>CAVTKV010000021.1:0-586623 GCA_963735395.1 uncultured Acidimicrobiales bacterium | reverse complement strand
GAAGCTCAACATTTCCCGATAAAAATGGTCTCCATCGATATGATGGGAAGTCGTTATGATGGCATTGTCGATGTTCAATTCCCAACGACGTCCTTGCCTTCATGCCCGAAGTCCAGTTGGACATCGCACATGGCAAGTTCGTGCCGAAGTTCCCTTTGGCAGGCTGCAGAATCTCACGCGCCATTCGTTCCCCGGCTTCATAATCCCCATCGAAAAAGTGCTGACGAAGCTTGACGATATCCCCTTTTCCGGAGGAACGACTTTCGACGGGTTCCCGCTTGCCCGACCAATACGTCCAACTCCGTGATATTCCAAATCTCTTCTCTGCTCCGCCATAGACCATGGCGGCCAGTCTTCCGTTACCGATCGGAAGCCCTTCAGACCAATTTTTGCTGCTTTGGCGTGCCACTTTTTCATTTCGTTCATGTCCAACAACCCTTCGTGATTGAATGAATCGTCCCCTTATCCCCGTCCGAAAGCTAGGTTTCGGCAAAGTGGGGAGCAGCTTGGCAAGCTGTTCCCCGCGCAGATCCCTTATTTCCAAAGCTCAGTCTCGCTCATAGTTATCGTTAATGACTTTTTCGACTTTCTCGCTACCTGCCGCCTTCATATCGGCCAGCATCTTATCGTAAGCCTTCAGCTGCTTCGTCTTCCGTTTTGGCGTTGATCACCTTCGTCTGCGACTCTTTCATAATATCTTTCATTTTCTGGGCAATCAGGATTTCAGGCGTGCCTCCCAGAGGACCGAGATTATCGTAGGCGTCCGTGTTCCATCCGGAGTCTCCAAGCTTTTAATCGCCATTCTGTCCACTTCGCTGCGATCATAACGGGCTACCATGTCACGAGTATCGTCCGTTATCCGCCGTGCCGCCTTTGATAAACCAGGTCCATTTGCGAACGCCCGTCTCCTTGACCGTGTTTGGAAAATCCGCTTTGAATGCTGCAAGCACTTCCGGTTTAGGCACTTTTTTACCGTCTTTCATATCCCACTGTACGCCTTCAAGTCCCCACATCAACAGGGTTTGGCCTTCATCGCTAGCAAGATAGTTAATAAATTTCATCGTTTCTTCCGGATGTTTGTTCGCCTTCGAAATGCCGATGGCATCCCAGCCTAACGAGCTCAAGGGACCGTAGGTGGTTTTGTCTGCATCCACGCCGGGAGCCAGGACCTTATACGCATAATATTGCTTGTCCTCGCCGCCAGCCTTCTTCAAAGCAGTGTTGGGGTCTCCGAGATCCCAGTATGCGCCGGTAGTAGCAAAGAACGTTGCCGTTGATCACTTTTTGCAGCCACAATTCCCGTCTCGTCAAGCGCCCACTCCGGGATCGAGCAATCCTTCGCGGTTTAGTCTGTTGATATAAAGCAACATTTCCCGGTATTTGGGGTTTTGTACTTCATACTGAAGTTTTCCGTCGACTTCATAATACGACTTTAGGCCGATACATCCCTTTAAAAGTTGCCGTGACTCCGTTCGATGCCTTGAGCCGTCAACCCCGACGCGGCTTGACCGTTAAGTTTCGGATATTTGGCTTTGAAGTCTTTAAGAAGCTGCTCGAATTCATCCGCAGTAAACGGTACGCCTCCATCTGCCTTATCGGGAGCCAATTCTTTGAGCAGATCCATCTTCATATTGAACCCGAATACCGCTTCATTCTCGGCGAATCCGTACCAGTTGGACAGAAAATAGTTTTTGCCGTCCGTATACCGCGTCTTGTTGAGGATGTCTCCGTACATTTGTTTGACGTCCGGTCCGTATTGGTTTATCAAATCATCCAGAGGAATAAGCGCCCCTGACGCGATGTACTTATTGAGAATATCGCTGCTTCGATCGAACATGATGATGTCCGGAAAATCTTCCGCGGCCAGCATCAAATTCAGCTTCTCGGTCGGATCGCCCGTCGGCTGCTGAATTTCGACGTTCACGCCGGTCCGCTTTGTAATTTCCTTGGCGATCGGATCATCGAATTTATCGCCTTTATTCTTGTCGAAGAACTTGATGTGAGCGGTGCTTTGCGGTTCGGACGGTCGGCTGACGGGCTGCCCGGCTTCCGCGCTGGATGCTTTCGCCGTCTGGCGTTTTCGTTTCATTGCCGCTGCTGCACGCAGCAAGCAGCGAAGTGCTTAACATCGTACATACGATAACCATTCCCAGTTTTTTCATTGAAAACATTGGACAATTTCCCCCTTAGCTCATTTTTAACTATAAATCGATGCACCCGAAGCCTTTTCATTCCGATGGACATCACCTCCCTACAAATCATGAAATCTCAACTTTTGACGGCGCCTAATGTCAAACCTTTCACGAAATACCGCTGAAGAAACGGATAGACCATAATGATCGGAAGAGTGGCGACCATCGTTGCCGCCATGCGAATGGAGTCCGGAGATACGGCCATTCTCTTGACGGAATCGGCCATTTGATTCTCTGGTCACCGGTAAAGTCCTTCGTCTGGTACTGATTCAATATTTTGACCAACACCGCTTGCAGCGTTTTTAACTCCGGCTTATAAGTGAATACATAAGAGTCGAACCATGAATTCCACTGACTAATCGCAGTAAGCATGCCGATCGTTACGAGCACAGGCACGCAAACCGGCAAGATTACTTTCCAGAAAATTTGTAAATCGTTCGCCCCGTCTATCTTGGCCGATTCTTCCATTTCCCCCGGCAAATCCTGCATGAACGTTCGAACAATGAGAACGTGGAATACACTCAGCAGACTCGGAAAAATGAAGACGCCGAAGGTATCGATCATATGGACGCTTTTCAGAATCATGTATTACGGAATAAGTCCGCCTCGAAATACATGGTAAATACGAAGAACAACCCAATCGGGCGACGACCTACCAAGTCCTTCTTGCTGAACGCATAAGCTAAGAGGACTGACCACCAGCACCGTAAGAGGAGGTCCGACGATCGTCCGAAGGACTGTCACCCTGAGTCCGGAAAGGATTTCCTGGTCTTGCAAAATCCTGATATAACTTTCCAAACTAAACACTCGCGGCCAAAGCGTGATCCCGCCGCGTACGGTATCGCTTGCGGAATTCAAAGATAAGACAACAACGTTCCAAAATGGATAGAACGTGATCATAAACACAAACACCAAAAATAGGTAAACACCAGCCAAGTAGATTCGCTCGCCCGTACCGCTGATTTTCAACAAGATTCTTGCCTCCTACATCGTATCATGAGGACTAATACAAAGATTGTTGGTGCACCTTTCTTGACCATGCGTTTACCGACACGACCAGCACAAAGGCCACAACCGACTTAAACAACCCGACGGCCGCTCCATAGGACAACATGCCGTTTTGCAAACCGTAACGATAAGCGTACGTATCAATGACGTCCGAATATTCAAGAACCGTCGTATTTTGAAGCAATAATTGCTGTTCGAAGCCCGCGTCAATCACTTTTGAAAGCGAAAGAATGGATAAAATCAAGATTGTAGGTGTGAGAGCAGGCAACGTGACATTTAACATCTGCTTCCACCGATTTGCACCATCGACTCTAGCCGCTTCATACAACTCCGAGTTAATGCCTGCTATCGCGGCCAAATAGATAATGGCATTAAAGCCCATGTCCTTCCACGTGTTGGAGAATCCAATAATCCACCAAAACATATGACCATTCTGAAAAACAAAATCGGTTTATCAATCAAATGAAGTGCCATCAGAAGTCTGATTAAGAGGTCCCTGAGAGGAAAGCATGGTAACGATGATATTCGCGGCGATGACCCATGAAATAAAATGAGGCAAATACGATACGGTTTGAACCGTTCGTTTGAAAAAGCCAGCCTGACTTCATTGATCGCAAGGCCAGAATAATCGGGGCCGGAAATACCGAACAACAAAGAGAGCAAACTTTGGGCAAGCGTGTTCCGCAGTATAGGATAAAAATCCCCGCTGTGTAAAAAAATTCAAACCATCTCAACCCGATAAAAGGGCTATGAAAAAACTGATAGAAAAAAGGCCCCCGCCCGGTGAATAGTTGATGAAGGCCATATACAGTCCGAACATAGGGCCGTAAGAAAGCACCAGCGTACATAGAAAACCTGGCAGGATCATCAGGAACAACCATTTCTGCTGCTTCATTTTATTCCATGTCGGCAGTACCTTTCTTATTTCGACGAATCAATTGAGCATCCGCGGTTTTTCTTGCGCCAAAAATGCTTCCACAAAACCCCTCCTACACGCTGTCTTAACGCAAATTTCAAAACACTTACATTTAATTACTAAGCGGACATTGTAAGCCTTTACTTTAACAATGTAAGCCTTTTCATTTTAACTGTCTTTGCTCGTAAAACCGATTTTTTATCTAAAACAACGATTTTATTAACATACAATGGATTGTTTGACCCGACGGGAACGAAGTCACTGGGGGGATTGCCATATACAAGCTCTTGGGCATTAGACGGTAACGCGACGCCGTTCCGCTAACGTAAAGAAAATGCAAAAAAATCCCCCGATAATCGGGAGATTTCAGTTTTGGCATTTACGAAAAAATACATACTAATGATTTATTTTTCGCCCAATAAAAGTTCCATGACATACATCTCAAGTGCTTCATAGTTTCGGGAATCCTGATAGCTGGACACTAGCCCCTTGTCCAAACGTCGAACCTTGGACTCTAGCAATTTGACCATTTTCAAGCTATTTTCCAAATGAGCATACGACAGTTCTTTGGATTGCGTTCTCATCGCCTTCACGTCAAGACCGATATATTCGCCATTGCTGCCGTATCCGCTGTCCATAAGCACTTTAATCTGGTTAAAGGCGGAACGCAAATTTTCGACGCCGAACGACTTATCCTGATCGTAGCGAAGGCCGTTTTGATCGTTCAAATGGACACCCCATAATTTGCGGTGTGCCAAGCAGAAAGCCATTTCCAAAGCGGGGTCAAGACCGGCCAGCACAGCATGCGCGGATTCCAGCAAAGCACCGACACGGCTCGGATCGTCGGTTCCAGCCGCAAATCCGAGCACGTGTCCGACCGTCGGAACGAAGCTGCGGTCGATCGGTTCATTCGGCTTCGGCTCGATCAGAATGCGAATGCCGGGATCGTAGGCCAGCATCGCATTTACCGCATCGCGCAAGCGCTGCAGGCTGACGACCGGGTCCTTGCTCTCCGCGCACAATGTCCCTTCCCTCGCCAGCCACAGCACCAGACGATCGGAACCGAGCTCTCTTCTGCGATATCGATGGACCGCAACGACCTCCATAAAGCAAACTCTCTGTCCTCCGCCGAATTGGAAGTGTAGCCGCCGTCGATAGTTCTCCCGTCCATCCACAAGCGCGGAGCAACAAATTCGGCTTCCAAGCCTTGAGAGTCTAGAGAGTTGCTTGAGCTCCCTCGCCCGCGACTTGATTTGGCTTTCCGACAAGTCGTTCATATCCGGCACCGCGTCGTCATCGTGAAACTGAATGCCCGTAAACCCGATTTCCTTGAATTTAGCCAGCTTCTGCTCGAAAGAAAAGGAAGATCTTATTCGGGACCGAATGCGTCCGCTCCTTCATGCACGTTCCATGGGCCGACCGAAAATTTGAAATTCGTCATCTTTATTTTGCCTCCGTTATCGATTTTCGTTTATTAAAGCGGATTGCATCGCCGCGAACTTGCTGGCATAATCCCGACCGTCGATTTGAATGACCGGCTGAACAAATGGATGCTGGAAAATCCGACCTCATCCGCAATTTCGGTCAAGGTAAGCTTGCCGTCGACGATTCTTTTTTTCGCTTGCTCAATCCGAATATGCGTCACGTATTTATGAATCGATATGCCGAGCTGCTTCTTGAACAAATGAGATAAATGGTTTGTGGACACTCCGACATGTCTACTGATCGACACGTTGTTAAGTTGAGGGTCGGAAAAGCATTCGTGAATATAGTTAATCGCTCTTTCGATAAACGCCCACCCTTTTGTCATTTTGCCTTCGTCGTCCTTGCGGACCGCTTGGTTTTTCAAGAAGATGTGCAGCAATTCCAGGCAAATCGATTTCATAATCAGAGAGCTTCCGGGCCGTTTATCCAAAAACTCCTTGTTCAGCAGCAAAAACCTCTTCTTCAAATCAATCCGGTCCGCCAGCTGCAAATGGGAGATAGGGACGATCGAAGCCAAATTCCATCTCCCTATTCGACGACCTTTTTCCTCATCAGCTTTGTCGCGTTCGTATACTCCAACAAGCTCCGCGCTTCGTCGTAATAAAGATCAAAGTGAAAAGACTATATTGAATCAATGGGACGGTCGAGGTCGATTTGATGATATGGGACATAAAGGGGGACATAAGCAAAATATCGCCCTCCCGAGCCTCATACTTTACGCCGCTCAGGAAAAATACCGCTTCCCCTTGCTCGATATACGTGAAGACGTGATCGTGATCCATCCACTCCCCGGTTAACGAGCTGGACTTCATAATTCTCACGAGCCTGACGAAAGGGGATATGCTGTTCATCCACGACTCATCCATCGCATTGACCTCCTGTAGCATTGTCTCTGATGCAATAGCTTCTGCGAGACTGGTCTTCCCGTTCCCTGGCGGTCCGTCAAGTAAAACTCGATTGCGAGGTTCTAGGTTGTAGCTCTTCAGGAGGTCAGCACGACGTTGCTCTTCGACAAGTTCGTAGACCGCCGTTCTCACGACTGGGCTGAGTTGAAGTGAGTCGAGTCTTCGACTAGGCACCACCTCAAGAACAAGATCAGCAACTCGCGATGCTGCCCCGTCGCGAGTAAGAAGGCTGGCAGTTCCTACCGTGGTGATGAGCTCAGATAGACGATCCGCTACGAGGTGGTGCTGCTTCGCTCGCTCCTCAGCGATGATTGCCTCGACCAGCACTCGGAAGCGCTGCTTGTCTCCCCGTTTCCGCTTCAACAAGGTCGATCAGGAGGTCAGATCGCGCCACTACCCGGTTCCTCCCCGCATCAGGTGAACTCTGCGATACACCATAGGGCAAGCGAGTCAGAGGACGGTGGGTTCATGCACTCAGCGGCGTCCGGCCGAGGGATCAACCCGATCGCACCTGTCCGAGCCGGCGGCGCGATGCCGACACTACGAGGCCTTTCAGCGGCGCTTGGGACATCTGGACGTTGACCGCGTCGGCCGAGGGTCCGGGAGCGCGTCTGGACAGGAGCCCTGACGGTTCCTCCCACCGTTGCTCTCACCACTGCCGCTACATCGGCAGATACTGAGTCCCATACCTGAGCTCGATCGGCACACGCGGGAAGGTCGTGGGAAGACTGCCAGCCACCGGCGACCGTAACCTCGTACCAGGGCCGCAGCATCGAACGCTAGGCAGGCTCCGGAGCCGTGTGCGCAGGTTCGAATCCGGCCGAAGGCGCTCAGCATGGGCACGCGCCGTGAGGGCCCGATGCCGTCGTCGTCGGCCAGATCCGCCGATCGTGATGGTGCTCTACAGCCGCCTCGGTGCCGGCTTGGCGAGCCACGGGGTCAGCGTTGGGCCGGGGTACCGGGCGTCGATCACGTTGGCGAGACTGTCCGACGCTTGGAACTTGCCGGGGTCTGACGACGGAGTTGCCGAGGTCTCCTCGCCGCAGTCGGCGGACGGGGCGTCGATGGCGTCCACCTCGAGGCTGACCGCCGGCTCGGGTGTGTCCGGGCGGAGGCTGGCGCCGATGTTGTTGGCGGAACGGTCCCGCTTCGTCAGCGCCCACGAGGCCTGACCGGAACCGGGACCCTCCGGAGGAGCACCGAGGAAGCGCCACTCGATGAACCGGAGGATCGACGTGTGGTCGTACAAGCGATGGTCGACGTAGCCGCGAGGCGCGAACGGCGACGCGATCACGGCCGGTACTCGGAACCCGGCCTGCCCGAAGTTGTCGGCGTCATCCGAACTGGCGCGGTCGTCCGGGAGGACGGGCGGCGCGACGTGATCGTAGAACCCGCCGCACTCGTCGTACACGAGCACGAAGGCACCTCTCTCCCACTGGGGCGACTGGGCGAACGCGGCGAACACCTCGAGCAGGAAGCGGGCGCCGATCCGCGTGTCGCCGTGGGGATGGTCGTCAGTGCGCAGCCTGCCGCTGAAGCCGGGGTCGACCATGACGACATTCGGAAGCGTCCCGCTCGCAGCGTCCTCGAAGTACCGATCGAGGGGCCGGATGACCGGGTCGAGTCGATCGCCCCACAACAACAGGACGGGGAGACTGCTGTAGTAGTACGCGGCGGGAACGTTGGCCGCCCAGAGACTGTCCCAGATCGTCTGCGCCTGGTACAGCCCGGTCTCGAGCGGTCGCGGGTCGTCCTTGCGCCCCTCCGACGTGGCCGAGTGCAGGTACTGCCGGTTGGGGAACGTTGGCCCCAGCAGCGACGCGACGTGCCGGTCGAGCACAGTGAAGCGCTTGGCGAACGGCGCCAGGAACGGCAGGTTGCTCTCCTCGTAGTAGCTGACCGCGTATCGGTCGTTGCCCGTGGCGACGGCAAGGAACCCGTCGTCGCGCTCTGACCGACCCCCGCCCCAGCTGTGCTCGGGTACGTGGTACCCGCAGCCGCGATACGGGTCGCCCTCGAGATCGGTCACCGGGACCGTGGCGACGATGGCACCGAACGGATCCTGGAACAGCTGGTCGACCCGGCCGTCAACGGAGAAGGACGCGCCGTACCGTCGGCGTCCGGCGTCGAGGTACCCGGAATCGTCGCCGAGCCATCCCAGGTAATGGTCGAAGGACCGGTTCTCCAGCATGACCACGACGACGGTGTCGATCGGACATTCCGACGCAGGATGGTCGAGGATGCTCGGGAGCCGACGTTCGGTCCCGTCATCGTCGCTGGCGCGGTCGTCGTCCCGGCACGCAGGAAGGGCTACGCCCCCGAGGGCGGCCGCGCTCCCCGCCGCGCCGGCCATTCGGAGGAACGCACGTCGGTCCATCGACTCGACCGCCCCCTGGCCACACGGCCAGGCACATCCACCGACAGGGAGCGCCAGGCCACCTGGCGCGCCGCGCATCGCACGTTATTCGCCCGACGCTGACTGGCAGCTGACCGGCGACCTCGCCGCCTGCTCGTGGAAAGGATCGGTGCGTCTGACCGAACTCGGCGGCTCAGGCCAGTGAGTCGCAGCTACGCCCCGTCCGCCGCCGCCCGGATGGCGGCGAGATCGAGCTTCTGCATGCCGAGCATGGCCGTCATGGCGCGCTGGGCGCGGGCAGGGTCCGGGTCGTTCAGCAGGTCCTCCCACCCGGTCGGGACGACCTGCCACGACAGTCCGTACCTGTCCTTGAGCCAGCCGCACTGGCTCTCTTCGCCACCCTCGGACAGCTTGGCCCAGTAGTAGTCGACCTCGTCCTGGTCGGCGCAGTTGATCAGCAGCGAGATCGCCTCGTCGAAGGTGAACTCGGGGCCACCGTTGATGGCGGTGTACTCCTGCCCGTCCAGCACGAAGTCGACCGTCAGCACCATGCCCGCCGGTCGCGGGCCGGCCTCGCCGTAGTGGGTGACGTTCGTGACCTTCGAGTTGGGGAACACCGAGACGTAGAACTCGGCGGCCTCCTCGCCCTCGGTGTCGAACCAGAGGTTGGGGGTGATGCGGGGCATGGCGGTCTCCTGTCGTCGGTGTCGCACCTAGATCGACCGCTGCACCGCTCGGAACTCATCGGTGCCCCTCCGGCGCGCCCGGTGGGTCAGGCCAAAGGGCGGCCGTGGACATGGGAGACGACCAGCTCGGGGACCGGGACCGCCAGGTCACCGGGCGCGGCCTTGGCGGGGAAGTCGAACACGCCGATCATGAGCTGCACCGGGTAGTCGGGCGCCTGGTCGATCCGGCGCACGACCCGACCGTCGACCGTGAACGCGAGCGATCCCGGCTGCCAGTCGACGCCGTAGGTGTGGAACTCGGCGACGTCGATCGCCAGCGGGTCGGCGGAGAACTCCTCGACGAGGGCGGGATCGCGGAACTGGTGCAACCCGATGCCGACGTCGGCCGACCCGTCCCGAACCGCGTCGCCGAACACCTCGGCGACGCAGATCTCGCCGGAGCGCTCGGGACGGTCCTCGATGCCGGACATCCAGAACGCGACCATCGACCGCGGGGTGATGACGCCCCGCATCCGCACCTCGACCTGCCCGTACTGGGGCGTGTAGCCCCACATCGTCGGCTGCTCCTCGCGCACCTTCAGCCCGTCCCGGAACGGCTGCTGCCCGACCGTGCTGCCCAACGGCCCGGCGAAGCTCCCGCTCTGGATGCACGAGACCCTCAGGGGCTCCTCGTGGATGTCGGCGCACCACAACGGCTGGTCGACCGGGATGCTCAGGTGCAGCTCGCCATCGCTCACCGACCACGTCGCCGCGGAGCCCGCCCGCGAGCTCCAGTGCGGCAGGTAGTACGGGAACCAGACGTCGGCGTCGAGCGTGTCGCCGGTGAAGCGCTCGTCGAGCTCGAGGCGTGACGTCATCGGTCAGCCGATGGCCGCCGGCTCGGTGCAGAGCGTGCCGCTCAGCTGGTCCATCGGGACGTCGAGCCAGGTGGCATCGCCCTCTTGTACCACGGGGGCCCCGTCGATGGCGGGAGTCAGCGGCTCGACGCCGAGGCAGAGCCGGACGGTCTCGACGGGGTCGGGCAGCGGCACCGGGAGGTCGTCCGGCGCGAGGTACGGGTGGTTGCCCCGCAGTGGCCAGTCCACCTCGATGACGCCGTCCGCGACCGCCCCAGGTTCGACGCGGACCAGGTACAGGTGCTGAGGCTCGGACCGGTCGCCGCCATCCTCGGCCGGCTGGCGGATGGGCCATCGGCCGACCGTGACGAACCCGTCGGTCGACGCGGTCACCCAGGCGCCGTCCGGATCGGGGCTGAACGAGGCACCCGCCGGCACGGGCACCGCGTCGGCTACCGCCAGCGCCTGGTCGCTCCGGTTGTCGAGGGTGTAGGCGATCCGGAACGCGTCCGACGAGACCGACATCTCGGCGGTGAGGGTGACGCCGGCGAGGTCGCCGTCGCCGGTGGCGCCGAGCGTGGTCGGGGTCGCCGAGGTCGGGGGTTCGTCGCTCACGGTCGAGCTCCTGGTGGTCGTGCCGGTCGTGCCGGTCGTGCCGTCGTCGTCGTTCCCGTCGTCGCCGTCGCTGCCGCACGCCGCGGCCACGAGCAGCGACAGGGCCAGCGGCACGGCCAGGACGGCGACGGGGGTGCGCCCGAGGTGACGGGGCACGTCAGTAGTGGGTCCGCTCGGGCCAGCCCATCTCGCGGCGTAGGCCGTTCTCGGTGAGCTCGTCGGGGTGGTCGACGACGCTGGAGGCCGGCACGTCGGGCGTGTCCGGGTTCTGGTCGTGGTCGATGTCGATGCCGACGGCCTGCAGCTCGAGGTTGGGCGTCCACCCGTCCTCACGGTTGACGTCGCCGTCGTCGTTCAGGTCGAGGTCGTCGTCGTCGATGTCGCCGTCGCCGTCACGGTCGAGCTCGTCGGCAGTCACCTGGCCGTCGCCGTCGGTGTCGAGCACGACCTCCCGGTCGTCGACCCCGTCGCCGTCGTCGTCGAAGCCCACCTGCTCAGGCACCTGGTCCTGGTTGGGGCCCAGGTAGACGCCGTCGGCGTAGGTGTCGGTGACGTCGTTGTAGGCGTGGGCCATCTCGTGGAAGAGCGTGGCGATGGGGGGCCGCGGGCCACCGCTGCTCGCCATGACCTCGACGTTGTACCGGATCTCGCCACCGCCGTAGGTGCCGACCGCTCCCGTGCTGGGGTCGGCCGCGGTGATGCGCAGCGAATCGCCCGAGTCGCGCAGCGCCTCGAGCATCTGGATGCCCGTCGGCGACGACGCCATGGTGACCAGATCGGCCCGGATGCGCTGGACGTACTCCGGCGGGCCCTCGATCTCGATGCCGTCGACGAGCGACATGTCGATGGTCACCTCGGTGACCCGATCGGCGGGGTCGGACGCCATCACGTCGTCGCCGGCCTCGACGAACAGGGTGTCGTCACCCTCCCCGCCCAGCGCGAAGTCCTCGCCCGGCCCCGTGTACACCGTGTCGTCGCCGTCGCCGGCGAAGATCGTGTCGTCGCCCTCGCCGCCGGACACGATGTCGTCGCCCGCGTCGCCCGACAGCCGGTCGTCGCCCGCCCCGCCGTCGACGTAGTCGTTGCCCTCGCCGCCCTCGATGTGGTCTGCGTCGTCGCCGCCGTACACGACGTCGTCACCCGCGCCCGCCTCGACGATGTCGACCCCGCTGCCGCCGTCGACGTAGTCGCGACCGTCGCCCGACCGGATCGTGTCGTGCCCGGCGCCGCCCAGCACGATGTCGTCGCCCGCGCCGGTATCGATCAGGTCGTGGCCGTCGCCGCCCTCGACGCGGTCGCTCCCGGAGCCGGTGGTGATCGTGTCGTGGCCGCTGCCGCCGCGCACCGTGTCGTTGCCGGCACCCGCGTCGATCTCGTCGTCGCCACCATCGCCGTCGATCTCGTCGTTGCCGTCGCCGGCGCTGATCGTGTCGACGCCGTCGCCGCCGCGCACCGTGTCGTTGCCGGCACCCGCGTCGATCTCGTCGTTGCCGCCACCGCCGCGGACCTGGTCGTCGCCGTCGCCGGCGTAGATCCTGTCGTCCCCGCCACCGGCGTCGATGTCGTCGTCGCCCCGGTCGCCACGGATGGTCTCGTTGCCCCGCCCGCCTCGGATGCGGTCGTTGCCGGCGCCGCCGTCGAGCGTGAGCGCCCCAGGGGCGACGAACGGCCACAGCCCGAACAGCGGACCCTGACCGTCGATGGTGTCGTCGCCGGCGTTGCCCCGGACGGTGAGGTTGCGGGCGGCCTCGCCCTCGAGGATGTGCTCCTCGCCGTTGACGATGACCATGACCCGGTCGCCGCTCAGGGGGACCACGCGGACGTCGTCGTCCCCCGCGCCGGCGTCGATGATCACCCGGTCACCGTCGAGGCGCACCTCGGCCTCGGGCGGGTCGTACATCCCCACGACGGCGTCGAGGGCGCTGTCGTCGACGGTGGCCCGGCCGTCGCCGTCGGCATCCGCATCGCGGAAGGCCTGGGCCACGTCTGCCATCCAGGTGCCGAGGCCATCCCAGCGGTCGCCGAAGAACTGCAGGTCGAGATCGGCCTCCGGCACGTCGGTCACGAAGTCCGCCCGTCCCGCCGAGCTGCGGAACGCGTCGAGTGCCGTCTTCAGGTTCCCGGCCCGCGTGCGCAGCCGGGGCACCTGGTCTGCCGCCGCCGTCGCGTAGGCATCCAGATCGTCTGGGCGGGCCGAACTGGTGGACACGGCCCGGAAGCCTAGAGAGCCGGAGCGTGGTGCCGACGTCGCCCGCCGCCGCCAGTCCGGTCGACCCGGCGGGCGACCTCACCCGGGCGGCCGCGCTCGCGAGGATGTGTGCCGATGCCGGACGGACCGAGACCTCCCGATGTCGAGTTCGACGATGCGGCCGCCGCCGAGGCCATCAGCGAGCTGAACGCGGCTCGGCGCCTCGTGGGCGAGACGGAGTCGACGCGGGCCACCGCGACCACCACCGCCCGCGCCGACTTCGGCGGCGCCTACGCCGACAGCTTCGCCGACGCGTCGACCGGGCTCGGCCAGGAGGTCGACGCCCTCACCGAGGGCATCGACACGCTCCGCAGCGCCATCGAGAGCGCGGTCGCGAAGGCGGCGCAACGACGCACCGACGTCGCCGCGGCCCAGGCCGCGTGGGATGCCGAGGACGCGCAGGAACGGGAGCTGCGCCGCCAGCACCCCAACATCCCCATCTAGTGTCCCGGAAGGTTGATCCGGGACACTGGTGGCGCGTCGCCATCAGGGCGGCGGGCCCGCGGGGCCGGGGGCGGTCCCGCGGCCGTGGGCGGTCATGCCGCGACGGGCGGGGCGGATGCGACGCTGTCGGCGTCGGCCCTGCTCTCGGCCCTGCCGTCGGCCCTGTCGGAGCCGGCGAGGCGGGCCCTGACCACCCCGAACGCCCGGGTGCGGACCACGTCGGGAGCCGTCGGGTCGGCGAGGACGCCGGCGACGGTCGACCCGACGCCGCGGGCGCGGGCGTGGTCGGCGACGTGGACGAGCAGCGAGTGGGAAGCGGCCGGGCCGGCCTCGACGACCCGGGCCGCGATCGCCCCGAGGTCGAACGGGCCCGCGACCCGCGGCGGTGCCGGGGGCGGGGGCTTCAACGGGCGCAGCCGCGGCCGCAACAGGCGAAATCGCCGACGGTCGACGGAATGGGCGTTGGCTTGGGTGCGGGGGGCGGGGTGAGCGGTGGTCATGGTGTCTCCTCGGGTCACGTTCAACGGTACGCTCACCCTTGGCCTGGCAGAAGTGCCAAGTACGGCCATGTTTTCCAGACCAAATCCTGGACAGGAGTCGTCGTGGAGCTGTACGTCGATCCCGCGCTGAAGCGTGGCGTGTCCAAGGCGCTCTTCGAGCAGATCCGCGACGCCATCGTGTCCGGCCGGGTCGCCCAGGGTGACCGCATGCCACCGACCCGCCAGATCGCCGGCCAGCTCGGCATCTCCCGGCACACCGTCACGACCGTGTACGGGCGCCTCGTCGCCGAGGGCTACCTCGAGGGCCGCGCCGGCGGCGGCACGTTCGTCTCGCGCACGATCGCGAGCGCGGCGCCGCGCCGGCGGGCGTCGACCCTGGTCCCGGCGATGGCGGTCGACCCTGCCGATGCCACGGTCGACCCGCCGCCGCCGGGTGGGTTCGACCTACGCATCGGACAGCCCGACCCCACGTTGTTCCCCCTGCGCCACTGGCGGCAATCGGTGGCCGCGACGCTGCACAGCCCGCCGGATGGCTACGGCGACCCGGCGGGGGTGCCGGCGCTGCGTCGTTCGCTCTCCCGCTGGGTCGGGCGGTCCCGCGGCGTCGAGGCGACCGCCGAGCAGGTCACCGTCACCGCCGGCGCGCAGCAGGCGATCGATCTCGTCGCCCGGGTCGTGCTGCGACCCGGCGACCGCGTCGCCGTCGAGGACCCCGGCTACACCCCGGTCGGCCGGCTGCTCGCCGCACTCGGCCTGCGGGTGATCCCCGTCCCGGTCGACCACGAGGGCATCGTGGTCGATGCGATCCCAGCCCGGGTCAAGGCCGTCTACACGACGCCGTCGCACCAGTCGCCCACCGGCGCGACGCTGTCCCTGTCCCGCCGGCGCGCGCTGTTGGCCTTCGCCGATCGGCACAACTCGGTGATCCTCGAAGACGACTACGACTCCGAGTACCGCCACTCCGACCGGCCGCTCGAGCCGCTCCACCGCCTCGACGATCGCGGTCGGGTCATCTACCTCGGCACGTTCTCCAAGACCCTGGCGCCGGGCCTGCGCATCGGCTTCGTGGTCTGGCCCGAACCGCTGGTCGAGGCCGCGGCCGACTGGCGCGGCCTCATGGACGGGCGGCCCCCCAGCATCACCCAGCACGCGCTTCACCGCTTCATCACGGACGGGTTCCTGGAGCAGCACCTCCGTCGGGTCCGCAAGATCTACCGCGACCGCCACGCCACCGTCGCCGCCTTCGCCGCCGACTGCGCATCACGCGGCCTGCTGGCCGCGGGCCCCGCCAACCACGCCGGCCTCCACCTCTACAGCGCCCTGCCGGACGGGGTCTCCGAAGCCAAGGTTCGCGACCTGGCCCGGAGCCACCAGGTGGCCCTCAGCGACTTCGCCTCCTGCTTCGTGGACCGACCGGACCGGGAGGGCGTGCTCCTCGGGTTCGGGCTCACGCCGACCCCGCGCCTGCACGACGCCCTGCGCGTCGTCGACGAGGTGCTCGTCGCGGCGCACGGTTGACAGGCAAGTACACGCTTGCCTATCGTGCCGCCGCGGTGGCCGACGTGTTCAAGGCCCTGGCCGATCCGACGCGACGGGCGATCCTGGACGAGCTGACCGACCGCAACGGTCAGACCCTGTTCGAGATCTGCGCGCGACTGACGATGAAGCACGGGACGAACTCGTCGCGCCAGGCCATCTCGCAACACCTCGACGTGCTCGAGTCCGCCGGGCTCGTCACGACCAGGCGAGAGGGCCGCTACAAGTTCCACGACGTCAACACCAGACCACTGAGGGCCATCGTCGAGCGGTGGCCGATCGAAGGATGAGGGGACCATGCCGCGCATCAACCTTGCCAGCGTCTTCGTCGACGACCAGGACAAGGCACTGCGGTTCTACACCGAGGTGCTGGGCTTCCGGAAGAAGACCGAGATCCCGCTCGGCGAGCACCGCTGGCTCACGGTCGTGTCGCCCGACGACCCCGACGGCACCGAGCTGGTGCTCGAACCCGACGGGCACCCGGCCGTCGGGCCGTTCAAGCAGGCGCTGGTGAGCGACGGCATCCCCTTCACCTCGTTCGCGGTCGACGACGTCGCCGCCGAGTTCGAGCGCCTGCAGGCGCTGGGCGTCCGCTTCACCCAGGCTCCGCTCGAGATGGGCCCGGTCACAACCGCCGTGTTCGACGACACCTGCGGCAACCTCATCCAGCTCGCCGCCCAGAAGTAGGCGACGCTACATCGGTTGCGTGGCCCAGCGCCCGGCTACCGCAGCGTCGTGTCGGTCCCCCGCCGTGCGAGCGCCACCGCTTCCCAGCAGTACCGTGCCACGACCGAGCGGTAGGGCCGGAACCGATCGCCAAGGGGCTGCATCTCCCGGGGGGTCGGCGGCGGGTCGAGCGACCACGCAAGGCCGTAGCCCTGCCGGACACCCAGGTCGTCGACCGGCCACACGTCGAGTCGGCGCAGCTCGAACATCAGGTACATCTCCGCGGTCCAGCGACCGATCCCCCGCACGGTGACCAGCTGGGCGATCATCTCCTCGTCGGGCGTCCGTGCGGTGCCGTCGAGCACGACCGTGCCGTCGCGCGTCTTCGCGGACAGGTCCCGTATGGACGCAAGCTTGGCGGCGGAGAGCCCGGCCGCCCTCAGGTCCTCGTCAGTGACCGCGAGGAGTGCCTGGGGACTGATCGATCCGTCCACCAGCGCGAGCACACGCTGGTGGATGGCGTTCGCCGCCCGTCCCGCGAGCTGCTGGAACACGATCGATCGGACGAGGGCGCCGAAGGGACCGTCCGGATCATGGGGCCGGTGCCGGATCGGGCCCACGACCTCGACAAGGCGGGCGACGACGGGGTCGGCTGCGGCGACGGCGTCGATCCCCCTGGCCAGAGACACGCGAGCCACGTCGGGCACAGTAGGCCAGGTCACGATCGATGCAAGAGGCTGAGCCGATAGGCGAGGCCGTGGCCCGAGCGGCCCGCAGCGAAGCTGCAAGAGCGGGAGGCACAGCGACCGTTCGCCGAGATGGGGCGACGTATCCGCGGATGCTCCACGGCTCGGATGTGGAGCGCCGGGCTAGAACGCCGGGTCGTCCCACCACGGGTAGGGGGCCGGAACATCCGCGGGCACCCGGTCGGGGAACGATGGGGGCCGCTTCTCGAGGAAGCTCGTCACGCCCTCGCGGACATCCGCACCGCGACCGAGGGCGTCGAGGAGGGCCGAGTCGACCCGGTGGGCGTCCATGGGGTGCGGCGCGCCCAGCATGCGCCACAGCAGGGCTCGGGTGAGGGTCACCGACACGGCCGACGTGCTGGTGGCGATCTCGGCGGCCAACTCGTGGGCGGCGGGCAGCAGGGCGTCGGGCTCGTGGACCGACCGCACGAGCCCGCCGGCCATCGCCTCGTCGGGGCCGAACACCCGGCCCGTGGCACACCACTCCATCGCCCGGCTGATGCCCACGACCCGCGGCAGGAACCACGACGAGCACGCCTCGGGCACCAGCCCCCGGCGGGCGAACACGAAGCCGAACTTGGCCGTGGTCGACGCCAGCCGCACGTCGAACGGCAACGCCATCGTGATGCCCACGCCGACCGCCGGGCCGTTGATGGCGCCGATGACCGGCTTTGTGCAGTCGAAGAACCGGAGGGCCACCAGCCCGCCCTCGTCGCGGTGGCGGCCGTCGGCCTCCGTGGCCACGCCCGCCTGGGCCGCGAGCTCGCTGTCGGGGTCGAAGATGCCGTCGCCCCCGCGCAGGTCGGCGCCCGCGCAGAACCCCCGTCCGCGCCCGGTGACCACGACCGCCCGCACCTCGGGGTCGGCGTCGACCTCGTCGAGCGCCGCACACAGCTCGCGCTGCATGGTGACGGTGAAGGCGTTGAGGCGGTCGGGCCGGTCGAGCGTGATGGTGGCCACGTGGTCGGCCACCTCGTAGGCGATCTGCGTGTAGGTCATGGGCTCCTGGCCTGGCGTCGGGCGTTGGACCGGATCACCCCGTGGCGATCCGGCGCCGAACCTATCCCGAGCCCGTGCGAGGCGATGGCTCCCCTACACGACCTGACCCATGCCGAATTCAGGAGGGCTTGATGTTCTGGTTGCCCGTGAAGACGTTGGTCGGGTCCCACTCACCCTTGATGGCGGCGAGGCGGCCGTACTTCTCCTCGCCGTACGCGGCGCGCACGCGATCCTCGCCCTCGTCGCCGATGAAGTTGAGGTAGATGCCGCCGCTGGCGTAGCGGGCGATGTCGCGACGGAAGGAGCGGGCCCACTCGATGTTGCGGTCGGTGTCGGCCGGGTCTTCCCACAGGGCGAACGGGTGGGTGAGCCACGGCACCGTGCGCTTGGTCATCGGTGTGGCGTTCTCGTCGATCCGGGCGACCGCGCCGCCCCAGGGCAGCAGGATCTGCTGGGCGTGCGGCGACTGCCGCTCGAAGCCGTACTTCACGAAGATGTCGAGCGCGGCGTCCGGGAACTCGTCGTGGTAGTCGGCCGACCAGTAGTTGTGCAGGCCAGGGGGGTCGTCGATCATGCATTGGAAGTCGGCATACGGCATCGGCCCGACCAGGTCGATCTCGGGGGACAGGTCCCGGAACGGCCGCATCGCCTCCGCCCCCTCGTCGACGTCGCCGGCCCACAGCGCGGCGACAGCGACCACGGTGGTGCCCTGCAGGTGGGCGGGAACGAACTCTTCGGGCGGGCCGGTCAGCAGAATCAGCCCGGAGCCCAACTCGTCGGGACCGTCGTGGGCGACGTCGCGGTAGAGCCGCGAGACCTCGGTCGCCGCCTCGCCGGGCCAGATCAGCAGCCCGGCGGTCACGGTCGGGCCGACGGGGTGCATGCGGAACACGAACGACGTGGCCACACCGAAGTTGCCGCCCCCGCCGTGCAGCCCCCAGAACAGCTCGGGGTTCTCGTCCTCGCTGGCGGTGACCTCGCGCCCGTCGGCGGTGACGAGGTCGACCGAGACCAGGTTGTCGCAGGCCAGGCCGTAGCTCCGCTCGAGCCAGCCCGAGCCGCCGCCCAGCGTGAACCCGGCGACGCCCGTGGTCGAGACGCGGCCGCCGGTCGTGGCCAGGCCGTGCTCCTGGGCGGCGCGGTCGAGCTCGCCCCAGGTCACCCCGGCACCGACGCGCGCCTGGCGCGCGTCGGGATCGATGTCGATCTGCTTCATGGGGCGGACGTCGACGACCAGCCCGCCCTCGTTCATCGACATGCCCGCCACAGAGTGGCCACCGGCGCGGACCGCAACCGCGTAGGGCTCGCGCCCCGCCAGCTCCAGCGCCTCGACGACGTCCGCCGGCGATGAGCATTGCGCGATCACCGCGGGCCGCCTGTCGATCATGGCGTTGAAGACCGTGCGCGCCTCGTCGTAGCGCGGATCGTCGCTGGTGATGACATCCATGGCCGCCCTCCTGGGTCGTCCGCTTCCCTGAGTGACAGTTGATCACTGTGCGCGGTGCGATGCACCTGCTCTCTCGGGTACGTACGTCGACCGGCACCGGTTCGAGGTCTGTCACCGCGTGGCCCAGCCGCTGTGATGTCGGGGACTCCCCCAGGCGGCGACCCAGCCTCGTCGCGCCCGCTACTGCTGGTAGCGCTCCACGACCTCGGACGGGCGCACCTGGGCGTCGTTGGGATCGTCGCCCATCTCGCGGCGGGCCCGGCGCTGGCGCAACAGGTCCCAGCACTGGTCGAGCGCCACCTCGAGGTCGCGCAGGCGGCCCGCCGTGTCGTCGTCGGGCCCGGCGGCGCCGACCGTGCGCTCGAGCGCGTGCTCCTCGTCGACCAGGGCACCGATGCGCCTGATGACCTCAGCGTCGTCCATGGGCTGCTCCCTGCGCTCGTACGTCGCAGGCATCCTGCCACCGCCACGCCCGCAACCCAACCGGTGCGGCGACGTGGCGGCTGGCCGCGCCCCAGGTCAGCAGGGCGCGCCCTCGGGGGCGGCGCCGATGATGAACGGGTTCGTCGTGGTGGACGTGGTGGCGGGCGCGCCGGTGGTCGTGGGCGTGGTCTCGGCCGACGGGGTCGTCGTCTCGACCGGCGCGGCCCCGGCCGCGGCCGGCATGGCCTCGATCGGCGTCGCCTGGTCGTGCACGGTGGTGAAGTCGAGCCCGGCGATGACCCGCACCTGGCCCGACGTCAGCTCGGGGTTGGCCTCGGTGGGGATGGCCACGTCGCTCGAGATGTGCCGCGCCACCCGCTGGGCGAACAGCTCCTGGCCGGGAGCGTGCTGGATCGTGGTCTGCGGATAGAACGTGTCGGCGTCGTCGGCCTGGGCCATCTGGAAGCCGACCTGCTGCAGCGCGCCACTGACGTCGGTGGCCAGCCCCCCGCGCTGCTGGGCCGGGTCCGCCACCGTGCCGTTCAGCACCTGGACGTTGATGCGGGCCGGCCCGATCTCGCCCGGCGGCAGCCCGCGGAACACGTTGAGCATCGGCTCGGCCTCGGCCTCGTTGAGGACCAGCCGGTTCTCGTCCTGCGGGTACGGGTCCACCGGCAGCGGGTACGCCTCGAGCTTGCTGGCGTCGAAGCCCTGGAAATGATCGGCCAGGTCGAGGATGTCGCCGATGCCCAGGTTGGGGTCGAGCACGATGTTGCTCACCCCGATGTCGACCAGCTGCTGCAGCCGCAACGGGTTCGACCTCACGTCGGCGAGCACCTTGGACATGGCCCGCTGGATGAAGATCTGCTGGCGCTGCACCCGGTTGACGTCGGACAGCGGGTCCTGCTGCCAGCCGTCCTCGGTCTGGATCTCGAGCTTGCGGGAGCGCACGAACTCGAGCCCGCGCTGGCCGTCGAGGTTCACGCAGCCCAGGTCTTCGGAGTAGAAGCCCGACCCCTTGTCGCGCGCCGCGGACTCGAGCCACACGGGCACCCCGCCCACCGCGTCGACCACCTGCTGGAAGCTCTCGAAGTTCACCTCGACGAAGTGGTTGACCGTGACGCCGAAGTTCTGCTGCAGCGTGTCGATGAGCACCTGGGGGCCGGCGTCGCCCGCGCGGTTGTAGGCGGCGTTGATCATGCCGGTCTCGCCGGTGTCCGCGATCGTGACCATCAGGTCGCGGGGGAACGACGTGAGCGCCAGGCGGTCGGACGCCGGGTCGATGCGCAGCACCATGATCGTGTCGGTGTTCTTGCTGCCCTGCCCCTCTCGGGTGTCGACGGCCACGATCAGGAAGTTCTCGGGCTCGCCCGCGGCGGCCGAGGGCAGGTCGAGGTCGTCGACGCGGTCGATGCTCTCGTACTTGACCAGCGTGTAGCCGGCCACCGAGGCGCCGAGCACGCAGAACAGCAGCAGCGCCAGGCCGGCGCTCAGGACCAACCGTTGCGGCCAGGATCTTTTGCGGCGCCGGCCCCTGCTGCCATCGTCGTCGACGTCACCCGGCCGGCCCAGCCCGCCGGGACGGGCGTGGCGGGGACCGTCGCGCCCGCCGCTCCCCTCGGGCCGTGGGTCTCGCTGTGGGTCTCGCTGCGGCTCTCGCTGCGGGTCGCCCACGCGCACCCGGCGCGGGTCGCCCTGCTGGCCCCCTCGCGGGGCGCCCGGCGGGCCCTGGCGGGGGTCTGGGTTCGCCCGCCGCCGGTCCCACGCGGTGTCCGGAGCGGCATCCGGCCGGGCCCGCCGCGGGGCGTCGCCACCACCGCCGGGCCCCGTGCGTGGGGCGCCACGCGGCGGGGACTGCCGATCCGGCCAACCGAACGGGTCGGGCCGGCGGCCGTTGCCGTTCGCCCCCGGGCGCGCCGTGGAGGGCGGCTCGCGGCGGCTCTCGTCCCAGGGGTCGCGCGGCATGACCGCGCAACGCTACCGGGGCGACGAGCCCTGTGTGACGTCGCCCGTCAGCACGCGTCGGGCGGAACGGCCCCGACCTGGGCCGGCGTCGTCGTGGTGGGCCCGGTCGGCAGCGTCGTGAGCGGGGCGTCGTCGCTGCTCTCGGTGGTCGGGGGCGCCGTGGTGGCCGGCGCGCCCGGCGGGGGCGGCAGCAGGTCGACCGGCGTCGGCTCCTCGTGGACGGTGGTGAAGTCGGCGCCCGCCACCACGGTCACCTGGCCGGACTCGAGCGACGCATCCTCCTCGAGCACCACGCCACCGGTGATGTGGCGCGCGACCCGCTGGCCGTAGGTGACCTCGCCGGAGGCGTAGCGGACCGTGGTGTGCTCGTGGAGCTCGAGGGCGTCCTCGGGCGGGCCCACCTCGAACCCGACGGTCTCCAAGGCCGCGCTCACGTCGCCGGCCAGGCCCTCGCGCTGGCGGGCCGGGTCGGCCATCGTGCCGTTGAGCACGGTGACGGTCACGTTGCCCGGGCTGATCTCGCCCGGGTCGAGGCCGCGGAACACGTTGAGGATCGGCTCGGCCGCACGCTCGTCGACCACCACCGTGGCCTCCTCGTCGCCCGGCCGGGGCTCGACCGGCAGCGACACCGTCTGGAACCGCTCGGTGTCCAGGTCCTGGAACTGGTCGCCCAGCTCACGGATGTCGCCCAGGCCCAACCCGTCGTCGATGCTCACGTTGCTGGCGCCGATGTCGATGAGCTCGCGCAGGCGCAGCGGGTTGGAGCCGGCCTGGTCGAGCGCGGTGCCCAACGCCTCGGTCATCAGGTTCTGCTGGCGAATGATGCGGCTGAGGTCGGACTGCGGGTCGCGCACCCACCCATCGTCGGTGTGGTATTCGGCCTTGCGGGAGCGGGCGTAGGCCAGCGCCGTCTCCCCGTCGAGCGTCACGCACCCCAGGTCCTCGATGTACAGGCCGGACGCCTTGTCGCGCAGGGCCCGGTCGAAGTACAGGGTCACGCCCCCGATGGCGTCGACCAGTTGGCGGAAGCCCTGGAAGTCGACCTCGATCCAGTGGTTGATCTCGACGCCGAAGTTCTCGGCGATGGTGTCGATGAGCACCTGCTGCTCGCCGGGCTCGTTGTAGGCCGAGTTGATCCGGGCCGACTCGCCCGTGTCTGCGATGGGCAGCCACAGGTCCCGGGGAAACGACAGCACCGACACGTGCTCGGTCTGCGGGTCGAGGCGCATGACCATGATGGTGTCCGTGCGCTTGCCGGACACCGCGGCCGCCTCGTCCTCGCCTTCGCCCTCGCGGCTGTCGCTGCCGACCAGCAGGATGTTCACCGGCTCGCCGGCGTCGGCCGCCTCGACGTCGAGATCGACCCGGTCGACGCCATACCACCGCACCAGCCCGTAGCCGGCCACGGACGCACCGGCCAGGCACACGACGGTCACCACGCACCCGGCGGTCAGCACGAGGCGCTGGCGCCACGTACGGCGCCGCCGACGCTGGAGGCGCGCCGCCGCGTCGGGGTCGGCACGCAGGTGCCGGGGCGTGGACATCCGGAAGCAGGGTACCCAGCCCCACCTCGGGAGATGCGTTCACCCTCTCCGCACGGGAGCCCGGTCGGCGCCGCCGACAGCCGGCCCGGCGCTTCGCCCACCCGCCGGGCGGGCCACTAGTTTGCGGCTCATGGCCGTGACCGACAACGCGCCCCCTGTCGCCAAGCCCGCACGCTGGACGGCGCAGTGGAAGGAGCTCTACTCCGAGGTCATCCAGTCGGGACTGTGCACCGGGTGCGCCGGGTGCGTCATCTCGTGCCCGCACGACGTCATCGGCTACACGCACGAGCCCGGCGAGTACAAGCCCTTCCACCTGGAGGAAGAGCTGGGCCTCGACAACTGCGTGCACGGCGAGAAGGGCTGCACCAGCTGCACCCGCGCCTGCCCACGCTTCCGGTCGTGGGAGCCCCAGGCCGACGAGCACCTCTTCGCCCGCACCCGCGGGCCCGACGAGGTCGCCGGCATCTACCAGGACATCCTGCTCACCCGGGCCAGCGACGACATGGTCCACCGCATGGGACAGGACGGCGGCCTGGTGACGGCCCTGCTCATCTGGGCCAAGGAGAACGACTACATCGACGCCGCCCTGGTGTCGTTCCTCGAGGGCGACGGCACGTCGTGGAAGGCCAAGCCCGGGGTGGCCGCCACCAAGGAGAAGATGCTCGAGTCGGCCGGCAGCCGCTACACGTACTCGGCCAACACGCTGGCGCTGCCCGAGGCGCTCGAGGCCGGCCACGACCGCCTGGCGCTGGTGGGCATGTCGTGCCAGTCGTCGGTGCCACCCATCATGTGGTCCCGCAAGGCGGGCAAGGTCAGCAAGCCGATCCTGTTCAACATCGGCCTGCTGTGCAGCAAGACGTTCGACGACTCGATCTTCGGCGAGCTGTTCGAGACCAAGTACGACCTGCCCATCGGCGACATCGTCAAGATGAACATCAAGGGCGTGTTCCAGATCTGGATGCGCGACGGCACCTACCGCGAGATCCCGCTCAAGGAGTGCCACGCCTGGACGCGCGAGGGCTGCACCTACTGCCCCGACTTCGCCGCCGAGCACGCCGACATCTCCACCGGCGGCATCGGCAAGGACAACGACTGGACGCTGACGATCGTCCGCACCGACCTGGGCCGCGAGATCATCAGCCGCATGATCGACGACGGCTCGATCATCGCCCGCCCCGGCGACGAGGACCCCGGCGCCATCGCGCTGATGAACAAGCTGGCGGCCAAGAGCCGCGAGCGCTGGCCCGAGTTCGCCGTCGACGAGCCCCGCGTACCGGTCACGATCGGCAAGAAGCCCTAGCCGCGGCGAGCACGGCGCCGCGGACCGCCGCCAGTTCCTGCGACGTTTCGTGCGGCGGGTCCGGTCGCAGGAGAGCCGCTCGCGCCGCAGGAACGGTCGTCAGCCGTCAGTCGTCCGTCGTCAGCCGTCCAGGTCGGGCTGGGTCGCGCTGCACTCGACGGCCATGGCGGCGATGTCGTCGGGGATGGCGGTCGGGTCGTCGCGGATCTGCTCGTCGATCTGCTCGAACCGCTCGTGCGGCACCTGGTCGGCCAGCCGGTCGTAGAAGCACCCGCACGCGTCGTCGCTCGCCCCGGCGGAGCAGGCGTCGACGAACTCGGACCGCTCCTCGGGCCCGTAGCCGTCGCTGCCGCCCCCGCCACCACAGGCCGCGAGGGCGAGCGCCACGCCGGCCACCGGCGGAGCGGCGAGGGCCGACAGGCGCCTCAGGTGGCCCCCACGCACTCGCTGATGATCGTGGTCAGCTCCTCGGGGGTCGCCGACGGGTCCGCGCTCAGCTCGGCCTCGATCTCGGTGAACCGCTCGAACGGGATCGTGGCCGTGACCTCGTCCCAGGCGCACCCGCACGATGCCTCGGTGCCGCCCGTCGCGGTGCACGAGCTCATGAACTCGGACTCGACCGCGGCCGTGTAGCCGCTGTCGGTCTCGCCCGACCCGGAGCCCGACCCGCCGCCCCCGCTCATGGTGGCCACGATGATGACGATCAGCGCGATCGCGGCGACGACGCCCAGCACGATCCACAGCATCTTGTTGTCGGCCGCGCCCGGGGCGCGGCCGCCGGACATCGCCGGGTAGCCGCCCGACGAGTGCCCGCCCGGGGGATTGCCCCCGGCCCGGGGCATGCCGCCGTACGGGTTGGGGGCGGGCCGCGCCGGGGAGGCGGGGCCGGACGGGGTCGCCAGTGGCTGGTAGGCGCCCGACGGCGGGTTGGCCGGACGGCCGGGCGCCGCCATCGGGGCGGGACCGCGGTCGACGGGACCCGGCCCCGGGGCGGTACCGGGCGCCGCGACCGGGGCGGGACCGCGGCTGACGGGACCTGGCCCCGGGCCAGTGCCGGGAACGGAACCAGGCGCGGAGCCGGGTGCCGGACCGCGGTCCGCAGGGCGGGATGGCGGCACCGGACGCTCGCCCGACGCGCCGCCGGCAGGCCCGCCCGGCCGGGCGGGGGCGGCGGGCCCGGACAGCCCGCCAGGGCCCGCCGAGCGGGCTGGCGCCGACGGGGCGGCGGTTCGCGCTGTGGTCGAGGACGCGGCCGCGGCCGCCGTGGATCGCTCCGGGGGCGGAGCGGGGCGCGAGCCGCCGCCCGGTGCGCCGGGCGGCGCGGGCCGGGACGGGCGCTGGCCGGGGGCGGGCGGGCGGAGGGCGCCGGCCCCTGCCGCCATGCCCGCGGCGGCCGGCACGCCGCCGGTGCTGGGCGGCGCGGGACGACGGGCGACGTCGGACGAGACGGTGGGCGGAGGCGGCCGGGTGTCGGCCAGCACGGTGGTCACCGACTCGGGGGTGGCGGCACCGCGACGCTCGGCCACCGCGATGGCGGCGCCGAAGGCGATGGCGTCCTTGGGGTGGGCGTCGATGGCGATCGGGCGGCCCAGCTCGGCCCCCACCATCTGGGCGACGAGCGGGATGCGCGACGAACCGCCCACCAGCAGCACCGCGCTGATGTCGTCCGCGCTCACCGACGCCGAGCGGATGGCCCGGCGCAGCGCCACGATCGTCTCGGAGATCGCGGGCCTGATCATCGCCTCGAACTCGGACCGGGTCAGCCGCACCTCGGTCTGCAGACCCGGCAGCAGCACGGGGATGGACACGTCGGTGTCGCTGGACAGCGCCTCCTTCGCGTCGATGCACTCTTGCCGCAGGCGGGCCACCGCGGCCTGGGCCGCGGGCTCCTCGGGGTCGAGCCGGTCGAGCCCGTCACCCACCGCGTGGCGCACGTGGGCGAAAACCGCCTCGTCGAAGTCGATGCCGCCCAGGCGCTCCATGCCCTCGGGCGTGCCGATGGTCTCGAACCCGTGGGTGTTTCGCCGCACCATGGCGGCGTCGAAGGTGCCGCCACCCAGGTCGTAGACCGCCACCACGGAACCGGGGGTGAGCCGGCGCTGCGACGCGTAGAACGTGGCAGCGGCCACCGGCTCGGCCAGCATGAGCGCGGCGTCGAGGTCGACCTGGCGCACCGCCTGGGTGAACAGGTCGAGCTTGTAGGGGCCCCAGTTGGCGGGGTGGGTGAGGGCGATGGCGCGGGGCGGCTCGCCCTGCTGCTCGCGCACGCGGTCGACCGACCAGCGCAACAGGCGGGCCATCAGCATCTCGGCCGCGTAGGGGGTGCCCCCCAGGATGATGGGCGTGGGGTCGCCGACCCGGCGTTTGAACTCGCGGGCGACCCGGCCCGGGTCGCTGGTGGCGCGGCGGGTCGCCGCCTCGCCCACCAGGATCTCGCCGTCGTCGCGGAGGAACACGACCGACGGCACCGACGCCGTGCGGTTGCCCAGCGTCAGGGCCTCGACCACACCGTCCCGTTCGGCGGCCGCCGCCGTGTAGGTGGTGCCGAGGTCGATGCCGAGGTAATAAGCCATTCCTGCTCCTCGGGCGCGGTCCCGTGCCCGCAGCCCTGGTCGTAGCCCCGCCGGTGCCATTCCGCCGCCCCGGAGGGAGAACAGGGGACGAACCTAGTCGTCCCCGGACGCATGTCGCGCCCGCCCCAGTACCACCGCCCGCTCGCTACCTCGAACACCAAGACGATGCGCCTGGGTGGGAGGCTACAGCCCCGCGAGCTGCCGGGCGCGTCGCAGCACGGCGTCGAACATGGCCTCGGTCAGCTTGCCGGTGAAGGTGTTCTGCTGGCTCACGTGGTAGCTGCACACGATCGTCCGGCCGTCGGGCAGCGCCACCTCGGCGCCATGGCCGAACGCGGGCCGGGGCGCCACGCCCAGGACGCCGCACAGCACCTGGTAGCCGAACTGCCCGAGCGGCACGAACACCCGCAGGTCATCGAGCAGGGCGAGCTCGCGCTCGAGGAACGGACGGCAGCGGTCGCGCTCGGCCGGCGTCGGCTTGTTGGCGGGCGGGGCGCAGCGCACGGGCGCCGTGATCCACGCGCCCGACAGCGCGAGGCCGTCGTCGCGTCCGACCGAGGTGGGCTGGTTGGCGAACCCCGTGCGCCACAGGGCCGCGTACAGGAAGTCGCCCGACCGGTCGCCGGTGAACATGCGGCCGGTGCGGTTGGCGCCGTGGGCGGCGGGGGCCAGGCCGACGATGCACACGCGGGCGGCGGGGTCGCCGAACCCGGGGACGGGGCGCCCCCAGTAGTCGCTGTCACGGAAGGCGGCCCGCTTGTCGGACGCCACCTTCTCGCGCCACGCCACCAGGCGGGGGCAGGCGCGGCAGGCGGTGACCTCGGCCTCCAAGCCGGCGAGAGAATCCACGGCCACCGACGATAGGTTGGGCCGGCGATGCCCGGAGCAGACCGCACCAGCCACGAGCCGGCGACGGCCCCGACAGGCACCCCCAAGCGGGCGGACCGCCGGCCAGGCAGTCGCCGCAAGGGGCCCTCGGCCACCGTCGTGCTGCTCGTCCGCCACGGCACCACCACGACGACCGGCCACGAGCTGCCCGGCCGCGCCCCCGGCCTCCACCTCTCCGACGCGGGCCGCGAGCAGGCCGAGCGGGTCGCCGCCCACATCGCGGCACTGGCCGGCGTCACGCCCGCGGAGTTGGGCGCGGGCGCCGACACCACCAGCGACGGTTCAACGTCGCCCAACGGGCGCCGGGCCGGCAAGGGGCGCGGCCGGGGCAAGGGCCCCGCAGCACCCACCGTCACCGCGGTCTACGCCTCGCCGCTCGAGCGCACCCGCGAGACCGCCGCCCCCATCGCCCGGCTGCTCGGCCACGACGTCTCCGTCGACGACGGGCTGGTCGAGCTCGACGTGGGCGAGTGGACGGGCCTCGAGCTCAAGGCGGCCCGCAAGCGCAAGGAGTGGGCGACGATCCAGCGCTACCCCAGCGGCTTCACCTTCCCCGGCGGCGAGTCGTTCGTGGCCATGCAGGCCCGCATGACCGCCACCCTCGACCGGCTGCGGGCCGCGCACCCGGGCGAAACCATCGTCGCCGTCTCGCACGCCGACCCCATCCGCGCCGCGGTGGCGCAGGCCATGGGCACCCACCTCGACCTGTTCCAGCGGGTGGTCGTGTCGCCCTGCTCGCTCACGGCCATCGCCTACGGCGACGAGGGCCCCACGGTGCTCACGGTCAACGACACGGGTGCGTCCGGCGCCCTGGTGCCCTCGTGAACATGGGCGAGTCCTACGACTTCCCGCGGGCCCAGGTCTTCTGGCCCGGCGCCGACGGCCCGCCCGGCCAGCGTGTGTTCTTCCTCGCCGGAGGCGACGAGGGCGGCCTCGTCTACCTGCGGTGCGAGAAGCAGCAGGTGGCGGCCCTCGGCGAGTACCTGCTGGCGCTGCTCGACGACCTGTCGCCCGACGTCGAGCCCGCCGACGGCCACGGCGCCGTCACCCCGCTGCCCTTCGCCTGGGACGTCGGGTCGATCGGCGTGAAGTACGACGAGCCCGAGGGTCGCATCGTGGTCGTGCTCGAGGAGCTGGCCGACGACGAGGGCAAGCCGGCGACCGCCCGCTTCTGCTTCACGCTGCCGCAGGCGGCGGCGTTCGGGCACTTCGCCCTCGACCTGGTGTCGCAGGGGCGGCCCGACTGCGGGTTCTGCGGCCTGGCCATCGACCCCGACGGGCACACATGCCCGCGGATGAACTGACCCCCCGCCTCGAACCATCGGCGACGCTCGACATCCTGCGGTCGGGCGAGGTCGAGGTGCTCGGGCGCATGCCGTGGAGCTCGAACGCCACCCTGCTGGTCGAGCTGCGCCACGACGGGACCTGCCTCCGGGCCGTGTACAAGCCCCGGCGGGGCGAGCGGCCGCTGTGGGACTTCCCGCCCGGGCTCGACCGTCGCGAGGTGGCCGCCTACGAGCTGTCGGCCTGGCTGGGCTGGGACATCGTGCCCGAGACGGTGCTGCGGAACGACCCCGGCCTGCCGTTCGGCGTGGGGTCGCTGCAGCGCTTCGTGCCCTTCGACGTCGAGGCCCACTACTTCACGCTCCTCGAGCAGCCGGCCCGGCACGCGGCGTTGCGCACCATCGGCTGCTTCGACCTGCTGGTCAACAGTGCCGACCGCAAGGGCGGCCACTGCCTGGCCGGCGACGACGGCCGGGTGTGGGCCGTCGACAACGGGCTCACGTTCCACGACGAGCCCAAGCTGCGCACCGTGATCTGGGACTTCGCCAGCCAGGCCATCGGCGACCACCTGCTGGACGGCGTGCGTCGGGTCGCCCACGAGGGCGGTCCCGACACATTGTCCGACCTGCTCGATGACGACGAGCGCGCCGCCCTGGTCGAGCGCGCCGCCGAGGTCCTCGCCGACGGAACGTTCCCCATCGACGCCACCGGGCGCTGCTACCCCTGGCCCCTCGTCTGACCCGGCCGGTCGTGCGCTGACCGATGGACCGCACCGAGGAGCTGATCGAGCTGGCCGACCTCGACGAGCTCGTCCGCGAGATCGATCGCCTCTGCGAGCGCCGCGCCTGGGACGAGCTGGTGCGGCTGCGGGGCCTCAGCCGGGCCGCCTTGGCGCGCGGACGCCAGCTCTGGCCGATCGCCAGCCATGCCGAGCACCGCCTCGCGCTCGATGCTCCCGCCCCGTGGGCCGCGGCCGTGCTCGTGCCCGAGGCCGGCCACCTGGGCGTCGGGCCCCTGTCCGAGGTGGCGGCGTCGACCCACACCTGGGCCGACCTGGCCCCGCACGCGCCGGCCACGCCCGTCGCCGCGCTGGCCGCCGCCGAGCGGGTGGTGAGGGGCGAGCACGTCGATCCCACCACGGTGCCCGCCGGCGTGCTCGACCTGCCGCTGCGCCTCGAGCCGTGGGAGCCCGCCTACCCCGTTGCCATCTATGGCCCGTATGCCGTCGAGGCCCCACGGCCCCCGCTGCCCGCGCTGCACGCCGCCCCGCTCGGCCCGCCTCCACCAGTCCTCGCCCACGACCAGGGTGCGACGGCCCTGGCCGACGCGGTCCGGCACTGGGCCACGGCCTCCGACGGGCGCGTCCGGGCCGTCGCCGTCGAGGGCGACGTCGCGGCCGCGGTGGGCGCGCTGGGGGCGCCGGCGCTGCGGCTGGGGCCCCTCACCGCCGCCAACGCCCTGGCCCTGCTGGCCTGGGCCGGCGCCTCGGGCGCCGCTCACGGCAGGCGGCGCGGCGCGGCCCGGGGTCGCTTCGACGCCTGGTGGGCCGCGGCGGCCCTGTGCGGTCTCGACCTGCCCGCGGACGACGCCAGCGAGCGGCCGGGGACACCGACCGCCGACGCGCCCCGGCCCGACGAGCTGGGCCTGGCGATCGGCGAGCTGCGCTGGTACTGGTGGGATGCCGCAGAGCCCGACACCGGCTGGGCCCTGCGAATGGCGGTCGAGGACCCGCTCGCCGGCCTGGCCTGGGCGGTCTCCGCCACCGACGCCGCCTGATCGAGGCCGCCCCGGCGGAGCCTCAGCCGCTCGTCGCGCCCTTCGCGGCCACCTCGGCGTCGCCACCGGTGCCCGAGTCGCCGTCGCCATTGCTGCCGGTGTCGGTGACGCCGTCGCTGTCGGTGTCGGTTACGCCGTCCGTGTCGGTGACGCCGTCCGTGGCGGGTACGCCGTCGCTGTCGGGGACGCCGTCGCTGTCGGGGACGCCGTCCGTGTCGGGGACGCCGTCCGTGTCGGTGACGCCGTCCGTGTCGGTCGCCGTCGCGCCTGCTATCGGTCACGCCGTCGCCGTCGGTGACGCCCTCGGTGTCGCCGTCGCGTGCTGCGTACGCTCGGTCACGGCCAGGTCGGCGACGCCGACGCCTTCGGTCACGCCGTCAGTGTCGGCGACGGAGCCAATGTCGGCGACGCCGACGCCTTGAGTCACGCCATCAGTGTCGGCGACGGAGTCAGCGTCGCCCTCGCCGTCGGAGTCACCGTGGGTGTCGGAGTCCCCGTCGGTTCCGTGGGCGGCAACGACGTCGGGTCGGTCGTCGGACCCGGAGTCGTCAGCGTCGGCACCGTCCGGGCCGGCATCGTCGCCGGTCAGGTCGGCGACGGTCGCACGTCCGATCGGGGGCACGGACCCGGTCGGCGCGTTGCCCGCGGCCGGCGGGCCACCGGGCCCGTCGTCGAGGTAGGCGAACTCCTCGGGCTGGCGCCGGTCGAGCCACTCGCCGAACTGGCGCGACGTGAGCGGCGGGCAGACCACGAAGCCCTGGGCCATGTCGCAGCCCAGCGACGTGAGCAGGTCCCACCCCTCACGCGACTCGACGCCCTCGGCCACCGTGACCAGGCCCAGGTCGCGGCCCAGCGCCAGCACCGAACGGGCGATGGCGCGGTCGCTCTCATCGACCGTCATGCGGGCGATGAACGACTTGTCGATCTTGATCTCGCAGATGGGGAGCCGCCGCAGGTGGGCGAGGGACGAGTAGCCGGTGCCGAAGTCGTCGCACGACAGCCGCACGCCCAGGTCGTTGAGCCCGGCCAGCACGTCCACGGAGCGCTGCGACTCGCTCATGACCATGCTCTCGGTGAGCTCGAGCGTGAGCGACGGCGCCGGCACGCCCGCCTCGTCGAGCGCGGCGGCCACGTCGTCGACCAGGTGCAGGTCGAGCAGGTTGCGCGCCGACAGGTTGACGGCCACGGACAGGTCGAGGCCCAGGTCGCGCCACGAGCGGCACTCGGCCAGGGCCTTGCGCATGACCACCATGGTGAGGGTGCGGATGTCGCCGGTGTGCTCGGCGATGGTGATGAACTCGTCGGGCCGGACCCGGCCGAGCCGGGGGTGGTTCCACCGCACCAGGGCCTCGGCCCCGCGCACCACGCCGGTCGCCAGCTCGACCTTGGGCTGGAAGCACACGTCGAGGCCGTCGGTCTCGAGCGCCTCGCGCAGGTCGGCGGCCAGGGCCAGGCGCCGCGGGGTGGCCGGGTCGTTGAGCGGGTCGTACAGCTCCCACCCGCTGCGGTGGCGGCGGGCGGTGTCGGCGGCGATGTGGGCCCGCTGCACCAGCGACGGGGCGTCGATGGCCTGCTCGGGGTACACGGCGATGCCGACGTTGATGCCCAGGGCCAGAAGCACCCCCTCGGTCTGGAACGGCGGGTCGAACCCGGCGATGAGCAGCCGGGCGGCACCCACCACCGTGTCGCCGTCGTCGACGTCGGGCATGACGATGGCGAACTGCTCGCCGCTCAACCGGGCCAACGTGGCCGTCTCGGGCAGCAGGCCCCGGACGCGGCTGCACGCCTGGATGAGCAGCCCGTCGGAGCTGCTGTGTCCGAAGGCGTCGACGACCTGGCTGAACGAGTCGAGGTCGACGACGATCAGGCCGACGCGGCGGCGCGAGATGTAGGCCCCCTCCAGCGCGGCCGCGAGCACGTCGGTGAGCATGGCGCGGTTGGGCAGGCCGGTCAGCGGGTCGTGGGTCGCCTGGTGCGCCCGCTCCTCGGCCTCGCGCTCGAGCCGACGGAACAGCATGCCGTTCTCGATGGCGATCGAGGCCTGGTCGGCCAGCGTGCCCAGCAGCGCGGCGTCGGCGTCGCCGAACGACGCCACCGCCTTGCGCTTGGCCTGGGTGACGACCAGCGCGCCGACCACCGAGCGATCCGTGCCCGTGACGGGCGCGGCGAGCGCGCTGATCGCTGTCATCTCGCGCAGCCACGGCGGCGACCCGGCGTCGAGGTCGACGCGACGCGGCGTTGCCCGGGGCATCAGCGCCCGCATGTCGGCTGCGTGCTGCGCCGGCGACACCTGGATCACCTCGGGGCCGACCTCGCCCAGGCGCAGTCGGCGGGCGGGCTCGTCGTCGCCCGTGGACCGCAGCAACAGCACCGCATCGTTGGCGCGCAGCAGCTTGCGGGCTGCAGCCAGGACCGAGGAGGTGATCTCGGACAGGTCCGTCGATCGCACGACCGACGACACGAACTCGTAGTGCGTCTCGAGGCCCTTGTAACGGTGGGCCAGGCCCCGGTAGATGCGGTTGCAGGCCAGGCAGGCCACCACGATCGCGGTGAGCAGCAGCAGCACGTGCGGGTGGTCCCACAGCGCGCTGGCGAGACCGATGCCGATGGCCGCGTTGAGCAGCGCAGCCACCGCGCCGGTGCGGGCGATGACGACCACGGCATGGCGCCCCGGCCAACGGCGGCTGGCGGCGGCCACGGCGGCGGCCAGGGCGGCGGCCGCCACGAGGTACGAGGCGACAAGACCGGCCAGCAGGGCGAACGCCCCCTGGACGCCGATGGGATCGGCCTCGCCGAGGACCAGGCGGAAGATCACGATGGCGCCGACGCACTGGGCGGCGTGGACCGCCACCTCGTAGACGGCCTCGAACGGCCGGCGCTGGCGCAGGAGGGCCAGCGCGAGCACGACACCCACGACCCGGGCGGCCACCAGGGCGTCGGGCTCGGCGTAGACGAGGCCCACGGCGAGGGGCACCTGGGCCAGCGTGAAGCCGTAGGACTCTCCGTGGGTGCGCTCGACCCGGAGCGCGAACAGCTCACACCCGAAGAAGGCGACGGCCAGCCACACCCCGGACGCGTCGAGCGGTCCGTCGAGGCGCGGCTCGTTGGCAAGGAGCAGGGCGTACGTGCCGGCCGAGAGGGCAGCGATCGCGAGGCCGATCGCCAGGACGCTTCGGTCGTTCTTGCGCGCCTCGTCGGCCGTCAACTACCCCTCCTCCCTTCCCCGTAGAGAAGTCCGCCCTGCAGCACGGTGCCGCACGTCAGAGCAGGGGTCAAGACGATGCGTGAGCTTTTTCCCAGGTAGCACACAATGTCAACCGCTCTCCGCGCGTTGCGCGGTCGGCAGCTCACGCAGACGAGTGCGTCGTATGCCGGCGGAAGGGAGGGGTCCTGGCCGGGCGCCCTCCGGCGGGGTACGCATGGGGGCGTGAAGTGGCGTCGAACGGACAGCGAGCACTACCAGCGACGCGGCGGCGGCCTGAGAGGCGGCGGCCTCGGCATGCCCGTTGCCGCAGGTGGCGGCGTGATCGGCCTGCTCGTGCTGCTCGCGACTGTGCTCCTGGGCGGTGGCGGCGGGAGCACCGGCGGGCTCAGCGGCTTCGGCGACGCGCTGGAGACCGACCTCGACGCCCCGCCCAGCAGGGAGGAGCAATTCGTCGAGTTCCTGGCCGAGGACACCCAGGCCGTGTGGGCCGACATCTTCGCCGAGGACGGGCGGCGGTACGAGTACGCGACGGTCAACACGTTCACCGGGCAGGTGTCCACCGGCTGCGGTGCCGCCACCTCGGCCGTCGGCCCCTTCTACTGCCCGGCCGACAGCGAGGTGTACCTCGACCTTGGCTTCTTCGACGAGCTCCAGTCGCGCTTCGGGGCGCCGGGCGACTTCGCCCAGGCCTACGTGGTCGCCCACGAGATCGGCCACCACGTGCAGAACCTGCTCGGCACCAGCGCCGCGGTGCGCGAGCGCGAGCAGTCGGCCACGTCGCAGGAGGAGGCCAACCAGTGGTCCGTGCGGCTCGAGCTGCAGGCCGACTGCTTCGCCGGCGTGTGGGCCAACTCGGTCTACCAGCGCGGCCAGGAGGACCCGCAGGGCGACGTCGGCCTCGAGGCGGGCGACATCGAGGAGGGGTTGGCGGCCGCCCAGGCCGTGGGCGACGACCGCATCCAGTCGCAGGCCGGCATGGAGGTCAACCCCGAGTCGTGGACGCACGGCTCGTCGGCCCAGCGCCAGGAGTGGTTCAACCGGGGCTTCGAGTCTGGTGACCCCGACAACTGCGACACCTTCTCGCAGTGACATTGCGACCAACGTGCGCCGGAACATGCGACCGAACTTGCGGCAGAGCTTGCGGCAGAGCTTGCGACCGAACTTGCGGCAGATCCGGCGGCCCTGCGACCGCTGACGCCGAATGTTCGGCCGCACGAACCCGAACCCGACGGCTCCCTCAGCCCGGCGTGTCCAAGGCGACCGCAGCGATGCAGCCCGAGGCAACAGAGGTCGCTGGACCAAGCCCGAGGCGATGGTGGTCGGGGGCCGATCGCCATTGCCTCGCCCGGTCCGCAGCGATCCCTATTGCCTCGCCGGTCCGCGGCGATCGCTGTTGCCTCGCCGAGCCCGGCAGCGCATCAGCGCGGACGCAGCGGTGCCGGGCCCGCGGGCCCGGCACCGGCTGTCGAACGTGATCGTGGCGGGCCCTCGACGGACCTCGCCCACCGAGCGGCTCAGCGGGCCTGCAGGGCCTCGAGCAGCTTGGGGAGCACCTTGTGCACGTCGCCCACGATGCCGAGATCGGCGACCGAGAAGATCGGCGCCTCGGCGTCCTTGTTGATGGCGATGATGTTCTTGGCGCCCTTCATGCCCACCAGGTGCTGCGTGGCACCGGAGATGCCGGCGGCGATGTAGACGGTGGGCTTCACGACCTTGCCGGTCTGGCCCACCTGGTAGCTGTAGGGCACCCAGCCGGCGTCGACGATCGCACGCGACGGCGCCCGGCGCGCCCTTGAGGGCCTTGGCCAGGTCCTCGATGATCTGGTACTTCCCGGCCTCGCCCAGGCCACGGCCGCCCGACACGACCACGGCGGCCTCGTCGAGCTTGGGGCCGGACGTCTCTTCGACGTGGCGGTTCTTGACCTTGGCGGTGCCGTAGTCGGGCACCTCGATGGTGACCACCTCGGGGGCACCGCCGCCCGACTCTTCCGCCGCGAACGACTTGGGCCGGATGAGGGCGATGTTGGGGCCGGCGGTGGTGAACTTGGTGCGCACCAGCTTGGTGCCACCGAAGACCGGCTCGGTCACCACCACGGCGTCGCCGTCGAGCGCGATGTCGGTGTTGTTGGTGATGACCGGCTTGTCGAGCGCCACGGACAGGCGGGCCGCGACGTCGCGGCCCTCGTAGGTGGTGCCGAACAGGATGAGGTCGGGGGCGTCGCCGCCCTCGATCAGCTTGGCGATGGCCGACGAGACCGGCACCGCAGGCGTGCTCCCCTGCAGGTCGCCGGTGGCGTAGACCTTGGTGGCGCCGTGGGCGCCCAGGGCGGCGGCGATGGCGTCGGTGTCACCGTCGCCGTAGACGACCTCGACCGTGTCCGCCAGCTCGCGGGCCTTGGTCAGGATCTCGAGAGTGATCGGGGCGACCTTGCCCTCGGTGGCCTCGGCGTAGACCCAGATGCGGTTCAGAGCCATGTCTGTGCTGTCTCCTGTGTCGTTCCGGGCCGGGCCTAGATGACCTTGAGGTTCTCGAGGTAGGCGACGATCTTGCCGAAGGCCTCGCCGTCGTCCTCGACGATCTCGCCGGCCTCGCGGGCCGGGGCATCATCGACCGCCACGATCTCCTGGCCGGCACCGGCGGCGCCGACGGTGGCGGCGTCGATGCCCAGGTCGGCGAGCGTCAGCTGGTCCACCGGCTTCGACTTGGCGGCCATGATGCCCTTGAAGCTGGGATAGCGGGGCTCGACCACGCCGGCGGTCACCGACACGAGGGCCGGCAGCGTCGCCTCGACCTCGTCGTAGCCCAGTTCGGTCTGGCGCTGGACGTTGACCGTCTCGCCCGAGATCTCGACGTGCTTGGCGAACGTGACCGAGGTCAGGCCCAGCAGCGCGGCGACCTGCTCGGGCACCGTGCCGGTGTAGCCGTCGCTCGACTCGGTGGCGGCGAGCACCAGGTCGGGCTCGGCCCGCTTGATGGCGGCCGCCAGCACCTTGGCCGTGTCGAGCGCGCCGGCGCCCGCCAGGGCGTCGTCGGACACCAGGATCGCCTTGGCGGCGCCCATGGCCAGCGCCGTGCGCAGGCCACCGGCCTCGTTGTTGGGCACCATGGACACGAGGGTGACCTCGCCGCCACCCGCCGCATCGACAAGCTGCAGAGCCATCTCGACGCCGTAGCTGTCGGACTCGTCGAGGATCAGCTTGCCGCTGCGATCGAGGGTGTTGTCCGCCTCGAGCTTCCCGGGCTCAGCGGGGTCCGGGATCTGCTTCACGCATACGACCACGTTCATGGCCAGCCATGCTGCCCGTCCTCCGGTTGGCGAGCCAAATCGCACTCTGCGCAAGTGACCGCGCGGTAACCGGGGCGAGGCTCGTCGGTCGGTGCCTGGCCGCAGTAGGTTGCCGCCGCTGTGAAGGTCGTGCTGCTGGTCAACTCCCAGGCGTCGTCGGTCACGCCGCGCAGCCGCGTGGTCATCGGCAAGGCGCTCTCGGCCGACCACGACGTGACCGTCGCCGAGACCAGCCGCCGGGGTCACGCCACCCGCCTCGCGCAGGGCGCGGCGGCGTCGGGGGTCGACGTCGTCGTGGTGTTGGGCGGCGACGGCACCCTCAACGAGGCGGCCAACGGGCTGGCCGGCACGGCGTGCGCCCTCGCTCCCCTGCCCGGCGGGTCGACCAACGTGTTCGCCCGCACGATCGGGCTGCCCAACGATCCCATCGAGGCGACAGGCGTGCTGCTCGACGCGCTGGCCCGGCGCTCGATCCGGCGGGTCGGGCTGGGGTCGGTCAACGGCCGCTACTTCCTGTTCCACACCGGGGTCGGGTTCGACGCCGCCGTCGTCGAACAGGTCGAGCGCCGGTCCGGGCTCAAGCGGTACGCCGGCCACCCGCTGTTCGTGTATGCCGGGTTCGACACGTGGATCCGCCACTTCGACCGCTCACGCCCCCGCTTCGCGGTGAACTTCCCCGACGCGGGCACGGCCGACGGGTCGGTCATCGACGACGGCTACCTGACCATCGTCCTGAACACCAACCCTTACACCTACCTGGGGAGCCGGCCGCTCAACCTGGCCCCCGAGGCGACGCTCGACCGCGGCCTGGCCGCGGTGACCGTGCGCACGATGGCGTTCACCCGGTTCCTGCCGGTCATCGCGTCGGCTCTCGGCCGCGGGCGCCTGCTCCGCCGCAGCCGCTGGGTCGACCGCCGCATCGACGTGTCGGCGCTGACGGTCCGGGCCTACGGGCCCGTGCCCTACCAGGTCGACGGCGACCACCTGGGCGACGCCGAGGTCCTCGAGTTCCGCCACGAGCCCGAGGTCCTCGATCTCGTCCTCCCTTGAGGCCCGCGCCCGGCGCCCGTCTACCCGGCGCCCCCGGCGAGGCAATAGCGGTCGGTCGGGAACTCCCGAGGGAATGGCGATCGGGGGCCGATCGCCAATGCCTCGAGACGGTCCCGGCGACCGCTAATGCCTCGAGACGGTCCCGGCGACCGCCAATGCCTCGAGACGGTTCCGGCGACCGCCATTGCCTCGGGGACGACCGTGATGATCGCGGCGACCGCTCTTGCCTCGGGACCGTCCCGGCGACGACTCCTGCCTCGGGACGACCGTGACGGCCGTTCGTGCGGCGGGGCGACTGCGGCGACCGATCGTCATCGGGCCCGGTCGGGCGCCCCCGACGGCGCCGACGCCGGGCGGCCGAGGGCGGTGAGGGCCACGTCGGGCACGTTGGTGACGATGCCGTCGACGCCGAGGTCGGCCAACCAACGGATGCGGTCCGGGTCGTCGCACGTCCACGTGTTGAGCGCGACGCCGGCGGCGTGGGCCGCGGCGACCAGCTCGGCGGTCACGAACGCGTGGTGCGGGTGGAGCGCACGGTGCCCGTGGCCGGCCACCTCGGCCACCATCGCCGCCACCGGGTCGACACCCGGCTCGGTCCGGCCGTCGGCCCCCGGCCCGATGACGAGCCACCCCGTCTCCAGCTCGGGCGCCAGCTCGCGCACCCGATCCACCGACGGCAGATGGAAGCACGAGACGAGGAACCGGGCCCGCTCGTCGGCGGAGCGGGCGAGCAGAGCCTCGACCACCCGGTCGACGTGGCCCAGCGTGTCGTCGAAGTCGACGTCGTCGGGCCAGTTCTTGATCTCGACGTTGACGACCTCGAGGCCACGGCAGCCATCGAGGCCCGCGGCCAGGTCGGGGACCTCGTCGGGCATCTCGGCCCATGGAGTGGCGACGATCGCACGGCCGTCGGCCAGGTGCGCGTCGTGGTGGATGGCGAGCTGTCCGTCGGCTGTCCGCCGGACGTCGAGCTCGACGCCGTCGGCCCCGATCCGGGCGGCCGCACGGAACGCCGCGACCGTGTTTTCGGGCTCGACCTGGGGGGCGCCGCGATGGCCGATCACCTGTGTCACGAAAAGTTGTCCTTTCGAAGGAGAAAAAAATCCTTGCCCAACGCACCTACGACCGGTATCTTTGCTCCGTCACAGCCACACGCATCCCGTCACTGATCGCGGTGGCATGTGAAACTCGTCACAAAACTCGGTGACCCGAATCCGCCGTGGAGGTCCCGTGGCCCTGACGCAGAGCCGCAGTCTGTCCCTGTCCATCGAGCGCGACGATTGGCGTGAATACAGCGCCTGTCGCGATACCGACCCCGATCTGTTCTTCCCCGTCGGCACCACTGGTCCGGCGATCGAGCAGATCGAAAATGCCAAGGCCGTCTGCCGTGCGTGCGACGTCCAGAAGAGCTGCCTCGACTACGCCCTGGTGACCAACCAGGACAGTGGCATCTGGGGTGGCACCTCCGAAGAAGAGCGCCGAGCGCTGCGTCGCCAGTGGGTGGCGCGGAATCGCAAGGCCACTGCCTGATACGCGGCCCCCGCCTCCGGGGGCCACACGAAGGTGTCGGGTCTCCCCCGGCGCTGGGGAAGCACACGCTGGGATGCTGGGGTGCCCCGCCTGACGGGGCCGCATACGACACGCTCTCAACGCGATTTCGGCCTCGCCTCGGCGAGGTCGTCGTCGTTTTCGAGGGCGATCGGCACCCGCAACGTCACCTCGGTGCCCGGCCGGTCGCCGTCGCCCCGACCGGTCCTGACCGAGATCTCGCCGGCCAGGTCGCTGGTCACCAGGGTGCGCACGATCGACAGCCCCAACCCCGTGCCCGCGTCGAGGTCGAAGCCCGGCGCCAGACCGACACCGTCGTCGGTGACCCGGAGCATCAACGACTGCCCGTTGCGCTCGATGGCCACCGTGACCCGGCCCGGCTCGCCCGTCAGGTCGAGGTGGGCGGGGTAGGCGTGGTCGACGGCGTTCTGCAGCAACTCGTTGAGCACCACCGCCAGCGGCGTGGCGATGCCCGCCGGAAGCACCCCGCCGTCGCCGTGGACGTCGAAGCGGATCGGGTGCTCGGGCGAGATCATGCTGTCGGCGACCATGCCCACGACCGGCTTGACGATGTCGACGAACGGCACGTCGTCGCCGGCCTCGCGCGACAGGATCTCGTGCACCAGCGCGATGGAACGGATGCGCCGCACCGACTCCTCGATGGCGGTGCGGGCCTCGCTGGTGCCCAGCCGACGGCCCTGCAGCCGCAGCAGTGACGAGATGGTCTGCAGGTTGTTCTTCACCCGGTGGTGGATCTCGCGGATCGTCGCGTCCTTGGACAGCAGCAGCAGGTCGCGGCGCCGCAGCTCGGAGATGTCGCGGAGCAGCACCACCGCGCCGGTCACGACCCCGTGGTCGAGCAGGGGGATGCCCCGCATGAGCACGGTGATGTCGACGCCGCGGGGCAGCTCCTCGGTGACGGGCAGACCCATGGCGAAGGCGGTGCTCACCACCGACTCCTCGAGGCCGAGCTCCGAGAACCGCAGCCCCTCGGCGTTGGCGTGCACGCCCAGCCGGTGCAGCGTCGACACGGCGTTGGGCGAGGAGTACTCCACGCGCCCGGACGCATCGATGACGATGACGCCGTCGCCCACGCGGGGCGCCTCCTCCGTCTCGACGTCCTCGGCGGCGAAGGGGAAGTCGCCACCGGCGATCATGCGGGCGAAGCGGTTGAACACGTCGACGTAGGTGCGCTCGAGCTCGCCCGGCTGGCGCCCGAACGACGGGGCCGACTCGCGTGTGAGGACGCCGATGACCCTGCCGCCGTAGCGGATGGGGATGCACAGCACCCGCACCCGCTCCTTGAGGGGCGAGATGGTCATCTCGCCCTCGATGATCTCGCCCAGCCGGTAGGCGCGGGCGACGAGGGGGCGGTCCTCCTCCTCGAGCACCGTGCCCACCCAGTCGGCCCGGTACACGGTCTGCGCGGTGGTGGGCCGCACCTGGCCCAGCACGACGAACCGGTTGCCGCCGTTGTCACGCGATTCGCCGACCACGCCGAACAGCAGCAGGTCGGCGAAGCAGAAGTCGGCGAGCAGCCCCCAGCTCGCCGCCAGCCGCTGCAGGTGGGCGACCGAGACGGAGTCGAGCCGGGTGAAGAAGCGAGCGAGCTCGGCGAGGCTGGCCATCGGCGTCGATTGTCGCAGCTAGGCGCCAAGAACCGAGTGCTTCCCGCTCTGCCGCTTCGCTGCGGGCCGCTCGGGCCACGGCCTCGCCTTCGGCTCGGCCTCAGTGCTTCCCGCTCTTGCCGCTTCGCTGCGGGCCGCTCGGGCCACGGCCTCGCCTTCGGCTCGGCCTCAGCGCCAGAGCGACTCGCCCAGCTCGAGCAGGCCGGCCAGGTCGGTGATGTCGTGGTCGGCGTAGGGGACGGTGGCCACCACGTCGGCGTGGGCCGACAGCTCGCTTCGCTGCTCGGCCTCGCGCTTGGCCACGACCTGGAAGTTGAGGAAGCTCTCGCCCACCTCGGTGAGGACGCGGGCCAGTTGGGCCGGCTCGCCCACGCCCGGCACGGCGGCCGTGACCGACGCGGCCAGCGGCTGGGCGTCGGCGCACAGGCGCTTGGCCGCCCCGGTCGCCCCCCGGTCGAGGAACCAGGCGGGCAGGGCCTTGTTGAGCACCACCGCACCCAGTGCGAACTTCCGCTCGCGCAGCGCCTCGATGAAGAAGTCGGCCTCGCGCGCGGGCGATGCCTCGAGCGTCGACACCACGACGAACGCGGTGCGCTTGTCGGACAGCGTGCGGGTCACCGCCCGCGCCCGCTCGACGAAGCCGTCGTACATGGTCTGGAAGAGCAGGAAGAACTCGGCGATGTCCTGCAGGAACTGCGAGCCCAGGATGCGGTCGGCCACGGTGTAGAACGGCTTGGATGCCATCGTGAACACCCGGCTGCGGGCGGGGACGGTGAGCCAGCGGAGCAGGCGGCTCGAGAAGAAGTCGGCCATGCGCTCGGGCGCCTCGAGGAAGTCGATGGCGTTCCGTGTGGGAGGCGTGTCCACCACGATCAGGTCGTAGCGCCCCGATGCGTGGATCTCGTAGAGGCGCTCCATGGCGATGTAGTCGTGGCTCTGCACGAAGCGACTGGTGATGTTCTCGTACAGCGGGTTGGCCAGGATGGCGTCACGGGTGGCGGCGTCGGGCGCGTGGCTGCGCACCAGCTCGTCCCACGACTGCTTGGTGTCGAGCATGGCGGCCCACAGCTCTCCCCGGGGCTCGACGCCGGCGTCGGCGAACAGCGCGGGCGGCACCTGTGTCTCGACGTTGCCGAAGCGCTCGAGCCCGAGGGCGTTGGCCAGGCGCCGGGCCGGATCGACGGTGATGACGAGCACCTTGCCGCCCAGGTTGGCCGCGGCCATGGCGGCGGCTGCCGCCGCGGTGGTGGTCTTGCCGACCCCACCCGACCCGCAGCAGATGACGATCTCCTTGGCCGCCAGCAGCGGTTCGAGCGACGTCTCCGGCCCGGAGTTCCTGCGCTTGGCCACCGCGCCGCTCCCTCAGTACCCCAGCTCGGCGCCGAGCGACTCGGCGATCTGCCCGGTGGCCCTCACGCCATGGGTGCGCTGGAACAGCTCGGGCACGTACAGCAGCTCGACGCCCGCCGGCAGCCCGGCGCGCAGCTCGCCCAGGTGCTCGGCGCGCGTGCGGCGCATCCTGACCGCCAGCTCGGCGCCGTCGAGCAGCGCCTCGACCGGGCCGTCGGCGGCCTGGGCCAGGGCGGCGGCCCCGTCGGGGGCGCGCAGCGCGCGGAACACCTCTTCCTCGCCCCTCGTGAACAGCTCGGGAAGCACCCGGTTGACCACGACACCCGCAAGGTCGACCGACGTCTCGTCGCCGAGCCGAGCGGACAGCTCGAGCGTCTCGTTGACCGGCATCTCCTCGGGCGTCGCCACGATCACGACCCCGGTCTGGGCCGGGTCGGAGAGGATGTCGAGCATCCAGCCCGTCTGGTCGCGCACCATGCCCACCTGCACCAGGTCCTTGATGGCCCGCGGTGCGGCCAGCTGGCCCACGATGTGCCCGGACGCCGGCGCGTCCACCACCACCAGGTCGTAGTGGCGCTCACGCACCTCGTAACAGAGCTTGCCCACCACCAGGATCTCCTTGACCCCCGGGGCGGCGTTGGCCACGAAGTCGAACGTGCGGGCCAGCGGGCCGATGCGCGACAGCAGGGGCAGCTTGAGCTGCAGGCTCAGGTACTCCTTGAGGGAGGCGTCGGTGTCCATGGACATGGCCCACAGGCCCGGCGCGATCTCGCGCTGGCGGAACTCGGTGGGGCCGGTCTCGAACGCGCCTGCCAGATCGCCCTTGGCGTCGACCTCGCACAGCAGCGTGCGCTTGCCCCGCGACGCGGCCAGTTGGCCGAGGGCGGCGGCGATGCTGGTCTTGCCGACGCCGCCCTTGCCGGTGACGAAGATCAGCCGGCGGTCGAGCAGGTCGGTGGTCATGCGCAGGGGGTGCCGATGCCCGGCGAGTGTCGCCGGGGCGGGCGTCAGCCGCCGAAGCCGATGCGACGACCCGCGTCGGTTGAGCCGATCTCGACGTAGGCCACCTTGTCGACCGGCACGCCGTACTGGCGGCCGCGGCGGTCGGTCAGCCAGAGCGTGCCACCGTCGGAGAAGGCGCTGTCGATGTGCTCGCGCACTGCGTCTCCATCGGTGTCGTCTGCCAGCATGACCTCGAGCTCCTTCGGCGAGTTCTTGACCCCGATGCGGACGTCCACGTCTTCCTCCATGTGTCGAGCGGCGGTCATCGTAGGGGGCGGTCGACCGGTTCACCGACCCGGCGGTCGGTGGCATCGGGCGACTCGTGCCCTCGGTCGGTGGCCTCCGCCACCTCGGCCGCCCACCGGGGGTGGTGGCGCTCGGCCCACACCCGGGTCACGCGGCCGGTGAGCATGCCCCGCAACGAGCCCCGGTCCGACAGCGCGAACGCGATGTGGCCGGCGACGATCACCCAGGTGGCGATGGCGGTCCAGTCGTGCACGAAGGTGGCGCCGGTGCGGTAGGTGATGTCGAAGGGCTCGTACCAGCGCATCATCGAGCCGGTCACCACCATGATCGGGATCATGCCGGCCACGAACGCGGCGTTGGCCTTCTGCCCCGCGTTGAACTTGCCGACCGCGTCGGTGGCGTCGCGGCCCCGCGACCTCAGCCAGCGCCGGTCGGACCGGCTCCACCGGCCCAGCCGGCGGATGTCGGCCCGGACGCTTGCCCGCCAGCGGCCGGCGTAGGCCAGCACCAGCGGCACCGGCATGGCCAGGCCGGCGATCACGTGGGTGTCCTTGACGAGCGCGCGACGGCCCACGAACGCGGTGAGCGGCCCCACGTACAGGACGAGCCCGGTGATGGCGCACGTCAGCACCGCCGCGGCGGTGGCCCAGTGGAGCGCCCGCTCGGCCCGGGTGAACCGGTCGATCACCGGAGCCACCGGTTCACGCCGAGGTCGGCTCGTCGTCGCGGCCGTTGGACCGGCCCACCCAGGCATCGACGTCGTAGCCCCGCTCCTCCCAGTAGCCCTCGTGCAGGGCGTCGACCACCTCGATGCGCTCGAGCCACTTGAGCGACTTGTAGCCGTACATCGGACCGACGAACAGGCGCACCGGGCCCCCGTGCTCGCGGGTGACGGGGCCGTCGAGCATCTCGTGAGCGACCAGCACGTCGTCGCGCCGGGCCTGGTCGAGCGTCAGGCTCTCGGTGTAGGCGCCGTCGAAGCTCCAGATGCGCAGGTGGGTGGCGCCGTCGGTGACGCCGGCCTCGTCCAGCAGGTCGGCGAGGCGCACGCCCTTCCAGTGCACGTCCGCGACCCGCCACCCGGTGACGCATTGGAAGTCCATGGTCAACTCCGACTGCGGCCGCGAGGTCAGCTCGTCGAGGGTGAGGGTGAGCGGGCGGTCGACCAGGCCGTCGACCGTGAGGCGGTAGTCGGCGGCGCTGCGCTCGGGCATGTGCGCGGTCACCGAGTAGATGCGGAACCGCCCGGCCGTCGGCACGAACGACGTCAGGCCGGTGGGGTCGTTCTGGGTCACGGGCCGCAGGGCGGACTCGACGGTGGCCTGCACCTTGTCGCCCACGACGATGCCGACCGCCCCCAGCCCGAGCATGCCGAGCACGATGCGACGACCGATGGGCGTGCCGCCGGTCGCGTCGCCGCTGACGCCGCTGGCGTCGCTGGCGTCGCTCGTCGGGTCGCTGGCCACGTGTCGAGGCTACGCCCGGCCGGGTTCGCTGCGACGGCCAGGCCGCGGCCGCTGGCGCCTTGTTCCGTGATCGTTCAGATCTGCGGGCCCTGGATGGCGGCGCCGCCGAGTTCCTGCGTGCATGCGTGTCGGTGACCGACACGCACTGGCGCCGAAACCCCGGGGAGCGCTGCCGGCCCGTTCCGGCTACTCGAAGCGGCCGCGCAGGCGGGCCAGGCGATCGTCCCAGCGGCGACCGGCGCTGTCGGCCCAGGCCGCCAGGTCGCCGAGCGGGGCGGTCTCGGCGGTGAAGCGCGTCTCGCGGCCCGACCTCTCGGCGGTCACCAGGCCGGCTCCCCGCAGCAGCGCCAGGTGCTTGGCCACCGCCTGGCGGGACACCGGCAGGCTGTCGGCCAGGGCGGTGGCGGTGACCGGACCGTGGTCGGCCACCGCCCGCAGGATGCGGCGGCGGGTGGCGTCGGCCAGAGCGGCGAACAGCTCGTCGGGCGGCTCGCGATCCGGGGTGCGGCCGGCGAGCGCCGGGTCAGGCGACGCGGGCACGGGCGGCCACGAACAGCAGCTCGAGCCCGAGGAGACGGCTGTCCCAGCGGTCGCAGGCGCAGCGCACCCACGACGGCGACCGGTGAGCGACCCCGGTGGGCGAGGTCGTGCCGGCGCGGGCCGACGCGGCACGGAGGGTGCCGCCGAGGGGCGTCGCCGCGGGCAGCCACTCGGTGACGACGACGCGGGTTCCGCCGCCATCGGCCGGGCTGAGGACCACGGAGACGGACGACGCATCGCCCTCGTCGCCCGGGTGCCACCAGGTCCACGCCAGGCGCCGGCCGGGCGCGCTCTCGTCGATGCGCACGTGCCGGGCGAGGGCGTCGGGGTCGTCGAGCCACAGCGCCCGCTCGGTGGGGTCGGTCACCGCCTGCCAGACGTCGGCGACGTCTGCGTCCACGTCGACGCTGCGGGTGACGACACCGGGTGGGTCGGCCGGGTCGGCCGGGTCGGCCGGGTCGGGCGTGTCGGCCGGGTCGGCCGTTGTGGCCGGATCGGCGACGTCGGACGTGTCGAGCGTGTCGGGCGTGTCGGCGGGCAACTCGTCGGCCATACGTGCAACTCTACAGTTGCGCTTCGCCCCGTCCACCCCTAGCCTCGAACCCGCAATCAAACAGTTGCACATGAAGGAGGACCGGACAGTGCTCATCCCCACCGTCATCGAGACCACCAACCGGGGCGAGAGGGCCTACGACATCTACTCGCGCCTGCTGCGCGAGCGCATCGTGTTCCTGGGCACCGCCCTCGACGAGAGCGTCGCCAACCTGATCATCGCCCAGTTCCTCCACCTCGAGGGCGAGGACATGGACCGTCCGGTCAACCTCTACATCAACTCGCCCGGAGGCGACATGACGGCCCTGTTCGCCGTGTACGACGCCATGCAGTTCATGGGCCCGCCGGTGCACACCGTGTGCGTGGGCCAGGCCTGCTCGGCCGCCGCCGTGCTGCTCGCCGCCGGCGAGGAGGGGCACCGTGCGGCGCTGCCCAACGCCCGCGTCCTCATCCACCAGCCCCACGGCGGCGCCCAGGGCCAGTCGACCGACATGGAGATCGCGGTGCGCGAGATGGTGGTCATGCGCGAGCGCATGGTCGACATCCTGACCGCCCGCACCGGCCAGCCCCGCGAGCGCATCGAGGGCGACATCGACCGCGACTACATCCTGCGGGGCGACGAGGCCGTCGAGTACGGGCTGGTCGACGAGGTCATCACCCACCGCCGGCCCCGCCCCGTACCCGGGTTCGCCCGGCCCGAGGACGAGGCGGCCGCCGCCGTCGGCTGACCACCGGCGGCGGTGGCGGTCGGCGCGGCTACCCGGGGGCGCCGACCTCGGACCACGAGGGCGCGTCGTCGCCGGGGAGCCCCGGCGGCTCGGCGGGCACCACGGCCCCACGGCGGGTCTCGATCACGAGGGCGCCCTCGGGCTCGGCCCGCCCGACGGCCGTGGCGGTCGCCCGCCCGCGCGCCTCGGTGAAGCTGTCGGGCCGGGCCCGCACGACCAGGAACGGGCGGGCGCCGATCGGCGCGGTGGCCTCGTAGAGGGCCACGAAGACCTGGTCGTCGGCGGGCCGGGTGCGACGCCCGGCCCACAGCCGCGAGACCAGGCCCATCACGTCGGGGCCGCCGCCGACCGCGGCCGTCCACCACAGGATCTTCACCCGTCGACGCTCCGCCGCCGCACGACGGTCGACGTAGCTCTCGTAGAGCGCCCGCTGCTCCTCGGCCCAGTCGGACCGCGCCACCCGGTCGGGCGTCCCGTCGCCGGGGCCGGCGGGGCTGGTGCCCGGGGTCACGATCGCCACCTCACGCCGACCGAGCGTAGGGCGCGCCGGCGATGACACGGGTGTCACCACCGGTGGCCGAACGGGCAGACTGGCGCCCATGGACCCCACCCTCCGGCTCGCAGGCGACGGGCTGACCCTGGCGGCCGACGCCTACGGCCCGGTCGACGGCCCGCCCGTGCTGCTGTTCCACGGCGGCGGGCAGACCCGTCACGCCTGGGGCGGCACCGCCCGCCTGCTGGGCGACAAGGGGTGGCGCGCCACCACCGTCGACCTGCGTGGGCACGGCGACAGCGACTGGGCCGGCGACGCACCGGACGACCAGCCCGGCGGCGGCGACCAACCCGCGACCCTCGGCGGATACTCCCTCGACGCGTTCGCCGCCGATGTGCGGGCCGTCGCCGCCGCGCAGTCTCACCCGCCGGTGCTCATCGGCGCGTCGTTGGGCGGGCTCAGCTCGCTGGTCGCCATCGCCGAGGCGCCCGCGGGCACGACGGTGGCCAGCGGCCTCGTGCTGGTCGACGTCGCTCCCCGGCTCGAGGAGAAGGGCATCTCCCGCATCGGCGAGTTCATGCTGGGCAACCTCGACGGGTTCGCCAGCCTCGACGAGGTCGCCGACGCGGTCGCCGCCTACAACCCCCACCGGCCCCGGCCGTCCGACCTGTCGGGCCTGCGCAAGAACGTGCGGCTGCGCGACGACGGCCGCTGGTACTGGCACTGGGACCCCCGGTTCCTGCTGGGCGGCCGCACCGACGAGCCCCGCAGCCTGCGCAACGAGGGCCGGCTCGACGACGCCGCCCGGGCGCTCACGGTGCCGACCCTGCTGATCCGGGGGCGTCAGAGCGACGTGCTGTCAGAGGACGGCGCCCGCCACCTGGTCTCGCTGGCCCCGCACGCCCGCTACGTCGACGTGAGCGGCGCCGGGCACATGGTCGCCGGCGATCGCAACGACGCGTTCAACGACGCCGTCGTGGAGTTCCTGCGCCGGCAGCTCCCGGCCTGACGCAGGCGGGTCAGCCGATGCGCAGCTCGGAGTGGTAGATGCGCTTGGGGGCCAGCTCGACGTCGATGGTCTCCGCGATCTGGGCGAACACCCGCGACGCCTCGCCGTCGGGATCGGCGACCACGATGGGCGAGCCCGAATCGCCGCCCGCCCGCAGCTCGGGCACGAGGGGAACCTGGCCGAGCAGCGGCACCTCGAGCCGGTGAGCGAGGTCGGCCCCGCCCCCGGCGCCGAACAGCTCGTAGCGCTTGCCGTCGTCGCCGGTGAACCACGACATGTTCTCGATGATGCCCTTGACCTCGAGGTTGACCTTCTGCGACATGAAGGCCGCCCGCTGCGCCACCCGCTGGGCAGCCGGTTGCGGGGTGGTGACCACGTAGACCTCGGCCCGGGGCAGGAACTGCGACAGGCTGAGCGAGATGTCGCCCGTGCCGGGCGGCAGGTCGATGACCAGGAAGTCGGGATCGTCCCAGAACACGTCGGTGAGGAACTGCTCGAGCGCCTTGTGCAGCATGGGCCCCCGCCAGATGACCGGCTGGTCCTCGGCGGCGAAGAAGCCCATCGAGATGCAGCGGACGCCGTGCGACTCGGGCGGCACCAGCATCTGGTCGATGACCACGGGCGCGTGCTGGACGCCCAGCATGCGGGGGATCGAGAACCCCCACACGTCCGCGTCGACGACCGCAACGTCGCGGCCCCGCTGGGCCAGCGCCACCGACAGGTTGGTGGTGACCGACGACTTGCCCACGCCACCCTTGCCCGAGGCGACGAGGAGCACCCGGGTCTTGCTGCCGGCGTCGGCGAAGGGGATCTCGCGCCCCTCGGCATGGCCGTGCGCCTGCTGGCTGCCCGCCGTCGCCCCCGGGTCGCCGTGGAGCTTGGTGCGCAGCGCGGTGCGCTCGTCGTCGGTCATGACGGTGAAGTCGAGGTCGAGCGCGTCGACCCCGTCGAGCGCGGTGACCGCGGCGTCGACCCGGTTGGTGATCTCCGCCCGGAGCGGGCACCCCGCGATGGTGAGCGCCACGGTCACCGCCACCTGCGAGCCGGTGATCTCGATGCGGCGCACCATGTCGAGGTCGACGATGCTGCGGTGCAGCTCGGGGTCCTGCACGGGGCGAAGGGCCTCGAGGACCTGGGCTTCGGAGACGGGCATGACGCTCCTGGCTGGATGGTGGATTGCCGGTGGTTTGCTGGTGACTCGCGTTTCAGGGGATTACCACTATGGCGATAGGTAGAATACCGGCCGTGGACCGGCCGCCCCTCACCCCCACCGAATTCGCCTCAGCGGTGACGGCCATCACCTCGGCCTTCGGCGACCCGACGCGGCGCGAGATCTACCTCTTCGTCCACGGGCACGTCGAGGGCGTGACGGCCGCCGCCGTGGCCGAGAAGTTCGACCTCCACCCCAACGTCGCCCGCCACCACCTCGACAAGCTGGTCTCCGGGGCGTACGTCGAGGTCACGGTGGCCCGGCCAGCCGGGCAGGGCGCCGGGCGCCCGTCCAAGCGCTACCGCGTCGTCGCGCCCGAGATCGCTCTCGACCTTCCGCTGCGCCACGACGACATCCTGGTCGAGCTGCTGGGCCGGGCCCTGGCCGAGCTCGGTCACGACCGCGCCGAGCGCCTGGCCGAGGACGTGGGCATCGACTACGGCAAGGCCCTGGCCGTGGCCATGTCGCCGGGCTCCGACAGGCACCGCTCGTTCCAGGCCGCATTACACGCCGTCGCCGACGCGCTCGACGGCCCACGGCTTCGCCGCCCACGCCGAACGGCACGGCGAACAGCTGCGCATCGTGAGCGAGCACTGCCCGTTCGGCGGCGCCGCCATCGAGCACCCGGTCATCTGCGCGGTCGACCGCGGCATGGTGCGGGGCATGTTGGCGTCGCTCTACGGCCAGGACCTGATGACCGAGACGGCGCTCTCGCTGCCCACCGGCGGCGAGCACTGCGTCACCTCGGTGCAGGGCAACTGAACGCCAAGCCGGCGTCCCTGAAAACTCGATCAAGAAGATCGGAATGCGGTCGAAGACCGTGCGGTTGCTCCGGCCAGACGGTCGAGGAGGTCGGGCGATGTCGCTCGCGGTCCGGTTCGAAGAGTACGGCGACGTCGACGTTCTGCACGTCGTGGAGGTCGAACGGCCGGTTCCCAGCCGTGGCCAGGTCCTGGTCCGGGTGAAGGCGGCAGGGATCAACCCGGGCGAGGCGAGCATCCGCAAGGGGCTCGTGCACGACCGGTGGCCGGCCAGCTTCCCCTCGGGGCAGGGCAGCGACCTGGCCGGCGTGATCGACGAGCTGGGTGACGACGTCACCGGGTTCACCGTGGGCGACGAGGTGATCGGGTTCACGCACGAACGGGCGAGCCAGGCAGAGCTCGTCGCCGTCGACGCCGACCACATCACCCCCCGCCCGGCAGGCGTCCCGTGGGAGGTCGCCGGCGCGCTGTTCGTCGTCGGCACAACCGCCTACGCGGCCGTTCGGGCGGTGGCGCCCGAGAAGGGCGACACAATCGTCGTGGCGGGGGCAGCGGGCGGCGTCGGAACGATCGCCGTGCAGTTGGCCGTCGACGCGGGCGCCACCGTGATCGGGCTCGCCAGCGAGTCGCACCACCCCTGGCTCCGCGACCACCACGTGCTCCCCGTCGCCTACGGGGACGGTGTCGCCGACCGCATCCGGGCGACGGCCGGAGGGCGCATCGCCGGGTTCGTCGACACCTTCGGCGACGGCTACGTCGACCTCGCCATCGCGCTGGGCGTTCCCCCGGAGCGGATCGACACGATCATCGACTGGCCCGCGGCCGAGAAGTACGGCGTCAGGACGGACGGGAACATGGTCGGCGCTCGAGCCGAGGTGCTCGCCGAGCTGGCCCGCCTCGTCGACGAGGGCCGCCTCGAGGTCCCGATCGCGGGGGTGTACCCGCTCACCGAGGTCCAGGACGCCTACCGCGAGGTGGAGCGACGCCACACCCTCGGAAAGATCGTCCTCATACCCTGAATCCGGCGCGCGCCGTTACCGTGCCACGGGTGAGCGGCCGGTCGTACCTCGATCACGCCTCGACATCGCCGATGCGGCCAGAGGCCCGCGACGCGCTGGTGGGCGCGTTCGACGTGGCGGGCGACCCCGGCCGCATCCACACCGAGGGCCTGACCACCCGGGTGACCGTCGAGCAGGCCCGAGCGCAGGTGGCGGGCCTGCTGGGCGCCCGGCCGCGAGAGGTCGTGTTCACCGGCGGCGCCACCGAGGCCATCGCCGCCGCCTGCTGGGGCGCGGCCGGTCGGGGCGGCCACCAGGTGGTGCCGGCGGTCGAGCACTCGGCCGTACGCCAGGCCGCCGCCCGCCACGGCGACGTGACGGTCGTGCCGGTCGACGGGCGGGGGCGTGTCGACGTCGACAACCTCCTCGGCGCCGTGCGCGACGACACCGCCCTGGTGCACCTGCAATGGGGCAACCACGAGGTGGGCACCGTGCAGCCGGTGGTCGAGGCGGTCGCCGCCTGCCGGGAGCGGGGCGTGCTGGTGCACGTCGACGCCGCCCAGGCCGTCGGGCACGTGCCCGTGGCGTTCCGTGCCCTCGGTGCCGACCTCATGTCGGTCAGCGCCCACAAGTTCGGCGGGCCGCCGGGGGTGGGCGCGCTGCTCGTGCGTCAGGGCCTGCGGCTGCCGCCGCTGCTGGTGGGGGGCGACCAGGAGCGGGCCCGTCGGGCGGGGCTCGAGAACGTCCCCGCCCTGGCCGGGTTCGGCGCCGTCTGCGAGACGCTGGGCGCCGACGGTGGTGCGGCGGTCGCGGCCGAGGGGGCCGAGCAGAGGCGACTGACCGGCCGCATCCTCGCCGCGCTCGGCTCGACGTCCGGGCTCGGCGGCCTGGCGGTGTACGGCGACCCCGACGGACGGCTGCCGCACATCGTCTGCCTCGGCGTCGAGGGCATCGAGCCGCAGGCCGTGCTGCTGGGCCTCGACCGGGCCGGCATCGCCGCCCACTCGGGCAGCGCCTGCTCGTCCGAGTCGCTGGAGCCGTCGCCGGTGCTCGAGGCGATGGGCGTCGACGCCCACCACAGCCTGCGCCTGTCGGTGGGCTGGTCGACCACGGATGCCGACATCGACCGCCTCCTCGATGCCCTCCCCCGCGTGCTCGCGGACCTGCGGGCCCTCGCCCGATCGATCGGGGCCCCCTGACCGATCGCTCGACCCCACGCCGAGAGCGGCCGGGTGGGCCGGATCTGTGGGCTCCTGTACGTGTCTGGCATCATCGTGCGGTGCTGCGTCGCCCTCCCCCGACCAGCGGCGGGTGCCGCGCGGCATGAGGCTCTACGTCGTCCGACACGCCCACGCGGGCAGCCGGTCGAGTTGGGACGGGCCAGACGAGACACGCCCGCTCACCACCAAGGGCCGCCGCCAGTCCGCGGCCATCGCCGAGGCGCTGGCGTCCACGGGGTCGGGGCGGTTGGTCAGCAGCCCCTACCGCCGCTGCACGCAGACCCTGGAACCGCTCGCCGACCAGCTCGGCCTGATCGTCGAGGACGACCCGCGCCTCGCCGAGGGGGCCGACGGCGTCGAGGCCCTCGGCCTGGCAGACGAGCTGTGCAAGGAGCACGACGCCGCCGTGGTGTGCAGCCACGGCGACGTCATCCCCGACATGCTCCGCATCCTCAAGGCGACCACGGCCCGGTTCAAGGACCCGTTCATCTGGCCCAAGGCGTCGACCTGGGTGGTCACGTGGGGCGGCGACCGCTGGACCAAGGCCCGCTACATCGCCCCGCCCGACGTGTCGTCCTGGTAGCCGGTCCCAGCGAGTGCCCTGGGCACTAGGCGACCTGCACCCCGGGCACGCGGTCCTCGGTCACGAACCGGGCGAACGTCGACACGGTGGCTTGTTGCGCCAGCACGGTCGACACCACCCGGAGGTCGGTCAGCCAGCGCTGCCGGTCGAGGTCGCACAGCAGGTAGCCCCGCTGGTTGTCGATGAACTTCCAGTGGGGGCTCTCCGCCATGATCGGGTCGTAGACGGCGTGGAAGGCCGCGGTGTTCGGCTCGCCGCCCGAGCTGATCGACGTGCCCGTGAGCTCGGCCGCGAGCGTGGCCGACGCCGGGTCGTAGAAGTCGGCCTTGAGGTCGGAGACCCAGGTGGCATGACGGTCGCCGGTGAGCACCACCGGGTTGCGGGCCTGGGACAGAGAGGCCAGCAACCGCTGGCGAGGGGCGCGGTAGCCGTCCCAGTTGTCGAAGTCGTAGACCTCCTCCGGCCCGGCCCGGCGGTCGTTCGACGCCACCATCGTCTGCTGGGCGACGACGTTCCAGCGCGCCCGCGAGGTGGCCAGGCCGTGGTCGAGCCACCCCTCCTGGTCGGCGCCCAGCATCGTCGCCGCCTGGTCGTTGGCGCCGGCGAGGTCGGGCGGCTGGTCGGTGCGGTGCTGGCGGGTGTCGAGCACGTCGAGCTGCACGAGGTCGCCCCAGCCGTAGCGGCGGTAGAGCTGCATGTCGGGGCCGACGGGGCGCGAGCCGCGCCGCAGCGGCATGTGCTCCCAGTAGGCCTGGAACGCGGCGATGCGGCGGGCGAGGAACGCCTCGGGCGTCTGGTTGGCCGGATCCTGGGGAATCTCGTCGGCCCAGTTGTTGTCGATCTCGTGGTCGTCGAGCGTGACGAACCACGGGAAGGCGGCGTGGCTGGCCTGCAGGTCGAGGTCCGACCGGTAGCGGGCGTAACGGGCCCGGTAGTCGTCGAGCCAGTACGGCTCGCCGACGCCGTCGTGCTGGCGGAGCGCGGCCGGATTGGGCCGGCCCTCGTAGATGTAGTCGCCCAGGAACACGACGAAGTCGAGGTCCTCGGCGGCCAGGGCGCGATGGGCGGTGTAGAAGCCCGCCTCGTAGTGCTGGCACGACGTGACCGCGAACCGGGCCTGTCGGGTCCGACGCCACGGCTGGGGCGCGGTGCGGGTGCGACCGATAGGGCTGAGCTCGCGGCCCGCCTTGAACCGGTAGAAGTAGGTCGCCCCGGCCTGCAAGCGGCCGACCTCGGCGTGCACCGAGTGGCCCTCGGCGGGGTGGGCGACCTCGGTGCCGCGGCGCACGACCCGCCGGAAGCTCTCGTCGGCCGCCACCTCCCACTGCACGGGCACGGTCCGCGCCGGCATGCCACCGCCGGGGACGAGGGGATCGGGCGCCAAGCGGGTCCACAGCACGACCCCGTCCGGCACGGGATCGCCCGAGGCGACGCCCAGGGTGAACGGTGCGGGCGGCACGGGGACGCCGCGGTTGGCGGGGGTGGTGGCCGGCCCTCCGGACGGGGCGGTCTGGGCACCGGCTGCCGAGCGGGTCAGGCCGGCCGTGGCCGCGGCACCGGCGGCGGCACCACCGGTGAGGCGCAGGAAGGAGCGACGGTCCATGGCAGCGAGTGTGCGGACCCGACCTGACCGTTCCGTAGAGCGAACGCGACCGCCGGATGATGTCTCCGTGAAGCGCCGGAGACATCGCCCGACGCCGCCCGCGGCCCCGTCAGGGGGCGGGGGTGGACGTGGGCGACGTCTCGGGCCCGGTGGGTGCGGTGGTCGCCGTCGTTCCCGTCGCCACCTGGCTCTCGAGGTCCTCGCGCAGGCCGGCGACCAGCCCGAGGGCGTCGGGGGGCGGATCGAGCGCCTCGAAGCGGTCGAGGGCGTCCAGCGCGCTCTCCGCGGCGCCGGCACGGCGAAGGATGATGGCCAGGAACGCATACGTGTCGGGGTAGGTCTCGTCGGCGGACACCGCGGCGGTCAGCGTGTCGGTGGCGCCGGGCGCATCGCCCGACAGGAACAGCACCCAGCCCTTGTAGGCGAGGGCCTCGGCGTTGGCGGGTTGCGCCTCCAGCACCTCGTCGTAGACCTCGACAGCCTCGTCGTAGCGCTCCTGGCCGGCCAGGTTGCGGGCCTCGGCCAGCTGGATGCGGGTGGACTGGCGGATCTCGCCGGTGAGGGCGTCGCCCGCCTCGCGCCGACCCGAGGCCTGGGCCACCAGCACACCCGCCAGCACCGCGAAGGCCGCCACGCCCGCCACGGTGACGGCCAGCCGCCGCCACGAGCGGGGGCGGCGAACGGCGGCCGCCCGGGCCTGGTGCGTCTCGATCGCCCGGATGGTGCCGGCTGCACGGGCGGTGTAGTCGTCCTTGAGCGTCTCGTAGTCGTGCTCGTCGACATCGCCGGCCTCGTGCTCGCGCTCGAGGTCGTCCAGCGAGCGCAGCAGGAAGTCGCGCTGGTCTTCGAGGGCGGCCAGCGCGTCCGGATCCAGGCGGCGGCGACGCCCACCGGTCGGCGTGGCGGCGCCCTGCCGGCTGTCCGTGGCGGTCATGCCCCACCGGCCCGGTGGGCGGCGTCATCGACATCCACATCGGCGACAACGACGTCGGCATCGGCATCGGCATCCACGACGTCGGCATCCACGTCAGCGTCGGCATCCACGTCAGCGTCGGCATCCACGTCGGCGGCTTCGGCGCCGTCGGTGCCGGCAACGGCCTCGCTGCGGGCGCGATCGACCAGCGCCCTGTCGGCGTCGGACGCCTGGGCGGCACCGCCACCCCGCCACCGGCGGAAGGCGAACGCCAGCCCCGCGAAGGCGACCACGACGGCCACCACGGGAAGCGTCCACACCAGGCTCGACACGCCGGACCGCCCGGGGGTGAGGAGCACCCGCTCGCCGTAGGCCGCGGCCAGCTCGTCGCGGATCTGGGCGTCCGAGGCACCCTCGTCGATGCGCTGATCGATGCGGGTGCGGATGCCCTGGGCGGCGTCGGAGTCGGAGTCGGCCACCGACTGGCCGTCGCACGTCGGGCAGGCGATGGACTCGGCCAGGTCGCGGGCCCGGTCGCCCGGCGTGCCGGGGCCACCGTCGTCGGTCACGCCGTACCCCAGCGCCCCCACCAGCACGACCACGAGCGCCAGCCAGCCCACGAGCCGACTCCGCGAGCGGGACGGCCGCGACGACCGAACCGCCGCCGGGGCGGGCGTGTCCGTGCCGGTGGCGCCGGGTGCGTCGGTCGTCGTCACGACCCGTCGGCCTCGCCCTGCTGGGCGACCGCAGCCTCGACGGCGGCGATGTCGCTCTCGATCATGTCGCGGGTCACGCCGCCCGTGTACTTCTGGACCACCACGCCCCCGGGGGCCACCAGGTAGGTCTCGGGCACCTTGACCACGCCGTAGTCGACCGCAGCCAGCCCGCCGTCGGCGACGACCGGCCACGCGCCGCCCTTGTCGGCGAAGAAGTCGCGCACCGTGTCGACGCGGTCGTCGTAGACGACGCTGACGACGGTGGCGTCGCCGGCGCTGCGGTGGGCCTGGTCGAACGCCACCAGCTCGGGGTGCTCCTCGACGCACGGCGCGCACCACGTGGCGAAGAAGTTGACCACGACCCACTGGCCGGTGTGGTCGTCGATGTCGAAGCTGCCGCCGTCGAGCGTCTCGCCGACCAGTGCGGGCGTCACCTTGCCGATGAGCGGGCTCTCGGCCCGCCGCTCGGTGGCCGGCTCGCGGGTCGCCAGCACGACGACGAACGCGATCGCCAGCACGGCCACCACCAGCGACACGACCAGGCCGACGCGGCTGCGCCCGGGGGCGGCTCCGGAGCCGTCGTCGCCACCGTCACCCGAGGGATCCGGGGTCTCGGGGGTGTCGACCATGTCGGTCACGTGCCCACCTCGACCCGCTGGGGTGACTCGCCGGAGCGGTCACCGTCGGCGCCGTCGCCTGAGCCGCCGCCGCCGGGCCCACCGTCATCCTCGCCCGTCCCGGTGCGGGTGCCGGGCGCGGTCGCGGCGAACGCCGGCACCGGGCCCTCGCGCTCGTCGCCGTCGGGCACGGGCGCCGACACCGGGTCGATGGGCCGGCGACGCCGGCCGGGGAAGGCGGCCAGCACCGTGCCCAGCGCCATCACGATGCCACCGATCCACAGCCAGGTGACCAGCGGTTGCACGATCACCCGCACCGCGGCGGTCTGCCCCGCATCGTCGGCCGGCGCCCGCTGCAGGGTGAGGTAGACGTCCTGGGTCAGCGAGGTGGCCACCGACGGCGTGCCGATCGACTGGTCGCTCTCGGTGAAGCGGTTGATGGCCGGCTCGTGGACCTGGCCGTCGACGCTCACCCGGGCCCGCACCGACGTCTTGTTGGACTGCTCGACCGTGCGGGCGCCCAGGTACTCGATCTCGTGCCCGGCGACCGTCGCCGTGTCGCCGACCTGCATCGTGAGCTCGCGCTCGGTGTCGTAGCTGCCCGACGCGGCCATGGCCACGGCGATGAGCACCACGCCCACGTGGACGACCATGCCGCCGTTGGTGCGGCCGACGAGCCCGCGCCAGCCCTGGCGGCGGGAGGCCAGCACCACCTGGCGCACGGCGGCTCCAGCGGCGAACCCGCCCAGCCCGAACGCCAGCAACGGGGCCAGCCCCCGGGCACCCAGCAGGACGGCCACGACCACGGCGGCGACGCCCGCCCACGCCGGCCAGAACAGCCGCTGCGACAGCAGCTCGGTCGACGCCTTGCGCCACGGCAGCACCGGGGCGACGGCCATGAGGAACAGCAGGGTGAGCCCGATCGGGATGGTCATCCGGTCGAAGTACGGGCTGCCCACCGACAGCTGCTCGTCGTTGGCCGCCTCGACCAGCAGGGGGAACACGGTGCCCAGCAGCACCACGAAGGCGAACCCCGCGAACAGCACGTTGTTGGCCAGGAACGCGCCCTCGCGCGACACCGGCGAGTCGAAGCGTCCCGGCGCGCGCAGGCGGTCGGCCCGCCAGCCGATCAGGCCCAGCGTGACGGCCACGGTCAGGCCGAAGAACCCGAGCAGCCAGCCGCCGATCGACCCCTCGGTGAAGGCGTGCACCGAGGCGATGACGCCCGAGCGGGTGAGGAACGTGCCCAGGATGGTCAGGCTGAACGTGGCGCACACCAGCGACAGGTTCCAGACGCGCAACATGCCCCGCCGCTCCTGCACCATGACCGAGTGCAGGAACGCGGTGCCGGTGAGCCACGGCAGCAGCGACGCGTTCTCGACCGGGTCCCACCCCCAGTAACCGCCCCAGTTCAGGACCTCGTAGCTCCACCAGGCCCCCAGCACGATGCCGAAGGTGAGGAAGCCCCAGGCGAACAGCGTCCACCGGCGCGTCTCCATCAGCCAGCCCTCGCCCACGCGGCCGGTCACCAGGGCGGCCACCGCGAACGCGAACGGCACGGTGAAGCCCACGTAGCCCAGGTAGAGGACGGGCGGGTGCACCGCCATGAGGGGGTGGTTCTGCAGCAACGGGTTGGGGCCGGGCCCGTCGAAGCCCACCGGCGGGTCGAAGGCGGTGAACGGGTTGGCCGGGAACAGCAGCAGCAGGAAGAAGAACCCGCTGACCACCAGCATCGTGAGCATGGCCCAGCCGACGAGCGGATCATCGAGCCGGCGGCGGAACTTGTGCACCACCAGCGCCATGTAGACGGTCAGCACCAGCACCCACAGCAGGATCGATCCCTCGAGGGCGGCCCACAGCGTGGCCACGTTGTACAGCGCCGGGGTCTTGCTGCTGCCGTTGTCGGCCACGTACTGCACGGTGAAGTCACGGGTGATGAGCGCCCGCTCCATGGCGGCCACGGCCAGCACCGCGCCCACCAGGGCCAGCAGCACGTACGAGCGGCCGACCGCCAGCAGGTGGCGCTTGCGCTGGAGGAGGGCGACCGCGAGCGTCACGACGCCGCCGATCGAGGCGGCGACGCCGAGGACGATGCCGGCGGTGCCCAGCGCGGCGTTCACCCCTGCGTCCCCCCGCCCTGCTCGGCGTCGTCGAGGCGCTCGTCGTAGTCGTCCTTGGCCTCGTAGCTCTCGTCGTGCTTGATGAGCATGCGGTCGCTGTCGAACACCTGGGCGCCGTCACGCCAGTGGCCCTCGAGCACCACGGGGATGCCCGGCTCGAACATGTCGGGCGGGGTGCCGGTGTGGGCGACCGCCACATCGACGCCGTTGTAGGCGACGTCGAAGGTGACGGTGTCGCCGTCGGTCACCGGCTCGCCCACCACGGTGCCCTGCAGGCGGAAGCGCTTGTCGCCCAGCTCGTCGCGCTGGGCGACGGCCTCGTCCGCGTTGCGGAAGTAGAGCGTGGCGTCGGACAGCCCCTTGTAGACCAGGCCGCCCAGGCCGAGCACGACGACGCCCAGCACGGCGAGGGGCAGCCAACGACGGCGGGTGCGTCGGGGGCGGGGCGCGGCGGGGGCGTCGTCGCCCTCGACGGTGACGTCGTCGTCGTCGAGGGTGCGGGGCGTCAGCTCCACCGGCGCTCCTCGGTGGGCACCTGGCGCGACAGCTTGCGACCCCGGCGCAGCACCGCGAGCGCGTAGCCGCCGATCAGCGCGGCCGTGCCGATCCATCCGGCCGCGACATAGCCGGCGTGCGTCATGGCGATCATGCGGGCGTCACCTTCTCGTTGGGTGCCTGGTTGGCTACCTCGGCGGTTGCCGTGTCGGCGACCGCGTCGGCTGTGTCGGCTGCGTCGGTGCGGGCGATGGCCTCGGCCCGGCGGGCCGCCAGGGCGGCGTCCAGGTCGACCCGGTCGGCCTGCTGCTCGAGCCACGCCACCCGGAACCGGTGGATCATCAGCCAGGTGAACACCAGGCCCAACGCCAGGAACCCGACCATGAGGGCCACCAGCATGTCGCCCTCGATGGTGGGGTCGAGCCTGACCAGGGTCGAGTCCTGGTGCAGCGAACGCCACCACTCGACCGACCGGTTGACCACCGCCACGTTGGGCACCAGGAGCAGGCCCAGCACCGCGGCGCGGGTCGAACGGGCGTCGGGGTCGAGGTCGAGCCGGCGCAGCGCCAGGTAGCCGACCAACAGGGCGGTGAGGACGGCGGTGGAGGTCAACCGGGCGTCCCACGTCCAGTAGGTGCCCCAGGTGGGCCGGCCCCACAGCGAACCGGTGAGCAGGGTGACGAAGGAGAAGACCAGAGCCACCTCGGCGCCGGACTCGGCCAGCGCGTCCCAGCCCGGGGTGCGCTTCCACAGCCACAGGCCCGACGCCACGGTGGTGACGAAGCACCCCAGGTACAGGTACGTGGCCGAGGGCACGTGCACGTACATGAGGCGCACCGAGTCGGCCATCTCGCGGTCGGCCGGGCTGATCACCAGCCCGTACAGCACGAGCAGCGCCACCCCGGCGAGGGCCAGCAGCCCGATCACGCGCGTGGCGGCCGACCCGGTGTGGGCGGGGCCCGCCGTACCGCCGGCAGCGGCCGCACGGGTGGGGGTGCCGGTGGGGGATGTGCCACTGGACGTGCCAGCGGGCGTTGTGGCGGTCACGAGCCCTCCAGGAGCGTGCCGTAGGCGAGTGCCCCGGCGACCGAGTAGAGAACAGCGAAGGCGGCCAGCAGGCCGCACCACGGCCAGCCGTCGGCGGGAACACCGCCGAGCGCCGCCTCGAACGCCCGCGTGGCGGCGATGAGCACCGGCGCCAGCACGGGCAGGAGCAGCAGAGGAAGCAGCGTCTCGCGGACCCGCAGCCCGCTGACCAGGGCGCCGTACAGGGTACCGGTCGAGGCCACGGCCACGGTCGCGGCGAAGCAGGTGGCGAGCAGCAGGCCCACGCCGGCCGGGTCTGCGCCGTAGAGGATGATCACGCCCACCCCCAGCAGCACCTCGAGAACGGCCAGCTCGGCGGCGACGGCCAGGGCCTTGCCGACGAACACGCCGGCCGGGTCGAGCGCCGAGAGGCGCAGGGCGTCGCGCACGCCGTCGGTCTCGTCGAGCGCGGCGCTGCGGGCGATGGCGAGCAGGGCCGCGAACAGGACGGTGATCCAGTAGAGCCCCGGCGTCGCCCGCTCGAGCACGGGCCCGTCGGGGTCGAGGGCGAAGGCGAACAGGATGAGCACCAGCAGCGCGAACGGAGCGACCTGGTTGAGCGTCACCCGGCTGCGGGCCTCGACCCGCAGGTCGCGCCCGGCGACGAGCGAGGCGTCACGCCACATGGCTCACCTCGCCAGGCGCCGCGGCGACGGGCGGAACGGCACCAGGCTCGACGTCCGGCCCGGACGCGCCCTCGTGCCCGCGGCCGCCGGCGGGGTCCTCGTGCCGGCGGCCGTGCCGGCGCCGTGCCGCCGGTCGATGCCGCCGTCGAGCTCGACCACCCGGTCGGCCAGCGCCTCGGCCCGGTCGAGCTCGTGCGAGGACATCACCACGGTGGCGCCCTGGTCGACCGCCTGGCGGGCCAGCCCGTCGAGCAGGTCGCGGGCGTCGTGGTCGAGGCCGGCGTGGGGCTCGTCCAGCAGCCACAGCTCGGGGCGGCGGGCCAGCAGGCAGGCCAGCGACGTGCGGCGTCGCTGGCCGGCCGACAACCGGGCCACGGGCACGTCGCGCAGCCGGCCCGACAGGCCGGCCAGGTCGAGCGCGGCCTCGATGTCGCGGCGACCGGCGCGGTAGGCCCGCCCCCAGAACGTGACGTTGTCGGCGACGGTCAGGTCGTCGAACAGCCCCGTGGCGTGGCCCAGCAGGCCGACGCGGCGACGAACCGGCCGCGCGTCGTGACGAAGGTCATGCCCCAGGACCGTCGCCTCGCCGCGCACCACCGACACGAGGCCCGCGCACACACGCAAGACCGTCGTCTTGCCTGCGCCGTTCGGGCCGCGGAGGAGGACGATTTCGCCACGCGCCACGTCGAGGTTGATCCCGGCGAGCGCTGGGAATCGTCCGAGCAGCGCAACGGCGTCGCGGAGGTGGACGACCGGCTCCATGGAGACGACGCGAGGGTACTGACCGGCCGTGCTGGCCTCCAAGACCGCGGCGGCCCTCGCAACCGGTCGGTCCGACCCCGGGCGAGCGGTGGTGGGACAACGGTGAGCACCACGCTCTGTACTCTCTCGCCCGATGCGTCTGGCCACTGTCCTCGGAGCCATCGGCCGCGCCTGCATCACTGCGGGCGTGCTGATCCTCCTGTTCGTCTCGTACCAGCTGTGGGGTACCGGCATCCGCGAGGCGCAGGCGCAGAACGATCTGGAGTCCGAGTTCGAGCAGCGGGTCGGCGACGAGGGCGACGCTGGCGACGAGCCCCAGGTCACGACCACCCTCCCCGATGCGGACGACACCACGAGCACGTCCGTCGACACGGGCCCGCCCCCGCCCCCACCGGTCGAGGGCGACGCGGTGGCCCGCATCCGCATCCCCGACATCGACGTCGACAAGATCGTGGTCGAGGGCGTCCAGGTGTCCGACCTCAAGCGGGGCCCCGGCCACTACCCCGACTCGCCACTCCCCGGGCAGCCCGGAAACGCGGCCATCGCCGGCCACCGCACCACCTACGGCGCGCCGTTCAACCGGCTCGACGAGCTCGAGGAGGGCGACGAGATCCTGGTCACGACCGTGCAGGGGGCCTTCCGCTACGAGGTGCGCGAGCAGCTCATCGTCAGCCCCGACCAGGTCGAGGTGCTCGACGACTTCGGCGACGACCGCCTCACCCTCACGGCCTGTCACCCCAAGTACTCGGCCCGGCAGCGCATCGTGATCGTTGCGGCCCTCGTGGGCGACGCGGCGCCGGCGCCCGTCGCGCCGCCCGGGTCCGAGCCCGACGCCGGCGGCGACGGCGAGACGTCAAGCGGCGACACCATCGACGCCGGCCTGGGCGGCGAGCGGGCCACGGCGTGGCCGGCCGTGATGCTCGGCGTGGCCTGCGCGCTGATCTGGGTGGCCGCCTGGCTGCTGGGCAAGCTGTGGCGGAAGTGGCCCGCCTACATCGTGGGCCTGCCCGTGTTCCTGGTGGTGCTGTTCTTCTTCTTCGAGAACTTCTCCCGCCTCCTCCCGGCCAACTTCTGACGGTCGCGGCGAGCTGCTCGCCGGCCCGCTTCCGATTCGCGGCGCCGGCTCCCTAGCATCTCCCCGGGCGGAAGGCGCTCGCCCTCCTGCCGGAGCGCACCCATGTCGAACGAGGACGAACCATGAACGCACCCACCGCTGGGTGGAACCCCGATCCCACGGGTCGCCACGAGTACCGCTACTGGGACGGCGGTGCCTGGACCGACGACGTCTCCGACAACGGTGTCACCTCGGTCGATCCGGTCGACGGCCCCGCGCCCTTCGGCGCCGAGCCCACCAGCTCGTTCGACCCGACCCAGCAGTACGCCCCGCAGCCCGGCCCGCCCACGGGCCCGCCGGTCGGCGGGTACGGGGCCCAGCCCGGGCCGTACGGGCCGCAGCCCGGCGCCCCGGGGTACGACCCCTACGGCAGCAGCGGCCAGGTGCCGCCGGGCCAGCCGGTCAAGTCCGGCCCGCCCACCGGGCTGATCATCGGCCTGGTGGCCGTGGCGGTGGCCGTCATCGTGGGGCTCGTCGTCGTGCTGACTGGAGGCGACGACGACGACACCGCGACCGACGACACGACCACCACCACCGCGGAGCCGACGGACGACACGACCGCCACCACCACCGCCACCACCACCACCGAGGACACGACGGGCGACACGGTCGGGCCCGAGGACGCCGACGTGTTCACCCTCGCGATCGGCGACTGCCTGGTCGAGGACAGCTCGGGCGGCGAGGTCCAGGAGGTGCCCGTCGTGCCGTGCGACCAGCCGCACGCCAGCGAGGTCTACTACAGCCACATCATCGACGGCGACGAGCTCCCGGACGCGACGGAGATGGAGACGATCGCCGGCGACGTGTGCGTTGCGAACTTCGAGAGCTACGTGGGCCTGCCGTACCCGGAGTCTGTGTTCGTGTACACGGTGCTCCAGCCCACGCAGGGCTCGTGGGACTCCGGCGACCGGGAGCTCCTGTGCCTGCTTGCCGACCCGGCAGGCGAGATGACCGGCTCGGCCGCAGGCTCCAACCGCTGACCCCGACCGGTCGGCCGGGGCCTCAGCGAGCGTGGAAGACCGGGCGGCGGCGGGCGCGGAAGGCGGCCAGGCCCTCCTGCAGGTCCTCGCTGGCCCACGCCCGCTCGACCGCCGCATCGGCGCCGGCCTGGCCCTCGAGCGCGGCCTTGTGGGCCCGCAGGGTCAGCGGCGCCAGCGCGGCGATGTCGTCGGCCCAGGCCAGGGCGTCGTCGAGCGACCCCAGCCGCTGGACCAGGCCCAGCCGCAGGGCCTCGTCGCCCTTGACCACCTCGGCCGCCAGCAGCATGGCGCGGGCCGGACCGTGGCCGGCGAGTAGCGCCAGTCGGTCCACCGTCCAGCGGTCGACCGCCAGCCCCAGGCGCCCTGCCGGGATGCCGAAGCTGGCCTGGGCGGTCGCCACCCGCAGGTCGCAGGCGATGGCGAGCTGCGTGCCCGCGCCCAGGGCCGCGCCGTCCGCCGCCGCGATGGTCACGAACCGCGCCAACCGCAGCCGGTCGAGCACCGACCGCAGCAGCGCCGTGAACGACTCGTCCTCGACGCCCGTGAGGTCGGCCCCGGCACAGAAGTGGCCGGCCGCTCCCGTCAGCACCAACGCCCTGGTGTCGTCGCCGCACCCGTCGAGCGCCGTGACCAGCGCGTCGAGCGCGGCGTGATCGACGGCGTTGCGTCGCTCGGGTCGGTCGATCGTCACGACGGCGACGTGCCCGCGGGCCTCGGTGTGGATCACGACGGCGCACGCTACCGGCGGCACCGGTTCAGGGCCTGAACCGCCTTTCCCCGGGCCACCGCGTAGCATCGCTGCACCGCGGCGTGCGCCTCGCCCGTTGGCGCTCGCATCGAGCACAAGGACGGACCATGAACGCACCCGCACCCGGGTGGAACCCCGACCCGACAGGTCGTCACGAGTACCGCTACTGGGACGGCGGCGCCTGGACCGACGACGTGTCCGACGGTGGTGCCACCTCGGTCGATCCGGTCGACGGCCCCGCGCCGCTCGACGGCGACCCCACCACCACGCTCGACGCCACCCAGCAGTACGCGCCGCAACCCGGGCCGCAGCCGGGCGGGTTCGGGACCGGCGCGCCGGGCCAGCCGCCCGGCGGGTACGACCCGATGTACGGCTCCAGCGGCCAGCTCCCGCCGGCCCGGCCGGTCAAGGCCGGCCCGTCGACGGGGCTGCTGGTGGGCCTGGCCGCGGTGGCCGTCGCCCTGATCGCCGGCATCGCCTACGTCGTCACCAGCGGCGACGACGACGACACCGCCACCGACGAGACCTCGCAGACGAGCGACGACACCTCGACCGACGACACGTCCACCGACGACACCTCGACCGACGACAGCTCGACCGACGACAGCTCCACCGACGAGGGCGACCTCGACCTCGATCTCGACGACCTCGACGACGACGCCAGCGACGATGCCATCGTCGACATCATGGCCGCCGGCCTGGAGTCGGGCTCGAACGGGCAGATCACCAGCGACCAGGCGCAATGCGCCGCCCAGGCCATGGTCGACGAGCTCGGCGTCGAGACCATCATGGAGATGAGCACGACGGGCGAGAACCCGTTCGAGGACGGGACGATGTCGACCGAGGACCAGGTGGCCATCGCCACCGCCATGACCGAGTGCATCCCGCTCGATGTCCTGATCGAGATGGGCGTCGACGCCGACGCCGGGGGCTGACCGACGGCGGCCGGCCGCCGCGCAGGCACCCACCGTGCCGCCCGGGCACCGATCCCGCCGACGCACCCGGCGTGTCGGTGGTCCTGCCGCCGACCCCATGCGGCCCGTCTGGCCCGCGGGCCGACCGACCGGGCACCATGCCACGGTGAGCCCCACCCCGCGTGACGACGACCGGCCGGAGACCACCGATCCGGTGTTGGTGCGCCGTCGCCAGATGGCTCGCGGCGCGGAGCTGGCCCAGCGCGTGGGCTACGCACTGTTCGGGCTGGCGGTCGTGCTGTTCGTGATCGGGTTCGCCGTCGGCCTCACGGGGGGCCTCGTGACCGCCATCCTCGTGGCCATGGGTGTGGGTTCCGTCCTGCTCGCGCCGGCCATCATCGTGGGCTACGCCGTCAAGGCCGCCGACCGCGACGACCGCGAGCGGGGCCTGGGCCGCTGACGCCCTCGTCGGTGGCGCCGCACCGGGTGTCACAGCGCCGGGTATGTCGGCCTGTTACCTTCAAGTAACCCATATGAACAGCGTCACAACAGGTGACGCCTCCGGGCCAGCTGATGAAGGACCTCACCCGCGTGTCCACCCGCCTGCCCGCCGCCCGGCGGCGACGCCAACTGCTCGACGTCGCGCTCCGGGTCTTCGCCGAGCGCGGCTTCCACGACGCCTCGATGAACGACATCGCCATCGCCGCCGGCGTCACCAAGCCGGTGCTCTACCAGCACTTCACCTCGAAGCGCGAGCTGTTCGCCGAGTTGCTCAGCGACGTCGGCCGCGACCTGCAGGACACGATCACCAAGGCGATCACCGCGGCGGAGAGCTCCCGCGAGATGGTCGAACTGGGCTTCTCGGCCTATTTCTCCTACGTCAACCAGCACCGCAACGCCTTCCAGCTCTTCTACGGCGGCAGCATGGCTCGCGACGAAGAGTTCGCCGAGGTCGTCAACCAGACCGAGAGCGCGGTGGCGGCCCTGGTGGCCGGGCTCATCGAGATCGAGGGGCTCAGCCCGGGCCAGCGTCGGGTGCTGGGCCACGGCATCGTCGGCATGATCGAGGGGGCCAGCATCCACTGGCTCAAGTCCAACAGCGACGCCGACCCCGACACGCTGGCCCACCAGCTCGCGGACCTCGCCTGGCGCGGCCTGCGCGGCGTCCAGCCCTGACCGGGCTGCTCTCGGTCTGACCCGGCGCCCTCGGTCCGGGCTGGCGCCCTCGGGTGTCGGCAGAACGCGACCGTGATCGACCCGAGGTACCGACACCCGCCGCGTCTCCGATCACGCCGGCGTCGCCCGCACCGTCTCCGTACTGTCATGTCCACCAGGGAACCCGGCGGAGAGCTGGTGGCTCGTGGGGGCGTGGTGTCGAGGCTGAGAGCGCAACCAGGAGCGGCCGTGTCGGTGGCGGGCGAGACGTTCGACGAGCTGTTCCTGCGCGAGCGAGCCGCCATGGTGCGCGTCGCCTACCTGATCACCGGGTCGACCGCCGTCGCCGAGGAGGTCGCCCACGACGCGTTCGTCGCCGTGTACCAACGCTGGGACCGGCTCGACAACCCGGGCGGCTACCTGCGCCGCTGCGTGGTCAACGCCGCCATCCGCACCAAGCAGCGCCACCAGCACGGCGAGCGGCTGGCCACCGCGAGCATGCCCCGGCCGACGGACGCGGGCCCCGAGCCGTTCGACCACACGCTCGACGCGGTTCACCGCGTCGCGCCCCGGGCGCGGGCGCTCGTGGTGCTCCGCTACTACGACCAGCTCTCCACCGAGGAGATCGCCGACGTGCTCCAGATCCCGGCCGGCACCGTGAAGTCCGGCCTTCACCGGGCGCTCGCCCAGCTGCGAGAGGTGCTGGCGTGATGAACGACCTCGAGGAGCGCCTCGCCACCCACCTCACCCAGGCCGCCGACGCCGCTGACCTCACGCCCCCCGACGGCGACGACGTCCTGGCCGCGGTCGCCCAGCACCGGCGCCGCCGCCGCATCCGCACCGGCCTGCTCGCCGCCGCGGCCGCGCTTGTCGCCGCCGGCACGGTGTCGGTCCTCACGACCGACAACCGGTCCCGCACCGACATCATCGACAACCCGTCGACCACGACCACTGAGGCCGACCCGACCACTACGACGAGCACAACCTCGACCACCACGACGCCGCCGCCGCCAGCCGGGCAGGTGGGGACCGTCCCCGCCGGACCGGCGCTCCCGATCGCCGAGGGACTCGACCTCCGACCGGACGGGTTGGGCCCCTTCGACTACGGAACACCGATGGCGGAGGTCCATGCCGCGGTCACCGCCGAGCTGGGTGCGCCGCTCGATCCCGGTGAATTGCGGCAGATGCACAGCCCGTGTCCGGGACCGAACGTCGATCCGGCAGCCCTCGTGGTCCATGACGTCCGATGGGACGGGATCACGATCACGTTCTCTGGTCCGGATGCCGCGTCGCTACGGTTCGCCGGCTGGTACGCAAGCCACATGAGCACCACCACGCACGTCCTGCGGATGGCCGCCGGCCCCACCATGGACGAGCCCGTGGCCACGGTGTGGAAGGACGCCTACGGCGACGCGATCGAGGTCTCGCAGGAATCCGCCACGGACGGCGACGGCACCGTGATCCGCCACGTCACGCTGCAGCTCGCCGAGGGCCTGGTCTACGGCGCCGAGGTCACGGACGAATCCCGCGTGCTCACGCTGACAGCGGGCGCCAACTGCAACGAAGGCGGCTGACCTGGCGTCGCCGACCCGGGCGTGGCCCCGCGCCAGACAGCAGTCAGCATCTCGCCATACCCCGTACACGGGGTCGTGACAGGGCGGTAAGCGGCGGACCTTAGGTTGCCCGTCGATGGGGAAGCTGAGGCCGCGGCTGGCGGGCAGCCGATGAACCTGACGATGCACGAGCAGGAGCGCCTGCTCGTCACGTTGGCCGGCATGGTGGCCCGCGACCGGCAGGCCCGGGGGCTGAAGCTCAACCATCCCGAGGCCGTCGCCGTGCTCACCTCGTTCGTGCTCGAGGGCGCACGCGAGGGCCGGCTGGTCGCCGACCTCATGGACGCCGGGCGGCGGGTGCTCGGGCGCGACGACGTGATGGAGGGCGTGCCCGAGCTCATCCCCGACGTGCAGGTCGAGGCCACGTTCCCCGATGGCACCAAGCTCGTGACCATCCACGAGCCGATCGCCTGACGACGTGGCCCTGATCCCTGGTGAGGTCATCACCGGCGCCGAGCCTGTCGAGCTCTTCGCCGGTGCGGCGATCGTCCAGCTGACGGTGACCAACACCGGCGACCGGGCGGTGCAGGTCGGGTCGCACTACCACTTCGCCGAGGCCAACCCCGCGCTGGCCTTCGACCGCGCCGCGGCGCGGGGGCACCGCCTCGCCATCCCGGCCGGCACCTCGGTGCGGTTCGAGCCCGGCATCGAACGTCGAGTGGAGCTGGTGCCACTCGGCGGTCGACGCGTCGTGGCGGGCTTGCGGGGCGAGGTGGCCGGGCCGCTCGACCCCCCGCCCGGGCACGGCGACAGCGATGGCGAGGGCGCTGCCGGGTCCGGGGGCGCCGCGTGACGCGGCTCGCCCGCGATCGCTACGCCCGCCTGTACGGCCCCACCACCGGCGACCGCATCCGCCTGGCCGACACCGACCTGCTGGTCGAGGTCGAGGCGGACGTGGCCGGCGGCGGCCCGGGGCCGGACGGGCGCGCCTACGGCGACGAGGCCGTGTTCGGCGGGGGCAAGGTGATCCGCGAGTCGATGGGCCAGGCCACCGCCACCCGCGCCGAGGGCACGCCGGACCTGGTCATCACCGGGGCCGTGATCCTCGACCACTGGGGCGTCGTCAAGGCCGACATCGGTGTGCGCGACGGCCGCATCGTGGCCATCGGCAAGGCAGGCAACCCCGACACGATGGACGGCGTCGACCCGGCCCTGGTCATCGGCCCGTCCACCGAGATCCTGGCGGGCAACGGCAAGATCCTCACCGCCGGCGCCGTCGACAGCCACGTCCACCTCATCGCCCCCCAGCAGCTCGACGAGGCGCTGGGTGCCGGCATCACCACCATCATCGGGGGCGGCACCGGCCCGGCCGAGGGCACCAAGGCCACCACGGTCACGCCCGGGGCCTGGAACCTCGCGCGGATGCTGCAGGCCCTCGACGGCCTGCCGGTCAACGTCGCGCTGCTGGGCAAGGGCAACACGGTGTCCGAGGAGGGGCTGCGCGAGCAGCTCGCCGCCGGCGCCTCGGGCTTCAAGCTCCACGAAGACTGGGGCACCACCCCCGCCGCCATCGACGCCTGCCTGCGGGTGTGCGACGAGTCGGGCGTGCAGGCGGCGATCCACACCGACACGCTCAACGAGGCCGGCTACGTGCAGTCGACGCTGGCCGCCATCGCCGGACGGACGATCCACACGTACCACACCGAGGGTGCAGGCGGCGGCCACGCCCCCGACATCATCACCGTGGTCCGGGAGCCCTACGTGCTGCCGTCGTCGACCAACCCGACCCGGCCCCACACGGTCAACACCGTGGACGAGCACCTCGACATGCTCATGGTCTGCCACCACCTCAACCCGACCATCCCCGAGGACCTGGCCTTCGCCGAGAGCCGCATCCGGCCGTCGACCATCGCCGCCGAGGACATCCTCCACGACCTGGGCGCCATCTCGATGATCGGGTCCGATTCGCAGGCCATGGGCCGCATCGGCGAGGTCGTCCTGCGCACCTGGCAGACGGCGCACGTCATGAAGCGTCGCCGCGGCGCTCTGCCCGGCGACGGCGCCGCCGACAACGTGCGGGCCAGGCGCTACGTGGCCAAGACCACCATCTGCCCCGCCGTGGCCCACGGGCTGGCGGAGCACGTCGGATCGGTCGAGGTGGGCAAGCTGGCCGACCTGGTGCTGTGGGACCCGGCGTTCTTCGGCGTGCGGCCCCACGTGGTGGTCAAGGGCGGGTTCATCGCCTGGGCGCAGATGGGCGACGCCAACGCGTCGATCCCGACGCCCCAGCCGGTCCTGCCCCGCCCGATGTTCGGCGCGGCTCCGCCGGCGGCGGCGGCCACCAGCCTGACGTTCGTCGCCCCGGCGGCGCTGGCCGGCAGCGACGCCGGGCCGTCCCTCGCCGAGCGGTTGGGCCTGCGCTCGCAGGTCGTGCCCGTGGCCGACACCCGCCGGCTGGGCAAGGCCGACATGCCCAACAACGACGCCTGCCCCGACGTGCAGGTCGAGGCCGACACCTTCGCCGTCACCATCGACGGCGAGCTCGTCGAGGCCGACCCGGCCACCGAACTGCCCATGGCCCAGCGCTACTTCCTGTTCTGATGCCGTCACTGCCGTTGCCCACCGGAGCAGCCAGGTCGGTTCCTGTTGCGCGATTGGTTGCCGGGCAACCGATCGCGCAACAGAAACCAAGCCCCGAGCCCATGGCGCCGGGCGGGCCCCTGCCCACCGAGGCACCGCCGGGAGCACCAGGGACAGGATCGGTTGCTGGCCGACCAATCCGGTCCCAGGAACAGCGTTCCGCGCCGGCGGCGGGCGCGCCACCGCCGGCGGTCGCGCTGGCCGCGATGTTGCTGGCCGACGGGCGGTTTCCGGCCGGGGGACACGCCCACTCCGCCGGTGCCGAGTCGGCGTGTGCCGACGGTCGCATCGTCGACGAGCCAACGCTCGCCGCGTTCGTCGAGGGCCGCCTGCGCACCACCGGACTGGTGGACGCGGCGCTGGCCGCGGCCACCGCACTGGCGCTCGCGGGATGCACCACCGAGGACGACGTCCGGCTCGCGCTCGCCGCGCTCGACCCCGAAGCCGATGCCCGCATCGCCGCGCCGCCGCTGCGGGCGGCGTCCCGGCGACTCGGCCGCCAGCTCGTGCGGGTCGCCGGTCGGTGCTGGCCCGACGGCACGCTCGCGCTGGTGCCGGACGCGCTGCCCGACGGCGCCCACCAGGCCGTGGCCCTCGGGGCAGTCGGCCTGGCTGCAGGCCTCGACGCTGGTGCGGTCGCCGGCCTGAGCCTGCACCACTCCGTCACGACCCCGGCCCAGGCCGCCGTGCGGCTGCTGGGCCTCGACCCCTTCGGCGTCGCCGCGATCACCGCCCAGCTCGGGCCCGTCGCCGAGCAGGTGGCCGCCGAGGCCGTCGCCGCCGCCCGCGCCGCCCTGTACCGGGGCATCGGGTCCGCCCGCGACCCCCACCCCACGGCCGTGCCCGCCGAGTTCGGCGCGGTCCCGGAGGTCGCGGCGGCGGCTCCCTGCGCGGTCGCGGACCACCCCGACGGGGACCTCAGCGCCACCCGTAACCGCTTCGCCGGGCTGGCCGACCTGCCCGCACTGAGCGGCCCGCTCGTCGACATCGCCGCCATCGAGCACCGGACCTGGGACGTCCGCATGTTCGCCACCTGACCACGCCCGCACCGCCGACCCTCCCCGACCGCTGACCGAGAGGAACACACCATGGGCGCCTTCCACGCCGACGATCCCCATCACCTCCACCGGCATGCCGGCCCCGACGCGCCGCTGCGGGTGGGCATCGGCGGGCCGGTGGGCAGCGGCAAGACCGAGCTGGTGGCGTCGCTGTGCCGGGCGTTCGCCGGCGAGCTGTCGGTCGTGGTGGTGACCAACGACGTGTTCACCACCGAGGACGCCAAGATCCTCGAACGGATGGCGGTGCTGCCGACCGAGCGCATCGTGGGCGTCGAGACGGGGTGCTGCCCGCACACGGCCATCCGCGACGACATCAGCGAGAACGTCGACGCCGTCGAGCAGCTCGAGGCCCGGTTCCGGCCCGATCTCGTGCTGGTCGAGAGCGGCGGCGACAACCTGACCGCCACCTTCAGCCGGGCCCTCATCGACGTGCAGATCTTCGTGATCGACGTGGCGGGCGGCGACAAGGTGCCCCGCAAGGGCGGGCCGGGCATCACCACGTCCGACCTGTTGGTCGTCAACAAGATCGACCTGGCACCCCTCGTGGGCGCCAGCCTCGACGTCATGCGCGCCGACGCCCACCGCATGCGGGGCGACAAGCCCACCTACCTCGTCTCGCTGCGCGACGACCCGCTCGCCGCGCCGGTGGCGGGCTGGGTGCGCTCATGCCGGGCGGCACGGGTCGCGGCGTGACCACCCGCCGAACCGGCATGCAGTCCACCGCCACGCTCGTGGCCGACCGGCCGGCCGGCAGCGCCCACACCCGCTGCACGACGCTGCGATCGGCGCCGCCGCTGACGCTGCGGGCGACCGGCGACGACCTGGTCTACCTCGTGGGCAGTGCGGCCGGCCCCGTCGGCGGCGACGCACTACACCTGTCGGTCAGCCTCGGCGCCGACAGTCGGCTCACCGTCCGCAGCGTGGCGGCCTCGCTGGTGATGCCCGGCCCGACGGGCGCGCCCTCGTCGCTCGATGTGGATGTCGAGGTGGCCGCGGGGGCGACCTTGCACTGGCTGCCCGAGCCCACCATCGTCGTGCGGGGCTGCGACCACCGGGGGACCACCCGCGTCCGGCTGGCCGCCGGCGCCCAGCTGATATGGCGCGAGGTCGTCGTGCTGGGCCGCCACGACGAGGCACCGGGCTCGCTGCTCCAGCGTCTGCGGGTCGAGGTCGACGGCCGCCCTCTGCTCCGCAACGACCTGGCGGTCGGGCCGCGCTGGCCCGGCTCGCTCGGGCCCGCAGGCGTCGGCGCCGGGGCCAGCGCGGTGGCGACCGCCCTGGTCGTCGGGCCCGCCGCCGGGGCACTGCGCGTCGACCCGCCCCACGGGGTGCGCGCCGCCGTGCTCGCCCTCGACCGGTCCGCCGCGCTGGTGAGCGTGCTGGCCCCCGCACCCCCTCTCGGCCATCACCACCTTGGCGGAGGCACTCCCCGTCGACACGACTGCGCCCTGACCGATCCGCCGGCGGGCGGCTTCTGCGCGGTGACCGCCAGTGCCGACGGTTCAGCGCTGCTGGCGCGGCCGCACAGCGACTGACGGGTTGCCGCCTGGTCTGACCCGCCCCGGCCCCCTCCGGGCGTTCCTGTCCCGCCGCCGCGTTCAAGCCCAGTAGCCGTCGACGGCGGCGCGGGCCTCGGCCTCGACCTCGGCGACAGGGCCCACGACGGCGATGTCGGCGTCGCCACGGGCGAAGACCTCGCGGCAGCCCAACGCCAGTACAGAGGCGCCCGGGGGCCGATGCTCGGCGAGCTGCTCGCCCGACAGGGCGAAGACCAGGCGGCCGATCCCCGCCCAGTAGTGGGCGCCGGCGCACATGGCACAGTGCTCACAGCTCGTGTACATCGTGGCCGCCGCGCTCTCGTCGGGTGTGAGGTGCATCGACGCCCAGCGGGCCAACGCCAGCTCGGGGTGGGCGGTCACATCACGGGTGGTCACCTCCGCGTTGCTGTCCTCGGCCATCGCCTGGCCCGCCCCGGACACGAGCACCGAGCCGAACGGCTGGTCGCCCCGGGCCCGCGCCTCGCCGGCCAGCTCGATGCACCGGCGGAGGTGGGCGAGGTCGGCGTCATCGATGGTCATCGGGCCAGGCTACGAACTGTGCCCGGACGCGACAGCGCCGCCTGCAGGGGGGATGCAGACGGCACCGTCATTCTGCAGAGAGCGACGAGTGGAGGGGGGAGTACTCGTACTCGATCCGCAGTTCTTGTTGACCTGTCAAGACCTTGGCCCCCGGATGGGATCTCCCACCCGGTGAGCTTTACGGAGGTCAGTGTAGAGCGGTGTTGGGGTCAGCCACTCGTCAGCAACATGTGTCAGTTGTCACGTTGTGAACGCCTTATCACGCAGTGCGTCAGGCCCGCGAAGGTGGCGTGACCTGGTCAGCGGCCGAGTGGAGCCTCAGCGGCGGCGCCGGCCGGAGCGCCCAACGGGCGCCGGCCCCGTGGAGGTGCCGGTGCCCGTGAGCGGAGACCGATGACGGTCAGGGCTACTCGATGCGCAGGCCCGAGATGGCCCGGCTGATCACGAGCTGCTGAATTTGTTCAGTGCCTTCAAAGATGTCGTAGATCTTGGCGTCGCGGTGGAAGCGCTCGACCGGGTACTCGCGTGTGTAGCCGTAGCCGCCCAGGATCTGGATGGCCCGCTCGGTGACCCACACCGCGACGCGGCCGGCCTTGAGCTTGGACATCGAGCCCTCGGCGTTGGTGTACCCGCCGTTGCGGGCGAGCCACGCGGCCCGGTGGACGAGCAGGCGGGCGGCGTCGATCTCAGTGGCCATGTCGGCCAGCATGAACGCGATGGCCTGGTTCTCGATGATGGGCTTGCCGAACGCCTGGCGCTCCTTGGCGTACTCGAGCGAGTACTCATAGGCCGCGCGGGCGATGCCGATGGCCATGGCGCCCACGGCGGGGCGGGTGGCCTCGAAGGTGGCCATGGCCGGCTGCTTGGCGCCGGTCTTCTGGTGCTCACGGGCCCGGGCCAGCTTCTCGTCGAGCTTGTCCTTGCCGCCGAGCAGCAGGCGGCCGGGGATGCGCACCTCGTCGAGCACGACCTCGGACGTGTGCGACGCCCGGATGCCGTGCTTGCGGTACTTCTGACCCATCGACAGGCCCTTGGTGCCCGGCGGGATGACGAAGCTGGCCTGGCCCCGGCCCTTGAGCTTGGGGTCGACCGTGGCCACGACGACGTGCACGTCAGCGATGCCGCCGTTGGTGATCCACGCCTTGGTGCCGTTGAGCACCCACTCGTCGCTGGCCTCGTCGTAGACGGCCTTGGTCTTGAGCGAGCTGACGTCCGAGCCGGCGTCGGGCTCGGACACGCAGAACGCGCCGAGCTGGATCTTGTCGGCGGTGCCGAAGCACTGCGGCACCCACTCCATGACCTGCTCGGGGGTGCCGGTGCCGGCGATGCCGGCGGCGGCGAGCCCGGAGCCGAAGATCGACAGGCCGATGCCGGCGTCGCCCCAGAACAGCTCCTCCAGGGCGACGGGGAGCGTCAGGCCCGACTGGTCACCGAGCGAGGCCTGGGCGAAGAAGTCGAACGAGTACAGCCCGATCTTGGCCGCCTCTTCGACGATGGGCCACGGGAACTCTTCCTTCTCGTCCCATTCCTCGCCCGCGGGGCGCACGACGGTCTCGGCGAAGTCGTGGACCCACTTCTGGATCTGTTGCTGGTCTTCGCTCAGGGTGAGAGAGAACTCGCTCATCGGTCGGCCCTCGGTCGGTGGGTGGTCGAGCTGGTCGGAGTGCGACACGACCGGTTCGGTTACCGGCCGGTAACAAGACTAGCCACAGCGTAGCGGCTGTTCCATCAGTGTGCTGCCCCGACGCCGCAGGTCCCACCGACGCGGGGCGGTGGCGGGCCTGCTCACGAGCGGGCGGAGAAAGGCGGGTGACCGGACGCCGGGCGCCTGCCAAGATGCGCGGCCAACGTCAGCGAGGCCACGATCCGGGAGGTGTGATGTCACGACGTGGATGGGCGCTGTTCGTCGCGTTGGGCGTCATCTGGGGCATCCCCTACCTGCTCATCAAGGTCGCGGTCGAGGACCTGTCGCCGGCGACGCTCGTGTTCGCCCGCACGTCGCTGGCGACGCTGCTGCTCGTGCCGCTCGCCGCGGCGCGGGGCCTGCTGCGGCCACTGCTCCCCCACTGGCGACCCCTGCTCGTGTACACCCTCATCGAGATCTGCGCGCCCTGGCTGCTGCTCGGCCACGCCGAGCAGCAGCTGTCCAGCTCGCTCACGGGCCTGTTGGTGGCCGCGGTGCCGCTGGTGGGCGCGGTGCTGGTCAAGATGACCGGGCACGAGTCCATGGGGTCGCGGCGGGTACTCGGCCTGATGGTCGGGTTCGCCGGCGTGGCGGCGCTCGTCGGGTTCGACGTCGAGTCGTCGAGTGCGGGGGCCGTGGCCGCCGTCGGCGTCGTCTCCATCTGTTACGCCCTCGGTCCCCTGATCCTCGCTCGGCACCTCGCCGACCTGCCCGGCCTGGGCGTCGTGGCGGCGTCGCTGGGCATCTCCGCCCTGCTCTACGCACCGGTCGGCCTGCTGCAGTGGCCCGACGAGGCGCCGGGTGCCGACACCTGGTGGTCGGTCGTGGGGCTGGCCGTCGTGTGCACGGCCGTGGCGTTCATGGTGTTCTTCGAGCTGATCGCCGAGGTCGGCCCCTCCCGGGCGACGGTCATCACCTACGTCAACCCCGCCGTCGCCCTGGCCCTGGGCGTGCTCGTGCTGGACGAGCGGGTCACGCTCGCGACCGGCGTGGGCTTCGCGCTGATCCTGTTCGGGTCGGTGCTGGCGACTCAGCGTGAGCGGGCCCCCGAGCGCGTACCCGTCGGGGCCCACGACGGGGGCGATGTGTCGGCCGAGGACGTGGCCGCGTGCCCCGTGGCGGAGCCCTGACCGGCTCCGCCCGGGCGACACGCTCGCCAACGTCTACGGGGTCACGGCCCGTCAGGCCGCACTGCCTGTCGCGTCGCCGTACGAGCGGCCACCCACCCCACCCAACTATGCGGGACGGACGACCGTGCCGGCCGCAGTGTCCTCTATGACGTAGCCGGCGTCGGCGATGCGGGCGCGCAGGGCGTCGGCCCGGGGCCAGTCCTTGGCCGCCCGGGCCTCGTCGCGCTCGCGGGCCCAGCCGAGCACCTGGTCGGGCGCCTCGGTCGCCCCGGTGCCGGCACGCAACTCGAGCCCGAGGGCGCCGGCGATCTCGACCGCCGCCGCGGCGAGCGGACCGGCAGCCGTCGTATCCCCGCCGTCGACTGCGGCGTTCGCCCGCCGCACCAGATCGAACAGCACGCCGGTCGCGGCGGGGGTCTGCAGGTCGTCGTCCATGGCGGCACGGAACCGCTCGAGCGCGTCGGCGTCCGGCTCCGTGTCGGCCAGGCCGTCCACGGACGCCAGCCGGCGGGCGAACGAGTCGAGCCGCTCGAGCGCCGCCTCGGCGTCGCGCAGGGTGTCGTCGGTCACGTCGATGGGCGACCGGTAGTGCGAGCGCAGGACCAGCAGCCGGTAGGCGCGGGCGTCGTAGTGCTCGACCAGGTCGACCAGGTTGGACACGTTGCCGAGCGACTTGGACATCTTGGTGCCCTCGACCTCGACGAACCCGTTGTGCACCCACGTGCGGGCGAAGCGCCGGCCGTCGGCCACCGCCTGGGCCCGCTCGTTCTCGTGGTGGGGGAACGCCAGGTCCTGCCCGCCGCCGTGCAGGTCGAAGTCCTCGCCCAGCAGGTCGAGCGCCATGACCACGCACTCGGTGTGCCACCCCGGCCGGCCGTCGCCCCAGGGCGAGGGCCAGTGGGGCTCGCCGGGCTTGGCCTTCTTCCACAGCACGAAGTCGACCGGAGAGCGCTTCTCGTCGATGCCCTCGACGCGGGCGCCCGCCTTGAGCGAATCGAGCGGCTGCCGGGCCAGCAGGCCGTAGTCGTCGACCCGCTCGGACGAGAAATACACGCCGTCGGACGTCTCATAGGCCGCGCCCCGGTCGACCAGCCGCCCGACGAGGGCGACCATGTGCTCGACGTAGGCCGTGGCGTGGGGGTCGTGGTCGGGGCGGCGGACGTTGAGCGCGTCCATCGCCCGGTACCACACGGCCTCGCACCGCTCGGTGATCTGGCGCCAGTCGCGGTCCTCGCGCTGGGCCCGCTCGATGATCCTGTCGTCGATGTCGGTGATGTTCGACACGTAGGTGATGTCGAGGCCCGACCACTCGAGGTAGCGGCGCAGCACGTCGAACACCAGCGAGAACCGGCCGTGGCCCAGGTGGGGCGGGCCGTAGACGGTGGGGCCGCAGATGTACATCGACACCTTGCCGGGCTCGCGGAGCTCGACGGGGGCGACGCCCCCCTTGGCGGTGTCGAACAGTTGCAGCATGGCCGGTCAGGGTAGTTGCGCCCTGCGACCGGTCAGAACCGGATTCGCCCCGCACCTCTCCTGGTCCGTCGTCGACACACCCGAGGCTGTGGCAGGTCCGACCGCCCGCGAGTCCGACGGGTGCGGACGGTCACGGGCGACGGCGCCGGGTGGGGACAACCCCACCCCCAGGACGCCGAGCGCGCTCCATGGGCGGCGGCAGCAGTCGTCCGTACGGTCGAACCATGCGCGAACGACTGGCCCGACTTCCGTGGAAACGGCTGCTCGCCGGCGGCACCGCGGCCGCGGTCGTGCTCGTCGGCCTGGCCGTGGGCGCAGGCGCGTGGGCGTACAGCCGGGCCGTGCGCTCCAACGTCGGCGACCTCGACTTCGCCAACGAGCTGGCCATTCCCCCGCTGGCCGAGCCCACGATCGCGGCCGACGGCACCAAGGAGTTCGACCTGCGCTTCACGGCCGGTGAGAGCGACCTGGTCGACGACGGGCCCAGCGAGACCTGGGGGCTGAACGGCACCTACCTCGGGCCCACCATCCGGGCCGACCGGGGCGACAGGGTGCGCGTCAACGTCACCAACGGCGTCGACGAGCCCACCACGCTGCACTGGCACGGCATGCACCTGCCCGCCCGCATGGACGGTGGTCCCCACCAGATGGTCGAGCCCGGCGACACCTGGTCGCCGGAGTGGACGATCGACCAGCCCGCGGCCTCGCTCTGGTACCACCCCCACCTCCACGGCGAGACCGCCGCCCACGTGTACCGGGGCGCAGCCGGCATGTTCCTGGTCGACGACCCGGCGGTCGCCCCCGACCTGCCCGACACCTACGGCGTCGACGACATCCCGCTCGTCATCCAGGACAAGAACTTCGACGACGACGGCAGCCTCGACAGCAGCGAGCCGCTGTTCAACACCGTGGGCTTCCTGGGCGACACGATCGTCGTCAACGGCACCACCAACCCGCACCTCGACGTGACGACCGAGCGGGTGCGGTTCCGGGTGCTCAACGCCTCCAACGCCCGGGTCTACAACCTGGGCTTCCCCGACGGCCGCACGTTTGCGCAGGTGGCGACCGACGCGGGCCTGCTGGAGCAGCCGCAACCGACCGACCGCCTACAGCTCTCGCCCGGCGAGCGGGCCGAGATCGTCGTCGACGTGGAGCCCGGCGAGGAGGCGGTGCTGCGCAGCTTCGCACCCGACCTCGACGTCGACATCTTCGAGCGCTTCGCCGGCGGCGACGACACCTTCGACATCGTCGAGCTGCGGGCCGCCGACGCGCTGGCGCCGTCACCCGAGCTGCCCGGCGCTCTGGCCACCATCGACCGCCCCGACCCCGACGACGCCGTGACCACCCGCTCGTTCCGCCTCGGCGACAGCAACATCAACGGCGACAAGATGGACATGGACCGGGTCGACGAGGTGGTCACCGTCGACACGACGGAGATCTGGGAGATCACCAACGGCGACGGCAACCCCCACAGCTTCCACCCGCACCTGGTGCACTTCACCGTTCTCGACGTGGACGGCGAGGCACCCCCACCCGAGCTCGAGGGCTGGCAGGACACGATCTACGTGCCGCCGGGCTCGACGATCCGCATCATCGCCCGCTTCGACGACCACGCCGACCCGACGACGCCGTACATGTACCACTGCCACGTGCTGCGCCACGAGGACCAGGGGATGATGGGCCAGTTCGTGGTGGTCGAGCCGGGCGACGAGCCCGACCTCGGCGGCATGGGCGACATGCCCGGCCACGACCACTGACCCTGGGGTGCCCGCTCCCGGTCGGGCCATCGGGCCGATCGGGCAGGGTCAGGCGAGGCCGACGGGGTCGGCCTCCAGGTAGCCGAGCTCGGCCAGCTTCGGACCCATCACCTCGTGCATGACGTCGTGCTCGGCCGGGGTCAGGTTCTCGCGCCAGCCGCCCGGGGTGGCCGAGCGGATCTCCTTGTCCTCGCCCTTGTCGATCGCCGGGACGACCGCGTAGGCGTGCTCGGCAGCCACGGCGGCGAGCGTGTCGGCCGAGGCGTCGAGCGGCATGTACGCGCAGATGCGCGCCAGCTCGTGGGCAGGGTCGGCCACCAGATCCTCGTAGCGCACCAGGACCCGCCGGTCCGGCGGGTGGGCGTCGAACACCCGCTGCACCACCTCGGTGCGGAACGCCCACACGGCCGACTGCCAGCGCACGAGCGACTCGCGCCCCAGGTCGGTGACCGGGAAGGCGCCCTCGTCGAGCGCCCACGACCCGGAGCGGTACGCGGCCAGCCACGAGTCGACGACGTCGCGACCGTCGCGCAGCAGGAAGATCATGCGTGACTCGGGGATCAGTGAGATGAGCAGATCGGCGACGTGCGAGCCCGGTTCCTTGACCACCACGACCGGCTCGCGGACCGTGGCCGTGTCGGCCACCTGGGCGTCGAAGCGGTCGACGATCAACCGTCGGAGCGCCGGCTCCCAGGCGTCGCGGTAGCGATCGCTGAAGAAGTACGCGTCCTTGTCGTGTTTCAGCCGGTCGAGGGTCGTGAGGTCGGGCGGGTGCTCGGCCGTCGCCCACGCGAGCGAGATGGGTCGCCACACGCCCAAGTGGTGGCCCAGGTGCGGGTCGTCGATCGGCACCACCGCGTCGAGCGACGAGAGCATGCGCAGCAGCCAGGTGCTGCCACTGCGCGACGACCCGAAGATCCAGGCGAGCCGGTCTGCGGCGGAGTCGAGCGACAGCGAGGCGGGTACGTCGGCGGGCTGCGGGGGACGGGCCATCTTCGGACCTCCGGCGCGAGCGGGGGGTTCGGATCGCTGACGGCCTGAGTCTTACCCGCAGCTCGGCGCGAGGGAACCGCGGGGCCATGTGCAACAGGTCACGTTGCGTCGACGCCCCCGGTCTGAGGCATACGGCTTTCAGCCGGGTTGCACCCCACCAGTAGCCTTTCGGACGTGAGCGAGCGCAGCGAGCGAACCAAGGAAACAGTGCACTACCCGGCCCGAAGGGCCGAAGGCTCATTGCGTGCATCCCGAAGGGTGCACCAATGAGCACCATCCCCGACAAGCCCAGCCTCGACGGCCTCGAGGCCAGGTGGCGCCAGCGCTGGGCCGACGAGGGCACCTACCGGTTCGACCGCACCAAGTCCCGCGACCAGGTGTACTCGATCGACACGCCCCCGCCCACCGTGTCGGGCACCCTGCACCCGGGGCACGTGTGCTCGTACACCCACACCGACACGATCGCCCGCTACCAGCGCATGCGGGGGCGCGAGGTGTTCTACCCCATGGGGTGGGACGACAACGGCCTCAACGTCGAGCGCCGCGTGCAGCTGCTCACCGGCACGCGCTGCGACCCGTCGCTGCCCTACGACCCCGACTTCCGCCCGCCGGAGAAGGTGTCCAAGAAGGACCGGCCCATCCCGGTCAGCCGGCCCAACTTCGTCGAGCTGTGCGGCGCGGTGGTCGAGCAACTCGAGCAGAGCTATTTCGACCTGTGGTCGAACCTGGGGCTGTCGGTCGACTGGTCGCACAGCTACCGCACCATCGGGCCCGAGTCGATCAGGGCGAGCCAGCGCGGCTTCCTGCGGCTGCTGGCCCGCGACCTGGCCTACCGGTCCGAGGCGCCCACCCTCTGGGATGTCGACTTCCGCACCGCTGTCGCCCAGGCCGAGCTGCAGGACCGCGAGATCCCGGGCTCCTACCACAAGATCCGCTTCGAGGGCCCCGGCGGCGAGCCCATCTGGATCGACACCACCCGCCCCGAGCTGATCCCGGCCTGCGTCGCTCTCGTCGCCCACCCCGACGACGAGCGCTACCAGCCGCTGTTCGGCCGGACCGCCCGCACACCGCTCTTCGGCGTCGAGGTGCCGATCGTCGCGCACGAGTTGGCCGCGCCCGACAAGGGCACCGGCATCGCCATGATCTGCACCTTCGGCGACACCACCGACGTCACCTGGTGGCGCGAGCTCGACCTCGACCTGCGGGCCGTCGTCCAGCGGGACGGCCGACTTCGCCCGGTCACGTGGGGCGAGCCGGGATGGCAGTCTGCCGACACGGCCTCGGCCCAGGCCGCCTACGACGAGCTGGCCGGCAAGACGGTCAAGCAGGCCCAGGGCCGCATCGTCGAGCTGCTGGTCGACGCGGGGCTGATGGACGGCGACCCCCGGCCCATCACCCATCCCGTGAAGTTCTGGGAGAACGGCACCCGCCCCCTCGAGATCGTCACGTCGAACCAGTGGCTGATCCGCTACCCGGACAAGGACGCCATGCTCGCCCGAGGCAAGGAGCTGGCCTGGTGGCCCGACTTCATGCGGGTGCGCTACGAGAACTGGGTCAACGGCCTGCAGGGCGACTGGAACATCACCCGCCAGCGGTTCTTCGGCGTGCCGTTCCCCGCCTGGTACCCGGTCGACGCCGACGGCAACGTCGACTACCTGGCGCCGATCCTGGCGTCCGAGGACGAGCTGCCCGTCGACCCGACCACGGTCACCCCCCCGGGCTTCACCGACGACCAGCGCGACAAGCCCGGCGGCTTCACCGCCGACCCCGACGTGATGGACACCTGGGCCACGTCGTCGCTCTCGCCCCAGATCGCCACCGGCTGGGTCGACGACCCCGACCTGTTCTCCCGCACGTTTCCCATGGACCTGCGGCCCCAGGCGCACGACATCATCCGCACCTGGCTCTTCTACACGGTGGTGCGGGCCCACTACGAGCACGACGCGCTGCCCTGGGCCAACGCCGCCATCTCGGGCTTCATCGTCGATCCCGACCGCAAGCGGCTGTCGAAGTCGGCCGCCAACGCGCCCGCCGACCCGGCCGACCTGCTCGCGCGGTACGGGTCCGACGGCGTCCGCTACTGGGCGGCCAACGGCCGTCCTGGCATGGACGTGGTGTTCGACGAGGGCCAGCTCAAGATCGGCCGCAAGTTGGCGATCAAGCTGCTCAACGCGTCGAAGTTCGCGCTCGGCCTCGAGTCCACGACCGCCGGCGAGGTCACCGAGCCGCTCGACCGCTCGATGCTGGCCGCGCTGGCCGACCTGGTGGCCGAGGCCACCGACGCCTTCGACCGGTACGACTACGCACGGGCGATCGAGCGCACCGAGGGCTTCTTCTGGTCGTTCTGCGACGACTACCTCGAGCTGGTCAAGAACCGGGCCTACGGGTCGGCCGGCGACGCGGGGGCGGCGTCGGCCCGCACGGCGCTGGGCCTGGCCCTGCGCACGCTGCTCGGGCTGTTCGCCCCGTTCCTGCCCTTCGTCACCGAAGAGGTGTGGTCGTGGTGGCAGCCGGGCTCGGTCCACCGGTCGCCATGGCCGTCGGCCGACGCCCTGCGCCAGGCCGCCGGGGCCGACGACGCCGCCTCGCCGGGCGACGAGCCCGACCCGGCCGTGCTGGCGGTCGCCGCCGCCGTGCTGGGCGTGGTCCGCAAGGCCAAGAGCGAGGCCAAGCGCTCCATGCGCACCGACGTCACCTCGGCCACCGTCTCCGACACGCCCGAGCGGCTGGCCCTACTGGCCCTGGCAGCCGACGACGTGCGGTCCGCCGGGCGCATCGCGTCGCTCACAACGGCCGAAGGCGAGTCGCTCGCAGTTGCGGTCGAGCTCGCGCCCGACGCCTGACGACGAGGTCCGGTCCCGGCTTGGCGGCCGGTCCGGGCGAGCTCTTGCGACCGAACGTGCGCCAGATCTGGCGCTCTGGCAACCAGATCCGCCGCAAGTTGGGGGCACGGATCGGCGCTCGCCACAGCCTCTTCACGCACAATCTCGTATCCGTGCCACCTGCCGGCGCTCTATCCCGCCAGCGGGGTCACCCCGCGACGCTCGGGCTCGGATGCGTGGGCGGAGCGCATTCGAGCCCGAAGCCCCAACGCCGTCGTCCGCGGGCTCGCACCGCACCGGTATCACCGGGGAGCGAGCGGGCTCTTTGAGTCGCCAGTCGGAGGTGCAGGATGGTCGCACTGACCCAGGGAGCCCCAGCCATCGGCGCTCCGGTCGACACGACGGACGGTAGTGAGACATCGACGCCCCGCGCCGGCGCCTACGCTGGCGGCGTGGAATCACCGTCCGGTGGGCAGGTACAACCGCGCTTCGAGGACCTGGTGCCGCGGGCGATCCAGGGCGACAGTGCGGCGTGGGAGGCCATCGTCGCCCGGCTCCAGCGGGTCGTGTGGCACGCGATCGCGGGCTTCGACCTGTCGGCCGTCGACCGCCAGGACGCCTTCGCCGCCACCTTCTTCCGCCTCAACGAACGCCTCACGACCGTGAGGGAGCCCGCCAAGCTGCCGGGATGGGTGGCCACCACCGCCCGCAACGAGGTGTTCACCCTGCTCCGAGCCCGCCGACGGCTCACGGCCACCGACCCCGCCGAGATGACGCTGCCGTCGACCCCTGCGGTCGGTGACGATCGGCTGCTCGACGACGAGCTGCACCAGGCCGTGCGCAAGGGCCTCGCCTCGCTGACGCGGCGGTGCCAGGAACTGCTGCGCCTCGCCACCCTCGACCCTCCGCTGTCGTACGCGGAGATCGGGCAGGCGCTCGACATGCCCCACGGCAGCATCGGGCCCACGCGGCAGCGCTGCCTCGACCAGCTGCGCAACGCCGCCGAGATGCGACCCTTCGTGCAGGGGACGTAGCACCGTGGACCACCGACGACTCGACGACGACGAGCTGCTGGACCTGGTCGGTCAGATCCTCGACGAGCTCGATCCCATCCCCCCCGAGGCGGTGGCCGCGGCCCGGGACGCCGACTGGGCCACCGTCGATGCCGAGCTGGCCGAGCTGGTCTTCGACTCGCTGCTCGACGCGCGACCGGTCGCACTCCGCGACGAGGACGGGGGCAGCGTCCGCTCGCTCACCTTCACGGCGGGCGACCGCACGATCGAGGTCGACGTCTCCGACGACGACCTGGTGGGCCGCGTCAGCCCCGCCCACGACGCGCCCGTCGAGGTGGTGCAACCCACCGGCCGCCGCCGCGTGGGGGTCGACGAGCTCGGTCGGTTCCGGTCCGCGGTCGACCGCGGACCGGTGCGTCTGCAGTTCGCGACGCCGGGGGGCACCACCACCACGCCGTGGATCATCCGGTGAGCGTCGGGTGCTCCGGCCCCGGCCGCCGACATGTCGTCGGCCCCGATGCACACGAACGCCCCCGCCAACGCCCGTCGGGCGGGATCGCCGTCCGCGTCGAGCCGGGCGCGAGCCAGCGCGACGCTCGGTGGTCGGCCGGCCGCCAGCTCGCGGTGAACGGCCAGGGCGAAGGCCGACGTCGCCGCGTCGGGCACCGGCAGCACGGGCGCGACGACTGATCGCACCCCCAGGCCCACCAGCGCCGTGGCGGTGCCGAGCACCTCGTCGCCGCGCGTGACCCGGGGCAGGGCGGCGTTGCACGCGGGCAGCACGAACGTCGACGGCAGCGACCCCACCCGTTCGAGGTCGTAGATGGTCAACGCACCATCGGCCAGGCCGAGCGACGAGAACATCGGGCTGTCGGACCGGAACCGCCCGTGTGCGGCGATGTGGGCGAGGTCGGCGTCCGACAGGGCCTCGAGGACGGCGGCGACCGTCGCGTCCGCACCGCACAGCACCCGGCCCCCGGGGTAGCGGTCGGCGATCGCGACCGCCTCGGGCTCGGCGCTCGCCAGGCCGGGGCCGGCCACGGCCACCGTGCGGACGGCGCCCGGGGTCGGCCGCCGGCCGCGATCGAGCCACAGCGCCGCGCTGGGCGCCACGGTGAGCGACCGCCCCGCCAGCGACGGCAGCACCGACCAGGCCATCTGGTGCAGCGGATGCGTGGGGACGATGACCAGGTCGCGCTCGTCGTCGAGGCCGAGCGGGGCGACGAGCAGATCGTCGACGCGGCGTGCGGCCAGCTCGACGTCCGCCGCGGCGCGAGCTCGCTGACCGCGCTCCCGGTCGCGGTCCGCGCCTCTGCCGGTGTGGCGCGCCGGTGCCGGGGCGAGCACCCGCCGGAGGGCGAACAGCAGGTGCTCGACCTCGTCCCGCACGGCCGCTGCGGAGGCGGCCGCGTGCAGCCGGGCCCGCCGCGCGGTGACGGTCACCGCGTGGACCCTCGCCTCGACGTTGACGAACTCCACCAGGGTCCGGTCGCCCAGGGCCGCGGCGAGCGCCGGGCCGGCGAGGGCGCGGACGTGCGCCGACCCCTCAAGCGGTGCGCCGGGCGTGGTCCCGCCGGCCCGACGGGCGCCGTCGCGCACCGTCCGCTCGAGCCGGGCGATCCGACCGAGCAGGGCGGGGGCGGGCGCGCCGGCCAGCGTGGCCTCGCGCAGGTCGGCCTCGGCGGCCCGGAGGTCGGCGAGAGCCGCGGCCAGCGCCGGGTCGGTGGGCGCGGTCACCCGGGGCAGGCGCAGGCTGCCCGCACGCCAGCGCTCGGCCCAGCGCAACACCTCCCAGGGGCGGCCGTCGCCGAGCGCGAGGCGGACCCCGAGCCTGGCGAGATCCTCGCCGTGCGCTGCGGCGCCCACCCGCAGCTCGGTGGCGCCGAGGCGGGCCCGATGCTCGTCGACCACGGCGATGCCCCGGCGCAGCGCCCGCTTCGCGCCAGCCCTGTCGTCGCGCGCCAGCCGCAGGAGGGCGGTCGCGTGCCACGCCTGCGCCCGCATGCCGACCGGGCCGCGGCGTCGAGCCGTTGACGCGTGGGCCAGCTCCTCCTCGGCCACGCCGGGCCGGCCCAGCGCGAGGGCGACGCGACCCACGAACGTGCGGGCGTGCAACGCCTCGACCCTCCACCCCTGCTGCTCCAGCTGCTCGGCGGCGGCCACCGACCGGGTGAGCAGCGCCGGTGTCGGTGAGCCGTGATCCTGGGTGGCCCGGATCGTGGCCTGCATGCCGACATAGCCGGCGAGCGCAGCCCACGGCGGCCGCTGGCCGGTCCCGAAGGCCTGCCGCGCCGCGGCCGACTCCGCGGTCGCCGTTTCGAGGTCACCGGCGGCGAGGCACGCCTGCGCCAGCAGCAGGCGGGCCTCGGCGGCATGGGCGGCGTCGACCTCGTCGAGCGTGTGCACGGCCGCCTCGGCCGAGGCTCGGGCGTCGTCGGCCAACCCCACCTGCAGCAGCACGTCGCAGCGATCGGCGGCGAGCACCGCGACGAGTCGGGGCGGCCGGCCCAGCTCGTCGTAGGCGGCCTCGGCCCGGTCGAAGGCGCCGAGCGCCTCGCCGACGGCCCCGCGCCGACCGAGCGCGAACCCGGCGTTGTGGGCCGCCATGGCCACCAGCACCGGCAGCCCGAGCCGGTCGGCCAGCGCCTCGACCTCGGCGAAGTCGGCCAGCGCCGCGTCGGCCGCGCCCTGGTAGGCGAGCAGCGTGCCCCGGTTGAGCAGGGCGCGGGCGACGCTGTGGTGGTCGCCGTCGCGCCGGAGCCGGGGGAGCGCCACGCGGAAGCACGCGAGCGCCAGGTCGAGCTCGCCCACCCGCTGGTGGACCAGCGCCCGAGCGATGTCGACGCGCGCCCTGGCGGACGGAGGCGCCAGCTCGTCGGCCCGGGCGATCTCGCGGCGCGCCGCCGCGGTGCGACCGAGGCTGAGCAGCGAGATGGCCAGGCCGGCGCGCGCCACCGCCTCGGTCTCGGTGTCCCCGATGCTGCCGGCCAGCCGGGCGGCACGACGAAGGTGGGCGACGGCCTGGTCGGCGTCGCCGAGCTCGTGCCACGCCAGACCGAGCACCCACTCGGCCACAGGCATCGCGACCGGTGGGAGGGACGGGTCGGCCAGCACCTGTGCCGCACGCTCGCGCACGGCCGACGGATCGCGGTGACGCTCCTCGGCGAGCGACCGCAGCTCGGCGGTGACTGCATCGGTCGCCACGATGCGTCATCGTAGGAGACCGCTGGGTCGTGGTATCGCCGAGGGCGCGCCCGACTCTGTGGATCCACCCGAGCAGGAGGGGCAGGCCGATGACCGACGGCGGCGAGGACCAGAGCAACGCGTCCGGCCAGGGGGCGCCGACCGGGGAGCCGAGCGACGATCAGGCCGGGGGCGGCGGCGCGGGCGGAGATGACGGCGGCGCGGGCGGGCGGGCCGGCGGCGGCAACGGGGACGGCTCGGGGTGGGCCGACCGGGTCATCGTGGAGCCGGGCTCCGAGGGCTTCGCCTACGTCCCCGGCGAGGTGCTGACGCTCGACGCCGGGCGCGCCCGGGATCTCGCACGCCGGCTCTTCCCGGACGTGGAGATCATCGAGGTCGACAACGACGAGGAGCTCGCCGCGTCCCCGTTCAACCGCCTGCGACGGGTGCCCGACGTGCCGCTGCTGGTGCGGCACCTGCGCTCGCTGGGCGTCACGGCCCAGCCCAACCACGTCTTCTTCGCCCATTGCAACGACCCGTGCTGCGGCCCCCACCCGTCGATGCGCGGCGGTGCGAGCGCGTCGCCCGTCTACGCGTCGCCCGTCTACGCGTCGCCCGTCTACGCGTCGCCCGTCTACGCCTCGCCCGTCTACGCCTCGCCCGTCTACGCCTCGCCCGTCTACGCGTCGCCCGTCTACGCCTCGCCCGTCTACGCCTCGCCCGTCTACGCCTCGCCCGTCTACGCGTCACCCGTCTACGCCTCACCCGTCTACGCGAGCACCTACGCAGCGACGGGGCGGCGACGCAGCAGCGCCCGCCCGGCGACGGCCGATGCGAGGCAGGCCGCGGTCGCCCAGCTGGCGCACGCGGCCGCTGCGGCCGGCGGCGGAAACGACACGCATGTCGTGGTCCTGGACACAGGGTTGCCCGACCCCGCAGGCACGCACTATCCGCCCGGCCTCGCTCCGCTCGCGGCGACCGTGACCCACGTGAGCGGCCTCCTCGACATGCCCGACCGCGACGGCGACGTCCTGCTCGATCCGGCCGCCGGGCACGGCAGCTTCATCGCGGGCCTGATCGAGCGCGTCGCGCCGGGTGCCGTCGTCGAGTCGCGATCCGTCCTCGGGCCGTTGGGCGACGGCACCGAATCCGCCATCGCTCAGGCGATCGACGGCCTCCCCGCGCCCGTGGCCAACGGCACCGTGCTCAACCTGTCGTTCGGCGGCTACGTGATGGAGGAGGGCGTCGTGCTCGCCTCGGCCATCCGGGGTGCCCAGGCCAGGGGCTATGTCGTGGTGGCCTCCGCGGGCAACGACGGCGTGTGCCGGCCGACGTTCCCGGCAGCCTTCCCGGGCGTCGTCAGTGTGGGCGCCGTCGGTCCGGGCGGGCCGGCGCCGTTCAGCAACTACGGGCCCTGGGTGCGGGCCTGCGCGCCGGGTGTCGACCTGGTCAGCGCGTTCTTCGATCGCTTCGAGGGTGCCGAGGGCCCCGCCGGCCCCCATGCGCCCGATCCAGACGACTTCGACGGGTGGGCCGTCTGGACCGGGACCTCGTTCTCGGCACCGATCGTCGCCGGTGCGCTGGCCCACCACATGCGCACCCACGGCGTCTCCGCTCGGCAGGCGGTCGACCGTGTGATCGACGACCCCGCGCTGCTGCGCCTCGCCGACCTCGGGACGGTGGTCAACGTGCTCTGACCCCGGCGCCGCCGGCGCGTCAGGCGGTGGCCGGGGGCCCGCCGGGATCGTCTGACGCCACGTCGGCGGGCGAGTCGGCCTCTGCGTCGTCGACCTCGTGGGACGAGCCGGCGTCCCGCCGCACCCACGCCTCGCTCTGCGGCGGCCGTATGGCGATGCCGCCGTCGAGGAAGGCGTTGGTGAGCCGGCGGCGGAGCTCGCGCACCACGGGGAACTGTTCGGCCGGGCGGGTCTTGACCACGAGGCGGATGGCGATGGCCTCGGCCTCGATGCGCTCGACGCCCCACACTTCGGGCGCCTCGAGGATCTTCCCGCGCCAGGCCGCGTCGCGCCACAGCCCGTCGGCCACCTGCTCGATGAGCGGCTGGACCCGGTCGACGTCGGTGCCGTAGGCCACCTCGACGTCGAGCAGGGCCCGCGACCACTGCTGCGACAAGTTGCCGACCCGGGCGATCGTGCCGTTGGGGATGTGCCAGACCGTGCCCTGCACGTCGCGCAGCCGGGTGGTGCGCAGGGTGATGGCCTCGACGGTGCCGGTCGCCGGGCCGGCGTCGATGATGTCGCCGACGCCGTACTGGTCTTCGATCAGGATGAAGATGCCGGCGAGGAAGTCCTTGACCAGGCTCTGGGCACCGAAGCCGATGGCGACGCCGGCGATGCCGGCCCCCGCGATGAGTGGGCCCAGGTTCACGCCGAGCTCGCCCAGGATCATCGTGACGGCGATCACCCAGATCATGGCGCTGGCGATCGAGCGCAGCACCAGGCCCAGGGTCTTGGCCCGGGACGCGGCCCGCAGCGAGAGCGAGCCCGTGCTCACGATGGCGGCCGGAGCGCGGCGTTTGAGGTTGCGCAGGCGATCCTGGGCCTCGGGGTCGCTGATCTGGTTGGTCAGGCGCCGGATCGCCCGGCGGACCAGCCTGTTGGCGACGTAGGCCACCACCAGGATCAGCAGGATCTGCGCGGGGGTGGCCAGGAGCTTGTCGGCCGCCTCGGCCCACCCCTCGCTGTCGGTCCAGTCCAACACCTGCTCGCAGATCAGCGAGGGGTTGTCGCCGCAGGCATCGGTCACAGTCGGATCTTGGGCCGGCACCACGGGAAGCAAAGCTAACGAACTGTGGTTGAGCATCATGTACTCAACCTTCCTGGCGTGGGGAATGCAAAGTTCTGCCCTAGCGTTGTTTGCGCCACTCAACTACTTCCGTTCGAGGAGGGCCTGATGGCCGATCTGGACACACTCACACTGCCGGTCCTGCCGCTCACCAACGACGTGGTGCTGCCGGGCATGGTGGTGACCCTGGCCCTCGAGACAGACGAGGCCAAGGCGGCGGCCGACGCGGCCGCCAAGGCGGGCAACACCCTGCTGCTCGTCCCCCGCCACCCCGACGGGCGCTACGCCCGGGTGGGCACCGTCGCCCGCATCGAGAACCGCGGCAACCTGCCGGGCGGCATGCCCGCCCTGGTCATCCGCGCCACCGCCCGCGCCGAGGTCGGCCTGGGCGTCATCGGCGAGACCAGCGGGCTGTGGGTGCACGCGTCCCTCGTGGACGACGACGACATCACCGACGCCATCGACGAGCAGGCCAGCGAGCTGCGGGCCGCGCTGCGGGCGCTGTTCGAGGCCGTGGGCGGCCGCCGCCTGGCCGAGGTGCTGCGCGGCGTCGACGACCCCTCGGCCCTGGCCGACCTCGTGGGTTGGTGGCCCGACCTGTCGGTCGAGCGCAAGGTCGAGCTGCTCGAGACCCTCGAGCTGTCCCAGCGCCTGACGCTGGTGCTCAGCTGGGTCAAGGACGCGCTCGCCGAGCACGAGCTGTCGGAGAAGATCCGCAACGACGTCACCGAGGGCCTCGAGGGCCGGCAGCGCGAGTTCCTGCTCCGCCAGCAGATGGACGCCATCCGCAAGGAGCTGGGCGAGGACGACGACGACTCGGTCGAGGGCTACCGCGAGCGCCTGACCAAGCTGGCCGATGCCGGCGCGGTCACCGGGGCGACCCGCAAGGCGATCGAGCGAGAGGTCGACCGGTTCGAGCGCACGCCCGAGCAGAACGTCGAGCACGGGTGGATCCGCAACTGGCTCGACACCGTGTTCGAGATCCCGTGGGGCGAGCGCAGCGTCGACGACTACGACATCGAGCGGGCCCGCGCCGTGCTCGACGCCGACCACACCGGCCTCGAGGAGGTCAAGGAGCGCATCGTCGAGATGCTGGCCGTGCGCAAGCTGCTGGCCGAGCGCGCCGCCGAGGACGCGGCCGTCGCGGCCGAGGCCAACGCTGACCCCGACAAGACCGAGGACGCCGACACGACCGAGGACGCCGACAAGGCCGACACGGCCGACGCGGCCGACAAGACGGTCCCGGTCGTCGCCGAGATCGAGCCGGTCACCGACAACGGCCGCCGCCCCGGTGCCATCGTGGCGCTGGCCGGCCCTCCCGGTGTCGGTAAGACCTCGCTCGGGGCGTCGGTCGCCCGGGCGCTGGGCCGCAAGTTCACCCGTGTTTCCCTGGGCGGCATCCGCGACGAGGCCGAGATCCGCGGCCACCGGCGCACCTACGTCGGTGCCCAGGCCGGCCGCATCGTCCGGGCGCTGCAGGAGGCCGGCACCATGAACCCGGTCATCCTGCTCGACGAGGTCGACAAGATCGGCGCCGACTGGCGGGGCGACCCGTCGTCGGCCCTGCTCGAGGTGCTCGACCCGGCGCAGAACCACACGTTCCGCGACCACTACCTCGAGGTCGACCTCGACCTGTCCGACGTGCTGTTCCTGGCGACCGCGAACATGCTCGAGAGCATCCCCGGGCCGTTGCTCGACCGCATGGAGGTCATCCGGCTCGACGGCTACACCCACGACGAAAAGGTCGCCATCGCCCGCGACCACCTCTTCGACCGCCAGCGGGCCCGCAACGGCCTGCGGGAGGGCGAGGTCGAGGTGACCGACGCGGCGTTCGGCGAGATCGTCGAGGGCTACACCCGCGAGGCGGGTGTCCGCAGCCTGGAGCGTGAGATCGGCAAGCTGCTGCGCAAGACGGCCACTGCGGTGGCCCAGGGCACCGAGACGCCCATCGTCGTCGACGGCGACGACGTCGTCCGGTACCTCAAGCGGCGCCGGTTCCACGACGAGGCGGCGGACCGCACGTCCGTGCCCGGCGTGGCCACCGGCCTGGCGGTCACCGGCGTGGGCGGCGACGTGCTGTTCGTCGAGGCCACCTCGATGCCCGGCGAGTCGGGCATGACCGTCACCGGCCAGCTCGGCGACGTCATGAAGGAGTCGGCACAGATCGCCCTGTCGTACGTCCGGTCGCGGGCCGACCAGCTCGGCATCGACCGGTCCGACCTCGAGGGCAAGCGGTTCCACGTGCACTTCCCCGCGGGGGCCATCCCCAAGGACGGCCCGTCGGCCGGCATCACCATGACCACGGCCCTGGTGAGCCTGCTGCGGGACACCGAGGTGCGCTCGACCGTGGCGATGACCGGCGAGGTCACGCTGTCCGGACGGGTGCTCCCCATCGGCGGCCTCAAGCAGAAGGTGCTGGCCGCTCACCGGGCGGGGCTGCGCGAGGTCATCCTGCCGCTGCGCAACGAGCCCGACCTCGACGACGTGCCCGAGGCGGTGCGGAACGAGATGACGTTCCACCCCGTCGACGACGTCGCCAAGGTGCTCGACCTGGCGCTGGAACCGGTTCCCGCCGGCAACGGCGCCGGGACCGGTGCTGGGGCCGATCCCGTCGCCGCCTGACCGGCGTACCGGCCCGGCCGGTCGTCATCCGGCGCCTCTCACTGTGCTCCCCGCGGTGAGGGGCGCCGGCCCGCGTCCCGGCTCGACCGGGACGTCCGACACGTCGGCCGTGCCCCGCGTCGGCACCCCCCGGTGGGACCCTGCGCGCGACGGACGACCCGACGCCGTCAGGACCCGGCCGGCACCTCCAGGCTGGCCATGAGATCGCGGACCCGCAGCTCGATGTCGTCGCGGATGTCGCGCACCACCTCGATCGGCTGGCCGGACGGGTCGGTCAGCTCCCAGTCCTCGTAGCGCTTGCCGGGGAAGATCGGGCACGCATCGCCGCAACCCATCGTGACGATGACATCGGCGGCGCGGGCGATCTCGTCCGTCCACGGCTTGGGGTACTCGGACGAGATGTCGATGCCCGCCTCGGCCATGGCAGCGACCGCGGCGGCATTGGTCTCGAGGCCGGGGTCGGAGCCGCCGGAGAACACGTCGACGGAGTCCCCGGCCAGGCGGCGCAACCAGCCGGCGGCCATCTGTGAGCGCCCGGCGTTGTGCACGCAGAGGAACAGGACGGCCGGCCGATCGATGTCTCCGGCCTCGAGGCGAGCGAGCGCCTTGAGACGGTCGCGGGTGAACCGCTCGATCAGGATCGGCAGCCAGGTGGCGAACCGGGCGCGCCGCTCGAGACGGGTCTGGGAGTCGGTGATGTAGCGCTCGATGGTCTCGGTGGAGAACGTGCCGGCGAACTCGTCCTGCAACCGCCGGGCGGCCGTCTTGATCTGCAGGATCTGCTCGGTGGTGAGCGAGGCGGGGGCTGCGCCGTCTCTCGTCATCGGTTCACTCCGTGTTGTCGGGGAGCGCCGCGGCGATGGCCGTGACGCGCTGGTCGAGCTGGGCAAGGGCGTCGTCGAACGCCTGCGGGGAGCCGCCGGCCACGGGGTCGCGGATCGACCAGTGGAGCCAGGCGGCACGGCGGTCGAGCGACTCGTCGGAGGCGGGCGAGCACCTCGTGGGCGAGCACCTCGTGGGCGAGCGCCTCGTGGGCGACATCGCACACGGTGACCACGAGGTCGGCCGTGAGGTCGCGCGTGTCGAGCGCACGGGGCCGGGCGCCGGTCAGGTCGAGGCCGGCGCGGGCCGCGGCCGCCACCGCGCCGGGGTGCACGGCGGCTGCCGGCTTCGTGCCGGCGCTCGACGCCGCGTCGCCGGTGCGCGCCTGCCACAGGACGGCGGCGAGCTGCGAGCGGGCCGAGTTGTGGGTGCACACGAACAGCGCGCGCCCGCGGCGCCGGGGCGCACGCCCGGCGCGCACCGGCAGGTGGTCGGGCCGGAGGCGAACGTAGCGGCGCCGACGATCGCCGCTCGACACGATCCGCTCGACCAGGCCGACCCGCTCCAGGACGTCGAGGTGGTGAGCCACCAGATTGCCCGCCAGCCCGAACCGGACGGCGAGGTCGGACGGCGCCCGGTCGGACAGGGCGAGCTCGTCGACGATCGCCAGCCGCACCGGCTCACCCAGCGCCGCGTGTACGGCGGCCCGGCTCGTCACGTCGTCGTCCATGGGCGCACCATATAGTTCAGCAATTATTGAGTCAATGTGGCCTGAACTGATGTTCCCGGCGTGTTCACCTCCCGTTTTGTGCGTCGTCGCCTGCGTGTCGACACCGGCCCCTACGTTCTCGGCGAGGAGCCGCCGCCAGCCTGCGCGCTGCGCCACGAACCACGGAGGACAGGTCGTGCACGAGGCCACCGAGAGCGAGTCCAACCCGACGGACAACCCGCGCCTGAGCGACATGGTCGCGGCCACCATCAGCCGGCGGACCGTCCTGGGCGGCGGCCTGGCTGCCGCGGCGGTGACCTTCATCGGGTGCGCGCCCGGACTGCCCGGAGGCCCGGGCGGCGGCGGGGGCGGCGGCCGACCGCTGCTGGGCTTCACGCAGGTGCCCACCAGCACCGACGACACGTTCGTCGTCCCCGAGGGCTACACGTGGGAGACCCTCATCCCCTGGGGCACGCCGTTGCGGTCGTCCGGTCCGGCCTGGCGCGCCGACGCCACCAACAGCGCGGCCGACCAGGCCGTCCAGGTCGGCATGCACCACGACGGCATCCACTTCTTCTCCCTCGGCCGCGGGCGCCAGACCAGCCGGCGCGGCCTGCTGGTGGTCAACCACGAGTACATCGACCAGATCCTGCTCAACCCCGACGGCGCCACCCCCATGACCGCCGACAAGGTCGCCAAGGGGCTCGCCGGGCATGGCGTCACGGTCATCGAGGTTGCGCTCGTCGACGGCCACTGGACCCAGGTCGACTCCGACTACAACCGCCGCATCACCGGCGTCACGCCCATGGCGTTCTCGGGCCCCGTCACGGCCGACCACCCCCAGCTCCAGGCCAACAACCCGCCCCTCGGCACGCTGAACAACTGCGCCCACGGCTTCACCCCCTGGGGCACGTACCTCGCCTGCGAGGAGAACTGGAACGGCTACTTCGGCACGGCCGACCCCTCGTGGGCACCGACACCGGCCGAGGCCCGCTACGGCGTGACCGCGGCCGGCTTCGGCTACAGCTGGCACACAGCCGACCCCCGCTTCGACCTGGCCGTCAACCGCAAGGAGCTCAACCGGTTCGGCTGGGTGGTCGAGATCGACCCGTTCGACCCGGCATCCACCCCCGTCAAGCGCACGGCGCTCGGGCGGGTCAAGCACGAGAGCGCCACGGTGACCGAGCGCGACGGGCGGATCGTCGTCTACTCGGGCGACGACGAGAACGGCGACTACCTCTACAAGTTCGTCGGCAGCGAGTCGTGGCGGGACCTGCGAGCGCGCGGTGAGAGCCCGCTCGATCACGGCACGCTCTACGTGGCGCAGTTCAGCGACGACGGCCGAGGCACGTGGCTGCCGCTGGTGTGGGGGCAGGGTGCCCTGACCGCCGCCAACGGCTGGGCCGACCAGGCCGACGTGCTGCTGCGCACCCGTCAGGCCGGCGACGCCGTCGGTGCCACCAAGCTGGACCGGCCCGAGTGGGTGACGGTCCACCCCGAGACCGGCGATGTCTTCGTCACGCTGACCAACGGCACCAACGGCCCGAGCGGCCCCAACCCGAGGGCCGGCAACATCTACGGCCACATCCTGCGCATCGACGAATCAGGTCGCTCGACCACGGCCTTCTCGTGGGACGTGTTCGCCTTCGCCGGCGATCCCGGGTACCAGCCGGAGGGCCAGTTCGTGCCCGACGACCAGCCGCTGTTCGGCTCGCCCGACGGCATCTGGATCGACCCCGACGGCCGCCTGTGGATCCAGACCGACATCTCGAACAGCTCGCAGAACCTGGCGTCCCGCAAGTACGACCGCATCGGCAACAACCAGATGCTGGCGGCCGATCCCGACACCGGCGAGATCCGCCGGTTCCTGACCGGCCCGCGCGGTGCCGAGATCACCGGCGTGATCGCGACGCCCGACCAGAAGACGATGTTCGTCAACGTGCAGCACCCGGGCGAGTCGACGACCGCGTGGGGCGCACCCACGGTCGCCAACCCGAGGGTCGTCAGCAACTGGCCCGACTTCGACCCCGCCGGTCGGCCCCGAGCGTCGACGGTGGTCATCCGCAAGGCCGACGGCGGCAAGATCGGCACCTGACCCAGCGGCCGGCCGTCGCGGACGGGCCGTATCGGTAGCATCCGTGCGTGCCCCGTCCGACCGGCCCGATGGTCGCCCTCGACGCGCTGATCGCCGCCGCGGCCGAGGGCGACCTCGACAGGGTGGCGGAGCGCCACGGGGTGCGCCTGCTCGGCGTGTTCGGGAGCACGTTCCGCCGCTGGCACGACTCGGGCGCACCCGTGCCACGCGACCTCGACATCGCCGTCTCGTTCGTCGGTCCCCCGAACATGGTCGGACTGCTCGACGACCTGGTGCAGCTCACCGGATACGACGCGATCGACCTGATGCTGCTCGACGACGCCGATCCCGTGGCGCGGGCGGAAGGATTCGTCGGCCTGGGCTTGTACGAACGTGATGCAGGCGCCTGGGCGACCGGGCAGATGGCCGCCCTGGCGGAGCGGCGAGACACCGAGCACCTGCGCCGTCTCGACCTCGACGCGCTGACCGAGCGATGACCCCTCGGCGCCTCGATCGCGACGTCGTCGGGCGCCGTCTCCGGCTGTTGCGCGACACGCTGGACGATCTCGAGTCGGTCCGCGGTGTCACGCCCCGACGGCTCACAGACGAGCCTCTCGACGCGAGCCGCTGCCGAGCGGCTCATCCAGGTCGCCGTCGATCTCGCCGTCGACATCAACGGCCACATCGCCGTGACGGCGTCGGGTCGGGCGCCCACCACCGGCCGAGAGTCGTTCGAGTCGGCGGCCGCGGCCGGCGCGTTGGACGAGGCGCTCGCCCGCGAGCTCGCACCATCCGCCGGGCTACGGAACCTGCTCGTGCAGCGCTACAGCGAGATCAGGGTCGACCTGGTCGCGGCCGCCGTCGACGAGGTGCTCGACGGCTTCGGAACGTACGTGACCCAGATCGCGGCCTTCGTCCAGGCACAGGACGCCCCCGACGCCGACGACGAGGCCGTGCTGCGAGATCAGCGGCCCGGCGGCACGGAGTCCGTCTGAGCGGCCCGGAACGTCGGCGAAAAGGGTGCGACCCCCGGCCGGTGGCCGGGGGTCGCGAACCCGCGTTGCGGTCAGCGTTGACCGCGTGGCTGTATCAGTAGAGGCGGCAGGTCGAGCCCGCGGCGTTGCGGACCGGGTCCACCGTGTTGGTGAGGGGGCCGAAGCCGAACTGCGAGATGGTGCTGGCCTTGCCGTTGCTGCACAGCGGAGCGGTCGCGCCGTCTTCGACGTTGTCGAAGCCGACGTAGCGGATCGCACTCTCGTAGCTGGCCGAGGTGTTGTCGATCACGTTGAACACGAACCGGACGCCCACGTAGTCCGGCGTCGGGTCGACGAGGCGCACGTTGCTCTCCTGCACGGGGGCGGCGGGATCACCGGTGGCGGCAGGCGTGGCGGGCACGAACGTCGAACCCGTGTTGAACGTGATGTTCTTGCCGTCGAGGTTGCGAACCGTCTGGCCGGCGCGCTGATCAGGGATGACACCGTTGGCCATGGCGATCCAGTTGCCACCTGAGTACGGCATGATCCCCGACTGCTGATCGCCGTTCGCCGCGATCGTGAGACCCTGGTTCTCCTGGGCATCGATGGGCAGCGGGCAGCTGGGTCCGCTGAAGGTGAACGGGTCGAAGCCCAGCACGTCGCTCTGGAAGAACGCCCTCGTGCCCGAGCCCGGCTGGGCGTAGTAGCGCTCGATGGCCTGGTTGGAGCCACCGACCTGGTTCCAGTTGGTGAAGGTGCAGTTGTAGATGCCCCTCAACTGGGCGATGGTCAGGTTGCTGGGAGCCGCGGTGCTGGCCGAGGACCAGCCGACGGCGTCGAGGCCGAAGGCGTAGTACTCGAACGACGCCGGGTCCTGACCGGCACCGGTGCCGATCGCCCGGGGGCCCGACGACGAGCGGGCGACGTCGATGCAGCCGTCGCCGGCGAGCACCGACGCCTTGAGGGCGTCACGACCGGCGGTCGAGCCGTTCGGGGCGAGGATCTCGGAGCCGGACGGCGGCGTGTGGTAGGTGCGGGCGGCACAATGCTCATCGGCCTGCACCGTGTTGGGGTTGGTCTCGACCGACAGGATGTTGTCGAGGATGTCACGGTCGTCGCCGGGGATGTCGGGGTCGTTGTTGTACTCGGTGTCGAGGTTGTAGGTGTTGATCAGCGCACCCACCACATCCTGGGTGGTGTCCGACCCGGCGAAGGCGATGACGTCCTGGTCGCCGTCGGGGCCGTAGTCGCATGCGACGAGTCCGGTCAGAGCCAGCATGGCCGTGCCACCGAAGGCAACACGGCGCGCTCGGCGGGAAAGGGAAAATCTCATGTCCTGTCCGCTCCTCTGGTACGCCCCAGCAGGGCGACGGTGCGACAACCAAGCGGATCGCCGCAACACAGTTGTCGCATGCCGACATGAACGAGACAGGCGGACGCTTCGACCGAGGGGTGAACACTTGGCGGCCACCAGCCAACCCCTTTGACCAGGCTAAATACCTCTGATCACATCCAGGCGGGCAGCAGGCGGGCGGCCGCCTCGGCGGTCAGCATCGTCGCCGCCACCAACGGGGGTGCGGTGAGCAGGTAGGCCGACCGGGGGCGAGCCTTGCGGTAGAGCACCACCGCGGCGCCGACGGCGACGAGGTACGCCAGCGCGGCGAGCGCCAGCGGTGCGCCGGCGTTGCCGTCGGCGCTGCGGCCGTCGTCCGCGTTGGTGCGTCCGCCCTGCGGCGTCGGCTCGAACGGTCGGTCGACCATCGTCGCCACCACGATCGTCGCTCGCTTCGTGTTCCACGGCTTGGAGGACGCCGACGTCACCAGAGTGAGCCGGTCGTCGGGCGTTGGGCCGAACAGCTCGTCGGTGGTCAGCGTGGCGGGCAGCAGCGGCTCGGCCGGGTCCGATGCCTCGTCGGACTCGGGCGCCGCATCGTCGTCGCTCGTGGCCGCGGTCGTCGTGGTCGTCGACACATCGGGCGCCGGATCCTCGGGGGCGTCGTCGACCGAGGTCGAGTCGGCGCCGTCGGCCACCGAGTCGCTCCTGACCTCGGCGACCTCGTAGATCGTCTGGCCCTGGATGGTGGTGACGAGGATCTCGTCGCCGGGCTCGAGTTGGCCGAGCGTGCGGAACGGCCCACCGAACGCGGACCGGCGCGCCACCACCGCGCTGTTCCCCGGCTGGCCGGGGGCTGCGGTGCCCGGGACGTGACCGGGCCCGCGTCGGGTCTCCTGCGGGCCGACGCCTTCGATGACCACCTGCTCGACCTTCAGAGCGGGGACGTCGAGGATGGCGACCGGCGATCCCGTCTCGGGCGCGCGGGTGGGCACCTCGACGCCAGGCAGGCCGAGCGACTGGTTGGCCGCCTGACGTACTTCTGTGCGGTAGTCGCTCAGCAGCGCGGTCTGGTCGCGCTGCTCCAGCAGTGGACCGACGCCGTAGAGCACGAGGACGATGGCGACCGCGGTGACCACCAACCACACCCCGATGGCCACGGCGATCGCCCGTGGCGTCACGCGCCTCGGTTCGGTCGGTCTCGTCGGCGGCCCCGCACGGGGTGGTTCAGGTTCCCCCGCGACCGGCTCCGCCGACGCCTCGCCGTCGCCGGGGGGCGCGCTGGTGACCGTCATCAGCCCCGCCGCCGGACACGCGGTCGCCAGCGCGCGGCCCGACCGACAGCCGTGGCCGCGCGCCCGGTCGCCCGGGCCACCGGCGCCGGCAGCGGCCGCCCCGACGTGGCGAAGGCGGCACTGGCGGTCAGCGCCACGATCAGCAGCAGCGCCACGGGCGAGATGACCTCGCTGACGGCCCGGATGCCGAGGAAGGGCGGCAGCGTCGGCGTGGCGGCGTCTGCAAGCTCGGCGGCGCCTGCCAGTTCGTCGGGCGACGAGGGGGTGATCGCCGCATCAGCGGCGCCCGTCCCGGACGAGGAGTTCGGTCTGCGGCTACCGGGCAGCCCCGCGCCTCCTGTTCCGCCCACGCCACCACCGGCCGGGACGGCTGCGGGCGCGGCCGGCGGGGTCGCTGGCGGCCCGGTGGGGGGCGGGGCGCACGTCGCGGTCGACGGCGACGCCCCGACCCGGGCGATGGACGCCTGCGCCTCCGACTGCAGGTCGGCGGTGAGCGGGACGAGGCCGTCGGGCATCGCCCCCTGCCCTGGCCCGGTCACGTACTCGAGCCACGACGTCAGCAGGGCCTGCGACCCGGTCCGCGGGGCGCACGCCTGGTCGACCAGCGCCTCCGCAGGCGCCATGGCGTACTCGACCATGGTCAGGGGATAGGCGCCGGCCGCGGTCGCACCGACGTCGGGGGTCCGGCGGCCGTCGGCGTCGACGGTCATGGTCGGCACCGCGGCGGCCAGCGACTCGGGCGTCGGCCTCACGAACTCCCCGGCGGCATTTTCGATCGACACCGGGGTGAGCCCGAGCTCCACCGCCGTGGCGTAGTCGGTGAGCGCCCACACGGGCCCGGGGCTGGTGGCGTCCTGCACGAGCCCCACGTTCCGTAACGCCGCGATCTGTGACTTGGTGCTGACCTCGGTGAGGATTCCTGCGAACTTCGGCACCGCGCTGGCGAACGACGCGAAGACGCCACGGTCGGCCGGTGCACCCGACTCGTCGGTGCCCTGCCACTCGCCTGGCGCCCGCTCGTCGACATACGTCGTCGTGAAGTAGGTCACCGAGGTGGGGCCCTGGACCGCGATCGTGCCCTTGATCTTCACGGTGCTGCCCACGGAGTAGAGCGGCCCGGGCGGGAGCTCGGGGTTGCGGGCGTGCACGGCATCGGCGTGGCGCTCGCTGAAGAAGAACGGCTGCACCGCGAGCATCGACGCGACCTCTGTCGCGCTCAGCTTGATGTCCGTGTAGGGATGCGGCAACCCGACCGGCCAGCTGGGGTCCTCGTACAGCGGGTTGCCGCCCACGAGGGCGATCACCGCGGCGTTGATGCCGACCGGCGTGTAGACCGTGGCGCGTTCGGCCGGGGCGTCCAGGCCCGCAACGCCGGGCCGGTCGCCGGAGGCGGTGTACGCAACGTCCCGTGCGCCCGAGGCGAAGGCCGCGACGGCCTCGCCCTCGCCGAGGGGGGCGAAGTTGCTCGGGACCTCACCGGTCCCCTCACAGGCGCCCAGCGACAGCCCGGTCCACCAGGACTGCAGGCGGTCGGAACCGGCGGAGGTGAAGCCGGCCGGGGAGGGTCGGCAACCGACAAGCGGGTCGCCGCTCGCGTACGAGAGCTCGACGACGGCGGTCGCGTCGACGAACGGACCGCCATCGACGGAGGCCTTGACGAGAGCAACCAGGAGGCAGGGGTTGTCCGGGTCACACGTCAGCCGCTCGGTCTGCTCGCCCTGCCACTCGACCGAACCGACACCGACCGCGATCGAGGTGCGGGCCTCGGATCCGTTGCCCAAGGGGAACAGCGGCTTGCTGGAGTGGGACGAGCTCGAGATGGCCTGGTGGACCGGGCAGTTGCCGCTCCTCGGCTGCAGGTCGCCGAAGGTCGCATAGGCGACCCCGGGACGGCAGATGTAGACACCTTGCGTGTGAGTCGGATTCGTGCTGATGCGGACCCCCGCACGAGCGCGCACGGTCACGTCGACCAGCTCGCCGTCGGTCAGCCCGGTCGTCTGGCTGACCTCCATGTCGACGAGGGCGCCCTCAGAGGACTGGGCGCCGGAGCCGGTCGCGGGTGCGAGGAACCACGCGAGCGCGGCCACGTGCAACACGACGAGTCCGAGGACCGGCATCACCCGCCGGCGAGGGCGTGCGTGTCGGCCGGGCCGGGGCGACATTGCGGGCACGTCGATGGCTCCTTGCGCGGGCGTGCGAGATCGATCGTGGGCTTTCTCTCACACGAAGGTGAACTCGTCCCTGCCCGAGCGACGAACGTGCGGTGAACAGGTCGTTCCGCGGCCACGGGACCTCGTCTCGCCGTGGATCGCCGGCCGGTCGCGGTCTCACCCGTTAACCGACTGGTGCCCTGCGTTCACGATTCGTTCCCGATCCGTGCGTTGTCCGCCCGTCGGGCGACTGGTTTGATCCGAGCAGCATGGCTGGAGACGCGCGCCCCGACTCGCACGGCGGAGATGTCGATCCCGACGGCGGCGACCATTCGAACATCCTCGGTGCGGCCCGGGCGGCCAGGCTGGCCGCCGGGGACACCGGTGCGCCGCGCCGCCCCCGCACCGATCGCCGACGAGCCCACACGGATCGACCGCGCCTTCGGCGCGCTCACGGCGGGGGCCGGCCTGACGGTGCTGGTGCTGCTGACCCTGGTCGGCATCTTCCTGTTCCTGCGGGCAGGCGATGCCTTCGACTCCTCCGGATGGTCGTTCCTGACGACCGAGGAATGGCGCACCGACACCAACCCACCGGAGATCGGCGTGCTGGGCCTCGTGTGCGGCACCGTGCTCGTCGCGCTCGTCGCCGTCGCCATCGCCGTCCCGCTCGGCACCTGCGCCGCGCTGTTCATCACCGACTACGCGACCGGGCGCTGGCGCAACGTCCTGACCGGCCTCGTCGACCTGCTCGCGGCCATCCCCAGCCTGCTCTACGGGCTGTGGGGCTTCCTGCTGCTCGCCTATCACATCGCGCCGCTCTCCGAGTGGCTGGGGCGTCACCTCGACTGGATCCCGCTCTTCCGGGTCGGCGACGACCCCGAGTACACCGGGTCGATCTTCATCGCCGGCATCGTCGTGTCGCTGATGGTCCTGCCGATCATCGCGGCGGTGACGCGCGAGGTCTTCAGCCAGACCCCGCCCGGGGAGAAGGAGGCGGCCCTCGCTCTCGGCGGCACGCGGTGGGGGATGATCCGCATGGTGGTGCTGCCGTTCGGGCGTGGGGGCATCATCGGCGGTTCGATGCTCGGGCTGGGCCGGGCGCTCGGGGAGACGATCGCCGTCTCGCTGCTCCTGCCCCAGGTGCCCGAGGTGACGTTCCGCATCCTCGAGAACGGCGGCGCCACGGTGTCCGGGCTCATCGCCCGGCGGGCGGGCGGCGGCGAGTTCGCCACATCGGCGCTCATGGCCGCCGGGCTCGTCCTCTTCGGCATGACGCTGGTCACCAACATGCTCGCCTCGGTCATCATCTCCCGCAGCCGCTCGGGTGTGGGGGTCGAGCTGTGATGTCAACCACCGACCCGTCCACCATCACGGCGGCTCCGTCGACCACGGCGGTTTCGCCCGACCCGGCGACCGGGCCACAGCCCCCGGGGACGGCGTCGGCCACCCCGCCGAGGAACGAGTGCGCCGGCGTCCCGCCGAGCTGCTGCCGGTCGACTACGCCTCGATGGCCGGCTGCGCGCTCAGTGCGATGGCCCTGGCGTGGCTCATCTTCACCCGCCTGACGGACGGCGTCGGGTGGTTCGGCTTCGTCATCGTCGCCTACCTCTTGTTCCTCGCGCTGTTCGGTCTGGTCACCGCGGACCGCATCAACGGCCTGGTGGCGCGCGACCGCCTCGCCACCGTCGCCGTCACCACGGGGGCCGTCGTGCTGCTCGCACCTCTGCTGTGGCTGGTCGGGTACGTGGTGCTCAAGGGTCTGCCCGCCCTGCGCCTGGGGTTCTTCGTCGACGACCAGCGCGGCATCACACCCACGATGCCGGCCACCGCCGGTGGCGGCTCGCACGCCATCATCGGCAGCCTCCAGCAGGTGATGCTGGCGCTCGTCCTGTCGGTGCCGCTCGCGGTCTCGACCGCCGTCTTCCTCAACGAGACCCGCAGCCGCCTGCGCCGCCCTGTGCGCATCTTCGTCGACGCCATGAGCGGCCTGCCCTCGATCGTGGCCGGCCTCTTCGTCTACGCCGTGTTGATCCTGCCCTACGGCGGCGACATCGATCTGTTCGGCTTCAACGGCTTCATGGCCAGCCTGGCGCTCGGGATGATCATGTTGCCGACCATCACCCGCACGGTCGAGGTGGTGCTGCGCCTGGTGCCCGACGGGCTGCGCGAAGCCAGCCTGGCCATGGGCGCGTCGCGTGCCCGCACCGTCTGGTCGGTCGTCCTGCCGACGGCCCGCAGCGGCGTGACGACCGCGATCGTGCTCGGCATCGCCCGCGCCGTCGGCGAAACGGCGCCCCTGCTGTTCACCGCGTTCGGCTACAAGCTCTTCAACGAGAACCCGTTCGCCGACCCCCAGGAGAGCCTGCCGCTCTTCGTCTACCGCAACATCCAGCAGCCGGACGCGTCCTCGATCGAGCGTGGGTTCACCGGCGCGCTGGTGCTCATGCTCGTGGTGCTCACCCTGTTCGGCATCGCCCGCTGGGTCGGGCGCGACCGGTCCCGCCGCGTGGCGCGCCGCCAGAGCAACGGCACCCCTGCCATCAGCACGACGGCATTCCTCGACGCGCTGCCCGCCCCGGGCGCGCCGATCCTCGCCGGCCAGGAGGCCTAGACCCCGTGACCGACAGCACGACCGACACCGGCGTCGGGTCCGGCCCCGACAGTGACCCCACCGTGGCCAACGGCGACGGGGCGAGGACCGACCCCGACGCGACCGGCGGGCAACCCACGGCGGAGCTGGGGGCGCACGGGGGTGTCGCGCAGGCGTACGAGACCGCGCCCGGCACCGTCATCGACGGCGACCCCCTCGCCGGCCGACCTCCCGTCAAGCTGATCGGCGGTCCCCCACCCGGCGCCGCCACGCTCGAGGCCCGCGATGCGTGTGCCTGGTTCGGCGACCACCTCGTGCTCGAGGACGTCAACCTGGCCATGCCGGCCGGGCGGGTCACCGCGCTCATCGGCCCGTCGGGATGCGGCAAGTCCACCTTCCTCCGCATGCTCAACCGCATGCACGAGCTGGTGCCCAGCGCGTCGCTGGCGGGCGAGGTGCTGCTCGACGGCGAGGACATCTACCGCACGGGCATCCGTGCCCAACAGGTGCGCATGCGCATCGGCATGGTGTTCCAGAAGCCGAACCCGTTCCCGGCGATGAGCATCAAGGACAACGTGCTGTCGGGGCTCAAGCTGGCACGCATAAAGACACCGCAGAAGAACGACCTGGTCGAGCAGTCGCTGCTGCGGGCCGGCCTGTGGCGCGAGGTGCGCGACCGTCTGGGGTCACCCGGCGGCGCCCTCTCGGGTGGGCAGCAGCAGCGGCTGTGCATCGCCCGGGCCCTGGCCGTGCAGCCCAACGTGCTGCTCATGGACGAGCCGTGCTCCGCGCTCGACCCCACGTCGACCCGGCGCATCGAGGACACGATCGCCGAGCTGCGCCACCAGGTGACGGTGGTGATCGTCACCCACAACATGCAGCAGGCGTACCGGGTGTCCGACACGTGCGCGTTCTTCCTCGCCGGCGAGAACGAGCCGGGCCGGGTCGTCGAGCAGGGAGACACCGAGCACATGTTCTCGACACCCGACGATCCCCGCACGCTCGCCTACGTCGAAGGGCGGTTCGGCTGACATGCGTAAGTTGCTTTTCGGGCTCGCCGCCGCCACGTGCCTGGCCGCCACGGCCTCCCTACCCGCGCCAGCCTCCTCCTCGCCGGCATCGCAGGAACGCAGCACGAGCACCCCCGCCGCGGCCGCCGCACCGGCAGCGATCAACGGCAGCGGTTCGAGCTACGTGGGCCTCGCGATGGACCTGTGGACGTCCGAGGCCACCACGCTCGGGCTCGACGTCAACTACACCCAGTCGGGCTCCCCGCAGGGCCTGCGGCTGTTCGCCGACCGCACCACCGACTTCGCGGGCACCGAGGCCGAGTTCTCGTCGCTGGGCATCAGCAGCGAGTCGGGGGTCTCCCGGGGCTTCCAGTACGTCCCGGACGTCGCGGGCGCCGTGGCCATCATGTACAACATCAACGACCGTGCCGGCCGCAAGGTCGACTACCTGCGCCTGTCGCGCTCGACGGTCGCCAAGATCTTCATGGGCTACATCACCAACTGGTCCGACCCGCAGATCACCAACGACCTCGGGGGCCAGATCGTGCTGCCCGACAAGGCCATCAGGGTGGTGTTCAGGTCGGGCGAGTCGGGCACGACCGCCCTGTTCTACGACTTCGTCGCGCACACGGAGCCGGCGCTGTTCGCGGACTGGGCGGCGCGCAACCGGTTCAGCACCGACGTGCGCATCATCGACCTGTTGCCGGGCACGTTCGCTCCGTCGACGATCGGCCAGGGCACCTCCGACCAGATCGCCTCGTACGTGGCCAACACCGAGGGGACGATCGGATACGACGAGTTCGGCTACGCCCAGGTGTACAACACCGAGGTCGCGTGGGTGCAGAACGCCGCGGGCCGATGGGTCAAGCCGTACGCGCCCAACATCACCGCCGCGCTCGAGTCGGCCACGCTGCGCCCGGACCTCAGCCAGGACCTGACCAACGTCTACGCGAGCGGCAACCCCGGCGCCTACCCGATCTCGGCGTACAGCTACCTGACGACGCAGTGCGCCACCGCCGCGGACCGGGCGACCTGCAAGGGCCCGTACGTCAACGGTGGCGTCGCCGAGACCCTCAGCGCGTTCATGCGCTACGTCGCGTGCGAGGGGCAGATACAGATGGCCGACATCGGCTACGCCCCGCTGCCCCCACAGCTCTCGCAGTTCGTGGCCGACGCCGTCGGGCGCATGAACGGCACGCGTCCCGAGACCCTCACCCTGGCGAACTGTGCCAACCCCCGGTTCGATCCCAACTACCTGCTGCCCGGCGGCGAGGAGCCGCCACCGCTACCCGACCCCCCGGGCGTCGAGAACATCGGTAACGAGGACGCAGGGGGCGGAGGCGATCGGTCGGGCCCCGACTCCACGGCGACGACCGCCGCCGCCGGCGAGGAAGCCGCGGCGGGCGCCGGGCGCGAGGGCGAGGAGACCGCCGTGGGCGGAGGCTCCACGGACTGGCGAGACGTCCACCCCGTGGCGTTCGACCGCCCGGGCATGGCCCGCATCGGCAGGTGGCCGCTCCTGGTCGTACTGCTGATCCTGGCTGTGCCCGTGTTCGGGGGCATGCTGGTCGGCGCGCTCCGCGCGCGCTTCCGCCGCGAGACCTAGGGCGTGTCTCCCAAATGCTCAGCCAAGTGGCGATTGCCTTCAGCGCGACGCCGCCACGGACGGTCAGGGCGAGTTCGTCGGAGCGGGTGGCCGGCCGGCGTCTCTGGCAAGGGCTCAGTCCCGGTGGTTCACGATGTTGACGACGTTGCCGTCCGGTGCCCGGACGAGGAACCGGCGCACGCCCCAGGCTTCCGTCGTCAGCGGGCGTACGATCTCTAAGCCCAGTTCCTGCGCCTCCGCGTAGGCGGAGGCTACGTCGTCCGTGAGCACCGAGACGACCGAGTCCTCGGACGCTGTGGCGTCACGCGTGACGAGCTGGATGTTCGCCCCGGTTTCGGGGGAGGTGTAGCGGGCCACCCACCCCATGTTGAACTCCTCGGTGCTCAGCCCGAGGTAGTCGGTGTAGAAGCTCTTCGCCGCGTCGACGTCGGCCACCCGGAGGTTGGCCATGATGCGGTTGGCGCGCATGTGATTTCTCCTGTTCCCTATCCGGATCGACGATCACGAGCGCCGTCGGGCCCTGACGGACGGCCAGCAGCACGCGGTTCGACAGCATCTGCCAGATCGTTCCCACCTCGCGGAAGCCGGCGTCGCGCAGGCTGTCACGTGCGCGTCGAAGTCGGGCGGTGAGTCCTGCCGGTGCTTGGCGGCGATGCACATGGCCGAGCCCGGCGACCGTGTCGGAGATCGAAGGAGGACGACGACATACCTGTCATAGTCGTCGCTGCTGGCGGCCGATGGCTTGCACGTTTAGGAACTGGCCGTGGAGTGATCGCTCTGCCGGGCGGGTGCGGGATCCAGCGTGAGTGTCGCGTCCACCGGCCTTCGATCAGGTCGACTACCGGGGCCGCAACGTCGTCGAGCGTGGGTTCTGCGACGTCAAACAGTGGCGCGGGCTTGGCCACACGCTACGACAACCTCGCCCTGACCGTCCGCGGTGGCGTCGCGCTGAAGGCAATCGTCACCTGGCTGCGCGGATTAGGCGACACCCCTAGCTGACGCCGACCGACGCCAGCGCCGCGGCCACCGACCCCTGGTAGGTGTGGAACGCGCGGTACGGGCGGAAGCCCATCTCGACGTTGATGGCGAGCATGTGCGGGTTGGACGCGGCGTTGAACGTTTCGACCACCGTCATCGCCGGCTCGTGGGCGAGGGCCCGCCGCAGGTTCTCGGCCTTGAGCCAGCGGCCCAGGCCGTGGCCGCGGTGGGCGCCGACCACGCCGGTGTCGCCCTGGCGGCCCAGCGACGGGCGCAGGCGCGACACCAGCAGCTGGCTGGCGCCGGCGGCCGAGCCGTCGGGCGCCAGGGCCAGGGTGGTCACGACGTCGTAGCCCTGGGCATCCCACGCCCGCTCGCGGTCCTGCACCTGGGCCTGCGTCATCGCCTGCGGCGTCCAGTCCATGTCGTCGATCGGTGCGTCGACCATGGCGTCGAGGGCACGGGCCAGCGGCTCGGCCCACTCGTCGGGGCAGTCGCCGACCCACCCCACCATCCGGTAGCCGGCGTCACGGCCGGGTGCTGCATCGATCCAGCGGCGTTGCTGGGCGGCGTCGAGGTCGGCGATGCGCAGCCGGCTGGCGCGGTCCTCCTGACGGTCGGTCATGCCGAGCGCCCGGCAGAACGCCGGGCCGTGGTCACCCAGGGCCCATCCGAGCACCGATGTCGCCCCGTCCTCGGCGAGCGAGCGCAGCGCGACGGCCGCCATCCGTCGCCCGACCCCCTGGCGCCGGTGTGCTGCGGGCGTCAGGACCCCGAGCTGGATCGTGGCGTCGTTGACGCCGTCGAGGTGCTGCTCGGACTGTGCCGCGCCGACCGGCTCGCCGTCGAGGGTCGCGAGCCACGCCCGCTTGCGGCGGTCGGGCGACGGCGCGAACAGCTCGGCCGCCAGTTCGGTCGCGGGCGTCGGCGGGTCGTCGGGCCACACCTCGGCGTCGATCGACTGCCGCACCGCCAGCAGGCCGGGGAAGCCCGGCGATCCCGCCGACGTCACCTCGATCACCTGCGGCTCGATCACGGTCGTATCCACCCCCTCGGCCTATCCCGCACGACGTCAGGGCGACGAACGAATATGCCGCGGGCAGACTGCGGGAGTGACGGATGTGCCCGCACGCGACCTCGCGACGCTGGCGGCCGATCTGGCGGCGGCCCTGTCGACCGACCGGGTGCGCACCGGGGGCGTCGAGCTGGGGCTGTACGGGCGCGACGCCTCGGTGCTGGTGGGCGAGGCCGTCGTCGCCTGCTTCCCGCTGACCACCGACGAGGTGGCGGCCGCCGTGCGCATCGCCCGCCGTCACGGCCGGCCGTTCGTGGCCCGCGGGTCGGGCACCGGGCTGGCCGGCGGCGCCGTGCCGGTGGGTGACCCGGTCGTGATCGTCACCACCAAGATGGACCGCATCCTGTCGGTCGATCGCCAGGAACGGGTGGCCTGGGTCCAGCCCGGGGTCATCAACCTCGACCTCACCCGCGCCCTGGCGCCCCACGGCGCTGCACTTCGCCCCCGACCCGTCCAGCCAGCAGGCCTGCACGATCGGCGGCAACGTGGCCAACAACTCGGGCGGGCCCCACTGCCTGGCCTACGGCGTGACCAGCGCCCACGTTCTGGCGCTCGAGGTGGTGCTGCCCGACGGCAGCGTCACGGTGCTGGGCGGCCTCGACCCCGAGCCCGACGGCCTCGACCTGCGGGGCGTGTTCGTGGGCAGCGAGGGGACGCTCGGCATCGCCACCCGCATCGCCGTGCGCCTGACCCCGAACCCGCCGGCCGTGGCCACTCTGCTGCTCGACTTCCCGACCGTCGCCGCCGCGGCCGAGACGGTGAGCGGCATCATCGCCGCCGGCATCCTGCCCGCCGCGCTGGAGATGATGGACCAGCGCATCACGCGGGCCGCCGAGGAGTTCGCCCACGCCGGCTACCCCACGGACGCCGCCGCCGTCCTGCTCGTCGAGGTCGACGGCCTGCCCGACGGCGTGGCCGACGCGGTGGCGCGGATCGGCGACATCGGTCGTGCCCACGGCGCCCGGGCGGTGCGGGTGGCGGCCGACGACGCCGAGCGGGCCCTGCTGTGGAAGGGCCGCAAGTCCGCCTTCGGGGCCGTGGCCCGGGTGGCGCCCAACTACTACCTGCACGACACGGTCGTGCCCCGCACCCGCCTGGTCGAGGTTCTGGCCGAGGTGTACGCCATCGCCGAGCGCCACGACCTGGGCGTCATGAACGTCTTCCACGCCGGCGACGGCAACCTGCACCCGCTGCTGCTGTTCGACGCCCGCCAGCCCGGCGTGATGGACCGGGTGCACGCGGCGGGCGACGAGATCGTGCGGGTGTCGATCGAGGCCGGGGGCGTGCTGTCGGGCGAGCACGGCATCGGGCTCGAGAAGCGCGACCTGATGCCGCTGCTGTTCTCGCCCGCCGACCTCGACGCCCAGGCCCGTCTGCGCGACGCCTTCGACCCCGACGGGGTGGCCAACCCCACCAAGGTGCTGCCCGCCGGCAGCCGCTGCGGCGACCTGCAGTCGGTGCCCGAGGGGCGTATGGGTGTGACCGATCCCGTCGCCGCGTTCGCCGCCGAGGTCGGCCCACCCGGTGCCGGGCCGGTGGTCGCCGTGGGCGGGCGCACGCAGTGGGACGTCGGCGGCCCGCTCGACCCCGGGGTGGCGGTGCGCGAGGTGCGCCCTCCGGCCGGCATCGTGGCGGTCGAGGCGGCGGACATGACCGTGCGCGTGCGCGCCGGCACGACGGTCGCCGACCTGGACGACGCCCTCGCGGAGGTGGGCCAGACCGTGGCGGCTGCCGCCCTGGCCGGGCGCCACGGTGGGGGGTGTGCTGGCCGTGGGCCACAGCGGGATGCGGCGGCTGGGGTGGGGCCCGGTGCGGGACACGGTGCTCGAGGTGCGCTACGTGTCGGCCGACGGGACGGTGGTCAAGGCCGGCGGGCCCACGGTCAAGAACGTGTCCGGCTTCGACCTGTGCCGGCTGCTGGTGGGGTCGCTGGGCACGATCGGCCTGCTGGCCGAGGTCGTGCTCCGCACGCGCCCGCTGCCGGACACCGAGCGGTGGTTGGCCGGCGAGGCCGACCCGTTCGCCCTCGTCGACCGCCTGCACCGACCGGCGGCCGTGCTGTGGGACGGCACCACGACGTGGGTGCTGCTCGACGGCCATCCCGCGGACGTCGAGGCCCAGGCCCGGCTGACCGGCCTGCCCCAGGCGGTCGACCACCCCGACCTGCCGCCGCACCGCTGGTCGCTGCGCCCCTCACGGTTGCCCCGCCTGCTGGGCGCCCCACCCGCGGGCCGCGAGCCCGCCGGCCCGCCGGAGGGCACCGGCACCGAGCCAGCCGACGGCTCGGCCGAGCGCTTAGCGACCGGCCGGTTCGTCGCCGAGGTGGGGGTGGGCGTCGTCCATTGCGACGTCCCGCAGCCGCCCCGGCCGGTCGAGCCCGCGGTGGCCACGCTCCACAGCCGGATCAAGGCCCTGTTCGACCCGACGGGCCGCCTCGCCCCCGGCAGGGACCCGCTGGCCGCCGGCGACGGCGCCCCGCCCGCGGACCGGGGGGCCGGCTGATGGACCTCGGCATCGACGACAACGAGCTGGCCACCTGTGTGGCGTGCGGCCTGTGCCTGCCCCACTGCCCCACCTACCGGGTGACGGGGGAGGAGGCGCTGTCGCCTCGGGGACGGGTCGCCGCCATGCGTCAGGTGCAGTGGCAGGGCCTGACGCCCGACGACTCGTTCATCCGGTCGATGGAGACGTGCGTGCAGTGCCGCGGCTGCGAGACGGCGTGCCCGTCGGGCGTGCCGTTCGGGCACCTCATCGAGCCGACCCGGGCCACGCTGGCCGAGGGGTCGGCCTCGCCTCGGGCGACCGTCGTAGGCGCCGGACGGACGGCGCGCCGCTCCACCGGCCGGGGCTGCCGCTCCACCGGCCGGGGCTGCCGTTCCGCCTGGCCCTGCGGTCGCTGCGCTGGCATCGCCTGCTGCTGGCCGGCTCGTCGCTGCTGGCGGTCACCCAGCGGCTGCACCTCTTCCCCGCCCGCCTGTCCGCCCGCCTGGGCGTGCCCGCCCGCCTGCCGGTCCGCCGCCGCCCCCTGCGCCCGTCGGGTTCGGACGTGTGGCTGTTCACGGGTTGTGTCATGGACGCGTGGATGCGCGACATCCACGCCGACGTGCAGCAGGTCGTCCAAGCGACCGGCGCGGGGGTGGCGCTGCCGGGCCCGGGCGGCGCGTGTTGCGGCGCCCTCGCCCACCACGCCGGGCTGGCGTCCGACGCCCGCGCCCTGGCCCGGCGTACCATGCGCGCCCTCCCCGGCGACGCCCCGATCCTGGTCGACGCGGCCGGCTGCGGGGCGATGCTCAAGGATTACGGCCACCTGCTGGGGACACCCGCGGCGGCGGCGTTCAGCGCCCGCGTGTTGGACGTGCACGAGTGGCTGGCGGATCGGGTGGACCTGCTGGTCGGCGCGGCCGCCCCGATCGATGCGGACGACCGGCCGACGGTGGCGGTGCAGGACCCGTGCCACCTGCGCCACGTCCAGCGGTCCCATACCGCCGTCCGCACCGTCCTGGCGCCGTTCGCCACCCTGGTGGAGCTCGACGACGAGGGCCTGTGCTGTGGCGCCGGTGGCGCCTACGCCGCCGTCCAGCCCGAGCTGGCCGGCGCCATCCGCGACCGCAAGCTGGCGGCGATCGAGCGGTCGGGGGCTCCCGTCGTGGCGTCGGCCAACCCGGGTTGCGCCCTCCACCTGGCCGGGGCCGGCGTCGACGTCGTGCACCCCTGCCAGATCGTCGCTCGTGCCCTCGACGGCATGGCGGAGCGACTCCACGAACCCCGGGACCCGAGGCAATGGCGGTCGCTGGACAGACCCTGAGGCACTAGCGACCGGTGGCCGACCGATATCGCCTCGAGATGTTCGCGGCGATCACCATTGCCTCGGGATGGGTCGGCCCGGCGACCGGCAGGGTCTGCGGTCCTCGGTGCTCACGACGAGCTGGTCGCCGTCGATCGAGGCGATCATGCCGGGCTGGCGGGCCTGGCCCGAGCCGGTCGCAGCGTCGTCCGCCGCCGAGGTGGCCGCTGAGGGCTCGCCGCCACCCGCTCGACCCACGCCGACACCGACACCCGCGGCGACCGCCACGACCACGAGACCGGCCGCGACCATCTGCCACGGGCGCCGGCGGACCCGCCGGCGCCGGGTGCCGGCGAGGCACCCGGCGCCGGTGGCGGGGCGGCGGAGGGGGGTCTCCTCCGCCGGGCGTGTCCCACCACGACTCGTCGGCGCCCGAGGCGGGCGTCGCCGGAGGAGCGGCGGGAGTGGGCTCGTCGTCGCGACCCGGCGGGTCGGCGCTGGTGGGATCGGACGTGCTGCACGTACCTCGACTCCGACCCGCCGGGCGCGGGTCTCTGAGGCAGGCATGCTCGGGGCCGAACCTCAACGCCAGCCGTGAGCCGGCCGGGAGGTGCCTGCACGCAGCCGGGGCCGGCGGCGGTCGCGGGCGCCCGGCGTCAGGCCGGGCTCGCGCCGGGGCCGACCTCGCTCAGACGACCTCGCGCAGGCGGCCTGTGGCCACCTCGTAGACGAACCCCCGCACCGCGTCGCGATGAGGCACGTAGGCCGCCGACCGCACCCGGGCGACGGACTCGCGCACCGACTCGTCCAGGTCGGTGAACCCGCCGAACGCGAACGGCGGCCGGGTGCCCGACGCGGCTTCGAGGTCGTCCGCGATCGCCACGTCGTCGAGGCCCTGGAGGCCGCAGTCGGTGTGGTGGGCGATCAGCACCTCGCGGGTGCCCAGCCGGATCTGCGACAGGGTGAGCGAACGCAGCACGTCGTCGGTGACGACGCCACCCGCGTTGCGGATGAGGTGGACCTCGCCAAGGTGCAGGCCGAGGGCGGCGAAGAGATCGATCCGCGCGTCCATGCACGTGATGACGACCGTGCCACGGGTGGGGCGAGGCGACGAGATGTCGTAGCCCGCCTTGGCGATGTCGAAGGACGACGCCACGAACGCCTTGTTGTTGACCAGCAGATCGTCGACGGTCGATCCGCCCGGGGCGACAGGGGTGTCGGACATGGGCGGAACACTTGCGAGCCGCCGGCATCCGGCGCAAGCCGACGGCCAGGGCGGCGGGAGGGGCCGCCCGCCCTACGGACGACCGGTCGCCGTCAGCCGTCGCCGGTGGTCCTCGTCGTCGTAGCCGGCGAAGAACGCGCCCAGCTCGTCGACCATGCGGCCGAACGACTCGGCGGCGAACAGCACGGGCTGGTAGTGGGTGATGTCGTAGTCGAGGGTCCCCATCTGGGCGATGTCCCACGGCCGCACCTCGGCGTCGCGGAACGCCTCGATCTCCCCGTACGACGACAGCAGCCCGGCGCCGTAGGTGCGCAGCTCGCCGTCCTCCCACACCACGCCGAACTCGAGCGTGAACCAGAACACCTTCGAGAAGAAGTCGAGCGCCGCGTCCGACGTCGCCCGCACCGATGCCCGTCCGGCCAGCTCGTACAGGTCGGCGAACGTGGGGTTCCCGAGCATGTTGGCGTGCCCGATGATCTCGTGGACGATGTCCGGCTCGGGTGTGTAGAACGGCACCGAGTGGTGGCGGATGTACTGCGTGGACCGGAACGCGCGCTCGGCCAGCGAACCGTAGAAGTCGCGTGTGGGCACCAGCCCCGGCACCGGCTCGATGTGGAACCCGGTCAGCCCGTGGACCCGGTCGTCGACCTCGCGCAGCTGGGGCACGCGCTCGGTGGGCAGCGTCACCGCCGCGGCGCCGTCGCGGTAGGCGCGGCACGCGTATTTCACGTGCTTGCGGGCCAGCTCGTGGGACACGATGCGCCAGACCTCGTCCTCTTCGGGCGTGTACTCGACATCGGCGATCGGCTCGCCGCGGCGGTGGTTGCGCCCCACCTCGGCGATGGCGGCTCGCCGGGCGCGGTAGGCGCTGTCCGAGAAGCCGGGGTGGTCGTCGGGCAGGTCGAGCGCGGCGGGACGTTCGGCGTCTGTGCGGACCATGGCTCGATGGTGGCCCCAGCCGACGATTCGTTCAATACGAGGCGGAAAATTCCAGACGGATCGTCGGCAAGTGGCCTATTGTCCAGACTGTTTCGCTCATCGCTCCCAGAGGGTTCGCACGATGCCCAGCACCTCGTCTGTCACCGACCCGACGCCGTCACCACCCTCGCTCGATGACGTCGATCGTCGCATTGTCGCCGCGCTGGTCGACGACGGCCGGCTGTCCGTCAACGAGCTCGCCTCGCGGGTCGGGGTCAGCCGGGCGACGGCCTACACCCGGCTCGACCGGCTGCGCAGCGACGGGGTGATCACGGGGTTCACGGCCACCGTCGACCCCGCCAAGGTCGGGCACGGGGTGGCGGCTCTCATCCTGGTCAACGTCGAGCAGAACGAGTGGCGCGCCGCCCGCGACGAGCTGCTGCACCTGCCGGGCGTCGAGTACCTGGCCTTCACCAGCGGCGGGTTCGACATGGTGGTGCTGGTGCGCGTGGCGTCGATCGAGGCGCTGCGTGACGTCGTGCTCGACCACCTGCACGGCGCCACCCACGTGCGCTCGACCCAGACCGTGTTCGTCCTGGACGAGCAGCGTCGCCAGGTGCCCCTCCCCTGACCGCCGCTTGCCACGGATCGCGGGTCAGTAGCCGAAGTTCTGCGTCCAGGTCCACGAGCCGGCGTGGAGCCCCACGCCGATGGCCGTGAAGCTGCAGTTGAGGATGTTGGCCCGGTGGCCCTCGGAGTTCATCCACGCGTCGTGCACCGCCTGGGCGCTGCGCTGGCCCTGGGCGATGTTCTCGCCCCCGGGGCTCGGGTAGCCGGCGGCCCGCACGCGGTCGGCGAACGTCCGGCCGTCGAGTGAGGTGTGCGAGAAGTAGTCCTGGGCGGCCATGTCGTCGCTGTGGCCCTGGGCTGCGGCCGCGAGCCGGGCATCGCTGCGCAGCGGCCCGCAGCCAGCGCTGGCCCGTGCCGTGTTGGCCAGCGCGACGACCTGGTCGCGCGGCGACGGGGCAGGCGCCGGGGGTGCTGTGCTGGGCGGCGGCGCCGTGACGGGCGGTTCGGTGGAAGGAGGCGCGGTCGGTGCGGGCGTGGCGGGCGGGGCCGTCGTGGCCGTGGTCGTCGTGGGCGTGGTCGTCGTGCCCGCCGTTGTGGAGGTGGTCGAGGCGACCGTCGTGGAGCTGGCGCTCGGCCCCTCGTCGCCGGCCCGGGCCGAGATGTCCTGCGCATCGGAGCCATCGCCGCCGCGGCCCGACCCCCCGTCGGCGGTCTCGACCTGGTCCTCCACGGGCCCGCCCGCCAGACCCGTAGCGGCGAGGACAGCCACCGGCACGAGGCAGGCGACGGCCAGCACCAGCAGCAGGCGCACGGGTGAGGGGTGGCGGGTCGGCACGCTCCGGAGCCTCACCCACGCACCGCGGTTGAGATGACGCGCATCGTCATTGAACTGTCGCACACACGTCGGGGCGACCTGGGTAATGATCGGAGCACTCGATCCGCCCTCCCCGGGGGACCGAGTGGCCCGCCGACCAGGCCGGGTCTCCATCGCCCATTGGCGGGCTGTGAGCAAGGTGGCGAATCACGATGAATGAGATCCTGGTGATCGGGCTGGTGGCGATCGCGGTGGTGATCGTCATGGCCGGGCTGCTCGGCCGTCTGGTCGACCACGACGACCTGTCGTCGTACGTCGAAGGGTGATCAGCCTCCCCACGCGCTGATCGCACCCCGACTGTCTAGCCGACGCCCCGCTGCCCCGTCAGGCGGCGGGGCGTCGCTGCGCGCGGGCGTCCCTCGCGCCTGGGCACACCACGGGGGACGGGGGTGCCGAAATCACTCGGCGAGCAGGCGGTGAGCGGCGGTGGCGATGTCGTCGGGTTGGGGCAGGATCGCCTTCTCGAGCTCGGGGGCGTAGGCGACGTGGCACTCCTGTGCGCCGACCCGGCCGATGGGCGCGTCGAGCTGCCAGAACGACTGCTCAGCCGCCCAGGCCGAGATCTCGCCGCCGAAGCCGCCCCGCACCACGTCCTCGTGCACCACGAGCAGGCGCGACGTCTTGGTCACCGACTCGGCCACCATCTCCTGGTCCCACGGCACGAGCGTGCGCAGGTCGATGATCTCGATCGAGGCGCCGTCGGTCTCGGCCAGCTGCTCGGCCGCCAGGCGTGACCGCTCGACGGTGGCCCCCCACGTGACGATCGTCAGGTCGTTGCCCCGGGTCACGTAGCGGCCCTTGCCGAACGGCACGACGAAGTCGGCGGGCGGGAACGGATCCTTGGTGTAGGGCTGGCGCAGCAGGTGCTTGTGCTCGAGGAACAGCACCGGGTCCTCGCACTGGAACGCCGCCCTGAGCAACCCGGCGGCGTCGCTGGCCCGCGAGGGGAAGGCGACGAGCAGGCCCGGGATGTGGGCGAAGATCGACTCGCCCGACTGGCTGTGCCAGATCGAGCCGCCCTGCAGGTAGCCGCCGATGGGCACCCGCATGACGGTCGGGCAGGTGAACTCGCCGTTCGACCGCCAGCGGATCGTGGCCGCCTCGCTGCGGATCTGCTGCATGGCCGGCCAGATGTAGTCGAAGAACTGGATCTCCGGCGCCGGGCGCAAGCCACGGATCGCCTGGCCAACCGCCCGGCCGATGATGTTGGCCTCGGCCAACGGCGTGTTGTAGCAGCGTGCCCGGCCGAAGCTGCGCTGCAGGCCATGGGTCGTGCCGAACACGCCGCCCTTGCCCTCGACGTCGGCCATGATCGCCTCGCGGGCGTCGGCAACGTCCTCGCCGAAGACGCGGATGCGCTCGTCGCCCTCCATGACGTCGTGTAGCGCCCGGCGGATCGACTCACCCATGGCGACGACGTCGTCGCCGTCGGGCCCGGTCGCGGCCTCACCCGGGTCGGGGATGTCGGGCAGCGCCACCACGTGGTCGAGCACCGAGGCCACGTCCGGGCGGGCACCGGCCAGCGCCCGCTTCGCCGCGTCGGCCACGATCTGGCGGGCCTCGGCCCGCACGTCCGCGGCCTCGTCGGGCGTCAGCACGCCGCCGTCGATCAGGGTCCGCTCGAGGCGGTCGATGGGGTCGTGCTTCTCCTCCCACTCCATCTCCTGGGCCAGCCGGTACTTGCTCTGCGTGTCGGCGGCCGAGTGCGAGTAGGGCCGCGTGACCTTGGCGTGGATCAGGGCGGGGCCGACGCCGGCACGCACGTGGCTCACGACCTTGCGGGCCGTGCGACGAACCGCGAAGTAGTCGGTGCCGTCGATCGACCGCACCTGCAGGCCGGCGAACCCCGACACCAGCTCGTTGATGGGCGCCGGCGACTGCTCGGACGACGGCACCGAGATGGCGTAGCCGTTGTCGGCCACCACGAACAGGACCGGCAGGTGCTCGGTGCACGCCGTGTTGAGGCTCTCCCAGAACTCGCCCTCGGACGTGGCGCCCTCGCCCAGGCTGACGTAGGTGACCTCGTCGCCGTGGGCCGGCAGGCCCAGCCCGGGGCGGCGCACGATGTAGCGGCCGGCCTCGGCGCACCCCACGGCGGGGATGCACTGGCTGCCCGTCGGGCTGGACTGGGTGACGACGTTGCGCTTTCGGTCACCCCAGTGCGCAGGCATCTGGCGGCCACCCGAGGCCGGGTCGTCGGCGGACCCGACGGCCTGGAGCAGCACCTGCTCCGCCGATATGCCCAGGCCCAGCATCAGGGCCAGGTCGCGGTAGTAGGGGAAGAACCAGTCGTAGCCGGGACGCAGCTCGTGGGCGAGGCCGAGCAGCAGCGCCTCGTGCCCCGCGCCGGAGATCTGGAAGAACACCCGGCTCTGCTTCTGCAGTGCGATCTCGCGGTCGTCGACGGCCCGCGACACGCGCGCCAGCAGCAGGTCCCGCCGCAGCTCGTCGGTGTCGAACGAGGCGACCCGCTGGGCCGCCCGCGTCCGCGCCCGGGTGCCGTGCCCGTGCGAGCGTGCGCCGCCCCCTGCCGGTCGGTCGGCCGCGCTCCCGTCTTCTCGGGCCGCGCTCTCGGGGACCTGACCGGTGCCGGTGCCGGCCGCAATCGCCCCATCGGTCTCATCCACGTGGTTCACCTCGGTCTCCGACGCCGTCGCCTGCGGGAGCGCCTTCTTCGACTGCCTGCGCTCGGCCTTCTTCGACTGCTTGCCATCGGCCTTCCTCGCCCGTTCCGCCTGCTTGGCTTCGGCCTTCTTCGCCCGTTTCGCCTCGGCCTTCCTCGCCTTCTTCGCGCGCTTGGCCTCGGCCATCTTCGCCTGCTTCGCCTCGGCCTTCCTCGCCTTCTTCGCGCGCTTGGCCTCGGCCATCTTCGCCCGTTTCGCCTCGGCCTTCCTCGCCTTCTTCGCGCGCTTGGCCTCGGCCATCTTCGCTCGGCCTCGCCATCTTCGCCTGCTTCGCTTCGGTCTGCTTCGGCTTCATCCCCGCGGCCGTCGTCGAGCCCGTGTCGTCGTTGATCTGCGGCGCCTGGCGCGCCGTGGCGTCGCCGTCGCCGGATGCGCCGGCAGACCTCTCCGCCTCGGGTGACATCGAGCGCAGGGACCGGCGAGTGGATGTCGTCATCGGACCACCGTGGACGACGGGGCCCGACGGCGAGGTCAGGTCGATGGCCAGGGGCGCGCCCCCAGCGCGGCGACGCCGCTCGACGCCATCGAGGCGCCGTCGAGCACCCCGTGGCCGTTTCTCGTCGTGGGGCGGCGGCGACCCACCCGTCGCCTGGGCTTCTTCGGCCTGGCCCCCATCTCGACCCCCTGGGCGATAAGTCGGGTGGTTCGCTTCGATCGTCTCACATCTGCACAGCTGGTGTGAGATAGCGACCGCGATATGACATGCAGTTCACGCTACGGGCGTGCGCCCCGCCGGACCAGCCATCGAGGCACGGGCACCGCATCGACACCCCTACCCTGACAGGCAAGGCCCGACTCCACGACCATGCTCCGTCACCCGCCGCCCACCGCCGCCGCTCCGGCGCCCGCCGCGAGCTACCACGAGGCGCCGCCTCCGCCCGGCGTGGCCCCGTTCGTGGCCTGCCTGTGGACGCGCACGGCCGCCGACGCCGCGTCCACCACGCAGGTGGTGCCCGACGGCTGCGTCGACCTCATGTGGATCATCGAACGCGGCACGTCCCGGCTCGTCTTCGCCGGCCCAGATACGCGCGCCCACCCATCGACGCTCGCCCCGGGCGACACGATCGCGGGGATCCGCTTCGCCCCGGGTGCCGCGGCGGGTGTGCTCAGGGTCCCGCTGCACACACTGCGCGACGACAGGCCCGAGGCCGCCGAGGTGTGGGGCCGCGGGGAGGCCGAGAGCATCGCCGCTGCGGCCTCGGCGTCGGCGCACCCCGAACGCGCGCTCGCCGAGGCGGTTGCCGCCCGCGTCACCGGTCCACCGGACGCCGCGATGCACCACGTCGCCCGCACGCTCGGCGGCTCACGCGACCCGTCGCCCGTCCGCGGCCTGGCCACCGACATGGGCATGTCCGAGCGTCAGCTCCACCGGCGCTGCACTGCCTCGTTCGGCTACGGGCCCAAGACGCTGCACCGGGTGCTGCGGTTCCAGTCGGCGCTCGCCCGGGCCCGGGCCGGCCACGACCTGGCGCGGGTCGCGCACGAGTGCGGCTACGCCGACCAGCCCCACCTGGCCCGCGACGTCGCCGACCTGGCCGGCACGTCGCTCACGACGCTCCTCGACCGCTGATCACCGCCGACGGCGGCCCGGCGACCCGACGGCCCGGCGACCGGGCGACCCGCGGTCACACGGTCCAGCGACCGTGGGCCCGCAGCGTCTTCAGCCGCTCGATCGTCACGTAGCCCCGCCACTCGGCCACCGTGACGGCGGCCCAAGCCTCCCAGTTGAACCCCCACCCGCCGTCGTCAGCCTGGTCGGCCACGAGCCGGCCGAGGTGTCGGTCGATCACGTCGTCGTCGAACAGACGGCGTCCGAACCCGTCCGGCGTCGGCGCGAAGTCGAGCGGCAGGTGGACGTGCCCGGGAGCGTCGGGGTCGAGGGTGGCGGTGGCCAGGATGGGCTCGCGCACCCGGGCGAATGCCGCCTCGGCCCAGGCCCGGTCCGGGACGTGGTCGAGGAAGTCGAGCACGGCCCGTGCCTCGTACGGCCCGAGCTCGAGCCGGCCCGCGCCGGCGGCGTCGATGCGGTCTCGGCAGAACCGGGTGGCGCCCTCGAGCCACGGGTGGCTGTCGCCGTGGGTGTGGAGCAGCCCGGCGATCGACGCCGTGGGCACCAGAGCGCCGTTCAGGTCGCCGGGCTGCCACCAGGGCGCCCGCGGCGTCGATGCCACGCTGGGCAGCACCCAGGGCACCCCGCCGTCGGGCGTGGTGATCGACGCGAGGTAGTCGCAGGCGTCGCCCACGATCCTGTCGCGGAGGGTGGCGTCCCCGCCCGGCCCGCCAGGGCGACCAGACACGCCGAGCCCGCCAGGGCGACCAGAAACGCCGAGCCCGCCAGGGCGACCAGAAACGCCGAGCCCGACCTTGGTCTCGTGCAGGATGCGCAGCGCGACCTCGACCGGCTCCGGCTGGCTGCCGGCGCCGCGCAGGTCGGGCTCGAGGGCGTTGCCGAACCCGCCGTCGGCGTTGGCGTAGGGCCGCAGGGCGGCGACGACGGCGTCGGCGGACCCGTCACGGAACAGGTGGGCGAAGCGGTGCCGCTCGATCAGCCGGGCGTTCAGCAGCACGAACTGCTCGGCGGCGTCGAGGGCGGCGGCGTCGATCTGGGCCATGCGGGCACGGTACGACGAGCGCCGGCCGCGGGTCTTGGACGGATCGGACACGGCGTGGTGCAGGCGCCTGGCGCCTGGCGCCGTCTCACCGGCGCGGCGGACCTGCTGCGTGGAGCCCTGCGCCGTCAGGAACTCGGCATCGACGGCCCGGAAGCCGAAGGCCGACGGGGGTACGGCGCCGACTTGGCCACCTCGTTCACCCCGTGCAGGACGACGACCCGCCCGGCGGCGTCGGTGAGCCACCGACCCTCGGACGACAGCGTCGCGATCGGCCCGGACGAGCCCGCCCGGGCCCATGCCCACCCCCGCCCCCGGGATGCCCGGGGCCACCGGGGCCGCCGGGGCCGCTGCAGGCGACGGCCGTGGCGGCAAGGACGCCAACGGTGACCAGCGCGCCGAGGCGCGTACGGACTGCGCCGCGGCCACGCGCGGCCCACCGCCGGCTCGATCGTGACGACGACGCGATCCTGTCGGCGTGACGTGACCCTGGTTCCCCATGCTGTCCCCCCTCGCGGCGCCCGAAAGTAGCCGGTCCGGCGCCGTCGCCGGCATGGCCGATCGCACCCCGGCTGCGCACCCGATCGACCTCCGGGTCTCCGAGCTCCCCTGAACATCCGGTCGGCCAGCACCCGTGGGGACCGAGATGGTGGCCCACCAACCAGATCGGTCCCCGCGGGACCGGCAGACGCCCAATCGCGACTCGGAAAAGGGCTGGACGGCACGAAGACGTCACACCGCTGTCGTAGCCTGCCCACCCGTGGCCCGGGAGATCGACGGGGCCATCGCCGAACTGGCCCCGAAGACACTCGGCCTCCTCACCAGCCAGCAGCTCGACCGCCTTGGTGTCTACGCGCCAGCAACGCCGCCGCTCGTGGCCACGGGAGTGCTCGTGGCCATGGGCAGCGGCGTGTGGCGACACGCGGCCCACCCGCCGTCGTGGCAGCAGCGGCTGCTGGCCGCCGTGCTCGCCGGGGGCGAGGGCGCCGTGGCGTCGCACATGGCCGCGGCCGCCCTGTGGCGGTTCGACACCATCGCTCGGGGTGCGGTCGAGATCACGGTGCCACACCGATCGGCGACCGAGGACAACGCCTGCCGTCGTGCACCGCAGCAGAGACCTCGGCCCGGCCGACGTCGAGAAGGACGAGGGCATCCCGCGCACGTCCGCGACACGCACGTTTCTCGACATCGCCCCGCTGGTGGGTCCCCGGCAGCTCGAGGCTGTGCTCGACGGGGCGGAGCGGGACGGCACGATCTGGCGACCCCGGCTGCGCTGGCGCATCGGCCGGATGCGCCACGATGGCCAGTCGGCCCGGCCCGGGCTTGCGGCGGTCGAGACCCTTCTCGACCGCACCGAGGGCCGCCCGCTCGGGGACACGTGGCTGGAGCAGGAGGCGATCCGGATCATCGCCGCCGCGCGATTGCCCATGCCCCGGGTGCAGGTCAATCGGCGCAAGCACGGCGGCGGCACGGCGCGGGTCGACCTCTGGTGGGACGATGCGACGTTGATCGCCGAGCTGGCCGGCCATGCCAGCCATGCGACCCGTCGCCAGCGCCAGTCCGATGACGAACGGGCAGCACGCCTGGGCCTGTGGGGCTGGCAGATCGTCGAGTTCACCTACGAGGACGTGGTCGAACGCCCCGGCTACGTCGCGGAGATGATCGGCCACTACCTCGAGCGTCGGGCCGGCATGCGTGGGGACGCGACCGGTTGCTGAGCAACCAGACGCGTCCCCGCGGCCCGACAGCACCGGAGCCAAGCCCGACGCCGGGGACGCGGGTGGTTGGCTGGCAACCACCTGGGTCCCCACGGGCCGTACGAACACGCCCGACCCGCCAGATGGACCGCCGACACGCCGGGTGTGACGAGGGGGGCGGGGACCGCCCTGGTCGGGTCCGGGGGGAGCCGGACCCGACCCGTCACACGTTGCGGCGGTAGCGGCCGCCCACCTCGAACAGCGCGTCGGTGATCTCGCCGAGGGTGCACACCCGCACGGCGTCGACCAGCACGGCGAACAGGTTCTCGCCCGACAGCGCGGCGCGCCGCAGGCGGTCGAGCGCCGCGGGACGCTCCGCCGCGTGCTGCGCCTGGAACGCACGCCGGTTGGCCAGGCAGGTTTGCTTCTCGTCGTCGGTCGAGCGGGCCAGCTCCGGCGGACGCCCGCCTGCCTCGCCGCCCGCGCCGGCGCCGTTCGGGCCGCCGCCCTCGGGCGACGACGCGGGGGCGAGGAAGGTGTTGACGCCCACGATGGGCAGCGAGCCGTCGTGCTTGCGCTGCTCGTAGAGCATCGACTCGTCCTGGATGCGTCCCCGCTGGTAGCCGGTCTCCATGGCGCCCAGCACGCCGCCCCGCTCGGCCAGGCGGTCGAACTCGGCCAGCACGGCCTCTTCCACCAGGTCGGTGAGCTGCTCGACGATGAACGAGCCCTGGTTGGGGTTGTGGTTCTTGGCCAGCCCCCACTCCTGGTTGATGACCTGCTGGATGGCGACCGCCCGGCGCACCGACTCGGCCGTGGGCGTGGTGACGGCCTCGTCGTAGGCGTTGGTGTGCAGGCTGTTGCAGTTGTCGTAGACGGCGATGAGCGCCTGCAGGGTGGTGCGGATGTCGTTGAACGCCATCTCCTGCGCGTGCAGCGACCGGCCCGACGTCTGTACGTGGTACTTGAGCTTCTGCGACCGCTCGCTGGCGCCGTAGCGGTCGCGCATGGCGACGGCCCAGATGCGCCGCGCCACGCGGCCCAGCACCGAGTACTCGGGGTCCATGCCGTTGGAGAAGAAGAACGACAGGTTGGGGGCGAAGTCGTCGATGGCCATGCCCCGGGCCAGGTAGGCCTCGACGTAGGTGAAGGCGTTGGCCAGCGTGAAGGCGAGCTGGGTGAGCGGGTTCGCGCCCGCCTCGGCGATGTGGTAGCCGGAGATCGACACCGAGTAGAAGTTGCGCACCTGCTCGGCGACGAACCACTCCTGGATGTCGGCCATCATCCGCAGGGCGAACTCGGTGGAGAAGATGCACGTGTTCTGGCCCTGGTCCTCTTTGAGGATGTCGGCCTGCACGGTGCCCCGCACGGTGTGCAGCACGTACCGGCGGATGTCGGCGGCCTCGTCGGCCGACGGGGGGCGCCCGTGCTCGGCCTCGAACGCGGCCAGGCGCTGGTCGACGGCGGTGCAGAAGAACATGGCCAGGATCGTCGGCGCCGGGCCGTTGATCGTCATCGACACCGACGTGGTGGGGTCGCACAGGTCGAACCCGTCGTAGAGCGCCTTCATGTCGTCGAGCGTGGCGATCGACACACCCGAGTTCCCGACCTTGCCGTAGATGTCGGGCCGCTCGTCGGGGTCGAACCCGTACAACGTCACCGAGTCGAACGCCGTCGACAGCCGCGTGGCGGGCTGCCCGGACGCCAGCATGTGGAAGCGCCGGTTGGTGCGGGTGGCATCGCCCTCGCCGGCGAACATGCGCGTGGGGTCTTCGCCCTGACGCTTGAAGGCGAAGACCCCACCGGTGAACGGGAACCGTCCGGGAAGGTTCTCGTCGCGCAGGAACCGCAGCAGGTCGCCGTCGTCGCCGTAGCGGGGCAGCGCCACCTTGGGGACGTGGGTGCCCGACAGCGACTCGGACGTGAGGACGGTGCGCACCTCTCGGTCGCGCACCCGCACCACGTGCTCGTCTCCGGAGTAGGCCTCGACCGTCGCCGGCCACCCGTCGAGCAGGGCGTGCGACGACGGGTCGAGCTCGCGCTCGGCCGCCGCCAGCAGGTCCTCGACCTGGGCGATGGCGCTGGGCGAGCCCGCGCTGGCCAGCAGGTCGCTGGTGGTGCGCAGCGCCTGGTGCCGCCGGGCCACCTCGACCTGGGCGGCAGTGACCGCGTGGTAGTCGCGCACGGTTCCGGCGACCTCGGCCAGGTAGCGGGCCCGGTCGGGCGGCACGATCGTGGTGACCCCCGTGGGCACCCGCGTCTCGACCGGCGTCAGCGATCCGCTGGTGCCGGGCAGGCCGTGCTCGACCAGCGCGTCGCGCAGGTACTGGTAGAGGGCGGTGACGCCATCGTCGTTGAAGCGGGCGGCGATGGTGCCGAACACGGGCAGCTCGTCGAGGGGGACGTCGAAGCGCTCGCGGTTGCGCTGAAGCTGGCGGCGCACGTCGCGCAGCGCGTCGTCGGCGCCCCGGCGCTCGAACTTGTTGATGGCCACCGCGTCGGCGAAGTCGAGCATGTCGATCTTCTCGAGCTGGCTTGCGGCGCCGAACTCGGGGGTCATCACGTAGAGCGACACGTCGACCAGGTCGACGATGCCGGCGTCGCCCTGACCGATGCCGGGCGTCTCGACGACCACGATGTCGTGGCCGGCGGCCCGGCAGGCGCCGATGACATCCTCGATGTGCTCGGGTACCTCGGTGCCGGCGCCGCGGGTGGCGAGCGAGCGCACGAACACGTTGGGGTGGTCGACCGCGTTCATGCGGATGCGGTCGCCAAGCAGCGCACCCCCGGCCCGGCGACGGGTGGGGTCGACGGCCACGACCGCGATGCGCAGCTTGTCGTCGAAGTCCAGGCGCAGCCGGCGCACCAGCTCGTCGGTGAGCGACGACTTGCCCGACCCGCCGGTGCCGGTGATGCCCACCACGGGCACGGCACGACGGGCGGCCGCGGCCCGCAGGTCGCCGAGCAGGTCGCGCCCCAGCGTGCCGGCCTGGATGGCGGTGAGCGTGCGGGCCAGCGCCCGCTGGTCGCCCCCCAGCACGTCGTCGACCGAGGTGGGCCCGTCGGCGGCGAGGTCGGTGTCGCAGGCCTGGATGATCGTGTTGACCATGGGGGCCAGGCCGAGCCGCTGGCCGTCGTCCGGGGTGAAGATGTGAGCGACGCCGTAGGACTGCAGCTCGGCCACCTCGTCGGCCACGATGACGCCCCCGCCGCCCCCGAACACCTTGACGTCGGGCCGGCCCTCGGCCCGCAGCCTGTCGACCAGGTAGCGGAAGTACTCGAGGTGGCCGCCCTGGTAGGAGCTGATGGCCACGCCCTGCACGTCCTCCTGCACCGCGGCCCGCACGACCTCGTCGACCGAGCGGTTGTGGCCCAGGTGGATGACCTCGGCGCCCTGCGACTGCAGGATGCGACGCATGACGTTGATGGCGGCGTCGTGCCCGTCGAACAGGCTGGCCGCGGTGACGAGCCGCACCGGGTGCACGGGCCGGTGGATGACGGGCGCAGTGACGGACGGCGCTGCTCTGACCTCGGTGCGCGCGTTGGACCCCCCATGACCAGCCACGGGCGCAGACTAGTTGGATCTCCGAGTTTCTGTCTACCGAGAGTAAATACTCCGACTGCCTGGTGTCCGACCGGTGGGGCTCCGACCACTGGACATCCGACATATGATGCGGACCGTGTCCAACCCTCGACCGCTGGACTTCGACGCGATCGCCGAAGCCAGACGCCAGTGGGAGGCCCGTGGCTGGGCGGCTCCGGCGGCCATGACCGCCACCACATCGATCATGCGGGCCCACCAGATCGTCCTCTCCCGCGTCGACGAGGCGCTCCGCCCGTTCGACCTGACCTTCGCCCGCTACGAGGCCCTGGTGCTGTTGGCGTTCAGCCGCCAGGGCTCCCTGCCGCTCGGCAAGATGGGTGACCGGCTGATGTTGCACCCCACCAGCGTCACCAACATCGTCGACCGGCTCGAGCGCCAGGGCCTGGTGCAGCGCGCCGCCCACCCCACGGACCGGCGCACGACCCTCGCCGAGATCACCGAGGACGGCCGCCGGGTGGTCGACAAGGCCACCGAGGCCGTCAGCGCCACCGGGTTCGGCATAGCCGCCCTCGGCGAGGCCGACCTCGACCAGATCACGGCCCTGCTGCGCACCGTGCGCATCGACGCCGGCGACTTCCCCGGCTGACCGCAGCCGGCCCGGGTCGCCCGGGTCAGGCCGTGTCGGCCGACGGCAGGGCGTGCACCTCGCCCGTCTGGATGCGCCACAGCGCGGCGTACAGGCCCCGCGCGGCCACCAGCTCGTCGTGGGTGCCGGACTCGACGACCCGGCCCTCTTCCAGCACGTGGATGCGGTCGGCGTGGCGCACGGTCGACAGGCGGTGGGCGATCACGATGACCGTGCGATCGCGGCCCACCAGCTCGAGCGAGCGCTGGATGGCGGCCTCGGTCTCGTTGTCGACGGCCGACGTGGCCTCGTCGAGCACCAGCACGGGCGGGTCCTTGAGGATGGCTCGGGCGATCGACAGCCGCTGGCGCTGCCCGCCCGACAGCTTCTGGCCGCGCTCGCCCACGATCGTGTCGTAGCCGTCGGGCAGCCCGCCGATGAAGTCGTGCGCCTCGGCCAGACGAGCGGCCCGGACCAGCTCGTCGTCGGTGGCGTCGGGCCGGCCGTAGGCCAGGTTCTCCCGCACCGTGCCCTGGAACAGGAACACGTCCTGGCCCACGTAGCCGATGGCCTGCCGCAGCTCGACGAGGGGCACGTGCTCGACGTCGACGCCGTCGAGGCTGACCCGCCCGCTCGCGGCGTCGTGCAGCCGCAGCAGCAGCTTGACCACGGTCGACTTGCCTGCGCCGGTCGACCCGACGATGGCGTGGGTCTCACCGGCGGGCACCACCAGGTCGAAGCCGTCGAGCACGAGGCGGGCGGGCGCCCGGCCGATCCCACCCTCGCCGGCGGTGCCGGTGCCGGTGTCGGCGCCCGGCCCGTAGGCGAAGCGCACGTCGTCGAACCGCACCTCGCCGCGCAACGGCCGGGGCAGGGCGTGGGGGCCGTCGACGATGGTGGGGTCGACGGCCAGCAGGTCGAGGATGCGGCGTGACGACGCCATCGCCCGCTGGTACAGGTCGAACGTCTCGCCCAGCCGGGTCAGCGGCCACAGCAGGCGCTGGGTCATGTACACCAGGACGGAGAACACGCCCACCTCGAGCGTGCCGTTCAGCGCCGACTGGCCGCCGATGATCAGCGTGAACGTGAAGGCGACCAGGATCGCCATGCGGATGAGCGGGATGAACGCGGAGGACAGCTTGATCGCCCGCCGGTTGGCCTCGCGGTACACGCCGCTGGCGTCGGCCACCCGGTCGGACTCGCGCTCCTCGGCGGTGAACGAGCGGATGGTGGCGATGCCCGACACGTTGTTGGCCAGCAGGGCGCCGAGATCGCCGGCGGCCTGCCGCACCTCGGTGTAGCGGGGCTCGAGGCGGCGCTGGTAGCGCACCGACGCCCACACGATCAAGGGGATCGGGGCGAAGGCGACGACCCCCAGCACGGGTTCCGCCACGAAGAAGACGATGCCGACGAAGACGACGTTGACCACCGTCCGCACCAGCTCGTTGGCGCCGATGTCGAGGAACCGCTCGAGCTGGTTGACGTCGTCGTTGAGGATCGACAGCAGGCCGCCGGTCGACTGGTCCTCGAACCAGGCCAGCTCCAGCCGCTGCACGTGGCGGTACGCGTCCATGCGCGCCTCGTGCTCGATGGTCTGGGCCAGGTTGCGCCACAGCAGCTGGGCGACGTAGTCGGTGATCGACTCGACCACCCAGACGCCGACGTTGATGGCGGCGAGCACGAGGAGCTGATCGAACCGGTCCTCGACGCCGAACACGGTGGCCACGATCGAGTCGTTGGCCCTCACCACCACGTCGACGGCCGCACCGATGAGCAGCTCGGGCATGACGTCGGCCAGCTTGTTGAGCACGCTGAACGTGATGGCGGCGATCACGGTGCGGCGGTGCCCGCGGGCGTGGCGCCACAGCCGGACGAGGGGCGACGCGGCGGCGGTGGGGTCGGGGGGCCCGGAGCTCATGCCGATCGAGGTTAAGAGGTCGAGCCGAAGGCGAGACCGTGGCCCGAGCGGCCCGGCGCCGAAGGCGCCCTGAGCGGGGAGCAAGGCAACGGCTCGCCGCAGCGAGGTGAACTGTGGCTACACGTGTCGAGGAGATGCGACGGCGATCGGCATGAGGTTGACACTGCGGTGCTCGTTAGGCCGACCTGACCACGGACCTGGACGAGCTCGCCGGCTGAGGTGGCACCGGGTCGGGGAGGCGGTGCGGCGGCCGCCTTCCCGGCCCGAGGTCAGCCCGGGGTCACGCGGTGCGCCAGCCCCGTTCGAACGGTAGGCGCCAGGCGTGGGGCGCGACGAGCTGGTGGATGGCGTTCGGCCCCCACGACCCCGGCTGGTAGGTGCGCACGGGTGGCGGGTTGTCGAGCAGGGGCGTGGACAGGTCCCACAGGCGCTCGATGCCCTCGGCCGTCGTGAACAGTGTGTGATCGCCGCTCATGGCGTCGTAGATGAGGCGCTCGTACGCTTCGAGCACGTCGTCCACGCGGCCGGTCTCGTGCATGGCGAACTGCAGGCTGAGCTTGTCGAGCTTCATGCCCGGCCCCGGCCTCTTGCCGTAGAACGAGAGCGACAGCTTCGAGGCGTCGGCCAGATCGAAGGTCAGGTGGTCGGGCCCCTGGGCGCCCACCCCCGAACCGGCCGGGAACATGCTCTTCGGCGGCTGCTTGAAGGCGATCGAGATGATGCGGGCGCCCTCGGCCATGCGCTTGCCGGTGCGGAGGAAGAAGGGCACGTCGGCCCAACGCCAGTTGTCGATCTCGCAGCGCAGGGCGACGAACGTCTCGGTTTCGGAGTGGGGATCGACCCCCGGCTCGTCAAGGTAGCCCTGGTACTGGCCCCGCACCACGTTGCCTGGCTCGATGGGCAGCATCGACCGGAAGACCTTGTTCTTCTCCTCGGTGATCGCCCGGGGCGCCAGCTCGGTGGGGGGCTCCATGGCCATGAAGGCGAGGACCTGGAACAGGTGGGTCACCACCATGTCGCGGTAGGCACCGGTCTGCTCATAGAAGCCGATCCGCGAGCCGATCGACAGCGTCTCGGGCACGTCGATCTGCACGTGGTCGATGTGCACGCGGTTCCAGATGGGCTCGAACAGCCCGTTGGCGAACCGGAAGGCCAGGATGTTCTGCGCGGCCTCCTTGCCCAGGAAGTGGTCGATGCGGAAGATCTGCGACTCGGCGAACGTCTCGTGCAGCGAGGCGTTGAGCGCTTCCGCGGAGGCGAGGTCCGTGCCGAACGGCTTCTCCATGATGATGCGGGCCCGGTCGACCAGCCCGGCCTCGCCCAGCATGGCCACCACGTCGAGCGCGGCCGAGGGGGGCACGCTCAGATAGTGGAGGCGACGGCAGTCGCCGCCGAGCTCGGCCTCGGCCCGTGCGACCGCCGCGGCCAAGCCCACGGCGCCGCCCTCCTGGTCGACGAACGTGAGCTTGCTCGCGTACTGCTCCCACTGCTCCTCGGACATCGTGCGGCTCGAGTACTTCTCGCAGGACCGGCGGGCCAGGTCGCGAAAGCCCTCTTCGTCGATCTTGTCGAGCGACGTGCCGACGATGCGGACCTCGGGCACCAGGCCGGCCAGCGACAGGTGCAGCAGGCCCGGCAGCAGCTTGCGCTGGGCCAGGTCGCCCGTGGCGCCGAACAGCACGATGACGTGCGGTTTCAGCGGCTCCATCAGGTCGGTGCTGATGTCGCTGGGGTCGCTCAGTCTCCAGACCATCCGTTCTGAAGGCTAGGGCCGTCCCGTTGCGCCCGCGTGTCCGCCCGCCCAGCGGCGTGTGAACTCGCCGACCGCGACGCCGGGGTGGAGGGCTACCGTCGTGGCGATGACGCTGCTCCGGCTCGGGCCCGACGCGGCGGCTGCCGAGGTGGCCGCCTCGCTCGACGAGCACGGGTACGCCCTCGTCGAGGGTGTGCTGCCGCCGGCCGACGTCACCGGCCGGCTGGCCGCGCTGCGCGACCTGTTCCAGGCCACCCCGACCGGCCGCAACTTCTTCGAGGGGTTTCACACCCAGCGGGTCTACGCGGTGTACGCCAAGACCCGGGCGTTCGACGACCTGGCCGTGCACCCGCTGCTGCTCTCCGCGCTCGATCATGCCCTCGGCGAGCACTACCAGTTCTCGGCCCCGGTGGCGCTGCAGATCGGCCCCGGCGAGAAGGCGCAGATCCTCCACCGCGACGAGGACATCTATCCGCTCCCCCGGCCACACCAGCCGGTGGTGGTCAACAGCATGTGGGCGCTGTGCGACTTCACGGCGGACAACGGGTCGACCCGCCTCATCCCCGGCAGCCACCGCTGGCCCGAGGACCGACGGCCCGACGAGAGCGAGGCCGTGTCGGTCACCATGCCCGCCGGGTCGGTGCTCGTCTACCTGGGCGGGCTGTGGCACGGCGGCGGCGCCAACACCACCGACCGCCCCCGCCCCGGCCTCCTGCTGGAGTACGTGGTGTCGTGGCTGCGGCCCCAGGAGACCCAGCTCGTCGCCGTGCCGCCCGAGGTCGCCCGCGACCTGCCCGAACGGCTGCAGGAGCTGCTCGGCTACAACGTCTTCCCGCCGTTCCTCGGCTACGTCGACGGCCGCCACCCCCGCCGGGCGCTCGATCCGGCCCACGAGCGGGCCGAGGACATCCTGCGCCGGATACCCGAACCTGATCACGCGCCCGGTCGGGCAGCATGGTCGCGTGACCGCGCCCACTGATCCCGGAACCCACCTCCGCGCCCTCGCCGACGAGTACTGGGAGGCCAAGCTCGAGGCGAGCCCCCTCTTCGCGACGTTCCTCGGCGACCACCGCTTCGACGACCGGGTCGACGACTTGTCCGCCGCCGCCGAGCACCGGCTGCGGGCGACCTGGACCGGCCTGCGCGACCGGGCGCGTGCGCTGGACGGCGAGCTCGTCGACGCCGACGAGGGCACCCGCGACCTGCTGGTCCACGAGCTCGACGACGCCATCCGCGCCATCGACCTGCGCCTGGCCGAGATGGCGTGGGACCAGCTCGACGGCGTCCACGCCGACCTGCTGATCACGGCCGGCCAGCTCAGCGCCCCCCAGCCCGAGCACGCGACCATGACGCTCGAGCGCACCCGGCGCTACGGCACGATGCTGGACCAGGCCGCCGACCGGTTCCGCGAGGCGCTGGCCGCCGGCCGCACACCGGTCCGCATCAACATCGAGCGCTCCGTCAACCAGGTGGAGGGCTACCTGGCCTCGCCGCTCGACGGCGACCCGTTCGCCAACCTGACCGGGCCCGAGGGCTGGGACGGCCTCGACGATTGGCGCCGCGAGCTGACCGAGATCGTGCGGGGCGCGGTGCGCCCCGCGTTCGAGCGCTACCGCGACGTGCTGCGCGACGAGCTGCTGCCTGTCGCCCGGCCCGACGACCGCCCGGGCCTGCTGCACCTCGACGACGGGCCCGAGGTGTACCAGGCGCTGATCGAGCTGCACACCGGCCTGCCGCTCACCCCTGACGGGCTGCATGCCATCGGCATGGCCGAGGTGACCGAGGCGCTGCCCGCCGAGTACGCCGAGGTCGGCGGCCGGCAGTTCGGCACGACCGACCTGGCCACCATCTTCCGCCGCCTGATCGACGACCCCGACCTGCGCTACCGCGACGGCGACCAGATCGTGGCCCACGCCACCGCCTGCCTCGAGGCGGCGACCGCGGCGATGGGCGACTGGTTCGGCATCCTGCCCCAGGCGCCGTGCGTGCTCACGCCCGTCCCCGACTACCTGGCCGCCGACTCGCCCGCCGCGTACTACACGCCGCCGGCGCCCGACGGCAGCCGGCCCGGCGAGTACCACGTCAACCTGCACGATCCCGCCGCCCGGGGTCGCGCCGAGACCGCGTCGATCGCCTTCCACGAGGCCATCCCCGGTCACCACCTGCAACTCGCGATCGCCTCCGAGCGCACGGACCTGCCCGCCTTTCGCCGACTGTCGTGGGGGCACACCGCGTTCGTCGAGGGCTGGGCTCTCTACACCGAGCGGCTGGCCGACGAGATGGGCCTGTACGAGACCGACCTCGACCGGCTGGGCATGCTGGCCAGCGACTCGTGGCGGGCCTGCCGCCTGGTGGTGGACACCGGTCTGCACGCCCTCGGTTGGACGCGGCAGCAGGCCATCGACTTCATGGTCGCCCACGCCCCGGTGAGCCACGACGAGATCGTGGTCGAGGTCGACCGGTACATCGGCATCCCGGGCCAGGCGCTCGCCTACAAGGTGGGCCAGCGCGAGATCCTGCGCCTGCGGTCGCACGCCCGCGACGCCCTCGGGCCGGCGTTCGACATCAAGGGGTTCCACGACGCCGTGCTCGGCGGCGCCACGATCAGCCTGCGGGTCCTGCAGGCACGGGTGGCGCGCTGGCTCGCCGACGCCGCCGAACCGCCGGTGTGACCCGTTGCAAGCCCGAGGGAATGACGCACACAGGAGGTGCGCGACTGCCTCAGGTTCCGGACGGGCGACGGGGGATCGTCCGGGCGGCGACCGGCGATCAGCCGTAGCCCTCGACGGTCTCGGGGCGCTCCTCGATCACGTAGTGGTGCACCAGCCCGGCGAGCACGGCGCCGACGAGCGGCGCGACCCAGAACATCCACAGCTGCTCGATCGCCCAGCCGCCCACGAACACGGCAGGACCGGTCGACCGGGCGGGGTTCACCGACGTGTTGGTGACCGGGATGCTGATCAGGTGGATCAGCGTGAGCGACAGGCCGATGGTCAGCGGGGCGAAGCCGACCGGCGCGCCGCGGCCGGTGACGCCCAGGATGACCAGCAGGAAGAAGAAGGTGAGCACGACCTCGGCCACCAGGGCGGCGATCCAGTCGTAGCCCCCGGGCGAGTGGTCGGCGAAGCCGTTGGCCGCCAGCGTGCTCTCGCCGGCGCCCGTACCCAGGCTGAAGCTGTCGACCCCGTTGGCGATGACCACGATGACGGCGGCCCCGATGATCGCCCCCACGACCTGGGCGACGATGTACACCCCCGCCTCGCGCGCTTCGATGCGCTTGGCGGCCAGCACGCCCAGGGTCACCGCGGGGTTGAAGTGGCCACCCGAGATGTGGCCCAGGGCGTAGGCGCCGGTCACGACCGTGAGGCCGAAGGCCAGCGACACCCCGAGGAAGCCGATGCCCGTGCTGACGAGACCGTCCTCGAAGGGCGCGAGGAAGATGCTGGCCAGCACGGCGCTGCCGCACCCGCCGAGGACGAGCCAGAGGGTGCCGAGCACCTCGGCGATCGCTTTGCGTTGCAGGTCCATGGGTCCTCCATCGTCCGATCCGTGGTGCCGTGCCTACGGTGAGGCGACACGATCTGTCGTCACCCGGCGGGAGTGACCCTCCGGCCGCGACCAGTGGCGCCCAGTAGTGTCACGCCGATGGTTGCGCCGGTGGTCGATCCCCTCGGTCCCCGCGACGAGTCGGCCCTGCCCGTCTCACGGACCGACCCCTGGTACGACCCGCTGACGCAGGTGCGCGACCTGGGCGAGACCGACCTGACACTGGCGCTGGGCCTGGGGCGCGAGCTGGGCGTGGACCTGCCGTTGGCCGAGGCGGCGCTCGACCGCCTGGCCTGCGGCCTGGGCGTCCCCCGCGGCACGTAGCCGGCCGTCGCCCCTCCCCGCCGCCCCCCGGGACGGGCGGTAGGGTCCGGCTGGAACGACTGCCGTCGCCTCCGGAGGTCGGCGCAATGCCCAACAGCGCGAGCCCCCGCCGGTCGGCCCGCGTGCTCGCCATCGCGGTCGCGATCGTCGGAGCGCTCGCGGTGCTGGCCGCGATCGCCTTCTGGCCGCGTGGCGACGCCCCCGACCTGGGCGCCCAGCCCAACACGTACGTCGACGCCACGGTCCGCAGCATCGACGACGACACCTGCCAGGACCCCGAGATCGACGCGCCCGGCGAGTGCCAGATCGTCACCGCCGAGCTGACGTCGGGGCCCGACGCGGGCGACACCATCGACTTCGAGGTGCGCGCCACCCAGTTCGACATCCCCGAGCTGGCCCCCGGCGACGAGGTGGTGCTGCTCGACGTCGCCACCAGCCCCGCGCAGTACCGCTACTCGTTCGCCGACTTCCAGCGCAGCACCCCGCTGCTGTGGTTGGTGGCGGCGTTCGTCCTGGTGGTCATCGCCTTCGGTCGTTGGCAGGGCGTGCGGGCACTGGTGGGCCTGGCCGCCAGCGGCGCTGTGCTGATCGCGTTCCTCGTGCCGGCGCTGCTGCGCGACGAGCCCGCGGTGGCGGTGGCGCTGGCCGCCACCGTGCTCATCGGCTTCATCGCCCTGTACCTGGCCCACGGGGTCAACATGGGCACCACGGTGGCTTTGGCCGGCACGCTGCTCAGCCTGGCGATCACCAGCGGGCTGGCCTTCGCGGTGGCGGCCGCCACCAACCTCACGGGACTGGCCGACAGCCGGGCGCAGACGCTGCGCGTCACCGCGGACGCGCTCGACCTGCGGGGGCTGCTGATCGCGGGCATCGTCGTGGGCGCGCTCGGCGTGCTCGACGACGTCACGGTCAGCCAGGTGTCGATCGTCGCCGCGCTGCGGCGCGCCAACCCCGGCCTGCCGGCCCGCCTGCTCTACCGCGAGGCCACCAAGGTCGGCCGCGACCACGTGGCCTCGACAGTCAACACGCTCGTGCTCGCCTACGCCGGCGCGTCGCTGCCGCTGCTGCTGTTCTTCGCCCAGGGCAACCAACCGGTCGGCCGCCTGATCACCAGCGAGCTCATCTCGGTCGAGATCGTCCGCATGCTGGTGGGCTCGATCGGGCTCGTGGCCTCGGTGCCCATCACCACCGCGCTGGCCGCGGTGGTGCTCGGTCCCGGCGACGACGTGCACGGCCACGACCACGGGTGGGGCGACGGCATCGACTCGCCCGACGACGGCATCGGCGACGACGACACCGCCGAGGCGCGACCCGGCCGCCACGCGGCCCCGACGCGCCGACGCAGGAAGACCCGCACCGGCGATCGCTCCGGGTGGGACGACTTCACGCCGACCGAGGACACGTGGTGACGGCCCGCACACGCCAAGGTGACGAGTAGCTGACAACTACCTGAACGGTGGCTCTCACCCTGCCACGTTCACCCCAAGTGGGTGATGTCGCACGCTCCGCGAATGATCATCCTGTCCCTGACAGTTACGTCATCCGCCGCGCCAAGGAGGTGACCGGTGCTCGCAGCCGCCGTGTCCCACCGCGCCGTCTCCCACCAGGGCGTTCCATCCCTACCCCACACCCTGGTCCGGCGGACCCGCCTCGAAGCGCGTCTCGGCGATGCCGAACGGCGCCAGATCACGCTCGTCACCGGCCTGCCCGGGGCCGGGAAGACCACGCTCGTCGCCTCGTGGCTGCGGTCGTGCGACCGGCCGGCCGCGTGGGTCAGCCTCGGCAGCAGGCACGACGAGCCGCGCCGCCTGACGCGGGCCGTCCTGCGCGCGTTGGCCGGCCTGGGGGTCGCGTCCGAGCCTCGCGGGCGGAGGCGGCGGTCGGATGCCACCCTGCTCGACAGCGCCCTCGACCCCATCAGCGGCGAGCCCGTGGTGCTGGTGCTCGACGACGTGCACGAGCTGCGGTCGACAGAGGCCCTGGCCGCGCTGCGCCTGCTCCTCGACCGCGCGCCGTCGACGCTGTCGCTCGTCCTGTGCACCCGGGCCGACCCGCCCGTAGCACTGGGCCGGCTGCGGCTCGACGGGCGGTTGGGCGAGATCCGCAACGCCGACCTGGAGTTCACCCAGGACGAGGCCGCCGACCTGCTCGCCGCGCACGGCATCGACCTGCGCCACGACGACGTGCGTGCGCTCTGGCAGCGCACCCAGGGTTGGGTGGCGGGGCTCCGCCTGGCCGCGGGGGCGCTCGCGGCGGCCGGCGACCCGCACGAGCTGGTGCGCAGCACCGCGGCAACCGAGGCCGCCATCGCCGACTACCTGCTGGAAGAGGTGCTCGACCGCCAGGACCCCGACACCCAGAGCTTCCTGCTGCGCACGAGCATCGTCGACGACCTGACCCCCGACCTGGCCGCGCTGCTGGCCGACGATCACCGGGCGCAGGAACGCCTCGACGACCTGCAATGCCGCGGCGTCCTGCTCACCGACGCCTCGCAGGAGGGGTGGTACCGCTACCACGCGCTGTTCGCCGCGCTGCTACGGGCCGGCCTGCGGCGCCGCCAACCCGAGGTGGTCGGCGACCTGCACGCTCGGGCGGCGGCCTGGCTGGAGGGCCACGGGCGGACCGTCGACGCGGAACGTCACGCCCGGCTGGGCGACGACTGGGCGCTCGCCGGGCGCCTCGCCGCCGACCGCTGGCTGGCGGCCGCGCTCGACGACGGCGACCTGCCGCCCGACCTGGTGGCCGACGCGCCGGGCGACCCCGCGGGCCAGTCCCCCGCCCTGGCCCTGGTCGCGGCCGCCGTGGCCTGCGCGCGGCGCGACCGCGATGCCGCCGACCTGCACCGCCGCCGGCTGGACGAGCTGGCCGGCCCGTTGCCCACACCCGCCGGGCTCGGCATCGGCGACGCCCACCGGCACACGCTGGATCTGACGTACGGCTGGACGTTCGGCGCCGACGGGCGCGCGCGTCACGCCGCACGCGGGCTCGTCGCCACCGGCGACACAGACCTCGACGGCCACGCCGCGTCACTCCGCCGGTTGGGGCGGCTGCGGGCGGCGGAGCTCGACGTCGACACCGGGCAGTTCGACGCCGCCGTCGCCGCTCTGAACCCGCTGGCCGACGCCCTCGACGACGAGTGGATGTGCATCGAGGCGTCCGGCCTGCTGGCCGTGGTCCACGCGGCCAACGGCAATCTGGCCGCAGCCGAACGCCGCGCCGGTGAGGTCCTCGCCAGCGGCGACGTGCGCGACATCCGGCCCACCGCGCTCCAGGCCGCGTACCTGGCCACCGCCCTGCGTCGCGCCCAGCGGGGCGAGCGGCGCAACGCCCTCGCCCGCCTCCACGAAGCCGAGGCCGTCGGCGCGTCGCCGTCGCGCCCCCTGCACGCCGTGCGCGACGCCCTCCGCTCGGCGCTCGGCGAGTCCAGGCCGCGCGCCGTCTGGCTCGACACGGCCGCCGCCGCGCACCCGCTGGCCGCCCAGGCGCTCATCGCCTGCGGTGTCCTCGAGGTCATCGACCCGCAGCGGCGGCTGCTCGCCATCGGCGGCCCGAGCGAGGGGGCGGTGGCCAGGGCCCGCCAGGAGCTGACCCGGGGCGCGCCCGACTCGGCGCGGGCCGGCCTCGCCCGGTGCCTCGACAACCAGGGCTCGTCGGCCCACCCCCGCACCGTCGTCGAGACCCACACCCTGGCCGCGGTGGCGTGCTCGCTGTCCGCGCACGATGCCGAGGCCCGGCGCCACTTGGGCGCCGCCCTCGATCTGGTCGCCGGCTCGGGCGTGCGGGCCCCCCTGCTCGACCAGGGGTCGGCCATCGCCGACCTGCTCGCCAACGAGAGCGTGGCGGTCGAGCACCGCGGCCTGGCGCTGGAGCTTCTCGACCACCTGCGGCGCGCCCCCGGCGGGATGGCCACGCCGGTCGATGGCCTGACCGACCGCGAGACCGCGGTGCTGCAGTACCTGCCGACGCTCATGTCCAACGCGGAGATCGCGCAGGGCCTGCACCTGTCGATCAACACGGTCAAGTCGCACCTCAAGGCCGTCTACCGCAAGCTGGGCGTCGACGGCCGGCGCGAGGCCGTGCTCCGCGGCCGCGAGCTGGAGCTGATCTGAGGTCAGCGGGCGCCGGCCGGCTTCTGCGACACGGTGGTCGGGGCGCCCTCGCGGATCCGGCGCAGCACCGCCTCGGCCGCCTCGTGGCGACCGCCGGGCAGGCTGAAGTCGGTGTAGAGCACCCGGCGCTCGCGGGTCACCGGCGGCTGGCTCATGTGGAGGGTGCAGCTCAGGTGAACCGTCACGTCGCCCGTGCGGGTCGGGAGGTCGAGCTGGGGCAGGTCGAGGTCGCGACGCACGAACGCCGGTTGGATGAGCGCCCGGTGCGAGCCGGCCACCACCCGGAGCTGGCCCGACTCGGCGTCGGCGCCCGTCACCGAGACGCCCACCGTGAGCGAGCAGCAGCGGTACGAGTGGCTGCCCAGGCTGCAGTCCTTGTGCCACGGCACGTCCGAGATGCCCTCGACGACGCCGAGGGGCTTGACCAGCGCCTCGACCAGGTTCTTGTTGGGGCCGGGCTTGCCGAGCCGGTGGCCGTCCTCGGTCAGCCGGGCCAGGCGTAGCAGCCTCTCGTCGGCCAGCAGGGCGCGGGTGGCGGGTGACCGGTCCTGGAATCGCTGCATCCGGACGAGGCGGTCCACGCCGCTGTCGGTGCGCGCCCACCAGCTGCGGCCGTCGTCGGGCGCGTAGCCGTCGGTCGCCGCGTCCATGTCGGCGGACACGGCCGCCATCTCGGCCTCGTCGAACAGGCCGGCGAGGTGCAGGTAGCCGACCTCGGCCAGGAAGTGCGCCATGTCCGCGGGGTCGTCGTCGGGACGGAAGGTTCGGCGAGGGTCGAGGGGCGTGCCGTCCCGGTCGCAGAACGTGACGGCGCCGGCAGTGTGCGCCCGCCGGCCGTCGAGCAGCGACCGCAGCACGACCCACCAGTCGAGGAAGTGCTCGAGCCGGCCCCGGGGCATGTCGAGGTCGCCGCCGGTGAGGAAGCCGACGGGAGTGCGCACGTCGTTGACCAGGTCGGACAGCCCGTCGGCATCGAGCCGGACGCTGGCCCGGGCGTCGCCGGCCCCCGGGGTGACGGTGATTCCGGGCTGCGGGCGAGAGTCGGTGTCGCTGTCGGTGAGGGCGAGTGACCAGCTCGTCCCGTCGACCTCGAACGCGAACGGGCGCACGTCGAGCTGCCGGGCACCGGGAAGCGCCAGGTCACCCCGCTCGGCGACGAGGCGCGGCAGGTCGACCTCGAAGAACGTCGCCGCGTCGACCTCCCGGATGTCGTCTGCGGTGCGACTGCGGATGTCGACGGAAACCATGGCCCCTCCTCACGGTCGCCGCGACGGTCGTTGCGCCGTGCTGCGCCCGTGCTGCGACGTGATGTGGCCGCGCCATCCTGCCCGACGCCGGCGAGCCGAGCGCACCCGACCTGACAAGAGCAACGGAAGGCGGACCGTCAGGCATGGCCACGCCAGCTGCTGGGACCGAACTGGTTGCCCAGCAACCATTTTCGGTCCCCACGAGGTCCGCTACCCACCTGACCCTGCCGGCCGATGTCGTCGAGGCGCAGCTCGGCGCGTGACCTGAGCATGGCCGGCGGCCGGGCTCAGGTGGCGACGCCGTGCTCGCGGAGGATGGCGTTCAGCGCCGCCTGGTCGTGGCGTTCACCCTCGGCGAAGCGCTTGATGACCAGCGCGCACGGGAAGCCGAACGTGCCGCCCGGGAGCTCCTTGGGACGTGTGGCGTTGATGACCAGGCACCACGGCGGCACGACGCCGCGCCCCACCTCGTCGCCCGTCTCGCCATCGATGACCGGGATCGACGGGTTGAGGATCACGCCGGCGCCGAGCATGGCGCCGCGGCCCACACGTGCTCCCGACGTCACCATCGACCGGCTGCCGATGAACGCGCCGTCCTCGACGATCACCGGCGCCGCCTGCGGGGGCTCGAGCACCCCGCCGATGCCGACGCCGCCCGACAGGTGCACGTCGCTGCCGATCTGGGCGCACGAACCGACCGTCGACCACGTGTCCGCCATCGACCGGGCGCCGACGCGGGCGCCGATGTTGACGAAGCTGGGCATCAGGATCACGCCCCGGTCGAGGAACGAGCCCCACCGCGCCGACGCACCGGGCACCACGCGCACGCCCGCCGCCTCGTAGCCGGACTTCAGCGGGATCTTGTCGGCGTACTCGAACGGCCCCAGCTCCTCGGTGACCATCCGCGCCTGGCCGAACAGCATCAGGATGGCCTGCTTCAGCCACTGGTGGACCACGACCTCGTCGTCGACGACCTCCGCGACCCGGACCTCGCCCGAGTCGAGCAGACCGATCGCCTCGTGGATCAGCGCGCTGGCATCCGAGTCGTCAGGATCGAGCTCGTTCCGCCGGTCCCAGAGCTCCTCGATCTGTCCCCGGAGGTCGGCCATGCGGCGACGCTACCCACCCGCGGCGGTGGGCAGGGATGCGTCACGCACACCGTCGAGGAACCGGCGCACCGCGGCCCGTGAGGTCAGCACCACGACATGGGCGTGGCCGGCATGGTCGGCGATGGCCGCCAGGGCGCGGGGGCGACTGTCGCGCCGGTAGTTCCAGACCCAGCGCAGGAACGTCCAGTCCCAGTGCTCGGGGCAGCCCGGGGCCTGCACGTCGTGGCCGCGGTGCTGCCACCAGCGACGCAACACGCTCGGCATCGTGACCCGGCGAGGGAAGTCGAGGAACAGCACCGTGTCTGCGGCGGCGAGGCGCACGTCGAGGGTGCCGCCGTAGTTGCCGTCGATGATCCAGCTCTCCGGCTCGACGAGCTCGACCTGGAGAGCCCGCCACTCCTCCGTCGGCATCGGCTCCCACCCCGGCCGCCAGAACAGGCGGTCGAGATGGACCACCTCGATCCCGAGCCGGCCGCCCAGCGCCCGAGCCAACGTGGACTTGCCGGCGCCGCCGCTCCCGATGACCGCCACGCGCCGCACGGCCGACAGCCTCGCGCGTGCGAGTCGGCGTCAGGCCGGCGCCGTCGCCAGGTCGGCCAGGAGCCGGCGGTAGGCGACGCTCATGCGGTCGGCGCGCGTGTGGACCTCGGCGGCAAGGTCGAGGGCCAGCGACCGGTCGCCGTACCGCTCGAGGATGGCGAGGTCCTCGTCGAGCACCAGGTCCTCGTAGGCGACCAGCTCCGCGCCCACCTCTGTCGCCTCGGCCACGGGGTGCCAGGCGGCGCCCAGGCACGACGACGTGTTGTCGAGGGCGGCAGGTACGGCTGCCGGCCCGGCAAGAGATGCCGGTGACGGGGAAGCCGCCGGTTCGGTGTGCACCGCCACGGTCGTCACGACGGGCTCACCGCGCCGCCCGGTCGGGCGCCCAGCGGGCGTACGCCACCTGCTCCAGGCTCGACACCACGGCGGCGAACAGCACCGACACGACGGTGACCACCACGACCGCGGCCCACAGCTTCACGTACTCGGCCGTGATCGTCGACAGCGACATCAGCGCACCCAGCCCGGTGCCCGTCGACAGCCAGCCGTTGAGCAGCGAGCCCAGGATGGCGAGCGGGGCGCACACCTTGGCCGAGGCCAGCAGGCTGGGGATGGCCGACGGCAGCCGCACCTTGAACAGCTGGGTCACCGGCCCGGCGTCGTACGCCCGCAGCAGGTCGAGCGACTCGGGCCGCACCGACCGCAGGCCGTTCGTCACCAGCACGAGGGCGGGGAACCACACGATGATCGACACGATGACCAGGCTGCCCACCAGCTCGCGCCCGAAGATGTAGGCGAGCAGGGGCACCATGGCCACGATGGGCACCGAGCGCAGGGCGAGGGCGATGGGCATCACGGCCCGCTCGAACGGTCGGGACAGGGTGAAGGCGATGGCGACGGCCACCGCGGCCGCCACCCCCGTGAGGAACCCGAGCCCCGACTCGACCAGCGTCTCGCGGGTGGCGTCCCACAGCTCGGCCCGCCGCTCGGCGCCGTCGACCGGGTCGGTGGCCCAGTCCCACACCTGCGCCGGTGTCTTCCCGACGTAGGCGTTGACGTCGAACACCTCGAGGAACCCGATCCACAGCCCGATCAGCAGGGCGCCCACCAGCACGAACGTCCCGAGCGAACGGAGGACGCTCACGGCCACCAGTCGGCTCCAGCGTGGCCCCCGACCGCTCGCCCCGGCCGCGGGCGCGGCGGCAGCGGCGGCGGGCACGGGCACGGCGACGTCGACGACGGTGGTCACGCCCGGCTCCTCCGCGCCGACGGTGCCCACGGGGTCAGCAGCCGACCCACCAGCGCGATCAGCGCGTAGCCCAGGCCGGCGACGGCCGTGGCCACCAGGGCGATGCCCCAGACGCGGGCCGAGTCGGCGTTGGCCCGGGCGGCGATCAGCGCCACGCCGAGACCGTTGTCGGACCCGCCGATGAACTCGCCGATGATCGCGCCCAGGACGGCGGCCGGGGCCGAGATCTTGAGGGCGGCGAAGTAGTCGGGCAGGGCGGCCCGGATCCGGGCCTTGCGCAGGACGCTGAGCTTGCCGCCGCCCAGCGCGGTGATGACGTCGATGCTGGCCCGGTCGCAGGCCCGCAGCCCGACGATGGCACCCACGAGCGTCGTGAAGAACACGGCCAGGCCGGCCAGGGCCGACCGGGGGGCGTCGCCCTCGAGCGTCACCTGGAAGATGGGCCCCAGGGCGATGATCGGCAACGACGTGACGGCCACCGACATGTGCAGCACCGGCCGCTCCAGCAGGGGCACCGCCACCGCGAGCGCAGCCAGCAGCGTGGCGATGACGTTGCCCCACAGCCAGCCGGGCCACGCGGCCCGCACGGTGGCCTGGACGTTGCGCATGTAGACGTCGAGGTCGCCCGCCACGTCGCCCACCACGTCGGTGACCGGCGGGAACGCCTTGGCGTCGGCCAGGAACGTGAGCGCCGCGACCTCCCACAGCACGACCAGCCCGGCGATGAGGGCCGCCGAGGGGACCCACGTCCGATCGCCCTGCAGCCGGGCGGCGGTCAGGCCCGCCATCGCTCAGTCCCCCGACTCGGCGGCGGCGACCGCCCCGTCCGCCACGCCGACCTCGCCGGCCTCGCCGACCTCGCCGGCCTCGCCCGTCTGGTCGGCGCCGACCCGGCCGAACAGCAGGTCGGCGATGTGGTCGACGAGGGCGTGGAACTCGGGGCTGCGCTGCATCTCGACCGTGCGGGGCCGCGGCAGGTCGATGGTGACCACCTCGCAGATCGTCGACGGACGCGGCGTCATGACCACCACCGAGTCGGCCAGGAGCACGGCCTCGTCGATCGAGTGGGTGACGAGCAGCGTGGTCGTGACCCGGTCCATCCAGATGCGCTGCAACTCGAGGTTCATGCGCCGGCGCGTCATCTCGTCGAGCGCCCCGAACGGCTCGTCGAGCAACAGCACGGTCGGGTCGGTGACCAGCGCGCGGGCGATGGCGACGCGCTGGCGCATGCCGCCCGAGAGCTGTTGGGGACGGGCGCCCTCGAACCCCTCGAGGCCGACCAGCGAGATCAGGTCGGCGACCGCGCCGGGCGAGGCCTTGAACCCGGTGACCTCGAGCGCCAGCTCGATGTTCTTGGTCACCGAGCGCCACGGCAGCAGCGCCGCGTCCTGGAAGGCGATGCCGAGGCGGTGACCCTTGCGGGCGGCCGACGGCGCCTCGCCGTGCACCAGCACGCGGCCCGCGGTGGGCTGCTCGAGGTCGGCGAGGATGCGCAACACCGTCGACTTGCCGCAGCCCGACGGGCCGAGGAGGGCGGTGAACGACCCCTCGGCGGCCGCGTAGTCGACGCGCTCGACGGCCGTGATGCTCGACCGCCGCAACGCGAAGTCCTTGCGCAGGCCCTCGATGAGCAGTCCGCCGCCGTCGGGACCGTCGGGCGTCGCCGCCCGGTCGTCGTCGCTCGTGGCACGAGGCTGGCGGTCGTCGACGATGGTTGCCATGTCGTGCTCCGGAGGGTCAGGAGGAAGGTCAGGACGAGGGGACCTCGCGGTCCCCCCGTCGCTGGGGGCGGGCATCGCGTCAGGCGGTGTACAGCTCGATGCCGTCGGCGTAGACCTCGTCCAGGATCTCGTTGGTGTAGAGGTCCTCGGTGACCGGCAGGCCCAGGTCGGACAGGACCCGCAGGTTGTTCTCCAGGTCGGACTCGCCCATGTAGAACAGCCCGGTGGTGTCGGTCGCCTCCGAGCGCTGCAGCTCGATCTGCGACTCGATCTCGAGCTGCTGCGACTCGGCGTTGAGGTCGAGGTCGGCGCCGTAGTCCTCGAGGGTCAGGTCGATGGCCAGCTGGTTGTCGGCGATGGCGTGCTGCCACCCCTTGGACTCGGCCCGCAACGCGGCCACGAGCTGGTCGTGCTTGGTCTCGAGCGATTCCTCGGTGACCGTGTAGATCTGCTGGTAGAGCGTGATGCCGACGTCGGACAGGTTGAGCGTGCCCACGTCCAGCCCCTTGACCCGCAGGATGTTGGGCTCGTTGGTGATGAAGCTGAAGAAGCCCTGCACCTCGCCGTTCTCGAGCGGGGTGGGCTCGAAGTCGACGGGGACCTTCTTGACCTGGTCGGGACCGTCGCCCTCCTCGAGGTTGTTGGCCCGCAGCAGGGCCTGCCAGATCTGCTCGTTGGCCTGCTGCACGCCGATGGTCTTGCCCTTGAGCGCCTCGGGATCGGGGATGGGGTCGTCGCTCAGGTAGAGGATGCAGAAGGGGTTCTTCTGGAAGTTGGCGCCGATGACCTTGAGGGGGGCGTCGTTGTTGAGCACGGCGTTGGCGACCGTCTCGGACCCGCCGAACGAGTAGAGGACGTCGCCCGCCACCAGCGGGGCGATGGCGTCGCCCGGGCCGGGGATCATGTTCACCGAGCTGAACCCTGCGTCGGTGAAGTACCCCTTGTTGTCGGCGACGTACAGGCCGGCGAACTCGATGTTCTTGATCCACGAGAGCTGGATGCCGAGCTCGCCGAAGTCGCCGCCGCCGGAGCCCCCGCCGCTCGTCGAGCTCTCGTCGTCGTCGTCGCCGCAGGCCGAGAGCAGGGTGGCCCCGCCTCCCAGGAGCACGGCGCCGGCCAGGCCGCCGCGCTGCAGGAACCGCCTACGAGTCATGCTGTCGGGCATCTGACCTCCACGTCGTCCGCTGGGACCGCACCGCGCCGTCCTCTCCGAGCGAACGGGGCCACGCTGGCCGGGCGGGGTTTCCCGCCCGTTGCCCTTTCGTCAACGCAATGTGAACCGCCTCAACAAGTTGTTGAAGTCGGTCACCCCGTGGGCAGGACCGCCTCCCGCTGCGTGGTCGAGCCGACGATCTTGGCGCGCAGCCACTCGCCCGCGATCACCGGCGGGTAGCGAGTGGGCCGGTCCTCGGAACGGCAGGACGGGATGCACTCGATGACCATGTCCGGCTCGCCGTCGAGGAAGCGGGCCACCGAACGACGTCGCACCTCGCCCTCCTCGCGTGCGGGCGGCGGCACGACGCGGTGCAGCGTCGACGTCCAACGGTCGTTGGTCCAACGCGCCAGCAGGTCGCCGATGTTGCACACCAGGGCGCCGGGCGGGATGACCACGTCGTGCCACCGGCCCCCACGGCGCACCTGCAGGCCGGGCACGTCGTCGGCCAGCAGCAGGGTGGTGATGCCGTAGTCGGTGTGTGCGCCGAGGCGCATCTGGCCGGGCTCGGGATCGGGCGCGTCCGTGTGGCGCCGGTAGTTGATGGCGCGGGTGGTGATGACCGACCGGCGCGAGCGCTCGACGAACCACCCCTCCGGCAGGTCCAGGGCGATGGCCATGGCGGTGAGCACGTCGTGCTGGACCCGCGCCATCTCCTGCTCGTGCTCGTGCCAGACGTCGGGCAGGCCGGCCGGCTCGTCGGGCCAGACGGTCGGTGCGAAGTAGTCGCGGTGCTCGTCGAAGTAGTCGCCCACGGCATCGTCGCGCCCCACCGTGAGCGCCTCGAACAGGTCGGGCGGCGAGCTCTCACCCAGGCTGTAGGCCAACGCCTCGGCGCCGAGCGCCGTGTAGCCGCGGTTGTCGCTGGGCACGTCGTCGACCGCTCGGAGCTTCTGCTCGAGGGGCAGGTCGAAGAAGGCGCCGTAGACCTCGAGCACCCGCTGCTGGAGCTCGAAGGGCACGCCGTGACCGGTCAGCAGCAGGAAGCCCGTGTCGCGGCAGGCGTCGTCGATCTGCCGGGCGACGGCGCGGCGCTCGCCGGCGTCGCCGTGACGGAACGGGGACAGGTCCACAGGGTGGACGGCAAGGGTCGTGTCCATGGGGCGAGCCTCAACATGCTGTTGAACACCGGCGTCGCCGGCGCGTGAACGGCCCGTGAAGGGGCCGGCGGGAGAAACGTCCGGGAAACACGCCGCCCTTAGCTTCAACAAGATGTTGACGCCGGAGCCCGGCCGGTGACCCCGGCCCCGTTCGACCACGTCGCCGTCTGCGATCGAACTTGCGGCAGATCTGGTTGCTCGACGACCAGGAGTGCCGCACGATCAGTCGCACGAACCCGCTCCCGCCGCCCTGATCACGACTGCCCCGCGTCGGCCAGCACCTTGGCCCGGCGGTGGAACAGCTCCTCGGCCGCGGCCTGGGCCTCGGCCCGCACGGCGTCGACGTCGAAGGTGAGCGGCCGGCCTCCCGCCACCAGCTGCCGCCCGTCGACCCACACGTCGCGGACGTCGTGGCCCGACGCGGAGAACACCAGATGGGCGGGCACGTTCAGGTGCTCGCCGTGGAGCACCGGCGTGGTGTGCAGGCCAGCGAGCGACACGGTCACGACGTCGGCCCGCTTGCCCGGCTCGAGCGACCCGGTGACCTCGCCCAACCCCAGCGCCCGGGCGCCGTCGAGCGTGGCCATGGCCAGCACGTCCCACGGGTCGCCGACGGTGGGGTCGAGCGTCGACACCTTCTGCAGCAATGACGCGAACTTCATCTCCTCGAGCAGGTCGAGGGTGTTGTTCTCCTTCTCGCCGTCGCTGCCCAGCCCGACGGTCACCCCGGCCGCCCGCATGTGACCGATGCGGGCCGGGCCCGAGGCGAGCTTCATGTTCGAACAGGGGCAGTGGGCGACGGATGTGCCGGTCTGCGCCAGCAGCTCGACCTCGCGATCGTCGAGCCAGACGCAGTGGGCCACGACCGTGCGGGGCCCGAGGATGCCCCGCTGGTGGAACACCTCGATGGGCCGACGGCCCCAGCGGGCCAGCGACTCCTGCACCTCCCAGATCGACTCGGACGAGTGGGTGTGGATGCCGGTGTCGAACTCGTCGGCCAGGGCGACGGCCTCGGCGAAGCAGCCCGCGGTGCAGTACATCAGGTGCTCGAGGCCGACCCACCCCCGCACCCGTCCCTCGGCCGTGGCGGCGGCGCCAGCGTCGGCCAGGCCCTCGAGCAGCGCCCGGTTCGAGGCGATCGACTCGAAGTAGTCGTAGCCCTCCTCGTCGGCCACGTACGGCACGAGCGTGGCCCGGATGCCCAGCTCGCCAGCCACCGCGGCGGAGCCGTCCATGAACCGCCACATGTCCATCACCGAGGTGGTGCCCGCCAGCAGGCCCTCGGCGTAGCAGTGCTGCGACGCCACCCGGGCGATCTCGGGCGTGAGCGCCTTGTGAGCGGGGTCGACGTAGGCCCGCAGCCAGTCCCACAACGACATCGACTCGGCCGTGCCCCGCAGCAGTCCGGAGTGCATGTGGCAGTTGTGCAGGCCGGGGATCACGGCGTGCCCGGCGAGGTCGACCACCTCGGCAGCGGCCGCGCGCGGGTCGGCATCGAGCGCCTCGACCGGGCCGACGGCGACGATGGTGGCGCCGTCGATGAGCACCGAGCCGGCGTCGAGCACCTGGCGGGCGCCGGACATGGGCAGGACGATGCCGTTGCGCAGGAGGGTGGGCATCGGCCCACCCAAGAGCCGCTTCAACACTTTGTCAAATGTCGGCGCCCAGTCTTCACAGGCCGGAAACGCCCACCGCTAGATTTCCAGCCGTGCCGGCCCGACATCCCCTCATCGTGGCGCTCGAACCGGTGGCGGACGCGCTCGGCGCCACGCTCGTGCCGGCCTCCCGGGTCGCGTCCGGCGACGTGCCCCTGGAGTGGGACGGCGAGGTCGTCGGCGGGCTGCGACTGCCGGGCGTGCACGGCACGCTCGACCGCATGATCGTCGCGGTCGAGGGCGAGCTCGGCGCCCGCCTGGCCGAGCTGTCGCGCGAGGACAAGCAGCTCGCCGTGCGCCTGCTCGACGAGCGGGGTGCCTTCCAGCTGCGCAAGGCGGTCGAGGAGGTGGCCGATGCCCTGGGCGTCAGCCGGTTCACCGTCTACAACTACCTGAACGCCGGAGCGAGGTGAGCGCCGTGTCGCTGGTCGTCGAGTTCACGATCGAGCCCTTCGTCGAGGGCGAGCCGGGACCGCACGTGCGGGCCGCGGTCGAGGCCGCCGAGCTCTCTGGCCTGACTGTCGACTTCGGGCCGTTCGGCACCTCGGTCTCGGGCGATGACGACGCCGTGCTCGACGCCGTCGACCGCATGCTGCGCGCCGCCACCGCCGCCGGCGCCACCCGCGTGTCGCTGCAGGTCGTCCGCGACGACTGAGCGTCCCGGTTTCCCGGCCATTGCACCTCTGTCAACGGTGCGTGAACGCCCTTCAACAGACTGTTGAAGGCCGCTAGCGTCCCGCCATGCCGCCGCCCCCCACCGTCCGGGCGCACCCGCCGGACGCGCTCGACGACATCGAAGCGCTGGCGCTGGGCGCCGACCGCCTGGCCCACGGCGTCCGGTCCGTCGAGGACGCGGACGTGCTGGCACGGCTGGCCGGAGAGGGCATCACCTGCGACGTGTGCCCGACGTCGAACCTGAAGCTGTCGGTCGTCGACGACCTGGCCGACCACCCGCTGCCCCGCATGCTCGACGCCGGCGTGCCGGTCACCCTGGGCAGCGACGACCAGCTCTTCTTCGGCTCGCAGGTAGCGGCCGAGTACGAAGTGGCCCGCTCGACCTGGGGCCTGTCCGACGACGAGCTGGCGGCCATCGCCCGCACGTCGGCCCGCGCCTCGGGCGCCCCCGATCAGGTGACGGCCCAGATCGCGGGCGGCATCACGGCGTGGTTGGCAGCATGACGGCCATGGACATCGCCGCCGGCCCGGCCACCGTCGACCTGCTCGTCACCGGGGCCGACCTGGTCGTCACCATGGACGACGACCGGCGCGAGCTGGCCGGTGGCTGGGTCGCCTGCCACGGCGGGTTCGTGACCGCCGTCGGCGGCGCGGGCGACACCCCGCCCCCGGCCCTGCGGGTGCTGCGGGCCGACGGCTGCCTGGTGACCCCCGGCCTGATCAACACGCACCACCACATCTACCAGAACCTCACCCGCTCCTATCTGCCCGCCACCAGCAGCTCGCTGTTCGACTGGCTGACCACGCTGTACCCCCGCTGGGCGCTGCTCGACGAGGAGGCGTCGTACGTGTCGGCCTGGGTCGGCCTGGCCGAGCTGGCGGTGGGTGGCTGCACGACGTCGACCGACCACCTCTACGTCCACCCGGCCGACGGCGGTGACCTGCTGTCGGCCGAGATCGAGGCGGCCCGCGACCTCGGCGTGCGCTTCCACCCCACCCGCGGGTCGATGTCGTTGTCGCAGAAAGACGGCGGCCTGCCACCCGACTCGGTGGTCCAGGACGACGACACGATCCTGGTCGCCAGCGAGGAGGCGGTCGCCCGTCACCACGATCCCTCGCCCGGGGCGATGGTGCGGGTGGCGCTGGCGCCGTGCTCGCCGTTCACGGTCACGCCCGGCCTGATGCGCCGCACCGCCGAGCTGGCCGAGCGCCTCGACGTCCGGCTGCACACCCACCTGGCCGAGGACCCCGACGAGGACAGGTTCTGCCTCGAGACGTTCGGTCGCCGGCCCATCGAGCACTTCGAGGACTGCGGCTGGGGCTCGGACCGGGCCTGGGTCGCCCACTGCATCTACCCGAGCGAGGCCGAGATCGCCCGCATGGGCGCGTGGGGCACGGGCGTGGCCCACTGCCCCAGCTCGAACATGATGATCGGCGGGGGCGGCATCGCCCCGGTGACCGACTACCGGGCCGCAGGCGTGCCCGTCGGGCTGGGCTGCGACGGCTCGGCGTCCACCGACTGCGCCTCGCTGTGGCTCGAGGCGCGGGGCGCGCTGCTGCTCGGCCGCCTGCGGGGCGGGCCCACGTCGTTCACCGCCCGCGACGCGCTCGAGGTGGCAACGCGGGGCTCGGCCGCCTGCCTGGGCCGCACGGGCGAGCTGGGCGTCCTGGCCCCGGGCGCGGCGGCCGACCTGGTGGCCTGGAAGCTCGACGGCCTGGCGTTCGCCGGCGCGCTGACCGACCCGGTCGAGGCGCTGCTGCGCTGCGGCCCCACACAGGCCCACCACACGGTGATCGCCGGCCGGCCCCTCGTCGAGGACGGCGAGCTGCGCGTCACGGGCCTGACCGACATCCTGACCCGCCACCGAGTGGCGGCGGCACGGTTGCAAGGCGTGGAGCTGTAGGGCAGGCCCCGACTCAGGTACCGTCGCCGCACGCAAGGCGCCGGGCGGGATCCCGCTCGGCGCTCGTACACTCCGTCGCATGCCGCTCACCGGGGAGTACCTACCAAGCTCGTGGGGCTGGGTGGCCAAGCAGGTCGACCGCTACGAGTCATCCGGCGGCACCGAGGGCCTGACGCAACAGGGCAAGCCGTGCGTGGTGGTGACGATGCGGGGGCGGAAGTCGGGCAAGGTGCGCAAGGCCGCCCTCATGCGGGTCGAGCACGACGGCCGCTATGCGATCGTGGCGTCGAAGGGCGGCGACGCTCACCACCCCGACTGGTACCTCAACATCGTCGACGACCCGAACGTCACCCTGCAGGACGGAGCCGTCGTGCAGGACATGCGAGCCCGTGAGCCCGAGGGCGACGAGCGCGCCGAGTGGTGGACCCGAGCAGTCGAGGCGTGGCCCGACTACGCGAACTACCAGCGCAAGACCAGCCGCACGATCCCGATCCTGGTCCTGGAACCAACCGGCTGACATCTCGATCGAGGACCGACACCCTCGTCACGAGTTTCTGTTGCGCGATCGGTTGGCGAGCAACCAATCGCGCAACACGAATGGCTGCGCGTGACCTCCTCCGGCCTACCTGTCGGAGTGACGCAGGTCGGGCGCACCCCGCTCGAGGTAGCGGCCCCACCCCTGCTCGCCGCAGAAGCGGCCGTCGCGGGCCACGACGCGGCCCCGCGACAGCACCAGCGCCGGCCAGCCCTGCACCACCCGGCCCTCGTAGGGCGAGTGGTCGACCTGCATGTGCAGGGCGCGGGCGTCGAGCGACTGGGCACGGTCCGGGTCCCACACCACCACGTCCGCGTCGGACCCCGGGCGCAGGCAGCCCTTGCGGGGGAACAGGCCGAAGGTGCGGGCGGGCGCCTCGGCGCACAGGCGCACCCAGTCGGCCACGGTGATGCGACCGGCGCGCACGCCCTGCCACACCAGGGTCATGCGGGTCTCGATGCCCGGCAGTCCGCCGGGGATCTCGGTGAAGTCGGCGAACCCCTCGGGGCGGCCGGCCACGCCGCGGCGGCGGTCCTCGGTCCAGAACGGGCAGTGGTCGGTGGCCACGGTCTGGACCCAGCCCCGGGCCAGCCCCTCCCACAGTTCCTCGCGGTGCCAGGGGTCGCGCAGCGGTGGGGTGCACACGAAGTTCTCGCCGCCCGGCCCCTCGAGCACGCGGGCGTCGAGGTGCAGGTACTGCGGGCAGGTCTCGGCGTGCAGCGCCACCCCCCGCTCCTGCGCCGCCCGCACCTCGGCCAGGCCGGGTGCCGATGACAGGTGGACGACGTAGACGGGCGCCCCCGCCACCTCGGCCAGCCGACCGACCCGGTTGACGGCCTCGGCCTCGAGCGCGGCCGGGCGGGTCTTGCGGTGCTCGACCACCGACGGTGCGCCCTGCGGCCACGGCCCGGCGACGCAGCGACTCGATGGCGCCGCCGTTCTCGCAGTGCACGGTGACCAGGCCGCCGTGCTTCGCGCACGCTGTCAGCACGTCGAACACCACGTCGTCGTCGACCTGCAACAACTGGGGATAGGCCAGGTACAGCTTGAAGCTGGTGACGCCCCGCTCGATGCAGGCGGCCACCACCGCCTCGGGCACGGCCTCGGTGAAGGTCATGTGCAGCCCCACGTCGACCGCCGCCGGCTCGGCCCAGCGGCGCCAGGTGGCCAGCGCGGCGAGGGGGTCCTCACCCCGGTAGGCGGTCACGTAGTCGATGACGGTGGTGGTGCCGCCCACCGCCGCGGCGGCCGTGCCGGTGGCGAAGTCGTCGGACACCCGCACCGCGCCCACGGGCAGGTGCAGGTGGGTGTGGGCGTCGACGCCCCCGGGCACGACGAGCCGACCGGACACGTCGACGACATCGTCGTCGACGACATCGTCGTCGCGGCCGCCGAGGCCGCCGGGACCGCCGGCCGGGGCCAGGTCGGGACCCACGGCCCGGATGCGGCCGTCGGCGCCGACCGACACGTCGGCGACCCGTTCGCCGTCGACGTCGACCACCGTGCCGCCACGCAGGAGCATGCCGACAGCGAACCACACACGCCCCGGGGCGACACGCTCTGGCCTGCGGTTCACCGACCGGTAACATGCGGGAATTCAACAGTTCGTTGAAGCAGAGCAATCTCGTCAGCCCGTGACCGTCCTCGCTCCCGACCGACTCGCCGATGCCCTGATCGCCCTCGACGGCGATCCCGCGCTCACCGTCCTGGCGGGGGGCACCGACCTGATGGTCGACGTCAACTACGGGCGCCACCGCCCCGGCGACGTGCTGTCGCTGCGACGCCTGGCCGAGCTGCGGGAGTGGCGCGTCGAGACCGGTCCCGGCGGCGACTCGGTCGTGCTCGGCGCCGGCACCACGTACACGACGCTGCTCGGGCCCAGCCTGTCGGGGCTGCTGCCGGCCCTCGCCCAGGCGGCCCGCACCGTGGGCAGCCCGCAGATCCGCAACACCGGCACCATCGGCGGCAACCTGGCCACCGGCTCGCCCGCCGGCGACACGCTGCCCGTGCTCGTGGCCCACGACGCCACGGTCGAGCTGGCCTCCGCCCACGGGCGGCGCACGTTGCCGGTCGCCGACTTCCTGCTGGGGCCGAAGCTCACCGCGCTCGCCCCCGGCGAGCTCATCACCGCCGTGCGGGTGCCTGTGGTGCGCGGGCCGGCCGAGTTCCTGAAGATCGGTGTGCGCAACGCCATGGTCATCGCCGTGGCCAACTGCGCGCTGGTGGTCGACACCGAGCGCCGCACCGTGCGCTGCGCCCTCGGGTCGGTGGGGCCGGTGCCCGTCCGCGACCCCGACACCGAGCGGTGGGTGGCGACCCGGCTCGACTGGGACGCGGGCGCCGCGCCCGACCCGGCGGTCGGCGAGGAGTTCGGCCGGCGCATGGCCGCCGCCAGCCGACCCATCGACGACCACCGCGCCACCGCCGACTACCGCCGCCACGCGGTGGGCGTGATGGCCCGCCGCGCCCTGGCCCGGGCGTGGGCCCCGGGCCGGCCGGGTCGCCGCACCGAGGCGGCATGAGCTCCGTCACCGGCTACGAGCTGGTCGTCAACGGCGCCCCCTGCCGGGTCGAGGGGGCGCACGCCACCGACAGCCTGCTGCACGTCCTGCGCGACCGCCTGGGCCTGCCGGGCGCCAAGAACGCCTGCGAGCAGGGCGAGTGCGGGTCGTGCTCGGTGCTGGTGGACGGCGTGCTCGTGTGCGCCTGCCTCGAGCTGGCCCAGGCCGCCGTCGGCTGCCAGATCACCACCGTCGAGGGGCTCACGCCCGCCGGCGCCGAGCCCGGCGACGCCGCGCTGGCCGGCGACGTGCTCACCGACGTGCAGCAGGCCATGGTCGAGGCCGGGGGCGTGCAGTGCGGGTTCTGCACCCCCGGGTTCGTGGTCGCCATCCACGACCTGCTCGCCCGGGTGCCCGACCCCGGCCCGCTGGAGGTGCGCGAGGCGCTGGCCGGCAACCTGTGCCGCTGCACCGGCTACGGCCGCATCCTCGCCGCCGTCGAGCAGGTCGTCACCCTGCGGTCGGGCTCGGCGATCACAGCACCGGGAGCACCATCAGGGGCGTCGGCATGACCGACGTCCAGGCACCCCCGTCCGTTCGGGGCGGATCGGCCGGCGGACGCGTCGGCGACAGCCCGATCCGCCCCGACGGCACCCCCAAGGTCCAGGGCCGCTTCGCCTTCTCGTCCGACCTGCACGCCGACGGCATGCTGTGGGGCCGCACGCTGCGCTCGCCCCACCCGTACGCCCGCATCACGTGCGTCGACATCGGGCCCGCCCTCGCCATCGCGGGGGTGGCCTGCGTCGTCACCGCCGACGACGTGCCCGGCGCCGCCACCTACGGTCTGATCTCGGCCGACCAACCCGTGTTCGCCCGCGACGTCGTCCGCTTCGTCGGCGAGCCCGTCGCGGCCGTGGCCGCCGACCACCCCGACACGGCCCGCCGGGCCCTCGACGCCATCGTCGTCACCTACGACGTGCTGCCCCCGCTGGTCGACCCCGCGGCCGCGCCCGACGCCCCGCCCATCCACCCCGAGGGCAACGTGATCCGCCGCATCGTCGTCGAGCACGGCGACCCCGCGGCCACCGGCGACGTCGTGGTCGAGGGCACCTACGAGGTGGGCATGCAGGACCAGGCCTTCCTGGGGCCGGAGTCCGGCCTGGCCGTGCCCGACGGCGAGGGTGGCGTCGACCTGTGGGTGGCCACGCAATGGTTGCACGAGGACCGCGACCAGGTCGCCGCCTGCCTGGGCCTGACGCCCGACGACGTGCGCCTGCACCTCGGCGGGGTCGGCGGCGCGTTCGGCGGGCGCGAGGACGTGAGCATGCAGGTGCACGCCTGCCTGCTGGCGCTGGCGTCGGGCCACCCGGTCAAGATGAGCTACCTGCGCGACGAATCGTTCCTCGGCCACGTGCACCGGCACCCGGCCCGCATGCGCTACCGCCACCACGCCACCCGCGACGGCGACCTGGTCAAGGTCGAGGCCGAGCTCGTGCTGGACGGCGGGGCCTATGCCTCGTCGTCGTCCGCGGTCGTCGCCAACGCCGCCCGCTTCGCCTGCGGGCCGTACCGGGTGCCCAGCGCCCGCATCGACGCCGTGGTCGTGCGCACCAACAACCCGCCGTGCGGTGCCATGCGCGGGTTCGGTGCCGTGCAGGTGTGCTTCGCACACGAGTCGCAGATGGACAAGCTCGCCGCGCGGCTGGGGATCGACCCGGTCGACCTGCGGCTGCGGAACGCACTCGGCACCGGTGACGTGCTGCCCACCGGTCAGCGCATCACGGGCACGGCGCCGGTCGCCGAGTGCATCCGCGCCGCGGTGGCGCACCCGCTGCCGGCGCCCGCCGGCGACGGGCTGCTCGAACGACCGGGCGGAGCCGGGCGCACCGACGACCCGGGCCGCACCCGACGCGGGGTCGGGTTCGCCGTCGGGTTCAAGAACCTCCTGTACTCCGAAGGGTTCGACGACACGTCCGAGGCGCGGGTCCGCCTGGCCGGTGGCGTGGCCACCGTGACGTGCGCCGTCGCCGAGGTCGGCCAGGGCTTCGTCACCATCGCCGGCCAGATCACCCGCACGACGCTCGGGTGCGACGCGGTGATCGTCGAGCCGCCCGACACCGGGACGGTGGGGTCGGCCGGCTCGTCGTCGGCCTCGCGCCAGACGTGGATGTCGGGCGGCGCCGTCCTGCGGGCCTGCCGGCTGGTGGCCGACCAGGTGAGGGCCGACCTGGCCCGGCGGCTGGGGGTGGCTGCGGACACGCTCGCCGTCGACGAGGACGGGCGCATCACGTCGCTCGACGGCGCCGGCGGGGCGGGGTCGGGCGCCGGTCTCGGCACCGGTGTCGTCGCCATGACCGTGGCGGAGGCGGCCGGTGACGGCGAGTTCGAGGCGTCGGCCGTCCACCACCACCGGCCCACGGTGCCGCTCGACGACCGCGGCCAGGGCGACGCCGACGTCAGCTACGTGTTCGCCGCCCACCGGGCGGTGGTCGACGTCGACCCCGACCTGGGGCTGGTGCGCGTGGTGCAGATCGCCACCGGCCAGGACGTCGGTGCGGTCCTGCACCCCACCCAGGTCATCGGGCAGATCGAGGGCGGCATCGCCCAGGGGGTCGGGCTCGCGGTGATGGAGGAGATCGTGGTCGACGGCGGCCTGGTCAGGAACCCCAGCTTCACCGACTACCTCATCCCCACCGTCGCCGACGCCCCCGACGTGCTGGCCACCTGCATCGAGCAGCCCGAACCGGGCGCGCCGTTCGGTGCCAAGGGCGTGGGCGAGCCGCCGACCATCTCGTCGACCGCGGCGGTGGTCGCCGCCATCCGGGCCGCCACGGGCGTCGACGTGACCCGGGTCCCGGTGCGCCCCTGGGATCTCGTGTAGCGGCGTGCCAGAGTCAGTGCCGATGGACGAGGTCGCGGAACCGAGGGTCGACGACGCCTGGGACGAGGGCGCCCAGGCGCCCGAGCGCGAGGTGCTCACCTGGGAGCGGTTCGGCACCGCGGCGCGCGAGCTGGCCCAGATCGTGGCCGACGACGGCTACGAGCCCGACGTCGTCATCGCCATCGCCCGCGGCGGGCTGACGGTGGCGGGGGCCCTGGCCTACGCGCTGGGTGTCAAGAACTGCGGGTCGATGAACGTCGAGTTCTACACGGGCGTCGACGAGCGGCTCGACGTGCCCGTGGTGCTGCCGCCGACGCTCGACCTGGTCGACGTGCGGGGCCTGCAGGTGCTGGTGGCCGACGACGTGGCCGACACCGGCCACACGCTGCGGCTGGTGCGCGAGGTGCTGGCCCAGCACGTGGCCGAGGCCCGCACCGCCGTCCTGTACCGCAAGCCGCGCTCGGTCGTGGCCCCCGACTACGCCTGGCGCCAGACCGACCAGTGGATCGTGTTCCCCTGGTCAGCGGAGCCGCCCGTCAGGGCGGCGGAGCGGCAGAAGACACGTCCAGCGCGAGCCGCCCGTCAGCGCGGCGGAGCGGCAGAAGACACGTCCAGCGCAGCCACCCGTCAGCGCGGCGGAGCGGCAGAAGCCACGTCCAGCGCAGCCGCCCGTCAGCGCGGCGGAGCGGCAGAAGCCACGTCCAGCGGAGCCACCGGTCTCGGGGTCAGGGCCGTGACCGCGGCCGTCCGGGCCGAACGGCTGCTGGGCGACATCGAGGCCCTCGCCAAGGTGGGCGACACCGGCGACGGCGGCAACTGCCGGCTGGCGCTGACCGACGACGACGCCGGCGGGCGCGAGCTGGTCGTCGGCTGGATGCGGGCGCTGGGGCTCGACGTCCGGGTCGACCGCATCGGCAACGTCGTCGCCACCCGGTCGGGCCGCGACGGCACCCTCGACCCGGTCATGACCGGCAGCCACATCGACACCGTCCGCACCGGCGGGCGCTACGACGGCACCCTCGGGGTGCTGGCCGGGCTCGAGGTGGTGCGGGCCCTCGACGACGCCGGCGTCCGCACCCGGCGACCGCTGGCCGTCGCCTTCTTCACCGACGAGGAGGGCAGCCGGTTCGCCCCCGACATGCTCGGCAGCCTGGTCTACGCCGGGGGGATGCCGCTGGAGGATGCCCTCGACATCGTGGCCATCGACGGCGCCGTGCTCGGCGACGAGCTCGAGCGCATCGGCTGGGCGGGCGACGCCGCCGTGCCCGGCCCGGCGCCGCACGCCTACGTCGAGCTGCACATCGAGCAGGGCCCCGTGCTCGAGGAGCAGGGCATCACCATCGGCGCCGTCACCGGGGTGCAGGGCATCTCGTGGCAGGAGCTGACGCTCACCGGCCAGTCCAACCACGCGGGCACCACCCCCATGCGGCTGCGCCACGACGCCGGCTACGTGGCCGCCGAGATCACCACCCATGTCCGCCGCCTCGCCCTCGAGCTGGGCGGCGACCAGGTGGGCACCGTCGGGCGGCTCGACCTGCACCCCGACCTGGTCAACGTGGTCGCCGCCCGGGCCGCCTGACGGTCGACCTCCGCAACACCGACGACGCACTGCTGGACGAGTCCGAGTGGCGGTTGCGCGAGCACGTCGCCGAGGTGGCGGCCGCCGAGGGCGTCGAGGCCGCGTGGCGCCGCCTGGCCCGCTTCGAGCCCGTGGCGTTCGACCCCGAGGTGATCGACCTGGTGGAGCGCACGGCCCAGGCGCGGGGCCACAGCGTCATGCGCCTGCCCTCGGGTGCCGGGCACGACGCCCAGATGCTGGCCCGGGTGTGCCCCACCGGCATGGTGTTCGTTCCCAGCCGGGGCGGGGTCAGCCACAACCCGGCCGAGTTCACCGAACCCGAGCACCTGGCCGCCGGCGTGCCAGGTGCTGACCGACGTCCTCGTCGAGCTGGCGTCGTGAGAGGACCGCGGTCGTGAGCCGCATCGTCACCGTCGCCGCCGCCCAGATGGGGCCCATCCAGCGCGACCACACCCGGGCCGACGTCGTCGAACGGCTGCTCGCCCTGCTGCGGGGCGCGGCCGACCGCGGCGCCGACCTGGTCGTGTTCCCCGAGCTGGCGCTCACCACGTTCTTCCCCCGCTGGTGGTACGACGACGGCGACCCGGCCCTCGACGCCTGGTACGAGACCGAGCTGCCCGGCCCGGCCACCAAGCCGCTGTGGGACGAGGCGGTGCGCCTCGGCGTCGGCTTCTGCCTCGGGGTCGCCGAGCTGACCCCGGACGGGCGACGGTTCAACACGTCGATCCTGGTGGGCCCCGACGGGCACGAGGTCGGCCGCTACCGCAAGATCCACCTCCCCGGCCACGACGAGCACGAGCCGTGGCGCCCGTTCCAGCACCTCGAGAAGCGCTACTTCGAGCGGGGCGACCTGGGCTTCCCGGTGTACGAGGGCGTCGGCGGGCGGGTGGGCATGCTCATCTGCAACGACCGGCGCTGGCCCGAGGCGTACCGCGTGCTGGGCCTGCAGGGCGTCGAGCTGGTCTGCATCGGCTACAACACGCCGGTCCACAACCCGCCGGCGCCCGAGCACGACCGGTTCGGCGACTTCCACAACCACCTCGTCATGCAGTCGGGCGCCTACCAGAACGGCACGTTCGTGGTCGGTGTGGCCAAGGCCGGCGTGGAGGAGGGCGTCGAGCACATCGGCGGGTCGTGCGTCATCCACCCGTCGGGCACGATCGTCGCCGTGTGCACCGGCCTCGGCGACGAGGTGGCTGTGGCCGCGTGCGACCTCGACGACACGACGTCGTACAAGACGACCGTGTTCGACTTCGCCGCCACCGCCAGCCCGACCAGTACCGGGCGCTCATCGACGACCCCTGAGGATCCTGCCGCGGATCCTGGGGTGGGGACCCCCGATCCCGCGGCAGAATTCGGAGATGCCCGCTCAGCGGGGTGGGCGACCCACGATCTGCTCGAAGTTGGCCGGGTCGGTCACCCCCTCGGTCGCGAGCAGCAGCACGGTGGCCTGGTCGGGGATCGGCAGCGCATCACGATGCTCGTCGACGACGGCCATCAGCCCGGCGAGCGCGGCGGCGCCGGTCTCACCGACGTCCATGCCGGCCTCGGCGTGGGCCCGGATCGCCTGCCGGCAGCGGTCGTCGTCGATGGCGACGAAGGCGTCGAACGTGGCGGTCACCGTGGGGAGGGCGAGCATCGAGGCCAGGCCGCAGTTCAGCCCCGCCATGATCGACCGGTGCGGTCCGGGCACCTCGACCAGGTGACCGGCCGCGACCGCGGCGGTGACGCAGGCCGCGGTGTCCGGCTCGACGCCGATCAGCACTGGGCCGTCGCCGGGCTCGCGCCCCGGCCGCAGGCAGGCGCCGGCCGATGCGCCCAGGGCGCCCACGCCCAGCGGGACGAGCGCGACGTCGATCACCGCGGCGGCGGCCACGTCGATGCCGTCGTCGGTCACCGTGACGCCCGCCCCGTCGTCGCCGCCCGCGGCCGAGGCGAGCTCGGCGTCGATCTCGGCGAAGATCGTCGAGTAGCCCTCGATCACCCAGCGGGGCGGATCCTCGTAGCCGGGCCACGACGTGTCGGAGATGACGAGGTCGCGGTCGCCGGCCATGCCGGCCGACAGGGTGACGGCGTCGTCGTAGGTACCGGGCGTCACGACCACCTCGGCGCCCTCGGACGCGATGCCGTCGATGCGGGCCTCGGCCGTGCCCTCGGGCACCAGGATCGTCGCGGACAACCCCAGGAGCCTGGCCATGCGGGCGACGGCCCGCCCGTGGTTGCCGTCGGTGGCGGCGTGCAGGCGCAGGGAGCCCAACCGGTCGGCCACCACGGCGGCCAGGTCGTCGAGCGTCGTCCACTCGGGCTCGCCGCCCATGCGCTCGCACAGCACGCGATAGGTGGCCCAGGACGCGCCGAGGATCTTGAACGCGGGCAGCCCCATGCGGCTCGACTCGTCCTTGACGAGCACACGCCCGACCCCGCACCGCGCCGCCAGCTCCGGCACCTCCCGCAGCGGGGTCGGCGCGTAACCGGGCAGGCGCTGGTGGAACGCGTGGACCCGCGACCCCGGCCGGGCGTCCGCCGGCAGGGCCGACGTGTCGTGGTTGACGGTCAATCGCGAGGACGGGCGCGCGGGCATGGACGTCGTTCTACCCCTCCCGCCGCCCAGTTCACCGACCCGAAACGGCAAAGACTTCAACAGTTTGTTGATCTCTGGCATCGTGGTGGGGGTGACGACGCGGTTCAGGCTCAACGGCAGCGAGGTCGAGGTGGGTGACCACCCGCACCTGCTGGCCGCCCTGCGCGAGGAACTGGACGTCACCAGCCCCAAGGACGGCTGCTCGCCGTCGGGGCAGTGCGGGTGCTGCACGGTGCTGGTCGACGGCAAGCCGAGCGTCAGCTGCTCGCTGGTGCTCGACCGTGTCGCCGGCAAGGCCGTGACCACCCTCGAGGGGCTCCCGGCCGACGAGCGCGAGCGCTACGCCGCCGCCTTCGCCGCCACCGGCGCGCTGCAGTGCGGGTTCTGCACCCCGGGCATCGTCATGCGCACGAAGTACCTGGTCGACAAGGACGGCCCGGCGCTCACCCGCGACAAGGCGGCCCGCCACCTGGGCGGCCACCTGTGCCGGTGCACCGGCTACCACCCGATCCTCGACGCGGTCGACCTGCTCGCGGCAGGCGACGAGGTGCCCGTTCCCTGGCCGGCGGCGGCCGGCGGGGGCGGGCCCTCGTGGGGCGTCGGCAGCCGCAACGCCAAGTACCAGGCCGGCGAGCTGGCCCTGGGCGACAAGCCCTACGTCGACGACATGCGGGTGCCGGGCCTGCTCCACGCCGCCCCCGTGCTGGCCGACCACGCCCGGGCCGACATCCTGGCCATCGACACCGCGGCCGCGGCGGCCGTTCCCGGCGTCGAGCGGGTGCTCACGGCCGCCGACGTACCCGGCGAGCTGCGCATCGGCCTGATCCACCGTGACTGGCCGGTGTTCATCCCCGTGGGCGGCCGCACGTCGTACACCGGCGACCTGCTGGCCCTGGTGGTGGCCGGCGACCGGGCGACGGCCCGGCGGGCCGCCGAGCTGGTCGCCGTCGAGTACCGGCCGTTGCCGCCCTTCGCCGACGCCGCTCGCCGCCCTCGACTCGTCCGAGCCGGCGGTGTGGGAGGTCGGCGATCCCGCCGAGCCCAACGTGCTGTCCCGCACCACCTACGCCCGCAGCGACCACGCCGACGGGCTCGATGCCGACGCCGCCCTGGCCGCCAGCGCCCACACCGTGCACGAGGTGTTCCAGACCCAGCGCATCGAGCACGCGTTCCTCGAGCCCGAGTCCACGCTGGCGGTGCCCCACGACGACGGCACGCTCGAGGTGTTCTCGGGCGGCCAGGGCGTGTGGGACGACCGCCGCCAGATCGCCGACGTGCTCGGCGTCGACGAGGGCCGGGTGCTCGTGCACCTGGTCGCCAACGGCGGTGCCTTCGGCGGCAAGGAGGACTGCGCCAACCAGACCCAGACCGCCCTCGCCGCCTGGCTGCTGGGCCGGCCGGTCAAGTGCACGTTCAGCCGCGAGGAGTCGCTGCGGGTGCACCCCAAGCGCCACCCGGTGCGGGTCGAGGCGTGGGCCGGGTGCGACGCCGACGGTCGGGTGACGGCGCTCAAGGCCCGCATCGTCGGCGACTCCGGCCCGTACGCGTCGGTGGGCATGAAGGTGCTCGAGCGGGCGGCCGGCCACGCCAGCGGCCCGTACGCCTGGCCGGTCGTCGACGTCGACGCCTTCGCCGTGCGCACCAACAACCCGGTCTGCGGGGCGTTCCGCGGCTTCGGCGCCAACCAGGCGCAGTTCGCCACCGAGGGCCTGCTCGACCGGCTGGCCGACGCCTGTGGGCTCGACCGGTGGGAGATCCGGGCCCGCAACGTCGTCATGCCCGGCGTGGTGTGGGGTCCCGGCCAGGTGATGGACGACGGCTGCCTCGGCGCCCGCGACTGCCTCGACGCGGTGAAGCCGCTGTGGGACGCGGCCGTGGCCGACGGCAAGGCCGTCGGCGTCGGCCTCGGCCTCAAGAACTCGGGCCTCGGCAACGGGTTCAAGGAGGTCGCCAAGGCCGTCGTCCGCTTCGACGAGGACTACGCGACGGGACGGCGGCGTCGAGGTCCGCCACTGCTGGACCGAGATGGGCCAGGGCGTCCACACCGTCGCGCTCCAGGTGGCGGTCGAGGAGCTGGGCGTCGACCCCGCCAAGGTGCGGGTGGTCGTCGACACGTCCCGTGAGCTGGGCGCCGGCCAGACGACGGGCAGCCGGGGCACGCTCATGGGCGCCGGCTCGGTGGCCGCCGCCTGCAAGGCGGCGTGCGACGACGGCTGCCGGCCCGGCGTCGACTACGAGGGCGAGTACCGGGTCGACTGGACCCAGGCGCTCGGCACCGTCGAGCGGCCGACCATCCACTCGACGTTCGGGTACGCCGCGCAGCTCGTGGTCATCGACCGCGAGACGGGCGAGATCGAGCGGGTCGTCGCCGCCCACGACGTCGGGCCGGGCCGTCAACCCGCTGCTGTGCGAGGGCCAGGTCATCGGCTCGGTGCACATGGGCCTCGGCTACGCGCTGACCGAGGACTTCCCCACCGACGAGTCGGCCGCCCCACGGCGACGACGCTGCGCCAGCTCGGCATCCTGCGGGCCAAGGACGTGCCGCCCATCGACGTCGTCCTGGTCGAGCGGCCCCAGCCCCGGGCGCCCTACGGGATCAAGGGCGTGGGCGAGATCGGCCTCGTCCCCACGGCCGGCGCGGTCGCCGGCGCGCTCCACGACCTCGACGGCGAGTGGCGGGCGACGCTGCCGATGCGCCGCAACGGCTCGTGACCCGGCTGCCTGGGGACCACCCGTTCCCGGCGGACTGCGGCAGATCCGGTCGCCACAGCGCCAGATCTGCCGCACGTTCGGCGCACAGGTCGGCGCGGTGACCGCCACCACTCCGGGCTCGTCTGCGCCCACCACCACCTGTACTCGACGCTGGCGCGGGGCATGCCGGCGCCGCCGGCCACGCCGACCCGCTTCACCGAGATCCTCGACCAGATCTGGTGGCGGCTCGACGCCGCCCTCGACCTCGACCTGGTGCGGTGGTCGGCTCTGCTCGGCGCGGTCGAGGCGCTCGAGTCGGGCACCACGGCCATCGTCGACCACCACGCCTCGCCCTCGGCCATCGACGGCAGCCTCGACGTGATCGCCGACGCCTGCGCCGAGGTGGGCGTGCGCGTCGTGTGCGCCTACGAGGTCACCGATCGCCACGGGCCCGAGGGCGCCAAGGCCGGGCTGGCCGAGAACGAGCGGTTCCTCCGGGCCGGAGGGCGGGGCCTGGTCGGGGCTCACGCCTGCCTGACCCTGTCCGACGAGACCCTCGACGCGGTCGTCGGGCTGGCCCGTGACCTTGGCGTCGGAGTCCACATCCACGTGGGCGAGGACGCCGTCGACGCAGGTGCGGCCGACCGGCTGCGCCCCCACGCCACCGACGACTGGCTGCTGGCGCACTGCGTGCACGTCGACCCCCCGCTGGCGGGCACGATCGCCCACAACCCCCGGTCGAACCTGAACAACGGGGTCGGCTACGCCCGGCCGGCGCGGTGGGCGGCCGCGGGCAACCGGGTGGTGCTGGGCAGCGACGGCATCGGCGCGGCCATGGTCGACGAGTTCGCTCTCGCCTACGTGGCCCAGCGGGCCGACGACGTGACGGCCACGCCCGACGACGCCTGGGCCTGGCTGCACGCGGGGGCCGACCTGGTGCCCGAGGTGCGCGGCGACGAGGTGACCTGGGCCGCCGACCGGGCCGACCCGTGGTACCTGGCGTTCACGCCGGGCGTGCGGGCCGAGCGGGTGGTGGTCGACGGCGAGGTCGTGGTCGACGGGGGCGTCTGCACCCGTGTCGACGCCGAGCGGATCCGGGCCCGGGCCTGGGAGGAGGCGCAACGGCTGTGGTCGAAGCTGTGAGCGAGGGCGGCAGCCCCGAAGAGGCCCTGGCCGGCGTCCCCATGGCGCTGTACGTCCAGGACGCCCACCCGATCCGCGAAGCGATGGGCTTCGTCCAGCGGGCCGAGGAGCTGGGGTTCGCCGCCGTGTGGCAGGCCGACAGCCGGCTGGTGCGCGAAGCGACGGTCCCCATGGCCGCCTTCGCCGCCACCACCGAGCGCATCGCCGTCGGCTCGGGCGTCATCGACATCTGGACCCGCAACCCGGCCCGGCTGGCCTCCCTGTTCTCGACCCTCGACGATCTGGCCCCCGGCCGGGTGCTCGCCGGGCTGGGGGCGTGGTGGGACCCGCTGGCCGCCAAGGTCGGCGTCAGCCGCGACCGGCCGCTGCGGGTGATGCGCGAGGTCGTCGAGTCGGTGCGGGCGCTGCTGCGGTGCGACGGCCCGGTCACCTACGACGGCGCCTACGTGCACCTCGACGGGGTCGAGCTCGACTACGTCCACCAGGAGCGCCGGGCCAAGCAGGTGCCGCTCTACATCGGGGCCACCGGCATGAAGATGATGGCCCTGGCCGGCGAGATCGCCGACGGGGCCGTGCTCAACTACCTCGTGTCGCCCGCCTACAACGACCGGGCGCTCGCCGCGCTGGCCGAGGGTGCGGCCCGCACAGGCCGCACGGTCGACGAGGTCGATCGCCCGCAGCTCGTGGTGTGCTCGCTCGACGCCGACCGCGAGGCGGCGCTCGACGCCGCCCGCCTGCTGGTCACCCAGTACCTGGGCCAGCAGCCGCACATCATGGCGGCGTCGGGTGTGCCGTCCGAGCTGCTCGACGACATCGGCAAGGTGCTGACCTGGCCCGCCAGCCACGACGAGGTGGTGGCGGCCAGCAAGCTCGTGCCGGACGAGATCGTGCAGATGCTGTGCGCGGCCGGCACGGCCGACGAGTGCCGGGCCAAGGTGGCCGAGTACGTCGCCACCGGCTGCACGTCGCCGATCCTCTACCCCCTGGGCGACGTCCCGGCAACGCTCGAAGCCTTCGCGCCGACCCCCTGAGTGGCTTCCCGCGTGGGCGGATGCGGCAGGATGACCGGTGATGTCGGTCCGGCTGGCCGAGGGGTCGCTCGTCGTGCTCGTGGGCCCGCCCGCGTCGGGGAAATCGACGTGGGCGGCCGAGCACTTCCCACCCCACCAGGTCCTGTCGTCGGACGGGCTGCGGGCCGTGGTGGGCACCGACGAGCACGACCAGCGGGCGTCGAAGGACGCGTTCGACGTGCTCGACCTGGTCGTCGAGCGGCGCCTGCGCCGCGGCCTGACCACCGTCGTCGACACGCTCGGCACCGATGCCAAACGGCGGCGGCGCTGGCGGGCGGCGGCGGAACAGGCGGGCGTGCCCTGCGTCGCGGTCGTGTTCGACACCGACGCCGCGGTGTGCCGGGCCCGCAACCGGGCCCGGGAGCGGCCGATCCCGTCCAAGGCCATGACGTCGATGCTCACCGGCTGGCCCGCCACCCGCGATGGCCTCGTCGACGACGGGTTCGCCGCCGTCCATCCACCCGACCCGCCCGTCGTCGTCGCCCCCGACCTCGTCGCCGCGCCGGCCGCCGCCGCCCGCCAGAAGGAGCGCCCCATGCCCCTCGAGTTCGGCCTGCAGATCCCCCGCTTCACGTGGCCGGGCGGCCCCGCCGAGACCCGCACCCGTCTGACCGAGATCGCCGCCGCGGCCGAGGACGCCGGCTTCGCCAGCATCTGGGTCATGGATCATTTCCTGCAGATCCCGCCGGTGGGCCCGCACTGGGAGGACATGCTCGACAGCTACTCGACCCTCGCCTTCCTGGCGGCCCGCACCGAGACGGCCCGGCTCGGCACCCTGGTCACGGGCGTGACCTACCGCAACATCGCCCACCTGGCCAAGATCGTCGCCACCCTCGACGTGCTGTCGGGCGGGCGGGCGATGTGCGGCATCGGGGCGGCGTGGTTCGAGCGCGAGCACCGGGCGTACGGGTGGCGGTTCCCGCCGCTGGCCGACCGCTACGCCATGCTCGAGGACGCCCTCGAGCTGCTGCCGCTGATGTGGGGCAAGGGCGCCCCGGCCTACTCGGGCCGCACGATCGAGGTGGCCGAGGCCGTCTGCTACCCGCGGCCGCTGCAGGAGCGGGTGCCGATCCTGGTGGGTGGGTCGGGCGAGCGGAAGACGCTGCGGCTGGTGGCCCGCCACGCGGACGCCTGCAACCTGTTCGGCGACCCGGCCACCGTGCGCCACAAGGTCGAGGTGCTGCGCCGCCACTGCGCCGCGGAGGGCCGCGACCCGGCCGACATCACCGTGTCGATCCTGTCGACCGCCGATGCGCCCACGGTCGACGACCACATCGGCCGCTACCGGCAGTTCGCCGAGGTCGGCGTGCAGACGGTGATCGTCAATTTCCCCGACCTGTCGTCGGCGGAGCCCCTCCCCCGGTTCGCCGAGGTGATCGCCGCGTTCCGGGCCTGAACCCGCAGCCGGTCCGCCGGTGCAGGAGCGCCCGCGAACCGCGCGGCGACCCCGCTCGTACTCCTCCCCGATGCGCCGACGCCCCGTCGGCGACCGCACGGAAGAGGAAGCCCATGGACACCACCAGCACCACCCGGAGAGGCCGGCTCGCTCTCGGCGCCGGCGCGGCCGCCGCGCTCACCCTGGGCCTGGTCGCCGCCGGTCCCGCCGGGGCCGCACCGCGCGGGTCGGCCTCGGTCGCCTACGACACGCTGACCGTGAACGGCCGGAGCGGTGTGGACCTCATCGCGCTGCGCCTCGCGCCCGGCCAGCCGGGCACCCTGCAGGTCGACTTCGGCGACGACGGATCGGCCGACCGGAGCTTCGACCGGGCCACGTTCTCGCGCATCGAGGTCTTCACCCGCAGCGGCAACGACGCGTTCCGGGTCGACCAGGTCAACGGCGCCTTCGCCGACGAGGCCCTGACGGTCGACGGCGGCAGCGGCAACGACAACCTGAACGGCGGCGACGGCGCCGAGCTGTTCCTGGGCCGCAGCGGCCACGACGCCGTCGACGGCAACCGGGGCGACGACACCGGCGTCCTCGGCTCGGGCCGGGACAGCTTCCGTTGGGACCCGGGCGACGGCAGCGACGACGTCGAGGGCCAGAGCGGCACCGACACGCTCGACTTCAACGGCGCCGCCGTCAACGAGAACATGAGCCTGTCGGCCGAGGGCGAGCGCTCGGTCTTCCTCCGCGACGTGGGCAACATCCGCATGGACATGGACGGCGTCGAGCGCCTGGACCTGACGGCCCTCGGCGGCACGGACACGATGACGGTCAACGACATGACCGGCACGGACTTCCGGCGGGCGGACGTGGACCTGTCGGCGCCGACGGGCGGCGGCGACGGTCAGCCCGACACGGTGACGGTCAACGGCACGCCCCGGGGCGACGACATCGACGTCACGGCCGACGGCGCCCGTGTCGAGGTCAGAGGGCTGCGGACGGCGGTGGGCATCGCCGGCAGCGAGACCATCGACCGGCTCCAGGTGAACGGCCTGGCGGGCAACGACGACGTCGACGTCGACCCGGCGGTGTTCGCCCTCATCGGCGTGGCCGTCGACCTGGGCATCGGCCAGATCTGATCGGCAACCGCAGCGCGCAGGTGATCGGGGCCTCGGTGGAGGCCCCGATCAGTCGCGGGCGAGTCGGCCCACCGCGTCGGCGTAGTACGTCGATTCCTCGAGGTGGAAGGCGATCTCGCGGATCGTCCACGCATCGCCCTCCTGGCGGTCGAGCCGGTCGTCGTCGAGCGACCGCAGCCGCAGCCGCCACACCTGGGCCAGGCGATCCAGCCGGCTGTGCGCCTCGTCGCGGTCGTCGTCGGTGAAGGGGGCCAGGTCGGCCGGGGTGGTGATGGCGGACGCATGCCACCGGTCCGGGATGGTCGGCTCGCCGGCCAGGCGGGCGTCGACCTCGGCCAGGTGGTCGACGAGGTGGTCGGCCACCCGCCGCACGGCCTTGTGGGGCGTGTACACCCGGTCGTCGACCCGACCGGGAGCGCCGTCCCAGGTGGTCCACGTGTCGACCAGGCGAAGCACGTGGTCGACCATGCCTGACACCACGTCGGCAGGGTCACGATCGTCGGTCGCGGGACGCTCGTCGGCCATGCCCCGAGTATGCCGCCCGGGCGTCGCACCGCCGAGGGAGTTCCCGGCGAAACTCGCTGGCCGGGCGGCGGGCACCCGTCCTACGGTCGCGGGCATGGCTGCGACGTGCGTGATGGTGCTCCGTGCCCGCCTCCGGGAGCTCCCGGTGGGGCTGGCACCGACTCGCGCCGACGTGGGCCGCACAGGTCGTCGCTGACGCCGACGTCGCTCCGGGCGACCTCGTCGTCGACATCGGAGCGGGCACCGGGGCCGTGACCGCTCCCCTGGTCGCGGCCGGTGCCCGTGTGATCGCGGTCGAGCTGCATCCGCAGCGGGTCGCGGTGCTGCGCGACCGCTTCGCCGACGACGACGTGACCGTCGTGCGCGCCGACGCGGCCGACCTACGCCTGCCGCGCCGCCCGTTCCGGGTCGTGGCCAATCCCCCGTTCGCGGTCACGAGCCAGTTGCTGAAGCGCCTGCTCGGTCCGGGGTCGCGCCTCGTCCGCGCCGACCTGGTGGTGCAGCGCGCGGCCGCCCACCGGTGGGCCGCCGGGCGCGCCCCGGCGCCGGGCGTTGGGCCCGCGACTACGACGTCGGGCTCGGCCGCCCCATCCCCCGGCGGGCGTTCACCCCCCGCCCGCCGGTCGACTGCAGGACGCTGGTCGTCAGGCGACGCTGAGCCCGGCCGCGACCGCCGCGCCCAGCTCCCAGCACGAGACGAGGTCGTCCTTGGTGGGCGCGCCGACAACCGACACGGGCGCCTGCGCGAGCGTCCATCGCAGGCCGGTGACGATCTTGTCGATCCCCCGGAGTGCGCCGGTCGTGTCGTCGTTGCCGTGCACGAACACCCCGTAGGGCCGGCCCACCGTGGCCTCGAGGCACGGGTAGTAGATCGTGTCGAAGAAGTGCTTGAGCGCCCCCGACATGTAGCCCAGGTTGGCGGGCGTGCCCAACACGTAGCCGTCGGCCTCGAGCACGTCGACCGCGGTGGCCGCCAGCGCAGGTCGGGCCACGACCTCGACGTCCTCGATCTGCGGGTCGGTCGCGCCCGAGCGCACGGCCTCGAACAGCGAGTGCACGCCGGGCGAGGGGGTGTGGTGGACGATCAGCAGCCGCGGCACGCGGCAGCGACGCTACCCATCCGTCGGCGCCCGGGCCGCTCACCGGCCGGTCGTTCTTTCAGGGCGGGTCGACCGTCAGGAATCGGAGGCAGGGTGGGGCTCCGTGGTGCGGTAGTCGCCGAAGGGCTCGTCGCGCCCGGACAGCGCGGCGGTCAGCCCCTTCTCGCGGGCCTCGGTGATGAAGGCCTGGAAGCTGGGTTGGTGGATGGCGAGCGAGCACAGCTCGGTGCCCGAGCGGATGGCGGCCCGCAGGCCCATCACGTCCATGGCGCGGTGCACCGTGCGCTTGTTGAGCTGAGCGATGTCGGGCGGCACCTTGGCCACCCGCTCGGCCACGGCGACCACCTGCTCGTCGAGCTCGGCGATCGGGTAGGCGTGGTTGGCCCAGCCCAGCCGGGCGGCCTCGGTGCCCGAGATCGAGTCGCCCGTCAGCATCATCTCCATGGCCGACCGCATGCCCATGAACCAGGCGTGGAACTGCATGTCGGGGACGCCGAAGCGCACGGCCGGGTAGCCGATCTTGGCGTCCTCGGCCACGTAGACCAGGTCGCACCCGGTGGCCAGCTCGGACCCACCCGCCAGGCAGTAGCCGTGCACCTGGGCGATGACCGGCTTGGCCAGGTCCCAGATCGACATCCATCCCTCGGTGACGTGGCGAGGCCACTGGCCCTCGCCCGCGGCGGTGAAGAACGGCAGCTCGGTGCCCTCGTTGCCACCACCCAGGTCGTAGCCCGCAGAGAAGCAGGTGCCGGCGCCCCGGACGATCGTGACCCGCACGGCGTCGTCGCCGTCGGCGGCCCGCAGCGCGGCGATGAGCGCGCCCCGCAACGGGTTGTTGAGGGCGTTGCGCTTTTCGGGCCGGTTGAGCGTCAGGCGCCGCACGCCGGGCGACGGCTCGTCGACCAGGACGAGCGGCTCGCCGGCGGCGTTGGTCGGCGCGTCCCCGTTGGCCGAGCCCGTGGGCGCGGGCGGGGGCTGGGCGGCGCTGCCGTAGGTCTGGTCGCTCACAGCCACTCCCCGACCGAGTTGAGCAGGGCTTCGTTGGGCTCGTCGGGCATCTCGGTCAGCGGGGTGGCGATCTCGCCCACCGATGGCCCGAACCGAGCGGCCATCGGTGCGAGGGCGTCGAGGTCGAACCCGTAAAGATCGGCCACGTTGCCGGCCAGCAGCCGGCGCAGCTCCATAGGGTCGGTATCGGAGAACAGGGCCCGCAGGTGCTCGCGGGTGAAGGGCGCGGTGCCCTCGTCGTGGGGGTAGTCGCTGCCCCACATGAACTTGTCGAGGCCGATCTCGTAGCGGGCGGCCGCGTCGGCCGGCCCCGGCTGGCTGACGCCCATCCACACGTTCTGCTGGAAGTACTCGGTGGCCGACTTGTCGAGCACGTGCTCGGCCCCGTAGCGGATCTCGCCGGTGGCGCCCGTGTCGCGGATGCGGCCGAGCACCTTGTCGAGCCGGGTCAGCAGGGGCGGCACCCACGCGCAGCCGCTCTCGGTGACGACGAACTTGAGCCGGGGGAAGCGCTCGAAGATGCCGGACAGGATGAACTGCACCAGCGGGCGCTGCGAGTAGAAGGACGCCTCGTTGATGTAGAGCAGCATCGACACGGGGTAGGGCCCGTAGTCGGGCACGCCGGTGCCGCCGTGCACGTTGACGGGCACCTCCAGGTCCTCGATGACGGCCCACAGCGGGTCGTAGATGGGGTCGTAGAGCGGCTTCACCCAGTCGACGTCGGGCGCCACGTTGGGCAGCAGGACGCCGCCCCGCAGGTTGTGCTCCTTGATGAAGCGCACGTCCTCGATGGCGTCGTCGACGTCGTTGACGAAGATCTGGCCGATGCCGGCGCGGCGCTCGGGGAACTCGCCGCACCAGTCGACCAGCCAGCGGTTGTGGGCGTGGATGCCGGCGCGCCGGTGCTCGTAGTCCTCGGGCTTGGGCGGCTGGGCGAACAGCACGAAGCTGGGGAAGAAGGGCGGCACCGTGTTGGGGAACACGACCTCGCCCACGATGCCGTCGGCCTCCTGCTGGCCGTTGCGCATCTCGTTGTCCCAGTTGCGGTAGCGGCGGGTGTCGCCCAGGTCGCGGAAGGGGTTCTTGTACTTGCCCCGCCAGGCGTCGAAGTCGTCGTGGAACCGGGGGTCGAGGTACTCGCGGTATTGCTTGTGGCTGCCGCCGGCATGGCAGTCGGCCGAGATGATCGTGTAGCGCTCGGCGTCCTGCGGTGCCGACGTGTCGGTCGCGGCGGTCATTCGGTTCCCCTCCTCCACCGGTGGCCCGGTGTGCGTCCTTGAGGGCCAGTCTATGTAGAACACGTTCTCGCGCCATGCCCACGCCGATCCTCTTGCCCGAGCGCTGCACGGCGGCCGTCGCGCATACGGCGGCGTGACAGCCCCGCCGTTCAATTACGAGTGTCGGCCAGGCCGCCCGGCAGGTCGATCGGCGGGTTGGGCAGCAGGGTGACGTCGCGCTTCGCCAACAGGGCATGCCACTCGTCCTGGCGGGCGGGGAACGAGCGGGGGTCGCCCATCATCACCTCGAACAGGACCACGCCGTCGGGCCCGGCCACGAACGGGCCGAAGTCGTCGCCGTGGTCGAGGGCGATGTGGGTGCCGGGCCGGCACTCGACGTCCCCGCAGGTCATCGTCCCTTCGAGCACGAACACCACATGGTCGCTGTTGTGGCCGTGGGGCTGCACCATCATCCCCGGGTCCCACCGGGCGTACAGCGACAGGAAGCGGCCGCCGACATCGAGCCACCTCTCGTACACGGACGCCGTGTCGGCGGGGTCGGCGCCGTGCTGCTGGCGGCGCACCTCCTGCCAGGGCACATCGTCGACGTGCGTGATGCGTGGGCCCGGTGGCTGCGTGGTCATCGCTCCCCTCCTGCGCTCCCGTCCTGCGAACGGGCCGCAGGCTTGCCGCCGCCGTGACCGATGTCAACGCGCGGAAATGACCGCGGCGCCCGGCCCGGCGTGGACCAGCACATACCCGCGGCGCCGGCCGTGGGAGCATGTCGACGTGCTGCACACCATCGTCGAAGGCGAGCCGGGCATCTTCCCCGAGCCCGTGGCCCGCGTGATGCGCAAGATCGGCGGCTGGTTCGACCGTCGCAGACCGCAGGGCCCTGCGGGAGACACGACCCCTGCCGAGCACGACGCGCCATCCCATCGCCCCGGCGGTGACGAGGGACCGCCGGACGATCGGTCCGACGGAGCCCGGTAGCCCGCCCGGACGGCGGTCAGCCGTCCTTCAGCGCCAGGTAGTCCTTCAGGGCGCGGCGGTGCCCGTTGGCGCCCGACCCGACCACGCCGCCGTCCCGCACCTCCTTGACCGTCGACTCGAGATCGGCCAGCAGGCCGTGGATGTCGTCCTCGGGCCCGGCGGCCTCGACCTTGTCGAGGGCGGCGTGGATCTTGTCGAGCTTGCGACGCACCTGGCCGAACTCGTCGTCGAGGCGCTTGCGGGCCTCATCGAGGCTGTCCATCGGTTCTCCCCTGGTCGACCGGATCGAGGCGCCGATCATGGCACGGCCCGCGGCCGTCACTCCGGCGACTCGAGATAGGCCTCGGTCAGCCAGTCGCGGACGTCGTCGTCGACGTCCGCCGCGCTGCGCAGGTTGACGACATACCACGTGCGGTGGCCGGAGCCTGTCACGCGCCGGGCGATCTTCGGGCTCTCGACCGGATGCGGCAAGGAGAACGACAGCGCCACCCACCGGACCTTGGGCCGCAGTTCGGCGAAGCCCCGCGACCGCTTGAGGAAGATGCCCACCGACACAGGCTCGACGTGCACCGGACCGAGCGTGTCGAGGTGGGCCATCACCGCGTCGAAGATGGGCCGCTCGCGCTCGGGACCGGTCGAGAAGTACTCGTCGAGCGTCATCGCCGGCGCGCACTCGTGCGACTGCCCGCGCCGACCGAACTGCCGGTGGCAGTCGGGGCAGGTCCACGCGGGCACGACCCGATCTTGTCGCACCGAAACTCGCTGGGTGCGCGCGCCCGTCGTCGCCACACTCGGTCGGTGATCATCCGTCCCGAACGACCTGGCGACATCAGCGACATCGACGCGATCCGTGCGGTGCACGCGGCCGCCTTCCGCCCACGGGACGCCAACGGCGGGGCCGACGCGGCCGACGGGGCAGACGCGGCGGGCGATCCCGTCGTCGCCGGCGCCATCCCAGTCGAGGCCCCGCTCGTCGACCGGCTGCGCGCCGGCGACGAGTGGCTGCCCCGCCTGTCGCTGGTGGCGGTCGTGGACGGTGCCGTCGTCGGGCACGTCGTGTGCAGTCGGGGCTGGGTCGTCGCGGGTGGCACCGACCGCCCGGCCCTGGGGCTGGGTCCCCTCGGAGTGCTGCCCCGCCACCAGGGTGACGGGGTGGGGTCGGCCCTGATGCATGCGGTCCTGGGCGCGGCCGACGCGCTCGACGAGCCGCTCGTCGCCCTGCTCGGCGAGCCCACCTACTACGGGCGGTTCGGCTTCGAGCCGGCCGCGGCGCACGCGGTGGAGTCGCCTGACCCGACCTGGGGCGACTACTTCCAGGTGCGCTCGCTGGCGGCCTACGACCCCGGGCTCACCGGCACGTTCCGCTACGCGGCCCCGTTCGCCGACCTGTGAGCCGCCGCTCCGGGCGCCGCACAGGGCGCCGGTTGTTGGCCAAACGAGAATGTGTTCTACTTCGCCGCATGGCGTCGCGGGGAGACGACAGTCACCTGATCGTCGAGCGTGACGGGCACGTCATGGTCGTGACCATGAACCGGCCGGAGCGCCGGAACGCGTTGTCGCCCGAGATGATGCGCGGCATGTCCCGAGCCTGGGACGAGGCCAACGCCGACCCCGACGTGCGCGTCGTGATCCTGACCGGCGCGGGCGGCGCGTTCTGCGCCGGCGCCGACCTGGCCGCCATGTCCGACGCCGCCCCGGGCGATGCCTTCGCCGCCGCGGGCGCACCTGGTTCTGGCGTCCACCGCGAGCCCGCACGTCACCCACAGACGCCAGAATTCAACGACGGACCCGGCGACACCGGCGTGGCGCACAACGCCGCGGCCGGCGCACCTGACGCCCCGGCTGACACCTCGGTCGCCGACGTCGCCGCCGGGGTCATCAAGCCGCTGCTCAAGGGGTTCCTGCTCGACAAGCCGCTCATCGCCGCGGTCGAGGGCCCGGCCGTCGCCGGCGGCACCGAGATCCTGCAGGCCACCGACATCCGCATCGCCGGCGAGAGCGCCCGCTTCGGCGTGTCCGAAGTGCGGTGGGGCCTCTACCCGCTGGGCGGGTCGGTGGTGCGGCTGCGCCGCCAGATCCCCTATGCGGTCGCCGCCGACCTGCTGCTCACCGGCCGCCACATCCGCGCCACCGAGGCCCACGCGATCGGCCTCATCGGCGAGGTCGTGCCCGACGGCACCGCTCTCGACCGGGCACGCGAGGTGGCCGCCAGCATCGCCGCCAACGGTCCCGTCGCCGTCCAGGCCGTGCTGCGGGCCCTGCGCGCCACCGAGGGCGTGCCCGAGAGCGACGCCATGCGCCTCGACTCCGAGATCGGCATGGCCGTCTTCGCCAGCGACGACGCCCGCGAAGGCCCGTTGGCGTTCGTCCAGAAGCGGGTGCCCCAGTTCACGGGGCACTGACCAGCACGCGCCCTCGCCAGAGGGCAACGTAGGAGCACCAACCGAGGGAGAGCGCCGTGGACGTCGCCGAGATCGACCTGCTGAACCGGGACCGGTTCACCGAGGGCATCCCGCACGAGTGGTTCACGTGGCTGCGGGCCAACGCGCCCGTGTTCCACCACGACGAGCCGGGCGGTGACGGGTTCTGGGTCGTCACCCGCTACGACGACATCGTCACGGCCAACCGCGACGCCGCGTCGTTCTCGTCGGCCCAGGAGCGGGGCGGCGTGGTCACGCTCGAGGGCCCCGTGGCTCCCATCCCCGGCCAGGAGATGGCCGGCAACATGATGCTGTTCATGGACCCGCCGGGCCACACCCGCTACCGCAAGCTGGTCAACCGGGGGTTCACGCCGCGGATGATCGCCGCGCTCGAGGTGCACGTCCGCGAGCTGACGGCCACCATCATCGAGCAGGCCATGGCCAAGGGCGAGTGCGACTTCGTGGTCGACGTGGCCGCCGAACTGCCGCTCGAGGTCATCGCCGAGCTGCTGGGCGTGCCGCGTGAGGACCGCTTCAAGCTGTTCGACTGGTCCAACCGCATGATCGGCTCGGAGGACCCGGAGTACCGGGTCAGCGACGAGCACGTCATGGAAGCCCAGGTCGAGATGTTCATGTACGCCCAGGCCCTGGCCGAGAAGCGCCGGGCCGAGCCCCAGCAGGACATCGTCACCACCCTGCTCAACGCCGAGGTCGACGGCGACACCCTGTCGGAGATGGACTTCAACCTGTTCTTCATGCTGCTGTCGGTGGCGGGCAACGAGACCACCCGCAACGCCATCGCCCACGGCATGAACGCCTTCCTCGACAACCCCGACCAGTGGGCGCTGCTGGCGTCCGACCCCGCCGCCCACATCAACGGGGCGGTCGAGGAGATCCTGCGGTGGGCGTCGCCGGTCATGTTCTTCCGCCGCAACTGCGCCCGCGACATCGAGCTGGGCGGCCAGACCATCCGAGAGGGCGAGAAGATCAGCCTCTGGTACATCTCGGCCAACCGCGACGAGTCGATCTTCGACGAGCCGTTCCGGTTCGACATCACGCGCGACCCCAACCCGCACATCGCCTTCGGGGGCGGCGGGCCCCACTTCTGCCTGGGGGCCCAGCTCGCCCGGCTCGAGATCCGCCTGCTGTTCGAGGAGCTGGCGGCGAGGGTGCCGCGCCTCGAGTCGCTGGGCGAGCCCGACCGCCTGCGCTCCAACTTCATCGGCGGCATCAAGCACCTGCCGGTGCGCCTGGCCCCGGCGTAGCCCGGGTAGGCGACCGAGAACCGGTTCTAGACTGCGGCGCCGTGAGCAGCGTCTCGAGCAACCTCGACGAGGCACCTCCCTCCGCCGACCAGCGCGAGCGCCGGCGGCGCGTCATCGACGCTGCGTTCGAGCTGGGGGCCGAGCGCGGCTACGACGCTGTGCAGATGCGCGACGTGTCGGCCAGCGCCAACGTGTCGCTCGCCACCATCTACCGGTACTTCTCGTCCAAGGACCACCTGCTCGCCGCAGCGATGACCGAGTGGACGGCCAAGCTGCAGGGCCGTGTGGCCCAGTCGCCGCCCCGGGGCGACACGGCCGCGGACCAGCTGGTGGACGTGCTGGGTCGGGCCTGCCGGGCGATGGCCCGCCAGCCCAAGCTCAGCGCCGCGCTGGTGCGGGCGCTGTCGTCGGCCGATCCCGGGGTGCAGCAGAGCGCGAACCAGGTGCAGGGGCAGATCGAGTCGATGGCCGCCGGCATCCTGGTCGACCTCGACCCGCGGGTCCGATCCGACATCATGGCCGTGCTCGGCCACGTCTGGTACTCGGCGCTGGTCGCCTGGGCCAACGACCGCATCGACTTCGACACGGTCATCGCCGAGCTCGAGCGGGCCGTCCGGGTGCTGGTCGAGCCCTACGAGCGCCAGGTGCGGTGATCACCCCGGTCTCCGAGTCGACGCCGACCACGGTGGGCGCACGCCGGTGCCTCAGGTCGCCCCGGCTACGCCGGTGCTCGAACCTCAGGTCGCCCCGGCTACGCCGGTGCTCGGAACCTCAGGTCGCCCCGGCTACGCCGGTGCTCGGAACCTCAGGTCGCCCCGGCTACGCCGGTGCTCCGTGATGATGGTCGCAGAGGCGGTCCTCGTCGGAGGCGATCTGGCCGGCGCCGACGCCCTCGAGGGCAGCGAACGGGCCGCACTCGTGGGGGACGATCCAGACGTGCACCATCGGCACCGGGTTCTCGGACAGGCGCCGAGTCCCCGGCGGGCACTCGGCCGGCGGATCGGCGATGCCGGCGACGTGCCACTCGTTCTCTTCGCCTGCGTAGCAGAGGTTGTCGTGGATGTGCCACTGCACCAGGTCGCCACCCAGGTCGGGCACGGTGTCGAGCGTGTCGTCGACGTTGGCCATGTACATGGCGGCCCCCAGCGTCCTCTCGCCTGTCGCCCGGTCGACCACGAAGACGAGCGACTCGGGGTAGTCGGCGTCGAGCACCTTGCCGTCGGCGATGAGCGCCCAGTTGACGAAGTGCTCGAAGCCCGTGCCTGCGTCGCCGATCGAGCGGTACCCCATCGCCTCGATCGTGGGGATGTCGGCGAACTGGGGCAGCTTCTCGAGCGAGATGGTCACCAGGTTCTCGGCCTCCGCCTGCTCGTCGGCCGAGACACCGGGGACGCCGCCCAGGTCGACGGGCAGTGTGGCGTCGTAGGGCTTGGCCGGCGTGGACGCCGCCATGTCGGCGTGGTCATGGCCGTCGCCCGCGGCGTGGTCGTCGTGACCAGCGGCCCCGTCGTCGTGGCCGCCCGCATGCGAGTGGCTGCCGGTGTTGACCATGCCGGGCACGACCAGCGCGATGGTCGCCACCGCGGCAACACCCACCACCGCCGGGTGCGGGCGGACCGCCCACGAGATGCGCCCCGCCAGTGCCAGCACGGCGCCGACGATGGCGACAACCGCCAGCCCGGCGGCCAGGGTGTCGGCGAACTGGGGGCTCTCCTTGACGTCGAGCCCGTCGACGAAGCCGATGCCGCTCGTCTTGGCCAGCGCCCACCCGACCAGTGCGCCGCCGTTGACGGCCACGCCGGCCAGGCTGACGAGTCGGCCCGACCGGCCCAGGGCGAGCGCCCCCCAGGCGATCTGCAGCGCGGCGGTGAGCGAGAACGCCACCACGGCCGAGCGGGGCTCGCTGTGCGCCCCGGCCGCAGCGGCGTGGATGGCGCCCGCACCGAGGGAGGCGATCGCGGCCGCCTTGAGCGCGCCCGGCACGGCCGCGGTCGAGGGGCCGGGCTCGGCCTGACTCTGTTCGGTCGATTCGATCGTGGTCACGTGTCTCTCCCCACATTGGCCCGCGGTCAAGAAAAACTTACTCGCGGGAACTTCGGAGGTGAACCCCCTCTTACCGACGTCCCGATGAACCCTCGGTGGCGGCCCTGTACTCGTCGCGCAGGCGGCGTTTGTAGAGCTTGCCACTATCGGTGCGAGGAAGCTGGTCGGTGAAGTCGACGCGCCGGGGGCACTTGAAGCTCGCCAGCGCGGCCCGGCAGTGCCCGATCAGGTCGGCAGCCAGCTCGTCGGACGGCTCGACGCCGTCGCGCAGCTCGACGACCGCCACCACCGTCTCGCCCCACGCCGGGTCGGGCACTCCGATGACCGCGGCGTCGCCCACGGCGGGGTGGCCGAGCAGCTCGGCCTCCACCTCGGCTGGGTAGACGTTGACGCCGCCCGAGATGATCAGGTCGGCGCTGCGGTCGGTGAGGAACAGGTAGCCGTCGTCGTCCAGGTACCCGACGTCGCCCATGGTGAAGTGGTCGCCCTGGTAGCTGCTGGCGGTCTTGGCGGTGTCGCCGAAGTAGTCGAACCGGCCGACCTGTGGGGCCCGCAGGTACACGGTGCCGATCTCGCCCGCGGGCAGCGGCGCCCCGGTCACCGGGTCGAGGATGCGGATGTGGTCGGCCGTCGCGGGCTTGCCCACGGTGCCGGGCCGGGCCAGCCAGTCGGCGCTGGTCACGAACGTCCCGGTGCCCTCGGTGGCGGCGTAGTACTCGAGGAGCACCGGCCCCCACCAGTCGATGATCGCCCGCTTGACCGACACCGGGCACGGCGCGGCGCCGTGCAGGACCATGCGCAGGGACGACACGTCGGCCGGCGCCCGGACGTCGTCGGGCAGGGCGAGCAGACGGTGGAACATGGTGGGCACCATGTGCGCGTGGGTGATGCCGTGCTGGGCGATCAGCCGCAGCGTCTCCTCGGGGGACCACTTGTCCATGAGCACCACGCCCACGCCGGCGTTGAGCGGCTGGGCCAGCGAGAACGCCAACGGGGCGGCGTGGTAGAGCGGACCGGTGCCCAGGTGCAGGGTTTCGCCCGGCACGTAGCCGAACAGCCTGCCCAGGGCGGACGTGGGCGGCACCTCGCTGCGGTGGACGCCCTTGGGCCGACCGGTGGTGCCCGACGTGTAGAGCATCGACCGGCCGAGCAGAGGATCGGCGATGTCGCGGCCGTCGTGAGCGGCGACGGCGTCGGCGTAGCTCTCGAAGCCGGGGATGTCACCGCCCACGGCCAGGCGCACCGTGGCCCCCGTGGCCCGCTCCGCCGCCGCCGCGGCCACCGCGGCGAAGCGGGCATCGGCCACGAAGACCCGGGCCTGGCAGTCGCCCACGATGTAGGCGGCCTCGTCTGCGGTCAGATGCCAGTTGATGGGCGTGATGCGCAGCCCGCTGCGCTGGGTGGCGGCGATGACCTCGGCGAACTCGGGGCGGTTGGACACCATCAGCGCCACCGCATCGCCTGCCGCCACGCCCCGCTCGCGCCAGGCGCGGACCAGCCGGTTGGCGGCGGCGTTCAGCTCGGCGAACGTGCGGTCGCCGCGCTCGGACACGATGGCCGGGGTGTCCGGCTGCACCTGCGCCCAGTGGGCCTGCACCATGCCCTGCTCGGCCGCAGCGTCATAGCGGTCGTCGGCATCCTTCGACATCTCGGACGGTCCCCCCTCGGTCGTCGCCCGCTCCTCGGACATGCCCCTGCGGGGCCCGCGGTCGGTCAGGCCGGTGTGAACTGCGGCAGGTGGCGGCCGTCGGACAGCGGCTGCCAGACGAGGCGCACCGGCATGCCCACCACCACGTCGTCGGGCGGGCAGTCGACGATGTTGGTCATCATCCGCACGCCCTCCGGCAGCTCGACCAGCGCCACCACGTACGGCCCGTCCCCGGGATCGCGCCCCGGGCCCGGCTTGTGGTGGACGCTGGCGGCGTAGACCACGCCGTCGCCGCTGGCCTCGCGCCACTCGAACGGCTGGTCGGGCACCGCCGGGTCGACGTCGCGGGGAAACCACACGGCCCGCCCGGTCGCCGTGCTCCACGGCAGCACGAAGCGCCGGTCTCGCGTGGCGTCCCAGAACGGCGCGCTCGCCTCGGTGACGGGCGGCTCGATGAGCTTCGGGCGGTCCGTGGCGGTCACAGAATCTCCTCCGTGCCGAGCACGACCGTGCCCATCGTCGACAGCACACCGCCCGAGCCGTGGGCGACGGCGACCCGGTGCGTGTCGATCTGGCGGTCCCCCGCCTCGCCGCGCAGCTGACGCACGGCCTCGACCAGCAGGAACATGCCGTACATGCCCGGGTGGGTGTAGGACAGGCCACCACCGTTGGTGTTCATGGGCAGCGACCCACCCGGCCCCAGCTTGCCGTCCTCGACGAAGGCGCCGCCCTCGCCCTTGGCGCAGAAGCCCAGGTCCTCGAGATGCAGCAACGCCGTGATGGTGAACGAGTCGTAGCCCATCAGCAGGTCGACGTCGTCGTGCTTGATGCCGGCCATCTCGAACGCCGCCGGGCCCGACACGGCCCCGCCCGTGACCGTCAGGTCGGGCATCTCCGTGATCATCTGGTGGGTGCCGCCGGTGGCCGCGCCCAGCACGTACACCGGCGGGCGGGCCAGGTCGTGCGCCCGCTCGGCCGAGACGAGGACGAACGCGCCGGCGCCGTCGGTGACCAGGCAGCAGTCGAGCAGGTGCAGCGGCGACACCACCAGGGGCGACGACAGCACGTCGTCGACGGTGATGAGGTCGCGGTAGCGGGCGCGGGGGTTGAGCGCCGCCCAGCGCCGGGTGTCGACCGCGATCTGGGCGAGCTGCTCGGACGTGGTGCCGTACTGGGCCATGTGGCGGCTGGCCGCCAGCGCATAGCCGCCGATGGGCAGGCGCAGGCCGTAGGGGATCTCCCATTCCAGCGCCGGGTTGGGGCCGGGCGGCATGCCCCGCTGGCCGCCGCCGGGGCGCTTGCGGTCGCTGCGGGGCGTCGAGGCGTAGACGCCTACGACCACGTCGCACAGCCCCGCGGCGATGGCCGCGGCGGCGTGCTCCACGTGCAGCTCGTAGCTCGACCCGCCCACCATCGTGCCGTCGAGGTAGCGGGGCCGGATGCCCAGGTACTCGGCCAGCCCGGCGGCCGACCCGGCGTAGGAGACGCCGTCGACGTCGTCGAGGGTCAGGCCCGCGTCGGCCAGGGCCTGGTGGATCATCGCCACTTCGAGGGCGCGGCCGTGGGTGTCGAGCTCGCCCGTGGGCGAGGCGGCGTCGGCCACGCCCACGAGGGCGGCCGCGCCGCGCAGTGTGCGGGTGCTCACGAGGCGGCGGCCGCCGCAGCCCGGTCCTGCGCCACCGCGTCGTAGTTGGCGTAGTCGGAGCCGGTGTCGTCGGCGAACTCGAACTCGAGCAGCCCGGCCTCGTCCCACGCCTTGCGCAGGTAGCCGTCGTTGGCATCGAGCAGCCCGAGCTTGCGCACGTTGGGCACCAGCTTGGCGAAGAAGCCCCGCTGGAACCCGGCGTAAGGGTTGACCTTGATCTTGCCGGCGGCCTCGGCGATGACGGGGTACACGGCGTCGGCCGACACGCCCATGCGCTCCCAGATCTCGGGCGTGGTCGACCGCAAGCGGTTGCGCAGGGTGTTCTCGATCAGGAACTCCTGGCGGTCCTTGAGCTCGGCCTGGGACAGGCCCTGGTAGTACTCGGCCAGGCTGAGCACGCCGAAGGCCACGTGACGGGCCTCGTCGGACATGACGTAGCGCAGCAGCTTGCGGAGCAGCGGCTCCTCGGTGTTGCGCAGCATCGTCCCGAAGGCGGCCAGCGCCAGGCTCTCGATCACGATCTGCATGCCCAGGTACGCGATGTCCCAGCGGCTGTCCTCGAGGAGCGCGGTGATCTGGTCCTCGAGGAACGGGCTCATCGGGTACGCCTCGCCCAGCTTGGTGTGCAGGTACTTGGCGAACACCTCGGTGTGGCGGGCCTCGTCCATGGTCTGGGTGGCGGCGTAGTACTTGGCGTCGATCCACGGCACGGTCTCGACGATCTTGGCGGCCGTCATCATGGCGCCCTGCTCGCCGTGCATGAACTGGCTGAGCTGGGCCTTGAAGCTCTCGACGCCGAGCGCGGTCAGCTCCTTGTCGCCCCAGTTGGCGATGGGCGAGCCGTCGACCTCGCGGGCGGCCGCGGTGAGCTGCATGAGCGGCGTGCTCTTGTCGACCAGGCCCTCGGGGTCGACGTCGGTGTCCCAGTCGAGCTCGGTGATGCTGTTCCACTGCGAGCTCATGGCCTTGTTGTAGAGCGTGACGAGCTGGCCGCGTGACCGGTCGTAGTTCCACAGGAAGATGCGGTCGGCGTGGTCGTGGACGATCTTGATCGACTCGTCGACCTCGGCCTGGTCGGGCAGGTCGGGTGCCGGCTGGGTCGCCGTCATCGCGTGTCCTCCGGTTCGGGTGGTGGTGCGTACGTCGTCTGTGCGTCGTGCGGTTCGGGTGGGACGTCGCCGAAGCTGGCGACGATGCGCTCGACGAGCGTCTGCCATGCGGCCTCGTCGGGGCCGGGCAGGCCCGAACCCCGGTGCAGCAGCAGCCCGAGGTGCAGGATGCGCACCAGGAACAGGACCGCGTCGGGGTCGATGTCGTCGCTGACCGTGCCGTCGCGCTGGGCCTCGGCCGCCAGGGGGGCCATGCGCTCACGGAACGCTGTGTCCGAGTCGGCGAGCGCCTGGGCGACCTCGGGCTCGCGCCGGGCGGTGACGTAGGCCTCGAGGCGCAGTGCCTCGGCGTCGGTGAGCCGGCGGTCGGTGTGGGTGACGCCGGCGGCGATCAGGTCGGCCACCCGGTCGATGCCGTCGCTGCCGAGCCGGGCGGCGCTGCTCGACCGGGTGACGATGGCCTCGCGCAGCAGGTCGTTCTTCGAGCGGAACCGCCCGTACACGGCGCCGGTCGACAGGCCGGACTCGCGCACGATGTCCATGATCTTGGTGCCGTCGTAGCCCTGGCGGGCGAACACGGCGGCCGCGGCCCGCAGCAGGCGCTCGCGCAGCTCGTCGGCGCCGACGGTCGCGCCGGTGACATCCGCTGCGCGATCCGGGGCTGGGACGTCGGTCACAACTCGGAGAATAAACGTTCTTCGGCCCGAAACAAGGGTTGCGTTTCGCTGACTGTCGCATAGCGGGGTGCAATGACCGTCGTCGTCGACGCCTGCATGGTCGTCGCAGGCCTGGTCGACGTGGGCTCGGCCGGCAGATGGGCGGAGTCGCTCCTCGCCACCGAGGCGCTTACCGCTCCCCATGTGCGCTCGACGCGCCGCTCGCCACCATCGACCTGCAACTCAGCCGCGCGCCCGGCCCGCGGTGCGTCTTCGCCACGCCCCCGGCTGACCCGTGAAGGCGAGATCGTCGGACGCATGCCTCGCATGCGGCCCGTCTCGATGTCCGTCAACGCCGGGTCACAGTTGGGTCATGTCCCGCCTTGGAGCGACAGGGGTCGCTTCGGGGGGTGACTGTCGCTGCACGGCGGGACAGCGCGGTGTGCTCACCCAGCGCGACCGGGCGGTCAGTTCGGTGGACGCCCGCCACGAGCCTCATGGCTGGCGGCCCATGAAGGCGATCAGCTTCGACTGCTCGTCGGCGTCGTCGGGCACGTCGACCCGCGGCCCGTAGTGGCCGCTCTGGCGCATCGGCTCGTCCATCGGCTCGATGCCCGCGAACATCCGGTGCACCTCGACCTCGTCGAGCGTCTCGTCCAGGCCGGTGGCGCGGGCCAGGTCCCAGGTGTGGACCAGGATGTCGCCGGTGCAGATGGTGTCGATGGTCTGCGCGAACGTCGACGGTCCCATCGGCGTGTCGTGCGTGGCGCCGGCGACCGCGGGGTCGTCGAGGGCCGCCCTGATCGCCTCGTCGACGACCTGCCACGCCCCGACCGGGTCGTCGTCGACCGACGGGCCGAGCGGGCGCTCGATGCCCCAGGTGCCGAAGAAGAAGGCGGGCAGCCACTCGGTCAGGTGGCGGATGACGTCACGCGCCACCCAACCCTCGCACGGCGTCGGGTTGCCCCAGGCGTCCGCGGGCACCGCCTGCACCCGCGCCATGAACTGATCAGCGACCTTGCGGTAGCGGTCGGCGATCACCGCCTGGGCCAGCAGCTCGTCGAGCCGGTCGAAGCTCTCGCCGGCGCCTGCCTCCATGTTCGACTCGACCACCGCGTCGCGGACCTCACGCGACGGGTAGAGCACCGTGGCCGTCATGGTCGTCCTGCCGTCGTGCTCGACGAGGACGGTGGTGACCACGGCCGCGCCGACGTCCCATTCGTCGAATGCCTCGGTGCGCACGATGCGGTCGGGCGGCTCGATCTCGCGGAACTCGCCGTACTGGCCCATCTCGGTGCCGTCAGGGCCCCGGGACACGAAGCGCCAGGCGCCGCCGACACGCAGGTCGACCTGGCAGGACACGAGGGGCCAGTCGTGCTTGCCGTACCAGCGCACGAGCAGCTCGGGCCGGGTGAGCGCATCGAACACCAGGCGGCGGGGTGCGTCGAACACCCGCGTCAGCACGATCTCGTTGTCGGTGGGCGTCGTCACCACCAGGGACCCGGGGTCGTTGGTGAGCATCATGGCGTGTCCTTCCGATCGTCGTCTGCTGTGTGAGGGACGTCCTCGGCCTTGAGCTCGTCGAGCAGGGAGTCGAGGCGCTGGAAGCTCTCGTCCCAGTAACGCCGGTAGCCCTCGAGCCAGTCGGTGGCGGCCTCGAGCGCACGCGCTTCGAGCCGGCAGGGACGGCGCTGGGCGTCGCGACTGCGCGAGACGAGGCCGGCCCGCTCGAGCACCTTGAGGTGCTTGGACACGGCCGGCTGGCTCATGGCGAAGGGGGCGGCCAGCTCGGTGACCGTGGCCTCGCCTGCGGCCAGCCGGCGGATGATCTCCCGCCGCGTCGGGTCGGCCAGCGCGGAGAACGTGGCGTCGAGCCGGTCTGCTGTGATCGTTCCATAACCATCTGGTTGCATAACAAGATGGTTTCTATAGCGATCGACGGCCGCCGTCAAGCGCGGGCCCTCGCGGCTTGACCAATGAGTAACGGACTGGTTACCTATTGCCGTGCGTGCGGCCGAGGCGATCGCCGACGAAGTTCGGCGCCAGATCCTGGAGCTGCTCCGTCGCGGGCCCATGCCCGTGAACCAGGTGTGGGAGCGCTTCGCGATCAGCCGTCCCGCCATCAGCCGTCACCTGCGCATCCTGCGCGAGCACGGCCTCGTCCGGGTCGAGTCGCGGGGTCGCGAGCGCTGGTGCCACCTCGAGCTCGCCCCCCTGGCCGAGCTCGAGGCCTGGCTGGCCGGGTTCCGCTCACCGTGGGAGCCGCGCCTCGACGCGCTGGCCACCGAGGTCGCACGCACACGACGAGAACGCCGGGAGCAGCCCGCTTCCGGGCGCACCCCACAGACGAGGAAGAGCTCCGCGTGACACCCACCGCCACAGGACGACTGATCCGCACCGCTCCCGGCCATGACCTGGCCCTCACCCGCGAGTTCCGAGCGCCGATCGACGACGTGTGGGACAGCGTCACCCAACCCGAGCGCGTCGCACGCTGGTTCGGCCACTGGTCGGGCGTGGCCGGCCCCGGCAAGACCATCAGGCTGACCATGACCGCCGAGGACGGGGCCCCGACGAGCGACGTGACCATCAACGCCTGCACCCCGCCACAGCACCTGGCCGTGGCGGTGGTCGACGAGCAGGGGACGTGGCACCTCGAGCTCCACCTGAGCGAGCGGGCCGGCGTGACGACCCTCGAGCTGGTGCACCACCTCGCACCCGACGCCCCCGTCGGCGAGGTGGGCCCGGGCTGGGAGTTCTACCTCGACCGCCTGGTTGCCAGCCGCGAGGGGGCGCCGATGCCCGACTTCGACGACTACTACCCGAGCATGAAGGACCACTTCGACGCCCAGCGGGGCGGTGGCTGAGCGGCGATCAGAGCCAGCCGGCGTTGCGGGCGATGCGGATGGCGTCGATGCGGTTGCGGGCGCCGACCTTGGTGATGGCGTTGGACAGGTAGTTGCGGACGGTCGCCGGGGACAGCGACAGCGTCGTGGCGATCTGGCCGGTGGCGGTGCCGTCCTCGGCGGCGCGCAGCACGTCGGTCTCGCGCTGGGTGAGGGGGCTGACACCCGTCTCCAGCGCGGCCGCCACCAGATCGGGGTCGATGACCCGCTCGCCGGCCGCCACCCGGCGGATGCCGTCGGCCAGCGTGTCGGCCGGCGCATCCTTGACGATGAACCCGCGCACGTGGACCTTCAGCGCCCGCAGCAGGTGGCCCGGCTGGCTCAACCCGGTGAGCACCAGCGTGCGGCACTCCGGCAGCTTGTCGTAGAGCTGGCCCGCCGCCGTCAGGCCGTCCAGCCCCGGGAGGTCGATGTCGAGCACCGCCACGTCGGGCCGGGTGCGCACCGCGGTGTCGACGATGACGTCGCCCCGTTCGAGCTGGGCGACGACCTCCATGTCCGCCTCCAGCGAGAGCAGGGCCACCAGCGCGCCGCGGATCAGGTGCATGTCCTCCGCGATCAGCACCCTGATCACGCGCCCTCCTCGGGGATCTCGACCACCAGCCGGAAGCGGCCGTCGGAGGTGTGCCCGGCGCCGACCGAGCCGTCCAGCTCGCGGGCCCGCTCGGTCAGGCCCGCCACGCCCCGCCCCTCGCCCGCCGGGGCCCGCACCCCGTCGTTGACCATCTCGAGTCGCACATGGCCGTCCCTGCGGGCCGCGCTGATCGTGCACGACGCCGCGTCGCTGTGGCGCAGCATGTTGGTGGCGCCCTCGCGCACCGCCCAGGCGAGCACCTCCTCGGCCCGAGGTGCCAGGTCGGGCAGCCCGACGTCGACCCGCGCGTCGATGCCGGCCGCCTCCAGCAGTGCCGCCGCCGCCTCGATCTCGGTGCGGAGCGACACGGCGTGCTCGTCGCGGGCCACCGCCCGCACGTCGCGCAGCGCCCCGCGGGCGACTCCCGTCAGGCTCTCGATCTCCGCCCGCGCCGCCGGGGTGTCGGTGGCCAGGAGCCGGATGGCCAGGTCGCCCTTGAGCGAGACCGCCGACAGGCTCTGCCCCAGCAGGTCGTGCAGGTCGCGCGACACCCGGAGCCGCTCGCGGCCCACGGCCAGCTCGGCCACCTCGAGGCGCGCGGCGTACAGCTCCTCGACCACCTGCACGAGCCGGGCCGAGCCGTACAGGGCCCCTCCGCCCATCACCAGGATGGCGACGTAGTAGACGGCCCAGACGGTCGCCTGGACCACGCTTCCGTCGTCGACGGTGAGGATCTGGACGGCCGCGGTGGCGCTGGTGCCCAGGATGGGCGCGGCGACCAGGATGGCGGCCAGCCGGCCGCGCAGGAGCATGGCGCCCGACGCGACGACCATCCACTGGGCGATGGCCCAGTCCCACGTGTACCACCACATGGGCACGTACACGAGAGCGACCACCGCCAGGTACGTGACCACCCAGGCGCGGGGCCGCCGACCCTGCGACGCGGCCAGGCTGTGTCGCAGCTGGAGCGCGGCCAGGGCGAGGGCCAACACGATGACGATCGCGTCCTCGCCGAGCGGCATGTCGGTGCGGCGGGTGATGGTGAACAGCGGCGGAAGGATCATGAACGGCACGTGCAGCGCGACCAGCAGCCACGGTGCCCGTTGCACCGTCCACGAGGGGACGCCCGCGGTGCCGTACGCGGTCCCGATGGCCGCGACATCCCTGGTCGCCGCGCCCGCCGTCTCCCTGGTCGCTGCGCTCGACACGTCCCTGGTCGCCGCGCTCATGGGACCGCCCCGGCGGACGACGGCTCCGCATCGTCGCGCTGCAGCACCAGCCGCACGTGCCCGGCCTCGTAGGTGACGGTGACGGCACCACCCCGCGCCGCGTCGTCGCGCAGCAGCCGGGCGGTCTCCGACCGCAGGGCCGCCCGCACGGACTCGTCGACGACGTCGGGCAGGTACCCGTCGGGCATCGCGACCCGGGTGCGCAGGCCGGCCGCGGTCAGCAGGCGGGCGGCGGTGTCGACCTCGGCCCGCAGCGATCCCCGCTGGTAGCCGGTGATCAGCTGGCGGGCGTCGGCCAGGGCCCGGCGCGAGCCGTCCACCAGGTCGCGCAGCTCGGCCGCGAGTGCGTCGTCGTCGCGCCCCGCCAGGTCGCCGGCCCGCTGGCCCCGGCCGACGATGGCGTCGAGGGCGGTGCCCAACGTCTGCCGCACCTCGGCGTCGATGCGCACCCGCTCGCGCACCACCGCCTCGTCGGCGAGCGCCCGACGGGTGGCGTGGAGCTGGCGGATGGCCCCCACCAGCCACACCGGGACGAACACCGACGCGGCCCGCCAGACCGCGGTGAGCGCGTAGTAGGACGGCGCGGCCGGCACCAGGCTGCCGAGCGCGAGGGTCAGGGGAACCTGGGCCGCGACGACGACGGCGGCGCTGAGGAGCGACCACGGCGGGCGCAGGACGATCAGCGACGACACGACGAGCACGTAGCTGACCGGCAGCCATGTGCTGCCGACCATGGGCAGCGCCCCCAGGATCAGCGCCGTCATCGCGGCCAGGGTCCAGGCGCCGGCCCGCGGGCGGGTTCCGCGCACGGCGTGGGCCAGGTGCCCCAGGTGCAGCGGGAGGAACCCGGCAGTGGCGGCCAGCGCCCACGCGGCCTTGCCGTAGCCGCCGTCCCAGGACTCGGCCACGATGCCGACCTGCACCACGGGGAACACGGTGCCGTAGGCCACCGCCGCGGGAACGGCCAGGCGCATCAGTCGATCGGATCGTTCGAGATCGCTCAGCGAGACCACCACCGATGACCGGCGCCCGGAACGACGCCACACGACGACGTGGCGCCCGGGAGCGGGTCGCGTCAGCGGCAGCGCGACGGAAGCCATGGCCATGGTGGGACCAGCCTCCACGAGCCGCCGTCGCCGAGGGTAGATGTCGATGTCACCACGCACCGGTGACATTTGTCATCGGCCGCGACCCTCGTGCGTCCCGGCCATGTTGCGACATCGGCATCTACCGGGTCTCCGTCGTCCGTCGGACACTGGCCATCGGGCCGCCTGATGTCACGGGCGGCGACAGCGCTGGTCCACGGCATCGACGGGAGTCGAACGATGAGGAGGAACATGACGAACGTCGCGGTGGTGGCGGACACGCAGGACGCGGTCGAGGCGGGCGACGAGGCCGCGTTCGCACTGCTGGTCGAGCGGCACGGGCGCGAGCTCCAGGCGCACTGCTATCGCATGCTGGGGTCGGCGTCGGAGGCGGAGGACCTGGTCCAGGAGACCTTCCTGCGGGCGTGGCGCAGCCGCGCCCGATTCGAGGGCCGGGCGTCGTACCGCAACTGGCTCTACCGGATCGCCACCAACGCCTGCCTGGACGCCATCTGGCGCCGGACGCACCCGGTGGCCCGTCCGGCCGGCGTCGCCGGCCAGGATGCCGCCGCCGATGCACCCTCGCCGCTCGAGCAGGCGGCGCCGAGCGACGCCGAACCGGACACCAGGATCGTCGCCCGCGAGGCGATCGAGCTGGCCCTCCTCGCCACCATCCAGCACCTGCCGGCCCGGCAACGGGCTGTCCTGATCCTGCGCGACGTGTTCGGCTGGTCGGCCGTCGACAGCGCGTCGCTGCTCGACACCAGCGTGGCGGCCGCCAACAGCGCCCTGCAGCGGGCGCGGGCCACGATGCAGTCGCACCGGCCGCCCGCGCCGCAGGAGTGGGCGCCCGGCACCGGGCCCACCCAACGCGAGCGCGCCGTCCTGCGCTGCCTGGTCGACGCGCACGAACAGGCCGACGGCGCCGCGGTGGCCGTCCTGGCCCGCGCGGTCTGACCGATGAGTTCGTCGCTGCGCGTTGGTCCAACCCACAAGCCGCCCCACCGACCGGGAGTCGACATGACCGCACCTGCAGCCATCGCCCACCTGCCCGCCGCCGACCCCACCAGCGTCCCGCGCAGCACGGTCGCGTTGCTGACACGGGCCCGCAGCCTGCGCGCCCAGGCGGGTCTGGTGAACCCGATCGTCGCCCAGGCCTACCTTCGCCGGGCCACCGAGCTCAGACTCCAGGCGTCGGCGCACGGGGCGGGCCGCCCTGCGCCGACCGAGACCGACGACTCGCCGGCGGCCGCCTAGCCGCGGCCCAGCGCGTAGGCCGCGGTGGCGTCTCCGCCCACCGACCGCCGGTCCGCCCGACGGCGGGGACCATCGATCAGCCGATGCCGTCCTGTGCCAGCACGACCTTGGCCAGGGACCTGGGGGCCACCAGGGTGTAGGACGTCCGCACCCACTCCTCCACCTGCTCCCATCGGCCGTCGTCGGCATTGTCGCCCACCTCGACCGAGACCCACCCGTGGCGGCCCAGCCCGTAGCCCGTCGGTTGGGCCCGGGGATCGGTCGCCACGACGGCCGCGGCCTCCTCCTTGGGGAGCTTCACGCTGAGGCCGTCGGCCGCCTGGTCGGTGAAGACGAAGTTCTTGCCGCGGACGCGGAACGTCGGTTCGCCGCCCCAGGCTTCGATGTCGACCCGCTCCGCCTCCGGCAGGCGAGCCACGATCTGTTCGAGACGTGCCATGTTGCCCACACGTAGATGTTGGCACCGTCTCACAGGGCAGCGCCGTCGGCGTGTGCGAGCATGATCCCGGTGGATCGCTCGAAGAGCTTCACGGCGGTGGTCACAGCCGACGCGAAGCGGCGTGTGCTGGTGCCCGTCCCGTTCGATCCCGACGAGGCCTGGGGGCGCAAACCCGAGCACCGCGTCGCCGGGACGGTGAACGGCATGGGCGTCCGCGCGGTCATCGAGCCCCTGGGCGCGGGGCGGGGCGTCCTCCTCGGGCCGGCGTGGCGCCGTGGCTGTGGCATCGCACCGGGCGACGAGGTCGAGGTGGTGCTGGCGCCGGAGGGGCCGCAGCGCGACGACCTCGCTCCCGACGTGGCGGCGGCGCTCGAGGCCGAGCCCACGGCCGCCGCCTTCTTCGACTCACTCGCCCAGTTCTACCGCCGGGACTATCTGCGCTGGATCGACGCCACCAAGCGCCGCCCGGACGTGCGTGCGGCACGCATCGCCGAGGTCGTCGCGCTGTGCAGGGACGGCATCAAGGAGCGGCCAGATCCCGGCTCTGCCGCACCAGGGTGATCCGCAGCTCGGCATCGCTCCTAGGCGGCGAGGAACTCTGCGACCACGGGAGCGACCACGTCGGCGGGCGCGTCGTGGTCGTGGTCCGCCAGCACGGTGAGCTTGCCGTTCGGCAGGATCTCGGCGATCCGGGCGGTGGTGTCCCGAAAGAAGTCCGGGCTGGCGCCGCCAGCGATCACGAGTGTGGGAACGCCGATGGCCCGGACGAGGTCTTCCGGGATCGTGCCACCCCGGCTGAAGTCTCCCATGACCTCATGGTCGTAGGGCATGGTGGGAGCCAGAGCGAGCATCCCGGGATCGCCGGCCATTGCCTCGACCATCTCCGGTGGCAGGCCCGAGTCCGCCATGAACAGCGTGATCGCGTCCGCACGGCGCTCCTCCGCGAGGGCGGCTCGGACGCTCTCCGCGAGGTCCTGGGCACTCCGCTTGCTCGCCTCGTCGTCCGGGCCGTACGGCGGCTCGTGCAGCACGAGCCGGGTGATGGCCAACCCCTTGGCCGCCGCGTTCAGGGCAAGGCCCGCACCCGACGAATGGCCGTACACCGCAGCCGTACCGCCGGCCTGAGAGATCAATGCCCGGAGGTCTTCGACCTCCCGCTCGACGGTGTACGGGGCCGTGTCGGTGCTCTCGCCCCGGCCACGGCGGTCGTAGTTGACCACGCTGAGCTGGCCCGCCGACTGCTCGGCCAGTTGCTCGGCCAGTTCCTGGGTCCTCAGCCGATCGCAGAGGAGGCCGCTCACGACGACGACGGGCGGGCCCTGGCCGATGCGGTCGAAGGCGATCTGCGTCCCGTCGGTCGAGGTCACGTAGCTCGTCATGAGATTCCCCTCCGTCATGCGGGTGAACCGAGTTGGAACTAGACGGTACAGTACTCTAGCTCAGTACTGGACCGTCAAGTACTGTGACTCGCGATGTCCGCTGACGACACCACCGCGTCCGGCCGGGGTCCCGGGGCCGGCGACGGATTCGCTGCGTCGGGACGATCCGCCAGGAAGCGCCGATCGATAATGGACGCGGCCCAAGCGGTGTTCCTTCGCAAGGGATACGACGGTGCCACCATGGACGAGGTCGCAGCGCTCGCCGCCGTGTCCAAGCAGACCGTCTACAAGCACTTCGCCGACAAGAGGCGGTTGTTCACCGCCATCATCACCGGCGAGATCAGTGCGACCGAGACGCTCACCCACCGAACGGTCGCGGCGCTTTCGGACAGCGACGACCTCGGGAAGGACCTCCGTCAGTTCGCTCGCGAGCACATCTCCGATGTCACGCAACCGCACCTGATCGCGCTGCGGCGCATCGTCATCGCGGAAGCCGAGCAGTTTCCCGAGCTGGCTCGTGCCTGGTACGCCAGCGGACCCGAGCGTGCCCACGCCACCCTCGCAGATCAGTTCCGAGTGCTCGCCCGGCGAGGGCTCTTGAGGGTGGATGACCCCCTGCTGGCCGCTCAACACTTCAACTGGCTGATCCTGGCGATCCCGCTGAACGAGGCGATGTTCCTCGGCGACGACTCCGGGTTCACGCCCGAGAAGCTCGAGCGCTACGCCGACGAGGGCGTCCGCGTCTTTCTGGCTGCGTACGCCACCTCCTGAGGAGCGGATCGCGGATCGCGTTCACGTCTCAGTCGCGTGCGTGCACCGCGTAGCCCGGGCCCACTCGCCCGCGGACGTCGCGCAGGGCCAGGGATTCGCCGCAGTGCGAGCAGACGACGTCGGCCTGCATGTCGTGGTCGCACGTGCGGTGGCGCAGCACGACGGGGGGGCCGTCATCGCCGCTCAGCCAGGTGTCGCCCCAGCGCATGATGGCGGCGATGACCGGGAAGAAGTCGCGGCCCTTGTCGGTGAGGACGTACTCGTGGCGCACGGGGCGGTCCTGGTAGGGACGGCGCTCCAGCATGCCCTCGCCGACCAGGCGGGTCAGGCGCTGGGTCAGGATGTTGCGCCCGATGCCCAGGCTGCGCTGGAAGTCCTCGAACCGTCGCACGCCCAGGTAGCACTCGCGGAGGACCAGCGGCGTCCACCAGTCGCCCAGGATGTCGACCGTGCGGGCGACCGAGCACGGCCAGTCGGCGAACGGCGTGCGCTTCACGAGCCGCTCCCCCACGCCGTCACGAGGTGCGGATCCCCGCGAGCTGGGTGGCGTGAGCCACCAGGCGGCCACGGCTGTCCCACACGTCGCACACCTCGTCGACGGTGCGGGCCTCGACCAGGCCCGCGCGCTGGCGCACCACGAGGGGGCCAGGGGCGGGCAGCGCCCGCACGTAGGCGGACAGCGACAGGGTGGGCACCCAGCCGGCGGTGCCCGCCAGGTCGAACGTGGCCGGCGGCAGGGCGTCGACGGCGTACAGCAGCGAGAGCGGGTCGGGCGCGCGGCCGTCGGCGAAGCTCAGCCGGGCCCGCAGCTCGCCCACGCCCGTCGGCTGCCCGCTGGCGAACCCGGCCGTGGAGGGGTCGAGCCGGATGTCGACACGATCCATGATCGGCAGGTGCACGCCGCCGGGGCCGGAGGTGGGCGTGCGCCGATCGGCGGTGATGTCGGGGAGTGACGGGGCCACCTCGCCGCCCCACCACGGCTCGGCGTCGGCCCGCAGGCGCCCGAGCGTGAACGTCGCCTCGACGCGGGTGGCACCGTCCTGCACCAGCCGGGCGCGCACCTGGCTCATGCCTCGGCCCCGGCGCAGGACCTCGCTGTGCACCTCGGCCGGGCCGAGCGTCGGCGGCCCCACGTAGCTGGCGACGGCCGACAGGGCGTGCGGGTGGTCGGGGCCCTCGACAGCGGCGGTGGCCTCGATGGCCGCCCGGGCGATGGTGGCCAGGAGGTAGCCGCCGTTGGGCTTGTCGCCGATGGTCCAGCCGGGGTCGATCTCGACGTCGTGCACGGCGCCACCCTCGTCGTCGGCGTGGCGCACGATCACGGCGGTCGCTCGGTCGAACTCGGGCAGGAGGTCCTGATCGCTGCTCACAAGGACGACGGTAACCGGTTGAGATGTCCGTTGCACTAGTGAACTGTCCCGGGTTACCGTCGCCGCCATGGGTCCCGAGGCGAACGAGTGGACGCAGACCGCGTGCATCCTCTGCGAGTGCAACTGCGGCATCGAGGTGCGTCTGGGGGGTGACGACGGCCGGCGCTTCGAGCGCATCAGAGGCGACAAGGCGCACCCCTCGTCCCAGGGCTACACCTGCGAAAAGGCGCTGCGGCTCGACCACTACCAGAACCCGGGCGGCGCGACCGTCGGCCCCGACGGCGTACCCGCCCACGGCGAGCGGCTCTCCCGCCCGTTGCGCCGCCGGGCCGACGGCACGTTCGAGGTCGTGGACTGGGACACCGCCATCGCCGAGGTGGCCCAGCGGCTGGGCGCGGTACGCGACGCGCACGGCGGCGACGCGATCTTCTACTTCGGGGGCGGCGGCCAGGGGAACCACCTGGGCGGCGGCTACGCCTCGGCCAGCCTGGCGGCGTTCGGGGCGGGCCGCTACCGGTCCAACGCCCTGGCTCAGGAGAAGACCGGCGAGTTCTGGGTCAACGGCCACGTGCTCGGCACCAACGTGCGGGGCGACATCGAGCATTGCGAGGTGGCCCTGTTCGTGGGCAAGAACCCCTGGCAGAGCCACGGGTTTCCGCGCGCCCGCACCACGCTCAAGGAGATCGCCCGTGACCCGGCGCGGGCCATGATCGTGGTCGACCCGCGCCGCACCGAGACCGCGGCCCTGGCCGACATCCACCTGCAGGTGCGCCCGGGCACCGACGCGTGGCTGGTGTCCGCGCTGGCCGCCGCGCTCGTCGACGAGGGACTGGTCGACACGGCGTGGCTCGCCGAGCACGCCACCGGGGCCGACCAGGTCGTCGCCGCCCTGGCGAGCGTGGACATCGCCGGCCACTGCGCCATCGCCGGCGTCGACGAGACGCAGGTGCGGGCGGCCGCCCGCCTGATCGGGCAGGCGTCGAGCGTGGCGGTGGCCGAGGACCTGGGTGTGCAGATGAGCGTCCACTCCACCCTGGTCAGCTACCTCGAGAAGCTGGTGTGGCTGCTCACGGGCAACTTCGGCCGCCCGGGCACCCAGTACGCGCCCTCGAGCCTCGCCCCGCTGGGCAAGGTCCGCAAAGCCGAGGTCGCGGCCGGCGACGACGGTCCCCGCAGCCCGGTGGCCGGCGCCCGCATCGTGTCCGGCCTGGTGCCGTGCAACGTCATCGCCGAGGAGATCCTGACCGACCACCCCGCCCGCTACCGGGCGATGCTGGTCGAGAGCGGCAACCCCGCCCACTCGCTGGCCGACTCGGCCCGCATGCGCGAGGCGCTGTCCTCCCTCGACACGCTGGTCGTCATCGACGTGGCGATGACCGAGACCGCCCGGCTGGCCGACTACGTGCTGCCTGCGCCCACCCAGTTCGAGAAGTACGAGGCGACCTTCTTCAACTTCGACTTCCCCCGCAACGCCTTCCACCTGCGCCGGCCGGTGCTCGACGCCCCGGACGGCCCCCTGCCCGAGCCCGAGATCCACGCCCGCCTCGTCGAGGCGTCCGGCGCGCTGGACGGCGCCACTCCCGCCATCGCCGAGGTGCGGGCCGCGGCCGAGCGAGGGCGCGACCAGTTCGCCGGCGCCTTCTTCGCCGCCGCAGGTGCCCACCCCGAGTTGGGCCCGCTGGCCCCCGTCGTGCTCTACCGCACCCTGGGCCCCACGCTGCCCGACGGCGCTGCGTCGGCCGCGCTGCTGTGGGGCGCCGCCCACCGGTGCGCCCAGGCCAACCCCGATGGCGTGCGCCGCGCCGGCTACGGCGAGGGCCTCGAAGCCGGCGAGGCGCTGTTCGACGCCATCCTGGCCAGCCCGTCCGGCGTGGTCATCACCGACGACGACGAGGATGCCGTCTGGCGCCGGGTCGCCACCGACGACGGACGCATCCACCTCGCCGTGCCGGGCCTGCTCGACGAGCTGGCCGGGCTGGCCGCCGAGGCCCCGCCCGGGACCGACGACGAGTGGCCGTTCGTGCTCTCGGCCGGCGAGCGCCGGTCGTTCAGCGCCAACACGATCTTCCGCGACCCGGCCTGGCGCAAGCGCGACGCCGCCGGGGCGCTGCGGGTCAGCCCGTCCGACGCCGACCGGCTGGGCCTGGTCGACGGCGGTCGCGCCCGGGTCACCACCAAGCGGGCGACCGCCCACGTCACGGTCGAGGTGCACGACACGATGCGGGACGGCCACGCCTCGCTGCCCAACGGCCTCGGCCTCGACCACCCCGGCGTCGACGGCCACCCGGTGGTCACCGGCGTCGCCCCCAACGAGCTCACCGACAGCGGCGACCGCGACCCCTGGGTGGGCACGCCCCACCACAAGCACGTGCGAGCGCGGATCGAGGCGGTCACGCCGACCGGAGATGCCCAGGCGGTCACGCCGACCGGAGGTGCCGAGGCGGTCACGCCGACCGGAGGTGCCGAGGCGGTCACGCCGACCGGAGCCGGCAGCGACGCGGCCGCCGGCGTCGCCGGAGCCGTCGCGTGACCGGCGACGAGTGGGTCGCCGCCTTCGCCGGCCGGCTGGGCGTCGAGCCCCCCGACGCCGCCACGGTCGAGGTGCTGCTCGAGCTGGCCGGCACCGCCGCCCACGCGTCCGAGCGCACCGCAGCACCCATCGCCTGCTATCTGGTGGGCGTGGCCGGCGCCTCTCCCCCGGACGCCGGCCGGCTCGCCCAAGCGGTCGCCCCCGCCGCCGACGGCTGAGCGCCGGGTCCGACGGGATCGCCCGGTACCCGTCGCCCACGTCTGGGCACGCCCGGCGCAGCCCGTCCCGGCCGGGGCAACCCGAGGCAACCTGAGGCAATGGTGGTCGCCCGAGAGCTCCGGAGGCACGAGCGGTCGGGGGCCGACTGCTATTGCCTCGACGATGACCCGACGACCGCCATTGCCTCGCCAGTCAGCGCACGGCGGCGACGACGGCCCCGGTGCCCGAGCGCCACGCGATGCCCGACTCGGCGAACCCGGCGGCGGCCAGCGCGGCGACGTGCCAGTCGGCGGGCGGGTCGAAATCGTCCGCGTGGTCGCCACCGAACAACCGCCGACGCTCGGCCACCGCGTCGGCGAGGACGGGGTCGGTGGCGGCGATGTCCCACCACGCGCCCCAGTCGGGGCGGCCGTCGGCGCACAGCTCGGCCCGCCGCCGGCGGGACAGCTCGCCCAGCGCCTGCGTGAGCTGCGGAAGCTCGGCCGCCACCATCTCGTCCGCGTTGGCCACGACCCCGCCGGGCCGCACCAGGCCGTGCAGGTCGCGGTACAGCCGCCGCAACGTGGGCTCGGGCAGCCAGTGCAGCGCGGTGGCGGTCACCACGGCGTCGAAACCGGTCTCGCTCACCACCCGGGCCCACCCCGAGTCACCCAGGTCGGCACGCACGATGCACACCCGAGGGTCGCCACCGAGCGAGGCCGTGGCGATGGCCAGCAGCGCGGGGTCGACGTCGACGGCCACCGTGCTGGCGGCGGGCAGCCGGGCGAGCAGCCGGCGGCTGATCGAGCCGGTGCCGCAGGCCAGGTCGAGCACCCGCGGCGCTGGACCGCCCACCGCCTCGACGATGTCGACCAGCGCGGACAGGCGCTGCTCGCGGTCGGGCATGTAGCCCTCCTGCTGGCGGTCCCACGACCGCTGCCAGGCCTCGGCCCAGGCCTGATCGTCGACGACCGCGCTCACCGCAGCCCCCGGGGGACATGGGTGGCCTCGGGGAGGCGCTCGCCGGCGAGGCGGTCCTCGTGGCGGAGCCGGGCGCGGGCGGGGAGCGGGCGGCGGAACCACGGGCGACGGGTGCGGTGCCGGGTCATGGGGACCTCCATTGTGTCGGTTGGTGTCGGTGTCGGTGTCGGTGTCGGCCCAAAGGTAAGGTGCATCAGCTAACTTTGACCCTGACACCGTCCCACACAGCCGTAAGGACCGCAAGTGGATTTTGAGTCTTACGCGGAGTACGGCGTCGATCTGGTCTCGTCCCAGCCCGACGACCGCCACCCCGACGACCCACTCGCCAGCCTCGACGGCCTGCGCGACTTCCTGGCACCCCGCCCGTGGATGGTCCCACGGGCCCTCGCCACCGACCTGGCTCCGCTGGCCGACCTGCGCTCGGGGCTGCGGGCCGTGTTCGACGCGGCGGGCGAGGACCGCTCGGCCGACATGGTGCGGCTGCTCAACGGCCTGCTCCAGCGCCACCGGCCCGGGCCCAGCATCTCGGGCCACGACGACTCCGACTGGCACCTGCACATCGCCCCCAGCGAAGGCCCGGTTGCCGACGAGTACGCGGCCGGGGCCGTGATGGGCGTGACGATGGCGTTCCTCGACCTGGGCCCCGACCGTTTCGGCACCTGCGCGGCCGACGGCTGCGAGAGCGTGTTCCTCGACACCTCGCGGAACCGCTCCCGCCGTTACTGCTCGGACCGGTGCGCCACGCGGGCCAACGTGGCAGCCCTGCGGTCGCGGCGCCGGGCGTCCGGCTGATCGGGCGCGGGGCGGGCCGGCATGCCAACCTGACGGTGTGTCAGGAACCCAGGACCACCGGCCGCTGATCCGGACCGACGACGTCGACGCCCACGACGGGGTGCGGCTGCTCACCCTCGACCGGCCACAGGCGCTCAACGCCTTCGACTCGCCCCTCTACCGGGCCGCGGGCGCGGCGCTCGAGGCGGCCCGCGCCGACGACGGCGTGAAGGTGGTCGTGATCACGGGCGCCGGGCGGGCGTTCTCGGCCGGACAGGACCTGGACGAGATGGCTCGCCTGGCGGCGGGCGAGCAGATCGACTCGGGCTTCCCCGTGCTGCTCGACGCGCTCGAGGCGTTCGACAAGCCGCTCGTCGCGGCGGTCAACGGCGCCGCGGTCGGCATCGGGTTCACCATGCTCCCCCACTGCGACCTGGTGTTGGCGGCGGAGGGGGCCCGCTTCCGCACGCCGTTCGCCGAGATGGGCGTGCCGCCCGAGGCGGCCAGCAGCTACCTGTTCCCCGCCCGGATGGGGTGGCAGCGCGCAGCCGAGGTGCTGTTGACGTCGCCGTGGCTCAGCGCCGGCGACGCCGTCGACTGTGGCATCGCGCTGCGGGTCGTGCCCTCGGACGACCTGCTGCCCGAGGCGCTGGCGCTGGCCTCGTCGATCGCCGCCGCCCCCCTCGTCGCGCTGCGGGCCATCAAGGCCACGATGCTGGCCGGTCGCGCCGACGCCGTCGCCGCCGCCCGCGCCCGCGAGGAGTCGGCCTTCGCCCGCGTGCTCGGCCTGGCCTGAGCGGAGGCAGGCGAGCCACGGCTAAGGTTCCGGGTGAGGGGACGCCAGAACGGGGGCGGCGGAGATGCAGGGCTTCAGACCACGTACGTTGGTGGCCGTCGCGGTGGCCGCCGTACTGACCGTGCCCCTGGCGGGGCTCATCGTCGTCAGCGGGATCGAGTACGCGCGCGAGACCGACGAGGCCGATGCCGCCGCCGACGTCGACCTCGCCGCGACGCTGGCGGTCCCCTCCGAGGTCAGCGCCAGCCTCCAGGGCGAACGTGCCTGGCAGACCATGCGGGTGACGGGGTTCGACGACGTGATCGCCGACGTCCCCGGCCCCGAGACTGTGGCACGCACCGACGCCGCGATCGCCGCGCTGCGCGACGCGGGGAACGGGCCCGATCGCGCAGACCACAGATCCGCTGGCCGAGCTCGCGTCCCTGCGCGCCGACGCCGATGCCGCAGCCGCACCACCTGGTGGGCCGTCGCTCAGCGACGACGATCAGGCCCTCGCGGCGCGGTACACCGACGTCATGACCGCGTTCGACGACTCCGTTGCGCAGGCGTTCGACCAGATCGACGACCCCGACATCCGCCGCGGCGCCGCCACCGCCTGGGCCGCCGGGCGCCAGCGTCAGGCCGTCGACACGGCGTACATCCGTGTGCTGCTGGGCGTCACCGCCGGTGGCGTCGACACGCCTGCCGAGATCACGGAGCTCGCAGACGCGCTGGGTCGGGTGCAACAGGGTGCGGCCGGGCTTGCCGCCGCGCCGCCGCCCTACGACCAGGTGGTCGCCGCCGCCGACCCAGAGGCGATCGGCGCGCCGGTCGTGGCCGCGGCCGAGGCGGCCCTCGCGGGAGCGCCCGTCTCGCTCGAGGACCTGCTGGCCGACTGGAGGCCGGGGGCGGGCGACGGGTTCGACGACCTCGAGGCGGCCATCGTCGACCGCCACGCCGACAGCGCCCGCGACGAGGCGGACGACGCCCGCAACCGGGCCCGGCGCGCGCTCGGCCTGGCCGCGGCGGCCGTGGCCGCAGTGGTCGTGCTCGTCGTCGCCATGGCGGGCCTGGTGGTTGCGGACCGGCGGCGGCCGCCGTCCGATCCGCCGGTCGGCTCGTCGCCGGCCCCTCCGCCGCTCGAACCGGCCGCCGTCGGCGCCGCCCGCCCGTAGATCGCCGCCGCCGTCGCGGCGGCGACAGGCCCGCGTCGCCCGGGTGCTCGGCCGGGGGTGACCGGCACGGGCCAGTGCTGGCCCTTTCACAGGGCTGTGGCAGGAGCTATGCCTCGTCCATGAGGTTGCCCCGACAGCCCGACCCGGCCCGCGCCCCGCTCGACGGCCGGCTGATCGACGCCGGGTGGGCCACGGCCACCGGGCCGCGACCCGACAACCAGGACCGCGCCGCCGTCTCCCCCACGTGGGCGATCGTCAGCGACGGGGCGGGCGGGCACCGGGGCGGAGCGCTCGCGGCCGAGCTCACCGTGGACGCCGCGGTCGCCCGGTTGACGGCCGCATGGGACTCCGTCGCCGGCGCCACGGGCGACATCGTCGGGGCGGCGGCGGCCGACCCCGGTCTCGTCGGGGACATCGGCGGCGTGCGCGACGCGGTGGTCGACCCGGGCGTGGTCGGCGACGCCGTGGCCGACGCCGACGCCGCGGTACGGGCCCGCCAGGCGGCGGACCCGGACGTGGCGTCGATGGCCGCGACGCTGACGCTGGCGGTCGCCGCGAGGATCCGCCCCGACGGCAGCACGTGGATCGTGGCCAACGTGGGTGACTCGCCCGCCTGGCGTCTGGCCGGGGGCCGGCTCACCCGCGTGTCCGAGGAGGACAACCTGGCCGCCGAGCTGGTGCGCGCCGGAGCGATCACCCGCGATGAGGCGCGGCGGCACCCGGGCCGACACGTGATCACGCAGGCGGTCGGCGCAGCCCAGACGGTGACCGCCTCCCCGGCCATCGTCACGCTGCGCCCCGGCGACCGGCTGGTGCTCGCGTCGGACGGCATCGAGGTCCTCGACGATGCCGCCATGATGGAGGTCATGTCCGGGGCACCGTCCGCCACCCAGGCCGCCCGCCGGCTCGTCGACGCCGCCCTGGCCCGGGGGGCCACCGACAACGTCACGGTGGCGGTGATCCGCCACCGCCGCGAGCCGGCGGACCTGGACCCGGCCGCCGGCGGGCCCGTCGATGGCGGACACGCTCGTTGACGATCAGGGTGCGCATCCACGACGAGCCATGGACGGCCGGCTTCGAGCGGGACCACACCGTGCGCATCGGGCGGGCCCGCACGAGCGACATCAGGGTGGGGCACCAGCTCGTGCAGGGGCGGTGGACCGTGTCGAAGGCCCACGTGCAGATCGGCTGGGACGGCACCCGCTGGAGCACCCTCAACGTCAGCGACAAGGCCGGGCTGCTGCACGTCTACGAGCCCGGCTACGAGGAGGTGCCGCTCGAACCGGGACGACCGTGGGTCCCCGTGCGGCACCGGTGGAGCTACGCCATCGGCCGGCCCGACCACCGGTTCCACGTGGTGTGCGCCACCGACGACCACCGCGGCCCGGCCGCGATCCGCCCCGATGCCGACCCGGTCGTCACGGTCGACGGGAGCGACGAGCCGGGCCTCCCGGCCCTCCCCGGCGAGCCCGGCGATCACGACGACGAGCCGACCGCGGGTCTCGACACGGCCGTGGCTCTCTCGTTCACGTCCCTGGAGCGCAAGGTGCTGCTCGCCTACTACTCCGGGTTCGCTCGCCTGCCACGACCGGCCACCCTCGAGCCCCGGTCGCACGACGAGGCCGCCCACCGGCTCGGCCGGTCCCGCGACTCGACCCGCAAGGCCATCGAGCGGGTCAACGAGAAGATCCGGGCCGCGCACGACGCCCCGGCGATCGCCACCGGGCGCAACGTCTCGGCCGAGATCGGCCGCTGGCTGGCCCGCTCGGGCACCCTCGACCCCGACCTCGTCCCCGCCGACTGATCGATGCAGGTCGGGATCGGGCCATGACAGACCGCCGGGCGCGGGTCGGCGCGATGTCAGCCCGGGGGCTCGAACGGGTCGAGCAGCCGAACACCGGTTCGCTCGACGTCCCGGGTGTTGCGGGTGACCAGCGTCCAAGCACGCACCTTGGCCGTCGCCGCCAGGAGCCCGTCGATCGTCGGCAGCGGGTCGGGAACGTTCAGGCGCCCCCACTCCTCGGCCACCGCCACGTCGACCGGCAGGATCCGAGAGGTGAAGTCGCGGCGAAGGTCGGACAACCATCGGTCGTAGACCGTCGCCTGGGCAGGATCACGCCGACGGAGCCTTTCGACACCCTGCACGATCTCGCCGACTACGAGGACGCTCAGGTACAGATCGGAACCGTCCACGGACTGCAGCCAGTCGCGAACCCGGTGATGCGGACGCTTCTTCCGCATCTCGGACACGACGTTCGTATCGAGCACGAAGCTCATGGCTGTTCCGGTGACGGCGATGTCACGAGCGGTCGAGCTCGATACGCCGTGCCGGCTCGGCGGGTCGCTCTATACCGAGGGCATCGATGTCCGGCGCGGAGGTCAGGAACGCCTTGAAGTCCGGTGCGCCGCCGGTGAGCCTGTCGAACTCGTCGACGTCCACCACGACGACGACATCTCGGCCGTGGCGGGTGACGACCTGAGGCCCATCGTCCTGCGCCTGCCGCACGATCTCGCTGAACCGCTGCTTCGCTTCCTGCAGCTGCCACTTCATTGTCGACCTCCCCACTCGGAAATGTCTAGACAGTCTAGACGGTGGAAGCCTGCGATCGGTCCAGGCGGCGCAGGACGACGACCGAGCGCTCGGTGACCACAAGGTCACCCTGGACCGCCTCGTCGGGCTCGCCCGGGCGGGCCTCCGGGGCGATCGCGGGGTCGGCGGCCGTGTCCAGCACCAGCGCCCACCGCTCGCCCCACGGCCCACTCACCGTCCACTTGCAGGGCTCGGGCGAGGCGTTGATCAGCAGCATGAACGACTCGTCGACGATGCGCTCGCCACGCGGGCCGGGCGAGGTGATCGCCTCGCCGTTGAGGAACATGCCCACGCTGGTCTCGCGGTGCTCCGTCCAGTCGGCCTCGGTCATCTCGGTGCCGTCCGGCCGGAGCCACTCGATGTCGGCCGTGCCCCGCAGCGGTCGCCCCTGGAACCACCGGCGCCGGCAGAACACGGGGTGCTCGCGGCGCAGGGAGATGAGCACGGTGGTGAAGGCCAACAGGGCGTCGTCAGGCTGCGTCCAGTCGAACCACGACACCTCGTTGTCCTGGCAGTAGGCGTTGTTGTTGCCGCCCTGCGTCCGGCCGACCTCGTCGCCCGACAGCACCATCGGCACGCCCTGCGACAGCAGCACGGTGGTGAGCAGGTTGCGCTGCTGGCGAGACCTCAGTGCCAGGATGGCCGGGTCGTCGGTGGGGCCCTCGACCCCGCAGTTCCACGACCGGTTGTGGCTCTCGCCGTCGTTGTTGCCCTCGCCGTTGGCCTCGTTGTGCTTGTCGTTGTACGAGACCAGGTCGGCGAGCGTGAACCCGTCGTGAGCGGTCACGAAGTTGACGCTGGCGGAGGGCCGGCGCGAGTCGGCCTGGTACAGGTCCGAGCTGCCGGTGAGCCGCGACGCCAGCTCGCCGACCACGGCGGGCTGCCCCCGCCAGACGTCCCGCACCGTGTCGCGGTAGCGGCCGTTCCACTCGGACCACTGGGGTGGGAAGTTGCCCACCTGGTACCCGCCCTGGCCCAGGTCCCACGGCTCGGCGATGAGCTTGACCTGGCTGATCACCGGATCCTGCTGCACCAGGTCGAAGAACGCCGACAGGCGGTCGACGTCGTGGAACTGGCGCGCCAGCGTGGCGGCCAGGTCGAAGCGGAACCCGTCGACGTGCATCTCCATCACCCAGTACCGCAGGCTGTCCATGATCAGCTGCAGCGCGTGCGGGTGCGCCATGTTGAGGCTGTTCCCGGTACCGGTCGTGTCGTAGTAGTGGGCGCGGTCGTCGGGCACCAGCCGGTAGTAGGCGGCGTTGTCGATGCCCTTGAACGACAGCATCGGGCCCATGTGGTTGCCCTCGGCCGTGTGGTTGTAGACGACGTCGAGGATGACCTCGATGCCCGCGGTGTGCAGGGCCCGCACCATCGACTTGAACTCGGGCACCTGCGAGCCGTCGTTGCCGGCCCCCGACGCGTACTCGTTGTGGGGCGCGAAGAACCCGATCGAGTTGTAGCCCCAGTAGTTGCGCAGGCCCCGCTCGACCAGCTGGAAGTCGTGCACGAACTGGTGGACGGGCTGCAGCTCGACGGCCGTGACGCCGAGGGCGCGCAGGTAGTCGATGGCGACCGGGTGGGCGAGGCCGCCGTAGGTGCCGCGCAGCGGCTCGGGGATGTCGGGGTGGGTGGCGGTGAAGCCCTTGACGTGCAGCTCGTAGATGACGGAGTCGTGCAGCGGCACGTCGGGCGGCCGGTCCGCACCCCAATCGAAGTACGGGCTGACCACCACGCCCTTGGGCACGTGGGGGCCGCTGTCGTCGTCGTTGCGGCTGGCGGGGTCGCCGAAGTCGTAGGGGAAGCAGGACTGGTCCCAGTCGACCCCGCCGTCGACCGCCTTGGCGTAGGGGTCGAGCAGCAGCTTGTTGGGGTTGCAGCGGTGCCCGGCGGCGGGCTCCCACGGGCCGTGGACCCGGAACCCGTACCGCTGGCCGATGCCGGCGCGAGGCAGGTAGGCGTGCCAGCAGAAGCCGTCGACCTCGGTCATCGCCACGCGCTGTTCGGCGCCGTCGGCGTCGAACAGGCACAGCTCGACGCCGTCGGCGGCCTCGGAGAAGAGGGAGAAGTTCGTTCCGGTGCCGTCGTAGGTGGCCCCCAGCGGATACGGGCGACCCGGCCAGACCTCGATGTCGGTCACGTGCACTCCTGGTTTCGGGCGGTGGGCAGCGGTGTACCGGCCGAGGGAGCAAGGTTAGAGCCGCCGAGGCGGCTCCCGGTCACGCAGGAGGGGTGACGCTCAGCACGCGGGCGGGTCGCTCATGGCCGCCCGGAGCCGGGCCACCATTCTGCCGAACTGCTCGCGCTCGTCGTCGGAGAGCACATCGAACAGCCTGCCCATGGCCGCGATCTGGGGCCCGAGCACAGCATCGGCAGCCTCACAGCCGGAGGCGGTCACCTCGACCATGATCGCCCGCCGGTCGCTCGGGTGGGGACGGCGCGCCACCAGGCCGTCGCCCTCGAGCACGTCGACCAGGGCCGTCATGTTGCGGGGCGACAGGCCCAGCTCGTCGGCGAGGGCGCGCATCATGGCCGGGCCCCGGCAGTGCAGCCGCTCGACCAGCCGCAGGCCCGGCAGGGTCAGTCCGTCCTGGGACAAGGCGTCGACCCAGCGGTGGAACTCGCGGACGAAGGCAGAGGTGTCCTCGACCAGCAGCCGCCGCCGATCGACCTCGGCGTCAGCGGGACGTTCGGCAATCGCCCGCTCGGCGCGCTCGCAAAGCTCACCCTCGACGTCGCCGAGGGTGCCCCCGGAGAAGGTCGAGGACGGCTCGCTGGTCATGCCCGCAGCCTACCGACTTATGTTCGGGTTGTGATTGTTACGCCTGTAACTATACTCCGAGCAATATTCACGCCGGGAACCACCCGGAGCTCAACGGAGGACCGAATGTCGGAAATCACCACAACCGCCCCGCCCCTTGCCACAGGCACCTGGACCGTGGACCTCGCCCATTCCAGCATCGACTTCAAGGTGCGCCACCTGGGGCTCAGCAACGTGCGGGGCCGGTTCAACGAGTTCACGGGCACCCTCGAGGTCGGCGAGACCCTTGACGATGTGTCCGTGACCGCCATCATCGCCTTGTCGTCGATCGATACCAACCAGCCCGACCGCGACGCCCACCTGCTGTCGACCGACTTCTTCGGTGCCGACCAGAACCCGACGATCGAGTTCCGCTCGACCAAGATCAGCGCCTCCGACGACGGCTACCACCTCGACGGCGAGCTCACCATCAACGGCGTCACCAAGAGCGTGAGCTTCCCGGTCGAGTTCGGCGGCGCCGAGGTCCATCCCGGCGACGGCCGCGTCCACGCCGGCTTCTACGGCGAGGCTCAGATCGCACGCGGCGACTTCGGCATCGACTTCAACATGCCGCTCGGCATGGGCAAGGTCGCGCTGGGCGAGAAGGTCAAGGTCGAGCTCGACCTGCAGTTCCTCGCCCCGTAGTCCCGACGCCGGACGGCCGCCGACGCCGGCCGGCGGCCGACCGGCGGGCGGGCACCGGACGGCCGCCGACGGCGGTGTCAGCCCCGTAGAGCCCTTGGCGTGCACGACCCGCTCGGGTTCGCGCTCGCGGTTGAACTGCGCCATCTTCTCCTGACTCAGGCGCACCCGGAGCAGGTGCCGACCAGGTCGAGACGGTGATGGTCGGCCGCGAACCCGTGCTCACCGGCGATGCGGTCGAGCGTCCGGTCGAGCTCGTCCTCGAGGGCGCTCGGCACCGTGAAGTCGCGCACGTCGCCGCAGTGCGTGCAGATGAGGTGATGGTGGTGCTCGGTCAGGTCCTCGGCCAGCTCGTAGCGCGAGAACTCGTCGGAGGTGACGATGCGGTGGACGACTCCGGCACGCTCGAGCTCGGCCAGGTTGCGGTAGGCCGACGACTGCGCCAGCGACCGGTCGCGCTCGAGCAGCTGCGGGATCGACAACGGAGCGTCGGACCTGGCCAGCACCTCGACGATCGCCCGCCGCCCCCGCGTGTAGCGCTGGTCGAGCGTTCGGAGCCGGACGGAGGCCAGCTCGTGCAGGTCGGTCGTCTTGGTGGGCACGCCTCTCACCATACCGGGAATGAGAAGGAGTGAGAACCGCTCCCGGGACCCGGCGCTCGCTCAGGCCCCGGCCCGGTGGTGCTCGGGCTCGCCGTGGTGGTGCGCCTGGTCGTGGTGGGGGTCGTCCATCACGATGACCCCTTCCGGCACGCGGAGCACCCGCCCGCCGTAGGCCGCGCACAGCGGGCCGTCGGTCAGCACCTCGTCGGGCGGACCGAAGGCCACCACCCGGTTGGCCAGGAGCATCACCAGGTCGGCACGGCGGGCGTCGTCGAGGTCGTGGGTCGACACGACGACCGTGCGACCGGCGGCGCGCTCGGCCACGATCGCATCGAGGATCAGCTCACGTGACACCACGTCGAGCCCCGTCACCGGCTCGTCGAGCAGCAGCACCTCGGCCTGTTGCGCCAGCCCCTGGGCCACCAGCACCCGCTGACGCTGGCCGCCCGACAGCTCGTGGAGCTGGCGCCCCGCCAGCCCGGCCACGTCCATGCGCTCGAGTGCGCCGTGCACCGCGGCCCGGTCGTCGGGGCGCAACCGGGCGAACGGGCCGCGTGTGGCGTAGCGCGCCATCGTCACCGTCTCGCGCACCGTCACCGGCAGGGTGCGGTCGACGTCGGTGGTCTGCAGCACCAGGGCGACTGCGCCCCGCGTGCGACGAGCGGGCACGTCGAGGCTGCCGGAGCGGGGCTCGGCCAGGCCGGCGAGCGCCCGCAACAACGTCGACTTGCCCGAGCCGTTGGGCCCGATGAGCGCCACGGCGGTCCCCGTGGGCAGGGCGAAGGTGGCCCCCGTCAGGGCGACACGGGTGCCGTACGAGAGGACGAGGTCGGTGGCGGAGGCGGCGGGAGCGGGCATCAGGAACTCGGATCGTCGGGTTGCGACTGAGAATCGCTCTCTCTAAGGTGCGGGGACTGAATCAAGAGCGGTTCTCGCTCCCGACACTGATGCTACGAGGTCCGCCATGCGTCGCCACCCCATCATCGCCACGACTCTCGCCGCCGGCCTCGTCGTCGCCGCCGCCTGCGGTAACGACGAGAGCTCCGCCGGCGATGCGCCGGGCGACGCGCCGACCATCGCGGTCACGACCAACATCCTGGGCGACGTCGTCGGGAACCTGACCGGCGACCTGGCCACCGTCGAGGTCGTCATGCCGGCCAACGCCGACCCGCACGAGTTCCAGCCCTCGGCGCGCCAGGCCGCCATGATGCGGGAGGCAGACCTGCTCGTCGCCAACGGGGCCGGGTTCGAGGAGGGCCTCGAGGACACGATCCACGGCGCCGAGGACGACGGTGTGACGGTGTTCGAGGCGATCGACCACGTCGCGACCCTCGAGGCCGCCGAGGAGGCCGGGCACGCCGAGGAGGAGGGCGAGGACGGCGCCGGCGACGAGGCCACGGACGGAGGGTGACGACCACGGCCACGAGGGGGTCGACCCGCACTTCTTCACCGACCCCGCCCGCATGGCCGAGGCCGCCCAGGCGCTGGCCGACGTGCTGGCCGACGAGGTGCCCGCGCTCGACACCGACGAGTTCCGTGACCGGGCCGCCGCGTACGTGACCGAGCTGCAGGAACTGGACGGCGAGGTCGAGGCGACGCTGGCGGCCGTCCCCGCCGAGCGGCGCAAGCTGGTCACCAACCACGACGTGTTCGGCTACTTCGCCGACCGCTACGGGTTCGAGGTGGTGGGCGCGGTCATCCCGGCGACGACCACCCAGGCCGCGCCCAGTGCCGGCGAGATCGACGAGCTGGCCGCCATCATCACGGCCGAGGGCGTGCCCGCCATCTTCGCCGACACGTCGTCGCCCGAGGGCCTCGCCGACACCCTGGCCGACGAGGTGGGCGACATCGAGGTCGTCGAGCTGTTCAGCGAGTCGCTGGGCGACGAGGGCTCCGGCGCCGACACCTACGCCGGCATGGTCCGCACCAACGCCACCCGCATCACCGAGGCGCTGGCGCCCTGAGCCCGGGCCTGCCGTCGCCCCCGGGCCTCTAGCCTGCACGACCGATGGTCGAGTGGTTCACCCAGGCGTTCGAGCCGGAGTTCATGCAGCGGGCGCTGCTGGCCGGGTTGTTGGCCAGCGCGGCCACCGCGGTGGTCGGCACGTGGGTCGTGTTGCGGGGCCTCACCTTCCTCGGCGACGCGCTGGCCCACGGCGTCATCCCCGGGCTGGCCCTGGCCATCCTGTGGGGCTTCAGCCCCATCGCCGGTGCCTTCGTCGCCGCGCTCGTGATGAGCGGGGCGGTCACGGTGGTCAGCCGGCGGGCCCGCGTGCGCGAGGACACGGGCATCGGCCTGCTGTTCGTCGGCATGCTGGCGCTGGGCGTCGTGATCATCTCGCGCTCCGACGCCTTCGCCACCAACGTGACGGGCGTGCTGTTCGGCGACGTGCTGGCCGTGACGCACCGGCGACCTGCGAGGCCAGGCCGTCGGGGCGGCCGCGGTCGTGCTGGCGTCGGTGGTGCTGTACCGGCCGTTCCTGGCCCTGGCCTTCAACGAGGACAAGGCTGCGACCCTGGGCATGCGCCCCGGGCTCACCCACGCCGCGCTCATGGTCCTGCTGGCCACGGCCATCGTCGCCTCGTTCCAGGCCATCGGCACGCTGCTGGTGTTCGGCCTGCTGATCGGGCCGCCCGCCACCGCCAGCCTGCTGGTGCGGCGGGTGCCTCTCATCATGGCCACCGCCGTCGCGCTCGGTGCCGTCGCCGTGGTCGCCGGCCTCGCCATCAGCTTCCACCACGACACCGCGGGCGGCGCCACCATCGCCGGTCTGGCTGTGGCCGAGTTCTTCGTCGTGCTGGCGGCCCAGGAGCTGTCGCGCGCCGTGCGGCTCGCAAAACACCGCCACGCCGTGTGACCCGCCGTCCGAGCGGCGGCCGGGGGGTCAGCCGCTTCCCGCAGGCGATCCGGCCACGTCGTAGGGATCGTCGATGTCGACGCCGAGGACGAGTCGCCGCATGCCGCTCGGCACGAGGGTGGTGACCTCCACGCCGCCGTGGTCGTGCAGCGCCACCTCGACGAGGCCGGGATCCTTGTCGCCTACTGGCGACTGGACCGCGTCGGGCAGCACCGCCCACGTCGTCGGCGCCCACACCTGATCGAGGCCCGCCCGCTGGTGCCGCAGGGCCTGGTGCACGTGACCGGACACGACCAGGCGCGTGTCGACGGTGCCGAGCAGGGCGAGCAGCCGGTCCCGGGCCGCGGGGCGGACGTAGCGCACCGGGCGATCGCTGTCGCCGGGGGCAGGCACCAGCGGCTTGTGCGAAACGAGGGCCAGCGATGCCGCACGATCGAGCGCGGCGAGCTCGTGCTCGAGCCAGGCCCATTGCTCGGCCTCCTCGTCGCCGCCCGCTCCGAGGAGCTGGGCGTCGATGCCGACGAGCTGCCAGCGGCCGAGGTCGACCGAGAACCGGTCGGCGCCGAACACCTCCCGGAACCGGGCGACCCGCTCACCGTCGACCGACGCGCCGTGGCCCGGGCCGGGCGACGGGGTGTCGCCGACATCGTGGTTGCCGGGGACCACGACGAGCGGCGCACCGAGGCGGTCCAACCGGCTGCGGGCGTACGCCAGGTCGGCGAGGCGGTCGGACCCGTCGGCCGAGATGTCCCCGGCGTGCACGACCAGGTCGGGCCCGGTGGCGGCGACATGGTCGACCACCGCGTCCCAGTGGGCCGACGCCTCGGGCGTGCGGTCGGACAGGTGGCTGTCGGACACGACGATCACCCGGGCGGAGGCCATCAGTTCACCGTAGGAGATCGACGGCGGCGAGCAACGGGCCACATCTGGCCGATGTGGATGGCGGCTCAGGGTTCGCGTGCACGTACGGCCGTCGCCGATGCCTGGTCACCCGGTGTTCATCCGGGAGACGTCACCCTGCCGGCGCGTCCGCGGTCTCGCCGATGATGTGACGCTCGATGGTGGCGCCGGCGTCGCCCAACCACGCCACGGTGATGCGGTCGTACGCCACGAGCTGCTTCGTCTCGGGGTCGAAGTAGAGCACCGACGCGGCCAGCGGCTCGGGCTCCTCGCCCTGCAGGCCGCGCAGCCCCGCCCCGCCGGTCGAGCCCTCCACCAGCAGCAGGGTCTCCTCCGGCGTCGTGCCGTCCCCTCCGACGGTGGCCGACGTCGACGGCTCGTCGGTGTCGGTCGCCTCCTCGTCGGCGCCGTCGGTCTCCTCGGTGTCGTCGGTGTCGTCGGGTGGTTCGATGCGGTCCTCCGTTGCGTTGTGCGTGTGGCCGGCCAGGACCAGCGGCACCTCGCCCCCCAGGTCGCCCGCCATCCGCTGGTCGTGCACCATCGTCACGTCGACCGTGGGCGGCTCGTCGGCGGCCAGCCGGTCGGCCACCACGGGGGCGAAGGCCTCGGCCCGCTCGCGCTCGGACCCCTCGCCGTGCTGGCTCTTGTCGGGCGTGTATCGAGGATCGCCGATCCCCCAGAACTGCAGTCCCGCCACCGTGGCCGCCCCGCCGTCGAGCACGACGGCGTTGGGCTGATCGGCCACGGCCTCCTGCGTGCGACGCGAGTCGTGGTTGCCCCGCACGTACACGTAGGGCACGTCGAGCTCGCCGATCCGCTCGACCAGCTGCGTCTCGGGGACGGTCCCCCAGTCGGTCAGGTCGCCGGTGTCGGCGATCACGTCGATGCCGAACTGGTCGGTCAGGCGGCTGCATCATGTCGAACGCCTGGGGGTTGAGGTGGATGTCGCTCACGTGCAGCACACGGATCATCCCGCCGTCCGGTTCGAACGTCGGCAGCTCGGACCCGGCCAGGTAGAGCGTCGCCACGTTGTCGACCAGGTCGCTGAGCTGCGCCCGGTACTCGCCGAACCGGTCGAGCACGGCCTCGATGTCGCCCACCGCGGTGGGAGCCCGCGTCAGCAACCCGGTGTAGCGGGGCTCGGCCACGGCGTCGGCGTGGAACGTTGCGGCCGCGCCCAGCCCGAGGGCGGCGACGAGCAGCCCCGCCACACCCGCACCCGCGGCCGCGGCCCGCCAGCTCAGGCGGGCCACCAGGGCGCCGGCGATGCCCCCCAGCAGCGCCACCCCGATGCAGCGGACGGCGAGCCCCACGAGCGCCGACCGCACCTCGTCGGCGGCGTCGTCGCCCAACCGGTCGATCGCCGCGGGGTCCGCCGCGATGCGCTCGGCGTCGGCCACGCCGATCTCGTCGACCCGCAGGTCGAGGGCGATCGGCCAATCGTGGGTGTCGAGCACGATCGTGCCGAGGGGGGCGAGGTGGACGATGGTGTGACCGCTCAGCGAGGGTCGGGCCGAGAGCGTGGTCTCGAAGGGCCCGACCTTGGCGGGCACGCGGCCGAACAGGACCACCGCCAGCGCCGCCCCGGCCAGGGCGAAGAGGGCGACCCGCACGCCGGGCCACCGGTTGCGGGAACGGTCGATGCGCGCCGCCACCGCCTGTCGGGCGCGGCGCAACCGGTCGGCCGCCGACCCGGACGAGGCATCCGACGCAGGCTCCGCCGGCTCGGTCCGTTCTGCCGGCTCGGTCCGTTCTGCCGGCTCGGTCCGTTCTGCCGGCTCGGGCCCTTCTGCCGGCTCGGTCCGCTCTCCCGGCTCAGCAGCCTCGTCGCCGCCCAGGAGGTTCGTCGCCTCGACCGCGGGCCGCTCACCACCGGGCGATGGCGCAGGCGCGTCAGTGCCCTCGGTGCCCGGGCCGCGGCGTTCGTCCATCCCGCGATGGTCGCGGACGGGCGGCCCGGTGGATACCCGTGATCACGCGCTCTTGGCTCGGGAGGCGTCGGCCTTGGTCTCGCCCGACGTGCCCGACGTGGTGTCGGCGGGATCGACCGTGCCGGCGATGGCGCCGATCGCACCGTCGGTCGTGTCGACGAACCGCTGCTCGACGGCGTCGCCGAGGCGGTGCACGTCCCTCGTCACGGTGTCGGTGATCCGCTGCAGGCGCGGGTTGCCACGCACTGCCTCCCAGGCCTCGTCGAGCTTGGCCCGGCGCTCCTCTGCTGATGTGCTCCCGACCCAGTACCCGGCGGCGAACCCCACGGCCATTCCCAATTTGAACCTCATGCCGGCGCGCGTACCCACGACAGGCCCCAGCGATTCACCGAACGGCCAGCGAGGCCGCTCCCTGAGCTCGATGACGGCGTCGCTGCTTCGCCGGGCGCTCGCGCCCTGTACGATGACGGCGTCGACGAGCGGTCCGTCCGGGGCCGCCCGACCGGAGGACGGCGATGGGGTCTGACATCACAGACACCGACGACAGCCCCGAGATCCACGACCTGTGGCGCGTCTGGGTCACGCCCAGCGATCGCAAGCGCTGCACCTACGTCACCCGCGACGAGCAACCCACCGTCGCGGTTGCGGGTCGCGACAACCGCCTCATCCGCTTCTGACCCATCCGGGCCCCGCCCGGCTCGTCACGCCTGGCCCTCGGCCATGCCCGCGGGGCGCTCGCCCTGCACAGAGGTGCGTTGCACCCAGCCAAACCCCCGCGTGGCGGTGACCGTGGCGATCTCGATGGGGCCGCCCACGCCCGGCCACGAGAACTCGGGCGTGGTGGCCACAGGCCCCAACGTCAGTCGCTGCACGTCGATGGTCGTGCGGATGCACAGCACCGCGAAGTCGATGCCGTCCTGCAGGTTCATCGAGTCGAACGGGATGCGGTAGCTGCACGCCTCGAGCAGCGGCGCCAGCGCCTGCAGCTCGTCGGTGAACTCGTGCATGGCCGCCAGCCGTTCGAGCAGCTCGAGGTCGGACCCGCGCACGATGCGGGTCACCACGTCGGACTGGCCTCGCCACGCGGCGCCACCGCCGTTGGCCGTGGTGGCGATGGCCTCGACGGCCCTCTCGGGCAGCGTGACCTCCCACGCCTCGCCCACGCCGCCATCGTCGTAGCCGCTGACCAGGAAGCCCAGTGCAGCGACACCGGGCGGCGGCGCGCCCTCGGGGTCGTCGGCCACGTGCGCGTCGTAGCGGTCGCCGAAGAAGTCGGCCAGCTTGCGGGCGGTGGGGCCCGGGTGGTCGCACTTGCCGGCCTCGACGACCGAGAACTCGGCCATGTGGCTGGCGATGCTGCGGTCGGCCACGAACGCCTCGCCGTAGGTGGCCACGGCCACCCCGCCCGACTCGAACACCTTGTGGGTGAAGTCGCTGCCCACTCGCAGCATGCGGTGGTTGGCCAGCGTCGTGCGGCTGTCGGCCGCCACCACCACGCCGTCTTGGCACACCACCGTCACCGCCAGGGTCATCGCCGCTCACTTCGAGGCAGGGCCGCCGGGCCGGCATGGCGGCCATGCCCGACCGGCCGATCAGGAACCGGAGGATCGTAGCGACGCCCTGTGACGTTCTCGGACAGGGCCCCGCCGACCCTCCCTCGCCCCCCGCTATTGCTGCTGTTGCGTCGCTTCGGCGTAGGCGGGGTTGGCGACCGCGAGCTTGTCGGCGACGGTGGCGCGCACGGCCGGGGCCACCTCGTCCCATCGGTCATCGAGGGCACCGGACCGGATGGCCGCCGCCAGCTCGGCGTCGGACGCACGGCCCAACGCGGCCAGGCGCTCTGCGTGGGCCCGCGCCGGGACATCGCCCGCCGCCAGCTCTCGCTCCACCGTGGCCAGCGCGCGGGCGGCGACACGGGCGTGGAACCGCACCCGTCCCTCTGTGGCCCCCATGACGTCGCCCTCGAGGAACTCGCGCACGGCCTCGACGAGCTGGCCCGCGGTCGGTGCGTCGTGCGGGGCGCCGGACCACACCGCGGAGGCGGACGACCGCGGGCCGGTGGCAGCACTGGCAGCGGGAGCAGCGGCGGTGCCTGCCCCCGGCAGCAGGAGCAGCAGGTCGTGCTCGACCTCGCAGACCCGGCGGCCGATGGCCGCCAGCTCGACCGAGCGGACCACCCCGGTCAGGTGGGTCGACGCCTGGACGACGCAGATGATCCCCCACTTGAGCGTCCCGAGCACCTCCCACCAGTGCAGGGCGTCGCGGTCGACCGTGGTCCCCGACGTCGCCTCGTAGGCGCCGACCAGCTCGTCGACCGGACCGAAACCCCCGACCCGCGGCTGGGCACCGAAACGCCAGGCCCGGACGCACAGCCAGCCCAGGTCCTCGAGGCGGTCGCCCAGGTGGGCCAGCTCCCAGTCGAGGACGGCCCGCAGCCCGTCGGGCCCCACCACAAGGTTGCCGTTGCGGAAGTCGCCGTGGACGACCGCCTCGGGCCCGGCGCCGGCGGGGCCTTCGGCCTGCGGACGGTTGCGTTCGAGCCAACGGAGACCCAGCTCGAACGCGGGGTGGGGCTCGCCGACCGCGTCCAGCGTGTCGCGGAGCTGGGCGAGCTGGTCGCCGCCGGTCAGGCCCGGCACCGAGGCCGGCGGGATGTGATGGATGCGGGCGAGGGCGTCGCCGCACTGGGCGGCCAGCGCGGAGCGGGCGGCGGCGAACTCGTCGTCGCGCAGGATCTTGCGAGCGATCGTCTCGCCCTCGACCCGCTCGACCACCATCCACGCGGTGCCCAGCGCGTCGCCGTCGGACGCGGCGGCGTCGGCGTCGGCGTCGGTGGCCACGACCGCCGGCACGGGCACGCCCTCCGCGCCGGCGGCCCGCAGCAGGGCGGCCTCGGTGGCCATGCCGGCCGTGCGCAGGCCCCCGGGCCGTTCCCGCTGCAGGATCAGCGGGCGGCCGTCGGCGTCGAACGCCCAGGTCTCCCGCGATGCGCCGCCCGACAGGCGTCGCAGCCCCGTCACCGCACCGACCCCGAGAGCCGCGGCCAGGTGAGCCGTCAACGCAGCCTCACGCTCGGCACGATCGCCGGGGAGCGGCCCGTCGGCGGGGGTGGTCACTCGATCGGCACCAGCGGGCGGCCGTCGGCGTCGAGCTGGTGCAGGTACTCGCTGATGCCGTAGCCCGTGCGGCCCTCGTAGGTCCACCGGGCCAGGCCCTCGTTCACCACGGTGAAGCGGTCGCCGGTCTTGTGGGGTTGGCCGTAGACCCGCAGGATGTCGCCCCGCAGTTCGTGGGTGCGCCCGCGCTTGTCGGTGGCCAGCACGTGGCTGACCCGATGGGTCACCCCGTCGTCGGCGAGCTCGGTGGTGACGTCCCACTCGCGGATCGACGCCGCCTCGCCGTCGCGCCACACCCAGCCCCTGTGCAGGTCGCCGGCCGGCGTCCCGATGCGGATGCCGCCGAAGTGCGTGCCCGTCGCGCTGCCCGGACTGCCCCCGTCGCCCGCGTCGCCCTGGTCGCCGGCGTCGTCCGGGATGTTGATCGAGAACCAGCGCCACATCTGCGGGCCGCCCCACCGCCGCGGCCCCCACGACTTGTCGCGGTTGCCGCGGGCCGAGGCCGGGTCGAGCCGCCACACGTCGCCGTCGAGGCCGACGGTGCCCGCCCAGGTGCCCGACTGCTCGAGGTGGCCCTTGCCCACCGTCGTCGCAGTCGAGGCCGCGGTGTCGTCGCTGCGTCGGGTGCGGCCCAGCCCGTCGGTGCCGATGGCCGGGATGAGCGACGTGAAGGTCAGGTCGACGGACAACCGGCCGAGGCGTCCGGCGCCCGGCGTCGTGTCGCCGCCCAGGTCGAGCACCTCGGCCTCTGCGTCGGCCGTGAGCCGCCACGTCCGCATGGGCTCGAGGCGCTCGTAGCGGACGCCACCCACGTCGAGGTCGTCGTCTGTCATCACGGTCTGCTCGCGCACGGCCCGCACGTTGGCGATGCGGTCGCCCGGCAGCCAGACGGACAACCCGACGTCGATGGTGCCCTCGTTGGGGCGGACGCCGATGCGGGTGAACAGCCCGGCGTCGACCGACGGGTCGTAGGCGTTGAAGTAGTAGGACTCGCTCCAGGCGGAGTCCCCCTCGACCTCGTGGGCGAAGTCGTGGCTGGCATCGAGAATCGGCATGATCTCCCCTCCGATCGCGTGGTAGTTCTAGCGCCCGGGCGGCGAACGGGCGGGGTACGGGCGGCGAGGGTCAGGAGCCGGCCATCGCGCCCGCGCCGCCGAGCACGTCGGACACGTCCGCGAACCCGGCCGACCGCAGCAGGCTGTTGGCGATGGCCGAGCGCGTGCCACCGGCGCAGAACAGCACCACCGGATCGTCCGGGTCGAGCTCGCCCAGGTGCTCCCGCAGCCGGGCCAGCGGGATCGGCCGGGCGCCGGCCACCGGCGCCGCGGCCACCTCGCCGGGGTTGCGCACGTCGACGAGCTGGAGCCGATCGCCCAGCGCCCGCCGCCGCCCGCCAAGCTCGCCGGCCGAGAGGCGCGACAGGCGCGCCGCTCGATCGGGATGGGCCGCGAGCACGGCTCCGATGTCCGGCACGACGCCGACCACGTCGTCGAAGCCGATGCGCCCCAGGCGCACCCGGGCCTCACGGGCGGCGTCGCGCTCGCCGACCAGGACCACCGGCGCACCGGCGGCGACCACGCTGCCCGCCTGCTCGGCGAAGCGGCCGCCCAGCCCCACGTTCAGCGACCCGGCGAGGTGCCCGCGGGCGAACGCGGCGATCGGCCGGAGGTCGAGCACCGCCGCGCCGTCGGCCACCGACCGGTCGACCGCGGCCAGGTCGAGCACGGCGAGGTCCTCGTGCTCGTCGAGCAAGGGGTGGTCGCGGCGGTTGAGGCTGGCGTCGTAGCCGAAGTACGCGGGCGCCTCGGGCTGGTCCTCGGTGACCAGGCTGACGAACTCGTCGCTCGACATCGGCTGCAGCGCGTAGTTGGTGCGGCGTTGCTCGCCGATGGTCGACACGGTCTCGGTCGACAGCGCCTTGCCGCAGGCGGAACCGGCGCCGTGGGCGGGCAGCACCAGGGTGGCGTCGGGCAGGTCGAGCAGCCGGTGGACAGAGCGGTACAGGTCGGCGCCCAGCTCGCCGGCGGTCACCCCGCTCGAGGACAGCAGGTCGGGCCGGCCGACGTCGCCGATGAACAGGGCGTCGCCGGTGAGCACGGCGACCGGGTCGGCGCCCGCCGCGGGCCGCACCACCAGCGACACCGACTCGGGCGTGTGTCCCGGCGTGTGCAGCACCTCGACCTGCACCCCGCCCAGGTCGATCACCTCGCCGTCGGCCAGCGCCCGCGACGGGAACTCGGTGGCGCCGGCGGACCCCAGGGCGATCTCGGCGCCGGTGGCGTCGGCGAGCTCGAGGTGCCCGGACAGGAAGTCGGCGTGGAAGTGGGTCTCGACGACCAGCTCGATGGACAGCCCCTCGTCAGCCGCCGCGGCCAGGATCTCGTCGGTGTCGCGGCGCGGGTCCACCGCGATGCCCCGCCCGGTGTCGGCGTCACCCACCAGGTACGACGCCTGCGACAGGCACCCCAGGTAGAGCTGGCGGATGACGACGCGGTCGGGCAGCCCGGCCCACAGGTCCTGCCCGGACGCACCCGCCGAGGACGACGTGCTCATGACCGCACCTCCTCAGTGCCGATGAGCACCCGTACGGAGGGTACCCCCGCGCCCGTTCGTCCCGGCCGGCGGGCCGAGCTCCCGCCGATGGTGGGTGTTGCCAGCCGTCCCGCCCACTGCGAACATGTGTTCGAGATGACGAGCGAGGCGACGATCCTGCACGCCGACCTGGACTCGTTCTACGCGTCGGTCGAGCAGCGCGACGACCCGCGCCTGCGCGGTCGGCCGGTCATCGTCGGCGGCGGGGTCGTGCTCGCCGCCAGCTACGAGGCCAGGGCGTACGGCGTCCGCTCGGCGATGGGCGGGGCCCAGGCCCGCCGGCTCTGCCCCGCGCCATCGTGGTCGCGCCCCGCATGTCCGTCTACTCCGAGGCGAGCGCCGCCGTGTTCCGCGAGTTCGAGAACACGACGCCGCTGGTCGAAGGGATCTCCATCGACGAGGCGTTCCTCGACGTCGGCGGGCTGCGGCGCGTCTCGGGCACGCCCGCCGACATCGCGGTGCGGCTGCGACACGACGTCCTCGAACGGGTCGGCCTGCCGATCACGGTGGGCGTGGCCCGCACCAAGTTCCTGGCCAAGGTGGCCAGCGGCGTCGCCAAGCCCGACGGCCTGCTCGTCGTGCCGCCGGACACCGAGATGGACTTCCTCCACCCGCTGCCCGTGTGGCGGCTGTGGGGCGTCGGGCCGGTGACGGCCGCCAAGCTCCACGACCGGGGCATCCGCTCCGTCGGCGAGGTCGCCCGCCTGCCCGAGAGCGCGCTGGTGGCGATGCTGGGCCGGGCGTCCGGGCGCCACCTGCACGCGCTCGCCCACAACCGCGATCCCCGGCCCGTGCAGGCGCGCCGGCGTCGGCGCTCGATCGGGTCGCAACACGCCCTCGGCCGGTCGCCACGGTCGCCCGCCGACATCGACGCCGTCGTCGTCGGCCTGGTCGACCGCGTCACCCGCCGGATGCGGGCCGCCGGGCGGGTGGGTCGCACCGTCGTGCTCCGGCTGCGGTTCGACGACTTCACCCGGGCGACGCGGTCGCACACGCTGGCCCGGGCGACCGCGCACACCGACACGATCCTCGACACCGTGCGGGGGCTGCTGGCGGCGGCCATGCCGACGATCGAGCGCATGGGCATCACGCTCGTCGGCATCGCCGTCGGCAACCTCGACGACGATTCAGCCGTCCAGCTCACGCTGCCCTTCGACAGCCACAGCGGCGGTGCGCTCGACGCCGCGCTCGACGACGTGCGCGACCGGTTCGGCTCGACCGCCGTCACCCGGGCCGTGCTGCTCGGCCGTGACCAGGGACTGTCGGTGCCCCTGCTCCCCGACTGAGCGGCCTCCTCAGTGCCGGCGCCTCGGTCGTCGTCGCGCGCCGCTCCCGGCGACGCTGCGGACATGTCATGTCAGGCCGACCGTGGGTGGCGCAGCACCGTGACGGCGAAGTCGGCGGAGTCGTGCCAGCCCCGCAGGTCCCAGGTGGCGAAGCGGTGCTCGACGACGAGGCCCGCCTGGGCCACGTAGCGGTCGAAGTCGTCGAGGGCGAGGTTGCGGTCGACGTGGAACCCCGCGATCACGAACCCGTCGGCGTGCACGTGGGCCGCGACCCGCCGCAGCACGGCGACCTCGGTGCGGGGCGCCAGGAAGACCATGACGTTGCCGGCCAGCACCGCGGCGTCGAACAGCTCGCCCTCGCCCTGCGCCGGCAGGTCGAGCTCGGCCAGGTCCGCGACCAGCCAGTGGGGCCCCGGATGGTCGTGGCGAGCGGCGTCGACGAGCGCCGGGTCGGCATCGACCCCGACGACGGTGTGCCCGCGTGCGTGCAGCTCGGCCCCCACCCGGCCCGTTCCGCAGCCGGCGTCGAGCACCCGAGCGCCCCGCGGAACCATCGCATCGACGAGCCGCGCCTCGCCCGCGAGGTCGGCGCCCTCGGCCGCCATGCCGCGGAAGCGATCGATGTACCACTCGGAATGCCCCTCGCTGGTGTCGGTCACCCAGCGCGTCGGCTTGGCCATGCCGCCACCCTACGGGCGTCGTGCCGCTGTCGGATTCCCACCTCACACGGCGGTGCCCCGCGACGCTCACTCCCTGACGGTGCAACGCCGCGAGACCCCAGACGAGAGGACCGACGCCATGACCACCAGTACCGTGACGCCCGCCCGCGCCCCGGCGGCCGCCATCGCCGACCGGGTGAACCTGCTGGACTGGCCGGCGCTCGCCGACGGGCTCGACGACGTCGGCTGCGGGCTCACGGCGGCGGTTCTCGACTCGGCGGAATGCCACGCGATCGCCGACCTCGACGACGAGATCGGCCTGTTCCGGTCCACTGTCGACATGGCCCGGCACCGCTTCGGCGAGGGCCGGTACCGCTACTTCGACCGGCCGCTGCCGGAGGCGGTGGGTGACCTGCGGGCCGCGTTCTGGCCGCACCTGCTGCCGGTCGCCCGCGACTGGGCCGACCGGCTCGGCCGGCCGGCTCCGTGGCCGGACGACCTCGACGACTGGCTCGACCGGTGTCACGCCGCCGGGCAGACGCGGTCGACCCCGCTGCTGCTCAGCTACGGTCCCGGCGACTGGAACGCCCTGCACCGCGACCTCTACGGCGAGCTGGTGTTCCCGCTCCAGGTCGTGATCGGCCTGGACGCGCCGGGCGAGGACCACACGGGCGGGGAGTTCGTGATGGTCGAGCAGCGCCCCCGCGCCCAGTCACGCGCCACGTCGACCGTCATCGGGCAGGGGCACGGTCTCGTCTTCACCACCAACGACCGCCCGGTGCGCTCCGCACGCGGCTGGTCGGCCGCGCCGATGCGGCACGGGGTCAGCGTGGTAAGGACCGGGCGGCGCCGCACCCTCGGCCTGGTCTTCCACGACGCCGCCTGACAGACGGGCGGCCTTGGGTGCGCCGCACGGCACGGCTGCGCTGACCACCCGCCACCCTTGTCGTCGACCGTCGCCGGGCCAGGTGAGCACGCGTCCACGACAGCTCGTGTCCCGCCTTGGAGCGACACACTGCGCCCGGCAAGGCATTGTCGCTGCCAGGCGGGACGCACAACCTCCGGTCCGGCGGGTTGCTTGAGTCGCGGATCCCAACTGGTTCGTTGAGCACCCACTCGATTCAGTCGAGCGCAAGGATCAGGATCGCCGCCGCAGCGGTAGCGGCCACGGTGCGCAGGTTGTTCCAGGCCGTCCACCGGGGGAGGTAGCGCTCCCACCGGCGCGCCCCCTCGTCGCTGTCGGGCTCGACCTCGTCCAGCGCCTCGTTCATCGGCACGTTGACGACCATTGTCACGCCGAACGTCCCGACGACGTAGAGCAGCCCGCCCAGCGCCCGCCACCCCGCACCCGGCTGGTCGGTGGTGAAGGGTGCGGTGACAGCCAATCCTGCGCACACGATCGTCGTCCCGCCGAACACCAGGCCGAACACCGGGTTGAGGATGGCCGAGTTCATGGCCTGCATGGCGGCGATCGCCTGCGCCGCCGGCCGTCGGCCCAGGCCGGGCATCACGCTGGTGGAGAACGCGAACATGATCCCGGCCACGAGGCCGCAGCCGACCGCCGCGATCACCGTCGCGGTGGCTATCAGGTCGTCGGTCATCGCAGTTGCTCCTCGGTGTAGGCCACGGTGATCATGTCGTCGTCCCGGCGCGGCCCGCCGAAAGGGGAGTGCGATGTCACGCCCGACCGGCCTGGATACGTTGACATCGGCGTGACGACACTGCTCCCCCGCGATCGCACCGAGGTCGGCCCCGGCGCCGTGCACGTGCCCGGCTGGCTCACGCTCGACGAGCAGCGCGACATCGTGGCCGCGTGCCGGCGCTGGGCACGTCCCCCGGCACCCATGCGGGCCACGCGCACGCCCGGGGGCGGCGTGATGTCGGTGCAGACGGTGTGCCTGGGCTGGCACTGGAGCCCGTACCGCTACACGCGCACCGCCGTCGACGTGGACGGCGCGCCCGTCGAGCCGTTCCCGGACTGGCTCGGCGACCTGGGCCGCCGAGCGCTCGCCGACGCCTACCGGCGGCCCGACGCGGGCGACGGCTACGAGCCCGACACTGCGCTGGTGAACTACTACGACGCCCGCGCCCGCATGGGCATGCACCAGGACAAGGACGAGCGGTCCGACCAGCCGGTCGTGTCGCTCAGCATCGGCGACACCTGCACCTTCCGCTTCGGCAACACCGCCGGCCGGGGCCGCCCCTACACCGACGTCGAGCTGCTGAGCGGCGACCTGTTCGTGTTCGGGGGCCCGACCCGCTTCGCGTTCCACGGCGTGCCCCGCGTGCGGCCGGGGACGGGCGACCCGGCCACCGGGCTGCACGAGGGCCGCCTCAACATCACGCTGCGCGTCACGGGCCTGGGCTGAGTCGTCGATGGACACCCAGGATTCCTCATGACCGCCGCGACGTGACGATGGTCCGCCCCTGCGACCACGGTCGGGTAGCCGGGCGATCCTGTTCAACCGCTCGCTGTGCTCTCCAGAACCCACCGGTGGTAGGCGGGCGACGCGTCGACTGTCGCCACCCGAACGCCCGGGACCTCGTAGGGGTGCTCTCTTTCGACCCGCTCGAAGATCGCCGGCACCAGCGCCCGCCGCGTGTGCAGCACGACCCTCGCCTCGGGCTTGTCGACAACCACTCCCTGCCACCGATAGATCGAGCGCACACCGGTGGTGAGGTTCCCGCTCGCCGCCAGCCGGTCGTTCACCAGAGACCGGGTGAACGCGGCGAGCCACTCAGCATCCGGCGCTGTGATGTCAACGTCACAGATCTCGTCCATCCCGCTCCTGCGCGATCAGTTCCTGGATCACGGTGCCCGCATCCGCCTCTGTGCGGGCCATCGTGGCGATGCCGGTGACGCTGTCGCCATCCCAACTCAAGCCGACCCAGCGTCCCGCCATGCGCTGACCCTGCGGGTGCATGACGAAGTACAGCGTCCCCTTGGATCGAACCGACCCGTCGTCGGCGGCGTACCAGCCCATGAGGATCTCGTTGTCCCACACTCGCAGCTCGCCCTGCCACAGGTAGCCGCCCTGCTCGATCGGCCGGCCCCGGCGCACCGCACGCAGACGGATCGTCTCGCCTTGCTGTCGGAACCGTACCGGCTGGATCGCGACCACCTCGCTGCGATCCCTCGACGACTGCCATGCTGCCCACCAGTCGCCCGAGAGGTCGATAGCGGGCTCGTCGGCGTTGTCGAAACGCGTGTCGGCGAGGCCGAGGAGAGCGGCGAGGAGCGGTCGGTAGAGCCGACTCGGCTGGGTGCCCTTCTCCCACCGCTTCCACGAGCGGGCGAGTGAATCGACGTCCGGCAAGGGCTGGTCGGACCGACGCTTCAACTCGCGACAAGCGTCGACGATGCTCCACCCGGCCGTGTGCCGAGCGCGGCGGATCTCCTCGGCGTCCAGACCACTCACCACCCAACCAGCCTTCCACGGTGGGGACACGTGTCCCCGGCAATATCGCCCCCGCAGTGTCTCTGGTCGACGGCCGCCTTGCCGTGGTCGCCTTGTGCGATGACGGAACGTGGGGCAGCCGGCACCCTTGGGGGCAATCGGTGAACAACCTCAGCGACGACCTCGAACCCGTGACGGCACCGCCGGGTGGCCCGTGCGGGTGGGCGTACTGCACCAAGTGGGGAAGTCTTATGGTCGAGCCTCCGCCCGGCCTGGACCTCGAGCCAATCCTGGTGTGCCTCACTCATCTCGTGCACGCTCGGATGAAGGGCTACGAGGTTGCCGAGGCCGAACGCCGGTGAGGCCTTACACCATCGACACCCCAGCCCGGAGTGGTGACGGTCCTCGCCGTCGAGCATCGCCGCGACGTCTACCGACCGCGCTGAGCGCGGCGCCTAAGCGACATCGGCACCGGCCCGGACGGCGGCCAGGGTGTCGATGAGGCGGTCGACGTCCGCCGAGGTGAACAGGTCGTCGGGGCCGCGGGCGCGACGTCCGTGTAGGGCGACTCGTAGAAACGGCGGGCCTCGATCACGCCGTGCTGAGTCAGGTCATCGATGATCAGGTTGACGAACTCGATCTGGCTGGCGTTGTACGTCTTGTCGTCGAGGAAGTCGGCGAACGCCTCCTTGGCGGCGCTGCGTTCGAGTCCGACGAGCGAGCGCACGAACAGGCCGAAGCTGCCGGCCTCGGCCCGAGCATGGTCGATGTCGTCGGCGGTACCGGTGCCACTGGCGACCAGGATGCGCTGGAGCTCTTCCATGTCCACCTCGGTGATCGGCCAGTTCTTGTGCACCTTCTCGACGGCGATCTCACCCCGGTGCTCGCGAAGGAACGCTGTCGCCTTGCGGCGGAAGCGTTCGAACTCCGATGCCGGCGCGAGGCCGCCGAAGTCGATCTCGACGTGATCGCCGATCTCGTCCGCGAAGTCGGTGTACACGATCTTGCGCTTGCGCTTCTCGATGAACGCCACGAGCCCTCGGAGCCGGCGGCGGACGCCCTCGAGCATCGGGAGCGTAACGCCGTCCCACCACTCGTCGGTCTGGACGTCAGCGATGAGCTCGAGCTCCTTGGCTATGGCGGGGATGCTCGGGTACTCCTCGATCAGTCCGGCGATCTGTTTCACCTGATTCCGAAAGTTGGGGTAGCCGGGCTCGGCGCGCAGGAGGGACAACTCCAGGTGGAGCATCAGCAGGTCGAAGCGCTTGGCCTCCTCGGGCTCAGCAGGTAGCTCGGTGGGAAGGTCGGCGATCGACTGCGCCAGCGCGCTCTGGTCCTCGACGCTGAGCGGGGTCCACGCGTCATGGTCCTTGAACCGCTCGACCAGGCGACGGTGCGGGCGGGCGACGAAGTTGTCGAGGTTGATGGCCGCAACGCCCTTCCACAGCAGGTCGACCGCCGTGCGGCGCACGTCATCGTGGATGCCCTGTTCCTGCAGGGTGCCGACGAGGTCGAGCCGGTTGGTGAACAGCCGCGATCCCAACGACGGGGCGACCGTGCCCTCGGTGCCCTCGGGGTTCTGGTTGAAGAACTCGAAGTTCTGGCAGTAGTCGAAGACCTGGAAGAACTGCTTGTCGTCGCCCGGCCCGAACAGGTCGGGGCATAGGCGGGTGCCGCGGCCGAGCATCTGCCAGAACATGGTCTTCGACCGCACGATCTTGAAGAAGACGAGGTTGACGACCTCGGGGATGTCGATGCCCGTGTCGAGCATGTTGACCGAGACGGCAATGTGCGGCGGACCGTCCTTGATCGAGAACTGGTCGATGAGCGACTGGCCGAACTCGGTCCGGTGGGTGATCACCACCCTCGAACGACTCGGTACGCCCGAGCCGCGACCGAACCCCGGCGCCTCAGCGCAGCGGCGCGGGTGGGCCGGGCCTCACTGGGTGCAGGGGTAGTCTCGATGAACGCGAGACGGTCACGCCCGGCTCGGCTGGGGGGCCTCGAGGAGGTGTGCATGACGATCGTCGAGAGCGACATTCGCTTCGATACGCCTCTGTACACCATCGCCGAGGCAGCCCGCTGTCTCGCCGTGCCGACGACGACGTTCAGCAACTGGGCCCAGGGCTACGAGCGGCGATCTGGGGTGCGCAGGACCGTTGGTAAGCCACTGCTGTCCCTGGTCGACACGAGTGGGCACCAGCCGTCGGTCCCATTCATCGGGCTGGCGGAGGGGATGGTCCTGGCGGCCATTCGCCGCAGCGGAGTGCCCATGCAACGCATCCGCCCCGCGCTTCTGGCGCTACGGGACTCCATCGGCGTGCACCACGCACTCGCGAGCAGGAGCCTCTACACGGATGGCGCTGAGGTCCTCTACGACTTCGCCCAATCTCAGGGCGACAGCTCAGTGGCGGCGAGCGCCAAGGACCTGGTCGTCCTGCGCAGTGGGCAGCGAGTGTTCACCGACGTCGTCGCCGACTACCTGCAACGTATCGAGTACGCAGCCGACGGCTACGCCCGCCTGCTCCACCTTCCTGAGTACCAGCGCCGACAGGTCGTCGTCGATCCTTTGCGCTCGTTCGGTCAACCGATGTTCATCCACGGGGGTGCGCGGGTGGCCGACGTGATCGACCGCTTCCAGGCCGGCGAGTCGCTGAGCGACCTTGCCGAGGACTTCGGCGTCCCGACCGATGAACTCGAAGACGCGGTCCGTGTCGCATCCCGACGGGCTGCCTGACCTCTTCCTCGATCGCAGCCTGGGTCGCATCAAGGTTCCGGGGCTGCTGCGCTCCGCCGGCCTCCGGCTGACAACCCTGGCAGAGCACTACGGCATCCCGGCGGATGAGTCGATCGCGGACACAACCTGGCTCGAGCTCGCCGGCGCGAGCGGGTGGGTGGTGTTCCTGAAGGACGGCCGGATCAGGGGCAGGCGCGTCGAGCGCGAAACGGTCCAACGCGTCGGCGTGCGGTGCTTCTGCATCTCTAGCCAAGGCCTCACTGCCGACTCGATGGCGGCCCGCTACCTCGCTCATCTCCCCGCGATCACGAAGGCCTGTGAGACACCGGGCCCGCTGTTCTACGCGGTGCACGAGAACCGCATCCAACGGCTGGAGCTCGATCGCGAGTAGCCGCCTCAACAACACCCTGCCGCGTCACAGACCTGGGCTGACACCACCGTCCGGCAGGGTGGGCGGCAGGCCGAACACCGGGAACAGGTCGGCACCGAACGTCGTGATCTCGGCGATGAGGCCGTCCTCGATGCGCAGCACGTCGAACTTGAACGCCCGGAACTCGGTCTCGCCCCACGCCCGCAGGTAGCTGGCGGCCGTCGGCATGCGGTTGGCGCTGGTGGGCACGAGCCGCCAGTCGCCGACCTCGTCCACGCCGAAGGCCCGCTCGAGGAACGGCTCGATCACGTCGATGCCCTCGAAGACCATGGCGTGCGGTGGCATCGTGATGCGGATGTCCGACCGCGCCATGGCGATCGACGCTGCCGCGTCGTGCCGCTCGTGGGCGTCGATGAACCGGGCCAGGATCGCGCGGTCGTCCGCGGTCAGCTCGGTGGTCGACCAGTCGAGCCGGCGCTCCGGCAACCGCTCCTGCATCGTCGCCCGGGCCCGCTGCAGCGCGCTGTTGGCGGCCGCCACCGACGTCTCGAGCATCGACGCGGTCTCGTTGGCCGACAGTCCGAGCACATCGCGGGCGAGCAGCACCGCCCGCTGCTGGGGCGGCAGGGCCTGCATGACGGCGAGGAAGGCGAGCTCGACCGTCTCGCGGGCGACGGCAACCGCGTCGGGCTCGGCCTCGGACGGCGAGATCTCGTCGAGCAGCCTGTCGGGGTACGGCTGGAGCCACGGGATCTCGGCGAACGAGCTCGCCGTCGTCGCCTGCCGCGAGCTGCGCCGCAGGGTGTCGAGGCAGGCGTTGGTGGCGATGCGGTACAGCCACGCCCGGAACAGCGACGAACCGTCGAACGTCGAGCGCCGCCGCCACGCCCGGAGGAACGTCTCCTGCACGATGTCCTCGGCCTCGTCGAACGAGCCGAGCATGCGGTAGCAGTGCACGTGCAGCTCGCGACGGTGGCGGTGCACCAGCTCGGCGAACGCCGACTCGTCCCCCGCGGTGGCGGCCGCGACGACCGCGTCGGCCTCGCCCCGCATGCTTGCGTCGCTGTTCATGCGCGCTCTTCTCCTCGTCGAGGACGACTCGGGGCCATCATCTCGCGACCAGCCGGGCCGTCACGTCTCATGTGGCGTGCAACGCCACGCAGCGCCAGAAGTCATCGGTCACGGACAAATGAGCTCGACGAGCGTGGTACAGGCTGCGGTACAGTGTCCGGGTGGATCGACGACTGCGTCAACTGATCGACCTCCTGGACCGCACCGGTGACGAGACCGTCGGTACGTCGGTTCGCCTGCCGGCCAACCTGCGCGACGCGGCATCGCTCGCCGCCGAGATTGGCCTGGTCGAGTCGACGACCGAACTGACGGTGCGCGGCCTGCGCGACGCACTGGACGCCTTCGCGCAGCGAGCGATCCTCGACGAGCACTATCGGTCGCACCCCGGGGCGCGGCCCGACCTGGCCGAGGTCGCACTCGCCGCCGCGGAGCTCGACGGCATGCCGCTCGCGTCGCGCCCCGACATCATCCGGCGGGCAGCGGACGATGTGGCCTCGCTGCGAGACGACCCCACGCCCGACGACGTCCTGCTCTACGCCGCGGGCCTGGCCGCCGCCCCCGCCGCGTGAGCCTCGCCAGGACGGTCGTTCTCGACAACGAACCGGTCCAGGCGCTCCTCGATCCAGCGCACGCCAAGCACCGGCGTGCCCTGGCGCTGGTCGAGGCGACCGTGGCCCGGAACCGCCGGCGGGCGGGATCGCAGCGCCTGGTCGTCCCGACCACGATCCGCGTGGAAGCAGGATGGGAGCGCATGGCGCCGCGGTCGGCGGCCATCAACCGCCTGCGGGTGACCGACATCGGCCTCGACGCGTCCGCCGCCGACCGAGCAGCCGCGATTCGCAGGTCGCTGGGCGTGTCGGTGCCCGACGCGCACCTCGGGGCGACCCTGGAGGCCGAGGCCGAACGGGTCGCCGTGGTCACGAGCGACACCGACGATGCCCAACGGATCGCAGACCACCTCGGACGTGACGTGACGGTCGTCCGGCTCTGACGTTGCCCGCCTCAGATGGCGAGCTCGCTCTTGGTGCGCCCCTTGCTCGACCACCAGCTGTCGGTGCGGCCGAGGCGGAAGCGCTCGGGCTTGTCGTCGTCGGTGAGCACGTCGGTCTCGAGCCACAGCCGCTTGAGGTGGCGGACCCTGCCCGGCGGCGCGGTCGTCGGTGTAGGCGTCGCGGGCGTGGAGCACGTGGTAGTTGTTCACGAACTGCATGTCGCCCGGGCTGCAGCTGCATCGACAGGTGGAACGTCGGGGTCGGCGCACATGGCGTCGACGCGGTCCATCGCCTCGCGCGGCGGCCGCCGACGGCGCGGGCGCGTCGGCGTGGCGGCGGGCCGACGAGGATGTAGGGCCGGATGTAGCGCACGAACAGCCGGTCGCGCCTGCTGGGTGAACACCGGCATCAGGTACCAGGGCCGGCTGCCCGGCGTCTCCTCGCCCCGCATGTCGTAGGCGAACGGCTCGTAGAGCGCGGCGGCCAGCTCGGGCGCGGTGCGCACGAGCTCGTTGTGGATCGACACGGCGTTGGCCACGAGGCTGGCGCCGCCGCTGGCGCCGGCGTCGAGGCAGAAGAGCCCGACGAGGTCGGAGCCGTCGGAGTGGAACGGGAACGGCGACGCCGCCGATCTCGTTGCCGCGGCTGGTGGGGTCGTCGACCGGCCTTGCCCTGGTCGGTGACGTCGCCGAGCAGGTGGCCCTTGTGGTTCTGCGGCCACGGGTCGCCCGAGGTGCGTGCCCGATGCCCCAGTAGATGGCCGACGGCCCGGTCCTTGGCCGTAGCGGTCGACGGGCACGCCGCGGATGAGCACCACGCCGCGCCCGTCGATCAGCTCGTCGGTGAGGCGCGGCGAGCTCGGGGCCCGAGCGTCGGGCAGCGGGAAGTCGTCGAGCGGTGATGTCGAGGAGTCGCTCGGTGCTGGGCCTCGGCGTGCTCGAGGGCGGCGTCGAGCTCGGCGACGTGCGGCGTCGGTGAGCTCGCAGACGTAGTCGTCGCCGACGTCGTCGCGCGCGCCACGCGCAGCCGTCCTCGAGCGGCGAGCGGCGGTCGCGGTCGTCGGTCGGTCGGTCATCGGGCTGCCTCCGGTCGGGCGCGGGCTGGGCGCCGCGGACGAGCCGGCCGGGCAGGGCGTCGGTGGCCTCGCCGTGCTCGTAGGTGACCTGCCCCGTCGACGATCGGTGGCGACGTAGCCGTCGGCCCGCTGCAGCAGGCGCTTGCCGCCGGCGGGCAGGTCGTGGCGCATCTCGGGCCGGCGCGGCCGCGAGGGCGTCGAAGTCGATGAGGTTCACGTCGGCCCGGTAGCCGGGGGCGAGCACGCCGCGGTCGAGCAGGCCGACGGTCTCGGCGGTGTCCCTGGTGTGCTGCGCGCACGAGGTACGGCGAGGTCGAGCCGGCCCTGGTCGCGGTCGCGGCCCCAGTGCGGCGAGGAGCGTCGTGGGGAAGCTGGCGTCGCAGATCGTGCCGACGTGGGCGCCGCCGTCGGACAGGCCGGGCACGGTGTGCGGGTGGGCGAGCATCTCGCCCGACGGCGTCGAGGTTGCCGTCGACGTAGTTGAGGATCGGCACGTAGAGGAAGCGCGCGGCCGTCGTCCGGCGAGCAGCAGGTCGTAGGCGAGGTCGAGCGGGTCGACGCCCGGCCCGCGCGGCCCGCGCGGGCGATGCTCGTCGCCGGGTCGGGCTCGTAGTCGGGCGGGTCGCCGAGCTCGAACATGCGGTCGAAGCCGGCGAGCAGCCGGCCGCCGCCGCCCGTGGCTCGGTCGCGCGCTCGGCCGCGAGCACCCGCGCCTGGAACGTCGGGTCGCGCATGCGCCGCGACCTGCTCGGCCAGCGGGAGGTCGGCGATCTCGCGGTAGACGGGGTTGGCCAGGAACGGGTGCAGCGTGCACTGCAGCCCGAGCAGGAGGCCGATGGCCCGGGGCGCGACCTGGCCGCGTCATCGGCGACGCCGTCGGCGTTGGCCTGCGTCGAGCAGCTCGAGCTGGCGGCGGCAGCTGTCGCCGCGGGTCTGCACGCAGCGAGAACGACAGCGGCCGGCCCGACGCCTCGGCCATGCGCGCGGAAGAGCGCGAACTCGGCGTCGACGTCGGCGAAGTCGGACACGACCTGGAGCACGCCCGTGCCGGTGGCGCCGATGGCCCGGGCGATGCCCGACCAGCTCGTCGGCCTCGGCGGTGAGGGTCGGGCGTGGGCTCGCCGCTGGCTGCGTGCGGTGGTTGCGGCGTGCGCGACGTGCGTGAAGCCGAGGGCGCCGGCCTCGACCGCCTCGCGCGGCCAGCTCGCGCCATCGGCCGCGATGTCGCTCGGGCGTGGCCGTCTCCCGGCTGCGCGCCGCGCTCGCCCATCACGTGCAGGCGCAGCGCGCCGTGCGGGCACCTGGGTGGCGACGTCGACGTCGAACGGGCGGCCGTCGAGCGCGTCGAGGAACTCGGGGAACGACTGCCACGTCCCACGGCAGGCCCTCGTGCAGCGCGGCGCCGGGGATGTCCTCGACGCCCTCCATCAGCTCGATGAGCCGGTCGTGGTCGGCCGGGCGCACCGGCGCGAAGCCGACGCCGCAGTTGCCGGCCACGACGGTGGTGACGCCGTGCCACGACGACGGGATCAGCCGCGTCGTCCCAGGTGGCCTGGCCGTCGTAGTGGGCGTGGATGTCGACGAAGCCCGGGCGTGACGAGCAGGCCGTCGGCGTCGATCGTCGCGGGTCGCCGGCGCCGTCGACCCGGCCGACCTCGGTGACGATGCCGTCGCGGACGGCGACGTCGGCGGTGCGGGCCGGCGGCGCCGGTGCCGTCGACGACGGTGCCGCCGCGGATGATCAGGTCGTGCTGGCGCCCATCGCGGCAGCCTCCTTCGTCGCAGCGCCGGGAGGACCTCGGTGGTCGAGCAGCCGGTCGCGCGGTGCGGGCGTCCTCGCGGTCGGCGCCGAAGCTCGCGCCCGGTGACGACGAACCGCTCGATGCCGAGCGCGGCCGAGCGCGCGCAAGCCGCTCGACGCAGCGCTCGGGCGGGCCGACGACGGCGAAGCGGTCGACGAACTCGGGCGTCGAGCGCGTCGGTGTGGTCGGCGCGTGTTGCTGAGGTGGACGGTTGCTGTCGTAGCGGCGTCCGACCTCGGCGACCACCGCCCGGTCGGCCGTCCGCCGAGCCCGGCGCCGGTCGAGCCGGGCATGGCCGAGAAGTGGGCGAAGGCGGCGACGCCGCCGGCGATCAGCGTCGCGGGCGGCGTCGAGGTCGGGGTGGCAGCCGACGTTCACGTAGGCGCCGAACGAGATCGTCGCCGGGATCGCGGCCCGCGTCGGCGGCGGCCTTGCGGGCCAGGTCGAGCGCCCAGGCGACGCGGTCGGGGTCGGCGCCGACCGCGAGGGTGACGCGCTCGGCGGTGCGGGCGGCGAACGTCGATGACCCGCGGCCCCGACGCGGCGACGTCGAGCGGCACCTTGGGCTGGCGGGCGCGGTCGAGCCACTGCAGGCGGCTCGGGATGCCGTCGCAGTCGACGGTGCCGCCGGCCGAGGTAGGTCTGCACGTCGGTGACGAGCGCCGAGAACCGGCCACCGGCATCGGCTTGCGGCCCGAGGTGGAACAGCGCGGTGTCGCCCCGCCCGATGCCGAGCACGAAGCGGCCGCCCGACTGCCTCCTGCACGGTCGCGGCCACGTTGGCCAGCGCCGCGGGGTGGCGGGTGTACGGCGTTGGTCACGCCGGTGGCGAAGCGCAGCCGCTCGGTGGCCCGGCGCGGCGAGGGCCACGGCCACGAACGGGTCGCCCACCAGGTTCTGCGAGTCGGTGAACGTGATGCCGTCCCAGCCCGCGACCTCGGCCCGTTCGGCCTGCCGTTCGATCGTGCCCGCCTCGGGCGTGTGGGTGGCCCAGATCTCCATGACACCGCACCCCTGCTGCGTTCGGATGACACGGGCACGGTAGCGGGTGTCACCCATGAGTGACAAGGGGGGTCGCTACAATGCCAGCCCATGAGCTCGGAAGCTGCCGACGCGACCGCGGCCCCCGCCTCGCTCGCCGACGAGCAGCGTGACGTCGCCCGCACCCGCATCGTGCGTGCGGCCCGCCGGGTCCTCGCCGACCGGGGCCTCGCCACCACCGTCGACGACGTGGCCGAGGCCGCCGGCGTCAGCCGACGCACGGTGTTCCGTCACTTCTCCACCCGCGAGAACCTCTTCGCCGTCGCCATCCGCGCCGGCCTGCGAGCCTACGGCGAGCACCTGCCGCCGGCGCCGGCCGACGACCTCGACGCCTGGCTGCTCGACGTGCTGCTGGCAGCCCACCGGCTCAACGCCGGCAACGGCCGCATCTACTGGGAGCTGTCGGTGCTCGAGCCCGAGCTCACCGGCGACCTGGCGGCGGCGGCGGCCGAGCGCCGAGAGGCCCGCAAGCAATGGGCGGCCGCCGTCACCAAGATCATGTGGCGCGCCCACGGCGGCGCGGGCACGCCACCCACGTGGCTCACCGACGCGGTCGCCGTGCACCTGTCGGCCTTCACCACGCAGTCGCTGGCGGTCGACTTCGATCGCCCTCCCGACGACGTGGCCAGGGTCTCGGCCCGGGTCCTCGACGCCGCTCTGACCGCCGCCCTCGCGGAACGGGCCGATCGCCCCGGACCTTGACCAACCGTTCGTAACGCCTTACCGTTCGTCTTCACTTACCGCTCGCGGCGAGCGGTGCGACATCGAGGAGAACAGAGCACGTCATGGGAGACACACGTCCCCCGCCGGGAGACACGTACCTCTACACGCTCCACCCGGTCAGGTTGGCAATGCTCACCGAGGGCCGCACCGACGCCGAGACCGAGGCCGCGGGCGCGCACTGGGAGCGGCTGGTCGCCGCCCACTCGGAGGGGACGGTGCTGTTCGCCGGCCGCACACTGGTGACCGACGAGACCTGCTTCGCGGCCATCGTGTACCGCGCCGCGTCGCCCGAGGATGCCCAGGCATTCGCCGAGGCGGACCCCGCCGTCGTGGCCGGCGTGTTCACCGTGCGGGTGTACCCCTTCGAGGCGATGCTGCCCTGACACCGCCCTGCAGGACCGATGAGTCTGCGACCCGTCGGCCGTCCAACCGTTCACCGGATGTTCTCGACGAGGTAGGACGTGGGCATGACGACCAGCTACCGGCTGAACGGCCGCACGGTGAAGATCACGCACCCCGAGCGGGTCCTGTTCCCCGACGACGGGCTGAGCAAGGCCGACCTGGCCGAGTACCACCACGCTGTGGCCGACGTGCTCGTGCCCCACCTGGCCGACCGACCGCTGATGCTGCAGCGGTTCCCCGAGGGCATCGGCGCCAACGGCTTCTACCAGAAGGAGGGCGGGCGGGGCATGCCCGCCTGGATCCGCACCGTCGAGGTGAGCAAGGAGGGCGGCACGGTGCGTCACCCGGTGGTCGACGACGCCGCCGCGCTGCTGGCCCTGACCAACCTGAGCACGGTGTCGTTCCACCGCTGGCCAAGCCGGGCCGACCGCCTCGACCGTCCCGACCTGCTCGTCGTCGACCTCGACCCGTCGACCGACGACTTCGACGAGGTGCGCCGGGCCGCGCGGTGGGCGCGCGAGGTGCTCGACGAGGTCGGCCTGCCGGCGTACCTGCAGGTGACAGGGTCACGCGGCATCCACGTGGTCGCCCCGCTCGACCGGTCGGCCGACACCGAGGCGGTGGCCGCCTTCGCCCACGGCATCGCGTACCTGCTGGCCGTCCGCCACCCCGACGAGCTGACCGTCGAGGCGCGCAAGGCGGCGCGCGGGCACCGGCTCTACGTCGACACCGCCCGCAACGGGTGGGCCCAGACCGTGATCGCGCCCTACTCGGTACGGCCCCGGACGGGCGCGCCGGTGGCCGTGCCCATCACCTGGGACGAGCTGGACGATCCCGGCCTCCGCCCCGACGGCTGGACCATCGCCACGGTGCCCGCCCGGGTGGCCGACCTCGGCGATCCCTGGTCGGGCATGGCCCGCCACGGCCGCGCGCTCGGCCCGCGGAGCGAGCGACTGGACGCGCTCCTGCAACGCGAGGGCGTCAGCCGGCCCCAGGCCTGACACGGCCGCAACGCGGGCGAGGCAGGCACCGCAGGAGGCGTCAGCGGTCGATGGCGAGGGGCAGCCGTCGGGGGCCGCGCACCTGACCGGGCGACCAGGTGACGGCGTCGGGATCGGCCAGCGAGAAGCTGGGGAACCGTGCCAGCCACGTCTCCAGGGCGACACGGACCTCCAGCCGGGCCAGGTGCGAGCCCAGGCAGCGGTGCACACCGAGGCCGAAGGCCGAGTGGCGGTTGACCTCGCGGTCGATGACCACGCGGTCGGCGTCCTCGAACAGCTCGGGGTCGCGGTTGGCGGCCGGGAACGACAGCAGGATCCAGTCGTCGGCCTTCATCGGGCAGCCGTTCCAGTCCATGTCGTCCTTGACCAGGCGGGCCATCGTGACGGGCGCGTACGCCCGCAGCAGCTCCTCCATGGCGCTCGGGACCAGGTCGGGCTCGGCCACGAGGCGCTCACGGTCGGCCGGCGTGCGGGCCAGGTGCCACAGCGATGCGCCGATGGCGCTCCACGTGGTGTCGATGCCGGCGATCAGCAGCAGCGCGATCGTGCCCGCGACGTGGAACGGGTCGAGCTTCTGGCCCTCCAGCTCCGCGTCGATGAGGAAGGTCGTCAGGTCGTCGCGGGGATGGGCGACGTGGTCGTCGATCTGCGCGCTGAGGTAGGCGAACAGCCCTTGCATCATGGCGAAACGCGTCTCGAGCGGCTCGTTGATGCCCTCGATCACGTCGTGGACGAAGCCCCGGAAGAGGTCGGCGTCCTCGCGGGGGAAGCCGAGCATGTCGGCGATCACCCGCACGGGGATGTGCTGGGCGAACTCGGCGGCGGCGTCGACGACGTCGCGGCCCTCCAGCCCGTCGAGCAGCTCGTCGCAGTAGGCCCGCGTGCCCGGCTCCAGCTTGGCGATGACCTGCGGTGCGAACGCCGGCAGCAGCAGCCGCCGAGCGCCGTGGTGGAACGGCGGGTCCGACGAGATCGGCGGGGAGATGCCGACGGGGGCGATCCCGGGGGGCGGACGGTTGTTGCCCATGATCACCGAGCGCGAGGTGAACCGTTCGGTGTCGTAGGCGATGGCGGCGACGTCCTCGTGGCGCGTGGGCAGCCAACCCCCGCCGTAGCGGTCGGTGTGGGCGACCGGGCAGCGCTCGCGCAGGTCGTCCATGATCGGGAACGGGTCGGCGACCCACTCGTGCGCCGTGTGATCGAAGTCGGTGGCGTAGTCCGCCACCGGGCCCTCGACGATCTCGTTGGGGATGCCCTGCGGCTCGGCGGGGAGCCGCTCCTCGATGGTCCCTGCGAAACGGTCGTCGGTGGTCACGACGTGCTCTCCTCGATGGTGATCGCCCGCTCCGGGCAGTTCAGGACCGCCTTGCGGGCGGCGTCCTCCAGGGTCGGAGGCACGGTGCCGTCGCCGATCTCGACGCCGTTGCCCATCTCGTCGGGCTCGAACAGCTCGGCCGCCAGGCTGTAGCACCGGCCGTGCCCCTGGCAGAGCTCCTGGTCGACGTGCACCTTCACCGCGCGCCTCCCTGGCTGGGTTCGGCGGGGGGACGCAGCGACCCGGCCAGCCGCACGATGAGCGACGCCCAGTCGTCGCCGTCGACGGGCGGCAGTCCCGCGGCGGGCAGGAGGATCGATCCGAGCAGCAACATGAGGCAGTAGCGGCTCACAACCTCGGGCGACAGGTCGGGGTCGATGTCGCCCGCGGTCTGCCCGTCGCGGATGAGACCGACCAGCCAGTCGTCGCGCTCGCGCAGGTGCCCGCCCATCAGCCCGGCCACCTCGCGGTCGCGGCGGGCGGCGACGAGCGCCTCGATCACCAGCGCACCGTGCTCGGGAGGGCGCTCGGGCAGACCCTGTCCCAGCGTGATCAGCAGGTCGACGACCGAGCGGTCGGGGTCGTCCAGGAACAGCGATGCCAGCTCGGTCGAGCCATGGTCGCGGAGCGCCTCGGCCAGCAGCTCGGCCTTGGAGCCGAAGTGGCTGTACAGCGCGCCGTTGCTCACCCCGGCCGCGGCGGCGATGTCGGCAACCCGGGTCCCCTCGAACCCCTGCGACTGGAACGCCGAGGCCGCGGCCAGCAACAACCGCTCCCTCGTCTCCGCGGCGGAAACCCCCGTGATGCGTCCCACGCCGCTATTAAACGACTATTCATTTCCTCCGTCAATGCCGCGGTCGCTGCACCGGCGGTCAGCGGTGCTCCGGTGGCAGATGGCCGAAGCGGTGGAGGGTGCGCGAGACGGCCTGCTCGCGGAGCACGGTCAGCAGCTCGCGGCGGCCCGCAGCCAGCACCGGCTGGGCCAGGACGGTCAGCCCGTCGCCGGCCAGCTCGGCGGGCAGCGTGGCGCGCTCGTCGCCGATCACCCGCATCCGGCCGACCACGGCACCGGACCGCACGCGGGCGACGAGCTCGTCCGCAGTCTCCACGGCGTCGACCAGGGTCTTCAGCCGACGGGCACCCCGCCGCCCCGTTGCGTCCGTGGGATCGACTGCGGTCAGAACGTGCTCCAGCGATGGGTCGAGGCTCACCCGCACCGGGGTGCCGGCCAGCTCGGCGGCGAGCAGCACGCGCACCAGGTCCACCGGCGACGCCCCGGCCCCCGCCCGCACCGTCACCCCGGGCAGCGGCCGGTAGCGCAGCACGTTCTGCTCGACAGCCAGCCCCGTGCGGTCGATCTCCTGCCCCAGCTCGCCATCCCACGCCGCGGCGTCGGACCCCACGGCGGCCTCCAGCCAGGCGCGGTCGGCTGCCGAGGTGACCAGCCCGGCGTAGTCGTCGAGCGCTCGGCGCACGTGACGCTCCACGTCGCCGCGGGCGGCCGGCAGGCCGTCGGCCGTCCAGGCGCCGAGCTGGGCGACGTAGTTGGGCCCGCCGGCCTTGGCGCCCGGGCCCACCACCGAGTCCTTCCACCCCCCGAACGGCTGGCGCTGGACGATCGCCCCGGTGATGTGCCGGTTGACGTAGGCGTTGCCCACCTCGACGGTGGCGAGCCACCGTTCGATCTCGTCCTCGTCGAGCGAGTGCAGCCCGCCGGTCAGCCCGAACGCCGTGGCGTTCTGCAGCGCGATCGCCTCGTCGAGCGTGCGCGCCCGCATGATGCCAAGCACCGGCCCGAAGCACTCCGTCTCGTGGAAGAACGAGCCCGTGGCGACGCCGTCCTTCAGGCCCGGCGACCACAACCGGCCGCCGTCGTCGAGCTGCACCGGCTCGACGAGCCAGGACTCGCCCGGCTCGAGCGTGGTCAGCGCACGGGCGAGCTTGCCCGTGGGCGGCTCGATGACCGGGCCCATGGTGGTGCCGAGCGACGCGGGCCAGCCCACGCGCACCGAGCGCACGGCGTCGACCAGCTGGCGCCGCAACCGGGCCGAGCGCCCGGCCGAGCCGACCAGGATGACCAGCGACGCCGCCGAGCACTTCTGGCCCGCGTGGCCGAAGGCGCTCTTCACCAGATCGGCGACCGCCAGGTCGTAGTCGGCCGCAGGGGTGATGACCAGGGCGTTCTTGCCCGACGTCTCGGCGTACACCCGTGGCCCGCCGTCGTGGGTGGCGCGCCACGACGAGAACAGTCGGGCCGTCTCGATCGACCCGGTGAGCAGCACGGTGTCGACCCCCGGGTGCGACACCAGGGCCCGGCCGACCCCGCCCTCGTCGGTGCGCACCACCTGTAGCACCTGGGCCGGCGCGCCCCCGTCGGCCAGGGCGGCATGCAGCGCGGCCGCGGCCACCTCGGTGCAGCCGGGCACCGCGTGCGCGGGCTTGATGATGACGGCCGATCCGGCGGCGATCGCGCCCAGGACCGACCCCATGGGGATGGCCACGGGGAAGTTCCACGGCGGGGTCACCAGCGTCACCGCCGTGGGCGTGAAGCGGGCGCCGTCGGTGCTCGCGTGGCCGCCGTCGGGGTCGAGCTCGACCGCCCGGTCGGCGTAGTAGCGAGCGAAGTCGATGGCCTCGGACACCTCGGGGTCGGCCTCGGCGACCGTCTTGCCGCCCTCGGCGGCCATGACCGTGACCAGCTCGCCGCGGCGGGCCTCCAGCTCGTCCGCGGCCCGGCGGAGGATTGCCGCGCGCTCGGTGGCCGGTCGGCCCGCCCACCCTGGTTGGGCGGCCCGGGCGGCGTTGACGACCGCGTCGACGTCGGCGGGCGAGTGGAGAACGGGCGACACGAGCGTCGGGGGCGCGGCGGCCACGCGGTCCGCGGCCCAGGCCCGCACGGCGGGCAGGGCCGGATCGGAGTCGGTGGCGTTGGCGAACCGATCGCCCGACGGCGGCCGCTCCTCGGTGCGCCGCGCGGCATCGGGCGTGGACGCCATGGCCGCGACCGAGGCGCGGAACCGCGCCTCCTGCTCCCCCATGGCCGGGCCGAGCGCACCTTCGCCGTCGTCGTGGCCGTGGCCGTGGCCGTCCCCGGCGAACAGGGCGTGCAGGAAGTTCTGTGGCTGGGCGTTCTCCTCCAGGCGACGGACGAGGTACGACACGGCGACGTCGAAATCCTCGGGGGCGACCACGGGCGTGTACAGGAGCACGGTCCCCACCTCGGCCATGACGGCGCGCGCCTGGGCGGGCGCCATCCCCTGCAGCATCTCGACGTCGAGCGCCGCGGCCACCCCGCGCCGCCCGGCGAGCAGGTGGGAGAGGGCGACGTCGTACAGGTTGTGCGAGGCGACCCCCAGGCGCAGCGTGCCGGCCAGCTCCGGCCGCAGCCCCCGCTCGACCAGTCGCAGGTAGTTGGCGTCGACGTCGGCCTTGGTGCCGTACGGTGCGGCCGCCCAGCCGTGCAGCTCGGCCTCGACGTGCTCCATCGACAGGTTGGCCCCCTTGACCAGGCGCACCTTGATGCCGACGCCGCCGTCGGCCACCCGCCGCTCCGCGAAGTCAACGAGCCGGTCGAGCGCCCCCACCGAGTCGGGCAGGTACGCCTGCAGCACGATGCCCGCCTCGAGCCCGTGGAACTCGGGTTCGGCGAGCAGGGCCGTGAACACCTCGATGGTCAGGTCGAGGTCGCGGTACTCCTCCATGTCGAGGTTGACGAACGCGTGGGGCGAGCGAGCGGCAGCGGCGCGGTAGAGCGGGCGCAGGCGCTCGAGCACCCGGGCGACGGTGCCGGGCGTGTCCCAGGCGGAGATCTGCGACACGAGGGACGAGACCTTGATGGAGACGTAGTCGACGTCGTCGCGCTCGAGCAGGGCGCGGGTGCGGTCGGCCCGCCGGGCGGCCTCGTCCTCGCCGAGCACCGCCTCGCCCAGCAGGTTGATGTTCAGGCGAAAGCCCTCGCCACGGGCGCGGGCCAGGTGGGCGGCGAGCACCGGGTCGTGGGCGTCGACCACGAGGTGGCCCACGAGTTGGCGCAGCCGCCGGCGGGCCAGCGGCACCACGACGTGCGGGGCCAGCCGGGCGACCTTGGCGCCGACGCCCAGCAGCAGCCGGTCGGTGACGGAGAGGAAGCCGGCCGCGGCCGCCGAGATCGTCGCCAGCTCGCGGGCTGCAACTCCCTGGTCCTCCGGCCGGGCGACCCGGTCGACGAACCGCACAGCCAGGTCCAGGCCGGCGCTGTCGCCGACGAGAGCCGCGAGCTGACCGCTGGTGGCGCGCTCGGCAGTGGTCTGCTCGCGCTCCGTGGCCTCGACCCACTTCGCGGCCAGCGCGACGGCGTCGTCGACCAGCGCCGTGACGTCGTCGGGCACCCCATGCGGGGTCCGGGTTCGCTCTGCAGTCATGGACCCTCCCTCCTGTGCCGGAGACGACGCGACCCGTCGGTCTGATCGCCAGTGTGGCCGCCATGATGCGTCGCGTTGGCGCGGATTGCTGACCGATCTGCTGGTTGTCAGCCGCCCGGCACGAGGACACAGCGGGTGCCGGAGTAGATCGTGGGCAGGCACTTGTTGCAGTGCACACACAGGCCGGCCGTGCTGCGGCCTGCAGCCAGCTTGTTGACCAGGTCCGGCTCGCGCAGCAGCGCTCGGGCCATGGCCACGTACTCGAAGCCCTCGGCCAGCGCGCCCTCGATCGTGTCGAGGCGGTTGATCCCTCCGAGCAGCACGAGGGGCATCGACAGCGCGTCGCGGAACTGCCGGGCGTAGGGCAGGAAGAACGCCTCCTCGAACGGGTACTCGGGGAAGATCCGGCCGCCGAACACCCTGAGGCCCAGGCCCACCAGCCGCGACTGGGCGGCGGCGAACTCCTTCATCGGCACATCGCCGCGGAAGAAGTACATGCCGTTGAGCACCGAGCTGCCCCCGGTGAGCTCGAGGGCGTCGAGATGCCCATCGGCCTCGAGCAGCCGGGCGAACTGCAGGCTCTCGTCGAGCCACAACCCGTCGGGGACGCCGTCGGCCATGTTGAACTTCGCCAGCACGGCGGCGCGGCCGTCGACCACCGCGCGCACGGCCTCGACGACCCGGCGCGGGAACCTCGCCCGGTTCTCGATGCTGCCCCCGTACTCGTCGCGCCGCCGGTTGAGGTTGGGGCTCATGAACGAGCTGAGCAGGTAGTTGTGTCCCAGGTGCACCTCGACGGCGTCGAACCCGGCAGCCACGGCGACCCGGGCCGCCCGCTCGAAGTCGCGGACGACGTCGTCGAGCTGGGCGGGTGTGGCCGCCTTGACCCGCCCCATGGCCGGGGCGCTGAACCGGGCGGACGGCGCCAGCGTCGGGTGCTTCGACCGGGCGCTGCCCACCAGGCCGGCGTGTCCGAGCTGGGCCGAGATGGCCGCGCCCTCGGCGTGCACGGCACCGGTGAGCCGGGAGAGGTCGCCGATCAACTCGTCGCGGAACACCAACGTGTTGGGGTTCACCCGGCCGCCCTTGGACACCGCGCAGTACGCCAGCGTCGTCAGCCCCGCGCCGCCGCGTGCCACGGCGAGGTGGTAGTCGATCAGCTGGTCGGTGACCGCACCCCGGGGCATCACGCCCTCGAACGTCGCCGCCTTGATGATGCGGTTGCGCAGGCGGAGCGGGCCCAGCGTCGCCGGCTCGAACGGTGACGGCGCCGGTCGATCCCCGGTGCCACGCCGCGGCCGCCGACCCGCGTCGTCGGGAGATGGCACGGCCACACCATAACTGAAGTCAGATTTGGCAATCCTTGGCGACCAGCCCGTCCGTCAGAGGCGGGGATCGACGGGTTCGCTCTCCAGCGCCAGGACGCCGAACACGCACTCGTGCACGCGGTAGAGCGGTTCGCCGGCCACGAACCGTTCCAGGGCCTCGATGCCCAGCGCGAACTCGCGCTGGGCGAGCGACCGCTTCTTGCCGACACCGCGCTGCCGCAGCCGATCCAGGTTGGCGGCGGCGCGGTACTCGGGGCCGTAGATGATGCGCAGGTACTCGGGGCCGCGACACTTGATGCCGGGCTGCACCAGCCCGCGGGGGCCCGAGACGATCGAGCCGAGCGGCTTGACGACCATGCCCTCTCCCCCGGCGCCCACCAGCTCCTCCCACCAGGCGGTGCCGGCGGCCTCGCTGACGGGGTCGTCCAGCTCGACGACGAGGTGGCGGGTCTCGACGACGAACCCGTCGCCGGCGGCCGCGAGCCGCCCGGCGATGTCGGTGTGCCACAGGTGGTCGCGGTCGGCCCGCACGGCGCCCTCGGTGGCGAGCACGACGAAGGGGGCGACCCGCAGGTCGTCGACCGAGCTGGTCGGCCAGCAGTAGCGGCCGTACGCATCGACGAACCGGTCGACCGCGGTGACGCGCTCGGCGGTGCGGTCGGCCAGGGCGGCCACATCGACCCCGCGGCCCAGGGCCGCGGCCAGCAGCTCGGCGGCGCGGCCGGTCGTCGTGCGGCCGGCGGCGCCGACCGCCGCGTACTGGGTGCGCAGCAGCTCCTCGGCCTTGGCGCTCCACGGGAGCACCTCGGCGTCGAGGGCGATCCAGTCGGTGTCGAGCTCCGACCACAGTCCTGCGCCGGTGATGGCGGTGCGGAGCCGGTCGACGACGGCGCGCCGCCAGCCGGCGTCGGGGAAGAACGGGCGGCCCGTCCTGGTGTAGACGACACCGCCGTCGGGGTCGTCGATGCGGAAGCGACGGGCGGCGACCTCCGCGTCGCGGCACACGATCGCGACCGCCCGCGAGCCCATGTGCTTCTCCTCGCAGATCACCTGGGTGACACCGTCGCGCCGGTAGGCGGCGAAGGCCTCGGCCGGATGCTCGAGCAGCCCCGGCCGGTCGGAGGTGGTCGTCGGGGCCATGGTCGGCGGAAGGTAGACGAGCCAGCGGGGGTCGGTGGCGAAGCGGCTCATGACCTCGAGCGCGGCGGCCGCGTGCTCGGCACCGATGGTGACCCGGGGCTGGAGGCGGGTGTCGACGATGCGCTTGCCGAGCACGTCGGTGGCGTCGAGCAGCTCGGACGGGCGCTCGGACGGGCGCTCGGGAGCGGCGGCGAGGGTGGCGGTCGGCCCGGGCGCCACTGTCGCTCCGGTCGTCCCGGCGGGCACGAGGGGGCGCGCCGGCTCGTAGTAGGTGCGTGCGGCCGGGACCGACACCAGCTCCCGCTCGGGGTAACGGAGCGCGGTGAGCTTGCCCCCGAAGACGCAGCCGGTGTCGATGCAGATCGTGCCGTTGACCCACTCGGCCTGGGGCACCGGGGTGTGGCCGTAGACCACGGTGGCGGAGCCCCGGTAGTCGTCGGCCCACGGGTAGCGCACCGGCAGGCCGTACTCGTCCGTCTCGCCGGTGGTGTCGCCGTAGAGGGCGAAGCTGCGGACAGCACCCGACGACCGGTTGTGCAGCCGCTCAGGCAGGCCCGCGTGGGCCACCACGCAGCGGCCGTCGTCGAGCACCGCGTGGCTGACCAGCCCGTCGATGAAGTCGATGACCTGGGCGCGGAACTCGTCGGGCTCGTGCTCGAGCTGGGCCAGGGTCTGGGCCAGGCCGTGGGAGACGGTGACCTTGCGGCCCCGCAGGGCGCGCACGAGCTTGTTCTCGTGGTTGCCGGGGACGCACGACGCCGTGCCGTCGCGCACCATGCCCATGGCCAGGCGCAGCACGCCGGGGCTGTCGGGCCCGCGGTCGACCAGATCGCCGACGAAGAACGCCCTTCGACCGGCGGGGTGCGCGGCGGACGTCCGATCGTCGGCGACCTGGTAGCCGAGGGCGGTCAGCAGCGACACCAGCTCGTCGGCGCAGCCGTGCACGTCGCCGATGAAGTCGAACGGCCCGTGCTCGTCGCGCCGGTCGGTCCACAGCCGCTCGCGCTCGACGGTGGCCGCCGCGGTCTCCTCGGCGCCACGCAGCACGAACACCCGGCGGAACCCCTCGCGCTCCAGGCCCTTGAGCGACCGGCGGAGCTGCTGGTGCTGGCGCCGGACCGCGTGCGCGGGCAGGTCGCGATCGGGCCGGGCGGCGTTGCGGTCGGCGCACACCCTCTCGGGCACGTCGAGGACGATCGCGACGGGCAGCACATGGTGCTCGCGGGCCAGGGCCAGCAGTGGTGCCCGGGCGTCGCGCTGCACGCTCGTGGCATCGACGACGGTGAGCCGACCCGCCTCGAGGCGCTTCCCGGCGATGAACCCGAGCACCTCGAACGCGCTCCTGGTCGCGCTCTGGTCGTTCTCGTCGTCGGACACCAGCAGCCGGCAGAAGTCCGACGACAGCACCTCGCTGGGCGCGAAGTGCCGGGCGGCGAAGGTCGATTTGCCCGCGCCCGAGGGCCCTACCAGCACGACCAGGCACAGGTCGGGGATCGTGACGGTCCTGGAGGTGGTCATCGGCTGAACACCGCCATCTGCGTGGGCGGGCCGACATCGGGATCCTCGTCGCCGATCGGCGCGAACCGGACGGCGTAGCCCCGTTCGGCCGCGACCCGCTCGGCCCAGCCACGGAACTCGGCCCTGGTCCACTCGAAGCGGTGGTCGCGGTGGCGGAACTGGCCGGCCGGCAACGACTCGAAGCGGACGTTGTGCTCGCGGTTGGGCGTGGTCACCACGACGGTGGCCGGTCGAGCGTGGGCGAAGACCACCTGCTCGAGCGCGGCGAGCCGCGGCTCGTCGAGGTGCTCGATCACCTCGACCAGCGTGGCGGCGTCGAAGCCGTCGAAGCGCCGGTCGCGGTAGGTCAGGCCGCCGTGCAGGAACGTGACCCGTGCCCGTTGGCGGTCGGACATCTGGTCGAGCCGGACCCGCTCCGCGGCCCGCTCCAGCACGCGGGTGGACACGTCCACCCCCGTCACCTGGTTGACCGACGCCTCGCGCAGCAGGGCCTGGACCAGCCGGCCCTCGCCACAGCCAAGGTCGATCACCCGGGCCGCACCAGCGGCGGTGAGCACGGCGACCACGGCGTCGAGGCGGCGCTGGTTGAGGCTGACGGGCCGCTCGACCACCACCTCCTCCTCGCGGTCGAGGGCCTCGTCGGCCGCGCCGGGCTCGGACGGGTCGTCCTCGGCGAGCTGGGCGAGGACGCCGGCGGCGAGCGAGCGGCGGTGCTTGAGGTAGCGACGCGTGATCAGGTCGCGTGCCGGGTGTGCGCCCAGCCAGCCCTCGCCCTTGTCCATGAGCTTGCGGGCCTCGTCCTCGCCCACCCAGTAGTGCTTGTCGTCGTCGAGCACGGGCAGCAGCACGTACAGGTGGGCCAGCAGGTCGGCGAGCCGCACGGTGCCACGCAGCCGCACCGACAGGTAGCGGCTCTCGCCCCACAGGAGGAACCGGTCGTCGAGGGGCACGGCGTCGGCCGCCACCTCGTAGCCGAGCGGCTCGAACAGCGAACGCAGCACCGACGGGCCTCCCCGGCAGGGCAGCGTCGGGATCTCGACGTCGAACGGCAGGGCCTGCTCCGCCAGACCCGGGCGTCGCTCACAGCGCCCGGTCATGGCCGTGCCGAACACCTTGCCGAGCACCACGCTGAGGAACGAAGAAGCTGCGTAGGGTCGATCGTTCACATACCCGGCGAGCGAGAAGCTCTCCTGACCCTTGCGGCCCTTCCGACCGTTGCGCACGAGCCCCACGGGGTCGACCTCGACCAGCAGTGCCGCCGTGCACCTGTCGTCGCCCGCCTCCGGGAAGAAGACGTGGGCATCGCCGAACGGAAACGACACCGTGCGCACGTTGTCCGGATGCTTGTGCAACAGGAAGCCCAGGTCGGTCGCGGGCGTGTGGGTTGTCGTGATCGTCAGCAGCATCGGCCCTGCCCGCGTTCCGAGCCGCCATCATGGCCGACGCCCGGGTGCTCGCTCGGCACGTTTCTGTCATCAGTTCGGCCTGGCGTGGGTACACGCGACGCATGGACGCCATCACGATGCTCAAGGACGACCACCAGACCGTCGAGAAGCTGTTCAAGCGCTTCGAACAGGCGGGTGACCGGGCGTTCGTCGAGAAGCGGAACGTCGTCGACCGCATCATCGAGGAGCTCTCGGTCCACGCGTCGGTCGAGGAGCAGCTCTTCTACCCGGTGACCAGGGCAACCGTGCCCGCGGTGGAGGACATCGCGCTCGAGAGCCTGGAGGAGCACCACATCGTCAAGTGGGTGCTGTCCGAGCTCGACGGCATGGCCCCCGACGACGAGCGCTTCGACGCCAAGGTGACCGTGCTGATCGAGAACGTCCGCCACCACGTCGAGGAGGAGGAGAGCGACTACTTTCCGAAGGTCCGCTCCGAGCTGGGGCGCAAGGCCCTCACCGAGCTGGGCGACGCCATGGCCAAGGCCAAGGAGACGGCACCCACCAAGCCCCACCCGAGGTCGCCCGACACGCCCCCCGGCAACATCGTGGTGGGGGCCGCCGCTGGGGCCCTCGACCGGGTCGGCGCCACGGTCAGTGGCATCATCCAGGGCAGCGTCGCTGCCGCGCAGGATGTCCTCGACCGCGTGCGGGGCACCAAGCGGAACCGTCCGTCGCCGCAGGGCCCGTCGCGGGCGCGCCAGGCGGCGACGTCGGTGCGCGGCGGCTCCGACCAGGCGCTGGACCGTGTCATCGCCGCGGTCCGCGCCGCCAAGGAGGGCGGCGAGGACGTGGCCGCCAGCGCCCGCACCGCAGCACGGAAGACCTCCAGCGCCGCCAGATCTGGATGACCGGCTGAACCACGCCCGTCAGTAGTGCCGTCCGGGCGCCTCACAGATCCGCGACCACCGACCGTTGAGAGGGCATGGACCTCGCCCCGCCGACCACCCGCCGCAGGGGGGCTCGCAGCCGCCTCGGCGGCGTACCCACCGTGCTGCCCCCTGCCGAGGCGACGCCCGACCCGGTGCGACAACTCGCGCTGCCGGTCGTCGACCCCGAGCCGACCCGACCCTGGCGGGAGGTGCTACCGGGGGTGGTCCACGTCCCGGCGTGGCTGGACCTCGGCGCGCAGCGGAGCCTGGTCGCCGACTTCCGGCGGTGGGCCGTGCCGCCCGCCGGTCTGCGCCACCCGCGGGTGCCGACCGGTCACCTGATGACCGTCCAATCGGTGTGCCTGGGGTGGCACTGGCAGCCCTACGCCTACACGAGGACGGCGGACGACACCGACGGCGCGCCGGTGAAGCCGCTCCCCGCCGAGATGGTCGATCTCGCCCGGGCCGCGGTCGGCGCCGCCTACGGGCCGGGTGGGCACGAGGCCACGACCTACGCGCCCGACGCGGCGATCGTCAACCTGTACGGACCGGGTGCGCGCCTCGGCCTCCACCAGGACGGCGAGGAACCCGCGGCCGCCCCGGTCGTCACGATCAGCCTGGGCGACACCGCCACGTTCCGCCTCGCCGGCATCGACCGCCGCACCGGACCGTTCACCGACATCGAGTTCCGCAGCGGCGACCTGTTGGTGTTCGGCGGGCCCAACCGCCGCATCTACCACGGCGTCCCCAAGGTGATCCCGGGCACCGCCCCCGACGGCCTCGGCCTCCCGCCCGGCCGGCTGAGCATCACCCTCCGAGAGACCGGCCTGACCTCCGCCGGCGGGTGACACCGGCGTCGGAACCGCCGCGGTGCCCGCCAGAGGCTCTACAACACGATCGCCGGGTAGAGCGGGAAGCGGGCCAGCAGGTCGGCGGCGCGAGCGCGGGTGGCGGTCGCCACACCGTCGGCGATGGCGTACCGGGCCTGCGACGGCCCCGAGGAAGCCGACGCGCGAGTCGTCGCCCGCAGGGTGGTATCGATGAGGTCGGCAACCTCGTCGAGCTCGGGCGGCCCCATGCCCAGGGTGGTGAGCGCGGGTGTGCCCAGCCGCACGCCCGACGTGTACCAGGCGCCGTTGGGGTCGCGAGGGATCGAGTTGCGGTTGGTGACCACCCCCGCGTCGAGCAGCGCCGACTCGGCCTGGCGGCCGGTCAGGCCGTAGGACGTGCCCACGTCGAGCAGGACGAGGTGGTTGTCGGTCCCGCCGGTGACGAGCGTGGCCCCCCGCCGCAGCAGCCCCTCGGCGAGAGCGTGGGCGTTGACCACGATGCGCTGGGCGTAGTCGGCGAAGTCAGGCCGGGCCGCCTCGGCCAGGGCCACGGCCTTGGCCGCCATGACGTGCGGCAGAGGGCCGCCCAGCACCATCGGGCAGCCCCGATCGACGAACTCGGCCAGCTCGGGCTGGCACAGCACCATCCCGCCCCGGGGCCCGCGCAGCGACTTGTGGGTGGTGGTCGTGGTGATGTGGGCGAAGGGGACCGGGTCCTCGTCGCCGGTGAGCACCTTGCCGGCGACCAGGCCGGCGAAGTGGGCCATGTCGACCATCAGCGTGGCGCCGACCGAGTCCGCGATCTCGCGCATCACCGCGAAGTCCACCCGCCGGGGGTAGGCCGAGTACCCGGCGACGATCACCAGCGGGCGGAACTCGTCGGCCAGCCGGCGCACCTCGTCGTAGTCGAGCAGGCCGGTGGCGGGGTCGGTGCCGTAGGAGCGCTGGTCGAACTGCTTGCCCGAGATGTTGGGCCGGAACCCGTGGGTGAGGTGGCCGCCCGCGTCGAGCGACATGCCGATCATCCGCTGCGCGCCGAAGGCCCGGCGGAGCTGCTCCCACGGGTCGGCGCCCAGGTCGTTGACGTGCCGGACGCCGGCCTGGGCCAGTGCGGGCTGCTCGACGCGCTGGGCCAGGATGGCCCAGAAGGCGACCAGGTTGGCGTCGATGCCCGAGTGAGGTTGCACGTAGGCATGGGGCGCGCCGAACACCTGACGGGCGAGCTCGGCGGCCCGCGCCTCGACCACGTCGACGTACTCGCAGCCGGCGTAGAAGCGGTGGCCGACCGTGCCCTCGGCGTACTTGTCGGACAGCCAGTTGCCCATGGCCAGCAGCGTCGCCGGCGACGCGTAGTTCTCGCTGGCGATCAGCTTGAGCTGGCTGCGCTGGTTGGCCAGCTCACCGCGGATGGCGTCGGCGATGGTCGGCTCGACGGCCCCGACCACGTCGATCGCCGCCCGGTAGGCCTCGGTCTCACGGGATGTCTCGGGCATGGGGCCTCCTCATGTCGGTGCGGGAAGCCCAGGCGCACGGCTCGTCGCCGGCCGGGAGGCCGGCGGGCCGCTCCCCGGTGGTTGCACCCACCTCACGCGCCAGTCACGGCCCGCCCGGATGGTAGCGGGTGCCGCGAACGCTCTGGAGGCCGAGCGGACAGGGCGCTCGCCGCAGCCGACGCGTGGGAATTTGGCGCTGGACCACCAGCTCCACAGCCGGCCGACCGGCAACGCGGCGACCGCACGCCGCGGCGACGTGACCTATCCGCGAACGCTCTCAGGTGGCCCCGCCGGCGCGGCTGTCGAGGTAGTCGACGACGGCGGTGTGGTCGAAGTGTTCGGCCCAGCCTCTCGCGGTGGACTCGAACTCGGTGTCGACGATGGTCGGATCGGCGCCGAGGTCGAGGAGGAGCGCGACCATCGCGACGTTCCCGTGCAGCGCGGCCTCGTGCAGAGCCGTGGCGCGGCGTCGGTGGTTCACGTCGAAGCCGAGCTCGACCAGGAGTGAGATGGCGGCCGGGCGCTGGAGCTCCGCGGCCCGGGCGACGAGGTCGGGCCGTTCCTCCCGCGCCCGGTGCAGGAGCTGCTCATCGGCGGCGATCGCCGCATCGACGGCCGCACGATCAGCCGACAGAGCGCCGCCGACGAGCCGGGTGAGCGAATCGACCGTGCTCGCGTCGGCACCGGCTGCCTCCAGCAGCGTGGCGATCTCCCGGTTCCCGTTCAGCACGGCGCCCTCGTACGGACGGCGACCGCGGAAGCCCGGGTGCGTTCCGGCTCGGTCGGGGTCGACCCCTCGCGCCAGCATCAGACGCACCCGGTCGACCAGCCCCGTCTCGGCTGCGTGCTGCAGGGCATCGGCCACCATCTCGTCCGGCGACTGATGTGCGTGGCCGAGCAGGCGACGCCACGGGCCCCCGTCCCCGCGACCGAGGCCGAAGTCGAAGAGCAACGCGAGGAACTCGGTGTCGTCCGAGGGGAGGTCGCCGAGGCCCCGGTTGTAGATGGTCTGGCTGTCGTTGGCCTCCGCGCCGGCCCCGAGCAGGACGCGTGCGAGCGCCAGCTCGTCCTCGTGCGGTGGCGCTCCCTGCTCCCCTCGACCGAACACGCCGGTGAGCGCGGTGAACGGCGAGGGCAGACCCTCCCACAGGTACCCGGCGTTCGGGTCGGCCCCGTGCGCCAGCAGCAGTCGAGCGACAGCAACCGGGTCCTGGCCCGCGTCGTCGAGCGGCAACCGGGAGTAGGCGAGGTACAGCAGCGGCTCCCAGCGCGAACGGTCCACCGGCACGTGTCGCCGCACCCGGGTCGGCGTCGAGGATCTGGGTCGCGGCGGCCACATCGGCCGCCGCGGCAGCGGTGTGGATCGACACCCGGGCAAGCTGCGGGTGGTCGGCGAGGAGGTGAGCTGCCTGCTTCCACCGGGCGGGGTCGTCGGCGCCGTAGTTCAAGCAGGCGAGGCGGAGCAGCTCGTCGGCGCGGGTGTCGTCATCCGAGGGCTCGGGCCCCACCAGTTCGTGGTGAGGACGGCGGGTGAGCTCGTTGACCCGCTCGACGTGGCGACGCAGCTTGGTCCAACTGGGGATGCCGTAGTGGCGAGCCAACGTGAGCTGGGCGTCGGCGAGCTTGAACCCGGTCGCCTCTGGTGACCCGGCCTCGATCCCGGCGAGCCGGGGGTGGTGCTCACGGACGAGCTCGAGGGCTCCGTCGTCACTGGCCCGAACGAGGTCACGGAGCGACTTGGCGTTGCCCCTGAGCTGCTCGAGGTCGGGGTTGCTGGGCAGGGAACCGGTAGGCACGGCGGCCTCCTCTCCGAGGGCCCGGCGTTCGCATGGACGGGCAGGAAAGGAGACGTACCGCAGTCACCACTCTCACCAGGTGGGCTTCGCCCTCTCCGCGAACTGGTGGCGTCCTGGATCGCCACCCGGCAAACTACCGCACCCGCCGAGGTCAGCGGCCGGGTTCCGGCGCGCTCGAGGCGGGGTCGTCCGTCCCCCCGCGCAGCAGGACGACGCTGCCGAGCACGGCGGCGACGCAGGACGCGACCAGTACCCCGAGCTTGGCCTCGTCGGTCAGCGCCGGGTCGTCGAAGGCCAGGGCGGCCACGAAGATCGACACGGTGAACCCGATACCGGCGATGCCGGCCATCCCGACGATGTGACGGGTCGTGACGCCGGTGGGTAGCCGGCCGATCCCCCATCTGGTCGCCAAGACGATCGCTCCCGCGACGCCCGCGAGCTTCCCGAGGACGAGGCCCGACGACCACCCCCAGCGTGATGGGTGAGGACGCGGCGTTCCCGAGCGCGCCCCCGGTGACGACGACGCCGGCGTTGGCCAACGCGAACAGCGGCACGATCACGTAGCTCGTCCACGGGTGCAGCAGATCCTGCAGCCGCTCGGTGACCGGGACCGCCTCGCGCAGCCGGAAGGAGATGTCCCGGACCTCGTTGGCCGTCACGTCGACATCGGTGGAGAGCTCGTCCGCGATCCGGTCGGCGTCCACCGGCGGCAGCAGCGGCCGGGCCGGCGTGAGGAGCCCGAGCGTGACACCGGCGATCGTGGCGTGGATGCCCGATTCGAAGGTGGCGAGCCACACGAACGTCCCGAGCACCACGTAGACGGGCAGGAACCGGATCCGCGCCCGCTGGGCGACCATGACGAGCAGCAGCCCCACGGCCGCCGCGGCACACCAGCGGCCGTCCAGCCCCTGCGAGTAGAAGACGGCGATGATGATGATGGCGCCGATGTCGTCGACGATGGCCAGGCTCAGCAGCAGCACCTTGAGCTCGGCGGGCGCCCGGCGGCCCAGCAGCGCGAGCACGCCGACCGCGAACGCCACGTCGGTCGCCATCGGGATCCCCCATCCGTGGGCGCCCACGCCACCCAGGTTGAAGGCGAGGTAGATGCCGGCCGGCAGGACCATCCCGCCCAACGCGCCGGCGACCGGGACGGCCGCGTCCCGCGCCGAGGTCAGCTGACCGTCGACGATCTCCTGCTTGATCTCGAGGCCGATGACGAAGAAGAACAGGGCCATCAGCCCGTCGTTGATCCAGTGGCGCAGGTCCTCGGTGACGGCGTGACCACCGAGGTCGACGGTGAGGGACGTCGACCACAGGTCCGTGTACCCGTCCGACCACGCCGAGTTGGCCCAGATGAGGGCGACGAGCGCGGCGCCGCCCAGGAGGATGCCGCTGGAGGCCTCGACCTGGAGGAACCGGTTGACCGGCCGGGCCACCGCGCGAGCCAGGAACCGGTCGCTGCGGAGCCAGGTGGGTCGCTCGGCGTCGGGGGGCACGGTGATCTGCTTTCAGGGGTCGGCGAAGAGACTCGCCGACCAGACTTCCCGGCACACCGCCCGACCACGATACGCGACCGCCCACGAGGGGTACGGCGTTTGCCAGGAATCGCCCGCACGTGCGACGCCGAGCTTTTTGGCGCAGATGTGTCGATTTCCTCGCTGCCCGTTCGTCTCCAGGCGACCATTCCGAGAAGGAGGACGCCATGAAGTACATGCTGCTCATCCATCAGGGCACCACCCCGCTGCCGGGGTCCGACGAGTGGGACAAGCTGACGGAAGACGAGAAGGGCGCCGTGTACGGGGCCTACAAGACGGTCAACGAGAACCCCGGCGTCACTGCCGGCCTCGGGCTGCAGCCGCCCGAGACCGCCACCACCGTGCGGGTGGAGGACGGCAAGACGCTCACCACTGACGGCCCGTTCGTCGAGCTCAAGGAGGCGATCGGCGGCTACCTCCTGTTCGAGGCCGACGACCTCGACGCCGCCATCGAGCTGGCCTCGATCATCCCGGCGGCCCGCATGGGCGGCGCGATCGAGATCCGCCCGATCGCGGAGTGGTAGCGATCCTCGAGCAGGTCTTCCGCGAGCAGTGGGGACGTGTCCTCGCCGCGCTCATCGGCTTCCTCGGCGACTTCGACCTCGCCGAGGAAGCCGCGCAGGAGGCGTTCACGATCGCTGCGGAACGCTGGCCGCGCGACGGCATCCCGGCCAGCCCGGGCAGCTGGTTGGTCACGACGGCCCGCAACCGGGCCATCGATCGCATCCGCCGCGACCGCACGCTCGCCGCGAAGACCCAGCTGCTCCAGCTGTCCGACCCAGGGGAGGACATGGTGCACGCGACGACGTTTCCCGACGAGCGACTCGAGCTCGTCTTCACCTGCTGCCACCCGGCGCTCGCCACCGACGCGCAGGTCGCGCTCACCCTACGGACCCTCGGCGGTCTGTCCACGACCGACATCGCCCGGGCCTTCCTCGTCCCGGAGCCGACGATGGCCCAGCGGCTGGTGCGGGCGAAGCGCAAGATCAAGGCGGCCGGGATCCCCTTTCGGGTGCCTCCTGACCACCTGCTGCCCGATCGGCTCGTCGCCGTGCTCGCGGTCGTCTACCTGATCTACAACGAGGGCTACGCCGGCCGCGGCGAACTGGCCGCCGAGGCGATCCGGCTGGGGCGGGCGCTCGCCGAGCTCATGCCGGACGAGCCGGAGGTGCATGGCCTGCTGGCGATGATGCTGCTGCACGAGGCCCGCCGAGAGGCACGGTTCCGGGAGGGCGACCTGGTGCTGCTCGCCGATCAGGACCGCTCGCTGTGGGACACCGCGCAGATCGCCGAGGGCAGGGCCGTGCTCGACCGGGCCCTGGCCCTGCTCGGCCGCGGTCCCTACGTCGTGCAGGCGGCGATCGCCTCCCTGCACGCCGACGAGCCGCGCGACTGGGCCCAGATCGCCGCCCTCTACGGCGAGCTCGCCGGCCTCACCGACTCGCCGGTCGTCGAGCTCAGCAGGGCCGTGGCGATCGCCGAGGCGGAGGGTCCGGAGGCGGCGCTCGACATCGTCGATCGCCTCGCCCTCGAGGACTACCGCTACCTCCACGCGACGCGAGGCGAGCTGCTCGGACCGCCTCGGTCGCACGGCAGAGGCCCGGGACGCCTACCGCCGCGCGCTGGCGCTGGTCCACGACGACGCCGAGCGACGCCTGCTCGAGCGGCGCCTGGCGGACCTCGGCACGGCCTAGGCGCCGGCGGCGGCCGTCGCTCGAGGCAGGAGCCGTGGGGAGGGGGTGGACGCCTCGTCGGTTCGGAGAGACACTGGGACGAGCGAGTGTGAGGTCAAACCGGCTATCGAGAGGCGGGCGACTCCGATGCCTCAGCCATCCAACCCCGCCAGGGGTCTTCTGGGGGTGTGCCGGGGGCGCCGTCGGTACCTGGCGTCGCTCGTCGTGGCGCTGACGTCTCTCCCGATGCTGGCGCAGGTCGAGCTGGGCACAGCCGCCAGCGCCGCACCGAGCGTCACCCAGGTGGCCGTTGCTGCGGTGGCTGATGCGCGTGTGCTGCAGGCGAGCCCGACGACGAACTACGGGTCGCTCCCGAGGCTGGACGTGGACAGCCCCGGCGAGCAGAGCTACCTGCGCTTCAACGTGAGCGGCGTGTCGGGTGCCGTGCAGCGCGCCACGTTGCGGTTGTTCGTCCGCAACGGATCCTCGAACGGGCCCTCGCTCTCCCGGACCAGTGCGGTCTGGACAGAAGCCGCCATCACCTGGAACAACCGGCCCCCCGCGACCAGCGGCGCGATCGCCAATGTGGGCACCGCAACCGCTGGCACCTGGGCCGAGTACGACCTCACCGGACACGTCACCGGCAACGGCGCCTATGACTTCGTCCTGCTGCCCGACAGCACCGACGGCGTCCAGTTCGACTCCCGCGAGGGCGCATCGCCGCCACAGCTCGTGGTGGAGATCGGAGACGGTGGTCCGGTCAACGCACCGCCGGTGGCCGCTGACGACACCGCCACCACGGTGGCCGACACCCCGGTGGACATCAACGTCGCCGCCAACGACCACGATCCCGACGGCAACCTCGCCCCCACCTCGACCACCACCACCTGCACCGGGTGCACCACACCGGCCAACGGGGCCCTCCTCAACCACGGAGACGGCACCTTCCGCTACACCCCCAACACCGGCTTCACCGGCACCGACAACTTCACCTACCAGATCTGCGACACCCTCGCCTCCTGTGACACCGCCACCGTGACCATCACCACCACCCCGCCCGGCGGCACGGGGACCGAGGTCGCCGTTGCTGCAGTGGCTGATGCGCGTGTGCTGCAGGCGAGCCCGACGACGAACTACGGGTCGCTCCCGAGGCTGGACGTGGACAGCCCCGGCGAGCAGAGCCACCTGCGCTTCAACGTGAGCGGCGTCTCGGGTGCCGTGCAGCGCGCCACGTTGCGGTTGTTCGTCCGCAACGGATCCTCGAACGGGCCCTCGCTCTCCCGGACCAGTGCGGTCTGGACAGAAGCCGCCATCACCTGGAACAACCGGCCCCCCGCGACCAGCGGCGCGATCGCCAATGTGGGCACCGCAACCGCTGGCACCTGGTCCGAGTACGACCTCACCGGACACGTCACCGGCAACGGCGCCTATGACTTCGTCCTGCTGCCCGACAGCACCGACGGCGTCCAGTTCGACTCCCGCGAGGGCGCATCGCCGCCACAGCTCGTGGTGGAGATCGGAGACGGTGGTCCGGTCAACGCACCGCCGGTGGCCGCTGACGACACCGCCACCACGGTGGCCGACACCGCCGTGGACATCGACGTCGCCGCCAACGACCACGATCCCGACGGCAACCTCGACCCCACCTCGACCACCACCACCTGCACCGGGTGCACCACACCGGCCAACGGGGCCCTCCTCAACCACGGAGACGGCACCTTCCGCTACACCCCCAACACCGGCTTCACCGGCACCGACAACTTCACCTACCAGATCTGCGACACCCTCGCCTCCTGTGACACCGCCACCGTGACCATCACCACCACCCCTCCCGGCACAGGGTCAGCGGTGTTCGTGGGCGCGGGGGACATCGCGGATTGCAGCCGCTCCTCCGACGAGGCGACGGCGCAGCTGCTGGACAACATCCCTGGCACGGTCTTCACCGTCGGCGACAACGCCTACCCGAGCGGCTCGACCGCCAGCTTCGCCAACTGCTACGCGCCGACGTGGGGTCGTCACAAGGCTCGCACCCATCCGACACCCGGCGACAACGACTACGACACGTCGGGGGCCGTGGGGTACTTCAGCTACTTCGGCGCTGCGGCGGGTGACCCGAGCCGCGGGTACTACAGCTACGACCTCGGCGCCTGGCACATCATCCACCTCAACTCCGAGTGCTCCGAGGTCGGCGGCTGCCGTCCGTCGTCTCCTCAGGGACAGTGGTTGCGGGCCGACCTGGCCGCCAACCCGAGGGCCTGCATCCTGGCAATCCACCACGAACCGCTGTTCAGCTCGAAAGGTGGCGACTCGGATCTGCGAGATTTCTGGGACCCGCTCTACGCAGCGGGTGCCGACCTTGTCTTGAGCGGTCATCGCCACAACTACGAGCGCTTCGCACGACAAAGTCCCGCCGCAGCAGCCGATCCCGCACGCGGCATCCGTCAGTTCGTGGTGGGCACCGGTGGCTCGAGCCTGAGCTCCTTCGGCTCCACGATCGCCGCCAACAGCGAGGTCAGGAACGACCGCACACATGGCGTCCTGAAGCTGACGCTGCATCCGACCAGCTACGACTGGGAGTTCGTGCCCATCGCCGGTCAGACCTTCACCGATTCAGGAACCACCAGCTGCACCGGCTCGTGACCCCGCGGGCAGATCACGCGTGGGCGCGGTGGTGCGAGCGGAGGTGGTGTCGGTGCGTCAGGGGCTCGGTGCGACCGATGTAGGCCAACGCGACGAGGACGCCGACGGCGGCCAGGGCGGCGTCGACACGGAAGGCGAGCCGGATTCCCTCGGGAAGCTCGGATTGCGACAGGACGATGGCGGTGTTGACGCCCAACCCGAGGGCACCTCCGGCCACCTGGCACATGTACACGATCCCGCCCGCCAGGCTGGACCGCGAGGGATCCAACGAGGTCACGGCCGCGGTGGTGATCGACGAGTAGAAGAGGCCGATGCCCAGCCCGAGCACGACCATGCCGGGGACCAGGGCCACGTAGTCCCACCCGGCCTCCAGGAACGAGAGCATGAAGATCCCGACGCCCAGGAACGCGGCGCCGGCGCTGACGACGGCGCGCGCGCCGAGCTTGTCGTAGAGGGTCCCCGACGAGAAGGACATCGCGGCGAACACCAGCATCAGGGGCAGGAGCCCAGCGCCGGCCTCGACGGCGGAGAAGCCGAGCTCCTTCTCCATGAACTGCGGCAGGTACAGCAGCGCAGCGAAGAAGATCGCCGACATCAGCAGCACGACCGCGCACGCCACGACGAACTGCCGCTGGCGCATCACGTCGGGGGGGACGAGTGCCTTCGCCCCCTGGTCCCGCTCCACGAGCACGAACGCCCCGAGCAGCAGCACACCCACAACGACAAGGGCCACGATGGCCGGATCGCCGTAGCCATCGGCGGTGCCCTGGTCCAGGCCGACGAGAATGGCGACCACACCGGCCGACAGGGTGGCGATGCCCAGGGAGTCGATGCCGGCTTCGGCGCCTTCGCCCGCGTCTGCCGGGACGTTGCGCGCGGTGACGAACATCGCGAAGGCGGCGATGGGCACGTTGAGGAAGAACACCCACCGCCAGCTGAGGCCGTCGGTGAGCGCGCCGCCGATCAACGGGCCCACGGCGTTGCCCAGCCCGGCGACGCCGAGGATGAGGCCACCGGCCAGGCTGGCCCGCTCCTCGGGCAGGAGGGCATAGGTCATGCCGAGGACCGTGGGCCACATCATGGCGCCGCCGATGCCCATCAACGCCCGGCAGGCGATCAGCAGCTCGATGTCGGGGGCGAGCCCACCCAGCAGGGAGAACACGGCGAACACCGACGCGCCGATCATGAAGACCCGCCGGCGACCGAACTGGTCGGCCAGACGTCCACCGGTGACGATGAGGACTCCGAAAACGACCGCGTACCCGTTGATCACCCACTGGGATCGGTTGAGGTTCGTGTCGAGATCGGACTCGATCTCGGGGATCGCCACACTCAGCGCGGTGAAGTCGTTGGCGATGACGAAGACACCGAGTCCCATCGCCACCAAGGCAAGGAGTGTGGCCCTGTCGAGTCGGTTACCGGCGGGGCTCGCTTCCACTCGGTCCCCCCTTCGAAACCGGCTCCCAGTCTGGCACCCAGGCCCGGACCGAGCCGACCGCGGGCCACGGCTGCTACTTCGCACGCGCCGGCCCCGGCACGACCAGAGCCGGTGCGGCTGCACCGGCGCTGAACTGGATCTTCATTGGTGGCGGGGGCGGGATTTGAACCCGCGACCTTCGGGTTATGAGTCGCTGACATTCGGCAGCACCACGCGGGCCTCGGTCAGGAGCCGTCGCCGGAGGAGGAGCCCGTTCCCAGGATCGGGCAGCGGTCGACCCGTCGTCCTCATCGCTTGATGCCTCCGCGTGGCGGCTAGGCCGTCGGCCCGGGGAACAGCGGCGCCAACTCGCGGCGGCCCGACACGCCCAGCTTGGCGTAGACGCGGTACAGGTGGGTCTCCACGGTGCGGCGGGAGAGCGACAGCCGGGCGGCGATCTCGACGTCGGTGAGACCACGCGCCGCGAAGCCGGCGACCTCCCGTTCACGGGTCGTCAACCCGTCGGCGACCGGGCTCCGCAGGAGCTCGGTCGTGGCCCCGTCGCACCGCTCCACGAGCTGCTCCGCACGGGTGCGCAGCCGGGCGGCCGCCGTCGCCAGCCCCTGGGCGGCCGCCACCGTGGCCGCCGCGGCGGTCAGCTCGGCGGCGTGCAGGAAGCAGCCCAGCTCCTCCAGGCGGCCGCCGATCGCCTCCAGCCGGTCGCCGTCGCGCTCGGCCAGCGCCTCGATGCCAGCGACGAGGGCCGGCAGCAACCGTCCCTCGGTGGCCGGCACCTCGCCGAGCAGCTCGGCGGCCGCCGACGCCGCGCCGTGACGGGCCGCCTCGTAGAGGGCGAAGATCGCGTAGGAGAGGTGGCCCGTGCTGACCGCCCGCCGGGCCGCACCGAGGGCGAGTGCCCGGGCATAGGAGATGTCGCCCGCCGCCGCCTCGACGCCGGACGAGAGGAACCCGTGCTCCACGGCGTAGAGAGCGTTGGGGGGCAGTGCGCTGGGCATGTCGGACCGCCCCGTGAGCGCCCGGGTGTAGCGGACGTGGTCGACGGCGCTGGCGCGGGTCATGGCATCGCCGTCCAGCGCCATGACCGCCTCCAGGAAGTACTGCTCGGCGCGCACCAGCGCGCCCCGCCAGAGGGCGATCTGCCCGAGCCGGAGCGCGTAGACGCCGCGCAGGAGCCCGGCCCCTTGCTGCGTGACCCGGTCGTAGACCCGCAGCGCCACGTCCTCGGCACGGTCGAGGTCACCGGCGAAGCGGTGGCCGGTCGGCACCGCGGTCTCCAACTGACCGACCATGTACTCGTTGAACGCCGGGTGGCCCGCCAGCCGAGGGAGCACGGCCGTCGCCCGGTCCAGCGCGCTGACCGGTTTGCCGAGGAGGTTCAGCGCCGGGATCAGCACCAGCTCGGCGCTGAACCGGTCCGTCTCCGACGACCGCTCGTCGGCGATGACGTCCTCGGCGGCCCGGCGAGCCCGGTGGATCTCGCCCGCGAGCAGCCACATGAGCGGGATCTGGCAGGCGACGTAGCCCCATTCGCTGTCGTCGATCTTGTCGAGGAGCCGTTCCAGGCGCTCGGCGGCATCCCTCGATCGGTTGAGTCCGAAGGCGAGCACGAGGGCCAGGTCGACCTCCCGGCGGCAGTGGTCGCGGGACGAGCCGGACGGCAGGCTGCCCAGGAGTGACGCAGCCTCATCCGGGCGGCCGGAGACTGTCATGATCTCGGCCAGCGTGATGATCGCGGCGGTGTCGTTCCCACCTTCGGTGGCGAGGGCGCGGCGCGTGAGCGACTCCGCCAGCGGCGCGTCCACGAGGACATAGCGCCGCGCCGTGGTCAGCAGCTCGCCGGCGGACACGTCCAGTCCCGCCTCGATGCGCCAGCGGACGACGCGGTCGCCGACGTCGACCGGGAGCGGGAGCGGGCGGGCGGACACCGCGGTGACGAGATCGCGCAGCAGCCGGCGTCTCCTGATCGGTCCCAGCGCATCGAGCAGGACGTCGGCGAGCAGCGGGTGGCTGAGCCGGGCGTCCGCCCGCGCCGACCCGTCGAGGACCAGGAGCCTGCGTTCCTCGAGGTGCTCGAGCGTCTGTTCGCCGACGATCTCCAGCAGGAGATCGACGGGCAGAGGTTCCCCGAGGGCGAGGAGCTCGAGGGCGGTCCGCTCGTCGGGTCGCACGCCCAGGAGCCGGCCGGCGATCAGCTCGCGCAGGCGCGGTGGAGCGGTGAACGGGCCCGTCAGTGTCCAGATGCCGCTGCGCGCCGCGAGGGTTCCGCTCTCGACTGCGGCGGCGAGGAGCTCGCGCGCGAACATGACGTTGCCCAGTGTGCGGCTCCACATGAGGTGCTGGAACTGACCGTCGACCGGCCCTCCCAGCGCCTCGATGACCAGTCGATCAAGTGCAGCGCGCGTGAGCGGCTCGATGTCGAGCCGCTCGCAGAGCCCGTCCTTCCACAGGCCGACGATGGCATCGGGGACGTCCTCGCCCTGCCGCACGGTCGCCAGCACCCGCACGCCGTCCTCGGTCACGAGCTGATAGGACAGAGCCGCCGAGGCTTCGTCGAGTGCGTGGGCATCGTCGATGGCGAGGATGGCGGGACCGCGCGCCAGGATGGCCTCCCGCGCCCCGGCCAGCGACGCGGCGGCATGGTCGACGGGCAGCAGCGGGGCGAAGGCGCCGAGGGGCACGACACCCGACGACCGGGTCGCCCGCACCTTCAGGACGCGGGTGTCGGCGGCGATGGTCCGCTCGACCGCCTCGGCCAGGAGCCGGGACTTGCCCACGCCTGCCTCTCCCACGAGCACGACGCCATGGCGGGTCGCCAGCGCCCCCGCGACGTGGTCTAGCTCGGACTCCCGCCCGACGAATGGCCACCGAAGGTGCACCCAGCGACCTCCTCCCTCGTGGACCCCCGGCCATGCTACGTAGTCGACGACGCCCACGTACGTAGGTGCGGTACGGATGACCGCGAGACGGGCGCGTGGGATATTGGCGCCTCAGCCAGAAGCCTCTCCCCCGTCGGGCGCTCGGGTGGCGGTCGGGCGGTCGGGTCGGGCGGACGCGGTGAGCAGCCGTAAAGGGCTCCCCGCGTCCGCCCGTCGCCTCGAGGGCCTGCGGCGGGCCGAGCGTGCCGGTGGATGGGACCGTCGTGTCCATCGAGAAGTAGCCGCCGTGCTCGGGATCTGAGGGAGTCCGGTCCGCATTCAGCCTTGCGCGGGGATGATGACGAGCTTCCCGGTTGTGGCTCCGCGCTCGAGCAGGTCATATGCAGCGGCGATTTCCTCGAGCGGGAGGGCTGTGATCGGCACGGTCAGAACCGCGTCGGCGAGTGCGGCCGCGAGCGCGTCGACGCGCGCGGAGAGCTGGTCGAAGTGGTCGACGATGTGGGTGCGGAGGAAGAAGTCTCGGAGGCTGCGGTTGCGGCGGACGTCGATGAGTTCTTGCTGGGCGGTGGCGAGGTCCGGTTCGCCGGCGGTGCGCCCACAGAGCACGACTGCTCCTTCGTTGGCCAGCATCTGGAAGCTGCGGTGGAATGCCGGTCCGCCTATGGAGTCGAAGACGATGTCGGCGCCCCGCCCGTTCGTGAGGCTGAGCACGGCTTCGACGGGATCGGTGCTGCGGTAGAGCACGATGTCCGTGTGGCCGGCCTGGGAGGCGACGACCGCCTTCGCCGGGGCGGACGTCAGGCCGATCGAGCGGACTCCGGCTACTTGGAGGAGGCCGCCGAGGTAGCAGCCGAGGCCGCCGGCGGCGGCGTAGGTGACGGCCGTGGCGCCAGCTGGCAGGGCGCTGGATGAGACGAGGAACGATGCAGTGAGTCCGGACACGGGGATGGTCGCGGCGAGCGCGAGGTCGAGCGGGTCTGGGACAGGTACGACCATCGACGCGTCGGTGACGACGTACTCCGCGCAGGCTCCGGCCATCGCGAGGCCGACGACGTGGCTGCCGGTGCCGACGCCAGTCACCTCGGAGCCCGTGTCGAGGACTTCGCCCGCGAAGTCCGAGCCAGCGATGTATGGATCAGCCGAGTCGCGGGCTGGTTCGCGCCGCTCCTTGACGTCGCGGTAGTTGAGCGCAGCGGCGTGCACTCTCACGAGGACATCGTTGGGCCCGACCGGCGGGCAGTCGACGGTCCGCACCTGGATCTGGTTGGGGTGGCTGTGACCGCCGACTACGGCGGCGCGCATCCGCTCGGACATCGTCAGAACTGCACGTTCTGAGTGCGAGCGCCGTCGCACAGGAGGTTGGTGCCGCTGATGAAACTGGCCCGTGGACTGGCGAGGAAGACGACTGCGTTGGCCACCTCGGCGGGTGTGCCCATCCGGCCCAGGGGGTTTCGGGCGAGGGCCTCCTCGTACCGGGCAGGTGCGTGTTGCTTCACGATGTCCCAGACGCCCCCGTCGAAGAAGATCTGACCGGGAGAGACGACGTTGCAGCGCACGTTGCTCACGGCTGCGTCTCGCGCGAGGCCCTTGATGTAGGGGAGGATGGCGGCCTTGACGCTGTTGTAGGCGCGGCGGGGACCGACCGATTCGATGGCCGAGACGGTTCCGACGACGACGACGGCGCCTGCGTCGGACCGTTCGAGGTGAGGCAGCGCGGCTTCGCAGCCGTGCATGGTGCCGAGAATGTCGATCTCGACGCCCCGGCGCCACGAGTCCTCGTCGTTCCCGCCCCCGAACGCGCCGCTGGCGTTGGAAACGTGGACGTCAAGGCCCCCAAGTTGGTCAGCGGTGTCGTCCACGAAGGCCTTCAGCGCGTCACCGTCGGCGGCGTCGACGGCGGACCCGATGGCGCGGACGCCCTTGGCGGCGAGCTCAGCGGTGACGTCGGCAACTTGATCGGCGTTGCGGGCACAAATGCCGATGTCGCAGCCCTCGTCGGTGAGGAGCTCGGCGATCGCGCGGCCGATGCCTCGGGTGCCGCCCACGACGATGGCGCGACGGCCCTTGAGTTGCAAGTCCACGTGACTCCCTTGATTGGTTGGCGGTTCGGATGTCGACCGGTCGGACTCGAGCGGTCGCCAGGGCGGCGGCGGGTATCACGCGGGGGTCGGCGTGCGCACGTCCTGGCGGATCTCCCCGACGCCCTCGATGTGGCTGACGAGGACATCGCCAGCCTGAAGCCGGCGAGGTGGGTCCATCGTCACGCCCACGCCCGGTGGTGAGCCGGTGAAGATCAGGTCGCCCGGGAGCAATGGGACGACCGCCGAGACCGCGGCAATGATCTCCGGCACCGAGAAGACCATCTCCGAGGTACGCCCGCGCTGTACCTCATCCCCGTTCAGGTGGCATCCGAGGACCAGGTCATCCGGATCGTCGAACTCGTCTGGTGTGACCAGGACGGGGCCGATCGGCCCGAAGCCAGGGAAGGACTTGGCCAGACAGAACTGCGGGCTGGGTCCAGAGAACTGCTGGTGGCGTTCGGAGAGATCCTGGCCGACCGTGACCCCGGCGACATGGCTCCACGCCTCCTGGGGACTGAGCCGGTGGGCGTGTCTGCCGATGACTACGACCAGCTCGACTTCCCAGTCGACGAACACGTCGCCGGCCGGAAGGTTCAACTCCATGTGCGGAGCGCTGATGCAGGACGGGAACTTGGTGAAGACCACTGGATGGCGGGGTGTCTCTGAGCCTGTCTCATCCACGTGCCCGGGGTAGTTGAGCCCGATCCCGAACACCTGTGTCGGGCAGGGAGCAGGAGCGCCTAGCTCGGCGAGCTCGAACGGGCGGCCGGTCTTGAGACGGACCTTGCTGGCCCACTCGACGACGTCGTCCCACTGCTCATAGACGTCTTGCACGATCGGCCCGAAGCGACCGTCACTGGCCGCGGCAACATCGACGGCGCGGTCACCGTCCATGACGGTGAGGCGCCCGGCAAGATTCGCGAGCCTCATCTCGGGTCAACCCGTCCCGAACAGACTGGCGAGGTCGCGAAGGGCCTTGAACTCCAAGACGTTCCCGGACGGGTCAGCCAGCAGCATCAAGGCTTCCTCGTCCGGGTGCCCTTCGCGACGGACGTGTGGATCGACGATGAACTCCAGGCCTTCGCCGGTCAGCCGATCGGCCAGCGCCTGCCAGTCGCGCCACGGCAGCACCACGCCGAAGTGGCGAACTTGAACGTTCGCAGGGCCTCCCGCCGCCCGATGGGCAGCCAGCGGTTCGCCTTCGACGAGATGGGCGATGACGTGGTGACCGAAGAAGTCGAAGTCCACCGCCCAGTCGCTGTCGCGGCGCGCGGTCGAACAGTGGAGCACCTCACCGTAGAAACGGCGCGTCGCTTCCAGATCGTCGACTGGGAACGCGTGGTGGAACACGCACCGCTGACGCTCATCCACGCTCAGGAACCTCATTCCGGATAGGATCTAACATCTGTTAGATCCATTTAACAGTTGTTAGATCTGGGAGTCAAGGGCGATGCTGACGCGTGAGAGGATCATCGAGGAGGGGCTCGCCATCGTCGACGAGCACGGCCAAGAGCACCTCACGATGCGCGGCCTCGCGCAACGCCTAGGGGTGACCGCTACCGCGATCTACCACTACGTCGACGGCCGCGACGAGCTCCTCGAGGCGATCCTCGATCATGTCTGCGCGACCATCGTCGCCGGCGCCGACCACACCGGAGACTGGCAGCACCGCCTCTCCAGCCTCCTCGAGTCGCTCATCGAGCACTCGATGACCCATCCCTCAGCATCCGCCTGGGCCATCACCTCCTACGCCCGCAAAGAACCGATGCTCCGCCTCCACGAGGCGATCCTCGCCACGCTGGCCGACGCCGGCTTCCCGCCCCCCGAGGCCGTCCGGATCAAAGGCATTCTGCTGCGATTCTGCGTGGGCCACCTGGTGCTGCACGAGTCGGCTCCAGGCCACGAGTGGCGGACCCTCCCGCAGGACCGCTTCCCCCACTACCGCGCCGCCGGCCCCGCCCTGGACGCATCCCGTCCCGCCGACGTCTTCGCCAGTGGCCTCGCGCTGCTCATCGCAGCGCTTCCCGAATCAACGCGCGACCGCCCGTGAACTCCGCGAGCAGCCGACATCGAGCGGGGCCACGATCAGTCACAACCGCCGTCAACGATGGCTCGAGGTCGGATCGTGGTCTCATCTTCGTCCGTCCCGACCCGAACGCTGTGCTTGAGGTGGCCGAGGAGGTCATCGACTAGGTCGCTGGGGTTGGCGTGTCCCTTCCCCTCGGCGGACAAATGTCCGCTGAGCGACAGGTCGACGGCTCCGTGGGCCACCGCGAGGATGAGCGCGCTGACCCGCTCGGGATCGCCGGCGGGCAACGAATGATCCTGCTGCGCTTGCTGTACCGCATTCACGAGCTGAGCGCGTGCGGTTGTGGCCGCCACATCGAGCTCGCTGGAGTTCGTCGACCACGACCCGAACGTGAGCTTGAAGCGGTACGGGTGCCGGCTGGCCCACCTCACGTAGTCGTGCATCATCGTCCGCAACGTCTCGTCCGGGCTCTGGCCCTGCGTGCGACGCCGGCCGCTCCGGCTCTGTCGAGCGAGCTCGCGTGCCGCCACGGCGGCGAGCAGGTCTTCCTTGTCGGCGAAGTGCTTGTAGGGCGCGTTGTGCGACACGCCGGCGAGCCGGCCGACCTCGCGGAGCGTGACGATCGCCGGCCCGCCCTGGTCGAGCAGCTGGGTCGCTGCTGCGACGAGGCGGTCTCGTACCGGAGCCATTGGCCGCACCCTAACCGTCAGTTGACAGCATCAACCGGGTTCGCCAGGCGTCCCTTCCGGCGGTCCCACCCGATGTGCCTCCCGCGTCGAGCGCCAGTACGGGCCGACAACCTCAAGTACCCGTCGTGGTGGTCGTGGGCCCGAGGGCTGGGCCGCCGAACGTGACCGAGAAGGTGACGGGGTTGGCGTACTCCCGGATGGCGACGACCTCCCCGTCTCGGAGGTCGAAGCTGAGCACGTACCGATTCCGGTAGGGCCGGCCGTCGGGGAGAGCGAAGTCCCCGTCGGCCTCCATGACGACCCGAGAACCATCCGGCGCCCCCGTGAACCGGCGATCGGTGAACCGGATCTGCTCCATCAAGGAGAACACCGACGAGAAATAGCCCAACACCTCGTCCTTGCCGGACAGATCCGCCGCGGGCTCAGGGCTCCCGGTGAAGGTCATCGGCTGAGTGAGCGTGACGTCGTCAGCGAGCAACGACTCGAACGCATCTACGTCGCGCCGTTCGAAGGCATCCATGCTCGCCGCGATGAGCTCGACGCCCGCATCGTCCTCAGTCGTGGCTGGCGCACTCGAAGCCGACGTGGACGAGGTGTCATTCGAACCGCTACAGGCAGACCCTGTCAGCACGCATGCGCCTGCGATGATGAGAGACGCAGCGCTGCGCAGGCGTTGGACGTGCCACGCCCTCCGAGGCGAGTCATCACGCGTTGATTTCGGCGACGCAGCCGTCACCCTTGCACCTGTTGGATTCACGTCGAGACTCCTTCCGTAGACGACCTGGATTCCGATGGTGCTCGCTCTCCTGCGCTCAGCCGCTGCTGGCGCCGCCCTCGCACGGCAGCACGTGACCAGTGATCCAGCGTGCTTCGTCCGAGAGCAGGAAGAGCGCAGCTCGCGCCATGTCGTCGGCGTGCGCTATGTAGTTCATCGGGAAGTGACCAGCCATCTCAGCCCGCGACTCCTCGGTGTTGATCCAGAAGTCGAACATCTCCGACGGCGACGTCGGCCCAGGGGCGATCGCGTTGACTCGTATCCCTGATCGGGCGTAGCCGAGCGCTGCGCACTTGATCAGGCCGGCGAGGCCCCATTTGCTGGCTGCGTAGTCGTTGTTCGTCGCCGAGCCGACGAGACCGCCGATCGACGAGGTGTTGACGATCGACCCGCCGCCGACGGCGAGCATCGCGGGGATCTGGTGCTTCATGCACAGGAACGGGCCGCGCAGGTTCGTGGCGATCACCTCGTCGAACTTGGCGACGTCGAGCTCGTGGAGGAGGCGATGGCCGCCGGGTACGCCTGCGTTGTTGAAGGCGCCATCGAGGCGGCCGTACATCGACACCGTCGCGTCGACCGCCGCCCGCACCGAGTCCTCATCGGTCACGTCGCATTGGACCGCGAGTGCTTCGCCGCCCTCCTTCCGGATCTCCTCGACGAGCGGCTCGAGGCGCTCCAGGCGCCGCGCGGCAGCGACTACCACAGCTCCCTCAGCAGCAAAGCGCCGCGCCGCGGCATCCCCGATCCCGCTCGAGGCGCCAGTCACCATCGTCACACGGCCAAGTAGGCGGTCGGCAACGAAGTCGAGGGGCGGCGGACTGAGATACGCAACGGGCTCTCGGTTGACCATGTCAACCACACTAGGGACGCTGGTTGACATCGTCAACCTATGTCGCGAGCATTGGCCGGTGCTCTCCACGCGAAACCGGCTTGTGTGGCCGCACACCACCTGCCCGTTCCCTTCGGGGCTCGCGCCAGCCGAGACGGCGCCGCCGACCCGTGACCATCGACGACCTGCCGAGCACGGAGCGTGCCGGAGGCGTCCGGCCGGTCGTCCACTTCAGCGCGCCCAGGGCTGGCTCAACGACCCCGACGGTCTCGTGTCCCTCGACGGCCAGCACCACCTCTTCTACCAACACAACCCCGACGCGGCCGTCTGGGACCGATGCACTGGGGGCAACCCCGTCATCTCGAGCGTCGCAGGACGTCCCCGATGCCGCGACCCGAAGGTGTTCTGGTACCCGACAGGCCCCACTGGGCACTGGGTGATGACCCTGACCGCCGGGCACGAAATCTGGATCTACATCTCGAACGACCTGCGCACCTGGAAGCACACCGATGCCATCACCGTCTTCGACCTCGCCGTCGGGTCACTCGAAAGTCACGGTTGATCCGGAAGATCGATCCGTTGACTCGGGGTTCGGTCGCGAGGCCGGGCAGGATCCCCTGGAGGGCCGGGGTCGTCTGGACGAACGTCCTGGGGATCGAGGTAGGCGGCCTCGTAGCAAGGGCGGTTGGCGTCGAACCAGGCCTTGGTGTTGTGCGAGCGGAGGTCCGTGAGGAGGGCGAGCGTCTCGGCCGGGAACGCGAGCCATGTCGGGGCCACCAACGGGCTCCACTCACGACGGTCAGGGCTTCGTCGAGGAGCTGCTTCCACGAGCGACTTCGCTCGAACGGGATGGGGCCCATTCGCGGAAACGGCGACCGGCCGGGGCGAAGTCGTGGGCGCGTCCGGCGTCGACGAGCCGATCGACACGTGCTTCGGACAGCTTGACGAGGAGGTCGCCGGTGCGCCGGTCGCAGCGCCGAACCGCTTGACCCGCTGGTGGTCCCTCGGGTGCGCCGGCGCGGCCGCTCGATCAGGAAGGCTCGCCTCCGCCGCTCGAGTCCTTGACGGCGGGGATGACCTCGTCGTGGATCAGGCGCAGCTGTGTGTCGACGTCGGCCACCCCCTCGATGTCCATCCCGCAGAACGCCTTGACGAGGCTGCGGTCGGTGATCGCCAGGATCATGTGGTTCACGCCGGCCGGGGCGATCTCGTCGCGGATCTTCGCTGCACACTCGGCCGGCGAGCCCGACACCGACAGCCGCTCGGCCAGCTCCGGCGACGTCAGCTCGATCCCCTTGGCCAGGTCGCCGCCCGCGATGGCGTCGATGATCGGCTTGAGCTCGGCAGCGTCCACGCCGTTGCGCGCGAGCTGCTCGGTGGGCATCGACGAGGCGTAGATGCCGACCATCGCCCTCGCCGCGTCCTTCGCCTTTGCCGCGTCCGGGCCGGTGGCGAACACCACCCACGCACCGATGTCGAGCGCGTCGGCGTTCTTGCCGGCCCGCTCGGCGCCGATGCGGATGTGCTCGACGGCGAAGTCGTAGGCCTCCCTCGTGTAGCTGAGCGCGTGGTGGCAGCCGTCGGACAGCTCACCGGCCGCCTCGAACGACTTCGGCCCGCGCATCGCCCCGATCATCAGCGGCACGTGCTCCTGCACCGGCCGGGCGAACGTGAACAGCCCGTTGTAGGTGAAGAACTCGCCTGAGAAGGTGATCGCGCCGTCGTCGAGCAGCGTGCGGATGACGTGGTGCGCCTCCTTGGTCCGCGACAGCGGCCTGGTCGTCGTCCAGTCGATCCCGTACTGAGCGAGCAGCCCGAAGTTGCCGCTGGAGATCACCGCCTCGGCGCGCCCGCCCGAGAGCTCGTCGAGCGTGGCGATGGACTGGGCGATCAACGTCGGCTCGCGCAGCACGACCGACGACAGGCTCGGGCCGAAGCGGATGTTCTCGGTCTGCATCGCGGCGGCAGCGAACAGCAACCACAGGTCCTTGTGCCACGTCTCGTCGGCGGCGTAACAGGCGTGGAAGCCGAGCTCGTCGGCCAGTTTGATCGACGCAAGAGACTCCGCCAGCGGGTAGTCCGGCAAGAGGACGCAGCTGTACTTCACGGTGATCCTCCCTCACTCTGGATCGCATCGGGTGCTTCGGGGGTTCCGGTGGGGGGTTCAGCGTCGAGCTCGGCGAGGAGCTCGGCGCCCGACACGACGCGCTCGGCGAAGTGGCGATGCATCCACGCCAGGTGGTCGTGACGGCTCTGCATGATCCGCAACGTGTCCCAGTTGGGGAACGTCTGCTGGAGCACCCACCGCTCCATCAGTCGGGGATCGACCTCGTAGACGTCCTCGAAGCGGGTGATCGCCACGTCGCTCGCCTGCGCCGCCGGTGGCGGCGTCATCTGCTCGGCGTGGCGGTAGCCGATCGAGCCGTTCTGGCCGGTCATCATCAACCAGCTCCCTCATAGGCCCGGTCGAGCCCGTACTTGCCGGGGTTCATGATGTTGTTCGGGTCGAGCGCCCGCTTCACGTCGAGCATCACGCCGTAGCCGCGCCCGAGCTCGTCGGGCACCAGATCGACCTCGCCCTCCCGGCACGACCCGTGGCAGGCGCTGATCGAGCCGCGGTAGCGCAGCGTCACCGCTGCGAGGTCCCGCTTGGCCTGCACCCACAGCCGCCAGGCCTCGTCGCCGAGCTGCTGCTCCCAGATCCCGACGTCGATCTCGGTGAGGTAGTCGATGCCGGTCGCGCCGTTGGTGTAGGCGAACATCCCCCAGTCGTCGAAGACATCGGTGCGCCGGCGCAGCTCGGTGACGATGGCGTGCCACTCCCGCGTGACGGCCGGCAGGTTGGTGTAGGCGATCGAGGCGTCCTCGCAGTGCCAGCTCATCGGCACGACCTGACCCGAGCGGGTGCGACCGTGCAGCGGCGTCGCGTAGCGGTCGTGGCGCGCCGCCCAGTCGCCCTCGGAGATCTCGTCGCCGAGGTAGCGGCCGCCGTGCTCGCGGGCGATGCGCAGAGGCGCTTGCCGCCGACGCGCACCTCGTCCTCCCACCCGTACAGCGCCGTGCACACGAGCGCCTTCACGTCCGACGGCTGGGGGATGTAGGCCTCGTCGTCGCGGCGCAGGTAGGCGACCTTCCACTCGTCGAACAGCACCGCCCCGGCGAACGTGGCGACCCCGGCGCGGGCGAGCGCGCCGACGCAGCGGTGGGCGGTGTCGTAGTCACTGAAGGCGAAGAACGGCGACAGCTCCGCCTCCGGCTTCGGGAACAGCTTGAGCGTCGCCCGGGTGGCGATCCCGAGCGTGCCCTGGTGACCCATGAACAGGTGCTTGAGCTGGTAGCCGCTCGAACTGCGGGTGATGTTCCCGCCGATGCCGTCGCCGACGTGCATCACCTCGCCCGTCGGCAGGACATGGTCGAAGCTGAGCACGAGGTCGCGGGTGTGCCCGTAGCGCGACCCGATCAGCGACCAGCCGCTCGTGCCGATCCGCCCCCCGACGAGCGAGCACGGGTACGACGCCGGGTTGTCCGGGTAGATCAGCCCGTGCCGGCCGAGGACCTCGTTGAGCTTGAGCATGTTGATGCCGACGCCGACGGTGCAGGTGCGGTTGTCGAGGTCGATCTCGTGGATCTGGTTCATCCGCTTGACGTCGACGAGGATCCCGTGGCGCAGCGGAACGGCGCCGTCGGAAAGTCCCGTGCCGCCGTCGCGGGGCACGATCGGCACGCCCAGCTCGTTGGCGAGGCGGACGACGGCGACGACGTCGTCCGTCGACTCGGGCAGCACGACGACGTCGGGGACGTGCTCGGACCACCGGTGCACAGGGAACGGGGCGGGCGTCCTCGCCCGGTTGAATCGGTCGGCCTTCGATGTCAGCACCTGGTCGGCGCCCAGGACGCCCTGCAGCCGGCTGACGAGGTGGTCGAGGGCGTCGGCGGTGAGGCTCATCGCTTCCCGCTCTTGCTGCTTCGCAGCGGGCCGCTCGGGCCACGCTCGCTCTCTCGTTGCTTCCCCGTCACCCTCGGCGGACGCTCGCTCATCGCCCGGCCCCCGTGTCGCCGCCGACGTCGATCCCCAGCGACTCGGCGAGCAGCTCGTGGAGGTCGACGACGTCGATGCTCGCCTGCGCGCCCGCCGCGGTCAGCGGGCGTTCGGACCACGGGCAGGCGCTGACGAGCATGTCCACGTCGAGCGTCGCAGCGTGCTCGATGCGCCGGGCGCTGATCGCAGCGGTCAGCTCGGGCTTCTCGATGGCCAGCCCGCCGCCGGCACCCGAGCAGTACGACCACTGGGTGACCCGGTCGACGTCGTGGAACGTGAGCCCGGGGATGGCCTGCAGGATCTGGCGCGGCTCGCGCCAGATCCCCTTGCGCTTGTTCAGCCGGCACGGGTCGTGGTACGTGACGGTGCGCTCGATCGGGACGTCGGGGCGCAGCCGGCCGTCGCCCAGCATCTCGGCGAACAGCTCGACGACCAGAACGACCTCGATGTCGAAGTCGTCGCCGAAGTAGCGCGGGTAGTCCTCGGTGAAGCTGATGTAGTCGTGGGGGTCGAGCACGAGCACCCGGCGGACGCCGGTGGCGCGCCAGTCGGCGAGGTTGTGCTCGGCGAAGCGGCGGGCCTGGTCGGTGTAGCCCATCTCGGCTGCCGGGCCGCCACAGCACCACTGCTCTGCCATCAGCCCGAACTCGTAGCCGGCGCGCTGGAGGATCTGGGCCACCGCCCGCGGCACCGAGGTGCGGTAGAAAGCGGCCTCGCAGTCGACGAACAGGATCGACTCGCCGCCGATGGGCAGGTCGAGGCCGTCGGCCCAGTCGCGGACGTGCTCCTGGCTGACCGGCGTGTCGCCGAGCACGGGCTCATGGGTGCGCTCGGCGGTCGACGCGTTCCAGCCCTGCCACTCCGGCTGGTGAACGCCCTGGTCGACGGCGAGCGCTCGCGTCGCCTTGACGACGTCGACGGTGCGGGTGCGGAAGCGGTAGAAGTCCCCGGTGAACAGCGTGTTCGGGCAGCGCAGCTCGCACGCCCCGCACTGCGTGCAGTTGACGTAGTCGGCGGCCACGTCGGCGACGTCGAGGTGGCCGCGCTCCATCGCCACGACGTTGGCGTGGAACGCCGTCGGCGACCACGACTCGTTGCGCGTGACCTGCACGACCGGGCACACCTCGCGGCAGAACTTGTGGCCGGAGGAGAAGCAGCTGTAGGAGCCGTTGTGCCACTCGGCGAGGAACTGCGCCGTGCGCTTGTCGCGTCCCGGCACCGCCGGCGGGGCGACCGCCACGGTGTCCGGCTGGGCGTCCCACGGCTCGTCGCCGTTGCCCGATCCCGGCGTGTACGGCTCGGCCAACGACCGTCGCCGGTCGTGCGACTCCGTCATGTGCCCCGAACCCCTCGAGAGCAAGACGAGCCGACCGAGCGTCAGCCCGCGCCCGCCACGGTAGCCCGTGGGCAGCGGCGGCGAGGTGGCCTCCCGCTCGAGCGGCGGCACGTCGTCGGCTCGCTCGAGCGGCAATCCGACGGTGGCCACCCAGCCGTCTGGGCACGGAAGAGGCCCTCCTCGATCTGTCGAAGAGGGCCTCACCTGGTCTTCTATGTGGTGGCGGGAGTCACCAATCGCCACAGGTCGTGTTGTTCTGACGCGTACCGTGGCAGCCGCTCGCCTCCGTGCTGCTCGGCCTGAGACACACACCCCGCCTGCCTTCGTGCGACTGGCGATACTGGACCGGTGACGTCGCCTCGGGCCCTGCGTCTTCGCGGCATGGACTACCCGTTGCTGCTGCCGAACGTGGGCGACCCCCGCCTGCACCTGGCCGGCGTGATCGTGTCTCTGCAGGTCCTGGGGCAGGTCGCGTTCGACTTCCAGCTCTCGATCGCGCAGATCCTCATCTCGCTCCTCACGTGCGCGGTCCTGGAGGTCGTGATCACGTTCCGCACGCAGCGCGTGATCATGTGGCCCGCGAGCGCCATGCTCACCGGCAACGGCGTCGCGTTCATCCTCCGCGTCCCCGGCACCGAGCACGGCGACTGGTGGAGCCTGCACGGATGGTGGATCTACGCGGCGACGGCGGCGATCTCGCTGCTTTCGAAGTACGTGATCCGCGCCCGAGGCCGGCACGTCTTCAACCCGTCCAACTTCGGGCTCGTGGCGTGCTTCCTGCTGCTCGGCCCCGAGCGGGCCGAACCCCTCGACTTCTGGTGGGGACCGATGTCGGTCTGGCTGGCGCTGGCCCTCACGCTGATCGTCGCCGGGGGCTTCGCCATCCTCCGCCGGCTTCGCCTACTCAGCGTCGCGATCAGCTTCTGGCTCGTCTTTGCGATCGGCATCGCCGTGCTGGTGACGACCGACCACCTCATGACGGCTCGGTGGCACCTCGGTCCGATCACCGGATCGGAGCTCTGGCGGATCCTCGTGTTCTCACCGGAGATCCTCGTCTTCCTGTTCTTCATGATCACGGACCCGAAGACGACGCCGGACTCCCAGCCGACCAGGCGGGCGTTCGGCGCCGCGATCGGTCTGCTGGGGGTCCTCCTCATCGCTCCTCAGACCACCGAGTTCGCCACGAAGGTGGCGGTCCTGGCGGCGCTCGCCATCGTGTGCGCGGCACGGCCGCTGATCGAGGCGGTGCTCACGGCCGAGCCGCCGCGGCCCGCCGTGGACCGCACGCGCCTGCTGGTCCGCTCGGCGGGGCGCACGGCATTGGGCGCGGGGGCGACGGTGGGGGTGCTGGCCGCGACAGGCATCGTCTTCGTCGCCGGCCTGGCGGTGGAGCCGACCGTGGGCGTCGCGGGCGTGGGAACGGCATCGAGCGGCGAGCTGCCGGAGATCCGGATCCTGCCCTCGCACGGCGTCGCCACGCAGCCAGGCCCTGCCGATGCGGAACAGATCGTCGTGGCGGCCCTCGAGTCGCTCAGCATTCCCGCCAGCGAGATCGACCGTGCCGAGGTGACGCTCGAGCCTGGTGAGGGACAAGGGCCGCCGATCGCCGTCGCCACGCTGTTCGGGTCACAACCTCTGCGGTTCGAGCGCACGTTCGAGCTCTCGTACCGGGACGGTGCGTTCGCCGTGGTGGGCGAGCGGGGCGCATCGACCCCGGGGCAGGCCCCCGACACCGAGCCACCCGCGCAGGTGAACCCGACGGGCTTCGTGGCGCCGCAGCTGCGCGACGTCGCCGAAGAGGTGGGTCTCCGGTTCCGCCACGGGGCGTTCCGCTACTCCGCCGGCGCAGGCGACACGCCGGCGATGATGGGCGGAGGGCTCTGCTGGCTCGACTACGACGCCGACGGGTGGCTCGATCTGTTCGTTGTCAACTCCCACGCCGAACAGGACCGCGCCCGCTGGCGGGAATCGGGCGACCTGCCCCGCAGCGCCCTCTTCCACAACGAGGGAGGGACCTTCACCGACGTCAGCCGCGGCTCGGGGGCGAACCTCGCGGTGCGCGGCAACGGGTGCGTGGCAGCCGACGTCGATCTCGACGGCCACACGGACCTGTACGTCACGACGGACACCTACGACGCCCTGCTGTGGAACCGGGGAGATGGGACCTTCAGCGAAATCGCCGAGTCGGTGGGCATCGCCGACTACGGCTGGCACGCCGGCGCGGCCGTGGGTGACGTGAACGGTGACGGCCTCCCGGACATCTTCGTGGCCGGCTACACCGACCGGAACGCGCCGATCCCCGACTCGGTCGCCGGGTTCCCCACGAACCATCGCGGCGTGCGCGACCTCCTCTACCTGAACCTGGGGACCGGCAGCGGAGGGCGGCCGAGCTTTCGCGAGGTGGGCGAGCTCACCGGCCTCGACCCGGGCGAGCCCGAGCACGGCCTCGGCGCCGTGCTCACCGACCTCGACGGCGACGGCCGCCTCGACATCTTCGTGGCGAACGACGGCGACCCGAACCGGCTCTACCGGAACGTTCCCCGGCCGGGAGGACCCCCCGCCGATCCTGGCGGCCTCGGCTTCCGCCTGCAGAACGTGGCGACGTCCATCGGTGTCGGAGACGCGCGCGCTGGGATGGGCGTCTCCGCCGCCGACTACGACGGCAACGGCGTGACCGACCTGTTCGTCTCGAACTCGCGGGGCCAAGGGCACTCGCTGTACCGAGGAACGTCGACGGTCTCGGGACCGCCCGGGTACACCGACGCGAGCGGCGACCTCGCGGACACGGCGGCCCTCACCGGGTGGGGCGACTCCTGGATCGACTTGGACCTCGACACCGACCTCGACCTCATCCTGACCAACGGCGACATCCCGGTCAGGAACCTCACCGAGGACTCTGAACCGATCCAGGTCCTGGAGAACCGGTCGACCGCCACGGCACCGCGGTTCGCGGACCTCGGGCTCGGGGCCGACGGCGACCAGAGACTGCAGACGAACGGTCGCGGTCTCGCTGCGGCCGACTACGACAACGACGGCGACCCGGACGTCGCGGTCAACTCGATCGGCGGACCGCTGATCCTCCTGGAGAACACCACGAGCCGTGGAAACTGGCTGGCCGTCCAGCTACCCGACTTCCTGCCCGGGACGCGGGTCACCGCCGAACTGCTGGACGGGCGTCAGCTGGTGCGGGACGCACGAGCCGGCGGAAGCTACCTCTCATCCGAAGAGCCTCGGCTCCTGTTCGGCCTGGGTGATGAGGCGCGGGTCCGCTCCCTCGTGATCCGGTACCCGGACGGCACGCAGAGCCGCATCGACGACGTCGCGGCGAACCAGCTGGTCGTGGCGGCCCGCGCCACCGGTTGATCAAGGAGCCGATTCCAGCGCGGCTTCGTAGCCGCTCGCCACGATGGCCACCGCCATCTCGTCGTAGGCCTCGCGCGCGTCGGGAGCCCACGTCGCCAATCCGTCGACGTAACGGTTGTACATGCAGAAGGCTGCAGCGATGAGGACCGTGTCGTGGATCTCGACATCGGTCGCGCCCACGGCGCGGGCAGCCTCGATGTCGGCCTCGGTCACGGCCCGACCGCTGCGCTGGACCGCTGCAGCGATTGCGAGCAGGGCACGAAGCCGCGGGCTCACGGGAGCCTCGCTCGGATCTCGCTTGATGCTGTCGACGACGTCATAGCCGTCCGCCAGCTGACGAGCGGCGAAGGCGGAGTGCGAGCGCTCGCAGAACCGACACTCGTTGAGGAACGAGACGTAGGCCGCGATCGCTTCGCGCTCGCCACGAGTGAGTGAGTTGTCGGCTCGAAGGAGCGTCTCGGCGAGCGTGCTCAGCGGTCGAGCCGTCTCCGGCCTGAACGCGAACAACCCAACGATGCCCGGAAGGTCGTTGGAGAGGTCGATGTGGGACATGTTCAGCTATCTCCTGAGCTCAGCGGCGGTCAGTAGCTACAGCACGGTTCGAGGAGACCGCCCGTGCCGCCGGTTGCGCGTCGTCACACCATCCCCGGTCGTACCCACCCGGATGCCGGGGCTCCCCTATCGTTCAAGTCTACGGTCGAACCAGCTCGGGGGCTGCACGACCCCGACCGCACCCCCAGAACCACAACAGCCCGAACCCCAGCGAGGGTTCGGACTGTTCGGGATCTCTTGAGAGATCACATTGGTGGCGGGGGCGGGATTTGAACCCGCGACCTTCGGGTTATGAGCGATGAGTGCCCCGTCCAGCAGGTGTCGTCCGGTCCAGCGGGTGCCGTTGAGCAGGCACTTCCCGTGCTGCTCTGTCCAGCCGAGGTCGTTCCCTCCAGCGGGTGCCGGAGAGTTGGTTAGACGTTTGGGTAGACAAACGTGGACGCGGCGTTGACGATGCGGGCTGCCGCGTCGAGGAGTTCGGAGGCTTCGGTGGTGCCGAGGTCGGGCAAGTCGGCGGCGTAGCGCCCGTCGATCACCCACGGGTCAAGCATGTCCAAGTCGTCGTCGGCGATCGGCGGGTCGGGCTCGTCGGGGAGGAGCCCGTACAGCTGGCGCAGTCCGTGGATCTTGGGGGCGTTCACGGATGAGGCGAGCAGGCCGGCCTTGAGTGCCTTCTCGGCTGCTTGCTGGGCGAGGAACGCCGCGATGCGCAGTGCTGCGGATCCTTCGGCCACCAGCACCCGGCCCGCGTGCAGGTCTTGCTCGGCGAGCCGAAACCACCGCTCGGCCGGCGCCGGGTCAGGCGGCGGTCCGCTCATACACGACGATGCCCGACGTCGCTGCTTCGTGCTCGATCGTGCCAGGCCGGCCGCGATCGCGGGCGTATGTGTCGACGTCGGTGACCACCAAGTCGTGCGGGGCAGCAACGTGGTGTGTCGCGCGTCGGAGCTCGGTCATCAATCCCCGCCGCTGTCCCGGTTCGGCGCGGTCGAACACCACTAGGAGGTCGATGTCGGAGTCCGGTCCGTCGCTCGCGTGTGCGACCGACCCGAACAGCACCACCCGCTCCGGCTCGAACCGCGCCTTGATCGCCTCGACGATGTCAGGAACCCAGTCGCTCAACGACCGGCCATCCCACAGGGCGTGCTGGTCGCGCACCGCGTAGCTGAGCCGACCCATGCCAGCAACGTACCAGGCAGCGACCTGCCCGCCGCTCGCTTCTCACGCTGAAACGGGCTGGCACTCACCCCGACCAGGCCCGTCTTCGGGGAGAACACCCGCTGCGTCGAGCATGCGCGTTGCGAATGAGCGGACTCTAGGTGTCGTCGACGATGTCGGCTCCGCCGGCACCACCCTTGATCAGATCGATCGTGGCAACAGGCAGCCGAAAGTCGGACGTAGCGGAGCCGAGCGAGATCATCCACGGCGAGGGCGTGGCGCTGGACAACTGACTTGGCGCCGCGCTGAGCGCCAACGTGGTGACCCGTGGGTGGCCGATTGCGCTCACCGTATGTAGCTGCCGCGACCGATCGCCATGAGCCTCTGTCCGGACGGTTAGCCCGCGAGCGACGCGCGTCAAGATGGCACCGTCCGGCGCTCACTCATGTGTCAAGTCAGACGTCGGCGGTGTCGGCGAACCCGCTCGGGAATGCCCCGATCTGTGGTCTTCGGACGCCGCTCAGAGCGACGCTCTGTAGCTCACGAGGAGGACGATGTCTCGCATTGTGCTCACGTCTGGCGGGTGCGAGGTCACATCCGACGCCCTCGAGACTCCGATGTCGATGACCGCCGGAGATTGCCTCGTCGTGCAAGCCGGCATCGGATTCACCATGCAGGACGAGCCAGGACGACCAACCGTTGCCTGCGAATCCGTCTACGCCGGGCTCGACGGCCGATCCGCAGTCACCGGTGGAGACGGGCCGGCAACCGACATCCAGAGCGGCCGTTTCGCGTTCGACCACACCGCCGCAGAACCGTTGATGCGCCTGATGCCGCCCATCTCGCGTATCCATCTGAACGAACCTCAGTCGCGCGCCGTGCGGGCAACACTCGATCTGATCGCCGGCGAGGCCGCGACCGCCGGAATGGGCGCCGGGTCGATCATCGACCGGCTTGCGGACGTGCTGTTCGTTCAGGCGCTACGAGCATGGTGCAGCTCCGAGGAAAGCGCGAACATCGGATGGATCGCGGCGCTCCGGGTGGGGCCCCTCGCTGCGGCAATGCAAGCAATGCACACGGACCTTGCGCACCCGTGGACGGTCGCCGAACTGGCGCGCATCGCCGCCATGTCACGATCGACATTCGCGGCCCTGTTCAAGTCCGTCTCCGGTGAAGCGCCACTCACATATCTGACCTGTTGGCGGGTCTACCGGGCCAAAACCCTCCTTCGGGAAACCGAGCTATCCCTCGCCGAGATCGCCACCCAGGTCGGCTACGACAGCGACACCGCACTCAGTCGCGCCTTCCGTCGATTCGAACCCCTCCCACCCGGAACCTGGCGCAAACTGCACCGCCAACGGACCTGAACGCAAAGCCTGCAGCATCGCGGGTCGTCCCGAACGCCCGGAAACCGTGCATCTGCGGGGGCTAGCTCGACGCTGTCGGGCGGAACGAGCGCAGGTAGGCGAGAGCTTGGGTCATTATGCTCTGGAGCGGGTCGGGCGTGCCGGTGGATTGGGCAAGCAGCAGGCCGCCCTGGATGCTGGCAAGCGTGGCCATGGCGAGCTGGTCGGGATCAGCGGCCGACTCCAGCTGCCCCGAGTTCAGCATCGTCCGCAGGCCCGCCGCGAGGTAGCCCCGCCACTGCTCGAAGGCGTCGGCCACCACGGCGCGAGCTTCGACGTCGGTGTGTCCGAGTTGGGCGACGAGCGACCCGATCCGGCAACCACCAACGACCGCCTCGCTAGCCTTGGCCCCCACCAGATGCTCCGCCCACTTCTCCCAAGCGTCCCAGCTGGTGAGCTGCGAGAGGTATGGCTGCTGATCGTCGATCGTACGGGCCGCCTGGTAGCCGGCCACGGCCCGGATCAGGTCGGTACGGCCGCCCGGAAAGTAGTGGAACAACTGACTCCTGCTGGTCGCGGTCGCCGCGCCGACATCGTCGAGGGACATGTCGGCAACACCCTGGTGGGCGACGAGCTCAGCTGTTGCCTCGATGATCCGGTTGCGGGTCGCCTCTCCCTTGGTGGTGAAGGACGACATGCGCACAATTCTACAGGTATGGACTTCACAGTCCATTTTGGAGATAGGATCCCCGAGAAGTGGATCGTCCGGTCCACTTCTCGATCGGGGGTTCCCATGTCACCTCGCCTCTCCGGTAAGACCGCTCTGGTCACCGGTTCCACCAGCAACATCGGCCGGGCCATCGCCGTCGCGTTCGCCGCCGAGGGCGCGCACGTCGTGGTCAGCGGACGCGACCAGCACCGCGGCGGCCAGGTCGTCGCCGAGATCCGCGACGCGGGCGGTCGGGCCGACTTCGTGCCCGCCGATCTCGACGGCACGGTTGCCACGTGCAACCGGTTGGCGTCGGAAGCAACGAGCGTGCTCGGTGGCCGGATCGACATTCTGGTCAACAACGCCGGGATCTTCCCAGGCTCGACCACCGCAGCCACCGACGAAGCGACCTTCGACCACGTGTACGCCGTGAACGTCAAGGCCCCGTACTTCCTGACCGCCGCGATCGCGCCGGCGATGGCCGAACGCGGCACTGGTGCGATCATCAACCTCGGCTCCTGGATCGCCCGTGCCGGCATCCCGATCGGCTCGCTGTACAGCTCGACGAAAGGTGCGCTGGAGACGCTGACGAAGAACTGGGCGGCCGAGTACGGGCCCGCCGGAGTGCGCGTCAACGCCGTGTCCCCTGGCGTCATTCGTACTCCCAACGCGGACGGAACCGACCCCGGCCGGCATCCGGCCGCCGAGGTCATGATGGTTGGCACTCCCGCTGGCGCGAGTGGGACCCCCGACGCGGTCGCCCATGCCGCGGTCTACCTCGCCAGCGACGAAGCCAGCTTCGTCCATGGCATCACCCTCGACGTCGACGGCGGCCGAGTCAGCACCGCTGTCATCTCCGCCGCGTAACGTCCTCCCGCGGTCGGCGGTGAGCTGCACGCCGGACCCGTCGACGGCAGGTGGCGGGTGGAGGCGACCATTCCGTTGCGGCCAGCATGACCGTGCCCATCCGCGTCCTGATCGTCGACGATCAAGAGCTGGTGAGGGCGGGGATCCGTTTGATCCTCAGCGACGAGGACGATCTCGAGGTTGTCGGCGAGCGGGCGGACGGCGACGAGGTCGTCGCCGCGGTGCAGGCGTTGCGGCCCGATGTCGTGTTGCTCGACATCCGGATGCGCCGGATGGACGGGCTGTCCGCCCTGCGCTTCCTCCGGCGGCTCGACGAAGCGCCGCCCGTGCTGGTGCTGACGACGTTCAGCGACGACGACGTGCTGTGGGGAGCGCTCGGTGAGGGTGCCGCCGGGTTCCTGCTCAAGGACAGCTCGGCTGCCGACGTGTTGCGCGCCGTTCGTCTGGTCGCGGGCGGCGGGGCATGGATCGATCCGGGGGTTGCCGGCCGGTTGATCAGCGCCGTGCGCGGGCGGCCGACGGCCGACGCGGCGACGCGTTCTCGGGGCGAACGGCTGTCGGCCCGCGAGATCGAGGTGCTGCAGGCCGTCGCCCGCGGGGCGACCAATGGTGAGATCGCCGCGCAGTTGCACGTCAGCGAGCGCACGATCAAGGCCCACATCGGCAGCATCTTCCTCAAGCTCGGCGTGCGCGACAGAGCAGCAGCGATCGTGTTCGCCTACGACACGGGCCTGGTCCGCTGACGACCGATCGCGCTAACCGGCGCCTGATCGGCCGAACCACGGCATGGGTCACGGACTGGTGTGAACTGCCCCGCGTCGCAGTCTGTGGGGCTCATCGCCGTGGAACGGTTCGCAGCGGCCGTCGTCGCGCGATGGTTAGACGAGTGGGTAGACGCGGAGCGAGCCGAGCGGCCGATCCCGCGGCGTCCTCCCAGCTCAAACGGGGTGTCGAGCAGACGTGACCGCCCAGCGCTGTTGTCGACGTTTCGCCGACAACCCGAAGGTCGCCGAGAAGAGCTCCATCACCGGCGTGCAGCGCCGTGACCAGGGATAACGCGGGCCAGGACCGCTGGGCGCACTTCAACCCGAAGGTGAGTCAATCAACGACCGAAGCCCTTCCCGATCTCTCGGAAAGGACCTCTGACCTGCGCTTTCGCGCCGTTGGTGGCGGGGGCAGGATTTGAACCTGCGACCTTCGGGTTATGAGCCCGACGAGCTACCAGACTGCTCCACCCCGCGCCGTTTGGGGAACGTCAACATACTGCCCACCGCCACGAAAGCCAACTCGGCAGCACCGGGTACGGCGGGGCGCTCACGCAGGCGCGGTGGTGGTGGACGTGGTCGCGGGCCCGCCACCGCCGGACGGCGCCGATTCGTCGCCCTGGAGCAGGTCGATGGCCTCGTCCACCAGGGCCTGGGCCTCCTGGTTCCTCTCCTGGTAGGTGCCGAGGTCGCCCTCGGCGAGGGCCGTGTCCGCCTCGTCGAAGAGGGTGTTGGCCTCGTCCAGCAGGGCGGCGGCCTGTTCCTGGGCGGTACCGGATGGTTCGGTGGCCCCGGTATCGCCCTCCCCCTCGGTGGGCTCCTCCCCAGGTTGTTCCTGGGTGACCGCCGTCTCGCCGAACATGGCGGTGAGCGCGTCGGCCAACGTGTTCTCGATGACGACCTCGTCCTGGAAGGCGACGATGACGCGCTCGAGGCGGGGAAGCTGGCGGCTCTGGTCGTCGGCCACCACGTAGAACGGCTGCACGTAGAGCAGCGCGTCGTTGATCGGGACCAGGAGCATGTTGCCGAAGCGCACCTCGGACCCGCCCCGGCCGAGCACCGTCTCGAGCTCGGACACGGTCTCGTCGGCACCGATGGTGGCGGCGGCGATGCCCGGGCCGTCGGGCAGGTCGCGCGACGACATCTCGTACACCATCAGCTGGCCGTAGTTGTCGCCGTCCATGCGGGCGGCCATGAACGCGGTGAGCAGCTGGCTCTGGTCGTCGTCGCTGAAGGGGACGAACGGGCGCATCATGACCATCTCGGCCTCGGGCGAGATACCACCGCCCGCTTCGCCCTCGGGTAGCTGGAGGAGCTGGTAGTAGGGCGAGATGCGGGCGGCCCGCTGCTCGCCGGTGGCCTGGCCCGCCTCGTCGGTGACCTGCGTGGTCGGGTCGGCCCCCGCCGTGCCCGGGTCGCGAGCGACGCGCCAGGCGTCCTCCTGGGTGAAGAAGGCGTCGGGGTCGTCGAGGTGGTAGCGGCCGTAGGCCGCGGTCTGGATGCGGAACAGGTCCTCGGGGTAGCGCACGTGCTCGCGCAGGTTGTCGGGCATGTCGTCGCCGGGGGTGAACAGGTCGGGGAACGCGTCCTGGTAGGCGGCGATGATCGGGTCGTCGTCGTCGATGACGTACAGGGTGACCGTGCCGTCGTAGGCGTCGACGGCGGCCTTGACCGAGTTGCGGACGTAGTTGAGGTCGTGGTTCAGCCCGCTGCCCGCCGTCAGCTGGTCGGTGTCGGCCTGCTGGGCGTACGGGTAGTGCGACGTCGTGGTGTACAGGTCGACCATCCAGGTGACCCGCCCGTCGACCACGACCGGGTAGGGGTCGGCGTCGGCGTCGAGGAACGGGGCCAGGGCGCGCACGCGGCTGACGACGTCGCGCTGGAAGATGACCTTGGAGTCGTCGGTCATGAAGTCGGAGATCAGGGGGTTGAGGTCGCCGAACCGCAGGGCGAACGCCATGCGCCGCACCAGCGAGTTGGCGGGCACGCCGTCCTCGCCGTCGTAGGTGGTCTGCTGCGTGCTGTCCTCGTCCTGGTAGTCGATCTCGTCGCGGTTGGTGCCCACCACGACGTAGCCCTCGAGGTCCTCGCCGAAGTAGATGCCCGGCTGCTCCATCGCAAAGCCGGACTGTTCGAGCCGGGGGTCGACCAACGGCGGTACGTCGCCCACCAGGAACTCGGGCTCGGTGCCCTGCGACGCGTTGGACGGCGCCAGCACCACCCCGTACCCGTGCGTGTAGGCCAGGTGGGCCGACTCCCACGAATCTCCCGGCACGCCGTCGGTGTTGATGGTGCGGGCGCCGATGTTGACCTGGGTCATCTCGCCGTCGATCTCGTAGCGGTCGACGTCGATGTCGTTGATGCTGTAGTAGTTGCGCACCCGCTGGAGCTGCTCGAACGTCTGTCCCGACAGGCTGGCCGCCGGGTCCCACAGGCGGATGTTGCGGATGGTGGGCTCCGCACCGGTCAGGTTCACGTCGCCGGGCTCGGTCAGCGGCGTGAACCGCTGGACGCTCACCTCACGCAGGTCGAGGCCGTCGAGGGTGGCCTCGATGTTGCGCTCGATGTACGGGCGCTCCTTGGCCGACTCGTTGGGCCGTACCTGGAAGCTCTGCACGTACTGGGGATAGATGCCGCCCGCCACCACCGCCACGAACACCCACAGGCCCACGGCCAGGACCGGCAGGGTCCAGCCCCGGCGGAAGATGTTGGCCACGAACAGCACGGCCGCCGCCAGCGAGATGAGCACCAGCAGGTTGAGCGCCGGGAGCTGCGCGTTGACGTCCGTGTACGTGGCGCCGTCGACCACACCCCGGCTCGACCCCGTCAGCTCGAAACGCTGCAGCCAGTAGTCGGCCGCCTTGACCAGCGCCAGCGCCGCCAGCAGCACCGACAGGTGGGCCTTGACCTGCGGGCTGACCCGGGGCGACGGCGGCTGCACCCGGATGCCGCCGTTGAGGTAGTGGGCGACCGTGGTGACGATGATGACGATGAGCAACGAGGCGAACAGCCAGTCGACCACGAACGACAGGAACGGCAGCTTGAACACGTAGAAGCCGACGTCCTGGCCGAACTGCTGGTCGGTCACGCCGAAGTCGCCGCCGTTGGTGAACAGGATCCACGAGTTCCACTCGGAAGAGACGCCAGACCCGGCGATCAGGGCGAGCACGCCGGCGACGATGCCACGCACCCACCCGGTGCGCTCGGAGACCAGGTCGTGGTAGCGCTCGAGCAGCTCGTCCTCGGGGCCCGAGAGCCGGAAGGGCGGGGCGATGCGGTCGGCGATCAGCAGGTTGACCCACGCGAGCGCGAAGAACACCACGATGAACAGCAGGGCGAGCACGACCTTGGCGCCCAGCACGCCGCGCCACACGCCGCTCTGGCCCAGCGAGTCGAACCAGAGGTAGTCGGTGTAGAAGCGCGCGATGCCCCGCAGCGAGGTCAGCAGCACGAAGGCCGCGATGACCGCGACGATCAGGGTCGTGCGACCCCGGTTGCCGCGGCTGGCCCGACGTGGGCGGCGGGGTAGATCGTCGGGGGCGCGCATGGGCGCCGAGCCTATCGACCCACCCTGGATGGACAGCAAAGGCAGCGCCGGTGGGCGAGCCAGGTCACGGCGGGCACCGCCCGTGAATCATCACCCGGCGTCGACCAGGTGGGCCGACACCACCAGGCACCGGCAGTCGGGGTGGGCGGGGGCCCACGTGTCGCCGGTGGGGTAGGCCTCGCCCTTGGTGACCTGCCCGGCCAGGGCGTTGTCGTCGCAATCGGGGCAGGCGTCGCACGACTGGTCGACCAGCCAGCGCAGCGCCGCGCCATCGGCGGCCCCGTCGTACGCCCCTTGGGCGTAGGCCGTGGCGCTGAAGTGCCGTACGGCGTTGCCGATGTGGTTGCCCTTCCACTCGCGGTAGAGCGCCCGCAGGCGCTCGGTCACCTCCTCGAGGTCGCCGTCGCAGTCCTCGAACGACCGCTCGATGCGGCGCCGCAGCGGCTCGACCAGGGTGCGGCCCAGCGCGCCGGCCAGCTCGTCACACGAGGGCGCGCCCTCGCCCCCGGTCAGCGCCGCGCCCTCGGCCGCAGCCGCGTCGAGGTGGGCGATGGCCGCGATGGCGAACCGATCGGCGTGCTCGTCGGCGGCGGGTACCACGTCGGCGAAGTCGACCGTCCCACCTCGCCGGAGCTGGTCGAGCACCTCGTTCTGCTCGTCGGCCAGGACCCGTTTGAGCTTGCGACCCAGGTCGCGCTCGACGCTGGCCAGCCGGTCGTCGCGCTCGCTCAGCAGGCGGGTGGCGGGGTCGACTGGCGGGGCCTCGGGGTCGGTGACCTGGCCCGGCTCGCCAGCCTCGCCGGCCGGGTCTGTGCCCTGTGCCGCGCCTCCGACCGCGCCCGCCCGTCCCGACGGTGACCGGCCGGACCGTGACGCGACGTCCACGTCGGGACGGACCGCGACCGCCACGGCGCCGCTCTCGTGGGCCGACGCGCCGGGCGGGGTGGCGGGGTCGTCACCCGGCGAGCGCTCGGCCCGGATGCGGGCGAAAAGCTCGTCGACGTAGGGGCCCGACTCCCCCTCGTCGTCGTCGGCCGGGGCGGATGCGTCGCCGGCCAAGGCGGCGGGCGCGGGGGCAGGGGTCGGGCCCGGCGCGGGCGGGGGAGCCCCGGCGGAGGTATCGGCCGAGACGGGGGCCTCGGTGGGCGCCGGCGTCGTGGAGGGCCGGGCGCGCGGCAGCCGGATGCCCCACTTGTCGCCGTCGGACATCGCCGGGGCGGCGGACGGTGCGGCGGTCGGTGCGGCGGTCGGTGCGGCCGCGCCTGCCGCGCCGGCCGCGCCGGCATCGACATCGGCATCGGCCTCGACCTGAGCCGCAGTCTCGACATCGTCCCCCGTGTCCTGCGCGTCCTCCGCGGGGACGTCGGTGGGCGGCGGCGCGGTGGCGCCACCGTCGGCGACGGCATCGTCCTCGGCCAGATCGCCGGCGGGCGGATCGACGTCAGACAGGTCGCCGTCGGGCGGCTCGCCGTCGTGCCCAGTGGGCTCGCCCGCCTCGACCTGAGCGGCCGCGGCCGCCGCCTGGGCGGCCTCGTCCTCGGCCAGCTCGCGGAGCATGGCGTCGAGCTCGTCGTCGGTGACCGTGGCGGCCGCGACGTCGTCGACCATCCCGGCCATGCGGGCCACGGACAGCTCGGCCTCGATCACCTCGACCGTCTCGGCGGGCTCGTCCGTCACGCGGCGCATGGCCATCTCGCTGGCCGCCTTGGCCTCGGGCAGCGCGACGGTGAGCTCGCTGGTGGCCTCGTCGACGGTGCGCTTGACCACCTGGTACGCCGCCAGCAGCCGCTCGCGGGCGCCGTTCAACCGCTCGAGCTGCTCGCGGGCGGTCCGCCGGCGCCGCGAGAGGTCGCCGAGCATGCGCTCACGCACGGCCTGGGCCTCGCCCACCAGGTGGCGGCCCTGCTCGCGGGCCGAGGCGCGGATCTGCTCGGCGGCGGCCTCGGCCTCGGCCCGGGCCCGCTCGCCGTCGGCCAACATGCGCTCGCGCTCTTGCTCGGCCACGCGCCGCATGTCGTCCATCACGACCTGGCCCTCGACCCGGCGGCGCTCGACCTCGTCCTCGGCCTCCCGGCGCAGCGAGTCGGCCTCGGCCAGGATCTCGATGCGCCGGGTGGCGGCGTCCTCGTCGGCCTGCTCGGTGAGGGCCCGAGCCTCGGCCTGGGCGTCGCGCACCATGCGGGCGGCCGAATCCTCGGCCCTGGACCTGATGTCGGCCGCCGCTTCACGGGCCGCCTCGAGCACCCGGGCGGTCTCCTCGCCGAGCAGCTCGACCAGGCGGTGCTCGTCGAGCTGCTCGGCGAGATGTGCCCGACTCTCGGCCCGCTCGGCCCGGTCGTGCTCGTGGGCCTCGCCCCGTTGCAGCCGCCCGACCACGTCCGACAACTCGTGCAGGAAGGCACGGACCTCCGCGGGGTCGTACCCCTTGCGGGCGGTGGAGAACTGCCGGCGGGCGATGCCCGTCGCATCGAGAGGGGGCTCGGTCGGCATGGTTCCGCATGGTATGACCCGCGGGCGGCTCGCGCCGAGGGTCAATTTGTCAACCTCTGTCTGTGGCCGAAACCCCCCCTGAACGCTGGGCATCCCGGTTGGCAGTCACCATGGGCATTCACACCGTCACACACCGAAACCGAGCCGGCGGCTGGCTCTGACGCCAGCGTCAGCCGCTGTCGGCCGGTGGTGCCGCCGCGGTCTCGCCCGCCGGCGGCAGGTCGTCGACGTTGCCACCCCGCTCGCCCAGTGCGGCGAGCGCCTCGTCAACGGTGTCGACCGCGACCACGTCGAGGTCGTCGCCGGCATGGTCGACGGCGTCCTGGTAGTCGGAGCTGGGCACGAGGAACAGGGTGATGCCGGCCTGGCGGACCGCCGCCGCCTTTTGGCCCGTGCCCCCCACCGGCCCGACCGTGCCGTCGCCGGAGATCGTGCCCGTCACGGCCACGTCGTCGCCTCCGGTGAGGTCGCCGGGCGTCAGATCGTCGATGATCGCCAGCGTGAAGGCCAGGCCCGCCGACGGGCCGCCGACGTCACCCGTGTCGATCTCGATGTCGACGGGGAAGTCGAAGTCGAGCACCACCTCCATGACCCGCACGCCCATGACCCCCTTGCTCGGGTCGTCGGGCGACGCTGCCAGCGCCAGCTCGACGTCACGGCCCGCCTCACCGCCGGACGGCTGCACCGTGGCGGTGATCGAGTCGCCCGGCGGGTCGTCACCCAGCAGGCGGCTCAGGTCCTGGCCGTCGTCGAACGCCTCGCCGTCGATGGCCGTGATCACGTCGCCGACCTCGAGCACACCGTCGGCCGGCGTGTCGGGGATGACCTCGACCACCACCTGACCGACCGTCACGTCGACCTCGTAGCCCAGGCGCTCGAGCGCCACCTGCGTCGCCACCTGCTTCGAGTCGCTCATCATCTGCAGGTTGACCTCGCGGTTCTGGTCGACGTCGCGCCCCTGCAGGACCCGGTCACGGTCGAACACGTCGATGTCGTCGTCGATCCACCCCTGCACCAGGCCGAGCAGGGTCGCCTGCCGGAGCGACACGGTCGTGTAGCCGATCGAGCCGTCGGACGGGTACACCTGGGTGCCCTGGACGGCGATCAGTGGCTGTGTGTCGCGCACCGAGCCGGGCTTGAACAGGTAGTAGGGCAACGGCACGAACGCCGCTCCCACCAGGAAGGCGACGGCGAGGGCGGCGACGACGCCCAGGACGATGCGCCCGGTGCGGCGGCGCCGGGGTGGCCGGTCGTCCGCGACTGGAGGTACGGGCGGAGGCGGCGGAGGCCGATCGGCCTCCAGCGCGGGGCCGGTCACGCCGGGCGGGCTGGCGTCGTCGGCGGGCGAGGCAACGGGGCGCGGCGGCTCGATCGGCTGCCCGGCAGGGCTCGCGTCGCCGTCATCGGCACGGTCGCCCGAGTTCGGGGTCGCGCCGTGGGCATCTGGATCCGTGGGCGTTACCATCCGTAACGGCGTGATCCCCTTCGTACTGTGCGTGGTCGTTCTGGCTGCATGCGCATCGGTCGTGATGACCGAGGTGCAGTCACAACCGCGCCAACAGACTGCCACGGGCGGACACGAACGCCGCACCGCGGCGCCTGAACACCCCGACGGCGACGACCCGCACCCGGACCGCGACCCGGACGGGAACCATGCTCGTTCCGGCGCACCGAGCACGCCACCGACAGGGGCGCGACTCGCGCTGGCCCAAGCCGGCGCCGTCCTGGGCCGGGCGTCGACCCGGGGCACGGGCGCGGCACGCCAAGCCGGCAGGCGTGCGGGCCCCGCCCTCGGCGCAGCCGGCCGGCGTACGGCTGGCGCCAGCCGTCGCGCCGGCGGCGCCACCGCCCGCCACGCCCGCCGCGCCTGGGCGGCCACCAGCACGGGTGCGTCCAGGGGCTGGGCGGCGACCTCACATCATCTGCGCCGGGCCGCGAGCGCCACGGCGGTCCAGGCCCGACGCGGTCGCGCCGCCATCAGCCCTCATGCCCGTCGCGCCGGGGCGGCCACGTCCCGTTGGTCCAGGGCTGCGTGGGCGGCCACCGCCCGCTGGTCCGGCACCGCGTGGGCGGCCATCGCCCGCTGGTCCAGGGCTGCGTGGGCGGCCACCGCCCGCTGGTCCAGGGCTGCGTGGGCGGCCACCGCCCCCTGGTCCAGCTGCGTGGGCGGCCACCGCCCGCTGGTCCCGCACCGCCTGCACCACCACCGCCCGCTGGTCCCGCACCGCCTGGACCACCACCGCCCGCTGGTCCCGCACCGCCTGGAACACCACCGCCCGCTGGTCCCGCACCGCGTGGGCGGCCACCGTCCGCTGGTCCCGCCAGGCCTCGGCCACGACTGTCGCCTTCTCGCAGCGGGCGTTAGCCGCAGCCTGGCGGTGTGGTCACGCGGCCGCGCTCGCAGCCGTGGCGGCGACCGTGGCGACAGGGGATGCGGCCCAGCGGGGGGTGCGGCGCGCATCCGCCGTCGTGCTGGTCGCCGCTCGCCGGTCCGGCCGTGCCACGAGCAGCGCCGGTCGCCGGGTGCGAGCCGAGGTCGCCCACGACGCCCGTGCCGTGGCCGACACCACCACGGCGGCCGGCCGCAGGCTGCGCCCCGAGCCACAGCCGCTGCTCGCCTCCGACGACGACACGCAGGCGGCGGCAGCCGCGAAGGGCGTCTCGCCTGTGCCCGCCTCGCCGACGCAGGCGACGCGGACGGCCGCCCGATCGCCCGTCGCCGTGCCGGCGACCGCGACGTTCGTCCCCCACACCACCACGGCGTTCACGCCGTCGGGGGGCCTCACAACGGTCGCACCGGCGGCATCTGCCACCACCACCCACGAGCTGCCGACCGTGCCGGGCGGCGGGGTAACCACCATCGAGCGGCCGTACGCAGACGCCGCCCCGGCGGGCCCTGCGCGGACCCCCACCCCCGCCCCGATCCCCGCCGTGGCGCCCGCGCCGACGAGCGTGGCGGCCACCGCGCCACCACGGGTCGCCCGCACCCCTGACCGCGGCGCAGCCCCCAGCCGTGCGCGCGACGGGGTCGTGGTGCCGCTGCGAGTGCCGTGGCGAGTCCGGCTGCGCGCCACAGCCGGGTTGTTCGTGCTCGTCCTGTTCCTGGGCGTGGTGGCGGCGATGGTGGTCGCCGCGGTCGCGGTGGCGGCCGCTCAGGCCCTGGGCAACCTCTGATCGCCGTCGGCGGCGTCGCCGGACCCGTCCACGGGCACCGTGCCGTAGATCGAGCGGTACCACAGGTCGGTGAGCGTGGCGACGAGGGCGTCGGGATCGCGCCCCGACTCAGGTGTGGGCTCACCGAGCACCAGGTGGGTGAACGCCGACCATTCGGTCATCGCCGCCAGCGTGTGAGCCACCATCGTCGAGTCGAACGGTCGGACGGTGCCCGCCTGCTGCTGGGCGTCGAACGTGTGCGACAGGCGCAGCACCAGGTCACGGCGCAGGTCGAGCCACAGCTGCTGCACCCGCGGCGACTGGAGCATGCCCTCGAGCAGTGCCCGCCACAGCCCGTCGTGCTGGTGGTAGACGGCGATGAAGTTGCGTATGCCCTGCTCCATCGACTGGCGCGGGGCATGATCGAGGGGGACGACCGCGCTGACCGCCAGCTCGTCCACGATGACCGTCTCGATCACGCGGCAGAAGGCGTCCTCCTTGTTGCGGAAGTAGAGGTAGAACGTGCCGTGCGCCGTGTCGGCCCGATCGGTGATGGCCCCGACCGTCGTGGCCCGGTAGCCCCTGGCCTCGAAGACCGCGCCCGCCGCGACGAGCAGCTGCTGTCTGGTGGCGGCCGCCTGTTCGTGTCGCAGGTTGCCGCGCTCGGACTGATCGACCGTCAACCCTTGTCTCCCCTGGTGGCGGGACGGTGACGCGCAAGCTAGCCGACGAGGTCGCCCGTCGGCGGGACGCGGCCGTCGCCGGCCACCGTGGAGACGTGGTGACGGTCCGCGCGTTCGTGTCCGATCCGTCGCCCGCGGTGCGGGCGACCGCGCTCGGCGCCCTGGCCCGCGCCGGGGGCCTGACCAGCGACGATCTGCGCCGGGGGCTGGCCGACGACGCGCCCCGTGTTCGGGCCAGGGCGGCCGAGCTGTGCGCCACGTGGCCCGGTGACAAGTCGCCCGCGCTCGCGCCCCTGCTCGCCGACGCCGACCCCACGGTGGTCGAGGCGGCCGCGTGGGCGTCGGGCGAGCGCACCCCATCGGAAGCGGGGGTCGTGCCCGTGCTGGCGGCAGTGGTCACCGGCCACGACGACCCGCTGTGCCGCGAGGCGGCGGTGGCGGCACTGGGGGCGATCGGCGACCCGGCCGGGCTCCCGGCGGTGCTGGCGGCCACGTCCGACCGGCCGGCGGTGCGCCGGCGGGCCGTGCTGGCCCTGGCCCCGTTCGAGGGGGCGGAGGTGGACGCTGCACTCGAGCGCGCCCTCGAGGACCGCGACTGGCAGGTGCGCCAGGCGGCCGAGGACGTCGGTCGCTGACGACTGGACGCCGGCGGAGGGCCGGTCTCAACCCGAGTGGGGCAGCACGGTCGCCTACACCGCCTCTGGGGAGCTCACCGCGGTCGTGCGTTCGTCGCCGACCAGCGCCGATCGCCCGTTCACCGAGTAGCGGACGTGGGTGACGTCGGGGGTGTCGGCGACCCTCGTCGGGGTGAGCTCGATGCCCTCGTGATCGGCGAGGTCGAGCGCGGCGGGATCGAACAGCCGCATCCCGCCGCCCAACAGGACCGGAGCGATGTGGAGCTCGAGCTGATCGAGCAGCCCGGCCGAGATCACCTGTTGCAGCAGGGTGCCGCCCCCGGCGATCGCCACGTTCTTGCCGCCGGCCGCGGCGCGGGCCTGCTCTATGGCGCTCTTCACCCCGTCGGTGACGTACGTGAAGCTCGTGCCGCCCTCCCGCACCAGCGTCTCCCTGGCCCGGTGGGTGACGACGAAGACGGGCGCGTGGAACGGGGGTTCGTCGCCCCACGGCACCTCGCCACCGTCGGCCATCCGCCGGCCCATCACGTACGCTCCGGCCGACTCGAAGGTCTCCGTCGGAGCCGCCCGCCGATTCTCGACACGGCCCGCCGAGTCGTGCGGCCAGCGCGGCTAGCGGTGCGAGCCCTGGTGGTGGGCGCCGCAGCCGCGGCAGGTGGACGTCCAGCCCGTCGTCGTCACCTGCACGGCCAGCCAGCGGCCGCAGCCCGGGCAGAAGTGCCACGGGTCGGACGCTCCCGCGCAGCCCGCGCACTCGGCCCGCGGGCGGCCGCACCCCGTGCAGAACGCCTCGGCGGCGGTGCCGCCCGACCCGGGCCCGGCCACGGCGTCGGCGTCCCTTCAGATCACCTTGGACAGCGTGCCGATGGGCATCTTCAGGCCCTTGAGCATGACCACGTCCTGCTGCGGCGAGCGGCCGAGCGTGGTCAGATAGTTGCCGGTGATCAGGGCGTTGATGCCGGAGGTCATGCCCATCTCCTGCAGATCGCCCAGCGTGACCTCGCGGCCGCCGGCGTAGCGCAGGATGACGTCGGGCAGCGCCAGGCGGAACAGGGCGATCCAGCGGATGGCCTCGAGGGCCGCCATGTGCGGCCGGTCGGCCAGCGGGGTGCCCGGGCGCGGGTCGAGGAAGTTGACCGGCACCTCGGCCGGACCGACGTCGCGGAGCTGCCCCAGCAGCTCGATGCGCTGCCCGGCGGACTCGCCCATGCCGAGCAGCACGCCGCAGCACAGCTCCATGTCGTGGTCGCGCACGAGCCGGCAGGTGGCGAACCGGTCCTCCCACGTGTGGGTGGTGACGATCTCGCCGAAGTGCGACTTCGCCGTCTCGAGGTTGTGGTTGTAGCGGTGGGTGCCGACCGCCTTGAGCCGGGCGGCCTGGGACTCGTCGAGGATCCCCGCGCTGATGGCCACGTTGAGCCCGGTCTCGCGCTCGACGAGCGGGACCACCTCCTCCAGGTGCGCCATCAGCCGTTCGTCGGGGCCGCGCACCGTGTAGACCAGGCAGAACTCGCTGGCGCCCAGCTCGGCCGTCTCGCGTGCGGCGGCCAGCACCTCGTCGTGCGACAGCAGCGGCACGGCCTTGACCGGCGAGTCGAACCTGGACGACTGCGAGCAGAAGTGGCAGTCCTCGGGGCAGCCGCCGGTCTTGGCCGACAGGATGCCCTCGACCTCGACGGTGTCGCCGCACCAGGCCAGGCGCACCGCGTGGGCGGCGCCGGCGAGCGCGGGCACGTCGTCGTCGGGCAGCGCGGCCAGGGCCGACAGCTCGTCGAGCGAGAGCTGGCGACGATCGTCGACGAGGGCCCGCCGGGCGGCATCGATCAGGGCGGTGCCCGACATCTCCGGAGCAGGGGCTGACACGCCGCAGACGCTAGCGGCGCCCGCTCCCGCGCCGCCCATCCGGCAGCGGCCCGGGGCCACAGGCCCGTCAGGACGCGGCGAGCTCCGGCACCCTGCGCGCCAACTCGGCGAAGTCGTCCCCGATCGCCGCCTCGACCGTCCGGATCGAGTCCGCGAACACCGTGGGCGGCATGGCGGTCTGCCAGACGCGCACCACCTTCTCGCGGTCGTCGTCGCCCACGAGCCGGAACATCCAGGTGACGAACTCGTCAAAGCGATCCGCGGGCACCGCATAGGCCAGGATGTCGACCGCTTTGCCCTGGTCGGCGCGGGACAGGCTCTCCTCGAACAGCGGATAGAGGTGGACGTCCTCTTTGAACAGGTGGAGGTCGAGGTGGAACTTGAACGCCGCCGTGGCCCGGGTGCACGCACCCCCAGGGTCGACCGTCGGCCCGAACGATATCGACGGGACCGCGGTCGGCGACCGGCGGTCAGCGGCCCGCCTGGAACGCCACCCGCAGCGCCGCCGGGTCCTCGATGCAGCGGCCCGCGCCCAGCACGACCGACTCGAGCGCGTTCTCGACCAGGTGGACGTCGATCTCGGTGGCATGCGCGATGCGCTGGTCGAGGCCGGCCAGCATGCCACCGCCGCCCACCAGGTACATGCCCTGGCTGATCAGGTCGTGGGCCAGCTCGGGCGGGGCGCTGCCCAGGCAGGCGATGACCGACTCGACGATCTCGACGATGACGTCGTCGATGGCCTCGCGGATCTCGCCCGGCGTCAGGATGACCGTCTTGGGCAGCCCGGAGGCCAGGTCGCGGCCGCGGACCTCGGCCTTGAGCTCGTCGCGCACCGGCCAGGCCGAGCCGATGGCGACCTTGATCTCCTCCGCCGTGCGCTCGCCCACGGCGATGCCGTACTCGCGCCGGACGTACGCCTGGATGGCGGCGTCGATGTCGAAGCTGCCGACCCGCACGGCGTCGAGCCCGACGACCCCGCCGAGCGAGATGAGCGCGGTCTCGGTGGTGCCGCCGCCCACGTCGATGACCAGGTTGGCGACCGGCTCGTGGATGGGCAGGCCCGACCCGATGGCCGCGGCCATGGGCTGGTCGATGAGGAAGGCGTCGGTGGCGCCGGCCCGCCGGGCGGCCTCGGCCACCGCACGGCGCTCGACCTCGGTGATGGCCGACGGCACGCACACCACCACCCGCGGGCGGTTGAACCGGCCGACCCGCACGCGATGCAGCAGCAACCGGATCATGCGCTGGGTGACGTCGAAGTCGGTGATGGCGCCCTGGCGCAGCGGGCGCTCGGCCACGATGTCGCTGGGCGTGCGGCCGATCATCTGCCAGGCGTCGTGGCCCATGGCCAGCACCTCGCGGGTGCGGGTGTTGAGAGCGATGACGGTGGGCTCGTTGAGCACGATGCCCCGGCCCCGCTCGTAGACGAGGGTGTTGGCCGTCCCGAGGTCGATGGCGAGGTCGCGGGCCACGGCTGCCTCAGCGCTTCCACCAGCGCCGTTGCGGCACCTGCTCGTCGCGCGGCGCCAGCGCCTGCATCTCGCGCCGGAAGTTGTCGATGCCCGACTCGAGCGACGACGGCGAGCGATTGCGCAGGTACAGCACGGTCGAGCCGACGACCGAGATGACCAGGGCGATCATGAGGAAGGCGACGGCACCCACGGCCTCACCCCGCTCCCGCGTCGACGATGTGCTGCGCCTCGAGGCCCCAGCTCTCGCCGTCGGACCAGGTCTCGCGCTTCCAGATGGGCACCGACCGCTTGAGCGTGTCGATGCAGTAGCGGGCGGCCTCGAACGCTTCGGCCCGGTGGGGCGCCGACACGACGACCACGACCGCGCTGTCGCCCACCTCGAGCACGCCGGTGCGGTGCAGCAGGGCGATGCGACCGACGGCTGGCCAGCGGACGCGGGCCTCGTCGGCCACCTCGCGCAGCCGCGGGACGACCTGGGCGTCGTAGGCCTCGTACTCCAGGCGCTCGACCCCGGGGCGGCCCTGGGCGTGATCGCGGGCGGTGCCCGAGAACAGCACCAGGCCGCCGCAGTCGGGCCGCACGGCCCACGACACGGCCTCGGTCACGGGGAGTGGTGCCGCGGACAGGCCCAGCCAGGTCTCACCCGCGGGCGGCACGAGCGGCTGCGACACGTCCATCGCCGCTCATGGTACGCAGGCGACACGACCTGCCCGCGCCACCTGGGCATTTCGCTGCCGGACCGACATGTCCGGGCCCGGAACGTCACCCGACGGTGGGCAGGTGATTTGGGGGAGGCGGGGCGTGCGGGAGGCCGCAGTGTGCCTCCGGCCACCTCTCCCCGCGCGTGGGCGCTGCCCCTCGGCGGCGGAGCGCCGTTAGTCTCCGCCCCGTGCCCTTCGACGACGACGCCGAAGCGGACAACCCGGGGTTCCGTCCGCCGCCACACCCCGACGACCGGCTCTGGCGCCATCCGTCCGAGATGCGCACCCACCCGATCGTCCCCGTCGGCGCGCCCTCCCCGCCCCCGCTCGTCGACGCCCCGTCCACCACCCAGCGTGACTCGCACGGCCAGCGTCGGCCCTGGGGCGCGTTCGTGGTGGCGGGGGCCGTCGGCGCGGTGCTGGCCGGCGGGGGCGTGGTGGCGCTGGGGGTGGGCGAGCGCGTCGTCGAGCGACCCGTGACCGAGCGGGTCGCCCTCAACCCCACCGTGTCGGCCCTCGGGGCCCCCGACACCGACACGCTCGACGGCGTGCGCCAGCGGGTCGAACCGGCCGTCGTCGGCATCGAGGCAGCGGCCGACGCCGCCTCGTCCGGATCGGCGTCGGGCCCGATCTCGGGCACCGGGGTCGTGGTGCGCGACGACGGCATCGTCGTCACCAGCGCCGCGCTCGTCGCCGCCGCGGCCGCACCACGGGTGCGCCTGTCCGACGGCAGCTTCGTCACGGCTTTGCTCGTGGGCACCGATCCGGCCACCGGACTGGCGGTGCTCGACCTGGCGGGCGACGGCTACACCCCCAGCGTGCTCGCGGGCACCGCCGACGTGGCCGTGGGGGAGACGACGTTCGTCCTCAACGCACAGGCCTCCGCGGGCACGGCCAGCGGCGCCGGGGTCATCGGCCCCACCCACCGCTACGTCGGCCCGTCGGGCACCGCGCTCGACGGCATCGCGGTCGACGGCGACGCCGACGAGCTGGCCCTCGGTGGGCCCGTGGTCAACGCTCGGGGGGCGGTGGTCGGCATCGTCACCACCGTCGAGGACGGCGACGCCTGGTACCTCACGCCCGTCGAGGTCGCCCACAAGGTGGCCGACGACTTGCTCACCGACGGTGTCGTACACCACTGCTGGCTGGGCATCGAGGGCACCGACGTGGCCGACGACGGCACCGGCAGCCCCGACACCACGCTGCCCACCGAGGGCGGTGGCACCCGGGTCGCCTCGGTGATGCCCGACAGCCCGGCTGCGCTTGGGGGCATACAACCGGGCGACGTGATCGTGGGCCTCGACGGGCAGACCATCGTTCGCATGCCCGACCTGCTCGTCGCGTTGCGGTCGCGGTCGCCGGGCGACCGTGTCGACGTGACCGTCGTCCGCGACGACGGCGCCAGGGTCACACTCGTGCTCACCCTGGCCGAGGCTCGCTCTCCCCGCGCCTGAACGACGGCTGCACACCAGCCGCGGCGCCGAACCCCCACGCCGTAGGGTCAGCTGCGCAGCCAGCGGCGGACGGCGAGCACCCCGCCCACCGCGAGGCCGACGATGCCCACACCGGCGACACCGAGCGCCACCTCCTGGCGGCGGCGCGGGCTCATCGTGGCCCAGGCGCCCACATCGTGGGCCTCGACGCAGGCCTCCTCGTTCGACACCCGCGGCTCCCACCCCTGGGCGCGCAGGCGGTCGGCGGCCACGACCCACGGGTGCAGGGTGTACGGCACGAGCTCGGGCGGCGTGGGGCCCAGGCCCCAGCGGAAGCCCCAGCGCACCAACCGGCTGGCCGCCCGCTCGGGCAGCGGCACCTTGGGCGGCGCGCCGATGAGCGACCGCACCTGGTCACCGGGGATCGAGCCCTCGGGCGCCACGTTGAACGCCCCGTCAAGTCGCCGGGTGCGAGCCAGGTCGCACGCCGTGGCCAGGTCGTCGAGGTCGACGAATTGCACGGCGGGCTCGTCGGCGTTCTCGGGCACGGCGGCAGCGGGGCGCAGCGCTCGCACCAGCCAGTCGCGGTGGTCGGAGCCGGCGGCCCGCGCCGGGCGCAGGATGGTGGCGGTGCTGCCGGGGTGGGCGTCGCGCCACTCGGCCGTCAGCCGCTCGATCTCGGCCCGCTCGGTCGCGAACGCGAAGCCGGGGTTGGGGCGGAGCGTCGCGTCCTCGGTGAGCGGCACGGGGTTGTTGGCCCACGCCCCGTAAACCGTGGCGCTCGACAGCATGACCACGTGGCCCACTCCGGTGTCGCCCGCGGCGTCGAGCACCCGGCGGGCCACGGCGACGTCGTCGCTGGCGGCTGTGGGCGTGTGGGGCACGGATTGCGCCAGGTGGACCACGACGTCGGCGTGCTCGACGTGGGGCTTGACGTCGTCGTGGGCCAGGTCGAGTCGCAGCACGGCCACCTCGTCCGGCAGGCCGACGACCGGCCCCGCGGCCAGGCCCACCACCTCGACCTGCGGATCGGCTGCGGCGAGGCGCGCGACGCGCCGCCCGAGGGGGGTCTCGATGCCGGTGATCACGACCATCGCCATGGTCCCTACCTTGCCAGAGGGGACCTGCGGAAACACCAAACGGAGATCTCTCGTGCACCACTGCGGCCGCGGTGGGCACGGCGACGACCGGCGCTAGCGTGAAATCTGTGAGTGACCCCGGCTCGCCCAACCCCTTCGAGGGGTTCCCCCTGTTCGGTGACCTGGCCAAGCTGTTCGGTCAGGGCGGCGGCGGTGTCCCGTGGGACGCCGCCCGCAACCTGGCGCTGGCCGTCGCCACCGACAACACGACCGAGCCCAACGTCGACCCGCTCGAGCGCATGAAGCTCGAACAGCTCGCCCGCGTGGCCGAGCTGCACGTCGCCAACGTGACCGGGCTGTCGACCACGGTCACCGGCCGCGAGCTCACGGTCGCACCGGTCAACCGCGGCATGTGGGCGCAGCGCACGCTCGAGGACTACCGCCCCCTGCTCGAGAAGCTGGCCGGGTCGCTGGGCTCGACCGACGCTCTCGCCCAGGCCGCCGACGACGACCCCGACCTGGGGCCCGGCTTCGGCGACGACGACCAGTTCACGGCCATGCTCGGCCCCATGATCCAGGCCATGCAGCCGATGATGGTGGCGATGACCGCCGGTTCGATGGTCGGGCACATGGCCCGGCGCTCGTTCGGACAGTACGACCTGCCCATCCCCCGCACGCCGTCCGACGAGCTGCTGATCCTGGTGCCCAACCTCGACGCGTTCGGCGCCGAGTGGAGCCTGCCAGCCGACGACCTGCGCCTCTGGATCTGCCTGCACGAGATCGCTCATCACACCGTGCTCGGCGTGCCCCACGTGCGGGCCCGGCTCGAGGCGCTGCTGGGCGAGTACACCACCAAGTTCCGCAACGATCCGCGGGCGCTCGAGGAGCACCTCGGCGACCTCGACATCTCCGGTGGCCCAGAGTCGCTGGCAAGCCTGCAGCAGGCGTTGGGCGAACCCGGGGCGCTGCTGGGCGCCATCCAGTCCGACGAGCAGCGGGCCCTGCTCCCCCGGCTCGAGGCCCTGGTCGCGGTGGTGGTCGGCGTAGTCGACCACGTCATGGACGAGGTCGGCGCCAAGCTCATCAGCAGCTACGGCATGCTCACCGAGGCGCTGCGCCGGCGCCGGGTCGAGACGGGCGAGGCCGACCGCTTCGTCGAACGGCTGCTGGGGCTCGAGCTCACCCAGGCCGTCTACGACCGCGGCTCGGCCTTCGTCGACGGCGTCATCGAACGCGCCGGGCCCGACGGCCTCGCCCGCCTGTGGCAGAGCGAAGCGATGCTGCCCAGCCCGCCCGAGGTCGACGCCCCGGGCCTGTGGCTGGCCCGCATCGACCTGCCCGACGACCTCTGACCGGCGCCGGCACGGCGAGGCAATAGGGGTCGGCGCAAGACTCTCGAGGCGATCGTCGTCGGCCCCTGACCACCATTGCCTCGGGAAGCCGCCGGCGATCGCCATTGCCTCGCCGGGCCGCGTCCGGCGGACCGGGCGGGCAGGTCATTGCAGGTTCGTCGGGTCGATGACGACGCGACGATCGTGCTCCGGCGTCGGCGCCGCCTCGGGTCGGCGGGACAGGGCGGATCCCTCGTCGGCGTCGTCGCCGCCCTGGTCGAAAGGCAGCGGAGGCGGCGGAGGCGGCGGCGGCGGCGGCGGGATGTCGGGGCGTCCGTCGTCCACGGGGTCGTCGGCACCGCCGTCGGCCACGGGGTCGTCGTCACCTGGGGCATCGTCCACATCGGGGTCGTCGGCGACGGCCGACGCGAGCGCGGGCGACGGCGACCCCGGCGGCTGCTGGTCGACGGCGAAGCCCTGACGGCGGCGGCGCAGGCGGGTGGTGATGACCTCGGTGGGGCTGCGGCGGACCGGCATCTCGCCCCGCGCCAGCCCACGCAGCCCGGCCAGGTACGAGAACAGCGCGAAGGCGGCGCATGCCGCGATCACGATGAAGCCGGCCTCCATCGGGATCGAGATGACGACGGGCAGGAACGCGCCCACCACCCACGTGAGCTGGAAGCGGGTCTCGAAGCGGGCGAACGAGCGGCCCCGGTTGGCGTCGGGCGCATCGCGCTGCACCACCGAGTCGAACGCCAGCTTGCCGCTGCTCGCGGCGATGCCCACGCACATGGCGAGCGCCGCGGCCGCCACGATGCCCCCGCCCCAGGCGGCGAGCACGCCGGCGACCGCGGTGATGGCCAGCACGATCTGGAGGATGCGCTCCTCGGCCGTGCCGTTGCGCCGTAGCGCAGGTGCGACCAGCGAGCCGAGCAGCGAGCCGATGCCGCTGGCGGCGATGACCAGACCGAACTGGTACGTGGGCGCGTCGCTCGTGCGCAGCGCGAAGGCGATGAGGAAGGTGAGGAAGCCGACGATGCCGCGCAACAGGCCCATCGCGGACGCCGCCAGGATGATGCCGCCGCCCCGCAGCTCCTCGCGCTCGGTCTCGGACGTGTGGTCGGCCGCCACCTGGGTGGCGGGGACGCGGATGGCCAGCACCGCGGCGACGGCGAACACGACGACCGCCAGGACCAGCACGCCCTGGCTGCCGGCGACGAGAAACGCGAGGCCACCCGGGATCGCCGCCGCGAACGTGACGATCCCCGACAGGAACGACAGGCGCGAGTTGGCCTCGACCAGCTCGTCGTCGGACCGCACGACCGTCGGCACGATGGCCGACTTGGCCACGTGGTAGCTCTTGGCCAGCACCAGCACGGCGAACGCCTCGGGGAACAGGATCAGGCTGTCGAGGTCGCCGATCATCAGCAGGCAGATGACCGCCCGCAGCGCGTTGGCCCCGATGACCATGAACCGCCGGCCGCCCTTGGCGCGGTCCAGGGCCGGCCCGATGAGCGGCGCCACCACGACGAACGGCGCGAAGGTCAGCGCCAGGTAGAGCGCCACCTTGCTGCGGGCCGCGGTGGGGTCGATGTCGAAGAACAGCGAGTTGGCCAGCGCCAGCGCGAGGAGGGTGTCGCCGGCAACCGCGGCAGCGTGCGTGCGCGCCAAGCGGGTGAAGGGCGTGACGACGAACGCACCGGCGCCCACCCGCGACTGCGGCTTGGACAGGGGGTCCCACCCGTTGTCTGGGGCCATCCCCTGCGAGGGTACAAGCCTGCCGTCCACCGACGGCGCAGCACGAGCCGACATGTCTCGTCGGGGCGTCATCCGCCGAACCACGTACGAAAGCGGGGGCCATGGCCCCCGCTTGTGAACCACATTCGGACAGGGTCAGCTGCGGGGGGTGTCGTACTTGTAACCCAGGCCCCGGATGGTGACGATGCGGGTGGGGACGGCCGGGTCCTTTTCGACCTTGGCCCGCAGGCGCTTGACGTGCACGTCGAGCGTCTTGGTGTCGCCCACGTAGTCGGTGCCCCACACCCTGTCGATGAGCGTGTCGCGGGGCAGCACGCGGCCGGCGTTGGAGAGCAGGATCTCGAGCAGCTCGAACTCCTTGAGCGGCAGCTTCACCTGCTCACCCCGGATCTCGACCTCGTGGCGCTCGGGATCGAGGCGCACATCGCCCACCTCGAGCACCTCGCCCGACACCGCCCTCGACGACGCGTCCGCAGGACGGCGGCGCAGCACCGCCCGCATGCGGGCCACGAGCTCGCGCAGCCGGTACGGCTTGGTCACGTAGTCGTCGGCGCCCACCTCCAGGCCGACGACGGTGTCGATCTCCGACCCCTTGGCCGTGACCATGATGATCGGCACGGTCGACCGCCGTCGCAGCTCGCGGCACACGTCGACGCCCGAGATCTTGGGCAGCATCACGTCGAGCAGCACCAGGTCGGGCTTGACGACGTCGAACAGCTCGAGGGCCTCGGCGCCGTCGTGTGCGGTCTGCACGCGGAACCCCTCGCGCTTGAGCCCCACGGTCAGCGCCTCGACGAAGCTGTCCTCGTCCTCGACGAGGAGCACCGTGGCGTCGGGCGTACTCATCGCTCCCCGCTCATGCTGCTTCGCAGCGGGCCGCTCGGGCTCCGACGCGTTGTTTCCCGCTCGTGCTGCCTTCGGCAGCGGGCCGCTCGGGCCCTGGGCTCGCTCTCAAGCCCTATGGGACGCTCGCTCATCCTGCCTCCTGGGTGACGACGGCGACCGGGCCGGGACCGGCAGGGAGCCGCAAGGTGAACGTCGAGCCCACGCCTTCGCGCGACTCGACACGGACTTCGCCCCGGTGGTTCGAGGCGACGTGACGGACGATGGCCAGCCCGAGGCCGGTGCCGCCCGTGTCGCGGCTGCGGGCACGGTCGACCCGGTAGAACCGCTCGAAGATGCGCTCCAGGTCGCGGCGGGGGATGCCGATGCCGCTGTCGCGCACCGCCACGTCGACCCACGTGCCGTCGGTGCGCGCCCGCACGCCGATGCTGCTGCCCGGCTCGCTGTACTTGACCGCGTTGTCGAGCAGGTTGGTCACGGCGGAGACGAGCTGACGGCGGTCTCCCACCACGGTGAGCCGCAGCGGGGCCTGCTCGACCTCGATCTCGATGCCCCGCTGCTCGGCGGCGGGCCGCACCCGGTCGGCGGCGTCGCCCACCACGTGGGCCACGGTCACCTCGTCGGTCGCCAGCCCGGTCGCCACCTCGAGCCGCGACAGCTCGAGCAGGTCGTCGATGGTGTTGCCCACCCGGAAGGCCTCGCTGGCCAGGCGTTCGGCCAGCCGCTTGGCCACGTCGGGGTCGCGCTCGTCCAGCAGCGTCTCGGCCAGGAGCGCGAGCGCCCCGACGGGCGTCTTGAGCTCGTGGCTGATGTTGGCCACGAAGTCGCGGCGCACGTTCTCGAGCCGCCGCCGCTCGGAGGTGTCCTCGACCACGACCAGCACGCCCGACGGCCGGGTGTCGCTCTCGAGCGGCACCGCCCTCACGCTGAGCACCCGACGCGGCGGTCCGAACAGCTCGAGCTCACGCTCGGCACCCCTGCCCCGCAGGGCGTCGGAGGCCATGGTGGTGATGGCCTCTTCCACCAGGGCGTCGCTGTGGCGGGCCGCCAGGAACGAGGCGGCCGGATCGTTGCGGTAGGCGATCTCGCCCCGATCGTCGAAGATGACCACGCCGTTGGCGATGGCGCCCAGCGCCCACGACAGGCGGTTCTCGGCCTCGGCCACCTGGCTGCGGCGGCGCGTCTCAGCCGTCACCACGCGCTCGAGGTCGTCGAGCGAGCGGTCGAGCGACGGGCGGTCGCGCTCGTCGCGGGCCGGCGGATCGGCGGCGAGGGTGCGGATGGCGGCATCGACCCGCTGCGCGGCAGCCCGCCGGGTGACGGCGGCGACGACCAGGCCGGACAGCGTGCCGACGAGGATCAGCACCAGCACCGTCATCGCGATCACCACGGGATCACCCACGGGATCACCACGGTGCACCGCCGGACGTCGTCATCAGGGGCTCCCGGCTCCCGCACTGGCACCGGCACCGGCGCCGGCCAGGACCGCGTCGAGCACGCCGCTCACATCGACGCCACCGTCGACCTGGATGCCGGAGATGGCCGACACGGCGACGAAGCCGGTCGCCACCAGGGCGGTGTCGCAGTGCGGGGGCAGCTCGACCGTGGTGGGGCGCAGCTCCATCTGCAGGCGCCCGCCGTCCTCGGCCGACTCGACCACCGTCGACCGGACCGTGCCGAACGGCGCCAGGGTCGCGGCGCGGGCGCCGGCCAGCCGGCCCACCGGTGCGTCGGGGACGTTCAGGTTGAGCACGGTGCCCGCGGGCGCCGCCAGCAGCCAGTCGAGGGCGGCGGCCGCCACCACGGCGGCGGTGTCCCAGTGGCGGGGCGCGCCGCGCTGCGCGCGGGGGTCGGCCCCGGTGCCGTCGGCGTCGCCGGGCGCGTCGACCATGTCGACCACCGCCTCGCCCCCGGGGCCGACCGGCGTTCCTGCGCCGCCGGCAGCACCTGCGCCACCCGGCTGCTCGTGCACCAGACCCGATACAACGTCGATGCTGACGGCCAGACCGCGACCCCCGAAGTTGGCCGCGGTCAGCGCCGCCCCGACCGTGCCCGAGTGGAGGACGGCGCGGCCGGTGTTGCACCCGGGGTTGATGCCGGAGACCACGACGTCGGGGGCGTCGCCGAACCCGCCGAGGCGGGCCGCCAGCACGCACAGACCCGGCGGGCCGTCGACGGCGTAGGCGGGGACCCCGGCCAGGCCGGGCAGCTCGACCCGCTCGGCGTCGATGTGCTCGTCGACGTGGATGCGCCCGATGGCCGCCCCCGAGCCGCTCATGTCGCGGTCGGGTGCCACCACCAGCACGTCCCGGCCCGCGGCCACGAGCGCCCGGGCCAGGGCGTGCAGGCCCGCGGAGCCGACGCCGTCGTCGTTGGTGACCAGGACCTTCATCGGGGACCTTCCGTCGTGCTTCGGCACTCCGAGAGTCTGCCGCCCGAAGGCGCCGGTGCCATGGACGCTGCCTCGGCTCGGACGATGGTCACCGGACCTCGGCGGCCAGGTGAGCCGGCTCGCCGGTGAGCAGGTACCGCAACCGGGCCCCGATGATGGCGGCGTGGTCGGCGATGCGGTCGGCGGCCTGGCCGGCCACGAACAGGTGCATGGCGGTGGGCACCGCGTCGGCGCCGTCGAGCCGCCGCAGCTCGCCGACCAGGTGCTCGTGGAACGACTCGAGGTGCGGCCGGTTCTCGGCGAGCTGCGTGGCCAGGCCGAGGTCCTGGGCAGACCAGGCGCGCAGCGCCGTCCGGTACTGCTCGACGGCGACGTCCACCAGGGTGCGCACGATGTCCCAGGCGGGACCGCAGGCAGACAGCTCCTCGACGTCAGGCGCCAGCTTCAGCACGCGCAGCCCCAGGTCGCCCACCCGCTCGAACTCGGACAGGATGCGCACCACCGACACCAGGAACCGCAGGTCGCTGGCCATGGGTGCCTCGCGACCGAGCAGCAGGTAGCAGCGCTCGAGCAGCGAGACGTGCATGGCGTCGATCTCGTCGTCCGCCGTCAGGGCGGCCGCCACGATGTCGCCCGTCGTGTCGCCGTGGTCGAGAACCTGGCGCATGCGCTCCAGGTTCTGATCGACGCGCACGCCCATCAGCTCGACCTGGAGCCGGAGTTGCTCGAGCTCCTCGTGGAACACCGTCCGCAGCGGGATCGGCGCATCGCCGGTGGACATCAGCGCGTCACCTACCCGAACCGCCCGGTGATGTAGTTCTCGGTCCGCTCGTCGGAGGGGTTCGAGAAGATGGTCTCGGTGCGGTCGAACTCGACCAGCACGCCCGTGCGCCGGTCGGACTCCGGGTTGACCTCGGTGGAGAAGAAGGCCGTGGCGTCGGACACACGGGCCGCCTGTTGCATGTTGTGGGTCACGATCACGATCGTGAACTCCGACTTGATCTCTTGCATCAGATCTTCGATGCGAGCGGTGGCGATGGGGTCGAGCGCCGAGCAGGGCTCGTCCATCAGCACCACGTCGGGCCGGGTGGCGATGGCCCGGGCGATGCACAGCCGCTGCTGCTGGCCGCCCGAGAGCCCCATGGCCGAGTCCTTGAGCCGGTCCTTGACCTCGTCCCAGAGCGCGGCCTTGTGCAGCGACGTCTCGACAACCTCGTCGAGCTGCGCCCGCTTCCTGGTGCCGAAGAGGCGAGGGCCGTAGGCGACGTTGTCGTAGATCGGCTTCGGGAACGGATTGGGCTTCTGGAACACCATGCCGATGCGCCGCCGCACCTCGACCGGGTCGATGCCGGGGCCGTAGAGCGGCACGCCGTGGTAGTTGAGCGTTCCCTCGGTCCGCGCGCCGACGATGAGGTCGTTCATGCGGTTGAAGCACCGCAGTACCGTCGTCTTGCCGCAGCCGGAGGGGCCGATGAACGCGGTGATCTCGTTCTCGCGGACGTCGAGGTTGACCTCGCGCACGGCCCGGAAGTCGCCGTAGTAGGCGGCGAGGTCGCCCACCTCGAACACGACCGGGAGCTGGTCGTGCGGAGCGCGCTCGTGCTGAGCCAGATCGAGGCCCTGGCGCAACGGAGCGTCTGATGTCGCCACGGTCGGGGTGCCGGGGGACTCGGTCATAGCGACCTCTTCTTCTCGAAACGGTTGCGAAGGACGATGGCGATCGAGTTGATGAGGAGCACGAACACCAGCATGGCCATGATGGTGGCGGAGGCGTTCGCCTTCTTGAACTGCTCCTCGGGCTGCTTGGCGAACGTGGTCACGATCGATGGAAGGGCGACAAACCGCTCAGGAAGGTGACCCGGATCGACGACATTGGGAACGTTCAGCCCGCCGCCCTGACTGAAGAACCCCGTCACCGCGCCCACCACGATCAGGGGGGCCGCCTCGCCAACCGCCCGGGCGATCGAGAGCAGGGCGCCGGTCAGGATGCCTGGGGCCGCGTAGGGCAGCACCTGCGAGCGGATGACCTCCCACCGCGTGGCCCCGACGCCGTAGGCACCCTCGCGGAGCGCCTGCGGCACGGCCCGGATGGCCTCGGCCGTGGTGATGATGACGATCGGCATGACGAGCACCGCCAGCGTGATGCCGGCCGCCGCCAGGGTGCGGCGGTCGACGCCGGAGGCGCCGCTGAAGCCGCTGAAGGCGTTCACGAAGATGGCCAGCCCGAGCAGGCCGTAGACCACCGACGGCACACCGGCGAGGTTGCGAATGTTGAGCTCGATGAACGACGTCAGTCGATTCCGCGGTGCGTACTCCTCGAGGTAGATGGCTGCACCGACGCCCAGTGGGAAGGCGACAACGACCACGCACACCGCGATCCAGAACGAGCCGACGATGCCCTGCGAGATGCCCGCCCGTTGGGCGCTGCCAGACAGAATGCCGTCGAGGAACGGCCAGGCGCGGTCGGCGTAGACGGGAGACCCATCGGTCAGGATCGTGACGATGAGCACGCCCAGGATGACGAGCGACAGCAGCAGGCAGGCGAGCAGGGCGACCTCGAACAACCGACCTCGGACGTCGACGCGGTGACCGCGCAGCGCCTGGGCGACGCTGCCCTGAACCGCCGCTTCGCTGCTGGTTCCGATGGTGGTGAGTGCCATCTGTCTCTCCGACTGGCTAGTAGGCCTGGCGCACGCGGCGCACGAAGCGGTCGGCGATGAGGTTCAGCCCGAACGTGAAGAAGAAGAGCACGATGCCGACGAAGTAGAGGCTCGGTACCGCGAGGCTGGCGCCGCGCACGTTGTCGGTGCCCACGGCCAGCGACGCCATGGCGGCGGTCATGGTGAGGCTGCCCTCGAACGGATCGGTCGTGAAGTTGGCGGAGTCGGACGCGCCGCCGGCGATGAACACGACCATGGTCTCGCCGATGGCACGTGACGCGCCGAGGATCAGCGCCGCGACGATGCCCGAGACCGCGGCGGGCAACACGACCCGCAGCGTCGTCGACATGCGGCGGGCGCCGACGCCGGCCGAGGCTTCGCGCAGGCTGTTGGGGACCGCCCGCATCGCGTCCTCGGAGACGGAGGCGACGAGCGGGATCGTGAGGATGCCGACGCCGATGCCCGCGGCCATCATGCTGCCCCCACTGTTCTCCTCGCCGAAGAAGGTGCCGACCACCTCGGGGGCGATGAAGTTGAGGGCGAACACGCCCAGGACCACCGACGGGACGCCGGCGAGCACCTCGAGGATCGGCTTGAGCACCGTGCGGATGCGGGGTCGGGCGAACTCGGACAGGTAGATCGCCGCGCCCAGCCCGAGCGGAGCGGCCACCAGCATGGCGATGCCGGTGACGATCAGGCTGCCGACCAGGATCGTCGTGATGCCGAACTCGTCTCGACGGGGGGCCCACGAGTCGCTGCCGAAGACGTGGGACCACTCGACGTCGGTGAAGAACTCGAGACCGTTGCTGAACAGCGACACGAGGATGAGCACGCTGATCAGCAGCGACATCGCCGCGGCGGCGAAGAAGATGATGCCCATGGTGCGCTCGCGCCGGTGGCGGCGAGGATCACCGGACAGGTCGACGGGGGAGCCGGGCGGGGGAAGGGCGGCGGTTGCCATCAGTCAGGCCTCGAAGTGCTCGGGCGGGCAGCGGGCGGGCGAAGCGTAGGCGGATGGGGCTGTGGGGTCGGGCTGGTCGAGCCCGACCCCACAAACGGCCACACAGGGCGGCCGGTCAGTATCAGCGACCGTCCCACGCCGTGGTCGTCGCCTCGACCTGGTCGTCGGGCATGGTGACGTAGCCACCCTCCTCGACGAACTCGGTCAGGTTCGCGAGGTAGAAGTCGACGAACGGAGCGACCGCCGCGTTGTCCGTGGCGCTGGCCGAGCTCACGTAGATGAAGAGCGGCCGCGACAGCGGGTAGCTGCCATCGGAGATGGTCTCCGCGGTCGGCTCGACGCAGTCACCACCAGGTTCGGCGGAGACGGGGATCTCGGTCACCTCGTCGCCGGCCTCCTCGGCGAAGGCGAAGCCGACCCAGCCCAGCGACGAGTCCGACGCCTCGATGTTGCTGATGATGACGTTGTCGTCGGCGTTCGACTCGTAGTCCGTCCGGGTGGTCCACTGATCCTCGGGCAGGCCGCGCTCCTCCGCGGGACCTTCGAGGGCGAGCTCGACGAACGAGTCATAGGTGCCCGACTCGGTACCGGGGCCTGTCAGCTCGAGCGGGACGTCGGGCAGCTCGGTGGTCGACCCGAGTGCCGTGGCGATCTCGGTGCCATCCGACCAGTTCTCGAAGCCCTCGGACTCCGAACCGATCATCGACCACAGGTCGGCGAAGCTCAGGCACTCCGGCGCGTTCTCGTTGCTGGCGCTCGTCATGACCGCCATGCCGTCGTACGCCACCTGGAGCTCGATGTACTCGACGCCGTTGGTCTCGCACGACGCGATCTCTTCCTCATCGATCGGCCGCGAGGCATCGGAGATGTCGATCTCGCCGTTGCAGAAGAGCTCGAACCCGTCACCGGTACCAGGACCGTCGACGGCGATGTCGACACCCTCGTTCTCGGTGGCGAAGGCCTCGGCCGCCAGCGAGGTGATCGGCTCGACCGTCGACGAGCCGGAGACGTTGATCGACCCGGAAACGTCGCCGCTGCCACCTTCGGAGGTGGTCTCGCTGCCGGACGCTGTGTCGTCATCGTCGTCGCCGCAGGCGGCCGCGATCACACCCAGGGCCAGGATGATCGAAAGCCACGCCAGGCGGCGCTGCTTGGTTGACTGCACGGATGCCCTCCTTGGGCTCTGCTGTCGAGGAGCGCGTCACGCCCCAGTTGCCGATTAGGACCGTACGGACGGCAGGTGAACGACCGGGGTGAGCCAAGGTGAATCAGAGGTGAACGACACTGGAACGTTGACCCAACGGCCCAGGTTCGGGCCGCTGAGCAGGGCGAACCGAACGGACGGTGACTAGCCCAGTTCGTCACGTAGGCGATCGAGCAGCACCCGGTCGTGGGCGTAGGTGAGCATCGCCCCGGCCTCGTCGAAGGTCGCCCAGCGGCGGCGGTCGACCTCGTCGTTGGCTGCCCACGGCTGGACGTCGACGATGCGCATCGCCCAGTAGCGCACGAGTTTGGCCCGGCCCTTGCCGTCGATGTACTCGGTGGAGGGCAGCTCGTGCCCCAGCGCGCACACCAGCCCCGTCTCCTCGGCCACCTCGCGCACGGCCGCGTCCTCGAACGACTCGCCCTTGTCGAGCTTGCCCTTGGGGAACGACCAGTCGTCGTAGCGGGGCCGGTGCACCAGGATGATCTCGACGCCGGGGCGGGTGTCGCCGTGATCGTCGGCCAGCACGGCCTCGCGCCACACCAGCCCGCCGGCCGCGCGCACCTCTGGCTTGGCCTGGCTCTGCTTCTGCTTGCGCGGGGTCGACGACATCGTGAGACGTTCATACCCGCCCGCCGCCTCCGCGACGACTCGCGCGTGCCCGGCCAGGCCTTTCTCCGCGCCGACCGGTCGCCGGAGCGACCGGGTCAACCGGCGGCGGACGCCGGAGGGCGGGGCAGCGGGCGCACGTCACCCGCGGCGCGGCGGAGCGCCTCGGCTTCGCCGTCGCCTCGGGGCACGTCGGTGCGCGAGGCGACCATCGCCCGGTCTGCCCCTGGCGAGGCGTCGAGCGTGAGCTCGGCCGCCACGTCGCCCGAGCGGTGGCCCTCGCGCCGGGTGCGCAGCTCGCCCACCCGGTCGAGCTGGCGCTCGAGCTGGCGGCGGCGAGTGCCGGCGAGGTCGTCCCAGCTGCGGCGGACGCTGTCGAGGCTGCGGCCCACCTTGTCGAACGCGTCGGCGAACTTGCCCCACTGCACCTCGAATGCCGCCAGGCAGGCCAGGATCTCGTCGGACGTGCGCTGGAGCTGGGTCTGCTCGACCGCCTGGCGGATGACGGCCAGGACCGAGAACAGCGTGCTGGGCGAGCACAGGACGACCTTTTGCCCCAGGGCCACCTCGACCAGGTCGTGGTCGTGCTCGTGCACGAAGGCGTACACCGCCTCGTTGGGGATGAACAGCAACACCTCGTCGAGGGTGTCGTCGGGGTCGATGTAGACCCGGCCCGACAGCTCGCGCACCCGGGCCCGCACGTCGCGCACGAAGGCGACGGCAAGCTGGTCGCGCTCGCGGTCGGACCCCGCCTCGAGGTAGCGCAGGTAGTTGTCGACCGGGAACTTGACGTCCATGTGCAGCACCCGGCCGCCCGGCAGCAGGAACGTGAAGTCGGGGATGGTGCCGGCAGCCGTGGCCGACTGCTTGCGATAGCTGATGCCCTCGACCAGGCCGGCAGCCCGCAGCACGTCGTCGGCCATGCGCTCGCCCCACTGTCCCCGCGCCTTGGGGTTGGCCAGCGCCTGGCGGAGCGACTGGGTGGTGTCGGCCAGGCGGGCGCTGACGGCCGCCACCTCGGTGAGCCGGCTCTCGACCCGGCCGTGCTGCTCGGCGCGCTCGCGCTGCAGCGTCGCCACCAGCTGGGTGACCCGGGCCAGCTCGGCCCGCACGTCGCCCATGTGCTGCTCGACCGCCGCGTTGCGCACGGCCATCTGGTCGGTCATGGCGCCGCGCAGCTCGCCCACCTGGTGCTCGAACGCCTGGTGGCGCGTGGCCAGCTCGCGCGAGCCGGCGTCTGCCTGGGCGCCCAGGCGCTCGCCCGCCACCTTGACCACCGTGTCGACCGCGGCGTCGACCGCGGCGCGCACCGTGGCCTGGTGCTCGGCCGCCCGGCGCTGGGCGGCGACCTGCTCGGCGTGGTCGGCGGCCCGGCCGGCAGCGGCGCCGGGCTGCAGGCGCGCGGCGACGAGCCACGCCGCGGCCACCCCGGCCCCGAGGCCGGCGACCACACCCACGACGAGCAGCGCTGGGTCCATGCCCCCGAACATACGGCCGCCCTATGACACTTTCGGCGACCCCGGGGCGCCGCACGGGAACAGGTCCCGAGGCAATGGCGGTCGTTGCCGGGCTCTCGAGGCAATCGTGATCGGCCCCCGACCACCATGGCCTCGGGAACCCTCGGGCGACTCCCAGTGCCTCGGGACCCCCGCCGCCAGCGACGGGGCCGAGACGCCACGGGGCGAAGAGCCACCCGGCGACCGCCGGGGCCGAGGGTCGAGGGTCAGACGACCGAGGAGGCGAGGGGCTGGGCGGCCCGCTCGACGGTCAGGCGCTGCAGGGCGACCTGCGACTCGACCGTGCCCCCCTCCGGTGCGCGCGTCCAGCGTCCGTCGGCGCCCAGCGTCCAGGCCAGGACGTCGTCGCGCAGCTGGAGGTCGAGCACCTCGTTGAGCCGTGCCTGCAGCCCGACGTCGGCCACGGGCGTGAGCACCTCGACCCGGCGATCGAGGTTGCGGGGCATGAGGTCGGCCGAGCCCATCAGGTGGAGCGCGTGCCCGGCGCCCAGGCCGTTGGCGAAGCGGTAGATCCGCGAGTGCTCGAGGTAGCGCCCCACGATCGACCGCACCCGGATCGTCTCGGACAGCCCCGGCACCCCCGGCGTGAGGCAGCAGATGCCCCGGATGATCAGGTCGATCTCGACGCCGGCCTGGGACGCCCGGTACAGCTCGTCGATCATGCCGGGGTCGACCAGGCTGTTCATCTTCATCGTGATGCGGCCCCGGCCGGGCTGGGCCGCCTCGACGTCGATCTCGCCCTGGATCAGGTCGTTGAACGCGTCGCGCATCAGGCGCGGTGCCACGACCAGCCGCTGGTAGTCGATGTTCCGCCCGTAGCCGGTCAGCTCGTTGAAGAGCTGGGTGAGGTCGGCGCCGATGGCCGGGTCGCACGTGAGCAGGCCCACGTCCTCGTACACGCGGGCGGTCTTGGAGTTGTAGTTGCCCGTGCCGACGTGGCAGTAGCGCCGCAGCCCGTCGGACTCTTCGCGCACGACCAGCGCCGCCTTGGAGTGGACCTTGAGCCCGATCAGCCCGTAGGTGACGTGCACGCCGGCGGTCTCGAGCTGGCGGGCCCACTCGATGTTGGCCCCCTCGTCGAACCGGGCCTTGAGCTCGACGATGACCGCCACCTGCTTGCCCCGCTCGGCCGCCCGGATGAGCGACCGGACGATGGGGCTGTCGCCCGACGTGCGGTACAGCGTCATCTTGATGGCGAGCACGTGGCTGTCGGCGGAGGCCTGGCGGACGAACTCCTCGACCGTGGTGCGGAAGCTCTCGTACGGGTGGTGCACCAGCAGGTCGCCCCGCCGGATGGCGTCGAAGAAGTCGGCCCGCTCGCCGTCGCTGTTGGCCAGCCGGGTGGGGGTGACCCGCTGGTAGGGCGGGTCCTTGAGGTCGGGCCGGTCGAGGCCGTGCACCGACCACAGCCCGCCGAGGTCGAGCGGTGCGGTGTGCAGGTACACGTCGTCGTCGGCCACGTCGAGCTCGCGCTGGAGCAGCTCGCGCACCTCGTCGGACATGGCGGTGTCGATCTCGAGGCGCACGGCCCGGCCGAAGCGCCGCCGCCGCAGCTCGACCTCGACCATGGCCAGCAGGTCGTCGGCCTCTTCCTCTTCCAGCGTGAGGTCGGTGTTGCGGGTGACCCGGAACGCGTGGTGCTGCTCGATCTCCATGCCCGGGAAGAGCTGGTCGAGGTGGGCGGCGATGACCTGCTCGAGCGGCACGTAGCGCTCGCCGTCGGGCAGCACCACGAACCGGGGCAGAAGTGACGGCACCTTGACGCGGGCGAACCGCCGCATGGCCGCGTCCGGGTCGCGCACGATCACGGCCAGGTTCAGCGACAAGTTCGAGATGTAGGGGAACGGGTGGCCCGGGTCGACCGCCAGGGGCGTGAGGACCGGGAAGATGCGCTCCTCGAACGTCTCGACCAGGAACTTCTCGTCGTCCTCGTCGAGGTCGGCCCACGACGACAGCTTGATGCCGGCCTCGGCGAGCTCGGGCGTGAGCCGCTCGAGGAAGGTGGCCTGCATGCGGGGCAGCAGCTGATCGAGCCGGTCGCGGATGTCGAGCAGCTGCTGCGCCGAGGTACGTCCGTCGGGGCTCGAGCCGCCGATGCCCGCCGCCACCTGGTCTTTCAGGCCCGCGACACGCACCTGGAAGAACTCGTCCAGGTTCTGGCCGAAGATCGCCAGGAACTTGGCCCGCTCGAGCAGCGGCACCCGGTCGTCCTCGGCCAGGGCGAGCACACGGGCGTTGAAGTCGAGCCACGAGAGCTCGCGGTTGCGGTACCGCTGCATCACATCACCAGGTGCAGGGGCGCCCTCAGGGGTCGCCAGATCAGGTTCGAGAGAGGCGGCCACGGCGCCGATGCTACCCCTACCAGTCGTCTCACGGCCGCGCAGAGAGGTGAACCCTCGATGATGCTCTACCGCATGCCGGCGCCCGGCGACAGCGCCGACTCGCCCGATCCCTGGCCACGCACGGCGCGGGGGAGCAACGGGCTCAGGATGCGTCGTCGTCTTCGGGGTAGCCCAGGTCCCACTCGAGCAGCAGGTGCTCGCGCTCGGCATCGCGCACGACCCGCTCGCGGTTGCGGCGGAACTGGGGGTCGTGCGGGGGTAGCAGCACGAGGCGCGCCATGACCCGCGACCGGAAGTCGTCGATCATCTGGCGGTCGCCGAAGTCGGACTGCACCTCCCAGTGCGGCGCGACCGGCCCGAGGTACACGACGCGGGCGTGGCCGCGGGGAGGCTCGACTTCGGGCGCGACGTCTGACATGGCCGGCGATCCTACCTGGCGAGCCGGTGGTTCCCGCTCTCGCGCCTCGGGTACTTCCCGCTCCTGCTGCTGCGCAGCGGGCCGCTCGGGCCACGGCCTCCCGTGCGCTCGGCCTCAGGTGTCTCCCGCTCCTGCTGCTGCGCAGCGGGCCGCTCGGGCCACGGCCTCCCGTGCGCTCGGCCTCAGGTGTCTCCCGCTCCTGCTGCTGCGCAGCGGGCCGCTCGGGCCACGGCCTCCCGTGCGCTCGGCCTCAGCCGCCCTGGCGGCCGATCTCGGCCGTGAGCGTCTGCTCCTCGCCCTCGCGCTCGATGGTGATCTCGATGGTGTCGCCCGGCGCGTGGTCCTGGACGATCTCGCTGAGCTGCTCGTTCGACGCGATGTCCTCGCCGTCGATGGACAGGATGACGTCGCCCTGCTCGAGCCCCGCGGCCGCCGCACCGCTGTCGGGCAGCACCTCGACCACGAAGGCCCCGTCCTCGGTCTGGATGTCGAGCTGCTCGCGGACCTCGTCGGCCACGGTGTCCACAGGGACGGTGGTGACGCCCAGCCGGGGTGTGTCGGGCGTGATCTCGCCGTTGCCCTGCTGGATGTCCTCGATGATGGGCCGGGCCGAGTCGATGGCGATCGAGAAGCCGATGTTCTGGCTGTCCTCGATGATGGCCGTGTTGATGCCGACGACGGCCCCGCTCGAGTCGACGAGCGGTCCGCCCGAGTTGCCCGGGTTGATGGCCGCGTCGGTCTGGATCAGGTCGGACAGGCGGCCGTCCGGCCCGTCGATCGTGCGGTTGACGGCCGACACGATGCCGGTGGTCACGCTGGGCTGCCCGCCCAGGTTGAGTGCGTTGCCGATGGCGATGACCGGCTCGCCCACGAGCAGGGCCTCGGACGAGCCCAACTCGGCCGGGACCAGGTCGTCGGCGCCGTCGACCCTGATGATGGCCAGGTCGTTGGACGGCTCGCTGCCCACCAGGGTGGCGTCGTACTCGGCGCCGTCGAACGTGCGCACCGTGATGCCGTCGGACTGCGAGATCACGTGGGCGTTGGTCATGATCAGCCCGTCGGCCGACAGGACGACCCCGGTGCCGCCGCCCTCGACCACGCCGCCCTGGGCGTTGAGGCTGATCTCGATGGTGACGACCGACTCCTCGACCTGCTCGAGGATGGTGCGGATGTCCATGGCGCCGTCGACCGTCGTCACCGCCGGGCGGGCGACGATGGGTCGGCCGCCGTCGTCGTCGGACGACACGATGGCGGCACTGAACGCCGCGGCGACCAGGGCGGCGACCGTGGCCGACCCCAGCGCCACGCCCCAGAGCCGGCGGCGCTCGCGCTCCGGTCCCGCCGGTCGTCCCGTGGGAGGTGTCGCGCCTGTGGCCAGGCCGTACGTCGGGGCGCCGTCACCGGCACCGGTTCTCGGCGCACCTCCGGGCGTGCCCAACGGAGCCAGCGGCGGACCGGCCCTCGGCGCGCGCCCATCGAACGGCGGCGGGGGCGGTGGCGGCGGCATCGGGGGGTGCGCACCGACTCTGGGCAGGCGGACGGTGTCGTCATCGCCCGGGGGTTGCTCGCGTGGAGCCTCGGCCGCGTTCACCGCCCCATGCATACCGGATCGCGTCCGGAACCTGACAGCGGGGGGTGCCCGGGGGGATCAGGGGGAATCCCCCCATCCCCCCGGGGGCCCTCCCAGGCAACACTCAGGTGCGTTCGGTAATCGAACGTAGGAGCACCAGGCTCCCCGTGCGGGCGGACAGTTGACGGCGGAACGCGAACGGCGGACACGCCATGAGATCTGGAGGATCGATGGACACCGAGTGGATGGCCCGGGGCAACTGCGCCCACGAGACCCCGGCCCGCTTCTTCCCCAGCGACGGCGTGGGGGTCGAGGTCGCACGGCGGATCTGTGCGACCTGCCCGGTCAAGGACACCTGCCTGGAACATGCCCTGATCAACCGCATCGACCACGGTGTCTGGGGCGGGGCATCGGAACGCGAGCGACGCCGCATCCTGAAGCGCCGCCGCATGGCGGCGATGGCAGGGTCGCCAGCGCGCGACTGAACCCGGCGGCCTCGGCCGCCGGGAACCGACTGCGGGGCGAGTCAGGCCTTGTCGGTGGGAGTCTCGTCGTCGTCCGCCGAGCCGTGGCCTTCTTTGATGCCACGCTTGAACTCGGTCTGGGCCTGCCCCATCGAGCGGGCAAGCTTGGGAAGCTTCGCACCGCCGAAGAGGACCAGGACCACCAACAGGACGATGAGGAGTTCAGGTGCTCCGAGGTTCACGGCGGCCACTGTATCGGTGCCGGCCACAGCCACCTCCGTCGGACGTGAACCGTGCTCGAATGCGTTGTGAACATCAGCGAGGGATCCGACCCTGATCTCGTGGCCGCGATCGGCGCTCCGGCGGGCGTCCAACTGCTCGACGTGCACCGCGACGCGCACCACAACCGCTCGGTCTTCACCCTGATCGGGGAGGACGCCCCCCGGCGGGTGGCTCGCGCCGCCGTCGAGCGGCTCGACCTGGCGCGCCACCAGGGTGTGCACCCCCGGTTCGGGGTGGTCGACGTCGTGCCGTTCGTGCCGCTGGCCGGCTCGACGATGGCCGACGCCGAGGCGGCCCGCGACCGGTTCGGTGCCTGGGTGGCCGACGAGCTCGGCGTGCCCGCCTTCGCCTACGGCCCCCATCGGTCGTTGCCCGAGGTGCGCCGGCGGGCGTTTCGAGACCTGCCCCCCGACGTGGGCCCCGCCGCGCCGCACCCGACCGCCGGTGCGGTGGCGGTGGGCGCCCGCGGCGTGCTGGTGGCCTGGAACCTGTGGCTGGTCGAGCCGGACCTCGAGCGCGCCCGGCAGGTGGCGTCGCAGGTGCGCGGCCCCCACGTGCGGGCGCTCGGGCTCGCCGTGGGCCCGCGGGTACAGGTGTCGATGAACCTGGTCGCGCCCGACGTCGTCGGCCCGTCCCAGGCGTGGGACCGCGTGGCGGCGCTGGTGCCGGTGGCGGGCGCGGAGCTGGTGGGGCTGGTACCCGCCGGGGTGCTGGACCGCATCGACCCGGCGCGATGGTCGCAGCTCGACCTTGACAGGGAGCGCACCATCGAGGCCCGTCTGGCGCGGGCGCTCGGCTGACCGTCCGTCAGACCGACTCCCGCGGATCGGGGGCAGCGCGGGCCGGGTCGATCTGGGCTGGTCCCTCGGCCGACGTCGGGCGCCGACGTCAACCGAGCACAATCGTGGACGGCTCGACTCAGGCGCTGGCGGTGGCCGCCGCCTGGCGGGCCAGCGCACGCTGGCGCCGGATGCGGCGGCGCTCGCGCTCGCTCATCCCGCCCCAGATGCCGAACTTCTCGCTGTTCACCAGGGCGTACTCGAGGCACTGGGCGCGCACGATGCACCCCCGGCACACCTCTTTGGCTTCACGGGTCGATGCTCCCCTTTCGGGAAAGAAGAGGTCGGGGTCGACGCCGAGGCAGTTGGCGTAGTCCTGCCACGTGCGGTCGTCGGGATCTGTGGCCACGGGGAGTTTCATCTGGCCCCCTTCCCGCTTGGTTTCGCCATTCGGAACGCACGGCCCAGGCGCCCCCCTCCCGTGCCCTTCGGGCCTCGCCCGACCGGCCGGGAGGATCCACCTGCAATGCCACACGTGTAATTACATTGATGGGATTCTTCCCTACCTCGCGCCGACGTGCAAGGGGACACCCGGGTGAATCGCCCCGCGTCCATCGAGGTCGTCACCGGTGACATCACCGCAGTGGCGGTCGATGCGATCGTGAACGCGGCCAACGAGGGCCTGCTGGGCGGGGGTGGGGTCGACGGCGCCATCCACGCCGCGGCCGGCCCCGAGCTGCTCGCCGAGTGCCGCGCCCTCGCGGGCTGCGCCACGGGCGACGCCAAGGCCACCGGCGGCTACCGGCTGCCGGCTCGCTGGGTCATCCACACCGTCGGGCCGAGGTGGCAGGGCGGCGGCCGGGGCGAGGCCGACCTGCTGGCGTCGTGCTATCGGCGGTCGCTGGCGGTAGCCGACGAGCTGGGCGCCACCTCCGTCGCGTTCCCCGCCATCTCCACGGGCGTGTACCGCTTCCCCCGGACCCGGGCCGCGACCATCGCGGTCGACACGCTCCGTTCGACCCCGACGTCGGTGACGCGGGCGCTGCTCGTCGCCTTCGACGACGAGACGGCGGAGCTGTACCGCGCCCTGATCTCCCGGGACACCTGACGACGAGCTCCAGCCCCAACGGCCTGGCGCGCCGGGCCTCCACGCTGCATCATTGCGCCGTGACGCTGGGGGACGGGGCAACGGGGGGCACGGTCAAGTCGCCGCCGCCGGCCGTCGGTGCGACCCTCATCGCCGCGGCCGTGGTCGTGCTGATCATCGGCATGGCCTGGCTCAGCCGCACCGAGAAGCCGACGGACCGGTTGGCCGTGCCCATGGTCGACGGCGTCACGTTGCCGACCGACCGCGACGGCCACGCCGTCGACGTGCCGCCCAGCCAACCGGCCGTGGCCGTGTCGTTCGGCGCCAACGGCGAGATCCTGCGCCCCGACCCGGTGCGGGCGCGGGTGGTCGACGAGTCGGGCGCCGAGATCATCATCACGCTGCCGCCCAACACCACGGTCGACATGGTCACCGGCGAGATCGTGCCCAGGCCGCCGGGCTCGACCACCGGCCCGGGCAGCACTCCCCCGACCACCCGCGGCAGCACCACCACGACCGGGGGTCCCTCCACCACGCCGCCGCCCACCACCACGACCGAACCACCCACCACGACGACGGAACCGCCCACGACGACGACGGAGCCGCCGACCACCACGACGGAACCGCCCACGACAACGACGGAGCCGCCGCCACCCCCCGATCCGCTGGCCGACCTCGGGCTGCTCGGCGCGCTGATCCCGGGGTCGTAGGCGGTCCGCCCGCGTGCGGACCTGCGCTCAGGCCGAGCGGCGACCGCCGCCGGCGCGGCGGGTCTCGCGCTTCTGCTCGATGAAGTCGACCAGCACGTAGTCGCCCAGCGTCTCGGGTGACGTGAAGAAGGCCCGGCCCCTGTTGAGGCGGGTGAGCTTCTCCACGAACGTGCGCAGGTGCCCGTTGGGGTCGAGCATGAACGTGTTGATGCGGATGCCGTCGCGGGTGCAGCGCACGACCTCGCGCAGGGTGGCGTCGACCGTCTCGCGCACCGGCGGGTACGAGAAGAACGGCTCGGCCATGCCCGGCTCGAAGTGGGCGGTCGGCTCGCCGTCGGTGATCATGATGATCTGCTTGGTGCCAGGCTGGTGGGACAGCAGGCGGCGGCTGATCTGGAAGCCGTGCTGCATGTTGGTGCCGTACACGAAGTCCCACGACACCTCCGGCAGGTCCTGCGGGCGGATCTCGCGGGCCACCTCGCTGAAGCCGACCAGGCCCAGGTAGTCGCGGGGGAACTGCGTGGAGATGAGCGAGTGCAGCGCCATCGCCACCTTCTTGGCGGCGAGGAAGTTGTCGCGCATGGGCATCGACAGCGACAGGTCGAGCATGAGCACGGTCGACGAGCGCACGAGCTGCTCGGTGCGCTCGACCTCGAAGTCGTCGGGGTGCAGCTGCACGGGAGTGCCACCGCCGGTACGGCTGACCGCGTTGCGGACGGTGCGCTCGATGTGCAGGTTGAACGGGTCGCCGTACTCGTAGGGCTTGGTCTCGTAGCTGCGCTCGTGGCCGACGCCCGTGCGCTCGAGCTCGTGGCGGCCCAGCTTGTCGCGGGCCAGCTTCTCGAACAGATCGTTCAGCGCGTTGCGCCCGATGCGGCGCAGCCCCTTGGGCGTCAGCTCCAACCGGCCCTCGCGCTGGTCGATGAGGCCCGCCTCCTGCAGCATGCGGGTGAGGCGGCCCAGCTCGTCGAGGCTGCGGGCTGCGTCGTCGCCCAGCAGCTCGCGGGCCCGGTCGATGTCGGCCTCGGCCAGCGCGCCGGGGTTGGCCGCGTTGCGCAGCAGCTGCTCGAGGCGGTCGAGGTCGCCCAGGTCCTCCAGCGTCGACGCGGCCTGGGCCATGCCGAGCGGGTCGTCGCCCCGGAAGTCGTAGCCCTGGCCCCAGCCCATGTCGGGGAACATGCCCTGGAGCTGGCTGCCGAGCTGGTCGACCTGCCAGCGCAGGTCCATGTCCTCGAGGAGCTGGTCGGCCAGGGCGCTGATCTGCGCCCGTTGCTCGGGCGACATCGACGCCAGCATCGCCTGCATGGCGGCCATGCGGCGGGCCAGCACCTCGAGCAGCTCGTCGAGCGTCTGCGGGTTCTCGGGGAAGAAGTCGCCGTAGCGCTCCATGAACCCGTCGAAGTCCGGCTCCTCGCCCCGTGACCGCTGCTCGAGCATCTGGTTGAGCTCGGCCATCATGTCCTTCATGCGGGCCATGTCTTCGGGCGTCATCGATTCGACGGCGCCGGTCATGCGGTTGACGTAGCTGTCGAGCACCTGCTGGCGCAGCTTCTCGACCAGCTCCTCGAAGCGCTGCTGGGCCTGGGGCGAGGCGAAGTCGTAGCTCTGCAGCTCGCGCACCATGCCGGCCAGGTCGGGCGGCAGCATCTCGAGCTGCATGTTGCGCTCGTCGGCGCTGCCCTGGGCGGTCTCGGCCCGGCGGGGGTCGCCGCTCTGCTGCGCCTGGCGGAGCTGGCGGTCGATCTCGTCGCGCTCGGACTGCACGACCTGGCGCAGCTCCTCGGCGATCTCGTCGTAGACGCCGCCCAGGTCGAAGCGGTCGAGCCGCTCCTCGCGCTGCTCGCGCAGCCGCTCGAGCAGGTCGCGCACGCCCTGGACGTCCTGGCCCTGCCGGTCGCGGAACCCCTGCTGCAGCAGGCGGCGCAGCGCGGCGTGCAGGTCGCCGTGGTAGAGCAGGTCGTCGGTGATCTGCTCGAGGACCGCGTCGGCGTCGAGGTCGAAGCCGACCTGCGTGCCGTCCCAGCGGCTGTAGCGGAACCGGGGCTTGGCCATCGGGGGCCACCGTACCGGCGTTCGGCGGCGGCGGGACGCCCGGACCCCTGGGGGATGCCCGGGAGCGTTTGGGGGCTGCGCCGGATCGTGCCGGGGCCGCCGCGGGCGCACGCTGACGTCGTTCCGATCGACCGGCGGCGCCACGGCGACGTCGACCACAGCCCAGGAGGGCCCCGTGACCCAGACCCTGCCCGAGACCCAGCCCGCCCACAGCGCAGGGTGGGTCATGCAGACCTACATCTCCTTCGCCGTGTCGCTGACCTCCTTCGGCGTCGGGATCGCCTACCTGCCGGTCGACGCCTGGATCCGGGCGTTCCTCGCCGTCGCGGGGCTGTACGCAGTCACCTCGGCGATCAGCCTGTCGAAGACCATGCGCGACCAGCACGAGGCCCGCTCGGTCGTCGCACGGGTCGACGAGGCCAAGCTCGAGAAGCTGCTCACCGAGCGCGAGCCGTACAAGGTGTCGTCGTTCTGACAACCGATCCCGCGGCCGGATTTCCTGCCGCGGGATCGGGGGTCCCGGCACCATGAACCGCGGCAGGATTTCCTGCCGCGGTCTCAGGCGCCGGAATGCGCGCGTCCGACACGCCCGTTGCACCCGGCATGCGAGTCGAGATCTGGTCTGATGTCGTCTGCCCGTGGTGCTACGTGGGCACCCGCCGCTTCGAGGCGGCGCTCGAACGGTTCCGGGCCCAGGGCGGCGGCGACGTCCAGGTGGTGCACCGGGCATTCGAGCTCGACCCCACCGTGCCGGCTGCCGGCATGGACCTGGCCGACTACCTGGCCCGCAAGTTCGGGGGCAGTGACCGGATGGCCCAGGTCCACGACCGGCTCGACCACGCGGGCGCCGACGTCGACATCGAGTTCCGATGGGACGGCAAGCGGCGCGTCAACACGTTCGACGCCCACCGGCTGACCGCCTGGGTGCTCGACACCGCCGGTCCCGAGGTGCAGCACGCGTTGCACCAGCGGCTGTTCCGGGCCTACTTCACCGACAACCTCGACATCGCCGACCACGGCGTGCTCGCGCAGCTGGCCGCGGCGGTCGGGCTCGACGCCGACCTGGCCGCCGAGGTGCTGGCCACCGGCGGCTACGCCGAGACGGTGCGGGCCGAGGAGCTGGAGGCCGCCGAACACGACATCCACGCGGTGCCCACGTTCGTGATCGAGGATCGGTGGGCCATCCCGGGGGCCCAGGACGTCGACACCTTCGTCGAGCTGCTGACACGGGCAAGCGAGCGACTGGCACCCCTGACCGTGGGCGGGCCCGCGCCCGCCGGCTCGGCCCCGGCGGGATCGGCGACCGCCGGCGAACGCTCGGCCCCCGGCGACGCCGACTGCGACGACGGCTCCTGCGGGATCTGACGCGGCCCACCTCGCGGCCGTCGTCCGTGCCGCTGAACATGCAGTAGAACTGGTGGCTCCATGACCGCACGTGCCGCAAGTTCGGTCGCACGTCGTCCGTGGTGGGGAACGGCAGCGGCGGCCACCCAGTGCGAGGGGGCCGCGCCCCGCTCCGACTGGGCCGGGTGGGAGGCCGAGGGTCGGGCACCCGTCTCGCGTGACGGCAACGGGTTCCGCACCCGGTACGCCGACGACCTCGACCTGCTGGCCGACCGCGGCATCGCCCACCACCGGCTCACCGTCGAATGGGCCCGCCTCGAGCCGTACCCGGGCCGGCGGGACGAGGACGAGGTCGCCCACCTGCGCCGGGTGCTGACCGCCGCCGCGGCCGCGGGCGTCGACGTGTGGGCGTGCCTGCTGCACGGCTCGGCCCCCGGTTGGTTCACCGACGACCAGCGGGGCTGGCTGGACGACAAGGCCGTGCTCGTGTGGGCGCGCCACGTCGACCGGGTGGCCGAGGCGCTCGGCGACCTCGTGGCCGGCTGGGTGCCCATCCACGAACCCGAGCTGGTGGCCCGGCTGGGGTACGGCGACGGCACGTTCCCGCCGGGTCGGCACAAGGACGAGGACCACCGCGATGCCCGCGCCGCGCTGCTGGCCGCCGAGGCCGAGGCCGCTCGCCTGCTGCGCACCGGGCCGTCGCCGGTGGCGGTCAACGCCCGGGCGGGCGACCGCCACGAGCACGACGACCTGCTCGTCGTCAGCGCCGCGGTCGATCGCCTGGAGCCGGCGCTCGAGCAGGTGACCGAGGCCGCGCCCCACGCCCGCCTCGTCGTCGTGACCGGCGACCCGGACACCGGCTGGGACGCCGGCCGGGTCGCCTCCTCGGGTGTCGACCCCGACCAGGATGTCGGCACCGGCGCGGTCGACGCCGACGTCCTCGAACGGCGGGCCGTCCGGCTGCGCGGCGCGGTGCACACCGTCGCCGAGGCGCAGGCGGGTGGCGCGACGATCGTGGGCGCGTTCCACCAGCCGGCGATCGACGGCTACGAGTGGCACCAGGGCTTCGACGCCCGCCTGGGTCTGTTCGACCGCGACCGCAACCCTCGCCCGGCCCTCGCCGGTCTGCCGGTCACCACCCTCCCATCGCCGTCGACGCCGCCGTCGACGTCGCGGGCACCGGGGGAGCCAGATCCGGGTCCGGCCTGATCAGAGCGCCTCGGCCAGCGGCCCCAGCGCGAGAGCCGGCAGGTAGGTCAGGCCGCCCACCAGCAGGATCACGCCGACGAGCACGGCACCGAAGGTCGGGCCGCTGGCGCGGCAGCGATCCCGCCGTCTCCGGGCGCACCCGCCGGCGGGCCAGCGCACCGGCCAGCGCCAGCGCGACCAGCAGCGGCAGGTACCGCCCGGCCAGCATGGCCAGACCGAGGGTCGTGTCGTACCACACGGTGTCGGCCCCGAGCCCGGCCATGGCCGAGCCGTTGCCGTTGGTGGCCGAGGTGAAGGCGTAGAAGATCTCGGTGAAGCCCCGGGGTGTGCCGTCGTGCAGCGCCATGGACGTGGCGCTGCCCAGCAGCACCGTGGCCGCCGTGCCCACCAGCACCAGCGTGGGGACGATGAGGACGTAGAGCGTCGTGAGCGTCATCTCGCGGCGTCCCAGCGGCCGGCCCAGCAGATCGGGGGTGCGCCCGACCATCAGCCCGGCGACGAACAGGGCGATGACGGCGAACTGGATGGTGCCCACCAGGCCCGAGCCGACACCGCCCGGGCTCACCTCGCCGATGAGGATCGGCCCGAGGGCCGAGCCCACCCCCACCGGCTGGTAGCTGTCGATCGCGCTCGAGGCGACGCCGGTGGTCGTGCCCATCGTGCCGACGGTGAGCATGGCCGACTGTCCCGCGCCCAGGCGCAGCTCCTTGCCCTCGAGGTTGCCGTCCGGAGCGCCGTCGCCGGTCACGATGCCTCCGGCCGCCTCGGCGACGGCCGGGTTGGGGGTCGACTCGGCGACCATGCCGACCACGATCGGCACCACGCACACGAGGGCGACCGCCGCCAACACGGTGCGGCCGTGGCGGCGGTTGCCGACCAGCCGGCCATAGGCGACCACCATGGCGAAGGGCAGCAACAGGGCCCAGTAGAGCTGGAACGCGCTGGTCAGGCCGTCGGGGTTCTCGAACGGGTGGGCGGAGCCCACGCCGAACAGCCCGCCGCCGTTGTTGCCCAGGACCTTGATCGACTCCATGGACGCCGCCGGGCCGCCGGGGATCGCCTGCCCGCCGCCGCTGGGCGTGGGGAACACACGGAAGCCGTCCAGGTTCTGGATCGCACCGCGGGCGATGAGCACGAGTGCCCCCACGACCGCCAGCGGGACGAGCACGCGCACCAATGCCCGGACCAGGTCGCCCCAGAAGTTGCCGTGCAACGACGGGATCGTCTCGTCCTGGCGGGGCCTCAGCGCCCGCACCAGGGCCATCGCCACGCCGATCGACACGGCCGGCGCGGTGAACTGGGCCACGACCAGGCCTGCGGCCTGGCCGCCGTGGCTCATGGCCACCTCGCCCGAGTACGCCTGCCAGTTGGTGCCGGTCACGAAGCTCACGGCTGTGTTGAACGCCAGGCGCGGCGACATGCCCGGCGCGTCGGTCGGGTTGAACGGCAGCGAGCCCTGCAGCCGCAGGATGGCGTAGAGCCCGAGGACGGAGACCAGGCCGAAGCCGGCCACCGACACGGCGTAGCCGCGCCAGGTCTGGGCGCGGTGGGCGTCGATGCCGACAACGCGATACACCGCCCGCTCGATCGGCCCGAACACGCGGTCGCCGGGCGCCGGGCCGTCGGAGAACACCAGCGCCAGGTAGCGGCCGAGGAACGGGACCGTGGCGACCAGCGCCACGGCGACGAGCCCCAGGGCCCAGGCGTCGGCGGCGCTCACGGCCGCCCGCCGTCGACCGCGGCGGCGTCGACCGCGAGGTTGAGTCGGACGACGTTGACCGCCGTCTCGCCGAGCACGCCCAGCACCGGCTCGTCGACGTTGGCGTCGACCAGAGCCAGCACGGCGTCGACGTCCAGGTCGTTGGCGTCGGCCACCCGGGGCGCCTGGAGGCGGGCGTTGGCCTCGGAGATGTGCGGGTCGAGCCCCGAGCCCGACGCCGTGACCGCGTCGAGCGGGACGGGCTCGTCAGCCGCGAGGCCGTTCGTGGCGCGGTAGGCCGCGGCGCGCTCGGCGACGGCGGCGGCCAGGTCGGGGTTGTCGGGGCCCAGGTTGGACGCTGCGGACGACGTCGAGGCGCGGTCGCCGAGGTCGACGCCGTCGACGCCGTCGACGGCCCCGATGGCCGCGGCCCCCGCCGCCGAGGGCCGGGCGTGGAACCACTCCTCCCCCGTGAGCGCGGCGCCGATCAGCTCGGAGCCGACCGCAGCCCCGTCGGGGCCGTGCACGAGCGAACCGTCGGCCCGGTCGTCGAACAGGCCGCGGCCCAAGCCGGTGACGACCAGCGGGTACAGCACCCCGCACAGGACGGTGACGGCCACCAGAGCCCGGACGGAGGCCAGCAGGGTCGGGAGCGATCCGGCCACGATCCCCCGTGACGAGGGAGCGACCGGGCCGGGAGCGGGCGGCGTCCCCGGGCGGAAGGACGCCGCCCGCGATGGCGGGTGATCGTCGGACACGGACGTCAGGGCACGTCGCGCCGGTCGCGCGGCTGCTGACCCGACACCCGTACGGGGACGCGGACGGCGGTGAGCCGCCGCGTGGGCGTCTGGCCGGCCCGCCGCTCGCGAGCGACCTGGCGACCGATCAGGGTGGCGACGGCGACGAGCACCACCAGGCGGATGAGGAGCTCCGGCACATCTGGCACCCGACTGTCGTACGCCTCCACCGGTGCCGGGCACCAGCGCGTTGACACGTTCTTTACGCCGCCCGTCGCAGTCGTTGCGCCTCGTGCACGGCACACCCGACCGGCCCCGGACGTGCCCCCGGGCATGCTGCCTGGAGGCCTGCGTCAGCCCGGAGTGGGCACCGTGAGCTGATCGGTGCAGGCCAGCGCCGGTTCGGTGCCGGTCGGCCGGTACGGGAACCGGGCGACGCCCGCACCGTCGTCGGTCCACGGCTGGGGCACCACCTCGATGCAGAGCTGCACCGCCGTCGGAAGGCTGTCGAACTGGCCGGTGATGCCTGCGGTGCGGGCCAGCTCGTCGCCCGCCGCGACGACGACGCCCTGCAGGGACGGGAGCGGGCTGCCGCCGGCGGGGTCGCCCTCGGTGCGCAGGAACGCCGCCCGGTAGGCGCCGTCGCCCGTCGGCTCGAGGACGTCGATGACGCCGGCCGTATCGACCACCGCCACCGGCTCGGCCCCGGTGTTGGCCAGGGCGTAGTCGAAGAGCACCCGGCTGCCGTCGAGCCGGACGCTGGCGGTGAGGCCGACGCCCGCCACCGCGGGGGTGGGCGCATCGCTGCTGGGCACGGTGGTGTCCTCCTGTCCCCCGGCGGTGGTGGACGGTGGGGTGCTGGGCGGCGGGCTCGTTCCGGCCTCGTCGTCGCCGCACCCGACGGCCACGGAGACCAGGCCGACGGCCGCGACGGCCACCAGCCCGGCGACAGCCCGCCGCATCAGTCGGCGTTCTCGTAGGTGACGTGCTCGCCGTTGTGCCGGCCGTCCTGGGTGCCCATCGTGTACGAGTCACGCCGGGGGCGCCGCAGCTCGTTGCGCAGGGCGTTCTCGGTGAACTCGGACGGGTGCTCGGTGCCGTCCTCGGTGTCCGCCGTGTCGGGCACGCCGTCGCCGTCGACGTCGAAGCCCACGGAGTTGAGCTCGGCCCGGGGCACCTTCCGGCGCATCTCGTCGCCGTTGCCGTCGCGGACGACGTTGCCGTTGGCGTCTCGCAGCACCTCGACGTATTCGCCGTTGCCGTCGACGAACCCGGCCCAGAACCCCTCCTCGCCGTCGGTGACACCCCCGTGCAGCGAGTCGAACGCGTGCGACAGCTCGTGCTGGAGCGTGAGCGACGGCGGACCGAACGAGTGGTCCGCGACGTTGGCCTGGCCATAGCTCACCATGTCCTCGCCCTGGTAGGACCGGTCGAACCGCACGAGCGAGTCGACCGGGCCGGCGTGTTTGGCGTCCTCCCCGGGCAGCCGCTCGTTGTTGAGCATGGCGTCGACGTACTGGTCGAACGACACGGCCTGCGGGTCGCCGTCGTTCCACGGGGCGTACGGCAGGATCGTGATCTTGTCGTCGCTGTCGAAGGGGTTCCAGCCCGAGTCGCTGTCGTGCGACGCCTGGTCGAGCGCGGCCAGGCTGGCCCGCCCGCTGTGGGTGGTACGCAGGAACTCCAGGTCGCTGTCGATGCGCTCGCTCCACGCCGCCCACTCGGCGTCGGTCATCCAGTCGGGCTTGTTGCCGAGGTCGATGGCGTAGGAACCGGGGTCGCCGGTCAGCTCGATCATGACGATGTGCTCGTTGCCCGACGTGGTGTCGGCGTACTCGGTGGTGACCTTGTCGGTGCCGTCGCCGCCCTCGACCCGATCGGCGCCGCGGCCGCCGAACAGGTCGTCGTCGCCGGCGCCGCCGTGCAGGTTGTCGTCGCCGCGACCGCCCGACAGCAGGTCGCGGCCGTCGTTGCCCCGGAGGACGTCGTTGTCGCTGCCACCCTCGAGGTAGTCGTCGCCCGCACCGCCGTCGATGGTGTCGGACCCCGTTCCCCCGTAGAGCACGTCGTCGCCGCCACCGCCGACGATGCGGTCGTTGCCGCTCTGGCCGTCGATGTAGTCGAGGCCCTCGCCCCCGTAGATGGCGTCGTCGCCGGCGCCGCCCTCGACCCGGTCGTCGCCGTCGCCGGTGAAGACGAGGTCGTTGCCGCCGCCACCAAGGCGGGACGCGTAGTGCTGGCCGGGCTGGCCCACGACGTCGTTGCCGTCGCCGGTCCACACGGTGACGCGCACGGTGACGTCGGGCGACACGCCGACGAAGTCCTCGCCGCCGCCCGTTCGGATCGTCAGGTTGGCCGCCTGCTCAGGGGTGAGCTCGCGGCTCTCCCACCGCACGGTGCGCCGCCCGTTGACCATCACGACGACACCCACCTCGAGGATCGTCTTGCCGTCGCGGACGACCACCCGCACGAAGTCGCGGTCGTCGGTGCCGGGGAAGATCCACCGGTCGCCGTCCTGGATGAGGTTGACCTGGCTGTCGAGGTCGATCGTGACGTGCCCGCCCAACGACGTGTCGGGCGCGGTGACCACGTCGTCGGACTTGAGGTCGGTGTCGGCCGCCTCGAAGCCGGCCGCGGTCTGGCCGACGAACGTGGCGATCTGGATCAGCCGTCCACGCACCGCACCGAGGTCGATGTCGAGCGGAGGCACGTCGGACAGGAAGTCGGTCCAGCCGGCCGAGTTGCGGAAGGCGTCGAGCGCGGTGCGCAGAGGCACGGGCCGGGCCGAGAGGGTGTCGGTGTCGATGGCCCCCGCCGTCGTGACGAAGGCTCGCAGTGCCGATGGTCGTGCGGAGCTCGTCGCCACGGCGGCCGACGCTAGTGGCCCGGTCGACCCGGCGGACCGCGGCCGGGGCGACGTCACGGGCTGCCGACGTGGCAATAGAGTCCCGGGCCATGCCCAACTGGCAACCCAACTGGGAGGACGTCGCGTTCGACCACGCCGCCGCACAGGCGGCGATCACCCAATGCCAGCTCAGCGCCGGCGCGCTCGACACGGGGTTCACCGGCCTGTCCACCGCGGTGACCACGCTGGCCACCGACGGCGCGTGGACCGGCGCCTTCCAGGTCGAGTTCGACGGCGCCCGGTCGAAGCTGGCGACCCACGCCAGCGACACCGCGGGCGACCTGCGCAGGTTGGCCAGCGCCATCGCCAACGCTGCGTCCAAGGCGACCGCCGAGCAGACACGGCGCGAGAACGACCGCGACCGATGGCGCGCCGAGAAGGCCGCAGAGGACGCGGCCCGGCCCGACCGGCGGCACGGCGGGATCTGACCCGACCTCCGATGCGCCGCCGGCTAGGTGGGCGCGCGGGTCGGCCCGGTGGATACGGTCCCGGCCCATGACCCCCACGCTGGCCCGCAAGATGTGGCGGACGCTCGAGCCCTTCCACGGGCTCATCTACTTCACGCGCCGGGCCACCGAGGCCTATGCCGCTCTCGGCATCACCGGCCAGGCGGGCTACTTCGCCTCGCGGGCCGCGGCCATGGGCCCGGTGGGCGCCGACGTGGTGATCGCCACCTTCTACAACTTCAACCCCGACCTGGTGCGGGCGGCCATTCCTGCGGCCTGGGAGGCGGCATCCCCCGCGGCGCTGCTCGATGCCCGCCTGGGCGCCGCCGACCTCGCCCTGCGGGACGCCCTGGGCGACGACACCGTCGTCAGCACCGACATGCGGGCCGCGGCCGAGCTGGCTCGTCGAGCCACTGCGGGGTGCACGCCCGAGGGTCGTCCGCTGCACGCCGCCCACGCCGCGCTCCCCTGGCCCGACGAGCCGCACCTGGTCCTGTGGCACGCCATCTCGGTGCTGCGGGAGTTCCGGGGCGACGGGCACGTGGCCGCGCTGGTCACCGAGGGCATCGACGGGTGCGACGCGCTGGTCACCCACGGTGCAGCGGGGGACAACCCGATCCCGCTCGAGCTGCTCAAGCTCACCCGGGGGTGGCCGGACGACGCGTGGGACGCGGCCCGCGAGCGGCTGCGCGCCCGCGGCTGGCTCGACGGCGACGACACCCTCACAGCCGAGGGCACGGCCGTGCGCGAGCGGGTCGAGACGGTGACCGACGAGCGGGCCCTGGCACCGTGGCGGCTGCTCGGCCAGGACGACAGCGACCGCCTGCGGGCCCTGGTCCGCCCGTGGAGCAAGACCATCGCCGCCTCGAGCGTGTTCGCCGGGACCACCTCCCGCCGCCACGACTGACGGGCACGTCATACGGCGGAACCTGCGGCGGAACCGGCGCTTCTACGACCAGGACTGCCGCACGTTCGGTCGCACGAACGTCGTCAGCCCGGGGCTATGAGCGGGAGCGGTACGTGGCGCGGCCGTCGACGGCGTCCTTGTTGAGGCGCTTGGTCAGGTGGAGGCCCTCGAGCACCAGCTCGACGGCGCTGGCCACCACGGCCGGGCTCTCGTCGCCGCCGGCCAGGGCGGCGACCGTCGTGCGCAGGGCGGGCACGTCCTCGACCAAGCGGGCCAGGTCGGCGGACGTGACGTCCTCGCCGGTGTGGACGACCGTGCCCTCGTCGAACGCGATGACGATGTCGCGCAGGTTGCCGGGGTCGACCTCGCTCTTGAACACGCTGAGCGTGGCCGAGCGGAGCAGGTGCTCGGCGATCTGCTCGTCGCGGCCGTCGTCGAGCGCCTCGATCTCGACCTTGCCCATCGTCGACGCGGCCAGGGCGTCGAGGTCGCTGACCCGGGGACTGACGTCGCGCTCGCCGTGGCGCAGCGCCCGGCGGATGGCGTTGGCCACCATGACCTCGTGGTTGGCCACGGTGAGCCGCACCGACACGCCCGAGCGCTGGTTGATGTGGGCGCTGTCGCGGGCCAGGTGGCTGAGGGTGGCCACGATCTCGGTCATGTAGGCCGGGACCGTCACCCGCACGCCCTCGACCTGGAACGGCCGGGCCTCCTGGTGGGCGATGGCCACCTCGGTCTCGACGTCGAGTGGGTAGTGGGTGCGGATCTGACTGCCGAACCGGTCCTTGAGCGGGGTGATGATGCGGCCGCGGTTGGTGTAGTCCTCGGGGTTGGCCGAGGCGACGAGCACCAGGTCGAGCGGCAGGCGCAGCTTGTAGCCCCGCACCTGCACGTCGCGCTCCTCGAGCACGTTGAGCAGGCCCACCTGGATGCGCTCGGCCAGGTCGGGCAGCTCGTTGATGGCGAAGATGCCCCGGTTGGTGCGGGGCACCAGGCCGTAGTGGATGGTCAGCTCGTCGGACAGGTAGCGGCCCTCGGCGACCTTGATGGGGTCGACCTCGCCGATCAGGTCGGCGATCGAGGTGTCGGGGGTGGCCAGCTTCTCGCCGAAGCGCTGGTCGCGGTGCACCCAGGCGATCGGCGTGTCGTCGCCCTCGGCGACCACCAGGTCGCGGGCGTAGCGCGAGACGGGGGCGTAGGGGTCGTCGTTGATCTCGCTGCCGGCGACGATGGGCATCCACTCGTCGAGCAGGCCGACGAGCGACCGGATCATGCGGGTCTTGGCCTGGCCCCGCTCGCCCAGGAAGATGATGTCGTGCCCGGCGAGCACGGCGTTCTCGAGCTGCGGCAGGACGGTCTCGTCGTAGCCGAGGACCGACGGGATGAGCTGCTCCCCCGCGGCGATGCGGGCCACGGCGTTGCGGCGGATCTCGTCCTTGACGGGGATCGAGGTCCACCCCGATACCCGGAGCTCCCCCAACGTTGCGGGGCGAGGTGCATCCGACATGCGGGCCAACCTACCGAAGCTCTCACCTTTCCCGAGCGGGCAAGCGGTCGTGATCGGCAACCGATTCCGCTGGGGAAATCCGCCAGGTCGGTACCCTGCGCGCCGTGACCGCTCCCAGCGTACCACGCCCCGTCCTCCCGTCGGGCTCACCGACGCCCAGGTCGCGCAGCGTGTCGCCGACGGGCGGGTCAACCGGGCGCCGGGCGGCACCAGCCGGTCGATCTGGGCGATCGTGCGGGCCAACGTCTTCACCCGGTTCAACGCCATCCTCGGCGCGTTGCTGGTCGTGATCCTGACCGTCGGCCCGATCCAGGACGCGCTGTTCGGCATCGTGCTGGTCACCAACACAGCCATCGGCATCTACCAGGAGTGGAAGGCCAAGCGGACCCTCGACCGGCTCTCCCTGCTCACGGCCCCGGTGGTGACCGTCGTCCGCGACGGCGAGCGGCAGGAGGTCGCGGTCGAGGAGGTGGTCGACGGCGACGTCATCGAGCTGACCCAGGGCACCCAGATCGTGGCCGACGGCACGGTCCTCAGCGCCGACGCGCTGGAGGTCGACGAGTCGCTGCTGTCGGGCGAGTCGGTGCCGCTGGAGAAGGTGCCGGACGCTCAGGTGCTCTCGGGGAGCTTCGTCACCGCCGGCCAGGGCTGGTACCGGGCCGACAAGGTGGGCCCCGACAGCTACGCCAACCAGATCGCGGCCGAGGCCCGCCAGTTCTCGCTCGTGCACAGCGAGCTGCGGCGGGGCACCGACCGCATCCTCCGCCTGGTCACGTGGCTGATCGTGCCCACCGCGGCGCTGCTGATCTACAGCCAGATGCGGTCGGACACCTCGCTCCCCGACGCCATCAGGGGGACGGTCGCCGGTGTCGGCGCCATGATCCCCGAAGGTCTGGTGCTGCTCACCAGCGTCGCCTTCACGGCGAGCGTGCTGCGGTTGAGCCGCCGCCACGTGCTGGTACAGGAGCTGGCGGCCATCGAGGGCCTGGCCCGCGTCGACGTCGTGGTCACCGACAAGACCGGCACGATCACCGAGCCCGACCTGCAGGTGGCCGAGGTGGTGGCACTCGACGGCGTCGGACGCGCCGAGGTGACCGCCGCGCTCGGGGCCCTGGCGGCCGCCGACCCGGAGCCCAACGCCAGCGGCCGGGCCATGGCGGCCGCCTTCGCCTCGCCGGGCTGGACGGCGACGTGGCGGGCCGCCTTCTCGTCGGCCCGGCGGTACTCGGGGGCCGGGTTCGGCAGCAACGGCGACTGGATCATGGGGGCGCCCAACGTGCTGCTCGAGGCGGCCGGCGACGGCGAGCGCTCCCGCCGGGCGGCCGAGCTGGTCGACGTCCAGTCGCGCCGGGGTCGCCGGGTGCTGCTGGTCGCCCGCACCAACGGCCAACCCGCACCCGGAGCACCTCCTGCCGGCGAGGCCGCCGCGCTCGTGGCCATCGAGGAGCGGGTCCGGCCCAATGCCCGCGCCACGCTCGACTACTTCGCCGCCCAGGATGTGACGGTCAAGGTGATGTCGGGCGACGACCCCCGCACGGTCGGGGCCGTCGCCGCGCGGGTGGGCATCGCCGACTCCGACGCCCCGTTCGACGCCCGCCACCTGCCCGAGGACCCCGACGAGCTGGGCGACCTGGTCGAGAGCACGGGCGTGTTCGGCCGCGTCGGCCCCCAGCAGAAGCAGGCGATGGTACGAGCCCTGAAAGCGCGCGAGCACACCGTGTCGATGACCGGCGACGGGGTCAACGACGTGCTGGCGCTCAAGGAAGCCGACCTGGGGGTGGCCATGGGCTCGGGCGCCGCTGTCAGCCGCGCCGTGGCGCCGGTGGTGCTGCTCGACTCGGACTTCGCCAGCCTGCCGCCCGTGCTGTCCGAGGGCCGGCGGGTCATCGCCAACGTCGAGCGCGTCGCCAACCTGTTCGTGACCAAGACGGTGTACGCGACCCTTCTGGCGCTGTCCGTGGGCGTCCTCCACGTGCCGTTCCCGTTCCTGCCGCGGCACCTGACCATCGTCTCGAGCCTCACGATCGGCATCCCGGCCTTCTTCCTCGCCCTGGCGCCCAACGACCGGCGTGCCGTGCCGGGGTTCGTCGAGCGGGTGCTGCGGTTCGCGGTTCCGGCAGGCACCCTCGCCGCGATCGCGACGATGTCGGCGTACGGCCTGGCCCGATCACAGGACGTGTCACAGATCGAGGCCCGCACCACCGCGACGATCACCCTGTTCATCGTGGCGATGTGGGTGCTCGCGATACTGGCTCGACCCACCGACTTCTGGCGCCTGGGGCTCGAGTCGGCCATGGCCGGCCTGTTCGTGCTCGCCCTGCTCGTGCCCTGGTCGCGCCACTTCTTCGCGCTCAACATGGCTCGGCCCGAGATCACGGCCGCCGCCGTCGCCATCGCCGCGGGGGCGGCGGGCCTGCTCGAGCTCGGCTGGCGGGCGAGTGGCTGGATGCGCCCCCAGCTCGAGTCGCAATTCGGCAGGCCGGCCGACCGGCCCGCAGCGGTCCGGCGCTGAGCGGCCGGACCGCTGCGGCGGCCGACTCTCGTCACTCGAGGTCGCGCTGGTTCAGCAACGCCGCCCCGATGGCGAAGGACACGCCGACCCAGGCCATCAGCAGCAGCACGGCGTACGGCGTCGACACGAGGCCGACATCCTCGGGTATGCCGGCGGCCTCCGGGGGCAGGCCGGCCGCCGAGATGGACAGGGCGCCGAGAGGCCCGAAGCGGCCGACCGACGGTGCCAGCGCGAGAACGAGCGGCTCGATGACGAACGGCATGGCGAACACCGCCACCAACGCCACGATCTGGTTGCGGAGCAACGCGCCCACCGCCACGCCGAACGCGCCGAGCAGTGCAGCGAGCAGGGCGTTGCGGCCGACCTGGCCGGCGAGCTCACCGAGCCCCGGGAGCGGCAGGTCCCGCACGCCCAGGACGGCGGCACCGACGACCGAGACGGCGATGGCGACCGCGAGCGAGAGCGCCAGCCCGGCCGACGCGAACGCCAGGGACTTGGCCGCGAGGAAGCGAAGGCGATCCGGCGCCGCCAGCAGCGAGCTCGTGATCGTGCGGTGGCGCCACTCACCGGTGATCCCCACCACCCCGAGCACGAGGATGAAGAAGCTGCTCGTATCGGAGGCGAACACATCGACGAGGACCGAGTCCCTGGTCGGCTCCGTCAGGAGCGAGACGAGCACCGCCACCAGGACCGACGTGGCGATGGCGACGCCGGTGAGCGCACCGAACGTGCGTGTGGTCCGCAGCTTGAGCAGCTCGGCCCGGAGGAGCGGCGTCATGCCGCCACCCCGGTGAGCGCGAGGAACGCATCCTCGAGCGAGCGCTCCTGCGGTCGTAGCTCGACGAGGGCGACCCGGTGCTCGGCCGCGACCGCGCCGACCAGCTCGGGCGGCGCACCACGGACGACCAGGGCCTCCGGTCCGGCGCGTTCGACGCCGAGGCCTCGCCGCTCGAGGAGCCGGGCCAGGTGGTCGGCGGCCGCGGTGCGCACGAGCGTGGCGGCTCCGCCGTCCGCGCCCAGCACGTCGTCGAGCGGACCGCTGGCGCGCAGCTCGCCGCCGGCGATGACCACGACGTCGTCGACGCTCTGCGCGACCTCGGAGAGCAGGTGGCTCGAGATGAGGACCGCCCGCCCGCGCCCGGCCTGGGCCCGCACGAGGTCACGCACCCAGCGGATGCCGGGCGGGTCGAGGCCGTTGGTCGGCTCGTCCAGGATGAGCACCTCGGGGTCGCCGAGCAGGGCGGCGGCGATGGCGAGGCGCTGGCGCATGCCCATCGAGTAACCCTTCACCCGCCGGTCGGCCGCGTCGGCGAGGCCGACCTGTTCGAGCACGTCGTCGACGCGTTCGGGCGGGTGGTCGCCGGCGGCCGCCAGCACGCGCAGGTGGTTGCGCCCGGTGCGGCCCGGGTGGAAGCTGGCGTGCTCGAGCACGGCGCCGACGTGCGCGCTCGGGTGCGCCAGCTCGCGGTAGCGCCGGCCGGCGAAGGTCGCCGTGCCGCCGTCGCGGCGGATCAGCTCGAGCAGCATCCGCAGCGTGGTGCTCTTGCCGGCGCCGTTCGGCCCCAGGAAGCCGGTGACCCGGCCCGTGCCGACGGTGAAGGCCATGTCGGAGACGGCTCGCACCGCGCCGAAGCGTTTGGTGAGGCCGGTGATCTCGATCGCGGTTCGCATGGCGACGACGGTAGGAACCGCCCGCCGCGCCGGCATCGGGCGCAGGGATGGACTTCGCGCTGGTCCTTCAGAGTGAGGCTCAGGACGAGCGTGGCTGCACGAGGCCGACGTCGTACGCGAGGACGACGGCCTGCACGCGGTCCCGCAGCCCGAGCTTGCGCAGCAGCGACGAGACGTGCGTCTTCACCGTCGCCTCGCTGACCACCAGGCGGTCCGCGATCTCGGCGTTGGACAGCGCCGAGGCGACCAGCCGCAGCACCTCCACCTCGCGGGCGGTCAGCAGGCCCAGGTCGGGCGGCGGCGGTGCGTCCGCCCTCGGCAGGGCATCGACGAACCGATCGAGGAGGCGGCGGGTCACGCTCGCCGCCAGCAGCGCGTCGCCCCGCGCCACGACGCGCACCCCCTCGACCAGCTCGGTGGGTTGGACGTCCTTCAGCATGAATCCGCTCGCTCCGGCGCGCAGGGCGGCGAAGACGTACTCGTCGACGTCGTAGGTCGTGAGGATGATGATCCGGGTCGGGCACCCGGACGCCACGATGCGCCGCGTGGCCTCGATGCCGTCCACACCCGGCATGCGGACGTCCATCAGCACGACGTCGGGCACGAGGTCGGCGACCAGCCGGGCCGCCTCGCCGCCGTCCGCGGCCTCGCCCACCACCTCGATGTCCTCGCGGGCGTCGAGGATCATGCGGAAGCCGACCCGCACCAGGGCCTGGTCGTCGGCGATCACGACCCGCAGCGTCATCGCGCCGCGTCCAGGGGCAGGCGGGCGTGGATCCGGTAGCCGCCGTGGGCCGTCGGCCCGGCCTCGAGCGTGCCGCCCAGCGACGCGGCTCGCTCGTTCATCCCGATCAACCCGAAGCCGGGCCCGTCGCCCATGAGCCCCGTCGGGCCGCGCCCGTTGTCGACCACGTCGATCTCGACCGCATCGGGGCAGTAGCGGAGGGTCACGTCCGCGGCGGTCGCCTGCGCGTGGCGCAGCGTGTTGGTCAGCGCCTCCTGGACGATGCGGTACGCCGAGATGTCCACCCCCGGTGGCAGCGGGAAGGCCGGCCCCTCGCGGGTGACCACGACCCGCAACCCGGCCGCGCGCAGCGGCTCGGCCAGCTCGTCGACCCGGTCCACGCCCGGCTGGGGTGGTAGCGGGGTCTCGGTGCGATCAAGGCGAGAGTCGCCGCCATCGGTGCGGACGCCACCCAGTAGCCTGCGCAGCTCCCGCAACGCCTCGCGCCCGGCCCCCTCGATCGAGCGCAGCGCGGCGCGGGCCTGGTCGGGCCGGGCGTCGAAGACGTCGCCGGCCGCCCCGGCCTGCACGACGATCACCGACACGCTGTGCGCGATCACGTCGTGCAGCTCGCGGGCGATCCGCGCCTGCTCGTCGCTGACCGCCCGCCGGGCCGCCTCGCTGATGGCTGTGCGCCGGTTGCGGGCCGCCTCGGCGAGCGCCCACACGCTGACGGCCAGCACCATGGTGAACACGGTGTCGTCGAGGGTCGTGGTGAGGAGGTTGGTCGCCGAGACCGCCAGCAGACCGGCGAGCCCCACCAGCGACACCCGCGGGGGCCGCGCCAGCGCCAACGACCACACGGCGACCATCCCGGCGAACGGTATGACGATCTCGGGGATCAGCAGGTGAGCAGCCAAGCTCGCGCCCAGTACGACGGCTGCCACGAGCTCGGGGCGGTCGCGACGCCAGACGAGCGCAGCGCCGAGCACCCCCGCCAGCGTCACGCCGCCCCACGCCGCGGCCGGCGAACCGGCGTAGTCGAGCGTCACCAGGACGTACCACGCCCCGGCGAGCCACGGCATGGCCCGGGACACGGCGCGGACGACGCGGGCGGCCGCGGTGCGACCGCGTGCGACGTCGCCTTGTGGAGTCACGTCCACGACCCTACGGCGGGCTCACCGCGGTGGCATCGGCCTGGAGGATGGCCCTCGCCTCCACCCGGAGCGTGAGACGGGCCGCTCGCCGAGCGTGGGCCCCGCCGGCCCGGACCGAGTTGGCCGATCGAGTCGAGCACCACGTGGGCGGCATTGCGGCCGCTCGCCGTGGCGGCCGGACAGGCGCCTTCGCACCAGGCAGTACCCTGCCCGGCACCATGCAGTCGGCGCCCGGGACGGATCGCGAGCTCAGCGACGGGTGGCGGGCGGCAGCGGCCGACGACCACCTGCGCCGGTCGTACACCGAGCACGACTTCGACCACGCCGCCTGGCACCCCATCGCCGTCCCGGGGCACTGGCGGTCGTCGCCTGCGTTCGCGAAGGCCGACGGTCCGCTGCTGCACCGCTGCCGGTTCGACGCTCCCGCCCCCGGCCAGGGCCGGCGCTCCTGGCTCACGTTCGACGGGCTCTTCTACCAGGGCGACGTGTGGCTCGACGGCGGCTACCTGGGCGACACCGAGGGCTACTTCCTCCCTCACACGTTCGAGGTGACCGCCGCCCTGCGCGACCGTGCCGAGCACGCCCTCGCCGTCGAGGTGACCTGCTCGCCTCAGCACGGCCCGTCGCCGCGGCGCAACATCACGGGCGCGTTCCAGGGTGCGACCTACCTCGACCCCGAGTGGAACCCGGGGGGCATCTGGCGGCCGGTCCGGTTGACCGAGACCGGCCCGGTGCGCATCGCCACCCTGCGGGTCGTGTGCAGCGAGGCCAACGCCGACCGCGCCGTGCTGGCGCTGCGGGCCGTGCTCGACAGCGACGCGCCCCGCCGGGTGCGGCTGCGCACCGAGGTCGGGACGCTCGACCACGAGGTCGACCAGTCCCTGGCCACGGGCACCAACGAGGTCAACTGGACCGTCACCGTCGAGCGCCCGGCCCTGTGGTGGCCCCGGGCCCTGGGCGACGCCGTGCTGCACGACGTGCGCGTCGCCGTCGTGCTGACCACCGACGACGGCGAGCGACACGACGGCGATGACGGCGACGACGTCCCCGACAGGGCTCCCGACCTGCCCGGGGCCGTCAGCGACGAGCGCCGGCTGCGCACGGGGCTGCGCTCGGTGCGGCTGCGACGCTGGATCGCCTCGGTCAACGGCGAGCAGCTGTTCCTCAAGGGCGCCAACCTCGGCCCCACCCGCATGGCGCTGGGCGACGCCACGCCCGCCGAGCTGCGGCGCGACGTCGAGCTCGCCGTCGAGGCGGGCCTCGACATGGTGCGCCTGCACGCTCACGTCACCCGCCCCGAGCTGTACCAGGCCGCCGACGAGCAGGGCCTGCTGCTGTGGCAGGACATGCCGTTGCACGGGGCCCACGTCCGCGGCATCCGCAAGCAGGCCGCCCGGCAGGCCCAGGCGATGGTCGACCAGCTTGGCCACCACCCGTCGGTCGCCGTGTGGTGCGGCCACGACGAGCCGATGACGGTCGACGAGCCCGACCAGGTCACGACGGGCACGGGCACCGTGGCGTTCGCCGCCCGCCGCGCCGCCGAGCAGCAGGTGCCGACGTGGAACCGCAGCGTGCTCGACGCCTCGATCAAGCGGGCGCTGCACAAGGCCGACGGCTCGCGACCCGTCGTCGCCCACTCGGGCGTCGCCCCCCACCTGCCCCAGCTCGACGGTACCGACAGCCACCTCTACTTCGGCTGGCGCACGGGCGACGAGCGCGATCTGCCCGCCTTCGCCCGCCGGCTGCCGCGCATGGTGCGGTTCGTCAGCGAGTTCGGCGCCCAGGCCGTGCCCTCGGGTGACGGCGCACGGTTCGCCCAGCCCGAGCGCTGGCCCGAGCTCGACTGGGAACGGCTCGAGGCCCGCCACTCGCTGCAGAAACAGGTTTTCGACGCCAGGGTGCCGCCCGACGGCTACGCCACGTTCGCCGGCTGGCGCGACGCCACCCAGCGCTACCAGGCCACGCTCGTCCGCCGCTACGTCGAGGAGCTGCGCCGGCTCAAGTACCGCCCGACCGGCGGCTTCGCCCAGTTCCTGCTCGCCGACGGGCACCCGGGCATCACCTGGTCGGTGCTCGACCACGAGCGCACGCCCAAGCTGGGGTTCGAGGCGCTCCGGGCCGCGTGCCGCCCCGTCATCGTCGTGGCCGACCGGCTGCCCGTCGCGGTGACCGCGGGCGACCCGCTGGCATTGGACGTCCACGTCGTGTCCGACCTGCGCAGCGCCATCGACGGCGCCCAGGTCACCGCCGCCCTGACCTGGCCGGGTGGCGGGCACGCGTGGCGCTGGGGCGGCGACGTCGGCCCCGACGACTGCGTGCGGGTGGGCACCATCCAGGCGATGGCCCCCGACCTGGGCCCCGACGCCACCGGCGTGCTGGCCCTCGACCTCGAGCTGCGGTTGCCCGACGGCGAGGTCGTCACCAACCGCTACGAGTCCCGCCTCGCCTGACCCCGTTCGCATCCGGCCGCGGAAACGACCGTCCGTCGCACCGGTCCGGCGGCCAGAATCGAGGGGTGGCAGAACCCGTGACCATCGACCAGGTCGTGGTCCGTCCGTGGAGGGTCGACGACGTGCCGCTGCTGCACGCGGCGGTGATCGAGAGCCTCGACCACCTGCGGCCGTGGATGCCCTGGGCGGCCAAGGAGCCGCTGTCGCTCGACGAGCGCACGCAACTGGTCGACGGCTGGTGGCGCCTGTGGGACGCCGGCGACCGCATGTGCGGCGTGTTCGTCGGCGACCGGGTGGTGGGTGGGTGCGGCCTGCACCAGCGCATCGGACCGGGCGGGCAGGAGATCGGCTACTGGGTGCGCGTCGGGCAGACCGGTCGCGGCTACGCCACCGCCGCGGCCCGGGCGCTCACCGACATGGCGTTCGCCATGGCGGCGGTCACACACACGGAGATCCACCACGACGTGGCCAACCCCACCAGCGGCCGCGTCGCCGCCAAGCTGGGCTACGCCCACGTCCACGACGCCCCGCACCCCGTCGAGGCCCCCGGCGAGACGGGCGTGCAGAGCATCTGGCGCATGGACCGGGACGACTGGCCGGCCCGCCGCAATGCGACCGGAACGTGACCGAAACGTGACCGACGCCGCACCACCGACCGGCCCGTCGACCAGCACGATCGGGCACAATGGACGTGTCCGTCGTCGCCACGCACCGATTTCCCGACTGACACAGCGTTAGGACTACGGTTCCGGCCCGGACGGATTCGAGCCCCGTTCCGGGAGGCTGAACAAGCGATGGAGACGTTGGAGCGACAGAACGTCGCCCCGGTGCACGGGCAGCGCCGCCGCCCCGCTCCCTGGCCGGTCGAGTTCTACCGCTCGGCCGTCGGCAAGAAGTGGGTCATGGCGCTGACCGGCATCATGCTGATGGGCTACGTGTTCGTCCACATGGTGGGGAACCTCAAGCTCTACATGGGCGCCGAGGACATCAACCACTACGGCGAGTGCCTGCGCGACCTGCTGGTCCCGTTCCTGCCCCGCACGGTCACCCTGTGGCTGCTGCGCCTCGGCCTCATCGCCGCGTTCGTGTTCCACATCCACGCCGCGTACGGCCTGACGCTGATGAACCGCCGGGCCCGGGCCGAGGGTGGCTACGTGTCCAAGCGCGACTACCAGGCCGCCAACGCCGCCAGCCGGTCGATGCGCTGGACCGGCGTGATCATCCTGCTCTTCCTCATCTGGCACCTGGCCGACCTCACCTGGGGCACCGTCAACCCCGACTTCGTGCGGGGTGACGTGTACCGCAACCTGGTCGCCAGCTTCGAGCGGCCGGCCGTCTCGGCGATCTACATCGTGGCCAACATCGCTCTCGGCATCCACCTGTTCCACGGGGCCTGGTCGATGTTCCAGAGCCTGGGCCTCAACAACCCGCGGTGGAACTCGTGGCGCCGGGGCTTCGCCGCCGGGTTCGCCGGCGTCGTCATGGTCGGCAACCTCACGTTCCCGATCGCGGTGCTCGCCGGGGTCATCAACGCCGACGACAACGACGACTGCGTCGTGTCGGGCGACACCATCGAGACCTGCGAGCTGTACGCCGGAGAGGACGCGTGATGATCGGCGAGCTCAACAGCCACGCCCCCGAGGGCGCCATCGAGGACCGGTGGACCCAGCACAAGTTCGACATGAAGCTGGTGGCGCCCAACAACCGCCGGAAGTTCGACGTCATCGTCGTCGGCTCCGGGCTGGCCGGCGCGTCGGCCGCCGCCACGCTGGGCGAGCAGGGCTACAACGTCAAGGTCTTCACCTACCACGACAGCCCCCGCCGGGCGCACTCGATCGCCGCCCAGGGCGGCATCAACGCGGCGAAGAACTACAAGAGCGACGGCGACTCGGTCTTCCGCCTCTTCTACGACACGGTCAAGGGCGGCGACTTCCGCAGCCGCGAGTCGAACGTCTACCGCCTGGCCGAGGAGTCGGTGAACATCATCGACCAGTCGGTCGCCCAGGGCGTTCCCTTCGCCCGCGAGTACGGCGGCCTGCTCGACAACCGCAGCTTCGGCGGCGCCCAGGTGTCGCGCACGTTCTACGCCCGGGGCCAGACCGGCCAGCAGCTCCTGCTGGGCGCCTACCAGCAGATGATGCACCAGGTGGCGCTGGGCACGGTCAGCCTGCACACCCGCAGCGAGATGCTCGACCTGGTCGTCAAGGACGGCGTGGCCTGCGGCATCGTCGTACGCGACATGCTCACCGGCGCCGTGACGTCGCACTCGGCCCACGCCGTGCTGCTGTGCACCGGCGGCTACGGCAACGTCTTCTACCTGTCGACCAACGCCAAGTACTCCAACGCCACCGCCGCCTGGCGGGCCCACCGGCGCGGCGCGCTGTTCGCCAACCCGTGCTTCACGCAGATCCACCCCACGTGCATCCCGGCCAGCGACGAGTTCCAGTCGAAGCTGACGCTGATGTCCGAGTCGCTGCGCAACGACGGGCGCATCTGGGTGCCGGTCGACCCCGACGACACCCGCTCGCCCGACCAGATCCCCGAGTCGGCACGCGACTACTTCCTCGAGCGCAAGTACCCCAGCTTCGGCAACCTGGTGCCCCGCGACGTCGCGTCGCGCAACGCCAAGACCGTGGTGGACCAGGGCAAGGGCGTCGGCCCGTTGAAGAACGGCGTGTACCTCGACTTCGCGGCGGCCATCGCCCGCGTGGGCGAGGACACGATCCGCGAGCGCTACGGCAACCTCTTCGACATGTACGAGCGCATCACCGACGAGAACCCGTACAAGGTGCCGATGCGCATCTACCCCGCCGTCCACTACACGATGGGCGGGCTGTGGGTGGACTACAACCTCATGTCCAACGTGCCCGGCCTGTTCGTCCTGGGCGAGGCCAACTTCAGCGACCACGGGGCCAACCGCCTGGGCGCCTCGGCCCTCATGCAGGGCCTGGCCGACGGCTACTTCGTCATCAGCTACACGCTGGCCAACTACCTGGCCGGCCTGCTGGGCACTCCCCCGGTCCCCACCGACGACACGGCGTTCGCCCAGGCCGAGACGGCCGTGGGCGACACCGTCGCCCGCCTGCTGTCGATCAACGGCACCCGCTCGGTCGACCACTTCCACCGCGAGCTCGGCAAGATCATGTGGGAGCACTGCGGCATGGCCCGCAACCGGTCCGGGCTGGAGAAAGCCCTGGCCGAGATCCCCGCGCTGCGCGAGGAGTTCTGGTCGGACGTCCGGGTGCTGGGCGGCTCGTCGCTCAACCAGTCGCTCGAGAAGGCCACCCGCGTGGCCGACTTCTTCGAGCTGGGCGAGCTGATGGTGCGCGACGCCCTGCATCGTGAAGAGTCGGCCGGCGGCCACTTCCGCGAGGAGAGCCAGACCGAGGACGGCGAAGCGCTGCGCGACGACGAGCACTTCGCCTACGTGGGCGCCTGGGAGTGGACGGGCAAGGGATCTGATCCCGCCCTCCACCGCGAGGCCCTCGATTTCGACTACGTCAAGCTGACCCAGAGGTCGTACAAGTGAGCCAGTCCGTCAGCGAGGCCACCAGCGCCAACGGCGCCGAGCACCCGACCATGGACATCACCCTGCACGTGTGGCGCCAGGCGCCTGGCACCGAGGGCAGGATGGTCACCTACGTCGACGAGGCCAGGGACATCAGCCCCGACATGTCCTTCCTCGAGATGCTCGACATCGTCAACGAGCGGCTCATCGCCAAGGGCGAGGAGCCCATCGCCTTCGAGCACGACTGCCGCGAGGGCATCTGCGGGTCGTGCGGCATGATGATCAACGGCCAGGCCCACGGGCCCGAACGTGGCACGGCCGCCTGCCAGCTCCACATGCGCAAGTTCCGCGACGGCGACGAGATCTACGTCGAGCCGTGGAGGGCCCGGGCCTTCCCCGTGCTGCGCGACCTGGTGGTCGACCGGCAGGCCTTCGACCGCATCGTCGAGGCGGGTGGCTACATCACCGCCCCCACCGGTGCGGCGCCCGACGCCAACCTCATCCTCATCCCCAAAGATGTCAGCGACGCGGCCATGGACGCCGCCGCCTGCATCGGGTGCGGGGCCTGCGTGGCCGCCTGCCCGAACAGCGCGGCGCAGCTGTTCACGTCGGCCAAGCTGCAGCACCTCAACCTGCTGCCCCAGGGTCAGGCCGAGCGCTACCGGCGCACCCAGGCGATGGTCGACACGATGGAGTCGTTCTTCGGTTCGTGCACGAACCACGGCGAGTGCCAGGAGGCGTGCCCCAAGGAGATCTCCATCGACTTCATCGCCTACATGAACCGCGACTACGTCAAGGCGCAACTCAAGAACCGCAAGCTCGCCGGCCAGTCGTAGTCCCGGCGAGGCCGGGGGCGAGACTCAGAGGAACGGGACGTCGATGTCCTGGCCGGCGAGCACGGCCCCGACCGTGGTCATCGAGTCGGACTTGACCAGGAAGTGCTGGGTCACGGCGTGGATGTCCCGCAGGCGACGCTGCAGTGGGCTGCTGTCGAACAGCGAGCTGCTCCCTCCCGCCGTGTAGGCCGTGTCCACCACCGACGCCGCTGTGGACGTCGCCCACACCCCGTCCGCTCGGACGCGGGCCCGGAGCGCGGGTGTGAGCTCCGCCCCGGCGACGGCCGTCCGCCACACCTCCGCCGCGTCGCGGTAGACGAGCGCCCGCGCGGCCCGGAGCTGGGTGTCGGCGACAGCCAGCTGGTGCTGGAACAGCGGGTTGGCCGCCAGTGACGTGCCGGCGAAGAGCGGCACCTTGGTGGCGGCCAGGGCCAGGATGTCGTCGAGGGCGCCCTGCGCGATGCCGATCACCATGCTCGAGACGAACAGCGTGTAGGGCGTCGGCAACGGGATGCGGGCCATCGGCTCGTCGACGCTCGACTCGGCGGTCATCACGGCGTACGTGCGCTCCGCCGGCACGACCACGTCGTCGACCCGGAAGTGGTGGCTGCCCGTGCCACGCAGCCCGGACACCGACCACGTGTCCTCGATCTCGACGTCGTCGGGTGTGAGCACGGCGATGCGCATCGGCGGAGGACCCGCACCGGCGGGCCCGTCACCACCCGAGGGGTCCTCGCCTGCGCCCGCCTGCTGCTCGATGCAGTTCGCGAACAGCCAGTGGCTGTGCTCGCACCCGCTGCCGAAGGCCCAGCGGCCGCTGACCCGGTACCCGCCGTCGACAGGCACCGCCATCCCGGTGGGGTTGATGGTGCCCGCGACGATGGCATCCGGGTCGTCGCCGAAGATGGCGTCGAAGGTGGGTCGGGGCAGGTCGACGAGGTCGAGCCAGCCGGCGGAGCCGAGTCCGACGACCCAACCGACGGACGCGTCGGCCCGGCTCAGCTCCTCGAACACCTGCATCCCGGAGGCCAGGTCGAGGCCGGAGCCCCCGTGGCTGGCCGGCCGCAGCATGCGGAAGCACCCGGCGGCGACCAGCTCGTCGAGCAGGTCGCGCGGCAGTCGCCGCGCCGCCTCGATCTCGCCCGCTCGGGTCGCGATCACCGGCGCCAGCTCGCGCACGGCCTCGAGCACCGGCGTTGCCGGCCGGACGTGCGGGTCATGCATGTCGAGATCCTGGCGCACCCGGCCATCGGAGTCGAGCGCGGATGCGGACATGGTGGCCCTCCCTCGGGCAGCCCCGCCGGCCGCCTCACCAGGCGACGGTACGAGCGCGCCGACAACCTGGCATCGGGCGAAATGTGCAACCCGGTGCCGTCGCCCGGATGGGTCATTGTGTGTATGGCGGTCCCGCGAGATCGTGCTCGTGGGCGTAGGCCGTCGCCCAGCGGCTCGGCCTCTAGGCTCGGTCACCGGATGGCACAGCGCGGCTCCCGTGGCTCCGACCGCGACTCCGGACGGCGCACGTCGGAACGACGGCTCGACGAGTACGACCGCAAGCGCGACTTCGATCGCACGCCCGAGCCGCCCGGCGAGGTCGCCGAGCCCGAGGGGGACGCGCCGCGGTTCGTCATCCAGCAGCACGACGCCACCCGGCTGCACTGGGACCTGCGCCTCGAGCACGAGGGCGTGCTGCTGTCGTGGGCCCTGCCCCGCGGGCTGCCGTGGGACCCGGGCCGCAACCACCTGGCGGTGCACACCGAGGACCACCCGCTCGAGTACCTGACCTTCCGGGGCGACATCCCCGACGGCAGCTACGGCGCCGGGCACATGACGGTGTGGGACGAGGGCACCTACGAGCCCGAGAAGATCACCGACACCAAGTTGACCGTGCGGCTGCACGGCACCCGGTCGAAGGGGCGCTACGCGCTGTTCCAGACCGACGGCCGCAACTGGATGATCCACCGCATGGACCCGCCGGCCGATCCGACGCGGCGCCAGTTGCCCGAGCAGTTCACGCTGCTCACCCCCGTGCCCGGGGCGGCGCCCACCGGTGACGGCTGGGCCATCGAGACCCGCTGGCACGGCATGCGCAGCGTGCTGGCGTCGAGCGGCGGCATCGTCCACCTGGTCACGCCCGACGGGAACCCGATCGACCCGTGGATCCCCGAGGTGCGGCCCGTGGGCCGGGTCCTCGGCTCGACCGAGGTGGCGCTCGACGGCGTGCTGACAGCGCCGCAGGGGGGCGACGAGCGCCTGCGCCGCCGCTTCGACGCCGGGTCGGACTCGACCCGCCGCCGTCTCTCCCGCGACCAGCCCGTGCTCTTCGTGGCGTTCGACGTGCTGTGGCTCGACGGCCACTCCCTGGCCGACCGGTCGTGGGCCGACCGGCGCGGCGTCCTCGAGGACCTGGCGCTCGACGGCGCCGCGTGGACCACCCCGTCCGCCTACACCGGCGACCCGGCGCCGATGCTGGCGGCCGCCGCCGGGTCCGATGTGACGGAGCTGGTCGCCAAGCGCGTCGACTCGCCCTACGAGCCCGACCTCGATCCCCCGCCGTGGCGGCTGGTCGACCCGGACACGGCCGCCGACGGGACGGGGGCCCAGGAATAGGAGCTCGTCGACCAGGTAGTCACGCTCAGGCAGGTGGACAGGAGGTCCAGCCCACCTGTCGGCCCAGCCGGCCGTCCGGAGCGTCGCGCCAAGGGCGCCGTCGCCGAGGGTGTCCCTCCTTGCAGCGACAACCGTGAGCGGCAACACCGGGTGTCGCTCCGAGGCGGGACGCGGTCGGCCAGCGCGCTGCACGGTCACCTGCGCCGTCCGGCGAACGTGGGCTCGGGGGCGACCCTGCAGGAGCTCGGCATGGTCCCGGGAACAGGGCCTGGGCTCGGCCAGGCGCTCGTAGTCTTTCCCGGTTCCGACGCCGGGCCGGGGGCCGGCCCGCGCGCCTCACCCGTGTCTGGTCTTCCTCCAGCCATCGAGGATCCGGTCGTGCTCGTCGAGGGCGGCATCGAGCCGTGCCTGCATGTCGTTCACGACGCCCGCCCACGTGTTGGTGTAAGGCTCCGGGAGCTGGTTGGCGATCCGCTCGAGGCGGTTGAGCGCGCTCGTCATGCCGTCGATGCCGTGGGCGATCTGACGCACGTCGCCTCCCTTCGCCTGGTAGATCAGCTCGACCAGCCCCTCGCACACGCTCGGGCCGGCCTCCGCGAGCCAGCCGAGGACCGTACGGCCGTGCTCGGACAGATCGCCTGGCGATGCCCGCGGCGTCCAGGATCGCCCTGCGCTGTTCGTGACCCGTGAGCCCCTCGCCGGGATCGTCGTCGGTACGGTTGACATCGTCAGCGTCTCCTTGCAGATGCTGGCCAGCCCCCGGGTCGTTTCAGCGACGCCACTCCCGTTTCGAGCCCACCGTACTCTCACAAGGGAACTAATGCATCAAGGTACGCGAGACCCATATCACCCATCCGTGCGTCACCACCACACGGCCTGTAGACGTGGACGTCGTGGGGCACCTGCACGTGCGTGATCTTGACGACGACTTGCACCGGGCCATTCGCATCGAGGCCATCGAGCGCGGCGAGTCGTTGAAGGAGTTCGTCACCCGCGCCCTGCGCCGCGAGCTGGAACGCAGCCGCGGCGAACGGCGCCGCGACGACCGCTGACGCCGAAGCGTTCATCTCCGCCGAAACGCTCCTGGCCGAGGACGTGCGATCGCGTCATAGCGCGCCCCGTATGGCACTGGATCAATTCCGGCTGAAGCCGATCCGGGCGGCGCCGGTGCCAGCACCTGCGGCTGATGACGGCCAGGAGAGCCGGCGGGCTCACGCCCAGTCCGGCGCGTTGCCCGGGCGCCACTTGATGCTGCAGCCCATGCTCGGCTTCTGTTCGTCAGCCACCGGTGTGCCCCCGAGCAGCGCCACAACGGCGTCATGAAGGTCTGCACCGGTGACGGGCAGGGTGTTGCCCGGCCGGCTGTCGTCGAGCTGGCCGCGGTAGACGAGGCGGCGGTCGCCGTCGAAGAGGAAGAAGTCGGGAGTGCATGCCGCCCCGTAGGCGCGTGCCACGTCCTGCGACTCGTCGACGAGGTAGGGGAACATGTAGCCCGCCGAGCGCGACTCCTCCGCCATGCGCTCGGGGGAGTCGTCGGGGTACGCGCCCCAGTCGTTGCTCTGCACGCCGACGACGGCGAGGCCGCGGTCCCGCCAGCGCGGTGTGAGCCTGGCGAGCTCCCGGCGCACATGCCTCACGTAGGGACAGTGGTTGCAGATGAACATCACCAGGAGCCCGGGCGCATCCCGGAAGTCGTCGCGCGCCCGACACCTTTCCGGACGGGTCGGGAAGCGAGAAGTCGGGCGCCGCTGTGCCAAGCGCCATCATCGTCGACGTGGCTGCCACCGTTGCCTCCTCGGACAAGGACACGCATCGGTAGGGTCCTGGCCACCCTACGCCTCACCGGGTGGCACGGCGGGCGGTGACGCGAGAGACTCCAGCGTGGTGGGCGGGGCACGACAGGCGAGGATGTCCGACGCAGCGTCGAGGGCGCTCGACCTGGTGGTCGCGCTGCTCGTGCTGGCGGTGACGTGGCCGGTGCTGGCGGTGGTCGCGCTGGCTGTCAGGGCGACGATGGGCTCGCCCGTGCTGTTCCGACAGCAGCGGGCCGGGCGGCACGGGCGCACGTTCGAGCTGGTGAAGTTCCGCACCATGCGCACGGCCGAGCCCGGCGACGACGGTCCCGACACCGACGAGGCCCGCCTCACCAGGTTGGGCAAGCTGCTGCGGGCCACCAGCCTCGACGAGCTGCCCTCGCTCGTGAACGTGGTGCGGGGCGAGATGAGCCTGGTCGGGCCGCGACCGCTGCCGGTGCGGTACCTGCCCCGCTACTCGGACTCCCACGCCCGTCGCCACGAGGTGCGCCCCGGCATCACCGGGTGGGCGCAGACCAACGGCCGCAACGCGCTCGACGTGGGACGACCAGCTCGACATGGACGTGTGGTACGTCGACAACAAGTCGCCGCGCCTCGACGTGCGCATCATGGTCGCTACGGTCACCAGCGTGCTTCGACGCGACGGCATCAGCCACGAGGGCCACGCCACCCGCCCCGAGTTCCCCGGCTCGGGCATCGACCGGGCCCAGCCGGCTCCGTGACCGAACTCGCCGCGAGCGACGGGCCACCCGTCGCTCCCCCGGTCACGGTCCTGATCTCGTCCGCAGGCAGGCGGGTCGAGCTGCTGCGCGGGTTCCGGCGGGCGCTGGCCTCGCTCGGCCTCGACGGCCGGGTGATCGCCACCGACGCGTCGTGGTACTCGAGCGCGTTCCACGAGGCCGACGAGGCGTTCCTCGTGCCCCGGCTCGACGATCCCGACTACGTTCCCGCCCTGCTCGAGCTGTGCGAGAAGCAGCACGTCGACCTGGTGGTGCCCACCATCGACACCGAGATGGCCGCCTGGGTGGCGGGCCGCGACCGGTTCGCGGCCATCGGCACGACCGTCGCCCTGTCGGGCGCGGGGGTGGTCGACATCGCGGCCGACAAGCAGCTCACCCACGACTGGCTGGTGGCCAACGAGTTCCCGACGGTCGACCAGGCCAGCCCCGACGCCGTGCTGGCCGACCCGGCGGCGTGGGAGTTCCCGCTCGTCGCCAAGCCCCGCTTCGGCAGCGCCGGCATCGGCGTCGGCATCGTGCGCGACCCGGCCGAGCTGGCCGTCGCCGTCAGCCGGCCCGAGCTGGGCGAGATGGTGGTGCAGACCCTGGCGCCCGGCCGCGAGCACACGATCGACGTGCTCGCCGATCGCCACGGCCGCTGCGTGTGCGCCGTGCCCCGCCGCCGCATCGAGGTGCGGTCGGGCGAGGTCAGCAAGGGCGTGACCGTGCGCTCGCCCCAGCTCCAGGAGCTGGCGGCCCGGATCTGCCAGGCGCTGCCGGGCGCGTTCGGCACGATCACCATCCAGGTGTTCGTGGGCGATGCGCCCGGCGAGCTGGCCGTCATCGAGATCAACGCCCGCTACGGCGGCGGGTTCCCGCTGGCGCTCGAGGCGGGGGCCGACTTCCCCAGGTGGCAGCTCGAGGAGCTGCTGGGCCTGTCGTCGACCGCGGCGTCCGACGGATGGCGCGACGGCCTCGTCATGCTGCGCTACGACGCCGCGGTGTTCGTCGACGAGGCGGACACTTCCGCGTGACCGGTTCCGCCACCGCCGGCACCGGCGACCGCCGGCTCGTCGTGCTGGACATCGACGACACGCTCTACCTCGAGCGCGACTACGTCCGCAGCGGCTTCGACGCCGTCGGCGCCTGGGCCCGCGACGAGCTGGGCGTCGACGACCTGGGCGAGCGGGCGTGGGCGGCGTTCGAGGCCGGCGTGCGGCGCACGATCTTCGACGACGCCCTGGCCGGCGCGGGCGTCGAGGTCACGCCCGACCTGGTGCCCCGGCTGGTCGACGTCTACCGGATGCACGCGCCCGCCATCGAGCTGCTGGGCGACGCCCAGGCCTGGCTCGACGCCCTCGCCCCCCACGTGGCGGTGGCGGTGGTGACCGACGGGCCGCTCGCCAGCCAGCAGGCCAAGGCCGAGGCGCTGGTGCTCACCCGGTGGGCCGACCTGGTGGTGTTCACCGAGACGCTGGGGCCGGGGCGGGGCAAGCCGCACCCTGCTGCGTTCGAGCACCTCGAACGCGAGCTGGGGGTCACTGGAGAGCAGTGCGCCTATGTCGCCGACAACCCGGCCAAGGACTTCGTCGCTCCGCACCGCCTGGGCTGGCGCACGGTGCGGGTCCGGCGCGCGCGGCGGGTTGCACGCCGAGGCGCCGAGCGGCGACGACGTCGACGCGGAGATCACGACCCTGGCCGACCTCGACGCGGCCCTCGCCTGGGACCCCGACGACCTCCCCGCGAGAACGCGCCGGTTGCCGGGCCTCCGGTGCTGAAGGTGGCGCACCTGACCACCGTCGACTCCAGCCTGCGCTACCTGCTGTACCCGCAGCTCACGGCCGTGCGCGACCGCGGCGCCGACATCGTCGGCATCAGCGCCCCCGGCCCCTACGCCGACGGGCTGGCGGCCGAGGGCATCCGCCACGTGCCGCTGACCTCGTCGACCCGCAGCATGAACCCGATGGCCGACGTGCGCGCTGCGGGCGAGCTGTGGCGCATCCTGCGGCGCGAGCGGCCCGACGTCCTGCACACGCACAACCCCAAGCCCGGCCTGTACGGGCGGGTCGTCGGCCGCCTCGCCCGGGTGCCGATCGTGGTCAACACGTGCCACGGGCTCTACTTCACCGAGACCGACCCGTGGGCGAAGCGCACGATCCTGCTGTTGCTCGAGGGCATCGCCGCCCGCTTCTCCGACGCCGAGCTGGTGCAGAGCGAGGAGGACCTCGACCGGCTCGTGCGCCGCCACGTGTACCCGCGCCGGCGCACGCGCCTGCTGGGCAACGGCGTCGACCTGGGGCGCTTCCGCCCCGATGCGCTGAGCGATGCCGAGCGGACCGAGCTGCGGGCCCGCGAGATCGACGCTCGGGACGACCAGATCGTCGTCGGCATGGTCGGTCGCCTCGTGGCCGAGAAGGGGTTGCTCGAGCTGTTCGACGCCGCCCGCCGGCTCGACGACCGCTACGTGGTGGTGGTCATCGGGCCCGACGACCCGGAGAAACCCGACGCCCTCGACCGCCGGACCGTCAGGGACGCCGCCGCGCAAGGCGTGCGGTTCCTGGGCATGCGCGACGACGTCGACCGGCTGTACGGCGCCATGGACCTGTTCGTCCTGCCGTCGTGGCGCGAGGGATTCCCCCGGGCCGCTATGGAGGCCGCGGCCTCGGGCCTGCCGGTCATCGCCAGCGACGTGCGGGGGTGCCGCCAGGTGGTGGACGACGGGGTGACCGGGCTGCTCGTACCCGTCCGCGACGGCGGGGCGCTGGCCGATGCCATCCGGACGCTAGGTGACGATCCCGAGCGACGCCGGGTCATGGGGAAGGCCGCGATCAATCGGGCCTCGACATCGTTCGACGAGAGCCGGGTGGTCGAGATCGTGCTGGAGACCTACCGCTCGATCGCCGGCCGCAAGGGCATGACCGACAAGGTGGCCCCGCTCGGCACACCGACGTAGTAGGCCTCTTCCGCCCGAGTCGCGCCGGCCCTCGCATCAGCGCGGCGATCAGAACGAGGCGACGGCGCTCCACTGCCCGTCGCCCGTCAGCTGCCAGGCCTGGCCACTCGTCTGGACGCGCAGCAGCGTGTCGCCGGACAGTTGCTCGACCGAGATGTCGTCGGGCGTCAACCCGCAGTCGACGAAGTCCCAGTGCTTGCTCGAATCGGCGTGCGACGCCGTCACCACGACGTTGCCGAGCTGGCATCGGCGGAAGTCGGTGCGCTTCGACGCATTGACCGGGGCGTCCCCTAGTTCGAGGCCCGTGTCGGACGCCGTGACCACGACATCGTGGAACTCCAGCGCGGACCCGTCGTCGGAGGCCGTGACCGCTGTGACGATCAGACCGGTACCGCAGTCGTGCACGGTCGCACCGTGGTACTTGTAGGGGTTCGCATAGGCGCCGTGGCTGATGCCCGTCCCGCAGTTGTAGGCGGTGAACCGATCGATGACATGCACGACCGAGGTGTTCTGCCAGACGCGGAGCCCGTTGCTCGCGATGTTGTGCGCGACGCAGTCCTCGAAGACCCAGACGCCCAGCGACTGGTTGTCCCAGAAGTAGCCCGCCGAATCCGGCCCGTCCACACCCGCCGCCACACAGTTGCGCATGACGCACGAGAGGGGCTTGTCGCTCCGCGCTGCGAAGAACCCGTTGGTCTTGTAGCGATTGCTCCCGTCCGGCGACACGTGCGATGCGATGCAGCGGTCGTAGGTGACGAAATCGGACGCGTCGCCCGGATCCCACCAGTAGGGGTCGCCCACCGTCGCGTGGCTGGCGCAGTCGCGGAACGTGATGCCGTTGGACGAGTGGGCGACGAAGGCGTGCGCGCCGCAGTCGTGCGCGACCACGCCTTCGACCACGACGCCGTCTGTCGACTGCGCGCCGTGGTGCCAGTGCAGGGCGTACCGGCCGACCACGCTGGACGGCTCGCCGCGGTCGTTCATCCGGTTCGGGCCGAGGTGAGCGACCTCGAGATGGCTGATGGCACTGGCGCGGTAGCTCTGCGACGCGTGCATGCCCTGGTGCAGGTACATGATGTGCGCCTTGTGCTCCGGCGTGCCCTCGATCACGACCGATCGGGTGAGGTTGATGACCTCGGCGTTCCACCGGCCGTCCACGACCGGGTGCTCGTAGGCGAGTGCCTGCTCGAGCCCGATGCTGTTGCCGTTCACCGACGTCACGACGGCCCGATCCGACTGTCCTTGGTACCCGTCCGCCGCCCGGCTGGCGGTCGCGGTGATCGCGACCTCGTCGCCCACGCGCCAACCGCTCGCGTCCTCGACGACGATCTCGCGGGCACCCGGCGGAGCGGGCGCGGTCAGCCGGGTCCAGGACGCCTTGGGGGCTCCCCCCACGTCGAGCCGACCCTCGTTGACCATCCACAGGCCGACGTCAGTATCGAGGACCTCGTGGGTGTCCTCGCCCACGAACGCCGACTCGTCGACGTCGACGAAGGTCAGGCGCATGATGCGGGACGGGTCGGGCTGGTGCATGAGCAGGGTGCCCTCGACCACGACGTTCTGCGCGCTCGTGACGTGCGCGCCGTCGGCGAGCGCCCAGGTCTCCCCGGCGGGTACCACGAAGCCGTCGGGGAAGTGCTCGCCGTCGGTGAGCGTGCGGTTCGGACCGGGCGACGGCGCGGGCTCGGTTGTGGGGCTGGTCGCCCCCGCGCTGCTCCGTGGGGCGGTGGTCGTCGTGGGGGCCGCGTTCCGCCCGGCCGCATCCTGACGCGGTCGCTGCCGGGAACACGCGGCGAGGAATGCCGCCGCTCCGCCCCCCGCGAGCAGCGTGCGTCGTGTGATGCTGCTGCGGTCTCGTCGGTCGTCAGGCATGTGATCCCCTTGCTCGTAAAGCCCGCATCGAAGGCAGGGGTCGGCCAGCTCGCACCAGAATCACACTAAGCCATACGCTGAACGCAGGACGGTCCCCACTCCGTGTGGCCATATTACGGATCAATGTCGGAAGGGTCCAGCCGCATTACGGATCAATGTCGGAACGACCCAGCGGTGGGGGCGATCGGGCTGGCGATGCGGCCTCAGGCCAGGGAGACGGGCTCAGGGGCTCGGCGCCCCAGCCGTCCGGCAGCTCCGGGACGCGCCACGCCGGGTCGGGCCGCCAGAGGTGCCAGGGCTCGTCGAACGGCGGCACGCGGTCGAGCACCATCCGGGTCGCCGACCGTGCCGCGGCCTGGATCTCGGCCACCTCCGCGGCGGAGAAGAACCCGTGGCGGGCGGCATCGCGCAGCTCGTCGTCGTCCTTGACGCGGACCTGCGACCGATGCGGGTCGATGAGCACGTCGAGCGTCTGGTCCATGGAGTCGAAGCCGATCGCCGTACGCCGCAACGGCTCCTGCACGTTCACGTAGAAGCCGGCGAAGTCGTCGAACGACCGCCGCCACCGCACCATGACGGCGAAGGCGGCGCCGTCGGGCACGATGTGCAGCGCCGCGTGGTCCCGCCAGCGGTCAGGCGTGGTGCCGACCTCCTCGCGGATCGAGCGGGTAACCCGGCCCGACCGGTCGGCCGGCGCCAGGAAGCGGGTGCCCCGGGGCACGTAGAGGAGCGTCCGGCCCGGTCGATCCTCGGCGAGCACCATCGGTGTCACGGCCCGGAAGCGTCCGTGACGGTGCTGGCGGACCACCACCGTCGAGCCGGGCGGCCACCGCCTCATCTCGTACCGGTCAGTCCCAGACCCGCCAGGGTGCACCCGCCTCCCACAGATCCTCGAGTCGCTTGCGGTCGCGGACGGTGTCCATGCACTGCCAGAAGCCCTCGTGCTTGTAGGCCATCAGCTGGCCGTCCTTGGCCAGCCCCTCGAGGGGTTCGCGCTCGAACTGGGTGTCGTCGCCGGCGATGTAGTCGATGACACCGGGCTCGAGGACGAAGAACGCCCCGTTGATCCAGCCCTCGCCGGTCTGTGGCTTCTCGTTGAACTCGACGATCTCGTTGCCGTCGAGCTCGAGGTGGCCGAAGCGGGCGGGCGGCCGCGCCGCGGTGAGGGTCGCCAGGCGGCCATGCGAGCGGTGGAACTCGAGCAGCGCGCCGAGGTCGACGGTCGAGACCCCGTCGCCCCAGGTGACCATGCACGTCTCGTCGCCGAGGTGGGACTGGAGCCGCTTGATGCGACCACCGGTCGCCGTCGACTGGCCGGTGTCGACCAGGTCGACCCGCCAGGCCGGCCCGGGCTGGGCGTCGATGGGCGTGACGGCGCGGGTCTTCATGTCGACGGTGAGGTCGCTGGTCAGCGACGCGTAGTCGACGAACCAGCGCTTGATGTACTCGCCCTTGTACCCGAGGGCGACCACGAAGTCGTTGAAGCCGAAGTGCTCGTAGTACCTCATGATGTGCCACAGGATCGGGCGACCCCCGATCTCCACCATCGGCTTGGGCCTGTCCTCGGTCTCCTCGGCGAGGCGCGTCCCGAGCCCGCCGGCCAGGATGGCTACCTTCATGTGAACCTCCCGCTGGGTCCTACCCGATCCCCGCGGGATCGGGGCGTGTGGTCGGGTGAACGAACTGCTCCCATCGCGACGGCGCGCGTCTTCAGACCGAGCTCGGCAAGCTGCCCACCGATCTCGTCGACGTAGACGGGGTTGAGGACGATCGCAGTTGCGGGTGCGTCGTCGACCAGGTCGGCCGGCGCCATCACCGGGTGCCCGGAGACCGGCACGTACCGGCCGCGCTTGTGCGGGTTGATGTCGACCACCGCCCGCACGCCGGTCGCGCCCTCGACCATGTTGAGGAACGTCACGCCCTTGGAGCCGGCACCCCAGAGCACGACCGGCCCGTCCGCGACCAAGCCGCCGATCACCTCCGCCGCGTCGGCCAGCAACGCGGTGGCCCGCTCGCCGAACCGCACGGCACGCGCCACGATGGCGTCGACACGCTCGCCGTCCGGCGCACCGGCGGGCGCCGCCCCGAGCGCGGCATCGGCCCACAGGAACTGGTCGCCGAACGCGGTGCCCGAGTCGAGGAGGCGCATGCCGACCACACCGGCCAGTCGACGCAGCGCCGGAGCGGTGAAGTGGTGGCAATGCTCGTAGATCACGTCCCACAGGGCGACGCGGTCGACGAGGTACCAACCGTCGGGAACCTCGAGATAGGCCACGCCGCCAGCGTCGAGGGACCGGGCCATGGCGCCCAGCAGGGCGGCGGGGTCCGGGACGTGCTCGAGCACGTGGCGGGCGCAGACCAGGCGGCCCTTGGGGGACCCGTCGTCGGGGAACTCGTGGCCCACGATCGTGACTCGCGGGTCGAGGTCCGGGGCGCGGTCGGGCTCGTGGCTCGGGTCGTAGCCCGTGCCCCGGTTGTCACCCAGCCGGCACAACATGGCCAGGAAGTCACCGCCACCGGGACCGATCTCGACGATGTCGATGCCGTGCAGGTCGTGCCGCTCGACGAGCCGCTCGGCCAGCCCGGAGGCGAAGTTCTGGAAGGCCGGCGAGAAGTGCAGCGAGTTCTCGTACTGGGGCGAGTACCCGAAGACCCCGGGGTCGAACGCCGTGTTGGTGATCATCCCGCAGTCGGTGCACACCGCCAACCGCACGTCACCCCGGGTCGCGGCCTCGGCGGCGGTGCGGTCGGGCCAGAGCGCGTTGCACAGGGCCGGCAGCCCCTCGTGCGCGAAGAAGGGCTGCAGCGCCGTGGAGGCGCAGACGGGGCAGCGAGGCATCGGGGTGCCCTCGTCAGACCGCGACGAGCTCGGCCGGCAGCTGGCGGCGGTCGAGCTCGGCCTGGATCTCGTCGAGGTAGATGGGGTTCATGGCGATGACCAGCTCGGGCCGGATCGCGGTGAGGGCATCGGGGCCCACGATCTGGTGCCCGGTGCCGATCATCGCCTTGCCCTGTCGGAAGGGGTTGATGTCGACGGCGCACCGGATGGCGTCGTCCATGGCCAGGTTGGTGAGGAACGACACGCCCTTGCTGCCGGATCCCCAGATCACGGCCGTGCCACCGGAGCGCTGCAGCACGGCCAGTCGGTCGCGCCAGCCGCTCAAAGTGCGGGCGAACCGCTCCTCGAAGAGCTGAGTGCCCTTGGCCAGCTCCTCGAGGTCGTGCTCGATCGGGAGGCGGTCGCCGGCGGCGGGGGTCGACGAGGGTCGCGCCTCGAGGAGCAGGTACTGGTCGTCGTAGGTGCGCTCGACGTGAAGGACCTCGAAGCCGACCGCCCGGAACAGGCGGGACAGCGATCCGGCGCTGAAGTACGAGCAGTGCTCGTAGTAGACGTCCCAGAAGGCGACCTCGTCGAGGATGCGCTGGATGTCGGGCAGCTCGAACAGGACGATCGTGTCGCGGCGATCACCGATGCCGTCGCGGATCACGCGGCACGAAGCGGGCGACGTCCGGGATGTGCTCCAGGGTGTGCCGGCAGATCACCGCATCGGCCTCGAGGGGGCCGTACGACTCGTCGTAGAAGCCCGTCCGCGCCGTGATCCTGCCGACCAGGTCGGGGCGCAGGCGCTCGGGGTGGAGCCCCGGGTCGATCCCGGTGGCGCGGCCGAGCCCGGCCTCGACCAGGTACTCCAGGAACTCCCCCTTGCCGCACCCGATCTCGATGGCCGTGCCGCCGGCCAGCCCGTACTTGTCCACCCAGTGGCGAGCCAATCCGGTGGCGAAGTCGACGAAGCGCGCCGAGTAGCCCTGGGTCTCCTCGTAGCGCGACGAGTACTCGGACAACGTGGGGTCGAACGCGACGTTGGCGAGGAAGCCGCATGCCCCGCAGAAGCCCAGCCGCATCTCGCCACGCGGGTACGCGACCGCTTCGTCAGCGTCGAGCAGCAGGCAGCTGTTGGTGGGTATGTCGTGCTGTTCGTGGAACACGGCCAGGGTGCCGCCACCGCACGCCGGGCACGGGTACCCACCGCCCGCCTGTCCGGGCGCGCTCATCCCACGACCTCGGGCGTCGGCACGGGGACGATGAACCGGCCGCCACCGTCGAGGTAGTCGGACTGCTGGGCCATGATCTCGTCGCGGAAGTTCCAGGCCAGGAGCAGCACGTAGTCGGGCCGCTCGGTGACGAGCGCGTCGGGTGATCGCACCGGCTGGTGCGTGCCGGGCATGAGCTTGCCCTGCTTGTGGGGGTTGCGATCGACGACAAACTCGACCAGGTCCGTCCCGAGACCCGCGTGGTTGAGCATCATCGCCCCCTTGGCCGCCGCGCCGTAGGCCGCCACCGACCGGCCCTCGGCCCGGAGCGCGCCGATGAGATCGGCCAGGTCGGTGCAGACCCGCCGCACCCGGTCGGCGAACGCCAGGTAGGGGTCGGCCCCGGTGAGCCCCCGTTCCTGCTCGAGGCGGAGGTACTCGGCCAGCGTGTCGGAGCGGCGGTCACGGTGGCCGATGTGCCAGCGCAACGTGCCGCCGTGGAGGTTCTGGAAGTACTCGACGTCGTTCAGCCACAGGCCGTGCCGGCGCATGAGCGCCTGCACCGACGTGCAGGAGAAGTAGCAGTAGTGCTCGTGGTAGATGGTGTCGAACTCGCAGTGGTCGACCAGGTCGCCCACGTACGGGTTCTCGACCGTGATGAGCCCGTCGTCGGCCAGCAGCAGCTTCATGCCGGCGACGAACCCGTTCAGGTCGGGTACGTGCGCCATCACGTTGTTGGCGATGATCACGTCGGCGCGCCGGCCCTCGTCCACGAGTCGCTGGGCGAGGTCGACGCCGAAGAACTCGCGCAGGGTCGGCACGCCGGCCTCGATGGCCGCCGCCGCGGGCCCGGGGGACGGATCGATGCCGAGCACCGGCACGCCCACCTCGACGAAGTTCTTGAGCAGGTAGCCGTCGTTGCTGGCCAGCTCGACCACCAGGCTGTCGTCACCGAGCCCCCGGGTCTCGACCAGCCCCAGGGCGTGGTCGCGGCTGTGCTTCAACAGGTGGTCGGAGAACGAGGAGTAGTAGTGGTAGTTGTCGACGAACATCTTCTCGGCCGACACCTCCTCGGTGATCTGCACCAGGGTGCAGCCCGGGCAGAAGGCGACCGCCAGCGGGAACCACTCCTCCTGCGACCGGTCGGCGGCGGGGTCGACGAGCGCGTCGGGCAGCGGGGTGTGGCCCAGGTCGAGGAACGACCGCAGTTCGGTGCCCCCGCAGGACCGGCACGAGAGCCCGCTCATACAGCCGCCTCCCTCGCGTCCCGTCCCAGCCAGCGCAGGTCGGCGCCGAGGCGACCCTGCTCCTGGAAGCGCTGGATGGTGCGGATGCGCAAGAGACGCTCGCCCTCGAGGTCGTCGAGCGTGAGCGCCTCTTCCTGGAAGGCGGCGAAGAGCTCCTCGACGCCGGCCAGCACGGTCCACACCGGCTGGTAGGCGGGCAGCGTGTCGGCGATCTTGCTGCAGTCCACCCGGTAGTTGCGCAGGTCGGGCCCCGCCGAGTCGGCGAGGGTGATGGTGCTGCCCTCGACCACGCCCTCGACGATCTCGGCGACGTCGCGGATCTGGTAGTTCTCGGACGTGCGGCCGACGTTGAACGCCTCGTCGTGCACGAGTTCGCGCGGTGCCTCGAGGATGGCCAGGAACGCGCGGCCGATGTCCTCGATGTGGACGAGCGGCCGCCAGGGCGTGCCGTCGCTCTTCATCACGACCTTGCCGGTGGCGGCTGCGAACCCGGTGAGGTTGTTCACCACGAGATCGCCTCGCAGTCGCGGCGACATGCCGAACGCGGTGGCGTTGCGGAGGTAGGTCGGGCTGAAGTCGTCGTCGGCCAGAGCGTGCAGGTCGCGCTCGGACAGCACCTTGGACTCGCCGTACGGCGTGACCGGGTGGAACGTCGGCGGACTCGTCGAGCGGGGTGTCGCCATGGGCCCCGTACAGGCTGCACGATGACGAGAAGAGGAACCGCTCGACGCCGGCTGCCTTCGCCACCTCGGCCACGTGCACGGTGGCCCGGTGGTTGATGGCGAAGGTCGTGTCGGGGTGCAGGTCGCCCAGCGGGTCGTTCGAGATGGCGGCGAGGTGGATCACCGCGTCGAACCCGCCCAGGTCGGCAGGACCGACGTCGCGGATGTCCCGGCGAATCGTGTCGACCGTCGGCCGCTCGGAGCCGATGCGGCAGTCGTGGAACAGCATCGAGTCGAGGCCGACAGGTTCGTGACCCGCCTCCAAGAGCATCGGCACCAGCACCGTGCCGATGTATCCGTCACTACCCGTCACCAGCACGCGCATACGCTTCCGCCCTGTCCACGGGATCCCCGCCATTCGTTGGATCCGTCCGCCTAGTTCCGACTCCGCGACGGTAGCAGCTACGAACAGCCGACCGCCCCTCGTGGCCATGACGCCACTCGATCACCACGTCGGATCAGTTCACCCGGAAGTAGTCGAAGGTGGCGGTGTGCTGGGGCGATGGTGTGAAGTTGCCCGCGAACACCCCGACCTGGTTGACCGTCATATCACGGGTGAAGGTCTCGACCGTGGTCCAGCTGACCCCGTTGCTCGAGCTCTCGAACGTCCACTCGTCACCCACCCGGGCCAGACGCAACCAGTACGGCCCCGTCGACGGCGCCGCCACGTTCGCCAAAGCGTCCGCCTCACCACCGTTGATCGTCGCCAGGAACAACCGCCGCGACCCGCCGTCGTGATGCACCTCGGCCCGCACCAGATCGTCGGCGTCCTGCTGGGCCACCAGACCCTGCATCTCGTACGCCGCCGTCACCGCCGAATCGATCTTGACCTCGACCCGGAAATCGCGGTCGTTGTTGCTCTGCAACAACCGCGGCGCCGACAACCTCCCGGTCCACAGATCGTGCGACACCCCCTGGGGCACCGACACCGTCGCATGCGACCCCGTCGCCGCCCGCGACGCGTCACCCACCGGATCGAACCACGACCACTGCGACCCCAACGACGACGACGAGAACTCGTCCGACACCAACCCACCCCCCGGCGGCGGGGGCGGCGTCGTCGTCGTGGTCGTGGACGGCACCGTCGTCGTCGTGGACGGCACCGTCGTGGTCGTGGACGGCACCGTCGTCGTCGTGGACGGCACCGTCGTCGTCGTGGACGGCACCGTCGTGGTCGTGGACGGCACCGTCGTGGTCGTGGACGGCGACGTCGTGGTCGTGGTCGTCGTCGGCGGGGGGCCACCGCTCGACGTCACCCGGAAGTAGTCGAAGGTGGCGGTGTGCTGGGGCGCGGGTGTGAAGTTGCCCGCGAACACCCCGACCTGGTTGACCGTCATATCACGGGTGAAGGTCTCGACCGTGGTCCAGCTGACCCCGTTGCTCGAGCTCTCGAACGTCCACTCGTCACCCACCCGGGCCAGACGCAACCAGTACGGCCCCGTCGACGGCGCCGCCACGTTCGCCAAAGCGTCCGCCTCACCACCGTTGATCGTCGCCAGGAACAACCGTCGCGACCCGCCGTCGTGATGCACCTCGGCCCGCACCAGATCGTCGGCGTCCTGCTGGGCCACCAGACCCTGCATCTCGTACGCCGCCGTCACCGCCGAATCGATCTTGACCTCGACCCGGAAATCGCGGTCGTTGTTGCTCTGCAACAACCGCGGCGCCGACAACCTCCCGGTCCACAGATCGTGTGACACCCCCTGGGGCACCGACACCGTCGCATGCGACCCCGTCGCCGCCCGCGACGCGTCACCCACCGGATCGAACCACGACCACTGCGACCCCAACGACGACGACGAGAACTCGTCCGACACCAACCCACCCCCCGGCGGCGGGGGCGGCGTCGTCGTCGTGGTCGTGGACGGCGACGTCGTGGTCGTGGACGGCACCGTCGTCGTCGTGGACGGCGACGTCGTCGTCGTGGTGGTCGGAGGCGGCGGTGGTCCACCGACGTTGGTGACCGTGACGTCGCCGAAGGTCACGTCGGCCCGGTGGGCGATGAACAGGACCGATCCGGCGTCCTTCCGGAACGCGGTGTCGAGCGCGGTCACGGTCACGCCGGCGCTCGGGGGCTGGCCCGCGGGGAACACGGTCAACCGGTAGTCGTCGCCCGCCGCCGTCCGCTGCACGCGGGCCCGGAAGATGTACGTCGACCCCGCAGCGAGCGAGAACCCGCTGGTGTCGGCCGCGAGCACGTCCTCCTCGTCGGTGGCCAGCTCGACGCGGGGCACGTGGCCGAAGCGGGCCCGGTACCACGCCAGCGACCCGCTCGGCGTCCATCCGACGCGGGGCTGCATGCCCGCCTGGTGGGGCGGCTCCTCGGTGTGCCCGGTCCACCGCATGAAGAGTCCGACGCCGCCGATGTTGGCGTCCATGTCGTGGATGGTGACCGGCACCTCGACCTGGTAGTCGGTCCACGTCTCGTCACCGACCGCGAACAGGCGGTCGTAGCCGGTGTCGACGGTCCGGGCGCCGCTGGAGCTGGCGGACCACCGTCCGTCCACGACGTCGACGACGTCGGACGGGTTGGTCACTCCCGCCCAGTCGACGCTGGTGGGGAGGGGCCAGGTGACCGAGGGCGTGTTGACGAGCGTGACCGTGCGCTGAGATTGGTTGCCGGCCTGGTCGGTTGCCCGGATCACGACGGAGTTGTTCCCCGGGACGAGGTCATCGCGGTCGATCTCGACGTTGAAGTCACCGAACCGCACGAGTCGGGGGTGGTTGTCCTGCCCGATCGTGAGGGGCGCGCGGGCCCACCGTTGAGCGTGTAGGTCAGCGAGGTCACCGTGTCGTCGACGTCGCTGACCCGCCCGAGCACGTTGGCCCACTCCTGCGATCGGCCGTACTCGCCGACCGCCTGGACGTTGCCGTACCAGATGTCGATCGTGGGTGGCGCGCCCGCCGCCGCCACCGGCATCGACCCGAGGGCACCGACCACGCCCATCGTGAGCAACGTCACGATGCACCGTCGGCGCCAACCGACATGACCACGTCCAGCCTGGAACGCCCGCACCCTTCACCTCCGCCCGCCGCGCGGAGGTACGACCCCGCGAGAACGCCACCGGCACGTTAGCGCGGCCGACAGGGCCTGACCATCCGCTGGTGATCCCGCCGGGATCTCCCGCCGGGTGCACAGGGACGAGCCCCGGGGAGGGCTGCTAGCCTGTGTACCGGCAGGATTCTTGGCGTGGCGGCGGCGGAGAAGCTCAGATGCCTCTGTTCAGTGTGGTCATCTGCACGTACAACCGGAGTCAGCGGCTCAGGGGCGCGCTCGACTCGGTGTCGCGACAGGACGAGTCCGACTACGAGCTGATCGTCGTCGACGACGGCTCCGAGGACGACACGGCCGAGGTCGTGGCCTCGTTCGACTCACCGCTCGTCCGCTACGTGCGGCGGCCGAACGGGGGTCTTTCGACCGCCCGCAACACGGGCATCAAGGTGGCGCAGGGTGAGTTCGTCATCTTCCTCGACGACGACGATCGGGTCGAGCCGTCGTGGTTGTCGACGCTGGCGAGCAGGATCGGGCCCCGCATCGGCCTCGTGTCCTGCGGATGCCGCTTCTACAGCCCGGTGTCGGACTGGGAGATGATCTCCCTCCCAACCGAGCAGCCGGCCGCGTTCAACGGTGTGACCGCGCTCTTCCTCGCAGGAACCTTCGCCGTGCGCCGACAGCTCTACGAGCGGGTGGGCGGCTACGCCGAGGACCTCCCGATATCGCATCAGACCGAGCTCGCGCTGCGACTGGTGCCGGAGCTGGAACGCGCGGACATGGTGGCGGCCTCCGTCGACCTCCCACTCGTCCACATCGAGCGGCGTGCCGTGGCCCAGCGGCTGTGGAGCCCCGAGGACATGCTCGTGGGAACGCGGTACATCCTCGATCGACACGGGCGCCAGCTGGCACATTCGCCCCACGTCCTCGCCGACTACCACGCGGTCGCGGCCGTCGCCGCGTTCCAGATCGGCGACCGGTCGAGCAGCCGCCACCACTTCCGGGGTGCGGTTCGAGCCAATCCGCGCCTGCGCCACGTGGCGCGCTACGCGCTGTCGCATGTCCCTCCCCTGGCCACCAGGGTCTGGGGTCGCCACGGCACGGCGACCCCATCACGCTCGCACGCGCTGCCGGGAGGCTCCGCTTCACGATGAGGCATCCGCCAACCTCCAAGGTGCGCACGGTGAAGCTCGACACCCTCGTGCCGCCACGGTCGTCGAGGGCCAGGGATTGGACCCGGCGCGTGCAAAACGTCACGGGGCTCTGCCGGCCGTCGGCGGCCCGCGCGATCGTGCTGGCCCAGCGGTCGGGCCGGGTGAGCACCGACACCGACCACCTGACCGAGGTCATCGGCTGGCTGCGCAGAGCGCAGGACGCCACGCCCGACGGTGGGGTGGCGGCCAGCTACAGCCTGCGGGACGGCTGGAGACTGTCCTATCCCGAGACAACCGGCTACATCGTGCCCACCATGCTCCACCACGCCGATCTCGCCGGTGACGACGAGAGTCGGCAGCGGGCGAGGCGCATGGGCGAGTGGCTGACGAGCGTGCAACGGGCGGACGGGTCGATCAGCCAGGGCGTGTGGAGCGGCCCCGTCGACGTGGACAAGCCTGCCGAGGTCTTCAACACGGGGCAGGTGCTGTTCGCCTTCGTCGCGCTGGCGGATGTAGGCGTCGAACCGATGGTCGGCGCCGCGACGCGCGCCGCGTCATGGCTGCGCGAGCACCAGAACGAGAATGGATCCTGGACCGCACACTCGCTCCACGGCGTGGCCCACACCTATCACACGCGCATCGCTTGGGCCTTGGCCCGGGCCGGGCGTGTCCTCGACGAGCCGACGTGGACCAAGGCCGCCCGCCAGGTCATCGACTGGACGCTCGGCCACCAGCGTGACAACGGCTGGATCGACCTGATGTCGTTCAGGCCTGGTCGCGACCCGCTGACTCACACGGTGGCCTACACCATCGAAGGGCTGCTCGAGTGCGGCCTCGTGCTCGATTCGGAGGAGGCCTGGTCTGCGGGCGTCGCCGCGTGCGAGGCGATCGCCCGGTCGTACGCCTCGCCCGACGGATGCAGGCTCAGGCGGGGCGGCGGGCTGTCCGCGACGCTCACGCCCGACTGGCGGGGATCCGCCTCCTACGAATGCCCCACCGGCTCCGCGCAGCTCGCGCTGTGCTGCCAACGTGTCGCCGATCTCAGCGGACGACCGGACTTGGGGCAGTTCGCCGACCGGTTGATGCGCGGCGTGAAGCGGGCACAAGCCTCGCCGTCCTCACCGCCGGCACAACGCGGTGGGGTCCCGGGATCGATGCCGATCTGGGGCCGCTACGCGTCCTTCCGCTACATCAACTGGGCCGCGAAGTTCACGGCGGATGCTCTCCTCGACCGGGTCGGCGGTGGTCTCCCCCGCCTCCGCTACGGATGAGCGCCCCCATGCGCCCGCTCGTGCACGTGGTCGGGGCTCGGCCCAACTTCGTCAAGGCCGCGCCCGTGGTCAAGGCCCTGCACGATCAGCCCCAGGTCATCATCCACACCGGCCAGCACTACGACGAGCGGATGTCCGACATCTTCTTCCGCCAGCTCGGGCTGCCACAGCCTGACGTCGACCTGGGCGTGGGCTCCGGTAGCCACGCCCGCCAGACGGCCGCGCTGCTCCCGGCACTGGAGGATCAGTTCGGCCGCCTCGAACCACGTCTGGTGGTCGTGTACGGAGACGTCAACTCCACCCTGGCCGCAGCGCTGGTCGCCGCCAAGCTGCAGGTCCCGGTGGCTCACGTCGAGGCCGGACTGCGCAGCTTCGACGACACCATGCCCGAGGAGATCAACCGTCGGGTCACCGACTCGCTGTCCGCGCTGCACCTGGTCACCAGCCCCGAGGCGATCGGCCACCTGGCGCGCGAGGGCATCGCGGCCGACGGCATCCACTTCGTCGGCAACCCCATGATCGACACCCTGCTCGGCAACCTCGAGCGATTCGACGTCGCCCGGGCCCGCGACGCGGTCGCTCTCGGCCCGGCCGAGGCCTACGGCCTGGTCACGCTCCACCGCCCGGCGAACGTCGACGATCCGGATGCGGTCGCCGGCCTGGTCGTCGCGCTCAAGGAGATCGCCGGCGACCTGTCCCTCGTGTTCCCGATCCATCCGAGGGGCCGCGCCGCGTTCGAGCGGGCCGGCCTGATGACGATCCGCGGTCTGTCGGTCGTCGACCCGCTCGGGTACATCGAGTTCGTCTCGCTGATGCGCGGCGCCGCGTTGGTCGTCACCGACAGCGGCGGCGTGCAGGAGGAGACCACTGTGCTCGGCGTCCCCTGCGTCACGGTGCGCCCCAACACCGAACGGCCGGTGACGATCTCGCACGGCACGAACCGGCTCAGCCGCATCGAGGACCTCGCGGAGGCCTCCCGCACGGCCCTGGCCGACCGGCAGTCGGCGCAGGACCGGGTCCCGCCGCTCTGGGACGGCCGATCGGGCCCGAGGATCGCCCGGGTGCTGTCGGAGTGGCTGGCGCGCTGATCGGGTTCACGCAGGGCCGTCGGACGCGGGTGGCGCGTCGACCGGAGAGGTCGTCAGTCCCTATAGATCGATGAGCCCAGCGAGGAACGTGCTGAGCTGCTTGACGTACACCGCCCGGTCGAGTTGCGACGCCGCCGCGTCGCACGCTTCGGTGAGCGTGTCCGACGCGGCACCGGCGCTGGAGACGAAGCCCACGATGTGCTCCGCCATCCGGCTCGGCGAGTCGTCCACGTCCAGCACCAGGCCACAGCCGGTCGAGCGGACCAGGCTCCCGATGTCCCACCCGATGTCCGTCGTGACGACACCGACCCCGGACGCGACGTACTCGCCGAACTTGGTCGGGTAGGAGACGGTGTTGACCAGGTGCGGCCGGCGGACGATGAAGCCGAGCTGGGTGTCGCGGAGTTGTGCGGCCACTGCCGCCGGGTCCGCGGCGCTCACCGATTCGATCACGTCGGGAGGGAGCGCCCGGCGCAGGACGTCGGCCCGGTCGTCGCGGCTCACCACCCGGAAGCGGAGGCGGGGATCGAGGCGGTGGACCGCCGACCAGATCTCGGCGAGAAGGGGAAGGTCCTGCCAGGGAGCGCCGCTGCCGATGTAGGTCAGCGCCCCGGGGCCGGCGCGACGCAGCCGGAACGTCGACCGGTTCACCACGGTCGGCGCCACGAAGGTCGGCATGCTGCTGCCGACGCGGTCCTGCACGAGCTCGGCCATGGGCTGCGACACGGTCACGGCCGCGTCCGGTGTCCGTCCCAGCCGGGCAGTCCGCCACATCGTCTCCACGGCCACCCGTTGCCTGCCGCCATCGCGATGGAGGAGGCGCTCCTCGGGGATGCCATTGACGCACCAGACCAGGCGTTCGGCGCGGACCGCCCGAGCGAACGACAGGGAGGTGAACCCGATGGCCAGGGCGAGCGAGGCGCGCGGCCGCCGACGGTCGGACAGCACCCGGAGCGCCGTGGGAAGCCCGTGGGGTCGGCCGTCGAGCACCGTGGCCTGGACCTCACCGCGCTCTGCCATGAAGTCCGGCAGGAACGCGGACGCTTCGCGCCAGTGCTTGTCCGGGTTCAGCCAGAAGAACCGCTGGGTGCCACCGAGCTGCTCGAGGGTGTCGAGCAGGAAGCTGATGCGCCGGCCCTGAAACGGGCCGCGGTACACGACGTCGAACAGCGGACCGCTCACCGAACGGACCACGTCCGATCCGCGATCACGACAGCCGTCATCGAGATCACGACTCACCCGGCGCCGCGCTCAGCCCTGCCAGCTCCATGGCCGCCCGGTAGTAGCCGTCCGCCTGGCGGAGGTTCTCGGCCGTGTCGAGCGCTGCGATCCGACCCGACTCGACCACCATGATGCGATCGCATGTGCTGAGCGTCGACATGCGATGGGCGACGATGAACATGGTCACGCCACCTCGCAGCTCCTCGAGCGTGCGCTGGATCGCCACCTCGGACCGGGGATCGAGCGCGCTCGTCGGCTCGTCCAGTACCAGGATCTCGGGCCGTCCCGCCAGGGCGCGGGCCAGGCAGAGGCGTTGCCGCTGGCCACCCGACACGGCGTCGAGGCGCTGCCCCACCCGATGGTCGTAGGCGCCCGGCCACGACAGCACCTCGTCGTGGATGTGCGCCATCCTGGCGGCGGCCTCGACGGCGTCGTCATCGATGAAGTCGCGGAAGTAGCGGATGTTCTCGGCGACGGTTCCGCCGAGCAGGCGCGGCTCCTGCGACACGTACGCCACGCGGCGTTGCCAGTCGTCCAGGGCGATCTGACGGACGTCTGTGCCACCCATCCGGAAGGTCCCCGAGTCGGGCTCCCGCAGCCGAAGGAGCAGTTGCACGAGAGTTGACTTCCCTGCGCCGGACAGACCGACGATGCCGATCGTCTCGCCCGGGTCGACGCGGAACGACACCTCGTGAAGCACACCCTGCCTGGAGTCGTAGGAGAACGCGACCCGATCGAACGTGATGGCGTTCCCCGACGGCACGTGCTCATCGCCCGACACCTGCACGCTCGCCTCGTAGCGGGCCACCTCCTTGATGATCCGCTCGAGGAACGGGGACACGTCGTTCAACCGCTGGTACACGGTCTGGAGCTGCTGACCGTACGAGAGCGCCCGCACCAGGATCAGCACGATGGCGCCGAGCGCCCCGAGGTTGCCGCCCCCGATGGCGTAGAGCACCGCCAACCCGGTGACGACGAGCACCAGCGCCAGACCCTGATGCAGGGAGGGCACGCCCATCGACAGCAGCTGGGTGCGGAAGAACGGGGCCTCAATCCTGTCGATGAGGTGATCGACCCGTTCACGATGCTGGGGCGCCGTGCCGTAGACGTGCATCTCCTCGGTGAGGCGCACGGCCTCGCTGACCCCGTCGGCGAGCGACAGCGACCCGGCGGAGTGCAGCGCCGCCTGCCGCCGCGTGATCCGACCGAAGGGACGAAGCACGAAGAAGATGCCGACCGCGGCAACGGCGACCGCCAGCGCGATCGGCGGGCTGAGCAGGACGGCCGAGCCGACCAGGATGACGAAGGAGCTGAGCGGCGAGATCGCTCCGGCCACGATCATCGCTGCCAGGGTGGCGCTCCTGGCGTGAGACGCCATCATCTCCTGGAGATGGCCCTCGCCGTCCCGGGACTGCACCGGCCAACCGGCCCTGGAGTAGGCGTGGAACAGCTTCCTCATGAGCCGGGACTGGGCCGCCGCACTCGTCCGGGCGGTCAGGAAGGCCAGTGACCACTGGACGGCCAGACGCAGGATCGCGAGGACGACCGCGACGCCCAGCAGTTGGGGCACGCCCGCCACCACTCGCACGGGCCCGAGGGCGATCTCGGTCGACCCGTCTCCCTGGGCCATCGTGTACGCGGCCTGCGCGATGATGGCGAGAACCCCGGCCTCGAAGAGCCCGGCGAGCACGGCGAGGGCACCGATCGGCGCGACGATCCGGGGCAGGGGCCCGAGTGCGAACTCGGCACGACTCCGCGCCGTCCTGATCCGCCGCAGCGGTGCGGCGAGGCGGGAGCTCATCGTGCGGTGTCTCCCACGACGCCTCGTCGGTCGCGGGCAACTGCAGACTCGAGCGGGCGAGACACGCGTCGCCAGCCGTAGCGGGCGCCCGCCCCCAGCTCGTAGAGCAGCGCCTGCCTCGGCCACTGGCGACAGAAGAACCCAAAAACCGCCGCGGTCATGCTGAGACGCTGGACGACGGTGAAGTGGGGTGTGCGCGCGACGAGAGCGACGTAGTTGCCGAGCAGGCGCCAGCGATCGAAGGTCGGCCGGGTCTGCGCCTGAGCCGACCACCAGGCGTTGCCCCGCCCCCGCCGAACGGTCACGGTCTCGGTCGAGTTGAACAGGTGGTCGCTGAGCTCGCGGACGTTGCCCATCAGGACGAGCTCGGAGAACAAGACCCGATCCGAGCCCTTGTACGGCGCGAGCAGGCGGGTCTTCGCCAGAGCCTCGGCGCGCACCAGGCCGAAGATCGAGCTCGCGTACTTCCAGTTCCACAGCGAGTGGAAGAAGCGCTGGGTGACCCGGTCGGACGTGAGCCCAATGGGGTAGCGGTACTGCTTCAGCAGGTTTCCCGCCTCGTCGAACACGTTGGTGCTGGGAAACACGAGCACCGTGTCCGGCTCGCGCTCGAGCACGTCGACACACCTGCTGAGGTAGGAGGGCTCCAGCCAGTCGTCGTACGCGGCCCAGCGGAAGTACCGGCCCCGCGCCAGCTCGAAAGCCAGGCAGAAGTTGCGCGCGGCACCGATGTTCTGGGGGTTGCGGTGGTACCGCACTCGCGGATCGGACGCAGCGAGGCGTTCCGAGATGGCGCCGGTCGCGTCGTCGGACGCGTTGTCGACGATGATCAGCTCGAAATCCGCGAAGTCCTGGTCGAGGATCGACTGCACGGCACGTTCGAGGTAACGCTCCCCGTTGTGCACCGGCAGGCCGATGCTCACGACCGGTGGGTTGACTGATGGGTCGACCGGCTCGGGCGACGGTTCTGCCCGCCTGCCCCCGCCGGGCTTCGACCACGCGTTCGTCTCGGTATCGATCATCTCGCCATCCGCCTGCTCACCGCCCTTCCGGTGCGAGATTAGTCCCATGCGGCACGCGATGAACCAACGCACCGCGTCCCGCGTGATCAGGGGCGTGACGGTGGGTGGCTGGTGTGCTTCGCCTACCTTGCGTGCGGTCAGAGGTAGAGCGTGCGGTAGGTGAAGCTTCCGGTCACGCGACCGGCATATCTCGGAACGAGCCGCACGACCTCTCCACGACGCTGCGGGTTGAACATCGCGAACATTTCGAGGACGAGGTGGGCCCACGACTTGGCGACAATCGACGGGCGACGACGTGGCATGCCCATTGCGTCGAAACGCGAGTAGAGCAGCACTTCACGCTGCCCATAGTGGTACTGCTGCCGTGCGAGGCCTCGCAGCGATGGCCGCAGCCGATAGTCGACGATGGCGTTGGCGGCGAAGCCCAGCCGGTAGCCGGCCAGTTGGAGTCGCCACGAAAGCTCCTTGTCCTCTACGGGGAAGAACGACTGGTCGAACCCTCCGAGTTCCAGGAACACGGCGCGCCAGATCGCAAGGTTGGCGCTTGTCGCGTACGGCATGAAGTCGTTGACCACTCGGAGCGCTGTCGCCGACAGGCTGTCTGGTCGGTGCCCATAACGGCAGAATGCGACGGGCCCGTTGAGCGACCTGGCGTAACGCAGCGGCCCCGTGACGGCGTCGTGATCCCGGGCGGGCGCAACGAGGCCGTCGAGCCAGGGCGAGTCAACAACGTCATCGGCGTCGCAGAAGGCGAGAAGCTCGCCGTCGGCGAACCGGGCACCGAGGTTTCGCGCGTACCCGGCTCCAGTACTTCCGTCCGCCCCGACGACCCTCAACCTGCGGCCATGATCGACTCGATCTCGCACGAGATCTCGGGTGCCGTCCACTGAACCGTTGTCGACGACGATGACTTCGACGGGACCGGCGTAGGTCTGCCTCGACAGCGCGTCGAGCTGGGTGCCAAGGGTCCCCGCCGCGTTGCGGGCGGGGACGACCACCGTGACCGCAGGCAGCCGCTCGCCATCGTGCGTCATCGGATTCAGCGGACCCTGGTCACGGCAGTCACGGAGCGCACGGCGGTCGCCGCCTCCCTCCACAGGATCGGCGCCCACTCCCGCAGCTGGGTGCGGGACCTGCGGCCGCACTCGGCCAGGCACAGGAGCCGCTCGCCGGCGGGCATGGGCTGCGACATCACCATGCGAGTGGCCGCGCCGAGATGGTGCCAATAGACGGCCACGGAACGCTCGCCGCGCTCGGGAGTGAGCCAGACGACCTGCGAGTCGGCGTAGTCGGGCCGGTCCTGGTGCTCGCGGTGGAAGAACAGAGGCTCGTCCACCCGGGCGAAGCGGCCGAGCAGCGCCAGCTCCATGAGCAGAGCCCGATCCGAGCCGAACCAGGGACCCAACAGTCCCGTCGCCTCGAGCGCCGAGCGGCGGATCACCCCGAAGATCGTCTGGTGCGCACGGCGGTGGGCGAAGAACTGCCGCAGGCGCTCATGGGGTGTCGAGCCGCCGACGGCGATCGGCTGGTGCAGGGCGCCAAGTGGCTCGCCCCGGTGGTCGATCACCATGATGTCGGCGGCGCAGAGCACCGTTCCGGGGTCAGCCTCGAGGCGCTCGACGGTGCGGGCGAGGAACGGGGGGGCGAGCACGTCGTCGTGAGTGCTCCATTTGAAGTACTCGCCCCTCGCCCGGCCCAGCACGCGCTCGTAGTTCCTGCGGGCGCCGACGTTCGTGGCCAACCGCTCGTAGCGGATCCGCGGATCGCTGCGGGCGTAGGCACGGCAGATCTCCGAGGTGCAGTCCGTCGAGGCGTTGTCCGAGACCACCAGTTCGAAGTCGCCGTAGGTCTGGCCGAGGATCGACTCGATGGCCGCCTGGAGATAACGCCCCCCGTCGAAGACGGGAAGGCCGATGGTCACTTTGGGGAGACCCGCGTTCGTCATGTCTCGTAATCGCTACATACTGTCAAGAAGGGAACGCCCAGTGTGCCATTTCTTCCGTGACGTTTCTGTGTGGTGGTCGCCCGGGAGTCAGCCGACCGTGCCCCGATACCGGACGCGGTTGACCGCCCGGCGGATCGTGTCCTCGAGCGCCATCCCGCCCCGCGCCTTGCGCACGAAGTACTCGTGGCCGTCGCTCACCTGCACCGCCGTGCGGGCCAGGCGGTGCACGTCGGTGACCCCGACGGGGTTGGGACGGTTCCCGCCGAGCGCGGCCGAGCGGTAGCGCTCCCGCACCAGCGGCTCGACCTCGGCCGAGGCCCCGACGGCCTTGGGGTAGGCGAAGTGGTGTGCGGACGCGCCGACCCGGTCCTCGATGAGTTGGCGCGAGCGGTCGAGCTCGTCGGCGGCCTCGGCGGGGGGCAGCCGGTCGAGCAGAAGGTGACCGTGCGTGTGCGACCCGAACGTCACCAGCCCGGTCGCCGCCATGTCGCGCACCGCCGACCACGACAGCGGCGTGCCGTCGTCGGGGAACGCCACGCCCTCGTCGACGAACCGGGTCGCCAGGTAGACGGTGGCCGGCACGCCGTGACGCTCGAGGATCGGCGTGGCCACCTCGGCCAGGTCGACCGTGCCGTCGTCGAAGGTCACGACCACCGGGTCGTCGATCGCGTCGCCGCTCCGCACGTCACCAGGCTGGTCGCCGCCCCCGAACGTCGCGCCGGCGGGGTCGAGCAGGTCGACGGCGTCGTCGAGGCTGACCACCCGACCCGAGCCCGCCAACCAGGCCATCTGTTCGTCGAACGCCCGGGCCGACAGGTCGACCTCGGTGCCCGAGCCGCCACCCACCCGGTGGTAGATGAGCACCACCACGCCGCCCACCGGTGGACGAACCCGGTCGCCGGCCGCGGCCAGCCTCTTGATCGAGCGCAGTGCCAGGGATCGTCCGTCCGCCACGGGCCAAGCCTATGGCGCTCCCGCCGCCGCATCCTTCCGCCCTGCCCTGTCGCGCCACGGGGTCACGCCGCTACGCTCCCGGCCGGTGGGCTCGGACAGGCGATCCGATGCGGGCGGCGCAGGCCGTGCCGGTGGTGCTGGTGGCTGACGCGACCGCCACCCTCGATGTCCGCCGAGCGACGGACGACGACCTGCCCGCCGTGCTCGACCTGTTGCAGGCCTCGCTCGGCTGGGTGCCCGACGACGACTATGCGCGGTTCTTCACCTGGAAGCACCACGAGAGTCCGTTCGGCCGGTCGCCCGCCTGGGTGGCCGCCGACCCGGCGGCCGGCGATCGCCTCGTCGGCTTCCGCACCTTCTCGCGGTGGCAGTTCGCCCGCGGCGACACCACCATCCCCGCCGTACGGGCGGTCGACACGGCGACCCATCCCGACTACCAGGGACGCGGCATCTTCTCGCTGCTCACCCGGCGGGCGCTCGACGAACTGCGAGCCGAGGGCGTGGCCTTCGTCTTCAACACGCCCAACGACCGCAGCCGCCCCGGCTACTTCAAGATGGGCTGGCAACTGGTCGAGCGGTTGCCGGTGGCGGCGACGCCACGCTCGCCGCTGTCGCTCCTGCGCCTGGCGCGGGCACGGACCCCGGCCGACAAGTGGTCGGCGCCCACCGTCGCCGGGGTGCCCGTGGCCGAGGTGCTGGCCGACGGCGCGGCGACCGCGGCGCTGCTGGCGGCCGCCCGGCCCGACGACGACCGGCTACGTACCCTCCGCACCCCCGCCTACCTCGCCTGGCGTTACGGGTTCCCTCCGCTGCACTACCGGGCAGTCGTCGCTCCCGGTGGCGTGGCGTCCGGTGTGGTCGTATTCCGCCTGCGCCGCCGCGGCGCGGCGCTCGAGGCGGCCGTGTGCGAGCAGATCGTGCCCGCCGGCGACGACCGCACGGCACCGGCGCTGGTACGCCAGGTCCTCCGCGAGACCAGGGCCGATCACGCCGTTCAGATCGGTCGGGCGCGACCGGGGAGGGGGCTGCTGCCCGTCCCCGGACAGGGGCCGACGCTCGTGTGGCGCGATCTCACCGAGTCGACGATGCCGCCCGCCGACCACTGGTCGCTGGGCCTGGGGGACATCGAGCTCTTCTAGCGGTCCACCTCTAGTGCCCGGCTCCGACGTCGTCACGGTCGAGGCTCGCCGCCAGCTCACCCATCGTGAGCACCGTCAGATCGCCCGCGTTCCGCAGGCGGGCCACCGCCCGGCAGATGTGCTCGAGGGCAGCGAGTGCCCGCTCGGGGTCGGCCGTGATGTTGTAGGGGTGGAACCAGAGGTGGAAGAGCGACCGGTGCCGCGCCGCCTGTCGCAGCCTGGCGACGGGGCGGCGCGACCACAGCGCCGGCGGTAGGCGCCGGCCCGACGTGAGTGGGGCGAACAGGTAGGTCTGGGGCACGTTCCACACCCCGCTCGGGTGGCGCAGCGGCGTCACGGCCGAGCCTCGCAACGGTCGCACCCGGTCGATCGCCACCAGCCCCCGCCGCTGCCACCGGGGGCGACCAGCGAACGGCGGCGCGGCGCGGCCGCCCCGGTAGCAGCGGAACCCATGGTCGGCGAGGACCGGGATCTGCGCGATCGCATTGCGGGGATAGACGAACGACCGCAGCTCGATGTCGTGAGCGGCCGCAACCCGGGTGGCCGCCAGCATCTCGGACGAGAACACCTCGGGCGTGCACGCCGGGTCGTCGACGATGACATGGGTGAACGAGTGGCTGCCGATCTCCTGTCGGACAGGGGAGGCCAGGATGGTGTCGACGATGTCGCTCCCGTACCAGAACGGGTCGGCCTCGAGGGACGAGCACGGGTCGATCGCCAACCAGTCGGCGTCGAGCCACTCGTAGTCGGGAGTGACCAGCTCGGGGTGAGGGCCTCGACCGTCGCGCCCGCAGGCGTCGAGGAACAGGTGGCCCACCAGCGCCCAGGTGGCGGAGATGCCATGGCGAGCGAACATCGCCAGCACCGCCGTGATGACCTCGCGCTCGTTGTCGAACCGGTGCCGCCCCTGTGTCCCGTCGCGCCGGTGCGCCTCGCCCCAAGCCAACTCGATATCGATCGAGATGACGCAGGTGCCCCGGTCCAGGACTTTCGGCGTGGGCGCGTCGCTCATCGCCGCCGCGGCGGTGGCCCCGCCGTGAGGTGGTTCACAGCCACCCGGGCCTCGAGCAGGTCACCGAGTCGCCGAGCCACCGACTCGAGCGAGTACGCCTCCCGCGCCCACGTCTGCGTCGAGGCCGCTCGTTCCGCTCGGTCCGGTGCTCGCCACGCCGCCAGCATCGCGGCGGCCAGATCGACGGGGTCTCCGGGCTCGGCCAGCCACGCGTGGCCGTCGCCGTCGGTCAACTCGGCGACGGGCGGGATGCCGAAGGCGACCACGGGGGTGCCCAGGACCAGCGCCTCCACAACGGCACCCGGCGAGCCCTCGGACATCGAGCTGAACGCGAAGATGTCGGCGGCCGCCACCAGTGCGCGGGCGTCGGCGCGAAAGCCCAGGAGGGACACCGCACCTTCGAGGCCTGTGCGCTCGATCGCCGCGGTCACCTGTGACGAGGCGGGGCCAGGGGCACCGGCGATCGCCAGGCGCGCGTCCGGTAGTTCGGACCGGACGATGGCGAACGCCTCGACGAGCAGGTGCTGGGCCTTCTCCGGCACGAGCCTGGCGGTGTTCACGAACAGGGGCGCGCCGTCCGGCAAGCCGAACGCGGACCGCCCGCTGCCTCCGGCACCGCCCGGTGCGTCGTCGATGACCGAGATGCCGCGCTGGACCACGGTCGCGGCCCCGACGGGGAGCCGCATCGAGGCACAGTTGGTGTCGCGGACGTAGGCGCCCACGGCCCGGTAGTGAACGTCACCCCGGCGGGCGACCCGCCGGCCGATGGCCTGCATGGCGCGCGCCTTCCAGGTGGCCGCTCCCGGCGTGAGCGACCGCAGCAGATCGCTGTCGCCCGAGCGGTTGAACGTCGAGAGGACGGGCACGCCGAGCCGAGCGCCGGCGATCTGGCCCACCAGGTTGCCGGTGAACAGCGACGTATGGATGACGTCGGGGTGCAACTCGCTCAGCACGCGGCTGAGGCTGCGAGCGGCGGCGGGCCACTTCCGGCCGGCACTGTCGGCTGCAAAACCGAGCGCCACGACCGGCACGCGGGCAGCCGCCAGCCGCCGGTCGAGGAAGTCGCGTTCGAACAGGCGCACGACCGTCTGGTCGAACCGATCGGTGAGTGCGATGACCTCGTCGACGAGCCGGTTCTCGGCGCCACCCGAGCCCGCCAACGAGTCGATCACGTGGGCGACGCGGAAGCGCGCGTCGGGCGCACCCGCCGGGCCGTCGGCCGCCTCCGAGCTCGCGCCGGGCTCTGCCATCTGCCCGTCCCGCAGTGGCGGCAGGCGCGTCACGGCCGGTCCTGCTCCGCGACGCGGTTTCCGGTCGGCTGTCCGGCCGGCGGGGTGTCGCCAGGCGCCACCAGGTGGGCGACGAGCCACGCAGCCGTGTCGTCCACGAGCGCATCGGCAGGTGCAACCGGGACGGGTGCCCCGTCCCGCTCGCCGTCGCACGGGTAGCAGGCGGCATCCACTGTGAACTGCCGGGCCCGACAACGGGCGACGAGCAGGTCGTACTCCGGCCGGAGGACATCGCCTTGGGCGGTCTGCGCCACCAGGAGCGGTCGCGGCCGGCCACCCGCCTCGTCGACCACGCCGCCGACGCGTGTCCCGTCCGACAACTCGGCGCCGAGCGGCATGTCGAACAGGTCGAGTCGCCGAGCGCCGCCGGCCGGAGTCTCGACTCCGGTCGACTGCCGGGTGAACCGGGCCCGGGCCGCCTGCTCGATCGCCGTTCGCGCATCGACAACCGGTTCCCAGAGCGCAAGCGGCGCACCGTCGTGATCGTGCGCCAACCGCGCCGCGACGAGCGCACCGAGCCGGGCCCCGACGAACCCCAGGCGTTCGACCCGGCAGCTGTCACGGAGGCGATCGAGTGCCCGCCGGGCGTCCTCGACCAGCGACGCGAAGCTGAGCTCCGCGAGGTCACGGTCGCCCGGCGGAGCGTCGAGGCAGTGGAAGCGCTGGACGGCCACTCCACCACGCGCGAGGCGCCGGCCGAGACGAGCGCCACGGCCCGCGTCGACGGCGGCCTCGAACGGCGCCGACGAGCAGATCACGACACCGGCGGCGGGTGAGGAGGGTGGCATGTGCCGGCACCCGAGCAACTGGGCCGGCCCTCCGAACAGCTCGATCTCTTCGTGCACTTTCACTCCCCAACGCCGATCGCCACGAGGTCTCCCGTTGACGAAACCTGCCCGTCGCACCGCCATCTGGCACCGGGGTGCAGCGCTGTCAGCCGCGCCGATAGCCTAGCTCGCCGCCACATGCGCCGGCGGCGCCGCTCGGTCCCGTGATGGCGCCTCGGCTCGAGCCGCGTACGATCGCCACAGCGCGCTGTCTGGTGTCGGAACGCTCTCGCGTCATACGGTCTCCCCCGGTCTGCCGATGCGGTGCACACCGCCGACAAGCGCCGGTTCGGTCTCCGGGAACGCCGTCTGTGTGACCCGGTCGGCAGGAGAGGGCACATGGTGACCGAGCAGGAATCGCAAGGGTCAGCGGCTTCGCCGAGCGGTGCCCTCCACGTCGTCACCTCGACGCAGCGCCGCGGCGCCGAGACGTTCGCCGTCGATCTCAGCGCGGCTCTGACGGCGCGGGGCGTGGCGTCGGACGTCGTCGCACTCACGCCTGGACGCACCGGGGCGGCGCTCGACGTACCCGCGCTCGGCGACAGCGCGCTGTCACCGACGACTCTGCGTGCTCTACGACGCCGTGCTCGGAACGCGGAGATGGTCGTGGCTCACGGCTCACGCACCCTGCCGGCGTGTGCGTCGGCGCTGGTCGGGCTGCGCGCGCCGGTCGTCTACCGCAGCATCGGCGACCCCGCGGCGTGGGCGGGCAACGGGCTGCGCCGCGCCCGCACCAGGCTCCTGCTCCGGCGCATGGACGCCGTGGCGGTGCTCTGGCCTGGCGCCGGCGAGAGCGTGCGCGCCCTGCACGGTGTGCCGGCCGAGCGCATCCACGTCATCCCGAACGGCGTGCCCGCCGAGCGCTGCCCGGTGCCCGACGCCGACGCCCGCGCCGCGGCGCGCCGACGCCTGGAGTTGCCTCCGCACGCGCCGGTCGTGGCGGTCATCGGCGCGCTCGGTCCCGAGAAGCGGGTGGGCGACGCAATCATCGCCGTCGCCGCACTGCCCGACGCCCACCTGCTGGTTGCGGGCGACGGGCCCGACCGGGCGGCGCTCGAGCAGCACGCCGCCGACCAGGCACCGGGGCGGGTCCACTTCGCAGGGATGCTCCCCGGACCGGCCGAGGCGCTCGCCGCCGCCGACGTCGTCGTCCTGCCCAGCCGCACCGAGGGCATGCCTGGGGTACTGATCGAGGCGGGCCTCTCGGGGGTGGCGGTCGTGGCCACCGATGTCGGCGGGGTGGCGCAGATAGTCAGGGACGGCGAGACCGGCCTGCTCGTGCCGCCCGGCGACGTCTCGGGGCTGACGGCCGCACTCGGCCGGGCGCTCGCCGAGCGCGACCGTCTCGGCCCGGCGGCGCGCCGACACTGCCTGGCCACCTTCGAGATCGGAGCCGTCGCCGATCGCTGGGAAGCTCTCGTCACCTCGCTGGGGACAGGGCCGGGCCGCGCGGCCCGCGCCGGGTCATGAGATGCGCCTTGCACCTGCGTCGACACGCTGCCACGACCGGCGACGTGCCACTAGCCTGGCGAAACACGGCTGACAACGGGCGGAAGCAGCAGGCGTGACTCACGAGGATCACAGCGCCGACCAGCGCCGCACACGGGTGTTGATGCTCACCAAGGGCCTCGGCCGCGGCGGCACCGAGCGTCTCATCCTGGGCGCCGCGCGCCACCTCGATCGCTCGCAGTTCGAGCTCGATGTGGCGTATCTGTTGCCATGGAAGGACGCGTTCGTCGCCGACCTCGTCGCCACGGGCACCGCCGTGCACTGCCTCGACGGTCCGCGGCCCACCAGCGTGGGTTGGGTCTCCCGGCTGCGCCGGCTGGTGCGCGACCGCGACATCGACATCGTGCACACCCACATGCCGTTGCCCGCGACCCTCGCCCGGCTCGCGCTCCCGGGTCGCCGTCCCGCGTTCGTCCACACCGAGCACAACCTGTGGGGCCGCTACCGACCACCGACCCGCTGGGCCAACGCCGCCACCTACCGGCGCAATGCGCGGGCGATCGCGGTGTCCGACGGTGTCGCGGCGTCGATCCGGTCGTCGGTGCCCGTCGAGGTGGTCGTGCACGGCACCGACCCCACGCTGGCCGTGACCGGCGCGGCCGCCCGTGGCGCCGCGCGCACGCGGCTGGGCCTCGACCCCGAGGTGCACGTCATCGGCACCGTCGGAAACTTCACCGCCAAGAAGGACCAGGCCACCCTGCTCCGAGCCATCGCCGCGCTGCGACCGGCCAGCGACGACCAGACCGTGCTGGTGCTCGTCGGCCTGGGGCCTCTGGAAGGCGACCTGCGGTCACTGGCCTCCCAGCTCGGCATCGCCGAACGGGTGGTCTTCGCGGGCTCGCGGGACGACGTCTTCGATCTGCTCCCGGCCTTCGACGTGTTCGCCCTGAGCTCGCAGTTCGAGGGGCTCCCCATCGCCCTGCTCGAAGCGATGGCCACGGGCATCGCTCCCGTCGCGACCAGTGTCGGCGGCGTCCCGGAGGTCATCTCCGACGGCCGCGACGGCCTGCTCGTGCCGTCCGGCGATCCCGCTGCGCTGGCGGCTGCCCTTACCAAGTTGCTCGACGACGACGATCTACGGGCCGACATCGGCGATCGGGCGCGAGCCCGCGTGCATGATTTCGACCTGGTGCACGCCGTGCGGCGGGCCGAGGACATCTACCGCCAGGCGCTGGGCCGCCCACCGATCTGAGGGGGCCGGGCGCGAGTGCTGTCGGACGAGCACGCGCTCACGAGCGCGGCCGCGCCGAGCAGCACACACGCAATCCTCACGCGAGGTCCACGATGACCAGCACGACCTCGCCGAAAGGATCGTCCGCGCCGGGCTCGGCGGCGTTCATGCCCAGGTAGAGCACCGAGCCGCTGGCATCGACCGCCACGTTGTAGGTGCCGCCCAACGACAACCCGAGCGTGTCGCGGGCGAGCGGGTCGAGCTCGACCACCACGCGCTGCTCCCCGGTCGCCGTGTCGACCTCGATCACGGGCGTGCCCTGCTCGGCGGCACCTCCGTGGGCGTCGGGGACATACCAGAGTCGGTCGCCCTCGGGCGACATCGCGAGCGACGCCGTGTAGCCGGCGGCGTCACCCAGCTCGCGCAGGTTCCCGTCGGGCTCGAGCGCGAACAGCACGTCCGGCTCCTGGGTGACGAGGTAGACGGTGCCGTCGGGGGCCGGCGGAGTGGCGGCGCGGAGGAAGTCGCCGGGCAAGACGATGTCGAGCTCGCCGACCTCGCCCGAGGCAGGGTCCCACCGAGCGAGGCGACCCTCGGTGCGCGAGAACAGCACCCGACCCTCGCCGTCGACCGCCATCGCCCGGAACCCCCGGTGGTCCTCCTCGTCGGCGGTGGCGAACACCTGGTCGCCGGTCGCCATGTCCACGACCACGAACGCACCCCGCTGGGGGTCGAACAGGTCGGGGTTGGCCGCCTCGGCGTAGATCAGCCCGCCTTCGGCCCACCCCGCCATCGACGGCACGCCGTGCCCCTCGAGGATCGGGCCCAGGCTCTCGCTCGTGCGCTGCGCGGGATCGAGGCGCAGCAGGACGTCGCCCCTGTAGCTGCCCTCGTAGACCAGGTCTTCGCGCGTCCCCCAGTAGGTGGCGGCGTACACGTCGCCGCACGCCCCGGCAACCATCTGCGCGTGCACCTTGCCATAGCCCCAGTCGCCGTCCTCGTGGCCTGCGAGCGAGGCGACGTCGCCGATCCGGGTCAGGGTCTCCTGCGCCGGGTCGAACTCATAGAGGTAGGAGTTGCCGTCACGTCCCAGGTGGTCGCCGATGGCAGACAGGAACCGCCCGTCTGCGAGCACGACCCCCTGTCCCCACTGGGACCAGGGGTTGCCCTCGTGGTCCGGGCGGGGGTAGACCGCGGCGCGCACCCTCGGACCGTCACCACCGTCGGCCAGGGTGACCAGGTCGGCCGACGGACCGCCCTCCCACGGCTGCGCCGCGTCGCCGGGGACTGCACAAGTGGCATCCCCGACGCTCTGGGGTTGGGCGCTGCTGGGGCTGCTCGGCGGCGCCGAGTCGTCCGCCGGCGCCGAGCGCTCAGAGTCGTCGCTGCATGCGAACGCAGCCACCCCCAGCAAGGCTGCCACCGCCAGGACGTGCCGCCGCGCCACCACGTCACCCTACAAGGCACGTCTCCCCGGCGTCAGCGACGGCAGCGACGGCAGGGACGGCCTCGATCGCCAGCCACGGCGCGCACGACGACCGCCTGGCATCGACAACGTGAGCGCGCAACACGTAGCCTTGCATCTCACGGCGGCCAACGGGCGGAAGCTGGACGTGACTCCCGAATCAGATAGCGGTAGGCGCCGCATCAGCGTGTCGACACCCGAGCTCGACGAGGTGTGGGCATGACCGGGCTCCCGGGCCGCGCGCGCCTGCCCACGACCGCCGAGATCACCCGGTACTCCTGGTTCTTCGCCGCCATCGCCTACGTGGTCGTGATGATGGTGAGCGCCTCGGCGCTGACGTGGGACACATGGACGCCGCTGGTGTTCGTACCGATACTCTTCGCGATCACCATCCCGTTGCTGAAGCGCGGGCTGCGCAAGGACCCCAATCCCAGGATCGGCCAGCTCGTCGTCATCGCCTTCGTCGCCAAGATGCTCGGCTCGGTGGCGCGGTACGCGCTGACCTACGGGCTCTACGACCGAGCGGACGCCAGCGACTACCACGAGTCCGGCGCCCGCCTGGCCGCGGCGTTCTGGGACGGAACGTACGCCCAGGTGGCAGTGGTCGAGGTGCCGGAGCTGACCGGCACCCCCTTCATCAGACTGGTGACCGGGCTCATCTACATCGTCACGAGCCCGACGCTGCTCGGTGGCTTCATCATCTTCGCCTGGCTGAGCTTCCTCGGGCTCTTCTTCTTCTACAAGGCGGTGGTCGTTGGCTTCCCGGAGGCCAACCACCGCCGCTACGCCTATCTCGTGTTCTTCCTGCCGTCGATGCTCTACTGGCCATCGAGCATCGGCAAGGAAGCCTGGATCTGCTTCGGGCTCGGGCTGGCGAGCTACGGCATCGCGCTGATCACGCGTCACCAACCCCTCGGGTACCCGGTCGCCGGCCTGGGCCTGCTCGCCACGGCTGGGCCTCGGCCGCACATCACGGTGTTGTGCGTGGTCTCGCTGATGATCGCCTACCTCCTCCGTCGCAGGTCGTGGCGCGAGTCGACCATGGGGCCGGTGGGCAAGGTGGTCGGCATCGTGATCCTCATGGGGGTGGGTGTTGTGGTCGTCAGCAAAGCGGCGTCGTTCTTCGAGGTCGACGGCGTGAGCGGGGACTCGGTCAACGAGGTGTTGGACTACACCGATCAGCAGTCCGGCCAGGGGGGCTCCGAGTTCGAGGCGGTGAGCGTGAAGTCGCCGACCGAGTTCCCGAGCGCCGTGCTCGCCGTGCTGTTCCGGCCCTGGCCGTGGGAAGCGGGCAGCGGGCAGGCGCTCATCGCGTCGGCCGAAGGCATGGTGCTGCTCATCCTGGGCGCGGCGTCCGTGTCACAGCTGATGAAGCTCCCCAAGTTCCTGTTCCAGGTGCCGTACGTGGCCTACGCCCTGACCTACACGATCATGTTCGTCATCGCCTTCTCGTCGATCGGCAACTTCGGCATCCTGACTCGCCAGCGCACCCAGGTGCTGCCTCTCCTCCTGGTCCTGCTCGTCCTCCCCACGGAGACCAATCGCGTGGAGGAGGCGGCACCCACGATCGAGGAGCGCGCACGCCTGCTCGTCCGGTCGCCCGGCCGCCCCGGCCCCCGTTCGTAGCGTCGGCGCGGCTCGGTCTCACCTGCCGGTGGCGCTGGATGACAGGTCGTCGGCGACCATCACGGTGCTTGTGATGGTGCCTGCCTCGACTCCTCGGTTCGTGCCCCGGGGGCGACGCGGGAGTACAGCTGGGCCATGCGCCGGGCACTGGCCTCAATGGTGAACCGCTCCTCGAAGCGAGCCCGTGCGACGCCGGCCCGGGCGAGGGCCGTGCGGCGATCGACGAGGGCGGCGATGAGCCCTCGGGCGAGATCATCAGCGCTGTGAGGCGTCACGAACTCGGCCGTCGAGTCGTCGAGCATCTCGAGCAGGGTTGGCAATCGCGACGACACGATCGGGCACTCGAGAGCCATCGCCTCGAGCAGGGTTCCACCCGCCCCCTCCCACAAGGAAGGGAACGCGAACACGTCGGCCGCGCACAGCAGGTCCGCCACGTCGTCCCGCATGCCCAGGAAGATCACCGTGTTGGCGAGGCCCGAGTTGTGGACGAGCACGTTCAGCTCGGCCGTGGCTCGGCCCTCCCTGCCGGCGATCAACACACGGACGCCCGGGAGCCGTGAGCGCACCCGGGGCAACGCTTTCAGCAGGACGTCGAGCCCCTTCTGCGGCTCCTGGCGGGCCACAGCCACGACGAGCTCGGCGTCTGGGGCGACGCCGAGCCGGCGACGTGCGGCGCCGGCCCGTTGCTCCGACCGGCGACCCATTACCGCCGCATCCCGTCCGCGCGGGATCACCTCGATCTTCGCGGGGAACCAGCAGCCGGCGGCTCATCACCGTCGCGACGTGCTCGGTGACCGCGTGGAACCTGGCCACCCGCCGCGCCGTGAAGGCATCGACCGCCTGCGCGGCACGAAGCTTGACTCGACTCACGCTCTCGCGGTCCGCCTGCATGCGATCGTACGTGGTGTTGACGAGGCTCGAGACGCAGGGCACGCCGAGCCGGGCCGCCGCACGCCGACCGGCGAGATCGGCCTCGAAGAGCGTGGTGTGGACGACAGCAGGACGCAGGTCGGCGACGAGATCGGTGGCCCGGGACAGCCATCGGCGACGGCCCGCTCCCGGCTCGGCCAGGGACAGCACGGGGACCCCGGCTCGCTCGATGTCGGCCCGCAGGTCGTCGCGCTCCACCAAATAGGCCACATGCAGGTCGACACCCTCGCGGACGAGGTGTGGCGCCAACGTGGCCAGCGACTGCTCGGCGCCTGCTCGGGCGAGCGAGTCGATGATCTGGAGGACGCGACGCGGGTGCCCCATCGCTCGCTCATCCACCGTCGTGGCTCGGCCTCAGCTGGTGCGCCACCTGCCGCTTGACGCCGTCGGCGAGCGGCACCTCGGGCTCCCAGCGCAGCAACCGCCGCGCGCGGTCGATCGTCCCGCCGGTGGCGCGCACGTCTCCCGGCTGCTCCGGCACGCGGTGCCGGACGATCTCGCGCCCCACACACTCGGACACCAATTGCAGAACGCCGTTCACGGTGGTCGAGGAGCCACCGGCCACGTTGAGCAGGGTGCCCGGCTCGAGGTCGGCGGTCGCGGCCGCGATCGTGGCCCGGGCGACATCGGACACGTAGGTGAAGTCACGGACCTGCTCGCCGTCGCCGTAGACCGGGATCGGTTCACCGGACGCAGCGTGCGCGATGAACCGATGCATGCCCATGTCCGGGCGCTGGGCTGGGCCGTAGACCGTGAAGTAGCGGAGCGCGACGACGGGCAGCCGCCAGTTCTCGACGTAGGCCCACGCCAGCTGCTCCATCGCCACCTTCGTCACCCCGTACGGGCTGAACGGTCGGGTCGGGGAGTCTTCGGTTGTCGGGTAGATCGGAGCGTTCCCGTAGACCGACGACGACGAGGCGAGCACCAGACGGGGAACCCCGGTTCGGCGCGCGGCCTCGAGCACGCGTTGGGATGCGGTGATGTTGCACTCGGCGTAGCGGTGGAAACCGTCGGCCCACGACAGGCGCACCCCGGGCTGCCCGGCGAGGTGAATGACCGCGGCAGCGCCGTCGAACAGGTCGTCCAGCGAGCCCGTGACGAGATCGAGCTCCACGCCGCGATACCCGCCGTGCCTGCCGAGCCACTCGGCATTGGCGCGCTTGAGCGACGGGTCGTAGTAATCGGTGAACGCATCGACGCCCACGACCTCCTGCCCGTGCTCGAGCAACTCGCTGCACACGTGCCGACCGATGAAACCGGCCGAACCCGTCACGACATATCTCATATTCCGCCCACCTGTCCGCCAGAGACATCGGCCCGGGGAGCTCCGTCGTCTCGTCGTCACATGGTACGGGGATTGCTGGTACCCGTCGACCCCCACTTGTGCCGGGGAGCCACAGTTTCCCTAGCCATGGCCAGGATGCCAGGCACTGGACACATGGAGCGAGCACGCCGGTACGAGATTGCCGTTCGGTGACGATCTCGCCGGGCGCTCGCGTCGGTCGACCGTGGTCCTGTGCCGGGGCGGCGGGCCAGACCTCGGCACGATGCTCAGCCGGCCTCGATCAGATCGGCCAGAGGAACGCGTCGACAGACGCACGCCCGCGTCGTCGTGCCCGACCTGACCCTGCGCGGCGGCCCGTGACGGATCACCGCGCAGGGCGCGACTACAGCGTCTCGCCGGAGAACCCGCGGGGACGCATGACACCCTTGGTGTCGAGCAGCAGGCGGGCGTGCTCGGCGATGTCGTCGAGCGGGAAGTCGGGGTGGTCGACCAACAGCACCACCAGGTCGGCCGCGGCGACCTCGTCGTTCGTGCACTCGACCACGGGTGCCGGCAGCGCTGGCCCACCGGCCTCGGGCAAGTACGGCTCGCAGGCCCGCACGTCGGCGCCCATGGCCAACAGCCGCTCGACCACGGCGATCGACGGCGACTCGCGCCAGTCGGAGGTGCCGGCCTTGTAGCTGAGGCCCAGCACCAGCACGCGGCTGCCGTTGAGCGCCCGCTGGTGGCGATTGAGCAGGTTCATCGCTCGGCTGACCACGTAGTCGGGCATGTGCTCGTTGACGTCGTTGGCCAGCTCGACGAAGCGGAACGTCTGGCCCAGCCGCCGCTTGACCCGCCACGACAGGTACGACGGGTCGATGGGCAGGCAGTGGCCACCGACACCGGGGCCGGGCGTGAAGCGCATGTAGCCGAAGGGCTTGGAGCTGGCGGCGTCGATGGCTCCCCAGATGTCGATGCCCAATGAGTCGGCGAACATGGCCAACTCGTTGACGAGCGCGATGTTGACGTGGCGGAAGGTGTTCTCGAGCAGTTTGACCAGCTCGGCGTCGGCCGTCGACCCGACCGGCACCACTTTGTCGACGAGGACGCCATAAAACGCCTCGACGCACCGGCGCGACCGCTCGTCGATGCCGGATACGACCTTGGGCGTGTTCACGAACCCCCAGCGAGGATTGCCGGGGTCGATGCGCTCGGGTGAGTACCCGAGGAAGAACTCGTCGCCGCCCTTGAGGCCGGACTGCTCGAGGATCGGCCGGACCAGCTCGTCGGTCGTACCGGGATAGGTCGTCGACTCGAGCACGACCAGCGCCCCAGCACGGAGCCGTCGGGCCAGTGTGGCCGCCGCCCCCTCGACGTAGGACAGGTCGGGGGCCCCGTCGTGCAGCGGCGTCGGCACGGTGATGACGGCCACGTCGAACTGGCCGACGTCGGCTGGATCATCGACCGCCCGGAACCCGGCGTCGAGCGCTTGCCGCAGCCGGTCGTCGGGCACGTCGGCCACATACGAGCTACCCGACCTGAGGGCGGCCGCCCGCTCGGGCGACGCCTCGAGCCCCACCACGTCGAAGCCCACTTCCACGGCGCGCATCGACACAGGCAGGCCCACGTAGCCCTGGCCCACGATGAGCACCCGGGCGGTGCGCTCATGGATGCGCCGCAGCAGTGCGTCGACGGGCTCGTCGCTCGACGCCGCGACCGCGGTGGGTGCGATGGACGTGGTGTCGGTCATTGCATCCCCTCCCGGGTCGCGTGTGCCCGCTCGCCGAACCAGGCGAGCGTGCGGACGAGGCCGTCGCGGAACGGCACCACCGGCACGTAGCCGAGGTCGCGGCGGGCGGCACCGACATCGGCGTGTGAGTGGCGCACGTCGCCGGGTCGCGTATCGCCGTGGTCGGGAGTCACCGACACGCCCACCTCGGCTGCCAGGATGGCGAGCATCTCGAGCAGCGAGGCAGGCTGACCGCGGGCGACGTTGTACGCCTTGCCCGCGCAGCGCTCGGCCGGTGCCGCGGCGGCGCACACGTTGGCCTGCACCGTGTCGGCGACGAACGTGAAGTCGCGGCTCTGGTGCCCGTCACCGTGCACGAGCGGCGTCGCCCCTGTGAGCAGCGCCTCGATGAACAGCGGGATGACGGCCGCGTACTGGCTGTCGGGCCGCTGGCGCGGGCCGAACACGTTGAAGTAGCGCAGGCACACCGTCTCGAGGCCGTGCAGCTCCCAGAAGACCCGGGCGTAGTGCTCGCCCGTCAGCTTGGTGACTGCGTAGGGCGACTGCGGGACCAGCGGCGCCGACTCGGGCGTGGGCACCTGCGTGGCGCCGCCGTACACGGACGACGACGAGGCGACGACCACCCGACGGACACCGGCGCGGTGCGCGCTCTGCAGCACGGCAAGCGTGCCGTGGACGTTGACGTTGTCGCTGTTGAGCGGCTGCTCGACCGAGCGGGCGACGGACCCGAGCGCCGCTTGGTGGTAGACGACCTCGCACCCCGCGATGGCACGGGCCACGGCAGCCTCGTCGGTCACGTCGCCCTCGATGAACTGCGCATCGTCGGGCACATTCTCGAGACGCCCGGTCGTCAGGTTGTCGAGCACGACGACGTCGTCGCCGCGCGCCACCAGCTCATCGACCAGGTGCGAACCGATGAAACCGGCACCTCCGGTCACGAGGGCACGCACGCGTCTGCTCCCTTCGCGCCGTCGCCGCCGACGGCCTGCCGGATCTCGCCGGCGTGGGCGCCGAGCTCCGCCAGCACCTCGGCGATCGTGGTGATCGCGGCGGCGGGCATGTCGCGCCACAACGGCAGGCTGATGACACGGCCGGCCACCCAGTCGGTGACGGGAAGCTCGGCGGTGCGCAGGTCCGCGTACGCCTGCTGCCGGTGGACTGGCGGGTAGAAGTAGGGCCGGGTGTCGATGCCTTCGGCCTTGAGGGCCGATGCCACCGTGTCGCGGTCGAGCCCGAACGCCGACTCGTCGACGATCACGGTGAAGTCCTTGTAGGTCGAGGCGTCGCGCGGGTCGACCACCTGTGGGGTGATGCCCGCCAGCCCCGCGAGCGCCACCCGGTAGCGGGCGGCCAGCTCGCGGCGGATACCGAGGTGTGCGTCGAGCTCGACGAGCGACTCGAGGCCGACGGCGGCGTGCAGTTCGGACATGCGAGCGTTGAGCCCGGCGAACCGGGTGTCGTAGTCGCCCGGGTTGCCATAGTCGACGCCGAGGCGCAAACGCTCGGCCAGATCGTCGTCGCGCAGGGCGATCAACCCGCCCTCGCCCGACGTCATGGGCTTCGTGGGGCTCAGGCTGAAGATCTCTGCATCGCCGAAGGTCCCGAGCGGGCGACCGTCGCGGCTGGCGCCGAAGCCGTGGGCGGCGTCGAACACCACACCGATGCCGGCCGAGCGCCCCAGTTCCTCGACGTCCTCGGGTGTGCACGGCGCCCCGAACACGTGGGTACCGACCAGCACCGATGCACCATCGAGTCGGGCCGCGGCGTCGGCCACGTCGAGCTGGCAGGTCGCCACGTCGCACTCGGCGAAGCGGGGCACGGCACCCGCCCAGCGGGCCGCGTGGGCAGTGGCCGAGAACGTGAAGCTGGGCATGACCGCCGCGGTGCCGGGCCGGGCCAGCGCCTGGAGCACGAGCATCAGGCCCGCGGTGCACGACGCTACGGCGACGACGTGGGGCATACCGAGCCTGTCCGCAGCCTCGGCCTCGAACTGGCGGACGAGAGGCCCGTTGGTGAGCACGCCACGGTCGTACGACGTGGCGAGCCGAGCCGTCACGCGGTCGAGCGGCGGCGTGGCGGGGCGGAAGAAGGACAGCCCATCGGGAAACGCAGGCTGCCCGCCCAAGAGGGCGGGGAGTGTCATCGCTATCTCCTCGTGGACCGCTGCGACCGGGCGGGCTGGTTGGGCCGGCCCGTAGCGGGGGACAATGTGGCGGTGGCGGACGGATCCGGTGGCACGGTCCGGAGCCCGGACGTCGTGTCGGCCTGCGGCGTCTGCCGGCGACCGAGGACCCGCTGGGCGAGCCCCCCGCGGCCGACCGCCGGGGACGCACGGCCGGCCGAGCGGTCCGGGCGGTATCCCGCCATCCGCAGTGCCCACACCGACAGCTCGGTCTTGTCGGCCAGGTCGAATCGGCTCCACGCCAGGGCCAGGCCCTCGGCGAGCGCGCCTGCGACTTGGGACGCCTCGGCCAGGCGTCGGGTACGGGTGCTGTCGAGGCCAGCCGACAGGGCGAGCTGCGCCACGTCGCGGAGGCGCACGAGCGACGTGACCGGTGCGGCGGTCATGTCGACACACGCCACGACGAGCTGCTGTTCCAGGCTGAGCACCGACACCGTACGCCCGGCGAGCTCGATGACCGCGGCGGGGCCCAGTCGGGCGAGGACGTCGAGTTCGGAGGCGTCCGCGACCACGGCGGCGTCGTGCCCCGTGGCGGGCCACGAGTCTCCATTGACCTGGCCCACCCCCGAGACCGACGACCGGAGGGCCAGTCGTTCGCACCGCTGGACCGGACCACCGCCAGCCGTACTGGGCGGCGGGCCCTGCAGCGCCAGCGCCTCGCCGAGCCGGCTCGGCGAGACGAGCACCTGCACGGCCCGGAAGTGACGAACCGCGGCGTCGCCGTAGGCCAGGCGGCGCGCTGGGCCATCGATGATGCGATGATCGATGCCGGCTGCGGCGAGCACCGAGGCCATGGTGAGAGCTCGGCGCTCGACGAGCAGCGACAAACCGGCGCCCTCGCTCTCGAGCACCGCCAGTTCGTCGGCCTGGCCGGCCGTCATCGGAAGCTGGCCATCGGCGGCAGCCGCCGCGAGGAAGCCAACGAGGTCGGCGGCAACGCAGCCCTGCACGAGGTCGAACCACTCGATCTCGCTCAACGGTCCGGAGGGCAGATCGGTTCGACTACCAGCCAGGCCATGCGCGGCGACCGCGACGAGTCGGGCAGAACCAGGCATCACGGCACCTCGCGCACGAGGCCCAACGCTGACAGGCGGGCCAGGACCGACCGGACAGATGCGCCGTCGGCGAGAACGGTCAGCGTGTCGATCGTGGCCGGCTCGGCCGTGAATGCCCACATCGCGTGCTCGACCCCCGACAGCGTGACCGCAGTGCGACCGTCGGCGGGGAGGACCACCGCTCCGGTGGCCGTGCGGGAGGAGATCGCGTCGGCACAGCGGGCCCACCGACCCGCAGCCCGCCCTGGCGCCGTCGTCATGGGTTGTTCCCGCGACTCGGCAAGCGGTCTGACGGGCGGAAGATGTCGGCGCCCTCGCTGCCCCCGCTCCCTGATGGTGCGTACCGCGGTTCGGTGCGGGAGGCACTCCGCGGTTCCGCTCTGGCCATCACGGAGTCACGCACGCGGTCGACGCGAGACGGCGGGTTGCCGTAGTAGTCGTTGAACAGGCCGGTGGGGACACCGACCAGCACCACGCCCAGGGTGGGGGCGCCCAGCCGCTCGAGCAGCTCGGCCGTGCGCTCGGCGGCGGGGCTGGTGGTGCGACCCGCCCTGCTGGCGAGCACGACCACGTCGGCCATGGTGACGAGCTCGCGCGTCACGCTGGCCGCCAGCAGCGGCGCGGTGTCGATGATGATGACATCGGCCAGGCTGCGCGCCTCTTCCATCAGCCGCAGCTCGGCATCGAGCTGCGCGCCAGGCTGATGGCCCAGGGCACCGGCCGGCACGAGGTGCAGTCCGGGCACCGACGTCGACTGTACGAACCGCGCCAGAGAGACGTTGCCGGCCTCGAGGAACTCGCTCACGCCCGGGGCGTCCTCGGCGTCGAACACACGGGCGGGGATGGGCCGCCACAGGTCCCACTGGACGAGCAGAACGGACTGGCCGGCCTCGGCGTAGGCCATCGCCAGATTGGCGGCCGTCGAGCTCTTGCCGTCGCCCGCCTCGGGCGAGGTGACGAGGATCACCTGACGAGAGCCCGGCGGTTGCACCCCACCGCGCCCCTGCACCCGGCCGGAGAGCTCGGCCGCTTCGACCTCGAGCGGGAGACGGTCGCGGAACAGCAGCAGCGCGGTGCGCAACGACCGGTAGGCCTCGGCGAGGCGGGAGTCGTTCTCGTAGCCGAACACCGCAGCCCGGTGCCGGGTACGGAGCGACAGCAGCGGCACCTCGGCCAGCACCGGCAGACCGAACTGGCGCTCAACCTGCTCCTTCGTGTGCAGTCGCGAATCGGAGCGGTCGAGCATGACGGCGACGCCGAAGGCCAGGAGGACAGAGACGAGGCCGCCGAGGGCCAGGCTCTGTGCCCGCGTGACGCCGACCGCGGAGGTCTCCGCCTTCTCGGCCGACGTCGCCGTCTGCAGCGTGACCCAGCTGGTCGAGCTCCGCGCGTTCGCCTCGTCCGTCGCGACGAGTGCCAGCTCAGCGGTGAGGCCGTCCCTCTGGGCCTACCAACCCCGCGACGCCGAGCGCGGTCTCACCACCGGCAGCAGCGATGGCTTCCTCGACCTGTCGGATCTCCTCGCGAATCTCGGACGTGCGAGCCGTGGCCACTTCGCTGGCCGCAGCGACGCGTTCCTGGTCACGCTCGGCGATGAACGTGAGCGTCTGCTCGGCGAAGGTGTTGACGAGGAGGATCGCCTCCTCGCGGAGTCGGCCTCCGCCGTCATCTCGACCGTGCCGAGCTCCGGGCTGGCGGCGACGGTGAGCCTGTTCGTCAGCTCGTCGACCGGGCCGTCGTGACCGAGAGCAGCCGCGACGCGCGCCGGCACCTCACCCCTCGTCGCCCACAGTTCGACCACGCTCGGGTTGTCTGCCGACGACGCACCCTCGTCGCCGGAGGCCACGTCGCGCAGCAAGGTGTGCTTGGCCTCGTAGACGGTCGCCGGTTGGGCGGGCGTCAGGAGGAACACGATCGCCACCACGACGACCACCAATGCGGCGGCCACCTTCCAATGACGCTGCAGTATCTTCAGGTAGTCAACGGGCTCCATGAGTTCCTCCGTTGGACCTCGTCCAGGTCGCGGTCGATCCCAGCCACGGCACGGGCAGGCGACTCGGCCAGAGCGACCATCCGCTGCGCCGCCTGCTCGTCGAGCCGTTCGGCGACCAGGTGCTCGAGCTCGCGGGTGCTCTTGTCGAGGTTCTCGGCATCGATGCGCGTCGCCGTCAGACGCACGATCGACGGATGTCGGGTGGGGCTGGCCTGCTCCTCGGGGTTCTGCAGGTCTTCGGCCAGCTTCTCACCAGGGCGCCGTCCCGAGAACCGGATGGGGATCTCGGTGCCGATCTGGTGGCCCGACAGGCGCACCATGCGCTCGGCCAGCTCGAGGATGTTGACCGCCTCGCCCATGTCGAGCATGAAGATCTCGCCGCCCTCCGACAGCGTGGAGGCCTGCAGCACGAGCTGCACCGACTCGCGCACGCTCATGAAGAAGCGGGTCATGCGCGGGTCGGTCACCGTGACCGGGCCGCCCTCGGAGATCTGGCGGGCAAACGTGGGGATGACGCTACCCCGGCTGCCGAGCACGTTGCCGAAGCGCACCGAGCACCAGCGTGACCCCTCCGGCGCCAGCAGCAACACGATCTGCTCGCCCAGCCACTTCGAGTAGCCGAGCACGTTCGAGGGCCGCACCGCCTTGTCGGACGAGATGAACACGAGGCGGTCGACACCGGTCTCGGCGGCGGCGGCCACGACGTTGTAGGTGCCGAGGACGTTGGTGCGCACCGCCTCGGTGGGCTGTGCCTCGAGCAGGGGGACGTGCTTGTGCGCCGCAGCGTGGAAGACGACGTCGGGCCGCAGCTCACGCATCAGAGCGGCGATGCGGTCGCGATCGCGGATGTCGGTGAGGTCGAGCTCCGCGGCGGCGTCGAGCTGGCCGTTCACGTCGTGCAGGTGGGTCTCGTCGTGGTCGAGCAGCACCAGCCGGCCGGGCCCCAGCTCGGCCACCTGTTTGGCGATCTCGGCGCCGATCGAGCCGCCGGCGCCGGTGATGAGAACGGTCGCGCCGCCGACGACGGCTCGGATCTCCTCGATGTCGGTGGCCACCTGGGCCCGGCCCAGCAGGTCCTCGATGTTGATGTCGCGGGCGTCGCGCACCGAGGGACGGTCGTTGAGCAGGTCGCGGACCGGCGGCAGCACCTTGAGCGGCACCCCCGCCATCTCGGCGCCCTGCATGATCTCGTTGATCAGCTGCTGGTCGGCGCTGGGGATGGCGACGAGCACCTCGTCGGCCCGGAAGTACTGCACGACGTCGGGCAGGCTGGCGATGTCGCCGACGACCGGGACGCCCAGCATCGAGCGGCCCTGCTTGTGCGGATCGTCGTCGACGATCACCACGGGCACGCGGTCGGTCTCGGCCTGGCGCCGCATCTCTCGCACGATCGACGCACCCGCGTCGCCGGCGCCGACGATGGCCACCCGCGCGGCGGCGGTACCACCGGACGACCCGGCACGGCGACGAAGCCGGCCCTGGAACCGCGCGGCGCCCATGACCATCGTGGCGAGGAATGCGCCGAGCAGCGCCACCGACCGCGGGACGGGGAAGGCGCGGGTGGGGTTGACGAGGAAGATCACAGCGCCCGCGGTGGCGCCGGCGAACATGATGCGGCGGGCCTCGGCGACGCTGGCGTGCTTCCAGATCTGGCCGTAGAGGCCCCACGCCAGGTTCGAGCCGAGCTGCACGAGGATGATGACCGGCAGGAACGCGAACAGCCGCGACTGGTACTGCGACGGGATGTTGCCGTCGAAGCGCAAAGCGAGCAGGACGAGGAACGAGCCGGCCACCAGCATCACGTCGACGAGGGCCAGCGGCAGGTCGCTACGCAGTCGGCTCATGATCCGCCGATTGGTCCCGGTCATGTCGATGTCCCCGACTTTGCGCGCCGATTGCGTGCAGCACCCGTGCCCGTCCACGAGCGCGTCAGTACGCTAGTTGTCCGCCCTGCGATCATGTCGCGTTTCCGCCCACCTTTTGCGCCGCAGATCCCTGGGGGATCTCTGTCCTGGCCCACCGGAAAACCGCCATGCAATGCCGTCGGGCTCGGGGCATTCTGGCTCCCCGGGGCGCAGAATGCAATGCCGCCGTGTGAACGAAGTCCTACGCGGTGTAGCCGAACAGCGGACCCGCCGGCACACGTACGACGGATGCCATCGCGAACGGACGGCCACATGACGTGCCCGATCGCCGCCCAAGCCGCCCGGTGGCCCCGCGGCCCGCTCAGTCGATGCGGCCGTCGGGGTGGACAGCCTCCTCGGCCATGTCGTCGAGGTCGGGGTCGAGCAGGTCGTGGGCGACGTCGAGGGCCGTCGACCGCTTCTCGCGGCGGGCCTTGAGCAGCTCGATGGCGATGGGCACGACCGAGATGAAGACGATCGTCAGGATCGCCAGCTCGAGGTTCTGCTCGATCACATCGACCTGGCCCAGGAAGTAGCCGAGCAGCGTGATGCCGATCGACCAGAAGAACCCACCGATCACGTTGAACGTGACGAACGTGCGGTAGTTCATGCGCGACACCCCGGCCACGATCGGAGCGAACGTGCGCACGATCGGGACGAAGCGGGCCAGCACGATCGTCTTGGCGCCGTAGCGGTCGAAGAAGCCCTGGGCCTTGTCGACGTTCTCCTGCTTGAAGAAGCGCGAGTCAGGGCGCCGGAACAGTGCCGGGCCCACGCGCCGACCGAACAGGTACCCCACCTGGTCGCCGGCCACCGCGGCGATGAAGCAGCCCACGAGCAACGCAGGGAGTGGCAGGTGGAGAGACTCGTCGACGCTCGAGGGCGCCGACGCCAGGAACCCCGCCGTGAACAGCAGCGAGTCGCCGGGCAGGAAGAACCCGATCAACAGACCCGACTCGGCGAACACGATGGCGAAGATGCCGATGAGACCGACCGTCTCGATCAGCGACTCCGGATCGAGCGGCCCCCCGGCAGCCAGCAGCGTTGCGAGCATCGGGCGAGGCTAGCGGAACACCGGCGCCGAACGCTCACCCGGGCGGCGGCCCACCCTGGGGCTGGTTCCACTCGGTCCAGCCGACGCCCCGCCGGCCGGTGGCCGGGTCGTGGAACCGGCACAGCGCCCGCGGGAAGCGGGACACCCGACCGGCGCCATCGTCCAGCAGCACCGGGGCGAACGCGACCGGCGAGACGTCGAGGCGCAGGTCGCCGACCTCGACGACGTCGGCCGTCGGCAGCCCGTGCGCGCCCAGGACGGGCTGGGACGCGGTGTGGTCCACCCCGGTGAGCGGCCCACCCGGCGGCTGCACGTAGCCGGGGTGGTAGGGCACCGGCTCGTCGCCCAGGCGCACGGCCGTGCCGTGGAAGCGCGTGCCGTCGTCGAGCCAACCCGCGGTCCACGTCCACCCGAGCGTCCACCAGTCGCGCACGCCCCACGAGTGGTCGCGCTGGCCGATGGCGTCGAGCGCGATCGACTCGTCGCCCACCAGGACCTCGCCGTGCACCCGGCATGGCACCTCGTAGCGGGTCGTGCCGGGCGGGTAGGCGTAGGCGGAGCCGTCGGTGTCCCACTCGAGGTCGAGCCCGAACGGCACGCGGTCGCCGCGGGCGGCGCCGGCGCCGTACACCTCGGCCGGGTCGTCGAGCCCCAGGGCGAAGGCCTCGCAGCCCAGCGTCATGTGGTCGAACGGCACCTCGACCGTGTGGTCGGCCCACAGCCCGTCCGCCCGCACCTCGAGCGACCCGGCCCGCGGCGGTGCGACGTCGTGGTCGACCACGATCACCAGCGGGCGGCCCTCGCCCACCAGGCACGCCCAGTACCAGGCCACCCCGTGGTTGGGGTACAGGCCGAGGCGCACGTAACCGCCGAGCGAGCCGTCGGTGGTGGCGAAGTCGAAGTACCACGACTCGTTCCACCAGGTCTCGCTCCCGGGCGAATGGTGGCGCTCGTCGTCGGCCGTCAGGCCGGGCGGGGGGCTGGCGGGACGGGCGGTCACGCCGCCGAGCATGGCACGCTCCGCGCCGCCCGGCCCGCACGCTCGCCGCCCGCGGCGATCGGCGCGCGGGTGGCGGCGAGCCGGGACGAGGCCCGAGCCCGACGGCGGTAGGTTGCCCCGGTGAGGTACCTGAGCCCTCCGTGGATCGACGCGGCGCGCCACGCGCTCGCGGCCGACGACGCGTTGCCCGCCGCGCTGGCGGGAGTCACGCTGACCGTCGAGCAGCTCGTCGACGGTGGGCCCGGCGGCACCACACGCTGGCACGTCGCCATCGACGACGGCCGGGTCGCGCTCACGCCGGGGCCCGCCGACCAGCCCGACCTGCGCTTCACGACCGACTACGCCACCGCCACGCAGATCGCCTCGGGGGCGCTGGCCGCCCAACGGGCCTTCGTCGAGGGGCGGCTGCAGGTGGGCGGCGACCTGTCCCTGCTGATCACCCACCAGCGAGCCATCTCGGCCGTCGACGATGCGCTGGCCGCCGTCCGCGCCCGAACCACCTACGAGTGACGCCCGCAGGGCGGCACGACCAGACTGACCGAGTAGCCCGCCAGGAGTCGACCGTGCCCGAGATGCCAGAGGTCCAAGCCCACGCCGAGCGGCTGACCGACGCGTTCGCCGGCGCCATCCTCGACAAGTTCCGCCCGCTCGCGTTCACCGCGCTGAAGACGGCGGTCCCCGCACCCGAGTCGGCCGCGGGGCACCCGCTCGTCGACGTCGGCCGGCGGGGCAAGCACCTGCTGCTCCGCTTCGAGCCGGTCACGTTCGTCGTCCACCTCATGCAGGGCGGCCGGCTCAAGCCCGACGAGAAGCAGGCGGCCAAGCCCCGGGGCGGTCAGGCCCGCTGGACCTTTGCCGACGGCCGGGCGCTGCTGCTCACCGAGGCCGGCACCGAGCGCAAGGCCGGCGTGTGGGTGGTCGAGGGCGACCCCGACGTGCAGGAACCGCTCGACCACCTCGGGCCCGAGGCCGACACGCTCGACCGTGCCACGCTGGCCCGCCTGCTGGCCGAGCACTCGATGCGGCTGCACGGATGGCTGCGCGACCAGCGGATCGTGGCGGGGCTCGGCCGTCGGCTGGCCAACGAGATCTGCCACCGGGCCAAGCTCTCGCCGTTCGCCACGACCGCCAAGCTCGACTCCGACGCGGTCGACCGCCTGCACACCGCCATGGGCGAGTGCATCGCCGAGTCGCTGGCGTACGAGCGCACCCGGTCGGACATGTCGTCGTCGGCCGACCGGCCGGGCGCCGTGCACCACAAGGAGGGCGAGGCGTGCCCGGTGTGCGGCGACACCGTGCGGGCCGTCGAGTACCGCAGCTACACGGTCAACTACTGCCCCACCTGCCAGACCGGCGGCAAGGTCCTGGCCGACAACACGACCAGCAAGTTCCTCAAGTAACCGGGCGTTCCCAGGCTTTCCGGTGGCGGGCGGTCAGATCAGGCCGAGCTCGGCAACCGCGTCGCGCTCGCTGGCCAGCTCGGCCACCGAGGCGTCGAGGCGGGCCCGGCTGAAGTCGTCGAGCTCCAGGTCCTGCACGATCTGGTACTCGCCGCCGGCGCAGGTGCAGGGGAAGCCCGACACCAGACCCTCGGGCACGCCGTAGCTGCCGTCGGACGGCACGGCCATCGACACCCAGTCACCCTCGGGGGTGCCGAGCGCCCACGAGCGCATGTGGCCGACTGCGGCGTTGGCCGCCGACGCGGCCGACGACAGGCCCCGGGCCTTGATGATGGCGGCGCCCCGCTGCTGCACGGTGGGGATGAACTCGCCCTCGAGCCACCCCTGGTCGGCGCCGGCGGCCTCGAACGCCGGCTTGCCGCCGACCTGGGCGTGGAACACGTCGGGGTACTGGGTCGCCGAGTGGTTGCCCCAGATGGTCATGCGGGTGACGTCGCTGACCGTGACGCCGGCCCTGGCGGCGAGCTGGGCGATGGCCCGGTTGTGGTCGAGCCGGGTCATGGCGGTGAACTGCCCGTTCGGCGATGGCGGGCGCGTTGTTCATGGCGATGAGGGCGTTGGTGTTGGCCGGGTTGCCGACGACGAGGATCTTCACGTCGGACGCCGCGGCGCCGGATATGGCCTTGCCCTGGGCGGTGAAGATGGCGCCGTTGGCGGACAGCAGGTCGGCGCGCTCCATGCCCTCCTTGCGGGGCATGGCGCCGACGAGCAGACCGTAGTTCGCGCCCTCGAAGGCCCGGTCGGCGTCGTCGGTGCACACGACGTCGGCCAGCAGCGGGAACGCGCAGTCGTCGAGCTCCATGCGTACGCCCTCGAGCGCGCCGACGGCCTGGGGTACCTCGAGCAGTTGCAGCACCACGGGCTGGTCGTCGCCCAGCATCTGGCCGCTCGCGATGCGGAACAGCAGGGCATAGCCGATCTGGCCGGCAGCGCCGGTGACAGCGACGCGAACGGGATCCTTCATGGAAAAGCTCCTGCGATCGGGGATCAACACGCCCTCCGGGCGACCGTCAGCCGACACTAGTAGTGGCGCTGACCAGCACCAAAGGGCCTCTGGCGCGACGAGGGAGCGCCCGTGGGCGCTCCCTCGTGACGCGGTGTCCAGCCGCTGCGGGCTCGACGGAGGCTAGAGCTGCATCGACTTGATCTCGAGGAACTCCTCGAAGCCGTGGGGGCCGTACTCGCGGCCGTAGCCGCTGTTCTTGTAGCCGCCGAACGGCGCGCTGGGGTTGAAGGCGCCGCCGTTGACCTCGATCTGGCCGGTGCGCACCCGCCGGGCGAAGGCCTTGGCCCTGTCGCCGTCCGCGCTCCACACGCCGCCGGACAGGCCGTAGGCCGAGTCGTTGGCGATGGCGGCCGCGTCGTCCTCGCCCTCGTAGCCGATGATCGACAGGACCGGCCCGAAGATCTCCTCCTGGGCGATGGTCATGTCGTTGCGCACCTCGGAGAACACCGTGGGCTTGACGTAGTAGCCGCCCTCGAGGCCCTCGCCGTCGGGCCGCTCGGGGCCGCCGGTGACCAGCTTGGCGCCCTCGTCGATGCCCTTCTGGATGTAGCCGGTGACGCGCTCGACCTGGGCCTGGCTCGACAGCGGGCCGAGCATGGCCCCGTCGGCGAACGGGTCCTTGGGCTGGAACTTGGTCTCGACCTCGTCGGCCGCGATGCGCTCGGCGTCGGCCAGCCGGTCGGTGGGCACGAGCATGCGGGTGAGGGCGGTGCAGGTCTGGCCCGAGTTGAGGTACGCCTTGCCGACGCCGTCGCGCACGGCCCTCTCGAAGCCGGCATCGTCGAGGTCGTCGAGCAGCACGTTGGCCGACTTGCCGCCAAGCTCGAGGGCGACGCGCTTGAGCGTGCCCGCGGCCACCTCGGCCACCCGCTTGCCGGCGCGGGTCGACCCGGTGAACGACACCATGTCGATGCCGGGATGGGCGGCGATGGCCTCGCCGACCGCCGGACCGGTGCCGGTGACCAGGTTGAACACGCCGGCGGGCAGGCCGGCGTCGTCGATGACCTGGGCCAGGATGAAGGCGTCGACCGGCGCGACCTCGCTGGGCTTGAGCACCACGGTGCAGCCGGCGCCGATGGCGTAGGCCACCTTGGCGGCGATCTGGTGCAGCGGGTAGTTCCACGGCGTGATGGCGCCGACCACGCCCACCGGCTCGCGCACCACCAGACTGTTGCCGAGCTCGGACTCGTACTCGTAGCTCTCGGCCAGCGCTGCGGCGGTGTTGAACGAGTTGATGGGCAGGCCCGCCTGCACCAGGGTGCTGAGCCACTTGGGCATGCCCGCCTCGCGGGTGATGACGGTGGCGATCTCGTCCACGCGGGCGGCGAGGCCCTCGCCGATGCGGGTGAGCGCCTTGGCCCGCTCCTCGGGCGTGGTCTGCGACCAGGTGTCGAACGCGGCGCGGGCGGCCTGCACGGCGCGGTCGACGTCGGCGGCGTTGCCGGAGGGGATCTGGGCGATGACCTCGCCGTTGGTCGAGTCGAAGACGTCGATGGTGCCCGACCCCTCGGAAGGCACCCAGGCCCCGTCGATGTAGATCTTGTCGTAGGTCGTCACAATCTTCCCCTCATGTCGGGCGTCGTAACGACGTTAGACCCCAGCCTGACCATCGGGTCAAGGGATGATCTCTGCCACGGGCGATGGAGGGACCGCGGGGCTAACGTCCGCTGCGTGACCGAGCCCGAACCCGCCGCCGCCTCTGCAGCCGACGCACCGATCGACAGCGTGACGGTCACGATCGCCGCTCCGGCGGAAGCCGTGTGGGACATGGTCGCCGACGTCACCCGCATGGGCGAGTGGAGCCCCGAGTGCTACTCGTGCCGCTGGGTGGGCAAGCGGCACGAGCCGGTCACCGGTGCCCGCTTCGTCGGCTTCAACAAGCGCGGCTGGGCCCGGTGGTTCACCACCAACGAGGTGGAAGAGGCCGATCGGGGGCGGGCGTTCGTGTTCCGCACCCGCGAGACGGGCGTGCGGTGGGGCTACCGGTTCGAGCCCGACGGCGACGGCAGCGGCACCCGTGTGACCGAGACGCGCGACCTTGCCGACTCCCGCACCCGGCTGATCCGGCTGGCCGGGCTGTTCGTCGGCGGCATGGACAGCCACGCCGACGAGCTGCGGGTCGGCATGGTCCACACCCTCGACCGCCTCAAGGCGGCGGCTGAATCGGCCTGAGCCCGCTCGCCGCCTCGTCAGGCGTCCACGGTCGTGATGCGACCGCCCGCCACGGCAGCCAGCAGCTCGTCGTGGTCGCGACCCGCCTGGGCCGCATACGCGACGGCGAAGTCGGCGATGGCCTCGTCGAACACCGTCCCCCGCCCCAGGTAGCCGCTGATGGCCACGGGGTCGCCGGTGCGGGCGTGGGCGCGGGCCAGCACCCAGCCGCACAGCCCGCAGTAGCGGACGAACGGCTCGGGCGCGATGCACGTCAGGTCGGCGCTCGCCTTGGAGTCGCGCAGCTGGCGCACGTAGTAGTGGCGGCCCTCTACGTCGAACCACCCGAGCAGGATGTCGCTGGTCGCCTGCATCATCCGCTGACCGGTCACCACCCGCTCGCCGCACGAGAGGTGGGTGCTGGGGCCGAGGTGGCGCTCGAGCACCGACGGCTCGGCCTCCTTGACCTGCAGGAACAGCGGGTCGTTCTCGTCACCGTCGGCGTACATGAGCGCGACGAAGCACCGGGTGCCCACACTGCCGACGCCCACGACCTTGAGCGCCACGTCGACCAGCTCGAAGCGGTCCACCAGGGGCCGCATGCTGTCGGGCACCGAGGCGCGGTAGCGCGTGACCAGCCCGCCCACCGCGCGTTCGAGGCGGGGGTCGTCGATGTGGTGCACAAGAGGCGGTCTGTCACGGATGCGACGGCCTGTGCCGGTCACGTCGGTGAGCTTGGGCATGACCGCCAGCGACGACTGCCCGCGGGCGCGGGCGGCCGCGCGCTCCAACGTGCGCCGACGCTCGGGCCGGACGGTCGCCAGCACCTCGTCCGTGTCGATGCGCTCATACCAGACGTCGAGGACCGACGACGCGGCATACACGGCCATGCGCTCCCGGTACGACCGCACCGCGGCCCGCGCCGCCCTGTCGGCGGTCTTCGACGGGAACCCGGCGGTCGCGGCCGCGACCACCGCACTGGCGACCAGCCGCTTGACGTCCCACTCGAACGGCCCCGGCAGGGTCTCGTCGAAGTCGTTGATGTCGAACACCTGGGCGTGGGCCGAGCCGCCGTAGAGCCCGAAGTTGAGCAGGTGGGCGTCGCCGCACAGCTGGACCGTGAGCGACGTGGTGGGCGTGGACGCCAGGTCGTGGGTCATCACCACCGGCGAACCGCGCAGCCAGCCGAACACCGAGTGGGCCATGCGGCCCCACCGCACGGGCACGATGTCGGGCAGGCGCGAGCCGTTCTGCTGCTCGACGAGCGCCAACGGGTCGGGGCGGTCGGGTGGCGGCCCGAACCCGGCGTGGGATCGCCGCGGCACGCGCTTGCGCTCGGCCCGGCCTCGTTCCCGGCGCTCCTCGATCGTCACACCACCATTCTGCGCAATGCCGCCGCCGCGTAAAGTGCGATCCCCGTGGCCATGGCCGATTCGTCGATGACCATGCGGTTCGAGTGGTTGGGTGCCACCCGTGCCGCGGGCACGCCGGCCGGCCGCGTGCCCAGGAAGGCCATCGCGCCGGGCACCTTCTCGATGATGAAGGAGAAGTCCTCGGCGCCCATCACCGGCGACGGCATCGCCAGCGACGACTGCTCGCCCACCAGCCACTGCGCCGTGGCCAACACCTCGTCTGCCGCCGCGCCGTCGTTGACCGTCACCGGGTAGCCCTCGGCGATCTCGACCTCGGCCGTCATCTCGTGGGCGGCCGCGACGTGCTCGGCGATGCGGCGGACCGCGGCGTGGGCGTCGGAGCGGACACGGGGCGTCACCGTGCGGATCGTGCCCTCGATGCGCGCGGTCTCGGGGATGACGTTGGTGGTCGAGCCCGCCCGGATGCGGGCCACGGTGACGACTGCGGGGGTGAACACGTCGACCCGGCGGGTGACCCAGGTCTGCAGCGCCTGGACCACCTCGCACGCGACGGGGATGGGGTCGTTGGCGTGGTGCGGCATCGATGCGTGCCCGCCGCTGCCGCGCAGCGTCACGAACAACTCGTCGGCGGAGGCCAGGATCGGGCCCCGGCGGGTGGCGATCAGTCCGCTCGGGATCGACGGCGACTGGTGGATGGCGAATGCCCACGACACGGGCTCGCCGCCGTCGCGGGCATCGAGCACGCCTTCATGCAGGGCGACGGCCGCACCGCCGAAACCCTCCTCGCCCGGCTGGAACAGGAAGCGCACCCGCCCCGCCAGGTCGCCGCGCCGACCGGCCAGCAGGCGGGCGGCGCCGGCCAGCATGGCCGTGTGGGCATCGTGGCCGCAGGCGTGCATGGCATCGTCGACCTCCGACGCGAACTCGAGGCCCGTGTCCTCGTGCATGGGCAGCGCGTCCATGTCGCCCCGCAGCAGCACGGTGGGTCCGGGGCGGCCACCGTCGAGGTCGGCGACGATCGAGCTCTGGCGCTCGCCGGTCGTGATGGTCAGCGGTAGCCCGTCGAGCGCCTCGAGCACCCGAGTCTGCGTCTGCGGCAGGTCGAGGCCCAGCTCGGGCCGCCGGTGCAGGTCGCGTCGCAACGCGACGACGTCGCCGAGCAGGGTGCCGGCCTCGGCGAGGAGGTCGCCGGACTTCAGCTCACCGGGCTGCACGTCGTTCGGCTGCACGTCGTCGGACTGCACGTGGTCGGCGGTCATCCCGGCATTGTGGCTGATCGCCGCCCGACGGCGACGGTCCGGCGCGGCACGCGACGCGCGACGGTCGGCAGGCGACGGTCCGGCGAGGCAATGGCGGAGCGACCTCTATTGCCTCGCCGTGCGTCATCCGGTCGCGTGACCGGGCGGCGCGGGGCGACGGGTCAGCGGGTGGGGACGGTGACCGTGTCGGTGCCCGAGCGCAGGACCTTGCCCGGGGTGGCGCCGGTGGGCTTGCTGTCCTCGACCGTGGCGACGCCCGAGACGTAGACCCGCACGACGCCCTCGGCGCCCGCGGTCAGGCGGGCGGTGCCGCCGGGCAGGTCCTCGACGAGCCGGGCGTTCTCGGCGCCGACGGACTCCGGGTCGAACACCACCAGGTCGGCGTGGTTGCCCGGGGCGATCGTGCCCCGGTCGACCAGGCCGAACAGGTCGGCCGGCGCCTGGGTCAGCATCTGCACCGCCCGCTCGACGGTGGCGAGCTTGCGCCCGCGCAGGCAGTCGGCCAGCAGGCGGGTGGTGTAGCTCGAGCCGCACATGCGGTCGAGGTGGGCACCGGCATCGGAGCCGCCGAGCATGACGCGGGGGTCGTCCCACACCTGTTGCCGCATGCGCCACGACTCGTCGTCGTTGTCGGTGGGCATGGGCCACAGCACGGTGCGGAAGTCGTCGTTGGCGACGATCTCGACCAGGGTGTCGAACGCCTCCTGCCCCCGCTCCTGGGCGATGTCGCCCACGATGCGGCCGCTCAGGCCCCGGTTGGCGTCCGAGAAGGTGTCGCCGATGACGTAGCGGTCCCACCCGGCCAGGCGGCGGAACACACCGGCCGCCTCGCTGTGCGATGCCTCGACCAGGGTGTGCCGCAGCTCGGCATCCGCGAGCGCCACCTTCTTCTCCTCCACCGGCAGCCGCATGACGTCGCCCCAGCCGGGCATGAGCCACAGGGCGCAGAAGCTGCCGAAGCTCATGTTCATGGGCACCAGCACGGGCATGGTCAGGGCCACCACCCGCCCGCCCTGCTCGGCGGCCCGGTCGCCGGCGGTGAGCTGGCGGGGCACCCGGGCGGGCACCGCCGAGTCGACGGTGAGCACGTTCCAGTTGATCGACCGGCCGGCGGCAGCCGACATCTCGGCCACCAGATCGATCTCGTCGTCGGCGAACTTGTCGAGCCCGCCCTCGAACGCACCTTCGAGGAAGGTGCCCTCGTGCTCGCCCACCGCGGCGCACAGCGCGATGACCTCGTCTCGACTGGCGTGGCGGGACGCCACCGGCTGGCCGTCGCCGTCGCTGTGGGTCGACGACAGCGTGGTCGAGAAGCCCAGTCCGCCCGCCTCGATCGAGTCGTGCAGCAGGCCCACCATGGCGTCGAGCTGCTCGGGCGTGGCCTCGTTGCCGATGGCGTCGGCCCCCATGACGTAGCGGCGCAGCGCGCAGTGGCCGACCATGAACCCGGCGTTGACGCCGATGCGGCCGTCGAGGCGGTCGAGGTACTCGGCGAAGGTCTCCCACTGCCAGTCGACACCCTGTTCGAGGGCGGCCAGGGGCATGCCCTCGACCTTGGCCATCATCCGGCGCAGGTAGTCCGCGTCCTCGGCGTGCAGCGGGGCGAGGGTGAAGCCGCAGTTGCCGGCCACGATCGACGTGACGCCGTGGACGTTCGACGGCGTGGCCAGCGGGTCCCAGAAGAGCTGGGCGTCGTAGTGGGTGTGCGGGTCGACGAACCCGGGGCAGACGACGAGGCCGGTGGCGTCGAGCACCTCGTCGGCCGCGTCGTCGATGCCGCCGCCGTCGCCGTCGGTATGGGCGACGGCCACGATGCGCCCGTCGTGCACGCCGACGTCGCCGGACCGTCCCGGCGCACCGGTGCCGTCGACGATGGTGGCCCCACGGATGATCAGATCGAGCATGTCCGGCCCCTCGGCGCAGTTTCTGACGGTGTGTCAGACGTTAGCCAACCCGGCCGCCTTTGGCCATGCCCGCCGGGCGGGGAACGGTCATCGCGGTCGGGGTGCCTCGCCGCAGCTCACCTCGCCAACGGGCTCGCCGTCGCTGTCGGGCCCACCGTCGCCCTCGCCCGTGTCCATCGGCCACGCCATGGCCGCCTGCGTCTCGGGCCCGTAGGTGCCGTCGTCACCGATGCCGTGGCGGGCCTGGACCGCGGTCACCGCGACCTCGGTCTCGGGCCCGTAGGCGCCGTCGATCGCGACCGGCTGGCCGTTGCACGCAGCGAGCGCATGCTGCAGCAGGCGGACGGCATCGGTATCGCCGGTCCCGGTGTCGATGCGGCACACCGCGGACGCGAACGGCGTGACCGGCCCGTGCACGGGCAGCAGGACGGTGCCGCCGTCGGCCGAGAACGGCGCCGTGCCGTCGCAGCCGGGCAGATCGACGTCGTCCTCGGCCGCGCCCTCGAACCAGGCGTCGTCGGAACCGGCGGCGCCCTCGGACCCGCCATCCGACGACTCGCTCGCCCCGGCGGGATCGCCGGCGTTCCACGCGTCGTTGTCTGGATCGCCGTTTGATATCAGGGCCATCAGCAGGGCGAGCGCCGCGAAGCCGCCAAGGATCTTGGTCCCTACGCCCGCGTCCTTGAGCGCCACTGGTTCGCCTCCAACGATCCTCCGGCCCGCGGTTTCGATCCCCATACCCAGCGTGCGGGCTCCGAAACGTTACGTGCCGGTGAAGCGCGGACGCACGGTCGGCGACGCCGACGTCGCCCGGTCAGCGTCGTCGGCCCAGCACCCAGCAGGCGATGCCGGCGGCGACGCCCACGTTGAGCGAGTCGACGCCGCCTCGCATGGGGATGCCGACCCGTTGGTCCGCGGCGGCGAGCGTGGCGGCCGACAGGCCCGGGCCCTCGGCACCGAACAGCAGAGCGACGCGGTCGTCGTCCGCGACCGTCACGTCGTCGAGCGGTGTGGCCCCGGCGTCCGGCGTGAGTGCGAGCAGACGGAAGCCCGCCGCCCTCACCACGGCGAGGCCGTCGGGCAGGCGGGGCAGCCACGCCCACGGGAAGGCGTAGCCCTCGCCCATCGCCACCCGCGCCACGCGCCGGTACAGCGGGTCGGTGCAGGTGGGGTCGAGCAGCATGGCGTCGACGCCCAGCCCCGCCGCCGACCGCACGATCACGCCCAGGTTGGTCGGGTTGCTCACCCGCTCGAGCACGATGACGCGGCGGGCCCTCGCCAGAACGTCGTCGGGGGGCGGGACCGGTCGGCGGTCGAAGCTGGCCAGCATGCCCCGGTGCACGCCGAGCCCCGTGATGCGGCGCAACACCGCAGGGGCGGCGCCGAACACCTGAGCGTCTGCGGGCACCGCGGCCGGCAACGGCTCGGTACGGGTGGCGTCGACCAGCGCGGCCCGCAGGCGGAAGCCCGCACGCAACGCCCGCTCGACCACCACGTCACCCTCGGCCACGAAGATGCCGTCGGCGACGATGCGCCGGCCACCCGCCCGCGGCCCGGCGAGCTCGCGGTCGCGCAACCCGACGAACTCGGCGATGCGCGGGTCGTCGGGATCGTCGACCGGTGCGCGCACGCCAGGATCGTCGCCGCCACCGCCGCCCAGGGCAAGATCACAGGAGCGGGGCGCCCCGGCAAGCCGACATGCTCAGCCGATGTCGCCGCCCACCACGAAGAACAGCACGACCAGGGCCAGCAGCACCGCAGCGCCACCGACCGGGCCAAGGACCTGGGCCAGGCCCACGCCCAGGGCGGCGGGCCCGGCGAGGGCGAACGCCCACGTGGGTGGGACCGGTTTGGCGCCGTCGGGCAGGCGCTCGCGGGCGAGTCGCAACCCCACGGCCACCACCAGCAGCACGGCCACGACGATGATCGTGACCAGCAGCTCGGCGAAGAACCCGACCGCCACGGCCAGGCCCAGGACCAGCGCGGCGGACACCCAGCGGACGACTCGGCGTTCGACCCCGCGCCGACGGGCCCCCGCCCCGGATGCGCCGCGACCGCCGTCGCCCAGGACCCGGCTCGGCTCGGCGGCGTAGGGGACGGTGCGGTCGGACCGTGGCCCGACCCGGGTCGGCGGCGACCCGTCCGGCACCGTGGCGTCGAGCGGCGGCGGTCCCGCGAGGGGCGTACCGCCATCGGGCACCGTGGGACCCAACCCCCGTCCATCCGGCGGTTCCCCATCCGGCACCGCGGGACCGAGGGGGGCCGCGCCCGCGGTCGTCATCGCCGCGTGGAGCTGCGCCGCCACCGGCCGTGCCGCGGGCTCGGGCGCCATCGCCGCCCGCACCGCCGGCGCCAGCCAGCCGGGGACACCGTCCAGGTCGAGGTCGCCCTGCGCGGCCCGGTGAGCGGCGACCTGGGGACTGCTGCCGCCGATCGCCGGCCACCCACGGGCGGCGTAGGCCATGACCGCGCCCCACGACCACACGTCACCGGCCGTCGTGACCCGGTCGCTGACGAGCCTCTCGGGTGGCATCCATGCGGGCGTGCCGACCCAGGAGCCCACCTGGGTGATGGGCGGCGCGTCGGGGAACCAGGCGATGCCGAAGTCGACGACGCGGGGGCCGTCGGGGCCCAGCACCACGTTCCGAGGCGTCAGGTCGCGGTGCACCACCCCCGCGGCGTGGATCGATACCAGCGCGTCGGCCAGCGCCGCACCCAGCGCCCGCAACGCGCCGGCGGCCAGCGGTCCGTGCCGGTCGACGTGCTCCTCGAGCGTCGGCCCGGCCACGTACGCCGACGCGAGCCACGGCCGGTCGGCGTCGACGTCGGCGTCGAGCAGCGCGGCGACGCTGGTGCCGCTGACCCGCCGGGCGGCGGCGACCTCGCGGGCGAACCGGGCACGCGAGTCACGGTCGTCGACCAGCCCCGGGTCGAGCAGCTTGAGCGCCACCCGCCGCGGAGCGCCGCCGGCGGCTCCGGTCGGATCCTCGGCCAGCCACACCTCGCCCATGCCCCCGCGGCCCAACCGTTCGAGCAGGCGGTACGGGCCCACCTGGTGACCCGCGCTCACCGACGGTCCCGGCCGTGCGACACGCAGATCGCGCTCATCGCCCCCCAGCCTGGCCCATCGGCGCCGCGAGCACCCGCCGGCAGTCGGCAGGCCGGCCCCTCGTCCGCGGCCGCGCTGATCTAGCCCGTCTCGGACTCGAAGCTGAAGTCGTCATCCGCACCCGACCCGTCCCCGGGCTCGGCACCTGACGGCGCGCCCGCGGGCGTCTCCGGATCGAAGCTGAAGTCGTGATCCGCGTCCGACTCGTCGGCTGGGGCGGTGTCCGTAGGGGCGCCGCATCCGGGATCGCCGGACGCGCCCAGGGCGATCAGGCCGATGATCAGCAAGGCGGTGAAGCCCGAACTCGATGCCATGGCGCCTCCCCCTCCTGGAGTACGGCCACGAGCTCGGTCGCACCCCTCGGGTGACGGGTGAAAACCCTAACGTGAGGTGTCGACGCGGGCGAGGACCCGGCTGCACCGGTCGCAGCCCGGTCACCTAAGGTCGTGATCGAGCAAGTCACGTCATCTCGGCCCACCGTTGCTGCGCTTCCCGCTCTCGCAGCTCCGCTGCGGGCCGCTCGGGCCACGGCCTCGCCTGCCCGCTCGACCTCTAAACTCTACAAGTCTGATACAAGTCAGGCGGAACCGCCCCCCGCCGACACCCCCGCAACCACCCCGGGAGACGTTCGCCCATGCCCAAGATCACGGTCGAGAACCCCGTCGTCGAGCTCGACGGCGACGAGATGACACGGGTCATCTGGCAGTTCATCAAGGACAAGCTGATCCTGCCCTACCTCGACGTCGACCTGCAGTACTACGACCTGTCGATCCAGAAGCGCGACGAGACCGACGACCAGATCACCGTCGACGCCGCCAACGCCATCAAGCAGCACGGCGTGGGCGTCAAGTGCGCCACCATCACGCCCGACGAGGCCAGGGTCGAGGAGTTCGGCCTGAAGAAGATGTGGCGCTCGCCCAACGGCACCATCCGCAACATCCTGGGCGGCGTCGTCTTCCGCGAGCCGATCATCTGCCGGAACGTGCCCCGCCTGGTGCCCGGCTGGACCAAGCCCATCGTCATCGGCCGTCACGCCCACGGCGACCAGTACAAGGCCACCGACTTCGTGGTCCCCGGCCCCGGCACGTTGACCATGACCTACACGCCGCAGGACGGCAGCGAGCCCATGGAGTTCGAGGTCGCCCAGTACCCCGGCGGTGGCATCGCCATGGGCATGTACAACTACGACGACTCGATCCGCGACTTCGCCCGCGCGTCGTTCCGCTACGGGCTCGAGCGCAAGTACCCGGTGTACCTGTCGACCAAGAACACGATCCTCAAGGCCTACGACGGCCGCTTCAAGGACCTGTTCCAAGAGGTCTTCGACGCCGAGTTCACGGCCGACTTCGACGCCGCCGGCCTCACCTACGAGCACCGGCTCATCGACGACATGGTCGCCCAGGCCATGAAGTGGGAGGGCGGCTACGTGTGGGCCTGCAAGAACTACGACGGCGACGTGCAGTCCGACGTCGTGGCGCAGGGCTTCGGGTCGCTGGGGCTCATGACGTCCGTGCTGCTCACGCCCGACGGCCAGACCTGCGAGGCCGAGGCTGCCCACGGCACCGTCACCCGCCACTTCCGCCAGCACCAGAGGGGCGAGGCAACCTCGACGAACCCCATCGCGTCGATCTTCGCCTGGACGCGGGGGCTCAACTTCCGGGCCAAGCTCGACGGCACGCCCGACGTGGCGGGGTTCGCCACCACGCTCGAGGACGTGTGCGTGTCGACGGTCGAGGGCGGCCAGATGACCAAGGACCTGGCCCTGCTGGTGGGCGGCGACACCCCGTGGCTCACCACCGAGGAGTTCCTCGAGGCGCTCGACACCAACCTCAACAAGGCCATGGCGGGCTGAGCCACGCCAGCCTCGTCAGCTGGACGAGGTGGTCGAGATCCCGGCACCGACCGACCGACGGTTTCCGGGCCCCGCTCGCCGCGACGGGGCCGCTACGCGGCGACGCGCTGCCGGCGCGGGCGACGGTGGTCGCTCGGGCGGGTGCCGTACACGCGCTTGAACGCGACGCTCAGCCCGTAGCCGCTGACGTAGCCCACCTGGCGGGCGATGGCGTCGACGGTGGCGTCCGTGCGCTGGAGCAGGTCCGCGGCGAGAGACAGGCGCCACGACGTGAGGTACGTCATCGGCGGTTCGCCGACCAGGTCGGTGAAGCGGCGAGCCAGCGTCGCCCTCGACACGCCGACCGCGGCGGCCAGCGTGCCGACGGTCCACGGTTGGGCGGGCGCGTCGTGGACGAGGCGCAGCGCCGTGCCCACGATCGGGTCGTCCAGCGCCCGGTACCACGCCGGCGGCACGACGTCGGGGCGGTCGAACCACTCTCGCAGCGTCGTGAGCAGCAGCAGGTCGAGCAGCCGATCGAGCACCGCCTGCTGGCCGGGCTTGTCCCGCCCGACCTCGGCGAACGTCAGCTCGAGGGCCGGGCACAGCTCGCCCTCGTCGGGCACCAGTACCAGCCGGGGCAGCGCGCTCGAGCAGCCGCTCCGACACCCGGCCGCCCACGTGGTAGCTGCCGGTGAGCACGACCGCCGACTCGTCGCCGGGCTCGTCGCACGTGCGGACCCCGCGCTTCAGGTCGGCCCGGAACACGCTGCCGTCCGCGCCCGCGCAGCGATCGGGGCCGTGTACGAGGTGCGGCGGGCAGTCCACGTCGGGCTCGTCCGCGATCGAGAACGGTTCGTCACCCACGACGATCGCCACGTCCCCCACCCGCACCGCGACAGGGTCGCCCTCGCCGGCGGTGATCCACGCCTGCCCCTGGACCATCACGACCAGGGTCAGAGGCGACCCGTCGGCGAAGCGGACCGACCACGGCGATCGCATGATGCTCTGCCCGAACAGGGCACCGTCTGCCCGGACGTCGTTCAGCAGGTGCGACATCTCGTCCATGACGTCGAGGCTAGACGCACAGACATCGAATAGAGACGTCACGCCATTGTTCCGCTCACGACATCCGTCGGACAGTGTGGGCATGTCGCACCAACCGACCCTCAGCCACCCGACCAGCCGCGAAGTCCGGCTCGCGTCCCGCCCGGTGGGCGAGCCGACACCGGCGGACTTCGATCTCGTCGCCGTCGAGCCGCCCCCGCTCGCTCCCGGGCAGATCCTGGTCCGCAACACCTGGATGTCGGTCGATCCGTACATGCGGGGCCGGATGGACGCGGGCGAGTCGTACATCCCGCCGTTCGCGCTGGGCGGCCCGCTGGAGGGCGGCGCGGTGGGCGAGGTCGTCGAGTCGCGCGCCGACGAGGTGCCGGTGGGCGCGACCGTGTCGCACTTCCTGGGCTGGCGCGAGCACGCCGTGGTCGACGCCGCGGCCGCGTCGATCGTCGATCTCGGCGTCGCACCGGCACAGGCCTACCTGGGCGTGCTGGGCACGCCCGGCCTCACCGCCTGGGCCGCGCTGACCGACGTCGCGCCGGTGCGGGCCGGCGACGTCGTGCTCGTCTCCAGCGCAGCAGGCGCCGTGGGCAGCGTCGCCGGGCAGCTCGCGCGCCGGCTCGGCGCGGCGCGGGTGATCGGCACCGCCGGCGGGTCACACAAGGTCGAGCGGCTCGCGGGCCTGGGCTTCGACGCCGGTATCGACTACAAGGCGGGCCCGCTGGCCAAGCAGCTCCCCGAGGCGGCGCCCGACGGCATCGACGTCTACCTCGACGCCGTCGGCGGCGGCCACCTGGAGGCTGCGATCGACTCGCTGCGGGTCGGGGGGCGCGTGGCCCTCGTGGGCGCGATCGGCGAGTACAACGCCACGGCGCCGGTGCCGGGGCCCACCAACCTCTACGAGGTGGTGAAGAAGCAGATCACGCTGCGGGGCATGCTCGTGAGCACCTACCTCCCCCGCTTCCCGGAGTACCTGGCGCAGGCCGGCCCATGGCTGGCCGACGGCACGTTGCGCCGCGAGGAGACGGTCTTCGACGGGATCGACCAGGCGCCCCGTGCCCTGATCGACCTCCTGCGGGGCGCCGGAGTCGGCAAGATGATCGTCCGCCTGGGAGAGGACAGGCCGTGACCCACCCGCGGCACCTCCGAGGAGAGTCGACATGCCGCTGACCGACGACGACCGCCGCTTCCTCGACGGGCCCCGCCTCGGGTTCCTCACCGTCGACCCCGGAGGCGGGTGGCCGACGCCGATCCCGGTGTGGTTCACCCCGGGCGACCAGTCCGTCGAGCTGTTCACCGGGGCCGGCTCGCGCAAGGCCCGCCGCGTCCTGGCGGTGCCCCGCGCCTCGCTCGTGGCCGCCAACAACCTCGGCGAGCCCGAGCGCTGGCTCGCGGTCGCCGGTCCGGCGCGGATCGAGCCCGACGGCGCGGGCGAGCTCGCCGCCCGGCTGGCGGTGCGCTACTGGGACCTGTCCGACCCGACCCTCGCCGCCACCGCGGAGGCGTGGCGGTCGGCCGACCTGGTGCGCATCGTCATCGAGGCCGAGCGCGTGACGCGCTACGCCGGCTGAGCAGGCGTCACGCGGCTGGGCCTGGCCGCCCGGGGGCGGGGCGGTGCCGGCGCGGCGGCCGGCGGCCCGCTCGCGGATCTGGCTCGTGAGCACCGACACCAGAGCAGCCACGAAGACGAGGGCGAACGCCATCTGGAGCGTCACCAGGCCGCGTGCGAGCTGGCCCGTGGCGTGCACGTCGCCGGACCCCACCGTGCCCAGCGTGGACAGGGCGAAGTACAGCGCGTCGGTCTTGGTGGACATCGACCCGAACTGGCTGGTGTCGCCCCGCTCGAGCGCCAGGTAGCCCACGGCGAACATCGGAACGACGACGAAGACGAGGAAGATCACGCTGTCGAGGCGCACCGCTCCGTCGGCCGGGTCGCTGCGCGCCAGCCGCTGCACCTGGCGGACGATGAGCCACGCGAGCGGAGCGATGCCACCCGGCAGGCCGAGCACGCTGAACACCACGCCGGCGCCCGCCGGCGGCGGACCCACCGGACCCATCCGCGCTCAGGCCAGGGGCCAGTACCCGGCGACGAGGTGGTGCGGGGTGTCGAGGTACACCTTGGCCTCGGGCGGCCCCGAGAACCGGCCGTGGCTCCAGCGCACCTCGATGTGCCCGTCGACTGTGCGCCGGCCCGCGGTGTCGCGATCGTCGACCGTCGCCGTCCAGCGCACCACGGGCTGGCGCGACACCACGGGCTCGACGTCGAAGCGCCGCAGGCGGAACGACTGGCGCCAGTCCCACGGGCTGCCCACCCGCAGGCGCACCATGCGCTCGCCGTCGGACCCCAGCACGAAGTAGGTGGCTGCCGCCACCCGCAGGAACCGCCACAGCGTCGCCTCGCGCAGCCGCTCGCTGCGCAGGCCCTCCCGCCAGCGACGGGCCGACCCCGCGGCGACGGCGGCGGACAGCGCGGTGTACGCCTCGGCGGCGGCCGGCGACGTCCACGGCCCGCGCCCGAGGGCGCCCGCCAGCTCGCGCCGCTGTGTCGGAGCCATGGCCTGCGCCCTGTCGGGCAGGGCTCCGACCAGGCCTGTCTCGAACCGGACGATCTCGTAGAGCGCCTGCTGCTCGTCGCTGGCCACCTCGCCGTACCAGTCGGCGCGGGCACCGACCTCGGCGGCGACGTCGAAGATCGACCACGGCGAGGCGTTGAGCTGGATGCGCGAGTTGTACTTGCAGCTCACCAGGTAGACGTGGTCGACCCGCAGGTCGGCCGGGATGGGGTCGACGCCGGGCGGGCGCTGCGGGCCCTTCCACTCGACCACCTCGGGCGTGCGGCCCCGCAGCCCGTCGCGCGCTGCGAGGAAGCTGCGGCCGTTGGCCCATGCGGCCGCGAACTCAGCACGGAACCTGCCGGCCCGCTCGAGCTCACGCAGCCGCTGCCACCGGTCGTCGCCCACGCCGCCGAACGCGGCCGGTGGGGCGGCCAACGCGGCCGCCAGGTCGGGGGCACCGAATGTGGCCAACCCCGTGACGATCTCGGTGATCTCGGTGCGGTCGGCCGGCACGACGGCGACCGTCAGTCTCCGACGACGAGGTCGCCGACGGGTGCGGGCACCCTGCCTCCGGCTGCGGCCCCGGCCCCGGCCGCGTCGGCGTAGGCGCGGAGCCGCTCGACCACCGCCGCGGCGGTGGCGCCGCCGGCGCCGTCGACGGGGAGCACGTCGACCATGAGCCGACCTCGGGCCGCCGCCAGCGCCTTGGCCCCTGCCGACCGCCGGGGCGGCGTATCGGTGGCCAGCACCAGCAACCGCTGGGCGCCGAAGCCGGACAGGCGGGCGGCCCGACCCAGCGTGCGCTCGAGCACGTCGGTGCGCCGCAGCCCGGGGCGGGCGATGGTGAAACCGCCGACGACGTCGACCAGCCACTCGTGCCCGCCGCGGTCGGTGGCCACCAGGGTGACGGCGACGCCACCGGAGCGGCGCTTGGTCTTGGCGTCGACCGCGAACCCCGCGGCGCCGAGCAGCTGCGCGGCCCGGTCGACCGCCTTGTCGCCCACCGGTGCCGCCGGCCCACCGGCGGCCAGGACCCGGTCGAGCTCGCCTGCCAAACGCCCGCGGGCGGCCTCGAGGTAGGCGGCATCGGTGTCGTAGCCCAGGTAGTGGCGCCCGGTGCGCAGGGCGGCCATGGCCGTCGACCCGGCGCCCATGAACGGGTCGAGCACCACGTCGCCCTCGTATGTGTAGAGCTCGATGAACCGCTGGGGCAGCTCGACGGGGAACGGGGCCGGGTGCCCGACGCGGGTGGCGCTCTCGGGCGCCAGCTCCCACACGTCGAGCGTGGCCTCCATGAACTCGTCGGCCGTGGTGGTGGCCACGTGCGGCAGACCCTGCTGACGGCGTTCGATCCGGGGGACCGCCCGGTCGAACCGACCCTTGGACGCCACCACCACCCGCTCGGTCAGGTCGCGCAGCACCGGGTTGGCCGGGCTGCGGAACGAGCCCCACGCGCAGTTGCCGCCCGCACCCCGCGCCTTGCGCCACACGACCTCGCCCCGCAGCAGCAGGCCCAGCCTGTCCTGCAGGATGCCGATGACGTCGGCCGACAGCGAGCGATAAGGCTTGCGCCCCAGGTTGGCGACGTTGACCGCGATGCGACCCCCCGGCTCGAGCTTGCGGACGCACTCGGCGAACACGGCCTCGAGCAGGGCGACGTACTCGGTGTACGACGCGGGGATGCCGTCGCTGCCGAGCTCCTCCTCGTACTGCTTGCCGGCGAAGTAGGGCGGCGAGGTGACCACCAGCGCCACCGACGACGGCTGCACCCGGTCCATCGAGCGGGCGTCGCCCAGGTAGATCTCGTCGACCACCCCGGGGGCGTGCACCGTCGCGTCGTCGGACAGCACCGGTGGCGAGAACCGCTTGTAGAACCCGGCCGAATCGTGGTTCTCGCGCCGCGACACCCCGAAGGCGGACGTCGCCGTCGCCGTGCGTCTGCGACCGTTGCCCTCTGCCACCTGCAACCCTCTCGCTGCCATGCCGGACACGGTAGAGCCGGGGTGTGACACCCAAGGCCGGCGTCGCCGAGAGTAGCCAGACCGACCGATGCCCCGGTGAACCCCGGTCAGCCGGTGGGGGCCGGGCCCAGGCCCAGGTTGTCGACGATGCGGAGCACCGACGCCGAGCGGTTGAGCGCGTAGAGGTGCACCCCCGGCGCGCCGGCGTCGAGCAGGCGCTGTGACAGGTCGGTGGCCACCTCGACGCCGATGGCGCGCAGGGCGTCCGCGTCGTCGGCGGCGGCCTCGAGCCGGTCGAGCAGCGCCGCGGGGATGACGGAGCCGTTCATGCCCGCCATGCGCTTGAGCCCGGCGAGCGAGGACGCCCCGGGCGGCATGATGCCCGGCAGCACCGGAGTGGACGACCCCAGCACGGCCAGGTCGTCGACCATGCGCAGGTAGTCGTCGCCCTCGAAGAAGAACTGGGTGATGCCGAAGTCCGCGGCCGCCAGCTTCGCCGCCAGGAAGCGGCGGTCGGCCTGGCGGTCGCCCCCGGACCGGGGGTGCAGCTCGGGGTGGGCGGCCACGCCGACCGAGAAGTCGCCGGGGTGCTCGCGCACCAGCTCGACCAGCTCGGTGGCGTAGGTGAAGTCGCCGCCAGGGTCGCTGCCGTCGGCCGGCGGGTCGCCCGCCAGCGCCAGGATGTTGCGCACCCCGGCCTGGGCGTACTCGTCGAGCAGGCACGTGATCTCGGCGCGGGTGTGGCCGGAGCACGTCAGGTGGGCCATGGCCGGGAAGGCCTGCTCGCGGTTGACCTGCACCACGATGTCGCGGGTGCGGTCGCGGGTGGATCCTCCGGCGCCGTACGTGACCGACACGAACGACGGGCGCAGCGGGGCCAGCTCGTGGATGGTCTTCTCGAGTTGGCGCTCGGCCTCGTCGGTCTTGGGTGGGAAGAACTCGAAGCTCAGCGTGCGGCCGGCGGCCAGCAGATCGCCGATCTTCTCGCCGCCCGAGGGCGCGGAAGTCATGGGTCAGCTCCTCGATGACATCGACGTGTACGACGTGTTGTCACCAGGCCGAGTGCAGCAGCACCACCCATGTCGGCCCGAGTCGCCGACGAGGTTACCGCTTCGCGACCCGCTCTTGCCGCTTCGCGGCGGGCCGCTCGGGCCACGGCCTCGCCTAGCGGCTCGGCCTCTTGACCGCCCGCTCGGCAGCCTCGACGGTGTTGCGCAGCAAAAGCGCCACCGTGGTGGGGCCGACGCCGCCGAGGCGGGGGGTGATCCACGACGCGACCTCGCCGACGGCCTCGTCCACGTCGGGCAGCAGGCGGCGACCCTCCCAGCTGACGCCGCCGCTGACGACCACCGCGCCGGGCCGCACCATGTCGGGGGTGACGATCGACGGCGACCCGACGGCGGCCACCACGACGTCGGCGGCCCGCGTGTAGGCCGCCATGTCGAGCACGCCCGTGTGCACCACGGTCACAGCCGCGTTGGCCCCCGGTTGCTTGAGGGTGAGCAGCAGCGACAGCGGGCGCCCCAGCGTGGGGCCGCGGCCCACGATGACCACGTTCCTGCCGGCGATGTCGATGCCGTAGTGGATGAAGATCTCGCGGATGCCGGCCGGAGTGGCGGGTACGGGCCCGTCCTCCTGGAGGACCAGCTTGCCCAGGCTGACCGGGTGGAGGCCGTCGCCGTCCTTGCCGGGGTCCATGGCGACGAGCGCGGCGTTGAAGTCGAACTGGGCCGGCACCGGGTGCTGGATGAGGTAGGCGTCGACCGCCGGGTCGGCGTTGAACCGGGCGACCGCGGCGAGCAGGTCTGCCTGCGTGCCGTCGCCCGGGACGTCGATGTGATGGCTGGCCATACCCACCTGGGCGCAGGCGTCGTGCTTCTTGCGGACGTACCCCGCCGAGGCCGGGTCGTCGCCGACCAGGATCGTGCCCAGGCCCACAGCCTTGCCCCGGTGACGCAGGGCCTCGACCCGCTTGGTGACGTCGGCCAGCACGGCCTCGGAGACGGGGGCCCCGGCGAGCAGTTGTGCGGTCATCGTCTCCCATTGTGCCGCGCCGCCCCCGGCCGGCGACCCCGCACGCCCCGACGCCGGACGTCCGAGGCGATGGAGGTCGGTCACCGCCTCTCGAGGCAGTGGTGGTCGGGGGCCGACCACCATTCCCTCGGGTTCCGTTCCGCGACCTCTATTGCCTCGGGGCCAGTCGGGGTGGTCGGCGGTAGCGTCGGGGACCATGACGATCGACGGCGACGACGACCTGCAGGGCCTGCGACGGGTCGGGCGGGCAGTCGCCGACGCCCGCGACGCCATGCTGGCCGCGGCGGCGCCCGGCGTCACGACGGCCGACCTCGACGCCGTCGGGCGCTCGGTGCTGCGCCGCCACGGCGCGCGCTCCGCTCCCCAGCTCGCGGTCGGCTTCCCCGCCGCCACCTGCGTGAGCGTCAACGACGAGGCGGCCCACGGCGTCCCCTCACCCACCCGCGTGCTGCGGGCCGGCGACCTGGTCAACGTCGACGTGTCGGCCGAGCTCGACGGCTACTGGGCCGATACCGGGGCCAGCGCGCCGGTCGGCCCCCGCTACACGGTCACACCCGTGGCCCGGCGGCTGGTCGACGCCACCCGCACCGCCCAGGCCGACGCCATGGCCGCCGCCCGCGCCGGCCGCCCGCTGCGCCACATCGGCCGGGCGGTCGAGCGGTGCGCCCGACGCCACGGCTTCCGGGTGATCGGCAACCTGTGCGGGCACGGCGTCGGTAGCTCACTGCACGAGCCCCCGAGCGTGCCCAGCATCGAGGCCATGGCCGACGACGTCACGCTGTGGGAGGGCCTGGTGCTGGCCGTCGAGCCGTTCCTGTCCACCGGGGCGACGATGGCGATCGACGACACCGACGGCTGGACCCTGCGCACCCCCGACGGCAGCCTGTCGGCCCAGTTCGAGCACACGATCGTGGTGACCCACGGCCGGCCGCTCGTCCTCACCGCCTCGGCGTCACCCGCCGGGTGACTGCGACGCCTCCCGCGCGGTGAGCCCGCTGGTCACGGCCATGAACGACGTCGGCCGCACCGCGATGACGACGCGCACGTCGGCGTCGGTGACCGGGTAGCTCATGCCGTAGCGCTGCTGCAGGCCCAGGTAGAAGGCGGCGCCGGGGTCGGGCTCGACCGACACCACCTCGCCCCGCACCTCGATGTAGTCGTACGGGTTGTCCGGGTCGGCGATCGAGAAGGCGACCCGGGGCTCGTGCTGGATGTTGCGGTACTTCTGGCGCGTCGAGGTGTGGGTGAACCGGAACAGCTCGCCGTCCCAGGCGTGCCACATCACGCTGCTCTGCAGCGAGCCGTCGGGTCGCTCGGTGGCCAGGTGGGCGAACAGGGGACGTTCCAGCAGGTGGACGTGGCTGGCGGGTGGCGTCGACTGCGACATGGCGGCTCCTCGATCGGATCGGGCACCTGGTCGAACGACACGACCCCGCGATCTCTTCCGCGCGCACCAGGACGTGCCGGTGGCGTCAGTGGAGGAAGTGGCGCTCGCCAGTGAAGATCATCGCGACGTCCAGCTCGTCGGCGCGGGCGATGTTGGCCTCGTCCCTGACCGAGCCGCCGGGCTGGATGACGACGGCGACGCCCGCGGCGGCCGCCGCCTCGATGCCGTCGGGGAAGGGGTAGAACGCATCGCTGGCGCATGCGCCTCCCGCCGCCCGGCCGGCCGCCTTGGCCGCCGCCAGCTCGCCCGACTCGACGCGGTTCTGCTGGCCGGCGCCGATGCCCCACGCGGTGCCGTCCTTGACCAGCACGATGGCGTTGGACTTGACCCAACCGCAGACACGCCAGGCGAGCTCGGCGTCGGCGTACTGGGTGTCTGTGGGCTGGCGCGTGGTCACGACCCGCCAGTCGGCTCGCTGGGCCACGAAGGCGTGCGGGTCCTGCAACAGCAGGCCCCCGGTGATCGGGCGCATGTGCCAGGCGTCGGGCGTGGGCGCCGCCGCCTCGAGGATGCGGGTGTTCTTGCGTTTGGCCGTCAGCGCCTCGATGGCACCCGGGGCGTAGCCGGGGGCGATGACCACGTCGGCCTGGGCGGCCGCCACCATGCGCTCGACGGTCGCCTCGTCGATCTCCTCGCTGACGGCCACGATGCCGCCGAACGCCGAGCGCTCGTCGCACTCGAACGCCCGCTGGTAGGCGTCGGCCAGCGTGGCGGCCACCGCCACGCCGCACGGGTTGGCGTGCTTGACGATCGTCGCCGCGGGGCGGCCGAACCGCCCGGCCAGGTCGTTCGCCAGCAGCCAGGCGGCGTCGGCGTCGTAGAGGTTGAGGTAGCTGAGGGCCAGGCCGCCGTGCTGGGTCATGGTCGCCCACCAGGGCTCGCCGCCCCCGGCGCCGGGGCCCGCCGCCCCGGCGGCCCCGCCGATGCCGGTGCCGCTCGCCGCCCGGTACAGCGCGGCGCGCTGGTGTGGGTTCTCGCCGTAGCGCAGGGCCAGTGGCTCGCGCCGGTAGGCGAGGTGGATCGAGTCGGGCAGGTCCGGCCGATCGACGGCGGCGGGGACCGTGGCCTGGGTCTCGGTCGTGGCCTGGGCCGGCGCCGCGGCGGAGGACCGGTCGAACCAGTCGACGATGGCGGCGTCGTAGGCCGCGGTGAGTGCGAACGCCGTGCGGGCCAGGCGCCGCCGCGTGGCGTCGCTGACGCGGCCGTCGGCCCGCAGCTCGTCGAGCACCGCCGGGTAGTCGGCCGGGTCGGTGAGCACCGTCACCGCCGCGTGGTTCTTGGCCGCCGCCCGGACCATGGCCGGGCCACCGATGTCGATCAGGTCCTCGGCCCCGGCCGCCCCGTGCTCGAACGTCGACGGATCGGCACCGAACGGGTACATGTTGACGACGACCAGGTCGAACGGCTCGATGCCGTGGGCGTCGAGGTCGACGGCGTGGGCCGGATCGGACGGGTCGGCGAGGATGCCGCCGTGCACCTTGGGGTGCAGCGTGACCACGCGGTGGCCGAGGATCGGGGCGAAACCGGTGAGCTCCGAGACATCGGTGACGGTCAGCCCGGCGTCGCGCAGCACGGTGGCCGTGCCGCCCGACGACACCAGGTCGACCCCCAGATCGGCCAGCTCGCGGGCGAGATCGACGATGCCGGACTTGTCGTAGACCGAGAGCAGGGCCCTCATGGGTGCTGGTTCTCCTCGATGAACTGGCGGATGGTGGCGGGGTACAGCCGCCGCTCGACCTGCTTGATGCGTTCGTGCAGGGTCGCTTCGGTGTCGCCGGGCAGGACCGGCACGGCCTCTTGCGCCAGGATGGGCCCGTCGTCGACCTGGTCCGTGGCGACGTGCACCGTCGTGCCCGTGACCTTGACGCCCAGCGCCAGCGCGTCGCGCACCGCGTGCCAGCCCTTGAACGCCGGCAGCAGCGCGGGGTGGGTGTTGAGCACCCGCCCGGGGAAGGCCGCGGGCAGCGCCGGCACGACCGTGCCGAACCCGGCCATGGCCACCAGGTCGGTGCCGTGGGCCCGCAGCACCTTGACCAGCCGCTCGCCGTAGGCGGCCCGGTCGAACGACGGCCCCCACTCGGTGCGCTCGACCAGTTCGGCGGGCACGCCGTGGTCTGCCGCGATGTCGAGCGCCCGGCAGGGTCGGTCGGCGACGACGACCGCCACGGTGAGCCCCTCGCCGAGGATGGCGTGGAGTAGGGTGCCGCTGCCCGAGGCGAGCACAGCGATCTGGGCTTGGGGCATCGGGCCGATGCTAGCGGCCGGGGTCACCGCCACCCGGTGCCCTCAGGCGCGCCGCTCGCGGGCATCAGATTGACCCATTCTCGATTGCGAGGCGGATATTCCAACATGGACCTGAACAAACTCACAACCGGCGAGAAGGTCATCGCCGGATCAGGGATCGTCTTCCTGATCGCGATGTTCCTCCCGTGGTGGGGCATCGAGACCGACTTCGGCACGGGCTCGAACAGCGGTTGGGACTACTTCCTGACCGGCATCCTCCCGCTGCTGATCATCATCGCCATGGTCACGCAGATCGCCCTGGCCAAGTTCTCGACCACCGAGCTGCCCAAGCCGCCGCTGCCGTGGAACCAGATCCACCTGATCGCCGGAGCGGTCGTGGCCGTGCTGCTGCTGCTGCGGGTGGTCATCGGCTCGTCCGAGGGCTCGGGTGGCTTCGAGATCGACCTCGACCGCATGTACGGCCTGTGGGTCGCGCTGCTGGCCGCGATCGGTGTCGGCGTCGGCGGGTTCCTCAAGAGCAAGGACCCGGAAGAGGCGTACAGCGGGCCGCAGTTCCCGCAGGGCGGCCAGGGCGCACCGCCCCCGCCGCCCCCGGGTGGCTCGTCGTTCTGACGACACCCCGTCACCGCTAGTGGTGCACGAGGCCCCGCTCCGGCGGGGCCTCGGCGGACGTAGGCCGGGCGCGCCGTATCGCAGGTGGACGCGGCCGTCCTAGGGTGACCCGATGGTGACGAACGGCGGCGGCGGGGGCGGGTTGAGAGGTCGAGCCGACAGGCGAGACCGTGGCCCGATCCCTATACGATCGATACCTCCCGAACCGGATTGACGAGCGACAGGTGTCGATCTATAGGGACAGCGGCCCGCAGCGGAGCTGCAAGAGCGGGAAGCACAGCAACGGTGGACGGGATGACGTGACCGGGAGCAGCACGTGTTGAGGCGGTTGGGGGCGCGGGCGGCGCGACGGCCCGAGCCGCGGCTGTGGATCAGCCTCGCCGCGGCGGGCTGCCTGCTGGCCGTGACCGGCCTGCTGGCCATCGTGGGCGACGCCCAGGTGGAGGACAGCGGCGACACCGGGTCGACGGCGCCCGGCATCGTCCTGTTCCTGTTCGTGGTGGCCGCCGGCTTCCTGCTCATGTACCTCTTCCGCGAGGCGCCCGCCGCCACCGCCGGCGTCACCGCGGTGGTGCTGGGCGTGCCGCCGCTCGTGTACTTCCTCACCTTCGACGAGAGCGACCTGCCGCCGTTCTCCGTCGAGGCCGTGCTCGGCCTGTCGGCGCTGGTGTGGCTGGTCTCCTACGCCGTCGGGCCTGGCCGGGGGCGGCCCCTGCTGCTGGGAGCCGGGCTGCTCTTCGCCTGGCTCTTCGTCCTCCAGGTCATCGACGACCCGCTGAGCTCGGGGTTCGATACTCCGCTCGTCGACGTCGACGACCCGTTCGGCTCCGACCCCTTCGGTGAGGGCGGCGTCGACGAGGGTTCCGGCGACGGTGGGTTCGAGGACGGCTTCGGTGACGGCGGTTTCGAGAGCGACGTCGTCGGTGGCGGCGGACAACCTGACCTCACGTCGCTCGGCATCACGTCGGTGCTGTTCGGAGCCGGCTACCTGATCGCCACCCGGGTGCTCGACCGGCGCGGGTTCGCCGGCACGGCGACGTCGTTCGTGGTCGCCGGGCACCTGGCCCTCCCGATCGGCATCGCCCTGCTCGGCGACGAGCTCGAGGCGGGCGGCACGGGCGTGGCCTTCGTCGTCGCCGGCGGCCTGGTGGCCTGGCTCGGCGCGTCGAGCGGCCGGCGGGTCACGACGATCATCGGTGCGATCGAGGTGATCGTCGGCCTGTACCTGGTGCTGGGCGACGCCATGCAGGACTCGAGCGCCACCAGCTTCGGCACGGCGCTCTTCGTGCTCGGCGCCGTGCTCGTGGGCGGTGCGCACCTGCTGCACATGGTCACCGGCGAGCCGCCGCAGACGACCCCGGGCCCGTCCTCGTTCGGTGGCCGTGGCGGGCCCGACCCGACCGCGCCGTGGTCCCCGAGCCCCTTCGCCCCTCCGGCCGCCGGGCCGCCGTACGCGGGCGGCCCCCCGGTCGCACCGGGCCCGTCCTTTGCCCCACCGCCGCCGCCCCACCCTCCGCCCGGCGGCTCCGCCTTCTGACGCACGGCAGCCGCGGTCGCTCGCCGGCGACAGCTACCTGCCCGAACGCGACTCTGGCGTGCATGCGTGTCGGTCACCGACACACGTGCACGCCAGAGCGGGTGATCCCCAGCCGCCGGTGGCGACGGCGACGATGCCGTCAGAGACCGCGCACGACCTCGACCATGAGCTGGCCGGCCTCGGTGGGGTTGAGGCCGACCTTGGCGCCGGCGCCCCGCAGGGCGTCCATCTTGGCCTGGGCCGTGCCCTTGCCCCCGGACACGATGGCGCCGGCGTGGCCCATCTTCTTGCCGGGAGGCGCGGTGACGCCGGCGATGTAGCTGACGACCGGCTTGGACATCTTGCCCGAGATGAACTCGGCGGCCTCTTCCTCGGCCGAGCCGCCGATCTCGCCGATCATCATCACGGCGTCGGTCTGCGGGTCGGCCTCGAAGGCCTCGAGGCAGTCGATGAACGACGTGCCCGGCACCGGGTCGCCGCCGATGCCGACGCAGGTCGACACGCCGATGTCGTTGAGCTTGAGCTCGTAGAGGGCCTGGTAGGTGAGGGTGCCCGAGCGGCTGACGATGCCCACCGTCTTCTCGCCCTCGACCGGGGCCTTGGCGATGTGGCCGGCGGTGATGCCGATGTTGCACTGGCCGGGGCTGATGATGCCGGGGCAGTTGGGGCCGAGCAGCTGCACGTCGGGGAAGTCGCGCTTGAGCTTGTTGAAGAACCACGCCTCGTCCTGGGCGGGCACGCCCTCGGTGATGGCCACGATGAACGTCACGCCGCCCTCGGCGGCCTCGAGCACCGCGCCCTTCACGCCCGGGGCGGGGATGAAGATGCAGCTCGCGGTGGCACCGGTGGCCTCGACCGCCTCGCCCACGTTGGCGTAGACCGGGATGCCTTCGACGTCGGTGCCGGCCTTCTTGGGGTTCGTCCCGGCCACGACCTGCGTGCCGTACTCGCGGTTCAACTGGCCGTAGAACCGGCCCTGGCTGCCGGTGAGGCCCTGGTAGATGACCTTGGTTGTCTCGTCGACGAAGATTGCCATCTCAGGGCCTCACTTCCCCGCCAGACCGACGACGGCCTGGGCCGCGTCGATCATGGTGGGCTGCATCTGGAGCTGTTCGGACAGGTGCGGCTCGAGGATCTCGCGGCCGAGGTCGGCGTTGGTGCCGTCGAGGCGGATCACGATGGGCACGTCGATCTGCACCCGCCCGAGGGCGGTGACGATGCCGTTGGCCACCTCTTCCCCCTTGGTGATGCCGCCGAAGATGTTGATGAAGATCGACCGCACCTTGGGGTCGTTGTTGATGACCTCGAGGGCGCCGGCCATGACCTCGGCCGAGGCGCCGCCGCCGATGTCGAGGAAGTTGGCCGGCTCGCCGCCCACCTGGTTGACGATGTCGACGGTCGACATGGCCAGCCCGGCGCCGTTGGCGATGACGCCGACGAAGCCGTCGAGGCCCACGTACTGCAGGCCCTTGTCGTGGGCGGCCTGCTCACGCTCGTCGCGCACCTGCGTGGCCTCGTACGCCGCGTAGTCCTCGTGGCGGAACAGCGAGTTGCCGTCGAGCGTGACCTTGGCGTCGAGCGCGTGCACCTCGCCGGTGGGCTTCAGGATCAGCGGGTTGATCTCGACCAGGTCGGCGTCGCCCTCGACATAGGCGTTGTAGAGCTTTCCCAGGATGTCGACGGCGCCCTCGGTGGCCTGCGGGTCGAGGTTGGCTGCGGCCACCCAGGCCCGGGCCTGCTGCTCGGTCAGCCCGTCGACCGGGTCGACCCAGATCTTGGCGATGGCGTCGGGGTTGTCGGCCGCCACGGCCTCGATCTCGACCCCGCCCTCGGCCGACAGCATGCCGAGGTGCTTCTTGGCCGAGCGGTCGAGGGTGAAGCTGGCGTAGTACTCCTCGGCGATGTCGGACGCGAGCTCGATCCACACCGTCTCGACCGTGTGGCCCTTGATGTCCATGCCGAGGATGTTGCCGGCGTGGGTGCGGGTCTCGTCGGCGTCGTTGGCGAGCTTGATGCCGCCGGCCTTGCCGCGGCCGCCCACCTGCACCTGCGCCTTGACCACCACGGGGTAGCCGATGCGCTCGGCGGCGGCGACGGCGGCGTCGACGGTGGTGACGGCCTCGCCCGGGCTGACCGGGATGCCGTACCGGGCGAAGAACTGCTTGCCTTGGTATTCGTACAGGTCCAAGGGCGGGGCTCCTGTGCTGGTCGGATGGCGCCGGGTTCGTTCAGGGCTGCGCCGGATGGCGATACTACGGGCGTGGCTGTGACCCCTCCCAAGTTCCGTACGTGAGTCCCGTCGCGCAGAGCCGCGGCCACGCGGGCAAGGCGCTGGCCGTCGCCGGCGTGGGGGTGGTCGTGGCGCTGGCGATCGCCTTCGGCGTGGCCCGGCTGGCCAGCCAGGGCAAGGTGGATGTGCGCCTGGGCTCCGACACGTTCGCCCAGCAGGACGCCGAGGACGCGGCCGAGAAGGTCGCCGAGGACGGCCCCATCCTCTACGCCGACACCGCGGGCGGCGACCGGGACATCGTGCTGCAGCACCGGGGCGACGACCCCGCCGAGGGGTGGATCGCCCTCGGCGCCCGCCCGCCGGGCGTGCCGCGGGAGTGCACCATCCAGTCGCGCGACCGCGACGGGCCGTTCCGCCTGCTCGACCCCGACGGCGAGGTGTCCGACGCCTGCGACGGCCGCGAGTTCCCCCCGTCCGGCGAGGGCCTGCCCAGCTACCCGGTGACGGTCGACGCCGACGGCAAGCTCGACGTCGACCTCAACGCCGAGGACCGCGCCACCTCCACCACCGCGTGACCGGTGGACGGGCCTGAGCCGGCCGGCCGGGGTCACCGGGGCACGCGGATCCGGACCGGCTCGCCCTCGGCGGGCAGGGTGGCCCACCGGGCGGCGGCGAGGAACGTCGCACCGGTGAGCTCCTCGATCAGCGGTGCGTCACCGCCCGTTCCCCGGTAGAGGTAGCGATGGACGGCCGGCAACGTCGCGCCGTACGCGTCGGCGAAGGACGACCCGCGCACGGGCGCCGTGTCCCACGAACTCCGACGGTCGATGCCGCCGCGCACGCCACGAGTGTCGCCCTCGCGGCCGCCGCCGACAGCGACGGAGGGAAATCTTCCCGCGACGCGAACGATTCGCGCTCGCCAAGCGTCTCACCAGTGGACGCGAGGTGGAGGTCAGTCATGGACGATCGCCCCCGGGCCGGGGCCCGACAGCAGCGACGGCGGACGGGCGCGGGCGGGTGGACGTGGCGGGTCGCGGCAGCCGCCGCCGCGCTGGGCCTGGCCGGCCTCGCCACGGTGGTGGCACCTCACCCCGCCGGGGCGGGCGGGGGCGACTGGATGTACCCCGCTCGTGACCGTTACGAGCCCGGCCAGACGGTCACGCTGATCGGCTACGGCCAGGCCGCCGAACCGGCGACGCAGGAGCAGGGGCCGTACTACGCCTACCTGCGTGTCGACCCGGTCCGGGCCGAGGCGGACGCCGCGCGTGCGGAAGCAACCTCAGGCGTGGCGCCGTACATCCACCCCACCGATCTCCGGGTGGGGCAAGTGGTTGTGGAGGATGCCGCCGAACCGGCAACGGGCGGCTATTGGCGACCGCAGCGCGCCAGCGTCACCTTCTCGTTGCCCGAGGACCTGGCGCCCCTCGCGTACACGGTTGTGCTCTGCAACGACCCGTGCACGACAGGGTTCAGGTACTTCTGGCCCGAGCCGGTCAATGTGGGCGTCGACCCCGCGTACCCGATCGTCCGCGACTGGCCCCTGACCGACCCCGCCATCCGCTGGCTCGAGGACGACGCCCTGCTGGCCGGGCCCCACGGGCCGGTGACGGCCGCTGACGTGCGGTCCGGACGGGTGCCGACGTCGCCTCCGCCACCGCAGCCGAGCCCGCTGCCCGAGGTGACGGCCAGCCCGGTCACCGAGCCCGTCGGCCCCGTCACCGAGCCTGCCTCGGCGGAGCCCCCGCCGGAACCCGCCTCCCGAACGGAGCCGGCGGCAGACGTCGAGGCCGGTCAGCCCGCGACCGAGGGCGACGGCGGCGCGCTGGCGTGGTGGATCGTGGGCGAGGCTGCCCTGCTCGTCGTGGGGAGCTCCGTGCTGCTGCACTGGACCGGGCGCCGGCGGGCCCGCCTCGAGGTGGTCCCTCCCGCCGCCGACGAGGCGCAGGCCGACGAGAGCCCCCATCGGGTTTCCGTCGCTGGATCGGTCGTTCCGGCAGCCGATCCCGCGGGGAGAGCCCCTCGTGCCGCCCCCGCGGGCGGCGTCCGCCACGCGCAGCGCATCCGGCTGTGACCCCGGTCGATCGCACGACGGGGACGACGGGGTGGCACACGCGATGGACACCGCCGCAGCCAGCGGACACGCTGAGCACCGTCGCCGCGCCGGCGAACGCCGCCGGTGACCCGGGAGCCACGCGTGCAGGAAACGGACCCGGCCCTCATCCGAGCCGCTATCGGGGGCGACCTCGACGCGTTCGAGCAGATCGTCCGCGGCTACCAGCAGCCGGTGTGGCGCTACCTCCGGCGGTTGCTGGGCGACGCCGCCGCGGCCGAGGACGTCGCCCAGGAGACGTTCCTGCGTGTCTTCCGCCGGCTGCCCACCTATGCGTTCCACGCCAAGTTCTCGACCTGGGTCTTCCAGGTCGCCCGCAACGCGGGCATCGACGAGCTGCGCGCCCGGGAGCGGCGCGCGCGCCTGGTCGCCGCGATGCACCCCGTCCCTGCGGCGACGAGCGGCCCCGCCGTGGCGCGGGCCGAGCTCGAGGCGGCGCTCGCCAGCCTGCCGCTCGACCTGCGCGAGGCCCTGCTGCTGGTCGAGGTGCTGGGTCTGCGCTACGCCGAGGCCGCCACGGTGTTGGCCGTACCGGAGGGAACGGTGAAGAGCCGGGTGTTCGCGGCGCGGGTGCGGATGACGCACTGGGCGCGTGCCGGCGCCCCGGACGGTGGCAACGAGCCGGGCGGCCGCCCCGGTCCCACGCCGGAGGTCACCGGTGAGGTGTGACGACGCCCAGATCGCGGTCTCGCAGCGGACCGACGGCGAGCTGCCGGAGGGAGCGGAGCGTCGCGCCCTCGACGCCCACCTCGCATCGTGCGCCGCGTGTGGGCGTTTCGAGGCCGACATCCACCGCCTGCGGACGCATCTGCGCCTCGAGCAGGTCGACCGCGCCCCCGACCTGGGACCGGCCGTGACCGCCCGGCTGCGCGCCACCGCCACGACCACCACCACCAGCGATACCGCGACCGCCGCCATCGCTACCGGGCCGGCGGGCGGCCGCAGCCTGGCGGTCGCCGCCGCGGTGGCGGCCGTCGCCGGCCTGGTGGCGGGGGCGGCGTTCGTCGGCATCGACACCCAGCCCCGGTCGCCGGCGGCCGCCGACGTGCCCGACCTCGTCGTGGCCACCCAGCGCGGCATCGACGCCGTCGACAGCCGCTTCACCATCACCGAACGGCCGCTGGCGACATCGATACCGGGCGCGGGCCAGGCGGAGGCGCGCACGTTCGACGGTCACCTCACGTTCCGCGCACCGGAGTCGCTCTCGCTGGCGGTGCGGGAGACGCCGGCGTCCGCGGGGACGGACGACCCACTCGGCGGCCGCCTCGTGGTGGACGGCGACCGGTGGTGGCAGGAGACGGCCCGGCAGTGCTCCCCTGCTGCCGGGCTCGTCCGCTGCCCCGCCGGGCCCCTCATGTCGTCGCGGTCGGTCTCGGGCCGCGCCCCCTTCTCGGATGCCGCGCCGGTCCCGCTCGAGCTCGTCAGCCCCGTCGACAGCTTCTCGTTGGCGGCCGCGCCGCCCGGGCTGCGCCGTCGCACCATCGCCGGCCACCGCGCCGTCGGGGTGGCCGTGACCGCCGCCCAGGTGGCGCCCCTGGTCGAGGGGCTGTCCGCGGGTGTCGAGCTACGGCCGGTGCACCCGGGCGATCCCGTCGAGCTGTGGCTCGACGACGAGCACATGGTCCCGCTGGGGCTCGTGGTGCGGGCCGCCGACGACCCGGCGCGGGCCCGCTGGGCGGCGACGGTGGGCGCCGACGATCAGCCGGGCGAGGTGATCCTCACGGTGGACGCCGTCGACGTGCGGATCAACGACACCGCGGAGCGCCGCCGACGGGGCGGTCGAGGTTCCCGCCGGCGGGGCGTCGACCGCCACGGATGCCGGCTTCCGCGCCACGCCGGCCGACGACGCGGCCGTCGCGCCGGTCCCGATCCCGGGCGCCCTGCCCGACGGCTTCCGCGCCCACCTCGCCGGCACGGTGTCGACACCCGGCGGCCCTCCCGTCGGTGTCCGCTCGTGGAGCGACGGGCGGGCGTGGCTCACCGTGCGGGCGACCGGTGCCTGGCCGGGCGGCCGGTTGTTCGGCGACCTCGGCCTCGACGTCCGGCCGCTCGATCTCGGCACGGCCGGCGTCGGCTACGCCAGCAGCGACGGCCGGCGCATCGGGCTGCACACCGCGAGCTTCGACGTGGTGGTGGACGGCAGCCTGCCGCCCGACGAGCTCCGGGCGATCGCGGCCGACCTCGGCGTCGTCGGCGGGACCGTGCCGGCCGACTGGGCCGAGTCGACCACCGCCACGCTCGACGACGCCGCCACGGTCCTGCCCGGCCTGCTGGTCGCTCGGAGCGCGGACGGTTTCGGCCCACCGTCCGTTCGCATCGACGGCGAGGACGGCGACGGCGACGGCGCCGACGGCGGCAGGGACAGAGAAGACGACGGCCGCACGATCACCCAGTCCTACGCCGGGCCGGGCCGGCGAGCCTTCGCCCTCACGCAGCGCCCGTCGTCGGTGCTGCCCCCTCCCTCGGCCGGCGACGAGACCGGCGTCGAGGTGCGGGGCACCCCCGGCCGCCACAGCCAGAGCGGCGGCGAGCTCGAGTGGATCGAGGACGGCGTCGTGCTCGGCCTGCGCAGCGACACCCTCGGCCTGGGCGAGCTGCTGGCGATCGCCGAGCGCCTGGAGCCGGCGTGACGAGGCCCGGCGAGGCGTGCCACGGCTGCTCTGCAGGGCCCACCGCGTCGGCGGGCCGGGCGGCGGGATGAGGCGCGCCGGCTCCGCGCTGACGGTCAGCGGCGCCGCCATCGCTGGGATCGTGGTCGGCGCGGCGGCCATGGTCGCGGTGCAGGACACCGGCTCGGACCCTGCGCCCTCCCCCACGACCACCGCACCCGGTGCCGCCCCGACGACCCAGCTCGCCGTCGCCCCGGCGCCCACCGTCCTGCTCGCGTGGACCCCGGACGGCCTCGACCCCGGCCTGGCCGCGGCGGCGGGCGCCGACCCTGCGGTCACCGCCATCTCGGTCGTGCGGGGCGGCGTCATCGACCTGGTGGCGTCGCGCGACGCGGACGGAGGCACCGTCGACGTCGTGAGGCCCGGGTGGGCGATCCCCCTCGACGCCGTGGCCCTCGACCCGGCCGCCCACAGCGGCTTCGTGTCGGTGGCCGACCGGGCGAGGGTCGCCGCCCTCGGCCCCGGCCAGGCCCTGCTCGGCATGACCTCCGCCGGGCTGCGTCGGCTGGGCGCGGGAGGCGTCGTCGACCTGACCGGCGGTGGGTCGGTCACGGTGGCGGGCGTCGTCAGCGACGCGGCCGTCGGTGGCGCCGAGGTGGCGGTCGACATGGCCACGGGCGAGGCGTTGGGCCTCGCGACCGACCGCTACCTGCTGGCCAGCTACGACGGCGACCGGGCCGCCCTCGAGGAGCGGCTGCGCGGATCGTTGACCGTCGACGCGGCCGTGCGGTTCCGGGGCCCGGGCGAGACGCCGTTCCTGCGCAACGGCGACGCCGTGCTGCCCCAGGCCCACATCAAGGACCGCTTCGGCGAGTTCGCCTACCGGCCCGGCCCCGGCGACGAGTTCCAGCAGGACCCCGCCTGGCAGGCCGACAACCTGGTGACCGTCGAGCTGCCGATCATCGGGGCGGCCCGGTGCCACCGGGCTGTCGTCGACGCGCTGGCCGGCGCCCTGGGCGAGGTCGTCAGCGCCAACCTCGCCGGTCTGGTCGACCCGGAGGGGTTTGCCGGCTGCTGGAACCCGCGCACCACCCGCTCGGGCACCAGCATCTCGCGCCACGCCTGGGGTGTGGCCATCGACCTGAACTTCCCTCGCAACCCCACGGGCTTGAGCTCGATACAGGACCCCCGGCTCGTGGCGATCTTCGAGCGTTGGGGGTTCACCGAGGGCAGCGGCTGGCTGGTGCCCGACGCGGGGCACTTCGAGTACGTGGCGCCGCCCGCAGCTAGTGGTGCGTCACCGGTTGTTGTTCCGCGGCGGCGGCAGCGCCACACGCGGCGACGGGTCAGTACACCCAGACCGACGTGCCGATGGCGGCCGCGCCGCTGGACCACAGCATGTCCATCGCCGAGTTGGTGACCCGGGCGCAGCCGTGCGACGCCGGGTTGGCCGGGATGCTGCCCGAGCCGTGCAGGGCGATGCCGCCGTTGAAGTACTTGGGCCGGTACAGCGTGCCGAGCGGCGCCTCGCGCACACCGTCGATCTCGCGCTGCACCCGGAACTGCCCCGGCGGCGTGGCCGCAACGGCCTGGCCGCCGCTCGAGCTGGTGTAGGCCTCGCCGTTGCCGGTGGACGTGTTGATCGCCCATTGCACCTGGCCGCCCTGCACCACGAACAGCACCTGCCGCTCGAGGTCGATCTCGATGCCGTCGCCGCCGCGGGGCGCCGGCCGGCCCGCCACCGCCAGCCGCTCCTGTGTCGCCGGGCCGGCCACGCCGTCGCGGCCCAGACCCTCGACCTTCTGGAACGCCATCACCGCCTGCCGGGTGAGCTGGCCGTAGTTGCCGTCGGGCTCGCCCATCCAGTAGCCGAGCTCGACCAGCCGCTGCTGCAGCGCCAGCACCGAGCCGCCGCTCTCGTCGAGCCGCAGCGTGCCGTCGGCCGCCGGGTCAGGGGGCAGGGTCGTCGTCGTCTCGGGTGGGAGGGTGGTGGTGGTCTCGGGCGGCGCCGTCGTGGTGGTCTCGGGCGGGGCCGTGGTCGTGGGGGCAGTGGTCGTGGTGGTGGCCTGGCTGGTCGAGCTGGACCCGCTCGCCTCGGTGTCGTCGTCGGACCCCGACAGGGCCGAGCTCATGCCCAACCCGGCCGCCAGCAGCATGACGACGACTCCGCCGACGAGGGCGGCGCGCTTCTGGGGCGCGGTGAACCGTCCACCGGAGCTCGCATGTCGGGGAGTCGGGTCTTGGTCTGGCACTGGTACTGCTCCTCCGCCAGGAGTTGGCTGCATCGATCGGGTAGGCCGCCACCCGATGGGCCGGACAAAAGTCGGCACAGGCTAACGACGGCGGTCCCCTGTCAGACGGTCAGGTCCCCCGAGTCGTTCACGTTGCCACGCGATTGACCGAGAACCGCGACAAATCGACGCAGAGAGTACCGGGAAATACCCAGAGGGTGGGGGCGGCGGACGTTCAGAGCTTCTCGAGCGGCGCCCACGACAGCAACAGGCGCTTCTCTCCCGCGTCGCGGAACCGCACCAGTGCCTCGGTCTTTTCGCCGCTTCCGCTCATGTCGAGGATCACACCCTCGCCGAACACGTTGTGGCGCACGTCGTCGCCGATCTTGAGGCCCAGACCCTCGGCGCCGCTGCGGGACGGCTTACGCGACTCGAGCGCCCGCTCGACGATGCGGTCGCGCCCGGCCGCCACCCGCAGGGCCCGGTCGCCGCCCGATCCCGAGCCCGCGGCCCCCCGCTCGGACCGCCAGCCCCCGCCGCCGCTGCCGTAGGTGCGACCGCCGCGGCTGGCCCGCCGGTGCCCCTCGACGTCGCGCACGAGCTCCTTGGGGATCTCGTCGAGGAACCGGCTGGGTGGGTTGTACTGCGTGCCGCCGAACAGGGTGCGGCTCCAGGCGTGGGTGAGGTAGAGCCTGCGCCGGGCCCGGGTGATGCCCACATAGGCGAGGCGGCGCTCCTCCTCGAGCTGGTCCGGCTCGGTGAGGGACCGCAGGTGCGGGAACACGCCATCCTCGAGCCCGATCAGGAACACGACGGGGAACTCGAGACCCTTGGCCGAGTGCAGGGTCATGAGCACGACCGACGTCGAGTCGTCGTCGAGCGAGTCCACGTCGCTGACCAGGCTGATCTGCTCGAGGAACTCGTCGACCGTCTCGGCCTCGTTGGCCGCGCCCACCAGCTCGGCCAGGTTCTCGAGCCGGCCCTCCGCCTCGATCGACCGCTCGGCCTCGAGCTGGTCGAGGTACCCCGACCGCTCCAGCAGCTGCTGCAGCAGCGGGCCGGGGCTGCCGGTCGCCATGCCGGCCACGTCGTCGAGCAGGGTCAGGAACGTCTCGATGCCGCGGATCGCCTTGCCGCCGACCCCGGCGTCGTCGGCCCGGCGCAGGGCGTCGACGAACGACAGACCCCGGGCCGTGGCGTAGCCGTCGAGCTTGCCGATCGACGTGTCGCCCACGCCCCGCTTGGGCTCGTTGATGACCCGCTTGACCGACACCTCGTCGATGGGGTTGACCACCGCCCGCAGATAGGCGATGGCGTCCTTGATCTCCTTCCGGTCGTAGAACCGGGTGCCGCCCACCACCTTGTAGGGGACGTCGGCCCGCATGAGCTGCTCTTCCAGCACCCGGCTCTGGGCGTTGGTGCGATAGAAGACGGCGATGTCGCCCCAATGCAGCGGGCCGCCCTCGCCCCCCTCGACCTCGTCCTTGTCGTGCAGGCGGGCGATCTCGCGGGTGATCCACTGCGCCTCGTCGACCTCGTCGTCGGCGTGGTAGCGCACGATCGGGTCGCCCGAGCTGTGGTCGGTCCACAGCTCCTTGGGCTTGCGGCCCACGTTGTTGGCGATGACGGCATTGGCGGCGTCGAGGATGGTCTGCGTCGACCGGTAGTTCTGCTCGAGCAGCACCACCGTCGTGTCGGGAAACGCGTCCTCGAACTCGACGATGTTGCGCATGTCGGCACCGCGGAAGGCATAGATCGACTGATCCTGATCGCCGACGACGGCGACGTTGCGGTGGTCGGCCGCCAGCAGCAGGACGAAGTCGTTCTGCACCCGGTTCGTGTCCTGGTACTCGTCGACCAGGATGTGCTTGAACCGCCGCTGGTAGTGCTGCAACACGTCGGGGTGCTCGCGCAGCAGGCGCAGGGCCTGGCCGAGCAGGTCGTCGAAGTCCATCGAACCGGCCCGCAGCAAGCGGCTCTGGTACTCGGTGAAGACCTCGGCGATCTTGCGCTCGAACAGGTTGCCGGCCCGGGCGGCGTAGGCCTCGGGGTCGAGGCCGTCGTTCTTGGCGGCGCTGATGGAGGCGTGCACCGACCGGGGCGGGAACCGCTTGGTGTCGAGCCCCAGGTCGCGGATGACGTAGCCGGTCAGGCGGTTGGCGTCGGCCTGGTCGTAGATCGTGAAGTTGCGGGGGAAGCCGAGCTTGTCGGCGTCGCGCCGCAGCATGCGCACGCATGCCGAGTGGAACGTCGACACCCACATCTTCTGGGCCACCGGCCCCACCAGAGCGGCCACCCGCGACTTCATCTCGTCGGCGGCCTTGTTGGTGAAGGTGATGGCCAGGATCTCGAACGGGCTGACCCCCAGGTCGCGGATGAGGTGAGCGATGCGGTGGGTGAGCACCCGGGTCTTGCCCGACCCCGCGCCGGCTACGACGAGCAGGGGCCCGTCCGCGTGCGTGACCGCGTCGGACTGCACCGGGTTGAGCCCGTCGAGCAGGCTGGAGCCGCCGTCGGGGTGCGGGGCGTTGGGCGCGCCGTCGGGGCCGGCCTCGGCGTCGGCGGTGTGGGCAAGGGCGCGGCGATCGGAGGGAGCCATCGGTGGCGCCCATCGTAGGGGCGCCCTGAGACAGCCGAGCGGGACCGGGACCGGCCTGACGTCCGGGCCATCCGTTCCGGCGCTTGTTTGTCGTGGATTCCGCCGGTTCCGAACGCCCGTTCCCGAACCGGGTGTTCCGGGGGTCAGGCCGGGCGGACGTGGGCGTCGAGCCACGCGTTCAGCGGGGCGACGGCGTGCCACCCCTCGACCACCCTGTCGCGGGCCTCGGCCGTGTAGAGCCAGGTCCCCGGGGCGTGCTCGAACCAGCCGATCATCCCCTTCCAGCGCAACAGGTCGATGCGGGGGTGGTCGGTGGGGTAGCCACGCGGCGCGGACTTGAGGTGATCGTGGGCGCCGGTCTGGGCCCCGCCCCGGCGAAGGTCGTCGACGATCCGCTCGAGCTCGCGCCCGCTGCGGTCGTCGTCGATCGCGCCCCTGAAGGCGGCCAGCGCGTCACCGCCGAGCATGAACGCGCCGCCCGCGACCATGAGCCCGTCGGCCGAGAGCTGGAGGTACAGGCTGTGCGCGCCCTCGGTCGAGCCGTCCACCACCGCGGCGGCGTTCGCCTTGTACGGCGACTTGTCCTTGGAGAAGCGGACGTCGCGGTTCGGGCGGAAGACCTTGCCGTCGCCGAACTCCTCGGCGAGGTCGGCCAGCAGGTGTTCGAGTGGGCCGCGGACGTCGTCGTCGTAGCGGCTGCGGTTGGCCTGGAACCAGTCACGCGTGTTCTTCGCGGCCAGCTCCTCGTAGAAGCTGACGGCGCCGGTGCCGAACCCGTCGAAGTGCACGGCACCCAGTCTTGCTCAGTGGTCGCCGCGTGGCTGCGGGGTGCGATGCTGGCGAGATGACGTCGATCGAGAGGGTCCCGTACGACGAGTTCTCGATGTTCCACGAGAACGCCAGCGAGTTCGGCCTGCCCTACGACGGTCCACCCGTGGTCCGCCGGGAGGCGGTCGAGGTCGGGCCGGACCGGCACCTCAGCGCCCTGGTGTGGGGCGAGGCCGAGCCCGAGCTGGTGTTCCTGCACGGCGGGGCGCAGAACGCCCACACCTGGGACACGGTCGCCCTAGCCCTCGGCCGCCCGCTCGTCGCCGTCGACCTGCCCGGTCACGGCCACTCCGACGGGGGGCTCGGCAACGCCCTCGACCCGGCCGGCAACGCACGCGACGTCGCCACCGTCATACGGGCGCTCGCCCCCAACGCCCGTGCCGTCGTCGGCATGTCGCTCGGCGGCGTCACCGCCATCGCCCTGGCCGCGACCACGCCCGAGCTGGTCCGCTCGTTGGTGCTGGTCGACATCACGCCGGGCGTCGACGAGCACAAGGCGGCGGCCATCGTCGCCTTTGTCGACGGGCCCGAGAGCTTCGAGAGCTTCGACGACCTGCTGGCCCGCACGATCGCGTTCAACCCCACCCGGTCCGAGTCGTCGTTGCGCCGCGGCATCCTCCACAACGCGCTGCAGCGCGAGGACGGCAGCTGGGTGTGGCGCTACGCCCGCCACCGGGCGACCGCGACGCACGGCGACGGCGTGGCCGGCTCGGGCGTCCCCGAGTTCGGCTCCCTGTGGGACGCCGTGTCCGGGCTGACGATGCCCGTCATGCTGGTGCGGGGCATGCTGCCTCAGTCGGTGGTCGACGACGCGGACGAGGCCGAGCTGGTGCGACGGAGCCCCCACACCCGCGTCGAGCATGTCGCGGACGCCGGCCACAGCGTCCAGGGCGACCAACCAGTCGAGCTGGCCCGCCTCGTGGCCGACTTCGTCGCCTGACCGACGAGGAGCGCCACCCGCCGGCCAGCGCCGCACACTCCTCCCACGGAGCTTGCGGCACATCGGGTGATCTGACGACCAGCCCTGCCGCACGTTCTGCCGCACGAACTGGCGGCACATCGGGGCCGTGCTGACCGCGGTCCCCCGGGGCCGCGTTCCGCTCACCCACGGACTGGCCGTGACGGCGCCAACGGTCAGAGGGCGTGGCCGGTGGTGCTGTCGACGTTGTCGGGCAGGTCGCCGGCGTGGTCGCCAGTGGATGACGTCCCCGACGGCTCGAACATCAGGATCGACCCGCCAGGCGACGACGGCTTGTGCTCGGTGCCCCGCGGCACCACGAACGTGTCGCCCGTGTGCAGCGAGACCGTCCGCTCGGTGCCGTCGGCATCCCGCAGCGCCACGTCGAACCGACCGTCGAGCACCAGGAAGAACTCGTCGGTGTCGTCGTGGACGTGCCACACGTGCTCGCCCTGGGCGTGAGCGATGCGGACGTCGTAGTCGTTGATCCGGGTGACGATGCGGGGGCTGTAGGTCTCGGAGAACGAGGCCAGGGCCTGGGTCAGGTTCACGGGTGCGGGGATGTCCATGTCCCCAGTCTCCGAGCCGAGGCGCCCGGTGTCTCGCGGATTCGCGGCGGGCGCGCCCAAAGGGCGATGCCCCTCACCGCTCCTAGGGTGAGCCCTACACATCTGGGGTTCGTCGTGAGGGGCAGCACAATGGACAGCGGAACCGGGGCCGGCACTGGCGCTCAGCAGGGGATGCGCATCGGCATCAACGCATCCGGCCTGGTCGTGCGGGGCAGCACCATCGACGACTACGTGGCCCACGCCACGACGGCCGAGGCGGACGGGTTCTCCTCGTGGTGGATCGGACAGCTGGCGTCGCCCGACGCGCTCACCACCCTCGGCGTGGTCGGCCGGGCGACATCGACCATCGAGCTGGGCACGGCGGTCGTCCCCACCTGGTCGCGTCACCCGCTGATGCTGGCCGCGCAGGCGCTCACCACCCAGGAGATGGCGGGCGGCCGGCTGGCGCTCGGCATCGGGCTGGCCCACAAGCCCGCGGTCGAGTCGACGCTGGGGATACCGTTCGTGCGGCCGGCCGCCCACATGTCCGAGTACCTGTCGGTGCTGCTCCCGGCGATGGCCGACCGGAAGGTCGCTTTCCAGGGAGAGATCTGGTCAGGCGTCACAGAGGGGATCGGCGGCGCGCCGGACGTGCCCGCCCCGCCCGTGCTGCTGGCGGCCATGGGCCCCCGCATGCTCGAGCTCGCCGGCGCCCGCGCGGGCGGCACGGTCCTGTGGCTGAGCGGGCCTCGCACCATCGACGAGCACCTGCGCCCGACGTTGGCGGCGGCAGCGGCACGCGCCGGGCGCGCGGCGCCCCGCATCGTGGCGAGCGTCCCCGTGAGCGTGACCGACGAGCCCGACCGCGTGCGCGACCTGATCGCCACCATGTTGGCGGGGTACAACGACCTGCCGTCCTACAAGGGCGTCATGGACCGGGAGGGCGTCGACGGCCCTGCCGGGGTGTCGATCGTCGGTGACGAGGCGACAGTGCGGGCCGGGATCCAGCGCCTCGCCGACGCGGGCACGACCGACTTCGCTCCCGTCGAGCTGGTGACCAACGACGACGAGACCCGCCGCACACGGGCGTTGCTCAAGGACCTGTGCCAGGCGCAGAGCGACGGTGGGACATGAGCGGCACGTACGTCCACGGCTATCACCTGCGGGAGAACGAGCGCCTGCACGACCAGGCCGGCACGCTGGTCGACCTGCTGCACCGCGACACCGCCTACCCGGGCGGCACCGTGCTCGAGGCCGGGTGCGGCGTCGGCGCCCAGACGGTGACCCTCGCGCAGCGCAGCCCCGAGGCGCGCATCACGTCGGTGGACGTCTCGGCCGAGTCGGTCGCCGAGGCGAGGCGCCGGGTCGCCGGGGCCGGGCTGACCAACGTCGAGGTCCGCCAGGCTGACATCTTCGGCCTGCCCTTCGCTCCGGGCTCGTTCGACCACGTCTTCGTCTGCTTCGTGCTCGAGCACCTGGCGCGGCCGGTCGAGGCGTTGGCGATCCTGCGGGGGCTGCTGCGGCCCGGCGGGACGATCACGGTGATCGAGGGCGACCACGGGTCGGCGTACTTCCATCCCGACAGCGCCGAGGCGCACGCGGCGATCCAGTGCCAGGTCGAGATGCAGCGGCGGGCGGGCGGCGACGCGCTGATCGGCCGGCAGGTCTACCCGCTGATGATCGAGGCGGGCTTCGACGCTGTCCGTGTCTCCCCTCGGATGGTGTACGTCGACGCGAGCCGACCCGACCTGGTCGACGGGTTCACGCGCAAGACGTTCACCGCGATGATCGAGGGCGTCCGCGAGCCCGCGCTCGCCGCCGGCCTCGCCGAGCCCGAGGCCTTCGACGCCGGCGTCCGGGCCCTTCACCGCACGACCGAGGCCGATGGCGTGTTCTGCTACACGTTCTTCAAGGGCGTGGGCGAGCGCCGCTGAACCGCCGGGTTGGTGAACTGCATGGCCTCGTCATCGATGCCGCGCATGCGCAACGCCCTGTAGTCGCGCAGGTAGCTCTGGTGGACCTGCCACGGGAACTTGGAGCCCTGCTTGGGGAACATGTGCTGCGACCGCTGGACGTACCCGGACGTGAGCCCGAGCAGCGGGGACGGCGTGACCGACGGGTCTGCGTTCACCGGCGTGCACTGGCGCAGGCCGCTGTCCCGCAGGTGGTTGAGCAGCCGGGTGACGTACTGGCACGTGAGGTCGCACTTCAGCGTCCAGGACGCGTTGGTGTACCCGACGGCCATGGCCAGGTTGGGCACGCCCTCGAGCATCATGCCCTTGTAGGCCAGCGTGCTCGGCATGTCGACGGGCCGGCCGTCGACGCTCAGCTGGATGCCACCCAGGAACAGCAGCTCGAGGCCCGTGGCCGTGACCACGATGTCGGCCGGCAGCTCGGCACCGGACTCGAGCCGCACGCCGGACTCGGTGAAGGTCTCGATGCGGTCGGTGACCACCGATGCTGTGCCGGCCGTGATCGCCCGGAACAGGTCGCCGTTCGGCACCAGGCACAGGCGCTGGTCCCACGGGTCGTACGTGGGCGTGAAGTGGGTGTCGACGTCGTAGCCCAGCGGGAGCTGGCGCTCGACACCCTTGCGCAGCATGCGCTTGACCAGCTCGGGCCGGCGCCGGCAGAGCTGGAAGAAGGCCTGCGTGGTGAGCGCCTTGTACCAGCGGACCAGCGGGCCCGACGCCCGGGCGGGCAGCAGGCGCCGCGCCAGGTTGGCCAGCGGGTCCTTGGCGGGCAACGACGTGATGTAGCTGGGCGAGCGCTGCAACATGGTGACGTGGCCGGCGGCCTGGGCCAGCGACGGGATGAGCGTGACCGCGGTGGCGCCGCTGCCGATCACGACGACCCGCTTGCCGACGGTGTCGAGGTCGTCGGGCCAGGCCTGGGGGTGGACGATCGTGCCGCCGAAGCGGTCCATGCCCGGGAAGTCGGGCTGGTGGCCGTGGTCGTAGCGGTAGTAGCCGCTGCACGAGAACAGGAAGCCGCAGGTCAGTTCGACGGTCTCGCCGGTGTCGGTGCGCTCGCGCGGTGACGTGCCAGCGGGCGTCCGCGCTCGACCAGTCGGCGCTGACGATGCGGTGGTGGTAGCGGATGTGCCGGTCGATGCCCTCGTCCGCGGCGGTGTCGCGGATGTATCGCAGGATCGAGGCGCCGTCCGCGATGGACGTGTCGTCGTCCCAGGGGCGGAACGAGTAGCCCAGGGTGAACATGTCGGAGTCGGAGCGGATGCCGGGGTAGCGGAACAGGTCCCAGGTGCCGCCGATGGCGTCCCGGGCCTCGAGAACGGCGTAGGACGCCCAGGGGCACTCGGTCTGCAGGTGGTGGCCGGCACCGATGCCCGACAGGCCGGCGCCGACGACGAGGACGTCGAGATGCTCGGGGTGTCCGTTGCGTCCGTCGTGTCGGGTGGGCTCGTCGTGTCGGGTCATCGTCCGTCTCAGGCGGCCGAGCTGGCCGACCTGGCGAGCTTGTCGTTGAGCTTGCCCTGCTCGCCGAACAGCTCGGCGCGCCACCGCTCGACCAACGCGCTCGTGTCGCTGTCGTCGGGGTGGAAGTCGGGGCGGTTGTAGTCGCGCAGCTGGTCCCACACGGCCCGCTGCATGACGGGCGAGCGCCGGAACCGGCGCCAGCTGCGGCGCAGGCTGCCTGGGCGGTAGGTCGCCCGGTCCAGGAGCAGCGACACCGCGACCTGCAGCGCCATGCCGGCCACGAAGCCGTAGCGGAGGACGTTCATGGTCCACACCCGCATGCGCTCGCTGCCGCCGACGGCCTTGTAGACGTCGAAGGCCACGGCCTTGTGCTCGGACTCCTCGAGCGCGTGCCACAGGAACAGGTGCCGGATCTCGTCGTTGCCGAACAGCTCACGGGCCTCGGCGTTGGTGAGGATCAGCTCCGCCAGTGTGGCCGTGAAGTGCTCGAGGGCGGCGGTGGCGGCCAGGTTGGCCTTGGCGGGCGCGAGGCGCTCGCGGATCGCGAGGGCCCGGCGGATGATCCGCTCGACCTGCTTGGTCGGGTAGCCGAGTTGGGCGAGGCGGTCGTTGAGCACCCGGTGCTCGCGCCCATGGACCGCCTCCTGCCCGATGAACCCCGCGACCTGGCGCTTGAGGTCGGGGTCGGTGATCTGGTCGCGGAAGTGGCGGACCGAGCGGACGAAGAAGTCCTCACCGTCCGGGAACACGGCCGACAGCGAGGCCGCCAGGTGGCTGTGGATGAGGTCGCCGTCGGCGGCGAAGTGCCTGGGCAGATCCTGCAGGGATGCCTCGAACGAGATGCGTCGCGTGGGGACCGTCCGCTGGGCGTTGCTGGTCTGCGTCATGGTTACCGACGGTAGCATGATTTTGAGGGATTCCAAGAAGTTCTCATTTTTTGCTTGGTATCGTCGTCGGCCTGATGGCCGTGCTTCCACCGTCCGTACCGAGCAAGGGCGAGCTCACCCGGCGCGACATCCTCGACGCCGCCATCGTGCGCTTCGGGCGCGACGGTTACCGCGCCACGTCGGTGGCCGACATCGCCCGCGACGCATCCGTCGGCGGCACGGTGCCCTACGCCTACTTCGCCGGCAAGGAGGCTCTGTTCCTGGCCGCGGTCGACGAGGACGCCGCCGCCGTCATCCACCAGGCGCTGTCGGGCGTGTTCGAGCAGCCCGGCCTGCCCGACTGGCAGGAGACGCTGCTCGGCACCCTGCTCGGCGCCGTCGACCGGCATCCCCTGGCCCGCCGCCTGCTCGCCGGCCTCGAGCCCGAGGTCACCGGCCGGGTGCTCGACATCCCGGCGCTGGCCGAGCTGCGCAAGGTGTGCGCCCAGCGGCTGGCCGCCGACCAGCTGGCGGGCACGATCCGCCCCGACGTCGACCCGGCCACCATGGCCAACGGCATCGTCGCCATCGTGATGTCGCTGCTCATGTCGGTCGTCCAGCTCGGCCTCGACGCCACCAGCCCCCACGCAGCCCACGTCGCCGCTGTGTTGGAGGCCGCCCTGGAGCCCACCCCGCCGCCGCCACAGGGTTGAGCCGCCGTCGGCGGCGCCGTGATCGGGCGACGATCGTCGCGTCAGGAGGACGGGGCGTCGATGATGACGGCGATCGTCTCTCGGATCTGCGCGAGCACGACTCGGCCGACGTTTCCCCGGACATCGAGCACACGCGCGGGCGACACGGCTCGCACGTGCTGGCACTGGGCGGCCGAGGGTCGCTCCAGGCCGTTGGCGTGATCGGGTGCGACCGCGATCTCGGATCCGAACCGTCGAATGGTGGAGGTCAAGGGCACGACCTGGACGACCGACGGAGACGCGTCGAGGATCCGCTGGGCCGTGACGACGACAGCCGGATGGCGGAAGCCCGCCTCGCTACCTGCGGGTATGCCCAGCTCGAGGTCGACGACATCACCCGAGCTCAGCATCGAGCCACGCCACCTCGTCGTCCCGAAGCGGGGCGGAGACCTCGTGGCCCATGCGGTCCTGGCGCAGCGAGCGGACCGCGAGCGTGACGGCGTGTCCTACCGTGGTGCCCATCTCGTCGGCGAGGCGCTTCAGCTCGTGATGTGTCGCCGTGTCGATGCGCACGCTCGTGGATTGCATGCGGATCAGCATACAGTCGGTGGGTGGGCGCCCGTGAGGGGGACGTCGTTGCAGCGGGCGTTCGAGGACGAGCGGGCCGACATCGGCGGCGGTGGCCTGCTCGTGCGGGTGCTGATCGTGATCCCCGTCGGCACGGTGGTGGTCGAGGAGCTGATCTTCCGCGGGGTCGTCCACGGCCTGCTGTCGCGCCTCACGTCGGTCGCCGGCGCCGTGGCGATCGGCGCAGCCATCTTCGGGCTGTGGCACGTGGTCCCCGAGTGGCGGGGATCGGGCGGCAACGACGCGGTCACCGGTCTGGGCCGAGCCGGCGCGGTGTTGGCCACGTTCGTGTCGACCACGATCGCCGGCGCGCTGTTCGGCTGGCTGCGGGCCCGGTCCGGCAGCCTGGTCGCCCCCGTGCTGGCCCACGTGGGCACCAACACCCTTGCCCTCCTGGCCGCCTGGCTGCTGGTCCGCTGAGGCGCGCCATCTCTCGAGCCGCGTGAACCCGGGCCGCGTCTCAGCCCTTGACGGCGCCGCTGATGCCGACGTTGCGCAGGAACAGCCGCTGGAACACCAGGAACAGTGCGATCGGCAGCGCCATCGAGATCAGCAGGGCCGCCAGGAACACGTCCAGCTCGACGGTCTCACGGATGACCGGGAGCCGCACCGACAGCGGTTGCAGCTCGGGGTTCGGCAGCACGATCAGCGGCCAGAGGAAGTCCTTCCATGCGTTCAGCATCGCCAGGATCGACACCACACCGAGGACCGGCCTGGACAGCGGGAGGGCGATGTACCACAGCATCCGGAACGGTCCCGCCCCGTCGACCTCTGCGGCCTCGAACAGCTCGCGCGGCAGGCCGTCCATGAACCGCTTGACCAGCAGCACGTTGAAGGCGTTTGCGCCGGCCGGCAGCCACACCGCCCAGTACGTGTCGAGCAGGGACGTGTTGAACAGGGGCAGGTCGAGCACCGTCAGGAACAGCGGGACGAGCACGACCACGCCGGGCACGAACAGGGTTGCCAGCACCGCACCGGTGACGACCTTGGCGTACCAGGGACGCAGCACCGACAGCACGAAGCCGCCCGTGGTGGCCACGACGATCTGGACCGACCACGACCCCAGCGCCACCCACAGGGTGTTGCCGAAGTACTTGCTGATGTCGGCCTGGTTCCAGGCGGTCGACAGGTTCTGCCAGTCGGGGCCGCTGGGCCACAGCGAGAGGGGTGTGCGCAGGGTGTCCTGGGTGGTGCTGGTCGCCGCCTTGGCCAGCCAGAGCATCGGCCCGATGCTGGCGACCAGCAGCAACGCCAGAGCCAGCCCGTCCGCGACGCGCATGGCCCACCTGACCCGTGGGCGGCCCCAGTCGAGCTCCGAGAGGATCCGGCGGTCGGCGAGGTCCGGGACCTTCGACCGCCCCGCCCGGCGATGTCGGCGGGCGGGGCGGCGGTCGGGCTCCACCGCCGACCCCGGGGGGACGGGCTCGCCGGGGGGCACCTGCTCATCGACCCGCACGGGCGCGCTCACGCGGTGCTCCACGACCGCGTGACCCGGAAGTACAGCGCCGACAGCACCGCGAGGAAGAGCGCGAGCAGGACCGACAGGGCCGTCGCCGCGCCGTAGTCGCCGAAGCGGAAGGCGTAGTTGTAGATCTGCAGCAGGACGGTGGTGGTCGAGTTCTGCGGACCGCCGTCGGTCATCAGGAATGGCTCGGTGAAGACCTGGAACGTGGCGATGATCTGCAGGATCAGCGTGATCAGCAGGATGCCCCGCATCTGCGGCAGCGTGACGTGCCAGATCTTGCGCCAGAGCCCGGCGCCGTCGATCTCGGCGGCGTCGTAGAGCTCGGTGCGGATGCCGGTGAGCGCCGCCAGGTAGATGATGACCGTCGCCCCCGCGTTGGCCCACGTCGCCTGCACCACCAGCGACGGCATGGCCCACTCCCTGTCCTGGATCCAGGGGTACGGCCCGAGCCCGACCCAGCCGAGGATCGTGTTGAACACGCCGGTGGGGCTGGCGTCGTAGAAGAACCGCCACAGCAGCACCGCCACCACCGGCGGCACGACGACCGGCAGGTAGGCCAGCACGCTGAACAGGCCCTTGCCGCGCCGCAACTCGCTCATCAGCACCGCCAGCACGCAGCGGCACCGGGTAGCCGAAGACCAGCCCGAGCGTCGTGAAGTACACGGTGTTGCGGACGGACGTCCAGAACCGCGGGTCGCCCAACACCTGGCGGAAGTTCTCGAGGCCCACCCACTCGGGATCCGAGACCAGGTTGGTCTGCTGGAAGCTCATGACGACCGCGCGGCCGATCGGGTACCAGGCGAAGTACCCGAACACGAGCAGCAGGGGCAGCAGGAGGATCAACGTGCTGAGGCCCCCGCCTCTCACCCACCGTGTCGTCGCGTTCACCCCGGTTCTCCTTGCCGCGTGGACGTGGCGCCACCCTGGGGGCTCCGGCCGGACCAGCGGCCCGAGCCCCCGAGAGCGACGTGTCGGCTCAGCCTGCGTCGACCAACGAGCTGGCGTTGTCGTTCGCCGCCGCGAGCAGGGCCTCGATGTCGGCGCTCTCGTCCGTGAGGACGGCCTGCACGACCGCGTCGAGCTCCGCGTACACCTCCTGGGCCGCGACCGGCGGCTCGGGGACCAGCTGCTGCGACAGGATGTTGTCCTTGAACGGCATCATCTGGTCGAGGGGCACGTTGACGTACTCGGCGACCCAGGCGTCGGACTCGGCCAGCTGCTCCACGTTGAAGAGAGGCAGCGTGGGCGTGCCCACCGGCGCGTCGGTCTCGGCCAGCGTCGAGGCATCGGCGGTGGCCGAGGCCTCGTCGGTCAGCTTGGACAGGTAGAAGAAGTCGATCCACTTGACCGCTGCCGCCCGCTCGGCCGCCGACGCGTCCGGCTGAACGCCGACGATCGTGCCGCCCGCCAGCACGCCGGCGTCGTCACCGTCGACCGGGATGGTGGTGAGCCCGTAGCTGTCCGGGGTGACGTTGTTCTCGGTGACGAGGCTGTTGTAGACGTCCGAACCGCTCAGGTACATGCCGACCTGGCCGGCCGCGAACGCCTGGTTGATGCCGGCCCAGTCGTACAGGAAGTTGTCGCCCATCGAGTCATCCTCCCAGCGCATGGCCTGGAGCAGCTCGAGCGCCTCGACTGTGCCGGGGTTGTCGAGGGTGGCGGTGACGTCGTCGCCGCTGCCTTCCTCGACCCGGCCACCCAGGGCGCTTGTGAGGGTGGTCAGGATCCAGCCACCCGTGCTGTCCTGGGTCATCGTGGCGTAGCCAGCCTGACCGGTCGCCTCCGCGATGGCGTCGGCGTACTCGCGCACCTCGTCCCAGCTGGTAGGCGGCGCATCCGGGTCGAGCCCGGCCTCCTCGAACATGGTGCGGTTGTAATGCAGGCCCAGGCCGTACGCGGCCGTCGGCACGCCGTAGACGTTGTCGTCGCCGTCCTGCACGGCCTCGAGCACGTCGGGGTTGAAGTCCCCGGCGTACGAGAGCTCCTCGAACTCGGCGGTGATGTCCTGCAGCTGGCCCCGCTCGATCAGGGTCGGGCCGTAGGTGAAGGGGATCTCGAAGGTCGTCGGCAGGGTGCCGCCGGCCAGCTGGGCGCCGAAGGTGCCCACCTCCCACTCCCACTCCATCGGCTCGATCGTGATGTTCGGGTTGGCCGCCTCGAACTCGTCGACGCGGGACAGGAATGCCTCGCGCACCGATGCCTCCGTCTCCGGCGGCAGGTTGCTGACGCTGATCGTGACCGGCTCGTCGCTGCTGCTGTCGGTTGCGCCCTCGTCGCCGCCGCCGTCGTCGTCGCCACAGGCGGTCAAGCCGATGACCAGCGCGACCACAAGCGCGGCGCTCGTGCGCGTGCGTGTGCTCCTCATGTCGTGCTCCATTCTTCGGGTGCCGCTGAACGCGACGCTGTCGGGTTGGTGTCGGGATCGGGTGTCGACGGCAGCCGCAGCCAGGCGGCCGAGTCGGGGGCGAGCTGACCGCCGTCGAGAGGGGAGCTCGACAGCAGCACGCGCTCGTGCCGGGGAAGGTCGACGGCGCCCGCCGACAGGTTGACGACGCAGGCGAACCGGTCGCCACGGGCGAACGCCAGCACCTCGCCGTCGCTGCCGAGCCAACGCATCGGCCCGTCGCCGAGCCCGTGCTCGCTGCGCCGGATACGCAGGGCCGTGCGGTACAGCCACAGGCTGGAGCCGTGGTCGGCGACCTGGGCCTCCGCCGTCAGGCCGGCCCAGTCGTCGGGTTGGGGCAGCGGGGTCTCGGGCGTCGTGCCCGGCGGGCTGAAGCCGTACGGCGGCGCGTCGCCGCGCCACGGCAGCGGCACCCGGGCCCCGTCGCGTCCGGGGTCGATGCCGCCGGACCGGAAGTGCATCGGGTCCTGGATGCGGTGCGGCTCGATGTCCTCGACCTCGGGCAGGCCGAGCTCTTCGCCCTGGTAGACGTAGACCGACCCGGGCAGCGCCATGGCCAGCAGGGCCGCGGAGCGGGCCCGCCGGCGCCCGAGCGCCAGGTCGGTGGCGACGCCGGCCCGCTTCGACTCGAACGCGAACGACGTGTCGGCGCGGCCGTAGCGGGTGACCGGGCGCGTCACGTCGTGGTTGGACAGCACCCAGGTGGCGGGCGCCCCCACCCCGGCGTGGCTGTGCAGCGTCGTCTCGATGCTGGCGCGCAACCGGTCCGCCTCCCACGGGCAGGCGAGGAAGTCGAAGTTGAAGGCCGTGTGCATCTCGTCGGGACGCAGGTAGAGGCTCATGCGCAGGGGGTCCGGCACCCACACCTCGCCGATCAGCACGCGGGGCTCGTCGTAGCTGTCGGCGACCCGACGCCACCCGGCGTAGATCTCGTGCAGCTCGTGGCGGTCGACGTAGGGGTGGTCGCCCGGCTGGTGCGCGGGGTCGACGTCGGGCAAGTCGGGGTGCTTGGCGATCAGCACGGCCGAGTCGATGCGCACGCCGGCGACGCCGCGGTCGAACCAGAACCGCAGGATCTCCTCGTGCTCCCGGCGCACGTCGGGGTGGTTCCAGTTGAGGTCCGGCTGTTCGGGCGTGAACAGGTGCAGGTACCAGTCGCCGGGCGTGCCGTCTGCGTCCTTGGTGCGGGTCCACGGCGAGCCACCGAACTCGGACCTCCACCCGTTGGGCGGCTCGTCGCCGCGCTCTCCCCTGCCCGGCCGGAACCAGAACCGCTCCCGCTCTGCCGAGCCGGGCCCCGCCGCCAGCGCGTCCACGAACCACGGGTGCTGGTCGGACACGTGATTGGGGACGACGTCGACGATGGTGCGCAGTCCCATCGCGCGGGCATCGGCGATGAGGGACTCGGCATCGGCCAACGTGCCGTAGGCCGGGTCGATCGACCGGTAGTCGGCGACGTCGTAGCCGCCGTCTGCGCCGGAGGACGGATACCAGGGGGTGAACCACAGGGCGTCGACGCCGAGGTCGCGCAGGTAGGGCAGCTTCGCGCGCACGCCTGCGAGGTCGCCGACGCCGTCACCGCTGCTGTCAGCGAAGCTCCGCACGTACACCTGGTAGATGGCCGCGCTGCGCCACCACACGCTGTGCCCTTCGTCACTCCCCCTCATGGGGCGGCAAGCTAAATTACTCAGCGGCCTCTTGCAAGACTTGAACAGAATTTCGTAGGAAGTCGATATCCATTCGTAACGCGGCGCGGCGACCTACGTTCGCTTGGCCGGGGCCGGACCAGTTGATCCGCGCACCACCAGCTCGGGCTCGAACAGCAGCTCGTCCGGCCCGACCTCGTTGCCGGCGATCAGTCCGGCCAGCAGGTCGACCGCCGCCCGGCCCATGGCTTCGATGGGTTGCCGGACGGTGGTCAGCGGTGGTTCCGTGCAACTCATGAAGGCCGAGTCGTCGAAGCCCACCACCGAGAAGTCGGCGGGCACCGCCAGGCCGGCCCGCTTGGTGGCGCGGATGGCCCCCAGCGCCATCGGGTCGCTGGCGCACACCACACCCGTGACCCCGCGCCCCAGCAGCCGGGTGGCCGCGGCCTGCCCGCCCTCGAGCGAGTGCCGGGTGCGCTCGACCTGGTCGTCGGCCAGCTCCAGCCCGGCGGCGGCGATGGTCTTGCGGGCGGCGTCGAGCTTGCGGATCGAGGGCACGTGGTCGGCCGGCCCCAGGATCAGGCCGACCTTCGTGTGCCCGAGCGAGACGAGGTGGCGGACGGCCTGGTCGGCGGCGACGGCGTCGTCGCAGGACACCCGGGGGAACGGCAGCTCGTCGATGCCCGCGTTCACCAGCACGGTCGGCAGCTTGCGGTCGACCAGGCCCTGGTAGTGGTCGTGCGCCCCGTCCTTGCCGGCGTACAGCCCACCGGCGAACAGCACGCCGGAGACCCGCTGCTCGAACAGCAGCTCGATGTAGTCGGCCTCGGACATGCCGGCGGTGTGCGTGCACAGGACGGGCGTGAGCCCCTCTTGCGCCAGCGACCCACCAACGACGTCGGCGAAGGCGGGAAAGATGGGGTTCTGCAACTCGGGCAACACCAGGCCCACCAGCCGGGCCCGCTCGCCGCGCAGCTTGGTGGGCCGTTCGTAGCCCAGCACGTCGAGGGCGGTGAGCACCGCCTTCCTGGTCGCTTCGGACACCCCGGCCCGCCCGTTGAGCACCCTGCTCACTGTCGCCTCGCTCACGCCGACCTTGTCCGCCACGTCGGTAAGTCGTCCAACCATGGCCGCAAGTATACGCAAGTTCACGCAAGTGGCTTGCGTTCCCACCCGGTCCGCACTCACGCCGCCCGGCATCCCCAGGTCAGGCCAACGGGCCGGGGGCCGACGCGACCTCGGCCAGCGCGTCGACGATCGCGGACTCGTACTCCGGGCGGTAGGTGGGAGCTCCCGTGCCGGGGCGCACGCGTGGCGGCAGCTCGACCTGGGCGCCGCCGAAGCGAGGCAGGTTCACCGGGTTGCGCGGGTGCACGCCCCGCAAGGGCCGGGGGATGGCCTCGATGTCGTCGACGACGGTGAAGCCGTCGCCCAACGCCGCCCGCAGCGCTCCACCGACGCGACCGGCGAGCGTCCGGTTGCGTCCCCCGACGAGCAGGGTGGTCCACAACCCCACACGGCCGTAGCCGTGGACAGCCACGACCGCCTCGACGTGGTCGAGGAACGCCGCCAGCGCCGGCGATGCCGCGGGGTCGAACCGGGTGGACGGCACGTGCCACGTGAGGTCGGGCGGCTGGCACACTGCGTAGAAGGAGGCCCCCGCCCGATCGGCCGCCTCCGCCGCCACCACGTCGGTACCCGCCTCGAGGTTGCCGCCGTGCGGTGCCAGCAATCCGAACCGGCTGCGCAGCTCGCACGTCTCCACCACCCCTGGATGCGCCAGCAGATCGGCGAGCACCCGGATCACCGGCCCCGCGCGACGTCGGTGAGGCCCGGGCCCGGCCGGCGGCCGGCCGGGGCGGCTCCTGGTTGCGCGGGTGTGCTCATCGGCCACCGATCCTCTCACGTCGGGTCGAGAACACGGTGGCCGGCGACCGAGGGAGGGAGGCTGGCGGTCGTCGCTGGTCAGGAGGATCGCGCTGGGCGGCCTGCGATGCTGGTGGGTGCCCACGACCAGGGGGACCGGCCATGACCACGGAGCTGCCCGCAACCGTCGCCGCGGCGATCGACGCCACGAACGCCGGTGATCGTGCCGCCTTCCTCGCCGCCTTCACCGCGGACGGCGCAGTCGACGACTGGGGGCGTGTGTTCACCGGCGCCGACGAGATCGGCACGTGGAGCGACCGCGAGCTGATCGGTGTCCAGGCGTCGCTCGACGTCACCGACGTCACCACCGACGGCGACGATGTGACCGTCATCGCCCAGGTCGGCGGGAACGGCTTCAACGGTCCCAGCACCTTCACCTTCGCCCTGGCCGGCGACCTGGTCCGCCGGATGACGATCCGCGCGTAGCCCGGCCGCTGACCGCCGCTACCCTCGACCGCTCACGCGCAGGTCGGAGGAGGCACCAGTGGCGAGCGAGAAGCCGGCGTCCGACGCCTTTCCCACCTGGGGCGACACCGTGCTGGCCGAGCTGGCCGGCTACGGCGTCGAGCGCGACGTGGCGCCCGGCGAGGAGCTGCTGCACGCGGGCCGGCCCTCGTCCGGCTTCTACGTCGTGCTCGAGGGCGAGATCGAGGTCGTGCGGCCCGATGTCGACCGCGACGAGAAGGTCGGCGTGCTCGGCCCTGGCCAATTCGTCGGTGGCGTCAGCCTGCTGCGGGGCCAGCGACCTTACCTGACAGCCCGCGCCACCCGCGCGGGGCGGATCCTCGACATCGGGCCCGACGAGTTCCGCCGGCTCATGGGGGCCCGCCGGCCGCTCGCCGACATGATCTTCAACTCGGCGGTGGCCCGCAGCGAGAACCTGCGCACCGGCGCCGCGGCGCAGACCGTCCGCATCTACGGCTCGCGCTTCTCGCCAGACGCCCTCGCCCTGCGTGCCTTCGTCAACCGCTCCCGCGTGCCCCACACCTGGGTCGACCTCGATGATGCCGACGACCCCGATGTCGTCCTGGCCGGACTGGGGCTGCGCCACGGCGACGTGCCGGCTGTCGTGACCGCCACCGTGACGCTGCGGCAAGCCACGCCGGGCCAGCTGGCCCAGCTCCTGGGCCTGACGTTCGAGTCGCCGCCGGGCTACAGGTTCGACCTGGTCGTCGTGGGCACCGGGCCGGCCGGCCTCGCCGCCGCCGTGTACGGCGCGTCCGAGGGGCTCGACACCGTCTCGCTCGACGGCGTGGCCATGGGCGGCCAGGCGGGCACCAGCTCGCTCATCGAGAACTACGTGGGCTTCCCCAACGGCATCTCGGGCGACGACCTGGCCGACCGGGCCGCGGTGCAGGCCCGCCGGCTGGGTGCCCGGCTCAACGCCCCCTGCGAGGTGGCGGGGCTGCGCCCGGGGTCGACCTTCCACACCCTGCTGCTCGCCGACGGCAGCGAGATCCCCACCCGGGCGATCATCGTCGCCACCGGGGCCCAGTACCGCCGCCTGTCCCTGCCGGACCTCGAACGGTTCGAGGGCGCGGGCGTGTACTACGCGGCCACCGCCATCGAGGCCCGCGACTGCAGTGATCACCCCGTGGTGGTGGTCGGCGGCGGCAACTCGGCCGGGCAGGCCGCCCTGTTCCTGGCCCAGGGGGGCAGCCGGGTCACGATCGTCATCCGGCGCGACGCCCTCGCGGCGACCATGTCGCGCTACCTCATCGCCCGCATCGAGGCCGAGCCGACCATCGAGGTGCTGGGATGCACCGAGGTCCGTGACCTCGTGGGAGACCACCAGCTCGCCGAGGTGGTGCTCGAGCACACGCCCACCGGCGAGCGGCGCAGCGTCGGGTGCGCCGGGCTGTTCTGCTTCATCGGCGCCGAACCGTCCACCGGGTGGCTGCACGAAGCGGTTGCGCTCGACGACCGGGGCTTCGTGCTCACCGACCGCGAGCTGCCGGATGCGATCGCTGACGGCCCGAGCTTCGCGGCCCGGGCGCCGCTGCCGTTCGAGACGTCGGTGCCGGGCGTGTTCGCCGTCGGCGACGTCAGGCACGGGTCGCTCAAGCGGGTCGCCGCGGCCGTGGGCGAGGGGTCGAGCGCCGTGCGCTCCGTGTACGACCACCTCGCGCACGTGTGACGGCGTCCCGAACGAGACCGGGGTGGCGGCACCCCGTCCCAGCTTGCAAGGATCGGCGCCCGTGAAGGTGGACAAGCTGACCGGCACCGACGGCTTCGTCGTCATCGACCTCGACGACGCCACGACCTCGGTCGGCGTCGTCCGTCTCGCCCCCAAGGTGCTGCGCGACAGCGCCCAACTGCTGGCCCGGTCGGTGACGTACGCGTTCGCATCGTTCGGGGTCGCCGGCCACGGCGGCGCATCGGCGGGCATCAACGCCAAGCCCGACACCCGCGACGACGCGCTCGCCGCCTTCCTCGACGAGGTGCATCCCCGGGCCGAGAGCGGTGCCCTGGTGCTGACGCCCGGCACCGGCCTGACCGCCGACGATCTGGCCCCGGTGGGTTGGGGCGATACCGATGTCGAGCTGACGGCGGCCGGGGCGCTCGCCGCCGGACGGGTCGCCGGCCCGCACGACTGGCGCACTGCCGCGGTCGTGGGCACGGGCCCGGTCGTCGACGCCGCCGTCGAGCAGCTCACCAAGGCCGACGCCACCCTCGTCGAGCCCCGCTACGACGCCGCGTGCGACGTCCTGTTCGTGGCGGGCAAGGCCGGGGTGCTCGACCACGCCACCGCCGCCGTCGTGCAGGCACGCACGATCGTGCCCCTCACGTCCGTGCCGGTCACGGCTCGAGCGCTGGCGGTGCTGGGCAGGGCCGACCGGGTCGTCATCCCCGACTTCCTCGCCACCGCCGCCCCGCTGCTCGCTGCGTTCGATGCAGCCGGCGGCGACCCTGTGCGGCGGGTGCACACCGCGGTGACCGACCTGGCCGAGGCGGGCACGGGCCTGTGGCTGGCGGCCGCCAAGCGGGCGGAGCAGAACCTCGCCACATGGACGGCCGAGAAGCCGTTCGGGCGCCCGCTCGCCTGACGAGGCGCCCCTGCCGGCGACCCCGGCACAGTCGGTCCGCGCCCGGCCACCGTCTTGGGCATCGGGAGGGACGAGGGTCTACCTTGTCAGACCACATGTCGAATGGGGACCCGTACCGACGGGGGGGATGTTGAGCGAGACGACGAACAGCCAGGAGCCGACGCGCCTGATCGGCGATCGCCCCCGCCTGGTCATGCTCAGCTTCCTGATGTTGTTCGTCGAGCTGGCCGTCATCCGCTGGTCCGGCGCCAACGTCGTCTACCTGGCGTACTTCTCGAACCTGGTCCTGCTCGGCAGCTTCCTCGGCATCGGCCTCGGCTTCCTCTGGGCGGGCCGGGGTGGCCGTCCGCTCTTCCCGTTCGCGCCCGTGGTGCTGGCGCTGTTCGTCGCCTTCATCCGCCTGTCGCCGATCGACATCAGCGTGTCGGGCAGCCAGCTCATCTTCTTCAACGAGCCGACCATCTCCGGGCCTCCCCGCGAGGTGATCCTGCCGGTCATCTTCGTCTGCGTCGCCGCGCTGTTGATGTTCATCACCGACGGCGTGGCCAGGACGTTCAAGACGTTCGAGCCGCTCGAGGCCTACAAGCTCGACCTGATCGGCAGCGCGCTCGGCATCGTCGGCGTGTCGGTCCTGTCGTTCCTGGGCATGCCGCCCGTGGCGTGGGGCGTGGTGGCCGGTGCGCTGCTCATCGCCGTGTCGCTGCCCACGGTGCGGGTCGTCACCGTGCTCGCCGTCCTGGCGATCGTGGTGATGCTGGGCATCGAGTCGTCGGCCGACGACACGTTCTGGTCGCCGTACTACAAGATCGAGCAGGCCTCCGACGCCAACGGCGGCTACTCGGTCAAGGTCAACGAGGTCCCCCACCAGGCCACGCTGCCCGTGATCGACAACCCGCTGTACGGCTCGAACTGGGTCCAGGCCGCGGCCGACGACAATCCCGAGGATGTGCTCATCATCGGCGCCGGTGGCGGCAACGACGTCGCCGCCGCGCTGCAGAACGGCGCCGAGCACGTCGACGCGGTCGAGATCGACCGCAAGCTCTACGAGCTGGGCCGGGACGGCCACCCGGACCGCCCCTACGACGACGAGCGCGTCGACGTGCACATCGACGACGGCCGCGCCTACATCGAGCGCAGCGACAAGGACTGGGACCGCATCCTGCTGGCGCTGCCCGACTCGCTCACGCTGGTCACCGGTCAGGCGTCGGTGCGGCTCGAGAGCTACCTGTTCACGCAGGAGGCGATCGAGTCGGCCCGCGACCACCTGACCGAGGGTGGCGTGTTCTCGATGTACAACTACTACCGCGAGGGCTGGCTGGTCGACCGCTACGCGGGCACGCTCGACGACGTCTTCGGCCAGCCGCCGTGCATCGAGACGCTGAGCTCGGCCGACGAGGCCGACAAGTCGCACCTGGCCGTGCTCACCGTGTCCGAGGACGCCGGCGCCATCCCTTGCGACGGCCCCCGCCAGGCCGTGTGGGAGCGGCCGGCCGACACCCCGGCGCCGTCGCACGACGACCACCCGTTCCCCTACCTGATCGACAAGACGCTGCCCGGCTTCTACATCGTCACCATCGGGCTCATCCTGCTGGTGTCGCTGTTGGCCATCCGCGGCGTCGCCGGGCCGGTGCGCCCGATGCTGCGCTACACCGACCTGTTCTGCATGGGCGCGGCGTTCATGCTGCTCGAGACGAAGAGCGTGGTGCAGTTCGCCCTGCTGTTCGGCACCACCTGGTTCGTCAACGCCCTGGTGTTCCTGGGCGTGATGCTCAGCGTGCTGGCGGCGGTGCTGCTGTCGCAACGGATCACGTTCAAGCGCCCGGCGCGGCTGTACGTGGTGCTGCTCATCAGCTTGGTGGCCGCCTGGCTGGTGCCGCCCGAGCGCGCTGCTGGGCCTGGCGACCGTGCCCCGGTTCGTGGCCGCGGTGACGCTGGCGTTCCTGCCGATCTTCACCGCCAACCTGGTGTTCGCCCAGCGGTTCAAGTCGACCAGCGCGTCGGCCACGGCGTTCGGTGCCAACCTGCTGGGCGCCATGTTCGGCGGCATCCTCGAGTACGCGTCGCTCATCGTCGGCTACCGGGCCCTGCTCATCCTCGTGGCCCTGCTCTACGGGGCGGCGTTCCTGGCCGGCCGCAAGGACCTGACCGGCCCGGCCGGCGACGACGCGCCGGAGCCGACGCCACGATCGGCTCGGCCACCGGCGCCCCCGTGGCGGTCACGGCCGACTGACGTCACGGCCGCGGCCGTGCTGCGCGTCTACTCCCACTCGATGGTGCCCGGGGGCTTCGACGTGATGTCGTAGGCCACCCGGTTGATGCCGGCCACCTCGTTGATGATGCGGCTCGACATGGTCTCCATGACGTCGTAGGGCAGGCGCGCCCAGTCGGCGGTCATGGCGTCCTCGCTGGTGACGGCCCGGATGATGACCGGGTGGGCGTAGGTGCGCTCGTCGCCCATCACGCCCACCGAGCGGATGTCGGGCAGCACGGCGAACGACTGCCAGATCTCGCGCTCGAGCCCCGCCCGCTTCAGCTCCTCGCGGACGATGGCGTCGGCGTGCTGCAACATGGCGACCTTGTCGGGCGTGACCTCGCCGATGATGCGCACGGCCAGGCCCGGGCCGGGGAACGGCTGGCGCCACACGATCTCCTCCGGCAGGCCCAGCTCCTCGCCCACGCGGCGGACCTCGTCCTTGAACAGCGCCCGCAGCGGCTCGACCAGCTCGAAGGTCATGTCCTCGGGCAGTCCGCCCACGTTGTGGTGGCTCTTGATGGTGGACGCCCCGTCGCCGCCACCCGACTCGATCACGTCGGGGTACAGCGTGCCCTGCACCAGGAACCCGGCGTCCTCGAGGCCGCCGGCGGTCTCTTCGAAGATGCGGATGAACAGCTCGCCGACGATCTTGCGCTTGTCCTCGGGGTCGGTGACCCCGGCGAGGCGCTCGAAGTAGCGGTCGGCCGCCCGCACGTGGATGAGCTCGATGCGCTGGTGGCGCTGGAACGTCTCGACCACCTGCTCGCCCTCGCCCTGGCGCAGCAGCCCGGTGTCGACGAACACGCAGGTGAGCTGGGGGCCGATGGCCTTGTGCACCAACGCGGCGGCGACGGCCGAGTCGACCCCGCCCGACAGCGCGCAGATGACCCGGGCTCCTCCCACCTGAGCCTGGATGGCCGCCACCTGCTGCTCGATGATCGACGTCATCGTCCAGGTGGGTGGGATCTCGGCCAGGTGGTGCAGGAACCGGCTCGAGCACCTGCTGGCCGAAGGGCGTGTGCGACACCTCGGGGTGGTACTGCACGCCCCAGATCCTGCGGGCCGGCGACTCGAGCGCGGCCACGGGGGCACCGTCGGAGGTGGCTGTGGCCGTGAAGCCCTCTGGCACCCGGGCGATGCCGTCGAAGTGGCTCATCCACACCGTCTGCTCGGGGGGCTGGTCGACCAGCAGGCCGGTGTCGTCGCCGCCCGTGACGGCGAGCGTCGTGCGCCCGTACTCGCCCTTGCCGCCGCGGGCGACCTCGCCGCCGAGCTGCTGGGCGATGAGCTGGGCGCCATAGCAGATGCCCAGGATGGGGATGCCCAGCTCGTAGATCTCGGGATCGAGCCGCGGGGCGCCCTCGACGTGGACCGACTTGGGCCCGCCCGACAGGATCAGCGCCGCAGGGCGCCGCTCGCGCACCTGGGCCGCGGTGATCGAGCTGGGCACGATCTCGGAGTAGACGTGGGCCTCGCGCACCCGCCGGGCGATGAGCTGGGCGTACTGGGCGCCGAAGTCGACGACCAGGCAGGTGGCGAACTCGTCGCCCACAGGCGTGACGGCGCCGGTCATCGACCGCCCCCCACGACGTCGAGCCCGCGCACGCCCGAGGCCCGCCCCGGCGAGGGTCGCGGACGCCGGCATCACAGGTCTCCCACGGTGACGAGCTCGGCCTTCTGCAGGTCCTTGAGCGTCTCGAACCCGCACAGTGCCATCGCCCGCCGCAGCGCGCCGGTGAGGTTGACGCCGCCGGACGAGTCGTGCGCCGGGCCGTGCAGGATCTGCTCGAGCGACCCCTGGGCCTCGACCCGCACCCGCTCGCCCCGGGGCAGCGTGGCGTGCACGGCGGGCATGCTCCAGTGCCAGCCCCGGCCCGGCGCCTCGCTGGCGGCGGCGAAGGGGGTGCCGGTCATGACGGCGTCGGCCCCGCAGGCGACCGCCCGGGCGATGTCGCCGCCGGTGGTGACCCCACCGTCGGCGATGACATGGCAGTAGACGCCGGTCTCGTCGAGGTGGCGCATGCGGGCGGCGCGGGCGTCGGCCAGCGCCGTGGCCAGCGGCACGCCCACACCCAGCACCTCGCGGGTGACGCCGGCGGCGCCGGTGCCGGCCCCGACCAGCACGCCGGCCGCACCGGTGCGCATGAGGTGGAGCGCCGCCTGGTACGACGTGCACCCGCCCACCAGCACGGGCAGCTCGTAGTGGCGGATGAACGCCTTGAGGTTGAGCGGCTCGACGGTGCGGGACACGTGCTCGGCCGACACGATGGCCGCCTGGATGACCAGCAGGTCGGGCTCGGCCCGCAGCACGGCGTCGGCCAGCTCGAGCGTGCGGTGCGGGGTGACGGCCACGGCACAGGTGACGCCGGCGTCCTTGATCTGGGCGATGCGCGGGCCGATGAGCTCGGGCTTGACCGGCTCGGCGTAGATCTCCTGCAGCCGGCGGGTGGCCTTGGCCGCGGGTAGCTCCGCGATCTCCTCGAAGATCTTCTCGGGGAACTCGTAGCGGGTCCACAGGCCCTCGAGGTGCAGCACGCCGGCCGAGCCGAGCCGGCCCAGCTCGATGGCCGTGGCCGGCGAGGTGACGCTGTCGGTGGGGGCCGCGAGCACGGGGACCTCGAAGCGGTAGGCGTCGATCTCACACGAGATGTCGACATCCTCTGGGTCGCGGGTGCGGCGGCTGGGCACGATGGCGACGTCGCCGAGCCGGTACGCCCGCCGTGCCGTCTTGCCGATCCCGATCTCGACTTCGGCCATGACGGCCACCACCTCGACGCTCGCCGGGCTCTCCCGGGGAAAGCCCGAAGTCTACCGACGTGCCCTGCGGCGCCCCGCCACCCGCCGAGGTCCGCCCAGCGCCGGCGACGTTCGTTCGACGCAACGTGCGGCGCCGCCAGTGCCCAGGCCGCCAGATCTGCCGCACGTTCGGCGGGAATGTTCACGCCAGGTCATCGATCAGGGACCACAGCGCATCGACGTGGCGCTGCTCGGTGGTCCAGGCGCCGATGCTGGCCCTGACCACGTAGCGGTCGGCCAGCCGCGTGTGGGTCAGGTAGACCCGCCCCGAGGCGTTGAGGGCGTGGTGCAGTGCCGCGGTACGGGCGTCGCCGTCGACGTGGTGGAAGCACACCAGGTTGAGGTGCGCCGGCGCCGCCAGCGCCAGGCGGGGGTCGGCCTCGACCCGGGCGGCGAGCTGTTGTGCGAGCCGGACGTGCTCGCGCACGTGGTGGCGCAGGCCCTCGGCGCCGTACCAGCGCAGCACGAACCACAGCTTCAGCGCCCGGAACCGCCGTCCGAGCGGCACCTGCCAGTCGCGGTAGTCGACGACCGCACCCGACTCGGAGGCCGCGTTGCGCAGATACTCGGGCAGGATCGACAGGGCCTGGATCAGCGCCGAGCGGTCGGCCACGAAGAAGCACGAGCAGTCGAACGTCGTGAACAGCCACTTGTGGGGGTCGAACACGTAGCTGTCGGCCTGCTCGAGCCCGGCCTGCTGGACGCGCAGCTCGGGGCAGACGGCGGCCGAGCCGGCCATGGCCGCGTCGACGTGGAGCCACATGCCGGCCTCCCGGGCGATGGGGGCGATCGCGGCCACAGGGTCGACGGCCAACGAGCTGGTCGTACCGACCGTCGCCATGACCAGGCACGGCACCCGGCCGGCGGCCCGATCCTCGTCGATCGCCGCGCTCAGCAGGTCTGGCCGCAACGCGAAGGCGTCGTCGACGTCGACCAGCCGCACCTGGTCGGGGTGGAGGCCCGCCACCCGGGCGCCCTTCTCGAGCGACGAGTGCGCGTGGGTCGACGAGTAGACGACGAGCCGGTCGAGCGTCGCCCCGCGGCCCAGCGCCCGCTCCCGGGCGGCGAGGATGGCGCACAGGGTGGACGACGAGGCCGAGTCCTCGATGACCCCGCCCCCGTCGCCTGTCGAGCGGAACCTGTCGGGCAGCCCCAGCAGGTCGACGACCCAGTCGAGGACGTGGCTCTCGACCTCGGTGCACGCCGGGCTCGTCTGCCAGAGCATCCCCTGGGTCCCCAGTCCACTCGACACGATGTCGGCCAGGATGCCGGGGCCCGACGTGTTGGCCGGGAAGAAGGCGTGGAACCCGGGATGCTGCCAGTGGGTGGTGCCGGGCACGACCACGCGGTCGAGGTCGGCGATGATGTCACCGAAGGGTTCGGGACGCTCCGGCGCGGCGGGTGGAAGCCACGAGCGCACGTCGCCGGGCGCCACGTCGGGAACGACGGGGTGCTGCTCGATGGTGGCGAGATAGTCGGCCACCCAGTCGACGACCTCGTGCCCCCACCGTCGCAGCTCGTCGGGGGACATGTGGAACGACGCTGTGGGCCGGTCGGCGAGGTCGGACATGTCAGCCGACCGTACCGGTGAGGGGTCGTCGGAGCGGGGCGGGGTCGACACTAGACTCCCGTCATGGCAGCCCCAGATGGTCCCTTCCCCGAGGATCCGCCCGCGGCTGACGGCGGCAGCCACCCGCCGAAGTTCGCCAAGCAGGGCCTGACGTTCGACGACGTGCTGCTGGTGCCGGCCGAGTCGGCCGTGCTGCCGGCCGAGGTGTCCACCGCCAGCCGCCTCACCCCGCGCATCGAGCTGGCCATCCCCATCGTGTCGGCGGCCATGGACACGGTCACCGAGGCCCGCCTGGCCATCGCCATCGCCCGGGCCGGCGGCATCGGCATCGTCCACCGCAACCTGTCGGTCGACGACCAGGTGGCCGAGGTCGACAAGGTCAAGCGCACCCAGTCGGGCATGATCGTCGACCCGGTCACCCTGCCGGCCGAGGCGCTGGTCACCGACGCCCTCGCCGTCATGGAGCGCTACCACATCTCCGGCGTGCCCATCACCGACGCCGACGGTCGCCTCGTCGGCCTGCTCACCAACCGCGACCTGCGGTTCATCGACGACGTCGACCAGCCCATCGCCGACGTCATGCGGCGCCCGCCGCTGGTCACGGCGCCCATTGGGCACCACGCTCGAGCAGGCCAAGGACATCCTCTGGCAGAACCGCATCGAGAAGCTGCCGATCGTCGACGACGACGGGTTCCTCAAGGGGCTCATCACGGTCAAGGACATCAAGAAGCAGGTCGAGTACCCCCACTCGACCCAGGACGAGCAGGGCCGGCTGCGGGTCGGCGCCGCCGTCGGCGTCGGGCCCGACGCCCTCGAGCGGGCCGAGCGCCTGGTCGAGGCCGGGGTCGACGTGCTGGTGGTCGACACCGCCCACGGCCACAGCCGGGCCGTGCTCGACGTGGTCAAGCAGATCAAGGGCGCATTCGAGGTCGAGGTCATCGCCGGCAACGTGGCCACCGGCGAGGCCGTCGATGCCCTGGCCGGCGTCGGGCGCCGACGCCGTCAAGCTCGGCGTCGGGCCGGGATCGATCTGCACCACCCGGGTGGTCGCCGGGGTCGGCGTTCCCCAGCTCACCGCCATCTACGACGGGGCGGTGGCCGCCGCCCGGCACGGCGTCACCGTGATCGCCGACGGCGGCATCCAGTACTCGGGCGACATCGCCAAGGCCATCGCCGCCGGGGCCGACTCGGTCATGCTCGGCAGCCTGCTCGCCGGCGTCGACGAGTCGCCCGGCGACGTCGTGCTCCACCAGGGCGAGCGGTTCAAGGAGTACCGGGGCATGGGGTCGATGGGCGCCATGAAGGCCCGCTCGTACTCCAAGGACCGCTACTTCCAGGGCGAGGTCATCGACACCGACAAGCTGGTGCCCGAGGGCATCGAGGGCCGGGTGGCCTACAAGGGCCCGGTGTCGAACGTGATCTTCCAGCTGGTCGGCGGCCTGCGCACGGCCATGGGCTACTGCGGCACGCCCACCATCGCCGACCTGCAGGCCCACGCCCGCTTCGTGCGCATCACCAACGCCGGCCTGCGCGAGTCGCACCCGCACGACATCACCATCACCAAGGAAGCCCCCAACTACGGCAGCTGGTGATCTTGCGAGACGCAGTGCGCATCAGCAAGCGTGTGGGTCTCGGGGGTGATCGAGCATGGTGGCTCGGGTGCCTCGAGTTCCTGCACTGGCGCTTCGCCGAGTGCTGCCGGGGGAGACACGTCGTTGCCAGACCAGCCGTCGAATCCCAGGGATCAGGACAGCGATCCGTTCGCCATCGACACCAGCGTGGCCTACCCGGCGCGAGTCCTGGACTACCTGGCCGGCGGTGACAGCAACTTCGCCGCAGACCGGGAACTGGCCGACTCCCTGAGTGACGCGTTGCCTGGCGGGATCGACACGGCTCGCGCCGCGGTCCGCGCCCTGGGGGCATTCACGGGTAGGACCGTGCGCTACCTGGCTGGCGAGGTGGGCATCCGCCAGTTCCTGGACATCGGCGTAACGATCCCCACAGCGAAGAACGTCCACGAGGTCGCCCAGCAAGCCGCGCCGGAGTCGCGTTTCGTCTACGTGGGCGACGACCCGGTCGTGCTGGCACACTCCCATTCCCTGCGCCGGAGCGCCCGGGTCGGCGTCAGCGCGTACATCGAGGGCAGCCTGCTGGACCCGCAGGCGGCCCTGCAACAGGCCGCGGAGACGCTCGACTTCGACCGACCTGTCGCGGTGATGCTCGTGACGACGTTGAACTTCGTCGCAGACAGCGACGACCCCTACGGGATCGTGGCCAGTTTGCTGCAGGCCGTCCCGTCGGGCAGTTCACTGACGATCGCCCACGCGTCCGACGACATGGGCGCCGAGGGCATGACCGAGGCGGCCGAGCGTCTCGACAAGGCGATACGGCAGCCGTACGTGGTGCGCCGCCGTGGCGAGATCTCCCGGTTCTTCGATGGTCTGGACATGGTCGAACCCGGATTGGTGCAGATCGACCTGTGGCGCCCCGCTGAGAACCGTCCGGTCCCACACACCGAGCGACCGACGCCCATCTACGTCGGTGTCGGACGTAAACCCTGACCAACGCCGAGCTGATCCCTGAGGGGATCAGGGGTGGTCGAGGTCGCCGCGGCCGAGGGTGCCGGTGACGATGCCCAGGAGCTGGCGCAGCAGCGAGGCGGTGGCGCCCCACACCGTGTCGCCCACGAGCTCGAAGAAGGTGATGGGCTGCTGGTAGCCGCCGGGGAAGGTCCAGATCTCCTCGCGGAAGATCGCCGGGTCGAGCAGCTCGGCCAGAGGCACGTGCAATACCGCCTCGACCTCGGCCGGGCTGGGAACCGTGTCGGGCCGGCAGGCGAGCACGCCGACGTAGGGCACGATGAACGACCCGCTCGACACCGTCGCCAGGTGGTCGAGCTCACCGATGATCTCGACCGAGGCGGGGTCGAGGCCGATCTCCTCATGCGCCTCGCGGCGGGCACCGTCGAGCGGCGACTCGCCCGGTTCGATGCGCCCGCCGGGGAAGCTGACCTCGCCCTGGTGCGTGCGCACTGCCCAGGTGCGGCGGGTGAGCACGACGTGGGCCACGGGGTCGCCGGCGGCATCGACGGGCGCGTCGTAGAGGGGGGCCAGAACGGCCGACGGACGGCCCGGGCGGCGCGGCCCGTCGATCAGCTCGTGCGCCGACGGGTGCGGGGGGCCCAGCGCCGCGAGCGCGGCGCGCACGTGGGCGACGGTCGGCCGTCGGCGGCCGCCGGGCAGGTCGGCCCACGGGGGCGGGCCACCGGCGCGGGCGTTGTACGGGCGGGGGATCTTCTGGTCACCGCCACGGCCCGGTGGAACCGGCACGGTGGGGTCGGGCGGTTCCTCACCCGGCCTCGGCCACCCCGGCAGGCGCCGGTCGAGAGCGTCGCGGGATGAGATCGCAGCGTCAGGCCACTCGGCCGGCGCCGGATCACCCATCGGTCGTTGCGCTCGCCTGGGTGCTCTGAGCGACGAGCGCCTCGAGCAGCTCGCGCAGGCCCCCCGTCTTGAGGCTGCTCATCACCCGACCGGGCGGCGTCTCGCCCCGCTCCCACTCCATCCAGTGGGCGAGCAGCTTGTTGGGGTCGGGGGGCGGTATGTCCATCCCCGGCAGGCTACCGGCGGTGGACCGTGGCCCCGCGCGTCTCCCGAGGTCACAGCGTCATCCGGGCGGGGCCGGCGGACGTTTCGTAGGATGCCGGCCACGACGGCGGAAGGTCGGGACATGGCGGACGCGAGCACGGCGGTGACGGTCTTCGTGGACGACGCGGTGCAGGGCCGGTTCCCGCCCGTGTCGGCCGCCACCGGCCGCCCCAGCGACGGGTGGCTGACGGTCACCAGCCCGGTCGTGCAATCGGGGCGGGTGTCGACACCCGTGCTGATCCTGTGCCTGATCGGCGGGCCGATCGGCTGGACGGCCCTCCTCGTGATGGCGGTCGTCGTTCCCGACCGGGCGGAGCACCTCACGGTCGAGATCCCGTGGAGCGTCGACACCCAGGACCGCGTCGTCGCCCTGCGACGACGGCGGCGCAGCGCGTGGTCGGTGGCCGCGGCCGGCGTCGTGGCGTTGTTCGCGTCGGTCATCGTGGGCGCCCGCGAGGTCGGTGGGCTGCCGATGACGACGCAGGTCATCGGCGTGACACTCGCGGTGACGGCGGTCACGGCGATCGTGGTCGCGCTGGCCACCGAGTGGCATGTCGGACGCGAGACGATCTCCGTCACCCTCGACGCGTCACGCCGGTGGGTCACGCTCGGCAACGTGCACCCCGCCTTCGCCCGAGCCGTCCGCGCCGACCAGGAACGCCTCGGCGAGCTCCGCCGCTGACCACCTGTCCCCCACCGGGGTCGGTCGCGTCGCGTTGGTGGCGTCGGCGCCGCGTCGTGGCAGCCTGGACGGGTGCCCGCCCGACCACTCGTGCTCGCCTCCGCGTCGCCGGCGCGCCTCGCCCTGCTGCGGGCGGCCGGGTTCGCCCCGCGCGTGGTGGTGAGCGGCGTGGTCGAGGACGGCGTCCACGGCCTGGGCGCCGCCGAGACCGCCTGCTCGTTGGCCGAGCGCAAGGCCGCGGCTGTCGCCCTCCGCCTGGTCGAGGACGCCGAGTCACCGCCTGCGGCCAACTCCGCACCCTTGGTCGTCGGGTGTGACTCCGCAACCCTGGTCGTCGGGTGCGACTCCGCACCCCTGGTCGTCGGGTGCGACTCCGTGCTCTCGTTCGACGGCGAGGTGCGGGGCAAGCCGGCGTCCGACGCCGAGGCGGCGGCGTGGTGGCGGGGCTACCGCGGTCGTGAGGGCACACTGGTGTCCGGCCACGCCGTGATCGACCTGGCCTCCGGGCGGCGGGCATCGGGACCAGCCCAGACGGTCGTCCGGTTCGGCCGCCCGAGCGACGCCGAGATCGACGCCTACGTCGCCACCGGCGAACCGCTGGCGGTGGCCGGCGGGTTCACGCTCGACGGCTACTGTGCCCCCTTCGTCGACGGCATCGCCGGCGACCACGGCACGGTGCTCGGGCTGTCGCTCCCGCTCCTGCGCACGCTGCTCGCCGAGCTCGACGTCGAGATCACCTCGCTGTGGGCGCCCGCGTGACGGCCCTCGACGAGACGGCTCCCGACCAGACGGCGACCGTCGCGCCGCCGCTCCGGGTCGGGCCGCTCGAGGTGTGGCCGCCGGTGGTGCTCGCGCCGATGGCCGGCATCACGAACGCGCCGTTCCGACGCCTGTGCCGGCAGTTCGGCGCTGCCGCGTCCGACGCCGCCGCCGACGGCGAGGGCGGGTCCCACGGCGCCGGCGACCGCCCGACTGCGCACGGCGGGCTGTTCGTCAGCGAGATGATCACCGCCCGCGGCCTGGCCGAGCGCAACGACAAGACCCTGCGGATGGCCCGCTTCGCCGACGACGAGCCGGTGCGGTCGATCCAGCTCTACGGCACCGACCCGGCCGCGATGGGCGACGCCGCCCGCTTCCTGACCGGCGACGAGCGAGCAGACCACATCGACCTCAACTTCGGGTGCCCGGTCGCCAAGGTCACCCGCAAGGGCGGGGGCTCGGCCCTGCCCGTGCACCGGGCGCTGTTCCGCGAGGTCGTGCGGGCGGCCGTGCGCGGGGCGGGCGACGTGCCGGTCACGGTCAAGCTGCGCATCGGCGTCGACGATCGGCTGCGCACGTTCCTCGATGCCGGCCGCATCGCCCAGGACGAGGGCGCCGCCGCCGTGGCCCTGCACGCCCGCACCGCCGCGCAGCACTACTCCGGGCGGGCTGACTGGCAGGCCGTCGCGGCCCTGCGCGAGGTGGTCACCGCCGTCCCGGTGCTGGGCAACGGCGACATCTGGCAGGCGTCCGACGCCCTGCGCATGATGGCCGAGACCGGGTGCGACGGCGTGGTGGTCGGCCGGGGCTGCCTGGGGCGCCCGTGGCTGTTCGGCGACCTGGCCCGGGCCTTCGCCGGCCGGCCGGTGCCCGCCGCCCCCGACCTGGCCGAGGTCGTGGCCGTGCTGCGCCGCCACGCCCACCTGCTCGCCGACTGGCTGACAGAGCCGGTCGCCGTGCGAGACGTGCGCAAGCACGTCGGCTGGTACCTGCAGGGCTACCCGGTCGGGGGCGAGGCGCGCCGCCGGCTCACCGCCACCGCGACCATCGCCGACCTCGACGCCGAGCTCGATCTGCTCGCGGCGACCGACCCGGCCATGGCGATCCTGCCCGGCGCCGACGCGCAGCCCCGCGGCAAGACGTCGGGCCCCATCGCGGTCACGCTTCCCGAGGGTTGGCTGGCGTCGGCCGACGACCCCGCACCCGTCGTCGCCGACGAGCTCGACGCCGTCAGCGGCGGCTGACCGTCCCGTCCTCGAAGCGATGCCCACACGCGCCAAGAGGCGGACGGCGGGTCCCCCGGCGGGCGGATGTGGTCCCGCCCGGCCGCCGCTACCGTCTCCGCGATCATGACCGGCCATCGACCCGCAGGCGAGGAACCGACCGGCGCGGGCGAGGCCGGCGCGCCCCGCTGGCGACCGAACCGCCGCAGCGACGTGCTCGACGCGGCGCTCACCGCGGTCCTGGGTGTCGCCGCGGGAGCGTCGCTCTACATCGGCGGCGACGCCGCGCTGTTCGGCAGCATGTCCGACTACTGGCGCCCCACCGGCATCGCCCTGACCGTCCTGTGCGTCGCACCCCTGCTCGTGCGGCGGCGCTTCCCGCTCGTCGGTGCTGGGCGTGATCACCACGGCGTTCGTGCCGCTCACCGTGCTCGAGGTGCCCGAGCTGAACGCCACGGTCGTCGCGCTGTTCATCGCGCTGTACACGGCCGGGGCCTACGGCCTCCGGCGCCGCGACCTGGTGCGAGGAGCCGCGGTCGCGACGATCGTCGCGCTCGTCCTGTGGAGCCTGGCCACCCGCAGCGACGGCTACGAGGGCACGGTGAGCCTGGCGCTGGTCAACGCGCTCACGGCGTTCCAGAACATCTTCTACCTGGCGGCCGCCTGGTTCCTGGGCGACCTCGTGCGCAACCGCCGCTGGCGCGAGGCCACCCTCGTGCGCCAGGCCGACGAGCTGCGGGCCGCGCAGGCCGACGAGGCCGCCCGGGCGGTGCTCGACGAGCGGGTGCGCATCGCCCGCGAGTTGCACGACGTCGTCGCCCACCACGTGAGCGTGATGGGTGTGCAGGCCGGCGCGGCACGCCGCGTGTTGACCAGCCGGCCCGAGGAGGTGCCGGCGCTGCTGGCCTCGGTCGAGGAGTCGAGCCGTCAGGCCGTCGGCGAGCTGGGACAGATGCTGGGGCTGCTGCGCAGAGCCGACGGGGGTGACGGCGGCCCCGGCGGTCACCGGGTCGGCGACGGGCCCGACACCGGTGTCGGCGGACGGGCCCAGGTCAGCGGCCCGCAACCGACTCTGGCCGGGCTCGACACGCTCGTGGCCCAGATGCGCGAGGCCGGGCTCGAGGTCGCCACCGACGTCGACCGGCCCGACCTGACCGCGGACAACCTGCCGCCGGCCGTGGCCCTGTCGGCCTACCGGATCGTGCAGGAGGCCCTGACCAACACGCTCAAGCACGCCGGGCGGGGCGCGTCGGCCGAAGTGGGCGTCACCCGCCACGCGGGCGCGGTCGAGGTCGTGATCACCGACGACGGCCGCGGCGGCACCGCGTCGGGCGCCGCCGGTGTCGCCACAGCGACCACGTCGGGGCACGGCCTGGTCGGCATGCGCGAACGTGTCGCGCTCGTCGGCGGCGAGCTGCGGGCCGGACGCCGCTCCGGCGGCGGGTACGAGGTGCGGGCATGGCTGCCCCTCGACGGCCGCGCACAGGGACAGCGATGACCGGCGCACCGACGCACCGCCCGGTGCGGGTCGCCATCGTCGACGACCAGCAGATGGTGCGCACCGGCTTCCGCCTCATCCTCGACGCCGAGCACGACATCGAGGTCGTGGCCGAGGCGAGCAACGGGAGCGAGGCGATCGACGCGGTCTCCCGCACCCGCCCCGACGTGGTGCTCATGGACATCCAGATGCCCGTGCTCGACGGGCTCGAGGCCACCCGCCGCATCGTGGCGGCCGGCGACGCGCGGGTCGTGATGCTCACCACGTTCGAGCGCGACGACTACATCATCGAAGCCGTGCGCGCCGGCGCCAGCGGCTTCCTCGTCAAGAACGCGCCGCCCGAGCACCTGCTCGCCGCCGTGCGGGTCGTGGCCGCCGGCGACGCCCTGTTGTCGCCGTCGGTCACGCGCCGGGTGCTGACGCGCATGGCGGCAGGGACGCCCGATCCCGCGGCCGCCGCCCGGCTCGACCAGCTGACCGAGCGCGAGACCGAGGTGCTGGCGCTGATGGCCGGCGGCCTGTCGAACGGCGAGATCGCCGCCCGCCTGTACCTGGGCGAGGCGACGGTGAAGACCCACGTGTCGCGCGTGCTGGCCAAGCTCGGTCTGCGCGACCGGGTGCAGGCGGTCGTGTACGCCTACGAGAGCGGGCTCGCCCGACCGGGTGGCAGCGCGCCGCACGGCGCCTGAGCGTGGGCGCCGGGCCGCCGGGCATCGCGCGACGGACCCGGGGTCATCCCCGCGGCGGTTCCCCGCCCGCCCGGCAGCGCATACAACGGGAGCGTGCTCGATCTGATCGAACTGACCAAGCGGTACGGCGAGGTGACCGCCCTCGACGGCCTGTCGATGGCCGTGGCCGGCGGGCGAATGCACGGCTTCGTCGGCCGCAACGGGTCCGGCAAGACCACGACCATGCGCATCGCCCTCGGGCTGGCCCGCCCCGACACCGGCCAGGTGCTGTGGAGGGGGGCGCCCGCCACCTCCGGCGACCGGCGTCGATTCGGCTACATGCCCGAGGAGCGGGGCCTGTACCCCAGGATGCGCCTGGTCGATCAGGTGGCCTACCTCGCCGAGCTGTCGGGCCTGCCGGGCGCCGGCGCTCGCGCCGCGGCCGCCCGGTGGCTCGACGATCTGGGTCTGGGTGATCGCCTGGGCGACCGGGCGGAGACCCTGTCGCAGGGCAACCAGCAGCGTGTCCAGCTCGCCGCCGCCCTCGTGCACGACCCCGACGTGCTGGTGCTCGACGAGCCGTTCAACGGCCTCGACCCCGTGGGCGTCGACCTGCTGTCGGACGTCCTGCGGGCCCAGGTCGCCCGCGGCGTGGCGGTGGTGTTCTCGAGCCACCAGCTCGAGCTGGTCGAGCGCCTGTGCGACGAGGTCACGATCGTCGAGGCCGGGCGGGTCGTCGCCGCCGGCGACATCCGGGTGCTGCGCACTGGCCGCAGCCGGCCTCTGTTGCGGGTCGCGCTCGACGGCGGCTGGACCCAGTGGGCCGACGGCCTCGACGGTGCGCTCGCCGTGCGGGCGGTCGACGGCGCCGCCCTGATCGAGCTTGCCGACGGGGCGGACGACCAGGCGGTGCTCGACGCGGCCCGGGCTGCGGGGCGGGTCGTCGCCTTCGAGCACGTGGTGCCCACCCTGGCCGAGACGTTTCGAGAGGTGGTGCAGGCGTGAACGACCCGACCCCCACGACGGCCGACAGTGGCTGGCACACTGTGGCGCTGGTGGCGCGGCGCGAGATCCGCGAACGGCTGCGGTCCAAGACGTTCATCGTCTCGACCCTGCTCAGCCTGGTCGTGCTGGCCGTGATCGTCGTGGCGGCCGGAGCGGCCAGCGACGACGGCGGCACCACCTACGACATCGGGGTGGTCGGCGAGCGCTCGGTCGCGGTGGTCGACGCGGTCGGATCGCTCGTTGCCGGCAGCGCCGAGCTCGATACGGACGTGGACATCACCGTCGAGGAGTACCCCGATGCGGCGGAGGCCGAGCAGGCGGTGCGCGACGGTGACGTCGACGTGGCGCTGCAGGGCACGACCGTGGTGGTCGACAGCGACATCGACGAGCGGCTCGCCGCACTGATCGAGTCGGCCAACCGAGAGGTGGCCGTCACCGACGCGCTGACCGCCGCCGGCGCGCCCCCGGCCGACATCGCCGCCGCGGCCCGGGCACAGACCCTCACGCTCGACGAGCTCGACCCCGGCGACCCCGACGAGGACCGGGCCCAGCTCGCCCTGATCGGCACGGTGCTCCTCTACGGCCAGTTGCTGGGGTTCGGTTTCTGGGTCGCCTCGGGCATCGTCGAGGAGAAGGCCTCCCGAGTGGTCGAGCTGCTGCTGGCCAAGACCACGCCCGGCCGCCTGCTCACCGGCAAGATCGTCGGCATCGGGCTCGTCGGGTTCGTCCAGCTGGTCGCGTTCGTCGGGGCGGGATTGGCGCTCGCTGTCGGGACCGGCCGGGTCGACCTGCCCCCCGGCACCGGGCAGGTCGCCGTCGAGGTGGTCGCCTGGTTCGTGCTCGGGTTCGCCCTGTACTCGTGCCTGTTCGCCGTGGGCGGCGCCATCGCCAGCCGCCCGGAGGAGCTGCAGGGCACCACCTTGCCCATCACGCTGGTGGCCATGGGATCGTTCTTCGCCGCCATCTTCGCCGGCGGCGACCCCGGTGGCGTCGTCGCCCGGGTGGCCACGTTCGTCCCGCCGGCGGCACCGCTGGTGCTGCCGATCCGGGCGGCGGCCGGCGAGCTGCCGCTGTGGGAGGCGGTGGTGGGCGTCGCCCTCGTGGTGGGCACCATCGCCGTCGTGGTGCCGCTGGCCGCCCGCATCTACGCCGGTGGCGCCCTCTTCACCCGGGGCCAGATCAAGCTCCGCACCGCCCTCGCCCAGGCGTCCGAGTGAGGCGGCGGGCCTCGCACCGCCTCGGCGGCCGGACGGGCCGGGTCAGGCCGAGGCCAGGGTACGGGCGTCGACGCCGCGGCCGTGAGTCAGGTTCTCGCCCGACTCCGGGTCGAACAGGTGCATGCGGGAGGGGTCGAGCCACAGGTCGGCGTCCTCGCCCTCGGCGATGCGGCTGTCGGCATCGAGGGAGATCACGAGCTGGGTGCGCGTCTGCTCGCTGTCGAGCTCGTTGGCCAGCTCCTCGAGTGTCTGGCGCACCCTCTCGGGCGCCTCGAACGGGATGTAGGCGTACTGCTCGCTGCCCAGCCACTCGATCACTTCGACGTGGTCGCGGAACGTCAGGCCCTTGCGTTTGCGCTCGTCGTCCAGCAGGGAGGCGTCCTCGAAGTGCTCGGGTCGCACCCCGGCGAGGAGGATCTCGTGGCCCTGGACCTGCCCCGCCATGTCGGACGCGAGCTCGATGTCGCCTATGGGCAGCGCCAGCTTGGTGCCTTCGACCGTTGCCGGCATGAAGTTCATGGGCGGCGAGCCGATGAACCCGGCGACGAACAGGTTCACGGGCTGCTCGTAGAGCTCGCGGGGCGTGTCGACCTGTTGCAGGACGCCCTTGCGCAACACCGCCACCCGGTCGCCGAGCGTCATGGCCTCGATCTGATCGTGCGTGACGTACACGGTGGTGATCTCGAGCTGGGACTGGATGCGCGAGATCTCGGTGCGCAACTCGCCACGCAACTTGGCGTCCAGGTTCGACAGCGGCTCGTCGAACAGGTAGCCGTCGGCGTCGCGCACGAGCGCCCGGCCCATGGCGACCCGCTGGCGCTGGCCGCCCGAGAGCTGGGACGGCTTGCGGTCGAGCAGCTCGGTCAGGTCGAGCAGGTCGGCCGAGCGTTGCACCCGATCCTTGATGCTGTCGTCGGAGGTCTTGTGCAGACGCAGGGGGAAGGCGATGTTCTCGTACACGCTCAGGTGGGGGTAGAGCGCGTAGTTCTGGAACACCATGGCCAGGTTCCGGTCGCGGGGCGCCTTGTCGTTGACCCGCTGGTCGCCGATGAACACGTCGCCCGAGGTGATGTCCTCGAGGCCGACGATCATGCGCAGGATGGTCGATTTCCCGCTGCCCGACGGTCCGACGAGGATCACGAACTCGCCGTTCTCGACGTCGAGGCTCACGTCGTCGACGACAGGCGCGTCGGCGCCGGGGAAGCGCTTCTCGATGTGGTCGAGGCGGATGTTGGCCATGGAGGTGCGTCCCTTCGGTCCCTGCTCAGCCCTTGACCGCGCCGGAGGTCAGCCCGGCCACGATCCTGCGCTGGAACACGAGCACCAGCACGATGACGGGGATGGTCACGATCACCCCCGCGGCGGAGATGGCTGCGGTCGGTTGCTGGAAGAACGACTCGCCGGTGAAGAACGCCAAGGCCGCGGGCACTGGGCGCGACGCGTCGGTTGCCGTGAGCGAGATCCCGAACACGAAGTCGTTCCAGGCGAAGAAGAACGTGAGGATGGCCGTGGTGAACACCCCCGGCGCCGCCAGCGGCACGATCACCTTGCGGAAGGCCTGCCAGGACGTGGCCCCGTCGACCTGGGCGGCCTGTTCCAGCTCCCAGGGGATCTCCCGGAAGAACGACGACAGCACCCAGATCGACAGCGGCAGCGTGAACGTCAGATAGGGGATGATCAGCCCGATCCACGTGTCGTAGATCCCGAGCGAGCGCCACATGTCGAACAGCGGCCCCACCAGGGCGATGGTCGGGAACAGGGCAATGGCCAGCGCGGTCGTCAGCACCAGCTTCTTGCCCCGGAACTGGAGGCGGGCGATGGCGTAGGCCGCGAAGGTGGCCAGCGTGACCGAGATGACCGTGGCGATCAGCGAGATGCCGATCGAGTTGCGCAGCGCGCTGGTGAACAGGCTCGTGTCGAACACCGTGCGGTAGTTGTCGAGCGACCAGTTCGACGGCAGGAACTTCTTGTTGTTGATGTCGTCGCCCTGCTTGAACGACAGCGACACGATCCACGCCACGGGGACCAGCGAGTAGACGATGATCAGCAGCCCCCCGATGGCCCACCAGATCTTGTGGCGTGATGTCACGGCATGACCCCCTACTCGCCTCGGACTCGCCCCAGGTCGACTCGGAACCCCTTCACGAAGACGAAGGCGATGAGCGCGACGGACAGGAACAGCAGCACCGACAGCGCCGATCCCAGCCCGATCGCGGTCCGCGTGATGGTCTGGCGGTAGGTCAGGAACGAGACGCTCTCGGTCTTCTCCGCGCCGCCCGTCATGATGAAGATCGTGTCGAAGATGCGGTAGGCGTCGAGCGTGCGGAACAACAGCGCCACCATGATCGCCCCCTTCATGTTCGGCACGGTCACCCGGGCGAAGCGCTGCCAGTTCGTGGCGCCGTCGACCTTGGCCGCCTCCTGCAGGTCCTCGGGCACCTGCGCCAGCCCGGACAACAGCAGCAGCGAGATGAACGGCGTCGTCTTCCACACCTCGGCGAGGATGATGACGAACAGCGCCGACCACCGGTCCGAGAACCAGGCCTTGTCGCCCAGGCCGAACCACTCGTTCACGAACCCGGAGTCGAGAGCGAACGCGTACTGCCACGCGTAGGCGGCGACCACGGTGATGATCCCGTAGGGGATCAGGATGGCGGTGCGCACGGTGCGCCGGCCGAACACGATGCGGTTCATCACGAGCGCGAAGGCGAACCCGATGATCAGCTCGACGACCACGGTGACGACCGTGATGAACACGGTGGTGAACACGGTCTGCCACCACAGGCCGTCGGTGAGCACGACGCTGTAGTTGCGCAGGCCGATGAACTCCCTGGCCCCCGGATCGGTGAGCCGGTAGCTGTACAGCGACAGGTACACGGCCCGGCCGAGCGGATAGGCGGTCACCAGCAGCATCACCGCCACCGCGGGGGCCACCAGGCGCCAGCCCAGGCGCTGCTCGTCGCGTGCCCGATCGCTCAACCGCCGGGCGGCCGGTGCCGGTGCGGTGGGCCCGCCCCCGGGCTCGCGATCTGCGGTGACGGTTGCCATGGGGCTCTACCTCACAGGAGCTGCTTGTCCTGCAGCACGTTGACGATCAGGTCGTCGGCTTTCTGGGGGGTCGAGTCGGGGTTCACCGAGGACGGCGGGTGGAACTCGCGCACCGTCGCCGCACTGATGTCCGTGTAGTACGCGCTCTGCGGGCGGGGGGTGGCCTCGTCGATCGAGGTGCGGATCAGGTCGGCCATCGGGAACGTCTGGATGATCTCGGGGTCGTCGAACACGGCCGAGCGGGCCGCTGGGTTGCCCTCGGCCAGCATGTAGGCCTTCTGGCTGTCCTCGCTGGTGATGCAGTTCACGGCCTCGACCACCAGGTCGGGGTGCTTGCCGAAGGCGCCGACGCCGAGGTTGATGCCGCCGAGCGGCGGGGCGCTCGCGGTGCCCGCGTCGACCTGGGGCACGCGGGCCCAGCCGATGTCATCGACGACCGCCTGGTCGAGCGACCCGTCCTCGACGGCGGCGAGCGCCGCTCCGTAGACGTAGGGCCAGTTGACCATGAAGCCGCCGTTGTCGGCCTGGAACCCGGTCCGGGCGTTCTCCTCGATGGCGGTGGACAGCGCCGGGTCGGCCACGCCGTCGCGGGCCACCTTGCGGATGATCTCGGCCGCGGCCTGGCCGGCGTCCGAGTCCAGCGTGGGAGTGGCGTCCTTGCCGGCTGAGGCGTCCTCGATCACCTGACCGCCGGCGGACGCGACGAGCGAGTTGATCCACACCATGTAGCCCTCGTAGCGGGCGCCGGTGACCTCGACCGTCGTCCCGGTCGCCTTGGCGGCCTCGATGATCTGGTCCCACGTGACCGGCTGGTTCTCGGGGTCGAGCCCGGCCTGTTGGGCGACGGACTTGCGGTACCAGAGGAGCTGCGTGTTGGCCCAGAACGGGGCGGCGACCAGCTCGTCGTTCCACGTCGACGTGGTGACCGCGCCGTCGAGCACGCCGTCGGTCAGCGGCGCGGCCTCGGCGTCGGTGAACGGCCGCAAGAACCCCGCCTCGGCGAACTCGGGCACGAACACCGGGTCGAGGCTCATCAGGTCGATCGAGCTGTCGTCGGCGGCCAGGCGGCGCACGAGCTGCTCGCGTTGGCTGTCGGCGTCGGACGGCAGCTCGGAGATCTCGATGCGGTAGTCGCCGTCGGCCGCATCCGTGCACTGGTTGGCCAGGTCCTCCTGGCCCCCGTTGTCGGGGTTCGTGTACCAGGTGAGGGTCGGCGTGCTGCTGTCTCCGCCGTCGCCGCACGCCGCGAGGGTGGCGCCGAGCAGCATGCCGAGGGCCACCGCGACCCGCAGGCCGCCGACGCACCGCCGACGGCGGGCGGCTCGAGCTCTCACCTTCGGCCGCCCGCCGGGTTCGGCGACGTCAGGCAACGGTCCCCTCCTTCGGGCACCAAAGCGCTCTCGGCAACTGACCCTACCGTGACCCCGGTCACTGCGCACCCCCCGGCCCGGATGAACGTGTGACGGGTCGGGGGCAGCGGGGGTGCTCGGTCGCCGGGCTGGTGTAGCTCGCCCAGACGGCGCTCCCGTCCTCACGGATTCGTCGTCGTGGGCACTTCGGTGCGGTCGATGTCGGGCTCGACATAGATCACGCGGGCCTCGGGCACGGCCTCTCGCACGCGCGCCTCGACCTCGTTGACGGCGTCGGCGATCTGCGGCGCGTTCAGCGCGCTGTCGAACTCGAGCTTGGCCCCGAGGAGCAGCTCGTCGGGGCCGAGGTGCTCGGTGCGCATGTGGATGAGCCGCCGGACCACCGGCGTCGAGGTGATGGCGTCGCTGATGCGCCGCTCGACCTCGGGCGAGGCCGACTCGCCGATCAGCAGGCCCTTCATCTCGATTGCCAGCACGGCAGCGATGACGACGAGCAGGACGCCGATGGCCAGGCTGCTGGCCGCGTCCCACCGTGCGTTGCCGGTGGCCGACGAGAGGACCACACCGGTGAGGGCGAACAACAGGCCGATCTCCGCAGCGCTGTCTTCGAGCAGCACGACGGGTAGCTCGGGCTGCTTGGTGCGGCGGATGAACTGCCACCAACTCACGTGCTCGGCCTTCACATGGCGCGCCTCGCGGACGGCGGTGCGCAGCGAGAACCCTTCGAGCAGGATCGCGACCGCGATGATGGCGATGGCCACCCCGAGGTTCTCGGTCTGGTGCGGGTGGCGGAGCTTGTCGATGCCCTCGAACAGAGCGAACAAGCCCCCGACGCTGAACAGCACGAGCGCTACCACGAAGGCCCAGAAGTAGCGTTCGCGGCCGTACCCGAACGGATGGTCCGGCGTCGCCTGCCGACGGGCGCGGCTGCCGCCCAGCATCAGCAGGCCCTGGTTGCCGGTGTCGGCCACCGAGTGGATGGCCTCGGCCAGGAGGCCTGCGGAGCCGGTGATCAGGAATCCGACGAACTTCGAGACGGCGATGCCGAGGTTCGCGAAGAACGCAGCCAAGATCGCTCGGCGGCTGCCTTCCTTCACTGAGTCAGATTGGCACAGCCGGTCACGGCCCTTCCGGGCCGGTGCCCCACGACAGGCGGATGGCACGCTGTCGGAGCAACCATGATCGCCGCGGGGCACAGCTACCCGTCGGCGAGCGCGAACAGCTGCTGCGGCCGGAGCGATCATCCCTGGGGTAGGCGCAGGTCGGCGACGACGGCCCGATGGTCGCTGCCGGGGACGCCGTGCACCGACACCCCGTCGATGCCCGTCGACCGGTCGACCAGCACGTGGTCGATGGCGAGCCCCGGCCCAAGCCGCCGGGCCCGCCACGTCGCCTCCCACCCACGGCCCGTGGCCCCGGCCGCGTCGACATAGCCGTCCTCCAGCAGAGCGCGCATCGTCGGCTGGTCGACGGTTGCGTTGAAGTCGCCGATCAGCAGGTGCACCGGTCCGCCGCCCCGCGGCCGTGGCAGCGACTTGAAGGTGCGGCGCCAGTCGGCGAGCCCACCGTCGAGCACCGGCGGCACCGGGTGCACGACCGTCACCTGCACGGGGCGGCCATCGGGCACGTCGATGAGCCCGGTGGGGTTCTCGTGCTCGCCCGCGACATCGTGGTCGACACGCTCGACCGTGTGGCGACTGTAGAGACCGGTCCCGGACGCGCCCGGCTGGGCGTCGACCACCGCGTGGGGCAGCAAGTCCTCGATGCCCTCGGCGACGAGCGCGTCGTGGAACTCGGGCGTGAGCTCCTGCACGCCCAACACGTCGACCTCCTCGGCGCGCGCGAGGCGCACCACCGCCGCCGCCTCGGCCAGGCCGAACTGGACGTTGGCGGTCATCACCCGCAGCCGCGGGCCGGCGGGAGTCGGCGACGGCTGCGGGCCGGGCACGAAGAGCGGTGCCATCACCAGGCTGAAGCCGACGCAACACCCCGCCGCCGTCAGGGTCGCGGCGCGCACCCGCAGGGCCGCCACGGCGGCCAGGACGAGCACGCTGGCGAGCGCGACGAAGGGCGTGAAGACGATGAACGTCTCGATCCACGTCCCCGCCCCGACCCCGACCGCGCGTACCGCGAGCCACAGTGCCAGCGGAACGACAAGTATCCACGCCACGAGCAGTCGGAGAACCTCGACCCACCGGCGAGGACCGTCGGCCAGAACGGCGGGCGTGCCGTGCACCGGGGTGTGGTGAGGACCGATCGCGGTGTGGGCCACCGTCCGGTGGCCGTCCCCCTCTGCCCGTCGCCGCCCGGCCACGGCGCCACAGTACCGAGGGAGGGCGTGCGTGTCGCGCGCACGGTCGCACAGCCCGACCATGGGGGCGACGCGGACGGGCCCGCCGCCCGGAGGCGGCGAGCCCGATCCCGCAATGCAACATGGTGCATGCGCCCCGTCTGACGGCGGGGCGGGCAGGCACGGTGTCTTACATCATGCCGCCCATGCCGCCCATGCCACCCATCGGGTCGCCGCCGCCCGCAGGGGCGGCAGCCGGAGGCTCGGGCTTGTCGGCCACGAGCGACTCGGTGGTGAGCACGAGGCCGGCGATCGACGCTGCGTTCTGCAGCGCGGCACGCGTGACCTTGGCGGGGTCGATGACGCCGGCCTTGACCAGGTCCTCGACGTCGCCGGTCGTCGGCGTTGAGCCCGATCGAGCCCTCTTCGGCCTCGACCTGGCGCACCGCCACCGCACCCTCGATGCCGGCGTTGTCGGCGATCAGCCGGGTCGGCGCCTGCAGAGCGGTGTGCACCGTGCGGGCACCGGTGGCCTCGTCGCCCGACAGCGAGTCGACGACCTTGGCCACGGCGGCACGGCTGCGGAGGAGAGCGATGCCGCCACCGGCGACGATGCCCTCTTCGATGGCCGCGCGGGTCGCCGAGAGGGCGTCCTCGATGCGGTGCTTCTTTTCCTTGAGCTCGACCTCGGTGGCCGCGCCGACCTTGACCACGGCGACGCCGCCGGACAGCTTGGCCAGCCGCTCCTGCAGCTTCTCGCGGTCCCAGTCGGAGTCGGTGTCGTCGATCTCACGCTTGATCTGGCTGATGCGGCCCTTGATGTCATCTTCGGACCCGGCACCATCGACGATCGTCGTGGTGTCCTTGGTGACGATGACCTTCTTGGCCCGACCCAGCAGGTCGAGGGTGATGTTGTCGAGCTTGAGCCCGACCTCTTCGGCCACGACCTGGCCGCCGGTGAGGATGGCCATGTCGCCGAGCATCGCCTTGCGGCGGTCGCCGAAACCGGGGGCCTTGACCGCGGTGCTGTTGAACGTGCCGCGGATCTTGTTGACCACCAGCGTGGCCAGGGCCTCGCCCTCGACGTCCTCGGCGATGATCAGCAGCGGCTTGCCCGTCTGCATGACCTTCTCGAGCACCGGGAGCATCTCCTGGACCGAGCTGATCTTGCCCTGGTTGAGCAGGATGTAGGCGTCCTCGAGGACCGCTTCCTGCCGGTCGGCATCGGTGACGAAGTAGGGCGACTGGTAGCCCTTGTCGAACTGCATGCCCTCGGTGAAGTCGAGCTCCATGCCGAACGTGTTCGACTCTTCGACGGTGACCACGCCGTCCTTGCCGACCCTGTCGATGGCGTCGGCGAGCACCTCGCCGATGGCCGGGTCGGCGGCCGAGATGGCGGCGACCTGGGCGATCTCCGACTTGTCGTCGATCTCCTTGGCCTGGTCCTTGATGGCCTCGACGGCGGCGGCGACGGCCTTTTCGATGCCCCGCTTGAGGCTCATCGGGCTGGCGCCGGCGGCCACGTTGCGAAGGCCCTCGTGCACGAGCGCCTGGGCCAGCACGGTGGCGGTGGTGGTGCCGTCACCCGCGATGTCGTTGGTCTTGGTGGCGACCTCCTTCACGAGCTGGGCGCCCATGTTCTCGAAGGGGTCGTCGAGCTCGATCTCGCGAGCGATCGACACGCCGTCGTTGGTGATGGTGGGGGCGCCCCACTTCTTGTCGAGCACCACGTTGCGGCCCTTGGGGCCGAGCGTGACCTTCACCGCGTCGGCGAGCTTGTTGACGCCGGCCTCGAGGGCACGGCGGGCTTCATCGTCGAACTTGAGGATCTTGGGCATCTACAGGCTCACTTCGTCACGATGGCGAGCACGTCGCGTGCCGACAGGACGAGCACGTCGTCGCCGTCGACCGTGACCTCGGTGCCGCCGTACTTGCTGTACAGGACGGTGTCGCCGACGCTGACGCCGACGGGGATGATCTCGCCGGTCTGCTCGGAGCGCTTGCCCGGGCCGACTGCGATGACCTCGCCCTGTTGGGGCTTCTCCTTGGCGGTGTCGGGGATGACCAGGCCGCTCGCCGTGGTCTCCTCGCTCTCGCCGGGCTTCACGACGATGCGATCGTCGAGGGGCTGCAAAGCCATGTGTGTCGCCTCCGTTGGCGCTGCTGAACTAACCCCGGATGGGTTAGCAGTCTCCCGATACGAGTGCTAACCCTACGCACCCCCGGTTAGCAGTCGCAACCCCCGAGTGCCAGGAGATCACGCGCATCGACGTGTACGCCGACTTCGGCGGCCTCCCCGACGACCTCGAGCAGATCGACGTGACCGTCCCCGGGTTCGCCACGGTGGCCGATGTCCCGATCGGCGGATGACGACGATGCGTCCCTGCCTCGTCCGCCTGTCCCCCAGAGTGTGCGGCGCGATGGCCGGGCCCTCAACCGCCGCGTCGTCATCACCTACGCCACGGACTGAGCCCTGTCGTCGAAGCGCTCCCAACGTGGTGCAAGCGATGCCCTGCGCGCGTTCATCCACACGTACAAGTTCCCTGCATAGGCGGTTGTTCAGGCTCTCCTCACGTGGGAGGCTCTCCGGCAACGCACCAAAGGCGGTTGGGCGACCACATAACGTCACATACCAGGGAGAGTTAGCTCCATGGGACCGGAACTGGACATGGTCGACGATGCCCGGAGGGCGACCGGCGACGAGATACTCATCGCCGGGCTGTTCGCACCTCGGGGCGGTGCCGCCGACAGCGGCCTCGACAGCAGGGGTGACGGCTCGGGCAACGGCGGCTCGGGCAACGGCAGGCGAGGCATGCGGATCGGCAGTCTCGTGGGTTTCGGGGCCGGCTCGGCCGCCGAGCCCAGGGCTCGCGAGCACCGCCTCGTCGTCGCCGTCAGCCCCACTCGGGTGTACCTGCTGCGGGCGAGCGCCGATGGCGAACGCCTCGTCCTCGCGCACACCTTCGACCGACGGCGCGTGGCGGCCACCATCCACGCCCGCCTGAACGAACGCACGCTCACCCTCGAGGACACCTGGACAGGCGAGCGCTTCGAGCTCGAGGGCGAACGGTCGCCCGAGGCCCACGTGACCGCCACGATGCACGTGCTGTCCGACATGCACGAGCTCGCCAGCTAGCGCACCGAACCCGACGTCGCCGGAGCGAGCGCACTCCCAGCACCTCGCTCAGCCCGGACGGGGCTCCGGGTCGCCGGCCGAGATGACCCACCGCGCCCCGGTCGTGACCGCAGCCTGCGGCTCGGCGGTCGTGGCCACGTACCGGAACGCCGCGTCCAGTGCGTCGGGCGTGACCTCGCACACCACGTAGCCGCGCTGGCGCGGCTCCACGTAGCGGATGCCGGGCGACGCCGCCGCGGCCGCCTCGACGAGCGCCACGAGATCGGGCGGGAACGTCGACGAGATGGACGTGCCCACCAGCTCGGGCACGACCGCAGGCGTGGACGCGTCGTCGGGGTCGTCGGTCACCACGCCGACCCCGCTGGCGTGGATGTCGCCGGTGATCACCACCGGGTTGTCGACCTCGCGCAGCTGGTCGACCAGGCGGCGGCGGGCCGCGGGGTAGCCGTCCCACTGGTCGAGGTTCACGCCCTCGTCGGCGCCGAGCGGCACCGCCACCTTCGTCACGATCGTCTGCTGGGCCACCACGTTCCAGGTCGCGTCGCTGTCAGCCAGCTCGTCGCCCAGCCACGACTCCTGCTCGTCGCCCAGCATCGTGCGCTCGTCGTCATCCACCTCGTCGCAGCCGACCCCCACGTCGCGCGCGACGTCGCACGCCTGGTCACTGCGGTACTGGCGGCCGTCGAGCACGTGGAACCGGGCCAGGTCGCCCCACCCGACGGACCGGTACAGGGTGACGTCCGCACCGTCGGGCGGCTCGATCCGCAACGGCATGTGCTCGTAGTACGCCTGGTAGGCGGCGGCGCGCTGGTCGCGGAACGCGGCAGAGGGTGCCAGCTGCGCCTGAGGCACATCGTCCGCGTAGTTGTTCTGCACCTCGTGGTCGTCCCACGTGCAGACCCACGGGGCGTGCGCGTGGGCGGCCTGCAGGGCAGGGTCGGCCTTGTACTCGCCGTAGCGGCGCCGGTAGCCGGCGAGGTCGACCGGTGCGTCGCTCCGGTAGGTGCGGACCGCGCCCGGGTCGGGGTTCTCCTCGTAGATGTAGTCGCCCAGGAACACGACCAGATCGATGTCCTCGGAGGCGATCTGGTCGTGAGCCGGCCAGTAGCCCGCCTGGTAGTTCTGGCACGAGGCGAACGCGAAGCGTAGGCGCTCCACCACGTCGCTGGCCCCGGGCGCGGTGCGGGTGCGGCCCACCGGGCTCGTCCACTCGCCGACCGAGAAGCGGTACCAGTACCAGGCGTCGGGCTCGAGGCCCGACGCATCGACGTGCACCGAGTGCGCCAACGCCGGCTCGGCCACGGCGTCGCCGGAGGCCACGATGTCGTCGAAGGCCTCGTCGGCCGCAACCTCCCACCGCACGGGGAGCGGCTGGTCGGGCAGGCCACCGCCGTCGGCGAGCGGGTCGTTGACCAGGCGTGTCCACAGGATGACCGAGTCGGGCAGCGGGTCGCCCGACGCGACGCCCAGGGCGAACACCTCCGCCGGCAGGCTGCGTGGAACCGGCGGGAGGTCGGCGACCGTCTCGGGCGACACGTCGTCGCCGGGGACACCCGTGGCCTCGGGCTCGTCGTCTCCCCCGGCGCTGCTGCACCCGGCAGCGACCGCCGTCGCCACCACACCGGCGAGGAAGGTGCGACGACCGATCACCGGGCCCACGGGCCCGGTCGGTTCGCTCGTGGGCAACCCGGTCAGCCTCCCCGCTCGTCCCTGTCGACCACCCGACCCGGCGACCCTACATGGCCCGCCGCGCCACCCCCGGCCTCAGGACAGCGGGAGGCGCAGGTTGGGGGTGGCACCCGTGTCGAGGGGCGACGGGCCGTCGGACTGCAGGCGCCACCAGCCGGCCGCCGCGATCATCGCGGCGTTGTCGGTGCACATCGCCCGGCTGGGCACGAAGGCGCGGATGCCGTCCTCGTCGCAGGCCTGGGCGAACCGCGCCCGGAGCGCGCTGTTCGCCGCGACGCCACCGCCGAGGCACAGGCCCTTGGCCCCCACCTCGCGGGCGGCCCTGCGGGCCTTGGTGACGAGCACGTCGACCACGGCGTCCTGGAAGCTGGCCGCCACGTCGGCCGTCGACACGTCGGGGTTGCGCCGCACGTGGTTGACGACCGCGGTCTTGAGGCCGCTGAAGCTGAACGCGAAGCGGTCGTCGCCGGTGCGGTCGAGCATGCCCCGCGGGAACGCGATGGCCTGCGGGTCGCCGGTGGTGGCGAGCTGGTCGATGACAGGGCCGCCGGGGTAGCCCAGCCCGAGGAAGCGGGCCACCTTGTCGAAGGCCTCGCCGGCGGCGTCGTCGATCGTGGACCCCAGCAGGTCGTAGCGGCCGTGGTCCTGCATGTGGACGAGCATGGTGTGGCCGCCCGACACCAGCAGCACCACCAGCGGCAGCTCGAGGTCTGGCTCCTCGAGGAACGAGGCGTAGAGGTGCCCCTCGAGGTGGTTGACGGCCACGAAGGGCACGCCCCACACGAGGGCCAGGGCCTTGGCCGCGCTGACGCCCACCAGCAGCGACCCGACCAGGCCCGGCCCCACGGTCGCGGCCACGGCGTCGATCTCGTCGTCGGCGACGCCGGCCTCGACCAGCGCCTGGGCCACGACCGGGGTGAGCATCTCGACATGGGCCCGACTGGCGATCTCGGGCACCACCCCGCCGTAGCGGGCGTGCTGGTCGATCTGGCTGGCGACGACCGACGAGCGCACGCGCGTGGCGCGCTCGACCACGGCGGCGGCGGTCTCGTCGCACGACGTCTCGATACCCAGGATGCAGTCGCCCATGGACGACAAGCCTCCCGCGAACGACCGGTGTCGTGCGAGCCGGCGCCCGCATCGTGTCGCAGGAGGACGGCAGCGGAATACATGTACATTTGTACATGTTCTTGTGATCGACCTGACCCACACAGAGGAGGACGACCCGATGGCCTGGCTGCTCCTGCTGATCGCCGGCACGCTCGAGACGGTGTTCGCCGTCGCGCTCAAGCAATCCGACGGCCTCAGCCGCCTGGGGTGGAGCGTGCTGTTCCTCGCCGCGGGGGCCGCCAGCTTCGCCCTGCTGACCATGGCCCTGCGCGAGCTACCGGTCGGCACCGCCTACGCCGTGTGGACCGGCATCGGCGCCGTCGGCACCGCGCTGGTGGGCATCGCGTTCCTGGGCGACGCGGCCACCGCGGCCCGGCTGGCGTCCCTCACCCTGATCGTCGCTGGCATCGTCGGCCTCAACCTGGCCGGCGCCAGCCACTGACGGCCCCGACCCCACCCCCCCCCCAACCATGGCCGCGCCCCCGCCGCACCCCCGCCACCGCCACCCGCACGATCGCCAGGTGTCGGCAGACGACGACGGTGATCGCACCCAACCGCCGACGCCCCAGTCCGGCAGGGCGCAGACGCGCCGGGGCCAGGCCCGGCGCGAGGCGATCGTCGACGCCGCGGCCGACCTTCTCCTCGAGCGCGGGGTCGGGGCGGTCGCCCACCGGGCCGTGGCGGCCGCGGCCGGCGTCCCCCTCGGTTCGACCACCTACTACTTCGACGACCGCGACGCCCTGGTGGCCGAGGCGGTGCGGCATGCGGGCGAGCGCGAGGGCGAACGGGCGCGGGCGGCCGCGGCCGGCCCCCGCCGACGCGGCGCGCAGGGCCTGGCCGGCCACCTGGTCGACGTGGTCGTCGGGGCCGACCGGCTGGACGATCCCGCCCGCGTGGCCGCGCTTTACGGCCGGCTGGTCGAGGCGGCCGGCACGCCCGCCGCCCGCTCCGGCGCCCGGGCGTGGAACGACGCCGCCACCGCGGCGGTCGGCGACCTGCTCGCGACCTACGAGGTGGCGGCCCCCGCCACCGTCGTGCTGGCCGTGGTCGACGGCACCGTGGTGTCGTGGCTGCTGGCTGGCGACGGCGCAGCGCTCCGACGAGACGGCCGACGAGACGGCGGGGAGTCACAGGGATCCCGGGAGTCCGGGGGGCGCCTCGACCCTCGTGGGCCAGCTGGCCGCCAACCTGCGTCATGTCGTCACGCCCTGAGACACCCGTGATCCAGCCCGGGTCGTCACACGTGCGGCCGGGGAGCCCGGGTCAGAGCCAGTCGCCCTCGACCACGGTGTAGCCCGGCACCTCGCGCTCGATGGCGGCCAGGCGGGCGGCGTACTCAGCCGTGTCGACGTCGTTGGCCCACATCACCAGGGCGTCCTCGCGGGTCTCGGGGTAGTAGCCCTTGCGCACACCCGCCGGCACGAACCCGAACCGCTGGTACAGCGCCTGGGCGCCCGAGTTGCTCATGCGCACCTCGAGCGTCAGGTTGACGCATCCCCGCTCGATCGCCCCGCGGGCCAGGGCCAGCAGCATGCGGGTGGCGATGCCGTGCCGGTGCCAGGCGGGATCGACGGCCACCGTGGTGATGTGGCCGTCGTCGACCGCCCGGAACAACCCGGCGTAACCGACCACGTCGGGCCCCACGCGGGCCACGACATAGAGCCGGGTGGCCCGCTGCCCGATCTCGGACAGGAACAGGCCGAACGTCCACGGCCGCGGGTACACCTGCTGCTCGATGCGGATCACGCCACGCAGGTGGCGCCGGCGCATGGGGGCGATGCGCACCTCGAGCCGGCCAGGGTCGTCGGCCGGGGTGGGCAGCGGTCGGGCCATCAGCGCCGCTCGCTCACCCGGCGGCCTCGCCCGGGCCCGGCACGTCGTCGACCGCCCCCTTCGGCACCGGGCCCTCGCGCACCCGGCCGTCGCGGGTGATCCAGTTGATCTCGGCGTCGGGCCGGCGCAGGTAGAGCGGCTCGAGCTCCCACGGCTGCACGAAGTCCTCGCGCAGCGCCCGGGCGTGCGCGAGCTGCACGAGCGACGCCGCGGAGGGGTGGGCCAGACCCTGGTCGCCCAGCTCGACCCGGCCGAGGTCGGTGAAGGCGTCGCAGTACCGCAGGGCCCCGTCGCCCACCAGCAGCACGTCTTCGCCGGTGGCCTCGAGGTCGACCGCCAGGTCGTCGGGCGACGACACGCGGCGCTCGGTCAGCCGCTGGATGCCGCCCGGCACCTGGCGGTAGGCGGCGGTGAACAGCTCGCCGCGCCGGGCGTCGATGGCCGCCACCACCAGCCGGGGCGTCCACCGCACGGGGAAGGCGACCAGGTCGAGGCTGCTGACCCCCACCATCGGCACCCGCAGCGCGTGCGCCATGGCCTTGGCGGCGGCGATGCCCACCCGCAGGCCGGTGAAGAGGCCGGGCCCCACGTCGACGGCGACGCAGCCGATCTCGTCGAGGTCGATGCGCGCCTGGCGACGGAGGAAGTCGATCGCCGGCGTCAACGTCTCGGCGTGGCGCTTGCCCCGGCTCGAGTGGATGGACCCGAGCACCCCTTCGTGGCCGCCGATGGCGCACCCCACCTGCATCGTCGAGGTGGTGATACCCAGGATCAGCACGGGGCCGCACCGCCCTGGTCGCCCGGACGCTCCGCCGGGGCGTCGACCGGGCTGCCGTTGGGCGCCTCGGCCCACGGGGCGATGGCGTGGAGCAACGACACCTGCCGCCGTCCCCACCCGGGACCGACGGCCCGCAGCACGATGCGCCTCTCGTCGTCGCCGCCGTCGAGCGACCCGCCGTACACCAGGCGCACCTCGAGGTACTCGTTGGGCAGGACGGGCAGGATGGCGTCGCCCCACTCGATGAGGACGACCCCGCCGTCGTCCAGCAGCTCGGCCAGCCCGAGCTCGGCCACCTCGCCGAGCTGGTCGAGCCGGTAGACGTCCAGGTGGTGGACCGGCAGGCGACCGTCGTACTGCTGGGCGAGGGTGAACGTGGGGCTGGTGATGGGCTCGGTGACGCCCAGCCCGCCGCCGAAGCCCTGCACGAAGGCCGTCTTGCCCGCGCCCAGGTCGCCGGCCAGCACCACCAGGTCGCCGGGCTCGGCCAACGCCGCCAGCGCGGCGGCCAGGGCCTGGGTTTCGCCGGCCGACGACGTACGGGCCACGAGGGTGGCTGCGCGGGTGGTCATGGCGCCGCTGCGTTCGACGGGAGCACGCACCGAGACTACCGAGCGCCGTCCCCCTCTCCCTGCTGGGCCGAGTCGCTCCCCGACTGCGGTCTCGCCTGCCGGCTCGACCTCTATGCTGCTGCGGTCTCGCCTGCCGGCTCGACCTCTATGCTGCTGCGGTCTCGCCTGCCGGCTCGACCTCTATGCGAGCGAGCCGATCGCCCGGGCGACGACGTGCACCGCCAGGCTGCGCACTGCGTCCACGTCGGCGGGCACCCCACCCACCGTGGCGGCGACGAAGGCGTCGCCGTCGGACCGCGTGTGGGCAGGGAACACCGCCCGGGCCAGGCCGTCGTGGGCCCCCTGGGCGACCAGGTGGCAGCCCACCTTGTCCAGTGCGGCGTTCGTGGCGACGAGCCCGATCGTCGTGTTGCCGAACCCGGCGGGGCCTGCACCGTCGCCGGGGGCGAGCGCGGCGGCGATGTCGACGGCCAGTGCGTCGTCGGCCGCGGGCACACCGGCGGCGTTGACCGCCACCAGCGCGGCGACGACCAGGTCGCCGACGCGGGCGCTCGCCGTGACCAGACCGCCCGGCCGCCGGGCGACGGGGCCGGCCTCGTCGGCCACGGGCCTGTGGCCGGCGACGGTGGCCCCCGTGCCCGCGCCCACCAGCCCCGCCGCCACCGGGCCGTCGACGGCGGCCTCGCAGGCGGCGTAGCCCTGCGCGGGCCCGGGGCGCACCGAGGGGTCGCCCACCATCAGGTCGAACAGGCCGAGCCCGACGACGATCGGCACCGGCCCCGCCGGGGTGGGGAACCCCATGCCCCGCTCCTCGCAGAACCGCACGGCGCCGTCAGCCGCCGCCAGGCCGAACGCCGAACCGCCGGTGAGCATCAGGGCGTCGATGCGGGTCACCGTGCGCGTGGGGTCGAGCAGCGCCACCTCGCGGGTGGCCGGCGCACCGCCCCGCACCTCGCCCGAGGCGATCGTGCCGTCCGGGAACAGCACGACGGTGCAGCCGGTGGCCGCGTCGGCGTCGGTCCAGTGACCGACCCGCAACCCCGCGACGTCGGTGATCACCTGGGCTCCCGGATCACCGGTACCGCCTGGCCACCCGGGCGCCGATGGCGCACACGACCTCGTAGGAGATGGTGCCCAGCCTGGCCGCCCAATCGTCGGGCGTGATGCGCTCGTCGCCCTGGGCGCCCAGCAGCACGACCGTGTCGCCCGGCTGGACGTCGGCGTCGGGGCCGCAGTCGACCATGAGCTGATCCATCGTGACCACGCCGGCCATCGGCAGCCGCCGGCCGCCGATGAGCACGTCCTGGCCGGCCAGCGGGAGCGACCGGAACACGCCGTCCGCATAGCCGATCGGGACGGTGGCCACGACCGTGTCGCGGGTGAAGCGGTGGCGGTGCCCGTAGGAGATGGCCTCGCCCGCGGCCACGGGCTTCACGAACGAGACCTCGGACGCGAGCGTGAGTGCCGGGTGCAGGTCGACCAGCCCGGCGAGCGTGGGCGCCGGCGGGATGCCGTACACGGAGATGCCGCAGCGCACCAGATCGCGGCGGGTCGAGGGGTGCATGAGGGTTGCCGCCGAGTTGGCCGCGTGCACGATCTCGGGCTCGATGCCCGCTGCCCGGAGGTCGGCCAACACCGTGTCGAAGCGCCGCATCTGCTCGGCGGTGAAGGGGTTGTCGGGCTCGTCGGCCACGGGGCAATGGGTGCACACGCCCTCGAGGCGCACCTCGGCCAGCTCGCCGATGGCCCGCGCCAGCGACAACGCATCGGCCGGCGCCGCGCCCACCCGGTGCATGCCCGTGTCGACCTTGAGGTGCAGCGGCACCGCAGGCACGCGGGCGGCCAGCACCGACTTGGCGATGGCCGCGATGCACCCCGAGCTGTAGACGGTGAGGCGGGCGCCGGTGGCGACCGCGTCGTCGATCTCGTCGTGGCGGGGCTCGGACAGGAGCAGCAACGGCGCCTCGATGCCGGCGTCGCGCAGGACGACCGCCTCGTCGACCTGGGCGACGGCCAGCCAGTCGGCGCCGGCCTCGAGCGCGGCCCGGCCCACCGCCGACGCGCCGTGGCCGTAGCCGTTGGCCTTGACGACGGCGCAGAACCGCGACGGGCCGGCGATCGCCCGCAGGGCGCGGACGTTGTGGCGGACGGCGTCGAGGTCGATCTCGGCCCAGGCTCGCGCCATCAGGCCGCCGCCCCGCCGTGACCGGGGCCGTCGTCGGGGCCGCGCCCGGGGTCCGGGCCGGGACAGTCGAGGCCGATGCCGTCGAGTTCGGCCAGGGCCGCGGGCAGGCCGTCGACCACGTCGGACGCCACCAGGCCGTGGGCCGGCCCCCGCAGGGCGGCCCGGCCGTGCAGCCAGGCGCCGGCCGCGGCCGCGGCGAACGCGTCGGCGCCCTGGGCCAGCAGCGAGCCGATGATGCCCGACAGCACGTCGCCGGTGCCGGCCGTCGCCAACCGGGCGTCGCCGCTGGTCGACAGGCGCACGCGGCCGTCGGGGTGGGCGACCACCGTGGTCGGACCCTTGAGCAGGACGGTCGCCCCGCTGGCCGAGGCGAGCGAGCGGGCGGCGGCGATGCGGTCGTGGCCCGGGGCGTGGCCGGCCAGCCGGGCGAACTCGCCGTCGTGGGGGGTCAGGATGGTGGGCGCCTCACGGCGCGACGTCACGTCTCGGGCGTGCTCGCCCAGCGCGGACAGGCCGTCTCCGTCGATGACCGTCGGCACCGCGGCCGCCGTCGCCACCTGGTGGACCGCTGTCGCCGCTGGTGCACCACGACCCAGGCCGGGGCCCAGCACCAGGGCCCTGGCGCGGCCCAACTCGTCGAGCACCGTGGCGTCCCAGCCGGCGGCGGGCACGGCGATGCCGACCGCCTCGGTGGGCAGGCCCGGGTCGTGGTCGAGGCCGGGCGAGGCAACCCGCACCATGCCCGCCCCCGCCCGCTGGGCGGCTCGGGCGGCCAGGTGCGCCGCCCCGGTCATGCCCGGCGACCCGGCGGCGACGACGACGGCGGCCCGCCACTTGTGGCTGTCCGCCGGGCGGGCCGGCACCCAGGCGGCGACGTCGGTCGCCTGGACCAGGCCCACCGTCGGCCCGGTCGTCGTGACGTCGAGCCCGATGTCGGCCAGCACGACCTCGCCCGCCAGCGCGCGGCCGGGGTGGAACAGCAGCCCGGGCTTGAGCGCGGCGAACGTGACCGTGCGGCGGGCCCGCACAGCCTGGTCCACCGGGCCGGAGACCTGTCCGGTCAGGCCGTCGACCCCGCTGGGGATGTCGACCGCCAGCACGGGAGCATCGCCTGGATCGGGCGACCGGTAGTCGCCGTGGAACCCGGTGCCGTAGGCGGCGTCGATCACCAGGTCGCAATCGGGCAGCCGCGCGGGCGCCGCCGCAGCGTCGACCACGCGCACGCGCACACCCCGGAGCCGCAGCCGGCCGGCGGCATCGCGCCCGTCGTTGCCGTTGTTGCCCTTGCCGGCCACCACGACCACCCGGCGGCCGTAGGTGCCGCCGAGCAGGTCGACCGCCTGGCGGGCGACGGCGGCGCCGGCGCGGCCGATCAGCACCTCGACGGGTTCGGACGCGGCCGCATCGACCGCGCCCATCTCTTCAGGGGTGAGGACGGGAAGCATGACCCCGCCGAGGCTAACGGCGCCCGCGCCCCCACCCGTGACGGCAGACAGCCGCGCTCAGCCAGCCAGCGCGATGGCCACGGCCTGGGCCATCGACCTGGTGTGGCTCAGGCTGACCTGCCAGGTGGTGACGCCGCGCTCGGCCGCCAGCGCGGCTGCCGCCCCGTGGAGCACGACCGACGGCGCACCCGAGGTGGCCCGCACCACCTCGATGTCGGTGAACGGACACGCGCCGAGCCCCGCGCCGAGCGACTTGAGGACCGCCTCCTTGGCGGCGAACCGGGCGGCGAAGCGCTCGGCCGGGTCCCTGGCGCGACGGCAGTAGCCCTGCTCTCCGCCGGTGAAGACCCGGCCGGCGAACCCGGGCGTGCGCGCCAGCGTCCGGCGCATGCGGTCGACCTCGCACAGGTCGACGCCCACGCCCACCACCTCGCTCACGCCGGCCTCCCCGGAGCTCGGGCGGCGTCGATCACCCGGTTCGCCAGCGGTCGGCGAGCTGGTTGATGGGCTCGGTGAGCAGCACGTCGACCGGGATGCCCGCCAGGAGGTCCTCGCGGAACGTCGGCTCGGTCTCCTGCACCGCGTCGCGCAGCACGGCGTAGCGGTTGCGGTAGCCCTGCAGGACGCCCCGGGCGGTGGCCTCGGGCAGGCGGTCGGCGAAGCGCACGTGCAGCAGCGTGATGCCGGTGGCCTCGCCGTCCTTGACCTCGGGCACGATCACGATGGGGCGGCCGTCACGCCGACCCCGGGCCACCAGCACCTCGCGCTCGCTCGCCACCCGGTGCTTGGTGCCCCGCAGCTCGGGCGAGCGGTCGGTGCGGCTGGGCAGGTCGCGGGCGATGCCCCCGCGGTCGACCACGGTGACCGTGGCCGTGCCTTCGACGCCGACCCGGCCGTCGATCTGGTAGCGGGTGAACCCCACCACCTCGGCCACCGCTGGGCTGACGTCGGCCAGCGTGCGCAACGTGCGGTAGGTGAGCTGGTCGCGGTGGGCGCCGGTGACGATGACCTGGTGCACGAGCGGCACCTCGAGCAGCGTCTCGTCGCTGCGGGAGATGCCGACGGTGACGGTCTTGGCCTGGTGCTTGATGGCGTCGACCGGGCGGGTCAGCTCCTCGATGGCCTGGGTGAGCGCGGCGGTCAGGTCGTCGATCAGCACGGCCGGTGTGCCGACCTTGCCCTGGTCGATCTGGTACGCGTCGAGCGGCACGACGCCGAGCACGTAGCGCAGCAGCGCGGCCAGGCGCACGGCGGTGGACGCCTCGAGCTGGCCGTCGTAGCTGCCCACCCGCAGGCCGTCGAAGTAGCGGCGGGCCACCGGCTCGAGGTCGGGCCGCAGGCGGTGCAGCATCGACTCGCCGTCGTGGCTGAGGATGAGCGTGTCGTCGCTGGACCCCGCACCGGGCCGCGCCGCCGGCAGCCGCGCCGTGCGGGCGCCGCCGTCGGCGACGAGGGTCTCGATGGCGGCACGTCCGGCGCGCAGCGGGCGGGCGAGCGCGTCGATGGCAAGGGCGGCCTCGTAACCGAACAGGTGCCCGGCCATCGACGACAGCACGAAGGCCAGGGCCGGGTGGGTGACGGGCACGGGCAGCACGTGCAGCGCCGAGGCGAAACGCGACTGCCCGTCGGTGGCGATGACCACGGGCGACGCCTTGTGCGCCCGGTAGATCGCCACCTCCTTGGCCACGTCGTCGGCCGTGGAGCCCTCGAGCCCGGCCGCGCACACGAGGATGAGCGGCTCGGACGACAGGTCGATGTGCTTCTTGTCCTCGGTCGAGTCGCTGGCGATGGACTTGTAGCAGAGCTCGGACAGCTTGATGCGCACCTCGGCGGCGGCGATGCGGTTGACGCCGTTGCCCACCACGGCCCAGTAGCGCTTGGACGGTGCCAGCCCGTGGGCCGCCTCGGCGATGGCGCCCCGCCGGCCGATGACCTCGGCCATGGCGGCGGGCAGGTCGCGCAGCGCCTGCAGCAGCGCCTGGTCGATGGTGCCGCCCACCTCGTCCGCGATGGCAGTGGCCAGCAGCAGCCCGGCGGCGATCTGGCTGTAGAAGGCCTTGGTCGAGGCCACGGACATCTCGACGTCGCGCCCGTCGGAGGTGTACAGCACGCCGTCGGCCTTGTCGGTCAGGTCGCTGCCCCGCCGGTTGACGATGGCGACCACCCGGGCGCCCCGCGACCGCACGAGGTCGACGGTGCGGTTGGTGTCGGTGGTCGTGCCCGACTGGCTGATGGCCACGACCAGCGTGTCGGCCATCGACGACCGCAGGCCGAAGCCCGACAGCTCGGTGGCCGGCAGCGCGTCGACCCGCAGCGGCGCCTCGGGGCAGAAGCGCTCGAGGGCGGCGGCCAGCGACTGGCCGGCCACGGCTGCGGTGCCCTGGCCGATGACCAGCACCCGGTCGATGTCGCCCGAGCGCAGGCCGGCCCGGACGTCGTCGGGCAGGGTGTCGGGCCCGAGGGCCACGGCCAGCGCGCCGTCGCGTTCGACGACCTTGCCCCGCAGGGTCTTGCGGAAGCTGCCCGGGGCCTCGGTGATCTCCTTGAGCAGGAAGTGCGGGTAGTCGCCCCGGTCGATGTCGCGGGTCGTGATCTGGGCCACGGCGACGTCGTCGTCGGTGACGGGCAGCGGCGTGCCGTCGTAGGCCAGCCGCTCGATGCCCCCGAGAGTGCCGGCCCGCGCGCCGTCGAGCACCACGATCTGGCCCCGGCTGGCGGTGGGGTTGTCGGGGTTGGCCGGCGTCTCGCCGTCCATGCGCACGTAGCTGCTGGTCAGCTCGATGACGCCGTAGGGCTCGCTGGCCACGATGTAGGCGCCGTCGGCCACGCCGACGTACAGCGCCTGGCCGCTGCCCCGCAGGGCGAGAAGCAGCTTGTCGGGCGCGGCGCTGGCCGAGGCGGCGATGGCGACCGACCCCTCGAAGCCGGCGACGGTGTTGCGGAAGGCCGTCGCGAGGTCGGCGCCCTCGGCGACCCGGCGGGCGACGAGCGTGGGGATGACCTTGGCGTCGGTGGTGATCTCGGGGGCGATCTCCAACCCGTCGAGCGCCTTGAGGTCGGCGAAGTTGTCGACGTCGCCGTTGAGCGAGGCCACCACATACGGTGCATCGAACGTCGCCGCGTCGGTGCCCAGCTCGGCGCTGTCGACCGGGTGGGCGTTGGGTTGGCTGATGATGCCCACCGAGGCCCACCGGGTGTGGCCGAGGACCACGGCGACCGCGGAGTCGGCGGCCACGGCCAGGCGCAGCAGGTCGTCGGCCCGCAGGGCGTCGCGCAGGACGCGGGTGTTGTCGCCCAGCTCGCCGATCTCGGCCGCCGCCTTGTAGACGAACGACAGGCAGCCGTCGACCACGCGCACGGTGCCCGAGCGGAAGAGCGGGTCGGACGCCCGTCCCGCGACGAGCCCGGCCACGGCGGGGCTGCCGAGGTCGAGCCCGTGGTCGCGCACGAGCACGTGCAGGCCCGCCGAGTCGCGGCCCCGCACCTCGAGCCGGTCGACCGCGGACAGGGCCTGCTGGATCGAGCTGTAGGCCTCGGTCGCCGCCCAGCCCGGCTCGCTGCCGGCCAGGTCGGCCACGGCGCGGGCGGTGCGGACCCGGTCGTTGTCGATGGCCCACACCGCGTCCTTCAGGCGGATCACCGCGGCGTTGACCGCCTCGATGTGGGCGAGGTCGCCGACGCGTCCCGAGCCGCCGACCTTGCCGACGCCGCCAACGCCGCCAACGCCGTCGGTGCCGGCGTCGAGGCGGGCCTCGATGGCGGTGACCGAGGCGGACAGGGTGGTGCACACGCCCTCGACCTCGGCCAGCAGCCGCCGGTCGTGGACGAGCGCCCACACGCCCTCGGCGCCGCGCAGGTGCGCGTCGGAGGCCTCGACCAGGCCGGCGGCGTCCGCGCAGGCCTCGACCAGCGGCAGACCGCCGGCCAGCGCCAACACCGCGTCGTGGAGGGGCCCGACCACCTGGTCGGGCGAGGGGGCGGCGCGCGCGCCAGGACGACGAACGACCGCGATGATCCCGCACATGGGCGACAAGTCTATGGCCGCCCCGGCGCCACCCGTCCCGGGCCCGCCCGCCGTCGCCCCACCGACGCTCTGTCAGCCGCCCGTGCGCTGGTCGACCAGGACGGTGATGCCGTCGAGCACCCGCTGCAGGCCGAACTCGAACGTGGTGCGGATCTCGTTGGCCAGGTAGTCGGCCGCCTCGGGATCGCCGTCGAACACGCCCTCGGTCGACAGCCGGGTGGACACCGGGAAGTGCTCGGCGGTGAACACCCGGTCCAGCACGGCGCTGCGCTCCCTCCACCACGTCTCCTCCGACGTGTGGGTCTCGCCCTCGGCCACGGCCTCGGCGATGCCCCGGGCAACGCCGCCCACGTAGCCCGCGACCAGCGTCACCACCGCCACCATCTCGTGTCCGGTCAGCCCCACGCCGTCGACCGCGGCCAGCGAGGTCTCGTGGACGGCGAGCTCGTTGGGACCGAGGGTCGGACGGGGGCCGGTGGCCCGGACCACCCAGGGGTGGCGCTCGTACATCGCCCAGTCGGCCCGGGCCCGCGACTCGAGCGCCGCCCGCCACCCACCGCCGGTGGCCAGGGCGGCGAGCTGCTCGCCGTAGGCGCGGTCGAGCATCAGGTCGACGAGCTCGGCCTTGCCCGGCACGTAGGTGTAGAGCGACATGGCGCCCACGCCCAGCGCCTCGGCCACGCGCCGCATGGTCAGCGCGTCGATGCCCTCGGCATCGGCCAGCTCGACGGCGGCGGTGACGATGTGCTCGACGCTCAGGCCCTGCTTGGGCCCACGTGTCGGCCGCGGGCTCAGGCCCCACAGGAGCTCCATGCTGCGGGTGGCGTCGCCCCGTGAGCCCCGGTTCATCGTCATGTCCGTGCCCACGGTAGATCCCCTTGGTTCGTTGCTCCTCCCCTCGCCGTGCGCCGCTACCGCCACCTGAGCCGCTGAGCATCTGCCCCACCGGTTTCTGTTGCGTGATTGGTTGCACCGCAACCAGATGCGCAACAGAAACGACGGAGGGATGACGGCTCAGCCGGCCGACAGGGACTGCACCGCCCGGACCAGGTCGTCGACCGCGGCCTCGGCCTCGGCGGGCGTGGGTGCCTCGACCATCACCCGCACCAGGGGCTCGGTGCCGCTGGTGCGCACGAGCACGCGGCCCTGGTCGCCCAGCCGCTGCTCGACGGTGGCGATGTCGGCGGCCAGGCGCTCGACGATGGCCGGGTCCCGCTCGGCCACCCGCACGCTGCGCAGCACCTGCGGCAGGCGGGTCATCGCGTCGGCGGCCAGGTCGCGGAGCGGCTGCCCGGCCCGGACGACCACGTCGAGCGTCTGCACGGCGGTGAGCAGCCCGTCGCCGGTGGTGGCCAGCTCGGGGAAGATGACGTGCCCGCTCTGCTCGCCCCCCAGCGACAGGCCCCCCGCCTCGAGCGCCTCGAGCACGTAACGGTCGCCCACCGTGGTCTCGACCACGTGGATGCCCCGCTTCTCCATCGCCAGGCGGAATCCCAGGTTGGTCATGACGGTGACGACCACGCTGTCGTCGGCCAGGGCCCCACGCTCGTGGCGGTCGATAGCGCACAGGGCGATGATCTGGTCGCCGTCGACCAGCTCGCCGGCCGCGTCGACCAGCAGCACCCGGTCGGCGTCGCCGTCGAAGGCCACCCCCAGGTCGGCGCCGCGCTCGACAACCGTGCGGGCCAGGTCGTCGGTGTGCGTCGACCCGCAGCCGTCGTTGATGTTGGCCCCGTCGGGCTGGGCGTGCAGCACGTGCACGTCGACGCCCAGGTCGCGCAGCACCCGTGGCGCGACGACCGAGGCGGAGCCGTTGGCGCAGTCGACGACGGCAGTCAGCCCGTCGAGGCGCCGCCCGCCGATCGACCCGGCGACCGCCGCCCCGTAGCCGTCGTGCACTCGGGTGGCGGCGGCGATCCGACCGACCCCGGCGCCCGTGGGCACCTCCGGCGGGTCGACGCCGGGCCCTGGGGCCGACTGGGCGCTCGACGCCGACACGACGGCGCCCAGCAGCCGCTGCAGCTCGAGCTCGAGCTGAGACTCGACCGCGTCGCTGAGCTTGCGCCCCCCGGCCGTGAAGAGCTTGATGCCGTTGTCGGGGAACGGGTTGTGCGACGCCGACACCATGGCGGCCGGGACCTCCTCGGTGGCCGACCACCACGCCACCTCGGGCGTGGGCACCACGCCGAGCAGCGTGACGTCCGCGCCCTCGCTCGCCAGCCCAGCGGCCAGGGCGGCCTCGAGCAACGGCCCGGACAGCCGGGTGTCGCGGCCCACGACGAAGCGGTCGCCGCCCAGCACCCGCACGGCGGCGCGGCCCAGCGCCAGCGCCAGCTCGGGGGTCAGCTCGGTGTTGGCGACCCCCCTCACCCCATCCGTCCCGAACTTCAACACGGCGAGCTCCTCGACAACCAGCTAGGTGACCAGACACGACGCTGGCCGGCTCCAACGGAGCCGGCCAGCGGTAGAACCATGTGCCCGACCGGACCTGCCGGGGCATGTGCGTCAGCAGGCAGCGATCAGCGCTTGCTGTACTGCGGGGCCTTGCGGGCCTTCTTGAGGCCGTACTTCTTGGACTCCTTCTCGCGCTGGTCGCGCGTGAGGAAGCCGGCCCGCTTGAGCGTGGTGCGCATCTCGGGGTCGAGCTCGACCAGTGCCCGGGCGATGCCCAGGCGCAGCGCACCGGCCTGGCCCGACACGCCGCCGCCGTGCAGGGTGGCGTCGACGTCGTAGGTCTCGTCGGTGCTGGTGATGCGCAGAGGCTCCGTGAGGACCATCTGGTGCGCCTTGGACGGGAAGTAGTTGGTGACGTCGCGATCGTTGATCTTGATCGTGCCGGAGCCGGGACGGATCCGGACGCGGGCGACGGCGCCCTTGCGGCGGCCGGTGGTCTGCACGAGCGGGGTAGACATCGAGGTGGGTCCTAAGCGGTGCGGCGACGGGCGTGCGCCACGTCGAGGGGTTGCGGCTGCTGGGCGGCGTGGGGGTGGGTGGGGCCGGAGTAGATCTTGAGCTTGCTGATCTGCTGGCGGCCGAGCCGGGTCTTGGGGAGCATGCCCCGGATGCTGCGGCGCACGGCCTCTTCCGGCTTGCGGCCGTGCAGGTGGGCGAAGGTCTCGGCCTTGATGCCGCCCGGGTAGCCGGAGTGCGTGTAGATCACCTTGCGCTCGGCCTTGTCGGAGGTGAGCACGATCTTGTCGGCGTTGACCACGATGACGTGGTCACCGGTGTCGAGGTGTGGCGCGAACACCGGCTTGTGCTTGCCGCGCAGCACCCGGGCGACCTCGGTGGCCATGCGGCCGAGGACCATGCCCTCGGCGTCGACGACGTACCAGGCACGCTGGATCTCTGAGGCTTTCGGGGTGTACGTGGGCACGCGTGCCACCTTCATCGAGTTCTTGCGGTGCGGACGGCCGTCGCGGTTGCGCGCGGCTCTCCAGAGCGACGGATAAGCCTACGGTGAGACGGCGCCGATCGGCAAACGCACCGATGATTTCGCGCCGGCCCAGGCGTCCTACTCACGCCAGGCTGACCCGCCCGGCAGGAACAACCCACGCGAGCCTCGGGAGTGACCCATGACCGTAGTTGACATCGAACCGGCGGCGCGACGCATGGCCGATCTGATCCGTGGCGTCGGCGACGGCACCCTCGACGGGCCGACCCCATGCCCGGACTACACACTCGGTGACCTGGTCGACCACGTCGGCGGGTTGACGCTCGCCTTCACGGCCGCCGCCATGAAGTCCACGGGCGGCGCCGCCGGGCAGGCGCCGTCGGGCGACTCGTCGCGCCTGGGCGACGACTGGCGCACCCGCATCCCCCGTGACCTGGCCGCCCTGGCCGAGGCGTGGCGCGATCCCGCGGCGTGGCAGGGGATGACGCTGGCCGGTCCGCTCGAGATGCCCGCAGACATCGCGGGGCTGGTGGTGCTGGACGAGCTGGTCCTCCACGGCTGGGACGTGGCTCGGGCGAGCGGCCAGGGCTACGACTGCGACGAGCCGTCCCTCGACGCGGTGCACGGCTTCGTCGCCCAGTTCTCGGGCCCCGGCCAGGAGGAGGCGCGCGAAGGGCTCTTCGGTCCGGTCGTCGACGTCCCGTCGGAGGCACACCTGCTCGATCGGGTGGTCGGGCTCGCCGGGCGCGACCCGGCCTGGTCGCCGCGCTGACCGCAGGGCTGCGTTCAGAGCATGTTCCGCCGCGTCAGGTAGTGGAACGACAGCCACCCGGGCAGTATCGGCAGCCAGAAGGTGGCCAGGCGGAACAGGAACACCGCAGGCACCGCCGTCTCCTTGTCGACGCCCACCGCGGTCAGCCCGGCGATGAGGGCGGCCTCGACGGCGCCGACACCGCCCGGCGTCGGCGCGGCCTGGGCCAACGCCGAGCCGGTCAGGTACACGACGCCCACCACGGCCAGCCGCTCGCCGCCGCCGAACGCCTCGAGTGAGAACCAGAGGCAGAACAGGTAGCTGAGGGTCACGATGAGTCCGCCGCTGATCAGGATGAACAACTTGGCGGGGGTGCGACCGACCTCGGCGAGGCCCGCGACCGCGCTCTTCAGCGCCGGCACCAGCCTGTCCGCCGCCAGGTGCCGCCCGATCGGCAGCAGCATCACGACCCCGCTCAGGGACAGCGCCACGGCCAGGCCGAGCAGGATCGCGTGGTCCGAGGGCAGGTGGATGTTGCCGTACCCCTCGGACCCGGCATAGAAGGCGAACACGATGGTCAGGCTGGCGTGGCCGACGAACCCGAACAGGGCCACCAGCCCCTCGCCGGTGATGGCACGGGCGGGGGCGACGCCCGCCTTCTCCAGGAAGCGGATGCCCACCGCCAGCCCGCCGACCTTGACGGGCGTGATGCGGTTCATGAACGAGCCCGAGAGCTGCGACAGGTAGGTCGGCCCGGCGGGCAGTCGGTCGGGCACCGAGCCGGCGAGCGACAGCGCGGCGCCCACATAGGTGAGCGCGGACATCGACAGGATGGCGGGCACCCAGGCCCAGTCGAGGTTCCTCGCCTGCTCGACGGCATCGGGCACGTCGCTGAGCTGGTGGACGATCACGTACGTGGCGACGCCCGCGAACAGGAACATCACCACCGACCGCGGGGAGATGCGCTCGATCTTCTCGTCGTGGACCTCGCCGAGGCCGCACGCCCGGGCGACCTCGTCCCGCACCTCGTGGTCGAAGCCCTTGCGGTCGTGCAGTGCCGACCGGGTGGCGCCGGACAGTGCCAGGGGCTGCAGGCGGGCGGCGGCCGGGCCGACCGCCTCGGCACCCAGCACGTCGACGGCCGCCGCCACGGCCCGCCCGGGCCCCACCTTCAGCGCCGTCGACATCACCAGCTCGGCCACGTCGGACGCGAGCACGTCGTCGGACACCGCCAGCTCGCCGAACCCGAAGTCGATGATCCACGGCCGGCCGTCGTCGGCCAGGAACACGTTGGCGAGACGAAGGTCGCGGTGGGCGATGCGGCGGGTGCGCAACACGGCCACCTGCCGCCAGATGTCCCGGAGCACGTCGTCGGTCAGCTCGGCGTCGTCGACCGCATCGAGCGAGCGACCCTCCATGGCCTCGTAGGCGAGGGCCATGGCGTCGTCGCCGACCACCCGGGCGAGGCCGAGGAAGCGGGGCGTGCGCACCCCCAGCTCGCCCGCCCGCAACGACAGCAGCGCCTCGTGCTCGACCGTGCGCCGCAGCGACGAGAACGGTCGCTCGTCGCCCACGTTCTCGAGCCGCACCGCCCGATACAGGCGGAACAGCAGGTCGGCGCTGCGCTCCTCTGCGCTGAGCACCTTGACGAACGCGCCCGTCCCGTCGGTCAAGGCGGCGAAGTAGGGGGTGGAGCCGCGGGCGTCCACGCTGGCGGGGCGCAGGTCGACCACGGTCAGACCCGAAAGGGCGAGCGCGTCCCGCACCTGGGCGATGGCGGGGTGGCGGTCGCGCACGCCGAAGGCGAGCAGCACGACCAGCCCGACGGCCCACCCCGCGGCCAGCGCCGCGACCAGGTCGACCGCCAGACCGGTGCCCGACACGACGCGGCCGAGGGCGACGACGGCGACCGACGCCCACACCCACCGGCGCCACACCCGAGGCAGCGAGGGGGCGATGACCGTGACCGCGGCAGCGATGCCCGCCAGGTAGGCCGAGCCGGGGTAGGCGGCGTCGGCCACCCAGCTGCCGGCCCGGCGGGCGGCGTCATGCCCGGCGGGATGGATGCGGTCGACCGCCTGCTCGATGGCCGAGTAGAGGGCGAGGGCCGTGGACATGGCGAGCACGGCCAGCCCCAGCGTGCGCCAGCGGCGCAGGGCCACGAGCGTGATCGCCGCGGCCAGCGGCCCGGCGACGGCGACGAGCTGGATCACGCCGACGACGAACCGGTCCAGCGCACCGGGCAGCCCGTCGAACAGAACGAGGATGTCGCGTTCCAGCCCGCCGATGGTCTGCTTGGCGGCCGTGGTGAGCAGCACGCCCACCATCAGCACGGCCAGGGCGACGACCAGGCGCAGCGCGTCGCTGGGCGAGCGGGTGTAGCGCACCCGGTCGTCGTCGGCGGCGACCTCGCCCTCGTCCGACCGCACCTCGAGGACCGCCGGTTCGCTCACGCCGCTCGTCCCGGGTCCGCCCCGTCAGCCCGCGCTGGTCGCCGGGGCCAGCGCGGCCGGCATCGGCGGAGCGGAGTCGCGCCACGACCGGTTGCGGCGCCAGTAGAGGTAGGTGAGGCCGCCCAACACGATCGGCACGACGTAGGTCAGCAGTCGGAAGATGAGCACCGACGCGACCACCTCGGCGTCGTCGCCGCCCGCGTCGGTGATCGAGGCGATGAGCGCCAGCTCGATGATGCCGACCCCGCCCGGCGTGAGGGGGATGGCCGTCAGCAACCGGGCGAACGCGAATGCGGCCAGCACCTGGGCCCAGCCCACCTCGTCGTCGGACACGCCCATGGCGCGGAGCGTGACGAGCAGCACGGCGTACAGCGAGAGATGTCCGACCAGGGTCCAGACGGTCAATGCCACCCAGCGGTGGCGGACCAGCCCGATGACCCGGCTGCGGAACTTGGTGAACGCGTGGTCCCAGCCGTGCACGGGCCCCTTGCGCACCACCCTGCGCAGCCGCGACATCAGCCGCTCACCGACCAGCCCGGCCCGGCGGGCGAAGTCCTCGCTGCGCAGGATCATGGCGAACACGACGATGGCGCCGACCAGCCCGACGAGCCCAACCAGCGCGGCCACCATGCGGCCGCCGCCCGGCTCGCCCTGCACCGCCAGGATGGCGAGCGCCACGATCGGCATGCCCAGCTTGGCGAAGTTGTTCCAGATGCCCGTCACCAGCACCGACAGCGTCGACCGCGACTTGGAGAACCCCCACGACGACAGCATCGAGTAGGTCAGGCCGACGCCCAGCGCGCCGCCGGCGGGCAGCGAGTTGGAGACGGCGGTCGTCGACTCGGTGAGCACCGCCGCCTGCGGGTAGGTGAGGCCAGGCGTGGCGATGACGGTGAGGATCCAGTAGGTGGCCAGGTTCCACGCGGCGAAGACGACCAGCACCGCGATCTCTCGCCAGGTGAGGGTGCGCATGGCGGCCCACACCTCGGAGATGTCCGCGAACTGCTGCAGGACGTACCAGAAGATGCCGACCACCAGCACCAGCGACACCAGGACCTGGAGCGCCTTGCGCACCCGGGGGTCGATCCGGCCGGGCCGCGAGGTCGGAGACTCCCTGGGGGCGGTGACGACGCCGCCTGCGACCTGGGCTGCCGCGTCGGCTGCGTCCATGGTCCCGTCCTCCTCGGCGGCGAGGGAGCCTCGCACGCAGTCTCCACCCCCCAGGCTCGGCTGGCAACGGCGGCGGTTCCCAGGACGATCGCGCTGTGGGAGGCTGATCACGACGCCACCGTCGGCGCCCGAGCGCAACGGACAGGGGCCCAGACTGTGGGAGCCCGGACGACAGTCGCCTCGCTGGTCATGGCAGGCACGGTCGCGCTCGCGGGCTGCGGTTCGGCGACGCCCGGGGACGAGACCGACGGCACGGCCGCCTCGACGCTGGCCGACGACGCGGTCACCGTCGCCTCGTTCGACTTCCCCGAGAGCGAGCTGCTGGCCGAGATCTACGGCCAGGCGCTGCAAGCCGCCGGGTTCGAGGTGCGGTTCGAGATCGGTCTCGGGCCCCGCGAGTTCGTCCAGCCCGCCCTGGCCCGTGGCCTCGTCGAGCTCGTGCCCGAGTACGCGGGCTCGGCCCTGCGCTTCGTCACCCTGGGCGGGAGCCATCCCACCGACGATGTCACTGCGACGACCTCCGCGCTCGACCTTGCACTCCGCGACCGCCGGCTGGTGGTGCTGGCCCCGGCGCCCGCACAGGACGCCAACGCCGTGGTGGTGACCCGCACGCTCGCCGCCCGCTACACGCTCGACGAGATCAGCGACCTCGAGGCGGTCGCCCCCCGCCTGACGTTCGGGGGACCGCCCGGGTGCCCCGACCGCCCCCTGTGCCTGGCCGGCCTGGAGGCCACCTACGGGTTGGACTTCGCCGACTTCCTCCCGCTCGACGTCGCCGGGCCGCTGACCCACCAGGCGCTCGACGGCGGCCACGTCGACGTGGCACTGCTGTTCACGACCGATCCCCGCCTCGCCTCCGACGAGCTGGTCGTGCTGGCCGACGACCGCGACCTCCAGCCCGCCGAGAACGTGACGCCCGTCGTGCGGCGCGAGGTGGTCGAGCGGTGGGGCGACCCACTGGTCGAGGCGGTGGACGGGGTGTCGGGCCGCGTGACGACCGTGGGCCTCCAGGCGCTCAACGCCCAGGTGGCCGACGGCGAGCCCGCGGCCCGGGTCGCGGCGGACTGGCTGCGTGCCGAGGGCCTGGCATGAGCCTGCGAACGGGGCGACCGTGACCGCGTCACACGATGTCGGCACCGCAGGCGCGGCCGGCGAAAAGTCCGCACGAGCCCCGGCCGACGAGGTCGGCGCGGTGGTGGGTGGCGCCGGCACGGCCGCCGCCACGACGACCGGCGGCCTGCGGGGACGCCGTCGGCGGCGACCGACAGGCGCGCCGCCCCCGCTGCCGAAGTCGCTGGGGTCCACGGGAACGTTGTGGCTGATCGTGCTGGCCGTGCTGGTCGGCTGGGTCCTGGTGCTGCTGGCCTCGCCTTGGGCGCGCCGGGTGACCGACCGGGTCGACGCCGCGGTGCTCCGGCAGTTTGCGCGGGTGCGCACCGGGTGGCTGACCGACGTCGCCACCGCGTACGACCGGGTGGCGACGGGCTGGACGTTGACCGCCTTGGCCGTAGCGGTGCTCGTGCTGCAGATCGCCTTCCGGCGCTGGCGGCACCTGTTCACGTTCCTGGCCAGCATCCTGGTGATCGAGCTGGTCGGCATCGCGCTCTACAACGCCTTCTCGCGGCCCCGGCCCTACGACGTCACCGCGATCGGTCGGTGGGCCGGCTTCTCGTCGCCCTCGCCCCCGGTGGTGGTGCTCGCCGCCGTGCTGGTGGCCGTGATCTACAGCCTGGTCCCGGCCGGCGCGGCGCGAGGGCAAGCCAAGTGGGTCGTGGCGGTCGTGCTGCTGCTGTTCGCCGCCGCGCGCCTCTACCTGGGCGTCGACCACCCGTTCGACGTGGTCACCGGCCTGGCCCTGGGCATCGCCATCCCGCTGGCCGCGTTCCGCCTGTTCACGCCCAACGAGTTCGTCCCCGTCGCCTACAAGCAGGGCAAGACGGCCCACCTCGACGTGACGGGGCGGCGGGGCGAGGCCATCCGCCAGGCAGTGCACGACCAGCTGGGGGTCACCGTCACCGACGCCCGGCCCGTCGGGCTCGAAGGGTCGGGCGGCTCGACGCCGCTGCGGTTGCGGGTCGACGGCGATCCGCAGCACGACTACCTCTTCGCCAAGCTCTTCGCCATGAACCACGTGCGGGCCGACCGCTGGTACAAGCTGGGCCGGCAGATCCTGTACGGGCGACTCGAGGACGAGACGCGCTTCTCCAACGTCCGCCGCCTCGTCGAGTACGAGGACTACGCGCTGCGGCTGCTGCGCGACGTCGGCATCCCCACGGCGACGCCCTACGGCATCGTCGAGATCACGCCCGAGCGCGAGTACATGCTCGTCACCAGCTTCATCGACGGGGCCCGCGAGATCGGCGAGGTCGACGTCGACGACGACGTCATCGACGAGGGCCTCCAACTCATGCGCCGGCTGTGGGACGCCGGCCTGGCCCACCGCGACATCAAGCCTGCCAACCTGCTGGTCCGCGACGGCCACGTCTTCCTCATCGACGCGTTCTTCGTGCAGGTGCGCCCCTCGCCGTGGCGCCAGGCCGTCGACCTCGGGAACATGATGCTGGTCCTGGCGGTCCGCTCGGACGCCGAGCGGGTGTACCAGCGGGCGCTGCGCTACTTCACGGCCGACGACATCGCCGAGGCGTTCGCCGCCACCCGCGGGGTGGCCAGCCCCACCCAGCTCCGGGCGATGATGAAGAGCGACGGCCGCGACCTCCTCGGACAGTTCCGCCGGCTGGCACCCGAGCGCCCCCGCATCGCGCTGCAGCGCTGGAGCTTCCGCCGCGTGGGCCTGGCGGTGGCGGTGGTGGTCGGCCTGGCGCTGGCCTCGGTGCAGGCGGTGATGATGTTCACCCCCGCCCACGACCTGCCGGTGAGCGTTCCCCCCGACTGCGGGACCGGGCGGCTGATGGTGCTGATGGCGCAGGCCGTCCCGCCGGCCACGCAGGTGCCATGCGTCGCGTCGCTGCCCGCCGGCTGGCAGCTCGGCGGCGCCCACGTCGAACGCCACGACGCCACGTTCTGGCTCGACTCCGACCTCGGCGGCGACAAGGCGGTCACCGCCACGCTGGTGCCCCGGGCCGAGTGCGACGTGACGGGGGCGACGCCCGTCCCCAGCGACGAGGTCGGAACCGAGCGTTTCGAACGGCCCGACCGGCTGCATCCCGAGCTGCGCTCCACCCGCTACTACCTGTTCCCCGGGGGTTGCGTGACGTACGAGTTCGCTTTCGACGAGGGCGCCGACCCCACGCTCATCTTCAGCGCCGAGCAGGCGCTCGGCTTCCAGCCCCGCACGGCACTGGTCGAGCACGTGCACGAGGCGACGGGCCTCGATCTGTGCGGAGCAGGAACGACGTGCGTGGGATGACTGCGGAGCCGCAGATGTGGGAGCGGCGAGCCAGCGACGCGATGGCCGCGATCGCGGGCCTCGTGGTGGTGGCGGCGGGCCTGGTCGCCGTGCGCGACGGTTCGGTCCCCAGCTGGGAGAGGAGCACATTCGAGGCCATCAACGGCCTGCCCGGCTGGCTCTACCCGGTGCTGTGGCCCTTCCAGCAGCTGGGCGTGGTGATCTGGGGGCCGGTGCTGGCCCTGGTGGCCGCCCTCACCCGGCGGTACCGCCTGGCGCTGGCCCTCGTGGGGGCAACCGTCGCCAAGCTGGTGCTCGAACGCGTGGTGAAGGCGCTCGTCACCCGCGAGCGACCCGGCACATCGATCGGCGAGGACGCCGAGCTGCGGGGCGACGTCAGCGCCGGTGGCGAGAGCTTCGTCTCGGGCCACGCGGTCATGATCGCGGCGATCGTCTGCCTGGTCGTGCCCTACCTGCCCCGCCGGTGGCGCCCGGTGGCGTGGCTCGTCGTCGTGATGGTGATGATCGGCCGGGTCTACGTCGGGGCCCACAACCCGCTCGACGTGGTGTGCGGCGCGGCCCTCGGCGTGGCCATCGGCTCGTGCCTGAACCTGGCCGTCGGCGTGCCCGCGCGGTCGGTCGGTACCGTACGACCCGACGTCTACCCGGCCGCCTGATCGGAGCGCGATGGCCCGACCATCCCGGACGAGCGCGCCCAGCCGGGTCAGCCGGCTGGCCGGAGCCCGCCCGTGGGGCCGCCACGCCACCGAGGCGGCCGCCGGCATCGGGGTGCTCGGCCTGAGCTGGCTGCTGCTCGCCGACCGGGCCGACACCGTGCCGGGCTGGGAGGCCGACGTCTTCGACGCCATCAACGGCCTGCCCGAGGCGCTGCGCTGGCCGCTGTGGCCGGTGATGCAGCTGGGCAACGTCTGGATGTTCATCGTGGGCGGGGCCGCGGTGTACGCGCTCACCCGTCGGGTCCGGCCCGCTCTGGCCGCGGCCGTCGCGGTCGGGCTTGCCTGGGTGGCAGCCAAGGTCGTCAAGGAGACGATCCAGCGGGCTCGGCCCGGCGATCTGCTCGACGACGTCGACCTACGCGAGAGCGACCTCTCCGGGCAGGGTTACGTCTCGGGCCACACCACCATCGCCTTCGCGCTGGCCACGGTGCTGACGGCGGTGCTGCCCGGGCGCTGGCGCTGGCTGCCCTTCCCCGTGGCGTCCGTGGTGGGGTTCGCCCGCGTCTACTACGGCGCGCACCTGCCCCTCGACGTGCTCGGCGGCGCCGGGCTGGGCATCCTCTGCGGCCTGGCGGCCTCGGTGGCGTTCGGCACCATCGACCCCGGCGACCCCGGACGGCCCAGCGAGGGCTGAGGCACGCCGCGCTGTCCGGGCATCGCGCCGATCGTCCGCCGGGACGGTGGCGTGGGGAGTCGTCGCCGCCCCGGCACCCGGAGACCTGCTGGTTGTGACCGCCAGACTACGGAGCGGCTGGCCCTCGCGCCACTGTTCGCGAGATTTCCACACCGAAAGTGGTACCTAGTCGAGGGTTTACGGTCATCGGCGATCGTTCTCTCGACCTCAGCTACACAGTCACCCCATCTCGACCTCGCTGGCTCGACGGGTCAGATGGGTCAGACGGGTCAGACGGGTCAGACGCGGCTAGCGATGGAAGCGCGCAGCGTCGGGGTAGTCGACCGCCCACAGGCACAGCCCCTGGGGCGGCGCCAGCCTCGACGCCCGGGCGCGGTCACGCCCCGCCAGGATGCCGAGCAGCTCGCCCGCGTGCTTGCGGGCGGCGCCGACGTCGACGAGCGTCCCGACAACGCTGCGGATCATCTGGTGGCAGAAGGCGTTGGCCTCGATCTCGAACCGCAGCACCCCGTCGCCCAGATCGATCCAGCCGGCCCGGCGCACGTTGCGCACCAGGGACGCCTCGGTGCCGTCGCGGTGCTTGGGCCGGCGGCAGAACGCCGCGAAGTCGTGCTCGCCCACCAACGGGTCGCACCCCAGCCGCAGCAGGTCGAGGTCGAGCGGCTCGTCGACGTGCCAGGCGATGTGCGCCATGAACGGGTCGGGCACCGGTCGGTTGACCACCGTGTAGCGATACGTGCGCCCGGTGGCCGAGCGACGGGCGTCGAACCCCTCGGGGGCGACGCCGGCGTCGCGCACCACGATGGCCGGGCCGCACAACCGGTTGAGCGAGCGCTGCACCACCAGGGGGTCGAAGCGGTCGGCCGGTGCGTCGAAGCTGACCACCTGACCCCAGGCGTGGACACCTGTGTCCGTGCGGCCGGCGCACGTCAGCTCGACGCTCGTGCGCAGCACCTTTTCCAGCCCGTCGCGGAGCGTGCCGCCCACCGTCCGGACCCCGGCGTTGGGCGCGAACCCGTGGAACCCCGACCCGTCGTAGGCGACCGTCATCCGAACGCGGACCAGCGGCCCACGAGGGGCCGCTGGTCGTTCGGACATCTCGAACAGCGTCACACCGGGCGCCGGCGGGACGGCTGCCGTGTCAGACGAGCTCGATGCGCGCCATGGGAGCGTTGTCGCCCTGGCGCGGCCCGAGCTTGAGGATGCGCGTGTACCCACCGTTGCGGTCGGCGTAGCGCGGCCCGATCTCGCTGAAGAGCTTGTGCGTCATCTCGCGATCGCCCAGGTACGACACGACCTGGCGGATCTGGTGCAGCTTGACGTCGGGATCGGCGTCGGCCTTGCGCGCCTTGGTGATGAGCTTCTCGGCCACCGGGCGCAGCGCCTTGGCCTTGGCCTCGGTGGTGACGATGCCCTCGGCGGCGAACAGGCTGGCGGCCAGGTTGGCCATCATCAGCCGCTGGTGAGCGGCGTTGCCGCCGAAACTGCGGCCCTTCTTGGGAGTGGCAGGCATCGCGCTCAGTCCTTGGTACGCAGGGAGAGGCCACGCTCGTCGAGCTTGGCGATGACCTCGTCGAGCGACTTCTGGCCGAAGTTGGTGATGGCCAGCAGGTCGTCTTCGGTCTTCGTGACGAGCTCGCCCACCGAGTTGACCTGCGCCCGCTTGAGGCAGTTGCGGGGCCGCTCGGACAGGTCGAGGTCTTCGATGGGCAGGTCGAGGTCGGGCGACCCGGCGCTGGTGACGGCCAGCTCGCCCAGCTCGAGGCCTTGGGGCTCCTCGCTCATGTCGGCCACCAGACCGACGAGCGAGCGCAGCGTGTCGCCGGCCGAAGCCAGCGCGTCACGCGGCGTGATCGAGCCGTCGGTCTCGATGTCGATCACCAGCCGGTCGTACTCGGTCGACTGCTCGACGCGGGTGGGCTCGATGTCGAACGCGACCCGCCGCACGGGCGAGAAGATCGAGTCGACCGGGATGACGCCGATGGTCTCGGACACCTTGTTGGCGTCGGCCGAGCGGTAGCCCCGACCCTTGGACACCGTGATGTCGACGGCGATGCGGCCCGACTTGTTGAGCGTGGCCAGGTGCAGGTCGTCGTTGAGGATCTCGATGTCGGACGTGAGCTGGATGTCCTTGGCCGTGATGTCGGCCGGGCCGCGCACGTCGAGCCGCAGGGTCACCGGCTCCTCGCTGTAGCTGACGAGCACGATGTCCTTGAGGTTGAGGATGATGTCGGTGACGTCCTCGACCACACCGGAGATGGTGTCGAACTCGTGGAGCGCGTCGTCGAACCGCACCTGCGTGATCGCCGCACCCGGGATCGACGAGAGGAGGGTGCGCCGCAGCGAGTTGCCGAGGGTGTGGCCGAAGCCAGGGTCGAGCGGGCCCAGGGCGAACCGCTGGCGGTTGTTCTCTTCCTCGGTGATCGGCTCGACCGTAGGGCGCTGCATGACCAGCATCGGGAGGCTCCCTCGTAGCTGACGTGGTTGGGGGGTGACTACTTGCTGTAGAGCTCGACGATGAGCTGCTCGCGCACGGGCACGTCGATGTGCTCGCGCAGCGGGTACTCGCGCACCTTCACCGAGAGACCTTCGTCCTCGGAGTCGAGCCACGGGGGTGGCGTGCGAGCAAGCACGTCACGGTTCCACTGGATCTGGATCATCTGCCGGGACTTGCCCCGCAGGCTGATCACGTCGCCCTTGCGGACGCGGTAGCTGGCGATGTCGACGCGCTTGCCGTTGACGTCGACGTGTCCGTGGTTGACGAACTGCCGCGCCTGGGGTCGGGTCGAGGCCCAGCCGGCCCGGTAGACGATGTTGTCGAGGCGGCGCTCCAGGAGCTGGAGCATGAGCTCGCCCGTGACGCCCTTGCGCTTGGAGGCCTCTTCGTACAGGTTGCGGAACTGCCGCTCGGTCAGGCCGTAGGAGAAGCGAGCCTTCTGCTTCTCCTGGAGCTGCAGCAGGTACTCGCTGGCGTTGCGGCGGCGGCTGCGGCCGTGCTCGCCGGGCGGGTACGGGCGGCGCTCGAGGGCGCGGTTCTCACCTGAGGTGCCCCAGAGGTTGACGCCGAGGCGGCGGGAGACACGGGACTTCGGGCCGGTGTAGCGCGACATGCGTGGTTACCTCAGACACGCCGCCGCTTGGGCGGGCGGCAGCCGTTGTGGGGGACAGGGGTGACGTCCTTGATGCCGGTGACCTCGATGCCGGCGTTCTGGATCGAGCGGATCGCGGTCTCGCGGCCCGAGCCGGGGCCCTTGACCTGGACGTCGACCTTGCGCACGCCGTGCTCCATGGCCCGGCGGGCGGCGGCCTCGGCGGCCGTCTGCGCGGCGAAGGGGGTGGACTTGCGGGAGCCCTTGAACCCGACGTTGCCGGCCGAGGCCCACGACAGGATGTTCCCGTCCTGGTCGCTGAAGCTGATGATCGTGTTGTTGAAGCTGCTCTTGATGTGAGCGACGCCGTGACCGACGTTCTTGCGCTCGCGCTTGCGGGGCCTGCGGCCACCGGCGGACTTGGGCTTGGCCATCTACTTGCGAACCTTCTTCTTGCCGGCGACCGTCTTCTTGGGGCCCTTGCGGGTACGGGCGTTTGTCTGGGTGCGCTGGCCGCGCACGGGCAGGCCACGACGGTGGCGCAGGCCCTGCCAGCAGCCGATCTCCATCTTGCGCTTGATGTCCTGCTGCACCTCACGTCGCAGGTCGCCCTCGACCTTGAACGTGGCCTCGATGTGGTTGCGGATGCGGGCGACCTCGTCGTCCGTCAGGTCGCGGACCCGCGTGTCGGGGTTGATGTCGAGCGCGGTGCAGATCTCCTGCGACCGTGTGCGCCCGATGCCGAAGATGTAGGTGAGCGAGATCTCCAACCGCTTCTCGCGGGGGATGTCGACGCCGGCGATGCGTGCCATGGATGCTTCTTTCCTCTAGCCCTGACGCTGCTTGTGACGCGGGTTGGGGCAGATGACCTGGACGCGCCCGTGGCGACGGATCACCTTGCACTTCTCACAGATTCTCTTGACGCTGGGACGAACCTTCATGGGATTCCCGTCACTTGTAGCGATAGGTGATGCGACCCCGGGTGAGGTCGTACGGCGTGAGCTCCACCTGAACTCGGTCACCAGGGAGGATGCGGATGTAATGCATGCGCATCTTTCCGGAGATGTGGGCGAGGACACTGTGCCCGTTCTCCAGTTCGACACGAAACATGGCATTGGGGAGGGGTTCGATGACCGTCCCCTCCAGGACGATCGCATCTTCCTTGGGTTTCGGCAGGGGGATGGCTCCTACACGTGCTTGTCGATCAGTGGCCGAGGACGCGTGGGAACGCACCCGATAGCGCCAAGAGCCGACTGAGCATCCTAGCGCGGCGCGTCACGCAGGAAAACTTCGCGCGCGCTCGGTAGAGCACGACCTGACCGACCGCCGCGCCTGGCGGCGCCGGAGCCGACGGTCACCGTACCCCAACCCGGGCGCCGCGACTCGTCTTTCGCGGGATCAGAGCACGACGCCGGCGTGACGTCGGAGCGTGGTCGAGGGCGCCCGGTTAGGGTCCCTGTCCAGTGGTGGCCGGAGGGGGCCGCTGCGGACGGCACCGCGAGGTGCAGCGGGAGGGGACGATGACCAGCGCGGGCGATGCACCAGCCGACGCTGCCGGGACGCCGACCACGACGGACCGGCCCACCACCAGGCGCACGTTCCTGACCGGCGCCCTGGCCGCCGGTGCCACCGTCCCGCTCATCGGCTGGGGTCGGCCCGGCTGCGCACCGAAGCCGCCGCCGCTGCCCGCCGACCTCCCGGACGGCCTCTTCGCGCTGGGAGTGGCGTCGGGCGATCCGCTCGCCCACGCCGTGGTCATCTGGACCCGCCTCGCCCCCGCGCCGCTCGAGGGGGGCGGCATGCCCGCGGTCGACGTGCCCGTGCGCTGGGAGGTGTCGAGCGACGAGCGGTTCGGCCGCAACGTCCGGCGAGGCGACGCCGTCGCCTCGCCCCAGTGGGCCCACTCGGTGCACGTCGACGTCGACGGCCTGCGCCCGGGCGCCTGGTACTGGTACCGCTTCATCGTGGGCGACCAGGTCAGCGCCGTCGGCCGCACCCGCACGGCCCCCGCCCGCGGGCACCGCCGCGATCCGCTGCGGTTCCTGTTCGGCAGCTGCCAGAACTGGCAGTCCGGCTACTGGCCCCTGTGGGCCCACGCACCCACCGAGGACCCGGACGTGGTGCTGCACCTGGGCGACTACATCTACGAGGGCGGCATCAGCGCCACCGCACTGCGCCGCCACAACAGCGGCGAGGTCCGCACGCTCGACGCCTATCGCGACCGCTACGGGCTCTACAAGGGGGACCCGGCCCTGCAGTCCATCCACGCCGCCTGCCCGTGGATCGTCACGTGGGACGACCACGAGGTCGACAACAACTACGCCGACCTGGAGGCCGAGAACCCGGCCGAGGTGCCGGACTTCGCCGCCCGGCGAGCCGCGGCGTACCAGGCATGGTGGGAGCACCAACCGGTGCGCCTCCTCCCGCCCTCGGGCCCGGACCTGGCCATCTACCGGTCGTTCGACTGGGGGAAGTTGGCCCGCTTCCACGTGGTGGACACCCGCCAGTACCGCGACCCCCAGGCGTGCTCCGGCGCGCTGGGCCCCACCTGCGACGAGCGCACTGCGCCCGGGCGCACGCTGCTCGGCCCCGAGCAGGAGGCCTGGCTGGGCGCCGGCTTCGCCGACTCGGGTGCGACGTGGGACGTGCTCGCCAACCAGGTGGTGATGACGTCGATGCCGTTCGCCGGTTCGCTCTACAACCCCGACCAGTGGGACGGCTACACCGCGGCCCGCACCCGGGTGCTCGACCTGATGGCGACCGGAGGGGTCGAGAACGCGGTCGTGCTCACCGGCGACATCCACGCCGCCGGGGTCGCCGACCTGGTCGACGAGAACCCGGACGGCACGCCGTCGACGGTCGCCCGCGGCACCGAGCTGGTGGGCGGGTCGATCAGCTCGACCTTCCCCGCCGACCTGGCGGACGTCGCCGAGCAGCTCATCCTGCAGCTCCCCCACGTGCGCTTCGCCGACACGCACCAGCGCGGCTACATGGTGTGCGACGCCACCCAGACCGAGCTGGTGACCCGCTACCAGGTCGTCGAGACCACCCAGGTGCCCGATGCCCCGGTCACCACCGCGGGCACGTGGACCACGGTGGCCGGCGTGCCCGGTGTCGCGCCGGGGTGACCACCGCTTCCCCGCAGAAACGCGGGGACCGGTCTCAGGCCGGGGCCACGCGGGCGTCGGCGGGTGCGAGGCCGCGGCCTTCGGCCATGAGCTGGTCGACCGCCTCGTCGCCCAGCGTGGCCACCACTCGCCGGCGCGCCCGCTCGATGTCGCGCTGCTCGGCCACGGATGCCGCCAGCTGAGCCTCGGCGCGGACGGTCGCTGCGGTGCCCAGCAGCCGGGCGGCCGCGGCTGCGGCGCCAAGCGCGGACAGCGCCGCGGCCATGCCCTCGAGGCCGCCCGCGACGTCACGTCGGTACCCAGATGCGAGGGCCGCGTCGAGCACTCGCTCGTGCAGCGCGAGCGCGAGCGCCGGGTCGCCCCGCAACTCCGCGACGAACCCGAGCTCGGCCACGGTGGTCGCCACGTGCGGCGGCATCTCCACAACGGCCGCATCCGCGCCGCCCGGGCCCGGCGCGCCGCCCACCAGCTTGTCGGGATCGACATCCGATCCGGCCAACAGCTCACGCAGGTGCGCCTCGGCCAGGTCGAGGTCGCCTGACTGGCGGGCGGTGAAGCCCAGCACCATGCCCGCCAGCACCTCCAGCGAGCGGTCCGCCTGCTCGACCGCGAGGCGGCGCGCCTGCTCGCCGAGCGCCCGCGCGGCCTGCCAGTCCTCGCGCTGCCTGGCGACCCAGCCCAGGAGCCCGAGACGACTGGCGGCACTGCGCCACAGCCCCAGCCGCTCGGCGTCGGGCAGCCCCGCCTCGAGCAGCTTCTCCGCGCCGTCGAGGTCGCCCCGCAGCTCGGCCAGGGCGCCGAGCCACTCGCCGGCCTCGAGCCGTCCCCAGCCGTCGCCGACCTCGGCGAACAATGCGTCGGCACGATCGACGAGCTGCTCCAGCCGGTCGAGGTCGCTGCGCATGTGGGCCGGCAGCGCCAGGCCGACGAGCGCGGCGGCCTCGCCCCACCGGTCACGATGGGCGACGGCGACGCGGGCAGCCTCGTCCAGGAGCGCCTCGCCCTCGGTGACCAGGCCCACCTCTGTCGCCGACCGGCCCAGCAACAGCGCCGCCCGCCCGCGCTCGACGGGGTCGTCGAGCGATTCGAAGGCTGCCAGCGCCCCGGCGCACCGTTCGGCATGGTCGGTCAGGTCACCATGGGTCAGAGCCGCCGCCACCCGGAACGTGACCGCCCGGGCGTGTGCCATCGACGGCGTGACGGGCACGAGCGCGAGCGCAGCGTCGAGTGCCCGGACGGCGAGCGCGGTGCGACCGCGGAGCGTCCAGTACCACCCGAGGGCGGAGACGAGCCGGTGCGCCTCGTCGGCCCTCGCCAGCTCGACGGCGGTGTCGAGCGCCGCCTGCATGTTCGCCGACTCGGCATCGAGGACCCGCAGCCACGTGGCCTGGTCGGGGCCCCGGACGTGGGCGTCGGCCCGCTCGGCCAAGGCGACGTGCCAGGCCAGGTGGCGACGGCGGACCCGCTCCAGCTCGCCCGCCTCGGCCATGCGGTCCGCCGCGTAGGCCGCCACCGACTCGAGCAGCCGGTAGCGCGTGCCGGCAGGACCGTGGTCGGCCACGACCAACGACTGCTCGACCAACCGGGCTACGACGTCGGCGGTCGCTGCCTCTGCCGCGGGATCCACGCGGCGCGTCGGCGGCCGGCGCGACGCCGTCGTCGTGCCCGACCGCTGTCGCCGCCGCCACGGTGCACCCGTCGACGTGCACGGCCATCCGGCGGAGCACCCGCTGCTCGTCGTCGCCGAGCAGCTCCCAGCTCCAGTCGAGCATCGCCTCGAGGGTGCGGTGCCGCTCGGGGCCGCCGCGCCGGCCCGCACCCAGCAGGCGGAACCTGTCGCCGAGCCGGGCCAGGACCTCCGGCAGTCCGAGCGCCGGCACCCGAGTGGCGGCCAGCTCGAGCGCCAGCGGCAGGCCGTCGAGCCGGCGGCACAACGTGCCGACCAACGGCGCGTTCCACCCCTCGATCTCGATTGGCGCCCCCGCAGCTCGGGCCCGGGCCACGAACAACCGCACCGACTCGGCGCGTGCGACGACGTCGGCCCGTCCCTGGTCCCGCGGATCGGGCACCGCGAGCGGCGCCACCGTGCGCACCACCTCACCGGTCACGCCGAGGGCTTCGCGGCTGGTGGCGAGCACCGTGACGCCGGGGGCGTCTCGGACGAGCCGGTCGGCGACCTCGGCGGCCGCGTCGATGACGTGCTCGCAGTTGTCGATCACCAGCAGCGTGTCGTGGCCCCGCAGCGCAGCGGCCAGGCGGTCGACCGACGTGGTCGAGGACAGATCGTCCGGCGCCTGGCGCATGGCGAGGGTCGCCGTCACCAGGTCGGCCAGGACGTCGGGCGTCACCGCCGCGCCGCCCCGCTCGATGCCGGCCAGGTCGACGAACCAGGCCCCGTCCGGCAGATCGCCGACCACCCGATGGGCGGCCACCAACGCCAGGCTGGTCTTGCCGACGCCGCCGGGCCCGACCAACGTGACCAGGCGCTCGGCGCGGAGAGCGTCGACCAGGTCGGCGATGTCGCCGTCACGCCCGAACAGCTCGCCCCGCAGCGCAGGAAGGTTCGCCGGGGGGCGGTGACGTAGCCGGTCGGACGCCGGTGCCCCGTCGACCGGCGGGCGGGCGGGTGCGTCGAGGGCCGGGTCCTGCACGAGCACCGCGTGCTGCAACGCGAGCGCCTCGGGCGACGGATCGATGCCCAGCCCGTCGACGAGATGCCGGCGGTAGCGCTCGAAGCTGGCCAGCGCGTCGGGCTGGCGGCCGGCCCGGTACAGCGCCCGCACGTGCGAGAGGCGCAGGTCCTCCCGCCAGGGGTGGGCGTCGACGAGGGCGGTCAGCTCGTCGGCCACCCGGGCGTGCTCACCGAGGGCCAACCGCGCTCGGGCCAGCACCTCGTGCGCCGTCAGCCACTGCTCGTCGAGGCGGGCCACCGCGGCAGCGGCGAACCCGAGGTCGGCCACCTCGCCATACGCCGGCCCGCGCCACAAGGCGAGCGCGCGCGTGAGCAGGTCGGCGGCGCGGGCGGGGTCGGCGCCGATGCACGTCGCGCCCTGCTCGACCGACGTCACGAACTCGACTGCGTCGACTGCAGCCGCGTCGACGGCGAGCGTGTACCCCGGCGGCGGTGATACCACGAGCGCCCGGGCCCCCGGCTCGGCCGCGTCGAGCGCCCGCCGGAGCTGCGACACCTTCGACGACAGCATCCCCGCCGGGTTGGTGCTGGCCAGGTCGTCGCCCCACAGGTCGTCGACCAGCCGATCGGCGGTGACCGGCTGTCCCACGTTGGCCACGAAGTCGGCGAGCAGGGCTCGCACCTTCGCCCCCGGGATGGGGACCGGGCGGCCCTCGTCTGTCCACGCCGCGATCGGCCCGAGCACGCCGAAGCGCATCCCGCGCACCGTAGCCCCCCGTCCGTCGACCACCCCAGGCGGTTACGGGCACGCCGTCAGGTCACCGTCAACAGACCGTCAACACCCTCCGGCACGGTGGGCGACGTCAACGAGGACCCACCGACGAAGGGACACCGACATGGGCAAGATCGTGAACTCCACCTACATGACGCTCGACGGCGACATCCAGAACATGCAGGACTGGCACTTCGAGTCCTGGGGCGACGACGCCGACAAGGCCGCGACCGCCATCATGGGTGCCCCGGATGCCCTGATCATGGGCCGCAAGACCTACGAGGGCTTCTACCCGGCGTGGTCCTCGCAGTCCGGCGAGGAGAGCGGCGCCGACCGGATGAACTCCATCCGCAAGTACGTGGTGTCGAACACGCTGCACGACCCCGAGTGGAACAACACGTCGGTGATCAGCGGCGACGTCGTGGGCCAGATCCGCACGCTGAAGGACGAGATGGACGGCGGCCTCCTGCAGTACGGGTTCGGCGACGTCAGCCGGCTGCTGCTGGCCGAGGGCCTGCTCGACGAGCTGAAGCTCTGGCTCCACCCCGTGCTCTCGGGCAAGGCCACCCCCGACCAGCTGATCTACCGGGACATCCCGCAGGCCAAGTTCCGCCTGACCGACACCGACGTCCACAGCTCGGGGGTCGTCATCCTCACCTACGCCGCCCTCGACTGACTGACCGGCCCCGAGATCCCCGCCCGCCCGTCAGGGCAGGGTCAGGATCTCGGGGCCGTCGTCGGTGACGGCGATGGTGTGCTCCCAATGGGCGGCACGCGACCCGTCGACGGTGACGACCGTCCAGCCGTCATCGAGCACCGCCGTGGCGTTGCCACCGGCGCACACCATGGGCTCGACGGCCAGCACGTCGCCGGCCGAGACGCGCTTGCCCTTGCCACGCCTGCCGTAGTTGGGCACGTCGGGCGCCTCGTGCATGGCGGTGCCGATGCCGTGGCCCACGTAGTCGCGCACCACGCTGAAGCCCGCCCGCTCGACGGTGCCCTGCACCGCGGCGCCGAGGTCGCCCAGCCGGGCGCCGGGCTCCAGCTCGGCGATGCCGGCGTCGAGCGCGGCACGCGTCACGTCGATGAGGCGTTGCGACTCGGGATCGATGGCGCCGACCGGAGCGGTGAACGCGGCGTCGCCGTGGTAGCCGTCGATGATCGCCCCGCAGTCGATCGAGACGATGTCGCCCTCGACCAGCGCCCGGTGGTCGGGGATGCCGTGGACCACGACATCGTTGACGCTGGCGCAGATCACCGCCGGGTACCCGTGGTAGCCCAGGAAGTTCGACCGGGCGCCCCTGCGAGCCAGCACCTCGCGGCCGATGGCGTCCAGGTCGAGCAGCGAGACCCCGGGGTGCACGGCGTCGCCGATGCGCTCGTGCATCTCCGCGACGACCCGACCCGCACGACGCATCGTGCGGATCTCGTCAGGGGTGCGTCGACCCACCGGGCCCGACCGCCGTCAACTGCTGCGCCGGACGTCGATCGCCGAGAACAGGCGCTCGCTGACCTCGTGGGTGGCGCCCAGCCCGTCGATGACCTCGAGCATCCGCCGCTCCTTGTACCAGGCGATCAGCGGTGCGGTGTTGGTCTCGTACTCGGCCAGCCGCTTGGCGATGGCCGATGGCGTGTCGTCGTCGCGCTGAACGACATCGCCGCCGCAGTTGTCGCACACCCAGCCGTACTTCGGCGGCTTGTCGACCGAGTAGTTGGCGGCGCAGTCACTGCAGACGCGCCGGCTGGCCAGCCGCGCGAGCACCACGTGCTCGGCGACGTCGAGGTCGACCACCACGTCGAGCGGACGCACGGAGGTGATCTCGGCCAGCGCCTCGGCCTGGCCCACCGTGCGCGGGAAGCCGTCCAGGATGTAGCCCCGCCCGGTCGTGTCGTCGTGGTCGAGGCGGTCGTCGACGATGCCGATCATCAGGTCGTCGGGCACCAGGTTGCCCGCCGCCATCAGCTCGCTGGCCTTGCGCCCGAGGTCGGTGCCCTCGCGCACCGCGGCGCGCAGCATGTCTCCGGTCGATATGTGAGGCACCACGTAGTGGCGTGACAGCCGGACGCACTGGGTGCCCTTGCCTGCTCCCTGGCGCCCCAGCATGACCATGCGCACCCCACGGGTCACTGCAGGAACCCTTCGTAGTTGCGCATCATGAGCTGGCTGTCGATCTGCTTCATGGTCTCGAGCGCCACGCCCACCGCGATCAGGATGGACACGCCGCCGAAGGCGAAGGCCTGTACGTCGGCAAATGCCAGGAGCAGCGACGGCAGCAGGGCGATGGCCGCGATGAACACGGCACCGGGCAGCGTGATCCGGGCCAGGATCCTCGACAGGTAGCGCTCGGTCTGGGGCCCGGGCCGGATGCCGGGGATGAATCCACCCTGCTTGCGGATCGTGTCGGCCTGCTGGTGCGGGTCGAACGCGATGGCCGTGTAGAAGTACGTGAAGCCGATGATCAGGAAGCCGTAGACGACGATGTAGAAGATCGAGTCGGGCTGCACCAGGTTGTCGTTCACCCACCGCTGCACCCCCACACCCCAGCTGCCGGGGTCTGACGGCAGGACCTGCGTGATGAGCAGGGGCAGGTAAAGCATCGAGCTGGCGAAGATGATGGGTACGACGCCCGACTGGTTGACCTTGAGCGGGATGTAGGTGCTCTGGCCGCCGTACATTCGCCGGCCGACGACCCGCTTGGCGAACTGCACCGGGATGCGGCGCTGGCCGTTCTCGACGATGACGATGCCGACGAGCACAGCGATGAACAGCACGGTCAGGGGGATCAGCAGCCCCCAGCCCTTGGTCGCCCTGATCTGCCGCGAACTGCGACGGGATGCTCGACACGACGCTGGCGAAGATGAGCAGCGACATGCCGTTGCCGATGCCCCGCTGCGTGATCGTCTCGCCCATCCACATCAGCAGCGCGGTGCCTGCGGTGAGCACCAGCACCACCAGCAGCACCCGGGGCGCGGTGAAGTTGGGCAGCACGTCGATGTTGGTGGGGTTGCTGGCGCCGCCGAGCAGGCCGCCGCCGCCGTTGTGGAACAGGAACGCCAACGCCGTGGACTGCAGGACAGCGATGGCCACCGTCAGGTAGCGCGTCCACTGGGTGATCTTGCGCTGCCCGATCGCCCCCTGCTTCTGCCACTCTTCGAGCTTGGGGATGACCACCGTCAGGATCTGCATGATGATCGAGCTGGTGATGTAGGGCATGACGCCCAGGGCGAAGATGGCGAAGTTCGTCAGGCCCGCGCCCGAGAAGAGCTGCAGGTAGGCGAGCACGCCGCCCGACTCTTCGGCCTGGCTCTTCAGGGACTCGATCGCGGTGAAGTCGATGCCCGGCGCCGGCACGTACGAGCCGAGGCGGTACAGGGCGATCATGCCCAGCGTGAACACGATCTTGTTCCGCAGGTCGGCGACCCTGAACATGTTCTGCAGGCTGGACAGCACGTTGTTCCCCTTCGGCGGCGTCGACAGTTGTGCCGCGGCGCCGCGTGGCGACCGGGTACGCCAGTCTTGCCGGTTGACGACGCCGGGGCGCAATCGCGCCCGGCGTGTGGTTGACGACCTGGTTGTGCGAGTGATGACTAGCGGTTGGCGAACTGGTTGCCCTTGGCCGGCGGGCGGCGATCGCCCCACGGCAGGGGCAGAACCTCGACGCTGCCGCCTGCGGCGGTGATGGCCGCTTCGGCCGTCTTGGAGAAGGCGTGGGCCTTGACCGTGACCGCCCGCGACAGCTCGCCGCGCCCGAGCACCTTGACGAGGGCGCCCTTGCCGGTGAGCCCCTTGGCGTGCAGGGCGTCGGGGGTGACCTCGTCGAGCTCGGACGCCTCGATCGTGTCGAGGTTGACCGCCTGGTACTCGACGCGGAACGGGTTGTTGAAGCCCTTGAGCTTGGGCACCCGCATGTGCAGCGGCATCTGGCCGCCCTCGAAGCTGGACGGGACCTTGCTCCGGGCCTTCTGGCCCTTGGTGCCGCGGCCGGCGGTCTTGCCGCCCTTGCCGCCGATGCCGCGCCCGACGCGCTTGCCCCGCTTGTTCGAGCCCGGGGCCGGCTTCAGATCGTGGACCTTGATGGTCATGGTCGTTCCTTTGCCGAGGCCGAAGCTTCGCCGGCCTCGGCACCTTCGAGGCCTCGTGCGCTGGTCGACCGCTTCTTGGTGGCCTTCGTAGTCGTGGCCCCATCCTCGGTATTGACCTCGGACACGAGGATCAGATGGGGAACCTTGGCGATCATCCCGCGGATCTCGGGGCGATCGGGCAGCGTGTTCGTCTGACCGATGCCGCGCAGGCCCAGCGCCCGCAGCGTGCCGCGGTGCTTGGGCTTGGTGCCGATCGACGACTTGATCTGGGTGACCTTGAGGTCGGTCATCGTCAGACCCCTTCGGGCTCGAGCCGTGCCCGCTCGCTCTCGCGGTAGGCCCGCACGAGCGCGCCGGGGAACAGCTCCTCGGGCGACTTGCCGCGCAGCTTGGCCACCTCGTCGGGCCGGCGCTGGGCCTTGAGGCCGGCGATGGTGGCGCGGGCCACGTTGATGTGGTTGGACGAGCCGAGCGACTTGCACAGCACGTCGCGGATGCCGGCCTCTTCGAGGATGGCACGCGCCGCGCCGCCGGCGATGACGCCGGTACCGGGCGCGGCGGGCTTCATGAACACCCGGCCCGCGCCGGTCTCACCGATGACGGGGTGCACGATCGTCGTGCCGGCCAGCGGAACCTTGAACAGGTTCTTGCGGGCCTCCTCGGTGCCCTTCTGGATGGCGAGGGGCACCTCCTTGGCCTTGCCGTAGCCCAGGCCGACCCGGCCGTTGCCGTCGCCGATCACCACGAGCGCGGTGAACGAGAAGCGCCGGCCGCCCTTGACCACCTTGGCCACGCGGTTGATGTTGATCACCCGTGACTCGTGCAGCGTGGCATCGCCCGAGGCACGCGGGTTCTCGCGCGGCTCGCGGGGCTGCCGGTCGCGGGGACCGCGGCCACCGCCACCACCTTGTCCGTTTGCCATCAGAACTCCAATCCTGCTTCGCGTGCCGCCTCGGCCACGGCGGCGACCCGCCCGTGGTAGAGGAAGCCGCCTCGGTCGAAGACGACGCGCTCGACGCCGGCGTCCTTGGCGCGTTCCGCGACGAGCTTGCCGACCTTGGCGGCGGCGTCCCTGTTGGACGAGCTGTCGCGGAGGTCGGTCTCGAGCGTCGAGGCCGCAGCCAGTGTCGTGCCGGCACGGTCGTCGATGACCTGGGCCGAGATGTGCTTGTTCGAGCGGAACACGGCGAGGCGCGGCCGCTCGGCCGAGCCACGCACCTGCTTCCGCACGCGTGAATGACGCCGGAGGCGGGCGTCGCGCTTGTACTTGGCGCTGCTGCTCATCACTTACCTGCCTTGCCGGCCTTGCGCCGGACCTGCTCGCCGGCGTAGCGGACGCCCTTGCCCTTGTAGGGCTCGGGCTTGCGCCACGCCCGGATGTCGGCGGCGACCTGGCCGACGGCTTCCTTGTCGATGCCCGACACGACGATGCGGTTGGGGGCCGGCACCTCGAAGGTGACGCCGTCGGGGGCCTGGATGTTGACGGGGTGGCTGAAGCCGAGCGCGAGCTCCATGGCGCCGGGGCCCTTGGCCGTGGCCCGGTAGCCCACGCCGACGATCTCGAGCTCCTTGGTGAACCCGTTGGTCACGCCCTGCACCATGTTGTTGACCAGCGACCGCACCAGGCCGTGCATGGCCCGGTTCTGGCGCTCGTCGTTGGGGCGCTCGACCACCAGCTCCTCGCCGTCCTGGCGGACGGTGATGACGCCGGGGATGTCGCGCTCGAGGACGCCCCTGGGGCCGCGCACGGTGATGTGCTGGCCGACCAGGGACACGTCGACGCCGCTGGGCACGGGGATGGGGGACTTGCCGATTCGGCTCATCGGCGCACCCTTCGGGACGCGCGATGAGCCATCGGCCCTGCGGGCCGAGCAACGCACTGTGCTCATGGTTCGCTCGCTTCGCTCGCTCATTCAGATCACCACACGAAGCACAGGACCTCGCCGCCGACCCTGCGCTTCCGCGCCTCACGGTCGGACAGCAGACCCTGGCTGGTCGAGAGCACCGCGACGCCCAGCCCGCCCAGGACCCGGGGGACCTTGGTGGACGGCGAGTAGACGCGCAGGCCCGGCTTGGACACCCGCTTGATGCCCGAGATCGTGCGGGCACGCTCGGCGCTGTACTTCATCTTCACGTGCAGCGTGCGCCCGGGCTTGTCGGCGTTGTCCTCCACGTCGAAGGCCTCGATGTAGCCCTCGGCCGCGAGGACGCCCGCCAGGGCCTCCTTGAGCTTGCTGGAGGGCATGCGCACGTCGTCGTGCATCGCGATGTTCGCGTTGCGGATGCGGGTGAGCATGTCGGCGATGGGGTCGGTCATGGTCATGAGTCGGCTCCCTTCACCAGCTCGCCTTGGTGACGCCCGGCAGCTCGCCGGCGTGCGCCAGCTCGCGCAGGCAGATGCGGCACAGCCCGAACTTGCGGAACACCGAATGCGGGCGGCCGCACCGCCGGCACCGGGTGTACGCCCGCACCTTGAACTTGGGCTTGCGCTGCTGCTTGTTGATGAGCGCTTTCTTCGCCATGGCTTACTGACCCTCGCGCTTGAACGGAAACCCCATGGCCAGCAGGAGCGCACGCCCGTGGGCGTCGGTGCTGGCAGTGGTGACGATGGTGATGTCCATGCCACGGGGCTGGTCGATGCTGTCGTAGTCGATCTCGGGGAACACGAGCTGCTCGGTGAGACCGAAGGTGTAGTTGCCGTTGCCGTCGAACGACCGGGGGTTGAGGCCCCGGAAGTCGCGGATGCGGGGGATCGCGATCGAGATCAGCCGATCCATGAACTCCCACATCCGGTCGCCCCGCAGGGTGACCTTGGCCCCGATCGAGTTGCCCTCGCGGAGCTTGAAGCCGGCGATCGACTTCTTGGCCTTGGTCACGATCGGCTTCTGACCGGTGATGGTCGTCAGATCGCGGACGGCGCCATCGAGCAGCGACGCCTGGCCGGTGGCCGCGCCGACGCCCATGTTGACGACGACCTTGTCGAGCCGGGGCACCTGCATGACGTTGCCGAGGCCGAGCTCGTCGAGGAGCTGACTGCGCAGCTTGGTGTCGTAGCGGGTCTTCAGCCGGGGCACGACCCGCTCCTGGGTTACGTTGCTCATGCGATCTCACCTCCGCACTTCTTGCAGACGCGGGCCTTGTCGCCCGCGGCGTCGATCTTGTAGCCCACCCGGGTCGGCTTGCCGCAGGACGGGCACACCAGGGCGACGTTGGACACCTGGATCGGCATGTCCTTGTCGATGATGCCGCCCTGCTGGGTCGTGCGGGTGGGGCGCTGGCTCTTGCGGGCGACGTTGACGCCGTCGACGATGACCTTGCCCTCGCGGGGCAGGGCACGCATGACCTCGCCCTCCTTGCCCCGGTCCTTGCCGGACAGGACTCGGACGCGGTCGCCCTTGCGGATCTTCAGACCTGCCATCACAGGACCTCGGGTGCGAGCGAGACGATCTTCATGAACCGCTTGTCGCGCAGCTCGCGGCCCACCGGGCCGAAGATGCGGGTACCGCGGGGGTTGCGATCGGGGTTGATCAGCACCGCCGCGTTCTCGTCGAAGCGGATGTAGCTGCCGTCGGGGCGACGGCGCTCCTTCTTGGTGCGGACGACGACGCACTTGACGACGTCGCCCTTCTTCACCGCGGCGCCGGGGATGGCGTCCTTGACGGTGGCCACGAAGATGTCGCCGATCGAGGCGTACCGGCGGCGTGAACCACCGAGCACCTTGATGACGAGCACCTCCTTGGCGCCGCTGTTGTCTGCCACCTTGAGGCGGCTCTCCTGCTGGATCATGGGACTACTTCGCCCTCTCCAGGATCTCGACCAGCCGCCACCGCTTCTGCTTCGACAGGGGGCGGGTCTCGACGATGCGGACGCGGTCGCCGGGGCGCAGCTCGTTGTTCTCGTCGTGCGCGTACAGCCGGCTGGTGCGGACCATCGTCTTCTTGTAGAGCGGGTGGGGCTTGCGGGTGGTCACGACGACGACGGCGGTCTTGTCCATCGTGGTCGAGGCGACGACGCCCTCGCGGACCTTGCGTGCCGCCCGCTCTTCGGTGGTGGTCTCTGCCATCACGCGTTCTCCTCAGTTGATTCCCGCTCTTGGCGGCTGCGCGTCCGGGCCGCTCGGGCCACGTCCTCGCCTGCCGGCTCGGCCTCAGGGAGCGCCTCGGCGGCCGCGATCTCGCGCGCCCGCAGCTCGGTCTCGAGCCGGGCGACGTCCTTGCGCACCTGACCGATGCGCGAGTAGTTGGTGAGCTGCCCGGTCGCCAGCTGGAACCGCAGCTTGAACAGCTGGTCCTTGGCGTCGGCCACCTGGTCGATGAGGGTGCCGTCGTCGATGTCGTGGAAGTTGGTCTTCGCCATGGCTAGAACCCTTCTTCCTTGGTGACGAAGCGGGCCTTGATGGGCAGCTTCTGGATGGCGCGGTCGATGGCGGCGCGGGCGATCTCGGCGTCGGGGTACGACAGCTCGAACAGCACCCGGCCCGGCTTGACCACGGCGACCCACTTCTCGGGGTTGCCCTTGCCGGAGCCCATGCGGGTCTCGGCCGGCTTCTGGGTGACGGGCTTGTCGGGGAAGACGTTGATCCACACCTTGCCGCCACGCTTGATGTGGCGGGTCATGGCGATACGGGCGGCCTCGATCTGGCGGGCGGTGATCCACCCGGGCTCGAGGGCCTGGATGCCGAACTCGCCGAAGGTGACCTCGGTGCCACCCTTGGAGTTGCCCCTCATGCGACCGCGGTGATGCTTGCGGTGCGCGACCTTCCGCGGCATCAGCATGTCACTCGTCTCCCGGTCGGAAGTGCGGCGTCTCGGAGTGGTCGTGCACCCGGCGCTCGATCTCTTCTTCCTCGGCCAGCAGGCGCTCGAGCTCGGGATCGGCCTCCTTGATGAGGGGCTCGTTCTCGGCTGCGGGCGTCTCCTCGACGCCACCCTCGGCGGGGCGGCGGCGGGCGGCGGCCGACGACACGACGCGCTTGCCGCCCTGCTGGGCGCCACCGGAGGTCTCGCCGACGGCCATGGCGGCTTCGCGGGAGATCTTCTCTTCGCTCTGCGACTTGTAGGGCAGGACGTCGCCCTTGTAGAGCCACACCTTGACGCCGATGCGACCGGCGGTGGTGCGGGCCTCGCGGAACCCGTAGTCGATGTCGGCGCGCAGCGTGTGCCGCGGCACCCGACCCTCGCGGTAGCTCTCGGTGCGGGCCATCTCGGACCCGCCCAGGCGACCGGAGCACTGCACCTGGATGCCCTGGGCACCGGCCTTCTGCGCGTTCTGGACGGCGCGCTTCATGGCGCGGCGGAAGGCGACGCGGGCGGCGAGCTGGTCGGCCACGCCCTGGGCGATCAGCGCCGCGTCGAGCTCGGGCTGCTTGATCTCCTGGATGTTGAGCTGCACCTTGGGGTTGCCGGTGATCTTGGCCAGGCCGCCACGCAGGCGGTCGGCCTCGCTGCCCCGGCGCCCGATGACGATGCCCGGGCGCGCGGTGTGCACGTCGACCCGCAGGCGATCGCGGGTGCGCTCGATCTCGACCCGGCTGATGGCTGCGTGCGGCAGCTGGGTCATCAGGTAGTCGCGGATCTTCCAGTCCTGGATGACGTTGTCGCTGTATTCCTCGCGGTCAGCGAACCAACGCGACTTCCACTCGGTCGTGACGCCGAGCCGGAAGCCGTAAGGATTGACCTTCTGGCCCATCAGTTCTCGTCCTCTGCCTTCGTCGAAGCATCGCCTTCGGCGCTGCCTCCTTCGGCACTTTCAACGCCTGGCGTCTCGGTGCTCTCGTCTTCGGTGGGGGACTCGTCGGAGGGGGTGTCCTCGACGTCCTCGTCCTGGGTATCGTCCTCGACCACAACGTCGTCTTCGACCACGGCGTCCGTGGGTTCCTCGACCGGCTCGTCTGTGGGGGTCTCGTCGGTGGGCTCGGCGACCTGCTCGCCGCGGCTGCGGGCGACGCGGGCCCGGCGGGACTCCTGGCCCCGGCGGCCACGGCGGGACGACGGCGCACCGCCGCCGGCGGCTGCCCGCTTGGCCTCGACCTTGGTGGCCATCTCGGCCGGCATCGGGCTGACGATGATCGTTATGTGGCTCATGCGCTTGCGGATGCGGGTGGCGCGGCCACGGGCCCGGGGGCGCCAGCGCTTGAGCGTGGGGCCCTCGTCGGCGTAGCAGGCCGACACGTAGAGGGTGTCGGGGTCGAGCTCGTCGTTGTGCTGGGCGTTGGCCACGGCCGAGGCGAGGCAGCGGGCGATGACCTCGCTGGCGCCGCGCTCGGTGAACTGCAGCACGTCGGCCGCCTCGCCCACGGGCAGGCCGCGGACGATGTCGAGGACCTCGCGGACCTTGTAGGCCGACATGCGCACGTGCCGTACCTGGGCGCGGGTGCCCGGCCGCTCGTTGGTCTTGGCGGCGGTCATCATCGCCTCCCTCGCACGGCCTTTTCCATGCCGGCGTGGTAGCGGAACGTGCGGGTGGGGGCGAACTCGCCGAGCTTGTGGCCGACCATCGCCTCGGTGACGTAGACGGGCACGTGCTTGCGCCCGTCGTGGACGGCCACGGTGTGGCCGACCATGTCGGGGATGATCGTGGAGCGGCGGGACCAGGTCTTGATGACCTTCTTCTCGCCCTTGGAGTTGAGGGCGTCGACCTTGCGGAGCAGGTGCTCGTCGACGAAGGGGCCCTTCTTGAGTGAACGCGGCACTGGGTTTACCTCCGCGAGCCGCGGGTACGGCGGCGACGCACGATGAGCTTGTCGGACGACTGGTTCTTCTTGCGGGTGCGGCCTTCCTTCTGGCCCCAGGGCGACACCGGGTGGCGACCACCCGACGACTTGCCCTCGCCACCACCGAGCGGGTGGTCGACGGGGTTCATGGCGACACCACGGGTCTGGGGGCGGACGCCCTTCCAGCGGTTGCGGCCGGCCTTGCCGATCTTGATGAGCTCGTGCTCGGAGTTGCCGACCTCGCCGACCGTGGCCCGGCAGTCGATCGAGACGCGGCGCATCTCGGTCGACGGCAGCCGCAGCGTGGCGTAGGCGCCCTCCTTGGCCAGCAGCACGACCGACGAGCCGGCCGACCGGGCCAGCTTGCCGCCGCCGCCGGGCTGGAGCTCGATGTTGTGGACGGTGGTGCCGACGGGGATGTAGCGCAGCGGCAGGGCGTTGCCCGCACGGATCTCGGAGCCCTGGCCCGACTGGAGCCGGTCGCCGACCTCGAGGTCGCGGGGCGCGAGGATGTAGCGCTTCTCGCCGTCGAGGTAGTGCAGCAGGGCGATGCGGCACGACCGGTTGGGGTCGTACTCGATGGCGGCCACGGTGGCGGGCACGCCGTCCTTGTTGCGCCGGAAGTCGATGACCCGGTAGCGCTGCTTGTGGCCGCCGCCGCGGTGGCGCGCCGTCTTGCGACCGTGGACGTTGCGCCCGCCGGTCGAGCTCTTCTTGCCGAGCAGCGACTTCTCGGGGCGGTCACGGGTGACCTCGGAGAAGTCGGCGACGGTCTGGAACCGTCGGCCCGGGCTGGTGGGCTTGCGCTTGCGGAGTGCCATGTCGAACCTGGCCTCAATCCTGGAACAGGTCGATCGTCTCACCCTGGACGAGGGTGACGATCGCCCGCTTGGTGTCGGGACGCTTGCCGTAGGTGAACGTCTTGCGGTTGCGCTTGCGCTTGCCCAGGCGGGTCAGCGTGTTCACCTTGGAGACCTTGACGCCGAAGATGCTCTGCACGGCGTCGCGGATCTCGGGCTTGGAGGCCGAGGGGTGCACGGTGAACGTGTAGACCCCTTCCTCCATGAGTGCGTAGGACTTCTCGCTCACGACCGGAGCGACGATGACGTCTCGGGGATCCTTCATTTTCTGCCTCCGGCGAAGCTGCAGGGCCGTCGGCCCCTCCGCCGCCTGCGGCACTTTCAACACCTCGCGGTCCGTCGTCGCCATCGGCGACGGCGGAGCTGCGGTGCGCCGCAGGAAGCGAATCCTTGGTGAAGACCACCCAATCACTGACGAGTACGTCGTAGGCGTTGAGCTCGCCGGCCGTGAGGGCGTGGACCTGCTGCAGGTTGCGCAGGCTCTTCCACACCGCCACGTCGGCCTCGTCGCGGCTGAGCACGACGAGCACCCGGCCCTCGACGCCCAGCTTGTCGAGCACCTCGAGAGCGCCCTTGGTGCTGGGGGTGTCGATGCCCCAGCTGTCGAGCACGATGACCTTGTCGTCGGCGCGGCGGTCGGACAGGGCCGAGGCCAGCGCCAGGCGGATCATCTTCTTGGGGGTGCGCTGCTTGTAGCTGCGCGGCTTGGGGGCGTGCGTGACACCGCCGCCCCGCCAGTGCGGTGCGCGGATCGAGCCCTGGCGGGCCCGGCCGGTGCCCTTCTGGCGCCACGGCTTGGCGCCGCCGCCCCGGACCTCTGCCCGGGTCTTGGTCGACTGCGAGCCGGCCCGCCGGGCGGCGAGCTGGGCCGTGACGACCTGGTGCATGACCGAGACGTTGGGCTGGACGTCGAAGAAGGCGTCGTCGAGGTCGACGTCGCCGGACGCCTTGCCGGCTGCGCTGGTGAGCTTGAGGGTCGCCATCGTCAGTTCCCCTTGGCGGCGTCGCGGACGAGGACGATGCCGCCGTTCGGCCCGGGCACGGAGCCCTTGACCAGCAGCAGGTCGCGCTCGGCGTCGGCCTGCACGACGGTGAGGTTGAGCGTGGTGGTCTTCTGCCCGCCGGTGCGACCCGCCATGCGGGTGCCGCGGAAGACGCGTGACGGTGTGGCGCAGGCGCCGATGGCGCCCGGGGCCCGGTGCACACGGTGGGCACCGTGGCTCGCAGGTAGGCCGGAGAAGCCGTGGCGCTTCATGACACCGGCGAAGCCCTTGCCCTTGCTCACCGACGTCACGTCGACGAGCTCGCCCTGGGCCAGCACGTCGGCGCCGATCTCCTGGCCGATCTCGTACTCGCTGACGTCGTCGAGCCGGAGCTCGACCAGGCGGGTGCCGGGGTCGACCCCGGCGGCCTCGTACTGCCCGGCGACGGGCCTGGTGAGTTTGGTGGCCTTCTTCTGCCCGAAGGTGACCTGGAGCGCGCTGTACCCGTCGCGCTCGTTGGTCTTGACCTGGACCACGCGGCACGGGCGCACGCGCAGGACGGTGACGGGCACGACTCGGTCGTCGTCGTCCCACACCTGCGTCATGCCGACCTTCTCGCCGACGATCGCTCTTGTGGCCATGGCGGCTACGTCTTTCTCTGCCTGGTGCCGCTCGCCCGCGCCTGTCACAGCGGGGTGACTCGGCGAGCGGACACGGAATGGCTACGGTTCACGCGAACGCTCCGCACGGGAACCAGCCCGGCGGAGCGCCTGTTTCGGTTGTGCCACGTGGTTCCCAGCGGACGGGCCTGCGCGGACGTCAGTTGGACAAGATCTCGGGACTTCGGAACTACATCGCCTGCGCTCGATCCGAGGGAACGGCTCCGCGCACGGCCCGACGATGATAGCCACGACCCGCACCACAGTCCAACGTGAGACCACGACGACCTGCAAAAAGGGCACCGAGGCGACGCCCCGTGGTGGTGCGCCCACAATCCTGTGGCTGCGGCGGCGCCGGTCAACTAGGGTCACCGGCCATGCCGTTCGGGCGTCGCAAAGCTGCGCACAAGAGCCGCGCGACCAGTGCGCGCGATCCGTTCGAGCACCTGGCCGACGAGCGCCGGGCAGCCGAGTCCGACGCGTGGTTCATGGAGCCCGACGACGGCCCCGAGCTCGACGTGCAGGCCGGCGTCTCGTCCAACCTGCGCGACGACGACCTCGACGAGGGCTGAACGCTCGGCCCACCGCGGCACCCGCGGGTACAGGTCGACAGCGCGGCCTGTATGACGATGCGCGCTCGTGCTGCACACATCGCACAGCGGCCCCTGGCGCAGGCAGTCGACCTGCCGTAGGGTCACGCCGCTGCCGGACCTCCGGGGGGCTCGTCGCTGGTGGACTGGGTCGCGGCCGCATCAGGGCGCACGCGCGTCCCATTCGCAGGAGGAACGCATGCGCAAGGCGGGGCCGTACAACTTCGGCTTCCTCGACCAGCGGCCCGACTTCGTCGAGCACTTCAGCTACCAGCAGGGCCTGCTCGTCTCGTACTGGGACACCTCCCAGGCCGACAACAACACGAGCCAGCACCCCGGCGAGGGCCTGATCCTGCCCATCGACGCCCACCCCCGGCCGATCTACAACCTGACCGGGGCCCCGTGGCGGTCGCGCATCCAGGTCTACGACGCGCCCTTCTCGTTGACCAGGGCGCAATCGTTCACGCTGCACGTCAACAGCCAGCCCAGCTACGTCCGGGGTCAGGCGGCGCAGCCGACCTTCGACGACGGCCGGCAGTACTGGTACCCCGAGATCCCCGGGGTGGGGGTCAAGGTGCCCGACGCGGGAGTCCGCATGCGGGTCACCCGGGTCGACGGCACGACGCTGACGGTCCGCATCACCGGCCGCTGACGTCCGGCAGCCAGCGCTGACACGCCGCCCGGGCCGGGGTTCCGGCCCGGGCGGTGTCGCGTCCAGCGAGCAGGGCGTCGAGGACCGTGCTCTGATGTGGCGCGCGATGTGTTCATTCGTGGTCATCGGCTGTTCACATCGCTCACGAGCGGCGGACATGCCGGGTCGGTAGCGTCGCCGCGCTCGTCACCACACCGGAGCTCCGGATCACAACTTCGAAGGAGAGCGATCACGTGCCTCGTTCACGCAGCATCGTCCGGCTGGCGGTCCCCGCCCTACTGGCGATCGCACTCGCCGCCTGCGGGCCCCGGTGGCCCGGTGGTGGTGGCGGCGGGGGCGGCGGTCACAACCCGCCGCCCGTCCAGGTACAGGTCCTGGGGCTCAACGACTTCCACGGCAACCTCGAGCCGCCGGCGGGGTCGAGCGGGCGCATCGAGGGCATCGACGCCGGCGGCGCCGCCTATCTCGCCACCCACGTCGCTGCGCTCGAGGCCACCAACCCCGACAACACCGTGGTCGTCTCGGCCGGCGACCTGGTGGGCGCCAGCCCGCTGCTGTCGGCCCTGTTCCACGACGAGCCCACGGTCGAGGCCATGAACGAGATCGGCCTCGACATCAATGCGGTGGGCAACCACGAGTTCGACGAGGGCACCGACGAGCTGCTGCGGCTGCAGGAGGGCGGGTGCCACCCGACCGACGGTTGCCTCGACGGCGACGACTTCGCCGGCGCCGACTTCCGCTTCCTGGCCGCCAACGTCGTCTCGCAGGAGACCGGCGACCCGCTGTTCCCCGCGTTCACGGTGCAGCGGTTCGAGGCCAACACCAAGGTGGCGTTCATCGGCATGACGCTGGAGGGCACGCCCACGATCGTCACCCCCGAGGGCGTGGCCGGGTTCGACTTCCTCGACGAGGCCGACACCGCCAACGCGGTCGTCGACCACCTCGAGCGGCGCGGCATCGACAACATCATCGTGCTGCTGCACGAGGGCGGGGTCGCCACCGGCGGCTACAACGGCTGCACGGGCATCTCGGGCCCGATCGTCGACATCGTCAACCGTCTCGACGACCAGATCGACGCCGTCATCAGCGGCCACACCCACCAGGCCTACAACTGCGTGATCGACGGCATCCCCGTCACCAGCGCGGCGTCCTTCGGGCGCCTGGTCACCGACATGGACCTGACGATCGACCGGCGCACCAAGGACATCACGTCGATCTCGGTCAACAACGAGATCGTCACCCGCGACGTGGCGGCCGCCTCGCCGATCACGGCGTTGATCGACCGCTACAAGGCGATCAGCGACCCGCTGGCCAAGCGGGTGATCGGCTCGATCACCGCCGACATCACGCGCACGCAGAACCCGGCGGGTGAGTCGGCGCTGGGCGACGTCATCGCCGACAGCCAGCTGGCGGCGACCACGCCCCCCGGGCTCGGAGGGGCGGTGGCGGCGTTCATGAACCCGGGCGGCATCCGCACCGATCTGCTGTTCGCGGCGAGCGGCGCCGAGGGCGACGGCAACGTCACCTACGAAGAGGCGTTCACCGTGCAGCCCTTCGGCAACAGCCTGGTCACGATGACGCTCACCGGCGCGCAGATCGACCAGATGCTCGAGCAGCAGTTCTGCGGCGGCAACGCTGCGGCCCCGCGCGTGCTCCAGCCCTCGGCCGGGTTCGCCTACACATGGAACGCCGCCGCCACCGGGGCGGCCGACTGCGCCACGGCCGCGGCGGTCGACGCCTCGACGATCGCCATCGGCGGCGTGCCCGTCGACCCGGCGGCCGCCTACCGCATCACGGTCAACAGCTTCCTGGCGACCGGCGGCGACAACTTCACCGTGCTCAACGGCGGTACCGACAGCCTGGGCGGAGCGGTCGACCTCGACGCTCTCGAGGACTACCTGACGGCGGCGCCGGGTGGCGTGGCGCCAGGCCCGCAGGACCGCATCACCCGCATCGGCTGACCACCGACGCGTTCTGGCCGCGGGACAGGTCGCCTGAGCGACCGATCCCGCGGCCAGAGTCGCGGAACTGTGACGGCAGACTAGGCCTGCTGGATCTTGATCTCGATGTCGACGCCGGCGGGCAGCTCGATGCGCTGCAGCGAATCAACCGTCTTGGGGCTGGGCTCCAGGATGTCGAGCAGGCGCTTGTGGATGCGCATCTCGAAGTGCTCGCGGCTGTCCTTGTCCTTGTGCGGTGAGCGGATGACCGTGAACCGGTGCTTCTCGGTCGGCAGCGGGATCGGGCCCCGGACCGTCGCCTGTGTGCGCAGGACCGTCTCGACGATCTTCTTCGTCGACTGGTCGATGACCTCGTGGTCGTACGCCTTGAGGCGGATGCGGATCTTCTGCTTCTCAGCCATCTCACTCACTTTTCAAGGAACGGATCGCCCGGAGGCGGACGATGAAGACTACCGGCCCCGCAGCCGGAACCGCCAGCCTGCGGCGGCTCGGCCGGCCGACGTCATCCGGTGCCAATTTCCTGCCGCGGGATCTGGACCTCCGATCCCGGTTCTCGCGGCAGGTTTTTCGGCCACCAGCTCAGCAGTCGACTGCCGCGTGGAGCGCCTCGCAGACCTGACGCATGCGCTCGGGGCCGAGGACCGTGATGCGCCCGGTGAGGTAGGGGGGCCGGACCTGCCGCACGTTGTCGAGCGTGAGCACGCACGCCTGAGGCATGCCGTCTGCCTCGTCGAGGTCGACCTCGGTCGGGATGCCGCGTCGGGTGCGTGTCGCTGGCACGGCGAGGATCTGGTTGAGCACCGGGATCGCCGCGTCCCTGTGCAGGACGAGGTACGGCCGCCGGCTCTCGTCCGGATGCTCGTGCCACCACACCTCACCGCGGGCTACCACGGCTCGAAGCCCGCCTCGCGCTCCTCCTGGTCGAGGCGCTGCGCCGTCTCCCGCCCCGAGAGGTCCGCCACGCGCTCGAGGTTGCCCCACTCGTCGGGAGTGCCAGGCGGGATGCGCCGGTAGCCCTCGGCGATGGCCTCGCCGATGGCGTCGTGTCGGCGCTCGTCGAGGTGCTGCTCGACGGCCTCGCGGATGACAGCCGAGCGCGACACGCCGCGCTCAGCCGCCTCTGCATCGAGGTCCGCGATCAGCTCCTCGGAGAGCTGCACCATGGTCTGCGTTCGGGCCATAGGGCAACCGATAGGCCTACGGCGACGATTCCTGTGGCTGGATCGACAGGATCGGCCCGACCGGCGGCTGATCGGCCGCGGACGAACCCACCGGGAAACGAGACCGGCCGGCCCCCCGAGGAGGCCGGCCGGTGCACGCAACGGTCGTCGGGCCGGGCCCGAGCGACGTGACTACTTGAGGATCTTGGTGACGCGTCCTGAGCCCACGGTACGGCCACCCTCGCGGATGGCGAACAACAGGCCCTCGTCCATCGCGATCGGCGCGATCAACTCGACGGTCATCTCGGTGTTGTCCCCCGGCATGCACATCTCCACCCCCGCGGGCAACTCGATCGTCCCCGTCACATCGGTGGTCCGGAAATAGAACTGAGGCCGGTAGTTCGTGAAGAACGGCTTGTGCCGCCCACCCTCTTCCTTGGTCAACACATACACCTGCGCCTCGAAATGCGTGTGCGGCGTGATCGACCCCGGCTTGGCCAACACCTGCCCCCGCGACACATCCTCCTTCTTCGTCCCCCGCAGCAACACACCCACGTTGTCGCCCGCCTGACCCTGATCCAACAGCTTGCGGAACATCTCCACACCCGTACACGTCGTCTTCGACGTCGGACGGATCCCCACGATCTCGATCTCATCCGACACGTGCACCACACCCTGCTCGATCTTGCCGGTCACCACCGTGCCCCGACCCGTGATCGAAAACACATCCTCGATCGGCATCAAGAACGGCTTGTCCAGATCCCGCGCCGGTTCCGGCACATACGAATCAACCGCCTCCATCAACGCCAACACCTGGGCCTCCGCCTCCGGATCACCCTCCAACGCCTTCAACGCCGACACCGGCACCACCGGGATGTCATCCCCCGGGAACCCGTACTCGCTCAGCAACTCCCGCACCTCGAGCTCCACCAACTCCAACAACTCCGGGTCATCCACCATGTCGACCTTGTTCAACGCCACCACGATCGACGGCACACCCACCTGCCGCGCCAACAACACATGCTCACGCGTCTGAGGCATCGGACCATCCGTCGCCGCCACCACCAAGATCGCCCCATCCACCTGCGCCGCACCCGTAATCATGTTCTTGATGTAATCCGCGTGACCCGGCATATCCACATGCGCGTAATGACGGTTCCCCGTCTCATACTCCACATGCGAAATATTGATCGTGATCCCCCGCTGCTTCTCCTCCGGCGCCTTATCGATCTGATCGAACGCCATCACCTGCACATTCGGATACGACTCCGCCAACACCTTCGTGATCGCCGCCGTCAACGTCGTCTTCCCATGGTCAATATGACCCATGGTGCCGATGTTCAGATGCGGCTTGTTCCGCTCGAACTTTTCCTTGGCCATGGCTGCGTAGATCCTCTGTTGACTCGTGACGGTTTGTGGATCGTGAAAAGGGAGGGACTACCGAGCTACTCGCCGCGCACTCGGGCGACGATCTCTTCCTGCACCGAGGCAGGGGTGCGCTGGTAGCTGTGGAACTGCATGGTGTACGTCGCGCGACCCTGGGTGCGCGACCGCAGGTCAGTAGCGTAACCGAACATCTCGGACAGGGGGACCTGCGACCGGATCACCTGGCTGTTGCCGCGCTGCTCCATGCCGCCGACGCGACCGCGGCGGCTGTTGAGGTCGCCGATGACATCGCCCATGTAGTCCTCGGGCGTGACGACCTCGACCGACATGATGGGCTCGAGCAGGACGGGCTTCGCCTTGCGGGCCGCCTCCTTGAACACCATCGAGCCGGCGATCTTGAACGCCATCTCCGAGGAGTCGACGTCGTGGTACTTGCCGTCCATGAGCGTGGCGCGGATGTCGACCGTCGGGTACCCGGCGAGCACACCGGCGTCGAGCGACTGCTGGATGCCGGCGTCGACCGCGGGGATGTACTCCTTGGGCACGCGCCCGCCGGTGATCTTGTCGACGAACTCGTAGCCGCCGCCCGGACCCAGCGGCTCCATCTTGATGGTCACCTCGGCGAACTGGCCGGAACCACCCGTCTGCTTCTTGTGGGTGTACGTGATCTTCTCGACGGTGTGGGTGATGGTCTCGCGGTAGGCCACCTGCGGCTTGCCCACGGTGGCGTCGACCTTGAACTCGCGCAGCATGCGGTCGACGATGACCTCGAGGTGCAGCTCGCCCATGCCGGAGATGACGATCTGGCCGGTGTCCTCGTCGGTGCGCACCTGGAACGTGGGGTCCTCCTCCGACAGCGTCTGGAGGGCCCTGCCCATCTTCTCCTGGTCGACCTTGGTCTTGGGCTCGACGGCCACGTGGATGACCGGCTCGGGGAACTCGAGCTGCTCGAGCGTGATCTCGCTGCCCGGCGTGCACAGCGTGTCGCCGGTGCGGGTGTTCTTGAGGCCGATGCCCGCGGCGATGTCGCCGGTCATGACGGCGTCGACGTCTTCGCGGTGGTTGGCGTGCATCTGCAGGATGCGGCCGATGCGCTCCTTGTTGCCCGTGGTCGTGTTGACCACCTGCGAGCCCTTTTCGAGCGTGCCCGAGTAGACGCGGAAGTAGGTGAGCTTGCCGACGTGGGGGTCGGACATGATCTTGAACGCCAGCGCCGCGAACGGCTCGTCGTCGTTGGGCTTGCGCTCGACCTCTTCGTGGCCCTTGACCGACATGCCGGCGACCGGCGGCAGGTCCATGGGGCTGGGCAGGTAGGCGACGATGGCGTCGAGCAGGGGCTGCACGCCCTTGTTCTTGAAGGCGGAGCCGTTGAGCACGGGCACGATCTCGTTGGCGAGCGTGCCGGCGCGCAGGGCGCGCTGCAGGTCGTCGACCGTGATCTCCTCCTCGCCGACGTACTTTTCGAGGATGGTCTCGTCGAACGACGAGAGCACGTCGATGAGCTGCTGGCGGTACTCGTCGGCCTGTGCCTTGAGGTCGTCGGGGATCTCGCGGACCTCCCACTTGGCACCGAGATCTTCGTCGAGCCAGACGAGCGCCTGCATGGTGACCAGGTCGATGACGCCCTTGTAGTGCCCCTCGGCGCCGATGGGCAGTTGCACGACCGCGGTGTTGGCGCCCAGCCGGTCCTTGATGGAGGCGAGCGCGGCGTAGAAGTCGGCCCCGAGGCGGTCCATCTTGTTGACGAAGCACATGCGGGGCACGGCGTACCTGTTGGCCTGGCGCCACACCGTCTCGGTCTGGGGCTCGACCCCGGCCACGCCGTCGAACACGGCCACCGCGCCGTCGAGCACGCGCAGCGAGCGCTCGACCTCGACCGTGAAGTCGACGTGGCCGGGCGTGTCGAGGATGTTGATCTGGGTGTCGTTCCAGAAGGTCGTGGTGGCGGCGGACGTGATGGTGATGCCGCGCTCCTGCTCCTGGACCATCCAGTCCATGGTCGCGGCGCCCTCGTGGACCTCGCCGATCTTGTAGGTGCGGCCGGTGTAGTAGAGGATCCGCTCGGTCGTGGTGGTCTTGCCCGCGTCGATGTGGGCCATGATGCCGATGTTGCGGACCCGCTCGAGCGGCTGGCTGCGTTTTGTCATCCTCTTCGTCTCTCACTCGACTTCGTCTGTCGCTCGACATGGCGACGACCGAGCTGTTGAGCCCGGTCGTCTGGGGGATTCACGCCTCGGGGGGCGCACCCCCCAGGTGGGTGGGGGCTACCAGCGGTAGTGCGCGAAGGCCTTGTTGGACTCGGCCATCTTGTGCACGTCTTCCTTGCGCTTGACCGCGCTGCCAATGCCGTTGTTGGCGTCGAGCACCTCGGCGGCGAGGCGCTCGGCCATGGTGCGTTCGCGGCGGTTGCGCGAGAACCCGGTGATCCAGCGGATGGCGAGCGTGTTGGCACGCCGGGGGCGGACCTCGATGGGCACCTGGTAGGTGGCGCCGCCGACACGGCGGCTCTTGACCTCGAGCTGCGGCTTGACGTTGTCGACCGCCCGCTTGAGAGCGGACAGGGCGTCGCCGTCGGTCTTGTCTGCGACGATCTCGAGCGCCTCGTAGACGATGGCCTCGGCGGTCGTCTTCTTGCCGTGCATCAGGATCTTGTTGATGACCTGCGTGACGAGGACCGACTTGTAGACCGGGTCCGGCATCAGGTCGCGTCGCGGCGCAGCACCTCTGCGAGGCATCGGATCAGCCTTCCTTCTTGGCGCCGTAACGGCTACGGGCCTGCTTGCGATCGCGCACACCGGCGGTGTCGAGGGTGCCACGGATGATCTTGTACCGGACGCCCGGCAGGTCCTTCACACGACCGCCGCGCACGAGAACGATCGAGTGCTCCTGCAGGTTGTGCCCCTCGCCGGGGATGTAGGCGGTGACCTCGATGCCGCTGGAGAGGCGGACACGGGCCACCTTGCGCAGTGCCGAGTTGGGCTTCTTGGGCGTGTGGGTGAACACGCGGGTGCACACGCCACGCCGCTGGGGCGCGCCCTTGAGGGCCGGCGTCTTCGCCTTTGCCGTCTTGGACTGGCGGCCCTTGCGGACCAACTGCTGGATGGTGGGCACTCGAAACCTCGCGAACGACGACTGTCGTGACTGTCAGGGGCGACATCGGGGCCGACGCGACAACGCGTCAAGACCGACGGGACATCCTACGGGTGGCCGCGCACAAGCGGCAACCTACGGGGCGGAACCATGCCGCACCGTGGCGCCGCACCGTGACCCGAGGAACGCTGGGTGACTCTAGACGACTGTGCCGGCGCACGCGCGAACACCGACGCTCCTCCCGCGGCAGCCACCTACTGTGGATGGCGGTGCAGGCACGAGTCGTGGTGACGAGGCGCGAGACGGTTGTCGGGGCGGGCCCCGCCTTCCCATGACCCAGGCCGACGTCGGCGACGACCGGGCGGACGGCGACGACGACCGGGCGGACGACGGCGACGAGCGGGCGGACGACGGTGCGGCACCCGCCACCGGCGGCGGACGGATCGCGGGCGCTCGCCGCGCCGCTGAACGGGTCGCCGGGGCCGCCTCGTCGTGGTTCGAGGGCCAACGCCGGCGCCGTCCGCTGCTCGACCTGCTCGACCGGTTCGCCCGGCGCGACGCCGAGGCCGCCGGCGGAGTGCTGGGCAGTGCCGTCGCCTTTCGCATCTTCCTGTTCGCCGCCCCGCTCCTGCTGGCCCTCGTCGGCGCCCTCGGGTTCCTGGTCGGCCACGTGTCCTCCGATGACGTCAGCGACTCGGTCGGTGTCAGCGGTCAGCTCGCCTCCCAGATACGCGGGGCGTTCGAGCAGTCGTCGACCGCCCGCTGGGTGGCCCTGGTCGTCGGGCTGGTCGGCGCAGCGTCTGCTGGGCGCTCGCTGACCAAGGTGCTGGTGGTCGCCAGCGCCCTGGCCTGGCAGCGTCAGGTACGGCCCCGGGCCGAACTGCGGGTGATCGCCGGTGTGGTCAGCCTGTTCCTCGGCATGGTCGTCGCGGCCGGTCTCCTCAACCGCCTGCGGGACCTGGCCGGTGTGGGCGTGGCGACGACGTCGCTGGTGGCCCTCGGCGTCGTCTACGGCGTCGGATGGTTCCTCATCTCGCTGTTGCTGCCCCGGGCCGAGACCGACCCGACGGCTCTGCTCCCCGGCGCAGTGCTGGTCGGCTCGACCATGACGGTGCTGCAGTGGGGCACGCAGTTCTATCTGCCCAACCGCGTGAGCCAGGCGTCCGAGCTGTACGGCTCGCTGGGCCTGACCCTGGCCACGCTCGGCGTGTTCTTCCTGTTCGGCCGGGTCCTGGTGGCGGCCCTCGTCCTCAACGCCGTCGTGTGGGAGCGGTTCGGCAGCATCGCGTCGTTCGTGTTCGGCCTGCCCGGCCTGCGGTCCCTGCCGCGTCGCGTGCCCCGGCTGGCGCGGTTCTTCGGGCTCGAGACCGAACGCGCCGACAGGGAAGAACAGTGATCCGGACGCGTTCGCGGCGCAAGGGACCGACTCTCCGGCTAACTTGACCGAACGGTCAAGTCGAGGCAGCCGGAGGGGCAGCACATGACGACCACGCCGACGATCGACGAGTTCCGCGCCGAGGTCACGGCGTTCCTCGACGCCAACGCGGAGCGCAAGCCCGAGGCCAAGGCGTTCGAGTGGGGCGAGGGTGACGACGAGGTCGCCATGTTCGAGGAGGTCGACCCCGAGGTCGAACGTCGCGAGCTGGCCGAGGCCAAGGGCTGGCGGGCCAAGCGCTACGACGCCGGGCTGGGATACATCAGCGGCGCTGCCGAGTACGGCGGCCGCGAGCTGCCCGCCGGCTACGAGCGGCTCTACGCCGGCCTCGAGGCCCGCTACGTCGTGCCCAGCCAGACGTACTTCGGCATCGGTCTCGGCATGGTGGCTCCCACCATCAAGGACCACGCCCAGCCCCACATCAAGGCCCGGTACCTGCCCGCCATGTACCGCGCCGACCTGGTGGGCTGCCAGCTCTTCAGCGAGCCCGGTGCCGGGTCCGACCTTGCCGGGCTGCAGACGCGGGCCGAGCGGGACGGCGACGAGTGGATCGTGTCGGGCCAGAAGGTGTGGACCTCGGGCGCCCAGTACAGCGACATCGGCGAGGTCATCTGCCGCACCGACCCCGATCTGCCCAAGCACAAGGGCCTGACCGGCTTCGTCGTCGACATGCATGCCCCCGGGATCGAGGTGCGGCCGCTCCGCCAGATGACCGGGGGCGCCTCGTTCAACGAGGTGTTCTTCAACGAGGTGCGGGTGCCCGACGACCACCGCCTCGGCGACGTCAACCAGGGCTGGTCGGTGGCGCTGACCACGCTCATGAACGAGCGGGCGTCGATCGGTGCGGGAGGGGGCGGTGGCGGCCTGGGCCTGGCCGACGTCACCCGCCTGTCGCAGATGCTGCACCATTTCGGACTCGACGACGACGCCACCCTGCGTGACGAGTTGATGCGGCTGTACACCGGCTTCCAGGTGGCCAAGTTCACCAACCAGCGGGCGCTCGACAAGATCCGCTCCGGCCAGCTCCCGGGCCCCGAGATGTCGATCGCCAAGCTGGCCCTCACCCAGAACCTGACGGGCACCGGCGAGTTCGTGTCCCGGGTCCTGGGCCCCCGCATGACCGCCGACACGGGCGAGTGGGGAACGTTCGCCTGGGCCAAGTTCGTCTGCGGCACGCCCGGCATGCGCATCGCCGGCGGCAGCGACGAGGTGCTGCGCAACATCGTCGGCGAGCGGGTGCTCGGCCTGCCCAAGGAGCCGGGCATCGACTCGACCTCGGCGTTCAAGGACCTGCCCAGGAACTGAGCGACCGCCGCCGTGTCCACCAGGGGGGACGACACGACATGACCATCGCCACCATCGCCGACATCATCCGCACCCACGGTCGCCAGCGGCCCGACGCCGCCGGCGCTCGAGGTCGACGACCGCACCGTCACCTTCGGCGAGCTCGACCGGCGCTCGAGCCAGGTCGCCGCAGGCGCTGCGGGCCGCCGGCGTCGGCCACGGCGACCGCGTCGCGTTCATCGACAAGAACGGCGCCGAGTGGTTCGAGGTCACCTTCGGCGCTCGCCAAGCTCGGCGCCGTCAACGTGTCGGTCAACTGGCGGCTGGCGCCCGCCGAGATGGCGCAGATCATCGACGACGCCGAGGCCGAGGTCGTGATCGTCGGCCCCGAGTTCGTCGCCGCACGTCGAGAAGGTCGAGGCCGAGCTCGCCGGCGTGCACACGATCGTCGCCATCGGCGGCCACGACCGCTGGCCCGACTACGAGGACTGGATCGGCGCGCACCCGGCCGACGACCCGGGCGTCGAGCCTCGACCGGCGACGACGTCGCCTTCCAGCTCTACACGTCGGGCACCACCGGGCTGCCCAAGGGCGTGATGCTGACCAACGACAACTTCTTCGAGGGCGTCGACGGGCATCGCCGAGCAGTGGCGGTTCACCGACGACTCCGTGAACCTCGCCATGATGCCGATGTTCCACATCGCCGGCGCCGGCTGGTCGATGGTCGGCCTGTACTACGGCTGCCAGACGGTGCGTGCTCCGCGACGTCGACCCGGCCGCGATCCTGCGGGTGATCCCCGAGTACGGCGTCACCAACGCGTTCATGGTGCCGGCGGTCATCCAGTTCCTGCTGATGACCCCGGGCGTCGAGTCGACCGACTTCTCGACGCTGCGCGCCCTCGTCTACGGCGCCTCGCCGATCACCGACACGGTGCTCGTCGCAGGGCATGGAGACGCTTCGGCTGCGAGTTCATCCAGGTCTACGGGCTGACCGAGACGACCGGCGCCATCACCCAGCTCGACGGCGCCGACCACGACCCCGAGGACCGGCCCGCACCTGCTGCGCTCGTGCGGCAAGCCGTACCCGTGGGTCGAGCTGCGGATCGTCGACGCCGCGACCGGCGAGGACGTGCCGCGCCGGCGAGGTCGGCGAGCTGTGGACCCGGTCGCACCAGAACATGGCCGGCTACTGGAACAACCCGGACGGCCACGGCCGAGGCCGATCACCGCCGACGGCTGGTTCCAGCACCGGCGACGCCGGCTACCTCGACGCCGACGGCTTCCTCTACCTGCACGACCGGGTCAAGGACATGATCGTGTCCGGCGGCGAGAACGTGTACCCGGCCGAGGTCGAGAACGTGCTGATGAAGCACCCGGGCGTCGCCGACGTCGCCGTCATCGGCGTGCCCGACGAGCGGTGGGGCGAGGCGGTGAAGGCCATCGTCGTGCGCGGCCGCGGGCGCCGACGTCGACCGAGGCCGACCTCATCGCCTTCGCCCGCGAGCACCTCGCCGGCTACAAGCTGCCGAAGTCGGTCGACTTCGCCGACGACGCTGCCCCGCAACCCGTCGGGCAAGCTGCTCAAGCGCGAGCTGCGCGAGCCCTACTGGGCGGGCGTCGAGCGCCGCATCGGCTGACGCCGCCACCTCGATCGCGGGACCGGCCGGCCCGCTGGACGGCACCGATCGTGCGCCATAGAACACTGGCGTGCCCAGTACCGCCAGCGGTGACACCGCCACAGCAGAGACCATCCTCGTCACCGGGTTTCCCGGCTTTCTGGGGAGCCGGCTCCTCCCCCGCATCCTGGGCCGCTCCCCCAGTGCACGCGCCGCCTGCCTGGTGCAGCCGAAGTTCGAGGCCCTGGCCAAGGAGCGCGTCGGCGCGCTCGGGGCCGGCGACCCGAGCCTGGCGGGCCGCATCGACCTGGTCAGCGGCGACCTGACCTCAGCGGGCCTCGGCCTCGCAGACGGCGACCGGCTGGCCGCCGGCACCACCGAGATCTGGCACCTGGCCGCCGTCTACGACCTGAGCGTGGCGCGCCAGGTGGGCATGCGGGTCAACGTCGATGGCACCCGCAACGTGCTGCGCTTCGCCGAGGGCTGCCCGTCGCTGCGCCGGCACCACTACGTGAGCACCTGCTACGTCAGCGGACGGCACTGCGGGCCGTTCCACGAGACCGACCTCGACGTCGGCCAGTCGTTCAACAACTTCTATGAGGAGACCAAGTTCCTGGCCGAGGTCGAGGTGGCCGAGGCGCGCACCGGCGGCATGCCCACGTCGGTGTACCGGCCGGCGATCGTGGTGGGCGACTCGCACACCGGCGACACGCAGAAGTACGACGGTCCGTACTTCCTGCTGCAATGGCTGCTGCGCCAGCCGCGCAACTGGGCGCTGGTTCCGCTGGTGGGCGACCCGACGATGGTGCGGTTCAACATGGTGCCGTCCGACTTCGTCCTCGACGCCATCGAGCACCTCTCCGGCCTCGCCGACTCGGTCGGGCGTACCTATCAGCTGGCGGACCCCCGGCCGCTCACGGTCGACGAGCTGCTCACCGAGATGCTCCGGGCCACCGATCGCCGGGGCATCCGCGTCCCCCTCCCCCGGCGGCTCACCGCCTGGGCGCTCGCCAACATCGGACCGCTCGAGCGGTTCGTGGGCATCCCCGCCAGCGCCGTCGAGTACTTCGCCCACCCCACGCACTACGACACCAGCGAGACCGACCGCGACCTGGCGGGCAGCGGCGTGTCGTGCCCGCCGGTGGCCGACTACCTGCGCACCCTGGTGCGCTTCATGACCGAACACCGCGAGGCGAACATCGGTGTGATGGTCTAGCCACGGCGCGCCACCCCAGGTCGGACACCCGGGGGACGCAGCGTCGGGCTGAGGGATACGGTCATCTCCCGTTGCGGATGGCGTCGATGAAGGCGACGAGGGCCGCGTTGACCTCGTCCGGCCTCTCCTGCTGGACCCAGTGGCCCGCGCCGTCGACCATCACGGTGCCGCGGTCGTCAGCCAGCCAGCCCTCCATGACGGCCGTCGGGGTCATGAGCAGCACCGGGTCGTTGCTCCCGCCGATGAACAGCGCGGGCACCTCGACCGTGGCCCCGGCCAGGTGCTCGCTCAGCTCCCAGTTGCGGTCGAGGTTGCGGTACCAGTTGATGCCACCGGTGAACCCGGTGCGGGTGAACTCGGCGATGTAGTGGTCGAGCTCGTCCCGACGCAGCCAGCCGGGCAGCTCGTCCGGCTCGGGCAGCCGGTCGACGAAGCCGCGCCCGTCGTCGGCCAGCGCGGCCGACGCCTGCGCCGCACCACCGTCGACCAGCGTGAGGCCGGCGAGCATGCGGGTCATGGTGGTGGCCGGGTCGCGCCCCAGGTCGGCGTCGGCCACGCCCGGCTGCTGGAAGTAGAGCATGTAGAAGAACGAGTCGCCCATGACCTGGCGCATGAGCTCGGTGGGGGGCATGGGCCCCCGGGGCAGGAACGGCACGCTCATGCCGACCACGCCCGCCACCCGCTCGGGGGCGCGCAGGGCGAGGGCCCACACCACCATCGCTCCCCAGTCGTGGCCGACGAACACCGCCCGTTCCTCGCCGATGTCGTCGAGCAGGCCGAGCAGATCGCCCGTCAGCCGTGTGACGTCGTAGTCCTCGATCGCGTCGGGCCGTGTCGATCGCCCGTAACCCCGCTGGTCGGGGGCGAGCACCCTGTTGCCGGCGTCGGCCAGGGCCGGGATCTGGTGGCGCCACGAGTAGGCGAGCTCGGGGAAGCCGTGGGCCAGGACGACAGGGAAGCCCTCGCCGGCGTCGAGCACCGACAGCTCGACGTCGTCGCGGGTCACGGTGCGGCGGCGGGCACCGGGGACGTCGGGGGGCGTGGGGTCAGGCATGGCTGGCAACCTCCTCAGAGCGTCTGCGGACAGGTCAGATCGCCTGCGCGCACGGTCAGTGTGCTTCCCGCTCGTGCAGCTTCGCTGCGGGCCGCTCGGGCCACGGCCTCGCCTGACGGCTCGGCCTCTGTGGCGTCGAGCAGGGCGAGCAGCTCGCGGCGGGTCGGGCCGACCCGGGGCGGCGGCGGGTGGGCATCGGGGTCGGCCATGACCGCCGCCATGCGGGCGACCACATCCGGTTGGGTGGCGAGGTCGGCGGGCCAGTCGAGCAGGTTCCACAGCCGGGCGAGAGCCCGGCCGATGACAGGGTCGGTCGCACCGGCGGCGAACACGGCGGCCATCGCCCTGGCCTGCGGGGTGGCCCGAACCCCGGCGGCGGCGCCGTCGCCGTCGCCGTTGGATCCGGTCGGATCAGCTCCCATCTCGTCGGTCTGCACCGCGAGGTCGTACCACGGCTCGACCTCACTGGCGCACGCCGCCTCGTAGGCCGCGGCCCGGGCGGCCGCGTCACCGGGGTGGGCGGCCGCCGCGTCGGCCAGCACCACCGCCTGCACCACCGCCCGCCGACGCCCCCGCCGGCGACCACCTCCCGCTCGTGTCCTGACACGTCGACCCCCCTGGAAACGGTCGTTGCCAGGACCCTACGTTATGGTAACGGACGTTGCCAGCGACGACTCCCGAGCGACAGCCGACCCGATGGGCCGGCCTGGCCCCCGCCGACCGTCGGGCCGAGCGGCGCACGCTGCTGCTCGACGCGGCGTTCGAGCTGCTCGGCACCGAGGGCTGGACGGGGACCACCGTACGTGCCGTGTGCAACGCGGCCCGCCTCAACCCCCGCTACTTCTACGAGAGCTTCGACGACCTCGACACCCTGGTGGTCGCGGTGTACGAGCGGCTGGTCGCGCAGCTCGGCGACGAGGTCATGACGGCCGTCTCCGCCGCGGGCGACGACCCGCGCGATCACACCCACGCCGCCATCGACCGCATCATCTCGTTCGTCGACGAGGACCGCCGCCGGGCCCGGGTCCTCTACGTCGAGGCCCTGGGCAACGAGGCGCTCAATCGCCGCCGCATCGAGACCGGCCACGCGCTCGTGGCTGCGGTCGAGGAGTACACGGCCGAGCGCCACGGCCCGCCGGCCCCGGGCGAGCAGATCGGCCGGATCGGGGCCGCCATCCTGGTGGGCGGCACCAGCGAGCTGATCGTCGCGTGGCTCGACGGGCGCATCGACGTGACCCGCGAGCAGCTCGTCGACGACGCCACGGCGCTGTTCCTCGCCTTGGGGGAGGCGGCGGCCCAGGTCGCCGCCCGTCGCTCCGCCCACCCTTCTGCCCACCGCTGACGGTGCGCCCTGCGCTCGGGCCCGGTGACGTTCGCCGGTCAGGCGGCCGCGTCGCGCCCGAGCGGCCGGAGCGGCGCGATCGGCGCAAGCGGTGCGACCGACTCGACGGCGGGTGCCGCACTGCCGGCCGCCCGGCCGGTGATCGTGTGCACCACCGCACCGCACTGGCTGCACGGGGCGGCGATCTCGATGCCACGTGCGGTGTTGGCCAGGTTCAGGAGGGCACGGGGGCTGCGCAGTTCGCGGCGCCCGCAGGAAGGACAGTCGACGAGGAACATGTGACCAGCCTGCCCAGGCCTTGCCATCACCACAACTGACAGTTTCTGCTAGTTGTCATCGTTCCCGCTTATGCTCATGGTCATGAATCCCACCCCCCTGACCGCCACCACCCAGCCGCTCGCCGGGTCCTGGTCGGCGCTCGAGCTACGGCACCTGCAGGCGCTGCTGGCGGTGGCCGACGAGGGCACGTTCTCGCGGGCCGCCAACCGCCTGGGCTACACGCAGTCGGCCGTGAGCCAGCAGATCTCCGCCCTCGAGCGCATGCTCGGCACCCCCGTGTTCGACCGGCCCGGCGGGCCCCGCCCGGTCGAGCTGACCGAGGCCGGACGCACGATGGTCGATCACGCCCGCGGGGTGCTCAACCGGCTCGGGATCGCGCAGGCCGAGCTGCACGCCATCTCCACCGGCGAGCGCGGGACCGTGCGCGTCGGCACCGTGCAGAGCGTGGGCACCCGTGTGCTGCCCGAGCTGCTCTCGCGGTTCCGTGCCGAGCGTCCCGGCGTCGACTTCACGCTGCGCGAAGCGCACGACGTGAGCGAGCTGCTCGACGCCGTCGCGGACGGCGCGCTCGACGTGACCTTCACGGATGTCGACGACGACCCGCGCTTCGAGCAGCGGCACATGCTCGACGACCCGTTCGTCCTGGTGGCGCCCGCGGCTTCGCCCGAGGCGTCGTGGTCGTCGGTCACGGTGGAGCACGCGGCCGGCCTGCCGCTGATCGGTTACCGCAGCCAGGTGTGCGGCCTCATGGTCGACCAGCTGTTCAGCGCCGGCGGGGCGACGCCGACGTTCGTGTTCCGCTCCGACGACAACCCCACCATCCAGGGCTGTGTGGCGTCGGGCATCGGCTACTGGGTGACCCCCCTGCTCACGGTCGACCCTGACGACCCGGCCGTGGCCGTCCTGCCGATCGAGCCGGCACGCGAGCCGCGGCACATCGCGCTGGCGTGGTCGGCCAACCGCCGCAGCTCCCCCGCCGTCGACACGTTCGTCGAGGTGGCCGAGGCGGTGTGCCGCGAGGTCGAGAGCCGCGGGGCCACCACGCTGGGCGCCCGCCTCCCCGCGTGAGAACGGAGAGAGGGGTGCGGCCGAGCCGCACCCCTCTCGTAACAGACGCTGGCAGCGCCCGGTGGCCGGATGACCGGCCCGGGCGTCAGCTGCCGGAGCCGGCCTCTGGCGTGCCACCCTGCCCGGACGAGGGCAGGCCGACCACCGCGGCCAGGTCGCCGTTCGCGGGCGGCTCGCCCGCGCCGGCCTCGTAGTTGCCGGTCAGCCACTCGGCGATGCCCTGGTCTTCGCGCTCGGACGACCAGAACTCCATCGGCTTGTACTCCGGCGCCTCGGTGCCGATGTCGTTGTACTCCTCCATGCCGGTGCCGGCCGGGATGAGCTTGCCGATGATGATGTTCTCCTTGAGGCCTTTGAGGCCGTCGGAACGGCTCTCGATGGCGGCCTCGGTGAGCACCCGGGTGGTCTCCTGGAACGACGCCGCCGACAGCCACGACTCGGTGGCCAGCGACGCCTTGGTGATGCCCATCATGACGGGGCGACCCTCGGCCGGCGTCTTGGCGTCCTGCACCAGCAGCTTGTTCTCGTCGGTGTAGGCCTTGGCGTCGACCGCCTCGCCGGGCAGGAAGCGGCTCTCGCCGGGCTCCTGCACGACGACCCGACGGGTCATCTGCCGCACGATCAGCTCGATGTGCTTGTCGTGGATCGACACGCCCTGGTCGCGATAGACCCGCTGCACCTCGGTGACCAGGTACTGCTGCGTCTCGCGCACGCCCTTGATCTCGAGGAGCTCCTTGGGGTCGCGCGGACCGTCGACGATGGGATCGCCGGCCGAGATCTCCTGGCCGTCGGTCACCTCGAGCCGGGCGATGGTGGGCACCGTGTAAGCGTGCTCGCCGCCGTCGTCGGCGACGACCGTGATCACGCGGCCCCGGCCCTCGTCGTCCGCGATGCGGGCCACGCCCGAGATGTGCGAGAGCGTCGCCTTGCCCTTGGGCGAGCGGGCCTCGAACAGCTCGACGACGCGGGGCAGACCACCGGCGATGTCGGACCCGGCGATGCCGCCGGTGTGGAACGTCCGCATCGTCAGCTGCGTGCCGGGCTCGCCGATCGACTGGGCGGCGATGACGCCGACGGCCTCGCCGAGCTCGATGAGGCGACCCGTGGCCAGCGAACGGCCGTAGCAGGTGGCGCACACGCCGAAGTCGGCCTGGCAGGTGAGCACCGAGCGCACCCGCACCCGGTCGACGTCGGGATCGTCGCGCAGAGCAACAAGCTCGTCGTCACCGATGTAGGTGCCGGCCTCGATGGTCTTGCCCGCCAGCTCCGCGTGCGGGTTCTCCTTGGACAGCGTGACGTCGTTGACGAGCGCCCGGCCGAAGATCCGCGTCTCGAGGTACGACCGCTTGCCGGCCTGGTCGGGGACCACGTCCTCGATCCACAGGCCGCGGAGGGGCTCGCCCTCGCGCTGGCAGTCCATCTCGCGGATGATCAGCTCCTGGGCGACGTCGACGAGACGCCGGGTCAGGTAACCCGAGTCGGCGGTACGCAGCGCCGTGTCGACCAGACCCTTACGGGCACCGGGCGTGGCGATGAAGTACTCGAGCATCGACAGGCCCTCGCGGAAGTTCGACTTGATCGGTCGAGGGATCATGTCGCCACGGGGGTTGGCCACCAGGCCGCGCATGCCGGCGATCTGGCGGACCTGCATCATGTTGCCGCGGGCACCCGACCCCACCATCATGTCGATGGGGTTGAACTGCTCCTCCTGCAGGCCCTTCTCCATCTCGGCCCGGACCTCGTCGGTGGCGTTGGTCCAGATCTCGACCTCCTTCTGCCGGCGCTCGCCGTCGGTGATGATGCCGCGGCGGAACTGGCTCTCGACCTTCTCCGCTTCCTTCTCGTAGCGGTCGAGGATCGACTTCTTCGACGGCGGCGTCTTGACGTCGTCGATCGAGATGGTCAGGCCGGAACGTGACGCGTAGCCGAAGCACAGGTTCTTGAGCTGGTCCAGGCTGTCCTGTACCACCGACTTGGGGTAGTCGCGGGCCAGGTGGTCGACGATGTCGCCCATGTTCTTCTTCTTGACCGGCTCGTCGACGAAGCCGAAGCCCAGCGGCAGCGCGCGGTTGAAGATGAAGCGCCCGACCGTGCTCTCGCGGTAGAGCGGCTTGGCGGAGTCGATGTCCGCGGGATCGCGCAGGCCCGCCTCGATCTCCTCGCGGATCTCCCGCTTCGACAGCCGCACCTTGACGTTGGCGTGCAGGTTGATGTCGCCGCCGTCATAGGCGCGCTCCATCTGCGCGCGGTTGCCGAACGCCCGGCCCTCGCCCTTGGCCCCGTCGACCTGCTCGGTCAGGTAGAAGGCGCCGATGACCATGTCCTGGGTGGGCGTGACCAGCGGGCGCCCGTGGGCGGGCGACAGCACGTTGTTGGCCGACAGCATGAGCACGCGGCTCTCTGCCTGGGCCTCGGCGGACAGGGGCAGGTGGACGGCCATCTGGTCGCCGTCGAAGTCGGCGTTGAAGGCGGTGCACACCAGCGGGTGGATCTGGATGGCCTTGCCCCCCACCAGCACCGGCTCGAACGCCTGGATGCCGAGGCGGTGCAGCGTGGGCGCACGGTTGAGGAGCACGGGGTGCTCCTTGATGACCTCTTCCAGCACGTCCCACACCTGCGAGCGCCGGCGCTCGACCATGCGCTTGGCCGACTTGATGTTCTGGGCGAGCTCGCGGTCGACCAGCGCCTTCATGACGAACGGCTTGAACAGCTCGAGCGCCATCTGCTTGGGCAGGCCGCACTGGTGCAGCTTGAGCGTGGGGCCGACCACGATGACCGAACGGCCCGAGTAGTCGACGCGCTTGCCCAACAGGTTCTGGCGGAACCGGCCCTGCTTGCCCTTGAGCATGTCGGACAGCGACTTGAGCGGGCGGTTGCCCGGGCCCGTCACCGGCCGGCCGCGGCGGCCGTTGTCGAACAGCGCGTCCACTGCCTCTTGCAGCATGCGCTTCTCGTTGTTGACGATGATCTCGGGAGCTCCGAGGTCGAGCAGGCGCTTCAGGCGGTTGTTGCGGTTGATGACCCGGCGGTACAGGTCGTTGAGGTCGGACGTGGCGAACCGGCCGCCGTCGAGCTGCACCATCGGGCGCAGCTCGGGCGGGATGACCGGCACGACGTCGAGGATCATCGCCCGCGGGTCGTTGACCCGCTTGCCATGGTCGTCGCGGCGGTTGAAGGCCGTGACGATCTTGAGGCGCTTGATCGCCTTCTGCTTGCGCTGGGCCGACAGCGGGCGCCCCGGCGTGTTGGGGTCGATCTGATCCTTGAGCTTGACCTCTTCCTCGTCGAGGTCGATGCGGTTGATCAGCTGCTTGAGCGCGTCGGCGCCCATGCCCCCGTCGAAGTACTCGCCGTAGCGGTCCTTGAGCTCACGCCAGAGCATCTCGTCTTCGATGATCTTGCGGGGGTGCAGGTCGCGGAACTCGTCGAAGCTGCGCTGCACGAGGTCGAGCTCCTCGTCGTAGCGCTCGCGGATCGACGTCAGGTCCTTGTCCACGGCCTTTTGCCGGCTGCGGATGTCGGAGTCCTTGGCGCCCTCGGCCTCGAGCGCGGCGATCTCGTTCTCGAGGTCCTCCATGCGCCGGGCCAGCTCGAGCTCGCGCTCCTTGACGATCTCGTCCTTCTCGGCGTTGAGCTCGTTCTCGAGGTTGCCGAGGTCCTCGTGGCGCTTGTCGGCGTCGACCCAGGTGACCAGGTTGGCCGCGAAGTAGATGACCTTCTCGAGCTGCTTGGCCTTGAGCTCCTCACGGACCTCGGTGCCCGACAGCAGGTAGGCCAGCCACGACCGGGTGCCGCGCAGGTACCAGATGTGGACGACCGGGGCGGCCAGCTCGATGTGGCCCATGCGCTCGCGCCGCACCTTGGAGCGGGTGACCTCGACGCCGCAGCGCTCGCAGATGATGCCCTTGAACCGGACGCGCTTGTACTTGCCGCAGTAGCACTCCCAGTCCTTGGTGGGACCGAAGATCTTCTCGCAGAACAGCCCATCCTTCTCGGGCTTCAGCGTGCGGTAGTTGATGGTCTCCGGCTTCTTGACCTCGCCGTTCGACCACATGCGGATGGTGTCAGCGGTCGCGAGACCGATGCGGAGCTGGGAAAAGTCGTTCACATCAAGCATCTGATGCTCCGTTCGCCACCTGCCGGCGGCGGGTCGTGATGGTGCTGTCGTCGTTCGGTGTCGTAGTGGTCGTCTGCACTGTCAGAAGCTGGTCCGCTGGCGGCGGCGCTCGTCTTCCTCGTCGCTGCCCCGCTCGGGGCGGCTGAGGTCGATGCCGAGCTCCTCGGCGGCGCGGAACACGTCCTCGTCGAGCTCTCGCATCTCGATCTCCTCGCCGGAGTGCGCCAGCACCTCGACGTTGAGGCAGAGCGCCTGCATCTCCTTGATGAGCACCTTGAAGCTCTCGGGGATGCCCGGCTCGGGGATGTTCTCGCCCTTGACGATGGCCTCGTAGACCTTGACCCGGCCGAGGACGTCGTCGGACTTGATGGTCAGCAGCTCCTGCAGGCAGTAGGCGGAGCCGTAGGCCTCGAGGGCCCACACCTCCATCTCGCCGAAGCGCTGGCCGCCGAACTGGGCCTTACCGCCCAGCGGCTGCTGCGTGATCATCGAGTACGGGCCGGTCGACCGGGCGTGGATCTTGTCGTCGACGAGGTGCGCCAGCTTGAGGATGTAGACGTAGCCCACGGTGATGGGCTGGTCGTAGGCCTCGCCGGTGCGCCCGTTGTAGAGCGTGGTCTTGCCGTCGGTCTGGATCATCCGCGTGCCGTCGATGGCCTCGGGCCGAAGGTTCTCGAAGATCTTCTGGATCGTCGGGTGCTTGCCCGACTGCTCGACCTCGTCCCAGTTGGCCCCGTCGAACACCGGCGTGGCGATGAGCGTGGACGGCGTGGTGGCGGGGCGGGTCTTGGACTCGGTGCCGCGGATGGGCTCGTCGCCCACGGGCACACCGTCGACCTCCCAGCCCCAGCGGGCCGCATACCCCAGGTGCGCCTCGAGGACCTGACCCACGTTCATGCGGGACGGGACGCCGAGCGGGTTCTGGATGATGTCGACCGGCGTGCCGTCGGCCAGGTGGGGCATGTCCTCGACCGGCAGGATGCGGGAGATGACGCCCTTGTTGCCGTGGCGCCCGGCCAGCTTGTCGCCGACCGAGATCTTGCGCTTCTGGCCGACGTAGACCCGCACGAGCTGGTTCACGCCCGGGGGCAGCTCGTGGCCGTCCTCGCGGGTGAACACCTTGACGTCGATGACCTTGCCCGACTCGCCGTGGGGCACCTTGAGCGACGTGTCGCGCACCTCGCGCGCCTTCTCGCCGAAGATGGCGCGCAGCAGGCGCTCTTCGGGGGTGAGCTCGGTCTCGCCCTTGGGCGTCACCTTGCCGACCAGCACGTCACCGGCGTCGACCTCGGCGCCGATCCGCACGATGCCCCGCTCGTCGAGGTCCTTCAGGATGTCCTCGGACAGGTTGGGGATGTCGCGCGTGATCTCTTCGGGCCCGAGCTTGGTGTCGCGGGCGTCGATCTCGTGCTCGTGGATGTGGATCGAGGTGAGCACGTCGTCGCGCACGAGGCGCTCGGAGAGGATGATGGCGTCCTCGAAGTTGTAGCCCTCCCACGGCATGAACGCGGTGAGCAGGTTCTTGCCCAGCGCCAGCTCGCCGTTGTCGGTGGAGGGGCCCTCGGCGAGGATGTCGCCCTTGCGGAACGACTCGCCCTCGAGGACGCGGGGCTTCTGGTTGATGCAGGTGTCCTGGTTCGAACGCTCGAACTTGAGCAGCTTGTACACCCGCTTGCCGAGCTTGCGGTACTCGACCGTGATCAGGTCGCCCGACACCTCGGTGGCCACGCCGTCGTCGAGCGCCACGATCATGTCGGCCGCGTCGCGGGCGGCGCGTGCCTCGACGCCGGTGCCGATGTACGGCGCCTCGGCCCGCACCAGCGGAACCGCCTGTTTCTGCATGTTGGCGCCCATCAGGGCGCGGTTGGCGTCGTCGTGCTCGAGGAACGGGATGAGCGAGGTGGCCACCGAGACGATCTGCTTGGGCGAGACGTCCATGAGCTGGACCTCGATCGGGGGCACCGCCGAGATGTCGGTGGTCGCCGCGAAGTAGCTCTCGCGCTCGAGCTGGGCGCGCAGGTTCTCGAGGGTGGCGGCCTGCGGCGACCGGCGCACGAGCACGCGCTCGTTGCGGAACCGCATCTTGTCGTCGAGCGGCTCGTTGGCCTGGGCGACGACGTAGTCCTCTTCCTCGTCGGCCGTCAGCCACACGATGTCGTTGGTGACCTTGCCGTCCTTGACCTTGCGGTACGGCGACTCGATGAAGCCGAAGTCGTTGACCCGCGGCGTAGGTGGAGAGCGCGCCGATGAGGCCGATGTTGGGACCCTCGGGCGTCTCGATGGGGCACATACGGCCGTAGTGGCTGAAGTGCACGTCGCGGACCTCGAAGCCCGCCCGCTCACGCGACAGGCCACCGGGGCCGAGCGCCGAGAGGCGCCGGCGGTGGGTCAGGCCCGACAGCGGGTTGACCTGGTCCATGAACTGGGAGAGCTGGCTGGTGCCGAAGAACTCCTTGATGGCGGCGACGACCGGCCGGATGTTGATGAGCGTCTGGGGCGTGATGGCCTCGACGTCCTGGGTCGTCATGCGCTCGCGCACGACCCGCTCCATGCGGGACAGGCCGATGCGCACCTGGTTCTGGATCAGCTCGCCCACCGAGCGGATGCGGCGGTTGGCGAAGTGGTCCTGGTCGTCGAGGCGGTAGCCCGGCTCGGCGTTGACCAGGTGGAGCAGGTACGTGAGGGTGGCGAGCACCTCGCACCGGCTGAGCACCGACTGGCCCGGCTCGGGCTGGTCGAGCAGGCCCCGCTCCTCGAGCATGGGGAACATCGTCGCCAGCTTGGCGACCTCGTTGCCCAGCTTGCGGTCGAGCTTGTAGCGGCCGACCCGGGACAGGTCGTAGCGCCGGGGCTCGAAGAAGGCGTTCTTGAAGTAGACGCGCGCGGACTCGACCGACGGCGGCTCGCCCGGGCGGGCCCGCTTGTAGATCTCGACCAGAGCCTCGTCCTGGGTGGGCGCGATGTCGCGGTCCTTTTCCCACTGGCCCTCGAGGAAGGGGAACTCGCGCACGAAGGCGTCGAGGAAGCCGGGGGCGGCCGCCTCGTCGTAGCCGAGGGCGCGCAACAGCACGAACAGGCTGAGGCGGCGCTTGCGGGCCACGCGGGTGCCGGCCGTGACGTCCTTGCCCGGCTTCTGCTCGACGTCGAACTCGATCCACTCGCCGCGGTAGGGGTGGATGGTGCCCTTGACGAGCTGGTGCTTGGCCAGGTTGCGGAGGCGGTAGCGCTCGCCCGGCTCGAAGATGACGCCCGGCGACCGCACGAGCTGCGACACCACGACGCGCTCGGTGCCGTTGATCACGAAGGTGCCCTTCGCGGTCATCATGGGGAAGTCACCCATGAAGACCGTCTGCTCCTTGATCTCGCCGGTGGTGGCGTTCACGAAGCGGGCGCGCACGAAGATGGGCGCGGAGAAGGTCATGTCCTTCTCCTTGCACTCCTCGACCGAGAACTTGGGCGGCGGCCGCAGGTCCTCGTCGTCGGGGTCGAACTCCAGCTCGAGCTGCAGGGTCTCGGTGAAGTCCTTGATGGGGGAGATGTCGGCGAAGGTCTCCTTCAGCCCCTGCTGGAGGAACCACTGGAAGGATTCTCGCTGGATCGCGACGAGGTCAGGAAGCTGGAGCGCTTCCTCGATGTTCGCGAACGAGTACCGATCCCGGATGCGAGTGGACAACGAATCACTCCTCAATGGGTTCGGTCGGCATGGGACCGGGTCGCGTGAGCGCACCGAGAAGCCATGGCCAAGCCGGGGACGAGCCTGCAGTGCGTGGGCGCGCCGAAACCGCTCTCAGAGACGGCAAGGCGGAACCACAGACGCACGGCAACTCGCCATGCTAGGCCGTCGCGGGCATGAGCACAACCCGCGGGACGGCAAGGCCAACCCGGCGGTGGCACGTGCCACCCCGGGTGGAGCCCGTAAGGCTGGATGGGAGGCTAAGCCCCGATCTCGGATCGGTCAACCCCAACTGCCGGTTCGGGTGGCAGCCTGCGCGCGCTACGTAGCGGACAGCACAGGCTCAACCCGGCACGGTGGTCAGACCGCGAGGAACCCGGCCCCTCGGGGACCGGGCTCCTCTCACTCACAGAGGACGCACCTGGCGGTGCGCCCTCTGGCTCACTTCAGTTCGACGGTGGCGCCGGCGCCCTCGAGGGCGGCCCTGGCCTTTTCCGCGTCTTCCTTGTTGGCCTTCTCGATCACGGCCTTGGGGGCGGACTCCACCAGGTCCTTGGCCTCCTTCAGGCCGAGGCTGGTGAGGGAGCGCACCTCCTTGATGACCGCGATCTTCTGGCCACCGGCCGCGGTGAGGACGACGTCGAACTCGTCCTTCTCTTCCTCGGCCGGGGCGTCGGTCGGGCCGGCGCCAGGACCGGCGACGGCGACCGGCGCGGCCGCGGTGACACCGAACTTCTCTTCGAAGTCCTTGAGCAGCTCGCTCAGCTCGAGCACGGTCATGCTCGAGATCGAGTCGAGGATCTCTTCCTTGGTTGCCATGTCTTCAGCTCTCTCCGTTTTCTGCCGACTCCAAGGCTGCGCCGTCGTCGGCACCTTCAACGCCTCGGTTGTCGTCGTTGGATGGAACGACGGCATCGGCCGTCGTGGTGGAATCGGTCGGGGCACGCTGAGCAGCACCATCGGCGCCGCCCTTCTCGATGAGTGCCGACAGCCCGTAGGCGAAGTTGCGCGGCAGGGCCTCGAGCAGGCCGGCGAACTGCTGCATGGGGGCAGCGAGCGCACCGGCGAACCTGGCCAGCAGCACCTCGCGGGGCTCGATGTCGGCCAGGGCGCGGGCATCGTCGGCGGACAACGACGCGTTGTCCATGACGCCGCCCTTGACGATCAGCGCCGGGTACGTCCTGGCGAAGTCGCGCAGGGCCTTGGCCACCGTCACGGCATCGCCGGGCTCGCCGTCGGGGCGCTCGCTCACGAAGGCGATGGCCGTCGGGCCGGTGAGCAGCTCGTCGATCTCGAGCCCCGCCTCGCGTGCGGCGAACCGCACCAGGGTGTTCTTGTAGACCTTGTAGTCGCCGCCTGCGTCGCGCAGCGCTCGGCGCAACTCGCCCAGCGCGGACACATCCAGGCCGCGGTACTCGGTCAGCAAGGCTGCGCTGGAGCTGGTGAAGCGCTCGCGCACCTCGTCCACCACGGCAACCTTCTCCGGTCTCGGATTCTCCATCGACACCTCCTCTCATGTGCTCGGACGCTCGCTTGAAGCGAACGCCCCACGCACACGGCGCCGGACCTGCCGGCGAGGTGTTCGGAGAGTCCGCCTGCTCAGGCGGGCCGGCTGGCCCATTGAGCCCCGTAGGGCACCGGAGGTCTTCGGCGAGCGAAGTTGGTTGTGTTGTCTTGCCTAGCGGTGGGAGAGCCTAGCGGCCTCCCCCGAGGACGCCTCTAACGGGCTGAGCCGGCAGGTCACGCCGCATCGGCGAGCGGTCGTGCTTCCCGCTCCTGGCGCCTGCGGCGCCGGGCCGCTCGGGCCACGGCCTCGCCTGTCGGCTCGGCCTCTACGCAGAGACGGCCTCGTCGATCCCCGCACGCAGGCGGCTGGGGTCGATCTTGACGCCGGGACCCATCGTCGAGCTGACGGTGACCCGCTTGACGTAGCGGCCCTTGGCCGACGCCGGCTTGGCCCGGTTGAGCTCGTCGACGACGGCGCGGAAGTTGTCGAGCAGCGCCGCCGGCTGGAACGAGGCCTTGCCGATGGGCACGGCCACGTTGCCGTAGCGGTCGGTGCGGTACTCGACCTTGCCGCCCTTGAACTCGCCCACGGCCTTGGCCACGTCGGGGGTGACGGTGCCCGACTTGGGGTTGGGCATCAGGCCACGGGGGCCGAGCACGCGGCCGAGCCGACCGACGACCGGCATCAGGTCGGGCGTGGCGATGGTGATGTCGAAGTCGAGCATGCCGCCCTCGATCTGGGCGGCCAGGTCGTCCGCGCCCACGATGTCGGCGCCCGCCTCGCGGGCCGCCGCAGCCTGCTCGCCCTGGGCGAACACGGCGACGCGAACGTCCTTGCCGGTGCCCGACGGCAGCGCGACCGTGCCGCGCACGATCTGGTCGGCCTTGCGGGGGTCGACGCCCAGGCGCACGACCAGCTCGACGGTCTCGTCGAAGTTGGCCTTGGCCAGCGAACCGATGAGGTCGATGGCCTCGGACGGGGTGTGCAGCCGCTCGTTGTCGAACCGCTTGAGCGAGTCGCGGTACTTCTTGCCTTGCGCCATGGTGGCTCCCTCGTGTGTCGAGGCGGCCGGGCGAGGTCGTCCCGGTCCTGCCTGGTGAACAGTGGTGTTGGCTACGAGCCGACTTCGATGCCCATCGACCGCGCGGTGCCGGCCACCTGGAGCTTGGCGGCCTCGAGGTCGTAGGCGTTGAGGTCGGGCATCTTGATCTTGGCGATCTCCTCGACCTGGGCGTCGGTGACCTTGCCGGCCACCTCCTTGCCCGGGGCGCCCGCGGCCTTGTCGAGGCCGGCCGCCTCGCGCAGTAGCACGGGGGTGGGCGGCGTCTTGAGGACGAAGGTGAACGAGCGGTCCTCGAACACCGTGATCTCGACGGGGACGATGGTGCCCCGCTGGGCCTCGGTGGCGGCGTTGTAGGCCTTGCAGAAATCCATGATGGCGACGCCGTGCGGACCCAGGGCGGTGCCCACCGGGGGTGCAGGCGTGGCCTGACCGGCGGGGATCTGGATCTTGACGACGGCCAGCACCTTCTTCTTGGCCATGGGGATTCCTCTCGAAAAGCTTGGGGTCGGACGCCGTTTCCGCCACGACCGGGGAGCGCGGGCGTCAGACGCGACCGACAAGTTTGGCCTGGAGCGCACGCTCCGTGCCAGTCGACGGCCGGCACGAGGGGCCGGGCCCGCTGATCAGAGCTTGGCGACCTTGCTGAACTCGAGCTCGACCGGCGTCTCGCGGCCGAAGATGTTGACCAGCACCTTGAGCTTGAGCTGGTCCTCGTTGAGCTCGATGACCTCGCCGGAGAAGTCGGCGAAGGGGCCCTCCTTGACGCGCACCGTCTCGCCCATCTCGTACTCGAGCCGGGGCTTGGCCCGCGTGGCGACCTGCTCGTCGCCGCCCTTGGGCATGAGGAACGCCTCGACGTCGCGGCGCGGCAGCGGCGACGGCTTCGCGCCCTGGCCGACGAACCCGGTGACGCCCGGCGTGTTGCGGATGACGAACCAGGCGGTGTCGTCGAGCTCGGCGCGCACCAGCAGGTAGCCGGGGAACATCTTGCGCTGGTTGACGACGCGCTTGCCGTTCTTGAAGTCGACGTAGTCCTCCATGGGGATGACGACTTCGTAGACGGCCTCTTCGGCGTTCATCGAGTGGATGCGGGCCTCGAGGTTCTGCTTGACCTTCTTCTCGTAGCCCGACTGCGTGTGGACCACGAACCACCGGCCGGGCCGGGTGTACGGGTTGTCGATGACGACCGACTGCTGCTCGAGCAGCTCGTCGACGTCTACTGCCTCGGCCGAAGCGCCGCCTTCCGCGTCGCCTCCCTCGGCACCTTCAACGCCTCGCGCTTCGGTGGTCTCGTCGTCAGCAGGCGACTCGTCGTGCGTGCCCTCCGTCGGCTCGTCGACCTCGGTTGGCGCATCGGCCTCGGCCGCGTCGAGCGCGTTGTCATCGGTGGGTACGCCGTCGTCGGCCGACGCGGGGTCGGCGGTCACGGTCTCGTCGGTGGGGTCGTTGGTGTCGATGTCACTCATCGTTCGAACAGCCTGAAGACAGCTTCGCCAAAGGCGAAGTCGAGGGTAGCGATGTAGGTGGTCAACACGACCACCGTGATCAGCACGATGATCGAGTAGTTGATGATCTCGGGCCGCGACGGCCAGGCCACCTTGCGCAGCTCGCCCCGCACCTCGCGCAGGAACTGCACCGGCCCGGTGCGCTCGTCCTTGGCGGCGGGCCGTGGCGCCTGGGGCGCAGGCCGCTTGCGGGCCGCGGGCGCGCCGTCGGCGCCGAGCTGGCCCTGCTTTTGCAACATGCGCTTCTGCTGTCGGTTCATCGCCATGGCGAGACCCTCGGATGGGTGATTCGGAAACAGGACGAAATGCAGGGCAGGAGGGACTCGAACCCCCAACCTGCGGTTTTGGAGACCGCTGCTCTGCCAGTTGAGCTACTGCCCTTGGGGGTGAACTGCGACAGCCTATCCCGTTGCTGACGCGCCAGGACAAGGCGATCAGCCGGCCGCGAGGGTCGCCTACCGTGCGTCGGCGTCGTGGTCGGCGCTGCGCCACGCCCGGTTCGCCTCGGCGAACTGTAGGCGCGTCTGGTCGATGTCGTACGGCCTCTCCTCGGGTGAGCCCGGGCCCCACTGGCTGCGCGGCTCGTTCACGAAGTCGCCCCCGTAGACGTGGATCGCTCCGGTCAGCTGCGACAGCGGGTTGGACACGGCGTGGATCGTGTCGTCGCCGAGCAGCACCACGTCGCTGACCGCCAGCTGCTTGCCGCCCGACTCGGTGAGCGTGCGGCGCCCCGGGCCGGCCCGGCGGAAGAACTCGTTGTCCTCCTGCCCGGCGTAGATGCCGATGGCCGCCCACATGCGGTGGTCGTGCGGGTAGAGGCGCATGCCCGGCGCCCACACCACGTGGAGCACGGTCAGGTCGGGCGCGTGGTGCAGCAGCGTGAGCCCGCCCTCGGTCGGGGTCAGCGCGTCCGCCACCTGCCCGGGCTCGGCCACCGCTCGCTGGAGCACCTCGCGCACCGCCCGACGGGGCTCGTCCTCCACCAGGGCCTCGCGGCAGTCGACGACGAACCGGTCGATGTCGAACATGCCACCATCCTCGCGCCAGTGATGCAGCCGCCGCGTCAGCCCGCCAAGCGGGTGCGGCGGGTGCGGGTGGCGAAGACGATCGCGCCTGCGGCGCCGGCGGCGGTGGCCGCCGCGAGACCGCCGAGATAGGCGATGCGCCGACCCGACAGCATGGACCGGATGGCATGGCGCTCGCCGGCCTCTTCCAGGTTGGCCAGGATGTCGGCCAGCAGGCCCGGAGCCGGCTCGAGCACGTCGGTGCGCAGCGTGCGCATGGTGCGGAGCAGCTTGCGGTACTGCACGACCTCGGCCTGGCACCGCAGGCACCGCTCGACGTGACGGCGCTCGGAGCGGCCGAGGTGGCCGTCGCCCTCGGCCGTCGCCGCCAGCGCGTCGGTCAGGTCCTCACACTGCACAGTGACCACCTCCCGTGGTCGCGTCAGACCGCACGGGACTCTCCGTCGCGGCGGGGGAACAGCTGGTCGCGGAGCTTGTTGCGCGCCCGGTGGAGACGCACCTTGGCCGCGGACTCGGAGATGCCCAGCTCGGCGGCGATGGCCTCGTGCGGCAGGTCGTAGACGTCGCGGAGCACCACGACTGCGCGGAGACGGGGAGGAAGCGCCTCGAGTGCCACCCGCAAGCGCGTGCGCAGGTCGTCGGCGTCGGCCCGGAGCTGAGGGTCGTGCTCGGGGTGGGCATCGGGTACCGCGGCGGCCTCGTCGAGCTCGTCGTGCCGGTGGCGGTTGCCGCGGCCGAGGTGCGTCGCAGCGCAGTTGGCCGTGATGCGATAGAGCCACGTGGAGAACTGTGCGTCGCCACGGAAGCGGTTGAGCCCCCGATAGGCCCGGAGGTAGGCCTCTTGCACCACGTCTCTCGCATCGTCCTCGTCACCCGTCAACCGGTAGGCGAGCGTGTACGTGTCCGCGTGGGTCACGCGCACGAGCTCGTCGAACGCTTCTCTGTCGCCATCCTTGGCGGCAGTGACCAGTTCGGTCATGTCACGTGCAGGTTCACGTGGCATCAGCGGTTTCGACTCCCCCTGTGCACAAACTGTTACGTGATGTTTCCATGACGGGCCGGTGGGGTGCGTTCAGGGAACGCCGACGACCCCGCCGGCGGGCGGGGTCGTCGTGGTTCGCTGTCTGTCGGATGGGCACCGAGTCTGCGGGATGCAGCATGCGGCGTCGGTTCAGCGGGTCTCCTTGTGGACCGTGTGCTGACGCTCCCACCGGCAGTACTTCTTCATCTCGATGCGCTCGCGGTCGTTCACCTTGTTCTTGGTGGTGATGTAGTTGCGCCGCTTGCACGAGGTGCACTCGAGGGTGACGTGCACCCGCTTCTCACCGGCCTTGGCCATAGCTTTTCTCCTACTTGAGGATCTTGGTGACGCGTCCTGAGCCCACGGTACGGCCACCCTCGCGGATGGCGAACAACAGGCCCTCGTCCATCGCGATCGGCGCGATCAACTCGACGGTCATCTCGGTGTTGTCCCCCGGCATGCACATCTCCACCCCCGCGGGCAACTCGATCGTCCCCGTCACATCGGTGGTCCGGAAATAGAACTGAGGCCGGTAGTTCGTGAAGAACGGCTTGTGCCGCCCACCCTCTTCCTTGGTCAACACATACACCTGCGCCTCGAAATGCGTGTGCGGCGTGATCGACCCCGGCTTGGCCAACACCTGCCCCCGCGACACATCCTCCTTCTTCGTCCCCCGCAGCAACACACCCACGTTGTCGCCCGCCTGACCCTGATCCAACAGCTTGCGGAACATCTCCACACCCGTACACGTCGTCTTCGACGTCGGACGGATCCCCACGATCTCGATCTCATCCGACACGTGCACCACACCCTGCTCGATCTTGCCGGTCACCACCGTGCCCCGACCCGTGATCGAAAACACATCCTCGATCGGCATCAAGAACGGCTTGTCCAGATCCCGCGCCGGTTCCGGCACATACGAATCAACCGCCTCCATCAACGCCAACACCTGGGCCTCCGCCTCCGGATCACCCTCCAACGCCTTCAACGCCGACACCGGCACCACCGGGATGTCATCCCCCGGGAACCCGTACTCGCTCAGCAACTCCCGCACCTCGAGCTCCACCAACTCCAACAACTCCGGGTCATCCACCATGTCGACCTTGTTCAACGCCACCACGATCGACGGCACACCCACCTGCCGCGCCAACAACACATGCTCACGCGTCTGAGGCATCGGACCATCCGTCGCCGCCACCACCAAGATCGCCCCATCCACCTGCGCCGCACCCGTAATCATGTTCTTGATGTAATCCGCGTGACCCGGCATATCCACATGCGCGTAATGACGGTTCCCCGTCTCATACTCCACATGCGAAATATTGATCGTGATCCCCCGCTGCTTCTCCTCCGGCGCCTTATCGATCTGATCGAACGCCATCACCTGCACATTCGGATACGACTCCGCCAACACCTTCGTGATCGCCGCCGTCAACGTCGTCTTCCCATGGTCAATATGACCCATGGTGCCGATGTTCAGATGCGGCTTGTTCCGCTCGAACTTTTCCTTGGCCATCGTGCGGATCTCCTGGTCTCACGAAGTGATGGAGTAGCGGCGGCCGGACTCGAACCGGCGACAACTCGATTATGAGCCGAGTGCTCTAACCAACTGAGCTACGCCGCCCTGGCTGATCGCCGGACACCCGGGTGGCGTCCGACGCGCAAGAAGCGCGGCCGGTGCCGCGACTCTCGTGCGAGCCCCCTGTCGGAATCGAACCGACGACACCAGCCTTACCATGGCTGTGCTCTGCCGACTGAGCTAAGGGGGCGGGGCCTGGTGACCCAGGGCCGCACAGAGTATCGCCGTCAGCTTGCCGCCAGCCAACCGGTCAGGGGCGCGTGCCCCACGGCACACCGTTTCGCCGCCGTTCGACCCGGCTCCGCCACGGAAAGTGGCGGTGTTGCCTGTTCGCGACACATTCGTAAAGAAATTGCTCAAGTCCCCCACCCGAGGCGCCGATACTCCTCACGTGCTGGTGGAACGTCTGATAGTCGAGGGCGACGGCGAAGCCGCGTCCGTAGATTTCCATCCGCGACTGACCGTGCTGGGTGGCATGCCAGGAGACGCTCGAGGAGCCCTCGGCTCCCTGCTCTCTGGCGCCCTGCACGGGACAGTGCGCGGTGTTCACCTCGAGGTGGTGGACGATTCGGGGCGACGCCTCGTCGTCCTGCGTCCTGCATCAGGGCCTCATCGGGTGATCGATGTCGTCACGTCGGCCGACGTGACGGCGCAGCATCGGGGGTTCGACGGTCGCGTCGACCTGTTGAGCAGCCAGTACGGCCGCTCGACCATCACCCGCATCACGGCCGCTGATCTGCGCAACCGCACGCCGCGCAACGACGCGGTGCGTGCGCTGTCCGCCGTCGACCAGGTCGCCCTCTGGGGCGCGGCCGACGAGCTGCTGGGCCGCGGGTCCGGCCGGGGCGACGCCGCCGCCATCTGGCGCGCGCTCGCCGACGACACCGACGTGCATTGGGCTGTCGATCATCGCACCGAGATCCAGGCCGCCGCCCGCCTGCGCCAGCACATCGCTGCGCTGCGCTCCCTCTCGTCGAGCGCCCCCGACCTGTCCGACGACGACGCCGTCGCGCTGGCCCAGGGCATCGTGTCGCAGCTCACCGCAGCCACCAACAGCGCAGGCAGCCGCCCGCCGGTGCTGCTGGACGAGACGTTCGACCAGCTCGAGCCGGCCGTCGTGCCGCTGCTGCTCGAGCTTCTGCCCGGCCTGGTGGGCGACCTGCAGGTCATCCTGCTCACCGAGGACGAGGCCATCGCCAGCTGGGCCCGCCTCGAGGCCCTGGCCGGCGAACTCGCCCTGGTCGAGCCCACGCTCGCCGCCGACTGAACCTCTCCATCTGCCGTCGGGGGACCGCTGGGGGTCCCCGGCGGTGGCGGTGTGGCGCACCACCCCTTGACTTCGAGCGCGCTCAAACTCCTACGGTCGCCATGTCCGACCAAGAGGAGACCCGCGTGCAGCTCGGCATCCACGTCATCGCGTTCACCGTCGACGGTGGCACATCCGCCATCGCCCCGGAGCTGGCCCGGGTGGGCGAAGCGGCCGAAGAGGCCGGCGCCACCTGGCTGTCCGTCATGGACCACTACTTCCAGATGGATCAGATGGCCCCGGCCACCGACCCCATGCTCGAGGGTTACGCGGCCCTGGGGTACCTGGCCGCCCACACGTCGTCGCTCGAGCTGGGGCTGCTGGTCACCGGCGTGACCTACCGGCACCCGGGGCTGCTGGCCAAGGTGGTGGCGACCCTCGACGTGCTGTCGTCGGGCCGGGCGGCGCTCGGCATCGGCGCCGCCTGGTACGAGCGCGAGCACCGGGGCCTGGGCGTTCCCTTCCCGCCCCTGGCCGAGCGGTTCGAGCGGCTGGAGGAGGCGTTGCAGATCTGCCTGCAGATGTGGGATCCCGACGCCAACGGCGCCTACGACGGCCGCCACTACAAGCTCGCCGAGACGCTGTGCTCGCCCCAGCCGCTCAGCCGACCCCACCCGTCGGTGATGATCGGCGGCAGCGGCGAGCGCAAGACCCTGCGCCTGGTCGCCCAGTACGCCGACGCCTGCAACATCTTCGCGGAGACGCCGGCCGGCGCCGCCCACAAGCTCGACGTGCTCCGCCGGCACTGTGACGACGTGGGCCGCGACGAGGCAGACATCCGCAAGACGATGCTGTACCGCGGCGGCGCGCTGGCGGCCGGCGACACCGACGAGTTCGTGACCGAGATGGGCGACTACGCCAAGGTCGGCGTCGATACGGTCATCGTGATGCCCCCGGGCGACCGGCCGGCGGCGTGGATCACCGAGGTGTGCGGCCCGGCCGTCCCCCGGCTGGCCGAGCTGCCCACCCCGTAACGGGCCGGGTCACGGCCTCGCTTGCGGCACGGCCTCTAACGTTGACCGGATGGGTTCCCCCGTGGTGCTGCGCCCCGCACGACTCGACGACGCCGAGGCGCTCAGGCAGATCTACAACGCCGAGGTCACGACCTCGACCGTCACCTTCGACATCGTGCCCCGCACGCTCGCCGACCAGCGCCGCTACCTCGACGACCGCAGCGGCGCCCACGCGGTGATCGTGGCCACGCACGACGGCGAGGTCGTGGGCTACGGCGCGCTGTCCGCGTGGCGATCCAAGCCGGCGTACTCGACCAGCGTCGAGGACTCGGTCTACGTGCACCGCGCCCACCAGGGCCGGGGCATCGGCAGGGTGCTGCTGGCCGAGCTGACCCGCGTCGCCACCGCGCACGGCTTCCACGCGGTGTTCGCCCGCATCGTGGGCGGGCACGAGGCGTCGATCCGGCTGCACGAGGCCCTGGGCTTCGAGATCGTCGGCACCGAGCGCGAGGTCGGCCGCAAGTTCGGCCGCTGGCTCGACGTGGTGCTGATGGAGCTGCTGCTCGACCCTGAGGCGCCGAGCCACGACCTGACGTAGCGTCAGGTCGTGGAGAAGATCGTCTACCTGCTGTGGCGCGACCCGGCGACGCCGGTCGAGGCGTGGTCGCACACGCTGCGCGAGGAGGTCGCGCCGGCCCTGATCGACCTCGGCGCCCAGGGCGTGCAGGTCAACGTGTCCGACGAGGCCGTGGCGTCGTCGGTCATGCGCATGGTCGAGCTCGACCCGCAGATGGAGGCGGTGGTGAGCGTGTGGGTCGACAGCGCCCGTGACGCGGCCCGCGCGCCCCACGACGGGGCGCTGTCGATCGCCGCCGGCGTGGACCGCGTCGAGGCCTACGTCGTCACCGAGTCGGAGCCACTCCCCAACGCCGCGCACCCCGCCCCGCTCGGCCAACGCACGCCAGGGTTCGCCAACCTCGCGTTCCTGCGCCGACCGGCGGACATGCCGTTCGCGGCCTGGATCGACGCGTGGCACAACGGCCACAGCGACGTCGCCGTCGAGACCCAGAGCACGTTCGGCTACGTGCAGAACGTCGTGACCCGGGCGCTCACACCGGACGCTCCCGCCATCGACGCGGTCGTCGAGGAGCTGTTCCCCATCGAGGCGCTCACCTCGCTGCACGCCTTCTTCGCCGCGGCCGACGACGACGAGCTGGCCCGGAACATGACGCGGATGACCGACAGCGTCGCCCGGTTCGGCGCCGATCGCTGCCTCGACGTCGTCCCCACCAGCCAGTACGTGATCAGCCGACCGTTCGACCACGGCTGAGTCGTGAGCGCGCGGCGCGCCACGCCTGCTGCCGACCGTGGACGGCGAAATAGTCTGCGCTCCACGTCTCCTTGACCCGAGGTGCACCGCCCGTGGCTCCGCCCACCCTGCTCCACCCCTTCGCCCGACCGGCCGCCGACCGGTTCATCACGATCGTGCGCGGCGAGGGTGCGGCCGTGTTCGACGCCGACGGCACGCGCTACGTCGACGGTCTCGCCAGCCTCTGGTACTGCAACGTCGGTCACGGCCGCGCCGAGATCGCCGAGGCCGTCGCCGGCCAGATGCGGCTGCTCGAGAACTACAACCTGTTCGATGTCTTCACCAACGGCCCGGCCGACGAGATCGCCGAGGCCGTCGCCGACCTGGCGCCTCTCCCCCGGGCCCGGGTGTTCCTGACGAGCTCCGGCTCCGAGGCGATCGACTCCGCGCTCAAGATCGCCCGGCTGATCTTCCAGCGATCGGGCCAGCCCCGCCGCCAGGTCGTCGTGTCTCGCACGTTGGGCTACCACGGCACCAACGTCGGCGGCACCGCGCTGCAGGGGCTGCCGCTCAACCGCGAAGGATGGGGACACCTGCTCGACGATGTCGAGATCGTGGCCCACGACGACCTGGACGCGGCCCGGGCGCTGTTCGCGGACCGGGGGGACGAGATCGCCGCGGTCGTCGCCGAGCCGGTCATCGGCGCGGGCGGCGTGCACCCCGCGACCGCTGAGTACCTCGCGGGCCTGCGCGCGCTGTGCGACGAGCACGGCGCCCTGCTGGTCTTCGACGAGGTCATCACCGGCTTCGGACGACTCGGGTCGTGGTTCGCCAGCGAGCTCTACGGCGTCACACCCGACCTGCTCACGTTCGCCAAGGCGGTCACCTCGGGGTACCAGCCGCTGGGCGGCGTGGTGGTCGGCGCCCGGGTGCGCGACGTGCTCGAAGCCGACGAGAACTACGTCCTCCGACACGGCTACACCTACAGCGGCCACGCCACCGCCTGCGCCGCGGGCCTCGCCAACATGGCCCTGCTGCGCGACGAGGCACTGCTCGATCGCGTCCCGGGCATCGCCCGGCGGCTGGGCTCTGGGCTGGCCCAACTGCGCGACGACGGCCTGGTGGCCAGCGTGCGCGGCGCGGGCGGCATCTGGGCCGCCGGCATGCACGACGACGTCGACGCCGTGGCCGTGCGCGACGAGATGCTGACCAGGGGTGTGATCGCTCGACCGATCGGCTCGGCCACCATGGCCTTCTGCCCACCGCTGGTGATCGGCGACGACGACCTCGACCGGTGCGTCACCGCGTTGCACGATGCGCTGCTGGCCGTCGGGCGCCGCGACGCATGAGCGAGCGTCCGCACTGCAGCGAGCGTGGCCCGAGCGGCCCGGCCGAAGGCCAGGAGCGGGAGACATGAGCGAGCGTCCGCACTGCAGCGAGCGTGGCCCGAGCGGCCCGGCCCAAGGCCAGGAGCGGGAGACATGAGCGAGCGTCCGCACTGCAGCGAGCGTGGCCCGAGCGGCCCGGCCAAGGCCAGGAGCGGGAGACATGAGCCAGACGGCGGCCCGCGCCGCGCTGGCCGACGCCGCGCCCGCGGTGTTCTGGCTCGATCGGCCCGACGCCCCCGACCCCGCGCCCGCTCTGACCGGGGCCCACGAGGCCGACCTCGTCGTCGTCGGCGCCGGGTTCACAGGGCTGTGGGCAGCGCTCCAGGCACGCGACGACGACCCCGGCGGTGACATCCTCGTCCTCGAGGCCGGCACGGCCGCCATCGGCGCCTCCGGGCGCAACGGCGGGTTCCTGTCGGCCTCGCTCACCCATGGCGCCGCCAACGGCCAGGCCCACTTCCCCGACGAGCTGGCCACCCTCCACCGTATGGGCAACGCCAACTACGACGCCATGCTCGTCGACCTCGACCGCCACGGCATCGACGCCGCCGTCGCCCGCGTCGGCGAGATCGACGTCGCGGTCCAGCCGTGGCAGGCCGACGAACTGGCGGAGCACGCCAGCCTGCTGCGCGACCTCGGCGAGGACGTGGTCGTGCTCGACGCCGACGCGCTGCGCGCCGAGGTCGCGTCGCCCACCTACCTCGGCGGTGTCTGGCAGCGCTCGCACGTCGCACTGGTCGATCCCGCCCGCCTGGCGTGGGGCCTGCTCGTCGCCGCGCGCCGCCGCGGTGTGCGGGTGCACGAGCACACCGCGGTCACATCCGTGACCCAGGACGGGTCGGCCCTCGCCGTGCGGGGGCCACACCTGCGGGTGCGCGCCCGCCGAGTGCTGCTGGCCACCAACGCCTTCCCCGGCCTCGTCGCGCCCATCCGCCGGGCCGTGGCGCCGGTCTACGACCACGTGCTGGTCACCGAGCCGCTGTCGGACGACCGGTGGGCCTCGCTGGGCTGGGCCCGCGGTCAGGGCGTGTCCGACTCGGGCAACCGGTTCCACTACTACCGGCCGACGCCGGACGGCCGCATCCTGTGGGGCGGCTGGGACGCGCTGTACCACTTCGGCGGACGGGTGTCGCCCGAGCTCGAGCAGGACGACCGCACGTCGCTCACGCTCGCTTCGCACTTCCTCGCCACGTTCCCGCAGCTCGAGGGCATCAGGTTCACCCACCGCTGGGGTGGGCCGATCGCCACGACGTCACGCTTCATGTTCACGGCCGGCACCCGGTGGGCCGGCCGGCTGTCGTGGGCGGTCGGTTACACGGGACTGGGCGTGGGGGCCAGTCGCTTCGGCGCCCGCGTGGCCCTCGACCTGTTGTCGGGCCGGCCGACCGACCGCACCCGGCTGACCGCGGTGCGCAAGCCGCCGTTCCCATTTCCGCCCGAGCCGCTGCGCTGGGCGGCGATCCAGGCGACCCGCCGCGCCCTGGCGCGCGCCGACGAGCACGGCGGCCGCCGGGGGCCGTGGCTGCGCCTGCTCGACCGCTTCGGCATCGGCTTCGACAGCTAGTGCCCCGTCAGGCAACGGGGCACTAGTGCTCAGCCGGTGCCCCACGAGTACGTCTGCTTCTCCAGGTGGAGGTACGTGAACGTCTCGGTGGTGCGCACGCCTGAGATGGCGCGGACGACATCGTTGACGAGCGCGAGCAGCTGCTCGTTGTCGCGGCACACGACCTCGACCAGCAGGTCGAACCTGCCCGACGTGACCACGACGTAGGCGACCTCGTCGACCTTGGCGAGCTTGGCCGCCACCACGCGCAGGTCGCCGTCGACCTTGACGCCCACCATCGCCTGCAGGCCGAACCCCAGCGTGAGCGGGTCGGTGACCGCCACCACCTGCATGACCCCGCTCTCGATCAACCGCTGCACCCGCTGGCGCACCGCGGCCTGCGACAGGCCGACCGCCGGGCCCAGCTTGGCGTACGCGGTGCGCCCGTCGAGCTGCAGCTCACGGATGATGGCCTTGTCGATCTCGTCGATGATGATCGCCGGTCTGCTGCTCATCGGTCACCCGCGTCTGGTTCCTCGCTCACCCTTGCGCCGATCCGTTGCTCAGTCGCTCTTCAGCACCGCCTCGAGGTCGGCCGCCGGTCGGCCGAGCGCCTCGGCCACCGCGGCGTTCACCACGTGTCCTCGGGCAGTGTTCACGCCGAGCGCCAGCGGCCCGTCACGCCCCACCGCCTCGGCCACGCCCAGGCGGGCCAGCTCCGCGAGGTACGGCAGCGTCACGTTGGTGAGCGCGTAGGTCGACGTGTTGGGCACGGCGCCGGGCATGTTGCCGACCGCGTAGTGCAGCACGCCGTGCACGTCGTAGACGGGATCGTGGTGCGTGGTCTCGTGGGTGGTCTCCACGCAGCCACCCTGGTCGACGGCGATGTCGACGACGACCGCGCCCGGCTTCATGGACGCCACCATCGCCTCGGTGACCACGACCGGTGCCCGACCGCCGGGCACGAGCACGGCCCCGATCACCAGGTCGGCCTCGGTCACGACCCGCTCGACCGTCCCTCTGTTCGAGGCGAGCGTGGTGATGCGCCCCATCTGGATCTGGTCGACGTGACGCAGCCGGTCGACGTTCTTGTCGAGCAGGTCGACCTCGGCGGCGAGCCCGGCCGCCATCCAGGCCGCGTTCCAACCGACGTTGCCCGCCCCGAGAACCACGACGCGCGCGGGCCGCACGCCTGGCGCCCCGCCGAGCAGTACGCCCCGCCCGCCGTTGTGGCGCTCGAGGTAGTGGGCCCCGATCTGCACCGACATGCGGCCCGCCACCTCGCTCATGGGCGCAAGCAGGGGCAGCGTGCCGTTGTCGAGCATCACGGTCTCGTACGCGATGCCGGTGACGCCCTGCTCCAGCAGCGCATCAGCCACCTTGGGATAGGCCGCCAGGTGCAGGTAGGTGAAGATCGTCAGGTCCTCGCGGAAGTAGCCGAACTCCTCCTCCAGAGGCTCCTTGACCTTGCAGATCAGATCGGCGCGCTCCCACACCTCGGCGGCGGTCCCCACGATCTCGGCGCCGGCCGCCCGGTAGGCCTCGTCGGTCAGGCTCGACCCCGCGCCCGCGCCCGCCTGCACCAGCACGGCGACGTCGTGCATGTTCAGCTCGCGCACGCCCTCGGGCGTGATGGCGACACGAAACTCGTCGACCTTGATCTCGGTCGGCACGCCGACCACGAGCGGCGCCGAGCCACCCGTCCGCTCGTTGCGCTCGCTCACGGCGACATCTCCCGCATGGCCTCGACCAGGGCGGCACGGATGACCGAGACGATCTCGTCGAACTGGTCAGGGCCTGCCACCAACGGCGGGGAGAGCTGGATCACAGGGTCGCCCCGATCGTCGGCACGGCAGATCAGCCCCCGCTCGAAGAGCCGGGGCGTGAGCACGCCGCGCAGTAGGCGCTCGGCCTCGTCGTCGTCGAACGTCTCGCGGGTCACAGGATCCTTCACCAGTTCGATCCCATAGAAATACCCCATCCCGCGGATGTCGCCGACGATCGGCAGGTCGGCCAGCGTGTCGAGCGCGGCGCGGAACTCGGGCTCGTAGGTCAGCACCCGGTCGACGAGCCGCTCGCTTTCGAGCACGTCGAGGTTGGCGAGGGCCACCGCGCAGCTCACCGGGTGGCCGCCGAAGGTGATGCCGTGCAGGAACGAGGCGCCCGGCTCGAGGAAGGGCGCCGCGATGTGGTCGCCGACCAGCACGCCACCCAGCGGCGAGTACCCGGAGGTGAGCCCCTTCGCCATCGTGATCATGTCGGGTTGGTACCCCAGGCGCTCCGACCCGAACATCGCACCCAGGCGGCCGAAGGCGCAGATGACCTCGTCGGACACGAGCAGCACGCCGTAGCGGTCGCAGATCTCGCGCACCCGCGCGAAGTAGCCGTCGGCCGGCGTGAAGCAGCCGCCGGAGTTCTGCACCGGCTCGACGTACACCGCGGCCACGGTCTCGGGGCCCTCACGCTCGATCGCGGACTCGATCTCGTCGGCGCACGACAGCGTGCACCCGGGAGCGGCCGCGCAGTAGCGGCACCGGTAGCGGTTGGTGTTGGGCACGTGGGCCACGCCGGGCACCAGGGGCTCGAACGGCGCCCGGATGTCGGCGAGGCCGGTGATCGACAGCGCGCCCATGGTGGTGCCGTGGTAGGCGAGATCGCGAGCGATGACCTTGCGCCGCTGCGGCTGACCGATGGCGGCGAAGTACTGGCGCGCCAGCTTCCACGCTGATTCGACCGCCTCGCTGCCGCCGGTGGTGAAGAAGACGCGGTTGAGGTTGCCGGGGGCCATCCTCGCCAGCCGTCCGGCCAGCTCGATGGCGGCCGGATGGGCGTAGGTCCAGATCGGGAAGTAGCCGAGCTCGCTCGCCTGCTTCCCCGCGGCCTCGGCCAGCTCGGTCCGCCCGTGTCCGACCTGCACGGTGAACAGACCGGACAGGCCGTCGAGGTAGCGCTTGCCCCGGCTGTCCCACACGTAGCAGCCCTCGCCCCGCTCGATGACGGCGATGCCGTCGGCCCCGGGTGTCAGGCGCGAGAAGTGGCCCCACAGGTGGTCGCGGGCGGTCTGCTGCAGTGCGTCGGGTGAGAGGGTCACGGGAGAAGTGCTCCTGGTCGTCTGGTCAGGTTGCCAACCGGCGGCGAGTCCAGAGGGTCGAGGCGCCGAGCAGCACCAGGCTGACGACGAGGATCGCGGTCGCCAGCACGTTGATCTGCGGCGGCAGCCCGGTCTTGGTGGCGGCGTTCACGAACAGCGGGTAGGTCACGGTCGAGCCGCTGTTGAAGTAGGTGATGATGAAATCGTCGAGCGACAGAGCGAACGACAACATCGCCGCCGCCACGATGCCGGGCACGATGAGCGGCAGGGTGACCCGCGCGAAGGTGCGGGCCGGCGTGGCGCCCAGGTCCATGGCCGCGTCCTCGAGCGTCCAGTCGAAGCCCCGCAGCCGGGCCTTGACGGTGAGCGCCACGAAGCTGACCTCGAACATGACGTGGGCCAGCACGACGGTCAGGAAGCCCCGGTTCCAGCCGAAGTCGATGAACAGGGTCAGCAGCGATGCGCCCATGACGACCTCGGGCGCGGTGAGCGGCAGCACCAGGAACGTGTCGACCCCGCCGCGGCCGCGGAAGCGCTGCCGCACGAGGGCGACGGCCACCAGCGTGCCGAGCACGACCGACACCGCCGTCGACACGGCCGCCACGTGCAGGCTGGTCACCAGGGCATCGGTGAGCTGTGGGTACTTGAAGGGATCGGTCCAGTTCTCGAACGTGAACCCCTTCCACGTGAGGTTGAACTTGCCGCGGGGCGCGTTGAACGAGAACAGCACGATCACCGCGATCGGCAGGAACAGGTAGACGAGCACCAGGCCGGCGACGAAGCGCAGCGCCAGGTCACCCAACCGGCCGGGTGGCCGACCGCCGCGGACGGGACGTGCCGGCGGGGGCGGGGCGGTCGCGCCGGCGCCCGGTGCGGGGGCGACGGTTTCTTGCGTCGTCATGGCCGCACGACCGTCACACCAGGTCTTCCGTCCCCAGGGCCCGCGTGTAGACGAGCACGGCCACCAGGATGATCGCCATCAGCACGAAGCTGAGCGCCGCTGCCGCCGGGTAGTCCTTGACCACCAGGAACTGCTTCTGGATGACGTTGCCGATCATCGTGTTCTGTGTGCCGCCCAGGTACTGGGCGTTGATGAAGTCGCCGGCGGCGGGGATGAACACGAGCAGGCTGCCCGCCACGACACCCGGCAGAGACAGCGGCACGACCACCTTGCGAAAGCCACGCCAGCTCGTGGAGTACAGGTCGCGCGCCGCCTCGATGAGCCGCGGATCGATCTTCTCGAGACTCACGTAGAGCGGTAGGACCATGAAGGGCAGGAAGTTGTAGACGAGGCCGCCCACCACGCCCCAGCTGGTCGAGAGCAGGCGCCCCTCCCGGGGGAGCAACCCCACCGTGTCGAGCGCGGACACCGTCCAGCCATTGTCGGACAGGATCGTCTTCCATGCCAGCGTCCGCACCAGGAAGGTGACGAAGAAGGGCAGGATCACCAGGCCGAGCAGCAGGTTCTTGTAGCGACCCGACTTGAAGGCGATCACATAGGCCAGCGGGTACGCCATCGCCAGGCACACGACCGTGGCCACCCCGGCGTAGACGAACGAGCGCACGATCTGGTCGCGGAAGTCGCTGAACGCGTCGCCGTAGTTGGCGAACGCCCAGTCGAACTCGAGCGTGGGCACGAACACCGAGCCGGTGTTGCGCGACAGCGACGTGCGCAGCAGCGACCAGATGGGAACGACGAAGAAGATCGCCAGGTAGGCGAGGGCGGGCAGCACCATCAGGTACGGCGCGACGCGGCTGCGCCGTCGTCCGCCGGTGGCGACGCCCGCCATCTCTACTCCCCCGTGACGTCCGCGTAGATGGTGGTGTACTCGGCGTCCTGCTCCTCGGTGAGGGCGGGCCAGATCGCCAGCTTGTCGAGCACTTCCTGGGGCGGGTTGACCAGCGGGTCGGCGGCGATCGCCGGGTCGAGCCTCTCGATCTCGGGGGTCATGTCGCTGAGCACGGGCACGAACTGGACCGCCACGATGAGCTGCGCGTAGTTGGCCCGGTCGTAGACGAAGTTCATCCACTCCTCGGCGCCTGCCTTGTTCTGCGACGTCGTGGGAATGACCATCACGTCGACGAACGTGGTGCCCCCCGCCTCGGGAACGACGAAGTCGAGGTTGGGGTTGTCGGCCGCGAGCTGCACGACATCACCCGAGTAGGCCTGGGCGATGGCCACGTTGCCCGACGCCAGGTCGTCGGCGTAGTCGTTGCCGGTGAACCGGCGGATCTGACCCTTGTCCTTCTCCTCGGCCACCTTGTCGGCGGCCCGCTGCACCGACTCGGTGGTCGGATCGGCGGGGTCATCGCCCTCACCGAGCATGATCATGCCCAGTCCATCCTGGGCGTCGGCGAGCAGCGTCACACGGCCGGCGAACGCCGGGTCCCACAGGTCGTCGACACTCGTGATCTCGCGGCCCGTGGCCTCGCGGTTGAAGGCGAGGCCGACCATGCCCGAGAGATAGGGCAGCGAGTACCTGCGATCGGCGTCAGACGTCGAGTCGAGCAGGTCGGGCCGCAGGTTCCCCTTGTTGGGGATGTTGGCGTCGTCGAGCTCGGCGAGCCACCCGAGGCTGATCAGCCGGGCCGCCATGTACTCGGTGGGGATGACGAGGTCGGCGCCGATGTCCTGGCCCGCCTCCAGCGAGTCCTTGACCTTGGCGAACCACTCTTCGTTGTCGTTGAAGTCTTCCTTGTACGAGACGGTGAGCCCCGAGGCGGCTTCGAAGTCGGCCACGAAGGTGTCCGAGATGTAGAAGGGCCAGTTGGAGACCCGCAGGGTGTCGCTGCCTCCGCCGCCACCGCCGCCGGTCGCGGACGAGTCGTCGTCGTCGTCACCGCACGCGGCGATGAAGGACGGGCCGATGGCGATCGCTATGGCTCCGGCGGCCCCTCTCCCGAGGAAGCGGCGCCGGCTCATGGCGCGCGCTGCGGCGATTGCTTTGCGAGCTGCGGGTCGATGCTGTCGTTCCCAGCCATGGCGGCTGCTCCTCGTTGGTTGCGGCGGTGGTCGTCCGGCTCGGGGTGTCAACCCTCGTCGAACATGGCTTCGAGATCTTCTGGCGTGGGGATGTCAGCGGCGGGCAGCACGAGCGACGCGTCGGCGGGCCAGCTCGCCCACAGGCGGTCACCCGGGCGCAGCAGGGGCAGCTCGACGTCGTGCCCGACCTGGGCCACGACCGGCTCACCCCCCGCGGCGGCGAGCGAGAAGCGCACGAGCGGGCCCTGGAACGTGAGGTCGACCACGGTCGTCTCGATCGCATTCGCGGTGTCCGGCCGGGCCACGCTCACCTGCACGCGCTCGGGGCGGACCATGAGCGTGGCATCGCGGGCGATCTCGATGCGGGTGTCGCCCGACGCGGAGCGCAGGGGCACGCCCAGCGCGTCGAGGACGGCGTGGTCGCCGTCTGCCGCGACGACGCGGCCTGGCCACAGGTTGGCCTGCCCGATGAACCCGGCGACGAACACGCTCGCCGGGCGGTTGTAGATGTCGACCGGCGAGCCGATCTGCTCGATCCCGCCGTCGTTCATGACCGCGATGCGGTCGCTCATCGTCAGCGCCTCTTCCTGGTCGTGGGTGACGTAGACGAACGTGATGCCCACCTCGCGCTGGATGCGCTTGAGCTCGAACTGCATGACCTGGCGCAGCTTCAGGTCGAGCGCGCCGAGCGGCTCGTCGAGGAGCAGGGCGCTCGGGTAGTTGACGAGCGCCCGGGCCAGCGCCACCCGCTGCTGCTGTCCACCGGAGAGCTGGGCGGGCTTGCGCGTCGCGAAGTCGGTGAGCCGCACGACGCCGAGGAGCTCGTCGACCCGCCGAGCCACCTCGGCCTTGCGCAGCCTCTTGCTGCGGGGCCCGAAGGCGACGTTGTCCCACACCGTCATGTGGGGGAAGAGGGCGTAGTGCTGGAAGACGGTGTTGACGTTGCGCTTGTACGGCGGCGTGCGCGAGACATCGATGCCCTCGAGCCGGAGGGTGCCCTCGCTGGGGGTCTCGAAGCCGGCGATCATCCGCAGCGTCGTGGTCTTGCCGCAGCCCGATGGTCCGAGCAGCGAGAAGAACTTGCCCTGCTCGATCGAGAAGGAGACGTCGTCGACGGCCACGAAGTCGCCGAAGCGCTTGGTCATGCGGTCGGCCTCGATGACCGCCGTGTCCGACGTGATCGCGCCTGCCATCGCACGCGGGCTGGCGGCGGGTGCAGCCGCGGATGATTCCGCTCCGCCATCGCTGGCGTCGGTCTGGCTGCCAGCCCCCCTGGTCTCGTCGCTCAGCTGCGTTCCTCCCGGTACGGCCGCCTCAGCCGTCAGCTCGCCACGCTGCTTACTCCTCTGGCATGGAGATTCGCGGAATTCAGCGCACCTCGCAACCGATCCTGTCGTCTGGTCACATCACCGCAACAGAATCCCTTGCGGGTGCGAGGCGACGCGGTGGATGCTCTCCCCAGGCAGACCACACACGGGGGGAACGATCCGTGGCACACGAGAACTTCATCGGCGGTGCCTGGAAGGCAGCCGCCAGCGGCCGCACCGACGACGTGGTCGACCCAGCGACGGGCGACGTCATCACCCAGGTCCCCGCCAGCGACGCCGTCGACGTCGACGCGGCCGTGTCCGCGGCCGCCGAGGCCTTCACCGTGTGGGCGCGACCACGCCCCGCGAACGGAGCGAGAAGCTGCTCGCGCTGGCCGCCGCCGTCGAGGCCAACCTCGACGAGCTCAAGCAGCTCGAGATGCGCAACGTGGGCAAGCCGGTCTCGATCATCGACTTCGAGTTCGACCTGACGATCGACAACCTGCGGTTCTTCGCCGGCGCGGCCCGCACGCTGCAGGCGCAGGCAGCCGGCGAGTACCTGGAGGACCACACGTCGATGCTGCGGCGCGACCCGCTCGGCGTCTGCGCCGGCATTGCGCCCTGGAACTACCCGCTCAACATGGCCACGTGGAAGCTGGGGCCGGCCCTGGCCGCCGGCAACACCTTCATCCTCAAGCCGTCGGAGCTGACGCCGCTCACCGCCCTCAAGCTGGCCGAGCTGGCCGCCGACATCTTCCCGCCTGGCGTGTTCAACGTCGTGTGCGGGCAGGGCGAGACGGCGGGTGACGCCCTCGTCCGCCACCCCGGCGTGGCCATGGTCTCGATCACCGGCGATGTCGACACCGGCAAGCTGATCGCCCGCAACGCCGCCGACACCCTCAAGCGGGTCCACCTCGAGCTGGGCGGCAAGGCGCCGGTGATCGTGTTCGACGACGCGGACATCGACGCCGTGGTGAGCACGCTGGCCGAGGGCGCCTACTACAACTCCGGTCAGGACTGCACCGCCCCGTGCCGGCGTCGGTCGCCGGTCCGGGCGTGTACGACGATCTGGTCGGCGGCCTCGGCGCTGCCGCCGGCGCCCTGGTGGTCGGCGACCCCGCCGACGAGGCCACCGAGGTCGGGCCCGTGGTGTCGGCGGCTCAGCGTGAACGGGTCGTGGGCATGGTGGAGCGGGCGGTCGAGGACGGTGCCGAGCTCGTGAGCGGCGGATCGGCGCTCGACCGGCCCGGCTTCTTCTACGAGGCCACGGTGGTCGCCGACCCGGCCCAGGCCAGCGAGATGGTGCAACGCGAGGTGTTCGGGCCGGTGGTGAGCGTGCAGCGCTTCAGCGACGAGGACCAGGCCCTCGCCTGGGCCAACGGCGTCGACTACGGCCTGGCGGCCAGCGTGTGGACCAGCGACGTCGGTCGGGCCATGCGCATGTCACGGTCGCTGGTGTTCGGCACGGTGTGGGTCAACGACCACATCCCGATCGTGTCGGAGCTGCCCCATGGCGGCTTCAAGCAGAGCGGCTACGGCAAGGACATGTCGATCTACGCCATCGAGCACTACACCGAGCTCAAGCACGTGATGATCAAGCACTGATCGGCGCGTCAGCTCCGGTCGTGCCAGCGGAACCACGGGCCAACGACGGGCAGGTACGCGTGGCGGAACCGGTGCAGCGGGATCGGACGGTGGCGCAGCTCGGCGAACGACGGGGGCGCCGCCTCGCCCAGCAGGTGGTGGGCGACGCGGGCGCCGAGCCAGGTGTTGAGCGCCACGCCCGAGCCGTTGCAGCCGGTGGCGTACCAGGCGCCGTCGATGCGGCCGACGTGCGGCAGGCGGTCGCGCGTGATGGCGACGTCGCCGCCCCACGCCCGCTCGACCCGTACGCCCGCCAGCTGCGGGTGGACGCCCACCATCGACTGGTACAGAAAGTCGCGGGCCTGGGGGACGGTCGACGGTGACAGGCTGCGCCGGCCACCGAACAGCAGGCGGCCGTCGGGGGTGAGCCGCCAGTAGAAGAGGAAGTTCTTGGTGTCGACCAGCATGCGCCGGCGGGGGCTGACCGACCGGGCCAGGTCGGGATCGAGCACCTCGGTGGCGATGATGAAGCTGCCGATCGGCAGGACGCGCCGCCGCAGCTCAGGCAGCAGGCCGTCGGCGTAGGCGTTGGTGCAGACGATCACATCGGTGGACTCGATCGTGCCGCGGGTCGTCGTCACCCGGCCCCGATCCGCCGCCACCAACAACGCCACCCGCGCCGCTTCGTGCGGGTCGATCGCCGTCGCCCGCGTCGAGCCCAGCAGCACGGCTCCCACGGCGAGGGCGCGGCCGACAGGCCGGCATGGAAGCGGGCGGGGTGCAGCCCACCCGTCCTGCCGAGACGACGCCGACCGTGGTACGCCGTCGAGCCGATCTCCTCGGCCAGCTCGCGCGCGGCACGAAGCGCACGGGCTCGCCGAACTCGTCGCCGTGCTCGCGGCCATCTCCTGGAGCGACGGCACGCACCCGCTCGGCGTGGGCGAGGTAGAGCTGGCCGCTGCGTTCGTAGTCGCACGCGACCGGCGCCTCGGCGCCGGCAACGAGCGCACTCGACGTGGTCGAACGCCTCGTTCGCCTCGGTCGTACATGCGGCGGCCGAGGGGCCGTAGGCCTGCTCGAGAGCCGGCGGCCCCGCCTTCAGCTCGGGGAGGACCATGCCGCCGTTGCGGGCGCTGGCGCCCCAGCCGATCGGTTCGGCGTCGACGACGACCACCGACCGACCGGCGGCGGCGAGCGTGCGGGCCGCCGAGAGGCCGGCGTAGCCCGTGCCCACCACGACGCAGTCGGCCCGCGCCGGCAG
>CAVTKV010000020.1:0-74901 GCA_963735395.1 uncultured Acidimicrobiales bacterium | reverse complement strand
GGGCGTCGTGCTGATCCTCACGACCGAGTACTCGACGTCGGGCACCGTTCGCATCCAGGACGACACCATCATCGGCATCGCCAACAACTTCCTCAGCGACGCAGGGGGCTGGGCGGTCGGGGCGGCCGTGGTGGCCGGTTTCGCAGTGTCGCAGCTGCTGACGGCGCGTTCCCGCGGGGCCCGCGGCCTCGACGCCAAGCCCGGAGTGGTGATCCTCCTCCAGGTCGCCGGTCTCGCGCTCGTCACGTTCGCCGCCGTCTGGTACGCCAACCGCGATCGCGGCGTCCCGCAGGTGACACTGCTCGTCCTGGTGCTGTTCGTGTTCTGGTCCTTCGTCGCGTCGCGCACCCGGTTCGGCCGGCATGTCTACGCGGTCGGCGGCAACGCCGAGGCCGCCCGCCGGGCCGGCATCAACGTCGACCGGGTGCGCATCGCCGTGTTCATGATCGCCGGGTTCATGGCGGGCCTCGGCGGGATCGTCTTCGCCTCCCGCCTGCGGTCGGTGGCCACCAACACCGGCGGGGGCACGCTGCTGCTGAACGTCATCGCGGCCGCGGTCATCGGCGGTACCAGCCTGTTCGGCGGGCGGGGCCGCGTCGTGTCGGCGCTGCTCGGCGCACTGGTGATCATCGCCATCGACAACGGGATGGGCCTGCTCAACCTGGCCACCGGCACCAAGTCGGTGATCACCGGCCTGGTCCTGCTCGCCGCGGTCCTCGTCGACTCGCTGTCGAAGCGCCGCCGGGCGGCTCGCGGAGTGGTGTGAGTGCGCTCCGGCGCACGGGCGTCGGTGCTCGCCCTCTGTCTGATCGCCGCCGCCTGCTCGTCGGGGTCCGCGGACCAGGCGAGTGACGATGCGAGCAGGCCCACCGCCCACGACCCTCGCGCCGCGCAACGGGCCGTCGCGGATCGAGTTCGCCGACGTCGCCGGCGAGGTCGGGATCGACTTCCGGCAGGGTGCGTTTCGGTGGGAGGTCACGTCCGACCCGGCGGCGATGACGGGGACGGGGGTCTGCTGGCTCGACTACGACGGCGACGGCTGGCTCGACCTCTATGCGGTCAACTCGCACGCCGAAGAGGAGGTCGGCCGGTGGGAACAGGCGGGCGGGCTGCCCCGGAGCGCCCTGTACCACAACGTCGAGGGCACCTTCGTCGACGTCAGCGCCGGCTCCGGCGCCGATCTCGCCGTCCGCGGCAACGGCTGCGTGGCGGCGGACTTCGATCTCGACGGCCACACGGATCTGTACGTGACGAGCGTGGAGTCCGGCGCGCTCCTGTGGAACGAGGGCGACGGAACCTTCACCGAGGGGGCCGAGGCCGCCGGCGCCCCGGCCGTCGGCTGGTACGCGGGGGCGGCCGTCGGTGACGTCGACGGCGACGGCTGGCCCGACCTGTTCGTCGCCGGGTACGCCAACGTGGACAGCCCCATCTCCGGGGCCACGCAGGGGTTCCCCAACACCTACACGGGGGTCCGCGACCTGCTGTACCTGAACGAGGGGCGCGCCGACGGCGGGCGCGTCGACGTTCCGCGAGGTCGGCATGGAGGCGGGGCTCGAGGTCGCCAACTTCGCGTACGGCCTCGGTGCCCTGTTCTCGGATCTCGAGGGCGACGGCGACCTCGACCTGTACGTCGCCAACGACACCAACCCCGATCGCCTGTACGACAACGTGCGGATGGCCGGGCGGTGCCGAGGCCGACCCTGCCGGGCTCGGGTTCCGGTTCGAGGAGCTGGCCGCCCGGGCCGGCGTCGCCGACCCGGGCGCCGGCATGGGCGTCGGCGGGGCCGACTACGACGGCGACGGCCGCGAGGACCTGTTCGTCACCAACGCCCGCGGCCAGGTCCACGGCGTGTTCCACGGCGCGGAGTCCGACCTGGTGGACCCTTCCTTCGAGGACGTGCGCCGTGATCTGGGACCCGACTTCGGTGCCGCGACGGGGTGGGGCGTGTCGTGGGCCGACCTCGATCTCGACACCGACCTCGACCTGGTGCTCGCCAACGGCGGGATCCCCGTCACCGATCTCCTCGGCGACGCCGAACCGGTCCAGGCGTTCGCCAACCTCACCGCCCCCGGCTCGGCGACGCGGTTCGAGGACGTCGGGGCGGCGGCCGGCCTCACCGAGCTCGGCCCGTTGCTGGCTCGCGGCAGTGCGGCGGCCGACTTCGACAACGACGGCGACCTCGACATCGCCGTGGCCACCGTCGGCGGCCCCCTCTGCCTCCTGGAGAACCGGGCGGCCACGGGCAACTGGCTCGAGGTCGAGCTCGACGGCTTCCACCCCGGCGCCGTGATCACCGCGTCGCTGCCGGACGGCCGGGAGGTCACTCGCCAGCTGCAGGCGGGAAGCAGCTACCTCTCGTCGGAGGACCCCCGCGGTCACTTCGGGCTGGGCGACGCGTCCGAGGTGAGCGAGCTGGTCGTCACCTGGCCCGATGGCGAGGTCACGACCCTGGACGATGTCGCGGCCAACCAGATCGTCGTCGTGGAGCCACCGGAATGACCTCCGCTGGCACGACCCCGGCTCGCAGATGGACGTGCACCCTGCTGGCTCTCGCAGTTCTGGCGCTACCGGCGTGCACGTCGGACTCGCCGGAAGCGGACGCCTACGTGATGGATGGCTGCGAGCGCGCCGATCTCGGCGGGCGGTCGGTGGCCCGGGTGTGGGACGAGGCGCTGCTCGACGGCATCCGGCGCGACGTCCCGGCCCCCACCGTGCATGCCCGGAACCTGTTCCACACCTCAGCCGCCATGTGGGACGCCTGGGCGGCCTACGACCCCGACACCGACGGCTACTTCGTCGACGAGAAGCACGAGGCCGACGACGTCCGAGCGGCGCGCGAAGCGGCGATCAGCTACGCCGCCTACCGCGTCCTCCTCCACCGCTACTCGTTCGCCGCCGGGCTGCAGGGAACGTTCGACGAGCTGGTGGCGACCATGGAGTCGCTCTGTTACCGGATCGACTTCACCAGCACCGACGGCGACTCGCCCGCAGCGCTGGGCAACCGCATCGCCGCGGGCCGTGATCGAGGCGGGCCGCGAGGACGGCTCGGAGGAGCCGCGCCGCTACATCGACACCACCTACCGGCCGGTGAACCAGCCGCTGGTGGTGGCCGACCCGGGCGCCCGGATGGTCGACCCCAACCGATGGCAGCCCCTCGCCCTGGCGCAGAACGTGGCGCAGAACGGGCTGCCGATACCGGGGAACGTCCAGCGCTTCGTCGGGCCACAGTGGGGCCACGTGGCCGCGTTCGCGCTCCCGGCCTCGGCCGAGGGCCTGCCAGTCGACCCCGGGCCGCCCCCGCGGCTGGGCGACGACCCGGCGAGCGCGGAGGCCTTCGAGCAGGCCGCGGTCGACGTGCTCCGCGACAGCAGCTACCTCGACCCGGGCGACGGAGTGACGATGGACATCGGCCCGGGCTCGTTCGGCGACAACCCGCTCGGCACCAACGACGGCGACGGGCGCGACGTGAACCCGTCGACGGGTGACCCCTATGCGCCCAACGTGGTCCTGCGGGGTGACTTCGCCCGCGCGCTGGCCGAGTTCTGGGCCGACGGACCGGAGTCGGAGACACCCCCCGGCCACTGGAACACCCTCGCGAACGACGTGTCCGACAGTCGCGACCTGGAGCTGCGCATCGGCGGAGAGGGCGCCGAGGTCGACCGCCTCGAGTGGGACGTCAAGCTGTACTTCGCCCTCAACGGGGCGGTGCACGACGCCGCAGTGGCGGCCTGGGGGACGAAGGGGTACTACGACTCGGCCCGCCCGATCTCGATGATCCGGTACATGGGCGGGAACGGGCAGTCGAGCGATCCGGCCGGGCCCGCCTATCACCCCGACGGGCTCCCGCTCGTCGATGGGCTGATCGAGGTGGTCACCGCGGACTCGAGCGCACCCGGACAGCGGCACGAGCACCTGGCCGATCATGTGGGCGAGGTCGCCGTCAAGGCGTGGCAGGGCAACCCCGAGGACCCGTCGCACGCCAGCGGCGTGGCGTGGATCCGGGCGGTCGACTGGGTGCCCTACCAGCGCGCCACGTTCGTGACCCCGGCGTTCGCCGGCTACGTGTCGGGGCACAGCACGTTCAGCCGGGCCGCAGCGGAGGTCATGGCGGCGTTCACCGGCGACCCCTACTTCCCCGGCGGCATCGCGCAATGGACGGTCGCGACAGGCGACCTCGTCACCGAAGCGGGCCCGACCCGCGACGTCGTGCTCCAGTCGGCCACGTACTTCGACGCCGCCGACCAGGCAGGGATCTCGCGGATCTTCGGTGGCATCCACATCCGGGCCGACGACTTCGCAGGCCGCCAGATCGGGGAGATGTGCGGCCAGGACGCCTGGGCGTTGGCGCAGCGCTACTTCGCCGGCAGCGCGCCCGCCTGAGGCGGCGGCTGTTCCGCCGGCACGGCCGGGGTCAGTCCAGGGTCAGGCCCGGCCGCCCATCGGTTCGCCCGCTTGACCGGCGAGTCAATACAGTCCGTGGCCATGGACCTCAACGGGATCTCTGCCATCGTCACTGGCGGCGCGTCCGGCCTGGGCGCCGCCACCGCCACCGCCCTGGCCGACCGCGGGGCCAAGGTCGTCATCGCCGACCTCGACCGCCAGCAGGACAAGGGTGAGGCGCTCGCCAAGGAGATCGGCGGCGTCTTCGCCCCCACCGATGTCACCGACACCGAGCAGATCATCGCGGCAGTCGAGGCCGCCAAGGAGCTTGGCCCGCTGCGGGCGCTGGTCACCGCGGCCGGCGTGGGCTGGGCCACCCGCACGATCGGGCGCGACGGCCACTACGAGTCCGCCCACGACCTCGGCGTGTTCAACACCGTCATCAAGATCAACCTGGTCGGCACGTTCGACTGCATCCGCATCGCCGCCACGGCAATGTCGCAGACCGAGCCGCTGGCCGACGGCGAGCGTGGCGCGATCGTGAGCGTGGCCTCGGTCGCCGCCTTCGACGGCCAGATCGGCCAGGCCAGCTACTCAGCGTCCAAGGGCGGCGTCGTGGGCATGACCCTGCCGGTCGCCCGCGACCTCTCCGCGGTCGGCGTGCGCGTCAACTGCATCGCCCCCGGCCTCATCGACACGCCCATCTACGGCGAGGGCGAGGCCAGCGAGCAGTTCAAGGAGAAGCTCAAGCGCGACGTGCTGTTCCCCAAGCGCCTGGGCACCGCCGACGAGTTCGCCGGCATGGCCGTCGAGCTGCTGGGCAACAGCTACATGAACGCCGAGGTCATCCGGGTCGACGGCGGCGTCCGCATGCAGCCCAAGTGACCTGAGCAGGGCGGGGGGCCGGTGCCGTCACCCCCGGCCGTCGCCCGAGGTCGCGGTCTATGCTGCCGCGAGTGTCTGGGATGGGGGTAGCCGGGACCCGGCCGACGCGCCCAGCGTCGGGGGCGGTGGCGACACCGGCGGCACCGCGCCCGTCGCCGCTGGGACACGACGGTGGCAGCGTCCCCCCGGCCCTGACCTACGTCGTCGCCGACGCGGCGGCCATCACGGTGTCGCTCGGCATCGCCCACCTGCTGCGCTTCGGCGTGTCGGCGGCGCTGCTCCCGGGGCCGAACATCCCCTACGTCCTGGTCGCCCTGCTCGGCGTGCCCGTGTGGCTGGGGGTCCTGGCGCTGGCCGGGTGCTACGACCGTCGCATCCTCGGCGTGGGCTCCGACGAATACCGGCGGGTCCTCAACGGCGGCGTCCACTTCCTGGCCATCGTGGCCCTGGCGCACTTCCTGGGCCGGCTGGTGATCGCCCGCGGCTACGTCGGCGTGCTCATCCCGGTGGCCCTGGTGCTCACGCTGCTCACCCGAGTCGGCCTGCGGCTGTGGCTGCGCGGCCAGCGGCGGCGCGGCCGCTACGTGCACCGGCTGCTGCTCGTGGGCACGCCCTCGGCGGTGGTCGAGGTGGGCAAGCACCTGGTGCGGTCCGAGTGGTCGGGGTTCCTGCTCGTGGGCGTGTGCGTCGACGGCGCGGCCGATACGCCGGCACTGACGATCGGCGCCCGCTCGGTGCCGGTCGTCGGGACACCGTCCGACCTGGTCGGCGCCATCGAGCTGTGCCGCGCCGACTCGGTGGCCATCACCACCGAGTCCAAGCCGGGCGAGCTGCGGGCGCTGGCGGGCGACCTGGCCCACACCGACGTCGACCTGCTCGTGGCCCCCGCCATCGCCGATGTCGCCGGTCCCCGCACCGTGGTGCGCGACGTGGCCGGGCTGTCGCTGCTGCACGTCGAGGAACCCACCTTCACCGGCCCCCAGCGGGTGGCGAAGGAGGTCTTCGACCGGGCCGGCGCGGCGGCGGCGCTGCTGGTGCTGGCGCCGGTCTTCGTCCTCGTGGCCGCAGCGGTCAAGCTCGACAGCCCCGGACCGGTGTTCTTCCGGCAGACGCGCGTGGGGCGCGAGGGCCGCCAGTTCAGCATGGTGAAGTTCCGCACGATGGTGGTGGGCGCCGACCGCCTGCGGGCCGGCCTCGAGCACCGCAACGAGGCCGACGGGCTGCTGTTCAAGCTGCGCACCGACCCGCGCGTGACGCGGACCGGCCGCCTGTTGCGGCGGTACTCCGTCGACGAGTTGCCCCAGATCCTCAACGTGCTGCGGGGACAGATGTCGATGGTGGGCCCGCGGCCGCCGCTGCCCGCGGAGGTCGACCTGTACGAGGGGCACGTCAGCCGCCGGTTGCTGGTCAAGCCGGGGATCACCGGCCTGTGGCAGGTCAGCGGTCGATCGGACCTGCCCTGGGACGAGGCCGTGCGGCTCGACCTCTACTACGTCGACCACTGGTCGCCCACGATGGACGTCACGATCATCGCCAAGACGTTCTCGGCGGTGCTCCGGGGCGCGGGCGCCTACTGACCGTGACGGGCGGATAGGCGGCGATCCGCCTTTCGGGATGGATCGTGGCCACGCCGGGTCGCCTAGATTGTCGGATTCCATGTCGATCGCCGTTCGCCGACGCACGCTGTTCGCGACACGCCGCTCGCGCACCATCGCCTTCGGGGCCACGGTGGCGGCGGCGGGCCTGGCGGCGGCGTTGCTCACCCGCGCCGGGCCCACCGGCCTGAGCACGTCGGACGCCTTCTGGAGCGGGGCGCTGGCGGCGGTGGTGGCCACGTTCGGTGCCACCGCCCGGCGGTGGACGTGGTTCCTGCCCGCGGGCGTGGCGGCGATGATCGCCGGCGACGACTCCCTCGCCCTCGCCCTGGCGGCGGTGGCGATCGTGGTCGCGTTCGTGTCGGTGGTGCGCGACACGCGCAGCCGGGCTCGAGGCGCGCTCGTCGCCGCGCTGGGGATCGTCGCCCTGCTACGCGCCGATCCGATCGGCTTCCACGGGCTGTCCGCCCTCCTGACCCTGGCCGCCATCGCCCCGGTCGTCGTATCGGGGTACGCCCACGCCGGTCGCCGGGTGCAGGCCCGGACGAGGCGGGCGGCGATGGTCGCCGGGGGCGTGATCGGCCTGATGGCGGCCGGCGCGGCGCTGGGCATCGTATCGGTGGCCGACGAGGTGGCCGACGGCATGCGCGCCATCGACGGCGGCATGGCGGCCGCGCGCGACGCCGACGACGAGCTGGCTGCCGAGGAGCTCGACCAGGCGGCCCGCTCGCTGGCGGCCGCAGACAGCACGCTGTCGAGCTGGTTCGTCGCTCCGGCCAAGTCGCTGCCGCTCATCGGCCCCAACCTCGACGCCGTCAGCTCGCTGGCGTCGCAGGCGAGCGAGGTGGCCGAGGTGACGTCTCTCGCCGCCGACTCGGCCGACGTGGACGCGCTGCGCTTCGTCGACGGCCGCCTCGACCCCCAGGTCGTGGCCGACATGCAACAGCCGCTCGAGCAGGTGCACGGCGCCCTCACGCGCCTGAGCGACGAGGTCGAGCGGGCGCGCTCGCCGTGGTTGGCGGGCCTGGTGTCGAGCCGCATCGACCTGCTCGACGACCAGATCGACGAGGCCGTTCCCGAGACCCAGTCCGCCATCAACGCGGTGTCGGTGGCGCCCGCCCTTCTCGGCGCAGACGGGCCGCAGCGCTACCTCGTGCTGTTCACGACACCCGTCGAGGCCCGGGGCCGCACCGGGTTCCCGGGCAACTACGCGGAGCTGGTGATCGACGACGGCAAGCTGACGATGCCCGTGTTCGGTCGGGTCTCCGAGCTGGAGCAGGGTGGCCTCGGCGCGGCGCGCACGCTTCAGCTCTCGCCCGAGATGACGTCGCGCTACGGGCGGTTCGACATCGCCACCACGTGGCGCAACCTGACGATGACGCCCGACTTCCTGTCACTCACGACAGCGGCGGCCGAGCTCTACCCGCAGTCGGGTGGGCAGCAGATCGACGGCCTGCTCAGCGTCGACCCGGCCGGGCTTGCGGCGATCATGCGCTACACCGGCCCGATCGAGGTGGCGGGGCTGCCCCAGCCGCTCAGCGCCGAGAACGCCGAGCAGTTCCTCCTGTTCGAGCAGTACGTGCAGTTCGAGGACGACAACGAGGACCGCCTCGACATGCTCGACACCGTGGCCCGCACCACCTTCGACCGGCTGACATCGGTCGACCTGCCGGGGCCGCGGGCGCTGAGCGACCAGCTCAACACCGTGGTCGACGGCGGCCACATCCAGTTCGCCACCATCGACCAGGGGACGTTCCTGCCCCTCCAGGTCACGGGCGTGACGGGCTACCTCGCGCCGCCGCCCGAGGGCACCGACACCGTCATGCTCACCACCGCCAACGCCGGCGGCAGCAAGATCGACCTGTTCCTGCGGCGGCGCGAGCAGTACGACGTGCGCTGGGACCCCGAGACGGGACGCGTCACGAGCACGCTGCGGGTGACACTCGAGAACACCGCCCCGGCCGAGGGGTGGCCCGACTACGTGATCGGCAACGGCGTGGGGCTGCCGTGGGGGACCAACCGGTCGTTCGTGTCGATCTACAGCCCGTTCGACCTGGAGGCGTCGCGGATCGGGGGCCAGCCCACCGCGGTGCAGGCCGAGCGCGAGGTCGGCCGCAACGTCTACTCGACCTTCGTCGACATCCCGCCCGGCGGCACCGTCGAGCTCGAGCTCGACCTCACCGGCACCATCGAGGGCCGCCGCTACGACCTCGACCTGCCGGTCCAGCCGTTCGCCACGGCCGACGAGATCGCGGTCAGCGTCGAGGTCGCAGGGGCCACGCCGGTGGCCGGCGACGATGCGACGGTCGAGGGCAACGTGGCCCGCTGGACCTCCACCCTCGACCAGCCCCGCGACCTGTCGGTGACCGCGCACCGGGACTGACCCGCAACCGACCGCGACGTGCCGTGGGGGGCGCGTTGTTGACGCGGAGACGGCTGAGCACGATGTGATAGACCGCTGCGGCACGCGCGCAGCGACGTGCCGGGAGCGCCGGCCGGGGACCGGCGCCACACCACCGTCATCACCGTGACCGCCCCGGCCGGGGGTGGCAGTGGCGGCGGCGCAGGTGGTGCGGTCCCGCCCCCCGCGGAGTCCGGCGGCCCCGGCGCCCCGGCCGGTGCCACGACCGGCGCAGATGCGGCTGCCATCGACGCCGGCGGGTCGTCCAGCCGCCGTCCGGCGGCCCCGTCACTGGCGGGCCTGGGCGGCCCCACGGTCCCGGCCGAGGCCCCCGTGCTGTTCGAGACGACCGCGGCCGCCAACGGGGTGACCGACGGCACCGATTCCGGCGCGCGGGCCACCGGCCAGCGATCGGGCGGTGACGGCGCGGCGGCCGCCGACGGCGATCCCGGCACCCTGTCCACCATCGCCCGGGTCGCGCTGGGCGTCGCCGCCCTGGGCGGCGTGCCCGTGGCCCTGGCGGTCAGCCGCCGCCCCCGTCGAGTCGTCCGCCAGGGATTCGCGTAGCCAGAGGCCGAGCCGACAGGCGAGGGCGTGGCCCGAGCGGCCCGCAGCGAAGCTGCAAGAGCGGGAAGCACAGCGACCGTTCGCCGGGTCGACGTGACCTGTCCGCGGACGTTCTCAGCGGCTGCCGTTCGCTCGCCGGCCGACCCAGGTGGGGTGGTCGGCGAGCGCCAGCAGCTCCTCGTCGCCCGACGAGTCGCCGTAGGCCCACAGCTCGAACGGGGTGGCGGCGCCGAACCGCTCGTTCACCCAGGCCCGCAGCCGCGCCACCTTCTCCGGCCCTCGGGTGTTGAGCTGGCCGACGACGCCGCCCGTGAGGCGCCCGTCGGCCCCCGTCACCAGCTCGACCGCCAGGGCCGCGTCCAGACCCAGACGCTGCGCCAGCGGGCGGAGGTAGGCGCCGAGCGAGGCCGACACGATGACGACGGCATGGCCCTCGCGCTGGTGCCAGCGCACCCGCTCGACCATGTCCGGCCGGAGCAGGTCGACCAGCGTGGCGACGTAGGCCCGGCCCAGCTCGTCGAGGTCTGCGGCCCGGACGCCGCGGAACAGGTGGCCGATGACGGCGACCTTCAGGGCGTCGCGGTCGCGGCTGCGCAGCACCGACCGAGCCGCGGCCGCGACGACGCGTGGGGTGCCGCGCACCTGTCGCAGGAACGGCACGAGCGTGTCGCGGCGGGCCAGGGTGCCGTCGAAGTCGAAGGCGGCGACCCCGGGCCGCGTGGCCGGCGCCCCGCCTGCGTCATGCGCCTGGGTCACGGCCTGCTCCCCAGCGTCGCCGCCAGCGCGCTGACGACGTCGGGGTAGGTGAAGCGGTACCCGGCGTCGATCAGCGCCGCGGGGCGCACCCGCTGGCTGACGAACAGCAGCAAGTCGGCCATCTCGCGCCCGAGGACCAGGCGGGGCGCGAACGCGGGGACCGGAACCGCGCTCGGCCTGTGCAGTGCGGCGCCGATGGCGGCGGCCATCTGCGCGTTGGTGACGGGCTCGGGCGCCGTCACGTTCACGGGCCCGGAGAGCTCGTCGTGCTCGAGAACGAAGCGGATGGCGCCGACCGCGTCGTCGAGCGAGATCCAGCTCATCCACTGGCGCCCCGAGCCGAGGCGCCCGCCCACGAAAAGCCGGAACGGCAGGGCCATGCGGGGCAGGATGCCCCCGTGGCGCGCCAGCACCGGCGCGGTGCGCAGGAACACGGTGCGGATGCCGGCGTCGACCGCCGGCTGTGCGGCGGCCTCCCAGGCCTGCACCACCCCGGCCACGAAGTCGTCGCCGGGCGCGCTCTGCTCGGTGACGACCTCGTCGCCCGGGCTGCCGTAGTAGCCCACCGCGGACGCCGACACCAGCACGGCGGGCGGCGTCGACCTGCCGGCCAGCGTGCGGGCGATGAGGCCGGTGCCGTCGGTGCGGCTGTCGAGGATCTCGCGCTTGCGGCCCGCTGACCAGCGCTTGTCGCCGATGCCCGCCCCCGCCAGGTGCACCACCGCGTCCACGCCGTCGAGTGCGCCGTCGTCGATGGTGCCCGCCGCCGGGTCCCAGCGCACGGCGTCGGGGTCGTCGGACGGTCGCCGCACCAGGGGGCGCACCGCATGCCCCGACGCGCGCAGCGATCGGGTCAGCGCCGTGCCGATCAGGCCGCTGGCACCGGTGACAGCTAGCTGCATGGGGCGTGCTCCTGCTCGTCGGACGGTTGGGTACGGTACGCCGTCGGGGGGAGCTCACCGAACCGATGCGGAGGAGTGCGACGTGTCAGGTGTCTTCAAGGAGTTCAAGGAGTTCATCTCCCGCGGCAACGTGGTGGACCTGGCGGTCGCGGTCGTCATCGGGGCCGCGTTCACGGCCATCGTGACGTCGGTGGTCGAGGGTCTCATCACGCCCTTGATCGGCGTGATCGGGGGCGAGGACTTCCGGCAGATGACGTTCACGATCAACGACAGCATCTTCAGCTACGGCATCGTGATCAACGCCATCGTCTACTTCGTGTCGGTCTCGGCCGTCGTGTTCTTCGCGGTGGTCAAGCCGCTCAACATGCTGCAGGAGCGCCGCAGGCGCGGTGAGGAGCAGATCGGGCCCGAGCAGATGTCCGACGAGGCGGCGCTGCTGACGGAGATCCGCGACCTGCTCAGCGCGCAGGCCGGGCGGGGCGGCGCCTCGCCGGCGACCCCGCCGCCCGGGCCGGGGCCGGCCGACGGCCCGCCGTCCACGACCGGTTGGTGACCGGCGGGCAGGTCAGTCGCCCAGCTGCTCGCTGAGGTAGAGCTGCTCGCCCAGCTTGGCCACCAGATCGAGCTGCGTCTCCAGCCAGTCGACGTGGTCTTCCTCCGAGGTGAGCATGTCGGCCAGCAGCTCGCGGGTGCCGTTGTCGCCCAGCTCGACGCACTGGGCGATGCCACCGTTGAATCGCTCGACGGCTTCGCGCTCGACCTCGAGGTCGAGCCGGAGCTGCTCCACCGGGTCCTCGCCCAGGCGCACCGACCCGAGGCGCTGCAGGTTGGGCATGCCCTCGAGGTAGAGGATGCGTTCGATGAGCGAGTCGGCGTGCTTCATCTCGTCGATCGACTCGTGGTACGAGTGGTCGGCGAGGCGCCCGTAGCCCCAGTTCTTCTGCATCCTCGAGTGGCCAAAGTACTGGTTGACCGCCGTGAGCTCGGCGGTCAGCACGTCATTGAGCAGCTCGATGATCTCGGGGTTCCCTCGCATTTGGTGGTGACCTCCGACTCGGGTTCCGGCCAGAGGTCTGCCTCGGGGGAGGGTCAGGCCGCAGGCTCTACCTGCTCCGGCGCCAGCAGCCTGGCGAGGAGCACACCGATGGTAGGCCGACACGACCCACAGCGCGTGCCAGCGCCGCACCGGTCGCCGACGTCGTCGACCGTGCACGCGCCGCAGTCGATCGCGTCTCGGACCCGCCGGTCGCTGACGACTTCGCAGTGACAGACGATCATCGGACCGGTCTGCCGGCGCGCTCGGTAGCGGGCCTGCTACCAGGCGCTCTGGTTACCTGCACGATGTCAACAACAGACCCGGCCATGTGGGGATAAGCATGCCTTACGCACCCCCGGGCCTGTCAAGGTCCACGTCAGCCGATCCTGGGCGGTCCGCGAGTTCCGGGGTTGGGCCGGGGGTGCTGTAGCGTCGCCGCCCATGCATGTGGTCATCGTGGGCTGCGGCCGCGTGGGGTCCGGGCTCGCTCGCATCATCGAGGATGAGGGCCATTCGGTCGCCGTCCTCGACAAGGATCCGACGGCGTTTCGCCGGCTCCACGAGGGGTTCGGCGGGCAGCAGGTGGTGGGCGTCGGGTTCGACCGCGACCGACTCGAGGCGGCGGGCATCCGCGACGCGGTCGCCGTGGCTGCGGTCACCAACGGCGACAACTCCAACATCCTCACCGCCCGGGTGGCCCGCGAGACGTTCGGGGTCGGCAAGGTGGTCGCCCGCATCTACGACCCGCGGCGCGCCGTCATCTACGAGCGGCTGGGCATCCCCACCATCGCCACGGTGCAGTGGACCATCGACCGGGTGCTACGCAAGCTGCTGCCCGACGCCTCGGAGAGCGACTGGGTCGACCCCAGCGCCCGGGTCGTGGTGATCGAGCGACCGGTGGCCGCCGCCTGGGCCGGGCACCCGCTGACCGACATCGAGCTCCCCGGGGTGGCGCGGGCCGTGGCCCTCAGCCGCATGGGCACCGCCCAGGTGGCGGCCCCCGACCTGATCACCCAGGACGGCGACGTCGTCTACCTGGCGGTGGCCGTCGGCCACCTCGACGAGATCGACCAGCACCTGGCGGAGGGCGTCGGATGAAGGTCGTCATCGCCGGCGGCGGGGCCGTCGGCACGTTCATCGCCGGCGAGTTGCAGGAGGCCGGCCACGAGGTGCACATCATCGAGCAGGACGGCGACCGCGTCGCCCGCATGCTCGCCATCGGCGAGCCCCAGGGCGCCCAGTGGCACATCGCCGACGCCTGCGAGGTCACCAGCCTGCGCACGATCGGCCTGGCCGATGCCGACGTGGTCGCCGCCGTCACCGGCGACGACGAGGACAACCTCGTCACCAGCCTGCTGGCCAAGCAGGAGTTCGCGGTGCCGCGTGTCGTGGCCCGCGTCAACAACCCCAAGAACGAGTGGATGTTCAACGAGAACTGGGGCGTCGACGTGGCCGTGTCGACCCCGCACCTGCTGACCGCGCTCGTCGAAGAGGCGGTCAGCGTCGGGTCGCTGGTGCGGCTGCTGTCGTTCGAGGGGGGCCGCGCCACCCTCATCGAGGTGACGCTGGCCGGCGAGAGCCCCGCGCTCGATCGCGAGATCGTCGACCTCGACTTCCCCCGCGACTCGACCGTCGTCGCGGTGCTGCGCCACGACCGCGTGATCGTGCCCCGGGGCGACACCCGGCTGCAGGCCGGCGACGAGGTGCTGGTGCTGGTGACCGCCGAGAGCATCGACGATGTCCGAAAGATCCTCACCGGCGCGTGAGAGTCCGACCCGCCGTGCGGCGGCGCCGGCTCGCTCCGGCTCCGTCTCCGTGTCCGCTCGGGCGGAGTGGTCAGGCCGTGCGGCGGTGCAGCCGGCCCGACAGGTAGACCCCGGCGGGCTGGGTGCCCGATGCCGGGGCGAACACTGCCACCTCGCGCAGGCCGGTGGCGGGGTCGGCGCCCGCGACCACCAGGCGCCCTGCGTCGTCGGCCCGAGCGGCCGGGGTCATGTCGATCACCGCGTCGCCCACGCCCAGGGCCCGGAGCACGCCCGACGGCTCGGTCGCCAGCCGCAGTCGGTCGCCCGTGACGCTCACGACGATGCGCTGGTGCAGCCGGTCGTAGGTGCCCTCGCACCAGGTGAGGTCGGCGGTGGCCGCCCCGCCCAGGGCCCCGCCGGGTGACGTGTCGTCGGTGGGGTGGGCGGTCGTGTCGCCTCTTGAGTGGTCGGGCGGGTCGAGCGCCTCGGCGGGGACGTCGAGCAGCTCGGTGGCCAGGCGCTCGAGCACGCCCTGGCCGAGGGGGGCGCCCGTCGGGCTGTTGGCCATCACGCACACGGCGAAGCCGCGCTCGGGCACCACCCGCAGCACGGCTCGCTGGCCGAACGTGTCGGCGTCCTGGCCCAGGCAGACGAGGTCGCCCCAGCGGCGCACCGTCCACCCCAGTGCCTGGGACTCGCCCGGCACCGGGCTCTCGGCGAGGGGCCGCTGCATGGCGTCGGCGGCGACCGGTGCCAGCAGGTCGACGCCGTCGCCCGCCCGCCCGTGCGCCAGGTGCATGCGGGCGAACGCGAGCAGTTCGTCGGCCGGCGCCATGATGCCGCCCATCGGCCCGTTCGAGCGCGTGAGCACCCACCGCGCCTGGCGGGTGGGCGGGCCACCTCGGGCCTGGACGTGGCCGACCGCCACGTTGTGGAGCAGCGCGTGCTGCGGCAGGGTGAGCGTCGCCCGGCACCCCATCGGGCGGGTCAGGCGGCGCCGGAGCACCCGGTCGAAGTGCTCGCCGGTGGCCACCTCGAGCAGGCGGCCGACCACGCCGTAGCCCGTGTTGCAGAAGCTGTACGCCTCGTCTGTCGGGTGGATCTGCCCCAGCCCGGCGAGCGTCGCCACGTACCGGGCGAGGGCGTCGGAGTTCCACCCCGTGTCGATCAGGTGGTCGCCCTCGAGCCCGCTGGTGTGGGTGAGCAGGTGCCGTGGAGTGATCTCGATGGTCGCCCCCGGGTCGGCCACCATGAACTCCTGGAGCTGCGCACGCACCGGTTCGTCGAGCGAGATCACGCCCGCGCTGACGGCCTGCATGACCAGCGTGGCGGTGTAGAGCTTGGAGATCGACCCGATCTGGAACAGGGTCGCGGGGCCGACGGGCGTGCCGGTGGCGACGTTGGCCACCCCCCACGTCGCCACGTGGGTCTGGTCGCCGAGCAGCACACCGCACGCCGCGCCGGGCACACCGTGGTCGGCGCCGAGCTGGGCGAGCAGCCCGTCGAGGCGGGCCCGGTAGGCGGCGAGGGCGGTCATGCGCCCGCGCACGGTAGTCCGGCGTCAGGTCTCCCGAGGCCGAGCCGCCAGGCGAGGCTGTGGCCCGAGCGGCCCGCAGCGAAGCTGCAGGAGCGGGAAGCACAGCGACGGCACGCCGAGACTGGGTGACCGTCCCCTCAGGTCCTCAGCTCTGTGCCTCCGTGACGGGTGTCGCGGCGGGGCGCCGGCGCTGCCACCACCGCACGATGGCGGCCACGAGCACGGCGGGCACAGCGAAGGGCAGCAGGAAGCCGGCGACGGCCAGGGCGACCCGGCCGCCGTCGACCAACGCCACCCAGCCCCGCCGGAACCCGTCGGTGAAGCCGGCGGCGTCGTCGGACGGGCTGGGCGAGTCGTCCTCGCCCAGGTGGACCGTGAGCGTGGCCAGCGCGACCTGGTCGGCGAGCACGCGCTGCTGGCCCAGCAGGGCCTCGAGCTCGGTCTCACGGCTGGCCAGCTCGCCCTCGACCAATGCGAGCTGGGTGACGTCGCCGGCCCCCGACAGCAGCGCCCGCACCCGCTCGACGCTGGCGCGCAGCGAGGCGATGCGGCTTTCGAGGTCGACCACGTCGGCGGTGACGTCGCGCGCCTGCACGTCCTGCTCGGAGACGTCGCCCAGCTCGCCGATGCTGGCCCGCACGTCGTCGAAGGCGTCGGCCGGCACCCGCACGGTCACGTCCACCGTGTCGTCGGCGGCCCGCACCTGCTCGTCTGCCACGAACCCACCGGCTGTGATGGCGACCGCCCGCACCTCACCGGCGGCGTCGTCGACCTCGTCGACCGTCACCCGCATCGACCCGGTGCGCACCACGTCGCGGTCCGCGGCCACCAGGTCGAGCGCCGCGGTGGGGGCCGCCTCGCCGGCCGCGCCGTCCCCGCCGGTCGCCGCGTCGCCGGCACCCTCGGTCGTCATCCCGTCGGCCAGCTCGGGTGCGTCCGAGGTCGCGCCGCCGGCGTCCGACGCCTCGTCGTCCCGGCCCGCGCACCCGACGGCCAGCACCGCCGCCAGCCCCAACAGGCCCACCCATCTCGCCATCGCCTTGGTCATGCCGGTTGAGACGATCCGGGGGTCGCCTAGGGTTCCCGGTAGCCTGTTCGTTCGTCTATGAGCACCCGCCGGCTGATCCTCGCTGCCCTCCTCTGTGGCCTGGCCATCCTCGTGGCCTTCAGCGTGCAGCTGGCCATGGTGCTCTGACCGAGGAGCAAGAGGCCGAGCCGGCAGGCGAGGCCGTGGCCCGAGCGGCCCGCAGCGGAGCTGCAAGAGCGGGAAGCACCGCGTCCGGGAGCGGTGCCGCGGCCCGATCCGGCGACGTGCGCGGGCCGGTAGAGTCGCAACGTAACGGCCCCCACGTCACTCTCTGGAGGTGGTTCCCACGGCCGATCACTTCGATGTCGTCGTCATCGGCGGCGGCCCCGGTGGTTATGCAGCGGCGCTCTACGGCGCCAGCGCCGGGCTCAACATCGCCCTCGTCGAGAAGCGTTGGATCGGTGGCACCTGCCTCAACGTCGGATGCATCCCGGCCAAGGAGCTGCTCGAGACGGCGCACGTCTATCGCACCGTCAGCGAGGCGGCGTCGTTCGGCATCAACGCCGGGTCGCCTCAGGTCGACTGGTCCGTGACCCAGCAGCGCAAGCAGGCGGTGGTCGACGAGCTGGTCGGCGGCGTGAGCCAGCTGCTCAAGGGGCGCAAGGTCACGATCTACGACGGGTACGGCCGCCTGCACGCCGGTCGCACCGTCACGATCGACCCCACAGATGGCGGCGAGCAGTTCCAGGTCACCGGCGACGCGGTCATCATCGCGGCCGGGTCCGAGACCCGCACCATCCCCGGGTTCGACGTCGACGGCACCATCGTCATGACGTCCGACGAGGTGCTGTCGATGCCCCAGGTGCCCGGCACCGCGGTCGTCATCGGCGGCGGCGCCATCGGCTGCGAGTTCGCGTCGATGATGTCCGACCTCGGCAGCCAGGTCACCGTGCTCGAGGCGCTGCCCAAGATCCTGCCGGGCTGCGACAAGGACGTGACGACGGTCGTCGAGCGCTCGTTCAAGAAGCGGGGCATCGAGGTGCGCACCGGCGTGAACGTCACCGGCCACGAGCCGGGCGACGGCGGCACCGTCGTCAACGTCGAGGGGTCCGACCCCATCAAGACCGACGTCGTCGTCGTGTCGGTGGGCCGCAGGCCCGCCACCGCCGACCTGGGGCTCGACGGCACCCAGGTGCAGGTCGACGAGCGCGGCTTCGTCGTGGTCGACGAGCTGTGCCGTACGGGCGAGGAGGGCGTGTGGTCGGTCGGCGACTGCATCAACACCCCTCAGCTCGCGCACGTGGGCTTCGCGGAGGCCATGGTCGCCATCGACGGCATCCTCGGCGAGGACGCCCAGCCCATCGACTACGGCAAGGTGCCGTGGGGTATCTACTGCCGACCCGAGGTGGCCTTCGCCGGCCACTCCGAGCAGTCCGCCAAAGATGCCGGGCTCGAGGTCGTGGCCTCGAAGCACCGCTACAGCGCCAACAGCCGGGCCAAGATCATCGGCGACCAGGAGGGCCTGGTGAAGGTCATCGCCGAGAAGACGGCAGACGGCAGGGCCGGCACGATCGTCGGCGTCCACATGGTGGGGCCGTGGGTCACCGAGCAGCTCGGCCAGGGCTACCTGGCCGTCAACTGGGAGGCCACGGTCGACGAGGTCGCCGCCTTCATCCAGCCGCACCCCACGCTGTCCGAGCTGTTCGGCGACACGGTGCAGGACCTGACCGGCCGCCGGCTGCACTGATGCCCACCCCCTCTCCCGCCCGCTCCACCGGGGCGCAGCGTTGCGCCCCGACCGACACGGAGGCCCAGGCCTGATGGCCGACATCCAGATGCCCCAACTCGGTGAGACCGTCACCGAGGGCACGATCACCAAGTGGTTCAAGCAGGTCGGCGACCAGGTCGCCGAGGACGAGCCCCTCTTCGAGGTCTCGACCGACAAGGTCGACTCCGAGGTGCCGTCGCCGGTCAGCGGCACGCTGTCCGAGATCCTGGTGGAAGAGGGCGACACCGTCGACGTCGGCGTCGTGCTGGCTCGCGTGGGCGACGCCCCTGCCGGTGACGCCGCGCCGGCCGCCGAGGCCGAGGCGCCGGCCGACGCCGGTTCGACCGAGGCTCCGGAAGCTCCGGCCGCCGAGGCGCCAGCCGAGCAGGCGCCGCCCGAGCAGGCTCCGGCGGCCGAGCAGGCCCCGGCCGAGGTGCCAGCGGCCACGCCGCCTCCGGCCGAGGCGCCCGTGGCCGAGGGGGCTGCCGCGACTGCGGCCGCGCCCGCCGCGCCCGCGCCCGCCGCGCCCCCGGCTCAGGGGACGCCCGGGTCGAACGGTGGCCGACTGCTGTCGCCGGTCGTCCGCCGGCTGATCAGCGAGAACAACCTCGATCCCGGCGCCATCAGCGGCACGGGCCCCGGCGGGCGCATCACGCGCAACGACGTGCTGGCCGTGCTCGACCAGGGCGGGGCTGCCGCCCCGGCTGCGACCGCACCGCCGGCCGCCCCCGCCGCTCCGGCTCAGCCGGCCGCGCCCGCCCAGCCCGCGGCCGCGCCGCAGGCGGCGCCGGCGCCGACCACCGCGCCCGCCCCGCAGCCCGTCGCCCGCGCCGGCGAGCGCGACACCGCCATCCCGCACACCAACATCCGCCGCCGCACGGCCGAGCACATGACCCGGTCCAAGGCGACGTCCGCCCACGTCTACGCGTCGATCGAGGTCGACTTCGAGGGCGTCGAGCGGGTGCGCAGTGCCGAGCGCGCCGCGTTCAAGGCAGCCGAGGGCTTCAGCCTGACGTACCTGCCCTTCATCAGCCGGGCCGTGGTCGACGCCATCCGCGAGTATCCCCAGGTCAACGCCAGCTTCGGTGAGAGCGAGCTGGTGGTCCACAACTACGTCAACCTGGGCATCGCGGTCGACCTCGACTTCAAGGGCCTGATGGTGCCGGTCATCCACGACGCCGACGGCAAGCGCCTGCGGGCCCTGGCGCGCGAGACGAGCGACCTGGCCCGACGGGCGCGATCCAAGCAGCTCGGCCCCGACGACATCGCCGGCGGCACGTTCACCATCACCAACCCCGGTCCGTTCGGCACCACGTTGACCCTGCCGGTCATCAACCAGCCCCAGGTGGCCATCGTGTCGACCGACGGGGTGAAGCGCCGGCCGGTCGTGGTCGACCTGCCGGACGGCAGCGAGGGCATCGCCATCCACTCGGTGGGCAACATCACGCTCACCTGGGACCACCGTGCGTTCGACGGCGCCTACGCCGCCTCGTTCCTCCGGCAGATCAAGGACATCCTCGAGACCCGCGACTGGTCCGCCGAGCTGGCATGACGCTCCGGGTCCGGTGGTTGGGTCGGGTTCCGTACCGTGAGGCGTGGGCGCTGCAGCGTTCGCTGCACGCCACGTCGTCCGACGACCACCTGCTGCTGCTCGAGCATCCGCACGTCTACACGCTGGGCGTGCGGGCTGACATGCGCCACGTGCTGGTGCCCCCGGCCGAGGTGGGGGCCGACCTGGTGCGCACCGACCGGGGCGGCGACGTCACCTACCACGGCCCTGGCCAGCTCGTCGGCTACCCGATCGTGTCGCTGCCGGCCAAGCGCGGCAACGGCCGCCACGGCATGGCCGACACCGTCGCCTACGTGCGGTCGGTCGAGCAGCTCCTCATCGACGCGCTGGCCGACGTGGGGGTGCCCAACGCCGGCCGCCTGCGCGAGTACCCCGGCGTGTGGATCGACCCCGACAGCGACGACCCCCGCAAGATCGCCGCAATCGGCGTGCGCCTCACACGGGGCCGGTCGATGCACGGGTTCGCCCTCAACGTGACGCCGGACATGAGGTACTGGGGCCACATCGTGCCGTGCGGCATCCCCGACAAGCGGGTCACCTCGCTGGCCGACGAGGGCCTCGACGTGTCGTTGCAGCAGTTCACCGACGCAGTCGCCGCCCGGGCCGCGGGACTGTGGGGGCACGGCGGCGTCGACCGGCGCGACGTGGTGTGGCGGCACCGACCCGACGACCTCTCGGCCTTCAGTCGGGGCGAGGGACCGGGCCGGACCATCTCGGCCAGTGGCCGCACGGTGGGCGAGCAGGCCGAGCCGGCCGCCGCCGGCCCGTCCCGCGGCCGTGTGACGACGCCCGACGCATCGGCGGCACCGGCCGTGGCGGTCCCGGCGCCGGCCACGTCATCGCCGCCGGCACCTGTCTCGCCGGTCTCGTCGCCGCCGGCGCCTATCTCGCCGGTCTCGTCGTCGCCGCCGGCACCTATCTCGCCGGCCTCGTCACCGTCGGCACCTGTCTCGCCAGCGCCGCCGGCCGACGATGGTGTGCCCGTTCGGCTCAAGGGTCGGCTGGCGCAGGCCGGTGTCACCGAGGGCCTGCAGATCTCCGAGCGCAAGCCCGAGTGGCTGCGGTCGAGCTTCCGCACCGACCCCGGCTACATGCGGCTCAAGCACACGATGCGCGACCTGGGCCTGGTCACCGTGTGCGAAGAGGCGGGCTGCCCCAACATCTTCGAGTGCTGGTCCGACGGCACCGCCACGTTCATGATCAACGGCGAGCGGTGCACCCGGGCCTGTGGGTTCTGCCTGGTCGACACCCGCCACCCGCGGCCCCTCGACCCCGGCGAGCCCGAGCGGGTGGCCGAGGCCGTCGAGCGCATGGGCCTCGGCTTCGCCGTCATCACCGCGGTGGCCCGCGACGACCTGGCCGACGGGGGAGCGTCGGGCTTCGCCCGGACGATCGGCGCCGTCCGCCGGCGCACGCCGGGAGTGCAGGTCGAGGTGCTCATCCCCGACTGCAAGGGCGACGAGGCGTCGCTGGCCGTGGTCTTCGACGCCCGGCCCGACGTGCTGAACCACAACATGGAGACCGTGCCCCGGCTCCAGCGGGCCGTGCGCCCCTCGGCCGGCTACGCCCGCAGCCTGGCGGTGCTGGCCAGGGCCAAGGACGCGGGCCTGGTCACCAAGTCGGGCCTGATCGTGGGCATGGGCGAGACCGACGACGAGGTGCTCTCCACGCTGGCGGACCTGCGGGCGATCGGCATCGACATCGTCACCATCGGCCAGTACCTGCGGCCCACCACCCACCACCTGCCGGTCGCCCGGTGGGTCGATCCAGCGGTGTTCGAGTCGTACAAGGTGGCGGGCGAGGCCATGGGCATCCCCCACGTCGAGTCGAGCCCGCTCACCCGGTCGAGCTACCACGCGCGCCAGGCCGCCGGCTCCACCGCCCCGGCCCCGCAGCCCCAAGCTGCGTCGGCCGGTCTCGGCGTGGCGTAGCCCCTTCGTCGGAGGTCGCCGCGGCGTCGTGAGCGGCTGGGACCGATGGTTGCCGGCCAACCAGTTCGGTCCCAGGAGCTGCTGCCGGGGCCGCCGCCTGACGCTCTGTCGGCACCGGCCGGGCGGGCGGATCCGATCCGTAGACTCGCCGGATGCTCGCCGAACGTGCCGCCCGTGTCCGGTCCCGCATGGCCGAGGTGGGGGTCGACGTGCTGTTGCTGTCGGTGGGTCCCGACCTGCCCTACCTGACCGGCTACCAGGCCATGCCGCTCGAGCGGCTCACCATGCTGGTGCTGCCACGCGACGGCGACGCCTGCCTCGTGGTCCCGGGGCTCGAGGCGCCCCGGGTGGTCGACCGGCCCGACGTGTTCTCGATCCGGCCCTGGGGCGAGACCGACGATCCGGTCGCCATCGTGGCCGACCTGGTGGGGCCGGCCGCCAACGTGGCGATCGGCGACCGCACCTGGGCCCGCTTCGTGCTCGACCTGCAGGTGGCGCTGCCCGCCGCCCGGTTCTCCAAGGCGGGCCTGGTCACGGGCCCGCTGCGGGCGGTCAAGGATGCGGCCGAGGTCGACGCCCTGCGGCGGGCGGCACTGGCGGTCGATCGCATCGCGGCCGACCTCCAGGCCGGCGAGATCCCGCTCACGGGGCGCACCGAGGCCGAGGTGTCGGCTGACCTGGGCCGGCGCATCGTCGACGAGGGCCACCAGCAGGTGAACTTCGCCATCGTCGCCGCGGGCGCCAACGCCGCCAGCCCCCACCACGAGGCCGGCGAGCGGGTCATCGCCCGCGGCGACGTCGTGCTATGCGACTTCGGCGGCACGATGCTCGACGACGACGGCGTCGGCTACTGCAGCGACATCACCCGGTGCGTGCACGTCGGCGAGCCGCCGGCCGAGGTGGCCGAGGCCTATGCGGTCCTGCACCGGGCCCAGCGCGCGGCAGTGGCCGCCGCAGTCGTCGGCACGCCGTGCGAGCAGGTCGACGACGCCGCCCGGCAGGTCATCGCCGCGGCCGGTTATGGCGATCGCTTCATCCACCGCACCGGCCACGGAATCGGCGTCGAGGAGCACGAGGACCCCTACATCGTCGCCGGCAACGCCACGCCCCTGGCGGCCGGGCACGCCTTCTCGATCGAGCCGGGGATCTACGTGCCCGGGCGGTTCGGCCTGCGGCTGGAGGACATCCTGGTCGCGGCCGACGCCGGCCCCGACGAGCTCAACCGGGCCGACCACGGTCTCGCGGTCGTCGACGCCTGACACCGCCTCCATCGTTTCGACCCGCGACCCCGGCTCTCGCGGCGACCCCGGGTTCTGCGGCGACGCCGGGATCTTGCCTCGGCCTCGGGTTCTTGCGGCGACGTCAGGAACTTGCGGCAGCGCCGGTCGTCCTGCCGCCGGATCTGCCGCACGTTCGGCCGCACGTTTGTGACCGGCTCGATTGCCGTCGGGTGGCGGCCCGGCCCTACCCTCGCACGCCGTGATCCGCCTCGACGCCGCCACCGTGTTGCTGCAGTGGGCCGTCGGCGGTCTGCTGTTCCTGTGGGTCACGACCCGGGGCCGCGAGGTGGGCATCGGCTACGGCTGGCTGGTGCGGGGCACCTACATCCTCATGGCCGCAGGCGCCTTCGCCCTCGGGGTGTGGCTCGATCCGGTGCCGGTGCGCGAGGCGTCGGCGCTGGCCGTCGTCGCGGCCGCCAGCGTGGCCTTGGGTGTGTCGATCGTGCGTCGCAAGGCCGGCGTCGCCGGAGAACGGGCACGGGTCGAGCGACGCTCGGCCCGCGTCGCGGCGATGACAGGCATCGACCGCCGTGCCGACGGGCCCGACGCCGAGGTGCCCGAGTTCCCGCCCCAGCTCGACCTGATCGCACCGCTGGTCGGCATCCCCGGCCTGGTCGCCGCGGGCATCGCCGCGGGCGACCCCGCCCTGCTGTCGGTGATCCGGGTGCTGGTCGGCGCCGCGTTCCTGGGGTCGATCTCCGACGGCATGCTGTTGGGCCACTGGTACCTGGTGCAACCCGGCCTGGCCCGCAAGCCACTGCTCGAGATGGTGCGATGGACCGGGGTGATCTGGCCGTTCGAGATCGCCGTCCTGCTGTGGCCGGTCGGCATGGTGTCGGTGCTGAACGGCACCATCGACGACGGCTACGGCGGCACGTTCGGCTGGTTCTGGGTGGCGTGCGCCGTCACCACGATCGCCCTCGTCGTCGTCACTCGGGCCGCCCTGCGCGAGCGCTACTACTCGGCCGTGATGGCCGCGACCGGGTTGCTCTACCTGGCCATCCTCACCGCGTTCGGGACCGACCTGGTGGCCCGCGCGGTGCTGGCCACCTGACATCACGCGGGTCCTCAGCCCGGGCGAGGCTCCTCTGGCGGCTCCTCGGCCGGCGGCCCCTCGCCTGCGCTGCCCTCGCTGACCTCGGGGATCTCGCCGGCGGCCACGTCGGCGTCCTCGGCTTGGCGGTCGAGTTCGGTGATCTCGTCGGGCGGACCGACGGTGGTGTCGTCGATCTCGCCGTCGAGCTCGGTGATCTCACCGGGCGGGTCGACCGGGGTGTCGTCGGCGTCCTCCGCCGGCTCGGCGGGGTCGCCGGGATCGTCCGCCACCAGGGTGTCGTCCCCGGTGGGCGCACCGGCGGCCGCCCGGTCGGCGTCCCACGTCGACAGCACGTCGTCGACGGGTGCGAAGAGGTGGTCGAGGTCGCTCTCGTCGCCGGCCGGCCCGGGCGCGGGGGCGAACGGATCGACCGTCGTGCCGGCGACCGGCGAGGGCTCCCACCGTGCCACCTTCACGAACATGGCGACGCCGAACGTGATGAGGCCGGCAGGCAGCAGCACGCGGGCCTCGTCGGTGAGCGAACCGCCGGCGAGCACGACGACGCCTGCTGTCAGCGCCAGGCCACCGAACACGAACGCGACCGGGTCGAAGGGGTGGCTAGCCACGGGTCACCTCCACGCTGCCGACGCCGGCAGAGAGGTCGAGCTCGAGCCGGGGCCCGCCGGGGTCGCCGTCGAGGGTGAAGGACTCGTCGAGCCCGACGCCGCTCTCGTTGGCGTCGGGCCCGCCGGGTGAGACCACCTCGCCGGCCCGCGTCGAGGCGTGCACCTCGACCGTGGCGTCCCGCGGCACGACGACGTGCAACTCGCCCAGGCCGACCGAGGCCTCGACCCGGGTCGTGCGGCCCACCGACAGGGGAGCGTCCGTCAGGTCGACCATGAGGTCACCGGCGAACAGCTGGTGGTGCTGCCGCAGCTCGCGTGCGGTGTCGACGATCTCGGTGCGGTCGCCGGTGCCGGCGTCGAGCGGGACGTCGAGCAACTCGCCCACCACCAGCAGGGCGGCGAGCAACAGGCCGATGGGGATGAGGGCGTAGGCGCGCCCGCCCCACGCGGCGATGAGCAGGCCCAGGCCAACGACGACCAGCCCCACGGCCAGCGCATCGGCGCCGGAGACCGTGGCGATGTCCAGGCTTGCGAGCAGCCACAGGCCGCCTCCCCCCACGAACAGCAGGGCAACGACCGCAGGACCGAGCCGCGACGGTCGCGGTCGGGGCCGCGTCCCTGCCGACACCGGCGCCGGAGCGGAAACCGGCGGCACGGTCGAGGTCGCGGGGCTGCCGGACCACCAGGGCGAGGCCGGGGGAGGGAGCTCGCCCAATGGTCCGGCGCCCTCGCGCGACTGGAAGGTGTCGGTCGGGTCTGTCGCTGTCGGTTCGGTAGCGAACGTAGTGTCGCCATCACCCTCTGCGTCGAAATGTTGCGGAACTGTAACAACCCACGGGCTCGATGCCATCGGGTGCTCGATCGCCGGGGCGTCGACGGGCGGGGTCGCACCGACAGGCGGGGTCGCGTCGACCGGCCCGGTGCCGAACGCGGGAGCCGCGGCTGTGCCGGCCGACGGGTCGGGGTCGTCGTCGCGGCCCTGGATGATCAGCCATACGCCCACGCCCACCAGCGCCACCGCCGCCGGGAACGGGTTGAGCCACCACGCGTCGTCGACGAGGGTGGTCACCGCGACGATGGCCCCGACGACGATCGCCCAGTGCGGCACCCTGCCCAGGTGCACCGGCTGCGACCGGACCCGCGGTCGATCGGGTGGACGTTCGGGCACGGCGACCCACGCCACCAGGTAGCCGATCAGCGCCAGGGGCGTGATCAGGGCCAGCACCACGGCAGCCGTGCGCATGACGGTCACGTCGATGCCCAGGTGGTCGGCCAGCCCACTGCACACGCCGGCGATCTTGCGGTCCTCGGGCTCGCGCACGATGCGGAGCCATCCACCGGAGGTGGTGTGGGGCGGGCGCGGGGGCGCCGGGGGCGGTTGACTCATGCCGTCATCATCCGGGGGCCCTGCTCACACCACAATCAGGGATGTCCCCGAGCCGTTCCCGGAGGCGCGACGACCCTGCCGGCGTCATCATGTCGGTGGAGCCGATGGCCATCACCTCCCGATCCCGCTTCGCCGGCCTGCCCCCGGGCCTGGTGCGACGCCCCGACGAGCACGTCGTGGCCGGTGTCTGCGCGGGCGTGGCCCGGTGGCTGGGCGTCGACCCCATCGTGGTGCGGCTGGCCACGGTGATCCTGGCACTGGCCAACGGCGTGGGCATCGTGGCCTACCTCGTCGCCTGGGTCGTGCTGCCCGAGGACGTGGACGACGCCGGACCGACCACGGGCGTCGCGGATGGCGGCGCCGCGCGCGCTCCGGCGACTGGCCGGGCCCGACGAGGGGCAGAAACCGGGCGGCGCAACGCCGAGCTGGCGCTCGCCGTCGGGTGCATCACCGTCGGCATCATCGTCCTCGTCCGCTGGACGGTGCCGTTCTTCCCCGACCACCTCGTGTGGCCCGCCACGATCGCCGCCGTCGGTGTCGGCCTGGTCCTGACCCGGACGGGCGACGGCGACCACGCCCGCTGGCGCGAAGCGGCCAACCGCCTGCCCGGCAACCCGGTCGAGGCGATGCGGAGCGGCTGGGGCATGTGGCTGCGCATCTTCATCGGCGCCCATCTGCTCGTGCTCGGCATCGCCACCTTCCTCGCCACCAACGAGGCGTTCTCGGCCATCGGGCAGGTCGGCATCGCGGTGCTGGCCACGGCGCTCGGCGTCGCCGTCGTCTTCGGTCCGTGGATCGTGCGTCTCGCCAGCCAGCTGCGCGACGAGCGGCGCGAGCGCATCCGCAGCGAGGAGCGCGCCGACATGGCCGCCCACCTCCACGACTCCGTCCTGCAGACGCTGGCGCTGATCCAGCGGCACGCCGACGCCCCACAGGAGTCGCGCAGCCTGGCCCGCCGCCAGGAGCGCGAGCTGAGAGCCTGGCTCTACGACGACAAGCGCCGGGCCGAGGCCGACGGCGCGCCGCTGACGCTCGCCCTCGCCCTCGACCGCATGACCGACGAGGTCGAGGCCGACCACCGAGGTGTCGAGGTGGACGCGGTGCTGGTGGGCGACTGCCCGATCGATGCCGGGATCATCGCCCTGGTCAAGGCCCTGCGCGAGGCGGTGGTCAACGCGGCCAAGCACAGCGGCGCGCCGGACGTGTCGGTCTACGTGGAGGTCGACGGCGGCCGGGTCGAGGCGTTCGTCCGCGACCGGGGACGGGGCTTCGACCCGGCGACCGTCGACGGCGACCGCCAGGGCATCGCCCAATCGATCGTGTGGCGCATGGCACGCCACGGCGGCCACGCCGAGGTCCACAGCGCGCCCGGCGAGGGGACCGAGGTGTCCTTCGAGATGGCATGCCTGCCCCAGGACGCCCGATGACCTCGGCCGGCGACACGCTGCGCGTGTTCCTGGTCGACGACCACCGTCTGTTCCTGTCCGGGGTGCGGACGGAGCTGGCCGAGCGCGCGGACGTCGACATCGAGATCGTGGGCGAGGCGGTCGACGTCGAGTCCGCGGTCGAGGGCATCCGGCGCACCTCGCCCGACGTGGTGCTGCTCGACGTACACCTGCCCGGCGGCGGCGGACGAGCGGTCATCGAGTCGGTGCGCACCCGCCTGCCCGGGGTCGTGTTCCTGGCCCTGTCGGTCAGCGACGCCGCCGAGGACGTCATCGCCGTGATCAGGGCTGGCGCCCGCGGCTACGTCACCAAGACGATCTCCTCCGACGATCTGGCCGCCGCCATCGTGCGGGTGCGCGACGGCGACGCGGTGTTCTCGCCCCGGCTGGCGGGCTTCGTGCTCGACGCCTTCGCCGGCGACCTGCCGTCGGGCGCAGGGGTCGACCCCGAGCTCGATCAGATCACCCCCCGCGAGCGCGAGGTGCTGCGCCTGCTGGCCCGGGGCTACACCTACAAGGAGATCGCCCGCCGGCTCGAGGTCTCGATCAAGACGGTCGAGACCCACGTGTCGTCGGTGCTGCGCAAGCTCCAGCTCTCGAGCCGCCACGAGCTCACCCGCTGGGCGACCGACCGCCGCCTGGTCTGATCTCCTCAATCGAGGTCGCACCGGGCGCGTGAGGCCCCGAACCCGGGGGCGGCGGCCGCCGCGCCGCCGTCCCCCGGGTCGAGCTGTCACCGCCGGGCGGCGGGATCAGTCCGCGATGCGCAGTGCTGCGGCGGGGCGGATGCGGGCCGCCTGGGCGGCGGGCACCACCGCGGCGGCCAGGGCGGCGAGCGCCGGCACCACCACCAGCACGGCCAGTTCGAGCCACGGCGCCCGGAAGGGGATCGGGTCGTCGAAGGCGTCGCTGCCCAGCATCTGCTGGGCCGTGACCAGCCCGAGGCCGAGCCCGATGACGATGCCCTGCACCGCCACGAACGCCGCCTCGAGCAGGAAGGCCCGGCGCACGACACGGGCCGAGAAGCCCATCGCCCGCAGCATGCCGACCTGCCGGCGCCGCTCGCGCACGGCCCGCACCATCACGACGCCCAGGCCGGCGATGCCGATGACCAGGCCCAGGGCGAGGTAGCCCTGCATGAGCCGCATGAACCCCTGGCCCTCGCGCATCTCGTCGTCGATCGCGCCGCGGAAGGTCTGGGCGTCGGCGCCGTTGGCCACGTGGTCGGCGTTGATGCGATCGGCGACCACGTCGGCGTCGACGCCGCGGTCGACCGCCACGTAGTGCCGGCTCTCGGTGGCCCGGGCGCCGAGCACGTCGACCACGGTGGTCCGGCTGGTGAGCACGCCGTTGCCCATCCAGTCCTGGTTGGTGAGCCCGGCGATCACCAGCTCGCGGCGCACGCCGGTGGTGGGGTCGGTGACGGCCACGGTGTCGCCCACGGCGACCGTGGCGTCGCCCGGCGGGCCGTCGCCCTGGAGCAGGTCCTCGCCGGCGATGACCAGGTCGGGGTCGGCGGCGACCGCCTCGAAGGCGGCGCGGTCGTCGGCGAACCGGTCGTCGCGGTCGATGAGGTCGGGCACGCCCCGGTCGAGCATGGACGGCTCGTACCCGGTCACCATCCACGTGGTGCCCTCCGGCTTGTGGGGCGCGGAGACCTCGGCCAGCCCCGTGACCAGCGGCGACACCTGGGTGACCCCATCGGTGGCGGCGATGGCGTCGGTGCCGAGCGGGCCCGTTGGCGACGAGTCGACCCACATGTCCCAACCGCCGCTGGCGTCGGCGGTGAGCTGGGGGCGCGGGCCGAGTCCGACTCGTTGATCGCCGACATCAGCGTGAGGGTGAAGACGACCAGCGAGAACATGGCCAGCAGGATGCCGGTGCGGCCCCGGCGGGCCAGGGGGTAGGCGAGCGCCAGGCGGGCCGACAGCCCGCCCCGGTCGGCCAGCCGGTCGGCCACCCAGGCCCACACGCGGTCGGCTTGCGAGGCGAGCGCCACGCCGGCGGCCACCAGCACCAGGCCCTGGACGAGGAACATCTCGAACCCGACGTCCTCGAACGCGGCGGGCACGGCGGAGGTGGCGACCACGGCCCACACCCCCGACAGCACGGCGGCGACGCTCACGACCAGCCGCCGCGGCAGCAGCCGGGCGACGAGGGGCACGGCCGAGAACAGCGTGATCGCGGGCCCGGCCAGCACCAGCGGCGCCTCGTCGCCGGCGAGCCCGGCCTGGAACACGAGCGTCCCGGCCAGCACGCCGACCGACGCCACGACGGCCCGGCGCACGGTCAGGCGGCGCACGGCCGGTTCGGGCAGGTCGCGGATGGCCCGGATGACGTTGAGCCGGGCGATGCGGATGCTGGTGCCCCACACGGTGAGCAGCGAGATCGCCAGCCCGATCAGGCCGCCGGTGAGCAGGCTGGCGGGCTCGGCGGCGAACACGAAGGTCATGCCCTCCTCGTCCGCCAGGATGCTGCGGGTCACGGCCAGGATCGCCTGGCCGACCCCGACGCCGAGCGCCGTGCCCAGCACCGCGGCCGCCAGGGAGTAGAGGCCGCCCTCGAGCCCGAACAGGCGGACGAGGTGGCTGCGCTTCAGCCCCACGGCCCGCATGACGCCAAGCTCGGACTTGCGCTCCTCGGCCAGCATCACGAACAGGTTGACCAGCAGCAGCACACCGACCAGGGCGCTGAACGTGCCCAGGCTCGAGAACAGCGAGCGCAGCGACGAGCCCGCCTCCTCGGCGTCGTCGAGCAGATCCTGCTTCACCGTGACGACCTCGACGCCGTCCAGCCCGGCCAGACGCTCGTCGAGGGCGGCCGCCACCGTGTCGGTGCGGTCGGCCCCGTCGAAGACGCCGCCGGTGTTCGACACGAGCACGGCCCCGAGCGGCGGCTCGCCGACGGTCGCGCCGGCGGCGAGGTCCTCCAGGGTGCCGGGCGCCACGTACACGTCCGTGGCGCCGGCGATGCCGACCCGGGGCGCGACCGTGCGCACCTCGAGGGTGAGCTGCCGCCCGTAGGCATGGACGTCGATCGCGTCCCCCGCGGCCAGGCCCAGCTCGTCGGCGAACAGCTCGTTGACGACCGCCTCGCCCTCGCCCGGCGTGGCGCCGGCGTCGGCCAGGCCGGTGGCGGCCGGGTCGTCCCCGAAGGCTCGGGCACGGTCGAAGTCGACCTCGCCGACGGTGGCGTCGGGCTCGGCCTGTGGTCCCGCCGGGGAGTCGCCCGGGGCAACCACCGCGGCGGAGGCGCCGACCGAGGTGAGCATGCCGTCGCTGTCGGGCAGGCTGCCGGCGTCGACGGCGGCAGCCACCCGGTCGAGGGCGCTCGACGTCCTGCACGATCACCTGCTCGTCGACGGGCCCCAGCTCGGTGCGGCCGAAGTCGCGGATGGTGGCGTCGAACGTGTCGCCCACCACGAACGCCGAGGTGATGATGGCGGTGCCGAGGGCGGCGCCGGCCACCACCAGCAGCGCCTCGGCCGGCCGGCGGACGACGTTGCGCAGCGCCAGTCGGCGGAACCCGCGCCCGCGCACCAGGTCCCAGGCCATGAGGCCCACGATCACGGCGAACAGCGCGAGGAGGGGGAGCAGCACGATCATCGGTCGGCCCCCGCGGGCGCCACGGCCCCTGCGGTCGCCGTCGTCGTCGCCGTCGTCGCCGTCGCCGTCGTCGCCGTGGCCGTGGCCGGCGAGGCGGCACCAGCGGCGGCGGGATACGACGAGGTGTGGGCGGGCCCGGCCGCTGTGTGGTCGCCCAGCCCGCCGACGCCCCGCGGGTCGCCGTCGTAGACGACGCGGCCGTCGCGCACCTGCACCAGCCGGGTGCCGGAGGCGCCGATGCCCCGGTCGTGCGTCACGAGCACCAGCGTCTGGCCGGCGCGGTGAGCCTCGTGCAACAGGTCGAGCACCGCCGCGGCGGTCTGGCTGTCGAGGTTGCCGGTGGGCTCGTCGGCCCACACGATGGCCGGCTCGCTGACGAGCGCCCGGGCGATCGCCACCCGCTGCTGCTCGCCGCCCGACAGCTCCGTGGGCCGGTGGCGACCCCGGTCTCCCAGCCCCACGCGGCCGAGCATCGCGTCGGCCCGGCGGCGGGCGTCGCGGGGGCGCACGCCGGTGACGAGCAGCGGCAGCTCCACGTTCTCGCGGGCCGACAGCACGGGCACCAGGTTGAACGCCTGGAAGATGAAGCCCATGCGGGCCGCACGGTGGGCGGTGCGCTCGCCGTCGCGCAGGCGGTGGATGTCGACGCCGTCGATCTGCACCGTGCCGCCATCGATGTCGTCGAGCCCGGACAGGCAGTTGAGCAGCGTCGTCTTGCCGTTGCCGGACGGCCCCATGACGGCCACGAGCTCGCCGCGGGCGATGTCGAGGTCGACGCCGCGCAGGGCGTGCACGTCCTGGGCGCCGGTCCGGTAGGTCTTCGCGACGGCGCGCGCGGACAGGATCGTGGTCATCTCGAGGTTCCGCCTCTCAGGTGCGACAGCAGGGGGAGTCCCCGCAGTACCGACCGTACGGATGGCACCCGGGCACGCCTATCGGGGATGCCCCTGAGTCACCCTGAGAGTGACCCTGGCCGGCGCGCTCCTAGGGTGACCGACGTGACCACACCACCCCCCGCCGACGCCTCGCCCGCTGCGCCCCCGACCGCCGACCAGATCGGGCTGTTCGCCCACCAGGTGGCCAGCCAGATGTCGGGCGCCGTCACGGCCGCGATGATCCACCTCGGCGACCGGCTCGGCCTCTATCGGGCGCTGTACGCCGCAGGTCGCCCGATCACCACCGCCGAGCTCGCCGGCGCCACCGGGCTCGTCGAACGGTGGCTGCGCGAGTGGGCGTACAACCAGGCGGCCGCGCACCTGCTGGTGGTCGACTCGGGCGATGGCGATGGCGATGGCGATAGCGACGCCGACGCGAGCGTTCTCCCTCGCTCCCGAGGCCGTGCCGGTGCTGGTGGACGAGACCCACGAGTTGTGCCTGCTCGGCATGTTCCACCAGCTTCCGCAGGACATGGAACGGCTGACCGTGTTGCCCGAGAGCTTCCGCACCGGCCTCGGTCACGACTACGACAGCCACGGGCCGGAGGCGGCCGTCGGCATCGAGCGTGGCTTCGAGCCGTGGATGCGCAACCACCTGCTCGGCGACGTGCTCCCCCCGCTCGACGGTGTCGTCGACCGGCTGCGAGCGGGCACGACGGCTGCCGACGTCGGCTGTGGGACCGGGAGCGCGGTGCTGCGGATGGCGCTGGCCTTCCCGGCCAGTAGGTTCGCCGGCTACGACATCTCGCGCCACGCGCTCGACCGGGCGGCGATCCGGGTGGCCGAGTCCGGGCTCGGCAACGCGGAGTTCCACGACCCGCGTGACGAGCCCCTGCCGCGCGACGGGTCACTCGGCTTCGTGACCACGTTCGACTGCTTGCACGACATGACCGACCCGGACGGCGTCGCCACGGCGATCCGCGCCGCACTGGCCGACGATGGCACCTGGCTTGTCGCCGACATCAAGGCGTACGACACGTTCGCCGAGAACGTCGAACGCAACCCGATGGCCGCGCTCATGTACGGCACCAGCGTGCTGTCGTGCATGGCGTCGGCCCTGTCCGAGCCCGGCGGTGCCGGGCTGGGCACGCTCGGCCTGTCCGCCGAGCGGGCCGAGGCGATGGCCCGCGACGCCGGCTTCACCCGCTTCCGCCGCCTCGATGTCGACCACCCGATCAACGCGTTCTACGAGATCCGCCCGTGAGAGCCACGGCATCGGTCGGGGCGTGTCCTGGCGGTTCTGGCGTCTGTCGGTGCCGGGTGGGTGTGTTGGGGACGCCGGAAGGGCGGCTGCCCGTCGCGGGCTCCGGGAGATGAGCATCCAGCCGACCCCGGGGCCGGTGGATGCCGAGCGCCGGGTATCCCTCGTCGGCGCCAAGCTGGCCGGCCTGGTGGCCGGGCGCTGGGCTCGGGCGATCGTGGCCGCAGTGCCGTCGGCGCCTCGGCGACGCTGATCGAACCCGCCGCGGAGCCTGCCACCGAGCCGGGCGATGGTGGGGGGCCGTCGGACGGGGCCCCGCCGTCGGAAGCTCCCGTCGGGCCCGACGGGCCCGCGGTGCCGGCGAGGGTGGGTGCTGGCCAGCCCGTCCTCGCGTCAGCCGCTCAGGTCGGCGCGGTCGCAGCGGCGGGGGGCGTTGACGGGGTTGCAGCGGGCCGCCGTGTCGCCGGGCAGGTCGACCACGTAGCCGGTGCCGAAGCGGTCGTCGGGCCAGACGTAGTCGGTGGACACGTACTGGGCGCCGCTCGCCAGCGCCGCGTCCCGCTGGGTCGTGTCGCCGCTGCGGGCCTGGACGGTGTCGCCGTCGGCCCGGGTGCGCACGATGAACCCCGCCTCGACCAGCGCGCGGATGCGGTCGGCGTCGCCGATGGGGTCGTTGACCACCATCATCGCCGCGTCGGGGTCGCTCTCCGGGACGTCGACGAACACCGACCGGTCGGCCAGGTCGGGGAGCTGCGTGCGGTAGGCGTCGCGCTTGGCGCCCTTGTCGTCGAGCACGAACAGGACCTGGTCGCGGGCCTGGTCGAGCTTGGGCCAGCGCCCGGCCTGCACGGCGTCGGCGAGGGTGCCGAAGCGGCCCCGCACCTCGTCGGGCGTGAGCACGCGCTCGGGGGCGAACACAGAGCCGATCTCGGCTTCGAGGGTGCCGAAGGAGGCGGCCGTCCACGGCAGCGGGGTCACGAACCCCAGGCCGGGGTCGGCGATGGTGCCGTCCTTGGCCTCGATCTGGATGGTGATGGGCAGGTGGTCGGGGTGCGCATCCGACCAGTCGCGCACCTGGGTCAGGCAGTCGACGAACGTGGGGCAGGTGGACCTGTAGTCGACCTCCTGCACGTGCAGGACCTTGAGCCCCGGCTGGCTGAGCGTGGGGTCGACCGGCTCGAGCCCCAGCGCGGGCACCAACACGGGTTGGGCGTACCGGCCACCCGCGGGGTCGTCGACGAACACGTCGAGCTCGACCTGGCGCACACCCGCGTCGAGCTCGTCGGCGAGCGGCCGGTGCGTGTACTCGAACCCGTCAGCGGCCTCGCCGAGGAAGTTCTTGAGCGCCGCGAGCAGCGTGGGCTCGGGCTCGACGTGGTAGCTGTTGTGCGACGCGAGCACCTGGACCTCGTTGAGGCGCACCTGGGGGCCGCGACCCCCGCCGGGACCGCCCGGGCCGCCGGGGCCCGGTGTGCGGCACGCGGCCATCGCCATGACCAGGACGACTGCTGCGGTAGCGACTTTGAGAAGACGGCGCGAACGGAGCATGAACGGCAGCTTGCCAGGATCCACCCGCGCGTGCCGTGTCACGAGATCGTCTGTTGACAGGATTCCAACGTGGCCTTAGCTTCCCGCTAGATTGTGACGCGGGTCACGCACTGACCCACGGGTCAACGACAGCACGAACGAGGGGGCACCGTGGCTACGACGGCGACACGGGGACGATGGGTCAGGCGCGCGGCAGCGGTCCTGGCACTGGCGATGGTGGCAGCAGCCTGCGGGGGCGGGGACGACGACGGTGGCGGCGGCGGTGGCGGTGGCACCACCGACGAGGACGCCGGCACGCCCACGCCCGGAGGTCGGGTCATCTACGGCCTCGAGGCCGAGACGCTCGATGGCTGGTGCCTGCCCGAGGCCCAGCTCGCCATCGGCGGCATCATGGTTGCCCAGTCGATCTACGACACGCTGACCCGCCCCAACGCCGAGGGCGTGATCGAGCCCTGGCTGGCCGAGTCCGTCGAGCCCAACGAGGATTCGACGGTGTGGACGATCACGCTCCGCGAGGGCGTCACGTTCCACGACGGCACCGACCTCACCGCCGAGGTGGTGAAGAACAACCTCGACGCCTACCGCGGCTCGTACCCGGCCCGGACGCCGCTGCTCACCGTGTTCGTGTTCGAGCCGATCCAGAGCGTCGACGTGATCGACCCGCTCACCGTGCAGGTCACGATGAAGCAGCCCTGGGTGTCGTTCGACGCCACCCTCTACGGCAGCGGCCGCTTCGGCATGATGGCCCAGGCCCAGCTCGACGACACCACGTCGTGTGCCGAGAACCTCATCGGCACCGGCCCCTTCACGTTCGTCGACTGGGTGCCCAACCAGAAGTTCAACGCCGAGAAGAACCCCGACTACTGGGCCAGCGACGCCGCGGGCAACCAGCTCCCGTACCTCGACGAGATCGAGTTCCGGCCCATCGTCGAGGTCGACCAGCGCCAGAACGCCCTGGAGTCGGGCGAGATCAACGCTATGCACACGAGCGACCCCAAGGTCGTCGAGGACCTGCGGGGCCTGGCCGAGTCGGGCGAGATCAACGCCTACGAGTCCGAGGACTTCGGCGAGGTCTCCTACGTCATGCTCAACGCGGCCAAGCCGCCGTTCGACAACCTCATGGCCCGCCAGGCGGTGGCCTACGCGCTCGACTTCGAGGAGTTCAACGCCATCCTCGGCGCCGGCATCCTCACCCAGGCCACAGGCCCGTTCGCCCCGGGCAACATCGGCAACCTCGACGACACCGGCATGCCGACGTTCGACCTGGACGAGGCGACGCGGCTGGTGGACGAGTACGAGGCCGAGACGGGCGAGGCGCTGTCGTTCACGTACACCACGACCAACGCCCAGACGACCATCGAGCAGGGCCAGCTCCTCAAGGAGCAGGCCGAGGCCGCCGGCATGAGCGTTGAGATCATCACGGTCGACCAGTCGACGCTGATCGACGGCGCCATCTCGGGCGACTTCGAGGCCCAGGGGTGGCGCAACCACCCCGGCGGCGACCCCGACCAGCAGTACAACTGGTGGAAGTCGGGCTCGCCGGTCAACTTCGGCAAGTTCGTCGACACGGAGATCGACCGCCTGCTGGACGAGGGCCGCACCACGCTCGAGGGGCGCGAGCAGATCTACGAGGACCTCAACCGACGATTCGCCGAGGAGGTCCACAACCTGTGGATCTACTACACGCCGTGGACCATCGCGATGGCGACCGACGTGCACGGGGTGCCGGGCGAGGGCCCGACGTCAGCCGAGGGCTTCCCCGGTCTGGCCGCTGGGCACCCGGTGACGTACATGTGGGTCGAGCAGTAGCCGGGGAGGGGACGCCGTGCAGATGATCGCTCGGCGGCTCGTCCACCTGCTGGTCGTGCTGTTCCTCGTCACGCTGTTCGTGGCGTTGCTGACCGCCATGCTCCCTGGCGACCCGGTGGATGCCATCGCCGGGTTCGGCAGCCAGGAGCAGAAGGACGCGCTGCGCGCCGACCTGGGGCTCGACGATCCGGTACCCGTCCAGTACGGGCGCTGGATCAGCGACTTCGTCACCGGCGACCTGGGCGGCTACTACACCGTCACCGGCGAGCGGCCGGTGATGGACCGGGTCCGCGACTCCTTGCCCGTGTCGCTGCAGCTCATGGTCTACGCCCAGGTGCTGGCCCTGGTGGTCGCCATCCCCGCCGGCGTGATCTCGGCCTACCGGGCGGGCTCGCGCTCCGACAAGGCGGCCAACGCCACGGCCTTCGGGATGCTGGCCATACCCAACTTCGCACTGGCGCTCGTGCTGGCCTACTACGTGGGCGTCGAGCTCGAGTGGCTGCCGGTGAGCGGATACGTGAAACCGAGCGAGGACCTGGTCGAGCACATCCGGCGCATGGCCCTGCCGGCCATCAGCCTGGCCGTCGGCCAGATCGCCGTGTACATGCGCCTGCTGCGCAGCGACATGATCGCCACGCTGCAGGAGGACTTCATCACCATGGCGAAGTCCAAGGGTGTGTCGCCGCGCCGGGTGCTGTGGCGCCACGCACTGCGCCCCTCCAGCCTGACCCTGCTGACGGTGGCCGGCCTCAACGTGGGCACGCTCATCGGCGGCGCCGTGATCATCGAGGTCATCTTCTCGCTGCCCGGCCTGGGCACCCTGCTGTTCGAGGCCATCCAATCCCGCCAGTACATCGCCCTGCAGAGCCTGGTCGCGATCATCGCCGTCGGCTATGTGCTCGTGAACTTCCTGGTGGACGTGCTCTACGCCGTCCTGGACCCGAGGATCCGCCATGCCCGAGCCTGAGCGCGACTTCAGCGGTGCCGGCGGGATCGCCGATCCGACGGGCGGCACGATCAACCCGGTGTCCACGCTCGAGCCGGTCGACGTCGTCGCCGTCGAGGGCGGCGCGCCGCTGACCGGGCGTGCGGCCCGTCGGGGCAAGCTCGGGCTGTTCGGCGCACTGGCGATCGCCTGGCTGGTGTTCGTCACGGCTGCGGCACTGCTCGCCCCGTGGCTGCCGCTGGACGACCCGAACGACAACGTGGCGTCGATCGTCAGCCAGGGGCCCGGCACCGACGGGCACATCCTCGGCGGCGACGCGTTGGGCCGTGACCTGCTGAGCCGCATGGTGTGGGGCGGCCGGGCCTCCCTGCTGATCGGCACCGCCTCGGTGCTCCTCGGCCTGCTGGTGGGGGGACTCCTCGGCCTGGTGGCCGGCTACTTCCGGGGCCGCAGCGACACGGTCCTCACCGGGGCGTTCGACACCCTGCTGTCGTTCCCGCAGCTGATCCTGGCCCTGACGCTGGTGACCGTGTTCGCCAGCCAGGAGGGCGTGAGCGAGACGCGGCGGATGGTGGTGCTGATCTTTGCGCTGGGGGTCGTCTCGATCCCGGTGCTGGCCCGCATCACGCGGGCCAACACGATGGCGTGGTCGCAGCGCGAGTTCGTCATGGCCGCCCGCGCCCTGGGCGCCCGCAACCGGCAGATCATGTTCGGCGAGGTGCTGCCGAACGTCCTGCCGGCCATGTTCTCGATCGCGCTGCTGGGCGTGGCGGTCGTGATCGTGGCCGAGGGCGGCCTGAGCCTGCTGGGTGTGGGCGTCAAGCTGCCGACACCGTCGTGGGGCAACATCCTCGCCGAGGGGCGGTCGGATCTCCGGGACGCGCCCCACATCGTGCTGGTGCCCACGGTCGTGATCTTCCTGACCGTGCTGGCGCTCAACTACCTGGGCGACGTCGTGCGCGCCCGGTTCGACGTACGGGAGAGCGCGCTGTGACCCGCGGTCGCCGCCACGTCCACACCAGTCCGGACGAGTTCCACGTCGCCGGGCGCGGCCTGCTCGACGTCGCCGACCTGCGAACGCGGTTCCCAACCGCCCGCGGGGTGGTGACGGCGGTCGATGGCGTGTCGTTCACGCTCGACCGGGGCCGCACCCTCGGCCTGGTGGGCGAGTCGGGCTGTGGCAAGTCGGTGCTGTCGCGCTCGGTCATGGGCCTGCTGCCGGGCACCGCCGAGCGGTCGGGCGAGATCACCTTCGCCGGCGAGCGCCTCGACGGCCTGGGCGACGAGGCCCTGCGCGCCTACTGGGGCACCCAGATGGCCATGGTCTTCCAGGACCCGATGACCTCGCTCAACCCGGTGATGCGCATCGGTAAGCAGATCACCGAGTCGCTCGAGGTCCACACCGACCTGGACCGCAACGCTGCCCGCGACACGGCGGTCCAACTGCTGCGGTCGGTGCACATCCCCGAGCCGGAGCGGCGCCTCAAGCAGTACCCCCACGAGCTGTCGGGCGGCATGCGCCAGCGCGTCGTCATCGCCATCGCGCTGGCGTGCGGCCCGAAGCTGCTGTTCGCCGATGAGCCCACCACGGCGCTGGACGTCACGGTGCAGGCCCAGATCCTCGACCTGCTGGCCGAGCAGCAGCGCGAGCGCGACATGGCCGTCGTGCTCGTCAGCCACGACCTCGGCGTGGTGGCGGGTCGCACCCACGACATCGCGGTCATGTACGCGGGCCAGATCGTCGAGCAGGCCCCCACCGCCACACTGTTCTCCGAGGTGCGCATGCCCTACACCGAGGCGCTGCTGCGCTCGGTGCCCCGCGTCGAGAACCCCAGCCACACCCGGCTGTCGGTCATCGGCGGGCGGCCACCCGACCTGATCGCCCCGCCGCCGGGGTGCCGCTTCGCACCCCGCTGCCCCTACGCGCAGGCCCGTTGCCATGTGGAACAGCCGCCCCTGATCGAGGCCGACACGCCCGGCCACTACTACCGGTGCTGGTACCCCGTGGGCACCGACGCCGGCCGGGAGGCGCTCGAGCGCAACCTCGCCGCCCACGTCCCCCAGGCCGAAGCCGCGGTCACGGGCGACCTCAGCCCCGAGCTCGAGGTCGACCTCGTCGGTGGCGTCCCGGCGGGCGTGGGCACCGACGCACGGGCCGATGTCCTGACCGACGCGACGACGACGGAGGCAGCGGACTAGTGGCCGGGACCGGTACAACGCACCTGCGGCCGAGCGACGACGTGCTGCTGCGCGTCGAGAATCTGGTCGTCGACTTCCCCGCCGCGGGTGGGAAGAAGGTGTCGGCGGTGGCCGGCGTCAGCTTCGACGTCGCCGAGCGCGAGACCCTCGGCCTGGTCGGCGAGAGCGGGTGCGGCAAGTCGACCGCGGCCCGCGCCGTCATGCAGCTGCCGGCGCCGACGTCGGGCACGGTGCTGTTCGAGGGCCGCGACCTGACCGTCGAACACGGCGAGCAGCTGCGTGCCCTGCGCCCGCGCTTCCAGATCGTCTTCCAGGACCCGATCAGCTCGCTCAACCCGCGCCGGCGGGTGGCCGACATCGTCGGCGCTCCGCTCAAGATCTGGAAGCAGGGCAACGAGGCCGAGCGCCGTGCCCGGGTCGACGAGGCGCTCGAGGCCGTGGGCCTCGACCCCGCGGTGGCCCGCGACAAGCGCCCGCACGAGTTCTCCGGCGGCCAGTGTCAGCGCATCTGCATCGCCCGTTCCCTGGTGCTCGAGCCCAAGCTCGTCATCTGCGACGAGCCGGTCTCCGCGCTCGACGTGTCGGTGCAGGCCCAGATACTCAACCTGCTCGAGGACCTCAAGCAGCGCTACGGCCTGACCCTCGTGTTCATCACCCACGACCTCGCCGTGGTCAAGAACGTGAGCGACCGGGTGGCGGTGATGTACCTGGGCAAGGTGTGCGAGCTGGCCGATCCCGACCGGCTCTATGCGGCCCCCGCGCACCCGTACTCGGCGGCGCTGCTGTCTGCCATCCCGGTGCCCGACCCCAACGTGCCCGCCGGGTCGAGCGGCCTGGTGGCCGGCGACCTGCCGTCGCCGGTCAACCCGCCGAGCGGCTGCCGGTTCCGCACCCGCTGCCCCCGAGCCGAGGACCGGTGCGCGCTCGAGGAGCCCCGGATACGCGAGGTGGCCGACGGCCAGTACGTGGCCTGCCACTTCCCCCTGGTGGGCGACGTGGCGCCGCCGGTCGACGCAGTGGTGGCCGAGGCTCCCGCCTCCTAGGCGCCCATGGAGCCCGCGACCACCACGCCGCCGGAGGTGCGCCGCGCGCGCCTCGACCCGGTGGAGCGGCGGGCTCAGATCGTCGTCGCGGCCGCCGAGGTGTTCCGGGGGCGCGACCCGGCGACGGTGCGGTTCGACGAGGTGGCCCGCGCCGCGGGCGTGTCGCGCTCGCTGGTCTACGCCTACTTCCGCGACCGGGGCGAGCTCATCGCCGCCGTGTACCTCCACACGCTGAGCGGCCTCGACACCGATCTGTCGGCGCTGCTCGACGACGTGCCGGTCGACGAGAGCCGGCTGGGGTCGGTCGTCCGCCACTTCCTCGAGCTGGCCGACCAGAACGCCGACTCCTGGCGGCTGTTCGCGGCCGCCGGGGCGGTCGAGCACCCCGCGGTGCAGGACGCCCGTCATGCCCGCTGCCAACGGATCGCCGACACCTGGGGCGGGGGACCGGCCGAGCGGCTTCTCGCCCGCGGCCTGATCGGGCTGCTCGAGGCGTCCGCCTCGGAGTGGCTGGAGCACCGAGCGTGCAGCCTCGACGAGGCGGCCACTCTGTTGACCAGCGCCCTGTGGCGCGGCGTCGGGCGCCTGGACCGCCCGGCTGACGGCTGACCTGTTCAAACAGGCTTCCCGCGGGGAATACTGCCACCATGCCTCGTGCCATGTGGAGCGGCGCCATCAGCTTCGGGCTGGTCAACATCCCGATCAAGCTGTTCACCGCGGTGTCGCGCAAGAGCGTGCACTTCAACCAGATCGACACGCGGACCGGTGCCCGCATCCAGTACCGCAAGGTGTCGGCCGCGGACGGCGAGGAGGTGCCCAGCGAGGAGATCGCCAAGGGGTACCAGCTCTCATCGGGCGAGTACGTGCTGGTCGGCGACGACGAGCTCGGGTCGCTCGACCCCGTCGCCACCCGCAGCATCGACATCGAACAGTTCGTCGACCTCGACGAGATCGACCCCCTCTACTACGACTCGGCCTACTACGTGGCGCCCGACAAGGCGGCTCGCAAGCCCTATGCCCTGCTCACGCCGCGCCATGGAGGAGCAGAACAAGGTGGCGATCGCCCGGTTCGTCATGCGCTCCAAGCAGTACCTGGCCGCCCTGCGGCCCAAGGACGGCGTGCTGGTCATGTCGACCATGGTCTACGCCGACGAGCTCAACGACCCCGCCGCGCTCGTCGACGGCGACGAGGTGACCGACGCCGAGGTGAGCGATCGCGAGCTCAAGATGGCCACCCAGCTCGTCGAGTCGCTGACCGAGCCCTTCGAGCCCGAGAAGTTCGAGGACACGCACCGCAACCAGGTCCTCGACCTGATCGATCGCAAGGCCGCAGGCGAGGACGTCGTGGCGGCGCCCGCTCCGGTGGCCGAGGACAAGGTCGTCGACCTGATGGCCGCACTCGAGGCCAGCGTGCGCGACGCCAAGGCGGCCCGGGGTCGGCACCCCACGGCCAAGGCCGCCGGCGACGGTGACGCGACGAGGACGAGAGCGACAGCGGCACCGGCTCCCGCAAGGCTCGCACGGCCAAGAAGGCGTCCAAGGCGTCGAAGGCAGCCAAGACGACGAAGGCGGCGAAGGCGGCGCCGAAGCGCAAGTCGGCCTGACCCGGTGGGGCAGAACGCGACGGTCGAGGTCGAGGGCCGTCGGCTGACGCTCTCGAACCTGGACAAGGTGCTGTACCCCGAGGTGGGCACCACCAAGGCCGAGGTCATCGACTACTACGCCCGCGTCGCGCCCACGATGGTGCCCCACCTCGACGACCGGGGTGTCACCCTGCGCCGCTTCCCCGACGGGGTCGACGGCGGGTCGTTCTTCGAGAAGCGCTGCCCGGGCCACAGGCCCGACTGGCTGGGCACGGTGCTCGGGCCGGGCGACCGCAACGGCAACATCAACTACTGCTGCCTCGACTCGGCGCCCGCGCTGGTGTGGGCGGCCAACATGGCGGCGCTCGAGATCCACGCCCCGATGGCCCGGTCCGACATCGAGACGCCCACGATGTGCGTGTTCGACCTCGACCCGGGCGACGGCACCGCGATCGCCGAGTGCGCGGACGTGGCGCTCGACATCCGCCACGTCCTCGACGGGTTCGGGCTGGTGGGGTTCCCCAAGACGTCGGGTTCCAAGGGCATGCAGGTCTACGTGCCGCTCAACACGCCGCACACCCACGAGCAGGCCTCGGCGTTCGCGCAGGCGGTCGCCCAGCTGCTGGCGCGGGCCCACCCCGACCACGTGGTCTCGAACATGAAGCGCAGCCTGCGCACGGGCAAGGTGCTGGTCGACTGGAGCCAGAACAGCCGGCACAAGACGACCGTCGCGGTCTACTCGCTGCGGGCCCGCCCGCGGCCGACGGTGTCGACGCCGGTGACCTGGGACGAGGTCGACGCGGCCGCGTCCGGCGAGCCGCTGTCGTTCGAGTCCGCCGACGTGCTCGCCCGCATCGACGACCTGGGCGACCTGTTCGCCGACACGCTCACTCTCGAGCAGCGGCTCCCCGACGCCCCGGCGGGCTGACGGCGACGACGGCTGGGACCCTCGTCCGTGACCGAGCGAGCGCTACCGCTCCCGGTCGACCTCGACGTCTGCGTCGTCGTCCAGCGCCTGCTGGATCTTGGCGACGAGAGCCGGGTTGGCCAGGACCTTGGCCTCGAGCGCGGAAACCACGACGGCTGGGGTGAGCACGATCGTGCCGTCGGCCTCGACCTGGGCGAGGTAGCGGGTGTGGTCAGCTCGTCCGATCTTGCCGAGGCTGATCCGCCGGCGGCTGTCGACCTCGACGATCTGGTCGTTCATGGTGGCGGTCATGTGGCTCTCCTCTGGTCATGTCGTTCACACCTAGGTGGCGGAGACATAACCCCATTTGTGAACTTACACGACTTCCCCCTTGTGTCAACCGGCGCGTAGGGGCGTTGGGGCAGAGTGGTAGCCTGCTCGCCCGTGACCAGAATGAGCAAGGCCGCGGCCGATGCCTACCGCCGGCTCTCGGCTGACCCGGGTAGCCAGGCGCTGCTGGACCGCATCGACGACGTGCTCGACCAGCTCGATGCTGACCCGTTCCATCCCTCGGTTCGACGTCGATCCTTCGACTCGCCGGTCTGGGGTCGCCGGCTGTTCGTCGGCATCGCGTACGGTCGCGACGAGGACTGGTTAGTCCTTTGGGCGCCCGCCGACGATGGACGTCCCAAGGTCTGGTATCTCGGGCCTGACACTCTGTAGCGGCGGTCCAGGTTGCCGATGTGTCCCAGCCCTGGCCCTGATGTCCCGCCTCAGAGCGACAACTGCACTGACCGGACGCGCCTGTCGCTGCAACGCGGGACAAGCGGGACTACTGCAGGCGCCGCGGGCGAGCGCACGCTGGTGCGCTCCACTCCGGACTGGTGCCGGGCGCCACACGGTCAGTCCCCGGTGAGGCCGGCGGCCAGCAGGTCGATGGCGCGGCTGACGTGGTCGGCCAGGTCGTCGCCCGGCGACTCGAGCCAGGTGTCGGTGGCGACACGGCGGGCGGCGAGCACGGTGGCGGCGACGAGCCGGGGCCGCAGGTCGCTGGCCGGCAGGCCGAGGCGGGATGCGGCCCACTGCGTGAGCTCGTGCTCGACGACCGCGAGCAGCCCGTTGTAGCGGCTGCGCAGCGCGGGCTCGGTCGCCGTCAGGGCGAGCACCCGCCGCAGGCGGACCTCGTCGACCATCTCGCCCGCCAGCAGCGCATTGCCGATCTCGCGCAGCGACACGAGCAGCGGCTCGTGCTCGTCTGTCGGGCGCGAGGCGAGCAGGGCACTGAACGCCTGCTGCACGTCGTCGGCCCGCTCGAACACCGCCTCGTCCTTGCCGGCGAAGTAGCGGAAGAACGTGCGCGGCGACACGTCGGCCGCGGCGGCGATGTCGTCGACGGTGGTGTGGGCATAGCCGCGGGACTGCAGGTCGAGCTGGGGGGCGACCTGCCCCAGTCCGCAGAGCAGACGGAGACGGGTGCGGCCGAGATGCTGGGCGTGATCGGTGCGGTCGTCATCCTGCTCGTGGCGTTCGGCTCGGTCATCGCCATGGGCCTGCCCATCGGCATCGCCGCGGTCGGCCTGGGCTGCAGCACCGCGCTGATCATGCTTGCGGGCCTGGTGTTCGACGTCCCGGCCGAGTCGGGCACCCTGGCCACGATGATCGGCATGGGCGTCGGCATCGACTACGCCCTGTTCATCGTCACCCGCTACCGCACCGAGCTGCGGGCGGGGCTGACGGTGGCCGACGCCGCCGGCCGCGCCACCGCCACCGCCGGGCAGGCCGTCGTGTTCGCCGGCGGCACGGTCGTCATCGCCATATGCGGGCTGGCGCTCGCCGGCATCCCGGCGGTCACGGCGATGGGGTTCAGCTCGGCGCTGGTCGTGGCCGTGATGGTGGCGGCGTCGATCACGCTGCTGCCGGCGCTGCTGGGCTTCGCGGGGCTGCGCCTGAAGGAGGCCACCCTGCCGTGGACCCGCCGGCGCGAGACCGACGACGACGAGTGGCACGAGCGCCTCATGCGGCTGGGCGCCTCGTCCGACCTGCGCCGCGACCGGTGGCAGCGCTGGGGCGACCACGTGACCGGCCACCCCTGGCCCTGGCTGATCGGTGCCACGCTGGCGTTGCTCCTCGTGGCCTCGCCGCTGCTGTCGATGCGCCTGGGGCAGACGGACGCGGGCACCAACCCGCCGTCCACGACCACGCGCCAGGCCTACGACCTGACTGCCGACGCCTTCGGCGAGGGGTTCAACGGCCCGTTGCTGCTGTCGGTCGAGCTGACGGGCGACGCGCCGGCCGACACCGCGGCGCTCGACGCCCTCGGCCGGGGCCTGGCCGCCGACCCCTCCGTGGCCATCGTCGCCCCGGCGGAGGTCAACGCGGCCGGCGACGCGGCCATCGTCACCGTCGTCCCCACCGCCGCACCGCAGGATGCCGAGACCACCGAGCTGGTCCACCGCCTGCGTGGCGAGGTGGTGCCCGCCGCGCTCGACGGCACCGGTAGCCAGGCCTACGTGGGCGGGCTCACCGCGGTGTTCATCGACCTGTCCGACAAGGTGGCCAGCCGCCTCCCCGTGTTCATCGCCGCGGTCGTAGGGCTCAGCTTCCTGCTGCTGATGGCCGTGTTCCGGTCGGTGCTGGTGCCTCTCAAGGCGGCGCTCATGAACCTGCTGTCGATCGGCGCCGCCTACGGCGTGGTGGTGGCCGTGTTCCAGTGGGGCTGGGGCAAGAGCCTGATCGGCCTGGAGGAGACCGTCCCGATCGTCTCGTTCGTGCCGATGTTCATGTTCGCCGTGCTGTTCGGCTTGTCGATGGACTACGAGGTGTTCCTGCTCTCCCGCATCCGCGAGGAGCACCTCGACGGGCGCGACAACCGCACGTCGGTCATCACCGGCATCTCCTCGACCGCCCGGGTCATCACCTCGGCCGCGCTCATCATGATCTGCGTGTTCAGCGGGTTCGTGCTGGGCCCTCAACCCATCGTGAAGATGTTCGGCGTGGGCCTGGCGGTGGCCGTGCTGGTCGACGCCACCGTGGTGCGCGTGGTCCTGGTGCCCGCCACCATGCGCTTGATGGGCGAGGCCAACTGGTGGCTGCCCCGATGGCTCGATCGCCTGCTGCCGAACCTCGACATCGAGGGCACCGGCGGCCTGCCCGCCCCCGAGCTGCGGGTGCCGGTGGCCGCCGCATCGGCGGCGGTCGACGACCGCACCCCGGTCGCCACCGGCTGATCGTCACTCGGGCGGGCGCGGCATCTGCTTCGTCGTGTCCGAGCCCTCGGGAGTCATCGTCGTGGTGGCGTCCTGGTCATCGGCGCTGTCGTCGGCGCTGTCGTCGTCGTCGCTCGGGGCCGACCTGGCGACAGCGCGGGTCGCGTCGTCGTCCGCGGGCGGGATGCCGACCGGCTGCGTCGCGTCGGGGTCCGAGGGGTGCGGGTCGCCCGACACGGTCGTCATCTCGTGCGAGGCTCCCGGGCCGCCCGGCCCGGTGGTGGGCGCGGGCGGGCGGGCTGGCGCCGGTTGCGACGCGGTCGCCGCCGGTTGCGGGGCCGGGGTGACGGGTCCGGTGCCCGGTACCGGCCGCGGCATCCCGCCCGGCGGGAAGACGGTCGGGCCCGGACGCACGGCGGCATCGCCGTTGCCCGCCTGCGTCGGCGCCCACCACGGAGGCGGTGGCTCGGTGATGTGCGGCTCCGGTGAGGGCGACGGCACCCGGGGGGCGGCCACGTGGGCGGGGGTCACCGGCGCGGCCTGGCGAGTGGCCAGGGCCGTGACCAGGCCCACCAGCCAGCCGGTCCACAGACCGAACGAGGCACCCGAGTTGACCGCCTGCACGAGCCCGTCCAGGTAGGTCGAGCTGAGGGTGCGGCCGTCCAGCACCACGGCCACCTGGTACACGTAGCCGGCGGCCCCGGCCGCGCCGGTCGCCACCACCAGGGCGCCCCACCCGCCGATGAACGCGGCACCCCGCGACCGCGACCGCCCGGCCAGGGCGCACAGCAGCGCGACCAGCACCAGCGCCAGGGCCAAGCGGAGCACCACGCCGCCCACGACCTCGCCCGGCAGGTCGGCCACGTCCCAGTCGGCGAACCCGGTCAGGGTGGTCGCCAGGGCCTGGTTGTCGGCGTCGCGTGCCGCATCGACCGCGGCGGGGTTGCCGAGCGCCGCGAGGAGAGCGGTGGTCGACGCCGCTCCCGCCAGAGCAGAACGCATGGACATGGTTTGCTTCTTATACCCGATCTCACGGTCGGGGACCACGCATCACTCAGAGCGAAGGTGAACGAGCCGCGGGCGCGGCGGGCGTCGCCGAGGCCGACTGCCGTGCCCACCGGGCGAACAGCAGCCCGATCACCGGCCACAGCAGCGGCAGGTTGCCGATCTTCATGAGCACCCCCGCGAGCTGCTGATCGATGGTGGCGTCGAACCCACCCACCCGCGGCGCCAGCTCGTAGACCCCGTAGAGCGGGTGGTCCGAGAAGGTGAGGAACCCGCCCGGGATCATCGGCACCACCCCGGCCCCGACGAACAGCAGCACCGCCCGCACGGGGTAGCCGGGCCGCAGCTCGCCGAGGGCCCCGCACACCGGCAGCCACAGGACGACGCCGGACAGCAGCCACAGGCCGTCGAGCACGAACGACCCGACCTGGCTCGCCCGCAAGGCATCGCCAGCCACACACCGGGGTAGGCGCGGGGCGTCCAGTCCCACGGGACCTTCGACGCCGAGCACCACCATGTCATCGCTCGGCCGCCCGCTCGGCGACCCGGTCCCAGTCGAGGATGTCGACCGGCACCTCGACGACGCCCGCATCGGCGAAGGTGAGGCGGACGGTGATCTGCTCGCCGGGCTCGAGCGCCCGGGTGAGCTGCTCGAGCATCATGTGGGTGCCGCCGGGGCCCAGCTCGGTCGTGCCCTCCGGGATGTCGACGTCGACGGCGGACCCGGCCTGGGTCTCGCCACCGTCCGGCATGGCGACCCCCGGGCCCATCACCGACACCCGGCCCGCGATGTCGCTGCCGGCGACGACAAGGCGATCGTCGTCCCCGGCGTTGTCGATGGTGAGGTACACGGCGGTGACCGTGTCGTCGGCCGCAGCCCAGGCGTCGCCCACGGTCACCGCGCCGGCCTCCGCTGCAGGCGCCGCGTCGCCCCGCTCGCCGCCTCCCCAGGAGTCGAGCATGCGGGGCAGGTCGGCCTCCCAGTCCTGGCGGCGCACCCCGAACGGGTACTGCAGGTGCGACCGGTCGTCGGGGGTGTAGGCGATGATCTGGGCGGCGTGGCCGACCTCGTAATCGCCCCCGCCGGTGTCCGACGCAGGCACGATCGACCGGGCCACGCCGGCGGCATCCTCGGCCGCGGCGATCTGTTCGGGCGTGCCTGTCAGGCCGACGAAGTCGGCGCCGAAGTTGTCCAGCCACGAGCGCAGCCGGTCCGGCGAGTCGCGCACCGGGTCGGTGGTCACGAACACGACGACCGGGTCGGGCATGCCCGGTTGCTCCAGGGCGGCCGACAGCGTCGCCATGTGGATGGGGCAGACGTCGGGGCACGACGTGTAGCCGAAGAAGAGCAGCGTGAGCTGCCCTCCGGTCTCCGCGGCGAAGTCGTAGGGCTGCCCCGCCGTGTCCGTGAGCGTGAAGTCGGGACGGGGCTGCGGCTCGCCCAGAAGCGCGCCATGCCAGCCCTCGTCCGGGTCCACGTTCGCGTTCGCGCTCGCCGCACCGTCGTCGTCGCTCCCGGCGCGCTGGCTGGCCGCCACCGCGCCGGCCCCCACGACCAGGGTCGTGGCGGCGATGAGCGCCGCCACCCGCCCGATGCGGGGGGCCGGAGGGTCGCTCACGATGCACCGCTGCTCAGATCGGCGGCGATCGTCGTGAGCTGAGCCGTGGTCAGCTCGCCCGAGGTGCGCCCGGCGACCGTGCCGTCAGCGTCGACCGCCACGAAGAACGGGAACACGGTCAGGCCGGACGCCTCGGCCGCGCTGATGTCGCCGTCGACCAGGACGGGCGCCGTCCACCCCTCGGCGTCCAGCCAGGCGCTGGGCGGGTAGTTGGGTCGGCGCGAGTCGGCCGCGGTCGACACCGTCACCAGGTCGACGCCGGCGGGCAGCCCGCCGTCATCTACCCACTGCTGCACGACCGGCACCTCGGCCTGGCAGTGGGGGCACCAGTGGGCGACGAACATGATCATCGTCGGCCGCCCGGATGTGGGGACGGTGAGCGGCTCGCCGTCGAGCCCGGTGCCCGTCAGAGTGGGCATGGCGGTGCCCACGGCCGGATCGGTGCCGGCGTCGGGGAGCGGCGTCAGCGCGCTCCCCGTCACGGTGACGGGCGTGTCGTTCGAGACGGCGGCAGCGGTCAAGGGGCCGGTGGCGCCAGAGCCGGCGGTGTCGGTCGCCGGGTCGTCGCCGCCCGAGCCGGCGACCAGCGCCACCGCCAGGGCGACGAGCACGACGGCGATCACCCCGGCCACGACCAGCAGCGGGCGGCGGGACGGCGGACCGGCGGGCCGGCGGGACGGTCGGTTGGGTCGGTTGGGGGTCGGCCACGCGGGGCGGCGGGTGGTGGAACTCACGATGACTCCTGGGGAAGGACGAGCAGCAGCGCGATCAGGGCGAAGCCCGACAGCGCCATGGCGGGGATGGTCAGGTAGCCGAAGCGCTCGACCCAGATGGTCGAGCAGGGGTTGGTGACGTCGCACGAGCCCGATTCGAGCGACGGGAAGCGCTCGACGACCACGTGGTAGATCGACACGGCGGCGCCGACCAGGACGAGCGGCAGCGCGTACCAACGCACCTGTCGGTCGCGGCGCCAGGCCGCGATCGGCAGGATCAGGGCCAGCGGATACATGCCGATGCGCTGGAACCAGCACAGGCGGCACGGCGGGAAGTCGGCCACCTCGGAGTAGTAGAGGCTGCCCAAGGTGGCGACGACTGCCACGGCGGCCGCCGCGGTCAACGCGACGGGGCCGACGGCGTCGATCACCGCGCGCGGCCACCGGGCCACGGGCGCGAGGGCGCGGGCGGCCAGGGTGACGACGAGTGCCGCCCCTCCCGCCTGCGCCGCGAGGGCGAGGAGCGCGAGGAACAGGCTCACCTGGTCTGTGGACACGGATCTCCGGTCTCGTGGGCGCGCGTCGGCAACGAGTCGCCGGGCGCAGCGGTCAACGGTGAACGGCACGTCGCGGGGCGACGTGCAGCGGTTCGATCAGGTGACCGGAGAGAGCGGGGGGCCGCGCCGGGACAGCGACGAGAACGGCACGATCGCCACCGGCGCGGCTGCGGCCGTCGGTCGCCAGATGGTCCGCGTCGGGCGGAGCGGCGCCTGGCGGTGCCGTCGGGCCGCGGCCACCGCCGCGCCTGCGTCGTGCGACGACTGCACGATGCGCACCAGCAGCGCGGCGACCGCGAGCTGAGCGAGCAGCCCGAGCACCACCGCCGGCTGGACGAGTGTCTGGCCGGGCGAGAGGCCGGCGCGCATGTGCTCGGCCAGCTCGACGGCCAGGAACAGCGCCGTCTGCGCACCGGCGAGGGTGGTCCATCGCACCGGCGGCAGTTCGTCGCGGAACCCGGCGAGCAGGCTGCGGGCGACAGCTGCGAACGCGAACGGTGCGCCCACGAGCAGAAGCGCGCTGAGGTACCCGTGCCCACCGGCCGCCACGGGCGCGGCGCCCAGCGCCGAGGCGCCCTGGTACCCCAGCTCATGCCCGGCGACGAAGCCACCGGGGACGAGTAGGAGAGACCACCAGCGCAGGGTGCGCGTCACACACCCAGGCTAGGGGAGCGTCCCGCCGACGCCCCAGTCACGCCGAGAGCGGTCAGGTCTTCGGGCCAACGGCCGATGCCCGGAGCACCCGACCGGTTCGGTCTGAGACACAAACATCCTTGTGGGACGGGGTGTCGGGGGTCACCTCAACGCCCCGGCGTGGCTGGCGGGCCGCAACAACAGTCCCTTGGGCGACGTGCAGGCCGATTTCCGGCCTGACGCTCCTCGTCCCTTGCGGGTCGTTCATGCGCGGCTCAGACTGACGCCGGAACACCACGCGAAGGGCGGGTGACAGCGATGGCGGGTCGCTCCTGGCGTCGGATGGTCCCGGGCACGGTCTGGCTGACTGCGGCGCTCGTCGGCATCGTCTATGCGCGCCACGGCGGTGTGACGATGCTTCTCTTCGTCGACGTCCTGAGCCCGTCCGATTTCGACGACGACGACGTCGAGAACCTCGTGGACGTCGCACTCGACAAGATGACGAGGCTCGGACGTGTCGAGGTCTCCGGCTGACGCCGTCGCGACGTCTGACCCGTCACGCGGCTCTCAGCGGTGGAGACTCCCAGGCGTCGATGACGTTTGGTCGAGGGACGAAGACGTCGATGCCGCCGGCGTAGATCCACACGGTGGGGGTGCGCCCCCGGCCTGCGGACACCAGCGTCACGTCGTCGAGGCGCGAGCCGTCGGCGAGGGCGAGGCTCACCTCGTGGCCCTCGAGGGCCCGCAGGCTCGGGCCGAACGTCGTGGTGTCGGACTGGTTGGTCACGGTGTTCCTGGTGTCGAGCAACATGGGTTCCTCCCGGTCGTCTGTGTCTGCCAGTAACGACCAACGGCAACTGCGAAAGTCATCGGCCAGGATGCGCCCCGCCGCCTGACGGCAGCCTGTACGGCGCTCCGGGTCTCGAGGTGATCCTCCGGACCACCGTCACGCGACATTCGGAACAGGTCAGGGCGTGGATGCGGATGCACCCGCCGCGTCGTGGGCCAGCCAGTCGAGGGCGACGGCCGCGGTCCACGACTGAGCGGTCGAGCCGAGCGGCTCGCCGGTGAGCGGGTGGGCGTATTCGCTGCAGCCGCTGACCCGCAGTTGGGCGACGGCGGCGGCGCGCAGGGCATCGGCCCGGACCTGGCATCCGTCCCGCTCGAGCGACCACCACAACAGCCACGTGATGACGGGCCACGTCGGGCCCCGCCAGTAGGACCGGGCATCGAATGCGGGGTCGTCGACGGCCGTGGTCGGCGGCACCGCCCACCGCAACCCCTGGGCCCCTGCGTACGACGGGCCGGCGAGGCGGTTGGCCAACGCGGCGCGGCGGTCGGCGTCGCAGCCGGCCACCAGGGGAGCGAACCCGGCGATGGTGTCGGCGGTGACCCACCGGTCGGCCACCAGGTCGCGGTCGAGGCAGGCGCAACGGGCCGGGTCCCAGCATGCGTCGAGGCCCCGGCGGCTCAGCTCGGCGTCGGCCCGGTGCCCGTCGGCCGCAGCCGGGTGGCCGGCGATCGTGGCGAGGTCGGCGAGCGTGTCGTCGGCCGCGGTCAGGATGGCGGTGAACAGCACGTCGGCCATGCGGAACGGGTGGGTGCGGTGCGACCGAGCCGGGTCGTAGCCCACGTCGACCAGCTCGCGGACCAGCGTGTGGTAGCGGCGGTACTCGTCGTCGGAGGGGCGCTCGGATGCATGCGCGACGTGCACGAGGTCCGGGCGGGCACCGGCGGTCTGCTCGTTGATGGTGACCGCGGCCAGGGCGTCGTCCCATCGGGGCGAGTTGTCGAGGCCGCTCTCCCACGGATGGAAGACCGTGACGAGGCCCGTGCCATCGGGGTCGCGGGCCGTGTGGAGCCAGCGGTGCCAGGCCGCCAGGCGGGGGTAGAGGTCGACGATCGCCTCGTCGACGATCGCGACCGTGTCGTCGCCGCGCCGGGTGGCGATCGAGCGGATGCGGGCCAGCGCGATGGCGTGCACCGGCGGTTGGCATATGCCGCTCGTCGCGACCCGGGGAGGGCAGAGGCCCGCCGTGCCCCAGGTGGTGTGGCGGGGTTCGTACGCGCCCAGAGCCACCGAGCTGTCGAACACGATCTGCGGCACCATGCCGTTCGTCCACTGCCCCCGGAAGAGCGACCGCAGCTCGGTGACCGCCCGGGCGGGCGCGAAGTGGGCCCACCCGATGGCGACGAAGGCGGCGTCCCAGCTCCACTGGTGGGGGTACAGCCGCGGCGACGGGCGGGTCCAGGTGCCCCGGTCGTTCGTCCGCAAGACGCCGATCGCCTCGGCCGCCAGCTCGTCCACGAGCGAATCGTACAGTCGTCAGGCCACGTGCTCGGTCCAGCGCTGGCCGTCCCACCAGCGCATCCGGCCGTCGGCCTGCGGGTCCTTGTACCAGCCGGGCGGCGTGGGCGAGGGGCCGTAGCCCTGCAGGGCGGCGTGTTCCGGCTGCTCCCGGCGGACGCCTGACCGTGTCAGGCGAGCCAGGCGCCGTCCCGCATCACGACCCGTCCAGCGAGCTCGTTCTCCTCGCGCCAGGCCCGGATGCGCGTCGGCGTGACCATCAGCCACGTGTTGGCCGCGTTCGGCCGGGGGTCCCAGCCGGCGTGGGCCGCGTAGGCGTCGCCGACGGCCCGGCCGATCTCGCCGGTGGGCACGAACGTCACGTCGCCGTCGATGAGCACGACGTCGCGGGTGCCGTCGAGGGCCAGCCGCGCCGGCTCGCCGCGGCGCAGGTTGCGGACGGTGACGCTCTGCTCGGACGTGGCCATGTAGATGCGGCGGTCGTGCCACAGGAACGACAACGGGATCAGGTGCGGGTCGCCGGCGGCCGATGCCGTGGCCACCCACAGGTCGACGTCGGCGGTCAGGCGGGCGACGACGTCGCGCACCCGCTCGACGGTCGAGCGGGGCGGGGGAAGGTCGGGCACGTGACGACAGGGACGACGGCGACGACCCGGGCTACCGGGCGACGAAGTACTTGGCCTGGGGGTGGTGGCAGATGAGCGCCGAGGTGCTCTGCTCGGGCTGGTACTGGAACCCGGTGTCCTCGTTGCACTCGAGGCCGATGCGCTGGCCCTCGAGCAGCTCGAGCACGGTCATGTTGTCCTCCAGGTCGGGGCAGGCGGGGTAGCCCCACGAGTAGCGCCCGCCGCGGTACTGCTGCCGGAACAGCCCGGCCAGCGACGGGCCGTCCTCGTGGGCGAAGCCCCACTCCTCGCGCATGCGGCGGTGCCAGTATTCGGCCAGCGCCTCGGCCATCTCGACGCCGACACCGTGGAGCAGCAGGTACTCCTGGTAGCGGTCGTCGGCGAACAGCTTGGCGGTGCGCTCCGAGATGGCCGGGCCCATGGTGACGATGGAGAACGCCGCGTAGTCGACCTCGGTCGCCGTCGGCAGGCCGGAGGAAGTCGGCGATGCAGTAGTACGGCGCCTTGGTCTGGCGGGGGTAGCTGAACCGGGCCCGCTCGGCCGAGCGGGTCTCGTCGGTCCAGACGACCAGGTCGTTGCCGTCGCCGTTGGCCGGGAAGTAGCCGTAGACGAGCTGGGGGATGAGCAGTCCGTCGGCCTTGGCCTTGGCCATCTCGTCGCGCAGCGTCGGGCGGATGCGGGCCTTGAACTCGCCGTCGTTCTCGCCACCTTCGGGCCGGAACTGCCACTGGTTGCGGAACAGCGCCGTCTCGTTGAGGTAGCCGGCGATCTCGTCGATGGGCAGGCCCTTGACCACCCGCGAGCCCAGGAACGGCGGGGTGAACACCTCGTTGTCGGTGACGACGTCGGGCGAGCGGGCGGGCAGCTCGGGCGGCGGCCCGTCGCCCTTGTCGGCCAGGCCCAGCGAGGCCCGCGACGGTACCCGTGACGCGGACGGCACCCGGCCCCAGTCGGGGTCGTCGGCCTCGGCCCCCCGCTTGATGGCGCCCAGCTTGTCCATGACGTGCAGGCCCTCGAAGGCGTCCTTGCCGTAGAACAGGCGGCCGGCGTAGATGTCGCGCAGGTCGCGCTCGACGTAGCTGCGGGTCAGCGCGGCGCCGCCGAGCAGCACCGGGATGTCGGCCAGCTCGCGGGTGTTCAGCTCTTCCAGGTTGTCGCGCATGATCAGCGTCGACTTCACCAGCAGCCCGGACATGCCGATGGCGTCGGCCTTGACCTCTTGCGCCTTCTCGATCATGTCGGCGATGCCGATCTTGATGCCGAGGTTGTGCACCTCGTAGCCGTTGTTGGTGAGGATGATGTCGACCAGGTTCTTGCCGATGTCGTGCACGTCGCCCTTGACGGTGGCGAGCACGATGCGGCCCTTGCCCGAGTCGCCCTCGACCTTTTCCATGTGCGGCTCGAGGTGGGCCACCGACGCCTTCATCGTCTGGGCCGACTGCAGCACGAACGGGAGCTGCATCTGGCCCGAGCCGAACAGCTCGCCCACGACCTTCATGCCCGCCAGCAGGATGTCGTTGATGATGCTCAGCGGGGCGATGCCCTGTGCCATCGCCTCGTCGAGGTCGGCGGTCAGGCCCTCGCGGTCGCCGTCGATGATGCGGGCCTTGAGGCGCTCGTCGACCGGCCAGCCGCTGTGGTCTTCCTTCTCCTGCTTGGCCACCGTCACGTCGGCGAACACGTCGAGCAGCTTGGCGAGGGGGTCGTAACCGGCGGCCTCGTCGCGGCGGTCGTAGATGAGGTCGAGGCAGACCTTGACCTGGTCCTCGGGGATCTTGTTGAGCGGCATGATGCGCGCCGCGTGGACGATGGCCGAGTCGAGCCCCGCCTCGACGCACTCGTGCAGGAACACCGAGTTGAGCACGTGGCGGGCGGCGGGGTTGAGGCCGAAGCTGACGTTGGACAGGCCGAGCACCGTGTACACGCCGGGCAGCTCGGCCTTGATGCGCCGGATCGCCTCGATGGTGTTCATGGCGTCTTGACGCAGGTCGTCGTCGCCGGTCGACAGGGGAAAGGTGAGGGCGTCGAAGATGAGGTCGCCCGGGTCGAGCCCATAGCGCTGGGTGGCCAGGTCGTGGATGCGGTGCGCGACCCGCATCTTCCACTCGACGTCGCGGGCCTGGCCCTCCTCGTCGATGAGCAGGACGATGACCGCGGCGCCGTACTCGCGGGCCAGCGAGCACACACGATCGAAGCGGCTGCCGGGGGCCTCGCCGTCCTCCAGGTTGGCCGAGTTGAGGATGGCCTTGCCGCCCAGGCGCTGGAGTCCCGCCTCGATGACCGGAGGCTCGGTCGAGTCGAGGACCAGCGGCACGGTGACCTGGGTGGCGTAGCGCGAGACGAGCGCGTCCATGTCCTGCGTGCCGTCGCGGCCCACGTAGTCGACGCACACGTCGAGGACGTGGGCGCCCTCGCGCTCCTGGTCGCGGGCCATCTTGACGCAGGCGTCCCAGTCGCCGGCCAGCATGGTCTCGCGGAACTTCCTCGACCCGTTGGCGTTGGTGCGCTCGCCGATGATCAAGAAGCTGGCGTCCTGGTGGAACGGCACCGCGCTGAACATCGAGGCGGCGCCGGGCTCGGGCCGGGGCTCACGGCGGGCCGGCGTCAGGTCCTTGGCGACCGCGGCGAGCTGGCGCAGGTGCTCGGGCGTCGAGCCGCAGCAGCCGCCCACCACCTGCACGCCCAGCTCGGTGACGAAGCGTGTCTGGTACTCGACGAACTCCTCCGGCTGGAGGTCGTAGTGCATCTTGCCGTCGACGACCGACGGCAGGCCCATGTTGGGCAGGCACGAGACGGGCATGGTCGCGTTGGCCGACAGGTGCCGCAGGTGCTCGTGCATCTCGGACGGGCCGGTGGCGCAGTTGAGCCCGAAGATGTCGGGGTTGAGCGCGCTCAGGGCAGCGAGGGCGGCGCCGATCTCGGAGCCGAGCAGCATCGTGCCCGTCTGCTCCATCGTCACCTGCAGCTGGATCGGGACCGTCTTGCCCAGCGCGGCCATGGCACGGCGCGAGCCGATCACCGCGGCCTTGGCGGCCAGCAGGTCGAAGTGGGTCTCGGTGATGAGCAGGTCGACCCCGCCCTCGATGAGGGCGCGGGCCATGACCTCGTAGGCGTCGCGCAGCTCGACGAACCCGATCTGCCCCAGCGAGGGCGACTTGGTGCCCGGGCCCATCGAGCCGGCCACGAACCCGCCGTAGCCGTCGGCCACCTCGCGGGCGACGCGGGCCGAGGCCAGGCTGATCTCGTGGGCCCGCTCGGGGATGGCGTACTCGCCGAGCGGCACGGCGAAGGCGCCGAAGCTGTTGGTCTCGACGACGTCGGACCCGGCGCGGAAGAACGACTCGTGCAGGTGGGCGATGACGTCGGGACGGGTGACCGACAGGATGTCGGTGCAGCCCTCGAGCTCGGGCCCGCCGAAATCGTCGGCGGTAAGACCGAGCTCCTGCAGGTTGGTGCCGGTCGCGCCGTCATAGACGACGACCCGCTCGTTGACGAGGTCGAGGAAGCGGCTCATAGGTGAACGGCCAATCTACCGACCCGCGGCAACCAGGTCCGAGCCCAATGGGTGAGCATGGGCTGGCCGCCGGCCCATCAGAGGATCTCGGCCACGTCCTGCACGAGCACGGCTGCGGCCAGGGCCGTGCCGGCGACGCCCAGCGCACGCCCCGCCACGGTGACCGGCTGCGACCACCACAGGTGCCCGACGCTCGGCCATCGGCGCATCGCCGCCCATCCCAGCGCGCCGATGGCGACGAGCGCGCCGACCGGGCCGAGCAGCAGGGCCGGCGCGAGCGCGACGAGCAGCAACAGCAGGTGCGGCGGCCGGGTCGTCGTGCGCGCGATGGCCCGCTCGACTCCCCAGGCCAGCACGGCGCCGAAGGCGGCGGGCAGCACGATGAACAGGACGACGGCGAGCCACAGGGGCTCGAGGAGCGTGAAGTCGACGCCGTCCGGCTCGATCACGGCGGCGCCGCCGGTGATCCCCAGCACCGCGGCGGCGACGAGCGGCCGATGGGCGTGCGGGAGCCAGCGCCGCACGGCCACATAGGCCACACCGAGCACGGCGCCGGCGAACGCCGTCAGCCCGACGAGGAACAGCGTGTCACCGGTGAATGCCCCGATCTCGAAATCGTCGTCGGTCTGGACGCCCGTGAGCGACGAGTCGGACGTGACCCGGAGCAGCAGCATCGCGAGCCGGCCCCCGACGCCGCCGACCACCGCGCCCGCGACCAGCCCGACGGCGCTGCCGGTCGCCAGGCGCGCCAGCGCCGCTCTGAGCGTCTCGGGCGTGAGCCGCTTCGCCCCTGCGACTTCGGAACCTGTGTCGGTGACTGCCACGTTCGATGCCGCCCTGTTCGCCCGACGCCGAGCGTAGTGGCCGCGCACTGGAGGTGACGTGCGCCCAGGGTGATCCGCCGACGTATCAGGCCACCTCGGGGGTGACGACGACCCGCTGTTCCAGCAGCCGTGACGTCGCCGGCGAGGTCGGCGCGGCGAGCAGGGCGGTGACCAGGTCGGTCAGGTGGCTGGTGAACAGGCGGTCGTCGTCGCACGGCTCGGACGCGGCGCGGCGGGACAGCTCGACGAACGAGAAGCGGATGGCGGGGAACCGGGTGTGCAGCGCCGCCCCCTCCTCGGACGGCACCAGCGGATCGAGCAGGGCGTGCCAGCGCGTGATGCTGTCGCGGGGGCCCAGGCGGGGCGTGCGCATCGCCATTCGTTTGGGGCGGGTGCAGAACTCGGCCGACACCTGCAGGTACTCGCGGCCACCGTCGGGGTCGGCCAGTTTGGCCGCGGCCGGCGACACCAGGGCCGACGCCAGGGCGCGGAGGTCGTCGAGCGCGGACTCCTCGTAGTGGTCGAGCAGCGCGTGGCGCCGGGGCTCGGTGTCGCGCCGGTGCTTGGCGATGAGCGCCAGCACCAGGCCGTCGCGGTCGCCGAAGTGGTACTGGACGGCGCCCGTGTTGCTCTGTCCTGCCGAGCGGTTGATCTCGCGCAGCGATACGCCGTCGATGCCCCTGGCCGCGAACAACTGCTCGGCGGCACGGATGATCTGGTCGCGCGTGTCGTTGTGGACGGTCGTGCTCATCCCGCTCGTCGATCCTTCCCCCGTTCGCCCCCCGGTGGCGCCAGCCCCGCGTCACACGCCCGCGACGGCGAGTCTCTAAGACGGACGCTTGTCAGACCCAGCCACTCGTGCCGAGACTATGACAGTCGGCGGTGCAATGCGCCGTCCGTCGCGGGTGGACGACCGACCGTAGCGGGTATCAGGTGGGTCGTGGCACTGCTCGTGGGCACGTCGGGGTGGCAATACCGGGACTGGCGGGGTGGGCTCTACCCTGACGGGCTGCCACAGCGAGCCTGGCTGGAGCACTACGGCGGGCAGTTCGCCACGGTCGAGGTGAACAACGCCTTCTACCGGTTGCCGGAGCGCACGGTGTTCGAGCGGTGGCGCCAACAGACGCCGCCCGGCTTCGTGTTCGCCGTCAAGGTCAGCCGCTACCTCACCCACGTGCTGCGCCTGCGCGACCCCGCGGAGCCCGTGGCTCGCCTGGTCGATCGGGCCGCGGGGTTGGGACCCCGGCTCGGGCCCTACCTGCTCCAGCTGCCGCCGACCCTGCAGGCGGCACCCGACCGGCTCGACGCCTGCCTTCGGGCGTTCCCCACCCGTGCCCGCGTCGCCGTCGAGCCGCGGCACGAGTCGTGGTGGACCGACGAGGTGCGGGCCCTGCTCGAGCGGCGCGGCGCCGCGCTGTGCTGGGCCGACCGGGCCGGGCGCCCGCTGACACCGCTGTGGCGGACGGCCGACTGGGGCTATCTGCGCCTCCACGAGGGGACGGCGGCACCTCGCCCGTCGTACGGCCGGGCGGCCCTCTCGTCGTGGCTCGACCGCATCGACGGCGCCTGGCCGGGCGCCCGTGACGGCGATGCGTTCGTCTATTTCAACAACGACCGGGGTGGCGCCGCCGTCCGCAACGCCCGCACCCTCGTCCGCATGGCCGGCCGCCGCGGGTTTCGGCTGGCCATGCCGGCGAGGCGCCCCCGGCACTAGGTTCCCGGACGGTTGATCCGGTGATGAGATCGGCCGGCGATTTCGCGGCGGAGCAGCCTTCCGGGACACTAGGTTTCCGCCATCGATCTGATCGACGTTCTGGTCGCGGCCGGACCGCTGGTCGTCGCCGGGCTGGGGCTCGCGCTTGTGGAGCGGCTGCTGGGGGACACGGCGCCGAGCGCGCTTCAGCTGGCGCGGCGCCTGCAGCCGGCGGGAGCCCTGGCCGCGGTCGTGTCGCTGCTCGTCGACCAGGGCACGGTCGCCGGCGTGCTGGCCTGCGGGTGGCTGGCCGTGTGCCTCTGCGCGACCGCGGCCGGGGTCGTGGTGGCCCGGCAGACGTGGCGTCGGGCTCCGGCGCGGCACATGCTGGGCGAGCTGACGGTTTCGGCCGGGCTCGGCTACCTGAGCGTGGGCGGCGCCTGGCTGGTGATCAGCCGGTTGGGGTTGCGTCCGTTCGACCTGTCGACCGACATCGTGCGGTTGACGGCGGTCCACTTCCACTACGCCGGGTTCGCCCTCCCCGTCCTGGCGGCCGCCGGCCTGGCGGCCGTGGACTGGCTGGCCAGCCGGGTGTCGCTGGTGACCGGGTGCGTGGCCGCGGTGGTCGGCCCGCCCATCGTGGCGACGGGCTTCGTCCTGGACTCGGGGGTGGCCCAGGTGGGTGGCGCGCTGGCCATGACCGTGGCCGCCTGGGCGGTGGCGTTCGGCACCTTCCTCCTGGCGACCTCGACGTCGGCGCTGACGAGGCCTGTGATCGCCGCCGAGAACCCGTCGCTCCCGCCGCCCCGGGGACGCGAGGCGGGGCGCCGGGCCGGGCGGGCCTTGCTGGTCGTGTCGTCGCTATCGCCGGTGGTGCCGATGGTGCTGGCCGTGCAGTGGGCTCTGGCCCAGCACGTCGCCATGCCGGCGCTGAGCGTCGACGCCATGGCCAGCACCCATGGCCTGCTGAACGGCATCGGGTTCGTGGTCGCTGGGCTGGCGGGCTGGCTGCTGGCGGGCGTGCCGGCGGTCGGCCTGCCGGTCGCCACACCGGGCGTCACGCCGGGCGTGGCGCAGTAGCGCGCGGGCAGCGGCGGAACGTCGGAATCGGCGTGCGCCCGCGCCGGCGCGCGGGAAGAGTGAGCGGGTGGACCTCCTCGACGAGCTCGACGCCTACGTGCCCCGCACCGCGGCGGAGGCCGCTGACCTCGAGCGCGTCCGCTCCCTGGTCGCCACCGGCGACCCGTGGGACCGCACCCGGCCGATGCACGTGACGGGGTCGGCCCTGGTGGTCCACCCGCCGACCGGGCGCGTGCTGCTGCGCTGGCACGAGCGGATGGGGAGCTGGCTTCATGTCGGCGGCCACGTCGACCCGGGCGACTCGGGCCCCCTGGCCGCCGCCCTGCGTGAGGGCCGGGAGGAGACCGGGCTCGACGATCTGGCCCCGTGGCCCGACCCCGCCCGGCCGCGCCTCGTCCACGTGGTCGTCGTGCCGGTGCCCGCGGGCAAGGGCGAACCTGCGCACGAGCACGCCGACCTGCGCTACCTGTTGGCCACGGGGCGGCCTGACGACGTGGTGCCCGAGCGCCCCTCCGCTCGCCTACGGTGGCTGTCGCTGGACTTGGCGGTCGATGCGGTGGGGCAGGACAACCTGCGCGAGACCCTGGGCCGGGTCGCACCGCTGCTGGCCGCAGCCGTCGCCGACGGCGGCTGACGGCCGTCGAGCGCGGGTCGAGGCCGCGGTCGACGACGCTCGCATGCCTCGACGTCACGCTGAGGTCGAGGGTGAGGTAGAGGTTGAGGGTTGGCCCTGACTAGGGTGTCTATCGGCCCGATGCGGGCGGCGGTAGGGTCGCCGCTGTGACTCGGCTCTACACCGGCAAGGGCGACGACGGCACCACCGGCCTGCTGTTCGGCGGTCGGGTGCCCAAGGATTCGGCCCATCCCCGGGCGGTGGGGGCTGTGGACGAGGCCCAGGCGGTCATCGGCGTGGCCCGGGCGCTGAGCGAGCGCGACGGCGACCTCGACCGCCAGTTGACGCAGGCGTGCCGCGACCTCTGGGTGCTCATGGGCGAGCTGGCCACCCTGCCCGAGAACCACGGCAAGCTGGTCGACGGCCAGACCCGGGTGTCGGCCGACATGGTGCAGTCGATCGCGGCGATGGTCGACGACCTGGGCGAGCGGTTCGAGGCGCCGGCCAACTTCGTCGTGCCCGGCCAGACGCCCCTCGCGGCCCAGCTCGACCTGGCCCGCACGGTCGTGCGCCGCGCCGAGCGCGAGGCCGTCTCCGCCACGGTCGAGGGGACACACGTGCTGGCCTACCTCAACCGCCTGTCGTCGCTGCTGTGGGTGCAGGCCCGCTGGGTCGAGGGCGAGCACCTGCTCAGCCGCGACGTCTCGGCCGACGGTTAGGTCGCTACTCGGTCGCCTTGGGATGACCTTGTCCCACCCGGCGACGGCGTCGCTTGTGGCATAGCGGAAGTCCCAGCCGCCTCTGGACGGCGGCGGTGCCACTCGCTCGCGTCTTTTGGGCACGCCGGTCAGCCCAGAGGCGCGTCGATCGGCTGGCCGTTGGCGTCGATCGCCCGCGCGTAGACGTTTGGCGAGCGTGGGGTCCGCGAAGACTTCGGCTGCCCATGATTCACAGAGAGCCCACGCGTCCGTTGGCGCGGAGGATGGCGAGCGAGCGGATCGTCGTCCAGCCGCGCCAGTCGAGCGCCGCGGCGGGCGAGTAGGCCACGAAGCCGACGTCCCAGCCGCCGTCCTCCCGCTGCCCGGCGGCGAGGCGGTCGAGGTCGGCCTCGATGACGTCCGGAGCGAACCAGCCGCGCACCGGGCGGTCGGGGACGGGCGCGAAGTCGAGGGGACGGATCACATCGTCCTCGACGCCGCCCTCGACGTGCAGCACGCCCGACTCTGGGATGACCGCGGCGAACCGCTCGAGCAGCGGAGCCGCCGCCGGTTCGTTCTCGACCGCGGCGTCGAGGAAGCCCAGGGAGTAGAGCAGCTCGAGGGTCGACTCGGGCTTGTCCCGCCCGGCGATCGTGTCGATGCAGTAGTGCCTGACCCGGGCGAGCCACGGGTGCCCGGCCACCGCGGGATCGTGGCGGGCCACCCGGTGGGCGATGCCGGCGACCGCCGCCGTGATGTGCAACGACGACGTGTCCGGGTCGGCCTGGGCCCAGAAGGGGGCGGTGGCGGTGGCGTCGGCGACCGGCAGCGCGAACGGGAGGCCGCCGTCCGGGAGCGACGCCGACTCGAGCCAGTCGCACACCTCGGCCGCGCGCGGGCTGGTGGCCGGGGCGATGTCCTCGAACACCTCGAACGCGTGCATCGCACCGACGGGCTGGCTCTCGGGCGCGCGGAGGTCGGGCTCCAGCGCGCCGTAGCCGCCATCCGGGTTGCGGTAGGCGTCGAGCGCGGCCAGCACGTCGCTCGGCTCGGCGCCCTCGAAGCGCACCGCGAACCGCCGGCGGTCGAGCAGGCGGGCATGGGACGTCATGAACGCGGCGGCGGCGGCGAGGTCGATGGGCATGGCGTCATCCTGAACCTTGCGGAACCCCCGGTCTTGGACGATTCGGACACCGCCCTTCGGACAGCGCCGTCGCGGATGCCCTTGGCGCCGGCCACTAGGGTCCGACGCCATGGACCTGGGACTTGCCGGTCGGACCGCGGCCGTGGCGGGCGCCTCGTCGGGCCTGGGGTTTGCGTCGGCCCAGGCGCTGGCGGCCGCCGGCGTGCGGGTCGCCATCTGTGGGCGCGACCGCGAGCGCATCGAGGCGGCGGCCGGGCGCCTCGACGGTGCGGTCCCGCTGGTGGCCGACGTGTCGACGGTCGGTGGCGCCACCGCCTTCGTCGAGGCTGCCGTCGACGCCCTCGGGCACGTCGACATCCTGGTGCCCAACGCCGGGGGACCGCCGCCCGGCACGTTCGCCTCCACGCCGCTCGACGCCTACGCGCCGGCGCTCGAGCTGAACCTGCTCTCGACCGTGGCCATGTGCGACGCGGCCGTCCCGGCCATGTGCGACCGTGGGTGGGGCCGGGTCGTGGCCATCACCTCGGTGGCGGTGCGGCAGCCGATCCCGGCGCTCATCCTGTCGAACACGGCGCGGGCGGGCGTCACCGGCTTCCTGAAGACCATGGCTCGCGAGGTGGCCGACCGGGGGGTCACGGTCAACTCGGTGCAGCCGGGCCTGCACCTCACCGACCGCGCCCGCCGCCTGTACGGCGACGACACGGCCGCAGCCGCCGCCGGCGTGCCCGCCGGCACGCTGGGCGATCCGGCCGACTTCGGGGCGGTGGTCGCGTTCCTGTGCTCCGAGCACGCCCGCTTCGTCGTCGGGGTGGCGTTGCCGGTCGACGGCGGTGCGCACCAGGGCCTGCAGTAACAACCGACACGGCGTCGACGAGGGAGGCAGCGATGGCGTTCCGCCACGTGGTGATGTTCCGATTCACCGAGGATGCGACCGACGAGCAGCGCCGGGCGCTGGCCCGGGGGCTGGCCGGCATGCCCGCCGCCACGGGAGCGATCAGCGTCGACGACTACAAGCACGGGCCGGACCTGGGGCTCAACCCGGCCAGCTTCGACTACGTGGTGGTGGCCGACTTCGCCTCGCAGGACGCGTTCCTCACGTACCGGGACCACCCTGACCACCAGGCACTCATCCGCGACCTGGTGACCCCCATCGTCGCCGAGCGGGCGTCGGTGCAGTACGAGGTGCCCGACTGACATTTCGGCCGGGCCACCCCGGTCCCGCCGCCACCCGTAGTGTTCAGGGCATGTCCATCGCCATCGAGCTCACACGCGCTCTCGCCGCCGACATGCCGGGCGACACGGAACGGGGCCCCGCGGTCGACGCGGTGGGCGTCGGCGTGTTCGCCGAGCGACTCGATGCCGGCGAGATCCCCGACGTCCTCGACCGGGAGTTCCTGGGGTCGCAGGGGTTCGAGGGCAAGCCGGGCCAGTCGTGCGTGGTGCCCGGGGCCGACGGCCAGGTGGTGGTGGCGCTGGGGCTCGGCCGGTCCGCAGACGCCACGGTGTCTACCTACCGCAAGGCGGCCGCCGCCCTGGCCCGGGCCGCGCACCGGCAGACGCACCTGGCCATCGACGTGCTCGACTCGGTGCCCGAGGACATCGATCGCCCGGCCGTCGCCCAGGCGCTGGCCGAGGGCGTGCTGCTCGGCTCGTATCGCTACACCGCCCTCAAGTCCGACCCCGAGCGCAGCCACATCGAGTCGCTCACCGTGGTGGGCAAGGGCGGCAAGCGGGTGCTGGCCTCGCTCGACCGGGGCCGGGCCGTCGGCGAGGCCGTGCGGGTGGCGCGCGACCTGGTCAACCAGCCGGGCGGCACCCTCACGCCCACGGCGTTCGCCGACCGGGCGCAGGACCTGGCCGAGCTCAAGGGGTTCGACATCGAGGTGCTCGACCGCAACGCGATCGAGGACGAGAAGCTCGGCGGCCTGCTGGGCGTCAACCGCGGGTCGACCGAGGAGCCCCGCTTCGTGAAGCTGGCGTGGGAGCCGGGGGGCACGGCGCGGGGCACCGTGGCGCTGGTGGGCAAGGGCATCACGTTCGACTCGGGCGGCCTGTCGCTCAAGACCAGCGAGTCGATGATCGGCATGAAGGGCGACATGGCCGGCGCGGCGGCCGTGCTGGCCACGTTCTCGGCGCTGGACGCCGTGCAGCCCCCGGTGCGGGTGGTCGGCTACCTGCCGCTCACCGACAACATGCCGGGCGGCGACGCCACCCGCGTGGGCGACGTGCTGCGCATCCGCAACGGCACGACGGTCGAGGTGCTCAACACCGATGCCGAGGGCCGGTTGGTGTTGGCCGACGCGCTCGCTGCTGGCCAGCGAGGACGAGCCCGACGCCATCGTCGACCTCGCCACCCTCACCGGCGCGTGCATGGTGGCCCTGGGGATGAAGATCGCGGGCCTCATGGGCAACCACGACGGGTTCCTCGATCAGGTGAAGGAGGCCGCCGACGCCCAGGGCGAGCCCGTGTGGCCCCTGCCGCTGCCCCTCGAGATGCGCACCCTGATCGACTCCGAGGTGGCCGACATCAAGAACATCAGCAGCACCCGGTGGGGCGGTGCGTCGGTTGCGGGGGTGTTCCTCCAGGAGTTCGTGGTCGACGGCATCCCGTGGGCGCACCTCGACATCGCAGGCCCGGCCGACGCCGCCGAGGACGACGGCGAGACCCGCAAGGGCGGCACCGGCTTCGGCGTCCGCACGCTGCTGCACCTGCTGTCCAGCTTCCGCAAGCCCGCGAAAGATTCGACGTAGCCGGCCGGCACGTCAGGGCGCCGGGCGGTCAGAAGCCCGCGTCACGGCGGCGGAAGCCGACGAAACCGACGCCCAGCAACGCGCCGGCGGCCGCCAGCAGCGCCAGGGTCGCCCCGAGGGAGAACCCTGCGACCGGCATCCGGGGCACGTGCTGGAACGGCGACACGTCCATCATCCAGCCCGGCAGATCGAAGAGCTGGCCGAACAGGCCGATCACGAAGAAGAGGCCCAGCGCCGCCCACGCGAGGCCCACTGCCCGGGGCGCCAGGCCGAACACCGCGAACGTCAGGCCGACCAGCACCCACAGCGGGGCAACGAAGGCGGCCGACGCGCCCACCAGCCGCCCGACCTCGCCGGCGTCGCCGGCCGCGATCGCGTACGTGACGCCCATGCCGAGCCCGGCGAGCACCATGATGAGCGCCGAGCCGACCAGCGCGATCGTCAGGTGCGACGCTGCCCAGCGCGAGCGCGACAGCGCTGTGGCGAGCAGCGGCTCGGCCCGGCCACCGGACTCCTCGCTGCGCAGGCGCAGCACCGACGACACGGCGAACGCGCCGGTGATCAGGGCGATCATCAGCAGTGACGTGGCGAAGTACGAATCAGTCAGGCTGCCGCCGCCCTGGGCGATGACGTCCTCGAACGTGTTGTTGTCGCCGACGAGATCGCCGACGTCCTGGCCCACCGAGCCGTAGGAGACGCCGGACAGCGTCAGCGCCGCGGCCCATCCGATGAGGCTGCCCCGCTGCAGTCGGGTCGCCAGCCCCAGCGGCCGGGACAGCGCCGCGGATGCCGTGGCCGGGCCGGGACGCGGCGGCACCAGTCCGCCTCCGAGGTCGCGGATCCCCAGCAGGAAGTACGCCACCCCGACCAGAGCCACCGCGGCAGCGGCGAGCAGCAGGAGCGTCCACGGGCGCTCGCCGGCGAACGGCCTGGACGCCATCGCCCACCCCATGGGCGAGAACCACGACAGCGTGCCGTCGCCGATGTCGCCGATGGCGCGCACCACGTACGCCCCACCGAGCAGCGCGCCCGCGGTGCCGAGCGCCGTGCGGTTGTGCTCGGTGACCTGCGCGGTCACGGCCGTGACACAGGCGAACAGCAGCCCGAACCCGCCCATCGCCGCGCCGTAGACGACCGAGCCCTCGGTGGCGAGGTCCTGGCTCATGAGCGAGAGGGTGATCAGCGCGCCGAGCGCGGCGAAGGCCGCGGTCGCGACCACGAGCACGGCGGTGACCGGGGCGTTGCGACCGAGCACGGTGGCGCGCAGCAGCTCGGTCCGGCCGTTCTCCTCGTCGGCCCGGGTGTGGCGGCCGACGAGGAACATGCCCATCAGGGCCACGACCGCGTAGCCGAAGGCGCCCATGTTGAACACGACCTGGCCGCCGAGCGTGTCGAGGCCGAAGTCCGGGCCCTGGAGGGCGAGGAGGGCGGCGTTGTCGCGTGCGGTCGCGGCCGCCGTGTCGAGGTCGGCCTGGGTGGGGTAGAGGTCCTTGATGCTGGCTGCCGACGACAGCACCAACAGCACGATGCCGGCGATCCACACGGGCAGGCGCACCCGGTCGCGCCGGAGGATGAAGCGCACCAGCGCCCACGTGCCAGTGAGCGTGCCGCCCTGCGCCGCACCGGCCGGTTCCCGCGTCGCCACGGCCGCCCGTCCGCGGACGTCCGTGTCGGTGGCGCCCACGGCGTCGGGGGCGGTCATCGCGCCGCGCTGCCCTCGAGCAGCGCCAGCTCGTCGCCGTAGTGGCGGAGGAACAGCTCCTCGAGCGTGGGTGGCTGGCTGGTCAGGCTGCGGATGCCGAAGCTGCTCAGGTGCTTGAGCGCGCCGTCGATGTCGGCAGTGTCGACGTCGAACTTCGCTCGGGTGCCCTCGACCTGGGGATCGTGCACTCCGGGCAGGTTGTCGAGCCCGGTGACCGGCCGCTCGGTCTCGACCGCGATCGACGTGCGGGTGAGGTGGCGCAGCTCGGAAAGCGTGCCCCGCTCGACCGTGCGGCCCGCCCGGATGATGCTCACCCGGTCGCACAGGGCCTCGACCTCGGCGAGGATGTGGCTCGACAGCAGGACGGTGCGCCCGTCATCGGTCATCTCGCGGATCGTCTCCTGGAACACGGCCTCCATCAGCGGGTCGAGGCCCGACGTCGGCTCGTCCAGGACGAGCAGCTCGGCGTCCGACGCCAGCCCGGCCACGAGCGCGACCTTCTGCCGGTTGCCCTTGGAGTAGGAGCGTCCCTTCTTGGTGGGGTCCAGCTCGAAGCGTTCGAGGAGCATGTCGCGCCGGGCCCGGTCGAGGCCGCCGCGCAGGCTCCCGAGCAGGTCGATCACTTCGCCGCCCGTCAGGTTGGGCCACAGGTTGACGTCGCCGGGCACGTAGGCGAGCCGGCGGTGGAGGGCGACGGCGTCGTTCCACGGGTCACCGCCCAGCAGGGTGGCGTCGCCCGAGTCGGCCCGCAGCAGGCCGAGAAGCACCCGGATGGTCGTGGACTTGCCGGAGCCGTTGGGCCCGAGGAACCCGTGGACCTCGCCGGTGGCGACCTCGAGGTCGAGGCCATCGAGCGCCCGGGTCTGACCGAAGGTCTTCACCAGGCCGGTGACGGAGATGGCGGCGGACATGAGGTCGACACTACAGATCATTCACAAAGTTGTGAATAGTCAGAAGCATGATGAAGCCGCTAAGTTTTCCGCCGATGGCACCGGGCACCGCGCACGACCTCGTCGGCAGCGACGATCCCGGCCGCGGCGCGGCGGATGCGGCGGCGGTGGCCCGCTTCGTCGAGCGGTTCGCGGTACTGCTGACCGATGCCGGGGTGCCCCGCATGCCGGCGCGCGTCTTCGCCTGCCTGCTCGCCGACGAGCACGGCCGGCTCACGGCACGCGAGCTGGCGGCCCGGTTGCAGGTCAGCCCGGCAGCCATCTCCGGCGCCGTCCGCTACCTCCTGCACGTCAACCTGCTCACCCGCGAGCGCGAGCCTGGTGCCCGCACCGACCACTACCGCGTCGACGCGGACATCTGGTACGAGTCGATCGTTCAGCGCGACGCCCTGCTGCAACGGTGGGAGAACGGGCTGGCCGAAGGGGTCGAGCTCGTCGGCGCCGACAGCCTCGTCGGACGCCGCCTCGACGAGAGCCGGGCGTTCTTCGCCTTCCTCCGGGCCGAGATGCCGCAGATGATGGAGCGCTGGCGCGCCCAGCGGGGCAAGAGCTGACCTCGGGGCGCGTGTCGAGTCAGGCCAGGCCGTCGGCCTCGTCGAGGAAGGCGTCGAGCACTCCGTCGCCCACCCGCACGGGGCCCTGGGGCCTGGTCTCGCCCGGGATCGTCTCGATGGCCGCCGCCTGCGACGCCAGGTCGTCCGCTGCCGCCCGCGATGCGGCGGCGCCGGCCGCGTCGCCGGCCAGGTCGGCCGTGAGGCCGTCGAGCGTGGCGACCAGCGCCTGGCCCCACAGAGCCGTGGCGTCGAGCCAGGGCCCGCAGTCGGCCACGAACCCCGCGTCCGTCACGTTCGTGCGGATCAGGCCGGGGGCGGCGGCGAGCTGGTCGGCGTAGGGGCGGAGGCCGTCGATCGCACCCTGGCGGTCGCCACCCGACCAGGCGGTGCGGAACGCGTCGAGCCGGGCGGCCAGCGCGGGTGCCTGGGGTTGAGACACCAGGCCCGAGCCGGCAGACGTGGGCGCCAGGTTCTCGAGGTCGAAGAAGGCGAGCAGCGCCTCGACCGTGCGGGGGTCGCCGGCGGCCAGGTGGTCGGCCGCGGCGCGTCGGGCGCGGGCGGGGTCGTAGGCGGCGTCGTTCCAGGTGAAGTCGGCCCCTCCGACGAGCTGGACCTTGCTGGCCGCCGCCTGGTTCATGGGGTTGAGCACGACGCCGGTCACCTGGGCCGACAGGCCGGCCTCGCGCCGGGCGTACGGGGCCAGGATCAGCCGCCCCTCGGTGGGAGGGAAGTCGTTGACCGGCGTGTTGTCCCACACGAACAGGGGCCGGCCAAAGACGCCGGCCGCCGCCTGCGCCTGCGCGACCGTGATCTCGTCGGGCACGACGTAGGCGCCGGTCCACATCACCTCGACCTGCGGGTCGAGCTGGTCGCGGAGCACGGTGCGGTACGGGCTGTCGTCGGTGCCGCGGTACTCGGTCGGCACCATCTGCAGGGGCTGGGCACCGTCGTGGGTGGCGACGAACCCCGCCTGCACCGCGTTGAGCAACTCGACCTGGGCGCGGGCGGCGGCCTCGGGCGATGGAGGCCCGAAGCGCGCGGCATCGCCGTCGCAGTGCCAGCGCGTGTGGTCGATGTCGTCGAGAGCGATCGAGAACGAGCGCACACCCAGCGCATGGACGGCCCCGAGCTTGGCGGTCAGCGCCGCCAGGTCGGCCGGGTCGCTGTAGCAGACGGACACGCCGGGGGACACGGCGAAGGTGAAGCGCACGTGGTTGGCGGCCGCCGCGTCGACCAGCGCGCGCAGCGCCTCGAGGCGGTCCGGCGGATAGGGGTCGCGCCACTGGTCGCGGTGGTACGGGTCGTCCTTGGGGGCATAGATGTAGGTGTTGAGCTTGAAGCGGCCGTAGAAGGCGAGCTGGTCGAGCCGCTCCTCGGTGGTCCACGGGCTGCCGTAGAACCCCTCGATGCTGCCCCGGTGGCGCATGGCCGGCTGGTCGACGACGCCCACCCCGGCGACCGCGCCGTCGCCCGTGAGCTGGCGCAGCGTCTGGGCGGCATAGAAGGTGCCGGCGGCGTCGGCTCCGGCGAGCACCACCGTCGCCGAGCCGTCGGTGGTGCCGTACGCCGCGAGTGCGTAGGCCTCGGCCGGCGGGTCAGCCGGCACCGTCACGCCGGCATCACGCAGCCGGGCGACGACGTCCGCGTCGCCCGCTGATCCGACGACCACGGTGAGCGGGCGCTCGCCTCCGGCGGAGGCCGCCTCGTCCTGCGAGTCCCCGGATGCCGACACGGTGACGTCCGTGGCGCCCGCGCCCTCGAGCGCCTCGGTGATGACGTCGACGGCCGCGGGGTCGGCGTCGGGACCGGCGACGACGGTGACGGCGGCGCTGACCACCACGTCCGGGCCGAGCCACCGCATGTCGCGGGGGGTGGGCGTGACGACCGGCAGCGGATCGGCCCGGGCGGCCAGCTCGGGGGTCGGCTCGGTCGTCACCGTCGTCTCCCGGCCGTCCGCGCCGTCGTCGCCATCGTCCCCAGTCGAGCAGGCGCTCGCCACGAGCGCCCAGACGAGGACGACGCCCAGGCGGACGACAGTGGAAACGGGGAGGCGAGAGGTCATGGGATCCGTGGGTGGCAGGCCGAGGTCATGGGTTCCGGTAGCGGAACCTATGACCTCGGCCCCGGTGTGGTGGAACCCATGACCCCGGGCCAGCGGTTCCGGCCTGCGCTCAGGCCGCGGTGTCGCCGGTGTGGGCGGCGGTCTGGCCGGCGTGGCGGTCGAGCGCCCAGGCGGTGGCCTCGCTGGCCAGCGCCGGGTGGAACCGCCACCGGTGGAGCTGGCGCTCGGTGCCGGCGCCGTCCTCGCCCAGCTCGACCAGCGACAGGGCGAGCTGGCGGGCGCGGTCGCGCATCTCGTCGGCCGCGGCCGCGGGGGGCCTGTCGACCCAGCGGGTGTGGTCGTCGCGCAGCGACTGGGGCAGCCGGGCGATCTGGCGGCGGGTGAGCGGGGGGAGCTTGCGCCGCACCTGGAGCGTGGACGGCCCGAGGAAGCGGGTGGCGCCGAACTGGCAGCAGCGGGCGAGGGTGCGGGGGAAGACGCCGTTGGCGCCGGGCCGGCGGCCGAGGCCCAGCGCGGTGGCGCACTCGTCGAGGTCGAGCTCGAACCCGTCGGGCTCGGCGTCGAGCCGGTCGACGAGGTGGCGGAGCAGCCAGGTGGCACTGGGGCCCAGGATGCCGAGCCAGAAGCGCTCGACGTAGACGGCCCGGGGGTCGTAGCCGACCGTGTCGATGACGGGGTCGCCCCAGGGGACGACGAAGAGGGTGGGCGTGTCGGACGGGATGTCACGCGCGTGCATGCGGGTCTCCAGCAGGAACGACTGAAATCAGGTGGCGGGGAAGTCGTTCATGTATCCTCAGTGTCTCTCACGTAAGTCGCTGGCATGTCAAGCGCAAGCGTGGAAAGGTCCGGAGTGACGACGGTGGCGGCGTGTCATCGCCGACGCTGGGCCCAGAGCCGCTCGTGGTCCTCGATCGCTCGGTCCAACGTCTCGCGGACCGAGCGCCCCACGCTGGTCCACCGGGCACGGAGCGGGTCGTCGAGTTGGCCGGCCTTCTCGAGTAGGTCGCCAAGTGCCAGCAGCACCGTGGCCACGGAGATCTGTAGGGCCAGGACTGCGCCGGACCTCTCGTCGGGCGGCGTCGTTTCGCTCATGTGGCGGTCCCAAATGGTCGATGGCGGGTCGGGTGGACGGCCTAGAGTAGCTAACGAACTACTTAGCATCCACTAGAGCATTAGTTAGCAATAGCAACCGATTGCCGAGGGGCGTATAACGTGCCGGATGTGGCGAGGCTCCACTTCGAGATTCCCGATGATTTGCACGACGAGATTCGCCGGTTGGCGGCCGAGCGCGGCCAGACCATCAAGGGCCTCGTGACGGTCGAGCTGCGGCGGGTCGTTGCAGAATCCAAGCGCCAGGACGGGAACACGAGCGCGGCGGGAGAGTAGATCACACGTTCGCTGCACCGGCAGGCGGACAACGCTTCGCTCATCACCATGCTCGTCAACATCGCCCGTGACCTCGGGCAGCGGAACAGATGTCACGCGTGATGTTGGGGGGATCTCTGGGGGATGGTTCGTAACCATCCCTCGTGGCGGCCCCGGCGCGGGTTCGGTCAGATCAGAAGGGCGTCCAATGCCAGGGCCGGGGTCCGTTGCCGCCCCGCAGGCAACGAACGCGGTGGTCGGCCTCTGCCCGGGCGTCAGCTCGGTCGCCGGCCAGTTGTGCGATGTAGGTGCACATGCGCAGCTCGCGGATGTCACGGAAGAGCTCGAAGCCGCCCCAGTCGGTGACGTCGAGCTGGTACCGGGCGCAGAACTCGCGATACTCGCCAGCGCTTATCGAGGCGAAGCTCGAGAGCTTGATGGCCGTCGAGACGAGGTCCCACTCCCGAGGCCCGACGGAGCACCGTTCAAGGTCGAGCAGTACGACCTCGCGGTCGAGGGTGGCCACGACATTGCCAGCCCACGCATCGCCGTGCACCACGCAGTGGGGGCGGGTCGGTGGGGAGGGTCGCGGTACCGACCCTGCAACTCCATGAGGCGGTGGCCGAGGAAGGAGCGGTCGTCGTCGGTCAACGTCACGGCGGCGTCGATGCGTTCCGCGAGGCGCACGAACGGCGCGAGCTTCCCAAGTCGAACTTCGGCCGGCACCGGCAGTTCGTGCAGCCCGTGGAGCGCCCCGGCGATCTCGGCCGGGGTGCCGTTGCGATGGGCTGGAAGCTCGTGCCAGAAGGTGACGCCCCGGCCGTCGACGTCGACAGGTTGGGCCACATCGAGGGCCCGCACGGCCGGCACACCGCCTCGCGCCAGCCACCGGGCGACCTGCACCTCTCGCTCGGCTGCGATGAGCCGACCCGAGCGAGCGACTCGGGCCACGATCTGGCCAGGGAGGCGGTAGATCGCGTTCTCGCCGAGGTGGATGGGCACGGCCCCCGTCGACTGGATGCCCGCGGCCGCGCACGCAGACCGCAGCACAGCGAGCCCGTCGAGGGTCACGAGCCGACGAGGGTCGTGGCGATCTGGTGGCGGAGCGCAGCGACCTCGTCGATGGCGCCGTGCGGCTCGGCGTAGCCAGACAGGTTGCGCAGATCGTCGGCAAGGCGGCGGGACCGGACCGTGCCGGCCGTTGCGAGCGCGGCCGAACCGATGGCTGCGGCCTCCAGGGGGTCGCCGGTTGCCATGACCAGTGCAGCGAGCTTGCCCACCCAGTTGGCGTCCGAGACCAACGTCTGGCCGTGGTGCCTGTACACGTGGGCGGCGACGAGGTCGCCCAGCTCCTGGCGCGAGAGGCACTGGCCCGCGTAGGTCGGCGACTCGGTACGCCGCCGCGCGGCCGTCACCTTGTCATTCCGCGGGTCGCCGTACGTGGACTTGTCTTCGGCCTCGGCCATCAGCCGATACTCGCGCAGCCACCAGCAACACCGTCGTGCCTTGCGGGGAACGACTGAACAGGAGCGGAGGAGTCGTTCGTGCTCTTTCAGTGTCTCTCGCCATGCCGGTAGGGTGTCAGGGGTGATCGAGGAGCCGGCAGACGAGGCGCTGGTCGAGCAGGTACGG
>CAVTKV010000019.1:0-280414 GCA_963735395.1 uncultured Acidimicrobiales bacterium | reverse complement strand
ATCGGCGTTCGGTACCCCGGCGAGTAGCTGATGCGTCAGCTACCCGACGAGACCCTCTGCCGCCGTCGGGCGTCCTCCTCCCGCAGGTCCCGAGCCACGGCCTCGATGTCGTCGAGGATGAGGTTCGAGCCTCGGCGCATGTACAGAGCACCAACGGGTACCACGCCCAAGAGCACGATCGTGAGCGCCGTGCGCTCGCCGAACTGGCCTGACAGGACGCCGCCCACACCCGCACCGCCCAGGCCGCCGACCACGGCGAGGTACAGCGTGACCATGGCGAAGCCCATCGAACGCAAGCGCGGCGGGATGATGTTGGCGGCCGGCACCCCCACGAGGGTGAAGGCGGCGCTCATCCCGATGTTCCCCAGCGTGCGGGCGTACAGCCGGTCGCCGAACGTGCCGGCCACGACGGTCCCGGCCAGCAGACCGACGGCAGACACCGAGCCGAAGATCCCTCGCTGCCCGGTGTCGAGCCCGTAGCTGCTCTCGAGCAGAAGGTTCATGAACGTCGGTACCGCAAAGAGGGCGGCCCCCACGGCGGCAAAGCCGAGCGTCATGGCACAGAAGGTGCGGATCCGCTTGAGCCGGGCGAACGCCTCGGCCATCGGGATCGCCCGCTCCGGCTCGTCACCGTCCGCCGCGTGAAGCGCGTCGGCGCCCAGCGCCGCCTCCCGCTCGTACCGCCCGCGCTCGGGCTCGCGTTGCAGGCCCGCCACCACGCCGAGAGCGATGGTGGGCAGCCCGCAGGCGAGAAAGGCCCAGCGCCAGCCCTCAGGGCCGCCCGCGACCGCGACGACGAGCCCGACGAACGCAGGCGTGACGATGTTGGCCAGACCGTTGCTCGAGTTGTAGACGGAGAAGGCACGCGCGTGACCTTCGATGGGCACCGCGTCGGTGATCACGGAGTTGAACGCCGGCAGGTTGCCCTTCCCCAGGCCGGCGCCGACCCGGGCGACGACGAGCTGCCACGCCGACTACTCCGCGCCGGTGAGCATCGAGAAGAGGCCGTGGAGGACCGAGGTGATCGAGATGACGGTCAGGCGGCGGTACCGATCGGCCGCCATCGCTGCCGGTGCCGCCCCCACCAGGATCAGCATGCCGCCAAGGGCGCCGAGTGTCGCAACGGTCGCGTCCGAGAGGTACAGGGTGTCCTGGATGTCGGGAGCCACCACGGCGAAGGCCGTGATCCCGAAGTCGTCGACGAAGTTGAGCGCAGTCAGGGCGCCGAGCAAGCCCCAACCCGCGGTGTGGAACACCTCGCGGGTGGGCATGACCTGTACCTGCTGTTTGCGTTCATCGTTCATGCGGCCATCGGCTTCGGGACGAGTCAGACCGCGATCGTTCGGAGCCAACGTTCGACGTGGTCAGCGACGATGGCCGCGCCGTGGCTGTTCAGATGGATGGTGTCGGTCGTCAGCGTGAGGCCTTCGCGGATCGAGATCTCGTCCCAGCTGCGCTTGCGGAGCTTGTTGTGGAACAGGGCGCGCAGGATGCGCCGCCCCAGGGTGCGCTCGTCGAAGGGCACGACGCGGACTCGCGGGTCCGATCGCAAGGCCTCCGCCATCGCCTCGTGCACCGGGAGGTAGGCAACGTCGAGCTCCTCGGCGATCCCCTCGAGCGCCCGGTTGAACAAGCGCACCGCATCGTTGGCGCGGTCATCGAGGTCTTCGCCCATCACGGGGATCGAGCAGAGCGCCAACGCGGCGTGCGTGTCGTTCTGCAGCGTCTCCACGATCTGGCGCACGAGCTCCACGTACCAGTCGAGGGTCATCGGCTGGGGCAGCTTCCTGAGCTGCTGCATGATCCATGTGGGCTTCCCACCGCGCAGATATGCCTGCAGGTCGTTGGTGCCCACCATGGTCACGACGGCGTCAGGCTGGGCAGCCACCACCCGTGCCACTCGCTGGAGCAGGTTGAAGGCCGTATCTCCGCCGACGCCTGCGTTCTGGAAGCGATGCCCGTCAGCACCCATGCGGTGCGCGAGCTCCTCGACGTAGCTGGCGCTCATGGAGCCCTCGGTGATGCTGTCGCCGAAGAGGACCACGAGCTGCTCGCTCCGCTCCGCTCGAGGTTCGGCCACGGTCAGGCCACCGGCTCGCAGGTGGGCTGCGGGGCGACCGCTCCGCTACGGGCGATGGCCCGTTCGTCGGTGCCCAGGTAGCTGGCGATGACCGCCGGGTCGTTGCGGACTTCGGAGGGCACGCCTTCGCAGATCACGACGCCCAGCTCGAGGCAGTACACGCGGTCGCTGATGCTCATGATCAGCGGCATGTCGTGCTCGATGACGAGCATCGATGCCGAGAGCTCGCGACGGACCTCCTTGATGAGCGGGCCGAAGGCCTCGGTCTCCCGCTGGGCGACGCCCGCCGTCGGCTCGTCGAGGCAGAGCAGGCGGGCATCGAGGGCCAGAAGGCCGGCCAACTCGACGATGCGCCGGGTGCCGGTCGAGAGGTCGGCGATGTAGCTGTCTGCGTAACGACCGAGGCCGAGGAAATCGATGAGCTCGTCGGCCTCCGACCGGCGCCGCCGCTCCCGGCGGATCGCCGGCGGCAGGAACAGGGCCGTCGAGAGCAGGCCCGTGTGCTTGCGGGCCTCGAAGGCGACGAGAACGGTCTCCCGAACGGTGAGCTCGGGGAAGAGCGTGGCGGCCTGGAAGCTGCGGCCGAGGCCTTGACGGGCACGCGCCGAGGCGCTGCGGGCCGCCTTTTCGCCGAAGAGCTCAACGGTCCCCGCCGACGGGCAGAACCCACCGATGGCGTTCATGAGCGTCGACTTCCCGGCGCCGTTGGTGCCGATGAGACCGACGATCTCGCCTTCCTGCACCTCGATCGAGGCCCCGTCCACGGCCCGGATGCCACCGAAGCGGACAACGACGTCGGTGGCCCGCAGGGCAGGAACCCCCTCTGGCAGCGGCTCGCGGGCCTCGGCAGTGCGGGCAGGCACCGCGTGGTGCTCCTTCGCCGGCGCCGGACCGAGGCGACCCTCCATCCACGCGACGATCCCCGCCCGGGCGGCGTAGCCGATCTGGACCAGGCCACCGGGGAAGTAGAGGAGCAGGACCAAGAGGCCGATGCTCGAGGTGAGGAGGGGGACGACGTCGTTGTCGGGGAAGAAGGCCGGCAACCCGATGACCCAGGCCGCCCCCAGCACGGTGCCGGCGACCGACCCCAGGCCGCCGATGACCACGATGGCCACCAACGTGAGCGAGTCCGTGACCGTGAAGACCCGGTCGCTCGGGACGCTCTGCAGGTTGGCGGCGAGCAGCGACCCGCCGACCGCCGCCAGCCCGCCGGCCAGGGCGAAGGCGCGGAGCTTCGTCCGGCTGTTCGAGACCGTGTACGCAGCCGCCGTGTCCGGGTTGTCACGGACGGCGATCGTCGCCCGCCCGATGCCGGTCACCCGCAGGCGCGACACCAGGATGATGGCCACGACGAGGACGAAGAGCGTCACGTAGTACGCAGACCGCTGCGAGGTCATGTCGATGCCGAAGATGTCGGTCCGCCGCAGCGAGACCGAGTCGGTGAAGTCGCCATGCAGGATCGGCCGTTGGTAGAGGTACTGCTGCGCGGCGAGGCCAAACCCAAAGGTGACAACGGCCAGGTAGAGGCCGCGCACCCGCAGCGCGCCGACCCCGATGAGCGCCGCGATGCCCGCGGTGATCAGGGCCGAGAAGACGAGCGACGGACCGAACCGCAACGGCTCGATCCCCGCGTGCAGGAAGCGGGTCTCGCCCCAGCCGATGTCGACGTTGATGCCCCTCGTGAAGGACGCGGTCAACAATGCCCCGATCCCGGCGAAGGCCATCTGACCAAGGGAGAGCTGGCCCGCCCAACCGGTGAGCACGGTGAGCGAGAGGGCACAGATGGCAAATCCGAGGATCGATGCGTAGAGCAGGTGGCGGGACGGAGCGGTGACGATCAGCGGAAGCACTGCGGCCCCGATGATCAGCAGGACAAGGGCGATGCGGTCGATCTGGCGGAGCCACCAGACCTTGCGGAGGCGTTGCGGGATCGGTGGGGCCTTGGCTGCGAACGAGAAGGTGTGGGACTCGCCTCCCGCCTGCCGGCTCTGCCAGTAGACGGCGATCGCAACGGCGAGGAACACGAGGAAGTCGATGAGCCCGGGCTGGTCGAGGTAGTTGAAGTTGATGAGGGCCTGGACGACCCCGATGACGATGCCGGCGAAGAAGGCCCGCGGGAACGACGCCATGCCGGCGAGCACCGCCGCGGCGAGAGCCCGGGTCAGGGTGCTGGGTCCGAGGTTGTCGAGTGTCTGGGCTGAACCGGCTGCGCCGGCCAGCAGCGACAGCGACAACGTGGCCAGCCCACCAGCGATGGCCCACACCAGGGTCGACACCGCCTTCGGGCTGATGCCGGCGAGGCGGGCGAGGTCGGGGTTGTCGGCCGAGGCCTTGACCGCCTTGCCGATGGCCGTCCGGTTGAGGAGCCACCCCAGGCCGACGGCGAGGAGGGGGACCACGATGAGGATGGTGAGCGACGGCCCGGTGATCCGGATGTCCGCGATCTCCCGGACTGCGCCGATGGGGAGGGGGAACCGGGCCCCGCGGTCATCGATCGCGGGGAACGACGCCAGGATGGCGAGCGAGAGCTGAGCGATGCCGATCGTGGCCACGAGGACGATCACCCGCGGCGCGGTGAAGAGCCGGCGGATGACGATCAGCTCGATGACCGCCCCGTAGACGACCCCGAGGACAAGTCCGACGGCGGCGGCGATCCAGAACGGGACGCCGTACTGGGCGACGAGGAGAGCGAAGATCCCGGCGCCGATGAAGCCGAGGCTGGTCACGGCGAAGTTGATGACACGGGTGGAGCGGTAGATCAGGACGATCCCCATGGCCACGAGGCCGTAGACCATGCCGGTCACCACACCGTCGAAGAGCAGCTGACGGGTGAAGAGGGTGGCGGCGAGCATCTTCAGCCCCCCTCGCTACCCAGGAACACGGCCCGGGCCAGGTCATCGCGCTCCAGGAGGTCCTGGGCCGCCCCCTCGAAGCGGACCTCGCCCTTCTCCAGGAAGACCGCCCGGTCGGCCATGGCCAGCGCCACGTTGAGCGACTGCTCGACGATGACGATCGTCGTGCCTTCGGCCTTCAGCCGCTCGACCACCTGGAGCAGCTCTTGGACCACGATCGGTGACAAGCCGAGGGAGAGCTCGTCGATGAGGAGCACCTCGGGCTCGTGGAGCAGGACGGCTGCGAGGGCGACCATCTGCTGCTCGCCTCCGGACAGCGAACCCGCGGCTTGGCCCTGACGTCGGGCCAGGTTCCCGAAGAGCTCGAGCACCTTGGCGATGCGCCGCTCCTGATCCGCCCTGTCGTTGCGGTAGACGAACGCTGCCATCTCGAGGTTCTCGCGGACCGTCATCTGCGGGAAGACGCCCCTGCCACCGGGGAGCAGGCGGATGCCCATGCGACCCCGCTTCTCGGGAGCGACGAAGGTGACGGTCTCGCCGTTGAGGCGCACAACGCCGCGGGCCGGCGTGCCGAGGCCGGCGATGACCCGGAGGATGGTGGACTTGCCGGCGCCATTGGTCCCGAGCAGGGCCAGGACCTCGCCCTTGCGCACCTCGAAGGCGACATCGAACAGCACCTGCACCTGGCCGTAGCTGAAGTCGACATCGGTGACCTGGAGCACCGGAACGGCGTCGGGGCCTGCCTTCTGGCGCTGGAACTCCTCCATCTCCTCCTTGAGCTCGGCCACCACCAGCGACATGTCGTTCTTGATGAACGACGAGCTCCGCACGAGCAGGACGCCGCCCACGATGGAGCTCGGGATCATCAGGATCAGCACGGCACCCTTCGAGCCAACGGCGTCGGTGAGGAACGCCGAGAGCAGCGCACCGCCGGTCGCCCCGACGAAGAAGATGTAGAGCGACCCAAGGGCGGCCCCCATACCCCGGAGACGGTACGGCGTGATGGACTGCAGGACCGGCCCGATCATGGTGAACGCGGTGAACTGCAAGACCGACACCACGACCCCGACGAGGGCGAAGGCCAGCGCGTTCGGCATCGCGTACTGAATCGGGATCACGACGGCGATGGGGATGATCAGGAGGCCGACCAGGCGGAGCGCCTTGGCGGGGTCCTGGCGGAAGCGGGCGTCGTACCCCCGGGCGGCGAACGGCAGCACGCAGAGCGCCAGGAGGCCACCAAGGGAGCCGAGCAGACCCCGCTCGAGGGCATCCAGGTTGAACCGCTCCTCGACGTAGAGGCCCTGCAGGATCGGACCGGTGAACAGGCCGAAGCCGAGTGCGGCGAACGCGAGCATCGCGTGACGGAACGTCCGGATCTGCTTGAGGCGCGAGAACACGGACTCGACCGACATCGGCATCGGGCGCGTGTCGATGACCTCGCCAAGCACGTCGGTCATCTCGAACTGGCCCCGGGGCACCTCCGGCATGCGCAGGGCGAAGAACGCAAGACCCAATGCAGGCAACCCGAGGATGAAGAACGCCCAACGCCAACCGTCGGGCCCGCCCGCCAGCGTGGCGATGCCCCCAACCAACACCGGGCTGATGGCCCCGATCAGCAGGCCACTGCCCAGCGTTGTGGCGCTGAGCCGGCCACGGACCCCGATGGGGTAGGCGTCGGCGACAAGCGACGGATGGACAGTGTTGTTCGAGGACTTGGCCACCCCCACCCCCAGCCGGGTGAGAAAGAGCGTGAAGGCATTGACCGCCAAGCCGGACAAGAACACACAGGTCGAGAAGAGGACGGCGGCGGCAGCGATGATCGGCGGTCGGCGATAGCGGTCGGCGAGCCAGCCCATGGGCAGCGCCCCGAGGACGATGAACGCGCTCGATGCCGCGCTGACGAAGACGATCACGCCGTCGCTGACTCCGAAGCTGTCCCGGATGTCCGGCGCCAGCACACCGAGCGAGGCCCCCTCGAGGTTCTCGACCCCGTTGAGCAGGAGCAACATGGCGAACGTGAACGACCCCCCGACGCCCAGGCCCTGCTTCAGGGTCATCTGCTGGGCGCCGACGCCGGGGAGCAGGTCGTCGGCGAACAGAACCTCCTCGTCCTCATGGGCCGCCTGCCGTTCGGCCTCCGCGGTGAGGACGGCCTCAGCCAGGTACGCGGCTTCGGTCGTGCCCTCCGTGTCGCTCACGCGACCCTGCCGTAGCCCGAGGGTCCTGCCTGTCGTGTCATCCTGTGCTCCCCCCGGACCACCGCGCGAAGTCGTGTGCTGACGGTGACCGCCACGTCAGCTCTCCCGCAGGACGAAGTCGACCGCGTCCGGATCCCAGTCGTGCAGATAGGCGGTGGGATCCCCGTCGGCCGACGGCGGCGGTCCGTAGGTCATCGGGTCCGGCTGGATTGGCAGATCCACCTCGAGCCCATCTGCAGCGGCGGCGAACGAGCCGTAGTTCAGGTCCTGGCCCGCGGCGTCGAGTAGGGCTTCGAGGAGGCCCATGATCTGGCAGGCAGTGAAGCCCGAGACGTAGAGGTCGTCGCCGTCGTTCGCCATCGTGGCCGGGTCCGGGAGCTCACCCCCGTTGGCCTCGATCCGCTCCTTGCAAGCTTGCATGCTGTCCATGGCGTACAGGTTCTCGGCTCCCCCGTAGACGCCCCCTGCGACCGCACCGTCGAGCACCGAGAGGTCGCTGCCGCCGGCGGTGACGTACGACAGGCCCGTGGCCGGGTCGGTGAGCAGGAGCCGGGGCCGGTAGTCGCTGTCCTGGTTGCCGAGCGCCCAGCTGAGCCCGGAGGTCCCGAGCGTCAGGACCGTGTCCACCCCCGAGGACTTGAAGCGCTGTCCGATGACCCCTACCGCGGCTTGCGCCGCAACGGTGTCGTCGATCGGCGCGTCGAGGATGGCCGACTCGGTGACCTCGACGCCGAGCTCCTCGAGGAGTGGGAGCACGATGTCATCCATCTGGGCCTTGTCGCCCTGCTGGCCGTAGACGCCGAGGCTGCCGTCGAGCTCGCCGGCCTCGGCCATGGCCCGGATGATCCCGGCCTGCAAGTCGGACCCGCTCCCCAGCGAGAACCAGGGTGCCTTCGCCCGTGCGAGCCGTTGCGGGGTCTGCACGCCGCCGATGACCGCAGTCTCTTGGGTCTCCAGGGGGCACAGCACGGTGTCCTCCTGGAAGAACCCGATGGCGACGAACACATCCTCGTCCTCGGTCAGCTGCTGGCACGCCGCGTCCGGCGCATCGGTTCCGATCGGGTTGATCGCGGCGAAGACGGGCTCGAGGGTCCTGCCGTGGATGCCCCCCTTGGCGTTGATGTCGTCGAACAGGGCCTGGTAGGCCGCCTTGTAGTCCCCCTGGTCGAGGTTGATGATGTCACGGATGGGCGCGAGGTCCACGTAGGCCACCCCAACCTTGATCGAGTCGTCGGTCACCCCCGGCGACGGACCGGTGGGGACCGCTGCGGTGGTGGCCGTGGTCGTCGCGGTGCTCGACGTGTCGTCGTCGGAGCCGCTGGTGCAGCCGGCGGCGAGGAGCACTCCGGCCATGGCCAGGGCGAGGAACGGGTGTCGAGTGTGCGCGGTGTCTCGTGCACCTCGCTCGCCTCCGCTGCTTCCTCCACATGCCGTTGCCAGAGCAGCGGGCAGCAGCGACAGCCCAGTTCGCCGTAGCCATGTCGTGTGCATCAATCCCCCCGGATTATCTAGTGAGTACTTACACCTTTACCGTAACTGATCCCGCGTCAGTGCGAGCCGGTGTTCAAAATGTTGGTCAGCACCCGCGCCGACGCTGGAAGATGTCAGAATCCTCCTGTTTAATGAAGTGTGTGCTCACTAGACTACTCTCATGACGTCAGCAACTTCGATGACCGTGGACGAGACCAACGACGAGCCCGTGCGCATCGCGCTCGTCGGGTACGGATTCGGAGGTCGGTTCTTCCACGCACCGCTCCTTGCATCGGCACACGGATGTGACTTCGTCGGCGTCGTGACGACGTCCCCCGAGCGCCGAGCTCTGGTGACCGACGACCACCCTGGCGTCGAGGTCTTCTCGGACCTCGAGGAGCTGGCCCACGCGGGCGTGACCGCCGTCGTGATCTCGACGCCGGTCGACACGCACAGCTCCCTGTGCGATCGGGCGCTTCGCCTCGGGCTCCACGTCGTGTGCGACAAGCCGTTCGCCAAGGACGCGGCAGCTGCGCTCGCGACCGTCGAGCTCGCCGAGGAGCTCGGCCTCCACCTCTCCCCCTACCAGAACCGGCGTTGGGACTCCGACTTCCTGACCGTCCGCTCCATCGTCGATGCGGGAAGCGTGGGAGAGGTCACGCAGTTCGAGTCGTGGTTCGAGCGGTTCGAGCCGGAGCCCGGCCCGCCGGTCGCCGGCGGCGGGGCGCTCCTCGACTTCGGCAGCCACATCGTTGACCAAGCGCTCGCGCTGCTCGGCCCCGTCGACGCTGTGTTTGCAGACTGGCGTGTCCGCGAGACCGGACTCGACGACGACGTGTTCTTCGCGCTTCGCCACGCGAACGGCGTGCGCTCACGGTTGTGGGGCAGCTGGTCGCAGGGCGCACCAGGACTCCGCTACCGACTCAGCGGCACCGACGGTGCCTACACCGTCGACGGTCCGATGGACGGCCAAGAGGCGGCGTTGCTGGCGGGCGAGACGCCGCGATCCCAAGGCGACAAATGGGGTCACGAGCCTGAGCCGCGCCGGGGCCGGATCCGCCGAGGATCCGACGGCCAGATCGTGCCCACCCACCCGGGCGCGTGGGACACCTACTACCCCGCGTTCGCGGCCGCGGTGCGGGGAGCCGGCACCGTTCCCGTTCCCGCCCGCGATGCCGTCGAGACCGCTCGTGTGCTCGACGCCGCGCGATCCAGCGCCATCACCGGGAAGGTGATCGAGCTTCAACCTGCCGGTTGAACGCGCACCTTCAAGCCGAGCCCACAGCCATTCACACCCGACAGATCGGAGAGGCGACCGTCGTGATCAGCCCCAGTCCCCAGATCACCCTGAACAATGGCGTCGAGATGCCAGCACTCGGTCTCGGCGTGTTCAGCAGCTCGCGCGAGGAGACCGCAGGCGCCGTCGAGGCCGCCATCGCCGGCGGCTACCGGCTGATCGACACCGCCGCCATCTACGGCAACGAGCGACAGGTCGGTGAGGGCATCGCCCGCAGTGGCATCCCTCGATCCGACGTTTTCGTCACCACCAAGGTCTGGATGACCGACTACGGCTACGACCAGACGCTGCGTGCCTTCGACACCAGCCTCGATGAGCTCGGACTCGACGAGCTCGATCTGTACCTCATCCACTGGCCCGTGCCTGTCGACTTCGAGCCGACCATCGCCTCCTACCAGGCGGCCGCGAAGCTCCTTGCCGACGGTCGGGTCCGCGCGATCGGCGTGTCGAACTTCAACCCCGCCGACCTCAAGCGTCTGCTCGAGCGCACTGACGTCATCCCGGCGGTGAACCAGATCGAGGTCCATCCGTTCTTCACCCAGCAACCGGTGCGCGAGGTCAACGATCGCCTCGGCATCGTGACCCAGGCGTGGTCGCCGATCGGCGGGGTGTACCACCGGTTCCCGGATGCCGCCGTCGGCCCGGTGAAGCATCCGCTCAAGCACCCTGTCGTCATCGACCTCGCGATGGCCCACGCAAAGACACCGGCACAGATCGCCCTCCGCTGGCACATCGACCGCGGCCGCGCCGCGATTCCCAAGTCGGTCCACCCCGACCGCATCGCCGAGAACATCGACATCTTCGACTTCTCGCTCGGCAACGACGAACTCGCAGCGATCGACCACCTCGACACCGGTGTGCGGGCCGGCGCCGACCCCGAGGTCACCAGCGCCGCCACGTTGCACGTCCGCACCGAGACCCAATGAAGTCTCCGGAATGCTGGCGGTGAAATCGGACGGAGCGCCCATTCTGCGAGCCCTCTCCTCGCGACTGCACGAGATCACGGACGTCGAGTTCACGATTCGCAACTGCCGGCGCGCGAGCACCGGGCACGCGAATGCCACCTGGTTGGTGGACGCCGATCCGGAACCCCTCGCCATCAAGGTGCAGCTACAGCCGTCGTGCGTCTACGACCGCGACCCGGCACTCGAACCGGCCGTTCTGGAGGCTCTGGCCGCGACTGCCTTGCCGGCACCTCGCCTGATCGCCCATGACACCGAAGGCGACGTGTTCGACGCTCCGTGGTTCGCCATGGCACTCGTCGACGGGCGCGGCATGCCCGACGACCCCTTCACCGGCTACGCCGGCGACGGCTGGTTCGCCAAAGCCCCACCCCACCGGCGGGGCGAGATCTGGAACGAGTTCGTCGACCGGCTCGCAGACCTGCACTGCCTTCCCGCCGACTCGTTTGCGACCATCGGGCGGGGCGGTAGCCACTCTGCGATGCTCGACTACTGGGCGGCCTCTGCGCAGGACGTCGCTCGTCCCGATGTGCTGCCAACGCAGACACGGGCGCTCGAATGGCTGCGCGCCGCTGCCCCCGCGGATGCCGATCTCGACTCACGGCCGTGCATGGGTGACGCTCGGATGGCGAACATCCTCGAACGCGACGGGAAGGTCGTCGGTCTCGTCGACTGGGAGGTCGCGCACGTCGGGAACCCCCGGAACGACATCGCCTACCACCTCTTCCACGACCACAGGTACGCACAGGCGACAGGCCAGCGCCTCGCAGGCTTGCCATCGCACGACGAGACGTGGAGCCGTTGGGAGGAACGGACCGGAATGGTCGCCGGCGATCGGCACTACTGGACGGTCATGGCGGCAACCTGGTTCGCCGTCATCGCCACCCGCATGCTGGGCCTGGTGCACCACATCGATGCCGCGGAACTCGAGAGCCTCAACCCGGTGATCCCAGATCTCAGACGCTTCCTCGAAGAGGTGCCCGAAATGACAACCATCACACCGATCCTGGACGAGCTGGGCTTCTACGCCGTCGGCGGTCAGCCGAAGTCGTCCCGCCAGATCGTCCAGGAGATGATCGACGGCGAGGCACTCGGACTCGGCACCGCGTTCATCTCCGAGCGCTACAACCGCAAGGAGGCGGTGACGCTGTCCGGGGCCGCTGGTGCAGTCACCGAGCGCATCACCATCGAGACCGGGGCGACGAACCACAACACCCGCCATCCCATCGTGACCGCTGGCTACGCGCTGACGATGCAGAGCCTGACGAACGGTCGGTTCGTGCTCGGCCTCGGTCGCGGCATCGCCAAGATGCAGGACGCGTTCGGCATGCCCCGGATCACGACCGCCCAGCTCGAGGACTTCGCCGGCCTCATGCGGCGCCTGTTTCGCGGCGAGACGGTCGTCGGCCACGATGGTCCCGCCGGTTCATGGCCCGTTCTCTCGCTCGATCCAACGCTGGACGAGCACCTCCCGATGAGCATCGTCGCCTTCGGCCCGAACACGCTCGACCTCGCCGGGCGCTGCTTCGACGAGGTCATCCTCCACACGTTCTTCACCGACGAGACGACCGCTCGATGCGTGCAGCGAGTCAAGCGAGCTGCCGAGCAGGCCGGTCGCGACCCGAGCTCGGTGAAGGTGTGGTCGTGCTTCGCGACCGTCGGTGACTGGATCCCCGAGGACCTGCGACTGCTCAAGCTCGTCGGCCGCCTCGGGAGCTATCTGGAGGGCTACGGCGAGCTGCTCGTCCGGACCAACGGGTGGGACCTTGCGGTGCTCGAGCGCTTCCGTGCCGACCCTGTCGTGCAGAGCATCCGCGGCATCGACAGCACCGCCACCAATGACCAGCTCGAGCACATCGCGACGCTCATCCCGGTCGAGTGGCTCGCGCCGGCGGCCGTCGGCGAGCCGAAGCAGTGCGTGGCGGCGATCCGCAAGCAGCTCGAACTCGGCTGCGATGCCGTGATCATGCACGGTGCGACGCCCGCTGAGCTCCGGCCCATCGTCGAGGAGTACCGCTCCGGTCGGCCGCGGTGATGCCATCGACATGCGGCGAGGAACCGACAGGGGTGCCTGTGAGACCTGGTTCGAAGTCGTCACCCGACAGCCGCGAGTTCCTTGCCATCACGGCGCTGTGCATGGCGATGGCGGCCATGTCGATCGATCTCCTCCTCCCCGCGTTCCCGGAGATGCGCGAGGCGTTCGGGCTCGCCCCGGGCGCCACCGAGATCTCCAGGGTGCTCACGGGGTTCTTCGTCGGCCTGGGCGTCGGCTCGCTCGTCTTCGGGCCGCTCTCGGACCGCTTCGGCCGCAAGCCGATCCTCCACGCGGGCATCGCCGTCTACATCGTCGGCGCGCTGGGATCGACACGTGTCGGGTCGCTCAACGCGTTCGTGTTGTGCAGGTTCGTGTGGGGCCTGGGTGCCGCGTGCCCACGGTCGCTCGCGCTCTCCATCCTCCGCGACGTCTTCGAGGGAGACCACATGGCGCGTGCCATGTCGAACGTCATGCCGACGTTCCTGATCGTGCCGATCGTGGCCCCGAGCTTCGGGTCAGTCCTTCTCCTCGTCGACTGGCACCTGACGATCTGGGTTGCTGTCGCTGTTGCCGTCGTGCTCACAGCATGGGTGGCCACGCGGTTGCCCGAGACGCTTCCGGTCGAGGAGCGCCTGTCTCTCGCACCCAGCGCCCTATGGAGCGCCGCCGGCGCGGTCGTGCGCAACCGGCAGACGATGGCGTTCACCGCGTCGTCGACGTTCCTCATCGGCATCATCACGGCGTACGTCGATAGCACCCAGCTGATCATCGACGAGGTCTTCGGCCAGGCCGACCTCTTCCCCGTCCTCTTCGGCGTGATCGCGGTCGGGCTCGCACTCGGCTCGCTGCTGTCGGCTCGACTCGTCACCCACGTCGGTCTCGATCGGCTCGTGTGCTGTGGCGCCGTGGCAGCAATGGTGGCGGCGGCCGTCCTTGCGCTGATCGGTGTCACCACCGGCGGTCACCCGCCCCTGTGGATGTACCTCGCGACGACCGCCGTGATGCTCCCGGCTGTCGCGTCCCTCGGGCCGAACACCAACACCGCCGCGACGACGCCCCTCGGTGACGTGGCGGGCATGGCCGCCGCCATCATCACCACCATCTCGACCGCTGGCGGCGCGCTGCTCGGCAGCATCATCGACAGCGCCTACGATGGCTCCGTCCGACCGTTCACCATCGGGGCGCTCGCCTTCGCCGCCGCGGCGTGCGCAGCGGTGTGGCTCGCCGGCCCGCCGCAGGCCCACGTCCCCGACGAGCTCATCGCCAAGGGCGAGGGCATCGCCGTCATCGACTGACCCATTCGGCAGGCTCCCCGCTGTCGACAGACTCGACATCTTCTGCACCGCAGCTCGAGCACTCCGGCCGAACCTTCCGATCACTTCCGACGCCGAACTACAGGCTTTCCTCTCAAGAGACCGACGGCAGCACCTCTTCGGCGAGCAAAGCAAGGTGATCGAGATCGTGGATGTCGACCAGGTACAGGTACACGCGCGTGACACCGAGCTCGGCGCAGCGCTGCAGCTGCTCGATCACCTCGTCGGGCCTGCCGCCGACGTACGGGGTACTCGATGTGTCGACCTGACTGCCCGATGGCCTCGGCGCGCCGGGCGATCTCCTCGTCGTTGCGGCCGCAGCACACGACGGTCAGCAGCGAGAACGTCATGGTCTCCGGATCGCGTCCGCGCTCCTCGCAGGCGCGAAGGACATTGTCCCGTTGCGCCCCGCAGGCCTCGACTGAAGTCATCGGGATGTTGAACTCGTCTGCGTACGTCGCCGCCAGCCGTGGGGTCCGCCTCGCACCCGAACCACCCACGATGATCGGCGGGTGCGGCCTCTGCGCCGGCTTCGGCAGCGCCGGCGAGTCCGTCACGGCATAGTGCGCGCCCTCGAACGAGAACCGGTCGCCCTCCTTCGTCTCCCACAGGCCGGACACGATGGCGAGCTGCTCCTCGAGCATCTCCATCCGCGTTCCCGTGGGCGGGAAGGGGATCGCGTAGGCGGTGTGCTCGGGTTCGAACCAGCCGGCGCCGAGCCCGAGCTCGACGCGACCACCGCTCATCATGTCGACCTGGGCGACGCTGATCGCCAGCGGCCCGGGCAGGCGGAACGTCACCGGCGACACGAGTGTGCCGAGCCGGATGCGGGACGTCTCGCGCGCGATCCCGGCAAGGGTGATCCAGGCATCGGTCGAGCCTGGCAGACCTGGTGAGTCGTCGAACCTCGTGTAGTGGTCCGACCGGAAGAAGGCGTCGAAACCATGGGCTTCGGTTGCCTTGGCCACGGCGAGCAGGTCGTCATAGGACGCGCCCAGGTTCGGTTCGGTGAAGATGCGTAGGTCCACGACCGACATCGTAGTTTGCCTAGTAAGCACTCGCTTGCTGATCTCCTGGCGCCGGGCCATACTTCTCCGGTTGACAGATCAGGGCTCGGCGTGCGTCGCAGCCCCGCAACCGAGGGGAAGGTGCCAGATGGTGGAGCAGCGCAGGTTGATCACCACGGACAGCCACACGGTCGCACCGCTGACGTTGGCGAATGAGCTACCGGAGCGCCTGCGGAGCAAGGTCCCCCACCTCGAGGAGCGCAGCGACGGTACGTACCTGGTTCGCCCCCTGCCGGGGATCGCGGACAAGGACGGCAACGTGGACCGCGGCGACGCGATGACGAAGAACCTCCTGGCGGGGATCAAGGTCGATCCCGACGACGACGCGATGATGGCTCGGGTCCTGCATGGTGACGTCGCGCAGGAGGCGAACCCTGGCTTCACCGTCGAGCAACGGCTCGTCGAGATGGAGCGCGACGGCGTCGTCGGCGAGGTGCTGATCGGAGGTCCGTGGGGCGCGCTCTGCGACCCGGAGGTCGGCCTGCCTTGGGCTCAGATCATGAACGATTGGTTGGCCGACACGTATCGAGATCACCTCGATCAGTTCGCACCGAGCATCCACCTTCCGCTGTACGACGCCCGCGTCGCCGCGAAGGAGCTCGAGCGAGCGGCGGGCATGGGGCTCCGACCCGGCCTGTTGCCCGACTTCTACCCCAACCGTCCGTACTCCTCGCAGCAGTGGGAGCCGCTCTGGGAGGCGGCAGCAGGTCTCGGCGTGCCGCTGGTGTTCCATCTGAGCGGCATGCGGATCGCCCGGCCGAACAAGTCCCAGGGCGCGATGGGGATGGCCGCGTCAGACACGCCCAAGGTCCTCACGTTCGGCTCGAGCGACATGATCACCGGCCTGGCGGTCATCTCCGCGGGGGTCGTGGAGACCGTTGGCTGGTTGGTGAACAGCGGTGTGCTCGAGCGTCATCCGGACCTGCAGGTCGTGATGACCGAGTCCGGTGCGGGGTGGCTGGGCTGGCTGATGGACTTCATGGACTTCTACCACCAGCAGCGGTGGACCGGCCCGGACGGCGCCATGCGGCTGGCCGGCTTCGTCGACAAGCGGCCGAAGATCGCCGAGCTGCCGAGCCACTACGTGCGTCGACAGGTCAAGTGCACCTTCATGCACGACGCCGCGGCGATCCGCCTCCGGGACTTCACCGGCCTCGACTGCCTCATGTGGGGCAACGACTACCCGCACATCGAGGGGACGTTCCCCTACTCGCAGAAGGCCGTAGACGAGCAGTTCGCCGGCGTGCCCGAGGACGAGGTCATGCAGATCGTGCACGACAACGCGGCCAGGCTCTACGGGCTTGACAACCACGCGGCCTGATCGAACGGGCGTCCATCGAAGCCTCCGAGACGGCCAGACGTGCCGGCTCCATCTGTTCGACGTCGCGACCTGTACGGCCGCGGTCATCAATGTGAACAGCTGGAGCCCCGACTCGACGCGATTCGCCTTCGTTTCGTATCCCCGTCGGTAGGGGCCGCTGGTGCTCGCCGTCTTTGGAGGTGTGCTGCTTCCCGTGCTGCTCGTCGCCGGCGTCGGTGGCGCTGTGGCCAAGCGGGTGGGGATGCCCATCGCCCCCCTGGCCGCGCTTACGTTCGACGTCTTCTCCCCGGCTCTCGTGTTCGAGGCGCTCCGGGAGGTCGAGACGAGCAGTGCGACAGCGGTCCAGGTCACCGTGGTCATCGTCGCGGGCTTCGTCGTCGTGGCCGCAGCAAGCATGGCGTGGTCGCGGCATCGCCATCATGATCGGCCAACCCTCGCTGCCGGCGCCCTGTGCGCCGCCGTCGGCAACATGGGCAACATGGGGCTCCCGATCGCATCCCTAGCGTTCGGACGGCCAGGTCTGGACATCGCCGTGGTGGCGTTCGTCGCCTCGTCGGTGCTCACGTACTCCGGCGCGGTCATGCTCGCCTCGTATGCGTCAGGCTCGGCTCGTGACGCATTGCGCGCGCCCGTGCGCGTGCCGGCCCTCTGGGCAGCGCTCGGCCGCTTGCGGTTCGCATCGGAGGAGTGCCGGTCCCGGACGTGGTGGCCGCCACCTCCAGGACGCTCGCGGGCGCCGCCGTCCCAGTGATGTTGGTGGTCCTCGGTCTGCAGGTACGCCAACACGCTCCAGCGATCCGCTACCTCCGCGCTGCCGTCGTCCCACTCGGGCTCCGGCTCGGCGCGTCTCCTGCGATCGCCGCCGCTGTGGCGACCACTGTCGGCCTCGACGGCGTCGCCCGGAACACCATGATCGTGCTCGGTGGCATGCCCACAGCCGTGAACACGACCATCCTTGCCACGCAGTACCGCGCCCACCCTGCATTCGTGACGCAGGTCGTGGTGGCGTCGACGCTCGTCAGCGTCGTCTCCATCACGGTCCTCGTCACACTCCTTCGCTGAACGAGGTCATCATCGTGCCGAACAGGAAGATCGGTTGGATCGGGACAGGGATCATGGGCTCCGCAATGTGCGGACATCTCGTCGACGCTGGCTACGAGGTCGTCGTCTCGAACCGCACCCCTGAGCGGGCGCGCCGACTGATCGAACGAGGGGCGACATGGGCGGATACCCCCGCCGAGCTCGCGGCGGCGAGCCAGTCGTGTTCAGCATCGTCTCCACGCCCGAAGATGTGCGACAGGTCGTTCTCGGGCCCCAGGGGATCTTCGTGGGCGCCGAACAGGGAACGATCCTCGTCGAGATGACCACAAGCGAGCCCTCGCTCGCGGAGGAGCTCGCGTACGTAGGCGGCGACCGGGGGATCCACGTCCTCGATGCGCCGGTGACAGGAGGTGACATCGGCGCGAGAGATGGCACCTTGTCGATCATGGTGGGCGGCCCGGTCGAGGTGCTCGACGAGGTCCATCCGCTGCTCGAGCAGCTCGGCACCGTGATCGTGCACCAAGGCGGCCACGGTGCTGGGCAGCGCACCAAGATCGCCAACCAGATCATCATCGCGGGTCAGATGGTCGCCATCTGCGAGGCGCTGCTCTTCGCCGTGCGCGCCGGCCTCGATCCCACGACCGTGCTGACATCGGTGGGCGCCGGCGCGGCGCGGAGCGCGCTGTTGGAGAACCTCGCACCCCGCATCGTCCGAGGAGACGTTGCGCCGGGATTCCTGGTCGATCACTTCGTGAAGGACCTTGGCATCGCCCTCGCGGAGTCGACGCGGATGCAGCTCGCCCTGCCCGGGCTCGCCCTCGCCCACCAGCTCTACGTGGCAGTCCAAGCGCAGGGACGCGGTCGGGACGGCACGCAAGCCCTCATCCACGCGCTTGCATCGCTGTCAGGGGACGTGTGGCCGCCCGAGTCGTAGCCGACGATCACGAGGGTTGTTTGTGAGGTGGGTGATCACTACACTGAACGGTCAGTGATCGGCCTGTGCACCGAGGCCGGACCGTGACGATGCATCGGAGGCAAGGGACATGCCCGTAGTCGACGTCGACAGCCACTTCGAGCCACAGTTCGCCGACGACAAGGATCACCCGCTCGCCGAGCTGTCGGACAAGCTCCCCGGCCAAGCCGAGATCGCCATCGAAGGGCTCGCCGGCGATCTCTGGAACCAGACTGACGCCGAGACGCGGGCGGAGCTCGACGCGCGGATCCCGATGCTGCGCCTCTTGCGTGGCGAGGTCGACGGCGAGTTCGCGCAACAGATGATGGCCACGGCGGCCAACCGCCCACCTGCTGCGGACGATGCCGACGCGCGGGTCGCGTGGATGGATGCCGTCGGCATCGACTACGCGCTCGTCAACCCCGGCGGTGGCTACGCGGGACCCGTGGCGCTGACCAAGCGGTGGCTGCCTGACCCTGCCGACTATCAGCGCGGCGTCCGGCTGTGCAACGACTACCTCGCCGACTGGACGGCCGGACACGCCGATCGCCTGGCCCCGGCGACGCTCATCGACGTCGACGACATCGACTGGTCGGTCGGCGAGATGGAACGCATGCGGGGGCGCGGCAGCCGCAGCGTGTTCTTGCCCGCCACCCCCTACGGTGGTCGTTCACCCGCCCACCCGGAGAACGACCGCCTGTGGGCGACCATGGCGTCACTCGGGATGATCGGCGTCCTCCACATCGGTTCGACACCGGCCAACTTCGCCGGCGGCTGGGCCGACGCGGGATGGCTCCTGCCGGGCGGCGGCGGCGCCGGCGGCTACGCCCGCTTCGCCAACTCGGCCCGCACCGAAGCGGCACAGAAGTTCATCAACGCCATGGTCTTCGGCGGCGCGTTCGAACGGGTCCCCACGGCAACGATCCTCCTGTCCGAGCTGTGGGCGGGATGGCTCCCGTGGTTCGTGGACCGGTTCGAGATGCTCGCCGACAGCGGCGGCGCGCTCGGCCCGATGGAGCTGTCGATGAGCCCCCAGGCCTACGTGCGTCGCAACATCAAGGCTTCCCCACTGCCCGGGATGCAGGACGACGGCATGACCATCATCCACTCGATCCCCGAGATGCTCGTGTTCTCCTCCGACTTCCCCCACACCGAAGGCAACGCCGATCCGATCCGGGTCTACGGAGCCGCGCTCGACGAGCTCCCGGACGACGAGCGCACGGCGTTCCTCGGCGGAACGATGCTCTCCGTCTTCGAGCGCACCGGCGACCCGCTCGTGCTCGCCTCATCGTCGTAGCCCGATCAGTTGGTCGGCCGGCCATCCGGTCACAGGTCGATCTCGCACGTGACCCTGTCGGGGTCTGCGACCGAGCGAGCGACGACGATGCGATGCCTGCCCGCGGCCGCACGCCAGGCGTGGGCCTCAGGATCGCGGGTGGCGAGACGATCGAGCGGGATGCGCAGATCGAAGCTGGCCGCGCCACCCGCCGGGATCTCGACACGGGCGAAGCCGACGAGTCGAGCCGGTACGTTGGGATCAGGCAGATGGGCGTAGATCTGCACGACGTCGGCGCCGTCGCGGTCGCCCGTGTTGGCCACGGTGCCACCAACAACGATCTCCTCGTCGCTGACGTTGACCTCGACATGATCAAGCTCGAAGGTGGTGTAGGCGAGGCCGAACCCGAACGGGAACGTCGGGGTGCGCTGCGTGCGAGAGAGATGCCACCATCCGTGCCAGCGGTCGTAGCGGAACGACGTCGCGTCGGGGTCAAAGGGCGGTAGGTCGGCTTCGTCAGCGGGGATGCTGAAGGGCAGCCGGGCCGACGGGTTGACGACGCCGAAGACCCGTCGGTCAGGCCGGGGCCCGCCTGCGAGCCGCCGTACCAAGCCTGCACGACCGCGGGAACCGCATCGACCCACTCGCTCATCAAGACGGCGCTGCCCGATTGGACGGCGACGATCGTGCGGGGATTGGCGGCAGCAACGGCACGAACGAGCGCGACGTCCTCGGCCCGCAACCGCAGCGAGGTGCGGTCACCGACGCCGTACTTGGGACGTGCTGATACGTGCGCTGGCGTGGTCGTCGGTGGCAGGTCAGCGAGCATCGCCTCGAACCGCTGGAGCACCTCGGGTTCATCGCTGGGTGGGAAGAGCTGCGCCAACGACGCGCCGCCGTCGCCGATCTGCTCGCCTCGTCGAGGTACGTGTAGCCGACCACGACGATCGCAGCGTCCGCCGCCGCGGCGACCGCCGCTGCGCGCCGCACGTCGGCACCGTCGTCGTACGTGACGGTGCCGGCCGCTGTGCGAAGACCGTCGAGGATCGTATGGCAGTCGACGTCCCAGACGTCACTGGAGCCGCCGTCGCCGAGGTTGATGGCGTCGCCGAGCCGGCCGATCAACGCCAGGGCGCTGCCACCCGGCAAGGGGAGGACGGGCGTGCCGCCGACCGGTTCGTTGCGCAGCAGCACCACCGACCGCGCTGCGGCCTCGCGGGCCAACGCTCGATGCTCCGGGCTGCCGACGACGCGCGGGGCAGGCACCTGCGACAGGACGCCGTCGAAGCGCAGGAGGATGGCGACGATCCGTGTCACTGCGGTGTCGACGTCAGCCCACCTTGCCTCGCCGCGCTCGAGGGCCTCGGCGAGGTGTTGGGCTCGAACCATGCGGAAGGGCATCTCGATGTCGAGGTCGGCCGCGAGCGAACAGGCCGCGTCCCGGACGCCGAAGATGAAGTCGCTGATGACAAACCCGCCGAAGGCCCACTCGTCTCGCAGGATGTCGGTGAGCAGCTCGGCGTTCTGACCGCACCACTCGCCGTTGATCGAGTTGTAGGCGCTCATGACGGCGGCGACGCCTTCGTCGACGACGCGCCGAAAGTGCGGAAGGTGACCTCGTGAAGAGCGATCTCGTCGATCTCGATGTCCACAGAGAAGCGCGCGTTCTCCATCGACTTGGCCGCGAAGTGCTTCACGCAGGCCATGACGTGGCGTTGCAGCCCTCGTGTGAAGGCGGCGCCGAGCTCACCGACGTGATGGGGATCTTCGCCGTACGTCTCCTGCCCGCGGCCCCATGCGGGATGGCGCAGAAGGTTCACGCACACCGCCCCGCTGAGCGTCGCGCCCACGGCCCGCAGCTCCTGGCCGATCGCCTGGCCGATGCGTTCCTCGAGCTCGGGATTCCACGTTGCGCCGCGGGCGGTCGGCACCGGGAAGCAGGTCGCATTGCCGATCACCGCGCCACGTGGGCCATCAGCGAACAAGAAGCCAGGAAGCCCGATCCTCTCGACCTGCGCAGCTGGGAAGGGCGCCTTGTTGTAGCCCCTGTCGAAGAGGAACTTGAGTCCCGCCCACGTCGGTTCGTCACCGTCGAGGCACCACAACCGTTCCACGGGCGTCATCGCAGCCGTGAGCTGTCGGGCCGCATCCTCGGGTGCCGTGCCGTTCTGCACCGCGCCGCGGGCATCGTCGAAGGTCAAGATGGCCATGTCGGTCCGGCGCTCGGGCGCAGGCGTTTCCATGGGTTCATGCGGGCATGCGGTGTGTGACAGGAGTGGGTCACCCATGCGTTCGAAGACCTCGAGGATGTTCCCGCCCATGAACTGGGTGCGCGTCGCGGGATCGAGGCGCTCCGTGACGACTACCCCCATCAGCGCATCGGCCTGCTCACGTCATCGCCAGACCGTCACATTATGGAGCCGTTACGCGCCTTCGTCAAGTGAGTACTCGCTATGACGAAGGGCTCCTCGGCAACGGACGCGCCGATCTCGCGCCCCGTCTGTCCGTACTTCCGGCCTGGCAGGCAGCATGCGCTCGGTCGGGCAATCGGTGCGGACCTCAAGCCTGGTTGGCAGACGGTCAGATCTCGAGGGCGCGGCGCGTGGTGAGCTGGCGCCGGTGGTGCTCGTAGTGCTGCGTTGGGTAGTGGTAAACGTCGCCGACCGTCATGACGTCCTTGAAGTAGGGATCCCAGCCGATCGGGAAGTGCATCGCGAGTCCGAGTGTGCGCTCGGACTCCCGGGCGAGGCGGCGGCGTAGATGCTCGATCGTGCTGTCCATGAGTCTCCCCAGGGCGCGGCTGCCCAGGGCCGTTCCGCCGGGAAGGGCGCTCAGGTAGTTGACGACGTGGAACGGACGGGTACCTGCGTTCAGGATCGCAGCGAACGTGCGAGAGGCGGTGGGCGGGAGACGACCGAAACCTTTCACCAGGGGCAGCAGGGCGCGGACGACGATGAAGCCGAACAGCATGTGAAACAGCAGCTGCTTGTTCGTCCACTTCGTGCCGTTGGTCGGCATGCCGAGCTCGGCGCCGGTGGCGTCGTCGAGCAGGCGGTGGAAGTCGGCTGTTACCCGCTCCAGCTCGGCGTCGATGTCGCGTCTGTCCATCGCCATTCCATCGTCTGCGGCGCTTGCCCAACGGTAACGGTCGCATCGAATCAGGGATCCGGCACGAGCACAGATCTTCCGCACTTCCGGAAAGCCATCGTCTCCGACTGTGATCGCCGAGGCCTGGCATTCGGTATCCAATGCTCCGGCGACCTGCTCGGTGTCGCCACCGGCATGGGTGCACCCGTTGATGACCAGCGCTGCTCCTACCAAGCAAGCCAGATGTCGCACTTCGCAAGTATGACCCCGTCCTTCGGCCACCTCAGCGGACGCCAACCACCCTTCCCGATACAGCCGCTGGCTCGAGTCCGGCACGTCGACCCAGCGAGGGGCTTGGCACCCTTCGGACATGTCGCCGACGCGGGGCTGCGTGATGGCTGGCAAGCGTCGTTTCGGCAATGTTCGGCAGTTCCCGTCGGGCCGGTGGCAGGCGCGCTACTCCGGTCCTGACGGGCTGCGTCATACGGCCCCGGGCACATTCGCCACGAAGACCGACGCGCTGGTCTGGCTGGACGTGAAGTCTGCCGAGATCGCCCGGGGCGAGTGGTTCGATCCTGATGCCGGTCGGGTGCCGCTCGGTGAGTACGCGGCGAAGTGGATCGTTGAGCGTCGGCTGTCGCGCCGGACGGTCGACAAGTACGACCGGCTGCTGCGGCTGCACATCGAGCCGGAGTTGGGCGGGGTTGACCTGATCGACATGACACCGGCCCGGGTGCGGTCGTGGCGCGCTGGGCTGCTGGGCGATGGTGTGGGTCAGACACGGTCGCGGGCGCGTACCGGCTGCTGCGGGCGGTGCTGAATACGGCGCTCGATGACGAGCTGATCCGCGGTCGGAACCCGTGCAGGATCAAGGGAGCCGACCAGGAGCACAGTGCCGAGCGACCGACGGCGACCGTCGAGCAGGTGTACACGATCGCGGATGCGATCAAGCCGTGGTACCGGGCGTTGGTGCTGCTGGCATCGACGACTGGATTGCGTTGGGGTGAGCTGGTCGGTTTGCGTGGTCAGCACGTCGACCTGGCGGACGGATTCGTGCACGTGGTCGCCACCGCGGTGGAGGTCGATGGGAGCGTGCAGCTCGGGCGCACGAAGTCGGCTGCGGGTGTCCGCCCCGTGGGCATCCCGGCCGTGATTGTGCCGGAGCTGCGTGCGCATCTCGACCGATGGTCCGAGGCCGGGCCAGACGGTCGGGTGTTCGTGGGGCCGAAGGGCGCGACGCCGCGTCGCACGAACTTCAACCGGGCGTGGAGCGCGGCCCTCGCTGGCGCCGGCAAGGCCGGTACTCCCCCGCCGGCCGGGCTGCACTTTCACGATCTGCGCCACACGGCGAACGGGTTCGCATCGGGGGTCGCCAGCCTCCGGGAGATGATGGCTCGCATGGGTCACTCGACCACGCGGGCGGCGCTGATCTACCAGCACTCGGACCGGGAGCGTGAGCGGCAGATGGCCGCCGCGATCTCGGCCACCGTCGAGGTCGCGCTCACCGACGAGCAGGGCAAACAGTGACCAGGAGTCGACCCGATTGGGCGCGGGTTGGGCGCGCGGGCGGGTCCGGTGCGGTGACAGGGACCCAGCAGCCCGGTCGGATTCACCTTCCGACCTGGGCTTGCGTGGCTGGCACCCCCAACGGGATTCGAACCCGTGTCGCCACCTTGAGAGAGCGCTGATCGGCCCGCACTGGGTCCTCTGCTCCGCATATGCCGAGGTCAGAGATCTGCTCCTTCGCACCGAGACCCACCGAACGCACCGGGTACCACCGAGTAGGTGGCACGTTGGAAGGCACGCCGCCGGCAGACGGTTCGGCGACGAGCTCGTGAATATCGTCGAGCTGGCGCCCGCTTCGTCGCCCAAGTCACCTGTGCGACGCTACGTCGGTGCGTGCGGTCGGTTGGCGAGGTGGGAGTGCAGACGATCGGTCGCCGGCCGGCTACGGGATCAAGTTCACCCCGGCCGACCGCGACCGACATTTCGACCCCGAGTGGACCAGCGTGGTACTCGAACTCGCTGATGGCCCGACAATCGAGGTGCCTCTGACGGACTCGTTCTGGCGGTCGTGCTCGGAGCTGCGTTCCGCAGATCTGGGGCGCTGGCTACTCACCGCTGGCCGGGCGCCGTGGCCGAAGCATGCCCCACCGCGGATCGCGGTCAACCCGATCGCCGGCAACCGCTTCAGCGCGCGGATACTCGAGCAACGAAGCCTGTTGTAGGACCTGGCTGTGATCGTTTCGGGTTCAATCCAGGGCGAGCGTCTCGACCCGTCTGAGCGGGTCGTGCGCGTCGGGCATCGCGCGGATTTGGGCCCGGACACGCTGAGCGGCGCGCTGGTAGCTCGCGTCGCCGAGGACTGTGCGCAGAGAGTCTCGGACGGCCTCGACCGACAGCTCGTCTTTGAGGAGCTGTCGCCCTGCGCCGGCGGTGACGACGCGCTCGGCGTTGGCGTACTGGTCGGCTCCCTGCGGAAGGACCAGCAGGGGAAGGCCGAAGGCGAGGGCCCCGAGAGTCGTTCCCGCTCCGCCGTGGGTGATCACCGCGTGACAGCGCGGCAGCAGCTCCCCTTGCGGGATGTATCGGTGGAGGACCACGTTGTCGGGTTGGGGGCCGAGACTCGCCGGATCGTTCTGACGGCCGACGGTGACGATGAGGGCGATGTCCTCATCGCGTACCGCCTCGATCACCAGCCGGAAGATGTCGAGGTTGTGGTTCCATACGTCCCCATCGTCAGATAGAGGATCGCGGCAGCGTCGAGTCGATCGAGCCACTCCTGTGGGGCGGCACTTGGGACCTCGGCGGCGGCTGGTCGCAGTTGCTGTACGGCGGTGATGGATGCGATCTCGGGCGACTGCAGGGCCGGCGGACACGTGTCGACGTAGAGATGGCGGAACAGCCGGGCAACTGGATGTGGTTCGAGCCCTCGCGCCCGCCAGTGCGGGGCCGCGGCGTCACCGGTCGCCCGGAGAAGTGACGAACCGATGAGCGCCCCCGTAGTTGAGGTTCCTCGGGTGACACTGAGGAGCCCGGGCGTGCGACGACGACGGCGTGAACCTGCTGGCCGAACTCGTCGTCGGGTACACCGATCACGGCTGCCTCGTCGACGTCGGGGTGACGGTCCAAGCAGTCCTCGATCTCGACCGGGTACACGTTCTCGCCGCCGCGAATGATGAGGTCGCGCCGGCGTGACGCCACGTGGAGCACGCCGTCCTCGAGCCGTCCGAAGTCCTCGGTCCGAAGCCAGCGCCCGGGGCGCAGCGCCTCGTTCGCCTTCGGGTTGCGCCAGTAGCCGAGCATGAGGATCGGGCTGCGCACCATGATCGTGCCGACCTCGCCGGGCGGGAGCTCCTCGTCGTGGTCGTCGGTGATCTTCACCTCGACGGTCGGGAGCGGGGGGCCCACGCAGTCGGCGTGGTCGCGCAGCATCGCGTTGGATGCGTAGCTGACGAGGCCCCCGGTCTCGGTCAGTCCGTAGCCCGAGGAGAAGGTGCCCTTCAGGTGTGGAAGCGCCGCTTCGGTCCGGGCGATCAGGTTGGGGGTCGACGCCGAGCCTCCGATGCCGACCTGCACGAGCTGCTGGGGGTCGAAGGTGGCGAGATCGGGATGGTCGAGCAGCCGGACGATGTGTGTCGAGGCGCCACCCCACACCGAGATGCCCTCGGTGCGGGTGAGCTCGATGACCCGGCCGGCGTCGAACCGGCCGGTGGGCCAGACCGTGGTATGGCCGAAGGCCAGCGCGCTGAGCAGGGATCCCAACCCCGACACGTGGAAGAGGGGGAATACAGCGAGGCGCACGATCGGGCCTTGGGGCCTGGGGGCGTCGGCTCCGGCGAGGACGAGGCTGCGGGCGCCGATGAAGGCGGTGAGCTGAACGAAGCCGAGCAGCGCCCGATGGGAGATGACCGCCGCCTTGGGCGTGCCGGACGTGCCGCTCGTGAACATGAGCACCGCGGGATCGTCCTCGGCGACGGCGACTGGCGCCGGCTGATTGCGCTCGCCGCCTAGATCGGGAAGCACCCGGTCGAGGTCGAGGAGGTCGCCCGCGATCTTGCCGGCGAGCAGCGCACGTCGCTTTCGGTCGACGGCGATCAGGGCGGGTTCGGTCAACTCCAGCGCGCGCTCGAGCTCGTCGGCGGTCCACCAGCTGTTGAGGGCGACGAGCACCCCACCGATCGACATCGTGGCGTGGGCCAGCACGACCCACCCCGGCGAGTTGGCCCCGCAGATCGCCACCCGGTCACCGGGCCCGATCCCGTAGTCGTCCTGGAGCGCGGCGGCGACCGAAGCCACCGCGTCGCGGTGCTGGCGATACGTCAGGCGCGGGCCCTCGTCGAAAACGAGGAAGTCGGTGTCGCCATGCCCCGCCGACACGTCCAGCAGCTCGCCGACGGAGCGCAGCCGCTGCTTGAAGACCGGCATCCTCTCCCCCAGGACCACCTCCTTGTGAACTTCGAATGGACTGCCCGGCGTGCTCGTCAGCTGCGCCTCTGCGGCGCGGTACACGGTGACGGTGGCGGTGCTCATCCCAGGTAGGCCTCCCGCACCGCGACGTCGGCGGTGATCTCCTCGGGTGGCCCGGAGGTGAGGACCCGGCCCTCGTCCATCACAACCACCCGGTCGCAGAGCGACATCACGAAGGGGACGTCGTGCTCGATGAGCACCACGGCACACGAGGTCTCGTCGCGCAGCGCCCGCACGATTGAAGCGAACACCTCAACCTCGGGCTCGGCCAGGCCCGAGGTGGGCTCGTCGAGCAGGAGCAGGCTGGGCTCGGCCACGATCGCCCGGGCCAGCTCTAGGCGGCGGGCCTCGCCGATTGACAGCGCTGCGGCGTGGTGGCCGGCGACAGGACCGATGCCGCACACCTCCAGCACCTGGGCCACTCGTTGCCGGCGCCGAACCTCCAGGCGGCGACGCCAGGGCGCAGCGATCAGGTCGGCCGCGACGCCACCGCCCCCGCCCTCACAGTCGAGGGCGGCCAGCACGTTGTCCTCCACCGAGAGCCACCCGATGGGCTGTTGGCGCTGGAAGGTCCGCCGGATGCCGAGCCGAGCACGCTTCCACGCCGGCGCCCGGGTGATGTCCTTTCCGTCGAACAGCACCCGGCCGTCGGTGGGCCGCCGGGCCCCCGCGATGATGTCGAACAGCGTCGTCTTGCCGGCGCCGTTGGGGCCGATGACCCCGAGGAGCTCGCCGGACGGCACTTCGAGCGACACGGAGGTGAGCGCCCGCACGCCCCCGAACCGCTGGCTGACCGCGTCGACGCACACCCGAGCCGGCTCGCCGCCGGCCGCCCGTCCGTTGTCGGTCGTGTCGGCCATCTCGTCCCCCCGTCGCCTCGTCGGCATGACCAGGCACACCGGCCCAGTAAAGCGAGTACATGCTACACCAACTGCATGACGACCGGGGTCCGCCTCTTCGATGCCGACAACCACTACTACGAGACCGCGGACGCCTTCACCCGCCACCTGGCCCCTGCGATGCGGCGGCGGTCTGTGCAGTGGGCAGAGGTCGACGGACGGCGCCGGCTGCTCGTGGGGGGTCGAGTCAACCGCCTGCTGGCCAACCCGACGTTCGACCCGATCGCCCGGCCCGGCAGCCTGATCGACTACTTCCGTGGCACCAACAGCACGGGCGCCGACGTCAAGGACCTCTTCGGTGAGCTCGACAGATTGGGCGACCATCCCGAGTACGCCCGCCGCGACGCGCGTATCGTCGCCATGGACGAGCAGGGCCTGGAGGCCGCGATCTTGCTGCCCACGCTGGGCGTGCTTCTGCAGCACGCCCTCAAGGAGGACGTCGATGCCCTCCATGCGACGTACCACGCGTTCAACCAGTGGCTCGACGACGAGTGGGGCTTCGACCGTGATGGCCGGATCTACACGGCTCCGGTGGTCGTCATGGCCGACCCCGAGCTGGCGGCTCAGGAGGTCGAGTGGGCGGTTGAGCACGGCGCGCGGATGCTGTGCATGATCCCGGGCCCGGTGCCGAGTCGGCACGGAGGCACCCGGTCGCCCGCCGCTCCCGATCTCGACCCCGTCTGGGCGCGCATCGAGGAGGCCGGCGTGCCGGTCGGCTTCCACGGGACCGACAAGGTCCTCGACCGGTACGTCGCCGAGTGGGAGCCCCAGTACCAGGGGTTCGCCATGTTCGCCTCGCCATTCAGCATGGTGGTGGGCCACGGTCGCCCAATCTCCGACACGATGGCCGCGCTGATCTGCCACGGGCTGTTCGCCCGGTTCCCAGGCCTGCGGGTCGCCACGATCGAGACGGGCAGCCACTGGGTGGGCCACTTCCTCCAGGAGGTCTCCAGCGTCTACGGGAAGCGACCCCGCGACTTCGCAGAGCCTCCCGTCGACACGTTCCTGCGTCACGCCTGGGTGTCGCCGTTCTTCGAGGATGACTTCAACGAGTTGAAGGACCTCATCGGCGCCGACCGGATCCTCTTCGGTTCGGACTGGCCCCACGCGGAAGGTCTCGCGACCCCGGCCGACTTCATCCACGAGATCCCGGACTTCACTGCCGCCGAGCAGGAAGCCGTCCTCGGCGGCAACCTCCGCAGCCTCATGGACGTCGCCTGAGCGAGGCCGAGCCCCTCGGTCGACAGAAAGAGAATGACCTGATGGTCCAGCCCGAAACCCGGCAGCGACGACGCCGAGGCGAGCCCCGCCGGCTCCTCATCGACGCGGCGGTCAAGATGTTCAACGACCGGGGATATGACGCGCCCACTCGGGAGATCGCCGACGCTGCCGACGTGTCGGAGACCCTGATGTTCCGACACTTCGGCACGAAGGCGGGTCTCTTCCGCGAGGCCATGATCAAGCCGTTCGTCGAGTTCGTCGACCAGTTCGTGGCCGTGCACGAGAGCGGCGCCCGGCCCGACGAGGACCCGTTCGAGGTCACCCTCGAGTTCGTCGGCGGCCTCTACGACATCTTCACGACGCACAGAGGGCTGGTGGCGATGCTCTGGTCGGCCAGCACCCACGAAGGCTCCGACCTGGCCGAGGCCGGGCTGCTGGAGGAGGTGTGGGATGCGTTCGACAAGCTCGTCAACGTCGGCAAGCGCGCCGCGTCCGGCCGTCCCGCACGCAACGAGATCGCGACCCGTGCCGTCGTCTCCATGGTGGCCGGCATGGCCGTCGCCAACCGCTCCTACAAGGGGAGCAAGGTCCCCGCGCGCGACGCCGTGGTCGACGAGATGGCCCGCATCTGCACCTACGGCCGTGCCAGGGCCGGCACCGCGGACTGACTCCCGCCAGCTGCCGGCTGGTGGTCCTGCGTCGATCGTCGCCCCTCGACCGCCGCGCGCCCCGACCGCGATGCACCCAGCCTGAGCACACGGCATCCGGCGCGTGTCCCCGTCGGTCTCAACCCCAGGCGAGGACATCGGGCGCCGGGTCCGCGCCCGGGCCACATTCCTGCACCGTCTCGGGTGAGTACAGACCGTAGGCGGCGTCGAGGAGGTCCGGCGGCATCTCGGCGGGCCGTCCCTGCCAGATCACCCGGCCGAGCGACACCAGCACGACGTGGTCGGCCACGGCGTCCACCGTGTGGCGCTTCTCCTCAGCAACGAGGACCGTGGTGCCCCGGCGCGCCAGCTCGGCGAGGAGCGAGAGCACCTCGTCGGCGACCTTCGGCGCCAGGCCGAGGGTGGGCTCGTCGACGATGAGCACTTCGGGCGGGTCGGCCAACGGTCCGGCCAACGACAGCATCTGCTGCTCGCCCCCCGAGAGAGAGCCAGCGGGAAGGCGGCGGCGACCCGCGAGCGACGGGAAGCGTTCCAGTGCCTCTGCCCGACGATCGGGTTCGGTCAGGACGAGGCGGAGGTTGTCGTCAACGGTCAGACCGGGGAAGACGCCTCGACCTTCCGGAACCAGCAGGACGCCGGCGCCGGCCCGCCGCCAGGCGTTCCCATCCAGCGGCTCGTCGCCCAAGCAGACCTCACCGGCGCGGGCCGGGAGGAGACCTGCGATCGATCCGCAGATCGTCGACTTGCCGGCGCCGTTGGCGCCCAGCAGCACGGTCACGCCACCAGGCGGCACGTCGAAGGTGGCGCCGTGGACGGCCTCGACCAGGTCGTAGGCAACCACGAGGTCCCGCACCCGGAGTCGCGCCCCCTCCAGGGGGACCACGCTTCCCGGCGTGCCAGGCACGTCGACACCCTCCGCGGGTGCATCGTCCACCTCTGCGCGATGGCGACGCTCGTACAACAGACGGGAGATCCGGTCGAACATCCCGTCGGGGTTGCGAGCGATGTCGATGGCGGCGAGACCGAAGAGCATCGCCGAGATGTGCGACGAGCTGACCCCGCCCCAGGTGAAGGAGTCGAACGGCGCAGTGAACCCACCGTTGACCAACCCCGGCCAGATCACGAGCGCCAGACCACCGACGACCGCGGCCGCCGGGCGGTTCACTCCCAGGACGACGACGACGGTCAACCAGGTCAGCGATGCCAGCGGCGGGGTCGTCTGCGCCGACGCACCCTGGTCGACGAGCACCAGCAGGACACCACCGAGGCCGGCCATGGCCGACGACACCGCGAACAGGCGGAGGCGGGACAGCGTCGGCGCCAGCCCGATGGAGCTGGCGGCCGCCTGCGTGGCCCGCATGGCGAAGATGGCACGGCCCGTCGCCGATCGGCGTAGGTTCCCCACCGTCCACACGAGGACGCCCAGGATCGCGGCGACGACGAGCAGCATCGCCCGGTCGTCCCGCAGGTCGACCCCCGCGACCGTCGGCCGGACCACCAGCCAGCCGAAGCCACCGTTTGTCATGTAGTCGGAGGCCAAGAGCAGGCTCTGGCCCATCAGCGCAAGCGCAAGGGTCGCCAGCGCGAACGGCACCCCACCCATGCGCAGCGAAGGCAGGGCCACGACCACGCCCAGCACGGTGGCGGCGGCGATGGCGACCAGAGCTGCGGGGAGCAGGCCCCAGCCGTACTGGTCGATCAGCAACCCGGTCGTGAGGGCGGCCATCGACGCGAAGGCCGCTTGGGCCAGGCTGACGAGACCGCCGATCCCGGTGACGACCGTGATCGAGAGCAGGATCACGGCGAGCGCGAGCGAGCGCAGCGCGAGTGACGTCCAGTAGTCGTTGAAGACGAAGTAGGCGAGGGCGAGGAACGCTGCTGACGCCGCGACCGGAACGGCGAGCCGTTGCCGGCGGGAGAGGTCGGCACGCCAGTCGACCCGGGCCGACTCGGTCGAGGCGAAGCCGGCGACGCGCTCGCGGGACCCGCTCAGGAGGACGAGCCCGACGATGAGCACGATGAAGGGGGCCGCCTGATCGACGCTGGGCAGCTCCTCGATCTCCACGTAGCGGAGGATGAGGTTCACCGCGATACCGAGGATGAGACCTCCGGCGAACGTCCACGGCACCGACCGAAACCGCCCGATCACGACCGCTGCGGCCCCGACGAACAGGGCGACCGTGAAGGCTGCAGTGTCGAGGTTGCTCAAGATGGGGGCGCCGGCCACGCCCGCGAGCCCGGCCACGCTCGACCCGACCACGGCGGCGATCCGCGACGTCGAGCGCTCGTCGACGCCGCGGAGTGCCGCCAGGTCGCGCCGGTCGCGCACCGAACGCATCTTCAAGCCGATCGAGCTGCGCGACAGCGCCCAGAGCCCCACGCTGACGACGACGCCGCACAGCAGCACGAACACCTCGTTCGAGCTGATGACGACGTCGCCGCCCGGCAGCGTCCACGTACGCGCCGGCTGGTACCAGACCCCAGGGGTGCTCGCGACGTTGTCTGCCGCCGGGATGCCCCAGTCCCACCAGTCGATGCCCTGTTCGATGACGAAGCGGGTGAGCGCTGGAACACCTGTGAGGATGCCGACCGAGGTGACGAGCTTGACCGTCGAGCTGGTGTGCGCCAGCGGCCGGTACACGAGCGCATTGAGCGCCAGCCCGATCAATGGGCAAACGACGATGACCACGACGCCCGCGGCGACGAACGAGTTCCACCCGAGCCCGGTGTTGAGCTCGTAGAACAGCAGCGCCGCGCTGAACGCGACACCCCCGTAGCCGAGGTCGAAGATGCCGGTGACCGAGTAGGTCAGCACCAACCCGACGCCGATGAGGGAGTACACCCCACCGGCGATGGCGCCGGTGATGACCGTTCGCAGCAAGTCGCTCACCGGGCAGACCTCCTCAGTCGTCGGTGCAGGAGAAGGGCTCGATCAGCTCGTAGGCACCGCCCGCGACCGTCACCATTCCGGAGCACAGGGCCGAGCTCGAGTGGGCCTCGGGGAAGGCGATGTCGAAGCCCCCAGGGGCCTGGGCGAAGTTGAAGTCGTCGTTGCCCACCTCGATCACACGGGACGGGTCCCCGTCGGCCGCCTCGAGCAGGTCGATGTAGAGATCGGTGGACAGGTAGCCGACGATCGCCCCGAAGGTGGCGTCGATACCGGCCGCTTCCAGATCCGCAGCCATCTGATCAGAGAACTCGGAACCGTCGAGCGGCGTGGGGAACACGGTCGCGATCAGGCTGCCCTCGAGTGCCGCCTGCAGGTCCTGGCTGGTCTCGAGGGTCCCGGGGACGAAGCCGGCGAAGTTCACCAGCTCGCCCTCGAAGCCCGCCGCCTTGAGCCCTCCCTGGATCGCCAGCATCGACGTGAAGTCGGTGACGACGATGGCGATGTCGACGTCGCCACCCATGATCTCGTCGACGTAGGGCTGCACGTTGGTCGCCCGCGCCGGAACCCCGCTGATCTCCACGGTGACGTCGGCCCCGAGGTCCTCGGCCACGCCGATCACCGACTCGAGAAACGCGTCGCCGCCGCTTGCGTCCGACGCGACGACCGCCACCGTCTGGCCGTCGAGGTCCTCTTCACCGATGGCGGAAGGGAGGTGTTGGAGGAGCTCGGATCTTTCGCCCTCGGACAGGCCCGGCACGTTGCAGCCGTTGAAGGCGAAGCCGGCCTCGTTGTTGCACATGGCCGGGCCGAAGCCCATGCCCACGTACGGCACGCCCTCGTCGAGCATGAACTGGGCGGCCTGCGGCTCGAGCACCACCGGGATCACCGGCACCACGGCATCGACATCTTCCTGCTGCACCAGCTCACGGACCGCGGCGAGGTTGGCATCGGCCGCCCCGGCGTCGTCGGTCATGCCCAGGTACTCGAGTGGATGGCCGAGCACGCCGCCTTCGGCGTTCGCTCGCTCGAGACGGGCGTTCACGCCCTCGTCGACGCCCGCGAACCCGGTCAGTGTCCCGACCCCGCCAATGACGATGAGGCTGCCGTCGCCTTCGGTCGTCGTGGTCGCGCCGTCCTCGTCGCCACCACCTTCAGCGCTGGCTCCGTCGTCCTGGTTGGACGAGCAGGCGCCCGCGACCAACGCGACGGCGACCCCCAGCGTGATGAAACCCTGACGTACCCGCATCGCGCGGCCCCCCTTTCAGCAGCGTGCCCGCCGCCCTCGGCTGTGGTCCGACGTCGCGCTCGGGGCGTGACGTCGATCACACACTAGTGCGGTAAGTACCCACTGCACAATCGCGATGTCAGCGCCGATCGATGGTCGAGGGGTAGAGCGTCGAGAGGTAGCCCTCGAACTGCGGCACGCCATCGACAACCCGCCGCAGCGTCAGCCAGTCGCCCTTGAGTCCCTTGCGGTCGTACGGGCCGAAGCTGATGTAGGTCCGCGGGCCGCCGATCACGGTGGGCAGCATGGTGAGCGTCTCCAGCCCGGTGACCAGGCCGTCGGGGGTGAGCAGGGGCGCGGCTGCGAGTCCGGCCAGTGCCGCTCGGGTCTGGTCGTAGGTGCAGCCCACCATCGCGTGGATGACCTTGCGCCCGAAGCGGCGCTCGAAGCGGTCCATGGTCGGCCAGAAATTGGGGTTGGGGTCGCCTGTCTCGTCGCCGATCTGGTCGACCCCGACCCAGCCCTCGAGGTCGTCGAGCATGCTGGCGACGTTGATGTACCAGAGGAACGCGGTGCTCATGACCCGTGGCGGGTCGTAGTCGAGCTCGGCCAGCGCGGGGTTGAACATCGCCGTCGGGTAGCCGTAGCCGCAGTAGGCGAGGGCGTCGGGCTTCACGCCGTCGCGGAGGGATGTGAGGGCTTCGGGGATCCCGGCGCCGGTCGTCTCGATGAACAGCTCGGCGGCGATGTCGAGGCGGTTGCGCACCGCGGCGGCGCGGAAGGCGGCGGAGTATTCGGCGCCGCCGGGTGAGATCTCGGTGATCATGGCCACTCGCCGGTGTCCGGACTGGCGGAGCCATCCGGCCATGACGGCGCCTTCCTCCGACACGCCGCCGTTGCCGGTGGTGAAGCCGTAGCGGGAGTGGAATGCCTTGGCGCCGTTGGTGGAGATCATCGGGACGCCGCGCCGCTCCATGGCCGGGAGCAGGGCCATGGCGTTGTCGGTGATGTAGGGGCCGAGCACCAGGAGGCAACCTTCGTCGCACAGCTCCTCGTAGCCCGCCACGGCGTGGCGGGCCTCGTTGCGCGGCAGCCCTCGGGCGATCTTGGGGACCAGCTCGACGGGGCGGAACAGCTCGCCGTCGTCGAGGGCGTCCTCGCAGGCGAGGATCGCGGCGTCGAGGCAGTCGCCCAGCAGGGCGCCGGTGTCGATGTCGACCAGGTAGCCGATCTTGACGGGACTGAAGCCCTGCACGCGGCCCCGGGTCGCGGGGGTGACGGGGGGCTCGATCACGATGCGGTCGGCCGGGACCTCCGCGTTGGTGCCCGTGCCCCCGTTGTGCCACGGGTTGGGCTTGCCGACGGGGGTCGGGGTGACGCTGGTGAAGACGGAAGAGCGTGCCCGGCCCTCGACGGGCGTTCGCCACCGGGCCTCGGCGCCGCGGACGCGCGCCGTGAAGCTGATCTCGTCAGCCATCGGCGGCGACCATCTTTGTGTCGGCCCCGAAGGTGAAGCCGAGCCGCGGCATGTAGGAGGCGAACTCGGACGCCCGGTCCTTGGGGATCGTGAACCCGTCGATGTCCATCACGTCGTCGAGCCGGTCGAGGAGGTCCTCGGGCGTGGGGTCATCCGAGACGACGCCTTCGGTCACGCCGAGGAAGAGTCGGGCCACGCGGCCACCGCCCGACAGGAAGAGCTCCCCTGAGTGCGGGAAGCCCTCGTGCGCGAGCAGCACCACGGTGGCGGCGACCCGCTCGGGGGTGAACCGCTGCTCCATGAAGGAGCGGAAGGCCTTGTCGGGGATGCCGTCGGTCATGCGGGTGTAGGCGGTCGGGAGCACGGCGTTGGCGGCGATGCCGTGGGGGGCGCCGTATAGGGCGACGGCCCGCGTGAACGCGATGAGACCCGATTTGGCCGACTGGTAGGCGACGCCGACTGGGCTGCCGAGCACCGCGCCCGAGGACGTGTTGACGATGCGGCCGTAGCCCTGCTCGCACATGTGGCGCAGCGCGGGGCGGGTCACGCTGAACGCCCCGCGCAGGTGCGTGGCTAGCGTGCGGTCGATGTGCTCGTCGGACGCGGACAACGGATCAGCGGTGTCGAGCACACCGGCGTTGTTCACCAGGATGTCGAGGCGACCGAAGGCGTCGAGTGCGGTGGCCACGATGGCCTCGCCGCCCTCGGGAGTGACGACGCTGGCGTCACTGGTCACCGCCTCTCCCCCGGCCGCCACGATCTCGGCGACGACAGCGTCGGCCGGTGCCGTCGAACCCCCGCGGCCGTCCACGTCGCCGCCCAGGTCGTTGACGACCACCTTGGCGCCCCGCGCCGCCAGCGCCAGGACGTGGGCACGGCCCAGGCCGTTGGCTGCGCCGGTGACGACGGCCACCCGGCCCTCGAAGCTGAGTCGTTCTGTCATGCGTCCCGTCCCGCTGTCATGCGTCCCGTCCCGTCCCGTCATCGGATCGGCGACCAGGCCACGCTGCGGAGCAGGCGGGTCTGGTGGCTGACGGCAGCGCTCACCGCCGGTTCGCCGGGCCAGGTGTCGAGGCCCTCGGCGATGGCCGAGCGCAGGCCGTCGGTCGACCGCAGGCGCGACAGCACGGTGACCGAGCTGGCGTCGAGGTCGCCGAGCAGCGGCGTCCAGCAGGCGATCGGTTCGAGGAGGGCCGACTCGTCGTCCTTCTCACGGTGGCGGTCCAGCTCGTCGACCGCGGCGCCCGACGGTCCGCCGAGGCCGAAGGTGTCGAGGCGCAGCAGGGTCGGCGGGTGCTCGTCGGCCGTGGCGAGGTCGTCGTCGAGGAGCGGTGACCATCCGGCGATCACGCCCACGCTGGAGGTCGCCTCGTGCAGCTGGGCCTCGAGGCGGCAGCGCTCCGCAACGAGCTCGCCGGTCGCCAGGCGTTCCTGGTGGCGGGCGAGCGCGTCGACGTCGTCGACCGCGACGAGGGCGACCGCCTCGTAGCCCTCCCCGCTGCCGTGCGGCGCCCAAGTGAAGGCGGCCAGGCGGACGCCTGGGCACTCGCCGACGCGCTCGCCGAAGGCGCGGTACTCGTCCTCGAAGGGGATCTCCTCGCGGCCGATCACGACCAGGACGTCTTGGATCATTAGCACGGCGTCCTCCTCACTGCACCGGTGACCACGACACGCTGCGGAGCAGCCGGGTCGTCCAGCGGTCGCGGGTGGCCAGCGCGTCCCACATCCACGTGCCCATCTCCTTATGTTCTCGCGGGATCTCGTAGGCGAGCAGGTTGACGAGCGCGTCGGGGTCGCGGATCTCGCTCAGGTTGAACATCTCGGGCATCGGCCCACCACCGCCCAGCGTCTGCCAGCTCGCCCGCAGGACCACGCTCGACAGCGCCTGTTCTGACAGCGCCATGTACCGGGCGCGCATCATGTCGACGTACGCCTGCATCTGGCCGGTGACCGGCGGCACGAAGTCGTGCATGTACATCACCCCGGCGCCGTCCTGGGGTGTAATGGGGATGTCGTCGAGCGCGACCGCCCACGGGTCGTAGTCGATCGGGCCGAGCAGGCGCGTCTGGACGCCCGTACGGTGCTCGGCGAGGTCGCCGGTGAGGCCGCGCAGCTCGCCGTCGCGCGACTGCTCGGGCGAAGCCGTCGAGGGCGGCCGCGTCGCGGAGCGCGACGACGGTGACGGCCTCGTCGGCGAAGCGGCTCGCCGGGGTGGGCCGGGCGACCCAGGCGAGGCGGGCGCCGTCGATGCCGGCGATTCCCGGGAGCCACTCGTCGCGCCACCGCGCCTCGAAGGCGTCTCCGTGGCCGGAGCGCAGGGCGTGGACCTGATGGAGGAAGAGCATCGGCCGGGCCTCAGTCGGTGAGCCGGCCGCCGCCCCACACGGGCAGGGTCAGCGGCGAGTGGATACCGGGAGGGGCTGCGCACACCGTGGGTATGGCGTTCACCCCGGCCATCGCCACGGTGAGCGAGGTGGGGCGCTGGGCGTCGAGCTGGGTGCTGGCGCGGCACTCGACCTCGAACGTCGGGTCGCCGGTGATCGTCATGAGCCAGCGATCGCCGACGCCCCAGTCGGGCCGGACCTCGTCGGTGACCCGCCACACGAACTGGTTGACCAAGACGTCGCGGCCGTTGGCCCGGCCCACGAACCGGATCCTCTGCACGACCACCTGGCCGGGCTCGACGGTGCCGATGGCGATCTCCAGCGGCTCGGTCGCCACGGCACTCTCGCGCTCGTAGACGACCTCGTCGATGGTGAAGCCCATGGCTGCGGCGACCTGCTGGAGCGAGGCGGTGAAGACCGACCGGTCGGGGTCGGAGTGCATGGCGTCGAGCTGGCACGGTGCCTCGGGCGGGTGCCCGAAGCCCATGAAGTCCATGACCCCCTTGGCGGTGTAGGCGGCCATGCTCAGGGACTCGGTGATCGTGATCGAGTCGATCGTGCGCGACACGCGCGAAGAACGTGATGGGCACGAGGTCCATCGTGAAGCCGGGGTTGATCCCGCTGCCGAACAGGCTCGTGCCGCCGTCCGCGCACGCCTTGTCGAGGCGGGAGCGGACATCGGCGGGCAGGAAGTCGGGGTGGATCAGGTAGTCGATGGCCGTGGTCGTGGCGTTGTACCCGGCGGCGAGGATCCGGCAGATGTCGTCGAGCGGTTCACCGAAGGGGTCCGCGGTCGTGGTGCCCAGCGCGTTGTAGTTCACGCAGTCGGCGTCGATGTCGAGGACCTCGTCGACCGATGTCGTCGCCAGCACGCCGGTCGGCGCAGCACCGACCAGCGCACCGGCGTCGACGCCCCCCTTGGCCTCGTCGTAGACCTTGAGGCCCACCAGCTCGAGGTCGTCGCGTTCGATGATCGATCGCAACGTGTGCGTTCCGACGTTGCCGGTCGCCCACTGGATCACTCGCCGGGTCAATCTGGCCTCCTCAGAGGTCGGCAGGCCGGGACCCGGAGAGGGCCGCTCGGCGCGTAACTAGAAGCAAGTACTTGCTACTATATCGGCCCTGCGGCTGCTGTGCCCGCAGTCACACCACTCATCGAGTCATCGTGTGCGACCAGGGGGAACGTCCCATGAACCCGCTCGACCCCAATCCCGACGTGCGCTACCCGGCGCTGGCCGCGATGCGTTCGGCCTGCCCGGTTCACTCCCTGGCGCCTGGCCGGCACCTCGCCCTCGACCACGCGTCGGTCGGGACAGGTTTGCGGAGCATCGAGGCCTTCGGTGGCAGCGCGGGCCAGGAGGGCCTCGCGGAGGAGGACACGATGATCTCGGGCATCCTCGAGCCGCGCCACGGGGCCGTTCGTCGGATCATCAACTCGGTCGTCGCCTTCCACAAGTCCCAGCGGATCGAGCCATACCTCGCAGCGTTCGTCGCGGACCGGCTCGAAGAGGTGCTCGCTGCCGCGGCCGAGGGCCCTGTGGATGTGATGCCCACGTTCGTCGAGCCCTTGCCCCCGGCTGCCATGGCCCGCCTGTTGGGGTTTCCAGAGGCGGAGTCGAGCCGCTACTTCGCCTGGGGTGCACAGCTCGGTCAGGCGTTCGGGGAGGCGGCGGCCGCCGGTCGCTCGATCTCGATGCGCGACGCCAACCCCGAGATGGCCGGTTACGTCGAGAAGCGGATCGAGGAACGCCGGGCGATGCCCGAGGCCGAGTGGCCGAACGACGCGCTCACCCGGTTCCTCACCACCGAGGTCGACGGCGAGCGGCTCTCCGACCGGGCCATCACGACGCAGGTGATGTTCATGATCGGCGCCGGCAGTGAGACCACCCGCAACACGCTGGGCAGCCTGCTCTACCGCCTGGCCCGCGACCCCGAGCTCTACGCCCGGGTCCGGGCCGACCGGACGCTGGTCGAGCCGGCCATCGAGGAGGCGCTGCGGATCGAGTCGCCGGCGCAGTTCATGGTTCGCCAGTGCCTGGATTCCGGCGTCGAGCTCGGGGGGTCCGAGATCCCGAAGGGTGACACCGTCCTCATGAGCATCGCCGCTGCGAACCGCGACGACGCGGTGTTCCCCCGGCCCGACGAGTTCGACGTCGAGCGGCCCAACCTGCGCGACCACCTGGGCTTCGGCACTGGCCCGCACATCTGTCCCGGCGGTGCCCTCGCCCGGCTGGAGATGACCCTCGCCCTGTCGGCCTGGTGCGATGCCGTGCGCCACTTCGAGCTGGCGCCGGGCTTCGCTTGGGAACCGCCGCCGACCGGGATGCTCCACGGGCCGAAGCACCTGCCCCTCGTCATCCACCCCGTCGGCTGACGGCGGCAGGGACGGTTACAGGATGGCGAGGGGGTTGACCGGGGCTCCGACGGCGCCAGACACGGGGATCGGTGCCGCCACGAGTAGGAACGCCCAGCGTCGCTCGTCGCGGCAGCCCTCGGCCAGCGCCTCGAGGTCGAACAGCTCGCCGAACACGATGCCGGCGTCGCGCTGGCAGATCATGTGCAGCGGCATCATGGTCCCGTCGGCCTCCGAGGTGGTCACCTCGACGGCCACGTTGTCGGCGGCGACCGCGGCCACCTCGTGGCGGACCAGCCAGTCGGCGCAGCGCACCGAGAGCCCTGGCGCGCTCATGGTGAAGGACTCGAACGGGAAGCGGCCCTCCCGCAGGGCACGGCCGACCCGGCCCGTTCGCACGAGGACCACGTCGCCCGGGAGGATCTCGAGTTGCTGGGCGGCGGCGGTGGCGTCGAGGTGCTCGGGGAGGATCGCCTCGTCGTCGGCCAGGCAGTCGACCCCGAAGTGGGCGGCAACGTCGAGGAGGGCCCCGCGGCCGACCACACCGTCCCGGAACGCCGTCACCGAGAGCTCCGTCGCGCCCTGCTCACCGATCACGTCGGCCGCTGCGTGGCCGTTCCACATGACGCCGTCGTAGAAGGCGTGCGACAGGGCGTCCCAGTGCGTGGCCGCCTGGAGCGACATGAACACGGTGTCGTCGGCGTATTGGAATCCGCCGGGGAGCTGCTGGTCGCCGAGCGCGACCATCTTCAGCTCGGGGTTGAACCGCCCGACCCCGGGTTGGGGACCGTCGGCACCGAACGGCATGGCCAGCGAGATCACGAGGCCGCGCTGCACGGTTGCCACGGCGGCGACTACCTGCTCGGACCCGATGAGGTTCAGTGCACCCTTTCCGTCCGCTTCGCCCCAGGGCGCCTCGCCCCATCGGCGCAGGCGCTGCCCCTCGCCCTTCACCCAGGCCTCGTCGAGTGAGTTGGTCACGAACCCTCCAGTGCCGCGTGCAGCTCGTCGAGCTCCATCAGGGCTGGCCGGCGAACATGTCGGTCGACGGGGGCACGGCCCAGAAACGCCGCGCCCAGACGGCATCGGCCGCCCAGGCGGCCGCCTCCTCCGGCGCGACGCCCAAGTCGGCGAGCGCCTGGTGGGACTGCTCGACCGCAGTGCGGTCGGGCGCCAGGTCCCGCTGCTGCTCGGCGGAGTTGAGCTGCAGGTTCGTGCTCACCATCCCGGGCGCGAGGGCGGTGACCCGCACGTGCGGGTGCGTCTCGTCGAGCTCGGCGCGGAGCGTCCGGGCCACCGACACCGCTGCGGCCTTGCTCGCGCCGTACGCGCCGCTGGTCGGGGACGCGACCAGGCCGGCCATGGAGGCCGTGATCACGATGTCGGCCGGGGTCCCCTGCTCGATCAGCAGTGGGACCAGCGTCCTGATCGAGTTGACGAGGCCGCCCAGGTTGACCCCGAGAACGAAGTCGAAGACCTCCGATGGTGTCTCCCAGAGCGGGTCACCGAAAGCGCTGACCCCGGCGTTGAGGCAGGCGACGCGGCAGGCGGCCGAGCCCGCTCGCGGCCGCGGCGAGCTCGTCGACCGCGCCGGCGTCTCGCAGGTCGACCACCCGGGTGGTGACCGTGAGGCCCTCCTCCCGCAGCCTGGACGCGGCGTCGTCGAGCGCCTCGGCGTCGCGGTCGACCAGGAGCACCGCCTTCGACGGCCCGGTTCCGAACGCCCGGGCGAGCGCGAGGCCGATGCCGCTGGCACCGCCGGTCACCACGATCACGTCGTCCATCAGCTGCCGGTGTCGTCGACCAGCCAACGCACGAGGCGCTGCAGGGGGTAGAAGCCGTCGTGCGGCAGGCCCGGTGACTTGCCCGCCACCTGGCCGAGCTCGACCAGCCGTTGCATGCCGGCGGCCGCCAGGGCGTCGCGCAACTCCTTGCCTCGCGTGGCGGGGTAGATGCCGACGGTCTGGGTCGCCACCGTGACGTGTGCAAGGGCGTCGGACAGCTCGGGGAGAGCGACGACGTTGACGACCTTGCCGTCGGGGTGGAAGTCGACGGGATCCTCGGAGAGCACCACCGTGCCGGTCGCGTAGTCGCCGAACACCTGGTAGTCGGGTGCGAGGAAGCGGAGTCGCCTCGACCTCGTCGCGGACGTCCCGGGGCACCGCCACTCCTCGCCCGTCGCTCAGGGGCCGGTCGACACCGAGCTGCTCGGCCAAGCGCTCGCACCACGGGCGAAGCTCGTCGATCGTGCCCTCGGCGTAGATGAAGCGGCTCGACGCACAGGCCGACTGGTTGTAGAGCGCGACGTCGGTGGCCGCCGCTGCCGCCGACTCTGCCATCGCGGCTTCCGAGTCGAGCGCCTCGTGCCCGAGTAGCGAGATCGAGACCTTGGGGTCGAATGCCACCAGCTCGAGGCCCGGTCCCACGTAGGACAGCGCGTTGCGGATCGCGGCCTCGCCGCCCCACGCGACGAGCTTGTCGAAGTACTGCGGCCGGTAGACGGCGCTCTCGATGCTGCGGTCGCCGCCCTTCCAGTAGACGGCCGTGAACGACCTGAGGACGGGGTGGTCGGGGGCGACCTCGGCCATGGTCCTCAGGATCGCCGTCGCGGTCAGCGGGTCGTCCGATCCGAGCTTCATGAGGTTGACGCCCCGGGTCAGCGCGCCGCGCACGATGGTGATGGCCGCGGTCCCCGGCGTGTTGCCCGCCACGACGTGGGCGAGGCGGGCCGGGAACGGCCGCACGTGGTGGGTGCCGCCCCACGGGTCGACCCTCGTGGCCCACCCTTCGGCGTCGCCACGTCCCAGTTCGGAGTCGATCTGGAACTCGAGAGACGCTCGGTCGAACAGGGCGACGAGGCCCCGGTAGGAGTACTCCACCAGGCGGGGGGTGAGGTGCCCGGCCCGGCCCGCCCAGGCCATCGACTCGGCCAGCCACGGGTTGGTGCCCGGGTCGAGGCGGATGCCGACCTCGACGAGCAGGTCGATCACCTCGCCCAATGGCACGTCGAACGCGGGCCCGGGCTCCCGGCGGCTCCACACGAGGTCGTCGAGGTCGAGCGCCGGGGTCGCGCAGCCGGCCGTGGTCGATGCGCGTCGCCCTCGACGAGCCGGCCCTTGACGACGTGGGGGACGGCCAGGGTGTCGCTCACGGGGGCCCGCCCGTGTCGAGTCCCCGTACGAAAGCGTCGACGGTGCCGGCACAGGTGAGTCGATCGTCCTCGCCACCGCGCAGATCCGCGTACCGCATCACCGAACCCTCCACGATCGAGACCGCCGGCGAGTCGAAGTCGGCGATGACCCGATCACCGGAGACGATGCCACCCCACCGGCCCTCGACCGCAAGGTCGAGGAAGGCGAACCGGCCCTCGTGCTGTCCGGAGTCCACGTCGAGCACCTCGGTCCCCTCCTCGTTGAGGACGAAGGGGATGATCCAGGGCTGCAGCACGTAGCGATCACCGATGAGCGGCAGCGCCGCCGAGAGCTCGGACATCCCGTAGCCGCCGGCCTGGCGCGTCTCGTCGAGTCCCCAGAAGGCGAAGACCTGAGCCTCGACGTCGGCTGGCAGGGCGACGCCCTTGGTGCCTCCGCCGACGCCGAGCACCGAGTCGGGCCCGAGCGCCACACCCGTGACGCCCCGGGCCCGGAGCCGCTCGACGAGGTGCCACTGCTGCGGCCCAGAAGCCCTGGATCACGACCCGCTCACCCGTCAGGCCGGCGACGACGTCGGCCAGGCGCTCCCAGTCGGCCTCGATGCGGCGGCGGCGGTCGCGTTCGTCGGCCTCGAAGTTCGCGATCTCGGTCGGAGACGCGGCCTGCCGTCGCCGATCGCCTTCGAGAGGGCGGCCATGCGGCTGATGTCCTGGAGGCGCACCGGCTCGTCGGTCAGGAAGTGCGACCGCGCAGGGTCGCCGTACGCGTTCGACGAACCGCCGGAAGTACTCGGTCGATCGGCTCGACCCCTGCGACGGGGCGAGCACCACGACCGTGTGGCTGGCGTCTGGCTCGAGCCCCTGCTGCCAGTGCACCGACCGGACGATGCAGCGCATCGTGAAGTCGCGGTCGGCCCTGGTCGCGGGCAGGAAGGAGCTCTTTCCGCTCGTGCCGCTGGTGGCGTAGATGGGGTGCCCGGCGGCGGCGAGAGCGGCCATCCACTCGTCCTGTGTGGTGACTGCCCGTGAGGTCGACGTCGGTGATCGACTCGGTGGCGACGGTGTCGAGCCAGCGTGTCAGGCCCGACCACTTGCCCTTGTCGAGCAGCGCCCGGGGGTACGACTTGTACGTCGCGTGGGTGAGCAGCAACGGGAGCAGCTGGCGCAGGTCGGTCACCCGCTCGAGGCCCGCCTGGTCGGCCCACGCCGCCAGGGCGGGGATCTGCTGGCGGCGTTCGGCGAGCCGGGCGTTGGCGGCGTCGAGCCAGAGCGACGCGACATCCCGCCGCTCGAACTCGAAGGGCCGGTCGTCGTCGATCCGCGAGACCAGCGATGTCACTGCGTCTGTCATGGCACGCTCCCCCTGTCCCCCCGCCGGTCCCTACTGGCGGCCAGGCGTGAGCAGGTCTTGCTGGGCACCCGCATCGGTGCCCATGGTCTGCGCACGGGTGCGCATGCTGCGGAACTCGGTGTCGACGCCCGGCTGCGGCCGCCTCGGCGCGGAGGGCACCGACGGTGCATGGCTTCGGCGGGTCGGTGGGCGAACGGGTCGAAGTGGAACAGCCGCATGGCGTTCTCGTGGGTGATCGCGTTGATCGTGGCGTCGTCGAGGCCCGCCATGCCGGCGAGCGCGACCTCGGGCGAGTACGGCCAGTCGGAGTCGGAGTGCGGGTAGTCGCACTCCCACGTCATGTTCTCGGTCCCGGCGCGCTCGGCGACGTCGGGAGTGACCCGGTCGTCGAGGAAGCAGGTGATGATCCGGTCCCGGAAGACCTCGCTCGGAAGGCGCGTCGCCGTAGTCCTGGTGCGGTCCACGCCGGACTGCTTCCGGTAGACGAGGTCGATCTTGTCGAGGAAGTACGGCAGCCAGCCGACTCCCCCTTCGGACAGCGCGATCTTCAGCCTGGGGAACTTGCGCAGGACCGGCGACCAGACGAGGTCGGCGGCCGCCTGGACGATGTTCATCGGCTGCAGCGTCGCCGTGACGTCGAACGGCGCGTCGGGCGCCGTGACGACGATCGACGACGACGAGCCGATGTGCAGGCACGGGACCATCTCCAGGTCCTGGCACGGCGGCCCAGAACGGATCCCAGTGGTCGGAGTGCAAGCTCGGGAAGCCCGAGCTTCGACGGGTTCTCCGAGAACGAGATCGCGTGGACACCCGTGTCGGCGAGGCGCGCGGATCTCTGCGAGCGTCAGGTCGACGTCCCAGAACGGCACCAGCCCGAGCGGGATGAACCGTCCGGGGTGCGCGCCGCACCACGACTCGACGTGCCAGTCGTTGTAGGCCCGCACGCAGACGCAGCGCGAGGTCCTTGTCGTGCGCCTCGGCGAAGACCTGACCGCACAGTCGGGGGAACGACGGGAAGCACATCGACGCCAAGCACGCCGTTGGCGTTCATGTCGTCGACACGGCGATCGACGTCCCAGCACCCGCGGCGCATCTCGTCGAAGCTCGTCGGGTCGACGCCGTACTCCTCGCGGGGTCGGCCGGCCACGGCGTTGAGCCCGATGTTCGGGAAGCTGCGGCCGTCGTAGACCCACACGTCGTCACCGGCGTCGGTGCGGACGACGCGAGGGACGTCGTCGCGCGACCGATGACTGGCGGGCAGATGGTGCTCGAACATGTCCGGCGGTTCGACGACGTGGTCGTCGACGCTCACCAGGATCAGATCGTTCAGGTCCATAGCTCCTCACTTTACCAAGCAAGTGCCTACTTCACATTGGCGGAGGAGTCACTGGTACTTCGGGATCAGCTCGGTGCCGATCAGCTCGATCGACTCCATGATCCGCTCGTGCGGGACGTTGCCCATCTGCATGTGGATGATCACCTGGTCGACGCCCACCTCGTAGAAGGAGTCGAGGATGCGGGCGCAGTCGTTCGGGATCGCCCGCCATCACGAACCCGCCCTCCAGGAGACTGTCGGCCACGGCCTTGCGATCGGCGGTGATGGCGTCGTAGAACGTCCTTGGTTTCGCCCTTGGCGACGTGGGCATAGCTCGGCGGGGGCGTCCCGTCGGGCCACCCCGTCGAGCATGTGGATGTTGCCGTGGTAGGTGTGCTCGACCGTCTTGTCGGCCGCCAGGCGGCGCACGGCGTCGCGAGTCCCGTCCGCACAACCCGTTGACGAACCCGGCGGTCTGGTTGTTCACCGCGCCGCAGATCGGCTCGGCGTCGCCGATGTTGTCCCGGTACGCCCGGATCGACGCCCGCAAGCTCTCGGGGTCGGCCTTGAGCGCGAAGAAGAGCATGCCGAGGCCCGCGCTTGGCCGCCCGCTCAGCGTTGCCGGGTCCGACGCCACCGACCCACAACGGCGGGTGCGGCTGCTGGACGGGGCGCGGGTAGATGGTCCGCGGCGGCATCTTGACGAACTCGCCGTCGAGCTCGACGTCTTCCTCCGCCAGGAGGCGGGCGACGGCCTCGAGCCCCTCCTCCCACTGGGCGCGGGACTGCTCCGGGATCGATGCCGAACCCGTAGAGCTCGGCAGGAGTCGTCGACCGGCCCGAGCCGATGTCGACCCGGCCACCGCTCAGGCAGTCGAGCATCGCCGCCCGCTCGGCGATCCGCACCGGGTGGTTGTACTGCGGCGGCGTGAGTGCCAGGCCGAACCCGAAGCGGATGTGTCTCGGTGGCGTAGGCGGCGGCACCGAAGACGACCTCGGGGGCCGACATGTGCGAGAAGCCGCCCAGGAAGTGATGCTCCGTCAGCCACACGTGGTCTCCAGCCGTGCGCGTCGGCGTGGACGATCTGGTCGACGGTGTTACGGACGATCGTCGGCTCCAGCTCCATCTGGTCGGGTGGGACGAACATCTCGTAGAACAGGCCGAACTTCATCGGTGCAGCACCTCCGTGCCCAGAGCTCGCGGATCAGACGTTGAGGAAGACGTTCTTGGTGTGCAGGAACTCGGCGATGCCCTCGCGGCCGCCTTGGCGCCCGTAGCCGCTCTGCTTCACCCCGCCGAAGGGCGTCGCCGGCGAGACCGGGCCCGGTCCGCTCCCGTTGATGTGGACGTTGCCCGCCTCCAGCTCCCCGACCAGGCGGTGGGCGCGGGACATTCCGTTGCTCTGGACGTACGCGGCCAGGCCATAGCGCGTGCCGTTGGCGATCTCGACCGCTTGGGCCTCGTCGTCGAACGGGGTCACGCAAAGGACGGGACCGAAGATCTCTTCCTGAGCGATGGGCGAGGCCGGGTCGACTCCGGCCAGCACTGTCGGCTCGACGAAGAAGCCATCGGCCAGGTCACCACCCTTGCGGCCGCCGCCGGCGACCACTGTGCCCGATCCGTCCGAACGTGCGGCGTCGACCATGCCGACGATGCGCTCGGCGGCCGCTGCGTTGATGACCGGTCCCATGGTCGTCGTTCGGTCGAACGGGTCACCGACCACGACGGCGTTGGCCCGCTCCACGACACCGTCGAGCACCCGGTCGTAGACCGAACGCTGCACGAGGAGCCGGGTCGGCAGGGAGCAGCCCTGACCGGCGGCCCCGGTGAAGCGCGCGGCGAGGCCGATGGCGGCGTCGATGTCGGCGTCGTCGAAGACGATGTTCGCCGACTTGCCCCCCAACTCCATCACGAGGGGCTTGAGTGTGGCGGCGCACGCCTCCTGCAGCTTGCGGGCCGTCGCGGTGCCGCCGGTGAAGCTGATCTTGTCGACACCGGGGTGGGTCACCAACGCCTGGCCGACCTCGGGGCCGCCGGTCACCACGTTGACAACGCCCGGGGGCAAACCCGCCTCGAGGCACAGACGCCCGAATGTCACCGTCGAGAACGGCGCCAGCTCGGGGGCCTTGACCACGATGCAGCACCCCGCGGCGAGCGCCGGCGCCCCGGCCATCCCGCAGAACCCGAGGGGACCGTTCCAGGTCACGATGATCCCGGCGACGCCGATCGGCTCGGGAACCGTGTAGTCGATGCCGGTGAACGGGAACGGCCGGGTGGCCTCCCCGGACAGCTTGTCGGCCCAGCCGGCGTAGTACCGGAACCAGTCCGCGGCATACCGCGCGTTGTACTCCGAATACAGCGATCCGCTCTCGAGCGTGGCGATCGCCCCGAACGGAGCGGCGTGCTGGACCAGCAGGTCGGCGAGCCGGAGCAGCACCTCCCGGCGCGCGTCGGGTGCCCACCGCTTCCACTCGGGGAACGCGGCACGCGCTGCCGCGACGGCTTCGTCGACCTCGCCGGGTGACGCCACGGAAAAGGACCGCTGGACCTTGCCCGTGGTCGCGTTGACGTGCTCCATCGTCCCGCCCTCGGACTCATGGACCCAGCGGTCCCCGAGGAGCAGCCCTGTCTCCAGCACGCGCGCCGGGTCGTTACCCGCGGTCGCCATCACCGACCCCTCTCAGCCATGATTCCCCTCTCAGCCGACCCACGGCAGTCGAGCCGCAGCCGGACGCTTGCCTGGCAAGTCCTCGCCCCACGAGTCATCCGAACCGCTCCCGCGCTTCGCTCTTGGTCGCCGGGATGGCGTGCTTGATCGCACAACCGCCGTCGGCGTAGACGTCACTGCCCGACATGAACGCCGCCTCCTCGGAGGCGAGGAAGGCGATCACGTTGGCCACGTCCTCCGCCTCGCCGAAGCGGGTCATCTGCATGGCCCGCATGGCGGCGTTCATCGCGGGACTCTCCGCCCACTTGCGGGCGAGCGGGTTCACCGGGACGAATCCGACGACGACGGTCACGGCGCGGATCCCCTCAGGCCCATAGTCCGCGGCGACGCTGCGAGTGAGCGCCTGCAGGCCGCCCTTGGCCACCGAGTAGGCGAAGACCCCCGGCGTCGCCTTGACCCCGGCGACCGACGAGACGTTCACGATCGCACCGCGACCCGCCGCCTGCATGTGGGGGATGACGTAGGCGGACGCCCAGTAGGCGCCGTAGAGGCCCACGCGCAGGAGCGACTCGAACGCCTCGGTGTCGACATCGGTCAGGCGCCCGTCGACGTTGCTCGGGCCCACGAGGTCGGTGGGAGCCGCGTTGTTCACGAGGATCGTGACCGGCCCGTAGCGGTCGACTGCGCCGGCGACCAGGTGCTCGACGTCAGCCTCGACGCTGACGTCGGCAGCGATGAACGTGGCGTCGCCACCACCGGCTGCGATCTGGGCCACGACTGCGTCGCCGGCGTCCTTCCGCCGGCCGGTCACGACCACCTTGGCGCCCGATCCCGCCAGCCGGGCGGCCGCAGCCGCGCCGATTCCGCTCGTCGAGCCCGTGACGATCGCGACTTCGCTGCTGAGACCCATCAACCCCCCTTACTGAAGTAAGTAGATGCTACTCTAACGCGGTCGAGGCGAGGGGGCCAAAGAGATGGTGAACGTGGGCACGGAACTCGATCGGGCGTGTGACCACGACGCGTCACGGACCGCGCTCGTCGCCGCCGGATCGGAGCTCACACTGAGCCGAGGCCAGCTCCTCGGTCGAGTCCGCCGCATGACGGAAGTCCTCCGAGGGCAGGGCGTGCGGCCCGGCGACCGGGTCGCGCTCCTCGCGGGCAACACGTTCAACCACGTGACCGCGTGGTACGCCGCCCTGCGGGCCGGGGCGATCGTCGTCGACGTCAACTACCTGCTGGGTGCCGCGTCGCAACAAGCCTTGCTGGCCGACGCCGATCCCACCGTCGTCGTCGCCGAGCCCGGGCTGCTCGCCGAAGGCGTCACCCCCGACCGTGCGGTGGTCATGGCGGCCGACGCCTGGACACGCACGACCCGCGAAGCCGTGCCGGCCGAGCGCACGGTCGAGGATCCGGCGGTCATCGCCTACACCAGCGGCACCACGGGCACGCCGAAGGGCGTCGTCCACACCCACGGTGCCGTCGCCGCGCAACTCGAGCTGCTGCGTGTCACCTGCGGCTACGACGCGACCTGGACCAGCTACGTCGCCATCCCTCTCTTCTCGTTGCACGGCTACCTGCCCCAGGTCGCCGCGGCGCTGCGCGTCGGAGCCAGGGTCGTGCTCGACGACAAGTTCACCGCCGAGCGATTCGCGGCGATGACCCGCCGCTACGCCATCCACTACACGACGTTGTCGTCGCCGATGCTCCCCGCCCTGCTGGCGCTGCCCCCGGGAGAGGCTCCGGACCTGTCTCACATCCGCGTCATGACGTGCGGCGGCGCGCCGCTCCACCCTGATGTCCGCACGGCCTTCGAGTCGAGGTACGGCCTGCACCTCACACAGGGGTACGCCTGCACCGAGGTCCTCGGTGCCTTCGTGATGGACCTCGACGGCGAAGCGCCGCCGGGTGCGGCCGGCCGCCTCTACCCTCGCGACCGCGACCTCGTGCGCGTGGTCGACGACGTGGGCGGGGCCGTTCCTCCAGGTACGCCCGGCGAGATCCTGTTCGACCGCAGCGTGACGATGCAGGGCTACTGGAACCGACCGGACGAGACGGAGGCGGCGTTCGTCGACGGGCGGTGGTACGCCACCGGTGACGTCGGCCACCTCGATGAGGACGGGTTCCTCACCCTCCTCGACCGCAAGAAGGACGTGATCTTCCGCGGCGGGTTCAACATCTTCTCCGCCGAGGTCGAACGCAGCCTCGCCCATCACCCGGCGATCCACGAGGCGACGGTCGTGGCCGGCCCACACGCCCGCCTCGGCGAGGTGCCGGTGGCCTACGTCGTGCTCCGCGACGGCCAGACCACGACGCCGGATGCGCTTCGCGCCCACGTGAGGGAAAGGCTGGGCCGGCTGCACGAGCCCGACGTCGTCCACCTGGTCGACCGCGGCGATCTGCCCCGCAACAGTCTCGGCAAGGTCCAGAAGTCCGAGCTGCGTGTTCGGCTGCGAGCCGAGGATGGGTCCTAGGCGCTGGGGGCTGCCGGCTCGACCCGAATGGGGATGGCGCTCTGGCGCGCCATGCCCACGACCTGCGACCGATCCCGCGAGAGATCGACCAGCCGGCTCGTCGAGGTGCCGACCTCGCCGACGTCGTCACCGTCCGACGGCGTGACCGGCCCCCAACAATGGGCCATGGCCACGACGCCTCGCGCGAGGTCGTCGGCGCGCCGGGCGATGGCCGTGACCTGAGCCCGCGACGACGAGATCGTCACGCGGTCCCCGTCGCCGACCCCCAACTCGGCCATGTCCGTCGGGTGCATGAACGCGGGATTGGCACCCCAGCGCCGGCGCACCGACGCCACGTCCTGGCCCCACGAGTTGTAGTACTCCCACATGCGCCGGCTGATGAGTCGGAACGGGTAGGACGGGTCGTCGCGCTCGCCCAGCGCGGTCGCCAGCTCGGCCATCAGATCAGGGTCGGCGAGCTGGAAACGGTCCTGCGGTCCACCGTCGGGCGCGCGCACGACGACCGGATCGAGATCGGGCGCCAGCCCGTGCGGATGGTTCCGCACCTCGTCGAGAGGGATACGCGCCCCGCTGCACAGCAGGTCCCACATCTCGGCGCTGGTCGAAGCCACGTCGGGCGCCGCAGCCGCCTCGATCTCCAATGGGATGGGCAGGCCCACGCGCCCGGCCAGGTCCCATTCGGTCCCCATCCGTGCGGCCAGGCCTCGGAACACCTCCCACTCCTCGACCACGTCGCCCACCGGGTCCACGATCGGCGGCGTGGACTGGGCGAACGGGCGGGGGAACCGCAGATCGTGGGCGAGGGTCGTGTCCGCCTTCTCCAGGCTGAGCCGGCAGGCGATCACGTAATCGGCCAGCTCGGTGGTCGCAGTCGACCGCACGTCGAGGCAGACCAGGAGGTCGAGCGTGCGCAGTGCCTCCACGGCGCGCTGTTGGTCCGGCAGCGCCACGGCCGGGTTCCCCCCGGAGACGACGAGCGCTCGGATCTGGCCGTCACCTGGCAGGAGGATCTCGTCGGCGAGCGCCGACGCCGGCATCTGGTCGTACAGCGTCGACACGCCGGGAACCCGTGGCTGAGGCCCGCGCCCCCACACGGCACGTGGACCACGGACCGCGGCCACCGGGGACCGGCCGTGGGTGAGCACGCCGGGGTTGGCCACTTCCTCGCCCGCTCGCACGTAGCGGCCGCCCAGGGTGTTTAGGCAGAGCAGCAGGTACTCGTTGAGCACCGGGTGCGGTGCCATGTTGAGGCCGGTCCCGCCGATCGCGCAGCCGCGCCGCGCCCGGCCGAAGGTATCCGCCGCCGCCCGCAGCAGTTCGGCCGGCACGCCGCTCTGCGCCTCGACGCGAGCTAGGTCGAAGGGGTCGACCGCCCGCCGCAGCGCCGGAAGTCCGTCGGCGTGGGCGCCGACGAAGGCTGCGTCCACCTGGCCGCCGTCGATCATGAGGCGCACGAACCCCGCGAGCACGGCGGCGTCCTGCCCGGGCCGGAGCTGCAGATGGATGTCCGCCCATCGCGCCGTCTCGGTCCGGCGGGGGTCGAGCACGATGACCCGCAGCCCACCGGCCTTGAGGTCTCGCAGGGCAGCCCGTGCGTTGGTCGAGGGGAAGGCCACGTACGACGACGTGGCCGACACGAGCGGGTTGTTGCCGGCGAAGAGGATCACATCGGACGAGGTCGCATCCTGGAAACCGGTCGACCAGCTCCCGTGGAGGGCACGGGCGATGTCCTTGGCCGGCTGGTCGATCGTGTAGGTCGAGTACAGCGAGGGCGACCCGATACCTCGGAGCCAGGCCGTGGCGGCGCTGAGCTGCAGGATCTCGTAGCCGCGGGTCCCGACGTAGAGGCCCACCGCGCGCGGGCCGTGCTCTTCGATGATGGCGCCGAGGCGGGCGGCCACCTCGTCGAGCGCCCTTCCGCTGCCGATCGGGACGACGGATCCGCCTCGGCGCCGGATCGACGTCCGCAACCGGTCCGGGGCCTCGTGCTCCTGGGGAAGGGCCCGACCCTTCGAGCAGGTGAAACCCTTGGAGAGCGGGTGGTCGGGATCGCCACGGACCGCCACCGGTCGTCCGGTGTCCTCGTCGATGTCTACGAGGATCCCGCACAGGGCCGGGCAGACCCTGCAGTACGAGGGCTCCGTGCGCGTGCCAGTCCCCCCGACCAGTGTCATGCGCTCGCTTCTGGTCGCGCCGTGACGACGGCGCCGATACGACCTGAGCGGTCGCACACATCGACCCGGACGACCGGACCGCCCACCCCCGGCACGAGCGTCGCCTTGGCCCGTGCCACACCCTCACGGACCGGGCCGACGAACCGGATGACCGCATCGCTGAGCTCGGCACCGGTCACCCGCCGCACGGACTCCTCGACCAGCAGAGCGATGAGCCCCCCATGGAGGAACCCCAGGGGATTGACCGCGATGCCCTCGATCGGCAGCTCCACGGCGTCATCGCCGATCGGCCGGAGGCCCAAGAGCTCCCCCAGCTGGACCGGAGCTCGATCAGCCGGCGTCGCCCGCTCGTACATCACCCCGATCGGCATGTCAGAGGGGACATCGAGGTCGCCATCAGGCGCGATGACCAGGTGGTTGACCGTCCCGACGGCGACGCACAGGTCGTCGGACCCCTCGTCGTGGACGGTCACCTCGCCGAGCGACTGCCGACGCCCGGGACGCCGCACCACCGCGTCCGCCCGAAGCGGACCGACCCGCGGCCGCCCCAGCATCCGGTACTCGAGGTCGGCGGTGACGACCCACCCTGGCACGGCAGCCATCCCACACACCACCCCGGCGGTGGCGTCGACCAGGTAGCCGACGACACACCGACGCAAATCGCCATCGGGCCCCAGCAGGTCGTCTCGCACCGGCACCCACGCCGACGCCGTCCGCTCCGAACGGCGAAGGGCGCGGTAGCCGAGGTGCTGGGTGAAGGGATCGGTGAACCCAGCCTGCACGGAACCAACATCGCCTCTGGCTGTCATCCGTGGCTCCTCGCTCGCGCTAGTAAAGCAAGTGCATGCTACACGACCGTGCGCCCATGCCCTGCTCGACGCCTGACGGTCGCTGATACCCAGAAGACGAGCCACCTCGCCGGGGACTGCGCCGTGGGGAGGTGACATCCGATCTGTGGGCCGTGAGGCGCCGCGGAAGCGTTGCCGAGCGCCTGGATCCAGGCGTTCCGAGGAACTCGGTTGCGGGGCCCCCGTATTGCCGCCTGCTCTCGACTGCTCTGCGGCGGATTGGCATTCGGATTGGCAGACCCGCGCAGGTTCAGGTGGCTGTCGTGGCGGTGACGAGTCGGCCGATGATGTCGGCGGCGTGGCGGTCGGCGTCGGGCACGAACGCGGAATATACGTTGAGGGTCGTGGAGGTGAGCGAGTGGCCAAGGCGGCCGGACACGGTGCGGACGTCGATGCCGGCGGTCAGGAGGCGGGTGGCGACGAAGTGGCGCAGGTCGTGCAGGCGCACGTGGTCGAGGCCGACCTCGTGGCGGAGGTGGCGGAACGCGCGGCTGGTGGAATCCGGCCGCCACGGCTCTCGCCCGCCCGGTTCGTGGCTGAACACGAACGCGTCCCGCCCCCACGCCACACCGGCCCGGCGAGCGGCCTTCTCGCCCCGCCGCCGGTGGGCGCGCAGGGCGTCGATCGTCGTCCGGTCGAGGGAGATGCGGCGGGCCTGGCGGGTCTTGGTCGGTGCCTCGACGCAGCGGCCGTCAACGATCACGATCGCGCGGACGATGTCGACATGGCCGGCGTCGAGGTCGACGTCGTCCCAGCGCAGGCCGCACAGCTCGCCACGTCGGGCTCCCAGCGTGGCGGCCAGTAGGACGAATGTCGCCAGGTCGGCGTCGGCGGCCTCGATGAGCCGGAGGACGTCGTCGGGTGTCGGTGGGATGATGGCCCGGCGCATCGAGCGGGGCGGCATCGCCTGGAACGCCGGGTTCGCCGCCAGCCAGCCCCACCGGACCCCGACCGACAGAGCTCGGCGGGCCACGCCGTGAACGCGTTGCACGGTCGCCGGCGACATCGGTCGGCCGTCACTGCGTCCGTGCCGGAGCAGCTCGGCATACACGCCGTCCAGGTGCTCCGGCCGCAGCTTGGCCAGCGGCGCCCCGGCCAGTCGAGGAAGGAGGGCCGTGTCGAGGATGCGACGGGTCTCGACCAGCGTGTTGGGCGCCAGGTAGCTGCCAGCATGCCTGAACCACACCTCGCACAGCTCCCCAAACGTCGCCCCGGCCCGATGCGTCACACCGGCCTCCGCCGCCGCCACCATCTCCCGCAGCACCCGCTCGGCATCTCGCCGAGGACCACGCACGCTTCGGGTCGCGTAGCGCTTCCGTCCCGACACAGGGTCACGACCCAGGTAGGCCCGCAACTCCCAGCTCGAACCCCGTCGACGCATGAATCCCTTCATGCCCTCGCGTTACCCCGCGGCCACCGGAGTGGCACAGGATTGGCAACGGACCCAGCCGAGAACACCTGCCACCAGCCCGTTCAGGCCGAAATCGCGCTCTGACCAGGTCTTTCTTGTTGCACCCCCAACGGGATTCGAACCCGTGTCGCCACCTTGAGAGGGTGGTGTCCTAGGCCACTAGACGATGGGGGCTTGGGTGGACGAGACAGGATAACCGCACCGCCCACGGCGTCGAAACTCGATCGCGCGGGCGGCGTGAACGGCCATGTCGCGCGGCGACAGGGCCGGAAACACGGCTGGATGTGGGCCGTCGCGACCCTTCGCCCCACGCTCAGGGACCGCTGGCTACGATGCGCCGGCAATCACGACCGACAGGGGGACGCGCCATGTCATCGCCGTCATCGCCGCAGCCGGTGAGCTACGAGATCGCCGGGCGGACGGTCACCATGCCCTGCGTCGTGCGCGACGCCTCGGCCGGCACGGCGATGTTCGACGTCGACATCGAGGCGGCACGGGCGCTGATCCCTGGCGCGTTCGCGCCCGTCGAGTCGGCGCCCGGGCGCTGCCAGCTCGTCATCGCCGTCATCGACTACCGCGACAACGACCTGGGCGACTACCTCGAAGTGGGCATCACGTTCTTCGTCAGGCCGGTCGGCGGCACGGCCGACCAGGCGGGCACGTTCATCACCCGCCTGCCGGTCGACCAGCAGTTCACCTGCGAAGCGGGCCGCACCATCTGGGGCTTCCCCAAGACGGTCGAGGACATCGTGCTGGACCACGCCGGCACCTCGGTCACATGCACCCTGCGCATGGACGGCGAGCTCGTCCTGCGCCTGACGCTGCCGCGGGGCGGCGCCGACGACATGCCACCCCTGCCGATGACCACCTACACCCTCCTCGACGGCGTGGCCCACCGGACGGCCTTCACCCAGGGCGGCACCGGCACCCAGGTGCTCGTGGGCGGCGACGGGGTCACGCTCGAGCTGGGCGATCACCCGGTGGCCAAGGAGCTGGCCGGCCTCGGCCTGCCCGCCCCGGCGCAGATGTCGACGTGGACCGAGCACATGCAGGGCCGCTTCGACACACCCGAGCCCCTGTCCCCCACCTGACCGCCAGCCGAGATCGGCGGCGCGGGGCGCCGAGGCGAGGCACGCCGTCGATCGCGGGGACGTGCGCCCCGGGTCCGCCGGCTCGGCAGCCGGTCAGTCGGGCAGCGCCCAGTCAACCGGGTCGCGGCCGGCCTCGACCAACGCCGCGTTGGCCCGCGAGAACGGGCGGCTGCCGAAGAACCCGCTGGACGCCGACAGCGGCGACGGGTGCGGCGACTCGATGATGACGTGCCGGCTGGTGTCGATGAGCGCCTTCTTCTTGCGGGCGGCTGCCCCCCACAGGATGAACACCACCCGGTCGGGCTTGGCGTCGACCGTGCGCAGCACCTCGTCGCTGAACGTCTCCCAGCCCTTGCCCTGGTGCGATGCCGCCTTGCCGGCCCGCACCGTCAGGGACGTGTTGAGCAGCAGCACCCCCTGGCGGGCCCAGCTGTCGAGGCAGCCGTGGCCGGGTGGCGAGATGCCGAGGTCGGCCTCGAGCTCCTTGAAGATGTTCTGCAACGAGGGCGGCGGCGGCACGCCGGCCCGCACCGAGAAGCACAGGCCATGGGCCTGGCCGGGCCCGTGGTACGGGTCCTGGCCCAGGATCACCACCTTGACGTCGCGGTAGGCCGTGAGGTGCAGGGCGGAGAAGACCTCGTCGTGCGGCGGGTACACGGTGGCACGACCCCGCTCGGTGGCCACGAACCGTTGCAGGTCGACCCAGTAGGGCTTCGCGAACTCCCCACGCAGGACCGGGTTCCAGTCGGTCGTCATCCCGCCCATCGTGCCAGGCGCAAACGTCCAAGCGCGCCACTGCCGGGCTGCACCACAATCGGGCGATGACCGGCGACCGGCCCGAACTGCAACGGGTACGCGAGATCTGCCTGGCGCTGCCCGAGGTGAGCGAGCGCCTGAGCCACGGTTCGCCCGCGTGGTTCATCCGCGGCAAGAAGACCGTCACGATGTTCCTCGACGACCACCACGGCGACGGCCGGCTGGCCATCTGGTGCCCGGCGGCGCCGGGGGTGCAGGAGGCGATGGTCGACGAGGAGCCCGACCGGTTCTTCAAGCCGCCCTACGTGGGCCCCAGCGGGTGGCTGGGCGTGCGGCTCGACGTCGAGCCCGACTGGGACGAGATCACCGGCATCATCGAGGACTCCTACCGCAAGGTCGCCCCCAAACGCCTGGCCGCCCGGCTCGATCAGCCCGTGGACTGACAGGCCCCGCAGCCGGATCCTGGTGCCAACCGTGCGCGGGATGGAACCGCACGCCGACATCGCGTGGATGCCTGCGTTCGTTGTCATCTCCCGGACGTCAGCGTACGCTTCCATCATGCATGCACGGACGGTCCGCGACCTTGGCGGAGCCATCAGGGGACGCCGGCGCGCCCTGGGTTGGACCCAGGGCCAGCTCGCGCAGCACGCAGGTGTCACGCGTCAATGGGTCAGCGCCATGGAGAAGGGCAAGCCGACCGCGGAGATCGCTCCGATCCTCCGCTCCCTGGCGGCACTCGGTCTCGTCGCCGACGTCGTAGAGGCCCCGGTCCCCCACGGCGAGATCGACCTCGACAACCTCCTGGACGGCCCGGGTGACTGAGCTCGATGTCACGATGGCCGGACGACTGGTCGGAGTCCTCGACGGAAGCGATCGCCGGAACCTGCGTCTCACCTATGACGACGGATGGATCTCCGACCCTGCGGCGACGCCCGTGTCGGTGTCGATGCCGGTCGGTGCGAAGCACTACTCAGGCAAGGTCGTCGAGCCGTACCTGTGGGGTCTCCTTCCGGACAACGATCGCGTTCTCGCACGGTGGGCAGCTGACTACCAGTGCTCAGCCAACAGCGTCTTCGATCTGTTGAGGCACGTCGGGGCCGACGTGGCGGGAGCCGCCCAGTACATCCCGCCGGGGGCTGCCGCCGACGAGGCCCGACCCGGCAAGCTCGATGCGCTTGCGCCGGCCGATGTGGCCACCATGCTCCGGGAGGTTCGGGAGGACGCCACCGTGTGGCATCCGAGCTCCCACCCCGGTCGGTGGAGCCTCGCCGGAGCCCAGGGCAAGATCGCCCTCGCCTACGACGCCGAGCGGGCGGCGTGGGGCCTCCCCTCAGGCACCATGCCGACGACGCACATCCTGAAGCCGGCGATCGCGGGCCTCGACGGTCACGATCTCAACGAGCACCTCTGCCTGGCCGCGGCCGGGCGTCTCGGCCTGCGGGTTGCCCACACCGAGGTGACCCGCTTCGACGACGAGCGGGCGCTGGTCGTCCAACGGTACGACCGGGTGTCGATGCCGGACGGCCGGCTCATCCGCGTCCACCAGGAGGATCTCTGTCAGGCGCTCTCGGTGCACCCGGTGAACAAGTACCAGGCCGACGGAGGACCCGGCGTCGAGCAGATGGCGGCCGCCCTGCGCGCGTCCGCCGCAGGCGACGCGACCCGCGACGTGGACGCGCTGTGCCGTGCCGTCGCCTTCAACTGGCTCGTGCTCGGCACCGACGCACACGCGAAGAACTACTCGCTCCTGCTCTCCGGGCGTCAGGTCCGTCTCGCTCCGCTGTACGACATCGCCTCCGCGGCGGCCTATGACGGCCACCCGCGCCGGCTCAGGATGGCCCAGAAGATCGGCGGCGAGTACCGGCCGACCGTCATAGCCAGCCGACACTGGAGCCGCCTGGCCAAGACCGTTGGCATCGACGGCACCCGGCTACAGGACGACATCGTCTCCATGATCGAACGTCTGCCCGATGCGCTGTCCGACGCTGTCGCTGGGACCGACATCAACGAGCGCGAGTCTGCGTCGGCCGCGAAGCTCCTCGACGCCATCGCCGGCTGGGCGTCGACATGCCGGTCGGCGATGCAGGAGAGCACCGGGAACGACGAAACCCCAGGCCTCTGACCTGGGGTTTCCTCATGCTTCGGTGGCTCGGGGGGGAGGACTCGAACCCCCAATGACTGGACCAGAACCAGTTGTGTTGCCGATTACACCACCCCCGAAGGTGGAGCCGAAACCCTACCCGCCGGCGTCGCCCGATCGCACGTCAGATGCCTAGTGGTGCGTTGCACCACTAGGGACCGGGCGAACCGACGTCGGTGCTGCCGTCGCCTGCGGGCTGGTCGGTCGAGATCGGGTCGTCGAGCTGGTCGTCGATGTCGACCAGCCGATCGAACCCGATCACGCGCCCGACCGCCACCGCGGCGGTCTCCTTGATGAGTGCGCCCAGCGAACCGCCCTGCTGGCTGGGTGACACCGAGGCGTCGAGACCCAGCTGCTCGGCGATGGCCTGCACCCGCAGGGCGTGGTAGCCGTCGGTGACCAGCACGGCGCGGGTGAGGCCGCCGTCGCGCAGGATGTGGCCCGTGGCGGCGAGCGACTCCCACGAGTTGCGGCCCTGCACCTCGAGCAGCAGGTCGCCGTCGGGCACACCCTGGTCGCGTAGGTAGTCGGCGCTGGACTGGGCCTCGGTGCAGCGATCGCCCTCCTGCTTGCCCCCGGTGACCACGATCGTGCCGGCGACACCGTCGGTGTACAGCTCGTAGGCGTGATCGAGCCGCTGCTCGAGGACGGGCGACGGCGCGCAGTCGTACTGGGCCGCCCCGAGCACCACGATGGCGTCTGCCGACTGGGCGGCGTCGCGCCGGCTGGCCAGCCAGACCTGCACGAAGGTGAGCACGATGTAGAGGACGAGCAGCAGCAACGCGACCAGGGCGGCGCGCCAGGCCCACCGTCGAACGGGGCGACGAGACGGCGTCGACCGTGACGACCGTGACGAGGACGGGCGGAGCGTCGACGTCACAGCGCGTCGCGAGCGGCTCGCAGTCGTTCGAGGGTGCGCCCGCGCCCCAGCACCACCAACGACTCGTACAACGGCGGGCCGACCGCGCGGCCGGTGACAGCCACCCGCACGGGCCCCTGGGCCTTGGACATCTGCGGTCGGCCTTCGGCGTTGACGAAGCCGGCCGCGGTCGCCGCGTCGAGCAGCGCCGCCTCGACGGCCGCCGGCTGCCAGTCGCAGTCGGCCAGCCGCGCCACCGCGGCGTCGAGCATGGCCGCGGCCCGATCGCCGTGCTTGGCCACGTGCTTCTGCCAGGACGCGTCGTCGAACGTCACCTCGTCCTCGCGCAGGAAGTCGACCATCGGCTCGACCTCGGTGAGCAGCCGGACCCGGTCGCGCACCAGCTCGGCCAGCGGACGCAGCACGGCCTCGGTGGCCTGCCCGTGGGCGAAGTACGGCCGCGCCCGCTCGACGAACGTGTCGGCATCGAGCGCCCGGATGTACTCGGCGTTGAAGTGCTGCAGCTTCCTGGTGTCGAAGAAGGCCGGCGAGGACGTGACGTCTTCGAGTCGGAACAGCTCGACGATCTCGTCGAGTGGACGGATCTCGACGTTGTCCTTGGGGCCCCACCCCAGCAGGGCCAGGTAGTTGACCATGGCCTCGGGCAGGTACCCGGCGTCGCGGAACTCGGCAACCGACACCGAGTCACGCCGCTTGGAGAGCTTCTTGCGCTGCTCGTTGACCAGCACCGGCAGGTGCGCGAACACCGGGTGGTGGTCGAGGTTCAGCGCCTGGCCGATGAGCAGGTACTTGGGTGTGCCGTTGACGTGCTCCTCGCCCCGGACCACGTGGGTGATGCCCGTGTCGGCGTCGTCGACGACGTTGGCCAGCAGGAACGTGGGGATGCCGTTCGACCGCAGCAGCACGAAGTCCTCGAGCTTGGCGTTGTCGAAGGAGACCGTGCCCCGCACCAGGTCGTCGAACGTGGTCGAGCCGTTGTCGGGCACCCGGAACCGCAAGGCGGTCGTGGGGCCGCGCTCGACGCCCCGGTCGCGGCAGTAGCCGTCGTAGCCCGGGGGCCCGCCCCGCTCCTTGGCCCGCTGCTGGACCTGGTCGGGCGTGCAGTCGCACCAGTAGGCACGCCCGGCGCCGAGCAGCTCGTCGGCCGCCTTGGCGTAGAGGTGGAGCCGGTCGCTCTGGTGGGTGGGCTCGCCGTCCCACCGCAGGCCCAGCCACTGGATCTGGTCGAGGATGTCGTCGGTGAGCTCGGGCCGGTTGCGCTCGGTGTCGGTGTCTTCGATGCGCAGCACCATCTCGCCCCCCTGCCGGCGCGCCTCAAGCCAGTTGAAGAGCACGGTGCGGGCGCCGCCGACGTGGAGGTACCCCGTAGGCGACGGCGCGAAGCGGAGGCGTGGAGCGGCGGCCATCGAGGGTCAGGCTATCCGCGGGGTGTGACAGCCCCGGCGGCGGCCCGGGTGATCAGCGTCGAGCGGCCGGCACCGGCCAGCTGCGCACGGTCGAGCTCCTGCCCTTCCCCTTGCCCTTGCCCTTGGAGACATCGGGCGCGTCGGCGGCATCGGCGGTGGGCGCGGACAGGCCCAGTTCGGTGCGCAGCTCGTCGAGGATCGTGTCGGTGCCCGCGAAGTCGACCTCACTCTCGAGGTCGTCGTCGGACACGGGGGCCACCCCCGCGTCGGGCACCGCTTCGTCCGCGGCGGCGCGCGCGGCCTGGGTCGCCCGGGCCACCAGGTCGGTGGTGGGGACGCCGATCGCCGCCACCACCTCGTCGACCTCTTGCCGGGCGCGACCGGCCTTGCGCCCGCTCAGCATCGGCAGGCGGGCCGCGACGACCGCTTCGAGCCGTCCGACGTTCTCGGCAATCGCCCGGTCCGAACGCTGCGCCTGCTCGGCGGCGGCGGCGAGCTGCGCCTCTAGCGCGGCCACCTCGTCACGGGCGTCGCGCAGGCGCTTGGCGAACACCTGGGCGGCGCCCGTCAACTTCGCGGCCTCGGCTCGCTGGCCCGCCCGCGCCGACTCGTTGGACCGGGTGAGCGCCCGCTTGGCCAGCGAACGGGCCTCGGACGCCTCGTCGGTGGCGGCGGCGAGCCGGTCGGACGCCTGCACGCGCGCGGTCGCGGCCGCGATCACCTGGGCCCGCAGGTCGCGATCGCGGGTGCGGGACGCCTCGATCGCTACCTCGATCTCGCGGCGGGCGTCGCTCGGGTGAACGGGCGCCCCGTTGGGTGGGCCGGTCGGCGGGTTCCACGACGTGTTCGACACTGGTCACCCCTCAAGAGTTGGGGAGTGCAGGGGAAGCTGCACGCCTGTGACACAGGGTGACCGCGAGTCTACGTACAGACGCTGTGTCGCCAAGCACCAGCCGGGATCTCGCCCCGCGAGCCCTGGGCGCGGCGCCCGACGGACGAGGCGTGAGCTGGTCCACGCCGCCACCCTAACGACACGGCCCCACCGGGTTCAGGCGTCGATCTGCGACTGGCCCAGGTAGCTGGCCATGAGCGCCTCGCGATCGGTCAGCTCATCCGCGGCGCCCGCCAGCACGACGGTTCCCTTCACGAGCACGTAGGCGCGCCCGGCCAGCTCGAGCGCCCGGTCGGTGTTCTGCTCGACCAACAACAGCGGAACGTGCTGCGCCACCTGGGCGAGCACGTCGAACACCGCGTCGACGACGGTGGGGGCCAGCCCCAGCGAGGGCTCGTCGAGCAGCAGCAGCCGCGGCGCGGCCAGCAGCCCGCGCCCGATGGCGACCATCTGCTGCTCGCCGCCCGACAGCGCCCAGCCGCCGCGGGTGCGCAGGTCGGCGAGCGTGGGGAACAGCGCGTACACGTCGTCGAGGCCGAAGGCCGACGGGCGTCCCCCTCGGGCCGAGGCCCCCACGAGCAGGTTCTCGTGCACGGACAGGTTGGGGAACACGTGGCGTCCCTCGGGCACGTGCACCAGGCCACGGCGGGCGACGGCATCGGCGCTGCGGCCGGCCAACGGCTCGCCGTCGAAGCTCACCGTGCCCTCGGACGCCACCACCCGGCTGATGGCGTGGAGCGTCGACGTCTTGCCCCCGCCGTTGGGCCCCAGCAGGGCGACGATCTCGCCGGCCCCGACGTCGAGGTCGATGCCGTCGACGGCCACGGTCGTCCCGTACGTCACCCGGAGGTCGCGCACCTCGAGCACGTCAGGCCCCCGCCGTCCGGGCCCGGCCGAGGTACGCGTCGACCACCTCGGCGTGCCGCCACACCTCGTCGGGCGACCCCTCGGCGATGACGCGGCCGAGCTGCAGCACCACCACCCGCGTGCTCACCGACTCGATGAAGTCGATCTTGTGGTCGACCACCAGGAGGGACAGGCCGCCCGCGTGCAGGTCGCGCAGGAGCGCGGCGAGCGTGGCGGTCTCCGCCGCGTTGAGGCCGGCCGACGGCTCGTCGGCCAGCAGCACCCGTGGCGCGCCCACCAGCGAGCGGGCCAGCTCCAGCAGTCGCTGCTGACCGTAGGACAGCAGCCCGGCCTCGTGCTCGGCCCGGTCGGCCAGGCCCACACGGTCGAGGGCGGCGACGGCCCGCGCCCAGCGCTCGCGTTCGAGCCGCCACATCGGTGCCCGGCCCAGCCACGCGCCGACCAGGCCGGTGGCGCGGCGGTCGGCGTCGGCCAGCAGCACGTTCTCGATGCAGGTCAGCTCGGAGAACGTCTGCGGTGTCTGGAAGGTGCGGGCGACACCCGCCCGACGGATGGCCTGGGGCCGGCCCAGCGGCACCCGCCTGTCGTCGATCGTCAGCGCGCCCGAGGCCCGCACGACGCCGGTCACCGCGTTGAGGAAGGTCGACTTGCCCGAGCCGTTCGGGCCGACCATGCCCACCGCCTCGCCGTCGCCGACCGTGAGGTCGACGCCGTCGACAGCCGCGCACGGCCCCGAACGACACGGCGATGCCCTCTGTCTGCAGCATCAGGCACCGCCCTCCGACGGGGCGAGGTCGGCCCGCACGGTGCCGCGCAGCCGACGCACCCGTCGGACCCGCTCCCAGGCCAGCTCGACCAGCCCGACCAGGCCCTTGGGGAACAGGACGATGACGACGACCAGCAGCGCCCCGTAGATCAGGCCCCGGTACTCGCCCACGAACCGCAGCTGCTCCGGCGCCCACACGACGAACGCGGCCCCCAGAGCCGGACCCCACATCGACCCGATGCCGCCCAGCAGCACGATGAGGAAGATGTCGATGCCCAGCTCCAGTGAGAACGACTCGGGGCTGATGAACCCCGCCTTGTGCGCGAACAGGCACCCCGCCACGCCGGCGTAGGTCGACCCCAGCACGAACATGCCCAGCCGCAGGCGCAGCACCGGGACCCCCACGGTCGCCGCCACCTGACGGTTGTCGCGGAAGGCGATGGCCTCGCGCCGCAGCGGCGACCGCTCGATCAGCGCCGTCAACAGCAGCGCGAGCGCCAGGAACGCCCCCAGGAACAGGCCCAGGCTGCGCCCGGTGTCGAACGTGTGGCCGAACAAGTCGGGCTTGGCGATGCCCACGATCTCGCCGCCGGGGGCGGTGAACGCCTCGAACTCGCGGAACACCACCAGGGCGATGTAGCTGAACGCCAGCGTGGCGATGGCGAAGTAGAAGTGGTCGCTGCGGACCACGACCAGCGCGAACGCCAGCGCCACCACCGCGGTGACCACGATCGCCGCCGCCAGGCCCCACGCGAACGACCGGCCGTCCGACGCCCAGACAGAGGCGTAGGCCCCGAGCCCGAAGAAGGCACCCTGGCTGAAGGCGAACTGCCCGGACACCCCGAACACGAGGTAGAAGCCCAACCCCAGGATCGAGAAGACCAGCCACGAGTGCAGCAGGCCGTAGCCGAACGCGCTGTCGACGACCAGGCACAGCGCGCCGATCACCGCGGCGGCCGCGGCCACGCCCAGGAGCTGGCGCTGCCGGTACACGGGCGGTCGCGCTGCGACCTCGGTGGCGGGTTCAGAGGCGGGCACCGGCCTCGCTCCCGAACAGGCCCTGGGGGCGCAGGGCGATGACGGCCAACATCAGCACGAAGGGGTAGATCTCGGCGTAGTCGGGGCTCAGGTAGCCGCCACCGAGCTGCTGCACCAGGCCGATCGCCACCGCGCCCACCACCACGCCGCCGATGCTGCCCATGCCGCCGAGGATGGCGGCGGCGAAGGCGTAGAGCATGGGGCTGAAGCCGAAGTCGATCGTCACCGCGCGCGTCGGGGCGATGAGCACGCCCGCCAGCGCGGAGAGCGCCCCCGACAGGCCGAACGTGAGCATCGACATCCTGCTGACCCGGATGCCCTGGAGCTGGGCCGCCATGCGGTCGGAGGCCAGCGCCCGCACCTGCCGGCCGAACTGCGTGTGCGAGAACAGCAGCGACATGCCGACCACGCACACCGCGGTCACGCCGATGATGAGCAGGTTCTGCTTGGGGATGCGGGCGCCGAACAGCTCGACCACCTCGAACCCGAGCGGCCCCTCGAGCCGCGTCGGCGCCGTGCCCCGCCACAGCAGGATCGCCGCCCTGATCACCAGGGCGGCCCCCAGCGTCGAGATGACCACCACGTGGATCGACCGGTTGCGGATCGGTGCGTAGGCGAAGCGCTCGATCAGCACGCCCACCACGAACAGGGCCACGAGGGCGATGCCGTATGAGGCGAGCAGCGGGAGCTCCATGTCGACCGACGCCCAGATGGCGACGTAGGTCCCCAACGTCACCAGGTCGCCCTGGGCGAAGTTGACCACGCCGGTGGCCTTGTAGATGAGCAGGAAGCCCAGGGCGACGATGGCGATGACCGCCCCCTGGGCCAACCCGGTCACGAGCAGCGTGACGAAGCGCTCCACGGCGCGATCACGCCAGGTCGTCGTAGGTCTTCTCGGTCATCAGACCGCCGTCCTCGAACCGGGCCACCACGCTCGAGTGCTGCAGCACGTTGTTCGTGTTGCTGTAGGTGGCGCACTTGCCGTCGAACCCGTCCAGCGCCGTGAGCCCCTGCTGGATGGTCGCCGCGTCGGCGGCCTGGGCGTCGTCCACGACGGACTTCACCATGTAGACCGAGTCGTACATCTGGGCCGAGGCGTAGCTGGGCTCGTAGCCGTACTCGTCGACGTAGGCGTCGTGCCAGGCGGCCACCCCGTCGCGGTCGTCGTCGGCGGGGTTGCAGTCGATCACGCCGAGCACGCCCTCGAGCAGCGTCTCGTCGCCCACGATGTCGGCGAAGAACGAGAACCCGACCGACCCGGGGCCGATGTGGGGCGTCTCGCTCAGCCCCTGCTGCGCCAGCGTGTTGACGGCCAAGCCGACGGTGTTGGGAGTGCCCCAGTCGAGGATGACGTCGGCGTCCTCCATGGCGAGGGCCGCCTCGGTGAGGTCGGTGGCGTTGAACTCGAACGACCGCTCCTCGCCCACCTCGGCGCCCAGGTCGGTGACCTCGGCGTCCTGGGCGTCGTTGCCCGCCTGACCGAACGCGGTGCTGACGTAGAGCTGGCCCAGGTTCTCGGCCCCGAGCTCCTCGACCGCGTAGCGGGCGGCGATGGCGGCGGCCTCGTCGTTGCGCGGGCGGTTGGCGAAGATCCACTCGCTGCCGGCCTCGCCGTCACCGACGACCTTGGGCTCGGTCGTGTTGTGGATCATCGGCACCTGCGCCGCGTCGACGCCCTGGGCCATGGCCAGAACGGCCGTGCTGGACACGGGCCCGAGGATGACGTCGGGGTCCTTTTCGAGCGCCAGGTTGAGCGAGTTGGTGATGCTGTCGCCCACGGCCAGGGTCTCGACGGACTCGAACTCGATGGGCTGCCCGCCCACGCCGCCCGCGTCGTTGATCTCTGCGACCGCCATGTCGATCGCGTCGATGAAGTCGGGGACGGCGTTCTCGTCTGAGCCGCCCGGCTCGGAGATGACGGCCACGATCCTGAGCGGCTCGGCCAGCTCGTATGCCGGTGCCGTCGTGGTGGTGGTCTCGTCGGTGGCGGCGTCGTCGGTGTCGGCCGAGTCGTCGTCGTCCCCGCCGCATGCAGCGGCGATGAGCGACAGGCCCAGCAGCGATCCCAGCACGCGATGACTGCGTCGTCCCACGCGTTCTCCCCCTCGTCCCAGCTTCTGACAGTGCGTCAGAAACTGAAGCTAAGGGTGGCCCGAGTCACATGCACTGTGCCGGACGCACATTTCTTCAGGATCTCTTCAGGATCCGTCTAGAGCGCGAGCACACTCCGCCAGTCGGCTCGGTGGGCGGCGGCCACCTTCTCCGGGGTGCGCCTAAGCACGTCGTCGGGCACGAGGTCGACGATGCGGCGCTGCTCCGGGTAGTGGTGCGGGTTGGCCACCTCGGCGAACAGCGGCTGCCGGTAGGCGATCAGGTCGGGCGGCGCGTCGCCGAGGAACCCCCACACCGTGAGCGCCACCGTCAGGTCGTGGACGACCGGCGCCCGGCCCAGCAACGACGCGCGCTTGAGCGCCACGGCCACCGCACCGGCCAGCGCGTCAACTTCATCTTCGTCGGACGCGAGCTGGAGCTGGCCGTGGAACCGGCGGGCCAGGACGTAGATGTAGCCCTGGTCGGGGCCCGGCGAGCCGAAGCGATCGCCCCGGTCGAACCCCGTCTCGGAGTCACCGGGACGCTCGGGCCGCCACGACTGGGGCCGCCGGGGCGGCGACTCGTAGCTGCGGACTCGCTCGATCGCCGGCTGCGGGACGTACTCGGGGGCGGCCACCAGGCGAGGCTACGCCGCTCGCCGGGAGGCCGACGAATACGACGGACGCCGACCCAGTGCCGCTGATCGGGGTCAGGGCTGCGCCCGCTGGACGTTATGTCGGCTCGTCAGCCGTCGGCGTGGACCAGGCCGAAGACGAGCGAGTCGACGAGGGCCTGCCACGACGCCTCGATCACGTTGCTGTCGACCCCCACGGTCGACCAGGTGCGGTCGCCGTCGGTCGAGTCGATGAGCACCCGCACCACGGCCCCGGTGGCCGCCGCCCCCTCGAGCACGCGCACCCGGTAGTCGGTCAGGTGGATGCGCCCGAGCTGGGGATAGCGCTGGGTCAGCACCGACCGCAGAGCGGCGTCGAGGGCGTTCACCGGCCCGTTGCCCTCGCCGATGGCGACGAAGCGCTCGTCGCCGGCCCACACCTTGACCGAGGCCTCGGTGTCGATGATCGACTCGCCGTCCTCGATGGGCGCGCCGCGCCGCATGGCGTTGCGGTGGTAGGTGGTGACCCGGTAGCCCTCGAGGCGGAAGTAGGGCTGCACCCACCCGCCGGCCTCGCGCATCAACAGCTCGAGCGAGGCGTCGGCGGCCTCGAACTGGTAGCCGTCGGCCTCGAGCTGCTTGAGCCGCTCGGAGAGCCCGGCGGCAGCCCGGTCGTCGAGGTCGACGCCGAACTCCTTGGCCTTGAGCGACATGCCGGCCCGGCCACCCAGGTCGGACACCAGCACCCGGGTGTGGTTGCCGACGACGGTGGGATCGACGTGCTCGTAGCTGGCCCCGCCCACCCGGCCGAGCGCCGAGGTGTGCAGGCCGCCCTTGTGGGCGAACGCCGAAGCGCCGACGTAGGGGTCGGCGCCGTGGGGCGGCAGGTTGACGAGCTCGGCGATGTGCCGGCTCACCGCGGTGAGCCGCTCGATGCGCCCGTCGGGCAGGCAGGAGATGCCCATCTTGAGCTGCAGGTCGGGGATGCAGGTCATCAGGTTGGCGTTGCCGGTGCGCTCGCCGTAGCCGTTGACCGTGCCCTGGAGCTGGGTGGCGCCGGCCACCACGGCGACGACCGAATTGGCGGCCGCGCAGCCAGTGTCGTTCTGCGTGTGGATGCCGATCTGCTGGTCGGGCCCGAAGTAGCTGCGCACCTCGGCGACGATGCGCTGCACCTCATGCGGCAGCGAGCCGCCGTTGGTGTCGCAGAGCACGAGCACCTCGGCGCCCTCGGTCGCCGCGGCCTCGAGCACGCGCAGCGTGAACTCGGGGTCGGCCTTGTAGCCGTCGAAGAAGTGCTCGGCGTCGAAGAACACCCGCTGGCCCTCGCCCCGCAGGAACCGCACCGAGTCGCCCACCATGGCGACGCCCTCGTCGAGGGTGGTGCGCAGGGCCTCGGTCACGTGGAAGGCCGAGCTCTTGCCCACGATGCACGAGGTCGACACGCCCGACTCGACGAGCGCGGTCAGCGTGGGGTCGACGTCGACCTTGCCCAGCGGTCGGCGGGTCGACCCGAACGCCACCAGCGTCGCGGTCTCGAGCGTCAGCTCGTCGACCGCCCGCCGGAAGAACTCGGCGTCACGCGGGTTGGCCAGCGGGTACCCGCCCTCGATCCAGCGCACGCCCAGCCAGTCGAGCTGCTCGGCGACGCGCAGCTTGTCGTCGACGGTCAGCGAGATGCCCTCGAACTGGGCCCCGTCGCGCAGGGTGGTGTCGAAGATGTCGACGCGGGCCGGCGTGGTGGGCACCCCCGCCGGTACGGCCGCCTCCGGGTCGTCAGGCATGTTCGACCCAGTCCTTGTAGCGGTCGACCTGGCCGCGGACGACCCGGTTGTACTCCTCGCCGATGGCGAGCGTCATGGGGCCGGGACAGGCGAGCTCGCGATCGTCGACCGAGCGCACCGACGACACCTCGGCCGCGGTGCCGCAGACGAACATCTCGTCGGCGATGTAGAGGTCGCTGCGGGACAGCTGCCCCTCGGCCGTCTCGAACCCGAGGTCGCGGGCGATGGTCATGACCGTGCTCTGCGTGATGCCCTCGAGCGCGCCGGCAGAGAGTGGCGGGGTGATGAGCTTGCCGTGGCGGGCGACGAAGACGTTCTCGCCGGTGCACTCGGACACCATGCCGGCCCCATTGAGCAGCAGGGCCTCGTCGTACCCGGCCTTGAGGGCCTCGACCTTGGCGAGCGAGCTGTTGATGTAGTTGCCGGTGGCCTTGGCGGCGGGCGGCACCGAGTTGTGGTCGGGGCGGATCCACGACGAGATCTTCATGCGCACGCCCTTGGTGAGCGCGTCGTCGCCCAGGTACGCGCCCCACGGCCAGCAGGCCACCGCCACGTCGACCGAGCACGGCAGCGTGTTGAGCCCCATCTCGCCGTAGCCGTAGTAGGCGATCGGGCGGACGTAGCATGAGTCGAGGCCCGTCGACCGCACCGTGTCCTTGACGGCCTGCACCATCTCGTCGACGGAGTAAGGCAGGTCCATCATCAGGATCTGCGCCGAGGCCTGGAACCGGCGCATGTGGTCGGTCAGGCGGAACACGCCGGGACCGTCCTCGGTCTCATAGGCGCGGATGCCCTCGAACACGCCCATCCCGTAGTGGAGCGAGTGCGTCAGGATGTGGATCTGCGCGTCCTCCCACGGGATCAGCTCGCCGTTGAACCAGATCTGCGGAGTGGGCGTGATGGGCATGTCGGTCGGATCCCCTCGTGTGGTGTGTCGGTTCGTGCGGTTGTCAGACCCGGGCGGCGAGGGCGTCGCCGATCTCGGGCGTGGAGCCTGCCTGGGCCGACGGGTCGGCACAGGCCTTGCGGATGCGGGCGGCGGCGTCGGCCTCGCCCAGGTGGTCGAGCATCATCGCCGCCGACAGCACGGCGGCGGTGGGGTTGGCCTTGGCCTGGCCCGCGATGTCGGGCGCCGAGCCGTGTACCGGCTCGAACATCGACGGGCCCGTGCGTGCCGGGTTGAGGTTGCCGGACGAGGCGAACCCGATGCCGCCGGATACCGCGCCGCCCAGGTCGGTGAGGATGTCGCCGAACAGGTTGTCGGTGACCACCACGTCGTAGCGCTGCGGATCGGACACGAAGTAGATGCAGGCGGCGTCGACGTGGTTGTAGGCGGTGCCGACCTCGGCGTGCTCCGCGGCAACGTCGTCGAACGCCCGCTGCCACAGGTCGCCGGCGAAGGTCAGCACGTTGGTCTTGTGCACCAGCGTGAGGTGCTTGCGGCTGCGGGCCTCGGCCAGGTCGAAGGCGTAGCGGATGCACCGCTCGACGCCCATGCGGGTGTTGACCGAGCCCTGCGTCGCCACCTCGTGAGGGGTGCCCCTGCGCAGCACGCCGCCCTCGCCCACGTAGGGGCCCTCGGTGTTCTCGCGGATGACCACCATGTCGATGCCGGCGTCGGCGTCGAGGAACGGGCGCTGGTTGATGTAGAGGTCGAGGTCGAAGCGCAACTTCAGCAGCAGGCCCCGCTCGATGACGCCGGGCGGCACGTCGGGGGTGCCGACCGCGCCCAGCAGCAGCGCGTCGAGGCCCCGCCACTCGTCGAGCACGCTGTCGGGCAGGATCGTGCCGTCGCGCAGGTAGCGGGCGCCGCCCAGGTCGTAGTCGACCGTCTCGACGTCGACGCCGGTGGCGCGCACGACCTTGAGGGCCTCGGCGACGACCTCGGGTCCGATGCCGTCGCCGCCGATGACTCCGATCTTGTGACTGCTGCTCACTGCGTCTCCGTTGCCTCTCGTGGGGGCGTCTCCTGGGCGGCGCCCCACCTGTGCCGAGAAATGACAAACCGCCCACCTAGGTGGACGGTCGAGCAGCGGACATCGGGGTGCCGACGTCCGCTAGGTGATGATGATTACCGAGGTGGAAGGGCGGTTCATCGCCGGCAAGTGTTCACCTTCCCTGCCGACCGAGTCAACCGCGATGCGTTCACCACCACGTCCCGCCCTGGGACGGCTTCGGCAACGCCCGCGAGATCGTCCAGGAGACCGTGCAGGAAGACCCGCTCATCGGCCTGTTCTGGGTCGCCGCCGTCGTGACCGCCGTCGTCGTGGCGGGCTCACGCGAGGCCATCACCCGGCAGGGCTGATCCGCCGGGACGATCCGTGCGGGGTCGGCTCGGCGCTCGTCCGGCACTAATCTGGCATGCCTATGGCACAGACCCACCACCTCTCGCAGGCTGCGTTCGATCGGCTCGAGGCCGAGCACGACGACCTGACGACGCGCGGCCGGGTCGAGATCGCGCGCAAGATCGAGGCCGCCCGCGAGCTGGGTGACCTGTCCGAGAACGGCGACTACCACGCGGCCAAGGAAGAGCAGGGCAAGATGGAGGGCCGCATCGTCCACCTCGCCCAGATGATCGAGAACGCCGAGATCGTCGAAGCCGAAGGCGGCGATGTCGTGTCCCACGGCTCGGTGGTCGGCATCCGCTACGAGGGCGACGACGACGTCGAGCGCTACCTCGTCGGGTCGATCGAAGAGCGCCACGACGACCTCGACGTCATCAGTCCCTCGTCCCCGCTCGGCTCGGCGCTCATCGGCACCGCCCCGGGCGACGCGGTCACCTTCACCGCTCCCACCGGCGCCGAGCTCAAGGTCGAGGTCGTGTCGGTCGGCTGACCGGAAACGGCGCCGCCGCCGGGCTCAGGGGGCGTCGTGGGGCCAGGCCACGACCCGCTCGATCACGTCGCGCGCCGCGGTGTCGACCCGTTCGCGGTCGCCGGTGGCCAACAGGTCCAGCAACAGGCCCTGGATGGCAGCCACCTCCACCGTCGCAGCGCGGCGCGCCTGGTCGTCCGGTAGTCCGAGGTCGGCGAGGATCGCGGCCGACAGGTCGGTCCACGCCCGCACCAGGCCCGGCACGGTCGTCACATACGGCTCGCGGCGCATCGCAGCCAGGCCCTGCACCTCGAACCACAGCCGTATGTAGGGCGCCGCCGCATCGCTGGCCAGGCGCACCCAGAGACGCTCGAGCCGCTCCGCCGACGTCCCGCCCGCCGACACCTCGTCCAGCACCATCCCCGCCAGGTCGGCGGAGGCCAGCTCGATCACCCGCTCGATGAGGGCCCGCTTCGAGCCGAAGTGGTACAGGAGCATGCGGTCGCTGGTGCCCACCGCGGCGGCCAGCGGCCGCAGGCTCAGGTCCGCGACGCCCCGACGGAGCACGTAGGCGAGAGACGCACCGACGAGGGCGTCGCGTCTCGGCGTGTCGTCCATCGCTGTGACCTCCGTCATGTAGCACTCGCTACACCGCCGTGACATCCTGCCATGTAGCAGTCGCTACATGGAGGGTTCGACATGACGACCAGCACGATCGCCGAGCGCACGATCGATCTCCCCGCCGGGCGCATCCGGGTGCGCCAGGCAGGCACCGGGCCGACCGTCGTCCTGGTGCACGGGGCGCTCGTGAACAGCCACCTGTGGGACGACGTCATCCCGTTGCTCGCCGACCACCATCGCGTCGTCGCCCCCGATCTGCCCCTCGGGTGCCACGCCGAGCCGGTCGCCCCGGGCACGCCGCTCGGCCTGCCGGGGCAGGCCCGGGTGGTGGCCGACGTGCTGGACGCGCTCGACCTCGACGACGTCACCCTCGTGGGCAACGACACCGGCGGTGCCGTCTGCCAGCTGGTGGTGACCCGTCACCCGGCTCGGGTCGGTCGGTTGGTGCTCACCTCGTGCGACGCGTTCGACAACTGCCCCCCACGGTTCTTCCGCTTCCTCGTCTGGGGCAGCTACCTGCCGGGCAGCACGTGGCTGCTCGGCCAGATGATGCGATCGCCCCGGCTCGCCCGGCTGCCCGTCGCCTTCGGCCGGCTCACGCGACGGGGGTTCGACCACGACCGCCTCGACCACCTGTTCGCACCCCTCCGCCGCTCTGCCGGGGTGCGCCGGGACGCCGTGGGGCTGCTCCGATCGCTCGACGCCGCCGACACCCGGGCTGCGGCCCGGGACCTGCCCGGCGTGACGATCCCCGTCCTGTTGGCCTGGTCGGTCGACGACCCGATCTTCCCGCCGGACGACGCCGACCGCCTGGCCGCGCTGCTGCGCGACGTGACCGTGCGCCCGATCGCCGACAGCCGCGCCTTCAGCCCCGTCGACCAGCCCGCCGCGCTGGCGTCGTCGATCACGGAGTTCGTGCGCGGGCAGGGGTAGCCGCACCGTCTCGGCCCCGACGGTCAACGCCAGTCGACGCGCACGAACATGTGCCAGCCGAGCCACAGCCACCCGGCCAGGAACAGCACACGCAGCGGCCACCACCGAAGCGCGACGGACAGGGCGGCTGCGAACGTCCCGCTGCCGCGTCGTCGAGCGGTGATCTCGAGACAGATGGCCGCCACGACGATGACGGCGTAGCCCAGCAAGGACAGGACACGCGTCATCGCCGGACGATCTGCACGGTGGCGGCCAACCACACGACGAAGGCCGCGGCGCGCGCCGCATGGGAGTCGAGCAGCGCGTTGGTCAGCGAACTGATCGTCGGGTGGTCGACCCGGGGGTGTTGCAGGTAGGCGGCCAACTGCAGGGCGGCGCCGGCCGCGACGAGCGCGGCCCACCAGACGACGTGCCTCGTGTCCTCGGGCGGTCGCGCCCAGCGTCGCCCGCGCGCGCCGGCGGCCGCGGCGACGCCCCCGGCCAGCAGCACCGCGACCGTCGCCGCCCGGGAGAACGGCGTGAGCGCGACGGCCCACCACGCGTACGCGCCCACCACGAGCCCGGTCAGGGCACGGCGAGCGCCGACGCGGCTGATGGCACCACGGGCGACTCGGGCGCCGTGGTCTCCCGAGCCCTCGCCAACGCGCTCGTCGTCCTGCACCTCGCCCCCATCCTGTTCGCCGCGCGCCGGCTCCGCTCGCCGTTGCGGCAGCGTGGCGAGAGCAGCTGGACACGTGCCAGCCTGGCGGGGTGGCTGTGTTCGCCCTCGGCGCCTCCGACTGCGAGGTCCTGCGCGACGGCTTGCTCGGGCAGCCGGTCAACGCACTGTCGAGCCTGGCCTACGTCGCCGCCGGCATCTATGTGTTCCGCCGTGGCGGCCCAGCGGCGACCGCCGTCGCGCTCGGTGCCGTCGGTGTGGGCAGCGTGCTCTACCACGGGCCGATGCCTCCCGGAGCCGAGGCGATGCACGACGGATCGATCGCGGCGCTGCTGGCCGCGGCGGCCGTGGTCGCGTGGCGCCGCCGCTCGTTTCCCCGGCCGCCGGCTGTTGCCGTCCTCGCCCTCGGCGCCGGCATCGTCGTCAACGTCCTGACCCGCACGGGAGCGCCACTGTGCCGCCCGGACAGCCTGGCCCAGGGCCACGCCCTCTGGCACGTGCTCACCGCGGTCGCGGCCGCCTCGTGGCTGGCACGCTGGCCGCGCCAACCGCGGGCGGCAAGACCGGACGCTGCCGCCGCGGATCGCCGGTCAGGCCGCGGGATCCGAGGGCCCGTCCAGCGCTAGCCGCGGCCGGCCACCCCTCCCGGAGGAGAACGCGTGCACCTGCAGGTCGTGCTGCCGAACGAGTCGATCGATGTCGAGCCCGAGCAGATCGCCACGCTGGCGCGCCGCGCCGAGCAGCTCGGATACGGCGCCGTGTGGCTGCCCGATCACCTGCTCCCGCCGGCCGACTACGGCACCACCTACGGCGGCGTGTACGAGCCGCTCGTCACGCTGTCCTACATCGCAGCGTCGACGACCCGCATCGGTCTGGGCACGTCGGTGCTGCTGGTCGCCCTGCGCAACCCGTTCGCCGTGGCCAAGCAGGCGGCCACCCTCGACCGGCTGTCGCACGGCAGGCTCACCCTGGGCGTCGGCCTCGGCTGGGACCGCGACGAGTTCGCCGGCGTCGGCGCCGACTTCTCCGACCGCGCCGGGCGCACCGACGAGGCTCTGCGGCTGATGCGCCACCTGTTCCGCGCCGGCTCGGGGCCTTTCGAGGGGAAGCGCTTCGGCTTCGTCACCGGTGTGTTCGCGCCACGGCCCAGCGACGGGCTCCGCATCATGGTCGGCGGCACGTCGGACGGGGCGCTGCGCCGGGCGGCCCGGGTGGCCGACGTGTGGCAGAGCCCGCCGATCCCGCCGCAGGCCTTCGCCGAGCTCGCCGCTCGCCTGCGAAGCCGAGCGGAGCGCACGATCGAGGCGGGTGCCCGGGCGGAGTGGGCTGATCCGGGCACGAGCCTGGGCGCGATCGTGGAGCGCGCACGCGCCTTCGATGCGGCGGGGGCCGACCACCTGGCGGTGTGGTTCGGAGGGCTCGACGGCTTCGAGGACCGCATGACCGCGTTGGCCGACGCTCTGTCGACCCGGTAGCCCGCCGTGCCCAAGCTGGCATGCTTGCTGTCCGACAGTTGATAGGTATGCCTAACACCCTCTATATTGCGGCTCCATCATCGCCGATCTCCGTGGAGCCGCTCCGTGCGTTCGATCAGATCTGTCCGCCTCCTCGCCCTCGTCGTCGCCGGTGCCCTGGCGATCGCCGCCTGCTCGGGCTCGTCCGGCGACGGGGACGCCGGGCCGGGCGACGGCGCCGCGGCCGACGGCGCGGCGTTCCCTCTGACGCTCGACCACGCGTTCGGCGAGACCGAGATCCCCGAGGAGCCGGAACGGGTCGTGACCTGGGGTTGGGGCAGCGCCGATGCCGCCATCGCGTTGGGCGTCGTGCCGGTGGCCATCCCGTTCGATGACTACGCCGGTGACGCCGAGGGCGTGCTGCCCTGGATCCGCGAGGCGCTCGACGAGACCGACACCGACGTCCCCGAGGTGCTGCCCAACGCGGACGAGCCGCCCTTCGAGGCGATCGCCGCGGCCGAGCCCGACCTGATCCTGGCCGTGTACTCGGGCATCACGGCCGAGGACTACGAGCTGCTGTCGGCCATCGCCCCGACCGTGGCGTACCCCGGCGAGGCGTGGTCGACGCCCTGGCGCGAGCTGATCGAGGTCGTCGGCACGTCCCTGGGCCGAGGCGACCAGGCCGCGGACCTGCTCCAGGGCATCGACGACGAGCTCGCCGCGCAGGCCGCGGCCCACCCCGAGCTGGCTGGGAAATCGGTAGCGATGGTGTGGGACACGCCGGACGGCCTCGCCGTGTACAAGCCGGCCGACGCCCGGGTGGACTTCACGCTCGACCTAGGGCTGGTCAGCGCAGAGAGCGTCGACGAGCTGAGCACCGACGAGTCGACCTTCTACTTCACGCTGAGCTACGAGCAGCTCGACCGCCTCACCAGCGACATCCTCGTGAGCTACGCCGACACCCCGGAGGCCTCCCAGGGCTTCCTCGCCGCCGACCACGCCCAGCTGTTGCCACAGGTGCGGGACGGCGCGGTCGCCGAAGTGACCGGCACGGACTTCATCGCCTCGGTGTCGCCTCCGACCGCGCTGTCGCTGACGTGGGGCCTGGACGAGTACGTCGCGCTGCTGGCGGAGGCAGCGGCCGTGGTGGACGCGGCGCAGGCGTAGGCGCCGGGCCTGGTCAGCCGCCGCTCTTGATCCGGCCCCGAAGCGCCGCGAAGCACAACGACATGCTGACCGCTGCGACGACCGCGATCGCCACCAGCGCCTTGCCGAGTTCGTCCCACTGCCAGCCGCTGCCCATCACGAGCGACCGCAGGCCCTCGAGGATGTAGGTGACCGGGTTGAGCCCCGCCACCGTGTCCAGCCAGCCCGAGAGCTCGCTGCGGGGCACGTACGACGTGGTCAGGAACAGGAACGGGAAGAAGAGCAGGAAGCTCGAGTTGACCGCGGCCGGGTTGCCCGTCTTGAGCGCGATGGCGTAGCCGAACCCGGCGAAGGCCAGGCTCCACAGCGACGCGAGGACCATGAACGCCAGCACGCCCAGCGGCCCACCCTCGAACCGCACGCCGAGGATGAACCCGAGCAGCAGGATCGGCACGGTCAGCACCGCGGCCACCGCGACGTCGGCGGCCATGTGACCGACCAGGATCGCGGTGCGTCGCACGGGCGTGAGCAGCAGGCGGTCGAAGTAGCCGTTCTGCACGTCGAGCACCAGCGCGCGGTGCACGCGACACACCGGTGACCCCGAGCAGGATCGCGGTCGGCATCTGGAAGGCCGTGTAGTCGAACCCGGGAATGCCCTCGGTGAGGTTCTCGAGGGTGGCGATGTTCACCAGGAAGAAGAAGAGGGCGATGAACACCGACGGGATCACCCCCTCGAGGTCGCGGGGCACGGCGCGCAGCGCCCGACCGGCGATGGAGGTCAGGTCGTGGACGAAGCCGGCCGGACGGGCCCGCAGCGCATCGCCGGACGGCGGCACCGCGACGACATCGACGACAGCGGTCATGACGGGTTCTCCTCGTTCTCATCGCGCTCGATGTGGGTGCCGGTCAGGTCGAGGAACACGTCGTCGAGCGTCGGCGTGCGCAGGGTCAGGTCTCGCACCGTCACCTCGCAGGCGGCCAGTGCCACCGCGATCGGGCTGATGGCGGCCGAGCCGTTGTCGGTGGCGATGATGAGCTCGTTGCCGTGCGCCTCGGCGCTCTGCACGCCGTCGAGCTTCTCGACGACCGGACGCACCGACTCCGCATCGCCCTCGACGCGAGCGACGATGACGTCGGCGCCGACCGACCGCTTCAGCTCGGCCGGGGTGCCCTCGGCCACGATGCGGCCCCGGTCGATGATGCCGACCCGGTGAGCCAGCTCGTCGGCCTCTTCCAGGTACTGCGTGGTGAGGAAGATGGTCATGCCCAGCTCGTTGTTGAGCCGGCGGACCTCGGCCCAGACGCTGGCGCGACTCACCGGGTCGAGCCCGGTGGTGGGCTCGTCGAGGAACAGGATCTCGGGGTTGTGCACCAGCGCCGCCGCCAGGTCGAGCCGGCGCCTCATGCCGCCCGAGTAGGTGTCGATCGGCCGGTCGAGCGCGTCGCCGAGGTCGATGAGCTCGCCGAGCTGGGCCACGCGGCGCGGCATCGCGCTCTTCGGCAGGCCGTAGAGCAGGCCCTGGAGGCGCAACAGCTCGGCGCCGGTCTGCTTGGGGTCGAGCGCCGCCTCCTGCAGGGCGGCGCCGATGCGCAACCGCACCTCGCCGGGGTGGGTGGCGACGTCGTAGCCGGCCACGTGGGCCCGGCCGCCCGTGGGCGCCAGCAGGGTGCACAGCATGCGCACCGTCGTCGACTTGCCGGCACCGTTGGGCCCGAGGAACCCGTAGATCTCGCCCCGCGGGATCTCGAGGTCGACCTCGTCGACCGCGGTGAGCCCGTCGTACTGGCGCACCAGCCCTTCGGCGCGGATCGCTGATTCAGGCGTGTTCATCCTCACCCCCATGGGAACGCGTGTTCGTATGCGGTGACGGTACAGGTTGGCGGCCGCGTTGGCCATAGCCGGTGTGCATGCCCCTACCGACCTCGCCGGCCGCCGGAACTCATCGGTCGTCGAGCGACGGGCGCCACGAGCGGGCACGATCGGCACGATACAAAATCCGCCCGCACGCCCGACGGACGACGGGCATGCTCGACGGATGGCCGTGTCGGTGTCATGCAGCGATGATCCGGCCGCCGTCCTCGAGACGGCGGGCGTGTTCCTGGCGTCGCGTCCCGTCGACCACAACGTGATCCTCACGCTGCTGCGCACCCGGGCCGCACATCCGGCTCCGGGTCGCTACTGGATCGCCTCGGACGACGACGTCGTCGGGGTGGTGCTGCAGTCCCCCACCGACTTCCCCGCCGCCCTGACCCCGATGCCCGCACCCGCCATCGGCGCGGTCGTGGCCGCGATCGCCGACGCCGCGGTCGACCTGCCGGGCGTGGGCGGCGACGCCGCGACCGCCGCCCGGTTCGCGGGCCGGTGGACCGAGCACCGCCGGTCAGGCGCCGTGCCCGTCAACGGGCAACGCATCTACGAGGTCGCCCAGGTCGTCCCACCCTCCGACGTCCCCGGGCGGCCCCGCCTGGCCCGGCCCGGCGACCGCGACGACCTGATCCTCTGGCTCCACGCCTTCCACGACGAGCTCGACGAGCCCGCAGGCGACGACGCCGAGGTCGCCGTCGACCGGCGCCTGCCCGCGGGCCACTTCTGGGTCTGGGACGTCGACGGCGACGTCGTGTCGATGGCCGCCCGCACCGATCCCGTCGCCGGCGTCACCCGGATCCAGGCCGTCTACACACCGCCGGGCCGCCGGACGAGGGGCTACGCCGCGGCGTGCGTCGCGGCGTTGTCGGCCCGCGTGCTCGACGAGGGCCATCGCTGCATCCTCTACACCGACCTCGCCAACCCGACGTCCAACAGCGTGTACCGCAACATCGGCTACCGGTCCGTCGCCGAAGTGCTGCGCTTCCGGTTCACATGAGGCCGACGAACCCGCCACGCCCCGGCCACCTCGGTTCGCGCCATGCTCGCGGCATGTCGTTCGTGGCACTGGTCGCCATCGTCGTCCACGACTACGACCCCGCCATCCGCTTCTTCGTCGACCTCCTCGGCTTCGACCTGATCGAGGATTCTCCGGCGGTCACCAATGACGGGCGTCCGAAGCGGTGGGTCGTCGTGCGGCCACCCGGGGCCGAGACGGGCATCCTGCTCGCCCGCGCCGACGGCGACGACCAGGCGGCCGTGGTCGGCAACCAGGTGGCGGGTCGGGTCGGCTTCTTCCTGCGCGTCGATGACTTCGCCGCGGCCCACTCACGGTTGGCGCAGGCCGGCGTCGAGTTCGTGAGCGCGCCGCGCACCGAGCCCTACGGCCGGGTCGCGGTGTTCGTGGACATCGCGGGCAACCGGTGGGACCTGCTCGGCCCGGCCTGAGGCAGGTGCGTGCGCGGGCAGGCGGGCGACCGATCCGTGCGAGCATTCGGGGCATGGCGACACCGTTTCGAGGTTGGTCGGACGCCGCGCTCGACTTCTACCGGGGCCTCGAGGCCCACAACACCAGGGCCTATTGGACGGAACACAGGGCGACCTACGACCTCGAGGTCCGAGAGCCGTTCGACCTGCTGAGCGACCTCGTGGCCGACGAGTTCGGCCCGCTCAACGTGTTTCGGCCCCACCGGGACCTGCGGTTCAGCAAAGACAAGTCGCCGTACAAGACACGTTGCTACGCCGTGGCCGAAGGCGACGGCGGCGAGACGTACTACGTCGAGATCTCCGCCGCCGGGCTCGTCGCCGCGAGCGGCTACTGGATGATGGCCCGGGACCAGCTCGCCCGGTACCGGGAGGCGGTCGACGACGAGGAGACCGGTCCTGACCTCGAGGACACGATCGCCGCGCTACGCGAGAAGAAGCTCGCCATCGAGGGACAGGGGTTGAAGACCGCTCCCCGTGGCTACGCACGCGACCATCCGCGCGTCGAGCTGCTCCGCTTCACGAGCGTCGCCGTGCTGAGGTCGTTCGCGCCGGCGGCCTGGCTGCACACGCGCGCGGCCGCGCAGCGCATCACCGACGTGTGGCGGGCGGCCGCACCGATCAACCGCTGGCTGGCCGAGAACGTTGGACGGTCGACGGAGCCCCACCGGTGAGTTCGATCGCTGACGGCCGTCTCAACTCGGTGCGGAGGTGCACTGGCTGTCGACGGTGCGCCCGACGTCTGCGCGGCGGCCCCGACGAGCGCAAGGCCAGGACCATCGAACGCCTGGTCGGCCCACTCGAGCAGCACTGCCCGATAGCGCTCCTCAGAGGTGAGTGAAGCCGGGTCGTCAGCGACGCGGCTCGCGGATCGCGGCGACCACCTCGTCGAGCGCGTCGACCGTGTGACCGCTGACGAACGCGTCGACGTGGGGCAGGGCGGCCGCCATGCCGGCGACCAGAGGCTCATAGCCCGCACCGGCGCTGCGGGGGTTGACCCAGACGATGCGGTGGGCCAGGCGGGCCAGACGCGCCATCTGCTCGCCGAGGACGGCGGGGTCCCCGGTCTCCCAGCCGTCGGACACGATGACCACGACGGCGCCGCGGGCCATGCCCCGACGTCCGTGGTCGTCGGTGAACGCCTTGAGCGCCTCGCCGATGCGGGTACCGCCCGACCAGTCCGGCGCGGCCGTCGTGGCCCGACGCAACGCCAGGTCGGGGTTGGACGTCGTCAGGGCCCGGGTCAGCCGGGTCAGGCGGGTGGCGAACACGAAGGCGTCGGCCCGCGCCGCCCGTACGGCGCCGTGCAGCAGGTGCAGGTAGGCCCGGGCGTACGGCTCCATCGACCCGGAGACGTCGGCGATCAGCACCAGGTGACGGGGGCGCTCGGTGCGCTGCCGGAACGCCCGCCGCACGGGGTCGCCGCCCGTCGTGCGGGCCCGGCGGAGCGTGGCTCGCAGGTCGAGGTGCCGGCCGCGCGGGTGGCGGACGGTCCGCCGGCTGGCCCGGCGGGGCGTGGCCCACGGCAGGGTCGCCATGACGCTGCGCAGCGCGGCGAGCTCGTCGGGCGTCAGGTCGGCCAGGTCGGTGTGGCCGAGCCGCTCCTCGTCGCTGGCCGCGGCGAGCAGGTCGCTGCGGTCGTCCTGTCCGGTCGCCCCCGCATCGCCCGACGGTTCCGCAGGCGAGGTCGCCGGCGGACGGGCGCGAGCCTCGTCCCCCGCGCCCGACGCGGCGCGCGACGGGCCGGCCGCATCGGTGGCCCCGGCCGGGGGTGGGGTCGCGAGCGCGGATGGCGCCTGCCCCCGCCAGTCGGCGACATCGGTGCGCCCCCGGAACACCTGGTCGAACACCCCGTCGTAGGCCGCGATCTGGTCGGCACCGCTCAGCAACGTCACCCGGCCAGCCCAGTAGATCTCCTCGACGCTGTCAGGGTGGGCGAGTGCCACCGCGGACGCGAACCGGCCGCTGCGCTCCGGTGTGACCGGCACGCCCGCCGCGTGCAGCAGATTCCCGAACGCCGCCACGACCTCGGCGAGGTCGACGGCGGCCAACCGGTCGATGCACGCCACCGACCCGACGGGCACGGGGCCCGGCACGCGACCCGGCGGCGGGCCCGGCACCCGGTCGTCGCGGCCCGGCCCGGTCATGGCCCGATCATCGTCCCGTCATGACCCGCCCGCCACCCAGGCGGCGCCCCGCTCGCGGGCCAGGTCGAGGTCCTCGCGGTACTTGAGCACGCTGCCCAGTGTGGTGTCGGTCGCGGCCCCGTCGAGCCGCTCGAGGCCCAGCAGGTCCAGGGTCGCCACCCAGTTGATCGCCTCGGCGAGACCCGGCGGCTTCTGCACGTCGAGCGACCGCAGCCGCTGGACCGCGGCGGCCACCTGCTCGGCGACGGTCGTGGACGCCGCCGGCACCCGGCGCCGGATGACCGCCACCGCCCGGTCGAGGTCGGGGTAGTCGATCCAGTGGTAGAGGCAGCGCCGCTTGAGGGCGTCGTGCAGGTCGCGGGTGCGGTTCGAGGTGAGGACGACGACGGGAGGGACAGCCGCGCGCACGGTGCCCAGCTCGGGGATCGTCACCGACGACTCGGCCAGCATCTCCAGCAGGAACGCCTCGAACTCGTCGTCGGCCCGGTCGATCTCGTCGACCAACAGCACCACGGGCCGGGGCCCGGGGTGGCGGATCGCCCGCAGCAGCGGCCGCTCGACCAGGTAGTCGGCGCCGAACAGGTCGTGCTCGGTCACCTCGCGGCCGCTGGCCTCGGCCAGCCTGATGCCCAGGAGCTGGCGGGGGTAGTTCCACTCGTAGAGCGCCTCGGCCGCGTCGATGCCCTCGTAGCACTGCAGGCGCACGAGCGGGGTGTCGAGCACGGTCGCCAGCGCCTTGGCCGCCTCGGTCTTGCCGACCCCGGCCTCGCCCTCGAGCAGCAGCGGCTGGGGCAGCCGCACCGCGCAGAACAGGGCCGTGGCCAGTCCCAGGTCGGCCAGGTAGTCGGCCCCGTCGAGGAGGCCGCGCATGGTGTCGACGTCGGTGACGTCGCCGGGGTCGGTCACGGGCCCGACGGGCCGGCGCCCCGGGCGGGGGCGGCCGGCGGCCCCGGCAGGTAGGCGCTGGGATCGGCCGCGAAGGCCCGCAGGCACCCGGTGCCGCAGAACCAGTAGCGCTGGCCGTCGTGGTCCAGGTGCAGGGCCTCGTCGTCGGCGACCACCGACATGCCGCACACCAGGTCGGTGACCACCGCGGGCCGCCCGCCCCGTTCGTCGACCACATCGGGTGCGGCGCCGGTCGTGGCCGACGGCGCGGTCGCGATGCCCGACGGGCGGGGCCGCAGCGACACGATCTCTGCCACGATCGACAGGGCCACCTCGCGCGGCGTGCGGGCGCCGATGTCGAGGCCGGCGGGCACGTGGACCGACGCCCGCTGGGCATCGTCCAGGTCGAGACCGGCGACCACGGCCTCACCCCGTTTGCGGCTGGCCACGAGGCCGACGTAGGGCACGCCGGCCCGCACCGCCGCCTCGAGCGCCTGCTCCTCGTCGCGCCCGTGCGACGCGACGACCACGGCGGCGGGCCCGCCGTCAGGCCGAACGGCGGTCGAGCCGCCGCCGGTGCCCTCGACCACGCGGAACCCGACGCCCTCGGCCAGGGCGACCAGCGCGGCGGCGATCGGCGACTCGCCGTGGACGGCGATGGCCGGCGCCGGCACGACCGGTTCGAGGAAGATCTCGATCGTCCCGCCCGACAGGCAGGGGTTGACGACGGACAGCGTGCCGGGGGCGTCGCTCCCGGCAGAGTCGTCGTGCTCGGGCGAGATGCGCAGGACCAGGGGCTCGCCCGAGTCGAGCAGCGACAGGCTCTGCGCCCGCACCGTCGACTCGGCGCACACCCCGCCGACGAACCCCTCGATCGAACCATCGGCCAGCACCACCGCCTGGTCGCCCGGCTTGGCGGAGGTGGGCCGCTCGGCCCGCACCACCCGCGCGTGCACGAACGGCACCCCCTGCTGGCGCAGCTCGGCTGCTCGCGCCTCGATCTCGGGGTTCATCGGCGCACCGTCACGAGGTGGCCAGGTCGGTGCGGGCCGGGCGGCCCTGCATCGCCAGCCACACCTGTGCCGGTGTCAGCGGCATGTCCGCGTGGCGGACGCCGAAGGGTTCGAGCGCGTCCATGACCGCGTTGACGATGGCCACGGGCGAGCCCACGGTGGCGGACTCGCCCACGCCCTTGGCGCCGAGCGGGTGGTGGGGCGACGGCGTCACCGTCTCGCCCAGCTCCCAGGTCGGGCACTCGAGCGACGTGGGCAGCAGGTAGTCCATGAACGAGCCGCCGAGGCAGTTGCCTTCCTCGTCGAAGGCGATGACCTGCATGAGCGCCATCCCCACCCCGTCGGCCAGGCCGCCGTGGATCTGCCCCTCGACGATCATCGGGTTGATGCGGGGCCCGCAGTCGTCGACGGCCACGAACCGGCGCACGCTCACCTGCCCCGTGCCCGGGTCGACGTCGACCACGCACAGGTAGGCGCCGAACGGGTAGGTCAGGTTGGGCGGGTTGTAGACGGCGGTGGCGTCGAGGTGGCCCTCGACCCCCTCGGGCAGCTCGAGGCTGCTGTGGGCCAGCAGGGCGATCTCCTGGATCGTCTTGCCCTGCGTGGGATCGCCCTTGACGAACCAGCGGCCGTGCTCCCACTCGAGGTCGTCGGGTGAGCACTCCAGGGCTGCGGCGGCGACGATGCGGGCCTTGTCGCGCACGCGCCGCGCCACGACCGCGGCCGCCGCGCCCGACACGGGCGTGGAGCGCGAGCCGTAGGTGCCCAGGCCGAACGGGGTCTGGTCGGTGTCGCCGTGGACGACCTCGACGTCCTCGGGCGGGATGCCGAGCTGGCTCGACACGATCTGGGCGAACGTCGTCTCGTGGCCCTGCCCCTGCGTCTGCACGCTGAGGCGCACGACGGCCTTGCCGGTCGGGTGCACGCGCAGCTCGCAGCCGTCGGCCATGCCAAGGCCGAGGATGTCCATGTGCTTGCGCGGCCCGGCGCCGACGCCTTCGGTGAAGAAGCTGAGGCCGATGCCCATGAGCTCGCCCCGGTCCCGCTTCTCGGCCTGCTCGCGCCGCAGGTCGTCATAGCCGGCCAGGTCGAGGGCGAGCTGGAGCGCCCGCGGGTAGTCGCCGGAGTCGTACTCCCACCCGGTCTGCGTCGTGTACGGGAACTGCTCGGGCTTGAGCAGGTTCCGCATGCGCAGCTCCGCCGGGTCGACGCCCAGCTCGTCGGCCAGCACGTCGACGATGCGCTCGACGAGGTACACGGCCTCGGTGATGCGGAACGAGCAGGCGTAGGCCACGCCCCCCGGCGCCTTGTTGGTGTACACGCCGGTGACCTTGCAGTGGGCGGCCTGCAGGTCGTAGCTGCCGGTGAAGATGTGGAAGAACCCCGCCGGGTACTTGGTGGGCTGGGCGGTGCCGTTGAACGCACCGTGGTCGGCGATGACGTCGACCTTGAGGCCCAGGATCTTGCCGTCGCGGGTGGCGGCGATCTCGCCGTGCATGTGGTAGTCGCGGGCGAACCCGGTGGACATCAGGTTCTCGGAGCGGTCCTCGATCCACTTCACCGGCTTGCCGGTCACGATCGACCCGACGACGGCCAGGACGTAGCCCGGGTAGATCGGCACCTTGTTGCCGAAGCCGCCGCCGATGTCGGGCGAGATCACCTGGATCTTGTGCTCCGGCAGGCCGGCGACCAGGGCATACACCGTTCGGTGCGCGTGCGGGGCCTGGCTGGTGATCCAGGCCGTGAGCTTGCCGGTCACCTTGTCCATGCTGGCGACCGACCCGCAGGTCTCGAGCGGCGCCGGGTGCGAGCGCGGGTAGAGCATGTCCTGGCTCACGACCACGTCCGCGTTGGCGAACACCTCGTCGCAGTGGGCCTGGTCGCCCGACTCCCAGTCGAAGATGTGGTTGTCGGCCTTGCCCTCGACATCGTCGCGGATGACCGGTGCCCCCTCGTCGAGGGCGCGGCGCGCGTCGATGACCGGGTCGAGCGGCTCGTACTCGACGTCGATCAGCTCGAGCGCGTCCCGCGCGGCGTAGCGGTCCTCGGCGATGACGAACGCCACCTCCTGGCCCTGGAACCGCACCTTGTCGGTGGCGAGCACGGCCTGGACGTCGTTCGACAGCGTCGGCATCCACGCCAGGCCGAGGGTCTCGAGCGTGGCGCCCGTGATGACGGCCTTGACCTTGGGGTGGGCCTCGGCGGCCGCCGTGTCGATGGAGATGATGCGGGCGTGCGCGAGCGGGCTGCGCAGGATGGCGCCGTACAGCATGCCCGGGAGCTGGATGTCGTCGATGTAGTTGCCCTGGCCACGCAGGAACCGGGCGTCCTCCTTGCGGAGCATGCGGCCGAAGCCGATGGGGTTGCCGGCCTCGCTGACCGGGGTGTCCGCCGCGCTCGGCGTGCTCTCGACGGCGGTCATGCCGTCACCTCCTCGGTGGGGCCGGACGCGGCGACATCGACAGCCGCGTCGGCCGGGTGCCCGGCCGCCCAGCGGACGGCCTGCACGATGTTCTCGTAGCCGGTGCAGCGGCAGAGCTGCCCCGAGATGGCCTCGCGGATCTGGGTCTCGCTCGGATCGGGCTCGTCGTCGAGCAGGCGGCGGGTGGTCATGAGCATGCCCGGCGTGCAGAAGCCGCATTGCAGTCCGTGGCACTGCATGAACCCCTGCTGCACCGGATCGAGCTCGCCACCGCTGTCGAGGTCCTCGACCGTGCGGACCGTGCGCCCGTCGGCCATGGCGGCCAGCACGGTGCAGCTCTTCACGGGCTCGCCGTCCATCCACAGCACGCAGGCGCCGCAGTTGGACGTGTCGCACCCCCAGTGGGTACCGGTCAGGCCCAGGTGGTCGCGCACGAAGTGCACGAGCAGCAGCCGCGGCTCGATGTCGCGGGTCACCTCGTCGCCGTTGACGGTCATCGTCACCTGCATGGTCAGGCTCCCTCTCCCCGTGCACGGGCCACGGACCGCCGCAGCGCCCGCAACGTCAGCTCCTGCGCCAGGTGGCGCTTGTAGTCGGCCGGGCCCCGCTGGTCGGCCGACGGGTTGCAGCCCTCGGCCGCGAGTCGGGCGGCCGCCGACAGGTTGTCCTCGTTGGGCTCCTGGCCCCGGAGCGCCTCCTCGGCCTCGGGGGCGCAGAAGTGCGGGGCCCCCACGGCGGTGAGCCCGATGCCGACGTCGCTCACCGCGTCGCCCTCGAGCGACACGAACGCACCGGCGGCGGCGATGGCCCAGTCGCCGGCACGGCGCTCGACCTTTTCGTAGGCGCTGCCCGACCCCGGCCGCACGGGCACCCGGATCTCGGTGAGGATCTCTGCCTCGCCCACCGCGGTCTCGTACGGACCGGTGTGGAACTCGCGGGCCGGCACCGTGCGGGTGCCGGCGGCCGACCGGACCACCAGGTCGGCCCGCAGCGCGGCGCCGACGGCGGCCAGGTCCTCGGACGGGTCGGCCTGGCAGAACGACCCGCCGATCGTGCCCCGGTTGCGCACGATGGGATCGGCGATGACCCGCTCGGCGTCGCGGAAGATCGCGTAGTGCTCGGCCAGGAGCGGGGAGTCGAGCAGCTCGGCGTGGCGGGTCATGGCCCCGATGGCGATGGCACTGCCGTCGAGCCGGATGTAGGACAGGTCGGCCAGGTCGTTGATGTCGATGAGCACCTCGGGCCGGGCCAGGCGCAGCTTCATCATCGGCAGCAGGCTGTGCCCGCCGGCGACGAGCCGGGCCTCCGGTCCGTGGCGCTCGAGCAGCGCGAGCGCGTCGTCGACGCTGCCGGCGCGCTCGTACTCGAACGGCGCGGGTGTCTGCACGGGAAACCCCCTGTGATCACACGTGACCCGGCGGCGGTCGGGGTCACGACGTGAGTCTGCACCCACTTCCGGTGGCCGTCCACGGTCTCCTAAGGGATCGCTTAATCGGGGCTACGGTCGGGAGGGTGACGCTCACCCAACTCGAGGCGTTCGTGCTCGTGGCCCGCCTCGGATCGGTCAAGGCGGCGGCCCACGCGCTGAGCGTCAGCGAGCCGGCGGTGTCGGGCGCGCTCGGCGCGCTGCGCCAGCACCTCGACGACCCGCTGGTGACCCGGACGGCGGGAGGCATGGAGCTGACCGCGGGCGGCCAGCGCCTGCTGCCCATCGCGTCGCAGATGGTCAACCTGGCGGTCGAGGCCGAGAGCGCGATCGGCCGCGCCCAGGGCGCCCCCGACATCCTGCGCGTGGTCGCCACCAGCACCGTTGCCGAGTACGTCGCCCGCCCGCTCCTCACGGCGTTCACCGCCCGGCACAGGCAGGTCGAGGCCACCCTGGGCGTGGCCACCGCCACCGAGATGCCGGTGCTGCTGAGCGAGCGCCAGGCCGACGTGGGCCTCGGCCCCCGCCTCGCGGCGCTCGAGGGCACGCCGATGATGCGATACCGCCTGGTGGTGGTGGCCGGCCGCCGGCACCGGCTCGCCCGGTCGACCCACGTCGGGCTCGCCGCCCTCGCCGGCCAGGACTGGCTGGTCGACGCCGGCGGCGCCGACCCGGGCAGCGAGGTCGGCATGCTGCTCGCCCGCCTGCGCGTGCCCGAGTCGCGGGTACGGGTCTTCCCGTCGCTGGGCGCGGCCTGGAGCGCCGCGGCCGACGGCGAGGGTGTCGCGCCCGGCGTCGCCCATCTGGTCGCCCACGACGTCGTGCGGGGCCGGCTCGTTGTGCTGCCGGTCGACGGCACGCCGGTCGACCTCCTGTGGCACGTCACCACCCTGGGTGCCGACCGCCTCTCGGCGGTGGCTGCCCGGCTGCGACGGTTCCTGGAGACGCCCGACGCCATGCACGCGATCCACCGGGCGGACGGCAGTGTGCCGGTCGCGCGGTTCCGGCCCCCGGTCTACGTGACGCTCTGGAGCTGATGTGCGAGTGTCGGGTGCCACAGCCGCCGAACGGGGGGACGAGCCATGCGGGTTCCGTTGACGATCGCCGACCACCTGGAGCGGGCCGAGCTGGTCTACCCCGACCGCGTCGGCGTGGTGGACGAGCCGGACCAGCCCGCTCCGTCGTGGGGCGAGCTCACCTACGGCCGGGTGGCCCAGCTGGCCCGCGCCCAGGCGGCGGCGCTCGACGGTCTGGGCGTCGGCCGGGGCGAGCGGGTGGCCGTCGTGTCGCACAACGCCGCCCGCCTGCTGGTGTCGTTCTTCGGCGTGAGCGCGTGGGGCCGGGTGCTGGTGCCGGTCAACTTCCGCCTCAGCGCCGACGAGGTGCGCTACATCGTCGAGCACTCGGGCGCGTCGGTGCTGCTGATCGACCCCGAGCTGGAGCGAGGCGCTGGCCGGGGTCGAGGCCAAGCACCGGTTCGTGCTGGGCGCCGAGACCGACGGGGCGCTGTGGCCGATCGGCCCGGGCACGCCGGCGCCCGAGCCGTGGGCCGACCCCGACGAGGACGCCACCGCCACCATCAACTACACGAGCGGCACCACCGCCCGCCCCAAGGGCGTGCAGCTCACCCACCGCAACCTGTGGCTCAACGCCGCCATGTTCGGGTGGCACGCGGGCGTGACCGACCGCGACGTCTACCTGCACACGCTGCCGATGTTCCACTGCAACGGCTGGGGCATGCCCTACGCCCTCACGGGCATGGGCGCGCAGCAGGTGGTGCTGCGCAAGGTCGACGGCGCCGAGATCCTGCGCCGGGTCGACCGCCACGGCGTGACGCTGCTGTGCGGCGCGCCCGCCGTGGTGGCCGCCATCCTCGACGCCGCCGAGACGTGGGACGGCCCGATCCCCGGGCGCGACCAGGTGCGCATGGTGGTCGCCGGAGCGCCGCCCCCCACCCGGACGATCGAGCGCATGGAGACCGAACTGGGCTGGGAGTTCATCCAGATCTACGGGCTCACCGAGACCGCTCCGCTGCTCACCATGAACCGCCGCCGCGCCGAGTGGGACGACCTCTCCCCCGCCGAGCGGGCCTCGCAGCTGGTCCGGGCCGGCGCGCCCACCCTGGGCACCCGCCTCGCGGTCAGCGACATGGGCGAGGTGCTGGCCCGCTCGAACGTGGTGCTCGAGGGCTACTGGTAGCAGCCCGAGGCCACGGCCGCCGCGCTGGAGGACGACTGGTTCCACACCGGCGACGGAGGCACGGTCGACGACGGGCTACCTCACCATCTCCGACCGCAAGAAGGACGTGATCATCTCCGGCGGCGAGAACGTGTCGTCGATCGAGGTCGAGGACGCCCTGCACTCGCACCCGGCGGTGGCCGAGGTGGCGGTCATCGGCGTGCCCGACGACAAGTGGGGCGAGACGGTCAAGGCCCTGGTGGTGCTGGCGCCCGGCAGCACCACCGACGAGCGCGACCTCATCGACCACTGCCGTGCCAGGCTCACGCACTACAAGTGCCCGACGTCGGTCGAGATCCGCGAGACGCTCCCCCGCACCGCCACCGGCAAGTTGCAGAAGTTCAAGCTGCGGGCCCCCTACTGGGAGGGCCGCGACCGCCAGGTGAACTGACCGGGCGCCGGCGCCGTACTCCCGTCGGCCACACCCAAAACGGAATGGAGAGAACGTGCCGCTCTTCCTGGTCGAGAGGAACTTCGCCGAGGAGCTCGAGCTCGGCGCCGAAGACGTCCTGGGCATCACCGCGGTGAACGACGACGTCGGGGTGCGCTGGGTGTACTCGTTCCTGAGCGCCGACAAGCGCAAGACCTACTGCCTCTACGAGGCGCCCACCGAGGAGGCGATCCGCGAGGCCGCCCGCCGCAACGGCATCCCGGCCGACGCCATCGTGCAGGTCGGCGAGCTGCACCCCGAGGCCATCGTCGCCGGCGAAGCCGCCGGCTGACGGGGCCCGCGCCGCGACCGGCCGGGTGTCACCCGGCGACCAGGCCCCGGCGGAGGGCCCACGACGCCGCCTCTGTGCGGTTGGCGCACCCGGTCTTGAGCAGGATCGACCGCACGTGGTTGGCCGCCGTGTGCTGGCTGATGTGCAGCCGCTGCGCCGATCTCACGGTTGCTGTGTCCGTCGACCAGCAACCTCAGCACGCCGAGCTCGCGGTCGGTCAGCCCCACCGTCGCCGCCGACCTGGTCCGCAGGTCGACCTCGCCCGGCCGGCCCGCCCGGGCGGCGCGATCCCAGGCGGCGGGCGGCGCCGGGCCTGACGCGGCCTCGGCGACCGCCGCGTCAGCCACCGCGGCCACGCGGCCCATGCCGACCGAGTGAGCCGTGTCCCTCGCCGACGACAGCAGGGCGCGCGCTCGTTCCTGGTCGCCCGCTCGGCCACGGTCCACGAGGAAGCGCCCGTAGGCGAGCCGGCTGTGGGCCGACCACACCGGCATGTGCGCCCGGTCGTCGAGCCGCAGCGCGGCCTCGAAGTGGGTCTCGGCGTCGCGCACCCGCCCCAGCAGGGCGGCCAGCTCGCCGAGGTAGCGGTCGGCGGCGCCGTACGCCGCCAGGTGGCTCCCCACCTGCACGACGAGGTGGCGGTAGGGCGAGAGCTCGTCGTACAGGACCTGGGCCGCCTCCCGGTCGCCCACGGCCACCGCCGCGTCGGCCATGTAGCTGAGCGACCCGCAGTACAGCGAGTCGCGCGGCACCGCGCGCAGGCCGTCGGCCACGAGGTGCTGCAGCTCGCGGGCGGCATCGTCGAGGCGGCCCAGCTCGGCGTAGAGCACGGTCAGCGCCGGACGCCAGGTCGCGCCCTCCTGGCCCAGTCGGGCGACGGCCTCGACCAGGGGGCGCGCCTCGTCGAGGCGGCCCTGCTCGCGGCGGAGCGTGAAGATCTGCACGCCGTAGCCGCCCTCGGCGTCGGTGCCCGACAGGAACGTCGTCAGCGCGTTCGCCTCGTCGGCCAGCGCCTCCGCGTCCTCGAACCGGCCCTCGCCCACGGCGAGCAGGGCCCGGGCCTGGAGCGAGAGCACGCCGAACAGCGGCTGACCGGTCCGGTCGGTCAGCTCGCGGAACTGGCCGGCGACGATGCGGGCCTCGTCGAGCTCGCCCAGGGTGATGAGGCCGTACAGCAGCTTGTTGAGCGCTCCCGCCTGCCATTCGAGGTCGCCACGCGCCGTCGTGCGCTCGAGCAGCTCGCGGGCGATCGCCACCTGGTGGTCGATCGTCTCCGCCGTCCACGGCGAGAACAGGACGGACGACATGGCGACCCGGAGGGCGGCGTAGTCGCCGACATGGCGGGCCGCGGCGAGTGCCCGGTCGCCGAGCGTGCGGGCCTCGTCGCCCCGGCCCGAGAACGCCAGCGCCCGGCTGAGCGCGGCCTGGACCCGCACCTCGGTGGCCACGTCCGACGCCAGCGGAAGGGCGTGCCGCAGCAACTGCTCGGCCACACCGCCGTGCAGGGCGGCGCGCCAGTTGGCGTCGTCGTAGGCCAGCGCGGCCGCCACGACCAGGCCCGGTTCGCCCACGCCGGCGGCCTGGGTGCCGCACTCGAGGCAGCGTTCGAGGGCGACGGCCACGTCGCCCGCCCGCATGCGGGCATCGGCCACCTCGAGCAGCAGCTCGCAGCGGCAGCGCCCCGCGCACAGGGGCAGCACTGCCTCGAGGTGGCGGGCGGCGTCGTCGAAGGCGACGGCCGAGGTGGCCTCGGACGCGGCCCGGCGGGCCGCGTCGACGGCCTCGGCGGGCTCGGCCAGGGGCACTGCCGCGGTCAGGTGGTGGGCGATCTCGCTGACCGACTGGTCGCCGCCGCAGCGCTCGAGCGCCCGGCCGACGTCGAGGTGGTGGCTGCGCCGCGCCGCCGGGCCCAGGTTGTCGACCACCGAGCGGCGCACCAGCGCGTGGGCGAAGCGGTGCTCGCCGGCTCCCGCCTCCTCGACCAGCCCGGCACGGACCGCCGGGTCGAGGGCCCCGAGCACGTGGCGCTGGTCGGTGCCCAGGGCGTCGGCGACGACCGCCACGGAGAACTCGGTGCCGGCCACCGCGGCCACCTCGAGGAGCCGGCGGGTCTCGTCCGGGAGCCCGCCCAGCCGGATCTCGACCACCTCGCGCACACCCTCCGGGCTGGCGACGTCGTCGAGGGGACGGGCCACGCGCCAGCCGCGGCTCCCGTGCACCACGTAGCCGGCGTCGACGAGGTGGCGCCAGAGCTCGCCCATCAGGAACGCGTTGCCGCCCGTCTGCGCCGACAGCACGTCGGTGACGACGTCGAGCGCCGGATCGCCCTCGGGATCGGCGACCCCCGCCGCCCCGGTGACGAACCGGCGGATGCCGTCGCGGTCGAACTCGGACAGGCTGGCCCGCACGACCCCGGGCTGGCGCCGGAGGTCGGGCAGCCCCTCGCGCAGGGCGTCGCCCACCTCGGCCGGCACCGACCGGTACACGCCCACGACCACCACCCGGGCCAGCGAGCTGTCGCGGCTGAGGTGGTCGAGCATCTGGACCGTCGGGCGCCCGGCCCAGTGCAGGTCGTCGAGCACCAGCAGCACCGGGCGCCGCGCCGACACGGCACCGAGCAGCGACGACATCGCACCGAACAGGCGGTAGCGCACCGTGTCGGGGTCGTCGGCACCCGCCATCTGCGGCGAGCCGAGCACGCCCGCCAATGCGGGAGCCAGCCGGGTGAGCTCGGCGGCGTGGGCGGCGATCAGGTCGTGCACGTCACCGGGGTCGAGCGAGCGCACGAGGTGCTCGACCGCCTCGGCGAACGGCTGGTACGGCGCCGCCAGCCGATCGGAGCACCCGCCGTAGAGCACCACGCCGCCCTGGGCGTGGACGTGGCGGGCGAACTCGGAGGCCAGCCGGGTCTTGCCGGTGCCGGCGCTGCCGCCGAGCAGGACGAGGCGGCGACCGCCGGTCGCCCCCGCGGCCCAGGCCCGCTCGAGCACCGACCAGGTCTCGTCGCGGGGGACGAACGGGAACGGCGCGGCGATGGCCAGCAGGCGCGGCAACGGCACGTCCGCGGTGGTGGCGGACCGTGGGTCGTCGCCCGCGAGCTCGACCACGTCGAGCCTGCCCCCGGTGCCGACGTCCACGAGGCCCACGGGCACCCACCGGTCGCCGTTGCGAGGCGCCAGCGCCGGCACCATCGCCGTGGCCAGGACCTGACCGGCGCCCGCCCGACCCACGAGCGCGGCCGCCGCGTCGAGCGCGGGGCCGACCCACCAGTCGCCGCCAGTCGACACCTCGCCCACCGCCAGCCCGGCGGCTGCGCCGGCGAGCGCGGCCCGGCGGGCCGCGGCGACGGCGTCGCTGACGGCCTCGAACACCAGCACCTCCCGTTGCCGGGCGCGGCTGACCACGACGCCGGTGCCCGCGTCCCACGTCCCACCGCCGGAGACGGCGAGAGCGGCCGCGGTCGAGCACGCGCGGCTGGTCCACGGTTGGCCACCGTAGTCAGATCTGACCAGCGAGACCTGAGCAGTTCGCTCGGAGGAAAGGCGCAGAGTGGTCATGTGCGCGTGGCGCGCCCGCTCGTACGGTCGAGCCTTCGACTCCGGCGGAACGAGGACGAGCCAGATGACGACGATCGATCTGACCACCAGCCTGCTCACCGACGAGATGCTCCAACGCTTCGACGAGCGGGCCCCGGTCTACGACAGGGAGAACCGCTTCTTCGACGAGGACTGGGAGGAGTTGCGGGCCAGCGGCTACCTCGCGGGCCCGCTGCCCACCGACATGGGCGGCGCCGGGCTGACGCTGTCCGAGGTCAACCAGCTGCAGCGCCGGCTCGCCTACCACGCACCGGCGACGGCGCTGGCGGTGAACATGCACCTGTACTGGGTCGGCCTGGCGGCCGACCTGCAGCGCATGGGTGCGCCCGGTGGCGACTGGATCCTGGCCAAGGCCGCGGCCGGCGAGGTCCTGGCCGCCGGCCACGCCGAGGCGGGCAACGACCTGCCGGTGCTGATGTCGTCGGCCACGGCCGAGCGCGTCGACGGCGGGTGGGAGATCACGGCCCACAAGATCTTCGGCAGCCTGAGCCCGGTGTGGACCTACCTGGGCGTCCACGCGCTGAGCACCACCGATCCCGACGGGCCCAAGATGGTCCACGGGTTCCTGCACCGCGATGCCCCCCGCTACCGCATCGAGGAGACGTGGGACGTCCTGGGCATGCGCGCCACCGCCTCGCAGGACACGTTCCTCGACCGGACGCTCATCCCCGACGAGGACGTGGTGATGGTGAGCCCTCCCGGCTTCGGCGGCGCCCGCCCGTTCCACGTCGCGCTGTTCGCCTGGGCGCTGCTCGGGTTCGGCGGCGTCTACCTCGGGCTGGCCAAGCGGGCCTTCGACGAGGTGGTCGCCCAGCTGCCGAACCGCTCGTCGGTGGCGTTGACCCGCTCGATGGCCCACCACCCCGAGGTGCAGCACACGGTGGCCGACATGCGCATCGCCCTCGAGGGCGCCGAGGCCTACCTCGACCGGGTGTGCGACGACTGGTCGACCGGCGTCGACCACGGCGGCGAGTGGCCGCTGAAGATCGTGGCCTGCAAGCACGACGTGGTCGAGCGGGCGTGGTCGGTGGTCGACAACGCCCTCGATGTCAGCGGCGGAGCGGGGATCTTCAAGCGCTCCCGCCTCGAGCAGCTGGTCCGCGACGGCCGGCTGGGCCGGATCCACCCGGCCAACCCGATGCTGACCCACGAGCTGGTGGGCAAGCTGAGCCTGGGCATCAACCCCGACGAACAGCCCCGCTGGGGCTGATTTCCACGTGCCGGCCCCGCCACGGCGGCGAGGCCGGGGCCGGCACGGTCTCCCCAGGCGGGTGGGGAGTCCGGCGGCCCGAGGCAATAGCGGTCAGGTGAGGTGGGCCGAGATGCGGGCCGCCGCCTCGACCACGGCGGCGCCGTAGCGGCGGCCGGGCGAGCGGGTCGTGCGGTCGATGGGGCCGCTGACGCTGACCGCGGCGATGACCCGGCCCGACGGGTCCGCGACCGGGGCGCTCACGGACGCCACCCCGGGCTCGCGCTCCGCCACGCTCTCGACCCACCCGGACGACCGCGCCGTGTCCGGCGGGCGCAGGACGCGGCCGGCCGAGCCGCGGTCGAGGGGCAGGCGGGCGCCGACCGGGACGATGGTGCGCAGCTCGTGGGGTGCCTCCAGCGACTCGACGCACACCCGCTCGTCGCCGTCGCGCACGAAGAGCTGCACGGACTCGCCCGTCTGCGACTGCAACCAGGCCAGCGCGGGCCGGGCATCCAGCCACCCGGGGATGGCCTCGGCGGCGGCATGGCCCAGGCCGATCAGTCGCAGGCCCAGCGAGAACCGGCCGTCGTCGTCGCGCCGGACCAGACCGTGGGCCTCGAGCGCCACGGCCAGGCGGTGGGCGGTAGCCCGGGACAGCCCGGTCGCGGTCACCAGCTCCGCCAGCGACCGCGGGGAGGGCTCGAGCGCGGCGAGCACCGCCATGGCCTTGTCGAGCACGCCCACGCCGCTTAGGCTGTTCATCAGTTGAGAACGCTATCTCACATTGTGAGATTTCACATCACGAGACGCCCGAGCACCGTAGGTGGATGCCATGCCCGCACCCCGCACGCTGAGCCAGAAGGTCTGGGACCGTCACGTCGTCCGTACGGGCGACGGCCTGCCCGACCTGCTCTACATCGACCTGCACCTGGTCCACGAGGTCACCTCGCCCCAGGCCTTCGACGGCCTGCGCCTGGCCGGGCGCGGCGTCCGACGGCCCGACCTGACCGTGGCCACGATGGACCACAACGTGCCCACCGCCGGCCTCGACCAACCGATCAGCGATCCCATCTCGGCCAGGCAGATGCAGGTGCTGGCAGCCAACTGCGCCGAGTTCGGCATCACCTGCTACCCGATGGGCGACCCCGGCCAGGGCATCGTGCACATCATCGGCCCCGAGCAGGGTCTGACCCAGCCGGGCATGACCATCGTGTGCGGCGACAGCCACACCTCGACCCACGGTGCGTTCGGGGCGCTGGCCTTCGGCATCGGCACCAGCGAGGTCGAGCACGTGCTCGCCACCCAGACCCTGCCCCAGCAGCGCCCGGGCACCATGGCCGTCACGGTCGACGGCGACCTGCCCGCGGGCACCACGGCCAAGGACGTGATCCTGGCCATCATCGGGCGCATCGGCACGGGCGGCGGCATCGGGTCCGTCATCGAGTACCGGGGCTCGGCCATCCGCTCCCTGTCGATGGAGGGGCGCATGACCGTGTGCAACATGTCGATCGAGGCCGGGGCCAAGGCGGGTCTGATCGCCCCCGACGACGTCACGTTCACCTACCTCGAGGGCCGCCCCCACGCCCCCACCGGAGCCGCCTGGGAGCAGGCGCTCGACGACTGGCGCAGCCTCGCCACCGACGACCGCGCCAGCTTCGACAAGGCCGTCGACCTCGACGCCGTCGACATCGTCCCCCACGTCTCGTGGGGCACCAACCCCGGCCAGGTGGCGCCCATCAGCGGCACCGTGCCCGACCCCGACAGCTTCGCCGACCCGTCCGAGCGGGGGGCCGCCGCCCGGGCGCTCGAGTACATGGGGCTGACCGCGGGCACGCCGTTGCGCGACGTCCGGGTCGACACGGTGTTCATCGGCTCGTGCACCAACGGCCGCATCGAGGACCTGCGGGCGGTGGCGGCCGTGGCCGACGGCCGCGTGGTGGCCGACGGCGTGCGCACCCTGGTCGTGCCCGGCAGCCACGCGGTCAAGGTCCAGGCCGAAGCCGAGGGCATCGACAAGGTGCTGGTGGCGGCCGGCTTCGACTGGCGCGAGCCCGGCTGCTCGATGTGCCTGGCCATGAACCCCGACAAGCTCGCTCCGGGCGAGCGCAGCGCCTCGACCAGCAACCGCAACTTCGAGGGCCGCCAGGGCCGGGGTGGACGCACCCACCTGGTCTCGCCGGCGGTCGCCGCCGCCACCGCCATCTCCGGCACCCTCACCACGCCCGCCGACCTCGCCTGACCGAACGTGCGACCGAACCTGCGACCGAACGTGCGGCGCATGCGGCGCCCCGGCAACCAGGTCCGCCGCACGTTCGGACGCACGAACCTCAGCCACAGGAGCCGACCATGAACCCCGTACGCGTCGTCCAGGGGACCGCCGTCCCGCTCGACCGCTCCGACGTCGACACCGACCAGATCATCCCCGCCGAGTGGCTCAAGCGGGTCGAGCGCACCGGGTTCGGCCGCGGCCTGTTCTCGACGTGGCGCGACGACCGCGACTTCGTGCTCAACGACGAGAGCTACGCGGGTGCCGCCATCCTGGTGGCCGGGCCCAACTTCGGGACCGGCTCGTCGCGCGAGCACGCCGTGTGGGCCATCGCCGACTACGGCTTCCAGGCCGTGGTCAGCCCCCGGTTCGGCGACATCTTCCGCAACAACGCCACCAAGAACGGCCTGGTCCCGGTGGTGGTGCCACCCGAGGTGGGCGAGGCGCTCCTGCGGGCCGTCGAGGCCGACCCCGCGCTCGAGTTCACCATCGACGTCGAGCGCCGCACCCTGGCCGCGCCCGCGGCGGGCATCGAGTGCGCGTTCCCGCTCGACGACGCCACGCGCGAGCGGTTCCTCGAGGGGCTCGACGACATCGGCATCACCCTGCGCGACGCCGGGGCGATCGACTCGTTCGAGTCGGGCCGCCCCGCGTGGCTGCCGTCGGCGATCGCCTGACCGGCGGCGGCCTGACCGGCGACGACGCGGGTCGGTCCGCGCCGTCGGTGCGGCGGTCAGCGGTCGATGACGAGCGGGGCGAGCGGCTCGCTGGCGGCCAGCGGTAGCACCAGCACGACGGTGGTGCCCCCGTCGCTGCTGGCCACGTCGACATCGCCGACCAGCGCCTGCATCAGCGGCAGACCCCGGTGGCCGGTGGCCTGGGGCGACGGCATGGTGGGGTGCGCAGGGGGGTCGAAGCCCGACCCGTTGTCGGCGACGGCCACCATCGCCCGACCGCCCTGGACCACGACGGTGACCGTGAACGACTGGCCGTCGGCGTGGAGGATCGCGTTGTTGCACGCCTCGGCCACGGCGAGCTCGAGCCGGTCGATGGCCTCGACCGGGGCACCGGCCGAGCGGAGGGCGTGCTTGACGAACGCACGCGCCGAGGGGACGGCCGCACGATCGCGCCGGAACCTCGTGCTCGTTCGCACATCCATCGTCGGTCGCCGTACCCTGCCGCGGCGCCCGACAAACTCTCACCACATGCCTGCTGACGGAGACGCGCCGCTCATGGACTCCTCTCGTCCCATCCAGCTCATCGCCCCGGCCGAGCGGGGGTCGGTGCGCCTGGCCCGCATCCTCGCGGCTGGCGTGGCCGCCGACGCCGGCCTCAGCATCGACGACACCGAGGACCTGCGCATCGCGGTGAGCGAGCTGGTGGCACTGCTGGTCGACGGGCTGGACGAGGCCGAGTCGTCGATCGAGGTCGCGTTCGAGCGCGTCACCGGCGAGGTGGTGGTCGAGGGCCATCGCCCGCCCGTCGAGGGCCATCTGGACACAGCAGACGTCGACGACCTCGCGCTCGAGATCCTGCGGGTCGTCGTCGACGACCACAGCTTCGACGCCGACGCCACCGGCCGCCGCTTCCGCCTGGTCAAGCGGACGCGCGCGGCCTCATGACGTTCGATCACGGTACGGACTCCGACCGCCTCGACGACCTGTTCCAGGCCTACCGCGTGAGCGGCGACCGCGGGGTCCGCAACGAGTTGGTCGAAGCGCACCGGGGGCTGGCCGCGTCGATCGCCAACGACTACCGCGGGCGGGGCGTCGAGCTGGACGACCTGGTGCAGATCGCCATGCTGGGCACGCTGAAGGCGGTCGAACGGTTCGATCCCGCCCGCGGCATCCCGTTCTCGTCGTTCGCCAGCCGCACGGTCAACGGGGAGATCAAGCGCTACTTCCGCGACCGCACGTGGGCCGTGCGGCCGCCGCGGAGCGCCCAGGAACGGCACCTCGACCTGCGCCGCGCCCGTGCCGCGCTGTCGTCACGCCTGGGCCGGCCGCCGACGGTGCTCGAGCTCGCCGGCGAGCTCGACATCTCCACCGACCAGGTGTTGGATGCGCTCGAGGCCGGCGCCGCCTACCGGGCGACCAGCCTCGACGCTCGGCGGCCGGGCGACGACGACAGCTCGCTGGCCGACCGCTTGCCGGGCGACGACGTGCCCAGCCGGCCGGTGGAGCTGCGGGTGCTCGTCGACCAGCTGCTCGAGACGCTGCCCGAGCGGGAGGCGTCGATCATGCGCCTGCGTTTCTACGACGAGCTCACCCAGAGCGAGATCGCCGAGCGGCTGGGCATCAGCCAGATGCATGTGTCGCGGCTGATGCGGCGGTGCCTGGACGACCTCCGCGAGATCCTGGAGCGGTGACCGCCTGCGGCCCCCCGCCTGGCGGCGAGCGTGCGCGGATAGGTCGTGTCCGCGCGGCGTGCGGTCGCCGCGTTGCCGGTCGGCCGGCTGTGGAGCTGGTCGTCCAGCGCCAAATTCCCACGCGTCGGCTGCGGCGAGCGCCCTATCCGCTCGGCCTCTTACTCGCCGTCGACCGTGAGCAGGTCGCCGAGCCGCGTGATGTCGAACAGGCGCTGCACCTGCGGCGGGATCGACCGCACCACGAACGATCCCCCGTTCGACTCGGCGTGGCGATGGATGGCCACGAGCACGCCGAGCCCGCTCGAGTCGACGAACCCCACGTCGGACAGGTCGAGCGCCAGGGCGACGTGGCCCGCGTCGACCAGCGCGGCCAGGTCGCGCTTCACGCCGTCGGAGGTGACGATGTCGAGGTCACCCGACAGGCGAGTTGCGGCGGTGCCGTTGGCCTGGTCGACGATCTCGAGGCGGGACGGGTCGATCGGCACGGCGGTCAACCTAACGCGGCAACCGGCCCGATCAGACCCGGTCGAACACGAACAGGTGGTTCAGCCCCAGTTGGAAGCGCCGGTGCGTCTCCAGGGTGAGCGGCCCGCCACCGAAGATCGCAGGGACGGTGCGCGGGTCGAACCCGTGGTGCTCGTGGGCCGCCATGCCGTCGATGATCCGCAGCCTGATGAGGAGGTGGAGGATGTCGTCGACCCGGGGTGACGGCGTGGTGATGATCAGCCGTCCGCCCGGCGCCAGCAGGTCGGGCACGGCCGTGGCCCAGCCCTGCAGCCCCTGCGGGGGCATGTGCTCGACGACCGCCAGCGCCACCACGGCGTCGAACGACTCGCCCGGCTCGATCACCCGGGGGAACTCGCCCACCCGCAGGTCGTAGGGCCCGTCGATCCACGTGTCGGGCTGCTGCACGTCGACCCCGACGCCCCGGGCGACCCGGGCGCCGGCTGCCCGGAAGAAGGCGCCGTCGTTGCACCCCACGTCGAGCACGGACGACCCGGGCTCGACGAACGGCAGCGCCTGGGCGATGCGCTGTCGCTGGAGCTCCCGGTCGAGCGCCTTCACGTCCCTCCTCGGTGCCGCTCGGGCCAGCGCTGTGAGCGTAGCGACCGGCACGATACGTGATGACACCCTGTCCACGGCGCACGAGCACCGCTAGCTTTTCTTCCGCATCTCCCCCCGGAGGAGGCGGCAATCGACGTGTTTGCGGCCAGGACGACGCGGTGGCGCGTGGCCGCGGTTCCGGTCGCCGTGGTGGCGCTGGTCACCGCGGCGAGCGTGGCACTGCGCGTCAACTCGCCGGCCTGGCTGGTGTCGACCGCGGTGCACGACGACGCCCTGTTCGCCCGGTTGGCCGGCAACGCCGTCGACGAGCGGTGGCTCGGAAACTTCGACAAGCTGACCCTGGCCAAGGGGCCTGCGTACCCGCTGTTCATCGCCGCCGTGTACGAGGTCCACCTCCCTCTCAAGCTGGCCGAGCACGCGCTCCACCTGGTCGCCGGCGCCATGATGGCCATCGCCGTCTGGCGGGTCTGCCGGTCGCGCCTCGCCGCCGTCGTCACGTACGCGGCGATCGCGCTGGACCCCGCCTACCTGGGTGCGTCGGCGGCCAAGGTCACGCGCGAGGGCTTCTACGGCTCGCTGTGCCTGATGCTGGTGGCCGGGCTGTTGATCTTCCTCACCTACGTGCCCTCGCTCGTGTGCCGCGGCCCCGCGTGGTCGGTCCCGACGGTCGCTCTGGGCAGCGCCGCCTTCGGCGCCGTCGCGGCGACCTACTACCTGTGCCGCGACGAGCGGGCCTGGTTGCTGCCGGCGCTCGCCGTCGCGGCCGCCGCCGGCGTGGCGACCTGGCGCGGGACGGGCCCCGTCACGCCGGCTCACGGCGCCGTGATCGGCGGCGCGCTGGTGCTGACGACCGGGTCGTTCGTGTGGTCGGCGCACTGGGTGACCGACCGCAACGAGCAGGCGTACGGCACGTCCGTCGGCAGCGACCTGGTCGACGGCGAGATCGCCCGCGCCTACACCCAGTGGCAGCGGGTCGACGTCGGCGACGAGCGCCGACTCGTGCCGGTCAGCCGGGCGCAGCGGGACGCCGTGTACGCCATCAGCCCGTCGGCCACCGAGCTCGAGCCGTACCTGGAGGGGTCGGGGACCGGCTGGTTCGCCCCCGGGTGCGCCGCCGCGGACGTGTGCGACGACTACATGGGGGCGCACTTCGTGTGGGTGATCAGGGATGCTGCCGACGCGACCGGCCACATGGTGTCGGGCGCCGAGGCCCAGCGGTTCTTCGGCGAGCTGGCCGACGACATCGAGGCGGCCTGTAACGACGACGACCTCCCCTGCCGCGCTCCCGGCATCGGCCCGATGCCGCCCCTGTCGCGGGTCAGCCCGCGGGCCCTCGCCCGGTCGCTCAGCGACACCACCGGCAACCTGCTGTCCTACGACGTGGCCGAGCCCGCCCGGGGCCTCAGCAGCGGCGGCGACCAACAGCAGTGGGACACGATGGTCCGGCCGCTGCGGGGCATCGACGGCGACCAGGCCGCCTACCTGGCGGCCGAGGACCGGGCCCTGGATCGCCAGGGCCCGGTGTCGGTGCTGATGGTGACGTACCGCTGGGGAGGTCGCATCGGCGTCGTGCTCGCCGGGGCCGGGATCGTCGTGGCCCTGGCCACGCGCGCCGGGCGACGTCAGGCGCCGGCCGTGCTGGCGACCGTGGCGATGCTGACGGCCGTCGCGTCCCGCGTCGGGCTCGTGGCCCTCATCGACGCCACCTCGTACCCGGCCTCGCGGGTCGGGGTGTACATCCTGCCGGGCGTCGCCTTCCTCGTGGCGTTCGTCGTGCTCGGTTGTTGGCTGCTGGCGGCGTCCGTGCGCGGCACGCTCGAGGGGCGCAGCGCGCCACCGGAGCGCGTGGACGCCGTGCCCGTCCCACCGGAACCGGCCCCCGTGCCGCCCCCGACACCGAGCGCCGTCCCGTGAGCGCAGCGGGGGCCGCCCTGACGACCACCCCCGAGCTGTCCGTCGTGCTGCCCTGTCTGAACGAGGCCGAGACCCTGGCCGCGTGCATCGCCAAGGCCAGCGCCTCGATGGCACGCCTCGGGCTCGACGGCGAGGTGATCGTCGCCGACAACGGGAGCCGTGACGGCTCACCCGAGATCGCTGTCGCCGCGGGCGCCCGGGTGGTGGAGGTGCACGAGCGGGGCTACGGCGCCGCCCTGAGGGCCGGCATCATCGAGGCCGAGGGCCGCTACGTGATCATGGCCGACGCCGACGACAGCTATGCCCTCGACGACCTGGGCCCGTTCGTCGACGCGCTGCACGACGGCGCCGACCTCGTGATGGGCAACCGGTTCGCCGGCGGCATCGCCCGTGGCGCCATGCCCGCGCTGCACCGCTACGTGGGCAACCCGGTGCTGTCCCGGGTCGGACGGTTGTTCTTCCACGTGCCCGTCCACGACTTCCACTGCGGCATCCGGGCGTTCCGCCGCGACCGCATCCTCGACCTGGACCTGTGCACCCGCGGGCATGGAGTTCGCCACCGAGATGGTCGTCCGCTCGTCGCTCGCCGGGCTCGACGTCACCGAGGTGCCGACCACGCTGCGGCCGGACGGCCGCAGCCGCCCGCCGCACCTGCACACCTGGCGGGACGGCTGGCGGCACCTGCGGTTCCTGCTCGCCTTCAGCCCGCGCTGGCTGCTGCTCTACCCCGCCATCGCGCTCCTGGTGCTGGGGTCGGTGACGTTCGCCGCCCTGGCCGCCGGGCCGGTGACGATCGGCGACGTCACCTTCGACATCCAGACGATGATCGCGGCCGCCACGGCCATCGTGGTCGGGCTCCAGGCCGCGGGGCTGGCGGTCGTGTCGCGGGCGTACGCCGCCCGCCTGGGGTTGATGCCGCCCAACCAGCGGCTCGAGCACGTCATCGACCGCTTCACGCTCGACTGGGGCGTCATCGTCGGCACGGTCATGGGCGTGGCCGGCGTGGCCACCTTCGTGATCGCTGTCGCCCGCTGGCAGCAGACCGACTTCGGCCGGCTCACGACCACCGACATGCGCCTGCCGCTGGCCGGGATGCTGCTGGTCGTGGCCGGCGCCCAGGTCGTGCTCGTGTCGTTCCTGGTGGGCCTCACGCGCATCGGCGACGACTGACGCGCCGCGGATGGGTTCCGAGCGCACCAGCCCGACCAGGTAGAGTCGCGCAAATGCCAGAGTCGCAGGACGGTCCCTCCGACGGCCGCGCGGACGGGCACTCCGTTCGCCCATCCACCGGCAGCGATCGCGGCGACGGCAGCGACGGTGCCACGTCGACGGTGGGCGTCTACGCCCAGGGGTACTTCGAGACCCGCCTCGCCGAGAACCCCAACCGGGACAAGGTGTGGCAGCACATCTGCGCCTACCTGTCCCGGTGGATCTCGCCCGACGCCGAAGTGCTCGAGCTGGGCGCCGGCTGGTGCGACTTCTCGAACAACGTGGTGGCCCGGCGCGTGGTCGCCATGGACCTCGACCAGACCGTCCAGCGGGCGTCGAGCGACGCGGTCACCGCGGTCGTCGGCGACTGCACCGACCTCGGCGCCTTCGCCGACGCCAGCTTCGACGTGGTGTTCGCGTCGAACCTGCTGGAGCACCTCGAGCGCCCGGCCGCGTCGGCGCTGCTCGCCGGCGCACGGCGGGTGCTGCGGCCCGACGGGCGCCTCATCCTGGTGCAGCCGAACTTCCGGCTGAACCCGGGCGGCTACTTCGACGACTTCACCCACGTGGCCATCTACACCGACCGCTCGATCCACGACTACCTGGTGGCCGAGGGCTGGTCGGTCGAGCACCTCGAGGCCCGCTTCCTGCCCCTCACCATGAAGTCGCGGGCGTCGGGGCTCACCTTCCTCGTCCCCCTCTACCTGCGCTCGCCCGTCAAGCCGTTGGCCGGGCAGATGCTGGTGGTGGCCACGCCCGCACGGGCATCCGGGTCGTGACGGTCACAGCCGACGACACCACCGAGCCGACCGAGCCGGCGCCCCCCGACGACGAGACGGCGCACGTCGCCAGCACCACGGCCGACCGTGGGCGGGACGCCTGGCGCTGGGCCTCGCTCTTCGTCGCCGCCTACCTGCTGCTGGGCGTCGGCTGGGTGTTCTCCAACCCGCCCGGCGCCGCCCCCGACGAGCCCGACCACCTGGTCAAGGCCATCGGCATGGGCCGGTTCGACATCGGCGACGAGTACGACGAGCCCCTGCCCGACGAGCCGATCCTCGTCCGCCGCAACCTGTCGATCACCCGCGTCGTCGAGGTCCCCGCGGACATCGCGCCCGACGGCTACACCTGCTACGCGTTCCGCAGCGACATCACGGCGCAGTGCCTGCCCGACGCCGCACCCGAGGCGACGGGCACGGTCGAGCGCGAGACCCCCGTCGGCGCCTATCCACCGTTCGCCTACGTGCCCATGGGCCTGGCAACGCGGGCCGCGAGCACGCCGTACGAGGCGTTCCTCGCGGCCCGCCTGGTCGCACTGGCCACGGCGGCCGCCGCGCTGTTCGTCGGCGCCTGGTTCCTGGTGCGCGAGCTGGGGCGGCCTGCGCTGCTCGGCGCCTTCGTCGCGCTCACCCCCATGACGGTGTTCGCCGCGTCGAGCGTGACCACCAGCGGCCTCGAGATCGCGGGCGGGTTCTCGATCGGCGCCCTCGTCGTCGTCTGCATCCGCAAGCCCGAGGCACTGGCCCGGCCGCGCACTCAGCTGGCCCTGGCGGGCGTGGGCAGCGGACTCATCCTCAGCCGGCAGATGGGCATCGTCACCCTGGCGATCCTGCTGGCGGTGCTGGCCGCCCTCTCGTGGCGCCAGGTCTGGCAGCTCGTGCGGGAGCACAGCCTGTCGTTCGTCGCCTCCGTCGGGCTGCTGGCCACCTCGGCCGTCGCCGTGGCCCTGTGGGAGCGCGCCTACGACCACCCGGTCGACACCGGCTCGCCGCTCACGCCGGCCGCGCTCGACAGCTTCGTCGACGGCAGCGAGAACCTGGTCGATTCCGCCATCGGCGTGTTCGGATGGCTCGACACCCCCCTACCCACCTGGGTCGTATGGGCCTGGCTGGCGGTGACGGTCATGGTGTGCGGCCTGGCCCTGCTGGTGGGCAACCGGCGCGAGCGGATCGTGCTCAGCGTCGTGCTGGTGGCCACGGTCGGCGTCACGTACGCGGCCTACGCGTCGGTGTTCTACCCGGTGGGCGCCAGCTCGCAGGGTCGCCACCTGCTGCCGCTGTTCGCCTTCTGCCCCACCTTTGCCGGCGTGGTCCTGTTCGACCGCCTACGCGCCGCGGATCTGGGCGACGCCCTGCGCCGCCTGTTCGTCGCCGTGGGCGTGGTGACGGGGACGGCCCAGTTCCTCGGCCTGTACTACAACGGGCAGCGGTACGCGGTCGGCACCGACGGCCCGCTGGTGTTCTTCGGAGACGCCGAGTGGAGCCCGACCTTCGGCTGGGCTCCCTGGCTGCTCGTGGGGCTCGCCGGTGCCGTGCTGCTGGCCGCGGTCGCCATCTCGAGTCGCCCTCGACCGACCGACCTCATCACCCCAGGAGAGAGCTGACGTGTGGAACGGCCAGTCCCTGTGTGTCGTGCTGCCGACCTACAACGAGAAGGACAGCATCGCCGAGGCCATCCGGGCATTCGAGAAGCTGGGCATCGTGGACGAGGTCCTGGTCGTCAACAACAACGCGGCCGAGGGCACCTCGGCCGAGGTGGCCAGCACGTCGGCGCGTGAGGTGTTCGAGCCCCGGCAGGGCTACGGCGCGGCCATCAAGCGGGGCCTGCGCGAGGCCGACGCCGACCTGGTGTGCGTGTGCGAGCCCGACGGCACCTTCGACCCGGCCGACCTGCTCAAGCTCCTGCCCTTCACCTCGGAGTGCGAGTTCGTGGTGGGGTCGCGGACCGTGTCCAACTTCATCTGGGACGGCGCCAACATGGGCTGGTTCCTCCGCTGGGGCAACTGGGCGGTGGCCAAGGTCATCGAGGTGCTGTTCAACACCGCCTACCTGAGCGACGTCGGCTGCACGTTCCGGGTGGTCACCCGCCAGCGGGTCGACAAGCTGCTCGCCGACCTGACGCTCGACGGCTCGGCGTTCGGGCTCGAGATGCTCATGGTCGCCGTCCGCCAGCGCACCACCATCGTGCAGGTGCCGGTGAACTACCGGGCTCGGGTGGGCGTGTCGTCGGTGACGGGCGAGCTGCGCAAGACGGTGCCGCTCGGGCTCGCGATGTTCTCGATGGTGGTCAAGATGCGCCTCGGCCTGTGGCCGAAGCCGGCCCCCGTCGTCACGGGCTGAGGCCCCCCGGCTCTGGCCCCAGCCCCCGCCCGGCCCGTCAGCCGATCCAGTCGTCCAACGACGGCATCTCCGGCGCCCGCAGCCACGCGTCGAACAGTGCGGTCAGGTCCTGGCCGGACACCTCTGCGGCCAGCGCCTCGAAGTCGGCGGTCGAGGCCGAGCCGCCGTTGTGGCGCTCGAACCACGTGCGCAACAGCGTGAAGAAGGCGTCGTCGCCGATCTCGTCGCGCAGGACGTGCAGCGTGAGCGCACCGCGGTCGTAGACCGTGGGCGCGAACAGCGAGTCGGCGCCCGGGTCGCCCGGGGGCAGGTCGAGCAGGCCCGACCCGTCGCTCATGGCCGCCGCGAACTCGTCGGGCCCGCCGTCGCCGTCGTGCTCCTGCCACAGCAGCTCGGCATAAACCGCGAACCCCTCGTTGAGCCAGATGTCCTGCCAGGTGGCAGGGCTCACCGCGTTGCCGAACCACTGGTGCGCCAGCTCGTGGGCGATGACCGATTCACTGCCGGCCGCGTCGGTGCCGAAGATCGACAGGGTCTGGGTCTCGAGCGCGAAGCCGAGCGGCTCGTCGACCACGACGGCGCCGTAGGCCACGAAGGGGTACGGCCCGAACAGGTCGTCGAAGACGTCGATCATCTCGGCGGTGCGGTCCATCGAGCCGCCGAGGGCATCGGCGACGTCGGCGTCGATCGCGTGGCGGATGGGCAGGCCGTCGGGCCCCGTCGACTCGACGATCTCGAGGTCCGCGATCACGACCTGCACCAGGTAGCTGGCCATGGGGTCGGGCGCGTCGTAGACCCACGTGGACACGCCATCGCCGGGGACGGTCTCGGTCAGCAGGCCGTTGGCGGCGACGTCGAGCCCGGCGGGCACGGTCACCCGGAACCGGTACGACGCCTTGTCGCTGGGGTGGTCGTTGCCGGGGAAGAGTGTGGCCGCGCCGTGCGGTTCGAAGATGGCGTAGACCTCGTCGCCGTCGGCCACCCAGCCGGGGTCGACCGGGTCGGCGCCCGCGATGGTGTTGGGGGCGCCGCTGTAGGCGACGACAGTCGTGAAGCTGGCCCCGCTGGGGATGGCCTCGCCGGGCGTCACGACCAGGTCGCGCTCGCCGGTGGGTGCCGCGGTGGCGGGTGCGCCGTCGACCGTCACCGAGCCGATGTCGAAGCCGATCGCGTCGAGCGACAGGCTCGACAGCGTCTCGGTCGCGGTGGCCGTGATCGTGGCGACGCCGTCCATGCGCCCGGCGTCGGGGCGCCAGGTGAGGTCCAGGTCGTAGTGCTCGACGTCGTAGCCGCTGTTGCCGACGTCGGGGAAGTAGGGGTCGCCCAGGCCGGTGGCACCGGCGCCCGGCTGGGTGTCGACCGGCGGGGCCGTCGTCGGCGTGGGCTCGGCGGCGGGTGCGTCGGCGTCGCGGTCGTCGGCGGCGTCCTCGGTCGTGTCGTCGGTGGGGAAACGGCCGGCGTCGGAGGCCTCGTCGGCGCCGCCCGCCAGGACGAGCGCGGCGATGACCACGACCGCGGCCACCACCCCGCCGGCGACCAGCAGCACGCGGTGGCGTGTGCCGGCGGACCGATCAGGGGGCGCGGCCGGGCCCTCGGGAGGGTCGAGCTCGGTCGCGTCGGGGAGAGGTGCGCCCGGGGGAGACATGCTCCCGGCAGGATGGCACACGGGTGGTCACACACCCTCGTCGCCCCCCGGCGATGGCGAGGGGAGGACGACCGCCCTCCCGTCGGGAACCGGGGGATACCCGCTCCCGACGGGAGGAACCCGTCACGTATGCCCGGCCCAGGTACAGGGCACTCGCTCGGCGTTCGTTCGGCCGTTGGGAGTGGTGAGCGTAGCGCACTGTGACATGCGTTACACCACGATTGGGCAAAAAATCTTCGCTGAGAGACCCTGCCGCTACGGTTCGTGGCTAGTCCCTAGAGATCGACACCCGTAGCAAGCGCAGCGGGTTAGGCCAGTGTCGATCTATAGGGATCCACCACGCGAAGGTCCTGCCGCTGGCGGTTGAGCGCCGACACGACCGCCCGGAACGACGCCGTCGTGATGCTCTCGTGCTGGCCGACCCCCCACCTCACCGTGCCGTCGGGGCGCTGGGTCTCGACGTAGGCGACGGCGGTGGCATCCGACCCGGCCCCGACCGCATGCTCGCTGTAGTCGACGACGTCGACCACGACGCCGAGGTCGGCCTGCAGGCCGGCGACGAACGCCGCGATCGGGCCGTTGCCCTCGCCCGACACCGTGCGGTGCTCGCCGTCGACCATCAGCTGCGCGACGACGCTGCGAGCCGTCCTCGCCGGTGGTCGACTCGTGCGACACGAGCTGCACCGCGGCGTCCTCGGGCAGGTACTCGGCCACGAACGCGTCCCACATGTGCCCGGGGCTGATCTCGGTGCCCGTGTCCTCGGTGATGCCCTGGATCGTCTTGGAGAACTCGATCTGCAGGCGCCGGGGCAGGTCGTAGCCGTGCTCGGCCGACATGATGTACGCCACGCCGCCCTTGCCCGACTGGCTGTTGACCCGGATCACCGCCTCGTAGCTGCGGCCGACGTGCTTGGGGTCGATGGGCAGGTAGGGCACCTCCCAGGCGTCGTACTCGGTACCCAGGGCGGCGAACCCCTTCCTGATCGCGTCCTGGTGGCTGCCGGAGAACGCCGTGTAGACCAGGTCGCCCACGTAGGGGTGCCGAGGGTGGACGGGCAGCCGGTTGCAGTACTCGGCCACCCGGCGCAGCGCATCGATGTCGGTGATGTCGAGCTCGGGGTCGACGCCCTGGCTGAACAGGTTCATGGCCAGCGTGACGACGTCGACGTTCCCGGTGCGCTCGCCGTTGCCGAACAGCGTGCCCTCGACCCGGTCGGCCCCGGCCATGACCCCGAACTCGGCTGCGGCCACCGCGGTCCCCCGGTCGTTGTGGGGGTGCAGCGACAGCACCACCTGGTCGCGGCGGGGCACGTTGCGGTGGAAGTACTCGATCACGTCGCCGTAGATGTTCGGCGTGTACATCTCGACGGTGGCCGGCAGGTTGAGGATGACCTTCTCGTCGGCGCCGAGCTCGAGCGCGTCGCCGACCGCCGTGCAGATCTCGACCGCGTAGTCGATCTCGGTGCCGGTGAAGCTCTCGGGCGAGTACTCGTAGCGCACCTGCGTGCCCGGAACCGTGGGCTCGAGCTTGCGGGCCAGGCGCGCCGCGTCGGTTGCGATCTGGGTGATGCCCTCGTAGTCGAGGCCGAACACGACGCGTCGCTGCAGCATCGACGTCGAGTTGTAGAAGTGCACGATCGCCTCGCGGGCGCCCCGGATCGACTCGTACGTGCGCTCGACCAGCTCGGGCCGGCACTGCGTCAGCACCTGGATGGTGACGTCGTCGGGGATCAGGTCGTCGACGATCAGCTCGCGCACGAAGTCGAAGTCGGGCTGGCTGGCGCTGGGGAAGCCGACCTCGATCTCCTTGAACCCCATCTGCACCAACGTCTCGAACATGCGCCGCTTGCGGGCGGGGTCCATGGGGTCGATCAGGGCCTGGTTGCCGTCGCGCAGGTCGACCGAGCACCACAGGGGCGCCTTCTCGATGCGGGCGTTCGGCCAGGCGCGGTCCGGGAGCGCGAGCGGGAGCGGGAGGAACGGCCGGTACTTCTCGAAGGGCATCTGCTTCGGGGTCACGGGTTCGGGAGGCATCGCTCGCTCGCTCTCGCTGGTGGTGTGTGGTTGGGGTGGGTAGTGGGTGTTGGGTGTTGCGTGTTGGCGCCCGAAAACTCAAAAGCCTCCTGGCCGGAGAGGCACAGGAGGCTGGGCGAGCACCTATGTGGGGTGCTCGCCTTAGGTAAGAAGGAGGCCGGCGGTGTGCAGGCGCATGACGCCATGCTGCCGAACGGCCCGCCACCGAGTCAAGAACGATTGCCCGCTCCGCCACGTAGCGCGAGCCATTTGCCCCCAACTGCCGAGGAGGTCGGCGGGCCCGTCCCCGTCCGCGGCGCCCGGACCTCGGTGGCCCGCTGGGCCGGTGCGCTGTGCAAGTCTCTCGCCGTGCGTCCCCTCCCGATGATGGTCGGCGGCCTGGCTCTCGTCGTTCTCGACTTCCGCACCGAGGCGCTCGACCTACTTCCCGACATCGTCGGGTGGGCCCTGATCGCCGTCGCCGCGTGGCGGCTCGCGCTCAGGGCAGCAGCGTGCCTCGCCGTCGCCGCCGGCACCGCGAGCCTCGCCGATGCCTGGCTGCCCTACCGGTACGTCCGCGTCGATCCGACGACGGGTGAACGGGTGCCGGACGGTCTCGGCGCCGACCTCGACTACCCCCTGCGCCTTGTCTACGACGACATCTCGGGTTGGCGGCTCGCCGCCGTGGCGTTGGCCGCCCTGCTGGCCGGCCTCGCGTTGTGGACCCTGCTGGCCGGGCTCGGGCATCTGGCGAGGTCGGGCGGCCGCGCCGGACCGGCCGGCCAGCTCCGCATGGTCGGATGGCTGGTCGTCGCGCTGTGGACCGTGCCCTACCTCGGTGCCGTCGCGAACGCCGTCGCGAGCGAGTCGGGTGCGTTCGACCCGGTGTGGAACGGCGGCCTCGTCTACGTCTGGCTGGTCGCGTTGGCCCTGTTCGCGTACCTGGTCGTCCTGTTGCTGCGCGAGTCCGGCCAGCTGTGGACGTCCCCTGTGGGGAGCCTGGACCTGACTCCTTGGGAGGAGCGCCAGTTCGGAGGCGGAGGCCCAACCACGAGGGATTGAGCCCAGCGGCTCGGCTGCAGGACGTGGTCCGTTCGCTGCGGGTCAGGGGGCGTTAGCCTCGCGGTCGTGAGCCGCCGATTGTTCCGCCGGTTGGGATTGCTCGTTCTCGTCGCGGGTGCAGCGCAGGCGCTGCTGCGCGCCATGCGCGCGTCTCCACCCGATCGTGCGCCGAGCACGGCCACATCGCCACAACCGACCTCTGCCCCCACGACACGCACCGCTCCCGCGGTGACGCCGACCGCGCCGAAGCAGGCACCACGCGCGCCGACATCGACCCCGGGCCCCACCAGGGACGTCGCACCAGCCGACACCTCGTCCCCAGCCAAGAAGACCGCACCGGCCAAGAAGGCGTCCACCGGCAAGAAGAGCTCGGCTGCCAAGAAGGCGGCGCCGGCAAAGAAGACCAGCGCGAAGAAGGCCCCCGCGAAGGAGTCGCCCGGCAAAGCGACCACCGCGAAGAAGGCCAGCGCCCCGGCCAAGAAGGCCACCCCACCCAAGAAGGCCACTCCCACCCAGGAGTAGCCCTCCTCGGGAACGACCTCCCCGCCTGTCCCGGGCGGCACACTCTCGCAGTCCTGAACGGCACCACGGCACCCACGGCCCCGCCGCCGTCCGCCCGCAGGATCGGCGGGGCAAGCCGGTCCGAGCGGCCGCCCGGTCAGCCGATGGCGTGGACCGACACGATGCCGTCGCCGGCGCGGATCACGTCCTGCACCTCGGCGGGCACCGAGCGGTCGGTGGCGATGACCTGCAACGCGGCCTCGCCTCGCTCCGACCGGCCCAGGTGCATGTCGTCGATGTTGACGCCGGCGTCGGACAGCACCCCCGAGACGAAGGCGATCATTCCTGGGCGGTCGTCGTTGCGCACCACCAGCATGTGGCCCGCCGGCGGCAGGTCGATCGTGTGGCCGTCGAGCATCACGATGCGGGGTTCACCGCGCAGGCCCACCAGGGTGCCGCCGATGCCGTGGTCGCCGCCCGTGATCGAGATGAGGTTCACGTAGTCGTGGGCCGTGGCCGTGGAGGTGTCGCGCACCTCGACGCCGCGGTCGGACGCGATGCGCGGGGCGTTCACGTACGACACCGGCTCGTCGGTGACGCCGCCGAACACGCCCTTGAGCACGGACAGCGTGAGGATGCGGGTGTCGGAGTCGGCGATCTGGCCGGCGTACTCGAGCTCGAGCACGCGGGGCAGCCCCTCGGAGAGGGCGGTGAAGATCGTGCCGAGGCGCTCGGCCAGGGGCAGGAAGTGCCGCACGGTCTCGGTCGCCTCGGCGGCGCTGACATTGACCGCGAACGGCACGAACTCGCCGGCGAGAGCCAGGCCTACCTGCTCGGCGATGGTGTCGCCCGCCTTGTCCTGGGCCTCGCGGGTGCTGGCGCCCAGGTGCGGCGTGACCACCACCTGCGGCAGGTCGAACAGCGGCGAGTCGGTGGTCGGCTCGGAGGTGAACACGTCGAGCGCGGCGCCGGCCACGTGGCCGATGCGGATGGCCTCGGCCAGCGCGTCCTCGTCGATGATCCCGCCTCGGGAGACGTTGATCAGGCGGATGCCCGGCTTGGCCCGGGCGAGCAGGTCCTTGTCGATGAGCCCGACGGTCTCGGGGGTCTTGGTGACGTGGAGGGTGACGAAGTCGCTCACCTCGACGAGCCGGTCGAGGCTCATCATGTCCACCCCGAGCTGGCGGGCCCGTTCGGCGTCGACGAACGGGTCGTAGGCGACGAGCTTCATGCCGAATGCGTGGGCGCGCTGGGCGACCAGCTTGCCGATGCGCCCCAGGCCGACGACGCCGAGCGTCTTGTCCGACAGCTCGACGCCCTCCCAGTTGGAGCGCTCCCACCGGCCCGAGATCAGGGCGGCGTGGGCCTGCGGGATGTTGCGGGCCTGGGCGAGCAGCATGGCCATCGTGTGCTCGGCCGTGGTGAGGATGTTGGACTGCGGCGCGTTGACGACCATCACGCCCCGCTCGGTCGCCGCTTCGACGTCGACGTTGTCGAGCCCGATGCCTGCCCGGCCGACGACGACCAGCTCGGTACCCGCCTCGACGACGGGCCGGGTGACCTGGGTGGCCGAGCGGATGATCAGCGCGGCGGCGCCGGGCACGACCTCGACGAGCTCGTCGGGCGACAGGCCGAGCCTGACATCGACCACGTGGCCGGCGTCGCGGAGCTGCTGCAGCCCGCCGTCGGCGATCTTCTCGGTCACGAGGATGCGGGCCATCGCGTGCCAGTGTGGCCGGGGCCGGGGAACGGTCGCCAGACGGCGCGGTGGGCCATCGCTCCGCGACGTGCTCCAGCCTGCTGACCTGGTTGTTCGCGGTGTGACGGCCGTCTCGCCGGCGGAGATGTGGCGCCGACGGCACCGACGCCCGCGCATCTTCCCCGGGGAGTAGCCCTCGGTGGGTCACAGGGTCCGTGAGGCACCACGCCGTGGCCGGCACCGCTCAGCGCGGCGGCGCCACCGGCCCGACGATCGAGTCTTCGCCAGGCGATCTCACAGGACGACCGGCCGGTAGCGTTGCCCCGCCGTGGACGACGCCCCCGACGTTCGGGCCAGCGGGTCAGCGGATCAGCGAGCATGACGACACCCGCCAACAACGACCCGGCCGTCGATGACCGCCGATGGCACGACGCCCGCCTGCGCTACCAGCCGCCGCTGGCGCTCCACGCGTTGATGGAGTTCCTCGACCTGCGGGCCGTGCCCGGTGTCGAGCAGGTGGCCGACGGCGTCTACCGCCGCGCGATGCGCATGCCCGGCGGCCTCGGCGTGGTGTCCCTAGGTCCCGGCGGGGTCGGTGCCGGCCGCAGCACCGGCGACGGCGGCGAGGGTGCCGACAGCCGCGCTCCGTGGGTCGCATGCCGGATGTGGCTCGACGACCCCCGTGATCGGCCCGTCGCCCTCGCGGCGTGCCGGCGCCTCCTCGACCTCGACGCCGACCCCAACGCCGTCGATGCCGCACTGGCATCCGATCCGCTGCTCGCTCCCCTCGTGGCCGCCACGCCCGGGCGGCGCGCACCTGGCTCCGTCGACGCCGACGAGTTGGCCGTGCGGGCCGTGCTCGGCCAGCAGGTGTCCTTGACGGCCGCTCGCCGCCTGGCCGGCCGCCTGGCCGAGTTGTGCGGCGACCGGCTCCCCGATCCCGGCGACGACGTGATCATCGCGTTCCCGTCGCCCACCGCCATCGCCGAGGCCGACCTCGACCAGATCGGCATGCCCGGTTCGCGCCGGGCAACGCTGAGGTCCCTCGCCCGCACCCTGGCCGACGGCCGGATCTCCCTCGCACCCGGCGCCGATCCCGATGAAGCGGAGCGCAAGCTCCTCGAGATCCGCGGCATCGGCCCATGGACCGCGGCCTACATCCGGATGCGGGGGCTCGGCGACCGCGACGTGCTGCTGACAACCGACCTGGGCGTCCGCCACGCGCTCGCGCGCCTGGGTGCCGACGACGCCGACGACGTCGCCCGCCGTTGGAGCCCGTGGGGCTCCTACGCCGTCCAGCACCTGTGGGCCAGCCTCGCCAACGGGTGAGGCCAGGCCGGCAACGGCGGGCGACGAGACGGCCGCCCGCGCAGGATGACCGGCCTCGACCCGGCATCACAGGTTCTCGACGGTGACCGGCTCGATGCCCTCGTCGGCGGGCAGGTCGAAGCCGAACACCTGGGCGTAGAACGACAGCTCCGCGTCGAGGGCTCGGCGGATGTTGGCAGCCTGGCGGAAGCCGTGTTGCTCGCCCTCGAAGGTCACGTACGCCACCGGCACCGCCTTGGCCCTCAGCGCGTCGACGATCATCTCGGCCTGGTTGGGCGGCACGACCTCGTCCTCCAGGCCCTGGAGCACGATGAGCGGGCGGTCGAAGCCGCCGACGTGGTGGATGGGCGACCGGGCCACATACAGGTCGCGCCGTTCCGGGTACGGGCCGATCAGCCCGTCGAGGTAGCGGCTCTCGAACTTGTGGGTCTCCGTCGCCAGCGCCTCGAGGTCGGCGACGCCGTAATGACTGGCGCCGGCCGCGAACGTGTCGCGGAAGGCCAGCGCGGCCAGCGTCGTGTAGCCGCCCGCCGAGCCCCCACGGATGCACAGGCGGGCCGGGTCGACCCGCCCCTGCTCGCCCAACCAGCGGGCCGCCGCCTCGCAGTCGTCGAGGTCGACGACGCCCCAGTTGTCGCGGAGCTGGTTGCGGTAGGCGCGCCCGTAGCCGGTCGACCCGCCGTAATTGACGTCGACGACGGCGAAGCCCCGGCTGGTCCAGTACTGCGTACCCAGCTGGAGCGTGGGCCGGGCCGCGGCGGTGGGCCCCCCGTGGATGAGCACGAGCAGGGGCGGCGCCTCGCCGGCGGGCGGCATCGCGTCGGGGTTGGTCGGCGGGTAGAACAGCGCGTGGGCGGTGCGACCCCCGCTGGTCGGGAAGTCGATCGGCTCGGGCACCGAGAACCACGCGGGGTCGACGCCCAGGTCACGGGGCGGGCGCAGGACCTGGGGCTCGCCCGCGGCACCGGCGCGATCGACAGTCACGGCGACCACGGCCGGCTCGTCGGTGGCCGACGCGCCCACGAACACCACACGATCCCCCTCGGCCTGCACCGATGCGATGGACGTGTACGGCAGGTCGAGGTCCTCGATCCGCCCATCGGGCGCACGCACGGCCAGGCGGTCGATCCCGTCGCGCTCGATACGCGAACACCGTGCGATCGCCGGCGAGGAAGGCATAGCGCGACTGGCCGAACACCCATTGGGGCACGCCGATCTCGGCGTCGATCTGCACCGTCGGCTCGACCTCGCCGTCGGCGACCGGGCTGCCCGCGGTCGGCGGCGGCGACCAGCGGTACAGGTTCCACCAGCCCGACCGGTCGGACACGAACCACAGCGTGCCGTCCGGCGCCCACCGCGGCTGCGACACGGACTCGCCGTCGCCGTGGCCCCCGGGGCCATGGTCCGGGCGGCCCGCCACCACCTCGGGGTGGGCCAGCGCGGGACCGACCTCGCTGACCCGCAGGTCCGCGACGCACAGCTCGGAGCCGTCCCACGGCATGTCGGGGTGCGACCACTGCAGCCAGGACATGCGCTGCCCGTCCGGCGAGAAGCGGGGATCGGACACGAAGTCGGGGCCGGACACCAGCACCCGCGGTGCCAGTTCGCCGGTGGTGTCGAGCACCACGATCTCGTTGGCGACATCGGCCGGACCGCCGCCGGGCGCATGGTGCTCGCGCACCACCAGCATCCATCGCCCGCCCGTGTCGAGCGCGCCGTCGGCCCAGCGGTCGCCCCTGGGCACCTCGGGCGCGGCGGTGGCCGCCACCGGCATCGCCCGACCGATCAGCCGGTGCAGCCGCTGGTCGTCCCAATTGGCGAACCAGACCGTGCGCCCGGTCACCCACCACGCCGCGCCGCCGTACTCGTGCGCGGCGGTGCGGGCGTTGAACCCGGCGGGCAGCAGGTCGACGGCCGGGCCGTCGCCGGTGCGCTGCACGAGCTGGGTGCGCCCACCCTCCTCGGGCCGCAGCTCCGACCAGGTGACGGTGTCACCGTCGAGAGACACACCACCCAGGCCGGCGGCTGACCGGACCACCAGCTCGGACGTGATCGGGGTGGGCCACGAGCCGAAGGGCGCCATGGCCCGGAGGGTAGCGTTGACCGCAACGCCCGCATGACGGACGACACGACAGGGACCGCGTCCGGGCCGGGGACGGAGGACAGGGGGCGGAAATAAGGGGATTTCCCCGGGTCGGCGAATCGCAGGATCGGCCAAGATCACCGCCGTGAACTGTGCGACGTGTGGAACGATGAACGCCCCCGGGGTCGAGACCTGCGTGGGATGCGGCCGGGCCCTGGCCGAGACGACCCCCGCCGATCCGAACGCCGGCGGTGCCAACCCACCGGGCGCGCCGCAGTCAGGTGGATCGGGCGAGTGGCCCCCGCCGGCCCAGCCGGGCGCCGTCCCCGGATCCGACCCCTCCGGCTACCCGCCCCCGCCGCCGGGCCCCGGCGGCTCCGTGCCGCCGCCGGGCGCGCAGTTCCCGCCCGGCGGGTACCCGCCGGGGGGGTATCCGCCCGGGGGCCCACCCCCCGGCTACGGCCCCCCGGGGTCCGGTCCCTACCCGGGCCAACCGAGGGCGGGTGGCCGCAGCCCTCTGCTGCTGGTCCTCGCCGTGATCGTGGTCCTCGGCCTGGTGGGCGCGGCGGCGTTCGTCGTGCTCAACCAGAGTGACGACAGCGCCGACGAGGTCGTGCTCGAGCCGGTCGGCATGGTCCAGGAGGACGACTTCGCCGGCAACCTCGACGTCGGCGAGTCGGCCGGCGCCGTGTTCAGTGACCTCGAGACGTCCGAGGAGGTGCCCGACTCCCGGGTCGAGCAGGTCGACACCGGACTGGCCGGCCAGGTGGTCGACGGGTCCGAGCCGGCCGTGTACGGCGGCAGCCGTGACACCCAGGTGTGCGACGTCGCCACCCTGACCACGTTCCTCACCGACCCGGCCAACGCGGACAAGGCCGAGGCCTGGGCGGGCGTGCTCGGCATCGACGTGGCCGAGATCGAGAGCTACGTCAGCGGACTGACATCCGTCCGCCTCCGGTGGGATACCCGGGTCACCAACCACGGGTTCCGCGACGGCGGCGCCAACGCCTTCCAGTCGCTGCTCCAGGCCGGCACCGCTGTGATGGTCGACGGGTCCGGCGTGCCGCGGGTCAAGTGCAACTGCGGCAACCCCCTCGGCGAGCCGACCGCCCTCGGCGACACCAGCGAGTCGTCCGCGCTGAACGTCGACGACGTCGCCCAGAACCCCGACGAGGCGTGGGACGGGCTCGACCCCGCCCAGGCCGTCGCCATCCAGCCCGGCGCCACCGTCGAGGAGATCACGCTGGTCGATGTCGACTCCGGCGGCCTCATCCAGCGCCCCGTCGGGTCGGACGGGGTCAACAAGCGGGACACCGGCACCGGCGACGTGCAGGTCACCCTCGAGTGGGGCTCCAGCGCCGACGTCGACCTGGCAGTGGTCGAGCCGGACGGGACCGAGATCTACTACGGGGACAGTGGCCCCTCGTCGACCGGCGGGGAGCTCGACGTCGACTCCAACGTGGGCTGCGACGACACGGACGGAGTCGAGGGAGCGGTCGAGAACATCTTCTGGCCCACCGGAGACGCCCCCTCCGGCAGCTACTCCGTCAAGGTCACCGGCTTCAGCTTGACCGACTCCGACGGCGCCAGTTGCGGGTCCGGGGACTACACCGTGACCATCACGGTCGCCGGCGAGGAAACCGTCGAGACGGGCACCGTCGCCGAGGACGAGGTGGACACGTTCAGCTTCGAGGTGCCGTAGGTCGCACAGACGGGCGGGGGCGGGATGTCAGATCCGCCCCCCGCCCGGCGCTCACTGCGCCTCACTCAAGAGCTCGGCGAACTCACTGCGCCTCACTCAAGAGCTCGGCGATACGCCGGCAGCCCTCGCCGAGGTCGTCGTCGCCCAGGGCGAAGGACATGCGGGCATAGCCCGGGGCGTCGAAGGCCTCGCCCGGGACCAGGGCCACCTTGGCCCGCTCGAGGAGCAGGCCGCACAGCTCGACCGTGTCGGCCGGTGTGACGCCACGGATGGTGCGCCCCACGAACGTCGACAGGTTGGGGAAGGCGTAGAACGCGCCCTGGGGCTCGAGCACGTGCACACCGGGGATGTCGGACAGCAGGCGGTGCATCGTGCGGCCCCGCCGCTCGAAGGCGGCCCGCATCTCGGCCACGGCCGACAGGTCGCCGCTGACGGCCGCCAGCGCGGCGGCCTGCGACACGTTGGCGACGTTGGAGGTGGCGTGCGACTGCAGGTTGGCCGCGGCCTTGATGACGTCGGCGGGGCCGACCATCCACCCGACCCGCCAGCCCGTCATGGCATACGTCTTGGCGACGCCGTTGAGCACGACGACACGATCGGCCAGCTCGGGCACGAGCGTGGCGATCGAGTTGAACTCGTGGTCGCCGTAGGTGAGGTGCTCGTAGATCTCGTCGGTGACGACCCAGATGCCCCGCTCGGCGGCCCAGCGCCCGATGGCCTCGACCTCGTCGCGCGGATAGACGGCGCCCGTCGGGTTGGACGGCGACACGAACATGAGCACCTTGGTGCGGTCGGTCACCGCCGCGTCGAGCTGGTCGACCGTCGCCCGGAAGCCGGTGCCCTCGTCGGTGGGCAGCACCACAGGCACGCCACCGGCCAGTCGGATGGGCTCGGGGTACGTGGTCCAGTACGGCGCGGGCAGCAGCACTTCGTCGCCGGGGTCGAGCAGGGTGGCGAACGTGTTGTAGACCGCGTGCTTGCCGCCGTTGGTCACCAGCACCTGCGGCGCGGCCACGTCGTAGCCCGAGTCGCGCTTGGTCTTCACGGCGATGGCCTCGCGCAGCTCGGGCAAGCCGGCTGCCGGGGTGTACTTGTGGTACCGCGGGATGCGGCACGCCGCGACCGCGGCCTCCACGATGTGGGCCGGGGTGGGGAAGTCGGGCTCGCCGGCGCCGAAGCCGATCACCGGCTCGCCGGCGGCCTTGAGAGCCTTGGCCTTGGCGTCGACGGCCAGGGTGGCCGACTCGCTGATGGCGGCGATGCGGGCGGAGATGCGGCGCGTGGGTGGCAACGGGCTGGCTCCTTGTGTCGACGGCCGCGATAGTGGCACGCGTGAGTGCGCCGACCGAAGCCATATCCATCCCCGACGACCTGCTGCCTGCCGACGGGCGGTTCGGGTCCGGCCCGTCCAAGGTACGCCCCCAGGCGCTCGACGCCCTGGCCGACACCGGCCGCAGCTACCTCGGCACCAGCCACCGGCAGGCGACGGTGCGGTTCATGGTGGCCTCGCTGCGCAACGGCATCGCCGAGTTGCTGTCGTTGCCCGACGGCTACGAGGTCGCCCTTGGCAACGGCGGCACCACCGCGTTCTGGGACGCCGCCACCTTCGGCCTGATCGACCAGCGCAGCCAGCACCTGAGCTTCGGCGAGTTCTCCTCCAAGTTCGCCACCTGCGTCACGGCGGCGCCCCACCTCGACGATCCCGAGGTCATCGAGTCGGCCCCCGGCACGGTCCCCCAGGCCAAGGCCACCCCCGATGTCGACGCCTACTGCCTCACCCACAACGAAACCTCGACCGGCGTGGCGGCCGAGCTGCTCCGACCCGAGGGGGCCGAGGGGCTGGTGCTGGTCGACGCCACCTCGGGCGCCGGCGGGCTGCGCTTCGACCCTGCCCAGGTCGACGCCTACTACTTCGCCCCGCAAAAGGCGCTGGCGTCGGACGGCGGCCTGTGGCTGGCCGCCCTCTCCCCCGCCGCGGTCGAGCGCATCGAGCGCCTCGCCGCCTCCGACCGGTGGTGCCCGGCGTTCCTCGACCTGGGCATCGCCCTCGACAACAGCCGCAAGGACCAGACGTACAACACCCCCGCGCTGGCCACCATCTACCTGGCCGTGCAGCAGGTCGAGTGGATCCTGCACAACGGCGGCCTGCCCTTCGCCGCCGGCCGGTGCGACCGCTCGGCCGAGGTCATCTACGGGTGGGCCGACGCCCGCGACTACGCCACGCCGTTCGTCACCGACCCGGCCATCCGCAGCCACGTGGTGGCCACCATCGACCTCGACGACTCGGTCGACGCCACCACGGTGAGCAACGTGCTGCGCCAGAACTTCGTGCTCGACACCGAGAGCTACCGCAAGCTGGGCCGCAACCAGCTCCGCGTGGCGCTGTACCCGGCCATCGACCCCGAGGACGTCGAGGCGCTCACCCGCTGCGTCGACTACGTGGTGGAGCGCCTGCGGGGCTGACGCCGCCAGCCGGTGCCCGTCAGGGGCCGGCGTTGATGCGGGCGCGGAACTCCTCGACCCAGCCTTCCTCGGGCCACACGCCGTCGACGACCCAGGTGGCGCCGACCGACTCGTACTCGTCCGGCGCCACGCCGGGCGCGCACGGGACGACCACGTCCCAGCCGGCGGGCCGCTCGACACCGTCGAGATAGGCGGCGACCTCGTCGGGCGTCATGAACCCCTGCGGTCCGATCGGCACGACGCCGTCCCACCGCACCGCTCGCTCCAGGGGACGCCGGTGCGGCGCCACGCCCGCCACCCAGATCCGGGGGCGTGGCCGCTGGATCGGGCGGGGCAGGATCTCGCTGTCGACCTGGTAGGCGGGGCCACGGTGGGCCAGCGGGCCCCGGAGCAGGCCGTCGACCACGGTGAGGCCCTCGTCGAGAAGGTCTGCCCGCCGGCGCGCACCAGCCTCGTCGCCGAAGGCGGCGAAGTCGGCATCGGCCGGTTCGCCCAGCCCCACGCCCAGGGTCGCGCGCCGCCACTGAGGTGGTCGAGCGTGGTCAGGTGCTTGGCCACCACCCACGGCCGGCGGCGGGCCAGAGGCGTGACCATCGTGCCCAGTCGCACCCGTTCTGTGGCCTGGGCCATGGCGCCGAGCAGCACCCACGGGTCGTGGACCTCGTGGCGCTGGTCGGCCATCCACACCAGGTGGTCCCACAGGAACACGCCGTCCCACCCCGCCTGCTCGGCCTCGACCGCCAGGGCGACCAGGGTGCCGGCGTCGGTGAAGGGCGGGATGCTGACTCCGGTGCGCATGCGCGCACCGTACGCCGGCGGCGTGACACGCCCGGTGTGCGGCGTGCGCCGGGCGTGCGGTGCGGCGTGCGCCGACGTCGTCAGTCGCCCAGGACCTCGCGGGCGGCGGCGGCCGCGGCCGTGCGGTTGGGGAGGCCCAGCTTGGTGAGGACGTTGGTCACGTGGTGCTCCGCCGTCTTGCGGCTGATGTAGAGGCGGGCGGCGATCTCGGGGTTGGACAGCCCCCGGCCCACCAGGGCGAGCACCTCGCGCTCCCGCCGCGTGAGCTCGCCGTCGGCCCGACCGCCGCGGCGCCCCGTGACCCCCAACGTGCGCAGCAGCGCCGCTGTGGCGTCGGCATCGGCGTCCGCGCCCAGGTCGTCGAAGACGGCGAGTGCGGCCCGCGCCTCGGCCACGGCCAGATCGGGACGGGTGGCGGCCACCGTCGTCGCCAGGTCGTGGCGAACGCGGGCGGTCTCGAGCGGCAGGTCGACCTGAGACAGGGCGGCCAGCGCCTGCTCGAAATGCTCGACGGCCCGCTCGGGCTCGCGGACGGCGGCCGCGCACCGGGCCTCGGCGGCCGCGGCCCGCCCCGCCAGGCCACGGTGCGAGGAGGCCGTCGCCAGCCCGGTCAGCCGGCGGGCCGCGGCCTGTGCCCCCACGGGGTCGCCCGCCGCCAGGTGCGACGCGACCAGCACCTCGAGGGCGGGAACGTCCGCCAGCCCCGGCGTGGGGTGGGCACGCAGGTGGCGCTCCACCAGGGCCACGCCCACCGGCGCCTCACCCCGCGCCAGGCGGACGGCCGCCAGCGTGACCGCGGCCACCTCGCGGTCGCAGGTCGCCAGCAGGGCCTCGGCGTCGTCGACCCGCCCCTGGCGCAGGCGCAGGTCGGCCAGGCGGGCGGCGGCGCGGGCGTGCATGGCGGGCCCGGCCGTGCCGGCCATGCCCATCGCCGTCGTCAGCTCGCCCTCGGCCTGGGGCCACTGGCCCGCCTGCACCAGCACGCTGCCGTACACCGTGCGGCACTGGGCGTAGAGGTAGGGGCACCCGTAGGTCGCCACGAACTGGTCGGCGACCCGGCACCACTGGGTCGCCCGGTCGAGGTCGGCGGCCACGTCACAGGCGACGAGCATGTCGCAGCTCGTGGCCACCACCGTGTCGAACCGCTGGCACTCGCCGGCGAGCGTGGCCGCCATGGCCTCGTCGATCAGGCCCAGGCCCTCGCGGGCCTGCCCGGCCATGACCATCGTGCGCCCGCGCGTGGCGAGCGCGGTCAGCTCGAGGTCGACGTCCTGGTCGCGACGGGCCGCGGCCAGTGCCTGATCCGACAGCTCGATCGCCTCGGGCCCCTCGTCGAGCTGGTAGGCGCGGGTGGCCCACAGCCAGCCCTGCAACGGGCCGGCGCCGTCACCCTCGAACAGTCGCTCGGCCCGCGACATCCACCCGCCGGCCGCCGCCTCGTTTCCGAAGTTGGCCTTGTAGATGATGCAGGCGGCCATGGCTGACAGCGCCGCGTTCACGGGGTCGCCTGCCTGCCGGAACGCGGCATAGGCCCGCTCGCGCAGCGTCACGCTGCCCCCGGGGTCGCCCCGCCACCAGCGGGCCTCGCCCAGCCCGGCCAGCGCCTCGGCGGATGGGCGCTGGTCGAGCGCCGCCGCGTACGCCGCCTCGGCGTCGAGCCAGCGACCCTCGTCGAGGGCCGACGCTCCCGCGGCCACGAGCGACTCGATCGACTCGGGTGACACGCACGATCTTGGCGCGCCAGGCGCGCCGGCGAAATGGGGCAGATGCCCCATGTGCCGCGACGATGATCACAGGATGATGCCGACATGGGCGACACCGACACGGGCGACACCGACACGGGCGACACCGACACGGGCAACACCGACACGGGCGACACCACAGAGACGTTCCGCATCTCCGCCGAGGCCGCGGAGGTCTACCAGACCCGGTTCGTGCCGGGGATCTTCGAGGAGCGGGTCCCCCACCTGCTCGACGTGGCCGGCGTGGCACCCGGCCAGTCGGTGCTCGACGTCGGGTGCGGCACCGGGGTGGCGGCGCGCGGCGCCGCGCAGCGTGTCGGATCGACGGGATCGGTGGCGGGGGTCGACCTCAACGACGCCATGCTGGCGGTGGCCCGCCGGCTGTCACCGGACATCGACTGGCGGCAGGGCGACGCCGCCGCCCTGCCGTACCCGGACGACGGCTTCGACGCGGTGGTGTGCCAGATGGCGATGATGTTCTTCCCCGATCCGGCGGGTGCCCTGGCCGAGATGGCGCGGGTCGCCCGGCCCGGCGGCACCGTGGCGGTGCTCGTACCGGCGCCGCTGGCCTCGAGCCCGGGGTACTCGAGCTTCGCCGCCGTCGTGGCCCGCCACGCCGGCCCCGACGCGGTGGCGCTGATCAGCACGTACTTCGAGCTCGGCGACCTGGATGGGCTGCGCTCCCTGTTCGCGGGGGCGGGCCTCGACGTCACCACGACCATCACCCGCCCGGGGCACGCCCGCTTCGACTCGGTCGACCAGTTCGTGGCCACCGAGGTCGAGGGCTCACCGTTGTTCGAGCGCATCGACGACGCCACCTACCAGGCCATCCGCACCGACAGCCGGACCGAGCTGGCCGGGTTCACCGACGACTCCGGCCGCGCTGCGGTGCCGTTCGACTGCCACGCGGTGGCGGGGCGAGCGCCCACCTGAGACCATCCGCCGGTGGCCACCACCACCGACTCCGTCCAAACGTTCGAGGTGCACATCGCCGGCGCCGACGTCGCGGACCTGCGCGCACGATTGGCGGGCACCCGCTGGCCCGAGCGGGAGACCGTCGACGACTGGGCGCAGGGCGTCCCGCTGGCGTACGCCCGTGACCTGTGTGCCTACTGGGCCGACGGCTACGACTTCGGCCTGGCCGACCGCGTCAACGCCTTCCCCCAGTTCCGCACCACCCTCGACGGGCTGACCGTCCACTTCCTGCACGTGCGTTCGCCCGAGCCCACCGCGCTGCCGCTGGTGCTCACCCACGGGTGGCCCGGCTCGGTCGTCGAGTTCCTCGGGGTGCTCGGCCCGCTCACCGACCCGCGCTCGCACGGCGGCGACCCCGTCGACGCCTTCCACGTGGTAGCGCCGTCGCTGCCCGGCTTCGGCTGGAGCGACAAGCCCACCCGCCCGGGCTGGACCGTCGAGCGGATCGCCCGGGCCTGGGACGACCTGATGGCCCGGCTCGGCTACGACCGCTACGGCGCGCAGGGCGGCGACTGGGGCGCGACCGTCACCGATCGACTGGGCCAGCAGAGCCCCGAGCGCCTGGCCGGCATCCACCTGAACATGGCCGCGGTCGGCCCGGACAAGGCCACCCTCGGCGACCTGACCCCCGCCGAGCAGCAGGCGCTGGACGACCTGGCCGAGCACGCCGCCCACGGCGCGGGCTACTCCGCGCAGCAGTCGACCCGGCCCCAGACGCTGGGCTACGGGCTCACCGACTCGCCCGCCGGGCAGTGCGCGTGGATCGCCGAGAAGTTCTGGGCCTGGACCGACAACGACGGCCTGCCCGAGAGCGCCCTCACCCGGGACCAGATGCTCGACAACATCTCGGCCTACTGGTTCACGTCCACGGCCGCGTCGTCGGCCCGCCTCTACTGGGAGAGCTTCACGCGGCGGAACACCGACCCGGTGCCGGTGCCATCGGGCATCTCGATCTACCCGCGCGAGATCATCCGGCCGTCGCGCCGATGGGCCGAGCGGCGGTACACGGACCTGCGCTGGTACGAGGCGCTCGACCGGGGCGGGCACTTCGCCGCCTTGGAGCAGCCGGCGTCGTTCGTCGACCAGGTCCGGGGGTTCTTCCGCACCGTGCGGTGAAGTCACCCGAGGCCGAGCCGTCAGGCGAGGCCGTGGCCCGAGCGGCCCGCAGCGAAGCTGCAAGAGCGGAAAGCACAGCGCCCGTTCGCCGAGACGGTGTGACCTATCCCCAGACACTCACTCACGGGGCATGCTGAGTGGATGCGCTTCTCGCTGTGGACATCGTCCAGCCAGCCCTGGTCCGACATGGTCGCCTCCGCCCGGCACGCCGAAGCCACGGGGTGGGACGGCGTGTGGGTCGCCGACCACTTCATGGGCAACGACCCCGGGCCGATGCCCGCCGACACACCCACTCTCGAGGCCGGCTCGCTGGTGGCCGCGTTGGGGGCGACCGTCGACCGGCTGCGCATCGGCACGCTGGTGTACGGCAACACCTACCGCCACCCGGCGGTGCTGGCCAACATGGCCGCCACCGTCGACCATGTGACCGGCGGGCGCTTCGTGCTCGGCATGGGCACCGGGTGGCAGGTCAACGAGCACGAGCAGTACGGCATCGCACTGCCCCCGGTGCGCGAGCGCGTCGACCGGTTCGAGGAGGCGATCCAGGTCGTCCGCAGCCTGCTACGCGAGCCCACCGCCACCTTCGCCGGCGACCACTACCGGCTGACCGACGCGCTCTGCGAGCCCAAGCCCGTGCAGGACCGGCTGCCCATCCTTGTGGGCGCCAAGGGCGACCGCATGCTCGGCATCGCCGCCCGCTACGCCGACGAGTGGAACGCGTGGGGCCTGCCCGACCACATCGCCGAGCGGTCGGCGGCGCTCACGCGGCGGTGCGAGGCAGTGGGCCGCGACCCCGGGGACATCGCTCGCACGGCCCAGGCCCTGGTGATCTTCACCGACGACGAGGCCGAGGCCGACCGCCTGGCCGAGGCCGTCCCCCGCCCGCTCATGGCCGGGACGCCCGAGCGCCTGCGCGACGTGGTGGCCGCCTACGCCGAGGCCGGCCTCGACGAGCTGATCGTCCCCGACTTCACGCTGGGCACGGGCGACCGCAAGCTCGCGGCGCTGGACCAGTTCATCGACGAGGTGGCCCCGGCCTTCCGGTGATGTGGGGCGGCTCCTCGGCCCCGGGCGCGCCTAGGCTCCGCTGACGATCGCATCAGCCATACGAGGGGGAAGGCGATGCCCAGCCTGTCAGAGGTCCGTGCTCAGCTCACCGGGCCCGGAGGGATGTTCGAGGTCGCGACCGAGGACGTGCTCGGCCGTCCGCTGCAGGTCTACAAGCAACGCATGCGGTCCCTGCGCGAGATCACCCAGGGGGCGATCGCCCGCGGCGACGACGACACGTTCCTGGTCTACGGCGACCGCACCTACGGCTTCCGCACGTTCGTCGAGACGGCCAACGGCATGGCCCAAGCCTTGACCACGCAGTACGGCGTGGGCACGGGCGACCGGGTCGCGGTGCTCAGCCAGAACAACCCCGACTGGTGCCTGGCGTTCTGGGCCACCGTGTCGAGCGGCGCCGTGCTGGTGGGGCTCAACGGCTGGTGGAAGGCCGACGAGATCCTCTACGGGCTGCAGGACTCGGGCGCCACCGTGCTGGTCGCCGACCGCAAGCGGTTCGAGCGCATCGCCGACCGGCTCGACGAGGCCCCCGCCCTGGCACACGTCTTCCTGACCGACGCCTCACCCGACGACTTCCCGGCGGCCGGCGGAGGCGCGGTGAAGCTGCACCGGGTCGACGCGTTGACCCAGGCGCCGACCGCCACCTTCCCGGACGCCCCCGTCGCCGAGGACGACGCCGCGGTCATCTTCTACACGTCGGGCACCACCGGCAGGCCCAAGGGCGCCATCTCGACCCATCGGTCGATGATCGCCAACCTGCAGAACACCCTGTACTCCACCGTGGCGGGAGCGATGGCCAACCCGTCGGCCGGCTCGCCCCTCGGCGGCAACAGCGGCCCCACGGTGTCGCTGCTCACCTCGCCGCTGTTCCATGTGTCGGGCTGCCACTCGGGCCTGGTGGTGGGGATGCTGGCCGGCATCAAGATCGTGATCCCGGCCGGGCGCTTCGAGCCCGCCGAGGCGCTGCGCCTCATCGAGGAGCACAAGGTCACCGTGTGGGCCACGGTGCCCACGATGGTGTGGCGGGTGTGCGAGCACCCGGGCCGTCACGACTACGACACGTCGACGGTGACCGCGGTCGCCTTCGGCGGGTCGCCGTCGGCCGACGAGTTGCAGCGCAAGGTGGCCGACACGTTCCCCAACGTCCGCACGACCTCGAACGCCTACGGGCTCACCGAGACCTCGTCGGTGGCGACGGTCATCAGCGGCGACGACGCCAAGCGCAAGCCGTGGTCGGTGGGGCCCGCCGTGCCCACGGTCGAGCTGCAGATCGTCGACCCGCTCAACCGGCCGCTGGCGCCGGGCGAGACCGGCGAGGTGTGCATCCGGGGACCCATCCTGATGAAGGGCTACTGGAACAAGCCCGACGCCACCGCCGAGGCCATCGACGCCGGCGGCTGGCTGCACACGGGCGACATCGGCCACCTCGACGACGAGGGCTACCTCACCATCACCGACCGCAAGAAGGACATGATCATCCGCGGCGGCGAGAACATCTACTGCGTGGAGATCGAGAACCGCCTCGTCGAGCACCCCGCCGTGGCCGACGCCGCCATCATCGGCGTACCTCACGCCGAGCTCGGCGAGGAGGTCAAGGCCGTCGTGCAGGTCGAAGCGGGCGAGACGCTCACCGACGACGAGGTGCGCGCCTGGGTGCGGGCCGAACTGGCCGACTTCAAGGTGCCGGCCTACGTCGACATCCGCACCGGGCCGCTGCCCCGAAACGCCTCTGGCAAGCTGCTCAAGAACGTCCTGCGGGGCGAGGGCGAGGTCAGCTTCGCCGAGACCATGTAGCAACTCGCGAGGCCGAGCCGACAGGCGAGGCCGTGGCCCGAGCGGGCCGCAGCGAAGCTGCAAGAGCGGAGAGCACAGCGACCGTTCGCCGAGACGGCGTGACCAGTCCGAGGATGCGCTGCGGGCCGGGCGCACCGACCGTCCGCGCGGATGCACCGGCAGTATGCTCCCGCTCGCCCCGAGGGCGGTCCGAGGCGGCAGTGCGGAGAGCGACGATGAGTTACTACCTGGGTATCGACATCGGTACCACCTACACGGCGGCGGCGGTGTGGCGCGACGGGCGCTATGAGATCGCCAGCCTGGGCAACCGCGCCCCGGCCATCCCGTCCGTGGTGCTGCTGCGCGACGACGAGGCGGTGCTCACGGGCGAGGCCGCCGTGCGGCGGGCCGCCACCGAGCCGGCGCGCGTCGCCCGCGAGTTCAAGCGGCGCATCGGCGACCCGACCCCCATCATCGTCGGCGGCACCCCCTATTCGGCCGATGCGCTGGTGGCCAAGCTGCTGCGCTGGGTCGTCGACCAGGTGGCCGCCGTCGAGGGCGGCCCGCCCGCCGGCATCGCCGTGTCGCACCCGGCCAACTGGGGCAACTACAAGCTCGACCTGCTACGCCAGGCCATACGCCTGGCCGACCTCGACGACGTGGCCACGCTCAGCGAGCCCGAGGCCGCCGCCATCCACTACGCCTCGCAGGAGCGCGTCGAGCCCGGCGCGGTCATCGCCGTGTACGACCTGGGCGGCGGCACGTTCGACGCCGCCGTCCTGCGCAAGACCGACGCGGGCTGGGACATCCTGGGCTCGCCCGAGGGCATCGAGCGCCTTGGCGGGGTCGACTTCGACGCCGCCGTGTACCACCACGTCGACCGGGCCACCGACGGGGCGATCGACGCGCTCGACCCGCTCGACCCCACCGCCCAGGCCGCCGTCACCCGGCTGCGTCAAGACTGCGTCGACGCCAAGGAGGCGCTGTCCTCCGACAGCGACGTGTCGATCCCCGTGCTGCTCCCCAACCTGCAGACCGAGGTGCGGCTCACCCGCGGCGAGTACGAGCAGATGGTGCGCCCGGCGCTGGCCGACACCATCACGGCGACCAACCGGGCGCTGCGGTCGGCCGGTGTCAGGCCCGACGAGGTCACCGCCGTGCTGCTGGTCGGCGGCTCGTCGCGCACGCCCCTGGTCGCCGAGCTGGTGTCGTCGGCCCTGGGCCGCCCCGTGGCGGTCGACGCCCACCCCAAGCACGGCGTCGCCCTGGGGGCCGCCATCACCGCCGCCGCACGGTCGGGTGCCAGGGCCGACGGCGAGCCGTCCGGGGATGCGGCGCCGAGCTCGTCCCCTGTTGCCCCGACGGCGACGGCCGAGCCGGTAGCGCCCGAGCCGGTAGCGCCCGAGCCGGTGGCCGGCCGCCCGAGCCGGCAGCCGTCGTGCCGGTGACGTCCGCCCCGGTCGCCTCCACGGATGCCGCCGTCGCACCGGCCGCTGCCGGCGATGCGGCCGCCGCGTCGGTGGCCGCCGCTGACGTGGTGGCGGCCCCCGTGGGCCCCGTTCCCGCGACCGCCGAGGTGGCCGCCGCGGACACGGCGCCCACCCCCGCGTCGCCGGCCGCACCCGACGCCGACACGGCCCGCCGCGACCGGCGATCGGTCACCGTCCCCTACGGTAGCGACCGGTTGCCGCCGCGGGAGGGCGGCGCCCGCCACTCCCGGGGTGACGCCAACGGCACGGCCACCGGCAACGCGACAGGCACGGGCACCGGCGCCGGCACCGGTGGTCATGGGGCCCGTCGCGGCGGCGATCCCGGGGCGGGAGGCGGCGACGGTCGTGGGGCGCGGGGCGGCGACGGCGACCGAGAGGGCTCGCGTCGGCCGGCGGCCCTGGTCGGCGGCGCGTTGCTGGCGATCGCACTCCTCGGCGCGGGCGGGTACCTGGCGTTCGGTGGGGGCGACGACGAGAATCCGACCGCCACGGCCGCCACCGCGGACGACCCCCGGGCGGCCGACTCGACCACGCCCTCCTCCTCGGAGACCCCGACCACCACCCTGCCCGCGGGCCCCTTCGTCCAGATCGACGACGTCGTGCTGGACGGCGGGCAGTACCGGGTGAACTACCGGGTCGTCGGGTACGAACCGCAGCTCGACGGCGGCCCCGAGTCGCTGCACGTCCACTTCTTCTACGACACCCAGCCCGCGGCGACGGCGGGCACGAACGGCCCCGACGGCAGCGACTGGGACGTGACCGACGAGTCGTCGACGTATCTGACCAAGTACACCCCCGCCGACCGCGGCACGGCCACGCAGATGTGCAGCGCGGTGGCGAACGTCGACCACAGCGTCCACGAACCGCAGACGCCGACGGGCAACTGCGCCGTCCTGCCGCCCTGACCGGCGGGCGCCTACGGTGGCCGCCCGTGGGAGCACACCGATGATCGACGAGATGCGCAACCGCGAGCTGGTCCCGCTGACCCCGCAGCCCGAGGGCGTGCCGTGGCCCACCGACGAGTGGCCCCGGGCCGTGCCACCGGGGCCCCTCGCCCGGCCTCTGGCGGCGCTGCTCGACGACGTCACCACCGACGTCGAGCGGTACGGCACCACGTTCTCTGTCGCGGTCGTGCACGGGGGCCGGTTGCTGGCCGAACGCTACGGCGGCGAGCTCGAGCACTGGGACCGGCCGCACGAGCCGATCGAGCCGTCGACCGGGCTGCTGTCGTGGTCGATGGCCAAATCGATGCTGCACGCCGTCGTGGGCATGCTCGTCGCCGATGGACGCCTGGCGCTCGACGGCCCGGCGCCGGTGCCCGAATGGGCCGACCCGGCCGACCCCCGCCACGCCGTCACCCTCGAGCACCTGCTGACCATGCGCGACGGGCTGGCCTTCAGCGAGGTGTACGAGGACGCCGGCACGTCCGACGTCATCGAGATGCTCTTCGGCGCGGGCCAGGCCGACATGGCCCGCTTCGCCGCCAACCGCCCCCTCGCCTGCCCGCCCGACACACTGTTCAACTACTCGTCGGGCACGTCGAACATCGTCTCCGGCCTGGTCGCCCGCCTCGTCGGCCCCGGTGAGCCGTACGAGCGGTTCCTACGCGAGCGCCTGTTCGATCCGTTGGGCATGCGCTCGGCCGACCCCCGGTTCGACGATGCCGGCACCTTCATCGGCTCGTCGTACGTGTACGCCACCGCCCTCGACTACCTGCGGTTCGGCCTGCTCTACCTGCGGGACGGAGTGTGGGAGGGCCGGCGGTTGCTGCCCGAGGGCTGGGTCGACCACGGCCGGCGCATCCGGTCGTACGACGAGCCCGAGGACCGCTGGTACGGCGCCCACTGGTGGAGCGTCGGCGACCACCTGGGCACGTTCTGGGCCAGCGGCTACGACGGCCAGTCGCTGATGATGTGCCCGCCGCTCGACCTGATCGTCGTGCGCCTGGGCCGGTCACCCGAGGAGCACCACAACCCCAACCTGGCGGCGTGGCGGGCGGCGATGGTCGACGCCTTCCGCCGGCTGGGGTGACCCACGACCCGGCGCCGGTACCCTCCCGCCATGGCCGACATGACCGAGGACGAGTGGCGGGCCTTCCTGCGGTCGCCGGTGCGCCCGGCGACGCTGGCGACGACCCGCAAGGACGGGCGGCCGCACGTCGCTCCCGTCTGGTACGACGTCGACGACGACGGCACGATCCTCTTCAACACGGGCGCGACCACGGTCAAGGGCCACGCCATCCGGCGCGACGGCCAGGTCGCCCTGTGCGTGCAGGACGACCGGCCGCCGTTCGCGTTCGTGCTCGTCGAGGGCGACGCGACCTGGACCGAGGAGCCCGCGGAGCTGCGCCGGTGGGCCGCCCGCATCGGCGGCCGCTACATGGGCGCCGAGCACGCCGACGAGTACGGCGCCCGCAACGGGGTGCCCGGCGAGCTGCTGGTCCGGGTCACGCCCACCCGGGTCGTCGCCGAGGCCGACATCGCCGACTGACGGTCACTGGGTCCTCCTCGCATGGGCGGCGGCTCAGACGCCGCAGCTGGCCGACAGGACCTCGAGCAGCGTCCCGTTCGGTTGCAGCTCGTGCACGAGCGACGACGAGCCCTCCCAGTAGCGGAGGTTCAGCACGACCTCCATGCGTCCGTCGCCGTTGAGATCGGCGAGGGCCGACACCCGGTACACCTCCATGCTGGGGATCATCTCCGCCTGGGGATCCGCGATCGACGAGGCGATAAGCGACGTCTCGACCTCGCCGCCGACCACGCGGCGCAGGAACGCAACCGAGTAGTCGCCCTCGCCGGCGCTGAACCCGATGGGATCGCTGATGCGCTCGGCCACGACCACGACCTCGGCCGAGCCGTCGCCGTCGAGATCGCCGCGCACCACCTGGCTGACCTGCGGCGCGGGGTCGGTGACGCCCAGGCCGGCGACCACATCGGCGGCCGCCTCGCGGTACGCGGGGGCCGCGGGGTCGAGCACCTCGACCGGCCGCGGGCGCGGGTCGCCGACACCGGTGACCGCGATCGGTTGAGGGTCGAGCGGCTCGTCGGTGTACCCGAGGCCGACGTCGATGCTCGGAAAGGCCGCGGGCGAGCAGTCGATGTCAGCGGCGCCGACCGCCGTGCTGATCGGCTCGTCGAGCCGGACGATCTGGTACTCGTCGCCGTACGGCGGCGTTGCGCCGACCTCCCAGCGCACCCACCCGGTCCCGGACCACGTGCCGAGCACGCCTTCGAGGGCCACGATCGGGCCGGTCGGGCGGTCACCGGCGGGGGGCGGCGCGGTGGTCTCCGAGGTCGGCGGTGTGGTCGGCTCGGTCGACGGCGTCGTGGACGGGTCGGGTCCCGGGTCCGGAGCCGTGGGGGCAGGCGATGGGTCCGTGGTCACGCGGGCAGGGTCGTCGGACGCGACCAGTGCGCCGGCTGCGGCGATTGCCACCACCACAGCGGCCGCGGCGGCGAGCAGGACCCGAGGCCGGCGCAACCACCTCACGTCGCGGGGCGCCGCCCGACCGCCGGAGCGGCCGCCGGCCTGCCGGGCCCGCTCGACGGCGACGTCGGCCTCCGGCCCGGGCAGCACGTCGCGTGCCTCCCGGTCGGCGAAGTGGGCTCGCAGGCGGTCCTCGATCAACCCGGTCATACCGGCGCCTCCAACATCGTCTCCAGCCGCTGCAGGGCTCGGTGCAGCCGGCTCTTCACCGTTCCGCTCGCGCAGTCGAGCGCGTCGGCGATCTCGTCGATCGACCAGTCGAGGTGGAACCGCAGGACCACCACCATCCGCTGCTCGAGCGGCAAGCGGGCGAGTGCCCGCGCGATGGCGGGATCGGACACGCCCTCGATGTCCGGGCGGTCCCGGTCGGGTGGCGTCGGTTTGCGTCTCTCGAGCAGCTTGCGCCGCACGCGGTTGCGTCCGAAGTTCACGGCCACACGGAACACCCACCCGTTGGGGTTGCGCATGGCGCCGACCTCGTCCCAGCGCTCGTAGGCCCTGGCCATCGCCTCGTCCGTCGACTCGACGCCGAGATCGGCATCGTCCAGGGCGAAGACGACGGCGCGCAGGACTTTCGATCGCTCCGCCCGATAGAAGTCCTCGAACACGCTGTAGCGCTCCACGATGGCCTCCACGGCGTGAAGACACCCGGTGGTGGCGCAAGGTTCCCAGATGTTCCCGCCCGGACGCGGCCAGCCGCCCGAGATGTCCTGGACGCGCTGCTTGCCCGCCGAGATCCACGGCATCATGGCCCGCAGCTCGGCACCCACCGTCTCGATGGGGTGGGCGGCGCGGGCGAGTCCGGCGTCGCGGACTGAGCGGACGGCCCGGGGGCCCGGGGGCCCGGCCGACCTGGCGTCCCTCAACCGCCACATTGGCACTGAGAGCCGCCAGAACCGGTGGACACGCCCGGAGCGCCGGCCCGTCCGCCCAACTGGCGTCCGTCAACCGCAGCAATGGCAGTGAGAGCCGCCAGAACCGGCGTGGTGGGTGTCTCGCCGAACCGACGGACCGGGGTCAGCCGCCCGAGATGTCCTGGACGCGCTGCTTGCCCGCCGAGATCCACGGCATCATGGCCCGCAGCTCGGCACCCACCGTCTCGATGGGGTGGGCGGCGCCCTCGTCCTGCAGCTTCTTGTAGGTGGCCCGGCCCGACTCGGACTCGGCGATCCACTCCTCGGCGAACTTGCCCGCTGCGGATCTCGTCGAGGATCGTGCGCATCTCGGCCTTGACCGCGCTGTTGATCACGCGCGGCCCGCGGGTGAGGTCGCCGTACTCGGCCGTGTCGCTGATCGAGTAGCGCATGCCGGCGATGCCCTGCTCGTACATGAGGTCGACGATCAGCTTCAGCTCGTGCAGGCACTCGAAGTACGCCGACTCGGGCTGGTAGCCGGCCTCGGTCAGGGTCTCGAACCCGGCCTGCACCAGGGCGGTGAGGCCGCCGCACAGCACGACCTGCTCGCCGAAGAGGTCGGTCTCGGTCTCCTCCTCGAACGTGGTCTCGAGCACGCCGGCCCGGGCGCCGCCGATGGCGTCCGCGTAGGCGAGGGCCAGGCCGTGGGCGTTGCCGGTGGCGTCCTGCGACACGGCGATGAGGCACGGCACGCCGCCGCCCTCGGTGTAGGTGCGGCGCACCAGGTGACCGGGGCCTTTGGGGGCGACGAGCGCCACGTCGACGCCCGCCGGCGCCACCACCTGCTCGAAGCGCACGCTGAACCCGTGGCCCACGAACAGGGCGTCGCCATCGTTCAGGTGGGGAGCGATGTGCTCGGTGAAGATGGCCTTGTGCTCCGTGTCGGGCCCCAGGAGCATGATCAGGTCGGCCTCGGCGGTGGCGTCGGCCACCGAGCGCACGCTCAGGCCGGCGGCCTCGGCCTTGGCGACCGACGACGAGCCCTCGCGCAGGCCGACGCGCACGTCGATGCCCGACTCCTTGAGGTTGAGCGCGTGGGCGTGGCCCTGCGAGCCGTAGCCGATCACCGCCACCTTGCGGTCGGCGATGAGCGACCGGTCCGCGTCCTTCTCGTAGTAGACGTTCGCCATTGCTGGGGTTCCTTTGGGTTCAGGCCGTGCGCCGCACGGTACGGAGGTTGGGAGCGGTGTGCTCGAGCTTGGGGAGCGCCACCCGGCCGGTGCGCTGCAGCTCGACGATGCCGAACGGTCGCAGCAGGTCCTCGACGTCGTCGAGGCGGTCGGGCTCGCCGTCGAGGCTGACCGTCAGCTCGTCGTGGCCCACGTCGACGACGCGGCCCTCGAACAGGTTGACCAGCTCGATCACCTGGCTGCGGGCCGTGACGTCGGCCCGCAGGGTGACGAGCATGAGCTCGCGCTCGACCGCGTCGCGCGGGTCGAGCTCGCTGATCTTGACCACGTTGATCAGCTTGTAGAGCTGCTTGGTGATCTGCTCGAGCGGGGCCGACTCGACGTCGACGACGATGGTGATGCGGCTGAACCGCGCGTCCTCGGTGGGGGCGACGGCCAGGGAGAAGATGTTGAAGCCGCGCCGGGCGAACAGGCTGGCCACCCGGGCCAGCACGCCCGCCTTGTTCTCGACGAGCACCACCAGCGTGTGGTGCCGCGCATCGGTGCCGGGAATGGGTGACATCAGTGACCTCCCTCGCCCTGGGACGGGTCGGTGACGATCTGGTCGTTGGACAACCCGGACGGCACCATCGGGTACACCTTCTCGCGGGCGTCGGTGCGGAAGTCGATGACCACCGGGCGGTCGTCGATCTCGTTGGCCTTCTGGATGGCGGCGTCGACCTCGTCGGGCGATTCGACCCGCATGCCCACGCAGCCCATGGCCTCGGCCCACAGCTTGTAGTCGGGCAGGTCGGGCGAGAGGTACACCTCGCTGTACCGCTCGTCGTAGAACATCTCCTGCCACTGGCGGACCATGCCCAGGTAGGCGTTGTTGAGGATGGCGATCTTGACCGGGATGCGCTCGCTGGCCGCGGTGACCAGCTCCTGCGCCGTCATCTGGAAGCAGCCGTCGCCGTCGACCGCCCACACCATGCGGTCGGGCCGGCCCACCTTGGCGCCGATGGCCGCGGGCACCGCGAAGCCCATGGTGCCCAGACCGCCCGAGTTGACCCAGGTGTAGGGATGGTTGAACTTCCAGTACTGCGACGTCCACATCTGGTGCTGGCCCACGCCCGAGGCGACGATCGTGTCGTCGGGCGTGCTGTCGCGCAGCCGCTCGAGCACGAACTGGGGCTTGAGCAGGTCGCCCGGCTCGGACTGCTCGTAGGTGAGCGGGAAGTTCTCCTGCCAGCCCGAGATCGTCTGCTTCCAGGCCGTCCGGTCGGGGAACGCCACGCCACCGTCGGTGAGGTCGCGGATGGCGGTGATCAGCTCCTCGATGACCAGCCGGCAGTCGCCCACGATGGGCACGTCGGGCCGGCGCACCTTGCCCAGCTCGGCGGGGTCGATGTCCACGTGGATGACCTTGGCCTCGGGGGCGAACCCGTCGAGCTTGCCCGTCACCCGGTCGTCGAAGCGGCTGCCGAGGGCGATGAGCAGGTCGCTCTGCTGCATCGACGTGACCGCGGTGTAGTTGCCGTGCATGCCCGGCATGCCCAGGCACAACGGGTGGTCGTCGGGGAAGGCACCGCGGGCCATGAGCGTGGTGACGACGTGGATGTCGCACAGCTCGGCCAGCTCGCGCAGCGCCTCGGCCGCCCTGGCCTTGAGGATGCCGCCGCCGGCGTAGATGACGGGCTTCCGCGCCTGGAGGATGAGCTCGGCCGCCTGACGGATCATCTTGGGGTGGCCCTTGGTGGTGGGCCGGTAGCCCGGCAGGCTGGCCGCCACCTCGGCGTCGGTGGGCCAGTACCACTCGAGCGCGGAACGGGGGTTCCTGGGATCGACGATGTCCTTGGGCACGTCGAGCAGCACCGGGCCGGGCCGCCCGGTGGTGGCCAGGTGGAAGGCCTGGCGCACCATGAGCGGGATGTCCTGCGCCTCGGTGATGAGCTCGTTGTGCTTGGTGACCGACCGCGTGATGCCGACCGTGTCGCACTCCTGGAAGGCGTCGGTGCCGATGGCTGCGAACGGCACCTGGCCGGTGATGCACACCATGGGCACCGAGTCCATGTAGGCATCGCACAGCGGCGTGACCACGTTGGTGGCCGCCGGGCCCGAGGTGACCATGCACACGCCCGGCTTGCCGGTGGCGTGGGCGAAGCCCTCGGCCATGTGGCCGGCGCCCTGCTCGTGGCGCACGAGGATGTGGCGGATGGGGCTGTCGATGATCGGGTCGTACACCGGGAGGATGGCGCCGCCGGGCAGGCCGAACATCACTTCGACGCCCTCCATCTCGAGGGCCTTGATCAGGGCTTGTCCGCCGTCGATCGTCATGGCGGTGTGCTCCTTGGGTGCGGTGGGCGGTGCGGTCTGGGCGAGGCGGACAGAGGCCGAAAACTGAAACGACCTCCCAGTGGGAGGTCGGAACAGCGCACGCGGGGTGAGGCCGGCGTGCGCTAGACGAGAACTACGAGCGTGTGGAGGCGTCGCATCAGGGAGCCAGCTTAGGGATCGCCGCCGGGAACGGGCAAGACGGTTGGGCGCCGCGCCGGACGGATCGAAGCATCCTACTTCGGTAGTAGAGTGGCGCCGTGCCCCGTGGAAGACCGTCACCGAAGCTCGCAATCACCGTTGATCCCGATGTTCACGAGCAGGTCGTGGCCGCCGCGGCTGCCGAAGGTCTGAGCGTCTCCGCCTGGATGACAGAAGCCGCGCGACGTGCCCTCGTCGTCCGCGATGGCTTGCGCGCCGTCGCCGAGTGGGAGCGTGACCATGGCGCGCTGACCGATGCCGAGCTCGACACCGCGCGCCGTCGCGTCACGGACGAGCTGCTGCTCCCGGCACCTCGTCGCTCGGCATGACCGTCGTCTACGACGCCGGCGTTCTCGTGGCCGCCGACCGCAACGATCGGAATGTGTGGGCCGACCACCGGGCTCGTCTCGAGCTGGGCGTCGTGCCCGTGACGACCGCCCCCGTAGTCGCCCAGGTCAGCCGCTCCCCCCGACAGGTGCAGCTCCGCCGGCTGCTGCGCGGGTGCGAGATCGTCGCGTTTCGTGCTGAGCAGGCGCACGAGGTCGGAGCGCTGCTCGGGAAGGCGAAGCTGTCCGACGCCGTCGACGCGCACATCGTGGTCACCGCCGCCGGGCGAGGCTCGATCGTGTTGACGTCGGACCCGGACGATGTCGAGCGGTTGTCGAGCAACCTGCCGACACCGGTCCGGGTCCGGCGGGTCTGAGTCCGGGGCGCTGGCGCCCCCGCGGTTGGGGTCCCGTCACTCGTCCAGTCGCTCGACGGCGCGGTTGCCTGCCTCGAACGGGTTGGGCAGGCCATCGTCGCCGGCGGGCGCGAGATCATCACCCGAGTCCAGCCAGGCCATGTCTCCCGTCCAATCGCCGTCGCACTGCTCGAAGACGAGGACGGACTCGGGGGTGGGCGCGGCGCCGAGGAGCTCGGCGGGGACGACCGGACCGTCGACCTGTGAGGTCCAGACGCAGGCCGGTGTACCGGTGTCCGCTCGGCCAGTGGGCGCCTCGACGGTGCCCTCGTCGTCCGCGGCGAAGGTGAGAGCGGCGAGCGCGCCACCTGCGACCACCACCGCCGTGGCACTCACCCATCCGATCACCGCCTTCGGGCCGATGGCGGTGGTGCGGATGCGTTCGCTGCTTCGGATTCCGGCGACGTCGATGTCGGATGCGGTACGTGTCATGACGACGACTCCTTCGTGACGGCTGCTGCCGGTTGGCGCTGGAGTCGTCGCGCCGGGCGGTGCCGGATCCGCGCCGCGGTGGTATCACCGCGGTATCGGTGCTGTTGACGGGTATCGGTGGGGGGCGAACACTGCCGTTGTGGGTATCGCGGTCTTGGGCCCGGTCCGGGTCGAGGACGCCGCCCTCGGGCATCGAGATCGGGTGGTGTTGGCGGCGTTGGCGGTGGGGCGGGGAGAGACGGTCAGCGCCGAGCAGCTCGCGGACGCGCTGTGGGGCGACAGTCCGCCAGCGTCGTGGGCCAAGGTGGTGCAGGGGTGTGTGGTCCGGTTGCGCAAGGCGCTGGGGGCGATCGCGATCGTCACGGAGCCGGCGGGCTACCGGTTGGTGCTGCCGGTCGACGAGGTGGACGCCCAGCGCTTCGAGCACCTGGTCCAGCACAGCCGCGAGCTGCTGACGCTGGGCGAGCCGGAGCGGGCCGCGCACGTGGTGGCCGAGGCGTTGGCGTTGTGGCGGGGCCCAGCGCTGGTCGAGCTGGACGGCTGGTCCCCGGCGCGGGTCGAGGCCGCGCGGCTCGAGGATCTGCGGCTCGACGCCCAGGAGGTGCTGGTGGAGGCGGCACTGACGGCGGGCCGGTACCGGGACGTGCTGGGCGAGGCGCAGGCTCGGGTGGCCGAGGCCCCCCTGCGCGAGCAGCGCTGGGCGCTGCTGGCCCGGGCCCAGTACCAGGCCGGCCGGCAGGGTGAGGCGCTGCGCGCCTTGCACCAGGCGCGCACGGTGCTGGCCACGGACCTGGGCGTGGACCCGGGCCCCGACCTGGTCGCCCTGGAGGCGGCGATCCTGCGCCAGGACCCGTCGCTCGTCGCGGACACGGCCCTGCCCGAGCCCAGCGCCACCTGCCCCTACCTGGGCCTGGTGCCCTACGACGTGGCCGACGCCGACGGGTTCTTCGGGCGCGACACGGACGTGGCCGCGTGCCTGCGGCGGCTGGCGGATGTCGGGGTACTGGCGGTGGTCGGGCCCTCCGGCAGCGGCAAGTCGTCGCTGGTGCGTGCCGGTGTCGCCGCGGCACTGGAGCGGGATGGCCGCAGGGTGGTGGTGGTCACCCCGGGCGCCCACCCCATGGATGCCCTCACCGTGCTTCCGGCCACCGGACCGGCCCCGGTGCTGGTGGTCGACCAATGCGAGGAGGCCGTCGTCCTGTGCGACGACTCCGGTGAGCAGGGCCGGTTCTTCGCGGCGCTGGCCGCGCACGCCGAGCGGGCACAGCTAATCGTCGCGCTGCGGGCCGACCGGCTGGGCGAGCTGTCGTCCGACCCCGTGTTCGCCCGCCTGATCGAGCCCGGCGTCTACCTGCTCGAGCGCGATGGGCGAGACCGACCTGCGGGCGGCGATCGAGGGACCGGCCCACCAGGCGGGGCTCCTGCTCGAACCGGGCCTGGTCGAGCTGCTCGTCCAGGACGTCGAGGGCGAGCCGGGCGCCCTCCCCCTGCTGTCCCACGCCCTGCGCACCACCTGGGAGCGCCGCGAGGGACGCACCCTCACCGTCGACGGCTACCGCGCCACTGGCGGCATCCGCGGGGCGGTCGCCCAGTCGGCCGAGGCGCTCTACGAGCAGGTCCCGGCCGACCGGCGCCCGCTCCTGCGCGACCTGATGCTGCGCCTGGTCGCACCGGGCCCCGATGGGCAACCCGTCCGCAACCGGGTCCCCCGGCGCAACGTGGCCACCGACGCCGCCCACGACGAGATCATCGAGCGGCTGGTCAGCGCCCGGCTCGTCACCAGCGACGAGGGCGTCGTCCAGCTCGCCCACGAGGCCCTGGCGCGGGCATGGCCCCGGCTGCAGGGCTGGCTCGACGAGGACGTCGAGGGCCAGCGCATTCTCCGCCACCTGGCCGGCGCTGCCGACACCTGGGACACCATGGGTCGCCCCGACAGCGAGCTCTACCGCGGCACCCGCTTGGCGAGGGCCCTCGACTGGCGCGAGCGATCCACGCCGGACCTGACCCCCACCGAGCGCACCTTCCTCGACTCCAGCCAGACCCTCGCCGACACCGAGCGGCGCGCCTCCGAGGACCGGGCCCGCCATCAGGCTCGCCAGAACCGCCGACTCCGCGCCCTGCTCACCGCCACCGCGATCTTCCTGGTCGGCGCGCTCATCACCGGCTTCGTCGCCGTCGGCCAGCGCGACCGGGCCGAGCGCGCCGGCCAGATCGCAACCGCCCGCGAGTTGGCCGCCGCCGCCAACGCCAACATCGACATCGACCCCGAGCGCAGCATCCTGCTCGCCCTCGCCGCCGTCGACCAGTCCCGAGGCGACGACGCCGGCTCGGTGCTCCCCGAGGCCGAAGAAGCGCTCCACCGCGCCGTGACCGCGTCACGCATCGAACTCCGCATCCCCGGCATCGGCGGCCGCCTCGACTGGAGCCCCGACGGGACCGTCTTCGTCACCGAAGGCCCCGAGGACAGCGGCATCGTGGACATCCGCGACGCACAGACCGGCGAGACGGTCCGCTCCGTCGCCGGCCACGACGGCGACATCCTCGATGTCGCCTTCAACCACGACGGCACCCTCCTCGCCACCACCGGAGACGACGGCGCCGCTCGCATCTGGCGAACGGCCACCGGCGACGAGCTCCACACCGTCCGGATGCCCGTCACCGACGATACGTGGGGCGCGGAAGGCCCGTCGTTCAGCCACGACGGCTCGCTGTTCGCCGCCGCCTGGCCCGGGGAGGGGCTGGTGAAGGTCATCGACCTCGCCTCCGGGCGGATCGTCCGCGAGATCCGTTCCGTCGCGTCGCCAAACGGGACGACGTTCGATCCCACCGGGCCCCGCCTCGCCATCACATCGTGGGAGGACCCAACAACCGTCGTGGATCTCGCGGCGGGCGACGAGGCGTTCGCCCTGGACGAGCTCCTTCTGTACCCGATCATGGACGCCGCCTGGAGCCCCGATGGCCAGTCGATCGCCACCGCGGGCTTCGACGGCGGCGTCCGCGTCTTCGAAGGCGGCACCGGACACCAGCGCTTCTCGATTCACGGCACGGGGGGCCACGTTTTCGACGTGGACTGGGCGCCTGACTCCGCCAGTCTCGTCGCCGGCAAGAGCGACGGCACGGCCCGCGTGTGGGTCGTGGACGAAGGGGGTGCACGAGAGGTGATCACGCTGTCCGCCCACGACACCCGCAAGGGCATCGAGGGAGTGGCGTTCTCGCCGGACGGCACGCGCGTCCTCACCGGCGACCTCGGCGTCACCGCCGCGCGGGTCTGGGACGTGGGCATCGACGGAAACGCAGAGGTGGCCAACCTCCCCGCCGTGGTCGCCACCTTCGGCGCCGTCGACTTCACGTCGGACGGCCGCCAGCTCGTGGCCTCCAGCGGTGCCGGCTCCGTCACGGTCTGGGACGCGCAGTCGTTCACGCGCCGTCGGACCCTCGGTGTCCCGTCCCGCTCGCCGACGGCGGCGGCGCAGGACGCAGCCCCGGGCTACGACGCCCCGCTGGCGTCTGGTGCTGACGTGTTCTCGGTCGACGTGAGTCCCGACGGCCGGCTGGTCGCGGCCGCCCGCTTCGACGGGAGCGTGCGGGTGTGGGACATGGAGACCGGACGCGATGCCTTCACCGTCGACGCCGGCCCTCTCCAGGGGACCTACGGCACCGTCTCCTGGAATCCCGATGGCGACCTCCTCGCAATCGCCGCCAACGACGGCCGCACCGGGCGCGCCACGGTCGTCGACCGGTCGGGGAAGGTCGTCGCCGTCCGCCAGGAGGAGTTCGGCATCGCGCTCATGGGCTTGACGTTCACTCCCGACAGCGCGGGGCTCGTCACGACACGCCTCGCCACCGGGCCGACCAGCCCCGACGTCGGCGGGGTCGTGCGCTGGGACTGGCGAGAGGGAGGCGTCGCGCCGATCATCGACACCCGTGCCTCCCTCGCCCTCTCCAGCCCCACGGGCCGCCTGGTCGCGACCGCGGGTCCGCTGCGGACGCTCGTGGGCTCCGGTGGGCCGGGCGAGATCTGGGACCCCGCCACCGGACGGCGCGTCGCGACCCTGGCCGGGAACACCGGGGCCGTGCTCGACCTCGCCTTCAGCGCCGACGAAACACGTCTCGCGGTCAGTGGACAGGACGGCATCGTGGGGATCTGGGACCCGACCTCCGGCGAGCAACTTCTCGTCCTGCGCGGGCACTACGCCGGAGTCTTCTCGGTCGCGTTCAGCCCCGACGGCTCACGGCTCGCGTCCGTGGGCTCTGAGGGCGTCGTGCGCGTGTGGACGCTCGACATCGACGAGCTCGTCGAGATCGCCGAGGACGAGCTGACCCGCACCCTCACCGACGACGAATGCCAGCAGTACCTGCACCAGCAACGCTGCGGCTGACATCCGCACGCAACGGCCTGCCCGCTGGCCGGGTCGATCCCCGGTAGCGTCGCCGCCGTGACCCGGTTCGTCGCTCTGCTGCGTGGGGTCAACGTCGGCGGCATCACGGTGAAGTCCGCCGCCCTAGCGGCGATGGCCCGCGACATCGGGCTCGCCGACGTCCGCACCGTGCTCGCCTCGGGCAACCTGGTCTTCAGCGCGGACGAAGACGAACCCACGCTCAAGGCCCGCATCGAGGCCGCTCTCGGCGACACGTTCGGGTACGACGCGTGGATCGTGCTGACCACCGCCGACCACCTCGCCGCGGTCATTGACGCCTATCCGTTCGACCCCGAGCGCGACGGCTACCACCCATACGTGCTGTTCGGCTCCGACCAGGCGGTGCTCGACGAGATCGTCGAGGCGGCGGCGACCCTGGCAGACGGCGACGAGCAGGTGGCCCCGGGCGACGGCGTCGTCTACTGGGAGTGCCCCAAGGGCTCGAGCACAGACACGCCGTTCGCCAAGCTGGTCGCCAAGGTCAAGTACCGCTCGACCACGACCACCCGCAATCTGCGCACCCTGCGCAAGCTGCTGTAACGGGACGCGGGCGTGGTGACCGCGGACGTTGTTGACAGGCCGGGTCTGGCCGGGGCTCCTACGGGCCTGAATTGCCGATGCGGTCGTCGCCAACTCGCCGAGTCGGTTGCGCCGGCGGGCGTTGGAGCGCGTCCTGGAGCGCCAGGCGGGCCCGCGCCAGCCGTCCCGTGTTGGCTCGACTGGGCTGCTGTCGATGCGCCTCGTCGGCGTCGAGCAGCTCCCAGGCCAGGATCCGCCAGTCGTCATTCGATCCGCGCACTCTGTGCGTCTCCCGGCACTCGTCGTCCCCGCTGCTCGGGGTGCGAGCACGACAATACGCATCGTTTGCCATATCTGCAGCAAACGATGCAACGCTGGTCGCGGCAGGTGAATCGCTACGGTCGCCGCCGTGGACGAGGTCGCCCTCAACGTGAAGCTCCCACGGGAGTTGCACGCCCGCTTGAAGTCCCGGGCAGCGATGCGGGGACGCACCATCCGTCAATACGTCGCTGAGGCGATCGCCGAGATCGTCGAGCCGACGAGAACCAGGACCGAGAAACCGGTCGCGGCTGACCGGCGGCCTCGCATGAGTCGCCGTGTTTGCGGCGCCGGAGGTGGAGCCGTGCACCGGTGGTGATGACCGTCCGGGTCACGGTGATGGCTCCTTGCGGATCTGTGGAAGGAACCACAAGGTCCACGGCCGAGCGGATGGGCGCTCGCCGCAGCCGACGCGTGGAATCAGGAGCTCAACGCGAGTCGGGCGGTGGCCCGCCGGAGCACGATCAGGGTCGCCGGCTCGGCCCCGACGCCGACCTCGTCGAGGGCCCGGCTCACCCGCTCGACGGCGGTCCGCACGCACGCGGGGTCGTTCCGTTGCACCGCCGCGGCCAGTGCCAGCCGGTGGGCCGCCTCGCGGTACGGGTCGACGGCGAGGGCGCGTTCGGCGCTCGTCAGCGCCGCGGGTAGGCCGCGGGTCAGCTGGAGCTCCCCCAGCGTGACGAGGGCCGACACCTGCTGCAGGCGGAGATCTTCGATCTCGCCGTCGAGGCCGGCGACGCGGTCGAGGTCGGTGAGGGGTGCGCCTCGCCACAGCGACGTCGCCGCGTCGAGCAGCTCGATCGCCCGGTCGGTGTCGCCGTCCCGTCGCGCCCGGGACGCCTCGCCGGCCAGCCGCCGCATCTCCCACAGGTCGACGGTGAGCCGGGGAGAGTCGAACAGGTGGATGGTCGCCGAGTCGGTGCGAAGGTGGAAGCTCGCCTCGCCGGCCGGGCGCTCGGGTTCGAGCAGGCGGCGCAGGTGGGCGAGGGTGACGCGCAGGTTGCGGCCGCCTGACTCGGCATCCCGGTCCGACCACAGCAGCGCGACGGCGCGGTCCCGGCAGAGGCTGGGCTCCACGACGAGCAGGGCCAGCAGCTCGCGCACGCGCGCCCGTCGCAGCTCTGGTGTCTCGGCACGAACGGCATCGCGATGGAGCTCGAGCGGTCCCACGACCGCTATCCGCAGGTGCTCCTCCGGCTCGACGGGCAGCCGGGAGCCGAGGACGGACGCCTCCCTTGCCAGTCCCGCCACGCCGCCCGCGACGCCGCCCGCCACGCGGCGCAGCTCGTCGCGAGCCGCGCCGCCGACGTGATCCGCCAGCCAGGAGGCCAGCCGCAGGCCGTCGCGCGACCCCAGGCCGACCAGGCGGCACGCAAGCTCGACAGACCACGGGAGCGGGAGGGTGGTGAAGACCGTCGCCGGGTCCAGCGGCCGGCACCCCCACCGGGGCCGATGCCCGGACCGCGCCGACACCAACGCGCGTGCGACGTCCCGGGCCCGCTCGTGGGACGGGCCGAGGCGGGTGCTGTCGAGCACAGCTCGGAGCTGCGGGTTGAGGACGTAGCCGAGGGCGAGGAAGCGACGGAGGTGACGCTGCCCCAACTCGTCGGTCACCGGATGTCGAGCCAGGTACTCGTCGAACGCGGCCGCCGCGGCGGGCTCGTCGTGATCGGCCACCGCCTGCGCGGCCCGCGCGTTGGTGACGAGAGCTGCGTCACGCGGGTTGTCCAACCCGGCGGCCTCGAGGCGAGATCCTGGTGGCACGTGTCCAGCGGCCGCCGACCGTCCCCAGCTGGCCATGATCACCGTCCGGATCGTGTCGGCGACGAAGCAGTCCCGGGAGCTGAGCCCGGGCACCGGTTCTGCGGCGTCGTCGAGGCTCTCGACGTCCAGGAGCGGGGTGGGGTCGCCCGCCTGCCACCGCGCAAAGGTCGGCATCTGCTGCGAGTGCCGGCTGCCGCCGGCGGCGAGGCTGCGGTCCGCCGCCTCGACGGCCTCGTCGGCCCGGCCGGACAGGAGCAGGCAATGGACCCGGAAGCGCTGGGCGGCCAGCGCGAGCTCGACCGGCAGGTTCTCGAGGGGCGCCCCGGCGAACTCGTGGAGGGCCGTCTCGGGATCGCCCCGCATCTCGGCCACGACGGCCGCGATGCTGCGCGCCGCCAGGCGCACCACCGGGTGATCCGCCGCCCCGGGCACGCACGCGGCGCGCCCGGCCCACGACAGCAGCGCGCCGAGGTCGCACCTGGACTGGGCGGCCACCGTCCCGAGCGCGAGGGCGACGACCTCGGCGTCGCCATCGCCGCGGGCGCGAAACGCGTCGGCGACCTCGGTGATGACGTCGTCGACAGCCGGGTCCGCATAGCGCCGCGCGCACGTGACGGCGGCCGCCAGAAGCCGAAGCTCGGGTGCGTTCGCGCGGTCGGCAGGGACGTGTTCGAGCCAGCGGCTGGCCGTGTCGACGGGCAGCACGCTGATCGTCGTGCGGACCAGCTCCAGCGCGACCCGGGCGAGAGCGTCCCAGTCGCCGTGGTGGACCGCCAGCGCACCGGCACGGGCCAGCTCACCTCGTGTGACGAGCTCGTCGACGGCACGGACCTGCAGCGACCGAACGTCCTCGCGGTCGAGCATGCGGACCAGCGCCTCATGCCACAGGTCGTGCGCCCGAACCTGTCTGTCGTCGACCCGGGCGACGAGCGGAACCCGTTCGGCGAGTGCTCCCAGGTCGACCGGCGAGCCGGTGATGTGCGCGACCATGTCCTCGTCGGCGACACCCACGGTGACCAGGGCGAACAGAGCCCGGCGCTCGCTCACTGACAGCTCGCCGAGCACCTCCTCGCGCGCGTAGTCCACGCTCGTGTCGTCGCCGACCGCCAAGGCCAACCGCACCAGGGCCGGCCAGCCGCCGAACCGATCGCCCGCTCCCGTGCCACGGCCGAGGCGGGCGGCCAGGCGCGCCCGTTCGGCGGGCGTGAACGCCAACTCGTCCTCGGCGACCTCGCCCACCCGAGCGGCGGCACGCAGCCGGGCGAGCGGGAGCGCGGGCACCTCCCGGCCGGCCAGGACCAGATGGGCGTTGGCCGGGAGCCGGCGGACGACGCCCTCGAGCAGGCGTGCCGACGACGAGCCGACCGGGATCTCGTGGCAGTCGTCGACGATCACGCAGACGTCCAGAGGCGAATGCGCGCGGAGCGCCTCGAGGACGTCGGTGAGCGGGTCCTCGCACGCCGGCACGCGGCCGAGCGAGCGGAGCACCTCGGCAGCCAGGTGTTCGGCCTGCTCGTGACCGGCGTGGCAGGCCACCCAGCCGTCGACCCCGGTCGGCTCGAGGGCATTGCCGCGCACCGCCTGTGCCAGCGCCGTCGACTTGCCGAACCCCGGACCCGCCACGACCAGCGTGACCGGCGTGGTCCACCGCCTCGCCAGGCAGCGCACCAGGCGGGGCCGCCAGAGCTCGTGCGCGATCGGCAGCGGTGCCCCGGCCCGCGGCCCGTGCCGTCGCCCGTCGAGCAACCGGCCCGTGGCCGCGGGGCGAACCCTTGGCTCGGTGCGCTCCACGTCCTCTGGTACGGCGCCTGAGGCGGATCGGTTCGCGGATGGTTAACGGCCGCCATGGTCCTGTGGCGCCGACGGCGGGAGACGCTCCGGTGTTCGCCCACCAGCAAAGCAACAGACGGCCGGCGGACCACGGCGGCCACGAACCAAGGAGGATCATCATGGCAAGGATCAGCGATGTCAGCCTGTCGATCGATGCCGAGGTTCTCGGCAACGACCCCCAGGCCACCCTGACGGTCAACTACACCGCGGAGTTCGACCTGTACGACCGCACCTCCAACCAGCTCTACGAGGAGGGCTGGCGGGTGTTCGGCGCGGACGGCGGCGCCGGAGAGGACCAGGTCGACGACACCATCCAGACCACCCCGGCGGGCCAGGCCCTGAGGTTCCAGGCCGACGGGCAGTCGCGGGTGGACCGGGAGATCGTCATCCAGCTCGACACGGCCGAACTGGACGAGGATGTCCAGAACCCCGACGAGATCAAGGCGTCGGTCAGCCTCACCCCGGTCGGCCCCTTCGACGACAGCCAGCTGAGCAACCGCGTCGTGCTGTCGGTGTGACACCGCCCAGCGCGAGCCGGCCTGCGGGCGGGCCAGGCCCCCCGGCGTCCAGCCGGGGGGCCGTTGCGCGCACGGCCGCCGTGGGCACGCGCCCGGCGGCGCGGCCGTCACGCCGTCGCTCAGGCCTCGATGGCCGCCCGCATGTCCGCGGCCGAGATGCCGCGGGTCGACTCGACGATGCGGATCGTGGCCCGGGTGAGGGGGACCAGGTTCTCCTGGTCGATCTTGTCGAGCGTGTCCATCGAGTCGAACAGGTAGAAGGGCGCGGCCAGGAAGTTGACGATCGGCACGCCCTCGACGTGGTAGAACGCGCCGTCGGTCGGCGGCTGGTCGCCAAAGGCGTCGGGGGCCACCAGCATCGACCGGTCGAGCTGCTCGGTGGTCAGCGCGTTGAGCACCGCCGCCTCGAGGTCGGGGTTGCGGCTCGTGAACCACCAGCGTGGGGTGGCCAGGCCGGTGGGGGCCAGCTCGGCCGACGCGCCGTCGTCGGGGGCGGCGAACTCGAGGGCGGCGTGCTCGAGGTGCACCTCGAGCACCACCTCGCCCAGCTCGGCCCTGTGGGCCTCGATGTACTGCAGCAGCCCTGCGCCGCCCGACATGTGGCCGCCCTGCAGCAGGAACCGCAGCCGGTGTGGTCGCGCCTCGACCGGCTGCGCAGCCCAGTAGGTGGCCTGGGCCAGCACCAGCGAGATGCCGCTGCCGTCCTCGACGGCGGACGCCCAGGGGCCGTCGTGGTGCGACGCGATCATGACGACCTCGTCGTCGGCCCCCGGCAGCTCGCCCACGACGTTGTACGACTCGACGGTGCCGACGTCGGTGGCCACGGTCAGCCGCACGCGCACCGGCCCGGCCGCCATCAGGTCGCGCAGCCGGGCGCCGTCGCTGCCGCGGATCCACGCACCCGGCAGCGGACGCTCGACCGCGTCGTACGGCACGTAGTACTCGTACGAGTCGCCCGGGTAGTCGGTGAGCACGCCGATGAACGCAGCGGCGCCGGCGGCGGTCGACGGCTCGAGCACGTCACCGAAGTCGGCGCCGAAGGGGATGACGTGCTCGCCGGCCAGCGTGCCGTCGGGGTCGACCGACCGAGACTCGGCCGTCGTGCCCTCGGGCAGGGTGCCGGCTGTGGCCATGAAGTTCCCCGGCAGCCGCAGGAGGGTGAGGTCGTAGAGCGAGGCCTTGCCGGCGACCGCCGACGGGTTGGCCGCGTCGAACGCCGCCAGCTCGACGTCGAGGCCGTCGACGGGAGCCGCGAACGGGACGGGGAAGCAGTCGATCGTCTCGGAGGAGCCGTCGGCCGCCGTGACCTCGAGCGACCAGTCGACCGGCTCCCAGCGGACCACGTCGATGGGCTCGAGGCGAACGTCGTCGAGGCCGATGTCGCGGAACCGGTCGGCGCACCACTGCTCGGCCCACTCGTCCGCCTCGTAACCGGGCCGGCGGACGCCCTGGTCGACCACCTCGGCGATCCACCCGTAGATCGTCGCCTGCGCGGGCACGTCACCGTCGCTGATCGCCCCGCCGGTGCCGTCGCCTCCGGTCACGTCGCTGTCCCCCTCCTGGGCGGCGTCGTCGGTCGCGTCGTCACCGTCCGAGGAGCACGCGGCCCCCACCACCAGCGCTGCGCCTGTCAGCCCTGCCTGCGCCAGGAACGCGCGCCGTGTCCGATCGAGTGCCATGGTCCTCCAGCCGACCCCTGCCGCTCCACGATGTGCCCGCACCGTAGCGCCCAGCCGTGGGCGGCTTGCCCACCTAAACTCCTGGCGTGGCCGACAACGGCCGCAGGCCGCGTCTGCACCGGGCTCGACCTTGCCGACACCGGCATCGGGCCCGGCCGACCGCCGCCAGACGTCGAGTGATCCAGGGCTCCCGCCGGCTCCGAACGGTGGGGGTGGAGAGGACCATCCTCATGGAGCAACGAGGGCAGGGCGCACGGGCGGAACGGGCTCTGGTCGAGCGGCTGTGCGACGGCGACGAGGCCGCGCTGGGCGATCTCTACGACCGCTACTCGGGGTTCGTGCACGGCCTCGCGCTGCGCGTCATCCGTGACAGGCAGGCGGCCGAGGACGTCACCCAGGACGTGTTCGTCGCCATCTGGCAGGATCCGCAGCGGTTCGACGCCGCCCGGGGGACGTTGCGCGGCTTCCTCGGCACGATGACGCACCGGCGCTCGGTCGACGTCGTCCGGCGGGAAGAGGCCCGCCGCCGCCGCGAGACCAGGTCGTCGATGGAGCCGCGCGCCGCACCCGACCTGGTCGACGCGGCGCTGCGCACCTTCGCCTCGGAGCGGGTGCGGGCCGCCGTCGCGCTCCTCCCGGAGGCGCAGAGACAGACGCTGGAGCTCGCCTACTTCCACGGCCGCACGTACCGGCAGGTGGCCGACGAGCTCGGCATCCCCGAGGGAACCGCCAAGTCCCGACTGCGGCTCGGCCTCCAGCGCATCGCCGAGCTGCTCCGACCCGAACTGAGCGAGCAATGGGCATGAACGAAGAGCACCCGCCGCCGCCGGCTGCGTCGCTCGACGACCTGGCTGTCTACGCGCTGGACGCGCACGAGCCGGACGACACGACCGCGATCGAATCCCACCTGCTCGCCGCCCCCGACGCCGCTCGCTGGGAGCGGTCGCTGCGCGACGCCGCAGGGGAGCTCGCCGCCGCTGGCGCAACGGAGATCAGCCCTCCCCCTGATCTCCGGGCGCGGGTGCTGGCGGCGGCCCTCAGGGCTCGGCCCGCGGGCCGCCCCGTGGGCAGCGGCCCCGAGCCGCACGGCGACGCACACAGCCCCGCGGGCGCACACACCGACAGCACGGCCGGCGCCTCTCCGGTCGTCATCCACCGGGGCGAGATGCGTCGGGTGCTCGAGCTGCTGGGCGAGCTCGGGCCCGACGACTGGTCGCGCCCGCTCGACCCGCCCGAGTTCGCCGGTTGGTCCGTCCACGACCTGGCCGTCCACCTGGTCGCCAACGAGTCGCTGCTCGCCCACAGCCTGGGCGTCCCGGTTGCGAGCATCCCCGAGACCATCGACGACAACGAGGCTCGCACCGCCGCGGCCCGGGCCCGCCACCGCGACCGCCCGCCCGGCGCTGCTGTTGCCGAGCTGTCGGCCGCCGCCGGTGCAGTCGACGACCTGGTGTCCGCGCTCGACGAGGCCGACCTCGAGGCCCCGATCACCTGGTGGGGCGGGCCGACCCCGATCCGCATCGCACTGCTGGTGCGCGCCTTCGAGACCTGGACCCACGCCGACGACATCCGCCGTGCGCTGGGGATCCCGATGCTGGCCACGCCCCCGGCGTCGCTGCGGACGATGACGCGGGTCGCCTGCGCGTGGCTGCCCGTGATGCTCGCCGCGAGCGGCGCCCACCACCCTGATCGCGTCGTGCGCTTCCACTTCGCCGACCTGCCCGGGGCATCGTGGGACGTCGACCTGGGCGAGATCGACCACGTCCGTCCCGCCGACTCCGCACCGGCGGACGCCGAGGTCACGATCGACGCCCTCGCGTTCTGTCGGGGCGTCGCCAACCGGGTCCCGCCGGGTGGCCTCACCTACGTCGCGCAGGGTGACGCCGAGCTCGCCCGCGCGGTCGTCGACGCCCTCCCGGTGCTGGCGGTCCTCTGAGCGCCGACAGACGCGTCGCCCGGCGCCCGGGTCCAGTTCGTAGACTGGTGGCGTGGCGCGTGACCGGCTTTGAGGCCACGGCGCGCCGTGTCGCCGGCGACCTCCGGATCGAGCAGCGCGGGTACCACCGGGGGCGGGCACTCGGCGACGCTCTCGACACGTTGATGACCGGTTAGGCCATCGTCTGGTCTCGGCTCATGCCTCGGTGATGGCGCCGCGCTCGGCGCCCGACGCCAGGCGGGCGTACTTGGCCAGGACGCCCGACGTGTAGCGGGGCTCCGGCAGCTTCCACTGACCCCGCCGCCGCTCGAGCTCGGCCGGCTCGACCAGCAGCTCGATGGTCTTGGCGTCGACGTCGATGATGATGCGGTCGCCGTCGGCCACCAGGGCGATGGTCCCGCCGTCGACCGCCTCGGGGGCGACGTGGCCGACGCAGAACCCGTGGGTGCCGCCCGAGAACCGCCCGTCGGTGACCAGCGCGCAGTCGCCGCCCCGTCCGGCGCCCTTCATGGCGCCCGTGACGGCCAGCATCTCGCGCATGCCCGGGCCGCCCTTGGGGCCCTCGTAGCGGATGACGACGACGGTGCCCGGCTCGATCGACCCGGCGAGGATCGCCTCCATCGCCCCGTCCTCGCCGTCGAACACGCGGGCGGCGCCCTCGAACCGGTCGAAGGTGATGCCGGCGACCTTGACCACCGCGCCGTTGGGGGCGAGCGAGCCGGTGAGCACGGCGATGCCGCCGACCGCGTGGATGGGATCGTCCAACGGGTGGATGACGTCGCCGTCGGGGGCGGGCGGATCGATGGCAGCCAGGTTCTCGGCCACCGTCTTACCGGTGACGGTCAGGCAGTCGCCGTGCAACAGCCCGGCGTCGAGCAGGTGCTTCATCACCACCGGGATGCCGCCGATGCGGTCGACGTCGGCCATGTGGTACTTGCCGCCCGGCTTGGTGTCGGCGATGTGGGGCACGCGGGCCGCGACCCGGTTGAAGTCGTCGAGCGACAGGTCGACACGGGCTTCGGCGGCGATGGCCAGCAGGTGGAGGACGGCGTTGGTCGAGCCGCCCAGGGCCATGACGACGGCGATGGCGTTCTCGAACGCCTCCCTGGTCAGGATCTGGCGCGGGCGGATGCCCGCCTTCAGCAGCTCCACCACGGCCTGGCCGGCGGCGTAGGCCTCGTCGTCGCGTCGGCGGTCGACGGCCGGGGCCGACGCACCCCCGGGCAGCGACATGCCCAGGGCCTCGGCCACCGACGCCATGGTGTTGGCGGTGAACATGCCGGCGCACGCACCCTCGGTCGGACAGGCGTTGCGCTCGATGGCGTCGAGCCCGGCGTCGTCGAGCGTGCCCGCTGCGTGGGCCCCCACGGCCTCGAACACGCTGGTGATGTCGAGCGCCCGGCCGTTGAGGTGGCCCGGCAGGATCGACCCGCCGTACACGAACACGCTGGGCACGTTCAGCCGGGCGGCAGCCATGAGCATGCCGGGCAGCGACTTGTCGCAGCCCGCGAAGGTGACCATGGCGTCGAGCCGCTCGGCGTGCATGACCGTCTCGACGGAGTCGGCGATGACCTCGCGCGACACCAGGGAGGCCCGCATGCCCTCGTGCCCCATCGAGATGCCGTCGCTCACCGCGATGGTGGTGAACTCGATCGGGAAGGCCCCCGCGTCGCGCACGCCCTGCTTCGACCGCTTGGCCAGCCGGCCGAGCGGCATGTTGCATGGCGTGACCTCGTTCCACGACGAGCACACGCCCACCTGCGCCTTGCCCCAGTCGTCGTCGGTCATGCCGATGGCCCGCAGCATGGCCCGGGCGGGCGCCCGCTCGTAGCCGTCGGTCACGTCGCGGCTGCGGGGCTTGATGTCGACGGGGGACTCGCTGGGATCGCTGGTGGACCGCTCGGACATGCCCGGAAGCGTAGGCCCGCACCGCCGATGCGCTCCCATCGGTTGGTGACCGGGTTCACTGGTGGCCCATGCCCGCGGCGACCACCCGGCTGCGCAGCCCGTACGACCGCGAGATCGCCCGCCTGGCGATCCCCGCGTTCGGCGCGCTCATCGCCGAGCCGGTCTACGTGCTCACCGACACCGCCATCGTCGGCCACCTCGGGACGCCGCAGCTCGGCGGCCTGGCGGTGGCGTCGAGCCTCCTGCTGACGCTCTACACGGTCTTCATCTTCCTGGCCTACGGCACGACAGCCGCCGTCAGCAGGCTGCTCGGGGCGGGCGACGAGCGCGAGGCCGCGCACCAGGCGGTGCAGTCGCTGTGGCTGGCGGGGCTGATCGGCGTGGCGCTGGTGGTGGTCGGCCTCGTCGGTGCGGACGCCCTCGTCGGCCTGATGGGCGCCGACGGGGCGGTGCGCACCAACGCGCTGATCTACCTGCGCATCAGCCTGCTCGGCGTGCCGGCGCTGCTGGTGGTCATGGCCGGCACGGGCTACCTGCGCGGCCTGCAGGACACCCGCACCCCGCTCGTGATCGCCGTGGGCACCGGCGCGCTCAACCTGGTGCTGGAGGTGGCGCTCGTCTACGGGCTCGACATGGGCATCGGCGCGTCGGCGCTCACCACGGTGCTCGCGCAGTGGGTGGCGGCCGGGGTCTACCTGCGGCGCATCGGACGGGCGGCGGTCGGCTACGGGGTCGACCTCGGTCCCCACCCCGCCAGCCTGCGGCGCCTGGGAGCGGTCGGCCGTGACCTGCTGGTGCGCACCGCGGCGTTGCGGGCGTCGCTGCTGGTCGCCACGGCGGTCGCCACCCGCCTGGGCACCGTCGAGCTGGCCGCCCACCAGATCGCGTTCGAGCTGTGGTCGTTCCTCGCCCTCGCCCTGGACGCGATCGCCATCGCCGGTCAGGCGATGGTCGGACGGGCGCTGGGCGCCGGCGACGCGCCGTCGGCCCGGGGCGCCAGCCGCCGGATGATCGAGTGGGGCGTCGTGTTCGGCGTGGCCGTGGGCACCGCCGTGCTCGCCGGGCGCACGTCGCTCCCCCACCTGTTCACCGACGACCCCGCGGTGGTCAGCCTGACGACGTTCGTGCTGGTGTGGGTGGCGGTGCTCCAGCCCGTCAACGCCGTGGCGTTCGTGCTCGACGGCATCCTCATCGGTGCGGGCGACATGCGCTTCCTGGCGTGGGCGATGGCCGGGGCCGCCGCCGTGTTCATCCCGGCGGCCGTGGCGGTGGCGGTCGTCGGGGCCGGCATCGGCTGGCTGTGGGCGTCGCTCGGCCTGCTGATGGCCACCCGGGTCGCGGTGTTGGGCGCTCGGTTCGCGGGCGACCGGTGGATGGTGCTCGGCGCCGTGCGCTGAGCGCCGCCCGGCCGGCGGAGCCCCACCGTGCGCTCAGAAGTCGCTGGCGCAGAAGGACGCCCGCTCGGGGCGGAACAGCGCGTCCGCCCGGTCGACCGCACCCGGTGCGTGCTCGTCGAGGCGGCCGGCCCGCTGCAGCGTGCGCCAGGTGGTGCCGCCGGCCAGCAGCGAACCGAGGTCGGACACGCTGACGACCAGGTCGGCCGTGGTGTCGACCCGACGGGAGTCGGCGCCGTCCGGACCTGCGCTGAGCAGGAAGGTCCCGCTCACGTCTCGCCGCCCGTCCACCACCTGGAGCGCCAGCTCACCGTCGGCCGCGTAGGCGCGGGCCGTCAGGCATGCGGCGACGTCCAGCGGGCGGAACCAGAGCATGTCGCGCTCGGCATCGACCGTCAGCGCCCGGGGGTCGGCCAGACGCCATCGCAGCGGCAGGTCGACCGGCATGTCCGCGGTGAGTGTGCCGACCAGGTCGATGTCGAGGACGAAGCGCAGCAGCGCTGCCTCGACAGCATCCGAGGCGGCGGACAGCGACAGGAGGCGCGCCTCGTGGTTGGTGCCACCCGCGCCGAAGTCCTGCGCGATGCGGTAGATCACGAAGCCATCGGGCTGGCCGCGCTCGTCGTCGTGCACGGCGAGGTACCGGGCACTGGCACCGGCCCGGTCGTGCTCGGTGTCGAGCGCCTGCTCGACCCAGAAGCCCGGCGTGCGGTCGATCTCGCCGGGGACCCGCCGCCAATGGCGGGCCCACACCGCCGGCAGGATCGTGGCCGCCTCGTCCTCTGTGACGAAGCGCATGCGCCCGCCGGTCTCGTCACCGTCCACCGCCGCGATCTCGGCCGACCGGGCGGCGTCGACCCGAACCGACTGGTAGCGAGCCGCGACGCCGTAGCCGAACCGCCGGTAGATGCCGCCCTCGCTGGCGGTCAGGCCCGCCAACGGCTCGTCCCGCTCGACCGCCTGGTCGTGAACGGCCTCGAGCAGCGTCGTCAGCAGGCCGCGCCGGCGGTGGGTGGGCGACACCACCACCTCGGTGACTCCGGCCATCGGCACGGCTCCGCCGGGCAGGGCGACGTTCAGGCTGAGGGCGGCGGCCGTCCCGACGATCCGCCCCTCGTCCTCGACGACGAGGACGCGGTCGACCTCGGTCACCGCGATCGCATGGGCGCGGAGGTCGGGTGGCGCCGTCGGTCCGGCGCCGAAGCCCAGCGCCAACAGGTCGATCACCGCGGGCAGTTCGTCGGGCCCGATCGTGCGGGGAGTCCACGTCACGCTGACAGCCTCGCGTGCAGGCGCCGGAGGACGTCAGCCGGCGGCACGCTCGCGGAGCAGCGCGGTGACGGCCTTGCCGTCGGCCTGGCCCTTGGTGGCCTTCATGACCTGGCCGACGAAGAAGCCGGTGAGCTTGCCGCGGGCCTTGTCGTCGCCGTCGACGTAGCGGGCCCACTCGTCGGGGTTGCCGGCGATCACGCCGTCGACCGCCGAGGTCAGGGCGTCGGCCGCCATGGCCTCGAACCCCTTGGCCTTGGCGATGGCCGCCGGGTCGTCGCCAGAGGTGACCATCTCGGCCAGGACGGCCTTGGCCTGGGTGGCCGTGAGCTCGCCGCCGGTCTCCATGATGACGAGCGTCGCCAGGCGGCCCGCGTCGAGTGAGCCTGCACCCTCGACCGCCAGGTTGTGCTCGACGTGGGTGAGGACGCGGCCGGGCTCGCCGCCGGCGGCGATGGCCTCGAGCGCCAGGGTGTCGAGGCCGCGCTCTACCGCGATGGCCACCGGGCCGCCGGTCGTGGCCGCGCCGGCCGCCTCGGCCAGCGTCGCGCGCCGGTCGGCGGGCAGGGCCGGAAGGGCGGCGTCGACCCGGCGAATCCACTCAACGCCCGGGTCGAGCGGCACCAGGTCGGGCTCGGGGAAGTAGCGGTAGTCCTCGGCCTCTTCCTTGACCCGTAGCGTGTGCGTGCGGCCGTCGTCCTCGTTCCAGTGGCGGGTCTCCTGGCGCACCGCCTCGCCGGCCTCGATCATCTCGATCTGGCGGCGCGCCTCGTAGTCGATGGCCCGGCCCAGGGATCGCAGCGAGTTCAGGTTCTTGACCTCGCAGCGGGTCCCGAACGGCTCGTCGGGGTGGTGGATCGACACGTTGGCGTCGACCCGCAACGAGCCCTCCTCCATCTTGGCGTCGGAGGCCCCGGTGGCCAGCAGGATCGAGCGCAGCTCGGACACGTAGGCGCGGGCGTCGTCGGCCGAGCGGAGGTCGGGCTTGGACACGATCTCGAGCAGCGGGACGCCGGCCCGGTTGTAGTCGACCAGGCTGTAGCCGGCGTCGGTGATGCGCCCGCCTCCGCCCACGTGGGTGGACTTGCCCGTGTCCTCCTCGATGTGGGCCCGCTCGATGCCGATGCGCTGGCCCGACGCCAGCTCGAGCGACCCCTCGACGTTGATGGGCAGGTCGTACTGGCTGATCTGGTAGTCCTTGGGCATGTCCGGGTAGAAGTAGTTCTTGCGGGCGAACACAGAGCGGCGCACGTCGCAGCCGAGCGACCGGCCCAGCCGCATCGACAGCTCGACGACCTGCTCGTTGAGCACCGGCAGCGAGCCCGGCAGGCCCAGGCACACCGGGCACACGTTGGTGTTGGGCTCGTCACCGAAACGGTTGGGGCAGCCGCAGAACAACTTGGTCGCGGTCGCCAGCTCGGTGTGCACCTCGAGGCCGATGACCATTTCCCACTCAGACGCCATGGCCCCAGGCTAGAGCCGCGCCAGCGCGCCCCTCGCACGCGCCCGCAGTGAGGTCACATCTGGGATCTCCGTGTCGTCACACGGTGCGTTGCGCCATCACCGGGCTCCGTCGGGCGGCCGGCCCCTCGGACGCGGCGCCGTGGTGCGGGAGCGCCGGACCGACCGGGCGCAGCACATAGCCGACGCCACGCACGGTGTGGACGACCCGAGGGCCGACAGCCTCGAGCTTGCGTCGCAACGCTGACACGTGCACCTCGACCAGGTTGACGTCTTGATGGTCGAAGCCCCACACCAGCATGAGCAATTGGGTCTTCGACAGCACGGTGCCCTGATGGCGCCCGAGCGCCACCAAGAGCGCGAACTCGAGCGCGGTGAGGTCGACGAGGACGCCGTTGCGCTCGACGATGTGGGCCCCGCTGTCCACCCGCAGGTCACCCAGGCTCAGGCAGTCGGGCTGACGGTCGGTCCGCCGCATGATCGTGGCCACCTTCCAGCGCAGCTCGGCCAGCGGGTACGGCATGGGGAGCACGTCGTCCGCCCCGGCCTCGAACCCTGCCAGCCGGTCCTCGAGGCGCGTTGAGCTGGTGAGAACCACGAGCGCGACGTCGCTGGACTGGCGGAGCCGACTGACGGCCACGGGATGGTCGGCCAGTCGCTCCTCGCCCACGTCGAGCATGACGAGCGCGGGACGCTCCTCGAGGAGTACGGGCTCGACGGGGCCGCGCCGCATCCGCCGGACGGCGAACCCGGCGGTGTGGAGCACGTGGTCGACCGCATCGGCCAGGAGGTCGTCCTCGGTGACGACCAGCACCATTTGTCTCATGCCGTCGATCACCGCGCCGGCCACCCCGGCCCGGCGGCCCTGCACCTTGCCCGCGAACGGCTGGTCGTGCGGCACTCGCCACATCTCCGGCCATGGTCGATCTCGCGCAACTACGCCCTACTTCCGCCCGCGCCACCGTTCTTCGGTGCCGCCCTGCCTCTGCCGCCTCACTGGCGGCACCTAACACATCTGCCCGCAGCCCACGGCTGTCCGTCCGTGGACCATGACGACGACCGCCCTCAGGCGGCCGCTGAGAGAGAGCCTACCTCACGCAGCGCGAAATCGAAACGTGTTCCATTACAGCGCCGGAGCACCCCCCTTGGTTTCAGTGAAGCCTCAGTGATGCTTCAGCGGCGCTTCAGCCACGGCCCCGACACTGCACCCGATCCCGCGGACAGGCGGGTCGGGCGGACAATAAGGGGTCATGGTGGTGCTCTCCCTGCACGACCGGATCGGGGCGCGCCAGGCGGGCGCTCCCGACATCACAGCGCGCGTCGAACGCGCCCAGACCATCGAGCTCACGCGCCGACGGCGCAGTGGCCGCAGCCTCGCCGCGCGCCTCGCCACGCGCCTCGCCGTGATCGACGTGATGGCGCTCGCGGCCGGTTGGTCGATCGGCTGGGTCGCGGCGGCCGCGGCCACCAGCGGGCCGGCCCCACCCGCGGCCCTCCAGGCCGACGACATCGCCGTCGGTGTGATCGCCAGCCTCGTCTCGTTCGTCGCCTTCGGGCTGTACCGGGCCCCCTCCCATGGCACCCGGTCAGCAGTCCTCGGCTCGGTCGCACAGGCCATCGGCGTGGCCGCGGTGACCGTCACCGGGTGGCAGGCCGTGTTCGGCGACGCCGCGCCCGGCCTGGCGGTCGGCGCCGCGGGCGGCGGCTTCGTGACGGCGATCATCGCCCGTTACTGCTTCGACGTCTGGCTCCTCGGATGCCGGCGTCAGGGCCGGTTCCTGACCCCGGTGGTGGTGGCGGGCACGGCGCACGACACCGCGGCCCTGATCGACTTCCTGGCCCTCAACCCTGAAGCGGGCTTCCGGGCAGCGGCCGCGGTCGGTGGGCCGCCCGGCGACAATCACACTCTGGGCGGGGTCGACGGCAACACGTCCACCCCTGTCCCGTGGCTCGGTGGCTACGAGCACGCCGTGGCCGCGGTCCGTCAGACCGACGCCACCGGCCTGCTCGTGGCGGTCAACCACATCCCCACCGGCGCGCGGCACGGCCTGCTGCGCGAGGTGTCGGCCATCGGGCTGCCCGTGCACCTCTCGAGCGGCCTCACCGGGTTCGCCCACTCGCGCCTGCGCACGATGCCGGTGGCGCACGAGCCGTTCCTGGTGCTCGAACCGCTACGGCACAGCACCGCCCAACGGGCGGTCAAGCGGACGATCGACCTGGTCGTCGCGCTGGCGGCGCTGGTCGTCACCGCGCCCCTGCTCGCGGTGTGCGCCGTGCTCATCAAGGCCCACGACGGGGGGCCGGTGCTGTTCCGCCAGGTGCGGGTCGGCCGCCACGGTGAGGCGTTCCGCTGCCTCAAGCTGCGCACGATGGCCGTCGACGCCGAGGACCGGCTGGCCGATCTGGCCGACCGCAACGAGCGCCACGGCCCGCTGTTCAAGCTCGAGGACGACCCCCGGATCACCCGGGTCGGGCGCCTTCATGCGGTCCACCGCCCTCGACGAGCTGCCCCAGCTCGTCAACGTCCTGCGTGGCGACATGAGCATCGTCGGCCCCCGGCCCGCACTGCCGACCGAGGCCGAGGCGTTCGACGCCGACCTGCAGAAGCGCCACATCGTGCGACCCGGCATGACCGGCCTGTGGCAGACCGAGGCCAACCACAAGTCGTCGTTCGACGAGTACCGGCGCCTCGACCTGTTCTACGTCACCAACTGGTCGGTCGCCCTCGACCTGGCGATCCTCGTCAACACCGTCCCCACCATCACGCATCGGGCGCTTGCCGCCCTGAGTCGGTCGGCGCCGCCCGCCCCGGCGCCGACCAGCACGTCCCCGCCCGCATCGCCATCCGACGCGGACCGACTCGCAACCGGCCCGTTGTTGTCGTCTCCTGGAGGGCAGGGCCGCAGCGCGGTGCGGCGTGCCTCCGGCGGCGGCTCGGGTGCGCGCGGGCGGGGACGCAGGCCGCATGCACTGATCATCGTGCAGAACCTGCCCGTCCCGCTCGACCGCCGCGTGTGGATGGAGTCGACGGCGCTCGTCGCCGCCGGCTGGGATGTCTCGGTCATCTGCCCTCGGGGCGAGAAGGACGGTGTCCCCGACGCACGGTTCGAGGAGCTCGAGGGCGTGCGCATCCATCGGTACGCGCCGCCGCGACCGGCCGTGGGCATCGCCGGCTATGCCTGGGAGTTCGCCTACTGCTGGGTGCGCACGGCCGCCCTGTCGATCCGCATCCACCTGCGGAAGCGCTTCGACGTCATCCAGGCGTGCAACCCGCCGGACACGTACTTCGCGCTGGCGCGGCTGTACCGGCCGTTCGGCGTGCGGTTCGTCTTCGACCACCACGACCTGTGCCCGGAGCTGCTGGCGTCCCGCGATCTCGAGCAGCCGCCGTCCCGCGCGCTCATGGGCGCGTTGCGCCTGCTCGAGCGCCACACGTACGCGGCGGCCGACCATGTGATCACGACCAACGAGTCGTACCTCGACACCGCCCGGGAGCGCACCGGCAAGGCGCTCGACGCCTTCACGATCGTGCGCAGCTCGCCGGACCCGGCGACCATGCTGAGAGGCGCCGCCGAGCCCGCGCTCCGCCGGGGCCGCGACCACCTGTGCTGCTACCTGGGCATCATGGGACACCAGGACGGTGTCGACATGGTGCTGCGCGCCGCCGACGTCGTCGTCAACCAGCTGGGCCGGGACGACGTGCAGTTCGCGCTCTTGGGCTTCGGCGACACACTCGCCGAGCTCCGGCGGCTCAGCACCGACCTGGGCCTCGACGACCACGTGACCTTCACCGGCCGCGTCGGCGCTATCGAGATCACCCCCTATCTCTCGACCGCGGATGTCGGGCTGTGCCCCGACCCGAAGACCCCCTTCACCGACCGGTCGACCATGAACAAGGTCCTCGAGTACATGGCGCACGAGCTGCCCGTGGTCTCGTTCGACCTGACCGAGACCCTGCGTTCCGCAGGGCCGGCGTCCCACCCCGTCACGTGGGTGGGCAACCCCGAGGTCGACGCCAAGGCGTTCGGCCTCGCCATCGTCGAGCTGCTCGACGATCCCGATCGGAGCACGGCCATGGGGCGCCTTGGCCGGTTCCGCATCGAAAACGGCATGGGCTGGCCGTCCCAACGAGACGGCTACGTCGCTGCGTTCGATCGACTCGTGGGGCGGACCCCGCGCGTCGACGACCGTGCCGGCGCGCTCGTGCAGACCCTTCCCTCGACCCGGAGCCGCGATCTCCAAGGGGTGTGACACACATGGATCTTCTGACCGCGCTCAAGATCCTCCTCCGACAATGGCCCATCGTGCTGGCCGGCCTGGTGCTCACGTTCTTCGGCGTGAAGCAGGTCGGCGGCATGGTGGCCCCGACCTACGAAGCCAAGGGCACCGTGCTGCTGCTCAGCCCGGGCGCCGGCAATCAATACCTCGAGTTCCCGGCGGGGCTCCAGGTGACGGCCGACGCCCTGGTGGTCGTGCTCCAGACTCCCGTGGCGGGCAAGCAGGTGGAGGCCGCCGGGGCCACCGGCGCGTACTCCCTCGAACGCACCACCGGGCCGCTCGTCGACATCACCGCCAACGCCAGCACCGCGAGCGAGGCGACCGAGACCATCGATGTCGTCGTCCAGGCCCTGCAGGCCGAGCTCGCGCGCTACCAGGTGAACGCAACGGCCGACCAGCTGATCACGCTCGACGTGCTCACCGAGCCGACGGCGAGCGCCCAGCTGGGCAGCCGCATCCGGGCCCAGGCGGCCGTCGGCGCCATCGGCGTGGCAGCCACCGTCGCCGCCGGCCTGGCTACCGACGCCATCCGCCGGCAGCGCCGCGAGGCCAAAGCCCAGCGCGCGGAGGCCCGGCGCGGGGGCGAGGCCCGGTTCGAGGACGACGCTGAAGTCGAGAACGATGCCGACGAGTGGGAGCCTGCTCGAGTCGCCCCGGGCCCGACCGGCTCCCGACGGGCCGCCGACGGGCAGCAGCCCGTGCACACCGGCTACGGCACGCACGATGGCGGCCCGACGGCGGCCCACGGCCGAAGCGCGCGGACGAACGTGAACCCCGGCGGCCCGACGCCCTCCCGACCACCCCTCACCCGACGTCCGACGGCTGGCGGAGCGGCGCGGAACGGCGCCCGCTCACCCTGGCAATGACGGCCACTGTCTTCCCAGCCGGGCTCTACCGCACCGCCGTCCGCCCCAACCTCTTCGCCGTCCGCGCCAGGTTCGACCCGGCGTGGATGATCGGCACTGCCCCCACCGGCCGAGCACCGCCTTCGTGTACCCGCTGGTGAAGGACGAGCATCGCATCCCACCGGACGACCGATGCCGCCTTTACCGGACGAGAGACGCCGGTGAGACCTGGGAGCCGCTCAGCGACGGGTTGCCTCAGGGAGCGCGCGCCTACGTCAGCGTGCGGCGCGACGCCCTGTGCACCGACGACGCCGAGCCCGCCGGTGTGTCGTTCGGCACCCGCTCGGGCGAGGTGTTCGCCAGCTCCGACGAGGGCGAGTCGTGGACCTCGATCGCCCGCCACCTCCCCGACGTGCTGGTGGTGCGGGCCGCCGAGCTGCCGTGACGGTGGTGCGCACTGTTCACGGTGACGCTGCGATGACGAAGGTCGAGCGGTGAGGGCGGCGCCGTGGTGACGGACGTGTCCCGGGGCCCGGTGGGCGTCCGTGTGCGGGTGCCCGCAAGCCTGCGGGCCGCTGCCGGCGGGCAGGCTGTGCTCGAGGTGGACGTCGCGGTGTTGGGCGACGAACCGACCGTCCGGACCCTGCTCGACCACCTGGCGGCCACCCTTCGCGACCTCAAGCGCCGGCTCCTGGACGAGCAACGCCGCCTGCGCCGGCACGTCAACCTCTTCCTCGGCACCGACAACGTCCAAGACCTCGCCGAGCAGGACACCGCTCTCGTCGCGGGCGCGTAGCTGGCGGTCGTACCGGCGGTGTCCGGCGACGCCGCCTGATCACGTGGCCACATCTGCAGCTTCGCCTGGGTGTGCGCTGTGCCCGGGTTCCCGATCACCGCATGAGGCGGCGCATCTGCTTCCAGAGGAATGGGTTGCGGCGAACGACGGCCTGCGCGAACGGCAAACGCTTGGCGGCGAGGATCAATTTCGAAAGCCGACGTGTGCGAAATGGTGCATCGAGGTCGATCACCCGATCTCCCACGGCCAGCGTCTCGGGCGCCGTCATCCTCTTCTTTTCGAATACGACAACGCTCGAGAAGAATGTTACACACTCCACCCAGTCGGTCGCCAGGCTGTGCTTGAGCGACTTGGTTGCAGCGTGCCAATAGTTGACCGCGTCGGCGATGTCCTTGGCGTACTCGATGAACGAGCCGCGAGACTTCAATCCGCCACCGTAACGCGGCCAATACGACGTATGGCAGTCCTCGACGACGTACGCGCCACCCTCCTTGAGGTTGTTGTAGAAGAGCACTTCGAACGACAAGCGCTGGTGCAGCGGAATATGGCTTCCGTCATCGACGATCAGGTCGACCATTCCGATCTTCTTGGACAGTGCTGCTAGGAAATGCTCGTCACCCTGATCTCCCACCTCGATGGTCGTACGACCATCGGCGAACCTCCGAGTCTCCTCGAGAATGTCGACACCGATGACGTTGGCCTCGGGCCCGAAGTAGTTGCGCCACATGTCCAGCGAGCCACCGTGTTGCACGCCGATCTCCACGATCGTGGCGCGCCGGCCCACGAGATGGGCAGCATATCGGTCGTAGATGCCGAAGTAGTTAGCGTTCTTTGTGGCTCGGCGACTTCCCGGCTGACGATTCAGGTCGAAGGCCGCACGCGTGCCATTGACCCGAGAGGTAGTTGGCATTCCGGTTTCGGTCATCCGCAGGACGCTCCTCTAGGCACATACGCTGCAGACGCCACCCGCCGTACAGCTCCACCCCGACATCGATCGGAGACTGCGCTCCGCCGAGCGCTGGTACAGATTGCCATACGCCTGCCGAGATCCGCAAACACATCTCTCGTGAGGGTTGTGGTCAACGTGGCCGTTGCGGCCACATAGGAGGCAATTGCCAGGAAGCGGACTCGTCAGGTGGGAGCACTCGCCCGCTCACGCAACAGCGCTGTGACCTGCCTTGCCGTCGGCCTGACCCTTGGTCGCCATCATGATCTGGCCGACGAAAGGCCGGTGATCCTGCCGTCGACCTTGTCGTCGCGGTCGACGTACCGCGCCCACTCGCCGGGTCTGAACGCCGAGCGAGAACATACGTCACGCAGGCCGCGGGTTGTCCACCACCGGCTGGTGAACCTGTCGGGAGTATTCAGTAAAACCTCAGTGCGGCTTCAGCGGCGCTTCAGCCACGCCCCCTACGCTGCCCCGGATCCCGCGGACAGGCGGGTAGGGCGGACAATCGAGGGATCATCGTGGGGCTCTCCCTGCAGACCGAGAGGCGCCTGGCCGGCGCGCCCGAGATCAGCGTGCGCGTCCAACGCGCCGGAAACACCGCATGGCCCGGCACGATCGGCGTGCGGCACCGACGACAGTCGAGGCGCTCGCGGACGGCTCGCCTCGCCTGATCGCCCGCGGCGGCCGCCATGGTCGCGCGCCACCCCGCGGGCGGCCGACCTGGGCCGGCATCGCGCGCCTCCGGCAGGCCGTCGGGCGCGTGGACCGCACGGTGGGCCGGACGCCTCGCGGGGCAACGCCCGCTCGCCCTGGCAATGACGGCGACCGTCTTCCCCGCGGGGCTCTACCGCACCGCCGTCCGTCCGAACCTCTTCGCCGTACGCGCCCGTTTAGACCCGGCATGGATGATCGGCGCCTACATCACGGTCCTGCTGATCGTCCCGTCTCCGCTGGTCATCGGGCCTCTGGGAGCGGCGGGCAGCCCGGCCAACATGCTAGGGCTGGTGTGCCTGGCCTGGTGGGCCTGCGCCCGCTTCATGCCCGGCGGCATGGCGTGGGGCTTCAATCCCATCCGGTGGGCCGTGATCGTGTTCATGCTGGCGATGTTCGCCGGGTTCGCCGCCGGCGCGCTCCGGCCGCTCACCGGGACCGAGCTCAGCGGGGGCGACCGCAACCTGATGGCGCTGCTCGGTTTCGCGGGCATCACCCTGCTGGCGAGCGACGGCATATACAGCCTCGAGCAGCTGAACAAAGCGGTGAAGCGGCTCGTCAACCTGACCGCCTGGTTCGCGGGGGTCGGCATCGTGCAGTTCTACACAGCCGCCAACGTGGCCAGCTTCGTCCGGATCCCAGGGCTGACGCCGGCCATCCCGCCGGTCGCCGAGTTCGAGCTCGAGCAGCGGGCCGAGCTCCGCCGCGTGGTGGCCACGGCTTCGCACGCGATCGAGTTCGGCGTGGTGCTCGCGATCGTTCTGCCGATCGCGCTCCACCTGGCGCTGACCTCGGGCGACGACGAGAAGCGGGTGCGCTGGCTGTGCGTCGGGGTCATCGGCTTCGCAATACCCCTGTCGCTGGCCCGCTCGGCGGTCCTCGGCCTCGTCTGCGGGATGGTGATGGTCTGGTGCGGCTGGGACTGGCCGCGCAAGAAGACGGCTCTCAAGGTCACGCTCTTCTACCTGGTGCTGATGCGGCTCTGCGTGGACGGCCTGCTGGGGACGATCCGGGGCATGTTCGTCAGCATGTTCAACGACCCCAGCTACACGGGCCGGACCACGGACTACGCCGAGGTCGGACGGATGTTCGCGGAGAAGCCGTGGTTCGGGCGTGGCCTCGGCACCTTCAACCCGGAGATGTACTTCTTCCTGGACAACCAGTACCTGGGCACCCTCGTCGAGACCGGGCTGATCGGGCTGGTCGCCATGTCGCTGCTGTTCCTCATCGGCCTGTTCACCGCCCGCAGCGTGTACCGGATGTGCAAACTGGCCGGTCGCACCAGGCTCGGCGATCTGGGCCGGGCGCTGGCGGCGTCGATGTTCGTGGTCATCACCAGCTTCATCACCTTCGACGCGCTGGCGTTCCGGACGGTGGCCGGCGTGCTGTTCGTTCTGCTCGGGCTCATCGGCGCGGCGTGGAGGGTGGCCCGCATCGAGACGACCCAGGTCACGAGTGCGGAGGCACGCGCATGAGGACGGTCGACCATGTCCTGCTCACCCGCTTCAACCTGCCGTCCGACGGCGTCGAAGGTGTGGTCCGAGCTCGCGAGGGCTGGCTGCGCAACAGGGTGGCGCTCTTCGAGCGCTACTGCGCTCCGTCCGTCGCCAGCCAGACCCGTCCGGTCACGTGGATCATCTACTTCGATCCGGAGAGCCCGGGTTGGCTCACGGACACGCTGGCGCCGCTCGTCGACCGTGGCCTGTTCCGGCCGATCTGGCGGGCGTCGGTGAGCAGGGAGCAGCTCCTCTCCGACATAGAAGAGACCGTGCGGTCACCGCATCGCTTCCTCATCACCACGAACCTCGACAACGACGATGGCCTGGCGATCGACTTCTCCGAACGCGTCACATCGGCGCACGGTCCCCACGATCGGGCCGTCATCTACGTCACTCGCGGGCTCGTCAAAAGCCCTCGGGGCCTCTTCTTGCGGCGTGATCCGTTGAACGCGTTCTGTTCGGTGCGAGGGAGCTGGGACGATCCGGTCACCGCCTGGAGCGAGTATCACAACGAGCTCCCCCGGGTGATGCCGGCGATCCGGCTCGATGGACCACCCGGCTGGCTCCAGGTCGTCCACGGCGAGAACGTCAGCAACCGCGTGCGTGGTCGCCTCGTGTCCCCGGCGTCCTACGCCGACGGATTCGGTCACCTGCTGGACGACGTCGAGGAGCCGAGTCATCGGAACAGGTGGAGGGACAACCTGCTCTACCGGCCCGGGCGGCTCGTCCGTGACACGGCGCGCTCAACGACCCGAAGCGCTGCGCTCAGCCTGCTCGGCAAGGAGCGCTACTCCGACGCCAAGCTCGTGCTGGCCGGGTTTCAGCGCGCGGTCAGACGGCCGGGCGGCTGACGGATCTCACGGCAGCGTCCTTGAAGAACACCTGATGCCATACCTCGAGGCACAGGAGTGTCCAGATGCGGACGTCCTCGTTGCTCTGCCGCCTGCGATGACGGTCCAGGAGACTCCGGACGGCGCCTCCGTCCATGACCTGCGAGACGAACGACTGCGGTGTGGTGAGGAGATCCCAGGCCATCTCCTCGAGCCCGCCCCTGAACCAGGCGTCGAGTGGCACCTGGAAGCCCATCTTGCGACGGTGGACGATCTCCTCCGGTAGATACCGTCGAGCGACCTGCTTCACGACCCATTTCGTGTCGTGCTTCCGCACCTTGACGCGGGAGGGCAGCGTGAAGGCCAGCTCGACCATCGCTCGATCCAGGAACGGAGGTCGCAGTTCGAGTGACGCGGCCATCGACATGCGGTCGCCCCGTTCGAGCAGGTTGTCGGCGAGCCACGCTTGGGAGTCCGCGTGCAGCATGCGTCGTAGAGGATCACCATCGACGTCCTGGAGCGGAACACTCCTGCGTGCATCCGGGACAGCCCGCAGCAGTTCGCGCCGCTCGCGCTCCGTGAAGGGTGCGAACCAGCCACGCCGTCGCTCATGCTCGTCGCTGCCGCTCAGCGCCCGAAGTGCGATCCGCAGCCGGGATGCCGACTCGGGCAGGCGACTCTCGACCGCGCTGAGCAGTGGGTTGCGGACACGGGAAGGGATCATCCCCATCAGGGGCACGGCCGCCGCGAATCGATGTTTGGGATACCCACCGAACAGCTCGTCGCTGCCTTCTCCTGACAGGACGACGGTCACCTGCTGCCGGGCCAGCTCGGCGAGTCGGTAGACCGCGACGTCAGCAGGCTGAGAGATCGGAGCGTCGCGGTGCCACGTGAGCGTGTGCCACAGCGCTCGGAAGTCGTCAGGGGTCACCATCACCTCGTGATGGTGCGTCTTCAGCCGCTCGGCGACTTGCCGTGCGAACCCGAGCTCGTCGTAGCGTTCGTCGCCGAAGCCCGCCGCGAACGTCCGCACTCCCTCGCCGCCGCGCAGCGAGGACATGAGGGCGACGATGAGGCTGCTGTCGACTCCACCACTCAGGTAGGCACCGACCGGTACGTCTGCCACAAGGGCGGACTCCACCGCGTTCGTCAGGGTCTCTTCCACTTTGCCGACGGCCGCCACATCGGCGATGTCTGTGCCAGGGGCCGCGGGGAGACTCCAATATCGCTGGGGAGCTCCGGCGCTTCGTGAGCCCACGCGAAGGGTGTGGGCGGGAGGGAGTTTCCGGATACCGCGAAAGAGCGTGTACGGCGCGGGCACTGACCGATGTGCGAGGTAGTCGTCGAGACTCCGCTCGTCGACCGCCGGTCCCCCTGGCAGCGCGGGCAGCAGTGCCTTGATCTCCGAGGCGAACACGAAGACGTTGGTGTCCGCGTAGTAGTAGAGGGGCAGAACGCCCATGCGGTCTCGTGCGAGCCAGAGGGCATCCTCTGCGCGGTCATACAGGCCGAAGGCGAACTGGCCCTCGAGATGGGCGACGGCAGCCGCCCCGAACGCTCGGAAAGCCGCGAGGATGACCTCGGTGTCCCCGCCCGTGCGATACGGGTAGTCGAACCTCGGCCGCAAGGACCGGTAGTTCAGTATCTCCCCGTTGAACGTGAGGTGCTCCCGCCCGTCCACGGACTCCATCGGCTGGTGGCTGCCCTCGACATCGATGACGGAGAGCCGGCGGTGTCCGAACCCGATCGACCCCTCTGTCCAGTAGCCCTCGTCGTCGGGGCCGCGATGCTCAAGGCGCGACGTCATCGCGGCCAGGAGGTCTCGATCGACCAAGCCGCCGTCGAACCTTCGGATCCCCACGATTCCGCACATCGTCAAGCCCCTCGGCGCTGCTGATCGCCCTCGGCGAGCGTGACCAGGTCGCACGCACGCTGCTGCCAGGTCGAGCCGATCACCGACTGTCTGCGAACGGCCGCCGAAGGGGCGTCTGCCAGGGCCTTCTGGACTTCGATCACGAAGCTGTCATGGTCCTCCGCGATGCGCACGAAGTCCGCGTAGTGGTGCGCCTCGGGGAAGTCGGTGCTGACGATCGGTAGTCCGAGCGAGAGGTACTCCTTCAGCTTGATCGGGTTCGAATGCTCGATCCACTCGTTGCGGAGCCACGGCATGAGCGCCACGTCGAAGCCGCTCCCATACCGGGGAATGTCCTGGTAGGGGCGGTACCCGAGCCAGTGCACGTTCGAAAGCCCATCGAAGCGGCGCATGGAGCAGGTCGCGTCGCCGATCAGCACCAGCTGGGCCTCCGGCAGCGCCCGCGCCAGGGCTTCCAACAAGTCGAAGTCGATGATGTAGTCATCGAGACCGCCGAAGAAGCCGACTCGGGGGTGCGGGATGGCGCGGAGATCGGCCGGCTCCTCGCTTTCGGCCACTCGGGTGAAGTGATCGACGTCCACGCCGTGGTCCAGGAAGAACGCCTCGCCCCTCACCCGCTCGCGTTCGACATCACGGAGTGCCCGACTCACGTACAGCACCGCATCGGACTCCCTGAGCAGAGCTTCCTCGAGGGACTGGATCAGTTCCCGGTCTGCCTCCGGGAAACTGGAGTGAAGGTCGGAGCGGTTGTAGAGGAGCCCACGACGCGGGAGCGTGGCCACGACGTCGTAGGCGGTTGGAATGGTCACGACGTACACGGGCGATGGCATGCGAAGGGCGAGGGTCACCAGGCGGACCTGTAGCCGGACGAGGCTCGCGGAGAATCGTCGCGCCCAGGCGCTGCCATAGAAGGGCAGCGTGAGAGGGGTCATCACGTGGAAGCCCGGCAAAGCTGCCTCTGGACGGCGGACGAACTTCGCCATGCTCTTGGCCTTGCGCCAGATCCGGCGCCACGCCTTCGTGCTCCTCCCGGGTCGGGGCATGCGCATCGCGATGCTGTTGACGAAGAGGACGCGGCGAGACGAGGCGATGTTCGTCATCAGCTGGATGTCCGAATGGGCGCGGTTGTGGTACCACCAGTCCTGCGCCGAGAAGCACACATACGGGGTCGATGACGGCGCGCCGCCTGTCACGTCGGTGGAGCTCGGCGACGGGAGCGGGTGCGCCACCTCCACCGGGCGATGGGACGGTGAGAGCAGCGCGACGAGCCCGGCGCGATGGACGCGGCTGCCCCGGATGGCCCGGGTGGCCTCGTTCAACGCGACTGCCATGCGGAAGAGAGCCGTGGCCGCACGCCCGTGGCCATGGCGATAGAGCCGCACGCGGTTGCAGACCTGCATCGCCCAGAGCCGGGGAGAGGTCGCCATCTCTCCACCGATGTGCTGCGCGTCTGCCTCGGGCACGAGTCGCGAGCGCGAAGCCCCTGTCGGACGCGCGCGCGCAGAACTCCGTTTCCTCCGAGTACAGGAAGAAGTCCTCGTTCCAGGGTCCGACTGACGCCAGGCACTCACGACTGATCGCCATCATGGCTCCGGTGGCCCAATCGGCCATCGTGGGCCCGTCGTACGCAGCCGCGTCCGTCACGATCTCCCCGAGCAGCGGATGGCGTCCGGCTCGCACGCCGCCGAGGAGCGCCTCTCCGAAGGCCCGCCCCATGGATGGCCTGCGACGAAGAGACAGCGCGAGGTGACCTCCGGCGTCCAGCAGCCTGGGGACCGTGATGCCGACCCCGTCGTCTCCCAGCGCCCGGAGGAGGTGCGCAACGCAGCCGCGACCGGGGCGAACGTCCGGGTTCATCACGACGACGGCGGAGCTGTCGGACGCGGCGGCGACGCCGGCGTTGACTCCCGCCGCGTACCCACGGTTGCGATCGAGCGCGACCAGTCGAGCCGTCGGCTCGAGCTGACGGATCACATCGCGCGTGCCGTCGGTGGACGCGTTGTCGACGACGACGAGTTCATGGCTCACGTCCCCGAGGCCGGCGCTCAGGCTCGAGAAGAGTCCTGGGAGCAAGGGGGCGCTGTTGTACGTGACGACAACCACTGTGGCCGCCACAGTCGTTGGCTGTCGCCCGTCGGTGCCCGGTCTTCTTCTACGGATTGAGTGCAGTTCCGTCATCCCACCTGTTTCCGGTCCAGACATTGCCATTGCCAGCTTGCCAGTTGCTGACCGCACCGTAGACACCACAATGTCCGGTTGGACCTTTCGCGAAGATGTTGTCGGTAACGATCAAGTTTTGGGCAACTGGGAATGGCTTTTCATCGTAGTTTCCAGGGTTGTAGCAGTAGCCCGGCTGTTCGTCTGCGAATTCCCCGGCCGTGACTGCAGGCGCGAAGTACGTCCTGCTGATGGTAACGTTTCTCACCGGCGCAAAGTCGCCATAGAAACCGATATCGGCAGAGCAGCTTGCGCCAACTTCGACAGTCGTTGACCTACTCTCAAAGCCTCCGCAATCGGCATAACCATGATCTATGGTAAAGAAGCCGTCGGCACTCTCAATACCGTTACCACCCAAGGCGTTGTAGTGTAGAGCCTGTTCTAGATACATACCGTGAACCCACGAATCATGAGACTCGCAGTACGCCTGGCATTTGATAGTCCCGTTGCCACCGTGGCTGTTTGTGCGCCAATCGAATGTATTGTAAAATCCGACGCTGGCCCACTGCGCGCTGCCGGGGACGGCAACTTCCGTATCCGTTATTACTACCGGGCCTCCATCTACACTATCTGTGTGTATCGTGCCGATAATTAGCGAATTCATGATCGTGACACATGGAGTGCTTGGGTGGTGTGTTCCATTGCCTGCTGTTATGAGCAAATCGCCGGCTACGCTCTTGGAATCAATCACCGCTCCGCAGCCAGATATCGTCATAGGACCTGTGTAGTCCGTTAGCGTGACCGGTTTGCGGGTATCGCCTGGCAGGCCATGTGGATGACCGGTATTTTGTGGCCCAGGCCAACAGCCACCCCAGGGGTCGGCAGTGCCGGGAGCATTGAGCGGGCCGGAGATACAGCCTGGGGGCACTCCGGTCGGAGCCGTGTCGTGGGCGGGGAGGGACGTCTCCGGCGGATCCGGCGCAGGCGCGGCACCGTTCTTTTCGTGGGTGCTGGCGTCGTCGACGGCCGACCACAGAAGGACGGACATGCTCACTGCGGTCGCCGCCAGGGCCACCACTACGGCGAGTTTGCGGCGGGACGGTCGCGTCACGCCGGTCACGTCAACGGCTCTGGAGCGCGGTGGTCCGGTACCCCGATCCCACCACGTTCCCAGACGACGCCTCGGATGACCCGCTCGACGTCGACGCCCGCTTCGTCCCACGATCGGCCCCGTACGCTCGCCGCGGCTCGCACGGCGGCGGCGTCGGCCTCGGCCGGGGATCGCACCACGAGCCGGCCGAGCGCGGCCGCGAGATCGTGGGGCGTGGGCGGTGCGTACTCGATGTGATCGTTGTCGAGGACCACGCGGTTGTGCTCAGCGTCATTCACGACCGGAATGCAGCCGGCGGCGAGCATCTCGTGGGGCACCAATGACACGTTCGTCGCCGAGAGGACCAGTCCGGCATGGCAGCGCCTGTAAAGGGCAGCGAGCTGGCGTGGGGACATCACACCGTGGTCAACGGCGGGAAGGCCGAGCTGCCCCACTCGCTCTCCGTACAGGTGGACGTCCACGTCGGGGTGCCGTGCCGAGAAGATCTCGAGCGCGAGAACGCCCAGATCGAACGCTCGCCGTGGTGTCTTCGGTCGCGCGAAGAAGCACACGCCAGTACGCCCCGCCGCACCTCCGGAGGGACCAGCGAGGCTGTAGGTATCCACGTCGCAGCCGAAGTCGAAGTGGTCGGCCGGCATCGCATACTCGGATCGCAGCCTGCTCGCCAACCATCGGCCAGCCGTGATGCCGTGAAATCCGAACCGGTAGGTGGCTTCCGCCAGGAGCGACTCGCCCCCGGCGGGGTGGAACCAGGGTTCGATGTCCTGCACGAAGTAGAACCGGGCACCCTTGGCGGGGGACGCGGCGACGGCGTAGGCCGTGGGCCATGCCGTGGCGACGATGGCATGCGCGTCGTCGATCGTCTCGGAGATGTCGCGCACGTCGGCCTGCACCCACGGCCACCAGCGCCGAAGCACGTCTTGGTGGTGGGCGAGCGTGCCACCCCAGCGGTCGTACAGGTAGACGGTGCAACGGTGTCCGGCCTGCTCGAGCGCGCCGATCATGCGGAAGATGGTCGTGTGCCCGCCGGAGCCTTCAACGGGCGGGGTCATCACCCAGGCGACCGACAGGGGCTCACCGGGCAGAACCGGCAGCGGCCCGGGAAAGGGGCCCGGCCGGCCGTCGCCGGCCGCCCCACCAGCGTCGGCCAACACCTCGGCCGCCGCGAGCACGTCGTCGCGGAAGACGTTCAACATGTGGGTGGGCGGCGCCAAGCGCTCGGAGAGCCGGCGCAGGCCGCGGGCGGCCACGCCCGCCGCGCCCTCGTGGCGCAACAGGCTGGTCGTCTGGTGGAGGCGTCGGCCGACGGCGGACGTGTCGAAGCGGTTCCGCCCGGACGACGACTCAGCATGAGCGCTCACGACGCCTCGGCCGTCACCCGTGCGGTCGGCGCGGCGAACAGGCCTCACGAGTCCCCCCCGCTGAGAGCGCGGCTACTCACGGCGCTCACCAGCCCGGCGTCGTCTGCGGCCACCGCGCCGCCCGAGCGAGCGAAGCGCCGATCGCACGACGTGCACGTCAGGTCCGTGGCCAGCCTCACGCCACAGGTGCACACCCAACCGATGGGCCGAGCGGGATTCCCCGCGACGAGCGCATGTGCCGGCACGTCACGCGTGACAACGGCGCCGGCGGCCACGAACGCGTTCTCGCCCACCGAGTGGCCGCACACGATGGTGGCGTTGGCGCCGATGGTGGCACCGGCCCCGACGGTGGTCGACGCGAGCCCGTCCCGGTCCTTGCGCACATGCGCTCGGGGGGTGAGGTCGTTGGTGAACACGACGTTCGGGCCGAGGAAGGCGTCATCGCCCACGGTGACACCGTCGAACACCAGCACCGCGTTCTTGACGGTGACCCGGTCGCCGATGATGGCCCCGCCCTCGATGAAGGCGTGGTCGCAGATGTTGCAGTCGGCGCCGACCACGGCCCCGGGCAGCACGTGAGCCCAGGCCCACACACGCGTGTGGGGGCCGACGTCGTCGCTCTCGCAGAGACCCTGCGGGTGCACGAACACGCTGGGGTCGACCGTCATGCCGCCCCGTCCACGGCGGCGACCAACTCGGCCACGACCCGTTCCTGCTGGGCGATGGTGATGCCGGGGAACAGCGGCAGCGACAGGATCTCGGCCGCGGCGGCCTCGGCCACCGGGAAGTCGCCGGGTCCGTGGCCCAGGTGCTGGTAGGCGCCGAGCAGGTGCACCGGGTGGGGGTAGTGGATGCCAGCGGCGATGCCGGCGGCATTGAGCCGGGCCAGCACCGCGTCGCGGCGGGCCACTCGCACGACATAGAGGTGCCAGACGTGCTCGTTGCCGGCCAACGTCCCGGGCAGGCCGATGGCGCCGCAGCCGTCCAGCAGCCGGTCGTAGCGGCGGGCGGCGACCCGGCGCTGTTCGTTCCAGCCGGCCAGGCGGGCCAGCTTCGCCCGCAGCACCACGGCCTGCAGCGTGTCCAGCCGCGAGTTCACGCCCACCATGTCGTGGGCGTACTTGCGGGTCCCACCGTGCGCCCGCAGGGCCCGCAGCCTTTCGGCCGTCGCGGCGTCTCTGGTGAGCACGGCGCCCGCGTCGCCGTAGGCGCCCAGGTTCTTGCCGGGGTAGAAGCTCGTGCCGGCCACATCCCCGACGCTGCCACTGGGGCGGCCGTGACGGGTGGCGCCCTGCGACTGGGCGGCGTCCTCGATCAGGTCGATGCGGGCGGGCACCCGGGCGGCGAGAAGCTCGACCGGAGCCATCTGCCCGTAGAGGTGGACGGCCATCACCGCCCGGGTCCGCGGGCCGACGCGCTCACCCACCCGGTCTGGATCGATGAGGAGGTGGGTGGGGTCGCAGTCGACGAGCACGGGCCGCGCGCCCGACCGAGTGACCGCCTCAGCAGTGGCGATGAAGGTGTTGGCGGGCACGATCACCTCGTCCCCGCGGCCGATGCCCCGCGCCCGCAGTGTGAGCTCGAGCGCGTCGGTGCCGTTGGCCACACCAACGCAGTGCTCGACGTCGCTGAACCGGGCGAACTCGGCCTCGAACGCCTCGACGTCCGGCCCGAGGATGAAGGCGCCGGTGGCCAGCACGCGGGCCCAGCCGGCCTCGACCTCGCCGGCGATCTGGACGTGCTGCAGAGCCAGGTCGACCAGCGGGATGGGCGCGGCGGGTCCGGCGGCCGCGGCGGCGGGCGGCCTGGCGGCGAGGTCGGTGGCCGGAGCCATGGTGGGGGGAGTCATGCGGAGAGAACCTCTCGGGGGAGATCGACGGTACGGAGGAAGCGGGCGGGCACCCCGGCCCAGACCTGGCCCGCGGGCACATCGCGGGTGACGGCCGCGCCCATGCCGACAAGCGCCCACCGTCCGACGGCGAGCCGCTCCCGCACAAGGCATCCGGCGCCCAGATAGGCGCCAACACCCACGGTCACCGCCCCGGCCAGGCGGGCGCCGGAGCCAACGGTGACGAAGTCGGCGAGCGCCACGTCGTGGGTCAACACGACCTGGGGCATGAGCCCGACGTGCGCGCCGACGCGGACATCGACCGTCGCCACCACGCCGGCCAGCACGACCGTCCCCTCCCCCACGGTGCACGACGCGGGTACCACCGCCGCGGGGTGGACGAGCGTGGCGTAGCGCCCGGGCTCGAGACCCAGACGGCGCACGATGGCGTGCTTCGACGTGTAGTCGGCGGGGCTACCGGTGCAGACGACGACCCGGGCGGAGGGACGCTCGGCGACCGCGGCCACCGGGCCCACGACGGTCGTGCCAGACATCGCGCTGCCCCACCGGGCGGGGTCGTCGTCGAGCAGCCCCACCAGGTCCCACCGGGGACAGCCGTGGCGGGCCTCGTGAGTGGCGTTGACCGCGCGGACCACCTCGACCGTCTCGCGACCGAAACCGCCGGCCCCCACGATGAGCAGCGGCTCAGGCGACGTCATGCCGCTGCCTCCACGAGCCCTCGGTCCGCGGGCACGATGAACAGCTCGCCTCGCTTGTGTCGACGCCACAACGGCAGGCCGACCAGGACCGTGTAGACAAATACGGAAAGTGACGTTGCGACTGCAAGACGTGCGACGTCGGTCGACATGGCGGCGAGACCGGCCCCCGCCGTCAGCGCCATCGCGGCGCCACCGACCAGTGGCCGAGTCACCGGGCCGACGATCGACGCCGTCCTGACGCCCAGGCGGTGGAGTGCTGCCAGGTGGGCCGGCAACACCACCACCGCCAGGACGATCACGTGGCCGGCGGCCACCCCCGCGATGCCGGCGAGGTGGGCGCCGGCGATCAGCGTGGGGACCAGGGTCACCAGCCAGAGCAGGTTGAGCCGGAGGGCGGTGTCGGACTCGCCCGCCGACACCAGGAAGTCGTACGCGAGCTCGAGGGCGACCCGCGACGCTCCCACGACGGCGAGCAGTCCCAGTGGTGCCGCGGCGTCGGACCAGCGGTCGCCGTACACCACCCGAACGAGCGGGCCGCCCAACACCCCCAGCAGCACGCAGGCCGGCACGACGGGCACGAACAGCATGCCGAGGGCCCGCCCGAAGCTGGCCTGGTGGCGCAGCGGGTCGGATCGGAGCTCCGAGAACGCCGGCAGGCTCACCGCCCTCACGGTCGCGGAGAACGCCCCCACTGGCCAGCCGGAGAGGTTGAACGCCAGCACGTACACGCCCAGCCGCTCGGGGCCCAGCATGTTCCCGATCACGACGTAATCGACGTTCATCACCGCGAAGACCACGATGCTGGCCCCGGCCAGCGGCAGCCCGAAGCGCAGCAGGCGTCGGGCCATGGCCCCGTCCCACGCCGGCCGGTAGCGCCTCGACGCCAGGACGAAGGTGAACCCTGCGAGCACCACGGCGCCCGCCACCCGCGACCAGGCCAGGCTCCAGGCTCCGAACCCGGCGGAGGCCATGCCCAGCGCCACCGCGGTGCTCACAGCGAACGCTGCGAGGTCTGCGGCGAGCTTGCGGTCCTGGCGGAACTCGCGTTGGAGGCAGGCCGACGGCACCGCGGAGGCCCCGGCGATCAGCAGCGAGAGCGCCAGCAGCCGGATCGGTCCGGCGGCCGCCGGCGCCCCCAGACCGCGGGCCAGCCAGGGGGCCGTCAGCGCCATCAGCGCCCCGAGCCCCGCTCCCGACAGCAGCGACACGCTGGTGACGACGGGGGCGATGCGGTCGACCTCGTCGCGGTCGCGGGCCTGCACGATGGCGACGCTCACACCCAGCTCGCTGATGCTGATCACCACGGTGAGGACCACCAGCGCGGCGGCGAACACGCCGAACTGCTCGGGCGCGATCAGGCGCGCCAGGGCCACGCCGACCGCGAGCTGGCCGACGCGGATGCACACTGTGTTGACGGTGCTCCACGCCAGCCCCCTGCCCACCTTCGACCGCAGGCTGGCGTCCCGGTCCGGTCTCGTGCCCACCACGAGCGGCACTAGATGCCCCGGAGCTTCCAGCGCAGGTCGCCCAGCTCGCCGCGGGCCCGGTGCGCGGCTCCGCTCACGAGCAGCGGCGGGAACCACCGGGACCGGCCGGCCCCGAGCCGTTGGCGGATGCGCATCCCGCGCCACTGGGCGAGACGTCGGGCGTCGGGGCTGGCGGCGTGGGCGAACGCGGTCAGCGCCTCGATGTCGACGACGTCGAGACGGTCACGGTCGATTGCGCGGCTGGCCTGCCACAGCGCCTGTCGGGCGAGGGCCCGCCCGACCGTGCGCTCCAGACCTTCGATCTCCGGCACGACCGACCGCCACTCGGCGAAGAAGCCGTCGAACGCTGCCTTGCGGTGCTCGAGGTCGACCAGCGGATCGGCAAAGCGGCTACGCAGCATGCTGCGCGGGTGCACCCGATAGATCGCCTGCGGGATGCCGCGCACGTAGGCGATGTCGGCCACCGCCGCGATGCGCATCCACAGCTCGAGGTCGCCCGAGTGGGGCAGCTCGGGCTTGTAGCCGCCGACCTGCCGGTGGACCGAGGTGCGCACCATCACCTCGGGCGAGGAGATGCAGTTGTACCCGGTGCGGCACCGCTGGTCGATCCACCGGTGGCCCGGCCAGATCGTCGTTCCCCGCCACCGGCCCGACGGCGCAGGCAGCGGTTGGTCGGACGGCGCGTGGAGCGGCCGCCCGTAGACCATGCCCACGCCCGGGTGGGCGTCCATCACGCTCGTGGCGCGTTCCAGCGCGCCCGGCGTGAGCAGGTCGTCGGCCGAGATCAAGACGACGTAGTCGCCGTCGGCCCAGGCCAGGCCCTCGTTGTAGGTGGCGATGTGACCGTGGTTGACCTCGTGGCGACGCACCTCGACCCGGGCGTCGGCCGCGGCCAGTCGCTCGGCGACCGCCGGCGTGTCGTCACTGGAGCAATCGTCGATGACCAGCACGCGCACGTCGACGCCGCCCTGGTCGAGCACGCTGGCAACGCAGCGGTCCAGGAACTCGGCGTAGTCGTAGCACGGGACGATGACGCTGACGGTCGCCCGCCGGCCGCTGCTGGGCGCAGCGAGACTGGGCGTGCCCACCCGCGGGAGCGGGGCCCTCGGCCTCACCGGCTCCCCCTCCCCGCCCCGGCGACGACGTCGACCACGTGGTCCTGGTCGACGGTGGTGAGCTCGTGGAACAGCGGGAGGATGAGCGAGTCGCGCGTCAGCCGCTCGGTCACCGGCAGAGGCGGGTGCGGCGTGCCGGCGTAGGCCGGCTCGAGGTGCGCCGCCATGATGCCCCGGCGGGCGCTGACGCCGTGGGCGGCAAGCACGGTCAGCAGGTCGTCACGCGAGCACGGGAACCGCTCGGGCAGGCACAGCCAGAACGACTGGAAGTTGGTGGTGCCGCCGTCGGGGTCGGCTGCGGTGACGGCCCCCGCGAGTTCGGGGATCTCGGCCAGCAGCCGCTGGTAGCGCAGGCCCAGCTCCCGCCGGCGCGCCACGATCTCGTCGAGCTTGGTCAGCTGGACCAGACCGACGGCGGCCTGGATGTCCGTCATGCGGTGGTTGAAGCCGGTTTCGAGGTACTGCTCCAGCACCGGGCCCGTGGTGGCGTGCCGATCGGCGGCGCTGACGCTCATGCCGTGCTCACGGAGCCGGCGCCCGCGCCGGGCGCGCTCGCGGTCGGCGACGACGAGCATGCCGCCCTCGCCGGTGGTGATGATCTTGCGGGGGTGGAACGAGAACGCGGCCAGCGCGGCCCGCGCTCCCACAGGCTCGCCCCGCCACGTGGCGCCGATGCCGCAGGCGGCGTCCTGCACGACCCCGACGCCGAGCGGGTCGCACAGGGCGCGCACGGCATCGATGTCGGCGGGCACCCCGGCCTGGTCGACCAGGATCACCGCCCGGGTGGCGGGAGTCAGCGCCGACGCGATCGTCGCGGCGGTCAGGTTCTGGGTGCCGGCGTCGACGTCGGCGAACACGGGCCGGGCGCCCACGTAGCGGACGGCGTTGGAGGTGGCGATGAACGACAGTGACGGCACCACCACCTCGTCGCCCTCGCCGACGCCGGCCAGCACCAGCGCCAGGTGCAGTGCCGTGGTGCACGACGACACCGCCACGGCGTGGGCCGCATGCACACGCTGGGCGAACGCGGCCTCGAACTCGGCCACACGCGGGCCCTGGGCCACCCAGCCCGACAGGACCGCGGCGCTGGCGGCGTCGGCCTCTGCTTGGCCGAGCCAGGGCCGCATGACCGGGATAGTCCGCTCGGGCGGGGCGGTCACCCCTGTACCGTGAACCGCCGTCACATGCCCGCCTCGGCGGCCGGCTCGACACGCTCGGCAAACCACCAGTCGACGAGTCGGCGCAGACCCTCGTCCAAGTCGACCTCGGCCGCGAAGCCCAGGCGGTCCCGGGCCGCGGCCGTGTCGGCCAGGCGCCGCGACACCGGGTTGACCTTGCGCTCGGGCCCGTGTTCGGGCTCGAGGTCCGACCCCATCACCCGCAGCAGGGCGTCGGCCAGGCCCCGCAGGCTGGTCTCGACCCCGGAGGCGACGTTGAACACCTCGTCGCCCACGGGCGCAGTGGCGGCAGCGATGTTGGCGCGGGCCACGTCATCGACGTAGACGAAGTCCATCGTCTGGGTGCCGTCGCCCAGGATGAGGGGTGGCTGGCCCGCGGCGATGCGCTCCATCCACCGCACCAGCACCTCGGTGTAGACGCCGAAGATGTCCATCCGCGGGCCGTAGACGTTGAAGTAGCGCAGCCCCACATAGTCGAGGCCGGCCATCTCGTTGAAGCTGCGGAGGAGGCCCTCGTTGAACACCTTGGCCGCCCCGTACAGCGTGCGGTTCGCGTAGGGGTGCTGGCGCTCGGTGGTCGGGAGCTCGTCGGCCAGCCCGTACACCGATGCCGACGACGCGACGACGGTCCTGCCGACGCCGGCGTCGACGGCGGCCTCGACGACGTTGAACGTGCCGTCGACCAGCACCTCGAGCGCCAGCCGCGGCTCCTCGGCGCACTGCGTGATGCGGATGGCGGCCTGGTGGAACAGCACATCGACGCCGCTCATGGCCTTGGCCACGGTCTCGCGGTCGCGGATGTCGCCGTCGACCACGTCGACCTTGCCGGTCGCCTCGGCGGACGCCAGGTTGGCCCGCCGGCCCCGCACGAAGTTGTCGAGCACGACGATGTCGACGTCGGCCGTGCGCGCCAGCTGGTCGGCGATGGTCGAGCCGATCATGCCGGCGCCGCCGGTGATCAGGACGCGGGCACCATCGAGCGCCGCCGCCGCGGTCGCCGGCGCCGTGCCGTCGGGAATCTGGGTCACCGAGCCTCCTGGGAGCGGGACATGTGGTCGGTCGGTTCGGGGAGCGGCACCACTGCGCCGGCCCGGTCGAGGCTGCGCCCCACCGCGTCCAGCACCTGCAGCACCCACAGTCCGGATTCGCCGCTGGTCGCTGCGGGCCGCCCCTCCCGCACGGCGGCGACCATCTCGCGGATGACCCCGCCCAGCGCCTCGGACTCGGGCAGCGCGGGCGCCACCATGTCGCCGATGCGATAGGAGATGAGCGTGTCGCGCCGAGCCTCGGCGGTCACGGCGCCGGCCAGCTCGACCCCCCGGTCGTGCACGGTCAGGCGCTGGGCCGGGTTCATGTCGTCCCACACCAGCATGCGGCGAGAGCCGCCCACGTGCATGGTGCGGACCTTGGTGGGGCTGAGCCAGTTGACGTTCACGTGGGCCATGCCACCGTTGGCCAGCGGCAGCGTCAGGTAGCCGACGCAGGAACGCTCGGCACCGATCGGGTCGGCGCCGTGGGCGGCCACGGCCACCGGCCGGGCGTCGGCCGGCAACACGAAGTCGAGGATCGAGAGATCGTGGGGCGCCAGGTCCCAGAACACGTCGACGTCGGGCTGCACCAGCCCGAGGTTGATGCGGACCGAGTCGACGTACTGGATCTCGCCCAGCTCGCCGCCGGCCACGAGGTCGCGGATGTGGCGGACCGTGGGCGTGTAGCAGTACGTGTGGTCGCACATCAGCACCAGGCCGGCGTCGGCCGCCACCTCGACGAGCTTCCGTCCGTCGTCGACCGAGGTGGCGAGCGGCTTCTCGACGATCACGTGCTTGCCGGCCTCGAGGCAGGCGAGCGCCACGGCCACGTGGGTGTGGGCCGGGGTGGCCACGGCCACGACGGACACGTCGGGGTCGTCGAGCACGGCGTCGAGCGAGTCGGTGACCGGCACCGCGCTCTGCCGGCCGACGGACCGGGCTGCCCGGTCGACGTCGAGGTCGCACACCCACCGCAGGTCGGCGTCGTCACACCGCAGGATGTTTCGGACCAGGTTCGGGCCCCAGTAGCCGGCGCCCACGACCGCGAAGCCGAGGGGTGCAGGGGTGATAGCAGCGTTCACGAGCCCTCCTGGAAGGCGATGTCGACCCAGTAGTTGCCGGCGTTGTAGGTGTTGGTGGGGAACCCGCCGCCTCGCCGTAGCGGCCACACTCGGCCGACATGGGCGCCGGTGTTCGCGGGCCCTTTGTGGGCTCGTGCCGCGTTGCGCTCATTGTCATCACGGCCCGAGCCGTCGCTGCCCACCATGTGCCTGTCCGCCTGTTCGGACCCGCGGCGTCGTGACACCACGGGTCGTCGCCCTGTGCACCGCTGCTGTCCGACAGCGGCGCGTAGCCGCGATTGTCGCCGCTGTTCCTGAAGTCGAGCTGAAGCAGCACTGAAGCAGCACTGAGACATCGCGCCGACGGTGGCCGTCGCCGGTCGGGCGGTCCAGCCGCCGGAGCCCCCTTGACCTCGAGCGAGCTAGAGGTCGTACGGTCCGTTCGGTCGCACCGGTCGGGACGCCGGCCATCACCCCGGACAGGAGACCGCCATGCACGCCATTCGCCAGCACGCCTTCGGTGGGCCCGAGACCCTCTCGTACGAGGAGGAGCCCGACCTCGAGCCGGGCGAGGGCCAGGTCCGCATCGCCGTGGAGGCCGCCGGGGTCCACCTGATCGACACCTCGATCCGTTCCGGCGAGTCCGGTGGGCCGTACCCCGTGCCCGAGCTGCCCATGACCCCCGGCCGCGAGGTCGCGGGGCGGGTCGACCGGGTCGGCCACGGGGTGGACGCCGCGTGGGTCGGTCGCCGGGTGGTCGCCCACCTGGGCCCGGCCAGCGGTGGCTACGCCGAGCAGGCCGTGACCGCAGTGACGGCGCTGCACGAGCTGCCCGTCCACGTGGGTGCCGAGGCCGCGGTGGCCATGATCGGTACCGGCCGCACGACGCTGGGCATCCTCGAGGTCGCCGACCTCACCGCCAAGGACGTTGTGCTGGTCACCGCGGCCGCGGGCGGAATCGGCACCCTCCTCGTCCAGGCCGCCCGCGCCGCCGGGGCGGTGACGGTGGGCGTCGCCGGCGGGCCCGCCAAGGTGAGGCTGGTGCTCGACCTCGGCGCCGACATCGCCGTCGACTACCGGGAGCCGGGGTGGCCGGGCCGGGCGCGCGCCGAGCTCGGAGACCGCGGCGAACGCCCCGTCACCGCGCTGCTCGACGGCGTGGGCGGCGAGGCCGGACGAGCGGCGCTCGACCTCGTCGGCCCCGGCGGCCGGGTCGTCATGTTCGGCTGGTCCGCGGGCTCGCCCCTCGAGCTGACCACCGGCGACCTCTACGCACGGGGCATCACGGCCAGCGCCGCGGTGGGGCCGCGCCTGCTGCAGCGCCCTGGCGGCCTGCGCGAGCTCGAGGACGCGGCCCTGGCCGCCGTGGCCGAGGGCCGGCTCACCCCGGTCGGGGCGACGACGTTCCCGCTGGCCGACGCCGCAGACGCCCACCGCGCCCTCGAGGACCGCGCCACGACCGGCAAGGTCGTGCTGATCCCGTAGGTGCCGGGGGTCAGGACCGCATGTAGATGCTGCGCTTCTCGACCATCCAGTGGTTCTGCTCGCTGACGAACGGCTTGACCATGGCCGCCGCGATGTCGGCGTGGTTGAACGAGCCGTGCAGGTCGCCGATGTCGTGCATCAGCGCGCAGAACAGGTACTCGTCGTCGCTGTCGGCCCGGTAGGCGGGGGTGGCGGTCTGTGGCGCGTGCTCGAGCCGGTCGACGGCGAACCCGCCGTAGTCGCCCCCGAGCTCGCGGAGATGGGTGAGGGCCTGGTCGGGCAGGCCGACCGCCAGCTCGATGTTGCCGGCGGCGATGAGGTCCCAGTCGGCTTGGTCCCCTCCGTCATGGCGTGGAACCAGGCCCGGGGACGGCCGTGGGTTGGCTACGCCGCGGCCTCGATCGCCGCGGCCACCCGGAACATGGTGGCCTCGCCCAGCGCCGGCGCCATGACCTGCACCCCTACGGGCAGGCCGTCGTCGCCCGCGCCGAACGGCACCGACATGGCCGGGTGCCCCGCCAGGTTGGACGGGATCGTGCACACGTCGTTGAGGTACATGGTCAACGGGTCGGCGGTCTTGGCCCCCAAGGCGAACGCCGTCGACGGCGCGGTGGGGCTGAGCAGCACGTCGAAGCCCTGGTATGCGGCCTCGAAGTCGCGCAGGATCAGCGTGCGCACCCGCTGGGCCTTGCCGTAGAACGCGTCGTAGTACCCGGCCGAGAGGGCGTAGGTGCCGAGCATGATGCGCCGCTTGACCTCGGCCCCGAACCCCTCGGTGCGGGTGCGGTCGTACATCTCGCCCGTGGTGGGCGCATCGACCCGCAGGCCGAAGCGCACGCCGTCGTAGCGGGCCAGGTTGCTCGAGGCCTCGGCCGGGGCGATGAGGTAGTAGGCCGACAGGCCGTAGATGGCCGCCGGCACCGACACCTCGTCGACCTTGGCGCCGGCCTGCTCGAGCGCGGCCGCCGCCTCGCGCAGCCGGGCGACGACATCGGGCTCGATGCCCTCGGCCTCGCACAGCTCGGTGACGAGCCCGACCCGCAGCCCGGCCACGCCCTCGCCCAGCCCCTCGCTGACCGACGGGACGGCCTCGGGGATCGAGGTGGTGTCGCGCGGGTCGTGCCCGGCGATCGCCTCGTAGAGCGCGGCGGCGTCGGCCACCGTGCGGGCGAACGGCCCGATCTGGTCGAGCGAGCTGGCGAAGGCCACCAGCCCGTAGCGCGACACCGCGCCGTAGGTGGGCTTCATGCCCACCACGCCGCACAGCGCTGCCGGCTGACGGATCGACCCGCCCGTGTCGGACCCCAGCGCCAGCGGGGCGAACCCGGCGGCGACCGCCGCAGCCGAGCCGCCCGACGAGCCGCCCGGCACCCGCGACGTGTCGTGCGGGTTGCGGGTGGGGCCGAACGCCGAGTTCTCGGTGGAGCTGCCCATGGCGAACTCGTCGAGGTTGGTCTTGCCCACCACGACGGCGCCGGCCGCCGCCAGCTTCTCGACCACGGTCGCGTCGTACGGCGGGCGCCACCCCTCGAGGATGCGCGACGAGCACGTCGTCGGCACCCCGGTGGTGCACATGTTGTCCTTGAGCGCGACGGGCACGCCGGCCAGCGGGCCGGGATCCTCGCCCGCGGCGACCCGCCGGTCGAGCGCCAGCGCCGCTCGGCGGGCCTGGTCGGCCGTGACCAGGTTGAACGCGTGGATCTCGCCGTCGCCCGCGGCGATGGCGGTGAGGTGCTCCTCGACGACGTCGACCGCCGAGCGGGTGCCCGACCGGACGGCGGCGGCGATGCCGAGCGCGCTGTCGGCGTGCGGCGCGTCGGCGGTCACGGCGCCTCCCCCAGCACGGGCGGGACCCGGAACTGGAGGTCCTCGACCGCGGGCGCGGCGTCGAGCACGGTGCTGCGGTCGAGGCAGGGCCGCACCTCGTCGGGGCGCATGACGTTCTGGAGGGGGTAGGGGTGCGAGGTGGGCGGCACGTCGCCGACGTCGAGGGCCTCGACGTCGCGGGCATGGTCGAGCACCTTGGCGAGCTGGTCGGTGAACGTGCCGAGCTCGTCGTCGGTCAGCTCGAGCCGCGCCAGCTTCGCCACGTGCGCGACGTCATCGCGGGTGATCTGCGCCATGCCGGCAATGCTAGGCGGGTGCCCGCGGAACCCGAGAAAGGGCCGACGCGGGTCCGGGCGTGTCTGCCCGGCGGGAACGGCGAGCGGTGCCCGTGCGTCATCATCATGATGACTGCCGTGCCGCTCGACGCACCCCCAGCGGTCGCCCGCTGGGACGACGACCTGGTGCAGCTCTACGAGCAGCACTTCGACCAGCTCGTCCGGCTCGCCTACCTGGTGTCAGGCCAGGCGCAGCAGGCCGAGGAGGTGGTGCAGGAGGCGTTCGTCAAGACCCACCGATCGTGGGCCCGGGTGCGCGACCCGCTCCCCTACCTGCGCACCGCGGTCGTGAACGGCTGCCGGTCGGTGGGCCGCCGCCAGACGCTGGAACGACAACGCCGGCCGAGCCCTCCCGAGCCGGTGGCGCTGGGTGCCGACGAGCTGTGGGACGCCCTGGGTGTGCTCACCGACCGCCAACGGTCCGCCATCGTGTTGCGCTTCTACTGCGACCTGCCCGACGCCGACATCGCCGCCTCCCTCGGCTGCAACGAGACGACGGTCCGCACGTCCGTGCACCGCGCCCTCGCCAAGCTGCGCAAGGAGATCGACCGATGACACGCTGCCCCACGACCTCCGACACGAGCGAGGACTTCGAGACCGAGGTCCGCGCCATGCTCACCCGCCGGGCCGCCGACGTCTCCCCCTCGCCGGCGGCCCGGCACCGGGCGGGCGATCAGGCCGACGCGGGCGAGGACACGACCGTCGTCACCGAGACGACCGTCGACACCGACACCACCGGCGGCGAGCTTCGTGGCGGGGAGCCCGCCGTTCTCGACCCGGCCCCGTCGCCGCTCGTCATCCCGTTGTCCCGCTCCCGGGCGACACGACGGTCGGCACGACACCGAGCCGTCCTCACGGCAGCGGCGGCGCTCGTGGTCGTGGTCGGGCTCGTCGGCCTCGTCACGTCGGCCCGCGACGACGACACGCTGGTGACCGGGGCCCCGACGACCGCGCCGGGACAGGCGATCATCTGGCCGCTCACCTACGACGTGCCGGCCGAGCTGCTCGCCACTCCGGACTCTGCGGCGCGGGCGTACCTGTCGCAGGTGGCCCAGCTCCCCGCCGACCTCCCCCTCGGCGTGACGACCACCGACGGCACATCAGCCACGGTCGAGTACGTCCTGCAGGACATCCCCGCCCGGGTGTCGCTGCGCCTGGTGGACGGCGGGTGGCAGGTGACAGGGGCCACCAACGACGCGATCGGCATCGTCGGGGCGACGCTCGACGGCGAGACGGTCGGGGTAGGCGTATCGGCCGGGTCGCGCGGCTGGCCGGAGGCGGCATTGCGAGGAACGGTCATCGACGCCGACGGCGGCGCGATCGAGTCGACGAGGACCAGGATCGTCGCGCCGGCTGACGGATCGGACGTGGAGCTCGACAAGGACACCATGGCCGGTTCCGACCAGGTCGTCGTCGCCCCACCGGGCAAGCCGGCCGAGGACCTCGCCATCTCGTTCGAGGTTTCCGGAGCGACAGGGGCGGCACCCCACGCGGTGCGGCTCGACGTCATGTCCGACCACGACGGGGATCGCGCTACGCCCGACGTCGTCGTGGCCCACGCCAGCAGCCCGATCACACTGCCCGGCGACGACAGCGACGACAGCGACGACACCGCGGCAGCACCGGACCCGGTCGAGACGCCCGCCGAGGGCGGCGCGGCAGCCGACGCACCTCGGCCCACACCCGATCCGTTGCCGACACCCACGGACGAACTGGACGGCACCGGTGTGTTGGCCACGTTCGTCGGCCGTGGAGACGCGGTCGCGTCGGCGGATGCGTTCCTCGACGACCGGCTGCCTGACCGTCCGTCGGACCTCGAGCTGGACGGGGAGGCCGTCACCACGGAGGCGATCCCCGGCAGCGCGGCGGGCGTCGTCGTCGTGCCGTGGCACATCTCGGGCGACAGCGACATCGGCGGCCGCTACTCCGGGGTCGTGCGGCTCCTCCCGGCCGACGGTGGATGGGCGGTCGTCGGGGCGAGCACCGATCAGATCGAGGTGCGCGACATCCAGCGGAACGGCGAGTCGGTGACCTTCACGATCGACCGGCTCGACGACGGGGCCATCGACAGCATCGAGCTGGCGCTGTTCGACCTCGAGGGTCGCGAGGTCGGCGAATCGCAGACTGCGCCGTTGGGCCTACCAGGCGACTACCGCGTCGACCTCGACGCCGGAGCCCCGCCCGACGTCGCCATGACCTTGCGGGCACGGCACGTCGGCGGCACCTGGTTTTCGCTCACCGAGATGCGCGTGCCGCCCGGCCCGCCGGAGAGCGCGCGCGGATAGGCCACGTCAGCCCGCCGTGACCCGCTGGGCGAACTCGACCGACCGCTCGTTCACCAGGTCCTTGTCGTAGTCGAGGGTGGCGACGTGGTAGCTGCGCTCGAGGGTGAGGCGCTCGACGGGTCCGGTGACGCCCTCGGCGAGCAGGTCACTGTTGAGCGGCTCGACCACGTGGTCCTGGGTGCTGGTCATGATCAGCACCGGGCACTCGACCTTGGCCAGGTCGTGGCGGAACTCGTCGGCCGCGGCGGCCAGGCTGAGGAGGGGCGCCAGCGGGGTGGCGTCGTAGGCCTTCTCCCGGCCGTCGGGGTCGGCCACGTCGCCGCCGATGGCGGGGATGCGGTCGACGCCACCGGCCAGCACGTCCTGTAGCGCGGTGACCATCTCGGCCGGCACGGACAGGGCCGGGTTGATGCACACGATGCCCGCCACCTCGGGGTGACGGCTGGCGAGCCAGACGGTCAGCGACCCGCCCATCGACAGCCCTGCCACCACGACCTTGTCGGTGCGCGCCGCGAGCATCCGGTACGCGTCCTCGGCCGCGGCCGACCAGTGCGACCAGTCGGTGGCGATCATGTCGTCGACCGACGTGCCGTGGCCCGGCAGCAGTGGCAGGTCGACGGCGAACCCGGCAGCCGCGAACGCCTCGGCCAGCCCGCGGATCGACTGGGGGTTGCCGGTGAAGCCGTGCAGCACGAGCACACCGTGGGGGCCGCCGTCCGCGGACCAGGGCTCGCAGCCGTCGATGATGTCGTTGCCGTCGGGGGTCTGCACTGGATGCTCCTCTGGTCAGGGCCAGGAATCGCGGTGGTCGGCCGTACCGGCGTCGAGCGTACCCGTGGTAATTGACCCATGGGTCAAGTGTGGTCACACTGTCCTCGGACGCTCCGCAGCCGCCCGGCATGCCGCGACCGTCCGGCGAACATCATGAACGACCGACAGCTCACCTCACAGGGCGCCGAACGCAAGCAGCAGCTGTTCGACGCCGCCGCCCGCCTCTTCGCCGAGCAAGGCTACGCCGCCACCCGTGTGGTGGACATCGTCGACGCCGCGGGCGTGGCCAAGGGCCTGTTCTACTGGTACTTCGACAACAAGGAAGCGCTGTTCCGCGAGCTGGCGGCCGAGATCCGCCACCGGCTGCGCAAGCAGCAGGGCGCCGCCATGGACGACGACGCGCCGGCCCTGCAACGCATCCTGCAGGGCGCGGTGGCCAGCGTGCGCTTCATGGCCGAGAACGCCCCGTTCTTCTCCCTGCTCGAGGTCGAGGGCCGCAACGTCTCCGACGTCCTGCGCCAGGGCACCGAGCAGCACCTGCACGATGTCACCGTGCTCATCGTCGAGGGCCAGTCCGACGGCACCGTCACCGAGGACGACCCGGCCGACCTGCTCGCCCTCGCGGTTGTGGGCACTGTCGGGCAGTTCAGCCACTTCCACCGCACAGGGCGCATCGAGCTGTCGCTCGACGAGCTGTCCGGCTACGTCGCCCGCCTGGTGGCCCGCATGCTGACGGCCGACGAGCGGGTCGCCCGCGAGTCGATCCAGGCGCTGCGCCGACCACGGGCGACGGCCCCCGTCGGCGGCGCCTGACCCGCGTCGGACCCGCGTCCGACCCGCCTCGATCGCCGCCGGTGTGACCGGGATCGTGGTGCGCAGGTAGCCTGCTCCGGTCATCCGCTCACCGAGGTGCTCCTTCCCATGACCCGTCGTCTCCGTTTCGCCGCGCTCGCCGCCGTCGGCGCGCTCGCCTTCTCGGCCTGCTCCAACAACGACGCCAAGGAGAGCGACGTGGTCAACGCCATGGAGGACGCCGGCCTCGACACCGACCAGGCCGAGTGCATCGGCCAGGGCATCGACGAGGCCTTCGGCAACGACCAGGACCTGTACAACGAGGTCGCCAGCGCAGTCGACACGGACGAGTTCCCCGAGGGCACCGAGGACCAGATCAACGACATCCTCTCCCAATGCATCGACGGCACCGCGCCGGCGGACCAGGGCTCCACCGACACGACCGCGGCCGACGGCACCGCCGAGACGACCGAGACCACGGCCGCGGGCGGCTGACCGGCCCCACCTGGGCGGCTACCGCGCCAGCCGACTGTTGCACGACCGCTGCAACTACCGCGCTACAGTGCGCGTCTGTTCGCCGGCAACGAGGGGAGAATCCTGTGCCATACCAGTTCCTGTCCGACGAGTGGGTCGACGCCGCCCGCAAGATCCGGGAAGAGGCCGCGGCACCCGCCACCGCGCCGCCGCCCGTCAAGATGAACCTCACCATCACCGAGGTTCCCTTCGGTGAGGGCTCGGTCGACGCCCACATGGACACGACCAGCGGCGAGCTCCAGCTCGACACAGGACACCTCGACGGGGCCGACGTCACCGCCACGCTCGACTACGAGACTGCCAAGGCGATGATGGTCGACGCCAACCCTCAGGCCGCCATGCAGGCCTTCATGGCCGGCAAGATCAAGCTCCAGGGCGACATGACCAAGGCCATGGCGCTGCAGAGCGGCCCGGCCGACCCCGAGCTCACGAAGAAGATCCAGGAGATCACCGAGTAGCTGGGCTCCGCCCCACGGTCGTCCGCGATCGGTACACGACGAAGGGCGCCCCACGGGGCGCCCTCGGTCGTTCAGCACGGAGCCAGCAGCTCCGGCTGCGGAACAGGAAGAGTGCCGAGCCTGCTGGGGCGGCAGCCTCATCGCGGCGGCTGGGGAACACCGCGTCCGGCATACCGCCCCAACGGGCCCGGCACGCTCCGTAATGTACTCGCTGCGTACAGCTATGTCAGCAATTCCCAACACAGCCCGAACGAAACATGTAGTTTCGGTCAAGTGTTCGGCCGTAGGGGGAGAGGCCGATGTGCCGGCGGGGGATCGCCCGGCACGTGTGCAGACTGGCCGACCAGAGGCCCCAGGTCAAGCCCCATTTAGCAGAAAATGACCGATTACCAATCCTGACCTGGCGCGCCTGTGACGAAAGACCACGTCAGCGACCAGGTCTCAACACGAGGTCGACGTCTGACCCGGCCTCGACCTCGGTGCCTTCGAGCGGCCAGGCGGCCAGCACGCTGCCGTCCTGAGGACCGCGCACCGCTCCGACCGACAGGCCGGCCTCCTCGATCGCCTCGGTGGCCTCGTCCAGGCTCATGCCCCCGACCGTCGGCACTTCGACCTGGTCGACCGCCACGACCACGACCACCGAGTCGCCCGGCTCGACCTCGTCACCCGCCTCCGGGTCGGTGCGGATGACCTCGCCCACCTCGCGGTCGCGGTCTCGATCGCCCTCGAGCTCGACCTCTAGACCCATGCCCTCGAGTTGGGCCACCGCGTCGGCGTACGGCTGGCCCTCCAGATCCGGGATCTCGAACTCGTCGCCCGACGACACGAACAGGCCGACGGTCGACCCCTTGGGCACCTCGGCGGGCGGATCGCCGTCGACGAAGCCGGTGACGATGCCCTCGTCGATCTCGTCGTGGGGCTGGGGCACCAGCGCCGCCACCAGACCCGCGGCCTCGAGCGCGTCGCGGGCCCCGGCGTCGGTCATGCCCACCAGGTCGGCGGGCAGCGCCACCAGGGTCGCGCCCTGCGACACCACGACCGTGAGGGTCTTGCCCTCCCTGAGCTGCTCGCCGGCACCGGGCCTGGTCGACAGGATCTCGCCCGGCTCGGTGCCGTCCGCGCGCGCCTCCTCGATCACGATGTCCCAGCCGAAGTCGCCCACGGCTCCGTCCAGGTCGCGCTGCTGCATGCCGACGAGCGTGCCGGGCACGGCATGGGACGGCACCTGGGACTGCATGTACAGCCAACCGCCGACGACGCCGAGCGTCGCGGCCACGACCACCACCGCCGCGCCCAGCATCAGCCGGCGTGCGCTGCGATCGCCGCGGGACATGCCGTCGGCAGGTTGCTCGCCGGTGCGCCACGGCGGGGATCCGGGTCGCTGCGGGGGCAGTCCGCCGGGCGGCACCGCCAGCACGCTGGTCGCGCCGTCGTCCACCCGGACCAGCTGCGTCGTCTCCGACCCGTTGGCCGCCGCCACGCCCGCGCTGGCGGCGGTCACGGCCGCGGTGGCTGCCGTGGCGGTCGAGGCGGGGCCGGGGGAGGCCACAGGAGCGGGCGGGCCGCTGGACGCCGGTGCGCCGCCGCCACGGGCATGGAGCGAGGGCGTCATCAGCGTGGCGTCCCGGGCGTCGGGCGGGGGCGCCGGGTGGGACGCGACGCCGGCGAGCGGCAGCGGCGCCGGACGCGTGAGGTCGGTGGCGGCCGCCACCAGCCCGCTGCCCAGGTCGGCGGCATCGATGCGCTCGGCCCGGTCGAGGTGGCCGGCCCGCGTGAGCACCGGCACCAGCGGCCCCATCTCGTCGGGCACCTCGATCGAGCGGTCGAGGCGGGCCATGAGCGTGCCGATCGTCGTGTCGGCGGTGAACGGCACGTGGCCGGTGACCGACTCGACGATGACGAGCGCCAGCGAGTAGACGTCGCTGCGCCCGTCGACCACCTCGCCCCGGGCCTGTTCGGGCGACGCGTAGCGGACGGTTCCCAGCACCGCGCCCGTCTCGGTCCACCCGGCCTCGGCGATCGCACGGGCCAGGCCGAAGTCGGCCACGCGCAGGCGGGCATCGTGGCCGAACAGCAGGTTGGCCGGCTTGATGTCGCGATGGACGAACCCCTGCCGGTGGGCGTGGTCGAGGGCTCGCGCGGCCTCGAGCCCCATGACCAGCGCTTGCGCCGGCGTCAGCGTGTGGCCCGCATCGAGCAGGCCCCGCAGGCTGCCCCCGCTCAGGTACTCGGTGACGAGGAACGGCGAGTTGTCGTCGCCGCTCCAGTCGTAGACGGCGAGGAGGTGGGGGTGGCTGAGGGACGCGGCCGACTGCGCCTCGGCCCGGAAACGGCGGAGGAACGATTCGTCGTCGGCGAGGGCGGGGTGCAGCACCTTCACCGCCACCCGGCGCCGCAGTCGCACGTCGTCTGCCAGGTAGACCTGGGCCGACGCGCCCGACCCGAGCGGAGAGAGGAGCCTGTAACGCCCGCCCAGCACACGACCGATCTGATCGGTCATGCGGGACATGGCCACGCCGCAAGGGTACTTGCTGAACGCCGCGTGGCCCGTGCGGGGGCGCAAGTTCCGCTGCGGCGGGCGCGCATGCCAGGATGACCGGTCGTCATGACCGACTCCCCCACCTACAGCGCACGGTTCAAGATCGGGGCCGTCGTCGTGCTGGCCGTGGCCATCACGCTGTTCGCCATCGCCATTCGCGCGTTCGACGACGGCGGCGAGGACCCGGTCCTCCGGGGCGGCGACGCGGCGGTGGTCGAGAACCTGCTCCCCCGCCGCAACGCTCAGGTGCCGCAGCAGTCGAACGTGGGCATCGACCTGGTGACAGGGTGGGATGGCACCCTGGTGATCGACGGGGTCGAGATCCCTCGGGATCAGCTTCAGCTCACGCCCGAGATCGGGCTCATCGAGTTCACCCCCGCCGAGGGCCGGGCGGTCGAGGAGCTCGACAGCGGCCAGAACTGCGTGTCGGCCGTGATCTGGAAGGTCTCCGACGGCCGAGGCGTCGCCGACCGCACCATCCCCTGGTGCTTCGACGTGGTCTGAGCCAGGGAGCGAGAGGTGCCCGGCAATCAGGTAGGCATCTCGCCCGTTTCGAGCAGGTGGCGGAACCCGGCCTCGTCCAGCACGGGCACGCCCAGGTCCTCGGCCTTGGTGACCTTGGACGCCCCGGGGCTGTCGCCCACCACCACCGCCGTCGTCTTCTTGGACACGCTGCCGGGCGACTTGCCGCCCCGTGTCTTGATGGCGGCCTCGGCCTCTTCCCGGTTGAACTCCTCGAGCGTGCCCGTGACCACCACGGACATGCCGGCGAGCACCTTGGCCTGGTTGTCGCCCTCGGGGGCCTCGAAGTTGAGCCCGGCGGCCCGCAGGCGCTCGACCAGCTGACGGTTGGCCTCGTCGGACGCCCACGTGTGGACCGACTCGGCGATGATCGTGCCCACCCCGTCGGCCGCCGCCAAGGCCTCGACCGACGACCCCAGGATGCGATCGAGCGTGCCGAACGCCGACGCCAGGGCCTCGGCGCCGGCGGGCCCGAGGTGGCGGATGTTGAGGCCGACCAGCAGCCGTGGCAGCGGCCGCTGGCGCGACACCTCGATCGATGCGCGCAGGTTGGCGGCCGACGTCTCGCCCATGCGCTCGAGCTCGGTGACCCGATCCCAGTCAAGGTCGTACAGGTCGGCCACGCTGGCCACCATGCCCGCCTCGATGAGCTGCGCGATGCGCTTCTCACCCAGCGCGTCGATGTCGAGCGCGCCCCGGCTGGCGAAGTGCTCGATCGCCCCCTGGCGCTGGATGGGGCACTCGGGGTGGATGCAGCGGTGCTCGGCCTCGCCCTCGGGCCGCACGAGGTGCGAGTGCACCGGGCACGGACACTCGGTCGGGAACACCCACGGCTCTGTGCCCGGGGGTCGCTCGGCCACGACGGCGCCCAGCACCTCGGGGATCACGTCGCCCGCCCGCCGCACGACGACCTTGTCGCCGGGGCGCACGTCCTTGGCCCTGACCTGGTCCTCGTTGTGGAGGGTGGCCTGGCCGACCGTGACCCCGCCTACGAACACCGGCTCCAGCACGGCGTAGGGCGTGGCCCGGCCGGTGCGCCCGATCGACACCATGATGTCGTCGAGCCGGGTGGTGCGCTCTTCCGGCGGGAACTTGTACGCGATCGCCCACCGTGGGGCCTTGGAGGTGAAGCCCAGCAGCTCGCGGCGAGCCAGGTCGTCGACCTTGATGACCACGCCGTCGATCTCGTAGTCGAGGTCGTGGCGGTGCTGCTGCCAGTGGAGGCACAGCTCGAGCACCTCGTCGGGGCTGCTGACCCGCCGGATCTCGGGGTTGACCGGGAAGCCCAGCGAGCCCAGCCACTCCAGCGTCTCGTGGTGGCTGGTGAAGCGGGGCCCGCCCACGATCTCGCCGAGCTGGTACGACCACAGCGCCAGCTCGCGTTCGGCGGTGATGCGGGGGTCCTTCTGGCGGAGCGCACCGGCGGCGGCGTTGCGGGGGTTGACGAAGGGGCGGAGCTCGGCCGCCACCTGCCGCTCGTTGAGCGCCCGGAAGGCGGACAGCGCCATGTAGATCTCTCCCCGCACCTCGAGCACGGCGGGGGCGCCCTTGCCGAGCCGCTTGGGGATCTGGGTGATGGTGCGGACGTTCTCGGTCACGTCCTCGCCCGTGCGCCCGTCGCCCCGGGTGGCCGCCCGCACGTAGCGGCCGCCCTCGTAGCGGATCGAGATGGCCAGGCCGTCGATCTTCAGCTCACACACGTACCCCACCTGGCCCTCCGGGCCACTTGGGGTACGCGCCGTGTCTCCCGCTCTTGCAGCTCCGCTGCGGGCCGCTCGGGCCACGGCCTCGCCTGCCGGCTCGCCCTCCGGCCCCACCTGGCCCTCCGGGCCACTTGGGGTACGCGCCGTGTCTCCCGCTCTTGCAGCTCCGCTGCGGGCCGCTCGGGCCACGGCCTCGCCTGCCGGCTCGCCCTCTGGCCCCACCTCGCCCTCCGGCTCGTCGTCGGAGGCCGTCGGGGCGCCTGCCAGGCGCCGATGCAGGCGTTCGACCCACGCCCGCAGCTCGTCGTCGCCGAACACGTTGTCGAGGCTCATCATCGGCACCCCGTGGGCGACCGGCGCGAACACCGTGGTGGCCGGCGCGCTGCCCACCTGCTGGGTGGGCGAATCGGGGGTGATGAGCTCGGGGAACTCCTCCTCGATGGCCCGCAGCGCGCGCACCAGCTCGTCGTATTCGGCGTCGCTGATCGTCGGATCGTCCAGCTCGTGGTAGCGCCGGTTGTGCTCGGCGATCTCCGAGCGCAGCCGTTCCGCCGCGCTGCTCGATCTCTCGGTCGGCCATCCCCGGACACTACCGACCAGGTGAGACACCCCGAGGCCGGCCCCACGAGGCAGGCCCGGCCCGCCAGGCGCCCTGGCGCTAGGCCCCCAGCGTCAGGCCGAGCTCGACCGCCCGGGCCTCGACCCGCTGCGCCAGGTGGTTGGTCAGGTCGAGCACGTGCGCCGCCTGGGCGACGTCCAGGCCCACCAGGCCGCAGGCCGGGGTGATGACCGCCTGCTCGACCAGGAGGGTGGCCTCGCAGCCGGCCTCGGCCAGCGCCTCCCACTCGGCCACCAGGCGCCGCCACAGGATCTCGGCGGTCTCACCCAGCGGACGGTCGGTGGGCACCGCTCCCCACGCCAGCCAGCCGCCCCGCTCGAGGTAGTCGGCGAACGAGCCGGGGTGGTCGGTGGCTCCGGCGTCGACCGGCAGCGACAGCATCTGGGGACCGGCCTGCAGCACCACGGGCCAATCGGCGCGGCCGCAGCAGTGCAGGCCGGCGATGGCGCCGCCCTCGACCGCGGCCAGCGCGGACGACACCAGGTCGAGCGTGTCGTCGACGCCCAGCGGGAACCCGGGCTCGAGCGCGGCGGTGAGCCCGGGCTCGTCGAGGAACAGCAGCGGGGTGGCCCCGGGGGTCACCCGACGGGCCGCCTGGAGCACCTCGTGGACACGGGTGCTGACGGCCTTGCCCGCCACGGCGAAGGCCCGGTCGGCGGGCACGCCGACGGCGTGCAGCGCCAGGCCCAGGGTGACCGGACCGGTGAGCTGGATCTTGAACGGCGCCACCCGGCCGGCGACCGCGTCCAGGAACGCCCGCAGGCTCGCGAAGGGCTCGGCGTCGATCCCGTCCTGCAGGGGGGCGTCGGGGTCGACCGCGGCCTCGTCGACCAGCAGCGACCCGTCGGGCAACACCAGCACCCCGGCGATGCCCCAGGCCGCCTGGGGGATCATGCCCTCGACCGGCCAGAGCCGCGGCAACGACGGCGCGGCCGGCAGCCTCGGCTGGCGTTCGAGCGCGAAACCGACGGCGTCGGCCACGTCGACGTGCGGCAGGCTGCCCACGGCCGACGCCATGCCGATCGGCAGCAGTACCTCTCTCATGGTCCCGCCACCCGCGGTACCACCGTCTTCGACACCTTGAGCCCCCACTCGACTGGTCCCACCTGAAATAGCCACCGGGGCGCACCATCGGCAAATCTCCGGGCCGTGGAACCCCGTCCCGCCGACGCCGCAGAACCCCGCGCCGACGCTCCCCTCCGAGCCCGGCTGGGCTCGCTGGCCCACTCGGCCTGGCCCGTACGGGTGACGTGGCTGGTCCTGCCGCTGCTCGCCGGGCCGGCGTTGGGCGACGCGCTGAGCGAGGCCAGCCGCCCCGTCCAGCTCGTGGCGAGCGTGGGTTCGTGGGCCGTGTGGCTCGTTGTGCTGGTGGCGACGCTGGTGCCCACGACCGTCAGCCTGACCGCCCTGCGCATCGCCGCGCCAAGCGCGGTGGTCGCTGCCGGTGCCGCCCTCGCCGCGACGGGGCCCACCGCGGCGTCCGTCGTGGGCCTGGCGGCCACGCTGTGCTCCGCCCTGGCGGCGCTCGCCCCCGAGACCGCCGAGGCGTTCGTCGACGGCTCGTCGTACGGCGACGAGCGGCGGCTGCCGCTCAAGGTGCCCGCGGCGCTGCTGGCCGGCCCCGCGGAGCTGGCCTGGGTGGCCGTCGCCGCCGGTGTGGCTGCGGGCCCGCTGCTGCTCGCCGCCCGCCAGTGGGTGGGAGGCGCGGCCGCGCTGGCGGTCGGCCTGCCGCTGACCTGGTGGGGCGTGCGGGTGCTGCACACGCTGGCGCGCCGTTGGCTGGTGTTCGTGCCGGCCGGCATGGTGGTGCACGACCAGCTCACGCTCGTCGACCCCGTCCTGCTCCGCCGGGGGCTGGTGCTGTCGCTGGGGCCGGCGCCCGCGGACACCGACGCCGTCGACCTGACCGGTGGTGCCTCGGGCCTGGCCCTCGAGGTGCGGCTGACCCAATCCGTGCCGTTTCTCCCCGTGTCGCGCCACCGGCACGCGCCGCCCGAGCTCACGGACGTGACCGCCCTGCTCGTGACACCCAGCCGACCGGGCCGGGTGGTGGCCGAGGCCCGCCGCCGGCGGCTGGCCTGACGCACGAGCCGCCGCTCCCGGCGGGCGACGGTCGTGCGAACGACGCGTCGATGGTCGGCGCGCTCTTACGGTGCGCTTCCCCCGACCGCCGCCAGGAAGCCCGGGAGCACGCGGTCGACCAGGTCCGCGCAGTACGCCTCGTCGGTGGGGTTGCACGCGATGAGCTCGCGGTAGATGACCGTGCCGCCGACCAGGTCGAGCAGCAGCTCGACGTCGGTGTCGGCGCGCAGCTCACCCCGTTCGACGGCCCGCAGGACCATCTCCCGCGGTCGGCATCGGCGGTCGTTGATGAAGGCGGCGAGCACCGCCTTCATCTCCGGGTGGACCGACGCCTCGGCCACCACGCCGGGCAGGATGCGCCCGGCCGGGGTGTCGCGGCATCTTGCGACCCAGCTCGGTCAGCATCACGATCAGGTCGTTCCGCACCGACCCGGTGTCGACCGCCGGCGTTTCGAGGCCCATGTGGTTGGCGGTGTCCAGCAGCAGGCTCGAGCGCGACGGCCACCGGCGGTAGATGGTGGCCTTGCCGCAGCCCGCCCGGGCCGCTACGGCGTCGACGGTGAACCCGCTCGGGCCCTTCTCGGCCAGCACGCCGACGGCCGCCTCCATGATCGTGGCGTCGGCCCGGGCGTCGCGGGGACGTCCGGGCCGGCGCTCGCGGTCGGGAGACGGCGCGGTCATCGCTCCTCGGCGCCGACGGGCGCCGCGGCCGGCGGGGCATCGTGGCGCTCGTCCGAAGCACGCACGTCACCATCGTGACCGTTCGACGGGACGGTGTCAGCGACGGGCGCGGCGTCGCCGATGCCGCTCGGACCGTCGGGCTCGACGTCGTCCTCGTGGTCGTGCGACCGGGCGGGCAGGAACTTGGCGACGATCACCGCACCGAGCAGCAAGGCGGCCGCCCCGATGACGAAGGCGATGCCCATGCCGTCGGCGAACCCGCTGGACGCCGCGCCGGACAGGATCCTCCCCGGCTCGCCGCCGACCTCGCCGGCCACGGTCATGGCGGCGCCGACCTGGTCGGTGATGGCGTGGGCCACGTTGTCGGGCACGGGGAACCCGCTGATGGCGTCTGTCACCCGGGGTCGGTAGGTCGAGCTCATCACCGAGCCCAGCACGGCGACGCCCAGGGCGGCGCCGACCTCGCGGGTCGTGTCGTTGACCGCCGAGCCGACGCCGGCCTTGGCCGGCGGCAGCGACCCCATGATCGACTCGGTCGCGGGAGGCATCACCATGGCCAGGCCGGCGGCCAGCACGACCAGCGCGACCAGCACGTCGGGGTAGCCGGCACCGGCCGTCAGCCGGCTGGCGATGAGCAGGCCGATGGCGGCGACGACCAGGCCGGTCGCCACGATGACCTTGGTGCCGACCCGCTCGACCAGCTTGGCCGACAGCGGGGCCACCACCATCTGCACCGCCGCCATCGGCAGCAGGCGCACGCCCGTCTCGAGTGCCGTGTAGCCGAGCACCGACTGCAGGAACTGCGTGAGCAGGAAGAGCGACCCGAGCATGGCGAAGAACGTGAGCATCAGCGCGCCGCTCGCCGCGCTGAACCGGGCGTTCTTGAAGAAGGTGATGTCGAGCATCGGCGTGGGCGTGTGCCGCTCCCACAGCACGAACGCCGCCAGCAGCACCGCGGACAGGCCGAAGGCGCCGACGACCAGCGGGTCGGTCCAGCCGTGGGCGCCCTCGATGATCGCCCACACGAGCGTGACCAGGCCGGCGATCGACAGGGCGGCGCCCGGCAGGTCGATCGGTGGGGCCGCGGGGTCGCGCGAGGTGGGCACGTAGCGCTGGCCCAGCACCAGGGCGACGATCACCACGGGCACGTTGACCAGGAAGACCGAGCCCCACCAGAAGTGCTCGAGCAGCCAGCCGCCGGTCACGGGGCCGATGGCCACCGCCGCGCCGGCCGTGGCCGACCAGATGGCGATGGCCTGGGCCCGCTCCCGGCGGTCGGTGAAGACGTTGGTGATGATCGACAGCGTCGCCGGCATGATGAGCGCGCCGCCGATGCCCATGATCGCCCGGGTGGCGATGAGCTGGTCGGCGCTGTTGGCGAACGACGACATCACCGAGGCCAGGCCCATGATCGACAGGCCGATGGCGAGCGCGCCCCTGCGCCCGAACCGGTCGCCGAGGGCGCCCATGGTCAGCAGCAGGCCGGCGAAGACCAGGATGTAGCTGTCGACCACCCACTGGAGCTGGCTGGTCGAGGCGCCCAGGTCCCGTTGCAGCGTGGGGATGGCCACGTTGACGATCGTGTTGTCCATCACGATCAGCAGCAGGCTGAGGCACATCACGCCCAGCACGACCCAGCGTCGGGGGTCGGCGGTGCGGGTGTCAGCGGCGATGGTGTCGGCGTGCATTCGGGGCCGCGCTCCTCGGATGGTTACGAGACGGGGGAGTCCGCATCCGGGACATCGTGCGCCCGCCCATTCCGGAACGCAATAGTTCCGGAACTATTCAGTCCGTGAACTCCGTCACCTCCACCGGCGGACCCGAGTCCGCGAGGCAACAGCGGTCGGTCACGCCGTCACGAGGCAATGGCGGTCGGCCCCCGACCACTCGTGCCTCGGGACGCCCGCAGCGACCACCCATGCCTCGGGACGCCCAGCAGCGAACGTCAGCGCCTCGCAGCGATGCCGCCGCCGACGACCTCGTCGCCCTCGTAGAGCACCACGGACTGCCCCACGGCGACACGGCGGTGCGGCTCGTCGAAGTGGACGGCCACCCGGTCGCCGTCCGCCGCAGGCCCGACCGTGGCCGGGCGGGGCGCGCCGTGGGCGCTGCATTGAGCGCCGACGGCCCCGACGACCGGATCCTTCGCCCACACGACCTGGTCGAGCGTGACGGCGTCGCTGAGCAGGTCCCGCTCGGGCCCGACCCTGACGGTCGCCGCCGGCACGTCCACATCGACGACGTAGCGGGGCGCTCCCCCACCCGGCAGGCCCAGACCCCGCCGCTGCCCGACCGTGACCAGCTCGACCGCGTCGACGCCGCCCACGTCGCGGCCCGTCGTCGTCGACGATGCGGCCCGGGCGCAGCTCGATGCGGCGACCGAGGAAGCCCTGGCGCCCGCCGGTCGAGGTGATGAAGCACACGTCCTGGCTGTCGGGCTTGTCGGCCGTGCGCAGGCCCAGCGCCTGGGCCTGCGCCCGCACGTCGTCCTTGGTCATGTCGCCCACCGGCAGCAACGTGCGGGCCAGCTCGGCCTGGCCCAGCACGTAGAGCACGTAGCTCTGGTCCTTGGCGGCGTCGGCGCCGCGGGCCAGGCGCCGGGTGCCGTCGGGCCGCTCGACGACGCGGGCGTGGTGGCCGGTGGCCACGGCGTCGAAGCCGAGCCGCGTCGGCCCGGCGCAGCAGCCGGTCGAACTTGAGGTGGCGGTTGCACTCGATGCACGGGTTGGGCGTGACGCCCCGCCGGTGGGCGTCGACGTAGGGCTCGACCACCTGGGCGTCGAAGTCGTCGCCGAAGTTGCACACGTGGTGCGGCGACGTCGAGCTGCTGCGCCACGCGGCGGGCGTCGTCGACGTCGCTGACCGAGCAGCACCCGGTGTCGGACTCGCCGCCCCACAGCTTCATGGTCACGCCGACCACCTCGTGGCCCGTCGGCGAGCAGCCGGGCGGCGGCGACCGACGAGTCGACCCCGCCCGACATGGCGACCAGCACCTTCACGCCGCCGCCCCCTGCAGCGCGGGCGACGGCGGCGGGGATGACACGCGAGCGCGCGGTCGACGTCGGCGTCGGTGGTGGTCCAGCCCAGCGACAGGCGCAGCGCGCCACGCGCCCGCTCCGGCGGGACGCCCATGGCCGCCAGCACGTGCGACGCCTGCTGCGCCCCGCTGGCGCACGACGACGCCGCCGAGGCGCACACCCCGCCCTCGTCGAGCAGGAACAGCAGCGACTCGCTCTCGATGCCCGGCAGGCACACGTGGAGGGTGCCCGGCAACCGACCGTCCCGCCCGGCACCGGACCCGACGGCACCGGTCTCGACCGTCGCCCGGGACGGCCGCCAGCAGGCCGTCGGCGAGGCGGTCGCGCAGCCGGCGCACCCTTGCCGCGGCCTCGTCGCGCCCGCGCCAGCGCGGCCGCAGGGCGGCCGCGAAGCCCACGATGCCGGCGACGTCGTGCGTGCCGCTGCGCAGCTCGCGCTCCTGGCCGCCGCCGAGCACCAGCGGACGCAGCGGCGTGCCACGCCGAACGACGAGCGCGCCGACGCCCTGCGGACCGCCCACCTTGTGCGAGCTCAGGCTGACCAGGTGCGTCGCCCGCCAGCAGGTCGGGCAGGGGCGAGCCAGGCGGCCGCCTGCACCGCGTCGGTGTGGACCACAGCCCGGGGCGTGTGCCGGCGCACGACCTCGGCGACCTCGTCGACCGGCTGGATGGTGCCGACCTCGTTGTTGGCGACCATCACCGACACGAGCGTGGTGTCGTCGGTGAGCGCGCGGCGAGAGCCTCGAGGTCGATCACGCCGCGGCCGTCGACGGGGACCGTGCGCCCGCCCACGTGCTCGACCGGGTCGAGCACGGCGTGGTGCTCGACCGCGCTGCACACGACCTCGCCGGGGCGGGCGGCGTGCACGCCACGCACGGCCAGGTTGTCGGCCTCGGTGCCGCCGCTGGTGAACACGACGTCGCCGGGCGCGACCGCCGACGACCTCGGCCACCACGTCGCGGGCCTCGTCGATCGCCTGGCGCGCCGCGCGCGCCACCCGGTGGGCGCCGGAGGGGTTGCCGAACCGCTCGCCCAGCCACGGCAGCATGGCGGCGACGGGCCTCGGGCCGCAGCGGCGTCGTGGCCGCGTGGTCGAGGTAGGTGAGCTGGTCGGGCACCGGGACATTCTCGCAGCCGCCGGCCGGTTCGCGTCAGGGCGCGGCACCACCGCTGCGGCCGACGAGCGATCCTGGGGCCGCGGCGGGAACGGCGGCGGCGGTGGCGTGGGAGGAGGCGCGGGCGCCCGCGGCGGTGCGGGCACGGGTGGGACCGGCTGTCGCGTCGGCATCGGCGGCTGCGGCCCACCCCACGTGCCTGGCTGCGGACCACCCGCGGCGAAGCGGCCGCCGTCGAGTGGGGCGTCGTAGGGGTTGCCGCCGTGCGCCCGCTGCCAGGCGGCGGCGACGCACAGCAGGAACAGGTGGGGGTGCACGTAGGACGGCGGCGTGTGTCCCATGCGCACCGCCACCGGGTTCGCCAGGCGGACGGCCAGGTGGTCGCGGGCGCCGGTCGTCAGCTCGGGCACCCGCAGCAGGTACGAGCGCACCAGCCCGTAGCTGTCCTCGTCGAGGGCGGCGACGTCGAGCGAGGCGGCATAGCGCTCCCACCCGGCGGGGGCCTGGAACCAGGCGGGCGCCACGTACGAGCTCGCCGACCGCTCGCGCACCACGATCGTGCCCGCCGCCATGTCGCCGAGGCGCTGATCGCGCGGCGAGAGCAGGACGGCGACCACGGCCACGAACCCGATCGGCACCAGGAAGAAGTCGACGATGCCCACGGCCGCCCGCAGGAAGGCCTGCTGGAACCGCACGGTCGTGCCGTCCGCGCTGACGACCCGCAGCCCCATCGCCGCCTTGCCCAGCGTGCGCCCCCGCCACAGCGTCTCGAACCCGCAGAACCAGGCGATGACCACGCCCAGGCTGGTGAGCACCGCGACCAGGGCCGCGCCTCCGCCCGTGTCGAGCTCGCCCATCACCAGGTAGACGACCAGCAGCAGCGCGAACAGCGTGGTCACGAGCGCCAGGACGTCGATGGCGAACGCGATCGTGCGTGACGCCACGCCGGCCCGCTCGAAGTCGAGGACGACCGCCTCGGGCGTGATGATCGGTTGCACCCCCGGGGAACCTGCCACCGTGGGCACCGTACTTCGGTGGCCGAGTAGCTTCGCCGCCAACCCGTGGACATCGACCGCTTCATCGCCCGCAACACCCGCACGTGGGACCGGCTCGACGAGCTGTCCTCGCGCGCCGGCCGGGGGCTGCGCCGACTGACGCCGGCGGAGGTCGACGAGCTGGTCGAGAAGTACCAGCGGGTGTCGTCCCACCTGTCGCACGCCCGCGTGGCCTACGCCGATCCGGCCCTCACTGCCCGGCTGACCCGGCTGGTCAGCCAGGCCAACGGTGTCATCTACGCATCCCGGTCACGCACCATGCGTGCCGTGAGCGACTTCTTCGCCTGGCGGTTCCCCGCCGCGGTGTGGCAGAGCGGTCGGTTCGTCGCCATCAGCGCCGCGCTGCTGCTCGTGCCGGCGCTGGCCGTCGGCGCGTGGATCGCCACCAGCGACGAGGCGCTCGAGGCGTCGGCCCCCGACGCCGTGCGCGAGGCGTACCTCGAGGAGGACTTCGAGGACTACTACTCGTCCGAGCCGGCCACCCAGTTCGCCACCGAGGTCACGGTCAACAACATCCAGGTGGCCATCACCGCCTTCGCCACCGGCGTGCTGCTGTGCCTCCCGGCGGTGTTCCTGATGATCTTCAACGGGGCCAACGTCGGCTTCGCCGGTGGGCTCTTCGCCGAGGCGGGCGAGCTGGGCAAGTTCTTCGGGCTCATCCTCCCGCACGGGCTGCTCGAGCTGACGGCGGTGATCATCGCGGGCGCCGCCGGCCTGCGGCTGGGCTGGGCGGTCATCGCCCCGGGCGACCGCACCCGCGGCCAGGCGCTGGGCGACGAGGCCCGGCGCTCGGGCGTCATCGCGCTGGGGTTGGTCCTCGCCTTCGCGGTGGCCGGCATCATCGAGGGCTTCGTCACCGGCCGGGGCGTGCCCACCGGGCTACGGGTCGGCATCGGCGTGGCAGCCGAGGCGGCCTTCGTGACGTGGATCGTGGTGCAGGGGCGCGTGGCCACGGCACGCGGCGTGACCGGCGCCCTGGGCGAGCTCGACCGCGGCTGGGACGACCTCGCCACCGCCCGCGAGCGCTCCTGGGCCACCTGACCGGCACCGGCACTGCACCGCCAGCTCCGCGGCAGGGCACGGAACTCCGCGGCGCCGTTGTCTGTCACAGGGGCCGTGCACACTCGTCGCTCATGGAGACGACACCAGATGCCGCCGCGATGGCCGTCGCGGCGCTCCAGGCGGGCACGATCAGCAGGGCACAGGCGCGTTCGGCAGGCATGACCGACCGCATGGTCGACCATCGGCTGCAGCGAGGCCGCTGGTTGAGGTTGCACGCCGGCGTCTTCGCCGTGGCGGGCGCGCCGGCCGGGTGGCGGCACGACCTGTGGGCGGCAGCCCTGGCCGTCGGCCCCGCCGCCGCGGTGAGCCACGAGACGGCCCTGCTGGTCCGCGGCCTCGACCACCGTCACGTCCCGCGCTACCCGCTCACCTTCACCGCGCCGCACGGCTCACGCCGGCGACCGCGAGGCGTCGTCGTCCACCAGGTCGACGACGTCCGCCCGCACCACGTCGATCAGGTCGACGGCCTGCGCGTGACAACCCCCGCGCGGGCGATCGTCGAGCTGGCCGCGGTGGTCGGGCCGAAGCGGCTCGGCCAGCTCGTCGACCTGGCGACCGACCGGCTCACATCGATCGCTCGTGTCTCGGCCTGCGCGGCCGAGCTCGCCCGACCAGGCAAGCCGGGAATCCCGCCGCTCGGCAGGGTCCTCGATGCCCGCGGGCCCGGGTACGTCCCACCGCAGAGCGAGCTCGAGTCCAAGCTGTTCTCGGCGCTGGCTGCCAGCGGGCTTCCTGCGCCGGTGCGCCAGTTCCCGCTGCCTGGCCGTGGCGCGGTCGACGGGCTGGTCGACGCCGCGTACCTCGACGTGCGCGTCATCGTCGAGGCCGACGGCCGGCGTTGGCACACCCGCGTCCGCGACCTGCGGCGGGACCACCAGCGCGACGCCGAGGCCGCACGCGTCGGCTGGCAGACGCTGCGGTTTCTCTACGAGGAGATCACCGAATGTCCCTACGAGGTCGCCGAGACCGTCGCCGACGTGCTCCGCGTCCGCGGCGCGCAGTTGGGGCGCTCGGCGGGTTGACGGCTGCGCCGCGGACCAGCGGCAGACTTGACGCGTTTTGCCACACATGGTGTGGCAAAACGCGTCTGGACTTCCCGGCACCAGGCGAAAGCCGCCGAGCCGTCGAGGTCAGAGGCGGCCGGTGGCCTTGACCTTGATGTAGGCGTCGGCGAGGGCCGGGGCCAGCTCGCCCGGTTGGGCGTCCACGACGGTGACGCCCAGGCCTCGCAGCCGGGCGACCGTCCGGCGGCGGGTCTCGAGCGCGCTCGACCGCCGCCGCCTGCCGGTAGGCGCCCGCTGCATCGGCGACGGCGCCGGTCGCCCACCGGGCGACGTCGGGGTCGCGCACCCCGGCCACTACCACGAGGTGGTCGCGCAGGATCAGCGGCAGCGCCGGCACCAGCCATTCGTCGACCGCCGGGGCCACCAGGTCGGTCAGCACCACGAGTAGCGTGCGCCGGCGGAACCGGGCCAACGTCTCGGTGAACGCGCCGGCGTAGTCGCTCTCGGCCAGGACGGGCTCGAGGTCGTACAGAGCCTCGACGACCCGCCCCAGCTGCGATCGCCCGCTGCCCGGCGGCACCGCCACCCGCACCTCGCGGTCGAAGGCGACGACCCCGCAGCGGTCGCCCAACCCGGTCGACACGGCCGTGAGCATCATCACCGCGTCGACCGCGTGCTCGACGCGGGGCACGCCGTCGACCCGGCCCGCCATCACCCGCCCGTTGTCGAGCAGCACCAGGACGGTCTGGTTGCGCTCTGCCCGGTACGTGCGCACGATCGGCCGGCCGGACCGGGCGGTGGCGCCCCAGTCGACCCGGCGGAACTCGTCGTCGACCGAGTACTCGCGCAGCTGGTCGAACTCGGTGCCGGCCCCCAGCCCCTGCGCCGACCGCAACCCCACCTCGAGGATGCGGGCCTTGCGGATGCGCAGCTCGGCCTGGTCCTTGGACCGGAACGACGGGTACACGCGCAGCACGCCCGGCACCACCAGCGCCGACTGGCGGGCCGCCAGGCCCAGCGGGCCGTCGACCCGCACGACCAGCTCGGTCGGCGCGAACCGGCCCCGACGGGCGGGGTAGATGGTGGTGGCGGCGCGCAGGGTGGCGCCCGCGGGGACCCGTGCGGCGGCCCGGCGGGTGTCGGCCCGAAGGGAGGGGGCCAGCTCGTCGGCCAGGGCGATGCGCAGCGCACGGCCCGTCGGGTTGTGGACGGTCCAGCCGACCTCGGCGGCCGCGCCCAGCGTGACGGCGGGCGGCAGGTCTCGGCGCACCGGAAGCGAGCGGGGCGCGGGGGCGAGCCACACGTCCAGCGACGCCGTGATCAGCAACGCGCCGTTGACCACGAGCAGCCAGGCGGCGCCCCCACCGGGCAGGACGAGCACCACCACCGAGGCCAGGACGGCGGCCAGCGCCAGGCGCCGCGTCGGCACCACCCCACGCCGGCGCGCCTGCGCCGCGCGCTCGGGCGGACGGCCCGTCGCGGCAAGCGCGACCGGGGCATGCCCGCCGTCGGACACACCCGGCTGCGCCGACACCGGCTCCGAAGGCGCCACCACCACCGCATCGCCCCGCCGGCCGGACGGCCCCGGCGGCGACGACGCCGCACCGGCACCCGGGCCGGCCGCGCCGACGGTGGGCGACGACGAGGCCACAGCCGCGCCCGTGCCCTCGCCCGTATCCGCGCCCGACGTCGGCGAGGCCGGATCGTCGGGGCCTGGAGTGGGATCGGGCGTCGGCGGGGGCGTGGGCATCGTCAGCGGCGCATGGTCAGCGGGGCACCGGGACCACAGCGAGGATGCCGTCGAGCACACCGTCCACCGTCGTGCCCTCGAGCTCGAGCTCTGGGCGCAGCTGGATCCGGTGGCGGACGCACGGCTTGATGACGGCCTTGACCTCGTCGGGCGTGACGAAAGGCCGCCCCGCCAGCCAGGCCCACGACTTCGCCGCGTGCAGCACCATGGCCGCCCCCCGGGGCGAAACGCCGAGGGTGACGGCCGGCGCGGTGCGGGTGGCGCGCGTCAGGGCGACGATGTAGGCGAGCACCGACGGCTCGACCCGGATGTCCTGGATCTGGGCGCGCGCCGCCTCGATGTCGGCGGCGGTGGCGACGGGCCGGATGCCCGCGGCGACGGCGTCGTGCGGGTCGAGGCCACGGTCGTGACGGGCCAGCACCTCCTGCTCCTGCTCGGCGCTGGGGTAGGCGACGGCCAGCTTGAACAGGAACCGGTCGAGCTGCGCCTCGGGCAGCGGGTAGGTGCCCTCGTACTCGATGGGGTTCTGGGTGGCGATGACGATGAACGGGTCGGGCAACGGGTGGGCCGCGCCCTCGACGCTGACCTGGCGCTCCTCCATGGCCTCGAGCAGCGCCGCCTGTGTCTTGGGCGGCGTGCGGTTGATCTCGTCGGCCAGAAGCACGTTGGTGAACACCGGCCCGGGCCGGAAACGGAACCGGCCCTCGCCGCCTCCCCCGCCGGTGGGACCGTCGAGGATGAGCTGGCCGGTCACGTCGGAGGGCATGAGGTCGGGCGTGAACTGCACCCGCTTGACGTCCAGGTCGAGGGCGGCGGCCAGCGTCTTGACGATGAGCGTCTTGGCCACGCCGGGCACGCCCTCGAGCAGGACGTGGCCCCGGGCGAGCAACGCCGCCACCAGGCCGGACAGCGTGCCGTCCTGGCCGACCACCACCTTGGCCACCTCGTCTCGCACCGACAGGATCGCGGTCCGCGGATCGTGCTCCGGCGTGTAGACGGGCGGTGCCGGCCGCGCATCGACTGGCGGCCGGACGTCGGACGGCGGCGAGGCGGCGGACGGCGGCGTGAACGGCGACGGCGGCACCCGGGAATCAGCCGGCGGCGACGCGGGCGGCGGGACGTCGGGCGGCGGCGCGAACGGCGACGGCGCCTCGGTGGGGCCGTCGGGCTCGGCGTCAGACATGGGTGAGGACCTCCCTGCGGATGCGATCGATGGTGTGCGCCAGGGCGAGGAGCCCGGCGTCGTCGGTGACGGGCACGGGTCCGACGGCCCAGCGCAGCGTGGCCTCGTCGACACCCGTCCGCTCGGCGGCGACGGTGGCGAGCACCTCGGGGGGCGACGCGGCGGGCACGCCCAGGTGGTCGGCCAGGAAGCGGCGCAGGTCGGCCCGCAGCAGCTCGCCGGCGTGGGCCGGGGATCGGGTGCGGTCGAGCAGGTTGCCGACCGCGGCCACCAGCTCGGACCCGGCCACGGCCACCGGTTGCGGTTCGGCCACCGGGCGGCCCAGGCGGCGGGCCCGCCACAGAGCGTAGACGGAGAAGGCGATGGCGAGCTGGGCAAGCGCCCGGGTCACGCCGGCGGGGACGAGGTCGGCGAGGGTGCGTCGGCCTCCCCCGCCCGCGAGCGTGCCGGGCTCGAGCACCAGCAGGTCGGTGCCGGCCTGGGGCGCCACCATGGCGGCGACGACCGGGGCGTTCTCGCCCTGAGACAGCCCGGCGTTGACCAGCATGCCCGACCCGCCCACTGCCACGACCGTGCCTTGGCCCTGGTCGGTGACGACGATGTAGGCGGCGCCGAGGCCGTCCTCGACGCACACCTGAGACGCGAAACCGGGGTCGTAGAGCACGCCGCCGTTGCGGGGCTCGATGCCGGCGACGTCGATGCCGTCGAGCGCGGCGATCTCGCACCGGCCCGCGATCGTGCGGGCGGGGGCGAGGTCGTCGACCGACTCGAAGTCCGCCACCACCTCGGGGGTGTAGTCGGAGCCCGGGTCGGTGACGACCAGCCGACCACCCCGGTCGATCCAGTCGTCGACCACCACCCGCTGCTCGTCATCGAAGCGGTCGGCGAGCAGCAGGATCACGTCAGGACCGGCTCCGTCGAGGTCGGGCAGTCGGTCGTCGATGGTGACGTCCGCACCCAGATCGCCGGCCAACGCCACCACGGCGCTGGTGCCCAGCCGCTCGTCGGAGCGGGGGTCGAGCGGTGTGTCGCCCGTGCCGGAGCCGATGGCGAGCACCGCCACGACGGTGAGGCCGGCCGCCACCAAGGCGATGAGCCACACCCGGGCGCCGCCCGACGTCCCACCGCGCGACGTCCCACCGCCCGACGCTCCACCGGCCGGCGCGCCGCCGGCGGGCGCTGGGCTCACGCCGGCACCCTCGGCTGGGCCGGCGACCGGTCGGCCGCGGCCCGCACCTGGTCGGCCAGGACGGCGAACCGGTCGCGGTCGGCGGGCCCGACGGAGACGCCGCCGTACCACGCGGCCTCGAACAGGTCAGTGGCCGCGGCGAACGAGGGTGTGGCCGCCGGCGACGTCACGCGCACCTCGGCCACCAGCTCACCCGCCGTACGCCCGACCAGGTCGCCGATGATGCGCCGGCGGGCCAACTCGCCCACCAGCACCCGGTACCGCGCCCGTAGCGCCTCGCGCCACAGGCCCGCGGCCTCGCACCGCGCCACCTCGGCCGCCCAGTCGACGGTGCCCTCGCCAGCCGACACCAGGACGCGCCGGCCGCCTGACGGAGCGGCCGCCCGGTCGCGCCGCCAGCCGGCTCGCGACCGGTAGATCAGAAGGCCGACGACTGCGACGAGCAGGGCGAGAACCAGCCACCCCACCCACACGGGCACGCCCCCGGCGCCCACGCCGAACGGCGCGGTCAGTCGGCCGACCTGGTCGGCCACCCATTCGCCGATGCGCTCGACCAGGCTGCGGTCGTCGCTCCACTGGTACTCAGGGCGAGCCAGGATCTGGTCGGCCGCCTCGCGGGCCTGCGCGGGGTCGTGGTCGGGCGGCGGCAGGTCGGCTCGCCGGCCGACGACGACGCCCTGCCCGACGGGCCCGAGCCGGGCGAGGGTCGCCACCGTGGCGAGCACCTCAGGCAGCACGATCGAACACGTCGATGGCCGACATCTCGAGGTCGAGGCCCTCGGTCCGCACCCGCAGGTCGAGGTAGAGCAACACGGTCGCCGACGCCACGAACGGCAGGACGATGATCTGCGACGCGATCGAGCCCAGTGCCAGGAGCGGCCAGCCGTCTTCGAACCCGATCCACGCCGCCAGGGCCTGAGGCAGCGCCGACAGGGCGTTGGCGAGCAGCGAGCTGACCAGGGCCATCAGCAGGGCGATGCCGAGCGTCGGGAAGTAGCGGGCGCGGGTCAGGCGAACCGAGCGCTTGAGGGCCTCGAGGGCGCCGCCGCCTTCGACGCCGATGATCGGGGCGACCGGCACGAACAACGCCATGATGAACACGATGCCGAGGTAGCAGGCGAGCGCCCCGGCGCCCTCGGCCAGCTTCACCACCACGAACGACCCCAGCAGCGGCCACCAGCGCCGCCCGACGACGCCGAGCATCTCGCCCGCCGGCGCGTCGCGGCCCATCGTCCACTGCGACACCAGGTGGGCGATGGCTGCCGCCACGCATACGAGCGCGACAGCAGGGATGACCGTGAGCAGCAGGCTGGCCACGATCTGGCCGGTCGGGTCGGAGTTGGCCTGCTCGTTGAGGACCGCCGGGTCCTCGGTGAAGAAGTCGGCGACCCCGAAGCCGCCCATGGAGTCACGCTGGAGGAACGCCGCCAGCAAGTGGGTGGGTACCACGAAGGCGGTTGTGATCGTGAGGATGCGCCGGGGGCGGGCCTTCACCACCGCGAACCCGCCGTCGAGGATGTCGGCCGCGGTCATGGGCCGAAGCGCCACGTGGGGCACGCCCCCACCGGCCCCCGGGGCGACGGGCGACGAGCCGGGCATCGCGTCGACCGGTGCCCCCCAGCCGGGAGGCGACACCGGCCCCTCCGCGGGCGACCCCGGGGCGGGCGTTGGCTGCTCTTCCGCCGACCCGGGCACGGCCCAGCCCCGTGCGGGTGCGTCCCCGCCCGGCCCGGTGGACCCGGGCGAGGGGGTGATCTGGTCCTCCACTGGGCCATCATCGCCGATGATGAGACGTGCCGCCGACGCGGGAGGACATTCGTGGACGGCTACACACCCAGCACCTACGGCGACCGCTTCGCCGACGTGTACGACGACTGGTACCAGGACGTGTCCGACGTCGAGGCCACCGTCGATCGGGTCACCGCGCTTGCCGCGCCGCGGGGTGGGCGCGTGCTCGAGCTGGGCGCAGGCAGTGGGCGCCTCGCGATCCCGCTGGCCGGGCGGGACCTCGAGGTGTGGGCTGTCGACGCGTCGGCCGCGATGATCGGGCGGCTGCGGGCCAAGCCTGGCGGCGACCGCGTCCATGCCGTCGTCGACGACATGGCCGAGCTGACGGCGCCAGGGCTGGGGCCAGGGCTGGGGCCCGACGGCTTCGGTGTCGTGCTGTGCGCCTTCAACACCCTGTTCAACCTCACCGACACGACGGCCCAGCGCCGCTGCCTCACCCGTGTCGGCGAGCTGCTGGGCGCGGACGGGCGGCTGGTGGTGGAGGCGTTCGTCCCTCCGCCCGCGGGCGAGCGCGACGCGGCGGTGAGCGCCGTCGAGCCCCGCCACATCGGGCTCGACGAGGTCGTGCTCAGCGTCAGCCGCCTCGATCCGGCGTCCCGCACGATCACCGGTCAACACGTGCAGATCACCGAGGCCGGTGTGCGCCTGCGCCCCTGGGTTCTGCACTACGCGTCGCCCGACGAGCTCGACGCGCTCGCCTCGGGCGCGGGCCTGCGGCTGGTCGAGCGCCACGCCGGCTGGCGCGGCGAGGCCTTCACCCCGACCTCGGAGACGCACGTGTCGCTGTACGCCCCGGGCGAAGCGATACGTTGACGATGTGTCCACACACGTGGTGTCGCCGCCGCTCCGCCTGACCGATCGCTCGCGCTCGGCCATGTGCTGGCCATGAGTCAGCTCAGGCTCAACCCCCTCACCGGTCGCTGGGTGACCGTTGCGGTCGACCGCAACAACCGACCCGGCGACCTGATCTCGCGCCAGCTGCCCGTCGAGGCCGACCCGTCGCTGCCCTGCCCGTTCTGCCCGGGTCACGAGGAGGCCACCCCGCCGGCGCTCGAGACCTACGACCGGCAGGGCGAATGGGTGGTGCGGGTGGTGCCCAACCGCTACCCCGCCTTCGAGGGCGACGAGCCGCTCCGGGTCCACAACCTGGGCCCGGTGTTCACGCAGGCGGGGGCGAGCGGCATCCACGAGGTGCTGGTGTTCTCCCCCGAGCACACCGACGCGTGGGCCGACCTCGACGACGCCCAGGCGGCGGTCACCATGGCGGCCATCCGCGACCGCATGGAGGAGCACGCACGCCGGCCACAGATCCGCTACACGCAGGTCATCGTCAACCACGGTCGCGAGGCCGGCGCCAGCCTCGAGCACCCGCACGCCCAGCTCCTCGGCATCCCGTTCGTGCCGGGCGAGATCGCCGAGGAGGAGGCGGGCTTCCGGCGCTTCGAGGGCTCGTGCCTGCTCTGCACCACCCTCGAGGCCGAGGAGGCCGCCCGTCACCGGGTGGTCTACGAGGACGACCGGGTGGTCGTCGTGTGCCCGTACTGGTCGGGCACCCCCTACGAGATGCTGGTGCTGCCCAGGGTCCACCAGGTGCACGTCACCGACGCGGCGCCGCCGGACGTGGCCGCCGTGGGCCGGGCCCTCCGTACCGTGCTGGCCCGGCTACGGGACTGCCTGGGCAGCGTGTCGTACAACCTGGTGTTCCACACCGCCCCGCACCGCCACGCCGGGCCGTTCCACTGGCACGTGCACGTGCTGCCCCGCGTGACGAGCGTGGCCGGCTTCGAGCAGGGCACCGGGGTGATGATCGACATCGTCGCCCCCGAGATCGCGGCCGCGCAGCTGACCGTCGTCGACCGCCGGGTGCCCCTCGGCTGACCCTCGCGGCCCCGTCCCCCGACCGCGAGCCGGGTCACTCCCGCCGAGGCAGTCCCGGCGAGGCAACAGAGGTCGCCCGGAAGGACTCGAGGGAATGGTGGTCGGGGGCCGACCACCATTGCCTCGAAAGCCCGTCGGCGATCGCCATTGCCTCGGGGCGATCAGGGTTCCACCCTGATCGGCGAGCCCCTGGCGGGACTACCCCGCCGCCTCCCGTTGGGCCGCGCTGCGCTCGACGCAGAACTCGTTGCCCTCGGGGTCGGCGAGGGTGGCCCAGCCGGTGCCGTCGGGGCGGCGGTGGTCGGCGACCCAGGCGGCGCCGAGGCCCAGCAGGCGGTCGACCTCGTCGTCACGCGGGTGGTCGGGCTGCAGGTCGAGGTGCAGGCGATTCTTGACCGACTTGTACTCCGTCACGTGCTGGAACAGGAGGTTCGGCAGGCCGTCGCCCAGCAGCACCACGGCCTCGGGATCACCGGGGTGGTCGTCGTCGTGCATGGGCCGATCGAACACCTGGGACCAGAATCGGGCCAGTTCGTAGGGGTCGCGGCAGTCGATCGTGATGTTGTGGATGGCAGAGCGCACAGGGTCTCCTGAGAGGCGAGGCGGACAGGTCACGTCGTCGGGACATACGGTCGCAATGCTCCCCGCTCATGCAGCTTCGCTGCGGGCCGCTCGGGCCACGGCCTCGCCTGTCGGCTCGGCCTCTGGTTCGAGGGCAGGTGGAGTTTGCGTGTCGACGGTGACCGGTTGCGCCGACGGCGACCGAGCGGCCGGCCGTCGAGCCGCCGACGTTAGCGCACCCCGCCCTGGCCGGCGGCCGCGGTGGCGATGTCGTACGCCCGGCGACGGGAGACGGCCAGGCGGGTGGCGACCGAGCGGGCGGCGTCGCGGGCCGAGGCCCCGGCCGCCAGCTCGGCACGGACCGCGGCCAGGATCGCCTCGTCGTCGGCCGGCGCCGCCGGGGGCGCGCCGTCGAGCACCACGACGATCTCGCCTGGCGGCTCGCGCTCGGCCACCCAGGCCACCGCCTGGGCCAACGTGCCCCGCCACACCTGCTCGTGGAGCTTGGTGATCTCGCGGGCGATCGCCACCCGCCGCTCGCCACCGCACGACCGAGTCCAGGTCGGCGAGGGTCCGGGCCAGCCGATGGGGCGCCTCGTAGAGCACCGACGTGCGCGGCTCGGCGGCGACGGCGGCGAGCCGCTCGCTGCGGCCCGCGCCCTTGCGGGGCAGGAAACCCTCGAACACGAACCGGCCGGCGGGGAGCCCGCTGACCACCAGTGCGGCCAGCGAGGCCGACGGGCCGGGGACGACCTCCACGGCGTAGCCCGCGGCCACGGTCGCCGCCACCAGGCGCTCGCCCGGGTCGGAGACGCCGGGCATGCCCGCGTCTGACACCAGGGCGACCCGTTCGCCCCGCTCGAGCCGGGCCAGCACCCGGGGGATCTCGCGCTCCTCGGTGTGGTCGTTGACGACGACGAACGGACGCCGTTCGATGCCGGCCAGCGACAGCAGCTTGCCGGTGCGGCGCGTGTCCTCGCAGCACACGGCGTCGGCCCCCGCCAGCGCCTCGGCCGCCCGGGGGCTGAGGTCGCCGAGGTTGCCGATGGGCGTTCCGACCAGGACCAGCGCCCCGGCCGTCACCCCTTGACCTCGAGCTGGTCCCCGGGCTGGAGCTGCCAGCGCGCGAACGCGCCGGCCTCGGCCTCGATGACCGCCCGCGACCGCCAGACCAGGCGCGACACCCGGTACCGAGGCATGGTGACCGCTCGGATCACCCGCAGGTCGGCGTCGCAGAACGCCACGTCGATGGCGAAGCGCATGCCCACCGTGTGCACCGACCGGGCCGGACGCAGCAGCATCGCCCCGTCGACCCCATCGCGCCCGAGCAGTCCCCGCGACCGGGCGCGTCGTCCTTCGGCGACCTCGAGGCTCGCCAACACCTCACCGTCTCGGAGCAACCACGCCACAGTGCTCCATGATGCCGACTCTGCGTGCGACTCGGGCGACACCCGGGCGGACGAGCTACACGTTGAAGCGGATCTCCATGGTGTCGCCGTCGGCCACCTCGTAGTCCTTGCCCTCGACGCGGAGCTTGCCCACCTCGCGGGCCTTGGACCACGAGCCGATCTCGACCAGCTCGTCCCAGTGGATGACCTCGGCCCGGATGAAGCCCTTCTCGAAGTCCGTGTGGATGACGCCCGCGCACTGCGGGGCCTTCCAGCCGGCCCGGAACGTCCAGGCCCGGCTCTCCTTCTCGCCGGTGGTGAAGAACGTGCGCAGGCCCAGCAGGTGATAGGCGCCGTGCAGGAAGCGAGGCAGCGCCCCCTCGCCCAGGCCCAGCGCCTCGAGCATCTCGGCCCGCTCGTCCATCGTGAGCTGGGCGGCCTCGGCCTCGAGCTGCACGCACATGCCCAGCACCTCGGCCCGGCCGGCCAGCTCGTCCTCGACCGGCTTGATGACCGAGGCGACGTCGTCGAGCTGGTCCTCGCCGATGTTGACCACCGCCAGCACCGGCCGGTTGGTGAGGAGGAAATAGGGCTTGAGCAGCGCCCGCACCTCGGTGTCGAGGTCGCTGCGGTACAGCGGCGTGCCCTCGGACAGCGTCGCCTCGGCCGCGTCGAGCGCGGCCACCTCGTCGGCCAGGGACCTGTCGGCCCTGGCGGCCTTGCGCCGCTTGGTGATCTGGTTCTCGACTGTCTCGAGGTCGGCCAGGGTCAGCTCCAGCTCGACGACGCGCAGGTGCTCGAGCGGGTCGGCGGGGCCGGGCACCTCGTCGTCGGCGAACGCCCGCAGCACGTACACGACGGCGTCGACCTCGCGGATGGTGGCCAGGAAGCGGTTGCCCAGCCCCTCGCCCTTGCTGGCCCCCTCGACCAGCCCACCGATGTCGACGAACTGCACGGTGGCCGGCACCACGTTGCGGCTGGCCGACATGGTGGCCAGGGCGTCGAGCCGGCGGTCGAGCACCTTGGCCATGCCCACGTTCGGGTCGCGCGTGGCGAAGGCGTAGGGCGCGGCGAGCGCACCGCCGCCGGCGAGCGCGTTGTACAGCGACGACTTGCCGGCATTGGGGAGACCGACGAACCCGAACCGTTCCACCCCGGAAGGCTACTGACACCGTGCCACCGCGCCTCTGCCACCCCCCAGTGAGCGGTAACTTGCACGGAATGGAGCGGGAGATCGTCGTACGCGGCACGGGCGAGGCGCGCGCCCTGCCTGACCTGGCCAGCCTGCGCGTCGAGGTGACGGCCGACCACAAGACGCGGGACGAGGCCTACGAGGCGCGGGCCGCGCTGGCGGCCAAGGTCGACGTCGTGTTCACGGAGCACCGCAACGCCATCGGCCGCACCACCGTCGCCTCGCTGTGGGTGCAGCCCCGCACCCGATGGCACCGGGGCGAGGACATCCGCACCGGGTGGCGGGCCAGCCGCACCTCCTTCGTCGAGGTCGTGGTGCTCGACGCCCTCGGCGAGATCATGTCCGACGTGGTCGAGTCCGGCGGCGCCGTGCAGGGCCCCCAGTGGTCGATGGCGCTGACCAACCCGGCCTACGACGTGGCCCGGCGCGCCGCGGCCGACGATGCCCGCCACCGGGCCCAGTCCTATGCCCAGGCGCTCGACCTGACATTGGGCCCGGTGGCGTGGGTGGCCGAGCCCGGCATGCGCACGGCCCCCGTGCCGCCGGTGGTGCCCCTCGGCGACCCCGGCCAGCCCGTGGCCCGCCTGGCGGCCGCCACCACCTTCGGAGCCGAGGCGGCCGAGCCGGTCGAGGATCTGACGCCGTCCGAGATGACCGTCGAGGTGGCGGTCGAGGTCGGCTTCCGCATCATCTGACACGCTGAGCACATGCGCCCCACCGACGCCCTCGACCGCATCGTCTACCTGCTCGACCGCGCGCTGGCCGAGAGCCAGAAGGTGCGTGCCTTCGCCCGGGCCCGCGACGTCGTCGACGAGATCGGCGACGACGAGGTCGAGCGGTTGCACAGGGCGGGCAAGCTGACAGAGCTGGCCGGCATCGGCGCCACCACGGCGCGGGTGATCGCCCAGGCGCTCGACGGCGCGGTGCCCGAGTACCTGGCCCGCCTCGAGGACGAGACCGTCATCCCGCCCGGCGAGGGGGCCGAGCTGCGGGCCGCGCTGCGGGGCGACTGCCACACGCACTCCACCTGGTCCGATGGCGGGGCGCCCATCGAGAAGATGGCGCGCACCGCGATCGCGCTGGGCCACGACTACATGGTGCTGACCGACCACTCGCCCCGGCTGACCATCGCCCACGGCCTCAACGCCGAGCGGCTCCTCGCCCAGCTCGACGAGGTCGCCGCGCTCAACGAGTCGTTGGCCCCGTTCCGCATCCTCACCGGCATCGAGGTCGACATCCTCGAGGACGGTGCGCTCGACCAGAGCGAGGAGCTGCTGGCCCGGCTCGACGTCGTCGTCGCCAGCGTCCACTCCAAGCTGCGCATGGAACGCATGGAGATGACCCGGCGCATGGTGGCCGCGGTGGCCAGCCCGCACGTCGACATCCTGGGGCACTGCACCGGGCGCAAGGTGGTGGGCAGGGGCCGGCCTCCGTCGGTGTTCGACCCCGAGATCGTGTTCGCGGCGTGCGCCCAGTTCGACACGGCCCTCGAGATCAACTGCCGGCCCGAACGCCAGGACCCGCCCGACGAGCTGGTCGAGCTGGCCATCGAGTGGGACCTGCGGTTCGCCATCGACACCGACGCCCACGCCCCTGGCCAGATGGAGTGGCAGACCTACGGCTGCGACAAGGCCGCCCGCCACGGCATCGAGCCCGAGAGCATCGTCAACACGATGGGGGCCGACGACCTGGTCGCCTGGGCCGCGTCGCACGCCGCCTGAGCCTTGACGCCCTTGCCTTGACGCCCTTGCCTCCGTATCCTGGCGCCATGGCCCAGAGGTCCGCAGCACCCAAGACCACCGACACCGCGACCAACACCGCGACCAACACGGCGGTCGCCACGGCCGTCGACCCCTATGTGGCACGGGTCTCGGCCCAGGTCAGCGCCGAGCTGTCCCGCCGCGTCGACACGTTGCGCTCGCAGGGTCACGCACCCGAGCGGCTCGGCGATCCCGATGCCCTGGCCGCCCGCATGCTGGCGACGGTGCCCCAGCCCTCGCCGTGGTCCGAGCTCGGCCCCTTCTACAGCACCACGGGCATCGCCCGGGTGCTGGGCGGGGTCAGCCGCCAGGCCATCGAGGAGCGGCGCCGCCGGCGCACCATCCTCGCCCTGCGCACGGCAGACGGGGTGTGGGTCTACCCGGCGTTCCAGCTCGACGAGCGCAACCGGGTGGTGCGGGGCCTGGCCGAGGTGCTCGACCGGTTCCGGCCGCAGACACCCGACGACGAGTGGATGGTGGCCTCGTTCGTGGCCGCCGCCCAGCCGGGGCTCGGCGACCGCACGATCGTCGACCACCTGCAGGCCGGGGGCGGGCTGGCGCCCATCCTCGACCTGGCCGACGAGCGGGCGGCCCGCTGGGCGCCGGCGTCGTAGCGACGGTCAGCGGGTCGCGCCCCTCGGGTGCGGGCGGTGCGGGCACCGCGCGGTGTGCGGTCCGACGTGTCCCTAGGATGGGCGCCCATGTGCCACCGGTGTCCTCCTGCCCGGCCGTCGACCGCACAGACGGCTGCGGAGGCATGACCGAGGACGCCAAGCGGCACCCCGACACCCGCCAGACGCTCAGCATCGGGGCTCCCCCGCCGCCCGACGACCTGGCGGGCTTCCCGGTCTGGCACGTGCACGCCGGCACCGTGCTGTGCCGGGTCACCACGTCGGGCTACGGACCTTGGTGGTTCTCGAGCAGCGCCTACGGCCGGTTCGACCTCGAGCCGCCGAGGGGCACCTGCTACCTGGCCGACGACGAGGTCGGGGCCATGCTCGAGGTGCTGGGCCCGGTCGTGGTCGTCAGCCCCACCTGGGCGGGCCGCCTCAGCATGTGGCACCTGGGCCTGCCCCGGCAGTGCAGCGCGGCCGACACCACCGTGCGCGAGGCCCGGGGGTTCGGCGTCACGGCCGAGCTGGCCAGCATGACCCCCTACGCCCTGCCCCAGCGGTGGGCCGCCGCGTTCGCCGCGTCCGGCCACCAGGGGGTGCGCTACCGGGTGCGCCACGACCCGGGCGGCAGCCGCGCCCTCGCGCTGTTCGGCGCCGCGGGCGAGCGTCGCTGGCCGCGGGGGCGCCACCAGCAGGTCGGCAGGGCGCTGCTGGGCCGGCTCGCGGCCGAGGCAGGCATCAGGGTGGCGCCGGTGCCCGCGGCCTCCGACCTGGGAGAGATATGGGACTGATCCCGCCACCGCCCGCCCGTCGCGACGCCACCCTCGACACCGTGCACGGGGTGGAGGTCCGCGATCCCTACCGCTGGCTCGAGGACGCCGACGCGCCCGACACCCAGGCATGGGTCGAGGCCAGCAACGCCCGCACCCGGGCGGTCCTCGACGCCCGCGCCGACCGGGTCGACCTGGTCGACCGCTACGCGGAGCTGTTCTCGGCGGGCACATCCGGTGCGCCGTCGATCCGCGGCGGGCGGCTGTTCTCGATCGACCGCTGGGGCGATCTCGAACAGGCCGTGCTGGTGGTGCGAGACGTGCACGGCGACCGCGTCCCGGCGGCGCGCACGCTCATCGACCCCCACGAGCTCACGGGCGACCCCACCGCCGCGCTCGACTGGTACGCCCCGTCGCTCGATGGCCGGGTGGTGGCGTTCGGCACCTCGACCGGGGGCGACGAGCGCAGCACCCTGGGCATCGTCGACGCCGCCACCGGCGAGCGCCTGCCCGACAGCATCCCCTTCACCCGGGCCGCGTCGGTGGCGTGGGCGCCCGACCGTCGGGCCTTCGCCTACACGCGCTACCCAGACCCCGCGGCCGTGGGCGACGACGAGGCCAACTACCACCGCACCGTGTGGTGGCACGTCGTCGGCGACGACCCGGGCCACGACGAGCTGGTGTTCGGCGACCTGCCGGACAAGACGGCGTGGCCGTCGGTCGAGCTGTCGCGCGACGGCCGCTGGCTGGTGATCGAGGTGTCGCTCGGCTGGACCCGGGTCGACGTCCACCTGGTCGACCGCACCACGGGCCAGCGCACGACGGTCATCGAGGGCGTCGAGGCGGTGTCCTCATTCACGGTCGTGCGCGACCGGATGGTGGGCACCACCACGCTCGACGCACCGCGCGGGCGGGTCGTCACCGCCGACCTCGCCGCGCCGACCGCCGACCGGTGGCGCACGGTCGTGCCCGAGTCCGACGACGTGATCGAGGGCGTGGCGGTGACGGCGTCGTCGCTGCTGGTGGCCTCGACGCGCTCGGCGCTGGGTCGGCTCGTGCGGCTGCCGCTGACCGCCCTCGCCGCCGCCGCCGCAGTCGACATCACCGAGCCCGTCAGGGCGACAGACATCACCGAGCCCGTCAGGGCGACAGACATCACCGAGATCGCGCTGCCCGAGCCCGGCTCGCTGGCGGGCGTGGCGGGTGACCGCGACAGCGAGACGGCCGTGGTCGCCTTCACGTCGTGGGCCAGGCCGTCCGAGCTGTGGCGGTGGACGCCCGCCGCCCCCGACCTGCCCGGCTCGCCGGACGAGGGCCTGGTCCGCTGGAGCGACCTGCCTTCGCCCGTGGACCCCGCCCGCTATGCCGTCGGCATCGACCGCTACCCGTCCTCCGACGGCACCGCGGTCACCCTGTTCACCCTGCGCCGCACCGACGTCGACCCGTCGCCGGTCACGCCCACGCTTGCTCACCGGCTACGGCGGCTTCGCCGTCACGATGAGCCCCGCCTACAGCCCCGCCGCGGTGGCGGTCGCCGACGACGGCGGCGTGTTCGCCGTGGCCTGCATCCGCGGCGGGGCAGAGGCGGGCGAGGACTGGCACCGGGCCGGCATGCGCGAGCACAAGCAACAGGTGTTCGACGACTTCGCCGCAGCCGGCGACTGGCTGGTGGACCGGGGACGCACCGACCGCGGCCACCTGGCGATCAGGGGTGGCAGCAACGGCGGCCTGCTGGTGGCCACCTCGCTCACCCAACGCCCCGACCTGTGCCGGGCGGTCGTGTGCGCGGTGCCGCTGACCGACATGGTGCGCTTCCCGCACTTCCTCATCGCCCGCCTGTGGACGCCCGAGTACGGCGACCCCGACGTGGCCGACGAGTTCGCCTGGCTGTGGGCCTACTCGCCCTACCACCACCTGGTCGAGGGCACCTGCTACCCCGCCACGCTGGTGCTCACCGGCGAGGAGGACAGCCGCGTCGACCCCGCCCACGCCCGCAAGTTCGGCGCCGCGCTTGCCTGGGCGACCAGCTGCGGCGACGACCGACCAGTGCTCGTGCGCGTCGAGTCGCGCGCGGGCCACGGCCAGGGCAAGCCGGCGTCGAAGCAGGCCGACGAGGCCGCCGACGTCCACGCCTTCCTCCGCTGGCAGATCGGACTGGGTTCATGACCGACGTGGACCGCTCTGCCGGTGCCGGCACAGAGGCATCGGTGTTCGAGGACATACGGCGGGCGTGCGCCGCCGTGGCCGCACGGGCGGCCCGGGTCACGATCGACGTCGACGCGCTCGACTCGCTGGCGGCGACGTTGACGACCGACGAGCCGCCGCTGCTGCCCGAGGAGCGTCCGTCAGGCGAGGACGAGGCGATGGCGACCGAGGTCGTGGTGTGGAACGCCGTGAACTTCGGGTCGGGCTGGTTCCCGGTCCTGCACAAGCGGGACGGGCTGTCGGGCGCCCGGAGCCTGGCCGAGGCGCTGGCCGATCACGTCGCCGAGTCCGGCGCACCCACGGCCGAGTGGCTGACCCAGGCCGACGCCCGCACCTGCGCCGAGGTGTTCGGCCAGCCCCGCCCGGGCCCGGTCGACGACCTGCTCGACCTGTTCGCCCAGGCCTGGCGCGACCTCGGTGCGCTGCTCGCCGACCGGTTCGACGGCTCGGCGGCGGAGCTGGTGGGCTCGGCCGGCGGGTCGGCCGCCCACCTCGTGGCCACGCTCGGCGCCATGCCCCTGGCCCACGACGTCGCCCGTTACGGCGACGGCGACGATGCCCTCGAGGTCCCGCTGTACAAGAGGGCGCAGATCACGGTGTCGCACCTGGCCCGGGCGTTCGGTGGCGAGGGACTCGGGCGGTTCGACGACGGCGACCGGCTCACCGCCTTCGCCGACAACCTGGTGCCCCACGTGCTGCGGATGGCGGGGGCGCTCGTGTACGACGACGACCTGGCCGGGCGCATCGACAGGCAGGACCTGCTCGAGCCGGGCGGCGCGGAGGAGGTCGAGATCCGGACCTGCGGTCTGCACGCCGTCGAGCTGCTGGCCCAGCGCACCGGGCTGACGGCATCGTCGATCGACCAGCAGCTCTGGCAGCGCGGCCAGGACCCGGCGGTCAAGGCGGTCCCGCGCCATCGCTGCCGCTGCTCGTGGTACTGACCACCGACGGGGGCGAGTAGCGTCCGCGGCCATGGGCCGACAGGCGGGCACGCTGGTCGAAGTCGCCATCGGCGACGAGCCGGTCGACTGGCGGTCGATCGGGTTCTCGGTCGGCGACGACGGCGTCTGCCAGGTGGGCGCCGTGCGCATCCGCCTGGTCGGCTCCGGCTCCGGCTCCGACACCGGCACCAGCAATGCGCCCGAGCGTGGGCGCGGCATCGTCGGGTGGACGCTCGCCGGCGGCACGGTCCCCGGCGGCGACGTCGACGGGCTGCCGACCGCCGACGCCGGCCCGGAGGGCACCATCGTTCCGAGTGCGGATCCGGTTGCCCAGCAACCAGTTCGGCACGCAGAACCAGACACCGAGACCGATCCGCCCCCAGCGCATCCGAACGGCGTCACGCAGATCGACCACCTGGTGGTCATCACGCCCGACCTCGAGCGCACCACCGCGGCCATCGAGGCCACGGGTGTCGTGGCCCGGCGCACCCGCGAGGCGGGGCGGGGGCGACGCCAGCGCTTCTTCCGGCTGGGCGAGGTCATCCTCGAGGTGGTCGGCCCGGTCGAGCCGGCGGGCCACGGGCCGGCCACGTTCTGGGGCCTCGCGTTCACGGTCGCCGACATCGACGCCACCGCGCGCCACCTGGCGGGCCGCATCGGCGACCCCCGGCAGGCCGTCCAGCAGGGGCGCCGCATCGCCACCCTGCGGTCGGGCGACGAGGTGTCCGTGCCGGTGGCGTTCATGTCCGGCGACGGGCCCGGCACGCCCGGTCGCGCCGACGACACCTCCCTGTAGCCTGCCGACGCCATGCTCGACCACGTCTTCACCGATGCCATCGGAGCGCTTCGCGACTCGCTCGAGCGCGCCTTCCTGGAGCGCCAGGCGTTCGAGGAACGCTTCCAGGTCGACGTGCTGCTCGGGGACATCACCTGGGAGACGTCCTACGGCCTGCCGGGAGAGGGGCTGCCGCCCCGGGTGCAGGCCGACCTCACGCTCGACTGGCCCACCTGGGCCCAGACCGCCTATCGGTCGTGGTACATCGGCGAGCCGTTCAACGACCCGCCCCGCATCGAGATCGAGCTGGTCATGCGGGTGCAGCGTCTGGCCGAAGCCCCCGACCCCAAGCTCGTCCTGGCCGTGCTGCCCGAGACGAGCGCTCCCATCGGCGCGGAACGCCTGGAGCGGTCGGGCCCCACCATCGAGACGGTGTGCTCGGCCGACCTCAACGAGAGCGAGTTCGCCATCGAGGTGTCCTACGAGGGCAGCTACGACCTCGACGAGGCCACGCTCGAGGACGGCACCATCCTCGACGACCACCTCAGCGCCATGGGCGGCTGGATCGCGGCGACCCTGGTCAAGCTGGGCGACCTCACGCTCCCCTTCCTGCCTCCCGCCGAAGATCAGTAGTTCCTGACGAGGCACCTGGTGGTGTCCCGCACCACTAGGTTTCGGCGCATGACCGACGTGCTGGGCCTGGACGTCTCCGACCGCGTCGCCACGGTGACGCTCGACCGCCCGGGCGCCCGCAACGCGCTCAACCGCGACCTGCGCCGGGCGCTGCATGCCACGATGCGCGACCTCGACGGCGACGACGGGGTCGATGTCGTCATCCTCACCGGGTCCGACCCGGCGTTCTGCGCCGGGCTCGATCTCAAGGAGCTGGGCGCGGCGGCCGAGGCCTCGGTCGACGCCCTGGCCGCCGACGACTCGCCGCCCCAGGACCGGGGCCCGTTTCCGCCCATCGCCAAGCCGGTGATCGGCGCCGTCAACGGCGTGGCCATCACCGGTGGCTTCGAGCTGGCGTTGCGCTGCGACCTGCTGATCGCGTCGGAGCGGGCCGCCTTCGCCGACACCCACGCCCGCGTCGGCATCATGCCCGACTGGGGGTTGACCGTGCTGCTGCCCCAGGCCGTCGGGGTGCGGCGGGCACGCGAGCTGTCGGCCACCGGCAACTTCCTCGACGCCCAGACCGCGCTGGCCTGGGGCCTGGTCAACCACGTGGTCCCCCACGACGAGCTGCTGCCTCACTGCCGCCGGCTGGCTGCCGACATCGTGTCGAACGACCAGCGGGGCGTACGACGCATCCTGCGCACCTATGCCGACGGTGCCCTCCTCAGCGCGGGTGACGCCTGGCAGCTCGAGACAACGGTCGCCCGTGGCTGGCAGGGCGAGGGGCTCGATCCCGCGGCCATCGAGGCCCGGCGAGCCGCCGTGACGCAGCGGGGGCGCGCGCAGGTCTGACCCGCCGGCCACACGCCAGGGACGCTGGGGGTTCGGGTGTCGCTCGCCGCGGATGCGAGGAGCACAGGTGACGAGGGTGCCGCCGGTGAGCGTCGTGACCCGATCGCGCCCGCCACCGCCGACGGGGCCGGCGGGACGAGCGCCGACGACCGACTGCCGTACGTCCCCGGGCTCGACGGTCTGCGGGGCCTGGCGCTGGTCGCCGTGCTGGCCTTCCACCAGGGGTTCGGTTGGGCCCGGGGCGGGTTCCTGGGGGTGTCGAGCTTCTTCACCCTGTCCGGCTTCCTGATCGCCACGCTGGCGCTGGCCGAATGGTCGGGCACCGGCCGCCTGGCGCTCGGCCGCTTCTGGGAGAGGCGCGCCCGCCGCCTGCTCCCTGCTGCGCTGGTGGCGCTGGCCGGCGTGGCGGTGCTGCAGGCCACGCTCGGGACCGGCAGCGCGCCGACGTTCCGGGGCGACCTGCTGGCGTCGCTGGGCTACGTGGCCAACTGGCGGTTCGTCGCCACGACAGGCGACTACGCCCGCCTTTTCTCGGACCCGTCGCCGGTGACGCACATGTGGTCGCTGGCCATCGAGGAGCAGTTCTACCTGGCGTTCCCGCTGGTGTTCTCGGGGGTGATGCTGCTCGCCGGGCGCGGGCGCCGGTCCCACGGCGTCGCCGGCGCGGCCTGGGCCCTGGTCGCCGTGGCGTCGTTCGCGTCGGCCTGGCTGCTGGCCGGCGGGGGCGGCAACAGCGGGCTCGTCTACTACGCAACGTTCACCCGGGCGGGCGAGCTGCTGGTCGGGGTGGTGCTGGGCTACGCGTTCGTGGCGGCGCGCCGACGATCGGCCCGCGGCGCCACCGCCACCGCCACCACCGGCGCCGCTGACGGATCGGGGCGCCGCGCGGGTCGGGCGGTGTGGTGGGCGCATCGGGCGGCGGGCGCCGGCGGGCTGGTCGGCGTCGGCGGGCTGGCGCTGCTGTGGCACACGACGACGCTGGCCTCACCGCGCCTGTTCCAGGGCCTGACGGCGGCCAACGCCGGACTGACCGCACTGGTGATCGTGGGAGCCACCACCGGCGGGGCGGCGGCAGCGGTGCTCGGCACACGGCCGCTGCGCCTGCTCGGCAAGGTCAGCTACGGCGCGTACCTCTACCACTGGCCGATCTTCCTGGTGCTCGACGCCGAGCGCACGGGTATCGGGCATCCGTGGCGCTTGTTCGCAGTGCGGGTGGCGGCCACCGTCGGCGTCGCCGCGGCCTCGTACGTACTGATCGAGTCGCCGGTTCGGTTCCGGTTGCCCCTGCCCCGGCCCCGCCTGGCGGCCCTGCTGGGCGCCGCGGGGGTGGCGGTGGTGGCGCTCACGGCCGTGCTGCCGGTGCGGGACGCGGCTCGCGCCGGCCTCCCCTCCGGCGCCGAGGAGATGGGGTGGACGGTCGAGGCCGACGCCCCCGGCGCCACCCGCGTCCTGCTGCTGGGTGACTCAGTGGCGTGGTCGCTGGGGCCCTCGTTCCGGGCGTGGAACGACGGCGAGCCGGCCCAACAGGTAACCGTCACGGCCTACACCCCGTTCGGGTGCCCGGCCGGCGGCCTCGACGTCCCCCTGCGGATCAACGGGCACCCGTGGCATGGCGGCGGCGACTGCGCCGACTGGCACGACCACCTGGGCGACATCGTGGCCCAGGCCGATGCGGACGTCGTCGTGTTCGGCTCCGGGGTGTTCGAGATGGGCGAGCGCCAGTTCGCCGGCGACTGGTATCACCTCGGTGACCAGGTGCTCGACGGGTGGCTCCGTGAGCAGCTGGTGGCCATCGCCGACGTGCTGTCCACCATGGACGTGCCCGTCGTCTGGGCCACCCACCCCCACATCCGCATGCACGACCCCACCGACGCGACCGTGCCGTGGTCGGACATGGACGAGAACGACCCCGCCCGGGTCGACCGCCTCAACGAGATCGTCCGCGAGGTCGTCGACGGCCGTCCCCGCTTCCACATCATCGAGCTCGGCGAGTGGACCCGCGACCTGCCGGGTGGCGAGTTCGACCCCGAGATGCGTGACGGCGTGCACTACTCGGGGCGCGCGGCCGAGCGGCTGGCCGGCTGGCTGGCCCCCCAGGTGATCGCCGCCAGCTCGCCCGCGGGCGGCGACGCCCGAGGGCGACCTGGTGGTGACCCCGCCGGGCCAGGCGGCGACGACGGTCGACCTGGGCTGACACCGGGATGGGCCCGCTGCTGACGCCCGGGCCTGGTGGTGCTGGTCAGCCGCCGGACCTGAGCTTGAACACCGCACCCGTGGGGTCGGCGGCCGTGGCCAGGGTCCCGTACGGGGTGTCCTCGGCGGGTCGCACGACCGAGCCGCCCAGGTCGGCGAGCTTGGCCAGGGCGGCGTCGGTGTCGTCGACGGCGAAGTAGACCGACCAGTGGGCCGGCACGCCGTCGGGCAGGAAGCCGCCGGCGTCCATGATGCCGGCCTGCTGGTCGTCGCCCTCGCCGAGCGTCGTGTAGCGGAACCCGGGCGTATCGCTGGCGACGTGCACGTCCCAGCCGAACACCTCGCGGTAGAACGCGACCGAGGCGTCGTAGTCGCGGGTGTGCAGCTCGAACCAGCTGGGCGCACCCGGCTCGCCCACGACGCGGAACCCCTGGTGGGTGCCGGGTTGCCACACGCCGATCGAGGCACCACCGGCGTCGCTCACGACCGCCATGCGACCCAGGTCCATGACGTCCATGACGGGCACCATCACCACGCCGCCGTTGGCGGCAGCCGCATCGACGGTGGCCTGGGCGTCCTCGCTGGCCAGGTACACGGACCACACGTCCGGCGTCTCGAACTGCGGGTCGTTCTTCATGCAACCCGCGACGGACAGGCCGTCCTTGAGGAAGTTGATGTAGCCGCCGTATTCCTCGCCGGCCTCCTCGGACGTCCAGCCGAACAGCTCGCCGTAGAACGGGCGGACCTTGTCCGGGTCGGACGTCATGAGATCGATCCAGCACGGGGCACCGACGGGGGCTGAGTCACGCTGCGGCATAGGAGGCTCCTCGGGTCGTTCCATGACACTCGGCAACTTCGACCGGTCGCACGACGGGAACTCATCGCAGCGGTCGGCCTTTCGAGCGGTCGCCACCGCTCCGCCGGGACGGAAACACATCGGCGGCGCCGCTGGACGGCGGCACCCTCCCGACTCGTAACCTGCGGTGCATGCTCGACGAGAAGATCCGCCAACTGGCCACCCAGGGCAAGAACATCGCCGCGGTCACGACGCTCATGCCCGACGGCACCCCGCAGACCACGCCGCTGTGGGTCGATGCGGACGGCGAGCACATCCTGCTCAACACCGAGGTGCACCGGCAGAAGTTCAAGAACGTCTCCCGCGACCCGAGGATCACGGTCACCATCTGGGATGCCGACAACTCGTTCCTCTACGGCGAGGTGCGGGGCGAGGTCGTCGAGACCGTGACGGGCCCCGAGGCGCGGTCGCACATCGACCAGCTCTCTCAGAAGTACGTGGGCCACGACTACGCGAACCCGATCCAGTCCGAGCGCGTCATCCTCAAGATCGCCCCGAACCGCCAGTTCGCCCGCTGAACACACGGTCAAACGCCGCGCGGCTCTGTGCGTCAGATGTGAAAGGAGCGCGGAATCTGGTCGAGTCTGCGACCCGGTCGTCAGGCCAGCAGGGACGACAGGCTGACTTCGGGGCGGGCGCCGATGTGGCTGATGACCTCGGCGGCCGCCAGCGAGCCCAGCTCTCCGCACTCGGGCAGGGGCCGGCCGGACGTGTAGCCGTACAGGAAGCCGGAGGCGTACAGGTCGCCGGCGCCCGTGGTGTCGACCACGTCGACCGGGTGGGCGGGGATCTCGTACGTCTCGGGGCCGGCCACCACGACCGAGCCCTTGTCGGACAGCGTGATGCAGGCGATGGCCACCTCGGCCCGGGCCCGCTCGACGGCCGCACCCACCTCGTCGCAGCCCCACAGGGCGCAGGCCTCGGCCTCGTTGGCGAACAGGATGTCGATGCGCTCGCGCACCAGCGGGAGGAAGTCGTCGTGGTGGCGCTCGACGCAGAACAGGTCGGACAGGGTGAGGGCGACCTTGCGCCCGGCCTCGTGGGCGTAGCGGGACGCCACCCAGTACGCCTCCATCGACTCGGGCCGGTCGAACAGGTAGCCCTCGAGGAAGGTGACCTGGCCGTTTTGGATCAGGTCGGGGTCGACGTCGTCGGGCCCGAAGAACGCCGACGCGCCGAGGCACGTGTTCATCGTGCGGTGCGCGTCGGGTGTGACCACGATGAGGCACCGGCCGGTGGTCGGGCCGTCGGTGGTCGGCTTGTTGTGGAACGTCACGCCCTGGGCGCGCAGGTCGTGGGCGAACACGGCGCCGAGCTGATCGTCGAAGACCCGGCCCATGTAGGCGGAGCGTCCCCCGAAGCTGGCCACCCCGGCGATGGTGTTGGCTGCCGAGCCCCCGGAGAGCTCGATGCCGGGCCCCATGGCGGCGTACAGCTGCTCGGCGCGGTCGGGCTCGATGAGGGTCATGGCGCTCTTCACGAGCCCCTGGGCAGCGATGAACTCGTCGGTCTCGTGCGAGAGCACGTCGACCAGCGCGTTGCCGATGCCGACCACATCGAGCGTGGCGTCTGCGGTCATTCGGGCGAGGCTAGCCGCCGGGGCCGCCACCTTTGCAGCCTGACCGTCACCCCCGAACTCGTCGGAACAGTCACAGGACCTGCGAGGCCGAGCCGACAGGCGAGGCCGTGGCCCGAGCGGCCCGCAGCGAAGCTGCCAGAGCGGGAGAGCACGGCGACGGTGGCCGAGATGTCGCTGCCGATCACCGGACGTCCTGGGTACCGTGCAGGCTCGTGTCGACACCCGAGAACCCGCACCGGCTGCCCCGCACCGTCGTCCCCCGCCGCTACGACCTGACGCTCGAGCCCGACCTGGTCGGCGCGACGTTCACGGGGACCGAGTCCGTCGAGGTCGAGGTCGTGGAGCCCACCAGCGAGGTGGTCCTCAACGCCGTCGACATCGAGATCGACGAGGCCACGGCCGACGTCGACGGCGACAGCCTGGTCGCCTCGGTCGCGCTGGACGACAAGGCCGAGCGGGCCACCCTCACCTTCGACCGGGCGCTGCCGGCCGGCGGGACCACCCTCCACCTGCGGTTCCGGGGCGTGCTCAACGACAAGCTCGTCGGCTTCTACCGCTCGACGTTCACCGACGACGCCGGGGCCACCCAGGTGCTCGCCACGACGCAGATGGAGGCCACGGACGCCCGCCGCGCCTTCCCGTGCTGGGACGAGCCCGACGCCAAGGCTGTCTTCGGCGTCACCCTGGTCGTGCCCGACGACCTGCTGGCCGTGTCGAACGCGGGCGAGATCCACCGGGAGCCCGCGGGCGAGGGCAAGGTGGCGGTGCGGTTCGCCGACACCATGCCGATGTCGACCTACCTGGTGGCGTTCGTGGTGGGGCCGCTGGTGGCCACCGCCTCGGTCGCCGTCGACGGCAAGCCGCTGCGGGTGGTGTGCCCGCCCGGCAAGGAGCACCTGGCCGACTTCGCCCTCGAGGTCGGCGAGTTCGCGCTGCGCTTCTTCACCGACTGGTTCGGCATGGCCTACCCGGGCGACAAGCTCGACCTGGTGGCCATCCCCGACTTCGCCTTCGGGGCCATGGAGAACCTGGGCTGCGTGACGTTCCGCGAGCGCTACCTGCTCGTCGACCCTGCGACCGCCACCCAGGCCGAGCTGCAGGCGGTGGTCGACGTCATCGCCCACGAGATCGCCCACATGTGGTTCGGCGACCTGGTCACCATGAAGTGGTGGAACGGCATCTGGCTCAACGAGGCCTTCGCCACCTTCATGGAGATGACCTGCACCGACGCCTTCCGTCCCGAGTGGCAGCGGTGGGTGGACTTCGGCCTGTCGCGCTCGGCCGCCTTCGACACCGATGCGCTGGCCGCTACCCGCCCCATCGAGTACCCGGTGGTGTCGCCGGCCGACGCCGACGGCATGTTCGACGTGCTCACCTACGAGAAGGGCGCATCGGTCGTCCGCATGCTCGAGCAGTACCTGGGGGCCGACCGCTTCCGCGACGGCATCCGCCGGTACATGGCCCGCCACCAGTACGGCAACACCGAGACGTCCGACCTGTGGGACGCGCTCGAGGCCGAGACCGGCGAGCCTGTCCGCCGCATCGCCGAGTCGTGGATCTTCCAGGGCGGCTTCCCCGAGGTGCACGTCGAGCGGGTCGAAGGCAACAAGGTTCGGTTCGAGCAACGGCGATTCCGCTACGGCGACGGCGGCGACGACGTCGTGCGCTGGGCCGTTCCGCTGGTCGTCGGCAACCGCGGCGACCAGGCCGGCGGAGGGCGGACGACCGAGCTCCTGGAGGACACCTCGTCGACGTCGGCGTACCCGGCGGAGAGCTGGCCGTGGCTGTTCGCGAACTTCGGTGCCCACGGCTTCTACCGGGTGCACTATGCACCCGACCTGCTCGATGCCCTCCTCGACCACCTCGACCTGCTCACGCCGCTCGAGCGCTACACCCTGGTCGACGACGCGTGGGCGTCGGTGCTCGCCGGGTCCGTCGACGCGGCCTCCTTCGTCGCCACGGCCGCGCGGTTCGACGACGAGCGCGACCTGTCGGTGTGGGAACGCATCACCGGCGGTCTGGCCCAGATCGACCAGTTGGTCGACGGCGATGCCCGGGTCGCCCTGCACACGCGGGTGGCCGCGCTGGTCGGACCGGCCCGGGCCGAGCTGGGGGCCGAAGCCGCCGCCGGCGACGACGACCGCACCCGCACGCTGCGTGGCGTCCTGCTGCAGACCGCAGCCCTGCACGGCGACGACGCTGCCGCCCGGGAGCGCGCCGTCGAGCTGCTCGACCGCTTCCTGGCGCACCCACCCAGCGTCGACCCCAGCCTGGCGTCACCCGCACTGACGGTGTCGGCCACGCTCGGCGACGTGGCCCTGCACGAGCGGCTGGTCGAGCACTTCCACGCCACCGACAACCCGCAGGACAGCCAGCGGCTGCTGCTGGCACTGGCGCGCTTCCGCGACGCCGAGGCACTTCAGCGCACGCTCGCGCTCAGCCTGTCGGGCGACGTACGCACGCAGGATGCGCCCTACCTGCTGGGCCAGACCCTGGCCAACCGCGACAACGGGGCCGCGGCATGGGCCTTCGTGGCGGCGCACTGGGCAGACATCGAGCAGCGGTTCCCCGCCAACAGCCTGTCGCGCCTGGTGGGCGGCATCCGGTCGCTGCGCGACAGGTCCCTGGCCGACGAGGTGGTCGCCTTCCTCGACGAGCACCCCATCCCCCAGGGCGAGCTGCAGGTGCGCCAGCACATCGAGCGCATGTGGGTCACCGTCGCGCTGGCCGAGCGCGAGTCCTCCCGTCTGGCGGCCGCCCTCACGACCTGACCCGACGGGGCTGGGCCTGGCGAGGCGAGCCAACGGCAGCTGTCAGCAGCACGCCGTCCCGAGGCAATAGCGGCGGTCGACCGTTCCCGAGGCGATAACCGTCGGCCCCCGACCGCTATCGCCTCCGGAACCGGGGCGACCGCTATTGCCTCGCCGTACCCCGCTGGGCCAGCGGGGTCGGCCGATGCCAGCGCGGTGCGGAGCGTGCGGGCGGGTGCGGGAAAGTGCAGGTCGCCGCCCCATGGGCGCGAGGGTTTGCGCTCAGCGTGGCTGACCGGCGACCATCGTCTCGCCACCGAGCCGACGTGACCGTATCCGCGGTACGTGAGCTGAGGAACCGCTGGGAACGAATAGCCATCTGATGCACCATCCGCCGCTCGAGATCCCGCGCCTGCGGGCCATGGCGCGCCACGCCGTGCCGAACCTGATCGAGGCAAGCCTGATCCCGCTCGTCGTCTTCTACGGCGCGCTCTGGCTGGTGGGAGTGTGGGGCGGGCTCTTCGCCGCCCTGGCGTGGTCGTACATGGCGATCGCCCGCCGCGTCGTCACCGGCACACCGGTCCCCGGCCTGCTCGTGCTGGGGGCGGTGGGGCTGACGGCGCGCACGATCGTGGCCGCGGTGTCGGGCAGCGTGTTCATCTACTTCCTACAGCCGACGCTGACGACCGTGCTGATCGCCGGCGTGTTCCTGGCCTCGGTGCCTGCCGGGCGGCCGCTGGCCGAGCGGCTGGCCGGCGACTTCTGCCCGCTCCCCGCCACGTTCATGGCCAGCCCGCCGGTGCGGCGCTTCTTCGCCCGCATCACCGTGCTGTGGGCGTTCGTGCAGCTCACCAACGCTGCGTTCAGCCTCTGGCTGCTCGCCACCCAGCCGGTCGGCACGTACTACGTGGCGAAGACAGCCGGGTCGTGGGTGCTCACCGGCGGGGCGATCTTGGCGTCGGCGATGTACTTCAAGTGGTCGATGCGTCGGCACGGCATCACCATCCATTGGCGAGGTGTCCCGCATGCCGCGTGACACCCGGCCCCTGACACTGCGTACGGCCGACGGCATCGACCTGGCGGCCGACGCGTGGCTGACGCCGGAGCCGGCCACCAGCGCGGTGGTGCTCGTCCACGGGTTCACCGCGCATCGCCGCGATCCCTCGGTGGTGGCCATGGCGCACGAGCTGCGGGCGGCCGGCCACGCGGTCGTCGCCTACGACATGCGCGGCCACGGCGAGTCCCAGGGGCTGTGCACCCTGGGCGACCGAGAGGCGCTCGACGTCGCCGCCGCCACCGTGGCCGCCCGCGACCTGGCGCCCCGGGTCGTGGTCGTGGGGGCCTCGCTCGGCGCCATCGCCGTGCTGCGCTACGCGGTCGACGATCCCGACCTGGCCGGCGTGGTCACCGTGAGCTCGCCCGCCCAGTGGAAGCTACGCAGCCCCCGCGCCGCCTTGGCGGCGGTCCTCACCCGCACGGGGGTCGGACGTCGGCTCGCCAGGCGACTGGGGGCGCGGCTGGACCGGACCTGGCGCCGGACGGAGCCGCCCGACGAACTCGCCGCCCGCCTGACCGTCCCGCTGGCCGTCGTGCACGGCACCGAGGATCGCTTCATGCCCACCACCGAGGCGCAGATCCTGCATGCCGCGGGCTCGGGTGCAGACGATCGGCCCGGTCACGGCTCGGTGCGGCGCCTCGACCTGGTGCCGCAGATGGGCCACGCGTTCTGCACCCGGGGCCTCGACACCGTCACCGACGCTGTCGCCTGGTGCCTGGCCCAGGCACCCGCCCACCAGCCGGCCTGACCAGACCCCGAGCCGCCCGGACCGCGCCGGGTCTCAGATCAGCGACAGGACGAGCAGGATCTGGCCGACGTGGTAGGTCACCATGACGGCCAGGCGCCCCCAGTCGTAGCTCTGCACGAACCGGCCCCAGCCGATGAGTGCGTCGGACGCGTAGAACAGCACCGCACCGGCGATGGCCACCCCGTGGCCGGTGCCGATGGCGCACACCACCATCGCCGAGATCACGCCCATGTAGGCCATCACCGGCGGGGCCATGGCCGGCTCGGTGCGGCGGATGCCGGCGATGAGCGGCGTGCCGACCAACGCGAACGCGCCGGCGACCACGACCAGGCCGGCCAGCACGCCCGCCGGCTCGAGCCCGGCGATCACCAGTCCGACCACGTAGGCCAGGTGCGCGAGCAGGAACGACCCGAGACCCGGGACGAACAGGTCGCCCGGCAGCATGAGGAGCACGTCGCCGGCGAGGGACAGCACGAGCGCCACCACGAACCACGTCCGCACGGTGGGGTCCTGCGGGTCGAGCGCCAGCGCCGTGGCCGTCAACGCCACCAGGGTGAGCGGCTTGGAGACGTACTCGACCGGCCGGTGCTCGTAGTAGACGGCCATCCAGTTGATCACCGCCGACACGATTGTGATCGCCAGCAGGACGGCGGCGACACCCGTCATGCCGGCGCCGCCTGGGCCAGCGCCTCGTCCCACGGCGCGCCCCGCTCGACCAGGTTCCGGTACGTCATGAGCAGGCGGGGGCGGTTCATGGCCAGCACCCCGACGAGGCGGTCGTCGCGGCGGTAGAGGGCGACGAACCGCCGCTCGTCGGTCGAGCCGTCGATCACCCTCACCTCGTCGGCAGCGGACGACCGCCCGGCGAGCTGGACCTTGCGGTCGTACTGGTCGGACCAGAACCACGGCACGGGGTCGTACGCCCCGACCGAACGCTCCCCCGCGGAGAAGGGGGGCTCGGCAAGCAGGCGGCGGGCGGCGTGCTCGCCCATGGTGATGGCGTTGTCCCAGTGCTCGACGCGCATCAACTCGCCGAACCGGTGGCTGGGCCAGCGGGCCACGTCGCCGGCGGCGACGACGCCGGGGGCGGCGAGCGTCGTCGCGTCGCACACGACGCCGTCGTCGAGCGCCAGGCCCGCGCCCTCGAGCCAGCCCGTGTTGGGGGTGACACCGATGCCCACGACCACCAGGTCGGCGTCGACGGCCGAATCGTCGGCCAAGCGCACCCGCTCGACACGGTCGGTGCCCTCGAACCCGGCGACCCCCACGCCGAGGCGCAGGTCCACGCCGTGGTCGCGGTGCAGGTCGCCCAATGCCGCGCCCATCTCGTCGCCGAGCGCCCGCCCCAGGGGCACGGGCAGGGCCTCGAGGATGGTGACGTCGCACCCGCGCGTACGGCAGGTGGCCGCCACCTCGGACCCGATGAAACCGGCGCCCACCACCACGACCCGGCCGGCACCGGCGTCGAGATCTGCCCGCACGGCCAGGCAGTCGTCCAGCGTGCGCAGCGTGTGCACCCCGCCCAGGCTCCCGGTGCCCGGCAGCTCGCGTGGCGTGGCGCCGGTGGCGATCACGAGCCCGTCGTAGCCGACCCGCTCGCCGCCGGCGAGGATCACCTGGCGCCCGACGAGATCCAGGGCCGCGGCCCGCGTGCCCAAGCGCCAGTCGAGGTCGAGGGCGTCGATGCCGCCGTCGACCCCGACGGTCAGCGCCAGACGGTCGACCGGCCACTCGCCGGCCAGCAGCTGCTTCGACAGGGGCGGGCGGTCATACGGCGCGTGTGGCTCGTCGCCGACGACGGTGACGGTGCCGTCGAAGCCCTGGTGGCGCAGCTCCTCGGCCGCCCGCAGCCCGGCAAGCGAGGCACCGACGACGACGATCGTGCGGCCGGCGTCGGCGGCCCCCGTCACTCGTCGACGACGCTGATGGCCGCCTTGGGACAGCGGCGGACGGCCTCGTCGACCTTGGGGCGCAGCTCGTCTGACGGAGTCTCGTCGAGGATGTAGAGGAAGTCGTCGTCGCGCACCTCGAACACCTCGGGCGCGGCCTCCATGCACCGGGCGTTGCTCTCACACAGGTCGAAGTCGACCACGACGCGGTAGCCCATCGAACGGCCCTCCCTGATCCTCTGAACGGTCCCTGAACGGAAATCTGACTGCCCGTCAAACCTAGTGCCGATAGCGTCCACCCGGCATGGTGCCTCCCGCCGAGATGAGCCTGCGCGACGCCCGGCGGGTGGCGCTGGCCGCCCAGGGCTTCGCCGACAAGCGTCCGACCGGCCGGGTCGACAGCCGGCACTTCCGCCGGGTGCTCGACCGGCTCGCCACCGTTCAGCTCGACTCGGTCAACGTGCTCACCCGCAGCCACGAACTGGTCTTCTTCGCGCGGCTCGGCGCCTACGACCGCGCCGCCCTCAGCCGCTGGCTGTGGGGCAGCCGGCAGGTGTTCGAGTACTGGGGGCACGAAGCGTCGTTGCACCCGGTCGCCCGCCACCCGTTGCTGCGCTGGCGCATGGAGCTCGAGCACGTCTGGGCCGGCATCCGCCACACGGCCCGCGACAACCCGGAGATGGTGGCGGCCGCGCTGGCCGAGATCGCCCAGCGCGGCCCGGTCAGCATCAGCGACCTCGACGTCCACCAGCAGGCACCCCGCAAGGAGGCGAGCTGGTGGGGCTGGGGCGACGGCAAGCGGGTGGTCGAGCACCTCTTCTACACCGGCCAGGTCACCGCCACCCGCCGCAACGGCTTCACCCGGTTCTACGTGCTGCCCGAGCGGTGGATCCCCGCCGAGGTGCTGGCACAGCCCACCCCCTCCACCGACGACGCCTGGCGCGAGCTGCTGCTCATCGCCGCCCGTGCCCACGGGCTGGGCACGGCCCGCGACCTGGCCGACTACTACCGCATCAACGTGCCGGTCGCGGCCAAGCTGCTCGCGGGCCTGGCCGCCGACGGCGCGCTCGTGCCCGTGCAGGTCGAGGGGTGGACGCAGCCCGCCTACCTGCACCCCGAGGCCCGCCTGCCCCGGCGGCGCATGCGGGCCCGGGCCCTGCTCTCGCCGTTCGACTCGCTGATCTGGGAGCGCGACCGTGCCGAGCGGCTGTTCGGCTTCCGCTACCGCATCGAGATCTACGTCCCCCAGGCCAAGCGGGTGCACGGCTACTACGTGCTGCCGTTCCTGCTCGACGAGCGGCTGGTCGGCCGCGTCGACCTCAAGGCCGATCGCCAGGCCGGCGTCCTGCGCGTGCGGGCCGCCTGGGCCGAGCCGCACGCCGGTGCGACCACCGTGGGAGGGCGCGAGCGGGTGGCCGCCGAGCTGGCCGCGGAGCTGGCCGCCATGGCCGCCTGGCTGGACCTGCCCCAGGGCGTCGACGTCGAGCCCCGGGGCGACCTGGCGACGGACCTGGCCGCTGCGGTCGCCGCGAGCTGACGGCACCCGCCATCCCGCGGCCGCCGTCCCGCTCACAGCCGGCGATACATGATGTGCAGGCCGACGTAGCCCTCGACCGGGTGGTGGAACCCCTCGGGCACGGTGGCCAGCACCTCGAAGCCGAGCGAGCGCCACAGCGCCACGGCGCGGGTGTTGGTCTCGACGACGGCGTTGAACACCATGGCGCGGTATCCGTCGGCCCGCGCCTGGTCGACGACGTGTCGGCCGAGGGCCCGCCCGACGCCCCGGCCGGCGTGGTCGGGGTCGACCATGAAGCCGGCGTTGGCGATGTGCCCGCCGGGCCCGCCCTGGTTGGGGTGGGTCTCCGCCGTGCCGAGCACGGTCCCGTCCGGGTCCACGGCGACCACCGTCCGGCCCGGCGTCTCGTGGAACCACATGGCCCGGGCGTGCCGCTCATTGATGTCGCGGTCCCACGTGAAGGTCTCGCCGGCGGCGACGATGCCGCGCAGGAAGGCCCAGACCGCAGGCCAGTCGTCGGGGGTCGCGTCTCTGATCAGCACGGTGCCCAGCATGGTCGCCGGCGGCGCCGCGGACGACGAACGACTTTCGGGCCAGCGGCTGACACGATGGCGGGATGACTGCGCTCGACGACGCCGCCACCGGCGAGGGCTCCCTCCCCCGGTGGGACCTGACCCCGCTGTTCCCCACGGTCGACGGGCCCGACCTGGCCGCGGCCGAGGCCGCCCTGACCGACGCTCTCGCGGCGCTGGGCGAGCTGTTCGACCGCCACGACGTGCGAGGGACCCGGGCGGCCGGCGACCCCGACGGCGGGTCTGCGGCCGAGGCCGGGGCCGGCGGTGATGCCGACGCCGGGGTGCACGCACCGGCCAGGGGGTTCGACGCGTTCGACGAGGTGCTCGCGGCCACCAACGACGTGATCGAGCGCTTCTCCCGGCTGGAGGCGTTCGCCTACGGGCACGTGAGCACCGACAGCGGCGACGAGGCCGCCCAGGCCCTGCTGTCGCGGCTGGCGACCGTCCAGGCCGGCATCGCCGTGCTGCGCACCCGGTTCGACGCCTGGCTCGGCATGATCGACCTCGACGCGCTGATCGCCGCCAGTGCCCCCGCCGCCGATCACGCCTGGCCGCTGCGCAAAGCCGCCCGACGGTCGGCCCACCAGATGACCGAGCCCGAGGAATCACTGGCTGCCGAGCTGGGCATCACCGGCTCGACGGCCTGGGGCCGACTGTACGAGGACGTGACCGCGGGGATCACCGGCACGGTCGAGCACCCCGACGGGCGCACCGAGACGCTGCCGATCTTCGCCGTGCGGGGCCTGGCCACCCATCCGGACGCCGGGGTGCGCCAGGCCGCGTTCCGGGCCGAGCTGGCCGCCTGGCAGGCCCACGCCGTCCCCATCGCCGCCGCCCTCAACGCCATCAAGGGTGAGACCCTGGCGCTCGGCACCCGCCGCGGCTGGGACGACCCGCTCGACCCGGTGCTCGAGGCCAGCGCCGTCGAGCGGGCCGCGTTCGACGCCATGCAGGCGGCCGTGGACGCGTCGCTGCCCGACTTCCGCCGCTACCTGGCCGCCAAGGCACGCCTGCTGGGCAAGGAGCGCTGCGCGTTCTGGGACCTGTTCGCCCCGGTCGGCGACGCACCCACGCAGTCGTGGCCCGACGCCACGGCGACCGTCGACCGCGCCTTCGCCGGCTACGGCGACGACCTCGTCGGCCTGGCCCGCCGCGCGCTGGGCGAGTCGTGGGTCGACGCCGGGCCCCGGGCGGGCAAGGTGGGCGGCGGGTTCTGCATGCACGTCGGGGACGGCGCCAGCCGCATCCTCATGAACTTCGACGGGTCCATCGACTCGGTGCACACGCTGGCCCACGAGCTGGGCCACGCCTACCACAACACGGCGCTCCGCCCCCGCACGCCGCTGCAGCGCTCGACGCCCATGGCCCTGGCCGAGACGGCGAGCATCTTCTGCGAGACGATCCTGACCGACCAGGCGCTGGCGGCGGCCCAGGGCGCCGAGCGGCTGGCGCTGCTCGAGGCCGACCTGCAGGGCGCGTGCCAGGTGGTGGTCGACATCCGCAGCCGGTTCCTGTTCGAGTCGCGCCTGTTCGAGCGGCGGCGGTCGTCGTCGGTGGCGGTGCGCGAGCTGTCCGAGGTGATGGGCGATGCCCAGGTCGAGGCCTACGGCGCGGTCTCGACCCGGACGAGCTTCATCCGCTCATGTGGGCGGCCAAGCCCCACTACTACGGCTCGACGTTCTACAACTGGCCCTACACCTTCGGCCTGCTGTTCGGGCTGGGCCTGTACGCCCGCTGGCTCGACGACGCGGCGGGGTTCCGCGCCGCCTACGACGCCATGCTGGCATCCACCGGCATGGAGACGGCGTCGCAGCTCGCGGCCCGGTTCGGCATCGACGTCGCCGACCAGGCGTTCTGGACCGCCAGCCTCGACGTCCTGCGCACCCGCATCGACGACTTCTGCACCGCGGCGCAGGCGCCCACCTGACGCGCGCTGACCTGCGCTGCAGAATTCCCCACTTGTGGTGAGATCTCTCGCCGGCGACTGACCGGGTGCCACCGATCGCCGACCGGTCGCCGTCGGCGGTCGGGCGCGACGGAGGGAGCGCCCGGCGGGTGGGCGCTCCCTCCGAAGGTCACTCGGAATGGAATGTGGGTGTCGGTGTCAGTCGACCGCAGCGGCGGCGTTGACGATGCCCTCGCCGTACAAGCCGTTCTCGGCAGTGGTGCCCTGGCACACCGCGTTGAACTCGGCGGGCCGGCCCTCGTCGGTGTAGATCTCCACGCCCCCCGCCGGGCAGGCGTGGTCGGTGGCTGTGGCCTCGATGATCGACTGCACCGTGTCGGGAGCGAGCGAGTACCCGCCGCGCCCGCGGCGACCATGTTCCTCGATCACCAGCGCGGCCAGGCCGGCCACATGCGGCGACGCCATGGAGGTGCCCTGCAGGTAGGTGTAGATGCCGCAGTTGCGGCCCCGCCTGTCGCAGGAGCGGTACGAGAAGCCGTCGACCGGGTTGCCGTTCGCGTCGACCAACCCCTCGGCGATCGCCACCTCCAGCGGGTAGGAGGACAGCACCAGGTTGCCGGGCGTACTGAACTGCGGCGTGCCCACGAAGTCGCGGAACCATCCACCGGGGGCGGCGACCTCGACGGCGCCCAGGCCGTAGTTGGAGAAGTCGGACTTGGTGCCCGACGGTCCGACCGACGCGACCGAGATCACCTCGGGTGCCTCGCTCGGCAGGTCGAGGCAGTCGTTCGTCACCACGCGGTCGACCTCGGTGCCGCCGGGGAAGTCCGGGCTGATCACGTCGTGGCGCTGGGGCGCGGTGATGTCGGTGTGCTCGTTGCCCGCGGCGCCCACGAGCGTGACGCCGTGGTCGTGCGCGTACGCGGTGGCGGCGAGGACCGTCTGCTTGATGAACGCCTGCTCGGCGAGCTGCTCCGCGGTGACGGGCCCTGAGACGTAGTCGTCCGCCGAGTCGCAGTTGTAGAGCCACGGGTCGGTGAAGAAGCTCATGTTCACGACATCGAGCCCGGCGTCACCGGCATAGGTGAGCGCCGCCACCGTCTCGTACACGAAGAAGTAGCCCGAGTCCTGCCCGGCCCGGACGTTGACGATGGTCGCATCCGGCGCCACACCCTCGGTGCCGATGCCGTTGCGCGCCGCGCCGACGATGCCAGCCACATGCGTGCCATGCCCGTTCTCGTCGACGTTCGCCGGGTCGATGCAGGTGGGGACCTCGCACTCGCCGTCGACGAGCGGGATGTCCATGGTGAAGTTCCGGGACAGCCCGGCGTCGAAGTTGCCGGCGATGTCGGGATGTGACCCGTCGACGCCGGTGTCGATGATGCCGACGGTGACCCGGTCGCCGGTCGCGCGGCGGTGGGCGGCGTCGGTGTTCATCATCGCCATGTCCCACTGCAGGTTCGCGAGCGGCTCGGCGGCGCCTCCCCGACCGGGCCGCGATGTCTGCGCACCGGGGCGTGCGGCCGACGCCTTGTCGGCCCGGCTCGGCCGTTCCTCGGCGAACCGGTGCGGCAGGCCCAGGTCGGTCACACCGACCGAGTGGTTCCGTGCGGCGCCGGTGACGGCGTCGGTGGCCTGTGCCTCGGCGATGAAGTCGCTGCTCGACGACTCGACCAGCGCGATGCCGAGCTGCTCGTTGACGTCGACGACCTGCCCGCCCGCGGACTCGACCGCGTCGACGGCGGCGGCAGCGTCGCCCTGGTAGGAGACGACGTATTCGCCCGACCCTTCGGTCTGGGCCGTGCGCTCGACCGACGACGACCCGGTGTCGTCGGTCGGCGTGGCCGAGGCGGCGAGCGACGTCGTGACCAGGGCCATGGCCCCAAGCGACGCTCCCGCGGCGATGCGAATGCTGCGCATGCAGTTCCCCCTGTTGTTCCAGCTCTCGACGGTCTGTCGCCCAGCCGGTCAACACCCTAGGCATATCGCGGCGCTCGCGTCGACCGGTTGTGGCCGATCCGCCCACCTGCGTGAGGTGCCGGCGGCGGTCAGGTGCCGACGGCGCGTCAGTCGACGCGGGTGAGGATCTCGGCGCTGTCGTCGGTGACGAGCAGCGTGTGCTCGAACTGGGCGGTGCGCTTGCGGTCGACCGTGACCGCCGTCCAGTTGTCGTCCCAGACCTCGTGCTGCCAGGCGCCCATGGTGATCATCGGCTCGATCGTGAACGTCATGCCCGGCTCGATGATCGTGGTGGCCCGCGGGTCGTCGTAGTGGGGGATCTGCAGGTCGGTGTGGAACTGCTCGGCGATGCCGTGGCCGACGAAGGCCCGCACGACGCCGTAGCCCAGGCCCTCGGCGTGCGTCTGGATGGCCCGACCGATCTCTCGCACCTGGCGGCCGGGCTTCACCGCGGCGATGCCCCGCTCGAGGCACTCGTGGGTGACGGCGATGAGGCGGGCCGACGCGTCGTCGATGCGCCCCACGGGGAAGGTCGCGTTCGTGTCGCCGTGCACGCCGTCGAGGAAGAGCGTGACGTCGAGGTTGACGATGTCGCCGTCGATGAGCGCCCGGTCGTCGGGGATGCCGTGGCAGATGACCTCGTTGACCGATGTGCACAGCGACTTGGGGAACGCCCCGTAGTTGAGGGGGCTGGGGTAGCCGCCCCGCCTGATGCACTCGTCGTGGCACAGGGCGTCGAGCTCGTCGGTGGTGACCCCGGGGGCGACCGCGGCGCCGACCGCCTGCAGGATCTCGGCGGCGGCCCGGCCGGCGACGCGCATGCGCTCGATGACGTCGGGGGTGCGCACGTGCGGCCCGGGGGTGCGCACGGGGACGCCGGTCTGGGCGTAGGGCGGGCGGGCGATCTCGGGCGGAACCGAACGCATAGGGCCCACGTGACCAGGGCGGATGTGGTCGGTGCTGGCCTTGTGGCACCGCTTGAACTTGCGGCCGCTGCCGCACCAGCAGGGGTCGTTGGCCTTGAGGGCGAGGGCTGTCGTAGCCATGACCCCGCCAGGCTACCGAGCGTGCGGGCGGAGCGTCCCCGGCCGCCCCCGGCCGGCTTGCGATGATGGGCGGGCCACCGACGCCGGTGGACGCCGACCAGCCCTGACCAGCCCCGACCAGCCGACGAGGAGGTGCCGATGGAGGTGGTGCTCGCGGGAGTCGAGCTGCGCCTGGTGCGCATGCCGCTGGCCGAGCCGTTCGTCACGGCCCACGGCACGCGGCGCCGGCGCGAGATCGTGCTGGTGCGGGCCATCGTGGCCGACGGTCCCGACGGCTGGGGCGAGTGCGTCGCCGAGCCGGAGCCCACCTACTGGCCCGAGTACACCGCCGGCGCGCTCGACGTGCTGGAGCACCACCTGGTGCCGCGCCTGCTCGACGGCCGGTCCCTGCGCCAGGTGCGCGGGCACAACATGGCCAAGGCGGCGCTCGAGTGCGCCGCGCTCGACGCCGGGTTGCGGGCCGAGGGCCGGTCGATGGCGTCGTTCCTGGGCGCCACCCGCCCCGTGGTCCCCACAGGCATCGCCATCGGCATGACCCGCACCGTCGACGACCTGGTCGATGCCGTCCTGCGCTGGCACGGCCAGGGGCACCGGGCGTTCAAGATCAAGATCCAGCCCGGGTGGGACGTCGAGCCCCTGCGAGCCGTGCGTTCGACGGTGGGCGGCGAGGTGGCGCTGCTGGCCGACGCCAACGGCAGCTACCGCAGCGACTCGGTCGACCAGCTCACCACCCTGGGCCGGCTGGCCGACGCCAGCATCGGCCTGGTGACGATCGAGCAGCCGTTCGCGCCGGACGACCTGGTGGGGCACGCGCGCCTGGCCCGCCGGATCGACGTGCCGGTGTGCCTCGACGAGTCCATCGGGTCGCTGGCCGAGCTCGAGTCCGCGCTGACGCTCGAGGCCTGCGGGGCGGTCAGCCTCAAGGCCGGCCGGGTGGGTGGCCTGGTCGAAACGCGCCGCATCCACCAGCGCTGTCGCGACGCCGGGGTGTCGTTGCGCTGCGGGGGCATGCTCGAGACGGGGCTGGGCCGGGCGCTCAATCTCGCCGTCGCCGCGTTGCCGGGCTGCAACCTGCCACCCGACCTGGGGCCGTCGTCGCGCTACTACGCCACCGACATCACGCCGCCGTTCGAGTCGAACGGTGGCACGATGATCGTGCCCGACGGGCCCGGCCTCGGTGTCGAGCCGCTGCCCGGGGCCCTCGACGACGTGACCATCACCCTCCGCACCCTCCGAGCCGACACGTGAGCGAGCGCAGCGAGCGAACCATGAGCACAGCGCGTTACTCGGCCCGAAGGGCCGACCGGTCATTGTGTGCATCCCGAAGGGTGCACCAATGACCGGCGCCGCCGCCGCGGGCGATGCCGTGGGCCTGCCCGTCACCTACGACGACGTCGTGGCCGCGGCCGACCGCATCGCCGGCGCCGTCGAACGCACACCCAGCTCGCACTCGCGCACCCTGTCGCAGGTGCTCGGGTGCACCGCGGTGGTGAAGTTCGAGAACCTGCAGTTCGTGGCCTCCTTCAAGGAGCGGGGGGCGCTCAACAAGCTGGCCCAGCTCACCGAGCGCGAGCGGGCCGGCGGCGTGGTGGCGATGTCGGCCGGCAACCACGCGCAGGCCGTCGCCTACCACGCCACCCGGCTGGGGATCGACGCCACCATCGTGATGCCCACGTCGACGCCGTTCGTGAAGGTGCAGCGCACCCGCGAGCTGGGCGCCACGGTCGTGCTGCGGGGCGACGGGCTGGCCGAGGCCGAGGCCGAGGCCAACCGCCTGGCCGCCGACGAGGGGCGCACCTACGTCCATCCCTTCGACGACCCGGCGGTCATCGCCGGCCAGGGCACCTGTGCCCTGGAGATGCTGGCCGACCACCCGCAGCTCGACACGCTGGTGGTGCCGGTCGGCGGCGGTGGCCTGCTTGCGGGCATGGCCGTGGCGGCGCGTCACCTGCGGCCCGACATCGAGCTGGTGGGCGTGCAGACCGAGCGCTACCCGTCGATGGCCGATCACGTGCACCACACCACCTCGGTCGTCGGCGGCTCGACCATCGCCGAGGGCATCGCCGTCCCCCGGCCGGGGCGCGTCACCGGCGAGATCATCGACGCCTTGGTCGACGACGTGGTCACCGTGTCCGAGGAGCACGTCGAAGAGGCCATGAACCTGCTGCTCGAGATCGAGAAGGTGATCACCGAGGGCGCGGGTGCCACCGGCATCGCCGCCCTCATCGAGCACCGCAAGCGGTTCGCCGGCCGGCAGGTGGGGGTGGTGCTGACGGGCGGCAACGTCGATCCGCGGCTGCTGGCATCGGTGATCATGCGGGGGCTGATCCGCAACGGTCGCCTGACGCGCCTGCACATCGAGGTGCCCGACGTGCCCGGCAGCATGGGCAGCATCACGACCATCCTGGGCGGCGTCGGTGCCAACATCGTCGAGATCCTGCACCAGCGCATGTTCGTCGACCTGTCGGCCAAGTCGGCCGAGATCGAGGTGACCGTCGAGACCCTCGACAAGCCGCACCTCGGTCGGGTGGTCACCGCCCTGGAGGACGGCGGCTACCTCGTGCACGTCGGCACCTTCACCTACCGCGACGCCCCGCCCGACACGACCCCCCGGCCCTGACAGCGGTCCGTCGGCGTCGACACCGGCGGCTCTCGGATCGTCCGGCGATCAGCCGGCGGGCGGCGGGTTCAGGCTGATGGTGCCCAGGGCGGCGGCGATCGTGCGTCCTTCGTTCTCGACCTCGACCTGCACCACGGCGGTGCGGGTGCGCAGCGAGACGACGGTGCCGGTGGCCCGGATGACGCCCCGGCGGGCGGCGGCCAGGTAGTTGATCTTGAACTCGAGCGTCGCCGGCCACGTCCCCAGCGGGACGAGCGGGAAGACGGCCGAGCCCAGCGCCTGGTCGACGACCGACGCCACCACCCCGCCGTGGGCGGCCCCGAAGCGGTGCACCAGGTCGGGCCGCACGTCGACCTCGACGACGGCGACACCGGGCTCGATGCGGACGATGCGCATGCCCAGGTAGGCGGCCAGGCCCTCGGTGAGGCCGCCGTCCGTGCCCATCAGGGCGTCGGCGAGCCGCTGGTCATAGGTGTCGTACGCAGGCGTGTCCATGGCGGCACGACGATGTCACAGCCGGCCCGGCGGCGTGCAGCCGGCTGACGGCGTATGGCCCCGGGGGGCAGGATGTCCGCATGCGCTTCGCCCTCAAGACCGCGCCCGAGAAGACGACGTGGGCAGACATGCTGGCCGTGTGGCAGGCAGCCGACGAGATCGAGCTGTTCGAGTCGGCCTGGTCGTTCGACCACTTCGAGCCCATCTACGGCGACCGGTCCCAACCCTGCCTCGAGGGCTGGACCACGTTGGCAGCGCTCGCCCAGGCGACCCGGCGCATCCGGGTGGGCGTGATGGTGACCGGCGCGCCCTACCGGCACCCGGCCGTGCTGGCCAACATGGCGGCTTCGGTCGACCTCGTGTCTGGCGGGCGGCTCGAGCTTGGGCTGGGTGCCGGCTGGAACGAGACCGAGGCCACGGCCTACGGCATCGACCTGTTGCCCGTGCGCCAGCGCATGGACCGGTTCGACGAGGCCTGCGACGTGGTCGTCGGCCTCCTCACCCAGTCCCGGTTCAGCTACGACGGCGAGCACTTCCAGATCGACGGTGGCTACTGCGAGCCCAAGGCCGTCCAGCAGCCGCACCCGCCCATCTGCATCGGCGGCAGCGGCGAGAAGCGCACGCTACGCACGGTGGCCCGGCTGGCCCAGCACTGGAACTACCTGGGCGGCCCCGTCGACGAGTTCGTGCGCCTCCGGGGCGTCCTCGACGCGCATTGTGCGGACCTGGGCCGCGACCCGGCCGAGATCATGACGTCGACCCACCTGTGGGTCGACCCGGCCGCACCGGTCGACCCGGCCGCCATCGCCGCCGAGGCCGAGCGCTATGTGGGCTCGGGCCTCGACCTGGCCATCGTCTATCTCCACGCCCCCTACGACCCGTCAGTGCTCGCCCCCATCGCCAAGGCCCTGGCGCCGCTGGCCGACTGACCCGGCGTGGCGCTTCGAGCGGCCGGGCTCAGGGGCTCGTCCCAGGCGGCTCGTCCTCGACGTGGACGGCGGCGTCCTCGGCTGCGGCGGGCTCCCTCCCGGAGGCGACGTCGCGGGTGGTCTCGTCACCGGTGAACTCGTCGTCGGGCGCCAGCGAACCGGTGTCGCGCTCGTCGTCCACCGCGCTGCCGACCAGCTCGGCCTCGTCGTCGGGCAGGCCGACGTCGGGATCATCCGCGAGCTCGACTCCCTCGCCACCGCCCGGGACGTCGGTCTCCCAGACCTCCGGCTCGGTGCCGCCGTCGTCGTCGAGCGGTGGAGGGCGGTCCGGCGGGAAGGCGTCACCCACGGATTCGTCTAGCTCTTCTCCGGGCTGATCAGGATCGGTCATGAGACGGACGTACCCGATTCTTCCGGCCGACGAACGGGTGGGGGCCCGCGAATTGCCTAACGTGTTGCCAGCGCGCGTGCGACGTGCCGCACGGAGCGTGTGAGAGCCACTGCAGCGGGAAGAACGAAGGAGCGATGCGAGCGACTGGCCGATTCGCGCGGGCAAGTGACCAGGTCGCTTTCGCGCGCTCCTTCGTGGGCGACACCCTGCGGGGCTGGGGCGTGACCGCTCGGGTCGACGACGCCGTGCTCATGGCCAGTGAGCTGTTCACCAACGCGGTCCTCTACGGCGACGGCATCGTCGAGGTGACCCTGGTGCTCGAGGACGGCAGCCTGCGCATCGAGGTGACCGACGACGGCGCGGGGTCGGTGCCTACCCGGGCAGGCGTCCCCCTGCCGGACGCCGTCGGCGGCCGTGGCCTGTCGATCGTCGACGCCCTCGCCGACGCCTGGGGCAACGGACGCGACCACCGCGGGCGCACCCGGGTATGGCTCGAGGTCCCTGCTCGCTGACCACCACCGTCCGGCTCGGCGCCGTCAGCTCACAGCCCGCACGAGCGCCGTCGTCGCCGCCGCGGCCGCCACGACCACGATGAACGGCGCCCGGCGCCACGTGGCGATGATGGCGACGGCCAGGCCGGCGGCCCGGGCGTCGAGCACCAGACGCCGGTCGCCGGCGAACGTGTTGACCGCGACGAGCGCGGGCAGCAATGCGGCGGGCAGCAGCGCCGCCAGCCGCAACGCCGGGCCCTCGACCGCCCGCGGTCCCAACACCACCAGTCCGAACGCCTTGAGGGCGTAGGCGACCGCACCCAATCCGAGGAGCGCCCACCAACTCACGAGGGGCCACCCGGATCGACGGTGGTGGCACCCGGCGGCCTGGGGACGAACAACACGGCGGGGACGACGCCCAGGGCGGCCGCCACGATGGGCACGCCGGCCGGCGCGAGCGGGACGAGCACCAGCGCGATGAGCACCCCGAACACCGCTGCCACCTTGCCCTGGCGGCTGCCCAGGTGGGGCACCGCCAGCGCCACGAAGCCGGCCGGGAACGCGGCGTCGAGCCCCAGTGCCTCGGGATCGCCGATCGCGTCGCCGGCCACCGCCCCCAACACGGTGCCGATGTTCCAGCAGACGAACACGGCGATGCCGGTGGCCCAGAACGCGTGCTCCCGGGCGGTGCGGCCGGGTTGCGCGGTGGCCATCGCCGTCGACTCGTCGATGACGAACTGGGCGGCGACCAGGCGCCGCCCGAGCGACCGCCTGGCCATCGTCGGCGCCAGCGCGACTCCGTAGGCGGCGTTGCGGGCCGCCAGCAGCAGCGCCGAGCCGAACGCGGAGCCGAGCGAGCCCCCGGCGCCGAGGACGCCGACTGCGGCGAACTGGCTGGCCCCGGTGAACACCAGCACCGACATGGCGCACGCCTGCGCCACCGTCAGCCCGGCGGTGGTCGCCAACACCCCGAACGACAGCCCGAACACCCCGACCGCCGCGCCGAGGACCCAGATGTTCCGGCGCACCCTGGCGTCGAGCGCCCGGTCGTCGAGGCCCCGATCGTCGAGGGCGCGGTCGCGGTCGTCCGTGGCGTCGTCGGCCTCGTCCATCGGCGTCGAGCCTGCCATGGCGGGCGGCCGCCCCCGGACCAGTTTTGGCGACGCCCCGTGCCGGCGGGTCACCGCCCACGGGGCAGGCGCAGCAGGCGTTCGGCGACGATCGTGCGTTGGATCTGGCTGGTACCACCGGCGATCGACTGGGCGCGCGAATACAGGTACTCGGCCACCACGTCGGGTCTGGCGCCGGTGAGGGCGTCAGAGCCGTGCAGGTCGGCGGCGACATGGTGCAACAGCTGCTCGACGCGGGTGGCGAGCAGCTTGTCGATCGATCCCTCGGCCCCGGGGGCGACGCCGCCGACCCGGGCCGACAGGCTGCGCAGCACGTGGGCGCGCAACACCGCGACGGCCACGTGCGCCCGCGCCAGGTCGACGCGCAGCGACGGATCGAGAGCCGCACCGCGGTCGGCCGCCGCGACCGCGTCCCGCTCGAGCTCGGCCATCAGCCGGGCGTAGCGCGACGAGAAGCCCACGTCGGCCGGTCCACGCTCGTAGCCGACGGTGGTCATGGCGATGCTCCACCCCTGGCCACGCTCGCCCACCACGGCATCGGGGGGCGCGACGGCGTCGGTGAGGAAAACCTCGTTGAACTCGGTGTCGCCGTTGATCTGGACGATCGGCCGCACCTCGACGCCGGGCTGGTGCATGTCGAGCACCAGCGCCGAGATGCCGCCGTGGCGTGCACCGTCAGGCTCGGTGCGGGCCAGCAGCAGGCAGAGGTCGGCCCAGGCCGCGTCGCTCGTCCAGACCTTCTGCCCGTTGACCACCCAGCGGTCGTCCACCAGCTCTGCTCGGGTCGACAGGGCCGCCAGGTCGGATCCGGCGCCCGGCTCGCTGAAGCCCTGGCACCACACCTGGTCCCCTGACAGCAGTCCCGGCAGGTAGCGACGCTGCTGCTCGTCGCTGCCGTGGTGCAGCAGGGCCCGGCCGAGGAAGCCGACGTGGGGCGCCGGCGGCGCCCCGGCGGCGCCGATCTCGTCGTTGAGGATGGCCTCGTAGGTGGCGGGCAGGCCCCGGCCACCGACGGCGACCGGCCACGAGAGGCCCATCCACCCGCCCCGGTGGAGCGTCCGGTGCCAGTCGGACCAGAACCGTGCCCGCTCGGGCCCGCCCAGTGGCGCCGGCCCGGTCGGGGCGTTGGTCGCCAACCAGGCCCGCAGGTCCGAGCGGAAGGCGGCCTCGTCGCCGGAGTCGCGGAAGTCCATCAGCCGCCATCCCCCGCGGCGACGAGCGGGACGCGGCGATCGGCGATGGCGGCGAGCTGCACACGCTCGTCGCCGAACAGGTGCCGGTCGAGCAGCATCCGGCGCAGGTAGCGGTGGGCGTCGCACTCCCACGTCATGCCCACGCCGCCCCACACCTGGATGGCGGCCTCGCACACCTCGCGCCCTACCTCGGCGCACCAGGCCTTGGCCACCCGGGCGGCGTGCAGGGCCTCGCCCTGGTCGAGCGCGTCGACCGCCCAGGCTGCGTGCCAGGTCACGGACCTGGCCGCCTCGATCGACACGAGCTGGTCCGCGCACAGCTGCTGCACGGCCTGGAACGACCCGATCGGCCGGCCGAACTGCTGCCGGTCGCGGGCATGGGCCACAGCGCCGTCGATCGCGCCCGACATCGCCCCCACCATGTCCGCGCACACGAGCGCGAGCGCGAGGGCCTGCCACCGGTCGGCGGCCGCACCATCGATGTGGCCCAGCTTGGTCCAGTCGGTCCGGCCCTGGTCGCGGCGACCTGGGATGCTGCCGGTCGGCGGCGGGTCGGACGGCGGGACGGTCGGCGCCGGGACGGGCGCCGGCCGGGCGGGCGCCGGCGCGGCGACCGGCGCAAGGCGGCGCAACGAGCGGGTGAGGTCGACGCCGTCGAGCCGCTCGCCCGCGCGGCCGGCGACGAGCGCACCGCCCGGCTCGACGCCGAGGACCGGTGCGTCCGCGGTGGCGTCGAGGGCCACGACGTCGTCGCCCTCCACCGGTGCACACCGGCGGAGCTGCGGGTCGAGCGCCACGCCGGCCGGGCTCCCGGAGCCGATGTCGGCCACGAGCCGCCCACCGGGCGATCCGACCTGGGCGCCACCCCCGGCGACGATCAGCTCGAGCGCCAGCACCGCACCCAGGTAGCCGGGGCCTGTGAGGCCCCGGGCGAGCTGTTCGACCACCAGCGCCACCTCGATCGCGCCCGCGGCCCCGCCGCCCAGGTGCTCGGGCGCCCGCAGCCCCGTCAGCCCCATCGCGGTCAGGCTCTGCGTCACCGCCCCCTGGTCGCCCGGGTGGTCGGCGACCACACGGGCGACGGCAGCGACCAGGTCGGCCTGTTCGGTGGTCAGCGCGACGTGCACGAGTCCGATCCCTCCCCCATCCTTCGGCGCACGAGATCGGCTAAGAATGCCGTTTGTACTTTTCGAACGGCAACTCTGCCGAGACGGACACGAGGGGGAACCGTGGCAGACCCACAGGCGACAGACGATCGGGTGCGCCTCGACTACGACGGCCCCGTCGCCGTCATCACCAACGACAACCCGGACAAGCACAACGCCTTCGACGACACGATGGACCAGCGGCTGTGGGAGATCCTGGCCGAGCTGCGCACGTCGTCCCGACGTGCGCGTCGTCGTGTGGCGGGCCGAGGGCAGGTCGTTCTCGTCGGGGCGCGACGTCAGCGCCATCGGCGGCCAGCAGGTCGACCTGACCCACCACGAGCTGATGACCCGGGGCCACCGCGGCGTCCAGCAGCTCTTCGACCTCGACGCTCCCGTGCTGGTGGCGCACAAGGGCTGGTCGATCGGTGCGTCGTTCCAGCGTGCGCTGCTGTGCGACATCCGTGTCGCCGCCGAGGGCTCGCGGTTCATGCTGCCCGAGGTGGCCCACGGCGTGATCCCCGACACGGGCGGCGTCGGGCGCCTCTTCCAGATGTGCGGGCACGGCGTGGCCGGCGACATGGTGCTCACCGGCCGGGCGATGGACCACGCCGAGGCCCTGGCCCACGGCGTCGTTTCGCGGGTCGTGGCGCTCGAGGACCTCGACGACACGGTGTTCGAGATGGCCGGCAAGATCGCCGCCGCCCCTGCGGTGACCGTGAAGATGGCCCGCCGCGTGATCGCGCACTTGGCCGAGCCAGAGATCCGCTCGTCGATGGCCGAGGAGCTGATCGCCCAGACCTTCATCAACCGCTCCGACGACTACGCCGAGATGCGGGCGGCCCGCGCCGAGGAGCGCACCCCCGCCTACACGGGCAGCTGAGAGGGCCACCGCATGACCACCGCCGACCCCACGCGCGACTCCACGACGCCCGGCCTCCCCGAGCCACCGCCACTCGGTGCCGCGGCCCTGCCCCCGGGCACGTTCACCGGCACCACGGTGTTCGTCACCGGTGGCGGCACTGGCCTGGGCCTCGCCACCGCCACGGAGTTCGCTCGCCTGGGCGCCAACATCGTCGTCGCCAGCCGCAAGGACGAGCACCTCGCCGCCGGGCGGGTCGCGCTCGAGGCGCTGGGCGCCCCGGTGGCCACCGCCGCCTGCGACATCCGCGACGCCGACCAGATCGCGGCCGCGTTCGACGCCGCCGAGCAGGCGTTCGGCCTGCCGGACGTGTTGATCAACAACGCCGCCGCCAACTTCCCCGTCCCGGCCGAGGACATGTCGCCCAATGCTTGGCGCACCGTCGTCGACATCACCCTCAACGGCACGTTCTTCTGCGCCCGCGAGTTCGCCCGCCGCCACCTGGCGGCCGGCACGCCGGGGTCGATCGTCAACATCGGCGCCTCGTACGCGTGGACCGGGGGTCCCGGCTTCGCCCACTCGGCGGCGGCCAAGGCCGGGGTCAAGAACATGGTCGAGTCCCTGGCGGTCGAGTGGGGCCCGTACGGCATCCAGGTGAACGGGCTGGTACCCGGCCTGTTCCCGCACGACGACATGACCGCCGACATCCAGGGCAACCTGACCCGCACACACGACAAGGACCCCTGCCAACCGGCGCTGCGGGTGGGGCGCCTGCGCGAGCTCGGCTGGGCGGCGACGTTCCTGGCCTCGCCCTACGCCCGCTTCGTCTCCGGCCACACGCTCGTCGTCGACGGGGCCAACTGGCAGCGTCGCAGCCTGACCAACCCGCCCGTCGTGACCGTCCGTGACCAGATGGGCAAGGGCCCGTTCTCGCCCTGACCCATGGGAGCCACCTCACCTCGAGCGGCACCTCCAGCGGCGAGCCCCACGAGCCCGGCGCCGGCACCGCGCCTCGACGTCCCGTCCACGCAGGCGGTGGCGCAGCCCGGCTCGGCACCCGCCGACGAGGCGATCGGTTCCGGCCGTGCGGTCGAGCGCGCCCTGGCCCGCAAGCGCCGCAAGTACGCCGACGAGGTCGACCGCCTGGTGGCGGCCGCGTTCCGGGCCATGCGGGCCAGCGACACGATCGATCCCACCGTGGGCGAGATCCTGGCCGAGGCGGGCCTGTCGACCGCGGCGTTCTACCGCCACTTCCCCGCCAAGGACGACCTGCTGCTCACCCTGCTCGAGCACGCCGGGGCGACGACCCGTTCGTACCTCGACCACCTGCTGGCACGCGACGCCGACCCTGGCGAGAAGATCGCGACGTGGGTGCGGGGGATGTTCGACCTCGTCCGCTCCGACGAGCTGGTCGCCGCCAACCGTCCTGTGCTGCTGGCCCACGCCCGGCTGGTCGAACGGTTCCCGACCGAGATCGCCGACAACACGGCGGCGTTGGTCGCCCCGCTGGCCGCCGCCATCGCCGAGGCTCGGGCCAGCCGCGACCTGCCCCCGGGCGAGCCTCAGGTCGATGCCCTCCTGACCCACCGCCTGGTGTACGGCGTGATCGGCGACCGGGCGGCCGAGCGCCGCCCGGCCGACACCACCGAGATCGACGCCGTCGTCTCCTACACCGTGAGGGCACTGCTCGACCGCGGATGACCTCGGGGACATTCGGCCCGACGTCAGGCCTGCCGCACCCATCGGGTCGATCGACCGGTTCCATCGGCGGCGATCTCGCCCGCGTCGCGCAGCTCGGTGAGCACGAGTCGGATCGTCACGTCGCTGATGCCGGGCAGTGCAGCCCGCAGGTCGGCCATCGCGAAGGTCGCGGGCGCCTGGTGGCGAATGTGGTCGCGCACGCGGTCCTGCTTGGTGCCGGTGGCCCGGGAGGCGGTGGCGCGGTCCTCGAACGTCTCGTAAGCGAGCTCGATCTTCTCGACGAAGAAGCTCAGCCACGGCCACACGTCCGATGCGTCGTCGCTCCAACCCGTCGTCGAGGCGGCGAGCGCGTCGTAGTAGCGGTCACGGTCGTCGTGCAGCAACTGCTCGAGGCTGACGTAGCGAGTGACGCCGTACCCTGACTCGCGCGAGCAGGTAGTTGGTCAGCACGCGCAGCACGCGTCCGTTGCCGTCGACGAAGGGGTGGATGATCGACAGGTCGAGGGCGAAGACGCCGACGAGGAGGGCCGGGTGGTGGCGGCCCGAGGCCTGGGCCTCTCGATAGCGGACGACCAGCTCGTCCAGGTAGAAGGGCGTCTCGCGCGCCGACACCGGGCGAAAGCGCACCCTGCGCACGCCGGAGTCGTCGATGTCGACGACGAGGTTGTCCTCGTCCTTCAAACGTCCGCCTGGACTCGCCGTCCGACCGAACAGCAGGCGGTGCAGGTAGAGCACGAGCCCGACGGAGAGGCCGCCGGGGTCGCCTGCCCAGAGGTGGTCCAGCGCGTCGCGGTAGCCAGCGAGCTCCTGCTCGCTGCGGTTGCCGAGGCGCGAGACCGTGCCCGCGACGATGCGCGACGCCCGCCCCGGTTCGACGACGACCCCCTCGATGGCGCTCGAGGCGGTGATGCTCTCGACGCGGGCGCGGGTCGCGAGCTGGTCGAGCAGCGCCGGGACCTGATGGGCGTAGAGGTCCTCCCGCCCGGCACCCCGGTCGATCGTCTGCAGGCGAGCGACGATGGGCCCGGGCACCTCGGCCAGTCGGCCCTCGATGTCGATGAAGTTCCGCACGCACAGCTCCGAACTACATAAGGTCCCGACAAACTACATAAATCGGGAGCAGGTTATGTAGATACGCCGTCAGTAGCTGCGGGGCAGGCCCAGGACGTTCTGGGCGACGTAGTTGAGCGTCATCTCCTGGCTGACCGGGGCGATGCGCTGCAGGCGGGCCTCGCGGAAGTAGCGCTCGACGTGGTACTCGGTGGCGTAGCCCATGCCGCCGAGCGTCTGCACCGCCCGGTCGGCGGCGAAGAACCCGGCCTCGGCCGCCAGGTACTTGGCGGACTGCGCCGCCTCGCCGCAGTCGAGCCCCCGGTCGTAGCTCCAGGCCGCGTGCTGTGCCACCTGCCACGCGGCCGCGAGCTGCACGTGAGCCTGGGCGAGCGGGTGGGCGATGGCCTGGTTGGCGCCGATCGGTCGGCCGAAGACCTCCCGCTCCTTGGCGTAGGCGACGGCCCGGTCGAGGCTGACCTCGCCAATGCCGATCGCCTCGGACGCCAGCAGGATGCGCTCGGGGTTGAGCCCATGCAGGAGGTGCCGCCAGCCCTGCCCCTCCTCGCCCACCAGGCGCCAGCCCTCGACCGGCAGGCCGTCGTAGGCCACCTCGCACGACGCCACGGCATTGCGCCCCATCTTGGGGATCGGACGGATGTCGACGTAGTCGGGGTCGAGGTCGGCCAGCAGCAGCGACAGCCCGGCGAACCCCTCGCCGCCGGTGCGGGCCAGCAGCAGCACCACCTCGCTCTCGAGCGCCTTCGACGTCCAGATCTTGCGGCCGTGCACCACGTAGCCGCCCTGCCCGTCGGGCTCGGCCCGGGTCGTGATGCGCGACGTGTCGGTGCCCGCGTCGGGCTCGGTCACCCCGAACGCCACGTGCAGGTCACCCGCCGCCGCCCGGGGGAGGAACGCCTCCTTCAGCCGGTCGTTGCCGAACCGCACCACCGGGTTGAGGCCGAAGATCGTCAGGTGCAGCGCCGAGCAGCCGTTCATCGCCGCGCCGCTGCGGGCCACCTCCCGCAGCACGATGGCGGCCTCGGTGATGCCCCGGCCCCCGCCGCCGTACTGCTCCGGGATGGCGATGCCCAGCCACCCCCCCTCGGCCATCAGCCGGTAGAAGTCCCAGGGGAACGCGTGCTCAGCGTCGCAGCGCGCCCAGTAGTCGTCGTCGAAGTCGGCGCACACCCGCCGCACGGCGTCGGCGATCGCCTCGTGGTCGTCGTCAGGCGTGAAGTCCATGGCGCCCGCAGCCTGCCGGGCGGCGGCCCGGGCGCGCCAGCGACACACGGCTGCGACCGACGTCGTCGACGACCAGCACGACGACGAGCCCGACCTCTGACCCAGCGTCGGAGCGGGTGCTACGTGCGCTCGAACCAGGTGCGGGGGTTGTGGATCAGCATGTCGTCGACCTGGTCCTGGGTGACGCCCCGTTCGAGCAGGGCGGGCACCACGTCGTGGTGGATGTGCAGGTAGTTCCAATTGGGCAGGAAGGGCTTGAGGTCGGGCTGCAGCCAGTCGATGTAGCAGGCGGCGTCGTGAGCCAGCACCATGCGCTGCGACCAGCCGCGCCGGCACAGCTCCACCACCGTCGCCACCCGGTCCTCGAAGCCGAGGATGGGGTCGATGCCGAAGCGGTCCATCCCCAGCAGAAACCCCTCGCGCGCCAGCCCGGCCAGCCGGTCGACGTTGATCGAGTCGCCCATGTGGGCGAGCTGCACCCGGCGGGGGTCGACGCCCTCCTCGCCCAGGACGCGCCACACCTCCTGCATGGTGTTCCCGGCCGGCCGGTTGTGGACCATGATCGGCGCCCCGGTCTGGACATGGGCCCGCGCCACCGCCCGCATCACCCGTTCGACCCCGGCGGTCAGGCCGTGGTGGTCGATGGCGCACTTGAAGAACGCCGCCTTGACGTCGGTGCCCTGAATGCCCTCGAGGATGTCGCGCACGAACAGGTCGATCATGGGCTCGGGCAGGTCGGGCAGCGCGCCGGGGCCGCGCTCGGCAAAGAAGCCGGGGACGTCGGCGTACGTGTAGACGCCGGTGGCGGCGACGATGTTGAGGTCGGGGACCGCCTCGTTGATGCGGGCCACCCGGCGGATGTCACGGCCCAGGCCGTCGACCGTGGGGTCGACGATGGTGCGCACGCCCACGGCCGTGAGCTGCGTGAGCTTGTCGATCGCCTCGGCGACCTTGGTCTCCTCGTCCCACTCGTCCGACCAGTTGGCCTGGCTGTCGGGCGTGAGCACGAACACGTGCTCGTGCATCAGCGTGGTGCCCAGCTCGGCGGTGGGCACCGGGCCTCGCACCGTCTCGACCTCGGTCACCGGCGTCGTCGTGGTCATCGCTCCCCCTCGTGTGCGTCGACCTTGAGCCACGAACACTGCCAGACGCGGGTGCGGGCGTCCGTGCCCTTGACGGCTAACAGCGTTAGCCCTATGGTGGCTAACAGAGTTAGCCACCCGAGGAGCAACGATGCCCGAGAGCACCCCCGCCCACTACCGCCAGCCCGGCTGGTTCACCAACCACGTGTTCAACCCCACAGTCGCCTTCCTCACCCGCCGCGGCATCAGCATCTGGGGCAGCCGCGTCCTCGAGGTGCGGGGCCGCAAGACCGGCGAGCCACGCCGCACCCCCGTCAACCTGCTCACCTTCGACGACCGCCCCTACCTGGTGTCGCCCCGCGGCGAGGGCCAGTGGGTGCGCAACGTCCGGGCCGCCGACGGCCGGCTGGCGACGATGGTCGGCCACCGCCGCGAGGAGTGGGTGGCCACCGAGCTGGCCGACGCCGACAAGGTGCCCGTGCTGCGCGCCTACCTGCGCCGGTGGAAGGCCGAGGTCGGCGTGTTCTTCGACGGCACATCCGCCGACTCGACCGACGACGAGCTGGCCGCCATCGCTCCTCGCCACCCCGTGTTCGCGCTCGAGCGGTTCGACCCCGCGGCCGGATGACCGCGCCGACGCGACCAGCATCGCCGGGCCGCGCCGACGACGAGTCGACCTCGGCACCGCACGACCGCCGGGGTGGCTCGTCCGGCTCGGGGATCTCCGCCCGCTCGGCCCGGGCCGACGACGTCATCGCCGCGGCGCGGCTGATCCTGGAACGCGATGGCATCGACGGGCTGACCATGCGATCGGTCGCCGCTGAGCTGCACATCAAGGCCCCGTCGCTCTACAAGCACGTGGACGGCAAGGGGGCGATCGAGGTCGAGCTCATCGGCGTTGCACTGGCCGAGGTGGGCGCGGCCCTGCACGCCGTCCTGGGGCCGGACGACGGCGACCGGTCCCGTGGCGGGTCCACCCGCCAGGTCGGCCCCCTGCTCGCCGCCTACCGCCGGCACGCGCTCGCCCACCCGAGCATGTACCGCCTGGCCACGACCGGCAGGCTGCCGCGCCACCGGCTCCCCGCCGGCCTCGAGGACTGGGCGGGCGAGCCTTTCCTGATCGTCACCGGCAACGCGTACCGTGCACAGGCCCTGTGGTCGTTCGCGCACGGCATGGTCATCCTCGAGCTCGACGGGCGCTTCCCCGACGGGTCCGACCTCGACCGAACGTGGGCGGAGGGCGCCGCCGCGTTCGAGCGCCCACCCGCGTGAGCTCGCCGGGCGCGGACGGTGGGCCCGACCCGCCGCGGCCGGACCCACCGTCGATCGGAACGCGCCGACCACGCTGTCGGCGCTCCGACCCGTTATGACCTGCGGTAGCGGAGCACCGCCAGCGGCGCGAACACCGCCACCATCCCGGCCGACCAGACCAGCGACAGGACCACCCAGTGGGCGGTCGAGCCGCTCAGGCCGGCCGACGCCGGGTCGCCCAGCGCCAGCGACCGCACGGCGTTGGTCATGACGGTGATGGGCTGGTGCTCGGCGATGGGCTGCATCCAGCCCGGCATGCTGTCGACCGGCACGTAGGCGCTCGACACGAACGACAGCGGGAAGACCAGCAGGGACATGCCCTGAGCGGCCTGGGCGTTGCCGGCGATCAGCCCGATCCACACGAACATCCACATGAGGGCGAACCCGAAGGCGACGCACAGCCCGAACGCCGCCAGGGCCTCGACCGCCGAGCCGTGCAGCCGGAACCCGACCGCGAACCCGATGGCGGTCGTGACCGCCAGGCCCAACGCGAGCAGGCCGGTCTCGGCCACGACCCGGCCGGCCACGAGCGCCGCGCGTGACACGGGCAGCGAGCGCAGGCGGTCGGTGAAGCCCTGCTCGAGGTCCTCGGCCGCGCCCGAGGACACGTTGCTGCCGGTGAACAGCACGCTCGTGACGACGTAGCCCGGCACGAGGAAGTCGACGTATGGGACGGGCCCCGTCTCGATGGCCCCGCCGAACACGTAGCGGAAGATCAGCAGGAACATCGCCCCCGTGATCGTGCTGATCACCAGGAGCTGCGGGGTGCGCAGGAACTTGCGCACCGACCGCCCGGCCACCGCGGCCGCCGTGGCGACCGGCCCGGCGTTGCCCGTGGCAGGCTCGATGCGACCCGCGTCGAAGGTGATGGTGGTCATGGCTCGGCCTCTCAGTGGACGGCGACGGGCTCGGCCCGCTCGCCGGTGGTGTTGTCGGAGCTGGACGGGTCATCAGCGAACGGCTCGTCGGGGTCGACCGCCTCGGCGCTGTCGTCGGCGGCAGCCTCGGCGCTGTCGTCGGCGGCAGCCTCCGCGCCGTCGTCGTCGATGGGCTCGCCGGTCAGGGTGAGGAAGACCTCGTCGAGCGTCGGGCGGCGCAGGCCCACGTCGTCGACCTCGAGGTCGAGGCCGTCGAGCGCCCGCACCGCCGCGGCGATGACCGCCCGTCCGCCGTCGACCGGCACGGTCACCCGGCTGGTCCCCGCGTGGACCCGGGGCGCCTCGACACCGAGCGACGCCAGAGCGTCGGCCAGGGCCGGCAGATCCGCGGCGCGGTGGGCGCGCACCTCGATGACGTCGCGCCCGGCCTGGCTCTTGAGCTCGCTGGGGGTGCCGTCGGCGATCACCCGGCCCTTGTCCACGATGACGACCCGCTGGGCCAGCTGGTCGGCCTCGTCCAGGTACTGGGTGGTGAGCAGCACGTCGGTGCCCGCAGCCACCAGGCGGCGGATGGCCTCCCACAGCTCGTTGCGGCTGCGGGGGTCGAGGCCGGTGGTGGGCTCGTCGAGCAGCAGCAGGCGCGGGGCGCCGACCAGGCTGGCGCCCAGGTCGAGGCGGCGCCGCATGCCGCCCGAGTAGGTGCGCACCAGCCGGTCGCCCGCCTCGGTCAGGCCGAGCTGGTCGAGCACCACGGCGGCGTTGGCCGAGGCCTGACGGCGACCGTGGCCGAACAGCCGGGCCACCATCTGCAGGTTCTCGCGCCCGGTCATGGCCTCCTCCACGGCGGCGAACTGGCCGGCCAGCCCGATGACCCGGCGGACCTTGTCGGGGTGGCGCGACGCGTCGATGCCCGCGACGCGGCAGGGTGCCCGCATCGGGCCGCACCAGCGTGGCCAGCGACCGCACGAACGTCGTCTTGCCGGCGCCGTTGGGGCCCAGCACGGCGACGACCTGGCCGCTCTCGGCCACGAGGTCCAGCCCGGCGAGCGCCTGGACCACGCCGAAGCGCTTGGTGAGGCCCAGGGCCTCGATGATCGGGGAGTGTGGTTGCTGCCTCATGCCCTGATCGTGCGCCGTAGAACTGGCCATCCTCTGACCAGTTCTACGATTCTCGCGGGATCCGGGAGGTCAGGTGCCGTAGCGACCGACCAGCTCCGCGCCCAGGCTGGCCAGGTGGTCGCGCACCTCCTGGGGCCGTACGACCTCGACGTGACCACCGAAGCTGGCCAGGTCATACGCCACAGCGGCTGCCGACCAGGCACCGATCTCGACCTCGACGCGGCCGTCGTCGAGCGTGTCGCCGACCACGACCTGGCCACCGAACCGGCCCCGCAACCAGCCCACCGCCTGTGGGTCCGCGTGCACCACGGCACGGAAGGCGGTGCGCCGCTCGTCGACGGCCTCGACCACCGACTGCCACGCCTCGGCCAGGTCGAAACCTTCGGGACGCACGACCGGCTGGTCGGTGGGGGTCACCGACCGCACCCGGCCCACCCGGAACGTGCGCATGCCGGCGTCAGTGTCGGCCACCAGGTACCAGACAGAGCTCTTGGCCACCAGACCGAGCGGGTGGACGGCGCGCTCCGTCTCGTTGCGCTCGCGGTCGGCGTACCCGAGCCGCACCTGCACACCGGCCACCACGGCGTCCTGCAGCGCGTCGAGGTGCGGGGGGCGGGGCGCGCTGGTGGCGCCCCAGCGGGTCGGGTCGAGCACCACCGCCGACGCCGCGGCCTCGGCCTCGGCCCGGAACGTCTCGGGTAGCGCCCGGACCAGCTTGCGCAGGGCCGCTTTGGCCGCGGGCGTGACTGCGGACGACGGTCCCGCGACCAGGAACAGCGTGCGGGCCTCGGCAGCGGTGAGGCCGCTCAGGTCGGTGCGGGCGCCCCCGAGGAGCGACCACCCGCCGTTGCGGCCGGCCTGCGAGTAGACGGGGATGCCGGCCATGGCCAGCGCCTCGAGGTCGCGCCGGGCGGTGCGCTCAGAGATCTCCAGCTCGTCGGCCAGCTCCGCGGCCGTGACCCGCCCGCGTGCCTGCAGGATGAGCAGGGTGGCCACGAGTCGGTCTGCGCGCACGTCCCCATGCTCGCGCTCAAACCGGCCATCAAGTGGCCAGTTGTGATGGATCCTGGGGCGGTCAGTCGCGACCCGCGTGCGTGGCCCGCTCCGCCAGGCTGGCGGCCGCCTGAGCCATGAAGCGGTTCAACGCGCGCCGGAACAACCAACCCGTGCCGGGGACCCTGGGCACGAAGTCGGAGTACCAGTGGATGGCGGTGCCGCCGCGCTCGGGCGCGAGGTCGACGTTGGCCCGGTAGTCGCGCAGCGGCAGGCCGGCCAGCAACGTGTAGCCGAGGCGCCGGTCGGGCACGAGCTCGACGATCTGCTCCCGAGACCGCGTGCGGCCCCGGTGCAGCACCCGCACGGCACCGACGCCGTCTCCGTCGCCCTCGCCGCGCGCCACCAGCTCGAACCCGTCGTGCCCGCTCCAGGTCGGCCAGGTGGCGCCGTCGACGAGCAGCGCGTACACGGCGGCGGGTGGCGCGGCCGACCATGCCGTGGCGTCGACATGCTGGCATGCCATGGTGCTCTCCTCTCCGATGATTCCAGTGCGGCTCTACCGGGCTCATACCAGGCGCTCGGCACTGTGGCCCTCTGAGACCCTGATCGTCGAGGCCGCCGGTGCAACCGGCGTTCCGATGTGGCGGATTGCGTCACGAAGGAACGCCGGTCCGGTCCCGCTGCCGGCCGAAGCCCACGATCACGTGAGGAGCAGCCACCCTCCCATGCCCAGCGCGGCCAGGGTGATCAGGCCGAACAGCCCGACCCACACCGAGCCCGGCACCCAGGTGAGGCGGGCCAGGATGTCGGCATCTGTGGGTGACCCCGGCTGGTACCGGCGCTGCCGGCGCAGCTCGCCGACCGGCCGCACGCCGCCGAGCAACAGGAACCAGGTCATCGCGTACGCGAACGCAGCCTGCACGTCGGCCGACCCGTAGAGCGAGGTGACGACGACCACGGCACCGGTCACAAGCAGCGAGAGCGCGCCGTACCAGTTCCGCACCATGAGGAGCATCGCCACCAGCACGGCGGCGGCCGCCCACAGCATGACGGTGACCCGGTCGAGGGCGAGGAGCGCCACGCCACCCAGGCCAACGAGCGACGGGCTGACGTAGCCGGCCGCGGCCGTCACCACCATGCCCAACCCAGTGGGCTTGCCCACCGACAGCGTGAGCCCCGACGTGTCGGAGTGCAGCCTGATGCCCGTCAGCCGCCGGCCGGTCGCGAGCGCGGCGACGGCGTGACCGGCCTCGTGGGCGATCGTGACCACCCCTCGAGCCCACCGCCAGACGCCGTCGATCGCGACCGCGAGCGCGGCCCCCACGCCGGTCGCCAGGACCAGCCACGACGACGGGTCGACCCGATCAGCCCCGATCGCTCCCCATCCGGCCCCAGGCATCGGTACAGCCTGTCACGCCCCGAGCCCCGGTCGTGGCGCGTGACCTCAGCCGAAGTGCACGCGACCGCGCAACCACTCGGACAACCAGGCTTCATCCACCTCGCCCGCCGCCACAGCGAGCATGGCGGATTCGGCCTCGTCCACCGCGGGCGGATCCGGGTCCCAGACGCCACCGTTGAGGTCGATGAACATGACGAGGGCGGCCCAGGACGCGCGCTTGTTCCCGTCCGGCAATGGATGGTTCCACGCAAGGCGGCAGGCAAGGATCGCGGCCTTGTCGAAGATGTCCGGGTAGAAGTCGTCGGCGCCGAATCCCGCCGATGGCGCATGCAGGGCCGAATCCGCGAGGTCCGCTCGACCGGCCTTCGCCAGCACTGCGGCCTCGATGCCAGTTACCTGCTCGGCGAGCCAGAGGTACTCGGCGAGCGACAGATAGCGGATCACCTCGCGAGCCGCTCGAGCAGCTCTTTGTCACGCTCGAGCAGTTTGCGGGCGCGAGACGTGAAGTCGTCGTCTGCTCGAACTCGCTCGATCTCCGCAGCGAGGGAGTCGACGATCAGGGCGTTGACACTCGTGCCACGCACCCTGGCCACCGCCTCCGCCTGGTCGGCCAGTTCCTCGGGCAGTCGCACCGTCGTCTGCTTCGTCATGAGGTCATGGTACCGCGATGTCACGACTACACCGAGCAGATCCTGGCCATCGGCTGGTTCCTGCGGCGCAGCCTGGCCGTAGCACGTTCTGGCCTCCCGGTTTCACTCTCCGGTGGGGCCGTCGAAGCGGGCGGGGCGCTTGTCGGTGTGGGAGGCCAGGCCCTCGCGGGCGTCGGGGCCCCCGAAGCCGTAGAACTCATAGGCCAGCGACGCGTCGAGGATGGCCGACTGGGCCCGATACCAGTTGTTGAGCGCCTGCTTGGTCCAACGGATGGCCGACTGCGCACCCCCACTCAGCGTCTCGGCCACCTCCAACGCCCGCGCCTGCACCGCCTCGTCCTCGACGCACAGCGACACCAGCCCGATGCGCTCCGCCTCCTCACCCGTGAGCGTGTCGCAGGTCAACAGGTAGTACTTGGCCTTGGCCATGCCACACAACAACGGCCAACAGATGGCCGCGTGATCACCCGCCGCCACCCCCAACCGGGTATGACCATCGATGATGCGAGCCGAACGCCCCACCACCGACACATCGGCCAGGATGCCCGCCACCAACCCCGCCCCCACCGCCGGACCATGGATGGCCGACACGATCGGCTTCGCACAATTGATCACGTTGAACACCAGATCCCGGGCCTCACGCATGACCCGGGTACGCACCGCGTAATCCGACATCAGATCCTCGAGCATCTCAAAGGACCCACCCGCCGAGAACGCCCTCCCCGCCCCCTGCAACACCGCCACCCTGGTATCCGAGTCCCGATCGACCGCCAGCCACACGTCGGCCAGCTCACGATGGACGTCGTGATCGACGGCGTTGAGGCCCGGCCCGTCGAGCGTGATCCGCAGCACCCCGTTTGACGGGCGGTCGAACCGTAGGTGGGGAAAGGCGTCGTAGCGGTCGGGCATCCCAGTGAACGTACGCGGGCGGACGCCTCGACGCGGCACCCGACCGCCGCGGTGTGCAACGGTAGGCGGGTGACGACAGGGACCGTCTTGCTGACCGGGGGCGCCGGGTACATCGGCAGCCACACGGCGGTCGAGCTGTTGGGCGCGGGTTGGGACGTGGTCGTGGTCGACGACTTCTCGAACAGCAGCCCGGTGGCGCTCGACCGCGTCGTCGAGATCGCCGCCGCGGCACAGGCCTCGGGCGAGCTGCGCTGGCACCGGCTCGACGTCGGTGACACCGCCGCGCTGACGACCGTGTTGGCCGACGAGGGCGTGGACTCCGTGGTCCACTTCGCGGGCCTCAAGGCCGTCGGCGAGTCGGTCGCCGAGCCGCTGCGCTACTACACGGTCAACGTGGCCGGCACCGCGTCCTTGCTGCGGGCGATGGACGCGACCGACGTGCGACGCCTGGTCTTCTCGTCGTCGTGCACCGTTTACGGCGACCCCGAACGCGTGCCGGTCGACGAGTCGGCCCGTCGCGTGGCCAGCAACCCGTACGGCCGCACCAAGCTCGTGGTCGAGGACATGCTGGCCGACACCGCGGCGAGCGACGACCGCTGGCAGCTGCTGTCGTTGCGCTACTTCAACCCGGTCGGCGCCCACGCCAGCGGCCGCCTGGGCGAAGACCCCCGCGGCATCCCCAACAACCTGATGCCCTACACGATGCAGGTGGCCACGGGGCGGCACCCGTTCGTGCGGGTCTTCGGCGACGACTACCCGACGCCCGACGGCACGGGGGTGCGCGACTACATCCACGTGGTGGACCTGGCCCTCGGCCACCTGGCGGCCCTGGAAGCGGGCGAGAAGCTGCCGGGCTTCACCGCCGTCAACTTGGGCACGGGCAACGGCTCGTCGGTGCTCGACGTGATCGCCGCCGCCGCGCGTGCCGTGGGCCGCGAGGTGCCCTACAAGGTCGTCGGGCGGCGCCCGGGCGACATCGCCGCCACCTGGGCCGATCCGGCGCTGGCCGACGAGCTGCTGGGTTGGCGCACGACCCGGACCCTCGACGAGATGGCCGCCGACCACTGGCGCTGGCAGTCCCAGAACCCGCAGGGTTACGGGGGATAGCGCGGCAGCCGTGCGTGGCGACCGGGACGCACAGCCGAGGGGCCCCGACGCCGCCGGGGTCGTGAGCACCGGCCTCATCGGCGCGGCCGCAGGCGTAGCCCTGCGGGCCCACCGCGGCACCCGCGCCCGCATCGTGGGCGGCGTGGCCGGCGCCGCCCTGCTGGCCACGTCCGAGGTGGCGGCCCGGCGGCGGCAGCGCCCGAACGAGCTCCCGGCCCTCGAGCACCGCATCGTCGTGAGCGCGGCGCTCGCCGCGCCTCTGGGCTGGCTGGCCGGGCGGGCGGGCGGCGCCGGCCACCCGGTGGCGGTGGGCGCAGGCGCGGGGGCCGTGGCCGGGGCGCTGGGCCTGCGGCCGCAGAAGGTGGCGGCCGGCCCGCTGCTCGGTGCGGCCGTCGGGCGGGCGCTGCGGGCGATCGATCCGGGAGTCACGGCCCCGGTGGTCGCGGCGACGACCGTGCTGGCGTACCGGATGGCGTCGGCGGCGGTGTTCCGCGACGCCCAGATGAGCCTGTTGGCCGAGGAGGCAGATGCCGCCGACCTGCCGTTCGTCGTGCCGCTCGAGTCCCGCACCCGCTACGTCGGCACCGGCTACGTGCAGGCGCTGGCTGACGTGCTGGGCGGTCGCTACGTCCGCGACGCCGTCGACGTGGGCATCGTCGCCTCGCTCGACGAGCTCGCCGGCCCGGAGCTCGACCCGGCCGCCGTCGACCCCCTCGTGCGCGAGTTCTACGAGCACACCACCCGGTTCACGCTCGACATCGTGCCCGAGTGGCGCACGTGGGTGCGACCCGGCTATCTGCTCTACCGCTACGTCGTGGCCCGGCCGCTGGGGCAGGCGAACGTGCCGATGAACCAGCGCGAGGCGCTCCGTGGCGTGCGCAGCCGCATCGACACGATCGACACCGACGGCGACGGCAGAGCCGACGTGCGCGGCTGGATCCGGTCGTATGCCACCACGGATGACCCCATCTACGTGGGCATCTACACGACCTACCGCCACGAGGGGCGGGGCTACGTCAGCGTCGGGTTCCCCCTTCCCCGGGCCAGCTTCACTGCCACACTCACGCCCCGTGCGCGGCCCGACGGCGGCCTCACCCTGACCACCCGCAGCGACCTCGCCCACGCCGGCCACTACCTGACCTACGTCGACGCCGACACCCGCGAGCTGACCTCGCTGGCCGTGCTCGGCTTCGCCGAGGAGTTGGACGTCCACCTCCCTGCCCGCGAGGCGGCCGGGGACGCGGCCGACCGCACCGACCTGGAGGCCGAGCACCGCTTCTGGGTGTTCGGCCTGCCGTTCCTGGTGCTCCGCTACCGCATCACGCGCAAGGCGTCGCCGCGGACGGGCGACTGAGGCGAGCCCGTCGACACCCGCTCGCCCACGCACCTGGCATGCTGGCGCCTGTGCGCCTCGTCCTCGTGGGCCCGCCCGGCTCTGGCAAGGGCACCCAGGGTCCCGTCATCGCCGATCGCCTCGGCGTGCCCTACCTGTCGACCGGCGACGTGCTGCGCGCCCAGGTGGCCGCCGGAACCGACCTGGGCCGCCGGGTCGGCGACCTGATCGACCGCGGCGAACTTGTGCCCGACGACCTGATGATGGCTGTTGTGGCCGCGTCGCTGGGCAACCACGCCATAGACGATGGGTACGTCCTCGACGGGTTCCCCCGCACACTCGCCCAGGCGCAGGTCATCGAACGGGCCGACCCCGGCGCGCCCGACCTCGCGGTCCACATCGCGATCCCCGACCGGGTCGTGCACGAGCGCCTGGAGCGCCGGGCGCTCGAGGCCGGACGCGCCGACGATGCCGACGCCGCGGTGATCGACAATCGCCTGCGGGTCTACGCCGAGGAGACCGAGCCGCTGCTCGACCACTACAGCCAGCGGGGCATCCTCCTGACGGTCGACGGCGACCGCCCGGCCGACGAGGTCGCCGCCGCCATCCTGACCGCCATCGAGGCCCACGCGACCGGCGGCTGACCCGTCGCTTCCGGCGGGCGGGCAGACGGGCGGGATCGGGGATCGACCGTCGCCGTCAGGCCCGAGGTGGAGGGTGGCTGACCCAGCGCCCGGGGCCCAGCGCCTTGGCGTCGCGCATGGCCTGGTCGGCGCGGGCCAGGATGTCCTCGGGCTCCTCGCTGCGCCCCAGCTCGGTGACGCCGACGCTGGCCGTGATCGTCACCTCGTGCTGGTCGTCGAGCACCAACGGCGAGGCCACGGCATCGATCAGGCGTGCGGCCACCGTGCCCACGTCGTCGGGATCGACCAGCCGCTCGCACAGGACGGCGAACTCGTCGCCGCCGATGCGCGCCACCAGGTCGCCGGGGCGCAGTGCGCCGTCGAGCCGCCGGGCCACGGCCTGCAGCACCCGGTCGCCCGCCAGGTGGCCGAGGCCGTCGTTGACCGGCTTGAAGCGGTCGAGGTCGATGAACAGGACCGCGGCCTCGCCCTCGGCCAGCTTGGCGATGTCGTCGAGCCGCCCGACGAACGCGGTGCGGTTGGCCAGGCCGGTCAGGGTGTCGTGGGTGGCGGCGAACTCGAGGGCGCGGTGGCTGCGGTCCCACTGCAGCGTGAAGCGCAGCAGGCGGCCGGACCGGTGGACCGCGGTCCAGGTGAAGCGCGTGGGCATGCCGTCGAAGGGGCGCCACATGATGAGCGCCGCCCCGGGCCGCTCGTCGCCCGGGAGGCACACCGGGTGCACCCAGCACGACGCCAGCCCACGAGCGCTCGCCAGGGCGGCCAGGCTGGGCGGCAGCTCGTCCACGCTCCGGACCACCACGTCCTCGCCGGTCTCGAGCGCGCGCGCCCACGGCGACTGGGGGTCGCTCACGAGCAGGTCGACGCCGTCGCCCGCGGCGGTGGTGAACCGGTCGCCCTGCCACCCGTGGCCGATGGCGACCACGCACCGCGGGATCGATTGCTGCAGCGTCGCCACCAGGTGCACGAGCACCTCGTCGACCTCGGCGTGCCGGGCGATGGCTTCGAGCGCGTTGTCGAGCGCGCGCTCGTAGCCCGCCCGCCGGGCGAAGACCAGGTGGTAGGGCAGCCCGGTCTGCGACCTGGTGGCGGCGATCAGGCTGCAGGGCGTGGTCGTGCCGTCTCGGCAGATCAGGTCGGCGGCCTGACCGACGCCTCCGCGGGGGTAGTTCGACCGGTGGGGCAGCTCCTCGAGGTCGGCGAACGCCTCGACCACCGCCGGCAGTGAGGCGGGGGCCACGATCGCATCGATGGTCCTGCCCACCAGCTCGTCGGGACGCCAACCGAGCAGCTCCTCGATCGACCGTCCCACCCAGCGGAACACGCCGTCGTCGTCGATGATGGCGAACGGGTTGACCGCCGTCTCGACGATGGCGCGGAACATCTGGGGCGAGGGCTCGTCACCCGGCTCGAACTCGATCGAGGTCCCGTTGTCAGCTCGCGATGGTGTCGCGCCGTCCATGACTGCCCTTCACGTTAGGCCAGATCTCGACAGTGCAGAACCTCGCGCTGTGCAGTCAACCCGGACTGGCCACGAGCAGGTCGGATCCCAGCTCGGCGAGCGATCGACGACCCGACAACGCCATCGTCACGTCGATCTCGCCCAGCAGGCAGGCGAGGACGTGCTCCACCCCGGCCTGGCCACCAAGGCCCAGCCCATAGATGTATGGCCGCCCGTAGAGCACGGCCGCCGCCCCCAGGGCCACGGCCTTGACGACGTCGGCGCCGCTGCGCACACCCGAGTCGAGCATCACCGGCATCTGGTCGCCCACGGCCTCGAGCACCGCCGGCAGGGCATCGAGGGCGGCGACCGCTCCGTCGACCTGGCGGCCGCCGTGGTTGGACACGATCAGGCCGTCCACACCTGCCTCGGCCGCGGCCCGGGCGTCGTCCGCGTGGAGCACGCCCTTCAGCACGATGGGCAGCGCGGTCCGCTCGCGCAGCCACGCCAGGTCGGCCCAGGTGAGGGACGGGTCGCCGAACATGCCGGCCCAGCGGAACACCTTGTCGAACTGCTGGGCGTCGTCGGCCAGCGGCGCGTTGAACGCCGGGTCGGTGAGGTAGTTGGCGATGCCCTCGCCCTGCAGGAACGGCAGGTAGGCCGTGTCGAGGTCGGTGGGTCGCCAGCCCAACACGAACGTGTCGAGCGTGACCACCAGCACCGAGTAGCCGGCGGCCTCGGCCCGTTCGACCAGCGATGCGGCCACGGCGCGTTCCTTGGGCCAGTAGAGCTGGTACCAGCGCTGACCGTCGCCCGACGCCTCGGCCACCTGTTCGATCGAGTGGGCCGCCGCGGTCGAGTGGATGAACACGAGGCCCGCGGTGGCGGCCGCCCGAGCCGACGCCAGCTCGCCGTCCGGATGGACGATGGTCTGCACGCCGACCGGCGCCAGCAGCACCGGCGCCGGCATGGCGGCCCCCAGCACGGAGGTGGACAGGTCGCGCTCGCTGACGTCGCGCAGCATGCGGGGCACGATGCGCCACCGCTCGAACGCCGCCAGGTTCGCCCGGGCGGTCGACCCGCTGCCGGCGCTGCCGGCCACGTAGCCGAACGCCTGGGGCGAGAGCACCTCGCGGGCCGCCGCCTCGAGCCCGCCGAGGTCGGTGGTGAACGGCGGGCGCTCGCCCGTGGTGCCCTTGAGGTAGATCTCGTACTGGTAGTTGGCGAACGGCGCGGCCATGGCCGGCAGTCTTCCCCCTGGCCGCCACGGGTGCGAGGTCGTCAGCGGTGCTCGAGGGCGGCGCGGTCCCAGTCGGCCAGCTCGGCCGCGGCCTCGTAGGTGCTCTGCAGGAACTCGCCGAGCAGCGCGTCCGGGTCGGCGGCGGTGCGCACCGCCTCGTACGGCAGCACGAACTCGCTCAGCTCGGCGCTGTAGGACGCGCCGGCGGGCAGACGGTCCCAATCGGCGAAGCCCGCCGGCTCCGGGTAGGCGTACGAGTAGAACGAGCCCTCGGCGCTGTCGCCCGGCCAGAACCCGCAGCTGCTGACCTCGTGCGAATAGGCCTCGAGCATGACCTGCGGGCCGCAGTGGGGCGCGCCACCGGGGTGGGGCGGCGCCGTGCGCCCCGAGAAGCGGGTCACCGCGTGATCGAAACCCCCCCACCAGAAGTGGACGGGGCTGGCCTTGCCCACGAACCCGGCCCGGAACCGGTGGAACACGCGGTCGATGTCCACCAGGGCGTGCCAGAAGCGCTCGACGGCGGCGGCGTCGTAGCTGGCGTGGTCGTGGTCGTCGGGGAAGGGGACGACGTCCCCGGGGATCTCGACGGGCATCGTCCAGATGCGGGTGGCGAGGTCGAGCTCGTCGAGTCGGGCCATGACCTCGGCGTGGAAGTCGGCCACCGACCGGGGTTCGAGCGCGATCAGGCGGCGCTCGCCGTCGACCCGGGCGATCTCGAGCTGGTGGGCCAGGAAGTCGAAGTCGATCTGGAAGGCCTGCGCCGGACCGCCGGGCATCAGCGAGGTCGTCAGGCCGCGGTCGGTCACGTAGAGGGTCACGTTCCACCAGTGGTTCACCAGCGGGGTGCGAGCCATGCGGATCTTGCCCACGACCTGGCTCCACAGGTGCAGCGTGTCGCGGGTGTCCTGCCAGTCGGCCATGCGGATGGCGGGCCATGCGGGCGTCAGGGTGCCGGGCTGCATGACCGCCATGCTCTCACGCCCCGACAGGCGGAGCCGTCGTGCCACCGACGGCGATGGGGGCGAGGCCCAGCTTGCGGTGGTCCCACGAGCGGATGCGGTCGACGTCGAGCCGCACGGCGACGCGCTTGTGCAACATGAACTCGACCAGCGGCTTGGCCTCGTCGGTGTAGGGCCCGGTGTAGCGCTCCCAGACGTTGACGCCGATCTGCCACAGCGCGTCGGGGTCGTCGAGGATCACACCGTGGCCCTCGATCGACACACCCCGCAGCGTGTCGTAGGTGAGGCCGTCCTCGATCATGCAGGTGAGCCGGTCGTCGCGCCGCAGGTTCTGCGCCTTCTGCGACTTGGCCTTGGTCTCGAACCAGATCTGGCCGTCGATCACGGCGTACCACATGGCGACGAGGTGGGGCGTACCGGTGGGGCCGACAGTGGCCATGGTCGCAGTGCGGCTGCGCTCGACGAAGGCGGCGACCTCGTCGTCGGTCATCGTGATCTGCGAGCGCTGGTTGGTGCCCATGCGTCGGTCCCCTCGCTGGTCGGCCGGTGTCGGTCGCCGGTCCCTCGGTCGGTCCTTGATGGGGACCGGTTCTAGCCTGCTACGACGCGGTGCGGCGACTACGGGCCGCCGTCCGGCGCGTGGGGCCTTTGGTGCCCGGCGGCTGCCCTTCGTTGTCGAACCCGGCGGCCAGCAGGACGAACGCCTCGTCGATCATCGGCTGGAGGTGCTCGAGGTCGGCGCCCTCGGCCGTCCAGCGGTTGACGGTGATCCACAAAGCGGAGGCGATGACACCGGCGGTGAGATGGGCAGCCAGGTCGTCGGGCCCGAGGCCGAGCCGGTCCGCCACCGCGCCGACCATGTCGGCTTCCTCCTCGTAGAAGTGCTCGCGGGCCAGGTTCCGCAGGCTGGGCGTGGTGAGCATCACCTGGAACTCGCGCACGACCAGCGGGTCGGTCAACTGCTCCTCGAGGTCGACGCGTACGACCTGGCGCACCGCCTCGAGGATGCCCTCGCCGGCGGGGCGCGCGGCGATGCTGGGGCCGAGGCTGGTGTGCTTGTGCCCGCTTCGGTGCCATGACCACGTCGAGCTTCGAGTCGAAGTAGCGGAAGAACGTGCGGGGCGAGACGTCGGCCGCCGCGGCGATCTCCTCGACCGTCGTCGCGTCGTAGCCCTGGCGCTCGAACAGGTCGAGCGCGGCGTCGACGATCGCCTCCCGGGTGCGCGCCTTCTTGCGTTCGCGCAGCCCGCACCCGGTGTCGACCATTCTTCGTAGGGCAAGTCTGCCCGTTGGTGCCTCTGCAGCCTCCTGTCGGATGACATTACTATGCCCATGTTACCTCGCTGCTGACTGACACCGATTGACAAATGGCATCTATGCCAAAACGTGGCAGGCATGACCTCGCTCCTCTACCGACTCGGGCGTGCCTCCGTGCGCCGTCGCCGCCTCGTCGTCCTCGCCTGGGTCGTCGTCGCCGTCGCCGTGATCGTCGTCGCCCAGACCAGCGGCGGCAAGACCTCCGACGCCTTCGACGTCCCGGGCGTCGAGTCGCAGCACGCCCTCGACGTCCTCGAGGCCCACTTCCCTCGGCGGCCGGCACCTCCGCCCAGCTCGTCTTCGCCGTCGAGAACGGCACGCTGTCGGACCCGGGCGCCGCGGCCGCAGTCGACGCCGCGCTGGCCGACGTCGCCGGCCAGCCCGACGTGGGCGAGGTGACCGAGCTGCAGCGCTCGCCCGACGACACCATCGCCTTCGTCGACGTGCTGTACGACCGGCCGTCCGAGGACATCCGCGACACGGCCTTCGCCCGACTCGAGGACCTGGCCGACGACGAACGGCGCGGGCGCCGTGCACATGGAGCTCGGCGGTGACCTGCCCACCGAGGCGGTGCAGGAGGAGCCGCAGGGACAGGAGATCATCGGCCTCCTGGTCGCCGTCATCGTGCTGCTCGTCGCGTTCGGTTCGTGTCGCGATGGGCCTGCCGATCGGCACGGCGCTCGTCGGGCTCGCCAGCAGCCTCGGCCTGATCACGATCATCTCGTCGTCCGTCGAGGTGAACTCGATCTCGCCGATCCTCGCCGCGATGATCGGCCTCGGCGTCGGCATCGACTACGCGCTGTTCATCGTCACCCGCCACCGCGAGAACCTGCCAGCCGGGATGACCGTCGAGGAGGCGGCCGGTCGGCCATCGCCACCGTCCGGCTCCGCAGTCGTGTTCGCCGGTGTCACCGTTCGTGATCGCGATCTGCGGGCTCGCGATCGCCGGCATCCCGCGGTCACCACGTCATGGGCCTGATGTCGCGGCCTGACCGTGCTCGTGATGATCGGCCTCGCGCTCACGTTCCTGCCCGCGCTCCTCGGCTTCGCCGGCCACAGGATCGACGCGCTCCGCTTGCCCGGCATGCCGGCGGCGCGCACATCGCCGGGCCGCGAGTCGGCTCGTGGCATCGCTGGGGCCGGCACGTGTCGGCGCATCCGTGGCGCTACCTGATCGGGAGCGGCATGTTGCTCGCGGCTGCTCGCCGCACCGCTGTTCAGCCTGCGCCTCGGCATGACCGACAACGGCACGAGCCCGGAGTCGCTCACCACCCGCGCAGGCCTACGACCTGCTCGCCGACGGCTTCGGTCCCGGCTTCAACGGTCCGCTGCTGCTGTCGATCGACGCTCGACGGGCCGCCGTCGACTCGACGCTCGCGCCCGCTCGAGGCGGCGATCGCCGCCGACCCCGGCGTGCCGTCCGTCGCGCCCGTCCAGACGAACGCCGACGGCACCGCCGCGGTCATCCGCGTCATCCCCGACGTACCGCACCGCAGGACGAGGCGACGTCCGAGCTCGTCCACCGGTTGCGCGACGACGTGATCCCGCCCGGCGTTGTCGGGCACGCCGGGCGCCGACGTCTACGTCGGCGGGCAGACCGCGACGTTCATCGACCTCTCCGACCAGCTCTCGAGCCGGCTGCCCTGGTTCATCGGGGCCGTCATCGGGCTGTCGGTCCGTGCTGCTGATGATGGTGTTCCGATCGATCGCCGTGCCGCTGAAGGCCGCGCTGATGAACCTGCTGTCGATCGGCGCGGCCTACGGCATCATCGTCGCCGTCTTCCAGTGGGGCTGGGGCGCGAGGGGCTCTTCGGCGTCGAGGAGACGGTGCCGATCATCTCGTTCATGCCGATGATGCTGTTCGCCATCCTCTTCGGCCTGTCGATGGACTACGAGGTGTTCCTGCTGTCCCGCGTGCGTGAGGAGTACCTCCACCGCGGCGACAACGACGCAGCGGTCATCGAGGGCATCGCGGCGACCGCCCGGGTCATCACCTCCGCCGCGCTCATCATGATCAGCGTCTTCGCGGCCTTCATCCTCGGCGACGACCTCGGCATCAAGATGTTCGGCCTCGGCCTCGCCGCCGCCGTGCTCATCGACGCCACGATCGTCCGCATCGTGCTGGTCCCGGCGACCATGAAGCTCCTCGGCGACTGGAACTGGTGGCTGCCCGGGCTGGCTCGACCGGCTCCTGCCGAACCTCGACATCGAGGGCGACTCCGCCCTGCCGCGCCCGTGTACGAGGACGGCCGCGGCCCGCGGTGCCGCCGACCTCGAGCCCGAGCCGGCGCTGGTCGGCTGACGGCCCCATGCTGCGTCTAGAGCGGGACCGGGGCCGCGGCAGCGACCGGTCCCGTTGAGGCACCGCCGTGGCTGGGCGTGCCCGTGGGATGCCGGCCGGAACCGGCGTCGCCTCACTCGAGCATGTAGGTGAACGTGGTGCCCGACATGCACGGGACGGTCTCGGTCGTGGACTGGACCTCGACGTCGTCGACCGTGACGGTGACGGTGACCGCGCCGGGGACGCACTCGGTCACGACCAGGTTGGGGAGGTCCATGACGAGCTCCTCGTCCTCGTAGCGGGGGTCGTCGTAGTAGGCGGGGAAGTCCAGTCCCAGGTCGGGGTCGATGTCCATGTAGCGCTCGTGGTTGTGGGTGACCGTGTACGTGAACTGGCCGGGGTCGGCCTCTCCCCCGGCCCAGATCAGCTCCGTCACGGTCTGCCGCGTGGGCCGGCCGCCGCCGTCGTAGCGACGCGGGCGGGCGTGCCCGACACCGTCTCGATGGCGATCCGCATCGCGTGGCAACCCTCGCACTCGTCGTCGACAGGACGGGACCAGACGCCCCGGTCACGATCGCCGTCGGTGCGACCGGCCGGGTGAACAGGTCACCGGCGGCCAGGTCGGCGACGTCGAACCCCTCCGCGGTGGGACGACCCTCGACGACGACCACGCCAGCGGGGTCGAAGTCGTCCCAGGCCTCGCCGCCGTTCAGTGCGTGGCTACCGACGTCGAGGCTGTCGTCCGCGCTCGTGCCGGAGGGCGCCGGCTCGGGCTCGGCCAACGACTTCTTCCTGCGCACCGCACGCGGGGGACGCCGACGCGGTCGATCAGCACCGGGGTGCCGGCCTGCAGGACGGCGGCGTACGGCCCGTCGCCGTCGTGGGCGGTGACCCGCGTGTCGAACCGGCAGCCGGACCAGCTGTCAGCTCCTCGAGGTACGCCGCACGGTCGTCGACGTTCCGGCCCAGTGCGGCGAACCACTCGTCGGCCCGGTCGGGGTCGCCCTCGTCGCCGACCAGCTCGACCAGCCGATCGAGGTCGCAGGTCTGCTGGTCGTGGGTGCCGGCGTACAGCCCGGTCTCGCCTTGCCGTGCACGCTCCCGCCGGCCAGCAGGACGGGATCGTCGAGTGCCCCGGGCTCAGGGGCCGCTGCGCCGCTGCCTACATCGGGACCGGCGTCGAGACCTGCGTCGTCGCCCTCGACGGCGGTGAGGCCCACCAGGAACGGGTCGTCGGGGGTCGCCGCCGCAGGCTCGAGGACGACGCCTGCACCGTCGTCGCCGCTCAGCAGCAGCACTGCGCCCACTCCCACCAGGGCCACGATCGCGATCCGCGGCGATCACGGGCCACCGTCGTCGGCGCGGGCGCGGGCGAGATGTGCCGCGGTGGCTCCCTAGATCCATTCAGCGATTTCTAGTCTGCGCACGCTCCGTGCGGGGCTCATGCCGTCGGCGCAGCAACGGGCGGTTCGACGTCGAGGCCGCCCCCGCCCGGTCACGTTTCGTCGTCTCGTTCCGTCAGTGCTGTGAACAGCACGAGGCAGCAGAGAACCCGACGATCCCTGGAGAACAGATCATGGAAGCACGGATGAAGAACGCGGCGATGGTCCTTCCTGCGCGATGGAGGCCATCCAGCGCCTGTACAAGGCCACCGACAAGGGCGGCGTGGCCCAGGAGACGCTGGAAGCCTCGTCCACCTGCGGGCGAGCCAGATCAACGGCTGCAGCGCCTGCGTGG
>CAVTKV010000018.1:0-40371 GCA_963735395.1 uncultured Acidimicrobiales bacterium | reverse complement strand
GGTCACTGGTCCACCCTGGCGGCATTGGGGCTGGGAGGGTCTGGGGGTCTGGTGAGGGCCGGAGTGAATCAGGCCTAGTTCAAGGACGCCCCGCGAGGGCCAGAACGACACCGCCGCCCCCGGCCCTTTCCGAGGACTCGAGACCGGCAACAGAGGACGCGCCGCGAGCGCCAGTCAGTGACCGCCCTGGCCCGGAGTCCTCGTCATCGAGACGACCAAGAGACGGCGACCAACGGGAGGCTGGGATGTTTGCAGGAATCGATTGGGCGTCAGAAAAGCACACGGTGTGCGTGCATGACGATGCCGGCCGCGACAAGGCCGCGTGGGCTATCGCCCACAGCGCCGATGGCTTCGAGGATCTGGTGCGCCGCCTGGCCCGCTTCGGCGATCCCGCGGAGCTGCCCGTGGCCATCGAGCGGCCGGACAGGGCGGCTGGTGGACCGGCTGTTGGAGGCGGGGCACCCGGTGGTGCCGGTCTCACCGAATGCCATCAAGGCCTGGCGCGAGGCGGAGGTGACCTCGGGGGCCAAGTCCGACGCCGGTGACGCGGCGACCATCTGCGAGTATCTGCGGCTGCGGTTTCATCGGCTGCGCGCCCTGCGGCCCTACAGCGACCACACTTCCGCGGTCTGCGGGCCCTGGTGCGGGCTCGAACCGACTTGGTGACCCAGCGCGTGGCCGCCAACAACCAGCTCGAGGCAACACTCGATGCCTTCTGGCCGGGTGCCAAGGCAGTGTTTGCCGACGTCACCAGCAAGATCGCCCTGGCGTTCCTGGAGCGCTACCCGACGCCGGCGTCGGCTGCCGGCCTGGGCCACAAGCGGATGGCGGCGTTCTGCGCCAAACACGGCTACTCGGGGCGGCGCTCGGCAGCCGAGCTCGTCCAGCGGCTCCGGGGAGCCCCGGCGGGCATCGCCGACGGCGCCGAGTCCACCGCCCGCAAGCACGTCGTCCTCGCCTCGGTACGGGTCCTCCGCGGACTCAACCAGGCCATCGCCGACCTCGACCGTGCCGTGATCGCCCGACTGGGCGAGCATCCAGACGCCGCGGTCTTCACGTCGCTGCCACGCTCCGGTCAGATCAACGCCGCCCAGATGCTCGCCGAGTGGGGCGACTGTCGTGAAGCCTACGAGAGCCCGATTCGGTGGCCGCTCTCGCCGGGGTGAGCCCGGTCACCAAGAAGTCGGGCAAGTACCACTCAGTGGAGTTCCGCTGGGCGTGCAACAAACGCTTCCGCAACGCGATCACCACCTTCGCCGACAACTCCCGCCACGCCAGTCCCTGGGCCGCCGGCGTGTACCAGGCCGCCGTCCAGCGCGGCCACGACCACCCCCACGCAGTGCGCATCCTGGCCCGCGCCTGGATCCGCGTCATCTTTCGCTGCTGGCTCGATCGGGTGCCCTACGACCCGGCCCTACACGGCTCCCTGAAGAGAAGCGACGCCGCCCACGCAGAAGAACTTGCCGCCTAGGGGGTTGACACAGAGGGTGTCGTTCGTCCTCGCTGCGCTGCCGGCGCTCCACACCTTGACACCGCCTGCGCTGCGGAGGATGGGCAGCCAAGGAGGCCGGAGGGAGTGGCCTGGCGCGTGGCGGGTCATGAACGCCGAACAGCGCTACTTGGCTACTTGCGTTCCCCGTCGCCTTCGTCGTCGCCGTCCTCCCGGACGATCTGCCAGCGAGTGCCGGGGTAGCGGCACCGCGAGCCAGTCGGCCCACTGGAGGTTGATCAGCTCTTGCGGCGTCAGCTCTGTCGGCTGAGGCGTGCTGCCGGTCGTCATGCTGGGGGACTCCGCCATTGGTGGCCGGCGTCATGATCCGAGCGCCGACACGTCTCATTCGACAGAGGCCCTGGCTTGGTGCGCGTGGGGAAGCGCCTCCGTCCCCTGCATCGGGTCGGGGGCCATGCCGACCGCCGACCCACGCGTATGTAGCGTCCCGGACGTACCGCCTGACCAGGCGCGATTCGGAGTATCCGGCACACTCCCTTGGGCCCGAGGAAGCCGAACACCTCGCCCCGCTGGACCGAGAAGTCGACGCCGTCGACCGCCACGTCGCCACCGAAGCGCTTGGTGAGTGCCTTGGCCCGGATCAGCGGCGCCTCGTCGGAGGCCGCGTTGCGCACGGCAGCCGGGGCCGGATCGGGCACGTCGGGGCGGGCGGACATCACCGACCGAACATATCGGTGGCGGTGTGACGGCGGACGCAGGGGTTTGCTCCCCGCCGCCGCCATGACGGCGCGAACCGAAGGTCCGCCCGCTGTTCAGCCGTCGTTCGCCCCGGCCACACCGCCCCGCCTCCGGCCGTCGCTACGTTGCGCCCGCAACCACGCTTCCCGGGAGGTCCGGTGTCCACCATCGATCGACGTGCGTTCCTCAAGACCGCAACCGCGGGAACCGGCGGCCTGGCGCTGGCCGGTCCGCTGCAGGCCTTCGCCGCGCAGGCCGCCGGCGCGCAGCCCGCTGATGGCGGGAGCACGCGGGCACGGCCACGGCGGGAACGGGACGTACGGCCCCATCGCGCCCTGTGGCCGACCACACCACCGGCCAGGAGATCCTGGCCCTGCCCGCAGGGTTCGAGTACTGGTCGTTCGGCGACGTGGGCTCGCCGATGTCCGACGGCATCGCCACCCCGCCGGCGCACGACGGCATGGCCGCCTTTCGCTGGGGCCGCAAGATCCGTCTCGTCCGCAACCACGAGGTGCGGGGCGCCAACCCCTCGTTCGGGGGCGTGGAGGCCGCCTACGACGCCAACGCCGGCGGCGGCAACACCATCATCGAGTTCGACCCGCGTCGTCCCGACCAGCCCCGCATCTGGGGCGCGCTCACGGGCACCAGCACCAACTGCGCCGGCGGGACCACCCCGTGGCTGTCGTGGCTGACCTGCGAGGAGACCACCGAGACGCTGGACCAGCCCCACGGTTATGTCTTCGAGGTGCCCGCCTGGGCGAACGGCTTCCAGCCGGCCACGCCGATCACCAGCATGGGGCGCTTCTCCCACGAGGCGGTGGCGGTCGAGCCCCGCACCAACATCGTGTACCTGACCGAGGACGCGGGCGGGAACTCGGGCTTCTACCGCCACGTGCCCCGCCGGGCCCACCGGCCCCTGGCCGGTGGCGCCCTACAGATGCTCAAGGTGGTCGGCACCGACAACGCCAACCTGGGCGCCAGCTACCCGGCGGGCACGCGGTTCGAGGTCGAGTGGGTGGACATCGGGCAGCCCGATGCCGACATCGCCGCCGGGCAGACCGTCTTCCAGCAGGGTGCGGCGCTGGGCGGAGCCTCGTTCCGCCGGCTCGAGGGCGCCTGGTACTCGTCGAGCGACCGGGCGATCTACTTCAACTCGACCGACGGCGGCGCAGCGAGCGCCGGACAGGTGTGGGCCTGGTACCGCGAGCGGCGGCGCGAGTACGTCGAGCTGGTCTACGAGTCGCCGTCGACCGACGTGCTGCTCAAGCCCGACAACCTGACGGTCAGCCCCAGCGGCGGCCTGCTGCTGTGCGAGGACCCGGACCGGGCCCGCCAGTCGTTCCTGCGGGGCCTGACCGAGGGCGGAGAGCTGTACGACTTCGCCGCCAACATCCGCCCGGGCACGATCCCGGGCTCGACCACGCCCGCCTCCTGGGACGAGCTGGCCGGCGCCACGTTCCTCGGCGACTGGCTGTTCGTCAACATCCAGACCCCCGGCGTGACCCTGGCCATCACCGGCCCGTGGCGCGACGGCCCGCTGAGCTGAGCAAGCAGCTTGGCTGTCACGGGTGCAGCCGCAGCTTGTCGAGCGCCTTGTCGACGTCTCGGCGGGCGCCCGTGACGGCGAAGCCGGCCAGCTTCAGGTCGTCGGTCGCCACCCGGGCGACCGCGGCCCGGTTGTCGCGGTCGTTGCTGGTGGCGAACAGGTCGTCGGTGTAGACGGCGATCGCGAGGCTGCGAGCCGTGGCCCGCCCGAAGGCGCGCGCCATGCCCGCCGCGTCGGCGGCGTACACGAGCACGGGGTGGCCGAACATGGGCAGGTACGACCGCCCGGACCCGTCGACGTAGGACTCGCCGACCAGATCGGGATGCTGCGAGCCGATGCCGCTCACCAGGAAGGCGGTGACGTTCAGCTCCTGCCAGGGGGCGAGGTCGTCCCTGATCACCACGGCGAGCTTGGGCGCTGGTTGCGGGGAGGGATCCATTGCGGGATCTCACCGCGGTGTCGGCACGGCTGTCTTGTACGTTCTTCGCGTGCGCGCTGACCGGACGCACGAGTTCGTGGATGCGTGGGACCCCCACGTCCCGGGCGTACGCGAGGTGTTCCATGCCCGCTTTCTCGAGCATGCGTACCCCCGGCACACCCACCAGGCGTGGACGGTGCTCATCGTCGACGACGGCGCCGTCCGCTACGCGCTCGACCGGCACGAGCACGGATCGATCGGCACCACGGTCACCGTGCTCCCGCCGCACGTGGTCCACGACGGCCGGGCGGCCACATCGCGGGGGTTCGCCAAGCGTGTGGTGTACCTCGACCCCGAGGTCGTGGGCGAGCACCTGATCGGACGGGCGGTCGACAGGCCGACCATCGGCGACCCCGCACTCATCCGCAGCGTCCGGGCGCTGCACGGTGCTCTCCGCCGACCGGCCGACGCCCTCGAGGCCGAGACGCGGGTGGCGTTCGTGGCCGAGCGGCTCGCGGCCCACCTGACGGGTAGGCCGGGCGACCTCGCTGACATCGTCCGGTCCCGCTCGCGGCGCCGGCGGGCGCCCGCGGGGCCCGGTGGCTCGGACCTGGCGTCGGCCCTGCGCGACCTGCTCGACGCCGACCTCTTCGCACCGCTCACCCTGCGCACGCTGGCGGGCCAGATCGGTGCGTCGCCGACGCACCTGGTGCGTAGCTTCGCGGCGCGGTTCGGCATGCCGCCACACGCGTACCTGGTGGGACGGCGCGTGGAGGCAGCTCGCCGCCTGCTGCTCGACGGCCACGCGCCGGCGGAGGTGGCGGTGTCGGCGGGGTTCCACGACCAGGCCCACCTGACCCGTCACTTCCGCCGCCACGTGGGCACGACACCGGGCCGATACCGCCGCGGCGGGTGACGCCGAGCCGTCCCGTCGGCGAGCACGTTCACACGACAGCGGTGTCGATCGCCTCGAGGGCGGCGTCGACGACGTCGGTGCGTGGCAAGCTCGCAGCCCTCGCCCGGACGGCGGCGAGGAGCTCCGGCCCCAGCTCGGCCGAGATCCGCTCGTTCGTGGCGGCCAGCTCGGCTGCGACGGCGTCGACCGTGACCTCGGCGGCCTCCGGGGCGGCGTCCGCGGCGGCCACCACGAGCGCCGCCGCCTCCGGTTGCCCGGTGTCTGCGAGCAGCACCCCCAGGTTGCGCAACGTCGTCCACAGCTGGGTCCAGTGGCCGGTGCGCCGCCAGTCGACCAGCAACGTCCGATAGCCGTCGAGGGCCTGGCGGGTACGGCCGCGATCGGCCCACAGGCGCACCAGGCCCACCGACGCGACGCCCTCGACGAACGTGGCACCCGTCGACCGGGCCAGCTCGACGGCGCGGCCGTAGCGGGCGGTGGCCGCGTCGGGGTCGGAGCCGGCCTCGATCTCGGCCGCCGTGTAGTGCGCGAAGGCCTGGTGTGACGGCGCCGACCCGGCGCCGGTGGCGGCGAACGCCAGGTCGAGCAGTGCCCGGGCCCGGTCGATGTCGCCGGCGTAGGCCGCCCCCAGCGCGGCCGGCCCGAGTGTCGGTGCCCCGCCGGGGTCGGCGGCGGCGGCGGCCAGCCAGCCCTCGCAGGCGGCGAGCGGGTCGCCCCGGAAGAGGGCCACCGTGGCCAGGGCATCGAGGGCCCGCGCCGCGTCCGCCGGCCGGTCCGCCCGGTCGACGGCAGCGCGCCCGAGCCGTACGGCGAGGTCGAGGTCGCCCCGGCGCCAGGCCGAGCGGGCGGCTGCGCCCAGGACCTCGACCCCTCGTGGGTGGGCCGCGAGACCGGGGTCGGCGGCCAGCTCGATCGCCCAGTCCGACACGTCGTGCAGGTCGCGGTAGGTGGTGTACGAGTCGAGCTGCACGACGATCGCCACCCGGGCGTCAAGGTCGCCGTGGCGGCCGGCGACGTCCCACGCGGCGCGCAGGTTGGCCAGCTCGGCGCGGGCCCGGGCGTCGGCCGCCGGCTCGTCGGGACCCGCGATCCGGCGGTCGATCTCGGCCGTCAGGTCGACGGCCCAGGCGACGAGCTCGGCGTCGGCGGCGCGGCGCCGCCCGGCCCCGTCGAGCTGGTCGAGGGTGAACGTCCGGACCGTCTCGAGCGCCCGGTAGCGGCGTCGGTCGCCGTCGCCCCGGGTCACGAGCATCGACGTGTCCACCAGGTGCGCAACCACGCCCGCCGGGTCATCGGCGACGCCCACGTGCTCGCCGAGCTGCTCGGCGGTGGTGAGGTCGACGCCGCCCGGGAACACGCCGATGGCGCACAGCAAGGCCGCCTCGTCGGCGCTCAGGGCCCGGTACGACCAGTCGATCGTGTCGCGCAGCGACCGGTGCCGGGCGTCCGCGGTGGACCGCCCGGCGGCGAAGAGGTCGAGCGCCCTGTCGAGGCGGGACTGGAGGTCGGCGAGCGACAGGGTGCCCACGCGCCCGGCGGCCAGCTCCAGCGCCAAAGGCAGGCCGTCCAGGCGGCGCACGACGTCGGCGACCAGCGCGAGGTCGTCGCCGGTCACGTCCAGGTCGGGCTGCCGCCGGCGGGCGTGGGCGAGGAAGGCCTGCACGGCCGGCACCGCGGCGATCTCGGACGAGCCCTCCTCGGGCACCGGGAGCGGGCCGAGCCGCAGCAGGTGTTCGGCCGCCAGGCCCAACGGCTCTCGGGAGGTGGCGAGCACGGTGAGCCCCGGGCAGCCGTCGACCAGTGCCGCCGCGATGTCGCGCGCGGTGCCCAGGACGTGCTCGCAGTTGTCGAGCAGCAGCACGGGGCGACCGCTCGCGAGCGCGTCACCGGCAGCGGCGAGCACCTCGTCGTCGCGCCGTGCCCGCAGCCCCAGCGCGATGCTGAGCGCGGCCGGCACGCGGTGCTCGTCCTGGACCGACGCCAGCTCGACGACCGTGACCGGACGGCCCGACTCGGCCGCGGCCGCCACCGCCTCGAGAGCCACCCGGGTCTTGCCCACCCCTCCGGGTCCGACCACGGTGACGAGCCGTTCGTCGCGGACGCGGCGCTCGAGCAGCGCCAACTCGTGGTCGCGACCCACCATCGGCGACGCCGGACGGGCGCGACGGGGCGCACCGGTGGGACGTGCGGGCGACAGGACCCCGACGGCGGCCTGCTGCTCGGCTGCCGCCAGCTCGGGGCCGGGGTCGAGGCCGGTCTCGTCGGCCAGCCGCTGCCGGAACGCGTGCGCCGCCCGCAGCGCATCCGCCTGCCGGCCGCGGGCGGCCAGGGCCCGCACGAGCAGCGCGTGCGTGCGCTCGCGGAGGGGCTCGGCGGCCGCCGCCCGCGACACGTCGGCGATCAGCTCGGCGTCGCCGGCGTCGGGATCGGACGCCGCCCGCGCCAGCCGGCTGGCGAGCCAGTCGTCGGTGAGGTCGCGGCGCAGCTCGGCCAGCGCGACCGCGTCGGTCGACAGCGGCTCGACATCGGGGAACTCGTCCAGGGCCGCGCCCCGCCACAACGCGACCGCAGCGCCAAGGTCGCCAAGGTCGTCGTGCTCGTCGTCGTCGTGGTCCCCGTGCTCGCCGTTGCCGCCGGTGCCCGTCGACCGGGCCCGGATCGCCGCCGTGCGCACCTGGGTGACGTCGAGCTCGTCGGCGCCGAGGTCGAGCCGATAGCCGCTGCCGTCGCGCACCAGGCGCGTCCCGGCCGGGCCGAGGTGCCCCCGCAACCGCGAGATGTGGCTGTGCAGCGCCCGCCGGCCCGAGTCGGGGGGCTCGCCGGGCCACACGGCGTCGAGCAACTCGTCGGTCGTCACCACCCGCCCCGACGCCATGGCCAACAGGGCGAGCACGGCTCGCCGCCGGGGCCCGGGCACATGGACGGGGTCGCCGTCGACCGTGAGCCGCAGGGGGCCCAACAGGTCGATGCGCAGCCGAACATCGGTTCGTGCATCGCCCACGGTCTCGTCCTCGCCTCGCCGTCCACCGGTGGCGCCGCGGCCCGGCCGCCGTGCCACAGCCCGACAAGCCACCTGCAACCGCGGTGCAACCGCACGCCTCGACCATGTTCGCATCCGACAGGCAGATCGCCCACGCGGAAAAGGACGGGACATGACCACCATCACACGAGAGGCCGCGCTCCTGAGCGACGAGATGCTCGAGCGCTTCGACGAGCGGGCCCCGATGTACGACCGCGAGAACCGCTTCTTCACCGAGGACTTCGACGAGCTGCGGGTCTCGGGCTACCTGCTGGCGGCGGTGCCCGTCGAGCTCGGCGGCTCGGGCCTGCGCCTCAACGAGGTCATGCGCCTGCAGCAGCGGCTCGCCTACCACGCTCCCGCCACGGCGGTGGCCGTCAACATGCACCTCTACTGGACCGGCCTGGCCGCGGACCTGGCACGCTTCGGCGACGACCGGTGCGAGCTCATCCTGCGCGAGGCGGCCGACGGCCACGTGTTCGCCGCGGGCCACGGCGAACCGGGCAACGACCTGGGCCTGTTCGCCTCGGGCACCCGGGCGGACAAGGTCGACGGCGGCTGGGTCGTCAGCGGCCGCAAGGTGTTCGGCAGCCTCTCGCCCGTGTGGACGTACCTGGGCTTCCACGCCATGGACACGTCCGACCCGGCGGCGCCCACGGTGATCCACGGCTTCCTGCCCCGCGACGCGGCCAACTACCGGATCGAGAAGACCTGGGACGCGCTGGGCATGCGCGCCACCTCCAGCGACGACACCGTGTTCGACGGGGCGTTCGTGCCCGACGAGCTGGTGCCGGTGGTCTCGAGCGCCGGTGCCGGCGGGGCCGACCTGTTCCACCTGACGCTGTTCGCGTGGGGCCTGCTCGGCTTCGCCAACGTGTATACGGGTGCGGCGCGCCGGGCCTACGACCTGGTGGTCGAGGCGGCCGGGTCGCGCTCGTTCCTCGGGGTCGGGGGCACGCAGGCCCACCACCCCGAGATCCAGCGGGGCGTCGCGGAGATGCGCATGGCGCTCGAGGCCGTCGACGGCTACCTGGGCCGGGTGTGCGACGACTGGTCGGACGGTGTCGACCACGGCGCCGACTGGCCGCTCAAGATCGTGGCCGCCAAGCACTTCGCGGTCACCCGGGCGTTCGAGGTGGTCGACACCGCCCTCGACATGTCCGGCGGCTCGGGCCTGTTCAAGCGCAACCGCATCGAGCAGCTCTTCCGCGACGTGCGGCTGGGCCGCATCCACCCGGCCAACCGCATCGCCGTCCACGAGATCGTGGGCAAGGCGGCGCTGGGCCTGGACCCCGACGCGACCCCGCGGTGGGGGTGACGACGACGTCGATCCTCCGGCGCGGCCCCGCGCCAAGCTGAGGCGGTGCGGGGACGAATGGGTCGAGCTCAACCGGGGGTGGTGGGACGAGCGGGCGCCGATCCACGTGGCGAGCGAGTTCGACTACACGTTGTTCCCCCGCTGGCCGTTCCTCGTCAAGAGCGGTCGTGACACCTACCGGCTGCCCGACGCCATGCCGTCGTCGCCCCTGATGCTCAGCCTGCGAGCCCGCGAGCCGAGCTGACGGTCGCTGCCGGCACGCGCGCCCCGAGCTGGCCGGCTCACCGCGGCCCGGCGGGGCGTGCCAGATGGCATGCTTCCCGCGGGGCCCGGCGGCGGACCGGGTGTGAGATGTGGGGGAACGTATTGTCACGGCGGAGCGTCAGAACGGGCGTGGACGTCACGCGCCGGATGGTCGGGGTCGTCGCGGCGGTCGTCGCGACGCTGGTGGTCGTCGCGTCGCCGGCGGCGGCCGAGGCCGACCTCGAGGTGGAGGCCGGCTACGTGGACGGCCAGATCGTGCCCGGGCGGCCGGTGCCTGTACATGTCCAGGTCCGGTCCGACCAGCTCGTCAACGGCACGCTCACCGTCACGCCGTACACGCTCGGTGAGCCGGGCGAGGCGGTGACGACCCCGGTCGAAGTCGCCGGCGGCAGCGTCAAGGACTACCTGGTGGCGGTGCCCACCCGGTGGAACGGCGACCTGGGCCCCTCCGAGATGCGGGTGACGCTGCGCGCCGGAGACGACACCGTCGACGCCACCGCCCCGCTCTCGTGGACGGGCGATGTCGAGGTGGTCGGCCTGGTGCCCGGTCTGACGTCGCAGGCGCCCGATCCGACACCGTTGGCCATGGGCCTCGGTCGTGCCGTGTTCGCCCAGCTCGACGCCCAGACGCTGTCGACCGCGGGGGCCCTCGGCCCGCTGGGGTCGGTCGTGACGGGTCCCGACGGCCTGTCCGCACTGCCGGCGGATGCCCAGCGCAACGTCCTCGAGTGGGTCGAGGACGGCGGGCAGCTCCTGGTGGACGCGCCCCCCGGGTCGCCCGTCGCCGGGCTGCCGCCCGACTGGCAGCCGGCGGGTGCCCGGGCCGCGGCCGGCGACGGCTGGGTACGCCTCACCGACGGTGCGGCGGCCCGCGGGCAGTGGGCCGAGATCATCGAGCCGTCGCGCCAGTTCGGCAGCCAGGAGATGGGCTCGGGCGACATGTGCTGCTTCCTGGGCGTGCCCGACTCGGTGGCTCGCGATGCCGGGCTGCGCATACCCGACGTGGGCTGGCTGCTCGGGTTCCTCGTCGCCTACGTGGTGATCGTGGGGCCGGTGACGTTCGTGGTGCTGCGGCGCATGCGACGCACGGGCCTGGCCTGGGTAGCGGTGCCGCTGGTGGCCGTGCTGTTCACCGGGGTGGCGTTCACGGCCGGCAGCAGCCTGCGCAGCGACTCGCGGGCGGCGCACGGCAGCCTCGTGCAAGCGTCGCCCCTCGGCGACCGGGCGGTGAGCTACCTGGGCCTGGTGTCGCGCGACGGCGGCGACCCCACGGTCCTGTTCCCCGACGGGTGGCGGGCGGGCGGGCTCGACCCCGCCGCCGTGTCCGGGATGATGTTCGACGACATGGGCGGGATGGACGGGATGGGTGAGGTCAGCGAGCCCGTCCCGATCGAGGGCGACGACGGCCGGCCCGGGGTGCGGCTCCCGCTCAGCTCGGGCGACTTCGGCATGGTGACCGGTCGCGGGCGCATCGACGGCGACAGCCCCCTGGCGGTGACCGCCGCGGCGTCCGCTGACGGGACGGTGTCGGGCATGGTCACGAGCTCGGCCGACTTCGACCTCGAAGAGGTGATCGTGGTGGTGGCCGGGCGCGTCGTCGACGTGGGCGACCTGCGCGCCGGCGACCAGGCCGAGTGGACCATCGACGTCGGCTCGCCCGACCCCAACACCGACCCGTGGATGGCCGTGGAGCAGCCCTGGTCCTCCGCCATCGGCGACCGCGGCGGCGACCCCGACCCGGACTCGGTGATCAACTACGCGGTCTACGCGGCCGAGCTCGGCCGCGACGTCGACTCGTACCCGCCCGGCGTCGCGGTCGCCGCCGGTTGGACCACCGGCTGGTCGCCGCCGATCGATGTGGGCACCGGCCTGGCGGGCGGGCGCACGGGCATCGTGGCCCGCAGCGTCGTGACCGCCCCCGCGGGGGCCGTGCCGGCCGCAGCCGTTCGCCGCGAGTTCGTGCGGGGCCCCGGGGCGACCCGCTTCGACCCGCCCATCCAGATCGCCGACTGGGGCGACGCGCTCGGCGGTGTGGCCCGCTTCACCCTCCCCGAGGGCACCGACCCGGCGACGCCGCTGGTCCTCGATGCCTCGGCCGGCATCGCACAGGCCGAGGTGTGGGACGGCCAGGCGTGGGTGCCGGTCGCGTTGGGCGAGGGCCCGCTTCCCGGTGCCGGTGACCCCGGCCGGGGTGGTGAGGCCGCCGCGGACGGGGAGCCGGTACCGGCACCGGCAGGCGGCGTGAAGACCGATGTCGCGGTGGCAAGGACCGTCGGTCCGGCGTCACAGCCGGCACCTCCGCCCCCGCCTGTCGTCATCGGCGGCCCGGGCATCGACCCGTTCGGGCCGGCCCGCGTGGCCAGCCTGCCGGCGGGCGCCATCCAGGGCGGCGTGGTCTACGTGCGGGTGGCGATGACGCCGGACATCTCAGGCCGGGTCGTGCTGCAGGTGAGGGGGGCGGCATGAGCGTCGACCAGTCTCCGGCGCCGGGCCCGGAGCCCGAACCCGTGCCGGATCCGGCACCGCAGCCGGCCGCGGGCGTGGCACTGGCCGACCCGCCCGCCCCCGCGGCGGCGGGCGAGACGGCCATCCGCATCGACCACCTGTCCAAGCGCTACGGCGAGCTGTTCGCCGTGCGCGACCTGTCGCTCGAGATCCCGCGTGGCTCGGTGTTCGGCCTGATCGGGCCCAACGGCGCCGGCAAGACCACCACGTTCTCCGTACTGGCCACGCTGCTGCGCCCCACCTCGGGGTCGGTGACCGTCGCCGGCTTCGACCCGGCCCGCCACGCGCGCGACGTGCGCCGGCGGCTGGGCTACATGCCCGACGCCATGGGCGTCTACGACGGGCTGCGGGTGGTCGAGTACCTCGAGTTCTTCGCCGCCTCGTACAACGTGCCCCGCGCCCGGTGGGGGGCGACGCTCGACACGCTGCTCGAGCTGGTCGATCTGGGCGGCAAGCGGGACGCGATGGTCAACTCGCTGTCGCGGGGCATGAAGCAGCGGCTGTCGCTGGCCCGGGCCCTGGTGCACGACCCCGACGTGCTGGTGCTCGACGAACCGGCGTCGGGGCTCGACCCGCGGGCTCGCGTCGAGCTACGCAACCTGCTGGTCGAGCTGCGGACGATGGGCAAGACGATCGTGATCTCGAGCCACATCCTGGCCGAGCTGACCGAGATGTGCACCGCCGTCGGGATCATGGAAAAGGGCCGGCTGCTGGCCTCGGGCACGCCCGCCGACATCCGCGACCGGTCGGGCCGCGGTCGGCAGGTCAGGGTGCGCCTGGCCGGAGGCGAGGAGCGCACCGTCACCGTGGCCGACGAGGCCGAGCAGCTCGCCCTGCTGCGCTCGCTCGTCGAGGAGGGCGAGGCGGTCCTCGAGTTCAGCGAGGTGGGCCACGGGCTCGAAGACCTGTTCATGAGCATCACGACAGGAGAGGTCCAGTGAGCCTGCCGGCTGTGAGCATCAACCCGGTCCTGCGGCGCGAGCTGGTCGAGCGCATGCGCGGCGGCCGCACGGCCGTCGTGATCACCATCTACCTGTTGCTGCTGTCGGGCATCTTCTACCTCGTCTACAGCGTGACCCGCAGCGCCCGCACCGACCCGTGGGAGTCGGCGGCCAGCCAGGTGGCCAGCGCCGGGCGCGGCATCTTCGAGTGGCTCGTCTTCTTCATGGTGCTGTTGGTGCTGTTCCTGGTGCCGGGCGTGACGTCGGGGGCGATCGCCGGCGAGCGCGAGCGCCAGACGCTGGTGCCCCTGCAGGTGACGCTGCTGCGACCCCGGTCGATCCTGCTGGGCAAGATCGCGGCGTCGACTGCCTTCCTGCTGTTGCTCCTGGTGGCGACCATGCCCCTGCTCGCCGTCAGCTACCTCATCGGCGGGGTGTCGATCGGTCAGGTGATCGGGGCCATCGCCATGGTGGCGTTCATCGGGGTGACCCTGGCCGCGGTGTCGGCGGGCATCTCGGCCTGCGTGCGGCGGGTGCAGGCGGCCACGGTGCTCGCCTACGGGCTCACCCTGCTGCTCGTCGTCGGCACCCTGCTGGTTTTCGCGGCGGCCAGCCTGATCGACACGTCGCGCGGCACCGATGAGGCCAATGCGCCCTCGTGGATCCTGGCCCCCAACCCGCTGGCCGCGGTGGCCGACGTCATCGAGGAGGACCGCGCGTTCGACGGCATCAGCACGACGTCCCCGTTCGACGGCCTCATCACGCTCATCGACGCCGAAGATCCGGAGAGCGACTTCGGCATGATGGAGCAGGTCGGCCCCAACGGGGCGGTCGTGCAAATGGCCATCGACGAGAACGGCAACCCCGTGCCGCCCGACACCGGGGCCGACGGCATCGGGTTCCTGTGGCGGTCGATGGGCGTCCTGGCGGCGATGGCGGTCGTGGGCGTGGTGGTCGGCGCCCGCCGCCTGCGCACCCCGGCGGCGGTCGAGCGGTAGCGCGGCGGTCGCACGATGGGAGACCTGCTCGCCGCCGTCCGCCGGCGCCTGCGCTGGACGTGGGCGGCGGCCACCCTGCAGTGGGCGGGGCCGGCGGTGGCGCTCGCCGTCCTGGGCCTGGTCGTGGTGGGGCGGCTGCGCCCGTGGGCCTGGCCCGAGCCGGTCGCGCTCGCCGTTGGCCTCGCCGCGGTCGCGGTGGTCGTGGTGGCCGCCCGGGTGCTGCGCATCCCCGACGTGGTGGCGGCGCGGTCGGCCGACCGGGGCCTCGACAGCCGCGACGCGCTGGCCGCCGCGCTCGAGGTCGGCGACGACCCGGGCGACCTGCCGACCCGGGTGCGCGCCCGCGCCGAGGAGGTGGCGAGCGGGGCGTCCGCTCGTGACGCGGTGCCGCTGCCGCGGGCGAGGCGACGGGTGGCGGCATCGGCGCTGTGCGGGCTGGGCGCGCTGGGCCTGGCGTGGATGCCCAACCCGCAGGACGACGTGCGCCGCGAGCGGGCCGCCGAGCAGGCCGCGCTGGCGGCCGAGGCCGACGACCTGCGCGAAGCGGCCGCCGCTCTGGAGGAGCGACCCGGCGCGGGCGAAGCGGAGCAGGCCCTGGCCGAGTCGCTGCGGGCGCTGGCCGACGAGCTCGACGACGCCGGCTCGCTGGACGAGGGGCTCGAGGCGCTCGCCGAGGCGCGCACCGACCTGCAGACCCAGGTGCCGGCCGACCTGCTGGCGCAGAAGGCGGCGGCGACCGGGCTCGATCGCAGCCTCGAGGCCGCGCCCCTGCCGGGCACGACAGGCGGCTCGGCGGCCGAGCAGCTCGAGCAGCTGGCCGGCGCGCTCGCCGGCCTGTCGCCCGAGGAGCAGGCAGCGGTGGCCGAACGGCTCGAGGAGCTGGCGGCCACCCAGGCCATCGGCAACCCGGCCGCCGCCGACGCACTCGACGCCGCGGCCGCCGCGCTGGCCGCGGGCGACGTGGCCGGCGCCCAGGCTGCGCTGGGCGAGGCGGCCGCCGCCCAGGTGGCGGCGACGGCCGTCGGCGCAGGCCGGCGAGGCGGCCGCGGCGGCGACGGGCGCGGTCGACGCATCGGCCGCCGACGTCCAGAGCCAGGCCAGCGGCGCGGGCGACCAGGCGAGCGGCTCGGGACAGGGGCAAGGCGAAGGCGAGGGCGAGGCCGCCGGTTCCGGTTCCGGCCAAGGCTCCGGGCAGGGCCAAGGGTCCGGCTCTGGCTCGGGGTCGGGTTCGGGCGCCGGCCAGGGCGGGGGCGGCAGCCCGTCGGGCAACGTCGGCGCCGGCGGTACCCGGTCCGGTACGGGTAGCGGGCAGGGCGGCCAGGGGCGTCCGACGGGCGGCTCCGGCACCGGCGACCAGCAGGAGCCCGCGGACGAGAACGGCGGGGGAGAGGTGCTGGTCTACGACCCCACCTACACCGAGGGCGACCAGCTCGACGCCGGCGGGTCCGGCTCCGGGCGCCCCGGCGAGACCGTGGGGCGGGCGAACGGCGCCACGGGGGCCGGCCAGGTCCAGGTCCCCCTCAGTCAGGTCATCGCTGACTACCAGCGCCGGGCCACCGAGGCGCTCGGCCGGGGCGACCTCCCGCCGTCGTCGCAGGACCTGATCCGCGCCTACTTCGATGCCATCGCCGGCTTCGACGGCTGACCACCCCTCCAGGGCCATCCCCGAACCCGCACCACACGACCGATCGGACATCACGACATGAGCACCGTCAGCCCCGAGCGCTACGCCGAGACCGCGGCCGCCATCGAGCGCGAGATCGGCAAGGTCATCGTCGGCCAGCAGGCGCTCGTGCGCGACGTGCTGGTGTGCCTGCTGTGCGAGGGGCATGCCCTCCTCGAGGGCGTGCCGGGCCTGGGCAAGACGATGCTGCTCAAGACGCTGTCGTCGGCCGTGAGCCTGGAGTTCAACCGGGTGCAGTTCACGCCCGACCTCATGCCGGCCGACATCGTGGGCACCCAGGTGCTCGAGCAGCAGGCGGACGGCGGCCGCGACTTCCGGTTCCGGCCCGGCCCGGTGTTCGCCAGCCTGGTGCTGGCCGACGAGGTCAACCGGGCCACGCCCAAGACGCAGTCGGCGCTGCTCGAGGCGATGCAGGAGCGGGCGGTCACCGTGGCAGGCGCCACCCGTCCGCTGCCCCGCCCCTTCCTGGTGATGGCCACGCAGAACCCCCTGGAGATGGAGGGCACCTACCCGCTGCCCGAGGCCCAGCTCGACCGGTTCCTGCTCAAGGCCCTGGTGCCGTTCCCGTCGGCCGAGGAGCTGGTGGCGGTGGTCGGGCGCACCACCGGCGGCGACGAGGCCGCCGTGTCGGCCGTAGCCGACGCCGCCGAGATCCAGGCCATGATCGCCCTGACCCGCGAGGTGCCGGTGCCGTCGCACCTGGTCGAGCACGCGGTCGACCTGGTCGTGGCCACCCACCCGGACAAGGACAGCGCGCCCGAGCAGGTGCGCCGCTACGTGCGGTTCGGTGCCAGCCCCCGCGGCGCGCAGGCGCTGATCCTGGCCGCCAAGGCCACCGCGCTGCTCGACGGCCGCCCGTCGGTGGCGGCCGAGGACGTCCGGGCCGCGGCGCCGGGCGCGCTGCGCCACCGGCTGGTCGTCGGCTACGAGGCGGTGGCCGACGGCGTGACCGCCGACCAGCTCGTCGCCGCGGTGCTCGACGCCGTGCCCGTGCCGGCGGTCGGCCTGCGGGGCGCGCCGTGAGCCTCCTCGAGGCCGAGCCATGGGCGAGGCCGTGGCCCGAGCGGCCCGGCGCCGGAGGCGCCAAGAGTGGGAAGCACGGCAACGGTGGGTCGAGATGACATGACCAGTCCTCACGCTCTCCTCGAGCCGGCGCTGCTGGGCCGGCTCGAACGCCTGCAGATCGCCACCCGGCGGCGGCTGGCGGGGCACCTGTCGGCCGAGCACCGGTCGCCGCACCACGGCGCCACCCTCGATTTCGCCGAGTACCGCGAGTACAGCGCCGGCGACGACTTCCGCCGCATCGACTACGCCGCGCTCGCCCGCCTCGACCAGCTGCTGGTGCGGCTGTACGAGGCCGAGGACGACCTGACCGTGCGCCTGCTCGTCGACACGTCGGGCTCGATGGCCACCGGCGACAAGATGGCCCAGGCCCGGCGCATCGCCGCCGCGCTCGGCTTCGTGGCCCTCGTCCGCCGCGACGTCGTGACCGTGCACGGGGTGCCGTCGGCCCGCCACGCCCCCCGCTTCACGGGACGCCACGCCACGGGTGCGCTGTTCGCCCACCTCGAGGGGCTCGAGGCCGGCGGCGACACCCGCTTCGCCGCGGCCGCCCGCGACCTGCTGGCCCGGCCCGGCCCGCCGGGGCTGACCGTGCTCATCTCCGACATGCTCACGACCGAGTGGGACGACGGGGTGACCCGCCTGCCCGGCCGCGGGGGCGACCTGACCGTCGTGCACGTGCTGGCGGCCGAGGAGGTGCGCCCCGACCTGGTGGGTGACCTCGACCTGGTCGACCGCGAGACGGGCGCCCGGGTGGCCGTGAGCCTGTCGCCCGATGCCCTGCGGCGCTACGAGCGGCTGGCGCTCGAATGGGCCGACCGGGTGGCGCTGCGCTGCCGCCAGGTCGGCGCCGCCTACGTGCGGGTGCTCGACGACGACGACCTCGAGCCGCTGCTGCTCGGCGGCTGGCGGGCGGCCGGGGTGCTGCGGTGAGCTTCGCCAACCCGGCGGGACTGTGGCTGGCGCTGCTGGCCCTGCCCGTGCTGGCACTGCACATCCTGCGGCCCCGCCGCGACGAGGTCGAGGTGTCGTCGGTCTACCTGTGGCGCGGCGTCGAGGCGACGGTGTCGGCGGCCCGGCCGTGGCAGCGGCTGCGCCCGTCGCTGCTGCTCGCCCTCCAGCTCCTGCTGGTGGCGGGCCTGGCCCTGGCCGTGGCCCGCCCGGTGCGCCTGACCGACGCCCCGGTGGCCGACCACACCGTGTACATCATCGACGCCTCGGGCTCGATGGCCGCCCGCGACGGCGACCCCGACCGGCTGAGCGCGGCCAAGGACGAGGCCCGGCGCCTGCGGTCCGAGATCCCGGCCGGCGGGGTGGCCAGCATCGTGGTGGCTGACGCGCGGCCCCGCGTCGTCCTCACCGCCAGCAGCGACCGCGACGCGTTCGGCCGCGCGCTCGATCCCATCGAGACGACCGCCGGTGCGGCCGACTTCGCGGGCGCGTTCGTGCTGGCCGAGAGCCTGGAGACGACCGACGACTCGATCGCGTTCGTGTTCCTGTCCGACGGCGGCGTGACCGACGCCGAGCAGGCGCTGCTGCCCCCGGGCACCACGTACCAGGCGGTGGGCGACCAGTCGACCAACCGCGCCATCAGCCGGTTGACCGTCGAGCCGGCCACGGGCGGGCTGCGGGCCTTCGTCACGGTGAGCAACACCGGCGGCCCGGAGGCCACGCAGACGCTCCGGCTCGACGTCGACGGCGTCACCGCCGTCACCCAGCAGGTCGCGGTGGCCGCTGGGGCGACGGTGGACGTCGAGGTCGACCTGCCGGCGGGGGAGCGGGTGCAGGCCTTCCTCGAGGGCGAGGACCTGCTCGACATCGACGACCGGGCCTACGCGGTGGCCCCCAGCCGCAAGAGCCTCGACGTGCTGGTGGCCGGCCCCGACGACCCGCTGCTCGACGCGCTGCTGGCGGCCATCCCCGGCATCGAGGTCACCCGGTCGCCGACCGCGGTCCCCGCGCCGGGCGCCGACCTGGCCATCTACAACCAGGTCGACGTGCCGGTCGACCCACAGGCGCCGTTCTGGGCCATCGCGCCGCCGTCGGGCGCACCCGGGGTCGCGGTCGCGGGTGCGGTCGACCAGCCGGCGGCGACGCTGGTGCGCACCGACGACCCGCTGCTGGCCGACGTCGACCTGTCCGGCGTGGCCATCCGGGTTGCCCAGCGACTCGACGCGCCCACGTCCGAGGCGCTGGTCGCCGCCGAGGGGACGCCGCTGCTGGTGCGGGGCACGGCCGGCAACCGGGCGTTCGTGTACCTCGGCTTCCCGCTGGCCGAGTCGAACCTGCCGCTGCAGTACGCGTTCCCCGTCCTGGGCGACCGCATCATCTCCGAGCTCGGCGGCGCGGCCTTGCCGCCGCAGGCCGTGCCCGCCGGCAGCGCGCTGCCGATCGACGCGGCACGAGACAGCCGGGTCACGGGCCCGGGCGGGCTGGCGATCGACGTGCCCGCCGGTGCCGCCGCGCCCCACGCCGACCGGGTCGGGTTCTGGACCGTCGCCGCCGCCGACCGTCCCGAGCGCGCCATCGCCGTCAACCCGTCGCTGTCCGAGTCCGACCTGACGCCGGCGGCCAGCCTGCTGGTCAGCGAGCGCACCCGCAACGAGAGCGACAGCCCGCCCCGAGGCCACGTCCCGGTCCTCGCCTGGGTCGTGGTGCCCCTGCTCGTGCTGCTGGCGGCGGAATGGCTGCTCGCCCGGCGCAGGTCGGGAGTGTCCCGGCGGCAGTTCAGGGTGGCGACCGCCCTGCGGGTGGCGGTGGCGTTGGCGCTGGTGGCGGCCCTGCTCGACCTGTCGGTCGTGCGTCCGGGGCGCGACGTGGCGGTGATGCTGCTGGTCGACGCGTCCGACTCGCTGGGCGTGGCCGGCCAGGCCGACGCGGTCACCTGGGCGCGCGAGGCGCTCGACGACATGCCCGACGACGCCCGCGCCGGCGTGGCGCTGTTCGGCGGCGACGCCCGCCTGGAGACGATCGTGCAGTCCGAGGCCCGCCTCGGCCAGCCCGCGGTGCAGATCGACCCGTCTCGCACCGACCTGGCGGGCGCGCTGCGCCTGGCGGCGGCCGTGCTGCCGTCGGACGCGCGGCGGCGGGTGGTGCTGGTGTCCGACGGCCGGGCCACCCGCGGCGACGTGGTGGCCGAGGCCCAGCGCCTGACCGACGCCGGGGTCGAGGTGGATGTCCACACGGTCGCCCGCGCCTCCGGCCCCGACACGGCGGTGGCGGCCATCGATTCGCCGGGTCGCGCCCGCCAGGGCGAGTCGATCACGGTGACCGCCACGGTGACCGCCGATCGGGCGGGCCCCGCGCTGGTCACGCTGCTCGACGGCAGCGAGGTGCTCCAGGAGCAGGCGGTCGACCTGGTCGCCGGGCCGAACACGGTGTCGTTCTCGGTCGTGGCCGACGAGCCCGGCCTGGCCCGCTACCAGGTGCGGGTCACCACCGCTTCCGACAGCGTGGCCGAGAACGACGTGGGTTACGCGGCGGTGCAGGTCGAGGGCCCGCCGCGGGTGCTGGTGCTCGAGGGGCGGCCCGGGGCCGGGGCGGGCCTCGCGTCGGCCCTCACCGCAGGGGCGATGACGGTCGACGTGGTCGACAGCACGGCCATCCCGCCCGTCGACGCACTGACCGGCTACTCGTCGATCGTTCTCGTCGACGTCGACGCCGCCACGCTGGCGCCCGACCAGGTGTCCGCCCTGTCGCTGGCCACCCGCGACCTGGGCAGGGGTCTGGTCAGCATCGGCGGCACCCAGTCGTACGCGCTGGGCGGCTACCTGGGCAGCGAGCTGGAGCAGATCCTGCCCGTGGTGTCCGACATCCTCGACCCGCAGCGGCGCCAGTCGGTGGCCGAGGTGCTCGCCATCGACACCTCCGGGTCGATGGGGGCCTGCCACTGCGCCGAGGGGTCGAACGGCATGCCCGCCGCCGGCAACCGCTCGATGGGCGGCATCAACAAGACCGACATCTCCCGCGCCGGTGCCGCCCGGGCCATAGAGGCCTTGTCCGAGCGCGACGAGATCGGCGTGCTGGCCATCGACACGAACGAGAGCTGGGTCATCGACCTGCAGCAACTCCCTGCGGAGGACGTCGTGACCTCGGGCCTGCGGACGCTGCACCCCACGGGCGACGGCACCGACCTGACGCGCTCGCTCACCACGGCGGCCGAGGCGCTGCGCGAGTCGAACGCCGCGCTCAAGCACATCATCCTGTTCACCGACGGCTTCACCGATCCCTCGGCTCTCACGGCCCTGGCGGACCAGGCCGGAGGGCTGCTGGAGGAGGGCATCACCGTGTCGGTGCTGGCCACGGGCGAGGGCTCCGCCGCCGAGCTGGAGGCGATCGCTCAGGCGGGTGGCGGTCGCTTCTACCCGGGCCGAAACCTCGAGGAGATCCCGCAGATCATGCAGCAGGAGGCGACCATCGCCTCGCGGGACTTCGTCAACGAGGGCGAGTTCCTGCCCACGATCACCTCGTCGGCCGAGGTTGTCGCCGGCCTCGAGGCCACGCCGCCTCTCGGTGGCTACATCGCCGCCACGGCCAAGCCGCAGGCGACCACGCACCTGCGCATCGGCCCCGACCAGGACCCGCTGCTCGTGTCCTGGAACGTCGGGCTGGGCCGGGCCACGTCGTGGACGAGCGACGGGGGCGAGCGCTGGTCGGCGGGCTGGGCCTCGTGGGAGGGGTACGTCGACTTCTGGACCCGGGTGGTCAAGGACACGTTCCCCCGCGACCAGGGCCAGGGCGGGGTGACGGCCGAGGTGGTCGACGGCGTCCTGCGGGTGACCGTGGCGGGCGCCACGGCGTTCCCCGACGGCAGCGAGGCGACGGCGCGCGTCACCAGCCCCGACCTGACCGCCACCGACGTGCGCCTCGAGCGCGTCGCCGGCGACACGTTCGCGGGCGAGGTGCCGGTGGACGACGCCGGCACCTACGCGGTGGCGGCGTCGGTGGCCGACGACGCCGGCGCCCAGGTCGCCGGGGGCACGGCGCTCACCAATGTGTCGTACAGCCCGGAGTACGAGCCGGGCGAGCCCGACACGGCCCTGCTGGCCCGGGTGTCCGAGGAGACGGGCGGGCGCGGTGAGGTCGAGGCCGCCGCCGTGTTCGACCCCGACGACCTGCGAGCCGGCCGCTCGCGCCTGGCGCTCGCCGGGTGGTTCCTGCTGGCCGCCGCCCTGCTGTGGCCGGCGGCGGTGGCGATGTCCCGTCTGGCCCTGTCCGGCTCGGTGGCCCGCTCGGTCGGCCACGCCGGCTCGTCGTCGCTGGCCTGGCTGCGGTCGAGGGCGCCGGGGCTACCGGGCCGGTCGCCCGCCGAGCGGCCCGGTCGCGCCGCGACCCGCCGGGCGCCCCGGCCACCCGACGAACCGGTCGGCGGCGGCGCCTCCGGTACGGCCGAACGACCGCCCGACGCCGAGGCGGCGCCGCCCGAAAGCCTGGGCGCGCTGCTGGCGTCCCAGCGCCGTCGCCGGGGCGTCGCCGACGACGATGACGAGCCGTGACCTCACATCGACATCAGGTCCGATCTCCCGTGCCCGCGGGCGGCCTCGGGGCCGTCGCAAACGCCAGGGTCCGCGGGCTCCCGGCGGGCGACAATCGGGCATGCCGTCGCTGCTGATCGTCACCGGCCCGCCGGGTGCCGGCAAGTCCACGGTGGCGGGCATCCTGGCGGACCGGTTCGAGCAGAGCGTGCTCGTGGAGGGAGACGCCTTCTTCGCCTTCCTCGCTCGCGGTGCGATCCAGCCCTGGTTGCCGGAGTCCGAGGACCAGAACGAGGTCGTCACCCAGGCGGCCGCCGCCGCGCCGGGCGCTACGCAGGTGCGGGGTACGAGACGGTGTACGACGGCATGGTGGGCCCCTGGTTCCCCGACGTCGCCGATCTCATCGTCGCGGCCCGTGCCCGCTCGTCACTCGTCTACGACGCGACGACCCGGTGAGCGCCGGGAGGCGTCGGGGGGCGTCGGCTCCGTCAGCGCACGGGCAGCGACTGGTGGGAGTGGAACAGGTCGCCGGCGTCGTAGCGGGCCTTGATGCGCACCAACCGGCCATGGTTCGTGCCGTAGTAGGCGTCGGCCCAGTGGGCCAGGTCCGGGTCGGCGAAGTTCTGGAACACGCGCCCCGATCCCCATGGGTGCACCATCGCCCACGACCGGCCGACCCACCGGCGAGCGGCGCCTGCCTCGGCCGGCGAGGCGCCGCGGTCGACGACGGCCGCGTGCTTGAGCTGGAACAGCTCGTCGCGATGGACGAAGGCGGTGGCGTCGGTCGGCACGCGGTTGTAGGCCCCGCCCCAGGGTATGAAGTCCAGCTCGCGAGTCTCGCCCGGCGCCCGGTCCCGCGTCAGCGTCTCCACCAGCCCGACGATGGCCTCGACGGGTAGCGGCCGTCCGAAGAACTCCGACTTCGCGACGAGATGGGGCTGATCCGGGGGTGGTTGGTGGCCGGAGACGGGGTCGGTGGCGCCGAGATCGGCCCAGAAGCGCCGGGTCGCCGGGTAGGCCATCCGCTCGCTGGTCACCAAGACCGGGTCCGAGCCCACCCGCCCGATGAGCGTGTCGACCAGCCCGGCCGCGTCATGTGCGTCGCCCGCGCCCGTCCCCGTCTCCGACAGCGCCCCGTAGACGTCGACCGACGGAGGCCGGTCTCCCTGGCCCGTAGCGGTCACCTTCAGGCTCGCCGCCAGCCCGTCGGGGCCGTGGGGCGCCCATCGCTGCCACGCGGCGATCACGGCGGCGGCGTCGGGGAAGGGCCACCGCAGGTGGAAGTTCACCGCCCAGGGTGCGGGCACGGCCCGAAGGACCAGCGACGTGACCACGCCGAAGTTGCCCGCGCCGGCGCCCCGGAGCGCCCAGAACAGGTCCTCGTCATGGCTGTCGTCGCAGTCGACGATGCGCCCGTCGGCCAGGACGATCTGCGCCGCCACCAGGCGATCCGACGTCACGCCGTAGGTCCGGCCCAGGATCCCGAGCCCGCCGCCGAGCGTCAGGCCGGCGATCCCGACCGCGGGACAGGTGCCGCCGGCGATGGTCAGGTCGTGCGCCCCGAGCGCGTCGTAGACCTCGCCGAGCCGCGCCCCGGCGCCCACCACCGCCAGGTTGCCTGCCACGGACACCGAACGCATGGGCGTGACGTCAACCACGACACCCGGGGTCGACGAGTGCCCCGCGAAGCAGTGGCCGCCGCTGCGGGTGGCGTGGCGGAGGCCGTGCCGGCCGATGAACCGGATCGCCTCGGCCACGTCCTGCGGGGTCGCGCAGTACACGATGGCTTGCGGGCGCACGGCGTGAAACCGGGCGTTGAAGCCGCGGTGGCGGTGGTCGAAGCCGGGCGAACCGGGCCGGACGACCTCGCCGGCGATCCCGGCGGCGAGCGCCTCCCAGGCGCGGGCGGGCGGTTCGGGGGGAGCTGTCGTGTTCATCGTGTGCCGGGCACCGAGGCACAGTCTGCCTCGCCGAGGGCCGCCCCCGGCCTCACCGGCCGGCGGGCGTTCAGGCGTCGGGGTCGGCGCCGTCCGGGTCGCTGTCGAGGACGCGCAGGATGCATGGACTCGTAGGCGTGGAGGCGCCCACGGCGGGCCACGACCGGGTCGACCAGGCCTTGCGGAAACCGCCACCCGGATCACTGGCCGCGGCGCCCGGACTGCCCGGCGGGATAGTCGCTGGCCGTGGCGGACGCGTGGCAGGAACACTCACCGAGATGACCCACTGGTGGCTGGACGAGGGCGCGCACGCGGGGGTGGAGCATCTCGACCCTCGCTACGTCGCCGGCTATGACCGCAAGGCCGGGTTCGACCCCACCGACGACGTCGACGCTTTGGTGGTCCGTGGCCTGGGCACCGACTCGGTCGTCATCGACATGGGTGCGGGCACCGGCACGTTCTCCGTCGCCGTCGCGCCTCTGTGCCACCGGGTCGTCGCCGTGGACATCTCGCCGGCGATGACCGCGGCGCTCCGTACCGCGTCGACGTCCTCGGGTTCGACAACGTGGAGGTGGTCGACGGCGGGCTCCTCTCCTACGACCACGGTGGCGAGCCTGCGGACGCGGTCTTCACCCGCAACGCCCTGCACCAGATCCCTGACTTCTGGAAGGCGATCGCGCTCGAGCGGATGGCGTCGTTCCTCCGGCCCGGCGGCGTCCTGCGGCTGCGCGACCTCGTGTTCGACTTCGCACCTCACGAGGCCGAGGAGCGCATCGAGGCGTGGATGGCCGGCGCGGTGACCGACCCGTCGGTCGGGTGGACCGCCGACGAGCTGGCCGCGCACGTGCGGGGCGAGTTCAGCACCTACAGCTGGCTTCTCGACGCGATGCTCGACCGGACGGGGTTCGACGTCGCGGAGCGGACCTTCCGCCGGTCGGCGTACGGCGCCTACACGTGCGTGCGGCGACGACGGACCTGACCGCCGCCGGCTGACGCCTACCTCGGCTCGGACGCCGTCGTGACGGACGTCGGCTCACCGGGGACCGGGTGCGTCCGGGGTCGCCGGGACGCCTCCCACGCGGCGAACGCACCTGCGGCCACCACCGCCAGGCCACCCCACCACACGAGCACCTGCAGCGGGTGGACACCGACCTCGAGCAGCGCCGTGCCGTCGTCCCGCGCCGTGCGCAGGGTCACCTGCACGTCGACCGCCGGGGTCGACCGCAGCGAGGTCTCGGCGAGCAGGACACCCCGATCGGGGAAGGCGACGAGCGACGGCCGCATCCGCTGGCCGCCGGTGGTGACGTCTGCGACAACCGCGCTCGACCCGGCGACCGGGCCGTCCACCACGGTGACGCCGTCGTAGGCGACCTCGTGGCCGAGCACCGTGGCCGACTGGCCCGGCTGCAGCGACATCAGGCGGCTGCCCCCGGTGGCGGTGCCGGCGATGCCCAGAGCCAACAGGCCGATCGCGGCGTGGGCGAGGTGCCCGCCCACCGCCGAGCCGCCGCGGACCGCCCGCGCCACGCCGAGGGTCGCGGTGCCGGCACACGCGCCGGCGGCGGCGCCCAGCACGGCCCGGGACGGGTCGAACGCGGGCGCGGACCCGAGGAGGACGGCGAGCGCGACGACGCCGCCGACCACTGCGGCGACGACGAGCATCCCGGAGCGTCTCGCCGGCCCGGCCAGCCCCACCGCCAGCGGCACCAGGCAGACCAGCGTGAGGGCGACCGCGGCGAGCGGGCCGGTGAACTGGGCGAAGTAGCTGCCGGTCACGGCGATGCCGTCGCCGCCCCGCAGGTCCGCCCACAGTGGCCACAGCGTCCCGGCCAGCACGATGGCCAGGGCGGCGCCGACGACAGCCAGATGCGCAGCCAGCAGTCGGGCAACCGACGCGACGGGACGGGAACGTCGTGTCGACCCCGCCGCCGGTCCGGGCGGTGCCCCCGGATCGACGGCCCGCCGCGCCGACCGGTGAGGAGGCACCACCCGCTCCCCGGGCCCGCCCCGTCGCTCGACTCAGCAGCACGACCACCCCGACCACGACCACCGCGACGACGACGGCAAGGGCGCGGCCGATGGCCCGGGCCTCGGCGAAGGCGTGGACGGACGACGTGGCGCCGGATCGGGTCAACAGGCTGCCGAGCAGCGCGAGCACGAAGGGCAGGCACGCCAGCCCCGCCACCGCCACCCGCGACACCGGCGGCCGGTCGGTTCGCGCGCCCCGGGCGGCGTGCAGCAGCACCGTGACCGCCAGCCACGGCAGCAGCGCGGTGTTCTCGACCGGGTCCCAGGCCCAGTAGCCGCCCCACCCCAGCTCGACGTAGGCCCAGTGGGCGCCCGCCACCATGCCCACGGCCAACAGGGTCCAGGGCACCAGCGACCACCGCCGCACGGTCGCCAGCCAGTCGTCGTCGAGCCGACCGCCGGCCAGCGCCGACACGGTCAGGGCGAACGGCCCCACCAGCGTGGCCAGCCCGAGATAGAGCAGGGGCGGGTGATAGAGCATCGCCGCGTGCTCGAGGATCGGTGTCAGGCCGGCGCCGTCGATGGCGGGCACGTCGAGCGTGGCGAACGGGTCGGCGAACGCGACGACCAGCAGCACGAGCGCGCCGACGATGGCCCCGGTCACGGCCGCGACCCCGTCGCGCCGGTGCGTGTCGTCCAGCCGCCAGGCGCTGACCAGCCCGGCGAGGCCGACCAGCGTGGCCAGCCACAGCAGCGAGCCCGCCATCCCGCCCCAGAGCGCCGCCGCCCGGTACGGCGCGCTGGCACCCCGTCGGCTGAAGTCGGCCACGTAGACCAACGAGTAGTCGCCCACCACGAGCGCCCGGGCGAGCACGGCGGTGGCCGCCAGGCCCGCCGCGGACGACACGGCCAGCAGCGGCCAGGACCGCCACCGGCGACCGAGCAGCGGCGCGACCGCGGCGCCGAGGCCCGCGAGCAGGGCGACCCACACCGCGAGCCGCCCCAACCCCACCATGGCGCGACGGTACCGGCCGACACCGGACCGCGGGTGTCGTCACGCCAGTCACGCCCGTCCGTCCCGCCGTCGCGGCGCGGGCGATTCGCCGATCACACGTCGTCCCGCCCCCCGTCGTCCCGATGTGGCGGGCGCTGTGGCTCCGTCGGCCGGCACCCACACCGGCGGGCGATCGGTCGCCGCTCGCCGTGTCGACGTGGGCGTAGGCTCGGAGCGAACCGCCGCCCACGCCACCGATCGGGGGACGCCCGTGCCCTACGCCTACGCGTTCGACCATCGCCACAAGCGGCCGCCCATGGAGATGAAGGACCTCCTCGGGGGCAAGGGCGCCAACCTCGCCGAGATGACCTCGGTGCTGCGGTTGCCCGTTCCGCCGGGCTTCACCATCAGCACGGACGCCTGCCGCGACTACATGCGCTCCGGCTGGCCACCCGGCCTGTCGGACGAGGTGGCCCGGCACACCGGCCGGCTGGAAAAGGCGATGAAGCGCCGCCTGGGCGACCCGTCGGATCCGTTGCTGGTGAGCGTGCGGTCGGGGGCCAAGTTCTCGATGCCGGGGATGATGGACACGGTCCTCAACCTGGGCCTCAACGACCGCAGTGTGAAAGGCCTGGCGCGGGCCACCGCCGACGAGCGGTTCGCGTACGACTCGTACCGGCGCTTCATCGCCATGTACGCCCGGATCGTGCTCGACCTGGCGGGAAAGCGGTTCGACGACCAGCTCGACCGGGCCAAGCGCAACGCCAAGGTGACCTCCGACGCCGACCTGCCCGCCGAGGCGCTCAAGGACCTGTGCATCATCTACAAGAAGCTGGTCAAGGAGGGCACGGGGCGCGCCTTCCCCCAGGACCCGCAGCGCCAGCTCCGGGGCGCGATCGAGGCCGTGTTCAGCTCGTGGGACAGCCCGCGGGCCCGCGCCTACCGCGAGCGCGAGAAGATCCCCCACGACCTGGGCACCGCGGTGAACGTGCAGGTCATGGTGTTCGGCAACCGCGACGACCAGTCGGGCACCGGGGTCGGCTTCACCCGCAACGCGGCCACGGGCGAGGACAAGCCCTACGGCGACTTCCTGGTCAACGCCCAGGGCGAGGACGTGGTGGCCGGCATCCGCAACACCCAGAACCTCGACGACGTTGGCCAGGCCTTCCCGGGCGTCAAGGACGAGCTGCTCGGCATCTTCGCCCGGCTCGAGGCGCACTACCGCGACATGTGCGACACCGAGTTCACCATCGACCACGGCAAGCTGTGGATGCTGCAGACGCGGGTCGGCAAGCGCACCGGGCGGGCCGCGCTGCGCATGGCGGTCGACATGACCAACCAGCGTCGCCGCGGCTGGAAGATCACGCGAGACGAGGCCCTGCTGCGCATCACCGAGGACCACGTCGAGCAGGTGCTGCACCCGCAGTTCGCCTCCGACGACGTGCAGGTCATCGCCACCGGTCTGGCCGCCTCGCCGGGCGCCGCGGTGGGGCAGGTGTACTTCACCGCCGACGAGGCGGCCGAGGCGGCCGCCGGGGGCGCGCAGGTCATCCTCGTCCGCAGCGAGACCTCGCCCGAGGACGTGCACGGCATGCAGGCCTCCGAGGGCATCCTCACCGCGCGGGGCGGGCTGGTGAGCCATGCCGCCGTCGTGGCTCGCGGGTGGGGCATCCCCGCGGTGGTGGGTGCCGACGCGGTCAAGATCTCGGGCACCTCGTTCACGGCCGGCGGCGTGACGGTCGAGCAGGGCGACGTGATCTCGCTCGACGGCACGACCGGGCAGGTCGTGCTGGGCGAGGTCGAGCTGGCCACCAGCGAGGCACCGCCCGAGCTCGACACGATGCTGGGCTGGGCCGACGGCATCCGCCACGGCAAGAACCGCCGGCGCGCCCGCCTGGGCGTGCGGGCCAACGCCGACACCGGCGCCGACGCGACCAACGCGCGCTCGTTGGGCGCCGAGGGCATCGGCCTGTGCCGCACCGAGCACATGTTCCTGGGCGACGACCGCCTGCCGGTCGTGCGCGAGATGATCCTCGCGGACACCCCCGACGGCGAGGCCGCCGCCCTCGAGAAGCTGCTGGCTGTGCAGCGGGCCGACTTCGTCGAGATCCTCGAGGCCATGGACGGTCTGCCCGTGACGGTCCGTCTGCTCGACCCGCCGCTGCACGAGTTCCTGCCCAGCGTCGAGGACCTGCTGGTGCGCCAGGCCACAGACGGCCTGTCCGATGACGAGAGCCGCTTGTTGGCCGCCGCGCGCTCCTGGCGGGAGCAGAACCCCATGCTCGGTACCCGCGGCGTGCGGCTCGGGGTGCTCAAGCCGGGCCTGTACGCAATGCAGGTGCGGGCGCTGGTCGAGGCGGCGCTCGAGCGGGCCAAGGCCGGGGGCAAGCCTGTGGTCGAGATCATGATCCCCCTGACGGTGACCCGCGAGGAGATGGCCGAGGCCAGGGGCTGGGTCACCGAGGCGATCGCCCAGGCGATGAAAGGCTCGCGGCGCCGCCTCGACATCACGATCGGCACGATGATCGAGACCCCGCGGGCCGCGGTGCGGGCCGACGAGATCGCCGAGGTGGCCGACTTCTTCAGCTTCGGCACCAACGACCTGACCCAGATGGCGTTCGGGTTCAGCCGCGACGACGTCGAGTCGCGCATGATGCCTGCGTACCTGGAACAGGGGCTGCTCCGGCGCAACCCGTTCGAGACGATCGACGTCGGCGGCGTCGGCGATCTGGTCGCCACCGCGGTCGAGCGGGGCCGCAAGACCAACCGCACGCTCAAGATGGGCGTGTGCGGCGAGCACGGCGGTGACCCCGAGTCGATCGCGTTCTTCCAGCGTGTGGGCCTCGACTACGTGTCGTGCTCGCCGTTCCGCATCCCGGTCGCCCGCCTGGCCGCGGCCCAGGCCATCGTCGCCGCTGGCTGACCGACCGGCTGCTCCGCCATGACCGGAAGCGCCGGCCCAGGTTCAGGCCCGGGTTCAGGAGCGCTACGAGAGGCAGGTACACTCCACCGGACCGAAGGGGAGTAGCCCTCAACGTGACTCATCGTCAGTACGGTCGACGGGCGGCAGGTGCCTCCCGTCGGCCCGGTGGGTCCGGCCCAGGTGGCGGGCGAGACCTTCGGCTGGAAGTCCCCGTGGCACACAGCCGGAGGTAATTGGTGTCCCTGTCGTCCGTCGCCGTCTTGGCGTCCGAATCGTCCGGTTCGGACGAGAACTTCGCCAGCTTCGAGGTTGCCCCCTGGATCTGGGTGGCGTTCCTGGCGTTCATCACCGTGCTGCTGGTGGCCGACCTGCTGCTGGTGCACCGCAGGCCGCACGCGCCCTCCACCAAGGAAGCGGCGATCGAGTCGGGGGTGTGGATCAGCATCGGCGTCGCCTTCACCGGCGTGATCTTCGCCTGGCACGGTGGCCAGGCCGCCGGTGAATACATCTCCGGCTACCTCATCGAGAAGAGCCTGAGCGTCGACAACGTCTTCGTGTGGGCGCTCATCATGAGCTACTTCGCGGTGCCCCGCGCCTACCAGTTCCGCGTGCTGTTCTGGGGCATCTTCGGTGCGCTGGTGCTGCGCTTCGTCTTCATCTTCGCCGGCGTCGCCCTGCTCGAGCGGTTCGAGTGGATGCTGTTCGTGTTCGGTGCGTTCCTGCTCATCACCGCGGCCCGCATGATCCGCCACGACGACGACGACGAAGTGCACCCCGAGAACAACCCGGTGCTCAGACTCGTCCGCAAGGTGATCCCGTCGACCACCGAATACAACGGCCAGAAGATGTTCGTGCGCCACAACAAGAAGTTGCTGGCCACACCGCTGCTGGCCGTGCTCATCGTGATCGAGACGAGCGACGTGGTGTTCGCCGTCGACTCGATCCCGGCCATCCTGGCGGTCAGCCGCGAGCAGTTCATCGTGTTCAGCTCGAACGCCTTCGCCATCCTGGGCCTGCGGGCCCTGTACTTCCTGCTGGCGGACCTGCGCGAGAAGTTCAGCCTGCTCCAGCAGGGCTTGGCGGTCATCCTCGCCTTCGTCGGCATCAAGATGATCGTGGCCGAGTGGTACCACATCCCCACGGCCCTCAGCCTGGGCGTCATCGCCTCGGTGCTGGCGGTGTCGATCTGGCTGTCGATGCGCAAGGACGCCCGCGAGGAAGCCGCAGGTGTCGATGCCGGGTCCGGTGACGGCTCGACCAACGGGTCAGGCGAGGTCACCGACGGTGCCGAAGACTCCGCTGAGCCTGCGAGCACCGGCCAATCGGGTACCAACCCCAAGCCCTGACCCGGCGCACGGGGCGGTGGCCTCTGCGCTACCGCCCCGTCGCATCGGCACTCGCCGCGACGGAACTACGTCACCCCGCAGCGATCGAACCGCTCGCCGTCGCCGCGAGCAGCGTCGATCTGCACGAACCCGTCCGGCACCGGGGGGCTGAGCAGTGCGAGGTTCTCGGGCGTGCGGGGCAGGTACTCGAACCTCGTCACGCTCTCGGCGCCCGACACGAACTCGGCGCCCTCTCCTGGGTTACCGACGGTCATCACGGGCTGGTAGGTGGTGGGGTCGACGAGGATGACGTGGTTCTTGTCGATGACGGCGCCACCGCCGGGCGCGAGCTCCATCTCCAGCTCGGGCGGCGGGGTCCAGGTCTCCGGGTCGCGGACCATCTCCTCGGTGAGTTCGATCGCGGCGAACACCCGGATCAGCTCCCGGCCGTCGACAATCTGGGTCCCGTCCGTCAACGTCAACTCCCGCGCGAGCTGGTCGCGCAGGCGTTGTGCCCCGTTGGTCGCCGGCACCATGCCGCGCTGGTAGTCCACGTACTCGCCGAAGCAGTAGTCGACCGATCGGGTCAGCTCCGTCGGCCACGAGCGGCTCCCCGGGTGCGCGTCGGGCGGGATCTCGGGGCCGACGTCGTCGGGCCCGGGGGCGGTCGCCGGTCCGGTGTCGAACACCGGCGCGCCGGTCGCGGAGAGCTGGAGGAACCGCATGCGGCCGGACTGCTCGTCGGTCCAGGTCTCACCGGCGCCGGGACTGTTCACCGCGTCCTGGTACTCATGCACGACCGAGTCGGCGATCGCGGCGTCGGTGGCGGCGATGATCTTGGCCTCGATCGAGGTCGAGTCCGGGCCGGGGCCGGGCTCGGCCGGGGTGCCGGGCTCGCCGCCGGGTGTGGCGTCGTCGGGGGGCGTGGTCTCGGTCTGGTCGCCCGCGCGGTGGGCGGGGTCATCGTTCGAGCGCGTGATTGCGACGGCCGCGACGACCGTCGCGGCCGCCGCCGCGGCGCCGATGCCGGCGAGCAGCGACCTGCGGGCCCGCCGCCGAAGCGGCGCCTCCGCGGGCGCGGCGGGGTCGGACGCGTCCGGCAAACGCTGTGTGTCGCTGTGCACACGAGCCAGCTCGGACCAGAGGCGATCCTCGAAGCCGGGGACGGGGACGTCGTCGAGCGTGGGGCTGGTCATCAGGAGGACTCCTGGTCGGGCGTGTTGGTCATGTGGTCGCGGACGCGGCGGCGGGCCCGCGACAGGCGGGTTCGGGCGGCGCCTGGCGTGATGCCGAGCTCGCGGGCGGCCTGGTGGGGCGTGTGCCCGTCGGCGACCAGCCTGAGCACGGCTCGCTCGCCCGGCGGCACGCCGTCCAGCGCGACTCGTGCTCGGGGAGCAGCGCGGCTCGCGTCGATCGCGTCCTCGATGCGCTCGATGTCGTCGGCCTCGAGCAGGTCGCGGCCGACCAGCCGCTCGACCAACCGGTGGTGGCGGACGGACCGCCGTTGGAGGTCGCGGACAACGTGGCCGGCGATGCCGAGGACGTAGGCCGCGGGCTCGCCGAGGGCCGGGTCGTAGCGCCCGGCGGCGCCGGGGAGGCGGACGAAGGTCTGGGCGACGACGTCGGCCACGTCCTCGGCGGTGGCACACCGGGTCACGGCGAACGCGGTGACCCGCCGGACGTATCGCCGGTAGATCGCCTCGAACGCCGCCAGGTCGTGCGGGACCGCGGCGAGCAGCTCGGCGTCGGCGACGTGCTCGCGTGCGCCTGGCGGCGGGAGCTGCTCGGGAGGGTTCATGTCAAGTGTTCGCGGGACCGCGCGGACCGTTACACGGGGGTCACGCCGTCCCGGCGTAGACCACGATCGAGCGGCGCAGCGGCGGGGGAGCGGGACCGAGCAGCGCCAGGGCGCGCCGGCTCACGCGCCGGCGCGTGGCGTCGTCCACGGTGGCGAGGAACGGGGCGAGCTGGGCCATGCCCATGCGCCAGCCGACCATGGCGGCCGGAACGATGTCGGGCAGGTCGACAGTCAGAGTCAGCGCCTCGCCGTCGAGGCCGCTGCCGGCGGCCGCATCCGCCATGCCGGCGGGGGAGGCGAGCCCGGTCGAGACCGTGTCGTGCATCGTCGCCACCCAGGGCTCCGGCACCCAGCCGCACTCGACCGCAGCCCGGTCCACGGCCTGCTTGGCGGGGTGGTCGTCCTCGGCCGCGTAGGCCGCGACCAGCACGGGCGAGCCCGGCCGGCAGACCCGGGACGCCTCGCGGAACCCGGCGGCCGGGTCGGGCAGGTGGTTGAACGAGAACGCCGCCACCAGCCCGTCGACAGCCCGGTCGGCCAGCGGGAGCGCGGTCGCCTCGCCCGCGATCGCCCCCTCCACCGCGGCACGGTTGGCATGCAGCATCGCCGGCGCCACGTCCACGGCGACGATCCGGGCGCCGGCCGACGAGGCAGCCAGAGACGCGGCGCCGGTGCCCGCGCCCACGTCGACCACCGTGCGTCCGGCCAGCGGCACTGGGGTCCGGGCGACGACGGCGATGGCCAGCCGGTCGTAGACCAGGCCCGGTCCGTGGGACCAGGCCGCGCCCGTGCGTTCGTAGGCACGGGCCACGGCGGTGACGAACCGACGGCCCTCGTCAGCGAGGTCCTCGTCAGCGAGGCGCTCGTCAGCCGGCCAGTCGTCGCCGTCGTCGCCGTCCATGTTGTCGCCGCTCACAGCTGTCGTGCGCCCTCGCGGGCCCGATCGGTCCACCAGCCCAGCTCTGCGTCGTCGCCCAGCGCCTTCTCCCAGCCCAGCTGCACGACGGTGCCGAGCAGGCACAGGTCGAGCTGGCGGTCCCACCAGCCGCCGTCGGTGGCGATGCCGTGCGCAGCCAGGGCTCGGCGGAAGCGGGCGATCGCCTCTTCCTTCGGCTCGGGTAGTCGAGCCCGGTTGGTGGCCAGGTACCACCCCAGCTCGTGACAGGCGGGCCCCTCGCCCGGGTAGGCGCAGTCGAGCAGGATGGTGCGTCCGTCGGGCCGGGTGCCCAGATTGCCCATCTTCCAGTCGCCGTGCACGAAGGTCGACGGGGTGGTGCCGACTGCGTCGGCGAGCAGCGACGGCGCGCGCCGGACGGCCTCGACCGCGTCGCGCACGTCGGCCGGCGCCCGCTCGGCGAATGCCCGCCAGCCCCGCTCGGCGATGGCCGGCACCTCGTGGGGCCAGCCCTGCTCGCGCTCGCACTCGAGCATGCCGGGGCCGAAGAACGACCAGCGGATGGTGGGCGGTGTCAGCCCGACGGTGTCGGTCCAGCCCCAGAAGCGGGCGGACAGCTCGGCCATGTGGTCGAGGAAGGCCGCGTGCTGGTGGAGCGACACCGGGTCGTCGCCCTCGGGCACCAGGTGGTCGCCGACGTCGTGCATCAGCAACGCGGCACCCCACCCGTTGCGCCCGAACCCGCGGGCCGCGCCCACGACCGTGTGGTCGATCGACGGCGGCACGGCGTCGAGCAGCCCCGAGGTCCACACCGTCACCTGGCGGCAGGTGACGTCGCCCAGCGAGCGGGCGATCCAGTCGTCGTCGACGTGCATGACCTTGAGGACGTGGCGCTCGCCGTCGATGTCGACGCGGGCGAACGTCGAGCCCGACTTGCCGTCCGCGTTGTGGAACGGCCGGCGCGACGTCGCCCCCGCCAGCAGGTCGTCGATCGATGCCGCGGCGGTGCGTGGCGCGAGCACGGGTACGGCATCCGCCCCCGCCGTGGACGTCCAGCCCATGTGACCACCTCCGCTCGGTCCCGCCAGCTTGCCAGGCATCCGGGCGCGGATCGAGGGCGACCACCGGGTCGAGCAGGCGCGGGACGAGGAGGTCACCCACCTCAAGGGCGGGCGGCGACGCCGGTAACCTCGTCCCGATGGGCATCCACGATGACGACGTCGCTGCGGTACGGGCAGCGTCCGACATCGTGCAGATCGTCAGCGAGTACACGCCGCTGCGCCGGGTCGGCCGGCAGTGGTCGGGACTGTGCCCGTTCCACTCCGAGAAGTCCCCGTCGTTCTCGGTCAACCCCAACGAGAACGTGTTCTACTGCTTCGGCTGCCAGGCCCAGGGCGACGTCATCAGCTTCGTCATGGACAAGGAGCAGCTCGACTTCCCGGCGGCGGTCGAGCGCCTGGCGGGCAGGGCGGGCATCTCGCTGCGCTACACCGACCGGAGCGAGGGCGAGGGTCGCAAGCGTCGCGCCAAGCTCGTCGACACCATGGCCCGAGCGGTGGCCTGGTACCACGAGCGACTGCTGGCGGGCCCCGACGCCGGAACGGCCCGAAGCTACCTGCGCCAGCGGGGGCTCGACGGCGACGTCGTGCGCGACTTCCAGATCGGCTGGGCGCCCGACGGCTGGGACGAGCTCACCCGGGCGCTGCGGCTCGACAAGGAGGTCGGCGAAGCCACGGGTCTCGCCCGCCAGAACAGCCGTGGCCGGCTCAACGACCACTTCCGGGCCCGCATCCTGTTCCCGATCTACGACGACCGGGGCGACCCCATCAGCTTCGGCGGGCGCATACTTCCCGGCGGCGAGGGCCCCGGCAACCAGGGCAAGTACAAGAACACCACCGAGACACCGCTCTACAACAAGTCCAAGGTCCTCTACGGCCTCGACCGCTCGAAGACGTCCATCGTCACGGCCGGCACGGCGGTCATCTGCGAGGGGTACACCGACGTCATCGGCTTCCACCGGGCCGGTGTCCCGCTGGCGGTCGCGACCTGCGGCACGGCGCTGACCGACGAGCACGTCACCCTCCTCACCCGCTTCGCCGCCCAACGGCTGGTGCTCGCCTTCGACGCCGACGGTGCCGGCCAGGCGGCCGCCGAGCGCTTCTACCGGTGGGAGCGCGAGCACGACCTCGAGGTCGCGGTGGCCGACCTGCCCCCGGGCCAGGACCCTGCCGACGTCGCCCGTTCCGATCCCGAGCGGCTCTCCGCCGCCGTCGAGGGCGCCACCCCGTTCCTGCGCTTCCGGCTCGACCGGGCCTTCGCCGCCGCCGACCTGACGAGCAACGAGGGCCGGGCCCGGGCCGCCGAGCGGGCCCTCGAGATCGTGGCCGAGCACCCCACCGACCTCGTGCGCGACCAGTACGTGATGGACGTGGCGTCTCGCTGCCGGGTCGAGCCCGACCGCCTGCGCACGCTGCTCGAGGCCGTGCGGGCGCGCCCGACCCGCCGCCCGGCGGACGAGGGACGTCGGCGCGGCCCGGCCGGTGCGTCCCGCAGCAGGGACGGGGACAGCCGGGGCGTGGGCGGCCGGAGTGGAGACGGCGGCCGGCGCGCGGGTGCGGCCGGCCATCACGGCCGCGACGACACTCCCTGGTTCGCTGGTGACACGAGTGGCCGGGCGGTCGAGAACCGCCCGGACGGCGACGTGAGCGACATGGGCGGTGCCGGCGATCGTCGCGGCGCGTCCGCTCCCGGCCAGGCTCGTCGCCCGGACGCACCGTCGGCCCCGCGGCGCGATGGCCCCGCGCTCGAGGTGCTCCGCCACGCAGTGCACCACCCGGCGGCCGTGGGACCGTGGCTCGACGCCGTGCTCTTCGACGATCCGGTGCACCTGGCGGCCTACGAGGCGCTGCTGGCGGCCGACACGCACGCCGATGCGCTCGCCTCCGCGTCGCCCGATGTGGCCGACCTGCTGGCTCGGCTGCTCGTGGCCGAGCCGTCGTCCGAGCCCCTCGACGCAGTGCGGTTGCTGCACATGGACGTGGCCCGCCGGCAGATCTCCGCCGTCCGGTTGTCCGCCGCCACCGACACGGACGGTACGCAGGCCCTCACTGATCTGGAGGCGCTCACGCGGGTCATGGACGGCCTGCGCAACACCCAAACCGCGGCCGGTTCGGCGGACCGGTTGCTAGCCTGGCTGGCACAACGGGTTGGAGACGGGGGATGACGGACGTGCCATCGACGCTCGACACATGGAACGGCTCGGCCGAGGCCGAGCTGACCAAGCTGGTCGAGAGCGCACGCGAGTCCGGCCGGCTCACCCAGCACGACCTGGTGCGGGCACTCGCCCACATCGAGATGACCCCCGAGGTCCTGGCCGAGATCTACCGGCGCTGCCGGGCCGCGGGCATCGTGGTCGAAGAGACAGAAGACCTCGACCTGGGCGAGGCCGACGGGCACGTCGCCGAGCTGCCCGGGGCCGATCTGGTGGTCGACCCCGAGGGTTCACCCACGGTGGTCGTGCTCTCGGCCGAGGCCCTCTCGGCCAGGGGCACCGAACGCGCGCACATCCGTCGCCTGTCGGCCACGGTGCGGCGCCGGTCCCGCATCAACGCCAGCCAGGCGGCCGAGCGGGGCGGCGGCGGCACGTCCGACCCGGTGCGCATGTACCTGCGCGAGATCGGCCGGGTGCCGCTCTTGGTGGCCGCCGAAGAGGTGTCGCTGGCCAAGCGCATCGAGGCGGGGGTCGAGGCATCGGTCCAACTGGCCGAGCTCGACGCGGCCGGAGAGCTCGGCGACCTGGCGCCCGACGAGGCCAAGCGGCTCCAGCTGCTGGCCGACGACGGCGACGACGCCAAGAGCGGGCTCATCCAGGCCAACCTGCGCCTCGTCGTGTCGATCGCCAAGCGCTACGTCGGGCGGGGCATGCAGCTCTTGGATCTCATCCAAGAGGGCAACATGGGCCTCATGCGTGCGGTCGAGAAGTTCGACTACACCAAGGGCTTCAAGTTCTCGACGTACGCCACCTGGTGGATCCGGCAGGCCATCACCCGCTCGATCGCCGACCAGGCCCGCACCATCCGCATCCCGGTCCACATGGTCGAGTCGATCAACCGGGTGCACCGGGTGCAGCGCCAGATGGTCCAGCAGCTCGAGCGCGACCCCACGGTCGACGAGCTGGCCGAAGAGGTGGGCATGACGCCCGAGCGCGTGCGCGAGATCCAGCGCATCTCGCTCGACCCACTGTCGCTCGACTCGCCGGTGGGCGAGGAGGACGACTCGTACCTCGCCGACTTCATCAAGGACGACGGCGCGATCGAGCCCGACGACGCCGCCACCCGGCAGATGCTGCAGAACGAGGTGCGCAACGTCCTGGGCGAGCTCAACGACCGCGAGAAAGACGTGGTCATCATGCGGTTCGGGCTCGACGACGAGCAGCCCCGCACGCTCGAAGAGGTCGGCAAGCACTTCGGCGTCACCCGCGAGCGCATCCGCCAGATCGAGTCGAAGACGCTGGCCAAGCTGCGTCACCCGCACCGCTCGCAGAAGCTCCGCGAGTACCTCGAGGGCGCCTGACGGCCTTTCCGTGCCTTCGCTGTCATACCCCGTGGGGAGGATGGCGGGGTGGGGTACCGGGGCAAGGTCATCGAACAGGAGCGGGCGCGGGCGTTGCGCGCCGACGCGTGGACGCTGAACGAGATCGCGGCCGAGCTCGGCGTATCCAAGAGCTCGGTCAGCCTGTGGGTGCGCGACGTCGCCTTCGACGAGGCGGCCCGGGCCGCCCGCGCGGGAGCCAACCGCAACCGGGGTGCGCAGTGCCGGCGTCCGAGCCGGTTGCGGGTCGAGAAGGAGGCCGAGATCGCACGTCTGCTCGCCGAGGGGCGCGAGCGCCTCGGTCGCCTCTCGGAGCGTGATCTCCTCGTCGCCGGAACGGCTCTCTACGCCGGAGAGGGCGCGAAGCGGGACGGCGACGTCGTGTTCGCGAACAGCGATTTTCGCATGGTCGTCCTCTTCCTCCGGTTCTTGCGCACGTTCTTCGAGATCGACGAGCGACGCCTCCGAGCCCGCGTCTACCTGCACGAAGGACTCGATCTCGCCGCAGCGACCGCGTTCTGGTCGATGGCGACCGACATCCCCGAGTCCCAGTTCCGCAAGCCGTACCGTGCGGTTCCCGACCGCTCGATCAGGCGGGCCAAGCACGTCCACGGATGCGTCTACGTCCGGTACTCCTGTTCCACGACGCATCGGGCGATCGCTGGCCTCATCGCGGGGCTGCTAGCCTGACCCATCCACGTTCCGGGGTAGCACAATCGGCAGTGCGGCTCCCTGTTAAGGAGATGGTTGTGGGTTCGAGTCCCACCCCCGGAGCCAGACACGACCTGGGCCTGTAGCTCAGTGGTCAGAGCAGGCGACTCATAATCGCTAGGTCGTGGGTTCGATCCCCACCGGGCCCACGACGAATGTCCTGGTAGAGCAGCTGGGCTGGTCTTCGGGCGAGGTCGGCTCGGGTGCAGTACACCCGCCGGTACACCTCTTGGTACACCTCTTCCGGGGTCGTCGAGGTGGTTCGTCTGGCGCCATCAGCGTGCCGGTGGTGGGCTCTCACGACAGAATCACATTGACGTCGGTTGGGTGCCGATGGAGGAGACCGGCGATGGGACGTCTCGCGGATCGGTTCGAGGCCGAGGTCGATCGCTCCGGTGATCACCACATGTGGACGGGGTCGAGGAAGGCCGACGGCACCGGCAAGCTCAAGGTCGACGGGCGCACGGTCACGGCGCAGCGGGTGGCGTGGAAGCTGGCCACGGACCCTTGCCGGCGAGCGCGGAGGTCCAGGCGTGTCCTGATCTCAAGGCCTGTGTGCGCGTCGACCATCTGTCGCTCCGGGACGCCGCGGCGCGTGCACCGCACCGCGCGCCTCGACGCCGAGCGAGGCGGCCAGCGAACTCACCGAGTTCGCAGCCGAGGTGCGGGGCGCGCCGCTTCACGAGGCCCGGAGCGATCGGGACATGACCGTCGACGAGGCGGTCGAGCGGTTCCTCGACGAGCACCTGGTGGGGGAGAAGGGCCGGGCCGGGAATGCTGCGGTGACGTTCACCGTGGGGAGCCGGCGGCCCGCCAGGCGCGCCAGCCGCCGTAGGGCGTGAGGTCGGGGCGGCCGGTGGTCTCGGCGGCGGCGGCGACGAACCCGGGCAGGACCGA
>CAVTKV010000017.1:0-64555 GCA_963735395.1 uncultured Acidimicrobiales bacterium | reverse complement strand
CCTCGTCGACGGTCATGTCCCGATCGCTCCGGGCCTCGTGAAGCGGCGCGCCCCGCACCTCGGCTGCGAACTCGGTGAGTTCGCTGGCCGCCTCGGCTCGGCGTTACGAGGCGGCGCGGCCCTGCACGCGCCGCCGGCGTCCCGGTTCGCCATGTACCTTGCGCTGGGCTGGCTCGCGGTCGTCGCCGCCGCCCAACTCCTCCGCTCGCTCTCAGAGTGGAGCTTCCGCGACCGTTGACCGGTGGCCTCCTGCACACCGTCGGCACGATCGTGCTGGCCGCAAGCGTCCCGATCCCCGCCCCGACTGTCTTCGGTTCCTACGAGGTGTGGCACACGTTCGTCGTCGGTGCCGAGCGCGTCCTCTCACTTCGCTGCTCGTTCTGGCTCCTCGTGCGGCCCTGCCCGGCAGACTCAGGTCCCGCAGAGGGCGAGATATCGGCCGAAGTGGGCAACTTCGAGTGCTATTCGGTTGCGATGGCTTCCAGGACGTCGAGCTTGGCGGCTCGTTTGGCGGGGGCGGCGGGCGGCCAAGACTCCGGCGAGGGCGGCCACGACGGCGACGATGGCGAGCTGGCCGACGGGGATGCGCAGGACGGCGGCGCCCTCGTCGGAGGCGACGAGGACCCACCCGAAGAACAGGCCGACGCCGTCCCCAGAGCCGTGCCGGGCAGCGATCACCACCGACTCCCACCGCACGATCGAGCGCAGCTGACGCCGGGTCATCCCCACCGCCCGCAGCAGTCCGAGCTCCCGGGTGCGGTCCAGGATCGAGAGTGCCAGGGTGTTGCCGATGCCGAGGAGAGCGATGACGATCGAGAGCGAGAGCAGGGCATAGACGAGTCCGAGGAGCCGGTCGAAGGCGCCGTCTGGCGGTCCGGGGTACCCCGCCTCATCGAGAACCGTCTGCCCCCGGGTACCGATCGACGACCGGCTCGATGGCCTCGCCAGCCGTGTCGGCGCTGACGCCGGGGGCCAGCTCGACGATGACCTGCGAGTCGAGCTGATGGGCGACGTTGGCCTCGGAGGCGGCGATGCCGACCAAGAAGTGGCCGGTCTGGTCGTCGTCGTCGAGATGAGGGCGACCCGCAGCGCTGCGGACCCGTGTCCACGAAGAGGACCGGGACGGTGTCGCCGAGCTCCAGGTCCCGCCTCTCCGTCGCAACACCGCGATGTCGTTGGTGTCGAGGTCGGTGGGGGAGCCGTCGAGGACCCCGACGTCGATGACGTCAGGGCGGTGGTCGAGTCGAGGGCGGATGTTGCGGGTTCGCCGTCGACCTCCCCTGGCCGAAGCGGATCCCGGCGCCGCATCCACCTCGGGTAGCGCGCCCGGGCGTGCGTCGGCCAGGGCCGGAGCGACCGCCCCGCCCGGCGACGCTGGAAGGCCCGAGTCGATCACGAAGTCGCCGGTGAACGATCCGGTCGAGGCTCCTTCGACCGACGCGCTGGACGACGCCGACAGCACGGTGATGAACGCGACCAGCACCCACGCCGATCATCAGTGCGGCGGCGGTGGTCGCCGTCCGCTTGGGGTTGCGCGCGGCGTTCTGGCGGGCCAGCGCCCGGCGACGCCCCGCAGACGGGCCAACGGGCGCGCCGAGCACGCCGGCTCAGCGGCCCGGCGACCGCGGGCCGAGCACGATCCCGCCGACGAGGACCAAGAGCACGCCGCGCCGGCCACGGCAGTGCATGGGCGCCGCCGGACGATGCCCGGCGCCGACCATGCGGCCACGCCCGAGCCCAGCGACGACCGACGCCCACGACCGATCCGCACGCGACCCGTGGCCGGCGCGTTCGACAACGACGTCGCGCATGGCCGCCACGGGCGGCACCCGGACCGCCCGCGACGGCGGGACCGACGGCCGACAGCCAGCGTCACGACCAGCCCACGACGAGCGAGACGAGCATCGATGTCGGCGCGCAGCACCAGCCCGCCGGACGGCATCTCGAAGCCGAAGCCGTCGAGAAGCGCCTGCAGAAGCCGCGACCATGCCGACCCCGCCGACCAGCCCGAGCAGCGAGGCCAGCACGCCGACGACCAGCGCCTCGCCGAGACCGACCCGAGCACCTGACGCCGGCTCGCGCCGACCGCCCGGAGCAGCGCCATCTCCCGCGTCCGCTGGGCGACGATGATCGAGAACGTGTTGTAGATGCATGAAGACGCCGACGAACAGCGCGACGCCGGCGAACACGCGCAGGAAGATGGTGAAGAACGACAGCGCCTGCTGGATGTCGTCCTGGTTCTCCTCGGTGATCTCCTGACCCGTGAGCACCTCGACGCCGGTCGGGCATCGCTGCAGCGATGCGGTCGCGCGAGCTCCTCCTGGCGAGACGCCGTCGTCGCGCGGCGACGGCGATGCGAGTCGACCTGGCCGGGCTGCGGCGATGTATCGCTCCGCCGCGGCCTGGGTGAACAGCACGAAGCTGGCGCCGCCCGGGCTGTCGGCGTCGCCGAACTTGGCGATGCCGACGACCGTGACCTCGATCGCGCCGGCCCTGGGTCAGCACCGTGGTCCGGTCGCCGACAGCGAGGTCGCCGTCGTCGGCGCTCTTGCGGTCGATGACCACCTCGTCGTCGGCCTCGGGCGGCCGACCCTCCACCAGGTCGAACGGGTTGAGCTCGTCGACTCGGGCCAGTCGGCCCCGAAGGTCGGCGCACCCGAGCCGGGATCGCCGAGGGCCTCGCCGTTGGACCCGACGATCTGGGCGTAGCCCTGGACGAACGCCCTCCGCCTCGGCCACACCGTCGACCTGCCGCACCTCGTCGACGAGCGACGCGTCGATGCGGCCGCGGATGTCCTCGCCGCCGACCTGGCCTGACACCGTGCTCGACGAGCGGACGACGGCGTCGGTGCCGCGGTACACGTCGGCGAACAGGTCGTCGAACGTCTTGCCGATCGTGTCGGTGAGCACCAGGGTGCCGGCGAGGAACGCCACGCCGAAGAACACGGCGAGGAAGGTCGACGTGAGCCGTCGCCTTGTGGGCCAGCAGGCCCTTGATCGTCACCCTGAACACGGCGTGCCCCCGTTCACCCGCCGAAGTGCTTCAGCCGCTCGAGCACCCGCTCGGCGGTGGGATCGTCCATCTCGTCGACGATCCGTCCGTCGGCGAGGAACAGCGACGCGTCGGCGTACCCGGCGGCGACCGGGTCGTGGGTGACCATCACGATCGTCTGGCCGAGGTCGTCGACCGCCCGGCGCAAGAAGTGCAGGATCTCGGAGCCGCCCGCGAGTCGAGGTTGCCGGTGGGCTCGTCGGCGAAGACGATCGCCGGTCGGTTGGCCAGCGCCCGGGCCACGGCCACCCGCTGCTGCTGGCCACCCGACAGCTCGGACGGCCGATGGTGCAGCCGGTCGGCGAGGCCCGTCGCCGCAATCACCGTGGTGAACCACTCCCGGTCAGGCGCCCTCCCGGCCAGCTCGAGGGGGAGGGTGATGTTCTCCCGGGCGGTGAGGGTCGGGAACCAGGTTGTAGGCCTGGAAGACGAAACCCACACGGTCGCGGCGGAGGAGCGGTCAGCTCCTTGTCGTCGAGGTCGCCGAGGCTGCGGCCGGCCAGCTCGATCTGTCCCGACGTGAGGACGTCGAGGCCGGCCAGGCAATGCATGAGCGTGGACTTCCCGGACCCGACGGTCCCATGACAGCGGTGTACCCGCCGGCGGGAACTCGACCGTCACGCCGTCAAGCGCCCGCACCTCGGTCGGTCCGGACCCGTAGACCTTCACCGCGTCGATAGCCCGGGCGACCACGGTGTCGAGCACGCCCGCCTCGGCGGGCCGAGCAGAGCCCACGACGCTCAACCTCAGGCTTTCCCGCGCTGCCCTGTCGTCTCCCGACCACCGCCGGCACTGGCTCACTAGGGAGGCCCATCCACCTCCCCCGACCTCGACTGCGACCCGCGCGCCGTCGCAGCCACTGCCCGAGTCACGAGCTCCACACCTTGAGGCTCCCGAACAGGGTGAAACCACGCACGCGGATCACTGCCGCGGACTCGTTCGTGGCGGCGTCTCCGACTGCGACCTTCTTGCTGCCGAACAACGTGAACCCGCCGACGTCGACCTGGGCGCCCTCGGGCACCAGCACATCGATGTTCCCGAACGGCGCGACCGCGTTGATGACCATCTCCCCTGGAGGCATCGTCGCCTGCCTGAGATCGAGATCGATGTCGCCGAACAAGGCGACCGGCGAGGTCGTCCGACCGGGTGGCCACGAGCCCGTCCGCGTGATGTCGCCAAACACGCTGACCATCCAGCCGCGACCGCTGGACCTGGATGGCGGTGGACCGGAGGGCTGACCGCTCGGCTCGTCGTCCGAGGAGCGGACGGTGTCGTGATCGTTCATCCTGGATCACTCCGTTTCGGGGCGGATGGCTGGCTGGATGTACCTACCAACGTGAGCCCAGGAGATTTCGCGGTCAAGCGCGGTCGGTTGGCTCAAAGGGTCAGCCGGGCAGGTGGGGCCGAGGGGCTTGAGCCTCGACATGCTCCTTGCCGGGATGCCACGAGGAGAACCCCTGAACCGTGCCGGGACGTGACTTGTCGCCCGCCCGGCCATCGTCGATCGGAGGCACTGACGACGCAGCGTCCCCCGCCCAGAAATGCCGCGGAGCGGACGCGCCAGAACACGCGCACGGGATGACGAGCTTGGCAGTCGAACCGCGTGCACCGAACGGCGGTTCCGTCATCGACGCGGGGGTCATGTCAGCTTCGGGGCGGGCCCGATGTGGGCCGACGCGGGGCGACGTCCCGTGATGGGGGCGGCGCGTACGGTCGGGTTCGATTCATGACGGCTGGGGCCTTGCTGCCCCGGTTCGGGCCTCCGCCACGAGCGAGGAGGACCGACATGACGACTGCGACTTCGACCGAGCTGGTGGCGGTTGACGAGGTATTCACTAACGCCATCTGGAGTCCCGCGGCCGGCTGGGACTCGGTGGCGATCGGACCTCGTGACGGGAGACGAGCGTCTCATAACTCGCGTGGCGACGTGGCGTAGGACGCCGCGCTGGGTATCGCCGAAGTGCCGTCCGGCACCGACAGGACCGACCACCAGCCGGCGTTCGAGGGCACGGGTGCCGTGACGTCTCCCCTCTCAAGTCGGGTTTTGTATCAGACGAGTCCGAGCGGACGACCCTGATCTACATTGCCGATCGGGGGCAGCGACCCGAAGCGAGCGGAGGAGGAGCAGCGATGCCCGAGCGCGATGGATACATCCCCGGAGTACCTTGCTGGGTGGACACGAGCCAGCCCGACCCCGAGGCGGCGGTCGACTTCTACAGAGGCCTCTTCGGCTGGGAGTTCGAGGACGTGATGCCGCCGGGGTCCGAGGGCAAGTACTTCATCGGCCGGCTGCATGGTGGCGACGTGGCCGCGGTCGGGTCGATCCCCGAGGCCGCCCCGCAGAGTGGCGATGTGGAACACCTACGTCTGGGTCGAGAGCGCCGACGAGATGGTGTCGAAGGTCCGCGACGCCGGCGGGGGCGTCCTGATGGAGCCATTCGACGTCATGGACGTCCGGGCGCATGGCGGTCTTCACCGATCCCGAAGGCGCCGCATTCTGCGTCTGGCAAGCGAAGGAGCACAAGGGCGCGCGGGTCGTCAACGAGCAGGGCTCGCTGAACTTCAACGGCCTGGCCACCCGCGACGTCGAGGGTGCGAAGGCCTTCTACGGCTCGGTGTTCGGCTGGACCACGCTGGCCCTCGGCGGCGGTGCCGAGATGTGGACGCTGCCGGGCTACGGCGACTATCTCGAGCGCGACAACCCCGACCTCCGCAAGCAGATCGGCGGAGACGGGCGGGCCAGCGGGTTTCGAGGACGTCGTCGCCAACATCGAACCCGATCCCCGACGACCAGCCCGACACGCCGCCGCACTGGAGCGTGACCTTCGCGGTCGACGACGCCGACGCCACCGCGGCGAGGGCCACCGAGCTCGGTGGCAAGCTGATCGTCCCGCCGTTCGACGCCCCGTGGACCCGGATGGCGATCGTCAGCGACCCACAGGGCGCGACGTTCATCGCAAGCCAATTCGTGCCCGAGAACAAGGACCTCGGGAGATAGCCGAACGCTGGACCCGGCGCGCTCGCCCAAAACACCTGCAGGCGTGGGACGCGTGTTGCCCAGCACCGCGCCTACGGTGAGACATGCTCATCACGACGGCTCTCGATTACCCCGGCTACGACCCCCTGGCGGTGCAGGGTGAGATCTTCGAAATCACCGTCCGAGCCCGCAACATCGGTGCGGACTCCGCCGGCCTGCGTGACGCGGTAGAGCGCGCCGTCATGGTTGGCATCCCGCGTATGCGGTCGGGTCCTCGACGCAGGCGTCACACCAGGGTTGATGGCCCTCCTCATCGGGCGCCGAGTCGACCTCCCCGACACCCTCGCCGCCCGTCGAGCTCGGCGCCGGGCAGTCGTTGGCGGCCGCCGGCCTTTGTGCGATAGCCATCGCGACATCGGCTGGCGTTCCCGAGTCCAGCGGGCAGAGCGATGTCCCGAGGTCCAGCGCCTCGTAGCCGTCGGCCGTGATGGACAAGAACACGTGAGCCGCCTCGGCGCCCAGGCTGTACAGCGTCCAACCGAGTCCGTCGAGGCACGGACTCTCCCGGCGTTTGGTGCTACCCCCGGGCGAGTTCTGGGCGCTGCGGTAGGTGACGCCGCTCCGCACGAATGCCGGTCGCGTAACGCCGAATATGGTCGGGCTGCCATGGCTCCGTGGCTGACCCGCTCGGCTCACGCGGACGGCTCGGGGCGTCGAACGGCGCCCGCCAATATGTGCGGGGAGGTCGGCGACGCCGAGCCGTCGACGCGCTTCGGCAACACAGTCCGGCGGAGTCGCGCGCCGATGTGGTGAGGGAATTGTCGAGCGCTGCGCATCCTGCGGGCCTGGTGCGATCTCTGGTTCGTTGACCGCCGCGGCCCGGCCGACCGCGTTTCCGTGGTGGGATTGTTCGTCACCATCTTGGTGTCCTTTCTGCGCTTCGGGCAGCCGGAACCGATGTGGCGCGGTCACCCCGCCCAATTCCTGCACGACCGGGACATCCTCTGGTCAACCGCTGTGAGAGGGCGACAGATCGATCATTGCGGTGTTGATTGCTTGCGAGTGGCTCATTGGAGATGTGGCGCTGCAGACTTGAGTTATGGCCAAGACCACCCGTGTCGTGCTTACCTGCGATCTTCACGGTGACGGCACCGAGGCCGTCACGACGATTCGACTGGACAACGGCACTGCCCGCTACGAACTCGACCTGTGCCAAACGCACCTCGATGAGCTGACCGGAGCAGGTAGGCGCCTACGCCCACGCCGCCGAACCGGTGGAGCAGGCGCTGCCACGAAAGCCGCCCATAAGACGGCCCCGGCCACGACCCGTCGCCGGGCCCGCGGCGCCCCGGACGCCGCGGGGGTGCGCGAATGGGCCCGTGCGCATGGTTATACGGTCAGTGATCGCGGTCGCATCCCCGGTCCGATCCTGGAAGCCTTCACCGCCAGCAAGTAGACACGCCGAACCCCGAACGGCGGGACGGGGCAGGGAAAGGGGCTGTGCCCGGCACGGTGCCGCGGACACGTCGAGTGTTCGATCCCAGATGCCGGTCGAGCGTCGGGAAGCCCGTGTCGTTGACGCCGCCGGCGTTGTTGCCGAGGATGTCCACGGAGCCGACGCCGGCCATCGTGTGGCATCCCGACAACAGGCGTGGTGACACGCCCGAGCCGTGAGCCAAACCGGGAGGGGTGAACGGCGGTAGACGGGGAGGACCCGCACGCGTGGCACGCGATCGGTGCCGGGAGTAGTCCTGCTGGACTCACCGCTCCGAGCGAAGCAGTTCTGGCGCCCCCAACCGGAGTAGTGGAGTCCCGTTCGTGAGCCTCGCCCGTTCACTCGTAGAGCTGACCATCGCTGGCCTTGCTGCGTAGCCGATCGTCCGATGCCGGCGTCACCCAGCGCTCGGCCGGGCTGGAGAGTCGGCGGTCGTCCTTCACGCCGACGCTTCGGTCGAGCGCGCCTGTGAGTTGGTTGAGGCGGGTGCAGCGGTCGATCAGGTCCGCCACGGTGAGGCCGGTCGCCGTGAAGGTCTCGACCGGGACACGTGACGCTCGGTCTTTCAGCGCCTTGCCGTCTGCCGTGAGCAGGACGGTCACCGAGCGCTCGTCGAGGGCGCTGCGCTCTCGCTGCACGAGCCCGGCGGTCTGCATCCGTTTGAGCAGAGGGACCGCGTGCCGGAGTCGAGACGCAACAGCTCGCCCGGGCGCGCTTGACCGGCCGCGCCAGTGGACCCTTCACCCAACATCCCCACTGGCGGGGTGGGCCGTTCATGTGGACGTAAGAGTCGCTCGGTACAACGCTCCTGCCTGGGTTGGCCGTACCTCTGGCGGCCCCGATCCAGGAGCTCGCAGCTCGAAGGCGGCTTGCCCTCGGGTGCGTGCCCAAATGCCCCTCTGAATCCCGAACGGGAGACACCCAATGAAGAACCCGTTACGCCGCCGAGCGAAGTTGGTCACCATGGGTGGCCTCCTCGCCGTCGGCACCCTCGTGCTCGCAGACGTCGCGGGCGCCAACAGCGTCCGATTCTCCGACTTCACCCCGCTCGCCAGCTCTGCCGGCCCCACTGCCGACGAGTCGAGGCCGATCACCTTTGGCAACGCAGCCTTCCAGCAGCGGTCGGTGGCCGATCGCGAGACGCAGTTGGCCGCGGGCGCGCCCAACAGCGGCAACTGGGACATGAACACCCTCAACGAGACCGGTCCGCGCAAGGGCCGGTTCTCCTTCACCGTGTTCGAGACCGGCCAGTCCGGCGTCCAGCGCCACGAGGTCGCGACCGGCAGGACGGAGACGATCTGGCAGAGCCCGGCGCTCGGCGACCACGTCGCCTTCGACGCGTCCTACTGGACGCCGTGGGGCACGTTCATCACCGCCGAGGAGTCGTGGTGCACCGACCCGGTCGGCTGCACCAGCAACTACGGCCGTCTGTTCGAGTTGAAGAACCCGACCACGGCCCCGGCGATCACCGAACCGCTGACCCCGACGAGCAACGACGGCGCGGACATGGTGCACCAGAACGTCGTTCCGCGCGTCTCGCACGAGGGCATCCAGTTCGACGAAGACGGCAACATGTACTTCATCGACGAGCTCAACGGTGGGAGCCTCTACCGGTATACCCCTGCCGCGAGCTGGGGGGAGATCAAGTCGGGCCGTAGCGACTACTTCGCGGCCGGCCAGACCTCCGTCCTCCGTGTCGGTGACGGCAACACCCCGAACGCCACCGGCGACTGCACGTGGGTGCCGATCACCGATGCCTCGGGCGCCGGGCTCCCCGGCACGATCACCATCACCGACGGGAACGGCGTGACCTCCGTCGACGCCCGCAACACCACGGATCTGCCGGCCTTCAAGGGCACCGACTACCAGCGCCCCGAGGACATGCAGATCCAGGAAGTGCGGGGTGACGAGTACCTCTATGTGACGACGACGACGACCAACGAGGTCTACCGGCTGAGCCTCGAGGACGACGCCATCTCGGTCTTCGCCAACCGGGCCAGCACCGACCTCGCCACCGGCGCACCGGTCGACGCTGGCCTGGCAAGCCCGGACAACCTCGCGATCGACCACGACGGCAACATCTACATCGTGGAGGACCGCAACGGCGGCACCGACAACGACATCTGGTTCGCCAAGGACCGGAACGACGACGGCGACCTGACCGACCCGGGCGAAGGGATCGGCCGGTGGGCGTCGAACGGCACACCGGGCTCAGAGTTCACCGGGCTCTACTTCGATCCGCGGAACAAGCGCCGTGCCTGGGTGAACATCCAGCACCCGGCCAGCGGGAACGACCGCACCATCGAGATCACCATCCCGTGACCGGTGTCCGGTTGCGTTTCCGTCCATGGCGGCAACGCAACCGGAGATGGTCTGCAGCGCACGAGGGCACACCCGCCGCGAGCGGATGTGCCCTCGTCGCGTTGCCGAATCGGGCGGCCCCCCGATTGCTCAGCAGTCTCCCAGTGAGGCCAGCCTCGGACCGTCGAGGCGCTCACGTCGGTGGGTGACTTAGGGTTGGCGTGGCACTCGTTGGGTCCGAGGCTGTCCTCACGAGGGGGTGGCGCGATGGCCGATCCGGTGAACGTCAACGATCTCCTCGAGGGGCACGTGGCGTTGGACCTCGAGTGCTTAGACCGGGTGTACCGCAACGCCTATGTTGAACCGCCCTGGCTCTGATGGAGGCTCGGGCTATTGGATTCCAACCCCGGCGGGGTCGGGTTGCTGGGCAGCGTAGAACGCTGCTTCGAACTCCGCTGGTGGCACGTCGCCGCAGTGGCTGTGGAGCCGGTGCTCGTTGAACCAGTGCACCCAGGAGAGGGTGGCGAGTTCGGGCTGGTCGACGTCGTCCCAGCCGTCGGTGTCGGGCCCGTAGACGCACTCCGCCTTGCAGAGGCCGTTGGTGGTCTCGGCCAGGGCGTTGATGCTCCTATAGAAGTCGAGCGCTACGCGGCGGACGCGAGGTTGGCTGGTGTGCTTGGCTCGGGGAGCAGGCGGTAGACCTCGCGGGCGAGGTAGCGCTTGAGGCAGCGGATGATCTCCTTCTTGGAGAGGCCTTCGGCCGTGCGGCGTTCGACGTAGGCGATGGTCGGTGGGTGCCACCGCATGCGCACGATGACGGCCCGGTAGAGAGCGGCGTTGGCTTGGCGGTTCCGCCGCGGTTGAGCCGGTGGCGGCCGTTGGTCTTGCCGGAGCCGGCGGGGATGGGGCAGGCGCCGCAGAGCTTGGCGAAGGCGGCGTCGGAGCGGATGCGGTCGGTGTTGTCGCCGGCGCGGGTGACGAGCATCTCGGCGGCGATGTCGGGGCCGATGCCGAACGCTGCGATCAGGTCCGGTGCCACTGTCTGGGTGAGCTTCTTGAGGCGGCGGCCGTGGGCTTTGATCTCCTCGTGGAGCTGGAGCCATCGGCGCGCCAACGTGGCGAGCGTGAGCCGCATCGCGACGGCGGGATCCGCGATGTCGCCGGTGGTGTCGAGTGCGGCGCAGGCGCCGATGAGCTTGAAGTCGGTGAGCGGCTCGAGCTGGCCGCGGAGCTCGTCGGGCGCGGTCACGAGCGTCGCCTTGAGGGTGATCATCGCCTGGGAGTGCGCCCCGACAGCGGAGTCGCGGGCGATCTTGACCAGGCGGATCGCCTCCACGATCCCATCTGCGAGCTCGGGTGTGGCCTTCGCCCGGCCGGCCAGCACTTCCCGGGCGGCGTGCTCGGCGTCGATCGCGTCGCTCTTGCCGGACAGGCGCCGCTCGCCTTTGCGCGGCGGCCCCGCACCTCGACCACCTTGCGGCCGTGGCGACGCAAGAAGCGGGCCAGGCCGCTGCCGTAGGAGCCGGTGCCTTCAACACCGAACGCTGCGACGGCGCCGAGCTCGTCGGCCCACGCCAGCAGCTGGGCGTAGCCGTCTGGGTTGGCGGCGATGGCCAGCTCGTGGAGGAGGCCGCCCAGGCCGTCGAGCGCGACAGCGACGTGTTCGTTCTTGTGGGTGTCGACACCGACGAGGACGTCGCCGCGGCCGAGCGCGATGCTGGACATGTTGTTGATCTCCTCACAGGTCGACAGCAGCCCGCCGGCCGCGCGGGAAGGACAGGACTGCGATGGGACACCTTCCGGCGCCGGGACACGCCCCGGATGTCCAGCTCACCCATGAGACGGGCGACCTGGTCGCGGCCGATGTCGTGCCCGGCCCGCAACGCGGCCTTCCAGAGCTTGTGGGCCCCGTAGACCTTGCGGTTCGTGACCCACAGCGCCATCAGCACCTGCATGTCACCGTCCCGCGCTCCGGGCCGAGACCGCCCGGGTCTTGGCCGTAGTACGTGCTCGGAGCCACCTGACCCGGCAGATGGGCTCGACTCCGAACCTGTCACGGTGCTGGTGCGATGTAGTCGACCATCACCTGTGCGGTCGACTCCGCCGCGATGAGGCTCGACGCCGAACCTGTCACGATCGCTGGTCGCTGTAGCTCGACCGTCACCTCTTGGGCGGTCCAGTTCCGCCGTGAACCAGGCCGACGCCGACTTCAAGATCGTCCCCGGCGCTTCGCCGGCGTCGATCTCAGCCCGCTTCACCCATGTGCGCACCGACTCGACCCCGTACCCCAGCTGCTCGGCCACCCGCTGGATCGCCCCGTGACCCTTGCCCGTCTCGGCCTGCAACTGGCGCACCAACCGCACCGCCTGGTCCTTCTCAGCCTTCGAGTACCGACGCGTCGTCGGCTTCCCAGGCGTCCGCTCAGATCCCATGACTCCATCCTCGTTTCCAAGGTCAGGAGCCTCCAACGAAGCCAGGGCGGTTCACATGTGCCGGTTGATGGTGTTCCTCACGAGCCGCTGCCCAACCCGGAGCGCCCACGCAGCGTAGGGGCGTGGCCGTCAGGGTCAGTCACCGCTGGCTGCCACCGGGCAGCTTCCGCTGACCGCCCACAGGTCGCGGCCAGCCGCAGCAGGGTGATGGCATAACCAACCTTGCACCCACCGTCGGAGGGGTTCGCAACGGAGACTTCCCGGACCTCGATCGCCGTCGAGCATCTGGCGGACATATGGGGCGCTGCATGAGCGGGCCCGTCGGCGCCCTCTTCGGGTGCGCTTGCGCCAAGCCTTCGCCGACGAGGTCGCGTCACGCGTGTGACGGGACCTCGTTGCCGGGTCGGAGCCCATCGAGGACATCAAGCGCCTGAAGGCCCGCTACCTCCGCGGCGCACCTCGGGTGCCAGACGCCGGGGGAGCACGATCGATGTCAGTGGGCACCGTGTCCTTTGGTGCCGTTGGGCTTGAGGACGACCTTGGTCCAGCCGTCGTCACGGGCGTCGAAGTGCTTGTAGGCGTTGGGGGCCTCGTCGAGGGGGAGCTCGTGGGATACGAGGAACGAGGGCTTGGCCTTGTCCTGGTGGATCAGCTGGCAGAGCTCGCGGTTGTAGCGCTTCACGGGTGCCTGGCCCGTCCCGACGCGTTGGCCCTTGAACCAGAGCAGCCCCCAGTCCAGCGGAACCTTGCCATGCTGGGCGAGGTCGTCCTGTGCACCGGGATCCTCGGGAGGGAACACCCCGACGACGCCGAGACCTCCTCCGAACCGCACCGAATGGATCAGGGTGTTCATCGTCTGAGACGAGTCCTCGTGGCCCTGCGGGTCGTGGGCCTGGTAGCCGACGCACTCGCAACCGGCATCGGCGCCGATCCCGTCGGTCGAGTCCATGATCTGATCGACGGGCGACACCTGCGTGTCGTCGATCGGGATGGCGCCGATCGACTCGGCGAGACGAAGGCGGTCCTGGTGCCGGTCGACTAGAAACACCTGGCTGGCGCCCTTCAGCACCGCCGAGTAGGCAGCCAGGAGCCCCACGGGTCCCGCCCCGACGACGACGACCGAATCGCCGGGCTTGACCCCGGCCATCACGGTGGCGTGGTACCCGGTCGGCCAGATGTCGGCCAGCATGACGTAGTCGTTCTCCCTGTCCCGGGCATCCTCGGGGAGGACGAGGGCGTTGAAGTCGGCGTGGGGAACCCGGAGGTACTCGGCCTGGCCTCCCTGGTAAGGGCCCATGTCGGCAAAGCCGTACGCGGCGCCGGCGACGCCTTCGGCGGGGTTCATCGTGAGGCAGTAGCTGGTGAGCCCACGCTCGCAGTTCTGGCAGTAGCCGCAGGCGACGTTGAAGGGCAGCGTGACCATGTCGCCCAGCTGCAGCTTCTCGACGCCGTCCCCGACCGCGACCACTTCGCCCTGGTTTTCGTGTCCCATGACCCGGCCTGATTCGAAGTCGGTCCGGCCCTCGTACATGTGCAGGTCCGACCCGCAGATGTTGGTGGCGGTGATCCTCACCAACGCGTCTGTCGGTAGCTCGATGACGGGGTCGGCCACGTCAGTCACGCTGACATTGCGTGGCCCCTTGTAAACCAATGCCTTCATCGTGTGGTCCTATGCCTCGGAGTTGGAGTCGGTGGGGGTGTTGGGTGGGGTGGTCAGTCGGGGGCGTTGCCGTGTCGGAGAAGTTGGTTGTAGAGGGTGGCGGCGAGGATGCCGCCGATGAGGGGGGCGACGAGGTAGAGGGACCAGTCGGTGAATTTGGCGTCGGGGATCATGGGTCCGATGGCTCGGGCGGGGTTGACGCCGGCGCCGCTGATGGGTCCGCTGATGAAGATGGCGGCGCTGAGCGCCCAGCCGATGGCGATGGCGGCGATGCCGCGGGGGACGCGGTCGTCGGTGGCGACGGACATGATGATGAGGACGAGGATGAAGGTGACGACGGCTTCGGCGGCGAAGGCGCGCCAGTAGCCGACGCCGCTGGCGGGGAAGGTGGCGCCGAGGTTGGCGACGGTGCGGGCGCGGTCTCCGAAGATGACCCAGGCGACGAGCGCGGCGCTGATGGCTCCGGCGAACTGGGCGGCGACGTAGGCGGGGACGTAGCTCCAGGGGAATCGTCGGTTGAGGGCGAGCCCGAGGGTGACGGCCGGGTTGAGGTGGGCGCCGGAGACGTGACCGAGCGCGGCGACGGTGATGGCGAGGCCGATGCCGCCGGCGAGGGGCACGGCGAGCGATCCGTAGGGGACACCGGCGACCGGTCGGGCCAGGGCGGCGCCGATGACGGTGCTGATGATGGTGAGCACCAGGATGAAGGTGCCGACCGCTTCGGCGACGGTGACGGTGGCCATGTTGGCGGCCAGGGGATGGCCGTGCAGCCCGGTGGCCGGCCGGGGTTGGGCCGGGGTGGGTGTACGAGCGCCCTGGGTGGTGGCGGGGATGGGCATGGTGGTTGTCATGGCGTGCTCCGATCGGTGCGGCTACCGGAAGACCCCGAAGGGTCGGCTGGCATCAGAGAGCGACACGGCGGGCAGCGTGGTCCCGTGCCCCGCCCGTGATGCTCCCGACCAAGCATCACCCCACCCACACGGCGATCGCATCCGGGAGTCCCTAGCCGACACCCCCAGCCTGGCGCCGACCCCCAACCCTCGAGCGTGACCACCGACCGTGAGGACGGGGTCACGCCTACTACAACCGGCGTCGTGGTGGACCACCCCACCGACCAGCCAGAGGTGCCGGACGAGCCAGGCGCGGCGGAGCGCATGCTGGGCGCGGTGCCGGGCGTGCCGGCGCTGGGTCGTCGGCCGGTGTCCGACTGGCCCTTTGCACGGCGCGACTACCACCAACACCGCGCTCGCGTTCGCCAAGGTGTGGGACCCGGACGGCACGGTGGGCTGGGACAGTCTCCGTCATGGCTTCACGCTCGTGAACTTCGACAACCGGCAGGGCGCTGTTGCCTCAGCGCCCCTGTCGCATCTGGGCTCCACGCACCATTTCTGTTGACCTACAGTTCCATCGAGCCCCCGAGGGAGCTCGATGACAACTTCAAGACGGTGGCGCCGACCTAGCTGACCACCCTGGCCGACGGGCCGTACAGCATGACGTACGTCCTCGGCGACTACTCGGCATCTCCTGGACGCTGCAGGCCCACGTCGACTTCATCTCCGAGATGGAGAACTGACGCGTCTGGAGCCAGGCCACCGGCGGCCGCTACAGCGACTCCGGAGACCGGTAAGCGACCCGGCTCGTCAGGGGCGTCGCGACTACGCGAACGCGTGACGTGCTCGCCTAGGGGTGGCAGGAAACTGGACTCGGGCCACCTTGCGTCGCCCCGTCGGTGATTGCGGCGAGGCAGCGAGGCCGGCCAAACCACCCCCCAGATTGGAGCAGCCGTGGCCGAGAACTTCACCACGAACACTGCGGGCATCCCCGTCGAGAGTGACGATCACTCGCTGACCGTCGGCGCTGACGGGCCGATCCTGCTGCAGGACGCCTATCTGATCGAAAAGATGGCCCTGTGGAACCGGGAACGGGTGCCCGAAAGGCAGCCGCACGCGAAAGGCGCTGGCGCCTTCGGCCGGTTCGAAGTGACTCACGACGTGAGCGCCTACACCAAGGCCGACCTGTTCCAGCCGGGCCGGACCACCGAGATGCTGGCCCGGTTCTCGACGGTGGCCGGCGAGCGTGGCAGCCCCGACACCTGGCGGGATCCTCGTGGCTTCGCGCTGAAGTTCTACACCACGCAAGGAAACTACGACCTGGTTGGTAACAACACGCCGGTGTTCTTCATGCGCGACCCGATGAAGTTCCAGGACTTCATCCGGTCACAGAAGCGCCGCGCCGACAACGACATGCGGGATCACGACATGCAGTGGGACTTCTGGACGTTGTCGCCCGAGTCGGCGCACCAGGTGACTTGGCTGATGGGCGACCGCGGGATCCCGCGGTCGTGGCGGAACATGAACGGCTACTCCAGTCACACCTTCATGTGGGTCAACGCTTCGGGTGAGCGGTTCTGGGTCCGCTACCACTTCAAGACCGACCAGGGCATCGAGTTCCTCCCCCAGGCCGAGGCCGACACGCTGGCCGGGACCGACGGCGACTACCACCGGCGCGACCTGTGGGAGGCGATCGAGCGGGGCGACCATCCGACCTGGTCGCTCAAGGTGCAGATCATGCCGTTCGAGGCCGCGAAGTCGTACCGGTTCAATCCCTTCGATCTCACCAAGGTCATCTCGCAGAAGGACTATCCGCTCATCGACGTCGGCACGATGACACTGGATCGCAACCCGTCCAACTTCCACACCGAGATCGAGCAGGCCGCGTTCGAGGTCAGCAACCTCGTGCCCGGGATCGGCCCCAGCCCGGACAAGATGCTGTTGGGCCGGATGTTCAGCTACCCCGACGCCCACCGGGCCCGCATCGGCTCCAACTACAACGAGCTCCCGGTCAACGCGCCGCCGCGGCGCAGGTGCACAGCTACGTGAAGGACGGGCACATGCGGCACCACAACCCCGGTGACCCGGTCTATGCGCCGAACTCCAAGGGCGGCCCGCAGGCCGACACGGCGCGCTTCGGCGAGCCCGCCGGCTGGCAGGCCGACGGTGACCTCCAGCGCGCCGCCTACACGCTCCACGCCGAAGACGACGACTGGGGCCAGGCCGGCACGCTGGTCCGCGACGTCATGGACGACGCGGCGCGCGAACGCCTGGTCGACAACATCGTCGGGCACCTGCTCGACGGCGTCACCGAGCCGGTGCAGCTGCGCGCCTTCGACTACTGGAGGAACGTCGACAAGGACCTCGGAGACCGGATCGAGTCAGGCGTGCGCGCCAAGTAGGGGTGAGCGTTACCGGTAGGGGGCCGAGCCGGCGACACCGGCCCCAGCGCCGCCAGAGCGAACGCCTGAACACCACACACCTTCGAGGAAGCAACACCCGCCCGGGCCAGCGCCCTCGTCAAACCCACCCACCGCAGCGCAATCCCCAAGGCCCTTGGCCCACCGCTCGCGGCCGCCTACGACCCTGCGATCGGGCGCGTGCAGGCGTCATCCCCTCGCCCGTCACTGGGAGGCGGACGGAGAACGATGGCGATGAAGCCCGCGGCGGTAACCCCCACCAGCAGCGGCACCGCGCGGCGCGCCGCCCTGGGGCCAAACCACATGACGAACAAGGGCACAGGATCGCCGAGGCGATGCTGGAGAGGTCCAAGCGGACAGACCCGCGCCCCAGGACCAAGCCGCCCCCTCCACAGCGAGAACGGCAATCGACACGCGCAGGAAGCGGTCTCGCCTTCTCGTGATCGCGCAGATCCATACGTAGGCGCGACTCCAGCTCCGAGAACGACCTCACCGCGCGGACTTCTTGCTCCTGCCATGGTCAACGCCTGACACCACGGAACGTGGCCTTCTGTCCGAGGGTTGAGGTTGCACATCCACCTGCCCGTGGGCCGAGTCGTAGCCAACGGGAACAGGGGCGGGGAGTCAGCCGAGCAGGCGTTCGAGGCGAGCCTGTTGAGCGTTGGCGTAGGCGCTGGTCGGTCGGACGGCGAGGCGTTCGGAGATGAGCGCTCGGGCCAGGTCGGTGCGGCCCGAACGCACAGCAGCTTCGAGGAGGGTCCGCTGAAGCACGTCGCGTTGCGCATGGGAGCCGCCGAAGCGCTGGAGGCGCCGGCGGATCGGAGCCAGTTCGGTGACGACGTCGTGCCAGCGTTCGTGGCCGAAGGCGACGATGGCCCGGCTCGGTGGGCCTCAGTGAGCCGGACGCGCCCGCAGACGACGGAACAGGTAGATGCCACCGCCAACGACAGCAAGTACAAGTAGGACCTCCATTCGGAGCCCCTTTCTGCGCCGGAGTGACCATCGGTGACGACCGGCTCTGGCGTCAACCCGAACGCTACGCCTGAACTCATAACCATGCAATGTATTTCCGGAATTGTTGTACAGTTCCCGTCATGGCGAGTTGGAGCTTCCTCACCAGCCACGCACGCACCCTGCTCTGCATCGCTCATGACCCCGGCGTACGTTTCCGCGACATCGCCGTCGAGGTCGGCATCACCGAGCGCAGCGCACATGGCATCGTGGCCGATCTCGTCGATGCCGGGTACCTGGTCAAGCAGAAGACCGGGCGGCGCAACCGCTACCGGATCCAGGAGCATCTCCCACTCCGCGACTCCGTCACCCGCGAACGGACGATCGGCGAGATGCTCGACGTGCTCGTCGGGGCGAACCCCGGCAGCCGAGAACACACGCCGGTTCACGATGGCTGATGGCCACGCTCGAATACGTGCCGCCCACGACCGCGTGAGCGGTCACCCGTACAGGCCCGGCACCAGTTGCGAGCTCCGTCTCGGTGGGCGTCATCGGCACATCGCACCACAGGGCACTGGTGCCCGGGGGGTGGCGGCCGCGGCCGGCACAGGTTCGTCGGCGACGACACGCCGCCGAATGGCCTCGCCACCGGTTGGTGGGCGTGCCCCGCGCTGGGCCATTCCGGCCGATCAACGAAGAATATGAGGAGCTGACCCATGGCCGGTCTCGCGATCATCACCGAGGCATGCATCGACGTGAAGGATCGAGCCTGCGTCGATGTCTGCCCGGTGCAGTGCATCTATGAGTTCGATCCGCAGCAGAACGTGCTGTTCTCCGAGGACGAAGCGGGCAGCGGCACCATCGAAACCACCCACGCCGCGGATCCCGGTGCCATCGCAGTCTTCGGCGCCAGCATCCTGTACGTGAACCTCGAGGAATGCACGTCCTGCACTGCGTGCTACCAGCCCGATGTCTGTCCTGTGGGCGCGATCTACTCCGAAGAGCACCTCCCCGATGGATCGGCGACAAGCGCGAAGTACAACGCGGAGGATCCCAACCAGGGGCACGACCACACATTCTTCGTGCAGCACAGCCGCGACGTGTTCGCGGACTAGGTCGACTCGACGACAGCGCACGCGCCTGGCGGGTGCTCGCCACCGGGGAGTGTGGCGAGAACCCGCGCCGCCGCGTCGCCCATGAAGCGAGCCAGAGTGCGGCCTCGAGCTCGACCGGAGACGGGGTTCGTTCGGAGGCGGTTGGCAGACTCGCGGAGTCATCGGGGGACCGTCGCGACGACCCACGTAGACGGCCCGATCGTGCGCCCGTATCGGCGCCTAGCCGATCACAGGTACTCCTCCATCAGGCGGCCGTTAGCTGCTGCGCGTGACTGACCTCAACAAGCCGCTCCGGCAACGCACCCTCCCCGAACATCAGAGAGTCGCGCGACCGGCGATCCATCTCCTGTGCCAACCCACGCTGCAGCACAGGCGTCGGCAGCGTGTGGATCACCGTGGAACAGAGGACGACGTGGTGATGCGCGACGTCGCCAACGGGACGATGGCCCGTTGGCTCCTCGACCATTGAGATCGCGGACCTGCCATTGGCGTCGGTGCCGTTGCTCGACATGTCCGCGTCCTCGCTTCCGCTGTGGGATGCGGGGTCGCCAAGGTCCGGAGCAACACCGTGTGTTCGTGGCTCTCCCGTGGGCCGCCACGACCAGCGCTCGAACGCTACAGCGATCCCCACCACCGGATTGCTGCAAGGATCGGCACTCTGCCCCGGTCGAACGGGGGAGCGTTGTCGCACAGGGTGGCTACTTCTGAGGTCAGCCACCGGCGAGACGGCCGACGTCTCGCCCCGACGGGGGGCGTTCCCGGGAGGTCACCGGCGGCAGGCCCCCGCGAGAGTGGTGTATGGCAACGAGAGGAGCACGCATCGTTTCCAAACCACGGGCCCCTGCGCTGCCAGACATGATCCGTCGGGTTCGCCGCGCCGTGGCGACCACGCGCGCCGAGGATCTCTTCCTCTACTCGGCCGCGCTCGCGTTCTATGGGCTCATCTCGGTAGCTCCTCTGGTCGTGGTCGCCCTGTGGGTCACCAGCCTTGTGGTCGGTCCGGCGCAGATCGATGACGCTGCCGCAGAGCTCGCGCGCGTCAGCCCTGAGGCCCTCGGCGCCGACCGGGCGCTCGAGCGGGTCGCCGATCTCGGGACCAGGCTTGGTCTGGTGGCGGTGATTGCTGCCGTGTGGCCAGCGACTGCCTACGGGTCTGCTCTGGTACGAGTTCTTGACCGGCTCACGGGCGACCGCGACGCCACTGGTCTACGGCGCCGAGGCGCGGCGCTGCTCCTCGTCTGCCTTGCGCCCGTGCTCGTGCTGGCCAGCCTCGTCGCGAGCTATGCCGGTGCCACCACGCTCGGGGACACGCCCGTGGAGATCGTCGTTGGGCTCACGATTGCCCTCGTGTACGGCTTCGGTGCCACCTTCGTGACCGTCGGCTTCATCTACAGGGTTCTCCCCCGCACCCTCCTCGACTGGCGCTCGACGATCCACGGCGCGCTCATTGCAGCGGCCAGCATCTCGGTGCTATCGGTCGCGTACGTGACGTACCTGCGGCTCGGCGCCAACTTCGAGCGCCGGTACGCGTCGGATGCACTCGCGGCTGTTGTGCTCCTCGGCCTGTGGCTCTTCGCCGCCAACACCGCGTTGCTCGTCGGCTACCGAGCAGCCCATCGGCGCGGCCCAGCCGTCCGAGAAGCCGGTGACTAGTCCACGAGAGCCACGGGACTCGGGAGCCGAGCCCAACGACCTCCGGAGCCAGCTTGGAAGGTGTGGCCGACTACAGCTGTAGCGATGACCACAAGAGGGCGGCGAGGATCACCGAGGTGAGTCCGACGGCCAAGCCCACGATCCAGCCGTCGACGTTCTGGCTGACGAGCACGGCGCCTAGGACGGTGGCGAGGCCGATGATGCCGCCCGTAGCGGGCACCCGCATGGAGCCGCGCTCGAGCTTGGTGCGACGCCGTGTTCGGGCCGGGATCATTCTCTTAGCGGTTCTCGGCGCGGGCTCTCAGAGGTTGGAGGTGCTGTCCGCGGGGGTGATGCGTCGTTCTCAGCTCGTTCGCGGCCCTCGTCGCCCGGCACAGGATGGGCGGCGGCGTCGCCGGCTTGCCCCACAGAACGATCGGTGCCTCCGGGTTGCCCCACAGAAGAGTCAGTCATGAGCCATCTCCACGACCGTTGCCTCGACCTCGTCGGCGAGCGAGTCCACCCCGACGACAGCGAGTACGTCCGGGACTGCCACGGCTGCACCCCCGTTCGTCTCTGTGAGAATGTCACCAGGGTTCGAGCCGGCGGCTTGGTCGCCCGCGGTTTGCACGACGCGACAGCAAGCGTACCCGGCGTGGTCATGTGCAGCCGGGCCTCGTCGCGCGCAAGGGGGCGCACGTGGAGCGTACCCGGCACGCGGCCTTCGGAGGCTTCCGCACGAGGTGTAGCGTGTGGGTGACACGACAAGAGCCCTGACGTGTCGGGCCAGCTTCGGCTGGCTCGGGAGCGGTGCTCCGGACCCTGGTAGCGCGTCACTCGCAGCGACTGATGCCAGGAGAGTGCCATGGCTCCGATCGAGTCCTTGTCCGTGATGCGTCTCTCGTCGAGGTCGATCTGGCGTCGCCCGGGTCGTGCGATCGCCGACTCGCACCGTCGTGTGGCTTCGGGGCGAGCACGACGTCTCCACCGTGGCCGCGTTGTCGGAGACGCATGGCTCAGGCCATCGCGCTCGACGACGCCGACCTCGTGGTCGACCTGAGCGAGCGTGGAGTTCATGGGCGCGGCGACGGTCGGTGTGCTCGTCCGGGCCCGCGAGTTCCTCCGGTCGTCGATCGCGATCGTTGCCGCTGCGATCGCCCTCGAGCTGCGCGCGGCGCATCCTCGACCTGTGCGGCCTGGCTGATCTCCTCGATCCTCGCCGGTTGACGCCACGCCCACGGCGGGAACGCGGTGCGCTCGGCACGTGGGCGGCGGTGCCACGGCGACCGTCGAGTCGATCAGCTCGCGGATCCGCGCCGCGTCCCGGCGCGTCGCTGCCGCAAGGTGACGTCGTGAGCACTCATCGGCGGATGCGCACCACGATCGTGGCCGGTCGCGGGGGACCGTGAGCGGTGGCGGGCGAACGGCGGCTGCGGATCCTCGCCCGGCTCGCGCCGGCGCCGGACTCCCGAGCTGGCGACGAAGCGGCTGTGCGAGGTGTGCGCCGAGGTCACCGGCATGACCGGCGCCGGGATCATGCTGATGTCCGGCGACGTGCCCCGGGGCTCGGTGTGCACCACCAACGAGGTGAGCGCCCTCATCGAGCAGCTGCAGTACGACGCTCGGGGAGGGGCCGTGCGTGGACGCCTACCACCAGGACCGGCCCGTGCTCGAACCCGATCTGGCCGACCCGGCCACGCCCCGGTGGCTCGGCTTCACCGGGCCGGCCATCGAGGCGGGCGTGCGGGCCGTCTTCGGCTTCCCGCTCCAGGTCGGCGCGGTCCGCCTCGGGGCGCTCAACCTGTACTGCGACCGACCGGGGCCGCTCACCGACGAACAGCACGCCGACGCGCTGGTCATGGCCGACGTCGCCGCCCAGGCCGTCCTCGTGCTGCAGGCCGAACGCGCCGCCCGGGACAGCTGGCCGCCGAGCTGGAGGCGGGCGCCGACTTCCAGTACGTGGTGCACCAGGCCTCGGGCATGGTCGCCGCCCAGCTCGACGTCAGCGTCGGCCAGGCGCTCATCCGGCTGCGGGCCTACGCCTTCGGCAACGACCGTCCGCTCGCCGACGTGGCCGAGGACGTCGTGGCCAGGAGGCTCCGCTTCGACGCCGCGCAGCGGCGAGAAGGACCCCGGGCCGTGAGACCGCGCTCGCAGCGGTCGTACGATGGCGACGGTCGAGGTCGACGACTCGCTGGGCAGGCACGAGCCACGAGGCCGACGCCGAGGTGACTGGAGATCCGATGCCGAGAGAAGCGATGCTCGCCAGGACGCTCGTGGAGCTGGCCGACACGCTCGTCGCCGACTTCGACGTGGTCGAGCTGCTGACCCTGCTCACCGACCGTTGCGTCGACGTGCTCGACGTCGGCGCCGCCGGGCTCATGCTGGTCGCGCCCGAAGGCGACCTGCGGGTGATGGCCTCCTCCAGCGAGGCCATGCGCGTGCTGGAGCTGTTCGAGCTGCAGTCCCAGGAAGGCCCGTGCCTCGACTGCTACCGCACCGGCGAGCCGGTCGTGAACCAGGACCTGGCCACGGTCAACGGCCGCTGGCCCCGCTTCGCCGCCGAAGCGCTCGCCGCCGGCTTCCACTCGGTGCACGCCCTGCCCATGCGGCTGCGCGGCGCCGTCATCGGCGCCCTCAACCTGTTCCACATCGAGCCCGGCGAGATGCGACAGGCCGACGTCGACGCCGCCCAGGCGCTGGCCGACGTCGCCACCATCGCCATCCTCCAGCACCGCGCCGCGCTCGAGGCCCAGGTCCTCAACGAACAGCTCAACCACGCGCTCAACAGCCGCATCGTCATCGAGCAGGCCAAGGGCATGGTCGCCGAGCGCGAGGGCCTCAACATGGAGCAGGCCTTCGCCGACGCTGCGCAACCACGCCCGCAACCACAACCTCCGGCTCGTCGACGTCGCCCGCGACGTCATCGACGGCACCCTGGCCGCGGCCGCGCTCGACCGTCCGTCTCCCGCGCACCCATCCTGAAGGGGCCCGCTGAGGGTAAGGATGACCCGGCAGATCGCACAGCCGATCCCCGGGTCCACAACCCCCCGCCGGTCTGACGGGCAGGCCGGACGACCGAGGCCCGCCGCTCACCGCTCCCGGAGTGCCGGCCCCGTACGGCCGCGGCGCAGCGAGCGGGAGGCGGTGGTGACCAGCCCGGTGAAGGCCAGAGCCCAGGCGGTGACGGTGATGGCTAGCACGAGCGGGGGCCCAGCCAGCCGAGCGCGGTGAGTCGGTAGCGTCGATCATGCGGGCGCTGGCGCCGCCTTACATGCCGAGCCGGAACACCAGCGCCCAGTACGAAGGGTGGTAGCGGAGGGGCACCCGGTGGATGATGTGGCGACACCCCGATTGCGATCATGACGGGGACCGGAAGGTGGCGCTGGCCCACGCGAGCACGACAAGCTCCTCGACCGCCGGGGCGACGCGAGCGATGCGCGGCGCCGCGTCCTGGGCGAGCAGCAGGTCGCACCGGCGATGACGGTGATAGAGGCGGCCCCCCGCCGCGATCCACGCCTGGGATCGACATCCTCCAGCTGGCGATCGCGCGGCCGCGAAACATGGGCATCCCCGCCCGCTACGCGCCCGGGGACTCCACCCGCAGCCGGGCGCTCAGATCGGCGACATAGTGCACGGAGAGAGCCACGCATAGTGCGAGGCGTGGACCACAACTGGTGGCCGTGCGATCCGACGAACGCCGTGGCCATCGGGGAACGCCACGTGCTCGTCACACCCGCAGTCGCGACTTCCGCGACGTCCCACCGCTGAAGGGGCGTCGTCCATGGGGCACGTCGCCGATCCTGTGCGCCGTCGATGCGCCGCGTGGTGAGACGTTCAGGCGTCGTCTTCGGCGTCGGCACTGCGGCCGTGCTTCCAGTAGCCGCGGACGGTGGCGTGGGCGCGGGCCAATCCTCGGTCAACGAACAGGTGGCGGCGGATGCGCTGCACCGCCGCGGCTTCGCCAGCCGCCCACACCCGGCTACCGGGGGCGAGGTCCGCCCTGCGGACGGCGGCGACGAGCGCATCGCCGCGGGTGGCGCCGGGCGGCAGGTCGCACCATTGGACGGTCGCGCGTGGATGGGCGGCCAGCGGGAGCCGGCCGTCGGGGTGGGCGACCTCGATGTAGACCTGCACCCGTCTGTCGGGGGGCAGGGCCTCGAGCAGCTCGCTGATGGCGGGGGTCGCGGTCTCGTCACCGGCCAGGAGGAAGTTGTGGGCATCGCGGTCGATGGCGTAGCCGCGGCCGGGACCCGAGATCGCTGCCGGCTCGCCGGGCTCGGCCGCCTTCGCCCACTCGGACGCGGCGCCATCGTCGTGGATGACAATCTCGAGATCGAGCTCGAGGGGCTCGGAGTCAACGAGGCGTGGCGTGAAGGTCCGGATGGTGGGTCGTCGCCCGTCGGGCAGGAGGAACTCGTTGCCGTGCCAGCTCGGTCTGACGAGTTCTTGCGTTCCAGGCGATGGGAGCAGGAGCCGCACGCTGGCGGCCGGATGCTCGACGGTCAGACCCTCGAGCTCATGGCCAGTCAACGTGACACGGACCATGCGGGGAGTCATGCGTACGACGCGGCGCACCGCCACGAGGCGAAACCGCGGTGGTTCACGCCGGGCGCGAACCGTTGTCGGGCTGCGCTCAGGGTGGCTCATCGCGACCAGCATCTCATCTAGGGGTGCTGCGCGTGACCAGCGCGTACGAACGCCGCGTACACAGAGGCCGACACGTCGGGAGGGCAACGGTGGTCTGAAGGGGACGTGCTGAAGCGGGCCACCCTCCATCTACTGGTCCCCAGAGCGGAGGCCGTTCGACGCCGTCAGCCGGAGCCTCGACGCCGGGGACGTCTACCCGTTCACGTTTCACGCCCGTTGTGGTGACCAAGCTGTCGTCCGTCCACGACCGGGTCCAGGAGCGCGGCGCGGCCAGGGCTCGGCATTGTTGCGCAGGTCCTTGGACGGTCTTCGTGTGCCCCGCGGCGAAGCGAGCTCGACGCCACATCGCCCGTGCCGAGACGAGGAGCACTGCCATGACGAGTTCGAGCGAGGCATACACAGGGGAGGCGCTGACCTGCTGGTACGTCGAGCCTCAGCACCGGCGGCACATGGGGGGTGCCCAATGGGCTGCAGCGGGTCCAGCACGCACGCCGAACGTGTTGGCGGGGGGAAACAGCTGCGATGCGCATGCCGCCTGGCGCCGCGCGACCATCAGGCCTATCGCCGAATCGGTGTTGGACGAGGCCGTTCATCGAGACCAGCACGAAGGCGCATCCATTGGAGCAATCACGACGATCGTCAAAGATCCACCCGGATCAGAGCGGACTCTTATGAAGGAAGTCGCTTACCGCGTCGTTGAACTGGTCGGCGTCCTCGACATTGCTGACGTGACCGACTCCCGGCAGCACTACGAGCGTCGACCCCGGGATGTGGGCGTGGAGGTCTTCAGCCACGTGGAACGGCGCACGCTGGTCGTGCTCGCCATGTAGCACGAGCGTGGGCACCTCGATCGTTGGCAGGACGTCTCGGAGATCGGCCTTGGCGAACGCCCGAAGCTCGGCCCGTAGCCCAGCCGGATGGACGTCGAGCATGATCGACATCATCTCGTCGACGAGGTCCGGCGATGCCGAGGGCGACAGCATGCCGGGCATGTACCCGGGAAGCCAGGTCTCCGGCCGGAGATCCGACTCCCGCACGGCGCGCTGCAGCCGTTCTTCGACGACGTCGGCCGGGAGGGATCCAGCCCACCCCGCGTAGGCACCCGCCAGCACGAGGGTCCGCGGGACCGTCGGGTGGCATCGGTACAGCTCGATGGCGAGCCCGCCGCCGAAGGACAAACCGAGCACATGTGGGCGGTCCAGCCCGAGCGCCGCGACGAAGCCGGCCACGGCGTCGGCGTAGTCGGAAAGGCCGAAAGTCTCGGGTGGGTCCGACGACCGGCCGTGGCCCGGCGCGTCCCACGCGACGACGGTGAAACCGTCGGAGAGGGCGTCAAGCTGCCTGCGCCATGCTCGGCTATCGCAGCCATAGCCCCCATGGAGAAGGAGGAGCGGCGGACCCTCGCCTCGACGCTGGAAGGCGATGCGGAGTCCCGCAACCTCGACCTGGTCCATCTCGACCTCCTAGCCGGCCTCAGCTCGACGGCCCCGCAGGCCTCCCAGATTGTCACGAAGCGGACAACGAGCGCATGAGTAGTCGGACCATCTCTCCACACATGCAGATCGACGGCTCGGCACTCGCCGCTCGCGCCGTCCGTCGCGCCATAACGACGTCGGCGAGACGGCCTCGTTCAGGCCCGGAACGGGCGATCTGCCGTAGCGCGGGCGCCGGGCGGGGTGGTCCATATTCGGCGTTGTTCCGACCTCGGAACAACGCCGATTGTTCCGAGGTCGTGATTGTTCCGAGGTGAGCGCGGATCTGGCTGGTCGGTAGGGCGATCTGGCGCGTCGTAGGTCGGAACAATCCGACGGCTGGGGGTGACGCTTCCTTCATCGATGTCGAGCGAAGGAGGCAGGCATGTCCAGTGCGAGCGCGAGCGAGACGGATCGACTGGTGGACGGGTTCGCCGGCTACCTGCGCCGCGAGCGGGGCGTGTCGACGTTCACCGTCGACCTGTATGTCGCCGACGTGCGCAGGTTCCTCGCCGGCCGCGGCATCCGCGAGCTGAGCGAGCTGACCCCGGCGGACGTGTCGCACGCAGTGCTGGACCAAGTCGGCACGTGGTCGCCGGCGTCGGTGCGGCGCTTCGGGTGCGCGCTGCGCTCGTTCCTCCGCTACTGCTTTGTCACCGGGCTGGTCGAGCGCGACCTGTCGGGGGCGGCGTTGCCGGTGTCGGGCCGGCGGCGGTCGCTGTTGCCCCAAGGCATCACACCCGCGCAGGAGAAGGCGTTGCTGCGCGCGTGTGATCGGCGACGTGCCACCGGTCGACGTGACTACGCGGTGATCTTGCTGATCTTGCGGCTCGGGCTGCGGGCGAATGAGGTCGCGACGCTGCGCCTCGACGACATGGACTGGCGAGCCGGGCAGCTCACGATCCATGGCAAGGGCAACCGCGTCGACCAGCTGCCGTTACCGGTGGATGTCGGCGAGGCGATCGCCGCGTACTTGTGCCGCGGCCGCCCGCGTTCGGCCACGGCGCGGGAGGTGTTCCTGCGGGTGCAGCCGCCGCTCGTTGGCTTGACCCGCGTCGGGGTGAGCTCGCTCGTCGCGGCGGCAGCACGTCGCGCCGGGCTTGGCGTGGTGCGCCCCCGTCGGCTGCGCCACACCGCGGCCACCGACATGCTGCGGGCGGGCGCGTCGCTGCCCGAGATCGGCCAGGTCCTGCGCCACCGCTCGCTTGGCACCACCGCCATCTACGCGCGGGTCGATGTCGAGCGGCTCCGCGCCATCGCCCGGCCCTGGCCGTCGGGGGCGACGTCATGACCGCGCTGGCCGATCATCTCGATGACTACCTGCGGCTGCGCCGGGCGCTGGGCTTTCAGCTCGGCCGCCACGGCGAATCCCTGCCCGGCTTCGTCGCCTACCTCGAGGCCAACGGCGCGGCGACGATCACCGTCGAACTGGCCGTCGCCTGGGCGCGTCTGCCGCAAGGGATCAAGCCGATCACCGTCGACTACCGGCTCAGCGCGGTGCGCGGCTTCGCCCGCTACCTGCACGCCCTCGACCCCGCCCATCAGATCCCACCCGCGGGTCTGTTGTCGGTGCCGCGGCGGCGGCCGACGCCATACATCTACACACCGGGCGAGATCGCCGAGGTGCTGGCCGCCGCACGCCGGCTGCGGCCACCGTTGCGGGCCGCAACCCAGACGGCGCTGCTCGGGCTGGTGGCGGCGACAGGCATGCGCAGCGGCGAGGCGATGGCGCTGACCCGCGCCGATGTCGACCTGGTCGAGGGCGTGATCACGGTCCGGCACGCCAAGTTCGACCGCATGCGCCTCGTCCCCCTGCACCCATCGGTCACCACCGAGCTGCGCGACTACGCCACGACACGCGACCGGCTCTGCCGCACGCCGAGCGTCGATCGGTTCTTCCTCTCGGTCACCGGGCGGGCTCTGCATCGACGAGAGACCGACGTGGTCTTCCGCGACATCACCGCGTCGATCGGGTTGCGCACCGACACCGTCCACCCCCGCGTCCACGACCTACGCCACGCCTTCGCGGTCCACACCCTCATCGACGCCCACCGCAACTGCGCCGACATCTCCGCGCTGCTGCCGGTGCTGTCCACCTACCTGGGCCACGTCGAGCCAGCCAACACCTACTGGTACTTGTCCGCCGTCCCCGAGCTCACGCAGCTCGCCGCCGCCCGCCTCGAATCATCTGAGGACGGCCGGCCATGACCGCGCTCGCCCCGGTGCTGCAGGCCTTCTTCACCGACCGGCTCATCGCCCAACGACGCGCCTCGCCCCACACCATCGCCGGCTACCGCGACACGTTCCGACTGCTGGTCCGCTTCGCCACCGCCACGACCGGCAAGACGCCGTCCGCGCTCGACATCGCCGATCTCGACGCGCCGCTGATCGCCGCGTTCTTGGACCACCTCGAGGTCGACCGGCACAACACGGTCCGCACCCGCAACTGGCGGCTCGCCGCCATCCACTCCCTGTTCGGCTACGCCGCGCTCAACCATCCCGAACACGCCGCCACCATCCAGCGCGTGCTCGCCATCCCCACCAAACGACACGACCGGCGAGCCGTCACCTGGCTCACCGACGCCGAGGTCGACGCCCTCCTCGCCGCACCCGACCGCGGCACCTGGGCCGGCCGGCGCGATCACGCCATGCTCGTCCTCGCCGTTCAGACCGGGCTGCGCATCTCCGAGCTCATCGGCCTCTCCCGCGGCGACGTCGTCCTCGAACGCGGCGCCCACGTGCGCTGCATGGGCAAGGGCCGCAAAGAACGAGCCACGCCCCTCACCCGGCTCACCGTCGCGGTGCTACGCGAATGGCTTGCCGATCACGGCGGTCAGCCCAGCGATCCGCTATTCCCGACCCGCACCGGGACACGGCTCAGCCACGACGCCATCGAAGACCGCCTCGCCGGCCACCTCGACACCGCCCGCATCAGCTGCCGATCGTTGCGCGCCAAGCACGTCACCATGCACACCCTCCGGCACACCGCCGCCATGCGCCTCCTCCACGCCGGCACCGACATCGCCGTCATCGCGCTCTGGCTCGGGCACGAGCAACTCGCCACCGCCCACATCTACCTGCACGCCGACATGACCCAGAAGGAACGCGCCATCGCCCGCGTCACGCCGCCCGGCACCGCCGCCGGCCGCTACCAGCCGCCCGACCCGCTCCTCGCCTTCCTCGACAGCCTCTGATTGTTCCGACCTCGCCACCGACGATCCGCCCGCCCCACCCACCGAACGACGCCCACCTCGGAACAATCACGACCTCGGAACAATCGGCGTTCTGGAGCGCGTCACCCATCTCGACGCGCCGGCGGTGGCCATTGCCCTGGCGACGTGATCGACGCGAGCGTGAGGCCGTCGGTCCGGGTGGCAGAGTGGGCTGATGCTGCCGGGGTCGAGGGTGAAGCCGGATGTCGAGACGCTGCGGCGGCTGTATGTCGATGAAGGCGAAGGGTCTTGCAGCGACTCCCGAGGCACGGCGTGCGTTGCTGCGTAGCCAGCCTCTGCGACCTTGGCGACCATACTTGGGTAAGGCTTGATCGCAGCTCGGAACGCCGCATCATCAGCCTCGGTCGGCTTGGGCACGACCACCCACGGTACCGACGTGCCCAGCCCAGCAGACACTACGATCCCGAGCTCCACATGGACGTCGCACCCGCGGTCGACGTAGGCATGGGCCGTCACGCCCAGTCCTTGAAACACTCCCGAACTGCTCGCTCACAGGTGGTGGACCTGCGCGCTCGTCAGGCGGGATGGGAAACTCCTCGGGTGGCAGGACAGGTTCAGGCAGCCGCTTGGGTGACGGATCGACGCGCAAACCCACGACATCGGCTTTGGCAGGCGAGTGATGGAGGGGTGGGTCATCGCGGCGATCGTTATCGTCGCCCTGCTGATCTGGAGTTCGGTCTCCGAGGAGGACGAGCGAAAGCGGGTGGCCGAGCGCCGTCGGCGTGAGGAGGCTGTCGAGGAAGCCCGACGGCGCGCCAAGGAGATCGCGGCCGAGTCGCGCAAGCGACAGCGCCAGGAGGACGAGGTTCGCCTGAAGGCAGCCGTGAACGCGGACCTCGAGGCTGAGAAGCGAGCAAGAGCAGATGGAAGCTACGTCACCGACCACCGCACGGCCGAGAAGGCGATGGAGCGTGCGATGGCGAGGTACCTGGGGTTGAAGGATGCTCGTTGCACGGGCGCGGGTTCCGACGAGGGCATCGACATCGTTGCTCGAGGTGCAATAGCTCAGGTTAAGCACCACCAGAACAAGGTGCCTCGGTCGGACATACAGCGACTCGTCGGCGCTCGCCGGAACAGCCACCAATATCACGACTGTCGCCTGCTCTTCTTCGCGTTTGGAGGTGACCCCTATTCGCGGCCTGCCGTTCAGTACGGCGATACCGCCGAAGTTGCGCTGTTCTCCTACAACGCAAGCGGCGAAATCTTCCCGATCAACGCAGCGGCATCGAAGATTCGGATCCGAGATGAGCATCTCGCCGCCAGGGCACACGCGGCCTGGCAGGCGCGCGAGGCCTCGAAAGGAGAGGACCCGGAGGGTTCGCGCTGGCGATCCGTGCCGCTGCGGCGGTGAGTTCGTGGTCCGCCGCCGTCGTCGCGACAACAAGAGGTTCTTCGGATGCTCGAGGTATCCGACCTGCGGAGAGACTAGGGATGCCTGAAGTTCGTCGCTCCTGGCGGACTCATGCGGACGCTCGGTGACCAGCGTTGAGCCGAAGCTGAGCGTCAGAGGCAACGCTCAGCGCTGAACCCCGAGCTCGCGCTCACGCTGGTACGTGCGCTCGGTCACGTGACGACGAGCTTCCGTCCCTACGATCTGGTCGTGTCGATCCCCGTCCTGACTCCTGTGCCTCTCGATCAGCTCTTGGCTGGGCAGGAGGTGTGTGAGAAGGAGGGCCGGGTCGCGTTCGGTTCTCAGGCATGGGAGCTCCTTCGTGTCAATGGCCAGGGTGAAGTCGCCGGTGGTGGCCATGAGATGTCCCCGTTCCTCGGCGCGTTCTCAGGTGGATGATCGGGCGGTGCGGCCTCCGTTCGTTCGGGCTTGTCGCATGCGGTAGGACTCGCCCTCGGTGGCGACGAGGACGGCGTGGTGCAGGAGCCGGTCGAGGAGGCTGACGGCGGTGGTGTGTTCGGGGAGGAACCGGCCCCAGTCCTGGAAGGGCCAGTGCGATCCGATGCCGAGTGATCGTCGTTCGTAGGCGGCGGCGACGAGGCGGAACAGGAGCTGGGCGGCGTTGTGGTCGAGGGGGGCGAAGCCGATCTCGTCGATGAGGATGAGGTCGGCTTTGAGGATGGTCTCGATGACGCGGCCGACGGAGTTGTCGGCCAGGCCGCGGTAGAGGGTCTCGACGAGTTCGGCGGCGGTGAAGTAGCGGACTCGGTGGCCGGCGTCGATCGCGGCGTGTCCGAGCGCGACGAGTAGGTGGCTCTTGCCGGTCCCGGCGGGGCCGACGAGGCAGAGGTTCTCGCGTGCGGTGATCCACTCGAGGCTGACGAGGTAGTCGAACGTGCCATCGCAGTCTTCGGCGCCAGTCTCCTGTACGTGAACCTCGAGGAATGCACGTCCTGCACTGCGTGCTACCAGCCCGATGTCTGTCCTGTGGGCGCGATCTACTCCGAAGAGCACCTCCCCGATGGATCGGCGACAAGCGCTAAGTACAACGCGGAGGATCCCAACAAGGGGCACGACCACACATTCTTCGTGCAGCACAGCTGCGACGTGTTCTCGGACTAATGCCGGCTCGGCGCGCACAGAACCACAGTCCCGAGCGCGCCGTCGGCGAGCACGGAACCGGCAATATCACGCTCGCGCCACGAGCGCGGCGAGGTGGCCGTGCCAGGCGTCAGTCGAAGGTCGTGACTGTGTAGTGGGCGACGCGCGGCTCGCGCTCGAGAAGGTAGCGGTCGTCCTTGTCGTAGTAGACGGCGGCTTCGATGTCGTCGCCGGCGAAGGCTGCGATTGCCTCGGTCGAATCCCACAGGGTCACGAGGACGAACTCGGTCCGGTCTTCGACCTCGCGCCGCAAGACCTGGACGCCCCGGTTGCCAGGAGTCGCCTGGTAGTCGGCAACACCCGTCTCCTCGAGGTAGTCGGCGTAGGCGTCGCCGTCCGCTGCGGCGACCGCGCCCCTCCACACGCGAGCAATCATGGCCTCGACCTCCCGGGCTCGATCCGCCTCGGTGGCAGGCTAGGCGGACCACCTCCCAGTGGGCGCCTCGTCGTCCAGCAGGCTGCGGGCCAGCCGGCAGGCGATGGGGTTGCCAGCTCTGCACCCTGGGCATCGGCTCCAACCCATGCGTCGCCAGCCCGTGGAAGGGACTCGGGAGACCGCAACGACGCCACCGGCCTGGTGGCGGGCAGTATCGGTGGTTACGCGCTCCTGCCGTCGGGCTACACGGCGCCCCGGATGCGCCGATAGGGCGCGGCTGTTGGGCTCGAGCCGAGGTTGTTCTGGCGCGGCGTTCTGTGCGGTCGTCACCGGCGAGGTGGCGTGCAGCCCGCAGGGGCCAGCACGCCGCTTCATCGCCCTGTCGTTGCTCGGACCGAGACCGACAAGCGGGTGGAGAAGCCGGGAGCGGGGGGTATGCATCGGGGTGTGGACGGCGTTGCTGTGATCCGTCGCTATCACGACGAGACGTCGCATTCGCCTGGGCCCCACCCTCGTCAACACGTGGTACGGGGGTTCCGGCCCATGGACCCCGCCAATCGGCCATCACCGTTCAAGCGCTACCGGCACCTCGAATGGCAGCCGCTGCCCACCGACCTCGAGCGCCCCGCCGGGGCGCCCACCGCACTGGAGGTCTTGTCGGGTCATCCCCCACGGGTCACGCCTACCGCGCTCGACGGGGCGGTTCTCGCCCGACTCCTCTACTTCTCCGCGGGGGTCACCCGTTACACCGACGAAGGCCAGCGGCGGAGCTGGTTCCGGGCGAGCGCCTCGGCAGGCAACCTTCATCCGCTCGAGCTGTATGTGGCGTGCGGCGCGCTGAGCGGCCTGGACGGGGGCCTGTACCACTTCGACCCCGACTCGTTCGGCCTGGCTCGCCTCCGCCCCGTCGACGTCCGCGCCCACCTCGCCCGAGCGGCCGGCGACCCGGCCCTGGCGGGCACTTCGGTGGTCATCGTCATCACCGGCATCCCCTGGCGGACCACCTGGAAGTACGCAGAGCGAGGATGGCGTCACGTCTTCTGGGACGCGGGGAGCCTCCTCGCCAACCTGGTGGCAGTGGCCGCCGCTCACGGGCTGCGCGCCCGCCTGGTGTTGGGGTTCGTGGACAGAGAGGTGAGCCACATCCTGGGGATCGACGGCATCGCCGAGTGCCCGCTGGCGGTCGTGGCGGTGGGCGAACCGGCAGATCAAGCGGGAACGACCGCCGAGTCATCCGAGTTGGACGAGCTCCGCCTCGAGGTCGAGCCGCTGTCGACCCGCCCGTTGGAGTTCCCGCTTGTCACCGACGCCCAGCACGCCACCGACCTCGATGCCGCCGAAGCCCGGGACGACTGGCGGCACGCATGCACCGGCGAACCCGGTCGCTGCGGCGGACCCGCCGCGCCCGACACCCTTGACGTCCCCGATCACGGCGACTCGAGGGAGCCAATCGAGACGCTGATTCTCCGCCGGGGCTCCACTCGGCTGATGGCGCGCAGGACGGTCCCGCCGGTGGCCCTCACCTGGGTGCTGAGCGCCGCCACCCGCCCGGTGCCCGCCGACGCCATCGCCGCCGGCCACACCCTGCTCACCCACGAGCTGGCCATCCATGGCGTCGAGGAACACGCGCCCGGGCTGTACCAGTGGGTCGCCGGCACGCTCGCCCATCACAAGGCCAGCACCGAGAGCGAAACGCGCGACATGACCACCTACCTCTGCCTCGGCCAGCCCCTGGGCGGCGACAGCGCCTACACCGTGTTCGAGTCCGCCGACCTCGACGCGATCCTCGACACGCTCGGCCCCCGCGGCTACCGGGCCGCCCACCTGGAAGCCGGGATCGTCAATGGGCGACTGCTCCTCGCCGCTCATGCTCTCGGCCAGGGGGCCACCGGCCTCACCTTCTTCGACGACGAGGTCCGCGCTGCGTTCGCCACCCGGGCCAGCTGCCTGCTCGTCACCGCAGTGGGAGTCCCCACCTACCGCCCAACCCCCGGCGGCGGCCAACCCGGTCATCCGACGGAGCTGGTCGGCTTCGAGACGCTGATGGCTCGCCTGGAAGATCGCTTCCGGCGGCAGCCCAGCCGGTAGGCCCATCTCCTACCCGCTGTTCTCCTTGACTTGGAACCGGCCGGTCGTAGGTTGGGACTTGAGGCAGCGCGAGAGGGGTGGTCGGCATGCCACTCGAACGGATCGTGGTTTCTCGTCGCATGGTGGACGACCGCCTCGGCCCGGTCCCACTGCCTCATCCTGTGCGACCGCGTGGGCGAGAACCGCCCGTGTAGCGGCGCGCGCGGGGAGGAGGCCCCAATTGGAAACCTTTGACGTGATCGTGGTCGGGGGCGGCATCTCGGGAGGGCTCCCGGCCGCCACCTACCTGCAGAAGGCCGGGCTCGACGTGGCTGTCATCGAGGCCCGTCCGGAGCTCGGGAACTTCTGTCCCACTCACGAGACCTGGCCGGAGACGCTCGACAGCCCCCACGCGGCGATCAACTTCTCCGGCAACTCGCCTGCCATTCCGGACCTCGAGCTCGAGTCCCGGTACGGCTACCGGATCCGGACCAGCCCCGTGGTGCTGGGCACGGCGCACCCTGACGGATCGAACTGCCTGATCTGCTATGACCCCGAGCGCACGGCCGCGAGTTTCGCCCGTCACTCGCAGGCGGACGGCGAGACCATCCTCGGGATCCAGACCCGGGTGCTCGAGAAGATGGTCGAGATGAACGAGCTGGCGTTCTATAGCCCGCATCCCGACGTCGGGAAGTTCGAGGAGGTGCTCAAGCTGTGCGGCTACGTGTTCGGGCGCTCGGTCGACGACATGTCGTCGATGACGGCATACGAGTTGCTGGAGCTCACCTTCGAATCTGACAAGGCCCGCCAGACCGTTCTCTGCCCGGTGGCGCTCCACCTGCAGGGCGCCCCGCTGGCCCGGGGTCAGGGCGCCTTCGCGGTGGCCCTGAGCCTCTTCTACACGACAGCGATAGGCATCGGCGGCAACGAGTCATTGGTCGAGGCCATGAGCCGCTGCTTCCTGGACCATGGCGGCACGGTGCTCACCAACTGCCCTGTCGAGCACATCGAGGTGCGTGACGGCCGGGCCCGGGCGGTCGTCCTGTCCGACCAGTCGGTGTTCCCGGGAGCCCGGTTCGAGGCCCGCCACGCGGTGATCTCCAACGTCGGCGCCCGCACGACCCTGGACCTGCTCGGCGAGGACACCGTGTTGTCGGTCGATTCACGGCTCGCCGCCAAGATGAAGCACTGGAAGATGGACGAGCGCGGCTCGACCGTCACATCCTGGCTCGTCGACGGGGAGATGCCGTGGGGCTCGGCCGACTTCGACCCCCTCGTGAGCCAGGCCCACCTCATGTACCGGGCCTACGACTCCTGGGACGCCGCCAAGGACTACGTCATGGCGATGATCACCAACGACACCTGGGGCGCCTTCGGCAACATGATCGAGATCCTCGACTACGGCAAGTGCGACCCGAACGCGGTCTCGCCCCAGGGCCAGCGGGTGATCCGCGGCGAGGAAGCGATCCCCTACCCGCTGCGCCGGGAGGGCGGGCCCGAGGCGTGGGACGGCCCCATCCGCGACGAGATGCTGCGGCGACGCAACGACGTCATGGAGTCGATCGCGCCGGGCTTCAAGGACCGGATCATCGACGCCTACCAGTGGACCCCGATCGACATCTGGCGGCTCAACCAGGCCGCGGTGTACGGACAGGTGCTCGGCGGGGACTTCTCCGAGGACCAGTGGATCCTCGACCGGATGCCCTACCGGATGCCCATCGCCGGGCTGTACATGTCCAACGCGGTGTGGCCGCTCGGCCTGACCTGGATGGCCGCCGGCTACAACGCGGCCCAGGTCGTGGCCGAGGACCTGGGCGTCCGGCACCAGGCGTGGTGGGTGCACCGCCCGGTCGCCTGGTTCCTGCAGAACATCGAGCGGCTGCTGCAGCCGCTCCCGACCCAGCCCGTGGGCGCGGGGAGGTGAGCGCACGTGGAGAACGAACAGTTTGACATCGCGGTCATCGGGGGAGGCCCGAACGGGCTGACCTGCGCCGCGTACCTGGCCCGAGCCGGCGCCCAGACCGTCGTGCTCGACAAGCGGTTCGAGTGGGGCGGCACCATGGCCTCCGACGACTACTCGACCCCCTTCCTCTACAACATCTGCCAGTTCACGCTCCCCGTCGGCCTGGGGCTGCCGCCCTATGCCGACCTCGAGCTGAACCGCTTCGCCGTTCGGTTCATCGAACCCGACCCTCCGGTGGCCTTCGTGCCCGAAGGCGGAGGCCAACCGTTGGTGGTCGGGCGGGACGGGGCCGCTCTCGGGTTGGGCGGCAGCCTCGACGCCGTCGAGCACGTGATGCTGCCGCTCCTCTACACGCCACCGGTGCCGGTCGACGAGGTCGAGCGGGTGCTCGACCACGACGAGGGCAAACAGGTGCTCGACCTGGCCCGGCTGACGCCGGCGGCCATGACCGAGGCCACAGCGGACCCGCGGGCGGCAGGCCTCCTGCGCTACCTGTGCGCGCTCGCCGGGTTCACCCGCCCGGACGAGCCGCTGGGCCTGATGGGGGCCTTCGCGCTCACCCGGCTGCTGCGCCCCACCATCGTGGCCGGGGGCACCAAGAGCCTCGCCAATGGCCTGTTCCGCGCAGGCGCCGCTGCGGGCGCGCAGTACCGCAACGTGGCCGACGTGGTGCGGCTCGACGCGACCGACGACGGGTTCCGGGTCGTCTGCCGGGACGAACGGCAGTTCACCGCCGACACGGTCGTGTCGACGCTCGACCCCCGCACCACGTTCCTCGAGCTGCTCGACCCGTCCGTGGTTCCCGCCGAGCTCCGCAGCGCGGCCGAGGGCTGGCGGCTCGATCGCGTCGGCCCGTTCGTCGCGCACTTCGGCATCAAGGGGCCACCGCCGCGCCTCGAGAGCGAGGACGCCACGCGGGCCCTGCTCCAGGTGATGGGCTTCGACGACGCCGCAGCGGTGGTCGATCACATCGAGATGGCGGCCGCCGGCCGCCTGCCCGAACGGCCGGCCGGGCACCTCACCGTGACCACCGCCCACGATCCGCTCCAGGCGTCGCCGGGACCGTACGGTCCGCTGCACACGCTGCGGTTCGAGACGGTGGCGCCCTATGACCATCCCGAAGGGATCTGGGACCGGGAGCGGGTCGGCTACCGCACCCGGTGCTGGGAATTCCTCGGCAGCCACACCACCGGACTCGACGAGGCCCGGCTGCTCTTCGGGTTCGCCGACAGCCCCCGTGACCTGGAGCGCCGGTTCCGCACCACCCGGGGCGGTTCGGTGCGCCAGGGCGCGTTGATCCGTGAACAGACCTTCACGGGTCGACCCCACGCCGACTGCAGCGACGGTCGAACCCCGATCGACGGCCTGTACCTCGGCGGCGGGGGCGTCCACCCCGGGATCCCCGGCAGCCTCGGCGGCGGCTACAACACAGCGCGAACCGTCTGCTCCGACCTGGGCCTCGAGCGCTGGTGGCCCGACCCGGCCATCGTCGAACACGCCCGCGAGCTCGGCCTCCTCCCCGAAGTCCGCATCACATGAACCCCAGTGCGGGTTGGGCCGGCCGGGCCGGCGCTGCCCGCACGCCACGAGATTGAGAAGGGGGTACGTCCAGGTCGGGCTGGTCGACGCCAGCAACCTCACCACCTGAGGAGGGAAGCAATGGCCGACGAGCTGCCGGTGTGCGCGGTCTCCGAGCTCACCCCGGGGACGGTCATGGGCGCAGGCCACTATGCCGTGGGCAACGCGAGCGGCCGCCTGTTCGCCGTGAGCCGCAGGTGTCGTCACCTCGGCGCAGACCTCGCCGGCGGGTCCATCGACAAGCAAGGCTGTCTCGTGTGCCCCTGGCACGGCTCCAGGTACGACGTCGAGACCGGTCGGATGGTGCGCGGCCCGCAGGGCTTGTACGCGAAGGTCCCAGGTCTTGGTGCAGCCAACATCGCTCTGACACGAATCTTCCCGTTGCGTCGGGCGGAGGTCATCGAGCGCGATGCCACCGTGTTCCTCCGCTGACCAGCGTCTCGCCTAACCGTGGCCGCGAGGCCGTCGTGGTGACGGCCTGACCCGCAGACCACACCGGAAGCTGACGGGTTCGCTTGCCCGCGCCGCCGTGCTGGTTGCCACTCGGGTCGCCGACGCCCTCGGCGGTCGAGGCCATGCCGAGCCTTAGGCTTGGTCCGTGGCCTCGCTTTCCGACTCGTTGTGGCACCGGAACCGAGTCCTGGCCGAGGCCGCGCTGGAGCACACGTTCGTCCGGGGCATCGCGTCGGGGGAGTTGGCCCGGGCTACGTTCGCCTACTACGTGGGACAGGACGCTGCCTTCCTCGACGCGTTCTGCCGCGCCTACGCCTTGGCTCTGGCGAAGAGCCCCGATCGAGAGGGGCTGATCGCGTTCAGGGAGCTTCTCGACGGGGCGGTCGACGAGTTCCGCCTTCACAACGGCTACGCGGCCCGGTGGGGCGTCGAGCTTCAGCAGGCGGCCGATCCCGCCACCTCGGCGTACACGGACTTCTTGTTGGCGGTCGCCGCGCTCGAGCCGGTCGGCCACATCGCGGCGGCGATGACGCCGTGCATGCGGCTCTACGCCTACCTCGGCCAGCAGCTGTCCGGCCGCACCAAGCCCGAGAGTCCGTATCGCGAGTGGGTGGAGACGTACTCGAGCGCCGAGTTCGAGGCTCTGGCGCGACGACTGGAGGTTCTGCTCGACCGCTACGGAGGTGACCACGACCGCCTGGCCGACCTGTATCACCAAGCGATGGAACTCGAATTGCGGTTCTTCGACGCCGCCGGCCGATGGGAGAAGCCCTGACTGCGGATGCGTTGTTGACCCGTCACGCGGCCGCGTGGCAGGCGGCCACCGTTCACCCGTTCCTCGCGGGCGTGCGGGACGGGTCGGTGCCCGAGGACTGCTTCGATCGTTGGCTCGCCCAGGACTACCTGTACGCGCAGGCCCTGGTGCGCGCCCAGTCCCACATCGCAGCCCTGGCACCCTTCGCCGACGTGGGACTCCTCGCCGGGGGCGTGGTCGCCACCGTTGGAGAGCTCGGCTGGTTCGAGGAGATGGCCGCTCGGCGCGGCGTGGCCCTCGACGCCCCCATGCACCCGACGAATCGGGCCTACTGCGACTTCCTGCTGGCCTTGACCTACTCCGCCTACCCAGCCCAGATCACCGCGATCTGGGCGCTCGAACGCACGTACCTGGAGAGCTGGGAAGGTGCCCGTCCGGGTGCTCAGCCCTACCGGGAGTTCGTGGAGCGGTGGACCACCGACGCCTTCCGGTCCTACGTCGGCGACCTCCAGGCTGCGGTCGATCGCCAACTTGAGGCCTCCGTCGGCGAGCAGGCGCGAGAAGCCGAGGACGCGTTCCTCTGGGTGACTCACTACGAGCGAGGCTTCTGGGACATGGCGATGTCGGGTTAGCCAGGGTTGGCCCGGACCGATGAGAGCCATGAGGGGAGGTATGCCAGAACTCACCGGTAAGTTTCGTCACGGCGTTCCGTCTCCCCGGGATGACGGACACCGACCATGAGGCGAGAGCCGTCATCGTGCTCGTCGCGGGCGGCCGAGAGATCCCTCCAGGGCGCTCCTCAGAATCAGGTGTCCACCCGACTGGGTCAACCGCACTGACCGTCGCCTACACAGCCACCCGGGGCATGACCGACAACCGCCAGCGCCGGTGACCCCGCTCACCGGACACTCCCAGTCGCTCGAGCGCTCGTGGCCGATCTCGGACCTTCGTCCCCGAAAACCCGATTGGTCCGGTCGGGATTGGGGCGTATCATCGACGGCCAGCGGCCCGAGGGCCGCATCTCGCTCCCGGGCTGCTGCCACACGAGCAGAACCGGGAGGTTGACATGAGCGACTTCGTGCATCCCGAGGCACTCGTCGACGCGGATTGGGTCGTGGAACACCTCGACGACCCCAAGGTTCGCGTCATCGAGGTCGATGAGGACACCAGCGCCTACGAGAAGGGCCACATCCGCAACGCGGTCGGTTGGAACTGGACCACCGACATGCACGATCCCGTGCGCCGCGACTATGTCGACCAGGACGGGTTGAGCCGCTTGTTAGAGCAGGCGGGCGTCGCTTCAGACACGACTGTGGTGCTCTACGGCGGCAACAACAACTGGTTCGCCGCGTACGCGTACTGGCTCTGCCGCTACCTCGGTTTCGACGCCGTCAAGCTGCTGGACGGAGGGCGCAAGCGCTGGGAGCTCGACGGGCGGGAGCTGACCCAGACCGTTCCCGACTACGCACCGACAGACCTCCGCGTCTCGGGCCTGGTCCGGGGCGAGCTGCGCGCCCTGCGCGACGAGGTGCTCGCCAAGCTCAACCAGGAGCAGTACATCGACGTCCGCTCACCTGAGGAGTTCCGCGGCGAGCGGCTCGCGCCCGAGCACCTGCCCCAGGAGCAGGCCCAGGTGCCGGGCCACATCCCTGGTGCGGTGAACATCCCCTGGAGCAAGGCTGCGAACGACGACGGCACCTTCCGGCCCGCCGACGAGCTGCGCGCCCTCTACGGGGGCGAGGGCATCGATCCCGATCGGGGAGTTATCTCCTACTGCCGCATCGGCGAGCGCTCGGCCCACACATGGTTCGTGCTCCACGAGTTACTCGGCTACCCGTCGGTGGAGAACTACGACGGCTCGTGGACCGAGTACGGCTCGCTCGTCGGGGTGCCGGTCGCACGCTGAGCCGGCGACAGCTCAGCGGCGGCGGTTGCCTCCACGGTGGTGCCCTCGAAGCGATACCTGCCCTCGGGGAACATCGCGTAGGAGCTCATCGAGTTGCAGGTCGGCGAGCGACGGCTCGGCGCTCTCGAAGGACAGCTCGGTGACGCCGATGTCGCCGACGCTGCCGTCGGCGTCGACCTCGAGGAGCGGCTCACGATCAGGACCCTGCACCGTGACGTGGTCCCATCCCTCACCGTCGAGGAGAACCTGGATGCCTGTGTCCTGCGCGGTGGCGTTCGACTCGAACAAGGATCTTCGCTTTGGAGAACGGGATGCGGGCCCGCTGTTCCTGGTCCGCGGACGCGACCGTCGAGACGGCCGCCAACGTCAGTGCGGCCGCAAGCCCGCCGATCGCTGGCCGCTTCCGCACGTGAGGTCGAGGGATCATCTCGGTACCTCCTTGTCGGACGACACGAAGCATCCGACAGGCACCCTGACGTACCCTGAACGGCCTCGCGCCAGGGCGCCGTCTGCCACGACCGAGCTCGTCAGCGTCGAGCGCGCGTTCGGCGTGGCGCAGCACACAGCGCCCTCGTTGATCGCCACCAGTCAGCCCGCTCCGAGCCGTTCGCGGCACGTGCGCGGCACCGCGACACGCATGACACGACCCGAGCGACGACGCACGCCTCCGTCCCAACCAACCGCTGCCTGACGCCACGGCACGACGCGGTGCCCGCGCTGGTCACGGTGGCGTGTCGTCGGCCTCGGCCGGGACGGCGGTCGGTCACCGCGGTGGCGTCAATCCCTACGACTGGCGTGCCGACACGTAGCCTGTGGGTTTGCGTCGCCTGCGAGAGAGTCGTGTGGCTGCCGATCCGATCGTGCAGTTCCGCGCCTGGTGGGAGGAGGCGCCGGCGACCGGCGATGCGTGGTCCGACGCCATGGTGCTCGCGACTTCGTCACCGGAGGGTGGGCCCGCGGCGCGGACGGTCATCTTGCGGGGGGTGGATGAACGGGGCTTCGTGTTCTTCACCGACACGCGCAGTGCCAAGGCCGTCGAGCTCGAGACCGACCCCAGGGTCGCCCTGGTGGTGTTGTGGGCGGGGCTGGAGCGGCAAGTGCGGGTGGTCGGGCACGCCACAGCGGTCACCGACGACGAAGCCGACGCGTTCTTCGGCGCCCGACCGCGGGCGGCGAACGTCGCCGCCCAGGTCGCACGCCAAGATGAGGTGATCGCCGGGCCCGACGTGCTCGAACGGCGCCTACGCGAGCTCGCCGCGGCTCACGAGGGCCGCCCCGTCGGCCGCCCGCCGGGCTGGGGTGGGTACATCGTCGCACCGGACGCCGTCGAGTTCTGGCGGGGCCGCCCGGATCACCTCCACGACCGGCTGCGCTATCGGCGCGGCGGCGCCGGTTGGCGCATCGAGCGGCTGGCTCCGTGACACCACACTCGGGTTCGTCGCCGGCCGAGACATCTGCCGGGCGGGTGTGAACCGACCGCGACGGATCGGCATCTGTGTCGGTGACCGTCCCGAGGGAGGGACGGCAAGGAGGTGGCGGGCGATGCGGAAGCTCTTTGTTCTGGCCGCGGTGGCCCTGACGGTGGCAGGTGTCGTCGTCCCGGCCGTCTCGGCGCGTTCGGTCGGTGGCCCCTACTGCGAGATCCGGTGGGGATCGCGCCCCGAGCGGGATCTCCACTCCACGTCGGCCGATGACCGATCTGCGCGCCGGACACCACCGGTGCTTCGACCGGCTCGTCGTCGATCTCGGTCCGCGCGTGGCCGGCCTGCCCGGCCCGGACAGCGATGGCTGCCAGCCGGGCGCCGTTGATGAGCTGGCGCAGGGCCGCGACGACCTCATGGTTCTTGCCGGGATCCACGGAGACAAGCACGAAGGCGGCACCCTGCTCCACCTCCTCTCCTTCGCCGAAGGCGCGCCTACCGAGCCGTGGCTCGTCAGCGTTGGGGCGGTGGCTCGGCGGCCACCACCCGCCTGCCGCGGCGCCACTGGACCGCCACAGGGGCATAGCCCGTCTGGCGCCACGAGCTGTCCAGGCGGAACGGGCCCAGCAGGGTGTCGGTGCGCCACCGCCGCACCTCGTCGGGACGGTAGCCACGGGCGAGAGCTTCGCCGGCCAGGTAACCCGCGGCCGCCGCTTGGGCGGACAGGTAGTCGGGCGTGCGGCCGAAGCGCCACTGGAAGCGGCCAACGAACTCTGGGCTGGACGGTCCGACGTCCACCGGATGGTCGCGGGCGCACCACTGCGCCGGCGCCACGACCCCGTCGGCCAACCGACCGAGCCGATGACCGAACTCGTCGATGCCCGCCGCGACGCAGCCCAGTAGCCCGACGTCCACGCCGGCCTCCCGGACCCGCCGCACGGCAGCCACGTCCTCCTCGAACGTCCCTGCGAAGACCAGCGCCACCGCCGCGAGGGACGCCACGCGCGTCGAGGAGGCCTGTTCCACCAGGGCATCCGCCTGGTCCGCGGATACCCGTCGGGTACGCATCCCCAGCGTCTCCGCAGCCTGGCGGCCCCCCTCGGCCACCTGGTTCGCGAACGGACCCCAGCCGGGCGCCAGCACCACGTGCTCGAGCCCGGCGTCCCGGGCCAGCCCCAGCAGGCTGTGCAGGTAGGTCGATGCCGGGGCGATCACGCTGGCCAACCGCGGCGCGGCGAGGTCGTCGGCCGCGCCTCCGTGGTTCCACAGCAACCGCCCCGATCCGCAAACTACTGGGGCGACCCGCCGCACCGTCCCGCTGCCGTAGGGACCCAGCAGGATCTCGATTCCTGCGGCCAGCAGGTCGTGGTAGGCGGCCACCGCTCGGCTGGGTGAGCCCTGGTCGTCGATGATGACCAGGTCGACGGCGTGGTCCGCCGCCCACAGGTTGATCCCCGCCTTCACCTCGCGGGCCTGCATCGCATACCGGCCCGTCAGCCCCAGACTCACCCCGGCTCGAACGACCACCACGCGACCGAGCATGCGCCGCACCACTCGACGTCACAACGCTCGACGTCGTCGCTGCCCTCTCACTGCCGCCCGCACCCGCCGTTGAGTGCGAAGTGCGCCTTTCGGTGCGGCTCGTCGTAGCCCAAGGCCCACTGGCTCGCCCCGGGCCCTGTCGCGTCCCCCGAGGTAGAGCAAGCTGTGAGCACCCGCGAAGATCCGCCCGACTCGCTCGGCGCGACGGCCAAGGCGAGGCCAATCGGTGATGCGCTGGCTTTTCTGGCGATCACCGATGCACCCATGCGTCTATCGCTAGGCGTTCCGCCGCCTACTACCTCAGGGCCCCAAGGCGCTCGGCGGCATGTTCGAAGGTGCCGCCACGAACCCCTGACCACGGCTGGTGCGACCGCACGTACGAGCGCCGGCGGCAGACGATTCTCAAGGACGGCCGAAGACCACCGGTCCGGGATTCGTCTGTAGCGACTATCTCGAGCGCCTGAACGGTCATTCGCCAAACACCAGCCTTGTGGCCGCCACTCAGCACGTGCGGAGCATGTTGCGCAGCGCGTCCACCTCGGCCTGGTCCGCGGTGAGTCCCCACCGAACCTTCGTGACCGCCCACGATGTCGCGAACTCGCACCAGGCGGCCTGGTTGGGCGGTTGCCAAGAGACCGGGTCGCGGTCGCTCTTCGACCGGTTCGTAGCGGCGGTCACGGCGACGAGGGCGCGGGGCTCGTCGAGGTCGTTCGCGAACGCCTGCCGCCGCGCCGGGTCCCACCCAGCCGCGCCGGATCGCCAGGCCTCACCGAGCGCTACCACGTGATCGACGTCGAGCTCGCTCGCGTCCGGGGTCGAATAGCCGTCGTAGATCGATAGCCACCCACCCGACCGCAGGCCAGGCAGGTCGACGCGGCGCTCGGCCTCGAGGACCTCGCAGCGGGTGTCGCAGCCGTCGCCGTCGCCGTCGATCCAGTGGTTGAACAGGTCGCGGTCGTACCCGGCGTCGCTGATCTCAGGTGTCACGACGAGTTGATCCACGATCGACGCTGTGGAAGACGTCGCCGGCGCCGTGGTCGTCGTGGTCGGAGCTGTGGCGGTCGTCGACGGCGCGGCGTCTGTCGTGGTCGTCGACGGCACGGTCGCGGGCTGCCCATCGGCACCCGTGGCTGTCTTGGTGTCGGGCCAGGCCCATGCGACCGTCAGCCAAGCGCCCGCCACGAGCGCGACCAGCCCCCAGGCGACGCCGCGTCCCCGACGCGGCTGAGACGCGGCCCAGATGCCCACCGGCAGCGGAGGCAGCACCACCCACGCGAACGCCTGCCACCACCAACGCCACCGACGAAACCGACCCCACGGGGTCAGTAGGTCGTCCGGCGCCATCGAGGCTGTTCGTAGGTGTCGGGCGCTCCTGCCAGTCCGGACCTGGGCGCGGCCTGAGCCTCGACCGGCTCCGACGCCATTGTCGGGTCGTCCGGGCCCGGCGGCGGCGGATACCAGCGGTTATCGCTGGCCTGCCACCAGCCTGGCGGCGGTTCGCCCTCGTTCCACTGCCCGTCCGCGGACATCCACCAGCCCGCGCCCGTATCGCTCATCCGCCTTGCCTTCCTGCCCAGCCGGCACTGTGCCCCGACTCCCGACGCCTGACCGTACTTGGCGGGCGTTACATCCTTCCTGTCCACCCGGTTGGGGCGTTCGCGGCTCATCAGTTGTCGACAGCACGCATCGCCTCGCTGGCCGTAGCGAACTCGCCCACCGTCACGCCGCCGGTGAACGTCCTCGACGGGTTGGTGGGGGACCTGGCCGGAGACGTGGCGTGATAGACCGCCTCGTCCGGGCCCGGGTCCTGCTGGCGGAGGCCGAAGCGCTCGGGCTCACGATCGACGACCTGGTCACCGCCGCTGCCTCCGCCGTATCGGAGCGTCCTATCCGCCGGCAGATCTCCTTCAACGACACCCCAACCCCGTCGCTGTCCTCAACACGAGCCTGGTCAACTCACCAAGCCGTTGCGCGACCCCTTGAACCCGCCCCGGCAACCAGAAGCGACACGCGGGGTCGATCGTGGTGGTTGCTCGGGCTGCGCGATGCTGCCCACCCCCGACCGCCGGGATCAGCGATCCGACCTGGCCAGCCGCGCCCTGGATCGCCGGGGGTACGGGTCCGCGTGCGCCCGCGACAAGCCGGCGCCTGGCGCGGGGTCAGCCTGCCGGGCGGATGTCCAGCCCGAACAGCGTCTCGAAGCGGGCGTAGTACTCGTCGTCGCTCGCAGCGGTGCCGAGGGACACCCAGTCGGCATCCGTCATGCTCTCGCGCCCGCGGATGAGCTGATCGCCGCCCCACGACGTGCGGTAGCGGAGCTGAGGGTGGTCGACGGTGACCGCGTGGTGGATGACCTCGGCCACCTCGAACGGGTCCGTGGCGTGGGCGATGCCCGTGGCGTACATCTGGAACATGCGCCGGTAGTGATTGTCGTAGGCGCTGGTCGTGTTGGGCGCGTCGACCGTCTTGGCGAAGATCGCCGACTTGGTGATGCCCGGCTCGATGATCACGACCCGGATGCCGAACGGCGCCACCTCCTGGGCGAGCCCCTCGCTCAACCCCTCGAGGGCCCATTTCGACGCCACATACGGCGACTGGGCCAGGGCGGCGACGCGACCCGCGATCGAGGTGATGTTCACGATCGCGCCGCTCCGTCGCTCCCGCATCTGTGGGAGGACGGCCTGGGTGCAGCGCACGGCACCGCAGAGATTGACGTTCATGACATCGAGGTACTGGGTCGGCGTGGTCTCCTCGGTGACCCCGTTCCCACCGACACCCGCGTTGTTCACCAGCACGTCGACACGGCCGGCGCGCTCGAGGATCTCGTCGAAGCCGTGCCGGACCGACGCGTCGTCGGCGACGTCGAGCTCCACGAGCCTCACCTCGACGCCCTGCTTCGCCGACATGGCGCCGAGCTTGGTGGCCCGGTCCTTGCTGCGCACCGTTCCGTAGACGTCGTGACCACGCGTCGCGAGGTGGATGGCGGTGGCGCGCCCGATGCCCGAGTTCGCGCCGGTCACGACGGCAACCGGAGATGGCGAGGTCATGCACAGACGCTACTCACCCGCCTGTCGGTAATCTGGACACGTAAGCATTACCGGCATAGTGTCCACGCGATGTCGCGGCCGCTGCTCGCACCGCCGTTGTCCTCGTCGCTCGACGTGGCGAGCGAGTCATTTCAGCGCAACCGGGCCGACATGCTCGAGCAGCTCGGCGTGCTCGACGAGCTGCTGGACCAGGCGGAGGCCGGTGGTGGGCCCGCCGCCATGGACCGGATGCGGTCACGCGGCAAGCTCCCGATCCGCGAGCGCATCGCCAACGTGCTCGACCCCGACAGCCCGTTCCTCGAGATCAGCCCCCTCGCCGGCTACGAGTCGGACTACGCCATGGGCGGCGGCATGATCGTGGGCATCGGCGTGATCGCCGGCACCGAGTGCGTGGTCATGGGCAACGACCCCTCGGTGCTCGGCGGAGCGCTCACGCCCTACGCGGCCAAGAAGTGGACGCGGGCCATCGAGATCGCCCGCGACAACCGCATCCCCTACGTGAGCTTCGTCGAGTCGGCCGGCGCCGACCTGCGGGTGCAGACGGGCGGCGGCGAGAGCCGGCGGCGGGTGCAAACCGAGCACTTCGCCGAGACCGGGCGGCCGTTCTACGAGATGATCGAGCTGTCCAAGCTCGGCATCCCGACGCGTGTGCGTGGTGTTCGGGTCGTCGACCGCCGGCGGCGCCTACCAGCCGGGCCTGTCGGACTACGTGATCGTGGTGGAGGACCAGTCGAAGATCTTCCTGGCCGGCCCGCCGCTGGTGAAGATGGCGACCGGCGAGGAGAGCGACGACGAGACGCTGGGCGGCGCCCGCCTCCACGCCGAGGTGTCCGGGCTGGGCGACTACTTCGCCACCGACGAGATGGACGCCATCCGCATGTGCCGCGAGGTCGTCTCGCACCTCAACTGGCGCAAGCCGGGGCCCGAGCCCGCGCTCCGCCCGGACGCCCCGGTCCACGACCCCGAGGAGCTGCTGGGGCTGGTCAGCCGCGACCTGCGCCAGCCCGTCGACGTGCGCGACGTCATCGCCCGGGTGGTCGACGGCTCCCGCTTCGAGGAGTTCAAGCCCCGCTACGGCTCGACGGTGGTGTGCGGCTGGTCGCAGATCCACGGCTACCCGGTCGGGATCCTCGGCAACAACGGCGTGATCTACCCCGAGGGCGCGGAGAAGGCGGCGCACTTCATCCAGCTCTGCAACCAGGTCGACGTCCCGCTCGTGTTCCTGCAGAACATCACCGGCTACATGGTGGGCCGCGACTTCGAGGCGGCCGGGATCATCAAGAAGGGCTCGCAGATGATCAACGCCGTCACCAACTCGACGGTGCCGCACCTCACCGTGATCATCGGCTCGTCGTACGGCGCGGGCACCTACGGGATGTCGGGGCGGGCGTTCGGCAACCGGTTCACCTTCCTGTGGCCGACGGCGAAGATCGCCGTGATGGGGCCCAAGCAGATCGCCGGCGTCATGTCGCAGGTGCGCCGAGGCCAGGCGGCCCGGAAGGGCATCGAGTTCGACGAGGAGGAGGACGCCAAGATCGTGGCGGCGGTCGAGGAGACCCAGGAGAGGGGCTCGCTCGCCCTCGTCGCCACCGGTGCCATCAGCGACGACGGCATCATCGACCCGCGGGACACGCGCACCGTGCTCGGCCTGTGCCTGTCGGTCGTCCGCAACCGGGCGATCGAGGGCGCCGCCAGCTACGGCGTGTTCCGCCTGTGACCGCGATGGGCACACCGTTCTCGAGCCTGCTCGTCGCCAACCGCGGCGAGATCGCCCGCCGGGTCTTCCGCACGGCGCGGTCGATGGGCCTGCGGTGCGTGGCGGTCTACGCCGACGCCGATGCGGACGCCCCGTTCGTCGCCGAGGCCGACGAGGCCGTCCGCCTTGCCCAGCGGCTACCTCGACGGCCCGGAGATCATCGCCGCGGCGCTGGCGACCGGAGCCGACGCGATCCACCCGGGCTACGGCTTCCTCTCGGAGAACGCGGCGTTCGCGCCGAGGTCGCGGCGGCCGGGCTGACCTGGGTCGGGCCGCCGCCCGACGTCATCGCGGCCATGGGCGACAAGCTGGCCGCCAAGCGGGCGGCGATCGAGGCCGGCGTCCCGACCCTGCGCTCGTCCGACGACCCGACCGCCGACGGCCAGATCGGCTACCCGCTGCTCGTCAAGGCGGCCGCCGGCGGCGGCGGCAAGGGCATGCGGGTCGTCGAGTCGGCCGGCGACCTGGCCGACGCGGTCGCCGCGGCCCGGCGCGAGGCGGCGAGCGGCTTCGGCGACGACCGAGTGTTCCTCGAGCGCTACGTCGCCCGGGCGCGCCACGTCGAGATCCAGATCCTCGGCGACGCCCACGGCGGCGCTCGTCCACCTCGGCGAGCGCGAGTGCTCGATCCAGCGGCGCCACCAGAAGATCGTCGAGGAGTCGCCGTCGCCCGTCGTCGACGCCGACCTGCGGGCCGCGATGGGCGACGCCGCGCTGCGGCTGGCGCGCGCCATCGGCTACCGGTCGGCCGGCACCGTCGAGTTCCTCGTCGACGACGCCACCCGCGAGTTCTTCTTCCTCGAGGTCAACACGCGGCTGCAGGTCGAGCACCCGGTCACCGAGGAGGTCACGGGCATCGACCTCGTCCGCGAGCAGCTGCGCGTCGCCGCCGGCGAGCCGCTCGGCTACGGCCAGGACGCCATCTCGTTCCGTGGCCACGCCATCGAGGTCCGGCTCTACGCCGAGGATCCCGGCCGCCGGCTTCCTGCCGGCCACCGGCACGCTCGCCGCCTTCGAGCCGGCTCCCGACCCCGCCGTCCGGTGGGACACGGGCGTCGAGACCGGCTCGGTCGTGGGCGTCGACTTCGACCCGATGCTCGCCAAGGTGGTCGCCCACGCTCCCACGCGCGCCGAGGCGGCCGCGTGCCTCGCGCTGGCGCTGGAGCGCCTCCACCTCGGCGGCGTCACGACGAACCGCGACCTCCTCGCCGCCACGCTGCGCCATCCCGGCTTCCTGGCCGGCGACACGACCACCGACTTCATCGACCGCGTTGCGCCGGCCACCACGCTCGTGCTCCCCGACGGGCGAGCTCGAGCGGTCCGCCACCCTGGCCGCCCTCTGGCTGCAGGGCGAGAACCGGGCGCAGGCCGCGGTGCTCGCCACGGTCCCGAGCGGCTGGCGCACGGGCGGCTGCCGCCCCAGCGGGTCGCGCTCGCCCATGGGGACGACGTGATCGAGGTGCACTACCAGTCGCGCCGCGACGGCTCGTTCGCCCTGGGCGACCACGGCGATGGTGGCGCTGCCCAGGTCCACCGCTGGTCGCCCTCGGACGATCGACGTCGAGATCGACGGCCGGCGCAGGACGATGCAGGTCACCCGCGCGGGCGATCGCCTCAACGTGCAGACCGTCCGCGGGCACGGTCGGCTTCGACATCCTGCCCCGTTTCGTGGTGCCCGGCGCCGCGGCGCCGTCGGGCGGCCTCGTGGCGCCCATGCCCGGCGTCGTGCTCGACGTCCGCTGCGCGCCCGGCGACCAGGTCGAGGCGGGCCAGACGCTCGTCGTCCTCGAGGCGATGAAGATGGAGCACCGCGTGCGTGCGCCCGCCGACGGCGTGGTCGCCGAGGTGCGCGTCGCCGAGGGACAGCACGTCGAGAACGGCGGCGCTGCTGCTGGTGTTCGAGCCGGCCGACAGCCCCGACAGCCCCGACGGCGAGGGCAGCCCATGACCGCGCCGATCCGCATCGCCAACTGCTCCGGCTTCTACGGCGACCGCCTCTCCGCCGCCCGGGAGATGGTCGAGGGCGGGCCGATCGACGTGCTCACCGGCGACTGGCTGGCCGAGCTCACGATGCTGATCCTCGCCCGCACCCGGGCCAAGCGGCCGGGCGGCGGGTACGCCCGCACGCTTCGTCACCCAGATGGAGCAGGTGATGGGGACCTGCCTCGACCGCGGCATCAAGGTCGTCGCCAACGCCGGCGGCCTCGACCCGGACGGGCTGCGCCGAGGCCGTCGCCGAGGTGGCCGACCGGCTCGGGCTGTCGCCGACCGATCGCCTACGTCAACGGCGACGACCTGCTGCCCCGGCTCGACGAGCTGGTGGCGGCCGGCGTCGACCTCGCCCACCTCGAGACCGGCGAGCCGGTCGGCGACACCGGCCGGTTCATCAGCGCCAACGCCTACCTCGGCTGCTGGGGCATCGTCGACGCCCTGCAGCGCGGCGCGGACATCGTCGTCACCGGGCGGATCACCGACGCCGCCGTCGTGTGCGGCCCGGCGGCCTGGCACCACGGCTGGGCCCGCGACGACTGGGACGCGCTGGCCGGTGGCGTCGTGGCCGGGCACGTCATCGAGTGCGGCACGCAGGCCACCGGCGGCAACTACTCGTTCTTCACCGAGGTGCCGGGCATGACCCGCACCGGCTTCCCGTGGGCCGAGGTCGCGGCCGACGGGTCGTCGGTGATCGGCAAGCACGACGGCACCGGGGGCGAGGTGTCGATCGGCACCGTCACCTCGCAGCTGCTGTACGAGATCGGCAGCCCCGCCTACCTCGGCCCCGACGTGACCGCCCGGTTCGACACCATCGAGCTCGACCAGGTCGGGCCCGACCGGGTGCGCATCCGGCGGCGCCAGGGGCGAGCCGCCGCCGCCCACCCTCAAGGTGGCCATGAACGAGCTCGGCGGCTACCGCAACGACATCGGTGTCGCCCTCACCGGCCTCGACATCGAGGCCAAGGCGCAGCTCGTCGAGGACGCCGTTCTGGGAGGCGTGCCCCTACAGGCCGTCGGACTTCGCCAGCGTCACCACGCGGGTGGTGCGCACCGACAAGGACGATCCGGCCACCAACGAGGAGGCCGTCGCCGTCTGGCGGCTCACCGTCAAGGACCCCGACGAGCGCAAGGTCGGACGGGCGGTCTCGAGCGCCATGGTCGAGCTCGGCCTGGCCACCATCCCCGGCTTCTTCGGCGTCGGCGGCGGGCCCGGCGAGGGCCGGGCCTACGGCGTGTACCGGCCGGCCGTCGTGCCGGCCGACCTGGTGCCCGCAGCACGTCGTGGTGCTCGGCGGCGACCGGACCGTGGTCGACTCGGTCGGCGGCGGCACGCAGGGTCGAGCACGGTGGCCGTGGCACCCGCGCCGGGCCCGCCGCCGCACCGCCCGGTGGGCGAGACCGTGGCGGCGCCCCTCGGTCGCGTCGTCGGCGCCCGCTCGGGCGACAAGGGCGGCAACGCCAACCTCGGCGTGTTCGCCCGCAGCGACGAGGGCGTGGGCCTGGCTCGACGACTTCCTCACGGTCGACCGGCTGCGGGAGCTGCTGCCGGAGACGGCGGACCTCGCCGGTCGACCGCTACCGGCTGCCCGCGCTGCGGTCGCTCAACTTCGTGATCCACGGACTGCTCCAGGAGGGCGTGGCGGCGTCCACCCGCCAGGACGGCCAGGCCAAGAGCCTCGGCGAGTGGCTGCGGGCCCGGGTGGTCGACATCCCCACCGTCCTGCTGCCGGACACCTGAAGTTGGACTTCGACCTGCCGCCCGAGGACGACCCCCGGCGGGTGGCGGTGCGCGCCTGGCTCGGCGCCAACCCCGATCCGACCTGTCGCCAGCTCGCCGCCGCCGGCTACGTGGTGCCGCAGTGGCCGCCTCCCTGGGGCCTCGGCGCCGACCCGGTGCACCAGCTGATCATCGACGACGAGCTGAACCGGGCTGGCGTTGACCGTCCGGGCGGCATCGGCATCGGCTGGGCGGCACCGACGCTCCTGGTCGCCGGCACGCCGGACCAGCAGCAGCGCTTCCTGCCCGGGATCCTGAGCGGCGAGGACCAGTGGTGCCAGCTCTTCAGCGAGCCCGACGCCGGGTCGGATCTCGCCAGCCTCTCCACCAGGGCCGAGCGCGACGGCGACGAGTACGTCGTCACCGGGTCGAAGATCTGGTCCAGCGGTGCGCACCAGAGTCGGTACGGGATCCTGATCGCCCGCACCGACCCGGACGTGCCGACGCACCGGGGCATCTCCTACTTCGTCTGCCCGATGGACCTGCCGGGCATCACGCTGGGGCCGATCGTCGACATGACCACGGCGCACTCGTTCAACCAGGTCTTCTTCGACGGCGTGCGGCTCCCTGCGTCGCTGCGCGTCGGCGACGAGGGCGCGGGCTGGCGGCTGGCCAAGGTCACGCTGTCGAACGAGCGGGTCATGCTCTCGTCCTCCGGCTCCCTGTGGGGGTCGGGACCCTCAGCCGCCATGCTGGTCGACCTCGTGCGTGCCGGCGGCGGCCTCAGCGACCCCCGGTTGCGGCAGAGGCTGGCGGCGCTGCACTGCGAGGCCGAGGTGCTACGCCTCAACCGGCTGCGCACGCTGAGCGCGGGCCTCGCCGGGCGGACCCCCGGGCCCGAGGCGTCGATCCAGAAAGTCATGGCCGACGAACACGGCCAGCACGTCATGGAGCTGGCGAAGGACCTGGCCGGTCCGGCCGGGATGCTCGAGGGGTCGGGCCCCGCCGGCGACCTGCCCGAGTCGGCCCGCACCGGCCCCACCGAGGTGAATTTCACGCGTGACCTCGTCCCCGGCATCGATCCGATCTGGCACTACGGCTTCCTGTTCGCGCCCGCGCTGACGCTCGGCGGCGGCACGTTCGCCATCCAGCGCAACATTGTCGGCGAGATGGTCCTCGGCCTGCCCCGCGACCCGAGGCCCGCGTGACCTCCGTCCCCGACGTCGCGGTCGACGAGACGCAGCGGCGGCTCCGGGCGGTGCGGCGTCCCCGGCGCGTGCTCGGTCGCGACCGGGAGCGGGCGCTGACCGACCGCCAGCGCGAGCTGCTCGACCAGATGGAGCACCTGTTCGCGAACGGCTTCGCCGACCTGACGATGGCCGGGCTCGCGGCTCGCCTCAACTGCTCGCTGCGGACCCTCTACGCCCTGGCCCCGAGCCGCGACGAGCTGGTGCTCATCGTCGTCGACCGCAGCCTGTGGCGCACCGGGCGAGTGGCGCGAGACGCCATCGGCCACGACCTCGCGCCGCTCGACGCCGTGCGCGCCTACCTCGAGGCCGCGACCGTGGCGGTGAGCGGCTGGACCGAGGCCTTCGCGCGCGACCTGGCGGCCGTGCCCGCTGCCCAGCAGCTCGCGGGCGAGCACAACGACTACCTCTTCGCGGTGACCCGCACGTTGCTCGACCTCGCGGTCGAGCGCGGCGACATCCCGCATGTCGACACCGCGGCCGTCTCCCGGGTGCTGGCTGGCCTCGGCGGGTTCTTCTCGCGGCCCGACATCATCCCGACTCTCCGGTCGTCGCCGAAAGAGGCCGCGGACGGGGTCGTCGACCTGGTGCTCCGCGGCCTGTTGTCCCTACCGATGGAGGAGCGCGCGTGACTGACGTTCGCGAGGTGGCCGCCGAGATCCGCGCCGAGCAGGAGGCGCTCGACGCCATCGTGGCCGACCTGACCGACGAGCAGTGGGGGCTCGCCACGCCGAGCCCCGGGTGGTCGGTGGCCGATCAGATCGGCCACCTGACCTACTTCGACGGTGCCGCAGCCACCGCCATCACCGACCCGGCGGCCTTCGCGGCATCGGTCGAGCAGCTCGTGGCCGCCGACGACAGGGACGCGCTGACGTTGCACCGCGACCTGTCACCGCCGGAGCTCCTGGAGGCATGGCGGGCCAACCGCCGCCGGCTGGCGGACGTGTCGGCCACCCTCGACGACGCCACCCGGGTCGCGTGGTACGGCCCGTCGATGGGCGCCAAGTCGTTCCTCACAGCGCGGCTCATGGAGTGCTGGGCCCACGGCCAGGACGTCGCCGACGCGCTCGGCGTCGAGCGGGCGGCGACCGACCGGCTCCGCCACATCGCCCGGCTCGGCGTCATCACCCGCGGCTGGTCCTACGTCAATCGCGGCCTGGAACCGCCGTCCGGCGATGTGCGGGTGGAGCTGACCGGCCCCTTCGGCGCGCCGTGGTGCTTCGGGCCGGACGACGCCGCCGGTGTCGTGACCGGGCCGGCGCTCGACTTCTGCCTCGTGGTCACGCAGCGACGCCACGTGGACGACACGGCCCTCCAGGTGACCGGAGACATCGCCCGCGACTGGCTCGAGAAGGCGCAGGCATTCGCCGGTCCCCCGACCGACGGCCCCGCCCCGAGGAGCGCGTGATGACCGTCGTCGAGACCGAGCTGAGCGGCGGTGTGCTCACGGTCACCCTCGCGGACGAGGCCAACCGCAACGCCCTCGGGGCCCAGCTCGTCGGCGAGCTCGTCGCTACGCTCGACGACGCTGACGCCGATCCGGAGGTCCGGGTCGTGGTTCTCACCAACAGGGGCAGCGTGTTCTGCGCGGGCGCCAACCTCTCGGAGCGCGCGTCGGAAGACGCCCCGGCGGCGAGCCGCAGCCCGCAGGCGCTGTTCGACCGCTTCGCCCGGTCGCCCAAGCCCTATGTGGGCCGCATCGCCGGGCACTGCGTCGCCGGTGGCATGGGGCTCGCCGCCGCCATGGACATCTCGATCGCCGTCGAGGACGCCAAGTTCGGGTTCACCGAGGTGCGCGTGGGCGTGGCGCCGGCGGTCATCTCCGTGGTCTGCCTGCCGAAGCTGCGGCCCGCCGATGCCCGCGCCGCGTTCCTACGCGGCCGCCGGTTCTCCGCCGCCGAGGCCGCCGGGATGGGCCTCATCAACGCCGCCGTGCCCGCCGACCGGCTCGACGACGAGGTCGACGCCGTCGTCACCGACCTGCTGGCCGGCGGCCCCGGCGCCATGGCCGCCGCCAAACGGCTGCTGGCCGAGGTGCCGGGCACTCCCGTCGACGAGGCCTTCCGCTGGACCGGCGAGCTCTCGGCCCAGCTGTTCGCCACCGAGGAGGCCAAAGAGGGCATGAGTGCCTTCCTCGAGAAGCGCCCGGCCGCCTGGGTCCGCCCGGCGCCGGGCAAGGAAGGAGGCTGACCATGCGCACCGCCATCACCGAGATGTTCGGCATCGACGTGCCGATCCTGGCGTTCAGCCACTGCCGTGACGTCGTGGCCGCGGTCACCAAGGCCGGCGGGATGGGTGTGCTGGGAGCCGCCGCGCACCCGCCCGAGCAGCTCGAGATCGACCTCGACTGGATCGAAGCCGAGATCGGCGACCGCCCGTACGGCGTCGACCTGATCGTGCCCGCCCGCTACGAGGGCTCCGACGAGGGCGGCCTGTCGATCGCGGCCGTGCGCGACCTCATCCCGCCCGAGCATGTCGCGTTCGTCGCCGACATCCTCCGGCGCTACGACGTCCCGGAACTGCCCGACCGCGACAGCGAGACCGACCCGTCCTCGCGTGGTGGACCGGTGGGCGACGCCGGCGCCGGGATGATCTTCTCGGCCGAGCGCGCCGGCCCGCAGCTCGACATCGCCCTCGCCCGCCGGACCGCCCTGGTGGTGAACGCGCTCGGACCCCCGACGCCGGACATGATCGACCGCGCCAAGGCGGAGGGCCGGCTGGTCGGCGCGCTCGCCGGTGCCGCCCAGCACGCCGAGCGCCACGTCGAGGCCGGTGTCGACCTCATCGTGGCGCAGGGCTACGAGGCCGGCGGCCACACCGGCCAGATCGGCACCATGGTGCTGCTGCCCGAGATCGTCGACGCCGTCGGTGACGTCCCGGTGCTGGGTGCTGGTGGCATCGGGCGCGGGCGCCAGATGGCGGCGGCCATGGCGCTCGGCGCCGCCGGCGTCTGGTGCGGCTCGGTGTGGCTCACCACCGACGAGGCGGAGACCCATCCCGTGGTCAAGGAGAAGTTCCTCGCCGCCACGTCCGCCGACACGGTCCGGTCGCGGTCGCGCACGGGCAAGCCGGCCCGCCAACTGCGCTCCGCCTGGACCGACGAGTGGGACAACCCCGAGACGCCGATGCCGCTCGGCATGCCGATGCAACCGGTGCTCGTCGACGCGGCGCTCCAGCGCGTCGACCGGGCTGCCCACCGCAAGGGCTCCGGCGCCGAACGCCTAGCCAACTACTTCGTCGGACAGATCGTCGGCACCATGAACCAGTCGAAGCCCGCGGCCCAGGTCGTCTACGAGATGATCGACGAGTTCATCGAGGCGACCCAGTCGCTCGCTCGCCAGCTCGAGACCTGACGTCGGATCTCACGGCCTGGAGGCGAGCGCGTCGGCCACCGCGGATGCGCCCCGCCCACGAGTCCGGGACGGGCCGCCGGGAAGCGCAGCAGACCCAGCACGCACGACCACCGATGGAAGCCTGCCGACAGGTGGCCCCTCGACCACGCTGACCATCCGGCAGTCGACGGTTTGGCCCGGTTTTCATGCGGTGTGTGATCAGCAGCCGACGTCGGGGGAGAGGTCACCGACAGCTTCCACGCTCGGGAGCGCGGTTGTCGACGCGATCTGGGCGGGTTGTGGAACCGCAGGTCCCGAGCTCCCGCAGCCCCCGTTCGGGGAGCGTCAGCGGCGAGGCCGATGCTTGCGGGCCGGGGGCGCTAGGTGAACGATCGGGGGATGGCCGACCGGTTCGATGTGGTGGTGCTTGGTGTGGGGCCGGGTGGGGAAGTCGCGGCGGAGCGGCTGCTCAGAGGGGGCAAGCGAGTCGCGATCGTTGAGCGTGAGCTGTTGGGGGGTGAGTGCGCCTACTGGGCGTGCATTCCGTCAAAGACGCTGCTGCGGCCACCCGAGGCCCGCGCCGAGGCTGGTCGGGCAGCGGGCACGACGCGGCCCGACCTGGACTGGCCGGCGCTGCGCGACTACCGGGATTGGATGATCCGCCACCTGGACGACTCCGGACAGGTCACCGGATGGGAGAAGCTGGGCGCGACCGTGGTCAAGGCCCCCGCGCAGCTCGTCGGCCGCACGCCCGAGGGGCTGCTGCGGGTCGAGGCCGACGGACGGGTCCTGGAATCCGAACACGTCATCGTCGCGACCGGCTCCGAGCCGGCGCGCCCTCCCATCGACGGGCTCGACGACGTGGCTGTGTGGACCAACCGGGAGGCCACCACCCTCGAGGAGATCCCCGGCCAGGTTCTGATCGTCGGCGGCAGCGCAGTCGCGGTCGAGCTCGGCCAGTTCCTCGCCCGTATGGGCGCCCGCACGACTCTCGTGGAACGCAGCGACCGGCTCGTCACCCGGGAAGAGCCGAGAGTCGGGGCCCTCGACTCGGGTGGCCCTGGAAGCCGACGGGATCGACGTCCGGCTCGGCCGACAGGTCCGCCGCGCCACCCCGAACGGGCGTGGTGCCCGGGCCGAGCTCGACGACGGCAGCACCGTCGATGTCGACGTGATCCTGCTCGGCGCCGGCCGCCGACCCCGCGTTCACGAGGTGGGCCTCGACACCGTCGGCGTCGACGTTGCCGCTCTCGCCGGGGGCGGCCTCAGGGTCGACGAGCACTGCCGGTTCGGCGAGGGCCTGTGGGCCATCGGCGACGTCACCGGCCAGGCACTGTTCACCCATGTCGCGAAATACCAGGGCCGCATCGCTGCCGACAACATCCTCGGTCAGCCGGCGCCGGGCCAACTACGCCGGCATCCCGCGGGTCATCTTCGCCGACCCGGAGATCGCAGCCGTGGGCCTGACCGCCAGCCAGGCCCACGACCAGGGCATCGACACGGCCAGCGTCGAGGTCGACCTGCCCGAGGCCATCACCCGCCCCTGGACCTACGAGACCGAACCACGCGGCACCCTCGGCCTGCTCGCCGACCGCTCCCGGCGCGTCCTCGTCGGCGCCTGGGCCGTCGCGCCGCTGGCCGGCGAGTGGATCCACCAGGCCGCACTCGCCATCCGCGCCGAAGTCCCACTGGACGTGCTGCGCGACCAAGTCGCGCAGTATCCCACCTACACCGAGGCGTACCTGACCGGACTCGAACAACTCGACGCGTAGCCCCAGCACGCCGGCGGTCAGGTCAGCGCCAATCCAACGAGCGATGGCGTGCCGCTTCGAAAGCCACGGGTCACGGCAGGCGATGCATACCGTCGGCCAACAGCCGTCAGCGGTTGGCAACGCGGCCCGGCCGAGTCGCGATCGAGATCGTCCGAGCCTGGCCGGACCACTGTCGTCCGACGTCACCATTCGGTCAGCCGGCACGGGGGACGGCGAGGGGACGTCGAGGTGCACGGTGAGGGATGCACCATCCACGCCGAGCTCGTCGGGCATGATGGTCGCCACGTCATCCAGGAGGTTCGGCCTTGCTCACCACCCGGTGGACAGGGACGAATCCCAGCGAGCCGGGTTGGAGTCCCCCCTCCGACACCACTCCTGAGTACACGCGGGGTCGGGCCTCGACCTGGACATCCCTCCGGGTGGAACGTGAGGCTGATGCCTAGCTCGCGGTAGGCGTCAGCCTTGTCGACGGGGTCGGCCCGCCGGAGGGCGGAGACGGTGTCGCCGAGGGCGGCGACCAGTCCGCGTACCTCTTCTTTGGTGAGCCGTTGTCCCTGGGTGGCCTGGTCGAGGGCGCGTTCGGCGGAGCTCCGCTCGGCCTGGACCTCGGCGATCCACTTGCCCACGAGGGCGGGGTCGGTGCCGGCCTCGAGGGCGGCCCGGTAGGTGGCGAGGCGGGCGTCGCAATCTTTGAGCTTCTTCCGGTTGGCGTCCTGACGGGCGTCGGTGCCGGGGTCGGGTTCCCTGGCGGCGGCGAGCGCCACGCAGGTGTCGTCGATGCGGTCGGGATCGAACACGCCGGCGAGCCCTTGTCGGGGCCTCGAGGATGGCCGACTCGCGCACGTTGATGGACCTCGGATGGCGCCCCTGGATGTCGGCGTCCTCGCTGGAGGAAGCGGCACCGGTAGTAGGCGCGGCCGTGAGCCCATGCGCCCTGCATGCGGCGGCCGCAGACGCCACAGCTGCACGAGGCTGGAGAGCACGTAGGTGTTCTTGCGGCGTGGGGTCACGACCGCTGCTCGCTTGCCGGCCGCGGAGCGGAGCTGGCGGGCCTGCTCGAACAGCTCGTCCGGCACGATCGGCTCATGCACCCGCTTCGCTGACCAGACCCAGTCGTCTTCCTTGTTCCAGCGCATGTTGACCTCGTGGCCGAGGGCTACGTCCTCGACGTCGATGAGGACCTCGTCGCGGCGTTGCCGGTTCCAGACCTGGCGGCCGGTGTAGCGAGGGTTGTCGAGGATGGCGCGTACGTGCGACCTTGCTCCATGCGCCTTTCGTGGATGCCCGGTGGCGGTTGCGGTCGGGGTCGTGACCGGAAGGGGAGGGGAGTCCGTCACGGGTGAGGTTCTCTGCGATGGCGAACAGGCCGGCGCCGTTGACGTAGTCGGTGAAGATGCGCAGCACGACCGGTGCGGCCAAGGGATCGGGCTCCAGTCGGTGGAGTCGCTTGCCATCCGCCGCCTTGGCGGGTTCGGGTGGGGGCCGGCGTCGGCGAGCTGGTATCCGTACGGTCGTCGGCCGCCGAGGTAGCGGCCTTCTGCGGCGGCCTGGGCGGCCATGGCTGAGCGGACAGCGGTGTTCGATGCGCATGCGTTCGCCCTTGCTCGTGCCGCCGAAGATCGACATGACCATGTCGTGGCCTCGCTGCCGGGATCGATGCGCCCCCCGACTTCTGGGACCCAGAGCCCGACGCCATAGTGCACGAAGACCGGGAAGGTGAGGCTGAATTCGGTTGCCGTAGAAGGCGGAGCACCGTCATGGCCGCTGCAGAGTCGCGCGGCTCGCCCAGCGGGGTCCCCGAGGGCGTGGCGTGCCTGATGCTCCGCGGTCGAGCCGTGCATGAGCTTGCGCCACGTCTGCCGACCCGGTCCGCGATGGCGGATGCTCGACTCGTCGGCGATGGCGAACGGAAGCCATTCGTCCGTGCCTCGGGCTCGCCGGAACGTGCGCTAATGCCTCGGCGTTCCCCCGAGGCGCCGCGGCGTGCGGGTCAGGGTCGGGGCCACGCTGGCGATCAGCTCGTCGTGGGCAGCTGGCGCGCCTTGACTCGCTGGTCCACTCGTCCGAGCAACGTCCGTGACAACTACGTCGGTCTCGCTGTTCGCAGCGGCCGGCCAGCCCCGCCGATCCCACCGGGAGGATCGGCCGCGTCAGCGTGAAGGCGACTGAAACCGACCCGTCGAGGTCGCGCATGTCGCCGCACGGCCTCATCCAACGGATACAGCCGCTCCGCCGCTCCCCATGCCTGCGAGCGAGCCACCCGAAGCGAGAACTTGAACAGGCGGCCTCCTCCGCACATCGCAGCCTCGCTGGCCCACCGCGACGCGCGGTCGAGGTCTCCGATCACCCTGTCGAACGAATCGCTAGCACGTCGTTGATCGTGTCGATAGTCGCCCCGCACCGCACCCAGGCCACCCTGGTCCGGCGCGACCCTCGACCACGGCCTGAGCCAGATCGTGATTCACATGTGCATTGGCTCCAAGAGCAGGTGCTGCACGATCAGGAGGTTGGGAATCTGCAGCGACGTCCCACGTCGGCCTGCCAGCTTCGTGGCACTGGCATCTGGGCCTTGCGGCTCGATGCTAGTAATGGCGAAGCGTCGATCAGCCGTACCATACGCTCGCCGTCTTCGATCGCTCCTTGCGAATTCCCTCGGCGATGTCATCGTACTCCGACATAGCGCGGGGCGCCACGGCGTCGCTGGCCTCCAGGCGGGTTCCCGCGGCTCGTAGTCGTGACCTTTCGATCATCTGTTGCCGCCTTCCACCCACGCGAGCAGCCGCCGTCGAGGGCCACGATGCGTGCGCGCTCGTAGATCTTCACCCGACTCACCGCCACACAACGCATCGGTCTCGGCGGTAGACCGTCGAAGTCCGGCCCGAGCTCGACCAGCTGGCCAGCGAGAGACGTACCCAGCCGTCACGGGCAGCAGGTGTGCCGGGCCAGGCTGGCCCTCCCGCAGCTATCCGGGTACGACGGTCGAGCTGGATCACGTTGATCTGCACGTCGTCGATCATGAAGTCCTCGACAGCCGCGGAACTGCCGGTCGGTTCGTCGTCCATCGCCGGGGTACGCACCGCCCGAAATTTCGTCGCCGAGTGCCTTCATCGGACCCCGGTTCAGGTCGAGGTCGACCCTTTAGCCGGCACGTCTGCAGTGAGCCTCCACCATCTCGGCGAGGGTCTGGTCCTGCTCCCCGCCCTCAGTCCTGGCGGACACGACCAGCTCCACCTCGTCGCCGGTGACCCGCTCGTGGGTCGAGAGGGTCGGCCTCCGCAGAGCCAGCACCGCCACCACGCCCACTCCGGAGGCCGATGGCCCCGAGGCCCACCGACCCGCTGGGCGTCAACTTGGTCACGGACGGCCGCTCGGCGCAACGGCGGCGAATCTGATCGTCGATGGCGCCCGGCACTCTTGGGCCAGCACCGTGATGTCGTCGAGGAGCAGCCCTCCCGACGGATAACTGATCGACGACAGCCGAACGGCCGAGATTCTCCTCGCCCGCGGCGACGTCGACTGGACGCGACGCGATCGACGACCCAGGTGATGCCCAAGATGGGCACGCCGCCGACCAGGAAGATGATGAACACGTTCAAATGCTGGATGATCCTGGGCCCCGCGAAACGGTCGCGGACGGCGGCCGGGTCTACGAAGGATCTGGCGCACCTCGGGATCTCGGCGCTCAGGCGGTGTCGAACAGGCGAGCAACGGCGCCAAACCGTGGCGACCAACATCGGCGGTGGGACCATCAGTCCGAGGACGATGCCCGTTCCGCTCCCAGCGTCAGCGCAGCGATCATGTCAAGGCCGCAGCAGGTGCCGATGCAGCCCGCCGGCGATGATCCTCATGACATCGTTTCTCTCCTCGATGGTTCCGCTTCGTCGCCGTCGCCGTCGACGGCGCCGACTGCGCCTTCGGGCGGGTCTCGGTCGCCACGTAAACGTTCATCGGCACCCTCGCCTCACGGCCCAGAGGATCAGCGAGAGGTGAGAAAGACGCGGCCCGTCTGGCCACGATGCCCTTCAGACGCGGCGGCAACGGTCCGACCCGGTGACGACGTCGTGGTGACGGCACCGTTCCGGTGGGGATCGTCGGCGTCAGTCGGTCAACGGCCCGCTGCCGGTACCGCCACGGCGCCGGTGCCGCCGCCGACCTCTATGGCGCACTGCGCCCTGATCGGCTGCCCAGATGGGACAGGTCGAACACCGGCGCCCAGGAGCGGCGCACGAAGCGCTGGGCATGGCTCAAGGACCAGGATCGCCCGCGACCACCACCGTTGATGGCAACCGCCTCGAGGTGTCGAGCGTCATGTGGCAGAGATGGCTCGGGTTCGGTGAGTAGTCAGCAGCCACGAGCCGCTGCGGCCCAGCTCCACACGGCGCCGCCCCGAAACCTGCTGCCGCCCACCCCGCCGCCGCAGTCAGAGGCTCGCGAGGGATCCCATTGTCGCCGCAGCTCGCACATCGAGGCGTGACTCGCCGCCGCCTCCTCGGCAGCAGCGCGGCGGCGTAGGACGGATTCAGGGCCAGCGCGTCGGCTCCAGGCGATGGTCCTTGTCGGTCGGCCGTCCTGGCGGGCCTCGGAGGGCACCGTCGACGAGGCACCGGTCATGCGATTGCCCCAGTACGTCGGCATCTGCCATGAGATCTTCGTCCACGCTGCAGGGCGCGCAGGTCGGCTTCCCGGCTGCGGTCGAGCATCCCGGCGGCTGCGGCTCGTAGGTCGGTCAGCGGGAACGGCCTCGGTCAGCATCAGGTCGGTCGAGGTCTCGGCGGGTCGGGCATCGGCGCGGCACCGATCCGCCCCAGGCCCCACGCAGGTTCCGGTGGCAGCGATCAGTCGCTTGCTGAGGCGTCGTCTG
>CAVTKV010000016.1:0-415495 GCA_963735395.1 uncultured Acidimicrobiales bacterium | reverse complement strand
GTGATCTGCGCCGGTTCGCGCACGGAACGGCGGCACTTAACGCGCGCCCTGCACTGGCCTGGGGGTGGCAACAAACGCCGGCTGAGCGGCATGGTGGGTTGACGGGGATTCCGACGCTCGGTGCGCGCTGCACCGATACGTGTCCGCGACGGGTCTGTGCCGCTCCGGCAGGGCGGCAATGATGGATGAGGAGGGGCGACGGCGGGCACCACGCTCTGGAGGACCCGACGTTGGACCACATCACTCGCAGGTACCTGGACCGGACACCGGGATCGGCGGCGCGCGCCGAGCGCTGCGCCGCCGTGTTGCCGGGGGGCGACTTCCGAGCCGCAGCCTGGCACCTTCCGTATCCGCTGACGTTGACCAGCGCTGCCGGGCCGTGGCTGCGCGATGTCGATGGCCACGAGTACCTCGACCTCCTCGGCAACTACACGGCCCTCGTGCATGGCAACGCACATCCGGCCCTCGTCGAGGCCGCGACCCGTGCCATCGCCAGAGGGTCGTGCTGGGCCGCAGCGAACGACCACATGGTGGACCTGGCCGAACTGCTGGTCGAGCGGGTTGCCTCGGTCGAGCGCGTCAGGTTCTGTAACTCCGGCACCGAGGCGACGATGCACGCGGCGATGATCGCCCGTGAGGTGACGGGCCGCCGCACCGTGCTCATGGCCCGCTACGGCTACCACGGCAGCTACGACGACTACGAGGTCGGCAACCTGGGCCGCCCCGGCCCGCACACCGCCATCGCGCCGTTCGGCGACGCCGCGGCCTTCGAGGCCGTGCTCGCGGAGCACGGCGACGACATCGCCTGCGTGATCCTCGAGCCGGTCATGGGATCGTCCGGCGTCGTGCCGGCACCACCCGGCTTCATCGCGCGGGTGGCCGAGGCGGCCCGGGCGGCCGGAGCCCTGTTCATCCTGGACGAGGTCATTACCTTCCGCCTCGCCACCGGCGGCGCCCAGGCCCTGGCCGGCGTCGAGCCTGATCTGACCACGTTCGGCAAGCTCATCGGCGGCGGCTTCCCGGTGGGCGCTCTAGGCGGCCGCGCCGACGTTCTCGGGGTCACCGATCCAGCACGAGGGCGGCTCTCGCTGTCCGGCACATTCAACGCCAACCCCGTGACGATGGCCGCCGGTGCAGCCGCCGTCCGCGAGCTGACCGGCGACCGCATCGCCGCCATCGACCGGTGGTGCAGCCGGCTCGCGGACGGGCTGACCAAGTCGGCCGCCGACCACGGCATCCCGTTCAGCTGCCGCCGGGCCGGTTCGCTTCTCAACCTGTTCCTTAGCGCCGAGGCGCCCGCCGCCGTGGCAGAGCGGACCGATGGCGCCCTCATGGCATCGTTCCACCTGGCGTGCCTCAACCGGGGGCTGTTCTTCGCGCCGCGGGGCCTACTCGCCACCTCGACCGTGCTCTCAGACGAACTCATCGACACTGCCGTCGACCGCGCCGCAGGCGTTCGCCGAGACGGCCTCCGTGAGCAGCACTCTGTCGGCATGACGTGGACCGGCTCCAACAGGTTGTCGATCGCCTCCCGCAGCCCGAGCCTCTCGTTCGGAGGTGCAGCCGGAGAGGGCGGCTCGCGGCGCCTGTCCCTGCCAGGGTGGTCTCGAACGCCGGGGTGGTGGAGCGTCCAGCATCGCTAGCGGCACCCTCAACCACCCTTGCAACGGGCCCGGAGCGTAGGGCTCGGCCCGATCAACTACGCCGCCTCGCCGTCCACCGTCCGCGACGACATGTTCCCGTTGGCGTCATAGACGTAACTGTCCGAACCCGCCCACCGACGAACGCCTGCACACCAACCACAACGACTACCTCGCGCGCCAACAATCCTGTGGCGGTGCCCTACTTCAGCACAGCGAGCAATAGACCGAAGCTTCCAGCGACTGTTGCGCCCAGCACCGACAACCAAATCCCAGGTTTTAGCAGATAAGCGATGAGCATGAGCATTGAACCGAACACATCCTCCATCGCTACCGTGGGAAAGCGTCGGATGGGCTCGACCGTCGAATCGCCAGTGAGCCAAAGCATCGCCCGACCCACGGCGCCGATTCCAACCATAACGAGCCCGAGCATCAGCGCTACCGCGCCTATCCCATACACGACCTCAACGAACTCCGTCAACCGCTCTGCTCGTTCCCAAGGTGAGTATTTAGCCACTCGATGAATGGTGTCCCAGCGGGGCGCCGGGCGAACCGCCTGCCAGTGGCCGAGACCGCCGGCTCGTGGTCGCCATTGTCTTCGTACCTCGCGCTGGTGCTGACCGCGCTGCGTGGTGGCCGTGGTTGAGGAGTTTCATGGCCGTCAGTTGGTCGGTCCTGGTGGCCCACCGACAATTAGCTCGCGGCGCGGCCGGGGCGAGGTGTGAGGTGGCGGTCCATGGCGGCGAGCAGGGCTTCGGAGTGTTCGTCGGCGCCGAGGTCGTCCATGTGCCGTTCGTAGCTGCGTAGTGCGGCTGCGGCGGCGGGCGCGTCGCCGGCGAGTTCGTAGCCTTTGACCAGTAGGAGGGTGAGTTGTTCGCGGGGCCCGGTGGCGTCGATGCCCCGCCGCGCTGCCCAGGTGGCGCCGTCGGGGTCACCGAGGTTGAGGTAGAGGGTGCCGAGGTCGTAGGCGACGGTGCCGACGAGCGACTCGACGGTGGAGATCCAGTTGTCGAGGTCGATCCAGGTCCAGGAGCGGCGCGCGGTGCTCGGGTAGGTGCACACCTTGCCGGTGGCCCATTCGAGTGCCTCGTGCAGTGTCTGCGCGCGTGCGGCTGGGTCGGTTTGGTGGCGGGCGTAGGCGAGGCGACGGCGGATCAGGTCGAGGTCGGTGACGAGTTGGGGGCCGGCGCCGAGGCGGCCCTCGTCGACGTAGCGGATCGCGTCGCCCAGCGTCCGGCGCACGGTGCTGATGACGTTCTGGACGCGTTTGCGGGACACGCTCTCGCCGCCCCAGATGGCGTCGCGGATCTGGTCGATGTCAACGGTGCCGTTGAGAGCGACGAAGGTGGCCACGGCCGTCTCTCGTGGGGGGAGCCTGTCGGTGCCGCCCTCGACGTGGATCTCGCCGCACACGCGCACAAGCACATCCCAGTCGGGGTCGATGTAGTTGTCCCGGTCGTGGATCGGGCTGCTCACGGCGGCGGTGTCCTCTTCGGTCGTCGGGTCGTCGTCGGCGGGGGCCGGGAACTCGAAGGTCTGTGCGACGTTGAGGTGTTCGGCGTCGTCGATGAGTTCGACGAGCTGGCCTGCGGCGTGGGCGCTGAGTTGTTGGGCGCGGCCGCTGAGGCCGAGGTCGGGGATGTTGAAGGTCCCGTCTGCCGCGAGCACGACGCGGAGCCCGTAGCCGAGGTCGCTGCCACCGGCGACGACGATGGCGCTCCCCGCGCCGGGCCGGGTTCCGACGTGTTCGAGGGCGGCGTGGTAGCGGGGGTTGTCGCTGGGGGCGCAGACCCACACGGCGGGCGCCCAGCCGTCGAACACCCGGCCCGAGGCGCGGGCGGCGAAGGTGTGGGGCCAGCGGCCGGCGTCGAGCATGCGGGCCGAACCGGCGATGATGCCGGTGTCGACGGCGTCCCAGCTGTCCACGATGCGGACGCCGTCGAGGTCGGCGACGTGGTCCTCGAGGGCGTCGCCGACGACTTCGATGCCGATGGTGCCTTCGGCCCGGGCGGACAGCTCGGTGATCATCGACCGGGCGAGGGACCAGCAGGCGTCGATGTCGCCGACCAGGGAGACGACCCCGAAGGCTTCGAGGTCGAGGAGGATGTCGGCGTCCCCTGCGCCGATGGTGACCAGGGCCGGGACCGGCAGCGCGGTGTCGCTGGCTTGGAGGTCGACGTCGGGGTCGAGGACCCAGATTCGGCCCGAGGCCTCGGGCCGCCATGGGGGCGGGGGGGCGGGGTCGGCCCGGTCCAGGAGGACTTCGATGCGGTCGCCGGTGACCTGGACGAGGCGGGGTTGCACGCATGTTTGGCCGCCGCGTGGGCGCAGCCCGGCGGCCAGGTTGGCCAAGGCGGCGTCGAGCCGGTCCACGGCGGCCTCGTCGGCCTCGGCCAGCAGCTCGCGGGCGGCGGGGCGGGCGCTGCGGGGTGGCGGCGGGGGCATGACCGCCACGGGGAGCTGGGCGGCGCGGCGGGCCCGCCGGCGGCGGAGGGCGCGCAGTACTCCCACTGCCAGCACGGTGCTGGCGACCCCGAGCACCGGCACGACGGGGGCCGCGTCGTCATCAGTGCCCCCAGCGCGGTCGCCGTTCGCGGTGGGATCGGTTGCCGGGTCGTGCCGGGCATGAGGTTCGGCCGGCGCGGTTGTGGCCGGGGTGGACGGCGTCGTGGTGGCGGGGGGTGGCGCGGCGGTCTCGGGGGCTTGGGGCAGCTCGGTCGGCGGGGCCACGGGAGCCGCCGGGGCGGGCGCCGTGGTCGGCGTCGTCGTGGCCGCTGGCTCCTGGGTGTCGGAGGGTTCCTCTGCCTCGGCTGCGGGGGTGGCGGCGTCGTCGAGTGCCGGGTGGGTGGTGGGCGCGGGTGGGGCGGCCGACGGCGCCGGGGGCGGCGCGGCCGAGGCAGGAGGGGCCGGGTCGGGGGCGGCCGGAGCCTGCGGCGCGGTGGTGGGGAGTTCGAGGATCCAGCCGGGGTCGAGGAGCTGGGGGTCCGACCAGACGTGGCCGTCGGGCTGCACCCGGGTCTTGTTCAGCTCGAACAGCTCACCCCAGCGCATCCCGTCGCCCAGATGGGTCTCGGCGAGATCCCAGGCGCTGTCGCCGGCGGTGACGGTGACGGTGGCGCCGTCGCCGGTGACGGGGGCGGCGGGGTCGGGGGCGGCGGGCAGGGCGAGTTGCCAGCCGGGAAGGAAGATGGAGGGGTCGGACCAGACTCGGCCGTCGGGTTGCACCCGGGTGTTGTTGAGCTCGAACAGCTCACCCCAGCGCATCCCGTCACCCAGATGTGTCTCGGCGAGATCCCACGGGTTGTCGCCCGGGGCGACCTGGATCATCCGCCCACCGCCGCTGCTGTCCCCTGCCTCTGGTTCGGGGGCTGCGTCGGGGGTGAGGTGCGCGGGCGGCGTGGCGAACTCGTCGTCGAGCGGCCCGATGGGCCCGGCCGTGGCGGGGACGGTGGCGGCGACCTCATGGACGAGGGGGGTGGCAGCCTGGGCTGTGACCGGCACCACGGTGCCGCCGGTGGTGGCGCCCACCATGAGGATCGAGGCCACGAGGCGGTGCGCGGCGAGCTGGAACGGGCCGGTGAACCGGACCGGTCGCACCGCCCGCAGGTGGCCGGTGCGGGCTCCCGTGGCGGCGATGGCGAACTCGCGGATCACACAGGCGGCGAAGATCGCCCACAGGGCCCACACGGCCACGGTGACCAGCCCGAGGGCGGTGTGGTCATCGAGCGGTCCCGACACGAGGTCCCCCAGGGCTTGGCCGAGGGTGTCGGCGGGCCGGAGCGGGGACCGGCCGAGGTGCACCAGGGCATAGGGGACGCCGAGGAGCGACCCGGCCAGAACGATGAGGGCCCCGAGAGCCTTGCTGGCCTGGGCGATGGCGGTGGTCATGGTGGGGTCCCCTGCGCGGCGTGGACAACGGAGGTGGAGGTCACCGTGGCGGACCCGGGACGGAACACGAACTCGACCGTCCGGGACACGGTGACGGTGACGGTGGTCCCGTCGACGGCGACGTCGCCGCTGGCGTCATGGGCGGCGAGGTAGTCCTGCGCGCGGCTGGCCGCAGCGTCCGGGTCGATCTGGATCTGGCCGGTCATGCGGGCGTCGTCGTCGAGGGCCTGGGCGCCGGCGCGGGCCGCCGCGTTGGCGATCCCGAAGGCGTCGTTGCGGGCCCGCTGGGCGGCGCCTCCGTCCACGACCAGCGCGACCAGGGCGATGGTGGCGGACATGACGATCACCAGGAACAGCGACGCCGAGCCCCGGTCGGTCGTGGGGGGCGTGGCGCTCACGGGCGTTCTCTCCACGTGTCGATGACCTCGGTGGCAGACGCGGTGAGGGTGACGGTGCCGGGGAGGGGCAACACGGTGGTGAGATCGGCGAGAGCGACCTGGCAGGCCACCGTCACGGTGACCTCCTCGACGCCGACCTCGGCCGCGAAGGTCGAGGAGGCGCAGCGGACCGAACCGACCTCGAGGGTGGCGTCCGCCGCGGCCTGGGCGGCGCCGACCGCCGCCTGGGGGTCGCGGGCGATGGAGATGGTGCGGGCCCCGGTCTGGGCGGCGGCGCCGAGGTCGTTGATGGCGGCCTGGCGGCGGCCCCCGAAGATCAACACGCCGAACAGGGCGAAGATGACGGGGACGAGGATGACGACCTCGAGGGCACTGAATCCTCGGTCATCGGCGCGGCGCCGTTGGCGGTCGAGTGCGGGTCATGGTTCGAAGCGCTCCACCGGTCCGGTCACGGTGACCGACACGTCGAGGGCGATCCCGGGGACGACCGAGGTGACATCGCCGGTGACGGTGACCGTGGCGGTGGTGTCGCTGCGGGTCGCGGCGACACCGGTGCCGGTGAGGGGCCCGCCGGCCTGGGCGAGGTACTGCTGGGCGGCGGCCTCGCCCGCCCCGGGGCTGCCCGCGGCGACCCGGGTGGCTTCGAGGCCGTGACGGCCCGCCGAGGCGGCCACGCTGCGGGAGTGGAAGTACATGGCGGCCTGCAGGAGCATCATCGGCAACAGCAACAGGACAAGACCGAGGATCGCGGCGCTCAACGCGGCTGATCCCCGGTCCTCGCCCCGGTCTGTGCTCGAGCGGCAGCGCCGCCACAGGTCGCGCACGGTCGGCTACAGGGGGATCTTGGAGATCCAGCCGTTGATGGCGCCGGTGACCGCGGCGACGATCACGACCGCGGCGCCGGCCAGGCCGGCGCCGAGGATGACGGCCTGGAGGATCTCCATGCCGCTGTCGTCGTCGGATCTCAGCTCGGCGTAGTTGGCACGGAACTGGCTGACCGCGCGGAACAGGGTGGCCATGAGGGGGTTCCTTCCTCTCGTCTGGGCTGGGAGGGGTCGGTTGGTCAGGTGGTGGAGGTGAGGGTGATGTAGGCGGGGTAGCCCCAGAAGGCGAAGAACCCGAAGGCCAACAAGATGGCGGGAACGGCCATGCGTTCGGTGGCCTCGGCGCCCTTCTTCTCGATGCCCGCGGCGATGCGTTCTCGGATGACCCGGGCCTTGGCGCGCACGATCGAACGCACCGCGGCGCCTTCTTCGCCGGCCAGGGACAAGGCGGCGGCCAGTTCGGCCAGTTCCTCCAGGTTGGTTTCCTCGGCGAGGTCGGCGAGGGCGTCCCAGGGGTGGCGGCCGTCGATGTAGCCGGTGGTGAGCGCGACGCGGATGTCCTCGAACGCCCAGCCCTCCCCCGCGGCGGCGGCGTAGTCGACCGCGGCCTTGATGGTCTGGCCGCCGGCCAGGCCCGATGACAACACGTCCAGGAAGGCGCCGAGCGCGAAGGAGAACTCGGTGCGCCGTTGGGCGGCTTGGGCTTTGATGCTGGCGAGCTGGGCCACCGCGCAGGCCGCGGCGCCGACCAGCGCCATCCACACCGGCACCACAACGGGCACGGCCATGCCGGCCATGGCCAACAGGGCCACCACGAAGGGGCCCCACAACAACCCGACGAGACTGACGCCGACGAGCTGGCCGGCCTGTTCGTCGGCGTTCTTGTGCAGCAGGCGCAGGTCGCTGGCGAGCCCGGCGAAGGCCCGGTCGATCGGGCCCAGACGGCGAGCCCAGGCACCGAAGCGGGCATCGAGGTTGGACCGGTCGACCCGGTCGGGTCGGGGCGTACCGACCCGGTTCAGCACGGTGGCCAGCGGCTCGTGCGCGGGCCACAGGCCCGACACCACACACCACAGGCCTGCGCCCATCGCGAGCCCGGCGACAAGGATGGGGCTCATGGCTTGGCCCGCAGGAAACGGTCGATGGTGTGGATGCGACCCAGGCGGTCCATCCACACGAACGCGGCCACGAACACGGCCCCGATGACGCACAGCACGACCTGGCCACCCGGCGTCGAGTACGGGGCGAGGTAGTCGCCGGCGAACACCGCGAGCGCCAGCACCGTGGCTGCGATGGCGAGCGCGACGTAGCGCATCGACGCGCGGGGGCGGCTGCGGGCGACCTCGAGGCGGCGGTGGACCTCGGCCTCGCCGTGGGCGGCGGCGGCCAGGTCATCGAGGACCTCGCCCAGCTTGCCGCCCCCGACCCGGGCATTGTTGGCCAGCGCCACCACCACCAGGTCGCTCACCGGGTGATCCAGCGCGTCGGCCAGCTCGGCGAGCACCCGGTCCAGGGACACGTTGTCCCCCAGGCGGGCGGCGACGCGCAGGATCTCGGGACGGATCAGCGGCGGCGCGGTCGACGCGGTCACCGCGATGACCCCTTCGAGTCCCTTGGCGGTGCCGACGGTGTCGCGCAGCATCTCCACCCACAGGGCCAGCGCCTCGGCCTTCTTCTCCCCCGAGGGCTCGCCCCGGTGCTCCCACCATCCCGCCACGAGCCAGCCACCGGCGGCCATCCCCGCCGCGGCCACGGGCCACCGGGTCAGCACCAGGGTCCCCAGACCGGCACCGGCCGTCACAACCAGCCGCTCGACGGGGACATCGACGTTGCGGCGCCGGCGGTAGGGGCGGGGCGGCTGGCGGCGCCAGCCCCCGGCGATCAACAACACGCCGGTGACGGTCGCCATGCCCCCCACCAGTGCCAGCAGGCCCATCAGACCGCCCCCCGGGGGTGCAGCGTCGGGTCATAGCCATGCGCGACGAGCTCGTTGAGCAGGTCGACGGGCATCGACGACACCGGGTTGGGGACCGCCCGGCCCGTGTCGGGGTCGGGGATGAACAGCTGGTGGGTGCGGGGCCGCTGGGCGTCCTGGTCATAGGTGTCCACGAGCAGGACCTCGCGGACGGTGCGGCGCCGCTGGTGGTCCAGGCCCAGCACCACCACGAAGTCCAGGGCCAGCGCAGCCAGGCGCATCAGCCGGTCGACCGGGTAGGTCTTGTGGTAGGTGGGGAGCCGCTCGAACATGCCGTAGGCGGTCTCGGCGTGGAGGGTGCACATCGACCCGGTGATGCCCGTCGACATCGCTTCGAACATGTCCACCACCTCCTCGCCCCGGACCTCACCGACCACGACCCGGCGGGGCTGGTGGCGTTTGATCGCCCTCGACAGGTTCGCCAACGACACCGCGCCGACACCCTCGGAGTTGGCCGTGCGGGCGTACAGGCTCACCACCTGGGTCAGGTACTTCGAGGACTCGAGCTGCAGCTCGGGTTCGTCCTCGATCACCACCACCCGCTCATCCGGGTCACAGCAAAACAGCAGCGCCCGCAACAGGGTCGTCTTGCCGGTGCCCTGACCGCCGGAGATCACCATGTTCTTGCGGGCACCGACCATCGCTGCCAACAGCGACCGCATCCCCTCGTCGAACACACCCCGGGTCACCAGGTCATCGAGGGTCATGTCGATCGACAGGTAGCGGCGGATCGTCACATACGGCCGGCGGGCCACGTCGAAACCGATCGCGGCGAGCCGGAACCCGCTCTGCAGCTGCAGATCCAGGATCGGCCGGGCCGGGGTGAACTCCTTTTCCTGGTGGCCATGGCGGTGCGCCTGGGTGCGTACGAAGTCCACCAGCGCCTCGTCCGAGCCGACGAACGGCTCGATCCGTTCTTCCCGGCCGTCCTCCAGCCAGACCCGCACGTCGTCCCAACCGTTGACGAACACGTCGGTCACGTCCGCCCGGGCCAGCAGCGACTCGAACCCGACCGTGCCCGAAAACACCGCCTCGAGCACCCGGGCGATCAGGTCGCGCTCCTCGCCCTGGGTCATGGCCAGTTCGCCCGCGGCGATCGCCCGCGACGTCCAGGCGTTGAGCTCCCGGCGGGCGATCGCCTGGCCCGCCATCCGCTGGTCCATCGCCGTTGGTTTCGGGCGGTCCGTCCGCTCGGCGCTTTCGGTGATGGTCTTCAGCTCCCGGGCCACCGCGGCCCGTAGCGACCTCTCCAACTCGGGGTTACGCGACACCCGACACCTCCCCCACCTCGGCCAACAGCTCGTCCAGCACCCCGGGCAGCGCACGGCCCAACAACGTGAACCGCCAGCGCCACGAGTCAGAGCCGCCGGCGTACAACGCGCCCACCCCCGTGGGGTCCACCGGGATCGGGCCCAGCACCGGGACACCGAACGCGCCGCGGACCTCGCCGATCCGATAGGGCCGCTCCCCCACCACCAGCACCACCACCCGGGCCGCCTGGTAGGTACGCAGCTCATCGACCAGCCAACGGGCATGCTCCACGCTCGCCGGGTGCGGCTGGCACACCACCCCCACCACCCCGGCGCCATCGATGCGCGACGCCGTCCGCTGGCCATGTGACCACCGGCCCGCGTCCGCGAACACCAACTCGTCCAGGTCGGCCAGGGCCGGGCCGATCCGATCGGCCGCGTTCACCAGCGTCGCCTCGGTGGGCGTGCCGCCCGGCTGCGCCAGGATCGCCGGGGCCCCCGGTATCACCTCGGTGACCTCGGCCCGGACGCGGGCCGGGTCGACGCCGTGACGCAGCGACGCCACCACCCGCGGCAAACCCGCCGCCGCCGGGCGGCCCGTCAGTAGCTCGAGATCGCCCCCGCCGGGGTCCAACTCCACCAGCAGACGGGGCCGGGGCGCCGCCGTCACCGTCAACCCCAGCGCCGTGGTGGTCACGCCCGGGGACCCCTTGGCCGACACGAGAGCGATCAGCACCTCATCCCTCCCGCACCGCCACACTCACCCGGTCCTCCGCCGCCGCGGACGAGACCGCCCCCGCCTCGTGGGTCGGAACCACCACCGAGACCGGACGATCACCGTTCTGCACCGCCGCACCCGACGTGTCCAACAGCCAGCCGTCCACCACCGTGACCTCACCCGAGCCGCCCGCGGCCGGGCGGACCACCACATCGACCGTCGCGCCCGACACCAACTGGCCCAGCGGTGCATCACCGGCCGACAACAACAGGCCCACCACCGACTCGTTGTCCCCCACCACCTGATCGTCAGCCGACCGCAACTGGCCCCGTGACAACAGACTGTCCTCGGTCAGGTCGGTGGCAGCGACCCGGCCCACGATCTCGTCGAGATCCCCGGCCGGGATCGTCCCGATGTCGCCATCGGACCCGACCCGAACCCGGACCAAATCGGCGCGCTCGATCGTGTCGTTCTCCGCGACATCGCCGGCCAGAGCCAACACCTCGACCCGATCGCCCGCCGACGCGAACAAGCTCGCCGTCACCAACCCGCCACCCAACACCAGGACGCCCCCAGCGGCCAACCGCCCCCACCGGCGCTGCTGCGGGGCCGGCGGCAACGCCGCCGGCGGGACCGCCGCCGCCCGCACCTCGCGCACCCGGCCGTCGCTGCGCGCCACATGACGACCAGCCCCCACGCCGCGCTCCATCACAACCATTACCCGACCTCCGTCACGATCGCCTGAACCTCACCAACAGGGCGCGGCACCGACGCCGACTTCGTCACCGCCGGCAACGTCCCGCCCGTACCGCCCCCCGTCCAGGTCAGCGACCAGTTCACCGTCACCGCCCCGTCCCAGGCCGCCGGACGCCCCGCAACACCGGTCCGCTGGGTAAACGTGTGCGCACACGCCCCCACCGCCTGCACCTCCGGCGTCGGCCCCGACGGGTCATAACGACTACCCGACCCAGCACACGCCAGCTCAGCCGCACCCGGCTCGCCCGGGAACCACGCCAACGACGGCGTCGCCGTCACCGTCACACACAGCACCCCCGTCGGGTCGCACTCCCCGTCCGTCACCACCCCCGACCAGTTCGCCACCTGAACGAACACCGGCGAGTTCACGACACGACTCCACACCCACCCCCGGATCCGCTACGACCTCTGGCGCCGGAAGGTTCCCCTCGAGCCGCACACGCACCGCGGCGGCCAGGACGGCCGGGTCCAGCAGCGGCGGCGCCTCCACCGGCGGCCCCGCCGCTGACCATGCCCCCTGGCCCGTCATCACGCCGTCGCAGATCCGCACGTACAGAGTCGCCCCTGGCCCCGGTGCCCCCGTCACGCTCGTGAACTCGGGGACGCCGTCCGCGCCGCCGTTGGAGATGGCCCCTTGAGTCACCCAACTGCACACTGGCGCAGGTGTCGGCGAGGGTCGAGTGACGTGCTCTGGTTGTCCACCAGGCGGGTTCGACGCTGGTGTGCCTGGCAGCGGCACTTCAATCTCGACGCCGTAGTCGGGCCTGCTTGGCGCGGGTTCCGACTGCGCACCGGCTGTTGCCCGCAGCAGCAGGGTCGTCGTGACTGCAAGGAGCGCGACAAGGGCCACACGGGCGCTGCGGATCATGAGGGGGAACCGCCGGTCTCCAACCCTTCACAGAAGCCCGGGGTTCCTGTACCAGGCGTGAATGGCATGCTGCGACTGACGTCGTTGCTCAGTCCGTAGAAGCGCCAGACACCGTCGATTCGACGGGCCTCGCCGGCCGCGTAGATGACCGTCGACTCGGTTTCGATGACGCCGCCACTCGCGTCGACCAGCTCGTCGTCGATCAGAGCGCACGTGTCGAACTGGAGCGTGTTCTCGTCCGGCGCCGGTGAGGCCCACTGGTAGATCACCAGCTCACGGAAGACTCCACTGGCAGCTGGCCGCCGGTACTCTCCGGCGTCGGCCATCTCGCGGATCTGGGCCTCCACTCGCGAAGGTATGGGTGAATCCGGGGTGTAGAGCTCCGCGAGCCGCGACCAGACGGTCGTCCTCCGGATCGTCGATGAGCGACGGATCCTGCAGCAGCTCGTCAACGATGGCCGTCGCCTCCGTCACGACGGCCTCCACTTCCTCCTTCGCTGCGTCATCGGTCGCGGGCGGGTCAGTAGTCGATGTCGTCGACGGTGCCGTTGTGGTGCTGTCGCCGTCGTCACCATCGCCTGGGTCGTCGTGAGCACCCAAGCGTCCCGACCGCGAGCAGTGCGCACAGCGTCGTGGCGACGAACCAGCGGAGTCGGTGACTGGGCCTCCAGCCGATGTTCTTCTCGATCATTGGTTCCTTCAATTCAGCTGAGAACGAGCACGGTCAGGGCACCTCCGGCGAGGGAGGGTGCGAACGGGAGAGTCGACCGACGGCCGCGTGTCCCTCGACCGATGGCGTGAGCGGACGCGGACATGACGCCGGCTAGCACCAGCGCCGAGCACACCGCGCTCGAGGGGCCGAAGTGGCTCAGAGGCAGTCCAGGCTCCCCAACCGACGACGAGGCCCAGAAGGGCGCCGAGCCGCACATCTCCCCCGCCGAGGCCGCCACGCGTCGCGATACGGACGACGCCAAGTACCGACCAAAGCCCGAGCGCACCGACGAGAGCGCCCACAAGTGCGCCGGGACGGTGGCCCGTCGCGGCCGAGACCATCACCACAAGGCACACCGCCGCCGTCGTGAGCCGCACGAAGATGGTCGGGATCCGCTGAACGGCGACATCCACCGTTCCGATCAGCAGCGCACCCGTAGCGAGTGCGGCGACGAGCACAGCGCTCCACGTGGTCGCCCACCGCAGAGCGATCACGCCGAATGTGACACCGCAGGCCGCCATGACCGCGGCGCTGTGCCAGCCGAGCTCGCCCGGATGTGGCGATGTCGCTCCCCAGGTCGACCACCTGGTCGACGTCGTTGCCCGTGATCCAGGCACGCGCACCCCAGGCGATGACTGGCCCCACAAGAAGCGACCCGGCCAGGACCACGAACGCCAGCAGGACGCTGAGATGTCCAGGATCGGAGACACCCACGGCCGCAGCCGTCGGCGCGATGAGCGCCAGCACCACTGCGACAGCTGACGCTCGATCGGCTGATGTGCCTGTGTGGCCGACCTGAGCGCGCCGCGGACCAGCAGGCTCACGACTCTCTGAGCACGACGGCACTCCCCAGGCGGTCACGGACCCCTGTTCTAGCCGATCCACGGCACCTAGCGTGCTCGCGCCGCCACCTAACGGATTGCTAAACGAGCACCTTCGGGGCACGACGACCCCTGGAACGTCCTGGTGCGCAGCTGGAACCACGGTCTCTACCTCCTGAGACACACCCCACCTGCCCGTCAAGGACGGCCGGCAGGGGTGGTGTTGGGAAAGGAGGCAGATCTCGAATCGGTCAGATCTGCGAGACCGAGTAGCTGGTGCGCACACCCGATGCGTTCGCCCCACTCGAGCAGACATCGCGTGTCGCAGTGAACATACGGAACGGCCGACCGCGATGTCAACGACCCCCGGCACGTCCAGGAGGCACGCGCGCCGCCCGGCGCGACCGGTAGCCCGCCGTCTCTATTGCGACCCTAATGCCGCACTGATGCTGCTAGACGACGGCACTAGACATCGCAATAGTGCTGCCGTATGTTCGTTACGACACGTCACCATGGCGGCCAGCTCGCCGCCCTAGCTCTGCACCGGCGCGACCGCAGCCGCGCAATAGCCCTGCGGGAGTGCGATACGCATGCGACACCACGGAGGCACCAGCGTGATCCCGAACACCGTCCTCGTCCTCAACGGCAAAGGCGGAGTACTCAAAACCTCAGCCGTCGCGAACCTCGCCGGCGTTGCCGTCGCCGGAGACAGCGGCTGGCGAGTCCTCGTCATCGACCTCGACCGCCAAGGCAACCTCGCCCGAGACCTCGGCTACCTCAGTCGCGCCGATGACGGCCAGACCCTCGCACATGCACTCATCACCGGCGCTCCACCCGAACCGATCAGAGACGTGAGAAGCGGAATGGACGCCCTTGCCGGCGGCCCAGCCGTCGACGACGTCGTGGCCGACCTCCAACGCTCCCTGCTGAGGGGCGATCTCTCCGCCGCCAACAGGCTCGGCAACGCCCTCGGCCCGCTCGCCGAGCAGTACGACCTCGTGATCATTGACAGCCCCCCAGGCGAGGCCCTGCTCCACGCCGCCGCAATCAGGGCGGCCCACTATGTCCTCATCCCCACCCAGCCCGACGCAGCTTCCCTCGACGGGATCGGCCAGGTTGCCGACATCGTTGTCAGGGAAGCCGACTACAACCCCTACCTCGAGGTACTGGGCGTCGTCCTCGGTCCGATTCCCGGCCTCTCCTCGTGGACCCAGCGTGACCCCGCCAACCCCCGGAAACAGAAGCAGTCGGCCATAGCCCGGGACGCACGCGCAGAGCTCGCGGCCATGCTCGGGGACACGATCCCCGTGTTCACCACCGCCATCAGGGACGCCAAGAAGGTCGCCGTTGATTGCCGCAAGCGGGGCGAACTCGCGATCGAGTACGAGGACGCTGCCGCAAACGCAAAACCCTGGTGGAAACTCCGAGCCGACGGTGACACGGCAGCCCAAACGTTCTCGTCAGCTGCAGCGAACCTCGCCGAGGACTACCGGCGCCTGGCAGAAGAAGTCTTCGGACGCTTCCTGGAACGGCAAGCCGCCTACTACGACCAGCTCGCCCCGAAACAGCAGGCGTGACCATGGCCGAACCCCGCAAGAACATCGCCAAGCTGCGAGGACTGAGCCTCGGGCCGCCCCCCAAACCAGAGGCCGACAGCGACCCAACGCCCGGCACACAGCCAACCTCGCCCCAAGAACCCGCGCCTCGCGCCTCCCCGAGCCGCCCAGCCGCAGACCCGCCGGTGCCTGCCGTATCGGCAACCACCACAGCGCCCGAGCCAAGCATCGAGCTCGCCGGCGAGCGACAGCTCCACGCGTTCGACGGACAGCCCGACGCCGAGGAGGCGAGCGACCCAACGGCGAGCATCTCAAACCCGTGCCGCGGAAGGAAACGCCAATCGGGCATCCGCCCCACGCCGCAGCCAGGCCACCACCGTCTACCTACCCAGGGACACGCGCGACCGCCTCGACCAGGCCCGCAACCGGACCGGCGCCTCCAACATCGACCTCATCCTCGAGGCCATCCACGCCACCTGGCGCGACGTCGCCGCCGAGCTCAAGACCCCCGATCCCAAGGCCGACCCCGACCTCGACCTGCCCCTCCCACGCCGACCCCGACGCACAGTCACCGAAGCAAGCACCCTCCAACTCCGCCTCACGCCAGCCGAACACGCCGGCATCACCAACCTCGCCCACCAGGCCAACGTCTCCATCAGCGAACTCGTCACCCGCTGCATCGACCGCCACTGGCCCGAATGACGATGCTTCGAAGAAGGCGGAGGAGGAGCGGCGGTGCATGCTGACCGCTGGCACTCCTTGACGCTGCGATCGCCTTGTCATGGTGAGCGCGAAGGTTGGGGAGTCCTTCTTCCGTCGTGGCGGTACTTGGCTATACGGACGGCTCAGCGACGGCACTGTCGAGGAAGTCCTCGAGTGCGCGAACTGGCACGACGATCCGACGGCCGAGCCGAAGCGATGGCAGCTCCTGCCGCCGTACAAGCTCATAGGCCAGCGATCGCGAGATACCCAGCAGGGCGCCCGCCTCCTCTACCGTCACAGTAAGCCGATCCCCTGCCATCAGATCCTCCGAGTTGACGGGCCTTCGGGATCCCTAAGGCGGATCGGGTCGAAAATCTTCTCACGCCGTGAACGGCTTCCGCTGACCGCGGCAGATGAGTCGCCAGCCGGCCGCCAGACGTCTGGCGCGATTCTCGGCGCGAAACACCCCAGATCTAGACGGATCAGACACGACGTGGCGGACAAGGCCCTGGACAGACCACCAGCTCAGACCACACGGGCGCACTCAACACCATCACCGGCCACGGGCTCTTAATCCGCAGGTTCGGGTTCGAGTCCCAGTCGGGGCACGTCACAGTAGGCGTCCATGAACAGCACGCCCCCACCTGCCTATCTCCGGCGGGCACCGAGGACATCGCCCACCACGGGCGGAGTCCATGAGCTGATGAGCAGCGTGTCCACTTGTTGTCAGAATGTCCACGGCGGCCATACTGAACGTGCCCGTTGCAGTAGCGGCGGGAAGTGCACCCGGTGAGCTCTCCGGACGGTGAGCAGCCGGGTGTTGCGCGTTCAGGGCACATCGATGATGTCGATGCCGGTCGAGCGGCCCGCGAGCGCCAGCCAGGCGAGGCCGTCAGCCGCCCAGAGGAGCGGTTCGGTGTGCGGCGGCCGATGGTCGTACACGAACTCGTCGTGGTGGTCGCATCGGCGGACCGCCTCAGCGATGACACGCCGATCGCGCGTGTCCTGCACCTCGCCGACTGGCCTCGATCACCCACGAACCCACCCGCATCGTGATCAGCTCAGCCGTCAGAGCGGCCATGACCGGCGCCCGCGCCTTCGGCATCGACCGGCTCCCCAACCGTGTTGCCACGGCACACCGCTTAATCGGTAGATCGCCGAGAAGCGTGGCGAATTGACGGCGACGCGCCGAGCTCTCCTTCGCCATGTGCACCCGGCGCTGGTTGGGCCGCAGGAAGCGACGCAGCTCACCGCGGACCGTGTTGACATCCGCTGTCTCGACCACGGCAGCCGCGACCACCAGCCGGCCACCGCGCCTACTCTCGTCGCTGAACGCCCACCTCATCAAGGCTGCTCGGCCTTGTTGCCGGTGGCGCCCTCGCCCTCGGTCTGGCCGTGAACGACCTGGCCGAGGTGGTCGGCGGCCTTGCGGTCGGCCGACGGACGGACCTTGGCGTAGTGCTTGACGAGGACCTGGGGGCCGTGGCCCTGGCGCTGGGCGACCATGCTGATGTTGAAGCCGGCGTCGAGCAGCTCGGACGACGTGAACTTCCGCAGCGCGACGATCGAGCCGTCGAAGACGTCGACCTCGCCACGGTCCGCCGCCGCCTCCCGGCGCTGGGCCGACGCCACCGCGTCGAATGCCCACTTCGTGCTCCGCCCGAGGCGGCGGCCGATCTCCTCGTAGGACATCCCGCCCTTGAGGCGGCGGCCCGTCTTGCCCTGCGGCCGGTGCGCGGGCGGCTGGCGGAACAGGCGCAGCGCTTCGTCCTCGAGCGCGATCGTCTCGGGCCGTCTTGTTCGCGATGCCGAGATGCTCCTTGAGCACCGCCGACTCGCTTGGTGAGGTAGTCGGCCGGCATCGGCAACGAGCAGTCGAGCTCGAGGCTGAACACGAACGCGTCGGCGGCCACCTCGACGCCGGACAGCCGCCGCCCGCTCGTCCATCCGCTCGCAGTGCCGCTGCAGCATCGCCATCGTCTCGGCGTCGACGGCGACGTCGCGTTCCGTGCGGGTCTTCGTCGTCTTGACCCGCCGGCCGTCGCTCGCCGAGTCGACGGTGAGCTTGCCTTGCGTCGGGGAACAGGCCGCGAACGGCGGATCGCTGACCAGCTCGCCGCGCCGCATTCCGGTGACCGCGCCGAGCGTCAGGACCGGGGCGACGTCGGGCACGACCTCGACCGCCGTCCGCAGGTAGCGGCAGAGCTGGTCGACCTCGGGCGGCGCGTGCTCGTGGGCGACGTGCGTGCTCGTCGGGAGCTCGAAGTCGGCCATCGGGCTGCGGCGGATCGAGCCGCCGACGCTTCGCCCACCGGAAGAACGGCTCGTAGAGGTTCCGGGCATCGTGCATGCCGCGACGCGCTCGAGCCCGCCCGGCGCATCCGCCCGAAGACCCGGTCGATCGCCGCCTCGTCGACGTCGACGCACCCGGCGGCCGCCGATCTCCGGCGAGAACCACTTCGGTGGACGCCCCGGTAGTTCTGCACCGTCGCCGGGTCGCGGCCCTTCTCGCCGATCAGGTGCTCGGTCAGGAACCGCTCGACCGCCTCGTCCACCGTCACGTCCCGGTCGGCCTTCGAACTCGCCGGGGGCGACTCGTGCAGCCTCGGTCACGAACGCCGCCAGCTCGCGTGCGCCGCCTCCGCCGCCGTGCCGGCGTGCACCGTTCGATGCACCCGCCGCACCTGCCCTTCGGCGTACCGCCCTGCGGTCACCGACAGCTTCCACACTCCCGGCCGCACCTCGACCTTCGAGCCGCCGCCACGAGGAGCCCGACGGCGAGTTGGGCCGGGCCTGTTCGTTCCACCTCGGCGACTGATCAGGTGGTCGACCCGGACACAGCGCTGGCTCGTCCGGACACCCCGGACTCGAGCACCCTCGGGCAGGCCCGTGCGTCAGCTCCCAGGCGGACGCGGTGCGCCGTCACGACCTTGCCGTCGACCTTGAGCATGCCGGTGCCGTCGGCCTTCTTCGCGCCGGTCCAGCAGTGGTGTTCGCCTCGAGCGGTCGACCTTCGCCTCGAAGCGGTCTGAGAGCGTCGGCATCCTCGGAGGCTCCTCTGACGGTTTACCGAAGAGTTTACCGCAGCGGTTTACCGGTCTCGCTGAGAATCCTGAGGCGGTCGATCGGTAAACCTTGTCAGGGCTCGGACCAGCTTCTACCAGGGAATATGCGGTGCCCTCGACAGGACTCGAACCTGTGGCCTACCGCTTAGGAGGCGGTCGCTCTATCCACCTGAGCTACGAGGGCGCGTCGCGACGGTAGCCGGGGGTCCGCGGCGGTCCGCGACCTCGGACGATGAAGGGCGGGCCGGCGTGACCGGCGTCACGACAAGAACGCAACACGACGACGCCCGACCCCACCGAGGCCGGCAGTCGGATCGTTCCGGATGACGCCGCTCAACCGGGTCCCCAGTCGGGTGGCAACTCGCCCCGGTGCGGTGGATCTGCGCCCCTCCGCCCGACGGCCACGCCGGCCACCTGGTGGGCGGCCTCGATGGCGGGCACGACGGCCTCGACGTCGGCGAGGTCGTCGACGGCCCGACCGCTCGCCATCCACCACGTGAGGAACCCTGCCGTAAAGCTGTCACCGGCGCCGATGGTGTCGAGGACCGGGCTGCCGGTGACCGGAACGACGCAGGTGTCGGTCACCGTGACGACTGTCGTGGCCGCCGCGCCAGCCGTGACCAACACAGACCTCGGGTGCCCGGCTGCCAGGCGTGCGGCGGCAACGACAGGCGCCGTCGTCGGGTCGGTGTAGCCGAGATCCTCGACGCTCGCCTTGACCACGTCAGCCCGGACCAGCACCCGCTCCAGCCGAGCCAGGTAGCGGTCGCGGTCGCCGACGGCGCCAGGGCGGGTGTTGAGGTCGAGCACCACGAGAACGTCGTCGGCGGCGTCGAGGACGATGCGTTCGACGGCAGTTGCCATCGGCTCGACGGCGAGCCCGAGCCCGCCGGCCACCACGGCCCGCGTGGTCGCCGGCAGCGCTGCTGTCGTTAGCGCGACGGCGCTCGTTCCCTCGAGGTAGAACCGGTACGTCGCCGCTCCGACGGCGTCCAACTCGGCCACGGCCAGGGTGGTCGGCCTCTCGACAAGCTGAATCTGCTCCGTGTGCACACCGTCGGCGGTGAGGTCCTCGATCAAGCGTTGCCCGAAGCCGTCGGTGGAGACCGCGGCGACCAGGCTGACCCGCGCGCCGAGCCGGGCGCACGCTCGCGCCACGTTGAACGGCGCGCCGCCCGTCGTCGCCGTCATCGCGCCGTCGGCTGACACCACGAGGTCGACCAGGGCCTCGCCGACGACGGCTATCACAGCCACAGACGCGCCAGCCGCAGGTCGCCGCGACGAGCTGTCACTATGCGGAGCCACCGGAGATCTCGATGTTGATGCCGGTGACGAAGGAGGCGTCATCTGACAGCAGGAACGCCACGACACGTGCGACCTCGTCAGTGGAGCCGTATCGGGCGAGCGGCACCATTCGAATCATCTGGCGGGCAACCTCGGACGGATCGTCGGCGTAGTAGGGACTCGGGGCCGCAGTCTGGGATGCCACCTGGTTGTCCCACATGCGTCCCGGTCCGATGAATCCCGGCGACACCGCGTTCACGCGGATGCCCGCCGACGCGAGGTCCTTGGCGGCGCTCTTGGTCAGCCCGATGATGGCCGCCTTCGACGCCGAGTAGGCCGACATGTTGGGGGCGCCGGTGACGCCGGCCATCGACGCCGAGGACACGATCGAACCGGGCACCCCCGCGTCGACCATCGCCGCGCTCACCGCCGAGAGCACCGCGAACGCACCGAGCACGTTGACCTCGAACACGCGCTGCGCGTCGACGTACGGGTACCGATCGATGCGCTCGAACCTGCCCTGGTAGCCGGCGTTGTTGAACAGTGCCGTCGGCACACCGATCGTGTCCCTGCAGGCGTGCACCGAGTGCTCGACCGCGGCTGCGTCGGTGACGTCGAACGCGTCGATCCATGTCGGCGCCCCCAGCCCCGCGCATTCGCGGCGGGACTCGTCCAGCGCCTCGAACACGCTCGGGTGGTCGACCAGCGCCAATGACCACCCCTGCTGGGCGAGACGGCGCGCCGCCGCCCGCCCGATGTTGCCGGCGGCTCCGGTGACCAGCGCGATCGGTCGCTCGTCGTCCACAGGGCGACCCTAGGGTGCGAAGCGAGCGGTACCGGAGGCGAGCCGCGCCCCGGCGGGATCGAACACGTGCACTGTTCCCGCGAGCTGGACGTCGATCTGGTCGCCGGTTTGGCCCTTGAACGGCGCCGGCATCTTCGACACGGCGGAGACCGTTTCACCCTCGTGCTCGAACGCCACGTGCACGAACGCCTCGGAGCCGAGATCCTCGACGGTCCGGATGCGCGCCGCGAGCGGACCCTCCCCGACACGCACGGCCTCGGGACGGAAACCGACGACGACCTGATCGCCGCCGAAGGAGGCCAGGCGCGACGACACCTCGGTGTCGAGGTCGAGCGCGCACCCACCGACGCGAATCGGCTGACCCGACGCGCACGCGAACAGGTTCATTGCCGGTGACCCGATGAAGCCCGCCACGAACAGGTTCGCCGGCTCGTGGTAGAGGGCGTGCGGTGTGTCGCATTGCTGGAGCAGCCCGTCGCGCAGGACGGCGACCCGGTGGCCCATCGTCATGGCCTCGACCTGGTCGTGGGTGACGTACACCGTTGTCACGGCCAGCCGAGCCTGGAGCTCGGCGAGCTCGGCCCGGGTCTGCACCCGCAGCTTGGCGTCGAGGTTCGAGAGCGGCTCGTCCATCAGGTACACCTGCGGCTGGCGGACGATCGCCCGGCCCATGGCGACGCGCTGGCGCTGGCCGCCCGAGAGGTGCTTCGGCTTGCGATCGAGGAAGGGATCGAGGTCGAGCACCCGCGCCACCTCGCGCACTCTTGCCGTGCGCTCGTCCTTGGGGACCTTGTGCTGCTTGAGGGCGAAGCCCATGTTCTCGGCAACCGTCAGCTGCGGGTACAGGGCATAGTTCTGGAAGACCATGGCGATGTCGCGGTCGCGGGGCCGTACGTCGCTCACATCGCGGTCGCCGATGAAGATCGCCCCCTCGTCGAGCGGCTCGAGGCCGGCGACCATGCGCAGCGCGGTGGACTTGCCCGAGCCCGAGGGCCCGACGAGCACCATCAGCTCACCGTCGTGGATCTCGAGATCGAGATGCGAGACGGCCGGCTGGGACGTGCCCGGGTACAACCGGGTCGCTACCGCGAACTGGACCGATGCCACTTTGCCTCCTACTTGATCGCACCCATGGCAAGGCCACGGATCATGCGCTTCTGCGCCAACCAACCGGCGAGGACCACGGGCACGCTGGCGAGCACCGACGCCGCCGAGAGCTTGGCCAGGAAGTCACCGCGGGTGCTGATGTTCGTCGTGACCCAGATCGGGATCGTCGAGCCGCCGGCCGGGTTGAGCTGGACGGCATAGAAGTACTCGTTCCAGGCGAAGATCACGCACAGCAACGCCGTGGCCGCGATGCCCGGGACGGCGATGGGGAGGATCACCGAGGCGAGCTGGCCCCTCAACCCGGCACCGTCGATCTCCGCCGCCTCGATCAGCTCACGGGGGATCTCCCGGAAGAACGAGCGCAGCATCCACACCGCGAGGGGGAGGTTCATCCCGGTGTAGAGGATCATCAGGACGAGCCGGGTGTTCAGCAGATCGAACTCCCGGGCGAGGATCCACAGCGGCAGGATCGACGCCACCACGGGGAGGAACTTGGTGGAGATGAAGAAGAACAGCACGTCGCGCCACTTCGGCACGGGCCTGATGGCGAGGGCGTACGCCGCCGGGATCGCCAGCAGGAGCACGACCACGGTGCTGACCGTCACGACCCAGAACGAGTTGAAGAACGCCTCGCGGAACGACAGCAGGCCGGTGGCGCTCTCGGTGACGTCGCTGTAGCGATCGAGCGTGGGGCTGAAGAACAGCTTGGGGCTGGTGTTGGCGTCCTGCTCCTCCTTGAACGAGCTGAGGATCATCCAAAACACGGGGAAGAAGAACAGCAGGGCGGCGAGCCAACCCACGACCCCTGTCACGACGTTCACCGAACGGCGCTCTCCGACGCCCAGCCGCGCTCCAGCCGATTCAGCCATCAGGCGATCTCCTCCCCTTGCAGCAGACGGGACAGCACCCGCAGGGCGACCGTGGCGACGACGATCGAGGCGACGACGACCACGATGCTGTAGGCGGACGCCTTCCCGAACTCCCAGCCGCCGCCGATCGAGCGCTGGTAGACGAAGTAGGGAATGTTGGTCGAATCCGGACCGCCACCGGTCATCACGGCCACGTGGTCGAACACCTGGATCAGGTAGATCGTGCCGAGGAGCGTGCCGAGCTCCATGTAGGGCCTGAGGTGGGGCAGCGTGAGCTGGCGGAAGGTCCCGACTGCGCTGGCGCCGTCGACCTTGGCGGCCTCCAGCACCTCGGCGGGCTGGCTCTGCAGGCCCGCGAGCATGATCAGCATCATGAACGGCGTCCACTGCCACACGAGCACGACGACGATCGACCCCAGCGGGTAGCGAGACACGAACTCGATCGAGTCCATGCCCACGCGTGCGGTCACCCAGTTCACGACCCCGTAGAGGCTGCTGAACATCTGGTTCTTCCAGATGAGGCCGGCCACGACCGGCATGATCAGGAAGGGCGTGATCAGCAACGTGCGGGCGACGCCCCGACCGAAGAACCTACGGTCGAGCAGGACGGCGAGCAGCGTGCCCAACACGAGCGAGGCGAGCACGGCCGTGACCGTCATCACCACCGTCACCCAGGCTGCGTCGCGGAAGAACTGGTCGCTGGGGAGGTCGCGGTAGTTGTCGAGCCCGATGAACCTCCGAGGCGCCGGCGGCACGATGGTCCAGTCCGTCAGGCTGTACCAGATGTTCATCAGGAACGGGATCTGCGTCAGGAGCACCGTGAAGACGAGCGCCGGCAGCAGCGGGAAGCGCTGCCGCCATGGCCGGTGGAGCCCGTCGCGGCGGGGCGCGGCCACCGTGGCCGCGCCCGGCTCCTGCCGCACAGTGTCGACCTGCACGGCTTTCAGGATCTCAGCCACCCACTTCGGAGGCGATGTCCTGGCAGGCACTCAACGCCGCGTCGATGTTGGCTCCCCCCGCGATGACGCTGGAGAACTGCTCGGTGCAGCGGTTGCCGACATCCTGGAACTCAGGGATCCCGACGTACTGCACGCCGGGCACGCCCGGCCTCGGCGTCGTCCCGGGGTTGTCGATCGGGGCCACCTCCATCGCCGTCAGGGTGGCGTCCGCGAACGCACCAGCGGCCTCTTGATACTCCGGGATCTCGTACGTCGAAGCCCTGGTCCCCGGAGGGATCGCCGCCCAGCCCCCCGAGACCTGGCTACCGGCGGCCTTGATGTAGTCGGGGCCCGTCGCCCAGGAGATGTACTGCCACGCCAGGTCAGGGTCGGGCGAATTCTGCGGGATGGCGAGCGCCCAGCTCCACAGCCAGCCCGACGCCTCGGTCTCCTTGACCGGAGCAGTGGCGTACCCGTTCATGCCCTTGACCGGGCTGTCGTCGGCCTCGAGCAGGCCGGCGGCGACGGTCGCGTCGTACCACATGGCGACCTTGCCGTCTTGGTACTGGGCGAGACACTCGTTGAACGAGGCGTTGGCGGCGTCGTCCTCGCCGGCGTCGTTGACGAGACCGACGTAGAACTGGAGCGCCTCTTTGAACTCAGGTTGGTCGACCTGGGCCTCGGCGACGGTGCCGTCCTCGTTGGCGGACCACCAGGTGCCACCGAAGGTGTTGAGCACGGTGGTGAACGATGCGCCGAGGTCGCCCCAGCCCGGCTTGCCCCGCAGACAGATGCCGGCCATCTCGTCGCTGTCGACGGTGCGGGCGATCTCTGCCACCTCGTCCCAGGTCGGGTTGTCGGGCATCGTGAGCCCGGCGGCCTCGAGCACATCGGTGCGGTACATGAGGAACGACGACTCGGCGTAGAACGGCGAGGCGTACAGGCTGTCATCGACCGACAAGCCCTCGCGGACCGTCGGGAGCAGATCGTCGACCTGGTAGGAGGCGTCGTCCTCGGCGTAGGGCGTGAGGTCGGTGAGCCAACCGTTCTCGCCGAACTGCGGGGCCTCGTACATGCCGATCATCACGACGTCGAACTGCTCGCCGCCGCCCCCGATGTCACGGGTGACGACCTCTCGCAGGGTGCCCTCCTCGAGCACCGAGTAGTTCACGTCGATCCCGGTCTCGGCGGTGAACAGGTCGGGCGTGAGCGCCGAGATGTCCTCCATCTGCGGGTTGCCGACGATGGCGACGTTGATCTCGCCGCCCTCACCAGACGGGGCCTCGCCGGCCCCACCCGGCTCGGCGCTGTCGTCATCGTCGCCACCGCACGCCACCGCCGCCAGGCCGACGGCGGCGACGGCCAGAATGCGCACCGTGCGGCCGCGCCACGTCAACTGCCAGGTCGCTGTCGTCATAGCGTCCCCCCTTCATATCGCCGCTCAATAGTTGCGGGTCTGTCGGAGATGACCCCCCGACACCCGGATTATGTATTGGCTCTGTGTTGCTTTGCAAGCCTAAATCAACACGAATCCACGCTTGTCATGTTGTTATCCCTGTGCTTATCGTGCTCCTGTGAACGGCGGCGACCGGCCTTCCTCCATCCCGCTGTGCGACGCGACCTTGCCCGAGATCGCCGCGCGCGGCGTCTCCGTGCCGACCTACGACCGCCGCCGGCTCGAGCCGCGCATCCTCCACGTGGGCGTCGGCGGTTTCCATCGTGCGCACCTGGCGCTCTACACCCACGAGCTCGCCGAGACCGGCAGCGACTGGGGGATCCGTGGTGTCGGACTGCTCCGCCAAGACGTGCGCATGGCAGAAGCCCTGGCCCCGCAGGATCACCTCTATACCCTCGTCGAGCGCGGGGGCGGCGACCCCCGCTCCCAGATCGTCGGCAGCATCATCGACTACCGGCTTTCCCTCGACCACCCCGCCGGGGCCGCCGAGCTCGCGGCCGATCCCGACGTGGCCATCCTGTCGCTCACGATCACCGAGGCGGGCTATGGCGATGGCGCCGCTGGCGCCCCGTCAGCGACGCCGACGACGTTCGACGTCATCGCCATGGGCCTCGAGCGACGGCGCGAGCAAGGCCATCCGCCGCTCACGATCGTGAGTTGCGACAACCTGCCCGGCAACGGTGACGCCGCCCGGCGGTCCACGCTCGTCGCCGCCCGGCGACGCAGCGCGTCGCTCGCCGACTGGACCGAACGGCACTGCGCGTTCCCGAACTCGATGGTCGATCGCATCACACCGGCCACCTCGGACGCCGATCGGGCGTGGCTCCTCGACGCGGTCGGCGTCGCGGACCGCTGGCCGGTGGTCGCCGAGCCGTTCCGCCAGTGGGTCATCGAGGACCAGTTCGCCAACGGCCGGCCGCGCTGGGAAGACGTCGGTGTGCTGTTCACCGATCGCGTCCACGACTGGGAGATCTACAAGCTGCGGTTGCTCAACGCCGGCCACTCGAGCATGGCCTACCTCGCCGCGCTCGCGGGCGTCACGTACGTCGACGAGGCCATGGCGCTCCCCGACGTGCGACGCTTCCTCCACCACCTGCTCGATGACGAGGCGGTCCCGTCGCTCAGCCAGATCCCGGGCCACCCGCCCGGCGACTACGTCGCCACCGTCCTCGAACGCTTCGCCAACACCGGTGTCCGCGACCAGATCGCACGCCTGTGCATCGACGGCAGCGCCAAGTTCCCGACCTTCCTGCTCCCCACGATCGCGTTCCAGCTCGAGCACGACGGACCCATCGCCCACAGTGCCCTGGCGTTGGCCGGTTGGGCCCGGTACCTGGCCACCGTTCCGCCCGACCGGCAGGCCTTCGACGCCGCCGGCGACACGGCGCGGCAGCACGCCCGCCGGGCCACGGACGAGCCGACGCGCTTCCTCGACTTCGCGGAGGTGTTCCCGAGCACGCTGCGCGACAGCGCTCGGTTCCGCGCCGCCTTCACCACCGCCTGGCAGCGTCTCGGCGACGTGGGCCCACTCGTCGCGATGGGGGAATGACAGTACGCTCCCGGTCTCTCTCAGGACGGTGCAGCACCGATGACGACAACCGACGGCACCAGCGGCGCGGGCCACGGCGGCAGCAGCGGCACCAAGCTCCAGCACCACCGCCAACGGGAGATCTACGTCCTCGCCCTGCGGAGCGGCTCGGTCGACGTCTCGGACCTGGCGCGGCGCTTCGACGTGACGACGGAGACGATTCGACGCGATCTGTCGGACATGCAGGAGCGCCAGCTGGTCCGCCGGGTGCACGGCGGCGCGGTGCCCTTCGAGCGCCTCCACCACGAGCCGATGGTCGACGCGCGCGACATGCTGAACGCCGAGGAGAAGCTGCGCATCGGGAGGGAAGCCATCCACGAGGTTCCCGAGCATGGCTCGGTGATCATCGACTCCGGCTCGACCGGCCAGCGATTCGCCGAGGTGTTCCCCGTGGATCGCCGGGTTCACGTCGTGACCAACTCGCTGATCACCGCCTCGACGCTGGTCCGGCGGGGCGTCACGGAGCTCACCGTGGTCGGCGGTGGGGTCCGGACCAACACGTTCGCCATGGTCGACGCCGCGTCGGCGGCGGGCGTTCGGGCCCTTCGCGTCGACGTTCTGTTCATCAGCTGCGACGGCCTGTCGTTCCAGCGAGGGCTCACGACGCCGTATCGCGACGAGAGCCTGCTGAAGCGAGCGATGATCGAGAGCTCGCGCCGAGTTGTCGCGATGGTGGACCAGTCCAAGTTCGGCAACGATCAGATGTTCAGCTACGCCACCCTCGACGACATCGACGTCCTGGTGACGGACACCCGGGTTGACGACGACGCCCTCGCCGTGCTCGCCGAGCACGACATCGAGGTCAGGCGTGCCTGATCTCGATGCGACCGCCTCCGCCATGCACGACCCGCGTGAGCTCGAGACAGTGGCGGCATCCGTCGCCCGTGCCTCGGCCGCGCTGATCAGGGCCAACGTCGGCAGGGCCACTCGGCTCGGCGAGAAGTCGTCACCGACGGATGTCGTCACGCGCACCGATCTCGACGCCGAGCAGCTGATCCGCCGGCTGCTCACCGACGCCACACCCGGCGCGGGTGTCCTCGGCGAGGAAGGGGGGCAAACCCCCACGCCGGCGGGCGAGGACGCAGCACGGCTGCAATGGGTGGTCGACCCACTCGACGGCACCGTCAACTTCCTCTACTCCCTCCCGGTGATGGGCGTGAGCGTGGCCGCCGCGCTGGACGGTGACGTCGTCGCCGGTGCGGTCGTCGACGTGCTCCGTGACGAGACCTTCTCCGCTTCGGCCGGACAGGGAGCTCGTCTGGATGGCAGCCCCATCGAGATCTCCCCGTGCCAGTCGTTGGCGCAGGCGCTGGTGATGACCGGGTTCTCCTACCGGGCCGACATCCGGGGCCGCCAGGGGAACATCGTGCAGTCGTTGCTTCCCGCCGCACGCGACATCCGCTGCTTCGGGTCGGCAGCGCTACAACTGTGCTGGGTCGGAGCGGGTCGGGCCGACGCCTACTTCGAACGGGACATCAAGGTGTGGGACTACGCCGCGGGGGCGCTGATCGCTCGCGAGGCCGGGGCCGTGACCGAGCTGCCGTGCCCGGAGAACGACGGTCTCGCCATCGCTGCCCCGCCGGCGCTCTTCGACGAGCTGCGGACCGTCGTCGAGCAGCGATGATCAGCGCTGCACGCCGATGTGCACCGATGAGGCTGATCGCCACTCGTGCCAGATGGCGAGCAGCGCGTCGGTGGCGATGCCCTCGGCGACACGGGCGACGGCAACCACCGCCTCCCAGCGTCGAACGTCATCTGGATCGGGCCCGATGAGGTCGGTGATCGCGTGGAGGTAGGAGTCGCGGGCAAGATCGAGGATGTCCGGCCGGGCCCCTGGGAGGTGCCCGGGCCCGTTCGGACCGTGAGCTCGCGTCGACATCAGCAGCGACGTTCTGGCGATGTCGGCGATGGGATCGCCGCGCGCTGCGTCGAACCAGTCGATGATCACCGGGCCGTCGCCCGCCATGATGACGTTGCCGGGATGCAGATCACCGTGACACAGCCGGGACGAGGCGGTGGGCGGGAGCAGCTCGAGCGCGGCGACGAGCGACGGGTCGACGCGGGAGGACGCCTCACGGATCTTGCACCTGAGTCGATCCAGCTGCCGTGGAAGCGCCACGGGGGGCACGAGCGTGAACAAATGGGCCTGCAGGTCCGCGAGCAACCGGGTGTGGGCGGGCACCTGCGCCGGGTGCTCGAGCATGTGCTCCCACATCGATCTGCCGTGCGCCCGCTCGTAGATGCTCGCCGCCCGGCCGCCGATCATCTCGATCCCGAGGAACCGCGGTGCCGGCGCCCCGGCATCGTGCACGGCCGCGTTGTAGCGCGCCTCGAAGTGGATCCATGCCTCCGGTGTCGCGGCGAACGGCACCTTCGCCACGGCGTCGTTTCCCCACGCGAACACGGCCGACCTGCTACCCGTCGCCAGCTGTTCCCCAAGTCCGACGCCCATACATCCTCTTTCGGTCGTTCAGGGTGGCCGGAGCGTACTCGTACGACCGATCACCGACCTGTCCGAGCGCAGGTGGTTCCCCGTGATGTCGTCCACTGGCTCGAGGGGGGAGCGGCGTGACCCTCGTCGCCGGCATCGACTCGTCGACGAGCGCGACCAAGGTCGAGGTACGCGACCTCGAGACCGGCGCCATCGTGGGGCACGGCGCCGCGCCGCATCCGGCGACCCACCCACCTCGATCGGAGCAGGATCCGGGGGCATGGTGGGCGGCCTTCGAGACCGCGTGGCAGCAGGCCGGGTCGCCGCACGTCGCGGCGGTGAGCGTCGCCGGTCAGCAGCACGGACTGGTGGCGCTCGACGAGGCGTTCGAGGTCATCCGCCCCGCCAAGCTGTGGAACGATACGGAGTCGGCCGCTGATGCGGGGTGGCTCCTCGGCCAGCTCCCTGACGGGGCCGCAGACTGGGCGGCCAGGTGTGGCAGCGTGCCGGTTGCCAGCTTCACGATCACCAAGCTGTCCTGGCTCCACCGCACCGAACCGGCGTCGTGGGCTCGGCTCGCGCACGTGGTGCTGCCGCACGACTGGATGACCTACCGGCTGACCGGGAGGCTCGTCACCGATCGCGGCGACGCCTCGGGGACGGGGTACTGGTCACCAGCAGAGGATCGGTACCGGTACGACCTGCTGAGCATCGTCGATGCTGGACGAGACTGGGCGGCCATGCTGCCCGAGGTGCTCGGACCGGCCGACCGGGCCGGAATGTGGCGGGACGCGGTGGTGTCGGCAGGCACCGGCGACAACATGGCGGGAGCCATGGGCGTCGGTCTGTCGCCCGGCGATGTCGCCGTCTCGTTGGGGACGTCGGGCACCGTCTACTCGGTCACCGACCGGCCCGCGGCCGATCCCTCGGGCGCCGTCGCCGGGTTCGCCGACGCCACCGGCCGGTTCCTCCCACTGGTCTGCACGCTCAATGCCACCAAGGTGACCGAGGCGGTGCGCCGCCTGCTCGACGTCGACCACGGTGTCTTCGACGAGTTGGCTCTGGCCGCACCGGCCGGCGCAGGGGGCATCACGTTGCTGCCTTACTTCGACGGTGAACGTACGCCGAACCGAGCCGACGCAACCGGCGTGCTGTCGGGTCTGCGGGGTGACGTCGGGCGCGAGCAACTGGCCCGGGCGGCCGTGGAAGGCGTCGTCTGCGGGCTGCTCGACGGCCTCGATGCGCTGTCACGCGTCGCGTCCACCACCGACGGCCGGCTGGTCGTCGTCGGGGGCGGATCTCGGTCGACGGCCTACCGTCGAGTACTCGCCGACCTGGCTGGCCGCCCGGTGCTGGTACCGCACGGCGTCGAGCACGTGGCCGCCGGTGCCTGCGTCCAAGCAGCCGCGGTGTTGACCGGCTCGGAGCCGGCCGACGTAGCGGATCGCTGGGGCCTGGGCGAGGGATCTACGACCGAGCCGGGACCGGCCTCCGATGCCGCGCCAGAGGTCCGTGCCGCCTACGCCGCCCTTCGCGATGCGATGGCAACCGCCTGACCGGGCGACCGGACGTCACCTCCAGCCGGCACGTCAGGATCTGCGACTCGACCATCGGATCGAGCGTGCCCGAGCATCACCCGAATGGGCCTACCCCGCGAGGCTCCCCCCTCCAGGCCGGATGCGGCCGTCCTGACCGGCTGATGCGGGCCATCACATATGACGGCTGAGGCCGCCATCGAGCAACATCGTTGAGTTCGCATGATCCGGCTCGGTCGCGATCGATCCAGGAGGAACGCCATGCCAGGGGGAATCAGGGCCCAGGGCCTGGTCAAGCGCTACGGCGAGGTCACCGCGCTCGACGGGCTCGACGTCGCGGTGCCCGAGGGCACGGTCCTCGGGTTGCTCGGCCCCAACGGGGCCGGCAAGACCACCGCGGTGCGCATCTTCACCACGCTGCTCGAGCCCGACGAGGGCACCGCCACCGTCGACGGCGTCGACGTCGCGGCCGACCCGCAGGGTGTCCGGGAGCGGATCGGGCTGTCGGGCCAGAGCGCGGCCGTCGACGAGTACCTCACCGGCTTCGAGAACCTCGACATGGTCGGCCGGCTGTACCACCTCGGCCGGGCGCGGTCGCGGGACCGGGCGCGCGAGCTGCTCGAGGACTTCCGCTTGTCCCACGCCGCCGACCGTCCCGTGCGGACCTACTCGGGCGGCATGCGCCGTCGCCTCGACCTGGCGGCGGCGCTGGTCGCCGAGCCGCCGATCCTCTTCCTCGACGAGCCGACCACAGGCCTCGACCCGCGCAGCCGCATCGACATGTGGGAGGTCATCCGCGAGCTCGTGCAGGGCGGGACGACCGTGCTGCTCACCACCCAGTACCTCGAGGAGGCCGACCGGCTGGCCGACGACATCGTCGTCATCGACCAGGGTCGGGCCATCGCCCAGGGCACCGCCGACGAGCTCAAGAGCCAGGTCGGCGGCGAGCGGATCGAGCTCGTGGTGGGGCGGAGCGAGGAGCTGCCCCTGGCCCGGCAGGTGATGGCCAAGAACGGCTGCGGCGAGATCGAGGTCGACGAGCGCACGCGGACGCTGGTCGCGCCGATCGCGGGGGGTGCCGTGACGCTGCGCTCCCTGCTCGACGACGTCGCCCGGGCCGGGCTCACGGTGCTCGACGTCGGCCTGCGCCGGCCGACCCTCGACGACGTCTTCCTGACGCTCACCGGCCACACCGCCGAGGCGGCCGCAGAGGACGCCGACGAGGACGAGACAGAGCGGGAGGTGGCCTGATGCACGCACTCCGAATCGCGCTGGCCGACGGGGCGGTCATCGCCAAGCGCAACCTGATCAAGGTGAAGCGCGTGCCCGACATCCTCGTGTTCACGATCATCTCGCCCATCATGTTCGTGCTGCTGTTCGCCTACGTGTTCGGCAACTCGATCGACGTGCCGGGCGTGAACTACCGCGAGTTCCTGATCGCGGGCATCTTCGCCCAAACGGTGGTGTTCGGTTCGACGTTCACCGGCGCCGGCCTGGCCGAGGACATCCAGAAGGGCGTCATCGACCGCTTCCGGTCGCTGCCCATGGCCCGCTCGGCGGTGCTCGTCGGGCGGACGACGAGCGATGTCCTGTACAACGTCATCTCCCTGGCGATCATGGCGATCACGGGCCTGCTGGTCGGCTGGCGCATCCGCGGGTCGTTCCTCGAGGCAGTGGCCGCCTTCGCCCTGCTGCTGCTGTTCGCCTACGCCTTCTCGTGGATCATGGCGTGGGTGGGCCTGCTCGTGCCGACGCCCGAGGTCGTCAACAACGCCTCGTTCATTGTGATCTTTCCGCTCACGTTCATCGCCAACACGTTCGTGCCGGTCGAGAACCTGCCGACCGTTCTGCGCACGTTCGCCGAGTGGAACCCGGTCTCCGCGGTGACCCAAGCGACCCGCGACCTGTTCGGCAACACCAACCCCGCCGACCCACCACCCGACGTGTGGCCGCTCCAGAACCCTGAGATCTACACGCTCATCTGGGTGGCGATCATCGTGGCCGTGTTCGTACCACTGTCGAATCGCCAGTACCGCAAGGCCACGAGCCGCTGAGGTGGTCGGATGGGCGGGACCACGCACCGTGTGCGTGTGCTCTGTGCAGAACCCGAGAGCGATGAGATTCAACGGCCGTTAGCGTCGATACCCACATGGCCGTGGACACCGACCGTAAACCGATCCTGCTGACAGTCGACGACGACCCCGGGGTGTCGCGCGCCGTCGCCCGCGACCTCAGGCGCAACTACGGCGATGCCTACCGCGTGGTGCGGACCGAGTCCGGCCCCCAGGCTCTCGAGACGCTGCGCGAGTTGAAGCTGCGCGGCGACCTGGTGGCGGTGATGCTGGCCGACCACCGCATGCCCGAGATGAGCGGCCTCGAGTTCCTCGAAGAGGCGATGGACCTGTTCCCCCAGGCCCGCCGGGCCCTGCTCACGGCCTACGCCGACACCGACGCCGCCATCCAGGCGATCAACGTCGTCGACCTCGACCACTACCTGCTCAAGCCGTGGGACCCTCCGGAGGAGAAGCTCTACCCCGTCGTCGACTCGCTGATCGAGATGTGGCTCGACAGCGACGAGCAGGCCACCACCCACACCCAGGTGGTCGGGCACCGCTGGTCGGCGCGCTCGTTCGAGGTGCGCGACTTCCTCGCCCGCAACTCCGTGCCCTACCGCTGGCTCAGCACCGACGACCCCGAGGGCCAACGCCTGCTCACGGCAGCCGGCGTGGACGCCACCTGCGTCCCGCTGGTGGTGACGCCCGACAGCGACTACCTGGTCGACCCCAGCATTGGCGAGCTCGCAGCCCGGGTGGGCCTGTCGACCACACCGGCGACCGACTTCTACGACGTCGTGATCGTCGGTGGAGGTCCTGCAGGGCTGGGCGCGGCCGTGTACGCGGCGTCGGAGGGCCTCCGCACCGTCCTGGTCGAGCGCCAGGCCACGGGAGGACAGGCAGGCCAGAGCTCGCGCATCGAGAACTACCTGGGGTTCCCCGACGGCGTGACCGGCAGCCAGCTCACAGACCGGGCCCGCCGCCAGGCCCACAAGTTCGGCGCGGAGGTTCTCACGACGCGCGACGTGGTCGGCCTCGACCTGCGTGCCTCGTCGCGAGCCGTGCAGTTCGCCGACGGTGGCGAGGTGGTGGCGCACGCGGTGCTCCTGGCCACGGGCATCGCCTACCGCCGGCTCGAGCTGCCGGGCGCCGACGCCCTGACTGGCCGCGGCGTCTTCTACGGCTCGGCCGTGACCGAGGCGCCGGCGTGCGCGGGCGCCGACGTCTTCATCATCGGGGGGGCCAATTCGGCCGGCCAGGCGGCGGTCTTCCTGTCCCGGCACGCCCGCCGGGTCACGCTGCTGGTGCGGGCCGACAGCCTCGAGAAGTCGATGTCGTACTACCTCATCCGTCAGATCGACGAGATCCCCAACATCGAGGTGCGGCTCACCACCGAGGTGATCGGCGTGCAGGGCGACGATCACCTCGAGGCGATCACCCTGTGTGACCGCGTGTCTCGCACGGAGGAGACCGTGCGGGCCGGCTATCTCTTCGTGTTCATCGGTGCCGCCCCCCGGACGGAATGGCTCGAGGGCGTCGTGGAGCGCGACGCGCGGGGGTTCGTGCTCACCGGTCCGGACCTGCGGGGCGAGGCGCACCGGCCACGCGGTTGGGTGCTCGACCGCGACCCCTACTTCCTCGAGGCGAGCGCGCCGGGCGTGTTCGCCGCCGGCGACGTGCGGGCCAACTCGGTCAAGCGCGTCGCCTCGGCGGTCGGCGAGGGCGCGATGGCGATCCAGCTCATCCACGGCTACCTGGAGCACCAGTGACAGTCGAGATGACGCCCGAGAAGCTGCGCACCCTGTTCCTGTTCGAGCACCTCGACGACGACCAGCTCGCCTGGCTGGCCGAGCGGGGTCGGGTCGTCGAGTACCCGGCCGGTGCCACCATCCACGCCGAGGGCTCGCCCGCGTCCTGCTTTCTCGTGCTGCTCTCTGGGACGCTGGCGATGTCCAAGCGGGTCCAGGGCGGTGAGCTCGAGCTGTTCCGCACCGACTACTACGGTGCGTACACCGGCGCCTTCGACGCGGTCGTGCCCGACCGGGGTGTCCCCAAGATGTATGCGGCCACCTCTCGGGCCGTTACCCCGTGCCGCCTCTTCGAGATTCCCGCCAGCGACTTCGGCGCGGCCGTGTGGAAGTGGTTCCCGATGGCAGCCCACCTCCTGGAGGGCGCCGCGACCCAGGGCGCGACCGCCAGCGAGATCGTCGAACGGCACGAGCGGCTCGTCGCGCTCGGGTCGGTGACGGCCGGGCTCACCCACGAGCTGAACAACCCGGTGGCGGCGGTGCTGCGCGCCAGCGCGAGGCTCCGAGAGATGCTGGTCGAGATGCGACAGAAGGTCGGCGGGATGGTGCGCAGCCAGCTCCCCGCCGAGCAGCTAGAAGCGATCGCCGACCTGGCTGGACAAGCGCTCGATCGCCGCCAGGAGGCCCCAATCCTGTCGCCGTTGGAGACGTCCGATCGCGAGGATCAGCTCGCCGATTGGTTGGAGGACCACGGCGTGTCGGAGGCGTGGGACATCGCCCCCACGCTGGTCGCCGCCGGAGTAGGCCTGGATTGGCTCGAGAGCCTCGCGGAGGTGTTGCCGCCGCCGCACGTGCACCTCGGCCTGTCCTACCCCGTGCGCGCCCTGGAGTCCGACAGCCTGCTCGACGAGATCACCGAGGCCGCCGGCCGCATCTCGGCCCTGCTCGCGTCCGCCAAGCAGTACACGCAGATGGACCGCGCTCCGCTGCAGACGTTCGACGTGCACGAGGGGCTCGACGCCACCCTCACGATGCTCGGCCACAAGCTGGGCGACGGCATCGAGGTCGTGCGCGACTACGACCGCGCGCTCCCGCACATCGCCGCCTACCCGGGTGAGCTCAACCAGGTGTGGACCAACCTCATCGACAACGCCGCCGATGCCATGGACGGGCACGGCACCCTCACGGTGCGCACCCGTCCGGCCCCCGACGACCGGCTGGTCGTCGAAGTGGGCGACACCGGTCCGGGCGTGCCCGACGAGGTCCGCAGCCGGATCTTCGAGCCGTTCTTCACCACCAAGCCCATGGGCAGGGGCACCGGCCTCGGCCTCGACATCGCCTGGCGCATCGTCGTCGGGCGGCACCGCGGCGACATCCGCCTCGAGTCGGCGCCGGGCGACACCCGGTTCCAGGTCGTGCTACCTCTGCGGGAGCCGGATGCCCAGGAACCCTGACTCCGGGATACGCGGTGGCGAACGGGTGGTGAACGGTGTAGGAACCTTTGCCATGAGGGACGTCGACATGATCGCTGACGCGCCCAGCGTGAAGCGCGATCTACCGTTCGTCGTCGACCTCGCCGACGCCGCCGCGCACGACCCCGCCCTGACAGGCGGAAAGGCGGCGGCGCTGGCCCGGGGTGCGGCCGCCGGGCTCGCCACCCTTCCCGGCGTCGTCCTCACCACCGCCTTCTGCGACGCGATCGACGGCGGTGCGGACGTGGCATCGCACCCCGCCGTGCGGGAGGCCTTCGAGCGGGCGGGCGGGGACGAAAAGGCACTCGTGGCCCGCAGCTCCTCGGTCGTGGAGGACACGGCCGAGTCGTCCATGGCGGGCCAGTTCGAGTCGATCATCGGCATCGATGGCTTCGACGAGTTCGCCGCCGCGGTGGCGGCCGTGCTCGACTCTCGCGAGCGTGCGGGCGCCGCCGACCAGCCGATCGCGGTACTCGTCCAGCCGCTGATCGAACCGCAGTTCGGTGGGGTGATGTTCGGCATCGATCCGGTGTCGGGCCGCACCGACCGCCGGGTCGTGACCGCCGTGCGGGGCGGCCCCGAACCATTGGTGAGCGGCGAGGTCGACGGCTCGCGGTTCGTGCTCGAGCCGTCGACCGGCAAGGTCCTCGAGTTCGACGCCAACGATGGTCCCAAGCTGGACCGTGCCGACCTCCGGCAGCTCGTCTCGCTGTCGACGAGGGTCGCCTCGGTCTACGGCGGGCCCCAGGACGTGGAGTGGGCCATCGCCACCGACAAGCAGTTGTGGCTGCTCCAGTCCCGTCCGGTCACCACCGAGGTCCGCGGCGCGCCCCGGGGGCCGGTCTACGGTCCCGGACCTGTTGCCGAGACCTTCCCGGCGCCCCTCACCGAGCTGGAGCGCGACCTGTGGGTGCCCCCGCTCCGGGAAGCCGTACGCGCAGCCGTGATCCTGGCCGGGACCGCGACCCAGGCCAAGGTCGACGCCAGCGAGGTCGTGGTCCACGTCAATGGGCACGTCGCCATCGACCTGCGCCTGGCCGGCGAGATCACGCCGAAGCGGACGATGCTGCACAAGCTGAACCCGATCGCCGCCACTCGTCAGCTGCGGGGGTCGTGGCGGGTCGGCCGGCTCCGGTCCGCCTTGCCGCGGCTCGCCGAGCACCTGCTCGACCGCACCGACGCCGACCTCGAGGCCGTTCCCGCCCTCACCGACGTCACGGGCCGGCAGCTGATCGCGCTGCTGCACCGCAGCCAAGACGTCCTGCGTGCCCTGCACGGGCACGAGATCCTCATGGGGATGCTCACCGACACCGGCGGCAACCGCATGACCGGCGCGTCGGTGGCGCTCCGGGTGCTCGCGGAGGCCCGGCAGGACGGGCTGAGCGACAAGGAGATCATCGCTCGGAGCCCGACCGTCCTGGCGCTCACCGCGCCCCAGGTCGCGCCCGCTCCCGAGCTGCCTGCCGAGGCGACGGGGATCGGCGTCACGACCACCTGCCAGGCCTGCGGCGACAACGGCATCCTCCGCGAGGCCCTCCGGCTGCGGGTGCGCTGGGTTCAGGAGCTGTCGGGCCGCGCCGCCTGGGAGCTGGGCGAGCGGCTTGCCGCCGCGGGCGACCTCACCGAGCCCGAGCTCATCCGCCACATGACGCTCGAGCATGTCGAGGCCGTGGCCACCAAGCGGGCCGTCGTCGTACCCGCTCTCGTGTCCGACCACGACCACGACTTCGGTGCGCCGCTCCCCGCCTGGTTCCAGCTGTCCGACCTGGGCAAGCCGATCAGGGCGCAGTGTGCGAGCGAGGTCGGCGGGGGCACGGGTGCCGGCGGCGGCTCGGGCAGCGGGCCGGTCACCTACGACGCCGTCGATCCGCCCACGGGTTCGGTCCTCGTCACCACCACGTTGTCGCCCGGGCTCGGCCCCTTGCTACCGCGCCTGAAGGGCATCGTGGCCGAGACGGGGTCAGTGCTGTCCCACCTCGCCATCCTGGCCCGTGAGGCGGGGGTGGCCACCGTTGTCGGCTACGCGGGCGCGACCGACGACCTGCCCGAAGGCACCGTCGTGTTCGTCGACGGTGATGACGGGCGTGTCACCATCCAGGAGACGGAGGCCGCGTCGTGAGGATCATCGCCTGGCTGGCCGGCATCGGCACGCTGCTCTCGGGGGCCCTCTACATGGTCGTCTCGCTCAACCGTTGGGAATGGAACCGTGCCCTGTTCTTCGGGCTGATCGTGCTCATCGCCGAGGTCGGGCTCGCGACCGGACTGGTGCTGCGACGCCTCGCCCGACTCGAGTACCGCAGTAGCAACGTCGACCCCGGCGTCGCCAACATCCTCCGGGAGACGCGGCCACCATCGCCCGACCGCTTCGCGTGGTTGCGAGACTCCACCCAGAACCTCAACGTGTTCATCACGTTCCTGGTCGGGGGCGGTGTCCTGCTGTCGGGCATCGCATGGGTCGTCGACCGGGTCGCATCGAAGTCGTCGTCGCCGGTCGGCGAGGAACGACTCGGCCGGCAGCTCGACCCCATCAGCTACCCGGCGGGCGGGCTGCTCCTCGACGACATCACGGTGCTGGCTCAAGAGGTGCCGGGCGCCAACGACGATCAGATCCGCAAGCTGTTGCGCCGCGGCGGCCGCCCGTGACCAAACTGACGCCCGCGCGGGTGGCCCTCGGGGCCATCGGCCTGGGGGTCGGCGTGGTGGCGGTGCTGGCTCTCCGCGAAGCCACCCTCTCGACCCACGAGCCGGTCACCGGCGACGAGATGGAGCTGGTCGTCTCCGCCAAGACCGCGGGCGGGGAGCAGGACCAGACCCTGCCCGAGATGGTGGAGGCTCAGCTGCAGACGTGCCGCCTCGAGGTCACCTCCGACCTGGCCGGTCCGATCGAGGCACTGGGCGACGGACGCTTCCGGGCGGTGCTGACCCCGGCGATGGACGAGACGAACCGCCGCCAGTTCCGCGGCTGTGTCGAGGACTTCGTGATCGACCACGTGCAGATCGACGTGGTCCAGCTCACCGTCGCCCGCTGACAGGGTGCCGGGACCGTCCACGAGGCGTACGACTCGATGTCGTGGATGTCGGTCGTGATGGGGTCGACCGCCACGGACATCCCGTTGCGGACGACGCGTCCGTCCTACGATCTCGACCATGGCATCGATGCCGCCCCCTCCGCCGTCCGATTCGCCGTATGGCTCGCCATACGGCGGCGCGCCCCGGGCACACCCGCAGGGCACCACCGTCCTGGTCCTCGGCATCCTCAGCCTCCTCATCTGCGGCCTGCTGGGCCCGGTCGCCTGGGTGATGGGCAACAACGCCATCGCCGAGATCGACCGCAACCCGTCCGCCTACTCGAACCGCGGCACGGTCCAGGCCGGGCGCATCTGCGGCATCGTCGCCACCGTGCTGCTCGTGATCGGCGTCGTGGTCGCCATCATCCTGGCGGCGTCGGGCAGCGACTGATCGACCGGTCACCCCGGCGGGGGCGGCCAACCTACGATGCGGCGATGTCGATGTCGCCCCCGCCCCCGCCTCCCGCCTACGGCTCGCCGTACGGCGGGTACGGCGGCTACGAGCATCCGCAGGGCACGACCATCCTGGTGCTCGGCATCCTCAGCCTGGTCGCCTGCGGCCTGCTGGGGCCGGTCGCCTGGGTGATGGGCAACAACGCCATCGCCGAGATCGACCGCAACCCGTCCGCCTACTCGAACCGCGGCTCGGTCCAGGCCGGCCGCATCTGCGGCATCGTCGCGTCGGCCCTGCTCATCGTGTCGCTGGTCATCCTGGTCGTCGTCCTGATCGCGGCGGCCGCGGCGTCGTCCACCTGAGAGGTCTCCGATGATCGACGTTCCGGCTGGGCACCTCTACCTGGGCGGGACGATCGATCCGGCGACACGCGAGCGCACCGGCGAGGCCGTGATGCTCGACTCGTCCGAGAAGAGCGACATCCGCGTCACCGCCCTGTCGCTCGTGTGGGTGCCCGCAGGCTGAGCGCGCCGCATCGGGCGGCGGCCGCGGCACACTCGTCGCCATGCACGGGGCGGGGGAAGTCACCCGACACACGACCAGCGAGCCCGGCGCTCGGGTCTCGACGCTCGAGCTGTTCTTCGACCTGGTCTTCGTCTTCGGGTTCACGCAGATCACCGGCGCCGTCACCCACGATCCGACGGCCGAGGGGCTGGCTCGGGGCGTGCTGGTGTTCGCCGTCCTGTGGTGGGCCTGGGGCGCCTACGCCTGGCTGACCAACACGGTGGCGACAGGCGAGAGGGCGCCGCGGCTGGTGATGCTGTCGGCCACGGCGGCCATGCTCGTCACCGCGCTGTCGGTGCCGACCGCGTGGGGCGATGGGGGCGTCGCCTTCGCGCTCGGCTACCTCGTGGTGATGCTGCTGCACACCGCCCTGTTCGTGCTGGCGGGCGAGAACCCGGAGACGAGCCGCCGCGCCATCCTGCGACTGGCGCCCACCAACCTGGCCGCCGCGCTGCTGCTGGTCGGCGCCGGGCTGGCCGACGGGACGACCCAGACCGCGCTGTGGGTGGCGGCGATCGCCGTCAACTACGTGGGGCCCTATGTGACCGGGGTCGCCGGCTTCACCATCCACCCCGGGCACTTCGCCGAGCGCCACGGCCTCATCGTCCTCATCGCGCTGGGCGAGTCGGTCGTGGCCCTCGGGGCCGGCGGCGCCGACATCCGGGTCGACTGGTCGCTGGCGGGCACGGCACTCGTCGTCATGGTGCTGATCGCCAGCCTGTGGTGGGACTACTTCACCGACGACGCCGAGGCCGGCGAGCGGGTGCTCGTCGCCTCCGACGGCCACGAACGGGCCCGCCTGGCCCGCGACATCTACAGCTACCTGCACGTCCCGCTGGTGCTCGGCATCGTGTTCGCGGCCGTGGGCATCCACGAGGCGCTGGTGCACAGCGACGAGCCACTCGACCCGATCTTCGCCGGCGCGTTCGCCGGCGGGGTGGCCCTTTTCTTCGCCGGGCTGGCCGCCATCCGCGTGCGACGGGGCGACCGACCCGGCCCGTCGTGCCTGTTGGCGGTGGCCGTGGCGCTGGTGATGATCCCGATCGGCAGCGAGGTCGACGCGGTGCTCACCGTCGGCGTCCTGGCCGTGGTGGCCCTCGGGGTGGCCATCGCCCGGACCCCGTCACGCCAGGTGGTTGAATCGGGGGCGTGACCCTCGCCGCCGACGACGCCGCCGCCCACGTCGACCGCGCCTGGGACGACGACATCGTCCCGGCGCTGCACGACTACATCCGCATCCCCAACGTGTCGGTGGCCTACGACGCCGACTGGGCCCGGGCCGGCCACATGGCGCGGGCGACCGAGCTGCTGCGGCAGTGGTGCCAGCGCCACGCCGACGAGGGCCTGGCCGACGCCACGGTCGAGGTGCACGAGATCGACGGACTCACGCCGGTGCTGCTGGTGGACGTGCCGCCGATCGGCGACGGCGCGGACGACGACACCGTGCTGCTCTACGGGCACCTCGACAAGCAGCCGCCGTTCACGGGCTGGCGGGACGGCCTGGGCCCATGGGAGCCCGTGGTCGACGGCGACCGCCTCTACGGGCGGGGCGGCGCGGACGACGGCTACTCGACGTTCTCGGCCATCACCGCGCTCGAAGCCGTCCGGGCCGCCGGCGGGTCGCACAGCCGGTGCATCGTGCTGATCGAGGCCAGCGAGGAGTCGGGCAGCCCGGACCTGCCGGCCCACCTCGAGGCCCTGGGCGACCGGCTGGGCGAGCCCTCGCTGGTGATCGCCCTCGACTCGTGGTGCGGCGACTGGGACCGGCTGTGGATCACGACGTCCCTGCGAGGGCTGGTCGACCTGACGCTCGACGTCGAGGTGCTGACCGAGGGGGTGCACTCCGGCTCGTCGGGCGGCGTGGTGCCGTCGAGCTTCCGCATCCTGCGGTCGCTGCTCAGCCGCATCGAGGACGAGCGCTCGGGCGAGCTGCTGGTGCGCGAGCTGCACGTCGACATCCCCGAGCAGCGGCTGCGCCAGATCACCGCCACGGCTCCTGAGCTGGGCGACTTCAGCGACCGCTTCCCGTTCGCGGGCGACACGCGGCCCGAGCGCCCCAGCACCGAGCAGATGCTCATCGCCCGCACGTGGCTGCCGGCGCTCGAGGTCGTGGGCATCGAGGGCGCTCCCCCACCCGGCGAGGCCGGCAACGTGCTGCGACCGTGGACCACGATCAAGCTGTCGGTGCGGGTGCCCCCCACGGCCGACCCGGTGGCGGCCGCCGACGCCATAGAGCGACGCCTGACCGCGGACCCGCCCTATGACGCCCGGGTGACGGTGCACCGCGGCTCGGCTGAGCCCGGCTGGCACGCACCGCCCGAAACGCCCTGGTTGGCTCGGGCGATCGAGTCGGCGTCGATGGCGGCGTTCGGCCAGCCGCCGCGGTCGCTGGGCGAGGGCGGGACCATCCCGTTCATGGGCATGCTGGGCCGCCGCTTCCCCCAGGCGCAGTTCGTCATCACCGGAGTGCTGGGCCCCGAGTCGAACGCCCACGGCCCCAACGAGTTCCTGCACCTGCCGACCGCCCGCAAGGTGACCACGGCGGTGGCACACATCCTGGACGCCCACGCCCAGCGCAGGTGACCGCCCGGCTCCTGCGACCGATCGGCGCACCTGGCGGGGAGATCCGCCGATCGATCACAGGCGGTCGATAGCCTCGCCGATGGAAGTGGAAGGCCCCGAGCGTCAGACCGGAGTTAGCCGATCTGCTGCTCGGGGCCAACCTTTGTGGCTGACGCTCTGGCTCAGTCGCCGGCGGCGCCCGCCGGCTCTGGTGCCGATCACCCTAGGGGCGGTCCCCCCGAGGCGACCCGGAGCACTGTCAGCGGATTTGACCCCGCATCAGACACTCCGTCGGCCATCTGCCTCTCCCCCAGACTGCCGCCTCCTCGGACTCTCGCTTGTGGCCGAAGCCTCTCGCTCGTGTCTTCGGCTCGTACTGCCGTGGTGGATGCGATGATCTTGCGGCCCGCGAAACCGCAGGTCAAGGGCTATTTCGCAATCCCCAGGCCTTTCCCCAGACTTTCCACAGTCATCCCCAAGGAACCTGGAGTTGCACACAACGTGGTCACAGGTCGCCCACAGGGCGCGGCGGTCAGGATGCCCCCATCTGACGCAGCCGGCGGGCGATGAACGCCCGTTCCGGCCCGGCCGGGTCGAGCTCGAGGGCGGCGCGGAAGGCGGCGATGGCCTCCTCGTCACGGTCGAGCCGGCCCAGCAGCTCGGCCCGGGCGACGTGCAGGCGGGGCCAGCGGCGGAGCTGACGATGGTGGGCGACGGCATCGAGGATGACCAGGCCGGCGGCGGGCCCCTCGGACATCGCCCAGCTGGTACGGCCCCGGGCGCCCGGCCCGCAGCGCCCGCTCGACCAGGTTCTCACCTTCGGCGACAAGCCGGGCGTCCCAGCGAGACCGGTCCTGCTGGTCGAGCAGCACCAGGTCGCCGGCGTCGTCGGTGCGGGCGTCACGACGGGCATCGGTGAGCAGGAGCAGCGCCAGCAGGCCGGTCACCTCGGGCTCGTCCGGCAGCCGGGCCGCCAGCCGGCGGGCCAGGCCGACGGCGGTGTCGCACAGCTCGCCCCGGACCAACGCGTCGCCGGCGCTCGCCATGTGGCCCTCGGTGAACACGACGTAGATCACCCGCAGCACCGCGGGCAACCGGTCGGCGACCTCGTCGCCCGGAACGAGATGCGCGCGTCACGGATCTTGGCCTTGGCCCGCACCAGCCGCTTGGCCATGGTGGGCTCGGGCACCAGGAAGGCGGCGGCGACCTCGGCCGTCGACAGCCCGCACACCGCCCGCAGCGTCAGGGCCACCCGCACCTCGGGGGCGAACGCGGGGTGGCAGCACAGGAAGATCAGGCCGAGCTCGTCGTCGGCTCCGTCGCCGGCCCCAACGTCGCTCCCGTCGCCGGCGTCCGCCCCGGTGGCCGCCGCATCGTCGCCGCCGGTCGCGCCGCCGATCGCCGCCGTCAGCCAGTCGTCGAACGGGACGCTCCGGGATGGACACCCCGCGGACAGTCGATCACACCCGACGCTCACGTCCCTGCCAGTAGCGATCGCGGAGCAGCCGGGTGTACAGCTTGCCCGTGGGGTGGCGGGGCAGCTCGTCCTCGACGTCGACGGAGCGGGGCACCTTGTAGCCCGCCAGGCGCCGGCGGGCGAAGGCCAGCAGGTCGGCCTCCAGCTCCGGGGACGCCGTCGCGCCACGGCGCAGCTCGACGGCCGCCTTGACCTGCTCCCCCCACTCGTCGTCGGGGACGCCGAACACGGCCACGTCGGCCACAGCAGGGTGCTCGGCGAGCACGTGCTCGATCTCGGCCGGGTAGATGTTGACCCCACCCGAGATGATGACGTTGGCCGCCCGGTCGGCCAGGTGGACGTAGCCGTCGGCGTCGACATGGCCGATGTCGCCCATCGTGAACACGCCCGGTGCCAGGTGGGCGGCCGCGGTCTTGTCGGGCGCCCCGTGGTACTCGAACACCCGCTCCTGCGCCCGGTGGCGGCAGTAGAGGGTGCCGACCTGGCCCACCGGCAGGGCGGCGCCGTCGTCGCCCACGGCGAAGACCTCGTAGTGGGGCACGGCCCGGCCGACGGTGCCGGGGCGGGCCAGCCAGTCGGCCGAATCGACGAGCGTGAACACTCCGGCCTCGGAGGTGCCCCAGTACTCGACCAGGACGGGGCCCCACCAGTCGATCATCCGGGCCTTGACCTGGGGGGCGATGGGGGCGGCGCCGTGGAGCACCGTGCGCAGCGACGACCCGTCGAACCCGGCGCGCAGGTCGTCGTCTAGCCGCAGGAGGCGGACGAACATCGTGGGCACCAGGTGGCTGGACCGTACCCCGCGCTCGTCGATCATCCGCAGGGTCTCGACCGGGTCGAACCTCGGCATGAGCACCAGCTCGGCCCCGGCGTGGAGGTCGCCCACCGCGAAGCCCAGCGGCGCGGCGTGGTAGAGCGGGCCGGTCACCAGGTGCGGGCCGCCGCCGTCGAGGCCCACGCCCCGACCGACCGAGGCCAGCGCCCCGAGCTGGTCGGCGACCGTCGCCCCGGCGGCGCGCACCACCCCCTTCGGCCGCCCAGTGGTGCCCGAGGTGTAGAGCATCGACCGCCCGGCAGGCCCGCCGAGCGCGAACGGCTCGTCGCTCTGGTCGGCCAGCGCGGCGTCGAGTTCGTCGCCGACGTGGACCACGTCGATGCCGAGCCCCGCGGCGGCCTCGGTCGCCACGGCCGCAAAGGCTGGCTCGGTCACGACCAGGCCGGCGCCCGAGTCGGTGAGCACGTAGCGCACCTCGTCCGCAGTCAGGTGCCAGTTGACCGCCGTGAACCGGGCGCCGGACAGCACCGCGGCCGTCGCCATCTCCACAAGCTCGACCCGGTTGCCCAACAGCAGTGCCACGGTGCCCCCCGGCGCCACGCCGGCCGTCCGCAGCATCCGCCCCGCCCGGGTGGCCCGGTCGACCAGCTGGGCGCGGGTGTGGCGGCGCTCGCCGTCGTCGAGGGCGGGGGCGTCAGGGGCGGCGGCAGCCAGGTCGAGCAGCGTCACGGGCGCATGATGCCCGACGGCTACGTTGGACGCCCATGGCCGGAGGTGGACACGGAACCAAGGCAGTCGTCGCGGCGCTGCTCGCCAACGCGGGCATCGCTGTCGCCAAGTTCGTGGGCTTCCTGCTCACCGGCTCGGGCTCGATGCTGGCGGAGAGCGTGCACTCGGTGGCCGACTCCGGCAACCAGGGGTTGCTGCTGCTCGGCGGCAAGAAGGCGCAGCGGGCGCCCACCGCGGAGCACCCGTTCGGCTATGGGCGCGAGCGCTACTTCTGGGCGTTCGTGGTGGCGATCATCCTGTTCAGCCTGGGCGGGATGTTCGCCACGTACGAAGGCATAGAGAAGATCCGCCACCCCCACGAGCTCGAATCGGTGGGCATCGCCATCGGCATACTCCTCGTGGCCATCGTGCTCGAGGCGTGGTCGTTTCACACGGCCATCGTCGAGTCCCGCAAGGTCAAGGACCCACAGACGGGCTGGTGGACCTTCATCCGCCGGTCCAAGAACCCCGAGCTCCCCGTCGTGCTCCTCGAGGACCTCGGCGCTCAGGTCGGCCTGGTCCTGGCGCTCATCGCCGTGAGCGTGGCCAGCATCACGGACGAACCGCGGTGGGACGGCGTGGGGACGCTGGCCATCGGCCTGCTGCTCATCGTCATCGCCGTGATCCTGGCCGTCGAGATGAAGGGCCTGCTGATCGGCGAGTCGGCGTCGATCGCCGATCAGGAGAAGATCGTCGCCGCCATCGAGGTCGAGCCCAGTGTCCAGCGCCTCATCCACATGCGCACCCAGCACATCGGCCCCGAGGAGCTGCTGGTCGGCGCCAAGATCGAGCTGATCCCCGACCTGACGGTGGCCGAGGCCGCCGAGGCCGTCAACCGCATCGAGGCCAGCGTGCGGCGGGCCGTCCCGACGGCGCGCATCATGTACCTGGAGCCCGACATCTTCCGCACCCAGGTGCCGAGCGCCGAGCCCGAGCCCGCCCACTTCGAGGGGTCGGCCCCCTCCACTGAGGCCGACGCTAACGGGGACGACGTGAAGGCCGAGCACACGCCGGCGCCCGAGACGAGCTGACATGGCCGACTCGCCGGGCGCCAGCGCCCGCGACGTCGGCAAGGCCCAGCTGCAGCGCCTGGGCCGCGTCATCCGGGAGCAGCGCACCGCGGCCGAGCTGTCGCTGCGCGACCTGGCGGCGCGCACCAACGTCTCGAACCCGTACCTCTCCCAGCTCGAGCGGGGCCTGCACGAGCCGTCGGTGCGCGTGGTCAAGGCCATCGCCACCGCGCTCAACATGTCGGCCGAGGCGCTGATGGTGCAGGCCGGCATGCTCGACGAGCCCACCGACGCCGACCCCGCCACCTCGGTGGTCGACGCCGTGCGCGCCGACCCGCTGCTCACCGACGATCAGCGCTCGGCCCTGCTCACGGTGTACCGCAGCTACATCCAAGAGTCCCGTGGGGACCAGTAGGTTCGGCCTGACCAAGGATTCGTTCCCCTGGGTTCCGTTGCGTGCCGGTGCGTTTGACTCATGTTTGACTCTCGGATGTCAGTCGATCGGGCTGCACAGCCAGGCGCCCGCCGGTGCGTAGAAGCACAGCTCCGTGCCGTCGGGGCTGAGCCACTGCTCCCCGGCGCAGGTCCAGCCCTCGCGGCCGCCGGGCGGGTCGATGGCGGTGGCCTCGCGCTCCGCGATTGCTTCGGCGTCCGATCCCGCGACGCACGCTGAGCCGTCGCCATTGGGGACGCGTGGCAGGTCACAGCCGAGGACACGCTCGGGTGCGCGCTCCATGGCGTCGGGGTCCGTTCCCGGGGCGCACACCGAGCCGCCGCTTACGGGGACTGACCGGCCGGGCAGCCGGTCGTGTTTTCGTCATCGTCTAGGGCCAGGCCGACGATCACACCGCGCCGAGGGCGATGACGGCCACGAGGGCGACGTCGAGACCCAACTCACTGTTGCCCGCGTTCCTCGTCGATCTCCCCGGCCCGGCGTCGCAGCACGTCCTGGGCCCGCTCGCGCAAGGCCTCGATGAGGAAGTCCTTGAGGGTCACGCCCTCGACGCCGGCCGCGGCTTTGGCGTCGCGGTGGATCTCGTCGGGGATCTCGTAGTGGATGCGTCCCACGGTGTTGGCCACGTTACGGCACCTCGCTGCCTTCACTTATGGTTGCTAAGCGGAGGGCAGCGCGCTTAGTTTCGCTGGCGAGGGCGATGATGGAGGCAAACCGATGACGGGACCGGACGTTGACCCCAGGTACATGACCCTGGCGACCCGGCTGCGGTCGATCCGCGGCGAGCTGGACCGGCTCGATGACGGGGTTCAGCTCTTCGACCGTGACGAGCGTGTCGAACTGGCCAGGCACACGGTGCGAATCCGGGGCGAGGTCGACGCGCTGGAGGAAATGCTCGACCACCGCGCCGCGCGTCAGCCGTGACGGGCGGAGGTTGCAACCCCACCGGTCCCGAGACGGCGGACGACCGCCCCGGCCAGGTGGGCGCGAGGCGGTCGCTGCTGAGGATGACGCCGGGCCCGGGCGGTCAGCCCTTGGCCTTGGCCGCCCGGCGGCGGCAGCCCTCAGTCCTCGTCGCTGTAGTCGAGGCGTCCCTGTCGCTCGTCCGGCGTAGCCCTCGCCGCCGCCCTGGCCGATCGCGCCGCTGCCCGGGCCGCGGCCTGCTGGTTGAGCTCGAACCGGATAGCGGCACGCTGCCGGCCCTCGGCGAGCGACACCGGCTCGATCTTCTTCGTGCCGACCTGCAGGCACTCCACGTCGTCATCCGCCAGGGCCTGCTCCCAGTCCTTCCACCTCGTGAAAACCAACTTGGCCTGCTGGTACTTGGTGGGCTCGTACCGGGGATCGAGCCAGATGAACCGGCCACCGTGGTCCGCCCACGCCATCACCATGTCGAAGTTCTTGGTGAACATGTACCGGTCGTCGGCGGCAGCCAACCGGGCAGCGATCTTCTCGTCCGGTGTGCCTTTGGGGAGCACGCCCCCACGGCCGATGTGGTGGACGTCCTTGTCCAACAGCCGGAGCGCCTTGGCGACGTCCGGGCTCAGGTTCTCGTCGAACAGCAGCTTCAGCGGGACCGGTTGCTCTACGCCGCCGGTGCCAGCGCCAGCCCCTGGCCGTTCTTCAGCTTCCTCTCGAACCTCAGGCATGCCCGCCCTTCGGTGAGTTTCAGGTCGAGGTCTTTGCAGATCGCCGCGAGCCGCTCGTTCTGCTCGTAGCGTCCCGCGACCGTGCTGGTAGTCACCCTGGTGCCCCCGACACACGGCTGCCCGACCTGGATCGCCGGGTCAAGAAGCAGCAGTTGCTGCGGCCTCCACAGCAGCGCCAGCCGGTCCGCGTCGTAGGTCAGGGGCACCATCCACTTCTCGATGACCGAGAGCAACACGAGCTGGCCGCCCTTGGTGGTGTCCACGCCGTCCTCGGCGGTGATGACGCTCCCCAAAGCCGTCGCGAGCCCTTCGACGATGTCCTGCTTGGCGAACGGGCGCGGCTCCATGTGGTGCTGCTGAAGGTACGCGTGCGTACGCGTGATGCCGCTGATCTGGATGCCGCGCTGGCGCAGCACCGCGGCCATCGCCAACGAGACGAGGTCGTGGAACGTGTACGCCCAGTCCAGATTCGGCTCAACGAGAGGCGGCAATCCTGCGGCCGACTGCCGGGCCCACGACACCCGGCACAGTTCGGCGTCTAGACCGCGACCCTGCTGCGATGCTCGCAGCAGCACCGGCCGCGCACCCGACCCGACCCCCGGGCCCCACCCCTCTTGCCGCCGAGCCGGCCAAGACCGGCGAGTTCACCTCACGCCTCCCCGGCGCGACAGCTCGTTTTCGCCCACGCGCAGAAACCTGCCGCGTCAGGCACACGAGCACCAGAACGGGCAATATGCGCTCGTGGCTCAGGTCCGTCGCCTGATGAGATCTCCGCTGCTTGGTGTGCAGCGACACGTAGATGTCAGTGATAACAACGCGGTCCTGTCAGTAGAAAACGACATGGATGTCAGCACAAACGACAGCGATGTCAGATTTAGCCATCGCCTCGTCGTCGTGCTGGTTGGCTCAGGAGGCCAGGCGGGCGCGGCGCCCAGGGGCGGCGAGCACGGCACCCAGGGCGGCGCCGACGACCATGACCGGGAGCAGCACGCCGATCGTCCAGGGCACCACCCAACCCGCCATTTCGTCGATGATCCCCGCGCGCTGCACGCCGTCGCCGTACCAAATCTCTCCATCCCGGGCGAAGGAGATCAGCGCGCCCACCACGAACGCCGGGATGCCCGCAAGGGTCGTGAACGCTGAGGCCCAGACCGCGGTCCGCACGCCCGAGCGAAAGGAGTGGCGCACGGCGGCAACAGTCATCGTCACCCACGGAAGGAACACGACGCCCAACAGTATGGGGAAGGGACCTGCCGCGAACGTCAGGAGCCCCATGGCGAGACCGGTGCCGAGACCGACCTGGAACGCTTCCTTGTCGGTCCCGAGCGTGCCCGGGGTGGCGACCGCCAGCCAGACGACGGCGCCGAAGCCCAGCGCGCTGAGGGACAGGACGACCGGGTCGTGAACCGGCGTGACCCCGACGGGGCCAGGCTGCCAATAGCGGATCACGAGGTAAACGACGGCGGCGATGCCCAGGCCGCCGAGGACGAGGGCGGGCGGCGCCGCGAGTCGCCGCAGCGGAGCGGGAGTCGAGGCGGCCCGGCGCGCACGGCGTGGCGGGAACAGCGCGGCCGGCACGCAGGAGAGCGCGAACCGCCACCGCTCGGTGCGCCCGGTCAACCCGGCCAGTTCGGCCGCCATCGCTGCGCCCCATTCGCGGCGTGAGCCCGGCGTGACGGCCACGGCGAGCCCGAGCAGACCGGAGGGCCCGTCGGGGGCCGGGGCACGCAACCGCCACGAGACCCACAAGGCGAGGACGGCGAGCACCACGATCACGGAGTGCGTCCTCCATACCTCGCCTCCGCCCCCGTCATATAGCGCAGCGCGCAGGAGGGTAGGGACGCCGGCCACGATCACGACGCCCTCGGCCGTCACGCGCCACCAAGGGACCCGGGACCGAGGCGCGTCGGGCGTGTCGGTCCCGGGTGTGGCGCTCATGTCGTCCCCCAGTTCGGGGCCAGGTTGATTGTGGACCGTGCCACGCGTCCTTCGTCGTGGACCGGGGCTTGGGAGAGTTCGGCGGCCAGGGCGCGACCCTCGCTGGTGAGGCGGTACAAGTGCCGCGGCGGGCGGCCGGGCGGCGCGTCGCTCTCCCAGTTGGTCTCGAGCAGGCCCCGATCGGTGAGCCGCATGAGGATCGGGTACATGGACCCGGCCTTGATCTCCAACCGGCGGGACAACTCGTAGCCGTAGCGCCAGCGAGTGGGCTCCTCGGCGAGCGCGAGGACCACGGCGACGGTCTGCGGGGAGTGACGGCGCTTCCTGGCCATGCACGGAAATCTATATATACAGTCAAATCTACGTCAAGCCTTGGGGCGGGAAGCCAACACGCGCTCCGGGTCACGTGTCGGCGGCGACCGGCCCGCCCAAATCACCCACTGACATCCGTGTCGTTTCACTGTCAGTTTCGTGTCGCTGCACACTTGGGGGCGGGTCGTGTACGACTTGCGGCTGCCCCGACCTCTACTTCTGCCCGCAGAGCAACGACATCGAGTGCCCGCGACATAGTGGCTTCGACACATGCTGCGCGGCATCCGGGCGACATGCGCCAGTCGGACAAGGCCGCCCATATCTGCCAGTGATGTGCGGCTGGGCAGGACAGCGTGAACTGGGCAGACACCGCGGCGAAGTTCATTCACATAGCCGCGGCGAGCTGTTCCCGCCCGCCTCGACTCCCGTTGACCGAGCGATCAGCAGGCTCGTTCACAATCTCGATCGCTCAGCTGTCGGCCTGATGGTCAGCGGAAAGAGTGGGGGGAGTTGAGATGAACGGCGTCAGAACCTCTGCGCCCGCGTGCGCGGCACGAACACCGACGAGAGATGGAACCGCTCCCGGACGGCCAGGAGGACCCTGGAGCGACCTCTGGTTCTACTCCAACCCGGTCTTCGTTCAGGTGGGCTAGAGCCTCAGTGATGGCCGCGGCCTCCCTCGGCGACGGTCGGTTGAGCTACGACACGGTGTTGACGCTCGACGGGGTGCGCTACACCGCGAGCGCCCTGTGGCCTGCGTCGACGCGCGGCGGTGAAGCGGGAAGAGGCGGGAACCAGCGGCGCGGGTTGGGTCGTCATATCGGTGTGATTCGAGGCCCGCGCGCCGCTGCCCCGTCCGGTCTTGCCGTGGGGTTGCTTGTGGTTGCTGTCGCGGCCTGCGGATCGGGGGGCTCCGGCTCGGATGGGTCGCGTGGCGGCGCCCCCGACCGGGAGTGGGTCGGTCAGGTCCTCGAGGGTGAGCCTGGCGCCGACCAACCGACACAACTCGCGGTCGACGGCGAAGATGTGGTGGTGGCCATTGTCAGCGACGATGGCGTGATGACCGGCTTCGCCACCGACGACCAGGGGCATTTCCGGGCCGGCGAGCGCACTGCGAGCGGGCACCGGTATCTCAGCCTCGGAGGCGTCACGCGGTTCGGTGACGGTTGGGTCGCCCTGGGCAGCGGCGGCCTGGTCGACGATGAGCTTCTCTTCGAGGTCCGGGCCTTCCACTCGGCCGACGGGCGAACCTGGTCCGAGGTCGACGCCACCGGGTTCGACGGCCCGGTCGACGTGACGGGCCTGGCCACCGTCGACAGCGGCCTGGTCGCCGTGGGCACGCTCCGCACCGCGGACGAGCCCGCGTGGGGCGGCTTCCGGCCGGTGGCGTGGCGCAGCGCGCGGATGGCGAGCGCTGGACGACGGTCCCCCTGCCGACCGACGGCGGGACCGAGGGGTCGGCGCAGGCAATGGTGATGACCGGCGATGAAATGCTGGCGGTTGGCCGTGTCGACCGCCAGGGCACCATGTGGTCATCGACCGACGGGGGTGCGTCGTGGGCGATCGTCGCGCGCGACGGCATCCCGCGCACGTCGTCGTTGAGCTACATCGCCACCCAGGGCGAGGTGCTCGTGGCCAGCGGCACGGCACCCGCGCAGGACGCGGGCGATGGCGAGGAAGCTCCACTCCTGTTGCGCTCGACCGATGGCGGGCGTCGCTGGCGCGAGGCCGCGGACCCGCCGCCACCTAACCGGGGCGAGGGGTTTGCTCTCCCCCTGTTCGCCGGCGGTGGGCGTTTCTTCACTCTCGGCTACTCGTTCATCGACGCCTGGTCCGAACCCGAGCTTTGCTACGCCGACATCGAGTTGTGCCGACAGGACTCCGCGGTCGCCCTCTACGTCAGCGACGACGGCGACCGCTGGGCCCGGGTGGACACGTCGGGCATCGGCGAGGGCGAGGCAGGTGAGGTCGACGCCATCACCGCCACCGACAACGGGCGGATCGTTGCCCTGCGCCGCGTCGAGGGCGGCATCGGAACCTGGACCTGGCCCGCGGGCACGCCCCTGCCGACCGAGGACGAGCCCCTCGACCCGACCACCGACATCGAGATCCTGGGTGAGGACGACGTACCCGAGCCAGGACGACGCTACGGCGTCCCCCTCTACATCCACTGCGGGATGGACTGGCTCTACGTGGGCGGCGAGGCGTGGCAGCGCAATGACGACGGACCCGACGCCGAGACCGGGGCTGGCGATCAGATCCCCGACGACTGGCCCGTGGCCCAGCAGACGATCTTCGGTTTCGCCACCCTCGTCAGCGACGACCTCATCGAGTACTCGATCGGCGACGGTGAGGTGATCGCCACCTACGCCCCGGCCGCCGAGCCCCCGCCCGGCTGCGCATGAGCGCGGTCAAAACGCACCAGCAGCGAGCGTCGACCGAGGGTGGCGCCGAAGTGGTCGAAGGCGTCGCGGCGCCACCCGAATCCAGCAACATGCGGGGCTCGGCGCCGACGAGCCCTGACCGCAGCTCAGCCCTCGGCGAGCTCGGAGCGCACAGCCCACGCCGCCACCTCGGTACGTGACGACATCCCGAGCTTGGCCAGGATGTTGGAGACGTGGACCGCGGCGGTGCGCGGCGAGATGAAGAGGCGCTCGGCGAGCTGCGTGTTGGTGAGGCCCTCGGCGAGGAGACGGATCACCTCGCGCTCGCGGGGCGTGAGCGCGTCGGGCCCGCTCGGCTCGGGGCCGAGGCCAAGCCGCCGCTCCACCGCGCGCAGCTGGTCGACGCGCCAGCCCCGCCAGCGAGCCAGGAACGGCGCGGCCGCCTCGGCGTGGACACGCGCCTCGGCGAGGCGGCCGAGCTGGACGAGGCACGCAGCGGCGCCGACATAGGCGGTCCCCCGCTGGCCGGCGAGGACGCCGGGCGCCGAGCCGAGGTCGCCGGCGGCGCTGGAGTACAGCTCCGCAGCGGCCTCGATGCGGCCCTCGGCCTCCGCCAGCTGGGCGTCGAGGAGCCGCCGCCAGGGGTGGTCGGGGTCGATGCGATGGCCGGCGTAGAGGCCCACCCTCTCGACCACCGGCCGCATCTCGTCGGGCTCCAGCCCCGCGCGCAGCCCCGCCGACAGCAGGTCGTGGGCGTGCGAGCACCCCGCGCCGCCCTCCTCGTCCATGGCGACGAGGAGGTCGGCGAGCAGCGCGGCGGGCGCGCTCGAGCTCACCGCGCCGGCAGGCCAGGTGAAACTCGAGCCCGGTCACGCCGACAACCGTCCGCGCCGTCACCGGCTTCGCGTCCTCGATGAGCTGCGCAGCGGCATCGAGCTCACCGACCTCGAGCGCGAGGCCGGCCCGGAACACGGCGGTCCATCGGCGGGCCCGCATCCAGGGCGTGTGGCTCACGTCCGGCCGCCAGTCCTCCTCGAGGTAGGCGATGGCGCTGTCGAGGTCGCCCTCGGAGGTGGCCAGCTGCGCCATCAGCTCCGTCTGAGCGGTGATGGCCAGCGAGTCGAACCCCGCGGCCTCGGCCTGGACCCGCATGCGGTCGATGAGGGCCCGCACCTCGTCGAGGTCGCGCCAGCGGCGGGCGAGCCACACGAGGTTGTTGAGCGCCCGGGCGGCCAACACGTGGTCGTTGGCGGCCTCGGCTTCGTGGGCCGCCACCTTGAGCAACCGGCCCGCCTCGCGGAATCGCTCGGGATGGAGCATGAGCGCCGAGCCCTTCTCGACCATGGCCTCCCGCCTCACCTCCACCAGACCGTGGGTGTCGGCGAGGGCGAGCGCCTTGTCGGCCCACTCGCACGCGGCCTCGATCTGGTCGCGGAGCGTGTACGACTGGGCGATGGCCGTCATCGCGCGGGCCCGCTCCTCGTCGGCGGGGAGGAGGTCGACGATGGCCACGAGCGCGTCGGCGCATTCGGTCATGGCGTCGAGGTCGCCGAGGTCGTAGGCCACGCGCAGCCGCAGCCCGAGGGCCGCCGCCTCCTCGCTCGCGTCGGCGGCCTCGCGGGCGAGCCGGAGCCAGCGGGCGGCGTGGTCGTCGGCGTCGTGCAGGAGTCCGGCCAGCCACGCGGCGCGGGCCGCGGCCGTCAGCAGATCGAGGTCGTCGCCAGCCTCGTTCAGCCCGGTCTCGGCGAGCTCGAGCGCCTGGTAGGTCGAGCCGAGTGCGAGGGACTCGTGGGCACCGAGACGGGCCTCGTCGACCATGTCGTCGTAGCGCCCGGCGCCCCGGGCGTGGTGGGCGAGGGCGACGTGGTCGCGGCTCTCGGCCTTGCGCAGGGCATCGAACGCCGCCTCGTGCAACCGCCGGCGCTCGCGACCGAGCAGCTTGCCCTCGACGGCCTCGCGCGCCAGTTCGTGGTGGAAGCTGAACACGTCGGGGTCGGCCTCGACGAGGAGGCCCGACTCGACAGCGGCGTGCAACCGGGAGATCAGATCGTTCTCGCTGGCGCCCGTTACCGCGGCCAGGACGTCGAATGACACCCGGCGTCCCAGGACCGACGCGGCGGTGAGCATGTCGCAGACGGCGGGATCGAGGGCGTCGACCTGCGAGCCGACCAGCTCGGCGACCGTCCAGGGAAGCGGCATGGAGTCGAGGTCGTGGAGAGGGGCCGACACGGAGGTGGCGACCAGCTCCTCGAGGAAGAAGGGGTTGCCGCCGGTGCGGCCATGCAACGCGTCGACCACCCGGAACGACGGATCCTCGTCGTAGACCGCGGTCAGGAAGCTGCTCACGTCGGCCGGGCCCAGGCGGTCGAGGTGGATGTGGGTCACGGAGTGCCGCCGGTCGAGGCGGGGCAGGGCGTCGGAGGCCGGGTGCCGGCGCGACAAGCCGTCGGGGCGGTAGGTGCCCACCAGCAGCAGGCGACCACCGGCCGGCTCGGCCAGCCGCTCGAACGCCGTGACGCTCTCGGAGTCGGCCCAGTGCAGGTCCTCGAAGACCACCAGGCCGGTGGCGTCGGTCGTTAGCTGGCGGACGAGGTCGATCCCGGCGCGCACGCGCTCCTCGGCCGGGCGGGCGGCGTCGTGGACCGCCTCGAGCAGCTCGGGGTCCGACTCGGCGGTGTGGCCGTCGAGCGCGTCGAGCAGAAGCTCCAGCGGGCGGCCAACGGTCCCCGGATCGGCCTGGCCGGCCAGTACCAAAGTGTCGGCCGGCGCCCGCTTGACCAGCTCCTGGGCGAGCCGGGTCTTGCCGATGCCGGCCTCGCCGGCGATGAGCGCGACGGTCGGAGTCGACCGGGCGCCGAGCAGTGCGACCAGGCGGTCGAGCTCGAGCGCCCGGCCGACCATCACCGGCGAAAGACCCGAGCGGCCCACGAGCACGCCTTGAGCGTAGAGCCGAACGATCCGACGCCGGCGTGGCCGGTGTGACGGGCCGGGGGTGGGGTCACGAACGCTGTTCGTTCGTGGGTCGGCGGGTACGACGAACGATGCGGGCGGCCCGGGCACGAGCGGCCGATCGCTCGAGGTCTCGCTGGTGCTCGCTCACGAGCACCTTGGTCATCTCGTAGTTGGTGAACATGGGACGAGGATGCGCCTCTGAGGTGGCCTCCCACATCGGTCGTCCTCGGCATTCTCGCTGGCCACGGGGTACGTAGACGCGCCATCGAGCCGTCTACGTATGCGTGCTCCCGGCCGAGATCCCGTCGTGCACCGGACGGGCGAACGGCGTGGCGCCCGGGCCTGCCCCGGACCGCTGGCTGGTTGACACCCCGAAGTCGGGGTGGTACCAGGGGCCCGACTCGATGACCGCCAGCAAGTCAGTGGCACCCGGACTGAGGCAGACACAAGCCAGGACGTCGACCGGGCGGCCGATTACTCCCGCTACTCATTTGGCGCCCAGTTCGCCGAAGTGCATGTCGACAGCGACACGGGGGAGGTGCGCGTCCCTCGGCTGTCCGGCGTGTTCGCGGCGGGCCACATCGTCAATCCCATCACGGCCCGATCGCAGTTCATCGGTGGCATGACCATGGGACTTTCGATGGCTCTGCACGAGGAGAGCGCGATCGATCCCCGCTTCGGCGATTTCCCGAACCACGATCTGGCTAGCTATCACATCGCGGCGTGCGCCGACGTGGGTGACATCGACGCGGTCTGGATCGACGAGGACGACCGGCAGCTGGGCCCCAACGGGATCAAGGGAGTCGGCGAGCTCGGCATCGTCGGCACGGCAGCCGCCATCGCCAACGCCGTCCATCACGCCACCGGCATGCGGGTGCGGGATCTGCCGATTCGACTGGACAAGCTGCTGCGTGGCTAGAGGATCACGAGGAGGTTGAGCGTGATCCGAGACCGGCACCCCTGGACGCCGGTCTCGCCGTTTGGCGCGTGCCGCCGGGTAAGCATCGACTGGGCTTGATGGATCGACCCAGTTTGATGTAATAATCTTTGCGTGGATGTGCCGAGAGTCGAGCGGGAGCTGTCGCCGCCGGGGTTTCTGCGGCTGGCGGGGCATCCGCTGCGGTGGCGGTTGTTGAGCGAGCTGGCCCGCAGCGATCGGATGGTGCACGAGTTGACCGGGCTGGTGGGCCAGCCGCAGAACCTGGTCTCCTACCACCTCGGCAAGCTGCGTGATGGCCGCCTTGTCTCGGCGCGGCGCAGCTCGGCGGATGGGCGCGACGCCTACTACACGGTGGACTTGTCCCGGCTGCGGGCGCTGCTGGCCGGCACCGGCACAGCGCTGCATCCGGGCCTACACCTCGCCCTTCCCACAGACGACGAGAGTCCCGGGCGCGGCCCCGGGACCGTTCGGGTGTTGTTTCTGTGCACCGGCAACAGCGCCCGCTCGCAGATGGCCGAAGGACTCGCCCGGGCCCGATCAGGCGGGACGATCGACGTGTTCAGCGCCGGCAGTCGCCCCAAGGCGCTGCACCCGAACGCGCGGCGCGTGATGCGGGAACAGGGCATCGACATCACCGGTCACCGCTCGAAGCACCTGGGCGAGTTCGCCGAGACGCGCTTCGACCGGGTCATAACGCTGTGTGACCGCGTCCGTGAGGTCTGCCCCGAGTTCCCGGGCCGGCCAGAAGCCATCCACTGGAGCATCCCCGACCCGGCCGCGGCCGGTGAGGACGACGAGGCCAGCTACCCGGCCTTCCGGCACACCGCCGTCGAGCTGGACACCCGCATCGGGTTCCTCCTGGCCGCACTCGGCAAGCCGACAACCAACGGCGCCTTCGAGGCGCCATGACCAACCCCGAGAGGAGCGCTATGACGACCCCAGACGAGACGGTGAACGTCCGCTACATGGTCGACGACGTGCAGACCGCCATCGACTTCTACACCAAGCACCTCGACTTCGAGCTGCGGACCAGCGCCGCCCCTGCGTTCGCGGACGTCACCCGCGGCAACCTGCGGCTGCTGCTCAGCGGGCCGGCCAGCTCAGCCGGACGGCCCATGCCCGACGGGGCCACCCCGGGTCCCGGCGGCTGGAACCGCATCCACCTCATCGTCAGCGACATCGGCTCCGAGGTCGCCCGACTCCGCGATGCCGGCCTCCAGTTCCGCAACGACATCGTGACCGGCCCCGGCGGCTCCCAGATCCTGCTCGAGGACCCCTCCGGCAACGTGATCGAGCTGTTCCAACCCGCCGGCACCTGACCAACACACCGTGCCCGAGCCCGAGGGCGCTGCCTTCCTCGTCTCGGGCCCCCAGCACCCCAAACCTTTCGTCCACATGGTGGAGCAGGTCACCAACACCGGGTCCGACGTGGCCGAGGTGGTCACCGCCGGCGTCCACGCCTTCCTCCACGGCTACCTCCCCTGACGATGAACAGGTCGACATGGCGGCAGCTGGAGCGGCAACTCAACCGTCCGAACATCATCCACGAACGAGCTTGAAGTCCGTGGCCGGGCGCGTCTCGTGGCCGTAAGACTCGGGCCGTGGTGCTTCCGCCGGTGCAGGTCGAGAGGTTCGTCGAGCGTGGCTTCGTTCGTCTCGACGCGGCGTTCCCACGTCCACTGGCTCTGAGGTGCCAGAGCTTGCTGTGGGCTCAGCTCGCCCCGATGGCGCCCGACGACCCCTCGACCTGGGATCGCCCGGTGGTGCGGTTGGGCTCGCAGGATGCGCCACCTTTTCGGCAGGCCGTGGCTTCAGGGCGCTGGGGCGAAGCGATCTGCCAGCTGGCGGGTCCCAAGGCGCTCGCTCATCCTCACCTTGCCGGCACCGTCGGAGTTCGCTTCCCCGTCGACGGCGACCCCGGTGATGACGGCTGGCACATCGACACCAGCTTTCGCCGTGACGGCGACGGCGATTGGTGGATCAATCACCGGTCGCGCGGCCGTGGGCTGCTCATGCTCGTGCTGCTCTCTGACGTCGGCGAGGACGACGCACCGACCCGTCTGCGGGTCGGTTCACATCACGACGTTCGCGCGGGGTCTCGTGCCCTTTGGCGAGGTGGGCGTGCCCTCTTCCGGCACCGCATCTGTCGTGTCGGCGACCGCGCACCGGTCCATCGACCTCGCGACGGGTCGAGCCGGAGACGTGTACCTCTGTCACCCGTTCCTGGTCCATGCCGCGCAACGCCACCGTGGAGCAGCGCCCCGCTTCCTTGCGCAACCCGGTGTCCTGCTGGCTGAGGACTACACGCGGCAGGACACAGCTCCGGTCCCCCGCGCCCTCGCGTGGCCGCAGACCGGGTGAGCGCGGCACCCGGCCTCGAACTCGAGGAAGCGTCGAGCCGGCGCTCGCCAGCGCGGGCCTACGGCGCGGGGAGGGGGCAGTCGCTCTCCGGAACCAGCCGCACGTCCACGTTCAGCCCAGGGCTCGCGTCTGAGGCGCGAGCCGACACGAGCTCCACAGTCCCGCCGTTCGTGTCGAGGAAGACCATCGTGTGGAACTCCTCCCCGATCGTCACGGGTGCTCCCACATTGCCCCCGGACCCGGAGAGCCGGTCACCACCCTGGACGTACAGGACTGAAGCCGCGACCACAGCGGCCAGCACCGGCGCCACGACCACAACCGCTCGCCGGCGCCACGGCGGCACTTGGCTGAGCCCCTCAGCCGGCACGTCAGGCACTGACGAGCCCACCAGAAATCACGACCATTCCCCGCCCGCCACGGCGACCCCAGCGCCGTGACAGTATGCCCGTTCCACAACAGACGCCTTCCGCGGCCAACTGCACCGACCGCCGGGAACGAGCGGCCCGGTGCCACCCCGACGAACTGGTGCCCGCGCCGATCGGCGCCAACCCCGCCCGACCGGGAAATCGAACCCCAGACGTCCCGGGCCTACTCGACCAGGCGAGTCGGCCGCGGGCAGGAAGGCGATGTGCTCGGGGGCGGCATCGCCCTCCCAGTCGAACGCGGCGATCTGGTCGAGGCTCCGCCGACCCGACATCGCCCGGAAGAGCTCGAACCGGTCGGCCGCCACCGTGGCCGTCACCTCGCCGGTGCCGGCGACGTGGGATCCGTCTTCGGTGCGGAGGCAGAGGGCACCGGCCTGCGCGCCGTCGCGCACCAGGGCGACGACGTCGGCGGCCCAGCGGAACCCGATCGTGGCGGCGTCGCAATCGCGGGCACCCGGCTGGCCGAGCGCGCCCCGGACGTCGAACTCGTGGGTCACCGCATCGAAGATCAGCTGGCCACGGGGGCCCTCGGGGATGGCGGGGATGATCGCCTCGAGCCCGGGCGACAGCTCCTGCCACTCGGCCAGCAGCTCGGCGAGCGACCGATCGCGTCGGGGCGCCACCTGCTGCTCGGTCCACGGGTCGGTGCCCGCGCCGTCGATGTTGCCGGCGAGCACGTCGGCGTTGACCCCCACCAGGTGAGCGACGACGTCCTTGACGCGCCACTCGGGTGTGGCCGGGGCGATGCGCGTCGCGACATCGTCGTCGAGCGCGGCGGTGAGGGCGGCGACCCGCTCATGGATCCCCCGGTAGGCAGCGGCGCAGTCGGACATGTGGCCCCCCTCGTGACGCGGTGCGGCGACCTGGCGCCGCGGTCCGATCGAACCCTACGCGCACCGGACGCGACGAACCGCCCGGCGGAGGGGGTTGCCGGGCGGCTCATCGGAAGGTGCCTGGATGTCAGGCGATCGTGTTGGCCAACGCTCAGGCCGCCTTGGCGGTCTTCGTGGCCTTGGGCTTGGCCGGGGCCTTGACGCCCACGAGGGGGGCGACGGTGGCGGTGACGGCCTTGACCAGGTCGTACTGGGCCGCGAGCAGCGCGGTGATGAACTCGTACTGCGAGTCGATGACCGCGCCCGGCTTGGGCAGGCTCGACGGGTAGCTGACCTTGGGCAGACGCTCGCCAGCGAGGTCGACGCCCTTCTGCACGTACCCGACGACGGGCTCCTGCAGATCGCGGACCACGTCGACGACCTTGGCCTCGGCTTCGGTGACGGTGGTGAGGATGCTCATGGGCGCTAACTATATGCAGCAATCGCTTGAGAAACCACATGACATTCGCCACAGACGATAAATCCGACCACCGAGGTCGCCTTTCGGCGCACGGGATCGCTAGGCTCGCCGTGGGCGCTCGACCTGCTGTTCTCCTTTCGACCCCCGAGCGACCCGGGAGGCAGACGACATGGCAATTCGACTTGGCGACGACGCACCGAACTTCAGCGCCGAGACGACCGAGGGCACACTCGACTTCTACGACTGGAAGGGCGACAGCTGGGCTGTGCTCTTCTCGCACCCCAAGGACTTCACCCCGGTGTGCACCACCGAGCTCGGTCGGGTCGCGGCGCTGAAGCCCGAGTTCGACAGGCGCAACGTGAAGGTGATCGGCCTGTCGGTCAACGGCCTGTCCGATCACGAGGGCTGGAGCAAGGACATCGAAGAGGTGACCGGCTCGGCGCTCAACTACCCGCTGATCGCCGACCCCGACAAGAAGGTCTCCGACCTCTACGACATGATCCACCCGGGCGCGAGCGACACCGTCACCGTGCGGTCGGTCTTCGTCATCGGGCCCGACAACAAGGTGAAGCTCACCCTCACCTACCCGCAGTCGACCGGGCGCAACTTCGACGAGCTGCTCCGCGTCATCGACTCGCTGCAGCTCACGGCCAACCACAAGGTGTCGACGCCGGCGGACTGGAAGTACGGCGAGGACGTCATCATCATCCCGGCCGTGTCCGACGAGGAGGCCAAGGAGCGCTTCCCCGACGGGTGGGACGCCAAGAAGCCGTACCTGCGGGTCACCAAGCAGCCGAGCTGACGCCGCCCTCGTGCCCATGGCCAGGGCACCAGCAGACGACGCGCCCGCCACTACCGGTAGCACACCCGGTGCGGCGGGCGCTGTCGCGCCGGTGCGCCCGTTATCTTGCGGGGGCGTGAGAGGCGTATCGACGATGGGGTCAATAGGTGTGCCGGCCATCGCGGCCGGCACCGTCCACGCCACCAAGGTCTACGGCGAGGACGACACGGCCGTCGTCGCACTCGACGACGTGACCGTCGGGTTCCCCGCCGCCCGCTTCACCGCCATCATGGGCCCGTCGGGCTCGGGCAAGTCCACGCTCATGCACTGCACCGCCGGCCTCGACAGCCTGACGTCGGGCCAGGTGTTCATCGGCGACGTCGACCTGGGCAAGCTGTCGGAGCGCAAGCTCACCCGCCTGCGACGGGACCGCATCGGGTTCGTCTTCCAGGCCTTCAACCTGGTGCCCACACTGACTGCGCTGGAGAACATCACGCTCCCGATGTCGCTGGCGGGCCGCGAGCCCGACGCCAGGTGGCTCGACTACGTCGTCGACACGGTCGACCTACGCCCGCGGCTCGGGCATCGACCCGCCGAGCTGTCGGGCGGGCAGCAGCAACGCGTGGCCGTCGCCCGCGCCCTGGCCAGCCGGCCGGCCATCATCTTCGCCGACGAGCCCACCGGCAACCTCGACAGCCGCAGCAGCGCCGAGATCCTGGCCTTCATGCGCAAGGCGGTCGACGAGCTCGCGCAGACGATCGTGATGGTCACCCACGACCCCGGCGCGGCCTCGTACGCCCATCACGTGCTGTTCCTGGCCGACGGGCGCATCGTGGACGAGATGCCCGCCCCCAGCGCCGACGCCGTGCTCGATCGCATCAAGCGGCTGGACCGAGCGGACCGCCGGTAGCGCATGTTCAAGCTGTCGCTCCGTGACCTGCGGGCGCACGTCGGGCGGTACGTGCTCACCTTCCTGGCGGTCGCCATCGGCGTCTGCTTCGTGTCCGGCGTCATCACGTTGACCGACACGATCTCCCGCACGTTCGACGACCTGTTCGCGGGCCTCAACGCCGGCACCGACGTGGCCGTGCGGGGCACCGGGCAGTTCGAGCTGGGGGCCGAGTTCGGTGGCGGCATCCAGCGGCCACGCATCGCCGCCTCGCTCGCCGACCGGGTGGCCGAGGTCGACGGGGTGGCAGCGGCCGAGGCCTACGTCCAGGGCTACGCCCGGCCGATCGGGCCGGACGGCGAGCCGTACGGCGACCCCACCTTCGGTGCCCCCACGATCGGCATGACCTGGGGCGTCGTCGACGAGCTCAACCCGTTCGAGCTGGCCGAGGGGCGGGCACCCGAGGCGCCAGGTGAGATCGTGCTGGACAAGCGCACCGCGGACCAGACCGGCTACCGGGTGGGCGACACGGCCACCTTCCAGACGGCGGCGGGCGTCAACCGGGCCACGCTCGTGGGGATCGCCCGGTTCGGCACGGCCGACAGCCCCGCGGGCTCGGCGATGACGCTGATGGACAGTTCCACCGCCCAGTCGCTGCTGGCCCGGCCGGGTCAGGCGGACACGATCGCCGTATTGGCCGACGAGGGCTGGTCGCAGGTCGAGGTGCGCGACGCGGTGCGGGCCGAGCTGGGCGACGCCGACATCGAGGTGATCACAGGCGCCGCGCTGGTGGCCGAGGCGCAGGACACGGCCCAGGACACGTTCACCGGCATCCGCACCTTCCTGCTGGTGTTCGCCCTGATCTCGGTCCTGGTCGGCACCTTCGTCATCTACACGAGCTTCTCGTTCATCGTCGCCCAGCGGCAGCGGCAGGTGGCGCTGCTGCGGGCCATCGGCGCCAGCCGGGCCCAGGTGCTGACGTCGGTGGTGCTCGAGTCGCTCGTGGTGGGCGTGGTGGCCTCGCTGGTGGGGTACGGGCTCGGGGTGGTGCTGGCCACCACGCTGGCCGGCGTGTTCGTGCCGGGCTCGACCGCCGTCATCCTGCCCCGCTCGTTCGTGATCGCCGTCGCGGTCGGCACGGTCGTCACGCTGGCGTCGGCGTTCTTCCCGGCCGCCCGGGCATCCCGGGTGCCGCCCGTGGCGGCCATGCGCGACGTCGCCATCGACACCAGCCACCGGTCGCTCGGGCGCCTGCTGCTCGGCAGCCTGCTGGCCCTGGCCGGGGCCGCCGCGCTGGGGGCCGGCATCGCCGGCTCGACCGTGCGGGGCCAGTCGCCGCTGCGGCTCTCGGGTGGCGGCATGCTGGCCCTGTTCGTGGCCACGATCGTGCTGGGGCCCATCGTCGCCCGGCCCGCGTCGCTGGGGCTGGGCCGGCCGCTTCGGATGCTGCGTGGCATCGTGGGCCGCCTGGCCCAGCAGAACGCCGCCCGCAACCCCAAGCGCACGGCGTCGACGGCCACGGCTCTCATGATCGGGCTCGGCATCGTGTCGCTGTTCCTGGTCATCAACGCGTCGTTGCGGGCCTCGCTCGACCACATGGTCGACGACCGGTTCAGCGGCGACGTGGTCATCGACGCCGGCACCGGGTTCGCGGGCGGAGGGCTCCCCGGCACGGTCGCGGAGGAGGTCAACGCCCTGCCCGAGGTGGACGCAGCCAGCGGCGTGCGCTTCGGCTTCGCGCAGATCGACGACGAGGCGGTGGCGGTGGGCGGACTGAACGCCGACACGGCGTTCGACCTGTTCGACGTCGAGGTGACCGCGGGCGACGTCGCGGGGCTCGACGTCGACGGCATCGGCGTCTTCGACGAGACCGCCCGGAACAAGGGGTGGCAGGTGGGCGACGAGATCCCGGTGGTGTTCGGCGACACCGGCGCCCAGCAGTTCACGATCGCCGCCCTGTTCGACAGCAAGGATCTGACCGGCACCTACCTCATGGGCACCGACTCGTTCGACGCCAACCTGCCCGACGCCGGCGACAACCAGGTCTGGATCCGGCTGGCGCCCGGAGTGACGGCCGACGAGGCGCTGGCGGCGCTGGAACCGGTCGTCGCCACCTTCCCGTCTGCCGAGATCCAGGACCTCGACGAGTTCAAGGACGCCGTCAAGGCCCAGTACGACGTCATCCTCGTGCTGGTCAACGCCCTGCTCACGCTGACGATCCTCATCGCCATGATCGGCATCGTGAACACGCTCATCCTCTCGGTCGTCGAGCGCACCCGCGAGATCGCCCTCACCCGGGCGGTGGGCGCCACGCGGGGCCAGATCCGCTCGACGATCCGGTGGGAGGCCCTGCTCATCGCCTCGTTCGGCCTGGTAGCGGCGCTGACCATCGGTGTCTTCTTCGGCTGGGTGCTGGTACGGGCGCTGGCCGACGACGGCTTCAGCGTCTTCGCACTGCCCACCACACAGCTCCTGGCCTTCGCAGCGGTGACCGGGGTGCTCACGCTGGCGGCCGCCGTGTTCCCGGCCGCGTGGGCCGGACGCCGCCGCATCCTGTCGGCCATCGTCGATCACTGAGGTCTCAGGCGCAGGCGCCGACCCCGCCAAGCCCTCGTGCCGCGCCGGCACGGCACACTGTCCGGCATGTCGCTCGACCTCACCGCGCTGCCCGACGACGTCGTCGCCTTCGCGACCGAACGCCACCTCGCCACCTTGACGACCCTGCGGCCGGACGGCACGCCCCACGTCGTGCCCGTCGGGTTCACCTGGGACGCGGCGGAGGGGCTGGCCCGCATCATCACCTTCGCCCCGTCGCGCAAGGTGCGGAACCTGCGGGCGTCGCCTGGCGGACGGGCTGTCGTGTGCCAGGTCGACGGGGGCCGGTGGCTGTCGTTCGAGGGCCCCGCCACGGTGACGGACGACCCCGACCGGGTCGGGGAGGCCGTCCGCCGCTACGCGGCCCGCTACCGCCAGCCGGGCGAGCGGGCCGACCGGGTCGCCATCGAGATCGCCGTCGACCGGGTGCTCGGGCGGGCGTGATGGCCGGCTACTCGGGTACGCCGCTGGCCCGGAAGCTCGGGATCCAGCCCGGCGACCGGACGGCGGTGCTGGGCGCGCCCGACGGGTTCGTCATCCCCGACCTGCCGCCCGCCGTCGACGTGCGGCACCAGGCGCGCGGCAGGTTCGCGGTCATCGTGTCGTTCCACACCCGCCGGGCGGAGCTGGCCCGGCGGTTCCCCACGCTGCTCCGGGCGCTCGAGGTCGACGGGGGCCTCTGGATCGCCTGGCCCAAGCGGATCTCGGGGGTCGACACGGACATGACCGAGGACGTCGTGCGCGAGGTCGCCCTGCCCACCGGCATGGTCGACAACAAGGTCTGCGCCATCGACGACACGTGGTCGGGCCTGCGGGTGGTCTTACGCAAGGAGCTCCGGCCGGGCCGCACGTCGGCGGCCGGCTGAGTCGAGCTGAGCGTCAGGCTCGGGCTGGTGCCATGTCAGGCCCGAGCTCAGTCCGTAGCCGTCCGCATCGTCTGCAGGTCGAAGAACGCCCGCATCGTCACGATCTTCCCCTCGTCGTCGAACGTCATGTGGTCGATGACGTCGAGGGCGTAGGTCTCGCCGCCGAGGTTGGGGCGGGCCTGGAACGTGAACGTGGCCTCGTGGCCGATCACGATGCGCAGGCCGAGCGGGCGCAGGTCGAGCGAGTCGGGCATCCCGTGCGCCTCGTCCCAGAAGGCGCCGATGGCGTCGAGGCCCTCGCGCCGGGGCGACCCGACCGGGTCTTCGATCCAGGCGTCCTCGGCGAAGCAGCCGAGGTACGCATCGCGGTCCGAGGCCGAGAAGGCGGCCAGATACGAGTCGATCGTCGCGTTGATGGTGCTCTGGTCGGCCATCTGCCGACCCTAGTTGACAGGTTCGTCAGCCCCGGGGCTCTCGCCGTCGCGGCGCAGGATGATGCGTGGCCCGCGGTCCCACGTGATGTAGCCCCAGAACCAGTTGAGCAGCACCGACAGGCGGTTGCGCAGGCCCGCGACGTACAGCAGGTGCAGGCCCAGCCAGGCGAACCAGGCGGGTGTGCCCCGCAGCCGGATGCGTCCGGGCAGCTCGGCGACCGCCGAGCGGCGACCGATGGTGGCCATGGTGCCCTTGTCGCGGAACCGGAACGGCTGGGTGGGCTTGCCCAGCAGCACCCGCCCGATCTGGCGGGCCACGTGCCCGCCAGACTGCATGGCGACCGGCGCCAGCTGCGGCAGCGGACCCTCCCCCCGATGGTCACGCGGGGCGGCGACGTCGCCCACGGCCCACACCCCGTCGTGCCCGGCGACCGACAGGTCGTCGTCGACCTCGACGCGCCCCGCCCGGGTGGTCGGCAGGCCCAGTGCGTCGGCCAAGGGGTGGGCCCTGACCCCGGCGGCCCAGATCACGGTGCGCGTGGGCATGACCTCGCCCGACGCGAACCGCACGTGGTCGCCGGTGACCTCGGCGACGGTCTCGTCGAGGCGCACCTCCACCTGACGGGCCCGCAGCGTGTCGAGCGCGGCACGCTGCGACGAGGCGTGGAACGGCGCCAGCAGCGCGTCCCGGGCCTCGACCAGCACGACCCGCGCCCGTCCCACCCCGAGCGTCGGGTAGTCGCGCCGCAAGACGACGCTGAACAGCTCGGCCAGCGCACCGGCGGTCTCGACGCCGGTCGGCCCCCCACCCACCACCACGAAGTTGAGCTCGCCGCCGTCGATCAGGTCGGGGTCGGCGTCGGCGGCCTCGAATCGCTCGAGCACGTGGTTGCGCACGCTCACGGCGTCCTCGAGCGTGTACAGCGGCGTCGCGTGCTCGGGTGCGCCGGGCACGCCGAAGTAGGTGGCCACCGCGCCCACGGCCAGCACCAGGTGGTCGAAGGGCACCTCGGCGTCACGGACGTCGGCCACGCGGACGACCCGCCGGTCCCAGTCGACGCCCACGACCTCGCCCCGCCGCACTCGCAGGTTCCGCTGGCGGTGGAACAGCCCCCGGATCGAGTGGGCCACGTCCGCGGCGTTCAGGCCCGAGGTCGCCACCTGGTAGAGCAGCGGCTGGAACGTCGTGAAGTTCTGGCGATCGATCAGGGTCACCTCGACCGGCAGCTTCTCGAGGCCGCGGGCGACCGCGAGGCCTCCGAACCCGGCCCCGACGATGACGACGTGCGGTCGGACTCCCATGCGACACCTCCGTCGCTGCCGAACTTCGTGAACGTTTTCACGAACACGCTAGCCGGGTCGGATGTTCCCGGGCGCGGCGGTCCTCCTAGCTCGCCACCTCGGAGCCCACGCGCGAGTCGCGGTGCAGGGCCACGATCTCGGCGTCGGCGCCGAACGTGCGCCGATAGGCCACCGGCGTCGTGCCGACGAACCTGCGGAAGTGCACCCGCAGCGCCGTGGCCGTGCCGAAGCCGCACCTCTCGGCCACCCGGTCGACGGCCAGGTCGCTGGTCTCGAGCAGCCGCTGCGCGTGCAGCACCCGCTGGCGGAGCAGCCACTGCATGGGCGTCGTCCCCGTGGCCGCCCGGAACCGCCGGGCGAAGCTGCGCGGGCTCAGCATGGCCCGGCCGGCCAGGTCGTCGACCGTCATGGGCTCGTCGAGGTGGGCGATGGCCCAGTCGAGGGTGGGGCCGATCGGGTCGTCGGCGGGCAGCGGCGGCATCGGTGCGTCGACGAACTGCGCCTGGCCCCCGTCGCGCTGGGGCGGTACCACCATGCGCCGGGCCACCTTGTTGGCCACCTCGGCCCCGTGGTCGAGCCGCACGATGTGCAGGCACAGATCGATGCCGGCCGCCGTGCCCGCGGACGTGTACAAGCCGTCCCCCGCGTCGACGAACAGCACGTCACGGTCGACGTCGATCGAGGGGTACAGCCCGGCGAACTCGGTGGTGTACATCCAGTGGGTGGTCGCCCGGCGCCCGTCCAACAGCCCCGCCTGGGCCAGCAGGTAGGCGCCCGAGCACACGCTCACCAGCCGGCCGCCCCGGTCGTGGACGGCGCGCAGGGCGTCGAGCAGGTCCGGCGGGGCGGGGGTGCCGCGGCCGGGCCACACCGGCAGGATCACCGTCTCCACCTCGGCCAGGTCGTCGAGGGTGTACGGCGTGGTGATCGACCAGTCGCCGCCCGTGACCGGGATGGTCGTCCCGAACGCGCCGATCACGCGGAACCGGTACCAGGGGCTGGCGTACTCCGACCGGTCGAGGCCGAACACCTCGTGCGCCACGCCCAGTTCGAACGCGGCTACGTGCGAGCCCACCACGGCGGCCACGAGGTGGCCCTGCGCCTCACGCCGACCGTCGTTGCGTCGTTGTGTAGATGGCATGCGCACAGTTTGGCAGGATTCTTTCGGACATGCGCAGCGCTGCCACTCGCCAACCCGACCGACCTGATCGAGAATTGACCCATGTTCTCCGTTCATTGTCCCCAACACGGCACCGAGGTGCTGCTCAGTGAGCGTCACATCCTCGGCCTCGACCCCTCTGACGACTACCTGACCGTGCGTTGGGTGTGCTGGTGCGGCCACCGCGGCTCGCACCGCACGGGCCGCCCCAGCCGGCGTTCCTCCATCATCTGATCCCGGTCCCGCTTCCGGTTCTGGCTTCTGGCGTCTCTCTCTGCGACATGCCGCGGTGAGCGACGCCAGAGCGACGACCGAGCGCTGGTCTCAGGCCGAGCGGCCGCCGTCCAGCGGCAGGGCGACGCCCGTGACCATGCGGGCGGCGTCGCTCGCCAGGTAGGCCACTGCCGCCGCCACCTCGCCCGCGGTGATCAGCCCCGGCATGAGCATCTGCAGCCGGTCGAGCAGCCGGGCGTCGGCGTCGGCGGGGATGCGCTCGGCCACGTCGAGTACCAGGGGGGTGTCGACCGCCGCCGGGCACACGCAGTTGACCCGCACCCCGTCCAGCGCCAGCTCGACCGCCAGCGCCTTGGTCAACAGGACGAGCCCGCCCTTCGAAGCGCAGTACGCCGCCGTGTAGGCCTGGCCCTCGAGCCCGGCGATCGAGGCGACGTTGACGATGCACCCCCGTGTCGCCCGCAGGTGGGCCAGCGCCGCCCGGCACACCAGGAACGGCCCGGTCAGGTTGACGTCGAGCGACCGCTGCCACTCGGCGTCGCTCAACTCGTCGACACGGCCGAACTGGGGGATGCCGGCCACGTTGGCCACCACGTCGAGCCGCCCGTGCGCGCCGACCACGTGCGCGACCGCGGCGTCGACCACCGCACGGTCGGTGACGTCGCCGGCGATCACCTCGACACCCGGGGGGCCGGCGGTATGCAGGTCGAACCCGACCACCGTGGCCCCGTCGTCACGCAGCCGCTCGGCCACGGCGTGCCCGATGCCCGACGCCGCTCCGGTGACGAAGGCGACCCGGCTCACAGCCTGTACCGCAGGTGGTGCGACAGGTCGCCCACCAGGTCGACCGCGAACCGCCGCTCGACGAACCGCCACGCCCCGGCGCCACCGTCGTCGGGGGCGCGGGCGTCGCCCCCGGGCGCGGCTGCGGCTGGTTCGTGGCCGGCTGATTCGTCGTTGGCTGGCTCGTCGCCGGCTGGCTGGTCGATGGCACTGGACGCGAAGCGATCGACGTAGCGGCCGGTGATGATCGGCTGCAGCGGCAGGTCGTCAGTCGCCTGCAGCACCAGGTACGACGACCGGGCGGTGACGGTGCCGTCGGCGGCCGGGGCGTCGAGGACGGTGTTGGTGACCAGGTGCTTCGTGCGGGGCGACCCGTCGTGCAGCCGGGTTCCCGCCGCGTAGAACGCCGTGATGGCCTGGGCCCCCGCGGCCAGCTCCGCCCCGTGCTCGTCGGCGAGGCGGGCGTGGGCGAACAGCACCCCGACGCTCGGCCAGTCGCCGGCGTCCATGAGGTCGCAGTAGCGGCCCAACAGGTTGCGTATGCGATCGCCGTCGGTCACGGTGCGGCAGTCTTCCACCCGCGCCACCGGGCGGGCGGACCCAGTCGCGCCCGAACCAATTGCGAAAGCGGGGCGATGGCCCGCTCGTGAACCACATTCGCCCAGGGGGGTCAGCGCGAGCGGATCACGACGCCGCGGTAGCCGTCCGCGTACCCCGCTGCCCGCAGGGGGTCAGCCCAGGCCGTGGTGCGGACCGGTTCGCCGTCGACCGTCTGCACCTCGTGCGACCGGGCCCGGCCGGACGTCACCCGGGCGGCCAGCGCCTGGGGCCACGCGCGGTGGTCGGCGGCGGCCGGGAACGTCCACAGCGATCGGCCGCCCCGCTCGACGAACGCCACGGCCTCGCCGTCGACGACGACCACCAGCGCCCCCGCGGCCCGGGCAGGACGGCCCCCGGACGGCGGCCAGGGCAGCGCCGCCCCGTAGGGCTGGGCGGGGTCGGTGGCCGCCAGCACCAGCGGCGCCGCCTCGTCGCCCGCGGGCCGGGCCGCCCGCAGCCGATCGACCGCACCGGGGAGCGCGAACTGCGCGGCGCCCAGCCCGGCCACGAAGTAGCCGCGGCGGACACGGCCCTTTTCCTCCAGCACCCGCAGCACGGGGTACACGCCGGCGAACCCGCCCTCGGTGCCCTCACCCAGCGCCGCCTCGCGGGTGAGCACGCCGTAGCGCTCGACCAGCTGCCCGCCGCGGGCGTGCGCCACCTCGGTGGGCGACGGGCGCGGCTCGAGTAGCGGGGCCACCAACGACCACCGGCCCGCCCCCGCCGGCGGGCCCTGCCGTGCCAGCCGGCCCACGGCCGGCCTGCGCCGACCCCCTGCCGCCCTGCGGGCGCGGCCCGCGACGAACGACCGCAGCGGCGCCAGCGAATCGTTGGTGACCAGGCCGGCCCACACCAGGTCCCACAGCGCGGCCAGCACGGTCGCGTCGTCGTAGGGCTGCCTGGCCTCCTGCACGGCCTGCGTCAGGTCGCCCCAGAACGACGCGCCCCGTTCGCCCAGCCGGGCCAGCAGCGCCCGGTGGACCGGCCCGTCCGGCCGATCGGGCTCGGCGCCCGGGCCGACGGCCTCGCCAGCCGCGGCGTCGACCACCGGCGGCACCAGCAGCGAGGCCTGGTCGCGGAACACCAGCCGCACCCGGCCATCGCTCGCCCCGATGGCACCGGCGCCGACCCACACCAGCTCGCCCGCGGTGCACAGGGCGTCGAGGTCGGCCGGGCGGTAGTCGCCCAGGCGGGCGGGCAGGACCTCGGCCTCGATCACCGATGCCGGGAGCGGCGCCCCCTGCAACTGGCCGAGCACGTCGACCAACGCCTCTGTGCCGCGCCGGGGCGCGCCCAGCCCGTGCCAGCGGGCGAGGAAGCGGGTCAGCGTGGCCCCGTCGACCGGCTCGACCTCGTGGCGCAGGCGGGCGAGCGACCGGCGGCGGAGCTGGCGCAGCACCTCGACGTCGCACCACTCGCGCTCGACGCCATCGGGCCGGAACTCGCCCTGCACCACCCGCCCGGCCGCGTCGAGCGTGGCAAGGGCAGCCGTGGCGCGATCGGCCGGCACGCCGAGGTGTGCCGCCACCTGGGCCGTCGTGAACGGGCCGTTGGTGCGGGCGAAGCGGCCCACCAACTCGACCAGCGGGGCCTCGACCGGCTGCGTGAACACGGCGGGCACGCCGGCGGGGACGTCCAGGCCCAGGCCGTCGCGCAGCCGGCCGGCGTCCTCGGCCGCGGCCAGGCGCTGGACGCCCGCGATGGTCGTTCGGAACGCCCGCTGCTGAGCCACCAGGTCGTCGGCCCAGGCCCGCGCCTGGTCGCCGACCGCGCGGGCGGCCAGCTCGTCGACGGACAGCGGGCCGAGGCGCCGCAGGAGGTCGTGCGCCTCGTCGACGTCGCGGGCGCGGCGCCCGTCGGCCAGCGCCTGCAGCTCGAGCTCGAGGTCGGCCAGCGCACCGGCGTCGAGCAGCTCGCGGAGCTCGTCGGCCCCCAGCAGGTCGTCGAGCAGGTCGCGGTCGAGGGCCAGCGCCGCGGCACGGCGCTCGGCCAAGGGGGCGTCTCCCTCGTACATGTACACGCCCACCCAGCCGAACAGCAGCGACTGCGCGAACGGCGAGGCGTGCGACGTCTCGACCTGCACCACCCGCACCTGCCGGGAGCGGATGTCGCGCAGCACCTCGCGCAGCGCGGGCAGGTCGAACACGTCGTTGACGCACTCGCGGGTCGCCTCGAGCAGGATCGGGAAGCTGGGGTGGCGGCCGGCCACGGCCAGCAGGTCGGCCGAGCGTTGGCGCTGCTGCCACAGCGGGGTGCGCTGGTCGGGGCGGCGGCGAGGCAACAGCAGTGCCCTGGCCGCGGCCTCGCGGAAACGGCTGGCGAACAGGGCCGTGTGCGGCAGCTCGGCCACCACGATGTCGTGGGCCTGGTCGGGGTCGATGGCGAGGGCGTCGACACCGAGGCCGACGTCGTCGAGCGCCTCGGGGAGGCGGATGGCGATGCCGTCGTCGCTCCAGATCATCTCGACCTGGACCCCCCACCGCTCGGCCAGCCGGGCCTTGATGGCCATGCCCCACGGCGCATGGACCTGCACGCCGAACGGCGAGAGGATGCAGACGCGCCAGTCGCCGATCTCGTCGCGGAACCGCTCGACGACGATGGTGCGGTCGTCGGGCACCGCGCCAGTGGCCTCGCCCTGCTCGTCGAGGTAGGCGACCACGTTGTCGGCGGCGCGGGCGTCGAGCCCGTGGTCGGCACGCAGCCGCTCGACCGCCGCGGCGGCCGGGACGTCGCGCAGCTCGCGCACGAACGCACCCAGCGCCCGGCCGAGCTCGAGCGGGCGCCCGGGGCCGTCGCCGTGCCAGAACGGCATCTTGCCCGGCTGGCCGGGTGCGGGGGTGACGACCACCCGCTCGTGGGTGATCTCCTCGATGCGCCACGTGGTGGCCCCCAGCAGGAACGTCTCGCCGGGCCGGCTCTCGTAGACCATCTCTTCGTCGAGCTCGCCCACCCGGGCGCCGTCGGGCAGGAACACGCCGAACAAGCCCCGGTCGGGGATGGTGCCCGGGTTGGTGACCGCCAACCGCTGCGCGCCGGACCGGGCCCTCACCACGCCCTCGACCCGGTCCCACACCAGGCGGGGGCGCAGCTCTGCGAACTCGTCGGAGGGGTAGCGGCCCGACAGCAGGTCGAGCACCGCCGACAACACCTCGTCGGACAGGTCGGCGAAGGGCGCCGCCCCCCGCACCAGGCCGGCCAGGTCGTCGACCTTCCAGTCGTCGAGCGCCACCATGGCCACGATCTGCTGGCACAGCACGTCGAGCGGGTTGCGCGGGTACCGGGTCGACTCGATCTGCCCGTCGACCATGCGCTGCACCACGACGGCCGCCTCGAGCAGGTCGTGACGGTGCTTGGGGAACAGCTTGCCGCGACTGGGCTCGCCCACCTGGTGGCCGGCGCGGCCGATGCGCTGCAGGCCCCGGCTGACCGCACCCGGCGACTCGACCTGAACCACCAGGTCGATGGCGCCCATGTCGATGCCCAGCTCGAGGCTGGACGTGGCGACCAGCCCCCGGAGCCGCCCGGCCTTGAGGTCGTCCTCGATCTGCAGGCGTCGCTCGCGCGACAGCGACCCGTGGTGGGCCTTGACCAGTTCCTCGGCGTCGGACGGCGGCGACGTCCCCTGCGCTTCCGCCGCACGGTTCTCGCCCTCGTGCCACAGCTCGTTGAGGCGGGTGGCCAGCCGTTCGGACAGGCGGCGGGCGTTGACGAAGATGAGCGTGGACCGGTGCGCCTGCACCAGTTCGAGCAGCCGGGGGTGGATGGCCGGCCAGATCGACCGCCGTGGGGGCCCGGTCTGGGGGTCGTCCACCGTGGCCAGATCGCCCATGTCGTCGACCGGGACGACCACCTCGACGTCGAGCTGCTTGCGGACCCCGGCGTCGACGACGGTGACGGGGCGCGGGCGACGCCCGTCGGCCGTCTCGTCGGACCCGGCCAGGAACCGGGCGACCACGTCGAGCGGGCGCTGGGTGGCCGACAGGCCGATGCGCTGCGGCGGGGTGTCGCACAGGTCGGCCAACCGCTCGAGCGACAGCGCCAGGTGCGTCCCCCGCTTGGTGGGGACCAGCGAGTGGATCTCGTCGACGATCACCGCCTCGACGCCCCGCAGCGTCTCGCGCGCCTGCGAGGTGAGCATGAGGTAGAGCGACTCGGGCGTGGTGATGAGGATGTCCGGCGGGTGGCGGGCCAGGCGCCGGCGCACGTCGGCCGGCGTGTCGCCCGTGCGCAGGCCGACGGTGGGCTCGCGGAACGGCTCGGACAGGCGCTGGGCGGCGGCGGCGATGCCGGCGATGGGCGCCCGCAGGTTCTTGTCGACGTCGACCGCCAGGGCGCGCAGCGGCGAGACGTAGACGATGCGGGTGCCGGCCGGGCGATCGGTGCCGGCGCCCAGGTCGCCAGGGGATGCCCCGCTGACCAGCCGGTCGATGCCCCACAGGAACGCGGCCAGCGTCTTGCCCGACCCCGTGGGGGCCAGGATGAGGGTGTGCTCGCCACCGGCGATGGCCGGCCACCCCTGTTGCTGCGCAGGGGTGGCCGCGGGGAACGTCGCCTCGAACCAGGCCCGGACGGCCGGCGAGAACAGCGAGGTCGCCACGCCGGTCACGCTAGCGACGGGGTGTGACACTCCCGGCGGCCCGGCGAGGCCCGGCGTTCACCCCGGGGATCGGCGGTCGCGGCGGCGGATACGCGGGGTGAACGTGAACGTCAGACCGGGGCGGCCGCCCCACCGCCGACGAGCCGGGCCTTCATGGTCTCGAACTCGGCGTCGGTGATCGTGCCGTTGCTGCGCAGCTCGCTGAGCCGGGTGAGGTCGTCGACCGACGACGTGCCGGTGGACGAGGCGGCCGAGCGGACGTAGCTGTCGAACTCGGCGCGGGCGGCCTGCTGGTGCTTGACCGAGCGCTCGGCCATGCCCTGACCGCGCACGATGATGTACACGAGCGAGCCGACGAGCGGGAAGATCACCAGGGCGAGGATCCACGCGGCCTTGGCCCACCCGGACAGCTCGTGGTCGCGGAACAGGTCGCTCAGCAGGGCGATGAACACCCAGATGAACATGAACAGGAAGAAGATCCAGAGCATCGTCCAGAACAGCTCGGCGAATCCGACCTCGGCAAGAATCATGGTTGGGCTCCCCCTGACATGGCGCACGGGCGCGCCTCAGGCTCCGAGCAGACCCCGAAACCGGGCGGGTGGCGTCACCCCGAACGGGTGAGACGGCCCGCCGCACCGCGGTCGTACCGTCCCCCATGCCCACACCCGCCCAGCCCACCGCGCCAGCGGGGCCGTTGAAACGCCCGCTGACAGGTCGCGTCGTCCCGGCGAACGGTCGCGGTGCCTCCCGCTCTCGCAGCTCCGCTGCGGGCCGCTCGGGCCACGGCCTCGCCTGTCGGCTCGGCCTCTAGGCCGTGGGCGAGGCCTTCGCCTGGGGTGCGTTCGGAGGGGCGGCGCTGATCATCGGCGCCCTCGCCGGGGTGTGGCTGCCGCTCAGCAACCGGGTCGTGGGCATGGTGATGGCCCTCGGCGCCGGCGTGCTCATCAGCGCCGTGGCGTTCGACCTGGTCGAAGAGGCCGTGAACACCGCCGCAGCAGAGGGCGGGGTGGCGATCGGCCTGGCCGCGGGCGCGCTGACCTTCTTCCTGGGCGACTCGCTCATCGACCGGATGGGCGGCGACAAGCGCAAGAGCGTCACCGGCGAGCAGGCTGACGGGTCGCCGCTGGCCATCGTGCTGGGCGCGGTGCTCGACGGCATCCCCGAGTCGATCGTGCTCGGGCTGACGCTGCTGGGCGGGGGCGGGGTCAGCGTCGCCTTCGTGGCCGCCGTGTTCATCTCGAACCTGCCGGAGGGCCTGGCCGCCAGCACCGGGCTGTCGGCGTCGGGCTGGTCGACGGCCCGGATCGTCGGCTTGTGGAGCGGGGTGACCCTCGTGTCGGCCCTGGCCGCCCTGGCCGGCTACGCCCTGTTCGACAGCGCGTCGCCCGGCACGGTCGCCTTCGTGTTGGCGTTCGCGGGCGGGGCCGTGCTGACCATGCTGGCGGACACGATGATGCCCGAGGCCTTCGAGCACGCAGGGCCGCTCGTGGGCCTGTTCACCACCGCCGGCTTCGCGATCGCCTTCGGCCTACACACCATCGAGTGACGCCCGCAGGGCGGCACGACCAGGAACACCGAGTGACGCCCGCAGGGCGGCACGACCAGGAACACCGAGTGACGCCCGCAGGGCGGCACGACCAGGAACACCGAGTGACGCCCGCAGGGCGGCACGACCAGGAACACCGAGTGACGCCCGCAGGGCGGCACGACCAGGAACACCGAGTGACGCCCGCAGGGCGGCACGACCAGGAACACCGAGTGACGCCCGCAGGGCGGCACGACCAGCCCGCGGGCGGCGGTCATCCCGACGGCGTTGCCTGCGCACCCGGGGGCTCGGCTGTGGTCGGCACCGGCACCGTGGTGGTGGTTGTGTCGGGGGCCGTGGTCGTGGTGGTGGGCGGCGCGGTGGTGGACGTGGTCGGTGCAGACGAGGTGGTGGTGGCGCCGTCCGGCGGGGCGGTCGTGGTGGGCGAGCCGCTGCTGTCCCGCTCGGCCACCGTCGTGGACGGCGAGTCGGCGGGTGGCACGGTGGTGGCGGGCGCGCCCGGATCGTCGTCGCTGCCGTCGCCTGCGTCGCCACCGCCGCCGAAGAGGGCGCCGACCGAGGTGCGGCCTGCGCCGCTCGTCTCGCCCGACAGCGGCCGGTCGCCGACCACCTCGATCAGTGTGACCGTGGCCAGGGAGATCACGAACACGATGGCCACACCCGCCGCCACGCTCCACCGTCGCTGCGCCAGCCACCCGCGCCAGCCGGTGGACGACGAGGGCTCGCCGACGGCGTCGGTGCCCACCGTGGCACGGCTGGGGTCGACGCCGGTCGCATCGACCCTCTGTCGACGCCGGTCGCCTCGATCGACCCGGTCGCCCCGATCGCCCGGTATCGACCGCGGTCTCGCCGACAACCGCGGTGTCGACCGCGGTCACGCCGGCGCCCGGACGGTCCTCGCCGGGAAGCCGGCGCGACGTGGGTGGGCGGGTGGTGACCAGCAGCGCCTGGACCTGCTGCAACCGATGCCTGGTGCGGTGGATGCCCAGGCCGTAGGCGGCGCTGCCCACCGTGGCCACCACGCTGACCACCGCCGTGCCGACGATCGTGCCGGCCACGCCGAAGAACGAGGCGACGACGGCAGCGGACACCGAGGCCAGGACGCTGGCCGCCACCTGGGTGCCCGACACCCCCATCGGGCTGCCATCGGGAGCGTCGGCCGGATCGGCGGACGAGACGGGCGAGGACTGCGGACGGGACTGCTGCTCGGTGGGATGCGCGCTCATGAAGGTGTCATCAATCGGGTCTCGGGCTGGTCGCGGTCGCACGCGCCCCCAGACCGCCACCCAGCCCGGGTCCGCGCAACGACCCGTGCCTCCAGGACTAGGCCGCGGAACGGCAGACGCCAACGTGGCGTCCGTCACGGCACGGTGCCATCACCGCTACGGTCCCGGCCGTGCCCGTCGTGCTCCGACCGCAGGGGTTGAGCCGAGACGAGGTCGTGGCCGTCGCCCGGGGCGGCGTCGGCGTCGAGCTCTCCGCCGAAGCCGTGGCCGCCATGGCGGCCACGCGGGCCCACGTCGAGGCCCTGGCCGCCGCCGACAACCCCGTCTACGGGATCTCCACGGGGTTCGGCGGCCTGGCCACCATGCACATCCCGCCCGCGCAGCGTGATCGGCTGCAGCGCTCGCTCATCGTCTCGCACGCCGCGGGCATGGGCGACCCGGTCGAGGCCGAGGTGGTGCGGGCGATGGTGCTGCTGCGGGCCCGCACCCTGGCCACCGGCATCACCGGCGCCCGGCCCGAGCTGGCGGCCGCCCTCCTGCGCCTACTCGACGGCGCAACGCTGCCCGAGGTGCCCGAGTTCGGCTCGCTGGGGTGCAGCGGCGACCTGGCCCCGCTGGCCCACGTCGCCGCCGCGCTCGACCTGCCGCTGGCGGCCAAGGAGGGCCTGGCGCTGATCAACGGCACCGACGGCATGCTGGGCATGCTCGTGCTGGCCTGCGACGACCTGGCCGGGCTGCTGCGGGCGGCGGACGTGGCCGCCGCCATGAGCGTCGAGGGTCTGCTCGGCACCGACCGGCCCTTCGCGGCCGATCTCGTCGCGCTGCGCCCCCACCCGGGCCAGCAGGCCGCCGCGGCCAACATCGCCGCCGTGTTGGCCGGCTCGGCCATCGTGGCCTCGCACCGCACGGGCGATCCCCGGGTCCAGGACGCCTACTCGCTGCGCTGCGCTCCCCAGGTGCACGGCGCCGCCCGCGACGCCCTGGCATTCGCCGAGACGTGCGCCGACCGCGAGCTGGCCGCGGCCATCGACAACCCGGTGGTCGTCGCCGACGGCCGGGTCGAGTCCGTGGGCAACTTCCACGGCGCCCCCCTCGCCCACGCCTGCGACCTGCTGGCCATCGTCGTGGCCGACGTGGCCAGCATGAGCGAGCGGCGCACCGACCGCTTCCTCGACGCCGCCCGCAGCCACGGCCTGCCCCCGTTCCTGGCCCACGAGCCGGGCGTCGACAGCGGCTTGATGATCGCCCAGTACACCGCGGCCGCCCTGGTGAGCGAGTGCCGGCGGTTGGCGGTGCCGGCCAGCACCGACTCCATCCCCACCTCGGCCATGCAGGAGGACCACGTCTCGATGGGCTGGTCGGCGGCCCGCAAGCTGCGCACCGCTCTGCGGCACCTGTCCAGGGTGCTCGCGGTCGAGGTGGTGACGGCGGCCCGCGGCATCGACCTGCGGGCTCCGCTGGCCGCCGCACCCGGCACGGGCGCTGCCCGCGACGCGCTGCGGGCCGGCGGGGTCGCCGGCCCTGGTCCCGACCGGCTGCTGGCCCCCGAGCTGGCGGCCGCAGCCGACCTGGTGGCCGACGGGACGATCGTGCGGGCGGTCGAACAGGAGGTGGGCACGCTTGCCTGACGCACTCGACGCACCCGACCCGGGCCACCGGCCTGACCCGGCCGACCGCTCCGACACGACGACCGGCACCCGCCCCGTGCGTGCGCCCCGGGGCGCCACCCGCACCTGCAAGGGCTGGGCCCAGGAGGGTGCCATGCGGATGCTCATGAACAACCTCGACCCAGACGTGGCCGAGCGACCCCAGGACCTGGTGGTCTACGGAGGGACCGGACGGGCGGCACGCAGCTGGGCGGCGTTCGACGCGATCGTTGCCAGCCTGCGCGAGCTGGAGGACGACGAGACGCTGCTCGTGCAGTCGGGCCAGCCGGTGGGCGTCTTCCGCACCCACGAGTGGGCACCGCGGGTGCTCATCGCCAACGCCAACCTGGTGCCCGACTGGGCGACGTGGGACGAGTTCCGCCGGCTCGAGGCCCTGGGCCTGACCATGTACGGCCAGATGACGGCCGGCTCGTGGATCTACATCGGAACCCAGGGCATCCTCCAGGGCACCTACGAGTGCTTCTCGGCCATCGCCGAGCGCCGCTTCGGTGGCAGCCTGGCCGGCACGGTCACCCTCACGTCCGGGTTGGGCGGCATGGGCGGGGCGCAGCCGCTGGCGGTGACGATGAACGGCGGCGTCGCCATCGTCGTCGAGGTCGACCCCCACCGCATCCAGCGCCGGCTCGACACCCGCTACCTCGACGTGATGGCGGACGACCTGGACGACGCCCTGGCCCGGGCCGAGGCCGCCCGCGCCGACCGGCACCCCCTGTCCATCGGCCTGCTCGGCAACGCGGCCGACGTCCTGCCCCGGCTGGTCGGCCTGGATGCGCCGATCGACATCGTCACCGACCAGACGCCCGCCCACGACCCATTGAGCTACGTGCCCACAGGGCTGTCGCCGGGCGAGGCCGACGACCTGCGCCGGCGTGATCCCGACGGCTACACGGCCCGGGCCCGCGAGTCGATGGCCCGCCACTGCGAGGCCATGGTCGCCTTCATGGACAAGGGCGTCGAGGTGTTCGACTACGGCAACAGCCTGCGGCGCGAGGCCGAGCTGGGCGGGTTCGCCCGGGCCTTCGACTACCCGGGCTTCCTCCCGGCGTACATCCGGCCCCTGTTCTGCGAGGGCAAGGGGCCCTTCCGTTGGGCGGCGCTGTCCGGCGACCCCGCCGACATCGGCGCCACCGACCGGGCGGTGCTGCGCGAGTTCCCCGACAACGAGGCGCTGGCCCGCTGGATCCGCCTGGCGTCGGACCGGGTCGCCTTCCAGGGGCTGCCCGCCCGCATCTGCTGGCTGGGCTACGGCGAGCGCGACCGCATGGGCTTGCGGTTCAACGAGATGGTGGCCGGCGGCGAGGTGCAGGCACCGATCGTTGTCGGGCGCGACCACCTCGACTCGGGCTCGGTGGCGTCGCCGTACCGCGAGACCGAGGCCATGCGCGACGGGTCCGACGCCATCGCCGACTGGCCCCTGCTCAATGCCCTGCTCAACACCGCCAGCGGGGCCAGCTGGGTGTCGCTGCACCACGGGGGCGGCGTGGGCATCGGCCGGTCGATCCACGCGGGCATGGTGGTCGTGGCGGACGGCAGCGACCTGGCGGCCCAGAAGCTCGAGCGGGTGCTGACCAACGATCCCGGCACCGGCGTGGCCCGCCACGCCGACGCCGGCTACCCCGAGGCGCTGGCCGTCGCCCGCTCGACCGGCCTGCGCCTGCCCATGCGGCCGTGACGAGCCCGGGCCCGTCGCCCACGGCCGTGGCTACGCCGCCGGCGGCGCCCGTAGCGCCGGCGGTGCCCGTAGCGCCGGCGGTGCCCGCACCGGTGGTGGCGGCGGTGGCCCGATCAGCGCGAGGCAATGGGAGTCGCTGGTGGGGGCCGGAGGAAATGGCGGTCGGGGGCCGACCGCCATCGCCTCGCCCTCCACCGAGCGACCTCTATTGCCTCGCCTACTCCCTCGCCGGGGGAACGGTGCCGTGACGGCGTTCTGGGTGGCGCGGGCGTTGCTGCCGGAGGGCGTGGCGTCCCGCGTCGTGCTGGAGTGCGGTGGGGGCGGCAGCCCCGGCGGCGACGACCCGGCCGGTGCCCTGACGTCGGTGCGCACCGGCGTCGACCGACCGCCGGCCGACGCCGTCGTGTTGGGCGGGTCCGACGCGCTGGCCCTGCCCGGCATGGTCGATACCCACTCGCACGCCTTCCACCGGGCGTTGCGGGGGCGGGCGGCCGGCGGCGACTTCTGGGCCTGGCGCGCCGGCATGTACACGCTCGTCGACCGGCTCGATCCCGACTCGATGCTGGCGCTGGCCACGGCGTCGTTCGGCGAGCTGGTGCTGGCCGGCGTCACGACGGTCCACGAGTTCCACTACCTGCACAAGCCGGACGGGATGGACGACGCGGTGTGCGAGGCCGCCCGTCGCGCCGGCATCCGCCTCGTCCTCCTCGACACCTGCTACCTGCGCGGCGGGTTCGGCGACGACGGCGGCCGCCTCGACCCCGTCCAGCAGCGGTTCAGCGACGGCGACGTCGAGCGGTGGGCCGCCCGCGCCGACAAGGTCGCCGCGGCCAACCCCGACATCACGGTGGGTGCGGCGATCCACAGCGTGCGCGCCGTCGACCCGCCGTCGATGGCCGCGGTCGCCGCCTGGGCGCGCGGGCGGGAGGTCGCGCTCCACCTGCACCTGTCCGAACAGCCCGCAGAGAACGAGGCGTGCCTCGCCGCCACGGGGCGCACGCCCGCCGCGCTGGCCCACGAGCACGGCGTGCTGGGTCCGGCGACCATGGCCGTGCACGCCACCCACCTGACCCGCGACGACATCGGCCTGCTCGGCGACTGCGGCACCGGTGTGTGCCTGTGCCCCACCACCGAGCGCGACCTGGCCGACGGCATCGGCCCCGCCGCCGCGCTGGCCGCCGCGGGCTGCGAGCTGCGGCTGGGGACCGACAGCCATGCCGTGGTCGACCTGTTCGAGGAGGCCCGCGCCGTCGAGCTGGACGAGCGCCTGGCCACCGGCCGCCGCGGGCTGCACCAGCCCGAGGCCCTGCTGGCGGCGGCCACCGGCGGGGCGGTGCTGCGGCCGGGCGAGCCGGCTGACCTGTGCGTGGTCGGCGTGGGCGGGGTGCGGCTTGCGGGCATCGAGCCCGAGGATCCGGTGCCGATGCTGGTCGCCGCGGCCACGGCGGCCGACGTCACCGACGTCGTCGTGGCCGGCCGCCACGTCGTGCGGGACCGCCGCCACACGTCGATCGACGTGGCCGCCGACCTGCGGGCCGCCGTCGCGGCGGTGGTCTGACGCGGTGTGGGATCTGCTTGTCACCGGCACGGCCGGCGGCGGCGCCGTCGCCGTGGAGGGCGAGCGCATCGCCTGGGCGGGGCCAGAGGAGGCGCTCCCGCCCGAGGCGGCCACCGCCCGCCACCGGTGGCCCGTCCACGGCCGCGTGGTCACGCCGGGGCTGGTCGACTGCCACACCCACCTGGTGTTCGGCGGCGACCGCTCGGCCGAGTGGGAACGGCGGCTTGCCGGTGCGTCGTACGAGGAGATCGCCGCGTCCGGCGGCGGCATCCGCTCGACGGTGGCGGCCACCCGGGCCGCCAGCGATGCGGAGCTGCTCGACGGGGCGGTGGAGCGAGCGACGGCGCTCGCCGCCGGCGGGGTCACGACGATCGAGGTGAAGTCGGGTTACGGGCTCGACCTCGACACCGAGCTGCGCATGCTCCGCATCGCCCGCCGCCTGCCCGAGCGGGTTCCGGTCGACGTCGTCACCACCTACCTCGGCGCCCACACCGTGCCCCCGGAGCTCGAGGGCGACGCCGACCGGTACGTCGCCTTCGTGTGCGACGAGGTGCTGCCCGCCGTGGCGGCCGACGAGCTGGCCGACGCGGTCGACGGCTTCTGCGAGCGGATCGGCTTCACCGCCGAGCAGGTCGACCGCGTGTTCGCCGCCGCCCGGCGGCTCGGGCTACCGGTGAAGCTGCACGCCGACCAGCTGACAGACGGTGGCGGTGCCGCCCTCGCCGCCCGCCACCGGGCCCTGTCCGCCGACCACCTGGAGCACGCGTCGCCGGAGGGCGTCGCCGCATTGGCCGCGGCCGGGACCGTGGCGGTGCTGCTCCCGGGAGCGGCGTACGTGCTGGGTGACGAGGCGGTGCCGCCGATCGAGTCGCTCCGCCGGGCCGGGGTGCCGATGGCGGTGGCCACCGACTGCAACCCGGGGACGTCGCCGCTCGTGTCGCTGCCGCTCGCCCTGCACCTGGCCTGCACCCGCTTCGGGCTGACCGTGGCCGAGGCGATCGCCGGTGCGACCGCGCACGCCGCCCGGGCGCTCGGCCTGGCCGGAGAGGTCGGCGTCATCGCCCCGGGCGCCCAGGCCGACCTGGTGGTGTGGGACGCGGACCACCCGGCCCAGATCGTGTACTGGCTCGGCGCCGCGCCGGTGCACACCGTGCTCCGGCGGGGCCGGTTCGTCACAGGAGACCGCCCATGACCGAGCGAAGCGAAGTCCAGAAGCACAGTCGGCATCGCGCCACGACGTGGCGATTCGGTCACCGGTGCGCCCGAAGCGTGCACCGGTGACCGTGCGCGAGATCGTCCAGATCGGCCACCCCGTTCTGCGTCAGGAGGCCCGCCGGCTCACCGCGGCCGACGTGACGAGCCCAGGCATCCAGAGCCTGATCGACGACCTGGTCGACACCATGCGGGCCGCCGACGGGGCCGGGCTGGCCGCCACCCAGGTGGGCGAGCCGGTGCAGGTGTGCGTGGCCGAGGTGCGGCCCGGCAACCGCCGCTACCCGTACAAGCCGGTCATCCCGCTGACGGTGCTGGTCAACCCCGTGGTCGAGGCCCTCACCGCCGAGACGTTCGCCAACTACGAGGGCTGCCTGTCGGTGCCGGACCTGCGCGGCGTGGTCGACCGGGCGGTCGAAGTGCGCCTGCGGGCGCTCGACCGCCACGGCGCCCCGCTCGACACGATCGTGCGCGGCCTGTCGGCCGGCACGTTCCAGCACGAGACCGACCACCTGCACGGCACGCTGTTCATCGACCGGGTGGCCGACACACTCACCCTGTGCACGTGGGACGAGTTCCGCCGCCGCCACGAGCCCGCGTTCTCGGCTCGGGCCCGGGCGCTCGTGGACCGCTTCGGGAGCTGATCGAATGCGAGCGATCCCGTGAGAGCGTCGCGCTCACCACCAGGGTGCCCGCCTATGTCGTCTGCCAGAGGGCGGCGGCCGGCTGGGCAGCGAGTCACTCGCCGAAGGGCACCGCCGAGTTGCTTGCGGACCTCCAGTGCAACGAACGTCTCGAACAGTGGGCCTGCGGGCGCGGTCGTGGAGCCGGTCAGGAGGAACCGGCCCGGCCGACGGTCGCGATCAACCTCAGCCTTGACCGCTATTTCGCCCCCAACCAGCCGCTATTTCGTCCGCGTCGTGACTGCCAGATCGTCCCCAGCCGGCGAGGCGAGCGAGTGCTCTGAAGCCCCGAACGCGAGGAACGGGACCCGTGAGGATCCCGTTCGAGGAGGACAGCCAGGGGGGCGGGGCGGGCGGGCGGACAGGCACCCCGCCCCCAGCTGGCCTGTGCCAGACAACTACCCCAGACCCCCCGACCACAAACCACGATGAGAGAAACTTTGTGAACTAGGGCCTGACCTGCGATAACTCTCGCGACCGAAACCGACAGATTCGCGTCACTCAACGACCATCGTGCCGGTCATGTTCGGATGGATGTCGCACACGAAGTCGTACTCGCCCGGCTCGAGCGTGACGGTGAGCGCCTGCTGCGACACGCCCTGCTCGAGCCTGGTCTTGTTGGCCGCCGGCGCGTCCTCGACGTGGATGTTGTGATTGACGCCCTCGTCGCGGTTGTCGAGGACGATCGTGACCGGCTCGCCGGCCGCCACCCGCACCTCGTCGGGATCGAACGCCATGCCCTCGGCCACCACCACGACGTCGGGGTCGTCGGGCACCGGCTCCGTCGACAGCCCCTCGCCGCCGCCGTCACCACCGCACGCCGCGAGTGCGGCGACGGTGGCCAGCAGGACGGGAGCGGCGACGAGCCTGCGCATCTCCCGACCGTCCCACGAGCCCCCGACCCCTGGCCAATCGCCCGTGGTCAGTCTGGTGATCGGAGGGGTCGGCTCCCCGATCGATCGCCAGACGGACCACTAGGCTGTGACCGTGGCCGAGTACCAGACACCCGAGTTCCACCCTGCGTTCGAGGAGTACTGCGAGGCGATCTGGGAGCTCAAGGAGGACGACGTCGACGTCATCCAGGCCCGTGTCGCGGAGCGGCTCCACGTGTCTCGGCCGGCGGTCTCCGAGATGATCAAGCGCATGGCGGCCGAGGGGTTCGTCGCCCTCGACGGCACGGCGATCAACCTCACCGACGACGGCCTGCGCCTCGCCGGAGCAGGTGGTGCGCCGCCACCGCCTGGCCGAGCGCCTGCTCACCGACATCCTCGGGCTGTCGTGGGCCGACGCCCACATCGAGGCCGGCAAATGGGAGCACGTCATCTCCGAGCCCGTCGAGCGGGCCATCAACCGGCTGCTCGACAACCCCACCACCTGCCCCCACGGCAACCCCATCCCGGGCTCCAGCTATGCGGCGCCCGACCTGGTCACGCTGTCCGAGGTGGTGGTGGGTGGCAGCTTCACGGTCACCCGCATCCCCGAGGAGCTCGAGTTCACCCCGGGCCTGCTCGACTTCCTCGAGGAGGCGACGGTGCAGCCGGGCCACTCCGGGGTCGTCACCGCCGTGTCGCCCGACGGCACGGCCACGGTCGAGATCGACGGCCACCATGTCGGCATCGGTGCGTTCGCCGGCGGCCCGCATCCTGGTCACGGCGTCGGCGTCGGCCCGCAGGCCGGCGACCGCCGGCGCGTCGGCCTGAGCGCCAGCACCACCACCGCGCCCAGCAGGACGAACCACAGAGCCTGTAGCGCCCAGTCGCCGGCACCGGGCGACCGGTAGTCGGGCAGCACGGCGCGCCAGGCCCGGTACAGCGGGTTGGCCGTCGTCTCGAAGTCGACGATGAGCGTGCGCCGGCGGTCGAGCACCTCGGCGACCAGCCAGGCCCAGTTCGACTGCCCCGACCACCCCGGCCACGACCACCCAGGGGCGCACGGCGCGCACCCGGCCCGCCCACCAGGCCACGGCCAGCACGAGGCAGGGCACGACCACGACCACCTGCCGGCCCGGCCACCACCAGCCGTGCATCGTCAGCGCCACCCAGGTGGCGGTGGCCCAGCCGGCGGCCAGCGGCGCCACGAGCACCGGCCACCCCGACGGGCGGCGGCGCACCAGCACGGCCAGCGCCGGCACGGCCAGCAGGTAGCCGGGCGCCCAGGCCGCCAGGCCGAAGCCCCGGTCGAGCAGCAGCCCGACCAGGCGGCGGCTCCGCCCCAGGCGGTCGGGATCGTCGCCCATCACGGTGAGCTCGCCCCCGGTGAAGTGGTCGCCCGCCGCGTAGACCGTCCACCCGCCGTAGAGCGCACGATGCGCCACCAGGTAGGCGACCCCGGCGACACCGAGCCCGGCGAGCAGGCCCACCAGGGCGCGACGGCGCCGCTCGCCCACCAGGAAGCCGGCGGCGACCGCCACCAGCGCACCGGCCACCGGCACGTACTTCACCCCCAGCCACGGCAGCGCCACGACGGCCGCGGCCGCGACCACCAGCTCGATCGGCCGGCGCCGCCCGGTCAGCGCGGCGATCGCCACCGTCACGGCCAGGGCGGCCGGGAGCTCGGGGTACACCTGCGTGGCGTAGGCCGACAGCGGGGCGGTCATGCCGAACGCCAGCGCGGTCACGGCCGCCACGCCCACCGGCACGGCGAACCGCCGGTGCGCGGTCCAGACCAGCAGGCCGGCGAGGACACCGCCGAGCACGGCCAGCGTGGCCTTGGCCGCCACCCAGCCGCCCAGGCCCATGGGCACGGCCAGCAGCGCGGGCAGCAGCGGGTCGTGGGGGCTGACCTCGCGGCCGTCGTCCAGCGCCTGCGTCTGCACCGGCAGGGTCGACCTCGTGGAACGGCAGGTAGGCCCGGTCGGCCAGCTCGTCGTCGATGTGCGAGGTCGCGGTCCTGCGCCAGGCTCAGTGCGCTGAGCAGGTACTGGGGCTCGTCCGCCGTGGTGCGGGCGCCGACGGTGGCCCGAGCCGGTATGGCGACGGCGGCCCACGCGGCCACGACCAGCCCCACGGCGACGGCCGCGCCGATCGGCGTGCGCAACCAGGCCACCGCCCCGGGGACGGCGCCGGCGCGCCGGGTGGCCGCGGGTGCCGTGTCGCGGCGGTCGACCGAGACCGAGCCCGCGGCCGCGAGCCGGAGCCGAAGCCGAGACGGAGGCCGAGACCTCGCGCGGCGCGCCGGTCTCGGTCACGCCAGCCGGTCCGACCGGCGCACGACGAGAAACCACGTGAGCGCGCCCGACAGCGCGACGAGCACGATGCTCGCCATGCGCGGCCTCGGCCAGGAACACCGCCTCGGTGTCGGCCCAGATGCGGGTGGTCAGCGTCTCGAACCCGATGGGCGCGGTCAGGAGCGTGATCGGCAGCTCCTTCATCGTCGACAGCAGCACCAGGCCGCCGCCGGCGGCGAGGCCGGGCAGCATCAGCGGCAGGTCGACGGTGGCGAAGCGGCGGGCCCGCCCGGCCCCCAGCATGCGGGCCGACTCGTCCAGCCGCCGGGGCACCGACCCCACGGCCACCTGGGCGGCCCGCAGCGACTGGGCGCCCAGGTGCACCACGTAGGCGAACACGAGCATGGCGAAGCTCTGGTACAGGCCCCAGGCCTCGGGCAGCTGCCGGCTCCAGAACACGACGGCCAGGGCGATGACCAGGCCGGGCAGCGCGAAGCCGGAGGCGACCAGCCCGTTGGCCACGTCGCCCGCTCGCGCCCGGTGGCGGGCGGACAGGTAGGCCAGCGGCAGCAGCGCAGCCACGGCCACCACTGCGGTGACCAGGCTGATGCCGGCGGTGTTGAGCGCCGGGTCGACCAGGTCGCCCAGCCCGCGGTCGCCGCCGGCCAGCGCGCTCGTCTCGCCCGTGACGCCCCGCCACGCCCACAACCCGAGCGACGCCAGCGGCCCGCCGAGGGCGATGGCCACCCAGGCGACCACCGCGGCCAGCGCCGGCCAGCGCCACCGCCCCAGCGGCACCTGCAGCGGGCGCTTGGCCCGCACACCTTCGACCGCCGGGTGCCGGCGGGCCACCGCCCGCTCGCCGGCGACCACGGCCACGGCCAGGACGGCCAGCAGCAGGCTGAGCGCCACCGACTGGTCGCGGTCGAGCACCCGGTTGGTGTAGATCGCCCGGGTGAGCGTGTCGTAGCGCAGCAGCACCACCACGCCGAAGTCGCTGAGTGCGTAGAGGAAGACCAGCAGCGCGCCAGCGCCGATCGCCCCTCGGATCTGGGGCAGGACGACCGTGCGGAACACGGCGAACGGGCCGGCGCCCGAGCAGCCGGGCGCTCTCCTCGAGCGACGGGGGCAGCGCCGCCAGCCGCGCGCCGACCGGCAGCAGCACGTAGGGGGTGGTGAACAGGGTGAGCACCAGCCACGCACCCCAGAAGCCCTCGGGGCGGGCCGGGTCGACGCCTGCCCAGCCCAACGGCCCGTCGAGCAGCCCGCCGGGCGACAGCGCCGCCGTCAGCGCCAGGGCCCCGACGAACGACGGGAACACGAGGGGCAGCGCGGCGAGGGCCGCCCACAGGCGCCGCAAGGGCAGGTCGGTCCGTGTGGTGAGCCAGGCCAGGCCGGTGCCCACCACCGAGGTCGACACCGCGGTGGCTGCGGCCAGCCCCAGCGTGTTGCGGAGCGGCACGAGCGTGGTGCTCGAGGTGTACAGGTCGAGCAGCGCCTCGTCGCCGGTCGCCGTGCGCCAGGCCAGGTAGACGAGCGGGGTGGCGAACAGCGCGCCGATGACCGCGCAGACGACGGCCAGCGACCAGGGCGGTCGGCGCATGGAGATGTCAGCGGTTGAGGCCACTCTCGTCGATCATGCGCGGTCGTCGCCTCGAGGCCGCCACCCAGCTCGTCGAGGTCGACCCGGGTCTTGCTGATGTCGTCGAACGGGGGCAGCGCCTCGTTGGGGGTGGCGTCGCCGGCGAGCGGGTACTCGAAGGTCTCGTCGCTGAAGAACGTCTGTGCCTCGTCCGACAGCAGGAACTCGATCAGCTCCTCGGCGTCGTCGCCCTTGCCGGTGCCCTCGATGATCGACGCCGCGGTCACCAGCAGCGTCGAGCCGTAGTCGCCATCCGGGAAGAAGTGGTTCTCGACCGGCAGGTCGGGGTCCTCGTCCAGAGCCCGGAAGGCGTAGTAGTGGTTGACCAGCCCCATCGGCACCTCGCCGCGGCCGACGGCCTCGACGATGGCGGTGTTGTTGTCGAACGTGGGCGGGTCGTCCGCCGCCATGCCGTCGAGCCAGGCTTGAGCCTCGTCGTCGCCCAGCTCGTGGCGTAGCACGGTGACGAAGTCCTGGAACGACCCGTTGGTGGGCGCCAGGGCCACCTCGCCCGCGTACTGGGGCTCGGTCAGGTCGAGGACCGAGTCGGGCAGAGTCGCCGGGTCGACCAGGTCGGTGTTGTAGACGAGCGTTCGCACCCGGCCGGACAGCCCGACCCAGCCCGCGTCGGCGGCGGCGTCGCCCTCGGGCACCAGGTCGACGACCTCGCTGGGCAGCTCGCTCAGGCGGCCGGCGGCGTCGAGGTAGCCGACGGCGCCGGGGCTCTGCGAGATGAACACGTCGGCGGGCGTGCGGTCGCCCTCCTCGTCGATGAGGAGCGCCAGGTCGGCCGAGTCGCCGTAGCGGACGTCGATCTTGATGCCGGTCTCCTCGGAGAAGTCGTGGAGCAGGGGGCCGATCAGGTTCTCGGTGCGTCCGCTGTAGATCACCAGCCGCTCGCTGTCGCCGCCGGTGCACGCGCCGAGCGCTGGGCCGACCAGCGCGAACGCGACAACCATGCTGACCATCGACCTCTTCCGTGTCATGGCATCGCAGGCTAGCCAAGCCACCCCCGAAGCATGAAGACTGCCTAACGATGCCCTCCCCCGTCGTGATGTTCCTGCCCGCGCACAACGAGGCCGCCACGGTGGCCGACGTCGTGCGCCGGGCCCCGGCCCAGGTGGGCCTCCACCCGGTCGAGGTCGTCGTCGTCGACGACGGCTCGACCGATGCCACCGCCGACGTCGCCCGCCGTGCCGGGGCCACCGTCCACTCGCTCGGCGCCAACCGGGGCCTGGGCGCGGCCGTGCGCGAGGGCCTGCGCCTGAGCGTCGCCCGGGGTGCAGCCGCGGTCGCCTTCCTCGACGCCGACGGCGAGTACGCACCCGAGGAGCTGGCCACGCTGGTGGGGCCCATCCTCGCCGGCCGGGCCGACTACGTGGTCGGCTCGCGCTTCGCCGGGCTGTCGCGCCACATGCGGCCCCACCGGTGGTTCGGCAACCGCGTGCTCACCGTGGCGGTGAGGGTGGTGGTGCGGCGGTGGGGCGTGCGCGGCGTGACCGACGGCCAGTCCGGGTACCGGGCGTTGTCGCCCGAGGCGGCGGCCGACGCCGAGGTGATCCACGACTTCAACTACGCCCAGGTGCTCACCCTCGACCTGCTGGCCAAGGGCTTCCGCTACGCGGAGGTGCCGATCACCTACCGCTTCCGCCAGCACGGCCAGTCGTTCATCCGCTTGGGCCCCTACCTGCGCCGGGTCGTCGCGGCGATCCGTCTCGAGCTGCGCTCGCCGGCCGATCGGCCGAGACCGTCAGTCCTCGACGACGAAGCTGCGGAAGCCGTCGCGGGCAGCCAGCCAGCGCTGGGGGTCGAGGGTGCCGTCGGGGCGTAGGGCGTCGGCCGCGGCCCAGCCCATGGCCAGGGCGTGGTGGGTGTTGTCGGGGGTGAACAGGCCCTGGCGGCCGAAGGTGACGAGCCCCCCGAGGTCAGTCGCCCAGCCCTCGAGCCGGGCCAGGTCGTCGGTGAACCCGGGGCGGTAGACCGGGTAGACGCGCGGCAACCGCCGGCTCTGGACCTCCGCCGGCCCCGGGTGGGGCAGGCCCGCCGCCGCCAGCTCGACCGCCAGGCGGGCGGCCAGGTCGTCGTCGGTGGCCGACCAGACCTCGTCGCCCTCCCAGCACGCGATCTCGGCGCACAGCACCGTGCGGTCGACCGGCTGGTCGGGGTCGTCGCGGTAGTTGCGGGGCTCGGACACCCGGGCCGCCAACACCTCGGGGCCCGGGAAGTAGTGGGCGTCGAACTCGGTCCACGAGGGGCGGTCGAGCACCAGGTAGAGCAGCACCAGGGCCCGGTGCCGCAGCCGCCCCGCCGCGGCCACCGCCCTCGCCGGCGGCGCAGGCTCGACCATGCGGCCCAGCGCCGGCAGTGGGGCGGTCGACCACACCTGAGCTGCGTCGAGGGTGGCACCGCCGTCCACAGTCACCGTCCAGCCGCCGCCGTCGGCGTGGCGGCGCAGCCCGGTCACGCCGCAGCCGAGGCGCAGGTCGGCGCCCGCGTCGACCGCCGCGCCCGCCACCGCCTCGGCGATGGCCCCGAAGCCGCGCCGGGGGTACAGGAACACCCGGCCCTCGGGCCGTGACCCCCGCACCAGCCGCCGCACGATGTCGGCCGGCGACGACGCGCTGACGCGGCGCCGGGCCAGCTCGCCGGCCAGGTCCGCCGGGTCGGTGTCCCACAGCTTGCGCGCGTAGGGGCCGTAGAACGCGTCGAGCACCGCCGGACCGAGCCCGGCCCGCACCACCTCGCCGAACGTGTCGGCCCGCGGGCGCCGCAGCGGCACCGGTCGCCGCGTCGACGGCGGCCCGGGCGGCGAACCGAGGGGGCGTGCGTCGCAGCAGGTCGCCCGTGCGCAGCGGGAAGGCGAGCCAACGGTCCAGCAGGCGGATGCGCCCGTGGCGGGGCCGGGTCTGCAGGTCGGCGCCCAGCAGGCCGCGGAGCGCGTCGAGGATGGGCGGCGGCGTCGCCGGGTGCAGCCGGTGGCTGCCGTGGTCGACCCGCAGTCCGGCGACCTCGAACGATCCGGCCATGCCGCCCACCCGCGCCGAACGTTCGAGCACGACGACCTCGTGCCCGGCGGTCGCGGCCCGCCAGGCGGCCGCGAGGCCCGCGGGCCCCGCACCGATGACGGCGATCACCGGGTCAGGTGCGGCTCGGGCCGAGCCCCGCCCCGCTCGACGCCGGATGGATCAACGAGAGCGTCGTCGGGGGTCCCGTCCGGTGCCGGCTGCGCCGGGCCACCGGTGTAGGCCAGGGCCGGCGGGCCCTGGTACCTGATCGTCACCCGGTCGCCCCGGTCGAACTGGGGCACCGACCCGGCCCGCGCCCGCAACGGCGGCCCACCGTCCGGGCGCACCAGGTACACGGTGTCGTGCCCGTAGTACTCGCACAGCTCGACCGTGGCGGGGGTGCCGACCTCGTCGCCGGGGCCGGATGGCACCAGCAGCAGGTCCTCCGGGTCGCAGCACCACCTGGACGGGCCCTTCGAGCCGGGCGTCCAGTGCCACCGAACCGACGCTGGTGGTGGCCGTGGCGCCGACGGCGGTGCCGTCGACCAGGTTGGCGTCGCCCACGAAGGTGGCCACCCACGGGGTGGCCGGCCGGGCGTACAGGGTCGAGGGCGACGCCTGCTGCACGATCCGGCCGCCGTGCATGACGGCCACCTGGTCGCCCAGGACGAACGCCTCCTCCTGGTCGTGGGTGACGAAGACGGTGGTGACCTCGAGCTGGGCGAGCAGCTGGTGCACCTCGGTGCGCACCTGCACCCGCAGCGCCGAGTCGAGGTTGGAGAACGGCTCGTCGAGCAGCAGCACGCCCGGTTGCGGGGCGAGGGCCCGGGCCAGCGCCACCCGCTGCTGCTGGCCACCCGACAGCGTGCCCGGGCTGCGATCGCCCAGGCCGTCGAGACCCACCATGGCCAGAGCGGCGTCGACCCGGGGGCCGCCGCGCTCGGCCCGGGGCAGGCCGTAGCCCACGTTCTGCGCCACGCTCAGGTGGGGGAACAGCGCCCAGTCCTGGAACACCATGCCCACCCGCCGCCGCTCGGGCGGCACGTGGGCGTCGGGCCCGGAGACCAGCCGGTCACCGATGCGCACCTCGCCGCCGTCGAGCCGCTCGAGCCCGGCGATCATGCGCAGCAGCGTCGTCTTGCCGCAGCCGCTGGGACCCAGCAGGGCGACCACCGCGCCCGGCTCGACCCGCAGGTCGACCTGTCGCAGGACCTCGACGTCGCCGAACCGCTTGCTCGCCCCGACCACCGCGATGGCGTCGGGCGCCTTGGGGTCGTCGGTTGAGTGTGCTGCCGCGCGTCCGTTCATGGCACCTCACACGGTACCGGCCGACGCACGACGGGCCATCCGTGGCGCCGCACGCCCAAGCGTGCGGGTCAGGCGATCGGCTCGACGAGGAGCGCCACGGGCAGGGCGGTTCCGTCGGCGAACCCGACGCGCTCGGCCCCGGCCGGCACCGTGAGGGCCGTGTCCCCCTCGACCTGCCACAGACGGAGGACGGCCTCGCCGCGGTTCCTGCGCCCCTCGCCGAACTGGCGGATGAACCCCTCGTCGTCGAAGACGAACGGGATGCCGCGATCCTGGAGCTCGGCGAAGACGAGGCCCGTGTACGGCTCCCCGAAGCGCAGCCCGTTGCCGTCGAACAGGACGGTCCCCCGGCCCTCGAGGGCCTCGAGACCAGCGACCAGCTCCTGCGCCTGGCGCAGGTCGCCTGCTACTGAGACGGGCCCGGTCGACCGTTCGTGGTGGGTCGGCAGGTTGGCGACCGCGGCCACGAGCGCGAGCGCCACCAGGGCGGCCAGCGCCCGGCGATGCCCGACGGGGTGCGCCCGCCGCGCGACGAGCAGGGCCGTGACCAGCGTGGCAGTAGCCATGGCGGCGATCGGCCAGAGCCAGCGCATCTGGTGGACGGAGATTCCGATGGCGTTGACGGGTGACGCGGCCAACGCCAGTGGCGCCGCGACGAGGGCGATGATCGAGACGACCCCCATCGTGGCCAGCCGCCTGTCCGCCCGCCGGCGGCCGGCGACCACGACAGCCACGAGCCCGGCCACGACGACCGCGAGCGCGGCGACCCCGGGGATCAGCGGGACGAGCCCGACGATCGACCCGTCGGCACCGCTCAGCGGCACGGCGCTCTCGTACGAGGATCGGGTGAACCACGGGCCGACGACCGTCACCTCGGCGACGATGCGCACCGCCCTCGACAACCCGACGCTGGACTGTGGCCCGCCCCCCAGCATGGCCGCGCCGATGCGCGACAGGTTGCCCTCCCCGGGGCCGGAGACCTGCTCGAGCAGCGGCTGAGCCCAGGCGAGGGCTGTCACCGCCAGCGCCCACCCGAGGGGCCGGCGCCACGCGACCGCGCCGTCGCGCCGGCGGAGCGCCGACCCGGCGAGCACGACGGCGGCCACCGTCAGGGCGGCGACGAGCGGGGCGTGGCTCATGTGGGTCTGCACCACCAGGCTGGCCAGCCCGGCGAACCACGGGGCCATCGCCAGGTCACCGGTCGCCAGGACCGTCGCCACCACGAGGAGCGCGAACATGGGGAGCACCAGAGCGTTGGGCTGCCACACGTCGAAGAGCAACTCGCTCCCCATCGCCCACTGGAGGCCGGCCACCACGACGGCGACGGCCACCAGCGAGTCGATCCCGCTGATGCGGCGAGCGACGACGACCGCCAGGGTCGACGCCGCCATGTTCACGAGCATCACCCCGATCGCCAGCCCCACCCACGGCCCCAGCAGCTTGACCGGTAGGGCGACGAAGTCGAAGTACAGCGCTCCGGGATTGTTCATGTGTTGGTCGAAGACGAGCGACGCCGAGGTCCACGACCCCAGCGACGGGTTGTGTGCCGTCCCCACGTCGCGCGCCCGTACCAGCAGGATCCCGTTGTCGCCCAGGGGCTGCCACCCCCGGGCGAGCGCCCGCACCGTCGCGACCACGATCGGCACGTTCACCGCCACCAGCACCAGCGCCCACCACCGGGGAGCGATCCGGGCAGCGGCGGCGTCGCCCCCGCGCCGGGTCACGCCGTCGGCTGTGGTGGCGAGCGGTTCTGGGGCCCGGCGCGACACACGGTCCACCGAGCTGTCGCTCGGCGTCGTCACGGTCTGCCCGACCGCCTCACTCCTGCCGAGAGAGCCCACGGCTCCACCCCATCGCCCCTGCCCCCACTAGCCCCACGCCCCATAGCCCCGCGGCGCAACAGTACTGCGCTCAACCACGCATCGTGGATCGACTCGCACGCTTTGTCATGACGCTGGTGTCAGCGAGCGATTTCGGGCGATCGCGGTCGACCGGTCATCGGGCGCCCCACGTCGTTACGATCCCGGCGTGGACCTTGCCGAGCGCGGTGACACCGCGCGCCGTCATCCGTGGGAGACCGAGCGATCCCGGTTCTTCCGCTCCCTGATCGCCCGCCACCTCGGCGAGGAGCTGCCGCGCCGCATCCTCGACATCGGCGCGGGCGACGGCTGGTTCGCCGGCGAGCTGAGCCAGGAGATGACCGACGGCAGCGAGATCGTCTGCTGGGACGTCAACTACCGCAGCGCCGACCTCGACGCCGACCTGCCCGAGGGCGTGGTCCGCACCGTCGACGAGCCCGACGGCACGTTCGATCTGGCGCTGTTGCTCGACGTGGTCGAGCACATCGACGACGACGCCGCGTTCCTCGACAGCTCGGTCCTGCCTCACCTCGCCGAGCAGTCGCTGGTGGTGGTCAGTGTGCCCGCCTACCAACGCCTGTTCTCATCGCACGACGACGCCCTCGCCCACCACCGCCGCTACTCGCCCCGCCAGCTCCGCGACCTGCTGGCGCCCCGGTTCGAGATCGTGGCCCGCGGCGGCCTCTTCGCCTCGCTCCTGCCCCTCCGCGCCGCCTCGGTGGCCCGCGAGCGTGTCGCCGGGCCGCCCGACTCGCACGGCATCGGCGACTGGAACGCCGGCAAAGGGGTCACGCGGGCGGTCTCAGCGGTCCTGGCGGCCGACGCGGGCGCCGGCCGCTGGCTGGCGCACCGGGGCGTGCCAACGCCCGGCCTGTCGACGTGGGCGGTGTGCCGCCCTCGCCCCCGGGCCGAGGCCAGCTCCGGTCGATGACCGCCTCGTGCACCGTGGTGGTGCCGTGCTTCAACGAGGCGGCGCGGCTCGATCCTGCGCAGCTCGACGCCCTCGCCGCGGCTGCGGACGCGCACGTGCTGGCCGTCGACGACGGGTCCACCGATGACACCGCCGCGCTGCTCGACAAGCTGGTGGCCGCTGATCCCGACCGCTACCAGCTGCTGTCGCTGAACACGAACGGAGGCAAGGGCGAGGCCGTCCGCCGGGGGCTGCTGGAGGCGGTGGCGTCGGGCGCCGACCTGGTCGCATACTGCGACGCCGACTTCGCCACCCCGCCCGAGGAGGTCGCCCGCCTGGTCACCACCCTGCGCTCGGACGACGGCGTCGGCGTGGTCCTCGGCAGCCGGGTGGCGCTGATGGGCTCCGACATCCACCGCTCCGCCTTCCGCCACTACACGGGGCGGCTGTTCGCCACGGCCGGCAGCCTCGTGCTGGGCGTGCCCGTCTACGACACCCAGTGCGGGGCCAAGGCGTTCCGGGTCACGGACACGCTGCGCAACGCCCTGGCGAGCCCGTTCGTGAGCCGGTGGGCGTTCGACGTCGAGCTCCTCGGTCGGCTGCTACAGCAGTCGGCGGCCGGCCCGTCGGCGGCCCGCCCGTCGGCCGACGGCCCGTCGGCGGCGACGGACCCGGGGCCGGGTCGGTTCGTCGAACTGCCCCTGCACCAGTGGCGCGAGCCCGGCGGGTCGAAGCTGACGGCTCGCGCCGGCCTGCGCGCCGCCGTCGATCTGGTGCGGATCCGGCGCGTGCTGCGCGGCGCCAGCGGGTCAGCCGATCGGCTCGACGAACAGCGCGACCGGGCCTGAAGGGCCGTCGGCCAGGCCGACGCGCTCGGCGCCGGGGGGCACCACCAGCGCATCGGGGCCCTCGACCTGCCACAGACGCAGGTCCGCCGTGCCCTCGTCGCGCCGTCCCTCGCCGAACTGCCGGATGAACCCCTCGTCGCCGAACACGAAGGGGACACCGCGGTCCTGCATCTCGGCGAAGGTGAGGCCGCTGTAGGGCTCGGCGAACTGCAACAGGGTCGGGTCGTAGAACACGGTCCCCCGACCCTCCAGCGCGCCGAGCTGTCCCACCAGCTCCTGCCCCGCCTCGAGGTAGTCGGCGTTGTTGGCCGGTCCTGGCGCCATCGACGTGTGAGTCGGCAGGTTGGCCACGGCGACCACCACCGCCGCCACGGCCCCGCCGATGAGCAACCGACCGCGCATCGGGGACCAGGTCGGTGCTGCCGCGAGCAGCACGGTCAGGCCGGCGGCAGTGACGAAGGCGGCCACCGGCCACAACCACCGCATCTGGTGGATCGCGACCGCGATGTGGTTCACCGGAGAGGTCGCCAGCGCCACGTAGCCGGTCGCCAGGGCGATGCCGGCCATGGCCAGCATGGTGGCCAGGCGGGTGCGTCCGCCCCTCGTCGCCCGCACCCCTCCCACGACCAGCGCCACGGTGATGGCGACGAGGATCGCTGCGGCCGGGCCGAAGCCGACGATGCCGTGGATGGGAGCCTCGGGGGCCGTCGGGGGCACGGCGCTGCTGTACGAGCCCCGGGTGAACCACGGACCCATCGTCCCGATCTCGGCGGTCAGCCTGGCCGCCCGTGACCAGCCGATGGTCGGCGCGCCGCCAGCAGTGGCGGCATCGACGATGCGGGACAGGTTGCCCTCGCCGCGACCGGTGAGCTCCTCGACGACCGGCTGGCACCACGCCAGCACGGCCACGACGCCCGACCACGCCAGCGGTCGACGCCAACCCCCCTGCCCACGGCCCTGGCGCACCGCCAGCGCGCACAGCCCCGCGCCGGCGATCGACATCGACGCCACCGACGCGGCGTGGCTCATGTGGGTCTGCACCAGCAGGCTCCCCAGCCCGACCACCCAGGGCGCCATGGCCAGGTCGCCCGCGGCCAGCACGGTGACCACCACCAGGAAGGCCAGGAACGGCAGCACGAGGGCGTTGGGCTGCCACACATCGAAGAGCAGCGCGCTCCCCATCGCGAACTGCAGCCCGACGACGACGATCGCCACCGCCACCATCGACGGCGCACCGTACAGCCGGCGCGCGGCGACGACCGAGAGCGACGACGCCGCCATGTTGAGCAGCATCACCCCCACGGCCAGGCCCACCCACGGCCCCAGCAACCGCACCGCCGGAGCGAGCGCGTCGAAGTAGAGCGGTCCGGGGTTGTTCACGTTCTGGTCGAGGACCAGCGATGCCGAGGTCCACGAGCCCAGCAACGGATTGTGGGCTGTTCCCACGTCACGAGCCCGCACCAGCAGGATGCCGTTGTCCCCGAGCGGCTGCCAGCCTCGGGACAGCGCCCGCACGGTCGCCACCATGATCGGCAGGTTCACGACCACCAGCAACGACACGAGCAGCCGTCGGCCCACCCAGGGCGAGCCCACTGCGTTGGTCGCGTCGCCGTCGTCGCCTCCGGGAGCCGCTCCGCACTCGGCCGTGACCGCTCCCGGGTGTGTCACGTGATCGGTTCCACGAACAGTCCGACCGCGTCCGTGCCCTCTCCTGCCAGGGCGACACGCTCGGCGCCCTCGGGCACGATCTCGGCGTCTGTGCCCATGACCTGCCAGAGCCGCAGCGTGGGGGACCCGTCGTTGCGCCGACCCTCGCCGAACTGCCGGATGAACACCTCGTCGTCGAACATGAACGGGATGCCGCGGTCCTGCATCTCGGCGAACACCAGGCCGCTGTAGGGCTCGGCGAACCGCAGCACGGTCGGGTCGTACAGCACGGTGCCGCGGTCTTCGAGAGTGTCGAGCTGGGAGACCAGGTCGCGCGCCCGAGCGAAGTGCTCGATGCTGTCGATGGGTCCCGGGGCCCGGGAGGTGTGGGTGGGCAGCGTGGCCACGGCGATCGCCGCCGCCACCACCACGCCGACGATCACGACCCGGCGCTGCGCCACCTCGCGACGATGCAGCAGCGAGACGAGGGTGGTGAGCCACACTGCCGTCACGAAGGCGGCGATGGGCCACAGCCACCGCATCTGGTGGACGGCGATGGCGATGAAGTTCACGGGGGCGGTCGAGAGCGCGACGTAGGCGGTCGCGAACGACACGCCCGCCATGGCCGTCATCACGGCTAGGCCGCGTCGACCGCTGCGTGCCGCCCACAGGCCGCCGGCCACGAGGGCCGCGGCCGCCAGCACGACGACGATCACCGAGGTCGTCATCGTGACCACCGCGTACAGGGGCGCGTCGGGCTCGGTGGGCGGGATGGCTCGGTCGTAGGCGGAGCGGGTGAACCACGGGCCGCGCGCCATGATCTCGACCATCAGCCGGAGCGCACGATCCCAGCCGATCGGGGTGTCGCCCCCCGAGCTGGCGGCCAGGATGCGGGACAGGTTGCCCTCGCCGCGGCCGGTGAACTGCTCGATGACCGGCTGGCACCAGGCCAGCACCAACACCACCGCACTCCACAGCGCGGGGCGGCGCCACGCCACCGGCTCGTCGGCCCGCCGCAGCGCCCGCACGCACATTCCGAGCCCCGCCAGGGACAGCACTCCCACCAGGACGGCGTGGCTCATGTGGGTCTGCACGAGCAGGCTGCCCACCCCCACCACCCACGGCGCCATCCGCAGGTCACCGATGGCGAGCACGGTCACCACGACCAGGAACGCGAGGAACGGCAGCACCAGCGCGTTCGGCTGCCACACGTCGTAGAGCAGCTCGCTGCCCATGGCGAATTGCAAACCCAGCACCACGACCGCGACCGCCACCATCGACACGCCGCCGCTGATCCGCCGGGCGGCCACCACCGCCACGGACGATGCCGCCACGTTGAGCAGCATCACCCCCACGGCCAGCCCCACCCACGGCCCCAGCAACCGCACGACCGGCGCCAGGGCGTCGAAGTACAGCGGCCCGGGGTTGTTCACGTCCTGCCCGACCACCAGCGACGCCGACGTCCACGACCCCAACCACGGGTGATCCGAGGTCCCGACGTCCCTCGCCCGCACCAACAGGATCCCGTTGTCACCCAGCGGCAGCCACCCCCGTGCCAACGCGCGCACGGTCGCCACCACGATCGGCAGGTTCACGGCCACCAGCACGGCCGCTAGCAGCCGACGGCCCGCCCACGGCGAGCTCTCCTGCTCGACCGCCTCGTCGTCCGTCTGGCTGGTCTCCGCCTCGAGGTCGGTCGCCACAGGGCGGCAAGCTAGCTCGCCTGACGGGGACCTAGCTCCCCACCTGCGTGGGCGCGGCACGGCGGCCGTAGTGCGCCCAGCGTGGAGGGGCGAGCGCGAGGGGTCCCGAGTATGATCCGCGCCCGATGGCTGGGGAAGGCCTCTTCGGGGGAGCTGGCGTTCGCGGCGGTTGGGTCGACTTCCGACTCGGCTACCAGCCCGCGTTCGACGGGTTACGGGGGCTGGGCGTCACGACGTTCATCCTCTACCACGCCGTGCTCTCGTTCGAAGGCACGAACGAGTCGTGGTTCCTGCCTGGTGCTTTTCTGTGGCTCGAGATGTTCTTCGTACAGAGCGGGTTCCTGATCACATCGCTCATCCTCGACGAGTGGTACCGCACGGGAGAAGTGCGGCTGCGCAACTTCTACGCTCGGCGCGCGCTGCGCCTGCTCCCCGCTTTGCTCGCCGTGGTCGGGCTCAGCGCCATCGCGTTGTCGACCTTCTCCGACTACAGGGGGGTCGACGAAGCCTGGTACGAGCTGTGGGCCTCGCTGCTCTACTTCCAGAACTGGGTGGGAGCCTTCGGGACCACCAGCTTCCCGTTCTACATGAGCCACGCCTGGTCCCTGTCGATCGAGGAGCAGTTCTACCTGGTCGCGCCCGTCGGCATCATCGTGCTCGTGCTGTGGCAGCGCTCCCTGCGGCGAGCGATCCCCTTCATCCTGGCGGGGGTCCTCGTCTCGGCCGTGTGGATGGGCGTCATGGCCTCGCGCTCGTTCGACGAGCTGCACCTGCAACGCCTCTACTACGGCACGGACACCCGGGCACAAGCGCTCCTGATCGGCGTGATGCTCGCCTTTGCCATGCACTCCGGGATGTGGCTGCGCACCAGTCGCCAGGCGCGGGTCGCCCGCGTCTGGGGGAACGTCGGGTTCGCCGTGCTGGTGGTGCTGCTGTTCGCGGCCGACCTTCGGGCGGAACAGATGTACTACGGATTCTTCCTGCTCTGCAGCACCTCGGTGGCGGGCATCCTGAGCGAGCTGGTGCGGCACCCGGACGGCAGGCTGGCGCAGGGGCTGTCATGGAAGCCGTTCCAGGTCGCCGGCGAGATGGCGTACGGCCTCTACCTCTGGCACTGGCCGATCATCCTGGTGATCGCGCAGTTGACGAGCTGGGCCGAGTTCCCGACCATCGCCACACAGGTCGTGGTGGCGTTCCTGGTGGCAGCTGCCTCGTACCGATGGTTGGAGGCGCCGATCCTGCGGCGCTTCGCCCCCCGGTTCCCACGCGTCACGTCCGAGCGCGAGGCCGCGCACAGGGCGCGGGTGGCGGAGTCGGGGGCCGCGCGGGAGCTTCAGCCCGATCCCGTGCCTGCACCATCGCCCACCGCGGTGGTCTGATGCGCCGGGCAGGCGGCCCTCAGCGCAGGGGTTCGGGCAGGTCGCGGGCGTGGACGACCGCGAGGCGCTTGGTGGCGCGGGTGAGGGCGACGTACAGCGCCCTCATGCCCTGGGCCTCCTCGTCGACGATGGCGGCGGGCTCGACCACGATGGCGGCGTCGAGCTCGAGGCCCTTGACCAGGCTGACCGGCACGAGCGTGATCCGCGACTCGAGGCCGTTGCGGGCGGCGCGGCCGAACTCGGTGCCGGCCGCCTCGAGCGCGGCGGCCACGTCGTCGACCAGCGTGGCCGGGGCGATGATGGCCACGCTGCCCGGGTCGACGGTGTCGCGCTCCTGAGCCGCCACCTCGGCCACCCGGGCCGCCAGCGCGCCGTCGCCGGACGAGGGGTCGACCGGGATGATGCGCGGCTCGTCGCCCTCCTGGCGCACCGAGTCGGGCGGGCGCAGGTCGGGTGCCGCGACGGCCAGGACCTTGGCCGCGAGGTCCATCGTGGGGCCGGGGATGCGGTAGCCGATCGACAGCTCGGCCCGCTGCTCGGGCCGCCGCTTGGGCAGGTGCTCCAGGATCTCGTCCCAGTCCTTGTGCGCCCACACGCCTGTGGCCTGCGCGATGTCCCCCACCACCGTCATCGACCCGTTGAGCGACCGCCGCTCGAGCATGCGCAGCTGCATGGGCGACAGGTCCTGGGCCTCGTCGACGACGATGTGGCCGTACGTGCGGATCTCGTCGGGATCGGCGCCGGAGCCGTTGCCGTTGGTGCGCCGCTTGCGCGACGTGGGGCCGAGCACGGCGCGGGCCTCGTCGAGCAGGGGCACGTCGTCGTGGGTCCACACGATGGCGTCGACGTCGTCGGCCCGCGGGCGGACCAGCGCGGCCCGCTCGTCCGCGCTCAGGTGCTTGCCGGCGGCGAGGTCGACCAGCGCCCGCGACCCGAACAGGTCATGCAGCAACTGGGCGGGCGTGAGCACCGGCCACATGCGCTCGAGCGCCTCGCGGACCTCGGGTGCCTGGCGGGCGCGCCCGCGCACCTCGTCGGCCGTGGTGGGCACGCGGCTGACGTCGGCCATGGCCGCGAACAGCTGCGACTCGACGAAGCGGCGACCGGCGTTGTGCAGCCGGTAGCGCCGGCGGGCGTCGGCCACGATCTCGGCCGTGCGTTGGGCCGGCACCACCAGCGTCTGCACGCCGTAGGGCACCCGCAACGGCTGGCGCAACGGCCGCTCGCGGTCGCGCACCGCCTTGGCCACCACCCGGGACATGCGGGCGTCACCCTTGATGCGAGCGGTGGCCGGCACGTCGCGCCCCCGCACCCGGACCTGGTCGACCAGGTCGGCCAGCACCGCCAGCTCGACGCCCGCCTCGCCCAGGCTGGGAAGCACCCGCTCGATGTAGCCGAGGAACAGCCGGTTGGGCCCCACCACCAGCACGCCCTGCCCCTCGAGCGGGAACCGGTAGGTGTAGAGCAGGTAGGCGGCGCGGTGCAGCGCCACCACCGTCTTGCCGGTGCCGGGACCGCCCTGCACCACCAGCACGCCGGGCAGGGGCGAGCGGATGACCTCGTCCTGCTCGCCCTGGATGGTGGCGACGATGTCGCTGAGACGGCCGGTGCGCGACTCTTCCAGCGCGGCGATGAGCGAGCTGCGGCCCCGCACCGTGGCACCGTCGTCGGTGACGGCGAGCTCGCCGCCCAGCAGGTCGGCGCCCTCGCCGAACAGCTCGTCCTCGATGCCGAGGAGCTTGCGGGCCCGGGTGGCGAAGTGGCGGCGGCGGACCAGGCCCATGGGCGCCCGACCGGTGGCCCGGTAGAACGGCTCGGCGACCGGGGCCCGCCAGTCGACGACCAGTGGCTCCTGCGTCTCGTCGGCCACCGCGATGCGCCCGATGTAGAAGTTCTCCCCGCCGGCGGACCGGGCCTGGTCGATGCGCCCGAACACCAGGCTGGCGTCACCGAGGTTGAGGTAGTCGAGGCGCGCGGCGATGTTCTCCTCGATCATCTCGCGCTCCCAGCGGGCCTGTTCGGTGCCGCCCTTGCCCACCTCGACCATCGATCGCAGCCGGGTCGCTGTGCGGCGCGCGCGTTCGAGCGAGTCGTACGCGTGGTCGATGTACGCCTGCTCGGCGGCCAGGTCGGGGTGATTGGCCAAGCGCTCCTCCGCTGGTCGAGGAACGGACCATGCTACCTGCAACCTGGGGTTCAGGCATCGATCACGCCCCCGTCACGGCCTTGGCAAGGTCGGCCGACCGGTCAGGGGTGCGGGAGGTCGACGTCGAAGTCCAGCGGAGACTCGGCCTCGTGGAGGTCGGCGCTGTCGACGACGCCGTCGCCGGTGAGGTCGAGGTCGGTGTCGGTGGCGAGGTCGGCGGGGTCGCCGTCGACCGCGGACGCGGCGGCCTCGTCGTCGTCGCCGAACAGGGCATCGCGCACCTCGTCGATGAGGAAGCCGACGCCCTCGAGCGGAGATGCGTCCTGTGCCAGCAGGTCGTCGTCGAACCCGGTGCCGCCGGGAGGCTCGGAGCCGTCGTCCGGCGCCCCGCTGTCGCCGGTGTCGCCGGTGCACCGGTGTCGTCGGTGTCGTCGTAGATCACGACACCGTCGTCGCCGCTCTCGCCCTCGCCGTAGCCGCCGTCGTCGTCCTGGGTGGTGGTGTCCTCGGCGGTGGTGTCGTCGGGCTCGGAACCGTCGGTGGAGTCGGTGGGCTCCGTCGACTCGTCACCGTACGCATCGTCGTCGTAGGAGTCCTCGCCGTAGGTGTCGTCGATGCCGCCGTCGCCGTAGGGCTCGCTGGTCGACGAGTACTCGCCGGGCTGGGCCGTCTCGCCCAGACCGTCGGCCAGGGAACCGTCGGCGGTCCCCTGCTGGGGGGCGTCGTCGTCTTCTCGCATGCCGCCATCCTGGGCCCCGACCCACCCCCTGTCGACGGGGGTGTCCCCCCTTCGCCGTCCGGGGGACACGGGGAACAGGCCAGCGGCACGCCCCGGGTAGCGTGACCGCCGATGCCCCCCGACCGCGACGCCCCGTTCCTCCTGGCCTGCCAGAACCGCCCGGCAGCCAGGGTGCCGGTGTGGTTCATGCGCCAGGCCGGACGGTCGCTGCCCGAGTACCGGGCGGTGCGGGGCACCGGCAGCATCCTCGAGGCGGTGCGCGACCCCGACCTGGCCACCGAGATCACGCTCCAGCCGGTGCGGCGCTACGGGGTCGACGCCGCCATCCTCTACAGCGACATCGTCGTGCCGGTCGCGGCGCTCGGGTTCGGCGTCGAGATCCAGCCCGGCGTCGGCCCGGTGGTGGCCCGGCCGTTCCGCGACGAGGCCGACCTCGACCGCCTGCGCCCCCTCGACCCCGAGGCCGACTGCCCCTACGTGCAGAAGACGGTGCGCAACCTGATCGGCGCGCTGGGCGACGTACCGCTCATCGGCTTCGCCGGGGCGCCGTTCACGGTGGCCAGCTACCTGGTGGAGGGCGGTCCCTCCCGCACGCTGGGCACCACCAAGGCGCTCATGCTCGGCCGGCCCGACCTGTGGGCGCGGCTGCTCGACCGCCTCGCCGGCATCGCCATCGCCTCGCTGCGGGCCCAGGTGCAGGCGGGGGCCTCGGCCATCCAGCTCTTCGACAGTTGGGCGGGCACGCTCAGCCCGGCCATGTACGAGCGCTACGTCATGCCGGCCAGCGCCCGGGTGCTCGCGGGCGTGGCCGACCTGGCCGTGCCCACCATCCACTTCGGCGTGACCACAGGTGAGCTGCTGCCCCTGCTGGCCAAGGCCGGCGCGTCGGTGGTGGGGGTCGACTGGCGGGTGCCGCTCGACGAGGCCCGGGCCCGGCTCGGTCCCGACGTGGCGGTGCAGGGCAACCTCGACCCCGCCATCTGCCTGGCTCCGTGGCCGGCGGTCGAGGCGGCGGCGCTCGATGTGCTGGCCGCCAACGGCGGCCGGCCGGGGCACATCTTCAACCTGGGCCACGGCGTGCTGCCCGAGACCGACCCCGCGGTGCTCGAGCGGCTGGTCGACCTCGTCCACGGCTGGGAGGCGCCGCGGTGACCACCGGCCTCGTCCTCATGTCCTACGGCACCCCGGCGGCGCCCGACCAGATCGAGGCCTACTACACCCACATCCGCCGGGGCCGAGCGCCGTCGCCCGAGCAGCTCGCCGAGCTGACCGGCCGCTACCAGGCCATAGGCGGCGTGTCGCCGCTGGCCGAGCGCACCCGCGCCCAGGCCGCCGCGCTGGCCGCCGCACTCGAGGCCGCCGAGCCGGGCCGGTGGCGGGTCGAGTTGGGCAACAAGCACGCGGCGCCGTTCGTCGAGTCGGCCATCGTCGCGCTGGCCGACCGGTCGGCCCCCGGCGGCCGGCCGGATCGGCTCGTCGGGCTCGTGCTCGCCCCCCACTACTCGCGGGCCTCGATCGGCGAGTACCACAAGCGGGCTGCGTCCACCGCCACCGAGCACGGCCTGCCCTACACGCCCGTCGACTCGTGGCACGCGCTGCCGGCGTGGCTCGACGCCCAGGCCTCCCGGGTGCGCACGGCACTGGCCGATCTGCCGGGCAAGACCAAGGTGCTGTTCACCGCCCACTCGCTGCCCGAGCGGGTCCTCGACGGCGACCCCTACCCCGACGAGCTGCGCACCTCGGCAGCGGCCATCGCCGGCCGGGTGGGCCTCGATCGCTGGTACGGCTGGACGCTGGCCTGGCAGTCGGCCGGCCGCACGCCCGAGCCGTGGCGTGGGCCCGACGTGGCCGAGGTCATCCGCGACCTGGGGGCCACCGGGCGGGCCGAGGGGGTGCTCGTGTGCCCGCAGGGCTTCGTGTCCGACCACCTCGAGGTGCTGTACGACCTGGACGTCGACGCCCAGCGGGTGGCCGGCGAGGCGGGCCTGGCCTTCGCCCGCACGGCGTCGATCAACGACGAGCCCGCGGTCATGGTCGGCCTGGCCGACGTGGTGCGGTCCGTCTGACCGTGTCGATCATGGTCCCGTGACCGCGCACGTCGACCTCGCCGTGGTCGGCGGAGGCATCAGCGGCCTGGCCGCCGCCTGGGAGGGGCGGCGCCGCGGTGCGCGGGTCGCCGTGTTCGAGGCGGGGCCGCGTGTCGGCGGGACGCTGCAGACGTCGCCCGTGGCGGGGGTCGACCTGGACGAGTCGGCCGACGCGTTCCTGGCCCGCGTGCCGGACGCCGTCGACCTGTGTGCCGAGCTGGGCATCGACACCGATCTGGTCTCGCCGGCATCGGGCGCGGCGTACGTGTGGCTCGACGGCGGGTTGCGGCGCCTGCCGCCCGACCAGCTCCTGGGCGTGCCCACCGACCTGGACGCGGTCGCCGCCTCGGGCCTGCTGTCGCCGGCCGGCGTCGCGCGGGCGCGGCTCGACCTCTCCCTGCCGGACGACCGGCCGACGAGCCGGTCCGCTGCCGCCGAGCCGACGAGCCCGGCCGGCGCCGTCGGGTCAGTCGGGCCTGTGGGGCCTGTCGGGCCTGTGGGGCCTGTCGGGACCGTCGGGACCGTCGGGACCGTCGAGTCAGTCGACGAGAGCGTGGGCGACCTGGTGCGCCGGCGGCTGGGCGATGAGGTGCTCGACCGCCTGGTCGCCCCGCTGGTGGGCAGCATCTACGCCGGCGAGTGCGACCACCTGTCGTTGCAGGTCAGCGCGGCCCAGCTCGCCGCCGCCCGCGACCGCGACCCCTCCGACCCCAGCCTGGTCCGCGCCGCCGCCGCACTGCGGGCCCAGGCCGTGGAGTCCGGCCGTCCCGTGTTCCTCGCCCCGGCCGGTGGCATGGGCCGCCTGGCCGACGCGCTCGCCCGGGCCCTCGCCGACGACCTGCGCACCCGCACCACGGTGACCGGCCTGGCGCCCGAGGGCAGCGGCTGGCGCATCTCGCCCACCGACGTCACGGCCGACGCGGTGGTGGTCGCCACGCCGGCGTTCGTGTCGGCGCCGCTGCTGTCCCCCCTGGCCCCCGACGCCGCCGCCTTCCTCGCCGGCATCGACCACGCGTCGGTGGCGCTGGTCGCGCTGGCCGTGCCCCGCGACGGCATCGACCACCCCATGGACGGGTCCGGGTTCCTGGTGCCCCGCTCGGCAGGACTGCTGCTGACCGCATGCTCGTGGGTGACCACCAAGTGGCCGCACCTGGCGGTCGACCCGTCGGTCGCCGTGCTGCGGGCGTCGGTCGGCCACGACGGCGACGACCGCGGGCGCACGCTCTCCGACAGCGAGCTGGTCGCCGGGTTGCTGGCCGACCTCCGCACCACGATGGGTGTGCGGGCCGCGCCGACCGAGGTGCGCATCAGCCGCTGGCCCCGCTCGTTCCCCCAGCCTCGCCCGGGCCACCTGGCGGCGGTGGCCGCTGCCGAACGGGCGCTGGCGCGGGTGTCGCCTCGCCTGGCGATGGCCGGGTCGTGGGCCCGGGGCGTGGGGGTGCCCGCCTGCGTCCGCGGCGGGCGGGCGGCCGCCGCCCGTGCGCTGGCTGCTACAACCGACACATGACGTCGTCGTCCCCCGAGACGTCCGGCCGCCACAGGATCCCCCTCGTCGCCCTGGTGGCGCTGCTCGTCGCCGCCAGCTTCGGCCTGGTCGGGTGGTCAGTGACGGCCGACGACGGCGACAGTGCGGCCACCCGCGTGCGCGACGTCGAGGCGTCCACCACGTCGACGCTGCCTCCGCCGACCACGGCGCCGGCCGCACCCGGCCCCGCACCCGAGGCGCTGGCCGACCTGCCGACGCCCCAGGACAGCCCCGTCGACGCCTACGCGGCGACGCCCTACGTCGTGCACGGCACCCTGGCCCTGCCGACCATAGGGATGACCCAGCCGCTGCACGAGGGCGTCACGCTCACCGCCATCAACCACGGCCCCAGCCACTGGCCGGGCACCGCCATGCCGGGCCAGGCCGGCAACGTCGTCGTGGCCGGCCACCGCACCACCTACACCCAGCCGTTCCACGACCTCGACCTGCTGGCGCCGGGCGACCCGCTCGTGTTCACCATGAACGACGGCACTGTGTGGACCTACGAGTTGACCGGCACCGAGGTCGTCGGCCCGGACGCCATGCACATCGTCGAGCAGACCCCCGAGCGCACGGCCACCCTGTTCGCCTGCCACCCCAAGGGCTCGGCCGCCCAACGCATCGTGGCCTACTTCCGCCTGGTCGACCCGGCGCCGCCCGCCGCCTGACCGGCGGACTCTGTCGGGGGACAGCCGCGGGGACCGAACTGGTTGCCCAGCAACCATCTCGGTCCCACGAGCTGGTGGCTATGCCGAGGCGGCCGTCTCGGCGTCGATCTCGCTGGGCGATCACCGGGGTCAGCTCGCCGGAGCGTCCCGGCGCTTGGGCCGGCGCGCCGGCCACGTGCGATCATCGACCCTGCATGCGCCGGGCCATCACCGCTCTCACCTGCCTGGGCACTGGTGTGCTCATCGCCGCCGCGCTTCCGCCGTGGGGCTGGTGGCCGGTTGCCTTCGTGGGCATCGCCTGCCTCGACCGGCTGATCGCCGACCGGCCCCGGGGCGCCCGCTTCCGGCGGGGGTCTGTCGTGGGCCTGGGCCTGTACATCCCGTCGCTGGCGTGGATGACCGACATGACCCTGCCCGGCTACGTCATCGCCGCCGTGGCCTATGCCGCCCTGTTCGGCCTGGCGGTGACCATCGTCCCGGCCACCGCGCCCGGCCGCTGGCTCGCGCTGCCCGGAGCCATCGCGCTCACCGAGCTGCTGCGCTGGTCGTGGCCGTTCGGCGGGGTGCCCCTGTCGAGCCTGGCCGTCGGCCAGGTGGCGGGGCCCCTCGCACCGGTGCTCCGCCTGGGCGGGGCGCTGCTGCTCGTGGAGATCACGGTCATCGTCAGCGTCGCCCTCGCGGCCCTCGTTGCCCGCCGGTGGTTGGCAGCGGGGCTGGCCGCGCTGGTCGCCCTGGTCGCGGTGGGCGGCGCCGTCGTGGCTCCCCGCAGCGAGCCCGTGGGCGAGCTGCGGGTGGCGCTCGTGCAGGGCGGCGGCCCCCAGGGTACGCGGGCGTGGAACACCGACGAGCGGGAGGTGTTCGAGCGCCACCTCGAGGCGAGCGAGCGGATCGAGCCCCCGGTCGACCTGGTGGTGTGGCCCGAGGACGTCGTCGACGTCGACCAGCTCGAGACCTCGGACGAGGGAGAGGACCTGGCCGAGCTGGCCCGCGAGCTCGACACCACCCTCATCGCCGGCGTGGTCGAGGACGCAGGACCCGACAACTTCCTCAACGCCTCGGTCGCGTTCAGCCCCGACGGCGAGATCGTCGACCGCTACGACAAGGTGCACCGGGTGCCGTTCGGCGAGTACGTGCCCCTGCGCTGGCTGCTCGAGCCGTTCGGCGGCGAGTCGCTCGCCTCGCGCGACGCGGTGATCGGCGAGCATCCGGCCGAGCTCGACACACCGGCCGGGCAGCTCAGCGTGGCCATCTCGTGGGAGATCTTCTTCGGCGACCGGGTCCGCGAGGGCGTGCAGGACGGCGCCGAGATCGTGCTCAACCCCACCAACGGCTCGTCCTTCACGGGCACGCTGGTGCAGACGCAGCAGATCGCGTCGTCGCGCATGCGGGCCATCGAGAGCGACCGGTGGCTGCTCCAGGTCGCGCCCACCGGGTTCTCCGCCGTGATCGGGCCCGACGGAACCGTCCACCAGCGCAGCGCCGTCTCGCAACAGGTCGTCCTGCACGACACGGTCGAGCTGCGCGAGGGCACCACGCCGTACACCCGCCTCGGCATGGGGCCGGCCGTGGCCGTGGGGTTGGCGAGCCTGGCGCTCGGCTGGCTGGTGGCCCGGCGCTCGAGCCGGTCAGACCTCGACGACCAGGGTGACCGGCCCGTCGTTGACGAGGGCGACGCGCATGTCGGCCCGAAACCGGCCGGTCGCCACGTGCGCGCCGAGCACCCGTAGCTCGCCCGCCACCGCGTCGACCAGCGGCTCGGCCTGCTCTGGGCGGGCGGCCGCCACCCAGCTCGGGCGCCGGCCCCGGCTCGTGTCGCCGTACAAGGTGAACTGGCTGATCACCAGTGCCGCGCCCCCGACGTCGGCCAGCGACCTGTTCATCACGCCGGCGTCGTCGTCGAGGATCCGCAGGTGCCAGAGCTTGGCGGCCAGGCGGCGGGCGCGGTCGAGGTCGTCGTCGTGGGTCACCCCCACCAGCACGCACAGGCCCGATCCGATGGCGCCGACCGTGGCGCCGTCGACGGTCACGTGCGCCTCTGTCACCCGCTGCACGACGGCCCGCATCCCCCCACCGTGGCACGCGCGCACCGGCCTCCGTACCAGCACACGTGACAACGGTTTCACCGCGGTTCCCGGACTTGTTACATTTCCGTGTCGAGGCGAGCTGGGTGGGAGACAACGATGGGGTACAGCCTGGGGATCGACCTCGGCGCGACGACGTGCGCGGCGGCAGTTCGTCGCGACACGGTGCTCGAACCGTGCGTCCTGGGGGAGCGCACGACGACCATGCCGGCCGTGGCACTGCCGCGTGCCGACGGCACGACGCTCGTCGGCGAGGCGGCCGACGAGCGCTGCCCGTACGAGCCGACCCTCGTGGCCCGCATGGTGACGGCCCGCCTGGGCCAGCCCGAGCCGATCATCGTCGACGGTGCGCTGTGTGATCCGCTGGCGCTGACCGAGGCGCTCGTCGGCACCGCCCTAAACCGTGCGGCGCCGGCGCCCGGCACCCCGCCCGACCACGTGGTGCTCGCCTACCCCCTGCGCCACAACGACGACGCCGAGCTGCTGCTGGCCGAGGCGGCCACCAGGGCCGTCGGCACCGCCACGACCATGGTGCCCGCGCCCATCGCCGCGGTGGCGAAGCTGGCCCACGACCGCGATCTGGGGCCCGACACGACGGTGGCGGTCGTCGACGTCGGGGGGTCGACGGTCGACGTCGCGCTCGTGCGCCACACGCCCACGTCCTTCGACCTGATCGGTGATCCTGCGAGCCTGAGCGAGCTCGGCGGCGTCGACCTCGACGCCGTGGTCCTGTCTCTGGTCGAGGGAGCGATCGGCGACATCACCTCCGTGGTCAGCGCGCACGACGACGCCGGGATGGTCGCCCTCCGGCGCGTGCGGGCGTCTTGTCGCGACGCCAAGGAGCGCCTCTCGACCCAGCGCGCCGCGGTGGTCGAGGTGGCGCTCCCCCACGCCCGTGGCCGCGTCGAGATCACGCGCCAGGCGTTCGAGCGCGCCATCGAGACGCAGCTGTCCGACGTGGTCGCCCTGGTGCTGTCGACCATCGACGACGCCGGGCTCATCCCCGCCGACCTGGGGTTGGTGCTTCTGACCGGCGGCTCGGCCAACATCCCCCGGTTGGCCGAGCTGGTGGCCGAGCGCACGCGGCTCACGGTCGAGGTCGGCGACGCCCCCGAGCTGACGGTCGCCTTGGGCGCCGCCCTGTTCGCCGACGTCGCCACGGTCGAGCCCGGCCATGCCCCGGGCCCCGACGCGGCGGACGTGCCCCCCGCCCGGCCGCTCGTCACCGACCCCGACGTGTCCTTGGCACCGCCCGCGCCGCTGCCAGCGCTGCCACCGGCGCCCGGCGGCGACACCGGGACCGCGGCAGACGACTGGCCCGCACCACCGACCGCCGCACACGAGCCCGCAGCCGACGACTGGACTGCGGACGACCGGTGGGAGCCCGAGCCGGCGGCCGACGACTGGACCACACCCCCGTCGGCCGCACGCCAACCCACCCCCGACGACTGGACCACACCGCCGCCGGCCGCAGACCAAACCACCTCCGACGACTGGACGGCGCACGACCGGTGGGAGCTCGAGCCGGCGGCCGAGTGGCACGAGCCCGACGCCCGTTGGGACGACACCCGCACCTCGGTGTTCGACCCCCCGCCGCCTCCCGAGCCGCCGGTCCCGACCCCCTCCGGCAGTTGGGACCACCCTGGCGAAAGGGAGTTCCAGCGCCTGACCACGAGCGACACCGATCCGTTCGGCAGCCGGGCGGGGTCGCTGACGGCCCGGCTCCGCGATCGCGACAGCGAGTGGGACGACGACGAGGACGGCGGCAGCTCGTTCCATGTCCGCCTGGTCATCGGCGGTGTCCTGGCGGCCATGGTGGTCGTGCTGGTGGCCGGCTTCGCGCTGTTCTCGGGAGGCGACGGCTCCGACGATCCCGCCATCGCCGTGGCCGACACCGTGGCCACCACCGAGCGCACCACGACCACGTCCTCGACCACCACGACCACCGTGCCGCCCACCACCGCGGCGACCACCACGACGACCGAGGAGCCGACGACGACCACGCGGCCTCGCGCCCCGTCCCACCACCACGACCACCGTGGCGCCGGCTCCGCCTCCCCCGCCACCGCCTCCGCCGCCGACGACGGCGCCGCCGACCACCACGACAACGACCGCACCGCCGACCACCACGACAACGACGACAACGACGACAACGACGCCCGACGTGACGGCCGAGCCGGATGGGGTTGGACGTCGCGCCGGCGCTAGCCTGACCAGCCAAACCGCGGGCGCACCCCTTTCGATCCCTCGACGGCGGGAGCGCGCGGCCCACGCGGAGTTGACCGCGCGGTCAGTCGAACGGAAAGGTTGCGGGAATGCACGCCGAGGACACTCCTCTGCGCATCGCGCTGCTCGCCTACCGGGGCAAGCCCCATGTCGGTGGCCAGGGCGTCTACATCCGGCACCTGGCCAAGGCGCTGGTCGACCTGGGCCACCACGTCGAGGTGCTGGGCGGTCAGCCCTATCCCGAGCTCGACGACCGGGTCCCGCTGGTCGAGCTGCCCAGCCTCGACATCTACAACGACCACTTCCCGATGCGCATGCCGGGGCTGTGGGAGCTCAAGGACTGGACCGACTTCGTCGAGGTCACCTCGTTCTCGTTCGGCCAGTTCCCCGAGCCGCTGGCCTTCTCCCTGCGGGCGTGGCGACCACCTCCGCGGCCGCCGCGGCGAGTTCGACCTCGTGCACGACAACCAGTGCCTGGGCTACGGCCTGCTGGCGATCGAGCGCGACGGCCTCCCGGTGCTCGGCACGATCCACCACCCGATCACGGTCGACCGCCGGCTCGAGATCGAGCACGCCGAGGGCTGGTACAAGCGCCTCACCCTGCGCCGCTGGTACTCGTTCACCAACATGCAGACCCGCGTGGCCAAGCGCATGCAGCGGGTCGTCACCGTGTCGGAGAACTCGTTCCGCGACATCGCCCGCGACCACCAGGTCGACCCCAATCGCATGGCCATCGTGCCGGTCGGCGTCGACCTCGACCTGTTCCGCCCGCTGCCCGCGCGTCGCCCCCGTGCCCGGCCGGCTCATCACCACGGCCAGCGCGGACGTGACGATGAAGGGCCTCAGCTACCTGCTCGAGGCCCTGGCCAAGCTCCGCACCGAGCGCGACGACGCCCACCTGGTCGTCATCGGCAAGCGCAAGCCCGGCGGCAAGTCCGACGAGACGATCCGCAGCCTCGGGCTCGAGGACGTCGTCAGTTCGTCACCGGCGTGCCCGACGAGCGCATCATCGAGCTGTACAGCGAGGCCGAGCTGGCGGTCGTCCCGTCGCTCTACGAGGGCTTCTCGCTGCCGGCCATCGAGGCCATGTCGTGCGGCACGCCGCTGGTCGCCACGACCGGCGGAGCGCTGCCCGAGGTCGTCGGCCGCGACGGCGAGACCGCCCTGGTCGTGCCCCCGGGCGACAGCGAGGCGCTGGCCGCCAAGCTCCGCTGGGCGCTCGGCCGCGACGACCTGCGGGCCACCATCGGCACCGCCGGCCGCCAGCGGGTGGTCGACCAGTGGTCGTGGAAGCACACGGCGGCCAAGACCGTCGAGCAGTACCGCATCCTCCTCGCCGAGCACGAGCGCGTCCGCAACGGCGGGACCCCCTGATGCTCACCGTCGACTACCGACGCTCGGCCTGCGCGCCGGCGACCGCCTGCTCGACCTGGGGTGTGGCGCCGGGCGGCACGCGTTCGAGGCCCTGCGCCGGGGCGCCCAGGTGATGGCGTTCGACTACGACGAGGCCGAGCTCAAGGACGTGGCCGCCATGGTCAGCGCCATGAGCCACGCCGGCGACCTGCCCGCCGCCGCCCGCAGCGGCTGCGCCCGGGGCGACGCCACCAGGCTGCCCTTCCCCGACGGCACGTTCGACCGCATCATCGCCGCCGAGGTGCTCGAGCACATCGACGACGACTTCGGCGCCATCCGCGAGCTCGTCCGCGTCCTGCGCCCCGGCGGCACCATCGCCGTCACCGTGCCGTCGTTCCTCCCCGAGAGGGTGTGCTGGGCGCTCACCGACGAGTACCACGCACCGTTCGTGCCGGGCGGGCACGTGCGCATCTACACGGCCGCCGAGCTGCGCGACAAGCTCGGCACGGCCGGCGCCGCGCCCTACGCCAAGCACAAGGAGCACGGCATCCACGCCCCGTACTGGTGGCTCAAGTGCGCCGTCGGCCCCACCAACGACGACCACCCGCTGGTCAGGGCCTACCACCAGTCCTCTGCTGGGACATCGGCGGCACCCAGCCGTGGTCGAAGCTCACCCGGGCGGCCGACAAGGTGCTCACCCCGGTCCTCGGCAAGAGCATGGTCGTCTATGCCCGCAAGCCCGGCGTCGAGGCCGAGGAGGCGCTGGCATCGTGACCCTCGCCGACGTGCCCGGCATCGCCACCGCGGGCGAGCTGCAGCAGACCGTCGACGCCATCGCCGAGTGGCAGCTGCCCACCGGCATGGTGCCGTGGTTCCCCGGCGGCCACGCCGACCCGTGGAACCACGTCGAGGCCGCCATGGCCCTCACGCTGGGCGAACGCCACGCCGAGGCCGAGCGGGCCTTCGAGTGGCTGGCCGACCTGCAGCGCCCCGACGGCTCGTGGCACCAGTACTACCTGGCCGACAGGGTCGAGCAGGACAAGCTCGACGCCAACGTCATCGCCTACGTCGCCGCCGGCGTGTGGCACCGCTGGCTGCTGCACCAGGGACCGGGCCTTCGCCGAGACGATGTGGCCGGTGGTCGAGCGGGCGATCGACTTCGTGCTCGACCTGCAGACCCCCCGCGGCGAGATCCTCTGGGCCCGCCACGCCGACGGCACGCCGTGGTCGTTCGCCCTGCTCACCGGCTCGTCGTCGATCTGCCACAGCCTGCGCTGCGCCATCGCGCTGGCCGAGATGCTCGGCCACGAGCGGCCCGACTGGGAGCTGTCGGCCGCCCGGCTCGCCCACGTCATCCGCCACGTGCCCGACGCCTTCGCGCCCAAGCACCGCTGGGCCATGGACTGGTACTACCCCGTGCTCACGGGCGTGGTGCTGGGCGACGCGGGGCGAGAGCGCCTGGCCGAGCGCCACGCCGCCTTCGTGATGGACGGCTGCGGCGTGCGCTGCGTGTCGGACCGCCCGTGGGTCACCGTCGCCGAGACGTGCGAGTACGCCATGGCCAACCTGGCCGTCGGCAACGACGGGGCGGCTCGGGCGCTGTTCGGCTGGGCCCAGCGCTACCGCACCGACGACGGCCGCTACTGGACGGGCACGGTGTTCCCCGACGAGGCCCGCTTCCCCGCCGGCGAGCGCTCGACCTACACGTCCTCGGCCGTGGTCCTGGCCGCCGACGCCTTCAGCGGCGCATCCCCGGCCAGCGGCCTGTTCACCCGCCACGACGAGCTTCTGCCCGCGCTGTTCGAGGCGGAAGACGCCGACACGGCCGACAGCTCGGTCACCGACCGCGACTGACACCCACACCGAACCGGTCGGCGAGGCACTAGCGCTCGGTGCGGATCCCCTCGGCAATAGCGATCGGTGCGGAGTCGGCGAGGCAATGGCGCTCGGGGCGGAGTCGGGCGAGGCAATAGCAGTCGGCGCCAAGCTCTCGAGGCACTAGCGATCGGGGGCCGACGACCATTGCCTCGAGAGCTCCGGAGCGACTCCTATTGCCTCGCAGGTCGCCCGCACCGCTCCGGCTCGCGGCACAGCGATCCGGGGGGCGGCGTCGCGCACAACGGGTACGGCGCCCGTGCGGATCACCGCCGTCGGAGCACCCGCAGCGAGCCGACGGAGCGGACATCGGTGAACAGGCCCGACGCCACGGCCGGCAGGTAGATCTGCTCGTAGGGCGGGCGGCCGCCGTCGGCCGGGTCGGGGAACACGTCGTGGATCACGAGGGTGCCCCCGGGCACCACGTGCGGGGTCCACAGCTCGTAGTCGAGCCGGGCGGGCTCGACGCCGTGCCCGCCGTCGATGAACAGGAACGCCAGCGGGGTCGCCCACGCCCGCGCCACCGCGGGCGATTCGCCGACCACGGCCACGACCGTGCCCTCGAGACCGGCGTCGTGAATGGTGCGCCGGAAGATCGGCAGGGTGTCCATCCTGCCGACGGCGGGGTCGACCAGGTCGGGCTCGTGCCACTCCCACCCGGGCTGGTTCTCCTCGGAGCCGCGGTGGTGGTCGACGGCGAACAGCACCCGCGCGAGCTCGCGGGCGGCGGCGCCCAGGTAGACGCTCGACTTGCCGCAGTAGCTGCCCACCTCGAGCAGCGGCCCGTCCACGGTGACGGCCGCCGCGGCGTCGTACAGCGCGAGCCCCTCGTCGGGAGGCATGAAGCCGCGGGCGGCCTCGGCCCGGGCGAGCAGCGCAGGGTCGATCGTCACGGCGGGCGACCGTAACCCGCGCCCGGTCGCCGTACCATCCCGGCCTCGCACCCCGGGCGGCCGGTCAGGCGGGCGGCGACACCAGGGCGTTGCCGCGGACGACCTGGGCGTACCAGGCGGCGCTGGGCTTGGGCGTGCGCTCGAACGACTCGCGGTCGACGGTGACCAGCCCGAAGCGCGGCGTGTACCCGTAGGCCCACTCGAAGTTGTCGAGGAGCGACCAGTACGTGTAGCCGCGCACGTCGATCCCGTCGGCCAGCGCCCGCAGTACGCCCCCGAGCGCAGCGTGGACGTACGCGATGCGCTGGGCGTCGTCGGTGGTGCCGATGCCGTTCTCGGTCACGAGCAGCGGCACCGTGCCGCCCGTGTGGTCCCAGGCGCGACGGAGGCATGCTTCCAGGCTCTCGGGCCAGAACTCGTAGCCCATGTCGAGCACGGGCACACCGTCCTCGGGCCCGAGGATGCCGTCGGGGCCGATGCGGCTGCGCGAGTAGGTCTGGACGCCCAGGAAGTCGTCGCCGTCGGTGGCGTCGAGGAACACGTCCTCCATGGGCGTGCGCACACGGTCGAGGCGCGCCTCGCCACCGTCGACCGCCTGGTAGTCGGTCATCGACAGCGTGAGCCCCACCGGCACGCCGGGCGCCCCGGCCCGGATGGCGTCGACCGCCTTGCGGTGGGCGTCGACGAACACGTCGTTGACCCGCAGCCGCAGCTCGCGGTCGGACTTCCCGGGCGGGAACGCGCCGAGCCGCCAGCCGATCGTGGCGACGATGTTGGGCTCGTTGATCGTGCACGCCCGGCCGATCACGTCGCCCAACTCGCCCGCCAGGCGGCCGCAGAAGGCGGCGAAGCGGTCGGCCGTGGCGGGGTCCTCCCAGCCGCCCCGGTCGGCGACCCAGCGTGGCGTCGTGAAGTGGTGGAACGTGACGGTCGGTTCGACGCCGTGGGCGCGCAGGGCCTCGCACTGCCGGCGGTAGTGGTCGACTGCGGCCCGCGACCACTCGCCCTCCTCGGGCTCGATGCGGCTCCACTCGAGGGAGAACCGGTACGAGCCGAGACCCATGTCGGCCACCAGGGCCACGTCGTCGTCAGCACGGTTCCACGAGTCGCAGGCGTCGCCGGACGGCTCGGCGCACGGAGTGTCGGGCGTGTGCTCCCAGGCCCACCAGTCGTTGTTCCAGTTGCCCCCCTCGATCTGGTGGGCGGCCGTGGCGGTGCCCCAGATGAAACCGTCGGGGAACGTGCGGTCGGGTGTCACATCGCTGCTCACGACGGCGGACGGTAGCGTCAGCCGGTGCCTCAGGACGCAGTCGACGCCCTCGTGAAGGTCCTCGACCTCGAGCCCATCGAGGTCAACATCTTCCGTGGTGTGTCGCCCGACGAGGACCGCCAGCGCATCTTCGGCGGTCAGGTCGCCGGCCAGGCGCTGGTGGCCGCCGCCCGCACCGTCGAGCCCGATCGCCAGGTCCACTCGCTGCACGCGTACTTCCTGCGGGCCGGCGACCCGCGCGTGCCGATGCTGTACGAGGTCGACCGCCTGCGCGACGGCGGCTCGTTCGCCACCCGGCGCGTGGCGGCGATCCAGCACGGCAAGGTCATCTTCAACCTGGCGGCCAGCTTCCAGGTGCCCGAGGACGGGTTCGACCACGCCTTCGCCATGCCGGACGTGCCGGCCCCTGAGGACCTGCCGACGATGCGTGAGCGGCTGGCGCGGGCGGGCATCGAGCTGGCGCCGTGGATGGACCGGCCCCGCCCGATCGAGATCCGCCACGTCGACTGGGCGGCGCCCGACGGGCCGCGCACGGGCGCGCCCTGTCAGAACGTGTGGCTACGGGCTGACGGGCGGCTGCCCGACGACCCGATCCTGCACACCATCGTGCTCACCTACGCCTCCGACATGACCCTGCTCGACACCGCCACGTTGCCCCACGGCGGCCGCTGGTTCGACCCGACGCTGTTCATGGCCAGCCTCGACCACGCCATGTGGTTCCACCGGCCGTTCCGCGCCGACGACTGGTTGCTCTACGCCCAGGACAGCCCCAACGCCACGAGCGGCCGCGGCCTGTCGCGCGGCCTGGTCTTCACCCAGGACGGCACGCTGGTGGCCACGGTCATGCAGGAGGGGCTGATCCGCAAGGCGCGGTGACCCGCGCGAGTGCCCGCGCGGAGGTGCACTAGCGTCGCCCGGATGAGACGAGGCGTGGCGGGGCTGTGTGCCGTGGCCCTGATGGTGACGGCGTGCGGTGGAGACGACGACGCCGCGGGCGACCTCAGCGCCACCACGACGACGCAGCCGCCGGCCGGCAGCACCGAGCCCGCGGCACCCGGCGCCGAACCGCTGGCGAACATCGAGCTGGCGCTCACCGAGGTCGCCCAGGCCGAGAGCCCGACGGCGCTCGTCGCCCGCACGGGCACCGACACCCTCTACGTGGCCGAGCGCGAGGGCCGCGTTCGGCCGATGACCGACTTCACGCTGGGTGACCCGATCCTCGACATCAGCGACGACGTCGTGACCTCTGTCGAGCAGGGCCTGCTCGACATCGAGTTCGCACCCGACGGCGCCACGCTCTACGTCAGCTACAGCCTCGGGCCGGACGGCGACACGCGCATCGACGCCTACTCGATCGCCGGCGACGAGGTCGACACCGCGTCGCACCGGGAACTGCTGGCGGTCGAGCAGCCGTACGACAACCACAACGGCGGCGACATCGAGATCGGTCCCGACGGCTTCCTCTACGTCGCCCTGGGCGACGGTGGCGACGCCGGCGACCCCCACGGCAACGGTCAGGACACCCAGGCGCTGCTGGGCAAGATCCTGCGCATCGATCCCAACGCGCCTGCGGGCGGCGCCCAGTACGGCATCCCGGCCGACAACCCGTTCGCCGACGGGGAGGGCGGCGCTCCCGAGGTGTGGCTGTACGGGGTGCGCAACCCGTGGCGCATCGCGTTCGACGGCGAGACCGGCGACCTGTGGGTCGCGGATGTGGGCCAGAACGCGTTCGAGGAGATCGACCTGCTGCCGGCCGCCGACGGCGGAGGCAGCGGCGCCAACCTGGGATGGAACGAGATGGAGGGCGCGCACCCGTTCGAGGGTGGGTCCAACCCCGACGGCGGGGTGCTCCCCGTGTTCGAGTACGACCGCAGCGCCGGCGGGTGCTCGGTCACCGGCGGGCTCGTGTACCGGGGCGACGCCATCCCGGCCCTGACCGGCACCTACCTGTTCACCGACTACTGCGCCGGGCAGATCCGGGGCCTGCGGGCCAGCGGCGGCCAGACCGTCGAGGAGCGCACCTTCGACGCGGAGGGCTCCGAGCTGGTGTCGTTCGGCGAGGACGGCGCGGGCGAGGTCTACGTGCTCTCGCTCGACGGCACCATCTACCGCATCGACGCCGCATGACGGGCGGGGCCGGGAGCGAGGCCGACATCCTGCACATCGCCACGCCGGCCGACTGGAGGGCGGCGCAGCAGGCGGGCGAGGTGGTGCCGCCCAGTCTGGCCACCGAGGGCTTCGTCCACTGCTCGACCCGGGCCCAGCTGCCGGCCACGCTGAGCCGCCACTTCCGCGGCGCGGGCCCGCTGGTGGTGCTGATGCTCGACGCCGACGCCATCGCCGCCGACCTGCGCTGGGACGAGAGCTACCCCGGCGAGCGCTTCCCGCACGTCTACGCGCCCATCCCGGTGGCGGCCGTCGTGGCGGTCGAGCAGGTCACTCCGCCCGCAGGGTGAGCGCCAGCCAGCCGTCCTGGCGACTCGACGCGGCCACCGACGCCGGGCCCAGGCCGTGGGGCTCGTAGGCGGCGAGCGCATCGTCGCCCTGCTCGACGAGCAGCCCGCTCACGACCACGGCACCGCCGGCGGCGACCGCCCCCGCCACCACCGGCGCCACGCCCACCAGGTCGGGGAGCAGCATGTTCGCCACCACCAGGTCGTAGCGCCCGCCCACGTCCTCGAGCGCGGCGACTGTGCCGACCACCGCCAGCCGATCGGCGACGCCGTTGCGCGCTGCGTTGTCGCGGGTGGCGGCCACCGCAGCCGGGTCGAGGTCGACTCCCGTGGCCGTGCCCGCCCCCAGCGCGATGGCGGCAACCGCCAGGACCCCGCTGCCGCACCCGATGTCGAGCACGCGCTCGCCCCCGCCCACCAGCTCGACGAGCGCATCGAGAACGAGCCGGGTCGACGGATGGGCCCCGTGCCCGAACGCCCTCCCCGGGTCGATGACGACGTCGATCGGGCCGTCGCCGTCCGCGGGCAGGGCGCGGCGGCGGGTCGACCCACGGCGGGCGCACGACCAGCCGATCGCCCACCGTCACCACCCGGGCGTGCTCGCGCCAGGCGTCGAGGGCGGCGGCCAGGTCGACGGTCACCACCTCGGCCTGCCACCGGCCCGCGACCGCGGCCAGCAATGCCGCCGGGTCGCCGTCGCCGGCCGCCGCGATCAACGCTCCTCGCTGCTCCTCGATCGCGACGGCCCCCGCCTGCCACAGGGCGTCGGCCGCCAACTCGACCTCGGCGTCCGGCACCGAGACCCGCACCGCCCGGGTCACGCGGGCCGGGCGAGGGTGAGCAGGTAGTCGCCGGCCGGGTCGGTCCACCTGCCTGCCACGGCCAGGCCGGCCCGCACCAGCTCTTCGCTCACGCGGTCGGACGTGAACTTGGTGCTGATCTCGGTGCGCATCTGCTCGCCCGCGGCGAACTCGACCACCAGGTCGATCTCCGGCAGCTTGACCGTCATGGCTTCGGTCGCCCGCAACCGCATCTCGATCCAACTGTTCGCGGCGTCCCACACCGCCCGGTGCTCGAAGCGGTCGAGGTCGAAGTCGGCGCCCAGCTCGCGGTTGAGCACGGCCAGCAGGTTGACGTTGAACGCGGCGGTGACACCCGCCGCGTCGTCGTAGGCGGCGACCAGCCGGTCGACGGGCTTGACCAGGTCGGTGGCCAACAGGAACCGGTCGCTGGGCGCCAGCAGGTCGGCGACCTCGCGTAGGAACCGCGCCCGCTGGTCGGGCGCGAAGTTGCCGATCGTGCTGCCCAGGAAGGCGACGAGGCGCGCCGCCTCGACGTCGGGGATGTCCTCGAGGTGCTCGTGGAAGTCGCCCACGACGGCGTACACCCCGATGCCCATCTCGTCGGCGACGGCCCGGGCGGCGGTGCGCAGCGTGCCCTCGGCCACGTCGAACGGCACGTACCCGTCGAGCCCCGCGCCCGACCCGGCCATGGCGTCGAGCAGCAGGCGCGTCTTCTCCGAGTTGCCCGAGCCGAGCTCGACCAGCACGCTGGCGCCGGCCGCCTCGGCGATCTCGCCGGCCGACCGCTGCAGCAGCGTCCGCTCGGTGCGGAACGGGTAGTACTCGGGCGTGCGGGTGATGTCCTCGTAGAGCTCGCTGCCGCGGTCGTCGTAGAACCACACGGGCGGCATGGACTTGGGCGTGGCCGACAGCCCGGCCCGGGCATCGCGTCGCAGCGCGGCGCGCAGGTCGTCGGGGACGAGGCGAACGTCGACCGTCACCTGCCCCGGGGCGAGGACCGTCACTTGTCGACCGCCAGCCGCAGACCGCAGAACGACCAGCGCGAGGCCGGGTAGAAGAAGTTGCGGTAGGTGCGGCCGGGTGTGGCCCGCGGGGCGTGACGCAGGCGCCGCCCCGCAGCACCTGCTGGTTGACCATGAACTTGCCGTTGTACTCGCCGACCGCGCCGGCGGCGGGCTGGAACCCGGGGTACGGGGCGTACGGGCTGGCGGTCCACTGCCACACCTCGCCGCACCACTGCTCGCCGTCGGCCTGCGGGTGCACGCCCCAGGAGTCGATGCCCAGGGCGGCGGGCTCGCGGTCGGCGGCGACCGCCTCCCACTCGGCCTCGGTGGGCAGGCGACTCCCGGCCCAGCGGGCGAAGGCGTCGGCCTCGTACCAGCTCACGTGCACCACCGGCTCGTCCGGATCGACGGGCGCGCGCCCCGTCGAGCGTCTGGACTCGACCAGCCGACGGAGTCGCGGATCCAGTACTCGGGCGCCTGCCATTGTTGGGACTGCACGGTGCCCCAGCCGTCGGACATCCACAGACTCGGGCTCGCGGTAGCCGCCGTCGTCGACGAAGGCGAGCCAGTCGCCGTTGGTCACGAGCGGTCGAGCGCAGCGCGAACGGGTGCAACAGGGCGTCGTGGCGCGGGCCCTCGTTGTCGAAGGCGAAGCCGTCGCCGTCGTGCCCGAGGTCGCACGATGCCCCCGGGGTGCGAGATCCAGTCGCCGGCCTCGGACCCGTCACCAGGGCGTCCGAGTGGCCGAGGCGTCCGAGGTGGCCGAGCGCTCGGCGGGCTCGGCGTAGGCGGGCCGCAGCGGGTTGGTGGCCAGCACGTGCTTGATGTCCATGAGCAGCAGCTCCTGGTGCTGCTGCTCGTGGTTGAGGCCGAGCTCGACCAACGCCGCCACCCTGGCCGTCGAGCTCGCCGGCCAGGACGCCGTCCATGGCCACGTCGACCGCCCGCCGGTAGTCGGCGATCTCCGCGATGCCCGGCCGGGTGAGGAAGCCCCGCTGGGGGCGGGCATGCCGGGGGCCGACGCGCCTCGTAGTACGAGTTGAACAGGAAGCCGTAGGCGGGATCGACCTCGTCGTAGCCCGGCACGTGCGGCCCCAGCACGAACGTCTCGAAGAACCACGTCGTGTGCGCCCGGTGCCACTTGGTCGGGCTCACGTCGGGCATGGTCTGCACCGTCTGGTCCTCGGCCGAGAGCGGTTCGGCCAGCGCCTCGGTGAACTGCCGCACCTCGTGGTAGCGGGTGCGCAGGTCGACGGGCGCGTCCACCCGGCGTGTGGTGGTCGTCATGGCCATCCCCTCTCGGGCACCTCGGGAGGTCGGGGCGCTCCGGCTGGTGGTCGCGGAAGAACCTATCCGGGTCTCTTCCCAACCCCTACGCGGCAGCCGTGACACGGGTAGACCGTCCACATGCCGTTGAGGGTGGCGTCGTTCAACATCCACCACGGTGCCGGGATCGACGGTCTGCTCGACCTGGGACGCACCGCCGAGGTCATCCGGTCGACCGGCGCAGCCGTCGTCGGCCTGCAGGAGGTCGACCGACACCTGTCGGTGCGGAGCGGGTGGGTGGACCAGGCCGGGTGGCTGGCCGAGAGGCTGGGCATGGAGGTCGTCTACGGGGCGAACATCGACCTCGACCCCGAGGACCCAGCGGCGCCGCGCCGGCGCTATGGCAACGCGGTGCTGTCGGCGCACCCGATCCGCGCCTGGCGCAACATCCCGCTGCCGGGCAGCGACGGGGCCGAGCCCCGGGGTCTACTCGACGTGCTCGTGTCGGTCGACGGCGCCGACGTGACCGTCGCGGCCACCCATCTGCAGAACCGGTCGCGGGCCGCGCGGTTCGCCCAGGCGACGCGCATCGTCGACGAGCTGACGGCATCCCCCGGTCCCACCGTGCTGCTGGGCGACATGAACGCCGTCCCCGACTCACCCGAGGTCGGCGTGCTCACGGGTGCGCTGGTCGACGCCTGGGCCGCGGCCGGCACCGGCGACGGGCTGACCTTCGACGCCGCCACCCCGCACGCCCGCATCGACTACGTGCTGGCGTCGGCCGACGTCGTGCCCCGCGCCGCGTGGGTGGTGCCCACCGATGCGTCCGACCATTATCCGCTCGTCGCCGACCTGGCGATCTGACAATGTCGGGCCCATGGGCCACCGCACCACCGACGAGCTCGAAGCCGCCCTCCACGAGATATGTCAGGCTCCCGCGGACGACGGGCTCGTCGACATGGTCGTGCGGCGCCCGTCGCAGGGCGAGCGCGAGGTGCTGGCCGAAGGCACGCTCGATCTGGCCCAGGGGCTGGTCGGCGACAACTGGCAGACCCGTGGCAACCGCCACACCCCCGACGGCTCGGCCGACCCGCTGATGCAGCTCAACGTCATCAACGCGCGGCTGTCGCGGTTCGTGGCGATCGACCCCGAGCGGCGGGCCCTGGCCGGCGACCAGCTGCACCTCGACCTCGACCTCAGCGAGGCCAACCTGCCGCCGGGCACCCGCCTGGCGCTGGGCTCGGCCGTCATCGAGGTGACGGCCAAGCCCCACACCGGGTGCGCCAAGTTCGTCGAGCGCTTCGGCCGCGACGCCATGCGCTTCGTCAACTCGCCGACGGGCCGGCAGCTTCGCCTGCGCGGCCTCAACGCCCGCGTCGTCGTGGCAGGGACGGTCCGCCCCGGCGACGCGGTCCGCAAGGTGTCGTAGCGACTCGGCTCACAGGCCGATGAACTGGTAGTCGATCCGGATCCGGCCCGCGTCGTCCAGGACGAAGACGTCGCGGCCGCCCCCGACCGCGTCGCCCCCCGTAGAGGGCGCCATCTCCCAGGCGAACGAGACGACGTCGTGCAGGCGGGAGGCCGTGCCCCTTGCTCGGAACACGAACTCGCCGGGGGCGATGAACATCTCGTAGGCCCGGGTGACCCTGGCCTCGAGCGCCTCGTGACCGTGAGCCTCGAGTGGCGGCGCCTCGAAGGCCAGGGAGGTGGCGGCGTCCCGTATCGCCTCCGGCGGCTCGAGGATCTGGGCTCCGCCCGGCGCCCAGACGTCCTGGATGAGCTTGCGGCGGACGCCGGGGTCCGGCTCGTTCCACAGCGCGATGTAGCGCTCGGCGAGGTCCCCGGGGTCGCCAACCGTGTATCCGGTCTCGTTGTGCATGACGGGCATCGTGGGTGCCGTCGAGGCCGCCGGCAATACCCCGGAGGGAATGGAGCAGGTCTGCCTCGTCGGCTACCACTGGTGCCATGACCGGGGTGGCCACGCCGAACCGATTCGCCGGCGAGCTCCGGCGCTGGCGCACGACGCGCCGCTGGAGCCAGTTGGAGCTCGCCGTGCGCGCCGGCACGACGCAGCGCCACCTCAGCTTCATCGAGCGAGGTCGCTCGCAGCCCGGTCGTGCGATGGTGCTACGGCTTGCGGAGACGTTGGGCGTGTCGCTGCGGGAACGGAACGCCCTGCTGCTCACCGCGGGCTACGCACCGGTCTTCGCCGAGACGCGGCTCGACGCCCCGGAGCTGCGGCCCGCCCGCGAGGCGCTCGACCGCATCCTCGAGGGGCACATGCCGTACCCGGCGGTGGTCGTGCGTCCCTACGGCGAGCTGGTCGCGGCCAACGCCGCCATCGACGTGCTCACCCAGGGCGCCGATCCCGACCTGCTCGTCCCGCCGGTGAACGTGCTGCGCCTCGCGCTGCATCCCGGGGGCATGGGCCGCCGTGTCGAGAACCTGGCGGAGTGGGGTCGCCACGTCGTCGAGAGCCTGCGCGCTCGGTCCCTGCAAGGCGCCGACGCCCGGCTGGACGAGTTCGTCGCCGAGCTGGAGAGCTACGTCCCGGCGTTCGCGCCGGGCCCGGACCACATCGGGTTCGCGGTGCCGCTGCGACTGCGGTGTGGCCAGGACGAGCTGCGGCTCGTCACGACGCTGACCTCGTTCGCCACCGCCGTCGATGTCACGCTCTCCGAGCTGCAACTCGAAGCTTTCCTGCCGGCCGACGAGGAGACCGCGGAGATCCTCCGCCGTGCCGTTGGCCAGCGGTCACCGCGCCCCTGAGCGGTCAAGATGTCTCCATGCTCGACCACGTATCCATCCAGTGTGCGGACGTCCCCGAGAGCGCGGCGTTCTACGACGCGGTGTTGGCGACAGTCGGTGGGGAGCGGATTCTCGAGTTCGGCGACGTCATCGGCTACGGCGTGCCGCCCATGCCGGACTTCTGGATCGGCCCACGGGCGACGGGTGAGGGGTTCCGTGAGTCGCACATCGCGTTCTCGGCGCCGGATCGCTCTGCCGTACGTGCGTTCTTCGAGGCAGCGAAGGCGGTGGGCGCCGATGTGTTGCACGAGCCCCGGGTCTGGCCGGAGTACCACCCCACCTACTACGGCGCCTTCGTTCGTGACCCGGACGGCAACAACGTCGAGGCGGTCTGCCACACCCCTGAGTGACGGTTGCAACGACCGGTTCGCGTTGGTAGATGAACCTGATGGGCCTGGCCATCGCCGCCGATGATCCAACCGCTGACGACGTCCGAGCGCTGCTGGAACGACACCTCGCGTTCGCCCGGGAGGTCACGCCTCCCGAGGGCGTCCATGCTCTGGGCGCCGAGGGCCTCGTCGATCCAGGCGTCACGTTCTTCAGCGCCCGCCTCGACGGCCAGCTCCTCGCCGTCGGCGCCCTCAAGCAGCTGGACGGGTCCCACGCCGAGCTGAAGTCGCTGCACACGGCCGAGGCCGCCAGGGGCCAGGGGGTCGGGCGAGCGCTGGTCGAGCACCTCCTGTCGGTCGCGGCCGATCGGAACTGCCGTCGGGTGAGCCTCGAGACCGGGGTCATGGACGCGTTCGCACCCGCCCGCTCCCTGTACACCAAGCTCGGGTTCAGCCCGTGTGCACCGTTCGGGGAGTACGCGTCCAGCCCCACCAGCGCATGCATGACCATCGAGATCGAGCCGGCCGGGGGTCCGCCGCAGTCTCAACGAATCGGTTGACACTGCCACTGGGACGGTCGTAGGTTGGGTGACAACCAACTGGTTGACATCTGAAGGGGAAGACCGTGGCAGAAGATCCGCTCTCCCGGGTGTTCGCGGCGTTGGCTGATCCCACCCGGCGCGACATCGTGGCGAGGCTCGCTGCCGGCGACTCCACCGTCACCGAGCTCGCACAGCCTTACGACGTGTCCGTCCAGGCCGTCTCCAAGCAGCTCAAGGTGCTGGAGGAGGCTGGCCTGGTGACCCGAGCCCGGGACGTGTACCACCGCCCGGTGCACCTCGAGGCCCAGGTCTTCGATCTCATGACGAAGTGGATCGAGCGCTACCGCCGCCAGGCCGAAGAGCGTTACCGCCAGCTCGACGACCTCCTCCTGACGATGCCGGACGATGCCGAACCCACCCCACCACCCTCCACAGGAGCAGCATGATGGCCACAAGCACCCACGACACCGAGATCACGGCCGATCCCGACGTCCCCCTCATCCGGATCACCCGCGAGTTCGACGCCCCGCCGGCGAAGGTCTTCCGGGCCCACACCGACCCCGACCTCGTCGTCCAATGGAACGGGCCCCGCGGCACCGAGATGCGGATCGACCACTTCGACTGCCGCACCGGCGGCTCGTACCGCTACCTGCACCTCAGCGATGGCCACGAGTTCGGCTTCCGCGGCTGCTTCCACGAGGTTCGCCCCTCGGAGCTGATCGTGCAGACGTTCACCTTCGAAGGCATCCCCGACGGCGTCGCGCTCGAGCGCCTCGAGTTCGAGGACCTCGGCGACGGCCGCACGCGGCTCACGTCGACGTCGCTGGTCGACAACTTCGAGGGACGCGACGCCTTTCTGGCCAGCGGCATGGAGGACGGGGTCCGCGAAGGCTACGAGCGCCTGGACGAGCTGCTGGCCAGCTGAACGCCTGGCGCGGAAGGCCGACTACGGCTCGAGGTCGAGCCGGTAGATGTTGGTCTCGCGGGCCACGAACCCCGCCCGCTGGTAGAGGCGGTTGGCCGCCTCGCGCGACGGGCGCGACGTCAGGTCCACCGTGCGGCACCCGAGCTCGCGGGCGCGGTCGACCATCGCCTGGGTCAGCGCACTGCCCACGCCCTGGCGGCTCGCCGCCTCGTCGACGACCACATCCTCGATCCACGCCCTCAGCCCGGTGGGGATGCGGAACGTCGCCAGCGTCGCCATGCCCACGACCTTGCCCGCGTCGTCGATGGCGATGAACAGGTCGGTGGCCGGCGAGGCCACGACATCGCCCAGCTGCGCGGTGGTCGGCGGGGGGCTCGACCGCGACAGCTGAGGCACGAGGCGCTCGACAGCGTCGACGATGGTGGGCGTGAGCGTGGTGGCGATCTCGACCTTCACCTGCTGCACGCTACGCGGTCGCGACCCCTACCCGGGGAGACGGTAGACGGCGACCCGGCCCTCCGAGTCGGTGGCCACCGCCACGTCCCCGGACACCGCCACCTCGTAGGCCGAGAACGCTGCCGGCGCCGACCACACCTCGCGGCGTTCGGCGTCGATGGCCCGCAGCGTGTCGTAGCCGGCCACGAGCAGCGACGGCGACTCGCCCGGCAACGGCAGCAGCGTGCCCGAGCCGTCCGCCAGCCGGGCCCGCTCGGCGCCCGTGGCCGGGTCGAACACCAGCAGCTCACCAGAGTCGAGCCACGGTGGGTGAAGGTGCGGGACCGAGCCTCAGGCGTCGGGCACGGGCTGCGGGGGCGGCGGGCCCACGTAGCGGGCCGACGGCCGGATGATGCGGTTGTCGGCGGCCTGCTCGAGGATGTTGGCGCACCAGCCGATGACCCGGCTCGACGCGAACGTGGGGCTGAACAGGTCGGGCGGCAGGCCCACGTCCTCCATGACCACGCCGGCGTAGAACTCGACGTTCGCGTACAGGTTGCGGCCGGGCTTGAGCTCGGCCAGCACGTCGACCACGGTCTGCTCGACCTGGGTGGCGAATCCGACCTTGGCGGCCTCGATGCGCTGGGCCACGCCCCGCAGGAACTCGGACCGGGGATCGGTCGTCTTGTAGACCCGGTGGCCGAAGCCCATGATCTTGTCGCCCCTGGTGACGGCGTCGACCAGGTAGGGGCGGGCGTTGTCGGGCGTGCCGATGGCGTCGAGCAGGTCGAGCGCCCGCGACGGCGCCCCGCCGTGCAGCGGGCCGGACAGGGCGGCGATGCCGCCGGTGACCGCACCGGCCAGGTCGGCGCCCGTCGAAGTGATCACGCGCGCGGTGAACGTCGACGCGTTGAACCCGTGGTCGATCGTGAGGATCTGGTACTGCTCGACGGCACGGGCCTTGTCGGCGTCGGGGCGCTCGCCGGTGAGCATCCACAGGTAGTTCTCGCCGTAGCCCAGGGCGGGGTCGGGGTCGACGGGGTCGAGCCCGTGGCCCAGCCGGTGCAGGGCCATGATCAGTGTGGGCACCGCCGCGCACATCTGGAGGGCGTTGGTGCGCAGCTCGCCGGCCGAGATGTCGAGCCACGGGCGGAAGCCCTGGCTGTGGCCGACGAGCGACATCGCTGTGCGGAGCTTGTCCATGATCGGGCCGCCCGACGCGGCGATGTCCGGCAGCAGCCCACGAACCGCGGCCGGCACCGTGCGCAGGGCCCGCACCTCGGCGGCGAACGTCGCGCTCTCGTCGGCCGACGGTAGGTGCCCCTCGAACAACAGGAACCAGATGTCCTCGAGCGAGCGCCTGTCGGCCAGCTCGACCGCCGAGTACTGGCGATAGTGGTAGAAGCCCTCGAGCCCCCGCACGTCGCCCACCTGGGTCTCGGCCACGATCACGCCCTCGAGGCCCGGGGGCGCCTCGATCTGGCCCGGGTGGACGACGGGCTGGATCTGCGCCAGGCGCATCAGGTCGCGCAGCGACACGATGCCCACCAGGTCGTCGCCCTCGACGACGGGCAGGTGCCGGTAGCGACGCTCGGTGAGCGAGGCGAACGCGTCGTGCACCGACACGTCCGGCGCGATGCAGTCGGGGTCGGCGGTCATCAGCTCGGCGACCTTGAGGCCCGCGGACGCGGGGCCGGCCGCGGCCAGGCGGACGATGTCGCGCTCGGTGAGGATGCCGATAGGGCGGCGGCCGTCGACCACGACGACCGAGCCGACCGTGCGCTCGTTCATGCGGGCGGCGGCGTCGGCCACGGACTCGTCGGGGAGCGCGGTCACCACCGGGGAGCTCATGACGTCGGCCACCGTGCGGACGGTGTGTGCGGGGGTCACGCCCGCACAGTAGATCCACCACCGGCCGTCGGTCACGGGGCGACGCCGCGGGCCGTCGCCACGACCATAGGTGGTGACGTGACCGCCCAGCGGTGTTGGATAGCGTTCATCCGCGTGTGACGGTCCGCTCACGCCCGTGTCGACCGCACGACACACCGGATTCGTACCGTGCCCACATGGACATCCGCACAGCGATCACCTCGTGGGCCGGCGCTGGAGCGGCAGAGAACGCCCGGCGATCACTCGACGAGTGGACCCGGGCCCAGGACGACGTGTCGGCGCTGCTCTCCCGACTCGGCCACGGGGGCGACGCCCGAGCCGACACGCCCACCCCCAACAGGCCCACCACCCACACAGCCGCCTGACGCCGCGCCCCCCGCGCCCGGCGGGGCGCCGGCGGGCGATGCCCGTACGATGGTCGCGGTGGATCATGTCCGCTGGCGCAACCGACCCACGCTCGACCGCCCGGTGCTGGTGGCGGCGTTCGAGGGGTGGAACGACGCAGGCGATGCCGCCAGCGGCGCCGTCCGCTACCTGATCGACCGCTACGACGGCGATCTCATCGCCGACATCGACGCCGAGGAGTTCTTCGACTTCACCACGTCCCGGCCCCAGGCCGAGATCGACGACGACGGCGTCCGCCAGATCGTGTGGCCCACCACCGATGTCTACGCCGCCAGCCTGCCCGGCGAGGCCGGCGACGTGCTGCTGATGATCGGCGCCGAGCCGCAGCTCAAGTGGCGCACGTTCTGCGAGCAGATCACCGGCCTGGCGCGAGAGATGGACTGCCGGCTGGTCGTCATCCTGGGGGCGTTGGTGGCCGAGGTGCCCCACAGCCGTCCGGTGCCGGTCGTCGGCACGGTCACCGACCCGGCCCTCCAGGCCGAGCTGGGGCTGCAGCCCTCGACCTACCAGGGGCCCACCGGCGTGGTCGGCGTGCTGTCGGCCGCCTGCCGCGAGGCCGGCCTGCCCGCCGCGTCGCTGTGGGCGGCCGTGCCCACCTACGTCCCCACCGCCCCGTCGCCCAAGGCCGTGCTGGCCCTGCTCGAGCACACCGCCGAGGTGTTGGGCACTTGGGTGCCCACGACCGACCTCGAGATCGCCTCGGCCGCCTACGAGCGCCAGGTCACCGAGCTGGTGCAGGAGGACGACGAGACGTCCGACTACGTCACCCAGCTCGAAGAGCGTCACGACGCCGACGACGACGACACCGGAGCGGCCCGCTCGCTGGTCGAAGAGGTCGAGCGCTTCCTCCGCGACCGCCGCGACTAAGGCTCGGTAAGGCCGCGGCACGCCGCAGCGCCGGGCGTCGCCGGCCGCTGGCCAGGGGCCGGGGCGGCCTGCTCCCAGATGCGGGCCAGCCGCAGCGGGATCTCGTCTCGGTGGCGGCCGGCCATGATCTGCAGCCCCACCGGCAGCCCGCCGGCGGTCTGCCCGGCCGGCACCGACACGGCCGGGTTCCAGCACAGGTTGGCCAGCATCGTGAACGGCGTGGCCGAGGCGCCCAAGGGGCGGGCCGGCTCGCCGTCGATGGTCTCGGGTGGCGGCCCCTCGGCCGCGAAGGCCGGGACCGCGGTGGTGGGCGTGATCACCACGTCGACCTCGTGGAACAGGCGAGCGGCGTCGAGCACCAGCTGCTCGCGCCGGCGCGCTGCCTGGGCGACACGGGGCACGGGGTAGTTCTCGGTCTGCTCGAGGACCGAGCGGCTGTAGCGGGTCAGGTCGTCGGCGACGCCGGGCCACATGCCCTCGTCCAGCGACAGCCACAGGTCGAGCGAGCCCGAGCTCAGCCAGGTGCGCACCGGGTCGGTCAGCTCGATCGGACCGTCGTCGAGCACCAGGCCCGCCGCCTCGGCCAGGTCGCGGGCCGCCTGTTCGGTGATTTCCCGCACCTCGGGATCGCAGCGGGCGAAGCCCATGTCGGGCGACCAGCGGGCCCGCAGGCCGTCGAGCGGCAGCGAGTCGATGGCCGACTCGTAGCTCACGAGCGGCTGTGGTAGCGAGAACCGGTCACGATCGTCGGGGCCCGCGGTCACGTCGAGGTGGCGGGCGCTGTCGGCCACCGTGGTGGTGAGCAGGCCGAAGACCGAGGTCTCCGACCCCGGTGGCCCCGGGTGGGGGATGCGCCCGTGGCTGGGCTTGAAGCCGACCAGGCCGCAGAAGGCGGCCGGGATGCGGGTCGAGCCGCCGCCGTCGCTCGCCGTCGCCACCGGCACCAGGCCGGCCGCCACCGCCGCGGCGCTGCCGCCGCTCGACCCGCCCGGCGTGCGCTCGATGTCCCACGGGTTGCGGGCCACGCCGAACACCTTGGTCTTCGTGAAGTTGAGCGTGCCGAACTCGGGCGCGGCCGTCTTGCCGACCGGCACGGCCCCTGCCGCCCGCAGCCTCCCGACATGGATCGAGTCGTCAGCCACGGGGCCACGCTGGGCGAACGCCAGCGAGCCGTGGGTGGTGGGCATGCCGGCGCAGTCCTCCAGGTCTTTGACCCCGATCGGGACGCCGGCGAACGGGCCCGGGTCCTGCCCGGCGGCCACCGTGGCGTCGACCGCCTCGGCGGCGGCGCGGGCCAGGCCCTCGTCGACGTGGACGAAGGCTCCCAGCCGCTCGCTGTCCGACGCGATGGCGGCCAGCGCGTCGTCGAGCACGTCGACCGCCCGCCGTTCGCCTCGCCGCACCGACTCCGCGATCTCGATGGCCGTCTGGTCCATGGCCCCTCCCCTGGTCAGCCCCGACGGCCGAGCATACGCCTGCAGTCGCAGTGCAGAATCTTCGGCCCATGCCGGAACGCGCCCGCCGCCTGCCCAAGCTGCTCTCCGAGCCCATGTGGGTGCTGGGGTTGGTGGTACTCGTCGACGAGGTCGACAAGAACATCGTGCGTGGCCTGATCGACCCGCTGAAGGACGAGTTCGGGGTCGGCGACTTCGCCATCGGCGTGCTGTTGTCGATGCAGCTCCTGTTCAACGGCATCGTCACGGTGCCCGCCGGCTACCTGGCCGACCGCTGGAACCGCTCGCGGGCCATCGGCACCACGGTCATCGCCTGGTCGGCGCTCAGCGCGGCCGGGGCCGGCGCTGTCGGCTTCGTCATGCTGGTCGGACTGCGCTCGGTGCTCGGGTTCGGCCAGGCGGTGAGCGAGCCGTCGGCGGCCAGCCTGGTGGGCGACTACTACCCGCCCGAGAAGCGCGGCAAGGCGTTCTCCATCCAGATGGCGATGCTGTTCGTGGGCACCGGCATCGGCGTGGCCCTCGGCGGCTGGCTCGGGATCGCCGTGGGGTGGCGCTGGGCGCTGGTCGTGGTGGCACTGCCCGGGCTGGCGGTGGCCGCCCTCGTGTTCCGGCTGCGCGAGCCCCGCCGCGGCACCGCCGACCTCATGGCCGCCATGGGCGGCGGCGAGATCGAGCACGCCGACGGCGACGACAAGGTGCGGCTGTTCGAGAACGGCTTCGGCCAGTTCCTGCGCGACATGGTCGACGGGCTGCGCGCCGACATGCGCACCGTGCTCCGCATCCGCACCATGCGCTACGCACTGGTGGGCGTGGCCGCGCTGCTGTTCACGGTCACTGCCATCTCGTCCTGGCTGGCGCAGTACTACATCCGTCACCTGCACGTGGCCGAGGGCGACGGCGAGGCGTGGTTCATGGCGCTGGCCATCCTGGCCGGCGTGCCCGGCATCATCGTCGGTGGCCGGGTGGCCGACCGCTGGGCGCCCAAGGTGCAGGGCGGGCGTCTGGCGCTGCCGGCCGTGTTCCTGTTCGTCGGCACGCTGTTCTTCACCGCCTCGTTCCTCATCCGGCCCACCGAGTACACGCTGGCCGCGATCATCCCCGCCTTCGGCCTGCAGCTCGCCGGCCTGTTCGTCGACTCCATGGCCATCCCCGGCCTGCGGGCGGGCCTGACCGACGCCCTCCCTGCCCACCTGCGTGGCACCGGCTTCGGGGCGTTCAACCTGGTGGCGGTGGTCGCCGGCCAGGCGGCGGCACCGTTCGTGGTGTCGGCCATCTCGAGCGCCTACGACGAGAACCTGCGGGTGGCGTTCCTGGCCGTCACGCCGCTGACGTTCCTGGGCGCCGCCGTGCTGTTCCGGGCCCGCAAGTTCCTCGACGACGACATGCAGCAGATCATGATGGCCGTGCTCACCGCCATGCAGGAGGAACGGGACCGTACGCAGGCCAAGGCCGAGGCTCCGGCCGACATCACCGCCGACGCCGAGGCTCCGGCCGACATCACCGCCGAGGTCCCGAGGCAATAGGCGTCGCCCGCAGCCGCCCGAGGCAATAGACATCGGCCCCCGACCACGATTGCCTCAGCCTGTCGGGCGCGACCTCTATTGCCTCACGGCGTCACAGCCCCTCGGCCTCGGCGTCGGCCGCTGCGTCAGGCTCGGCGCCGGCGTCGGCCTCGGCCGCGGTGCGGCGGTTGTCGGCCCGCCACTCGGACAACACGTTGATGACGACGGCTGTGACCGGCACGGCCAGCACCGCACCGAACGGGCCGAACAGCGTGCTGCCGGCCACGATGGCGCCCAGCACGACGAGCGGGTGGAGGCTCAGGTTCCTGCCGAACACGATCGGGGCCAGCAGGTCGTTGTCGAGCTGCTGCACCAGCACGGCCACCACCAGCACGATCACCGCGTTGCCGAACCCCGCCGTGACGAGCGTGACGAGCACAGCGACCGCGCCCGCGAGCACGGCGCCCGCAAAGGGCACGAACGCGGCGAAGAACGTGATGACGGCCACCGGCACCGCCAATGCCCCGCCCACCAACCACACCGTGGTGCCGATGATGATGCCCTCGATCACACCCAGGGTCGCCGACCCCTTGAGGTAGCCGCCGAGCGTCTGCCATGACCGGGCCGCCAGCCGGCGGGTCAGGTTCCGCCGCTCCTCGGGCACGAACGTGAGCACCCACTCGCCGAACCGGTCGCCGTCCTTGAGCAGGAAGAAGGTGGCGATCAACGCCAACACCAACCCCGTGAACACCTCGACGGCCATGACCGTGCCGCTGACCACCGCGCCGCCCTGCGACTGGACCGCATCGCGCGCGCGGTCTGACGCCTCGTCGCGGAAGTCGTCGACGTCCTGCCGCGACACGTCGAACGGACTGTCGTTGACGACCCAGTCCTCGACGTCGTCCACGGCGTCCTCGAGGGTGGGGCCCAGGTCGGAGAACTCGTCGACGATCGTCGGCACCAGCAGGGCCACGATGCCCGCCAGCGCCAGCAGGAACCCGATGAGCGTCGTGGCGGCCACCAGGGCCGGCGGCCAGCGGCGGCGGCGCAGCACGTTGGCCACGGGGTCGAGCGCCCGGCCCAACAGCATCGCCACCGCCGCCGCCAGCACGAGCACCCACAGCGCCGTCAGGAGCTGGAGCACCGCCCAGCCGACGATGCCGATGCCGATCAACCGCCAGGCGTACGCGCCCGCCCGGGCCACCGACGGGTGCACATGGGGGCGGCGGTCGGGCGCGCCCGGTGCGGGTGGTGACGATTCGGTCTGCGACACGCGTCCTCCGTCGCTCGGGGCCCGGCCGGGCGGGACACCCAGGAGCGTAGGGCCGGCCGGACAACCGGACGTGTACCCGCGGCGGGGGGCGGCGACCCGGCCTCCCCGCCGGTACGCTCACCCGATCCACGCGCGCTGGCCCCTGCTCGTCCCGGTCCTGGTGGTCGCCGTCGCCTGCGGCGGAGGGTCGGGCGCGGCGTCGGACGAGCCGGCGCCCACCGTCACGGCCGCCGACGACGACGGCGGGCGCGGCGAGACGTCAGCCCGGCGCCCCGTGCTGGTCATCGGCGACTCGCTCACGGTGGGGGCCGACCTGTGGGGCGGGCTCGACGCCTCGTTGCGGGCCGACGGCTGGCGGCCCGAGATCGTCGCCGAGGACGGCCGGGCGGTCGACTGGGCCCTCGACCAGGTGATCGCGCGCGAGACGGTGCCCGCGGTGGTCGTCGTCGGCCTGGGCACCAACCCCGGGCCCCGGCCGGACGACTTCGCGGCCGACGTCACCGCCCTGGTGGACACGCTGCGCGCCCGGGGGGCGACGACGATCGTGTGGATCCCGCCCGGCGACGCCGACGACGAGGACCGGGTCGAGCGCGCCGCGATCCTGCGCCGGGCGGCGGGACCGGGGCTGGTGGTGCCCGACTGGCCGGCGGACCTGGCCCGCCACCCGGAGCTGCTGGCGGACGACGGCATCCACCTGACCGACCAGGGCTACCGCCACCTGGCCGACTTCGTGGCTCAGGCGCTGGGCACCTGACCCACCACCAGGTCGGCGTAGCGCTCGGCGCCGCTCGGCGTCAGGTGGTAGCCATCCTCGCGGGTCAGGCCTGCTTCGCTGGTGACCAGCGAGCGCCAGTCGACCAGCACCGCGTTGGGGTGACGGGCGGCCGCCGCTGCGAGCTGGTCGTTGACCTCGCCCTCCCACCGGCGGGGCACGAGCACGTTGACGAGCAGCACGGTGCGGTCTGGGCCGGCGGCGGCGAACACCGCGTCGATCTGCTCGGCGGTGAACGGGCCGTTGTTGCCCAGGTGCAGCAGCACGACCCGGCCGAGCTGGCCCTGGGCGGCGAGGCCGGCGATCAGCTCGTCGGCCTCGATCATCTGCCGGCCGACGGCCGCGTCGACCGCCAGCGTCGGCCCCATCCGCGCCGCCATGGCCTGCGCCGCGCCCACCAGGACCGAGTCGCCGATCGCGGTGGTGGGGGCGTGGGCCGGAGCGGCCGGCGGCGCCGCGGCGGGGGCCGGCGGCGCCGGGGCGGGCGCCGGCGCAGGGGCCGGGTCGGCCGCTACCGCCGCGGTCGTGGGCGGAGCGGTAGACGGCACAGTGGTGTCGGCGGCGATGACCACCGAGTCGGGCTGGGACGCGTCGGGCGCCGACGCCGTCACCACGTCGCGCGTCACCCCCACCGTGACGCCGAAGGCCACGACGCACGCCGCCGCCATGGCGGTGCTGGCCATCGGCCGACCCTCGGCCAGCGCGGCGAGGCGGGCCCCCGCGTCGCGGGCGGCGTCGCCGAGGCCCCGGTGGCGGATCGGCTGCTCGACGATCCGGTACGACAGCGTGGACAGGCCGAGGATCAGCGCCAGCTGGACCGCCACGTTGACGGGGCTCTCGGGCTGCTCGCCCGGTGCGGTCGAGAGGAAGACGATCACCGGCCAGTGGATGAGGTAGATGCCGTAGGAGCGCTGGCCCACCCAGCGCAGCGGCCGCGCCGACAGCAGCCGCACGGCCCGGGTGGGCGCCGGGTAGACGGCGACGGCGATGAGAGCCAGCGTGGCCAGCTGCGCGGCGGTGAAGCCACCGAGGAACGCCGCGGGTCGGGTCTCGTCGAGCCCGAACGTGTACCAGGCCAGGACGGCGGCCCCGGCGAGGGCGACGCCGTCGAGCGCGGCCCTGAACCGCGGGCTCGAGTGGGGGCGCAGGCGGTTCGGCGTCCAGAACAGGCCGAGCGCCACCCCCAGCAGCAGGCCGGCCGCCCGCGTGTCGGTGCCGAAGTAGACCCGCGACGGGTCGGCGCCCGGCTCGTACATGACCATGCGGAGCACCGTGGCGACCAGCGCGGCGCCGGCCACCACGGCCACCGCCCGCTTGCGCGACCAGCGGGTGAGCACGAGCCCGCACAGCAGCGGGAACACCAGGTAGAACTGCTCCTCGATCGAGAGAGACCACAGGTGCTCCAGCGCCGACGGTCCGCCCGCGGCCTCGAAGTAGGACTGTTGGTCGAGGACGAGCCGCCAGTTGAGGTGGTAGGCGAGCGCGGCCAGACCCTGGGTGCGCAGCTCGGCCAGCTGCCCGGGTTGGGCCAGGCTGGCGACCCCCACCGTGCCGAGCGTGACGACCACCAGGGCCGGCAGCAACCGGCGGGCCCGGCGCAGCCAGAAGCTCGTCAGGCCGATGATGCCGGTGCGCTGGTGCTCGTTCATGAGCAGTGCGCACACGAGCCACCCCGACAGCACGAAGAAGACCTCGACGCCGATGTAGCCGCCCGCCACCGCCGAGTAGCCCAGGTGATAGGCGATGACCAGGGCGACCGCCACGGCGCGCAGCCCGTCGAGCGCCGGTTGGTAGCCGAGGGGGCGGGTCTGCCACGACGGCTTCCGCCGGACCGCGGGCCTGCTCGTACCGTCGCGGGGGGCGACGGGGTCGGGAGCGGTGCCGGCGTCGACGCTGACGGACCGGGTGTCGCTGGACACGGCGCTCAGCAGTCCAGCGTGGCCAGGTCGACGGACGTGGTCGTCTCGGCGCTCGACGGCGAGCCCTCGGTCTCCGAGGTGGTCGTGGTGGTCGCCTCGGGCAGCGTGCTGGCCGTGGTGGTGGACGTGGACGGCGCTGGCTCGCTGCGCACGCCCCGCCAGTCGGTGCCCGTCACCAGCTCGATGCCGTCGCTGCCCCGGACCGGCTCGAGCCGGGCGCCACCCACCAGCCAACGAGCCACCAGGTCGGCCGCGGCCTGCTGGGCGGGCGGGTAGCGCAGTACGGTGCCGTCGTCCCCGCCGCCCGGCTCGTCACCCGACACATCGGCGATGAACCCGGCGCCCCGCAGGGCCTCGGTGGCCTCTGCCCCTTCGCTGGGGGTGCCCGTGCCGTTGCGCACGGTGAGCCGCACCCCTTCGGGCTCGACGCCCTCGGCCGCGCCGCCCCGGAAGATCGACAGCGTGGCCTCGGTGGCGGGGCCCTCGACCAGCCGCAGGATCTGGGCCTCGCCCACCGTGTCGGGTGTGCCCTCGACCGCGTAGGTGGTCAGGCTGTCGGGCTCGAACGACCGGAAGTGCGTGCCAAGGTCGAAGATGTCGTCCGCGGTCAGCTCGCCGTCGACCGTGATGCCCGACAGACCCACGTCGATGAGCTGGTCGAGGGTGCCGGGGTTGCGGGCGCCGCGGTCGATGGCCCGGCTGAGGGCGCGGCGGATGAAGTCCTGCTGGCGAGCGATGCGGCCGATGTCGGAGCGCAGGTCCTCGACCCAGCGGCCGTCGATCTCCTCTTCGTAGTGCCGCGAGCGCACGTAGGCCAGCGCCTCGGTGGGGTCGAGCGTGTGGCACCCCGCCTCGGGGATGTCGAGGCCTGACTCGGTGTCGCGGGCCGGGTTCGGGATGGGCACCGGCACCCCGTCGATGGCCTCGACCAGCCCCCGGAACGAGGCGAAGTCGACCTGTACGTAGTGGTGGATGGGGATGGCGAAGTTCTGGGCGATCGTGCGGATGAGCAGGGGTGCCCCGCCCCGCTGGATCGCCAGGTTGATGCGGGACTGGCCGTGGCCGCCGGCGAGGGTGACGTACAGGTCGCGCGGCAGCGACAGCAGCGCCGCCCGGCGGGTGGCCGGATCGGTGCGCAGGATCATGATCGTGTCGGAGCGCAGCGTGGGGTCGCGCCCGATGCGCACGGAGTCGTCCTCGGGCAGGTTTGCGGCGCTGTCGATGCCGACGATGAGGTAGTTCTCGGGCTCGCCCGACTCGACCGACTCGTCGAGCACACCGGTCAGCTCGACCCGGGGCAGCCGCTCGTACTTGCGGAAGATGTAGGCGAGACCCGCCGCACTGGCCACCAGGCCCAGCGTCGACAGGCATCCGCCCGCGACGGCAAGCCGCTGCCCCCAGGTGCGGCGGCGCCGCCCGGTGCCGTGGCGCTCCCGCACTCGCCGCACGACTGCGATCGTACTCAGTCGGTGTCGCGCCCCCGGCGAGGCCCGGAGGTCAGAGCACGGCCGCCAGCGACTCGACGGCCGCGTCGGGCGAACCGACGCCCACGTCGAGCACGAGGGCGCGCTTGAGGAAGAGGTGGGCGTCGAGCTCCCAGGTGAACCCCATGCCGCCGTGGACCTGCACGCAGGCGCGGGTCGCCCGGTCGGCGGCACGCGAGGCCACGATGCGGGCCCCGTCGACGGACCGGTGGGCCGCGGCGGGGTCGCCGTCGCCGGCCGTGGCGTCGTCGATCTCGACCCCGGCCGCCTGGACGGCGGCGCGGGCGACCTCCACGGCGACGGCGGCGTCGGCCAACAGGTGCTTGAGCGCCTGGAAGCTGCCGATGACCCGGCCGAACTGGGTGCGCTCCTTGGCGTACACGGTGGCGAGCGTCAGCGCGGCGTCGGCCAGCCCCACCTGGACGGCCGCCGCCAGCAGTCCGCCGGCTGTGCGCACCCGGGCAGCGACGTCCGGGCCGCCCACCTCGCGTCCCACGGGCAGCGCATCGACCACGTCGACCGGGGTCAACGGGTCGAGCGGCCGGTCGACCGGACGGGAAGCCGGGGGCCGGTCGGTGACGGCGACGCCGCCGTCGCCCACGATCACGAGGGCGTCGAGCGCGGCCAGGTGCTCGACGAAGGCCGGGTCGCCGGCGGGGATCATCCCGACCACGGCCTCGCCCCGGCCGGCGGCGGCGGAGATGTCGGCCCCCAGGCCGGCGGCGAGGAACGTGCCGATCACCGGCCCGGGCACCGCGGCGCGGCCCAGCTCCTCGAACACGATGGTGGCGTCGGCCAGGCCCAGGCCCACGCCGCCGTCGGCCTCGGGCAGGGTGAGGGCGAAGGTGCCCATGCCGCCCAGGTCGCGCCACAGCTCGCGGTCGACCGCGCCGGGCAGCTCGCAGATGGCCCGGCGGGCCTCGTGCGTCACCCGTTCGGCGAGGAAGCGGCGCAGCTCGGCCTGGAGGGCGAGCTGGTCGTCGGTCGGTTCGAAGTCCATGATGTCGTCGGTCCCTCGGTCCCGCTCAGCGTTCCTTGGGCAGGCCCAGCAGCCGCTCGCCCACGATGTTGCGTTGGATCTGCGTGGTGCCCGCGGCGATCGACAGCGACAGTGCGTAGAGCCGCTGGTGCACGTGGTCGAGGTGGCGGGCCGACAGCCCGGTCGGATCGTCGAGGGCCAGGCGGGCCCGGCCGAGCACCTGCAGGGCGATCTCGCCCATGCGCTCGCGGGTCTCGTGGTAGGCGAGCTTGAAGATCGAGCCGCCGACCCCGGGGCTGCCGTGCCGGGCGGCCCGCGACACGTTGCGCTTGGTGAGGGCCCACTGGGCGTCGAGCTCGGCGCCGATGACGGTCAGCTCTCGGCGGATGCCGGCGTCGTCCCACGCGGTGCCCGAGTGGAGCGGAGTCTTCCGCGCGATCTCGACCAGGTCGGTGAGCAGGCGCATCGAGCCGAGCAGCTCACTCACGAACGCCGTGCCCCGCTCGAAGCTGAAGGTCACCATGGCGACGCGCCAGCCGTCGTGCTCGGCGCCGACCACGTTCTCGACGGGGATGCGCACCTCGTCGAGGAACATCTCGCTGAACTCGCTCTCGCCGGTGAGCGTGCGCATGGGCCGCACGTCGATGCCGGGCGAGTCCATCGGCATCACGATCCAGGTGATGCCTCGGTGCTTCGGCGCATCGGGGTCGGTGCGGACCAGCAGCTCGCAGAAGTCGGCGACCTGGGCGTGCGACGTCCAGATCTTCTGGCCGCTCACCACGTAGTGATCGCCGTCGCGCACCGCCCGGGTGCGCAGCGAGGCCAGGTCGGAGCCGGCCTCGGGCTCGGAGAAGCCCTGGCACCAGACGTTGTCGCCCCGCAGGATCGGCGCCAGGTACCGGGCCCGCTGCTCCGGCGTGCCCTCGGCGGCGATCGTCGGCCCGGCGTGCAGGGTCGACACGAAGTTGCAGCCCACGTAGGGGGCGCCGGCGCGCTCGGTCTCCTCGAGGAAGATCAGCTCCTCGGACGGGGTGGCGCCGCGACCGCCGTACTCGGTGGGCCAGGAGATGCCGGCGTAGCCGGCGTCGAACAGGCGCCGTTGCCAACCGGTGTCGTAGACGCGCTTGGCCGCCCAGTCCTCGAACGGCGGCTCGGGTGGCAGGGTGGGGAGCGTCTCGTCGAGCCACGCCCGCACGTCGTGGCGGAACGCCTGCTCCTCGGGTGTCTCCTTCAGCCTCACGGCATCAATCTGACAGACCGTCAGATGAGGGGCAACATCGGCGGTCGGGCGAGCCGCCCTGCGCTACCGTGAACGTTGGTTCAAACGAGTGGAGGGGACTTGGCTGACGGTTCTGACGAGTCCGACGAAACTGCGCCGCGGCCGCCCGACGGCGACTGGCTGGGCACGCCGTACCTGCGCTTCCAGCGCCATGGCGCCCTGGCGTACGTGATCGTCGACCGGCCCGAGATGCGCAACGCGCTGTCGCCCGCCATGTACTTCGGCATCCGCTACGCCGTCGACCATGTCAACGCCGACGCCTCGCTGTCCGGGCTGCTCATCACCGGGGTGGGCGACATGTTCATGCCGGGCGGCGACCTCGGCGGGCAGAACGTCGACGGCTGGACGGACCTCCCCCGCCTGCTGTCGATGGACAACACGCCCTTCGACGCCGTGCGCCGGTCTCCCAAGCCCGTCGTCTGCGCGGTCAATGGCATCGCCCAGGGCGGCGGGCTGATGATCGCCATGCTGGCCGACGTGGCCATCGCCAGCGACCGGGCCACCTTCCGGGCGCCCGAACTGCTGAGGGGCATCGCCGACACCAACTACGCCCAGGTCCTGCCCCGCCAGATCGGCCCGGCCCGCGCCCGAGACATGCTGATGACCGGCCGGACGGTCACCGCCGCGGAGGCGGCCGACTGGGGCCTGGTGGCCCGCACGGTGCCCCACGACCAGCTCATGGACACGGCCGTCGACGCCCTGGAGTGGTGCTGCCGCACCGCGCCCGAGGCCCGGCGCGCGGTCAAGCGCACGTTCCACGAGTACTACGGCCACTACGACCGCATGGCCATGGACCAGAGCCTGACCGGTCCCGAGATGGTCGAGGGGTTCCGGGCGTTCAAAGAGCGCCGCGCGCCCGCGTGGGTGCCCGACGACCTCAAGACCGACGAACGCTTCTGACGAGGGTTGTCGGCCCTGCGCACGTCGGTCGATCGTGACCGGCTACAGCGGTTGGATCACCACATCCGGATGGCCGGCGGCGAGGGCGCCGAGGTCACCCGGGTCGCCGGTCAGGATCACGGCCCCGCCGGCATCGATGGCGGACGCCACCACGACAGCGTCGACCGTCGAGCTCGACTGGGCCGAGCCGAGCAGCGCCCCGGCGGTTCGACCCGTCGTCTCGTCGGCCACGGTGACCTCGCCCACCGCCTTGACGATCCGGTTCACAGGCGCGTCCTTGCCCGTGCCACGCACCGTCTCGGCGACGACGACCGACGGGATCGACACGTCGGCACCGGCCTCACGAGCCGCCGCCAGCCCCGCCCGGGCCCGCAGGTCGTGACGAGACAACGCGATGACCGCTCCGCTGTCGAGGATCAGGCGCTGCGGCGGCGTCGCTCGGGTGCGGCGGCGTGACCTTGCCACAACTGCCGTGCCTCCTCCAGCACGTCGTCCGGGATGGGACCCGACTCGGCCTCCATCTCGGCGAGCAGCTCGCCCAGGCGGTCGCGCTGGAGCTGGCGGCGCAGGGCGTCGCTCACGTACGCCGACAGCTCGCGCCGGCCGGCGCGCTCACGGGCTTCAGCGAGGACGTCCTCCTCGATGCTCAGGGACACTTTCGACACGACCATGCGCGGTATCGTACCCCAAGTAGGAATCGAGCCCCGACAAAGGTCCTGCCTCGGCCGCGTAACTCGGTGAGTGCGACCGTTGACACGCTGCGCAGCCGGGGTCATCATCCTGCACAGCAGGGGCGGCAAAACATCGGGGGGAGTCGGGATGAGGCGCAGGTTCGCTTCTATCGTGTCGGTCGGTGTCCTGGTGAGCGGGCTGGGGGTCACGACCGCCGGGGCCAGTCCCGACGGACGCGCCGCGCCCGCACAGCCGGCTCGGACCGTCCAGGCGGCCGAGGACGACCACCTCGACGTCTACGTCGGCAAGCTCGACCTGCGCGACCTGGCGGCGCTGCGGGCGTCCGGCGTCGACCCGCACGAGATGGCGATCACAGCCGCCGCCGGTCCCGAGGTCGACGTGGAGGTCATCGCCAGCGAGGCGCAGGCCGAGGAGCTGGCCGCCCAGGGCATCGAGCTCGAGCTCAAGCAGGTCGACGGCGAGTCGACGGCCGAGATGTCGACCCGCCTCGCGGCCGAGGGCTACGCGGTCTACCGCCAGTACGGCGCGCCCGGAGGCCTCAAGGAGGAGTTCGAGCAGATCGCGGCCGACCACCCCGACATCGTCAAGCTGGTCACCATCGGCCAGACGGTGCAGGGCCAGGACATCATCGCCCTCAAGGTCACCCGCCGGGCCAACCAGACCCGCGACGGCCGCCGCCCGGCGACCCTGTTCGTCGGCGCCCAGCACGCCCGCGAGTGGATCACGCCAGAGATGATCCGCCGGCTCACCCATCACGTGGTCGACGGCTACGGCACCGACCCGACGCTCACCGACGTGGTGAACTCGACCGAACTGTGGTTCGTCCCCGTCGCCAACCCGGACGGCTACGACTGGACGTTCGAGCCCGACCAGCGCATGTGGCGCAAGAACCTGGCCGACAACAACGGCGACGGCCAGATCACAGACGGCGACGGCGTCGACCCCAACCGCAACTACCCCACCAAGTGGGGCTACGACAACGAGGGCTCGTCGAACTTCGAGGCCAGCGAAACGTACCGCGGACCGCGCCGGCCTCGGAGCCGGAGACCCAGGCCCTCGACGGCCTGATGGACCGCGTGGGGTTCAAGTTCCTGATCAACTACCACTCAGCGGCCGAGCTGCTGCTGTGGGGCACCGGCTGGCAGGTGTCCACCCCCACCCCGGATGACGCCATCTACGAGGCCATGTCCGGCGACGACGCCAACCCGGCGGTCGCGGGCTACGACCCGGACATCTCGGCCGAGCTCTACACCACGAACGGCGAGACGACCGAGCACGCCCACAGCACCTACGGCACCCTGGCGTTCACGCCCGAGATGTCGACCTGCCAGACGGTCAGCGAGGCCGACCCGAACGACGAGTGGGACCCCGCCGACTGCGGCAGCGTCTTCCACTTCCCTGACGACGAGGGGCTCATCCAGGCCGAGTTCGAGAAGAACGTGCCCTTCGCGATCGCCACCGCGCAGTCGGCCAAGGACCCGGACGACCCGGTGTCGGTGGTGGGCCTCGAGGTCCCCGACTTCATCGTCGACAGCTTCCCCGTCTCGTACGGCGACCCGCAGCCGGTGGCCGTCACCGCCCGCCGCGCCCAGCTGCTCCGGTGGATGAACTACTCGATCAACGGCGGCCGGACCCAACGCACGCTGGTGACGGAGTGGCGCGGCGGCGAGCGCTACGGCGACGACGCCGACGACTACTACGCCGAGTACCGCGGCACCGTGCGCGGCGCCCGGCCGGGCGACACCGTCGAGGTGTGGTTCAACGCCGTCGAGCTGCGGCGCGGCCTGGTGGAGAGCGAGCACTTCACCTACACGCAGGCCGCCGACAGCGGCGCGGAGGCGCTGATCATCGCCAACGAGGACTACACAGGCGTCAACCCCGAGTACCCGTCCGGGACGACCGGGCCCAAGTACGCGGACGACTACGCCGCCGCGCTCGACGCCAACGGCGTCAGCCACGAGACGTTCGACGTCGATGCCCAGGGCATCCCGCACCCGCTGGGGGTCCTGAGCCACTTCGACGCAGTCGTGTGGGAGCTGGGGGACAACCGGCTGACGCAGGATCCCGAGGACTTCCTCACCGACACCTTCCTGTTCGGTCCCCTCGAGGACCTGGCCGTGGCCGAGCGCCAGCAGTTCCTGACGCTCGCCATCCGCGACTACCTCAACGAGGGTGGCAAGCTGCTGCACACCGGCGAGACGTCGCAGTACTTCGGCCAGCTCGGCGGGTCGATCGGTGGCATCTACTACGGCCTGGACGGTGCACCCGAGGAGGACTGCGTCGTCAGCGAGGACTTCTTCAGCGACTGCCTGCTCCTCGCCGACGACTTCTCGCAGTACTACCTGGGCGCCTTCGCCCGCACGACGTTCGGGAACCCGGTCGGCGTCGGCGGGACGGGCCCGCCGCTCGACGGGGCGGCGGCCACCTTCGGCGGTCAAGGCACGGTTGACAACCCGTTGAACGAGGCCGGCGCCTTCACGGTCACGAGCGACCTCCTGCCGCCCGACCAGTTCCCGTTGTTCGCCAGCTCACCGTCGAGCACCTATGTCGGCGCCGGCGGGGTCAACCCGTTCGGCCCGGTCGAGGGCGAGCGGTACGCGGGCGCGCTCCACCAGGACGGGTCGGTGATGCGGCTCGCCCGCACGATCGACCTGTCCACGCTCTCGGCCGCCGACGTTCCGACGCTGGAGTTCGCGCTGTCGTTCAGCACCGAGTTGGGCTACGACAACGTCATCGTCGAGGCGGCGCCCACCGGCACCGGTGATTGGACGACGCTGCCCGAGGCCGGCGGCGCGACGAGCACCACGCCGCCGACGGAGTGCGAGGCGGGCTTCCTGCTCGAGATGCACCCGTTCCTGCTCAACTACCTGACGCCGGGCAACCCATGCGGCACGACCGGGACCACCGGCGAGTGGAACTCGTTCACCGGCGATTCCAGCGGTTGGCAGCAGGTCGCGTTCGACCTGTCGACCTACGCCGGTGGATCGGTCGACGTGAAGATCAGCTACGTGACCGACCCGGGCGCCGGCGCCATCGGCGTCTTCGTCGACGACACCCGCCTGACCACGACGACCGGCACGATCGATGCCGACGGCTTCGAGACGGAGCCGAGCCTGTGGACGATCGAGGGTGAGCCCGCCGGCTCCCCGCCCAACCAGGGCAACTTCGTCTTCTCGACGGTGCTCGTCGAGGTGGCGGCGTCGGTCACCACCGAGGACTCGGTGTTGCTCGGCTACGGCGTCGAACAACTCGCCACCCCTGCCGAGCAGGCGGACATACTCGGCCGGATCATGACGTACCTGCTCGACTGATGTCCCCGTTCTGTGGCGGAGGTGGCTCGTTGGGAGTCACCTCCGCCGCATCCACCCGCCGTCCGTCAGGTCACGTGTTCGACGGCCACTCCGGGCGGTGGTAGCCGTCGAAGCGCAGCTCGCCGCCGCGCAGCTCGCGGATGGTGAGGAAGTCGCCCTTGTAGCCCTTGCGGTCCCACGGGCCGAACTGGATGTAGGTGCCGGGGCCGCCGTTGGTGGCGGGCATCCACCGGATGCGCTCCATGCCCTCCTTCACGTGACGCGGGGTGGGGATGGCGGCGTTGCCGATGCCGTGGACCGCGACCCGGGCCGTGTCGTACGACAGCGCCACCACCACGTTGCGCGTGGTCCGCCCGAACCGCTTGGTGAAGCGGCTGATCATCGCCTCGTAGTTGGGGTTGGTGCCGTCCTCGCCCAGCTGGTCGACACCGTGCCAGCCCTCGAGCCCCTCGGCCCAGCGGTTGGAGTTCGAATAGAACATGAAGGCGGTGCCCATCACCCGGGGCGGGTCCCAGTCGAGCGCCGCGAGCGCGTCGGCGAAGTGGAAGGTCGCGTAGCCGTAGCCGCCGTAGTAGATGCCCTCGACGCCCAGGTCGCGCATCATGGCCAGGTCGCCCTCGAGCCCCTTGGGGTTGGGCTCGAGCTTGACCTCGCGCACCACGGTCAGGCCCAGGCCGCCGGCGGCGTCGCGGAAGTAGTCGGCGTAGTCGCGGCCCGACGAGCCCTGCTCCCAGAACGAGCCGACCCTGGTGATGCCCCGAGAGGCCAGCCACTGGGCGCACATGACGCCCTCGGTGGGGATGTCACCGTTGGCCACCGTGAAGCAGTACTCGCTGGCGAAGCGGTGGGCCCCTGTCCACCCGATGCAGGCGACGCCCAGCTCGTTGGCCGTGTCCTGCAGGACGAGGGAGTTGTCCGAGATCAGCGGCCCCAGCACGACCACGCAGCCCTGGTCGACCAGCCAGCGGTAGCCGTCGATGACCTTGCGGTAGTTCTCGCGGGGCAGGCCGCGGGCATCCGCGATGACCAGCTGGATGGGGCCCCGCGAGTAGACGCCCTCGTTGAGCGCGTCCTCGATGGCGAGGATCGTGGGATCGATCCAGTCGGCCAGGAGCTGGTTGAGGTCCATGTCGATGAGGACGCCGATCTTCACCGGCTCGAACGGGTCGCCCTGGGTCTGCACGCCGCCGGTCGGCGGGTAGATCGTGATGCCCTGCACGGCGCGGTCGCTGGCCGCACCCCCGCCCTGGTACCAGGCCGTGCCGTCGCCGCCCTGCCCGGTGAGGTACGCCTCGGTGCCGTGGGTGACCGACGAGACGGCCCGGTCGGGTTGCGCGATGCCCAGGTCGACCGGGGCGGGGAACATGCGCTCCGCGTACTGGTGCTCGTCTGCCATGGCCGGCTCCCCTCGACGGCGTTGACGACCTCGGTCACCAACCTTGTTCAGTCGGTCGAACTGTAGTTCACTCTTCAGTACACGGGTTCGAGAGAGGCACCATGGACGCCAGCGACATGATCATGATCAGCGTCGACGATCACCTCGTCGAGCCGCCCGACCTGTTCCAGAACCACCTGCCGGCGCCATACGCCGGGCGCGACGACGTGCCTCGCGTGCAGCGCAACCGCGACGGCTCCGACGTGTGGATGTTCAACGGCCAGAAGATCCCCAACATCGGCCTCAACGCCGTCGCCGGCCGCCCCAAGGAGGAGTACGGCATCGAGCCGACCGCCTTCGACGAGATGCGCCCCGGCTGCTGGAACATCCACGACCGCATCAAGGACATGAACGCCGGCGGCGTGCTGGGGTCGATGTGCTTCCCGTCGTTCCCCGGGTTCTCGGGGCGGGTGTTCTCGGCCGCCGCCGACAAGGACTTCGCGCTGGCGGTGCTGCGGGCCTACAACGACTGGCACGTCGACGAGTGGTGCGGCACGTACCCCGGCCGCTTCATCCCCATGGGCCTGGTGCCGCTGTGGGACGCGGCGCTGGCCGGCGAGGAGGTGCGCCGCCTGGCCCGCAGGGGCGTCCACTCGATCACCTTCACCGAGAACCCCGCCACCCTGGGCTTCGACAGCTTCCACAACGAGTCGTGGGACCCGCTGTGGACAGCGTGCGCCGACGAGGGCGTCGTCGTGTCGATCCACCTGGGCTCGTCGGGCCAGCTCGCCGTCACCGCGCCGGACGCGCCGATCGACGTGATGATCACGCTGCAGCCCATGAACATCTGCCAGGCGGCGGCCGACCTGCTGTGGTCGCGCATCCCCAAGCACTTCCCCGACCTGCGGATCGCCCTGTCCGAGGGCGGCACGGGGTGGATCCCCTACTTCCTCGACCGGCTCGACCGCACCTACGACATGCACCACCTGTGGACCGGGCAGAACTTCGGCGACCGACTGCCCAGCGAGGTGTTCCGCCGGCATTTCCTGACCTGCTTCATCTCCGACCCGGTGGGGGTGCAGCTGCGGCACATGATCGGCATGGACAACATCGCCTGGGAGTGCGACTACCCCCACTCGGACTCGTCGTGGCCGTCGGCGCCCGAGGAGCTGGCCGCGGTTCTCGCCGCAAACGACGTGCCCGACGACGAGGTCGACAAGATCACCCACGAGAACGCCATGCGCTGGTACTCGTTCGACCCCTTCGCCCACCGCCCGCGCGCCGAGTCCACGGTCAGCGCCCTACGGGCCGAAGCCGGGGACTGGGACGTGTCGACGCGCTCCTACGACAAGGGCCGGTTCGAGATCAGCCACACCGGCACCGACCTGGCCAAGCTGGCGGAGCGGGCCACGGCCTGACGGCGGGCGCTGGGGTCGCGCCCCGTCAGGACAGGTCGATGTCCTTGTTGGGGCGGATCACCACCTCGGCCAGGTGGACGTGGGCCGGCCGCGTCACGGCGTAGAGCACGGCGTCGGCGACGTCGTCGGGCGTGACGAAGAGGTCCTTCAGCGGCTCGTGTGCCGCGTCGAAGACCTCGTCGGGCAGGCGCTCCCCGGGCACGACAGGGACCTCGACCCCACTCATGGCGACGAACCCTTCGAGGACAGAGGCAGGAAGGTGCCGCCCGAAGTTGGTGAGCACGGCGCCCGGCATGACGTTCACGACCTGGATGGGGTCGTCGACGAGCTCGGCGCGCAGGGTGTTGGAGATGACGTTGACGGCGTGCTTGGTGGCGCCGTAGACGCCCGAGTCGGGTCGCAGGGCGCTGCTCGACGAGATGTTGACCACGTGCCCCGCGGCCCCGCAGGCCCGCATCGCCTGGACGGCGGCGCTCGTGCCGGCGAGCAGGGCGAGGATGTTGGTCTCGAGCATGGCCCGCCAGTGCGCCGGGTCGCCGCCGACGATCGCGCCCAGGTGCGAGACGCCGGCGTTGTTGACCATCACGTCCAGCCGGCCGGTGTCGTCGACGGCGGCGTCGACCATGGCCCGGACGGCCTCGGGGTCGCGCACGTCGGACGTCGTGACGTGGGCGGCGCCACCAGCTCGCGCGATGCGATCGGCGGACTCCTTGAGGGCCGACTCGGTCCGGCCCCCGATGACCACGTGGGCGCCGGCACCGCCCAGGCGCTCGGCGATGGCTCGGCCGATGCCGCTCGATGCTCCGGTGACGACGGCCGTGCGGCCCGACAGGTCTGCGGTGATGCTCATGGTGGACATGCTCCCGTGCGACGAAATACGATCAGATGCTCGTATTTCCACATTTACAAGTGTTCGCTCGCATTTGTCAACGGGCGAAACCGCACCTCCGTGACGGCAGGCACCTATGGCCCCCGCCTCCCCCAGTCGAAGCCCATCGGCCGGCGTCCGCCGCCAGGCCCGAGGGCGCGCCCGCATGGAATCGATCCTGGATGCCGCCGAGCAACTCGTCGCCGAGGTCGGCTACGACGAGATGACGACCAACGCAGTGGCCAGGCGCGCAGGTATCTCCCCGGGCTCGCTCTACCAGTACTTCGACAACAAGGCGGACATCCTCACGGCGCTCCTCGACCGGTACACCGAGCAGTTCGACGCCCTGTGGGACAGCCAGCTCCGGCCCGAGGCGGCGAGGCTTCCCATCGAGCAAGTGGTGGACGAGGTGATCGACGCGGTCGTCGAGTTCAAAGCCGGCCGGCCGGCGTTCTGGGCGTTGTTCCACGGCTCGGCCACATCGGAGGTCATGGCCGAGGCCGGCTGCCGGCTGGAGGACCAGCTCGCGGCCCGGCTCGATGATCTCTACGCGCTGCGGGCCCCGCACCTGTCCCCCGAGCGCCGCCAACTGGTCGCGCAAGTCAGCGTGGCCACCGTCAAGTCGCTCCTGCCTCTGGTGATGGACGCCTCCCGCCGCCGATCGGCCCCGGACGTGATCGCCGAGATCAAGCAGGTCCTCACCGGCTACCTCGGCCCGGCGCTGGCGCCGCCCGCAGCGCGCGAGGAGTAGGTCGACGGACGCCCTCGCCACGGCGAGACTGGCCGGGCCAACGACCTCAGGGAGACGACCCATGCCCGCGATCAGCGATGCCCGCGTGCTCGTCCTCGGCGCCGACGATGTCGAGGACATGGAGCTGCTCTATCCGCTGTACCGGCTGCGCGAAGAGGAGGCCACCGTGACGTTGGCCACCCTCGGCGGCAAGCCGATCACCGGCAAGAAGGGCTACGGACCGATCTCCCCCGATGCCGCCACCGACGACGTCACGGATGGCGACTTCGACGCGCTGGTGATCCCGGGTGGCTATGCGCCCGACAAGCTGCGGCGCGACGCCCACGTGCTCGACCTCGTCCGCGCCTTCGACCGCGACGGCAAGCCCATCGCGTTCATCTGCCACGCCGGCTGGGTGCCGATCTCGGCCGGCATCGTCAAGGGCCGCCGCGCCACGAGCGTCGGGGCGATCCGCGACGACATGGTGAACGCCGGCGTCGACTGGGTGGACGAGGCGACGGTTGTGGACGGCAACCTGATAAGCGCCCGCACCCCCGCCGACCTCGGCCCGTGGATGCGCGCCCTGCTCGCGGCGCTGCGGTGACCTCGTCCCCCACCGCGTCGACCCAGGTGCTCCGCTGGTCGGCGTTCGACGGCTTGCCCCTCGATGCGCTCGTGACCACGCGCCGCGGCGGCGTGTCAGCCGGGCCCTACGCCTCGTTGAACCTCAGCCTCGGCGTGGGCGACGACCCGGCCCACGTCGTCGAGAACCGGCGCCGTGCGGCCGCCGCGCTGGGATGCCAGCTGTCCGACCTGGTGTTCTGCCACCAGACCCACGGGCGCGACGTGGTCGTGGTCGTGGAGGGCGACCGGGGCGCGGCACGGTCGCCGCCGTCGATGCCGTGCCGTGTGACGCGGTGGTCACGAGCACGCCCGGCCTCGGTCTCGCGGTGTTGGTGGCCGACTGCGTGCCGCTCGTGCTGTACGACCCCGGTGCCCACGTCGTCGCCGCAGTGCATGCCGGCTGGCGGGGAACCGTGAAACGGGTGACCGAGGCGGCTGTCGACGCCATGGCCGGCCTCGGAGCCGACCCGGGGAGCATCGTCGCCGGGATCGGGCCCGCCATCACCGCCGACCGCTACCAGGTCGGCGACGAGGTAGCAGACGCTGTGCGCGCCTGCTTGGACGGCGACGTCGGCGGGATCGTGCGGCCCGACGGGACCGGGCGGTGGCTCCTCGACCTGTGGGCGGCCAACCGGCGCATCCTCGTCGAGGCTGGGGTGCGGCCGGGGAACATAGAGGTCAGCCCCGTCGGGACAGGGCCCGGCACGCCCTTCTTCAGCGACCGGGCGGCCCGGCCGTGCGGGCGGTTCGCCGCCATGGCGCGGCTCCACGCTCGGTAGCCTGATCCGTCGCATGACCTCCACGACTCCCGACGCCGACACCCCGCCGCGCGGGCAGGTGTTCCGGTACGAGGGGTACGACGTCGAACCCGATGCCAACAGGCTGACCTGCCGGTACTCGCTCGACGGGCGCGACTTCGCCGAGGTCGTCACGTTCCCGGGCGGTGGGCGGTGGGACGACCCGGCGGTCGACCCGGCGGCCCGTTGGGTGTACCTGCTGGCCGGCGTGTCGTACTACAAGACAGCAGCTCCGCCGGTCGTCGAGCTGCCCACCACGCCGCTGCGGCCAGGGGAGCTCGACTTCCTCCGGGGCGTCTACCTCGACGGCCTCGGCGAGTACGCCTACCGCAACGGAATCGACCTGGGCGACCTGCGCATCGACGCACCGATCCTCGAGGGCGACGACGCGCAACCGTTGACGAGCGGACCAAACGCCACCAAGCGTCCACTCGTGCCGTTCGGTGGTGGCATCGACTCGATCGTGACGGTCGAACTCGTGCGACCGCTGGCGGACGCGGCGCTGTTCGTGGTCGCGCGCCCCGGCGACCTGTTCCATGCCATCGAGCGGCCCGCCGCCGTGACGGGCCTGCCGATCGTGCGGGCCGAGCGCGAGATCGACCCGCAGGTGCTGCGGTCGCGCGAGCTCGGGTTCCTCAACGGCCACGTGCCGGTCACCGGCATCATCTCGGCCATCGGTGTCATGGCCGCCGTGCTCGACGGGCGCGACGCGCTGATCATGTCGAACGAGTGGTCGTCGTCGGTCGGCAACCTCGACGTCGACGGCCGCACGGTCAACCACCAGTGGTCGAAGAGCCTGGCGTTCGAGGCCGGCTTCCGGGCGGTGCTGGCCGGCTCCCTGGGCACGAGCGTCGACTACTTCTCACGCCTGCGCCCGTACACCGAGCTGCTGATCGCCGACCGGTTCGCCCGGCTCGGCGATTACCACCTGGCCTTCCAGAGCTGCAACCGGGGGTTCCACATCGACCCGGCGCTGCGGCTCGACCACTGGTGCGGGCGGTGCGACAAGTGCTGCTTCATCGACCTGATCCTGGCGCCGTTCCTCCACGCCGACCGGCTCTCGCAGATCTTCGGGGGTCACGAGCCGCTCGACGACCTCGACCTGCTGCCCAGGTTCCAGGCGCTCGTCGACACCTCCGGCGCCCTCAAGCCGTGGGAGTGCGTCGGCGAGGTGAACGAGTGCCGGGCCGCGGTCGCGCTGGCCAGTGCGCGCCCCGACCGCGCCGAGACGCCGGTGCTGCGTGCCCTGGCCGACCAGCTCGGCGACCGGGTCCCCCGGCCCGCCGCCATCGATGCGCTGATGCACCCCGTCGGCGAGCACTTCGTGCCCGATGCGTACGCGACCAGCGATCTCCTGGGCTGACCTACCCGGCCGGGCGGTCGGCGTGTGGGGCCTGGGCGTCGAGGGCCGGGCGTCGATCCGCAAGCTGGCCGCGCTCGGGGTCACGCCGGTGCTGGTCGACGACCGGCCGCCGACCGGCGGCATCGACGGGCAGCCGGTCATGGCCACCGGCGACGGTGGGGTCGACGCGCTGGCCCGGTGCGACGTCGTGGTCAAGACGCCCGGTATCAGCCGCTACCGGCCCGAGGTCGCGGTGATCGAGGCCGGCGGCACGCCCGTGGTCGGCGGCCTGGGCCTGTGGCTCGAGGAGGCCGACCGCGACCGGGTCGTGTGCATCACCGGGACCAAGGGCAAGAGCACGACGACCGCCATCGCCGGGCACCTGCTCGACCGGCTCGGTCATCGGGTCATGGTGGGGGGCAACCTGGGCCTGCCGCCGTACGACCCCGAGGTGCCGAGCGACGTCGACTACTGGATCGTCGAGGTGTCGAGCTACCAGGCGACCGACGTGTCCGCCTCGCCGCCCGTGGTGGCCGTGACGTCGCTGCATCCCGATCACCTGACCTGGCACCGCGACGATCCCGAGGTCTACTACGCGGACAAGCTCTCGCTGTGCGTGCAGCCGGGCGCCGACCTCACGGTCGCCAACGGGGACAGCCTGCTGCTGCGGGAGCGCCGCGCGCTCCTGGGCCCCAGGGTCGAGTGGGTCACCGCGCCGGCCGACCCTCCCGCCCACGACTGGACGGCCGGCCTGGGGTTGCTGGGCGCCCACAACCACCGCAACGCCCTCATCGCCCGCACCTGCCTGGTGGCGCTGGGCGTGGACGGGGCCGATGACGACACCCGGCTGGCGCAGGCCGCCCACGGGTTCGCGCACCTCGAGAGCCGGCTGCGCCCGGTGGCCACGGTCGACGGCGTGCTGTTCGTCGACGACAGCCTGTCGACCAACGTGCTACCCACGTTGGCGGCCGTCGACGCCTTCCCCGGACGACGGGTCGCCGTCATCGTCGGCGGCCAGGACCGGGGCATCGACTACACCCCGCTGGCCGACGGCCTGGCCGCCAGGCCGGCGCCGACGCTGGTGACCATCACCGCCTCCGAAGCCGCCGGCCGCATCCGCGCCGCGTTCGAGACGACGTCCGCCACGAACCAGCTCGACGTGATCGATTGCACCGACCTCGACGCCGCGACACGCGCCGGCCACGACTGGGCCCAGCCCGACGGGGTCGTGCTCCTGTCGCCGGCGGCGCCCAGCTTCGACCGCTTCCGCGACTACCGCGAGCGGGCCGACGTGTTCGTCGCCGCAGTGGCGCAGCTCGACGAACGGACCGGGCGAGACCGCACCTGAGCACGGCAGCGCGGCCGCTCGACGGCCCGCAGGTCCCGCTGGTCCGTCGGTCACGGAGCGGGCGTACGGCACCCCGTCACCACATCGGCTATTGCGTCGGTAATAGACGCTGAGTACGACTGGTGGCACGGCGCGTGGGCCATGGCCCTCCGCCGTACGTCGGGCGGGCGGCTCGGCGGGCGAGATGACAGGAGGCGGGAGCATGGGCGGACTCGATGCACCACCGGGGACACTGGGCGCGCGGTCGGCCGGTTGTCGCCATGGCAATCCGTGCCACGCGAGGCGAACACGGCCGGGAGCGGGCCGATGACCGCGGGGACGACGGCCGACCGCTGGTACAGCGGCCCCGCCCAGGATCGCCGGGCCTACGTCGTCGACGACATCACCGGCTTCGACGGCGGGCAGGGGCGGGTCGTGCGCGCCGAGCGGCGGACGTTCGCCGGCGACCCTGTCGGCTACCAGGGCGCCGCCTCGCTCAAGCTCACGACGGAGCAGCGGCCGGAGCGCGTCGACCAGTTGCGGGCGCGTTGGGCGCAGCTGGCGGCGATCGACCACCCGCATGTGGCACGGGCCCTGGAGGTGTTCGAGGGACCGGGGCTCTTCCGCACGAGCTGCCCACCCGACACGGACGACGTGCTCTACGTGGCCGCCGCCTGGGTCGAGGGACAGCCGCTGCGCGAACGGGCGCCGCTCGACCCACCCGCCGCCTTCGCGTCGGCGGGTGACCTCGCCGCCGGGCTGCACGCGCTCCACGACCGCGACCTCGTCCACCGCGACATCCACCCGGGCAACGTCGTGCTGGAGGCCGAGACCGACCGTGCCGTGCTCATCGACCTCGGGTCGGCGCGGCCGGACGACGGTGGCACCACCACCACCGTGGCGGGCTCGCTCGGCTTCATTCCGCCCGAGGCGTTGCACGCGGCGGGCGACAAGGCGTCGGACCGCTGGGCCCTCGGCATGGTCACCGTGTTCGCCCTGCTGGGCCATCCGCAAGGCACGGCCACGCGCTCGGCCCTGGCGGCCGAGCTGGGGTCGGCCCTCGCAGGTGTGGGGGACCGCCGGCGGGCTGTGAACCTGCTGTGCGCCATGGTCGACCCCGACCCGGCCAGGAGGCCCACCCACGCGCGCCGTTGGGCACACGACCTGACCGCCTGCCTGCACCGCCGGCGCGGCCGCAAGCGGGTGCGGGCCCTGGCGCTCGTGACTGCGGCGGCGGCCGCAGGTCTGGCGGCGACCGCCTCGGTGAGCGCCACCGCTGACCACGGCCGCCTCGGCGAACCCATGCCCACCCCCGAGTCGGCTCACGCCGAGCCGAGCTGCCCGCCACGGCCGCCGGGCGAGCCGACGATGTCTGACCGCCTGGCCGTCGCGGTCGAAACCGTGGCGCCCGCCGCCTGCGTGGCCGGTCCACCCGGCCGGTTTGCCGAGGCGGAGGTACAGCCACTGGTGGCGAGCGGCGCCGAACCGGGCGGTGCGCCCGACGGCTACGTGATCCTGGCGCCCACCGGCGAGGCCGTGCGCCTCACGCCGGCGATGTGGACCTCGTACCGCGAGATCGCCGGCAAGTCTCCGCACGAGAACGCCGCCCACCTCGGCGGTTACCCGGTGACGGTCGAACGGACCGGCGATCCCGATGCGGTCGTCATGACCCTGACCAACGGCGGCGTCGTCGTCGGGCGCCGAGACGACACGCAGCTGTTCTGGATCCCGCAACAGGTGCGGGACGAGTGGGAGGCCCACGGGGGCATCGACGGCGTGCTGGGGTTCCCGACCACCAACCCGTACTTCGTCGAGGACCAGATGCTCCTCGACTTCGAGCGCGGCTACATGACGACCGGGGTCGAGAACCTCACCGCTCTCCTGCTCGGCATCGCGGACATCGAGACCGCGTTGCTGCTCGACGATCCGAAGGAGCCGCTGCGAGGTGTCACCGTGACCGGCAGGATCGTCCGCCAGGCGTCGGGCAGCGCCTGGTGGGTCGACGCCGGCGGCGACCGCCACTGGATACCCGACGGCGCCACGTGGGACTGCCTCGGTGGCGCCGCCGCGGTGGCAATCGACCAGCTCCCCGGCTGGGCCGTGGCGGCGCTGCCCCTGGGCGATCCGGCCACGTGCCCGTGAGGGCCGACGAATGACACCACGTGCCACCCCTGCGCCAGCACCCGAGCCGACCGCTGGCCCTACCGTCCCTGTGGTGGACGACCGGGCCGCGGGCACCATCTCGACCGATCAGCAGGTCATCGTCCTCGACGCCGACCGCGAGGTGACGTTCGGCCGCGATCCCCACGTGGGGCTGCGCATCGGCCACGCACCGGTCTTCGACGACGTCGTCCCGAAGGTGGCGGGCAAGGTGTTCGTCCACGACGGGCGGGTGGTCGTGGCGAACCTGCATCGGAGCCTCGCCCTCGACATCCGGGTCGACGGCCGGCCACTGATCTCGGTGGCGCCCGGCGACTGGCACGCGCCATCCGAGGGCTCCTACGACGTGCTGATCACCGGCACGTTCACCTACGAGCTCGCCGTCACCGTCAACACCGCCAGCAACCCGACGCGCGTGGTGGCGGTCGACGCACCCACGACGCCGGACCCGCCGACGGGCGCCCGCCCCCGCTTGTCCGAGCGCCAGCGGCACATCCTCGACGCCTACGTCGCCCCCCTGACGGGCGGGGGCGCAGCGGCGTCGCACCAGGAGGTGGCCGAGACCGTGGGTGTCAGCCGATCGCTGGTGCGGCTCGAGTGCCACCGCATCTGGAGCGAGCTGCTGGTCGCCGGCGTGCCCATGCGCTCCCTGGGCGACGCCCGCGACGAGATCGCCGACGCCTGGGCCCGCCACCGCTTCTGACGCGGGCGGCGAGCGACCGCCGGCGGCCGATGCTCTCCCCCGTCGACCGCCGGCGATCGCGTCGGGCCCCAGTCCGGTGGCCCCTCGAGCTCAGCCCTGGCCGTGGCCCTGCGTGGGGTCGGCGGCGCGTCGGGCCATCTCGTCGGGCGGCACGTCCTCGACGTGGGTGGCCACGCTCCAGCGGTGCCCGAACGGGTCCTCGAAGTGGCCCTGCCGGTCGCCGTAGAACTGGTTCTCGACCGGACGCAGCTCCGTGGCGCCCGCGGCGAGCGCCCGCGCGAACACGGCATCGACGTCGTCGACGTAGACGCTGATGCTCACCGGCGAGCCGCCGATGGTCTTCGGCCCGACGGCCCCCATGTCGGGGAACTCGTCGGCCAGCATGATCAGCCCGTCGCCGATCTGCAGCTCGGCGTGGCCCACCTTGTCGGCCGGATCGTCGGGCGCTCCACCCATGCGCATGCGCTCGGTGGCGCCGAACACATCGCCGTAGAACTTGATCGCCGCGTCGGCCCCGTCGACGACCAGGTACGGGGTCACCTGCGGGTAGCCGTCGGGGATCGGCTTGACGTCTGCCATGGCTCCACCTCCGTGCTCATGACGAACGCCCGCCAGGCTACGCCTCTCGCCCCACGCCTGCGCGCTGCCGGCGCGGGTGCCCGTCGGCCTCCCCGGGCTGCGGCTCGACGGCGCCGACCTCTGATGCACCCGCGCCGCCCGCCGCGGGCCCGGCCTCGCTCAAGCCGAAGCGGTCGTGCAGCCGGGCCAGCGGGGCCGGCGCCCACCAGTTCCAGTCGCCCATGAGCTTCATCGTCGCCGGCACCAGCAGACACCGCACGACGGTGGCGTCGACGATCACGGCCAGCGCCAGGCCCAGCCCGAGCTGCTTCATGGCGACGATCTCGCCCGCGGCGAAGCCGGCGAACACGATGACGATGAGCAGCGCCGCCGACGTGATGATGCGGCCCGAGCGCTGCAGTCCCCGGGCGACGGCCACGTCGTTGTCGCCGGTCTCCTCCCACGCCTCGTGGATGCGGGACAGCAGGAACACCTCGTAGTCCATCGACAGACCGAAGGCGAAGACGAACACGATCACGGGCATGACCAGATCGAGCGATCCCGGCGCGTCGAACCCGAGCAGGCCGGCCAGGTGCCCGTCCTGGAACACCCACACGAGCGCCCCGAACGTCGCTCCCAGCGACAGCACGTTCATGACGATGGCCTTGACCGGCACCACCACCGAGCCGGTCATCAGGAAGAGCAGCACGAACGTGGCCACCACGATGATGCCGACCGCCACCGGCAGGCGGGAGGAGATCGAGGCCCGGAAGTCGACGATCTCGGCCGGGTCGCCGGTGACGCCCACGGGGAACGGGGGGTCGAGTCGCGCGCACGTCGCCGACGACGGCCTGGGCGGTGCGGCCGTTGGACTCGCCCTCGGCGTGCACCTCCACCACGGTGACGCCGTCGCCCGACACGTCCTCGAGCACCGTCGCCTCGACCACGCCGGGCAGCCCACCGACGTCGGCCAACCACGGCGCCACCGCTGGATCGCCGGGGTCGACGTCGGCCAGCACCTCGACCGGCTCGGCGGTCACGTCGGGGAAGCGGGCATCGATGGCCTCGGCCACCTGGCGGGTCTCCGACGACCGGGGCAGCGCGTTGACGCCGATGTCGTCGAAGCGGGCGTGGGTGAACGGGATGGCCAGCAGCACCAGGCCGACGCCGACGACGACCACCACGGGCACCGCCCGCCGCTGCACGAGGTGGGCCAGCCGGGCGAAGGCGCCGTGAGACGAGGCCGGCGCCTGGGCCGACAGCCGGTGGCCGAACCGGGCGAGCAGCGCCGGGAGCAGCGTGAGCGCCGCCGCCATCGTGGCCAGCACCACACCGATGCCGCCGAACGCCAGGGAGCGGATGGTCGGATCGGGGAACACCGCCAGCGACATGAGCGCCACGGCGACTGTGGCGGCCGAGAACACCACGGTGCGGCCGGCCGTCGCCATCGTGCGCCGCACGGCGCCGGGCACGTCCCGGCCGGTGCCCCGCTCCTCGCGGAAGCGGCTGACCATCAGCAGGCCGTAGTCGATGCCCAGGCCGATGCCGAGCATGAGCGTGACGTTCACCGCGTAGAGCGACACGTCGGTCAGGCTCGACACGCCGACCAGGCCGAGCATCGTCGCCGCCACGCCGCTGAGGGCGATGGCCAGCGGCAGCCCGGCGGCGAGCAGCCCGCCGAACACGATGGTCATCACCACCAGCGCCACCGGCAACGACAGCATCTCGGCCCGCTGCGCGTCCTTCTCCGCCAGCTCGGCCACCTCGTCGTCGAGCAGCAGCTCCCCGCCGACGAGCACCTCGGGCGCGTCGATCGCCCGCAGCTCGGCCGTGACGTCGCCGACCAACGCCTCCTCCTCGTCGTCGCCCAGGCCCGGGGACAGCTCGACGGCGATGGCGGTGGCCTCGCCGTCGTCGCTCGGCAGCGCGAACACACCGGCGACACCGTCGAGGGCCTGGAGGCGCTCGGTCACCTCGGCGCCGACGGCGGCACCGTCGACGACGGCGACGACCTCGCCGCCGCTGGGATCGAGCCGGCCGAGGCGCTCGCCGACCTGCTCCGATTCGAACGACGGGGCACCGTCGAGGTCGGCGTCCAGCGACGAGAACAGGACCCCGGCGGCCGCGACGCCGAGGACGAGGACGGCGAGCCATCCGAGGGCGACACGTCGCGGCGCCCGGATGGCCAGTGAGGACAGTCGATCCAACATGACCCGAGCGTGCGCCCGAGCGGACGCTGCGTCGTCGGGCCGCGGTCTGATCAGCCGCGTCCACCCCCGGTCTGACCCACCAGGCCGGCCTCGTACGCGTAGATCACCGCCTGCACCCGATCGCGCAGCCCCAGCTTCATCAGCACTCGCCCGACGTGGGTCTTGACCGTGGCCTCGCCCACGAACAGCTCTGTGCCGATCTCGGCGTTGTTGTGGCCCCGGCCGATCAGCTCGAGCACCTCGTGCTCGCGTGGGGTGAGGCGCTCGAGGCCGGCCGTCGTGGCCGCGGGGGTGGCGCCCGCCGGGCGGCGGGCGAAGTCCTCGATGAGCCGCCGGGTGACCGACGGGGCCAGCAGGGCGTCGCCGCGCGCCACCACGCGGATGGCGTGGACGAGGTCGTCGCGGCGCACGTCCTTGAGCAGGAACCCGCTGGCCCCGGCCCGCAGGGCCTCGAACACGTACTCGTCGAGGTCGAACGTCGTGAGGATGATCACCTTGACGGGATCGGCCACGTCGGGGCCGGCGAGTCGGCGGGTGGCCTCGATGCCGTCGACGCGGGGCATGCGCACGTCCATCAGCACCACGTCGGCCCGCTCGCGCCGGGTGACGGCCACCGCCTCGTCGCCGTCGGCCGCCTCGCCCACCACCGCCAGGTTCGGCTGGGCGTCGACGATCATGGCGAACCCGCTGCGCACCAGCTCCTGGTCGTCGGCCACGACGACCCGCACCTGGGACTGATCATCGCTCGTCATGCTGGCAGCGGGAGCCGTGCCCGCACGGTGAAGCCACCCCCGGGCGCCGGGCCGGCGTCGAGGTCGCCCCCGACCGCCGCCACCCGCTCCCTCATGCCCACCAGGCCCTGCCCCTGGCTCTGCCCCCGGCCCGACGGCAGTGCGCCGCTGCCCGAGCCTGTGCCCGGGCCCGCGCCGGCGCGTCCTGCCCGGCCGTCGTCCGCGACGGTGACCACGAGCGCTCCGTCGCCGAACGCGAGGTCGACCCGGGCGTGCTGGGCGTGCGCGTGGCGCAGCACGTTGGTGAGCGCCTCCTGCACCACCCGGTAGGCGGTCACCCCCACGACGCCGTCGACCGGGCGCGCCTCGCCCGTCGTGCGTACGTCGACGACCAGGCCCGCCTGGCGGACCGACGCCACCAGGTCGTCGACGGCCGCCAGCTCGGGCTGCGGGGCCCGCCCGGTGTCGGAGCGGAGCACGCCCAGCGCCCGACGCAGCTCACCGAGCGCGGTGCGGGCGGTGTCGGCCACCGTCGCCATCGCCCCCTCGGCCCGGACGGGGTCGGTCGCCAGCACCTCCTGCGCCGCCTCGGCCTGCACGACGATGACGCTGATGTGGTGGGCCACGATGTCGTGCAGGTCGCGGGCGATCCGTACCCGCTCGTCGGCCGCGGCCCGCCGGGCCTCGTCGTCCTGCCGGGCGGCCAGCCACGCGGCACGCTCGCGCTGTCCGCGCATGGTGTCGCCGACGACCCAGCTCGTGATGCCGACGAAGTAGCTGACCGCGACGTCGGCGGCGTTGGCCTGGTCGTCGATCGCCAGGGCGACAGCGGCGGCCACGGTGATCACCACCGCGCACGGCACCGACACCGACCGGGGCCGATATGCGGCCACGGTGTAGAACGCGAGCGCGGGCGCGAAGAGGATGGCCGGGTCGGGGAGGTTGGCCGCGCCGTAGGCCAGGGCCGAGGCACCCACGATGGCCACGACCGCCACGGGAGCGCGGCGGCGCCACACCAACGGGACGAGCTGCGCCGCCTGCAGGGCCCAGCCCCAGGCGGTCATGTGCTCGGTGAAATCGCTGGGGTCGTCGAGCACGAGCGACAGGATCGTCACCGCCGCCACCGCCGCCGCCAGCGCGGCGTCCGCCACCAGGGGCGGCACGCGCCGCCAGCGGTCGAGGAGGCGATCGATGCTCGGCACCAGCCGCACGGTACCGATGCTCCGCCCGACCGTCATCAGACCACGGTCTGACCGGCCGGTCTGTCTGCGGGGTGGATCACCCGGGGGCGAGGCCGGCCAGGGTGGTGTCGACGTAGGTGCGCACCGAATCGGCCATCGAGAACGACCGGTCGAGCAGGAACCACTGGAGGCGGATGCCGTCGAGGTGGGCCACCAGGGCCGAGGCCTCGTGCACCGGGTTCAGGTCCGCCCGCAGGTCGCCAGACACGGCCGCGGTGGCGAACGCGGCGGTGTAGCGGTCGAGGACGTGGCGGTAGCGCCGCTGGATGTAACGCCGGGCGGGAGAGTCGGCGGTCAGGTGCTCGGCCGACAGAACGACGAGGAGCGACGAGATCTCCGGCCGGTTCTCCATGCCCGCCCCCCAGCCCCGCACCAGCCGGAGGAGGTCGATGCCCCGCGCGCCCGTGTCGGCCAGGCCCTCCTCGACCTCGCGGTCGAAGTGCCGGAGCACGCCGAGCAGGAGCTCCTCCTTGGTGCGGAAGTGGTACAAGACTCCGGCATCGGTGATGCCCACCCGCGCGGCCACCGCCGCCACGCTGGTGCCGCGCGAGCCCGACTCGGCGAACAGCTCGACGGCGGCGTCGAGGATCTGCTCGCGCCGCGTGCGGTCGGCGGCGCCGACGACGGCTGCGCCGACGAGGGCGTCGTTGACAGGCTCGGCGGCTTGGTGTTTGCTCACGTATGGCTGAGTGGACACTAAGTCGTCCGCTCCCGTCAAGCCCGCCCTGCTCGCACACCCGAGGCACCCGACCGATGACCCGCACCACCGATCTCGCGCTGCATCCCTGGAACGACGGCTTCACCTGGCAGATCAGCGAGCCGCCGTACGCCGGGCTGACCGACGAGCAGGTGGCGCAGTTCGACCGCGACGGGTTCGTGGTCGTCCCCGACGTCTTCGACGCCGCCGCGCTCGCCGGCGTCGTCGCCGAGGTCGACGCGTTCGAGGCGGGGGTCGAGGCCTTCCTGGCGGACCAGGAGAGCGAACGGATGTCGATCGCCGAGGCCGGCGCCATCACGTTCACCACGCATCTGGTCACCCGCTCGCCGCGCCTGGCGGCGCTCGCCCGCCACCCGTTCTTCACCGGCGCGTGTGCCGACCTGGTCGGGCCTCGACGTGAACCTCTACTGGGACCAGGCGGTGTACAAGAAGCCGGAGAAGCCCCGCCGCTTCCCCTGGCACCAGGACAACGGCTACGCGTTCGTCGAGCCCCAGCAGTACCTGACGTTCTGGGTGGCGCTCACCGACGCCACCGCCGACAACGGCTGCCCCCAGGTCGCACGCGGGCTGCACCGGGTGGGCACCCTCGCCCACACGTACGTCGAGCCGCTCGGCTGGGAGTGCCTGACCGAGCCCGACGACGTGGAGGTTGCCGAGGTGGGCGCGGGCGGGGTGGTCGTCTTCTCGAGCCTCACCCCCCACCTGACCGGGCCCAACCTGTCGGCCGAGGTGCGCAAGGCCTACATCCTCCAGTACGCGCCGCAGGGCGCCACCGTCCTGCAGGGCGACCCCGCCGCGGGCGCTCCCGCCCGCCGCACGTCGGCCGACGACCCGGACCGGCAGTTCCCGGTGCTGCGCGGCGGCCAACCGGTGGCGACGCCATGAGCACGGCCCCGTGATCACCGACGCCCACCGGCGCACGTGGGATGCCCACGGCTACTTCCGCGTCGACGGCTTCGCGCCCCGGCGGTCGGCCAGGCCATGCTCGACGACGTGGTCGGCCTGGCCCGTGCGGCCGGCGGCTCCTACGCCGTCGAGGGCTCCCTCGTGCTGCCCGAGGCCAACCTGGCGGGCGCGAGCGAGCGGCCGGAGCAGGTGACGTCGAAGGTGTTCAAGCTGCACCGGCGGCCGGCCTTCACCTCGTTCACGGCCCGGCCCGACGTCGTCGAGGTGCTTGTCGACCGCCTGGGCCCCGACATCGACTGCTTCCTCAGCCAGTTCATCTTCAAGAACCCGGGCGCGTGGGGCCAGCCCTGGCACCAGGACTCGTACTACTTCCCGTTCGAGCCGGCCCGACCGGTCGTCGGGCTGTGGCTCGCGGTCACCGCGGCCACGCTGGCCAACGGGTGCCTGCACGTCCTGCCGGGCTCGCATGTCGAGCCCGTCCACGAGCACGTGCCCGACCGCCGGCCAGGAGCCAACTACGGCTACGTCGAGATCGTCGACCACGACATGGCCGCGGCCGAACCGGTGCTCATGGCGCCGGGCGACCTGCTCGTGTTCGACAGCCACCTGATGCACCGATCCGCCGACAACGAGAGCGACGGCATCCGCGCCGCCATGGTCTTCCACTTCGCCCCGGCCGGCACCCGCGACCTGACCGAGCAGGTCGTGGGCACGCCCAGCGGGGTCAACGACTGGGTGCCCGTGATCCGGGCCGGTAGGACCGTCCCCGTGGACACGAGGGACCGGTGAGGGGGGTGCGACTGAGCCGGCAGCTCTCCGCGGTCACCGGCTGGATGCTGCCCGCGTGGAGCTCGGGTCCCTCCCACGCCCGCGAGCTGTTCGGCGCCGCCGAGGCCGCCGGCTACGAGGGCGTGCAGGTCTTCCTGCCCGAGCAGGCCGAGGCGGCCCGGGCCGCCGGCCTGGCTCAGGTCTCGGCCATCAGCCCGGCCCGCACGATCGAGGAGGCCTGCAGCCTTGTCGCCCTGTGGGAGGGGTGTCTGGCCGCCTCGCTCACCCTTCACCTGGGCACCGGGTTCGAGACCCCCGACGAGGGTCGGGCGCTCGTGGCCGCCACGCTCGACGCGGCGTCGAGCCACGATGTGGCCGTGCTCGTCGAGACGCACCGCGCCACGCTGTTCCAGGACCCCGCGCGGGCGCTGGCCCTCGTCGACGAGTTCCCCGAGCTGCGGTTCTGCGCCGACCTGTCTCACTGGTACACGGGCGTCGAGATGGTCTACGGCGACATCGACGCCAAGCTGGAGCGGCTCGAGCCGGTGTTCGAGCGCTGCCGCATGATCCACGGCCGCATCTCCGATCCCGGCTGCATCCAGGTGGCGGTCGCTGCCGACGACGCCGCCGACCACGTGGCCCACTTCCGGCGCATGTGGTCGTCGGTGATCGCCGGGTGCGACCGCGCCGACGACGTCGACGAGCTGCCGTTCGTGGTGGAGCTGCTGCCCGCCACCGCCCACTACGCCCGCACAGTCGACCGGGGCGACGGCCCGGAGGAGGAGGTCGACCGCTGGGCGCAGGCCGACGTCCTGTGGGAGATCGTGTCCCGCCTGGCCGCCGCGGCGCCGACGACCGCAGTGCCGACCGTCGTGCGATGATCGCCGGCATGCCGCCCACGGCGTTGCCCCCGGCCGTCGACGCCGCCGTCCGCCGGTACCTCGGTGTCGCCGACCGTCTGCTGCCGGGCCGGGTCGTCGGGTTCTACCTCATCGGCTCGGTCGCGCTGGGAGCCTTCCGGCCGGGCCGCAGCGACATCGACTTCGTCGGCGTGCTCGACGGCGGCCTCGACGGCAGCGAGCTGCGCCGCCTGCGGGCGGTGCACGTCGCGGCGGGCCTGCGGTCGGCCACCACGGCCCTGGCCCGGGGCCAGGTGACGTTGCCGGGCACGTGCAACGGCGTGTTCGTGCGGGCCGACGACCTGACCCGCCCGGTCTCGGCCATCGCCCCGGTCGCGTCGCACACGGGCGCCGGGTTCGACGTCGGGCGCGGCTTCGACGTCAACCCCGTGCAGTGGACGACCCTGGCCACCCGGGGCGTCGCCGTGCGCGGGCCACAACCGGCAACGCTCGGGCTCGATCCCGAGCCGGACACGCTGCGGCGGTGGAACCGGGACAACCTGGCGTCGTACTGGGGGTCGTGGGCCCAGGCGACGCAGCGACGCACCGGGCTGCGGTTCCGGGCCACGCCCCGCTGGTCGACGGCGTGGGGCGCCCTCGGCGCACCCCGCCTCCACCACACGATCGCCACCGGCGAGGTGATCTCCAAGGAGGCCGCCGGCGAGTACGCCCGTGCGACGTTCGACCCCCGGTGGCGCCCGATCGTCGACGAGGGCCTCGCCTACTGGCGCGAACAGCCCGCGGACCGGCAGTTCCGCGACGTCGGCACCCGGGCGCGGACGACGGCCGCGTTCGTCCTCGAGGTCGTCGAGTCCGCCGAGCGCCTGTGAGCCCGAGCCCCGGTCAGGGGTGCCGGCCGAGGAGGGAGACCAGGCGGACGTGGGGCGGGTCGTCGGCCGCGGACTCGATCTTGTCTGCGAAGAACATGGGCGTGCCCTACACGTCCGGCGGGTAGGCGGCGACGATCGCAGACTCATCGCAGTGCGGGATGAGCGGTCGTGGCCAGGGCCCGCAGGCGGGCCAGCATCGACGCCAGAGCCTGGTCGTAGACAGCAGGGTCGTCGCAGAGGTGGGCATGCAGGTTGGCCGCCATGCCCAGCGCGTCGAGCTCGAACGCGAGCACCGCGGGACCGGTGGTGGCGTCGAGCTCGCCGCGCTGCTGCGCCGAGCTGATCACGGCCTCGTAGGCGCCCAGCCAGGTGCGGCGCGCCGCCGCGATCTCGTCGCGCACCCGCCCGGGCTTGGCGTCGTACTCGGCGGCGACGCTGAAGAAGAAGCAGCCACCCGGGAACACATCCGACCGGCTGTAGGACAGAAAGCGTTCGCACAGCGCGACCAGGCGATCGAGCCCGTCGGGCGCGTCGAGCGCAGGCGCCACCACCTCGTCGACGAACCGGTCGACCGCGGCGCGGATGGTGGCCAGTTGCAGCTCCTCCTTGGAGCCGAAGTGGGCGAACACGCCGGCCTTGCTGACGGCCAGGTCCGCCGCCAGCCGCCCGATCGAGATCCCGTCGAGCCCGTCGATCGAGGCGATGTCGGCGGCGCGGTGCAGCACGGCGGCGCGGGTGCGCTCGCCCCGGGCGACGCGCCCGTCGGTCATCGCCGTGCTCCGTCGCGGCGGGCGGCGAGCGGCCCGCGCCACGCCTCGGCCAGGGCCGGCGCGTGGAGCACCCGATCGAGCACCTCGTCCTCGACCTGGTGGTCGTCGCCGCGGGCGAACATCACCGAGAACAGGTCGTGCACGCTGGGCGCGCCCTGGTCGCGGTGGTCGAGGACGAGGGCACCGCTGGTCGGTACCGTGCCGGTCTCGAGCACCCTGACGTACCAACCGGTGCGCCCCGTCTCGATCATGCGGGCGCCGATGTCCTTGCGCCCCGCGTGCAGTGCGAGCTTGTAGCAGGGTGCCCGCGGCTGGCTGACCTGCACGAGCGCGCCGCCCCACCGCCAGATGTCGCCCAGCAGGACGTCGTGCTCGGTGGCACCGGCCAGCGCCACGTTCTCGCCGAGCCCGCCCACGTCGACGGCGAACCCGTCGTCGCGCCAGGCCGCGTAGTGCTCGCGGGGATAGAGGTACACGGCCTTGTCGGGCCCGCCGTGCACGGTCAGGTCGGCCTGGCGATCGCCGACCAGGTTGGTGGCGCTGAGCCCGATCGTGGGCGCGTCGACCCTGGCCTTGCCGATGGCGCTCTCGACCGGTCGGCCCCGTACCTCGCCGATGGGCCGGGGCCGTCCGACGAAGACGGCAGTCACGTCAGCGGTGATGGGCATGGCGCGAAATCTATACGATCGTTCGTTTTATTTTCAAGGGGACAGGAAATCGCCAGCGATCCGACCATCGCCCGTGGTCCCCCGTGGGTCTCGGCACCCGGGACGGCATGGTGTTCGTCAACCCCGACGCGGCGGCCACCCCGTTCGCCGAGTGGCGCGGCGAACTGCCCGCCCGGATCGGCCCCTTCGACCTGTCCCGGCTCGTCGAGATCTTCCGCCTGCAGTGCCGATCGCCTGCAACTGGGAGCTCTAGATTTCCTGGCCGCGTCCCGCCCGTGACGCGCGGGTCTCGTGCCGGGTCGACAGCTAGTGGCGGATCTCGCGCAGTCCCCCCGGCCCCTCGACGTAATCGTGGACGTGCTGCCAGAAGGCCCAGCGGTAGCCCCAGGGGTCGGTCACGACGAACGCCTTCGGACCGTACGGCTGCTGCTCCGGCACGGGCGCCTCGACGCCGGCCGCCACCACCCAGGCATGCTGGGCATCCACGTCGTCGACGTGCACGATCAGCAGCAGGCCCGTGCCCTCGTCGGGGCCGGGCGTGCGGCCGCACAGCTGGATGGTCGTGTCGCCCACCTGCATCTCGGACTCGTGGACGACGCCGTCGTCGTCGACGTAGCGGGCGGTCTCGCGGAACCCGAAGACCCGGGCCAGCCAGTCGAGCGCCGCGCCTGCGTCGGCGTAGTACAGGTAGGGCGTCACCCCCTGGATGGTGACGCCGCGAGTTGTCGTGTCCGTCGTGTCGGTCATGGTGCGCTCCTCGTCTGGCCCGTGTTCGTGGTCGTGCGCCGCGTCGCGTTCCCGGGAGCCGGTCTGCTGCTCGGTGGCGAACCAGCCGAGCAGCAGGCGCCACCCGTAGCGGCGCACGTGCTCGGCCTCGCCGGGAGTCAGCCGGTCGAGGCCGCGCTGCTCCATGGTCACCGACGTGCCGGCCCCGGCGGGCTCGAACCGCACCTCGGTCTCGGTCTGGCGGGCGTCGGTGAACTCGAACCGGTGGCCGGGCTCCCACACGGTGATGTGCCCCATCTCGCGGCCCTCGCCGGTGTCGGCGTCGTAGACGTCCATGAACCGCCCGCCGACGAACGGCTCGATGCGGACGTCGACGGTGCGCTCGTGATCCATCACGGTGTGCTCGTCGACCAGGTACCACGAGCCGATCTCGGCGGTGAACACCCGGAACGCCTCGGCGGGCGAAAGTGCGACGTGGACGGTGGCGCTGACCGTGCCCTGCGCCGCGTCGATCTCCCCTGTCGCCGGGTCCGGCTCGATCTCCCCTGTCGCCGGGTCCGGCTCCGTGCTCATGACGAGTGACCCCCGGCCGCGCCGCTGAGCTCGGCGTGCCGCTTGAAGGCGGCGAGCTGTTCGGCATGGCCCGCCTGCACCTGGTCGAGCCAGGCCCGCAGCGGCACCAGCCGGTCGGTCCGCAGGTGGTAGACGCGGCCCCGCCCGTCAGCGTCGTCGAGCCGGACGTCGACCAGCCCGCTCGAGCGCAGCACCTTGAGGTGACGGCTGGTCGCCTGCCGGGACATGCCAGCGCCCTCCGCCAGGTCGCTCGCCCGCATGGGCCCGGACTGCAGGAGCTCGACGACCCGGCGCCTGGTCGGGTCACCGAGCGCCGTCAACGTGTCACCGAGATGATCAACCACTGCATTGATCATCAACGCAGAGGCATCGCGTTGTCAACCCCTGTCAATCCCTACGTAGGGCAGCGCCTCGACCACCAGACGTACTATCGTCGTCGCATGTCAGCGGCGGACGGTCGGCCGGGGACTGGCGCATCGGCCGCCAGATGGCCGGCGTCGGCGATCGTCGCCGTCGCCGCGTGCTGCATCGCCATCGTGCTGCTCGCCCTCGTCAACGTGCTCGCCGTCCCGATCGCCGGCAACGGCTACGACCCTGACGTCGGAGGCACGGTGGCCGACTGGTTCGCGGCGGCGGCCACCGCCATCGCGGTGCCGGCGGCGATGCTCATCGGCATCCGGCAGATCGGCGCCCAGAACGCGGCCAACGAGATGGCGCACCGGCAGCACGCTGTCGAACGGGACGATCGCATGAGACAGCAACATGCCGAACACGCCTTGGCGCTCGACGCCGTCGAGGTCCGCCTCGACGTGACCAACGCGGCCGACAGCGTGCAACTCGCCTCCGAGCCCGAGCAGGCCGCAGTCCAGCGGTGGCGCGAGGAGCTCACGCGACGCGGCTGGGAGTCCGAAAATGGCGACGTCGCATGGCGACGCGACGGCATGACACGCACCAACGCCGACCACCTGTCCACCGAGCGAAGCCCGTTGCTGCACGATCCATGGTGGATCGTCGTCGACTGCCGCAACGACGGCCCTGTCACCGTGATCGTCGAGCGCTGGACCATCACGGTGAACCACAGCTCGTCATACGTCCACGACCCGATCGAGATCCGCACCGGGGGTGCCGTCACGCGTCGCCTCGGGCCGGAGCACGGGGTGGCAGCCGGGTTCCCCACCGCCACCCGGGCCCGTGCCGCCGCCGCCGGTATCACCGTCGAGCTGGATGGTCGGGACATCCTCGGGCGCCGGCTCAACATCCGAGTGGCCACGGAGGCCGGACGATGACCCCGACGGAGCCCGACCTGCGACTGCTCAAGCGGGTCATCACGGAGCAGCAGCCGTTCGGACCGCCAGATGCGGCGCAGTTCACGGCCAGCACCGACCTGCTCCGGCTCCTGTACGACCCCGCCAACCGCATCCACCGCCAGGCCGAGATGACGGGCGCCCCCTACGTGATCGGCCGAAAGGGCGCCGGAAAGACCGCCTTCGTCACCGCACCCAAGCTGCGCGACGAGGTGGTGGCTGTCGAGCTGCCCAGCGCCGACGTCTACCAGGGCGTGTTCGGGGTCATCTCAACGCTCCTGCGACGTCAGCCCCGGGTGTTCGCGGAGCACACGGCACGCCTGTGGCGGCACCTCACCTGGTCCGCCGTCCTGTGCGCCATCGCCCGCGGTCCGAAGCACCGTTCGGTCCCGTTCCGCACCGTCCGCGAGTTCGCCGAATCGCTCGGTGACGGCGCCGTGCCTGTCGATGCGGCGGCAGCGGTATCGGGCTACCTCCGCCGGGTGACAGACCGCATCGAGAACGCCGCGCAGCTCGGCGGCCTGGGCGACGTGCTCGACTCGCTCACGGGCAACGGCCACACGATCCGCGCGGCGATCGAGGCCGGCGCGAGGTTGCTGGACAAGTCACCGTCCCGCTTCGTCGTCATCGTCGACTCGCTCGAGCACTACCGAGGTGAGTTGCCGACCACCGACTACCAGCAGGCCGAGCAGCTTTCGTTCGAGGGCCTGTTCCGTTTCATCGGCGGCGACGGGACGACGCCGTTGCGCTCGTTCGACATCCGCTTCTCGTTCCCCGCAGAGCTGTGGTCGGTGCTCGAGCAGGTGTCTGCCAACCCGATCAAGGACTTCCACAGCCGGGTGATCGCGCACTGGAGCGCCAGGGAGCTGATGGTGCTCATCGGCACCCGGCTCGCCATCTACTGCCACCTTCACCGGCGCCACGCTCTCGAGGACCTGGGTCTGACCGACCCACTGGGCCGGCTGACCTACGAGGAGTGCCGCCGACTCATCGACGCGGTGCTGCCGAGGGTCGTCAACAGCTACGGAGGGAGCGAGGACGGGGTCGCGTATCTCCTTCGTCACACCCAGCTCCTCCCCCGGCACCTCATCACCATCCTCAACCGAGTGTTCGAAGCCCAGTCGACCATCGACTCCCGTGCGCCGTTCCCCGTGTCACCCATGGCCGTCATCGAGGGCGTGCGACACGGCGAGACCGAGATCGTGCGGGACATCGTCGCGTCGTACTCGAGGGTCCACCCGCACGCCCACCTGTGCTGCGAACGGATCATCCCCAACGTGGGCCTGGTGCTCGACCAGGGTGACCTTCATCGCGCCTACAACCATGCCGGCATCCGCAAGGCCACGGGGCTCGAGTTCCGCTCGGTGCTGCGCCTGCTCGTCGAGGTGGGGGGCCTCGGACGGGTGGTCGAGGCCGAGAGCACGTCGCGCTATGTCGTGGGCGAGTTCGAGTACACCCGCTCCGGCAGCCTGCACGTCGGATCAAGCGAGTCGTTCTGCCTGCACCCTCTCTTCGCCGAGGTCTACAGCTGCCGGCACTCGGCGAGCCGCCGGACGCAACTCACGGCGGACGAGCGGGCGGTTGTGAAACCCGTTTACCCGGTGGGCTCCGACCCCAATGCGGAGACCGACTACCGCGACACCATGTGAGCCAACCCCGCCCGTCACGCCACCAAGGTCAGGCGGGCGAAAACGTGCCTGCCGTCGGTTCGCTGGACCCTACTGTCCCCGCGATGGAGCGAACCGACCCCGACCTCGTGGGCGACGAGCTGACGCTGCTCACCCAGTACCTCGACTACCACCGTGCCACCCTCGCCCAGAAGGCCTCGGGGCTCACGCGCCAGCAGCTGGCCACCCGCGTCGGCCCCTCGAGCCTGACCCTGGCCGGTCTGGTCAAGCACGCGGCGCTCAACGAGGACCACTGGTTCGGCGTCATCCTCCTCGACCGGCCGCAGGCAGAGCCATGGGCCAGTGCGCCCTGGGACGACGACCCCGACTGGGAGTTCCACACCGCCGTCGACGACGACCCGGCCGAGCTGCTCGCCATCTACGCCGAGACCTGCGAGCGCAGCCGGGCCAACGTGGCCGAGGCCGCAGCGGCCGGCGGGCTCGGCTGGCTGTCGGCCCCCCACCCCCGCCGGGGCGAGCAGTTCAGCCTGCGGTGGATCCTGCTGCACATGCTCGAGGAGACCGCCCGCCACAACGGGCACGCCGACCTGCTCCGCGAGGCCGCCGACGGCACCGTCGGTGAATGAGAGGCCGCGCCGACAGCTGGCCGAGGATTGGCCGCTTGACGCATGGGGAAGTCTGAAAGCATGGCGTTCAAGGCATGGCACATCCCCGTGCGCCTGGCGACCGGGGCCTACATCCTGAACTCAGGCCTCACGAAGCGAGACGCGGACGAGGCGGCGGCGCACGGCCTGCACGGCTTCGCGACCACGGCCTACCCCGAGTTCAAGGACACCCCGCCCGACAAGTTCGTGAACATGCTGTCGACCGGCGAGATCGCGGTCGGGGCCCTGCTGCTGACACCCGTCGTGCCCACGGTGGTCGCCGGGCTGGCGCTCACCACCTTCGCCGGCATGCTGGGCCGCCTGTACCTCAGCACCCCCGGCATGCGGGAAGAGGGCGGCCTGCGCCCCACCGAGCAGGGCGTACCTCTCGCCAAGGACGTGTGGATGCTGGGCATCGGCACTGCGCTCACCATCGACGCGCTGGGCGACCGCCGCCGCAAGCGCAAGGCGAAGAAGGCGGCCGCCTCTGCCTGACCGGATCAGCAGGGCTGCTCGGCGGCGGCCGTGGTCGGCTCAGCGCCTGTCGTAGGTGATGCCGGACGCGTCCGCGTCCCACGTGCCCGCGCCGACGCCGTCGGCGCGCAGGTCGCGCTTGAGCACCCGGCCGACCGGGCTGCGGGGCAGCTCGGTCCGGAACTCGATGTAGCGGGGCAGGGCGAAGTACGGCAGCTCGTCGATGCACCAGCGGAACAGGTCGGCCTCGGTGAGCGTCGCCCCCTCGGCCAGGGTGGCGGTGAGCTTGAGGTCGTCCTCGGTGAGATCGCTGGGCACCGCGTGCACCGCCACGTCGGCCAGGGCCCCGTGCCCCATGAGGATGCGCTCGACCTCGAAGCTCGAGATGTTCTCGCCCCGGCGCCTCAGGTAGTCGGCCTTGCGGTCGACGAAGAAGAGGAAGCCGTCGTCGTCGACCCGACCGATGTCGCCGGTGTGGTACCACCAGTTGCGGCTCGCATCGACGGTGGCCTCGGGCCGCCCCCAGTAGCCCTCGAACATGGTGTGGGGCCGCTTGGGGCGCAGCACGATCTCGCCGTCGGAGCCGCGGGGCAGCTCGTTGTCGTCGTCGTCGAAGATCCGCACGTCGAAGTACTCGTCGTTGACCACGCCGGCGCCGTTGGGCTTGTTGCGCACCCCCGGCGGCTGCCATGACACCAGGCTGGCCTCGGTGGTGCCGTAGGCGCCGCTGAACGTGTCGACGCCGAAGCGCTCGCGGATGATCGAGTCGACCTCGACGGGCAACGGGGCGGCGCCGAGCAGCCGCAGCGACGTGTTCGCTTCGGGCGACCCCGACCGGGGCATCTCGGCCCGGTCGACGTCGTGGGCCAGCAGGTAGGCCATGGTGCCCAACGTGGACGTGATGGTGGCGCCCACCCGGTTCATCTCGGGCCAGAAGTTCGACACCGAGAAACGTCGGTAGATCGCCGCGCGCCCGCCGTAGACGAGCGGTCCCAACACGGCGGTGACGATGGCGTTGAAGTGGAACAGGGGGAGCGGCGTCCACACGACGTCGTCGGCCGTGCGCTGCCAGCAGATGCCGATCTGGCGGGCCAGGCCCTCGTGGTAGGTGTGGCTGAGCATGCAGCCCTTGGACGGTCCGGTCGTCCCACCCGTGTAGACGAACGTGGCCAGGTCGGCCGGGCGCACCGTCACCGGCGGCGCCGCGTCGTCGGCCTGGAGCAGGTCCTTCCAGGCGTGGGTGGTCACGCCGGGCAGGTCGTCGGCGTCGCCGACGACGATCACGTGGTCCAGATCGGGCGACTGGTCGACAACGCGTGCGGCCCGTTCGACCAGCGCGGCCTCGACGACCAGCACACGCGAGCCCGAGTCGATCAGCTGATGGCGCAGGTACTCGCCCTTGTAGGCCGTGTTGACGGGCACCGCGACGGCGCCGCCCCGCACGATGCCCCACCAGGCCAGCATCGCTTCGGCCGAATTCTCGACCAGCGTCGCCACCCGGTCGCCCCGGCGCACCCCCAGCTCCGCCAGGGCATTGGCCAGCCGGTTGGCGGTCGTGGCCACCTCGACGGCGGTGACCTTGGTGCCGCACACGTCGAGGTACTCGCTGTGCGGGTCGGCCTCGAGCCGCTGATCGAGCAGCCCGATCACGGTTTGCTGCTCGCCGCTGATCCACACGCGGTCGCGACCGCCGGTGGGGACGCCGGCGGTCATCGGACGCCCACGGCGATCGCCTTGGTCTCGAGGTACTCCTCGGTCACGTCCGCGCTCACGTCGCGCTGTCCCCCTTCGTGCCCGGTTGCGGTGCCGTGAACGATAGCTCGGTTGATCGAACCAGGATTCGAAAAGCGCAGAACAGGGCGATGACGGCGGTCGGTTCGTGCGCTTCTGACGCCAGGTCAGGCGGTGGATGCGAGGCGCCTGTCGATCTCGGCTCCCATGGTCCTGCAGTCGGTCGCCGGGTGGTCGAACCGACACAGCAGGGCGCCGCGCAGGTACGACCGCGCCCGCTCCAGCCGTTCGATCTCGGCGTCGAGCAGGTCGACGCGCCGTGTCGCGATGGCCTTCCACTCCGCGACGGCGCCGGCATCGAGCACGCCCCGGATCTCGTCGAGCGACAGGCCCGCATCCTGGAGCATCCCGATGAACACGAGCCGCCGCAGGCTCTCGGTGCGGTACCGGCGCTGACCCGACCGGCGGGCGTCCGCGACCAGCAGCCCCCGGCGCTCGTAGTAGCGCACCGTCGATGCCGGCACCCCTGCACGATGGGCGACGTCGCCGATCGTCAACTGAGCGTCATCCGCGTCATCCATGGAGGTACTTGACTTCGACCAGGGTTCAACTGTCAACGTCCGAGGCATGACTGCGTCAGCTCCCTCCCACGCACCGAACCACCATGCACACCACCCGGGCTTCTCCGGTGTGGGCGGCCTGCTCGCCGGGCTCACCATGACGGTGGGCCGCCGTGGCGACGCGCAGCTGGCCGTGCAGCTGACGGGCGTGCGGGCCGGCGACCACCTGGTCGACGTCGGCTGCGGGCCCGGGACCGCGGCGCGGTTCGCGGCAGGGCTCGGCGTACACGTCACCGGAGTCGATCCGGCGAGGGTGATGCTGCGCCTCGCCCGACGCCTCACTGGCTCGGGGGTCGGGATCACCTACGTCGAAGGTGCGGCCGAGTCACTGCCTGTGCCCGACGGCAACGCGACCGTCGTCTGGACGATCGCCTCCGTGCACCATTGGGCCGACCTCGCCGCCGGGTTGGCCGAGGTCCGCCGGGTGCTCGCGCCCGGCGGCCGGTTCCTCGCGGTCGAGCGCCACACCCGTCCCGGCGCGACAGGGCACGCGAGCCATGGCTGGACCGACGAGCAGGGCGCCACCTTCGCGGACCTGTGCCGAGCGCAGGGCTTCGACGAGGTCCGGCTCGACAGCCACGCGGTCGGACGGCGCCCGGTCCTGACCGTGGTCGCCTCGAGCCACAGCTGAGGTCCGGGTCCGGTGCCACACGACGGGATCTGACACACTGTCAGGAGTTGGTGCGGAAGGTGCGCGAGGGGAGAACGACATGGCTGACGTCACCGCGGGGGCCGGGGCCCCGAGCGCCGAGCCCGAGGTCGCCGACATCGACGCCCGCACCATCCCCGCCGCCCTCGAGCGGGCGGCGGCGCGCTTCGGCGAGCGCGAGGGCCTCGTCGACGGCGACCGCCGGCTGACCTTCGCCGAGCTGGCCGCCGCGGCCGACGACGCCGCCCGGGCGTACGTGGCCAGCGGCATCGAGCCCGGCGACCGCGTCGCCATCTGGGCGCCCAACATGGGCGACTGGGTCGTCGCCGCGCTCGGCGCCTTTCGGGCCGGCGCCGTGGTGGTCACGGTCAACACCCGGTTCAAGGGCAGCGAGGCCGCCCACGTGATCGAGACCGCGCAGGCCCGCCTACTGGTCACGGTCACCGACTTCCTCGACACCGACTACGTCGCGCTGCTGTCCCAGGCCGGCATGCCCGCGTGCCTCGAGCAGACCGTGGTGCTGGCCGGCCCCGTCCCCGGCGGCGCGGTCGGCTGGCCCGACTTCCTCGCCCGCGGCGCCGACGTCGACCCTGCCCTCACCGCCGAGCGGGCAGCCGCCATCGCCCCCGACGACGTGTCGACGATCATCTTCACCTCGGGCACGACCGGGAAGCCCAAGGGCGCCATGCTGCGCCACGGGGCGTCGGTGCGGGCGTACAACGCCTGGGCCGACCGTTGTGGGGCTGGACCAGGGCGACCGCTACCTGATCGTCAACCCGTTCTTCCACTGCTTCGGGCTCAAGGCCGGCATCCTCGCCTGCCTGATCAAGGGCGCGACGATCGTCCCCCACCCGGTGTTCGACGTGCCCAGCGTGATGCGGCGCGTCGACGAGGAGCGCATCACGATGCTGCCCGGCGCGCCGGCGATCTACCAGACGATCCTCGACCACCCCGACCTGGGCCGCTACGACCTGTCGACGCTGCGGCTGGCCGTCACCGGGGCGGCCACGGTGCCGGTGGAGATGATCCGGCGCATGGCCTCGGAGCTGACCTTCCGCAACATCGTGACCGGCTACGGGCTCACCGAGTCGACCGGCATCACCACGATGTGCCGCCACACCGACGACCCCGAGACCATCGCCAACACGGCCGGGCGCCCCATCCCCGGCGTCGAGGTCATGGTCGTCGACGAGGACGGCAAGGCGCTCGACGCCGGGCGAGCCCGGCGAGGTGATCGTGCGGGGCTACAACGTCATGGCCGGCTACTTCGGCGACCCCGACGCCACCGCCGACACCATCGACGACGACGGCTGGCTGCACACGGGCGACGTGGGGGTGTTCGACCAGGCCGGCAACCTCAAGATCACCGACCGCACCAAGGACATGTTCATGGTGGGCGGGTTCAACGCCTACCCGGCCGAGATCGAGAACATGATGATGACCCATCCGTCGGTGGGCCAGGTGGCGGTGATCGGCGTGCCCGACCACCGACTGGGCGAGGTGGGCCGGGCCTACGTCGTGCCCCGAGCCGGCGCCACGGTCGACGGGGTCGAGCTGATCGCCTGGTGCCGCGAGCAGATGGCCAACTACAAGGTGCCCCGCACGGTCGAGGTGGTCGACAGCCTGCCGCTGAACGCCACCGGCAAGGTGGTCAAGTACGTCCTGCGCGAACAGGCGGCCGGCGGCTGAAGGCCACAGGCTGATCTCCGCCGTCAGGTCACGTCTGCCGTCGCCGAGCGCCGCACGCCGGCCACGGCGTCGGAAACCAGGTGGTTCCTCATGTTTTCCCTTGTGGGAGGGGGTGTGGGCGGCTAGCCTCGAACATGTGTTTGGGGTCGTCGTTACGCCGGAGGTCCAACCGCTGGACGCTGTTGTCGACGACCTCGCGGCCGTAGACGCGGCTGCGCTCGACGACCACCAGGCGGCCGCCACGCTCGTCGAGCTGCGTCGGGTGCAGGCCCGGCTGGCGTCGGTCGAGGCCCGGCTGATCGACGTCGTCGACGCGGGCCGCCCTTGGGCCGAGGACGGCTATCGCAGCACGGCCAACTGGCTCGCCACCACCGACAACACCCCGCTCGACGACGCCCGGGCCGATGTCCGCCTGGCGCGCCGGCTGCGGTCGATGCCCGCCACCGCGGCCGCCCTCGCCGCCGGAGACATCACCACGGCGCACGCGCACAAACTGGCGTCGCTCAACGGCCCGTTGACAGCCACCGCGTTCGCAGACGGAGAGGGATTCCTGGTGGGTCAGGCCCGCACCATGCGTTGGGCCGACTTCGCCAAGGCGTGCGCTTACTGGCTCCGCCTGGCCCGCGACGACGACCCCGATCCAGACAAGGCCGACCACGTCCACCGTCGCGTGTCGCTGCACGACGGCCTGCGCGGCACCGGCATCCTCGGCGGCGAGCTCACGCCCGTTGCCAAGGCCACCGTCGGCGGCGAGCTCGAGCGGCTCGAGGCCGAACTGTTCGCGGCCGACTGGGCCGAGGCCAAGGCGATCCACGGCGAGGCGACCACCGTGGGCCACCTGGCGCGCACATCCCGCCAGCGCTGCCACGACGCCCTGGTCGAGATGGCCAAGCGCTCGGCCACCACCCCCGCCGGCGGCAAGCGCCCCCGGCCCCTGCTCAGCGTCCTGGTCGGCTACGACGCCTTCAAGCGCATCTGCGAGCTGGCCGACGGCACGCTGATCTCGCCCGCCACTGCCGCCGGCCTGCTCGATGAAGCGGTCGTCGAACGCATCGTGTTCGACGGTCCCTCGCGTGTCACCGACCTCGGCCACGCCCGCAGCTTCACCGGCGCCGCCCGCCGCGCCGTCGAGGTCGTCCACCGCAACTGCACCGGCGCCGGTTGCGACGTCCCCGCCCACCAGTGCGACATCGACCACATCTGGCGCCACGCAGACGGTGGCCCCACCCGGCCCGACAACGGTCAGACCAGGTGCGGCCCCCACAACCGGCAACGCGACAACCCCCCACCGCGTCGCCGACGACAACCCGCTTCCTCGCCGCCCGGCGACCCCGCCGATCACCTCGAGCTCATCCGCCGCCGCACCCGCGACCGGCTGCTACACGACCCGACTTGGGGCTACGCCACCGACGACCCGTCGCCAGGTTGCCCGGCCCCTCGACGTTCCTAGGATCGGCCCCCATGCCCGTCACCACAGTCGTGTTCGACTGGTACGCGACGTTGGCCGCGCCCAACCGTGACGACTTCTGGACCCGGCTGCCCGAGTTGATCACCGGAGCCGGGGGCGATCCTCGGCCCGATGTACTGGCCGTCTGGAACGACGAGCACCCGACCGACCATCGCGAGCACTCGGCTGACGAGTCCGCTTACCGGGCCTGGCAGCGCCGCCGGCTCGATGATGTGTTCGTGGGCTGTGGCATCGGGGAACCGGCGCGGCAGAGCCTGCTCGATCAGATCGACGACTTGCGCTACAGCCGCAGGTTCGAGGTCTACTCCGACGTCCACGACACCATCGCGCAGCTCAGACGGCAGGGATTGCGCGTCGGGATCTGCTCGAACTGGGACTGGAGCCTCGACCGCCAGCTCGCCCACAACGAGATCGACGACCGGCTCGACTTCGTCGTCTGTTCAGCCAGGCTCGGGTACCGCAAGCCTCACCCGGCCATCTTCGAGGCGGTCCTCGTCAACGCCGCGGTGCCGTCCTCGAACATCGTGTTCGTTGGCGACAGCTGGCGAGAGGACATCCTCGGTGCACAGGCAGCGGGATTCACGCCCGTGCACATCGACCGCTCAGGCACATGCGGAGTCGGCGATCATGCCGACGTGCCCTGCGTGCCCGGTCTCGATCTCGTGCTGGAGCTGTGCGCATGATCTCGGTCGACGACTACCTGTGGTTCGTGGACGAGGCCCTCGACGGGATGGTCGACATCGTCACCACGCTGGGCGACGACCTGGCCAACCGGCGTCCCGACGTACCGGGCGCCAACTCGCCGTATGTCGTGCTCCATCACTGCCTGGGCGTGATCGACTACTGGGCGGGCCACATCGTCGCCGGGCGCACGATCCAGCGTGACCGCGACGCCGAGTTCCGGGCGAGCGGCCGGGTCGACGAGCTGGTGGCACGCACGCGGCGGGCCCGCGAGCAGCTCGCCGCCGACCTGACCATGCTCGACCCGCTCGCGCCACCCCGGGGCACGCCCGATCCCGAGGACGTCGACCTGCCCATCGCCCGGACGCAGGGCGGCGCTGTCGTCCACGTCTACGAGGAGCTGGCCCAGCACCGCGGCCAGATGGAGGGCTGCCGCGACGTGCTGCTGGCACCGTGGGCCCGGCTCGCCTGAGCGTCCGGGCCGAACCGCGGCCGCGACGAACTAGGTTGTGCGCTACTGAACGCCGGTTCAGACCCGTGGGAGGGCCGATGTCCGAGGTCTACTGGGACCCGTTCGACACCGAGATCGACAGCGACCCCTACGACACGTGGCGGCGCCTGCGGGACGATCACCCCGTCTACCGCAACGACCGCCACGACTTCTACGCGCTGAGCCGCTACGCCGACGTCGAGGCGGCCCACCGCGACCCGGCCACATTCAGCTCGCGCCACGGCACCGTGCTCGAGCTCATGGCCGACGATCCCCTGCCCACGGGCATGATGATCTTCCTCGACCCGCCCGACCACACCCGGCTCCGGGCGCTCGTGTCGCGGGCGTTCACACCCCGCCGCGTCACCCACCTCGAGGGCCGCATCCGCGGCCTCTGCGCCGGCTTCCTCGACAGGTGGGCCGACGGCGAGCCGTTCGACTTCGTGCACGACTTCGGCGCTCCGCTGCCCGCCCTCGTCATCGCCTCGCTGCTCGGAATCCCCGCCGGCGACCAGCAGTGGGCGCGCGAGAAGATCGACCTGACGTTCCACCACGATCCCGACAAGGGCATGGTCAACGACGTGTCGCTGGGCGCCATGGTCGAGCTGCACGAGTACCTCGAGGGCCAGCTGAGCGAGCGGCTCGCCGCGCCCCGCGATGACATGCTCACCGACCTGGTCGAGGCCGAGCTGACCGACGCCGACGGCGCCACCCGCCGGCTCACGCTCCACGAGGCCGCCGACTTCGCCGACCTGATCGTCAGCGCCGGCACCGAGACGGTGGCCCGCCTGCTGGGGTGGGCGGGCATCCTGCTCGACCGACACCCCGACCAGCGGGCCGACCTGGCCGCCCACCCCTCGGCCATCCCCAACGCCGTCGAGGAGCTGTTGCGCTACGAGGCGCCGTCGCCGGTGCAGGGCCGCTGGCTCACCCGCGACGTCGAGCTGCACGGCCGCACCATCCCGGCCCGCTCGAAGGTGCTGCTCCTCACCGGCTCGGCCGGGCGCGACGAGCGCAAGTACCCCGACGCCGAGCGGTTCGACGTACGCCGCAACTTCGATCATCACGTGTCGTTCGGGTACGGCATCCACTTCTGCCTGGGCGCCTCGCTGGCCCGGCTCGAGGGGCGCATCGCGTTGGAGGAGGTGCTGGCCCGCCGGCCCGAGTGGACCGTCGACCACGACGCCGCCGTGCGCCTGCACACGAGCACGGTGCGCGGCTGGGTCAACGTGCCGGTGCTCGCGGCGTGACCGCCGGCGGGACCCACACCAGGGTCACGCGGGCTGGAACGCCTGCTTGAACTGCTCGAACACGGCCTGGCCGGCGGCCCACCCACCCTCGGGCGTGCGGAACATCAGCGCGTACCCCCGGCCGTGGGTGACGAAGCCCAGGTTGCCCGTGTGGAGTGTCTGGTCGGCGCCGTGGCGGAACTCCCACAGCGCGGCTTCGTAGTCGCGGTAGGTCGCCGGGCCGATGCCGATCTCCTGGTAATTGGCGTTGTTGGAGTCGAAGCCGGGGGCGAGGTCGCGCCACGCCGCCTCCGGATCGGCGCCCGGCGAGCCGGTCCACTCGACGCGCAGGAGCGAGCCGGACGACGGGTCGACGAGGTCGATGCGGTTGGGCGACCCAGTCGGCTGGACCTGCCAGCCGGGCGGGAGCCCGATCGTGTACGCCCCCTGGGGGTCCTCGAACGGCGTCCAGCCCGCGGGCAGCGCGCCGGGCGCGGTCGTGGTGGTCGGAGCGGTGGAGCTGGGTGTCTCGGGGGCCGTGGTGGTCCCGTCGGCCTCGACGGACTCGGTCGTCGGTGCCCCATTGTCCGCCGACTCGTTGTCGCCGTCCCGCAGGGCGGGTACCGCGGCCGCGGCCACCAGCAGCAGCCCGGCACCCGCCGCGACGACAGGAACACGCGAGCGACGTGGCGGCCCTGAGCGACGCGGCGGCCCCGGCGGCGTCGGCAACGAGGGCTCGGCCTGGACGGCGGTCGCATCGGGTGAGAGCGAGCTCGGCGTCACCGTGGCGGCTGCGGCGGGTGTCGGGCGTGGCGACGGTGCCGGCGGAGTCACAGCGCGTGCCTGTGGTCGCGACGGTGCCGGCGTCGGGCCAGGAGCCGGCACGGGACCCGGCGCCGGTGCTGGCGCCGTGGTCCGTCGGCGTTCGCCACGGGCCACGCGTGAGAGCGTGGCCCGCACCTCGCCCGCGCTGGGGCGCCCGCCCGGAGCCTTGGTGAGCAGCCGGGCCACGACGGGGCTGAGCGGACCCGGGCGGGCCTGCGCCCGCGGCTCGCCGTGCACCACGGCCGATGCGGTGGCCAGGGCGTTGCCGGCCTGGAACGGGGGCGAGCCCTCGACCGCGAAGTAGAGCAGGGCACCCAGCGCCCACAGGTCGGTGGCCGGGGTGATGTCGTCGCCGGTGGCCTGCTCGGGGGCCATGTACGAGGGCGACCCCACGATGAGGCCCGTCGCCGTGAACCGGGACTCGTCACGGATCGTCGCCACGCCGAAGTCGGTCAGCTTGGCCCGATCCCCGGCGGGCACGAGGACGTTGGCCGGTTTCACGTCGCGGTGGACGACACCGACCAGGTGCGCGGCCTCGAGCGCGGTGAGCACGGCGCGCCCGATGGCGGCCGCGCGCTCGTGCGCCAGCGGGCCCTCGTCGGCCACGATCTGCGACAGGCTCGGCCCGTCGACCAGCTCCATCACCAGCCAGATGGCGCCCGACTCCTCGACCACGTCGTAGACCGCGACGGCCGACGGGTTGTTCAGCCGGGCCGACGCCTGCGCCTCGCGCAGCGCCCGCGTGCGCACCTGCTCGGCATCCTCGTGACCGGCGAGCAGCTCGACCCGCTTGATCGCCACGGTGCGCCGCAGCCGCTCGTCGACGGCGCGGTACACCGTCGACCGCCCCTGCCCGAGCGCGTCCCCCAACTCGTAGCGGTCGGCCAGTCGCTCCATGCGTCGCCCAGTATGGCGGACCAGCGCGGCCCGCCCGACAGGTCATCCGGTCCAGGCGACGACCTCGCCCGCGACCTCGACCATGCGAGGGAGTTGACTCGCATCGGTCGCCAACCCCACTGGGTGCGGTGCCGGCGCGTCTACCAGGGCGCGCAGGCGAGCGAGGTGCTCGTCCGGCCCGAGCACCTCGCCGTCCGCCCCCCAGACCTCGACGGGGACATCCACGCCGAGGCGGGACGCGGTGTCGAGCGCGTCGAGCACCGCATCCGCCATCGGGCTGTCGACGGCGGCCAGGACGGGCCGGTTCGGCGTGCGCAATCGAGCGACCGTGGCGCAGGCGACGGCGAACCCGTGGCTGGCGGCGGACGCGGGCACCTGGGCGGCACCCAGCTCGGTGGTGGCGAACGTGCGGGCGACCCAGTAGCCGGCCACGCCCGGATCGGCGGCGACCAGGCCCCCGGCCCCGAAGACCTGGCTGTAGTGCCGGGTGACCAGCGAGGGGGCCAGCGGGGTCGATGTCGATGCCCACCCGTCCTGGGTGACGCGCGCCAGCCCGGCCCGCAGCGGCGGCACCGTGATCTCGCCGACGGGGCGGGACCACCGGCCCGCCAGCGGATCGAGCGCGCCGGGCGGGACCTCGGCGACCGGGGCCAGGTTCCTCCAGCGGTCGGGGGGCGCCTCGGCGGGATCGATGCCAGTGGCCATGATGAGGTCGGCGGCAGCCAGACCGCCCAACTCGAAGTCGCGCGCCTGCAGGCCGGCGGTGGCCAGGTGGTGGCGGCTGCGCCAGTCGAACACGCCCTTCGCCCCCCACGTGTTGAGCACGCCGAGGTTGGCGGCGGCGGCCGCCGCATGCAGGCCGGGCACCGCACCGGCCAGCACCACCCCCGGCCCGGCCAGCACGACCGGGTGGCGGGCAGCGCCCAGCGCGACCACGAGCCCGTCGTCGGGCTCGACCCAGCGGTCGACCGGGGCAGGCAGAGGCGGCACCAGGTCGGGCGCGGGTGCGTCGAGGTCGAGCGCGACCGTGAGCACCACCCCGGCACCGGCTCGCCCGGCGACGTGGAGGGCCTCGACCGAGCCGACGAGGTCGTCCACGGACGAGACGATGACCGCCGTCGCGCCGTCGTCGTCGGGGTCGGGGTCGGTACCACCCACCACGACGACGCCGTCGCCCCGGTGGACGGCCGCGGGCCGACCGTGGAGGCGTCGGTGCGCGTCGGACATGAGCGTGGCGACCGGCAGCGAGGCGACGGGCACCACCACGACCCCGGCGAGCGGGCGCCCGTAGACGGCGTCGACCCCCGCGGCACGCAGCACCCGGGCCAGCAGGCGCCCGTTGGTGACCCGCTCGGCGGTCACCGCACGGGCGCGGGTCATGTCGGCCTGGGGTCTCTGGGCAGGCCCAGGGCCCGCTCGCCGATGAGGTTGCGTTGGATCTGCTCGGTGCCGCCCCCGATGCGCGACGACCACTGGCCGAGGAACATGTCCTGCAGGCGCCCGTAGCTGTCGTGCCCGGTCGCCTCGGGGTCGCCGCCCTCGAGCAGGCCGTCGCCGTCGAGCACCCGCATGGCCACGTCGCCGAGCCGGGCCATGAACGTCGACACCCCGAGCTTGATGGCGCTCGCCTCGGGGCCGACCTGGCCCCCGGCGCGCACGGCGGTGAGCACCCGGTCGCCCAGGTAGCGCAGCACGGTGCCCCGCACGTACAGGTCGACGAGTTCCTGGCGCAGCACCGCATCGCCCGCCCGCCCGGACGCACGGGCGAGGCCGATCACGTCGTCGATGTGGTCGGAAACGTCCATCGAGCCGATCATCATGCGCTCGGCGCCCAGGGTCGTGCGCGCGATCGACCAGCCGTCGGCGTCGTCGCCCACCACGCAGGCCGCCGGGATGCGCACGTCGTCGAGGTGCACCTCGTTGAAGTGGGCGGCCCGGTTGATCTGCACCAGCGGGCGCACCTCGACGCCCGGAGACCGCATGTCGCACAGGAAGTAGGTGATGCCCTGGTGCCGCACCGACCCCGGGTCGGTGCGCGCCAGCAGGATGCCCCAGTCGGCGGCGACCGCGCCGCTGGTCCACACCTTCTGCCCGGTGACCACCCACTCGTCGCCGTCCCGCACCGCCCGGGTGCGCAGGCCGGCCAGGTCGGAGCCGGCGTCGGGCTCGGAGAAGAGCTGGCACCAGATGTGGTCGCCCCGGCGCATCGCCGGCAGGAACCGCTGCTGCTGCGCGGGCGTGCCGTGGGCCATGAGCGTCGGGCCCACCATCAGCGTGGCCACCTGGAACAACCCGGTGGGCACCGCGAACCGCGTCTCCTCCTCGCGGACGATCCGGGCCTCGTTGGACGACATGCCCCGGCCGCCCAGCTCGTGGGGCCAGGTGGGGGCGCCCCACCCACCCGTGTCGAGCTGGCGCTGCCAGGCCCGCGCCGCGGCGGCCTGCTCGACCGTGTCGACCATGCGGACGTGGCGGTCGGCCGGCCCGAAGGGCTGGGCATGCTCGTGCATCCAGGCGCGCACCTCGGCGCGCAGGGCGGCCTCCGCCGGGGTGTCGTCGACGCTCATGCTGGGCCCACGCTCACACGACGAAGGCACGGTCGACCAGGGCGTGCAGGTCGGCCAGGGGCAGCGCCTCGCGGCCGGCGGCGGCGTCGGACACCACCGCGGGGTCGAGGGCCTGGTACGCCGAGATGATCCCGCTGAAGAGCCGAGCCAGAACCTGCGGCTCGCCCGGGAGGAACTCGCCAGCCGCCTGGCCCCGCTCGAACAGCTGGGCCTGCAGCCGCATCGACTCGTCGTAGTTGGCCGACATGGCGGCGTCGATCTCGCGGTCGGTCGAGATCATCGTGGCGCTCGAGTAGCGCAGGTAGAGGCGGCCGAACCGCGGATGCTCGCGGAAGAAGCCGACCTCGAAGTCGACCAGGTGGTGGAGCTGCTCGGTGGGCGTGCCGTCATCCGGCTGCAGCGTGGCGCGCATGCCGGGCATGAACTCGTCGCCCCGTCGCACGAAGATCTGGCGGAACAGGTCGTCCTTGTTGGTGAAGAACGAGTAGACGGAGCCGACCGAGAACTCGGCCAGCTCGGCGACCTCCTTGAGCGTGGCCTCGTGGAATCCCTTGCGGCCGAACACCTCTTCTGCGGCATCGAGCAGCTGGGCGCGGCTCAGGCCCTGGTGCTGGAGCCGTCTCTGCTCGCGGCGGCTCAGCCTGTCGACCTCGTCCGGGCTCGCGGTTCGTGCCATCCGCCCAAGACTACGCCCTGCGTCCGGGCAACGGTTCATCTCTGCAAACCGCCGTTCAACTCGTTGACCCCGCCGACGGTGTCCAGGGCGGGCCACCTTGAACGACGGTTCAACCGCCCGTAGTGTCCTTGCAGCGTCCGGGGAGGACACATCATGACCGAGGCAGTCATCGTCGCCGGGGCCCGCACGCCCATCGGGCGCTCGCACAAGGGCTCGCTCGTCGACGTCGACGCCTTCGAGCTCGGCAAGGTGGCCGTGCGCGAGGCCATCGACCGCTCGGCCATCCCCGCCGCCGAGATCGACGACATCGTCCTCGCGGAGTCGTTGCAGGGCGGCGGCGTGATCGCCCGCTACGTGGCCGTCGACCTGGGGCTCGACTCGATCCCCGGCCTGGCCGACAACCGCCACTGCGCCGCCGGCCTGTCGGCCGTGCAGATCGCCGCCGGGTCGATCAAGGCCGGCATGGACCGGGTCGTCGTCGCCGGCGGCACCGAGAGCCTGAGCTCGATGGTGCTCGGCCAGAAGTCCGTCCCCGCCTCGGCCCAGGACCCTCGGCTCTGGATGTCGCCCGCCAACCCGCCCACGCCCGAGGCACCGCCGTTCGACATGGCACTGACGGTGGGCGAGAACACCGCCCGCCTCGCCGGGGTGACCCGTGAGGCGGCCGACGAGTGGGCCTACCACTCGCACATCCGAGCGGCGCACGCCCGCGACGAGGGCCTGTTCGACCCGGAGATCGTGCCCGTGGCGGTGCCCGACGGCGCCGGCGGGACGCGGGACTTCACCAGGGACGAGCACCCCCGGGCCGACACCACGCTCGAGAAGCTGGCCTCGTTGGCCGTGCTGCACCCCGAGCTGGACAAGGCCGTCGTCACGGCCGGCAACTCGGCGGGGCTCAACGATGCGGCAGCTGCCGTGGTCGTCACCGCCGACGACTACGCCGCAGCCAACGGCCTGGTCCCGCTGGCCCGCATCGTGTCATGGGCGTCGATCGGCATCGAGCCCGAGCGCACCGGGCTGGCGCCCACCCTCGCCATCCCCAAGGCGCTCGACCGGGCCGGCCTGGCCATCGGCGACATCGACCTGTTCGAGATCAACGAGGCCTTCTGCACGATGGCCGTCGCCTCCAGCCGGGCGCTCGGCATCGACCACGCCATCGTCAACGTCAACGGCAGCGGGTGCGGCCTGGGGCATCCGATCGCCGCCACGGGTGCCCGCATGGTCGTGAGCATGATCCACGAGCTGCGCCGCCGGCAGGAGACCATGGGTTGCGTGGCGATGTGCGCCGGCGGCGGCATGGGCTCGGCCCTCGTGCTCGAGCTGCTCTGACCCCGCCACCCGCAGCTACGGCATGCTGCAGCCCCCGCGCAGCGGTTCCTGACCGCACCTCACACATCGCGGGCCTGCAGTACGGCGCTCGCACCGACGACCGCGGCCACCGTGTAGACCGCCACCACGGCCAGCGACGGCCAGGCGCCCAGGCTGCCCACCACATCGGGGGCGGCGTCGGATGTCTGCGTCATCTTCTCGAGCGCGGACGTCGGCGACGCCCCGGCGACCCACCGTTGGACGTCGCCGAACGCCGGCGCCACCAGCGGGGGCAGCAGTGCCACGCCGACGACCGCGGCGACAGCCCCGGCCGAGTGGCGCAGCAGCGCGCCCACCGCGACCCCGAGGACGGCCAGCGCCGCGAGGCTCGCCGCCACGCCCGCGAGTGCCGGGACGGGGTCGCCCGTGGCGTAGGTGTCGGTGGACAGAAGCACCCGCCCGACCAGGTAGGCGGCAGCCGACGAGGCCAGCCCGACCACGAACACCGACACAGCCACGACGATCGCCTTGGCGGCCAGGACCGTGCCCCGGCGGGGGACCGCAGCCAACGTCGGGCGGATGGTGCCCGTGCTGTACTCGCCGGTCATCACGATCGCACCGAATGCAGCGGCCACGATCTGCGCCAGCGGCGCCCCGGTGAGGCTCCCGCCCAGGATGGTGTCGTCGGGCTGGAGGCTGCCCGTCAGGCCCACGAACACGGCCATGACCGGCATCAGGACGGCGAAAGCGACGAACGTCCAGCGCAACGAGCGGGTGGAGGTCACCTTGATCGACTCGGCAGCCAGCGCGCGCCGGACTGCATCCGGGGTCTCAACGGTCATCTGACTCACCTCGGAACTCGACGCTGTCACTGGTCATGGCCGTGTACACCTCTTCGAGCGACGACAATCTGGGCGTCAGCTCGTGGAGCGCCACCCGGTGGTGGGCGGCGAGATCGCCGATGACATCGGCGGGCAGGCCCGCCACGTCCCAACCGCCGGCCGGGACGGCCTCCACCGTCGCCCCGGCCCGCGCCAGCGCGGGGCGCAGGCGGGCGCCGTCGGGCGAGCGCACCCGTGTGAGCGGGCGCGAGTTGTCCCGGATGAACTCGTCCATCGGCACGTCCGCCAGCAGGCGGCCACGGCCGATGACGATCAGGTGGTCGGCGGTTAGCTGCATCTCGCTCATCAGGTGGCTGGACAGGAACACGGTCCGACCCTCCGCAGCCTGACCGGTGAGCAGGGCGCGGACCCAACGGATGCCCTCGGTGTCGAGGCCGTTGACCGGCTCGTCCAGGATGAGCACCGACGGGTCGCCCACCAGCGCGGCGGCGATGCCCAGCCTCTGGCCCATGCCAAGCGAGAAGCCGTCGACCCGGCGGTCGGCCACCTTCGCCAGGCCCACCGTCTCGAGCACCTCGTCGACCCGGGCGCCGCCGATCCCGTTGGACGCGGCCAGCCAGCGCAGGTGGTCCCGGGCACTGCGGCCGGGGTGGACGGCGCCGGCGTCGAGCAGCGAACCCACCTCGCGCAGCGGGGCAGGCAGCGTCGCGTAGCGTCGGCCCGCAACCGTCGCCGCTCCGCCGGTGGGGGCGTCGAGGCCCAGGATCATTCGCATGGTGGTCGACTTGCCGGCGCCGTTGGGGCCGAGGAAGCCGGTCACCTTGCCGGGCTGCACCCGGAAGGTCAGGTCGTCGACGGCGAGCGTGTCGCCGTAGCGCTTCGACAGGTGCGTCGCATCGATCATGCCGGCGACGGTACGGACGCGGTGCGGCCGCGGAATCCGCCCGGGGGAGGCGCCCGGTACTACGGACGAAGGCCGGTCTCGTAGGCGAAGACGACGAGCTGCGCGCGGTCACGCAGCCCCAGCTTGGTCATGGCCCGGCTCACATGCGTCTTGGCGGTGAGCGGGCTCATGGTCAGCTGGGCGCCGATCTCGTCGTTGGACAGGCCCCGGGCCACCATTGCCACGACCTCGCGCTCGCGCTCGGTCAACAGGTCGAGGCGCTCGGGTCCGACCGGCTCGGGTCCCTGGCGGGCGGTCAGCTCCTCGATGACCCGGCGCGTCACCGCCGGCGCCAGCAGGCTCTGGCCGGCGGCGACCACCCGCACGGCGGCCCGCAGGTCGTCCGGCTCGACGTCCTTGAGCAGGAACCCGCTCGCGCCGGCCCGCAGGGCTTCGAACACGTACTCGTCCACCTCGAACGTCGTGAGGACCAGAACCCGCACACCGTCGAGGTGGGGGTCGCCCACGATGCGGCGGGTGGCTTCGAGGCCGTCGAGCACCGGCATGCGGATGTCCATGAGCACCACGTCGGGACGAGTCGCCCTCGCGACCGTCACCGCCTCACGCCCGTCAGCCGCCTCGCCCACCACAACCAGGTCGTCGGTCAGCTCGAGCAGCGCCCTGAACCCGGCGCGGACGATGGGCTGGTCGTCCGCCACGACCACGCGCAGCGTCATGCCTCGACCGGGTCCGCCTGCTCGGTGGGCGGCACGGGCAGGACAGCACGCACGCCGAACCCCCTACCGGGGCGGCGACCGTGCTCGACCCGGCCCCCCACGGCCGCCGCCCGTTCCCGCATGCCGACCAGGCCGAAGCCCCGCTGACCGTCCGCGGCGGCGGGAGCGGCGCCCCGCCCGTCGTCGGTCACCTCGACGACCAGGTCGCCCTCGTCGAGGTGCACGGACACCCGAGCGTGGCGAGCTCCCGCGTGGCGGATCACGTTGGTGATCGCCTCCTGGACAATGCGGTAGGCGGCCAAGCCGACCATCGGCGGCAGGTCGTCCACCCCGTCACGGTCGACCGTCACCGCCAGGTCGGCGCTCGACGCCCGCGCCGCCATCCGCTCGATCTCCTCGATGCCGGGCACGGGGCCGACGAGCACGTCGGCGTCGTCGCGCAGCAGCGCCACTGTGGCGTGCAGCTCGGCCAGCGCCTCGCGCCCCGAGGCCCGGACCTGGCCGATCGCCCGGCGGGCCAGGTCGGGGCGGGCATCGAAGGCATCTGCGGCCACGCTCGCCTGGACGTTCATCGCGGCGACGGTGTGGGCCACGATGTCGTGCAGGTCGCGGGCGATGCGCAGCCGCTCGTCCTGCACCCGCCGGTGGGCCTCGGCCTCGCGGTCGGCCTCGGCGCGCGCCGCACGGTCGGCGTAGCTGGCCAGCAGCTCGCGACGCACCCGCACCACCTCGCCCAGCAGCAGGGCGAGCACCGGCCACGCGGCCTCTGCGAGCGGGGTGCCCGACGGGCTGTCGGCCGCGATCGACACCGTCGCCGCCCACGTGGCTGCGACCACCGCGACGATGATGCTGCGGCGCCGGTCGCCCAGCGTGGCCACCGTGTAGAGAGCCACCATGGTGGGCAGGTTCAGCAGCTGGCCGTGGTGGCCGATCAGGTACCAGGTCGTCAGCGCCAGTCCGCAGACGACGGTGACGACCAGCGGCCACGAGCGCCGCACGAGCAGCGCCCCGATCGAGACGGCGGCGAGTCCGTAGGTGAGCGCGTCGGCTTGGCGAGTGCCGGCCTCGTTCCACCACGCGTCCATCGTGGTGGGGAACGCCACGGCGGCGGCGACCGCCAGGTCGACCCGTGAGATTCGCTGCACACGACCACGGTACGAGGGGTCACCAGACGCCGCATACGACCTGAGGAGTCGCCGGCTGCTCCCGTTGCCGTACGCTTCTCGCCGGTGGCCGCGGCCGGCCCGGTCTCACCGCTCTGAATCATGACTGACCTGGTGCTGCGCGAGGTCGTCGTCGACGGGCGCCTCGTCGACGTGCGAGCGAGCGGCGGTGTGATCGTCGAGATCGACCGCCGGCTCGACGCGCGCCCCGGCGACGACGAGGTCGATGGGCGGCGCGGCGCGCTCATCCCCGGCCTGCACGACCACCACATCCATCTGGTGGCGCTGGCCGCCGCCGAGCGTTCGCCGTTCGTGGGCCCGCCGGTGGTCAACGATCGCGACCAGTTCTCGGCCGTGCTGCGGCAGGCCCACACCGCACTGGCCGACGCCGACTGGTTGCGGGCCATCGGCTACCACGAGTCGGTCGCCGGGCCCATCGACCGCTGGCACCTCGACGCCGTGGTGCCCGACCGGCCCGTCCGGGTGCAGCACCGTGCGGGTGGTGCCTGGGTGCTCAACACGCGGGGCCTCGAGATGGTGGGCGTCGACGACATGTCGAGCGACCGCGCCGGTGTGGAGCGCGACGGCGAGGGGCGGCCCACCGGGCGCCTGCTGGGCCTCGACCGTTGGCTGCGCGAACGCCTGCCTCCCCACCCCGCGCCCGACCTCGCCGCTGTGGGTCGCCGGCTGGCGCAGTACGGCGTCACCGGTGTCACCGACACCACCCCCGTGGTCACGCTCGACGACGTCCTCCCCGTCGCTCAGGCCGCCGCGGCGGGCACGCTCCCCCAGCGCGTGGTGGTCACCGGCAGCCCGCGCCTGGCTTCCGTCGAGGTGCCGCCGCCGCTCACCCGCGGACCGGTCAAGCTCGTCATCGAGGAGTACGCGCTGCCCGGGCTCGACACCCTCGTCCGGTGGATGCGGGCCGCGCACGATGCCGACCGGCCGGTGGCGGTGCACTGCGTGACCCGCTCGGGCCTGGCTCTGGCCCTCGACGCCTGGGACGAGGCCGGCGAGCGCCCGGGCGACCGGGTCGAGCACGGGTCGGTCGTGCCCCCCGACCTGCGCAGCGTGGTGGCGTCCAAGGGCCTCACCGTGGTCACCCAGCCCGGGTTCGTGCTCGAGCGGGGCGACCGCTACCTCGCCTCGGTCGACCCCGAGGACCTGCCGCACCTGTACCCCTGCCGCGGCCTGATCGAGGCGGGCATCCCGGTCGGGGGCGGCACCGACGCGCCGTACGGCCATCCCGACCCGTGGCGCGACGTCGCCGCCGCCATCGAGCGCCGTACGGCCAGCGGCGCACCCCTGGGTGTGCGTGAGGCCGTGTCGCCGGAGCGGGCGCTGGCCCTGTTCCTGACGCCTCCCGAGGCACCGGGCGGCCAGCCCCGCCGGGTCCAGGTGGGGGCGCCGGCCGACCTGTGCCTGCTCGACGGCCCGCTGTCACCGGCGCTCGAGGACCCGTCGTCCAGCCACGTCGTGCACACGGTCATCGCCGGTGCGGTGCAGTCGCCCTGACCGCTGTGGCCGGTCAGTTCACCTGGCGGTCGGTGCCCTGCCAGTACCGGGCGCGCAGCGACTTCTTGTCGGCCTTGCCCAGGGGGCTGAGGGGGATCTCGTCGGCGAAGTCGACCGACTTGGGTGCCTGGATCGAGCCCTTGGCCTGCTTGACCAGGTCGATCAGCTCGTCGGCGCCGACCTGGGCGTCGGGGCGCAGCACCACGACCGCCTTGACGGCCTCGCCCCAGCGCTCGTCGGGCACGCCGACGACCGCCACGTTGGCCACGGCGGGGTGCGATGAGATGACGTCCTCGACCTCGCGGGGGAACACGTTGAAGCCGCCCGTCACGATCATGTCCTTCTTGCGGTCGACGATCGTGTAGAAGCCCGTGCTCGTCCTCGCGGGCGATGTCGCCCGTGTGCAGCCACCCGCCGGCCAGCGCCTCGGCGGTCTGCTCGGGCTTGTTCCAGTAGCCCTGCATGACCAGCGGGCCGCGCACGCAGATCTCGCCGGGCTCGCCCTGCGCCACCTCGTTCAGCTCGTCGTCCAGCAGCTTCACGTGCACCCAGGGCACCGGGCGGCCGCAGGTAGCGAGGCGGGCCGGGTCGTCGATGTCGTGCTCGTCCTTGCGCAGGACGCAGATGGTCATCGGGCCCTCGGCCTGGCCGTAGTACTGGAAGAAGATGGGCCCGTGCCGCTCGATCGCCTCCTTCAGCCGGGTCGGCGACATGGCGGCGGCGCCGTAGTAGACGGTCTCGAGGCTCGACAGGTCGCGGCGTCGCGTAGTCCGGGTGGTCCATCAGCATGTAGAGCATCGTCGGCACGAGCATCGTGGCCGTGATGCGCTCGTCCTCGATGGTCTTGAGCACCAGCCCGGGCTCGAAGTAGGGCACGACCACCAGCGACCCGCCGAGCAGCAGCATCGGGATGAAGAACGCGGCGCCCGCGTGGCTGAGCGGGGTGCACATGAGGAACCGGGGCTCCTTGGGCCACTCCCACTCGGTCATCTGGATGTTGGTCATGGTGGCGCCCGACCGGTAGCTGCCCATGACGCCCTTGGGCTTGCCGGTGGTGCCGCCGGTGTAGGCCAGGCCGGGGATGTCGTCGGGGCGCACGTCGGGCGCGCTGAGCGGCCGGGGCTCGAACGTGGACGCCAGGGCGATGTAGTCGTCGCCCGACGTCGCCGGGCCCGCAGCGGCAGCATGGTCTTCAGGCCGGGCACCCGCTCGGCCAGTTGCGCCGCCCGCTCGCCGAAGAACTCGGGGTCGTAGACCAGCGTCTCGATGCCGGCGTCCTCGAGCACGTAGGCGTGGTCGTCGAGCGAGCCCATGGGGTGCAGCGGCGTGGTGCGGCAGCCGAGCAGCATGCCGGCGCCCATGTTGAACAGCACCTCGGGCCGGTTGAGCGCCAGCACGGCGACCGGGCTGCCCCTGCCCAGGCCCTTGGACTCGAGCGCCTGCACGTAGCGGCTGATCTCGTCGCGCACCTGGCGGGCGGTGAGCACCGTGTCGCCGAGGTAGACGCAGGGCTTGTCGAGGTTGCGCTCGAGCGCCGTGATGAGCAGGTCGGGCATCAGCGGCTGCTGGTGCAGCCCGGCGGACAGGTCCGGCTGGTCTGCCTGATCTGACGATGACGAACCGACGACGGCCACGTGACGTCCCCCTCGTTTCTGACGGACCGTCAGACTAGCTCGTCGCGGTTGCCCGCGGCCTGGCCCTCGGCGGTCTGCGCGGCGGCGTCGAACGCGGTGCCGCGCTCGCCGAGCGCCGCCACCACCTGGTCGATGTGGGACTGGCCCTCGTAGAGCTGTCGCAGCAGCCAGAAGCGCAGGAACCGGGCCAGCGAGTAGCGCAGGAACACCGCGGCCCCCGCGACCGCCAGGGCCAGCATGGCCACGGCCAGGATCTGCAGCGACTGGATGTCGCGCTGGTCGTCCTTGCCCAGCGAGAGCTGGTAGGCGACGAAGGCCAGCACAACGCCCAGCCCCATCGCCACCGCGCCCGCGGCCTGGTACAGGCCGTCGCGGCCGGCGCCCTTGCCCACGTTGAGCTCGGCGGCGTCGCTCTTCAGGCGCTCGATCCGATCGTTCATGACGTGCTCCTCATCCAACTCATCCACCCAGGTATGCGCTCGACAGCTCAGACTGCATCTCGGCGGGCGTGCCCACCCGCGTGATCTCACCGTTGACCATGATCGCCGCCCGGTCGGCGATGCCCAGCACGGCCTGGGCGAACTGCTCGACCACCAGGATCGAGATGCCCTCCTGCGCCACCTGGGCGACGATCTCGTAGAGCTGTTGCACGACGATGGGCGCCAGGCCCATGGACAGCTCGTCGAGCAACAGCACCGCCGGGTCGGTGACCAGCGCCCGCGACATGGCCAGCATCTGCTGCTCGCCGCCCGACAGCGTGCCGGCGAGCTGGGTGCGCCGCTCGCCCAGCTGGGGGAAGCGGGCGTAGGCCGCCTCTTCGAGCGAGGCCAGGTCGCCCGTGACCTGCGTGGCCATCCACAGGTTCTCGCGCACGGTCAGGTTGGGGAACACGCCCCGGCCTTCCGGGATGGTGCACACACCGATGCGAGCCAGCTCGTGGCTGGGGGCTCCGGTGACGTCGTGCCCGACCACGCGCACCGAACCGGCGGTGGGGTGAAGCAGCCCCGCGCACACCTTGACCGTGGTGGACTTGCCGGCACCGTTGGCGCCCAGCAGCGCCACCACGTCGCCGGCCGCCACGGTCAGGTCGATACCGTGCAGCACCTCGATGCCGCCGTACGCGGCGTGCACGCCCGCCAGCTCGAGCGGCGGCACGTCGGTCTCGATGACGGTCTCGATGGTGTGCCCTCCGGGACGCTCACTCATGACACGCCCTCCGGGGTGCCCAGGTAGGCCTCGATCACGGCGGGGTCGTCGCGCACCCGGTCGGGCGGCCCGACGGCGATGGTGCGCCCGTAGTCGAGGACGTGGATCGACTCGCACACGTCCATCACCAGCGACATGTCGTGCTCGACCAGGCAGACAGCCAGGCCGTCGGCCGCCAGCCGGCGCAGCAGGTGCCCGAACGCCTCGGTCTCGGACTCGGTCTGCCCGGCGGCAGGCTCGTCGAGGAGCAGCGCCGTGGGCTGCGTCATCAGCGCCCGGGCCAGCTCGACCACCCGGGCCTGGCCGGTCGGGATCTCGGACACCTCGCGGTCTGCGATGGCGCCCAGACCGGTGAGCTCGATGATGCGCTCGGTCTCGGCCGCCGTGTCGCCGCGCCTGCGGTTCCAGCTCTTGTGGATGTCGCCGCCCACCCGCACGTTGTCGCGGACCGTCAGCGAGGTGAACAGCTCGAGCCGCTGGAACGTGCGGGCCAGGCCCTGGCGCGCCCGGCGGTGGGGCGGCCTGCGGGTGACGTCGGCGCCATCGAGCACCACCTGGCCGGCCGAGGGCGCCAGCAGGCCGCACACGACGTTGAACAGCGTGGTCTTGCCGGCGCCGTTGGGCCCGATCAGGCCCGTCACCGTGCCCCGCTCGACCTGCACCGTCGTGTCGCTGAGGGCGGCCTTGCCGCCGAAGCGCACCGAGATGCCGCGTGCCTCGAGATGTGCCACCGCTACTCCTTCTCCGCCGGCACGCCGAGGGCGGCGTCGAGCATCTCGCGGTCGGCGACGGTGTAGGGGCGGGCCACGCCCACCAGCTCGAGCGGCAGGTCGGCCTGCTCGGGGGCCGGCAGCGCGCCAGCTGCGCCGGCCTCGGCCTCGCCTTCGGCGTACGCCTCGGGCGCCAGCTTGCGGGCGGCGACCGGCATGGCACCGATGACCGCCACCGTGATCACGATCAGCCACCAGTTGCTGATGGTCTCGTTGCGCGCCAGCACGTAGGCCACGCCCACGGCCGCGATGCCCGCGACCACCACCGGCTTGACCCGGCGCACCGGGCCGAAGTCGACCAGGATCTTCTCGACCGCTCCCGTGGGGTTGCGCCCGATGCTCACCCCCATCAGGGCCGGCAGCACCAGCGTGAGGTTGGCCAGGAACTCGAAGAACCCCTCGAGGTCCGTGTGGTCGGCACCCAGCTTGTCGAACGTGTTCTGCAGGGCGACGAACAGCACACCGAAGGCGATGCCGCCGAACAGCGCGCCGCTGACGTAGCCGACGCCCCCCACCACCGTGAGCATCAGCAGCGACAGGCTGAGGAAGATGTCGAAGCGGTCGAGGTTGGCCGAGCCGATCTGGGCGGTCATGAGCGCACCCCCCACCCCGGCGATCGCCGCCGACAGCATGAAGACCGACAGCTTCAGGGTGACCAGGCTCTGGCCGAGCGTGGCGGACGCCGCCGGGCTGTCCTTCATGGCCGTCAGCCGGCGGCCGTAGCTGCTGTGGCGCAGCGCGACCAGGCCGACGCCGAGCACGGCGAACAGCACGGTGACGAACATCAGGAACGACGGCATCGCCACCAGGTCGACGGGGCCGAACTTGGGACGGGCCACGCCCAGGTTGCCGCTGGGGAAGATGCTGAAGCGGGTGTGGAGCAGCGGCAGCTGTCGATCGGTGATCTCGCGCAGCAGCATGTTGGACACGAACACGCCGAAGGCCATGGTGGACAGCGCGAGGTACAGGCCCCGCAACCGCAGCGACGGCAGCGCCACCAGCGCGCCGACCACGGCGCACACCACGGCTGCGGCGATGTAGCCGAACAGCGTCGAGCGGGCGTCTCCGCCGTTGCCGCTGATGCCGAAGTGGTGCACGACGATCGCCCCGATGGCGCCGAACGACAGCACCGCCAGGTTGATCTCGCCCGCGTAGCCGCTGAGCAGCACGAGCGACAGGGCGATGACCGCCGCCGTCATGCCGAACGCCAGGTTGTTGATGGCGGTGGGGGCCAGCAGCGACCGCAGCAGCCACATGCCCACCACCAGCACCACGGCGGCGATGACCGCGTTGCGGACACTCGGCATGCGGTATCGCTCGCGCGACCGCAGCACGGTGGCGCCGCGCAAGCGGTCCTGGGGCAGGAACAGCAGCACGACGAACAGGGCGATCATCGGCAGCGACACCCGGAAGTTGCCGGTCCACGTCCAGTCCTCGGCCGGGAAGTACCCGATCACGTAGCTGCCCAGCAGGCCGAGCACCAGGGCGCCCACGAAGGTGCGCGGCACGCTGCGCAGCCGACCGAACATGGCCGCCGCGAAGGCGTCGATCACCAGCAGCGTCAGCGCCTGGGCGCTCATGGCCGAGCCCTGGATGGGTGTGATGAGCACGCCGGCCAGCGCCGCCAGGAAGGCGCCCAGCGCCCACGAGGCCATGGCCAGGCGCTCGGGCTTGCCGGCGTTGAGCTCGAGCAGGTCGGGATCGTCGACCACCGCCCGCATGGCGACCCCGGTGCGGGTGCGGTAGAAGAGGAAGCGCAGGCCGAGGGCCACCAAGATGGCGATGACGACCGCCGCCAGCTCGTGCCACGTGAGGTTGACCCCGGCGATGCTCACGGTCTTGTCGGCACCGAAGAACATCAGGAACAGCCGGGGCGACCGGGGCGTCGGGTCCCACACCCAGGTGCTGAGCGCCAGGAACCCGAGCATGACGCTGACCGGCACGACGATGCGGGCGACCTCGGACGTGCCGCGCAGGCCCCGCATGATCCCGCCGTACAGCGCGGCCCCCAGCAGCGGGGCCAGCACGCCGAGCACCACGACCACCGCCACCGGCGCCGGCCAGCCCCAGCCGAAGCGGAGCTGCCAGTACGTGAACGCCGCCAGCATGGCCACGGCACCGTGGGCGAAGTTGAAGATGCCCGACGTGGTGTACGTGACCACCAGCCCCGAGGCCGCGATGCCGTAGACGCCGCCGGTGACGAGCCCGAGGATCGTGTACTGGAGGAAGGTCTCCATGCTCGTGCCGCCCCTGGCTACGGCTGGAACGTCGTGGAGATCCGGTTCTCGTCGAGCTCAGCCTGGTCGACGACCCGACCGCTCAGCTCGAGGACACCGTCCGGGTTGCACACCATCTCGCCCTCCTCCTCCGGCGACGCCTGAACCCACGACGTGCCGTCGAGCTTGAGGACCATGACGCACTCAGGCGGCATGTTCCCACCCGGGTTCGACTCGGCGTGCATGCCGCCACCGTCCCAGGTGGTGATGCCGGAGAGCTCGTCGAGGACGCACTGGCGTGTGAGGTCGGCGCCGCAGGCCTTGGCCGCGGTGGCCCACAGCAGGAACGACGACGTGGCCTGCTGGCCGAGCTGGCTGACGTCGCCGCCGTTGCCCTCGACGATGTCGAGGTACTGCTGGGTGGCAGGGTTGCTCTCGGCCTGCTCGAACGGGGTGAACGCCGTGCGGATGTAGACGTTGTCGCCGTTGCCGGTGGCGTTCCAGTCCGCGAACGACTGCAGGTACGAGTTGGACTCGGCCAGCCAGATCGGGTGGTAGTCGATCTGGGCGGCGTCATCGAGCAGGTTCTGCATGTTCGGGTACGGCTGACCCGAGTAGTAGACGACCTCGGCGCCGCAGTCCTTGAGCCGCTGGGCGAACGGCTTCCAGTCGGACTCGCCGGCGATGTTGTACTCGATCGGGCAGTCGAGGAACTCGAAGCCGAACTCGGGGAACGTCTGGAGCACCTTGTCCTTGGTGTCGATGGTGGCGGCGAAGTTGCCGAACATCACCGACGCGTTCTTGATCTCGTCGGGGAAGAGCGTGGCGATCTGCTCGGCCCACCCGGCCGGGAAGTAGTCGGCCGGGTTGGGCAGCGGCTGGTAGCTCAGCGCGCCGTTGGCGAACGCCGGGCTGACCGAGTACGTCGGCACCGCCGGCAGCTCACAGCCGAGCCGGGTCTCCTCCTGGGCCGAGTCCAGGGCCCAGGCGTCGCCCACCAGCATGAACACCTCGCCGCAGGCCTGCGTCATGGCGTTGACGACGTTGGTGATGGCGGCGTCGTAGTAGTTGCCGACGACCTCGCGGCCGTTGATGCCGCCCTGCTCGTTGCACCAGGCGATCATCGCCTCGATCGCGTCGCTGGTCTCGTGGCTGAGCCCGGGCGACGTGGGGAAGCCGGCGTCGTCGCCGTAGCCGATGACGACCTGGTCTGCGGTCACGCCCTGGTCGCCGGCGGGGCCGCCCTCGCCCTCGCCGCACGGCGACTCGAGCGTGCCGAAGCCGTCGGTCGAGGCGCCCTCGTCGCCACCGCCCTCGTCGGCGGAGGCGGCATCGCCGTCACCCTCGCCGCCGGCGGGGTCGTCCCCCCGGTCGGAGCTGCACGCCCCCACCATCATGGTCAGGGCTGCAAGTGTGCCGAGAAGGCGCAACCAGTTCCTGCGCACGTCCATGTCCCCCTGTCGTCGGCGGTCCCGGCCGGGCCACCCTTGCCCGGATCTGACGAACCGTCACATGTGACCGTAGCGCGTCGCATCGGACGCGGGAGCCGCTTCTGCCCGACGGTCGCCGGCCGACCCGGTGCGGCACATGGCGAGCACCGACGGTGGCGCGGCGAGTCGCCCCAGGGCCGGTTCGGCTCGGGGCGTTCGCCATCGCACGTCGTCGAGTCGGTCGGCGGCCGCCGATGGAGGCACCGGGGCGGCCGCGTACGGCGATGGCAGCGGCAGCGCGGCCACCCGCGGGTGCCGCGACTCGGTTCCGACCCGCGTGGCCCGACCTCGCCCGAATATTCCCTGGTCAGCGGCAGGTTCGTCGTCGCGGCCACCTCGCTGGCACGCCCACCGACACGCCCGTGGGCCGCCGGGGCTCGACGTCGCGGCGGCCGGAACGAGGGTGACGGCGTCGCGTGTCGCCTCGATGCCACGGGGTCTCACCAGGCGCCGCGAGGTGACCATTACAGTTGTCCACTGCATGTACAAGGGCGACCACTCTCCGCGACCGTATCCGACCCGACCCGTCACGGCCGTCATCCCGGCCTGGAACGAGGTCCAGACCGTCGGGGCGGTGGTGTACGCCGCCCTCGACGCCCGGCTCGTCGACGAGGTCATCGTCGTCGACAACGCCTCCACCGACACCACCGCCGCCGTGGCCGCCGCCCACGGCGCCCGCGTCGTGCGCGAACCCACCCAGGGCAAGGGCGAGGCGATGCGCGCCGGGGTCGCCGCCGCGCCCCATGCCGGCGTGATCGTGTTCCTCGACGCCGACCTCGTGGGCCTGCGCCCCGGCCACATCGACAGCCTGGTCGCCACCGTGGTCGACGGCCGCGCCGACATGGCGTGCGGGCTGTTCGACCGGGGCCCGGTGGCCAACCGCATCTTCCTCCGGCGCCTGCCCGTCCTCACCGGCCAGCGGGCCGTGCGGCGCGAGCTGTTCGAGCTGCTCGACCGCGCCGACGTCCACGGCTACCGGGTCGAGGCGGCGCTCAACAGCGTCGTCGCGCAGCGCAGCATGGTGCGTCACGACCGGGTGCTGTCCGGCCTCTGGCACCGCACCAAGGAGGAGAAGCTCGCCAGCCCCGTCGTGGGCCACGCCACCAAGCTGGCCATGCTGGCCAGCGCCTGCTGGAGCTACGTGCGGTGCGCCGTGGCCCGGCGCGTGCCCCAGCCCGCCGGGTGACCCGGTCGAGCCGCTCCGCTCACTCGGCCCACGGGCGGGCGCGGGGCTCGTCGTAGAGCACGCCCACGTCCTCGCCGTCGATGGCCCGGTTGGCGTGGGCCAGCCACTGGTCGGCACCGGCGAGCGGCTGCGGCATCGCGTCGCGGGCGAACCAGCCGACGTCGCGCGTCTCGAGCGGATGGGCGGCCAGCTCGCCGCCCGTGGCCCGGCACAGGAAGACCAGGCTGTACAGGGGCACGCGCGTGAACCCCAGGCGCAGCCCGTCGAGCAGCGCGATGAGCCTGACGGGCACGCAGTCGATGCCCGTCTCCTCGTGCACCTCCTTGACCGCGATCTCACTCGCCGAGTAGCCGACGTCGGCCCAGCCGGTGGGGTACAGCCAGATGCCGCTGTCCGCCCGCTGCACCAGCAGGATCTCGCCCGCGTCGTTGTGCACCACCGCGCCCACGGCCACCTTGGGCGTGATGTAGCCGGCCACGCCCTCGCCGACGCCCTTCATCCACTCGTCGACGAAGTGCTCGGCGTCGAACCCCTCGTCGGCCTGCGCCGCGGCGCGGATGTCGCCGGCCACGGCCAGCACCTCGTCGAACCGCTCGCGCTCGTACAGGCTCTGGGTGAACCCGAGCCCGGTGCGCGCGATGCCCGACAGCGCCTCGGACCAGCGGATCATGTCCTGGCGGGTGGGCGGCAGCCGGCGACTCACCGCGCCGACCCTACCGGGGGGAACCTGAGCGGCCGTCCACGCGTCTCCAGTACATTCTCCGGCGATCCCGCTGGGGATCGTGGGGGACGTGGGGGCAGCGATGGGACCGGCGGCGCGACGGTGGAGGCTCTGGGCGGTCGCGGGCGTCCTGGCGGTGGGCACGCTGGCGGCGACCGGTGCGGCGCCCCCGAGCGCCGCGCAGCAACCCGGCGCGGGGCCGCCCACGACATCGGCCACCGCCACGACGTCGCCGACCGCGACGACCGCCGAGCCCTCGTCGACGTCCACGTCGACGACGTCGACGACTGTCGCGACCGGCACGACCGGAACGACCGCCACCACCGTGCCCGCGCCCCCGGCCGAGGGACCGACGACCACGCCCACCACCGTCCCGACGGCCGGTCCGCAGGCACCGGGTGCGCCGCCCGCCGCGGCGCCGCTGGCCGCCCCGGCCGTCGCCCTCGACCCTGCGAACGACCTGGTCGACGGCACGGCCGTGACGGTCGTTGCCACGGGGCTCGCCCCCGACGTGTGGGTGATGGCCGTGCAGTGCATCGCCGGCGCCCAGGAGCCCTACGCCGATTGTGATGCCACCGACGCGAGCTACACCCTCGCCGACGCATCGGGCGCGGCCACCCTCACGCTCAAGGTCGACGCGCTGATGCGGGCCGGCTGGGAGGGGACCGCCCAGACAGACTGCCGGGTGGCGGGCGCGTGCACCGTGGCCTTGGCCGGCGACGACGGGGTCATCCTGGTGGAGGTGCCGTTGCCGTTCGCACCGGACGGCTCGCTCGCGCCGCCGCCCGTCATGGCGGTCACCCCCGGCGGCCAGCTCGCCCACAACCAGTCCGTGAGCGTGGACGCCTCGGGCCTCGTCTGGGCCGACGAGACCCGACTGCTCCAGTGCACGGCCGACCCGGTAGGCACCACCGATTGCGACGTCGAGACCGAGGCGTACCACTTCGTCGGCGAGTCCGACACCCTCACGACCGAGTTCGCCGTGTCGGCGGTGATCGACACGGCGGGCGGCCCGGTCGACTGCCGGGTGCCGGGGACGTGCGCGCTCGTGGTGGCCCAGGACGGGATGCGGACGCCCGGGAAGCGGGCCCTGGTCCCGCTCGAGTTCGACCCCGCGACCGAGGTGGTGGCACCCACGCTGTCCATCGCCCCGGACACAGACCTGGTCGACGGGCAGACGGTCACCGCCACCGGAAGCTCCTTCGCCCCCGGCTGGGTGTCGCTCTACCTGTGCGCGCCGACGCCTGCGTATGACGCGTGCCTGTGGACCGACGCCTACGCGGAGGTGCCGCCGACGGGCACGTTCACGGTCGAGGTCGACGTCGAGGCGATCATCCCGACGGCGTCGGGCGAGGTCGATTGCCGCACCAGCGACGACCCCTGCCTGCTCGTCGCCACCCGGGGCTCGCTCACCTCGATGCGCGCCGGTCGTGCCGAGCTGCACTTCGACCCGGAAGCTCCGGTGCGCCCCGGGCCCACCATCACGGTGACGCCCCACGACGACCTGCCCGACGAGGCGACGATCACGGTCACCGGGGCGAACTTCGCGTCCGACGACGGATCGTCGGCCCAGGTCGACGTGTGCCAGGTGGGCGACAGCGGGATGTGCGACGTGCAGGCCGAGACGTACGTTCCGGTCGACAACACGGGCAGGTTCACCTCCGCGCTCGGCATCGCCGCCACGTTCGAGACGTGGAGCGGCGAGACGGTCGACTGCAGGGCCGCGCCGGGATGCGAGGTCGTGGCGCGGCTCGGGTACCAGGGACGCCGGGCGACCGCCGCCGTCTCGTTCGCCCCGCCCTCCACGTCAGGCGAACGCTATCTGGCCACCGTGTTCGACGAGGTCGAGGTCACCCGCGACCTGGTGTACCGGCACACGACCGACGCGGCCGGCGCGCCGGTCGACCTGGCGCTCGACATCTACGCGCCCGCCGGCGACACCGAGGCACAACGCCCGGTCGTGGTCTGGATGCACGGCGGCTGGTACTCGACCGGCGACCGCGCCGAGATGGCGGGGTACGCCGAGGCGTTCGCCCGGCGCGGGTACGTCGCCGTGACGATGGAGTACCGCATGCGACCGGGCCTGCGGTGCTGCCCCACCGACGACGTCGAGGGCGTCACCGCCGCCATCGTCGACGCCACCGACGACGCGGCCGCCGGCGTGGGCTGGCTGCGCGACCACGCCGGCGACCACCGCATCGACCCCGACGCCATCGCCGTCGGTGGCCACGAGGGCGGCGCCGCCGCCGCCTACGGCCTGGCCCACCTTTCCGGCCAGATGGGCCGGTCGGCCGGTCCGCCGATCGCCGCCGCGCTGCCCATCGCCGGCGTCGACCTCGGGCGGGCAGACGGAGGGGAACCGCCGTTCCTGGCCTTTCACGACAGCGGCGACCGCACCGCACCGCTGCACCTCTCGGCCTCGGCGTGCAGCCGGGCCCGGTCGGCGGGCACCCCGTGTGGCGCCGTGGGGTACGGCGTCGGGTGGAGCGGCGACCTGGCCACCGCGCGGCAACGCGACATCGTGCGCCGGTCGAGCGACTTCCTCGCCGAGGTGATGCTCGACCCGCTCGGCTATGTCGAATGGACCGGCCCCACCACACCGACCGGGCCGACGGGCCCGGGGTCTGGCTCGGGCTCCGGTTCAGGCTCGGGCTCCGGGCCGACGCCGGTCCCCGCGCCGACCGCCACCTCCGGTCCCGCTGTCGCCGCGGTGACCGCGGTGGCGCAGGCCCGGGGCACGCTGCCCCGCACCGGGGCCGAGCTGGCACAACTCGCGGCGGTCGCACTGGGGCTCGGTCTCGTGGGCGCCGCGTGTCTGCTGGCCCGGCGGCGCCGCCTGCAGGTGGGTGCCGACCGGGGCGACGTCCGGCTGGTCGGCGCGGCGGTGCTCACGGCGGTGGCCCTGGTGGTCGCCGGGTTCGTCGTGACGAGCAACCTGTCGTCGACATCGTCGACCGACGACGAGCAGGCGGCGGACGACAATGCCGGGCACGACGTGGGCAACGAGACAGACCACGACGAGACAGACCACGACGAGATGGACCACGGCGACGGCGCCGGGCAGGCAGACCACGACGCCATGGGTCACACCACGGGCGAGCACGACGACACCGACCACGACGGGGCCGCGCACGATCCCGCCGGCCACGGCGGAGACCACCCCGCGGGCAGCAGCCACCGGCATCCGGCCGCCACCGATGCGGGGCACGGCCACGCCGGAGACGCCACCGACCCCGGGCACGGCCACCCGACCGACCCCGCCGACCCGGGCCACCACCCCACCGATCCCACCGACCCCGGCCACCACCCCACCGACCCCGGGGATCCGCCGCCGGACGGTTTCGACCCGACATGGACGCCAGAGCAGGTCGCCTACGCCCGGGCGTTGATCGACGACACCGAGACCCAGCTGGCGCGCTACAGCAACCCCGCCGTCCTGCCGCTGCTCGGCTACCAGTGGATCTTCGACGGCAAGGGGCCGGACGAGTACCAGCACTGGATCCACCTGCCGCGCATCATCGACCAGCGCACCCTCGACCCCGGGTTCCCGGAGTCGCTGGTGTTCCGCAACGCCTCCGGCGGCCCCGTCCTCGAGGCGGCGATGTACATGCTCAACGTGGGCTACTCCATGACCAACATCCCGCCGGACATCGCCTGGCTACCGGGCTGGCACGTGCACGAGAACCTGTGCTTCGTAGGCAACTACGAGCTGGTCGGCGTCACGGTGAACGGCCGGTGCGAGCGGGGCTACGTGATCATCACCCCGCCGATGGTGCACGTGTGGACGGTCGACACCCGGTGCGGGCGATTCGCCGGCGTCGACGAGCACGGCCTCCAGTGCCACCACGGGCACTGAGCGGCCGTCCCTCAGGCGGAAACCCCGCGATCCACACCGCTCGTGTCCCGCCTCGGAGCGACACGGTGCGCCCGGCGAGGCATTGTCGCTGCTAGCCGGGACACAGAATCGCCGACGGAGTGGCCGGGGTCAGGCCGGGGCGTCCAGGGCGTGGAGCAGAGCGCGCTCTGTCTCGCCCAGCACCGCCGGGTCGGTGACCTTGGTCCCGTCGCCCGAGCGCACGAAGAACGAGTCGACCACCTGAGGGCCCAGCGTCTGCACCCTGGCACCCACGATGTCGAGGTCGAGGTCGGACAGGGCGCTGGTGATGCGGTAGAGCACGCCCAGCCCGTCGGTGGCATGCACCTCGACGATGGTCGAGTCGGCCGACGCGGCCAGGTCGAAGCGCACCTCGGGGTCCGCATCGCTGGGCTGCGGGGCGCCGCGGCGGGTGCCGTACGTGCGCACCCGGTCGGCCAGCCGGGCGCGGATGGCCAGCCGCCCGGCCAGGGCGAGGTCGATGTCGGCCACGACCTTCTCCCACGTGAAGGTGGGTCCGAAGCTCGACTCGACCCGGAACACCTCGATGGCCCAGCCGTGCTCGGTGGACACCGCGGCGTCGAGCACGCCCAACCCGTGCAGCGACAGCACGCCCGCCACCCGGCTGAACAGGCCCGGCCTGTCTGGGGTGACCACCGTGAGCGTGTCGCCGTCGGCCCGCACGGTCTGCTCGCCGGCCACCAGCAGCGACCGCTGCTCGGCGGTGGGGAACTCGTCGGCCACCTCGTGGGCCTCGCCTCCGCCGAGCACGTGGTCGACCCGGGTGACCAGCGCCCGTACCAGACCGGCCTTCCAGTCGCTCCACGCCGCCGGTCCGGTGGCCAGCGAATCGGCCTCGGTGAGCGCGGCCAGCAGCTGGAGCACCTCGCGGCTGCCGAGCGCGGCGGCGACGCCGTCGATGGTGGCCGTGTCGTCGATGTCGCGCCGGGTGGCCACGTCGGCCAGCAGCAGGTGGTGGCGGCACAGCGCGACGAGCACGCTCGTGTCGTGGCCGTCGAGGCCCATGCGCGGGCCGATCTCGGCCAGCAGGCGGACCCCGTTGTCGGTGTGGTCGCCGGCGTCGCCCTTGCCGATGTCGTGGAACAGCCCTGCCAGCACCAGCAGGTCAGGGCGCGCCACGCGCCCGACCAGCGCCCCCGCCCCGACCGCGGCCTCCCACAGGTGCCGGTCGACGGTGAAGCGGTGGTAGGCGTTGCGCTGGGGCTTGCTGCGCACGCTCGGCCACTCGGGGATGTAGCGCTCCCACACGCGCTGCTGGTCGAGCGCCTCGAGCAGCACGATGGCCGGCGGTCCCGAGGCCAGCAGGTCGATCAGCGCGACGCGGGTGGCGTCGCTCCATGGCGCGACGGGCGCCTTGGCCTGGGCGGCCAGGCGGGCCAGCGTGGCCCGGTCGAGCTGGGTGCCGTGGCCGGCGGCGACCGCGGCGGCCCGCAGGGGCAGGGTGGGATCGGACGCCACGTCGACGTCGTCGCCGATGGTGACCTCGCCGTCGCGCAGGCGCAGCCCGCCGCCCAGGTCGCGTGCCCGCCGGGCGCGGGCCAGGGGGCCGACGAGCGAGCTCCGATGCGGGCCCAGGCGTCGTCGCTGGTCCAGGCGATGGTGCGGGCGGCCTGCGCCACCGTGCGCATGAGCACGTCGGCGTCGGGGTAGTCGAGGGCGTCGGCCACCCCGTCCTGCTCCTGCAGCAGCAGCCGGTCGCCCGGCCGGCCGGTACGTCGGTGCAGCTCGACCCGCACGGCCAGCAGCGTGTCGTAGGCCTCGTCGAGGCTGGCGTGGTCGGTCTCCCACAGGATCGAGCGGGCCGCCTGGGCCCAGCCCAGCGCGTGGACGTCGCGCAGCCCGCCCCGGCCCTCCTTGAGGTCGGGCTCGAGCAGGAACGCCACCTCGCCCGCCCGGCTGTGGCGCTCGCGCACCCGTCCGGCCATGGCGGCCAGCCAGCGCTTGGCGCGCTTGCGCCACTGGAGCTCGGCCTTGCGCGCCAGCTCGTCGGTGAGGGTGCGGTCGCCGGCCAGGTGGCGGACCTGCAGCAGGCCGGTGGCGGTGTCGAGGTCGTCGGCCGCCAGGGCCAGCGCCTCCTTGACCGTGCGCACCGCGTGACCCAGCTTCATGCCGGCGTCCCAGATCGGGTACCAGAGCCGGTCGGCCAGCTCGCCGATGTCCTCGCGCCCCGCGTGCAGCAGCAGCACGTCGATGTCGGACTGCAGCGACAGCTCGGCCCGGCCGTAGCCACCGACCGCCACCAGCGCCACGCCGCTGGGGTCGCTGCCCTCGACGGCCGCGGTGACGAGCTCGCAGAGCCAGCGGTCGACCTCGGCCGTCCAGGCGTCGCACAGGGCACGCCCGACGAGCGAGTCGTCGGCCGCGAGCTGGGCCCGGACGTCCGCGATGGTCACTGGTGCAACTCCAACTCGATCCTCTGGGGGCGAGGGTAACGACCGGCCTGCGCCGCCCCCCGGGAGAAGCGGCGCAGGCCGGGTGATGTCATCGGGCGTTCACACGCTCACAGGGCGTCGGCATCGAGCTCCCCGGTGCGGATGCGGACGATGCGGTCGACCTGGGTCACCCAGATCTTCCCGTCGCCGATCTTGCCCGTGCGGGCCGCGACGGAGACGACCTCGACCAGGCGGTCGACGTCGGCCTCGTCGGCCAGCACCTCGATCTTGCACCTTGGGCACGAAGTCGATCGTGTACTCGGCGCCGCGGTACACCTCGGTGTGGCCGGCCTGGCGGCCGAAGCCCTGCACCTCGGTGACCGTCATGCCGGTCACGCCCGCCTCCTTGAGGGCCGTCTTCACGTCGTCGAGCTTGAACGGCTTGACGATGGCGGTGATGAGCTTCATCGGTTGGTCCTCCGTACTCAGTCTGCGTACGCGACTTCGGCGTGCTGGGACAGGTCGAGGCCCAGATCCTCGTCCTCTTCACTGACCCGCAGGCCGATGGTGAGGTCGATGACCTTGCCGATGACGAGGCTGGCGACGAACGAGTAGGCCAGCGTGACGACCGAGGCGAGGATCTGGTCGACGAGCAGGTCGCCGCCACCGCCGAGGAACACGCCCTCGTTGACGACGGCGGCATTGATCGACGAGTCGGCGAAGAAGCCGAGCAGCAGCGAACCGACCAGCCCACCCACCAGGTGGACGGCGATGACGTCGAGGCTGTCGTCGAACTTGAACGCCTTCTTGAGGCCGAGCGCCAGGTAGCAGACCGCACCGGCGATGAAGCCGATGTAGACGCCCGCCATGCCCCCGACGAAGCCGGCGCACGGCGTGATGGCGACCAGGCCGGCCACCGCACCCGAGGCACCGCCCAGGGTGGTGGCGTGACCGTCCTTGAGGCGCTCGACGACGAGCCAGCCCAGCATGGCGGCGGAGGCGGCCAGGAACGTGTTGATGAGCGCCTGGGCGGCGATGCCGTTGGCGGCCAGCGCGGAACCGGCGTTGAACCCGACCCAGCCGAACCACAGGATGCCCGTACCGAGCACCGTCATCGGCAGGTTGTGCGGTGGCATCGGCGTGTCGGGGTAGCCCCTGCGCGTGCCCAGCAGCAGGATCAGCGCCAGCGCCGCGGCACCGGCGTTCATGTGCACGACCGCGCCGCCGGCGAAGTCGAGCGCACCCTGCTCGAACAGCCAGCCGCCGCCGAACACCAAGTGGGCGACCGGCCCGTAGACCAGCACGAGCCACACGCCGATGAAGACGGCGTAGGCCGAGAACTTCAGCCGGTCGGCGGTGGCGCCGGTGATCAGCGCAGGGGTGATGATGGCGAAGGTCATCTGGTAGGCGCAGAACAGCACGAACGGGATCGTCAGGAAGCTCAGGAACTCCTGGTCCGTCAGTGCCGGGCCCACGTCCTTGAGCCACACGAAGTCGAAGTTGCCGATGAACCCCCCGTTGCCGGCATCGCCGAAGGCGAGGCTGAACACCAGCGCCACCCAGACCACGGCGAGCAGGCCCATGGCGAAGAAGTTCTGCATGAGCATGCCCAGCACGTTCTTGCTGCGGACCATCCCCCCGTAGAACAACGCGAGCCCGGGTGTCATGAACAGCACCAGTGCCGTCGCAATGAGCACCCAGGCGGTATTGCCCGAATCCAATTCCATGCCCCAATCCCTTTCGTAAGGTCCCGACAGGCTGACGAAAGGATGGGGCCGCGATGTTTCTCGACAGCGTCCCGATTGTTTCGTGCGGGTGAAGCATTTCGTTCAGATCGACGTCAGGTTTCTGTGCGCTCCAGCTCCTTGATGAGGCCGCGGGCCACCAGGTGCACCGGGTCCCACACCGGCCCGAACGGGGGCGCGTAGCCCAGGTCGAGCTCGACCACCTGCTCGGCGCTCATGCCGGCCTGGATGGCGGTGGCCAGCACGTCGATGCGCTTGGCGGCGCCCTCCTCCCCCACGATCTGGGCGCCGAGCAGGCGCCCGGTCCCCACCTCGGCGAGCGCCTTGAGCGTGATGCGCTTGCGCTCGGGCAGGTAGCCGGCCCGGCTCTCGCCCTCGATGCTGGCCTCGACCGCGGCGAAGCCGTAGCGCTCGGCCTCTCGCCGGGACAGGCCGGTGCGGCCGATCTCGACGTGGCACACCCTGGTCACCGCCGTGCCGAGGACCCCGGGGAACGCGGCGTAGCCGCCGCCGATGTTGATGCCGGCCACCCGGCCCTGCTTGTTGGCGACCGTGCCCAGCGCGATGTGGACAGGTGCCCGCGCCACGAGGTGGAACGACTCGCAGCAGTCGCCCGCGGCCCACACGCCCTCGGCCGACGTGCGCTGGCGCCGGTCGACCCGGACCGCGCCCTTGACCCCCACCTCGATGCCGGCGTCGGCGGCGAGGCCGGCGTTGGGCCGGGTACCCAGGCCCAGGATCACGAGGTCGGCGCCGATCCGCTCGCCGCCCGCGACGATGGCACCGTCGGCGACCGACTCGAGCGGGGTGCCGAGGCGCACGTCGATGCCCAGGCCCTCGAGTGCCCCCACCAGCGGCGCAGCCACGTCGGCGTCGAGCGTCGGCATGAGCTGGCCGGCCGCCTCGACGAGCGTCACCTCGGTGCCCCGCTGGACGAATGCCTCGGCCATCTCGAGCCCGATGTAGCCGCCGCCCACGACCACGACCCGCGTGACGCCGCCGGCCTCGACCTCGGCCTCGAGCGCGGCGGCGTCGTCGAGGGTCTGCACGCCGTGCACCATCGGATGGTCGATGCCCGGCAGGTCAGGGCGCAGCGGTCGGGCCCCGGTGGCGATGTGCAGCGTGTCGAACCCCACGCGCGACGGCCTGCGCCCGCGTCGTGGTCCCACGCCTCGACCTCGCGGGCGTCGAGGTCGATCGCCCGGGCCTCGTGCCCCAGCCGGACGTCGACGTCGTGGTCGTCGCGGAACGTGGCCGGGCTGCGGGCGACCAGGTCGTCGATGTCGCCGACGGAGCCGCCCACCAGGTAGGGGATGCCGCAGGCCGAGTAGCTGGTCCACCGGCCCTTCTCGAGCACGACGATCTCGCGGTCGGGCTGGCGGCGGCGCACCTGCATGGCGGCACTCATGCCGGCGGCGTCGCCACCGATGACGACGAGGCGATCGGTCATGCGGGGCAGGCTACGGCCAGGTGCAGCGCAAGGATGAGCGGATCAGCGCAGGCCCTCGCGGCGACGCCGGGCCAGGTGGACGTGGGCCTTGGCCGCACCCCACACCAGGCCGGGCTCGTGCAGCGACGGGTCGACGTCGGCGAAGGCGGCCGGGCTCAGGTCGTAGACGTCGTCGGGGAAGTTGCGCTCGCGGAAGTCGTCGCGGGCCGCGGGCCGGGCGCCGGCCGACGCGCAGGACCGCCGTCGGGTAGCCGACCAGGCCCCGCAGGATGGCGAGAGGGTTGCCGGCCTGGTCGTCGATGTCGGCGGCGAGCAGGCGCCGCACCCGGGGCGCGCCGTCCCCGCGGGCCCGCTCCCCCGCCGCCCCGAGCTGCGCAGCCAGCGATGCGTCCACGTCGATGTCCTGGTCGGCCAGGACCCGGCGGACCGAGCGCTCGACCCACGCAGGGATCGCCCGGTCGATGCCATCGGCCAGGGCCGTGGCGTAGCGGGCGAGCGCCTCGGCATCGGCTGGGTCGTCTGTCGCGGACACGGCTCCATCGTGCCCCGAGCCCGGCGTCGTCCCGCCCGCACGGCGAGCTGGTACGGGGCGCTAGACACAGACCGTGCGCATCCGGGCGTTGTCGGTGTTCGAGGGGATCGTCTACCACTGCGTCTGCATCGACGCCTCGGCGCCCTGCCGGCCCACGCTCGAGGTCGACGCGCTGCTGCGGCCGGGCGACGCCGACGCCGGGCCGCTGCTGCTCAGCGTGGCCGAGTACGGCGCGATGGTGGGCGACCGCGAGCAGGCCCGCCGCTGCCTCGCCGAGCTGGCGGGCAAGGGCCGGCTGGTCGACCACCTGGGCGTCGACCACATCGCCTTCCCGACCTGGACGCCCCTCAGCTCGACGGCAGGCTGAGGTCGAGCGCGGCGTTGAGGTTGCCCGACCGCAGGCCTTCGAGGTCGAGCGTGACATAGCGGTACCCCGCCGCCTGCACGCAGCCGACGACACGCTCGCGTGCGGCCACGACATCGGCCAGACGGTCGAGAGGCACCTCGAGCCTGGCCGTCTCGCCGTAGTGGCGCACGCGCACGTCGGGGAAGCCCAGGGCGTGGAGGCCGGCCTCGGCCCGCTCGACGCCGGCCAGCCGGGCGAGGGTGACCGGCGTGCCGTAGGGCAGCCGCGACGCCAGGCACGCGGCGGCGGGCTTGTCCCACGTGCGCAGGCCCAGGCGCTGCGACCACGACCGCACGTCGGCCTTGGTGAACCCGGCGTCGACGAGGGGGAACGCCGCACCGCGCTCGGCCGCCGCCCGCTGACCCGGGCGGTGGTCGCCGAGGTCGTCGACGTTGACCCCGAGCGCCACTGTGGCGCCGCCCTCGTCGGCGCCGACACCCGCGGCGATGGGGCCGACCGCCCGCAGCAGCGCGTCCTTGCACCAGTAGCAGCGGTCACCGTCGTTGCGGGCGTAGGCCGCCTCGACCATCTCGTCGGTCTCGACCTCGCGCCAGCGCAGCCCCCACTCGGCCGCCAGCTCGGCGCAGTCGACCCGCTCGCTGCCCGCCAGGGACGGCGAGACCGCGGTGACGGCCAGTGCCCGCTCCGGCCCCAGCGTGTCGTGCGCGACCCAGGCCAGGAACGCCGAGTCGGCCCCGCCCGAGAACGCCACGACGACCCGCCCCAGCTCGTGCAAGCGGTCGCGCAGCGCGTCGAGCGAGGCCGTCACGGCACCACCTGAGCAGCGATCATGCGTCGACCACCTCGATGCGGACCCGCTTGTTGCCCTTTCCCTTGGACTCGGTCTTGACCACCCGCACGCCGCCCACCTCGGCGGTCGAGCGCACGTGGGTGCCGCCGTCGGCCTGCTTGTCGAGGCCGACGATGTCGACCACCCGGATCTCGGCCACCGAGGTGGGCACCAGGCTGACCTTGGTGCGGATGAGCGCCTCGTCGAGCACGGCCTCGGACCGGGGGATGAACGACACCTCGATCGGTCGGTCGGCGGCGACCTCGGCCGCCACCAGCTCCTCGACCCGGGCGCCGAAGCCCTCGGGGGTGGGGCTCAGCTCGAAGTCCATGCGCGCCGACAGAGGCTCCATGTTGCCCCCGGTGACCGGCACACCCCACTCGTTCCAGATGACGCCGCACAGCACGTGGAGGGCCGTGTGCGTGCGCATGAGCCGGTGGCGGCGGTCCCAGTCGATCTCGGCGTGCACCGGGGTGCCCACCTCGGGCACCGGGCCCTCGCCGTCGAGCGTGTGCCACACGTCGTCACCGGACTTGCGCACGTCGGTCACCTGTGCCTCGCCACCGTCCCACCGCAGGATGCCGGTGTCGTTGGGCTGCCCGCCCCCGGTGGGGTAGAAAACGGTGCGCTCGAGAGCCACCCTCACGGCGCCGTCTCCGTGCTCGATCGCGGTGACCAGGGTGTCGATCGAGCCGCGCGTAGGCATCGGTGAGGTACGCCAGTTCGGTGGGCATCGTGACCGATCGTTAATCGAACTGGTCGACAGATCGCAAGCCCTCGTCATTGTCGGGTGGTAGACCTGTGACGTGCGGGGGTACCTTCTCCCGCGCGTTCCACTGGTGGACTTTGGGAGAAGCAATGCGACAGCACAGCCGTTCGCTACGGCTCTTGGCTCTCTTCCTCGGACTGTCATTGGTCGCCGCCGCGTGCGGCGACGACGACACCGAGGCCGGAGACGAGAGCACCGAAACTACCGAGGCGGAGGGAGGCAGCGCACTGGCACCCGAGCTCGGCGACGCCGCCCCGGCCTGCACAGGAACCGCCGATGGCACGCTGACCTTCGGTGGCCTCCTGCCCCAGACGGGCGACCTCTCGTTCCTCGGGCCACCCGAGGAAGCGGGCGCGGCCCTGGCGGTCGCCGACATCAACGCGGCGGGCGGCGTCCTCGGCCAGGACGTCGTGTACCTGCCGGGCGACTCCGGCGACGCCGATCCTGACGTCGCCAACCCGACGGTCGACGCGCACCTGGCGGCGAACGCCGACGCCATCGTCGGCGCCGCGTCATCGGGCATCTCGCTCAACGTCATCGACAAGATCACCGGCGCCTGCGTGATCCAGTTCTCGCCGGCCAACACGTCGCCGCAGTTCACCGACTACGACGACGACGACCTCTACTTCCGCACCGCTCCGTCCGACATCCTCCAGGGTCAGGTTCTCGCCGACCTCATGGTCGAGGACGGCGTGGCCACCGCGGCCCTCCTGGCCCGGCAGGACTCCTACGGCGAGGGCTGCTCGAGTACACGCAGCTGCCGTTCGAGGAGCAGGGTGGCGAGGTCGTGCTCGACCAGGTCTACGACCCCGAGGCAGCCAGCTTCGAGGCCGAGGTCGACGCGGTCGTCTCCTCGGACGCCGACGCCCTGGTGATGATCGGCTTCGAAGAGTCGGGCCGCATCCTCTCGTCGCTGTTCGAGCAGGGCTTCACGCCCGACGCGAAGCAGATCTACCTGGTCGACGGCAACATCGGTAACGCCCTCGGCGAAGACTTCGCCGATCCGGGCGCGCTCGTGGGCGTCAAGGGCACGCTGCCCGCCGCCGAGCTCACCGAGGACTTCCGCGGTCAGCTGCTCGAGACCGACCCCGCGCTGGTCGACTTCAGCTACGGCCCGGAGACCTACGACACGCTCATCATCACGGCGCTGGCCGCCATCGCGGCCGACACCGATGATCCTGCGGCCATCGCCGCCCAGATCAACGGCGTCACCCGCGAGGGCGAGGCATGCGAGACGTTCGCCGACTGCGTGGCCCTGCTCGAGGCCGGCGACGACATCGACTACAACGGTCCGTCCGGCCCGCAGGAGTTCAGCCAGCCCGGCGAGCCCACCGCGGCGAGCTTTGCGATCATGACGTACGCGGAGGACAACACCATCGACGACGAGGCCACCGAGTTCCGGCAGGCTTCGCTCTGATCGAACCCCCGGGTTCGTGACGAGAGCGAGGGGCCGGCCCGGGCCGGCCCTCGTCGCGTCCGACCGCGGGGCCCGTGCGCTCAGTCGTCGGCCCGCTCGTGCGCTGTCCGGGCCGCTCGGCCGGGCTCCGTCGGCGGCTCAGTCGACCTTCGCGAGCGTGCCCAGGTAGAGCTCGATGACCTTGGGGTCGGTCAGCAGAGCGTCGCCCGTGTTGGTGTAGGCGTTGCGACCCTGGTCGAGCACGTAGCCGCGGTGGCAGATCTGCAGGCACCGGTTGGCGTTCTGCTCGACCATGACGATCGACACGCCGGCGTCGTTGATGCGCCGGCAGTTGATGAACACCTCGTCCTGCAGCACCGGCGACAGGCCGGCCGAGGGCTCGTCGAGCAGCAGGACCTGGGGGTCGGCCATGAGGGCGCGGCCCATCGACAGCATCTGCCGTTCGCCACCGGACAGCGACCCCGCCCGCTGCTTGCGGCGTTCGCCCAGCCGGGGGAACATCTCCACCACGAAGTCGAACCGCGCGTCGAAGGTCTTGGGCGTCTGGTAGACGCCCATCTGCAGGTTCTCCTCGATGGTGAGGCGAGGGAAGACGTTCTCGTTCTGGGGCACGTACCCGATGCCCCGTGCCACCAGCTCGTGCGCCTTGAGGCCGGTCACGTCGTCGCCCCGTAAGGTCACCGACCCCGAGCGGACGGGGATCAGCCCGAACAGAGCCTTGATCAGCGTGGACTTCCCGGCACCGTTGGGCCCGATGACGCCGACGAGCTCGCCGTCGAACAGCTGCAGGTTGGTGCCCGACAGGATGTCGACCTCGGGGACGTAGCCGGCCACGACCTCGGTGGCCTCGAGCACGACATCCGGTGCCGCTGTCGACACTGCGGACGGCGCCCCGTCGTTCAGGGTGGAGTCGCTGCTCACTGTGCCTCCTCGTCGCGGTCGCCCGCGAGCGCCGCGGCGGCGGCCGAGCCGGCGGCCGCCTCGGCATCGAGCGCGGCCTGAGCCTCGGCCAGCTGGCGATCCTGCTCGGCGCGGTCGAGTGGCGTGCCGTGGTGGGCGCCCAGGTAGGCGTCGATGACCCGGGGGTTGGCCACGATCGAGCTGTGGCGACCCTCGGCGATGACCTCGCCCTCGCTCATGACCACGACCCAGTCGCTGATCGTGCGGACCACGTCCATGTCGTGCTCGACGAACACGACGGTCAGGCCGTCGTCGCGCAGCTCCTGCACGTGGCCGATGATCGTCTGCGCGAGCGCCGGGTTCACGCCCGCCATCGGTTCGTCGAGCATGATCAGCTGAGGCTCGGCCATGAGCGCTCGCGCCATCTCGAGGAGCTTGCGCTGGCCGCCCGACAGCTCGCCGGCGAAGTCGTTGCGCATGTGGGTGAGGTTGAACCGCTCGAGCAGGGCGTCGGCCCGCTGCTCCACCTCTGCCTCCTGGTCGCGCCAGCTCGACCGCCACAGCGCCCGGAAGAAGTTCTCGCCTGTCTGCTTGGCGGCCCCGAGCTTCATGTTGTCGATCACGCTGAGGCGGGCGAGCGCCTTGGTGAGCTGGAACGTGCGCACCATGCCCAGACGGGCGATGCGGTAGGACGTCAGGCCGTCGAGCGGGATGCCGTCGAAGCTCCACGTGCCCGAGTTGGGCTTGTCGAACCCGGTGAGCAGGTTGAAGAACGTGGTCTTGCCGGCGCCGTTGGGGCCGATCAACGCCGTGATCGCCCCCCGCTCGATCTCGCAGTGCTCGACGTTGACGGCGGTGAGGCCGCCGAAGCGCCGGGTGATGCTCTCGGACACCAGGATCGGGTCGTTCTTGGCCACCCCGGGGCGCTCGTCGACAGCGTCGAACCTGTCGATGTGCACCTGGGCGAACGTGTGCTGAGCGGTCATGACGAGTCCGACACCCTACCTGTCCTGCAGCGCGATCTCGCGCTTGTCGCCGAAGATGCCCTGCGGCCGGAACACGAGGAGCAGGATCAAGCCGACGCCCACGAGCATGAAGCGGACATTGCCGGCCTGGTTGCTGTCCATGATGCTGGTGGGGATGTACTCGTTGGCCACCAGCTCGTTGATGAGGCCCTGCGAGAACGAGAGCAACGCCCAGAAGATCATCGACCCGACGACCGGGCCCCAGATGCGCGCCAACCCACCGAGGATGAGCGCGGCGTAGGCGTAGAACGTGGGGATCGGGCTGAAGCTGCCCGGCACGATTGCGGCTTGGGCCAGTACCCAGAACATGCCGCCGATGGCGCCGATCACGCCGCCGAGGATCAGGCTCTGCATCTTGTAGCCGTAAACGTTCTTGCCCAGGGCGCGTACGGCGTCCTCGTCCTCGCGGATGGCCTTGACGACACGGCCCCACGGGCTGCGGATGAGCAGCCAGACCAGCAGGACGGCCAGCAGCACCAGCGTCCACCCCACCAGCAACACCCACAGCGACCGCTCGCTGTAGCGCCAGGGCCCGAACCCGTAGGTGCCGTCGGGGATGGGGTTGAGGTCGTAGAACCCCGAGCTGAACCCGCTCAGGCCGTCGGATCCGCCGGTGACCCCGCGCCAGCTGGGCGCGCTGACCATGAGGCGGAAGATCTCGCTGGCGGCGATGGTGACGATGGCCAGGTAGTCGGCTCTCAAGCGCAGCGTCGGCAGGCCGAGCAGCAGGGCCAGCACCACGGCGGCGCCGATGCCGATCAGCACGCCGACCCCCAGCGGCACGCCCCACTCGAGCGTGCTGACGGCGACGCCGTAGCCGCCGATGGCCATGAAGCCCACCTGCCCGAAGTTGAGCAGGCCGGTGTAGCCGAAGTGCACGTTGAGACCGATGGCCGCGAGCGCGTAGATGATCGCCTCGCGACCGACCAGGTTGCGGAGCGCATCCTCGAAGATGACAGACCAGTCCATTGCGACCCCCTATCCGACCCGCTCGGCCTGGCCCAGGATGCCCTGCGGCCGGAGCACCAGGATCACGATCAATATGGCCAGAGCCGTCACCGTCTTGAACTCGGACGGGATGTAGAGCGTCGACACTTCCATGACGACGCCCACGACCATGCTGCCCACCAGCGCACCGTACGCGGTGCCCAGGCCGCCCAGCGTGACGCCGGCGAACATCAGCAGCAGGAGTTGGAAGCCCATCTGCCAGCTCACCTGCTCGGACAGGCCCTGCAGGATGCCCCCGAGCGCCGCCAGGCCCGCACCGGCCGCCCACACGAAGTTGATCACCCGGTCGACGTTGATGCCGGACGACTCGGCCAGGTCGCGGTTGTCGGCGACCGCCCGCGTGGCCTTGCCCATCCGCGTCCGCTGCAGGACCAGGGCCACGGCGACCAGGGCGATGATCGAGATGATCATGCCGATCATGTCGCGCGGCACGATCCTCACCGGTCCGAACTCGAGGCCCCCCGTGGGCTGTTGGGTGAACTGCCGGTAGGCCCGGGAGAGCCCGCCGAACTGGAAGTTGAACATATAGCGCAGCAGGATGCTGAGGCCGATGCTGATGACCAGCATGGCGATCAACCCGGTGCCCCGCGACCGCAAGGGTCGCCAGAAGAAGCGGTCGAGACCCGACCCGGCGATGACCGCCACCCCGATGGCGGTCAGGCCGGCGGCGTACATGTGCCACCCGAGCGTCACGTTGAAGAAGAACGCCACGAGCGCACCGAACGTGACCATCTCGCCGTGCGCGAAGTTCGTCAGGCCGGTCGTGCCGTAGATCAGCGACAGCCCGATGGCGCACATGGCGATGATCAGCCCGAAGCGGATGCCCTGGACCCCCAGCCGCAGGCCCCGGTCGAGGGTCGACGAGACGTTGCGGGTCGCGGCCTCGCCGAAGTCGAGGGGGAACAGCACGTTCCGTGGCTGACCCGGCCGCAGCGTGACCTCGAGCGTCGTGCGATCGGCATTGCGCAGCACCACCTCGTCGGGCAGCGTCTCCTCGTCGATCGTCACCGTGTACGGGCCCGGACCCGGGACGGGCACCGTGAACACGCCGTCCGCGTCGGTCTCCGCCGACTCGGTGAACGTCCCGTCGGCCGACTCGACGGTGAGCTCGACCCCCTCGGCAGGGACCTCCTCGCCGGACTCGTCGTCGTAGCGGAGCGTGCCGGTGACGGCCTCGCCCCCGCCCGCGCCGGGCTCCTCCTGTGCCTGTTCCCCGGTCGGCTCCTGTTGAGCCTGGTCCGGTTCCTGGGTCTGCGCACCCGCCATGGGTGCCAACGCCAGCACGGCTCCGACCGCGACGAGCGCCCCCACCAATCTCCTCATGCATGCTCCTCTCGGAGGATGCGGGGAGTGTAGGTGCGAAGCCCGGCGCACGTCGTTTTCGTGCTCGCGGCCGCGACCTTCTTCACACATCTGTCATCGGTCACCCACGTCGGATGGCGATTCGCGTACTGCCGGGTGACCGGGTGCCGGGCGCTCAGGCGCGCACGCCCACCGCATCGAGCACGTCGTCGAGCGAGCCCACCACGCCGGTGACGAAAGCACCGAACTCGGCGAAGCGGGCCGACGCGTCGTCGTAGCGCATCTCGTAGACGCAGGCCTTGAGGTCGTCGGGATGGACGCCGAACAGCGTCACGCCCCACTCGAAGTCGTCGAGCCCGGTCGACCCCGTCACGAGCTGGAGCACCCGGCCGGCGAACGTGCGCCCGGTCGCGCCGTGGCCCAGCATCAGCTGCTCGCGGTCGTCGTAGGGCAGCTCGTACCAGTTGTGCTTGTCGCCCCGTCGCTTGGACATCGGGTAGAAGCAGAAGGCGGTCTTGCCCTCGGGCGGTAGCCGCGGGTACAGCCGGGCCTGCTTGCGCTCCTCGGGCATGCGCTCGGCGTACTCGGACACCTCGGTGAGCGACACGTAGCTGTCGACGACGCTCAGGCCGGCGGCCTCGACCTCGGTCTGGAACCGGCGGAGCCGCCACAGGTCGGGCCCCAGCGCGAGCAGGCACGACGTCGCCCTTGTGGCCCACCAGCGCGACGGGCACGACCTGGTGATCGTCGGCCTCGAGCGCCTTGACCGCGGAGGCGATCGCCGAGGCGTCGGCCAGCGGGGTCACCGCGCAGAAGAGGTGCACCACGTTCCAACCCACGGTGGGCGACAGGGGTTCGGGCATGCGTCAGAGGGTAGCGGTGGACGCCCTCCGGCCCCGGGAGGACATGCGAGACTGCGCCGATGCGCTGTTCCCGGTCCGGCGTCGTCGCTCTCGCCTGCGTGGTCGGCGTCGTGGCCGTCACGACCGCGGTGGGGTGCGGGGTGTCCGAGCCGACGACGGCCGAGGCCGCGGCGGCCGACACCGCCGACACCGTGTGCACGATGCTGCGACGTTGGAACAACGACCTGACCGACACGTTCAACGCGACATCGCAGTCGATCACCGACGACGACGACCCCGACACGGCCGTCGACGTGCTCGTGGCCGGCTTCGACGAGATGATCGAGACCGCCGGTGCCCATCGGGACGAGGTCGACGACCTGGACCTCCCCGACGGGGCCGAGCGCGAGACCCTGCTCGACGACCTGGCCGCCGGCGCCGACGAGTCGATCGCCGTGCTGGAGGACGAGCGAGCCGATGCGGCGGCCCTGCCGCCGGTCGAGGTGTCCGACCAGGCGGGCGTGCTCGGGGGCGCATCGGTCGGGGTCGAGCGCGCCACCGCCGTGCTCGAGCCACCGGTCGCCTCCTACGACGAGGTGCTGCGCGACGCCTTCGTTGCCGACGAGGGCTGCGAGCACGTCGTCCAGCCGTTCTGAGCACCGCCGGGCGTGCGCCGTCCAGCGTCTCGCCGCCGGCTATCCCAACATCCAGGTCGAAGCGACCTGAACCAGGGCCCGGTCAGAGCGGCTCGACCGTGACGACCGCGTTGTAGTCGGGCACCTTCGAGGTGCGGCTCGCGGTGCGCCGGGCCGCCCGCGATCAGGACGTTGCCCTCGGGCCAGTGGACCTGCAGCGTGCGGGCCGGCAGGCGGACCAGCGTGACCGTGCCCTCGTAGGTGCCGGTCGTCGACCGCAGCCGCACCCGGTCGCCGGCGTCGACGCCCAGGTCGGCGGCGTCGGCCGCGTCGACGAGACGGCGTCGCGGACCGCGCCCGGTCAGCGGGTCGACCTGGGCATGGACCATCGAGTTGAACTGCTTGCCGCGGCGGGTCGACACGACGAACGCTCCGGCCGGCAGGTCGCGCTCGGGCGGGTCGAGGGCGCTGAAGCGGCCCCGACCGGTCGGCGTGGGGAAGACCCCGCCCGCGCACAGGTGCCGCCCGCCCCACTGCACCGCGTCGCCCGTGTCGGCCAGGGCCTCGATGCCGGCGTAGAACGGCACGACCCGGGCGATCTCGGCCCGCAGGTCGCGGTTGGTCGGCCACGAGAACTGCGGCCGCCGCTGCGGCCTGGTCCGGTTGACCACCTCGGCGAACAGCGCGCCACTCGCTGCGGGCCTCGCCGACCCGGCGGGGCAGCTCGGGGCTGAACACGATGCGCCGCTCGGTGGTGGTCTCGGTGCCGCCGCCCTCCTGCTCGTAGCGGGTGGCCACGGGCAGCAGCACGACGTCGTCGCCGTCGACCAGCATCTGGCTGGTGAGCACCACGTCCTGGTGGACCCGCAGCGGCACCCGGCCCAGGGCCGCGGTCACCGCCGGCGGGTCGGGCAGCACGTCGAGGAAGTTGCCGCCCGACATCCACAGCACGTCGAGGTCTCCCCGCCCCGCGGCGTCGACCATCTCGGGCGCCGTCAGCCCCGGCCGGTCGGGCACGGGGAAGCCCCACGGTCTCGGCCAACGCGGCTGCGTGGGTCGGGGTCGACCGGTACACCGCCGGGCAACGCGGTGGCGTAGGCGCCCATCTCGGCGCCGCCCTGCACCCCGGAGTGGCCGCGGATGGGCATGAGGCCGACGCCGTCGCGGCCCACGTTCCCCTGGGCCAGCGCCAGGTTGACGATGGCCCGCACGCTGTCGGCGGCGTCGCGGTGCTGGGTGATGCCCATCGACCACACGTGGATCGCCCCGCCGGCCCGGCGCCAGCTCGTCGACGAACGCGTCGAGGGTCGGCCGATCCACCCCGGCCAGGTGGAGCAGATCGTCGAGCTGCTGATCCGCCAGACGGTCGCGCAGCTCGGCGAAACCCTCGGTGTGGGCGTCGACGAAGGCGTCGTCGACGCCGCCCCGCTCGATGAGCACGCTTGAGCGCCGCGTTGGCCAGGGCGACGTCGCCGCCCGGCCGCACCGGCACGTGCAGGTCGCTCATCCTGGTGCCGAACAGCGCCGACTCGACGTTGGACGGCACCCAGTACCGCTCGAGCCCCGGCTCGAGGTAGGGGTTCACCACCACCACCCGGCACCCCCGCTGCCGGGCCAGGTACAGGTACTTCATGAACACCGGCTGGTTGTTGGCCGGGTTCGAGCCCCACAGCACCACCAGGTCGCCTCGATCGACGTCCTGGAACGAGCAGGTGGTGGCCGCCACGCCGACGGTCTGGCGCAGGCCGACGGTGGACGGCGCGTGGCACACCCGGGCCGCCGAGTCGATGTTGGCGATGCCCAGCGCCCGGGCCGCCTTGGCCGCCGCGTAGTACATCTCGTTGGTGATGCCCCGGCTGGTCAGGTAGAGCGCCACCCGCTCGGGGTCGGCCGCGCGCAGGCCACCGGCCACCACCGACAGCGCCTCGTCCCACGAGACCCGGCGGAAGCCGGCCTCGCCCCGGCGGCGGCGCATCGGGTGCCCGAGGCGACCGAGCGCCCGCAGCTGGCCCGCCGGTGCGACCGCGCAGGGCGGCGACGTCGGACAGGATCACCGGGTCGAAGGCGTCGGCCGTGTTGAGCTCGAGCAGGCTGAGGCGGGTGGTGCACAGGTGCACGCCGTCGATGGTCCAGTCGTGCAGGCCGGCGACCCCGAGGGCGCACCCGTCGCAGGCACCCTTGGTCAGCACCTGCCAGGCGTAGATCGGGTGGTTGCGGTTGGCCCAGGCCACCTTGGACATGTCGCGGTAGTGGTTGGGCTTCTGCTCGCCGATGCCGTTGGGTCGCCACCCGGCCCACAGCCGCGGGTTCCAGCCGGTGAGCTGCTCGCGCAGGCTCATCGGTCAGCCCTCGAGGCCGCTGTAGACGTTGCAGGCGGACCGCCGCGGACGAAGCCGCACAGCGTCATGCCCGCCAGGCGGGCCGCGCTCGACCGCCAGCGACGACGGCGCGCTCACGGCCACCACCGTGCCGAAGCCCGCCGGCCCACGCCTTCTGCACGATCTCGAAGCTGGCCCGGCCGCTGACGTACAGCCCCAGGTCGGTGGCGGGCAGCGCGCCGTCGAGCAGCAGGCGGCCGACCACCTTGTCGACGGCGTTGTGGCGGCCGATGTCCTCGCGACACCAGCACGGGGGCGCCGGCGCGGTCGAACGCGGCGGCCGCGTGCACCGCGCCGGTGACGTCGAACAGCTCCTGGTCGCCGCACGACGGTGTCGGGCACGCGCGGCCAGCACGTCGAGGCGGAACGGCGGCCGCGGCGGGAGTGGGTGCGAGCCGCTCGCGCAGCTCGTCGACGGCCGTCGTGCCGCACATGCCGCACGCCGAGGTGGTCGCGGTCAGCCGGGGCGTGGGCGCGGGGCGCGGCCGCCGGTGTCGACGGTGACCACGTTGAACTCGCTCTCGACGGCCGAGCCCGTGCCGCAGTAGCGGCACTGGCGCACCGGGGCCCCGGCGAGCAGGCCGTCGGTGAAGCAGAACCCGGCCGCCAGCTCGAAGTCGTGACCCGGCGTGCGCATGGTGGTGGCCACCAGGTGCGCCGTCGAGGTGGACCTCCAGCGGCTCCTCGACGATGAGATGGTCGGGCTGGCGGCTGAGGCCGGAGCTGTCGTAGCGGTGCGTCAGCACCTTGGCCGTGCGTCCGCGTGACACCCGCCCGAGGGTACCGGCACGCTCAACCCCGCGTTGACCCCGCGTGCACCCGGGCGATCACCCGCCGGGCAGCGTCTGGCACGGCCCGCCACCGCACGTGTCGGTCAGGGTGCCCGCGTCGAGGAACGCGGTGGCCACCGTCAGCACGTCCGCCTGGCCGCGCCCCATGCCGTGCGGATCCTCGCCCGCCCGGTTGGGAACGTTGCCGAGCGGGGGCGCCTGGGTGCCGAAGTCCCACACGACCAGGTACGAGTCGCCCTGGTCGGGCAGCTGCCGGGTGCGGTCGATGCCCCAGAGCGGCTCGACGTCCGGGCTGCGCCCGTCGGCCAGCGCCGGCGCCCGCAGCTCGGCGTCGATGGTGCGCGCCATCACCTCGGTGGCGACGTTGGCCACCTGGTGGTCGCCGAACGCCTCGAACAGCATGACCTCGTGGCGCGGCGTGTCGTGATACGGACGGCCGGCGATGTGCTGGGCGTAGCCGTTGTTCTCGCCCCGGTCCCAGAGCATCTGGGCGAGCAGGATGGCGAGCTGCCGGTCGACCCAGTCGGGGTAGCTGGGGTCGAACACCGCGCCGAACACGTCGAAGTCGACGCTGCGGTCGAGCAGGGTCGAGTAGTTCATGGCCGGGACCCCCAGGAACGACCGCTCCCAGTCCTGGGCCACGGCCGTGACCGCGCCGCCGATGATGCCGCCCTGGCTCACCCCGTTGAACGTCAGGTTCTGCTGGTCGAGCAGCGGGGCGCCGTCGGCCGCCTGGAACGCCGGGTCCGACGACAGGCCTGCCGGATGCTTCATGAGGCGCCCCAGGTAGAGCACGTTGAGCATCGACTGCTGCAGGCGGTCGGGGATGGCGCGGAACGCCGAGATGTCGCCCAGCGCGGCGAGCACGGCACCGATGTCGTCCTCGGACATGCCGATCCACCACGTGCCGCAGGTGGTCACGTTGGCGACGCTGGCGTAGCGCGAGCTGGCTCCGAAGACCTCGCGGGCCGATCCCAACAGGCCGTGGCCGTAGAGCATCATGCGCGTGGGGTTGGCGGTTCCGTCGGCGTTGGTGGCCGACAGGGGGACGGTGCAGATGAACCGGGCGGTGTAGGTGCCGTTCTGCGTGGGGATCGGGGAGGCCTCCGGCCCGGCCCCGTTGTTGAGGACGGAGCCCGGGGCGCCGTCGCCCGTCAGGTAGCTGGGCACCGCGAACGTGCCCTGCACTTCGGTGGCCAGGTTGGCGCGGGTGCTGGGCGTCACGCTCGTGACCGTGAAGCCGGGGGCGGCGTCGCCCAGCTGGCCGAAGGCGTCGTCGCGCATCGCCAGCAGGCGCTCCGACAGGTTCTGCCCGCTGGCCACCGTGAAGTCCCAGGCCAGGGTCAGCTCGTCGCGGCCGACGCGGCCTCGTCGCAGCGTGCGGAACAGGTCCTCCATGTGCGCGCGACGGCCCTCGACCTCGGGGACGTCGGTCTCGAGGCGGTCGCGGTACGCCCGGAACACGTCGTTCGGGGCGATCGGCTGTCCGGCGCCGTCGACCACCCCGCGGATGGCGACGACGTAGCGGTGGCCCTCGACGAAGTTGCGGGCCGGGCGGATGAACAGCAGCTGATGGTCGGCGTCGGGTGCCCGGACGTCGAGCTCGGCCCAGTAGGGGTGGCGCTCGCCCGTTCGGGCGTCCAGCAGCACGACGGGCGCGTCGCGGTCGAGCGAGCGGGCCATGTCGGTGATCGGCGCCAGCCCGCTGGCCACCGGGTCGACGCCGGGCAGCTGCACCACGATGGCCGAGCCCGGCGAGAACCCGTCGTTGCGGTTCAGCTCGGTGGGGTCGATGTGGACGCCGCTGACGTTCGCCGGCGTCGTCTCCGGCCCGAGCTGCACCCGCCGACCCGTCGCCATGGCGCCGTCGGGCACGGTGAAGTGGTCGTTGGGGAACGGCAGCATGCACCGGTCGCCACCCAGCGGATCGCACGTCGCCGGGTCGGTCGCGAGGGTCAGGTCGATCTCGCCCTCGAACGGCGGCGGGCGGTGGCTGCCGCCCCCGCCCCCGTCCGGGCGGCCGGGGCCCGTCACGCACGCCGTGGCCGCAGTCATCGCCACCAGCACGAACGAGGCCAACCTGCCCACGACCGAACGAGCCCGCATGTCGTCCCCCCTCGGACCGTCCCCCTCAGGTCGGCCGCAACCGGGTGAACGCTACATGGCGCGTGCCCGAACGGCGCGGGTGCGGATCGGGCGGGGCGGTCGCAGCTGTCGGCCCCACCTCCGGCTCGGGCATGCTCGTGACGTGCACGACCCGCCCGCCGCGCCGCCGCCCCTCACCACCACGCGGCTGCTCGTGCGCGGCATCGCCCGCCGCTGCCCGGTGTGCGGCGGCGGCAAGCTGTTCCGGCGGTGGTTCACGATCGTGGAGAACTGCCCGCGGTGCGGCTTCCGGTTGGAGCGCATCGAGGGCCACTGGCTCGGCGCGCTGGGCATCAACACCATGGTCAGCTTCGCCGCCGTGCTGGTGGGCGTGATCGCCGTGTTCATCGCCACCTACCCCGACGAGTCGGGCACCGTGGCGGTCGCCATCGTCGTGGCCATCGCCGTCCTCGTGCCGCTCGCGTTCTTCCCGGTCTCGAAGACGCTGTGGTCCGCCATCGACCTGGCCATGCGTCCCCTCGAGCCCGACGACGAGGTCGACCCCCGGTGGCTGCCGCAGTCGACCCACCACGAGGCCTGACGGGCGGACCCCGGCCCGCCTGTCGGGCCGACCTCAGGCCAGCAGCGAGGTGCCGGCCAGGTGGGCGCGGTCGTTGAAGCGCACCAGCTCCCAGCTGCCCGTCCTCCGACCGTAGGGGTTGGGCGCGTGGCGCCACTCGGTGATCGACGAGTTCTCGGGGCTGAACCAGGCCCGTTCGCCGTCGCCCAGCGGGTCGATGACGAGCCAGCGGATCATCGTCTGCACGATCACGCCGCCGTGGCACGCCACCACGACGGTGCCACCCGGGTGCCGCTCGACCAGACGGTCGAGACCGACCCTGACCCGGGCCGCCATCTCGTTCCAGGTCTCGCCGCCCGGGTCGCGGCGGTGGTCGGGCGTCCACCCTTCGGCCGGGTGGGGGTAGCGCTCGTCGTAGGTCGCCCACGACAGGCCATCGCCCTCGCCCGGGTGGTGCTCGCACAGGTCGCAGTCCTGGCTGATCTGCGGGTCGCCGAGGGCGGGCGCCAGGATCTCGGCCGTCTCGACGGCCCGGGGCATGATGCTGGCGTACAGCGCGACCGGACCGCCCATCTCGTCGCGGGACTGCCACCGGTCGCGCAATGCCTCGACCTGGGCGCGGCCGCGGTCGGACAGGCCCTGGCAGCCCTTGTGGCCGCCCACGATGCGCTGCTCCTGGGCGACCGACTCGCCGTGCCGCACCATCACGATCCGTGTCCCGTCCATCGCAGGCACGCTATCGGGGCGGTGCCGGCGCACCCATCGGGGCGGATGCCCCACCACGCGCAACCGCCGCCCCCTCGGGGGCGGCGGTTCCGCGTTCTGGGCCGCTGGACTAGAAGTCCTCGACACTCCTGGTCGGACTAGAAGTCCTCGACACTCCTGGTCGGACTAGAAGTCCTCGACACTCCTGGTCGGACTAGAAGTCCTCCATGCCCCCGCCCGGAGCGCCCGCGGGGGCCTCTTCGGGCTTGTCGGCGATGACGGCCTCGGTGGTGAGGAACAGGGCCGCGATCGAGGCCGCGTTCTGCAGCGCCGAACGGGTGACCTTGGCGGCGTCGATGATGCCGGCCTTGGTCAGGTCCTCGTAGTCGCCGGAGTCGGCGTTGAGGCCCTCGGGCCCGTCCAGGTTGCGCACCCGCTCGGCCACCACGCCGCCCTCGAGGCCGGCGTTGACCGCGATCTGCTTGAGCGGCTCCTCGAGCGCCCGGGCCACGATGCGGGCACCGGTGGACTCGTCGGCCGACAGGCTCTCGGCCAGCTCGAGCACCTTGACCTGGGCCCGCAGCAGCGTGGTGCCGCCGCCGGCCACGACGCCCTCTTCGATGGCGGCCTTGGTGGTGGACACCGCGTCCTCGATGCGGTGCTTCTTCTCCTTGAGCTCGACCTCGGTGGCCGCGCCGACCTTGAGCACCGCGACGCCACCGGACAGCTTGGCCAGCCGCTCCTGCAGCTTCTCGCGGTCGTAGTCGGAGTCGGTGTTCTCGATCTCGTTCTTGATCTGCGTGACCCGGCCCGAGATGTCGTCGGCCGAGCCGGCGCCCTCGACGATGGTCGTCTCGTCCTTGGTGACGATCACCTTCTTGGCCTGGCCCAGCAGGTCGAGCGTGGTGTTGTCGAGCTTGAGCCCGACGTCCTCGCTGATGACCTGGCCGCCGGTGAGCACGGCGATGTCGGCCAGCATGGCCTTGCGGCGCTCGCCGAAGCCCGGAGCCTTGATGGCGACGGACTTGAAGGTGCCGCGGATCTTGTTGACGACCAGGGTCGACAGGGCCTCGCCCTCGACGTCCTCGGCGACGATCACGAGCGGCTTGCCCGACTGCATCACCTTCTCGAGCACGGGCAGCAGGTCGCGGACCGTCGAGATCTTGCCGCTCACCAGCAGCACGTAGGCGTCGTCGAAGACGGCCTCCATGCGGTCGGGGTCGCTGATGAAGTAGGCCGAGATGTAGCCCTTGTCGAAGCGCATGCCCTCGACCAGGTCCATCTCCATGCCGAAGGTCTGCGACTCCTCGACGGTGATGACGCCGTCCTTGCCGACCTTGTCGATGGCCTCGGCGATCATCTCGCCGATCTCGGGGTCGGCGGCGGAGATGCCCGCCACCTGGGCGATCTGGTCCTTGGCGTCGATCTCGACCGCCTGGGCCTTGATGGCCTCGACGGCGGTGACCACCGCGGCCTCGATGCCCCTCTTGACCGACATGGGGTTGGCGCCGGCGGCCACGTTGCGCAGGCCCTCGCGGACCATCGACCAGGCCAGGACCGTGGCGGTGGTGGTGCCGTCGCCCGCGACGTCGTCGGTCTTCTTGGCGACCTCCTTGACCAGCTCGGCCCCGATCCTCTCGTAGGGGTCCTCGAGCTCGATCTCCTTGGCGATCGACACGCCGTCGTTGGTGATGGTGGGGGCGCCCCACTTCTTGTCGAGCACGACGTTGCGGCCCTTGGGCCCGAGGGTCACCCGGACCGCGTCGGCCAGCTTGTTCATGCCGGCCTCGAGGCTGCGGCGCGCCTCGGTGTCGAAAGCGATGATCTTGGGCATCCGTAAATCCCTCCGTTGGGCACGGGGTTAGCACTCGTCGAATGTGAGTGCTAGCCAGTCAACCACGCGCTTTCAGCACTCGCAACCGTCGAGTGCTAACGGAGTCAACCGCCGGCGACGGCGGGGATGATCGAGACCTCGGCGCCGTCGGGCACCGGCGTATCGAGGCCCTCGAGGAACCGGATGTCGTCGTCCGCGACGAACACGTTGACGAACCGGCGCAGGTTGCCGTCGTCGTCGAGCAGACGATCGGCGAACCCGGGGTGGGCGCCGTCGAGGTTGGTCAGGACGTCGCGCACGTTGGCCCCGTCGAGCGACACCTCGGACTGACCGCCCGTCAAGGTGCGCAGCGTGGTGGGGATGCGAACGGAGACGCTCATGTCAGATCCGGTCCTTGCCTCGGGGATGGCGGCCGAATCGTACCCAACCCCCTGCGCCGCCCACTCATTCCGACCGGCCGGCTACGCGGGCGGCCAGGAGGTCCGCCACGGCCTCCTCGACGCAGGCCACCGTGTCGGCCCGCGCCCGGTCGGCGCCGTAGCTGGGCGACGAGGGACACCACGTCGAGCCCCTCGCAGACACCCTCCGGCAGGTCCGGCACCACCTCGCCGACCACGGCCACGCACGGCACCCCTGCGGCGGCGGCCATGTCGGCCACCCCGCCCACGACCTTGCCCTCGAACGACTGCTCGTCGAGGAAGCCCTCGCCCGTGATGACCAGGTCAGCGCCCTCGACCAGGTCGTGCAGGTCGAGCTCGTCCGCGACGGCGTCGAAGCCGCTCATCAGCTTCGCCCCCGCCACCGCCAGGCCTCCGGCCAGCCCCCCGGCCGCGCCGGCGCCCTCGATGGCCCGCACGTCGACGCCGTGGTCGGCGAGGTAGACGTCGGCCAACCGGTCGAGTCGGCGGCGCAGCAGCTCGACCTGGGCGGGCGACGCCCCCTTCTGGGGGGCGAAGACCTCGGCCGCGTCGACGAACGCGGTCCGCACGTCGCACAGGGCGATGATCTCGACCCCGGCCAGCCGGTGGAGCGGGTAGAGCGCGCGTAGGGCGCCCAGGCCGCCGTCGGTGGTCGCCGACCCGCCCAGCCCCACGAGCAGGCGCGTGGCGCCGGCGTCGACCGCAGCCGACAGCAGCTCGCCGGTGCCCGCCGTCGACGCGGCGATGGGGTCGTTGGCGTCGGCGCCGCCCACCAGGGCCAGTCCCGACGCCCGGGCCATCTCGACGACGGCCGTACGCCCCGCGAGGCGCCACTCGGCGTCGACGGGCTCGCCCAGCGGACCGGTCACCTTGGTGGTGCGGTTGGGGCCACCCAACGCGTCGAGCGTGCCCTCTCCCCCGTCGGCCACCGGTACCTCGTCGTGCTGCCATCCCGCGGCCGCGGCGGCACGTCCCGCGGCCGCCGCCACCTCGCGGGCGCTGGCGGTACCGCGCATCTTGTCCGGGACGATCACGAGTCGCACGACCGGCAAGTCTGGCGCATCGCGCCGTGCGTTCCGGCCGTTCCATCCTGACGAGTGCCGTGTCAGCGAGCGTTCGTCGTTCCAGGCCGAGTCAGGATCGCCGGTGGCAAGGACGCAGGACGAAGGCGCACACGTGGTGCGGCGACGACGAGGACGCCGCCAGCGGTGATCCTGGCCGGCCTGGGACGGCGCAAACGTTGCCTGACACGGCACTAGCGTGGACGACTCGTGGACCGCCCCGTCGTCATCGTGTCGAACCGAGGCCCCCTGTCGTTCCACGAGGGCCGCGACGGCGAACTGCTGGCGCGGCGGGGCGCCGGGGGGCTGGTCTCCGGGCTGGGCCCGCTGGTGGCCGGCACCGACACGCTGTGGGTGGCGGCGGCGATGTCCGACGGCGACCGCGCCGCGGCCGCGTCGGGCGTGGTCGACGCCGAGGACTTCCGGGTGCGGCTGCTCGGCGTCGACCCCGAGGCTTTCCGCCTGGCCTACGACGTGGTCAGCAACCAGATCCTGTGGTTCGTCCACCACGGGCTGTACGACCTGCCCCGGGAGCCGGCGTTCGGGCCCGACCTGCGCGAGGCGTGGCAGGCGTACCGCGACGTCAACCGGGCGTTCGCCGACGCCGTGGCCGACATCGCCCCCCACGGCGCCGCCGTGCTGGTGCAGGACTACCACCTGGGCCTGCTGGGGCTGGGCCTGGCCGAGCGGCGGCCCGACCTCGAGGCCGTCCACTTCAGCCACACGCCGTTCGCGACCCCCACCTGGCTGCGGGTCCTGCCCGACCACATCGCCGGCGAGGTGCTGTCGGGCCTGGCCGCGCACCGGGCCTGCGGGTTCCACACCCAGCGGTGGGCCGACGACTTCGCGGCCTGCTGCCGCGACGTGCTGGCACTCACGCCCCGCACGTTCGTGTCGCCGCTGCCGGCCGACGCCGACGACGTCCGACGCGCTGCCGCCACGCCCGCGTGCGACCTGGCCCTGGCCGAGATCGAGGCCGAGGTGGGCGACCGCCTGGTCGTCGCCCGCGTCGACCGCATCGAGCTGTCCAAGAACCTGCTGCGCGGGTTCCAGGCGTTCGACGAGCTGCTCGAGCGCGTGCCCGAGTGGCGCGAGCGGGTGGTGTTCCTGGCCTCGGTCTACCCGTCGCGCATGGGCGTGCCCGCCTACATCGAGTACCAGCAGGACGTCGAGGCGCTGGTCGAGCGCATCAACGAGCGCTGGGCGACGCCCGGCTGGACGCCGATCGTCTACGACACCCGTGACGACTACCCGCGGTCGGTCGCCGTGCTGCGCCGGGCCGACGCACTGCTGGTCAACCCCATACGCGACGGCCTCAACCTGGTGGCCAAGGAGGGCGGCATCGTCAACGAGCGCGACGCCGTCCTGTGCCTGTCGCGCGAGGCGGGCGTGTGGGACGAGGTGGGCGAGGCCGCGGTGCCGGTGCCACCGTTCGACGTGGCCGGCACGGCCGACGCACTCGACCAGGCGCTGCGGATGCCCGCTGACGAGCGGGCGGTCCGGGCCACGCGGTTGCGTGAGCTGTCGATGGCCCGCCAGCCGGCCGACTGGCTGGCCGATCAGCTGGCCGCCGCCGGCTGACCCGGGCCCGGGCTGTCGATTCCGTCGGCGTGCGCGGGGATGGCCGCGGCCGGCCGGCCCGGGCCCGCCGGCTCAGGGCGCCAAGCGGCGGAGGAAGGTCACGACGGCGGGTGGACCGTCGAGGACCAGGTCGGCCCGCTCGAGCAGCTCGGACGGCGCCTCGGTGCTCGCCACGGCCACCCGCAGGCTGTGCACGCCGCGCGACGCCAGGCGGTCGAGGGCGTCGTAGGCCGGCAGGTCGCCACGGTCGTCGCCCACGAAACACACCGCGCCCAGCCCGTCGACCAGCCCCTCGAGCGCGGTGCCCTTGTCGGCGGCGATCGGCGGGTGGAGCTCGACCGACATCTTGGCGGCGCGCACCTCGAGGCCCGACCGGGCGGCCTGCTGTCGGGCCCACTCGATCACCGCCGCCCCGATCTCCGGGCTCGTCCGGTAGTGCAGCGTGAGCGACAGGCCCTTGGGCTCGACCACCATGCCGGCCGGGCCCCGCTCGGCGGAAGCCCGCGCCACGTCGGCCACCACCTCCCGCCAGGCGCCGGCCTCCGCATGGTCACTCTGCTGCCCGTCGCGCACCACCTCGAGCCCGTAGAGGCCCGACACGACGATGCCCTCGGGCAGCCGCGATCGCAGGAAGGCCACCGGGCGGCCCGACATGACGGCGACCAGACCGAACCGACCGGCCAGGTCGACCAGGGCGTCGGCCGCCCCCTCGACGGCCCGGGCATCGGCCGGGTCGGCGACGATCGGCGAGAGCGTGCCGTCGAAGTCGAGGACCACCGCCGCGCCCGCGGGGTGGTCGACGAACGGGGCGAGCGCGTCGAGCTCGTCGATCACGGCCGCAAGCTATCGCCGGAGGCCGGCCGGGACGGTCTCGTCAGCCGCTGGCCAGGTCGGGGCCGAGCAGCACCAGCACGTTGGCGCCGGCCAGGTCGACGGGCGGAGGGTCCGGCATCGGCTGCACCGCCCCCTCCGGGGCGCCGATGGCGGTCGCCAGCGCGGCGGCCTCGGCCTCGAACCCGGCGATGGGCAGCACCTGGGTGGTCTCGACCTGGTTCTCGGCGTTGCCGGCCGGCAGGACCTGGTAGCCCCCGCCCTGGATCGTCGTCGTCTGCTCCGCGGCGGCACCCTGCACTCCGGACGCGTTGGCCACGAGGACGATGACCTCGCCCGGGGGACGCGGCGCCGGGGCCGTGGTGTCGGACGCCGGCGGCGTCTCGCTGCCATCGGTCGTCTCGACCTCGCCCGCGGACTCGGTGTCGCCGATGCCGGGGCCTGCGCCGGTGTCATCGATGGCGCGCAGGATGAAGAACCCGAGCACGACGGCGACAGCGACGAGGACCACGCCCCGGACGGGGCTGGTACCGCGCGCGGGGCCGGTGGGGGGACGCTCGGTGGTCTGCATTCGTGGGGCCTCCTCAGCGGCCGTGACCGACGGTCGTGCGGCCCTCGGCGTGTGCCCGGCGACGGCGCAGCCGGGCCCGCCGCAGCCGGTGGACCACCAGGGGGTCGTACGCAGCGGCGGCCGGGTCGTCGAGCAGCACGTTCAACAACTGGTAGTAGCGGGTGGGAGAGAGAGCGAGGCGCTCGCGGATCGCGGACCCCTTCGACGCTGGAAGGAGCCACCACCCCCGTTCGAAGTCGAGGATCGCCCGGTCACGATCGGTGAGTGCCACTGGTGCAAGGCTGGCCCGGCGCCATCCGCGATGCAAGCACCCTCAGAGGCCGAGCGAACGCGAGGCCGTGGCCCGAGCGGCCCGGAGCGAACGCGACGTGAGCGGGAAGCAACATCGGCCGAGCGAACGCGAGGCCGTGGCCCGAGCGGCCCGGAGCGAACGCGACGTGAGCGGGAAGCAACATCGGCCGAGCGAACGCGAGGCCGTGGCCCGAGCGGCCCGGAGCGAACGCGACGTGAGCGGGAAGCAACATCGGCCGAGCTGCGCGGAGCGCAGCAGCGGAAGCACTGTCGGGGTAGCCCCGTGCGGGGCGGGGGCGCGGTGACCGGTATCGTCGTGGGCCTGCCCGAGTAGCTCAGCTGGCCAGAGCAGGCGCCTTGTAAGCGTCAGGTCGCGGGTTCGACTCCCGCCTCGGGCTCTCACCTCGCGCCACTCACCGGCGGCGTGCGATCTCGAAGCACGCCAACGCAGCCGCGGCCGAGACGTTGAGCGAGCCCAGCACGCCCGCCATGGGGATGGCCACCACCTCGTCGCAGCGCTCTCGCACCAGCCGCGACAGGCCCCGGCCCTCGGCGCCGAGCACCAGGCACACCGGGCCGTCGGCGCCGGCCACGTCGTACAGCGACGTCGACGCCGACCCGTCCAGGCCGACGACGTGCACCCCGGCCTTGCGCAGGTTCGCCAGCGCGGTGGGCAGCCCTCCGACGATGGCCATCGGCACGTGCTCGATGGCGCCGGCGGCCGCCTTGGTGGCCGCCGGGGTGACGTGGACCGCCCGGTGTCGGGGCAGGATCGCCCCGGTGACCCCTGCGCACTCTGCGGACCGCAGGATGGCGCCGAGGTTGCCCGGGTCGGTCACGCCGTCCAACGCCACCAGGAACGGAGCCGTGCGCCCGCGCCCGCTGACCAGAGCGTCGAGGTCGGCCTCGGGCAGCGGAGCGGCCAGCGCGAGCACGCCCTGGGGCGCCTCGCAGCGGGCCTGGGCGGCGAAGCGCCCCCGGCCGACCCGGCTCACCGTCACCCGGTTGGCGGCCGCCAGCTCGCGGATGTCGCCCAGGATGGGCGAGTCGTCGCCCTCGTCGATCATCCAGATCTCGCGCACCTTGCGGCGGCCGGCGAGGAGCAGCTCGCGCACGGCCTGGCGGCCCTCGACCTGATCGCCGCCCAGCCCGCGGTCGGACGACGAGACGCGGCCGCGCCGGCCGGGCGGCAGCGGCCTGGGCGAGCCCGGGGTGGTGATGCGGGTCGGCGGTGGCGTGCGGCCGCCCCGCCCCTGGCCCCGGGCCTGGCTCTGGCCCCGGGGCTGGCCGCGGCCCTGACCCTGACCTTGGCCCCGACCCTGACCTTGGCCCTGGCCTCGACCCCGACCTGGCCCCTGGCCCTGGCCTCGGCCTTGCCCCCGGCCCTGCGGCTGGCCCTGGCCTCGCCCGCGACCGCCCTGGCCGCCCGGCCCCCGGCGCGGCGGGCTCACGACGCCCCCACGACGAGCGCCACGGCGAAGCAGGCCACGCCCTCGGACCGACCCAGTGCGCCCAGGCCCTCGGCCCGCTTGCCCTTGACGGTCACCGGCGCACCCACCGCCGTGCTCAGCCGCTCGTGGATGGCGTCGCGGTGCGGGGCAAGCTTCGGGGACTCGAGCACCACGGTGCAGTCGACGTTCTGTGGCTTCCAGCCGGCGGCGCGCACGTCGGCCACGGCCCGGCACAGCAGGTCGATCGAGTCGGCTCCCGCGAAGGCCGGGTCGGTGTCGGGGAAGTGCTGGCCGATGTCGCCCAGCCCGGCGGCACCCAGCAACGCGTCGGTGACCGCGTGGGCGACCACGTCGGCGTCGCTGTGCCCGGCCAGGCCGCGGGCGCCCGGGAAGGCGACGCCGCCGAGCACCAGCGCGCGGCCGGGATCGTCGGAGAACGGGTGCACGTCGAAGCCCTGGCCCACCCGGATGCGGGGGACGTCAGCGGGCACGGAGCAGCGCCTCGGCCACGACCAGGTCGTGGGGCCGGGTGATCTTCACGTTGGTGGGGGAACCGTTCACGACGACCACCTTGCCACCCGAGGCCTCGACCAGCGATGCATCGTCGGTCGCCTCCGCCGTGCCGGCGTGGGCGGCTCGCAGCGCCGCGGCCCGGAAGGCCTGTGGGGTCTGCACCGCCACCAGGCCGTCGCGGTCGACCACTCCCCCGGATCGGGCCCGCAGCGTGTCGACGACCGGCACGCCCGGCACGGCGGCGTCGGCCCCGGCCCGCACGGCATCGACGACCGCCGCGAACAGGGACGCATCGGCCAGCGGGCGGGCCCCGTCGTGCACGACGACCACCTCGGCGCCGTCCGGCACCTCGGCCAGGCCGGCGCGCACCGACCCCGACCGGGTGTCGGCCCCGGCGACCACGGCGCCGGCCGCCGGCTCGGCGTCGTCGACGCACCCCGGCGCCACCACCAGCACCACGCCGTCGGCGACGGTGGCGACTGCGTCGAGCGACCAGTCCAGCACCCGCCGCCCGGCGAGCGGCTCGTACTGCTTGGCGCCCCCGAACCGGCGGCCCGAGCCGGCGGCGACGACGATGGCCCACACGTCTCCCATGACAGGCCGGAGGCTACCGCCGAGACCTCGGTCACCCATCTGTCAAGACGTCAGGTCCGCGCGTCGTTATCGTTCCCGGGTGATGAGCCCCACCGACCTGCTCGCCGACGTCGACCTGTTCGCCGATCTGACGCCCCAAGAGCTGCTCCAGCTCGCCGACGCGAGCACCACGGAAGACCTGCGGCGCGGGGACGTGCTGTTCCACGAGGACGACCCCGGCGACACGGTGTACATCGTCATCGAGGGCCGCATCGCCATCGCCAAGCGGTCGATCGACGGGCGCGAGTCGGTCGTGGCGCTCATGGAGTCGGGCGACCTGTTCGGCGAGATGCAGCTCTTCGAGAACCAGGGCCGCACGGCCGAGGCCCGGGCGCTCGAGCAGTCCCAGGTGCTGGCCATCGGCTACGGCCCCATCCGTCAGGTCTACGAGCAACGCCCCGAGCTGCTGTGGGGCGTCGTGGCTCTGCTGGCCGGGCGGCTGCGCACCATGGACGTTGCGCTGGCCGACTCGGTGTTCCTCGACGTCACCGGGCGCACCGCCAAGCGGCTGGTCGAGATGGCGGCCGGGGCCGACGAGTTCACCCTGCCCGTCACCCAGGAGGAGCTGGCGGCCATGGTCGGCGCCTCGCGCGAGCGGGTCAACAAGGCCATCGCCAGCTTCGTGCGGCTGGGGTGGATCGAGCAGTCCGAGCGCCGCTACCGCATCACCGACCGCGAGCAGCTCGAGCGCCGGGCCCGGTAGCTACCGGCCGACGCGACTGGACGTCACCGCCCGAGATGGTCCAGGACGCGCCGCCAGGCGTCGGCGGCATCGGCGGCCCGGTGGGCCGGCCGATCGGGGTCGTGGACGAACCCGTGGTCGGCGCCGTCGTAGCGCACCACCTCGGCGCCCGCAGCCTCGAGGGCGGCCAGGTCGTCGGCCGGCACCCACGGGTCGGCCGTCCCGGCGATGTGCAGCACCGGGCACGCCTCGGCCGACGCGAGCGCGTCGAGCGGCTCGCCCTGGGTGGGGCTGCGCCACATCTCCGGGACGCGGGCCATGCCGTAGAACGACGCGGCCCGGGCGAACCGGCCCGTGCCCGCGGCCTTTAGCGCGTACATGCCACCCATGCAGAAGCCCACGACGGCCACGGGCTCGACCCCGGTGGCATCGGCCGCGGCCGCCGCATCGCCCAGCACCCGCTCGTCGTCGAGCGTGCCGCCGGCATCGAGCCGGTCGGCCAGCGTCGGCAGGTCGTCACGTCCCGGCCACAGCTCGAACGCGCACACCACCCATCCGTTGTCGGCGGCCAGCCGGGCCACGTGGTCGTCGAACAGGGGACGCAGGCCGCCGATGTCGGGGATGAGCACGAGGCCCCGGCTGGGCGTGCCCTCGGGGCGGGCGATCTCGGCCGGAGTGCCGGAGGGGAGCGTGATGCGCATGCCCCCGGGTCTAGTCCGCGGGCGAGGGTCAGCTGTAACGATCGAGGATGCTCGACTCGGCCAGGCGCGACAGGCCGTCCTTGATGGCCCGGGCGCGTGACCCGCCCACGCCGGTGACGTCGTCGAGGTCGTCGATGGTGGCCCGCATGATCTTCTGCAGCGAGCCGAACTGGTCGACGATGCGCTCGATGACCGTCTCGGGCAGGCGGGGGATGCGGGACAGCAGCCGGTAGCCACGCGGTTGGACGTTGGCGTCGAGATCGACCGCGGTGCCCGGCAGCTGCAGCGTCGAGCCGACCGCCGTCGAGTCGAGCAGCTCCTCGGTGCCCATGCCGGCCAGCGCCCCCATGGCCTGATCGAGGTGCCACTCGGTCTCGTGGGTGAAGTAGTCGAGCATGACGAGGCGACGGTCGTCCTCGACGCCGCCCATCAGCTCCTCGAGCTGCAGCTTGACCAGGCGCCCGTCGACGCCCAGCTGGACGATGTCGCCCGAGATCTCGTCCGCGATGCGGCGCACCATCTCGGTGCGCTGCAGCACGTTGACCACGTCGCGCACGGTGACCAGGTCTTCGACCTCGAGCGCGGACAGCGAGGCGGTCACGCCGTCGAGCCGGTCGCGGTAGCGCTCGAGCGTCTGCAACGCCTGGTTGGCCCGGACCAGCAGCCGCGGGATGGTCTCGAGCGGGTGCTTCTCGTCGCCGACGTAGACGGCGATGATCGCCATGTCCTCGGACACCGAGACAACCGGCACGTCGATCGAGCGGGCCACGCGCTCGGCGGTGCGGTGGCGGGTGCCGGTCTCGGACGTCGGCACGTTGGGGTTGGGGACCAGGTGGACGTTGGCCCGGGCGATGCGGCTGGCGTCGCTCGCCAGGATGATGGCGCCGTCCATCTTCGCCAGCTCCGACAGCCGCTGGGGGCTGAACGCCGCATCGAGCAGGAACCCGCCCGAGCAGATGTTGAGCACCTCGGGCCCGTCGCCCACCACGATGAGCGCACCCTTGCTGGCCTGGAGGATGCGGTCGATGCCCTCGCGCAGCGGCGTGCCCGGCGCCACGGCAGCGAGCGCGTTCATGAGCTCGGCACTAGGGCGGTTGACCACGGCGCAATGCTACTGCGGCCGCCGAGCCGCCCGACGTGGCCGCGATCGGCCCGGGCGCTACCGCACGGTCTCGAGTTGGAACGCCTGATGATGGATGGCGTCGGCGATCGAGCCGGCCCGGCCCAGCCGCATGCCCGCCGGTGCGTCGGGCGCCGAGCGGGGCACGACGGCGCGGGTGAAGCCCAGGCGAGCGGCCTCGGCCAGGCGGCGCTCGGTGCTGTGGACCTGGCGCAGCTCGCCGCCGAGGCCGATCTCGCCGCAGCTGACCAGATCTGGCGGCAACGGCCGCGCGGTGGCCGACGACGCCACGGCCAAGGCCATGGCCAGGTCTGCCCCGGGCTCGGGCACCCGCACCCCGCCCGCCACCGCCACGTGCACCTCGGCCCGGCTGAGGTCGAGGTCGGCGTGCCGGTCGAGCACGGCCAGGACCTGGGCCAACCGCCCGCCGTCGACCCCCTGGGCCGTGCGGCGCGGCGATGGCGCGTTGCTGGGGACAACCAGGGCCTGGACCTCGACCAGCAGCGGACGCTGGCCGTCGAGCACCGGCGCCACCACCGACCCGGGCACCCCCGCCTGGCGGTCGGCCAGGAACAGCGCGCTGGGATCGGGCACGCCCACCAGGCCGGCCTCGCCCATCTCGAACAGGCCCAGCTCGTGCGTGCTGCCGAACCGGTGCTTGACCGCCCGCAGCATGCGCAGCGCGTGGTGTCGCTCGCCGTCGAACGCCAGGACGGTGTCGACCAGGTGCTCGAGCACGCGGGGGCCGGCCAGGCCGCCCTCCTTGGTGACGTGGCCGACCAGCACGACGCTGACCCCCCGCACCTTGGCCTCGCTGACCAGGCGCTGGGCACAGCCACGCACCTGGCCCACCGAGCCGGGAGCCGAGCCCAGCTCGGGGTCGTGGACCGTCTGGATGGAGTCGACCACCACCACGTCGGGGGCCAAGGCGTCGATGTGGCCGACGATGTGGGGCAGCGACGTCTCGGCCACCAACCACAGCGACGGGGAGCTGACGCCCAACCGCTCGGCCCGCAGCGCGACCTGGCGAGCCGATTCCTCGGCCGTGACGTACAGGCAGGCCGCCCCCCGCTCGGCCGTGCCCGCGGCGATGGAGGCCAGCGCCTGGAGCAGCAGCGTCGACTTGCCCACGCCCGGCTCGCCCCCGAGCACGGTGACCGAGCCGGGCACCAGGCCGCCGCCCAGCACCCGGTCGAGCTCTGCATCGCCCGTGGGGACCGGCTGGGTGGCGTCGCCCACCGCCTCGGCGATGGGGATGGGCACCGACGGCTGCGCCACCGCGGCGAACGAACGGCCCGACCGCGGCGCCGGTGCCACGACCTCTTCCGACAGGGTGCCGTTGGCCTCGCACGCCGTGCACCAGCCCATCCACTTGGGTGCCTCGGCGCCGCACTCGCTGCAGCGGAAGACGGTTCTCACGCGGGACATGGCCGCACCCTACGCACGGGGTATGACAGCGACGGTGACCCGCCGGCCCAGGCGGTCGGTCTCGCCGCTGTCGCTGCGAGGCGGGACGAGCTGTTGTTCATACCCGCCCGGGGGCCAGGCGGCACGGGTGTCCTGCCGCGACGCCCGGTGCCTTGGCCTCGCGAGGGTCGGGTCGTACCGTGGTGTCCGACGAACGGCGGAAGGCGACCATGACCGGGCTTCCCCGGCAGGAGCGGGATGCGGGCAATGACGGCGGGGCCGTCCTCCGACCGGGTGTACGTGGGCATGACCACCGGGCCGGTCGACCCGGGCGCCGAGGACGACGACACCTTCGGCACGCCGGTGCTCCTCGTGGTCGACCTGCCGTGACCGGCGCGCGCCGGCCACGGTGGGGGCGGACGCTGGCCGGAGCGCTGCTGCTGTGGGGCGCCGCCTGCGGAGGTGGCGGAGATGCCGCCTCCGAGCGGGGAGCGAGGCCGTCGCCGGACGACCCGGCGGCCACGGACGACGATCCCAGCGCCGCCGGGCTCGGCGTGACCGCGGGCGAGGGCGAGGTCTGCTGGACCGCTGCTCCCTCCGACGACGGAGCCGGCGCCCCCGTCGCCTTCGACGACATCACGGCCGCCGCCGGTCTCGTCGATCCGCTGGTGGGGATGTACGGGCACGCCACCGCGGCCGCGGACGTCGACGGCGACGGCTGGACCGACCTGTTCGTCGCCGGGTTCGCCGACCGCGACCCCGACGAGTACCGGCACCGGGGCGCCGATGGCCCCACGCCGGACCGCCTGCTCCTGGGCGGCCCCGCAGGCTTCACCCCCAGCGACGCCTTCCCCGGTGAGCTGGCCCGCACCAGCGGGGCGACGTTCGCCGACCTCGACGGGGACGGCGACCTCGACCTGGTGGTCGCACGCAACCCGCGGCCCGACGGCGAGGTCGCCCGGCAGCCGACGACGGTCTACGAGAACCGCGAGGGTGCCTGGGAAGCGGTGGTGACGCTGGCGCCCGAGACGGCGGCGCGCTCCGTGGCCGCGCTGGACGTCGACCGCGACGGCCTCGCCGACCTGGCCATCGCCGGCGACCGCTTCGGGGGCGGCTCCACCCGGTTCCTGCGCAACGCCGGTGGGCTCACCTTCGAGGACGCCACCGCGGCGTGGGGCGTCCCCGACGACCTGCACGGCCTCGCCCTGGCGACCGTCGACATCGACGGTGACGGCTGGCTCGACGTGGTGACCAGCGGCGACGAGCGGGTGCTCCACGGCGGGCCGGACGGGTTCAGCATCGTCACCCAGCCCGTGCTGCGGTGGGACCTGCTGGGCGACGAGGACGACGCCGCGGGCATCGCCGTGGGCGACCTCGACGGCGACGGTCGGCCCGACCTGGCCGTGGGGCAGCACTTCAACTCCACCGTCGACGACGGAGCCCGCGTGCCCGTACGCCTGTTCCTCAACCGCTCCTCGGCCGGCGCCGTCGAGCTGGTCGACGTGACCGAGCAGGCCGGGTCCCCCGGCCTGTGGACCAAGTCGCCACACGTCGCCGTGGCGGATGTCGACAACGACGGGCGGGCCGACGTCGTGACGTCTGCCGTCGCGGCTGACGGCGTCCCCCTCGTCCTGCACAACGCTGGCGTGTCCGACGGCGTGCCCCGCTTCGACGTCGTCGGCGAGCCCGGCGACGGGCGGTACTGGGTGACCGGGTCCACCGGCGACCTCGACCGCGACGGCCGGATCGACGCCTTCCTCGTGTCGTGGGAGCCGTCCGTCGCATCGTCTCTGCTCCGGGGCTCGGGCGCCGCCGGCTCCTGGGTCGAGGTCGACCTGGGCGCACTCGGGCCCGCCGCCACCGGGGCGCGGGTCGAGGCCCGCGCCGGCGGCGAGCTGGTGGCGACCGGTTGGGCGGCCAGCACGACCGGGTACGCGGCCGGGGCGCCGCCCGTCGTCCACCTGGGCCTCGGCTCGGCGACCGGCGATGTCGAGCTGACCGTGGCGCCGACCGGCGGCGCCCCGGCCACACTCACCGTTTCCGCAGGTAGCCGGACGTCGTTGGGCGGCTGCTGACCGCGCCGTCAGGATCGGCGGGAGCGGACGGCGAGGACGGCGAGGACCCCGACGAGCGCCACCAGGCTGAGCGCCGAGACCAGAGCCAGCGCGAGCACCGGCCAGTCGTACCGGGTCGTCTCGGCCCGCATGTCCACGGGCGCGTCGCCGAGGCGGGGCGACCACGTCGTCTCGTCACCGGCCAGGCGGGACGTGACCTCGAACGTGAGCATCTCGGCCAGCGGTTGGCCGAGGCGTGCTTCGATGGCGGCGGCGTCCTCGCCCAGCGGCTCGCCGTCGAGCGCCGCGGCCAGACCCTCGTCGCCGAAGGCCTCGATGCCGCCGCTGAGGTCGGCGGTGCCGGCGAACCCGAGCTGCGTGCGCCCGAAGGGCTCGGCGCGGCTGAGGTGGAGGTCGCGCAGTGCGCCGGCGGGGCCGGTCAGCCCGGCCAGGATCTGGTCGGCCTCCTCGGGGGTGCCGAACGGGTGGGTGACGCGCAGCCAGGTCGTGCCGTCGGCGTCGTCCTCGGGCTCGGCCACCGTCCAGCCGGCCGCCGCCAGGTCGTCGTCCCGCACGAGCGCCGCCAGGTCGGCGGAGCCGGACGTGCCGTCGCCGTCGAGGTCGGGCAGGCGGCCCAGCGCGTCGGCGTCGAGCCCGACCGCCACCTCGACCGTGCCCGAGCCGTCGTCGGCGACGTCGACCGTCACCGTGGTACGTACCTGGCACGCGGTGGCGAGCACGACGAGCAGCAGCGACAGGGCGGGGAGGAGCAGGCGGCGAGGCATGACGAGGGAGGGCACGAGCGGAGGGACTCTAGACGCGCCTCGGGACCGCCCGAAGGCGGCCCCGAGGGCTGTGTCTGTGGACCTGTGGCGGACCCGTCAGGCGTCGCCGGCCTCGGCCAGCTCCATGGGCGGCGGGACGAAGCCCTCGACCGTGCGGAAGGCGATGACCTTGTCGCCCGACTCGGGATCCTCCTCGACGTCGACCACAACGATCTCGCCGGCCCGCAGCTCCTTGAGCAGGAGCTTCTCGGACACCGGGTCCTCGACCATGCGCTGGATGGCCCGGCGCAGCGGCCGTGCGCCCAGCTGCGGGTCGTAGCCCCTGTCGGCCAGGAAGTACTTCGCCTCTTGCGTGAGCTCGAGACCCAGGCCCTGTCCCTCGAGTTGGCGCTGCACCCGGCGGATCATCAGGTCGACGATCTGCGTGACCTCTTCCTTGGTCAGCTCGTGGAAGACGATGGTGTCGTCGATGCGGTTGAGGAACTCAGGCCGGAAGTGCAGCTTGAGCGCATCGTTGACCTTTTCCTTCATCTTCTCGTAGGAGACGGCCTCGTCGGCCCGGGCGAAGCCGACGTTGGCCTTGCGCAGGTCGGCCGTGCCCAGGTTGGAGGTCATGATCAGCACGGTGTTGCGGAAGTCGACCGAGCGGCCCTGGGCGTCGGTGAGGCGCCCCTCTTCCAGGATCTGCAGCAGCGTGTTGAAGACGTCGGGGTGGGCCTTTTCGATCTCGTCGAACAGCACCACCGAGAACGGCTTGCGCCGCACGGCCTCGGTGAGCTGGCCGCCCTCTTCGTAGCCGACGTAGCCCGGGGGCGAGCCGACCAGGCGGGAGACCGTGTGCTTCTCCATGTACTCGGACATGTCGAGCTGGATGAGCGCCGTCTCGTCGCCGAACAGGAACTCGGCCAGGGTCTTGGCCAGCTCGGTCTTACCGACGCCGGAGGGGCCCAGGAAGATGAACGAGCCGCTGGGGCGCTTGGGGTCTTTCAGACCCGCACGCGTGCGCCGGATGGCCTGGCTGACCGCCCTGATGGAGTCTTCCTGGCCGACGACCCGCTTGTGCAGCTCGTCTTCCATGCGCAGCAGCTTCTGCGTCTCTTCCTCGGTGAGCTTGTAGACGGGGATGCCCGTCCACACCGAGAGCACCTCGGCGATGGCCTCTTCGTCGACCTCGTCGAACAGGTCGACGCCCGAGTCCTTGATCTCGCGCTCCTTGGTCTCCTTGCGGGCCAGGAGCTCCTTCTCCGAGTCGCGAAGGCGGCCGGCCTCTTCGAAGTCCTGCGACTCGACGGCCTTCTTCTTGGACTCGACGACCCCGGCCAGCTCGTTCTCGAGGTCCTTGTAGTCGGGCGGGGTCTGCATCCGCTTGATGCGCAGGCGGCTGCCCGCCTCGTCGATGAGGTCGATGGCCTTGTCGGGCAGGAACCGGTCGCTGATGTAGCGGTCGGCCAGGTTGGCCGAGGCCACGAGCGCCTGGTCGGTGATGGTGACCCGGTGGTGGGCCTCGTAGCGGTCGCGCAGGCCCTTGAGGATCTCGATCGTGTGGGCCACGGTGGGCTCGTCGACGTTGATCTTCTGGAAGCGCCGCTCGAGCGCCGCGTCCTTTTCCAGGTGCTTGCGGTACTCGTCGAGCGTGGTGGCGCCGATGGTCTGCAGCTCGCCCCGGGCCAGCATGGGCTTGAGGATCGAGGCGGCGTCGATGGCGCCCTCGGCGGCACCCGCACCCACCAGGGTGTGGATCTCGTCGATGAACAGGATGATGTCGCCGCGGGTGCGGATCTCCTTGAGCACCTTCTTCAGGCGCTCCTCGAAGTCGCCCCGGTAGCGGCTGCCCGCCACCAGCGCGCCCAGGTCGAGGGTGTAGAGCTGCTTGCCGTCGAGCGTCTCGGGCACGTCGTTGGCCACGATCAACTGGGCCAGGCCCTCGACGATGGCGGTCTTGCCGACGCCGGGCTCGCCCACCAGCACCGGGTTGTTCTTGGTGCGGCGGGACAGGACCTGCATGACGCGCTCCATCTCGCGGGAGCGGCCGATGACCGGGTCGAGCTTCTTCTCGCGGGCGAGCTGGGTCAGGTTGCGGCCGAACTGGTCGAGCACCAGCGACCCCGTGGGCTGCGCCTCGCCGGTGCCGGAGCCGGCGGTGGCCCCCGCCTTCTCGCCGGGGGGCGCGCCCGAGCCCTGGTAGCCCGAGAGCAGCTGGATGACCTGCTGACGCACGCGGGACAGATCGGCGCCCAGCTTGACCAGCACCTGCGCGGCCACGCCCTCGCCCTCGCGGATGAGGCCGAGGAGGATGTGCTCGGTGCCGATGTAGTTGTGACCGAGCTGGAGGGCTTCGCGCAGCGACAGCTCGAGGACCTTCTTGGCCCGGGGCGTGAACGGGATGTGCCCAGAGGGCGACGAGCCGCCCTGGCCGATGATCTCCTCGACCTGCTGGCGCACGGCCTCGAGGCTGATGCCCAGCGACTCGAGCGCCTTGGCCGCGACACCCTCGCCCTCGTGGATCAAGCCCAGGAGGATGTGCTCGGTGCCGATGTAGTTGTGGTTGAGGAGCCGGGCTTCCTCTTGGGCCAATACCACGACCCGTCGCGCCCGGTCGGTGAACCGTTCGAACAAGAGACTTGCCTCCCGCCAGTCGGGGGATCCGTGGGGAAACTCTACAGCCGTTCGGGGATGACGACGCCGCCGGCCGCGCGATCCTCTGCTTCGTAACCGGATCGCGCGTGGGTCAGCACGATGGGTGGTCGGGCCCGCGGGCTCGCAGGCTCAGGGCTCACCCGCCGGGTCGTCCGGGCCGGCGACCGGGTCGTCCGGGCCGGGCGTCGGGTCCTGAGCAGGGTCGCCGTGGTCAGGCGGGGAGTCGCCACGTGCAGCCGCGAGACCCGCCACGGCGTCGCGGAGGGCAGCCGGCGTGGTCTGCAGCACCCCGAGCGCCCCGCTCGCTCGCCCCGGCCCGGCCTCTGCCCGGTGGACGACGCCGAGGAGCAGGTGCTGGGTGTCGATCTGGTCGGCGCCGGCGGCGAAGGCCTCGTGCAACGCCGCCTCGACGGCGTCGAGCGCGTCGTCCCGGTAGCCCGGCCGACGGGCCGGCGACGCGCCCCTGACCCAGGGACTCCTCGGCCAACGCCCGGGCCCCGCCGAGGTCGACGCCCACGCTGGCCAGAGCGGCCGCGGCCAGCCCCTCGTCCTCGGCCAGCAGCCCGAGGATCAGGTGTTCGACCCCGACCGTGGGGTGGCCCAGGCGAAGGGCCTCGGACTCCGCCAGCAGCAGCACGCGACACGACGACACCGTGAAGCGGCGGAGCACGAGGCGATCGGGCGCGTGCTCGAGCACCTCGGCGCCCGCCGGCGCGGCCGGCCGGTGGGCCCTGGCCCCGGCGCCGACACCCAGCCGTTCGGACGCGACGCCGGTCGCCTGGTACCCCGCGAGGATCTGGATGACCTGCTGGCGCACGCGGGACGTGTCCGCGCCCAGCTTGACCAGCACCTGCGCCGCCACACCCTCGCCCTCGCGGACCAGACCCAGCAGGATGTGCTCGGTGCCGATGTAGTTGTGGCCGAGCTGGAGGGCCTCGCGCAGCGCAAGCTCGAGCACCTTCTTGGCCCGGGTTGTGAACGGGATGTGGCCTGACGGCGCCGACTCACCAAGGCCGACGAGCTGCTCGACCTCGTGGCGCACGGCCTCGAGGCGGATGTCCAGGGCCACGAGCGCCTGAGCCGCCACGCCCTCGCCCTCGTGGACCAGGCCCAGGAGCAGGTGCTCGGTGCCGATGTAGTTGTGGTTGAGGAGGCGCGACTCCTCCTGGGCGAGCACGACGACCCGGCGTGCCCGGTCGGTGAACCGTTCGAACACAGTGCCTCCCCCGGGCTCGTTCGAGCGAGACGCTACCGGGCCGCACCCCGGCGCGCCTCGCCCGCTCGCGTCGCGGGCTCGCTCCGCCGATCAGCCGCGGAAAACGACGGTGGCGCCACCGAAGATGAGGCCACGGGCCATGTCAACGCCCTGTGACCGCATGTCCGGCTGCGCAGGTCCTCGCCACAGGCCACGGTCCCGCCGCAGTTTCGGGGCCCCACCCAGGTCACCTAGCGTCTGCCCGTGGCTACCCCCAACCCGCTCCTCGACCTGCCCGGCATGCCGGCCCTGCGCGAGCGGGTCGAGAAACGGCTGGAGGCCGCCGTCGAGTCCGACGACGCGGCCATGGCCGAGATGGCATCGCACCTGGTCAGGGCCGGTGGCAAGCGGTTGCGACCCGTCCTGGCCGCCCTGTCGTCCACCGCCGGCGGGGCGTCGGCGACCATCAGCGACGACGCGGTCACGGGCGGTGTCGCCTGCGAGCTGGTGCACGTCGGGTCGCTGCACCACGACGACGTCATCGACGAGGCCGAGGTGCGGCACGGGGTCGAGAGCGTCAACGCCCGGTGGGGCAACCTGCGGGCCATCCTGTCGGGCGACTTCCTGCTGGCCCGGGCGTCCGAGCTGGCCGCGTCGCTGGGCACCGAGGTGGCCGGTCTGCTGGCCGGCACCATCGGCCGGCTGTGCGAAGGCGAGGTCCGCGAGCTGCAGTTCGCCTACCAGGTCGACCGCAGCGTCGCCGACTACGCCGCCGCCATCGAGGGCAAGACGGCCGCGCTGTACTCGACCGCCTGCCGCATCGGCGGCATCGTCGCCGACCTGCCCCGCGACGAGATCGATGGGCTCACCGACTTCGGCCTGCATTACGGGATGGCGTTCCAGGTGGTCGACGACATCCTCGACGTGGTCGCCACCGACGAGGAGCTGGGCAAGCCCGCCGGCCACGACATGGCCGAGGGCGTCTACAACCTGCCCGTGCTGCGCACCCTGTCCGGCGCCGGGGGAGGCGAGCTGCGATCGTTGCTCGGCGGCCCGCTCGAGCCCGAGGCCCAGGCTCGGGCGCTCGCCGTGGTCCGCGACGGTGACGGTGTGGCGCAATCGATCACCGAGGCCCGGGCCTACGTCGACCGGGCGGTCGCCGACCTCGACCGCCTGCCCCCCACCCCGGCCGGCGACGCCCTCGCCGCTGCGGCCCGCCACCTGCTGGTCGGCCTCGACCGGTAGCCGGCGCCCGACCGCCTTGCCCCCCCGGTGCGGTGGTGCTGGTGTGGGGCGGTGACCGAGACCGAACGCAAGTTCCGCGTCGCCCGCCTGCCCGACGAGCTCGGCCCCGGGGCCGAGCTGCGCCAGGCGTACGTGGCGGTTGACGGCGACGTAGAGGTACGGGTGCGCACCCAGGACGGATCCCACGTGCTCACCGTGAAGGGTGGCCGGGGCCTGGAGCGGGCCGAGATCGAGGTCGACATCGACCGCCCCCGCTTCGACACGCTGTGGGCGCTGGCGGGCGACCGCCACCTCGAGAAGATCCGCCACCTCGTCCCGGTCGGCGAGCACACCGCCGAGCTGGACCTCTACCGCGGCCGCCTGGCGGGCGTGTCCGTCGTCGAGGTCGAGTTCGCCTCGCGCGACCAGGCCGAGCGGTTCGAGCCTCCGCCCTGGTTCGGCCCCGAGCTGACCGGCCAGCCGAGCTGGTCGAACGCCGCGCTCGCCCGGGACGGAGCCCCCGGCGACAGCTGAAACCGGCGGCCAACGCACCGGGAGGCGCGGCGGTCCGGGCCGCGGACTACCCGTGGGCGCCCTCGGCGGCCTCGTCGACGCCCAGCTCGGCCAACAGCCGCGTCCGCAGCGCACCGAAGGCGGCATCGCCTCGCAACCGCGGCGGTAGCGGTGGCGTCCGTCGCCTTCCTGGCGGTGCAGTCGCTGAGCTGGGCCAACGCCCGGGTCATGCAGTTGCAGACGGCGCGCACCGCCGCCCAGCTCGTCGACCGGCGATCCTGATGCTCGACGAGGCCACGTCGAACCTCGACCTCGCCACCGAGGCCCAGGTCCGGCCGGCCATGGACCGGGTGGCGCGCGGCCGCACGACCCTGCTCATCGCCCACCGGCTGCAGACTGCCCGCGCCGCGGACCGGGTCGTCGTCGTCGAGGACGAGCGTCTCGTCGAGGACGGGCGCCCACGACACGCTGGTAGCCGCCGGCGGGCGCTACGCCGAGCTGTGGTCGGCCTTCGTGCAGGAACCGCTGGGTGCCGTCTCCTGACGCCGCGCACCCGGTGCCGCCTCGCTGTGTCCTGACGCTGGCGCACTGGGTGCCGCCTCCTGAGGCAGGCGCATGGAAAGCTGGCGGCATGCGTGTGACGGCCAGGGTCGATTACGCCGTGCGAGCGGCGAGGGAGCTGGCACTCGAGCACCCGAACACCCTGACGGCCGAGACGATCGCCGAGCGGCAGGAGCTGCCGCTGGCGTTCACCAAGCAGATCCTGGCCCGCATGCGCCGGGCGGGCGTGGTGATGGCCCAGCGCGGGGGCGACGGCGGCTACCGCCTGGGGCCACCGCCCGAGGGCGTGTCGGTGGCCGACATCGTGCGGGCGGTCGAGGGCCCCCTCGCCGACGTGCGCGGCGAGGCGCCCGAGGAGCTCGACTACCCGGGCGACGGCGAGGTGCTGCGCACGCTGTGGATCGCCACCCGCGCCAGCCTGCGCTCGGTGCTCGAGCACGTCACCCTGGCCGACCTGGCCAAGGGCTCCCTCCCCAGCCCTGTCCTCACGCTCACCGACGACTCGGGCGCCTGGCACCGCCGCTGACCCGCTGGCTACGCCCTCCTCACCGCCACGCCGGTTCGTGTTTGCGCGAATGGTTGCCCAGCAACCATCTGCGCAACAGAATCGCTATGCGGCCATCGTGAGGTAGGAGCGGATCGTCTTGACGACGTAGTGGGGCCGCTCGACGACGTCCTCATACGTGAATTCGACCACCCGCCATCCCTGCAGGCCGAGCCGAGCCGCCCGCTCGGCGCCGGTCTGCCGGTCCCGGCGCGTGGCGTGGGTGCCGTGGCCGGCGAGCTCGACGACCAGCTTCGCCTCGTCCCAGAAGAGGTCGACCCGGGCGATCGTCTTGATCGACGACCCGGCCCGCTTCCTCGCCTTCACCTGAACCCGAGGTACCGGGAGCGCCGAATGTGTGACGAGGCGGATCGCCTCCTGCTCGAGCCAACTGTCCCCGAGCGGGCGTCCGTCGGTGCGGTCGAGCAGGTCGTCGAGCGCCGGGAGTCCGGGGCGACCCTGCCGCCGCAGGTCGTCGAGGCGCCAGCGCAGCTGCGGGCGCCAGATCAGGTTCCGGCGTTCCGCGTGGTCGAGCACGGCCTCGAGCCGCTCTGAGCCGAGACGTCCCGCGATGTCGCACAGGGTCCGGCAGGGTGTGGTGCGCGGCACGAGGTGACCGAAGTCGACATCGGCCGGGCCGAGATGGAGGCTCGTGTGCACCGTGGCCGGCACGACTCGCGGCTGGCGGCCACGCGGCACGGTCACCTCGAGCCGCTCGGGACGGGCCACGCCGTCGAACCGCCACAGCGCCGCCGCGGTCGCATGCGACACCACGGCCCCGCGGCCCGCCACGAGCACGGCAGCGAGCGCGTCCTGCTGCCACGACACAGGGTGCGCCGCGTGGCGCATGACGCCCCCCGCCACGGGGACGAGGACCCCGCGCGATACGAGCGATCGTCGCTGCTGGCGCGTGACGCCGAGGACATCGAGCTGGTGGTTGGTGAGGAGGCCGAGACTCTTCGGGGCCAGTTCGGCGATGGCCCCGTCGAGGTCACGGGCCATGACGGGCCAGCCTAGGGGCGGGGTGTGACACGGAAGCCTGGCGCCGGGTTCGTGTTGCGCGATTGGTTGCGGGGCAACCAATCGCGCAACAGGAACTCGCGTGCCGGGCTCGGAGGGCCGTGGGTAGCGTCGGCGGCGATGCCTATCGAACCCGACACCAAGGACTGGACGTGGGTGCTCGAGCGACGCTGCCCCGAATGCGGGTTCGACGCCGGCGCGGTGGTGCTCGACCAGGTGGGCCAGATGGTGCGCGACAACGCGGCGGAGTGGCAGCCGGTCCTGGGCCGTGGGCGTGACGAGCTGACGACCCGGCCGTCCGACGACCGCTGGTCGGCGCTCGAGTACGCCTGCCACGTGCGCGACGTCCTCCGCCTCTACGACCAGCGACTCGCGCTCATGCTCACCGAGGACGACCCCGATTTCGCCAACTGGGACCAGGACGACGCGGCCACCGCCGACCGGTACAACGACCAGGACCCGGCCGCCGTGGCCGAGGCGATCGCCGAGGCCGCCGGCCCGCTGGCCGACCGGTTCGACAGCGTGGCCGGCGACGCCTGGCAGCGCACCGGCAACCGCAGCGACGGCGCCAGCTTCACCGTGGCCTCGTTCGCCCGGTACTTCATCCACGACCCGGTCCACCACATCGACGACGTCGCCAAGGGCTTCGCCCTCCTGTCGGCACGTGGGTGACCTCTCGATCGACACGGCCGTCGAGCCCGTCGGCCACGGGGCAGGGTGTGGGACCGGTCGGGCGCGCTCGTGTCCTCGGGTGGCCAGACCATGCTGTGCCGCCCGCCGGCCCTTGAAACGTCCGGCGGCCGGCACCACCGCGTGGTCGTCGCCCCGTCGGGGTGTGGCCGTCCGGCGGCCCTGAGAACTCGGGCCAGGTCGCCCACACCGCCGCTCCCCACCCCGCCGGGCCACCTTCGGCACCTACCCGCTCGCCCTCTAGCCTGGGGGGCGGTGACGAGCCTGCCGACCACGATCCAGCCCGACGTCGACGAGCGCCTCGACGAGCGCACCGACGAGGACCTGCGCACGGGTGAGCCCAAGGTCGCGCACATCGTGCGCACCGACCCGGGCGAGTCGGCGGTCGCCAAGGTCACCGAGGCCCGCATCTACGGCTTCCCGGTCGAGGCGCTGTGCGGCGAGCGGTTCGTCCCCCAGCGCGACCCCAAGAAGCTGCCCATGTGCCAGGTCTGCAAGGAGATCTACGACCTGTACCGGGCCGCCAACGAGGGCCTCGGCGAGACGCCCGACGCCTGACCCCTGACAGGCGCGGCGTCAGGCTTCGACGCCGGGCAGGCGGCGGGGCAGGCGCCCGGCCGCCACGACCCCGCCGATCGCGACCGCCAACGTGATCACGAAGGCGATGGTCAGCGACGACGCCGTCGCCCAGCCGCGTCCGTCGCCGAGCGCCACGAACACGCCGGCCAGCCCGGTGCCGAGCGACACGCCCAACACGTCGGTGAGCTGCAGCGAGGCGCTCGCCTTGCCCTCCTGGCCGGGGGCTGCGGTGCCGAGAACCGTCACCGAGATGGGCGCGTACGACAGGCCGATGCCCAGGCCGGCGACGGTCCAGGCCACCACCGTGACGCCGACGGGCACCGACCCGAGAGCGACGATCATGCCCACGATGCCGACGGCGATCACCGCCATGCCCCGCCTCACCAGCCAGCGGGGACCGTGGCGTACGACCAGGCGCTGCTGCACCCAGGCGCCCGTGGTCCACGCCAGCGTGGCGCCCGTGAGCGCCAGGCCGGCGACCCACGTGTCGGCGTCGTGCGCGTCGGTGACCGCCAGGGACACGTAGGCGTCGGTGCCGAAGAACGCGAACGTGAGGATGCCCCTCGCCGCCACGGCGGCGGGGAGGCCGGGGTGCATCGTGACCGTGCCCTCGGGCACCAGGCGCACGAAGGCCCACACGGCGGGGACGGCGCCCACGACCACGAGCGCGACGGCCAGCGCGAGCTGGTGGGCACCCAGCCCACCGAGCATCAGGGCCACACCGGCGACGAGCACGAACGCGTCACGCCGCCGGTCGTCGGGCTCTTCCCCTGCCGGTGTCGGGAGGTCAGGATCGTGCGCCGCGCGGTCCACCCGGTCGGCGCCGGGCGACGCAGCCCGCCTCGCCCGGTCGGTGCCGGGCGAGGCTGCGTCCCGGGGCGTTCGGTCGGACAGCACCGGCAGCGCCAGGAACGCGGCGACGGCGACGAGCGGCAGCAGGGCGAGGAACACGACGCGCCAGGACGTGGCGTGCTCGATGGCGCTGGCGGCCGCGGGTCCCACCAGGCCCGGGACGACCCAGGCGGTCGAGAACACGGCGAACACCCGGGGTCGCAGGCCGGGCGGGTACGACCGGGCAACGGTGGCGTAGGCCACGGCGGGGATGACGCCCGCGCCCATGCCCTGCGCCACCCTGCCGACGACGAGCATGCCCATCGACTGCGCCGCCCCGCCCACGACCAGGCCGACGGAGAACAGGACGAGCCCAGCGGCGAACGGCAGCCGGGTCCCCCGCCGGTCGGCCGCCCGACCGGCGAGCACGATGCCGAGCAGGCTGCCCAGGAAGAAGCCGCTGAACACCCAGCCGTACAGGCCGAGCCCGCCCAGGTCGTCGGACACCACCGGCATGACCGTGGCGATGGCCAGCGACTCGAACGCGACCAGCGTGATCGTGAGCACGAGCGCGGCGGTCAGCCGGCGGCGCCCCGGGGACCACACGCCCTCGTCGACAGCATCGATGGCCTCGCCGGCATCGATGGCATCGCCGGCAGGTGCCGCCACCGCGCGCCCCGTGGCCGTCGCCGTCCCGTGGCCGGCGCCAGGGGTGCCGGGGACGTCGTCGAGGTGGTCGGCGGTCACGTGAGCCATGCTGGCCGTCCAACACGGTGCGCGCCCACACGATTCCCTGGTCCGCGCCGGGTCGGCGCCTGGTCAAGACTGGGGGCGTGAACGTCGCCGCCCGCATCGCCGGCACTGCCGCCCGCCACGACAGCGAGGACGCGCTGGTGCGGAGCCTGCTCACCAGCATCGCGGTGTTCCGGTGGCTGGCCTGGTTGTGGGTGGCGGTGCTGCTGGTCGTCAACCGGTCGGAGCTGCGCCAGCCGCAGGCCCGCCCCTGGCTGGCCCTGGTCCTGGTCGGCGCGGCGCTTCTGGTCACGGTCGTCGACACCGCGCTGCTCAGCGTCGATCCCGCGCGGCTGCTCACGGTGTCGGTGGTGGTGGGCGAGGTGGCGGTGGCGTGTGCGCTCGAGCTGGGCGACCAGCTGGCCTACAACGGCGTGTCCCACCTGCAGAGCCTGTCGTCGGCCTGGCCGCTGGCCGGCGTGATGACCGCCGGCATCGCCTTCCGGGCCTGGGGCGGCGTACTCGCCGGCGCCACGATCGCGCTGGCGCGGGGCATCGGCGAGCTGGTCGGGCCAAAGGCCTGGACCGACCGCGTCACCGTGAGCGTCGTGTCGGGCCTCGTGCTGTACGCGCTGGCGGGCCTGGTGGCCGGCTTCGTCACGGCCCGGTTGCGCACGGCCGAGCGCCGCATCTCGCTGGCGCGGGCCCGTGAGGAGGTGGCCCGTACCCTTCACGACGGCGTGCTGCAGACCCTTGCGGTGGTGCAGCGCCGCACCCAGGACCCCGACATCGTCCGGCTCGCCTACGAGCAGGAGCGCGAGCTGCGCGAGTTCCTGCTCGGCGTCCCCGGGACGGTGGGTGGCGGCGGCGACCTGGGCTCCCGGCTGCGGGCCGCGGCCGCCCGCTTCGAGGACCGCTACGGCGGCACCGCCCGCGTCGTGCTGGCGCCCGACACCCCGACGCTGGCGCCTGGCACCGTCGACGCCCTGGCGGGTGCCGTGGGCGAGGCGCTGGCCAACGCCGGCAAGCACGGCGGCGGCGCCAGGGTGACCGTGTTCGCCGAGCCCCTCGACGACGAGTTGTTCTGCTCGGTCAAGGACGACGGCGCCGGCTTCGACCCCGAGGCGTCACCCGAGGGCACGGGCCTGCGCCGGTCGGTGCGGGGCCGCATCGCCGAGGTGGGCGGCCGGGTCGAGGTCGACGGCCGGCCGGGCCGGGGCACAGAGGTGCGCTGCTGGGTCCCGATACGGCCGTGACGGCAGCCGCCCGCGCACCGTCGACGCCCGGCTACCGCGTTGCGCGTACCCTGCTGCTCTGTGAGTGAGCTGTCGGCCGTGCGGGTCGTGGTGGCGGACGACCACCCCATTTGGCGCTCGGGTCTCCGTGCCGACCTTGGCTCGAACTTCCACGTGGTGGGCGAAGCCGGCGACGCGGACCAGGCCATCGAGCTGGTGCGGTCGCTGACCCCCGACCTGGTCGTCTGCGACCTGCACATGCCCAACGGCGGCGGGCTCAAGGTCGCCACGCGCCTGCGGCGAGGACACCCACATCGTCATGCTCACGGTGAGCGAGCAGGAGCGCGACCTGCTCGACGCCATCTCGGCCGGGGCCAACGGCTACCTGGTCAAGAGCACCCCGCCCGACGAGTTGCGCCACGAGCTGTGGCGCGCGGCGAAGGGCGAGCCGGTGTTCTCGCCCGCGCTGGCGTCACTGGTGCTCGGCGAGTTCCGGCGCATGGCCAAGGCATCTGGTCCGGCCCAACCCTTGTCGGAGCGCGAGCGCGAGGTGCTCCAGTACGTGGCCCGCGGCCACACCTACCGCGAGATCGGCGAGCAGCTGTTCATCGCCGAGAAGACGGTCGAGAACCACGTCCGCAACATCCTCGGCAAGCTGCACCTCAACCGGCGGCAGGAGCTGGTGCGCTACGCCCTCGAGCACGGCATCGAGTGACGCCCGCCAGGGCGGCACGACCAGGAACGCCGAGTGACGCCCGCCAGGGCGGCACGACCAGGAACGTCGAGTGACGCCCGCCAGGGCGGCACGACCAGGAACGCCGAGTGACGCCCGCCAGGGCGGCACGACCGGACACCTCGAGTGACGCCCGGTCGCCCGAGCCTCCCGCTAGCGTCGCCACCCGTGGCGGAAGAGGCACAGACCACCGGCTGGCGCGACCTGCTCGGCGACGCCCGTGTGCTCGTCAGCGGCTTCGGCAAGTGGGGCGGCGGCCTTTACGACCTGGCCACCGGCGTGCCCGAGGCGCTCGACGACCTGCCCACCTCGGGGCTGTCACTCGGCGGCGGCCGCCTGTGGCGGGTGCTGCGGGCGCCCGGCGAGCAGACGTCGACCTGCGAGTTGATGTCCTACGACGCCCGCGGGGTGCGCAGCTACCAGCGGTACGACGCCATCCGCGACCCGCACGACGTGCTCTGGTTCGACGGTGCGCCGCACATCTCCTCCAGCTGGGACGACGCCGTGTGGCGGGTCGACCCCGGGGCCGACGAGCCGGTCATGGTGTGGCAGGGGTCGACCGTGCCGGACGGGTGGCACGTGAACTCGCTCGTCGACGTCGACGGGGCGCTGCACGTGTGCGCGTTCGGGCGCTTCGACCGGCACAAGGGGTGGAAGGACGCGACCCGAGACGGTGTGGGCTTCGTCCGCGAGCTGCGCACGGGCCGCGACGTCCTGACGGACCTGTCGCACCCCCACACGCCCCGCAGGCGGGGCGGGCGCTGGTATGTGTGCGAGTCGACCAAGGGCTCACTGACCGAGCTCGCACCAGACGGCACCGTCCGCCGGCGCGCCCGCGTCGACCGGTTCACCCGCGGGCTGGCGTTCGTGGGGCCGTACGCCCTGGTGGGAGGCAACGCCCACCGCGAGCACGAGGACGACCGGGGCGAGATCGCCGTCGTCGACATGCGCACGTTCGCGGTGGTCGAGCGCATCCCCATGCCGTGCCTCGAGATCTACGACATCCTCACCGTGGGCGCCGGCGTCGTCCGCGGAGTGTCCACGGGCTTCGGCGCCAACGCCGCCCGGGCGGTCGAGCAGCACCGGTCGGCCGCCCGGCCCGACGACCGCCAGCCCACCCCGGCCGACGCCGGGGTGCAGCTCGTCACGCCCCACACGGCCGCTGCGCTGGCCGCCATGGGCCTGCCGCTCGACCCGGACAACGCCAGCCGCTGCGGCGTCCGGGGGGCGCTGCCGGCGGTGGCGCGGGCGGGCGAGGTCACCAGGTGGGCCGTCGAGGTGGTCAACCGCTCGGACGGCCCGCTGGGCACCGTGCCGCCGCGCCCGGTCAAGGTCGGCGCCCGCTGGTTCCGGCTGGCCGACGGGCACGACGAGCCCGGCCCCGACGACGAGCCCGAGGTCAACCCGATGGGCCCGATCAGCCGCATCCTGCCGCCCAGGATGCGCACCGAGATCGACGTGCCCATCGAGGTGCCCGACGAGCCGGGCCGCTACGAAGTGCGGGTCGCTCTCCGCCAGCCCGGGCTGGGCTGGTTCGGCGTGCGCGTCCAGGGCGACGTCGTCGTCAAGGCCGACGGCTGACGCACCACTAACCGCGCGGGTCGGCCACCCGGCCGATGAACAGGGGTGCGTCGGTCTCGACGTGGCGCACCGCGAACAGGAAGGGCCTGTCGGCCACCACGGTCACGATCTCGCCCGGCATCGGGGCGCCGGTGAGCTCCATGCCGACGGCCGTGGCCGCCGCGGCCTCGGTGCCGGCCTCGTCGACGGTGATGTTGGCGGCGTGCACCGCCGCGCCGATCTCGAGGTCGGGGGCGACGCCGGGCAGGCTGCCGCCGGGGATCGGTAGGCCGAGGTCGGTGAGGAGCGGGGCCAGGTCGGTCGCGCTGCCGGTGTCCCACCGGGGCAGCGTGAGGTCGACCGTCGAATCGGCCAGCATGTCGGTCACCGCCGCCAGCCCCCCGTCGCGCAGGCTGGCGAGCACGTCGTCGAGCGTCGTCGCCTCGTCGGGCACGACGAGCAGCATCGCCAGATCGCCGCCCACGTAGGGCAGCTCGACGGCGGTGTACCCGTTCGCGACAGCGGCGCGGACGGCGAGTGACGAGTCGTGCATCATCGGCACGTCCGCGGTCGATCCGTCGGCCAGGTGGAAGGGTCCGGGCGCGGTCGAGTCCTCGGACAGCTCTTGGGCCCACGGCGCCTTCATGTAGATGGCGTTGACCACGACGGCCCGGGTTTCGCGGTTGACCGAGCCCTCCGGCATGAGGTCGGGGATGCGGTCGCGGGTCGCCTCGGCCACCGAGTCGTTGATGGCCCGGCGGCTGCCCTCGGCGTCGTTCTCGAAGTCGGTGGTGGGAACGCCGGCGCCGTACTCGGCGGCGAGGGTGTCGAGGAACGGTGGCTCGATGTCGAAGCCGCTCTGGGCCCAAAGCGTGTTGGCTGCGTCCAGCACCACATCGCCCTGCTCGGGGTCGGTGCGGTTGGCCTGGTCGAGCGTGGCGGTCAGGCTGTTCATCGCCTCGTGCACGCCAGGCTGGTCGGGGAAGCCGAACACGTCCGCGATCTGGCCGGCGGTGGCCTCGTCGGCGCCGGCCTCGACCATGGCGAACGCGGTGGCGATGCTGACGGGCGACAGCACCGTGTTGCCCCCGCTCTCGGCCGCCATGAGCTGCTCGGCGTCGAGCCCGAAGGCGTCGATGCCGGCGACGAGCTGGTCGACGGGGGCGGCGCCGGACGGCGCGGCCCGGGCCACGTCGGCCTCGACCACCACGACATCGCCGACCGGCGCCGCCTCGTCCTCGCCGTCGTTGCCGCAGGCGGCGGACCCGGTGGCCAGCACCATGGCCAGCAACGCGGCGACGCCTCGGCGTCCTTTCACGATGTCAGGTCGGATCCTGGCCACGGTGGTTGGACGACGCCACACGCTTCGCAGGTTCCCACAGCCTCCGACACCCGTCGCACCGTTCGTGGCGCGTCGTCGCGACGATTGCCTCGCCGGGGCGTCAGTCGCGCTCGGGGCGCAGGGTGGGGAACAGCACGACGTCGCGGATCGTCTGCGTGTCCGTGAGCAGCATGACCAGGCGGTCCATGCCGATGCCCAGGCCGCCCGTCGGCGGGAGCCCGTACTCGAGAGCCCGCAGGTAGTCCTCGTCGACGGCCATGGCCTCGTCGTCGCCGGCCGCCCTGGCGCGGGCCTGGTCCTCGAACCGGCGCCGCTGCTCGTCGGGATCGACCAGCTCGCTGAACACGTTGGCCAGCTCGCGCCCGGCGACGATGGCCTCGAACCGCTCGACCGTCTCGGGCAGCTCGCGGTGGTCGCGGGCCAGCGGCGAAACCTCCTTGGGGTAGTCGGTCGCGAACACCGGTCCCCAAAGCTCGGCCTCGGTGGTCTTCTCGTAGATCTCGAGCACCAGCTTGCCGGGGCCCCAGGCGTCGTCGACCTCGACGCCGTGCTCCGACGCGATGCGGGCCAGCTCCTCGCGGGACATGCGCACGTCGACCCGCACGCCCGCGTGCTGCTCGACCAGGTCGGTCAGCGAGGCGCGCGGCCACGGCGGCGTCAGGTCGACCTCTCGCCCGCCGTAGGTGACCACCGGCGACCCGGTCACCTCGGTGGCCAGGTGGGCGATCAGGTGCTCGGTCAGCTCCATCATGTCGCCGTAGTCGGCATAGGCCTGGTACAGCTCGAGCATCGTGAACTCGGGGTTGTGCCGGGTCGACAGGCCTTCGTTGCGGAACACCCGGGCCAGCTCGAACACCCGCTCGAAGCCGCCCACCACCAGCCGCTTGAGGTACAGCTCGGGGGCGATGCGCAGGTACAGGTCGAGGTCGAGCGCGTTGTGGTGGGTGACGAAGGGCCTGGCCAGCGCGCCGCCGGGGATGGGGTGGAACACCGGGGTCTCGACCTCGACGAACCCGCGGTCCTCGAGGAACCGGCGGGTCAGCGACATGATGCGGCTGCGGGCCTGGAACGTGGCCATGCTGGCCTCGTTGGCCCACAGGTCGGCGTAGCGCTGGCGGTAGCGCAGGTCGGTGTCGGTGATGCCCTTCCACTTGTCGCCGAAGCCCCGCCGGGCCTCGGCCAGCAGCTCCCACGACGCCACCCGCACCGACAGCTCGCCCTTGTTCGAGCGGATGACCTCGCCCGTGGCGACGATCCAGGCCCCGAGGGTCAATCCCGTCAGGCCCTTGTAGTCGTCGGTGCCCTTGGCTGTGGCCATGAGCTGGATGGCGCCGCTGGAGTCGCGCAGGGTGGCGAAGGCCAGGCGGCCCATGTCGCGCAGCAGCATGATGCGCCCGGCGACGGTGGCCGTGACCCCGGTGCTGGCGCCGTCGTCGAGGTCGGCGTAGGTCGACTGCAGCTCGGCGGCGCGGTCGGTGACCTCGACGCGGTACGGCGGGCGGAACCCGGCCGGCTCGCCCTGCCCGGCAGCGGGCTCGGGGCCGGGGCCGGGCTCGGCATCGTCCCGCGGGCCGGAGGTCGGCATCGGCTCGGGCGGGGTCTCGGGCGGCTGGGAGTCGTCGGTCACCGGTTCTTCTCGTAGATCAGGCGCAGGCCGTGCAACGTGAGCCACGGTTCGTGGTGGGTGATCGTGGCGGACTGCGGCGTGATCAAGCCTGACAGACCGCCCGTCGACACCACGTGGGCTTTCTCGCCCAGCTCGGCCTCGATGCGCCCGACCATCCCGTCGACCAGCGCCGTGTACCCGTAGACCACGCCCGACTGCATCGACTCGACCGTCGACCGGCCGATGACGTGACGCGGCTCGACCAGCTCGACCCGGCGCAGCGCCGCCGCCCGGGCGAACAGGGCGTCCAGGCTGATGTCGATGCCGGGGAAGATTGCGCCGCCCAGGTACTCGCCGTTGGCCGAGATGGCCTCGAAGGTGGTGGCCGTGCCGAAGTCGACGACGACGATGGGACCGCCGAACAGGTCGAAGGCCGCGACGGCGTCGGCGATGCGGTCGGCCCCGACCTCCTTGGGGTTGTCGTAGAGGATGGGGATGCCGGTGCGGATGCCGGGCTCGATCACGATGGCGGTGTTGCCGAAGTAGCGCTCGCTCATGCGGCGCAGCGCACCGGTCACCCGCGGCACCGACGAGCACACCACGATGCCGGCGATGTCGTCGTCGAACGAGAAGCCGTGGAAGCCCAGGAACTCCTGGATCACCAGGGCGTGCTCGTCGGCGGTGCGCTCGGCGTTGGTGGCCACACGCCAGTGGTCGAGCAGGTGCGTGTCGGCCAGCCGGCGCCCGACGTTGTGCTCGTCGTCGGGGTCGAGCTCGTAGAGCCCGATGACGGTCTGGGTGTTGCCGACGTCGATCGCCAGGAGCATCACGGGGCGTGAGGCTACGCGGAGGTGCTCGGAGCCGACGAACCGTCAGCCGGCGACGACGTCGAGGCCGATGTCGAGCACGGGCGCCGAGTGGGTGAGGGCACCGATCGACACCATGTCGGCGCCGGTGGCCGCGTAGGACCCGATGGTGTCGAGCCCGATGCCGCCCGAGATCTCGAGCAGCGGCCGCCGGGGATCGACCGCCCGCACCTCGGCCACCACCGCCCGCACCTCGTCCGGCGTCATGTTGTCGAGCAGCAGCGCGTCGGCCCCGGCCGCGACCGCCTGGCGCACCTGGTCGAGGTCGCCGCACTCGACGTGGACCGTGCGCGCCGGCCAGCGGCTCCGGGCCCGCTGGACGGCGTCGGTGATGCCGAACAGCTCGAGGTGGTTGTCCTTGAGCAGCACCCAGTCGGACAGGTTGCCGCGGTGGTTGGCGCCCCCGCCGGCCCGGACGGCCGCCTTTTCGAGGGTTCGGAGGCCCGGGGTGGTCTTGCGGGTGTCCCACACCCGTAGCGACCCGCCGGCGGCGGCCACGGCGTCGACGAAGCGGCTCGTGAGCGTGGCCACGCCCGACAGGTGGCCGAGGAAGTTGAGAGCCGTGCGCTCGGCCGTGAGGATCGGCGCCAACCGACCGCTCACCCGCCCGACCTCCGACCCGGCGGTGATGCGATCGCCGTCGTCGGCCGACCAGCTCACGGCCAGTGTGTCGTCCACCTGGCGGATCGCCTCGTCGGCGCACAGCCGGCCCGCCAGCACCCCGTCGGACCGGGGCACGAACAGCGCGGTGGCGTCGAGGTCGGGCGGCAGCAGTGCCGAGGTCAGGTCGCCGATCGGCATCAGGTCCTCTGCCAGGGCGCGGGCGACCGCCTCGCGGACGGCGGTGATCGGCGGGTGGGCGTCGTACACGGTCGCCAAGTCTCGCGGATGACAGACTCCCCACCGTGTTCGACGTGACCCGTGTCTCCCGACGCCGTACGACGGCCATCGCGACCGTGCTCGCCCTGGCCGTCGGCGGGGCGTGCTCGTCGGGCGACGACGAGCAGGCCGACGCCGGTGCCGCCACGCCGGAGTCCGCCACGCCGGAGGGCCCGTTCGCGACCGGCCGGCGCACGATGACCCTGGTCGACACGAGCCGCACCACGGACGCCGTCCCGGACAAGCTGCCCGAGCGGCCCGACCGTTCCATCGAGGTCGAGGTCGTCTACCCGGCGGAGGGCGAGGCCGGCCCCGATCCCACCAGCGGGCCCGACCCCGGCGCGACGGGCATGCCCGCCCCTCACGGCGACTCGATCGTCGACGCGGCGCCCGCCGACGGCGAGTTCCCGCTGGTGGTCTTCGCCCACGGCTGGAACGGCCGAGCCGACAACTTCCGGGGGTTCGCCGAGAGCTGGGCCCGCGAGGGCTACGTGGTGGCGCTACCGACGTTCCCGCTCAGCCAGGAGGGCATCGCGGTCGACGACCTCGCCAACCAGCCGGGCGACGTCAGCTTCGTGATCGACGAGCTGGCGGCGCTCGACGGCGACGACCCCCTGGCCGACGTCGTCGACGTCGAGCACGTGGCGGTCGGCGGGCACTCGCTCGGCTCCGCCACCGTGTTCGGCGTGGCCTACAACTCGTGCTGCCTCGACGAGCGCATCGACGCCGCGATCCCGGTGTCCGGAGGCACGCTTCCCATCGAGGGCGGCGACTACGAGAACCGCCCGGCCACGCCGATGCTGCTCGTCCACGGGGTGCAGGACCAGGGCGTGCCGATCGCCGCGGGCGACGCCATGTTCGAGCTGGCCAAGGCTCCGGTCTGGTATCTGCGGCCCGCAGAAGCCGACCACGTCACGGTGTTCACCGGCGAGGCGGGGCGCCTGTTCGAGACGGCCGCGCTCGCCTTCCTCGACGCCCAGCTCAAAGGCGACGACGCTGCCCTCGACGCCATGGGCGCCGAGGTGACGGCGAGCGGCGTGGCCGAGTGGCGGACGAAGCCCACCGACCCCTGATCCTGAGGAATTCCGCCGATCCGTCATCCGGACGGCCGAGGGCTCCGAATCCACGGCAGCTGGGCCCCTGCGCGGGGGCAGGAAGGCTGACCGTTGGCATCCCACATCGAGGCGTCGGTTCGTCCGCCGCGTCGCACCACGACGACGCGTGCCACGGCCTCACCGTCGAGCGCACGCGCCCCGCTGTCGGCCCGGCTGGCCCACGCCCGCCGACGCCTCGCCGACCAGTACGTGCTCCGCGGCCGGACGGCGGCGTTGGCGGCCGCCATGGTCGGGGTCGGCGCCCTGCTCCAGGTCAGTGGCGGCTTCGCGATCCCTGCACGCGGTGCCGCCGAGGGCGCGCAGGTGGCGGCGGGCTGGGCCGTGCGCCACCCGCTCGCCGCGGGGTCCGACACGTTCACGCCGGTCGAGCCGACGCTGGCGAGCGGCCAGATCGCCGGCTGGGACCTCGTGACCGGCACGTTCGACCGCACCCCGTATGCGGTGACCGCCGGTCGTGAGCTCATGGCCGTCGGGTTCGTGGCCACCGCCGCACTCGTGTGGCTCCTCGCTCGGCGGCTCGGCCTCGCACGGTGGACGTCGGTTGCGGCCGTCGCCGTGGTGGCCTTCTCGCCCCTGGCCGTCGACCTGCACCGCACCGTCGACCCGGCCAACCTGGCCATGCCCTGGCTCCTCGCCGCCCTGGTGCTCACCTGCGCCCGCCGCCGGCACGTGCTCGCCGCCTGGGTGGCCGCCGGCGTGTTGCTGGCCCTCGCGGTGCTCACCGAGCCGCTGCTCGTCGTCGCCGTCCCGGCTGCCGGCTGGCAGCTGTGGCGCGCGGCCAGGCCGACCGTCCGGTTGCGGGCCGTCGCCACCTTCGGCGGCGCCTTCGCCCTCGTGGCCCTACCGGTGTGGGCGCTCGTCCTCGAGCGTCGCCTGACCCCGACCGGTGGTGGGGCGATGGCCGAGCTCGGTGTGCCCGCCGGCCGCGCCGCCGCCGACCTGATCTCGCTCGACCCGCTGGGCGCGGTCGCGTGCGCCGTCTCCGCCGTGGTGGCGCCCCTCGCCGCGCCCCGCCTGCGCCCGCTCGCCTCCGCCTTCTGGCCCCTCGTCGCGCTGGCGTTCCTGGATGCGGGCTCGGCGGCCGCAGCCTTGATCTGTGCCGTGGCGTTGGGTGCCATCCTGCTCGGCGGCGGCGCCCAGGCCCTGTGGACCTGGACGACGGCCGTCCGCCGCACGCGCCGGGCCTCGCCGCCCCGACCGTCGGTCCTGGTCGCGACAATCGACGCCATCGCCCCTGCGGCGTTGGTCGCGCTGACCGTGGTCGCCGCGGTGGCGATTCCGCGGTGGACCTCCACCCACGCCGACCTGGCGCGGGACGTCGACGCGCCGCTGCGGGACGCGCAGGCCTGGATGGCCACCAACCTGGGGGACGGTGAGCGGCTCATCGTCGACGACGCCATCTGGGTCGACCTGGTCGAATCCGGCGCCGAGCCCGCCGACCTGGCGAGTTACGCACGGATCGGCGGGTCGTGGAGGGACTACGACTTCGTGGTCGCGACCGGCGAGGCGCGGCGCGGCCGCTCCGGCGACATGGTCGTGCAGGCCATCGAGGGCTCGCAGCCGGTGGCCGAGTTCGGCGCCGGCGCGGCGCGGGTCGACGTACGTCGCATCGGCGCGACCGGCACCACGCTCGGTCTCGATGTGGCCGGCGCCGCACTGGCCGCCAACCCCGCGCTCGACCTGGCTGCGGAGCCGGCCGAGTTGCTGCGCGACGGGCGCGTCGACGAGCGCCTGCTGACCACGTTGGCCACGCTGGCAGCCGACCACCGGGTCGCAGTCGCCGCCTTCCCGGTGCCCGACGCCGAGCGGGCTGCGGGGGTCGCGGCTCGCACCGTCGACATCGTGGCCGTCGACGATCGCCCGGTCGCGGGCGACGACCCCGCCATCGACGAGGTCGTCGCCTTCCTCGACGGCCAGCGCACGCCGTACCGCCCGTCCTCGGCCGACCTCGTGGCGGGCGACGATGGCCGGCTCCGTCTACGCATCACGTTCCCGGTTCTGTGACCCATCCCACCAGGAGCACCACCATGACCGTCCACCCAGCCGTCCCCCCGTTCCCACCGTTCGCACGCCGCCTGCGGGCGAGCGCCCTGGCCACGATCGTCGTCGCCGTGGTCGTCGGCATGGTCGTCGGGCCTGCGGGCTCGGGTGCCGGCGCGGCGGCGGGCGCCGCGCCGGCCCCGGTCACGGTCGCCACCGGAAGCGCCATCCGGGTCGCGCACTTCTCGCCGGACACGCCGCAGATGGACGTGTACGCCGCCGGGTTCGACGGTGCCGAGACACTCGTGCTGCCCAAGCTGGGCTTCGGGCAGGTGTCCGAGTACATGAGCCTGCCGGCCGGCGTCTACGCGTTCTCGATGCGGCCCCGGGGTGCACCGGCGACCAGCGAGGCGGTGCTGCGGGTGTCGGCCGAGCTGACGGACGGGGTCACCTACACCTTCGCTGCGTTCGGGCGGAGCGACTCGCTGAAGACGGACCTGGTCACCGACGACCTGTCGGCGCCGGCGGCGGGCCAGGCCCGGGTTCGGCTCATCCAGGGGGCGGGCGACACCGGGCCCGTCGACCTGAGCGCCGGCACGAGCCCGCTCTTCGCTCGCGGCGCCCGGCTGGGCACCGTCGGTTCGTACATCTCGGTGCCGGCCGGATCGCTCGAGATCACGGCGTCGGCCGACGATGCGGACGACGTGGTCCAACGCCTCGACCTCGAGGCCGGCACGGTGTCGTCGGTGGTGGTGCTCGATCGTCCGGAAGGCGGCCTGCAGGTGCAACGACTCACCGACGCCACGGGAACGGCGGGTGGTGCGATGACTCCGACCGGCATGCCAGCGGGCGGTGTGGACACGGGCGCCGGGCGCACGGCGACGGCGAGGGTCGGCGGCGTCCCCACGGTTGCCGTGGCTGTCGCCGTGATCGCGGCGGTGATGGCGGCCGCCGCGTTCGGCGTGCTGGCCACCAGCGGCACGCTGCATCGTCGACGCACCATGTGATGGGTGGGCGACGGGCAGCCCGGGCGGCGGCGGTGGCGGGCTGCGCCCTGGCCGTGCTGGCGGCGCCGGCGGTGCTCGGCGACGCCCTTGCACGGCCGGGGGGCGGCGACCGCGCTGGCGAGCCGACGGCTGTCGTCGACTCGGGCGCCTCGGGCGCAGCGACTGACGGCACGTCGGACATCCCGGCCGTGCCGGCGGCCGATCGTCCCGCGCCGCTCGGCGTCGTCCCCGCCGGCGATCTGGCGCCGTCCGCGCCGGTCGCGCTGTCCATCGAGTCGATCGGGGTGGCAGCAGACCTGGAGCGGCTGGACGTGCAGCCTGACGGCTCGCTGGCACCACCGGCCGACTTCGACCGGCCGGGCTGGTTCGCGGGCGGCGTCGAACCCGGCCAACCCGGGCCGGCGGTGATCGCCGGCCACGTCGACTCGCAGGCGGGACCGGCGGTCTTCTACCGGCTGGGGGAACTGGCCGCGGGCGATGTCGTCGAGGTGGGGCGCGAGGACGGGAGCATCGTGCGGTTCCGGGTGACCGAGGTCGCCGAGCACGCCAAGGACGACTTTCCCACCGAGGCGGTGTACGGCCCGGTCGCGGGTTCCGAGCTTCGCCTCATCACCTGTTCGGGGGTGTTCGACGAGTCGACCGGGCACTACCGGTCCAACCTGGTCGTCTACGCCACGCTGGCCTGAAGCCGCTCTCGTCGCTCCGCTCCGGGCCGCTCGGGCCAAGCTCCGGCTTCGCTGCGCTCAGCCGAAGCTCGCTGCGCTCGCGCCTGTGTTCCCCGCTCTCGTCGCTCCGCTCCGGGCCGCTCGGGCCAAGCTCCGGCTTCGCTGCGCTCAGCCGAAGCCCCGGGCGTCCTGTTTGAGGGCGGTGTCGACGCCCAGGGCGGCGGCCACCACCAGGGTGCGCAGCGGGTCTTCCAGCGGCCGGTGGATCTGCACCACGTAGTTGTCGGCGGTGGTGAACATCGTCTTGGCGAGGCCCTCCCACGTCTTGGTGATGCGGGCGATCTCGTTGCCGGCGTGGTCCTGGATGTTGAAGTTCCACGCCCGCCAGTTCTCGGCGTTGACCGAACCCCACGTGTGACCGCCTGACTCGAGTGCGAAGCGGATCTTCCCGATCGCGTTCTGCTGGACGATCTGACCCGTCTCGTTGCCCATGTTGTCCTGCACGATGACCCGCGACTTGAGCACCTTGGCCGGCCGGGTGAGCGCCATGAGCACGTTGCCGTGCCCGTCGACGACCTGGAGCTTGTGGGTCATGAACTGGTCGTACGACGTGAGGACGCGGATGGCCTTCTTGGCCATGCTCTGCCCGACCTGGCGGACGGCGCCCAGCTGGCGGCCGTGCTGGTCGAAGATGGCGTACTCGTTGTTGACCTCGATGAGCTTGGCCTTCTGGTTCACGACCAGGATCGGCTCGGTGAAGATGCTGCCGCCACCCTGGGCCGCGGCGTGCGCGCCGGCCCGCTGGACGTCGTCGACGACCTTCTGCGGGGCGCGCTCGACAGTGGGGATGTGACCCCCGCCGGTGGGCGGGTCGACGGCCTGACGGCCGTGCGAGGCGACGTGCTCCGACCAGCGCTGGCCGTCCCACCAACGGGTCTCGTGGCGGCCGAAGGGGTCGGGGTACCACCCCGGTGGATGTTGGCCAGGCGTCCCAGCACCGGCCTGGTATGAGGCTTGTGACATGGGGGCCGATGCTAGTGGCACCCCGTCAGCGATCCGCGGGCGCGTGGGCGTGAAATCCGCCTACCCGACGGGCCAGCCGAAGACGTAGCGCACTCGGTGGTCGGCCGACGTCTCCGGGAAGTCGACGCGGGCGTGTGCACCCCGGCTCTCGGCACGAGCGGCCGCCCCGCGGCACAGCGCGGCGGCGACGGTCGCCAGGTTGCGCAGCTCGAACGCGTCGGCCCGACCGGGTGCGGGCGCGCCGACATCGGCCGCCCGGGCCGCGGCGGACGCGGCTGCGTCCAGCGACTCAGCCGATCGCAGGACGCCCGCGTGGGTGGTCATCTCCCGCTGCAGGTCGACGCGGGCGGCGGCGACCTCGTCCGGGCCGACCGGGGCGCGGTCTGCCTCGCGACGGGCGTCGCCGACGTCCCCGTCGTGGCCGGTGACGTCGGCGCGCGGGAGCGGCGGCCCCGGCAGCACCCGACCAGCGACGCCGCCCCCACCGCCCCCGGTGCTGCCCCCTGCGCTCTCGGCACCGTCGATGCCACCGATGCCGCCGGCGCCGAGCACGCAGCGCATGGCGCCCGTCGGGCGGGGGCCGTCGAGCCCGGCGTCCACGGCCTCGACCACCCGGGGCCCGAAGACCATGCCGTCGAGCAGCGAGTTCGACGCGAGCCGGTTGGCCCCGTGGACCCCGTTGCATCCCGCCTCGCCCGCAACCCACAGGCCCGGCAGTGACGACGCGCCGTCCAGGTCGGCCACGATGCCGCCGCACAGGTAGTGGGCGGCCGGCGCCACGGGCAGCCAGTCGCGTGCGGGATCGAGCCCGACGTCGGCCAGCGCGGCAAGGATCGTGGGGAACCGGTCGGCGAACCGCTCGAGGCCCGTGGCATCGAGCCACACGTGGTCGACGTCCTGCTGTGCGCTCACCGCGGTGATCGCCCGGCTGACCTTGTCACGGGGCAGCAACTCGTCGACGAAGCGCTCGCCCTGCGCGTCGCGCAGCAGGGCGCCGTGGCCCCGCAGGGCCTCCGACAGCAGCGGCCGGGGCATGGCCGGGTGGTGCAGCGCGGTGGGGTGGAACTGCACGAACTCCAGGTCGGCCACGGCCACGCCCGCCCGCAAGGCCATGGCGATGCCGTCGCCGGTGGACTCGGTGGGGTTGGTGGTGACCGCGAAGAGCTGGCCCGCGCCGCCGGTGGCCACCAGGACATGACGGGCCCGCACCTCGGCGCGCTCACCCGTGGGCGTCATCGCCACCACGCCGGCGCACCGCCCACCCTCGAGGATGAGGTCGAGGGCGAACCAGTGCTCGTACACGGCGGCGGCCGTCTCGCGCACGGCGACCACCAGCGCCCGCTCCACCTCGACCCCGGTGGCGGCGCCCCCGGCGTGGACGACACGCGGATGCGAGTGCCCGCCCTCGCGCGCCAAGCAGCAGCTCGCCGGCCGCGTCGCGGTCGAAGGCGGCGCCCAGCGCGATCAGCTCGTTGACCCGGGCCGGGCCTTCGTCGACCAGCACCCGCACGGCGTCCTCGTCGCACAGGCCGGCGCCGGCAGCCAGGGTGTCGGCCAGGTGCAGGTCGGTCGAATCGGGATCGCCGCCCAGCACCGCGGCCACGCCGCCCTGCGCCCACCGCGTGGTGGCCTGGGCGAGCTCGCCCTTGGTGAGCACCCCTACGCGCAGGCCGTGCACGTCGGCGGCCCGCACGGCCGCCGACAGCCCGGCCACGCCGGAGCCCAGGACCAGCAGGTCCAGGTGGGGGGCGGGGCCGCCGGAAACGGTCAGTTGGTCGGGACCTCGACGTAGCGGTGGGGCGCGGGGACAGGCTCTCCGCTCGCGAGGAGTTCGGCGATGACCACGTCGACCTGGCGGTTGCCCGTGTCGACGTGGACCACGCGCGGCGCGTAGTCGGCCATCTCGGCCGCGTCGTACTCGGCGTAGGAGATCACGATGATGCGGTCGCCGGGCTGCACCAGGCGGGCCGCCGCACCGTTGAGGCACATGTCGCCCGAGCCCCGCACGCCGGCGATGGCGTAGGTCTCGAAGCGGGCGCCGTTGTCGATGTCGACGATGGCGACCTGCTCGTGCTCCAGGATGTCGGCGGCGTCGAGCAGGTCGGGGTCGATGGTGACCGACCCTACGTAATGCAGGTTGGCGTCGGTGACGACGGCACGGTGGATCTTCGACTTCAGCATGCGTCGGCGCACGGCGCTGAGCCCTCCTTGGGTGGGTGCCGTCAGGCGGTCACCCCCACGTTGTCGATGAGCCTGGCTCGCCCGAAACGAACAGCTGCGAGCAGCCGCAGATTCCCGACGAGCGGCTCCGGGACGGTGAACGATTCTGCATCGACCACCTCGGCGTAGTCCAGTTCGGCCAGGGGCTCGGCCCGGATGATCTGGGCCATCAGGTCACGCACCGCGGCCGGGTCGCGCTCCCCCGCCGTGACCGCCGCCACACCGGCCCGCAGCGCCGTGTAGACGACGGGCGCGGCGGCCCGCTCGTCGGGGGTCAGGTAGACGTTGCGCGACGACATGGCCAGGCCGTCCTGCTCGCGGCGGGTGGGGCACGCCACCACCTCGACCGGCATCGACAGGTCCTGGGCCATGCGACGGACGACGGCGACCTGCTGGAAGTCCTTGGCCCCGAAGTAGGCCCGGCACGGCCCCACGATGGCGAACAGCTTGGCCACCACCGTGGCCACGCCGGCGAAGTGGGTGGGTCTGGTCGCTCCCTCGAACCGCTCAGCCACCTGGGCGACCGACACCGTGGTGAGGACCGGCCGGGGGTACATCTCCTCGACCGAGGGCGTGAACAGCAGGTCGGCGCCCGCGCCCGCCGCCAGGTCGGTGTCGCGGGCCAGGTCACGCGGGTAGGCGTCGAGGTCCTCGCCCGCGCCGAACTGCAGCGGGTTGACGAAGATCGACACCACCACCACGTCGTCGTCGGCCCGGGCGGCGCGCACGAGCGATGCGTGCCCGTCGTGCAGGTAGCCCATGGTGGGCACGAACCCGACGGTGCGACCGGCGGCCCGGTGGCCGTCGAGCTCCGACCGCAGCTCGGCGATGCTGGCGATCGTCCTCACGGGCGACCTCTGGGGCCTGGGCGAGCGAGGGCGCCCATCAGCGCTCGCCCTCCGTGCGGGCCGCCGCCAACCGCCGGGCGGCGTCGATCATGCCCCGGTAGGCCCGGCGCTCGTCGACAGGCAGCGCCCGCAGATGGCGCCGGATGGTGGCCTCGTCGCCGCGGGCGGCGGGACCGGTGAGCGCCGCCCGCGGGCCCAGCTCGGCGACGTTCGCCAAGGTGTCGGTCGCCAGCTCCAGATAGGCCTCGAACGGCACACCCACGTCGTCGGCCAGGCGCTCGACCTGGCCCAGCAGGGCCACCAGGTGGTTGGAGGCGATGACCGCGGCGGCGTGGTAGGTGGCCCGGTCGGCGTCGTCGACGGCGAACGACCGCCCGCGCAGTGCTCGTACCACCTCGCCGGCGAGCGGGTCGCCGGCCACCGCGAACCACCCGCCGATCAGCCGCTTCGCCCCCAGCTCGGGGGTGGGCAAGGCCACCAGCGGGTGGACCGCGGCGCGGCGGTCGTGCGGCGCCAGCACCTCGAGGCCCCGGGCCCCGGACAAGTGGGCGACGACCGTCGACGCGTCGGGCTCGATGGCCCGGGCGACACCCTTTATCTCGTCGTCCGGCGTCGCCAGGACCAGCAGGTCGACGCCCGCCGCCGCGCTCGACGGGTCGTCGGTGCGACCGAGCATGGGCCCGACGTCCCAGCCGGCGTCGGTGAGCGCCAGCGCGAGCGAGGTGCCGGCCCGCCCCGGACCGACGATGCGCACATGCCGGGGGCGACCCGTGGGCCGGGACCGGGGTGTCACAACTCGTCGAGGGCGCCGCGGCACTCGACCAGCCCCTCGGAGGCGGCCAGCGCGCCGTCGTCGGCCAGGTCGGGGGCGAGGTCGTGCAGGGGGGCGACCACGAAGCGCCGCTCCCACATGCGGGGATGGGGCACGACCAGGTCGGGCTCGTCGACGGCCACGCCGTCGACCCACAGGACGTCGACGTCCAGCGTGCGGGGCCCCCATCGCTCCTCGCGCACGCGGTCGGCGGCCGCCTCGAGCCGGCGGCAGACGCCCAGCAGCTCCTGGGGGGTGCGGTCGGTGCGCAGCTCGGCGACCACGTTGAGGTACGCACCCTGGTCGACCGGACCGCCCACCGGGTCGGTCTCGTACACCGGCGACACCGCCACCAGTCCCACGTCGCGCAGCGTGTCGACCGCATCGCGCAGGAAGCGCACCCGGTCGCCCAGGTTCGACCCCAGCCCCAGGAACGCCCGGCGGACCGGGCCGGCGGGGCCCGACGGGTCGGCGGCGCCCGACGGGTCGGACGGCTCGGATGGGCCGGCGGGGCCGGACGGGTCGGCGGGGCCGGACGGGTCGGCGGGGTCGGGCACGGCGGTCACGCCCGCGTCCGGACGATGTGTACGCCCGAGGTGGCCAGGTCGTGGGGCACCGGCGGGCGCAGCTTGCGCACGGTGACGTCGACCGCGGCGATGCGCCCGTCGAGCGCCAGCACCGCGTCGGCGACCCGGGCCGTCAGGTGCTCGAGCAGGTCGACGTGGCGCTCGCCCACGGTGGCCACCACCCGGGCGCACACCGCGCCGTAGTCGACCGTGTCGGTCAGCGCGTCGCTGGCGCCCGCGGGCGCCAGGTCGACGGCCAGGTCGAGGTCGATCTCGAGCGGCTGGTCCTGACTGCGCTCCAGGTCGAGCACGCCAACGCGCCCCACCACCCGCAGCCCCCGCAGCTCGATGCGGTCAGACCCCGTCGGCTCGCTCACGGTGCCTGCCTCGCTGCCCTGCGGCCACGCCCCTCCCGCCATCGTTGCATCCGCAACCGCGAACGGAGCTGGTTGCCCACCAACCACTTCCGTTCACAGTTGCCCGTGCAACGACCACTCGTGCCGGAACGACCACCGGCGCTCACTCGTGCCAGAACGACCACTGGTGCTCACTCGGCCGGCGTGCCGGTCTCGCCGCGCAGCTCGTCGGCCACCGCCACGAAGCCGCGACCCATCGGACCGAGCTGGCGCCCCGTGAGCCGCTCGGTGACCGAGATGGCCTGGGGCCCGTACGGCACCAGGTTGGCCCACAGCAGGTAGCCGGCGACGAGCCCGCAGATGCGATCGCCCACCTCTTCCTGGTGGACGAGCAGCTTCTCGCCGTTGGCCAGCAGGTGCTGCAGCTCGCGGTACAGGTTCTTCTGGAAGATGACGGGATCGTCGTTGGGCCCTTGCGGACGGTGGAGCCAGGCGACGCCCAGCTCGTCGTAGTTGTGCAGGTTGTGGGCGGCGGCGATGAGCGAGATGACGTGGGTGAACCCCTGCTCGCGGATCCAGATGATCTCCTCTTGCCGGCGCACCCTGCGGTGGTTGGCGCCGTAGCCGCCGGGCCGCTCGCACACGGCGAGCCGGTCCTTGAGCACCCACACGAAGTTGCGGGGCGTGATGCCCTGGGCCCACTTGCCCTTCATCGCTGCCACGTCTCAGATCTCCCTTGTCGTTCTCACGCGGCAGGCGCCGCTGCGCGCTCGACGGCCTCGAGCGCCCGGACTGTCGCCGCCACGTCATGGACCCGCACCATCGCCGCGCCGCACCGCAGCGACCACACGGCCGTCGCCACCGAGCCTTCGAGGCGATCCGACGCGGGCGGGGGCGTGCCGCTCCCGTCGGCCCGCGCCGCCAGGGTGCCGAGCATCGCCTTGCGGCTGGTGCCCACGAGGACCGGGTAGCCGGTGGCGACCAACACGTCCAGGTTGGCCAGCAGATCGAGGTTGTGGGCCAGCGTCTTGCCGAAACCGATGCCGGGGTCGATCCACACGTCGGACACGCCGGCGGCCCGGGCGGCGTCGGCCCGCTCGACCAGGTAGTCGCGCACGTCGACGACCACGTCGTCGTAGACCGGGTCGTCCTGCATCGTGCGCGGGTCGCCCAGCATGTGCATGGCCACGAACCCGACGCCGCCGGCCGCGGCCACCTCGGCCAGCGATGCGGACACGTCGTTGACCAGGCGGGCGCCGGCGGCCACCGCCGCGCGGGCCACCACGGCCTTGCGGGTGTCGACGGACACCGCCGCACCGTCGCCGGCCAGGGCCTCGACCACGGGGATGACCCGGCGCAGCTCCTCGTCGGCGGGCACGGCCTGGGCGCGGGGACGGGTCGACTCGCCGCCCACGTCGACCCAGTCGGCACCCTGGGCGACGATGCTGCGCGCGTGGGCGATCGCGGCGTCGTGATCGAGGAAGCGGCCACCGTCGGAGAACGAATCAGGGGTCACGTTGACCACACCCATGATTCGAGGACGGCTGACCGGCACGGTCGCACATCCTAGGCTCCTGCTCGCGCGTCCCCGTGGTGCTCTGCGAGGTGGACTGCTCGCGCTGCGTGACCGTTTGGGCGACTCCCCGCCAATTCGAGGCGATGGTCAGCGCTGACCGACGATGAACCGCATGGCCTCTTCCCGGGTGGCCACGCTGGTGCGGAACAGGCCGCGCACAGCCGAGGTGACCGTGGTGGAGCCGGGCTTGCGCACGCCGCGCATGGTCATGCACAGGTGCTCGGCCTCGACGACCACCATTACCCCCCGCGGCGCGAGCCTGCGGTCGATCTCGTCGGCGATCTGTGCGGTCAGGCGCTCCTGCACCTGCGGGCGGCGGGCGTAGGCGTCGACCAGCCGGGCCAGCTTCGACAACCCCGTGATGCGCCCGTCCTTGCCCGGGATGTACGCCACGTGGGCCTTGCCGATGAACGGAATGATGTGGTGTTCACACAAACTCTGCACCGCGATGTCGCGCACCATGACCATCTCGTCGTGGCCGGCCTCGAAGGTGACGGCCAGGTGCGTGTCGGCCTGCTCGTGCAGGCCCGAGCACACCTCGGCGTACATGCGGGCGACGCGCTCGGGTGTGTCGCGCAGGCCCTCTCGGTCGGCGTCCTCGCCGATGGCCTCCAGGATCTCGCGCACGGCCTTGGCGATGCGGTCGAGGTCCATCGGCGTGTCGATGGGCGGGAACTCCCGGCTGGGCCACTCGTCAGCCATCGTGCACCGGCCGGCCGCTCAGGTGCCCGACGGGCGGGGCGCCCGCACACCACCACGCCAACGCAGCACCCGCCGCCAGGCGGGCTCGGCGGGGGCGGTGGGCACGGGCCGGGCCTCGGGCTGCCCGGAGGCCTCGGCCACGGTGACGTCGACCGGCGCATCGCGTGGCGTCTGCCGCGTCGACGTGCGCTCGAGCTCGTCCAGCGACGCCTCGATGCCCGCGCCCTTGTCGATGTCGCCGAAGACCTCGGCCAGGTCGGCGTCGTCCAGCGTCTCCTTCTCGACGAGCGACGAGGCCAGCCGGTCGAGCGTGGACCGGTGCGTAGTGAGGATGAACCGCGCCCGGTCATGGGCGTGGTCGATCATCCGGCGCACCTCGTCGTCGATGAGGCCGGCGACCTCGTCGGAGTAGGTGGCCTCGTGGCCGTAGTCCTTGCCGAGGAACACCTCGCCCGACTTGGTGCCGAGCTGCTGGGGCCCGAGGCGTTCGCTCATGCCGTACATGGTGACCATGGCCCGGGCGATCTCGGTGCAGCGCTCGATGTCGTCGCTGGCGCCGGTGGTGGGGTCGCCGAACACCAGCTCCTCGGCCGTGCGGCCGCCCAACAGCATCGTCATGGTGTCGACCAGCTCGGCGCGGGTCTTGAGGTACTTGTCCTCGGTGGGCAGGGCCAGCGTCCAGCCCAGCGCCCGACCACGCGACACGATCGAGACCTTGTGGATGGGGTCGGTGCCCTCGAGAACGTGGCCGACCAGGGTGTGGCCGCCCTCGTGGTAGGCGATGATGCGCTTCTCGTGGTCGGACATGACCCGGGTCTTGCGCTCGGGCCCGGCCAGCACCCGGTCGATGGCGGCCTCCATCGACACCATGGTGATGTCGGTGCCGTTGTTCCGGGCCGTGAGCAGCGCCGCCTCGTTCATGAGGTTGGCCAGGTCGGCGCCGGTGAACCCCGGCGTGCGGCGGGCGAGCACGTCGAGCCGCACGTCGTCGGCCAGAGGCTTGCCCTTGGCGTGCACGTCGAGGATGGCCTTGCGGCCCTCGAGGTCGGGCTGGTCGACCACGATCTGGCGATCGAAGCGGCCCGGGCGCAGCAGGGCGGGATCGAGGATGTCGGGCCGGTTGGTGGCCGCGATGAGGATGACGCCGGTGCGGGCGTCGAACCCGTCCATCTCGACCAGGAGCTGGTTGAGCGTCTGCTCGCGCTCGTCGTGCCCGCCGCCCATGCCGGCGCCGCGGTGGCGGCCGACGGCGTCGATCTCGTCGACGAAGACGATGGCCGGAGCCGCCTGCTTGGCCTTTTCGAACAGGTCGCGCACGCGGCTGGCGCCCACGCCGACGAACATCTCGACGAAGTCGGAGCCCGAGATGGGGAAGAACGGCACGCCGGCCTCGCCCGCGACAGCCCGGGCCAGCAGCGTCTTGCCGGTGCCCGGCGGGCCGTAGAGCAGCACGCCCTTGGGGATGCGGGCGCCGATGGCCTGGAAGCGGCCGGGATCCTGGAGAAACTCCTTGATCTCCTGCAGCTCCTCGACGGCCTCGTCGGCCCCCGCGACGTCGGAGAACGTGACCGACGGGTCGTCCTTGGACACCTGCTTGGCGCGGGACTTGCCGAACTGCATGACGCCTTTGCCGCCGCCCTGCATGAGGTTCATGATCAGCAGGAACGCACCGACGAGCAGCACGATCGGCAGCAGGCTGAACAGGAGGCCGGTCCACAGCGAGTCGGCCTGCTGGTCGGTGGTGACCTCGACCGGCGGGTTGGCGTCGTGCAGCTCGTCGACCAGCTCGTCGGCGTACTCGGCCGGGAAGGCCACGCTGTACTCGGTGTCGTCGCTGAGCTTGCCGACGACCTCGTGGTCGCGGTCCTTGATCTCGGCGGTGGCGACCTCGCCGTCGTCGATCGACTGGCGGAACTCGGAGAAGTCGATCTCCTCGCGCTCGGCCGGCCGGCTCGAGAACCGGATGCCCACGAAGAGCACAGCAGCGCCGATGACGAGGTACAGCAGGGCGGCTCTCGGAAAGCGTTTCACGGTGCGGGCCAGGCTACCGGCGCATCGGACAGTGCGTCAGACCGGCCTCGGTGACATGCCGTGCCGATCGGTCCGATCGCTCCGTCAGGCGTCGCCGCGGTACTCGCAGACGTACGGCAGGTTGCGGAACCGCTCCCCCACGTCGAGCCCGTAGCCCAGGACGAAGGCCGGCGGGATCTCGAAACCCACGTAGCGCAGCTCCTCGTGCGTCTTCTGGTTGCCCTGGCGCACGAACAGGGCGCACACCTCGAGGCTGGCGGGCTGGCGGGCCATCAGGTTGCGACGCAGGTAGGTCAGGGTCAGGCCCGAGTCGACGATGTCCTCGACCAGGATGACGTGGCGGCCGGCCAGGTCGATGTCCAGGTCCTTGACGATGCGCACGACCCCGGACGACCGGGTCGACGCCCCGTAGGACGACACGGCCATGAAGTCGACCTCGAGCGGCAGGCGGATGGCCCGGGCCAGGTCGGCCAGGAAGACGAACGCGCCCTTGAGCACGCAGATGAGCAGTGGCGGCTCGTCCGCGTAGTCGGCGCTGATCTGGGCGCCCAACTCGGCGATGCGGGCCCGGATCTGGTCCTCGCCCACCACCACCGCACCCAGGGCGGGCTCGTCCACGTGGTGGACGAAGCCGTTGGGCTGACCAAGGGCCGCAGGAGAGCTGGGCACGGTGCGAACCTCGCCCCGGGGATCGGTGGGCATGCCCAGCAGAACCTACCGGGCCGGAGGCTCGACGCGTAGCCGGCCACCGGTGCGGGCCACCCGCCAGCCGCCGGCCAGCTCGCAGGCCACCCCCTCCCCGCGTGCGACCGCCAGCACGCGTTCGGTGGCGGCGGCATCGGGGGCGTAGTGCTCCGGGCCGCCCGGACCGGCGGCGCGCAGCCAGCGGCGGACCGCCCGCCGGGCCAGCGGCGCGGGCGCCGCGGCCAGGGCGCGGGCGTCGGTGGGGTCGATCGCAGCAGCCAGCTCGTCCAGCAGGGCGGCGTCGTCCCGCACCAGGTCGGCCTGGCGGGCGATGACCGGCGCGACCTCGCGCTCGGCGATGGCGTCGAGCAGCGGGACCAACTCGGCGCGCACCCGGTTGCGGCGGTAGGCGGGATCGTCGTTGGTCGGGTCGCACACGGGGTCGAGCCCCAGCTCGGCGCACAGCGCGACGGTCTCGCGACGGCGCAGTCGGCGCAGCGGACGGCGGGCCGGGTCCATGCCCGCCAGACCGTCCAACCCGGCCCCCCGCACCAGGTTGAGCAGGACGGTCTCGGCCTGGTCGTCGGCGGTGTGCCCGGTGAGGGCGTCGGCGGGCAGCACCCCATAGCGGGCTGCCCGCGCCCGGGCCTCGAGGTTGGGGCCGGGCGCGACCACCACCCGCTCGGCCCGGAACGCAGCGCCGAAACGTTCGGCCGCCCGCCGCACCTCGTCTGCCTCGCCCTCCGAACCGTCCCGCAGCCCGTGGTCGACGTGGACGGCGGTCACGCGGCACCCGGCCTGGACCGCCAGCACCAGCAGCGCCAACGAGTCGGCCCCGCCGGACACGGCGCAGGTGACGGGCGTGCCGGCGACGGGGAAGTCGCAGCGGGTCGCGAGCTCCACCACGACGGCGGACGGAGGCGCGCCGGGCAGGGCTGCTACCCCACCAGCTCCTCGGAGAGGCGCACCCGGTCGAGCCACTCCTGCGGCGCCCGGATCTCGGCCAGGTTGGGCAGCCACTGGGGCCCGCGCCAGGCGGCGTCGAGGGCGTCGGGACCGCCATGGCGCTCGACGTAGGCGATGAACGACTCGCCCTGCGCGTACTGCTTCATCTTGGCGTCGATGCCCATGACCTTCTGCAGCACCTTGGCCGCGCTGCCGCCCTGACGGCGACGCTCGCGCAGCGCCCGCGAGAAGCGCTCGGCCGAGGGGACGTGGCCCTCGCCGGCCCGGTCCATCGTCACGTCGCCGTGGCCCTCGAGCAAGCTCATCATGCCGCCGATGCGGCCGAACAGGTCGCGCTGGTCGGGGCTGGCCAGCAGCGTGGCGATGCCGCCCTCGTCGAGCGGGTTGTGGCCGGAACGCAGGTCGTCGACCACGCGGGCGAACGCGTCGAGGAAGCGCTTCGGGTCGGGGTCGACAGCGTCGAGCGTGCGGTTGACGAGGGACAGGAAGTGCGGGCGCAGCCAGGGGACGCCCGTGAACTGGGCCCGGTGGGTGACCTCGTGCAGGGCCAGCCACAGCCGGAACTCGCGGGGCGGGAACCCGAAGCGCTTCTCGAGCGCCAGCACGTTGGGGCCGACGTAGTACACGAGGTCCTGGTCGTCGGGGTCTTCGTCCTCGATGATCAGCAGGTCGTACTGGCCGAGCACGCGGGTGGCCATCCACCCCAGCAGCGCCCCGACCTCGGCGCCGGCTGCCTTGCGGGACACCCCGCCGAACAGGGCACGGGGCCCGCGGCGGTCGTCCTGGCGTTCGGCCATCCGGTCGGTGAGGGGCCGCAGCAGCCGGCCGAAGCTGGCCAGGTTGGCTCGCACCCAGTCGCTCCGGTCGACCACCCGGGCGCGGGCCGCGCCGCTCGCCGAGCGCAGGCCGGTGGCCCGCTCGACCAGGTCCTCGGCCTGGGCGGTGAGCTCGTCGAAGTCGGCGGCCAGGCGCTCGTAGTGGTACGACGCCGCCAGCGGCTCGTGGCCGGCGACCCGGACCGCGACGCGCTCGGCGAGATCCCAGTCGACCGGACTGGCCACCTGCCCTACCGACCCCTCGGGTAGCGGGTCGACTCGACGTTCTTGAAGTAGCCGACCGCGAGCGCCCCGAGCGTTCCCACCACGCCCAGGACGAGGGCGACGGCGATCCAGTAGTGCCACACCACGGCGAACATGGGGGCATGCTAGGCAACCCTGCGCAGAAGTCACGAACCGCTCCAGCGCCTCGGCCCCTGACCGCTCGGCCTCGGCTCGGCGGCTGAGCGACTGTCTGGAGCCACTGCTAAGGTCACCCGCCTGAAGGGCGGTGCGCGGAGGGATCCGCCACCAGGGCGAACGTCGGGGATGCGGCGACGAGCTGCGAGCAACTGGGGGCTGGCATGCGAGGAACCGGGGTACCAGGGTGGCCTCTCTAGGCGACGGTGGCATCGCGGCGTCGCCCGTCGCCCCTCCGTCCGACCCCGACGGCCCCACGGCGGCCGCTGCCTCGCCCGGGGCACCCGCCGCACCGGCGAGCGAGCTCAGCCCGCCGGCGCGGTCGCGGGGCAAGCGCGCGCTCGACCTGGGGGTGGCACTCGTCGCCGCGCCCATCGTCGTGCCGCTGGGCCTGTTCTGCGCGGTGCTGATCCGGCTCACCTCGCGCGGACCGGCGCTGTTCCGGCAGCAGCGGGTCGGCCTGGGTGGCGAGACGTTCTCGATGTACAAGTTCCGCACCATGCGCGAAGACGCGGAAGAGCGCCTGCACACCGACCCGGGGCTCTGGAACCAGTACGTCGACAACGACTACAAGCTGCCGATCTCGATCGACCCCCGCGTCACCCGGCTGGGCCGCTGGCTGCGCCGCACCAGCATCGATGAGCTCCCCCAGCTGATCAACGTGGTGTTGGGCAGCATGAGCATCGTGGGCCCCCGCCCGGTGACCCATGCCCAGTTCGACGCGTTCGCCGAAGTCGTCGACGCCTACCAGGCGGTCCGCCCCGGCATGACCGGCTACTGGCAGGTCAACGGGCGGTCCGACGTCCACTACCCCGAACGGGCCCAGTACGACCGCCACTACGTCGACGAGTGGTCGGTGTGGCTGGACGTGTCGCTGATCGTGCGCACGCCGTTCGTCGTCGTCGGCGGGCGCGGCGCCCACTGACGACGGCCGTTGCCGTCGGCGACGGCGGCGGCTCAGACGCCGTCGGCCGTCGTCGCCTGCTCGCTGGCCAGAGCGGCGCGCACCTTGGCCATCAGGGTGTCGGGCACCTGCTCCTGGCACTTGCGCCGGACGACCTCGCGCAGCTCGGCCTCGAAGTCGTAGGGCTCGGCGCAGGGCTGACATCCGTCGAGGTGCCGGTGGATGGCGGCCCGACGATCGTCGGTGAGCTCGCCGTCGAGGTAGCCATACAGCTCGTGCAGTGCGTCTTGGCACTCGGACGTGGGATCAGACATGTGGTTCAGACGTGTGCATCATTCGGGACCGGCGCAGCGAGGTTCCGCTCGACTGCGAACTCGTACAACTGCTTCTGGAGCGCCTTTCTTCCCCGGTGCAGCCGACTCATGACCGTACCAATCGGGATGTCGAGGATGTCGGCGATCTCCTTGTAGGCAAAACCCTCGACGTCTGCCAGCAGCACGGCCATGCGGAAGTTCTCCGGCAGGGCCTCGATCGCCTGCTTGACCTCGTGGTCGGTGAAGCGGTCGAGCAGCTCGTCCTCGGCGCTGCGGCCGGCCATCGCAGCCTCGAGCCCGCCGATCCGGCGGTAGAGGTAGAGGTCCTCGACCTCGTCGAGCTCGGTCTCGTCGGGGCGACGCTTCTTGGCCCGGTAGCTGTTGATGTAGGTGTTGGTGAGGATGCGGTAGAGCCAGGCCTTGAGGTTGGTGCCCTGCTCGAAGCCGCCGAAGCCGCGGTAGGCCCGCAGGTAGGTCTCCTGCACCAGGTCCTCGGCGTCGGCCGGGTTGCGGGTCATGCGCAACGCGGCGGCGTACAGCGACGGCATCAGGTCCATCGCCTGGTCCGCGAACGTCGCCTGGTCGGCCATGGCTCGGACCCTACCGCCCTCCTCGCGCCGTGGGCTACGCCCGCCCGTCGCCAGGGCACCGGACCGCACGGGGTCAGGCCTGCGGGTCGAGCGCGCCCCACGAGTACTGGATGCGGGGGCTCCACAGCAGGAACCGCTCGATACCCAGGCCGCGCAGCGCGTCGACCATCGCCCGCACCTCGGCATCCCCGTAGGCGACGCCCTGCAGCTCGAAGTTCTGCAACCAGGGGGCGATCACCACGCCCGTCCCGGCCGTGACCTCCTGATACCGGGCCACGAGGGCGACGGCGAACTCGGCCGGCTGGTGCGGGGGGTCGGGCACGCCGTAGCGGCCCGCCGACCAGTACCCCGGGTAGATCTGCGGCGAGATGTAGTCGGCGTTGCGGGCGATGCGGGCCACGTCCTGGCCGATGGGGTCGCCGGTGTCGGCGGCCACGCCCACGGTGGTCACGCCCTGGTACGCACCCCGTCGGCGCAGCTCGCTGTGCGCCTCGGCCAGGAAGCCCGTGATGACATCGGACGGCGACGAGGTCAGGCCGGGCACGACGATGGTGTCGGGCTCGCCGGTCGGCAGCCGGGCGTCGTCCCACAGGATGTCGTCCACGCCGCGGCTCACGGCCTCGAGGGCGATGTCGAGGTTGTAGCGGCGCACGGCGGCGCTGGCGGGGTTGGTGAACTGGCCGGTGGCGTCGTAAGGACCGCCCCGCACCGACTGGATGACCTGGTCACCCTGGCCGGCGCCCCACGCCGCCTGCACCAGGATGGGGTCGCGGAAGGCGGCGATGCGCCCGATCACGCGCACACCCCGGTCCTCGAGGGTGGCCACCGCGGCCTCCAGGTCGTAGTGCGCCGTCACCGCGCCGATCTCGAGGGCCCGGGGCACCTGCGAGTCGTACCCGACCGTGCCGGTGTCGTCCTTGAGGTCGAGCTGCACGGTGTCGATGCGGTGCTCGTCGACCAGTTGGAGGATGCCGGCGCGGAGCGGCTCGCTGCTCCAGGCCGCCGCGCTGACGTGGACGCCGCGCAGGCCCGGGTAGGTGATGGGCACGACCACCGAGGCGGTGGTGCGGTTGCCGGCGCGGTCGGCCGCCTCGAGCGTGATGGGCCCGGGGGGCGGCCGGTCGAAGCGCAGGGTGAAGTGGCCATCGCCGTCGACCTCGACCTCGTCGCCGTCGGCGGTCAGCGTGGCGCCGTCCTCGACCGTGCCCGCCACCTCGGTGCCCTCGTCGATGGCGACCGGGTCGACGGCGGAGGGGACCTCGAGGGCGGGGGCGGTGCCGTCGACGGTGAAGTCCCAACGGTGGATCGAGTCGCCGAACACGGCGCGGGGCACGGCCACCTCGATGCTGTGGTCGCCCTCCTCCAGCGGAGCGGGCGGCCGCCACACCATGAACGTGCCCAGCACGCCGGGCTCCTTGACGACCTTGCCGTCGACGGTGAGGGTCGCCTCGGACGCCTCCTCCTCGGAGGAGAACTCCATCCGCACCTCGAGCGCGGCGGCGTCGAAGGTGGTGATGTCGGCGCCGTCCTCGATGCCCGTCTGGTCGATGTGCACCCGGGTCGCCCGGTAGACGAGCGCGGCCACGAGCCCGATCGTGGCCAGCGCGACCAGGGCGGCGAACACGGTGCCCAGCTCGATGTGCCGCTTCTTCTCGCGGTACATGACCGGCCCCTCGGGCCGGCTCTCGTGCATGGTGAGCGGGCCGGGGCCGAAGTCGAGGCGCCCGCTGGCGAACGGCGCGCTGCGCTGGCGGCGGCGACCCCGGCGGCGGGGGGCGTCCGGCCCGGTGCCGGGGGCGTCGCTCAAGGGTGAGGTCACTGCCGGAATTCTCCCTCAGATGTAACCGCGCAGGCGGGAGGCCTGGGCCACCCGGCGGATGCCGATGGCGAACGCCGCCTGCCGCAGGGTGCAGTTCAGCTGGCGGGCCGTGTCCGACGTGGCCGCGTAGGCCAACCGCATGCGGTCGCGCAGCTCGGCGTTGAAGCGGTCCTCCTTCCAGGTGAACTGCTGGATGTTCTGGCTCCACTCGAAGTACGACCCGGTCACACCGCCGGCGTTGGCCAGCACGTCGGGGATGACGACGACGCCCCGGTCGCCCAGGATCTTGTCGCCGTCGGGCGTGACCGGGTAGTTGGCCGCCTCGAGCACGACCGACGCCTGCACGGCGCCCGCGTTGTCGGCGTCGATGACCTGCCCCAGCGCCGCGGGCACGAGCACGTCGCACGGGCCCACGAGCAGCTCCTCGTTGGTCACCGGCTCGACACCGGGCTGGTCGGTGTCGCCGACGGCGCCGCCGGCCCGCACGACGTCCGCCAGTGCCCGCACGTCGAGGCCGGCGTCGTGGCGCACCCCGCCGTAGCGATCGGACACGGCCACCACCGTGCAGCCGCGCTCGACCGCTTCGAGCGCGGCCCACGACCCGACGTTGCCGAACCCCTGGATCGCCAGCCGGAGGCCTCCCAGGTCGAGCCCGTGCTCCTCGGCGTAGGCCTCGAGCACGTACACGACCCCGCGGCCGGTGGCCGCCTCGCGGCCGGGCGCGCCCCCGAGGTCGAGCGGCTTGCCGGTGACGATGGCCGGGCTGTAGCCGTGGCTGGCCGAGTAGGCGTCCATCATCCACGCCATCGTCTGGGCGTTGGTGTTGACGTCGGGGGCCGGGATGTCGCGGTAGATGCCGATGACGTGGTTGATGCCGTTGGCAAACCGGCGGGTCATGCGTTGCAGCTCGCCCTGGCTCATGTCGGTGGGGTCGACCTCGATGCCGCCCTTGGCCCCGCCGAACGGGACGTCGACGAGCGCCGTCTTCCAGGTCATGAGCGAGGCGAGCGCCCGCACCTCCTCGAGGTCGGCCGTGGGGTGGTAGCGGATGCCGCCCTTGTACGGGCCCCGCGCCCCGTTGTGGTGCACCCGGTAGCCCCGCACGACGATCAGGTCGCCGTCGTCGAGCTCGACCGGGATCTGCACCGAGATCTCGCGGTAGGTCGACGTGAGGACGGAGTACATCCGCTCGTCGAGGTCGATCAGGCGGGCCGCTTCCTCGAAGTAGCGGTTGACGGCCTCGAAGGCGGTGAGCCGTTCCTTCGCCATCGCGGTGCCTCCGGGTCGGGGAGCTGTCACCGGTTCTACCCCAGCGCCGGCGCCGGTGTCGGCGATGAGCACCAGGGCGGGTCGGTGTCACAGCTCCGTCATGGGGGCGTGACCGGCAGCTCGCCGGTGACCGGCGGGGCCAGGACGGTGCGCTCGTCGCGTGCCGTGGGCAGGACGTCCTCGAGGTAGTCGGCGATCGCCACCTCGGTGCCCACGTCGGTCCCGGCCTCCTCGGACATGAACCAGCGGTGCTCCAGGATCTGGTGGAAGATCTCGGCGTCCTCGAGCTTGGTGCGGAGCTCGGCCGGAAGGGCGGCCAGCGTCGGCTCGAACACCTCGACCATCCAGCGCAGGGCGCCGATCTGTTCGGGAACGGGCGCGCCGCTGCGCCGCTCGAGCCACGCCCGGTAGCCCAGGATGTCGTTGAGCAGCCGCCGGGCCTGGTTCTCCTGCACGTCCAGGCCGGTGAGCTGCAGCAGCCGGCGCCGGTGGTGGCCGGGCTCGACCACCCGGGTGGTGAGTCGCAGCAGCTGGCTGTCCGGGTCGCTCGGGTCGTCGACCAGCTCCATCTCGTCCACGTCGAAGCCCAGGTCGTTGAGCCGGCGCACCCGGTCGGCGACCCGCCACTCCTCGGCCGCGCCGAACACCTCGACGGTGGTCAGCTCGTTCCACAGGCCCTCGTAGCGGTGGCGCAGGTCCTCGGCTACGGCCGCCGGGTCGAGGCGGGGGTCGTCGTCGAGCGCGTCGCCCGGGTCGGTGTCGTCCTCCCGTCCCGCGGCGACGATGTCGAGAAGCTCACCCGCGAGGTTCATCTCGGCGACCTCCAGGTCGTGGCGGCGCTGCCCGTCCGACAGCTGGTGGTGCAGCTCGCCGGTCTCGGCGTCGACCAGCCAGGCCGCCAGCGCCCCGGCGTCACGACGGAACAGCGTGTTCGACAGCGAGCAGTCGCCCCAGAAGAACCCGGCCAGGTGCGCCCGGGCGAGCAGCTGGGCCAGCGCGTCGAGTAGCGGCTCCCACAGGTCGATCAGGGTCGAGCGGCTGAACAGGGCGCGGTACGGCAGCGAGTACTGCAGGTGGTGGGTGATGAGCACGTCGTCGAGCGGCTCGCCGTCGTCGGACGTGCGTCCGCTGGCCACGCCGACGGCCTCGACCACGGGCACCGACCGCTCGTCGAGCGCCCGCAGCAACCGGTACTCGCGCTCGGCCAGCCGGCCGGGCAGCTCCTTGAGCGCGTAGACGTCGGGTCCGTAGGCGACGAAGCGCACGACATGGCGCGAGATGCCCCGAACCGGTGAGACCATCCGGTCGGAGGCCCAGTCGGCGAGCGCTTGCTCCCACGGCAGGTCGACGAAGGTGGGGTGCCCGGCACGGGTGGTGAAGCGGAAGGCCACCGGGTGATGTTCACGCCCCCGGCGACGGCTGTCGAGGGCGCGGGCGAGGGTCGTGGCGGGGGCGCCGCAGCCGTCGCCGGGACGGGTGCGGCTCGAGCCACCAGAACACGACCCGCCCGACCACCTCGGCCAGGGCGACGGCGACGAGCTGTATGCCGATCCACAGCGCCACCACCGGGAAGCCCCGGTGGGCCAGCGCCGCGTGCTCGTCGGGGAACGTCGCCAGCACCACCACCACGAGCAGCGTGGTGCTCAGCGCCAGCACGACCAGGGCGTCGATGCTGGCGATCCAGATGTCGGCCCGCCACACCGCGGTGCGCTCCTCGAACCGCAGGCGCCGGGCGGCGATGACGGCGTGCGGCGTGGCGATCGCCGCGCTGGCGATCAGCAGGTCGAGGCTCGCCCGATCCTTCACGCCTCCCCGTTCGGCCGCCAGCTCCACGGCCAGGGTCGGCGCCATGATGACCAGCCAGTCGACCACCCCGTAGACCACGACCGCGATGCGTTCGAGGATCTGTCGGCGGGTCATCGACCCTCCCGGGCCCGCAGCTCGAACCGGTCGGCGACCTGGCCGGCGGGTTGGATGCACGTGCCGACCAGGCGGTCGCCGTCGATCTCGACGAGGAGGAACTGCAGGATGCGCCTGGACACCGCGGTGAAGTCGCTGTGGCCCACCTTGGTGGTCTTGCAGCCGCCGCCGCTGACCACGTAGGTGACACCGTCGAGCGGGACGGTGCGCTCGTAGTCGTGGTCGTGGCCGGCGAGCACGAGGTCGACGTGGTGGCGCTCCAGGATCGGCACCAGCAGCTCCTCGGCCCGGGCGGTCGACCCGTGCCTGCCCGACGAGTAGGGCGGGTGGTGCATGGCGACGATCCGCCACCGGCTCGTCGCCCCGGCGAGCGTGTCGTCGAGCCACTCGAGCTGGTCGGACGATCCGGTCCCGAACAGGCCGGGGACGCTCGAGTCCAGCAACCAGATGTCGGCCGGCCCGTAGGTCTGCATGTAGTAGCGGCCCGGCGTGTCGAGCAGCTCGACCTCGGCTTCGATCTCCTCGAAGCCCTCCTTGCTGTAGCGGAGGGCCTCGTCGTGGTTGCCGATGGCGAGGTCGAAGGTGACGCCGGCGTCGATCAGCGGGCCCATCGGCCGCACGAACACGTCGTCGTAGCGGTCGGCGAAGTTGCCGTAGTAGCTGATGTCGCCCAGCAGCACGACGTTGCCGAACGGCCTGCCGGCGTACGTCTCGGCCATGCGGCCGGCGACCGCCATGGCCTGGCGGCCGCCGCTGCCGTTGTCGCCCAGCGCCGCGAACCTGAGCCGATCGCCGGTCGTGGTCCAGGCGTCGGGCTCGAGGACGATGTCGGGCGCCCGTCCGGGGATCAGGTCCTCGCGGGCGACCAGCGGCAGGACGTAACCACCGAGGCCGATGCCGGTCGCCAGCGTCCCGGCGGCGCCGAGGCCGGCGGCGAGGAACTGTCTCCGGGAAAGGCCGCTCATCGATCCGCCACGGGTGTCGGCACCGTGCCGACATCGATCACACGCTACGGGACGTGGCCCCCACCGCCGGCCTCAGCCCGCCGTCGGTTACGCGGTCGGGCCGAAGTCGCCACCCGTGTAGGGCCTGGTCTCGACGAGCACGAGCCAGTTGCCCGAGTTGTCGCGCACGATGGCCTCGACGCCGTAGGGGCGGTCGGCCGGCTCCTGGATGAACTCGACGCCCTTGGCCACCAGCTCCTGGTGGGTCTTGCGGCAGTCGTCGGTGGCGAGGCCGACGGCGGCCAGTGACCCCTTGTCCATCATGCGGCGGAAGGCGGCGGCGTCTTCGTCGTCGAGAGGCGGGCCGGGCAGCATGAGCGTGAGCTGCATCTCGGGGTGGTCGGGGTGGGCGACCGTCACCCAGCGGTAGCCGTCGCCCATGGCGACGTCGGTGTGCTCCTGGAAGCCGAGCTTGTCGATGTAGAAGGCCTTGGCCTCGTCCTGGTCGGTGACCCACACGGTGGCGAGGGAAACGTTCGTGATCATGTGGCCACCGTACGGACCGCGTGTCGTGGCGTGCTTCTCCCAGATTGCTCGGCTGCGGTGGCGGCGGGCCACCGGTCGACGCCCCGCATGAACAGGAAGCACCCGGGGATGTGCGGTCCGCCCTGTGCCGCCCACCGGTCGCGGTACTGCGTGGGCGTCTCCCCCACCAGCTCGCGGAAGCGCGACGAGAACGAACCCAGGCTCGAGAACCCGACCATCATGCAGATCTCGGTGACGGTCAGGTTGGCCGAGCGCAGCAGGTCCTGGGCCCGCTCGATGCGCCGTCGGGTGAGATAGCGCATGGGCGTCTCGCCGTAGGTCTGCGCGAAGCATCGGGCGAAGTGGTACTTCGACACGTGCGCGGTGTGGGCCAGCACGTCCAGGTCGAGCGGCTCCGCGTAGTGCCGATCGGCCAGGTCGCGGGCCCGGCGGAGGTGCGGCAGCAACGGGATGGGGACCACGCCGCCCAGTGTGCCAGCCGTGGCCCGCGCCACCAGGTAGACGCCGGCGTCGGCCCCTACCAGCGGGCGATGATGTCGTCGGCGAACCGCCGGATGCCCTCGAGCTTGTCCTGCGGTGTGGCCTCGAACCCGGCGTAGAAGACCCAGGGCCAGGTCATCAGATGGGTCACGCCGATGTCGGCGAGCCGCCGGTAGGCGTCCAGGTCGCCGGCGTCCTTGCAGGCGCTCACCATGGCGAAGGGGAGGTGGTCGCGGCCGTACTCCCGGCGGTAGCCGTCGAGCCGGCCGCGGATCTCGCGCAGCTCGTCGGTGGTGTGCAGGTCGCTGACCCACCCGTCGTTCCGGGCCGCCCGCCGCAGCGCGGCGTCCGAGGTGCCGCCCACCCACACTGGCACCGGCTCGGTCGGCACCGGCTGGACCTCGAGCGGGGGGAGGTCGAAGTGGTCACCGTGGTGCTCGACCACCTCGCCGGTCCACAGGGTGCGGATCACCTCCAGCATCTCGTCGGCCCGCTTGCCCCGCCCGGCGAAGGGTTGGCCCATGGCCTCGAACTCCTCCTCCATCCACCCCATGCCGATGCCGAGGGCGACCCGGTTGCCGCTCAGCACCGCGGCGGTGCCGACGAGCTTGGCCACCGCCACAGGAGGCCGCGCCGGGAGCACGTAGATGTTGGTGAAGAACCGCAGCGTGGTCGTGTGCCCGGCGAGGAACCCGATGGTCACCCAGGGATCCGGCCACTGGGTGCCCATCTCCCAGCGGCGGGTGCCGTCCTTCGTGTACGGGTAGGTCGAGCGGGTCGTGACCGGGTTGACCATGTGGTCCGAGATGGCCAGCGTGTGCCAGCCGCAGGCCTCGGCGGTCGTCGCCATGGGCGCCAGCTCGGCCGAGTCGGAGAAGGTGGTGGCGAAGCAGAAGTGCACGGGAGCTGCGACCTACCACTAGGAGTGGGTGGCGCCGTCGATGCGCAGGTCGGCCCCGTTGACGTGGGCGGCGTCGTCGGAGGCGAGGTAGGCGATGGCGGCCGCCACCGGCTCGGGCCCCGACAGCCCCACCGGCGACATGATGCGGCGCACCAGCCGGGCGTCCGCACCGTCGGGCACGGTGAAGGCACCCGAGATCGGCGTCTCGATCGACCCGGGGCACACGGCGTTGACCCGCAGGCCCTGAGCGGCGTACTCGACGGCCAGGGTGCGGGTCAGCGCCAGGACCCCGCCCTTGGACGCCGCATAGGCGGCGGCCCAGGGGTGACCGAACAGCGCGGCGGTCGAGGCGACGTTGACGATGGCGCCCCGCCCGGCGGCGACCATGACGGGGATCGCCGCCTGACAGAACTGGAAGGTGCCCGTCAGGTTGACCCGGAGCACCTGGTCCCAGTCGGCCCCGGCCACCTCGTGGCTGTGCTCGAAGCGCAGGATGCCGGCGTTGTTGACCACGGCATCGAGCCGCCCGTGCTGCTCGGTGGCGACGGCGACCGCCTGGCGCGCGCAGTCGGCGTCGGTGACGTCGCCGGTCACCGTCATGACCATGCCCGGTGCCGCGGCCTTGGCCGTCGCGGTGAGGCCGTCGGCGTCACGGTCGATCGCCACCACCGTGGCCCCCTCCTCGACCAGTCGTTCGGTGGTCGCCCGGCCGATGCCGGACGCCGCACCGGTCACGATCGCCACCCGTCCCTCGAAGCGCTGCATCACCGGAGACTAGAACGCGTTCTCGTTTTCCGCTAGCTGCACGGCGGGCCCACGTCGTCCAGCCCCGATGTCGATGCCGCCGGATCGGCTCCGACGTACCCGATGCCGCATCCAGTCGGATGCGTCATCATCGGTCACATCACGGGAGACGACATGCCGAAGCTACGGGTGCACAACTTCGCGATCTCGCTCGACGGATACGGCGCCGGGCCAGGCCGGAGCTCGACAACCCGCTGCTCGACACACGCACGACCAGGCCGTCGCGACCCGCAGCTTTGGCGGGTGCACGGCGGGAAGGTGCCACGGGGCTTCCGACGACTTCGTCGCCGACGGTATCGGGATCGGCGCCACCATCATGGGACGCAACATGTTCGGCCCGATCCGCCGACTGGAGCGGCGACCGGTGGACCGGCTGGTGGGGCGACGACCCGCCGTTCCACCACCCGGTGTTCGTGCTCACACACCACGGCCGCCGCCAATCCCCATCGAGCGAGATGCACGTCCAGTCGATCGTGCCGATCCTGCTGGGCGGCGGCGAGCGCCTGTTCGACCACCTCGACGGCGGCCCGGAGGGCTACGAGTGCACCCAGCTGGTCAGCTCCCCCGCCGTCACCCACGTCCGCCTCACCCGCACGCCGGGATAGCCGGGCCTCCCCCGACCGGCGCTGCCGAGTCACCCTCGACGCCGCCTACATGACCCCGACCGAGCAAACAGTCACGAGGATCGCCGCGATCCGGACCGCCCGGCTGTTCAACGATGACCCCCGCGTCCCACCTTGGAGCGACACCGGCCGAACGGACGTTGTCTGTCGCTGCAAGGCGGGACATCCGGCGCCCTGGCGTCGACACGGACGTGCGGCGAGTCAACGCGACGGCGAGCAGTCTCCGCGATCCGCGAGAATCTCCGCCTCGACGAGGAGGTCACGTGGAGGAACGCACGTTTCGGAAGGTCTGGTACCGGTCGCGTCCGGTGGGCGGGACCGAGGTCACGATGAAGGCCATGGAGGATCGGGGCTCGCTGACCGTGTCGCAGGGTCGACTCGACTTCCGCGGCGCCAAGTCGACCCTGGACATCACCAACATCAGGCAGATCTCAGCGAAGCGAGCAGGACGCGACATCGTCAACCGGTGGATCACAGTCGCTTACGGAGATGACCAGATCGCGATGTTTGTGGACGGTCGGCTCCTCGGCTGGAGCGGAGTCCTCGGTGGGAACAAGCGGCTCCTGCGGGCGATCGAACGAGTGGCAGTCAGCTGAGGAATTTTCCTGACCAGTCGGGACTCAGGGGCTGGCACCACACGGCCACGTTCTGCCTGTTCAGAGCCTCTCTCAGAGCCCGAGAGGAGAATCGAACTCCTGACCTACGCATTACGAGCCTGGTCTATGCCGAACGTACGTACGAGACCGGACGCCGAGCACCAGCGTGGGCGGTGCGGATGAACGATGCCGGTCCAGCCCGAACCTGCCCGGCCGCGCGATGGACGCGCGATCGATTGCCGCGCCAATCCGGGGCCTTGGCTCCCCTGTGACTCCCCCGCTAGAGCCCTCTAGTCGTGTATTTCCTCCGCCGATGCGCGCGGCGAGATCACGTCGACGATGATGCCGTCCTTTGTGGCGACGTTGATGCGATTGGGGGCGTACTCGGCCGTGACAATCAGGGGCCTGCCATCGATTCGGACGGCCCTGATGGTGCATCGGGATCGAGCAGCCAGCTCGCGTGCTTCCTTTCCGCTGAGACCGACGAGCCGCTGGGCAACGGCTTCAACCCGCCGTCGCGCGGGTTCGACCATGGTCTCGAAGTACTCGGGTACCTCGTCAGTCGGAGAGTCACGTGTGGCCACTCGGTCATCTTCGCCCTTGCACGGCGGGGCGTCGAGCCGGTCAGCCGAAGGCCGCGAGAGGTTGGAGGCCGGTTGGCACCGATGCGAGGTGATGGGATTCGGTACTCGCCCTGGTCATGCTCGCCGCGGAGAGCAACCGTGGGAGCAACCGCCAGGCTGCGCCATCACGAGGCCGCTGCGGGTCAGCGCCAGATCAGGGCAATATGCGCTCGTGGCTCAGGTCCGTCGCCTGATGAGATCTCCGCTGCTTGGTGTGCAGCGACACGTAGATGTCAGTGATAACAACGCGGTCCTGTCAGTAGAAAACGACATGGATGTCAGCACAAACGACAGCGATGTCAGATTTAGCCATCGCCTCGTCGTCGTGCTGGTTGGCTCAGGAGGCCAGGCGGGCGCGGCGCCCAGGGGCGGCGAGCACGGCACCCAGGGCGGCGCCGACGACCATGACCGGGAGCAGCACGCCGATCGTCCAGGGCACCACCCAACCCGCCATTTCGTCGATGATCCCCGCGCGCTGCACGCCGTCGCCGTACCAAATCTCTCCATCCCGGGCGAAGGAGATCAGCGCGCCCACCACGAACGCCGGGATGCCCGCAAGGGTCGTGAACGCTGAGGCCCAGACCGCGGTCCGCACGCCCGAGCGAAAGGAGTGGCGCACGGCGGCAACAGTCATCGTCACCCACGGAAGGAACACGACGCCCAACAGTATGGGGAAGGGACCTGCCGCGAACGTCAGGAGCCCCATGGCGAGACCGGTGCCGAGACCGACCTGGAACGCTTCCTTGTCGGTCCCGAGCGTGCCCGGGGTGGCGACCGCCAGCCAGACGACGGCGCCGAAGCCCAGCGCGCTCGAGGGACAGGACGACCGGGTCGTGAACCGGCGTGACCCCGACGGGGCCAGGCTGCCAATAGCGGATCACGAGGTAAACGACGGCGGCGATGCCCAGGCCGCCGAGGACGAGGGCGGGCGGCGCCGCGAGTCGCCGCAGCGGAGCGGGAGTCGAGGCGGCCCGGCGCGCACGGCGTGGCGGGAACAGCGCGGCCGGCACGCAGGAGAGCGCGAACCGCCACCGCTCGGTGCGCCCGGTCAACCCGGCCAGTTCGGCCGCCATCGCTGCGCCCCATTCGCGGCGTGAGCCCGGCGTGACGGCCACGGCGAGCCCGAGCAGACCGGAGGGCCCGTCGGGGGCCGGGGCACGCAACCGCCACGAGACCCACAAGGCGAGGACGGCGAGCACCACGATCACGGAGTGCGTCCTCCATACCTCGCCTCCGCCCCCGTCATATAGCGCAGCGCGCAGGAGGGTAGGGACGCCGGCCACGATCACGACGCCCTCGGCCGTCACGCGCCACCAAGGGACCCGGGACCGAGGCGCGTCGGGCGTGTCGGTCCCGGGTGTGGCGCTCATGTCGTCCCCCAGTTCGGGGCCAGGTTGATTGTGGACCGTGCCACGCGTCCTTCGTCGTGGACCGGGGCTTGGGAGAGTTCGGCGGCCAGGGCGCGACCCTCGCTGGTGAGGCGGTACAAGTGCCGCGGCGGGCGGCCGGGCGGCGCGTCGCTCTCCCAGTTGGTCTCGAGCAGGCCCCGATCGGTGAGCCGCATGAGGATCGGGTACATGGACCCGGCCTTGATCTCCAACTTGCGGGACAACTCGTAGCCGTAGCGCCAGCGAGTGGGCTCCTCGGCGAGCGCGAGGACCACGGCGACGGTCTGCGGGGAGTGACGGCGCTTCCTGGCCATGCACGGAAATCTATATATACAGTCAAATCTACGTCAAGCCTTGGGGCGGGGAGCCAACACGCGCTCCGGGTCACGTGTCGGGGGCGACCGGCCCGCCCAAATCACCCACTGACATCCGTGTCGTTTCACTGTCAGTTTCGTGTCGCTGCACACTTGGGGGCGGGTCGTGTACGACTTGCGGCTGCCCCGACCTCTACTTCTGCCCGCAGAGCAACGACATCGAGTGCCCGCGACATAGTGGCTTCGACACATGCTGCGCGGCATCCGGGCGACATGCGCCAGTCGGACAAGGCCGCCCATATCTGCCGATCTGGCCCCCTTCGACAACCAGCTCCAAAGGTCGATCGGCGACTCACGGCGTGCGCTGGGACAACTCGGGCGCAGGTCGGAAGCTCGGCGCGAGCCGTGAGTGACCGCACGTCTGTGTGGCGTCCCGCTCGACCTGGTACGTCTGTGGCACGAGCCGACCTGCTGTCACTCCGACGATCCACGGCGGGCGGCGGCGGGGCGCTTGCGTCCCGCCGGCCGCCCGGCGCCGGCCCGGACCCGGTGCGGAGGGTATGGGATTGGGTGTCGGCCCTGGTCAGTCCGGTCCGCGCGAGTAACCGTGCGAGCTACGACGCTCATCGACCTCAGTCAGCGCCCAGGCTGCGAGTCGCCTCGACCTCGCGGTGTAGACCGACGCCGGGTGGGTCGATCTGCGTCGACGAGAGTGACCACGGCGACGAATTTCGGGCGCGTTATGGTACGCCCCCTAACGGCTGCTGAGCTACCGCGCGCTGCGTTGTGGCGGTGTCATGGGGGAGGGGTGTCGATGCGCACGCGCTCGGTCGTGGCGGTCGGGGGTCTTGCGGCTGCAGTAATCGTCGGCGCCGGACTGGTGTTCGGTGTGGCCGGTTGGCGCGAAGCCGGCGAGGACACGGTGACTGGGGCGCCTGGCGGTGCCTACGCCACGGCCGGGACCCTGCCGGGGGGTTTCGAGGTCGCGCCGGGTTCGGTGCTCCTCGGGCCCGTGCTACCCGCCCGGTGGGTGCCGGTCGAGGGGCCCGACAGCTCGTTCGCGGTGCTGGCAGTCGAGGGCGACCCGGCCGAAGTGTGGCGGGCCTTCGTGGCGCAGGCAGCGGCTCTCGACCCGGCGTGGGGTCTCGACTCCGACTCGGCGCCCGGGTGCCGTGTCGCCGACCGTCATCCCGACGACCCGGTCTGCTCGCTCTACCGGGCGGGGCTCGAGCTGAACTTGGTCAGCGTGCCCGGCGACGTCACCAGCGAGTATCTGCTCACGGTGACCGCGGTGGTGGAGTGGCCGGACATCGACGACCCAGATCTCGAGCCACCCGAAGCCGGCGACGGCGCCCCGCTACCGCCGCCGTCGCCGCCCCGACCGCGGCCGGCGCCTGGCGAACCGCTCGCACCTGAGACGGTCTCGTATCCCGGCGACGAGGTCCGTTACGTGCTGGTCGAAGGCAGCGAGCTGGTGGCGCAGTACAGCCCGGGATCGCTCACGGGCGGCTTTGGCCTGCTGCTCCGTGTCCCCGACGGGGGTGACCTAGACGCTGTTGCCGCCGCCTATGTCGAGCAGGCGACCGAGGACGACGAACCGGTCGACCCACCGGAGGTGGCGGACGCCAACGGCGCCACCGTGCGCCGCTACGACCCGCCGGGCGCCGCTGGCGGCTACTCGGGCACCGTGTGGTCGATCGACCGTCCACCGGGCGAGGACGACTGGCTCTACTACGAGCTCTTCAACGACTAGGGAGCCCAATCTCACCGAGTCGACTCCACAGGGACCGATCGACCCGTGCGTCCCCCGGCTTCGGTCGTCGGACGCAGTGCGACTGGCCGGCTGTCACCGCTGGAGCCCTCTCCTCAAGCCACCCTGCGTGGCCACCCGCTCGGCACGAGCGGCTACCCCTACTGATACAAGCCGAATTACTTGCACTGCTGGGGGACGCCCGGCCGAGGACGGCGCCGGAGGTGCCGCCCGCAAGGCCGGGCGTCAGCGCCGGCGTAGCCGGCGCCCTTGACCCTGTAGAGCCAGATTCGGCAGAGCGCTGGACGCGAGCTAGTTACGAACATACGTATGGGGTATGGCCTTGGCTGCAACGGCCGCGAGATGTGGGGGGTGGGCGCTCAGTGCCCAAACTTCTGACTCGTAGGTAGATGAGCCTCCGCTATGTGCTGAGCTGCGCTAGTGCAAGCGATCCGCCAGCTATGGGGATCGGAGTCGGATCGCTCTCACCTATCCTTTGCGGCGGCGGTCGCCAGGCAAAGAGCGGGGTCAGGGCCAACGCAGGTCGACGGAGCGGCCCAGCTCGGCGCCCACCGCGTCGTAGGTGACGACGTGCGACCCGGCGGCCGGCTGCTCGACGAAGCCGCCGTACGCCTGCCAGTCGGGGAAGTCGGAGCCGAGCGGGAACAGGTCCAGCACGGTCGCCTCGCCCGACGGCGGCTCGTAGGTGACTCGGGCGACGTCGGCGCCGATGATGCCGAACACGAAGCTCACCGGCGCCTCGGCCGCGCCGCCGAGCGGGTCGGGCCGGTGCGAGTCGGAGGGCGGCCCGGAGCTGGCGAATCCCCACGGGCTGCCGGGCGCCGCCCGGAACTCCCAGGAGGCGTACGGCCGGCCCTCGCCGCTCTCGTAGCCGAAGCGGTAGTCGCCTTCACCGCGGGTGCCCTCGTCGAGCGGCGTCATCGTGCGCGAGGGGAAGATGCCGTTGCGCACCTCGAGGCGCAACCAGTCGCCGCCGGGTCCGGTGAGCGTCAACTCCTCGCCGTCGATCGCCGCGTCGACGTCACCGTGGAGCACGGTCGTGACCGCGGTGTCGATGGCCCCCACCGGGTCCGGGCACCCCATTGCTGTCGTCGACACGGCGTCGTCGAAGGACAGGCGCATGCCGTCGATCTCGACGCCGCCGCCGATGTGGTTGCAGCCATGCGCGCTCCAGCCGCCCTCGCCGTCGAAGCGCACGACGGCGTCGACCTCGGCCGGGACCGACGTCGTCGAGCCGCTGACCGACGTCTCGAGGAGCTGCCACTCGGTGCCGACGAGCGGCGCCGGCGTGGCGTTGCCGGTGCCGACGAGATCGGGCTCGCCACCGCAGGCGGCCACGAGGAGGGCGACCACGACGGCGATGCCGGCGCTGGACACGAAGCGGGGGGTCTGGGTGTCGCTCATACGCACACTTGGACGACCGACCCCCGCCGCCCGGTTCCCACCAGTTGGTCGCGTCAAATCGCTGAGCCGCCCGGCCGAGGACGGCGCCGGAGGTGCCGCCCGCAGGCCGGGCGACGGCGACGGCGCCAGCCGGCGCCCCTGACGTCGAAGCTCGGTGAGGCGGCGGCCGAGGCGATGGGCGCCCGGTTCCTGGCACCGCCGCCGCGCGATGGACGCGCGATGGAGCCGGGTTCCGAGGAGACGTCGGGCTGACCGGTCGCTGAGCACATCGCCGCTGACCTGGTGTTCTGTCGCAGAGCCCGAGAGGAGAATCGAACTCCTGACCTACGCATTACGAGTGCGTTGCTCTGCCGTCTGAGCTACTCGGGCGGGACGAGTCAGAGTAGCAGCGGGTCCGGCGAGGGCCGGAACCGGTTGTGGTGGGCCGGCGTCACGGGGGCGATGCCCGAGCGAGGTGGTCGAGCAGGTCGTCCACCAGGCCGTCCGGGGTGGCGTGGCCCTTGCCGGTCGACGACAGGTGGCCGGACAGCGCCAGGTCGACGGCGCCGTGGGCGACGGCCTGCAGCAGCGAGGCGACACGGTCCGGGTCGCCCTTGGGGAGCGAGCCGTCGGCCTGCGCGGCGGCGACCGCGTCGACCAGGGCGGATCGGGCCGCGGTGGCGGCCTGGCCCAGCTCGGGCGAGTCGGTCGACCACGAGCCGAACGTGAGCTTGAACCGGGCGGGGTGACGGGTCGCCCACTGGACGTAGCCGTGCATCATCGCCCGGACGACACGGCCCGGCGCACGTCGCCCGGACGCCAGCGCCGCCATCGCGTCGTGCTGGCCCGCGAGCTCGCGGGCGGCGACGGCGGCCAGCAGCTCCTCCTTGTCGGCGAAGTGCTTGTAGGGGGCGTTGTGCGACACCCCGGCGAGGGATCCGACCTGGCGGAGCGTCACCGCCGCCGGTCCGCCCTCGTCGAGCAGGCGGGTGGCCGCGGCGACGAGTCTGTCCCGGGTCGAGTCCACGGCCAGGCAGCGTACTTCCGGTTGACGCCGTCAACCAGGATGCTCTACGGTCGGTTGACGTTGTCAACCGGAGGTTCGCATGTCGTCGTTCAACAACCCGCCCCCGCTGTCGTTCACCGCCTGCCGACTCAGGGGCAAGGTCACCTTCGTCACCGGAGCGTCGAGCGGCATCGGGCGGGCCGCCGCGACCCGCTTCGCCGCCGAGGGTGCGATCGTCGTCGCGGCATCTCGCCGGCTCGACCGGCTGGAGGAGACCGTCGACGAGGTGCGGTCCGCCGGCGGCGAGGCCATCGCCGTGCGCTGCGACGTGACCGACGAGGACTCGGTGCGGCGGGCGATCGCCACGACCGTCGAGCGGTTCGGCCGGCTCGACTGCGCCTTCAACAACGCGGGCGGTCCCGGCGCATCGGCGGCCCGACCAACAGCGACTACGCCGCGAGCAAGTGGGGCCTGGCCGGGCTCGTAAAGTGCGCCGCCCTCGGCTACGCCCGCGACAACGTCCGCATCAACGCCATCGCACCGGGGCCGACACGGTCGGAGATGTTCGACGCCTGGATGCCCGACGACGACGCCCGTGCAGGCATGGCCGGACACTTCCCGATGAACTACATCGCCGACCCCGACGACATGGCCCGAGCCGCCCTCTTCCTGCTGTCCGACGAGGCCCGCTGGACGACCGGCACGGTGCTCGCCTGCGAAGGCGGCCGCTCGGCCGGCTGACCAACCGGCCGCGCAGACCCAACAATCAGTGACCAGGGACCGAGGGCAGGTTGGCCACGAGGGACTGCAGCAGCAGCGTCTCGTTGGGATAGCGCTGCAGGGAGACGGCCGCGGCGTCGATGCGGACGGTGGCATCGACGTACGAGCGACGGGCGCCCCGAGCGGCCAACGCATCGCGGTAGGCCCCCGCCAACGTCGCCAGCCCGAAGCGCAGCTCGGCGGTGCGGAAGCGGCGGACCTCGCGCTTGTGGCGGGCCTCGAGGTCCTTCTTGCCGGAGCCACGCAGCCCGTACTGCTCGATCTGCTCGTCGACGGCGGCGATCTCCGCGAGTTGGCGCTCCTGCAGCGGGGCCAGGGCCTCGCCGATCATCGACTGCAGCTCGGCCACCACCACGGCGGCCTGGTGACCGGTGCCGTCGAGCCGGTGGGGTACCTCGCGCCAGGCCTGGTGGCGTAGCGCAAGCCGGTCGTCGGTCGCCAGGGTGCGGGCCCGGTCGAGGTCGCCGGCCGCCGCCGCGGCGGCGGTGGCGGCGCGGTCGGGATCGACGCCCTCGGCGACCAACCGGTCGGCCACCACGTCGGCCGACAGGGCGGACACCTCGACGCGGACACAGCGGCTGGCGATGGTGACGAGCTCGGGCACCACCTCGGTGGTCAGCAGCACGAACACGGTCGACGCCGGCGGCTCCTCGACGGTCTTGAGCAGGTAGCCGGCGGCCTCGTCCTCCATGTCCTGGCAGCCGTCGGCCACCACGACCTTCCGCGTGCCCTCGACCGGGGCCAGCGTGGCGTTGCGCACCAGCCGCTCGGCGTCGCCCTTGCGGAAGGTGTTGCCCTCGGGCTCGACCATCCGCAGGTCGGGGTGCTGCCCGGCCAGCGCAAGGCGCACGTGGCGCTCGCGGGCCTCGTCATCGGGCGCACCGGCAGCCAGCAGCGCCGCGGCGAAGGCCCGGGCCAGCCCCCGCTTGCCCGACCCCGGCGGGCCGACCAGCAGGTAGGCGTGCACCGGCTCGCGAGCCGCGGCCACGAGCTGGCGGACGGCGCCATCCTGGCCGACGACGTCACGCCACGGGTCGCCGATCGCCGCCGGTGCCACGGTCGTGGGAGTTGCGCTGGTCACGCCCGCCAGTCTCGCGTGCCCCGGCCCGAGGTCGAACCCACACCGCCCGCTCGCCGCCCGCCCGACGCCCGGTCGGAGCCCGGTCGGAGCCCGGTCGGAGCCCCGAGGCAGCGGACGCCCCGAGGCAGCGGACGCCCCGAGGCGATGGTGGTCGCTCCCTGGTTCGCGAGGCAATCGTGGTCGGGGGCCGACCACAGCTGCCTCGAGACCGTCGTGGCGACTCCTATTGCCTCGCCGAGCCGGGGGGCGCCGAGTCGGGCGTCGCCGGGTCGGGGGGCGCCGAGCGGGGGTGTCGGGGCGGGCGGCGCCGGGTCGGCGTCGGTCGGCGACTCGCTCAGGTCGGGCAGGCGGGCCGTCACGGCGGACCACACGGCGGCCTCGACCTCGTCCGGCGGCGCCGAGCCGTCGATCGTGACCCACCGGTTGGTATCGGCGCTGGCCAGGGCCCGGTAGCCACGGGCGACCCGGTCGTGGAACTGCTCGCCCGCGGCCTCGAGCCGGTCGGGCGCCTCGGCCGCCCGGCGCACCGACACGTCGCGGGGCACGTCCAGCAGCACGATCACGTCGGGCCACAGGTCGGCGGCGGCCCACGCCGAGATGCGCCGCAGCTCCGCCACGGACAGGCCGCGGCCGTGCCCCTGGTAGGCGAGGGTCGAGCCGATGTAGCGGTCGGACACGACGTGCCGCCCCGTGGCCAACGCAGGGCGCACGACCTCGGCCACGTGCTGGGCCCGGTCGGCGGCCATGAGCAGCGCCTCGGCCCGATCGTCGAGCCCGGTCGTGTGGGCGTCGAGCAGCAACGAGCGCAGGGCGGCTCCGATGCGGGTGCCGCCAGGTTCACGGGTGCGGACGGCGCCGAGCCGACGGGCCAGGCGGGCCGACTGCGTCGACTTGCCGCTGGCCTCGCCGCCCTCGAACACGATGAACCGAGCCACGGCGCCGAGCATGCCAGCTGGCGCCCGGTGACAGCGCGATCAGCCGCCCTGGCGGGACGACCCGTGCGCGAGGCGGCGCCCAGCTGAGCCGGCCACGACACCCAGTGCGGCGCCGCCGACGACGTCGAGCGGGAGGTGGGCGCCGACGTAGACGCGGGCGGCGCCGACCGTGCCCGCCGCGGCCCACACGAGCGGGCGGAGCCGCGGCGGCAGGTCGGGAGCGGCCAGGGTTGCGAGGCAGAACGCGACCGCCGTGTGACCGGACGGGAAGCCGAGGCCGCCCTCCTCGTCGCCTCGCACCCGGACGTCGTCCACGTGGTCGGCGGGTCGGCCACGCCCGACCCAACGCTTGACGACCTTGGCGGCGCCCCACACGCCCGTCCCCCCCGCGGCGATGGTCCAGGCGAGCCGGCCGCGCCCGAGGCGGTGGGCCGCGGCGGCCGCCACATACACCGCGGCGAGGCTGCCCGCCTGCATCACGACGTAGACCGGCGGGTGGAGGGCGTGCGGCAGGTCGTTGAGCGAGCGGAACACGCGGCGCTCGACCTGGTCCACCCCCCGGGTGCGGGCGATCGCGGTCGTCACGGCGAGCACCCCCAGGGCCCCGCCGACCCGGAGGGCCGCGCCGCGGCGGCCGCTCACCGCGCCTCGACCCGGTGACGGATGTCGTCGAGCAACCCCGCCCGTTCCCCCAGCGCCGTCCGCGTCGCGCCGCTGAGCGCCCACGGGCGCAGGCGGGTGAGCGCATCGCTCAGTGCGACGGAGCCGACAGCCGACGTGGCGTGGGCCACGGCCCGCTCGGCCCCGACCTGCACCGCGGACGACGCCACCAGCTCCGCCACGTCCGTCGTCAGCAGCAGGTCAGAGGCGGCCAGTTCGCTGAAGCCGAAGTCGATCATCCACACCCGGCCGTCGGCGCCCAGGAAGATGTTGGCCAGGCGTAGGTCGCGGTGGGCGACGCGGTGGGCGCGCAGCTCGGCCACTTGCGCCCAGATGGCGGCCAGGATGTCGTCGGTGACCTCGTCGGGCGCCAGCCGATCGAGCGAGCGGCCGTCGACGGCCTCGTAGGCCAGCACGAACCCGTTCGGCTCGGCGCGGGCCAGCGCCACCAGGCGCGGCGTGCGCACCCCCATGTCGCGGACGGCCAGCGCCACGAGCGCCTCGTGCTCGACGGCCCGCCGCAGGGACGAGAAGGGCCGTTCGTCCCCCAGGTCACGCGGGAGGACCCGCCGGTAGAGCCTGAACAAGCGGTCCGCGCTGCGCTCGTCGTCGCCCAGCGTCTTGACGAACAGGCGGCCGCCGTCGGCGGTCTCGCCGAAGTAGGGAGTCGAGCCGCGGGCGTCGAGGCTGGCCTGCTCGAGCCGGCTGAGCGGGACGCCGACCGCGGCCATCCCGGTGGCGACCGCCTGGCCGCGGGGACGCCGCCACGGCCCCCCGAAGGCCACGACGGCGGCCGCGCCGGCCAGCCACCCGAGCATCACGGCCGCCAGCGTGTCGAACGCCGCCGGCGTGGCCAGGAACCGACCGATCGCCAGGCCCAGGACGGCCACCCAGCCGGCGCGTCGCCACCCCCGGGGCAGCCAGGGCGCCGCCGCCGTCACCGCCGCGCTGATCGCGGCCAGGCCGGCCGCGGTCGGGAACCCAGGGTCGGTCACCGGCCCGAGCGGGCCGTCCACCGTCACGGCGGCATCGACCGTCGACGCCTCGAGCCCGCCGAACACCTCGGTCAGCAGCGCGGCCAACGCGCTGGCGACCAGCAGCGGCAGGACCGGGCGCCAATGGCGCCCCCGGAACACGGCCACCACCCCGGCGACCAGGAGCACCACCGCCAGCACCCGCCCGCCTCCGACCACGACGTCGACCATCCACGACGGCACCGCGGACAGGCCGGCGAGGAGGTCCGACGCGAAGGAGACCAGGGTGTCGCCGAACAGGCGCTCGACCAGGAGCAGGAGAAGGACCAGCACGACGGCGGTGGCCAGCCGCAGCACGTCGACGGGCGACCGCACGCCGTCGGACGCCCGGGCCTCGACAACGGTTACGTCCCACTGCGCCGCATCAGCATCCATGCCGCCAGCATGACCCATGATCCGGTGAGATCACGTGACCGACGTGTAACGACCGCTGGTGCCCCAGCGACGTCGACGTCGGTCGGTCGCCGCGTGATGCGTCTGTCGGGTCAGAACGGGGCGTCGTCGGCGGACGCGTCGGCCGCCATCGGCTCGGCAGCGGTCGAGGTGGCCGCCGACTTCGTGGCCGCGGCCTTCTTCGCCGTGGTCTTCTTTGCCGCGGCTTTCCTGGCACCGGCCTTCTTGGCACCGGCCTTCTTGGCACCGGCCTTCTTGGCCGGCGCCTTCTTCTTGGCCGTCGCCTTCTTGGCGCCCCGCTTCTTGGCCGGGCCGGCGTCACGGCGGGCCTGGAGCAGCTCGGCCGCGCGGTCGTCGGTGAGCTCCTCGACCGTGTCGCCGTCGCGCTCGCGCAAGGACGCGTTGGTCTCGCCGTCGGTGACGTACGGGCCGTAGCGACCGCTCTTGATCACCATGGGCTTCCCGCTCACCGGGTCGGCGCCCAGCTCGCGCAGCGGCGGGGCCGCGGCCTGGCGTCCCCGGCGCTTGGGCTCGGCGAAGGCGCGCAGGGCGTCCTCGACCGTGACGGTGAACAGCTCGTCCTCGGCACCCAGGCTGCGGGTGTCGCTGCCCTTCTTCAGGTACGGCCCGTAGCGGCCGTTGAGGGCGACGATCTCCTCGCCCGACTCGGGGTCGGCGCCCACCGTCCGGGGCAGGGTGAGCAGCTTCAGCGCCTCGTCGACCGTGAGCGTCGCGGGCGACATGGTCTTGAACAGCGACGCCATCCTGGGCCTCTGCCCCTCGGGCAGCGTGTCGGCGTCGCCCAGCTGCACGTAGGGCCCGAACCGGCCCGACTTCGAGTACACGGGCAGACCGCTGTCGGGGTCGGTGCCGATGGGCTCGTCGCCCTTGGGGGCGGCCAGCAGCTCGAGCGCCTTTTCGACCGTGACCTCGTCGGGGGCGAGGTCCTCGGGCACCGAGGCGGTCTCGTCGTCGCGCTTGACGTAGGGGCCGTACTTGCCGTTGCGCACCACGATCTCGGTGCCGTCGGCGTCCTTGCCGAGGGGGATGGCGTTGACCTGGGCCGGGTCGGCGTTCGCCATGGCCGCCTCGATCAGCGCGGTCAGGCCGGTGATGCCCTCGCCCTCGCCGCTGCCGTTGCCGAACCAGAACGCCTGCAGGAACGGCACCCGGTCGCGCGACCCGGTGGCGATCTCGTCGAGGTCGTTCTCCATGCGGGCGGTGAACGAGTAGTCGACCTCGGAGGTGAAGTGGTCCTCCAGCAGCCGCACGACCGCGAACGCCGACCACGAGGGCACCAGCGCCTGGCCCTTCTTCCAGACGTAGCCGCGGTCCTGGATCGTCTGCATGATCGAGGCGTAGGTGGACGGCCGCCCGATGCCCAGCTCCTCGAGCCGCTTGACCAGGGACGCCTCGGTGTAGCGGGCCGGCGGCTGAGTGGTGTGGCCGACCGGGTCGATGGCCGGGTCGGGCAGCTGCTGGCCGACGGCCAGATCGGGCAGCAGGCGCTCGCGGTCGTCGAGGTCGGCGTCGGGGTCGTCCGAGCCCTCGACGTAGACCCGCAGGTAGCCGGGGAAGGTGATGGTGCGCCCGGACGCGGCCCAGTGGGTCGTGGTCACCTGGGGCCCGGCGACGGCCAGGGCCGCGGCCAGCGGGGCGGCGATGCGCACGGACACCGTCTTGCCGACCGCGTCGGCCATCTGCGAGGCCAGCGTGCGCTTCCAGATCAGGTCGTAGAGCCGCAGGTCGGGGCCGCGCAGCTCGCCCGAGAGCTGGTCGGGCGTGCGCCAGCGGTCGCCCGCCGGGCGGATCGCCTCGTGCGCCTCCTGGGCGTTCTTCACCTTGCCCCGGTAGGTGCGGGGGGCGTCGGGCACGAACCTGTCGCCGTACAGCTCGCGCACCTGGGTGCGCGCCGCGGCCAACGCCTCCTCCGACAGCGTCACCGAGTCGGTGCGCATGTAGGTGATGTAGCCCCGCTCGTAGAGCCCCTGGGCCGTGCGCATGACCTGGCCGGAGCTCATGCCCAGCTTGCGGCCGCCCTCCTGCTGCAGGGTCGAGGTGATGAACGGCGCCTTGGGCGAGCTGCGGTAGGGCTTCTCGTCCACCGACGAGACGGTGAACGCCGAGCCGTCGAGGGCGGTGACCAGCCCCCGGGCTGCGGTCTCGTCGACGACCACGACGTCGTCGCGGGTGACACGGCCCTGGCTGTCGAAGTCCTTGCCGGTGGCGACCCGGTTGTCGTCGAGGCCGACGAGCGTGGCCGAGAAGCGCGGGTCGGCGGGGAACGCGGCCTGCAGGTCCCAGTAGCCGGCGGCGACGAAGGCCATGCGCTCGCGCTCGCGCTCGACCACCAGGCGCACCGACGGGCTCTGCACCCGCCCGGCGGACAGGCCGGTCGACACCTTGCGCCACAGCACCTCGGACACCGGGTAGCCGAACAGGCGGTCGACGATGCGCCGGGCCTCCTGGGCGTCGACCAGCCCGCTGTCGATGTCACGCGACTCGTTGACCGCGTGCTCGATGGCCTGGCGGGTGATCTCGTGGAACACCATGCGCCGCATGGGCACGTCGGGCTTGAGCACCTCGGCCAGGTGCCAGGCGATGGCCTCGCCCTCGCGATCCTCGTCAGTTGCGAGGAAGACCTGGTCGGCGTGCTTGAGCGCGGCCTTGAGCCGCTTGACCACGTCCCTCTTGGACGGGGGCACCACGTAGGTGGGCTTGAAGCCGTCGTCGATGTCGACCGCCAGGCCCTTGGGCTCCAGGTCGCGGATCGCGCCGATCGACGCCTCGACCACGAAATCGTCGCCGAGGAAGCGCCCGATGGTGCGCGCTTTGGCTGGCGACTCGACGATCACGAGCGACGTGGACATCGGCGACAGTTGAAAGGCATCGGGCCGCAACTGTCAAACACCTGCGTGCGGACCAGTCTGTCCGACGTGGGCGAAATCGGGGCGAGGTGGCGCCGCCGACGTTGCCGATCGCCACCTGCCGACTCCGCCTGCGTTCGCCCGGACGAACGCGGCGGTGAGTGATCGGGGGTGTCTGGGGGTGATCCCCGATGCCCCGACGGGGGGTCGCTCGTAGCCTGATGAGGTCCCCGATCGCCGCCGGGGCGCCAACCCAGGAGGACAGGATGGACGGCATGTCTCTACTCGACGTGCTGCGGGGCGTGATGCTCGACCCGGCCGAACAGGCCGTGTACAACGCGGACCCCAACGCGTACCTCGAGCAGTACGGCTACGACGATGTCGACCCGGCCGACCTGTCCGAGGCATTCGGGTTGGTGGCCGACACGCTGCCACCCGACCAGGCGCAGGCCGCGTGGTCGGCCGCTGCCGACCCGGACGACAGCTCGTTCGGCGCGGTGACCCCCGACTTCGACAGCGACGCCGGCATCGACGACGCCGGCGTCGAACCAGCCGACGTCGACATCGACGGCGCGGAGCCGATGGGGGTCGAGCCGGTCGAGCCGGATGCGGGGCCCGACACCGAGCCCGAGACAACGCTCTCGTTCGGAGAGGGCGAGGGCGAGGCGGTCGGGTTCGACGACATCGGGCCCCCACGCGACGACAGCTTCGACGAGGACGACCAGGGCGGCACCGACGACGGCGACGACGGTGCGGACGGCCTGGACGACAGCTTCGAGGAGGCCGGCACCGGGCTCGACACCGGACTGGACGACAACCTCGCCACCGACGTCGACGAGGGGCCGGACGAGCTCGACGACGGAATCGACGAGCTGGACGACCAGGGCCCGGACGATCTCGACATCGGCTCGTTCTGACCCCGACCGCACGGCGATCTCCTTCCTCACGGTGGCCCGGGCACACGCCCGGGCCACCGTCGCGTCCGGGCCGCCGCGCCGCCCCCGGGCCCCCGTCGCGATCCCCTAGGGGACGCCCACACGGGGACGGGGCGATCCCCGATGGCCGGTCGGTGCGGGGGCCGTACTTTGCTGACACGCAAGGTCGCTCGAGAGGCGGGTGGCCCCGGAACCAGGAGCACGAAGCGATGTCCCTTCTCGACACTCTCATCGGCATCTTCTCCGACGAGGAGACCAACGAGGCCTTCCAGGAGAACCCCGAGGGCTTCCTCGCCCAGAACGGGTTCGGCAACATCACCAGCCAGGACATCGAGGCGGAGATGCCGCGGGTCCTCGAGTCGCTCCAGGGCAACTCGGGCGGGGCCACCCAGGGTGGGGCCGCCAACTTCGCCGGCAGCGGCAACGTGACGCTGCCCCCGCCCCCCGCCGGTGGTGGCCCCGAGGGCGGGGCCGAGGGCGGCCTGTCAGGCGCCATCGAGTCGATCAACCACTACACCAACGTCCTGAACGTCAACCAGCAGAGCTTCGAGGACAACGACGTCACGACGATCGACGACCGCGACACCACGGTCGACAACTCGGTCAACCAGAACATCGAGGCGTTCGGTGACGTCAACCAGAACTTCGACAACGACGTCGTGTCGGGTGACGGGGCCGTGGCGGCGGGCGACGACGCGCAGGTCAACACCGGCGCCGGGGCCGTGCAGGCCGGCGGCGACATCACCGACTCCACCATCGCCACCGGCGACGTGCAGGGCTCGGTCACCGGCGACGTGTCCGACTCGGTCGTGGGCGACGGCAACCAGGTCATCGACGACTCGACCGTCGGCGCCGCCAGCTTCGGCGAGGGCGACGCCACCAACGTCGAGGCCGAGAACGCGGTGCTGGGCGACGGCACCATCGTCGACGGCGGCAGCGGCGACATCGCCTTCAACCAGGGCGACGGCGACCTCACCCAGATCGAGGACTCCACGCTGAGCGAGTCGGTCGTGGGCGACGGCACGGTCCAGTCCAACGACGTGGCCATCGACGCCGACAACGGCAGCTCGGTCGCCTTCGGCGAGGGCTCCACGGCCACCGCCGAGACCACCGACACCGACATCTCCGGCAACTACGGCACCGTCCAGGTCGCCGGCGACGACTCGGCCCAGTCCGTGGCGACCGACAACTCCGTCGACGCCAGCGTCGACATCGCCGACTCCGGCAACACCACCACCGACATCGACGACAGCTTCAACTACGAGCTCGACACCGAGGTCGACGCCAGCGTCGACATCACCGACTCCGGCAACACCACCGACAGCTCCACCACGAGCGACGACGACGGCTACGACATCGACCTCACCCTCGAGGCTCCGGCCGAGGCGCCCATCGAGGGCCTCTGACCCGACGGGGCCCCGCCCCGCCGACATCACACACCCCAGGTCGCCAGTGCCCCGGCAGCGTCGCCGGGGCACTGGCGCGTCCGGAACCGCCGACACCTGGGCTGCGCCCCGACCAACCCCTGGTGGCGGAGGGGGTGATCCCCGATGTCGCGGGGCCCTGTCACACGTACGTTGTCGCTGCGGCCTCCCGAAGCGGGCGAGGCACCAAAGCACGAGGAGTGCCTGAGATGAGCGTTGTCGACCTTCTTCTCGACCTGTTCCGAAGCGAAGAGCAGCAGGCTGCCTTCGCCGACGACCCCACGTCGTTCCTCAACGAGTACGCCCCCGAGGGGCTCACCGCCGAGGACGTCCTGGCCGCCATGCCGGCCGTGTGCGCGTCGCTTCCCCCGGAGGACGCGGCGGTGCTGCGCACCGCCTACGGCCTCACCGACCACGCCCCCGGCAGCAGCTCGGGCGGCGGCACCGGTGGCGGTGGCGGCAGCGAGACCGTCGTCGTCGACCCGCAGGTCGGCGACGTGCCCCCACCCCCCACGCCCGACCCGGGCGACGACCCGCTGCAGCAGGTGATCGAGCAGCTCGAGCACTACACGGTGGTCGTCAACGTCAACCAGCAGAGCTTCGAGGACAACGACGTCACGACGATCGACGACCGCGACACCACGGTCGACAACTCGGTCAACCAGAACATCGAGGCGTTCGGTGACGTCAACCAGAACTTCGACAACGACGTCGTGTCGGGTGACGGGGCCGTGGCGGCGGGCGACGACGCGCAGGTCAACACCGGCGCCGGGGCCGTGCAGGCCGGCGGCGACATCACCGACTCCACCATCGCCACCGGCGACGTGCAGGGCTCGGTCACCGGCGACGTGTCCGACTCGGTCGTGGGCGACGGCAACCAGGTCATCGACGACTCGACCGTCGGCGCCGCCAGCTTCGGCGAGGGCGACGCCACCAACGTCGAGGCCGAGAACGCGGTGCTGGGCGACGGCACCATCGTCGACGGCGGCAGCGGCGACATCGCCTTCAACCAGGGCGACGGCGACCTCACCCAGATCGAGGACTCCACGCTGAGCGAGTCGGTCGTGGGCGACGGCACGGTCCAGTCCAACGACGTGGCCATCGACGCCGACAACGGCAGCTCGGTCGCCTTCGGCGAGGGCTCCACGGCCACCGCCGAGACCACCGACACCGACATCTCCGGCAACTACGGCACCGTCCAGGTCGCCGGCGACGACTCGGCCCAGTCCGTGGCGACCGACAACTCCGTCGACGCCAGCGTCGACATCGCCGACTCCGGCAACACCACCACCGACATCGACGACAGCTTCAACTACGAGCTCGACACCGAGGTCGACGCCAGCGTCGACATCACCGACTCCGGCAACACCACCGACAGCTCCACCACGAGCGACGACGACGTCGTCGACGCCGACATCGACGTGCCGCTGGCCTGACCGAACGGCCAGCGGCTGACGCTGACATCTCGGCAACGGGGCCCCGGTTGACTGCACCGCCGGGGCCCCGTGTCGCGTGTACGGCTGGCCACCCATTCCGCGTTACCGTTGCCGGGCTCAAGGAGTTGCGTAGATGGCGGGGAACCCCAATGCCGGCGAACGGTCGGCGACCGTCCAGCAGGCACTGTCCGTGGTCGACCTCGGGCAGCAGGCGGCAACGGCCTACTCGCGCCCCGACCTCAGCGACCGGCTGGCGCTCACGCGCAAGCGCCTGTCCGACCCGGCGTTCCACGTGTTCGTCATCGGCGAGTTCAAACAGGGCAAGTCCTCGCTGGTCAACGCCCTGCTCAACGCCCCTGTCTGCCCGGTCGACGACGACATCGCGACGTCGGTGCCCACCGCCATCCGGTTCGGCGACCCGCCGTCCGCCGCGGTGCTGTTCGACCCGGGGGGCGACCCGTCCGACGCCACCCGCGAGCCCATCCGCGAAGACATCGCCGTCGACCAGGTGGCCGGCTACGTCACCGAGGCGTCCGACCCGCTGGGCGACCGCCGTGTCAGCTCGGTCGAGGTGTCGCTGCCCCGCAAGCTGCTCAGCGACGGCCTGGTCATCGTCGACACGCCGGGCGTCGGCGGCCTGGGCTCGGCCCACAGCGCCGCCACCATCGGCGCGCTGCCCATGGCCGACGCGGTGGTGTTCGTGTCCGACGCCAGCCAGGAGTTCACGGGCCCCGAGCTCGAGTTCCTGCAGACCGCCCGCCGCATGTGCCCCAACGTGGTCTGCGTGCTCACCAAGATCGACTTCTACCCGTCGTGGCGCAAGATCCGCGACCTGAACGTCGACCACCTCGAGCGCCAGGGCGTCACCGCCGAGATCCTGTGCGTGTCGTCGTCCCTTCGCATCCACGCGCTCAAGAGCAACGACCGCGAGCTCAACCGCGAGTCCGGCTTCCCCGACCTGGCCGGCTACCTGCAGAACAAGATCGCCGCCAACGCCGAGAAGCTCAGCGTGCGCAACGCGGCCAACGACCTCGTCGCCGTCGTGTCCATGATCGAGACGCAGTTCCGCAGCGAGCGCCAGGCCCTCGACAACCCCGAGCAGGCCCAGCAGATGGTCCACAACCTGACCGAGGCCAAGGCCAAGGCCGAGCGGCTCAAGAGCGGCGTGTCCAAGTGGCAGCAGACGCTGAGCGACGGCGTCATCGACCTGCAGGCCGACGTCGACCACGACCTGCGGGGCCGCCTCCGCCAGGTCACGCGCCACGCCGACGAGGCGCTCGAGGCCAGCGACCCGGCCGACACCTGGGACGAGTTCCAGGCCTGGCTCTACCGCCGCGTCGCCGAGGACGTGGTGCACAACTACACGTTCCTGCACACCCGCGCCCAGGACCTGACCGCCCGGGTGGCCGAGCACTTCGGCGAGGACGGGGCCGACATCGTCGTCGACCTCGAGATCTCCAACCCCACCGAGGTGCTCACCGCAGTCGACGCGAGGACCGAAATCGAGCTCAGCAGGATGGGAGTCGGCACCCAGGGCCTCTCGGCGCTCAAGGGCAGCTACGGCGGCATGCTCATGTTCGGCATGCTCGGCCAGATGGCTGGGCTGGCCATGGCCAACCCGGCGACCCTCGTCATCGGCCTGTTCATGGGCCGCTCAGCGCTCCGGGGCGAAAAGGACCGACAGCTGGCCATGCGGCGCAACCAGGCCCGCCAGGCCCACCGCAAGTACACCGACGAGGTCGGCTTCGTCGTCGGCAAGGACTCGCGGGACACGCTCCGCCGCACCCAGCGGCGCATGCGCGACTTCTTCGCCGCCCGGGCCGAGGAGCTGCACCGCTCGACCAGCGGGGCGCTGGCCGCCGCGCAGCAGGCCGTCAAGTCCGACGCGACCACCCGCCAGAAGCGGCTGCGCGACGTGGACGCCGAGCTCAAACGCATCGGCGTGCTGCGCGACAAGGCATACGCCCTCGCCCCCGACCTCGAGGCCACCAGCGGGAAGGGAGCGGCGGCGTGACCCCGCGCACGTCGTCGTCGACGCTGCTCGCCAGCGTGCGGGGCCTGCTCGAGCAGGCGACGCAGGCGTATGCCGCGATCCCGGCGGCAAGCCACCGGCTCCAGGCCGTGCTCGACCGCCTGGACGAGCCGCTGCGGGTCGCCATCGCCGGCAAGGTCAAGGCCGGCAAGTCGACGCTGCTCAACGCCCTGGTCGGCGAGGAGCTGGCGCCCACCGACGCCGGCGAGTGCACCCGCATCGTCACCTGGTACCGCGACGGCATCACCTACCGGGCCACGCTCGAGCCCAACGAGGGCGAGGCCCGGCAGGTGCCCTTCACCCGCGACGGCGGCGCCATCAGCATCGACCTGGGCACCACCGACGCGAACGACATCCGCCGCCTGGTCATCGAGTGGCCGTCGTCCTCGCTGCGACAGATGACGCTCATCGACACGCCGGGCATCGCCTCGCTGTCCACCGACGTGTCGGCCCGCACCACCGCCTTTCTCACCCCCGGCGAAGACCAGGTCACCCCCGCAGACGCCGTGCTCTACCTGATGCGGCACCTGCATGCGTCCGACATCAACTTCCTCGAGGCGTTCCACGACGAGGAGTTCTCGCAGGCCACGCCCGTCAACGCCGTCGCTGTGCTGTCGCGGGCCGACGAGGTGGGCGTCGGTCGCATCGACTCGATGGCCTCGGCCCAGCGCATCGCCGCCCGCTACCGCACCGACCCCAAGGTGCGGCGCCTCGCCCAGACCGTCGTACCGGTGGCCGGCCTGCTCGCCCAGTCGGGCGCCACCCTGCGCGAGGCCGAGTACAAGGCGCTCGACGCCATCGCCACCGCCTCGCGCGACGACGCCGAGGCGCTGTTCCTGTCGGCCGACCGGTTCGTGCAGGCCGAGACGCCCATCCCCCTCACGGCCATGGAGCGCGAGCACCTGCTCGACCGCTTCGGCCTGTTCGGCGTGCGGCTCGCCGTGGCGCTGATCCGCCAGGGCGCGGCCGCCACAGCCACGGCGTTGTCCACCGAGCTGGTGCGGCGCAGCGGTCTGGTCGAGTTGCGCGACGTGCTGCTCAGCCAGTTCGCCCAGCGGCGCGACGTGCTCAAGGCCCGGTCGGCGCTGCTCGCCCTCGAGTCGGTGCTGCACGAGTTTCCGGTACCCAGCCGCGAGGTACTCGCCTCCGAGCTCGAGCGCATCACGTCGGCCGCCCACGAGTTCGCCGAGATCCGCCTGCTCAACGCCCTTCGTGCCGGGGGCATCAAGCTCAAGCCGGCCGAAGCCGGCGAGATGGAGCGGCTGCTCGGCGCGGAGGGCGGGGCCATGCACACCCGGCTGGGGCTGACCCCCGAGGCCGACGTGTCCGAGGTGCGGCGCGCTCTCGGCAACGCGATCGGGCGCTGGCAACGTCGGGCCGAGAGCCCGATGTCGTCGCGCGACGTGGCCGACGCCGCCCGCGTGGTCATCCGCACGTGTGAGGGCCTGCTCGTCTCGCTCGGCTGAGCATCGACCGCCGCGCTGCGGCCCCGTCTGGGAGGGGAACGCGACATGTCCAGCCAGCACGACGACGACGGCGACCCTCCGCCCGCGCCGCTGGGCCCGTCCGACGGATCCGACCCGTCAGAGCCGGAGCCCGAGCCCGAGCGGGTGGGCGTCGGCGCGCCGCAGGGCTACACGCCACCACCCTCCCCTGCCTACGCGGCGCGACCCGTCGCCCCCCTCCCCAGCACCACCAGAGTGGAGCCACCGGCGCCTGACGCACCCTCTGCCACACCACCGCCGACGAACGGGACCAGCCGGCACGGCTGGCGGCTGCTGATCGTAGGGCTGGCGCTCGTCGCCGTCGCCAGCGCCGTCGCGGGCGTCGCCATCGTGTCCGGCGACAGCGAGTCCGTGTACACGTTCGGCGAGGTCGGCGTGGTGACAGGTGGCGCTGTCGCGTTCACGGGCGCCGACGACACCCGAGCACGCCCGCTGGAGATGGGCGACACGGTCGTGGCGGGTTGGGTCCTCGACGCTCCCGACGACGCCACGGCCACGGTCGAGCTGGCCGACGGCGGCGTCGTCCGCGTCGACAGCGGGGCCCGTCTCGCCTTCGTCGACCTGGCGATCGACCCCGAGACCGGCGAGCACACCGGCGCCAGCGAGCCGGCCATCCAGGTCCGCGGTGGACGCGTGTGGATCAACCCGGGCACCGCCCGGGCGGCCGATGCGATCGAGGTGCAGATCCCTGACGGAGTCGTCGACAGCGCCCGCAATCCGGTGGCGCTCGACTGCACGGCGACGTGCACCGTCGAGGCCCCGGCGGGTGGGGTGGCCGTGTCCACGGGCGCCGGTGTCGCGCTGACCCCGGCGGCCAACGAGGTCGTCACGGTGGCGGCATCCGGGTCCTTCGACCTGGCTGTCGGCGAGGCGCCCACCCAGTGGGCCCAGCAGAACCTCGACGCCGATCTCGCGGCCGGCCTGCCCGAGCCGCGGCCCGACGACGGGCCGGGGATCATCGACTCGGCCATCCTCGACGGCGTCTACTCCCTGGCGATCGAGGTGATGGGGGCACCGACCGGCGACCCCATCCCCACGGGCCTGCGGTACGCCCAGGGCGAGACGTACACGCTCGAGCTGACCGCCGACGGCAGCGCCTGCGCGCCCGACCTGTGCAGCGTCCCGGTGACCGCCGTCGACGGTGCCTCCGGCACGGCGCAGGTCCGCGACGGCACCGTGGCCTTGACCTTCGGGCAGCCCATCGACTGCTACGACGAGAGCTATACGTCGGTGGTGGTGCCCGGCATCGGCCGCACGACTGTCGACGCCACGCTCGATGTCGGCGATGTCGAGTTCGACGGGGAGCGTTGGGTGGTGCGGTCGTTCGCAGGCTCCGGCACGGTGGCCGCCACCCTGAGCACCGGTTGCAACGCCGGCGACACCCTGGGCACGTCGGCATCGCCCATCACGGTCGCCGGCAGCTGAGCCCTGCCGAGCCGGCGACGGCGGCCCGGCCCCGCCGGGGCCGGGCCGGGCCGGCTACGGCGCCGGCGGCGGCGCGGTGGTCGTCGCGGCGGCGCCGCCCGGGGGCATGGGCGGCGGCGCCAGCGGGTTGGGCTCGGCCGCCACCGCGGCGAGCACAGCCGGCCCCAGCCAGTCGGCCACCTCGGTGGCCGTCTCGCCGGTGAAGTGCACCCCGTCCGGCCGGAGCTCGGGATCCATCTCGCCGCCCGGCAGGCTACGCAGGTAGCCGGCGAGGTCGACGGCCACGACGCCCTGCCGCTCGTCCGCGATGCGCTCGACGATCTCGTTGAGGCGGTCCATGCGCTCGGGGTCGGACTCGGCATAGGGCGGATCGGGCGGCGGCTCCTCGTTGCGGCCGACCTCGATCTGGGGGGCGAGGAGCCACACCACGACCAGGCCCTGTTCGAGGAAGAGGTCGGCGGCCTCCGCCAGCTCGCTGTAGAGGTAGTCGTCATAGACCGGGTCGCCGGGCGCGCGCCACCGGTCGTCGCCCTCGAGCCGCCGGTCGGCGACGTCCCACGGGCCGGTCTGCACGATGGCGAACTCGAGACGGCCGAACTCTTCGCGTATCTGGACCACCTGGGCGGGGATGGTCTGCGGCCAGTCGTCGCAGCCCTCGGGGGCGACGGTCGTTTCGCCCTTGGAGCGACGCTCGCCGCCCCGCGACACGCCACAACCCATCAGGTCGCCGACGGTGCCGGGCAGCCCCAGGTTCCCGGTCTCCCTGCCCCACGCGCTGAGGCCCATGCCGGTCTCGAGCATGGTCGAGTCACCGAACCCGATGCCCAGGCGGGTGTCGGCGGGGATGCTGTTGGGGTCCTCGAACTTGATGCCCTCGAGGTAGGCCTCGAACTGGGCCTGGTCTCCCACCCCGGTCGGCTCGGCCGCTGGCACGACCGCCGCGGCCAGCGCGACCACGGCGATGCCGGCCGCGGCGAACGCGGGCATCGGCACGCGGGGCAGCGACCACCCCCGGCGGACGGGCCGCTCGACCAGGTGGTACGACGCGACGGCCACCACCAGCGTGAGGGCCACGCGCAGGGCGAACAGCGGCGCCCGGTCGAGGCCGGTGCGCTCGCCGTCGACCACGAGGAAGATCGGCCAGTGCACCAGGTAGACGCCGTAGGAGATGATGCCCAGCAGCCGCAGCGGCTGGACAGCCAGGGCGCGGCGCGCCGGCCCCGGCACGGTGGCGGCCAGCACCAGGGTGGCCGACACGAGCGCGTACAGCAGCAGGCCCCCGCGGGACACCGCGGCCGTCTCCTGCTCGATGTTCCACCACGCCCAGGCCGACGCGGCCAGGGCGACCACGCCACCGGCCGCGGCGAGCCGACCGACGAGCCGCCCCCGGGTGAGACCCACGGCCACCGCCACCGCCAGCAGCGAGCCGATCAGGATCTCGCCCATGCGGGTGTACGTGGCGTAGTACACGGTGGCCGACTCGCCGACGCCCAGCGAGAGCGTGGCCAGCGCGGACACGCCGAGCAGGCCGGCCAGCACCGCGGCGTAGACCTTGACCGAGCCCTTGGCGGCGGCGAAGACACCCGCGGTGAGCAGGGGGAACAGCCAGTAGAACTGTTCTTCGATGGCCAAAGACCAGAAGTGCAGCACCGGCGACGGGGCCGCGAACAGGTCGGCGTACGACTGGTTGTCGAAGATGAAGCGCCAGTTGGCGACCTGGAACAACGAGGCGAGCACGTCGCCCCTGAGCCCCACCGTGCTCAGCTCGTCGAAGATGCGGGCGCCCACCGCCACCGCGGCGAGCGTGAGCGCCGAGACCGGGAGCAGGCGCCGCATCCGTCGGGCCCAGAAGCGCCCCAACGAGATGCGTCCGGTCGCCCCGTGCTCGACCAGCAGGAGCGACGTGATGAGGAAGCCCGACAGCGTGAAGAAGGTCGAGACCCCGAGGTAGCCGCCCCTGGCCCACGGGAACCCGCCGTGGAACAGCAACACGGCGGCGACCGCCACGCCCCGGATGCCGTCGAGGGCGGGGTTGTAGGTCAGCCCGAACGACCGGGGTGCGCCCGACTCGCCGGCCTCGTGCTCGTCCGATGTGTCCGCCCCCGCGACAGGCCGACGATCGATCACGTTGGTCGCTTCGTCCATGCGAGATCGGCCCCCAGATGCATGGCTGGCGCAGGCACGCGCCTCGTCCCGGCTGCTGCGCACGCGACGCGGTCGCGGCCGCGTGCGCAGGCACCGAGGCTAGTGCCGAGTCAGGAAACGGTCGTCGTCCCAGGCGCAAACGTTGCCTGACACGGCACGAGGTCGTCAGACGGAGAGGAGAATGGCGTCGCCCTGGCCGCCGCCGCCGCACAGGGCGGCAGCGCCGAGGCCGCCACCGCGGCGCTTCAGCTCGTGCAGCAGCGTGAGGGCCACGCGGGTGCCCGACATGCCCACGGGGTGACCGAGGGCGATGGCGCCACCGTTGACGTTGACCACGTCGTCGGTGATGCCCAGGTCGGCCATCGAGGCCAGGCCCACGGCCGCGAACGCCTCGTTCAGCTCGAACAGGTCGACGTCGCCGACCGACTTGCCGGCCGAGGCGAGCGCGGCGTTGATGGCCCGCGACGGCTGGGTGAGCAGCGACGGGTCGGGGCCGGCGACCTGGCCGTAGCCCACGACCTCGCCCAGCGGCTGGGTGCCGAGGCGCTCGGCCACGGCCTTGGACACCACGACGACCGCGGCCCCGCCGTCGGAGATCTGCGAGGCGTTGCCGGCGGTGATGTTGCCGGCCTTGTCGAACGCCGGACGCAGCTTGCCGAGCGACTCGGTGGTGGTGCCGGGGCGGACGCCCTCGTCGGTGTCGACCACGATCGGGTCACCCTTGCGCTGGGGCACCTCGACCGCCACGATCTCGTCCGCGAAGCGGCCCTCCTTGATGGCGGCGGCCGCCCGCTCGTGCGACTTGGCCGCCAGGTCGTCCTGCGGCTCGCGCTCGAGGCCGGCCGACGCCGAGTACCTCTCGGTGCCGGCGCCCATGGCCACCTGGTCGAAGGCGCAGAACAGGCCGTCGTACATCATCGAGTCGACGACCGACTTGTCGCCCAGCCGGTAGCCCTCGCGGGCGCCGGGGAGCAGGTAGGGCGCCTGGGTCATCGACTCCATGCCGCCGGCCACCACGACCTCGGCCGCACCCGACTGGATGAGCAGGTCGGCCAGGAAGATCGAGTTGAGGCCCGACAGGCAGACCTTGTTGACCGTGGTGGCGGGCACCGTCATGGGGATGCCGGCGTTGGCCGCCGCCTGGCGGGCGGTGATCTGGCCGGCGCCGGCCTGCAGCACCTGGCCCATGAACACGTAGTCGACCTGGTCGGCGCTGACGGCGGCCCGGTCGAGCGCGGCCTTGATGGCGAAGCCACCCAGGTCGGTGGCGGCGAACCCGCCCAGTGCACCAGAGAGCTTGCCGATTGGCGTGCGGGCACCCGCCAGGATCACGGAACCAGCCATCGTGGCCATCCCCCAAGGAAGTGGACGTCTCGGACCTGCCCGAGCCTACCTACCCGGCGTAACGTCACCGAAGTCCGACGGGCGTGGTGTCGCTCTGGTTCTCGTCACCGCCGGTGTCACCCTGGCTGCCGCTGGTCACGATCGCCGCGTCACCCTCGGTGTCGACCTCACTGTCGCCATTGGTCACCGGTGTGTCACCGGCGATCGCGGCGTCGGGGGTGGCCCCGGTCGCCAACGGCCGCTGCAGGCGGCGCAGCGCGGCCAGAGCCACCAGGTAGACGACCACCGACAGCGCCAGCACCACGTTGAAGCCGAACACCATGGCGATGATCGTGGTGAGCACCGAGCCGATGACCGAGGCGAAGCCGTTGACGGCCCAGCCCCAGGCCACGTACTCCTCGCCGTGGTCGGTCAGCTCGGCCACGGCGCCCAGGCCCAGCGGCATGAACATGCCCAGCGTCACGCCCAGTGGGGCCAGCACCAGGAACGCCACCATGACGCGGATGGACAGCCCGGTGGTCAGCAGCGACTCGGTCAGGATCGGCAGCAGGAACAGGTACACGACGCCCAACGCCACGATGGTGGGGGCGAGCACCTTGACCACCATGTCCGGCCTGGCCTTCAGCCGGCCGCTCAGCAGGGCGCCCACGCCGGTGAAGATCAGCAGCGAGGCCAGCGTGACCGTGAGCGAGTACGTGGGGTAGCCGAGGAACAGGATCAGCCGCTGGATCAGCGTGATCTCGAAGAACATGAAGCCGAAGCCCAGCGCGGCGAAGTACACCGCCGAGGTGGCCTTGCGGGGTAGCCGGCGCCATGTCTTGCGCATCGTCACGAAGGGCAGCAGCAGGAAGACCGCCGCCAGCATTGTGGCGATGGCGAGCAGCAGCAGGATGACGCGCTCGCCGATGGCGATCTCGGAGTCGAACTGGTTGATCGGGTCGCCGAAGCCCTTGATCACGTCGGTGAACCGGGCGAAATGCCAGAAGAACGGGCCGTCGTCGGTGATGGGCGAGATGTCGAACCGGTAGTCGTCGATGTACGCCGCCAGCTCGTCGTCGGGGAGCGTGATCACCTGGGTGACCGAGTTGTCCTGAGGCTGGCCGGGCGCGTAGCGCAGCACGTTTCCGTCGACGGCCTCGACCTGCTCGACGAAGGTGTCGATCTCGGCCTGGGTGAACGGTGTGGGCTTGACCAGCACCGTCGACAGCACCGACGGACCACCGCTGGGGGTGGTGCTCACCAGCATGTGCTGCGACGGGTCGTCGATGCCGTGCCGTGCGAGCGCCTCGCGCGCCGTGCTGACGTAGCGGGTCGTGCGGTTGGGCTTGCCCTCGTAGTCGATCTCGCCGAACTGGGTGGCGATGATGCCGCCGTCGGCCAGGTGGTCGATGCTGTCCTCGATGATCTCGGTGGTGTACAGGTAGCTCTCCGACAGCACGAAGGCGCCGGCTGTCGAGGCGTTGGTCGCCGAGTAGCTGTCGGGCGCCGGGTACCAGATGACGTCGTAGCTGTCGTCGCTGCGCGCCAGGAACGACCGGCCGTCGCCCGTGCGGTAGTCGACCCCGGGCTGGTTGGCGATGTCGCCGCCATAGTCGGCGTAGGTCTCGGTCACCAGTTCGTGGGTGAGCGGGTTGAGCTCGATGGCGTCGATGTGCCCGGCCTCGAAGTACAACGAGGCCAGCACCTCGTGCCCGCCCGCCGCGCCGATGATCATGACGTTGCCGGGCGCCTGGTCGAGCACGTCGAACGGCAGCGAGCGCGGGTCCTCGTCGAAGTTGTAGACCTCGTCGCCCAGGCTCTCGATGTCGCCGTCCCACGGCTTGATGACCGAACCCAGCATGCCGTCGTGGTTGAGCAGCACGCCGTTGGGCAGCTCGCCCGTGTCGACGCGGAAGATGGGGCTCCACCGGGCCACGTCGGCGTTCGTGGGATCGGCCTTGCCGTCGTCGGGCCTGACGTCGGGCAACACGCCGGACGCCACGACGCACACGACCAGGCCAAGCCCCAGCACGGCGCCGACGGGCATGACCCGCGAGCGGCGCCGGGACGCCACCAACACGCTGACGCCGGCGAGGATGGCCCCGGCCAGGGCGATGATGCGGGGCGGGCCGATGGTCGAGATGAGCGGCACGGCCACCGCGCAGGCGATGCCCGCGCCCAACAGGTCGGCGAAGTAGAGCTTGGCGATGCCCTCGGTCTTGCGACCGAACAGCGTCGAGATCATCACGCCGACCCAGACGAACGACGCGTACAGCGCCAGGCAGAGGACGACGAGCTTGAGCAGGTTCGTGGCCGAGGCGCCGGTGCCGTACCTCCAGATGTCGAGCGAGGAGATCGGCAGCCGGGCGATGACGAGGTAGCCGACGATGACGCTGATCGCGCCGAACAGTGAGCCGATCATCATGATGCCGTCGGTCGAGGCGCGACGGATGCGGCCCGAGACCGAGGTGATCACGCTGCCGCTGCCGATGCCCAGCAGGGCCAGACCGATGACCAGGTACGTGTAGTAGTAGAACAGCTTGTACGAGACGACCCGGGTGTAGCTGACCTCGAGCAGTAGCGCGGCGAAGCAGATCAGGAAGATCTCGAGGTGGTAGCCGCGTGCGCGCTCGCTACCGGATGTCTCTGATGCCATGGACCTGTTCTCCCCCCGGGAGGTTCCCCAGAAGCCGCTGAGAATAGTCAGCGGCCACTCATGGTGTCGCCTCGGCGTCTACCTGGCGTGCACCTCGGCCGCGCTCGGCACCGCCGCGACGATGGCAGGGCCGAGCCACTGGGCCACCTCCTGGGCGGCCTCGCGCTCGAGGTGCACCCCGTCGGGGCGGAGCCGTTCGTCCTGGGCGTCCGGCAGGTCGTCCAGGTAGCCGCCCAGGTCGACCACGGCCACGCCGTCGCGTTCGGCGGCCAGGTCGCGGATGATGTCGTTGAGCAGGTCGACCCGCGCCGGGTCGGACTCGGGGAAGGGCTCGGGCGGCGGGGGCTGCATGAGCTTGCCCACGTCGAGGTACGGCGTGGTCAGCCACACGACGGGCAGTCCCTCGTCCAGGAACGCGTCGGTGGCCGCGGCCAGCTCGCTGCGCAGGTAGGCGTCGTAGACCGGGTCGCCGGGTGACCGCCACGCGTCCTCGCCGGGCAGGCGGCGGTCGGAGACGTCCCACGGCCCGGTGCCCAGGATCGCCATGTCCGCATGGCCGTAGGTCGAGCGGACCGTGCTCGCCGCCGACGGGATGAGGGTGGCCCACTCGTCGCAGTGCGGGGCGCTGGCGCCCACCTCGCCGGCGTAGCGGCGCTCGCCGCCCCGGGTGACCGAGCAGCCCAGACCGCCCAGGCCGTGTACGGCCACCAACCCGTCCTCTGTCTCGAGCCCCCAGCGGTTGAGGCCGATGGCGATGTTGAGCATGGTCGAGTCGCCCAGGAACAGCGCCAGCCGGGACCCGTCGGGGATCTCGGCGGGCGCTATCGGCCGCAGGTCCCGGTCGACACCGGTGAACGGGTCGGCCGGTGGGCTCGACAGCGCCGGCACCACCGCCGCCACCAGCGCCACGACCGCGACGGTGCCGCCCGCCAAGGCCGGCATCGGCACGCGCGGTGGCCGCCAGCCGGTACGCACCGGCCTCTCGACCAACACGTAGGAGGCCACCGCGACCACCAGGGTCAGGGCGACCCGGGCGGCGAACAGCGGCGCCCCGGACCAGCCGGTGCGCTCCTGGTCGAGCCAGAGGAAGATCGGCCAGTGGGCCAGGTAGACGCCGTAGGAGACGATGCCGAGCAGGCGCAGCGGCGACCACGCCAGCGCGCGGCGCACCGGGCCCGGCACCGTGGCCGCCAGCACCACCGCGGTGGACAGGCCCGCGTAGGCGAGCAGCCCGCCCTGGTACAGGGCCCGGTCGGTCTGCTCGACGGACGCCCACGCCCACACCGAGCCCGCCAGCGCGACGACGCCGAGTGCGGCGACGCCGCGGGCCGCGGGACCGCCCGCCCGCAACGGCCCCCGCGCCGCCACCACCACGGCGAGCAGGGCACCCGCGAGGATCTCACCCATGCGCACCGGCGTGGCGTAGTAGACGGCGTCCATCCGGTCGGCGCCGAGCACCACCATCAGCAGCGCGGAGCCGGCCAGCAGCCCGGCGAGCACGCCGCCCAGCACCCGCAACGAGCCCCGGGTCGCAGCCAGCACCCCCGCAGCCACCAGCGGGAACAGCCAGTAGAACTGCTCCTCGATCGCCAGCGACCAGAAGTGCAGCACCGGCGAGGGCGCGGCGAACAGCTCGGCGTAGCTGCGGTCGTCGAACAGGAAGCGCCAGTTGGCCACCTGGAACAGGGCGGCGAGCTCGTCGCCGCGCAGGCTGCGCTCCCACGCGGCGTCGGTCACCAGCGCCCACAGGGACACCGCCACCAGGGTGAGGGCCGAGGCCGGCAACAGGCGCCGCACGCGCCGCGCCCAGAAGCGGCGCAGGTCGACCCGGCCCGTCGATCGGCGCTCGACGACGATGAGCGACGTGATGAGGAAGCCCGACAGCGTGAAGAACGTCGACACGCCGAGGTACCCGCCCCGCGCCCACGAGAACCCGCCGTGGAAGGCCAGGACGGCCGCCACCGCCAGGCCGCGGAGCCCGTCGAAGGCCGGGTTGTAGGTCAGCGACGTGCCGCTCCGGTCGGCACCGGTCCCGGCGTCGGTCGACGGCGTCGCCCGGCCGGCCACGGCCACCGCCTCGCCGGCGACCGACTCGCCGGCGGCGGCGCGCGCGCATCCAGGCCCACGCTTCCCTCCCAGCTCCTCACACCGGCGAGGCTACGAGGCCCGGCGGGCCCACGCACGGGCGCGCGCCTCGGTGGAGCCGATTGGTTACCGCCGAGTACGTTGCCCGGCATGCAGGAGATCCTCGAGGCCATCCAGGGGGGCGCGTCGGGGGACGAGATCGCTGCGCTCCCGATCCCCGAGAGCTACCGGGCAGCGCACGTGCTGCGCGCCGAACAGGACATGTGGGAGGGCGTGCCGTCCGAGGACAAGGACCCCCGCAAGTCGCTGCACGTGAGTGAGGTGCCCACCCCCGAGCTGGCCCCCGACGAGGTCTACCTGGCCGTCATGGCCAGCTCGATCAACTTCAACACCGTGTGGACCTCGATCTTCGAGCCGCTCCCCACGTTCGGCTTCCTCGACCGGCTGGGCCGCGAGTCGGTGTGGGGCGCCCGCCACGCGCAGGACTTCCACGTCGTCGGGTCCGACGCCTCGGCCGTCGTGCTACGGGTGGGCTCGGCCGTGCGCAACTGGAAGCCCGGCGACCGGGTGAGCGTGCACTGCAACTACGTCGACGACCAGGACCCCTCGGCCCACGACGACTCGATGCTCGCCGCCAACCAGCGCATCTGGGGCTTCGAGTCCAACTTCGGCGGCCTGGCCGACCTGTCGATCGTCAAGGCCAACCAGCTCATGCCCAAGCCCGCCCACCTCACGTGGGAAGAGGCCGCGGTCAACGGCCTGTGCGCCTCCACGAGCTACCGCATGCTGGTCGGCAAGCACGCAGCCCGCATGAAGCAGGGCGACAACGTCTTCATCTGGGGCGCGACGGGCGGCATCGGCGCCTACGCCACCCAGCTCGTGCTCAACGGCGGCGGCACCCCCGTCGGCGTCGTCTCGAGTGACGACCGGGCCCGCCTGCTCAACGCCATGGGCTGCGAGAACGTCGTCGACCGCAAGGCCGAGGGCTACCGGTTCTGGGCCGACGAGAACACCCAGGACGAAAAGGAGTGGCGCCGCCTGGGCAAGAAGGTGCGCTCGCTGGTGGGCGAGGACCCCGACATCGTCTTCGAGCACCCCGGCCGCCAGACCATGGGCGCCTCGGTGTTCATCACCAAGCGGGGCGGCACCATCGTCACCTGCGCCGCCACCAGCGGCTTCATGATCGAGTACGACAACCGCCACCTGTGGATGAAGCTCAAGAGCATCATCTCGAGCCACTTCGCCAACTACCAGGAGGCGTGGGACATGAACCGCCTCATCGACAAGGGCGCCATCCAGCCGGTCATGTCGGCGGTGTACCCGCTCGACCAGGTGGGCGAGGCCGCCCGGGCGGTGCACCGCAACGAGGCCGAGGGCAAGCTCGCCGTCCTGTGCCTGGCTCCCGAGGCCGGCCAGGGCATCACCGACCCCGCCAAGCGCGAGGCGATCGGCGAGGACAGGATCACCCTGTTCCAGCGCCACGCCCGCGGCGAGCTGTGAGCCCGTCCCCGAGGCAGAGGCGGTGCCCGAGGCGGAGCCCGTCTCCGAGCCCGAGGTGGTCCCCGAGGCGATAGCGGTCGGGGGATGGCTCCCGAGGCAGCGGTCAGGCGAGGTCGGCGATGGCGCCGGCCACGACATCGGGCGCCTCGAGCATCGGCCAATGTCCGACGTCGGCCAGCGGCACGAGACGCGTGCGCGTCAGGCGCTCGCGCAGGCGCACCATGACGTGGCCTCCGGACACCGGGTCGAGTTCGCCCCACACGAAGGCCATGGGCACCTCGGCGCCTTCGAGCGCGGCCTGCCATCGGTCGGCATGCCGGCGGCGGTCGGCCACGTAGTGGAGCAGCTCGTGCATGATCCGCACGCCACCCCGCTCGTCCATCGACCGCCACATCTCGCCGACGTCGGCCTCGTCGAACGGCCGCCGCGTGCCCCAGGTGCCGCGGATGCCGTTCACGAACGCGGCCTCGTCGACCGCGGCCGCCACCTCGGCACCGTGGTCGGGGTCGAGCAGCATCTGCTGGCCGACCGTGGGCCGGTGCAGGTCGGGGTAGAGGCCGCCGTTCATCCACACCACGCCGCGGCAGGTCGACGCGGAGCGCCCCCTCCGCTCGCCGGGCGAGCAGCTCCTGGCCGACCGAGACGCTGTAGTCGTGGGCGACGAGCAGGGTCGACGTCGTGGCGGTGGCCGCCCACAGCGCCTCGACGGCGTCGGCGGCGCCGTGGATCGTGTACGGGTGCCCGACCGGCTTGTCGGAGGCCCCGAAGCCGGGCATGTCGAGGGTGAGCAGCCGCAGCTCGCCGGCGAGCGAGGCCGCCACCGCGGCGATGTCGAGCGAGGCCGACGGGTAGCCGTGGCAGAACGTGTACGACGGCGCGTCGGCGGGCCCCAGGTCGTAGGTGGCGACCGACAGCCGGCCCACGTCGAGCGGCACCGCCCGCTCCCGCCATGCCTCCCAGCTCACCATCCGGACAGCATCGCATGCCCCGGCAGGACGGGCCGGCGGGGCCGGACGTCCTCAGTCGCCGAGGCCCGCCAGGATCTCGGGGTCGGCGCAGGCGGCGGCGAAGGCATCGAGCCGACGGCGGATGTCGCGGCCCAGCAGCCACACGCCGATGCGGTCGGCGACCGGAGCCAGCCACGACGGCCGGATGGTGAAGTTGTAGCGCCAGGTCGCCTGAGCGGAGTCGCCGTCGTCGCCGGCCGGCGAGAAGTTCCACCCGCCCGAGAACGACTTGAAGAACGGCGGACCCGGTCACCATGCGCATGCCCACCTGGGTGGGCGGCCGGAACGTCACGTACTCGGACACCATCGTGAGGCGGTGGCGCGACCTGGTCCACGTGCGCACGCCCTTGCCGGCGCCCGTCGCCCCATCGAGCAGGCGCTGCTCACGCACGAACGGATCCCACCGGTAGCGCAGCTCGCCGTAGGTCTGGGACAGCGCGAACGCCCGGGCGGGCGACACCGGCACGGTGACCGTGGACTCGACGCGCGGCATGCAGGGAGTCTCGCGGCTGGCGACCGCGATGCGGCGTCGGCGTGGCGCCGCATCCGCCGCGTCAGGCCGGGAGGGTCGGCGGGGCCAGGCGAACCACCGCGCCCTGCTCGGCCGCCGAAGCGTAGATGGCGTCGACGACCCGGTGGGCGGGCAGCGCCTCGGCCAGCGACGGGTGGGCCGGGGTGCCGTCGCGCACAGCGGCGAGGAAGGCGGTCGCCGAGTTGACGGTCGCCGTGTCGCCGGCCTCGGCGACCGCGGTCGCAAGCTCCGTGCCCTCGAGCACCCGCTCCTCGTCGCCCGTGAACTGCCAGCGCACCGGCCCCGCGACGTCCCCCTCGAGCGCCACGAACAGCCGCTCGCAGAACACCTCGACCCGCCGCAGGCTGGGACGTTCCAGCACGTCGTGCCAGACCGAGGTGAGCGTCGCCGCCACGCCGTCGACGAAGTCGAGTCGGGCGACGGCCACGTCGTCGATGCGGCTGTGACCGTGCACCTCGCGGGTGGTGGCGCTGACCGACGCGACCGGCCCCAGCAGCCACTGCAGGATGTCGACGTCGTGGATCGAGTGCTCGAGCAGCGTCCCCCGGCCGGAGCGGGCTGCGTCGATGCGCCAGGTCGAGCCGTAGATGCCCTGCGAGGGGATGTACTGGTCGTCGCGGAACACCACGGCCAGCGCACGGCCGGCCCGTTCGTGGCGCAGCAGGTGCCGCACCCACCGGAACGACGGCAGGAACCGCAGCACCAGTCCCGCCTGGTTGACGACCCCCGCGGCCTCGACCGCCGCCACCATGCGCTCGGCGGTGCGTGCGTCGACGGCCACCGGCTTCTCGCAGAACACGGCGACCCCGGCCGCGGCCGCCTTCTCGACCAGGCGCGGGTGCTCCGACGTCCACGTCGTCACGTACACGGCGTCGACCAGGCCCGGGAGCTCGTCCTCGCCCACGGCCGCCGCCCCGTGCTCCGCAGCGAACGCCGCCGCCCGAGCGGGGTCGGGGTCGTGGACCGCCACGATCTGGTGGTCGACGCGGCTCGCGGCCAGCGCCGCCACGTGGAACCGACTGATGAACCCGGCCCCGTAGAAGCCGACGCGCACGCTGATTGCTGTGGGCCTCGTCACGGGGGTGGACGCTAGGTTCAAGACGTGCTGCTCACCGAGATCGACCACGTCGCCATCGCCGTCAACGACCTCGAGGCCGCGATCGCCTACTACCGCGAGACGTTCGGTGCCGAGGTCGACCACCGCGAGGTGGTCGAGTCCGACGGCGTGGAGGAGGCCCTGCTCAAGGTCGCCGAGAGCTACGTGCAGCTGCTCACCCCCACGCGAGACGACTCGCCGGTGGCCAAGTACCTCGAGCGCAAGGGCGAGGGCCTGCACCACATCGGCTACCGGGTCGACGACTGCGCCGCCGCGCTCGACGCGGTCAAGGCCCAGGGCGGCCGGGTCATCGACGAGGCGCCCCGACCGGGCAGCCGCGGCACCACCGTCGCCTTCGTCCACCCGAAGACCGCGTTCGGCACCCTCATCGAGCTGGTGCAGGAGTAACACGACCGGTCGCGGAGTAACACCACCGCAACGGGCACGCCCGGTACCGTCCCCCCAACTGAAGCGTTTACGCGCTCTGAGACAGGAGGGGACCTGTGGAGCCCGTCGTTCCTGCCAGCCCGGCCTACCCGGCCACGTTCGAGGTCGACCACCCCGAACGCATCACCAACTGGAAGCCGTTGGTGCAGTGGCTGCTCGCCATACCGCACTGGATCGTGCTGAATGCACTCAACAACCTGTCCGGGATCGTCGCGATCTTCTCGTGGTTCGCGATCCTCTTCACTGGTCGGCTGCCTCAGGGCCTGGCCTCGGTGCAGCACCTCTACATCCGGTACGTCAACCGCACGTTGGCCTACACCGCGTTCCTGCGCGAGGAGTACCCGCCGTTCGTCTTCGGAACCACGGCCCAGGACGCGGGCGAGTACCCCGCCGCGCGCACGGCGTTCGACACGCAGTACGAGAACCGCAACCGCCTCACCGTGGCGTTCCGCATCATCCTGGTGATCCCGCACCTCATCGTCCTGGCGATCCTGGGCGTCGTCGCGGTCGTGGCCGTGGTCATCTGGGTGTTCGTCGTGCTGTTCACCGGCACGTGGACAGCCGGGGTGCGCGACTTCGTGGTCGGCGTGATGCGTTGGAACACCCGGGTCAACGCGTACCTCCTGCTGCTCACCGACGAGTACCCGCCGTTCAGCCTGGAATAGTCGGCGGACTGCCCACGCGCCGGTGGCCGGGTCGTCATCGACCCGGCCACCGGACGCGCCTGGGGAGGGGGGAGGCGGGGTTTGTCAGCCGGCGGGGGCCGGCGTCGGAGGCACCATCACGTTGTCGATCAGGTGCACGGTGGCGTTGGCCGTCTGGATGTCGGGGACGACCACCTGGGCCTGACCGTCGCCGACGGTGATCGTGTCGCCGTCGGCCGCGATGGGCAGGGTGGCGCCGGTGAAGGTCGTCACCTCGGTCATACCGGCCAGGGCGGCGGCGTCGAGCCGCTCGCCCGGCACGACGTGGAAGCCGAGCACCTGGGTGAGCAGGCCGGTCGGATCGGCCAGGGCGGCGTTGAGCGTCGCCGGGTCGAGTGCCGCAAAGGCGCAGTCGGTCGGCGCGAACACCGTCAGGTCCGGGGCCGAGTTGAGCGTGTCGACCAGGCCGGCCTCGCCGACCGCGGTGACGAGTGTGGTCAGCACCGGGTTGCTCGACGCGGCAGTGGCCACCGGGTCGTCGGTCATGCCGCTGAGGGTGCCCTCGTCGGGCCCGCCCTCGACGGCCTCGACCAGCCCGTCGGCGTCGCAGATGTCGGCCGACTCGACCGGTGCGACGGCACCATCGGAGCCGCCGTCGGTCATGCCGTCGTCGGACTGCGCGCTCGTGTCCGCACCGGCGTCGTCGTCGTCGCCGCCGGAGCACGCCGCGACCAGGAACGACAGGGCGATGAAGAGCGCGGCGACGCCGCGCAGTCTCTTGGGCTTGCGCATGGTGGTTCTTCCTTGTTCGGGGTTGATGTCGGGTTGGGTGGGGGGTCCGGTGAGCGCGGTCACGACGTCGCCTCGCCGTCGGTGACGGTGACGACCAGCGACATCCAGCCGCTGGCGCCGTCGGGTACGACCTCGGCCCGCTCCTCGGTCTGGGTGTCGCCGGTGCCGTCGACGGCCCGCACGGTCAGGTCGTGGCGACCCGGCGTGGCATCCCAGTCGAAGCGCCACTGGCGCCACGACTCGGTGGTGTGCTCGTCGGCCAGCTGGACCGGCTCGAACTGGCCGTCGTCGACCCGGATCTCGACCGCCTCGATGCCCCGGGTCTGGGCCCAGGCCACGCCGCCCACGACGACGCGCCCGGCGGCCACCGTCTCCAGGCTGCGGGGCGTGTCGATGCGGGCCATCGTCTTGATCGGCGCCTGCGCCGCGTAGCCCCGGGGCACCCAGTACTGGTCGAAGGCGTCGAACGTGGTGACCTCGAGCTCGGTCAGCCACTTGGTCGAGCCGACGTAGCCGTAGATGCCGGGCGTGACCAGCCGGGCGGGGAACCCGTGGCGGAGCGGCAGCGGCTCGCCGTTCATGCCCACGGCCACGATGCACGGCCGGTCGTAGGCGGCCTCGAGGGGAAAGCCGCACGTGTAGCCATCGGTCGAACGGCCGACGAGCTGGTCGGCCCCGCGCTGCGGCCGGGCCCGGTCGAGCAGGTCGCGGGTGAGCACGCCCAGCCAGCGGGCGTGGCCGACCAGGTCGCCGCCCACCGGGTTGGAGACGCAGGTCATGGTGATGTCGGCCTCGACGATGTCGAGGTCTGACAGCTCGGCGTAGGACAGCTCGAAGGGCTCGTCGACCATCCCGGTGACCGACAGCGTCCAGTCCTCGGCCCGGACCTGGGGCACGATCAGCGCGGTGTCGACGCGGTAGAAGTCCCGGTTGGCCGTGACGAACGGGGCGATGCCGTCCACGCCGGCCTCGACGCCGGCGGGGACCGGCGGCAGGGGGCGGGCGGGCCGCGGCAGGGTGACGTTGGCGCGCGACTCGGCGGCGCTGAAGCGGCTGCGCAGCGCCCGCCCGCCGGCGCCGGCGAGGGCGGCCGCGCCGGCGACCGCGGCGGTCATCCCCAGGAACGCCCGGCGCGAACCCATGCCGCCAGCGCGTGATCGGGCTGGGCGGCAGGGCCACCGGCGCCTCGGGGCGGGGGAGGAGCGCACGCAGGCTCACCACCCCGGCGGCGCCGGCGGCCACGCTGGGCAGGGCGGACAGCAGCGACGCGTCCGGGCCGCCCAGCGAGGCCAGCACGCCCACGGCGGCGAACCCGGCGAACCCGAGCGTGCCCACCATCGGCCGACGGCGCGCCACGATGCCGAGCACCACGCCCAGCACGGCGGACAGGGCGAGCGTGCCGACGACCAGCGCCAGCTTGTCGTTGGTGCCGAACGTCTCGATGGCGAACCGCTCGACCGACCGGGGCGCCCGGTCGATGACCTCGCTCGCCACCGCTTCGACCGGCGACCGCAGCTGTGGGTCGAGCCCGGCCACCAGCTCGCCGGTCCCCAGGGCCAGTCCGGCGCTCACGAGGCCGACCAGCCCGGCACCGAGCACCCCGGCCGCCCGGCCGCCACGATCCGTGGGGGGTCGGACCGTGACGACGGCCGCCGAGGGCGATGAGGAGGCCGGGGTGTCGGTGCGAGCCATGCACCCCGGTATCCGGTGCCGGCCCGCCTGTGGATGCGTGCGCTCAGCCGGTTTCCGGGCGGCGGCTCACCCCGACGGGCGAGCGCCCGGCCCCGGGCCGACGACCGTCAGCAGCCGTTGTTGACGAGCGCCCGCCAGGTCATGGGGCCGACGATGCCGTCGACGGCGACACCCAGGTGTTGCTGGGCCGTGCGCACGGCGGCATCGGTCTCCGGGCCGAAGATGCCGTCGGCCACGACGTCCACGAGGAGCACCTGCGCGCCCCGCACCGCCTCGCCCTGGCTGCCCTTCTTCACGGTCGTGATGATCGCGGCCAGGGTCTCGGGGCCGGCCTTGCCGTCGACCACCAGCCCCTTCGCCTGCTGGAACGCCCGCACGGCGGCATCGGTCTCGGGACCGAACTGCCCGTCGGCGGCGATGTTCTGCCCGCGGAAGCGGAGCAGGTGCTGCAACGCCTGGACCGCCGGGCCCTGCATGGGCTTGGCGAGCACGGGCCACGGAGCGATGGAGGTCGTAGGCATGGGTGCGTCCTCTCGGTCGGGAGTCGGACGACGCGGCCCGGGCCGACGGCCCGCACCCAACGTCGACAGGAGGACAGAGCCCGCCGCAGGGGTCGCAGATACACGGCGCCGCCCGCACCCACCGCAGGCGGCGGGTGCGGGTGCGGGCGTCAGGCCGGGACGGCGAGGTCGCCGCTGCCGGCGATCAGCCCCGTGGGGGCCAGGGACCCACCCGCCGGCTCGTCGCTGATCGCCACGCTGGTGGTCCCGTCGGGGAGGGACACGCGCGCCACCCTCTCGGCCCCGGTCCCGAGCAGGCCGAGCGACACGGGATCGGCGCCGTCGAGCGACCACAGCTGGTAGGTGCGGTCGACCGGCAGTTGGCCCATAGGGTCCATCATCTCGACGTAGGAGCCGCGGGCATCGGCGCCGACGCGGGCGACCTCGGTGCCGTCGGCCGCGCTGATCACGCCGACCGGCAGGTCGGGCGCAGCGACCTCGGTGGTCGGCGGGCTGTCGTCGCCGGTGATCCCGTCCCACACCCGGGGGCCGACGCCGACGGCCACCACGACGGCCGCCGCCGCGGCGAGCGCCGCGACCAGGCGACGGCGCGGCGCCCCGCCGGGCGGGGCCGCGAGGTGGCGCGGCGGCCGTGGCCCCCGAAGCGGGACGACGTCGCCGGCGGCCGGCTCGGGAGGCGGGGCCCAGGCATGGCCCAGGGTCTGTTCGCTGATGCGGTTCCAGACCGCGGGCGGGGGGCTCTCGTCGCCGATCATCCGGGACAGGACCTCCTCGTGGACGGCCAGCTCCTGGCGGCACGACGGGCACGCTGCCAGGTGGCCCTCGATCTCCCGGCGCTCGTCGTCATCGACGGCGTCGAGGGCGTAGGCGGCCAGGTCGTCGAGGGGATGCCCGCCGGACACGCGGTCGCGACCGTCGAGCCGGCTCATGGCGTCATCCCCTGCGCCTCGAGCACGCTGCGCAGCCCCAGCAGCCCGCGCCGGATCCGGGACTTGATCGTCCCCTCGGGAGCACCCAGCAGCGCCGCGGTCTCGCGGTAGCTGTGGCCACCGAAGTACGCGAGCACGATCGCATCGCGCTCCTCGGCCGCCAGCTGGCCCACCGCCTCCCGCACCTCGTGGGACAGCTCGGCTGCGTGCACCGTCGCCTCCACGTCGGGCGGCGGCGCCGGCGGGTAGTGGGCCTCGCGCTCCTGGCGCCGCTGGCGGGCCACCTCGGAGCGCACGGTGTCGACGGCGCGCGCGTGCGCCTGCGCCACCAGCCAGGGTCGCAGGCCGCCTCGGGTGGGATCGAACCGTTGCGGCCGGCGCCACAGCTCGACGAACACGATCTGGGTCACGTCCTCGGCAAGCGTACGGTCGTTGCACACCCGTCGCGCCACACCCCACACTGCCCCGCCGTAGCGGCGGTACACCTCGCCGAGCGCATCGTGATCGCCCGCCGTCACCGCAGCGACCAGGGCAGCGTCATCCATTCGACCACCTCGTTCCCCCGTCGAGCACGCCGAGCCCTCCCGCGCCGTCGGCCGGACCCCACCCCGCAGGACAGTAGCGCTGCCGGCCGTGGTCACAGCCGTCGTCACGGCCGGGCCTCCGGCCTCCATGGCGCTGCGGGTTCCCGTCGTACGCGTGACATCTCACCGTCCCATTCGGTGCCGACGCCCACCCGGATGAGCGCGTCGCCCCGGAGTGCCGGCGAACGCCGTGATGGAACGCATGGTGGAACCTGTGCGCGGCCCTGCCACGATGGTCGGCCATGTTGTCGGTCCGCGGACTCACAGTGGAGATCGGCGGCACCCTCGTCGTCGAGGGCGCCGGCTTCACCGTGCGCGCCGGCGACCACGTCGGGCTCGTCGGCCGCAACGGCGCGGGCAAGACGTCGCTGCTCAAGGTGCTGGGCGGCATGTCCGAGCCCAAGGCCGGGGTGATCCAGCGCCCCGAGGCCTTCGGGTACCTGCCCCAGGACCCTCGCCTGGACACGATCCCGCCCGACACCAGCGCCCTCACCCACGTGCTCGGCGGCCGGGGCCTCGACGAGCTCGCGGCCCGCATGGAGGAGCTGCGGCTCAAGATGGAGGCCCAGCCGGGCGACGAACGCCTGGTGGCCAAGTGGAGCCGGGCCCACGACGCGTTCGAGCACGCCGGCGGCTACGCGGCCGAGTCCGAGTCCCGGCGGCTGCTGGCCGGCCTGGGGCTGCGCAGCGACCAGGCCGAGCGACCCATCGCCGTGCTGTCGGGGGGTGAGCGCCGCCGCGTCGAGCTGGCGCGCATCCTGTTCGCGGGCAGCGAGCTGCTCATGCTCGACGAGCCCACCAACCACCTCGACAACGACGCCCGCGAGTGGCTGCTCGACTTCCTGCGCGGCTACCGGGGTGCGCTCATCGTCATCAGCCACGACCTCGAGCTGCTCGACGAGTCGATCACCCGCGTGCTCCACCTCGACCGCCCCGGCGAGTCCGATGTCGGCGACATGACCGAGTACAAGGGCACGTACTCCCAGTACAAGGCGGCCCGCGAGCGCGACGAGGTCCGCCTGGCGAAGATCGCCGCCCGCCAGCAGACCGAGATCGCCCGCCTGCAGACGCTCGTCGACCGGTGGGGCGCCAAGGCCAGCAAGGCCGCGTTCGCCAAGTCGCTCGAGACCCGCATCGACCGCATCCGCAGCGAGGGCGTCGAGGCCCCCACCGCCCGCCGGGGCCTGCGGCTGCGGCTGCCCGACCCGCCCCCGTCGGGCCGCACGGGCCTGACCGTGCACGGCCTCACCAAGAGCTACGGCGACGGTCCCCCGGTGTTCGATGACCTGTCCTTCGAGATCGGCCGGGGCGAGCGCCTGCTGGTGCTCGGGCTCAACGGCGCGGGCAAGACCAGCCTGCTGCGCATCCTGGCCGGTACCACCGAGGCCGACCGGGGCTCGATGACGTGGGGCCACCAGGTGTCTGTCGGCTACTACGCCCAGGAGCACGAGGGCATCCGCGGCGGTGCGTCGCTGCTCGACCACATGGCCGAGGCGTCGACCGGCCAGCCCGAGCAGGTGCGGCGGCGGCTACTCGGCATGTTCGGTCTGTCGGGCGACAAGGTGCACCAGGACGCCGCGACCCTGTCCGGCGGCGAGAAGACCAAGCTGGCCCTGTCGCTGCTCGTGGCCGGGCGCCACAACCTGCTGCTGCTCGACGAGCCCACCAACAACCTCGACCCGCCGTCGCGCGAGGCCGTGGCCGCCGCCCTGGCCAGTTGGGGCGGCACGATGGTGATCGTCAGCCACGACGCCGGCTTCGTGCGCGACCTCGCGCCCGACCGGGCGCTGCTCATGCCCGACGGCGACCTGGACCACTGGTCCGACGACCTGCTCGACCTGGTCGAGCTGGCCTGACCCTCGACGGGCTCGGCCCTCGCCCGGCGGGCGGGGCGCGCCGACGCATGCCGCCGGCGATGGCGACAGCGGTCAGTCCTGCTGGTCGCGCGAGCGCTCGGGTCTCTGGTCGCGCCAGCGCTCGGCGACGCGCTCGACGTCGAGGGGTACGAGGGTGGACGGCGGCCCGGCGGTCGCCGTCGCGTTGACGTGGCGGATGCGCTCGTTGATCGTGGCCACCAGGCTCCGGACCTCGGCTTCGTTGTCGGCGGCCGCGATGCGGTCCCTGGTGTCGTCGAGCTCCTTGCGCACGGCCAGCGTCGGCGGCAGGAACGAGACCTCCTCGCGCCGGAGCTTCTCGCGGACCCACCGCAGGTCGTCGTGCGGCTGGTCGATGTCGGCGATGGGTTGGCCGTGGCCCGCCAGACCGTCGAAGTCGCCGCGCTCCACGCCCTGGCGGATCTGACGCTCGATCCACGATTCCCAGGTCATCCCCGGTGGCTTGCGCTCCGTCATGCCGGCGCCGGCCCGTCGGCGTCGAGGCGCCCGGCGGGGGCGGCCAGCGCATCGGCGTAGGCGTCGCGCAGCTGGTCCCACCCGTGGTTGCGGGCGTCCTGGCCCCGGATCGGGCCGATCGGTCGCCCGTCCATCAGGTGCTCGGCCACGACGAGGCACAGGTGCCACCCGGCGGCCACCTTGGGCACCCAGTCACGGTCCTGGAGCGTGTGGCGGAGGGTCAGCCGGGTCCCCGCCTCCGTGGGCGCCAGCTCCCAGCGCACCAGGTCGTCGCCCCAGGTGTACTCGAGGAGCGTGGGTGGCTCGGCCCGGCGCACCGTCGCCGGGGCCTCCTCCGACACGGCTCCGTCGATCATCGTCAGGGTGACGTCGCCGACCGTGGCGAGGTTGCGGTCGGTCGTGAACGGCGCCCACTCCCCCAGCTCGGCCGGGTCGGTGAGCGCAGCCCACACCTTCTCGGGCGGGTGGCGCAGGTCGCGGACGAAGACGAGCGTCCAGCGGCCGGCGTCGGCTCGACAGGCGACGTCGGACAACGGGCCGAGGTCGAAGGTGGGTCGGCTCATGGGGACTCCTGGTCGTCGAGGTGGCGCTCGAGGGCATCGAGGTGGTCGGTCCAGAGGCGCCGGTAGGGCTCGAGCCAGGCCGCCACGCTCTCGAGCGGGCCCGGCTCGATGCGGTAGATGCGGCGCTGCGCGGCGACGCGGCACGATACGAAGCCGGCGTCGCGCAGCACCTTGAGGTGCTTGGAGACGGTGGGCTGGCTGATCGCCAGCCCGTCGACCAGTTCGCCGACGCTGGTGTCGGACGACCGCAGCCGGTCGAGGATCTGCCGCCGGGTCGGCTCGGCGAGGACGGCGAACGAGTCCACAGGCACCCGGTCAATATGCCCTTATGCGTATATGCCAGTCAAGGCGTGGACGGCGCGTCCTCCACGGCGTGCAGGTGGCGGTCGCCGGGACCGCCGCCGAAGACCGTGGGCCGCGGATCGGACCGGGTGATGTTCATCACGAGCGCGTCGCTGGTGTGCGCCACGATCACGTCCGGGACGAGCCCCCCGCCCGCCGCCGCGACCCGCCGGAACAGCCGGCGGCGGCGCAGCGCCCAGTAGACGACCCGGGCCAGGTCGCTCAACGCCACCGCGGAGACGACGACCGTCGCGGCGACGACCGCAGGTACGCCTCCCGCCAGCCCGGCCGGTGCGAACACGGCGGCGCCCACGGTGGCCAGCGGCAGCGCCACCGCCTTCGCGGCCCGGTCGATGAACATCCGGGGCAGGCGGAATCCCTGCGAGCTGGCGGCGACGCGGGTCATCGTGGCGGTCACGCCGAACAGGGCGGCGAACGTGGCCGCCGCGCCCCAGGCGGTGCGCCCGTCGAGGTGGAGCCCGATCCCCAGCCCGGCCAGGATCGCCGCGTCGCCCACATGGGTGCACACGCACGACGCCCACTGCGTGTTGTACCCGAGCAGTCGCCGGCGCGGGCTCTCGGGTGGCTGCTCGACGAGGAATGCGAGCGACAGCACGGCGCGGACGACCACGGCGGCCGCACCCCACGCCACCTGGCCCTCGACCAGCGCCAGCGCAGCGGCGAGCGCCAACCCCAGCCGGATCCAGCGGCCGGCCCGCGCCCACAACCGAGCACCAGGTCGCGGATGGGGACCGAGGCGCGACAGCCGCGGGTAGGCACGCCCGACCGTGTCGTCGATGGCGCGGATCGCCCGCACCGGCCGATGCGGCGGACCGTCGTCGACCCAGTAGCCGTCGACGATGCGGTACAGGGCCTCGGCCAGCGCCCGGGTCGCGGCCTGACGCTCGCGCGGCGACGGCGACCCGAGACGGCGCTCGTGCAGCCCGTCGATGTGCTCGAGGAAGTCGACGTTCTCGTCGAGGAGCCCGCCGAGGTCCCGCCACTGGTCGACGCTGTCCGGCCGCGGGGCCTCGGCGGCGGCCGCGGCCGCCGGGTGGTGCCCGGCGTCGGCGAGCCGGCGGGCGATGCGGGCGCGTGTCCGGCGGGACTCGTCCCGCAGGCGAGCCGCCGTCGCCCCGTCCAGCCGGGTGTCGAGGTCGAACGACTCCAGGTCGAACGATTCCAGGTCGAACGACCCCAGATCGAGCGACTCCGGGTCGACGGCCGCCCGGTCGGCGCCGCCGCCCGCGTGGACGATGCCGGCACGGGGGACGCGCCGGTCGGGGACATCGTTGCCGGAGGCGTCGGCTGCCATGACGTCGGGGTCCGGGTCGGGATCGTCCGGGGGCTCACCCCGGGCGGCGACTGCGGCGGCGGTGCGGTCGGTGGCGGTCATCGGTCCTCGTCCTCATCGTCGGCGGCGGTCTTCTCGATGTTCCAGAGCACTCGCATCTCCTCGCCGAGCCGGGCACGGAAGCGCTTCAGGCTCTGGGCGAGGGTGTTGGGCTTCATGCCCATGAAGCGGGCCATGTCGCGTTGCTCGAGCAGCCCGTGCTTGCCCTTCAGGTCGGCGGTGGCCAGGTCGTCGAGCCGGCGGGGGTGGCGCTCGATGGCCCACGCGGCGAGCAGCGCGGGCACGCACTCGGCGCTGGTCATCAGCGTGTCGATGCGCCGGCGGTACCGGTCGATGGCCGCGGCGTCAGCCGACGGCGGGAACGAGTGGAGCGAGCGGTCGACGGCGTAGCGCCGGGCGGCCATTGCACGCCTGTCCTCGTCGCAGACGTGGTCCCACAGGCGGGCGTGGAACTCGGCCCGCACGCATACCCCCGACACGATCGAGTCGTAGGCCGCGATCCACGCCGCCTGCTTGAGCGGCCGGGTGTCGTCATCGAAGAACGGCCCTGCGAGGCCCAGGTTGGGGAACACGAAGTAGAAGCCGAGGAACATCCGGGCGACGTCGCCCAGCTCGCGATCCGGCCTGGTGGCGTAGCGGGACAGCACGGCGTCGCCGGCCGCCACGGCCTCGTCGTGCTCGGCACCGAAGGCCTGCCGTTCCGTGCCGGTCAGCATCGGGTACGCCGCCAGCAGGCTGATCTGGCGCAGTTCGAGCTTGGCCAGTGCCAGCTCCGGAGCGACCCGTTCGCCCGCGGGTTGCCGCTCTCGCAGGTCGGTCGTCATACCGCCTCCTCTCGACCGCATGGGGTGAGGTTCGACGGCGCTGTCGACCGGTTGCGGGACAGTACCCAGCACCCCCACCCCGGATGACACGGTCGCGGCGATCGTCACGATTCCGACCGAATCGTCACACAGCGCCGCTCAGCACAGCCCGAGGCGGTAGCGGCCCATGCGCAGCACCTGGAGGGTCAGACGGTGGAACTCGTCGTGCACGTCGTTGAGGGCTAGCTCGGTGGCCGCCACCACCGGGGCCACGGCGTCCCTGACCTCGTCGTCGTCGAGGCCGAGGTCGTCGGCCAGCTTGCGGGCGCCGGCCCGCAGGCGTGCGGTCGCGGCGGTCACCTCGAGCCCGCAGTGGACCAGGCGGTCCATGGCCGCCAGCTGCAGGGCGGTGTACTCGTCGACCGCGCCGACCCGGGCGCCGATGCGCCGGGTGGCGAGCCGGGTGTGGGTGGGGGTGTCGCTCTTCATGCGCCGCACTCTGCCAGCGCACCCCCACCGGGATGACGGGATCCGCGTCGCGCATCGTCGCCGGGCCGGGGCGCTACGGTCGGCGGCCGCATGGATGTCCACCTCGTCGACGGCACCTACGAGCTGTTCCGGTACCACTTCGCCCCCAACAACCGCGACGCCGACCGCGGCGCCACTGTGGGGGTGCTGGCCACGCTGTTCCAGCTCGTGGCCGACGGTGCCACCCACATCGCGGTGGCCACCGACCACGTCATCGAGTCGTTCCGCAACGACCTGTGGGCCGGCTACAAGTCGTCGGCCGGCATGCCCCGCGAGCTGCTGGCCCAGTTCCCGCTGGTCGAGGCGGCCATGGAGGTGGCCGGGTTCACCGTGTGGCCCCAGGTCACGCACGAGGCCGACGACGGCATGGCCGCCGGCGCGGTGATGGCGGCGGCCGACGACCGGGTCGAGCGGGTCATCATCTGCACGCCCGACAAGGACCTGGGCCAGTGCGTGGGCGGCAAGGTGGTCCAGCTCGACCGACGGAAGGGCGTCACCTTCGACGCCGCCGGGGTCGAGGCGCGCCTCGGCGTGCCGCCCGTCTCGATCCCCGACCTGCTGGCGCTCGTCGGCGACTCCGCCGACGGCTTCCCGGGCCTGCCCGGCTGGGGGGCCAAGTCGGCCGCCGCCGTGCTGCGGCGCTGGGGCCACCTCGAGGACATCCCGGCCGACCCCACCACCTGGGACTCCGGTGTGCGGAGCGCGGCCAAGCTCAACGCGACGTTGCGCGACCAGTTCGAGCTGGCCTTGCTGTTCCGCCGCATCGCCACGGTCGAGACCGACGCCCCGGTGAGCGCCACGGTCGACGAGCTGCGCTGGACCGGGCCGCCCGACCCCGCTGCGTTCGCCGGCCTGTGCGAGCGGCTGGGTGCCCCCCGCCTCGCCGACCGGGCGGCCTCGCTCGCCCCCACCTGACACCGGCCGGACCGCTCATTGCGCCCGCAAGTGTGAACCCGGGTGGTTGGCCGGCAACCAGTTCGGTTCACAGTTGCGCCGGCAACGGAGGCGGTCAGGCCATGGGGCCGACGATGTCGAGACCGGCGAGCTTGTCGGGGTTGACGACTGCGTAGACCGCGGTCACGCGACCGTCGGCCACCGCCACGGCCGACGCGAAGTACCGCGTGTCGCCGTGCAGGACGAGCGCCCCCGGCAGGCCGTTGAGCTCGGTCCGCTCGAAGCGCATGCCCTCGGCGAGCCCCCGGCGCGCCAGGTTGAACAGCAGCCGGGCCACGCGCTCGGGGCCGACCACGGGCCGCCGCGCCGCGTGGTGGTCCGGTCCACCGTCGCTGACCAGCACCACGTCGGGCGCCAGCAGCGCGAGCACGCGGTCCATCTCGCCGCTGGTGAGCGCGAGGGTGAGGTCGTCCGCGACGCGGTCGGCGTCCGGGGGCGCGAGGTGACTGCGGCCGTCGTCGCGCACCCGGCGGCGGGCGCGGCTGGCGATCTGCCGGCAGGCGTCGGGCGTGCGGTCGACGGCTCGGGCGATCTCGGGGAACGGGACGCCGAACACGTCGGACAGCACGAACACCGCCCGCTCGACCGGGGTCAGCGCCTCGAGCAGGCGGAGGAACCCGAACGTGAGCGACTCCGCCAGCTCGGCCAGGTGCGACGGGTCGGCGCCCGGTGACGCAGCGGCAGGGGGCGCGCCCCGGCCGGTGACCACCGGTTCGGGCAGCCACGGACCGACGTACGTCTCGCGTCGGCGCTGCGCCGCCCGCAGGTGGTCGAGCGCCAGGCGCGACACGACGGTGGTCAGCCACGCCCCCGGCCGGTCGATCGCGGCCGCGTCCGCCCGCCGGGCCCGCTCCCATGCCTCCTGCACGACGTCCTCGGCGTCGACCCGCGACCCGGTGATGCGGTAGGCGAGGCCGACGAGCTGGGGCCGCTCGTCGACGAGCGCCCGCTCGAGCGCCGTCGTGGCAGCGGTGCCCGGAGCGTCGGCGCCGCCGTGCGGCACACGGTCGGCCAGCGGGGTCAGCCATCCACGCCACGAACGTGTGTGGATCGGTCTCGTCGTCTGGGCACACCGTCGCGATCCTCCCCGCTCGTGGCGCTCCGCGCCGGGCCGGTCGGGCCACGGCCTCGCCTGTCGGCTCGGCCTCCAAGTGTGGCCTCGGCGGCGGCGAGGGACCCACCGGCCGCGTCGGCGTGCAGGGCCGCGTGGCGTCCGGCGGACTCGCCGCTCGCCAACGCCGCGTCGGCCAGATGGCCGACGGGCCCCAGCCAGTCGCCCGCAGCGAACACGCCGTCGAGCCCGGTGTCGGCGACGCCGGGGCGCCCGGCGAGGCCGCCGGTCGCCGGCGTCGGCATGGCCCCGCACGCCACCATCCGATGGAGGTAGCGGACGCGCTCGGCGCGGGCGGGGTCGATGCCGGCGAGCCGGCAGTGCTCCTCGAGCTCGGCGCGGGCGTCGACGGCCGACGCCGGCTCGTCCGACCGCAGGTACCGCATGGTCTGCACCACGGCCGCACCCGGGGGAGCCAGATCGGCCGGCGGTGCGTGGCAGATGAGGTAGAGCGGCCGGTCGAGGCCCAACAGCACACGCGTGGCCGGGGGCGCGGCCAGCCCGAGGTCGAGGCACGCCACCTGGACCGGCGGCCCGACGGCCTCCCATGCCGCCGGGCCGGTGGGCAGCAACGAGGCGCAGGCGTCGGGGGTGCCCGCGGCCACGACGACGGCGCGGGCCACGACGACACGCTCGACGACGCGGCCGCTGTCGCCCCCCGCTGCGCTCGCGCCGGCCAGCGTCACCCGTACCCTCCCGCCATCGGGGACGACCGACCGCGCCGCGGCCGCCACGCGCTCGACGCCGCGGTCGGTGCCCGCGCGAGCGAGGCCGTCGAGCAAGGTCACCCACCCGCCGTGCAGGTAGTCGACGCCCAGGAGGCCCAGCCGGACCTGCCGCGCCACCAGGTCGGCCGACACCCGGTCGAGGTCGGCGATGTACGTGGTCGTGCGGGCCAGCATCTCGGCGAACCCACGCTCGTCGCCGTCGAGGCCGCGCTCGTCGAACCACTCCGCCGCCGTGCGGTCGGCCAGGCGCTCCGGCCGCCACCGCGGCATGGCCGCCAGGTCCCGGGCCACCCGCACCTTGGCCCGGGCCGACAGCAGCCGGGTGCGGGCCAGCGAGGTGGGGCCCACCGGCAGCCGGTCGACCAGGCCGCCACGGCGGCCGAGGCTGCCCCTCAGCGGCGGCAGCTTGCCCGACACGGTCACGCCCAGCCGGCCGAGCACCGCCCGACCGGCACCCTTGCGGTAGAGCGCGTGGGCGCCCCGGTTGAACCGGAAGCGGCCCACCTGGTCGGTGCCGGCGCGGTTCGCGCCGGGGTGGCCGTCGAGCAAGAGCACCGAGCGGCCGGCCGCCGCGGCGGTCGCCGCCGCCGTCAGCCCGGCGAGCCCACCGCCGACCACCACCACGTCACGGGTTGCATCCATCGGTCACGTCCTCCTCGTCACCTACCCGACGACGAGGAGGCCGCACCTGTGACAGGCCCCGATGGCGCGACCGTTCGGATCAGCCGTTCTTGGGCAGGTCCTTGAACGGGGTGCCCTTGTCGAAGCCGGGCTCCTTGGGCAGGCCCAGCACCCGCTCGCCGATGATGTTGCGCTGCACCTGGTCGGTGCCGCCGTAGATGGGCGGGCCCTGGGCGAACAGCGCCATCTCGGTGATGCCCGCCAGGAACGACAGGCCGGTGGCCTCGTCGAGCGCCTTGCGGCTGTCGGCGTCGTAGGCGTGCAGCGTGCCGTAGCCGCCGGCGATCTCGAGCCCGACGTCACGCGACAGGCGCACCGTCTGGCTCATGAGCAGCTTCGAGATGTTGGGCAGGCCGGGGATGTCCTGGCCCGCCGCCATCGCCGCCTTGAGGCGCAGGTTGTTGAACCGCGCCACCTCGCCGATGGTGTGGAGCTGCATGAGCTTCTGGCGGACGGCCGGGTCGCCGGCCTTGCCGTTGCCCTTGGCCAACTGGATCAGGCCCTTGGCCGAGGCCCCGAAGAGCGTCCCGCCCCCGCCGCCGCGGCGCCCGCCGGTGGAGACGAAGTCGCCGGCGCGCTTGTCGAGGTCGCCGGCGATCTGGCCGGGGCTGGCCAGCGACGCCGCCGCCGAGCCGCCGCCGGCGCCGAGGCTGCTGCGCTCGAACATCAGGGTGGTGTTGGCCACCCGCCAGCCGTTGTTGAGCCCGCCGATCATCGAGTCGTCGCGCACGCGGGCGTCGGTGAGGAACACCTCGTTGAACAGGGCCCGGCCGGTCATCTCGCGCAGCGGCACGACCTCGATGCCCGGCTGCTGCATCTCGACGACGAAGTAGGTGATGCCGGCGTGCTTGGGTTGGTCGGGGTCGGTACGGGCGATGAGCATGCCCAGGTCGGCCACGTGGCCGCCCGAGGTCCACACCTTCTGCCCGTTGACGATCCACTCCTCGCCGTCCTTCACGGCGCGCGCGAGTTGAGGCCCGCCAGGTCGGAGCCGGCGCCCGGCTCGCTGAACAGCTGGCACCACGCCCGCTGCCCGGTGACGATGTCGCGGAGGTAGCGGGTCTTCTGGTCGTCGTCGCCGTGCACGGTGATGGTGGGGCCGGCGAGCATCAGGCCCAGTCCCCCGGGCGCCGGCAGCGCGCCGAAGTCAGCGATGGCCTGCTGCACGCGCACGCCCTCGGCACGGCTCAGGTCCTTGCCGAACCAGGCGGACGGCCAGGTGGGCACGGCCCAGCCGGACGTGCCGAGGCGATCCCACCACTCGGCGACCGTCAGGTCGGGATCCCAGTTGTCGGCCAGCCAGTCCTTGACGTCGGCGACGGGATCGCCACTGGTCGTCGTGCGATCGGCGGTGTCGGTCATCGGTACCTCTCGTGCAGGGTCGAACGACGGGAAGAGCACCCGGGCCGCACCAGCGGACCACGTCTTGACCGGCGGGTCAAGTTATGGGTCGGTCAGCCCGGCGGCGGGCCGAAGATGGTCGACAGCTCGGCCGGGGCGACGGCCTCCAGCTGCTCGTAGGTGCACTCGGCGGGTGCCTTGTCGTCGCGCCAGCGCAACATCCGCGAGGCGTGCCGGAAGCGTCCGCCCAGCACGTGCTCGTAGCGCACCTCGACCACCCGCTCGGGCCGCAGCGGCTCCCACGACAGGTCCTTGGCCGCGTTCCACCGGCTGGGGGCGCCCGGCATGAGCCTGCCGTCCTCGTGCGCCTGGGCCTCGGCCCACGCCTTCCACGGGTGGCCCTCGAGGGCCCGCTCGCGCAACGGCGCGATCTCGTCGACCAGCTCACGCCGCCGGGCGGCGGTGAACGACGTGGCCACGCCCACGTGGTGCAGCGTGCCGCTGTCGTCGTAGAGGCCGACGAGCAGCGACCCGATGCCCTGACCGTCCTTGTGCCAGCGGAACCCGGCCGCCACCACATCGGCCGTGCGTTGGTGCTTGACCTTGAGCATGGTGCGGCCGTCCTGCACGTACGGCGCCTGGGCCGGCTTGGCCATCACCCCGTCGAACCCGGCCCCCTCGAAGCGCCGGAACCAGTCGTCGGCCTCGTCGGGGTCGTCGGTGACCGGCGTGACCCGCACCTGGGGCGACACGACCAGCGACTCCTCGAGCAGCCGGCGGCGCTCGGCGAACGGCTGCTCGGACAGGTCGCGGTCGCCCAGCGCCAGCAGGTCGAAGGCGACGAACGTGGCCGGCGTCTGCTCGGCCAGCATGTTCACCCGGGACGAGGCCGGGTGGATGCGCTGCTGGAGCGCCTCGAAGTCGAGCCCGTCGTCGGTGACGACCACGATCTCGCCGTCGACCACGCAGCGGTCAGGCAGCGCGGCCCGCAGGGGGTCGACCATCTCCGGGAAGTAGCGGGTGAGGGGCCGGTCGTTGCGGCTGCCCAGCTCGACCTCGCCACCGTCGCGGAACACGACGCACCGGAAGCCGTCCCACTTGGGCTCGAACAGCAACCCCGGGTTGCGGGGCACCTCGTACACCGCCTTGGCGAGCATCGGCTTCACGGGCGGCATGATCGGCAGGTCCACGGAACGAGCGTACGGGACGGCGTGCTCCGACCTTCACCGGCTGACCCGCCGTCCCCGGCCGATACGGCCGGGTCGGCACTCCCAGGGTGCGCATCTCACGGCGTGGTGCCCCGACAGCCCGTAGGCGTACGGCCCGTAGGCGCCGTTGGGGTCGGGCGGCTGGAGCAGCTCCTTGAGGTAGTACTTCCCGCCGGGGGTCGGAGTCGACTGGGTGCCCACGCCGATGGCCTCGTCGACGACGACCTCGCCGCCCTCGGTGACGACCAGGCGGTGCTCGGCCAACCTGATGTCGATGCTGTAGGGGTTCTCGGCCGGTGCCGGTGGTGGTGGTGTCGCCCGCATCCTCGGTGGAGGCGTCGTCGCCCTCGGAACCGCCTCCGCACGCCGAAAGCGCCACGACGAAAGCGAAGAATCCAGCCGCTGTCCTGTGTCTTCTCGCTATCACGGACTGAACGTCGTGTCGGCCGTCGGTGCCACCAAAACCACACGTGCGCCGCCCCGAGAGGCGCGGCCGACCCCGGCCGCGGGAAATTTCGGGGCGCCGAAGAAGCGCCACTACCGTGGCACCATGGTGGACCACCCGATGAGCGAACGGCTCGCCGACCTGGCCAAGCGCAAGGAAGAGGCGCTCGCTCCCGGCACCGACAGCGCGCGCGAGCGCCAGCACTCCCGCGGCAAGCTGCTCGCCCGCGAGCGCATCGAGCTCCTGCTCGATCCCGGCACGTTCCACGAGCTCGACCTGCTGGCCCGCCGGCCTGCGGAGTCGGGCTTCGACGACCGTCCCTACACCGACGGCGTGATCTGCGGCTGGGGCACCGTCGACAGCCGCAAGGTGTTCGTCTTCTCGCAGGACTTCACGGTGTTCGGCGGCGCGCTCGGCGAGGTCTTCGCCGACAAGATCCACAAGCTCATGGACCTGGCCCTCAAGGTGGGCGCGCCCGTCGTGGGCATCAACGACGGTGCCGGCGCCCGCATCCAGGAGGGCGTGGTCAGCCTCGACAGCTACGGCGGCATCTTCTACCGCAACGTGCAGTCCTCCGGCGTCGTCCCCCAGATCAGCGTGATCATGGGCCCGTGCGCCGGCGGCGCCGTGTACTCCCCCGCCATGACCGACTTCGTGTTCATGGTCGAGGACACCTCGTACATGTTCATCACCGGGCCCGACGTGGTGAAGACGGTGACCGGTGAAGAGGTCACCCAGCAGGAGCTGGGCGGCGCCATCGCTCACGCGTCCAAGTCGGGCGTCTGCCACTTCACCTCGGCCGACGACGCCGCCTGCATCGAAGACGTGCGCTACCTCCTCAGCTACCTGCCCTCCAACAACCTGGAGGAAGCCCCGGTCGTGGCGTCCGACGACGACGCCACCCGGCCCTGCCCCGAGCTGCGCGACATCATCCCCGCGTCGTCCAACCAGCCCTACGACATGGGCAAGGTCATCGAGGCGGTGGTCGACGACGGCGAGTACTTCGAGTACGCCCGCCGCTGGGCGCCCAACATCCTGTGCGCCTACGCCCGGCTCGACGGCCACGTCGTAGGCATCGTCGGGAACCAGCCGATGCACCTGGCCGGCGTGCTCGACATCGAGTCGTCCGAGAAGGCGGCCCGCTTCGTGCGCACGTGCGACGCGTTCAACATCCCGCTCCTCACGTTCGTCGACGTGCCCGGCTTCCTGCCCGGCGTCGACCAGGAGCACGGCGGCATCATCCGCCACGGGGCCAAGCTGCTCTACGCCTTCTGCGAGTCGACGGTCCCCCGCATCCAGGTCGTCACCCGCAAGGCGTATGGCGGCGCCTACGTGGTCATGAACTCCAAGTCGATCGGCGCGGACCTGGCCTACGCCTGGCCGTCGGGCGAGCTGGCGGTCATGGGCCCGCAGGGCGCCGTCGAGATCGCCTACCGGCGAGAGATCGAGGCGTCGGCCGACCCGGTGGCCCGCAAGGCCGAGCTGGTCGAGGAGTACACCGACCGCTTCGCCAACCCGTACCAGGCCGCGGAGCGGGGCTACGTCGACGACGTGATCGACCCGGCCGACACACGGGCCAAGCTCATCGCCGGCCTCGACATGTTGAGGTCGAAGCGCGAAGACCTGCCCAAGCGCAAGCACGGCAACGTGCCGCTGTAGGGCACCGGACGATGAGCGCAGCCACCGGTACCAGCGCCGGCACCGACGTCGTGATCGCCCGCGGCGGCGACGCCTCCGACGAAGAGGTCGCCGCCATCGTGGCCGCCGTCGAGGTCGCGTGGCCCCGCCCGGTCGCCGCCGGCGGCGACGCCTCGCCCCCGCGGTGGCGGTTCTCGGGCCGCTGGTGGACCAAGCCGGTGCCTCTCCGCCGCAACCGCCCCTGGTAAGAGGCCGAGCGGATAGGGCGCTCGCCGCAGGCGACGCGTGGGAATTTGGCGCTGGACCACCAGCTCCACAGCCGGCCGACGGCAACGCGGCGACCGCACGCCGCGCCGACGTCACCGATCCGCGCACGCTCCAACGGCCAAACCCGCGCGGCCGGCGCGACCGACGGGTGGGGCGGCACTAATGTCCCGCCGCATGGGCGGCTTTCCTCCTCCTCCTCCACCACCTCCCGGCGGCAACCAACCGCCTCCCCCGCTGGACGGGTTCCCCCCGCCCGGTGGTGGAGGGTGGGCCGCGCCGCCGGGCAGCCCGGGCGCACCCGGCGCGGCGCCTCCGCCGCCGCCGGGCCCGTTCGGCGCGCCGGGCTCGTACGTGGCGCCTCCCGGCTACGGCTACCCGGGGGCGGCGGTCAAGGCCGGGTTCTGGGCCCGCTTCGCCGCGCTCGATCATCGACGTCATCATCGTGGGCTTGTTCGCCATCCCGGCCCAGATCGCGCTCCGGACCGGCTCCACCGAGATCGAGCGGTGCTCCATCGACAGCTCGGGCAACTTCGACCCGACGGGCGACGTCGACAACGGCCTGTGCGAGGTGCCGACGGGCACCACGTGGGCGATCTTCGCGGTGTTGCTCGTGCTGGCCGTCGTGGCCGGCATCATCTACTACGCCAAGCTCGAGGGCGGCTCCGGCCAGACGGTCGGCAAGCGGGCCCTGGGCATCCGGGTGGTCGACACGCGGACCGGCGGGTCGATCGGCACGGGCCGGGGCGTCGGGCGCTACTTCGCCCGCATCGTGTCGGCCATCGTCTGCTACCTCGGCTACCTCTGGATGCTGTGGGACCCCGAGAAGCAGACCTGGCACGACAAGATGGTCAACAGCGACGTCGTCAAGGTCTGATCGCCGGCCACGACGCCTACGCTTCGGGCCGTGGACCTCACGACCGTTGCGGACGACGAGGCGGTGCTCCACGACGGCGGCGTCGCGCACCGGCACCCGGGGCTGGCGCCCGCCACCGAGTACGAGCGCGGCGGGCAGCGGTTCCGCACGCTCGCCCGCCCGCCCGGCGAGCGCCTGGCCACCGTGTGCACGGTCAACGACGTGCACTTCGGCGAGATCGAGTGCGGCATCCTCAACGGCGTCGACGACGATCCCATCTACACGACGGCGCCGGGCGAGGAGCCATACCCCGAGCTCATGAACCGGTGCGCGGTCGCCGACATCCGAGCGGTCGACCCCGACGCTGTTGTCGTCAAGGGCGACCTCACGTCCATGGGCACCCGGGCCGAGTACCAGTCGTTCCTCAACGCTTATGGCCCTGCGTTCGGCGAGAGGCTCTTCCATGTGCGCGGCAACCACGACGCCTACCACGGCGAGGACTTCGCGTCGCGACGCGCCCCTGTCGGTCACCCTGCCCGGGGTGACGCTGGCCGTGATCGACACCGCCATCCCGGGCAAGGCGTCGGGCGGCGTCTCGGCCGAGTCGCTCGAGTGGCTCGAGCAGCTCGCCGCCGAGGCCGACCGCCCGATCCTGCTGTTCGGGCACCACCACCCCTGGAACCCCGACGCGGCCGAGCGGCCCGAGGCCTACTTCGGCATCAACCCCGACGACTCCGAGCGACTGGTCGAGGTGGTGGCCCGCCGGCGCCGCATCGTCGGCTACTTCGCGGGCCACACCCACCGCAACCGGGTGCGCAGGTTCTCGGCCACCGGCGACGTGCCGTGGGTCGAGGTGGCGTGCGTCAAGGACTTCCCCGGCGCGTGGGCCGAGTACCGGGTGTTCGAGGGCGGCATCCTGCAGGTCTTCCGCCGCATCTCGGCCCCGGAGGCGCTGGCGTGGAGCGAGAAGACCCGGGACATGTACGGCGGGCTCTACGAGATGTACGCCTTCGGCGCCCTCGACGAGCGCTGCTTCCCCATCTCCACCGACCACCGCTGAGCCTCGCCGGCCCGACCCCCGGGCCCCCCGGCCGCGCTCGCCAGCGCCCGGGTTCGTGGCGTGGCCGGTGAGGCCGGGGCGACCGCGCACGTCGGTCGGCTTGTGCCGGCGGGCCTGCCTGGCCTAGCACCGTGGCCGTGAGCGACGAGCCGACCCCCGCCACGACCGCTGCCCCTCCGCTGCCCCCGCCGCCCGCCGGACCCCTGGTGGGGCTGCGAGTGCTCGACCTGGCCACGATCATCGCCGGCCCCGGCGCCGCCCGGTACCTCGCCGACTTCGGCGCCGACGTGCTCAAGATCGAGCGACCGGACACGGGCGACGCCACGCGCACGCTGGGCCTGCCCGACCCGCGTGACGGCACCTCCGCGTACTGGAAGGTCGTCGCCCGCAACAAGCGGTGCGCCACGGTCGACCTCAAGACCGACGAGGGGCGGGAGACGATCCTGCGCCTGGTCGAGGACGCGGACGTGGTGGTCGAGAACTTCCGTCCCGGGGTGATGGAGCGCCTGGGGCTGGCGCCGGACGTGCTGCTGGCCCGCAACCCCCGGGTGGTGATCTGCCGGGTGACGGCCTTCGGCCAGGACGGGCCCTATGCCCAGCGGCCCGGGTTCGCCACCCTGGCCGAGGCGATGTCGGGCTTTGCCGCCATCAACGGCGAGGCCGAGGGCGGGCCGCTGCTGCCCCCCATCGCGCTCACAGACGAGGTGACCGCGCTGGCGGCCGCCTTCTCGATCATGGCCGCGCTGCACTCGGGCGTGGGCCAGGTGGTCGATGTGACGCTGCTCGAGTCGCTGCTGCAGTGCATGGGGCCGCTGCCGCCCGCCTACGGGATGACCGGGTTCATGCAGCAGCGGGCCGGATCGAGCCTGCCCTACTCGGTGCCGCGGGGCACCTGGTTGTGCGCCGACGGGCGCTGGGTGGCGGTCTCGGCCTCGGCCGAGACGGTGGGCCGGCGGGTGATGGAGCTGATCGGTCTGGGCGGGCGCGACGACCTGCAGAGCTTCGGCGGCCGCATCGCGGCGCGCGACGAGATCGACGCCCGCATGGCCGAGTTCTGCTCCGCCCGCACCGCCGACGAGGTCGTGGCCGCGTTCGACGCCGCCCACGCCGCCGCGGCCCCCGTCTACGACATGGCCGACGTGTTCGCCGACCCGCAGCTCGCGGCGCGCGACTTCATCGTCGAAGCCGACGGCGTGCCCATGCAGGGGCTGGTGGCCCGGCTGTCGGCGACGCCGGGTGCGGTGCGCTGGGCCGGCCGCTCGGTGGGCGCCGACGACCCGCCCCGCTGGGCGGACGCCGACGAGTAGCGCGAGGCAGGTGCCCGCAACTGCCCGAGGCACGTGCCCGAGGCAAGTGCCCGAGGCAATGGTGGTCGCCCCGGAGGACCTCGACACACCCCCCGCCCAGCCGGTATCGCGCCCAGCCGGCGGCGGCCCGTCGGCCGGGTGGCCGGCGGCCCGCCACACGACGGGTCCAGGCGAGCGGACACCCGGCGTTCACGCCGGCGTCGACCGTTCGGCACGCACGCGACGCTCCGGCGATCTACCGTCCGCCCATGCGCACCCGCCTGCGTCGAGCCCTAGCCGCCACCGTCACCGTCGCACTGGCCCTGCCGGCCGCCGCGCTCGCCCCGGCCATCGGGGCGGCGGCACCGGTCGGCGCGGCGGTGCCCGCCGACGTCTTCTTCTCCGAGTACGTCGAGGGGTCGGGGTTCAACAAGGCCGTCGAGATCTTCAACGGCACCGGGGCGCCCATCGACCTGGCCGCCGCCGGCTACACGCTCGAGCTGTACAGCAACGGGGCGGCTGCGCCCAGCCAAACGGTGGCGCTGTCGGGCACGGTCGCCGACGGCGACGTGTTCGTCGTGTCGCGGGCCGATGCCGACGCCGCTCTCGTGGCCCAGGCCGACCAGCTCGCCCCCGCGGTGATCAACTTCAACGGCGACGACGCGGTGGCGCTGCGCAAGGCCGGTGCGCCGGTCGACGTCATCGGCCAGATCGGGTTCGACCCCGGCGCCGAGTGGGGCACCGGGGCGACGAGCACCGCCGACAACACGATCCGCCGGCTGCCCACCGTCAGCGCGGGCGACACCGACGGCGCCAACGCGTTCGACCCTGCCGCCGAGTGGGAGGGCTTTCCGCTGAACACGCTCGACGGCGTCGGGGCGCACACCTTCGACCCGGGCACCGGCAACAGCCCGGTCACCGTCACCTGCGGCGCCCCGCTCACCACCGTGGCGGGCACGGCGGCCAACCGGGTGGTCACCGCCAGCGACCCCGACGGCACCGTCGTCGACCTCGCCGTCACCGGCGTCTCCCCGGCCCCCGCCGCCGGGACCATCTCGCGCACCGCGTTCACCCCCGCGCCGGCGGCGGGCGGTACGGCCGAGGCCACCGTCACCGTCGACGCCGCGGTGCCCGCCGGCACCTACTCGGTCACCCTCACCGCCACCAACGACGACGGCGTCCCCCAGACGGCCACGTGCACGCTGGCGGTCGCCGTCCAGGGCATCCGGCCCATCGGCGACGTGCAGGGCCCCGTCACCGACACCACCGACGGCGCCACCTTCCTGTCGCCCCTCGTCGGCCAGCAGGTGGTCGTGCAGGGCGTCGTCACCCAGAAGACCCTGGCGCGCAGCTCCAACGGCAACCTGCAGAACGGCCTGTTCCTGCAGAACGCACCGGCCGCGGCCGACGCCGACCCCACCACCTCCGACGGCATCTTCGTCTTCCTCGGCGGCTTCACCACGCTGCTGCGGGCCGACGGCGGACCGGCCTACACGCCCCAGGTCGGCGACGAGCTGGTGCTGCGGGCCACGGTCACCGAGTTCTTCGCGCTGACCCAGCTCACCAGCCCCCGGCTGATCGGCGTCGCGGCCACAGGCCTCGACCCCGATGCCGACGTGGTCGTGACCGAGGCCGACCCGCCGGTCGTGCTGGCCGACGCCAACCGGTACTGGGAGCGGCACGAGGGCGAGCGCATCCTGGTGCCGGGCGGCTCCATCGCCACCAGCGGCCGCGACGTGTTCCCGGGGACGGCCGACAGCGAGGCCTGGGTGATCCGACCCGACGACCCGCTGGCCGGCCGGGCCGACCCCTACGCCCGCCGCGTGTTCCGCGACCCCCACCCGCTCGACAACCAGCCTGACCCGCTGTTCGACGACGGCAACGGCAACCGCATCATGCTCGCCTCGCTGGGCGTCAAGGCCACCAGCGGCGACTCGACGACGCTGCTGCCGCCCGTCCGGCTGTTCGACACGCTGACCGCCGATGCCGTCGGCGGCCTGTACTTCTCGTTCGAGAAGTACGGCGTCCAGGTCGAGTCGGCGTCGTTCAGCCCCGGGGCCGACCCGTCGCTCAACGCCCCGCCGGCGCCCGCGGACCGCCAGCGCGAGGTCGCGGTGTCGACCTACAACCTCGAGAACCTCTACGACTTCCGCGACGACCCCACCGACGGCTGCGACTTTGCCGGCAACACCGGTTGCCCGGGCGTCTCGCCCCCGTTCGACTACGTGCCGGCCAGCCAGCAGGTCTACGACCAGCGCCTGGTCGCGATCGCCGAGCAGATCACCACCGACCTGCACTCCCCCGACATCCTGCTCACCCAGGAGGGCGAGGACCAGGACATCTGCGCCGTGGAGCCGGCCACGGCGACAGGCAACACCGTCGCCCGTGCCCTGACCTGCGGCGGCGCCGAGGCCGGCGACGGCAAGCCCGATTCGCTCCAGGAGCTGGCGCTCGCCGTCGCCACCGCGGGCGGGGGTGACTACGACGCCGCCTACGACCGCGACGGCGCCGACGACCGCGGCATCGTGTCCGCCTTCCTCTACCGCACCGACCGGGTGGCGCTCGCCACACCGGCGGCCGACGACCCGGTGCTTGGCGCGGCTCCCACCGTCGACTACCGGGCGCCCGGCCTCCCCAGCAACGCGGACGTGTCCAACCCCAAGACCCTCAACGCCGACCTGCCGGACGACGTCGACACGTCGACCGGGGTCGACGGCGTCAACGTCTACACCCGGGCGCCGCAGGTGGCCCACTTCGTCGTGGCCGCCACCCCCGGCAGCGCCGACACGTTCGACCTGTGGGCGATCAGCAACCACTTCTCGTCCGGGCCCGACGGGCGGGTGGGCCAGCGCACGGAGCAGGCCGGCTACGCGGCGGCCATCACCGACGCCATCGAGGCCGGCCACCCCGGCGAGCGCATCGCCGTGGGCGGCGACTTCAACGTGTACCCCCGCCCCGACGACCCGTTCGCCCCGGGCGACCCGCAGTTCCCGTCCGACCAGCTCGCGCCGCTGTACGACACGGGGCTGCACAGCCTGTGGGACAACCTGGTGGCCGACGAGCCCGCCGCCGCCTACTCGTACACGTTCCAGGGCCAGGCCCAGACCCTCGACCAGATCTTCGTCAACGATCCGCTGCATGCCGACCTGGTGCAGGTGCGCGCCGCGCACGTCAACGCCGGCTGGCCCGCCGACTTCCCCGGCGACGGCGCCCGGGGCCTCAGCGACCACGACCCCCAGGTCGGCCCGGTTCGCCAGCCGGGCCCAGCTCACCGTGGGCGACGTGACCGTCGCCGAGGGCAACCAGGGCTGGACCGACGCCGTGTTCACGGCCACGCTCAGCCGCCCCGTCGGCCAGGCCACCACCGTGTGCGTCGTGCCCGCCGGTGGCACCGCGCTGCCGATCATCGACTACCGGCTGACCATCGCCTGCGGCACGATCGCCGCCGGTCAGACGACGCTCGACCTTGTGATCCCCGTGCGCGGCGACCGCCGTCGCGAGGACGACGAGACGATCCGCCTCGTCGCCCTCGCCACGGGCGGGGTCCGCATCGACAACCCGGTGGCCACCGTGACGATCAGCGACGACGACTGATCATCGCCCGACGCGCTCGCGGCGGGCGACGCGCAGCCGGGCGCGGGCGCCCACCTCGGAGGCCACGAGCGAGGCGACGAACAGCACCACCAGTAGGACCTCGTCGCGGCCGCTCTCGATCGCCCACTCGAAGTGGGGCTCGGTGATGGCGTACCCGAACATGATGGACCCCACGGCCACCGAACCGAGCCCGGCGTCGCGACCGCCCAGGCGGCCGCAGACATAGGCCAGCGCCACCAGGATCGGCACGGCGACGCCGGTGGGGACGAACACGAGGGCGAGCCCCACCGCCGCGGTGACGAAGATGCCGCTCACGAGGTGATCGGCATCGAATCCGTCGTCGAACACATCACCCTCCTGACCCCGGTCGAGCGAACGCGACAACACCAGGCAACCGTGGCCGCGCCGAGGATGCACGCGCCTTGACGGACTGGATACGTGGCTACCGCGCGATCTTGACGGGTTCTCAACACCGGGCTGACCCGCCGCACCGGTCACGACCGGCTCGGGCTCAGTCTCCGCGGTGGGCCGCGGCCAGGTCGACGATCTCGCTCATGATCCGGACCAGCTCGAAGTCCTTGGGGGTGTAGACCGCCGCCACGCCCGCGTCGAGCAGCGGCTGGCGGTCCTCCTCGGGCACGATGCCTCCGGCCACGACGGGGGCCTCGACGCCGCCGTCGCGCACCAGGCGCACCACCGCCGGCACCAGCTCGAGGTGCGAGCCCGACAGGATCGACAGACCGATCACGTCGACGTCCTCCTCCACCGCCACGGCCGCGATCTGCTCGGGTGTCAGGCGGATGCCCTGATAGATGACCTCGAGGCCGGCGTCGCGAGCGGCGACCGCGATCTGCTCCGCGCCGTTGGAATGCCCGTCGAGCCCCGGCTTCGCCACCAGCAACCGGAGCGGGCCCCCGGGCAGGGCCTTGACCCGCTCGGCGATGGCCCGCAGGCCGGTCGACCCGCCACCCGCGCCCACTGCGGCGGCCACGCCCGTGGGCGCCCGGTACTCGCCGAACACCTCGCGCAGCGCCCCCGCCCACTCGCCGGTGGTGCCGCCGGCGTGGGCCAGGTCGATCGTGGCCGCCATGACGTTCTCGTCGCTCTCGGCGGCCTGGCGGAGCTGCTCGAGCGAGCGCTTGACCGCATCGTCGTCGCGGTCCGCCCGCCAGGTCTGCAACTCGGCGATGGTCTGGGCCTCGAGCGTCGGGTCGACCTTGAGGATGTGGCCCTCGGCGTCGCCGCCGGCCGTGAGGGGCGACGGCTCGGTCTCGGTGAAGCGGTTGACGCCGACGACGGTCAGCTCGCCGTCCTCGATGTGGCGCATGCGCTCGGCGTGGCTGCGCACCAGCCGGCCCTTCAGCTCGTCGATGGCCTCGAACGCACCGCCGAGCGCCAGCACCTCGTCGAGCTCGGCGGTCGCCGAGTCGACCAGCTCCGCGGTGCGGGCCTCGACCACGTGCGAGCCGTCGAACAGGTCGGGGTACTCGAGCAGGTCGCTCTCGAAGGCCAGGACCTGCTGCATGCGCAGCGCCCACTGCTGGTCCCAGGGGCGGGGCAGGCCCAGCGCCTCGTTCCACGCGGGCAGCTGGATCGACCGGGCCCTGGCGTCGCGGCTGAGCGTGACGCCCAGCATCTCGAGGACGATGCGCTGCACGTTGTTCTCGGGCTGTGCCTCGGTGAGCCCCAGGCTGTTGACCTGCACGCCGTAGCGGAACCGCAGGGCCCTGGAGTCGGTGACGCCGTAGCGCTCGCGGCCGAGGCGCTCCCACATCTCGCCGAACGCCCGCATCTTGCAGGTCTCCTCGACGAAGCGGATGCCCGAGTTCACGAAGAAGCTGATCGAGGCGAACACCTGCGGGAACTTGTCCTCGGCCACCTGGCCCGACTCGCGCACGGCGTCGAGTACGCCCACCGCGGTGGCCAGGCTGTAGGCCAGCTCCTGGGTGGGGGTCGCGCCGGCCTCCTGCAGGTGGTACGAGCACACGTTCATGGGGTTCCACTTGGGGATCCACTCGGCGCAGTACGCCACCATGTCGACGATCAGCCGGCGCGACGGCAGGGGTGGGAAGATGTAGGTGCCCCGCGACAGGTACTCCTTGACGATGTCGTTCTGGGTGGTGCCCCGCAGCTCTGTGGAGCCGACGCCGTGGCGCTCGGCATTGGCCACGTACAGGCCCAGCAGCCAGGCGGCGGTGGCGTTGATGGTCATCGAGGTGTTCATCTCGCCCTGCGGGATGCCGTCCAGCAGCTCGGCCATGTGGCCGATGTGCGCCACGGGCACGCCGACCTTGCCCACCTCGCCGTGGGCGAGCGGGTCGTCGGGGTCGTAGCCCGTCTGGGTGGGGAGGTCGAAGGCGATCGACAGGCCGGTCTGACCCTTGGCGAGGTTGGTGCGGTACAGCTGGTTGCTCGCCTTGGCGGTCGAGTGCCCCGAGTAGGTCCGCATCAGCCACGGGCGATCGGGATCGGGCAACGTCACCTCGGAACGTGCTCCCCGCTCTTGCTGCTGGCGCAGCGGGCCGCTCGGGCCACGTTCGCTCCTTGGCCCTTCGGGACGCTCACTCATGTCCCTATGGTCCCCCGACTTACTGGTCGGTCACAACCGGACGGGCCGCCCGTGGCACTCACGCGGCGAAGGCCGGCGGCAGGGGTAGCGCGGCCGCGGTGGCCACGCGGCGCACGTAGTCGGCGCGGGCCACCTCGACCGCGCCGAGCGACGCGAGGTGCGGGGTCATCCACTGGACGTCGAGCACCCTGCCCGCCGACCCACCGTCCCGCAGCAGGTCGACCAGGCCGACGAGCGCCGCCTTCGACGCGTCGGTCTGCCGGTGGAACATCGACTCGCCCGCGAACAGGCCACCGATGGCGACTCCGTAGAGACCCCCTGCCAGCATCTCGCCGCCGGGCTGCCCCACGGTCCAGGCCTCGACCGAGTGGACCCAGCCCAGCTCGTGAAGCCGATCGTACGCGGCGCGGATCTCGGGCGAGATCCACCCGTGCGGTCGAGACGGATCGCCGCAGGCGTCGATCACGCGGTCGAAGACCGTGTCGACCCGGATCTCGAACCGCCGCAGGTTCCGCCGCAGAGAGCGGCTGACCCGCAGCCCGTCGAGGGGGATCACGGCCCGAGGATGGGGCGACCACCATCCCAGCGGTCCCCGGCCGCCGAGCGGCATGGGGAACAGGCCGCGTCGGTAGGCGGCGAGGATCGTGCCCGGCTCGAGATCCGCGCCCACGCCGACCAGCCCGTCCTCGTCGGCCCCGTCGACCGGCGGGAACGCCCAGCGCGGGGGCGGCGGCTGCACGGGCATCCCCGGCGATCGTACGCGCCTTCCCCTCCCACCTCTGGATTTCCCCCGTTCACGGGTGGAGGCCGAGGTCGCGGGCCACCCGGTTGCCGATGTCGAGCGTCGCCTTGCGGTTGAGGTAGCCGGCAGCCACCGCGCCGGTGAGCAGGGGTGCCAGGGCGGACAGGTTGCGGGCGAACCGCGCCCGCAGGGTCTCGCGCAGCTGCCGGCGCCCGGCGCTGCCCAGCACGTCGCCCCGCACCGACGCGACGACCGCGTTGGGAGGCGCGGCGCGACCCGACATCCACGACACGATGGCCGCCTCCGTCCGCCGGCGGGCCCCGCCCGGCAGCGGGTGGCCGGCAACGTGGTGCAACTCTGTGACCAGCTTGATCTCGGTTGCCACCACCAGAGCCGTCACCGCGGCGAGCTCGAACGGCACCAGGAGCAGGCCCGCGACCGAGACCTCCTGCGCGGTGATCACACCCCCGGCCGCGGCACCCATGCCCCCCGACACCCGGCCCGCGGCGCGCACGACTGACCGGGCCAGCTCGTCGCCGGTGAGGCCCGCGTGATGGGCGGACAGGGCCTGGGCGCCGCGCACCGGCACCCGGGGGGCGACGTCGACCACCGTGTCGGCCAGCCATCGACCGCTGACCACGGCCCGGCGCCCCGCCCGACGGGCGGATGCCGCCAAGGCCGTGACCTGCTCGCGCCGCCCCGCCAGCTCGTCGCCGTCGTCGTCCTCGACCACGCCGTCGTCGGCTGGTGCGGGCGGCTCGGCGGGCGGCATCCGGCAGATTCTTGTCGCCGGACGGGCAACCTGTACGTCGGCCGCCCCGGCCCGGGCCAGAGCCGCGCTACTTGCCGTAGTCGTAGAAGCCCTGGCCCGACTTGCGGCCCAGGTGGCCGGCCACGACCATGCGGCGCAGCAACGGCACCGCGGCGTAGTTGGGGTCACGGAACTCGGTGTACAGCGCGTCGAGGATGGCGACCGACGTGTCGAGGCCCACGAGGTCGAGCAGCGCCAGCGGTCCCATGGGGAAGTTGCAGCCGCCCTTCATGGCCGAGTCGATGTCGTCGCGGCAGGCGGTGCGGTTCTCGAGCATGCGCACGGCGTTGTTGAGGTACGGGAAGAGCAGGGCGTTGACGATGAAGCCCGCCCGGTCCTCGACCACGACCGGGCCCTTGCCGCAGGCCTCGGCGAAGGCCACGGCCTCGGCGACCGTCGCGTCGCTCGACACGAGGGTGCGGATGACCTCGACCAGGGTCATCGCCGGGGCCGGGTTGAAGAAGTGGATGCCCACGACACGGTCGGGGCGGCCGGTCTCGATGGCCATCTCGACGACCGGCAGGGTCGACGTGTTGGTGGCGAGGATGGCGCCGTCCTTGACGATCCGGTCGAGCTCGGCGAAGAGCTGCCGCTTGACGTCGAGGTCCTCGACCACCGACTCGAGCACCAGGTCGCAGTCGGCGAGCGCCTCGAGGTCCGCTGTCGCGCTGACGCGGCCGTTGACGGCGTCGGCCTCGGACTCGTCGATCTTGCCCCGGCTGACCTGCTTGGCGAGCGACTTGCCGAGTGCGGCGACCATGGCGTCGGCCGACTCTTGCTTGCGGGACCGCAACACGACGGAGACACCCGCCTTGGCGGCGACCTCCGCGATGCCGGATCCCATGATCCCCGATCCGACGATGCCCAGACGTTCGATGGCCATCGGACGAGGCTACTGACGGTAACCGTGGCCGGCCAAGGCGGTGTCAAGGGCTGGCCTCACCGCCACGGGGCGCGAGCGCAGGCGGGCAGCGCTGGGCGGACGGGCCGCGCACGTCCGTTGGTCTCCGTTGGTCACATCGGCGCGTGGGCGGTCGCTACGGTCGGCGAGATGAGTGGACCCCTGGCCCTCGTCGGTGGCGGCGAATGGCGCGACGGCTGCGACTTCGACGGCGAGCTGCTGGCCGCCAGCGGTGGCGACGAGGTGGTCGTGCTGCCGACGGCGGCCGCCTACGAGCACCCCGACCACGCCGTCGCGCGGGCCACCCGCTGGTTCGAGTCGCTCGACGCCCGCATCCGGCCGGTCAATGCCGTCGACCGGACCGGGGCGCACGACGACGCCAACGCCGCCGCGGTGCGCCAGGCCCGCTTCGTCTATCTGTCCGACGGCTCGCCCATGCACCTGCGGTCGGTGCTGATGCACAGCCCGCTGTGGGACGCGCTCGTCGAGGCCTGGCACGGCGGGGCGGTGCTGGCCGGATCCGGGGCGGGTGCCATGGTGCTGTGCGACCCCGCCGTCGACCCCCGCGGCGGCGCCTTCACCCTGGGGCTGGGCCTGCTGCAGCAGCTGACCGTGGTGGCCCGGGCCGACACCTGGTCCGAGGACAAGCTGCACCGCACGCTGCAGCTCACCCCGGCCGGCGTCCCCCTGGTGGAGATCGACGAACGCACGGCTCTGATCCGCGACGACGCCCGCGGGTGGCGGTCGGCCGGGGTCGGCAGCGTGAGCGTCTGGGTCGACGGCCACCGGGCCGACCTCACCGCCCTGCCGACCTGACGCCCGGCGGGTCAGGTCAGCTGCGCGGCGGCGAACGCGAGGCCCGCCAACGTCGCGTTGGCGGTGAGCATCCCCAGGAAGAACGTCCGGCCCTGTTCACGCAACGCCCGCTCGAACCGCACCTCGACGGCGGCAATCTCGCCACGCACCTCGGCCAACCCCGCCTGCATCTCGCCACGCACCGCCGCGAACTCGTCGCGGATCTCGCCACGCACCGCCGCGAACTCGTCGCGCATCTCGCCACGCACCGCCGCGAATCCTGCCTGCATCTCGGTGCGGAGCTTGCCGGTCTCGACCTCGAGGTCGCGCCGTGTCACCAGCGACTGGTGGTCGAGGTCGCGCTTGGTAGCGACGTCGGCCCAACCGAGCGGTGGCAGGTGCTCCATCAGCGTCGTCGCCTTCTCTCGCCCCAGTAGCTCGATGAGGCCGGTGTACAGCTCGTGTCGTTGATCCTCGGTGATGGCCATGTCGTCCTCCGGACGGAGCGCTGCGTTGTCCGGGGGACCGTCGGCATCCCCGAGGCGCCGAGGCTCGCTGTTCGCGGCGGACCTCGGCTTCACGACTGGGCCCAACAGTAGTCGTGCGGCCCGGCGCGTCCTGCTCCAGCGCTGCTCCGGCGACGTGTCGCTGACGAACGCCGGGCCAGTGGTGCGCGCCGCGGGGAGCGGGCCGCCTACGACTCGGTGATCGTGACCTTCTCGATGGTCACCGGGCGGGACGGGCCACCGCCCAGCTGGCTGGTGGGGTCGTCCTGGTGGAGCGCCATGATGGCCTGCAGCACGTCGAGGCCCTGGGTCACGGTGCCGAAGGTGACGTAGGTGCCCTGGCTGTCGAGGGCCGTGACGTTCTCGTCGACGCTGAAGAAGAACTGGGCACTGCCGCCGTCGGGGCCGGCGCTGCGCGCCATGATCAGCTGGCCGGGGGCATAGGTGAACGGGCCGGTGCCCTGCTCGCCGGAGAAGTCGAACTCGCCGCCCTCGTCGGGCACCGAGTAGCCCGGGCCCTCGTCGCTCGGGTCGTTCGAGTGCGGCGAACCGCCCTGGATGATGCCGATGCTCGGGTCGGTGCGGAACAGCTCGCTGCCGTCGTAGTACAGGCTGCGGCTGAGCGCGACGAAGTTGTTGGTGGTGCCCGGCGTGCGGGTGGTGTCGAGCTCGACCACCACGTCACCCTCGCTGGTGGCGAACGTGGCCGTGTACGCCTTGGCCGGGTCGATGCACTGCTCGAACCCGTCGTCGAAGCTGAGCGTGGCCGACGCCGCGCCGGTCGCCGGCGGGCACGGCGTCGTGCCGTAGGTGAACACCCCGGGCTCGGCATCGGCGGCCGTCGTCTCGGTCGGGGCCGTCGTCTCGGACGACGTGTCGCTGGTCGACGTCTCGTCGCCGGAGTCGTCGTCCATGAGCTGCGACACCCCGAAGAGCACGGCGAGCACGACCACCGCCGCGACCGCGATCCGTACGGCTGTGCCCTTGGTCCTGTCACGCTTCGCGGCCGTCGCCTGGGTGACGGATTTCTCCAGCCTGGCCGCTCTCTGACGATCTCGCTTGTCTGTTCCCACGAGGGCTGGAGGGTAGTCACCAACGGCCCCTCCGCGGCATTCGGGCAGGTCGCGTCCACCACGCGGACGGCTCTCGACTGCACTCTTCGGGGTTGATCGTGCGACAATGCGTCCCTGAGGCGGTTCCCCGTGACTCCCATCACCACGAGAACCAGATGAACAACAATCACCAAGATGACGAAGACTCCACGCCCACGAGCGTGACCCTCGAAGTCGGGCGCCGGCTCCGGTCGCTCCGCAAGGCCCGTCACATGTCGCTCGACGATGTCGAGCGCCAGTCGTCTGGCCGGTGGAGCGCATCGGCGATCGGCGCCTACGAGCGCGGCTTTCGCACGCTCAGCCTTCCCCGGCTGCACGAGCTGGCCGAGTTCTATGACGTCTCCGTGTCGGTGCTGCTCGGTGAGCAGACGCCGTCCGCCGAGGGCCCGCCGAAGCTCGTGCTCGACCTCGAAGCGCTCAACAAGGTGCCCGAAGCGGCACCGGTGCAGCGGTTCGTCCGGTCGATCATCGTCGAGCGTGGCGACTACAACGGCCGTGTGCTGACCATCCGCCGCGATGACCTGCGGGCGATCTGCGCACTGCTCCAGACCGACATCGCGGATGCGGTCGCCAGGCTCGAAGCCTGGGAGGCTCTCGTCGAGAGCCCGTCGACCCTGTCCTGACGTCCCTCGAGCGTTCCTGGCGGGCTTGCCCATGAGGCCGAGCGAAGGCGAGGCCGCGGCCCGAGCGGCCCGCAGCGAAGCTGCAAGAGCGGGAAGCACGGCAGCGGTTCGTCGAGACGACGTGAGCGAACCAGCGACGTTCCCCCTGAGGCCGAGCGAAGGCGAGGCCGTGGCCCGAGCGGCCCGCAGCGAAGCTGCGAGAGCGGGAAGCACGGCAGCGGTTCGTCGAGACGACGTGAGCGATCCAGCGATGTTCCTAGGCGGGCGAGATGGCTGGGCGATCAAGGTCCCGTTCCCCGGGAAGGGGTTCGTTCGTCGCGCCCCGGCGCCGGTAGCCTGCTGACCCGTGCCACTGGTCGTCCAGAAGTTCGGCGGGACGTCTGTCGGCGATCCCGATCGCATCCGCGAGGTCGCCGACCACGTCGCGCGCACCGTGCGGCACGGCAACGACGTCGTCGTGGTGGTCAGCGCCATGGGCAAGGAGACCGACGAGCTGATCCGCCTGGCGGGCGACGTGTCCCACGTGCGGCCCGGGCGCGAGATGGACATGCTCATCACCGCCGGCGAGCGCAAGGCCATGGCACTGCTGTGCATGGCGCTGCACTCCGTCGGGGTGCCCGCCGACAGCTTCACGGGCAGCCAGGCCGGCTTCATCACCGACACCAACCACAGCAACGCCAAGATCGTCGACATGCGACCCGACCGGCTGCGCAAGGCCATCGACGCCGGCCGGGTGCCGGTGGTCGGGGGGGCGCAGGGGGTGTCGACCGACCACGACGTCACCTTCCTGGGGCGGGGCGGCTCCGACACGACCGCGGTGGCCATCTGCCATGCCCTCGAGGGCGACGCATGCGAGCTCTACACCGACGTGCCCGGCGTCTTCACCGCCGACCCGCGCCTGGTCCCGCGGGCCGGTCGCATGGGCGCGGTCTCATTCGACGAGCTGCTCGAGATGACCGCCACCGGCTGCCCCAAGCCGGCCATGCGGTCGGTCGAGTACGCCCGCCGGTGGGGCGTCAAGCTGCACGTCCGCTCCGCGTTCACGTGGGAGCCGGGCACCTGGGTACTCGAGGAGGATCCTTCGATGGAACAGGCGATCGTCTCGGCGGTCACCCACGACACGAGCGAGGCCAAGGTCACGGTCTCGGGCGTGCCCGACCACCCCGGCATCGCCGCACGGCTGTTCCGCCAGCTGGCCGACGTCGACGTGAACGTCGACATGATCGTGCAGAACGTGTCCGACCACGGCGTCACCGACATCTCGTTCACGGTGCCCAGGAACGACCTGTTGGGCGGCACCGAGGTGTGCCAGCGCCTGGCCGACGAGATCGGCGCCACCGGCGTGTCGTCCGACCGCGACATCGCCCGGGTCAGCATCATCGGCGCCGGCATGAAGTCCAACCCCGGCGTGGCCGCCACGATGTTCGAGATCCTGGCGGGCGAGGGCATCAACATCGAGATGATCTCGACCTCGGCCATCCGCACGTCGTGCGTGGTCCGCGAGGGACAGGTCGAGCAGGCGGTCCAGAGCCTGCACTCGGCGTTCGGCCTCGACACGGCCTGACCATCGCTGGCAACCCGGTTGGCCGGGTACCGGGCCGGCCGTAGCCTTTGGCCATGTCATCCATGCGAGTGGGCGTCGTCGGCGCCACGGGTCAGGTCGGCGGCGTCATGCGCGAGGTGCTCGCCGAGCGCGACTTCCCGGTGTCCGACATCAGGTACTTCGCGTCGGCCCGGTCGGCGGGGCGCACGCTGCCTTGGCGAGGCGCCGACATCCCGGTCGAGGATGCGGACACCGCCGACTGGTCCGGCCTCGACATCGTGCTGTTCTCGGCCGGCGGCAAGACGTCCCGTGCGCTCGCCCCCCGGGTGGCCGCCACCGGGGCGACGGTCATCGACAACTCGTCGGCCTGGCGCATGGACCCGGACGTGCCCCTGGTCGTGTCCGAGGTCAACCCCCACGACCTCGACGACGCCCGCAAGGGCATCGTCGCCAACCCCAACTGCACCACCATGGCGGGCATGCCCGTGCTGGCCGCGCTGCATCGGGCCGCCGGGCTGCGCCGGCTGATCATCAGCACCTACCAGGCCACCTCGGGCGCCGGGCTGTCGGGTGTGGCCGAGCTCGACGAGCAGGTGCGCAAGGTGGCCGACCGCGCCGCTGCGCTGGCGTTCGACGGCCGGGCGGTCGACTTCCCCGCGCCGTCCAAGTTCGCGGCGCCCATCGCCTTCAACGTCCTGCCGCTGGCGGGCTCGATCGTCGACGACGGCTCGGGCGAGACGGACGAGGAGCAGAAGCTGCGCAACGAGAGCCGCAAGATCCTGGGCATCCCCGACCTGCGGGTGGCGGGCACCTGCGTGCGGGTGCCGGTGTTCACGGGCCACTCCCTGTCGATCACAGCGGAGTTCGAGCGTGACCTGCCGCCCGAGCAGGCCACAGAGGTGCTGGCGTCGGCGCCGGGCGTGGCAGTGGTCGACGTGCCCACACCGCTGATGGCGGCGGGCACCGATCCCGCCTACGTGGGCCGCATCCGGCGCGACCCCACCGTCGACCACGGCCTGACGCTCTTCGTGTCGAACGACAACCTGCGCAAGGGCGCGGCGCTCAACGCCGTGCAGATCGCCGAGCTGATCGTCGCCCGCCGAGCCTGACCCGACCTGGGGCCGAGCGCCCACGTGCCGACCGTGCCGACATCGGTTCGTGCGACCGAACATGCGGCAGCGTCGGCGGCCCAGCAACCAGATGTGCCGCACGTTCGGTCGCACGCCCGCGCGGTCAGTCGCAGGTGCAGGGCATGGCCGCACACCGGGGGCAGCCATCCGCATAGCGGGCGGCCGCCTCGTCGAGGTCGATGCCGAGCTGGCCGGCGAGCGAGGCCAGCCACGCCAGCACGTCGCCCAGCTCGTGCACCTGGTCGGCCCGGTCGCCCTTGCGGACTGCCTGAGCCAGCTCGCCCAGCTCCTCGGTCAGCCACGCCACCGTGGCGGGCACGCCCCGCGCCCGGTCGCGTGCGCCGTAGGTGTCGGCCATGAGCCGTTGGAAGGCGGCCAGATCCATGCACGGGCAGCGTAGGAGAGGCTTCGGCCCTCGAGAGCCCGCCGTCCTCAGCGTGTGGACGGGGGCTCCCAGTCGAGGGCGATCCACTGGTCGCCGCGGCGGGCGCTGCGCCAGCCGTGCGGGCGCACCGAGCCGTAGCGGATCGTGATCGACGCATCGGCGATGCGTGGTCGGCCCGCCAGGTCCCAGCGGTCGATGGCCGACAGCAGCGCCCGCTCCGCCCCCGGGCCTCCGTAGGCGTCGAGCCGCACCCCGGCGCCACCGGAGGGGGTGAGCAACGCCAGGCTGCCGTCGACGGCATCGATCACGCCGAGGGCCTGGCGGGCGGTCGTCGACCGGTCGCCGGTGCGGCTGACCTCGACCAACCGCTCCTCCGGCAGCGCCAACGCCACGTAGGCAAGCAAGGCCAGGACCGACGAGCCGTCGACCGGCACGCGGCGGCTGCGCCCGAACCCCATGGCGGTCACCACGAGGCGCTGGCGGGCGGCACGATCGAGGCCCGCCAGGGCCGGGCCGGCCATGTCGATCAGCGCCCGCTCGCGGGCGCCGTCGGCCACCTCTCCCACCGCCAGGCGGGCCGGCGCACCCCGGGGATCGTCCACCCAGTCGGCCGGGCGCAGGGCCATGAAGCCGCCGCCCGTGATGGCCACCGGGTCGAACCCGTGGCGCACCTTGCGGAAGGCGGCCACCGCCTGGAGCCAGAAGACGACCGGGCTGAGCCGGAGCGGGACCACGAGCGTGCCGCCCGGCCGCAGCTGGTCGAACCACGCCCGGGGGACCACCTGGGTGCTGGCCGTGGCGATGACCGCGTCGACCGGGGCCGCCGGGGGCCAGCCCGCAGCCCCGTCGCCCACCTCGACCCGCACGGGGACACCGGCCGAGACCAGGGCCCGGCGGGCCGCCACGGCCACATCCGCGTCGAGCTCGACCGAGGTCACCCGCCCCTCGTCCCCGACCAGGTGGGCGAGCAGCGCGGCGTTGTAGCCCGTGCCCGCCCCGATCTCGAGTACCCGCTGGCCGGCCCGGGGCCGGACCATCTCGAGCATCTCGGCCATGATCGCCGGCTGGGACGACGACGAGGTGGGGCGTGCCCGCCCCGTCGCGCCGGGTGACGATGGCGTCGTCGCGGTACACGTCGGCCAGGCCGTGGCGCTCGACGTGGTCGGCCAGGAACAGCTCGCGGGGCACGGCGGCGAAGGCGGCAGCCACGCGGTCGTCGCGCAGGTGGCCCCGGCCTCGCAGGTGATCGACCAGGCCTCGGCGCAGGGCGGCGCTGGTCGTGTCGGGCACGACGGCGATCGTACGCGGGCGCGGCGTCGGCCCGGGCCGGCGTCCGCGCCGTCGACGCCGGCGCGGCGGTACCGTCCCGGCCGTGCGGACAACCCTCGTCTCGTGGAACCTCAAGGGCAGTGCGAACCCCGACATCGCGGCGGTCGTCGACCACCTGCGGACGACGGGCGCCGACATCGTCGGGCTGCAGGAGGTGCAGTGGCACCAGGCCCGGCGGATCGCCCGCGCCCTGGGCGCCCGATCGCGGCGCTGGGGCTTCAAGCACTGGCCGGGACGTACCTGGCCGGAGGGCATGGCGATCATCGGGGTCAACCGGCGGGTGCACGTGCGCACCCGGGCGCTGTCGCACCGGTGGCGCCTGTGGAGCTGGCGCCGTCGGATCGTGCAGGTGGCCGCCGTCGCGGGCGCCGACGGCAACCGTGACCACGGCAACCCTGACGACGGTGGGCTGACCCTGCTCAACGTGCACCTCACGCCCCACGGCCAGATCGAGCTGCGGGTCGTCGAGACCACGACGGTGCTGGCCGTCGTGACCCAGCGCACCGGTCCCATCGTCGTCAGCGGCGACTTCAACGAGCGGCCGGGCGGGCCCATCCACAAGCAGCTGGTTGCGGCCGGGCTGCGCGACGGTTGGGGTGAGTGGCACGGCGGCGAGTCGCCGCCCGAGGGCGCCGAGCGGCCGCCCGACCCGTGGCCGACCAACTGGCGGGGCTGGCGACGCGGCACGACGGCGAGCCCCACGCGCCAGCTCGACTACGTGTACGTCTCGCCGGCGGTCGAGGTCGTCGAGATCGGCGCCCCCCACCCCGGCGACGACGGGTTCGACAGGTTCGCGCGCCTGTCCGACCACCTACCCGTCAGGGCGGTGCTCGACCTGGGCTCAGGGCGCGACGGGAACGCGTAGCCCGGGGCCGTCGCCGGTGGGCCCGGCGGTGGCGCCCACCAGCTCGTCGGTGGCGAGGCCGGTGTCGGGCTCGTCGTCGCACGAGCCGAGCAGGTGGCAGGGGTGCCGCGCGTGCTGGCGGGTGAGCACGGCGTCGACGCCCAGCAGGAAGAACGCGCCGACGATCAGGCCGCCGACCACGTCGGAGAACCAGTGGACCCCGAGGTAGACGCGGCTGGCACCGATGCCGGCGACGAGCACGCCGGCGATGGCCACCGACGCCCACCAGACGACCCGGCGACGCGTGTACAGCGAGACCACCAGCGGCAGCAGGCCCCACAGAGCCACCGCGGCCATGACGTGGCCAGTGGGGAACGACGGCCCGTTGCCCGCCACCAATCGCTCGAAGTCGGGGCGGTCGCGGTCGACCAGGATCTTGATGGTGAACTCGAGGAGCGGGCGGCTGAACGTGGCCACCAGCACGGCTATGCCGACGGCCCGGCAGCGGCGCCAGGTCACGATCGAGGCCAGGGTGCCGAGGACCAGCACGGGGATGGTGGAACCGAACCGCGAGACAGTGAGGAACAGCTCGTCGAGGGCGGGCGTGCGGCGGGCCTCGACGCCGCGCTGGATGGGTTCGTCCCAGGTGAGCAGCACCTGGCCGCCCCATGCGGCCGCGGCGAAGGCGAGAACGGCGAACAGGGCCACCAACCCCAGAACGAGGCGTGGGCGCGACAGCAGCACCGAGGTCGGCGTGGCGGGCATGGTGGCGTGCACGTGCCCGGCGAGAGCGGGACGCGCCACTGCGGCGGCGGCGGTGGACAACGGTTCCATGAGCGGCGACGTCACCACGATGAGTATCGCGCTTGCACACCCAGCGACACCATGGCGGCGACCCGAAACCAGTCAACCAAATGATCGGGGCCCGCGACAACCTCGCCGGCTGATGTCATGCGGAGCGCTGCCTGTCGCGCTCGGCCTGGGGGAGCGAGCACGCAGCCGTGCCGCCCGGCATGCGGTGGCGGTTGCGGGCGATGAGCCGGTAGACGGGCCAGGCCATCCACCGCACAGGGGCCAGGTCGAGCAGCCGGCCGAGCGGACGCCAGAACGACCCGGCGTCGACGAGCAGACGGGCGATCGCCACCGGGCCGGCAGCAGCGGGCTGCCCGGGCGCCACCCAGATGACCGCCTCTTCCGCCTCGGCCTGGGCCACCCCCAGGGCGTCGAGGTCCGCGAACTGCCATGGGGTCACCTGGGCGCCGGTGGGAATGCGCCGCTCGATGAAGTTGGCGCAGCTGGTGCAGAACGAGCAGTCGCCGTCGTAGAGGAAGACCGGTCGCTCGGGTCGTGCGGCGTTCGCCATGACCCCATTGTGGCCCGCACCGGTTCCGACCGGTCAGTCGCCGGACGCGTGCCGGTGCGGCCGCCGTTGGCTGCCCCCGTCACCGCCGTCGCCGCCGCGGGTCGGTGAGGGGCGTGACGTTCTGGGGCGCGGTCTCGTCGTCGAGCGAGCCGAACACCTCGATGTAGCGCGGGTCGAGGACGTCGAGCGGGATCGTCGGCTCCTCGACCTCGGCCCCCTGGCCACCGCCGGCTCGCCGTGTCCAGGCCGCGGACTGCTCATGAACCGACAGCGGCACGGTCGTGTCCTCGCGCTCGGCCGGCCGCACGGCGTCCTGCGGGGTCTCGACCCGGCGCCGCAGCTCCTGGTCGCCGAACCAGGGACGCAACCGCACGCGGATCGGGGGGTTGGCTCGGTAGAGCAGCGCGGCCTCGCCCTCGCCCAGGTCGCGCACGAACTCGGGCCCGATCAGGTGGTCGGCCGAGCGGGCAGTGGCGCCCGGCCCGCTCGGCAGGACGAGCTTGGCCGCGTGGTTCTTGACGACCAGGTCGGCCGCGTCGCCGTAGTGGTCGTCGATCTGGGCGACGTCCTGGAAGACGCTGACGATCTGCACGCCGCGCGCGGCGCCGGTCGAGGCGAGAGCGGCCAGGTCGTAGATGGGCGCGATGCCCAGCACGTCGTCCAGCACCACCAGCAGGGGCGGATCGAGTGGTGCGCCGGACCGGGCGGACATCTCGTACGCCGCCGCCAGCATGCGTCGCACGATCATGGCGCACAGCGGACGCAGGCGGTCCTGGTCGTACTCCGGTGCGGTGAGGTAGAGCGTGTTGGCGCCGTCGAGGAGCTCGGCCGGCTCGATGTCGTGGCGGTCCATCGACGAGGCCACGATCGGGTCCTCGTACACGCTCAGGATCTCGTGCATCGCGTGCAGGAACCTCGAGCGTGACTCGTCGGGCCGCGTGAAGGTCATCCGGTGGGCGCGTGCCGCCTCGCGGTCGACGCCCTGGAGCACGTCGAGGACCTCGTCGCGCTCCTCGCGCTCGATCCACTCGGCGGCCACCCCGATCGAGCGGCCGCTGGCCACGGCGGCCAACAGGAACGGCGCCAGCGACATGGCCATCGAGCTGCGCCACAGGTCGCCCCGGCCCTCGACGGTGATGCCGTCGCCCCCGTCCGAGTCCCCGATCGCGGCCCGGGCGGCGAGCGTCAGGTCGGCCGCCGTGCGGATCGCCCCGTGCCAACTGCTGCAGTCGGCCAGCAGCGACCAGCCCGAGCGGTGGTAGCGCGTGACGGCGGCCGGGTCGTACACATGGACCTCGCCCTGACGGCTGCGCCAGCCGATCGTCTCGTCGACGAGGTGCCCCTTGGTCGACGCCACGACGACCGGACCCACCCACTCGACGACGGCCGGCACGGTCACGCCGCTCGTCTTGCCCGAGTGGGCCGGGCCGATCACCAGCAGGCTGTGGCGGTCGCGCACGGCCAGCTTGCGGCCTCCGGCGACACCGACCACGAGCCGGTCCGGGTCGTCCTTGGGCAACAACAGCGCCCGCCGCGCGGGCGGCCCGGCCCACGCGGCCCGGTCCGGGGCCGGAGCCCCGCCGGCGGCCTGGGCACGGCCGGCGGCCGGCCGTGTCGCCGCCCACACGAGGAGGGCGACGAGCCCGGCCAGGACGGCCACGACGACGAACGTGCCCCACCAGGCCACGGCACCGGGGACCGCTCCGCCCGTGTTGACCGGCTCCCAGGCGCTCGCCGGGTCGCCGGGGTGGGCCACCAGGCGGGCCAGGATGCCCGGCGCCTCGCGCAGGGAGTACCGGGGCCAGTCGCCGTGCACCAGCAGCGCCGACAGGTGCCCGACCAGGAGCGGCAGCGCAGCCGCCGCGGCAGCCGGCAGCACCCACACGAGCAACTGGTCGTCGAGATCGCGGAAGCGGGTGTCGGCGTCGCGGCCGCCGGGCCCGGCCCCGCTCCGGTCGATGTCGTCCAGGCGCCGCTGGAGGTCGCGCTGGCCCTGCTCCCGGCGGCGGAGCGCGATGGTGGCGTCGTCGCCCTGGCGGCGGAGGCGACGCAGCTGCTGCTCGTGCTCCTGGATCTCGGCGCGCTGCCTGCGCTCCCGCCGGTAGACGTCCCACGGCCGCATCGACTCCGGTGGTCGCATGCCCCGAGGATGCGCCCGGGGTCGCACCCGAGCGCGGCCCCGGTGAGAGCTTGGATCAGTACACCGACACGTGCACGTGGTCGTAGTGGTTCTGCTGCAGGTTGCCGTTGGGGTAGCGGGTGTAGGGCTGCCAACCGGCGTCCGGCCGGCTGTTGCTCCAGATCTTCTCCTGCCAGATGACGTAGTAGACGTCGTACTCGTCGGCATTCGCCACCAGCCAGTTGGCCATCCGCCAGCCGTGCTCGAGGTACTCCTCGGTCGGCATGGTGTTCAGCGGGGACGCCATGATCAGGTCGCAGGCCCGTCCGAGCGGGTGCTCGCCACTGTCGCCGTCGCGGTAGCACCCCACGCCGAGCCCGCGGCCGAACTCGGGGATCAGGGCGTCCAGCAGCCGCTGCGTCGTCGGGGTGATGCTGCGCTCGGTGTACCGCTCGGTGCTGCCCATCGGGTCGCCGGGGCCACCGTCGCCGCCGCCGTCCACGTCCCCGGACGGGAACTGCTCCTTGTAGCCGTCCCACTTGGTCATGATCTTGGGCACGTACTTCTGGGTCTCGGGGTACGGGGGGATGCCCCCGTACTGCTCGACCGCACCCGGCCCGGCGTTGTACGCGGCCAGTGCCAGCTCCCAGCTCCCGAACCGCTCGTACTGGGTGAGCAGGTAGCGGGCGCCCGCGGGGATGGCTTCGGCGGGGTCGCACGGATCGATGCCCATGCCCCGGGCCGTGCCGGGCATGAACTGCATGATCCCGAGCGCGCCGGCCGCCGAGGCGCGCGCACAGGAGACGACGTCGGGATCGAACCCGGACTCGGCCCACGCGACCGCCGCCACCAGGCGCGGGTCGATGCCCAGCTCGGCGGTGGCGTTGAACAGGTCGGCGTAGGGGATGCCTGCGACGGTGCCGGTGCCGGAGCCACCGGGCACGGCCGCGTCCGGCCGATCGCCGACGCCACCCACCGCCGCGAACGAGGTGGCGAACATGAGGAAGAACAGCAGCGCGACCAGCGCGGCCAACCGGCGGACGCGGCGGCGCTGGCGCTGCCGCTGCTCCTTGGCCTTGTCGGTCAGCCCCCGGAGCAGGCGTCGCCGCCGCCTGCTCCGGCGCAGTGGCCGGACGACCCGCCGGATCGTCCGCAGCGCCCGGCCGGCGCCACGCGCCACCTGCGGCATCGCGTCGGCCGACGCCGCCCCACCCTGCTCGCCGGCGGGCCCCTCGGCCCCCTCGGACGTCCCACCCCCCGACCGGCCGCGCCCCCATTGCCCGCCGGGGCCGCGCGGCGGGCGGCGCACCCCTCCCGGTCGCACGCTGCGCAGCCCGGAGCGTGTCCCGCCGGCAGTCGCCTTGCCACCCGCCCGCGCGCCCGCGGCAGTCGCCTTGCCACCCGCCCGCGCGCCCGCGGCGGTCGCCTTGCCACCGGCTCGGGCGCCCGAGCGCACCCCGGCCGCGGCCGCCCGGCCGCCGACGCGGACGGCGCGCACGGTCACCCCGGTGGCGGCCCGGGCCCCGGCCGCCCCCGCCCGGGCGAGAGCCGTCACGGCGACATGTGCGACCACGGCGCGCCAGCCCGATCAGCGCAGGCCGCGGCGACTGGCCTCGTCCCGGCCCCGCTGGCGCACCGCCCGGTTGAGCAGGCCGCCCGTCACCCGTCTGATCGGGTAGCGCCAGCTCGCGACCGGCTCCGTGACGACGACCTCGTTGATCTGCCGGCGAGGCCTGGCCTCGGGCGCCGCCGGGCGACCGCGGTCGGCGGGCGGGCGCGACCGGCCGTCGCCCCCGGAGCCACCGGGCTCGGGCCGCCAGCCAGCGCCGTCGGCGCCCCGTCCGGCGCCCCCGGCCCAGGGCTCGGGATGCATCGGGGCGACGCCACCGGTCGCCTTCTCGTAGCGGTCGCGGTACCCGCGGACGTGGGCCGTGTAGCGGGCCTTGGCGGCCGCGTGCTGCGCAGGCGACGCGGCGCGGCCCGCATCGGCCCGGTACAGGTTGCCCGCGGAGTCGACCGCACCCCAGTAGGTGGCGTCGTGCGTCCTGCCGTCGGCCGCCGCCGCCGCGGCGCGGGCCCGGGGCGTCTGCACCGGTCGGCCGGCTGTGGGGCGGGCGCCGGCGCCACCACCGGGCCCGGGCCCCCCGGGCGGAGGGCCGGACGGCGAGCCCGCGTCGTTGTAGCCGCCACGCGGGCCGGGGCCGCTCGATCCGCCGGGGGCGTCGCTGTAGTAGCTCTTGTGCACGACGCCGCGCCCGACGCCGGCCCGCTTGTCGCCGGCGATGCGCGCCTTGAGGGTGTTGTGCCACGCCCTCCGCTCACGGAGCCGCTGGGCGATTATCCGGCCACCGACGGCCGCGGCGGCCCCGGCTCCCCAGGCCGCCTGCCGCATGCCGCGGTCAATGTTGAGCAGGTTGGCGCCCGCGCTGGCGGACGGGCCCTGCCAGGTGGCGCCGCCGCCGCCCAATCGGACGTTGGTCAGGTTGTCGGCGAGGCGCCCTGCCGAGGCCGCCCCGCCGGCCAGCAGCCGCCGACGCGCCATGGCCACGACCAGGACGCAGAGGTTGACGATGAAGAACCGCTCGACCAGACCGACCTCCGCCGTCTCCTCGAGCAGCCGCTTGACCCCGAGCAGCAGGACCGACAGCAGGAAGCTCATGCCGATCACAGCCCCCACCATCTGCACCAGGGTGGTGAACCAGAGCCACGCAACGCGCCGACCACCGGCGGGGAAGATCGCCGCCAGCGCGGCGAACGGGGCGAGGGCGAACAGCAGCAGCGCGCCGAACTTGGCGATGACGACCGTGAGCGCGACGCTCAGCAAGACGAACGACACCACGAAGTTGGCCAGCATCGACAACAGCGTCCCGAGCAGGCGCGTGCCGTTGGGCGCTTCGTTGAAGTCGACCTCCGCGTCGCAGTCGGCGTCGCCCATCAGGTCGCGCGGTGTGTCGTCGGAGCCGTGCGGCCCGAGGGCCAGCGCCTCGTTGCGGGCATCGGCACACCGGCCCGCGAGCGGATGGCCCCAGTTGAGGTAGTCGTAGGGCTGCTCGACGAACACGCCGTGGATCTGCTTCTGGACGTCGCGGACCGCGGGCCCGACGTCGTCGTCTGCGCCCGCGGGATCCTTCCCCTGGCCGGCGACCAGCAGGGCGGACGACGCCTTGTCCATCAGCTCCCACGTCGACTCCATGTAGTCCGCACGGTGGGCCATCAGGACGGTCGACAACCCCACCAGCAGGACCGAGACGACGATCTCGCCGCCGGCCATGGCGAGCTTGCCGCGCAGCGCGTTGAAGCCGGCCCAGGCGAACAGCGTCAGCCACGCGATCTCGACGAGGTGGAACGGCGGGTTCTCGGTCAGGTTGGCCTGGTAGTCCTCGCCGATGATCAGACCGAACTGGTCGTACTTGGAGATGTCGAACTCGTACGCCCACCCGATCGACCACAAGGAGATCTGGGTCGAGCCCTTGCCGAGGTCGAAGAAGAACCCGGTCCACCAGCCGTAGAAGCGGCGGTCGAAGTGGTTCCAGGCGCCCGGGTTGTAGCCGATGTCGTAGTTGTTGGAGGGGAACGACCCCCAGCACCCGTCGGGCAGCAGGCCCGAGGACTGCACCGATTCGGCCGCGGGCGCGTCACAGATGCTGTCGAGCGAGTCGCTGCGGTGCCACAACCCGTTCACGAAGCAGTACGCCTGCTTCGGGTCGATCTGGTCGCGGCCACCGTTCCACTCGAGGTAGGTGTCCTTCTCCTGGAACCAGCCGTAGTCGCCGGGGTGGCCGAACTCGGGGAGCGTCTCCGGCAGGTTGGCGGGGTCGACGCCGGCGTGCGCCTCCCGCAGCACGACGCAGGTGCCGCTCTCGGGGTTCTGGGGCCGCTCATCGTCGCCGAGGATCTCCTCGAGCGGGTAGTCGTCGACCCGGTACCAGACGTCCCTGTCCTTGTGCAGGCAGTACGTCTTCAGGTCCTCGGGCCCGAGGGTCTCGATGAACTCGCGGAACTCGGTGTTGCCCAGTTCGGACGGGTGCCTGGTGGTCTGCGTGGGGCTGCTGTGCACCGGCGGCCCGATGGTGATGCACTCGCGCGACCACTCCGTGTACGAGCCCTCCGGGTAGTCGTCGTCCTGCTGCGTGCGCACCCAGATGTTGCCGTCCCGGCAGTAGCTCTCACGGAACTCGGTGCCCGTCAGGCCGCCCATGCTGTCGATGGATCCGAACTCGTCGATCTTGTCGAGCGGGCTGATGCGGTCGGGGGCCGGCTCGCCGCCGTACTCGTCGGGGTCGTGGTAGATCTCGATGCACGTGTCGGTCTTGTCGTACGGGAAGCCGTCCTCTGTCATCGACCACTTGCCGCCGGAGAAGCAGTACTTCGTCCGGAACCGGTCGTCGACCACGGTCGGGTGGTCCCGCCCGTACTCGGTCGGGTGGTCGGGAGGCGTGATCGTCCGCTTGGGCACGTAGTCCCACCGCCACACCTCGACGCAGTCGCCCTCGGCCTGCGGGGGTGCTGCCGCGGCCGACGTCGCCCACGCCGTTGTCACCACCACCGCGACCAGCAACGTGGCAGCGACCCACCGGGCCGAGGCCTGCACCCGGGCCATCGTCACTCCGTCCGCTGCTGCAGGGCGGTGGCCAGCGGTGTCCTGCGGCGACGCCGGGCGCGGGCACGGGCGGCGGCCGTGTCGTCCTCCGAGGCAGGGTCGCTCGGCGCCGGGTCGCTCAAGGCGTGGACGCTCGGCACAGGATCGTTCGGCCCGGGGTCACTCGGCGCGGGATCGTTCGGCCCGGGGTCACTCGACGCGGGATCGCTCGGCACGGGATCGCTCGGCACGGGATCGCTCGGCACGGGATCGCTCGGCACGGGATCGCTCGGGCCGGGGTCGCTCGCGACCTCCGGTGCCGGCGCCCGCGGCGGCCGTGACGGCGCCGGCAACTGGGCGATGCCCAGGTCGGCGATTGCTTCCGGCACGCCCGGTAACACGTGGTCTCCCCACGCCCCCTCGTCGTCGGGGACGGGGCGCGACGCGGCGATCGCCGTCGGCTCCTGAGCCGACCCCGGGCCTGTCTCGAACGCCGTCTCCACGTCGGGCAGCGCGGGCGGGAGCACCTGGATCAGCCCGACCCGCTCGCGGACGTCGCGGTAGAGGCACTGGCCGTTGCCCAGCCCGTGCTCCAGGGTCGTGGCCGCGTCGACGCTGTCGGCCACGCCCAGGAAGCGCAGCGCCGCCGGGATGGCCTGGCGTGCCTGCCGGAAGACGAAGCGCGAGCCCAGCAGGTCCTGCAGCTCGCTGATGGCGAAGTCGTTGGGGTGCTGGCTGGCCAGCCAGATGGCGCCGTTGTGCTTGCGGCCGTCGCGCACGCCCTCGATGAGCAGGTTCTGGCCGTACGGCGAGGCGAGCAGCGCCCACGCCTCGTCGTAGAGCGCGGCGGCGAAGCGGGTGGGGTCGCTGAACACGACCCGACGACCCACGGCGGCGACCAGGTAGAGCAGCGCCTGGCCCAGCACCTGCTCGGGCAGCATCATGCGGCTGCGGTACTCGCTGTCGAGCATGTCGCGGTCCGGCAGGGCCAGGTTGGGCGCCCAGAACACGATGAAGTCGGCGTCGAGCGAGAGCGGCCGGCCCTCGCCGAAGGCCAGCCGGCCGGTCGCCGACCGCTGGTAGTGCGCCAGCCTCCGGGCCAGGCCCCGGGCCGCGGCGTCGGGATGCCCGGGATCGGCGCCCATGCGGTGGAGCTCGTCGACCACGTCGCCCAGCGCCGAATCGGCGCGTGCCGCCACCGCGTCGACGGCCTCGGCGAGCGCGGTGCCCTCCTCGCTGTGCGCCGAGCACCCCGCCAGCAGCGAGAGGAACCCCAGCGTCACCGTCGCCCGCTCGTCGCCGTCGAAGCTGCGCAGGGGGTCGAGGCGGACGTCGGCACCCGCCTCGAGGCGCACGACCTGCACGCGCCCGGGAACCGCCTCGGCGAACCGCGCGTACTCCCCGCTGCGCGTGCGGTCGATGGTGACCACCTGACCGCCGCGGGCCACGGTGTCCCAGCAGAGGCGCTTGAGAAAGAACGACTTGCCCGAGCCCAGGCGCCCGACCGCGGCGAGCGACGGGCTGGTGTTGACCCGGGGCCCGTACGCCGGGTCGAACAGCACGGGGGTGCCCGTCCCGCCGTCGAGCGACACGCCGAGCAGCAGACCGCTCGGATCGCCGATCTCGGGCCCGCAGTAGGGGCTGCCCGCCGCCAGGTCGCGGGCCAGCATGAACTGGGTGTAGTCGCGGCACACCGGTGCCGGCGCGGTGCCGGGCAGCATCGAGCGCAACAGGGCGGCCTGGCCACCGGTGGGCCGCCCCAGCCCGTACTCCTGCGGCTCGAACAGCGCGGTCAGCGCCCCGGCCTTGTCCTCGAGCTCGGCCAGGGTGGGCGCGGCGATCGACATCAGCACCGTCGCCTGCACCTCGGGCTCCAGGGGGTTGGCCCCCAGCGCGGACCGCTCGTCGTCGATCGCCTGGATCGCCTCCGCCAGCTGCGGTGGCGCGCCCGTCACCTCGCCGTCGTACTCATCGACCTGGCCCACAAGGTCGCGGTGCTTGCGCCGCACCTTGGCCTGGGCGTCGGCGTTGCGCACCGAGCGCGCTCGCACGCACCAGTCGACCGGGAACCCGACGTGGTCGGCGTAGAACAGCCACTCTCCCCCGCCGTTGGGGAAGCTGAAGTAGTGCGGCATGTCGGCCATGGCCAGCACCGTCTGGTAGCTCGTGCCCCCCGGGCCGTCGATGCGCACGTACCGGCGGTGGCGCGGCCGATCGTCGTCCTCGCGGTAGCCGCCCTCCTTGACGACGGCGTCGGTGAGGTGCGCCAGCACGCCCCGCGGGCGCGTGTCGGCCGTGCCGGCGCGCCCGCGCAGGGCGGAGCTGTCCGGCGGCTCCCACAGGTGGTCGAACGGCGGCTCGCCTGCCTCGCGGCGCAGGGCGCGGGCGTAGAGCCACGACACCTCCCCTGCGGTGACCGACGACACTGGCACGTTGGACGCCAGGCGCACCTCGATCTCCCTGGCCTGACGGCGGCGCTGCTCGACCTCGTCGGGCGCGATGGGGCTGGGGCCGATCCCGAAGGTCGACGCGACGTCCGATGCCGCGTCGCGGACCAGTTCGCGCCACGGGCGCCGCGCGGTGGGCAGCGCCACGGCCAGGTAGTAGCGACGGCGATAGAGGGCCACCTCGCCCAGCCAGTCCGCAGTCGCGTCGCAGACGTCGCCCCAGGCGGGGCGGGCGTCGAGGTCGACGCCCTCGGCCATGTTGGTGACGACGTTGAGGGGGTCGAGCCGCTCGCAGATCGACAGCAGCATGGCGTCGGGGGGCAGGCTGATCAGCAGGCCGCGCAGGCGGGCGTGCACGCTGAGCTTGTCGCCCGCCGCCGTGTGGGCGTGCGGGAACGGCGTCACGCGCCACAGCGCCCAGACGCCACCGTCGGTCGACCAGATCAGGTTGCCGATGACGGCGCGAGCCGGCGGCTTCATCGCCCGTCGTCCCCGGCGGCGATGTAGACGCGGGCCCGCCCCATGTCGACCGCGCGGGCCGGGTGATGGGGACGGCCGCCCACCCGACCACCCGGAGGCGTGGACAGCAGCATCAGCCCGCCGACCGCGGCGCGCACCAGGCTGCGCCCCTCGATGCGCGCCCGGCGCACCGCCCACGCCAACACGCACGGGACGACGATCGCGATCACGATCGCCAGCGAGCGGGGCAGCAGGGCGCCCCACCACCGCCACGTCTGCATCTCGATCCACAGGACGACCGCCAGGACTCCGAGCTGGGGGAGCGAGACCTGGAACGGCGGCGTCCACCCGGCGATGTGGCCGAGCACCATCGGGTGCCGGCGAGCGTGGGTGTACGTGGCGCAGACGATCTGGTCCTGCGGCGCGTCACCCACTGTGTTCCTCGACGTCCTCCTTGACCTGCTGGCTCAGGAAGTCGTAGTTGTTCACGCCGTAGATGACGACGGCCCCGAGCAGCAGGGCGCCGAGGGTGGGCACGAGCGACCTCGTCCTGACCCACGTCATCATCACGAAGACGATCGCCATGAGCGAGATCCCGATCGTGACCAGCGTGGTGGCGTCCTCCAGGAAGCCCTCGAGTATGTCGATCATCTCGCCTCTCCTCTCCCAACTCCGTGTATGGGTCGCACCGTGCGTGCCGCGGGCCGTCGGCCGGCCGCTGCACCCGTGATGCGTCAGCCGCCGGGCGAAACCGCTGGGGGGTCCTCACGATTTTCGGATTCCCCGGCGGTGGTGTCGGACGACGTGCCCGACGACGCGTCTGCGGTGGTGTCGGACGACGTGCCCGAAGAAGCGTCGGGCGACGACGTCCGATCGCTCGGGGGCGCGTCGATGCCGGTGGGCACGCCGGAGATCTCGACGACGTCCCAGCGGTCGACTCGCTGCGCCACCAGGACCTCGTAGGCGACCACCTGGCGGGAGCCACCCGGCGTCGTCACCTGGACCTGCGTCCAGGCCCGAGCTCGGGTGTCGTCGACATCGGTGATGGCCATCTGCAACACCGTCAGCTCGGTGAACGGAGCCGGGTCGGCGGCCGCGATCGACTCGCCCGGCGCCAGGTACCGCGACGGATCGCCCTCGCCCGTCAGCAGGGCGGCGAGGAAGCCCTGCACGGTGGCGACGACGGGATCGTTGGCGTCGGGTGTGCGCCCGGACGTGCCGGTCGTCCCGCGCCAGTCGTCCGCCACCGCGGGAGGAGCCGGCAGGACGGCGGGCGTGGTGAGGGCGGAGAGGCCACCGTCGACGGCGCCCACGACCCCGACCTCGACGTACCAGGTCGTCGTGGTGGGCGCCGGCGGCTCGCCCGTCGCGTCGGCGGTCGCGCTGGCCGGGAGCTCGACCACGTCGGCGGCGACGGTGACCGCCCAGTACCCCTCCTCGACCTGTCGCCCGGCCACGGTGGTCAGCCCGTCCACGCTCAGCCGCTCGGTGTCCACGCCCCGCAGGGAGACGCTCTCGACGAACAGGGCGTCGAGCCGCTCCTCGTCGTCGTCCGTCGCGGTCAGCCACTCGCCCACGGCCAGCTCGGCGACACCGGCCACCGGAGCGGGCACCGCCGCATCGTCGCCGGGCTGCTCGACGACCGGTTCGGCGGCCTCGGCCGCAGGACGCAGCGCGCCGACGATGCCGCCCAGGCAGCCGAGGACCACGGCGGTCCACAGGCCGATGCGGGCTGCGAGCTGCGCCGCCGGCCGCACGGGGCGCACGGCGTAGTGCTCGGGCGCGCGGGGCTCGACGTCGACGAGCCCGGGACCGAGCCCTGCGTCCGGGCGGACGCCGTTCCCGGGGCCGGGTGCGGGGCCGAACGACCCGGGCCTCCAGGCCTCCGCAGGTGATCCACCACCATCGATCGCGTCGTTCGAGGAGCTCCAGAGGCGCGTCACGCCCCGGGGATGCGCCGCGGCGGGCGCGGAAACGCTGCCCGCTGCGCGATCTCGTGCGCGGTCAGGTCACGTCGGTTCGGCGTACGGTCGCCGCGTTACCGGTCGGCCGGCTGTGGAGCTGGTGGTCCAGCGCCAAATTCCCACTCGTCGGCTGCGGCGAGCGCCCCATCCGCTCGGCCTCCTAGCTCGTCGCGGTCAGGTCGCGGTCAGGTCACGTCGGTGCGGCGTACGGTCACCGCGTTGCCGCTCGGCCGGCGCTCAGGCGCCCATCCGCCGGCGCCGCTGGACCGAGCCGGTGAGCTCCTCGAGCAGCTCGATCGTCTCGGGGTGCAGCGTGTCCTCCGGCTCGACACCCAGGTCGGGGTCGGCGAGCACGTCGCACAGCTCGCGGAACACCCGCTGCACGCCGGGGATGTTGCCGGCGGCGCGAGCGGTGCGCATGAGGAGGCGGTACATGCGCTCGTCGCTGGGGAAGGCGCGCAGGCCCTGGCGGGCCGCCCACTCGGCCGACCGCCAGTCGCCGGTGGCCAGGCGGACCTCGGCCAGCTCCTCGGCCGCGTCGACGACCTGGGCCACGATGATGCCGCGATGGGGGCCTACCCAGGCGTAGCCGCGGCCGACGCCGGTGAAGGGCTCGCCCCGGACCAACCGGAGCGCCTCGGCGAGCAGGTCGGCGGCGGCCTCGGCCGCGTCGGTCTCGTCGGCCATGGCCACCAGCTCGCAGAAGACGCCGTAGTCGGTCGCCACGGCGGGCGACAGCTCGTAGCGCCCGACCGCGGGCGGCGGGAACAGGGAGTCGCCCAGCAGCGTGCGGGCCGCACTGACCGTGTTGTAGATGGTCTTGGCCGCGTTGGCGCCGTCGGGGAACAGGCTGACCTCGAGATCCTCGCGATCGACCGCCGATTCACGCAGCGACAGGTACGAGATCGCCTCGAGCGCCCGCTGGCGGGTGGGGACGAGCTTGGTCTCCGCGCCGCCCGTGAGCCGGACGGCCTCGACCTCGCCCAGGACCCTGACCAGCACCTCGACGTCGGCCATCAACTCGTCGAACCGCTGGCGGGCATCCGGCTCGCGCGCCGCATCGCCTGCCTCGCTCGCGGGCGCGCGGCCGGTCGAGGCGACCAGCGGGGCGACCGAAGGCGGCGGCGGGCCGGGCGGGGGCGGCGGGCCCGGCCGCGGGATCGCCGGACGCCGCAACGCCAGCTCGACGACGGCGTCGTCGAGCGCGACATCGGCTCGCCCCGTCGCACCGTCGAGCAGGTCGACGAGGGTGCGGGCGTCGTGCGGGCCCAGGTACCGGGGGCGGACGGGCTCGTCGACCCCGTCGATCGTCAACCAACCGTGATCGCCCACGAGGAACGTGCGACCGGGCAGACGGGCGCCGATCGCCGGCACCGTGACCAGCCCGACGGCGCTGTTGGGGCGCCCGGCCAGCACCTCGAGGCGCCGATGCTCGTCGCGCCCACCCGGTGGCACCGCGGCCACCACCACCAGCGGGTCCCACGCCTCGGGCGTGGCCCCCGCGGCGCGGGCCTGAGCCAGGCTGGGGCATCGCAGCGACCTCAGGGCCGCCTCGGTGCGCGCGGCGTGCGCCTCGGCCTGGCCGAGCGCGTCGGCCAGCGACGCGACGCCGCTGACTCCGGGCAACCGGTCCAGCTCCGGCTCGAGGCCGACCGGCACGATGCGCGGCTGGTCGCTCCAGATCGCGGTCGACGCGGCGACGACCACGGCCCGCAGCAGCCCGACGACGTCGTCGGTCGCGCCGACGACCGTCACGACCCCGCTCGACTCGAGATCGACGAGCAACTCGGTGCCGTGCTCGGTCGTCCCCACGGGAACCAGCGTCGGGACCGGGGCCGATGCGTGCGCGGCCGAGAGGGCCAGCTCGACCACGGGCGCGCTGGCCATCCACCGGTCGGGGTGGACGCCGACGAACCCCGGAGGCGCGGGCGACGGCGACGACAGCACCAGCACGGCGATGTCGTCGCCCACCTCGGCCCAACGGAGAGGCGGCAGCCCGGTGGCCCCGGACCCGGCGGCCGCGGCCCGCAGGGCCACGTCCAGCAGCCGGGCGCCGTCGATGTCGGCTCCCCATCGCAGCTGCTGCTCGCCGGTGCGGACGTTCGGGGGCGGCACCGGCACCACCCGTCCTCGACCGCGGCGGCGCTGCTGGGCCCGTCGGCGGCGCTCGAGCAGCAGCAGCGCCCCGGCGAACGCCACACCCCCACCGACCAACCCGACGGGCACCGGCGCGCTCTGACCCTGCACCTCGGCGTCCCCGGCGGGAGGTGACGCCGGGGCGGCCGACTCCGGCGCTGCGTCGCCCGGGCGCGTGGGCACGTCCGGCCCCGGAGCGTCACCGGACCCGGGATCGGTCGAGGTCGACGGCGGTGGGACCGGGACGGCCCCCGAGCGGTCCTCGCCGTCATCCGGGGCCGTCGTACCCTCGCCCCCGCCGTCATCAGGGGCCGTCGTGCCCTCGCCCTCGCTGTCGCCGGTCGTCGGGGCCGTCGTACCCTCGCCCGCGCCGTCGCCCTCGGGGCCCGGTCCGGTGGCGCCGTCGGCGTGGGCCTCGGCGTCGTCGGCGACCTGTGGCGCGGGCGGCGTCGTGCCGGGCGCACCCGCGGCGCCGGTGTCGGGAGCGGTGGTCGGCACCTGGACGTCACCGGGATCGGGACTCGGGGGCGCCTCGGGCACCGGGGTCGGCGCGTCGGGTGCCGGAGCGGCCACCGACCCGTCCGCCGGAGCCGCAGGCGCCACGGACCGGACCCCGGCCGGATCGGGCGGCGACGACGGGGCCGCGAACACCTGGCCCGGGTAGATCAGGTCCGGGTCGCCCGGCGGCGCCAGGCGATCGCGGTTCTGCTCGACCAGCGCGTGCCAGTGGCCCACGACCTCGGCGTCGGTGGGCGGCCGCCCCCACGCCGTGGCGAGCTGGGCCTCGGCCATCGCCCACAGGTTGTCGCCCGGCTGGACCGTCACCTCCGCGCCCGCGGCCGGGGCGGCGGGAACGGCAGGCGCGCCGGGCAGCGCGGGCGCAGGTGGCACAGCTGGCACGGCCGGTGCGGCGGGCGCAGCGGGCGGCGCCTGGACCGGGGGTGCGACGGCACCCTGCTCGCCGCCGTCGGCGGCCGGCGACTCCATCGACGTCGACCCGGCCTCGGCCCCGCCCGGGGACGGCGCGCCGACGGGCATCGACTCGGACACCAGCACCGCGTCGTCGAGCGAGTCGTCGCCCAGCGGCTCGTCACCGCCGTCGTCGATCAGGACCATGCCGCCGCCGAGCACGACCGACTCGTCCGATCCGGAGGGCGCCACGCCCGGGGTGTCAGGGGCAGGCGTCCCCTCGGGCGCGGCGGGCCCGTCGGGCGCGTCGGTCGCGTCGGGCGTCGTCGGGCCCTCGGGGGCGACCGGCGCAGGCACAGGCGCCGGCGGAGGCGCCAGGCCCACCGCGTCCGCCGGCAGCTGGAGCTGCCACCCGGCGAAGATCAGGTCGGGATCGGTCAGGCACCCGCCGTCGGCCTGCGGGCACCCCTCGTTGAGCTGGAAGATCTCCTGCCAGCGGAGCGGGTCGCCCAGGTGGCGTTCGGCGATGTCCCACAGCGTGTCGCGACGCTGGACCTGGTAGGTGGGGACCGCGGCCGGGTCGACGGTGACGGCGGGCGTGGGCGCGAAGGGCGCGTCGGGCAGGGCCCCACCCTCGTCGATGACCATGGTGATGACCGGCTGCGTGGGCCCCGCGAGCGACTGGCTCGGACGAGCGTTCGGGTCGGGGACGCCCTTGGTGGCCACGATCGCGCCGAGCAGCGCGACGGCGGCGATGAGCCGGGCGGCGCCCCGCTGCAGGCCGCCCGCCAGCGGCACCGCCCCGGCCTTGCGGCCCCGCGCGTAGGCCACGGCCTCGACCAGCAACGAGGCGACCAACTCGATCCACACCAGCCAGCACACGAGCGCCAGCGCCTTCACCAGGAACTCGTCGGGGATGTAGGTGTCGCCGAGGGCCGAGACGACGTCCGACAGCGCAGGGACCTCGGTGGGCAGCGGCGAACCCACCCATGCCACCAGCGCCACGGGGACGCCCGCCACGAGGGCGACCACCCCGAGCAGGGCGACGAAGCCCCGACCGATGTCGGCGGCGCGGTGCGGTTTCTTGAGGTTCATCTGGACACTCATCGGTGCCTCACCTATGCGTCGTCGCCGGCCCCCGACCGCGCCGCGTCTCCGACGGTTGCGGCTGCCATGCCTGGGTGGGGTGCCACCAGCGGCCCAATGATGACCCATCGGAGCCACCGCGCGGGCGGCGCCTCCGGGCCTGCGGTCACCCGCCGGACGCCCGCGATCGCCGATCGGCCCCGGAAACACTGACCGTTCGGGGCCGCCCCGACCTCGCGGCACGTCCCCGGGAGCGGGCTGGGGACGTCATCGAGCCGACACCCGGATGCCCCCGTGCCGTCAGGTTGTGCCATGCGTCTCGTCTCTGAGCAGGGCGGGGGACATGTCGGGGGACCTGCCGCCCGCATCGTCGCCCGGAGCGAGACCACCGACGGGGAGGTGCCCGATGGCGAATGTGTTCGACCTGCTGGACGACGAGTGGCGACGACTCAGCCGCGACCGCAGCGCGGCGCGGCGGCTGCCGTCCGTGTGCGACGCGGCGGGCGGCGCGGTGTCGCTGGGCGACGTCGAGCGCTTCGTCCGCGCCGCGCACCCCGAGGACGCCGACCGCGTGCTGCTGGCGCTGGTGGCGCAGGCGATCGAGCGACAGGAGCTGGCCGCCCGCGTGCTGCTCCAACTGCTGCTGCCGGGCACCCGCGCCTTGGCCCGCCGCTGGTGGGCGCTGGGCGAGGCCGACGAGCGGGCCGCGGCCGCCGTCACCGCGGTGTACCACCGGATCTGCCACTACCCGCTGGCCCGTCGGCCCGGCCGGGTCGCGGCCAACATCCTGATGGACGCGGCCCACGAGCTGCGCCGGTCGGTGCCTCGCCTGATCACCGTGCCGTCGGCTGACCCGGTCGGCCGGCCGGCGGCGCACCACCCGGTCGCGGAACCCGGCCACGGCCCGGACGTGCATCCGGCCGTCGAGCTGAGCGAGGTGCTCCACGACGCGGTGGCGGACGGCGTCGTCGCGCGCGGCGACGCCGAGCTGATCGCCCGGTCCCGCATCGCCGGCCACCGGATGGCCGACATCGCCCACCACCGCGGCCTGCGGCCCCGCACCCTGTGGGACCGTCGCCAGCGCGCCGAGCTCGCCCTCGTCGCCGCCCGTGCCGCCAGTTGACCCAGGTCCCCGACGGCCCCGACGGCCCCGACGGCGGAAAGGCGCGTTCCCGCATGGACGACGACTCATCCCATCCCGGCGACGGGTGGCCCCGCCCGCCGCGCCCTGGCGAGCCGCAGCCGGAGCGGGCGCACGGTCGTGCGTCCGCTCCGCGTGGGCCGGGTCGCACCTCCGGGGCCGGGCCGCGCCGTGCCGGGTCCCGCCCGTCGGCGTTCGTGCTGTCGAGCGGCGCGAACCTCGGCGCCGTGCAGGTGGGCGTGCTGCGGGCGCTCATCGACCATGGCGTCCGGCCCGACCTGGTCGTCGGCTGCTCGATCGGCGCGATCAACGGAGCGGCGCTGGCCGAGGACCCGACGCCGGCGGGCGTCGAGCGCCTCGAGCACGTGTGGAGGACGACCGACACCCGGGAGCTCATGCCCCGGCCCTGGCTGCCGCAACCGGTGGCGCTGATGCGCCGCGGCGAGGCCATGCACTCGCGGGCCGGGCTGCGCCGGTTGCTCGACCGGGTGCTGACGGCCAAGGCGTTCGCCGACCTGCACACCCCGCTGCACTGCGTGGCCACGGACGTGCACGCCGGCACGGAGGCGTGGTTCCACGACGGCCCGCTCGTCGAAGCGCTGCTGGCGTCGGCGGCCATGCCCGCGATGTTCCCGTCGGTGGTCATCGAGGGGCGCCGCTACCTGGACGGCGCCGTGGTCAACGACGTCCCGATCCGGCGGGCGGTCGAGCTGGGCGCGCGCACGCTGTACGTGCTCGAGGTCGGCCCGCTGACGCGGTCGTGGTCCGAGAGCTCGCGCCCGCTGGGCACGGCGATCGAGGCGTACTGGATCGCCCGCCGCCATCGCTTCCAGCGCGAGCTCGACGCCCTGCCGCCCGACGTCGACGTGCACCTCATGCCCCACGGCGACCCGCCGCGGCTGCGCATCACCGACTTCACCCACAGCGCAGAGCTGATGGCCGCCGCGCACCAGGCCTCGTCCACGTACCTCTCGTCGCTTGAGGCGGTCGACGCGCCGGCCTGAACGGGCTCGAACGCGGACCGGGCCGACGCGGCCCTCGCCGTCGCAGCCGGATCAGGCCGCGGCCCCGTCGAGCGCGAGCCGCAGGGCGGCGAACCGCTCGGGCACGACGCGCCACCACATCCAGCGACCCCGCTTCTCGCCGGCGATGAGGCCGGCCTCGGCCAGCGCCTTGGTGTGGTGGCTGATCGTGGGCTGCGACTTGCCCAGCGGCTCCTGCAGGTCGCACGAGCAGCACTCGCCTGCGGCGGCGATGAGGCTGAGCAGCCGGAGCCGCACGGGATCGCCGAGGGCGGCGAAGGCGCCGGCGAGCTGGTCGGCGTCGGACGGCGACAGCGGGGCGGCCAGCACGACGCCGCAGCACCCGACGGTGCCGGCGTCGTCGCCTGCGTCGAGCATGGCGAGCTTCGTCCTCGGCGTGGTCTGTGTCGGCATCACAGCCTCCATGGTGACAATCACATTGACAGTCATCGATGCATTCGCGATCATCGATCCATCGACAGACGTAAATCTATCAGGAGGCTCGCGGTGTCCCGTGTCCAACTCGCTCTCAACGTGTCCGACATCGACTCGGCGGTCGACTTCTACAGCAAGCTCTTCGGCACCGGGCCGGCCAAGCGCCGGCCGGGCTACGCCAACTTCGCCGTGGTCGAGCCGCCCCTCAAGCTGGTGCTCATCGAGGGCCACGGCGACCCGGGCACCCTCAACCACCTGGGCGTCGAGGTGCCGTCCACCGACGAGGTCACGGCCGCCACGACCCGCCTGAGCGGGCAGGGTCTCGACACCGCCACCGAGGACGAGGTGTCGTGTTGCTTCGCCGTGCAGGACAAGGTGTGGGTCGACGCCCCCGACGGCGAGCCCTGGGAGATCTACACCGTCCTCGCCGACGCCGAGCACGCCGCGGGCGAGCTGCGCACGGTCTCGCCCGGCGCCGCCGACTCGCTGTGCTGCGACGCGGCCCCGGAGTCGTCGGCCCGTTGCTGCTGAGGTGGCCGACGTCGCCCTCGCCCGGCGCCTGACCGCCGAGGCGGTCGGCACCGGGCTGCTCGTGGCCGTCGTCGTCGGTTCGGGCATCGCCGCCCAGCGGCTGTCGCCCGACGACGTCGGGCTGCAGCTGCTCGAGAACTCGATCGCCACCGGCGCGGGACTGGTTGCCCTGATCCTGGCGTTCGGGGCGGTGTCGGGCGCCCATTTCAACCCGGTCGTCACGCTGGCCGACCGGTTGCTCGGCGGCCTGACCAGCGTCGAGGCCGGCGCCTACGCCGCCGCCCAGGTCGCGGGCGGCTGCGCCGGGGCGATCGTCGCCAACGTCATGTTCGAGCTCGACCCGGTCACGTGGTCGACCCACGAGCGGTCGGCCGGCGGGCTGTGGCTGGGCGAGGTCGTGGCGACCTTCGGGCTGCTGCTCGTCATCCTGGGCGTCGTCCGGTCCGGCCGCGCCGACGCGGCCCCCTACGCCGTCGGCGGCTACATCGCCGCGGCCTACTGGTTCACGTCGTCGACCAGCTTCGCCAACCCCGCCGTCACGGTCGCCCGGACGTTGACCGACACGTTCACGGGCATCGCCCCGTCGTCGGTGCCGCCGTTCGTCGTCGCCCAGCTGGTCGGCGGCCTGGCGGCCGTCGCCCTCGCCCGGTTCCTCCACCCGGGGGTGCCGGCCCCCGACATCGTGGTCCCCCACGACATCTCGTAGCATCGGCCGCCATGGGACACCGCCCGCTCCTGGCCCAGGGGCGTGAGGCGGAGGTGTTCGCGGAGGGCGAGGGCACCGTCCTGAAGCTGTGGCGCGACGCGGGCCACGGGTGGCGGGCGGAGCGCGAGGCGGCCGTGCTCACGACCCTGCGAGAGCAGGCGCTCCAGGCGCCGCGGCTCGTCGGCATCGCGACGGTCGACGGTCGCCCCGGGCTGGTCATCGAGCGCATCGACGGCACCGATCTGCTGGCGGCACTCGGGCATCGGCCCCTCTCGGTGTTCACCGCCGGCCGTGTCATGGGCGAGGTCCACGTCGCGATGCACGACTGCCTCGCGCCTGGCGAACTGCCCGGCCTCCACGACGAGTTGGGCCAGCGGATCGAGGCCGCCGAGCCGCTGCCCGACGACCTCCGCCAGGCGGCCCTGCGCCTGCTCGACGGGCTGCCGCGGGGCGACCGGCTGTGCCACGGCGACCTCCACCTGGGCAACATCCTGGGCTCCTGGTCGGCACCGACGGTCATCGACTGGGCCGATGCGACCCGGGGCGATCCCGTGGCCGACGTCGCCCGCACTGCGGTGTTGCACCGGGTCGGCAAGGCGCCGCCGGGCTCGCCGCTCACGGTCCGCGCCTTGACGCCGGTCGGCCGGCGCATCCTGCTCAGCCGCTACCTGGCGGCCTACCGGGCGCGGCGGGCGCTGGACGATGGGCTGCTCGAACGGTGGGAGGTCGTCCGGGCGGCGGCCCGGCTGTGGGAGCCGGTGCCGGACGAGCACCCGGCCCTGCTGCGGTTCCTCCGCCGGCGGCTCGAGGCGCGGGCCGCGAGCGTGGGCGCCCGCTCGCGCAGGAAGGCGTAGAGCGGCGCCGGGTCGCGGTGGAGCGCCGGATCGGCCGGATCGAAGGCGGGCGCGTCGGCGGCCAGCCCGGCGATGAAGGAGACGCCCATCTGTCTCCGTCTGTCTCCGTCTGTCTCCTTGCCCCGACGTCTCGTCCGTCCGGCGTTTCACGCGCACCCGATCGTGCGGTGCCGACCAGAGTGGCCGATCCCGGCGGACGCTTCGTGACCGCCCTGTGAACATCGCAGCGGCCGCTGGGCCTGATGCGACGACCGTTGACGATCGCGCCGGTCGTGCCGGGCGCATGGCTCACGTCATCTCGACCTCGAGGTCGGTCCCGCCGGGCGGAGCGTGACGCAGCACCGGCCGTCCTCGGGCTCGAGGCGGGCGTCGAGGCCGGTCTCGCCGACGGCGCCGATCGCCGCGCCGAGCAGGCCCAGGTTCATGCCGCAGATGAGCTGGGTGTGCTGGCGGGCGAGGCGGTGGAACGGGCAGTTCGTGAGGAAGACCGTGCCGTCGTCGCCGGGCCGGGGCTCGAACCCGTGCTCCTCGAGCACGTCGAGGACGACCTGCCTGCGGCCCGCCATCCCGGCGCCCGGAGCCACGGTCCGGAGGCGGGCGCGCACCTGCTCCGCCAACTTGTGCCCCTCCGCACGGGCCACCTCGTCGAGCGCCCGGCCGATCTCGATGCCCTCCGTGGTCGACCGGTCGGCCGCCTCGGCCAGCAGCGCCCCTGCCAGCTCGTAGTCGCGGGGCGGCAACGACACGTCGAAGTCACGGCGGGCGCGCCGGTAGAGCTTGGCCGGACGCCCCGCGCCGGGGCCGGTGCGGCCGGACAGGCGCTGGAAGTCGACCTCCACCAGCCCGTCGGCGGCCAGCCGGTCGAGGTGATGAGCGGCGGTCCCGCGGCCGAGGCCGGTGGCGTCGGCGGACTGGTCGCGGCTGACCCAGTCGCCGACCGCCACCAGGTGGTCGTACACCGCCCGCCGGGTGGGCTCGCCCAGCGAGGCGATCGCCGCCAGCCGATCGGTCTCGGCCGGCCCGGTCGTCTCGGGCGTGGGTGGTCGTCGGTCGCTCATGTGCTCTCCATCTGCGTCCGCTGCGGCTCTAACGCTAATCACTCCTTGACATAGACGGGGGCTGCGCAGACTATAACCAACATCGGATCATTTTAGAAGGAGAAGCTGCCATGGCAACCGCATCCATCCCCCACCGTCGAGGGTTCGAGGACCTGCGCGCCGATCTGGCCGACCCGGCCGCCCAGGCGTTCTGGCTGCTGCGCATCGCCTTCGTGGCCGCGCCGATCCTGTTCGGCCTCGACAAGTTCGTCCACGTCCTCGTGGACTGGGACGTCTACCTGGCGCCCGAGTTCACCGACCTGTTCAACGCCCAGGCCCACACCTTGATGTACGCCGTCGGGGCGATCGAGATCGTCGCCGGCCTCGTGGTGGCTTTCCGGCCCCGGTTCGGCGGCTACCTGGTCGCCGCCTGGCTGGGCGGCATCATCCTCAACCTGCTGCTGATGGGCGAGTTCTACGACATCGCCCTGCGCGACTTCGGCCTGCTGCTCGCCGCACTGGCGCTGGCCCGCCTGGCCACCGCCTTCCCCGACGGCGCACCCGCCCGCAAGAACCTGTCGTGACCGGCCGGCCGACCCACGTCATCGTCGGCGCCAGCGTGGCCGGCGCCATGGCCTCCGAGACCCTGAGGACCGAAGGGTTCGACAGCCGCATCGTCCTCGTCGGCGCCGAGCCCGACCGGCCCTACGAGCGCCCGCCCCTGTCCAAGCAGCTCCTGCGGGGCGAGACGACGGTCGACGACGCCTTCGTCCATGACCCGGGCTTCTACGACGAGCACGACATCGAGCTGCGGCTCGGCACGCGGGTCGCGGCGATCGACCCCCAGGCCCGGGTCGTCCACCTCGGCGACGACGGCGAGCGGCTCGCCTACGACCGCCTGCTGTTGGCCACCGGGTCCGAGCCCCGCAGGCTCCAGGTCGGCGGGGCCGACCTCGCGGGCATCCACTACCTGCGCGACCTCGGCGACACCGCCGCCCTGCGTGACGCCCTGCGGTCGGCGTCGCGGCTGGCCGTGGTCGGGGCCGGGTGGATCGGCTCCGAGGTGGCGGCCTCCGCGCGGCAGCTCGGCGTGGACGTGGCGCTCGTCGACCCGGGCCCCGTCCCGCTGGCCAAGGTGCTCGGTCCCGAGGTCGGTTCCGTCTACCGCGAGCTGCACGCCGAGCACGGGGTGGCGCTCCACCTCGGCGAGACCGTCCGCGGGTTCGTCGGCGACAGTGCGGTCGCCGGCGTCGTCACCCGCAGCGGCGCGACGATCGATGCCGACCTCGTCGTGGTCGGCGTCGGCGTCGCGCCCCGCGTCGAGCTGGCCCGGGACGCCGGTCTCGCCATCGACGGCGGCATCGCCGTGGACGAGCTGCTCCAGACCAGCGCGCCGGGCGTGTTCGCCGCCGGTGACGTGGCCGCGGCCTGGCACCCGCGACTCGGCCGCCGGGTGCGGATCGAGCACTGGGCCAACGCCAAGAACCAGGGCGTCGCCGCCGCCCGCAACATGCTCGATGCCGCCATCCCCTACGACCGGGTGCCGTACTTCTTCTCCGACCAGTACGACCTGGGCATGGAGTACTCGGGCTACGCCCCGTCGTGGGACCGGGTCGTGTTCCGCGGCGACCCGCAGGCGAGGGAGTTCATCGCCTTCTGGATGGCAGACGACCGGGTGGTCGCCGCGATGAACGCCAACGTGTGGGACGTCGTCGGGCCTCTGCGCTCGCTCCTCGAGGCGCACCACCCGGTCGACGAGTCGCAGCTCGTCAACCCCGACGTCCCCCTCGACGCGCTGCAACGCACCGTCGCCTGATCGGCCCGACCGGGCGGACCGCCGTCGGGAAGAATCCGAAACGGCGTGTCGATGTCGTCGCTCGCCGTTCGTCGCCAGATGCAGGACCAGGGAGCAGCGGATCATGATCGGTCCGGCCCGGTCCTATCCCAACTCACAAGGAGACACGACGATGCGGTTCATGGTGATGCACTACTCCAGCGAGGACGACGAGGCCGGCGTGCTGCCCAGCCCGGAGCAGATGGCGGAGATCGGGAAGTACATGGAGGAGTACGTCAAGTCCGGCGTGCTGCTGGCGGGCGAGGGTGTGCGCCCGAGCTCCTTCGGCGCCCGGGTGACGGTCACCGACGGCAAGGCCACCGTCACCGACGGGCCGTTCGCCGAGGCCAAGGAGCTGATCGCCGGCTTCGCCATCCTCGACGTCAAGTCCAAGGACGAGGCCATCGAGCACGCCAAGCGCTTCGCCCAGGTGTCGGGCGCGACGAAGATCGATGTCCGCCAGGTCGCCGAGTTCTCGGACTTCGAATAACCCGGCGGAGCTTGTGCCGGAGGCCGTCACGGTGGTCCCATCGACCGCGGTGACGGCCTCCGACGCACATCGAACGATCGACGCGATCTGGTCGATCGAGTCCGCCAAGGTCATCGCCCGGGTGGCCCGCATGGTGGGCGACGTCGGCGTCGCCGAGGAGCTGGCGCAGGACGCGCTCGTCGCCGCCCTGGAGCGGTGGCCGCAGTCGGGTGTGCCCGACAACCCGGGCGCCTGGCTGATGACCACCGCCAAGAACCGGGCGATCGACCTGCTGCGCCGGCGCGAACGACTCGACAGCAGGCACGAGGAGGTCGGGCGCGAGCTCACGCTCCAGCAGGACCTCGCCATCGCCGATCCGGACGCCGCCCTGGGAGCCGATGTCGACGACGACGTCGGCGACGACCTGCTGCGCCTGATGTTCATCGCCTGCCACCCGGTGCTCTCGCCCGAGGCGCGGGTGGCGCTCACGCTCCGCCTGCTCGGGGGCCTGAAGACCGAGGAGATCGCCCGGGCGTTCCTCGTCCCCGAGCCGACCGTCGCGCAGCGGATCGTCCGCGCCAAGCGCACCCTCGCCGCGGCGCGGGTCCCGTTCGAGCTGCCTGCCAGCGGGGAGCTGAACGAGCGCCTGGCGTCCGTGCTCGAGGTCATCTACCTCGTCTTCAACGAGGGGTACTCGGCGACCGCGGGCGACGACTGGCTGCGGCCCGAGCTGTGCAACGAGGCGCTGCGGCTCGGGCGCGTCCTGGCCCAGCTCGCCCCGACGGAGCCCGAGGTCCACGGGTTGGTGGCGCTGATGGAGATCCAGGCCTCGCGCTCGGGGGCACGGACCGGCCCGACCGGCGAGCCCATCCTGCTGCTCGACCAGAACCGCGGGCTGTGGAACCAGCTGCAGATCCGGCGCGGGCTGGCCGCGCTCGAGCGGGCCGAGGTCCTCGGCGGGGCGCTCGGCCCCTACGCGCTCCAGGGCGCCATCGCCGCCTGCCACGCCCGGGCCCGCACGGGCGACGAGACCGACTGGGAGCGCCTCGCCGCGCTCTACGAGGCCCTCGCCCAGCTCGCTCCCACCCCGGTGGTCGAGCTCAACCGGGCGGTGGCGCTGTCGATGGCGTTCGGCCCCGCCACCGGCCTCGAGCTGATCGACCAGCTCACCGACGAGCCGTCACTGCAGGGCTACCACCTGCTGCCCAGCGTGCGCGGCGACCTGTTGGCCAAGCTCGGCCGCACGGCCGAGGCCCGGCGCGAGTTCGAGCGGGCTGCCTCGCTCACCCGCAACGCACGGGAGCGCACGCTGCTGCTGGCCCGCGCCGCCCAGTGCGCCGCTGGCGACCCGTAGGGCCCACGACGCGGCCGAGCGCACGCCGGCAGGACCGCGGACAGCTCGTCACCGATCTGCGGAGGAAGTGGTCAACTACGTCCGGGCTCTGGAGATCGGACTCCAGCGGCTGGAGACACGCCCTCATCGTGGAGGCCGCCCGCCGCGCCGGTGCCAGGCTGCTCTCCGAAGACCTGCAAGCCGGACGCCACACCGCCGGGCTGCAGGTCGAGAACCCCTTCGACAGCTCGGCCTCGTGACCGGCGGCGGCCCGGCCGGTGTCGGCGTCGAGCTCGATGTCGACGTCGACCTCGTCGTGGGCGGGACGGGTCAGGCCTTGGCGTCGGACCAGCGGTCGATGACGCTGGTGTCGGCGACGAAGCGGACCGATCCGTCCGGGGCCCAGCGGTGCGCGGCCTCCTGCAGGCAGTCCTCCACGAGCCGGGCGACCTCCTCGCCGCGGTCGGCCGGCGAGTGGACGAGCAGCTCGTCGTGCAGGCACAGCACGATGCGGGCGTCCAGCGGCGCGCCGCGGGCGCGCACGGTCACGGCCCAGACCTTGAACAGCTCGGCCGCTGCGCCCTGCACGAGGGCGTTGCGGCCGTAGCGCCCGCGGGCCGCGGCCCGGCTGCGGGCCTCGCGCTCGGTCACCTCGTTGGCGTTCGTCGTCCCCATGCGGATCAGCCGGCCGCCGTAGGTGCGCAGGTCGCGGCCCACCTGGCCGGCGCGGTCGGCCGTCGTGCAGGTAGTCCATGGCCACCGGGTACGCCGCCTCGAGCCGTCGCAGCGCCTGGGCACCGTGGCCTGTGGTCTGGCCGTACATCGCGCCCAGCACCGCGACCTTGGCCGTGGCCCGGTCGACGCCGAGCTGCTCGGCGATCGGCGCGTACATGTCGTCGTCGGCGGTGGCGCGGGCCAGGGCGCGGTCGCCCGACACCGCGGCCAGCACCCGGGGCTCGATCTGGCCGAGGTCGGCGCGGACGAACACGTGCCCGGCCTCGGCGACGACGGCCCCTCGCAGGTCGGCGGGCATGCTGTGCAGGCCGGCGGTCGCGGTCATGCGCCCGGCGGCGCCGTCGGACCCCGACCACGCGCCGCGCAGCCGGCCGTCCGCGCCGACGTGCTCGTCGAGCCAGGCGTAGCCGTAGGTGGTGGCGACCCGCTCGGCCTTGCGCCACGTCAGCAGAGCGTCGACCAGGGGGTGCGCGTCGCGCACCGACTCGAGCCGCCACGCCCGGGTGTCGGCCACCTCGATGCCGACGCGGCGCAGCAGCGACTTCACCTGCCCGGGGCTGCGGAGGTCGAACTCGCTGCCGGGGGGCGCGTGGCGCAGGACCTCGGCGTCGCGCCGGGCACGCTGGGCGACCGCTTCGGCCTCGGTGCGAGGCCGCGGGCCGACGACGCCCGCGAGGATGCGCTCCGCCGCCGCCCGGTCCACCGGCAGCCCGTCGGCGGACAGCTCGGCGCACAGCAGCTCGGCGGCCGACTCCGACCGGGCGGTGGCCGGGGCGGTCGGTCGGTCGAGATCGGCCAGCAGCACCTGCTGGCGCTCGGCCACCGTCAGCGCCGCCGCGGCCCAGTCGGCCAGCCGGTCGGGCGTGGCGGCCCAGCCGCCGGCGACCCACTCGGCGCGGAGGTGCCCGTCGGCGCGCACCGGGCCGGCGCTCTCGCCCTCGCCCTCGGCGTGCTCGGCCTGGCTGAACAGGTCGAGCGGCCCCGTGGCCGGGATCGAGTCCAGCCCCAGGCCGTGCACCTGCGCCCACACCCGGGCGGGGTCGGCTCGCCACCCGCCGAACAGCAGCCGGCCGACAGCAGCCACGTCCCAACACGTCGCCACCCGCACCCCCGCGGCGACAAGGGTGGCCGCCGTCTCGCTTGACCACCACGCCCAGCGCGGCCGCAGGGCGTCGTCCACCCGGCGGACGACGGTCGCCGGGTCGTCGCCGCCGAGCGGGACGGGCACCCGCCCGCCGGCCGTGGCCAGCCCCAGCCCGACCGGGGGCGCGATCGCCAGCGCGACGAGATCGCCACGCCCGACGCCGGCCCGACGCAACCGCTCCAGCACGTCGGCAGGGGCCGCGGCGCCCGCCCGCGCACCCTCTCTGACCTCGGAACCCTGGATCTCCGCGGAACAAGGGTGGCCTCCGCGCCGCACGAGACGCAGACTAGGGGGCGAGAGGCCCGACGACCCGGTGGGGGTGCCTCATGCCCAGTCACGACCGTTCCGTGCCCGAAGTGGTACCGCAGCTGTCCCGCGGCAAGCACAGGAGTCCGCGCAAGGGCGCCTGCTTCATGGAGCTGGCGTCGTACCTGGCGGGCGAGCGATGGAGCGACCACCCGTCGTGCACCCATCCGCTGCTGGCCACCCTCGCCCGGCTGGTCAACGACCACACCACCGACGCCGGCCGCGACCGGCTGGGCCGCCTCGTCCCGTCGGTCATCGGCCTGACCAGCGACGATGCCCATGTGGACGTGCAGATCACGTTGCGGGCGGCCACCACCGCCCTGCCGGTCGCCGCGGCCGAGCGGCAGCGGGTGCTGGCCGTGTCAGTGCTGGCCGCGGAGCGCATCCTGGCCGACATCGACGGGCGGCCGGCGGACAGCCTGTCGGACCGCAGCGGGCAGGTGCTGGCTCGGGTGCCGGACGCCGAGCGGTGGGCACGCGGCTTCACCCGCGAGATCCGCACCAGCCTCAAAGGCTTCCACCGGTACGCGGCGCCCAACACCATCCGCCAGGCCGTGGTCGGTACCGCCCAGGCCTGCGTCCCTGACCCGGACCTCCTCCTGCACGACATGCTCGACGGCGCCATCACGGACTGCAAGGAACTGATCCGGCGTGACGTCCACACGGACGCCGGTGCGGCGGTGGACGCCGAGACGTGGGCCGCCGCGTGCCAGATGACGGGCACGAGACAGGGGTCGGCCCCGGCCTGACCGCGCGACGATCGGGCGGTCAGGGCACCCTGATTGCATGGACGAGGCGAGGGTAGGAGTCGCCCGGGAGACGATCTACATCACCCAGCCGTGGGAGCCGCCCGAGTGGCGGGCGCCCTGGCGAGCCGCACCCTGACCCGGGCCAGTGACGTCAGCCGGGGCGGGGGATGTTGCGGAGGTTGCTGCGGGCCAGCTCGATCATCTTGCCGACACCACCGTCGAGGATCGTCTGGGTGGCCGCCAGGGCGAAGCCCTTGACCTGCTTGGCCGTGATGTGCGGCGGCATCGACAGGGCGTTCGGGTCGGTGCGGACGTCGACCAGGACGGGCCCGGGGGTGGCCAGCGCGTCGGCCAGGGCACCACGCACGGCGGTCGGGTCGTCCACCGCCACACCGGGGACGCCGCACGCAGCGGCGATGGCCGCGAAGTCGACCGGCCCGTGATCGGTCTCGAACGGCGGGTAGCCCGACACCATCATCTCGAGCCGGATCATGCCGAGTGACCCGTTGTTGAACACGACGATCTTCACGGGCAGCTGGTGCTCGCTCACGGTCAGCAGTTCGCCGAGCAGCATCGACAGCCCGCCGTCGCCGCACATCGACACCACCTGGCGGCCGGGGAAGGCGAGCTGCGCGCCGATGGCGTGGGGCAGGGCGTTGGCCATGGTCCCGTGGCGGAACGACCCGATGACCCGGCGCCGCCCGTTGGGCGTGAGGTAGCGGGCCGCCCACACGTTGCACATGCCGGTGTCGACCGTGAACACGGCGTCGTCGGCGGCGACGTCGTCGAGCATCGACGCGACGTACTCGGGGTGGATCGGCACCGCGTGCTCGACGTCCCGGGTGTAGGCCGACACGACGCGCTCGAGCGCGTCCGCGTGGCGGCGCAGCATGCGGTCGAGGAACTGCCGGTCCTGCTTCTGATCGACCAGGGGCAGCACCGCCCGCAGGGTCTCGCCGACGTCACCCTCGACGCCCAGCTCGAGCACGGTGCGCCGTCCCAACCGCGCGGGGTCGTGGTCGACCTGCACGGTGTGCGCCTGGGGCAGGAACTCGTCGTAGGGGAAGTCGGTGCCGAGCAGCACGAGCAGGTCGGCGCGGTTGGTCGCCTCGTAGCAGGCGCCGTAGCCGAGCAGGCCGCTCATGCCGACGTCGAACGCGTTGTCGTACTGGATCCACTCCTTGCCGCCGAGGGCATGGCCGATCGGGGCATGAACCCGGTCGGCCAGGGCGAGCACCTCGTCGCGTGCGTCGCGGATGCCGGCGCCGACGAACAGCGTGACGGTCGCCGCCTCGTTCAGCTTGGCCGCCAGTCGCTCGACCTGGTCCGGCGACGGCACCACGAGCGACCGCCGGGCGGCGAGCTCGTCGTGCACGGTCGGGTGCGCGGCGTCCAGGGCGGTCACGTCGCCCGGGATCGTCAGCACCGACACGCCACCCCGGCCGAGCGCCGTCTGCATGGCGATGCGCAGCAGCCGGGGCATCTGCTCGGGCCGGCTGACCAGCTCGGAGTAGTGGCTGCACTCGTCGAACAGCTTCTCGGGGTGGGTCTCCTGGAAGTAGCCGGTGCCGATCTGTGTCGACGGGATGTGCGACGCGATGGCCAGGACGGGCGCCCCGGTGCGGTGGGCGTCGTACAGGCCCTGGATCAGGTGCAGGTTGCCGGGCCCGCAGCTTCCGGCACACACGGCGAGCCGGCCGGTCAGCTGGGCGTCGGCCGCCGCCGCGAACGCCCCGGCCTCCTCGTTGTGGACGTGCACCCACTGGATGCCGTCGTGGCGGCGCACGGCGTCGGCGATCGGGTTGAGGCTGTCGCCGACCAGGCCGTAGATCCGCTCGACCCCGGCGCCCCCGAGGACCTCGATGAACTGCTCGGCCACCGTCTGGGCCATGGCTCGGCCTCCCGTCGCCGGAGATGCCACCACCGTACGGTTGCGGGCATGAAGCAGCACCGGAACCCGACGACCGTGCACGCCCCGCCGGCGGCGACCGCGACCGACGGCTGAGGGGCACGTCCCGCGCCCGTCGCCGCAGGCGCCGCGATGAGGCAGCTGCAGCCGGAGGGCCGCCCGCCCTTCCCTCCGGCTGTGCTGCCGCTGTAGCGGAGCGCCGAGCCGGCTGGGGACGGCATGGCGCTGGAACTCGCAAGGTACGCCGTCTCGCCGCCGGGCGGATCAGTAGCACCTACGTAGACGCCGCACCCCAGGCCGGGGCACACGCGCCGGATCGGTGACCGTGCGGTCGATAGCATCCGGCCGTGGCCACACGCTGGCCCCTCGTCGGGCGGGAGCACGAGCTGAGCGAGTTGCGGCGTGTGCTCGGTGCCCCGGGCGGACAGGGCGGTGTCGCCCTCTTCGGCGAGGCGGGCGTGGGCAAGACGCGGCTGGTCGACGAGGGCATCGAGGACTGTCGTGGCAACGGTGTGCCCGCCGAACGGGTGCGGGCGACCGAGGCGGCCCGGGACATCCCGCTCGGGTCGTTCGCCCACCTGCTCGCCCCGGGCGGCGACGCGCACCACCCGGACGACCTGCTGCATCTGGCGCTGACCCGGCTGCACGAGCGGGCCGGCGCGGGCAGCTTCCTGCTGGCCGTCGACGACGCCCACCTGCTGGACGACCTGTCGGTGGCGCTGTTGCACCTGGCGCTCACGCAGTCCTCGATCAGCGTGCTCATGAGCGTCCGCACGGGCGAACGGGTGCCGCAGGGGCTGGTCGGACTGTGGAAGGACGAGCTGGTGGCGCGCCTCGACGTCCGGCCGCTGGCCCGCGACGCCACCGAGGAGCTCGTCATCACCGTGCTCGGCGACGGGGTGCCGGCGTCGCTGCTCGACGGGATCTGGCGGTTGAGCCGCGGCAACGTGCTGTTCGTCCGCGAGCTGGTCATGACCGCGGTCGAGCGCCGGGCCAGCGGTGGTGTCGGCCGCATCCAACTCGCGGCCGACGGGCCACAGGAGCGGCTGCGCGACCTGGTCGAGGAGCGGCTCCGGCTGGTCGAGCCCCGATCCCGGCGGGCGCTGGAGCTCCTGGCCGTGGGGGAACAGGTTCCGCTCGCCGCCGTCGAGCGACTCGTCGACCAACCGGACATCGAAGCGCTCGAGCGGCGCGGCCTGGTCGAGATCGTCGGCGCCGGCGGGGCGGAGACCCTGCAGGTGGTCCATCCCCTCTACGGCGAGGTCCTGGCCGCGAACCTGCCCCGCCTCCGCCGGATGGGGCTGCTCCGCGAGCTCGTCGTCGCGGTCGAGGACCTCGAGCAGTTCGACCGGTTGCGCCTGGCCACATGGCGGCTCGGGTCGGGGGTGCCGGGCGACCCGGAGCAGCTGCTCGTCCTGGCCCGCGAGGCCCTGGCCCGGCTCGACCACCGCCTGGCCGAGCGCCTGGCGCTGGCTGCCGGCGGCATCGACCGGGCCGACGCCGGCCTCGTCCTCGGCGAGGCGCTCGCCGGACAGGGTCGCGTCGAGGAGTCCGAGGCCGCGCTCGCGGGCCTCCGCCCGGCCGATCCCGAGCGGGTGGCCCGCGTGGCGCTGGCCCGGGCCAGCAACCTCTTCCTGCACCTCGACCGGTCGGCCGACGCGTTCGAGGTGCTGCGGGTCGCCGACGACGACCTCGCCGGCCAGCCCGAGTGGCAGGCGGAGTGCCGGTCGGTCCAGGCCCAGATGCTCATGTTCTCGTTCCGGCTGGCCGAGGCCGGCGAGGTGGCCGAGCGCTTGCTCGCCGATCCGTCGGCCCCCGAGACGGCCCGCCTGCGAGCGGCGCCGGTGGCGCTCACCGTCCGCGGTGCGGCGGGCCGGCTGGACGCTGGTCTGGCGTTGCTCGACGACGCCCTGTTCGCCGCGGCGCAGCGTCACCGGCGCGACGTGCCCTACGGCGGCATCCAGCTGCGCATGGCCCGGTTCCAGGCCCTGTACTGGGCGGGACGGGTGCGTGAGCTGGACGACTACACGGCCGACGACCTGGGGCTGGACCACGAGTACCGGCCCCCGTCGCTGCGAGGGATCCTGGCCGGCTTCCGCGGCGGGGCTCTGCTCGTCCGCGGCCACGCCCGCGCCGCGCTCGCCGAACTGCAACGGTCGACGCGGGCGCTGGCCGAGTCCGACTGGTTCGGGCAGCGCCCGCTCGCCGAGGCGATGCGGGCCCGGGCCGCGGTGTTCGCCGGCGACCTGGACGTGGCGGACGAGGCCATCGCCGCGGCCGACGCCGCCTTCGCGGCCGACATGCTGCGGGGGGCGCGGACGCTGCCCTACATCGAGCTGTCGCGGTCGTGGATCCTGGCGGCCCAGGGGTCGATCTCCGAGGCGGCCGACAGGTGCCTGGCCCTGGCGACGGCGATGGAGCACGCGGCCACGCCCCTGGCGGTCGAGGCGCTGCACGCCGTGGTGCGGCTCGGCCGCCCTGCCGACGCGGTCAGCATGCTCGAGCGGCTCGCCCCGGTGGTCGACGGCCCGTTCGTGCCGATCGCCCTCCGCCATGCTCGGGCCCTGGCGCAGTCCGACCCTGACGGCCTGGACGCGGTCGCGACCGACTTCGAGGACCTGGGCGCCGACCTCGTCGCAGCCGAGGCCCTCCGGTCGGCCGCCAACGCCTACCGACTGGCGGGCCGGGGCGTCCCGGCCGCGGCGGCCGGCCGTCGAGCCGACGACCTGCTGCACCGCTGCGGCGACCCGTCGTCGCCGGGCCTGGAACCGTCCGTGCCGGTCGGCGAGGGGCTCACCGGTCGGGAGCGCGAGGTGGCGATCCTGGCAGGGCGCGGCCGAACGAGCCGCGAGATCGCCGCCACGCTCGAGCTGTCGGTGCGGACCGTCGACACCCACCTGAGCCGCGCCTACAGCAAGCTGATGATCGAGGGCCGCCACGAGCTGGCCGACGCCCTGGGCATCGTGCCCGGCCCCCAGCGGCCGCTACGTAACGACTACTGACGCACCCACGGCCCGCAGTGCGTACGTTTCACGGATGAGCGAGCGTGACCAGCGTCGGCAGCTCGCCGTCGGGGCCGGAGTCTCCCCCACCGACCCCGACGATCCCGACTGCCCGGACGTCCCCGACGTTCCCGACGACCCGGCCGACGACGTGCTGGACGGCGTCGACGTCGTCCAGGCCGTCGCCGACCTGGTGGACGACCTGGTCGAGCGCACGGACGCCAAGGGCGCCCCGCCCGCGTGAATCAGGTCATCCGCCCCTGAGCACCACACCGAATGCTCCCCGGGAACGACCCGGCCCACGAGGAGCGAGTGGTGATGGGGAACACGCGACCGACTGGCGAGGAGTTGCACGAGGACGAGCCTCCGCAGCCACGTCCGCGCGGCCGGCGTTCGCTCGGTCGCCACGTGTCGGCCGTGCTGCTGGCGACGGCGGCGGCGGTGGCCGGCGGGATCACGACAGAACGCATGAGCATGCTCAGCACCCCGTCGAGCGCGGTACGCGACGACACCGAGTTCGAGGGCTTCCTGCCGATCGACGAGGACGAGGCGGAGCTGGCGCTCGCCCCGTACGAGGACCCGGCCCTGCTCGAGGACGTGCCGGTCAACGAGGACGAGGTCTCCGAGGCGGTGGGGGACGTGCTCGAGAGCAGCGAGGTCGTCGAGACGCTGGGCGAGAGCGGCATCCCCGAGGTCGCGATCGAGGCGTACACCGACTCCGAGGGTGTCCAGGCCGGAACCGACCCGGGGTGCGGCCTGCGCTGGACGCTGCTGGCCGCCATCGGCCGGGTGGAGTCGAACCACGGGCGTTTCGGTGGCGCCCAGCTGCGTGAGGACGGCTACGGGACCAAGCCCATCCGCGGCATCCCGCTCGACGGTCGTCCCAACGTCGCCCTGATCCGTGACACCGACGAGGGCGAGTTGGACGGCGACACGACCTTCGACCGGGCGGTCGGTCCGATGCAGTTCATCCCGTCGACCTGGCGGTCGGTGGGACAGGACGGCAACGACGACGGCCGCAACGACCCGGACAACATCTTCGACGCCGCCCAGGGCGCCGGGGCCTACCTGTGCGCCGACGGCGCGAACCTGAACGACACCGCCGGCCGGGCCCGCGCCGTGCGTCGGTACAACAACGCCGACGAGTACGTGCGCGTCGTGCTCAGCCTGGCGCAGATGTACGAGACCGGTCGCGTCGAGGCTCTGCCCGACCTGCCCGTGCCCCCGCCGGCCGCCACCCCGTCCGGCCCACAGCCGCCGTCCCCGTCGTCGCCGTCACCCTCGCCGACCCCGCCAGGCTCTGGCACCCCTCCGGCGGCACCGCCGGCTCCGACACCCGCGCCCGGTGCACCCACCCCACCGGCGCCGCGCCCCACCCCGCCCGCCGCCCCGCCTGCCCAGCCGGCCCCGACCCCGCCCGCGGCCCCGCCGACCACGGCCACGAGCCAACCGGTCCCCGCGCCGCCGGCGGCCCCGCCGACCACCCCGCCCACAACGGTCCCCGGCGAGGCACCGACGCCGACCACGCCCCCGAGCCCGACCCCGCCCCCCTCCGAGCCGGTGCCGCCCGTCACCCCGCCGACCACGCCCCCGGCCGAGGCGACCCCGCCACCGGCCGCCACCCCGCCGGCAGCCGTCGGCTGGGCCCCGGCGATGCGCGAGGTCGTGGTCGACATCCTCGAGGCCCAGGCCGAAGGCGCCCCGGACCAGGCGCCCGTTCCCGCCCCGGCCCCGGACGAAGGCGCCGTGCCACCCGCCGAAGGCGCCCTGCCCCCGGCCGAAGGCGCGGCGCCCCCGGCCGACGGCGCCGTGCCCCCGGCCCCGGACGCCGCCGTGGTTCCGGGTGACCCGCGCTCCAGCCCGTGACGTCGCCCAGGGGCCGGTGGAAGACAGCGGCGGCCGGTGTGGCGGCTGCCGACACTCGGTGACGACCGGTCTTCTGCCGGCGTTGCCACCTGCAGTCGATCGTGGGCCACGAGCAGACCGAACCACGAGTCGACCTGTCGACGCGGACGAACGGGGCGCTGCCGCGACCGGGACGTGAGGGCGCCGCGGTCAGCGAGGTCCCGAGGCGGAGCTCGACGCCGAGCGCGTCCAGTTGACCCTGTAGATCCTCGCGCAGCTCCGGCAGGAAGCCGGCGACGAGTTGCCCAGCCGGGTCGACGATGTTCACCTGCTTGTCGGGCCAGACCGCCTTGATCTCCGCGGACAGCTCGAGGCCGACCGGACCGGCGCCGACGACGAGCACCCGCTCCAGTTCGTAGCACGAACTGCAAGAGGTCACACCGTCAGCCGGACGGTGGTCCCGCCCGCCACAGGGAGTGGGCGACAGCCCACCTGCCGCCGTCTAGTTTTGTTGGCGGTCCGCGTCGAGCGGACGCCGGGCCGCGCCGATCCAACTCCCAGGGAGCGGAAGCCATGCCCTTCGTCACCACGCAGGACGGCACGGAGATCTTCTACAAGGACTGGGGGAGCGGTCAGCCGATCATGTTCCACCACGGCTGGCCGCTCAGCTCCGACGACTGGGATGCCCAGATGATGTTCTTCGTGCAGAACGGCTACCGCGTCGTCGCCCATGACCGGCGCGGACACGGCCGTTCGACCCAGACCTCGGACGGCCACGACATGGACACCTACGCCGCTGACGCCGCAGCGGTGGTCCAACATCTCGACCTGCGCGACGCGGTGCATGTCGGCCATTCGACCGGGGGCGGCGAGGTCGCCCGCTACGTCGCCGTGCACGGCGCCGGCCGTGTGGCAAAGGCTGTGCTCATCAGCGCGGTGCCGCCACTCATGCTCAAGACCGACGCCAATCCCGGTGGCCTACCGATCGAGGTGTTCGACAACTTCCGGGAAGGCACCGCCTTCAACCGGGCCCAGTTCTATCTCGACGTCGCGGCCGGACCGTTCTACGGCTTCAACCGTCCGGGAGCGACCGCGTCGGAGGGCGTCATCCGCAACTGGTGGCGGCAAGGCATGATGGGCGGCGTCAAGGCCCATACCGAGGGCATCAAGGCGTTCTCGGAAACCGACTTCACCGAGGACCTCAAGGCCATCGAGGTCCCGACCCTGGTGATGCACGGTGACGACGATCAAGTCGTGCCGATCGGTGCCTCGGCCGAGCAGTCGATCACGCTGCTCAAGAACGGCACGCTGAAGGTGTACCCGGGCTATCCGCACGGCGCGTTCACCATCCACGCCGACGTCATCAACCCCGACCTGCTGGCCTTCATCCAGGCATGACCGTGGCTGACGAGCTGCCCTTGGGGCCCGCGTCCAGGCATCGGTGAACGAGACGCGTTGATTCGAGACGGGAGGCGTAGTTCACCTCATCTCGGCGCTCATCGCCGTCAGATCGGTAGTCCGGCGGATGTCCGCTGGCGGCATCAGGCAAGTTCGGATTGAAGGATCTCCGCGGCCGGGCGGCGGGCGGCGAGGCGGGCAGGGATGGTTGTGAGCGCCGCCACCACGAGCGCGGTCCCCGGTGCTACGGCGAGCAGCTGCCAGAACGGCGGGTTGGCCGTCTCGTCGCCGCTGACGGCGGCGACGAGTGCGAGGCCTCCGGCGATGCCCAGGAGGGCGCCGGCGAGCGCGGGTAGCACCTGCGCTGCTGAGAGTCCTGTGCTGACCTGGTGGGGGGTCGCGCCGAGGGCGCGTGCTAGCGCCGAGGAGTGCTTGGCGTCGAGCGCGTTCGCCCAGGTGATGAAGATCGCGTTGACGGCCGCCAGGGCGGCGAGCGTGATCGTGATCACCAGCAGCACCTGGTCCACTCGTCACTGATACACGACGCGGCTCAACGCCCGCCCAGATCGTTCCATCAGGCAGATATTCGGTGGCAGGGCTCGGCCACGCGGCCGCGGCGTAGAAATCGCGCACATTACGCGGCGCGGGGGATGCGGAGACCTCCCACCTGGGCGCAGTATCGAAACGTACCCGAGTTGAGGAGGTCTCCGTGGCGGACACGAGCACGACAACTGAGGCGCCCAGCATCCGACCGTTTCGAGTCAACGTCCCGGACGAAGAACTCGCTGCGATGCGTCGCCGCATCGCCGCGACGCGCTGGCCCTCCACGGAGCTCGTCCCAGACCGATCGCAGGGCGTGCAGCTGGCGACGCTGCAGGAGCTCGCCCGCTACTGGACGAGCGAGTACGACTGGCGCAAGTGCGAGGCGAGACTGAACGCGCTTCCGCAGTTCACGACCGAGATCGACGGGGTCGAGATCCACTTCGTCCACGTCAGGTCGCGGCATGAGAATGCGTTGCCGCTGATCATGACCCATGGCTGGCCCGGCTCGGTCGTCGAGCTGCTGGAGACCGTCGGCCCGCTGACCGACCCGACCGCTCACGGCGGCACCCCCGAGGACGCGTTCCACCTGGTGCTGCCGTCACTGCCTGGCTACGGCTTCTCGGGCGAGCCGACCGAGCTCGGCTGGGACGCCAGCCGCACGGCACGCGCGTGGGCGGAGCTGATGCACCGCCTCGGCTACACCCGCTACGTCGCCCAGGGCGGCGACGTGGGTGCCCTCGTCACGGACCTGATGGGCCGCCAGGCGGTCGAGGGTTTGATCGGCTACCACCTGAACCTGCTCACGGCGGTGCTCGCAATCGGCGATCAACTGCCCAAGGAATCCGAAAAGGAACGGGCAGCGGCCGAGGCGTTCGCGACGTTCAGGGAGGACGGCTTCGGCTACTTCCTCGAGATGGCAACGCGGCCACAGACGATCAGCTACTCCCTGCTGGATTCACCCGTCGCGCTGGCGGCCTGGTTGCTCGACCACGACACGGACAGCTACTACAAGATCTCCCGCGCGTTCGTCGACGGCGAGCCCGTGGGCAATCTCACCCGGGACACCATCGTCGACAACATCACGCTGTACTGGCTGACCGGCACCGCAGCGTCGGCGGCCCGGTCGTACTGGGAGGACGGACGAGCGCTGGCCGCAGCGCTTGCGAGCGGCCAGGCTCCTCCGGCGGTCTCGGTTCCGGTCGGCTTCACGACGTTCCCCGGCGAGATCTGGGCTGCCCCGCGCAGCTGGGTCGAGACGGTCTACCCCGACCTCGCCTACTTCAACGAGGTCGACAAGGGCGGCCACTTCGCCGCCTGGGAAGAACCGCAACTCTTCTCCGAGGAACTACGCACCACGTTCGCCACCCTGCGATGACCCATCGGCGTTATGTCGAGAAGCGACAGGTCACCGATCGCCCGCCAAAGGCTCCTGTGGACTGCAGCCTCCACGAAGCCCGGGGCGGTTCACTGGTACAACGCGTCGAGGCTTCACAGCACCCCTCAACGACGTCGCTCCCCTCGAGTGGGAACAGCGGTACCGTCAAGCGTCATAACCACCCGTCCGGCCGACGGGGAGATGCCCAAGCAGCCGGGCGTTGAGTTCCTCGATCGGCGGGGCCCCCAACGCGTGGTGATCTTCATCAGCGTCGACGGGTGTGGTGCCGACTGGCCGATCGGGATGCGGCAGAACCGCCGCCACGTCAACGAGTCCGACACCTCGACGCACAACGTCTCGTAACCAAGCCGGTAGCGGTACTTCAAGAACATCAATCGCAGGTAGGTCTCGATCGGAATCGACGGCCGCCCCCACACCGGGTCGAACCAGCGACGGAACGGCTCGAAGAACCCCGGGTCGTCCAGCAGACGATCGACCGCCGCTAGCTCGGCCGGCATGACCAACGCCTCCGCCGGCAGCAACGTCTCCCACAGCGTCGGCCGGTCACATACGGTTCTCAGCACGGGGTGATGGCTCCGATCCTCAGGTCTCAACTCAGGTCTCGGGGCCATCATCCCCAACCTGGCCGACAATCGCGAGCACGCCACCAGCGACTATTTCAGGGGCAAGTAGCTACCGCAGGGTCGACACCTGACGCCAGGTCGACATCTGACGCCGGTCGGCGACGGATCTGGAAGCCATCCGTGACGATCACCATGTCGCCGCACAAACCGGTGCGCGGACGCAGTTTCAGCTGTCTACGTTCTGTCATCCACGAGGACACGATCAGGGGAGGCTTCTCATGCGGGTCGCAGTCGCCGGAGCGACCGGTCACATCGGCGCACTCACCGCCGCCGCCCTCGAGCGGGACGGGCACGACGTCGCCCGCATCAGCCGTTCGCTGGGTGTGGACCTCCTCACCGGCGACGGGCTGGACGAGGCCCTCGCTGGTAGCGAGGCGCTCGTCGACGCCACGAACGCGGAGCCGACCGATCCTGACGAGGCGGTGACCTACTTCGGCACCACCACCGGCAACCTGCTTGCCGCCGAGCAGCGGGCGGGCGTGCGCCACCACGTGCTGCTGTCGATCGTCGGCGTCCACCGGGTCGAAGGCAACGCCCACTACTACGGCAAGCGCCACCAGGAGCGCCTCGTGCAAGCTGGTGCGGTGCCCTGGACGATCGTCCCGGCCACCCAGTTCCACGACTTCGCGGCGACGGTCACGCACTGGACCGAGCGGAATGGCGTCGCCACCATCGCCCCGCTGCTCGTCCAGCCGATCGCCCCGGCCGACATCGCCGACGTGCTGGCTGAGGTCGCGACGGGCGAGCCGCAGGGGCGCTACCCGGACGTCGCCGGCCCCGAGACCCAGGACCTCGTCGACATGGCCCGGCGCACCAACGAGGTGCGAGGCCGCCAGGTCCAGCTCGTCCCCACATGGTCGGGCCTGTTCGGCACCTCGATGGCCGGCGACGTCCTGCTGCCCGCCGAGGCTGCACGTATCGCGCCCACCACGTTCGACGAGTGGCTGGCCGCAGGCGCAGCGCCGTGAGCGCCGACCGTCACCTCGAAGTCAGGGACGGCAACCTGCTCTGGTGCTGAGCGCTTGCAACCCTGACAGCACACCCGAGGTCGACGGCTTCCTTCCAGCCTGCAATGGGTCATCAGCGCTGGCCGACTGCCGCCTACGGCAGCCTCGCTTCGCTTGGCCGCATCCAATGGCCGGCTGGGTGGTGATGGGGTTGTTGACGGGCCGGCGAAGCCTGCCCTGTGCCCTTACATGATGCGGCGGGAGACTTGGCGTCGAGTCGACGCGGAAGTGAGCCGTGGGTGTGTTCGAGGATCTCCATCACGAGCGGATCACCGGGGGTCTGGCGATGTTCGACCGGATGATCTTCAAGGGCTACCTCACACGGCTCTACCCGCGGACAACGCCCGGCGGGTGGCCACCGAGGCGGGACGGCCGGTCATCTCTTTGATCATGTGAAGACCCGGAACCGGGCTCAACGCAAGGACGACCTGGCCACGACGATCGCGGAGCGCGACGGGGTGACGGAGGGCGTGGTGTGTCTGATCGCGGCGGTGGAGCCGTGCATGAGCTTCCAGGTGCACGCAAGAGCATGAAGACCCACGCCGCATCAACAGCGTGCTCTACATCGCAGCGTGACCCAACAACGCGACCACGCCGCCGCCCGCGCCTACATCGACCGCAAGACCACCGAAGGCAAGACCCCGCGAGAGCCCGCCGGGCCCACAAACGCCACCTCGCCAACTGCGTCATCCGCCGCATGTGGGCCGACGAACGCCGCCGAACCACCGCCCACCCGATCGCCGCTTGACAAGGGAGCGTCGGACAGTCGCCGCCCGTCGCTGCGACAGGCCGAGCCGATCCTGCAGCATCACCACGGCTCGGCGTCGACGCGACGGACTCACCAGTTTCCCTTGGCGATCTCCTGCAACGCGTCGATCTCGAGCTCCAGGTCGGCCACGATCCGCTTCAGCCGGGCGTTCTCGCGCTCCAGCTCGCGGAGCCGCTTGGCGTCATCGGCCTTCATTCCGCCGAACTGGTTCCGCCTTTGGTGACCGAGAAGCCAGCGGGAGCGTTGCCGGCGTCGATCACATCGAACTCAACGACGACGAGCATCCCTTGCGCCGCCTTGGCGAATTCGTTGGCCCGCACGAACGGAGGCTGCCCGTCGCGCCGACGGCTCGACGAGAGCGGATGATGGCACCACAGTCAGGGACCAGAGGAGGCCGGGCCAAGGCCGGCAACCATCGCCTTCAGCTCATCAAGCTGCTTCGTGAGGCCGATGAAGCGCATGGCGTCGCGGTCCATCTCCTTCATGCGGGTCACGATCGTTCCGTTGGGCACCAACACCGCCTCCGCCACGTCATCGAGGCCTCCAGCGCCCTGGGTCGCGATGGCGGCCATCAGCTGGTCTTCCGTCAACCTCTCCTTCCGCAGGGCCTCATGGTCCACCACGCCCATGCTGATCAGCGTCCGAGGCGTCCCTTCGGCCAAGCGCCTGAGCTTGGGCCTCCAAAACAGCACCACGGCGAGAGCGCCGTTGAGCACGAAGAGGGCGGACGCGCCCACGACCCCACCAGTCACGGAGTCGTCCTCCCCGATGATGCTGTTTTGCACGGCGTTGGCCACAGCCAGCAGCACGATGAAGTCCAAGGTGTTCAGCTGCGCCAGCTCGCGTTTGCCTGCGAGCCTCAGGGCGACTGCGAGGAAGCCATAGATCAGGACCGCCCGAACGAGCTTCTCGACCATCGACACATCGAGATGGAGGATGTCGTGCCACATGCATCGACCCTAACGACGGCTCGTCCGTCGAAGGCGATGACGCCCGATCATGCAGTGATTTGACTGATGTGCGGTCGGGCGAACGCGCGGGTGCTGAGCGTCAGGCGCTCGCGGCGCAGTGGTGTGGTGTGGGTCGAGCGCTCCCAGCCACGGAAAGGGAGCGGTACCCATGACACAGCGAACGATCAGCATCCTCCGAGCTCACGACGACCGAACGATTCCCGTGCCTGGCACGTACACGATCGACGGTCCGCACACGTCAGTCGAGCTCGTCGCGCGACACCTCATGATCACCAAGGTCCGCGGCCGCTTCGCCGAGGTGCGCGGCGCCATCTACGTCGCAGAGGATCCCGAGCAATCGAACGTCGAAGCGGAGATCCTCGCCGCGAGCGTCAACACTAGGAACGTGGATCGTGACGCCCACCTCCGCGGTCCCGACTTCTTCGACGTCGACCGGCACCCCATGATCACCTTCCGTTCCACGGCGACGAGGCGGCGGACGCAGCCGTGGCCTGAGCCGGGCGTCCGACCCGCCGCCAGCCCGGTACACGGAGCGCTGACCGCGTTCTCGCCTCGAGCAAGCGCTTCGCGGTCCCCGCCTGGCCGCGTTCTTGGACGTTGCCGAGGCGACGCTCCAGGCTCATCTCCGCCCCCGACCGTTGCCGTGCAGTGCCGGGTGTACTCGTCGACTTGCCCCGGAACCCTGACTCCGACAGGAGCAACGACATGACCGACGTGACCGTCACCAATCGCCGGGCCGACAGCTCGGCCAACGAGGACCTGACCAAGCTCGCCCGCCACGGCGCCGACACCTTCGGCTACAAGGCCAATCTGCGTATCGACCGCAAGCTCGCCCAGCTCCTGCGCCTGCGGGTGTCTCAGATCAACAACTGCACCTACTGTCTCAACCTCCACTACGAGGCCGCACGCGATGCCGGCATCCCCCGACCGGTGATCGACACGCTGACCGCGTGGTGGGAGACCGACTTCCACGATGACGCCGCCCGCGCCGCCCTCGCCTACACCGAGGCGATCACTCGCGTCGCCGACGCGACCGTCGCCGACGATTTCGGTGTACGTCACGACGCGCTCGCCGAGCACTTTCCGCAGGAGGAGATCCTCGAGATCATCGGGATAGTCATCAACATGAACGTCTGGACCCGACTCAAGCTGGCCGAGGGCGCCAGCCCCGGGCTCGGCGAGCAGGCGATGCCGTGAGCCCGCTCACCTGCCAAGCCGCGGTGCACGCCGCGAGCGACCAGCTCGCCGGGCTGCTGTCCGACGCTGAGCAGGGCGCGCTCGAGGACCACGTGGCCGGCTGCGACAGCTGCTCGTGCCTCATGGACCAGCTGCGCAGCACCGTCGCCGTCCTCGGGTCACGCCCCGAGGTGCAGGTCCCCGACTCGCTCCGCGCCGTGGTCGCCCACACAGAGGGTGGCCGCGCCGAGGCACTCACCGCGCAGCTGCCCCATCTCTACGCACTCGCGAACGCGCTCGACACCAACGCCGCCGACGACCTGGTCCAGGAGACGCTTACCTCCGCGCTTGCCGACCCCGATACCGACACGACCGGATCGGGTCTCGCCGCGGCCCTGACGCGCCTCGCCGCCGAACGTGGGCCCGACGTCGAGTCCCCGGCCGTCCCGACCGCAGGCAGTGATCCCGATGCCGACGAGTCCGAGCTCTTCTACCCCGGCTTCTACACCGACGGCCCTGATGCCGGCGCGTGGGTCGACTCGCCCGTGGCGTGGGGCGAGGCGCGGGTGCTCCGTCCTGAGGACGATCTCGTCACGACCGAGGCCTACGGCGTCGTGGACGCCGCGCTCGCCGAGCTCGATCCGATCGATGTCGGTCTCGTCACCCTCGTCGACATCGAAGGGGCGCCGTTCAGCCGGGCCGTCCTCGAGCTCGACCTGCCCTCGGGCGAGGCGCGCGAGCGCCTCGCCCGGGGCCGGTTCGCGGTCCGCGCCGCGCTCGACCGGTACGTCCGGAGCTGACGCCCTCGCTTGTCACGGCCCCAGCGTCGTGGCAAACGCTGACGATCAATCCCGGTAGCGACCGTCGGACCGGGAGCCTCGGCCGAGTTCGGTGAAACGGAGCCCGACGATGGCGCCGTCCTCGACCATCCAGCGGAGGTCGTAGCTGGCGCGGT
>CAVTKV010000015.1:0-155014 GCA_963735395.1 uncultured Acidimicrobiales bacterium | reverse complement strand
CCAACGGCGCCGGCAAGACCACCACCATGCGCATGATCGCCTGCGTCTCCCCGGTCACCGACGGCGAGCTGCAGGTGCTGGGCATGAAAACCCGGTGCACCAGGGCCCCGCCATCTGCGCCCGCCTGGGCGTCGTCCCCCAGGACGACAACCTCGACGCCGAGCTGACCGTGTGGGACAACCTTCTCATCTGGTCGCGATGGGCTGGGTGGGGCTCCGGGTGGCGGGGCGGCGGCTGGGGCGGATGCTCCAACCCTGACCCGAGCAACCTTGCCGCCGTGGCCGGGCCGGGGAGTGATGCCGACCCGGTGTGGTTCACGGGGCAGGCTGGAGAGGTGCCCCCGTCCGACGGCGACCTGACGACCCCCCGGGGGCTGACCCTGCCGGCGGCCGCGATCGACGAGCGGTTCGCCCGCGGGTCCGGCCCGGGTGGGCAGCACCGCAACGTCACGGCGTCGGCCGTCGAGCTCGTCGCCGACCTCAACGCACTCGACGGCCCCGAGGCCCGCCGTGTGCGCTCGGTGCTCGGCGAGCTCGTCCGGATCAGGTCCGACGACTCGCGCTCGCAGTGGCGCAACCGCAGCATCGCCCGCGAACGCCTGGCCGAGCTCATCGACAACGCCGCGGTACCGGTCACCCCCCGCCGCCCGACCCGACCGTCCCGGCGGGCGCGGCAACGACGACTCGACGACAAAGGCCGCGCCTCCGCCCGCAAGCGCGACCGGTCATGGCGCCCGGGCGACGACGGCTGACCGACCGTCCACACGCGGCCCGTCCACGCGGGCACGGCGGCCCGTCCACGGGGGCACGAGGGCCCATGCGGCCTTCGGAGGCGACGGTGGTCGCCTGAGGGTTCCCGAGGCGATGGACATCGGGGGCCGACCACCATTGCCTCGCTGTCGGCTCGCCGATCACCATTGCCTCGCCGTCGTGACGGGCGCAGGAACGGCGCGGGGTCAGACGTCGAGGCGGGGGCGCAGGTGGTCGAGCAGGCCGTCGATCGGGCACGCGGTCCTGGGCCATGGTGTCGCGGTCGCGGACGGTCACCGCCCGGTCCTCGAGCGTCTCGAAGTCGACCGTCACGCAGAACGGCGTGCCCAGCTCGTCCTGGCGGCGATAGCGCCGGCCGATCGCCTGGGTCTCGTCGTAGTCGCACATGAAATGCGGCTGCAGCAGGCCCAACACCTCGTTGGCGGGGTCTTGCAGCTCGGCCTTCTTCGACAGCGGCAGCACGGCCACCTTGTACGGCGCGATGCGGGGGTGGAACCGCAGCACCGTGCGCACCTCGCCCTGGCCCTGGCCCTCGCGGGCGACCTCTTCCTCGTCGTACGCGGCCATGAGGAAGGCCATGGCGGTGCGGGTGGCGCCCGCCGCGGGCTCGATGACGTGCGGGAGGTAGCGCTCGTTGGCCGCCTGGTCGAAGTACTCGAGCCTCTCGCCCGAATGCTCCTGGTGCCGGGTCAGGTCGTAGTCGCCGCGGTTGGCGATGCCCTCGAGCTCGTCCCAGCCCCAAGGGAACAGGTACTCCACGTCGCTGGTGGCCGACGAGTAGTGCGACAGCTCGTCCTCGTCATGGGCGCGGAGCCGCAGCTGGTCGGCCGGCATGCCCAGGTCGAGGTACCAGTTCAGGCGCTCGCGGCACCAGTACTCGTACCAGTGCTGGCTCTCGGCCGGCGGCACGAAGTACTCCATCTCCATCTGCTCGAACTCGCGGGTGCGGAAGACGAAGTTGCCCGGCGTGATCTCGTTGCGGAACGACTTGCCCACCTGGGCGATGCCGAACGGCGGGCGCTTGCGCGACGTCTCCAGCACGTTCTTGAAGTTGACGAACATGCCCTGGGCCGTCTCGGGACGCAGGTAGACCTCGGCACCGGCGCCCTCGACGGGGCCGGCGTAGGTCTTGAACATCAGGTTGAACTGCCGCGCCTCGGTGAAGCTGTGCTTGGCGCCGCAGTTGGGGCACACCTCGGGGTCGTCGAGCTTGTCGAGGCGGAACCGCTCGCGGCACTCCGGCAGTCGACCAGCGGGTCGGTGAAGTTCTTGAGGTGGCCCGACGCCTCCCAGATGGCCGGCGGCGACAGGATGGCGGCGTCGAGGCCCACGACGTCGTGGCGGAGCTGCACCATCGACCGCCACCAGGCGTCCTTGACGTTGCGCAGCAGCAGCACGCCGACCGGGCCGTAGTCGTAGGTCGAGCGGAAGCCGCCGTAGATCTCGGCCGAGGGGAAGACGAAACCGCGCCGCTTGCACAGGTTGACGACCTTGTCGAACAGGGCGGCATCGGGTTCGGGGGCAGAGGATTCGGGGACGGGGGCCTCGGACATGGCGGTCCAGTGTACGGACCGTGGTCGACAGGCCCGAACCGGTTCGGAGATGGCACGGCCGTGCACGACGGTGGGTGGAGCGGGTGGTAGAACGAGCGGCGTGAGCCAGCGCAGCGAGCGAACCATGGGGACAGTGCGTCATCCGGCCCGAGGGGCCGAGCGCTCTTTGCGTACATCCCGCAGGGCGTACCGGTGAGCGCCTACCAGTTCCCGGCGGCGGCCCCCTCGTACCCCGCGGCGACGCCGGCCGACCCGACGGCCGTCTTCGGTCGCCGCATCGGCGGCTGGGTCATCGACTTCCTGCTGTACGTCCTGATCATGTCGTTCGTCGGCCCGACTCCGCTCAGCCCGCTGGCCGAGTACTTCGAGGTGCCCGACGGCGTCTCGAACGCGTGCGATGTCGTCCAGCAGGACGACGACGTCGTCGGCTGTCTGGAGATCGGCGACCGCGTCTACTTCACCGACGTTGGCGACGCCGCCATCCAGTTGGCCGTGTTCGTCGCCTTCGTGCTGCTCTACGCCGCGCTGCAGGGCAGCACCGGGGTCACAGCGGGCAAGGCGGCCGTCGGCATCAAAGTCGTCGACGAGCAGGGGCAACGCCCGGGGTTCGGCAAGTCGATCCTGCGCACGATCCTGTGGGCCGTCGATCTCGCACCCTGGTGCCTGCCGCTGGTCGGCTTCATCACCGGTCTCACGACCAAGGGCCACCGCCGGGTCGGTGACATGGCCGCCAAGACGTTCGTGGTCGGCAAGGCCCACAGCGGCCCCGTCCATGTGCCGGGCCTGGCCACCGCGGCCACGGGCGGCTACCCCGGGGCGCCCGGGGCGTATGCGCCACCCGGGCAGCAGTGGGGCGCTCCCCCGGCCGGGGCGGCCACCGGCCCACCCACCGCGTGGGGCGGCCCGCCGCAGGGCCAGCAGCCAGGTAGCTGGGGTGGGCCGCCTTCCGGCGGCTACCCGCAGGCTGGCGCCCCTGGCCCCGCGACCGGCGGCCCTCCCATCGCCGGCACGCCGGCACCCGGTGCGGCCGGCCCCGCCGGCCAACAGCCACGGCCGGCCCCGCCGACCGGCTGGAGCCCCCCGGGCGGTGCTGACGCGCCTCCGGGTTCGACGCCGTCGGCATCGACGCCTGCCGCGCTCGTCCCCGCCTGCCGGTGCGCCCTCGTCCGGGGATGCGGCGCCGGGGTCAGGCGCGCCGGCCGACCGACCGGCTTCTCCGCCGGCATCGTCCCCGCCGGGCACCCCGGCCGACACCGGGCGCGCTCCGGGCCCGGATCCGACCGCTCAGGCCCAGTCACCAGCGCCACAAGCCCAGGCGCCACAAGCCCAGGCGCCACAGGGCCAGTCCGCACCCAGCGGATACAACCCGCAGTGGGACGCGGCCCGCGGCACGTACATCGTGTGGGAGCCGAACCGGGGCAAGTGGCTGGGGTGGGACGAGAGGTCCCAGGAGTGGAGGCCGCTCTGACCCGGCCCGCCCACGCTGCGTCACGCTCGATGCAGCGCGCTGACCGACCGCAGCCGTCGCTCGACGTGGTGCTCGAACGCGCGCACCACCAGGTGGTCGACCTCTGACACCACCGGGCCGCGCGGTCTCGTTGAGCGCCGTGCCCAGCCGTCCGCCCAGCATGTCCTGCAGCACCACGACGGCCTCGGGGCTCACGGCCTGACCCTGGCGATGGGCGGTACAGCGCAGGCCGCCCTCCTCCAGCGCCCACGACACCAGCGGCCCGTCGCTGTCGCAGGCGACGCACGCCTCGACCTGGGGCCGGAAGCCCTCGAGCGCAAGCGCCTTGAGGAGGAAGCCGGGTACGACCAGCGGCGCGTCCTGGCGGGCGAGCGTGCGCAGGGCACCGACGAGCATCTCGTAGAGCCGCACGTTGGCCTCGCGCTCGAGCGAGAGCTGGTCGGCCGCCTCGAGCATGGCGATCGCCCGGCCCAGGCGGTCGAGGTCGTCGCGGAGCGGGCGGAAGTGGTCGACCGTCTCGGCCTGGGACACGATGTCGAGGTCGCCGCGGCCCTCGTAGAACAGCAGGTCGACGTGGCTGGTGGGCTCGAGCCGGCCGCCGAAGCGGCTCTTCGTCTTGCGGACGCCCTTGGCGACCGCTCGCACCTTGCCGTGCCCACGGGTGAGGAACACGACGATGCGGTCGGCCTCGCCCAGCTTGTACGTGCGCAGCACCACCCCGCGGTCGTGGTACAGCGGCACGCGGGCCTCAGGCCGTCCCGCTCGCCTGCACGCCACCGAAACGGCGGTCTCGGTTCTGGAACTCGCGCACGGCGTCGAACAGGTGGTCGCGACGGAAGTCGGGCCACAGCACGTCGGTGAAGATCAGCTCGCTGTAGGCCAGCTCCCACAGCATGAAGTTGGAGAGGCGGTACTCGCCCGAGGTGCGCACCACCACGTCGGGATCGGGCATGTCGGGCGCGTAGAGGTGGTCGCGCAGCCGCTTCTCGGTGATCTTGCCGGCGGGTGTGCCGGCCTCGACCAGGGAGCGCACCGCGTCGACGATCTCGGCCCGACCGCCGTAGTTGAAGGCCATCGTCAGGGTCATGCCCGTGTTGTGCTGGGTGAGCTCGACCGTCTCGTCCATGCGGCGCAGCACCCGGCGTGGCACGCGCCAGTCGCGGCGCCCGATGAAGCGCACGCGCACGTTCTTGGCGTGCAGCTCGTCGCGCCGGCGGGCCAGCAGCGACTCGTTGAACCCCATCAGGTAGCGCACCTCGTCGGGCGGGCGGCGCCAGTTCTCGGTCGAGAACGCCCAGGCCGTCAACCACCCGACCCCGAGCTCGCGGGCGCCCTCGACCGCGTCGAACAGCGCCTCCTCGCCCGCCGCGTGCCCCTCGGTGCGGGGCAGGCCCCGGCGCTCGGCCCACCGCCCGTTGCCGTCCATCACGCACGCGATGTGGACGGGGATGCGCTGGGGATCGATGCCGTCGGGGATCACCTGCGCAAACTACCCGCTACGGGGTAGAGGGTTGGTGTGGCGACTCGGCCCCTGAGCGCCGCTGCGACGAGGTGAACCCGTGCTCGACCGGCTCCGTGAACGGTTCCCCTGGCTGGGCACACCGCTGGCCGTCCACCGGCGCGTGAGCGACGTCGGCGGCGGGCCTCTGGCCTCGTCGATCGCCCTGGCCGGCTTCCTGTCGCTGTTCCCGCTGCTGCTCGTGGCGATCGCCGTGCTCGGCTTCCTCTCGGCGGGCGACACCGACTTCGCGGCCAGCGTCGTCGAGCAGCTCGGGCTGACCGGTTCGGCCGCCGACCAGGTGCTCGACGTGCTCCACAACGCCGAGGACAGCCGGCGCGCCGCCTCGCTCGTCGGGCTCGCCGGCCTGCTGTGGGGCGGTCTGGGCGTGGTCGGCACGCTGGAGCAGGCGCTCAACGCCACGTGGCAGGTGACGGGCAGGCCGGGGTGGAAGGCCAAGCTCGTCGACCTCGCCTGGCTGGCCGTCGCCGGTGTGCTGTTCTTCGCCTCGATCGCGCTCGCCCCGGCCGCCGCGTCGCTGCCGGGGCCCGCCGTCGTGCCCACCGTGATCCTGGGCCTGGTGCTCGACACCGTGCTGTTCCTGTGGATGTTCCGGGCGCTGACGTCGGTCTCCGTGCCGTGGTCCGACCACCTGCCGGGCGCCATCGCCGGAGGTGTCGGGTTCGAGGTGCTCAAGCTGGTGGGCGGCGTGTACGTGCCCCGGGCCGTCAGCTCGGCCTCGGCCCTGTACGGGTCGTTGGGGGTGGTGTTCGCCATCCTGGCCTGGCTGGCCTTGTCCGCCCGGCTGGTCGTCTACGCATCGGCGTACAACGTGGTCCGACACGAGCAGCGCTACGGCACGGTCACGGTCGAGATCAAGGTCCCCCGCATCGAGGGCGAGGTCCCCCTGCAGGCCAACCGTGGCGGGGCGGTCGCCGAGGCCGAGCCGGCCGACGCCGAGCCGGCCGATCCGGCCGAGCCGGCCGAGCCGGCCGACGACGAATCGGCCGAACCGGCACCTGAGCGCGAACGGGCCGGCGATGCGACGGCAGGGCTGGACGCCGAGCCCGGATCGGGCGGCGGCGGCACGGACGAGGCCTCGCAGTCGGAGCCGACCAGGCCGGGGTGATGGCTCAGGTGCCGCCCTCCCCGTAGCCGAGCCCGTCGGCCGCACTGAGCCAGTCCCCGGGTGTGACGACCCGCTGTCCCGTCGCCTCCGCCACCCGTCGCCCGAAAGTGTCACACCCCGTGCCTAGCCTGGCTTGCGTGCCCGTCGAGGTCGTCACCACTCCTTACGGTCGCCCGGCGCTCACCGCGCTGCGCGACGCCGTGGCCGCCGCCAAGGCCGGCGACGCGCTCGCGCCCGTCACGGTGGTGGTCCCCAGCAACCACGTTGGTGTCACGGCGCGCCGGTTGCTGGCCAGCGGGGCGCTGGGCGGGCTCGCAGCAGGCGGCGTCGGTGTCGCCGCGGTCAGCTTCCTCACGGCCTACCGGCTCGCCGAGCTGCTCGGGTCAGCGTCCCTGGCCGCGGCGGGGCGCCGCCCCGTCTCCACCCCGGTCATCGCCGCCGCGCTGCGCCGGGCCCTGGTCGACGACCCCGGCATGTTCGCCCCGGTGGCCGCCCACCCGGCCACCGAGCGGGCCCTGGTCGCCACGTTCACCGAGCTGTCCGACGTCACGCCCCACGGCCTGGCCGCGCTGGCAGGCGCCGGGCGGCGGGCGCACGACGTCGTCGCCATCTGCGGCCGGGCGCGCCAGCTGCTGGCCACCGACTGGTACGACGAGTCCGACCTCACGGCGGCGGCCATCGCCCAGGTCAGGGCCATCGGCGAGACGGGTCTCGCGGCCGAGCTGGGCCACGTCGTGGTCCACCTGCCACAGGACATCCTCCGTCGCCAGGCCGAGCTGCTGGCGGCGCTGGCCGCGCGGCTGCCGACCACGGTCGTGGTCGGTGTGACCGGCCGGCCCGACGCCGACATGGGTGTGGCCCGCTCGCTCGCCCGCCTGGGCGTCGAGCCGCCGCCCGGGCTGGGGGCCGGCGAGGCGACCGAGCCCCCTCCGCTCCCCGTCTCCCCTGCGACCACCCGCGTCGTCACGGCCTCCGATGCCGACGACGAGGTGCGCGCGGCCGTGCGCCGGGTCATCGACGCCGTGCGCGCCGGCACCCCGCTCGAGCGCATCGGCATCCTGTTCGGGTCGCCCCAACCGTACGGTCGCCTGGTCCACGAGCACCTGGCCGCGGCCGGCATAAGCCGCAACGGGGCCGCCGTCCGCCCGCTGGCCGCCAGCGCGCTGGGCCGCACCATGCTCGACCTGCTGGCGCTGCCCGACCACGACTTCCGCCGGGCCGACGTTCTCGGGCTGCTGGCCCGCGCGACCGACGGGACCGCGGCCGCACCCACGGCCGCGTGGGAGCGCATCTCGCGCCGCGCCGGCGTGGTCGCCGGTCGGGCCGACTGGGACAACCTGCTCGCCAGGGCGGTGCACCAGCACGAGCGCCACGCCGAGCAGATCGCCGCCGGCGGCGACGAGCGCGACGACGGGGCCGTGGGCTACGCGCGGCTGCAGGCGGAGCGCGCCGGCCGGCTCCGCACCCTCGTGCTCGCCGTCATCGACGGCATCGGCGACGCCCGAGCGCTGCCTGCGCCCTGGGCCGACCGTGTGCCGTGGCTCCGTTCGCTGGTCGACCAGGTCATCGGCGGCGACCAGGCGCTGGCCGAGTGGCCGGCCGACGAGGTCAAGGCGGCCGACAAGATCGACGCCGCGCTCGACCGGCTGGCCGGGCTCGACGGCATCGCGGGCCCGGCGACCCTCGACGTGTTCCGCCGCACGCTCGAGCTCGAGCTCGACGCCGACATCGGCCGGGTCGGCCGCTTCGGCGAGGGCGTCCTGGTCGGTCCCCTCTCGTTCGCGGTGGGCCTCGACCTCGACCTGATCGTCGTGCTCGGCATGGCCGAGGGCACGCTCCCCGCTCCGGTGCGCGACGACGCCCTGCTCCCCGACGCGGACCGCCGGCGCACCGGCGGGCAGCTCGACCTGCGGCGCGAGCGCGTCGGCCGCGACCACCGCCGGGTGTTGGCGGCGCTGGCCGCCAGCGGCCGCCACCTGCTGTGCCTGCCCCGGGGCGACCTGCGGGCCAGCAGCGAGCGGGTCCCGTCGCGCTGGTTGGCCGAGGTGGCGAGCACCCTGGCCGGCCGGCGGGTCGCGTCCGACGACATCGTCACGCACCCCGCCGCCTGGCTCGACGCCGTGCCGTCCTTCGCCCACGCCGTGCGGCACTCCGCCTTCCCGGCCACCGAGCAGGAGTACCGCCTGCGCACCAGCGGCCGGGCCGTGGCCGACCCCCGCGCCGACCGGGGCGCCGCTGTCATCAGGGCTCGGCGCAGCCGGTCGTTCACCCGGTTCGACGGCAACCTCGCCGGGGTAGGGGTGCCCTCCCCCGTCGACTCGATCGTGTCGTCGACGCGGCTCGAGGGGTGGGCCCGGTGTCCGTTCGCGTACTTCGGCCAGCGGCTGCTCGAGGTCCAGCCCGTCGACGACCCCGAGCAGCAGCTCGAGATGTCGCCGCTCGACCGCGGCAGCCTCATCCACCAGGTGCTCGAGCAGTTCATCGCCGAGGTGCTGGCCCGCCCGCCCGAGCGCCAGCCCCGCCCCGCCCAGCCGTGGTCCGACGACGACCACGCCCTCATCCGCCGCCTCGCCGAGCAGGTGTGCGCCGACTACGAGGCGAGGGGCCTGACCGGTCGCCCGGTGTTCTGGCGTCGCGACCGGGCCCAGATCGTGGCGCTCGCCAACCGCTTCCTCCTCGACGACGACGCCAAGCGGCGCGACGCCGGCACCCAGCCCGTGGCTGCGGAGCACGGCTTCGGGTTCGGCGACGGTGCCGACCCCGTCGACATCCGGCTCGACGACGGCCGCCACCTGCGGTTCCGCGGTTCAGCCGACCGCATCGACGCCGGCCCCGGCGACGAGCTGCTCGTCCTCGACTACAAGACCGGCAAGGCCGACGACTACCGCGGGCTCAGCGCGGACAACCCCGACGAGCGGGGCACCAAGCTGCAGCTCGCCGTGTACGCCCAGGCGGCCCGGGCGTTCGCCGGCCGGCCTGACGCCCCGGTCACCTCCGAGTACTGGTTCGTGTCCGAGCGGGGCGGCTTCGCCCGCAAGGGCTACCCCGTCGACGAGCGGGTGCTCGCCCATGTCACCACCACGCTCGGCACCATCGTCGACGGCATCGAGCGGGGGGCGTTCCCGCCGCACCCCATCGAGTCCTTCGGCCCGTTCGTCGTCTGCCGCTACTGCGACCCCGACGGCATGGGCGTCGCCGACCTGCGACGCGACTGGGAGCGCAAGCGCGACGACCCGGCGGTGGCCGCCTACGCCCAGCTCGCCGAGCCGCTCGACGAGGTGGCGGCGCCGTGACGGCCTCACCAGCCCACGCGCCCGCCGATGCCCGCGACCAGGCGCACCCGCCCGATCAGGCCCACCGCCACCGCATCAGCGACAGCCTCGACGAGACGCTTTTCGTGCAGGCCGGGGCCGGCTCGGGCAAGACGCGCGCGCTGGTCGAGCGCATCGTCCGCCTCATCACCACAGGCACCGCAGGTCTCGACGCCATCGCCGCCATCACGTTCACGGAGAAGGCGGCGGCCGAACTGCGCGACCGGGTGCGGCGCCGGCTCGACCACGAGCTGACGCAGGCTCTCGACCACGGCGACGGCGAGAGGGCCGGGCGCTGCCGCACGGCGCTGGCCGACCTCGACAGCGCCGCGATCGGCACCCTGCACAGCTACGCCCAGCGCATCCTGACCGAGCACCCGATCGAGGCGGGCCTGCCGCCACGCATCGAGGTGCTCGACGAGGTCGCCTCGGCCGTGGCGTTCGACGACCGCTGGAGCCGCTTCCTCGACCAGCTGCTGGCCGACCCCGCCGTCGAGCGGGCGCTGCTGCTGGCCACGGCCGCGGGGGTGAAGACCGCCCACCTGCGGCTCATCGCGCTGGCGTTCAACCAGAACTGGGACCTGGCCGAGTCGTTCGCGCCGTCGCAGCCGACCGAGATCGCCCCCTGGGACGACGAGCTGCTCACCCTGCTCGACGACATCGACCAGGCCTGCCAGGAGGGCGACCACTGCGTCGACGCCGACGACAAGCTCGTCGTCCAGCTCGCCGGATTGCAGGTGTGGGCGCGGCGGGTGCGCGACGCCAGCGACGAGTTCACCCGGCTCGCACTTCTCGGCCGCGACGGCGGCCGACCCCGCCCCAGCGCCAACGGCCGGCGGGACAACTGGCCGGGCTACGACGTCCAGAGCCTCAAGGACGACTACAACGCCTTCAAGGACCGCATCGACGGCCTGCGCGGTCGCGTCGTCGACCAGGCGGTCCGCCGGCTGGCGGTCGACCTGCGCCGGTTCACGCTCGAGGCGGCCCACGAGCGTCGCGAGGCCGGCGAGCTCGAGTTCCACGACCTGCTCGTCCTCGCCCGCCAGGTGCTGCGCGACCCGGCCAACGGCCTCGAGGTGCGGGCGGCGCTTCACCGGCGCTACCGCCACCTGCTCATCGACGAGTTCCAGGACACCGACCCCATCCAGGTCGACCTGGCGGTGCTCATCGCCAGCGCCGGCGCCGTGCCCGCCGACGCCCGCTGGCACGAGGTCGAGACCCGCGACGGGCACCTGTTCTTCGTCGGCGACCCCAAGCAGTCGATCTACCGGTTCCGTCGGGCCGACATCTCGCTGTTCCTGCACGCTGCGGCCCGCTTCGGCGCGGCCGACCGGGGGTTGTCGCTCACCACCAACTTCCGCACGGGCCGGTCGGTCGTCGACCTCATCAACGGCGTGTTCGGCCACCTCATCACCGAGCAGCACCACGACGGCCTACCGTCGCAGCCGGCCTACGCCGCCTTCACCGCCGTGCGCGGCGACGCGCCGGTCGGCCCGCCCACCGCCGTGCTGGGCCGCGACGCCCACGACGACAACCCCAACGCGGCCGAGATCCGGCGGCGCGAGTCCGCCGACGTGGCCGCGGCGATCACCCGGGTGGTGGCCGAGGGGTGGCTGGTCGACCGCGCCCCCCACGCCCCCTCGCCCGACTGGCAGCCCGCCCGCGCCGGCGACATCACCATCCTGGTGCCCACCCGCACGTCGTTGCCGGCGCTCGAGGACGCGCTGTCGGCGGCGGGCATCTCGTATCGGGCCGAGTCGGCCTCGCTCGTCTACGCCAGCCGGCTCGTGCGCGACCTGCTGCTGACGCTGCGGGCCATCGACGACCCCACCGACGAGCTGGCCACGGTGGCCGCCCTGCGGTCACCGCTGTTCGGCTGCGGCGACGACGACCTCTACCGCTTCCGGCGCGACATCCAGGGCAGCTTCGACCACACCCGTCCGCTGCCCGCCGGCGCACCGGCCGACCACCCGGTGGCCGAGGGGCTCGCCTACCTGCACGAGATGCACCAGGCCCGCCGTTGGCGGTCTCCCAGCGAACTGGCCGACCAGGTCGTGCGCGACCGCCGCGTCCTCGAGCTGGGCCAGGCCGAGGGGCGCGCCCGCGACCTGTGGCGGCGGGTGCGCTTCGTCCTCGACCAGGCCCGGGCGTGGACCGACACCACGCACGGCACGTTGCGGCAGTACCTGGCGTGGATCCGCCAGCAGACGGCCGAGGGCAGCCGGGTGTCCGAGGCGGTGCTGCCCGAGACAGACGACGACGCCGTGCGCATCATGACCGTGCATGCCGCCAAGGGCCTCGAGTTCCCGATCACCATCGTGTCCGGCATGTCGACGCTCCCGCAGCGGCAGCGGGCGGGCGCCGAGGTCGTGTGGCCGCCCGGGCAGGAGTGCATCATCCGCGTGGGCCAGACCGTGGTGTCCGATGCGTTCGAGGCGTGGAAGCCCATCGACGAACAGATGTCGCACGACGAGCGCATCCGCCTGTTGTACGTGGCGTCCACCCGCGCGCAGGACCACCTGATCGTCTCGCTCCACCGCAAGGTCCGCCGCGAGCCGGACACCGACGCCAAGCTCACCAGCGCGGAGCTGCTCGCCAAGGCCCTGGGCGACCGGCTGGCGGACCTGCCGACCCTGGCGGCCGACGAGCATCCACCGGTCGGCGATCCGGGCCGGCTCGACCAGAACGGAGACGACGTCGGGCCCCAATCCGTCGAGACCGGGCCCGAGCTCGGCGAGGGCGAGGGCACCCGCGAGCTCCCCACGTTCGACGAGTGGCGCCGCCAACGGGACGAGGCGCTCGCCGCCAGCCAGCGCCCGCGCACCGTGGCCGCCACCGCGCTGACCGACGACGGCCGGCCCGACGCGGTCGCCGACCCGGGCCTGCACAAGCGGCCCCGCGACCTCGACCTGCCCGCATGGCAGAAGGGCCGGTACGGGTCGGCCGTCGGGCGGGCCGTCCACGCGGTCCTGCAGACCGTCGACCTCGACGGCGGCAGCGGCCAGCGCGACGGCATCGACGACGCGGTGGCCGCCCAGGCTGCGGCCGAGGGCGTGATCGGCCACGAGGCGCACGTCCGGTCGCTCGTCGACGCCGCCCTGCGCTCGCCCACGGTGGTCGAGGCGGCGGCGAGCCCGCACTGGCGCGAGCTGTACGTCGGGGTTCCGCTCGGCGACGGGCGCACCCTCGAGGGCTACGTCGACCTGCTCTACCGGCGGCCCGACGGCCTGGTGGTCGTCGACTACAAGACCGGGCCGGCCGGGGTCGACGCCGACCTCGACCCCCTGGTGGCGCGCTACCGCCTGCAGGGCGCGTCGTACGCGCTGGCGATCGGCGACGCCACCGGCGAGCCGGTCGTCGACATGGTGTTCGTGTTCCTCACCCCCGCCGGCCCTGTCGACCGGCGGCTGCCCGGGCTGGCGCAGGCCGTCGCCGATGTGCGGCGGCTCTCCGCCACCGACGACGGGCTGATCGCGACATGATCGCCCTCGCTCCCGTCCCTCTCATCGTGCTGGCGGCGCCCGGCGAGGCTCCCCAGGGCGGGCCCCCACGCGGGCTACCGTCGCCTGCCGTGCCCCCCGCCGAGGTGTCCACCGCCGACGTGTCGATTGCCGACGTGTCCGCTGCCCTGGCGCGGGTGGTGCGCGCGCTGCCGGGCGGCGGCGAGGTCCGCACCGGCCAGGTCGAGATGGCGCGAGCAGTGGCCGATTCGATCAGCAGCGGTCGGCACCTGGTGGTGCGGGCCGGAACGGGCACGGGCAAGACGCTCGGCTACCTGGTGCCCGCCATCCTCTCCGGCAAGCGGGTCGTCGTGGCCACCGCCACCCGCGCCCTGCAGGACCAGCTGGCGGCCAAGGATCTGCCCTTCCTCGACCGCGAGCTCGGCCGCCCCTTCGACTGGGCCATCCTCAAGGGCCGCTCCAACTACGTCTGCGTGCAACGGCTGGCCGAGGTGGCACCGCCTCCGGCAGACGCAGCCAGCAGCGACAGCCCCGGCGCCTCGTCGCTGGGCGAGGGCACGCCGGTGGCAGCCCCGCGGCGCCCCGCCCCGGCCTCGGCGCCCGCCGGCACCGCCCAGCTGGCGCTCGACGGCCTGGCCGAGCGGGCCGACCCCGACGAGCTGGCCGCCATCGCCACCTGGGCCGCCTCCACCCAGACCGGCGACCGGGCAGAGCTCGACACCGAGCCCAGCGACGCCACCTGGGCCGCCGTCAGCACGACGTCACGCGACTGCCCGGGCGCCCAGCGCTGCCCCCGCGGCGACCGGTGCTTCACCGAGGCAGCGCGCGCCCGGGCCGCGCAGGCCGACATCGTCGTGGTCAACCTGCACCTCTACGGCCTCGACCTGGCCAGCGACGGCGCCATCCTGCCCGAGCACGACGTCACGATCATCGACGAGGCGCACGTCGTCGACGACATCATCTCGGCCACGACTGGCGTCGAGATCGGGCCTGGCCGCTTCGCCCACCTGGGTCGTGTCCTGCGAGGCATCCTGGCCGAGGCCGGAGACACGATCACCGGCATCGTCGACTCTGCCTCCGTGCTCACCAGCGCGCTGGCAGCTCACCGCGACCAACGCATCACCACCCCGCTCCCCGACGCCCTGGCCGGTGCCCTCGCGGCCCTGCGCCGACGGGTCGAGGCCGCCCAGGTGGCGCTGCGCAACATCCCCGACACCGCCGGCGACGACGTCACCGCACGCGCCATCCGGGCCCGCCAGGCGGCGACCGCGCTGCTCGACGACCTCGACGCAGTGGCCGCACCCACCGACGCCCACGTCCTCTTCGTCACGGGCCCCGAGCACGCCCCGGCCCTGCGGCTCGCCCCGCTCGACGTGGCCGGGCTGCTGCGCGAGCGCCTGTGGTCGCGGCGCCCCGCCGTGCTCACCAGCGCCACCCTCGCCCCGGGGTTCGGCCCGCACCTCGGCCTGCCCCAGCGCGCCGAGGAGCTGCTCGACGTGGGCAGCCCGTTCGACTACCCGTCCAACGGGCTCATCTACTGCGCGGCCCGCATCCCCCGCCCCACCGACCCCCGCTGGGCCGATGCTGCCGTCGACGAGCTGGCCGCGCTGGTCGACGCCGCCGGCGGGCGCACGCTCGCGCTCTTCACCAGCTACAAGGCCATGAACCGGGCGGTCGAGGCGTTGCGCTCACGCCTGCCGTTCCCGCTGCTCGCCCAGGGCGACCTGCCCAAGCAGGCGCTGGTCGAGCGCTTCGCCCGCGAGCCCGAGACCTGCCTGTTCGCCACGATGAGCTTCTGGCAGGGCATCGACGTGCCGGGGCCGTCGCTGTCACTGGTGACGATCGACCGCCTGCCGTTCCCCCGGCCCGACGACCCGCTGTTGCAGGCGCGCCGCGAGCACGCAGGCCCGGGCGCGTTCGTCACCATCGACGTCCCCCGCGCCGCCACGCTGCTGGCCCAGGGTGCCGGTCGCCTCATCCGCACGTCCACCGACCGTGGGGCCGTCGCCGTGCTCGACCCGCGGCTGGCGACAGCGCGCTACGGCCCCAAGATCGTCGCCACCCTCCCCAAGATGCGGCGAACACGAGACCAGGGCGAGATCGTGGCGTTCCTCCGCGAGCTCCGGGCGCCCTCGGCGCCCGCCACGCAGTAGCGGCCGGCCGTGGCGCCGGTCCCCGATGACGATCCGGCTCAGAAGCCCAGGCGGTCGAGGGCGGCCGGCCGGCGCTGCCAGTCCTTGTCGACCTTGACGTGCAGCTCGATGTAGGCGCCGTCGGGCAGCTGCTCCCGCACCGCGGTGCCCACCTGCTTGAGCACCGAGCCCTTGTGGCCGATCACGATGCCCTTCTGCGACTCGCGTTCGACCAGGATCTCGCACCGGATGAGCGGCCACTCCCACTCGGTGATCCGGGTGGTGATCGAGTGCGGCAGCTCCTCGCGGGCCACGGCGAGCAGCTGCTCGCGCACCAGCTCGGCCACCCAGAACGCCTCGGGGACGTCGGTGACCATGCCGTCCGGGTAGTAGCGGGGTCCCTCGGGCAGCCGCGCCACCAGGTGTTCGACCAGGGCGTCGACACCGTCGCCCGTGCGGGCGGACACCGGGAAGTAGTCCGATCGGTCGAGCTCGGCGGCGGCCTGGAGCTGGTCGAGCACCTCGTTGGGCCGGGCGGCGTCAACCTTGTTGACCACCACCACGGCGTCGCGGGGCACCCGGGCCGCCACCCACCGGTCGCCCCGGCCAAGCGGCTGGGTGGCGTCGATGACGAACGCGACGACGTCGACGTCGGGGATGGCCGACTCGGCGGTGGTGTTGAGCCGCTCGCCGAGGGGGGTGCGCGGCTTGTGGATGCCGGGCGTGTCGACGAACACCACCTGGGCGTCGGGCCGCGTGAGCACGCCCTGGATGCGGTGGCGGGTGGTCTGGGGTTTGTCCGAGACGATGGCCACCTTCTGGCCGAGGATGCGGTTCAGCAGCGTCGACTTCCCGACGTTGGGCCGCCCGACCAGGCTGACGAACCCCGACCGGAACCCGTCGGGCGTGGCCGAGAACCCGGTCCCGTCCATCGATCCGCCCGGCTGGCCCGGCTCGCTCGGCTGGCCCTGCTGGTCCGGCTCGCTCGGCTGGCCCGGCTCGCTCGGCTGGCCCGGCTGTCCCGGCTCGCCGGATCCGCTCGGCTCGGCCGTCCCCGCCTGGCTCGGCTGGCCCGGCTGGCCCGGCACGCTCGGCTGGCCCGGCACGTCCGCGACGGATGACACGTCGCCCGACTCGCGGGCGCGATCGGCCGAGCCCTCGGGATCAGAGGCGTCGGCGTCGTCGGGTCGGTCCACGCCGCTGACGCTAATGGGATCGGCCGCGGAAGCCCCCACGACCGGGAGTCGTGACGCGCCGGTGCCGGAGGTCACGGGCTCCGCGAGGAGCAGTGACGGTGTGTTCGGCGCCGGCCAGAGCCGGGCGCGGGCGTCAGGCGGCCAGGTCGGACGTGGCCAGGTTCACGACCGGGTTCTCGCCGCTGAACAGGCCCCACGGCGACTCCCAGCCCGGGACCTGCCACAGGTGCCCCATCCACATCGGCTTGTCGAACGGCATGCCCTTGTGGCCGCCGATCGAGTCGCACATGTCCTCGGGCGTGCTGTCCGGGCCCACCACGAGAGAGCCGACGATGCACAGCGACGGGTGGACGTGCCACTCGTCGTTGGGCCCGACGAAGCCCTCGGGCGCGTCGTCCGCCAGCACGGCGTAGCTGAGCCCGACCAGCTCGGACGTGGGCTCGTTGCCGTTGTAGAGCAGCATCTCGGGCTTTCCGGGGTCGAAGCCGTCGGTTTGCAGCAGGTTCACGTCGAGGTAGTGGGCGCCGATGCCCGGGACGTACGGCGTGACCTGGAAGTACCCGGCGGCGACCGCGTCGGCCGCCGTGCGCATCTGGGCGATGACCGCGCCTGCAGTCCGCAGCTCGGCCTGCAGGGCGGCCTGGTCGGCCGGGTCGGTGAGGTCCTGCCACTCGGTGATGCCGTGCGAGTGCATGGTCGGTTCGCCCTCGCCGCCCTCGGACCCGTTCTCGGCCTGCAGCGCGTTGTCGACCGACCACTCCACGAACTCGGCGATGCGCGCCTCGCGCTCGTCCTCGGGAACCTCGCGCAGCGCGCGCGACCGCGTCCGGATCTGCTCGGCCAGGTAGTCGACGTTGATCTCGCGGTAGCGCTCGGCCTCGCCCTCGGCCAGGTAGCCGGTCAGGGCCGAGATGCGACGCGCGTTCCAGTCGTCGTCCTGCTCGCCGGACCCGCCCGACCCGCTCGACCCGCCGTGCTCGTGCCCGGCCGCCGTCTCGGCGGACCCGTCGTCGTGCCCGGCCCCGCCACCGTGACCGTCCTCGCCGTGGGCGTGACCACCGCCCATCGACGGCACGACCGACGCCGTCACCACCGCCACCATGGCGACGACGGGCAGGCCCGTGACGGCGAAGGCCGGACGGCGCACCGGGCGCTCGGCCAGCCACCCCAGGGCCACGGCCAGCGCACCGACCGCGGCGATGACCTCGAGGCCCGACGCCAGCGCGTCGGGGAAGCCGACCGCCTCGGCCTGCTCGCCCGGCAGCCCCGCGGTGCGGGTGAGCAACCACAGGGCCGCCACGCCGGCGTTCAGTACGGCGGTGCCGAGCAGCCACGTGCGCTGCGGGCGCCACGAGAACGCCAACGCCGCCGCGCCCAGCAGCTGCGACCACCCGACGACCAGGAAGAAGACACCGTGCGACGTCTGCTCGCTCAAGTGGTCGGGCGCGAAGGCGAAGTGGATGATGGCTGCGCCCAGCATGGCCACCGCGGCCAACGTGCGGGCGGTGTCGGGAATTGTGAGGGGCCCGGTCTCCTCGCCAGCGGCGGGGCTCTCTGCGCTCTCCGGGCCGTCGGACGTGCTGACGTTGGTCGTGCCCACGACGTTGCTGCTCCCCCTGGGGCCGGCGCCCCGTGAGCGTCACGTTACCCGGAGTAAGTGACCGTCGTCATGGCCATGCGCCGGTCCGATCACGAGGTCAACCTGCGAGGACCGGCGCCGCGTGGGCGTGCCGCCGCGCCGCTCAGCGCACCCGTTCGACGCGCACACGCACGCCTGCGGTGATCTCCTCGAACCCGATCATCCCCCCGATCGACGGCGGCACGAACCGGGGCGGCACCGCCCGCGCCCTGCCCACGACGACGTCGCCGAGGCCGTCGCCGTCCTCGTCGACGACCTCGAGCTCGATCACGGTCGACGGGCGTCGCCCCATCTCGCCGAGCGACGCCTCGGCCTCGTCGGCCAGGCGCGCCAGCTCGGCGGGGCCTGTCGCGCCGGACGACGCGGCCCGCGCGGCCGCGTCGTCGAGCGTGGCTCTCAGGGTCGACGTCGCGTACAGACCGAACATCACCTGCATGGCGAAGAAGAGGAACAGCAGGAAGACAAGGAACCCGATCGACGTCCCGAAGGCGCCCACACCGCGGTCGTCGCGGACCCACCGCCAGCAGGTCCGGCAGACCCGGGCCTGCCGACGGCCCGGGCGCGACGTCAGTTGCCCACCTCGCTGATCCGTTCGTTGGTGTCGGCCTCGATGTTGGTCCACATGGTGCGGAACCCGACCCACATCAGCGCACCGATCGCCGCCATGATCAACACGACGATGGCCGCCGAGACGACGCCCTCGCCGCGGTCGTCCGAGCGGACGCGGGTGCGGGCCGCGCCCACCCGATGGCGGGCGGCGACCCAGGCCGAGGTGACGAGCGCGCAGGTGAGCGTGTAGAGGCGGACGGTCGGTGCTGGTCGTGGCATCAGGGCATCTCCTTCGTGTCAGGTGTTCGAGAAGAGGCGCAGGGCCTCGATGAACGGCACGGCCAGGAAGATCACGCCGGGCACGAGGGTGGCGACCGTGACCGGGATCCACACCTGCTGGCCGCGGCGCTCGATGGTCTCGACCAGCTCGCGGTGCACGTCGCGGCGGATGGAGCGGGCCTCCTCGCCGATGAGCCGGCCGAGGTCGCCGGCCTCGCGGTTGAGCGCGAGCACGGCGACGAGCCGGTCGAGCGCGTCGACGTCGGCCACGGTCGCCCACTCGCGCAGCGCCTCGACCTCGGTGAGCCCCTGGCGGATGCGGCCGGTCACCCGCCGCAGGTCGCGCGCCGCACGCCCCCGTCCCCCGAGCGGCCAGTCGGGACAGGGCCGAGCCGAGCGAGAAGCCGGCGGCGAGCAGCATGCCGAGCTGCTCGGCGACGACGGGCAGCTCGAGGAAGATCCGCCGCTGCCAGCGGGCCGAGGCGGTGGCGAGCTGCTGCTCGACGACGAGGAAGGCGAGCAGCGGGCCCGCCCAGCACGAACGCCAGGGCGACGATGGCGGACAGCCCAGCGCCGACCGCCACGACGCCGGCGATGACCACGCCCGCGACGGTCCAGCCAGCTGGCGCACCCGGAAGGCGGTGACGTCGAGCGGCGAGTGGACGCGGGCGAGCCGGACGGCGAGGGCCTCGCTCACGCCGAACAGCCGGGCCACCCGTTCGCCGACCGCACGGGCGAGCGGGCCGATCACCTCGCGGAACGACGCGGCCGACAGGACCGCGCCCCGGCGACGGGCGAGGCCCCGCCCGGGCGCGTAGGGGCGCGAGCCGGTCGACCAGCGGCCGGCGCCGGAACCAGCGCAGCTCGGCGAGCAGGAGCGTCGAGCCGACGCAACAGTGCGAGGCCACCAGCGGCGGCCAGCCTGCGAGCTCATTCGTAGAACACCCGTTCCTCCTCGGGCAGCGCGCATGCAGGCGCCCGGCCCACACCCAGCAGGCGCGACCGGCGGCGATGCCGACGACGACGACGTCTGGCCCAGCGGCGTCGCGTAGGCGGCCCGGCCGTTGCCGATCGACATGCCGGCGAGCGCCATGCCGAGCGGCACGATGCAGCACGAAGCGGCGGGCGAACCGGACGCCGGCCTGCTTGGCGCGCGCGTCCTTGCGGCCCTGGACGTCGATGACGCGGTCCTCGACGAGCGCCGCGAGCCGGCGGTCGAGGTCGGTGCCGCCGAGCTCGTGGGCGACGAGCAGCGTCTCGCAGGCGGCGTCGGCGGTGGGATCGGCGAGGCGGTCCTTGAGCACCCGGACCGTGCGCTCGAAGTCGGTGGACAGGAGCCACTCGCGCTGCGCGGCCGCGAACGCCGGTCGCAGCTCGGCGGGCGCCCGCCGCCCGACCTCGAACAGCGCCTGGGGGACCGACCGGCCGAGCGACGCCGGTGAGGATGCGGATCTCCTCGATCATCCGGGGCCACGCCTCCTGGGCGGCCGACCGACGCTGGCGCGCGGCGCACGCCGGTACGACGCCAGCGGGACGTGGCCGCGAGGCACACGCCGACGCCAGCGCCGGCAGCGGACGCCGCCGAAGACGGCGAAGGCCGACCACCGCGCCGACCAGCGCCAGCGCACGCCGTCACGGCGGCGAACTCGGCGCACGTCGCACGTCGGCGAGGCCGGCCTGGACCAGCCAGTCGGCCGGACCCGGCCGCCGGCGCACCGCCGGCGTGGCCGAGCCGGCCCGAGGCCGGTCCCGCGCCACCCGAGCGCGACCGCCGTGTACAGGAGGAGGACGCCGTACGCCGCGCACGACGCGAGCAGCGAGCCCGGTCACCGGTACGACCGTCGCCCGGCGGCGTCGAGCAGGCGTGCGGACGTCGTGGCCGGCGTCGCGCCAGGGGGCGCGCCGCCCGGGCAGGGACGTTGCCCGTCCAGGCCAGCGGCTGCGTCGGGGCCCGGCCGCCGGAACACCTCGGTGACCGTGAACTGCGTGGCGTCGGGGCCGCCGGCCAGGTCCTCGACGGCGACGATCTCGGTGACCCGGGGGCCCGGCGCCGTGCGGGCGCAGTGCACGACGACGTCGATCGCCTCGCTGACCAGGCGTGTTGAGCGCCGACAGCGGCAGCTCGCCCGACGTGTCGGCCAGCTGGCAGATGAACCGCAGCCGGGTCAGCGCCTGGCGGGCCGAGCCGGCGTGGATCGTGGTGTAGCCCTTCACGCCCGACGACAGCGTGAGCAGCAGCGGCAGCGCCTCGCGGTCGCGGACCTCGCCGACGATGGCGACGTCGGGGGCCATGCGCAGGAACCCGGCGACGAGCCGGCGCAGGTCGACCGCGGGCCGGTCGGGCCGGGCCGGCCGGGTCTGCATGCTGCGCCACGTTCGGCAGCGGGACGTCGGCCTCGAAGACCTCCTCGGCGATGACGACCCGCAGGCGCCGGGTCGAGCTCGGCGGCGCAGCACGACAGCATCGTCGTCTTGCCCGACCCGGGCGGCCCGGCGAACACGATCGACAGCCGCGCGCGCACGCACGCGCGGAGGAAGTCGCGCGACCTGGCCGGTGAGCATGTCGCGCTCGACGAGCTCGTCGAGCGTCGCGGAACGGCGACGCCGGTGAACTTGCGGATGTTCACCATGCACGTGGCCGCCGCGGGCGATGTCGCCGTGGACGATGTGGAGCCGGGCGCCGTCGTCGAGCTGGGCGTCCTGCAGCCCCTCGGTGGGGTCGAGCTTGCGGTGGGCGGTCGACGGCGTCGTCGAGGATCTTGGTGAGGGTGCGGACGACGTGGTCGTCGTCGTGGAAGACCTCGTCGTGGTAGCCGGACGGCCCCCGGTGGCGCTTCACGAAGATCGCGTCGGGGGCGTTGATCATGACCTCCCACACGTCGTCGTCGGCGAGCAGCGGGGTCGAGCGGGCCGTAGCCGGCGAGGTTGCGGTAGGCCCGCTCGGCGACGAGGTCGGGGTCGGCGAGGTCGAAGGCGCGGCGGCCCCGCCGGTGGTCGTCGGACCAGCGGGCGACCTCGTCGTCGATGAGGGCGCGCAGCTGGCCTCGCCGTCGGGCGCGGCCATGTCGAGCGCGATGTCCTTGGCCCGGTCCTGCACGGCCGCTCGATCTCGGCCAGCGGCGACAGCGGCTCGGGACGCTCGCTCATTGCTTCCCGCTCCCCGAACCGTCGTCGGTCCAGCTGCCCAGCGAGCCCGGCGCCACCGCACGGGCTCGGGCTGTGCCTCGCCGCGGGGCCTGGACGTGGCGGGCCCGCTCGAGCAGGCCCCGCACGGCGCCGACGAGCGGCTTGACCAGCGGAGCCGGCGGGGCAGCCGTGTCGCGGGCGCACCTCGGCGAGGCGGCGCCGTTCGGGGACGAACACCGGTGTCGACGCCATCACCGCGTCCGGCACCGCCGCGGCGAGCAGCCCGGTGAGCGCGCTGCCGACCTCGGCCCGCTGCCGCGGCGATGCGCGGCGCCCGGTTCACCACCGGCACGACACGGCCGGGGTCGACACCCAACTCGAGCAGGTCGCGCATCACGCGCAGATGCGAATGAACCCCGGCGATGCCGGGCAGGCCTACTGCCAGCACCAGGTCGGCCCGGCGCAGCGTGTGACGCGCGAGCGTGTTGCGATCCTCCACGTCTGCGGAACCGCACTGGGCGTCGCCCTCGACATCGGCGTCGACGTCGGCGACCACATGCCGGAAGGTGCGGGACAGGCTGGCGAGCGCCGCGTCGCAGGCGCGAGGCCGCAGCGCCGTCCAGTCGCGGTGCCGCCTCAGCCCGAGCAGCAGGTCGTAGCCACCGTGGGCCAGCGTGAAGCACAGCGCCCGGACCTGGTCGGGAGGCAGCTCGGCACCTCGGTGGGCCTCGACCAGCTCGAGCAGGCCAGGCACGACGTCGCCGACGTCGTGGAGCAGGGCCTGGTGAGCGTGCAGCGCCAAGTCGGCGAGCACGACGAGGCCACGGTCGCGGGGATCGGCGGCCAGGCCGGACGCCAGCGCCATGGCGAGGGTCGACCGTCCCACCCCACCCGCGCCGGTGACCGCGACCACACGCCCGCGCCACGCACCGCTGGCGGCCTCGACCTCGGGCTGGGTGGGAAGCCCGAGCTCGTCGCCCCGGGCCATCGGACGGGACACGGCGCGCAACGCGTCGAGCAGCTGCTCGGGCCCGAAGCCCGTGGGCAGCACCGCGTGCACCCCCAGCTCGCGCCACGGTCGGGCTGCACGCCCGTCGTCGGCCGCGATCACCGCGCAGCCGTGGCCGGTGGCGAGCTCGACCAGGTCGCGGTCGAGCGCGGCGAGGCCCGAGTCGACCACCAGAGCCGAGAACGGCCGGCCTGAACGCAGGCGCGCTCGCGCCTCCTCGAGCGACACGACCTTGACGAAGTCGACCGGCAGCGTCGCTGACGTCGCCCACCGGGCGACGTCGCCGAACCAGGCGGCGCGCACCCCCGCCAGGCCCAGCAGCACGTAGCGGTCGGCGGCCATCAGCCCCCGCCCCCGGGCGGGAGGGCGTCCGGGCCATCGTCGGTGCCATCGCTGGTGGCACCGCCGGTCGCAGCGGTGTCGGGCGGTGGGTCGCTGCCCGTCGCCGGCGCGCTGCGGGGCACATGGGTGGTGCGGACCAGGGTGATCTGGCCGGCCCGGGCGGCGTGGATGACCGGCACCCGCTGCTCGGCCGCGGCCAGCGCCAACGTCACCGTCAGCTCGCTGCCGTCGGCGAACGAGCCGCCGCCTTCGGTCACCGAGATCACCCGGACGCCCTCGGCGACGACCGAGGTGTCATCGTCGTGGGTGGCGTAGACGTCGACCGTGTCACCGCTGCGCAGCCGCCCGTCGACGGCCAGGTCGCGGGCGAGGGCGACCGACACCTCGGCGGCCGGGTCGGGCTGGCCCTGGTCGCTGAGCGACCCGTGCTGGAGCAGCTCGCCCTCGCCGACCGGGGCGACGAGCACACGACCCTCGAGCTCGGCCGGGGTGACGAACGACGCCCGCGCCACGTCGGAGGGCAGATCGATGCGCTCGAAGCGGACGGCGTCGGCGGTGACCGGGTCGCCTGGTTGGAGTGACCGGTCGGCGACCGCGTAGGCGTGCTCGGGCGAGCCTGACGCCCGCTGCCAGGACACGAACGTGCCCACGCCCGCCAGCGCGACCAGCAGACCGCCCACTACCGCCCGGCTGCCGGGGACGCCGGGGGCGCGTGTCACGACCCGGCGCGGCGGTGCGTCGCGCGCGTCCTGCGCGTCGGTCGCGGCTGCGCCGTCGGTCGGCCGCGTCATCACCATCGGTCTGCCACCTCTCCCAGCAGGAACATGTCGCGGAGGCACGAGCCCAGACCCGAGCCTCGATTCGCCGCCGGCGCGACCGGCGGCACCCCGGGCGTCGGCGCGCCCGCTCCCCGCCGGGACCGGGTGTGACGTGCGCGTCCACCGTCGTCACCAGACCGGTACGGATGTGGTGACGCCCACACAATACGTGGTCTCACCAGTGACGCCAGGAGTTGACCGAAAGATGCCCAAACACCACGCGAGGAGGTAAGGTGTCGGCGTGAACACAGACGAGACCGATTGGCTCTCGACCCAGGAAGCGGCACGCCGGCTCGGGATCACCCCGCGGACGCTCTACCGGTTCATCGACCACGGCGAGCTGCCTGCTTACCGCTTCGGCCGGGTCATCAGGCTCCGCGGTCACGAGGTCGACGAGTTCATCAGCCGATCACGCATCCAACCCGGCGAGCTCGAGCACCTCTACCCCGAGCCCGCAGTCCGCGGCGACGACAGCTGACGCAGCGTCAACCGCCGTCCGGCCACGACGGCACGACCTGTGGAGAACTTCCTCAATCCACAGGCTTGCCCCTCTCGTAGCGCACAGGCCCACCGCCGTACCGTCCCCCCATGCCGACGTTCGAGGTGATCCTGCGAGACGGCGCCGTCGAGACCGTCGACGGCGCCGACGCCTACCAGCAAGAAGGCCCCATGACCACGTTCTTCCGCCGCGGCGACGGCCGCGACGTGATCGACTCGTGGAGCACCCGCATGGCCAGCTTCCGCACCGCCGACCTGCAAGCCGTCCGCCGCCGCGACGCCCTCGCCGGCGTCCACGCCCTCGCCGGCTGAGCGAACGTCCTGCCGGCGACGGTCGTCCTCGGGCCGCGTCGCCCCTCAGCGCCCGTTGGCGCTGAAGTGCATGTAGTCGATCGGGTTGCTCCAGGCGCCGCCCCACTGCCATCCGATCTCGGCGAACGCCTCGATCGGCCCGGCGCCGGGCACGAGCATTCCCGGACGCACGTTGGCCCGGTCGAGGTACGACGAGGCCAGGCCGGGAATCAGGCTGCCGTCGTGTACGTAGGGGTTCTGGAACGGGTTGATGTCGATCGCCAGCCCGTAGGCGTGCTCCGACCACCGTGAGCTGCCGCGTGTGGGGCGGCACACGAACCCGGCGGTGGCGTTGCCGTCGCCGGTGTTGGGGGCGTCGAGCTCGGCTGCGGGGGTCACGTGCATGTCCTCGATCGGGAACCGGGCGTCGAACAACCGCTGGAACACCCCGGTGACCGGCTCGGCCGCGTCGCGGTGCAGCAGCAGCTCGCCCGTGTGAGGCAGGTCGTCGAACCCCCAGAACGACACCGTGACGTACCTCAGCTCGTCGAGGGTGACCGGGCACGCCTCCTGCCAGGTCGAGCGGGCGGCGACGTCGGGCGGCACCGGGGCGACCGATGCGTGGAAGGCACCGTCGGCCGGCGGCGGCAGCACCTCGACGGTCGGCAGCCGCCGCGGGTCGAGCTCGGGAGGCGTCGGCGGGGGCGGCTCGCCGGGCACGGGGCTCAGCACCCGGGTACCGAGCCAGTCCGGCCTGGTCAACGGCGGGCTCTCCGGCGGCGCGGTGGTCGCGGTGGTCGTCGGCGTGTCATCGGTGGGCTCGTCGGTGGGCTCGTCGGCGGCGGATGAGGTCGTCCGATCAGCGGCGTCGCTGGCCTCGCCCGTCGCGCCGTCGCCGCCCCCACACGCGCCGATCAGCAGCACGAGGGCCGCCAGCGCCACGCCGAGAGGTCGTCGATCACTCATCGTCACGACCGTAGCGAGATCGTGGCCCGGCGCCACTGCGGTCCGGGGTCGTCGCGACGGGCGCGATCACCGGCCGCCGACCACGACCTCGCTGATTGCCGCCAGCGGCACGTAGGCGGCCACCGACGCGTCGCCGTCCTGGCCGACGACGGCCACGTCCTGCCCGACCGACCGCACGACGCCGGCGAGCGTCTCGCCGTCGACGGTCACCACCCGCACCCGCTCGCGCTCGGCGGCCAGGCCGGCGACCACATCCGCCAGGTGCAACGCACCGGCCACCGTGCGGTCGCCGAGCACGCCGGGCGTGCCGGGTCGGGTGCGCACCGATGCGATCGCCGCCAGTGCGACGACGACATCGCTCCCCGGCAGCGGGTCCGGGCCCAGCGCGACGAAGTCGGCCCCGACCGCCCGGACGGCCCCGGCGTAGCGCCCGCCCGCGCGGGTGTGCACCGTCACGGGCGAGCCCGCCTCCAGCAGGTCGGCCAGCACCCCGGCGAGCGTGCTCTCCTCCTCGGCCTGCCGGCGCAGCCACCGCTCGCGTGAGCGGGCCCGGGCGGCCTCGTCGACCCGGGCCTCGGCCGCCCAGCGCTCGAGGCGCCCGGCGAGCCCGCCTCCGCCGCCGTCGACCAACCGGGCCGGTCCCAGCGCCTCGGGGCGGTATGGAGGGCGGTCCACGGGGGCCAACGTACCCCCGGTGCACGGGGCGTCCGGTGGCGCGGCGCCGTGGGCGGCGCGCCGCATGGTCCGGCGATGTGCCTAACCTGGGAGCCTCGTGGCAACGACCCAGGTCAAGATCTCCGTGCCCGGCAACCACCTCATGGCCGACCTCCTCGGCCAGCGTGACGAGTTGCTACGAGTGGTCGAGTCGGCATTCGCCGGCGTCGAGATACACGTGCGCGGCAACGAGATCGCCATCACCGGCGACGAGGCCGACAAGGTCGGCCACCTGTTCGAGGAGCTGGTGCTGCTGCTCGAACGGGGCCAGCGGCTCGAGCCGGCCAGCGTGGTCCGCACCATCGACATGGTGCGCCACGACGAGCGCCCGTCCGAGGTGCTCACCGCCGAGGTGCTGCGGTCGTCGCGGGGGCGCACCATCCGGCCCAAGATCGGCCGGCCAGAAGCGCTACGTCGACGCCATCCGCGACAACGTGATCACGTTCGGCATCGGCCCCGCCGGCACCGGCAAGTCGTGGCTGGCCGTGGCCATGGCGGTGCAGGCGCTGCAGGCCAAGCAGGTCGAGCGCATCATCCTCACCCGCCCCGCGGTCGAGGCCGGCGAGCGCCTGGGCTTCCTGCCCGGCGACCTGGCCGCCAAGATCGACCCCTACCTGCGCCCGCTCTACGACGCCCTCTACGACATGGTCGAGCCCGACGGCGCGCAGCGCCTGCTCGACCGGGGCACGGTCGAGGTGGCGCCGCTGGCGTTCATGCGGGGCCGCACGCTCAACCAGAGCTTCATCATCCTCGACGAGGCGCAGAACGCCACGCCCGAGCAGATGAAGATGTTCCTCACCCGCATCGGGTTCGGGTCCCGCGTGGTGGTGACCGCGGACATGACCCAGGTCGACCTGCCCACGGGTCGCAGCGGCATGACGACGCTCGAGCGCACGCTCGGCGGCATCGACGGGCTGTCGTTCGTCCACCTCGGCTCCAAGGACGTCGTCCGGCACCGCATCGTGCAGGACATCGTCGATGCCTACGAGCGGGCCGACGGCTCCCGTGGTACGTCCGAGCGGCCCGGCGCCGCCCGGTCGGCAAGCGAACGATCGTGACACCCCCGCCCGACACCCCGCCACCGGGCGCGTCGCACCCGGGCGACGACGCCGAGGTCCGGCGGCCGACGCCCAAGCCGCTGCGCCATGGCCCGGAGGGCGATGTCCAGGTCTTCGGCGCCGACGAGCAGGCTGCGGCCGCCGTCGACGTCGACCGGTGGGTCACGCTGGCCCGCGAGGTCCTGGTGGCCGAGGGTGTGCGGGGCGAGGCCGAGCTGTCGCTGCTGTTCGTGGACGAGGCGGCCATCGCCGAGCTCAACAAGCGCTTCATGGACGCGGAGGGGCCCACCGACGTGCTCGCGTTCCCCATCGACGACCCGGTGGTGGCGGGCCGGTGGCCGGACGCCGGCACGGCCGGTCCCGACCGCGACGACCCCGAGCCGGGCGACCTGCCGCTGCTGCTCGGCGACGTGGTCGTGTGCCCCGCGGTGGCCGAACGCCAGGCGCCCGGCCACGCCGGCAGCTACGACGACGAGATGGCGCTGCTGGTCGTGCACGGCGTGCTCCACGTGCTGGGTCACGACCACGCCGAGCCGGACGAGACGGCGGTCATGCAGGAGCGCGAGCGCGTGCTGCTCGAGCGGTTCCACCACCGGCGGTGAGGTGTGGCGCCATCGCTCCCCCTGCTCGCGGTGACGGCGAACGCGGCCGACGCCTGGCTCCTGGTCGCCATCGTCGTGCTGCTCGCGCTGGCGATGGTGCTGGCGGCGGCGGAGACGGCGCTCACCCGAGTGACACGTCCCCGGGCCGAGGCCCTGGCCGCCGAGCCGCGCCGCGGCGCTGACGCCCTCGTCGACCTGGTCGGCCGGCCCGAGTCGTTCGTGACCACGGTGGTCCTGCTGCTGCTCGTCTGCCAGCTCGTCCAGGCGACGCTCGTCGGCATCCTGGCCAACCGGCTGTTCGGCGTGGTCGGCATGGTCGTGGCCATCGCCATCGACGTCGTGGTCGTGTTCGTCCTGGCCGAGAGCGTGCCCAAGACGTGGGCGGTGCTCAACCCCGACCGGGTGGCCCTCGCCGTCGCCCGACCCGTGCGATCGCTGGCGCTCTTCCCGCCCCTGCGGCTGGTGGCCCGCGGGCTGATCGGGCTGACCAACGTGGTGCTGCCCGGCAAGGGGTTGAAGCAGGGTCCGTTCGTGTCGCCGGACGAGGAGCTGCTGGCCGTGGCCGAGCTGGGCGTCGAGGAGGGAGTGATCGAGGAGGACGAGCGCGCCCTCATCGAATCGATCATCGAGTTCGGCGACACCGTGGTGCGCGAGGTCATGGTCCCACGGCCCGACATGGTGACGGTGCCCGCCGACTTCCGTGTCGTCGACGTGATGGAGGTGTTCCTCCTCAACGGCTACAGCCGCCTGCCCGTGTGCGGCGACGGCATCGACGACGTCGTCGGCCTGGCCTACGCCAAGGACCTGATGGGAGCCGAGCGCGACGGCAAGCAGGACGTGCCGGTGGCCGAGCTGACCCGGGACGCCCGGTTCGTCCCGGAGACCAAGCGCGTGCCCGAGATGCTGCGCGAGATGCAGCGCGACAAGTTCCACATGGCGATCGTCGTCGACGAGTACGGCGGCACCGCCGGCCTGGTCACGCTCGAGGACATCATCGAGGAGCTCGTGGGCGAGATCGTCGACGAGTTCGACGTCGACGACCCCATCGTCGAACCGGTCGCGGGTGGCGGCATCCGCGTGCACGGCCGCACCCCGCTCGACCAGGTGAACGACCTGCTGCGTGCCCGGCCTGCCCGTGGGCGACTGGGACACGATCGGCGGCCTCGTCTACGACCGCCTCGGCCACGTGCCGGTCGAGGGCGAGTCCGTCACCCTGGCCGGCTGGCGCCTGACCGCCCAGCGCATCCAGGGTCGGCGCATCGGGCGGGTGCGCATCACCCCCGAGCGCGACGGCGACGACCCGGCGCCCGCACCCACTGACCAGGACGATGCCGCCGATCCGCGTCGGTCCGAGGTCGACTCCGTCGCCGGCAGGAGGGATCTCACACCCGACGCCGATGGCGGGCGGCACGTCACCCCCGACGCGGACGGCGGTGGGCGGCACGCGCACGACGCCGGCGACGCCAACCACCCGGGTAACGACCCGGGCGACCACACGGGCGGCCGCCACACCAGCATGTCGGGCCGGGGGTGGGCGCGGGCACGGGGCGACGACCGCGGGCAGGTCGGCGGCATCGAGGCACTGCCGTTCGGCATCCTGGTGTTCGTCGTCGGCGCGCTCCTCGTGGCCAACGCGTGGGCGGTGATCGACGCGAAGCTGGCCGTGGACGCTGCGGCCCGCCAAGCCACCCGCCACTACGTCGAGGCCGAAGTCGACGCCGCCGGGTCGGCCGACCCCGAACAGGCCGCCGTCGACGCCGGCCTGGCCGCGCTGGAGGCCCACGGGCGCGACCCGGCCCAGGCCACAGTGGGCCTCAGCGCCCTCGAGGGCAGCGCAGGCCAGCAGGGCTTCACCCGCTGCGCGCGGGCGACGTTCACCGTGACCTACGAGGTGCCGGCTCTCACGGTCCCGTGGATCGGCGGCTTCGGCGACGGCATCGACGTCACCAGCTCCCACAGCGAACTGGTCGACCCCTACCGCTCGGGCGTGCCCGGCTCGGCGGAGGCGTGCGCGTGAGCGCCACCCGCCGCACCGACCCAGGCGACGACCGGGGCAGTGTGCTGATGCTGGTGCCCGCCGGTCTGCTGATCGTGCTGGTCATGGCGTCGATCGCCGTGGACATGTCACTGGTCCAACTCCGGCAGCGCCAGGCGCACGACCTGGCTGCCGGGGCGGCCAACGATGCGGCGACGGCGGCGGCGGACCTGGGCAGCCTGCGCTCCGGCGACTACGTGGTCGACCAGCGCGCGGCGACGGGGGTGGCCGAGCGCGTGATCGCCGCCAGCGAGCTGGCCGGGGACGTCGTCGGCACGCCGGCGGTGCGGGTGGCCGACGGCCGGGTCGAGGTCGAGATCTCGCTGTACGCCGACTACATCTTCGCCGGGGTCATCCCGGGCGCCGCCGACGGCATGACCGTGACGGCGACGGCGTCGGCGACGGCCGACAACCCGTAGAGGGCAACGACAACCCCTAGACGACCAGACGAGAACACGTTACCCCAGAATATTCTTCCTACCCTCTTGACAACTTTCGTTCGCGTTCAGCAGTCTTCATGGCATGGACGTGCACGTCAGGGTTGACCTCGACGACGACGTGCCGGTGGTGGTCAAGTCCGCCACCGGCCCGGCCGCCGAGCGCCTCCGCCGCGAGCACGACCGGCTCCACCAGGCGGTGCACCCGGGCGTCGTCGCGCTGGCCGGCGCACCGGCCGGGTCCGACGGCGCCGATCCCACCGCTGACGCTGCCGACGAGCACGAGCTCCGCACCTGCTACGCCGGCGAGCCGGTGGCGCGGTGGACCGGCTCGCTCCGTGACGTCGCGGGTGTGGGCGCGGCGGTGGCCAGCACGCTGGCCGACTTGCACGACCTGGGCATCGTCCACGGCCGGCTCGATGCCACCCACGTCCTGATCGGCGAGGACGGCCGCCCGCGGCTGTGCGGCTTGGCGCAGCCCGGCGACGCGACCCCGGCCGACGATGTCGCCGCCCTCGGTGCCCTGCTCGGCGAGCTCGTGGGCCGTGCTCCGGCCGAGCGCCGGGGGGTCCTGCGCTGGCCCCGCGGCGGCAGCAGTGCTCGACGGGCGCTCCACCAGGTCATCGAGCGGGCCGCCGACCCGGTGCCCACGCGGCGGCCGTCCGGCCGCGTCCTGGCCGACGCCATCCTGGTCGCCGTCCCGACGGCCGATCTGCCGTCGGGCGCCAGCGGGGTCGCCGCGTCCCGGCGTCGTGCCGGTGCGGCTGGGTCCGCCACGGGGTCCGGATCCGCTCCGGGGTCCGGGTCCGGTCCCGGGCCGGCGGCGAGGCCCGCGACGACCAGGCCCCCGGCCCCCACGGGTGACCAGCGCGACCCGACCCGGCCCGACACGCTCGATCGCATCTGGTCGTTCGCCGACGAGCGCTCCGACGACGAGCGGTGGGCGGCGGCCTTCGGCGCGGGCCCGCCCGACCTGCCCGCCCGCCCCGACGCTGACGGCCTCTCCCTGCCGATCGCCCGGGTCGACACGCCGGCGTGGTCCACGACCGCTCCCGACGAACGAGTGTCCCCACCTGTCGACGACCTCTCGCTGCCGGCGCCCGACGACCCGTTCGATCCCTGGTCGTTCGACGACGGCCCGGCCTTCCGGCCCGACCCGGTGTTCGCCCCCGGACACGACGACCTCGACGACGAGGCCCGCATGCGCTCCCACACCACCGCCGAGGCGGCCATCGACGACCTTGACCTCGGGCTCCGCCACCACGCCCACCCTCGCGTCGACCCGGCGGCGTCCGGGCCCCCGGCCGACGACGACCTCACACGCGACCACCGGGTGGCCGGCGGGCGGGTGGCCGCGTCGGCGCGGCGGCCGCCGGCACACGACCGCCCGCCCCCTGGCCCCGCCCGCGGCCGACTCCTGGCGCTCGGGGCTGTCGCCCTTGTCATCGCCGCGGTCGGCATGGCCGGCGCAGTGATCATCGGATCGGGGGGCGGCGCCGACACCTCCCGGTCCGAGCCCGAGGCGGCCGCGCCGGGGCGCGACTGCCCTCCCGCCGCCGCCCCCGCCGCGGACGTCGATGGCGACGGCTGCCCGGAACCCCTGGTCGTCGACGGCACCACCGTCGATGCCGGCATCGCCCGGTGGTCGCTGGGCGAGCCGGGCGACCTGGTCACCGTGGGCGACTGGGACTGCGACGGCGGCGCTTCGGCGGCGCTGCTGCGGCCGGCCACGGGCGACGTGTTCGTCTTCACGGCCTGGGCTCGCACCGACGAGCCGGTGACGGTCAGCTCGAATCAGCGGGTCGACGGCGGCGTGGCCATCCGGGCTGAACCAGGGGCCGCCGGATGCGACCGCCTGCTCGTCGATCTCGCCGTCGGAGGCACCACGACGGTCGAGGTTCCGGGGTGAGGCGCGACGGCCTGCGTGCGGTGCTGCGCCTGGCGGCCTGGAGCGCCGGGCTGGTCGTCGCGGCACGCGTGCTGCTCGCCACCGGCTCCGAGACGCTGTCGGTGCCGCTGACGTCGCTCGACGACCTGTCGACGTGGGTGTCCGACACACCCCCCGCCGACATGGTCGTCGCGCTGGTGCGCCTGGCCGGGCTGGCCGCCACCGCCTACCTGTCAGCGGTCACGGCCCTGACCGCGGCGGCCCGGCTGGTCCGGTGGCACGGGCTCACGGCGGCGGTCGACCGCATCAGCCCCGATGTGGTGCGCCGCCTCGCCGCCGGCGGTTCCGGCATCGGGCTCGTGCTCGGCGGGGCGGTCGCCGCGGTTCCCTTCCCCGACCTCGGCACCCGGCCTGACCGCGACGCCGTGGCCTCCGCCCCGGTCACCCCCGCCGAGCCCGCCGGGGTGGTGGCACCCTCGGCGGCCACCATGTCGCGGCTGCCCGGCGCCACCGCCACGATGACCCGGGTCGATGATGCGGCAACCCCACCCGTGCCGGGGCCGGACGCCGACACGTCAGGGGCCGACGCCGCGGCCGACGCAGGCACCAGGGCCACCATGACCGTCATCGACGCGCCGCCCTCACCGTCGGCGACGATGACGCGTCTCGACTCGGCCGCGCCCGCGCCACCGCCGGCCGGTACCACACCGGTGGCGTTCGCTCCCGCGGCAGTGGGTGTTCCGCCCGTGCCCGCCCCACCGGCCGCCCCCGAGATCGACCTGACCACATGGATCGTCGAACCTGGCGACTCGTTGTGGTCCATCGCCGAGGACGTCATCGCCTCGCCTGCCGGGTCGAGACCCGGCGAGCGGGCCGTGGGCCGCTACTGGCAACGGCTGGTCCAGGCCAACCGGCCGCACCTCGTCGACCCCGACAACCCCGACCTCCTCGTGCCCGGCCAGCAGCTCGTCGTACCGTCACCCGACGGCTGATCCGCCGGGCTCAGCCCCGTCGGCGGCACCGCCGGCCGCGGCGCGATCCACCACCCGAGTCAGCGCCCCCACGAGCTGGTCGCGCTCGTCGAGGGACAGGGGCGCGAGCAGGTCGTCCTGGATGTCGGCGAGCACGGCGTCGAGCGTACGCAGGCGGCGGCGTCCCGCCGGGGTGATCGTGACGAGGTTGCGCCGGCGATCGTTCGCATCTGCCGCGCGGGCCAGCAGCCCTGCGCCGGAAAGCTCGTTGACCAGCGCCACCATGTCGCTGCGATCGATGCCCGCCCGCCGCCCGAGCGCCGCCTGGCTGTCCGGCCCGAACTCATCGAGGGCGGCCAGGACCGCGTAGTGGTGGCGATGGGCGCCGACGGCGCCCAGCCCGTCGGTCACCAGCCGCTGGGCGCGGAGCGCGGACTGGTTCAACAGCCAGCTCGGCAGGGCCCGCAGGCGCGAGGAGGCCTGTTCGCTGTCCACGAACCGGGAGACTAACAGTCGTTGGCAATGCCAACGATCACGGATATCGTTGGTTCTGCCAACGTTGGTATCGCCAACGCTATGACACAAGGAGATCCCATGGATGCACCAGCGATCGACACGGACCGCGACCTGCGAGCGCACATCGACGGGCTGATCGCCCGCGACGAGATCACGACTCTCGTCCACCGCCTCGGCGCGTGCCTCGACGAGGCCCGCTTCGACGACATGCGCGCCATCTTCACCGCCGACGCCACGGCCAAGACCCCCGGCGGCGTCGCCGAGGGCATCGACGCGCTGACCGCCCAGGCCAGCCGCAACCACGCACCAGAGGAGCGCATCCAGCACGTCATCACCGACGTGCTCGTCGACCTCGACGGCGACCGCGCCTCGGTGCGGGCCAACCTGGTCGTCACCTTCGCCGGCACCCCCGACGGGGACGTACCCGAGGCCGGGACGAGGCTCCGGGTCGGCCAGGTCTACCGGTTCACCGCTCGCCGCACTCCGGACGGGTGGCGGCTGGCGAGCGTCGAGACCGTGATGGTGTGGGTGTCGGGCCAGCGCTGAGCGCGGCGCCGGCTCGAGGGTGCCGGCTCCATGGCGCCGGTGGCCCGCCCGCTCGACGCCCCCCGACCGGCGGCCTCAGTCCTCGAGCCAGCGGGATGTGACGCGGTCGAACCGGGACTCTCGCTCCCCCACCCGCGCTGTCTCCAGCGCGGCGGCGACGGCACCATCGAGCGCGGACTGCCCCTCCGCGACGACCGAGTCGACCACGCCCAGCTCCAGCATGTCGGCCGAGGTCAGTGCCAGGCGGTCGGCGACGTCCGCCGCTCGGTCCGGGTCGCGCTCCAGGATCGCCGCCGCGCCCTCGGGGCCGATCACCGAGAACACGGCGTGCTCGGCCATGATCAGACGGTCCGCGTAGCTCAGGGCCAGCGCACCGCCGCTGCCGCCCTCGCCCACGCACACGGACACGATCGGGGTGGGGCACGCCGCGAACGATCGCAGCGTCTGGCCGATCTCGTAGGCCAGCCCGTCGGCCTCGGACTCGGGCGACGGGTCGGCGCCCGGCGTGTCGACGAGCGTCACCACCGGTAGACCCAGCCGGCCGGCCAGCCGGACGGCCCGCTGGGCCAGCCGGAACCCGGCCGGCCTCGGCCGCCCCTGGCCGTGGTAGCGGTCGGTGGCCACCACCACGCAGCGCCGGCCGACCGCGGTGGCCAGGCCCGCCCGCACCACCGGGTCGGTCCCCCGCAGCTCGACCCACGACGAGCACAGCCGTGCGGCCCGGTCGATGCCCGTGGGGCGGCCGACGGCCCGGGCGCGCAGCACCTCGCCCCAGGCGCCGCCGACCGCAGGGTCGGCCCACGCGGGGAGCGGGCGGGTCGGCAACGGGCGGTCGCGCAGGCCCAGCGCGACCTCGACCCACTCGGCGGCCCGGGACGGAGCCAGCAGCTCGTCGACCAGGCCCTCCTCGTAGGCCGCCTCGGCCGTGTGAGATCCCGGGGGGAGCGGTGCGCCCAGCGTCCCCTCGGCGACGCGGGGGCCGGCGAACCCCATGACCGCGTGCTCGATGGCGGCGCGCACGTCGACGAGCGAGCCGAAGGACGCATACACCCCGCCCGTGGTGGGTGACCCGTACACGCCGAGCGACAGCAGCCCGGCGTCCGCGTGGCGGGTGGCCGCCGAGGCAGTGCGAGCCAGCTGGATGAGCGCGACCATGCCCTCCTGCAGCCGGGCCCCTCCCGTGCGGGTGGCCACCACCATGGGCAGGCGCAGATCGCAGGCCCGGTCGTACGCGCGGACCACCCGCTCGCCCACGGCCGCACCCATGGTGCCGCCCATGACCTCGAAGCGTCCCTCGATGTAGGCGTAGTGCTCGGTGCGCCCGGTGGTGACGGCCTCGCCCGTCTCGGCCAGCGCGCGGCGGCGCTCGTCGTAGCCGGGGAAGCCGAGCGGATCGCCTGCCAGGACGTCGGCATCCCACACCTGGAGCGAGGGGTGGAACGGCATGGCCGGGAAGTCTCGCACCCTCCGTGCAACAACGACCAGAGCCCGTCACCGCGACCCTGGGCGCTAGCGCAGGCGGAGGGCCACCTCGTTGGCCAGCAGGCGGCCCCGCGCCGTGAGCACGGCCTGGTCGCCGGTGACATCGACGAGGTCGGCCAGCTCGTCCACCGGCAGTGTGTCCGCCGGCACCCCGGCGCGCGTGCGCACGGCGAGCTGCAGAGCCTCCAGACGCCGCTCGGCGGGGGCGAGCCTCTCCCCCGCCGCCTCGGGCGACCGACCGGCGACGACGGCGTCGATGTAGCGCTCGGGGGTGCGGACGTTCCAGAAGCGCCGCCCGGTGCGGTGCGAGTGCCCGGCGCACCCGAACGCCTGGTAGTCGCCCATCGACCAGTAGAGCTGGTTGTGGCGGCACTCGTGGCCGGGGCGTGACCAGTTCGAGATCTCGTACCAGGCCAGCCCGGCCGCCTCCAGCGCCTCGGCCGCGATCAGGTACTTCTCCGCCTGGTCGTCGTCGTCGGGGTGGCGGTCGGGGTCCTCGGCCAGCGGCGTGCCCGCCTCGACGGTCAGGGCGTACGCGCTCACATGGGGCGGGTCGAGCGCGAGGGCGCCGTCCACCGTGCGCCGCCAGTCGTCGACCGACTCGCCGGCGCCGCCGTAGATCAGGTCCAGGTTGAACGTGGGGATGCCCGCGTCGCGCACGAGCGCGACCGCCCTCCGCACGTTGGCGGGGACGTGGGTGCGCCCCAGGCCGGCGAGCACGTGGTCGACCATCGACTGCACGCCCAGGCTGACCCGGTTCACGCCCCCGGCCGCGTAGGCCGCGACCAGCGCGGGGGTCACGGTGTCGGGGTTGCACTCGACGGTGACCTCGCATGCGGGCGCCTTGGGGACGGCGTCGAGCACGGCGACGAGGCGATCGGGCGCGACCAGCGAGGGCGTGCCGCCGCCGACGAAGATGCTCGTCGCCGGCGGCAACCCTGCGGCCACCTCACGTTCGACGTCGGCGCGGCAGGCGTCGAGGTAGACGTGCTGGAGGTGGTGTCGGTCGGTCCACGTGGCGAATGCGCAGTAATCGCACTTCGCCGCGCAGAACGGCACATGGAGGTAGACGCCGAACGGCGCCGCGGGGTCGGGCCGGCTCGGTGGCGTCGTGGCCGACCCCCCGGTCAGCGGACCAGGCAGAGACCCAGGCTGTCGAGCCGGGCCGGCACCTGGTCCGGGTGGCAGTCGAGGATGCACGCCACGGCCCGCAGGTCCTCGCGCCGGATGGTGAGCATGCGGCCGTTGTAGTCGCCCCGCTGCACCTGGATCATGCGCAGGTAGCGGGCCAACATCTCGCCCTCCTGCCCGCCGAGCTGCTCGACGGCGCCCAGGTCGATGGTGACCGGGCGGTCGTCGCGGCGCGGGCCGCGCATGCGCTCGGTGAGGTCGACGACCTGCTCCTCGCCCGACGGCGAGCGGATGCCCAGCTCGTCGTCGCTGGGAAGCATCTGGTCGACCGGCACACGGTAGAAGCGGGCGAGGCGCTGCAGGCGGGGGACGGAGATGGCGCGCTCGCCACGCTCGTAGGCGCCCAGCACCGACGCTTTGAACTCGTGCTCCGATGCCGCCTCGACGTCTTGCAGCGACAGGTGCTTCTGGCGGCGGATCGAACGAAGCCTCGCCCCGACCTTGGCGGCGTAGCCGCTGTCGCGCTCGACCTCGAGATCGGTGTCCATGGTTTTCCTCCCTTGGCCGTTCCCCAGAAGTACGGCCAGACCCAGGTGCCAGCCCCGAGATCTGCTCAGGGCAGGCGAGTGCCTACTCTACGCACTGAACCACCGGATCGACAATCACTGCGAGTGCGCCTCCCTCACACGCTCCTCCCGCACTATGACGCGAAAAGTGCCTGAGGCCTACTCTTCGTACCTGTTCAGCGCGCGTCGACCACCAGTTGCGCACGCAGGGCAGCTAATAATGCACCCGACGTGATTGCTGCAGTCTCTGCACGAAGAACCCAGCTGCCGAGACGCGTGCGTGGCAGGCCGGTGGCGCGCTCACGGTCCGACCAGCCGCCTTCGGGACCGACCAGCACGACCGGTCGCTCGAGCGTCGGCGGATCGCCGTCGAGGTCGGCCATCGTCGCACCGGCCAGGCCCACCACCTCGGCGAACGTCGTCACGCGGTCGACCTGCGGCAGCCAGGTGCGCCGGCACTGCCCGGCCGCCTCGCGGGCGATGTCGGTCAGGCGTGCCAGCTGGCGGTCGGCCTTGGCCGAGTCCCAGCGCACCACGCTGCGCTCGGCCACGAACGGCACCATGCGGTCCGCGCCCACCTCGGTCAGCTTCTGCACGGTCAGCTCCGGCCGGTCGCCCTTGACCAGCGCGAACGCCACGGTGATCGCCGGCCGGGGGCGCGCGTCCGCCACGAGCGTGCCAGTCACCTCGACCGTGGCGTCGCCGGTCAGCCGTCCGGCCCGCCAGCGCCCGAAGCCGTCGCTGACGGTCACCTCGCTGCCCGGCGGCAGCCGCAGCACACGCGCCAGGTGGTGATGGTCGTGGGCCGAGAGCCGCGGCGCCTCCAGGTCCGCCACGAACGCGTGCGCCCGCGCCGTGAAGGGGGTGACGCCCCCGGCGCCCGCCGCGCCCGCTGCTCCGCCGTCGGCCTGGCCCGGCTCGGGCACGCCGCCTACTTGAACGCGGAGCGGAGCTTGGAGATCAAGCCGCTCGGCGGCGGCGCCACGGCCTCGCCCCGCAGCTCGGCCAGCCGGCGGAGGACGTCTTCCTCGTCCTCGGACAGCTCGGTGGGCACGTCGACGACCACGTCGACGAGGAGGTCGCCACGGTTGCGGCGCTCGAGGTGCGGGACGCCGCGCCCCCGCAGCCGGAACGTCGTACCCGACGCCGTGCCCCGCGGGACCTCGATCTCTTCGGTGCCGTCGAGCGTCTCGAACTCGAGCGTCGTGCCCAGCGTGGCCTGGGTGTAGGGCAGCCGCACGGTGCTGTGCAGGTCGGCGCCGTCGCGCTCGAAGCGAGGATGGGGCTGCACCCGCAGGTGGACGTAGAGGTCGCCCGCCGCGCCCCGCGCGGGTCCGACCGCACCACGGCCCGAGAGCCGCAGGGTCGAGCCGGCGTCGACGCCCGCCGGGATGTCGACCGTGTAGGTGCGCTCCTCGACCGACCGACCCTCGCCCCGGCACTCGGCGCAGGGGCTGGCGATGATCTGGCCCGACCCGCTGCAGCGGGCACAGGGCGACGACGTGACCATCTGGCCGATGAGCGACTGGCGCACTCGCTGCACCTGGCCCGTGCCCTGGCACTCGTAGCACGTGACCGGCTCGGTGCCGTCGGCCGCGCCGGTGGCCCGACACGCGGTGCAGGCCACCGCCGTGCGCACCGACACCGCGTGCTCGCACCCGAAGACCGCCTCGGTGAACTCGAGGTCGGCCACCACCTCGAGGTCGGCGCCCCGCGGGGGGCCCGACGGGGCACGACCGCCCCCGAATGGGCTGCCGCCGAAGAACGCCTCGAACACGTCGCCCAGGCCGCCACCGCTGAAGCCGAAGGGGTCGCCCGCGGGGGTGCCGCCGTTGACGCCCTCGGGGCCGTAGGTGTCGTAGCGACGGCGCTTGTCGGGATCCGACAGCACCTCGTAGGCGTGCGCGACCTGCTTGAAACGGGCCTCGGCGTCAGGGTCGCCGTGGCCCGTGTCGGGGTGGAGCTCGCGGGCCAGCCGCCGGAAGGCGCGTTTGATCTCGTCCGGGGTGGCGGTGCGGGAGACGCCGAGCAGCTCGTAGTAGTCGGTGGCCACAGTTCTCTTTCTCAGCCCTCGGTGAGGCGGTCGGACAGGCGGTTGCTCACCACGGCGACAGCCGCCAGCGCCTGGGGGTAGTTCATGCGGGTGGGGCCGAGCACGCCGATCGTGCCGGCCCGCTCGCCCTCGATGTCGTAGGTGGCGACCACGATGGCGCATTCGGCCAGCGGCGCCACGCCCGTCTCGGTGCCGATCGCCACGTGCAGGCCGCGGTCGATCACGTCTCGCAGCAGCGACACCACCACGAACTGCTGCTCGAGGATGCCGAGCACCTCGCGCACCGTCTCGATGGCGTCGAACGCCTGGGCCATGCGGGCGGCGCCGCCCACGAACACGTGCTCCGGGTCGTCGGGCTGGTGCCCCGTGAGCGCGGCCAGCGACCGCGCCACCAGGTCGTCGGTGGCGGCGTCGCCGGTGGCGGGAACGAGCGCCGGAGAGTCGCGCAGCACACCGCTGAGGTGCGCCGTCATGTGGGCGCTGGCGGCGGCGACGCGCTCGTCGCCCGTGACCTCGGGCACCTCGATGGTGTGCTTCTCGACGGTGCCGTCGCTGAACACGGCCACCACCACGGCGGCCGTGGTGCTGATCGTGACGAGCTGCACCGAGCGCAGGCTCGCCTCGGCGGGGCCCGGCGCCACCACCACGCTGGTCAGGTTCGTGAGGTTGGACAAGAGCCGGCTGGTCTGGGACAGCATCTGCTCGGCCTCGCCGTGGGCCCGAGCGAAGAACTCGCGCACCTCGACGGCCGACCGACCGCCGAGCCGCGCGGGCTCGCGCAGGTGGTCGACGAAGAACCGGTAACCCTTCTCGGTGGGCACCCTGCCGGCGGAGGTGTGCGGCTGGCGCAGGTAGCCCTCGGCCTCGAGGCCGGCCATCTCGTTGCGCACGGTCGCCGACGACACGTCGACGCCCGGGGCCCTGGCCACATGGCCGGACCCCACGGGCAGCGCCGTGTCGATGTACTCCTCCACCACTGCCCGGAGGATGGCCGCTTTGCGTTCGTCGAGCATCGTGATCTCCGGAGGCCAGCAACCCTGCGCTGCTGCGCCCCCCAGGTAGCAGTCGAGTGTACCGAGTGCTAACGGTGGGCAGGGTGCTCGATCCCTCTCCGCCCGAGGCGAGGAGGTCAGTCGCCTCCGCCTGGCGCTCCGCTCGGGCCGGTCGGGCTCAGTCCTCGAGGCGGAGGGCGCTGATGAACGCTTCCTGGGGGACCTCGACGCGGCCGATGTTCTTCATCCGCTTCTTGCCCTCCTTCTGGCGCTCGAGCAGCTTGCGCTTGCGGGTGATGTCGCCGCCGTAGCACTTGGCCAGCACGTCCTTGCGCTTGGCCTTGACCGTCTCGCGGCTGATGATGCGCCCGCCGACAGCGGCCTGGATGGGCACGTCGAACATCTGCCGGGGGATCAGCTCGCGCAGCTTCTCCGCCATGCGCCGGCCGTAGTCGGACGCCTTGTCCCTGTGGACGATCGAGCTGAAGGCGTCGGCCGCGACCCCGTTGAGCAGGACGTCGACCTTGACCAGGTCGGACACCGCGTAGCCGGCGGGCTCGTAGTCGAGGCTGGCGTAGCCCTGCGTGCGCGACTTCATCTGGTCGAAGAAGTCGCGCACCACCTCGGCCAGGGGCAGCCGGTAGACCAGCTCCATGCGCTCGGGCGACAGGTACTCGAGCCGGGTCATCTCGCCCCGCCGCGACTGGCACAGCTCCATGAGCGTGCCCGTGTAGTCGGTGGGGGTCAGGATCGTGCAGGTGAGGAACGGTTCTTCGATGCGGTCGATCGAGGCGGCGGGGGGCATGGCCGAGGGGTTGTCGATCTCGACGACCTCGCCGGTCATCGTGTGCACCTGGTAGGCGACCGAGGGCGCTGTGGCGATGAGGGTGAGGTCGAACTCGCGCTCGAGCCGCTCGCGGACGATCTCCATGTGCAGCAGGCCGAGGAACCCGCACCGGAAGCCGAAGCCCAGCGCACCCGACGTCTCGGGCTCGTAGGTGAAGCTGGCGTCGTTGAGCCGCAGCCTCTCGAGCGCCTCGCGCAGGTCGCTGAACTGGTCGCCGTCGATCGGGTACAACCCGCAGAACACCATGGGCTTGGGGTCCTGGTAGCCGGACAGTGCCTGGGCCGCCGGTCGTGACGACTCGGTGACGGTCTCGCCCGATCGGGCCTCGGCCACGTCCTTGATGCCGGCGATCAGGTAGCCGGTCTCGCCCGGGCCGAGGGCGGCGACCGGGACGTTGTCCGGCGTGCGCACGCCGACCTCGTCGGCATCGTGCACGGCGCCGGCCTGCATGAACCGGAGGCGGCTGCCCGTCTTGAGGGCACCGTTCATCACCCGTACCGACGACACCACACCCCGGTAGGGGTCGTAGTGCGAGTCGAAGATCAGCGCCTGCAGGGGCTCGTCGGCGTCGCCCTCGGGGGCCGGGACCCGCTCGATGACGGCGTCGAGCAGCTCGCTGACGCCCTCGCCGGTCTTGGCGCTGATGCGCAGGATCTCGTCGGCCGGGATGCCCAGCACCTTCTCGATCTCGGCCGCGTAGCGGTCGGGGTCGGCGGCCGGCAGGTCGATCTTGTTGAGGGCGGCGACGATCTCGAGGTCGTTCTCGAGGGCCAGGTAGCAGTTGGCCAGGGTCTGGGCCTCGATGCCCTGGGCGGCGTCGACCACCAGGATCACGCCCTCGCACGCGGCCAGCGAGCGCGACACCTCGTAGCCGAAGTCGACGTGGCCGGGCGTGTCGATCAGGTCGATGACGTGGTCGCGGTAGCCGAGGCGCACCGACTGGAGCTTGATGGTGATGCCGCGCTCGCGCTCGAGGTCCATCGAGTCGAGGTACTGGGCGCGCATGTCGCGGGGGTCGACGGCGCCCGTCAGCTCGAGGAGACGGTCGGCCAGGGTCGACTTGCCGTGGTCGATGTGGGCGATGATGGAGACGTTGCGGATGCGGTCGAGGTCCATAGGGGGAGCCACGCGAGCGTAGCGGCGTGCTCCCGTCGCCCTTCAGTGCCAGGTGAAGGTGACATGTCGTCTCGGCCCCCGCTAGCCTGTCACGGCTATTTCGGTCTCCGCACTCGAGCGAACAGAGAGCAGCCCCCGTGGCGAACATCAAGAGCCAGATCAAGCGCAACAAGCAGAACGTCGTGCGCCACGAGCGCAACAAGGCCGTGCGCTCCGAGCTCAAGTCCCGCAGCAAGTCCGCCGTCGCCGCCGCCGAGACAGGTGCCGACGACGCCGACGAGCGCCTCCGGCTCGCCATCAAGCGGCTCGACAAGGCCGCGGCCAAGGGCGTCATCCACAAGAACGCCGCCGCTCGCCGCAAGTCACGGCTGGTGGCCCAGGTCAAGCGGGTCGCGGCCCAGGCCTGACCCGCCGCCCGCGGGCGGTCTGGCGGCCAGGCCGCCACGCTCGCAGCACGACACGCCGCATGATGCCGGGCCGACCGCCCGGCATCGTCGCGTCTCGGCCCGGCTGCTGCTCCCCGGCCCGCCGCCCGCGACGCGTGGCCGCACGAGCGGGGGTTTATGGAACTCAGCGGGCCAGGCGGGCGAGTCGGGCGACCACGACCTCGAGCACCAGGGCGTCAGGCCAGGCCTTGCCGCCCCGCAGGTCGAGATCGGCCGTCGCCAGCAGATCGATGGCGCGCACGACGCCGTCGTGGCCCAGCTTGCGCGACTGGGTGAGCGCCTTTCGGGCGGGGAACGTCGACCCCTTCAGGCCCAGGAGCTGGGCCGCCCCCTTCTCCCCCGCCACCTCGGCCCCGTCCAGCATGAGCATGCGGCCGTAGTGGCCCTGCAGCGTGGCCATGATCTGGAGCGCGTGCCGGCCGCCGCCCGCCGTCATGCGGTGGAGCTTGGCCAGCGCAGTGGGGATGTCGCCCCGGTCGAGCGCGTCAGTGAGCTCCCAGGGCGGGACGCCTCCGGCCTCGCCGAGGAACGGCTCGATGTCGGCGGCACCCAGGCGGGCGCCCGGCCCGAAGCTGCCCACCAGCGTGCCGAGCACCCCGACCAGGCGCTGCGGGTCGTCGCCCAGCCACCCGACCAGCCGGTCGGTGGCGGCGCGGTCGAGCTTGAGCCCGCTCGCGGCGACGTGCTCGTCGACCCAGCCGGCGATCTTGCGCCCCGGGCTGGTGTCGACCTGGACGCCCTTGCACGCTTTGATCGCGTCGAGCAGCGACTTGGGCACCCGGCCGCCGCTCCAGACCAGCACGAGCGATGTCGTCGGCAGCGGGTCGGCCAGGTAGGAGACCAGAGGCGCGACCTGGGCGGCCTTGGTGAACATCTCGATGTCGCGCCCCACGACGATGCGCCGGTCGGTGAGGAACGGCGGGGTCTGGGCGGCGTCGACCAGAGGGACGATCGTGATCTCGGCGCTGTCGGGCGACGCGAAGCGCTCGCGGCCCACCTCCTCGACGGCGAGTCCGGGATCGAGCTCGCCGGTCAGCGCGTGCACGACCTCTCGGGCGGCGTCGCGCAGCAGGACGTCGTCGTCGCCCTTGACCAGATGCACGGGCGCGTCGAGCTTCACATCGGTCACGGCTGACCCCCCCTGTCATCCGGCGGCGGGACGTCGGCGGGGCGGCGTGCCTGGAGGATGGCGGCCATGACCTCGGCCACGCGCCGGCTGCGCCGCACGTCGGTGGTGCGGAGCAGACGGCACCCGTCGGCGATGGCGGCCGACTCGCGGGCCGCGGCGTCGGCCGCGGACCAGCGGGTCGAGTCGAACGCCAGCGGCACCCGCAACCGTTCGGCCACGGACCTGGCCTCGGCCAGGTCCGTCAGGTCGTCGACGACCGCCACGGGCGCGGCGCCGAGCCCACCCCGGTCGGCGTCGTCGACGGCCGCGCCGTTGTCGAACCCAGCGGCCAGCAGCGCGACCGGCAGGAGCACCGCCGTCGCGCCGGCTCGCCCGGCGGCCGCGGCCTGATCGAGCGTGGCGGCCCGCACCACCACCGGGGCCCGACCCGCTCGGACCACGGGACCGATCATCCGTGGGGGCAGCGACACATCGACCAGGTCCGCACCCGCGGCGACCAGCGCGGCCGCGGTGGCGACGACCTCGCCCTCACGCCCGAACCGTGGGGCGGGCACGACACCGGCCACCAGCACGCGGGCCGCCAGGTCGATGACGCTGCCATCGACGGTCAGGGTCGCGTCGATGCGCGGCACGGGCGGCGACGAGGAGACGGGCACGATCGCCGAGGATACGTGCCCCCAAGGCACCCTCGGGCGGGGCCCGAGGCGCGATGCGCACATCGAGGCGGTCGGCGGTGTTGCTGGCCACCGTGACCCGCAAACCGCCGATGTCGAACACGGTGCCCGTCGGCGGGCCCACCCCGCCGTCGACCTCGGCCAACCGGTCTCCGGGCACCGCACCCTGCGGCAGGGGCGCCAGCACCACCGCATCCGGCCACCGGCGTTGCAGGGTCGCCACGACGTCGACCCCTGCCCGCGCGTTCGTGCGCAGGACAAGCACGTCGACGCGCTCGACTCCCTCGCGACGCAGCGCGGTCAGCACGACGCCGTCGCGGGCCCGACCGTCGAGCACCACCACGGCCGCGCCGCCCGAGCGCCACAGCGTGGCCCCAAGGCCGATCGCGTGATCGAGCCGCACCGGCGTGGCATCCCCGATAGGCGCCACCGTCGCGAGCACGACCACGACGGCGAGGCCGCCTCCTGCCATTCGCAGCGCGAACCCAACCCCCGCCGCGCCGCGGCCGCCCCTCGCGTCGCCGCGGTCCGGCGTCCGCCGAGGCGCTCCGCCGACCGTCGAACGGCCGGCCCGTGAGAGCCCCCGGCCGGACACCAGCAGCAGGGTCGCCACACCGAGCGCGGCCAAGTGGCCGGCGCGCAGGTCGCCCAGAGGCCAGCGCACCGCCGCGGTGGCCACGCCCTCGAGCCACACCAGCAGCGCGCGGGTGGGCAGGTGGATGACGTGGGCCAGCGGACCACCGACGACGCCCGCGACCAGGCCGCCGGTCAGGCCCCACACCATCAGCGGGCCGGCCGCGGGCGCCGCCAGGAGGTTGGCCGGGAGCGACGCCAGCGGCACCGCGTCGAACGTGGCCACCAGCAGGGGTGACACCGCCGCCTGCGCCGCAAGCGTGACGGACAGTGGAGCAGCGAACCATCGCGGCCCGGGCAGCATCTCCTCGATCCGAGCGGCCCCCACGACGATGCCCGCCGCACCGGCGACCGACAGCTGGAACCCCAGCGACGTCGCCAGCAGGGGGTCGACCAGCAGCATGCCCGACACCCCGAGCGCCAGCGTGCGGACCGTGGACGTCGGCCGTCCGAGCGCCGCACCGGTGGCCGCCACCGATGCCATGGCGGTGGCCCGCAGCACCGACGGCTCGGCGCGGGTGACCAGGGCGAACATCGCCAGCACCCCCAGCGTGGCCGCCAGGCGGGGACCGAACCGCAGCCGGGCGAGCAGCGGCGCGGCGATGACCATCACGAAGCCGACGTTCTGACCTGAAACCGCCAGCAGATGCGTCAGGCCCGCGGCCCGGAAGGCATCGGTCATGTCGGCCGGCTGGGCGCGATCGTCGCCGAGCGTGACGCCGGCCAGCAGGCTGCGCTGCCGGTCGGGCAGGCCCTCCGCGCCGCGGGCGAGGGTGCGGCGCAGGCCGTTGGCCAGACGGGTCGCCGGGCCGCCCGGACGCCAGCCCGTCACGGTGTCGATGCTCAGCCGCCCGGCGATGTGGCGATGGCGCAGCCAGCTCTCGCTGCGGCCGGGGGGCTCGACCCGGCCGATGACGCTGACACGCTCACCGGACAGTCGATCGTCGAGCGCGCTGGCAGCCGAGGCTCGGGCCACCCCGCGCAGTCGGCGTCCGTCGAGTCGCAGGTCGGCCGTCACACCGCCGCGCCCATCGGGCACCGGGTCGCCCACCAGCGTGACCTCGGCCTGCACCGGGCCCGTCGCCAGGGGTGCGTGGAGGCCGGTCAGTGAGCGTTGCGCCAGCACCGCAGCCAACAGCGCCGCGCCCAGGCACAGCACCTCGGGCCGGAGGTGCCCGATCCGTCCGAGGAGCCAACCAACGGCCAGCACCCCGACGGCCAGCACGAGCGGCGGCGCTCGAAGGTGCCCGTCGATCGCCGTCAGGGCGCCGACGAACGTCGCCACCGCCATCACGACAGCCCACCGGTCGGACACCGGTCACACCGTGGCCAGGTCGCGCAGCTGCTCGAGCTTGGCGTCGCCGATGCCCCGCACGTCGAGCAGGTCGTCGACCGAGGCGAAGGGGCCGTTCTGCTGGCGATGGGCGATGATCGCCTCGGCGGTGGCGGGGCCCACGCCGGGGAGCTCCTCGAGCTGGGCGGCCGATGCGTTGTTGATGTCGACGAGACCGCCACCCCCGCTCGCCCGGACCCGCGGCGCCACCGGCGCTGCCCCCGGTCGTCGCAGCTTCGGGCGGCGGCGGCGGGATCTCTCCCTGCCGAAGGACGTAGATCTGCTGCCCGTCGACCAGGACAGCGGCCAGGTTGATGCGTCCGAGGTCCGCGTCCGGTGACGCGCCTCCGGCCGCCGTGACCGCGTCGACCACCCGCGCTCCGACCGGCAGTCGTTGCACGCCGGGCGCCGCGACGGCCCCCACGACGTGCACCACGACCTCGCCCGCGGTGGCGCCGGGCGGGCCCGCAGGCCCGGGGGCGGTGCCTCCGGGCGCCGTGGCGGTGGGACCGGCCGATGCGCCCGCGCCACCGTTCCCGGCCGCCGCGGCCGCCGCGGCCGCCTCGCCCGGCGACCCGTTGCCGGCTGGGGCCGCCGGCTCTGCGAGCGGGATCTCCATCTCGGGCGGCGGCGCCTGCGGCGCCAGGACGCGCCACCCGACGACGACCGCCACCACCACGGCCACCACCGCAGCGACCAGGCGCCCGGGCGACTGACCGCCTGCGGCCACGTCGTCCCATCGGTCGCGCCAGGTGCGCGGCGGACTGGGGCGTGGCAGTCCGTGGGCCAGGCCGGCGGGATCGGCCGGATCTGTCAGGTCGGACATCGCCGTCCTCCGGGTGCACGACGGCACCGGCACCGGCCGGGCGCGTCAGCGTCTGCGGGAGCCACGTGAGCGGCGACGAGAGGTACGGTCGGCCGCTGGGGCGGTGCGACACGTACGGGGCCGTGAGACGGCGAGGGCGACGGCGACCGGGAAGCGGCGACCGGGAAGCGAGTGAACCCAGGCGAACCCGGCGCACGCAACCGTAGCGTGCCCGCGACGGCGCCCGGAACGCGCCCCATCACCTACGCATCACGGCATCATCAGGGCGTGCAGCTCACCCCCGACGCCGCCGTCGCCAACGCGCACGCGTGGTTCGAGCACAACAGCGGCTGGGCGCCCCCGGACGAGGACACCCTGGCGGAGTGGCTCGACGACGGGGTGTGCCGGTGCCCGGACGAGTGCCTCGTGGCGCCCGACGCATGGTGCGACCATGGCCTGGCCTCGTGGTGGCTCATCCTGCGGGCGCTCGACTGACTGTGAGGATCGCAGGCGGGCGCGGGCGTCGACGGACGCGATCCGACCGGCCGTCGCGCCGCCACGGGCGAGCCGGGCAGGCTCAGCCCGGCGAGGACGAGCCCACCGGGTCCGACGCGACCCCCGTGGCCTCGACGCGGCGAGCGATCCACTCGGCCTCGACCTCGTGGGGGATCCGGCGGTAGGCGGCCCAGTGCGGGTAGCCGCGCAGGCGCCAGCGCAGGTACGCGCCGAGGTAGCGCCACAGGAACCCCGCCACCCCCTGGTCGCGCCACTGGCGAACGTGCTCGAGCTCGTGCCGCAGCAGCCGGCGGTTGCCGACGCCCCGCCGCCGCATCAGTATCAGCGGGCCCAGGGTCGTGGCGGTGGCCCCCGGCGCGGCGGGACCCACCAGCAGCCAGTAGCCATCGTGCCGCTCGAGTCGCATGGGTATGCCCTGCCTGCCGTCTCCCGGAACCTGGTGGGGCACCACTAGAACAGCTGGCGGGTGAGGCGCTTTCGGTAGTCGGCGGTGCGGGGATCGTCGGGACCGAGCACCTCGAGCAGGTCGACGTACTCCTGGCGCGCGTCGTCGTCGCCCTTGACCTGGTCGAGCAGGCCGTCGAGCTTGGCTGTGATCTCGTCGCCGGCACCGTCGCCGTTGGCGGCGGCCGACGCGCCGGTGCGCGCCAGCGCGGCGACCCTGCGGGTCTCGGCCGTCTCGGGGATGCGACCCAGCAGGGCCAGCGCCTCGTCCAGGTCGCCGTCGTCGCGCCGCCCGGCCAGCAGCTCGGCGAGGGCGACGATGGCGTCGAGATGGTCGGGCTTCTGGTCGAGCACCTGGCGCAGCGAGGCCTCGTCGCCGGCTGCCAGGAGCTGCTCGATCTGCTGCTCGGCCTCGCTGGGCAGCAGGCGCCCGACGAACTCGCGCACCGCCGCCTCGGGCTGGGCGCCGACGAACCCGTCGACCACCTTGCCGTCGGCGACGGCGTACACCGCGGGGATGCCCTGGACCCGGAACGCCTGGGACACCTGGGGGTTGTCGTCGACGTTGACCTTGACCAGCTCGACCTTGCCCTCGGTCTCGGCGACGACGGTTTCGAGGATGGGGCCGAGCGTGCGGCACGGGCCGCACCACGGCGCCCACAGGTCGACCACGACGGGTGTGGTGGACGAGCGGTCGAGCACGTCGGTCTGGAAGGAGGTGTCGGTGACGTCGATGGCCATTGCGAGCCAGGCTACCGGCGACCCCGCGAGGCACCCACGGTGCCCCGACGTCGCCGCGCTCACCTCGCCCGCCCTCTACGGTGAACAACCGATGACGCACGCGCCAACGACTGACACGGATGCGCCGAAGGGCGTCGACGTCACACGGGTCACCGAGTGGTTCCGGTCCCACGCCGACGCCGTCGCGCCGCCTCTGAGCTTCGACCTCATCGCCGGGGGGCGCTCGAACCTGACGTATCGAGTCACCGACACCGGCGGGCGCGCCTGGGTGCTGCGCCGGCCGCCGCTCGGCCAGGTGCTGGCCACGGCACACGACATGGGTCGCGAGCACCGGATCATCTCGGCGCTGGCCCCCACCGACGTCCCGGTGGCGCCCGTGGTGGGGCTGTGCACCGACGAGTCGGTGAACGGCGCCCCGTTCTACGTGATGGAGTTCGTCGAGGGCCTCGTGGCCCGCGACGCGGAGGCCGCCCGCGGCCTCGCCGTCGAGGCCCGGGCCAACGCGGGCCACCAGATCCCCGACGTGCTGGCCCGCATCCATGCCGTCGACCCCGACAACGTCGGCCTCGGCGACCTCGGCCGCCGCGAGGGCTACGTCGAGCGCCAGCTCAAGCGCTGGTACGGCCAGTGGCAGAAGTCGCAGACCCGCGAGCTGCCCGTGGTCGACGAGGTGCACGCGGCGCTGGCCTCCCGGGTCCCCGAGCAGGGGCCGGCGACCATCGTCCACGGCGACTACCGGCTCGACAACTGCCTGCTGGGGCCCGACGGCAGCATCGCCGCCGTGCTCGACTGGGAGCTGTGCACGCTCGGCGACCCGCTGGCCGATGTGGGCCTGCTGCTCGTGTACTGGACCGAGCAGGGCGACGCCCACCCGGCGCTCCTCGACGCCTCGACCACGCTCGAGGGGTTTCCGTCGCGGGCCCAGGTCGTCGAACGCTACGCAAACGCCTCGGGCCGTGACGTGTCGGACGTCGACTACTTCGTGGCCTTCGGCTACTGGAAGCTCGCCTGCATCCTCGAGGGCGTGTACGCCCGCTACAAAGGCGGGGTGATGGGCGAATCCTCGGGGTTCGAGGGGTTCGCCGCTCAGGTCGAGATACTGGCCCAGGCCGCCAAGGCCACGGTCGAGAGCCTCCCGGCCTAGCACCCGCCCGCTCCGCTTCCCACGAGAGACGCACATGGCGCTGTACGAGCTGATCGAACAACCGGACCTCGACGAGCCCCTGCTGGTGCTCGCCCTCGAGGGCTGGATCGATGCCGGCCTGGCCGCGGGGTCGGCCGCGGAGGTGCTCTGCGACCAGCTCGACACGGTGACCGTGGCGCGTTTCTCGACCGACGACCTGCTCGACTACCGGGCCCGGCGCCCCGTCGCGCACCTGTCCGACGGCGTGCTCCGCGGCCTGACATGGCCCGAGATCGAGCTGCGGGCGGCCACCGACGGCGACGGCAACGAGATGCTGCTGCTGGTGGGAGCCGAGCCCGACCGGCTGTGGCATCGCTTCACCGACGAGGTCGTGACCCTGGCCCTCGACTTCGGGGCCCGCATGTGCGTCGGCCTGGGCGCCTACCCCTTCGCCGCCCCACACACGCGGTCGCCGCGCGTCGCCTGCACCGCGTCGACGGCCAGCCTGGCCGAGGGGACGTTCCTCAAGGCATCGCTCGACTTCCCGGGCGGCATCCAGGCGGCGGTCGAGCAGGGTTGCGATGAGCGCGGCATCCCGTCGGTTGGTCTGTGGGCGCAGATCCCCCACTACGTGCCGACCAACATGCCGTTCCCGGCCGGCAGCGTGGCGCTCATCGAGAGCCTGAGCATGTTGGGCGACCTGGCGTTGCCACTGGGCGACCTGTCGACGCAGGCCGACGCCACGCGCGCCCGCCTCGACGAGCTGATCGCCCAGAACCCCGAGCACGTGGCCATGCTGCGCCAGCTCGAGGTCGCGTGGGAGCAGTCGGAGCCGGCCGATGCACCGATCGGCATCTCCGACCTGCCGACGGGCGACGAGTTGGTGGCCGAGCTCGAGGAGTACCTCCGCGACCAGCGTCCCGACTGAACCACCGCCCGGCGTCGCCTGCTGACGGTTCCTTGACCGGCGGGTCAAGGTTCGGGTTAGGTTGCGGACATGAAGATCGACGGGGGCATTCAGGGCGGGCTCGACCATGCGAGGGCCTCGGCGGCCGCGCTCGAGCAGCGCGGCTACGACGGGGTGATGACGGCCGAGACCAGTCACGACCCGTTCCTGCCGCTCCTGCTGGCCGCGCGAGGACACCGAGCGTGTCGACCTGATGACGACGATCGCCGTGGCCTTCGCCCGCAGCCCCATGACCCTGGCGCAGACCGCGTGGGACCTGCAGGCGGGGTCACAGGGGCGCTTCGTCCTCGGGCTCGGCAGCCAGATCAAGCCCCACATCACCCGCCGGTTCTCGATGCCGTGGTCGCACCCTGCCCCCCGCATGCGCGAGATGATCCTGGCCATCCGGGCCATCTGGGCCTGCTGGAACGAGGGCACCAAGCTCGACTTCCGAGGCGACTTCTACACCCACACGCTCATGACCCCGTTCTTCAACCCGGGGCCCAACCCCCACGGCGACGCCCGCATCTTCCTCGCCGGGGTGGGCGAGCTGATGACCGAGGTGGCCGGCGAGGTGGCCGACGGGTTCATCTGCCACGGCTTCACCACCCGCCGCTACCTCGACGAGGTCACCGTGCCGGCGCTGGAGAAGGGCCGGGCCAAGGCGGGCAAGACGATGGACGGCTTCGAGCTGTCGGGGCCCATGTTCGTCGTCACCGGGCGCGACGAGGCCGAGATGGCGGCCGCGGCCAAGGGCGTGCGGGGCCAGATCGCCTTCTACGGGTCGACCCCCGCCTACCGCAAGGTGCTCGACCTGCACGGCTGGGGCGACCTGCAGGACGAGCTGAACCGCATGTCCAAGGAGGGTCGCTGGGGCGAGATGGGCGAGCTGATCGACGACGACATGCTCGACGCGTTCGCCGTGGTGGCGCCCCTCGACGAGGTGGCGGCCGGGCTGCGCGGCCGGTGGGGCGACGCGCTCGGCCGGCTGAGCTTCTACACGCCGTACGACAGCGACGACACCCAGTGGGACCGGGTGATCGCCGACCTCCAGGCATCCTGAGCCCTCGGGCGCCCGAGAGGACCCGGTACCGATCCTGCGGCGACTCGGCGTCGACGAGGTCAGGTGTCGACGAGGTCAGGCGTCGACGAGGTCAGGCGTCGACGAGAGCGAGCTGGCCGTCGTCGTAGCGGCGCTTGCACAGGGAGCGCTGCAGCTTGCCCGAGCTGGTCTTGGGCAGGGTGCCGGGCGCGACGAGCACGATGTCCTTGGCCGGCACGCCGACCACCTCGCGCACCCGCTCGGCGATGGACCTGCGCACGAGCGCCAGCTCGTCGGCCTTTGACTCGGCGACGACCACCAGCGACTCCCGGCCCCGGTCGCCCTCGATGCCGAAGGCGATGACGTTGCCGGCCCGCACGCCCTCGAGCGCGCCGACGGCCCGCTCGACGTCCTCGGGGAACACGTTGCGGCCGCCGACGATGATGACGTCCTTGATGCGGCCGCACATCACCAGGCGACCGTCGAGCGTGTAGGCCAGGTCGCCGGTGCGCAGCCAGCCGTCGCGGAAGAGCTCGGCGTTGGCGTCGGGACGCCGGTAGTAACCGGTGGTCACGGACGTGCCGCTGATCTCGAGCTCGCCCACCTCGCGGTCGCGCAGCGACACCCCGGTCTCGGGGTCGACGATGCGGATCTCGAGGCCGGGCACGGCCCGCCCCAGCAGCGCCAGGCGGCGGCTGTTCTCGGCCCCCGGCTCCACCGGGGCGGCGTAGCGCTCGGTCTCCAGCACGCGGCGGTCGACGCAGTCGGTCTGCATGCCGGCCAGGGGCTCGGGGAAGGTGCCGGCAAGGGCGACCTCGGCCATGCCGAAGGCGGGGAACACGGCCTCGGGCCGCAGGCCGTGGCGCCTGCCGGCCGCGACGAACGCCTCGACCTGTTCGGGATCGATCGGCTCGGCACCGTTGAGCGCCACCCGCAGGTGGGACAGGTCGAGAACCTCGGACCGGTTGAGCGCCCGCGTGGCCAGCGCGTAGCTGAAGTTGGGACCGGCAGTGGCCGTGCCGCCGTAGGTCGACAGCCATTCCATCCACCGGGCCGGGCGGGCCGTGAAGTCCTGGGGCGCGCCGAGCACGAGCGCCGTGCCGGTCGACATGGGCAGGGTGAGCAGGCCGACCAGGCCCATGTCGTGGTAGAGCGGCAACCACGAGACGAGGACGTCGTCGTCGACGTCGAGCTGGGCCGCCGCGGAGATGGCATCGAGGTTGGCGCACAGGACCCGGTCGGGGAGCATCACGCCCTTGGGGTCGGATGTCGAGCCGCTCGTGAACTGCAGGATCGCCAGCCGGTCGGGGTCGTTCTGGGGCCGCACCCAGGCGTCCGGGTCGCCGAGTGCCAGGTCGCCGAAGCCGACCATGGGTGGGTCGCCCGGTTCGGGGGTCACGAAAGCCGCCAGCTCCGGGTCGACCACGCACAGCCGGGCATCCGCGTTGAGCATGCGCTGACGGGTCTGCGCCACGAACTCCTCGATCGACGACAGGCGCATCGGCAGCGGCAGCACCACGATGGTGGCCCCGGCCAGCCAGGTGGCCTGGATGGCGGTCACCAGCTCGCGGGTCGTCGGCGACAGCAGCGCAACGTGGTCGCCCGAGCGCACGCCGCGCGCCTGGAGCGCGGCCGCGTACCCCTTGGCCTGCTCGTGCAGGTCGCGCCACGGGACGACGTCTTCGGCCCCGCCGACCACGAAGGTGACGGCGGTGTCGCGCGCCGCGGCGCGCTCGAGGCGACGGAGGAGTGAGGGCATCACCCGTCGGACCTCCCCCGGACAGCGTGCGTTACACAAACCATCCCGAGCTGTGACGCATGTCTCGTCCCCCACCAGCGCCGATTCGGCTTCCAGACCACCCCGGGGCGCCCGGTACCCTTCCGGGACATGGCCGAGCCCACGTCGCCGAGCAACGCACCCTCCGGGTCCGAGACGCCCCCGCACCGCTACACGGCCACGCTCGCGGGGCAGATCGAGACGGCGTGGCAGGACCGCTGGGAGCGCGAGGGCACGTTCCTCGCCCCCAACCCCGTCGGCGACCTGAGCGCAGGGTTCGACAAGGTCGAGGACGCTCCCAAGCTGTACGTGCTCGACATGTTCCCCTACCCCAGCGGCGCCGGCCTGCACGTCGGGCACCCGCTGGGCTACATCGGCACCGACGTCTTCGCCCGCTACCAGCGCATGACCGGGCACAACGTGGTGCACACCATGGGCTACGACGCGTTCGGCCTGCCCGCCGAGCAGTACGCGGTGCAGACCGGCCAGCACCCGCGCGCCACCACCGAGGCCAACATCGCCACAATGCGCCGCCAGCTCCGGCGCCTGGGGCTGGCGCACGACCCCCGGCGGTCGATCGCCACCATCGACGAGGGCTACTACCGCTGGACCCAGTGGATCTTCCTGCAGATCTTCAACTCGTGGTACGACACCGACGCCGACACGGCGCGGCCCATCGACGACCTCGTCGCCGAGCTCGACGCAGGCACCCGCGCGCCCGGCGAGGGCACCAACCCGACCGGCCGCCCGTGGGCCGACCTGTCACCCACCGAGCGGCGAGTCGTCGTCGACAACCACCGGCTGGCCTACGTGAAGGAGGCGCCCGTCAACTGGTGTCCCGGCCTGGGCACTGTGCTGGCCAATGAGGAGGTGACGGCCGACGGCCGCAGCGAACGCGGCAACTACCCCGTGTTCCGGCGGCCGCTCAAGCAGTGGATGATGCGCATCACCGCCTACGCCGACCGGCTGATCCGCGACCTCGACGTGCTCGACTGGCCCGAGCCCATCAAGCTGCAGCAGCGCAACTGGATCGGACGGTCCGAGGGGGCCCAGGTCACGTTCCCGACCGTCGCACCCGACGGCACCGCCGGTCCCGGCATCGAGGTGTTCACCACCCGGCCCGACACGCTGTTCGGCGCCACGTACATGGTGCTGGCCCCCGAGCACCCGCTGGTCGACCAGCTCACGGCACCGACGTGGCCCGCGGACATCCCGGCCGCGGCCGCCGCGGCATGGACCGGGGGCCACGCCGGGCCCGCCGACGCCGTCGCCGCCTATCGCCGCCAGGCGGGCGCCCGCTCCGACGTCGAGCGCCAGGTCGAGACCCGCGAGAAGACCGGTGTCTTCGTCGGCAGCTACGCCACGAACCCCGCGACCGGCCAGCCGATCCCCGTGTTCATCGCCGACTACGTGCTCATGGGCTACGGCACCGGGGCGATCATGGCCGTGCCCGCCCAGGACGAGCGCGACTGGGCGTTCGCCGAGGTGTTCGACCTGCCCATCGTGCGCACCGTCCAGCCGCCGGACGGATGGGAGGGCAAGGCCTACGTGGGCGAGGGCCCGGCCATCAACAGCGCCAACGACCAGGTAAGCCTGGACGGGCTGGGCGTGGCCGACGCCAAGCACGCCATCATCGGGTGGCTCGAGGCCATCGGGGCCGGCACCGGCACGGTCACCACCAAGCTGCGCGACTGGCTGTTCAGCCGCCAGCGCTTCTGGGGCGAGCCGTTCCCCATCGTCTTCGACCCGGACGACGGGCTGCCCCGGGCGCTGCCCGAGTCGATGCTGCCCGTGAAGCTGCCCCACATCGAGGACTACTCCCCCACCACCTTCGCCGACGACGACGACACGTCGGTGCCTGTGCCGCCCCTGGCCCGGGCCACCGACTGGGTCGACGTCACGCTCGACCTGGGCGAGGGCACCAAGACCTACCGACGCGAGACCAACACGATGCCGCAGTGGGCCGGCTCGTGCTGGTACGAGCTGCGCTACCTCGACCCCACCAACGACAAGATGTTCGTCGACCCCGAGAACGAGCGTTACTGGATGGGCCCCCAGTGGGAGGGCGACTGCGGCGGCGTCGACCTGTACGTCGGCGGCGCCGAGCACGCGGTGCTGCACCTGCTGTACTCACGCTTCTGGCACAAGGTGCTGTTCGACCTGGGACACGTGTCGTCCTTCGAGCCGTACCGGCGCCTGTACAACCAGGGCCTGATCCAGGCGTACGAGTACACCGACCACCGGGGCCAGTACGTCGAGGCGCGCGAGGTCACCGAGCACGACGGCGCCTTCTGGTACGACGGCGACCAGGTCAACCGGCAACTGGGACGCATGGGCAAGAGCCGCAAGAACGCCGTGGCGCCCGACGAGATGTACGAGAGCTACGGCGCCGACACGCTGCGGCTGTACGAGATGTTCACCGGCCCGCTCGACCAGAGCCGGCCGTGGGACACCACGGCGATCGTCGGCACCTACCGGCTGCTGCAGCGCATCTGGCGCAACGTCGTCGACGAGGACACGGGCGCGGTGACGGTCTCGGACGACGCGCCCGACGTCGAGACGCAGCGGGCCCTGCACCGGGCCGTCGACGCCGTGCGCGACGGCATGGACAAGATGCGCTTCAACGTGTCGATCGCCAAGATCACCGAGCTCAACAACCACCTGACCGCCCGCTACCCCGACGGCGGCGTGCCGCGCTCGGTGGTCGAGCCGCTGATGCTGCTGCTGGCGCCGCTGGCCCCGCACGTCAGCGAGGAGCTGTGGTCGCGCCTGGGCCACCCCGACTCGCTGGCCACCGAGCCGTTCCCCGTGGCCGATCCCGCGCTGCTGGTCGACGAGACGGTCGAGATCCCCGTGCAGGTCAACGGCAAGGTGCGCGCCCGGGTACACGTGCCCGCCGACGCGGACGCCGACGCGATCGAGGCCGCGGCCCGGGCCGACGACAAGGTGGCGGCGCTGCTTCAGGGCACGACGGTGCGCAAGGTCGTCGCCGTGCCGGGCCGTCTGATCAACTTCGTGGTGGGCTGACCCGAGCGATCGCCGCGGCCGAAACCGTCACACCCCGCCGGTACGATCTCACGCGTGTGTTCGGTGTGTTCACGGTTTGAGGAGCGGATGGGCTCTGGTAGTGTCTCTCTTCCTTCGGGGGCTATAGCTCAGGTGGTAGAGCGCTTCCATGGCATGGAAGAGGCCGAGGGTTCGAGTCCCTCTAGCTCCACGCTCGCTGAGTCGTCCGCCAACAGGCGGCGGCTCGGTTTGGCGTTGGGTGGCCTGGTAGCGGCCGAGGGCACATTCACGACAAGCCGCCTTCGACCAGACCGCGCCGACGGCTCCCCTCGAACCCGGTTCATCTTTGCCCTCACAATGGCCCAGCGCGACCGGCCGCTGGTCCTGACTCTCCGCGACTTCCTCGGAGCGGGCTCACTGACCGATCGGCCCCGCCGGAGCCAGCGGTGGCAGCCAACGACCACGCTGACGATCTCCGGGCGGGTCTCGCACCACGCAGTTACGATTCCCTTCGCCGAGACGTATCTCCTCTCGTCGGCCAAGCGCGCTCAATACGACCGTTGGCGAGATCAGCTTGCCGCCTACGAATTGGCCTACCCGTCGCGCATCGGGCGGGGCCCCTCGACATGCCGCATGCCCGGTTGCGATCGGCCGGTCCGAGGACGGGGGCTCTGCCGTGTCCACTACTACCGCGAGACCGGCTGGTGACCTGGCCTGGTTTCTGGGGGGCTTCATCGCCGGCGAGGGTTACCTGTGGGCCGGCGTAAGGGACTTCCGATGTGCTGTCGCCCTCGGCGCCACCGATGCCGCGATGTGCCATCTGCTCCGCGACTTCCTCGGCGTGGGCCGCATCCATCGCTACGCGCGCCGCCGACCCCACTACGACGATGAGGTCGTGTGGGTGGTCCGTTCGCTGCCCCAGCTCGTCGGTGTGATGGTGCCCTTCCTCGACGAGCACCTGCCGCCGTCGTACAAGCGAGAGCAGTACCTCGCGTGGCGGGCGGAGCTGATGGCGTACTGGGATGAGCGGGCCCGGCGGCCTCTCGCGTGCACCATCGACGGATGCAACAGGCCGATGCGCGCCGAGGGCCTCTGCCGCGGGCACTACTACGCCGCCTACGGGCGCTGACCACCAGCCAGATGGGCCAGGTAGGCGGCGAAGCGGGCCTGGCGGTCGTCGGCGCTGCGCAGTGGGCACGACGTGCAGGCCGCCGTGGCGATGAGACGGCGAGCAGCGGCCTGGCCCGAGCGCCCGGGCCCGGGCGCCACCGCGGCCTTGTAGATCAGGCAGCACGTCCCCTTGGCCACGAACGTGCCCGTGCCGACATCGGCGGTCACCACCTCGCGCCGAGGGCGGGACCGCAACAGCGGCTCCCGCGCCGCCAGCTCGGCGATCAACATCTCGGCGGCCGACCACGCGGCGTCGACATCGCGGCCGCGCTCGCGGGCCCGGCGCACCGCCACCTCGGCCAGGTGATCCGCCAACGTGCCCCACATGCCGCGCAGGCCGAACGGCGCCCGGGCGCGCACCGTGGCAGCGAGCGGGGCGAACACGGCGATCAGCCCGTCCACCGCCGCGGTCCGCAGCTCCACACCCGAGGCGACCACGGTCGTCCCCGGCTCCCCCGCGGCCGGGTCGTCGGCCAGCAGCGCGACGGTCGACGCCGACACGGACAGCTCGTCCAGCCGGGCGGCCTCGCCGAACCGCAGCGAGACCGCGGCCGGGGTCAGGACCACGCAGCGTCGCTGCTCGAGCAGCGGCCCGACGACCAGCTCGGCGAGGGCGCCCGCGAACCGGTAGACGATCAGCGCGCCGGCCAGGTCGGGGTGGCCGCGGGCGGTCGCCGCCAGCTCGGCCCGATACCAGGCGTCGAGCCCGTCGTCGTCGACCAGACGCTCGTCCAGACGCACCCAGGCGTCACCAGTGGCATCGGTGGAGAAGCGGCGCCATGCGCTCGACTCGTCGAGGCGGGCGACCGTGTCGGCCACCACTGGCGGCGACGGTGGAGGAGACCTCACGACGGTTGCCTGACCAGCAGGCTCGCCCGCGCGATCAGCGGGCCGAGCGCTGCGAGGCGGCCGGCTCGGCCCACGTGAGGCGGGGCACGTCGCTCCACAGGCGCTCGAGCTCGTAGTACTCGCGGGTCTCGTCGAGGAACACGTGCACGACCACGTCGCCGTAGTCGATCAGCACCCAATGGCGGTCGTCGAGGCCCTCGACCCGCAGCGGCTTGCCGAAGCCGGCCTCGTCGACGACCTGCTCGAGGTCGTCCACGATGGCCTTGACCAGGCGATCGTTCGACGCCGAGGCGATGACGAACTCGTCGGCGACGACCAGTACGTCGCCCACTTCGAGGATCACGATGTCTCGGGCGCCCTTGGCATCGGCCGCGCGGGCGGCGGAGACGGCTAGCTCGCGGGCCGAGGCTCGGTCGTTCCGGTCAGTCAGGGTTCTGCTACCTCTCGATCAGGTCCCCGGCATCATCGCCCAGGATCACGGTCACGTCGATCTCGTCGTCGGACGGGACCTGCCCATCCTGCCCGGTCGGCGCCTCTTCGACTCGGCCGCCGCCCAGGTTTGCCTGCAGCCACTCGGCCAGCGGGGCACGGTCGCCGCCGGCGTACAGCAGGCTGGTCTCGGTCACGTCGAACGTCGAGGCGTTGCCGGCGATCGAGATCTGCGCCCCGCCCGCCACCAGCGCTCGGGCCGCCAGCGTGGTCAGGCTGCCATCGCGGGTCCCGTTGAGCAGGCGCACCCTGATGCGTCCCTCCGGTGCCGCGGCCGTGGGGTAGGGCACGGTGCGTGACACGAACTCGCCGATGCGGCCCTGATCGGTGCGGAAGCGGACGCTGCCGGTGGTGTCGTCCCGGCCGACCGGCAGCGCGGTGGCGCTGCCTCCGCCCTGGGCGACCCCGAGCACGAAGCGTCCGATCCCGCTGCCGACCTCGCCGGGCAGCACCTCCGCCCCGCCGCGACCGACGAGCGACAGCCAGGCGTTCCAGACGAGCTGTTGGCGGTCGAGCCGGTCGAGGTCGGTCTCGTCGTCGGCGCGGGCCGACAGGAAGGGCCCGACGTCACCCGGCTCGAGCGTCACGGGCCCGGCGGGCCAGTCGCCGACCGGCTCGTCGACGGTCACCTCGAGGGGCCCGACCGGACCGACCAGCTGCGCCCATTGGGCGTCGTCGACCTCGACGTGGTCGGACACCGCCACGGTCACCGCCAGGCCCAGGGCCTGGGCCGCGGCCGCTGCGCCCTGGTCGCGGTACACGGCGGCGACGGTGGTCGCGCCCGAGGGGCCGGGGACGACAGACGCCGGCGGCACCAGGATGACCGACCCGCCGTCGTCGCCCGGCTCGAGGGCCAGCAGCCACGCCCCGGCCAGGGTGCCGTCGGCGCCCCGGTGCAGGACCCCCATGGTGGGCGTCGGCACCACGTGCGCCTGGTAGCCAGGGTCGTCGGGGCCCGCCGCCTGCTCGTAGCGCCCTGCCGTGCTGGTGCGCACCATCGAGAGCCCGGCGACGGCCAGGCCTGCGCCGGCGAGGGTGAGGGCCCCCATGCCCAACAGCAGCGCGGTTCGTCGGCGTCGGACCGGGTCGGCTCGCCAGCTCCTCGCGCGGCTCGCCACACCGGACGCCGGGACGTCGACGGCGCCGACCGCTCCCGGCACGACCAGAGGCGCGGGCGGGCGGGCGCGCCGTCGGGCGGCGGCTCGTCCCCGGCGGCTCGCCGGTCGCGGGTGCCGACCGGCCACGGCGTACCGGGACGGCGCAGCGCCCATCGTGGGTGGCGGCGGCACAGGAGGAGATCCGGCGCCGGGCGGCGCGGGCGGGGTGACCGGGGGTCGGTGCCCGGATGGTGGCCCGGGCACCGGTGCCTCCGGTGCCACCGGCGACTCGGCGGCTGCGGACCCGCTGGCGAGGTGGCGAGCCGCATGCGGGTCGCCGTCCTCGTGACCGGCGTCGCCGGAGCCGACGTCGACGTTGTCCGCGGCCGGGCGCCGAACCAGGGGCGCGGCCGGCGCCGGGCGGCTGTCGTCGTCGTCCGGCGGGGTGCCGTCGCGGTCGTCCGACACCGCGCCGGTGGTCACGACCCCACCCGGGCCTGGTAGAGGCCGCGGCGCTCGACGGCGGCGATGACGTCGGGCGTGAGCAGGTAGTCGAGCGGACGGCCGTCGGCCACGCGGGCCCGCAGGTCGGTGCTCGACACCTCCAGCCGGGGCACCTCGACCTGCACCCACGACCATCCGGCGGGCGGCTCGGCCCCGCGGGTGCCCGGCCGCTCGACGACGACGATGGTGGCCAGCGTGCGCACCTCGTCGGCCCGCTCCCACGTGGGCAGGGCACCGGCGGCATCGCTGCCCAGGATGACGAACAGCTCGCGGTCGGGCTGCTCGTCCATCAGGGCACGCAACGTGTCGGCGGTGTACGACATGCCGCCACGGTCGATCTCGATGCGGCTGGCCTCGAGGCCCTCGACCGACCCGACGGCCGCCTCGACCATGGCGTAGCGGTCGGCGGCGGGAGTGATGTCGCGGGTGCCCAGCTTCTGCCACGGCTGGTCGTTGACCACGAGGAGCACCCGGTCGAGATCGAGCTCGTGGCGCACGTTGACGGCGGTCACCAGGTGACCGACGTGGGGCGGGTCGAACGTGCCGCCGAAGAGGCCGAGCCTCTCCCCCTCGCTGCGCTCGCTCATTGGTGCACCCTTCGGGATGCACGCAATGAGCGCTCGGCCCTTCGGGCCGGGCAACGCACTGTGCTCATGGTTCGCTCGCTGCGCTCGCTCACGTGCCCCGCTCCGCGTCGAGGCCGGCGTGCACCCTGGCGGCCAGCTTGTCGAGGCCGGGCGACGTGTCGACCGGCCACACCGGTTCGGTGGGCGGCTCGAGCGAGCGCAGCGGCGGCGGCAGTGCGTCGATGGTGGCGGTGGCACGGTCGCGGATGGCGGCGAGGGGCTCGACCGCCGTGCGCCGACCGCCGGCCATCACGGGGGCGAGCAGCGGTCGGCCGCCGGGGACCTGCTCGTCGTGCAGCGAAAGCACGTCGTGATCGGCGAGCCGCCACACCTGCTTGCGCCCGGGCAGGGTCACCTTGCCGGACGCCAGCTTCATCTTGGGGCCGTCGGCGTCCTCGACCAGCTTGTACACGGCACCCAGCGTGGGGGCGTCGGCGCTGGTGCCCAGCTGGGTGCCCACGCCGAACGCGTCGATGGGTGCGCCGTCGGCCAACAGCGCCGCCACCTTGTGCTCGTCGAGGTCGCCCGAGGCGAGGATGTCGATGTCGGGCAACCCGGCATCGTCGAGCACCGCCCGCACCTGGTGGGCCAGGGCCCCGAGGTCGCCCGAGTCCAGCCGCACGCCTGCGATCGAGATGCCCTCGCCGGCGAGCTCACGCGCCACCTGAGCGGCCCGGCGGGCGCCGTCGACCGTGTCGTAGGTGTCGATGAGCAGCACGACCGCCTGGGGGAAGCTACGTGCGTACGCCCGGAACGCGTCGCGTTCGTCGTCGTAGGACATGACGAACGAGTGCGCCATCGTGCCGCTCAGCGGTATGCCGAACCGCCGGCCTGCCGCGACGAGAGAGGTGCCCGCCGCGCCGCACATCCAGGCCGCGCGCGCCGCGGCCATGGCGGCATCGACGCCGTGGTCGCGCCGGGCCGAGAAGTCGACGAAGGCCCGCTCGCCGCACGCCAGCGCGACCCGGGCCGCCTTGGACGCCAGCATCGTCTGGCTGGCGATGCGGTTGAGCAGCCAGGTCTCGACGAGCTGGGCCTCGACCAGAGGGGCGGTGACCCGGACCAGGGGCTCGCCCGCGAACACCGCCTCGCCCTCGGGCACGGCCCACACCTCGCCCGAGAAGCGCAGGTTCGCCAGCCGGTCCAGGAAGGCCGGGGGGAACAACCCCAGGCCGGACAGGTAGGCGACGTCGCCGGCGTCGAACCGCCACGACTCGAGCCCGTCGAGCGCGTCGTCGAGCCCGGCGGCGAGCAGGAAGCGTCGCTGGGGCGGAAGGCTGCGCACGAACAGCTCGAAGGTGGCCTCGTGCTCGATGCCCTCGGCCTGGTAGGCCGCCGCCATCGTGAGCTCGTACAGGTCGGTGACCAGGGCGGACGGCACCGCCCCCGCCCGGCCGTCCTGCGTCCCGGGCCGCGCCGCCTGCCCGGGTCGTGGCACCGAGGTGGTGGCCGGGGTCGGGGCCGGTGCGACGACCGGTGTCGTGCCCGGCGCAGCCGCCGGCGGGCTGGTCACCCGAGCGCCACGCCCGCGTCGGCCATCGCGTCGACGGCCCGCTGCCCGTCGCCGGGCTCGAGCTCGACGGGTCGCACGCCGTCCAGCACGACGGTCGTGTCGTACCCCAGGCCGATGGCGTCGAGCGCGGTCGCCTTGACGCAGTAGTCGGTGGCCAGACCCACCACCACCACGCGCTCGATGCCCCGCTCGCGCAGCAGGTCGTCGAGGCCCGTGGGCGTCCTGTCGCCGGTGGTGGGGTGCACCATCAAGAACCCCGAGTACGCCGTCCTCGCCGCCGACCCCCTTGAACACCTGGTGGTCGCCGGGCGTCATGTCGGGGTGCAGCTCGGCACCCCACGTGTCGGCGACACAGTGCACGGGCCAGATGCCGCCGTCCTTGGCGAAGTGGGGGGTGACGGGGGGGTGCCAGTCCTGGGTGGTCACGACCAGGGCACCGGCGGCGTGGGCGGCAGCGGCCTCGCGGTTGGCGACGTGAATGGCCGCGGCCGCGTCATGCACGTAGAGGGAGCCGTCGGGGTCGGCGAAATCGTTCTGCACATCGATGACGAGCAGGGCTGTGCGCGTGTCGTAGGGGGCGGACACGACCCGAAAACTCGGCGCGCTGCCCGGGGTTGCGGGCGATCGGGCGGAAACCCGATGGGACACGCGGGCTCCGGGGCCCTAATCTTGTCGTCGTGTGGAGCCGTCTCGGCTCCGAACCGACAACGACCAAGGTGCAGTTCTCCCCCCATCTGATACCCGCCGTACCCGCCGTCGGCAGCAACCCGACACCTCTCGCCGCTTCACGGGACATCTCGTCTCCGTGCACGCGCCCCGCGATGTGCGCTCCGCCCACGACGAGGCATCCGCTCCACCGATCCGCGGCGAAACATGGGTGACAGCCGTCACCGACAGGTCGAACGTTGGAACGAACGCTGCAACTTTCCGGTTCTTTCCCCCGAGATCCGCGAAAACCCGTGGTGCGGGGAATCCCATCGCGGTAGCGGTGGTTGAGGAGTTTTGTCATGAGTGATTCGGTTGGTCAGTACCTCAACGAAATCGGCCTCGTGCCCCTTCTGACTGCAGATGAGGAGCGCGAGCTGTCGCAGACGATCGAGCGTGGGCGAGACGCCCAGGTGCGCATCGACGCGGGCGAGCGTGGTCGTGAGCTGCGCAAGGCCGTCGCTTCGGCGGCCGCCGCCAAGGACCGCTTCATCCGCGCCAACCTGCGCCTGGTGGTGAGCATCGCCCGCCGCTATCCCCTTCCTCCCTCGATGGAGCTGCTCGACCTCATCCAGGAGGGCAACCTGGGCCTCGAGCACGCCGTCGACAAGTTCGACTGGCGCAAGGGCTTCAAGTTCTCGACCTACGCCACCTTCTGGATCCGCCAGGCCATCGGCCGGGCGCTCGACCAGAAGGCCAGCCTCGTGCGCCTCCCCGGTGACCGCTCCGCCTCGCTGCGTGCCGCGCTGCGCCAGGCCTCGGGCGACGGCGAGGAGCTCGACGACGAGAACGCCCGCCTCTACCGCCTGACCACGCCCACGTCGCTCGATCGCCCGGTGGGCGACGACGACGGTAGCGAGCTGGTCGACCTGCTGGCGGCCGACGTGCCCACCCCCGAGATGGTCATGGTCGACCGTGAAGAGGAGCAGGCGCTCCACGAGCTGCTGGGCGTGCTCGACACCCGGGCCCGCTACGCCGTCGAGCAGCGCTTCGGTCTCACGGACGGGCGCAAGCGCAGCTACCGCGAGGTAGGCGAAGAGCTGGGTGTCACGGCCGAGGCCGCTCGTCGCCTGGTCAAGCGCGCTGTGGACGCCGTGCGCGAGGAAGCGCTGGCGCGAGCCAGCGCGGCCTGACGCCCCCACCGGGCTACCTGCCGCATGTCGGTGACCGGGGCGTGTCCGGCCACGACTGCGCGAAACGCTTTGCTCCCATGGGGTGAACCCGGCCACCATGGCGCAGCATGACCAGTTCGTGGTCTCCCTCATCGTGGCGGCACAAGCCGGCGGCCCAGCAGCCCACGTGGCCTGACGACGGCGCGCTCGACCGGGCGCTCAAGCACCTCGGTTCGCTGCCCCCGCTGGTGTTCGCCGGCGAGGCGCGGGCGCTGACAGCCCAGCTCGCCGAGGTGGCCGAGGGCAAGGCGTTCCTGCTCCAGGCCGGTGACTGCGCCGAGTCGTTCGACGCGTTCTCGGCCGACGCCATCCGCGACAAGCTCAAGGTCATCCTGCAGATGGCGGTCGTGCTCACCTACTCCACCGGCGTGCCGGTGCTCAAGGTCGGGCGCATCGCCGGCCAGTTCGCCAAGCCCCGGTCGGCCGCCACCGAGACCGTCAACGGGGTCGAGCTGCCGTCGTTCCGTGGCCACATGGTCAACGACGTCGCCCCCACCGAGGCGGCCAGGGTCCCCGACCCCGACCGGCTCGTGCAGGCCTACCACCAGTCGGCGGCCACGCTGAACCTGTTGCGGGCCTTCACCAAGGGCGGCTTCGCCGACCTGTCCCGCGTCCACCAGTGGAACCAGGAGTTCGTGGCCTCCAGCCCCGAGGGGCGCCGCTACGACCGGGTGGCCGACCACATCGACCGGGCGTTGCGGTTCATGGCCGCCTGCGGCATCAACACCGAGAGCCAGCCCAACCTGCACGAGGTCGACTTCTTCACCAGCCACGAGGCGCTCATCCTCGGCTACGAGGAGGCGCTCACCCGCCAGGACTCGCTCACCGGCCACTGGTACGACTGCTCCGCCCACATGCTGTGGATCGGCGAGCGGTCGCGCCAGATGGACGGCGCCCACGTCGAGTTCCTGCGGGGCGTCGGCAACCCCATCGGCTGCAAGATCGGGCCCACGGCCACGGCCGACCAGGTCCTGACCCTGTGCGAGCAGCTCAACCCCGATCGGGTACCCGGGCGGCTCACCATGATCTCGCGCATGGGCGCCGGCACCATCGCCACCGGCCTGCCCCCGCTGCTGGCGGCGGTGCGCGACGCCGGCCACCCGGTGGTGTGGACGTGCGACCCCATGCACGGCAACACGTTCACGTCCGACACCGGCCGCAAGACCCGCGACTTCGACGCGGTGCTGGCCGAGATCGCCGGGTTCTTCGCCGCCCATTGGGCCGAGGACACCTGGCCGGGAGGCGTGCACATCGAGCTGACCGGCGACGACGTCACCGAGTGCCTGGGCGGCGGCGATGCCCTCGGCCACGCGGACCTCGACGACCGCTACGAGACGATCTGCGACCCGCGGCTCAACGGCCGCCAGTCGATCGACCTGGCCTTCCAGGTCGCCGAGCTGCTCGACCGCCGCTGACGAGGGCACCGTGCGGCGCCCTCCCCGCCAGGTCGGATCGCCCTTCGTGGAGTCGCGCTGGCGCGCCCTGCGCCATGATCCTCCGATGCCCTCCCCTGGCCCCAGGCCGGCCGACCTGTACCTCGACCTGCTCGCACGCTGCCTGACCCGCGACCTGTTCCTCGACGAGGAGGTGCGCAACGTCGACCTGCGCGAGTGGCCCGGCGGCGAGCCCGACGGGCTGCGGGACGTGCTGCGCGAGCGGCGCTGGCGGGTGGTGCGGCCGGGGGCCGACCGCGAGACCCGGGCGGTCGGCAACGACTGGCCGCCGCACGCCGAGACGATGGTGGGCCTGGCCCGGCTGGCCAACGTGCGGGACTGCGTCACGACTGCCGTCGCCGACGGTGTGCCCGGCGACCTGGTCGAGACAGGGGTGTGGCGGGGCGGCACGGCGATCTACCTGCGCGCCATCCTCGCCGCGCTCGGCGACGAGCAGCGCACGGTGTGGGCCTGCGACTCGTTCGAGGGCCTGCCCGAGGCCGACGCCGAGCGCTTCCCCGTCGACGTTCCCCTGCGCCTGCACGAGCACAGCCAGCTCGCCGTCGGGCTCGAGCAGGTCAAGCAGAACTTCGCCCGCTATGGCCTACTCGACGGGCAGGTGCGCTTCGTCCCCGGCTGGTTCCGCGACACGATGCCCAAGCTGGCCACCGACGTGGGGCCCATCGCTGTGCTGCGCCTGGACGGCGACATGTACGAGTCGACCATCGACGCGCTCACGCACCTCGAACCGCTGGTCTCGCCCGGTGGGTTCGTGATCGTCGACGACTACAACGGCATCGACGCGTGCAAAGAGGCCGTGACCGACCATCGGGCACGTAACGGCATCACGGCGGACATCCACGAGGTCGACTGGACCGCCATATGGTGGCGCAAGGCCGTCTGATCAGGCCCACGCCGCGTCCCGACGCCGACCCCTACGAATCGCAGCCGACCCCGTCGCCGTCGCGGTCGAGGTGGGGGGCGTAGCCCGAGTCGCCCGCGTGCACCGGCGCCGCCCCCGCGGCCCGTGCCGCCTCGCAGTCCGCGTATGGTCCGTCCGGTCCGTATGGTCCGTCCGGTCCGTATGGTCCGCCAGGACCGTCCGGTCCGCCCTGTCCCGGCGACGGAGTCGGTGGCGTGGCCGGCGGCGTGGTGACGACCGGCGACGGGGGCGGCGGTGCCGTCGTGGACGGCGGCGGCGTCGTGGTCGGCGGTGGGGGCGCAGTCGTGGTGGTGGGCGCCGTGGTCGTGCTGAGCGTGACGGCCGTCGTCGGGGCCGAGGTCGCGGCTGCGCCGCGGCTCTCGCTGTCGGCGCCGGTGACCGTCTCGGCGTCGGGCCCTGCGCCGCCGGCGGTCACCGCCAGCAGCACCACGACCAGGACCACCACCGACGCGGCACCGCAGACCTTGGCCCAGGTGGGCCGCCCTCCCGGCCCGGTCGCGCCCGCGACGGCGCCCTCGGGAGGTCGGTCGGCTCCGGGTGGGACCGCCGCGGGGAGCGGCGGCAGGGGCAGCACAGGCATCTCGACGGTGGTAGGCGGCGACGGTGAGGACGTCGCTGCCGGGAGGCCGGACCGGGTCCACGGTGACCCCGACGTCGTGCCGGCCCGGAACGCGAGCGGGGTCGCGGGTCCCGACCGGGGCGACGGGACGAATCCGTCGATCGGGCTTCGGGTCGGTGGCCACCAACACCCGTCGTCGTCCTGCAGCCAGCCTGCCGGCGGCTCGCCGGGGCGCCAGGCACCGTTCTGATCGACCCAGCTGATCGTCCAGTCTTGGTCCACGGTTCGCCCCCCTCCGCCCACAACGTCTGCCCGGACGACCGCCACCCAGCCGCGGCGACTACTGAACGTGCGGAACAGTAGCGCCCGGCAACGCCAGGTGACCAGCTCGACCTCGACCTCGGCCCAACGCGCCGTGTGGGAATGTTGACAGCGGTACTCGGGTTTCGATCTACTGGACAAGCGAACCCTGAGGTCTCTTATCAGCATTCTCAGGATTCGGCCCGCCGAGATCGGAGCAGCCATGGCACAGAGCGAGATCGACGCCGCACAGCTCGCCGACGCCGACAAGTTCGAGTCGATCCTGGCCCGTCACCTGGCGGGCGACGTCGAGGACGACGCCTTCCGCATCTTCCGCCTGAACAACGGCATCTACGGCCAGCGCCAGGGCGGGCACAACCAGATGGTGCGGGTCAAGATCCCGTGGGGCGGCATGTTGCCCGACCAGCTCGAGCTGATGGCCGACCTCGCCGACACCTACTCCCGGGGCTGGGGCCACATCACCACCCGGCAGAACATCCAGTTCCACTACGTCCAGCTCGAGAAGATCCCCGAGGTCATGCGGCTGCTCGGCACCGTCGGCATGACCACGCGCGAGGCCTGCGGCGACACGGTCCGCAACGTGCAGGGCTGCCACCTCGCCGGCGCCTGCCCCTACGAGAAGCTCGACATCACCCCGTGGGCCGAGGCCGCCTACCAGCACTTCGTGCGCAACCCGCTGGGCCAGCGCCTGCCGCGCAAGTTCAAGATCAACTTCTCCGGGTGCGCCACCGACTGCGGCCAGGCCATGTTCAACGACGTGGGCGTGATCGCCACCACCCGCACGCTCGACGACGGGTCGGTCGAGGCCGGGTTCCGGGTGTTCGTGGCCGGCGGCCTGGGCGCCAACCCGCACGCGGCCCTGGCGCTCGAGGACTTCACCGCGAAGGAAGACCTCATGCCCACCATCGAGGCGATCCTGCGGGTCTTCAACAACCACGGCAACCGCGACAACAAGCTGCGCGCCCGCATGAAGTGGCTTGTCACCACGCTCGGCTGGGAAGACGTCCAGGCCCGCATCGTCAAGGAGCGGCGCCTGCTGCTCGGCTCGTCGTCGTGGCCGGGCGGCATCCCCGACGAGGTCGCCAAGGCCGGCGACGCCCCTGCGGGCCTCGCAGCCGACGTCACCCCCACCCCCATGGGCCAGGGCGTGCCGGTCAGCATCACCCGCCGCGACCCCTTCGAGCAGTGGGACGACACCAACGTCGTCCGCGGCGTCGCCAAGGGCACCGTGTCGGCCATCGCCTACGCCCGCCTGGGCGACGTCACCAGCGACCAGTTCCGGGCACTCGCCGCCATCCAGCGCGAGATGGGGCTCGAGGTGCGCCTCACCAACCGGCAGAACGTCGCCTTCCGGGGCCTGACCGAGGAGCAGCTCCCGGTCCTGCATCGGCGGCTCGACGCCATCGGCATGGCCCAGCCGGGCGCCGAACTGGTGCGCGACGTCGTCACCTGCCCCGGCGCCGACACCTGCAACCTGGCCGTCACCCAGAGCCGCGGCCTGGGCGCCGCCATCGGCGAGAAGCTCGAAGAAGAGGGCCTGGCCGAGGTCGGTGGCCTGCGCATCAACATCTCGGGCTGCACCAACAGCTGCGGCCAGCACCACACGTCCGACATCGGGTTCTTCGGCGCCGAGCGTCGGGCCAACGGCCGCTCCGCCCCCGGCTACCAGATGCTGCTCGGCGGCTACGTGGGCGACGAGAAGATCCACTTCGGCGACAAGGCCCTGCGCCTGCCGGCCAAGAACGCCCCCGAGGCCACGGTCAGGGTCGTGCGGCGGTTCGCCGACGAGCGCCAGGCCGGCGAGTCGTTCCGCGAGTGGATCGACCGCTCGGGCGGCGCCAAGACCATCGCGGCCGAGCTCAAGGAGCTCGACCACTTCCCCCTGCCCGACGAGGCCCCCGAGTTCTATGTCGACTACGACGAGACCGGCCCGTACGAGGCCGAGGTCGGCGCCGGCGAGTGCGCCGGCGTCTGACGGAAGGAGCAGCGTGAGTTTCCTCGTCGAGCCTCCTCCTCTGCCCGTCCACGCCTTCCACGACGAAGAGCTGGCCGAGCTGAACGCCGAGTTCGAACATCTCCCGGCGCCCAAGATCATCCAGTGGGCCGTCGACAACTTCGCCCCGCACCTGTGCCTGGCCGCGTCGATGCAGGACGCCGTGCTCATCGACCTGGCCACCAAGGTCGAACCGGGCATCGAGGTCGTGTTCATCGACACCGGCTACCACTTCCCCGAGACCCTCGACACGGTCGAGGCGGTGCGCCGGCGCTACGGGCTCAACCTGCGCATGATGACGGTCGCCCACCACGACGAGGAGCTGTGGAAGGTCGACCCAGAGAACTGCTGCTCGGCGGTCAAGGTCGGCCAGCTCGACCGGGCACTCGCGGGCAAGGCGGCGTGGATGAGCGGCGTGCGGCGCGACGAGGCCTCGACCCGCTCCGGTGCGCCGATCGTCACCCGCGACCTGCGGGGCCTGGTCAAGGTCAATCCCATCGCCACCTGGACCGACCTCGACGTGCAGGGCTACATCGCCGACCACGACGTGCCCATCAACCCGCTGCTCACCCAGGGCTACACGTCGATCGGCTGCCAGCCGTGCACCTCGCTGCCCACCGACGCCGACGACCCCCGCTCGGGTCGCTGGGCCGGCAAGGGCAAGACCGAGTGCGGCATCCACGCCTGAGCGTCAGCGCCGCTCACGTTCTCGTCGGCGCAGGGATCACGGAACGATCCGGGTAGACCGCATCCGTGTAGAGGGGCGCCCCGAAGGCGTGGGCCGTCTCGATGACCGCGGTGGCATCGTCGGGCGACAGCCTCGCCCGCCAACTGTCGACCGGGCTCGCCCCTGACCGCAGGGGTGACGACGCGGCGGTCACATGGCTCGGTCGGGTCGCGTCGATCCGCAGGTCGTGAAACCCGAGCGGACCGCCGATGGCCTCGACCTCGGCCGCGGGATCCGCCACCAGGTCCTCGAACGCGACGACCGTCCCCGATTCGACGTCCTCGAGGGCGGCCAGCGCCGAACGGGTCTCCACGGCCCACCACGCCGCCAGGAAGCGCGGCCGCTCGTCGGCCAGCCGCGCCACCGGCAGATCGGCGCCGAGCACGTCCCGCATGGTGACGCGCAGCGCGCCACGGCTCACGCGTCGTCGGTGCCGCGCAGGAAGCCCATGAGCCGGGTGACGGCGTCGATCTCCTGATCGTGCGGTGCCTCGTCGCTGTCGCCGTCGCTGTCGCAGTCGCCGTCGTCGCGGTCGGCGTCACCGCAGGGCCCACGGGCGTCGCCCACCGCGCTGCGCCGCGCCGGCCTCGGCATGCGCCCGATGAGACGGTTGTCGTCGGCCTCGTCCGTGCCGGCCATGTCTCCCTCCACCGTCTGCCAGATGAGCGTGCGTTCGAACTCGTACCCACAGTCTTGTGGCACCGTGCCCGTACTCCGTCAGCCGTACGCATGCCGATCGCGTTGCGATCCTGTCGATGACGTGGCCTCGCCCGCCTGAGTGGCCGGGTCACCGCGGCAAGGTGTCGGCCGCGCCGCCCGGCCGGCCTGAGACCACGGCCACGAGCATGACGAGGATGCCGCTCGACAGCAGCACGACCTGGGTCGACGCCAGGTGACCGACGAGCGGCCACGTCACCTCGTCGAGAATGTCGTCGGCCACGCCCGCCCCGATGGCGGCCAGCGCCAACCCGGCGCGGATCACGACGTGGAACACGGTGAACGCCAGGACCCGGTCGCGGTCCCCCAGCTCCTGCTGCAGCAGCTCCATCACCAGGGCCAGCACGAGCGCCGACAGCGCGCCGAACGCCAGCGCCCCCAGCAGCGCGAATCCGATGGTGGGCGCCAGGCTCATCGTCGCCACCACCCCGCCCAGGAGGACGAGCGCCACCCGCACGGTGCGCAGGTCCCGGGACAGCCACCGCAGCACCAGCAGCCCGCCCCCCGCCCCCACCCCGTAGCAGGCGACGAGCAGACCGAACTGGGTGTCGCTGGCGTGCAGCACCTCGCGCACCCACACGATGCCCAGCGAGAACAGCGCACCCAGCCCGAACGCCACCACCGCCGCCACCGGCGCCAGCCGACGTACCAACGGCAGGCGCAGGGCATCCAGGAACCGCCCGCCCGTGGCACCGGCCGCCGGACCCGACGTGGTGCCCAGCTCGGGGAGCCGGGCGATGGCCAGGAACGACACGGCGAACGTGGCGGCGTCGACCGCAAACACGATCCGGGCCACCGCCAACCCCCCGTCGACCCCGGCCACCGCCGCCACCAGGGCGTAGAGCCCGGCGCCCACGGGGATCATGCCGTACGACGTGCCCAGCACCAGCCCGTTGGCCACGGCCAGGTCGTCGTCGTCCTGGACGAGGTCGGGGATCGAGGCGTCACGGGCCGGCAGGAACACCATGCCCGCCAGCTCGACCACGAACGCCCACACGTAGATCCACCACAGGCTGGTCACCCAGGGCAGCACGGCCACCGCCGGGATGCGCACGGCGTCCATCGCCAGCATGATGCGGCGCCGGCTCCAGCGGGTGACCAGGCGGGCCGCCACCGGCCCGGCGAACACCGCGGGGGCGAGGCGCAGCACGAGCACGCCCCCCACGGCCGTGGCCGAGTCGGTGAGCTGGAGCACGAGCGCCATCAGCGCCACGGTCCCCATCCAGTCGCCCAGCGAGGACACGGCCTGGCCCACCAACAGGTCGCGTAGGGCGCCCCGGCCCTCGGGCCGGCCCTCGCGGGCGGCAGGCCGCGACATCACCGGCTCCGGGCCCCACGGCCGGCCGAACGGGGCGGCCGCCGCGTCGTCGGGCACGCTCACGCCCGCCCCGGTTGCGGTGCACGACACTGCGACCGGGTCACCTCGTCGACCACCCATCGGACCGCCGCATCCACCGGATCGACCGCGGCCGCGCAGAAGCCGTGGCCCATGCCGGGGACCAGGTCGAGCAGCCGAGGCTCCGGCGACGCGGCGAACAGCGCGCGGGCCGCCGACGGCGAGACGAACCGGTCGGCGAGCCCATGGACGACCACCGTCGGGCGGGTCACGGCGGCGATGCGCTCGACCGGCGGAGCACCGCGCCCGGGACCCACGGCCACACGGGTGCCCAGCCGCCTCGCCGCCACCAGCCGCCCGGGTCGCGTCTGCGTCAGCGCGACGGCGAGAACGCCGCGGGCCGAGAGCGGCACCCGCCAGTGCGCGGGCGTGCCCACGACCACGCCGCCGTCAGCGCCACCGACATCGCGCGTCGCGACGGCGGCGCCGTCACCGACCGGCGTGACGGCGACCGGGGATCGGTCCTGGGCGTGGGCAAGGTGGTCGATGGTCGCCACCCCGCCCATCGACGAGCCGACCACGACCACCACGTCGTCGTCGGCCCGGGCGGCCCTGACCGCGGCGTCGACGTCGAGCCGCTCGAGGAACCCGAGCGTCGTGGCGCCCTCTGACCGCCCGTGCCCGCGCAGGTCGAATGCCAGGACCCGGCGTCCGGCGGCCGCCTGGCGCAGGGCGACGAGCACGACGTCGGGCGCGTCCTTGGTGCCGCAGAAGCCGTGGACGATGACGACCGCCTCGCCCCGACTCGCCGCGCCGCGCGGCTGCCACCACCGGGCGGCGAGCCGGAGGCCGTCGGCGGTCGTGAGCGTCGGCGGCTTCACCGTTCCCACCACCAGGCCACGCCGGCCAGTCCCCGCCCCGTGTGCGCCACCATCACCGGGCTGAACGGCCCGACCAGGCACGAGGCCGGGCTCAGCCTGTCGAGCCGGTCGACCAGGTCGCCGGCCGCGTCGGGGTCGAGGGCGTGGAGCACCGCCGCGTGCAGCCGCCCGGCCGCGGGGTCGCCCGCCGGGGCGTCGGCGGCACAGCGCTGGACGATCCGCTCGCGGGCGGCCTCGGCGCTGAACGCCGGGCGCAGGGGCCGGGGCCGACCGTCGCGGAACTCGAACAGCGGGCGGACTCCCAGGCGGTCGCCGATCCAGCGGGCGGCGTCCGGCACCCGGCCCGAGCGCGCGAGGCGCTCGAGGTCGGCCACGGTCGCCACCAGGCGGACCCCCGCGGCGACCCGCTGGGCCGCCGCCACGGTCACGGCCAGGTCGCCCCCATCGGCCGCCGCCCGGGCCGCGGCCAGCACGACCAGGGCCTGGGCGCCCGCGGCGGTGCTGGTGTCGATCACCGCCACCCCGTGCCCCGCGACCACGGGCGCGCGGTCGGCCTCGGCGCCACCGTCGCCGCCCGTCACCTGAGCGTCGTCGTCGGCCACGAGCTTGGCCGCCAGCGTGGCCGAGTCGTGCGAGGACGACATGCGCGAGGCCACGGTGAGCACCAGGACAGGGCCCGTCCGGCGCGCGTCCGCGATGACGGTGGCGAACTCGCCCGGCGACGGGGCGTTGGTGCTGATCGGCTCGTCGAAGCGGTCGACCATCTCGTCGAGGCCGATGTCGCCGTCGCGATAGTGATCGTCGCCGATGGTCAGCCTCAACGGCACGACCCGGATGCCGTAACGAGCGACGAGGTCGACCGGCAGCGCGGCCGCGCTGTCGGTCACGACGGTCACCGCGCTCACCGTGGTGACCCCGCGGCCTGGGTGTCGTCCGCGACCGGCGGCAGGCCCACGACCCGCCGACCGCTGTCGGGGCCCGGATCTCGCGCCTGGTCATCCCCGGGGTCGCTGTCGAACAGCAGGCGGTGTGCGTACGTGCGCAGCCGCGGCCCGGCGGGGCGGCGGTTGCCGGCCAGCCGCTTGGCCATCATCGCCCCGACGATGCCGGTGCCGGCCGCCAGGCCGGCGCGGCCGTGGGTGCGCGCCACCACCGGCACGACGGCCACCGCGCCGGCCAGCGTGCCCAAACCCGTGTGCCGCAGCAGACGCCCGCCGGCCATGCCCACCGCCAGCACGACCGTGCCCGGCCAGGCGAGCGGCAGGAACGCGCCGTACGCGACCGAGACCCCCCGCCCGCCTGCTCCGGCCAGCCACGGCGACCAGTTGTGGCCCGCGACGGCGGCGGTCGCGGCCACGGCGCCCACCACGGGCCGGTCGCGCCCGGCCAGCACCGGACCGACCAGGCCCTTGGCCACGTCGCACACGCCCGCGACGGCCAGTGGTCCGAAGCCCGCCACCTCGTACAGCGCGGTGCCCGAGACCGTGCCGACACCCACCTCGCGCAGGTCGACCTGCGCCCGCACCCGCGCCGCCAGGTTCGAAAACGGCACCGACCCGGCCAGCCAGGCGACGCCCACCACGGCAGGGGCGGGAAGGCGGTTCATCGCGCGACCCCCACGAACACGGGCACGGCGAGCGAGAGCCACCTCGACCGGATCCGGCGCGCCGCGCCGGGACGTTTGTCACGCAGTTCGATCACAGGGCCGCAACCTCGTGTGTCCTGCTCCTCGTTCTGAACCTACCGTCCATCCGGCGTTCGGCGGGCAACTCGGCCTCGCCGTCGCGGCATTGACACCGGCAAACCGGTCGTATCTACTTTCGGTCGTGAGCAGAACGACCGGCCCAGACGCGACCGGTCCCGCCGTCCCGGGCCCCGGTGCCGGTCCGCTCCCCGGGCTGCCCGCGGACGCGATCAGCGACGGCGACCTGCCCACCCGCATGCTCGTGTTCGGGGTCGCCCGCCACGACGGCGCCATCCCGGCGGCCGACGTCTTCGACGTGGCCGAGGCGTGCAGCCGTTCGGCCGAGCAGGTGCGCTCGTGCCTGCGCCGGCTGGTCGGCGAGGGCCTGTTCGTGCGCGACGGGGTCGGCCAGCGCGCCGTCTACCGCCCGACCGACGACGGCCTGCGCGCGCTGGCCGGCTTCGGCGCCCGGGCCCTACAGGCCCACGCTCAGGACACCGAGCGGGACACCTGGGACGGCCGCTGGCACCTGGTCGCCTTCGCGGTGCCAGAGGCCCGCCGCACCGCCCGCGACGCCTTGCGTGACCACCTGGGACTGCTGGGAGGGGCCGCCGTCCACAACGGGCTCTACGTCAGCCCGCACCCGTGGGACAAGGACGTCCTCGCCACGGCCGGCGAGTTGGGCGTCGCCGACCACGTCACCCTCGCTGTCACGGACGACCTGGTCGTCGGCGGCGAGGCCGAGCCGACGGCCCTGGCGGCGCAGCTGTGGCCGCTCGACGAGTTGGCCGCCCGGTACCACGCCTTCCTCGATCGTTGGTCGGGCGTGCTCGACCGCCTCCGCTCGATGCAGCGTCACCACGAGCAGCTGCCCGACTCGGCCTTCCTCCCCGGGGCGCTGGCCATGGGTCTCGCCTACCGGGCCTGCTTCGACGACGATCCCCTCCTGCCCGCCGAGCTGCTCCCTCGGCCGTGGCCGGGCCGAGAGGCCCGCGAGCTGCTCATCAGCAGCCGCCGCCTGGCGCTGCGCATCAGGGCCGCCGGCGACCGGCCCGCCCTGTTCGCCACGTTCTACGACCTCGTCGACGCCCTGCCCTCCGGCGACGGCGTGCCCTCCGGCGACGCCGGCGAGGCGACGTGACCCGTCTCTTCTCAGAGGCCGAGCCGACAGGCGAGGCCGTGGCCCGAGCGGCCCGCAGCGAAGCTGCACGAGCGGAAGCACAGCGACAGCGACCGCGAGCCAAGCGACGACGCGTGCACGCGACCGCGAGCCGACGAGACCGTCGCGATGTTCTCAGAGGCCGAGCCGACAGGCGAGGCCGTGGCCCGAGCGGCCCGCAGCGAAGCTGCACGAGCGGAAAGCACAGCGACCGCGAGCCAAGACGACGTGACCAGTCCGCGGACGTTCTCAGGAGGCCCATCGTGAAGTTCGGCATCTTCTACGAGCACCAGCTCCCCCGCCCGTGGGCGGACGACAGCGAGCACAAGCTGCTCAAGGACGCCCTCGACCAGGTCGAGCTCGCCGACAAGCTGGGCATCGACTACGTGTGGGAGGTCGAGCACCACTTCCTCGAGGAGTACTCGCACTCGTCCGCCCCCGAGGTGTTCCTGGCTGCCGCCAGCCAACGCACGTCGCGCATCCGGCTGGGGCACGGCATCGTGCAGCTGCCGTTCAACTTCAACCACACGGCCCGGGTGGCCGAGCGCATCGCCACGCTCGACCTGGTCTCCGACGGCCGGGTCGACTTCGGCACGGGCGAGGCGTCCTCCGAGGCCGAGCTGGGCGGCTTCCTCATAGACCGCGACACCAAGCGCGACCAGTGGACCGAGGGGCTCGACGCCGTCACCCGCATGTTCGTCGAGTCACCGTTCGCCGGCTACGAGGGCGAGTTCTTCCAGATGCCCGTGCGCGAAGTGGTGCCCAAGACGCTGCAGAAGCCCCACCCGCCGTTGTGGGTGGCGTGCAGCCGGCGCGACACCATCCACCTGGCCGCCACCAAGGGCATCGGCGCGCTGAGCTTCAGCTTCGTCGAGCCCGCCGAGGCCCGCATGTGGGTGAACGACTACTACGGCACGATCGCATCCGAGGACTGTGTGCCCGGGGGGTTCGCGGTCAACCCCAACATCGCGGTGGTGCTGCCGATGATGTGCCACACCGACGAGCAGACGGCCATCGACCGGGGCATCGACGGCGCGCACTTCTTCGGCTACAGCCTGGGGCACTACTACGCCTTCGGCAGCCACAGGCCGGGTCGCACCAGCGTGTGGGACGAGTTCCAGCAGAACCGCGAGGCCTATGGCTTCGCCCGTCCCATCGCCGCGCAGACCGGTCAGGTGTTGGGCGCCCAGCTCTTCGAGCAGGGCATCGGGTCGCTGCGGGGCGCCATCGGCACTCCCGACCAGCTGCGCTCGCTGCTGCGGGCCTACGCCGAGGTGGGTGTCGACCAGGTGATCTTCGTCTCGCAGGCCGGCACCAACAGGCACGAGCACATCTGCGAGTCGCTCGAGCTGTTCGCCCGCGAGGTCATGCCCGAGTTCCACGACGGGGAGGAGGCACGCGAGAAGGCCAAGCTCGAGCGCCTCGCCCCCGCCATCGAGGCGGCCCTCGCCCGCCGCGAGCCGGCGCGCCAGGCGCCCGAGACCGTGCTCAAGCCGGTGCTCGCCTTCTAGCCGACGTTCTCACAGCCCCGACCTCCCCCAGAGGTCGGAGCCGACGGTCCCCCGGGCCAGCCACCCTTCCCGGCACCCGGGAGGGCCGTCGGCCCCGCCCCGCCGACACCAGGTCGCACGGTCAGTGGTTCCCCTGGCCGAACCCCCCTTGACTCCGCGGGTGTCCACCTGTTCTGATGAGAGCGCTCTCACGCCGCTCGGGCAACCCCCCATCGCAGCGGCGTGGGAGCGCTTTCATGAGGCGCGGCGGCCTCGGGGAGCCGGCAGGGCGACGAAGGAGCGACGTCGACGGACCTCGAGACAGGCGATCGCCACCGGCCGGCCATCACGACAGACACGACACACACGACAGACATGACAGACATGACAGACATGACAGACACCACACCCTCGACGCCCCCGACCGCCGCCGTCGCCGACGTCCTGGGCACCGGCGCCGCTGGGGAGCGCCGGTTCCCGGACGACTTCCTGTGGGGCGCCGCCACGTCCGCCTACCAGATCGAGGGCGGCGTCCACCTCGACGCTCGCGGCCCCTCGATCTGGGACACGTTCGCGGCGGCCGGGCACGCCAGGGGTGACACCGGCGCGGTGGCCGCCGACCACCGCCGCCGCATGGCCGACGACGTCGCCCTCATGGCCCGGCTCGGCCTGCCCGCCTACCGGTTCTCCATCGCCTGGCCCCGGGTGCAGCCCACCGGCGACGGCACGCCGAGCGCGTCGGGCCTCGACTTCTACCGGGCGCTCGTCGACGAGCTGCTGGCCCACGGCATCGAGCCCGTGGCCACCCTCTACCACTGGGACCTCCCCCAGGCTCTCGAGGCCGCGGGCGGCTGGCCGGCTCGCCACACCGCCGCCCGCTTCGGCGACTACGCGGCCGTGGTGGGCGAGGCCCTCGGCGACCGCGTGCGCCGCTGGACCACCATCAACGAACCGTGGTGCGCGGCGATGCTGGGCTACGCGGCCGGCATCCACGCACCGGGGCGCACCGACCCCGCCGCGGCCGTCGCCGCCGCCCACCACCTGCTGCTCGGGCACGGCCTGGCGGTCGACGCCCTGCGGGCCAACGTGCGGGTCGCCGATCCGGAGGTCGGCATCACCCTCAACCCGTACCCCGTCGTGCCGGCCACGACGAGCGAGGCCGATCTCGACGCGGCCCGCCGCGTCGACGGCATCGCCAATCGGCTGTGGTACGACCCGGTGCTGCGGGGCCGATACCCCGACGACGTGCTGGCCGATCTGGCCCCCGTGAGCGACCTGGCCCACATCCACGACGGCGACCTCGCGCAGATCGCCCGGCCGGTCGACGCGCTCGGGCTCAACTACTACCGCCGCTACCACGTGCGCCACGCGCCCGGCGCATCCGCCTCGCCCTCGCCGTGGCCTGGGTCGCCTGACGTCGCCTTCACCGAAGCCACCGACACCCCGACGTCGAACGGCTGGGCGGTCGAGCCCGACGGCCTCTACGAGTCGCTCGTCCGGCTGGACGCCGACTACGACCCGCCACCCCTGTACGTCCACGAGAGCGGCGGCGCCTTCCCCGACCGTCGAGCGGCCGACGGGCGGGTCCACGACGCCGACCGGCGCGCCTACCTCGACGCCCACCTGCGGGCCGGCCACGACGCCCTGGCGGCCGGCGTCGACCTGCGGGGCTTCTTCGTCTGGTCGTTGCTCGACAACTTCGAGTGGGCGGAGGGCTACTCGCAGCGCTTCGGCATCGTGCACGTCGACTTCGACACCCTCGAACGCGTCCCCAAGGACAGCGCGCGGTGGTATCGGGACGTCGTGCGCGCCAACGGCCTCGGCGCGAGCCCGTCCTCACCGCCCGGGGACGGGCCGGTGTCGTGACACCCGCCGGCGAGGGCCGCTGCACGCTCGAGGACGTGGCCGCCCGGGCCGGGGTGTCGCGGGCGACCGTCTCGCGCGTCGTCAACGGCAGCCCCCACGTGTCCGACGCCGTCCGGCGAGCGGTCGAGTCCGCCGTCGACGACATGGGCTATGCCCCCAACCGCGCCGCCCGCTCGCTGGCGGGCCACCGCAGCGAGACGGTGGCGCTCGTCGTCTCCGAGCCCAGCGTGCGCCTCTTCGCCGACCCCTTCTTCGCCGGCACCACCCTCGGCATCACCCGCGCGCTGGGGGCGACCCACTACCAGCTCGTGCTGCTCATGACGCAGAGCGACGCCGATCGCGAGCGCGCCGAACGCCACCTGCTGCGGGGCGGTGCCGACGGCGCGCTGGTGCTCTCGGCCCGAGCCGGCGACCCGCTGGCCGGCCGCCTGGCCGCGGCGGGCATCGCGACCGTGGTGGCGGGCCGCCCGCCCCTCGGCGCCGCCGTGGGCTACGTCGACGCCGACAACGCGGGCGGCGCCCGCCTGGCCGTCACCCACCTGGTCGAACGCGGGCGCCGCGTCGTCGCCACGGTGGCGGGCCCGGCGGACATGGTGCCGGGCGCCGACCGGCGTGCGGGTTGGGAGACGGCGCTGCTCGACGCCGGCCGTCACCCCGACCTCACCCTGCTCGCCGAGGGCGACTTCAGCCGCGCGGGCGGAGCGGCGGCCACCCGGGAACTGCTCGACCGCCGGCCCGACCTCGACGGCCTGTTCGTGGCGTCCGACCTGATGGCGATCGGCGCGCTCGACGCGCTCCGGACCGCCGGCCGCCGGGTGCCCGAAGACGTCGCGGTCGTCGGCTTCGACGACAGCGAGCTGGCCCGCTCGGCCGACCCGCCGCTCACGACGGTGCGTCAGCCGATCGAGCTGCTCGGCCGCGAGATGGCGCGGCTGCTGCTCGACCAGCTGGACGGTGGCGCCGCGCCCGCGGGCGTCGTGCTGCGCACCGAGCTGGTGATGCGGCACTCGACGTAGTCAGTGCCGACAGCGACGGCCACCGGCGGGGTGGCCGCGCCGGGTCCGTGTCCCTCGGGCGCGGCCGGAGCTCACCTTGGCGACTGCGCCCGCTCTCGACTGCGCTCGGACAGGTGGTCGGCGATGCCGATCGCGGTGAAGGGGAAGATCGGCGCCGGCAGCAGCACGAGCCCTCCGGCGACCCGCACGAGCACGAACGTGTAGACGGCGGCCACCAGGACGGCGAGCGCACGGGACCGCGTCGTCGAATCGGGGTCGCGGCGCAGGGCCGCCACGCCCCCCGCCCCGACGCCCGCGACGATCCCCGTCACCGCATCGCCGGCGAGCGCCGACACCGGGATGCCGACGAGCAGCGCAAGCCCCATCGCCCGCAACACCGCCGACGACGGACGCGGATGCTCGGACATGAAGGCCAGCACCAGGAACACGAACGGGATCAGCGCCAGTCCGAAGGCGATCGCCGGGGCCGGGTTGGGTGCGTCCGGCTGGTCGGACGAGGCGGCGACGAGCCCCGCCAGCATCGACCAGAACGCGAGCACCAGCACCAATGTGGCGAGCGTGATCGCCCGCCACTTCCGCTGCGGCGACAAGGGCACCATGCCCGTGGGCGGACCGCGTCGGAAGGACCGGGTGAGCGCCATCGCTAGCCCTTCACCGCCCCTGCGGTGAGGCCGCGGATGAAGTAGCGCTGCAGTGCGAAGAACACCGCGAGGGGCAGGAGCATGGAGATGAACGCCGCCGACGTCAGCAGATGCCAGTCTTCGCCGCGCGTCCCGTTGAGCTCGTTGAGCGCGAGCGTGAGCACCCGCGTCTCCTCGGTGCCCCCCAGGAAGATGCGGGCGATCAGCAGGTCGTTCCAGACCCACAGGAACTGGAAGATGGCGAACGCCGCCAGAGCGGGAACGGACAGCGGCACCACCAGTCGCCAGAAGATCGTGAAGTGGTCGGCGCCGTCCATCCGGGCCGACTCGATGATCGACGAGGGCAAGGTCCCGATGAAGTTCCGCAGGAGGTAGACCGCCAGCGGGAGCCCGAAGGCGGCGTGGGCCAGCCAGATGCCGAGGAACGTCCCGTTGAGGCCGAGGTCGGGGAAGATCGGGACACCGCCGATCCTGGCGCCGCCGCTGTACAGCCGAAGTATCGGGATCAGGGCCATCTGCAGCGGGACCACCAGCAGGCCGACGACCGCAACGAACATCACGTAGCGCCCCCGGAACTCCATCCAGGAGAACGCGTACGCGGCGAAGGCGGCGATGGTGATGGGGATGACCGTGGAGGGGATGGTCACCGCCAGGCTGTTGAGGAAGGCGTTCTCGAACCCGCCCGTGTCCAGTGCCTCGCGGTAGTTCGCGAGCGTCCACTGCCCCGAGTCGAACAGGTGGGCGAAGGTCGTCCACCACCCGGTGTCGTTGACGACCGACTCGGGGCGGAACGACGTGACAAGGACCCCGAGCGTGGGGATGAGCCAGAGCACGACGATGACGAGGACGATGATCCGGACCGACCAGCCGCCGCGCCGGACCTCGGCCCCTCCCCCTGTTGGGGGCGCCGTGCTCTCGACGTCGGTGGGCAGGGGTGCGGTGAGCGTCAACGGATGGCCTCCTGTTCGCGGAAGCGGCGGACGTTCCAGATCATCACGGGGATGACCGCCAGGAACAGGACCACGGCGATGGCGGCGCCACGGCCGTCGTGGTTGCTGATGAAGAACCACTCGATCATGCGCTCGGCGATGACCTCGGTCTCATTGACCTCGGCGCTGCCGATCACGAAGACGATGTCGAACACCTTCATGGCGTTGATCACCATGTAGGTGACCACCACCGCGATGGTGGGGGCGATGCTGGGCACCATGATGCGGCGGAACACCTGCCACTCGGACGCCCCGTCGATGCGGGCCGCCTCGATGATCTCGTCGGGGATCGACTTGATGGCGGCGGACAGCACGACCATGGCGAACCCGGTCTGAATCCAGATCATGATCACCATGAGGAGCAGGTTGTTCCACGGCTTCTCCTGCAGCCACGGCGTCGGGCTCAGGCCGAGACCCGACTTGATGCCGTTGAGCAGCCCGATGTTGGTGCCGAAGCCCTCGGGCCGGAAGCCGTAGATGAGCCGCCACGTGACCGTGGCGCCGACGAAGCTGATCGCCATCGGCATGAAGATCAGCGACTTGGCGACCGCCTCGCCCCGGCGCAGTCGATCGGCCAGCGTGGCGAAGGCGAGCCCCACGGCGGTCGCCACCGCCGGCACGATCACGATCCAGCCCGCCGTGTTGCGGATGGAGCGCAGCATGCTGTCGTCGGTGAACACGAACTTGTAGTTCTCGAGGCCGACGAAGCCCTCGCCCTGGCTATCACCGAAGCTGATGATGATCGTGTTGATCACCGGATAGACGAGAAACACGGCCAGGATCACCAGCGCCGGCCCGACGAACACGTAGGGCCGCACCCCTTCCCGGAACTGCTGGGGCAGCCCGTCGACCGCCCGGTTCATGGCCCAGAACAGGAAGAAGATCCCGCCGACGCCCACGACGATGGCCACGCCCACCAGGACGAAGCGGTTGGCGTCCTCGTTTCGCAGGAAGTCGAACGTCAGCCACAGCACAGCGAAGGCTGCGATCGGTATCACGACCGCACCGACGAGCCGCAACATGGCCAGCCCCACCTTGGTTCCGGCGGTGGGCGGCTCTGGCGGCTCGGGCGCTGGCTCAGGTGCGCCCGCCGGCTCTTCGACCGTCGTTGTCACGCGGCGTCCTCCTCCTCATGTGCTCGGGCAGAGCGTAGATCGGGAGGGAGCGGCCCGTAGCGACCGCTCCCTCCCCGGTTGTCAGGTGGCAATAACCTCGCTGACCTACTCGGGCCAGGCCGCCTCGATGTTGTCGAGGGCGGCGCTGGCTCCGTCAGGTCCCTGCTGCATGTACGTCATCATCTCGCTCCAGAAGGCTCCCGAGCCGACCTGCGGCGGCATGAGATCGGAAGCGTCGAAGCGGGCGGTGCCGTCGGCTATCGCCGTGTTCGTGACCTCGGAGGAGGCGGCCAGGATGTCGTTGGCGTAGCAGTCGGACGCCACCTCGAGGTTGGGTGAGAGCCGCGAACCGGCGACGTTGCCGGCCTGGGCGCACTGCACCTCCTCACCGGAGAAGCGCTCGATGAAGTCGACGACCTCGGGATCGTTGCGGAACGTCACCATGAACTCGCCGGCGATCAGCGTGCCTTCCTGGTCGATCGGCGGGAACGGGAACCACTCGTAGTCGGTGCCCGCTTCCGCTCCCTCGAAGCCCGTTTGGGCGGTGATGAAGCTGGCCTGGCGGTGCAGCCAGCACCCGGGCGGGTCCTGGAACATCGGAGCCGGCGCGTCGCCGAAGGCGATCGACGGTGTCTGCTCGGCACCGCCGAGCACGTAGCCGTCACCGAACATGACCTGCCCGAACGTCTCGGCCGCGGTCAGCACGGCCGGGTCGTTGAACGGGATCTCGTGGGTCACCCACTGGTCGTAGACATCAGGGCCCGCGGTCCGGAGCATGATGTCTTCCATCCAGTCGGTGGCCGGCCACCCTGTGGCATCCCCGCTCTCGTAGCCGACGCACCACGGGGTGCCGCCGTCCTCGACGATCTGGTCGCTCAGGGCGATCAGGTCGTCGAAGGTCTCGGGCACCTCGTAGCCGGCTGCCTCGAAGTCGTCGACCGGGTACCAGACCATGCTCTTCAAGTTGACGTTGGAGGGCATGCCGTAGTGCTGACCGTCGACCTCGACCAGCGACATCAGGTACTCACCGAAGCGCTCCTCGAGCTCGGCGATGTCGAACCCCATGTCTTCCAGGGAGACCGCGCCAGTCTCGACGGCGTCGGCCACCGCGCCCGGCTGGGGCAGCAGCGCGACGTCGAGGGTGCCACCCTCCGAGCGGATCTGGAAGTCCTCCTCGAAGGCGCCCGAGTCCTCGATCTCCATCTCGTAGCCGACCTCCGATCCGATCAGATCATCGACCACGCCCTGGATGAAATCGGCCTCCTCCGGCTCCATCGCGTTCAGCACGTTCACGGTGCCGCTGAGATCGCCACCGGCTCCTTCGCCGCTGGTGTCTTCGGCACCGCCGCCCTCGTCGTCGTCGTCGCCGCATGCGGCGAGCAACATCACGACGACGGCGGGCACCGCCATCAGTCGCCTGAATCGCATCGTGTTCTCCTTTTGCTGCTGTCGTGACTGCTGGGTTGCAGAGCTAGGCGTCGGTTGGGCCAGTCGAGGTGGTCGCGCCGGTCGCGCCGGTCGCGCCGGTCGCGCCTGTCGCGCCGGTCGCGTCGTAGATACCCGCGCCCGTCTCGACGTCGAAGAAGTGCAGGCGGTGGGTGTCGACGACCAGCTCGATGTGGTCGCCGGGCTGGGCCTGCGTGCGGGGGTTGAGGCGGGCCTGGACGTTGGCGATGGCCGCCGCGGTCGGTGCGGCGACGGCCTCGTCGACATCCGCGGCCAGCTCGATGATGTGCTCGGTGACGGCCGGCGAGGCGTCGATCGGGAAGTGCACGACGACGTCGGACCCGAGCGCCTCGCGCAGCTCGACGGTCGACGTGATGCGCCGCTCGGCCGGTGCGTCCGACAGCAGGGCCGCGTCCTCCATGTCCTCCGGGCGGATGCCGAGGACGACCGTGCGGCCGTCGTAACCCCGCAGGGCGGGCCGCTCGGCCAGCACCTCGGCGGGCACCGGCAGATGGAAGCCGCCGAGGTCGACCACCATGCCGCCGTCGGACGTCGCCAGGCCCGCCTCGACCAGGTTCATCGCGGGCGATCCGATGAAGCCCGCCACGAACAGGTTGACCGGGTGCTCGTAGAGCGACTGCGGGCTGTCGACCTGCTGAAGCATGCCCTTGCGCATGACGGCGACGCGGTCGCCCATCGTCATGGCCTCGATCTGGTCGTGGGTCACGTAGATCGTCGTGGTCCCCAGCTCGCGTCTGCAGCCGGGCGATCTCGGCCCGGGTCTGGACGCGCAGCTTGGCGTCGAGGTTCGACAGCGGCTCGTCCATGAGGAACGCCCGCGGGTGGCGCACGATGGCCCGCCCCATCGCCACCCGCTGGCGCTGGCCGCCCGACAGCGCCGCCGGCTTGCGCTTGAGCAGATCGTCGAGGCCCAGGATGTCGGCGGCATCGCGCACACGCGTGTCGATCTCGTCCCGGGGCACCTTCTGGAGCTTGAGCCCGAACGCCATGTTGTCGAACACGCTCATGTGGGGGTAGAGCGCGTAGTTCTGGAACACCATCGCGATGTCGCGCTCCTTCGGAGGGACGTCGTTGACGACGCGATCGCCGATGACGACCTTGCCCTTGGAGATCACCTCCAGGCCGGCCACCATGCGCAGCGCCGTCGTCTTCCCACAGCCCGACGGGCCGACGAGCACCATGAACTCGCCGTCCGCTATGTCGAGGTTGAGCGCGCGGACGGCTTCGGTCCCATCCGGGAACACCTTCCATACATCCTCGAGAACGATCTGTGCCATGTCTCTTCCGTTCCTCTCTATGACCGTGGCGGGGCGGTCGTCGACCGCTCGATGAGCTCGAGCGTGAGCCAGTGCTCGCGCGGCTCGGGCAGGTGACCGTCCTCCAGGGCGTCGAGCAGCACCCGCGCCCCCAGCTGGCCGCTCTCGAACAGGGGCTGGCGTACCGTCGTCAGGCCCGAGTAGCCCGACACCTCGACGTCGTCGAAGCCGACGACCGAAACGTCACCCGGCACGTCGAGGCCGGCGGAGCGCGCCGCCTCGAGCACCCCGAGGGCCTGGGTGTCGGACGATGCGAAGATCGCGGTGGGGCGGTCGCGCCGGGCGAGGAGCTCTTCGGCGAGCTGACGGGCCACGCTGCGCACGTGCGGACCGTGCCGTACGAAGCCGGGCGGGGTCGACACCCCCGCCTTGGCCATCGTGCGGTGGTATCCGTCCTCGCGGCTGCGGCCCGCGGTGAACCCCAGCGGGTTGTCGGGATCGTCGCCGATGAACCCGATGCGCTCGTGCCCGAGGTCCAGCAGGTGCTCGGTGGCCAGGCGTCCCCCGTCGACGTCGTCGGTGACGACCGCGGGGACGCCATCGCCGCGAGCGTCGAGCAGCACCACCGGGACGCCGGCGGCGGCGAGCCGGTCGAGGCTGCCGGGGGGTGGCGGCAGCGACACGATGAGCAGCCCGTCGGCCCGGTCGCGCCGGGTGAGCGTGGCGAAATGCTCGTCGCGGTGCACGGGCGACTCGACGTTGAACAGCACGAGGTCATAGCGGCTGCCGTCGAGCGCGGCAACGACGCCGCGCAGGCGCTCGACCGCCGAGGCGTGCGTGAAGAAGGGCACGACCGCACCCAGCGTCTGGCAGCGCCCGCGGCTGAGGCCCTGCGCCAGCGGGTTGGGGCGGTAGTCGAGCACCTCGATGGCCGCCAGCACCCGGGCCCGGGTGCTCTCGCTGACGCGAGGGCTGTCGTTGAGCACCCGAGAGACGGTGCCTGCGCCCACTCCCGCGTGCGCTGCGACGTCAGCGATCGTGACCACCCCCCTCCCCTCCCGTGGCCCTGATGACGACCCGTGTGCGGTCGTGGAACCGCTTCCACTCACTGGGTCGCACGATATGTGTCGAGCGTCACTCTGTCAATGGAACCGCTTCCACCGCAGGTCAACCGCCCTGACACCCGCGGTCCGCGTGGGCGGGCCGCCGATGCTCGGCGCGACCCACCGCCTTGTTCGAGCCGGTTTGAGCGACCCCGGCGCGGCGGCCGTCAGATCAGGATGCGCTCCTCGGGGGCCTCGACCCCCACGACGGCGAGCGCCCGGCCCAGGCCGAGGAACATGCCGCAGCACATCGTCAGGTCGGCCACCTCGTCGTCGGCGAACGCCGCCCGCAGACGAGACCAGAACTCGTCGTCCATGGCCTGGTGGTCGAGCGCGAACCGCTGCGCGAACTCGGCGGCCAGGCGCTCGCGGTCACTCAGCTCGTTGCCGGACCGCCAGTCGGCGACCTGCGTGTAGAAGCCCTCGTCGACGCCGGCCGCCTCGCCGTCGCGCGCCCGCGTGTCCTGGCACACGACACAGTCGTTGATCAGGGCGATCGTCCACCGGGCGGCCTCGCGCTCGCGCAGCGCCAGGCGGGTGTTGCCATACACGGCCTCGGACAGCGCGCCCATGCCGGCGGCCATCTGCGGGCGCAGCAGCGCCCAGTCGACGTGCTCGCCGAACCCGCGTTCAGGAAATTCGATGCGTGCCACAGCCGGCAGCGTACGACGGCAGGGCCGCCTCCGCTCGACGACTCGGTACGGGCCCGACGTCAGGTGGCGCCGTCCAGCAAGGCCTCGACGTCGGCCGCCCGGTCGGTCCCGGCCGTCAGGTCGATGGTGTGGCCGCTCTCGGGCAGCACCACCGTCAGCCCGTCCGCGACGACCTGGCGCAGCCGCACGGGCCCGGCGTGGTCGCGCAGCGCGTGCCAACCGGCGTCCGCCACCGAGAACCCGCCGACCCGGGGCCGGCCGTCGCACGTGGCGGCCTCGGCGGCGGCGGCCGACAGCATCACCTGGCCCGGCTGGGCCGCGGACATGATGCGGGCCCCGTGGTTGATGACGAGCCCGACCGGCTCGCCCTCGATCTCGAAGATGTCGCCCACGTGCACGCCCATCCGCACCCGGGGGACCCGGCCCTCGGGCCACGGCTCGGCGGCGAGGGCACGCTGCGCCTCGACCGAGGCGAGCAGGGCCCCGTCGGCCCGGTCGAACACCGCCAGCGTGCCGTCGCCGGCGTGGGACAGGAACTCGCCGCCCCGCCGCACGACGGCCGCCGCGATCAGCGCGCGGTGGCGCAGCAGCAGGCCCGGGTAGTCGGGGCCTGCGGCCTCGAGCAGGTGCGTCGAAGACACGATGTCGCTGTGCACCACGACCACCCGCCGGACGCCCCGCCGCGACCGCGGCGCCGCGGGGCCCAATCGGTGAGCGAGCCCACGCCCGGCCGCGACCAGCCGCCGCCATGCCGGCCAGCCGGGTCGCCGCCCGATCGTCGCATCCACCGCCCTCGACATGCCCCCACCATGGACGCGCGCGCTCGCACGGCGCTTGCAAAGCCCTTGCGCAGCATCTCTCGAGGTCATGTGGCCTGGTACGTGACAAGGCCACCGGCGGTTCGCGCGGCAGCCTCGGGCCACGCACACCCACCATCGGTCGTGTGGTTGCGTACGCAACTGTGAACCGAGGTGGTTGGTGAGCAACCAGTTCGGTTCACAGTTGCGCGAACAATGTCGCCCGGTACCGCCGCTACCCGCGGTTCGCGCGGCGCTACACGAGGTGGTCGACGAAGCGTTCGAGCTGGCGCAGGTTGCGGCACTCGAACACGCCGTCGCAGTAGGTGGCGTACTCGCCGATGATCGAGTCGCCTGTGTCCCAGTAGCTGCGGGGCTCGGGGTTGAGCCAGTAGACGTGGCGGGCCCGGTGCTGCATCTCCTTGACCACCCAGGACTGGGTGGCGTGGTAGTTGTTGCGGGCGTCGCCCAGCAGCAGCACCGTCGTCTTCGGGCCGACGTCCTTGCCGTAGCGCTGCCAGAACACCTCGAACGCGTGCCCGTAGTCGCTGTGGCCGTCGACCCAGATGACATCGGCCTCGGTGTTGACCCGGTGGACCGCCTCGCCGATGTCTTCCGTACCCTCGAACAGGCGGGTCACCTCGTCGATGCCGTCGATGAACACGAACGCCCGCACCTTCGAGAACTGGTTCGAGATGGCGTACACCAGGTGCAGCGTGAACCGGGCGAAGGCCGCGACCGACCCCGAGATGTCGGCCACGACGAAGATCTCGGGCTTGGACGGCCGGGGGTAGCGGAACCGGGGCTCGATGGGCACGCCGCCGGTCGACAGCGAGTGCCGCACGGTCGACCGGAAGTCGAGCGGGCCCTTGCGCCCGTGGCGGCGCTTGCGGGCCAGGCGCACGGCCAGCTTGCGCGTGAGCGGGTAGATCGCCTTGCGCAGCGACGCCATCTCCTCGCGGCTGGCGTGCATGAAGTCGACGTCCTCCGGCAGCGGCTTGCGCAGGGTGCGGGCCATCGCCTCGACGCCACGGTCGGCCACGAGCCGGCGGCGGATCTCGGCCTCGATCTCCTTGCGCAGCTGGTCGACCCGTGACTCGTACTCGTCGCGCTCCAGGCGCTCCTCGAGCGGGGTGAGCGGCTCGGGCGCCTGCTCGCGCGCCTGCTGCATGAGCTTGTCCATCACGCCGTCGAGGTCGAGGTTCCGCAGCGTGCGGTACAGGTAATAGGTGCCCCCGACCGGCCGCCCCGGCTCCATGCCCGCGTAGCGGCGCACGGCCTGGCGGGCGAGCGCCTTGAGCATGGCCTCGTTGCCCTGCGACAGCGCCCGCATGAGCATCTCGGCCAGCTCCTCGGGCGTCATCGAGTCGCCCACGCCGCCCTGGCCCTGCTGCTCGCCCGGCTGGTCGGACTGCATCTCGCTGAGCAGGTCGTCGAGGTCGGCCATGGCCTCGGCCTGCTCGTCGGTGAGCGCGTACTCGCGGCCCCGGAGCGAGAAGTACACCTCGAACACGGTCTCGAACACCCGCCAGTGCGAGGCGTTCTTCACGAGCGTGGCGCCGAGGGCGTACTTGAAGGCGTCGCGATCGTCGAGCGGGATGTGCTGGATCGCCGCCATGGCGTCGAGGTTCTCGGTCAGGCTGACGGGCAGCCCGGCCGTGCGCAGCTCGACGATGAAGCCCGACAGCAGCTCGGTGAGGGCGACGCCCGCGCCGAGCTGCGTCAGGCGGTCGTTGGCCTCGTCGAGCGAGCGCGGCCGCGCCGGCTCGCGGCGGTCGAGGGACGCGCGGCGGCCCTCCGTGCCGCGGGCGACACCCGCGCCGGCGCGCTCGCGGTGGCGCCCGGCCGTGATGCCGGCGTCGGCGCCGCCGGTGGTGCCGTTGGCGGGCGCATCGTCGGCCGGTGCGCTGCCGTTGCCCGACCCCCCGGGGTCGCCCGGATCAGGCATGTCCCGCTCCTGGCCTTCGGCCGGGCCGCTCGGGCCCCGCTCCCTGCGGTCGCTCAAGCATGTCCCGCTCCTGGCCTTCGGCCGGGCCGCTCGGGCCCCGCTCCCTGCGGTCGCTCAGGCATTGCGCTGCCAGGGCTTGCCCGCCCCGGCGCCCGCAGCCTCGCCGCCGAGCGAGGCGTCCTGCTCGAGCTCCTTGGTGGCCTTGGTGATGTCGCTCTGGTACTTGAGCAGGATGTTGGCGGTGCCGGTGGCGGTGGCCGCATCGACCTGCTCGACCCCGAGCAGCAGCAGCGTGCGGGCCCAGTCGAGCGTCTCGGACACCGACGGCGGCTTCTTCAGCTCGAGCTGGCGGATCGACCGCACGATGCGGGCCACCTGATCGGCCAGGTTGTCGGTGATGCCGGGCACCTTGGACAGCACGATCTCGCGCTCGCGATCGAGGTCGGGGTAGTCGACGTGGAGGAACAGGCAGCGCCGCTTGAGCGCCTCGGACAGCTCGCGCGTGTTGTTCGACGTGAGGAACACGAGGGGCACCTGCTTGGCGGTGACCGTTCCCAGCTCGGGGATGGAGACCTGGTAGTCGGAGAGGATCTCCAGCAGCAGCGCCTCGGTCTCGACCTCGACGCGGTCGACCTCGTCGATGAGCAGCACGACCGGGTCCTCGGCGCGGATGGCCTCGAGCAGCGGGCGGGTGAGGAGGAACTCGTCGGAGAAGATGTCCTCCTCGACGTCGCCCCAGGTGGCCCCGTCGTTGCGCTCGGCCTGGATGCGCAGCAGCTGCTTCTTGTAGTTCCACTCGTAGAGCGCCTTGGACTCGTCCAGGCCCTCGTAGCACTGCAGGCGGATGAGGCGGGCGCCGCTGATCTCGGCCACCGACTTGGCGAGCTGCGTCTTCCCGGTGCCCGCCGGGCCCTCGACCAGGACGGGCTTGCCGAGCCGGTCGGCCAGGTAGACCACCCCGGCGATGCCGTCGTCGGCCAGGTAGTCGACCTTGGCGAGCGACTCTCGCACGGCCGGGACGGACTCGAAGCGATGGGTGTCGCGCTGCGCCGGATCGGTCATTGGTCCAGGCTAGCGGCCAACTTGACCCGGGGGTCAACCTCAAATCCGCGCGCACGCACCGGTTGGTGCCGGCGCCGGCGGGGCCTGCTGGGGAGGAAGGGCCCCACCGGCGGACCGGCGTCCCGACGGCCGGAGCCCGTGGCGAACGCCAACAGGATCGGAGGCGGTAGGCGGGCGGGCGAAACCGCCCCCGACCCTGCGGCTGTTGGGCTCCGGGGGGAGCGATGACGTGCCGTGGCACGCCATCGTCGTCAGTGTGCCACCGGGGAGGTTGGACAAAGGTTGGTTGCCTCCACGAAGCGCTCGCACGCGCGCGGACCGTGGTTTCTCCACCTACACTCCTGGGCACGGGTGAACGGATCAGATCGGGTACGCCACGATGGGGTGCCGGGGGGTGGAGATGATCACGGATCTCGAGCTGCGACGAGAGGCCATCGAGCAGGCGAAGGCCGACCTGTGGTCACCGACAGGCGTCGGGGTCGACCCGCTGGTCCGGGCGTCGTGGCAGCGCTGTGCACCACAGCTCGGCTCCGCGGAGCTGGATTCGGCGCCGGTCGACACGCCGGGCAACACCCGCGCCCGGTGGCTGGCCTCGCCGATCCGCCGCGCCGTGCCCGGCCTCGTCGAGCAGCTCGAGCAGCTCGCCACCACCGCCGACCTCATCGCCTGCGTCGCCGATCCCGACGGCCGCGTCCTGTGGCAGTCGACGCCGTTGTGGCTGCGGGCACGGTCCGAGCGCATCGGCCTGCTCCCCGGCGGCGTGTGGCTCGAGGGGACGTCGGGCACCAACGGCATCGGCCTCGCGCTGGCGGCCGACCGGCCGTCTGCGGTGTTCGCCACCGAGCACTGGTTGAGCCCGATCCAGGACTGGGTGTGCTACGCCTCGCCGATCCATGGCCCCGACGGCACCCAGCTCGGCGCGATCAACCTGTCGACGACCTGGAAGCACGCCAACCCGCTGGCCCTGGCCACCGTCACCTCCCTGGCCCGGATCGTCGAGCACGAGCTGCGCCTCGACAGGTCGGCAGGAGCCCTGCTGGCCCCGGTCCTCGAGCTGCGGGTGCTCGGCGAGCCGACGGCGAGCCTCGACGGCTCGCCGCTGCACCTGACGCAACGGCAGTTCGAGATCCTCACCATCCTCAACATGGCCGGCGCGATCACCCTGGGTGAGCTGCACGCCCAGCTCTACGGCGACCGGCCGGTGGCGACGACCACCCTCAAGGCCGAGATGTCCCGCCTACGCCGAGCTCTCGCGGGCCAGCTCACGTCCCGCCCCTACCGGCTCACGCTGCCCAGCCGGGTGGACGCGGTCCAACTGCTCGAGCGCCTCGACGTCGGCAACGTCGAGGGAGCTGCCCGCCTCTACACCGGCCAGCTGCTGCCCAGCAGCGAGGCACCGGCCGTCGTCGGGCACAGGCATCACCTCGACGTGGCGCTGCGGACGGCCCTGTTGCGCCAAGGCACGGCGGCCGGGGCGCTCAAGTACACCGCGGTCCACCCCTACGACATCGAGGTGCTCGAGCACGCCCATCACCTGGCGTCGCGCGACGATCCGCTCGTGCCCGCGCTCATCGCCCGTCTGGCCGTCGCCACCGAGGGCTGACCGGCGAGGGCACCCGGCCGCGGTCGGTCAGCCCGAGTATCACCGCGCGGCCGTGGCCACGGGCGTCGACACCGGTGGCACGACGGGCGACAGGATCGTGGCCGTGGCCCACGACGCCTTCCTGTCGGGCTACCACCTGGCCGTGCTGGTGGCGGCGGGCATCACGCTGATCGCCGCCGTCGGCGTGTTCCGGTGGCTCCCGGCCAGAGCCACGGCGCCCGAGCGTGCGGTCGTGCCCGTCGGCCCCGACGGCGACGACGACATGGTGGGCAGCGGACCGCGGGACGGCGACGGCCCCACCCCGGCCGTCGAGGGCGCCGTCGGCTAGAGGCCTCGGCAACGGCCCCGCGCGGCACCTGCGGGCGACGGCCACGACCCCGGGCTCATCGCCCGGCTCATGGGCTGGGGTGTCAGGGCACGAGAAGCACTCGGCCGAACGCCTGGCGGCTCTCGATGTAGCGGTGGGCCTCGGCTGCGTCGGCCAGCGGGAACGTGCGGTCGACGACCACCCGCAACTCGCCCGACGCCACCCTCGTGAGCAGGTCGGCCACGAGCGCGCGGGTGCGCTCGGGAGCCATCATCATCTCCGCGCCCAGGAACACGCCGGTGAGCGTGCCGTTCTTCCTCGTGAGCGGCCACACGTCGGGCACCGTGTCCTCGCGCCCGGCCCGGCCCGTCCACACCACCCGACCCCGGTAGGCGGTCGCGGCGATGCTGCCCTCGAGCGTCCGGCCGCCCACCGGATCGACGACGAGGTCGACGCCGCGGCCGTCGGTCGCCGCCATCACCCCGGCCACCACGTCGCCCGTGGCGTGGTTGATGGGGTGGTCGAGCCCGTACTCGCGCAGGCGATCGAGCCGCTCGTCGCTCGAGGCGGTGGCCAAGACGGTGGCGCCCGCGGCTTTGGCGAGCTGGACGGCAGCGAGACCCAGACCGCCCGCCCCCGCCTGGACCAGCACGGTCTCGCCGGCCTGCAGGTGACCGAACTCGAAGAGGCAGTCGTGCGCGGTGGCGAACTCGACGGGCACGCCGGCGCCCTCGGCCGTCGACACCCCGTCGGGAAGCACCCAGGTCGACCCGGCGGGCACGCTCACCAGCTCGGCGTGCGATCCCGCCAGCATGGCGGCGACCACGGCCTGGCCCGGGCGCACGTCGTCGACCCCGGCGCCCACCTCCCGCACCGTGCCGGCCGCCTGGTAGCCGACGATGTGCGGGGCCGAGGGGATCTCACCGCCCTGCCGGTGCAACAGGTCGCCGCCCTGGATGCCGATCGCCTCCACCTCGACGAGCACACCCCCGGGGCGCAGCTCGGGATCGGGCACGTCTGCGTAACGCAGCACCTCGGGCCCGCCGTTCACGTCGTACACCGCAGCCTTCATGCGGCAACGTTAACCGCGTTATCTCATGTGCCCACCGGTCACGCGAGCCGTACCTCGCGACCCGGGGCGATCAGGAGGCGGCGGCCGCGACCGGTGCCACGGCGTCGTCCGGCGGGCGAGGCACGGCCCGGACGGCACCGGCACCGTCGTCGTGGGCATCCGCCGTGGCCGCGGCGCCACCCCGCCGCAGCAGGTCGCGCCAGCGGTCGGCGTCGTAGGCCGACGGCTCGGTGGAGGCGACGAACCCGGCCAACAGGGCGACGAACCGCTCGGGATCGGCGTGGTGGGGGAAGTGCCCGGCACCGGGGAAGACCTCGAGCCGGCTCGACGGCATCGCCTGGTGCGCCCGGTGGGCGTGGGCGACGGGGATGACGCCGTCGCGGTCGCCCCACACCAGCAGCGTGGGCACGGCCTCGGCCAGGTAGCAGCGGTCGAGCATCGTCACGACCTGGCCCCGCCAGTCGACGACCGATCGCAGCGTGCGGGTGAACGCCACCTGCGCGTCGCCGTCGGGCAGGCGCGCGAGCAGGCGGTTGACGTGCTCGCGGTCGCGGGCGAGGTCGTTGCCCAGGTGCCCCAGCAGGCTCAGGGCTGCGCCGACGAGCGGCCGCGTGACCGACCAGTGCATCGGCGCCAGGAACACCTCGGCCAGCGGCGCCGCAGCCAGCCGGAGCAGGGGCGTGACGTCGCGCCCGGCTCCCCCGCTGGCCACCAACACCAGGCGCTCGCAGCGCTCGGGGTACTGGTATGACATCTGGGCGGCCACGCCGCCGCCCAGCGAGTGCCCGACCACGGTGGCCCGCTCGATGCCCAGGATGTCCAGCAGGTCGCGCATGCCGTTGGCGTAGGCGGCCACCGCGTAGTCGGCCCGGGGCTTGTCGGACCCGCCGTGGCCGAGCAGGTCGGGCGCGACGACCGTGTGGTCGCGGGCCAGCGCCTGCATGACCGGCAGCCAGCTCTCGGAGCTGTCGCCGATGCCGTGGAGCATCAGCAGCGCCGGACCGGAGCCCATCATGCGATAGGCGCGCCGGTAGCCGTGCACCGTGCGGTACCGCAGCCGTGCGTCGAGCGCGTCGCCGCCGGCGGGCGGTCGGTCGTCCCGACGTCTGGGCATGTCCACACCCTCCTGCGAGCCGGCCGGCCCGGTCAGTGCTCACCGGACCGTACGGTCCGACCGCGTCCCCAGCGGACACGAAGATGTGAACAGTCTGTCAACAGGCCTGATCCGACACTCAAGTCGGGCCACCGTCCCCGGCCACAGCTGCCGCCCGCGCACGGCCTGATCACGAGGAGCGCGGGGCTTACACGGCTACCTCGAGGCTCTGCCCGATGGGTGCCCAACGGATGCTCCGGCGGACCTCCTCCGGCGCCCGCGCGAACTCGTGCTCCATGGCCTCTCGCCCCTGCTGGAAGTGCGTCCACCCCTCGTAGTGCACCGGGATGGCGGTCGTCGGCCGAACGATGCGGCACAGCTCGACCGCGTCGCGGGCGGTCATCGAGTAGCGCACCGGCCCGGTCACCGGGAACCGCACCCCACCGAGGTGGAGCAGCGCGGTGCCGACCTGAAGCCGGTCGGCGACCTGGCGCACGCCGTCGTAGAGCACCGTGTCGCCAGAGACCCACAGCGCGCCGTGCTCCTGGCCGTCCCAACCGAGCGCGAAGCCGATCACGTCGCCGACGATCGGACGGCTCAGCGGGGGGCCGTGGCGGCACGGCGTGGCGGTGACCTGGATCGACGGCCGCCCCGGCGCCTCGAGCCGCGTGGTCTCCCACGGGGCCAGCACCGCGTGCGCCACCGCCCAGTCGCCGCGCCGCCGCGCCGGTGGTGACGACGGCACCGACCGACCGCAGCAGCGTGCGGCCGGCGTCGTCGAGGTTGTCGCCGTGGTGGTCGTGGCTGAGCAGCACGGCGTCGATCGGTGCCAGGTCGGCGGCGGGGATCGCCGGACCGGACACCTTGCGCGACCTCGTGCCCCAACCGAAGCCGTACGTCCGCCCCGGGGCGTCGAACGTCGGATCGGTCAGCAGCCGCCAGCCGTCGACCTCGATCAGGGTCGTCGGCCCGCCGATGTGGGTCACGCGGGCCGTCGTCATGCGCCGCGCCGCGTCGTGTGGGTCATCCGGAGCCCGGCGTGCCCTCGGCGGCCGCTCCCCCGGCGTGGTCGACAGCCCAGTCGAGGGCGTAGTCGGCGATCTCCTGCCAGCCCTCCTGGGACGGGAGGAGGTGCGCGCGTCCCTCGTACTCCGTGACCTCGGTGACGGTGTCGGACTTGTAGTGCTTGGCGTTGGAACGCTGCACGCTCGGCGGCATGAGGTGGTCCTCGCTGCCGGAGATGAACAGCAGCGGGGCTCGGGCATCGTTGTGGTAGTCGACCCAGATGTCCTGGGGGCCGGGCTCGAAGTTCGCCAGCACGCTGTTCCAAAGGATCCGCCCGGACGCCGGGATGGCGTAGCGCTCGTACAGCCGCCGGGACTCGTCCTCGGTGAAGGTGTTGGTGAACGCGTAGTGCCACTGCTCGTAGGTGAACCCGACGGCCTTGTGGTGATTGGCCGGGTTCTTGAGCACGGGGAACGTCGAGCGGACCTGGGACAGGGGCACGACGCGCACACCCTCGGTGGGCGCCGAGTTGATCGCGACGCCCGCGGCCCCGAAGCCGTGGTCGAGGAGCACCTGGGTGAACGCGCCACCGGCGGAGTGACCGATCAGGATCGGCGGACGGTCGAGCCCGCCGACGACCGCCTCGAGGTGCTCGATGATCTGGGGAGCGGTCACCGCCTCGATCGGCGACGGGTCGGCGTTGAGCGCCTCGACCTCGACCTCGAAGCCTGGGTAGGCGGGCGCGAGCACGTTGTAGCCGCGGCCCCCGTAGTGCTCGATCCATTCCTCCCAGCTGCGGGGGGTCACCCAGAAGCCGTGGATCAGGACGATGGTGTCGGGCGCAGTCGGGTCTGTGCTCACGTGGTGTCCTCCGAGCTGATCGGGCAGCAGCGCGTCCCCCGTCGGGACGCACGGTCGAGCTCGCCGGGGACGGCGATGCGATCGCGCCGTGAGCATGGCCGCTCGGACCCCCTTCCACAAGGACATCCCTCGCGATCACGACCTGGCGGTGGGTGGGCTCGATCACGTCGGCCCCGTGGTGACCGGCTCGCCTGGCGGGCGCAGGGTCGTCGTTGTGGAGGCGAGGAGGATGCCCCACAGCGTGAGGTCGGGATCGACGGCGGTGATCGTGTCGCTGTAGCGGGCCACGGTCGACCCGAGACCCCCGGTGGCGACCACGGGGCACGGCCCGACCAGCCGCTGATGGCGACGCACGAGGCCGTCGACGAGAGCGGCGGCGCCGTGCAGCACGCCCACCGCGCACGGCCTCCGCCGTGGACGTGGGGACCAGCTGGTAGCTCACCGTGGAGGGCGAGACCGCCGGGCTGCGCCAGGTGAGGAGCGCGATCGACGAGGCCCTGGTAGGCAGCGCCAGGGCCGGGCGCGATCGCACCGCCGGCGAAGCGTGGGCCCTCGACGACGAGATCACAGGTGATGGCCGTACCGACGTCCACCACGATCACCGGCGCGCCCAGCGTCCCACCGCGGCGACGGCGTTCGCGAGCCGGTCCGAGCCAAGGGCGGACGGCGGCTGGTAGTCGATCCTCAGATCGACCGAGTCTGCGCTGACGAGGCGGACAGGCACAGGCCCCCGACACGGCGCGGCCCACCAGGTGCGCAGCCGGTCGGGCAGGACGGGTGCCACCGACGAAAGGGCCACGTGGCTGATCGAGCCGGGGTTGATCGCGTCGGCCAGCGCGGCGTCGAACCGTGCCTCCCAGCCGACGGCGCCGGCGCCCCCGGTGGCGAACGTTCCGAGGCGGGTCAGGTGGTCGCCGGTCACGAGCGCCAGCTTCGTCATCGAGCTGCCGACGTCCACGACGAGGACCTGGCCCAGCGTCGGGTGCGGGTCCGGCCTCACAGCGCTGACCTCTTGGCCGGCTCCCGCCCCATGCCGACGATCGTCGACCAGCGCCATACCCAAGTCAATCCTATGGAGTCGTAGGAGTGGCATAAGGTCTGACTTGATGACACTGGACGACCTGCGCCTGTTCGTCGCCGCCTGTGAGGCCGGCAGCCTGAGCGCCGTCGCCCGCCGGCTCGGCACGAGCCAGCCCGCCGTCAGCCAGCACATCCGCCGCCTCGAACGCGAGTTCGACATCGCCCTGTTCGAGCGCGGCCGACGAGGTGTCACGCCCACCGCCGCCGGCAACATCCTGCTGGCCGCCGCCACAGACGCCCTCGGGGCACTGGACGCCGGCCGACGCGAGCTGTACCGGCTCCGCCACGGCGCCGGTGGCTCGCTGCGTGTCGCCACCGGCGGCACCACGCTCCGACACTTCATGACCCGGCCTCTCGCCGAGTTCCGTCGCCGGTACCCGGCCGTGACGTTCGACTACGTCTCGGCCACGTCGACGCGGCAGTGTCTCGACGCTTTGCGCACGGACCACGCCGACCTCGCCTTCGTGACACTCGCCGGCGACGACGAGCTCGAGCGCCGCCCCACTCTTCGCACCCCATGGGTGCTCGTCGTCGCCGCCGACGACCCGCTGGCCGCAGGACCGCCGCCCCGACCCGCCGAGCTGCACGCCATCCATCCCATCGGCATGCCCACGCACGCCACCTCGCGTGCGCAGCTCGAGAACGAGCTCGCCGCCCACGGGGTCCGTCTGCGCTTCAGCGCCACCGTCGACGACTGGGACACCGCCGTCCAGCTCGTCGAGCTCGGCGTGGGCCAATCGATCGTGCCGGCCCTGTGGGTACACGACCTCGCAGCCCGACCCGGCCTCCGCGCGCTCACGCTCGACGGGCTCCGCCCCGTGACCTTCGGGTGGGCAGCTCGTCGCTGGGAGGCCCTACCGCCCTACGCCCACACCTTCGTCATGCTCGTCGACGAGGAGTTCGGCCGCCTCGAACCGGAAGCCCAGGCCGAGCTGCTCGGGTCTCACAGTGGCTCGACTGCGATGCGAAGCAGGTCGCGAGCGACGATGACCGGCCCGTCGTAGCCGCCGGCGCGCACCTCGTTCACGTAGGCGAGCTCGTCCTCGTCGGAGCGCGGCGCAGGGAGGAGATGTGTCAGGACGAGCTGGCGAGGAACCGCCGCCTCGCCGGGGGTCGGGGTTCGGGGCACCGCTGCCGAGCACCAGGACATCGGTCATCCACGCAGTCTCGATCACCTATCGGTCGGGGTCTGCGAACAACTCGAGCTGGATGTTGTCGGGATCCCGGAACACGAGGACGGCTGCATCAGCGATCGACAGCGAGCTCGCGACCGGCGAGAACGGGACGCCGGCGTTGGCGAGCCGCTCAGCCCAACTCTCCAGCGAGGCGCGGCTGTCGACCCGGAAGGCCAGGTGGTCGAGGCCGATCTGGGTCTCATCGAACGGGCACGTCGATGTCCCGCGATGTTGCACGAGCCCCAGCCGGGCCCGCAGTCCCGGATGGCGCAGGAAGACCTTGCGTCGGGCTCCAGAGGGAGCCTCGTACTCGCCGACGCGTTCGAAGCCCAGCACCCTCACGTACCAGGCCGCGCTCGCGTCCACGTCGCTCACCGTGAATCCGACATGGTGAATGTCCTCGATCGTCACGGGCCAATGTTGGCCGGAATGCCGGATGGTCGGCGGCGATCAGACTCACGGCGACGGGAACGAGTGGTGCTCGTGCGTGACGATCCACCGGCCGCTCTTCTTGCGCAGGCCGATGGAGAGTCGAAGGCGGTTGTCCGGGTCCTGGTCCAGCTCGGTGGGCATGCCACAACGGAGCAGCGCGTGCGCGAACGCGACGTCGTCGCCGGCGGTGACGTCCAGGTCGACGATCTCGAAGATCGCTCCTCGTCGTTGCCAGTCGAAGAACGGCGGCCACGTCTCGCGATACGCGCCGATGCCCCTCACCCCGTCGTTGGGTGGAGGAACGTCGAACATCACGATGTCGGCGGCGTGATCCTCCAGCACGCCGTCCAGGTCGCCGGCGTGCACTGCCCGTGCCCACCGTTCGATCAGGGTGCGGATCCGGGTCTCGTCGTCGGTCATCTGGTGTCGGGTCCCGGCTCCCGCGTCAGCCAGCCGCGGCCGGCGGGGCGAGATCGAACCGGGTCGCGCCGTAGGGCTCTGCGGTCCCGAGCGCGAACACCTTCGACGGCACGACCATGTACACGTGCCACGGCGGCGGCCCGGCGGCCGGGGCGCTGAACTCGGCAGTCAGGGCGTCGCCGGCCACGCTGGCCGGCCAGCCCTGCGCGGCAAAGGCCTCGGCCACCGTCTGCAGCTCGGCGCCGTCGACGACCCGCGCCCGTGCCGGGCGCTTGGGTGATCTCCCCGTCCAGCACAGCTCGCACACGCGCCCATTCGATCTGCGGCGCCCCGTATCCGTCGAGGTCGCGCTGCGAAGTCGGCTCGTTGCCAGGCATCGTCGTCCTCCTTGCGCCGGCCGGTCCGGCATCAACGCTGTGTAGACCGCCTCAACGGCACGAACTCATCGCAGCTGAGCCAGGACGCCCACGGCCATGCCCCATGCCGCCGGGTGAGCGGCGGTCGGGTGTGACACGTTGGCGTGATGAGGTTCGTGCTGCTGCACAGCCCGCTGGTAGGTCCGGCGACGTGGCGATGGGTCGCCGAGGCGTTGCGGGCGTCTGGTCACCACGTTGCGGTGCCCGACCTCAGGCGAGCCGCGGTCAGTGGCGAGCCGCTGGCCGTGGTTCGTGCAGCGCGCCAGCCGATATCGAAGGACCCGACCGTCCTGGTCGGGCACAGCGGCGCCGGCTTCTTCCTGCCCTCGGTCGCTGCTGACCTTGGCGCACCCATACGCGCCCTCGTCTTCGCCGATGCCGGCCTGCCGCCGTGCGCAGGTGAGGCGACGGCAGGCGCTGACGTCCTCGAACAGCTCGATGAGCTGGCCCGCGACGGCATCCTGCCGAAGTGGTCGACCTGGTGGGGCGAGGGCGTCATGGACGCGCTCGTTCCGGACCGGGCCCGTCGCGCCGAGATCGAAGCGGAGCTGCCCGAGATCCCACTGACGCTCTACGAGGCGCCGTTGACCCAGCCCATCGGCTGGTGTGGCACCCCCGCCTGCTTCCTGCTGCTGAGCCACGCCTACCGCCGGGACGCCGACCGAGCCAGCGGGCTCGGCTGGCCGGTGATCGAGCACCTCGGCACCCATCTCGACATCGTGAACCACCCCAAGCCGCTCGCTCGACATCTTGTCGAGATCGTTCTCTGACCATGACGCAGGGTGACCTCGATCGCCGGTTCCATGCCCGGATCGCTGAAACTCGGGTCGATGTTCTGAGCGAAGACCGGTGGTTCTCAGCGGTTGCGACTCCGGTCGCAGACCGCTGGTGCGCGGTGGGCCTGGCGGATCCTGGCCCTGCGGGGTGCGCCGGTCGGTGTTCGGGGGACGTGAGAGGATCGTCGCGATGAACGGTGCCGCGGCGGCTACCCAGCTCGTCGAGCTTCGCTCCTACGCGCTGGTTCCTGGGCGGGTGGAGGCGTTCGTCGAGCACTTCGAGCGTCACTTCCTGGCCTCCCAGGAGGAACTCGGCATGGACATCGTGGGCCAGTTCACGGTTCCCGGGGACGACGCCCGTTTTGTGTGGGTTCGCCGGTTCCCGGACCCTACGGTCCGGGCCGAGGCGCTGGCGTCGTTTTACGGCGGCCCGACCTGGAAGGAGTTCGGCCCTCGGGCGAACGAACTGATGATCGACCACACCGACGTGCACCTACTGGTCCCGGATCGCTCCGCCCCAGCCTTCGTCCCCAACCACGCTCCCCACACGCAGCGCCGGGGGCCACAGGGCGACAACCGCAGCGAGCGCCCAGGCTCCACCGTGGTGGCCGCCATCTACGATCTCATGGGGGATGACCAGTTGCGGGCGGAGGCGGCCGAGGCCATGACTACGGCACGGCACGCCGTGTCCGGAGACGGCGTGACCGAGCTTGGTCGCCTTGTCACCGCCGGCGTCCCCAACGACTTCCCTCGCCTGCCCGTCCACGAGGACGTCACCGTGGCCGTGTGGCTGCTGTCCGACCGCGCCCACGGCGAGGCCGCCAACACGGCAGCCGAGGCAGTGGCCGACTCCCAGGGCCTCACGCTGCGAACTACGTACCTCGCGCCGACCGCGCGCTCGACCCTCCGCTGACTCACAAGTCGCGGCACACATGTGCCCCCACCCGCCGACCGGTTCGGCGGCTCTCGTCCGTTCGGGGTGATGACACGTCTGGCCGGGAGCGGATGCTTGACCAGATGAGATCGCGGCGTGTGGCGGGCGGCGCCCACTGCTCGCGGCCGGGAACTCGAACGGCGACGTGGCGATGCTCGAGTTCACTGACCACCCCGACAAACCGACATTGCGGCTCCTCGTCCTCCACGACGACGCCGAGCGCGAGTTCGACTACACCGCCGGTGCCGAGCAGGCGCTCGAGCAAGCCGAGGCCGACGGCTGGACGGTGGTCAGCATCAAGAACGACTGGGCCACCGTCTTCTGATCCGTCGCCACCGGCGCGGACTGCCCCCAGTCGGCACTGACGCCATCGCCCGACGCAGCGGTGCCGGTACGGTCGCGCCGGTGGCGAAGGCTCCGGCGACCGAGGTGCAGGTGGGCGACCGCACGGTGCGGATCTCCAACCCGGATCGGGTGTACTTCCCCGCCACGGGAGCGACCAAGCTCGACCTGGTCGACTACTACCTCGCCGTCGGGCCGGGGATCGTCAACGCCCTGCGGGAGCGGCCCTGCATGATGCACCGCTTCCCCACCGGTGTCAGCGGCGAGAAGGTCCATCAGAAGCGCGTGCCGGCCGGGGCCCCGCCATGGCTGGAGACCGTGCGGGTCCACTTTCCGCGCTATGGGCTGCATGCCGACGAGCTCTGCGTGACCGAGCTGGCCCACGTGATCTGGGCGGTGCAGATGTCGACGGTCGAGTTCCACCCCTGGAACTCCCGGCGCGCCGACGTCGAGAAGCCGGACGAGTGGCGGATCGACCTCGACCCCATGCCGGACTGCCCGCTCGCCACTGTCCGCCGTGTCGCCCACGTCGCGCACGAGGTGCTGGACGAGCTCGGGGCGGTCGGCTGGCCGAAGACCTCCGGCGGCAAGGGGATGCATGTCTACGTTCGCATCGAGCCGTCGTTCGGGTTCGCCGACGTCCGCCGCGCCGCGCTGGCGTTCGCCCGGGAGGTCGAGCGACGCGCCCCGGATGCTGTGACGACCACGTGGTGGCGCAAGGACCGTGACCCCACGGCGGTCTTCGTGGACTACAACCAGAACGCCCGGGACCACACCATGGCCGCGGCCTACTCGGTGCGCGGTCTGCCCGAGGCCCCGGTGTCGACGCCGATCACGTGGGACGAGGTCGACGCCGTCGAGCCGAACGACTGCACCATGGAGACCGTGCCCCGGCGCTTCGCTGAGATCGGTGATCTCCACGCGGGCATCGACCACGCGGTCTTCACCATCGGTGAGCTGCTCGAGTGGGCCGCCCGTGACGAGCGCGCCGGTGCCGTCGACGCCGGCGTACCAGACGAGCAGGAGTGAGGCCCGGGGACACATCGGGGGTGCTGCGGCAGCTACGCGAGCCGCGACCTCGCGATCGGGCAGGCGGCTTGGCAGACTGAGCGCCGTGCCTGCCGACGGCGTGTCGATCGCCAGCCACGAGGGCGACGGGTTCTCGTGGACCATGGCGCACGGCCGCCCCCACCCGGGGTTGGCCGGGGTGGTCACCGGTGCCTACTGCGGCTATGTCGAACGCGCCCAGCAGCCGTTCCGCCGACGCGAGGTGGCCAACGGCCAGGTGGCGATCATCATCAGCTTCGGCGAGCCGATCGACCTGGTCGAGATGTCTCACTCGACGTCAGGCGGCCGGCGCATGACGTCGTTCGTGGCCGGGCTCCACGACGGCTACGCCGTCACCGAGCACCACGGCAGCCAGCACGGCGTGCAGGTCGACCTGACACCCCTGGGCGCGGCCCGCGTGCTGGGAGCGCCCCACGAGGTGGCCAACGAGTGCGTCGCCCTCGACGACCTGCTGGGGCCGTTCGCCGCCGAGCTCACCGACCGTCTGGCCTCGGCCGACGACTGGGCGTCGCGCTTCGCCCTGCTCGACCGGGTGCTGCTCGACCGGGCGACCGAGGGCCCCCACCCCGACCCGGCGGTCGTGTGGGCCTGGGGGCAGCTCGAGCGCTCTCACGGCCGGGTCCCCGTCGGGTTGCTGGCCGACGAGATCGGCTGGAGCCGGCGCCACTTCGGCAGCCGGTTCCGGGCCCAGGTCGGCCTGGCGCCCAAGCCCACCGGCCGGGTGCTGCGCTTCCGGCGAGCCGTCGACCTGCTGCAGTCCGGGCCCATCCGGTCGATCGCAGACCTGGCCGCGGCCTGCGGCTACGCCGACCACAGCCACCTGGTGCGCGAGTTCCACGCGCTGGGCGGATGTACGCCGTCGCAGCTCGTCCAGGCCCAGCTCCCCGACAGTGGCGGCGTCTCCGGCTGACCAGGCGACCGACCGTCGACCCGAGAGGTCGCATTCATCCAAGCCCGCGTCGATCATTGCCCGTACCGTCGACCCATGCCCATCGACCCGACCCGACCCACCGTGTACCCGGTGCTCAGCTACAAGGACGCCGACGGTGCCATCAGCTACCTGCGCGACACGTTCGGTTTCGTGCCGGGCGCCATCACCCGCGACGACGAGGGCCGCATCGTGCACGCCACGGTCACCTGGGCGGGCGGCATGGTGATGCTCAGCGGGGCGCGAGGCAGCGGCAGCCCGTTCGACCTGGGCCCGGTCTGCCTCTACCTGGTGGTCGACGACCCCGACGCCCACTTCGCCCGCGCGGCCGCCGCCGGTGCCGAGGTGGTCATGGAGCTGACCGACCAGCCCTACGGCTCACGCGAGTACGCCGCCCGCGACCCCGAGGGCAACATGTGGTGCTTCGGCACCTACCAACCGGCGCCCTCGACTGCCTGACGCACTCGGGCTCACGCCCGGTCGGCATCGACCGCCTCGGCGGGGGTGGCACCACCGTGTCGGCTGCGGACCACGGCCAGGAACCGCTCGACCGCGTGCACGGCGTGGTGCGCCCGCACCGACGGCAGGATGTCGAAGGCGTGCTGCGCCCGGGGCAGCTCGGCGTACACGACCGGCCGGCGCGACACCTCGCGGAGCATGTACGAGAACGAGCGTGCCTGTTCGACCGGCACGATCGTGTCGTTCGTGCCGTGCAGCACGAAGAACGGCGGGGCGTCGGGGCCGACGTGGCTCATGGGCGACGCCATGTCCCAATTGGCGCGGTCGTCGGCCAGGGTCGTCTTGAACACGCGGGTGGCCAGCAGCGACTCGAGGCCGCGGTTGGCCCCGCCGTGGCGGTCGGTGAAGTCGTACACGCCGTAGAACGGCACCGCCGCGGCCACGCTCGTGTCGGCGTCCTCGAATCCTGGCTGGTAGGCGGCCACCCCCGGGGTGAGAGCCGCGAGCGACGCCAGGTGCCCACCGGCCGACCCCCCGGTGATGACGAGGAAGTCAGGGTCGCCGCCGTGCGCGGCGATCATCCTCCTGGTCCAGTCGATGGCCCGCTTCACGTCGACGATCTGGTCGGGCCACGTCGCCCGGGGGCTCAGCCGGTAGTTGATCGTGACGCACACCCAGCCCCGATCGGCGAGGTGGGCCATGAGCGGGTACGCCTGGCCCTCCTTCTGGCCGATGACCCACGCGCCACCGTGAACCTGCAGCAGCACGGGCGCACCCGCGTCGGTGGGCAGGTCCGACCGCCTCCATATGTCCAGGCGGTTGCGTCGACCGGCGTCGCCGTAGGACAGGTCGCTTCCGCCGGTCGTGTAGCGGCGGCGCAACGGGACACGGGGCAGCAGGAGCGAACGTCGGCTGATCGGCGCGGCGGGCTGCGGGCTGAACGGCTCGGTGATGTCGTCGCGGTAGCCGGCCCCCAGGCCGTCGCGCAGCGCCTGTTCCAGCACCCCCTCCGAGGCTTGCGCGTCGCGGTGCAGCCGCCACAGCCCCGCAGCCGACGCGGCGGTCAGACCCAGACCGACCGCACCCCGCCACCCCCCCGCCCGGCCACCCCGGGCGCCGAGCAGCGCGAGCGCGCCCTGAGCCGCGGCCGCCTGCAGGGGCATCTCCGAGATCGGCACGCCGACCACGAACTCGACGGTGGTCGCCGGGCCGAAGCGGGTGGCGGGCCGCAGGGCGGTGGCGGTCGCCGCTGCGGCCGCGGCGCGGGACAGCATGTACCGGGTGCGAGGGTCCACGGTGAGGTGCTCCTGGATCGCGGGCTGGCTGCAGCCTAGAGACCACCCCCGCGAGGGGCCGAGTCCTGGCACCGGCTCGCGATCGGCCGAGCGCGACCGGCCTAGAGTGCCGCCCATGCCGCTACAGGGTGAGTACGAACCGAGCCCGTGGGGCCTGGTCGCCGACCAGGTGAGCCTGTACGAGAGCAGTGGGGGCACCCAGGGCACGACGCTCGAGGGCCAGCCGTGCGTCATCCTGACGACGCGGGGCCGCCGCACCGGCAAGCTGCGCAAGACGCCCCTGATCCGCGTCGAGCACGAGGGCAGCTACGCCGTGGTGGCGTCGCTGGGCGGGGCGCCCGAGCACCCGGTCTGGTACCACAACCTGCTCAGCCACCCGGACGAGGTGACGATCCAGGACGGTCCCGACCTGCACGACCTGCGGGCGCGCGAGGTCGAGGGCGGCGAGAAGGACAAATGGTGGGCGCGGGCAGTCGAGCTGTGGCCGTCCTACGACCAGTACCAGGCGAGCACCGAGCGGGTGATCCCGGTCGTCGTGCTCGAACCCCCCGCCGGCTGACCGGCCCGGGTCCCGCCGGTGACCCGGCATCACACGCTGGCGGCAGGCAGGCGAGGCAGCTCATCAGCGCGTCGGCCAACGGCAGCTGCGGCGCGTCCGTCGACGTGGCGTTGACAGCTGGACTTGCACCTGTCAGTGTGCGCTGACAGGTGGAAGACCGAAAGACTGATCGACCCGTGAGCGACGAGCCGAAGGACGAACCGACCAGTGACGAACTCCTCGCACTCCTCGCCGCGGTGGGCCACGCCCAGCGCCTGCGGGTGTTGGCGGCCCTCCAGCAGGGACGGGTGCACGTCAGCGAACTGGCGCGCCGGCTGGGCCTCTCGCGGCCGCTGCTCTACATGCACCTCGACCGGCTCGAGAAGGCCGGCCTCGTGGCCGGCCGGCTCGAGCTGTCGGACGAGGGGCGGGCGATGAAGTACTTCGAGCTCGTCCCCTTCGACATCCACATCACCATCGACACCATCGCCGCCGCCGTGCGCACGGACGACAACAACGACAACAACGACAACAACGAAGACAACAACGAAGACAAGGTGGAAGAACAATGAACGGCGCACTCGTTGCCATCGCGATCGTCGCCATCATCGTGGCCGGCATCACGGCGATCGTCGTGAACTACTTCCGGCTCCAGTCGCACCGGTCCGATGCCGTGGCCATGGCCGCCTACCGGCAGCTCGCCGAGGACGCCGTGGCCAACCAGCAGCAGCTGCACGACGGGCTCGACTCGATCGACCAGCGCCTGGCCGCCGTCGAGCGTCTGTTGCGGGACGTGGGGTGATCGCGGTGCCTCCCCCCACCGCGACCGCCACCGGCCTCCGCGGTCGGCTGCGCCTGGTCGCGAGCGCCGAACCGTGGCGGGCCGCCGGCTACCTGCTCAGCTACCTGGTCGTCGGCACCGTGTTCTTCGCCGCCATCGTCACGGCGTTGGTGACGGCCGGCGCGCTGGTGCTGGTGTGGGTCGGCGTGCCGCTGCTGTTGGGGGCGGCCGCGCTGGTCCGGGCTGCGGCACACGTCGAGCGGCAGCGGTCGACCATGGTGGTCGGGGTCGAGCCCGTCGACCGCCCGACGCACGAGGCGACCCACCGCGTCGAGCCCGTGGGCGGTGCGGCGGCGGACATCGATCCGGCCGAGGCCCCCGACGAGGCGACGCCGGCACCGCGCGGCCTGCTCGGCGCCGTGGCGAGGCGCGGGACCGACCCGTCGATGGCGCCCAGCCTCGGCTACCTCGTCGGGCTCTACCCCCCGCTCCTGGCCCTCGACGCCATCGTCGTGTCGATCTGGCTCGCCCTCCTGGGCGGCATCACCATCCCCCTCTGGTATTGGGCCGTGCCCACCACGTTCGACACGGGCGAGACCGTGCACGGGCTGCAGTGGGGGTATTTCCCGCACGGGCCCGACGGGCCCGGCGCCGTCGGCCTCTACATCGACGACCCGGTCACCGCGCTGGTGGCAGCCGCCGTGTGCGCCGTCCTGTTCGTCATGGTCGCCTGCCCCCTGGCGACCGCAGCGGCCCGGCTGCACGCCCGCATCGCCACCCGGCTGCTGGGCGCGCCCGACGACCCCCTGGCCGAGGCTCGCGCCGTCCTCCGCAGCCCCGGCCCGCTGGCCGTGCCGACGCCGCGGCTGCAGCCCCGTCGCCTCACCCCCGTTCCCCCCATCCACTGACCTGACGTCCGGCCCCCCGGACCCACCAAGGAGACCCCCCATGCACACCCACCCTGGACGCGCGCGCCCCGATGCCGGTCACCGCGACAACCGCCCCCGCCCCGGCGGCAGCCGGCAGATCGTCGAGCTGGCCGGCGTCGACAAGGACTACGTCACCGGCAAGCTGGTCTCCCCCGCCCTGCGCGGCGTCGACCTCGCCATCGCCGCCGGAGAGATGGTCGCCATCGTCGGTCCGTCCGGCAGCGGCAAGTCGACGATCACCAACCTGATCGCCGGCATCGACCGCCCCACCCACGGCACCGTCACCGTCAACGGCCAGCGCCTCGACACCATGAAGGAGGAGGCCCTGGCCCGCTGGCGGGGCGACAACGTCGGCATCGTCTTCCAGTTCTTCCAGCTCCTGCCCACGCTGACGGCGCTCGAGAACGCCACGCTGCCCATGGACTTCGCCCGCTTCGGCTCGCCCGCCGACCGGGCCGACCGTGCCCGCCGCCACCTCGAGCTGGTGGGCCTGGGCGACAAGGCCGACCGGCTGCCCCTCGAGCTGTCGGGCGGGGAGCAGCAGCGCGTGGCGATCGCCCGGGCGCTGGCCTGCGACCCCGGCATCCTGATCGGCGACGAGCCGACCGGGAACCTCGACTCGCACAACGCGGCCGAGATGTTCGACCTGCTGGTCCGGCTGCACCGCAGGGGCACGACCGTGGTCTTCGTGACCCACGACCCCCAGCTCGCCGGCCGGGCGCCCCGCACGGTCACCGTGCGCGACGGCCGCATCCTCAACGACACCGCGGGCGTCCGACCCCCGGTCGCCGCCGTGCCGCCGTCCCCGGCCACCGATCCGGCCCCGGACCCCGCCCGCGCCGCGCGCCGCCCGAGGGAGGAGCTGACATGGCCACCACCGTCAACCGCAAGGCCCGGGCCGACCTGTCCCGCCACCGGGCCCGCACGATCCTCACCATCCTGACCCTGGCGCTCGCCATCGCCAGCGTGGCCACCCTGGCCGTGCCCGGGCTGATCGACCGGGCCATGAACGACGAGGTGCGGGCCACCCGGCTGGCCGACGTGAGCCTGGCCACCGACGACCTCGAGCTGACCGCCGGCGCCCTCGACGACGTGCGCTCCCTGCCCAACGTCACCGCAGCCGACACCCGCACCCTGCACGCCACCCGGGCCACGGTCGACGGTGGCGCCGAGCACCAGGCAATGCTCTGGGGGCTCGACTTCGCCGCCCAGCACGTCAACGTCGTGCGGGTCGAGTCCGGCCGGGCGCCCGGCCCCGGCCAGGTGCTGGTCGACTCGGGCAACACCGACGTGGGCGAGGACGCCCGGCCCGGCGACACGGTGACGATGACCGACGCCACCGGCGAGCCGGTGACCCTCGAGGTCAGCGGCACCGGCCGCAGCCTGGCCACGAGCCCCAGCTCGTCGCCCGAGGGATCCGGCGAACCGGTGTTCTACGCCGGCTCCGGCACGGTGCAGGGCCTGGCGGGCGCCCCGGTCGTCGACCAGGTCGACCTCCGCCTGGACGACAACGGCCCGGCGGCGGCCGGCGCCACGGTCGAGGCGGTCCGCGACGTGCTCCGGCCGTCGGCCGGGGGCGAGGACCCCCTGACCGACCTGCCGGCCGTCCGCGCCGCAGGGCGAATGGCCCGGTCGCGAGCTGGTGGAGCAGATCACCTCGCTGTTCCAGGTGGTCACCGTGCTGGCCTTCGGCTCGGCGCTGTTCCTGGTGGCCAACACGATGAACACGCTGATCGTCGAGCAGCGGACCGAGATCGCGGTGATGAAGGCCATCGGCGGACGCCGCCGGCAGATCGCCGGGGTGTTCGTCCGCACCGCGGTGCTGGTCGGTGTCGCCGGGGCCGTCCTCGGCACGGCACTGGGCATCGCCATCGCCTCGCTCATGTCCGGCTTCTTCACCGACATGTTCGGCGTGACGCCCGGGTTCGCGATCGACGTTCCCGTCGTGGTCGGCAGCCTGGTGCTGGGCCCGGTCGTGGCGGTGCTCGCCACGCTCCCGGGCCTGCGGCGGGGCCTGCGCAGTCCCGTGGCCGCGTCGCTCGACGACCGCGGCGTGGCGGCCGGGTTCGGCAGCAGCCGACTCGACCGGTTCGTGGCCCGCACCCGCCTGCTGCCCGGCCCGGCCCGCATCGGCGTGCGCAACGTGCTGCGCCAGAAGCGCCGGTCGGCCGCCACCGTCGCCCAACTCACCCTGGCCGTGGCCGCCGCGCTGGCGCTGATGGGCCTCGGCTCGTCGATCCGCTCGACGATGGACGACGTCTACGCCAACCTCGACTACGACGTCGTCGTCGAGGCCAACGGCGGCGCCCCGGCGTTCGACGCCGAGGCACGGGCGGTGGTCGAGGGGACGCCCGGAGTCGACGTGGTCTCGCCCGTGCTGGTCAAGGAGGTCGAACACGGCGACACCTCGCACCCCGCCGTCGGGCTCGACGGCCAGGGGCGCTACCTGCCCTCGCTGGAGGGCGGTCGGTGGTTCACCACGGACGAGACCAGCACCGCGGCCCGGGTCGCCGTCCTCGGCCCGGCGGTCGCCCGATCGACCGGCACCGAGGTCGGCGACACGCTGGCGCTCGACACGGCCACCGGCCCCGTCGACGTCGAGGTGGTGGGCATCGACTCGGCGAACTTCAACGTCGGCCAGGCGGTGTTCCTGCCCCGCACCACGCTGGAGCAGGTGTCGGGCGCCGGCGCCGGGGCCAGCAACGAGCTGTGGGTCACCGTCGACGGCGCCGGGACGACCGCCGACGGTCGCGCCGCCGTCGACGAGGCCGCCCTGGCGGTGGACGACCGGCTGCGCGACGCCGGCTACGCGGTCGACGTCGAGCGCAACTACGCGCTGCAGGCCGACGAGCAGGCCGACATGGACGCGATCGTGGGCGTGCAGCGGATGATGGGCCTGCTGATCGTGGCCGTCAGCATGCTGGGGCTGGTCAACGCCATCACGATGGGCGTGATCGAGCGGACGCGCGAGATCGGCGTGCTCCGGGTCCTCGGCGCCCGCGGTCGCGACATCCGCCGGGCGTTCACGGCCGAGAGCCTGACGCTGGTGACCATCGGTTGGGTCATCGGCGTGCCGGCGGGATGGCTGCTGCTGCAGGGCCTGCGTGGCATCGCCCGGTCGCTCACCGACATGGACATCCCGTCGGTGTTCCCGCTGGCCAACCCGCCGCTCGTATTGCTGGGCACCGTGGTGCTGGCGTTGGCCGCCGTGGCGCTCCCCCGGCGCCGGGCCGCCCGCCTGCGCCCCGGCACCGCCCTGCGGTACCAGTAGCCCTATCCAGCGGATGAGGCGTCGGCGGAGACGGGCCACGGCGCCAACGGTGACTCGGCGACGACGGACCGGTAGTGGCGGCCCGGTCGCCACCAGGACGGGCCGGGGACGCGGTTGGCCAGCCTCGTCCACGGCCCGAGCGAGTGGTCGAGGTCCGGCCGCTGCCGCACGACCTCGGCGACGAGGGCCGTGAGGCCCTTGCCCGAGAGCATCAGCAGTGTGCCGCCCCCGCGCCGCCGGATCGACATGACGTTGGGCAACAGCGTGACGAACCGGATGGAGGCGATGTCGGCCAGCCACAGCGTCTCGGTGCGCAACGGCGCCTCCCATTCGAGGACACCGGACCGCAGGCGCACGCGAAAGGCGACGCGGTAGAGGCTCCAATAGGCGTTCCACGCGAGGGACACCACGGAGAAGACCGCGAAGGGCAAGGAGAACGTGCCTTCCCCTCCCGCGAGCGCCGCGGCGAGGACGACGACGGTACACACGCCGGACCCCGCGAAGAGCGCGGCGAAGAAGCGGCGGCCCAGGTACGGCGCCCCGTACGTCCCCATGGCGGACGCAGCTTAGCCTCGAACCACCGTTCAGCTCCTGGTGGTGTCGGCGAGGAAGTCCTCCCGGGTCCGGCGGCCCACAGCCTGGTCCGGCGCCAGGTTCGCGCCGTCCCGGAACGCGCGGGCGGCCTTGCCTGGGAGCCGGATCGGCACGATCGGCCGGCGCTTGCCGCCGGCCCGCAGGTACCCGCGGACCAACTCGGCCATCCCGTACACCCGCGGGCCGGCCATGTCGGGCACCAGGCCGGCCGGCGTGCCGAGAGCAAGTTCCACGAGCCGCGCCGCCACCTCGCCGGTGTCGACCGGCTGGAACCGGAACCCGGCCGGGACCGGTATCACAGGCAGCTTGGCCAGCGCCCTCGGCCTCGTTCACCGAGGCGGACGACGCCGTCCAGGATACGTGGCTGCGCCTCAGCCGGGCAGGGGCGAGCGAGGTCGAGAACCTCGGCGGGTGGATGAACGCGTCCGAAGGATCGCCGCGGCCGTTCTCGGCAGCTGAGCCGCGCTCAGCCCCGGACCGTGACCACCTCGGTGGTGGCCTCGTCGACCTCGTCCGCGGTGAACGGGACGTCGCGCCACTCCTTGTCCGAGAAGCGCTGGGTGGCGTCGACGTAGTCGGGGCTGGACCGGTCCTCGCTGTCGCCGTAGGTGAGGAACGTGCGGGCCTGGGGCCCGTCGTCGGTGAAGGCGAGCGCCATCAGGAAGGACGTGCCGTTGTTGATCGGGTAGCCCGCCTCGCGCTCGATCGTGGCCAGCGACGACCCGGGCGCCACCAGCTCACGCGTCAGGCCGGCGAGGGCGGGGTCCTGGATCGACCAGCTGCGACCGAAGCCCACGACGTTGGTGGTGCCGTCGTAGGCGTTGCCGCCGTGGATCGGGATGCGCTCACCGTCCCGCCAGCGCGAACTGCACGTCACCCAGCGGTGCCTCGACGGGCACGCCGGCCGCCTCGAGCACCTGCACCGCCCGCGCCAGGTTCTGCAACACCGGGTCGGCAGCCGGGCCGCCGGCCGGCGCAGGGACGAGCCCGCTCGGGGTGGCGATCGGCTGGGTGGGGTCGAAGGCCGTGGCCCACAGGGGGCCCGCCTCGGTCAGCGCATCGGACTCGAAGCGACTGATCATCTCGCGCCACAGGGGCGGGCCGGCGCGGTCGAGGTCGTACACCCCGTCCCACCCGGACAGCACCTGGCAGGCGGGCGCGATGTCGACGGTGGCCGCGGGCAGTCCGGGCGCCGGCACCGACGTGGCGGGCCCGGGCGCCGGTCCCGGCTCGAGCGGGTCGATGGCGGGGATGGCGATGGGCGTCGCGCCGGCCGCCTGGCAGCGGGCGACCACGTCGGCCAGCAGCTCGCGCGCGGTGAAGCCCCGGTTCTGCAGCGAGGCGTCGGCCAGCTCGTCGAGGGTGAACAGTCCGTCGTCGCCGGACGCACCCTCGGCGGTCATGTCGTCCAGCACCACCGCGTTCTCGCGGGTCCGCGGCGAACGGGCGGTGCCCTGGCGCCCGTGCAGCGGCGAGTAGTCGCCGTCCAGCAGGGCGGTGGCGTGGGGCACCCAGAACGAGTCGTTGGCGTTGAACACGTAGTCGCCGTGCGTGACCTGGGGCTGGTCGGCGGGGGGCACCAGCCCCGGGTCGCGGGCTCCCTCGACCTCGACCCACTCGAACATCGGGTCCGACCCGTCCAGCAGCACGGCACCGTTGTCGGCCGCGATCGACACGATGGGGTCCGCCGCCAGCGACGCCTCGTAGGCGGCCAGCGCGTCGTCGGACAGGTTGGGCGTGGCCGACGTGTCGGCGTACCAGGCGCGGCCGTCGGCCGAGGTGGCGATCGTGTTGAACAGCGGGACGCCGTTGACCTGCTCGTGGACCTCGATGAACTCGTCGAGGTCGTCGGCCGTGAGCATGCCGAGGTACTGCTCGAGGAACTCGTCGTTGTCGATGTTGGCGTCGCGGAAGGTGATGGTGGCGGCGTCGGTCCAGCCGAAGCCGGGGAAGTCGATGATCGGCCCGTAGTGGCTGGCCCAGGTGGTGCGGGTGGCCTCGGTGACCTCGCCGTCGTCGCCGAGCACCTCGACGGTGTGCTCGGTGGGCGTCATCTCGCGGGTCTCGTCGCCGTACCGGTACGTGGTGGGCGACCCGGGCACCAGGTCCAGGCGGTAGGCGGTGAAGCGGTTGCCGGCCGAGACGGTGTGGGTCCACCCGACGTCCTCGGTGAAGCCGATGCCGATGCCGGGCAGGCCCGAGAGTTGCACCCCGTAGGCGTCCACCTCGCCCGGGATGGTGAGGTGCACCTCCCAGAAGCGCAGCTCGCCCTCCCACGGGAAGTGCGGGTTGGCCACGAGCATCCCCCCGCCCTCGGTCGACCGGTCGGCGCCGATCGCCCAGCCGTTCGACGCGACGGCGGCGGGCACCAGGGGGGCAGACGCGGCCTCGCCGCCGGCGGCCTCACCGGCGGCCGGGCCGCCGGGCGGCGCGGCGGAGGCGATGTAGTCGGTGAGCGCACCGCTGCTGGCCTGCAGGCTGATGGCGCGGGCGTACGTGTACACGTGGACCGGCTCGAGCGGGCCGACCCACTCGGCCCCCGCGCACCAGCCGGCCAGGCCGTCGACGCCGACCTCGTCGAGCTGGGCGTTCCAGCCCGCGGTGAACGCCGTGATCAGCTCGGCGACGTCGTCGGGCGCCTCGGCCCAGTCGGTGGCCGCCCGATCGGCGATGCCGATGGCGAGCCAGGCGACGTCCGAGGCGATGTTGGCGTCGTCCTCGCCGGGGCCGAACCAGCGGGCCCGCTGGCTCGTCACCTTGAGCACCTGGTCGGCCAGGTCGCAGGCTCGGTCCTGACCGCTGGCCCAGCCCTGCCCGAAGGACACGTCGGCGAGGGAGCCCCCGCTGATGTGGGGGATGCCGCCGTCGGTGCGGCGGATGGTCGCCTGGTAGTCGTCGCCCTCGCCCACCACGGCTCCGGCGTCGTCGCCCGAACCGTCGTCGGTGCACGCCCCGACGGTGAGCGCGAGCGCGGCGGCGACGAACAGGGCGGCCGTACGGCGGGCACGGCCGTGGGCGGCCTGACGCATTGGTGCTCCCCCCCGGGAACGACGGTGGTGGGTCGCTCGACCCTCGCGGACCGTGTGACGCTTGACACTGTGTAGTCGAGCCGTCGGAAGCGCGGCCAGATCACGCATCGCCGTGCCACGACGACGTGGGAGCAGGCGGGCCGGCATCGCGAGCGAGGCGCCGATCCACGCCCACCCCACCGTCACGGATGGAACGGACGGCGGGGTGGGCGGGTCGGCCTCCGGTCGCCGGCCCTACTGCGGCGCCGGAGGAACCAGGGCGAGGCCCTTGGCGAAGCTGAACGTCGAGATGGCCGGAGGCTCTGGGGTCGACCCGGCGTCCGCATCGGCGGCGCCGACGGCATCCGGGGCCCGGAGACCGGCGAGGGCGGACCACAACGCGGTCGTCTCCTCGTCGGCGGCGGCCTCGGGCTCGGCGGGCGCCTCGGGCTCCGCGGGCGCCGGGGCGGGTGCCGCCGGAGCGGTGGGCAGCGGGCACCGCATCTCGGGCCGGTCGGTGTCGCACAGGTCGGACGCGGCGTACCACTCGAGCCCGGACTGGGGCTGGCCGTCCATGGGCCGGGCGTTCTGGCCGATCAGTCGCCGGGCCGAGACGTGGGAGGTGTAGCCCGTGTCCTGGGCCATCCAGTGACGCTCCTCATAGCCGTTGCGCTTGACGACGTAGAAGGGGGCGGTGAGCGGGGCCTCGCCCGAGGCGACGGCGCCGCCGTCGAGGTTGCTGGTCGCCCACCAGTTGGCGCCCTGCGCGGCCGCCGGATCGACGAAGTAGCACTCGGTCGGGGTCCAGCCCAGCAGGCATGTGTGGGTCTGCATGCCGCCGGCGTTGTCGATGCCCTCGACCAGCCCGATGGTCGAGAACGGCGGGTGCCCGGCGCCGACCATCTCCTGGAACAGCGCCTCGCTCTTGGCGATGCCGCCGAGGGCCTGCCACGGCTGCCAGGCCGCGGACCGGTTGGTGAAGGCGTCACCGCCGGCCGCGCAGTAGCGGCTGGCCATGCCCCCGGCCACGTCGCCCGCGATGTACTGCACGTTCATCATCTCGGCCGCGGTGAACGGCGCACCGACCCCGGCCACGTCGTACTGGAAGATGCCGACGCCTGGCGTCCAGTACGCCCGCCGGTACGGGGTGCCGTTGGGGTCGCGGAAGGCGTAGAGCCCGAAGTTGGCGTTCAGGTTGTTCGATCCCGACGCCCGGCCGCTCCACTCGTCCCACCGCGACAACGTCATGGGCGACGGCGCCGTCTCGGGCGTCTCGGCCATCGACACCTCTTTGAAGATCGGGGCCATGACCAGGGCGGTGAGCTCGTCGTCGGAGATGGCGCACGACCGCGGCGTGGCCGCAACGGCGGCCCGGATGCCCTCGTAGGCACCCTTGCCGAAGTACCGGGTCACGCCGGGCGTGCCGGCGGGCACGGCCTGGGCGTCGGCGGGCTCGGGCCCGCCGAAGGGTGATCCGGGGATCAGTCCGCCGATGACGGCGACGGCGACGGCGAGCGCCATCGCCAGGACGGGGAGGTACCGGCGCGCGGGCCGGCGGGGATGAGTGGTGTTCGACATGGTGTGGGTGGCGCCACCCACCGGCCCGCGACAGGGGGCGTGACCCGAGCGGTGACCGGCTGCGAACAGCGCCACGTGCCCGTGCGCACGCCCGTGGCCCCAGCAGGCGGGGAGGCGGCTTGGGTTGCGTGTAGGGACGCTCGGGAAGGGGAACGGTGGGTCAGCAGATGCCCGGGGTGGCCGTGGTGCGGCCGGTATGTGGGTGTCTGTGTGATCACGCGCTCTCCTCTCCGAGTCGCCTGGCGCGGCTGTGGAGGCGCGGCGGGGCGCGCCGGCGACGACCCCAGGGGCCGTGGCAGTGGACGCGCTCGACCGTGCCGGTCGACTAGGTCGCGACGCAGTGGCCTATGCGGCTACTGCTTCTCGTTGTTCGAGGAACCCCCAGCAAGAGGCCCCAGCACTTCGATGACGTAGCTCCCTCAGCGTTGACAGGCTGCGGGCCCGCGGCACCTGGTCTTGCGTTCGGTGCGGTGCGTTTGATGCGGTGCTCGCAGTGACCTGACGGGCTCCCGCCCGGACTCACGTGATCCCAGCTGCCCCAGTGGCGCTTCCACCGGTGGCTCCATCGCTGTCATGCAGCGAGCCACCCCGGCGGGTACTCGTCAGGTCGGAGGCAGACTAGACATCACTCTTCGTGATTCCACAATGACCTATGTCACGTCAAGCGTCGGAAAGCCCGCAGGTAGGGGGCATAAGGCCGACACCGCGTGGCGGCGTTGCCGCTGGTAGCGACCCCCTCGCGTCACGTTCCGTGGCATCGGCGCCGTCCCGCCGACGGCCACCCAAAATATGACGAAAGCGTGTCGAACAGTCGTCCTCTTGGTGGCGCCGGCCTCGTATCGTGCGGGCCGTGGCGACCGACCTGCCGCTCGTCGACATCAGCCCCCTCCGGGGGCCCGGTCCCGAGACGGGCGGCGCCGCCGCGAGCGGTTCCGCCTCCGGTCTCCTCGCCGCCGTGGCGCGTCAGATCGACCGGGCCTGCCGCCAGTTCGGCTTCTTCCGGGTCACCGGCCACGGCATCGCCCCCGAGCGGCTCGCCGAGCTCGACCGCCTCGCCCGTGCCTTCTTCGCGCTGCCCGACGACGTGAAGGCACGCATCGCCATGGCCACCGGCGGGGCGGCGTGGCGCGGCTGGTTCCCCCTCGACGGCGAGCTGACCTCGGGCCGGCCCGACCACAAGGAGGGCATCTACTTCGGCGCCGAGCTGCCGCCCGACGACCCTGTGGTCGTGGCGGGGCGCCCGCTGCACGGCCCCAACCTCTTCCCCGCCGACCCGCCCGACCTGCGTCCGGCCGTGCTCGGCTGGATGGCGGCCATGACCGAGCTGGGCGCCGGGCTCCTGCGGGCCATGGCCGTGGGCCTGGGGCTCGACGCCCGCTGGTTCGCGGCCACGGTCACGGCGGATCCGACCGTGCTCTTCCGCATCTTCTGCTACCCCGCCGGCCACGACGACGGGTGGGGCGTGGCCGAGCACACCGACTACGGGCTGGTCACGATCCTGGCCCAGGACCGCCACGGCGGACTGGAGGTGCGCGGCCCCGACGGGTGGATCGAGGTGCCGGCCGACCCGGGCGTCCTCGTGGTCAACCTGGGCGACATGCTCGAGCGCATGACCGAGGGCAGGTACCGGTCGACCCCGCACCGGGTGCGCAACACCAGCGGCGCCGAGCGGCTCTCGTTCCCCTGCTTCATCGATCCGTCCTGGGAGGCGGTCTGCCCGCCCATGCCGCTGGCCGGTGCGCCCCCGGCCGATGACGGCGCCGCCCGCTGGGACGGCACGAGCCCGCGTGGGTGGGACGGCAGGTACGGCGACTACCTCACGGCCAAGGTCGCCAAAGTGTTTCCCCAGCTCGGGCGCTACCTGACCTGATCGCCGCCCGAGAGCACGGCTGCCGCCCGACCGGTCAGGCGCAGTGAGCCTGGATCACCTCGACGCCGCGGTGGGCCACGGCGTCGGGCTCGGTGCGTACCCGCTGGCTGCACAGCGGGCAGATGGTGCCGCCGTCGCCGTCGCCGCACCCGGATCGCATCTGCCACCCCGACGCACCGCAGTTGCGCGTCCTGTGGTCGCGGCCGGGGCGCCGCCGCGCCGCCGGCAGCGTTCCCGTCGTCGCGGCCCGCCACCGCGGCGACGGTGCTGCCCCGCCCCAGCGCCGGGCGGCGAACCCTGCGCCACGCCCGGGTCAGGAGATCAGCCATGGGGGCGGGCTCCCTGGGCGCGTCGCCCGGGATGGGTGAACCACACCTCGCGACCCACGAGCGTCGTGGGTCGCCGCGCGTTGACGGCGGCGAGCCGTCGCTCGTAGGCCAGCTGCTCGGCCATGGCCTGGTAGTGGGCCAGGGTCGAGTGCTTGTCGACCGGGGCGGGACGCAACGGCGCCGCGGGTGCGACGGGCCCCACGGGGCCGGCGATGCGCTCGAGCTGGGTGAGCCGTCGCTCGCCGGCCGGGGCGGCGTCTGGCGACGGGGGCGGGACGGGCAGAGGGCGACGTCCCCAGGCATAGGCGGCGACCTGGTCCACCACGGAGAGTAGGCGGCGACGGGCACGTCCGGGCGAGCCCGTGGCTTTCGCTTGCGGTGGCTCCGTGCGTGCCAGAGGTACGGCACCGGTCGTGGTGGCCATTGCCCTCATCCTTTTCGCCGTGGTGACCTACAGATCGTCGAGATGGTCCGCCCGTGCACCCGTACTGTCCAGGTTGCCGATTCGTCCCCAGTATCTGTCGGTACGGCACGCAGCGCAAGGACTTCCTGACGCGACGTACGGCGAGCCCGGGCGGGCGCGCCTAACCGCCCGGACATCGCCGTAGTACACCGTTTCCCCAGCTCAGGGGACTAGATCTGGTCGAATTCACCCCGGCGAACGCCGCCGAGGAACGCTTCCCACTCTGCGGGGAAGAACTCCAGGATGGGTCCTTCGCCGTGTTGCTTCGTGTCGCGGACACCGATCGTGCCGTCATCGGCGAAGCCGATCTCGACGCAGTTGTCTCCCCCGCTGGACAGGGTGGACTTCCGCCAACCGGTGAACGTGCGCTGTCGCCTCATGATGTGAGTCCCTTCTGGATGTGCCCCTGGCGCGGGCAGCACGACGTGCCGCACAGCCCACATATCGCAAACGTACTCCCAATAGCCGTGTCCTGACCACGCACCGCCACGACCTTTTCGCGCCAGGGCATCGCTCAGGTGCACTGAGCAGGGAGAACGACGATCGAGGCGTTTGAAGGTTTTCCGCGACATCTCACGCAGAGTGTGGACCATGGCGCAGAGGACGTTGCCCATGGGGCGCGCCCGAGCGTCCGCCACCGACGACGGAGACCCGTTCGGCTCGAGCGGCCGCGGGCGCGGGCTGCCCGGCCGGCGCCTCTAGTGCGCCGACTTGGCGGCGTCGATGAGGAGATCGAGGCTCTCGTGCATCGACAGCGACGCGATGCGCAGCCGGTCGTAGAGCTCCTCGTACCGCTTCACCTCGTCGCTCTCGGTGAGCACCAGGTCGTTGGTCACCGTGTCGACGGCCACGATCGTGGGATCGCCCGGGTCGTGGAACGTATAGATCGAGAACGCGGAGCGCGGCACGCTGTACCCGTCGATCGTCACGCGGACCGGCAGCACCCGGGCGGTGATCTTCGGGTTGCCGTTGACCGTGGCCGTGATGTGGTAGAGCTGCGCCTTGATCACCTCGGGCGGTGCGGACGACCGGCGGATGGCGAGCTCGTCGATGATGACCTCGTACGCGGGGCCGCCCGGGCGGCGCAGCATGCGCTGGCGGCCGATCCGGCCGTCGGCCGCCTTGTCCGCGTTGAACGTTGGCGCCCCGGCCACGCGGTCGGCCTCGCCCCGCGCACGCGTGAAGTCCGCCGTCTGCAGCAACCCCGGGATGAACGTCATCTGGAACTCGCGGATGGTCTGGGCACCGGCCTCGAGGTTGGCGTAGAGCGCCTGGCGCTCGCCCATGAACCGGTTCGACTCCCACCAGCCGCGCTCGCCCGCCTCGCGGGCGATGGTCATGATCTGCGTCCAGCGCTCGTCGTCGACCCCGAGCGCGTCCAGGATCTTCATCACGTCGTCCTGGTCGACGACGTGGCCGTTCTCGAGCCGTGAGATCTGCGCGCGGCTCTGACCGATCTGCTTGGCCAACTGCACGTGGGTGACCCCGGCGTGCGTCCGCAGTGCTCGCAGCTCGGCGGCCAATCGCAAGCGACGTACGTATGGACTGATCATCTGCGCCCTTTCGGACCCCTGCCCTTCCCGAACATTAGATCATCTCGTACGTCGATGATCGAGTTACACGCCGCGCACAACGTGTCGCGGGAAACACCCCAGGTCAGGACATGTGCCGATCGTGTGTTCGCCGTGGGCCTCGAGGAGGTGCGCTCGGTGAACGGACGGTGGCGATGTGTGCTGACGTCGCGGGCTGCGGCTCGCTGACCGCGGTGTCAGCGGCCTGTCACTGCCCGAGGTCAGGCCCCGGTGACGGCGCCCTCGGCGTCGTCGGCCGCACCCTGCGTCGCCGGGGACGAGGGACGGGCCATGGCGCGGTCGGACGTCATCTGCTCGAGCAGCTGCCGGCGGGTCGACTTCTTCACGAAGCGGGCGCCGAACGCCATCAGCGGCCAGAGCAGTAGTCCGGGGGGCCGCCGCACCTTGGTGGGCTCCATCGCTCCGCAGCCCACGGCGACGACCTGGTTGTCGTCGTCGAGGAGCGCAGGCATGTAGCGGCGGAACAGGCGCTCGCCCAGCAGGCCCGACCCGGGGAACACGTAGCGGCCCGAGATGCGGTTGACCACGATGCACGACGCCTCGTCCACCGGCACGACCTGGAACGACTGGTTGTGCGGGAAGGGGTCGCGCCCAGGGACCTCGGGCGCCTTGTACTCCCCGAACGCCACGAAGTGCGGGCGGACCTCGCGGATCTTGGCCTGGCGCCGCTGCTGGTAGAAGCCGAAGAAGTCGTGGTCGATCGTGATGACGGCCCCGGCGCGCAGCTCGGTCTCGTCGGTGTCGACCTCGGCGTGGAGCATGTTGACGCTGAAGAGGTTGCGGGGCTCGGACATCCAGTCCCACACGACATCGCCGGGTGCGTCGACCCGCATCATTCGCTCACAGGTCCCCATGTCGTTCCTCCCTCGTCGGCACCGTCCATGATGGCGGATCCGACCGGCACGTTCCGCACGGTTGGGCTTACAACCGCGGGAAAGCATGACAGACCCGGCAGCCTCTGCTGTGGCGCCACAGCGCAGCGCGGCCGACGCTGATGTCGCCTTGCCGACACGATGCGTGCGGATGATGATTGGGGCGGGTCGACGACGATCGGCCGGCAGCCTGCGACTACTCCGCCACCGGCACCTGGGGCCGGCGCTGGCGTCCTAGGGAAAGGCACACCGTGACAGACCGCACGATCTCGCCCGCCGGTTCGGACCGCGACCTGGTGACGATCAACAGCTCCGTCGCGCACACCTCCCGCATCTACGACTACCTGCTGGGCGGCACCCACTACTTCACCGTCGACCGCGAGGTGGCCGACCACGCGTTCGCCGCCTATCCGGGCGGCATCGACGGCGCCCGCACCGACGCCCGCGCCAACCGGGCGTTCCTGGGCCGGGCCGTGCGCTTCCTGGCGGGCGAGGCCGGCATCCACCAGTTCCTCGACATCGGCACCGGCATCCCCAACGCCGACAACACGCACGCCATCGCCCAGCAGGTCGCCCCCGAGACGCGCATCGTCTACGTCGACAACGACCCGATCGTGCTGGCCCACGCCCACGCCCTGCTGCAGAGCACGTCCGCCGGTGCCACCGCCTACGTCAACGGCGACCTGCGCGAGCCCGGTGCCATCCTGGAGCAGGCGGCGACCACGCTCGACCTCAGCCGGCCGGTCGCCGTCGTGGTCGTGGGCGTCCTGCACGTGATCCCCGACACGGACCGCCCCTACGAGAGCGTCGCGGCGCTCATCGACGCCGTGCCGTCCGGCAGCTACCTGGCGCTGTCGCACATGACCAGGGACATCGAAGCCGACGGCGCCGACATGGCCGTCGTCACCTCGCGCCTCGACGAGAGCATGCACACGACCAACCCGCCCGCCCTGCGCACCCGGGCCGAGGTCACCCGGTTCTTCGACGGCCTCGAGTTCGTCGAGCCCGGCGTCGTCGCCCCCGCCGCGTGGCGCCCCGACGACGCCTCCGCCGCCGCGCCGAGCGGCCGCGTCACCCCCCTCTTCTGCGCGGTCGGCCGCAAGCCCTGACACGACCCGGCGAGCCGCCGATGACCACGCACGGTCGCATCAATCTCCCGAACGGTAGTGCTACCACCACGAAGCGCTGTTCCCGGGCCGAATACACCCCGCGAACAGTGGCGCGGCCGCCTCACAACGGCTATCACTCTGAGTCCAATGGGGACTCTGGTGTCGAACTCGACGGACGAGGCCGCGCTCGGAGGGAAGCGCAGCGAGGGACGCCGGCGGTCGCACGTGCCCCGGCACGCGGCGGCGAGCGAACCCCGCGCCACCGCGCCCGATGGCAGGACCGAAGGCAAGGGCGTGTTCGCCGCCGCGGCGAGGACGGTGCGCACCTACCTGCCGCGCGGCAACAACCTCGACAAGGAGACCTTCGAGCGGCGCCACCTCTTCCTGTGCTGGGTGCTGGCCCTGCACGTGCCCGCGCTGTACGCGCTCGGCGTGTGGCGGGGCTACGGGGCCGCCCACGTCGCGCTCGAGCTCGTCTTCCCGGTCGCGTGCGTCGTGGGCGCCCGCCTGTCGATCAACCGGCGGCTGGCCGCCTTCTTCGTCACCGCCGGCCTGGTCTTCTGCTCGAGCGTGCTCGTCCACCTGTCGGGCGGCACGATCGAGGCGCACTTCCACTTCTTCATCCTCATCGGGCTCATCGCCCTCTACCAGGACTGGGTGCCGTTCCTCTGGAACGTGGTCTTCACCGTCCTGTCGCACGGCCTGGGCAGCGTCATCGGCGCCTCGCTGATGTACAACCACGACGCCGCCCAGACCAGGCCGTGGATCTGGGCCGGGCTGCACGGCGCCGCCGTCCTGGCGGCCTGCGTCGGCGAGATCATCTTCTGGAAGCACACCGAGCAGGAGCAGCAGCGCAACGTCGAGCTCGTCGCCGACCTGGCGTCCGCCGACGCGGCCCGCCGCGAGGCGATGTCCGAGCTGCTGGTCAACCTGGCCCGGCGCAACCAGTCGCTGCTGAACCGCCAGCTCGAGGTCATCACCGACCTCGAGCTGCGCGAGCGGCAGCCCCACGTGCTCGAGGAGCTGTTCCGCCTCGACCACCTCGCCACCCGCATCCGCCGCAACGCCGAGTCGCTCCTCGTGCTGTCAGGCGACGACCCGGCCCGGCGGTGGGGCAACCCGGTGCCGCTCGGCGATGTCGTGCGCGCCGCGGCAGCCGAGGTCGAGGACTACCGGCGGGTCGAGGTGCTGGTCAACGATCACATCGAGGTCGAGGGCCGGGCGGTCGCGGACCTCGCCCACCTGCTGGCCGAGCTCATCGAGAACGCCACGACGTTCTCGCCCCCGTCGTCGGAGGTACGGGTGCGGAGCCACCTGTCGGCCGGCGAGACGATCGCCTCGGTCGTGTCGATCGAGGACGCCGGCATCGGCATGTCCGAGGACGACCTGCGCACGGCCAACGCCCTGCTGGCCGAGGCGCCCGAGGTCGACATCGGGCGGTCGACCATGCTGGGGTTCCACGTGGTCGCGCGCCTGTCCCAGCGCTACGGCCTGGTCGTGCGGCTGGCACCGACGCCGGGCGGGGGCGTCACCGCGATGGTGACCCTGCCCAACGACCTGGTGCGCGAGCGCCCCGCAGGCGCGCCGGTCCCTGTCGGCGTCGTCGCCGGCAGCGACCGCTACCAGCGGGCGGCGGCGGCGGCGGCCAGGCGCGGTGCCGCAGCCGGAAGCCGGGGGTCGCGCACCTTGACCGCCCTCGCCGACGGCGCGGTCACCCACCTGCCCGACGTCGAGCCCGCCGCGCTCGTCCGAAGGCCCGCCCGCCTGGCGCGAGCTGCCCGTCGCGTCGGTCCGACCACCCCGGCCCCAGCCGGCCACCCCATGGGCCGAGGCCGCGCCGGTGCCCGTGCCCATGCCCATGCCCATGCCCGTGCCCGTGCCCGCGGCGCCGGCCCGGCCCGAGCCGGCCGCCTGGTGGTGGGAGTCCGAGGCCCTCCTGCGAGGCGTCGACCCCGGCCCGACCGCCGACCAGCCGCCCACGACGCCGCCGGGGCCCGACGGCCACGACGGCGGCATGTCCGCCGCGACCCTTCCTCCCGTCGGCGACGGGCTCGTGCGCCGGGTTCCCGGATCGCACCTCGCTCCGTCCCTCCGGCGCGAGGCGGCGGCCCAGCCGGTGGCCACGCCGCCGGCCGCGCCCGCGCACGGGCTGGCGTCCCGGCCCGACCGCGAGCAGGTGCGCTCGATGCTCTCGCGCTTCCAGCACAGCCAGCGCGCCGCTCGCGCGGCGGCCGACCCTCCCCCTGCAGACTCTCCCCAGGAGCAGCGGTGACCAATGTCCCTCCCGACGAACGTGACCTCGACTGGCTCGTCACCAGCTTCGCCCGCCGCATACACGGCGTCACGAGCGTCGTCGTGCTGTCGACCGACGGGCTGGTGCTGGCGTTGTCGGAGCACCTCCCCCGCGACACCGCCGACACGCTGGCTGCCGTCACGTCGGGGCTCGCCAGCCTGACCGCCGGGGCCGCCCGCCACATGGGCGCCGGCAACGTCAACCAGGTGATCGTCGAGATGGACGGCGGCTTCCTGTTCGTGACCACCATCAGCGAGGGGTCGGCCCTCGCCGTCATGTCCGGCCAAGACGCCGACATCGGCCTGATCGGCTACGAGATGAGCATGCTCGTCTCGCGCATCGGGCAGGTCCTCACGCCGGCGCTGCGTGCGGAGCTGTCAGCCCGACCGGTGCTATGACACCCGATGATGACGCAGATCCACGGGTCGTCCCCGTCTACGCCCTCACCGGCGGTCGCACCCGGTCACGCGGCAGCGACCTGCACCTCGAGACCCTGGTCACGACCACCCGTCTGGGGATGGAGTCGTTCCCGCGCCTGCGGTTCGAGCACGCTCGCATCATCGAGCTCTGCCGGCGCCCGGTCTCGGTCGCCGAAGTGGCGGCCAACCTGCGCATCCCCCTGGGCGTCGCCCGCGTGCTCGTGTCCGACCTGCACGCCGACCACATGCTGACGGTCCACCGGGGGTCCTCGACCACCGACGGGCGCCCGAGGACCGACGTCCTCGAACGCCTGCTGAGCGGCCTGAGGAGTCGCTGACGTGAACGACCCGATCTCGGTCAAGATCGTGATCGCCGGCGGCTTCGGGGTGGGCAAGACGACCTTCGTGGGCGCGGTGTCGGAGATCACCCCGCTCACCACCGAGGCGCCGATGACACAGCTCTCGGTGGGCCTCGACGACACCTCGATCGTGTCTGGCAAGTCGACCACCACCGTCGCCATGGACTTCGCCCGCCGCACCATCGACGACGAGCTGATCCTCTACCTGTTCGGCACGCCGGGCCAGGACCGCTTCTGGTTCATGTGGGACGACCTGGCCCGCGGCGCCGTGGGCGCCGTGGTCCTCATCGACACGCGCCGGCCGGCCGACGCCTTTCCCGCCATCGACTTCTTCGAGGATCGGGGCATCCCGTTCGTGGTGGCCGTCAACGAGTTCGACGGCGCCGCACGGCACCCCGTACCGGTGCTGCGCGAGGCGCTGGCGCTGGCCTTCGACGTGCCGCTCGTGGTCTGCGACGCCCGCCGGGGCGACACCGTGATCCAGGTGCTGGTCGCGCTCGTCGAGCACGCGCTGGCCCGCGCCCACGCCGCAACCTGATCCCCGTTCGGTCGCGGCACCGCAGGGCCGTCGCCCTAACGTGCGGGCGTGCATCGCTGCGACGAGTGCGGCTTCGAGTACGACCTGTCCCAGGCACACCAGGCCGGGGCGACGATCCTCGGGGAAGCCGCTCAGGCGGCGGACCTGATGAACGGGGCCGGCGCTCATCTGAGCACCCGGCGGCAGCCGCAGACATGGTCCCCGCTCGAGTACGCGTGTCACCTGCGCGATGTCCTGCTCGTGCAACGCGAGCGCGTGCTCGCCGCTCGGCGCCGCGACCGGCCGTCGTTCGACCCGATGGGCCGGGACGAGCGGGTCGAACACGACGGCTATGCCGAACAGCACCCCGACGATGTCGGCCGCCAGCTCGGTGACGCTGCGCAGCTCTTCGCCAACGTGCTCACCCGCCTCGGTCCCGACGATTGGGACCGCACGGTCATGTACAACTACCCGGAACGATCCGAGCGGTCGCTGCGTTGGGTGGCCGTCCACACGGTGCACGAGATGCGGCACCACCTGCTCGACATCCGCCGGCAGCTGCCATAGCCACAGGTCAGGTGTGGCGCGCGAGGTACGTGTCGCAGATCTCGACCAGGCGATCGCGGCCGAAGCTGGGCTCGTGTCCGCCGTGCACCACGGTCACCGGCAGGTCGCGCAGGCGGCGCATGGTGGCCACGTACGCATCGATGTCCGAGCCGTCGAGCTCGTCGAGCAGGGGGCCGTCGTACACGGCGTCGCCCGAGAACAGGGCGCCAGAGGCGGCGTCCCACAGCCCGATGCTCCCCGGCGAATGGCCGGGCAGGTGGAGCACCTCGAACGCACGATCACCGAGGTCGACCACGTCACCCTCGTCGAGCACCAGCGTCGCCGGCGCCGGGGCCACGTCCACCGTCGCCGAGATGGCCGCTCCCGGTGGCACTGCGTCGACCAGCAGGTCGGGGATGTCGTATCCGGCAGCCAGGTACGGACCGGTGACCGACCCCGAGAACCGCGTGGCGTCCAGTGTGGTGCTCACCGCTCCGTCGACCTGCTCGGCCTCGGCCCGGTGGATCGCCCGCTGGTCGAACTCGTGGAGGCCGCCGACGTGGTCGCCGTGGGCATGGGTCGCCACGGCGAGCAGCGGGCCGTCGAGCTCGCGTTCGACCAGGTGGCGGAGCGGCGCCAACCCGAGCGCGGTGTCGATCACGACGTCGCGGTCTCGCCCGCGCACGTGCCACACGTTGCAGCGCAGCAGCGGGTGGACGTGCGGCTCGGTGACGAGTGTGATCGAATCGTCGACCCGATCACGGACGAACCAGGGATCGGCGACCGGCAGCTCGATCATCGGCGGAGCCTACGGGTCGCACCCTGGGGGATGGTGCACGGCCTGGTGGCCCATCTCGGCGAGGGCTCTCTCCAGGATCCGGATGCCGCGACAGGTCGCCTCGTCGCTGGAGGGATGACGCGCTTGCGAGCGTCCGAGGCCCAGCGCACGGGTCAGGGCGTCGGGATCGTGGCGAGCCGTGCGCACCACCAGCAGGGCCTGGTCGGACACGTCGAACTGCTCACCCGTGGTCGCCAACTCGCGGCTTCGCAACCATACGCGTCGGACGAGGTCCACCGGCGCGGGGCTGGGCGTCGTCGTCCGCGTCGTTCCGGCACGGGCGCGCGGGGCTTCGCCGACCAGCTCCGGCCCCTGGGTCCTCACGGCCCGTCGCCGGTGTGGCGCGGCCGGGCGCCACCGTTCGAGCCGGCGTGGCGCCCGAACAGTGCGACCCGACACGGAGGGCATACCCACCAGTCCGGCCTGGCCAGCGGGTACAGGGTGGGGTCACCCTCGAACATGGCTCGGCACCGGCCGCACTGCCGGAGTAAGACCTCCGCGTCGACAGGACGGGACGGAAGGTCTGACTCGACAGGAGTTCGTCCGACGGCATCGACCAACGGGCGAAGGAGTGGGTCTTCGAGCATGACACCTCCGCTGGTTTTGAGCTCAGTGGAGGCGCCGTGCTCGGTGGAGGACGGTCACGTCCAGCCAAGCATGCGAGCACTCCCACCAAGTCGGTAGCGAGCCTTGGGAGCTGGGGTCAGTGAGCGCTTCGTGCCCGCCAGTTGCGATAGACGAGCCCGGCTATGACGACGGCGATGATCGCCAGGAGAATTTCCATGGTGAGTTCCCTTCGGTGCGGCTGGGAGCTGGCTGCGGACAACCAGGTCCAGCGCTTGCGGCACGGTACACCTGAACCAGTAAACAGGCAATGTATTTCTAGAATTGATGTTACGGTGTGTTCATGGGCAGTTGGAGCTTCCTCACCAATCACGCCTTGACGCTGCTCTGCATCGCCGACGACCCCGGCGCGCGCCTTCGTGACATCGCCGCGATGGTGGGTGTCACCGAACGCAGCGCCCACACGATCGTCACCGACCTGGTGGACGCCGGGTACGTGGTCAAAGAGCGAGATGGCCGCCGCAACCGGTACCGGATCCAGGAGGACCTGCCGATCCGCGACCCGATCGGCGCGGAGCGAACCATCGGCGAGATGCTGGATCTGCTCGTCGGCACCGACGAACACCGCACGAGGGCCGGCCGCGCTGGGAGCACCAGCGGAGGCTGACCTGTCGTCACGGCGGAGCTGCCCGCGGCTCGTCGGCGGCACCCGACCGCCGACGACATCGCTCAGCCGGTCTGGCTGTAGGACTCGAAGGTGTCGGGATCGGGGCCGAGGAGCGTACGGTCGCCCTGACCGCCGACCGCGAGGCCGACCACGACGTCGCTGCCGTCGTCGTTCTCGACGAGGGCCCAGACCACGACGGGGAACGTTCCCTGCGACGTCTGCATCTTGGCGCCGTGCAGGGCGGGTGCGATCTGCAGGATCTTCACGGCATCACGGTAGACCCGGGCGACGCCACCCAGCTCTCGAAGCGGCTGCGGAAGGTGGTGCTCGGCTCGGGGATGCCGACGCTCGCCAAGGCTCGCCTCACGGTCTTCTCGTGGAGGGCCGCCGTGTCTCCGAGCCAGTCGAGGTGGTGGTTGATCTCGAGGGTGACGGCGCCGTGGAACGAAGTCCAGACGATGGCGGCCGTCTCGTCCAGGGTCAGGTCGGGATCGCCCGGGGCGAGCTCGCGGAGAGCGTCGACGAGCGGCTGGAAGACCTCGACCTGGGCGGCAACGGTCGGTCCGCCGGGCGGGGCCGCGTAGCCGGGGAGTTGATCGGTGAAGAGAAGGTTGAACTCGTTGCGGTGGGCCAGCGCCCAGTGGCGATGGGCAAGGATGCCGGCGAAGGCCCGGTCGGCCGGCGGGTCAGCCGCGAAGGCGGCAGCCGCGGCGGCGGTGGCGGTTGCCAGGCTCTTGTAGCTCGACAGCAGCAGCGTCGTGAAGACGTCGTCGAGGCTGCCGAAGTAGGTGTAGAGCGACGCGGGGCCCATGCCCACGGCCCGAGCGATGGCCCGCATCGACACGTTGCCGGCCCCGCCCTCCTCCAGCAGCCGGCGGGCCTCGGTCTCGATATCGGCCAGGAGTTGGCGGCGCTGGCGGGCACGCCGTCCCTCGGACGCATCGGGACTCGCGTTGGAGTGCATGTGACGAACACTACTCGAACGATGCTTGCTTTCCGAACGCTGTTCGCTGAAGATGGACGCAACGCCGACACTGTTCGGATCGTTGTTCCCAGACCCACCACCGCAACGCACGGAGCAATGACCATGTCCACCACCCACGTCGTCCTCGGAGCCGGCCCCGTCGGTCGCGCCGTCGTCGCCGCCCTCGTCGCCAGGGGCATCGAGCCCGCCGTCGTCACCCGCTCGGGGGCCACCGTTCCCGGTGCGATCACCCGGCCGGCCGACCTCGCTGACACCGACCAGGCCGCCACCGCAGTCGCCGGTGCCGAGATCGTGTTCCAGTGCGCCCAGCCCCCGTACCACCGCTGGCCCGAGGAGTTCCCGGCGCTGCAGGCTCGGGCGATGGACGCCGCCGAGTCGGCCGGCGCACTCCTCGTCGTGGCCGAGAACCTCTACGGCTACGGCCCCGTCGCTGGTCCCATCACCGAGGACCTGCCGCTGACCGCCACCACCCGCAAGGGGGCCGTGCGCGCCCGGCTCTGGAACGACCTCAAGGCCGCACACATCGACGGCCGGCTGCGGGTCGTCGCCGCACGGGCGTCGGACTTCTTCGGGCCCGGCGTCGACGCGTCCGCCGTCGGCGATCGCTTCTTCGGACCGCTCGCCAACGGCAAGACCGTCCGGGTCCTCGGCGACCCCGACCGGCTCCACACGTACACCTACGTCTCCGACTTCGGCGAGGCCATGGTGCGCCTGTCCGAGACCCCCGACACCTGGGGTCGCGCCTGGCACGTGCCCAATGCACCCACCGTCACCTCCCGGGCCTTCGCCGAGCGCGCCGCCGCCCTCGCCGGCCGCCCGCTCCGGCTGCGCCCGTCCGCCCGCTGGCAGCTCCGGCTCGTCGGCACCGTCGTGCCCCCGGTGAGGGAGGTGGTGGAGATGCTCTACGAGTTCACCGACGACTGGGTGGTCGACCACTCGGCCTATGCCGCCGTCCTGGGCGACCACGCCACGCCCCTCGACGAGGCCCTCAGGGCAACCGTCGCCTCGCACCAGCCGCCGGCGCACGTGACGACAGCGGGCTGACGTTGCAGGCCGGTTCCCGCGCCGGCATCCGGCCGCGGTGGAGGGACTACCGGGCGGCCGCCGCGGCGGCGCGGTCCTTGGCGACCTCGTCCAGCTCGGCGTACTCCTCGCCGGTGTCGGCCCAGTCCTCGAACTGGATCACGCCGAGCTCCTCGAACCGTCGGCGGAGCCAGCCGTCCGAGGCGTCGAGCAGGCCGAGCTTCTTGCAGTTCGGCACGATCTTGCTGAACAGCATCTGCTGGAAGACGTTCTCTTCGGGCGGGATGTCGAGCAGGGACCGGATGACGGGGCGCGAGTCGATGCCCATGCGGTCCCACACCTCTTGCTGCAGGAAGCGGTCGCGCATGCGCACCGCCGCCTCGAAGGCGAACTCCTGGCGCTCGCGCATCTCGGCGTCGGACAGGTCGCCGTAGTACTCCTTCAGCGACAGCACGCCGAAGGCCACGTGGCGGGCCTCGTCGCTCATGACGTAGCGCAGGAGCTGCTTGAGCAGCGGATCCTGGGTGAGCATGTGCATGAAACCGAAGGCGGCGAGCGCCAGGCCCTCGACCATGATCTGCATGCCCAGGTAGGTCATGTCCCAGCGGCTGTCGGCGATGATGTCGTCGAGCAGCATCTTCAGGTGGGCGTTGATCGGGTAGTGCCCGGTCAGCTTGGTGTCGAGGTACTTGGCGAACACCTCCACATGGCGGGCCTCGTCCATGACCTGGGTCGACGCGTAGTACTTGGCGTCGATCCACGGCACCGTCTCGACGATCTTGGCCGTGCACAACAGCGCACCCTGCTCGCCGTGCATGAACTGGCTGAGCCGCCAGTTCTGGCCCTCGATGATGAGATCGGTCCACTCGCGCTCGCTGAACTTCTCGAACGGCGAGCCGGGCGTGTTGGCGGCCTCGCGGAAGCGCTGGATCTGCGGGTTGCCGCCCATCTCGGTGGCCAGCTTCTCGACGTCGACCTCGGTGTCCCACGGCAGGTCGGTCTCACCGTTCCACTGCGAGTGCTTGGCCTTTTCGTAGAGCTTGTTGAGCGCGGGCCGGGCGCCCTTCTCGTAGTCCCAGGTGAAGATGGCGTCGGCGTTGTCGGTGACGGCGTGGATCGCCTCGTCGACATCGGTGTTGGCGATGGTCAGGATCGCCTCGAGGTCGTCGACGTCCTGGCGGCCGATCATGTCCTCATTGGTCGCCATCGGAACCTCCTGATGGGTGGGATGCGGCTGTCATCTCGCTGAGGTACGCCGCGGACGGGTCGATCGGATCGGTCTCATCGGCGATGCCGGCGAGGTCGGCGAGGTCGGCGAGGTCGGTGAGTGTCGGTGACGTGGGCGACATCGGTGGGGTCGGTCGTGCCAGCGCGGTCGGGGGGCTCGACGGCCCCGACGAGCCGGTCGATGAGGTCGTGCCACGCCTCTTCGCCGGCGTGCGGCAACCCGACGGCCTCCATCAGGAGGAACCCCATGCCCAATGCCTGGCAGAGCTCGGCGACGGCCTCGACGTCGACGTCATCGGCCAGGCTGCCCTCGGCCTGACCCTTGGCCACCACGTCGCCCACGAGCCCCCGGAACGACATGAGGCGGTCGCGCAGGAGAGCCGCGACCTCGGGGTCGCGGCGGGCGGCCACGAGCGCCTCGAACAGCAGCGGTCGGTGGCGGCGCTTGGCGACCGGCAACAGACGGCCGGCGCGGCGCAGGCCCTCGGCCGTGGTGCCGGCCCGCCCCATCGTGGCGAAGAGCGAGTCGACCGGTGCGGTGCCCACGGCAGCGAGCAGGAGGTCGGCCTTGTCGCGGAAGTTGGTGTAGATCGCGCCGGTGCTGAGCCCGGCCCGGCGCACGACCTCCTGCACCCGGGTGCCCTCGTAGCCGCGCTCGGCGAAGACCTCGGCGGCGGCCGCGACGAGGCGATCGCGAACCGAGGTGTCGACAACGGTGCCAGGCGTCACAGGGGTCAGAATAACGGTTACTCACCACCAGTGCGAGGGTCCGCGGCCGAAACCCGGCGCCCGACGTCGATAGCGTGCGTGACATGCAGGTCCGGGCCGGATCGGTGTCCGAGCTGACCGGGGCTGGCCAGCTGCTCACCAAGGTGGGCACTGTGCCGGTGGTCGTCTTCTGGCACGACGGCCGGGCGTGGGCGATCGACGACCGGTGCCCGCACATGGGGTTCCCGCTGCACCGGGGCACCGTCGGGGACGGGCTCGTGACGTGCCACTGGCACCATGCCCGGTTCGACCTGGCATCTGGGTGCACCCTCGACCTCTTCGCCGACGACGCCCGCGCCTTCGACGTGACCATCGACGGCGACGACGTCCTCGTGGCCGCCCGGGCGGACGGCGACCGAGAGGGCCATCTGCGGGCCCGCCTGCAGGACGGGCTCGAGGACGGGCTCACGCTCGTCACGGCCAAGTCGGTGCTCGGGCTGCTCGGCCTCGGGGTGGATCCGGCCGAGATCGTGCGGGCCGGGATCGACTTCGGCACGACCTACCGCGATGCGGGCTGGGGTGCCGGCCTCACCGTGCTGGTGGCGATGGCCAACCTGCTGGCCGACCTCGACGAGGGCGACCGGCCGCTCGCCCTGGTGCACGGGCTGGCGTTCGTGTCCCGCGACACCCGCAACCGGCCGCCGCGGTTCCCGATCGACCAGCTCCGGGGCGCCGACATCCCCGCCGAGCGCCTGGCCGGTTGGTACCGGAGGTTCATCGAGACCCGCTCGAGCGACGCCGCCGAGCGGGTGCTGGCCACCGCGCTGTCGGCGCCGTCCGACGACGGTGCCGACGACGCTGCCGGCCACGCTGCCGGCGACGCCGGCGGTGATGTCGGCGGTGATGTCGGTACGGCCGAGCGGATGATGTTCGCAGCGGTCACCGACCACGTGTTCATCGACGGAGGCCACACCCTCGACTTCACCAACAAGGCTTTCGAGGCGCTCGCCCACGTCGGGTCCGCGGCGGCGCCCCAGGTGTTGCCGACGCTCGTCCGGCAGACGGCAGCCGCCCGGCGGCTCGAGGAGACCGCGTCGTGGCGGCACCCCCACGACCTGGCGGGGCTGGTCACGCAGGCCGTGGAGCGGCTGCCCGCCCTGGTCGACGAGGGTGGGACACGGGCGGGGCGGTTCGACGACGTGGCCGGCCTGGGCTGGCAGATCCTGGCCGACGACCCCGACGAGGTCGTCGGATCCGTGTGCGGCGCCATCGCCGACGGCGCCACGCCCGAACAGCTCGGCCGGGCCCTGGCGTTCGCCGCCGCGCTGCGCATCGTCCGGTTCCACCCGCAGAACGACTTCGGCGACTGGGACACCGTCCATCACGCCTTCACCGCGGCGAGCGCTCTGCACCAGGCCCTGATCCGCAACCCGAGCGTCGAGCTGCTGCGGGGTGTGGTCCATGGCGCGCTCCGGGTCCATCTCGACCGGTTCCTCAACGTGCCCGCCTCACCGCTCCCCCGGGCCGACGCGGGCGACCTCGCCGATCTCCAGCAGTGCTGGGACGTGCAGGGCCAGGTCGACCGGGCCGGTGCGATCGCCTACGGGTTCGTGCGGGCCGGCGGTGATCCCCGTCTGCTCGTGGCCCGCCTGGGCGCCGCGTTGCTCGCCGAGGACGCCGAGTTCCACTGGTTCCAGGTCGTGGAGGCCGGTGTCCGCCAGTTCCACGCCTGGCCGCGCGGCTCCGAGGAGGGCGCTCTGGTCCTCGTCGGCATCGCCCGCTTCCTCGCGGCGCACACCCCGACCCGGCGCGAGCTGCCACAGGTCGTGCAGATCGCTACCCGGCTCGGCCGCGGCGAGGCGCTCTACGAGGAGCTGGGCAGCGAGTCGTCGCGCTGAGCTCGTTATCGCGCTGTCACACTCGTGGATCGAGATCAGGGCAGACTCGGCGGGTGGCCGGCTGGGCGACGTTCGAGGCAGAGGCGCCAGAGCTCGCTGCGGTCGCGGGGCGGCTGTGGCCGGGCATCACTGCGCTGAACCATGGCGAGGCGCCACCCACGGGTGCGCCGTGCTTCGCCATCAGCTACCTGGCCTCCGTTCGCCGCGACGGCGGCCCGCGGCTCCATCCCTTCTGCCCGATCCTGGCGGCTGGGCGCTTGTTCGCGGCGATCCCTCCGTCGTCGCCCAAAGGATGGGACCTCCGACGTGACCCCCGTTGTGTGATCCATGCGCTCCCCGGCCCGGAGGACGATGAGCTCTGCATCCGGGCGCGGGCCGTCGAGGTCACCAGCGACGCGGCGACCAGGGCGCTGGTCCGTTCCGCCGTCGCCGCGAGCCAGGTGGGCGGGATGATCGAGACGGTGTCCAACGACCCGCTGTTCGAGCTCGATCTCGAGCAGGTCGATGTGGCGACGTGGCTCGACATCGGTCAACCCGGCACCCGCGCCGTTCGCCGCCAGTGGCGCGCCGCGTCGACCGGTGGGCGAGACCGACCGTGACTCAGCCCGACGCGTCGAGAGCGCCGCGTGCCACCGTGCGGGCGAGGATCCCGAGCGTGGCCCGCAGAGCCCCCTCCGACAGGATCGGGAAGATCCCGGCCTCTTTCCAGACCGGGTCGATGGACGACCAGTCGTAGTACGACGTGACGAGCGTGCCGTCGTCGATGGGCGCGAGGGTGTAGCCGTAGACGTGGCCGATCTGGGGGCGGATCTGGCCCAGGATCGTCCATGCGATCTCGCGGTCGGGAACGAACCGTCGTGATGGTGACGGTCACGTCGTAGAGGCCCATCGGGTAGTCGTTCAGGGCCTCACGGTCCATGTGCACGACGAAGCTGTCGCCGACGGCAGCAACGGGCTTGCCCGTGGCGTCCATCAGCATGCCGGAGCTGTCGATCGCCACATGGCCCTGCGGGTCGCACAGCACCCGGAAGATCGTCGCCGGGTCCGCCGCGATCGTCCGCTGGACCTCCAACCGTTCGCTCGTCATCTCCGCATCCTGCCACCGTGCCGCGCCTAGCGGGGGCGGGCCCGCAGGGTGAGCGTGATCTGCCAGGTGACGAGCCCCACGAGCAGGACATAGGTCAGCAGGAAGACGCCGAACACCGGCTGCCAGCTCGACTCGCCGAGCGTCTCGACGACGTCCAGAGCGAGCGGTGTCAGCGAGGCGAGCGCGGCGACGGTGACGGCGGCGAGTCCGATGCAGGTGACCAGGGCGGTCCGGAGCGTGGCCCGCCGCGCGCCGCCGATGCGGGTCCTCTCCTCGGCGAGGCGACGGGCCTGCTCGGTGGTGAAGAGGGTGTCGAGCGCCAGCAGCAGACCGAGCAGGTTGCTGGCCTGGGCGACCTGGTCGGCAAGCGTCGGCACTACGCGGGCTCCCGCAAGCCCAGGGCGGGCAGCACGTCACCTGCCGTGCCGCCGGTCGTCGCCCGGCGGGGGACGGTGATCCTGCGCTGGGCCGGGTGGGCGTCGGACTGGCCGAGCAACCCGAGGCGGGACAGCTCCGACCTGGCGGTGTCGAACGTGCTCGCCTCGGTGAAGCGGAGCGTCCACGTGAGCCCGGCCTCGTCGGTGCCGGAGGGCAGCACGGTCGCGTCGTCCCGCATCCGCTCGAGGAACTGCTCGTGCAGTCCCTCCTCGTAGGTGGCCAGCATCGTGTTGAGGACCGTTCGGGCCGAGGTGGCGGTGATCCGGAACACGATCTCGACCTCGCGCTGCGACAGCAGGCGGCCGAGCCGCTGACAGATCCAGCGGAGCTCGTCGGCCTTGGCCGTGGTCATGCTCGTCGGGACCGGCCCCGAGCCGTTGACCAGCTCGAACGCATGGTCGACGGCACCGTCGACCACCGCGTCGACGAGGGCGGACGCCTGCTCCGGCGAGAGGCCGCCGAGCGTCTCGAGACGGTCGACGGCATGCGCACGCACGGCCGGATCAACCTTCACCGGTCACGATTCTCCCCGAACCGGCTCGTTCGGGCGCGGATGACTCTCGGCGCGGACGCGGTGACCGTCAGCGATCCTGCCGGTAGGCCCAGTGTCGAGGACCCGGGCGCCGCGCCGGTCCTTCCCGAGCGCGTCCACGTGGGGGATGATGGCCCCGAGGAGATGGCGCACCATGCACTCCGTGACCCGTGGCTGCCTGGCGGTACTCGTGGCGGGCGTTGTCGTGGGGGCCGGCGCGCCGGCCGCCGGTGCCCAGACCGACGACGACACGGACAACATCGTGGTCATCACCGGCCGGGCCGAGGTCCGCGAGGACGAGACCGTCGACAACGTGTTCATCGCCGACGGTCCGGTCGTGGTCGACGGCGTCGTCCGCGACAGCCTGGTCGCGCTCAACGGCGACGTCCTCGTGCGCGGGACCGCCGAGGAGGACGTCGTGGCGCTCGACGGGCGGGTCGTCGTCGCCGACTCGGGCCACGTCGAGGGCGACGTCGTGTCCCGGCACCGCCCCGTCGTCGAGGGTGACGGCCGCCTCGACGGGTCGTGGGAACGGTGGAACCCCAACTCCTGGCGCCGGGCGACAGCCATCGCCGCCCGGGTCGCCGTGTGGCTCGCGTTCACCGTCTCGACCCTGATCCTGGGCCTGGTGCTCGGCCTGCTCGCCCCCCGCGCCGCCGCGGCCGTGAACGAGGCCGCCCACGGGGCTATCGGGCCGGTCATCGGCTGGGGGCTCCTCCTCACCATCGGCCTGCCGATCGTGGCCGTCGTCGCCATGGTCACGATCGTCGGCCTGCCCCTCGGGCTCGGCCTGCTGCTGGCCCTCGGGTTGATCTACTGGATCGGCTACACCGCCAGCGCCTGGGTGCTCGGCCGCACGGTCGCCCCGCGCGCCGCGCCGATCCTCGCCTTCCTGGCCGGCTGGGGGATCCTGCGAGTCGTCGCCCTCGTCCCGTTCCTCGGCGGCCTGATCTGGTTCGCGGCCGTCGTGGTGGGGCTCGGCGCCATCGCCGTGGCCGGATACCGGGCGCGCGGCCGCGCCGAAGCCGTGCCGGCGGACCGACGACCACCAGAGGCTGCCGAGGCGAGGGAGGTTCCCGACATCCCGTGATGCCGGCCGCTACAAGGCGTTGCGAGCGGCCTCGACGTCGTCGACGGCGAAGATCAGGCGGGTGCCGGTCCCGAGGTAGGCGACCTCGATGTTGACGTCGGCGGCCGCCAGCCGGCCGGCCATCTCGCCCAGGTAGCCGGGGCGATCCTCGACATCGCCGAGCACCAGCGCCGCGCGTTCAGCGGCCACCGCGTACCCGGCGCCCTGGAGCGCCCCGCGGGCGGCGGCCGCGTCGTCGACCAGCAGGTGCAGGACACCCCGCCCGTCGTCGGCCACGGCGCAGAAGCCGTCGATGTTCACCCCGACCTTGCCGAGCTCCTCGCTGATGGCAGCGAGCTGGCCCGGGCTGTTGTCAGCCTCGACGCGGAGATCGGTCGGCATGGTCACCACCTCCTTGCCGGGTCTGTCGACTCGACACCGCCATCATCCTCCCCCTGCGGGGAGGTGCCAAGGGGCGAGGCGAGCGAGCACCACCATCAGCGCGCCGGTCGCCAGGGGTCGTGCCCGGGGCGGGCTACTTCATGTAGATGCTGCGCTTGGGGGTCGCCATGATCTGGCGCAGCAGCGGCTCGAAGTGCTCGAGCGGCAGCGTGTCGTAGGCCGGGTCGAAGGCGGGCTGGTCGAAGTCCTCGCAGAACTCGGCCGTGTGGTCGAACCACTCGTGGCCCCGGAACTGCTCGCGCATGTCGGGGTCGAGGTCCAGGTGGTGGAAGAAGTAGTAGCCCTGGAAGATCGCGTGCTGCTCGACCATCCAGTGGTTCTGCTCGCTGACGAACGGCTTGACCATCGCCGCGCCGATGTCGGCGTGGTTGAACGAGCCGAGCAGGTCGCCGACGTCGTGCAGCAGCGCGGAGAACACGTACTCGTCGTCGCGGTCGGCCCGGTAGGCGCGGGTCGCCGTCTGGAGCGAGTGCTCGAGCCGGTCGACGGCGAACCCGCCGAAGTCGCCCCCGAGCTGGCGCAGGTGCGTGAGCACCCGATCGGGCAGGCCCACGGCCAGCTCGATGCTGCCGCCGGCGATGATGTCCCAGTCGGCCTTGGTCCCCTCGGTCATGGCGTGAAACGCGGCCCGGGGCCGCTCGGCCGTCGCCGTGGGGGTGCTGGTGTCGGGCATGGGTCCTCCTGCGCAGGCGGGCAGGCGCCATCGTACGCTCGTCGGTGCCGGGCCCCGCCGGCCCGGTCGTCCCGGTCGCTCCCGGGATCCTGGTGCTTGCGTGTCACGCGGCCTCGGCCTTGGCCGGCACCCTCGCCGGTGCGTCGGGCACGGCCACGGCCGGTCTCCCGGACCGCCGCAGGCCAGAGGCCGTGATGGCGGCTCCCACCGCCACCGCCACCAGCGGCACCACCAGCGCAGCGCGGTAGCCGTCGAGCAGCGCCGCACGGGTCGGGTCGTCGCCTGTGACGGCCACGTTGACGGCCGTGACGACCGCCAGCATCAGCGCACCGCCGAACTGCACCGAGGCGTTCAACAGCCCGCCGGCGAGGCCCTGCTCCGCCTCGTCGACGTGCTCGGTGGCGGCGATCGTGAGCGGCCCGTACGTGAGGGCGAACGCCAGGCCGATGAGCACCAGACCCGGCACCATCATCCCGTAGGACCAGTCGTCGCCGACCCGCAGGAACGTGGCGTAGGCCGCCGCTCCCAGCAGCATCCCGGCCAGGATCACCGCCACGTTGCCGAAGCGCCGCACGAACCACGGGGTGACCGTCGGGGCGAGGATCGCGTCGATGCCGGCGATCAGCAGGGCCAGCCCGGTCTCGAGCGCCGACCAGCCTCGCAGCTCCTGCAGGTACAGCACGACGATGAACTGGAAGGCGATGAACGAGCCGACGAACAGCAGCGCCCCCACGTTGGCCCGCACCAGCGGCGCCGACCGCAGGATGCCCAGGCGCACCAGGGGCGCCGGCGACCGCCGCTCGACCACCACGAAGGCGGCGAGCAGCGCCGCGCTGGCCACCAGCGTGGCCGTCGTGGCCAGCCCGGGCACGTCGGCCGCCCGCACCACGCCGAGCACCAGCAGCAGCATCCCGCCGGTGAGGCTGAGGGCGCCGGCGATGTCGAACGTGCGGCGGCCGTCCGGCGGTGCCGCCTCGCCGACGCCGGTGAGCACCCGGTGCGCCGCCACGAGGAGCAGCGTGGCGACGATCACGGGGGCGAAGAACACCCACCGCCACCCCGCCGTCGTGAGCAGCCCGCCGACCACCATGCCGAGCGAGAAGCCACCGGCGCCGGCGCCGCCGTACACGAGCAGCGCCCGGTTGCGCACCTCGCCGGGGGCGAACGACGTGGTGATGATCGACAGGCTCGCCGGGGTGAGGAAGCCCGCGCTGACGCCGGTGACGAAGCGGGCGACGATCAGCATCCACCCGCCGGTCGCCAGCCCGCCGAGGCCCGAGAAGGCGATGAACACCGCCAGCCACAGCAGGAACATGCGCCGCCGCCCGAACAGGTCGGCGGCCCGGCCGCCCAGCAGGACGAACCCGCCGTAGCCGAGCACGTAGGCGCTCACCACCCACTGCAGCGACGAGGTCGACAATCCGAGGTCGGCCCGCATCGACGGGAGGGCGACACCCATCATCGACACGTCGAGGCCCTCGAGGAACACCGTGCCGCACAGCACCAGCAGCACGGCCCAGGCGTGCCCGGTCATCCGCCCGATCGGTCCGTTCCCGGGACCGGCGGGACCTTGCCCGGGACCGCCGGGCCCCTTCCCGGCGGGACCGGCGGTGGCGGCGGCCTCGGCGTCCGTGCCCGATGGATCGTCGGCGATCGTCATGCATCGACCTCCACGAACTCCTGCAGGCGGGCCGCATGCCGCGAGCGGACCGTGGCGTCGTACCAGTGAGGGTACGACACGTACACGACCTCGCTGTCCTCGATTGCCCGGTAGACCAGCGGGGTGCCGGGCGACAGGTAGAGGACCTCGCCGGGGCCGGCGACGGTCGAGGCGCCGCCGCTGTCGACGGCGAACAGGCCCCTGGTCACGATCAGGGCCTCGTCGTAGCTCGTCGTCCAGTCGTTCGACTCGCCGGCGGCGTAGCGGGCGAAGCCGACGGTCATCGCCGCCCCGCTCTCGCCGTCCACCGCGTCCGCCAGCCGCAGCTGTTGGGTGCCCCGCCGCCACCAGCGCAGGCTGTCGTCGTCGCTCGACGCCTTCAGAACTCCGGGAACCGGCATGGCGCGTCCTCTCGTCGGTATTCTGTAGTGGTCAATACAGAAGCTCGCGCACCGGAGGGCGCTCGTCAACGAATAAACTACAGATCGCTACAGAAAGGACCCTGCCGATGCCCCGGGGCCGACCGCGCGAGTTCGACCGTGACCAGGCGCTGCGGGCCGCGCTCGGCGTGTTCTGGGAGCGCGGCTACCAGGGCGCCTCGATCAGCGCCCTGACCGACGCCATGGGCATCGGGCCGCCCAGCCTGTATGCCGCGTTCGGCTCGAAGGGCGAGCTGTTCCGCGAGGCGACCGCCCTGTACCTGACCGACGACGGGGCCGAGCCCGCGCGCGTGCTCGAGGCCGGCGACACGGCCCGCTCGTCGGTCGAGGCCATGATGCGCGCCGAGGCCGACCTGTTCACCCGCGACGGCGAACCCAACGGCTGCATGCTCACCCGGGCGGTCACGACGTGCACCGACGAGGACGAGGACGTGCGCGCCTGCCTGGACGACAGCGTCGAGCAGCGCATCCGCGACGTCGAGATCCGCCTCGAACGGGGTGCCGCCGAGGGCGAGGCGCTGCCCTGCACGGAGGTCCGCTCCCTCGCCGAGTACATCGACAGCGTCGTGCAGGGCATGGCCGTGCGGGCCATGGAGGGGGCGCCGCGCCCGTCGCTGCACCGCATCGTGGACGTGGCCATGCGGGTCTGGGTCACCTGAACGGCCACAGCCGGCGCCATCATGGGACCGGACGAGGCACGTCCCGAGAGCGGAGGAGGAACGCGGTGCTGGTCGACCAGCCGCCGGCCCGGCACCTGGTGCGGGCCAAGGACCTGGCGGATGCCCGCTTCGCCGACCCTCTGACCGTGGCCGACATGGCGCGGGCCGCGCACCTGTCGCCGGCGCATTTCAGCCGCGAGTTCCGGCGGGCGTTCGGCGAGTCGCCGCACCAGTACCTGCTGACCCGCCGTCTCGAGCGGGCGGCAGCGCTGCTGCGCACCACCGACTGGTCGGTGGCCGACGTGTGCGTCGCTGTCGGGCTGACCAGCGTGGGGTCGTTCACCACCAGCTTCGGACACATGTTCGGCAAGACGCCCACCGCGTACCGGGCCGGCTTCCCGCCGGCGGCGGCGTGGGCCATCGTGCCGGGCTGCGTGGTGCGGGCGTACGGCCGTCCCCGACACCGCACGTTTCGAGAAGACGGCCGGGCCGACCATCCGTAACCATCTGGTCAAAGGAACCATCCCCCGATCGACGACGTCGATCCCGACCAGGAGGACACGATGCTCCGCATCGCCAACGCACAGCTGTGGGTCCACGACCAGGACGAGGCCCTCGCCTTCTACACCGACAAGGTGGGCATGGAGGTCCGGTCCGACGTGACCCTGCCCGAGATGGACTTCCGGTGGCTGACCGTGGGCCCGGTGGGCCAGCCCGATGTGGCCATCGTGCTGATGGCCGTCCCGGGCCCGCCGGTGATCGACAAGGACACCGCCGACCAGATCCGCGACCTGACCGCCAAGGGCGGCACCAGCACGGTGTTCCTGACGACGGATGACTGCCAGGCCACCTACGACGAGCTGGTCGCCCGGGGCGTCGAGTTCACCGAGGCGCCCGAGAAGCGGCCCTACGGCATCGACGCAGGCTTCCGCGACGTGTCCGGCAACAACATCCGCCTGACGCAGGTGATGGAGCTGGCGACGAGCTGAGGGTCCACGCCCGCTCCTTGACCTCGAGTGCGGTTGAAGGCTTACCGTCCTGGAAGCCACACCGGCGCCGGGTCGGTGTGAACGAGACGGCAACAAGGAGCGGCGATGAGCCAGCGAGTGCGTCCCACACTCGGCCGTGATCACGACCCGAGTCCTGTCACGGACTTCGTCCGCGAGCTGCAGGAGGGCATCGACGGGGCAGACGCCGTTCGCTTCAACCGGCGGTTCGCAGACGACGTCCTCTGGGGGAGCCCTTTCGGTGCGGTCGTCGAGGGCTACGAGACGCTGCACTCGATCCACAGCAGGATGTTCGAGTCGGTGCCGCAGGGAGCCGGCTCCGGCTCCCACTACACGGTCGAACACGTGCGGTTCCCGACCGAGGACGTGGCGATCGCCTACGTACGACGAACCTCCGATTCGTCCGGCGGCCCCGAGGCGCCGGGGCGGGCCGACGCCTTCGACGAGCTCGCCCTGTTCGTCCTGGTCCGCAGGGACGGGACGTGGTGGCTGGCGGCGGGCCAACACACGCCCGACCGGCGCGACGTCTACGCCGACAACGGATCCCCGACCTGAGGCCCGCAACGGGATCTGCCCGACCCGGTGGGGACCAATTCGGTTGCCCAGCAGCCACAGCGGTCCCCGCGGCTCCACGAACCGGATGCGGGTCGGGCCGGTCAGCGCTCCGGGTCTCGGAACTTCTCGAACTCCCACCACTCCTCGCCGTCGTAGGGAGCGTCGCCCCACCAGGCCCGCAGCCGCCTCCCGACCTCGGCCTCGTCGCCGTGGGGCGAAGGTCGGTAGTAGACGCGGCGCTTCCCGGACCCGATGTCGCCGGCGATCTCGGGCGGCCGGTACTCCTGGGCGACGAAGCCTGACGGGTCGTTGTGCGGATAGCGGTAGCCGCCGCCCTCGCCCAGCTTGTTGCGCTGATACGGGTGGACGCTCCGCAGCGGCATCGGCACCGCGCCCGCCTGGCGGCGGCGCACGTCGCCGAACGCCCGGGACAGCCCGGCCATGGCGGTGTTCGACTTGGGGGCGGTCGCCAGGTAGACGACGGCGTGGGCGAGGTTGAGCCCGGCCTCCGGCAGCCCGACGAACTCGACCGCCCGGGCGGCGGCGTCGGCCACCACGAGCCCCATCGAGTCGGCCATGCCCACGTCCTCGGACGCCAGGATGACGAGCCGCCGGGCGATGTAGCGGGCGTCCTCGCCGGCCTCGAGCATGCGGGCCAGCCAGTACAGGCCGGCGTCCGGGTCGGAGCCGCGGATCGACTTGATGAAGGCGGAGATGACGTCGTAGTGGTCGTCGTCGCCGTAGCGCAGCACCCGCATCTGGCGAGCGCGCTCGACGTCGGCGAGCACCACCCGGTCGCGGTCGTCGGCGGCCGCCAGCGCCAGCGCGACCTCGAGCGTGGTGAGCGCGGCGCGGGCATCGCCGTCGGCCATGTCGACCAGGTGCTCGAGCGCGTCCGGCTCCGCCGACCCGCCCTCGGCCGTCAGCGCCCGCTCGACGACTGTCGTCAGGTCGTCGGCGCTGAGAGGCTCGACCCGGAACACCATCGATCGGCTGATGAGCGGGGCGTTGACCTCGAAGAACGGGTTCTCGGTGGTCGCCCCGATGAGGGTGAGCACCCCCTCCTCGACCGCGGGCAGCAGGGCGTCCTGCTGGGCCTTGTTGAACCGGTGGACCTCGTCGAGGAACAGGATCGTCCCCCGCCCCTCGTCGGCCAGCCGGGTGCGGGCCGCCTGGATGACCTCGCGCACGTCGCGCACCCCGGCGGACACGGCCGACAGGGCGACGAACTCGCGGTCGGTCTGCGCCGCCACGACCCGGGCGAGCGTGGTCTTGCCCGTGCCCGGCGGGCCCCACAGGATGATCGACGACAGCCGGTCGGCTTCGATGAGCGCGCGCAGCGGTGCGCCCGGCCCGATGAGGTGGTCCTGGCCGACCATCTCGTCGAGAGTGCGGGGCCGCATCCTCGCCGCGAGCGGGGCCTGCTCGGCCAGCCGTTCGCGCAGCGCCGCCTCGACGGGGTCGTCCGCATCGTCCGACGGCGGCGTGCCCGGGCGTGGACCCTTGCGTGCCGGCACGGCCAGGAGGCTACCCGGCCCGTCTCCCGTCCTCGGGCGGCCGTCCGCCGTCCTCCGGCGGCCGGTCGCCGCCGACCCGCGCCCCGGGCCTCCGGTCGCCCGACGTCACACCCCCGGCTCGCGCCCGGCGGATCGACCCGAGCGCAGCCCGACGGCGCCACGAGCGCAGGCGCCGTGGTCGGCCCCGCCGGTCGGCGCAGGGCAGTGGCACGCCCACCTCAGGGCCTGGCTACAGTGCCGCGCCGGGACGGGCGGGCCTGCCGGCAGAGTTGGGGAGACCGATGAGCGAGCGAACGCCGGGTACCGGGCGTGACCAGCGCGGCCGGCACGAGCCAGACGACTGGTTGGAGCACTCGGGCTCCAGTGTGTTCGACACTGGCCCGTCTCGCCCGGGCCGCGCTGCGCCGCGCCCCGACCCAACGGGCCCGCCGCCCGGACCGGCACCGGCACCGGCTCGGGACTCGTGGCCGCCGTCGAGCCACTCCGTCACGCGCCCACCGGAGCGCACCGCCGAGTGGCCGGCTCCGCTCGTGGGCGGGCCCGGCGACCTGCACCGTCCTCCGGCCGGCCCGCCCCGGACGCCCCGCCGGACGCCACCCGGCGACGCCCGGCCGCACGGGCGACCGGTCGATCGCGGCCGCCCCACCGCCGACCGCGACCCTGGTCGGTCCGGGGACAGCGGCTCGGGGTTCCCGGTGGGCGTCGGTGCGCTGGTCGGCGTGGCGGGTTTGGCCGCGTTCCTCGTGGCGCTCGTGGTTCTGCCATGGTTCACGGTCGGCGGCCGGGACGTGACGCTGGCCGACATCCGGACGGCGTTCAGCGTGTCGGCCACCGACCCGGGCGACGTGGTGCCCGACGCCGGCGAGGGGACGGGGGCCACGCTGCCCGACGGGATCCCGACGCCGGACGACGTCGCCGACGCCGCCGAGCAGCAGGTCCGAGACGCCGCCGGGAACGCGGCCGCCGCGGCGATCGACAGCGGCAAGAGCCGGTATCTCGAGCTCTACGTGGATGTCGTGTGGATGGGCGTGGCCGGAGTGGTGGGCTTGGCGGTCGTGTTCTCGACGCTGCTGGCGCCCCGCTCCTGGGCGCTGTCGCTGCTCCTCGGGGTCCGCCGCCTCGCGGGGTTGGCGACGGTACTGGCTGGGCTGGCTCACGGCGTCGCGCTGTGGATCGTGTTCACCGGCGACGGTGCCCCCACTCCGGCGTTCGGCGTGTGGCTGGGCGTGGCGGGGCTGGCCGCGGTCCTGCTGGGCTGCGTCATCGGCCCGAAGCGCTGACGTCCCTCCCGGGTGCCGCACGTGCCGTCCGGGGACGCTCGCGCCTGGCGCGGGTCACTGGTAGGAGACGAACCACGGGGTCGGGTCGACGGCGACCGTCTCCGCCGGGGTGAACGTGGGCTGGTCCTCGTCGATGAAGTTCTTCCAGCCCCACCAGGCGTTGGCCAGCGGTTCGCTCCGCAGCGCTCGCCAGGTGTCGAACTTCTGGCCGGGGGTGCCGAAGCCGTCGGCGTGGACCAGCACGGCCAGTTCATCGTGACTGGTGTCGACCGTGGCGCGGTTGCTGATCATGCGGGTCTGGAACTGGTGGAGCAGCAGCAGCTTCTGCGGTAGCCGCCGATCACGGGTCAGCTGAGCCAGCCAGGCGGCGACGGCGTTGACCTCCTCGGCGGTGACCGACCCGATCTGCGCCATGTGCCGCTGGTCGGGACCGAGGCGCCATTCGGGGTCGAGCGCCAGGCCGACGTGCGGTGCGGCCAGCAGCTCCTCGTAGCGCTGCGCCTGGGTGAGGAAGTCGGTGCGCCCGGGTTGCAGGTCGAGCACCACGTAGACGCCCGCCCGGCCGGCGGCGTCGACCCAGGGCCGCAGGTCGGCGACCGCGGACTCGCTGGAGTAGTCGCCGTCGGGGCCCGGCGAGGCCGAGGCGACGGTGGTGATGATCTCGAATGCCGGCACGACCGGCTCGCCGACCAGCCCGCCGTAGCCGGCCGCCGTCTGCTGGGCCCGGGCCACGGCGGCGTCGACCGGTTGCTCGCCCAGCGCGCCCAGCACCGGCGCGCCCGGGTGGCCGTACAGGGCGACCATGCGGCGGGCGGGGAACAGCACCTGGCCGCCGCCGGGCAGCTCGACGCCGGTGGCGGCCACCTCGACCCGCTGGCGGAGCCGGTCGGCCGGACCGAAGGCCGAGCCGAGCGCGACGATGCGCTCCGGCAGCGGTTCCGCGGCGAGCGCGGCGATGGCCTTGGGGTCGGCGCGGGGGTCGGCGCCCGTGACCGCGACCATCCGAGCCCCGGCGGCGTGGGCGGTGGCAACCGCAGCGACGCCCGCATCGCCGGAGTCGCCGGCGTTGTCGAGATCGCCGGGGTCGCCGGCGGCGCCTCGCTGGACGAGCACGAGCACCTCGTTGGCCGGGTCGGCGGCCTCCGTGGCCGGAAGGTCGTCGAGCCCGCGCCACGACTCGGGCGCGCCGGGCGCGGCGACGACAGTGCCCGCGCCGTCCTGGTGCTGGGCCCAGCCGACGGCCGACGGGCCGAAGGCGAGCACCGAGTGCGGGGCCAGTCGCGCCAGCTCGTCGGCGGCCACGGTGGTTCCTGGCGAGACCGGCGCCGCGGCACCGGCGCCGCGGCTGTCGATCTCCTCCCCAGCATCACCGTCTGGTGCCCCGCTGCCGCCGCTCGCGACCGGCGGGGAGAGCAGCAGGGGTACGCCCAGTGCGACCGCCGCCGACGCGGCCCGGGCCTGGGCGCCGGGGTCGTCCTCGGGCGCGAGGACGACGACGGGGGTCCGCTCGAAGAACGTTGCGCTCGCCGCCGCGGCCAGCCCTGCGGGCCCGTCCGCAGCCACGACGGTCGTCGGCTCCGGGGAGAGGGCGAGCAGCGGACGCAGCGCCTCGGGCGGAGCGGCCGCCGTGTCGGGCCCGAGGCCCGCCGGGGCGGCGGTGTCGTCCACGGGCTCGTCGCCGGAGGTCCACGCCCACAGCGCGGCCGAGGCCACCAGCACGCCGGCGGCAGCGCTCAGCACCCCGGTTCGGTGCCTCGGACGGGCAAGTCCCAGCACGCGGTGAGTATGACGAACGCAACCTGTGAGGTGGGCGATGCACCGATCGACCGACGGTCACCACCGCGGTCACGTCGGTCGCGCCGGTCGCCGGCTGACGTGACCTGCTGATGATGCGAGGCTGATCGGCGATGAGCGACGACGCACCCGACCTGCACATGCTCAACCTGGTCGTGGGAGACATGGCCACGAGCCTCGACTTCTACCGACGGCTCGGCGTGGGCATGCCGACCAGCGACGGCGAGCCCGGACCTCACGTCCAGATCAGGATGCCGGGCGGCTTCAGCCTCGAGCTCGACACAGCCGAGTCGGCGCGGATCTGGCACGCCGGCTGGCGTGCGGATCCGGCGAGCGTTGGCGTGGTGCTGGGGTTCGCGCTGCCCGACAGCCGGTCCGTCGACGACCGCTACGCCGAACTGACCGCGGCCGGGTACGTGGGGCGACAGCCGCCGTTCGATGCGTTCTGGGGTGCGCGCTACGCGATCGTGGCCGACCCCGACGGGAACGACGTCGGCCTGATGAGCCCGATCGACGAGTCACGGCGCACATGGCCGCCGGAGGAATCGCCGGCACCGTGACGCTCGATCCGGCGCACGTCTGACGGCGTCGACCATGGCGGCCGCATCGCCGACGATGCCGTGGCCAACGATGCCGACGACCGCGTCCACCGGCGTCCCGCCGGCGGAATGGCGCGGCGTCGGCGGTGCGCGCTCAGACGATGCCCGCGGGCGCGACACTGGACCGGCGCCGGGTCGTTCGCTGGGACGGCGCCAAGATCGGGAATCATGACGGCATCGCGTCGACAGCGAAGGAGCCGGGTGTGAGCGGGCGCGAGGTCCGCGCCCGCGACGCGGCCGTCCCCGAGGCCTGGCCGCTGGTAGGGCGCGCCGACGAGGTGGCGCTCGCGCTCGAGGCGACGCGACGCCGCGGCGGGGTGGTGCTCGCGGGCGCGTCGGGTGTGGGGAAGACCCGCCTCGCCCGCGAGGTCGTCGCCGCGGCCGAGTCCGCCGGTGCGCAGACGCAGTGGGTGGCGGCCACCCGCTCGGCCGGCACCGTGGCGCTCGCGGCGTTCGCCCACCTCGTGCCCGCCGACGCGCTGCGGGCGGACGAGAGCCAGGACCGGCGCGCCCTCGCGCTCGACGCCATCGTGCGCGACCTCGAGCACCGCTCCGGGCGGGAGCGGGTCGTGGTCGGGGTCGACGACGCCCACCTGCTCGACGACGCCTCGGCCACCCTCGTGCACCTGCTCGCGACCTCGGGCGCGGCGCGCCTGGTGGTCACCGTCCGCAGTGGCGAACCGACCCCCGACCCCGTGGTGGCGCTGTGGAAGGACGAGCTGGCGCTGCGGGTCGAGGTCCAACCCCTGTCCCGGACCGAGGTGGCCGCGCTGCTGGGCGTCGCGCTGGGCGGCACGGTCGACGGCGCCACCGCCCGGCGGCTGTTCGACGTGACGCGCGGCAACGCGCTGTTCCTCCGCGAGCTGGTCGCCGAGGGGCTGTCCGCCGGTGCACTGGTCGAGCGCGCCGGGCTGTGGTCCTGGGACGGGCCCCTCCGCCCGGGGGTGCGCGCTGCGCGACCTCGTCGCCGCGCGGCTGGGCACGCTCGACGACGGCGAGCGCGACGCCCTGGAGCTGGTGGCGCTCGGCGAGCCCGTGACCGAAGCGGTGCTCGGCCGCCTGGTCCCGGCCGAGATCGTGCATCGCCTGGAGCGCCGGCGCCTGGTCGAGGCGCGGGACGCTCCGGACAGCGACGGTCGCCGCATCGAGGTGCGGCTGGGGCATCCCCTGTTCGGTGAGGTCGTGGTGGGCGACGCCTCGCCCCGTCGGCTGAACGAGTGCCGACGCCAGCTCGTGGCGGCGTGGGAGCACGAATCGTCCCTGGGACCCGACGAGATCCTGCGGGTGGCCAACTGGCGGGCGGCGGTCGGCGACCGCGGCAACCCCGAGGTCCTGCTCGCCGGTGCACGGCGGGCCATGGTGCTCGGCGACAGTGTCACGGCGGAGCGACTGGCGCGCGGCGCACACGAGGCCGAGCCCACGGTGGCGACGGCGCTGCTGCTGGGCGGCGAGCTCAGCTCGCTCGGCCGGCACGACGAGGCGCTCGACGTGTGGCAGGCCGCGGTCGACCTGCCCGGCGAGCCGGTCGAACACGCCGAGGTGGCGGCGGCCATCGCCGGCGTGTTCGCGTGGCGTGCCGGTCGGCCGGACGACGCCCGGCGGGTCCTGCACGACACGGCCGAGCGGCTGACGGACCCGCAGGCCATCGACCTGCTCGCCAGCCACGAGGCACTGCTGGCGTCGCTCGGCGCTCCCACGGCCACCGCCGCCGTCGCCATCGCGGAGACGGAGTTGGCGCGGCCGCCGCTGTCGACCACCTCACGCCTGCGGGCCCAGCTGGCGGCGGCCTCCGGTTGGGTGGACGGCGGGCAGATCGACCGAGCCGTCGACGCCACCCAGGAGTCGCTCGGGGTGGCGCTGCGCGAGGAGACCCCCGGCCTGGCCATGTACCACGCCATGACGCTGACGCAGGCCCTGATCCTCTCGGGGCGGGTGGCCGACGCGGCTGCGCTGGTCGACGGCGGCCACGAGGCCGCCCTCGCCGCGCACGCGGACGTGGCGCGCGGGGCCTGGTGCTTCCTGCGCGGTGTCATCGCCGTGTTCCGGGGCCGCCCGCAGGCGGCCGTGGCCAGCCTGCGGGAGTCCGACCAGGCGCTCGGCCGCTTCGACTACGGGCTGCGGCGGGGCGTCCTGATCTGGCTGGCGCTGGCCGAAGCCTTGCGCGGCGACGCCGCCACGGCCGAGCGGATGCTCCACGATGCCCAGCACACCAACCGCAGCCGGGCGCGCCTGTACGACGCCGACTGGGCCCGGGCGCGGGCCTGGGCGCTGGTGGCCGCTGGCCAGCTCACGGCGGGAGAACAGGCCGCGGCAGACGCGGCCAGGGTCGCCGTCGAGGCCGAGCGCTGGACGTACGAGGTACTGGCGCTGCACGACCGGGCCAGGTTCGGGGGTGCGGGTGTTGCCGCCGCCGTCGTGGCCCGGCTCGAGGAGCTGGGAGGCATCGTCGACGGCGGGTTGGCACCGGCCTGCGCCGCGCACGCCCGGGCGCTCGCGGCTGGGGACGGTCCCGGCCTCGACGCCGCCGCGGCCACGTTCGGCGGGCTCGGCTTCGACCTGTTCGCCGCCGAGGCCCAGGCTGCGGCGGCTGACGCGCACTGGGTCGCGGGACAGCGTGCCGGCGCCCAGGCGTCCGCGGCGCGGGCCCGCCGGCTCGCGAGCGCCTGCGAGGGCGCCTCGACGCCGCTGCTCCGCCGCCTCGGCGCGCTGGACCGACCCGACGACCTGACCCCCCGCGAGCGCGAGACCGCCGAGCTGGCCGCCCGGGGCCATACCGACCGCGAGATCGCCGACGCCCTGTTCGTGTCGATCCGCACGGTCCACGCCCACCTGCGCTCCGCGTACGCCAAGCTGGGCATCCCCGGCCGTGCCGGGCTGGCCGAGGTCCTGGACATCCGTCCGGACCCGACCCGCAGACGCCCGGAGCGCTGACGGGCTCCTGCGCACGGGTCGGCGCGACAAATAGGTACCCCGCTACCGATCCGCCGCGGGAGCACCCTCCCTACCCTCGGGACTGCGGCGGGTCCTGCCGGGAATCGGGGAGTCGCCTCACGGGGCACTCCCCGACCCCGTGAGGCGGGTCCCGCGTGGTTGATACACACCGGTGGGGCCGTGGCGGGCCGGTCCCACCGGCAACGCCGGACGCCGACGATCCGCTGCCCGGGCCCGACCAGGGGAGCCACCGCCCAGACCCACGGACCGACGGAGACCGCCACATGACGGGACGACACGATCTGGATGGCCTGCCCGAGACCTACGCTTTGGCGCTCCGCCTGCGGGCCGAAGGCCTCGACGAAGCCGCGATCGGCCGCGTGCTCGACATCGAGCCCGAGTCGGTCGCGCCCCTCCTCGACCTCGCGCAATCCAAGCTCGCCAGCCTGGCGGGCGACCCGCGGGGACGAGGGGAGTTGGACGAGGTCTGACGGTCACCTGGCGTCGCCGCGTCGTTGCCTTCCGACGACAGCGCAGCCACGCGCGTTGCTCGTCGGACTCCTGGTCGATCCTGAGCCGTCCCTGTCAGGCGTCGGGCGCGGCGGGCAGTTCCCAGGCGGCTCTGGTGGTGGGCTGCGGATCGGCGGCGAACGTGTCGATCACCCGGAACTCCACGGTGGCCGCCGACGGGGTCAGCTCGACGACGCCGTAGCCCTGGTTGATGGTGTCGATGTAGTCGATGTGCGGGTTGATCCCCAGGAACGTGGCCTCGAGCGAGCGGATGATCTGCTCGGCCTGGTCGAGCGGGACGCCCGGTAGGTAGGTACGGCGGACGTCGGGGTCGGCGGTGAGCGAGCCGCACACGAACTCGTGGGCGACCACGGGTGAGCCCTCGAGGTCGTCGTGATCGGGCCGCAACCCGCCGGCGAACCAGATGTGGGTGTGCCCGGCGGTCACCACGACGTTGGGGACCTGCGCCTCCGCGAGCCCGCCGAGGATCTCGCGGCGCTCGGCGGCGTAGTTGTCCCAGGCGTCGGCCTCGATGTAGCGCCCCTCGTTGAAGTGGAAGCCGGGCGGCGGATCGGCGCGGATCTCGGGCGTGTCGAGGTCCTCGAGGCGCAGCGCCAGGAAGTTGTACCCGTGGCCGACGTGGCGCCAGGTGTGCTCGGACCGGGTGAGCCG
>CAVTKV010000014.1:0-174078 GCA_963735395.1 uncultured Acidimicrobiales bacterium | reverse complement strand
GCTGGATCATCCCTCTCGGATGAGGACACGGGCGGCGACGTCAACCATGCTGCGCGGATCGGAGTGCGTGCAGCTGGATCGCAGAGCACACGCAACCTGGAGGGAGCGTCATGGGACTGATGTTCCGTCGTCGTCGACCTGTGGCTCGCCTTGCGGTCGGCGCCGCAACCGCCGGTGTCGCCTACAGGGCGGGAAAGCGTCGGGCCGAGCAGGACCAGTACAACCAGGAGGTGGCCGGGTCGTACGCAGCCAGCGAGGACCAGGCCCCGCCGCCCCAGTACGTCGCTCCGCCTCCTGCCTCGACCGGCGGCGAGGTCGACGAGCTCAGCCGGCTCGTGCAGATGCACGACTCGGGCGCGCTGACCCACGAGGAGTTCGCCGCCGCCAAGGCCCAACTGCTCGGCACGTGAACCCCTGCCGCGAAGGGAGACTGGCATGGCTTCGACCGCCTCGGCCCAGGCGAGCGCCATGCGGCGCCTGCTCGACGCCACGGTCACCGGCGACCGCGCCGCGATGGCCGATCTGGTGACCGCCGATGTGACAGGGTGGTCTCCCAACCTGTTCGTGACGTCACGCGACGAGCTGCTGGCGGCCCTCAAGGACCGCGAGGATGCGTTCTCCGGGATCGAGGTCCGTGTCCAGGCGCTCGACCAGATCGGCGACAAGGCGATCGCCGAATGGCACGTGGCGGTCGACCACACCGGTCCCTTGGCGGTCGATGACGACCTGGTGATCGAACCGACGGGCAGGCGGCTCCACGTCTCGGGGGCCACCGTCGCAGAGTTCGACGGCGACCGTGTGTCCGCGTTCCGCAGCTACTTCGACGACCTCGCACTCATCGAACAGCTCCTGGTCGACGAATGACCGATCTCATCCCGTCCGGCTGACGACACGACGGGACACCCTCGTACCGTCTGCTCGACCGATTCCATGTGAACCCGGCAGTGGTCGGGTCGGGAGAAACGACAGAGAGTGACGCGAACATGGCAACGACCGAGAGCGGCCAGCGGATGTCGGCGTCGTACGACCAACCGACCGGCTGGACCGGATGGATCACGTTCGCCGGCGTGATGTTGATCATCGGCGGAAGTCTCAACCTCCTGTACGGCATCGTCGCAGCCGTCAACGACGACTGGGTCGTCTGGACCAACAGCGGCGCCGTCTACCTCGACCTGTCGGAGTGGGGCTGGGTCCACATCATTCTGGGCAGCGTCGTGTTGCTCAGCGGGTTCGGGGTGTTCACCGGCAACATCCTCGCTCGGACCGTCGGGGTGATCGTGGCCGGCATCAGCCTGCTCGTGAACTTCTTCTTCATCCCCGTCTACCCACTCTGGGCACTCACTGTGATCGTCATCGACGTCCTCGTGATCTGGGCCCTCACCGCTCACGGCGGGGAGATGCGGCAGGTCTGAGGCGCCGTGATTGTGGACACCCGTCCCGGGATGGAACGCCCCGGACCTACAGACATTTTCGAGGAGGACGTGATAATGCAAAGTCATCTCGTGATCGATTTCCCGATCAATGGTCCCGCCAACGCCGAGGCGCTTCGCGAAAAGCTGCCCCCGTTGATTCCCGATCTCGCGAAAGTGCAGGACGACCTCGGTACCGTGCATTTCTCCCGTTTCATGATCGAGGGAGACGAGAAGCTTCTCTTCGTTTCGGACATCGACGGCGCGGGCGACCAGCACATCGAGGGGCTCGTGGAACGCGCGGGTCTCGTGTTCCACGCCATCTTCGAACACGTGGACGACCCTCCTGCCACGCCCGCGACGGGCAAACCTCAGCCGGTCGTCAAATGGCTGAAGGATCATGTCCGCGACCCTGTCGAAACGTACTTCGCTTACGAGGACGCTACGGTGCAGGACATCAAGGCGTGCGCGCGTGCGGCGGGCTACACGGGCAATGCGTCGCAGGACACCTTGCTCACGTACATGCCCATCAAGTCAGGGCACAGCCTTGCGTTGATGGAGGCCGCAGAGGCCGTCCGAGACGAGGCCTATGCAGCGACGGATGCTGTTGGGACGCTGCACTTCTCCGATTGGGTGTTCTTCGAGGACGAGCACTTGGGCTTCTTCACCATCTACGACGGTGCTTGGGACAAGTACATCCAGGACTTCGCCGAGAAGCTTACGATCGCCTTCGATGCGGTCTTTCCCCATATCGTCGGCGGGCCGCCCACCCCAGTAGCAAAGAACGCCCCGGCGTTCCATAAGTGGGCCTTGGAGAACAACCATCCGTCCATCGACTTCTACAGCGCCTATCCGGGCCTCGGGGTGCTAGATATTCGAGCCCTGCTCGCCGATCGCTAGTCACACACGACGACGACTTGATGGTATTGGTGTCAGATGGCCTCGGGGCTTGTCCACCGGTTGCTTCCTCGACGGCGTCATGACCGCCGAGAGATCGATGGCGATTCGGAGGACCTGAAGGGTTCCGCGCTCGACCTCGCGGACATTCAGGGGTTCGTTCTCCGCGGTTACAGCATGCCGATGGTGCGGCACTTCTTGTTGGCGGTAGCGGCTCCGTCACAGGCGCGCTGGCAGCTCGGACGGCTCGTGAGCGGCGACGAATCCGACACCCCACAGATCACCACTGCCGAGGACTGGCACGTTGGATTCGCGCCCGGACCAGGAGACAATCCCGCCGATGCCCCGCGTCGCACGCCGGACTATTGCCTCAACATCGGTATCACCTGGCCCGGACTGGTTGCGCTAGAGGTCCCGGAACGTGTCCCAACCCTATCGTTCACGTCCTTTGGTGCATTCGTCGAAGGAGCCGCGGAACGAGCGGAGCTGGTTGGCGATACCGGTGCAGAGTTCGCCCGAGAATTGGATCGGCGGTTTCGGTACCGGGAACGATCACGTGCTCGTCACGCTGCACGCCATCAGCCCGCAGGCGATGAGCGAGCTACAGCAACCGACTGCGTGCCTGGTTGTCCGAGGGAGATGCCTTTCGGGAGATCTGGCGCCAGGACGGGATGGCGTTGATGGAGATGCAGAATGGCCAACCCGTGCCAACGTTCAAAGTCCACTTCGGCTATACCGACGGCCTCACCACGCCCACCATCCGCGGCGGCCCGGAAAGCTATCACCCCGATCACCAGCAGCCCTGCGAGCCATGGCTCTTCGTCTTGCGCGAGGACGCTGAGAACTACGTGGTCCCCGAGCCACGAGCGCTGGGTCGGAACGGCAGCTTCGCAGTCTTCAAGAAGGTCGAGGCCGACGTGGTTGGTTTCGAAGACTTCTTGCAGTCGAACAGAGATAGGATCGATCCTGAACTCCTGGCCGCAAAGATCTGCGGGCGGTGGCGCAACGGCGTCCCTCTCGCCGTCTCACCGGACACGGACAGCCCTGCCGGAGGCCTCTCACCCGACCAGTTGAACGATTTCGGGTACGTGAATGCCGATGGTTCGGGAGATCCGAAAGGGCTCCACTGTCCCGTCGGCGCACACATACGCCGCGTCAACCCACGAGGTCAACCCGTCGTGGGCCAAGGGCGACCCGGCGGCAGCAACAATTCCCACCGGCTCATTCGCCGCGGCATGCCATATGGGCCGACCTATGATCCAGGGAAGCCGTACGATGGGATCGAGCGAGGGATGCTCTTTCATTTCATCAACTCGAGCATCGAGAACCAGTACGAGTTCGTGCTGCGACGTTGGGTAAACGACAGCGAGTTCGCCGGGGGCGTCAGGCTTGACCCGAGGTCGAAGGATCCGCTGGTCGGCACCCCGGACCCGGCGGAGAGCATCTTCGTGATACCTCGGGCAGGTGGGGATCCGCCGATCGAGGTGACAGGCTTCTCGACCTTCGTGACGACCAGGGCCGCTGCGTACGTGTTTCTGCCGAGCGTCACAGCCATCGGTGTCATCGCCAACTTGGGAGAAGGCCCGTGATCCGCCAACAAGTCTCTGGATTGTTGCTGGCTCATCCCGGCTGGATGATGTGCTGGGGCGTCGAGGGAGTGACCCTCGAGTCATGGGCGAGGGGTCTAACCCGGCCGTAGGAACCTCTGAATCGAACCAGCGAGAGATCGCCCGCCTGATCGCAGAGCGCGATCAGCTGCGGGCCGAGCTGGGCCAGCTGCGCACCCAGGGCCCAGGCGCTGCGCCGCGGCCACCTGGTCGGCCGAGACGCATCGCGGCGGTGGCGCTGGTGGTGGTCACCTCGATCGTGTTCACGGTCGCGGTCGCAGGCGTCTGGGCACGCCGCAACGCGCTCAACACCGACAAGTGGGTGGAAACGGTCGGCCCCATCGGCGAGGACCCCGCCGTCCAGCAGGCGCTCGCAGGCTGGATGACCACCGAGCTCACCGGCGCGATCGACGAGACGGCGTTCTTCGAACGCGTGCTCCCCGAGCAGGGGCAGGCCCTCGCGGCGCCGCTGAGCAGCGCGTTCGAGGGGTTCGTCGGCGACAGGGTCGACGCCTTCCTCGCGTCCGACACGTTCGAGCGGCTGTGGGTGGAGGTCAATCGGCGCGCCCACGCGCGTGTCGTCGACGTCGTCGAGGGCGACACCGGCAACCTGCAGATCGAGGACGGGAACGTCGTGCTGAACCTCGTTCCCGTGTTGAACGGGGTGCTGGCGCAGATCGGCGAGGCCTCACCCGAGATCCTCGGCCGGACGGTCGACCTGCCCACGGTCACCGTCGACGACATACCCGAGGACGCGGTGGCAAAGGTCGAAGCGGCGTTGGGGCGGGACCTGCCCGATGACTTCGGGCAGCTCACCGTATTCGAGGCCGAACGGCTCGATGCTGTCCAGGATGCGGTGTCGTTGTTCGACCGCCTCGTCGTCGTGTCGGTGGTGCTGGCCGTCGTCCTGATCCCACTCACGCTGTGGGTGTCGCCCCGCCGGCGGCGCACGCTCCTCCAGCTCGCGGTCGGCATCGCGCTCGGAGTTGTCCTCATCCGGCGTATCGGCCTCAGGGCGGAGGACGAGGTGGTCGACCTCGCGCAGCCCGAGAATCGGGAGGCGGTCGCAGTTGTCGTGGGCGCATTCGTCGACAGCCTGCTCGACGCCACCGTCTGGATCCTCGCCGCTGCGGCCCTGGTCGCGGTGGTGGCTCTGGTCACGGGTCCCTACCGGTGGGCCGTGGCGCTCCGGCGGCGCACCGTGTCCGCCGCCCGGGCACTGGCGGCGGCCGTGCGCGCGGTGGTCACCCGCCGACCCGACGACGCCACGGTGGCGTGGGTGGCCGCGCACCGCGAACTGCTCCAGATCGGCGGGATCGTGGCCGCCATCATCGTGTTGCTCCTGGTCGACTTGTCATGGCCCGGCCTTCTGCTGCTCGCTCTCGTCATCGGCGGCTACGAGCTCGCCGTGGCCCGCATCGCCGGACCCACACCCGGTCGAGGCGAGCCGGAACCACGAGGTGCGGTCGAGCCCCCTTGACGGCGCGAGATCGGGATAGATCAACGACGTGCCAGCCTGAACGAGGTGCCGAAGGCCGGGCTCCGAGCTGGGGTGACCGGACCGATGGTCATCCGCAATGGATGACGACAGATGTCGCCGACTGCGAGATCGTGCGAGGGAGGCTCCCGCCGCCGTTCGGCGACCCTGCGAGGGCACCGTCCGGCCGTGGGGAGGCAGATGACGGCCAGGTGAGAGAGGAGCTCCCGATGGGTGCGACCGAGATCGACGAGCTGGGCCCAGTGGACTACCTCGTCGTCGAGTTTCCTCCGGGCAAGAGCAACTTCTCGGGTGAGATGGCGGCCGAGCTCGCCTCGCTGGTCGAGTCCGGGACCGTCCGTGTGCTCGATCTGCTGATGCTGCACAAGGCCGACGACGGCACCGTCGAGGCGTTCGAGATCGACGACCTCGACGAGGACGAGGCGGGCGAGCTGGTCGGCCTGGAGACCGAGATCGCCGAGATCTTGGCCGCCGAGGACGTGGTGCACCTGGCCGAGGCGATGGACAACGGCAGCGTGGCCGGCGTCGTCGTCTGGGAGAACTCCTGGGCGGCCCCGTTCGCGTCGGCGGCCCGCCGCGCCGGTGGCCAGCTGGTCGCCACCGGCAGGATCCCCACCCAGGCGATCGCGGCGTCCATCGCGGCCGAAGACGCCGCGCCAAGTGAAGGAGTCTGACATGCCCCTTCGACCTGTCGAGCGGCACGACGCGGTGTCATCGGCGCGCCGGTGGCCAGAACGGCCGCGGTGGTCGGCACCGCCGCCGTCGTTTCGCACGGCGTGGATCGACGCCAGGACCGTCGCGAGAATCGTCGCGACCGTCGCCAGGATCGTGGCTTCCGCCGCTGAGCCGTGCCAGCGTACGGAGGCCGGCTCGAAGGCGAGAGGAGCACGAGCGTCCGGCACCACGCCAAACAAGGGAGAAGTCGGATGACTCCCGAAGTTGAACTCAGGACGTCGAGGTTGTGATCTGGGCCATCCTGGCGATCCTCGGGGTCCCGCTGTGGCTGTGCGCTATCGGCATCCTGACGGTCGTCTTCCAGAACCGCAGGCTGCGCAAGCGCCTCGGCAACGTTCCAATCCGGATCCTGAGGCCAGGGAAGAGCAGATGGACGTCCGGCCACGGCATCTGGGTGTCCGATGTCTTCGCATGGCGGGGGAGCCCGGCGGCCTGGCGCGAGGATCTCGTGCAGGTAAGCGGCGCATCACCCCGTGCTGCCGACGTCGAGGAACTGAAGAAGCTTCACCGCATCGGTGACCAACCCGTCATTGCCACCTTCGAGCTCGCGGAAGGTGGGACGCTCGAGGTCGCCACCAGGGCTGAGCGTCGCTCAGCCCTCCTGGGCCCTTACGCTGACGTTGCGGCTGGCGCCTGAGCCGCCGACTGGCGTCACCCGCGCCCCGAGAGAGGACCGCGTCGTGGCCGGCCCGGTGGCCGGCTTTAGGCCGGTCTTGAGCCAGGCCGACGCTTGACCGGGTGAGCCCAGCGTGCTTCGCGAGCCTGGTCGACTCAAACTGAGAATCCCGTGGGCTGGACGTTCACCCAGAGCAAGCTGTACGTGACCCTGCTGGGCTGACCCCGGGGTCCTCCGTCGCTGTCACACCCCGGGCGCAGCGTGACCACCCATGGACACAGACGATGAGGACGTGACGGTCGTAGACCTCGAGGAGGTCACCGCGTCGAGCGACAGCTCGCGGTCGGCCTCGAGTTGAGCGCCACTCCCGGCCGGCTGGTGACAGAGCTGATCGAGTCATTGGAGGGCCCGAGTCTCCTCGAGGTCGAGGTCTCCGGTCAGATGCTGGTGTTGAACACCCCCGCCGACCCGGTCCACGCCGAGAACGTCGTCAACTGGGTCATCGAGATGAACCTGCTCGAGAAGATCGCCGAGCAGGCTCGAGCGATCGAGGCGCGGCGCGCCGAGGCCGAGGCCGCGTGATCGGCGTGCTCGAGCGCAACAAGATCACGCCGTAGGCCTGCCGCTGATCCGCCCCCCGACCGATTGGGGGGCGGCAACTATCCGGTGCCGGACAGGTCAGAGGCCGCCGAACTGGCCCAGGGTGTCCATCGCGTCCTGATACTGGCTGTGCAGGGACACCGCGACAACGATGGCAGCGAGGCCGCCGAACAGGCCGAGGATGGGCGTCTTGGTCTCGCGGCTTCCAGCGACGAGCGCGAGGATCATGCCGGCGGCGCCCATCGCGCCGAGCTGTGCGAACGACACCGCGGGGGTCCATGCGGCGACCGCCGCGGCGCACAGACCGATCACGTTCGCGACGACACCGATCGGCCCGGTCGGCACACGGGGTGCCGGGGGTGCCGGCGGTGGCTGGTGCTGCGGTGGGGTGGGGCTCATGGTGCGACCTGTCCTCCGTGTTGGTTGCCGCCAGGGCGTTGGCCTGCCAGACCGGCGTCGAGGCCGCGCCTGTTGGTGCCGGTCACCGTCAGTCGCCCCGTCGTCGGGGCTCTCGAGGCCCCACGACTCGTTGATTGCCTTGACGCGCTCCCGGTGCAGCCGGTCCCACGCCGTGGCCTGGCGGCGCCACCAGCTGGGCCTCGGGCGCTGCCCGATGTCGGGTAGGTCGACGTGCCGCTCGCGCAGCACGCTGCGGACGGCATCCCACGAGGCGAGCGCCCGCCGGTCGAGGCCGGACCGCCGGCGGTAGCGGCGCTCTCGCCGGCGCAGCCTCCACGTGCTCTGCCCGCGGGCGCGCCCCAGCTCCCACGTGAACACCGGGGCGGTTGTGGTGTCCCCGCGGGCATGGGCGGGGCACCAGGCGCCGGGGCCGCCGTCGAGGTGGGCGCTGGTGCCGGGCAGCGTGCACCCGGGGGCGGAGCACCGGTCGTGGCGGGTCATCGGCCAGCGGTACCGGTGTGCCGTGACGAGACACCGCCCCGCCCTCATGCAACGCCCGGGCGTCCTCGAGCAGGCCGCCGGTCCGCAACACCAGCGTCCGCGCCCGCCGTAGGCCACGGAGCGATTACCGTCACGCGCCGTGTCAACCGCCACCAAGGCGGCATCACCCGCTGGGAGCCTGCTCGACCGCGTCGAGCGCACGGCCTGGCGGGTACCGCTGCCCACCCGCAAGCTCTTCGTGACCCTCGCGCTGGTCGCGGCCGGCGCGCTCGCCGCCAGCGGCCTGATCGCGGGGTGGGTGGCGTCGCGCAACGCGAACACGATCGCCGACGCCCGTGAGCAGGGCCTCGAGCTGGCCACGGCCACCACCGACTTCCGCACCCGCCTGGCCTCGGCCGACGCCATCGCCGCCGCGACGCTGATCGCCGGCGGGTTGGAGAGCACCGACAGCCGGGCCGCCTACGACGATGCCCTGCTGAGGGCCTCGCAGGCGCTGACCGAGGCCGGGCTGGTGGCCACCGAGGCCGACCGCGAGGACATCAGCGCCCTGGCCTCGGGCCTGGTGGACTATGCCGGGCTGGTCGAGACGTCGCGGGCCAACTCGCGGCTGGGGTTCCCCGTCGGCTCGGCCTACCTGAACCAGGCCCGCGACCTGGCCAACGACGACCTCGTGCCCCGGGCCGATCGGCTGCGCCGCGTCGGCGAGCAGCGCATGGCCCGGGCGGCCAACAGCGTCGGCGGGCCGGTCGGCGCCCTCGCCGTCGTGCTGCTGGTGGCGGCGCTGGTCGTGCTCATCGGATGCTCCCTCCTGATCGCCGGCCGCACCCGGCGCATCGCCCACCCCGCCCTGCTGGCCGCCACGGTGGCGGTGATCGCCGCGCTCGTGGTGGTCTTCGGTGGCATCGTGTCGCAGAGCCGCGAGCTCCGCCAGGCGGCGACGGGCGACATCGACGCCTACGTCGCCGCCAACCAGGCGTCGAGCGGCCTGTCCGACCTGCGGGTCACCGAGATCTCCGCGGTGGCCGCCCGGGGCAGCGGCGGCCCGCTCTACGAGCAGTTCGGCGAGGACGCCGCCACCCTGCAGGCCGAGCTGACGGACGCCCCGGGAGACGCGGCCGGGATCGCCGACCTGCGCACCGCGGTCGACGCCTACACCACCGCCGTGGTCGACCAGGTCCAGGCGGCCGACGAGCGGGGCGACAACCAAGCTGCCGCGTTGCTGGCGCTGTCGACCTCGCCCGACGAGGCCGGCTCGCAGGACGCGTACGAGGCAGCCGACGCCATCGCGTCCGACAACGTCGGGCGCGAGGCCGACGATCTGGCCGGGCGGTTCGACGCTGCCGGCGACGCCGACATCCAGCCGATCGTGCCGATCGCTCTCGGCGGGCTCGCCGCGGTGCTGGCCGCGGCCGGCACCCTGGCCCGAGGCAGGAAGTACCGGTGACGGACACCACCTCAACCCGGTCGGACCGCCCGGACCGCTCGGGCCGCTCGGGCCGGGCGACCGTGGTGAGAGGCGCCGCCCTGCTGGCGGCCATCGGCCTGGCGGCGGGCGCCTGCAGCCAGACCGACGTGCCCGAGGCGCTGCCCGGCCCCACGACCTCGACCACCGAGCCGGCCGCGCCCCGGCCCGAGACGCCCGACTGCGACGACAACACGGTCACCCAGAGCCTGCGCCCCGACGGCGCGGCGATCGCCGCGGTCGAGGCCGGCACGATCGAGCCCGGCACGTACATGGCCGAGATCCGCGACCGGGGGCGGCTGCGGGTGGGCGTGGACACGTCGACGCTGCAGTTCTCCAGCGTCAACCCCACCACGGGCGACTTCGAGGGCTTCGACATCGGCATCGCCAGGGAGATCGCCACCGCGCTGTTCGGGTCGCCCGACGCCGTCGAGTTCGTTGCCATCCCCTACAGCGAGCGCCTCAACGTGCTCATGGACAACCGGGTCGACATCGTGGTGGACACGTTCACCATCAACTGCGCCCGCGACGCCCAGATCGACTTCTCGAGCGAGTACTTCACCTCCACCCAGAAGCTGCTGGTGCGGGTCGACGACGACGCCACCCGCATCGAGGACCTGGCCGGGCGCAGGGTGTGCGCCGCCGCCGGGTCGACCAGCATCGAGAACATCCTCGCCCTGCCCGAGCCGCGGCCCGAGGCCGTGCCGGTGACCGAGCAGGCCGACTGCCTGGTGCTGATCCAGCAGGGCCAGGTCGACGCGATCAGCACCGACGACACCATCCTGGCGGGCATGAAGGCCCAGGACCCCAACCTCGAGATCGTGGGCGACGGGTTCAGCGCAGAGCCCTACGGTGTGGGCCTGCCCCCTGACCACCCCGAGTTCGTGCGCTACGTCAACGCCGTGCTCGAGCAGGTGCGGTCCTCGGGCAGATGGACCGAGCTGTATGACGAGTGGCTGTTCCGGCTGCTCGGCGACGGCGCACCCCCCGCCGCCGCCTACGAGGATTGACGGCGACACCGATCGTGACCGCGATGACCGACCCCAACGTCCAGGCCTGGAAGAGCGCCCACGCCGCGCTCGGCAGCCGCCTCGTCGACCTCGAGTCGCACGGCAACGTCGCGCTCGCCCGCACCGGGGTCCTGACCGGGGGCACGGCGGCCGCCTGGGCCGACGCCGACGCCGGGTTGGCGAACGCGTGGGAGACCTACCGGGTGCTCGACGAGGTGCTCCAGCGCGTCGAGGCCGACCCCGACCAGGCGGCCACGCTGCTCACGACCTCGCAGGTACCGGGGGCGGACGGCACCACGGCCGACCCGTCCACCGCACTGGCCGCGGCCAGCCGCGCCGTCGACGCCGCCATCGCCGTGGCCGACCGGCTGGCGACCGCCTGGGACCAGCTCGCGCCCGCGTCGGCGCCGCCCGCACCTCGGCCGCCGCCGCGGGCGACGCCGCCACCGAGCGGGCCGCCAGCGCCCTCGCCGACCTGGTGGCGACCGATCCCTTCGCGGTCAGCGACGCCGACGTCCAGGCCGTCGAGCAGCGGGCCGGCGCCAGCGGCAGCCGTCGGGCGGCCGCCCAGGCCGCCACGGCGCGGCTCGACGTCGACCTCGCCGCGGCCCGCGACACCCTGGCGGCGCTCGACGCCGACCTGCAGGGCGCGGCAGCCGAGCTGGAGCACGCCGCCAGCCGGGTCGTCGGCATCGACCGCACCGCGCCGGTGCCCGACCTCGAGGCGCTCGCCGGCTGGCTCGACCGCATCACCGCGGCGGCCGCCACCGACCGCTCCCGGGCCGCCACCGACCTCGCCGGTTGGACGGCCGCCGCCCAGGCCCGGCGCGACGAGCTCGACGCCGCGCTCGCCCCCGCTCGGGACGGCCTGCGCCGGCGCGAGGAGGGGCAGGGGCTGTGGACGGCCCTGCGGGCCAAGGCGGGCGCCCGCAAGGTCGACGAGCAGGCCGACGTGGCCGACGCCCTGTCCGCCGCCCGCGACGTGCTGTGGCACGCCCCGTGCGACCTCGCCGCGGCCGAGGCCGCGCTGACCCGCCTGTCCGGGGTGCTGACGACCCGGCCGAAAGAGGATCGATGACCGTGACCGCCGCCACCTGCGGCCGCGACGGTTGCTCCGGCACCATCGTCGACGGCTACTGCGACACCTGTGGGCTGGCGCCCGCCAAGGCAGCCGGTGGTACGGCGCCGGGCCAGGCGACCGGCGGTGCGGCCCTTGGCGCCGATGGTGCGAACGGCGCCACCGTCGCCTCGTCGGCCGCCCAACCCGGGGCGACCGGGCGCACGTCGGGCCGGGTCGACGTGTCCCGGCTCACCAGCCGCAGCGCCCAGACGGGCAGCGGCACCTCGCGCCGCAGCCGCGTCGGCGCCGGGGTCATCGAGATCGCGCCGATGGCCACGATCGACCCCGCCACGGTGGTCATGGCCGACCCGAGCGTGCCCGAGCGGCGACGCTTCTGCACCCGCTGCGACAACCCCGTGGGGCGGGGCCAGGGGGGCAAGCCGGGCCGCACGGCCGGCTTCTGCCCCAACTGCGGCGACCGCTTCGACTTCACCGCCAAGCTGCGGGCCGGCGACCTGGTGGCCGGCCAGTACGACGTGGCCGGCGCGCTGGCCCACGGCGGCATGGGCTGGATCTACCTGGCCCGCGACCGCAACGTGTCGGGCCGGTGGTGCGTGCTCAAGGGCCTGCTCGACACCGCCGACCCCGATGCGGCCGAGGCCGCGGTGGCCGAGCAGCGGTTCCTGGCCGAGGTGCGGCACGCGGCGATCGTGGGCATCCACAACTTCGTGCAGCACGAGGGCCAGGGCTACATCGTCATGGAGTACGTCGGCGGGCCCAGCCTCAAGCAGCTCGCCAAGCAGCGGCGCGAGGCGGGCGACGGCCCCATGCCCGTCACCGAGGCGGCGGCCTACATGCTGGCGGTGCTGCCGGCCATCGGCTACCTGCACGACCACGGCCTCATCTACTGCGATTTCAAGCCCGACAACGTCATCCACGAGGGCGACGCGGTCAAGCTCATCGACCTGGGCGGCGTGCGCCGCTGGGACGACGTCGACGCCGCCATCTTCGGCACCGTCGGCTACCAGGCGCCCGAGGTGCCCCACACCGGCCCCACCGTGGCGAGCGACATCTACACGGTGGGACGGTCGCTGGCCGTGCTGATCCTCGACTGGCCGGGTTGGACCACCAGCGAGGTCGACAGGCTGCCCGACCGGGCCCGCCACGACATGCTGGTCGACCACGACTGCCTGTGGCGCTTCCTCGAGCGGGCGTGCGCCACCGACCCGGCCGACCGCTTCGTCGACGCCGACGAGATGGCCGACGCGCTCCACGGCGTGCTCTGCCAGGTGGCCGCGGCCACCGACAGCCAGCCCCGGCCCCGCACGAGCACCCGCTACAGCCCGCCGCGGCCCCGCCTGGACGGCCTGGCCTGGCAGGTGCTGCCCAGCCCGCTGCTGCCCAACCACCCCCGCATCGCCAACCGGGTGGCGGGCGTGGCCGAGGGCGACCCCGAGGCCGTGGCCACCATGGTCGCCGAGGGCGAGGAGCTGAGCTGGGCCGACATTGCCACGGTGGCCCGTGCACAGTGCGAGCTGGGCAACTACGCCGACGCCGACTCGGTCGTCGGCCAGCTCGACGAGTCGGCGCCCGAGGCCGGCGAGTTCGTGGCCGTCATCGACAACGCCCGCTCCTATCTCCACGGCGTGTCCGCCCTGGCCGCGGGCGACGCCACGCGGGCCGTCACCTTCTTCTCCGACGCCTACGCCAGCGCGCCCGGCGAGGCCGCGTGCGCTCTGGCACTGGCCGTCGCCCTGGCCGCGAGCGGCGACCGCACCCGGCTCGAGGAGGCGGCCGACCTGTACGAGCAGGTGGCCGTGGCCGACCCGTCGTGGGTGGCCGCGTTGGCGGGCCTCGCCTGGTCGCTCGCCGCACTGGAGCGGCCGGTCGAGGCCGCCCGCGTGCTCACCGCTGTGCCCACCACCCACCCGCTGCGGGCCGAGGCCCTGACGCTGGCCTGCCGGGCCATGGAGCAGGGCAGCTACGACCGCGACGTCGCGGCCGCGGCCGGCGAGCGCGTGCGAGCCACCCCCGCCGGGTCGCGCAACGCCGCCGACGCCGCGCTGGCCGCCGCGCTCTACGCCGCAGCGCTGGCCGGCCTGGCACGAGGCGACCAGGTCGGCAGCGAGGTGGCGGGCGTCGAGACGTCGCCCGCATCGTTGGCCCGCGGCGCCGAGGAGGCGCTGCTCGACCTGGCCGACGCCACCCCCAACCCCGCCCGGCGCCACGAGCTGCTCGACTCCGCGGCCCGCACCCGGCCATGGAGCCTCTGGTGACCGGGAGAAACGAGCCTCTGGTGACCGGGAGACAACGAGCCTGCTGGTGACCGGTTCCGAGGCCGACATCGCCGGCGGGGCCGAGCCGGCGGCGGGCGGGGGCGCAGCGGGGGCCGCCTCGGCCTGCCCGGCGTGCGGCGAGGCGCTGGTCGACGGAGCGCGGTTCTGCGAGGCGTGCGGCGCGGCCACCAACGGCAGCGGGGCGTCGGCCGCGGGCGCGGGCGATGCCGCCGTCCGGGCCGGCGGCGACGGGCCAGGCGCCGCCCAGGGTGATCCGACGCTCGAGACGCCGGCCGTGGTCGCGGGCGACTGCGCGAAGTGCGGGGGGAAGGTCGACGGCGACGGCTACTGCACGAGCTGCGGGCACCGGGCTATGGAGGAGGTCACCGTCGACGACCGGGGCGCCCTCGCCTACGCCACCCACCGCGGCCGCCGCCACCACCGCAACGAGGACTCCGCTGCGCTCGCCGCCACCGCCGACCCGTGGCCCGTGCTCGTGGTGTCCGACGGCGTGTCGGTCAGCCCCAACCCGCACAAGGCCTCGTCGGCCGCCGTCGTCGCCGCGGTGGGGCGGTTGGCCGGGCGACCGTTCGCGGGCGACGACGACCTCGTCGCCGCCGTGGCCGACGCCCACGAGGCGGCCAGCGCCGTGCCGGCGGACGGCGACCCCAGCTGGACGCCCGACGGCACGCACCCCGCCTGCACCATCGTGGTCGCCGTCGCCACCGACACCGCGGTCCACGTCGCCAACGTGGGCGACGCCCGCGCCCACCTGCTGCGCCCGGCAGGCGACCGCTGGTCGGCCACGCAGCTCACCACCGACGACAGCGTCGCGGCCCACGCGGTGGCCCAGGGCATCGATGCCGACGTGGCGCTCAACCTTCCCGGCGGACACGGCATCACCGCCTGGCTGGGCGCGGACGCCCACGGGCTGGCGCCGCACGTGGCCACGCACCCGGCGGCGCCCGGCGACGTGCTGCTGCTGTGCAGCGACGGCCTGTGGAACTACGCGCCCACCGACGAGGCGATGGGCGAGCTGCTCACCGCCACGCTGCCGCCGCCCGGCACAGCGACCGGACGGCTGGCCGGGCTGTGCGAGCAGCTGGTGACCTGGGCCAACAACCAGGGCGGCGCCGACAACATCTGCGTCGCGATGACGCCCCTGCCCACCGAGTTGGAGGACAACGCGTGACCAGCACCGGCTCCGAGCCCGCCCCCTTCACGGCGGAGACGTTCCAGAACGAGTACCTCGCCGCCGGAGCCGACACCGTCGACGCCGTCGTCACCGTGGCGGCCGCCGGCGACGCCCAGGCCACCGGCCCGGCGGCCACGGCCGCCGGCGACCGGGCCGAGGTGATCATCTTCGACACCAGCGGCTCGATGGGCGCCGGGCGCAAGATGCAGGCCGCCAAGGAGGCCGCGGCCGCCGCCGTCGACAGCCTCGACGACGGGGTCGCCTTCGCCGTCATCGCCGGCGACCACGAGGCCAAGCTCATCTGGCCCCAGGACGGCCGCTCGTTCGCGGTGGCCGACCACGACGACCGCGCCGCGGCCAAGGCGGGCATCGCCGCGACCGAGCCGGCCGGCGGCACGGCCATCGGCACCTGGCTCGACCTGGCCCGCCAGCTCTTCGCCACCACCTCGGCATCGGCCCGGCACGCCATCCTGCTCACCGACGGCCGCAACGAGCACCAGCAGCCCCACGAGCTGGCCGCCGCCATCAGCGCCTGCCGGGGGCTGTTCCAGTGCGACTGCCGGGGCGTGGGGGTGGACTGGGAGGTCGACGAGATGCGGGGCATCGCCACCGCCCTGCTCGGCACCGTCGACATCGTGGCCGACCCGCAGGACCTGGCCGCCGACTTCCGGGCGATGATCAGCTCCAGCCAGTCCCGGGCCCTGCCCGACGTGCAGCTGCGGCTGTGGGCGCCCCAGGGCGCGGTCATCGAGTCGCTGCGCCAGGTCGCCCCCGAGGTGCTCGACCTGACGGCCACGGGCACCTCGTCGGGCCCGCTCGCCCGCGACTTCCTGCTGGGCGGGTGGGCGCCCGGCGAGTCGCGCGACTACCACGTGCGTATCCAGGTCAAGGCCGGCGGGGTGGGCGACGAGATGCTGGCCGGCCGGGTCAGCCTGGTGCTGGCCGACGGCACGGTGGCCACGCAGGCGTTGGTCCGGGCCGTGTGGACCGACGACGCCGTGAAGTCGACCCGCATGGACCGCCACGTCGCCCACTACACGGGGCAGGTCGAGCTGGCCGACGCCATCCAGGAGGGGCTGCACGCCGCCAAGGCCGGCGACGAGAAGACGGCGACGGTCAAGCTGGGCCGGGCCGTGCAGCTGGCCGCGGCCTCGGGCCACGAGGACACGATGCGGCTCCTGGCCAAGGTCGTCGACGTCGACAACGCCGAGAGCGGCACGGTCCGGCTGCGCAAGGGCACAGAGAAGGCGGCCGAGATGACGCTCGACACCCGCTCGACCCGCACGGTGCGCCTGGGCAAGGGCAAGGCCGAGGAGCCCGACGCCGCGGCCCCCGCTCCGCCGGAGGGGGGCGCCTGATGGCCGCGACCTGCCCGGCGGGACACGAGTCGACCACCGACGACTACTGCGACACGTGCGGCGCCCCCATCGGCGCGGCGCCGGCTCCCGCCGAAGCCCCCGCCGCCCCCGAGGCGGAGCCGGAGGCTGAGCCGGCGCCCGCCGCGGCGACGTGCCCGGGGTGCGGCGAGCCCGTGGTCGGTCGCTTCTGCGAGTCGTGCGGCTACGACGTCGAGTCGGGCACGCCCGCGGCGCCGCCGCCGGTCAACCTCGTGCTGGGCACCGACCGCGCCCACTGGGAGCGCATGGTGGGCTCGGGCGAGCCGGCGTTCCCTTCGGTGGGGCCGACGCTGAACTTCGAGCTGAGCGGTGACCGGGCCGTGCTGGGGCGGGTGCGCTCGGGGGCCGCAGTCGACGTCGACCTGGCGCTGACCGGCACGGCGGCCGACCCCGCCATCAGCCACGAGCAGTGCGTGTTCGAGCGCGACGGCGGCACGTGGACGGTGCGCGACGCCGACAGCTCGAACGGCACGTGGATCAACGACGCCACCGAGCCCCTGGCGGCCGGGGCGACGCACACGCTGGTCCACGGCGACCGCATCCTGGTCGGGGCGTGGACCAGCCTCACGGTGCAGATCGACCGCCCCTCGCCGTCCCCGACCACCCCGTCCGCTCCGTCGGCCGAGGCGGCGCCGTCGCCCGCGTCCGCCGAGCCCGCATCCGCCGAGGCTGCGCCGTCGCCCGCGTCCGCCGAGCCGGACCCGTCCTGAGAGGTTCGAGCCACCGTGGCCGTCCGCATCGAGTTCTTCACCATCGCCGGCACCGTCGACTTCGAGCTGGTCGACCACGCCGTGCTCGACGCCGCGGTGGCCGGGTTCGACGCCGGCACCGACCCGGGCGAGGCCCCGGGCCCGGTGCGCTGCGTCGGGTGGCTGTCGGCCAGCGACGACGACGAGGAGCGTTTCTCCGACTGGTGCACCGAGGTCGACGACGACCTGGGGGTCGGCCTCCTCCACCAGGGCATCGACGAGGGCGTCGGTCTGGCATCGTCGGCGGTGACCCCTGACGCCGCAGAGCTCGAGTCGGCCTGGGCCGCGACGCTGGAGGCCGCGCTCACCGCCGCCGGTGGTGGTCGCATCGGCTGGCGCACCAACTTCGATGTGGCGGGCACCACGGGGACACCCGATGACTACCCCACGGCGAGCCACCGCGCGGGCGCCTGACCGCAGTCGCGCGAGCGCACGATCAGTACTTGTCCCCGTACCTACCAGCGGGTAATGTGCCTGTGACGTCAGGCACAGCCTGACGCAGGGGGGCCTCGGTTGCTGGGGGCAGGGCGTCCATGCGAGCGGGGCGGACGAGGGGGACTCGTGCGACTCAGGGGAAGGTTGCGGTCAGAGGCCGCGCCGTCAGGCGAGGCCGTGGCCCGAGCGGCCCGCAGCGGAGCTGCAAGAGCGGGAAGCAAAGCAACCGTTCGACGAGGCGACGTTACCTCTCCGCGGATCCGCTTCGGCGCGGTCGCGCTCGTGGCCGTGCTGGCCGCGGCGTGCAACAGCCTGTCGGTCGATCAGAGTGGCGTGTACACGTCGTCGCCGACGCAGACCATCACGGGCGAGATCGAGGTGGCCCGCGACGACACGTTGACGTCGCTGACCGTCAACGGTGTCGACGCCACGATCGACGGCACCACGTACACGGCCGATGTTCCGCTCGACGGCGCCGCCATCCTCAACGCGGTGGTGGTGGAGGCGAGGTACGGATCGGGCGACATGCTGCGCGAACGCCGCACGGTCGTGTACGGAGACGGTGACACCGCGGTCGTGCTGCCCGACGCCACCGAGCAGGACGACGCCGTCGGACTGCGGATCAACGAGCGGTCGTTCACCAAGATCAGCGCGGTGGTCAAGACCCTGACCACGTTCGACCCGGGCGCCATCGCCCCGACGGGCACGGTGTTCCTCGACGAGTGCATCACGCAGATCATCGTGTGCACCCTCCACGCCAAGGCCTCGACCGCGGCTCCGCCGACGATCGCCGACTTCGGGGTGGCGCTCGACAGCAACCAGGGCAACGTCCGGGCGGTCGTGACGCTGACCGACCTGCACGTCCCCATCAAGGTCGACGCCCGCATCGTCGGGATCCCGGCCGGCTGCGACCTGGTGGTCGACGCCGACTCGGTGACCATCGACGGCAACTACGCGCTCCAACCGAGTCCCACCGACCCGCACTTCCTCGACGTCAACCTGGTGGGCGCCACGCCGACGGTCACGCTCGGCAACGTCAACGACGACTTCGTGGGCGGCATCTGCTCCATCCCCGTGATCGAGCAGATCGTCGGGCTGTTCCTGCCCGACGTGAAGACCCTGATGCAGCAGAACCTGACGACGCTGCTCGGCGACGCCGACGGTACCGGCCCGCTCGACTCGCCGGTCGCGGACGCCGTGGAGCAGGCCCTGTCGCAGATCACGATCGCCGGCGACATCGGTGATGCGCTCGGGCTCAACCTCGAGTCGCAGCTGACCGCCGCCGACGAGGACCCCGCCGGCATCGCCCTGCGGGCCACCGCCGCTTTCACGTCGCTGGGCGTCGCGCCCGAGGCGCCCGACCTGGCCGGCTCGGTGGGCTTCCCCGGCGAGGTGCTCGGCACGCTGCCCACCACCACGCCCGGGGGCCTGCCCTACGACGTGGCGGTGGGGGCCTCGGCCTCCGGGTTCAACCAGCTGCTCGCCGGCGAGACCGAGCGCGGGCTGCTCAACGTCGACGTGACCCAGCTCAACGGGCAGCCCCTCACGCTGAAGTCGCTGTTCGACCTGGTGGGAGCCGGGGGGCTGATCACCCAGGACCGGCCGGTCGTGATCTCGCTGCGGCCGGAGATCGCCCCCATCGTCACCACGGCGCCGGGGCCCGACGGGGCGACGGGGGAGCTGCGCTTCAGCGGCTACCGCACCACCATCAAGACGGCCGACGAGACCAACGCGGTGCTGCTCGAGCTGGTGCTCGACTTCCGCACCGGGATCGGGCTCGAGCTGGTCGACGGGGGCCTGGGCTTCACGTTCGCCCAGCCGGCCGCCGGTGACATGTCCGCCACCATCTCGAAGAACCCGCTGGGCCTGCCTGAGCCGCTGATCACCAGCGTGTTCCAGCAGCTCTCCCCGCAGGTGTTCGGGTCGGTGCAGGACGTGCTGCCCAGCTTCCCGCTGCCGCAGTTCGCCGGGCTCAACCTGTCGCTCGTCGAGATCAACCGGGTGGGCTCGGGCTTCGTGCTCTTCGCCGACCTCGTGCCGGCAGCCTGACCGCCCGCCAAGGCTGCACCCGAGGGGCCCGGTCCACCACGGACCGGGCCCCCTCGGTAGTCGTCTGGTCGGGTCAGCCTGGCGGCTGCCCCTCGGTATGTCTGGTCGGGTCAGCCTGGCGGCTGCCCCTCGGTATGTCTGGTCGGGTCAGCCTGGCGGCTGCCCCTCGGCTGCCACGGTGACCTTGGTGTCGTAGAACGAGACCAGGCCGGCGATGCGCTCGCTCTCGGGCAGGGGCGTCGGGTACGACCAGGCCACGTCGGGCACGACCTCGTCGGCGACGCGGGCGGTGAAGTGCACGGTGCTCCCCTTGTAGGGGCAGTGCGTGACGGTGCCCGACTCGGTCAGCAGGTCCATGCGGACGTCCACCTGCGGGATGTACCAGCGGGTGGGCAGGCCGGTCTCGAACAGCGCGTGGGCACGGGTCGTGCGGGCCAGCTCGACGTCGCCGAGGGTCACCACCACCTCGCGCGAGCTGGGCAGGACGTCGACCCGCGTGTACGGGCTGCGGGGGTGGACGAAGACCTGCTCGTCCTCCTCGAACCAGGCGTCCATGGCCGCCCAGTCGAGGCGGACGTGGTCGCGCAGGTCCTCGATCGGGCTGTCCGGGTAGCGGACGGCGGCGCCGTCGGCCGCGTGCCCGGCCGTGCGCACGGTCAGGACCTCGCCGTCGCCCCGGCTGGGGGAGTGGTCGATGGCCCCGGTGGGCACCAGCTGCGCCACGACGTCGGTGACCGGCAGGTAGTAGACGGGGTAGTAGGGCACCTCCCACACCAGCAAGGGGCGGGTGGTGTCGGCCACCAACTCACCGCCCAGGAAGGCTCGCACCCGCTTGGCGCCCGGCTCGGCCCGGACCCGTCCTCGCTGTTCAGTTCCCATGGCTGGGGGAACACGCCCGTGGAGCGGCGGATTCCCCGTGGTGGTCACGCCGCCTCGCGGCCGCCGCCTCGCGGTCGGTGGGCGAGCGGTCGGTGGGCGAGCCGTCGGTGGGCGACTCGTCGGTGTCGGCCGGGGCCGACCGGCCGGCGGCGGCCGGCGACGCCAGGGCCGTCCCCGCCGGGAGCAGTCGCCAGGCCGCCACCGCTCCGACCAGAGCCACGACCACGGCGACGCCGGACGCCCACCGCAGACCGGAGATGAACGCCGCCCGCCCCGCCTCGGCCACCGCACCGTCGCCGAGGCTGAGCGCCGCGCCGAGCGACTCGCGGGCAGAGGCCAGCGCCCGGCCCGGCACCGCTGTCGATGCCAACCGCTCGTCGAGCTCGGCCCGGTATCCGGCCGCGGCCAGGCTGCCCATCACCGCCACGCCCAGTGCGCCACCGACCTGCCGGGCGGTGTCGTTCATCGCCGAGCCGACGCCGGCCCGCCCCGGGGGCAGTGAGCCCATGATCGAGGCGGTGGCGGGCGCGATCAGCAACCCCATCCCCATGGCGAACAGCACCTGGCCGGCGAAGATCAGGTCGTAGCCGGTATCGGGCGTCGAAGCGATGCGCGGCAGCTGCGACACGGCGACGACGACGGACCCGGCCACTATCGGGAGCCGTGGCCCGACGCGGGCCACGATCCTCGGCGTCAGGTTGGCCACGATCAGCAGGGTCACCGCGAACGGCACGGTGCGGATGCCCGCCGCCAGGGTCCCGTAGCCCAGCAGGACCTGCAGGTGCTGGGTGACGAGGAAGATCGTGCCGAACAGGCAGAAGTAGATGGCCGCCACGGCCGCGCTCGGCGCCCGTGAACCGGGGGTTGCGGAACACCCTCACGTCGAGCAGGGGGGCGGGGGATCGGGCCTCGTGCACCACGAACAGGGCGACCAGTCCGGCGCCTACGGCCAGGGCCGACAGCGTGACCCCGTCGAGCCACCCGTCGCTGCCGCCCCGGATCACCCCGTAGACGAGCGTGCCGAGCCCGGCGACCGACAGGAGCGCCCCGAGCGGGTCGAGCCGGCGTTGCTCGGGGTCGCGCGACTCGGGCACGGCGTAGGCGAGGCCGACGAGGGCGACCGCGACGACGGGCAGGTTCACCAGGAAGATCGAGCCCCAGTAGAAGTGCTCGAGCAGGACGCCGCCGGCGAGCGGCCCCAGGGCGATGCCGATGCCGGCCGTGCCTGCCCAGACGGCGATGGCCTTCTGGCGTTCGACCGGGTCGGTGAAGGCGTTGGTGATGATCGACAGGGTGGCGGGGAAGATCAGGGCCGCGCCCACGCCGGTCAGGGCCCGCATGGCGATGAGCCATCCGGCGGTCGTCACGAGCGCCGAGGCCAGGCACCCGACGGCGAACACGACCAACCCGGCGGCCAGCGCGCGTCGCCGGCCGAAGCGGTCGCCGAGGCCGCCGCAGGTGAGCAGCAGGCCGGCGAACACCACGGTGTACGCGTCGACGATCCACTGCAGCTGGCCGGTCGACTCGGCCACCGTGCGCCCCAGGGTCGGGATCGCCACGTTGAGGATGGTCGTGTCGATGGTGATGAGGACCAACGAGGTGCAGAGCACGGCCAGCGTCCACCAGCGGCGGGGATCGGCGGACGCGGGGGTCACGGTGGCGGCGGATCCCGGCGCAGATGCGGTGGGCGCCGGGGTCGCTCCCGCATTGAGTTGTGTCATGCAACGGACCATACGAGTAGTCAGTTGCATGAAGCAACGGTTAATATCCGCCACATGCGCCGCACATCGTTCGCCGAGATGCCGTGCTCGATCGCGCGGGCCATCGACGTGGTGGGCGAGTGGTGGTCGCTGCTGATCGTCCGCGACGCGTTCCTGGGCGTGACCCGCTTCGACGACTGGCAGCGGCGCCTCGGCATCGCTCGCAACGTGCTGGCCACCCGGCTCGAGCACCTGGTCGACGAGGGCATCTTCGAGCGCCGGCGCTACCAGGAGCACCCGGAGCGCCACGAGTACGTGCTCACCCGCAAGGGCCGCGACCTGGGCCCCGTGCTCGCCGCCCTGCGCACCTGGGGCGACACCTACGAGCCCACGCCCGGCGGGCCCACGACGGTGCTGGTGCACGACGACTGCGGCCATGCCACCCGCCTGGTGCAGACGTGCTCGCACTGTGGCGAGCCCATCCGCTCGGGCCACACCCACGTCGAGCCGGGCCCCGGCAACGCCGACCCCACCTTCGTCCGGGACGGCCGCCCGGCGGTGTGAGCCAGACCGGCAGCGCCTGCTGGATCGACCTGGGTGAGGGGCCGGGTCGCCCCTCACGAGGGGACCCGGCCAGTGGAGCGGCGGACGGGAGTCGAACCCGCGTCAACGCCTTGGAAGGGCGTGGCTCTGCCATTGAGCTACCGCCGCACGGAGGTACCCGCCTCGGGTGGCGGTCCGGCGCCGGTGACAGTTTGCGCAGACGACCTCGCACTTCGCCATCTCGTTGGCCGGTCAGAGTCCGTAGGCCTCGAGCAGGCGGAGCCAGACCTCGCTGACCGAGGGGAAGGCCGGAACGGCGTGCCACAGGCGGTCGAGCGGGACCTCTCCGACCACGGCGATGGTGGCGGCGTGCAACATCTCACCGACGTCGGGCCCCACGAAGGTGGCGCCCACGATCACGCCGCGGGACTCGTCGACCACGAGTTGGGCCGTGCCCTCGTAGTCGTCCGCGTGCAGCGACGCTCCGGCCACATCGATCGCATGCGACACGACGCGCACGTCGATCCCCGCGTCGCGCGCCTCGGCCTCGGACAGGCCCACCGCCGCCACCTCGGGGCGGGTGTAGACGACCTGGGGAACGGCCCGGTGGCGGGCGGTGGCGGCGTAGGGGCCCCAGGGCTCGGGCGGAGCGGCGGCGAGCGCGCCCCGGGCGCGGGCCACGATGGCGTCGCCGCATGCCCGGGCCTGGTACTTGCCCACGTGGGTGAGCAGGACCTCGCGGGTCACGTCGCCGACGGCGTAGAGCCAGTCGGCGCCCGTCCCGAGCACGCGGCCACTGTCGTCGGCCTGCAACCACGAGCCCGCCGCCAGGCCGACGGAATCGAGCCCCAGGTCGGTCGTGTTGGGCGTGCGGCCGGTGGCGACGAGCAACTCGTCGGCCTCGACCTCGGCGCCGTCGTCGAGCCGCACCCGCACGGTGCCGCCGGGACCGTTCCGCTCGACGCCGGTGGCGGAGACCCCGGTCGTGACGGTGATGCCCTGGTCGCGCAGGCCGGCCTCCACTGCGGCCGAAGCGAACGGCTCGACCCGGTCGAGCAGCCGCTTGCCCTGCTCGACCACGGTCACCTCCTCGCTGCCCAGCGACCGCCAGGCAGTGGCCAGCTCGCACGCCACCGGCCCGCCCCCCAGCACCGCCAGGCGGCGTGGTGCCCGGTCGGCGCTGGTGGCCTCGCGGTTGGTCCACGGCTCGGCCTCGGCCAGCCCGGGGATCGGCGGGAGCAACGGCGCCGTGCCGGTGGCGACGACGACCGCATGCTCGGCACGCAGGGTGACGGCGCCGCCGCCGGTCGGCCGGACCTCGACCGTGCGCTCGCCGACGATGCGCCCGTGGCCGCGGGCCAGATCGATGTTCGCACCGGCGAGCCACTCGACCTGGCCGTCGTCGTGCCAGTCGTTGGTCTGGCGGTTGCGGCGGGCCAGGGCCGCGCCCGCGTCGACCGGGCCCTGCACCGCCTGGCGGGCGCCGTCGACCGCCCGCGCGCCCTCGAGCGCCGACGCAGGCCGCAGCAGCGCCTTGCTGGGGATGCAGGCGTAGTACGAGCACTCGCCCCCGAGCAGCCGGGACTCGACGATCGCCGCGCCCAGCCCGCCCCGCACCACCCGGTCTGCGACGTTCTCGCCGACCGGGCCGGCGCCGATCACCACCACGTCCACCCCGTGCGTCTCGGTCGCGTCCATGCGGCCAGTTCACGTCATGGACGCCGTCGCGTCGAGGGGTGTGGGCGACGATCGCGCCCACCGGTTGGTCGGGGAGGGGGGACTTGAACCCCCGACCTCCTGCACCCAAAGCAGGTGCGCTTCCACTGCGCCACTCCCCGGAGGTACCGCCCGGCGATCGTACCGGAGCACTGCACGCCCGCTCACGGCGAGTTCGGGTCGGCGCGCCCCGATGGACTTCCCGGAGACGGTGACAGGACGGTGTCACCCGGGGAGGCGCAGCGTGGAGACATGCGCAACGACGCCAACCCCACCACCTCCTCGACCGACCACCGCGTCGCCCTGCCCGACGGGCGCACCCTCGGGGTCAGCGACGCCGGTGACCCCACCGGCCCCGTCGTCGTGCTGCTGCACCCGGCCCCCGGGTCGCGGCTGCTCGACCCCGACCCCGCGGCCACGGGCGCGGCCGGCGTGCGGCTGATCGGCGTCGACCGGCCTGGGTACGGCGCGTCGACGGCGCTGCCCGACGGCGCTGTGCCCACGATCACCGGGTACGCCGACGACGCGGCCGCCGCGCTGGCGGCACTGGGGATCGACGACGCCGCCGTCGTGGGCTGGTCGGCCGGGGGGCGGGTCGCTCTCGCCCTCGCCGCGCGGCACCCCGACCTGGTCCGCTCGGCCGCGATCATCGGTACGCCGGCGCCCCACGAGGACGTGCCGTGGATCCCCGACGAGCACCTGGGCATGATCGAGCAGCTCACGGGCGATCCGGGCGGCGCCACCGCGGCGCTGGCCCAGGTGTTCGCCGGGATGGCCGACGCCCCTCCCGCCGCGGCGGTCGAGATGGTGGGCGCCGGGCCGGCCGACGAGTCGGCGTTGGCCGCCGACCCCGCCCGCAGGTCCCGGCTCGAGGCGATGCTGGCGGAGGCGTTCGCCCAGGGTGCGGTCGGCATGGCCGCCGACATCGTCTCGTACACGGTGGTGCCGTGGGGCCTCGATCCCACGTCGGTCGGCGCCCGCACCACGATGTTCTACGGCGAAGGCGACGTCATGATCTCACCTGCCCACGGCGAGTGGTACGTGTCGCAGGTCCCGGGCGCCGAGCTGCGCCTGGTCCCTGGCGCCGGCCACCTGGTCGCCCTGACCGCCTGGGCCGACATCCTGGCCGCCGTGTCCTGAGCCGCCGCCCGAGCCGGCGCCTGCCGAGCGGTGCCCGGGTCGGGACCGAGGCCGTCGCCGGGTTCCTGGCGTTCCTGTTCGCGATTGGTTGCGAGGCAACCAATCGCGCAACACGAATCCGCGACGCCGGTCGGAACCACCGCGTTCGGGACCATCGGCGCCGGGGTCCGGGTCGGGGACCATTGTCGGGGCTGCGACACACCCCCGTTACACTCACGCCTCTGTGAAGACCATCGTCGCACCCCTCGAGGGAAACAAGGTCAAGCTCTCCGTCGAGGTCGACGAGGACGAGTTCGACAAGGCCGTGTCCGCCGCATACCGCAAGATCGCCCGCGAGGTGCGCATCCCCGGCTTCCGGCCGGGCAAGGCGCCCCGCAAGGTGCTCGAGACGCGGCTGGGCGCCCAGGTCGGGCGTGAGCAGGCGCTCAACGACGCGCTGCCCGAGTACTACGCCCAGGCCATCACCGACAACGACGTCGACGCCATCGACGCGCCGCACATCGACATCACGTCTGGTGAAGAGGACGGCCCCGTCGCCTTCGACGCCACCGTCGAGGTGCGGCCGGTCGTGCAGGTGCCCGGCTACGGCGGTCTCCGGGTCGAGATCGACCGGCCCGAGGTCACCGAGGACGAGGTCGACGCCCAGGTCGACCGCATGCGCCAGGTGCAGGCCACCCTCGGCGACGTCGACCGCGCCGCCCAGGACGAAGACGCCGTCACCATCGACATCACCGGCACCCTCGACGGCGAGGCACAGGACGGCCTGACCGCCGACGACTACAGCTACACGATCGGGACCAAGGCCATCACCCCCGAGGTCGACGAGCAGCTCACGGGCGCCAAAGCCGGCGACATCCTCGAGTTCGAGGCCACGCATCCCGACCCCGACGAGGAGCGCCAGCTCCGGTTCAAGGTCCTGGTCAAGCAGGTGCGCGAGCGGGTGCTGCCCGATGCCGACGACGAGTGGGCGTCCGAGAACAGCGAGTACGACACGATCGAGGCGCTGCGCCAGTCGATCCGCGACCGGTCCTCGCTCATGCGCAGGGCCCAGGCGCAGTCGGCGCTGCGCGAAGCCACCGGGGCGGCGCTGGCCAAGCTGGTCGAGGACGACGTGCCCGAGGCCCTCGTCACCCACGAGGTGAACCACCGGGCCCAGGACCTGGCCATGCGCCTGCAGGCCCAGGGCCTCACCCCCGAGCAGTGGCTCGCCGTCACCGGCAAGACGTCCGACGACCTCACGGCCGAGCTGCGCGAGGCCGCCGAGACGTCGGCCAAGGTCGACCTGGCCCTGCGGGCGGTGGCCGACGCCGAGCAGATCGGGTGCACCGACGACGATCTCGACGAGGAGCTGTCCGAGGTCGCCGAGCGGGTGGGCGAGTCGGTGGCCAGGGTGCGCACCGAGTTCGAACGCGGCGGCAACCTGTCGGCTGTACGCTCCGATGTGCGCAAGCGCAAAGCGCTCGACTGGCTCCTCGAGCGGGTCGAGATCGTCGACGAGGACGGTCACGCCATCGACCGGGCAGACCTCGAGGTGACCCCGGACAGCGACGAGCACGACACCGACGAGGTTGCCGGCGAGTCCGAGGACGCGGCGGCAGACCCCGAGACCGACGAGACCGACACGACCGACATCAACGAGACGGAGAGCGACGCCAGGTGATCGACCCCACACGCGGGCATACGCTCGCAACCGATCCTGGGCTCCGGCACCCCCTCACAGCCGCAGCCAGCACGTACGGCGCCTCGCCCGAGGTCGTCGGCCAGCACCGGGACGTCATCCGCAACTACCTGGTGCCCACGGTCGTCGAGCAGACCAGCCGGGGCGAGCGGGCCTACGACCTGTACAGCCGGCTGCTCAAGGAGAACATCATCTTCCTGGGCACGCCCATCGACGACACGATCGCCAACCTGATCTGCGCCCAACTGCTGCACCTCGAGTCCGAGAACCCGGACAAGGACATCAGCATCTACATCAACAGCCCCGGTGGCGACATCACGGCGCTGTTCGCGATCTACGACACGATGCGGTTCATCAAGCCCGACCTCAGCACCATCTGCTTCGGGCAGGCGGCCTCGGCCGCGGCGGTGCTGCTGGCGGCTGGTGCGCCCGGCAAGCGCCTGGCCCTGCCGCACGCCCGGGTGCTGCTGCACCAGCCGTGGGGCCAGGCCGGCGGCCAGGCCACCGATGTCGAGCTCGCGGCCAAGGAGATCCTGCGCATGCGCACCCTGCTCAACGAGATCCTGGCCAAGCACACCGGCCAGGACCAGGAGAGGATCCACAAGGACACCGAGCGCGACTTCGTGCTCAGCGCCGACGAAGCCAAGGAGTACGGCATCATCGACGACGTGATCTCGTCACGAAGCGCAGCTGATCTCACCAGCCCCATCACACGGGCCAGCTAGCAGAGGCAACCCGGGAGCGATCGACGTGGCCAAGTTCGGAGACGGTGGCGAGCTGCTGAAGTGCTCGTTCTGCGGCAAGTCCCAGAAGCAGGTCAAGAAGCTGATCGCCGGGCCCGGCGTCTACATCTGCGACGAGTGCATCGACCTGTGCAACGAGATCATCGAGGAAGAGCTGGCCGAGCCGAGCGAGCTGCGCTTCGACGAGCTGCCCAAGCCCCGTGAGATCTACGAGTTCCTGAACGACTACATCATCGGCCAGGACCACGCCAAGAAGATCCTGTCCGTCGCCGTCTACAACCACTACAAGCGGGTGCAGTACGGCGGCACGCCGTCGGGCGACGTCGAGCTGTCCAAGTCGAACATCATGCTCATCGGGCCCACGGGCTGCGGCAAGACGCTGCTGGCCCAGACGTTGGCCCGCATGCTCAACGTCCCGTTCGCCATCGCCGACGCCACGGCCCTCACCGAGGCCGGCTACGTGGGCGAGGACGTCGAGAACATCCTGCTCAAGCTCATCCAGGCCGCCGACTACGACGTCAAGAAGGCCGAGACGGGCATCATCTACATCGACGAGATCGACAAGATCGCCCGCAAGAGCGAGAACCCGTCGATCACCCGCGACGTGTCGGGCGAGGGCGTGCAGCAGGCCCTGCTCAAGATCCTGGAGGGCACCACCGCCTCGGTGCCGCCGCAGGGGGGTCGCAAGCACCCCCACCAGGAGTTCATCCAGATCGACACGACCAACATCCTGTTCATCTGCGGTGGGGCGTTCGCGGGGCTCGAGAAGATCATCGAGAGCCGCATCGGGCGCAACGGCGTGGGCTTCACGGCCGACGTCACCCGCTACGACGCCAAGGACCTGGGCCAGCTGCTCGAGCAGGTGCAGCCCGAAGACCTGCTCAAGTTCGGCCTCATCCCCGAGTTCGTGGGCCGCCTGCCGGTCATCGGTGCGGTGTCGAGCCTCGACCACGAGGCCCTCATCCGCATCCTCAACGAGCCCAAGAACGCGCTCATCAAGCAGTACCGCAAGGTCTTCGAGTTCGAGGACGTCGAGCTCGAGTTCTCCGACGACGCCCTCGAGGCCATCGCCGACCAGGCGCTGCTGCGAGGCACGGGCGCCCGCGGCCTGCGGGCCATCCTCGAAGAGGTGCTGCTCGAGCTGATGTACGACCTGCCGAGCCGCAGCGACGTCGGCAAGTGCGTGGTCGACCGCGCCGTCGTGCTCGACCGGGTCAACCCCACCCTGGTGCCCCGCGCCGACGCCCCGCGCCAGCAACGTCCGCGCCGGGCCGCGTCGTAGGCGACCGCCCCACGCCCGCCTCGGCCCCCCGCACCCCGTTCTTGGACTTCGACGACGCCCAGGCGTACCTCAACGCCCACATCGACCTCGAGAAGACGACCGGCATCTCGGCCGGCCACGTCGAGGGCCTGTCTCTCGACCGCATGCGCCAGCTGGTGGACGTGCTGGGCGAGCCGCAGCGCGACTACCCCGTCATCCACATCACGGGCACCAACGGCAAGGGCTCGACCGCGCGCATGATCACGGCGCTGCTCGCCGCCCACCAGCTGTCCGTCGGCACCTACACCAGCCCCCACCTCGAGCACGTGACCGAGCGCATCTCGCGCAACGGCGAGCCCATCGATCCCGACGAGTTGGCCGGGGTGCTGGGCGAGATCGCCGCCCTCGAGGACCAGCAGTTCTTCACCGAGCGACCCTCGTACTTCGAGCTGCTCACCGCGGCGGCCTTCGCGTGGTTCAGCCAGGTGGCGGTCGACGTGGCCGTGGTCGAGGTGGGGCTCCTCGGTCGCTACGACGCCACCAACGTCGCCGACGGCCAGGTCGCGGTCGTCACCAACGTGGGCAGAGACCACACCGACGGCACCGGCGACTGGCGGCGGCGGGTGGCGGACGAGAAGGCCGGCATCGTCAAGCCGGGCAGCCATCTGGTGCTGGGCGAGCCCGATCCCGACCTGCGCGCCGCGTTCACCGCCGGTGGCCCCGACACGGTGTGGGTGCGCGACGAGGGGTTCGGCGTGATGACCGACCGCCTGGCGCTTGGCGGCCACGTCGTCGACATGCGGACGCCCAACGGCGAGTACGACGAGGTGTTCCTGCCGGTGCACGGCGCCCACCAGGCCGACAACGCCGCGCTGGCGGTGGCGGCCGTCGAGGCGTTCTTCGGTCGGGCGCTGCACCCGGACGTGGTGGCCGAGGCGTTCGCCGGTCTGCGCCTGCCGGGCAGGTTCGAGGTGCTGCACCGGGCCCCGCTGCTGGTGCTGGACGGTGCCCACAACGCCGACGGTGCCGCGGCAGCCGCGGCCACGCTGGCCGACGAGTTCGCCATCGCCGGCACCCGCCGCTGGGTGCTGGGCGTGCTCGCCGGCCGCGACCTCGACGAGCTGCTCGACGCGTTCGGCATCCGCCCCGGCGACCAGGTGGTCGCCACCACCCCGCCGTCGCCGCGCGGCGTCCCGGCCGGCGACCTGGCAGCCGTCGTCGCCGCCCGCGAGATCGACGTCGTGGCAGTTCCCGAGGTCGATCGGGCCGTCGAGCGCGCCTGGGCGGCCGCGGAGGAGGCGGAGAAGGCCGGGCAGGGCGACCTGGTGCTCGTGACCGGTTCGCTCTACACGGTGGGTGCGGCCCGCACCGCCAGCCGCCGCCTGGGCCTGCTGACCTGACCCCCGGACTCCGTGGGGCGGGATTTCCGCGGCGGAGCGTGGCGCCCCTAGCCTCGCGCCACTGTGAAGAACCGCACCTTCGTCATGTGCAAGCCCGACGCCGTGGAACGCGGCCTGGTGGGCGAGGTCGTCGCCCGGCTGGAGCGCAAGGGCCTGACCCTGGTCGCCGCCGACCTGCGCACGGTCGACCGCGACCTGGCCGAGCGGCACTACGACGAGCACCGTGACAAGCCCTTCTTCGGCGACCTGGTCGACTTCGTGACCCGCTCGCCCGTGTTCCCGATGGTGGTCGAGGGCCCCGACGAGAACACCTACCTACTGGTGCGCAAGCTGGTCGGCGCCACCAAGGTCGAAGACGCCGAGCCCGGCACGATCCGCGGCGACTTCGCCACCATCACCACCGAGAACCTGGTGCACGCCAGCGACGGCCACGACTCGGCCGCCCGCGAGATCGCGCTCTGGTTCCCCGGCCTGGTCTGAGCCCGAAGGTCACGCGCTCTCCGTGACCTGAAGGTGCGCTCTGCCCGCCAAGAGTGGGACACTGTGCGCGCCAGAGGCACAGGATGGGCGGAGACAGCAACACCATCGTCGGGCGGGATGCCGAGATCGCGCGCATGCGGGGTGCGCTCGACGCGGCGCGCGCCGGCAGATCCACCGTGGTGGTCGTCCTCGGGCCCCCGGGCATCGGGAAGACGTCGCTCTGGCGTGCGGTGTTCGAGACGCGCCCCGACGCGGGCGCAGGCCGGCTGCTCGTCCTCACCGCCACCGGCGACGAGGCGGAGGCCGACCTCGACCACGGGATCGTCGGGCAACTGGTGCGACGGGTGCCCCTCGACGGCGCCGCCAGCCCCATCGTCGGGCCCGGCCCCGGCGACGACCCCGTGCACGTCGGGGCGGCGCTCCTCACCCTGATCGACCGGCTCGGGCACGAGCGGCCGCTCGTCGTCGTGGTCGACGACGCCCAGTGGGCCGACGAGGCCTCGCTCAAGGCGCTCACGTTCGCGGCCCGCCGCCTGCACGACGACGGGGTACTGATCTGCGTGACCTGTCGCGACGACGGGTGCCACCGCCTGCCCGCCGGGCTGGTGCGCCTGGCCGAGGCCGCGGGCCTGCGCATCGACCTCGGCGCGCTCGATGTGGCGGCCGTCGGCGAGCTGGCGGCGCGGACCTACGACCGTCCCGTGCCGGCCGGTGTCGTGGCGCGCCTGCACGAGCACGCGGGCGGCAACCCGCTCCACACGCGGGCGCTGCTCGACGAGCTGCCGTACGAGACGCTGGCGGGCGGGGGGCCGTCGTCGCTGCCGGTGCCGCGCTCCTACGCCAACCTGGTCCTCGCCCAGGTGGCGGGGTGCCGCGACGACGCGCGGGACCTGGTCGCCGCGCTGGCCGTACTGGGCCCGGTGGCGCGGGTCGCCGACGTCGCCCGGGTGGCCGGATGCGTCGACGCGCTGACCGCCGTCGACGAGCTCGTCGCCCGCGGCCTGATCGAGGAGCGCGCCGGCCCGACCGGGCGTTCGGTCGCGTTCCCGCACGGGCTGGTGCGGGCCAGCATCGTCGCCGACCTGTCGCCGTCGCGGCGGGCGGCCCTCCACGCCGCGGCCGCCGGCGTGACCGAGGGGGACGAGGCCCTGGCGCACCGGCTGGCCGCGGCGGTCGGGCCCGATCCCGACCTGGTGGCGGCCGCCCGGGAGCGGGCCGCCGAGCGATTCGCCACCGGTGCCCCGGCGGCGGCTCGCCACCTGCTGGACGCGGCCCCGCTGGCCGCGGCTCCGGCCGAGCGCGAGCACCTCGTGGCGCTGGCGGCCGCGCACCTCGCCCTGGCCGGGGCGCCGGTCGACGCCCTGGTGGCCGAGGTCGCCGCGTTCCCGGACGGCGCGCTCCGCAGCTGCGTGCTGGGGCGATCGGCGCTTGCCGCCGGCGATCTCGCCGGGGCGCAACGACTGCTGGTCGACGCCTGGGAGCGAGCCGGCGTCGCCGGCGCCGACGACGACTCCCGCGGGGTTGCCGGGCCGGTCGCCGACCTGCTGGCCATCCTGGCGCTCCACCGCCGCGAGGGTGGCGAGATCGTCAGGTGGGCGCGCCGGGCGCTCGCGGCCGGGAGCCGGTCGGGGATCTCGGCGACGCTCGGTTGCCACGGGCTGGCCATCGACGGTCGGTTCGCTGAGGCAGTCGCCGAGATGACGGCGATCCTGGCGGCCGAGCCGGCCCCGGACCTGCGACTCGATGCCCAGCTCGGACGGGGCATCGTGCGAGTGTGGGCCAACGACCTGGACGGCGCGGCGCACGACCTCGAGGCCGTCGACGCCGAGTTCGGTGCCCTGCGATCTGTCCTGGCCCGGGTCGACGTCCGGTCCTTCCGCGCCGAGGTGTCGTTCCGGGCGGGATGCTGGCCGGAGGCGCTCGACCTGGCCGAGTCGACCGCGTCGATCGTCGACGACGCGGGCGACCCCATGCTCGTGGCGCTCCCACACGCCGTGGCGGCGTTCGTGCTGGCCGCCATGGGGCGGCTGTCCGGCGCCCAGCGACACGTGGACGCCGCCACGGCGAACGCCCAGGTCACGGGCTTGGTTCCCGCCAGGCTGTGGTCCGCACACGCGGCGTTCCGCCTGGCGGCGGCCTCGGGCGACCACACCGAGGTGGCTCGGGTGGGCGACGGCCTGGTCGCCGACGGCTTCGACGCCTTTCCCGAGGGCATCCTCCACTGGCGGGCGACGTATGTCGACGCCCTGGTCGCGCTCGGGCGCCTCGACGAGGCGGCGGCCATCGCCGACGAGCTGACCGGCCTCGCATCTCGCCACGATGACGTCTCGGTCGCGGCCGATGCGGCCCGGGCCGCGGGGGTCGTCGCATCCGTCCGGGGCCGCCGTGACGCGGCGGGCGACGCCTTCGCCGCCGGGCTGGCGCTCGACCCCGTCGCCACGCGCCCGTTCGAGCGGGCCCGGCTCGAGCTGGCCGCCGGTGCGCACCTGCGGCGCACCGGGGATCGCCGGGCGGCAGCCACCCTGCTCGAGCAGGCGGCGGCGCGGTTCGACATGCTCGGGGCGGCGCCGTGGGCGTCGCGGTGCGCCACCGAGGCCGAGGCGTGCGGGCTGCGGCCCCGGCGCCGCACGGCGGCCCACGACGGCGGCGGCGCGCTCACCGCCCAGGAACGGTTGGTGGCCCGCCTGGTGGCCGGCGGCCGCACCAACCGCGAGGTGGCCGCCGAGCTGGTGATCAGCGCCAAGACGGTCGAGCACCACCTCGGTCGGGTGTACGCCAAGCTGGGCCTGCGCTCGCGTACCGAGCTGGCCGCCCGTCTCGCCCTGGGCGACGGCACCAGCCAGGGCGACGGCACCGGCAGCACGCGACGTTGGTGCAGGGGCTGGGGCGTGAGCGCTGGGGTGGGGACGATGCCTGCCGCGCCGGGCCCCGACGCCCCGGTGGGCAGGGACGCCGAGCTCGACCTGCTGGTCGCGGCGTTCGCGGACGCCACCGCGCCAAGGCTGTCGGTCGTGATGGTGGTCGGCGAGGCGGGCATGGGCAAGACGCTGCTGGTGCGCCATGCGCTCGAGCGGTCCGGCGCGCCGGCGGTCGTGGCCGAGGGCGATCCCGCCGAGACCGACCTCGACTACGGCGTGCTCGACCAGCTCGTGCGCCGCTCGCCGCTCGACGGCTCGGCGCTCGACGACCTGGTGCCGTTGTCCGGCACGGATCCCCTGGTGGCGGGCTCCGCCCTGATGCGGTTCGTGGACGGGGTGGCGCTCGACCGTCCGCTGGTCGTGGTGGTCGACGACGCCCACTGGGCGGACCGGCCGTCGCTCGAGGCCATGACGTTCGCCGCGCGCCGCCTGCGGGCCGACCAGGTCGTGCTGTGCCTGACGAGCCGACCCGAGGGCGTCGACCGCCTCCCCGCCGGGCTGGCCCGTCTCGTCGAGGCGTCGCGGCGCGTCGACCTGCCGCCCTTGGACGCCGCCGCGGTCGGTGCCCTGGCCGCACGGGCGACGGGCGGTCCGTTGCCCGCCGCCGCGGCCGAGCGCCTGCGGGCCCACACCGGTGGCAACCCGCTGCACACCGCCGCGCTGCTGCGGGAGCTGCCACCCGGCGACCTGGTCGCCGGCGCACGGCTGCCGGCGCCCCGGTCGTACGCGACCCTCGTGCTCGGCCGGCTGGCGGCCTGCCGTGCGAGCACCCAGCGGCTGGTCGAGGCGCTGGCCGTGCTCGACAGGCGTCCCGCGCTGACGACGGTGATGGCGGCGGCCGGCCTCGACCCGGCGAGCGACGACGGGGCCGCCGCGCTCGACGAGGCCCTGGCGGCCGAGATGGTGGCACTGGTCGAGCAGCCGGGGGAGCGCTCGCTCGTGTTCGCCCACCCGTTGATCGGTGCCGCCGTGCTCGGCGACCTGCCGGTGTCGCGGCGACAGGCGCTGCATCGCGCCGCAGGTGCGATCGTCCCGGGCGCGGCCGGGATGCGGCAACGCCTGGCCGGGTGCGCCGGGCACGACGCCGACCTGGCCGGCGAGGCGCGCGGGCTCGCCGAGGCGGAGTCCGCCCGCGGGGCGTACGCCTCGGCCGCCCGCCTGTGGGCCGAGGTGGCTCGGGTCGCACCCGCGCCCGCCGAGCGGGAGCACGCCCGGCTGGAGGCTGTCGACCACCACCTCCTCGCCGGTGACGTGGCCGCCGCCGCCCGGGATCGGGCGCATGTCGACGAGGCCACCGACAGCCCCCGGCGCACGTTCCTGCTGGGACGGCTGGCCTACGTCCTCGGCCCCCGGCGCCAGGCGGAAGGCCACCTCGGCCAGGCCTGGCGGCAGGTGACGGCGCGGGGCGAGCCCCCGGACCGGGTGCTCGCGGGGCGCATCGCCGCGCTGCGCGCCACGACGGCGGTCGATCGGGCGGACGGCGCCGCCGGGCTGGAGTGGTCGCGGCGGGCCCTCGCCCTGGCCCGATCGGCCGCCGCCGACTGCAACCACGGCCACATGCTGGCGATGTCCTGCGCGCTGGTCGGGCAGGTGCGAGCGGGGATCGACGAGCTGTCGACGGCCCTGGATCCGCCGCCGTCCAGCCCGGCGGCCGTGGCCGACCTGCACCTGGGGCGGGGGGTGCTGCGGCTGTGGGCCCACGACCTGGATCCCGCCGCCGACGACCTGGCCGTCTGCCTCGCGGCGTGGGGCGCGGGCGGCACGTTCGTGGCCCGCGAGACTGCCCGCTTCTTCCTGGCCGAGGTGCACCACCGGGCGGGCCGATGGGACGACGCCATCGTGACGGCCGAGACGGCCGCGTCGATCGTCGACGAGACGGACCAGGTGTGGCTGGCCGCGTTCTCCCACGCGGTCGCGGTGTTCCCGCTGGCCGCTCGGGGGGAGTGGGTGCGGGCCACCGACCATCTGGCCGCGGCGCGCGCCGCGTCGGATGCCAGCGGCGGGGGCGCGGCCCGGCTGTGGGCGGGGTTGGCTGCGCTCCGCCTGGCCGAGTCGCGGCACGACGGGCAGGCCGTCGTCGCCGCCGGCGAGGCGCTGGGCGGGGTCCGTGCCGCCCGCGCCAGAGGCCGGGACGAGGCCATCGCGCCGTGGCGGGCCACGTTTGCCGATGCCCTGGCGGGCGTCGGCCGGCTGGACGACGCCCGGGCGGTGCTCGCCGGGCTGGAGGCCGATGCGGACGGCTCGACCAACCCGGCCGTGCGGGCGGACGTCGCCCGGGCGCGCGTCGCCGTCGACACGGCCGCCGGTGACCTGGCTGCCGCGGTCGACTGCGCCGGCCGAGCCCTACGGCAGGGTGCTGACATACAGCGTGCGGGGCCGTTCGTGCTCGCCCAGCTCGAGCTGGTCGCCGGCCGGGCACGGCTCGCCGCCGGCGAAACGGAGGGCGCGGCGACGGCCTTGGCCGACGCCCTGGGGCGGTTCGACGGGCTGCGAGCCGCGCCGTGGGTGGGGGCGGTGGAGGGCGAGATGGCGACCGCCGGCCTGGGCCGCCGCGGTGCGCCTCGGCGGCCCACGGGCACCGAGCTCACGCCGCAGGAACTGGCCGTCGCCCACGTCGTCGCCCGCGGCGCGAGCAACCGCGAGGCGGCCGAGGAGCTGTTCATCAGCGTCAAGACCGTGGAGCACCACCTGTCGCGGGCGTACGCCAAGCTGGGGGTGCGGTCGCGGACCGAGCTGGCCGGCGTGATGCTCGGCACCCCGACCTCCCCCTGACGACCCTGATGCGCGGCGCATCAGGGGTCCCCCCGATGCGAACACCGCGCCAGCACCGGACAGTGGGGTCGTGCAGGTCCTTCTGGACATCAGGCGGGATGGAGACGGCCGGGTCATCGGCCAGGTGACGGCTCCCGCGGGAGCGCCGATGCGCTTCAGCGGGTGGTTGGAGCTGCTCCACCTCCTGGAGGACCACGCCGACGAGACAACCCCCGAGGAAGGCAGGCGGACATGAGAAGGACGGTGCGAGCAGCGGGCGCCCTGGTAGCGGCGGGAATGCTGGTCGTCGGCCTGGGTGCGTGTGGCGACGACGACGACGAGGCCGACGGCACAGCGGCGGCGGATGACGGCGACCTGGCGAGCGACGGCGCGGCAGCGGATGCCGGCGAGTTCTGCGAGGCGGCCGTGGCCGTCGACGCCGCCAACCTGGGGCTCGACAGCGGCGAGACCAGCCCCGACGACGTCGAGCAGGCGATGCAGGCGGCGCAGGACAGCGCCCCGGACGAGCTGGCGGGCGCGGTGGCCACCATGGTGACCGAGGCACAGGCCCTGGCGGCCGAGGCCGAGACGGCCGAGGAGGACGGCCCGCCCCCGATCCCGAGCGACGAGTTCTTCACGGCGTCGGTCGACGTCGGCGGCTACCTGTCCGAGAACTGCGAGTTCGAGACCCTCGACGTCACGGCCACGAACTACCAGTTCGCCGGCATCCCCGACACCGTGCCGGCGGGCACCACCGTGATCGACTTCAGCAACGACGGGACCGAGTTCCACGAGATCATCCTCGTGAAGATCGCCGAGGGCGAGGACCGGCCGCTCGAGGAGCTGATCGCCCTGCCCGAGGACGAGGTGGACGCCCTGATCACCGACAAGGCGTTCGTGTTCACCCCGCCGGCAGCCCAGACCTACACCACGGCCGACCTCGACCCCGGTCGCTACGTGGCGATCTGCTTCGTGCCGGTGGGCGCCACCCCCGAGGCGCTGGCGTCGGGTGCTGTGCTCAACGAGGAGGACGGTCACTTCATGCACGGCATGGTGACCGAGTTCGAGGTGGCGTAGAGGCCCGGGCGGGCCGCCCCTCAGCCCTCGAGGCGTGCGCCACGGATCTCCCCGGCGCACGCCTCGGGCGCGCCCGAGCGGATGACGAGGGCCGGCTCCCTGAGAGTCTCTCGGGGGTCGCGCAGGGGGTGGCGGCCGACGGTTAACCTACGGCAAGCCCTCCACACAACAGGCGGAGGATGCCACCGCATGCCCGACAACATCTTCTCCTCCCTGACGGGTCGGGACATGGCCGTAGACCTCGGCACTGCCAACACCGTCATCTATGTGCGCGGCAAGGGCATCGTGCTCAACGAGCCCTCCGTCATCGCCGTCAACGTGCGCGACGGCAAGCCCGTCGCGGTCGGGGTCGAGGCCAAGCGCATGATCGGCCGCACCCCCAGCCACATCGAGGCCATCCGCCCGCTCAAGGACGGCGTCATCGCAGACTTCGAGATCTGCGAGAAGATGCTCAGCTACTTCATCCGCAAGGCGCACAACCGCCGGTGGGGCAAGCCCCGCATGGTGATCTGCGTGCCGTCGGGCATCACCGGCGTCGAGCAGCGGGCGGTGCAGGAGGCGGCCGAGTACGCAGGCGCCCGCAAGCCCGCCTACATCATCGAAGAGCCCATGGCGGCGGCCATCGGCGCGGGGCTGCCGGTGCAGGAGCCGACGGGCAACATGATCGTCGACATCGGCGGCGGCACCACCGAGGTGGCGGTCATCTCGCTGGGTGGCATCGTCACCAGCCAGTCGGTGCGGGTGGCGGGCGACGAGCTCGACGAGGGCATCGTCAGCTACGTCAAGAAGGAGTACGGCCTGGCCATCGGCCAACGCACGGCCGAGGAGGTCAAGATCGCCCTGGGCTCGGCCTGGCCCCTGCTCGAGGAGCTGCACGCAGAGATCCGGGGCCGCGACCTCATGACCGGCCTGCCCAAGACCATCGTCACCACCACCGACGAGGTGCGCGAGGCGATGGAGGAGCCCGTCTCGGCCATCGTCGACGCGGTCAAGGTCACGCTCGACAAGACGCCGCCAGAGCTGGCTGCCGACATCATGGACAAGGGCATCTGCCTGGCCGGGGGCGGGGCGCTGCTCAACGGCCTCGACGCCCGGCTGCACCACGAGACCGGCATGCCCATCGTTGTCGCGCCCAACCCGCTGCACGCGGTCGCGGTCGGCTCCGGGCAGTCGCTGGAAGAGTTCGACGCGCTCAAGAGCGTGCTGTTCTCCTCGACCGGTTATTGATGGCCATATCGCGCCCCACCGGTTCGCGCACGCGGATTGTCGTGCTCGTGCTGGCGTCGGTCACCCTCGTGGTGTTCGGCCTGCGTGACGTCCCGATCGTGCGCGACCTGCGGGAGGGGGTGGCGGCCGTCGTCAGCCCGGTCGAGGGTGCCGTCAGCGCGGTCACCAGCCCTGTCCGCAACGCCTGGCACGGCATCACCGACTACGAGGACATCAAGGACGAGAACGACCGGCTGCACGCCGAGCTGGCCGAGGCCGACGCGGCCGAGATCGGCCGGTCCGACGCCGAGACGCAGCTCGAAGACCTGTCGGCCTCGCTGAACCTGCCGTTCGCCGGTGACGTGCCCAAGGTGACGGCCCGGGTCGTGTCGGGGCCGCGGTCCAACTTCTCGCACGCCGTCGAGATCGACAAGGGCACCGACGACGGCGTGGTCGTGGGCATGCCGGTGGCCACCGGCGGGGGGCTGGTGGGCCGGGTCATGCAGGCCACCGGCGGCAGCGCCCAGGTCGAGCTGGTGACCGACCCCGAGTTCCGGGTGGGCGTGCGCCTCGCCACCACCGGCGACCTGGGCACGGCTCGGGGCCAGGGGCGCGACGAGCCCCTCGCGGTCGACTCGTCGATCAGCCCGCGAGCCGAGGTGGCCCCCGGCACCGGCATGGTCACCAGCGGCATCGACCGCAGCGCCTTCCCGCCGGGCATCCCCGTCGGCACGGTCGCCTCGGTCCGCCAGGGGTCGGGCGGGCTGGCGCTCGAGCTGGTCCTCGAGCCGCTCGTCGACGTCGACCAGCTGTCCTACGTCACCGTCCTGCAATGGCAGCCCGGGTAGCGCGATGACGCCTCGCCGCCTGGTCCCGGCCCGCGCCGCGCTCGTGGTCGTCGTCGCGCTCGTCCTGCAGATCTCGGTCGTCGCCGACCTGCGGGTGGCGGGAGCGGTCGGCGACCTCATGCTGGTGGTCGTCGTGGCGGCCGGGCTGACCGGTGGCGCCGACCGGGGAGCCACCTACGGCTTCGCCGCCGGCGTGCTGTACGACCTGGTGCTCGACACCCCCTTCGGCCTGTCCGCGCTCACCTACGCCCTGGTCGGCTACGCGGTGGGGCTGGTGGCGGCCGTGCTGATGCGCACGAGCGGCTGGTGGCCCCTGGTGGTGGCGGCCGCGGCCGCCGGGGTCCAGGCCGTGCTGTACACCAGCCTCGGCAACCTGATCGGGGTGGCCTACCCCTTCGGCGAGGTGCCGGCCATCGCCCTCGTGCTGGCCGTCGTGGCCGCACTGCTGGTCACACCGGCGATGCGGGTGCTGTGGTGGGTCCACGGCCACGCCGAGCCCGACCGCCTCGAGGTGATGTTCCGATGAGCGAGCGTCCGTCGAGGGTGACGGGACAGCAACGCAAGAGCGAGCGTGGCCCGAGCGGCCCGCTGCGCAGCAGCAGGAGCGGGAGACAATGAGCGAGCGTCCCGCAGGGCGCCCGGGCGGCGACGACGGGCACGCGCCGCGGCTGCGGCTGTCGATCGTGGCCGTCGTGGCGGTGGCGCTGTTCGCCTCGCTGTTCGCCCGGCTCTACGACCTGCAGGTGGTCGGCGCCGACAACTATCAGGTGCAGGCCGAGGCCAACCGTGTGCGCACGGTGCAGGTGCCGGCGCCGCGGGGCCGCATCCTCGACCGGAACGGCAAGGTCGTCGTCGACAACCGGGTGGCCGTGGTGGTCGCCATCGACCGCAGCGTCCTGGGCGAGCTGTCCGAGGAGCGCCAGGCCGACGTGCTGTGGCGGCTGTCGGTCGACCTGACGGCCGCGGGCCACGCCACCGACGCCGACCAGATCCGCACCCGTCTGAACGACGACAGGTTCAACCGCTACGCGCCGGTGCCCGTCGCGGTCGACGTGCCCGAGGATCTGAAGATCTACTTCGAGGAGCGGGCCGCGGACTACCCGTCCGTGGTGGTCGAACGCACCGCCCTGCGCTCCTACCCCTACGGCCCGCTGGCTGTGCACATCCTGGGCTACGTCGGCAAGATCAACGACGAGGAGCTGACCGCCCACGAGGACGAGTCGGCCAAGCCGTACACGCTCAACGACGAGATCGGGAAGAGCGGCGTCGAGCAGACCTACGAGCAGTACCTGCGAGGCACGCCGGGCATCCGGCGCATCGAGGTGGACGCCCAGGGCGATCCGGTGCGGGTCATCAGCGAGCGGCTGCCCCGGGCGGGCGACGACCTGGTGCTCTCGCTCGACGTCGATGTCCAGGCGCTGGCCCAGCAGAAGGTCCAGCAGGGCCTGGCCGACGCCCGGGCCCGGCCCCCCAGCAGTGACGGCATCCGCAACAACGGCGTCACCGGGGCGGCGGTGGTGCTCGACCCCAACAACGGCCAGGTCATCGCCATGGCCTCGTACCCGTCGTACGACCCCAACATCGCCGTCGACGGGTTCGACAACGCCGAGTGGGCCTGGCTCAACGACCCGGTCAACCACTTTCCGCTGTACAACTGGGCGATCCAGGGGCAGTGGGCGCCGGGGTCGAGCTACAAGCCGTTCGTCGGCTACGCCGCGCTGATGGCGGGGGTGATGGCGCCCGACACGGTGTTCGCCGACCGGGGCGGCTACCAGATCCCGGGCTGCGACAGCTCCCAGGACCCGCATTGCTTCCGCACCAACGCGGGCGGCGCCGCCTACGGCAACGTCACGATGGACCGGGCGATCACCGTGTCGTCGGACGCGTACTTCTACAACGTCGGCGCCCAGTTCTGGCTGCAACGCGATCGCTTCGGCGAGGACGGGATGCAGCAGCACCTCACCCAGTTCGGGCTCGGCAGCGACACCGGTGTGGCGCTCACCAGCGAGGCCAGCGGGCGGAACCCCACCCCGGCGTGGAAGCGCGAGTACAACGAGCGGCTCGACGGCGACACCGTGTGGCGCACCGGCGACAGCGTCAACATGGGCATCGGCCAGGGCGACGTCCTGGTCACGCCGCTGCAGCTCGCCAACGCCTACGCGACCTTGGCCAACGGCGGCACCCGCTACGTGCCCCAGGTCGCCCTCCGAGCCGAGGCCTACCAGACCGGCGAGGTCACCACGCAGTTCGAGCCCGAGGTCGCGGCGCAGGTGCCGCTGCCGCCCGAGGTGCGCCAGCCCATCTATGACGGCCTGGTCAATGTCCCTGTGAGCGGCACCGCCGTGCGGGCGTTCGCGGGGTTCCCCCTCGACCAGTACCCGATCGCCGGCAAGACGGGTACGGCCCAGGTCGACAACAAGGCCGACACCGCGGTGTTCGCCGCGTTCGGGCCCGCGCCGGCGCCGCAGTACGCGGTGTCCGTCTTCCTGGAGGAGTCCGGGTTCGGTGGCACCGCCTCGGCCCCGGTGGCCCGGGCACTGTTCGACGCGCTGTCCGGGGTGAAGCCGCTGCAGCCCGCCGGCCCCAACGGCCTGCCCGTCGGGGCGGCCGAGGGCCTGACGGCCGACACGGGCGGGTCGTATGACTGAGCGCCGCACCGTTTCGAATGCCACGCCCCGCGGGCGCGCCGACGCCCGCGGCGGGACGAGGGTGGGCTGATGGCCCGCGGCACGCTCGACCTCGGCCGCCTCCCCAGCCGCGAGCGCATGCCACGGACGCCCAGCGAACGGGGCCGCCGGCGCGACGAGAGCCTGTTCCACCCCCGCGCCCCGGCGGCGTGGAAGCACGTCGACGTGGTGCTGCTGGCGTGCGCCGCCGCGGTGTCGGCGCTCGGCGCGCTGATGATCCTGTCGTCGACCCGTGGCACCGACCCCGGCGTCTACGACCTGTCGTTCCTGCGCAAGCAGGTGCTGTTCATCGCCATGGGCGTCGTGGGCATGGTGCTCGTCACGCTGGTCGACTACCGGCGCCTGCGCGACTTCGCCTGGCTGCCGTACACGGTGTCCATGGCGCTGCTGATCCTGGTCGTGTCGTCGCTCGGCAGCGAGAAGCGGGGCACCCAGGCGTGGTTCCAGATCGGGGCGTTCCAGCTCCAGCCGGCCGAGCTGGCCAAGATCGTCGCCATCCTGGCCGTGGCGTCGCTGCTGGCGTCGGCCGACCTGCCGCTGCGCCTGCGCACGCTGGGCCTGGCCCTGCTGCTGTTCGCGCTGCCCACCGGGCTGATCATGCTGCAGCCCGACCTGGGCACCGCGCTGGTCTTCGTTGCCATCGCGATGGGCATGCTGCTGGTGGCCGGGGCGCGCGGCCGTCACATCGTGGTGCTCACCGCCGTCGGTGTCATCGGGGTCGTCGGGGTGCTCACGTCGGACGTGCTCGAGGAGTACCAGCGCGACCGGCTCTCCACGTTCCTCGACTCAGAGGGCGAGGACGTGCAGGGCGATGGCTACAACCTCGACCAGTCCAAGGCGTCGATCGCCTCGGGTCGCGTGTCGGGCAAGGGGCTCTTCGAGGGCACGCAGACCCGGCTGGGGTTCGTGCCCGAGCAGCACACCGACTTCATCTTCACCGCGGTGGGCGAGGAGCTGGGCTTCGTCGGGTCGGCGACAGTGCTCGGGCTGCTGGCGCTGATGTGCATGCGCATCTGGCGCACGGCCCAGATCGCCCGCGACCGGCTGGGCACGCTCATCTGCGTCGGCGTGCTGTCGATGCTGGTGTTCCAGATCTTCCAGAACGTGGGCATGACCATGGGCATCATGCCGATCACCGGCATCACCCTGCCGTTCATGAGCTACGGCGGTTCGTCGGTCATCGCTTCGTGGCTGGCCGTCGGGCTGGTGCTCAACGTGCACATGCGCCGGTTCGGCTGACGCCACCGGTGGGCCGGCCTGTGGCCGCGGCTCAGCCGTGCCCCCGCCGCTCAGCCGCCGGCCTGACCGTCGCCGGGCGGGCCGATCTCGCCGATCGTGGCGACGTCGAGCATCTCGTCCCGGTCGACCATGTACAGGCGCAGGCCGGTGGCGGTGCCGGGCGACCACTCGTCGCCGAGCGCCTCGATGGAGGCGAGCAGGTCGGCCGCCAGCCCGGGCTCGAGGGCGGGCTGTTCGAGGCGGGGGTGGTCGGCCAGGAAGGCGAGCACGTCGGGGCGGAGCAGGCTCGACTCGGGCTCGTCGAGCACGCCGGCCAGCACCGCGGTGGCCAGGGCCTGCTCGTCGCCCGACAGGGCAGCGACCAGCCGGGGGCCCAGGACCAGCTCGTCGGCCGACCGGGCGGCGTCGACCAGCGCCCTGTAGGCGTCGACCAGCGCCCTGTAGGCGTCGACGTCGAGCCCGGTGCCCAGGTCGGCCTGGGCCACCAGCTCGCCGTCGGGGGTGTCGCCGGGCATCTCGGCGTCGACGACCAGCACGAGGCCACCGTCGAGCCGGTCGCGGTCGACGAGCCGATCGGGGTGGACGAAGAAGCGCGAGCTGAGGGGGAAGCGTGCGTCGATGCCTCGTTCGACGAGCGCGAAGGCGAGCGTGTCGCCGTACATGAGGTACGCGGGCACGTTGCGGGCGATGAGCATCGGGTGGTCGCCGAGCTCGGCGGCGTGGGCGGAGGCGCCGTCGGCCAGGCGGTCGACGACGCCGGGGTCGAGGTAGGCGGCCGCCGCCGCAGGGGTGTTGGTGCGGCGGTCGAGGGCGGGGTTGACCAGGCTCGGCGCAGCGATGGCGATGACGGCCAGGCCGGCGACGACCGGGACGGCGGCCGGTCGCCGCCCGGCGATCGCCCGGTGCACCGCCGGGGCGACGGCGAGTCCCAGCACCACCGCCACGAAGAAAGCCAGCACGAAGGTCCAGTGGTAGAAGCTCAACCGCGCCTGTTCGAGGCCGACGGGCACCGACGAGCCGTTGACCAGCCCGGCGAGCACCACCACGCCGGACATGGCGCCGAGGAGGATGCGCGGATCGGTCATGGCATCCCGGCGAACGGTCGCCGTGCTCTCCGCTCTTGCAGCTTCGCTGCGGGCCGCTCGGGCCACGGCCTCGCCTGTCGGCTCGGCCTCTGTGCTCTCCGCTCTTGCAGCTTCGCTGCGGGCCGCTCGGGCCACGGCCTCGCCTGTCGGCTCGGCCTCTGTGCTCTCCGCTCTTGCAGCTTCGCTGCGGGCCGCTCGGGCCACGGCCTCGCCTGTCGGCTCGGCCTCTGGGCACGCCCGGCGCGGGTCGGCGGAGCGCCAGCGCCAGCACACCCAGGCGACGAGGGCGGCGACCGCGGCGGCCGACACCCAGGTGGCGGGGGAGGGTCGGCTGATGAGCCAGGCACCCGTCACGTCGGTGCGCCCCAGCAGCGGCGGCAGCCCCAGCGTGTGGGCGACCTGCCACAGTGCCGAGGTGTAGCCGAGGCTCTCGCTGTTGCCGTGGCGGGCGAACCACACCATCTGGCTCAGGTTCCCCACGCTGCCGAACGCCTGCTGCGCCAGCACCGGGGCCCACAGCACCAGCGCCACCACCCCCGAGCGGCGGAGCCAACGGGCCAGGTCCCGGCGGCTGGCGGGGTCGCCCCACCGCCCGTCGCGGCGCCAGGTGAGGGCGAGCAGCGCGACCGCCCCGACGGTGAGCATGGCGGTGGCGGGCACGACCGACAGGTGCTGCTGGGCGGTGAACGAGACGGCGGCGGTGGCCAGCGGCAGCAGGCGGACGTCGCCGGCTGCGACGCACCACAGCAGCACGGCGGACAGCAGCAAGGGATAGCCGGCGATGCTCGAGCTGACCGGGTTGACCAGCGACGATGCGCCGGTGGTGAAGGCGACCGCGGAGAGCGCCAGGGCCGCCACCAGGCCCGCGGTACGGCCGAGCTGGCGGAACACCGCCCACGCCGCGGCGATCAGGCACGTGCCCGTGATGAGCACCGACACCGACAGCATGCCGAGCGTGCCGCCGAGCAGCCGGACGGGCAGCGCCATCAGGTAGAGGTGGAGCGGACCGGGGTGGTGGACCGACGCCAGGGTGTCGGCGTAGACGCCCGACTGCGACGGCTGTCCCAGCAGCGGTGTGCGCAGCGTGCCGGTGTCGAGCGAGCGCAGGCCCATCAGCGCCGGGTCCGCCTGTGGCGACCAGTCGGGCAGGTACGACACGAAGGCGACGACCGGCGCGAGCAGGAGCGCGGCGGCGACGGCCAGCCCCCAGCGTCGGCTGCGACGGTCGAGGTCGCGCCAGCGGTGGATCGGGCGGGCCCCGGCACCGGCGGTGTCGGCCGCCGCCTCATCCTGGCCGCCGGCCGCGGTCTCGTCGGCCGCGTCTGATCGAGCTGTCGATCCGGTAGCCGTCACGGTCGCCGGCGCACCCCCGTCACCCCCATCCCCACGCCGGGGACGGTAGCCGCCCGAGGGTGCGGCTCGGCCTGCCCGGGGTTGCCTGGCCCGCCGCGCAGCCGGGGCAGGCAAGGGCACGGGTAGGTGAACCGCCGGTGACATCTGGGTCACGGGACCAGGCAACCGGGGTGACCCGGCCGCATGCTCCTCGTCGACGTGTCACGATCGTCGCTACTCTGGGGCCGGCGAAGGGGGAGCGTGTGGGGACGCAAGTGTCGGTGGTCCTGCCGGCGTACAACGAGGCGGACAACCTGGTCGAGCTCGTGCCCGAGACCACCGCCGCGCTGCGCGACGCCGGGGTGACGTTCGAGGTCGTCGTGGTCGACGACGGCAGCACCGACGGCACGGCCGAGATCATGCGCGAGCTGCGGAGCCCCGAGGTGACCACCGTGTCCCTGCGTCGCAACGCCGGCAAGTCGGCGGCGCTCGACGCCGGTCTGGCCCGCGTGCGGGGCGAGTACGTGGTCCTGATGGACGCCGACGGCCAGGACGACCCGCGCCAGATCCCCCGGCTGCTGGCCGCGCTCGACGCCGACGACGACCTCGACCTGGTCACCGGGCGCCGCGCCGTCCGGCACGACAGGCTCGTCAAGCGCACCACCTCCCGCCTCTACAACCGCACGACGTCCATGGTCACCGGGGTGTCGGGCCGCGACTTCAACAGCGGGTTCAAGGCGATGCGCCGCGAGCTGGCGACGACGCTCGAGCTGTACGGCGAGCTGCACCGCTACATCCCGGTGCTGGCGCAGTGGCGGGGGTACCGCGTCGGCGAGGTCGACGTCGACCACCAGGAGCGCCGCCACGGCGTGTCCAAGTTCGGCCGGGCCCGCTTCTGGCGCGGCTTTCTCGACCTCATCACCGTCAAGTTCCTGACCACCTACACCGGCCGGCCGTTCCACCTGTTCGGTGGCCTCGGGGTCGTCATGGGCGTGGTCGGCTCGGGTCTGCTGGTGTGGATGCTGGTCGAGCGCATCATGGGCAACCAGGTCGGCACCCGGCCCGCGCTGCTGGCCGGGGTGCTGCTCGTGGTCGTCGCCCTGCAGATGGTGCTGCTCGGTTTGCTGGCCGAGCTGAGCGTCCACCTCAGACGGCAGACCGCGGTTCCCCAGGCCGACGTCGAGGCCACGTGAGCACCGTCGACACGACTCCGGTGGCGACGCCGCGCCCCATCGGCCTGGCCCCGGGCGCGCCGATCGAGGCCGCGGGCCAGGACGCGGCGAAGTACGGCTCGTCCAACCCGGTGGTGCGACGGCTGCTCGACCGGTGGTCGGCGCGCCTGCCGCGGGGTGGTCGGCCCGCTCGCGGGCACGGTGGTCGACGTCGGCGTGGGCGAGGGCCTGTGCCTCGAGCGCCTGTTGGCCGCCGAGGCGGGAGGTCGCGAGCTCGACGCCCGGGTGGTCGGGGTCGAATACCGGTACGACAAGGCGCGGGTCGCTCGCAGGCTGCCGGGCGTCGCTCCCGTTGTCGGCGACGCCGGCATGCTCCCGGTGCCCGACGGCCGGGCCGACCTGGTCACCTGCATCGAGGTGCTCGAGCACCTTCCCGCGGTGGCGCCGGCGGTGGCCGAGCTGGCCCGCGTGACGTCCGACCGGTGCGTCGTGTCGGTGCCATGGGAGCCGTGGTTCCGTCTGGGCAACCTGGGGCGGGGCAAGAACGTCGGGCGCCTGGGCAACGATCCGGAGCACGTCCAGTGGTTCACGTCCCGCCGCCTACGGCGGGTCCTGGAGCGGTCGTTCGCCGAGGTGCGGGTCGTGCGGGCCTTCCCCTGGATCATCGCCGAGGCCCGCGGGCCCCGTCGTCCGGCGGGCTGACCGCGGCGCTGCGACGGTGTCAGTCGCGCGGGCGCCCGAGCTCGTGGGTCGAGGCGTAGGACGTGATCTCGTCGCCGTCCAGCAGGTAGACGCGCAGGCCGGTCAGGTGGCCCGTCGCCCGTCGTCGTCGAGGGTCCCGAGCGTGTCGAGCACACGGTCGATGTCGTGCGGATCGAAGGCCGGCGCCTCGAGCGGGTGGTCGCGCACGAACTCGAGCAGGACCCGTTGCAGCATGACGTCCTCCGTGTCGTCGACGATCCCGTCGAGCAGGACGGTCATCACCCGCCGGACGTCGTCGTCGGGTAGCTCGCTCATGGCCCGCTCGGCCACGGGCCCCAGGCGCACCTCGCCGGCGTCCTCGGCGGTGGTCACGAGCGACCGGTAGGCGTCGACGTCGAAATCGCCCAGGTCGGCGTCGGCCACCAGCTCGCCCCCGGGGGCGCGTCGGCGGGATGCAAGCCCTCGACGACCAGGACGACGCCGCCGTCGACCAGCGCGCGATCGACCAATCGTTCGTCGTGGACGAAGAAGCGGTCGGCCAGCGGGTGCTGCACGTCGATGCCGCGCTGCGCCAGCTCGAACGACAGCGCGGCATCGATGTCCGCGAACGCCGGTTCGTGCCGGCTGACCAGCAGGGTGTGGGCGCCGAGCTGGTCGGCGTGGGCCTCGACACCGTCGGCCAGCTCGACCACCGTCGAGTGGTCGAGCGGTGAGTACGCGGCGGGGGCCGTGTTGGTGCGCCGGTCGAGGCCGGGGTTCACGGCGCTCGGGAGGGCGATCGCCACCACCGCCAGCCCGGCGAGCACGGGCCGCGCCCCCGGCCGCCGGGCGATGGCGATGCGGCCGATCGGCCCCGCCACCGCCAGGCCGAGCACGAGCGTGACGAAGAAGGCCAGCGCGAACGCCCAGTGGTAGAAGGCCAACCGGGTCTGCTCCAGCCCGACGGGCACCGAAGCGCCGTTGACGAGCCCGGCGGCCACCACCACCCCGACCATCGCGCCCAGGGAGGCCCGGCGCGGCGTCGGTCCCGCGCCAGCGCAGGCACACGACGGCGACGCCGGCCAGCACTGCGGCGGCCGAGACCCAGGTGAGAGCGGCGGGCCGGGCCAACAGCGACGTGCCGGTGAGGTCGGTCCGCCCGAGGAGCGGGGGCAGGCCCGCGGCGTGGGCCACCTGGCGCAGGGCCGAGCCGTAGCCCAGCGTCTCGCGGTTGCCGTGCTGGGCGAACCAGACCATCTGGCCCAGGTTCCCCTCGTTGCCGAACACCTGCTGGGCGAGCACGGGGGCCCACAGCACGAGCGCGACGGCGGCGGAGCAGAGCCCCCAGCGGGCGAGGTCCCGCCGGCTCGCCGGGTCGCGCCACCGCCCCTCGCGCCGCCAGGTGAGCGCGAGCAGGCCCAGACCGCCCGCGGTGAGCACTGCGGTGGCCGGCACCACCGACAGGTGCTGCTGGGCGGTGAACGAGACGACGGCCGTGGCCAGGGGCAGCAGCCGGACGTCACCCACGCCCACGCACCACAACAGCACGGCCGAGCAGAGCAGCGGGTAGCCGGCGATGCTCGAGCTGACGGGGTTGATCAGCGACGACGCCCCGGTCGTGAAGGCGACGAGCGCGAGGGTGGCGGCGGCGACGAGGCCGGCGGTGCGACCGAGCTGGCGGAAGACGGCCCAGGCCGACGCCGCCAGGCACGACCCGGTGACGAGGACCGACACCAGCGGCATGCCGATCGCGCCGCCCAGTCCACGGATCGGCAGGGCCATCAGGTAGAGGTGCAGCGGCCCCGGGTGGTGGACCGAGGCCACGCTGTCGGCGTACAGGCCCGACTGTGACGGCTGGCCCAGCAGCGGCGTGCGGACGGTGCCGACATCGAGCGACCGCAGGCCCATCAGCGCCGGATCGTTGGCCGGCGTCCACTCGGGGACGAAGATGGCGAACGCCACGACGGGCGCCAGCAGCACCGCCGCGCCCACCGCGACGGCCCAGAGCCGGCCGGCCCGATCGAGGTCTCGGAGGCGGTGGATGCGGGGTCGGTCGGCGGCGGCGTCCGCGGTGGCCGCACCCCCTGTGCGGGCGTCATCGGGGGCGACGGTGGCGCGAACCGCCGCCTCCCCAGCGGTGATGCTCGTCACGCGGCCGACACTAGGCCCGAAACGGGGCGAGCGCCGTCGCCGCCGCGCGCCGCCCTCCCAGCGGCCGTCCACCCCACGTGGACGACGGTAGCCACCACGCAGCGCGCCCATCCTCGATCCGGGCGGCGCGCGCGGGTTCGGGGCACGGACCGGCGCCCCGCTACCCTTGAGCCGACATGTCATCCGTTTGGACGCAGCTCGAACCACACCTCGCGGGCGTGGAGAAGCCGGCCCGCTACATCGGGCTCGAGCTCGGCGCGCAGCGTCCCGACGCTGGTCAGGGCGCTGTGTCGTGGCTGCTGACCTATCCCGACACCTACGAGATCGGCCTGCCCAACCAGGGTCTGCAGATCCTGTACGAGATCCTCAACGAGCGCCACGACGCCGTGGCCGAGCGGTCCTACGCCCCCTGGGGCGACCTCGAATCGGTCATGCGGCGCGAGCGCATCCCGCTGTTCTCGGTCGACACCCACCGGCCGGGCCACGAGTTCGACGTCCTGGCCTTCAACCTGTCGGCCGAGCTCACCTACACCAACCTGCTCAACTGCGTCGACCTGGCCGGGGTGCCGGTGCGGGCGGCCGAGCGCCGCCCCGAGCACCCGCTCGTGGCCGCCGGCGGCCACTGCACGTACAACCCCGAGCCGCTGGCCGACTTCCTCGACTTCGTGGTGCTGGGCGACGGCGAAGAGGTCGTGTCCGAGATCACGCAGGTGATCGGCGGGTGGAAGGCGTCGGGCCGCACCGAGGGCAGCCGTGCCGCCGTGCTGCGGGAGCTGTCGCACGTCGAGGGCGTGTACGTGCCCTCGATGTACGAGGTCGACTACGAGCCCGACGGCGGGCGCATCCGGGCCATCACGCCCCGCCACCCCGACGTGCCCGAGCGGGTCGAGAAGCGCACCATCGCCGACCTGGCGCAGTGGCCCTACCCCCGCAACCAGCTCGTGCCGCTGACCGAGGTGGTGCACGACCGGCTCAACGTCGAGGTCTTCCGGGGCTGCACCCGGGGATGCCGCTTCTGCCAGGCGGGCATGATCACCCGCCCGGTGCGCGAGCGCCCGGCCGACCAGGTGCGCACCATGGTCAGCGACGGGCTGCGCCGCACGGGGTACGACGAGGTGGCGCTCACCAGCCTGTCGACGGCCGACTTCTCGGGCATCGAGTCGACGGTCAGGGGCATCGTCGACGACCCGACGAACTGCGGCCAGGTGTCGGTCAGCCTGCCCAGCCTGCGGGTCGACGCCTTCACGGTGGGCATCGCCGGCCAGATCCAAAAGGCGCGGCGTACCGGCCTGACCTTCGCGCCAGAGGCCGGCACCTGGCGCATGCGGCAGATCATCAACAAGCTCATCCGCGAAGAAGACCTGTACGGCGCGGTCGAGTCGGCCTTCAGCTCGGGCTGGCGGCGGGTCAAGCTCTACTTCCTGACCGGTCTGCCGTCCGAGACCGACGAAGACACCATGGGCATCCTCGACCTGGCCCGCAACTGCGTCGACATCGGCCGCAGCCACACCAAGGGCGCGTCGGTCAAAGCCTCGGTCGGCGGGTTCGTGCCCAAGCCGTTCACGCCGTTCCAGTGGTTCGGGCAGAACACGGCCGAGGAGCTCCAGCGCAAGATCTCGTTGCTGCGCGACGCCGGCCGCAAGGCCAAGGGCGTGCAGCTCACGTGGCACGATCCCAAGGCCACCCTCGTCGAGGGGCTGGCGTCGCGCGGCGACCGCCGCCTGGGACCGGTCATCGAGCAGGTGTGGCGGCAGGGCGGCACGTTCCAGGAGTGGAGCGAGCACTTCCGCCTCGACCTGTGGCTGCAGGCCATGGCCGACCACGGCCTGGACATCGAGTGGTACGTCTACCGGCACCGCACGGAGGACGAGGTCCTGCCGTGGGACCACATCTCGGCCGGCCTGCACAAGGACTTCCTCTGGCAGGACTGGCAGGACGCGCTGGCCCAGGTCGGCCTGCCCGACTGCCGGTGGACGCCCTGCTACGACTGCGGCGCCTGCACCGGCTACGGCATCGAGCACGTGGTCGCGTCGGCCACCCCGCCGGCCGGCGGCAGCCAGGGCACGGGCCAGGATCTGTCGACCGGCCACCTGCCCGGCGCCGTGCCGGTCACGCTGCGGTCGCGCCCCCTCGCGGGAGCACGCTCGTGAGCGAGCACCGCGAGCGATCCGGCCCGGCGACGGACGCGGCGCCCGCCGAGCGACAGGAGCCGCGTGGCCCGGCGCCCCGGTTGCGGGTCCGCTTCTCGAAGCACGGCAAGATCCGCTTCACCAGCCACCGCGACGTGGCCCGCATCTGGGAGCGCGCCCTGCGCCGGGCCGAGGTCCCCATCGCCTACACCGAGGGCTTCTCGCCCCGACCCAAGCTCAGCTTCGGGCTGGCGCTCTCGACCGGTCACGAGTCGCACGGCGAGTACCTCGACGTGGCCCTGCGCGACCCGCAGGACCTCGACGCCGCCGAGCAGTTGCCCACGCTGCTCGCCCCGGTGCTGCCCGTGGGCATGGAGGTGCAGTCGGCCGTCGCCCTGCCGCCCGGAGCCGACTCGCTCCAGCAGGTCGTCACCAGCTGCACCTGGCACATCGAGGTCGGCGATGTCGCGCCGCCCGACGCCGAGGCCGGCGTCTCCCGGGCGCTTGCGGCCACCGAGCTCACGTTGACCCGCGTGCGCAAGGGTCACAGCGTCACCGACGACGTGCGGCCCGCCATCCTCGACCTGCGCGTCCTGGGCCCCGTGGCCCAGGTCGTCGCACCGCTCGCGCCGCGGGCGACGGAGACCGCGACCGCGCTCGAAGCCGAGCTGGCCACGCAACCGCGTGCGCTCCGCCCGGCGGAACTCATCGCAGCGATCGACCCCACCTGGGTGGTGGCACGGGTCACTCGCATTCACCAATGGACGCAGGCCGGCGGCGCCCGGCACGAGGTCATCGACCTCGGGCCGGCAGCGACGCCGCCTCCGCACGCCGAAAGGCGCGCGTCATGAGAAGGGATTTCACCCATGTCCGAGACAGACGTTTCCGGCCCGGGGGCGCCGAACCCGGTCCCTGACGAGCCGGCAAAGCCCGGGGCTGCACCCCAGGCCCCCACAAGCGCCGACGGCGCACCCCCGGCGGCAACAGACGCCCAGGCCGCGTCGACTCCCAAGGCAACAGACGCCCAGCCCGGCGGCAACAGACGCCGAGGCCGCGTCGACTCCCAAGGCAACGGCCCCGGCGGAGACCACGGCGTCACCTGACGCCGCGACGTCCGACGACGACGCCGGCGATGGCGACACACCTGATGGAGACGGCGCCGCCGGATCCGGCGATGCCGCCCGCAAGCGGCGCCGGCGCGGCTCGCGTGGTGGCCGCAAGCGCAGCAAGCCGCGCCCCGACGCGGACGGCGGGTCGCCCGAGGACGGGGCCGAGACCCGGGCCGCGGATGACGTCGACGACGGTGCGCCCGCCACCGCCGATGACACCACGACTCGCCCGGGCCGCCGGCAGCGCCAGACCCAGGGCGGGTCCCGGGCCGCGGCCCAGTCCGGCGGCTCGGAGGACGCCACGCCCGGTGACGACGGCTCCGACGCCGTGGCCCGCGAGCGCAAGCCGTCCGGCCAGGGCCGCGGCCGCGGCCGCACCCGGGCCGCGACGTCCGCCATGGACGACGACCGCAACCCCGAGCTCCCCGACCTGCACCGGGAGGGCCGGCCGGCATCCGTCGAGGCGGCCGCGGCCGCGGTGGTGCCCAAGTCGCCCCCGCCCAAGCCCAAGATCGGCGACAGCATCCCACCCGAGGCGCTGCGCCAGATCGAGTCGAAGACGTCCGACGACGGCGACGAGGATGGAGAGCCCGGCGACGGACGCAAGCGCCGGCGCCGACGCGGTGGCCGCAACCGGTCGAGCGGCACCAAGACGTCGCAGCCGCAGCCGCAACGGCAGCCCCAGCGCAAGGCGGGCAGGGGCGGCAAGCCGGTCGAGGCCCTGATCGCGCACGAGCCGACCGAGCTCGACGAGGAGACGCTCGAGCGCCGGCGCGGCCGCGAGCGCAAGGGCCGCGCCGTCGGCCGCTACTCGATGTTCGTGCACGTCAGCGACAGGGCGACGCAGATCGCCGTGCTCGAGGGTCGCTCGCTGATCGAGCACTACGTGTCGCGACCGTCCGACGACGTGTCGCAGATCCACGGCAACGTGTACCTGGCCCGCGTGCAGAACGTGCTGCCGGGCATGGAGGCGGCGTTCGTCGACATCGGCACCCCCAAGAACGCCGTGCTGTACCGGGGCGACGTCCACTACGACCCCGAGGACGTCGAGCGCTCCGGCAAGGGCCGCCCCCGCATCGAGGACGTGCTCAGGGCCGGTCAGACCATCGTCTGCCAGGTCACCAAGAACCCCATCGGGGCCAAGGGTGCGCGCCTCACGCAAGAGGTGTCGCTGCCCGGCCGGTTCGTGGTGCTCATCCCCAACTCGTCGACCTACGGCATCTCCAAGCGCCTGCCCGACGACGAACGCAAGCGGCTCCGCCAGATCCTCGACCGGGTCAAGCCGGCCCAGCACGGCGTGATCGTCCGCACCGCGGCCGAGAACGTGACCACGGAGGAGATCGAGGACGACGTCCGCCGCCTGCTCGGCCAGTGGAACCAGATCGAGACGCTGGCCAAGCGGTCCAAGGCGCCCACGCTGCTCTACCGCGAGCCTGACATGGCCGTCCGGGTCATCCGCGAGGAGTTCAGCCAGGACTACCGCAGCGTCCTCATCGACGACCGCGAGCTGTACACCGCCGTGCGCGACTACGTCGCATCGATCAGCCCCGAGCTGGCCGACCGGGTCGAGTTCTACGACACCGACAAAGAGGCGCTGCCCCTGTACGAGCGCCAGCACGTCCACGAGCAGATCCACCGGGCGCTCGACCGCAAGGTGTGGCTGCCGTCGGGCGGCTCACTCATCATCGAGCACACCGAGGCCCTCACGGTCATCGACGTGAACACCGGCAAGAACGTGGGCCGGTCGAGCCTCGAGGAGACGGTGTTCAAGAACAACCTGGAGGCGGCCGTCGAGATCGCCCGCCAGCTGCGGCTGCGCGACGTGGGCGGCATCATCGTCGTCGACTTCATCGACATGGAGAAGCTCGGCAACCGCGACGAGGTGGTCCGCGTGTTCCGCGACGCCCTGTCCCGGGACAAGACCCGCACGCAGGTGTTCGAGATCTCCGAGCTGGGCCTGTGCGAGATGACCCGCAAGCGCATAGGCGAGGGCCTGCTCGAGTCGTTCACGACGCGCTGCCCCGACTGCGAGGGCCGCGGCGTGCTCGTGGACAAGGAGCTCCTGCCGGACTGACCCTCGATTTTCCTGCCGCGAGATCGGGGGCTCCAGCCTCAGGATCCGCGGCAGGAAATTCTTGGGAGGCCGGCTCGTTCGACGAGTGGCAAGCCGGCTGGGTCACTGGGTAGGCTGACCCGTCCCCTTCGAGGTAGTGCGCGCGTCTACGGGCGCGCCTGACGAGGCAGCAGATCGCATGTACGCAGTCATCAAGAGCGGTGGCAAGCAGTATCGGGTCGAGAACGGCCAGCAGCTCGAGGTCGAGCTCCTGGGCGTCGACGACGACGACAAGGTCGAGCTCACGCCCGTCCTGGTCGTCGACGGCGACACCGTGCTGGCCGGCCCCAAGGCGCTCGGCAAGGCCAAGGTCATGGCCAAGGTCGTGGGCGAGGCCAAGGGCCCCAAGATCACCGGCTTCACCTACAAGAACAAGAGCAACCAGCGGAAGCGCTGGGGGCACCGCCAGCGGTACTCGACCATCGAGATCACCGGCATCAGCAAGGGCTGAGAAAGGGCCGACGACATGTCAAAGACCAAGGGCGCCGGCTCGACCAAGAACGGCCGCGACTCACAGTCCAAGCGCCTCGGCGTGAAGGTGTACGACGGCACCGACGTGCTCGCCGGCGCCATCATCGTCCGCCAGCGGGGCACCCGCTTCCACGCGGGCGAGAACGTCGGCCGGGGCAACGACGACACGCTGTTCGCCCTCGCGAACGGCAAGGTCAAGTTCGGCCAGCGCAAGGGGCGCAAGCTGGTCGACATCCTGCCCGGCGACTGACCTCCCGCACCGCCGATCTCCGGAGCCCCCGCCGAGGCGGGGGCTTCGCCGTGCCCGGGCTGTGCCAGTCCCGGTGCGGCTTGGTCTGGGCGCCCAGGTTCTGGAGGTCATAGCGCACACGGGGTGTGGGTGATTGCCTCGGGCTCGGCGAGCCCGGCGGGACACGCCATACAGCCGAGGGGGTCGTGCGCCTGAGGGCCCGGTCAGGGGTCGAGGTGGGTCAACACCGGTGCGTGGATCGCCCGCTTGAGCGCCACCGTGATCTCGCGTGCCTTGCCGGTGAGCGGCTCCGACTCGGCGATCGCGGTCGTGACCAGGTCGCCGGCCGGCACGGCCGCGTGGGCGATGCCGGCGTCGACCGCGGCGTCGCCGTCGTAGCGGCGTCCCGTCAGGATCGCCTCCTCGACCACGGGCTCGCCCAGGCGGTGCGTGACGAGGGCAAGCATGAACGGGTGGAACTGCATGCCGAGATCGATCTCCGGCAGGCAGAACCATCCCCGGTCGACCCGCATGACCCGCCGGTCGTGGGCGAGCGCCAGCATGGCGCCGATGCCGAACGCATGACCGTTGACCGCTGCGACGGTGGGCACGGGAAACGTGAGCAGGCGGGCGAGCACGCCCAGGGTGCGATCCATGAACGCCGTCAGCTCGGCGCCCTGCAGCGACCCGAGGAAGTCGATGTCGAAGCCGTTGGAGTAGTGCTTGTCGGCACCGACCGTCACGAGCGCGCCGGCACCGTCGTTGGATTCGACCACGTCGAGCGCGGCGTGCAGCTCCTCGACGAAGGTGGTCTCGAAGGCGTTCACGCCGCGATCGAGGCGCACCACGCCGGTGTCGCCCATCCAATCGATGTCCATGGTCCCCCTCGGGTCCGGCGCTGCCGGGATGCGTCCGGCCGACCGTAGCGGTTGCGCGCCAGCGGCCCGCCAACCCACCCGCACCGGGTTCGCATGGGCGCCGACCTGCCGTCATACTCCGTGGCGGTGGCCCAGTTCGTCGACGAGTGCAACCTCCATGCCAAGGCCGGGGACGGTGGCGCCGGCTCGGTCGCGTTCCGCCGCGAGGCCCACGTCGCCCGGGGCGGGCCCGACGGGGGCGACGGTGGCTCGGGCGGCGACGTGTGGCTGGTGGTCGACCACAACGTGGCCTCGCTGTTGTCGTTCAAGGACCACCCGTTCCGCCGGGGCGGCGACGGCACCCACGGCATGGGCAAGGGCCGGCACGGCAAGGCCGGCGAGGACACCACGGCGCTGGTGCCCGAGGGGACGGTCGTGCGCGACCGCGAGGGCACCGTCCTCGCGGATCTCGTCCACGTCGGCGACCGCTACCTGGCCGCCGAGGGCGGTCGTGGCGGCCGGGGCAACGCCAAGTTCCTGTCCAACCGGCGGCGCGCACCTGCCTTCGCCGAGCAGGGCGAAGAGGGCGAGGAACGCTGGCTGCGGCTCGAGCTGAAGCTGCTGGCCGACGTGGCGCTGGTGGGGTTCCCCAACGTGGGCAAGTCCACCCTCATCAGCCGCATCTCGGCGGCCAAGCCCAAGGTGGCGGACTACCCCTTCACGACGCTCGAGCCGCACCTCGGGGTTGTCCGGCTCGACGACGGGTACGAGTACGTGGTGGCCGACATCCCCGGACTGATCGAGGGGGCCAGCGAGGGCCGCGGTCTGGGCCACCAGTTCCTGCGGCACATCGAGCGGGCCCGGGTGCTGTGCGTGCTGCTCGACCTGGCCCCCGTGGCGGAGCGCCCGCCGGCCGAGCAGCTCGCCGTCCTGCTCGACGAGCTGAGCGCCTATCAGCCCGACCTGCTCGAGCGTGAGCGGATCGTGGTCGGCAGCCGGTCGGACCTGGCGCTCGACGGGGAGGGCGACAAGGACGCGGCGCTGCCCGTCGACCTGCGCATCTCGGCGGTGACCGGCGAGGGCATCCCGCAGCTCCGCGGCCGCCTGGCCGAGGCGGTGCGCGCCGCCCGCGTTGCGGTGGCCGAGCCCAGCCAGTTCGTGGTCCACCGGCCGGTGCGCGAGGGCTACCAGGTGCTGCGCGAGGGGGGCGGCTGGGTGGTCGAGGGGCGGGAGGCCACCCGTGCGGTCGCGCTGTCCGACCTCACCCGCGTCGATGCCCTGGACGAGGCCCATCGCCGCCTCAAGTCCCTCGGCGTGGACAAGGCCCTGGCCCGAGCCGGTGCGCAGGCGGGTGACAGCGTGCGCATCGGTGGGTTGGTGTTCGAGTACCAGGACGACGAGGGCGTGCGCCGATGATCGTGGTCGCCAAGGTCGGCACCTCGTCGATCACGACGGAGACGGGCGCGATCGACGAGTCGGCCATCGCCAAGTTCTGCGCCGAGGTGGTGACGCTGCGCAGCGCCGGTCACCGCGTGGTCATGGTGACCAGCGGCGCCATCGCCGCCGGGTTGCCGACCCTGGGCCTGTCCGCGGTGCGGCCCCGCGACGCCGTCACCCTGCAGGCCGCGTCGGCGGTCGGGCAGAGCCGGCTCATGCGGGTGTACGACGCCGCGCTCGCCGACGGAGGCCTCCTCGGCGGTCAGGTGCTCCTCGCCCCGCTCGACTTCATGGTGCGCCAGCAGTACCTGCACGCCCGGTCGACCCTGACCCGGCTGCTCGAGCTGGGTGTCGTGCCGGTCGTCAACGAGAACGACGCCATCGCCGACGACGAGATCCGCTTCGGCGACAACGACCGCATGGCGGCGCTGGTCGCCCATCTGATCGGTGCCGACCTGCTGGTGTTGCTCACGGACCAGCCCGGGTTGCTGACGGGCGATCCCCGCTTCGACGCCGAGGCCTCGCTCATCGAGGAGATCGTCGAGGTCGACCACACGCTCGAGGCCATGGCCGGCGGCGTGGGGAGCGACCGGGGCAGCGGCGGCATGGCCTCGAAGCTGGCTGCGGCCAAGATCGCCGCCTGGTCGGGCGTGCGGGCGGTCATCGCGCACGCGGACCGGCCTGGTGTGCTGGTCGACGCCGTGTCCGGTGAGACGGGCGTAGGCACCGTCGTGGTGCCCCGGCGGCGTCGGCTGCCGGCCCGCAAGCTGTGGATCGCGTTCGCGGTCGGTTCGTCGGGCACGGTGCTCGTCGACGAGGGGGCCAAGCGGGCGCTGCTCGAGCGGGGGGTGTCGCTGCTCCCGGCGGGCGTGACCGGGGTGAAGGGCAGCTTCGAGGCCGACGAGGCGGTCGAGATCGCCGGCCCCGACGGCGCGGTGTTCGCCAAAGGGCTGTGCCGGCTGGATGCGGCCGGGCTGCGCGAGGTGTCCGGCATGCGCACCTTCGACCTGCCGGAGGGCATCACCCACGAGGTCGTCCACCGCGACGACCTGGTGGTGCTGCCCTAGTGTCCCGGTCCCGAGACCCACCGCGCCGGTGGCCGGCGGTACGGTCCCCGTCGTGGCCGAGGGTGGCGCATGGTGACGGAGCCCGACCGGGTGAGCCCGGGCCCGCTCGTCGCCGCGCGCCGTACTGCGACCCGTTCGGCGCTCGCAGAGCCCCGGAGGGTGGAGCTCGTGGCCTTCGCCCTCGGTGTGGCGGTGACCGGGGCGGTCCGGGTGTGGCAGATCGGGGGCCGGGGACCGCTCGGATGGAACGACACCGCCGACTTCGTGGCCGGGTCGCGGGCCCCGTGGCTGAGCGTGGAGCTGTGGGCCGGCCAGCGGTCTGTCGGCACACCCCTGGCGCTGAAGCTGGTCGGCGGCGACCTCGACGCCTACGTGGTGTGGCAGGCGGTGCTGGCCACGGCGTGCTGGGCGGCGCTGGCGGCGTCGGTGGCCACGGTCGTCGTCGGACCGGGCGCGCGCTGGTTGGCGGTGACCACGGTGCTCGCCTTCTCGGCGACGGCGCCGGTCACGATGTGGGAGCGGTCGGTCCTGTCGGAGTCGCTGGCGATCTCGCTGCTCGCCCTGGTGGTGGCGGCGGGCGTTCAGATGGCGCGCGGCGTCACCGGGTGGCGGGTGGCGGGCCTGCTGGTCGCTCTCGCACCGTGGCTGGCGACCAGGGACAGCCATGCGGCCGTCGCCCTGGTGGGCGGGACGGCGGCGGCCGCCGCCGTCGCCGCGTCGTGGCTGCGCTCGTCCGTCCGGCGGCGGCGCACCGCCCGGGACGGCGGCGGCTCGGGCGATGCGACGGGGTGGTGGGACGCCGTTGGCTCGGGCGATGCGACGGGGTCGTGGGACGGCGTGGATTCGGGCGGCGGTTCCGGCGACGACCCGGCACAGCGCAGGTGGCGCCGGCCGCTGGCCGCCCTCGCGCTGGGGGCGCTGGTGCTGGGCCTGCTCGTGGGGCTGGGATCGTCGCACGGTGAACGCCATGCCTTCCCCATGCGCAACGTGTACGAGGTGCGGGTGCTGCCGTACCCGGACCGGGTGCGGTGGTTCGCCGACCACGGCATGCCCCAGGCCGAGGTGTTCCTGGGGCCCGACGCCCGGGCACCGTATGTCGAGCCCGGCCTGCCCCCCGTCGTCTCCGTGGGCGACGACGACGCCCAGCTCGGGCCTTGGCTCGACTGGGTGGGATCGGACGGGCGCGCCGCGTTCGCCCGGTTCGTGGCCACTCACCCGCTCTACCTCGTCACCGAGCCGTTGCGCTCGCCGGAGCGCTCGTTCAACAACGCGCGCGGCGACCGCCGGTTCTACACGCCGCCGGACCTGCCGCGCGTCCCGCTGGTCGACCGGTTCTTCGCGCTGCCCACCTCGGTGGTGCTGTTGGTGGCGGCCGGGGTCGGCGGCTGGGCGTTCGGTCGCTGGCGATGGACGCCCGTGCTTGCCGTGGGCATGGTCACCGCAGCCTTGGCGGTGCCCCATGGCCTGTTCGCGTGGCACAGCGACGGCATGGAGACCGCACGCCACCTGGTGGTGCCCGCCCTCCAGCTGCACCTGGGGGTCCTGCTCTTGGTCATCGGCGCGCTGCCGGGTGCGGCGGGCCGGCATGCCGGCAGCGACGCGTCGCCAGCCCCGCGCGCCGACACCGACGCCGACTGACCGGACACGCGGCGCCGGGTAGCGTCCTGGCATGGCCGACGAGACCCCACTGTCGATCCGTCACCCCGAGCAGCCGGCGGTCGGCGGCATCGTTGTCGTGCAGGAGGCGTTCGGCGTGACCGACCACATCGAGGACGTGTGCCAGCGGCTGGCCGACATCGGGTGGCTGGCCGTGGCGCCCCACCTGTACCACCGCACCGGCGATCCTGTGCTGCCCTTCGACGACTTCAGCCAGGTCCGACCCCACCAGCAGGCGCTGACCGCCGAGGACGTGCTCGCCGATGTCGACGCCGCGCTGGCCTACATCGTCGACGCCGGGTTCCCGCTCGACACCGCGGGCATCGTCGGGTTCTGCATGGGCGGCACGATCGCGCTGTCGGTCGCGACCCAGCGGCAGGTGGGCGCGGCCGTCACGTTCTACGGGTCGGGCATCACCCAGGAGCGCTTCGGCTTCCTGCCCCTGGCCGAGGCCGCGCCGAGCCTGCGGGCGCCCTGGCTCGGCCTGTACGGCGACCGCGATGCCGGCATCCCGGTCGACGAGGTCGAGCAGCTGCGGGCGGCGGCATCCGAGGCGGAGGTGTCCACCCAGGTCGTTCGCTACCCGCAGGCCGGCCATGGGTTCAACCGCGACGGCAGCCCCGCCTACCACGAGGCGTCCGCCCGCGATGCGTGGATGCGCATGCTCGACTGGTTTGCCGACAACCTCACCACCGGGGCGACCGAGACGACGTGACCTGACCTGATCGGCGCGCGGCGCGCCGTGGTTCAGAGGTCGGGGAAGCCGAGGTCGAGGTTGGGCTGGTCGAGACCGCCGTCGGCGCCGAGGACCTTGCCCGTGACGTAGGCCCCGGCGTCGGAGGCGAGGAACAGGACCGTGGCGGCGATGTCGTCGGGGTCGCCGATCCGTCGCAGCGGCGTCACCTGCTCCATCGTGGTGCGGAGGGTGTCGTCGGTGAGCACGATGTCGAGCGCGGAGGTGGCGACCGAGCCCACACCGATGGCGTTGACCCGGATGCGGGGGGCCAGGTCACGGGCCGCCAGCCGGGTGTAGTGCGACAGGGCCGCCTTGGCGGTGCCGTAGGCGAGGTAGCCGCGGCCGCTGACCCGGCCCATGACCGACGAGATGTTGACGATCGCCCCTGCGCTGGTGCCGGGGGCCTGGCCGTCGAGCATGAGCGGGACCGCCGCCCGGGTGAGGGCGTGGGCGGTGGACACGTTGAAGTGGAACGCGTCCTCCATGTGGCGTGGCGCGGTCTTGGCGAACTCTCGGGGCATGCTGCCGCCCACGTTGTTGACCACGACGTCGAGCCGTCCGAACGCCTCGCGGGCCGCGTCGGCCAGGCCGGCCACGGCGTCGAGGTCGGACAGGTCGGCGGGCACGACCACCGCCCGGCGGCCGGCCGCCTCGATCTGCTTGGCGACGTCGGCGAGCTGCGACTCGGTGCGGGCCGAGATGACGACGTCGGCGCCGGCCTCGGCCAACGCCACGGCGGTGGCGGCGCCGATGCCCCGGCCCGCCCCGGTCACGACCGCGGCCCGGTCGGTCAGTCGGAACCGGTCGAGGATCATGTGCTTCCCCCTGCTCGCCGAGCGTCCCGGCCCCCTCGGCCGGACTCCGCCGACTCTACGTCACCCGCCACAAAGCTTGCATTTGGCAACCAGATTGCCCCGGCGCCGTGTTGCCTCGCGTGCCGCGTCCTGTGCGGGTCGGCGTCGGTCAGCCGAGGGCGTGCTGGCGGACCCACGTATGCATGGCGATGCCCGATGCCACCCCCGCGTTGATCGAGCGGGTGGATCCGAACATGGCGATGGAGCACACCGTCGTGCAGGCATCGCGGGCCGCGGCCGACAGGCCCGGCCCCTCCTGGCCGAACACCAGCACGCAGCGGCGGGGGAGCGTGGCCGACTCGAGCGCCACGGAGCCCGGCAGGTTGTCGATGCCCACCAGCGGGAGGTCGGCGGTGGCCGCCCAACCCAGCAGGCTGTCGATGGTCGGGTGGTGCTCGACGTGCTGGTAGCGCTCGGTGACCATGGCACCCCGCCGGTTCCAGCGCCGGTGGCCCACGATGTGCACGGCCGCCGCGCCGAACGCGTTGGCGTTGCGCACCACCGTGCCGATGTTCATGTCGTGGCGCCAGTTCTCGATGGCCACGTGGAAGGGGTGCCGGCGCGTGTCGAGGTCGGCGACGATCGCCTCGACCCGCCAGTACCGGTACCGGTCGACGACGTTGCGCCGGTCACCGCGCGACAGCAGGTCGGGATCGAGTCGCGGGTCGTCGGGCCACGGCTCGGGGTGCGGCCCGACGCCGACGCCGTGCTCGTGGCGCGGTTCGGGCACGGCGCCGTCCCGCAACGGCCCGGGAGTCGGGTCGCTCGCCGAACCGGCCGCTGGGGATGAGTGGTCGTCCATCACCCGCGCCGGAACGACGGGCCGGCTCGTGCGGTCAGGCCCCCGGGCTGGGGGTCTCGCCTGCGGTGCCGGTGGCGCCGTCGGCCGGTGCGTCCGCGGGGGCCTCGGTGCCCGCACCCAGGCCGAGTTGCGACCGGATCTGCGCCAGCCGGGCCTGGGCCTCGCTGTTCATCGACGCCTGCTCGACCTCGAGCATGCGGCTCTCGACCGACGTCTCGGTGAGCTCGGCCATGCCCTTGGCCTTGGCGTAGCGGGCCTCGATCTTGTCGCGCACCTCGTTGAGGGTGGGCACGTCCTGGCCCACCGCCTCGGAGAGCGACGACATCGCCGAGTTCATCTGCTCCTGCATCTTGGCCTGGTCGAGCTGGCTGAGCAGCTTCTGCCGCTCGGCCAGCTTCTGCTGCAGGGCCGACGAGTTCTGCTGGACCGCCGCCTTGGCCTGGTTGGCGGCGTCGGTCGACTGCAGGTGCATCGTCTTCAGGTCTTCGACCTCGCGCTCGAGGACGATGAGGCGGTTGGCGAAGCTCTCGGCCGTCGCCGTGTACTGCGTGGTCTTGGCCTGGTCGCCGCCCTTGGACGCCTCGTCGGCCATGAGCAGGGCCTGGCGGGCGTTGCCGTTGACCTTTTCCAGGTCACCCATGGCGCGGTTGAGGCGCAGCTCGGTCTGCTTCTGGTGCGCGATGACGTTGGCGGCCTGCTCCTTGAGCCGCCGCTGCTGGTCCTGCGCCTCTGCGATGGCCTGTTCGAGCTGGACCTTGGGGTCGGCCCGCTCCTCGAGGGACATGCCCAGCTTGGCCGTCACGTAGGCCCACCACCGTCGGAACACTTTGAACATGCCCAGCACCTTAGAGCCGTCCAGGCCTTCACAGGGACGCAGGCGCCCGGACGGGCGCCGGGATCGTCACCCGGACCGGCACCGGGGCGGGTCAGCGGCGCACGCGGCGGCCCATGCCGGCCAGGCGGTTGGCGGTGGCCTGGGCCTCGGGCACGCCCAAGCGGTGGGTGACGGCCAGGTAGGCCAGGCCGGCGGGCCCCAGCACCAGCACCGCCTCGATGATGTCGGGGAGCCCCGCGAACGCCATCTGGGCGAAGAAGGCGACGACGGCCGTCACCGTGCAGCCGATGGCGATGGGACCCAGCCAGCGACCGGCCAGCTTGGTGCGGCCGATGCGCCAGGCCAGCGCATTGCTGAGCAGCCGGTACTCGATCCAGTCGGACACCATGGCCCCGATGGCCAGGCCGACGATGCCCAGGTGGGGGACGTCGGTCGGGTTCTCGCGCACGGCCGCCGGCAGGGGACCCACCGCGAAGATGTCGCCCCACCCGGCGATGCCGTCGGGCCCGACGGTCAGCCGGTCGAGCGGGAACATGAACGCCACGCCGATGACGGCGGACAGCACCACGCCGAGCACGCCCAGGCGGGCCGGCGTGCGGGCGTCGTCCAGGGCGTACAGGCCGTTCTGGAGCAGGCGGGTGGCGGTCACGGGCAGCAGCCCCATCGACAGCACGGCCAGCGTCAGCCATACGACCACGGTGTCGCCGTGGGTGAAGTCGCCCCGTTCGAACACGGCAGCGACGACGACGTCGCCCACCACGATGAACACGGTCGAGGTGAACGCCACGTACCAGGCGATGCGGGCCATGCTGTCTTCCAGCCGCAGGCGGAAGCGGCGCCGGGTGTCGGGGTCGTGCACCTCGACCTGCGACAGGTCCGGCAGCTCGGCCGCGGCCACGCTCACGCCGAACAGGCTGACCGGCAGCAGGTACAGCACCATCGTGTAGGTGAGCGACGACACGGCGCCCGAGACCAGGTAGCTGGCCAGCCACAGGTCGACCCAGCCCATGATCTGGATGGCGCCGCGTCCGAGCAGCACGGGCACGAAACGGCCGATGACGTTGCGCACCCACTCGCTGCCGGTGTCGAGGCTGAGTTGCACGCCGCCCAGCAGCCGGCGCACCGGCCCGATCTGGATGCCGAACTGCAGGATGCCGCCCACCAGCACGCCCCACGCCAGCGCGATGGCCAGGTCGCGCTGGTCGGCCGCGCTCTCGTGGCCGCCGACCACGATGACGGCCCCGACCAGCGCCGCGATCTGCGCCACGTTCCACAGCACCGGGGCGACGTACGAGAGGAAGAACTGCCGGTGGCTGTTGAGCACCCCCAGGCACCAGGCCGACAGCACGAGGAACCCGATCCCCGGGAACATGATGCGGGTCAGCTCGACGGTCAGGTCGTGCTTGGCGCCGGTGAAGCCGGGCACCAGCACGCTCGTGAGCGGGCCGGCGAACAGCACGCCGACCAGGCTGATGACGCCGGTGAGCGCGGCCAGCAGGCCGGCGATGGCCCCCGCGAGGTGACCGGCCTCGTCGTGGCGGCCCTCGGCCCGCAGGCGGGCGTAGACGGGGATGAACGACGCCGACAGCACCCCCTCGCCGAGCAGGTTCTGCATCATGTTGGGGATGCGCAGTGCGGCCTTGAAGGCGTCGGCCGCGGGGCTGGTGCCGAGGAACGCACCGATGACCATCTCGCGGATGAGCCCCGCGCAGCGCGACAGCAGGATGCCGGCCGCCACGAGCATCGACCCCCGGGCGCTCGACGGCGGCTCGGCGGGCGTGGCGGGCGGTGCTGCCGGCGGTGCTGCGGGGGGCTCGGCGCCCGCGTCGGCGGGCGCGCCCGCCAGGTCGCCGGGCCGGCGGGTCGGCGGGCGGTACGGCCGGGCCGGGGGCGGCTCGCGCCGCGCGGGCGGCGGGTAGGCCGGCGCCCCGGGCGCCTCGGGCGCCGGCGGTGCGATGGGGGCCATGCCGTCGACGGGCATCGGCGCCTCGTCGAGGCTGATGGCCTGGTGCTCGCCCGTCATCCACGGGGCGAGCGGTTGCTGGGCGATGCCGGGCGACTCGGGGGCCAGACCGAACATGTCGGCGGCCACCGGTAGCTCGCCGGTCAGGTCGTCGGGCGCGTAGCGGCTGTGGTCCGGGTCGTCGGTGGCCCGCGCCCAGCGACGACCCGGGCGGTCGGCGACGGCGTTCTCGCTCAGCCCCAGGAACTGGCTGGCCCGGCGGCGGTTGCCCTCGCCGTAGTGGAGCTCGTTGTCGTATGCGCCGGGCCGGGCGCGCATGCGGCGGCGGGCATCGGCCGCGGTCGGGTCTGAGCGGCGGCCGGCGTCGCCGCCGCGCTGCCCGCCCTCGGGATCGTCACGCCGCTCGTCGTCCCCGTCGGGTCGGCGGCGACGCCCGCGAGGTCGGGGGTCGTCGGGATCACGTCGGCTCACCGAGGGCCGCCCGGCGGCAGGTCGCGCGGCAGGTCACCCGGCGTGCCGCCCGTGGCGCCGCCCTGCGCCGCGGCGCTGGTCTCGTCGAGCGCCAGCCGCAGCGACTCCATCTCGGTGACCAGGTTGTCGACGTCGGTGCCCAGCCCGCTGACACCAGGGCCGACGTCGGTGCTGGCGTGGGCCGACAGCTCGAGCGTGCGGGCCACGGCCTCGTCGAGGCGGGCGTCGAGCAGGCGCAGCTCGCTCTGCGCGCGGTCGATGACGGCGTCCAGCCGCTGTGCGGTGGCGCGCTGCACCTGCAGCGACTTGGCCACTCCCGTCAGCGAGGGGTCGGCCGTGCCGGCGGGGTCACCGCCGTCGATCTGGGCGAGCTGGCGCTCGACGGACGCCAGGTCGATGCCCCGGCGCGCCGTGACCAGGGCCTGGCCCCGCTTGGCGACGAGCCAGCTCTCTTCGACGCCGGTCTGCATGCGCTCGGCGATCTCGTGCAGGCGGTCGCGCAGCGGCCCCCCGGGGGCCCGGTCGACGGCCTCGGAGAAGCGGGTGCGGGCCTGCAGCGCGTCCTGCACGTACCGGCGCCACGGCTCCTGCAGCGTGAACGGGTCGATGCGCTCGGGCCGGGGGCGCGGGGCAAGAGCCGCCCCACGTTGACGGCCCAGACCCCCAGCCCGATGACGAGCGCGCCCCACACGGGCAGCCCGGCCACGATGGCGACGGCCGCGGCGGCGGCCCCGCCCACGATGCCGACGGGCGACGTGATCGCCCGCGCACCCCGGCGGGTGAGCAGGCGGTCGCGGAGAGAGGGCGCGGCCATAAGTGTCGTTCACGTTACGCGTGAGCGCGCGGCAACCGGGGCATCGCCGCGTGCCGGCACCGGCAGCGCGGCGCGGATGTCAACCCTGCGAGTAGCGCTGCAGGGACTCGGTGACCGTGTCCTGCGCCGTCGCCAGAGACGACGCCGGGTCGACGCCGTTGAACAGCGACGCCTCGATGGCGTCCTCGAGCCCGTCGGTGAAGTCGGGATAGGGCCCGATGAGCGGTCCCGACCGGTCGGGGTCGGCGTCGCTCAGCTGGTCGACGGCCGGCTTGAGCATCACGCCGGCCAGGTCGTCCCGCCAGAAGGCCTGGACGTCGGGCTCGTCCTGCACCGACTTGACGATGGGCAGGTAGCCGCCGTTGAGGTGCCATGCCTGGGCGTTGGCGGGCTGGAGCATGAACTCGAGCAGCTCCCACGAGCCGGCCTGCTCGGCGGGCGCCGAGGTGTTGAGGATGAAGAAGCCGCCGCCGCCGGGGTGGACCTGACCGGGCCCCGACAGGCCGGGGAACGGCGCGGTGCCGGGCACCAGGTCGGCCCGGTCGATGACCGAGGCGTCGAAGTCGACCCCCGCCTCGGCGGGGGTGAGAACGCCGCTGACCGCCTGGGCGATGGTGGTCGAGGCCGTCGAGGTCTCGATGAGCATCGACGAGTCCTGGGTGACCAGGGCGAGGAAGTGGTCGACGCTGCCCTCGGCATTGGAGAAGACGTTGATCAGGCCCTCGTCGTCCATCTTCTGCAGGAACTCGAGCGTCTCCCGGGCCTCGGGCACGTCGAACGTGGCCTCGGTGGCCGGGCCATCGTGGCCGTTGTCGTTGTCGACCACGTCGATGCCCTCGCCGCTCAGCCAGTTCTCGAACACTGCGTGGCTGACCTTGAACGAGAGGGGCTTGTCGGACACACCGGCGTCGCGGAGCGCGACGGCCTGCTCGTAGATCTCGTCGAGCGTGCGGGGCGGGGCCGCCGGGTCGAGATCGGCGCGCACCCAGTGCGCCTTGTTGTAGTACAGGACCTGCGAGGTCACGTTCATGTAGCCCGGGTACAGGACGTCGTCGACCGAGTAGGCGGCTCGCACCGCGGGCTCGATCTGCGTGAGGTCGTAGCCCGCGGCGTCCATGCACGCCTCGGCCGGCAGCACCAGGCCACCGTCGGCCAGCGCCCGGAGCTGCGTGTTCTCGAGCATGACGATGTCCGGGAGCTGGCCCGTGTCGGCCGCCGCCGCGCTCTCGAACTTGCGGTTGACCTCGGCGAACGACCCACCCTGGTTGCTGGCCGTGACCACCACCCGGTCCTGGCTGGCGTTGAACGCGGCGATCAGGTCCTCGAGGGTCTGCTCCGTCGGCCCGCCGATGCCGCCGTACCAGAGCGTCACCTCGACCGGGCCGTCGGCGTCGTCGAGCGCGTCGAGCGGGCACTCGGGCAGCTGGTCGCCGTCACCGTCGGCGCCGTCCGTCTGGGCCGCGTCGCCGCCGGAGGTGGGCGGGTCGCTGCAGGCCGCGACCGCGACGAGCGTGGCGCTCATCACGAGGGCCAGACCGGTGCGTCGCCGCGACATGGTGCCTCCTCCGGGCGGGATACGCCCGTTACCCCGCATACCGCTCGAGCGATTCGGTGACGTTGTCCTGGGCCTCGGCCAGCGTGGACGGGATGTCCTGCCCGTCGAGCAGGATGCCCTCGATGGCCGCCTCGATCTGGTCGCCCTCGTCGGGGTAGGGGCCGATGAGTGGGCCGGGCTGGTCGGGGTCGGCGTCGGCCAGCTGGTCGACGGCCGGCTGCAGCAGCACGCCGGCCAGGTCGTCCTGCCAGAAGGCCTGGACCTCGGGATCATCCTCCACGGCCTTGACCACGGGCAGGTAGCCGCCGTTGAGGTGCCACAGCTTGGCGTTCTCCGGCTGCAGCATGTACTCCATGAACGCCCACGACGCCGCCTGCTCGGCGGGCTCGGACGTGTTGAGCATGTAGAACGCGCCGCCGGTGGGGAACACGCGCCCGGGCGACTCGATGCCGGGGAACGCGCCGGTGCCGGGCACGAGCACGCTCAGGTCGATGCTCGACGCATCGAACTCGGAGCCGGCCTGCTCCGCGGTGATCGTGCCCTGGAGGGCGTCGCGAATGGTGGTCGACGCGGTCGAGGTCTCGATGAGCATCGACGATTCCTGGGTGATGAGCGCCAGGTACTGGTCGATGCTGCCCTCGGTGTTGGCGAACACGTTGAGCAGGCCCTCGTCGTTCATCGTCCGGAGGAACTCCATCAGCTCCTCGCCCTCGGCGCTGGCGAAGGTGGCCTCGGTGGCCAGCCCGTCGCGGCCGTCGTTCTCGTTGACGATCTCGCCGCCGACACCGGTCAGCCAGATCTCGTAGAACCAGCGGCTGACCCTGAACGAGAGCGGCTTGGCCGACACGCCGGCGTCGCGGAGTGCGACGGCCTGGTCGTAGACCTCGTCGAGGGTGCCGGGCGGGTCCTCGGGGTCGAGGCCGGCCTGCTCCCAATGCGACTTGTTGTAGTAGAGCACCGGCGTCGACAGGTTCATGTAGCCCGGGTACAGCACGTCGTCGACCGAGTACTTCGCCCGCCCCGCCGGCTCGAGGTTGGTCAGGTCGTAGCCGGCCGCCTCCATGCACGCCTGGGCCGGCAGCACCTGGCCGCCGTCGAGCATCGCCTGCAGCTGCGTGTCCTCGAGGTAGATCATGTCGGGGAGCTGGTCGCTGCCCGCCGACGCCGCGCTGGTGTAGGCGCGGTACACCTCCGCGTAGTCCGCCCCCTGGTCCGACGCCTGCAGCACGACGGCGTCCTGGCTGGCGTTGAAGGCCGCGACCATGTCGGTCATGGCGATCTGCGCCGAGCCGGCCAGCCCGCCGTACCACAGGGTCACCTCGACCGGGCCGTCGGCATCGTCGAGCGCGTCGAGCGGGCAGTCGGGCAGATCGGCCTCGCCGCTGCCGCCGCCGGTGGCGGCGTCGCCGCCTCCCGATGTCGGTGGGTCACTGCATGCGGCCGCCACCAGGGCGGCGGAGGTGAGCAGGGCGAGCGCGACTCGTCGCCGGGGGCGGAGGGGCGCGAGCTGTGGGCGTCGCGGCGTCATCTGTCTCCTCCTGGGGGAGCGGGGGAGGTCATGGGTGGACGTGGGCTCGGGAGCGGGCTCATCCCTTGACCGCACCGGCGGTCAGGCCGCGGATGATCTGACGTTGGAACGCGACCAGCAGCAGCACCACGGGCACGGCCACGATGAGCGCAGCGGCCACGCCCACGTTGGCGTTGGCCACCTCCGTGCCCACGATGCTCTTCAGCGCGATCTGCGCCGTCTGGTAGCGGCTGTCGTCGATGACCGCCTGGGGCCACAGGTACTGGTTCCAGGCGCCGAGGGCGGAGATGACGGTGAACGAGGCGATGACCGGCCGGGTCAGCGGCACGGCGAAGCGCCACAGGAAGGCCATGTGCCCGTAGCCGTCGAGCCGGGTGGCGTCCTGTATCTCGGGCGGCACGCCCCGGAATCCCTGGCGGATGAGGAACGTGCCGAAGGCCGTGGCGGCGAACGGCAACACCAGGCCGGCGTTGCTGTTGATCCACCCCAGCTCGCGGATGGTCTGCACGTTGGCCAGCAGCGTGACCTCGAGCGGCAGCAGCAGCGTGCCCATGAACACGGCGAACACCAGTGTCTTGGCCGGGAAGCGCAGGAACGCGAACGCGTAGGCGGCCAGGATCGACGTGATCACCTGGGCGACGGTGATGAGCACGGTGATGGTCAGGCTGCGGCCCATGGCCGAGCCCAGGTCGCCCTGGTCCCACCCCCGGCTCCACACCGCGGCCCCGAAGGCGACGACCACGAAGGCCGTGACCGCCACCCCCACCAGGCCGGCGAGCAGGAGCGGGCGCCACAGGGGGCGCAGCTCGCCGAAGCCGATGAGCTGGGTGGCGGCCACGGCCACGATGGCCGCCAGCCACCACCACGAGGTGGACGAGGCCCGGTCGACCGACGCCGTCCACACCTGTCCTGCGAGCACGGCGATGGCCCCCACCCCGGCGACCACGGCGACGATGCGCCGGGGCGCGGCGAGGGGCGCCAGGTCGCGACGGCTCCCGCCGGCCACCCGGAGCTGCACCCACGCGAGCGCCAGTGCCACCAGTGCGGTGCGGGCCACGACCGAGAACACCCCTCCGGAGAGCCAGGTGCGGTCCTTCCAGTCGACGGCCACGGGGTGCAGCGGTTTGCCCTCGTTGATGTAGGTGAACGGGGGCGACAGTGCCTGCATCACGGTGAACACGATGGGCAGGAGCACGACCGCGGCCAGGGCGACGAGGACGGCGTACTGGCCGACCAGCCCCAGCGTCCGCCGCGACGAGGACTTGCCGATGGTGGCTGCGGTCAGGCCGTGGTCGGGCGCCGACAGCAGGCCGTCGGCCGCCATGGTGACCATCTCGTCCGCCGGCGCGTCCGTGGGCGAGGCGGCCACCTCGGCGGGCGCCGTCGCGGTGCCCGCGGCGGGGGCGTCGCCCCCCGGGCCGGCGTCAGCGGGCATAGTGGACCCTCCGCTCCAGGATCAGGAACTGCACGGTCGTCACGATCAGCGTGACGAAGAACAGCCCGACCGAGTACACGGCGCCGATGCCGATGTTGTCGGGCCGGTTCAGCCGGTTGATCTTGAACACCAGGGTCTCCGTGGCCCCCACGGGACCGCCCTTGGTGATGATGTCGACCTGGGCGAAGGCCTGCAGCCCGAAGATCACCAGCACCACCAGCAGGAACAGCAGCACGGGCGAGATGAGCGGCAACGTGATGCGCAGCAGCCGTCGGGTGGCGCCGTAGCCGTCGAGCGTCGCCGCCTCCATCACCTCGTCGGGCACGGCCTGCAGGCCGGCCAGCACGATCACGAACGACAGGCCCATGTTCTGCCAGATCGACGACAGCGACACGGCGAACATCGCCATGTCCGGGTCGTTGAGCCAGTTGGTGGCGATCAGGCCGACGACGGGGTTGAACAGATAGAAGAAGATGACCGAGGTGACCGCCACCGAGCTGGCGAGCGTCGAGCTGAAGATGGCCTGGAACACCTTGATGCCCCGCAGCCTGCGATGGGCCGACACGGCCAGCAGGACACCCAGGATCAGGCCGGCGGGCACGGTGTAGAGCACGAACTGGACGCTGTGCCACAGGCCGTCGCGGAAGTCGTCGCCGGTGAGCTGCTCGCGGTACTGGCTGAGCCCCACGTCCTCGAAGTAGGCGCCGTTGCGCCGGCTCTCGAAGGTGCCCCAGTTCAACAGGTTGAGGAACGGCCGGTAGAAGAAGGCCACGAACACGGCAACGGAAGGCGCCAGCAGCAGCAGCGCCAGCCCGATCTCCTTGGCCGAGTACCGCGGCCTCGTGCGCCGCCCCCGGCCGCGCCGGCCGCCGCGGCCCCGCCGCTCGTCGACGAGCAGGCCGGCGGCGCCCGCGTTGTTGCCGGTGTCGACCGAGCTGACGAGCGCACCGCCCCCGGCGTCGGTCATGCCAACCGCACGGTGGTGTCGGTGTCGAACAGGTGGACGTCGGCGGGATCGACGGCGAGGTGGGCGGTGCCACCTGGCTGGAGCGTGGACATGCCCGTCTGGCGCACGACCACCGGCGCCGAGCCGACCGAGCCGAAGACGAGGCACTCGTGGCCCAGCCATTCGACCCCCCGCACCTTGTGCTCGAGCGGGCCGTCGGTCGTGATCGTCAGATGCTCGGGGCGCACCCCCACCACCACGGGACGGCCGTCCTCCAGGCGGGTCGCCAAGCCCGGGGGCAGCGGCACCCGCCCGCCGCCGACGTCGACCGCGGGTCCGCCCTCGGTCGTGACCGTGCCCGGGATCGTGTTCATGGGCGGGGTGCCGATGAACTGGGCGACGAACAGGTTGGCCGGGGCCTCGTACACCTGTTGCGGCGTGCCGACCTGCTGCAGGCGACCGGCCGACATGATGGCGATGCGGTCGGCCATGGTCATGGCCTCGACCTGGTCGTGGGTGACGTAGACGACCGTGGTCTCGACCCGGCGGTGCAGGTCGACCAGCTCGAGCCGGGTGGCGGCGCGCAGCTTGGCGTCGAGGTTGGACAGCGGCTCGTCCATCAGGAAGGCCTGGGGCCGGCCCACGAAGGCGCGGGCCAGGGCCACCCGCTGGCGTTGGCCGCCGGACAGCGCGGCGGGCTTGCGCTTCAGCAGCTCCTCCAGGCCCAGCACCCGGGCCGCCTCGTTGACCCGCTCGTCGCGCTCGGCCCGGCTGAGCTTGCGGACGGGCTGGTCGGGGCCGTCGGCGTGGTAGCGGCGCACGAGGAGCGGTGACTCGATGTTCCGCTGCACGGTCATGTGCGGATAGAGCGCGTAGCTCTGGAACACCATCGACACGTCGCGCCTGGCGGGGTCGACGTCGTTGACCACATCGTCGCCGATGAAGAGCTTGCCGTCGGTGATGTCCTCGAGCCCGGCGATCATGCGGAGAGCCGTGGTCTTGCCGCAGCCCGACGGCCCCAGCAGCACCATGAACTCTCCGTCTTCGATCGCCAGGTCGAGAGCGTCGACGGCGGTCACGTCGTCGAACCGCTTGGTCACGTTCTCGAACGTCAGGCTCGCCACGTACGACCTCCCACCGGCCGGCCCCGTCGCCGGCGAACCGAACGCTAAGCACGATCGGCGTCGTGAAGCTAGCCCCGACGTGAACCAGAGACGGGGATCAGGTGACGGCTGGTCGACGCTGCGCCCGTCGCCCCGCTACCTGGCGCCGGGGCGGAAGCGCCACCAGACGGCGGACGGTTGCGGACCGGCCATGGATCGTGCCGAATTCGCCCCCGCGCGTCGAAGTGGTCGTACTGTGAGCGCGAACCCCGAGATATCTCCCCGAGGGCTCGGCCTCTGGACCGAGGAGTTGGCGAATGAGCGAGGCGATGGGCGAATTCATGTGGCCCGAGGAGCGGACGGGTCTCGAAGGGGACTCGTCGAAGTGGTGGGTGTTCCTTGGGCTCGGCGTCGTGTCGGCCGTGCTGGGGCTCATCCTGATGCTGGACCTGTTCGCCGCGGTGACGACGTTGGCCCTGCTCGTGGCGTTCGGCCTGATCGTCACGGGTCTGGGCGAGCTGTTGACGGCCGGTCGTTACCGCAGCACGCTCGGCATCGTCGCCGGTGTCGTGCTGGTGCTCGGTGGTGTGCTCGCCGCGGTGTGGCCGGACATCACCCTGTGGGTGCTGGCCGTCGTGGTGGGCGTCGATCTCATCATCTCCGGGGTCGCCCGCATCATGGGTGCGCTGTCGCTGCGGGTCGAGGGGTGGGGCTGGCTGCTGTTCGGCGGCGTGCTCAGCCTGGTCGTGGGCGTCCTGGCGCTGGTCTGGCCAGGGGCGACGATCCTGGTCCTGGGCCTGCTGCTCGGCATCCGCATGCTGTTCTTCGGCATCGCCGAGATCATGTTCGGGCTCGCACTCCGCCACGTGCACCCCGCCCCCGCCTGACGAGCGCACCACACTGTGGTGGACCCACTACAGTGTCGTGCGTGAGCGAGGTCGTCTCCGTCCGCCTTCCCGACGACGTGGTCCGGCGCCTGCGTGAGCAGTCGGCCGGCACGGCGGAACCGGTGTCCGGCCTGGCGGCCAGGCTCGTCGACCAGGGCCTGCGGATGGCGGCCCACCCGGGCATCGTGTTTCGTCCCGGGCCCTCGGGGTGGAGGGCCGCGCTGCTGATCGGCCCGGACGTGTGGGAGATCATCGGTCTCATCCGCTCGCTCGACGCGACCGGGGTGGCGGCGATCGACGAGGCGGCCGAGTGGCTCAGCCTCACCGAAGCCCAGGTCCGCACGGCGCTCGCCTACTACGGCGCGTATCCCGACGAGATCGACGCGCGGATCGCGGCCAACGACCAGGCCGCAGAGCGGACCGAGCGCGCCTGGCGCGCCCAGCAGGCGCTGCTCGGTTAGCTGACACGCCGGCGGCGAGGGTGAAGCTCCTGCTCGACGAGATGTATCCAGCCGGGGTCGCGGCGGCCCTCCGCGCGCGGGGGCACGACGTCCTCGCCGTGCAGGAGGATGCAGCCCTGCGGCGATCGAGTGACGAGGAGCTGTTCGAGATCGCGGAATCGCTGGGCCGGGCCATCGTGACCGAGAACGTCGCCGACTTCCTGCCTCTCGATGCCCGGATGCAGGGGCGCGGCCGGGCGCATCACGGTCTGGTGCTCACGACGAATCGCAGCTTCCCCCGCCACAGCTCCCGGGTCGTGGGCGCGCTGACGGGAGCGTTGGCGGCCTACCTCGACGGTCCGGCCGGCGTCGACGCTCCGGCCAGCGTCGTGCACTGGCTCGAGCGACCCGCCGAGCGCTGACCCCGCTCGGCACCTGCCGTGACAGGGTTCAGCCGGCGTCCCCGGCGGGTGGCGCGTCGGCCGCGGCCGGGTGAGCGGGCTCGGCGGACGGGATGTCGGCGGCGGTGAGCGTGGTGAGCTGGTCGTCGGTGGGATGGTCGAGGGCGACCAGCCGGGTGGCCTGGTTGGCCACCGCGGCCTCGAACAGGTTGCGGGCCAGACGACCGTTGCCGAACCCCCGGTCGCGGGGCTGGGCGGCCAGCCAGGCGCGGACCGCAGCCCGGCCGTCGTCGTCGAGCGAGTAGCGGCCCTGCGGCCCCCAGCGACTCGACGATGGCCAGCAGGTCGTCGTTGCTGTAGTCGGGGAAGTGGATCGTCCTGGGGAAGCGTGAGCGCATGCCCGGGTTGGCGGAGACCAGGGCGTCCATCTCGTCGGGGTAGCCGGCGAGGATGACGACCAGCCGGTCGCGCCGGTCCTCGACCAGCTTCACGACCGTGTCGATGGCCTCGCGCCCGAAGTCGTTCTCGCCCCCGCGGGCCAGGCTGTAGGCCTCGTCGATGAGCAGCACCCCGCCCTCGGCCCGGTCGAAGGCGGCGACCACCCGGCCGGCGGTCTGGCCCACGAACCCGGCGACCAGGCCGGCGCGGTCGGTCTCGACCAGGTGGCCGCGGTCGACGACGCCCAGCGTGCGGTAGATCTGGGCGAGCAGGCGGGCCACGGTGGTCTTCCCGGTGCCGGGGTTGCCGGTGAAGATCAGGTGGCGGCTGTGGTCGAGCACGGGCAGGTCGCGGTCCCGCCGGATCTGCTGCACCCGCAGCAGGTTGCTGACCAGGTGCACCTCGCGTTTGACGCCGTCGAGGCCCACCAGCCCGTCGAGCTCGGCGAGCAGCTCGTCGAGGAGGCGGGGTGGCGCCAGGTCCTCGACAGGGGCCGCCGCGGGTTGCCCGGCCGTCGCCGTCGGCGCTGCGCCACCCGTGGCGGCGGGCTGGCCGCTGCCGTGTGATGGGGCCGTCGCCCGCGCGGCCTCGACCGCCCGGCGGACGGTGGCGCGGAAGGTCTCGACGGCCGCCAGCTCGGTGCGGGACGGGAGCAGGTCGAGGGCGGCGACGGCGTGCCCGATCTGCGCGCCGTGGCGGGCGAGGCGTTCGGCCCGGGCACCGCCGTCGCGGGCGTCGGCGCCGGCCAGCACCTCGAGCAGGGTGGACGGCCGGTCCAGGTGGACGCGGCGGCCCACGACCAGGCCGGCGGCGCGGACCTGGGCCGGTGTCGCCCGGCCCAGGTCCGACGGCAGCCGGTGGCCGAACGCCCCGATGAGGGCCCACAGCTCGTCGTCGGTGTGCAGGCCGTCGGCGTCGATGAAGGCGCAGGTCAGGTTGTAGGCCTCGACCTCGACGTCGGCCCGCAGGCGCGTCGGGTCGATCGTGTCGACCGAGGCGCCCAGCGCCTGGACCTCGGGGGCCAGGTCGTCGACGAACGCCCGTACCGCGTCGTCGAGGGGACCGGTGCCGCCGGCTGCCGGTCCGGTCACTGCGGGTCGCGCCACATGGGCCACAGGGGCGGGCCACCAGGCAGGTCGACCTGGCCCGTGGTGCGGAACCCGAAGCGCTCGTAGTAGGGCACGTTCTCGGGCTTGGACGACTCGAGGTAGGCGCCCAGCCCCTCGGCGTCGCAGCGCGTGGTCACCGGGTCGATCATCGCCGCGCCGATGCCCCTGCCCTGGTGCGGCGGGTCGGTGCCCAGCACCGCCAGGTACCAGTGGGGCTCGCGCGGGTGCGACTTCTCCATCAGGTCGAGGCCGCGCAGGGCCCGGGGCATGCGGGGGCCGATGGCGCTGAGCATCATCGGGGCGGCCCGCGCCACCTCGGGCCAGGTCGTGCGCCACATGCCGGGCGGGTCCCACAGCCCGGCGCCGGGGTGGCCGTCGCTGGTCAGCACCAGGCCGCCGTGGCGGTGGTGGCGGCGGGCCTCGGACCGCATGAACCGGGTCAGCCTGCGCAGCCGTGGCCCGCCTCGGTCGCCGAAGAGCCAGACCATGACGGGGTCGTCATGGAAGGCCCGTGCCAGCGCGTCGCCGATCGGCCTCATCTCGCCCGCTCCGGCCTGCCGCGCCTCGGTCATGGAGGCCGAGCCTGCCACGTCGCCACCCGTCCGGGCGACGCGGCAACGCGCCGGGTGTCAACCGGATGCGGGAGGCAGACGTCGGTACGTCATGATGACGGTGATGAGCGTCCCGCACCGCGGGAGACGGCGGCGCAGCCCCTCGGGCGAGGGCACCGGCCCGCTCGCCCCACTCGCCCTGGACGGCGACGACGGCGTCCGTGCCGTCGACGCTGACGTCGGCGCCGACGCGCTGGCCGTGCTGCACCGCGACCACTACACGTCGCTGGTTCGGCTGGCGACGCTGGTGGTGGGCGACGTCGGCCTGGCCGAGCAGGTCACCCAGGACGCGTTCGTGAAGCTGCAGCTGCGGTGGGGCGGCCTGCGCCGCCTCGACCGCGCGCCCGCCTACCTGCGCAGCGCCGTGCTCGAACGCGGCACGCTCACACCTCCGTCACCGTAAGGTGAGCGACCGGTACGACGCCCGTCGCACCGTCGCCCCGGCCATCGCCACGCCCGAGGCGGCGGCGCTGGGGCGGGCGGAGCACGAGCGCGTGGTCGCCGCCCTGCGGCTCCTGCCCGAGCGCCAGCGCGAGGCGGTCGCGCTCCGCTTCTACCTCGACCTGCCCGAGGTCGAGATCGCCGCCGCCATGGGCGTGTCGGCCGGTTCGGTGAAGACCCACCTGCACCGGGCCCTGGCCACGCTCGCCCGCCACCTGGGGGAGGACCGATGACGCATCCCGCCGACGACATCGAAGACCGCCTGACGACCGCACTGCACGCCGAGGCCGACGGGGTCCGGCCCGAGCCCGGCAGCCTCGAGGCGATCCGCACCCGGGGCCGCGCGGCCCGCCGACGGCGCCGGGCGGTGCTCACGGGGGCCGGCGTCGCCGCGCTGGTCGCCGTGGCGGTTGCCGTGCCCGCGATCGACCGAGCGAACCAGCAGGTCACGACCGGGAGCGACCGGGCGTCGACCACCACGACAGAGGCGCCAGCGGCGTGACGGACCGACGCCGACCCCGGCGCCGGCCGACCTCGACGGTGCGCTGTGGCCCGACCCTGCCGGGGAGCTGTTCACCGACCCGGTCGACGCGGCGCGCTCGTTCGTCGACACCGTGATCGGCGTCGACGACCCGCCGCTGTCCGCCTTCCGCGCCGGCGAGCCCGGCGCCGGTGAGGTCGACGTGTTCCGGGTGGGCGAGGACGGGCAGCCGACCGAGCGCACCGGGCATCGCCAGCACCGTGAACCTGCGTCAGCTTGACGGTGAGCATTGGTTCGTCACCTCCGCCGCCGGGCACTACGTGCAGATCGACTCGCCCGAGCCACTGGCCTCGGTGTCGTCGCCCTTCACCGTGACCGGACAGGGCCTGGGGTACGAGGGCACGATCGTGGCCGACTTGCGGTCGCGCTCGGCGCCTGCGGATGTCCTAGCCGAGGCGCCCACGATCGCCGGGTCGTCCGAGGTCGCACCGTTCTCGGTCGACGTGTCCTTTGAAGCGCCGGTGTCCTCGATCGGGATCCTGGTGGCCCGCGACGACCCCGGCACCGACCTCGGCGTCCCCAGCTTCGCCGCCCTGCCCGTCCGGCTCGTCGCAGACTCCCCGCCCGCCGGGTCGGGCGAGCCGGGCGGCCCGGGCACGACGGTCGCCACGACGCCCCCGGGGTACGAGTTCACGTCGCAGCCGCTGTGGCCCTTCCGCACGCAGGCCGACGCCGACGAGTGGCTGGCCAGCTCCCGCGAGGGCGGCCACCAGCCGTGGCACGCCTCCGCGGACACGACGGCGCTGGCGTTCACGACCGGCTACCTGGGCTTCGGGGAGATCGATCAGGTGACGTCCACCGATGTCGGAGCCACCGAAGCGTGGATCGGCGTCGGCTACGAGTCGGAGCCCGGGGTCCTCTCGACCTCCGCCGTGATCCACCTGGTGCGCTTCGGCCCCGACCCGGAGGCGCCGTGGGAGGTCGTCGGCACCCGCGACACCGTCCTGACCCTCGACACCCCGAGCTACGGGTCGTCCGTCTCGTCGCCCGTCACCGTCGGCGGCACGATCACCGGGGTGGACGAGAACCTGCGGGTGCAGGTGCGCCAGCAGTCGTCGGAGGCGCCGCTCGGCGAGAGCCCCGGCGTGCCGGCGGGCGGCGAGGGCGTGCCCTGGGAGACGTCGGTGTCGTTCGCCGGGGCCTCCGACGACGCGCTCACGATCGTCGTCTCGAGCGGCGGCCACGTGCAGGGCGTCGAGATCTTCGCCATCACCGGCGTGCGCCGCTGAGCCCGGGGGCCCGGCCGTAGCATTGGCGCCATGCCCACCATCGCCGACCTGGGTGCCCGGGCCAAGGCCGCGAGCCGCACCCTGGCCACCGCGTCGACCCAGGCCAAGGACGCCGCGCTGCTGGCCGGCGCCGACCTGCTGGTCGAGCGCACCGACGACCTGCTTTCCGCCAACGCCGACGACGTCGAGCGCGAGCTGGCCGCCGGGGCGTCGCCCACCGTCGTCGACCGCCTGCGCCTGTCTGCCGACCGGGTCGAGGGCATGGCGGGTGGCCTACGGCAGGTCGCGGCCCTGGCCGACCCCGTGGGCGAGGTCTCGCACGGTTGGACCCGCCCCAACGGCCTGCGCATCGCCAAGGTGCGGGTGCCGCTGGGGGTGGTGGCCATCATCTACGAGAACCGCCCGAACGTGACCAGCGACGCCTTCGGCCTGTGCCTCAAGGCGGGCAATGCCGCCTTCCTGCGGGGCTCGTCGGGGGCCATCCGCTCGAACCTGGCGATTGCCGGCGTGTTGCGCGAGGCGGTGGCCAAGTCGGGCCTGCCCGAGGACGCCCTGGTGCTGGTGGACGACACGTCGCGCGAGGCCGCGGTCGAGTTCATGCGCCAGCGCGACCACGTCGACTGCCTGATCCCGCGGGGCGGGCCGTCGCTCATCCGCTCGATCCTCGACAACGCGACCGTGCCCTATGTCATCGATGGCGACGGCAACTGCCACGTGTACGTCGACGCCTCGGCCGACCTGGGCGTCGCCGCCGACATCGTCGTCAACGCCAAGACCCAGCGGCCCTCGGTGTGCAACGCGGCCGAGACGCTGCTGGTGCACCAGGACGTGGCCGGCGAGTTCCTGCCGCTGGTGGCGGCCCGGCTCGACGGCGTCGAGCTGGTGGGCGACGCGGCCACGCGCGCCGTGCTCGGGGCCGACCGCGTAGCGCCGGCCACCGACGACGACTGGGCGCACGAGTTCCTGGCCCTCAAGCTGGCCGTGGGCGTCGTGCCCTCCATCGACGCCGCCGTCGACCACATCGCCCGCTACGGGTCGGGCCACAGCGAGGCCATCGTCACCCGCGACCTGGCCGCCGCCGACCGGTTCACCCGCGAGGTGGACGCCGCCGCGGTGGTGGTCAACGCCTCGACCCGGTTCGTCGACGGCGAGGAGTTCGGCTTCGGCGCCGAGATCGGCATCTCCACCCAGAAGCTGCACGCCCGGGGCCCCATGGGCCTGCGCGAGCTCACCACCGAGAAGTACGTGGTGCGGGGCGACGGGCAGATCCGCTCCTGAGGGCGGGCGCATGATCCGCCCGCCGTGGGCCGACGAGTTGGAGCGGCTGCGCGACATCGAGCGGGCGGCCGGGCGCGCCTTCGCCGAGGTCGGCATGCCCGAGATCGCCGCCGACGAGCCGCCCTCGGTCGCCGTGCTCGAGCGGTACCGGGTCGCGGGCTGGGCGTGGGTCGTCACCGCCGGTGTGCGCCCGGCTGATGACGACGGCGGTGGCGCGCCGGCGGACGATGCGGTGGTGGCCGGGTACGTGATCGTCGACCTGCTCGACGAGCCGGGGCCAGGGCCGAGGCCGGGGCCAGGCCCGGAGTCGGCGCGGGCACCGGAGCCCGAGCGGTCGGCGCACGTCGAGCAGGTCAGCGTCGACCCCCGGTTCGCCGGCCGACGCCTGGGCTGGCAGCTGCTCGACCACGTCGCCGACCAGGCCCGCCGCCACGGCCTGGACGCGGTCACGCTCACCACGTTCAGGGACGTGCCGTGGAACGCGCCGTACTACGAGCGGTGCGGGTTCCGGCCCCTGGCCGACGCCGAGCTGGGGCCCGGGCTGCGGCGGGTGCGCGACGACGAGGCCGCCCACGGTCTCGACCCCGGCCGTCGCGTCTGCATGCGCCGCGACCTCTGACGTCGTGCCGGCCCCCGCGCCCGGCACACTGCTTTGGTGACAGGTGCCGAGCTGCTCACCGTCGGTCACGGCACGCTGGCCGCCGACCAGCTCAGCGACCTGCTCCGCCACAACGGGGTGGAGCTGCTGGTCGACGTCCGGTCGTACCCGGGCAGCCGGCGCAACCCGCAGTTCGGCCGCGAGCAGATGGAGGCGTGGGTGCCCGACGCCGGTGTCACCTACCGCTGGGAGCGCCGGCTCGGCGGACGGCGCCCGGTGCGGCCCGACAGCGTCAACGTCGTCCTGCGCAACGAGGCCTTCCGGGGCTACGCCGACCACATGGCCAGCGCCGAGTTCCGCGGCGCGCTCGACGAGGTGCTGGCGTCGGCGGCCCGGCAGCGAACCGCCGTCATGTGCTCCGAGAGCGTGTGGTGGCGCTGCCACCGGCGCCTGCTGTCCGACGCGGCTGCGCTGGTGCGGGACGCCACCGTCGTCCACCTCATGCACGACGGCCGGAGCGTGCCCCATCCCGTGACCGAGGGCGCCCGGCGGGATGGCGACCGTGTCCTGTACGACGTCGGCGGCACGGTGCCCCTGCCCTTGTGACCCTTCGTGACCTGACTTGGTGCCTGTCCCCGCGGCGGTATTTGGCACGATCGACGCCATGACCGACCTCGCCACCGTCGCTCCGGCCTTCGTCGAGATGGCCCACCGCATCGTCTGGGCCTCGGTCGCCACCGTCGACACGGACGGCCGGCCGCGCAGCCGGGTGCTCCACCCGCTGTGGACGTGGGACGGCTCGTCGCTGGTGGGATTGATCGCCACGGGCCCCACCCCCACGAAGCGGGCCCACCTCGACCGCACGCCGTTCGTCTCGGTCAACTACTGGTCGCCGGACCAGGACACGTGCGCCGCCGACTGCCGGACCGAGTGGATCCTCGACGACGAGGGCCGCCTGGCCGTGTGGCAGACCTTCGCCGACGGGCCGTCGCCCGTGGGCTACGACCCGGCGATCGTTCCCGACTGGGCCGGCGGGCCCCTGTCGCCCGCGTTCGCCGGCCTGCGCCTCCAGCCGTGGCGCCTGCGAGTCTTCCCCGGCACCGTGCTCATGGGCCAGGGCGGCGATGTGCTGACGTGGACGGCACCCGGGTGATGACGTCTCGCCTTCTCGCATCCCCAAGGTTGGGGGGTCTCGACGTGGCGGCCGGCGGGTAAGAGGAGGTCATGCTGGTGGACGCCCGTCACCAGCGGGCGCCCGAGGTGCGGGATCCGCCCGCGCCCGTGCCCAGGGGCGTGGTCGCGGGCGCCGCCGGGGCGGCCGTCGCGCTGGGGGCACTGGCGCTCGTCCTGTTGCTGGGGCGCCCAGCCGCCGCCGACCCCCTCGATCAGGCGCCGCCGGTGCCCGACGGGACCGCCGCCGCGGCCCCGGCGCCGGCCTCCCTGGCGGGGGCCGTGTCCGACGTCGCCGCCGGCATCGCCTCGGTGATCTCCTCCACCGACGACGCCGGTTCCGCGGGCGCCGTTCCCGCGGGTGCGGTACCTCCAGCCGACGACCAGGTCGTGCCGCCGATCGCCACTGTGGCGACCGACCCCGCGCCCCAGCCCGCGGACGACCTCCCGCCCGCGCCCGCCGTCGACACCGCGGCCAGCGCCGTGGCGCCGGTGGTGGGGTCGGTGGGTGGTGTGGCGGAACCGGTGGTGGGGGCGGTGGCGCCGGTGGTGGGGTCGGTGGGTGGTGTGGCGGAGCCGGTGGTGGGGACAGTCGCCGGGCTCGTCGGACCGGTCGTGGAGCCCGCAGTCGGCGCGTTGGGGGAGGTGGTGGCGCCCGTCGCCGGGCCCGTGGCCGAGCTCGTCGAGCCGCTCGTCGACCCGGTCGTCGGCCGGGCGGGACCCGTGCTCGATGCGGTCGCCCCACCACTGCGTCCCGTGGTCGGCGAGGTGATCCGCGTCCTTGGGCGGGATGCCCGCCCCATGTCTCCGGTCGCCCGTCCCGCCCCCCAGGTGGTCGTCGGCGACGGGGGCGCGGGGACGACACCCGTTCCCTCCGGGCCGATGCATCCCGACGCGTCCGGCGCGGCCCTCGTCGGTGGCGGGGGATGCGATGCGAGCAGCTGCGTGAGCGCCCCGTCGCGGGGTGCCGGGCCGTCGCCGATCCCCTTGCCGACCGGCGGATCGGGCCGCGTCCCCGCTCGGGCCGGCCCGCCGTCGTCCGGTGGCGCCGCGCCCTCGGCGGGCGGAGGCTCGGGGGCGTCCTCGGCGCTCGCCGTCCTGGCCGGCGGGCTGCACGACGTGCACCTGCTGCCCGGCGGTGTCGTGCGTGAGCGGGAGGCCCGGCTGTCCAGCCTGGTCCGCCCGCCCGTGCGCCTTCCCGGCTGATCGACCGCGCAGGTCGATCAGCCAGTTCACCGACGAACGAGGGAAGGAACTGCCATGTCTGGGCACAACTCTGCCCACGAGGCCGAGGTCGGTACGGACGACCCGGTCGATCCGGTCGCGCCGCGACCACGCCTGGTGCTGGTGGACGAGCCGCTGCGCCTGACCCGCGACGCTCTGGTCGCGGCCATCGATGCCGTTCCCGGCCTGGCGGCGCTCGACGGCTCGGATGCCAGCCCGGCCGCCGTCGACCGGGCCGATGCCGTCGTGCTGGCCGCCGGGTCGCTGCGGTTCGGGTGGCACGGGCTGCTCGATGCGACACGGGGGACGCAGGCGCCGTCGCCCGTCGTGATCGTCGCCGACAACGGCCCAGTCACCCCGTCGCTCGACCGGCGGGGTCTGGTGGTGGTGTCGCGCGCGACGCCGTTGTCGATGGTCATCGACTGCTTGCGATTGCAGCCCGTCGATCTCCGGGAGACGCCCCGTCGGCGCCAGGAGGCCGTGCCCGCAGGACCGGCGCTCACCGCCCGCGAGCGTCAGGTGCTGGGGCTGCTGGCGTCGGGATTGAGCCCGACGGAGGTGGCCCGGGGCCTGGCGATCACGACCAACACCGCGCGTGACCACATCAAGGCGATCAGGGAGAAGCTCGACCGGCCCACGATCATGGCCGCCGTGCTCGAGGCCATCCGGCAGGGGGTGTTGCAGCTCGACCCGGTCTGACCTGGGGCCCCGCCCCCTCACGTTTGGGGAGTGCTCCCGCCGCGCAGTGTGGTCCAGAGTGATCGCCAGTGCCGGTCGGGTGTCTCCGCATCCCCGGAAAGCTGCCGCCAGAGCCTGGGGGCCGCAGGTACCCCCGGCCGGCACGGGAGATCGAGCGCGGCGGTGCGCTGCTCGCGGGGGACTCTGTGTGTCGGGGCGGTTGGCGGGTAGCCGCCTCGACGCACAGACGCATCGAGGTGCCTGGTCGGCCACGCCGGACAGGGGCGTCCGCCGCCCCGCGCCACTCAGAGCATCCGTGGATAGGTCACCCCATCTCGGCGAACGGTCGCCGTGCTTCCCGCTCTTGCAGCTTCGCTGCGGGCCGCTCGGGCCACGGCCTCGCCGATCGGCTCGGCCTCTCAGGCGGAGCGGGCGGCGATGCGGCGCAGCGGGGGAAGGGTCGGCGGCGGTTGACGCCGCTCGGGCAGGTCGGCCAGGAGCTCGGCGGTGACGTGGGTGATGCGGCGCACGGCGTGCTCGAAGGCCTCTTCCGTGGCGGCCGACGTCTTCTGCACGCCGCTGACCTTGCGGACGTACTGCCGGGCGGCGGCCTCGACCTCTTCGGGTGTCGCCACAGGTTCGAGACCCCGCAGCGTCGTGATGTTGCGGCACATGTCGCCGAGGCTACCGACGGCAGCCCGCTGACCGGGCCCCACCACCCCGCCCGATCACGGCTCCGTTCGCCGGCGGCGGAACTCGTCGACCTCGTGGGCGAGGAGCCGGATCTCGTGGGCGATGCGGTACCCGGGCAGGTCCCCGGTGTCGATCAACCGGTAGACCTCTCGTACCCCCACCCCCAGGCGTGCGGCGGCGTGCGTGGGCAGGATCCAGTCGTAGGGGCGCTGGCCGGGGGAGCTGAGGGCGGTGACGGTCACTGGTCCACCCTTCGGGTGCACCAGTGACCGAATCGCCACTTCGTGGCGCAGGGCCGACTGTGCTTCTGGACCTCGCTTCGCTCGGTCACTGGCGCCACACCGCCCGTCGCCGGAGCCGGGCCGTTCGGGTGGGCCGGGCGCGATCGCTGGTCGATCGACGTGGTCATGGTGTGCACGCTGCTTCCGCCTTGGTATGCCGTTGGTCGTCGCTGCCGGTCGTCGCCCGCCGGCCATCCGGCCGCCGGCCGCGCTGGCCCGATGACCGGTTGGAGGAGCAGCCGCCGGGTGCACGGCCGGCTGCATCGACCTGGTTGCCCACCTCGATGCCCGCGCCAGACATCGGCCCCGGTGGGAGAACACGCAGCGTAGACCAGCGGCTACGTCACCGCCAGAATTTGCGTGAGTTTGGCGCTCTTTGGATGACTTCGATAGTTACTTGTGGTCGCCAACTTCCGAGCGGGAACGCCGCGCAGATCACGGCACGGCTCGCTGCGGCCTGGCAACATCGGGCACGCCCCGACGGCGCCGGTGACGCCGGCGTCCCACCAGCCAGAGCGAGGTGCTCCTTGCCCACCACGACCGGCTTCAACCACGTGGCCACCCTGACATCCGACCTGGATCGGCTCGTCGACTTCTACGAGACGGTGTTCGGTGCGGCGGTGTCGCACGAGATGGCGGCCCGGCCCGACCACCCGCGGATGGTCATCCTCGACCTGGGCGGGGGGTCGGCCCTGAACGTGTTCGAGGTTCCGCCCGACGAGATCATCGGCGAGCGTCGACGCCAGGGCGGCCGGGGTGCCATCGACCACTACGGTCTGGCCGTCGACTCGCTCGCGACGCTGGAGCGGGTGAAGGAGCGGCTGGTCGACGCCGGCGCCGACATCGGGGAGATCCAGCAGCTCGGCACGGAATGGTCGCTGTTCTTCCGCGACCCCGACGGCATGGAGCTCGAGGTCTGCTGCGCCGCTGACTGAACAGGCGCACCGCTCGGTCGGGGTGCATGCGGCACGTCACATTCGTCCAAGCCGTGCGGCGGCGGTTGCCGTACGGTCGAGTCGTGCCCGACCACCGAGGAGGCCGCCGATGACCCAGGACGACAACGCCCGCTCGGGCGAGCCGTTCGATCTGTCCACCACCCACATCCACCTGGGCCTGGGGGCGCGATCCACCCCGCTGCCCGACTTCGAGTGGGCGCCGGCGTACCTCGAGGCCTACACCGCTCGCTTCGCCGACGACGGCGACGACGGCCGGCTGGTGATGATGGGCCGCAACGGCGAGTCCTGGTCGACGTGGGAGCGGCATCCCGCAGGCGAGGAGGTCGTGGTGCTGCTGTCGGGCCGGGTCGACCTGATCCAGCGCATCGACGGCGGCGAGCGGCGCATCACCCTCGAGCCCGGTCAGGCGGTCATCAACCCGACGGGCGTGTGGCACACGGCCGACGTGCACGAGCCGGGCGATGCGCTCTTCATCACCCCCGGGCGGGGAACGGAGCACGAGCCGCGCTAGCCGCAGGGAGGCCCCATGCCCGTCGACGACGAGGACGTCCGGCTGGTCGTGTACCGCCACTTCATGGCCACCGGCCGGGGGCCGGGCGACGGTGAGCTCGCTGCCGCGCTCGACCTGCCGGCCGGCGAGGCGCAGGCCAGCGTCCGGCGCCTGGCCGACGCCCGCCACGTCGTGCTGGGCGACGACGGGCAGATCGTGATGGCGCACCCGTTCTCGGCGGTCCCGCTCGGGTTCGCGGTCATGGGCGCCGGCACGCTGTGGTGGGGTGGCTGTGCCTGGGACTCGTTCGCGCTGCCGCACCTGCTGCCCGGCGAGCCCGAGGTGCTGGTCTCGACCCGCTGCCCCGGATGCGGGGCGGCCCTGGCGTGGGTGGTGGGACGCGAGGCGCCTCCCGCGGGGGAGGAGGTGGCGCACTTCCTCGTGCCCGTGGCCCACATGTGGGACGACGTCGTGCACACGTGCGGCCACCAGCGACTGTTCTGCGCCGAGAGCTGCGTCGACGCGTGGCTCGAGCGGTCCGGCAACCGGCGGGGCTACGTGATGGACCTGGCCACGCTGTGGCGGCTGAGCCGCGGCTGGTACGCGGGCCGGCTCGACCGCGGCTACACCCGGCGCGAGCCCTCGGTCGCGGCCGCGTACTTCCGCGAGGTCGGGCTGACCGGTCCGTTCTGGGGCCTGACCGCCTGACGGCTCCGGCGCTGGTCGCGCCGGCGCGGCGACACCGGCGTCAGGGGAGGGCAGGCTCGGCCATGGGCGCCGCGCCCAGGTCGGCCATGGCCTGGCGACCCTGAGCGGCGAGCTCGCCGCCGGCCAGGACGAGTGTGCGGGCCCACTGGTAGCGGCACCCGGTCCCGGCCAGCACGGTCGCCAGCGCACCGATCCGGTCGGTGTCGGCGTCGAGCAGGGCGTCGGCCCGCTCGATCAGCGCGCCGACGACGGGGTTGGAGTCGCCGCTCGGGCGGGCCTGCTCGACGCGGTCGCGGGCGCTGGGATGCCTCAGCAGGACGGCCGCCTCGGCGTGCAGCGCGGCGTACCAGGGCCGCCACTCGCCCGTGTACCACTGCTGGAAGCCGGCGGGGTCGTCGTTCAGGCGGTCGAACGCGGCCTGGGCGTCGCCTCGGTGCAGCCACATGATGGCGTCGAAGGTGGGGCCGTAGCCGGTGTGGCAGCCCTCCAGCCGCTTGCGTTCGAGGCCCATGTCGACGGTGATGGCCATCCACTCGGCCCGCGCCTCGTCGTCGCCCCGCAGTCCGTGGACCATGGCCACGGCGTAGGCGCCGCTTGCGAGGCTGGCGGCGATGGGGCGACCGGCCTGCTCCCAGCCGTGACGGAAGCGTTGGGCGTCGTCGAGCACACGGTCGAGCTCGCCCGCCAGCGCCTCGACCCGCATGCGGCGGCTCGTGCCCAGGTGGCCCTCCACGCTGTGGAAGGACAGCCGGGCGAGGGTGTCGGCGAAGCCGCGGGCCGCGGTGAAGTCGCCGGCCGTGAGCGAGATCTCGGTCGCCATGTTGTACGCGTCGGCGATCTCGAAGGCGGTCAGCGCGGTCGGGCGCACGTGCGACAGCAGGGCGATGCGGCGCTGCACCGCGTCGAGCGCCGTCGTCACATTGCCGAGGCCCAGGTGGACGGCTGAGAGCGCGTCGAGCGCGGCGCTCTCGAGCAGGGGGTCGTCGAGGTCGCGGCTGGCGGTGACGGCCGCCTGGGCGTTGACCGCGGCCTGGGGGTCGACCTCGTCCATCTCGAAGGTGAGGGCGGTGAGGATCGCCGTGGTGGCCCGCGGGTCGCTCGACGCCAGCGACCTGGCCTCGGCGATCAGCGCGGTGTGCGTGCCCTCGGGCGGCTTCTCGGCGATGATGCCCGGGCCGCGCAGCAGCAGTTCGGCCGACCGGGCCAGCGCGTGGGCGGCCGTGCCGGGGTCGCCGGCGGCGGCGGCCGCATCGGCGGCGGTGCGCCACAGGCGCAGCGAGTCGTTGCCTGCCTGGCGGCTGGACGCGGCGCCACCGGCGCACATCAGCATCTCGACCTGCGTCGTCGTGTCGCCGGCCACCTCGGCCGCCTGCTCGTAGCGGTGCTGGCACTCGCCCAGCAGGCCCCGCGTGAAGCACGTGGCGGCCAGCAGGTCGGCGACCCGGAAGGCCTGAGGCCGCAGGTCGGGCTGGTGCATCGCCCACTTGAGCGCGGCGCGGGCGTCGTCGGCCGCCCGGTCGAAGTCCTGGCGCCAGGTGGCGAACTCGTCGGTGCGGGCGAGGCCGACCGGGAGCGGCAGGTCGATGCGAGCGTCCAGGTCGGCCACAGTGTCGCTGGCCCAGTCCAGGTGACGGTGACGGACGCGCTCGAGCTCGTGGGGTACGCCGCCGCCGGGTCGCGATCGGCGGTGCCTGCGCCTTTGGTGGCGTGCTCGCCCGTGCCGGCGTCCGGGGTGGCGGCCATCTGCTCGCCGCCGTACTGGCGGATCGTCTCGAGCACCCGGTAGCGGGTCTCCGGCCCGGGCGAGGCCACGAGCAGGCTGTGCTCGGCCAGGCGGGCGAGGCCGTCGGCGACCGTCTCCGCCTCGACCGGTGCGAACCCGGCCACCCGGGCCGCGGCGTCGGCCGTGAAGGGCGCGGCGAACACGGACACGCGGCGCAGCAGAGCCCGGTCGGGCGGATCGAGCAGGCCGTAGCTCCAATCGATCGCCGAGCGCAGCGACTGGTGGCGCTCGTCGACCCGTGACCCGCCGGCCAGCAGGCGGAAGCGCTCGGACAGGCCCCGCTCGATGCCGTCGAGCCCCAGGGACGGCAGCCGGGCCGCGGCCAGCTCGATCGCCAGCGCACTGCCGTCGAGTCGGCGGCAGATCTCGCCGATGCGTCGGTGGGCGTCCTCGTCGTCGACCACGTCGGCGGCGCCGGTGACGCCGGCCTGGCGGGCCCGCTCGACGAAGAGGGCCACGGCATCCCCATCGGCGCCGGCGACGAGATCGGGGAGGGACAGCCCGGGCACCGGGAACACCCACTCGAACGGCAGCATGAGCCGGGCCTGGGAGGTGGCGAGCACGCTCACCCCGGGGCAGCGCCCGAGCAGGCGCTCGACGAACACCGCGGCGCCGTCGGCCAGGTGCTCGCAGTTGTCGAGCACCAGCAGCGCCTGGCCCTCGGCGAGGTGGGCGATGACGACGTCCTCGACGGAGCGCCCCTGCGGCTCACCCAGGCCGAGCGTGTTGCACACCGCGGTGGCGATGAGCGCGTTGTCGGTGACAGGGACGAGGTCGACGAACCAGACGCCGTCGCGCTTGTCGGAGGCCAGCGCCGCCGCCACGGCGGCGGCCAAACGGGTCTTGCCGACACCGCCCGGCCCGGTAGCTGTGACGAGCCGGTGGGACTCGATCGCGGCGGTCAGCTCGGCCACCTCGCTGGCGCGACCGACGAACGAGGTGAGCGGCACGGGTACCCGGAACGGCGGGGCCGGTGTCGCCGCTGACGGGGCCGGAGGGTGCGCGTCCGGGTCGGCGGCGTAGTCGTCGCTCCCGCCGGCGCGGAGGTCGACGGTCGAAGCGCCCCGACCGCGGCCCTGGTCGCCGGGGCGGGCGGCGAGCTGCGCGAGCGCCCGTCGGTCGGCGACGCCCAGCTTGCGAAGCAGCGATGAGACGTGGCTCTCGACGGTGCGCACCGAGACGAAGAGCCGGGTGGCGATCTCGGCGTTGGTGGCGCGCTCGGCCACCAACTCCAGCACCTCGGCCTCACGCTCGGACACGCCGGCGTCGTTCAGCGTCTCGGGAGAGGCCACGTAGTGATTCTGCCCTGCGCCGGGCCACAACCGGTCGGCATTAGCGATGCCGGCGGCGCCGATCCGTGGTCGATCAGTGGTGGATCAGTGGTCGTTCCGTGGTGTGCACGGATGGAAGAAGCCCTGGTCAGGCGCATCATCGAATCACAGATCGATCAAGGAGCCCCCGATGAACCACCACGAGACCATCCTCCTCGCCGAGCACCACCGCGCCGACCTCCTCGCCGATGCCGCCGGCACTCGTCGTCGCCGCACGCGCACCGCCTCGGGCCACCCGGTCCGCAACTGGCTCGCCCGGCGCCGCGAGCTGAGCTGAGCCCTCCGGTCGGGTCGGGCCGGTCGCGCACGAGCGTGGCCGTCGGCGACATCCTCCGGACGGTCAGCGACGGCGGAGCACGGCGGGCAGGACCGGGCCGGCGCCCGCCTCGCGCAGGCGGGCACCGACCACGGTCATCGTCCACCCCGAACGCCACTCGTCGTCGAGCAGCAACACGGGCCCGCGCGGCCAGCCACGGTCGGGAGCGCTGGCCGCGAAGGCGTCCCACACGTTGGTGAGCTGGTGCGCCGAGTTGCCCATCCCGACCTGCGGCGGCCGCTCGTCTGCGGTGCGGACCACCGAGCCCGCTACCGCGAGCCTTCCCAGCTCGCCCAGCCGTCGGGCCAATTCGGGCAGCGTGTGCGGGCGGGCGCGGGACGGCACCCACGTGACCCACGTCGGCCGGCTCTCCCATGGCCAGCGCTTGAGCATGGCGGCGACGCCGCGGACCAGCTCGTCGTCGATCGGGCGGCCGTCGTCGAGCACCTCGGCGACCAGGCCGGACCAGCCGCCGTCGCCGTCGCTGGCCAGCGCCCGCCCCTCGGCGATGCGCACCCCGGGGGCGATGTTGCCGCGGGCGACCGCGACGCCGCGGGGCCACTGCTTGCGGGGCATCAGCGGGTGGGCCTGGGCGCGGAGGTGGTCGCGGGCGGCCCTGATGTCGGCGGGGACGGGACGGTGGGGCCGGCCGGTGCAGTTGTCGCACCGGCCGCAGTCGCCAGCGTGGTCCGCCCCCACGAACGGGTCGTCGAGCTGGTCGCGCAGGAACCGCATGCGGCAGCCCGGGGTGGCCACGTAGTCGAGCATCGCCTGCTGCTCCGACCGGCGGGCGGCCGCCACCCGCTGGTACCGGTCGCGGTCGTAGACCCATGGCGCGCCCGTGGCCCGCCACCCGCCCCGCACCCGCTCGACCGAGCCGTCGACGTCGAGCACCTTGAGCAGGCCCTCGAGCCGCCCGCGCCCCAGGTTCACGGCGTGCTCGAGCGCCGTGGTGGGCACCGTGCCGCCGTCCTCGGCGAGCTGGTCGAGCACCCGGCGCACCAGGCCCTCGGGCGGGAAGGCGGTCGAGTCGAACCAGTCCCAGATGGCGCGGTCCTCGGCGCCGGGCAGGAGCACCACCTCGGCCGTGTCGACCGCCCGGCCCGCTCGGCCCACCTGCTGGTAGTAGGCGATGGGCGACGGCGGCGCACCGAGGTGGACGACGAAGCCCACGTCGCCCTTGTCGAAGCCCATCCCGAGGGCCGAGGTGGCCACGACGGCCCGCAGCTCGTTGGCGCGCAGGGCGTGCTCGATGCGCTCGCGGTCGGCGGGGTCGGTGGCGCCGGAGTAGGCCTCGACGGCGTGGCCGGCCTGCCGTAGCCAGCCGGCCACCAGCTCGGTGCCGGCCACGGTGAGCGTGTAGACGATGCCCGAGCCCGGCAGCTCGTCGAGGTGGGCGGCGAGCCAGGCCAGCCGCTCGGCCGGCCCCAGCTCGACCGCCGACAGGTTCAGCGACGTGCGGTCGAGGTCGCCGCGTTGCACCACCGGGTCGGTGCCCAGCTGCTCGGCCACGTCGGCCACGACCCGGTCGTTGGCCGTGGCCGTGCAGGCGAGCACGGGCACATCGCCCAGGCCGGCGAGCACGTCGCGGATGCGCCGGTAGTCGGGCCGGAAGTCGTGACCCCAGTCGGAGATGCAATGCGCCTCGTCGACGACCAGCAGGCCGATCTCGGCGGTGATGCGGGGGAGCACGTCGTCGCGGAACCCCGGCGAGTTGAGACGCTCCGGCGACACGACCAGCAGGTCGACCTCGCCGGCGACGACCCGCTCGTGGATGGCGTCCCAGTCGTCGGTGTTGGCCGAGTTCACCGTCTCGGCCACGATGCCCGCCCGCCGGGCAGCGGCGATCTGGTCGCGCATCAGCGCCAACAGCGGCGACACCACCAGGGTGGGGCCGGCGCCCTGCTCGCGCAGCAGGGCGGTGGCCACGAAGTACACGGCCGACTTGCCCCAGCCGGTGCGCTGCACCACCAGCGCCCGCCGGCGGTCGACCACCAGCGCCTCGATGGCGGCCAGCTGGTCGGGCCGGATCTCGGCCTCGGGCCCGGCCAGGGCGCGGATCAGCTCGCCCGCCCGCACGGTCAGGTCGGCGGGCGAGGTGGCGCTGAGGCCGGAGGCGTCCATGCGTCGATGGTGGCAGACGTGGCGGGGACGGAAGTCGACTCTCCTGCCGTGGCTGGATTGCTGGGGTCGTGAGGCAATGGGGATCGCGCCGGACACGCCGAGGCAATGGCGATCGGGGGCCGATCAGCATTGCCTCCGGCAGCCGTGGGCGACCGCCATTGCCTCGGGACCACGCGTCGGCCGGCGCCGGACGACCCGGTGGCTGGCGCCGATCGGCGAGGCAGGTGGCGGTGGCCGCCAGAGGTGCAAAGAAATCCCGGCTGGCGCGTAAGGGCGGGCGCGGTCGTCGGTCAGGACGGGTGACACCGGCGGAGAGGCCGCCGGGTCGTCCGACAGGGAGACCGACGATGACCGAGATCACGACCACCGATCAGACCCCCCGCCGTGCCGCCTTCGGGCTGCGCCGGGCCGCGACGCTGAGCGCGATCGTCGCCTTCGGCTTCCTGGCCCCCGCGGCCGCCGGGGCCAGCCCGGCTTCGCCGGGGGAGACGCCGCCCGCACCGACGGGCCCCGGCGACCTGACGGCGGAGGAGCCCTGCAACCCGGACCTGGGCTGCGAACCCGGCCCCGACGACGAATGCAACCCCCTGCTGGCCACCTGCGACCTGGCCCCCGGCGGCGACGGTCCCGACGAGGAGGAGTGCCCCCCGCTCCTGGCCACGTGCGACCTGGCTCCGGGTGGCGACGGGCCGGACGACCCCGGCGGCGAGCCCCCGGACGAGGTCGAGCCCGGCGCCGACCCCCAGGACATCCCGACCGCCCAGGTCGACGCCCCCGTCCGCGCCACCCCGAACTACACAGGGTGATGGGGATGCGGCGGAACACATCCCTGGGTGCCTCTCTCGCCGTCGTGGCCCTGGCCCTGTTGGCCGGCTGCGGCGGCGGGCCCGCCGAGGTGGGCACCTCGGCGACCGGGGCGGGCGCGGCCGACTCGGCCGAGGTGCCCCCGGTCGCCGAGGGGGCGGGCCCCGGGTCTCCCTCCTCCGCCCCGTTGGGCGAGCCGGCCGCGGGCAGCCAGGTGGCACGCAGCGCGGCCGAGCTGTCCGTGTTCGGCGCTCCCGGCGGGGGCGAGGCGACCACCGTCCTGCCCGCCACCACCGAGTTCGGCTCGCCCCGGGCGCTGCTGGTGGTGGGCGAGGACGGCGAGTGGCTGCAGGTCGCCCTGCCCGTCCGACCCAACGGCAGCACCGGCTGGATCCGGCGGGCCGACGTCGAGGTGCGCACGATCGACGAGTCGATCGTCATCGACGTCGCGGCCCGCACGCTGACCCTGTTCGACGGCCAGACCGCGGTGCTCACCACCCCGGTGGCCGTCGGCACCGCCGACAACCCCACGCCCACCGGGCAGTTCTACGTCGTCGACAAGCTCGACACCGGCGACCCGGCGGGGCCATACGGCCAGTTCGCCTTCGGGCTCTCGGCCTTCTCCGAGGTGCTCACCGAGTTCGCCGGCGGCGACGGCCAGGTCGGCATCCACGGCACTGACGACCCGTCCAGCATCGGGCAGGCCGTGTCGCACGGCTGCGTGCGGGTGCCCGGCGACGTCGCGCAGCGCCTGTCCGAGACCGTCAACCTGGGGACCCCGGTCGCCATCTCGTAACGAGATGCGCACTCGTGCTGAGATCTGGTCGGTGGCGGACCCTCGTGACGACGACGCTGGGAGGGCGCCCGGTCCGCGGACCGGGCGTCCCGCCGACCCTGCCGGCGGTGACGGGGACACGTCCCGGGGCGGCGATCCCGGCCCCGCCGGCCCCGCCGGCCATGCCGGCCATGTCGGTGCCGTCGAGGACGCCGCCTGGGTCGAGGCGGCACGGGCCGGCGACGAGCAGGCGTTCGGCCGGCTCTTCGACCGCTGGTTCGACCCGGTCTACGACGTGGCCTGGCGCATCGTCCGCAACGCCGACACCGCGGCCGAGGTCGCCCAGGACGTCTTCCTCGCTGCCTGGCAGGGACTCGACGGCCTGGAGCAGCCCGGGTCGTTCGGCGGCTGGGTGCGCCGCATCGCCCGCAACCGGGCGCTCAACCGCCTCGACCGCGAGCGGCGCTCGACCCCCGACGACGAGCAGGCCGCGGCCGCGCTCGACCGCTCGGCGCCCGACGTGGACCTGAGCGCGGCGCTCGGCGAGCGCGACCAGCGGGAGCTGGTGTGGGCGGCGGCGAGCGCGCTGGGCGAGCGCGACGCGAGCCTGCTGGACCTGCACCTGCGCCACGGGTTCGGGGCGGGGGAGATCGCCCGGGAGCTGGGCGTCACGACCAACAACGCCCACCAGCTGCTGCACCGACTCAAGGGCAGGCTGGGCGGGGCGATCAGCGCCTGGGTGCTGTGGCGCGGCGCGGCGCCCGACTGCCCCGGCCTCGACCGGGCGGTGTCGGCGGCCGGCATCGCCGCGTTCGGGGCCGACGCGGTGCGGGTGATCGGTCGGCACGCGCAGGGCTGCGACGACTGCTCCGAGCGCCAGCAGCTCCGGCTCGCCCCCGAGGCGCTCTTCGCCGCCATGCCGATCATGGTGGCGCCGCAACTGCTCAAGGCCGAGGCCGCGGCGGCGCTGGGCCAGGCGGGGGTGCCCATGGGCGGCTCCGCAACCACGGCTGGTGGCGGAGCGGGCGGGGACGCGCCCGGCCCCGAGGCGGGCTCGCCGACCGATCCAGCGGACGGCGGCGCCGGGGACGGTGTGGCCGGGGATGGTGTGGCCGGGGACGGTGTGGCTGGTGATGGTGCGGCCGGTGATGGTGCGGCCGGGGACGATGCTGCCGGCGACGGTCTGGCCGACGGTGCCGCTGGGGACGGCGGCGCCGGCGACGGTGCCGGGAGCGCCGGTCCGAGCGACGGCGGGGCTGGACATGCGGGCGCGGGAGACGCCGCGGCCGAGCACCACCGCTCCCACCGCCGTGCCCCGGCGGTCGCCGGCGTCGTCGCCCTGATCGTGGTGCTCGGGCTGGCCGGCGCCCTCTTCGCCGGCGACGGTGGCGACGAGGTCGAGACGGCGCAGCGCCGCACCTCGACCACAGCCGTCACCACCGACCCCTCGTCCTCCACCGCATCGTCACTTCCCGCGGCTGCGCCGGAGGCGACCGACCCCGCCCTCTCGTCGACGACCGAGACGACCGCCGTCGCCCGCACCACCACGACCGTCGACGCAGGCGAGCCCCTGCCCGAGGTCGATCCGACCACCGGATCGACAGACACGACCCCTCCGGCACCGCCGCCCCCGCCGCCCGACCCGCAGCCGACCATCAGCGGTTTCCGGGCCACGTCGCCCGGCACGTGGTGCGGCGCGACTCCGTCGGCGGGGACCGGGACGGTGACGCTGACCTGGCAGAGCCTCGATGCCGACAGCGCCACGATCTCGGGACCCGGCGGCACGACCGGCGGTCCGGCGTCGGGCGCCACCAGTCGCTGCGCCGCATCCGGCGACACCTTCACCCTGACCGTGGCCGGCCCCGGTGGCACGGCCGACCGCTCGGTGACGGTGCCGTGACCGGTGGTGCCCAGGGGTAGCGTCCCCGGTCGCATGCCCCGCCTCGGAACGTCCGCGGACAGCCCTCGTCGTCCCGGCGACCGGTCGCGGCGCGTCCCGCTCGTGCCGCGGCGCGGCGGTCCTCACCTGTCGGCTCGCCCTCTCCGCCGTCTCGTCGCCGCTGTGCTCCTCGCCCTGGCCGGCTCGGTGGGCGCGTCGTGCTCGGGCGACGACGACGGGTCGGGGGCATCCGGGTCCTCGGCCGACGGCGAGGGTGAGGAGACCTCCTCCACGGGCCTGCCGTCCGGGCCGACGGCGGCCGAGCTGTGCGCCGGCGCCGTGCACGATGCCGACGGGTTGGTGGCGGTGGCCTCGGTCGACCTGACCGAGACGTCCGGGGTGGCGGCCAGCCGCCGGCTCGACGGCGTGCTGTGGGGCCACGACGACTCGGGCGGCGGAGCCGAGGTGTTCGCCATCGGGCCCGACGGCGCCGATCTCGGCCGCTACGCGATCGAGGGTGCCGAGGCGCTCGACTGGGAGGACATGGCCCTCGGGCCCGCACCCGGCGCCACCGGCGACGTCCTGTACCTGGCGGACATCGGCGACAACGAGTCCGCCCGGTCGTCGGTCACCGTGTATCGGGCGCCCGAACCACAGGAGGCCCCCACCGGCGCCGGCGGGTCGATCGCGGGGGCCGACACCCTGACACTGGTCTACCCCGACGGACCCCGCGACGCGGAAGCGCTGCTCGCCGACCCCGTCACCGGCGACCTGTTCGTCGTGAGCAAGGAGTGGAGCCTGCGCCCCACGGGGGCCTACCGCATCCCTGCCGGCGCCGCGCCCGGTGCGCCGATCACGATGGAGCGGGTGGCAACCGTCGCCCTGCCCGGGCCGGAGCTCGTGACGGGCGGCGACGTCTCGGCCGACGGCTCACTGATCGCGCTCCGCACCTACGGCGGGGTCCTGGTGTGGGACCGGGCCCCCGGCCAGACGCTGCCCGAGGCGCTGACTGCCGAGCCGTGCTCGGCCCCGGTCGTGGCCGAGGCCCAGGGCGAGGCGGTGGCCTTCGCCCCGGACGGCCGGGGCTACGTGACGGTCAGCGAGGGCCAGAACCCGCCGATCAACTGGTTCCGGCTGCCGTAGGCGCCCGCAGGGGTTACCGAGGTACGGGCGGCGGTCTTCGCCCGGCGTCGAGCGTTCTGGCGTCCCTCAGTGCCACTGCGGTGGCGGGCGGACGCCAGTCTCGGCGAACGGCGCCCAGCACTCCGCGCGCTCCAGGTCTCCTGGATTCCGGCGTCTCTCAGTGCCTCACCGGCCGCTGAACGACGCCGGCGGATCCCCATGTTTCCGCAACGCGGTGTCGCACCGCCGCGGGCGGCTCGTGGCGTCGTGAGCTCAGCGTCACGTGCGGGCGGCGGGGTCCTGGCGGTAGAAGGCCCGGAGCACGTCGTAGAGCGCCGGCTTCTGAGCGTGCAGCTCGCCGGGGCGGTCGAAGAACACCTCGGTGGCCACGGCGAAGAACTCGCCGGGGTTCACGCCCGCGTAGCCGCGCAGCAGGTCGCCGCCCTCGCCGGACCGCAGCAGGCGGTACTCGGCGGTGCACACGTCGATCCAGCGCTGGCGCGCCGCCCGATCGGGCAGCGGCGGGGTGCCGTCGACCATGCCGTCGAGCATGTCGAGCTTGTGGGCGAACTCGTGGAGGACGACGTTGTACCCGCGCTCGGGGTGGCGGGCACCGGCCCGGGCGGCGTCCCAGGCGATCACCACCGGCCCCCGGCGGGCCTGGGCCTGGCCGACGATCGGCAGCGGCGCGTCGGTGACGACCCCGCGGGCCGGACCGGCTCGCTCGCCCCGCAGGGTCACGGTGGTGGGGTGGACGACGATGGCGGTGACGTCCCGGTAGCAGTCGATGTCCAGGCCCAGGATCAGCAGGGCGGCCTGGGCCGCGATCACGACCCGGATCTCGTCGGTCAGCGCGAAGCCGTTGGCCGCCTCCCAGCGCCGCTCGACGAGCTGGGCCATCAGGTCGCCCAGACGGTCGCGCTCGTCGTCGTCGAGCGCCGCCCAGTGGGCCACCGACGCCGCGGTCAGCTCGCGCCACGTGGCGGGCAGGCCCTGGCGGTCGCGCCGCCAGCGTCCCCACACTCAGCTCACCTCCACCATCGTGCATGCTCCTGGACCGTGGTCGGGTCGGACCATCCTGGCGTGTCGCGCCGCGTTCGCGGCGCGTACCGACCCCGTGTTCAGTCCCAACGCCGGTCGCGCCCGCGGAGGACGGCCCGGACGATGCGGTCGCGGACCGCCGGCGCGTCCACCGCCACGGCCACGCGCACGCCGGCCGAGCCCGCGGCGCCCCGCTCGATCACGAGTGCCCCTCGAAGCGGATCGGCCGCCACCGAACACCGCAGGTGCCGCCGCTGCCAGCCGAACAGGTCGGGCTCGAGGGCAGCGACGACGGCCACCGGATCGTGCAGCCGAGCGGGCCCATCGCCCTGCCGGGACCGGGCCAGCGCCCCGCAGAACCGGGCGCTCGCCGGGCCGTCCTCCCACAGGTCGAGGTCGCCGGCTGTGAGCCCCACCTGCGCCGTCACGTCGAGAGGAACGACCGTGACGTCGTCGACCGAGCCGAACACCTCGTTCACGGCCACCGGGTCGGCGCCGGCGTTGAACTCCGCGGTCGGCGTGGCCGTGCCGGGCAGCGATCCACCCATCCACACGACGCGCTCGATCCGCTGCCCCGCCCGCCGCGCCCGCGCGACGTCGGTCAGCGGCCCGGTCGCCAGCGCGGCGCCGCGCAGCAGCGGCCCGCCGTCCGTCGCCTGAGCCGCCGGCGCGGGCAGCAGCGGGCTGAGCCCTGCCAGGCCGTCGACCCCGTGGACGTGGCCGGCGCGGTGGATTGGTGTGCCATCGAGGGCGAGCGAGCTGCCGATCCCGACGGGCACGTCGAGCGTGAGGAGCGCCGCCAGGCCGACCGCGTTGCGCCACGCCGTGGCCGCGTCGACGTTGCCGGCGCCGGCCACCACCGCCCGCACGTCGCAGTCGGCCCGCCCGGCGGCGACGGCCAGGGCGATGGCGTCGTCGACGCCCGGGTCACAGCTCAGCACCCACCCCGGTTCGGTCACGGTGCCGCGGGGACCGCGCCGGTCACCGCGCCCGCCCGGGATCGCCGACCTGCCCGGCCAGCTGGGCGGCCCGCTCCGTCTCGCCGTTCTCGACCAGCAGTCCCAGGAACAGCGTCCGCAGGGCGCGGCGCAGCGTGTCGACGTCGTCGGCCTGCGGGCGGGCCAGGTGGTGCAACGAGAACCCGTCGGCCAACGCGATGAAGGCACGTGCCGCGTCGGCGGCGCCCGGTGCACCGGCGGCTGTGAGCGCCACTTCGGCGACGTGCTCGTACACCGCGAGCGCGTCGGCCACCGGCCCGCGCATCGCGGCGCCGCGGGCGGCCCCGAGGTACGCCTCGAACTGGGCCAGCGCCCAGGGGAGCGGGCCCGACGGCATCGAGGCCTCGCTGAGCGCGGCCGCCATCTCGTCGGGGCTGTGCTCGTTGCCGCCCAGCTCCTCGGCCATGGCCTCGAGCTTGGACGCCTCGTCCGCCACGTGCGTGCGCAGCGCCTCGGCCACCAGCTCGTCGATCGACGAGAAGAAGTACGACGCGGTGGCCAGCGGCAGCCCGGCCCGCTCGGTGACCGCCCTGTGCGTGGTGCCGGCGGCGCCGCGCTCGGCGGCGACCTCGACCGCCGCCTGCAGCAGGGCATCTCTGCGGACCTGGGCCTGGGGGCGGTGCCGGCGGGTTTCGGCCATGGGGCCGACGCTACCTGGACTCTGGAAGGTCTTCCAGGGTGGTGCTACGTTTCTCTCATCGCACCGATGGGGGTCACCGATGGGCAAGTTTCCGTACGAGGACCGGTTCACGGTCAACCGTGCACTTCCCGACACCGGGCGCCCCCGCGCCGAGGTGCTGGCCGAGCTGCAGGCGATGGCCAAGGAGGAGGACGCCTTCTGGGAGACCGGCAAGTGCTCCGGCACCATGTACTGCGGCGACCACGAGCACTACGACTTCATGAACGAGGCCTTCGGCCTGTTCGCCCACGTCAACGTGCTGCAGCGGGACATGTGCCCCAGCGCCACCAAGTTCGAGGCCGAGATCATCGCCATGGCGCTCGACCTGTTCCACGCCGAGGCCGTCACCGACACCGAGCCGGCCGGCCTCGTCACCACCGGCGGCACGGGCAGCATCCTCCACGCGGTGTTGGCCTACCGCGAGCAGGCGGCCGCCACCCGGGGCGTGAAACAGCCCAACTTCGTCAAGCCCGAGACGGGCCACCCCGCCTTCGACAAGGCGTGCCACCTGTTCGGCATCGAGGTGCGCACCGCGCCGATCGACCCCGACACGACCACGGTCGACGTGGCGGCCCTAGCCGAGCTGATCGACGAGAACACCATCGCCATCCTGGGGTCGGCCTGCAACTACCCGTACGGCACCATCGACCCCATCCCCGAGTTGGGCGAGCTGGCCCAGCAGCGGGGCGTCGGGCTGCACGTCGACGGCTGCCTCGGCGGGTTCATCCTGCCGTTCGGCCAGGAGCTGGGGGTCGCGGACATCCCGCTGTTCGATTTCCGGGTGCCCGGCGTCACCAGCATCTCGGCCGACACCCACAAGTACGGCTACGCCTTCAAGGGCAGCTCCACCCTGCTGTTCCGGGACAAGGCGCTGCGCAACGGCCAGTATTTCTTCGTGTCCGGCTGGACGGGTGGCAAGTACATGTCGCCCGGCATCGAGGGGTCACGGTCGGGCGGGCTCATCGCAGCCACCTGGGCCGCCATGGTGCAGCTCGGGCGCGCCGGCTACCGGCGCTACGCCGAGCAGATCTTCGCCACCGCCGCCCAGATGATCGGCGCGGTGCGCTCGCACCCCGAGCTGCGGATCATGGGCAGCCCCACGTTCTGCTTCTCGTTCACGTCGAACCCGTCGGGTGGCGGTGCGTTCGACATCTACCACGTCAACGATTTCATGCGGGAGCGGGGCTGGCGCTTCAACGGCCAGCAGTACCCCAACGCCATCCACATGGCGGTCACCCGCCCGCAGACCCAGGCGGGCGTGGCCGACCAGTTCGCCGCCGACCTTGCCGGGGCCGTCGCCTACGCCAGGGAGCGCAAGGACGAGGCCCCCTTCACCGCCGCCATCTACGGGGGCGTGGCGGGCGGCCTGACCGACGAGGCCGACGAGCTCATCCGCAGCGTGATGGGTGACCTGCTCGACAGGCAGGCGTCGATCCCGTCATGACCGCGCCAGGGGACAGGGCGGCAGCAGGCTCCGGCCCCGCCGCAACTGGCGGACCTGAGCAGCCCCACCGGCACTCAGAGACGCCAGAACCGGTGACCCCGGTCGGCGCTGCCGGATCTGCCGGATCTGGCGGACCTGAGCAGCCCCACCGGCACTCAGAGACGCCAGAACGCGAGGTGCACCGCAGCGGCCGCGACGGCCTCGTCCTGGCCGTCGACCTGGGCACCGGCGGGCCCAAGGTCGGGTTCGTGTCGGTGACCGGACGGGTGGCGTGGCAGGACCACGTTCCGCTCCAGACCCGCTGGCTCGACGGCGGCGGCGCCGTGCAGGACGCGAACGAGTGGTGGACCGTCGTCACCGACGCGGTGCGCAAGGCGCTGGCCGGCGGCGACGTCACCGCCGACGACGTGGTGGCCGTGTGCATCACCGGCCAGTGGGCCAGCACCGTGCCGGTCGACGCCGACGGCGTGCCCGTGGGCGACTGCATCATGTGGCAGGACCACCGGGGCATCCGCCTGGTCCGCCGGCGCATCGGCGGGCCGGTGGCCGGCTACGAGCCGCGGGCGCTGGCCGCGTGGGTGCGCAAGACGGCGGGCATCCCGGGCGGCAACGACCCCATCGGCCACATGCTCAACCTGGCGCAGAACTACCCCGAGGTGGCGGCCGCCGCCCGCTGGTACCTCGAGCCGATCGACTACCTGGCCATGCGGTTCACCGGCGTGCCCGCCGCCACCCACGCGTCGATGACCGCGTCGTGGCTCACCGACAACCGCCGCCTTGACCACCTGGCCTACGACGACGACCTGGTGCGGCGGTCCGGCGTCGACGGCGACAAGCTGCCGCCCCTGGTCGCGACCGGCTCGGTGATCGGCCCCATCCGCGACGACGTGGCCGCCGACCTGGGCCTGCGGCCCGGGGTGAGGGTGGTGGCCGGGGTGCCCGACCTGCACGCCGCGGCCATCGGCTCCGGGGCCATCGGCGAGGGCGAGGCCCACATGGCGCTCAGCACCACGTCGTGGATCAGCCTGCCGGTGCCCCGCAAGAAGACCGACGTCATCCACGGCATGGCCAGCATCCCTGGCTTCGACGGCGGGTACCTGCTGGCCAACAACCACGACACCTCCGGGCTGTGCCTTCAGTGGCTGCGCGACAGCATCATGGACGTCGACGACGGGCTGTTCGGCGCCAACGGGTGCACGTTCGACGACCTGACCGAGCTCGCCGCCGCGTCGCCACCGGGCGCCCGGCGCACCATCTTCACGCCGTGGCTGGCGGGCGAGCGCACGCCGGTGAGCGACAGCCACCTGCGGGCCGGGTTCCACAACCTGTCGCTGGCCACCACCCGGGCCGACCTGGTGCGGGCCGTGATGGAGGGCGTCGCCTACAACAACCACTGGCTCCACGGCTACGTCGAGAAGTTCGTCAAGCGGCGTCTCGATCCCATCCGCATCGTGGGCGGCGGCGCGGTGTCCGAGCTGTGGTGCCAGATCCACGCCGACGTCATGGACCGCACCATCGAACAGGTCGCCGACCCGCTCAACGCTCAGCTCCGCGGCGCGGCCATCCTGGCCGGGATGTCGCTCGGCCTGGTCGACCGGTCCGAGGTGCGCGACCTGGTCGGCGTCGCCCGCACCTTCACGCCCGATCCGGCCAACCGGGACGTGTATGACAGGCTCTCGGCCGAGGTGCCGAACCTCTACAAGTCGCAGCGCAAGATGTTCCGGCGGCTCAACGGGAGATGGACATGACAGGCTCCGCCACGCCCGAGGGCATGCTCACCCTGGACGCCCTGCGCGACGCGGTCGGGCGCGACGACATCGACACCGTGGTCGTCGGGTTCACCGACCACTACGGCCGGCTGGTCGGCAAGCGCTACGACGCGGGCATGTACGTCGACGAGGTGGCCGCTCACGGCACCCACGGGTGCGACTACCTGCTCACCACCGACATGGAGATGGAGCCCGTCCCGGGCTACGACTTCGCCAACTGGGAGCTGGGCTACGGCGACGTGCACCTGGTGCCCGATCCCGCCACGCTGCGGATGGCCGACTGGCTCGACCGCACGGCGCTGGTGCTGTGTGACGTGGCCGACGTCCGCGACCACACGCCGGTCGAGGCGGCGCCCCGCACGATCCTGCGCCGCCAGGTCGACACGGCCGCCGCCCAGGGGCTGACCAGCATGGCCGCCACCGAGCTGGAGTACTACCTGTACCGCTCGTCGTACCGCGACGCCGCAGCCAGCGGCTACGCCCAGCTCGAGGCCGCCGGCTGGTACCTCGAGGACTACCACCTGCTGCAGGGTGCCCGGACGGAGGACTTCACCGCCGCGGTGCGCCGCCACCTGCGTCGCTCGGGCGTGCCGGTCGAGAGCTCCAAGGGCGAGTGGGGCGTGGGCCAGCACGAGCTCAACATCCGGTACGCCGACGTGCTGTCGATGGCCGACCGGCACGTCGTCTACAAGCAGTGCCTCAAGGAGTCCGCCGACCGGCTGGGCGCCAGCGTCACGTTCATGGCCAAGGTGGCGACCGAACAGGCGGGGTCGAGCTGCCACGTCCACATGAGCCTGTGGCGCGACGGGGTCAACGCCTTCGCCGGCGACGACGAGCTCGGCCCGGTGCGGTGCTCCGACGAGTTCCGCTGGTTCCTCGGCGGCGTGCTGGCGCACGTGCCCGACGTGATGGTGTTCCTGGCGCCGACCGTCAACTCGTACAAGCGCTACGTCGACGGGTCGTGGGCGCCCACCCGCATCGCCTGGAGCTACGACAACCGCACCGCCGGCGTGCGCGTCGTGGGCACCGGGCCCACCCTGCGGGTCGAGTGCCGCATCCCCGGCGCCGACTGCAACCCGTACCTGGCGCTGGCGGGGCTGCTGGCCGCCGGTGTCGACGGCATCGCCAACCGCACCGAGCCGCCCGACTGCTTCGAGGGCGACGTGTACGCGGCCCGCGACCTGCCGCACGTGCCCCGGACCCTCGCCGAGGCCACCGACCTGTTCGTCGCCAGCCCGTTCGCCAAGGCCGCGTTCGGCCAGCAGGTGGTCGACCACTACGCCCACTTCTTCCGGACCGAGTGGGAGGCGTACACGAGCGCCGTCTCCGACTGGGAGCGGCGCCGCTACTTCGAGAGGATCTGACCCGTGAGGCTGCAAGGCAAGGTCGCGCTGATCACCGGCGCCGGCAGCGGCATCGGCCGCGAGACGTCGTTGCTGTTCGCTCGTCGAGGGCGCGGCGGTCGTCGCCGTGGACCTGAACAAGGACACGGCCGAGGACACGGTGGCGCTCATCCGGGACGGCGGCGGAGCCGGCCGGGGCGAGGCGGTCGCCGTGCCCGCGGACGTGGCCCTGGCTGCGGACTGCGAGGCGATGGTCGCCGCCGCCGAGGGAACGTTCGGCCGGCTCGATGTGCTGTTCAACAACGCCGGGGTGATGCTCAGCACCGACGACGATGCGCTCACCACCGACGAGGCAACGTGGGACACGACCATGGACGTCAACGTCAAGGGCGTGTTCTTCGGCTGCAAGTACGGCATCCCCGCGCTGCGCAGGGCCGGCGGCGGGTCGATCATCAACACCGCCTCGTTCGTGGCCAAGGTGGGGGCGGCGACCTCGCAGGTGGCCTACACCGCCAGCAAGGGCGCGGTGCTGGCGTTCACCCGCGAGCTGGCCGTCATCCACGCCCGCGAGGGCATCCGGGTCAACGCCCTGTGCCCGGGGCCGTTGCGCACCGAGCTGCTCATGAAGTTCCTCGACACCGAGGCCAAGCGCCAGCGCCGCCTGGTGCACATCCCCATGGGCCGGTTCGGCGAGGCGGCGGAGATCGCCAAGGCGGCGCTGTTCCTGGCGTCGGACGACGCGTCGTTCATGACCGGAGCCGAGATGCTGGTCGACGGCGGCCTCACCGCCGCCTACGTCACCCCGGAGTGACCGCCATGCCCGACACCGCCCCGGTCCAGCGGACGATAAGCCCCGTCGACGGGTCGGTGGTCGTCGAGCGCGAGCTGGCGACTCCGGCGCAGGTCGACGCCGTGCTCGATCGAGCCACTGCCGCCAAGCGGTCGTGGCGGCGGGCGCCGCTCGCCGAGCGCGTCGCCGTGGTCGAGCGGTTGGTGCCGTGGATGGTCGACCGGGCCGACGACATCGGCCGCGACCTGACGCGCCAGATGGGACGGCCCATCGCCCACTCGCCGTTCGAGATCTCCCGCGGGTTCGCCGAGCGGGCCACGTGGCTGGCCGGTGCCGCGGCCGAGGCGCTGGCCGACACCGAGCTCCCGCCCGCCGCGGGGTTCCGCCGCTTCATCCGCCACGACCCGGTGGGCGTGGTGCTGGTGGTGGCGCCGTGGAACTACCCGTACCTGTGCTCGGTCAACGCGGTCGTCCCGGCCCTGCTGGCGGGCGATGCCGTGGTGCTCAAGGTGGCGTCGCAGACTCCGCTGGTGGCCGAGCGCTGGGCCGAGGGCCTGGCGGCCGCCGGGCTGCCCGAGGGCGTGTTCCAGTTCGTGCACGCCGACCACGACACGGTCGCCGGCATGGTCACCGATCCCCGTGTGGGGTTCGTGGCGTTCACCGGCTCGGTGGCGGGCGGGCATGCCGTCCAGCGCGCCGCCTCGACACGCTTCGTCGGCACCGGTCTCGAGCTGGGCGGCAAGGATCCGGCCTACGTGCGGGCCGACGCCCCGCTCGGGGCCACCGTGTCCGAGCTGGTCGACGGCGTCTACTTCAACGCCGGTCAGTCGTGTTGCGGCGTCGAGCGCATCTACGTCCAGCGCGAGCGGTTCGACGAGTTCGTCGAGGCGTTCGTGGCCCAGGCCCGGGCCTACGAGCTGGGCGACCCGCTCGCGGCCAGCACCACCCTCGGCCCGCTCGTCCGTACCAGCGCCGCGGCGTTCGTCCGCGGGCAGGTCGACGAGGCCGTGGCCAAGGGCGCCCGCGCCCTGATCGACCCCGAGTCGTTCCCCCGCAGCCGGGTCGGCACCCCCTACCTCGCCCCCCAGGTGCTGGTCGACGTCGACCACGGCATGCGGCTGATGACCGAGGAGAGCTTCGGACCGGTCGTCGGGATCATGCCGGTCGACGGCGACGACCAGGCGGTCGAGCTGATGAACGACAGCGCCTACGGGCTGACCGCATCGATCTGGACCACCGACGTCGACGCCGCGCTGGCCGTCGGCGACCGGGTCGAGACCGGCACCTGGTACCTCAACCGGTGCGACTACCTCGATCCGGCTCTCGCCTGGACGGGCGTCAAGGACTCCGGCCGGGGCGTCACCCTGTCGACGCTGGGCTTCCGGGCGGTCACCCGCCCCAAGTCGTTCCACCTGAGGGTGGCGCTGTGACCCGGGTCGGCCTGCTGGAGTGCGACCACGTCGCCGACCGTCACCGCCCGATCGCCGGCGACTACGCCGACATGTTCGCCTCGCTGTTCGCGGTCCATGTGCCCGAGATCGAGCTGGTGCCGTTCGACGTCATCCACGGCGAGCTGCCCCCGTCGCCGGACACCTGCGACGGCTGGGTCTGCACCGGCTCGCGCCATTCCGTGTATGACGACCTCGGCTGGATCGAGGGGGTGTCGGGCTTCGTGCGGGACGCCCAGGCCGCGGGGGCGCCGTTCGTCGGGATCTGCTTCGGGCATCAGCTCCTGGCCCACGCGTTGGGAGGCCGGGTGGCCAAGGCGGCGACCGGTTGGGGCGCGGGCATCCGCCGGGTGGTGGTCGACGCGCCCGAGCCATGGATGGACCCGCCGGCCGACAAGCTCGCCCTCCACTTCATGCACCAGGACCAGGTCGAGGAGCTGCCCCCGGGCGGCGTCGTGCTCGGTCGCGCCGACCACTGCCCTGCGGCGCTGATGCGGGTGGGGGAGTCGATGGTGGGCCTCCAGGCCCATCCCGAGTTCACCCCGGCCTACACCGACGTGCTGCTGGCCGAGCGGGTCGCCCGCATCGGCGAGGACGAGGTGGCCGCCGCCCGTGCCGGGCTCTCCCAACCGACCGACGAGGCGACGGTGGCCCGCTGGTTCGGCAGGGTGCTGTCGGCAGCGCTCTCCCGGTCGACCGAGCTCTGACCTCTCCGGTACGCCGACTGGTCACGGACCCGACCGATGGCGATACGATCGGCGGTCATCCGCGTGGATCGGGGCCGGCCGGGCCCCGGCGCTGAGGGAGTAGGTCGGGGGCCGCACATGACCCGTGCGTCGTTGCCGGGTGAGGTGACCGTCGAGGGGGGCGTGAGCGTGGGCCAGGGCCCGCCCGTGCCGCCCGACGTCGCGGCGCGCATCGTGCGCGCCATCGACCGGTCGCCCTACTCGGTCGTCACGCTGATAGACGCCGACCTCAACATCCGCTGGATCAGCCACTCGGCCACGTGGGTCACCGGCACCGACCCCGACTCGCGCCGGGGCGACAACTCGCTGGAGCGCATCCACCCCGACGACGTCGACCGGATCATGCACGGGCTGGCCCAGCTGCAGGGCGCCGGGCCAGCCGACACCATGCTCGCCGCGATGCCCCAACCGATCCGGTACCGGTTCCAGCGCTTCGACGGACGCTGGGTGATCATGGAGGCGACGATCCACAACCTGCTGGACGACCCCGTGGTCGACGGCATGCTGGTGTTCTCCCGGCCGGTCAGCGGCGAGCTCGACGGCGTGGGCTACGTCATCGACCTGCTGGTGGCCGACATGCCGCTGCCCGACGTGCTGGCCGCCTGTGCGGGCCTCGTCCCCGACTACCTCGGATCGGCCGCGGTGGTGGCGCTGCTGGCCGATGGGCCGGTGGTCGGCGTGCCGCGCGGCAACCCGATGGCGCACCTGGCGACCGACCCCCGGTGGTGGCAGGCGGCGGCACGGGGCGAGGTGCGGTCCCCGCCCGACTTCACCGGGGTCCCGGACGACCTGGCGGCCCAGGCCCATGCCCAGGGCTTCCTGGCGTCCTGGGCCCTGCCGATCCGCGACCAGCCCACCGGCGAGGTGATCGGCTGCGTCGTCGTGTGGCTGCGCATGAGCGTCGAGCGCAACATCGGCACCGACGAGGCCCTCCGCCACACCGAGCGTCTGGCCAGCCTGGTCATCGCCGAGGAGCGACGCCGCCACACCCTGCGCCGCCAGGCCGTCACCGACCCCCTGACGGGCCTGGCCAACCGCTCCGCGCTCGAGCGCCGCCTGGGCGACGCCGACGGGTCGGTCACGGTCGCGATCCTCGACCTCGACGACTTCAAGCCCGTGAACGACACGCACGGCCACGACACCGGCGACGCCGTCCTGCAGGTGGTGGCCGAGCGGCTGCGCGCCGGCGTGCGCGACGGCGACCTGGCCGTGCGGTACGGCGGCGACGAGTTCGCCATCGTGTTCGCTCCCGGCACCGACCACGACGACGCGGCCCGCTCGGCCGAGCGGGTGGTCCGGGCCATCGAGGCGCCCATCGCGCTCGACGGCTGGCTGACGGTGACGGTCGGCGCCAGCGTCGGCGTCGCCACTGCGCCGGCCGACACGGTCGCCCACCTGGCCGACGCCGCCCTCTACGACGCCAAGCGGGCGAAACCGGGGCCCGTCGGCTCGGCGCCCGACGACGTCAGCGGGTTGAGCCCGCGCTGACCCGTGACGGAGAGAGGCCAATCACGTGTCGCCGCTGCCGCCACGAGATTCAAGGCGGCGCGGCCCCAAACCCAGGAGTGGGTCGAGGCAGGACTGGTCTATGCGCTGGAGGTCGCGGATCGAGCGGACGAGGTCGGAGACGTCGCCTTGGCCGACGTGGCTGTGCAGACCTTGGAGATGCTCGCTGACAGCCTCGCGCCCGGATCGCACGACAGGCACGTCGTCGAGCTGAACCTTGCCGCGACGCTGTCGAGCCGCTTTCACCTCACAAACGAGCGGGATGACCTCGATCGGGCCGTGAGCCTTGGCGAGAACCTCGTCGACTGCGCGGGTGACGACCTGCGCGCGGCCGCATTGTCGAACCTCGCGGCTCGGCATGTCGCGGCGTATGAGCACCTGGACCATCCGGCGGGGCTCGATACAGCGATAGAACTGCTCGAACAGGCGGACAGTCTCACATCCGGCGGCGATGCTGACCGGGCCAGCATCCTCGGCAACCTCGGGGGGGCCCTCTCAGCTCGTCACGAGCGCGACGGCCACCCGGAGGACCTGGTCCGCGCCATCACGACTACAGCCGCCGCGGCCGAAGCCTTCGGCGATCCTCCGTCCGGAATCCTGGCCAACCTCGCCGCCATGACGGTTTCCCGCTACGAGAGCTCCGGGGTCATTGCCGACATCGACGAGGCCGTCAAGCTCGGGCGTCAGGCATGCGTGGCCCCAGCGTCCCCCTCTCAGCGAGTTCGGTGTGCGCACACTCTCGCCCAGGCACTTCGCTTAGCGGCGGACGCCCACGATGACGCCGCCTTGCTCGATGAGGCGACCTGTCAGGCCGCGCGAGTCGTGATGGACTGTGGGCGTGACAGCCCGAGCCGGCCGGTCTTCCTGGGCACCCTGTCGGCGGCGGCCTACGACACGTACCTACGCGGCGGACGGCGAGAGTGGCTCGATCTTGCCCTCTGCCGCGACTGACGTCGCCCTGGCTCTGTCCGATCATGCGTCACCGGTCGGTTGGGCTGGCGCGAACGACGCCATGCTGCTCCGGTGCGAACGATTCGAGGTCGAGGGCAACCGCGCCGACCTGGCCGACGCTGTCAGGATCGGGGTCGAGACTCTCCGCTCGCCATTGCCCTTCGAGACCGAGGCTGCGATCCAGAGCAACCTCGCGACGCGCTCGAGCACCAGTATCACCTCGCCGATGATCCCGCGGATCTGGAAGGCGCGATCGACCACGCTGGTGCGTCGCTCTCGCTGACTCCCGGTGACGCTGTCACACGGCCGGGACGACTCGCTGCCTTGGCTCGCTTGCTGGCGACGAGGACCAGCAGTGCGCACGCGCCGACACGGCGACCTCGACAGCGCGGTCGCGTTGGCCCGTGAGGCTGCCCGTCACCGTTCCGTCCCGGCGTCGGACAGGTACATCTACCTCGCGACCCTGGCCAACGCGCTGACCGACCGGGCCGAGGAGGTCCGCTCGCGAGACGATCTCGACGCCGCGATCTCCCTACTCGAGGAGGCACTCGCTCTGGTACCCACCGACTCGTCGCACACACCTCGGATCGAGTTCAACCTGGGGTGTCGGTACGCCGATCGCCACGAGCGCCACACCCATGGCGAGGACAACGCCGACCTCCAGGCTGCCGTCGACTACTGGGACGCAGCGCTGGCGAGAGGTGTGCCGTCGGTATCGGTCAACGCGGCGAAGCGGCTGGCGAACGTCGCGTTTGCCGAGGAGAGCTGGGCCCAGGCGGCACTCGCCGCCGGAACTGCCATCGCGGCAGCGTCGTCACTGTCGTCTGTCCGAGCACTCGTCGAGGACAAGGAGCGGGCGCGGTCCGAGGTCCAGGGAACGGGAGCGGTGGCGGCGGTGGCCGCCTTCCGTGCCGGCCAGGGCGGACAGGTCGTTGTCATGCACCTCGAGCGGGCTGCGGCGGTGCTCCGCGCCGAGCATCTGGGTCGACCCGTCGAGAACGTGTCGTTCGACGACATCGTGGGGGCGGCCGAGGCGACAGGCGGAGTGGTGCTCTACGTGGCGGCGACACCGGCAGGGGGGATCGTCGCGACTGTCGATGGTCGTGGTCGAGTGCGGAGCGTGGCGGTTCCTCGGCTTCAGACCGACAGGGTTGCGAGCGAGCTCGACCTGGTCAGGCGCGCGTTCGATAGCGAAGCCCCGGGCGCATCTGATCGCAGGAATGCCGCCGCGGGCAGGCTGCTGCGGTATACGTCGGACACTATTGCGGAGCCCGCAGCGAAGATCCTGTCACGGGACGTAGAGACCCTCGTTGTCGTGCCGGTCGGCCGGGTCGGCTGGCTCCCAATCAGCACGGCACGCGGTGATGCTGACGGCAGCCTTCTTGGGCTGGTCGAGGCGGTGACCGTGGTCCCGAACGCTCGATTGGCCACGACCGATGCGGAGTGGCGACCTGGGCACTTGTTCATCGTTGCCCATCCCGGCCCGAGTGACCGGCGCATCGCCGGGGTGTGGGACGAGGCCCGGATCCTAGCTGGCGCCTACGAGGAGGTTCGCCATTGGCGTCGCCCGCCCGTGGCGCCGGCGCTCCCGCCGTGGCCTGGCCGTCGGGGGCTCCGCCGCGGCGCTCCTGCCGTCGAGGCAGGAGGCGTGGATGCGGCCCTGGTCGACGGGTGTGGATGGGCAGACGTCGTGCACGTTGCCTGCCACCTCGACGTCGACCTCGACCATCCCGAGCGCTCGGTCCTTCTGCTGGACGAACCCGTCTTGTCCTCCACCCTCGCAGGGGGGCATGGGAATCACATCGTCCTGTCTGCATGCGACTCGGGTCTGACCGGAACGCGGCTTCCGGACGAGGCCCTGGGCGCCGCAACGGCGCTGGTCGACTCGGGTGCCCGATCGGTGACGGCGGCATTGTGGCCGGTCGACGACGCCTCGGCGCCAGCATTCATGGCCGACCTCCACCGGCGTATGGCGAGTGGGATCAGGCCTTCCGTCGCCCTTGCTGGAGTACAGCGGAAGCTGGCTTCCGAACCGCCCGCCGAATGGGCGGCCTTCATGAACGCGGGGGCACCGTGACGGCGGCATCCCGACCTCGGCTACGACGCGGCTATCGCATCTGCACCTGCGGTGACGGCGGCGACGGCGAAGAACGCCAGCGCCAGCGTCATCATGCGGGTCGATCGATCGAGGTCCTTCAATGCGGTGGCGAGCGAGGCGACGGCGCTGACTGCGGTAGCGACCGCACTCTGCTTCTGTGCGTCGCCCTCCTTGTCGCCCGTCGGCGTCGCGGCGTCCCTTGCCCCTTCCGTCGCCTTGGTCGCGACAGCTGCGACCTTGGCAGCACTCGCGAGCTCGAAGGCTGCGACGACGCCTGCGCCCACCATAAGCAGCACGCCGACGATGAGGCTGGCGTTGACCACCCGCTCGGTGAGCTCAGTCGGTTCCCGAGATGCGGCCTCGGCGAGGATCGTCGTCAGCAAGTGTCGAAACTCCGGTGCGTGTGGGCCTGCCCTTCGGAGAGTTCAGCTGCCCAACGCCTGGGCTGGGGGTGACGGAACGAGCTCGATCGAGTACTCGCCGATAGTCGACGGAAACGGCGGAAGTGTTCGGTTCTCGCGTACGTAGAACGTGACGACGCGGTCGTCGTCATCGACGCTCCACCCCACCAGGAGGTCGCTCGATCGCAGGCGCGCTGCAAAGATCTGCACGTCATCGCGCGGCGAACTGGCCACAACGTCACCGTAGCGTCGCTCCTGTGGATTTGAGCTGGAACGAGAGGTCTTGGACCAGCGTGTATGACGATGGGTCGCCCCCGACCACGTGGCCGACCGGGCCGTCGGTGCCGGCGATGACTAGTGATCCCGAGTCGCCACCGATCGAGATCGCATGGCGTGTGACAGCAACGTCCGCCCAGTCACCGCAGGCAGGGTCAGGACCGACCCAGTTGGCGCTAACTGCCTTGAGCCACGAGGCGGTGGTGGTGGAGTTGCTGGTGAGAGCCGTGACGTCCATGCGCTTCGTTGGGGCGATTGCGGTCGTCGCGTGGGCTGGGCCTGCCGTCGACGGGTAGGCGGAGTGGCGGCTGATGACGGCAACGTCGACGCAGTCGTCACCCGGTTGCCCATTGTCGGGTGATCGGGTTTCGCTGACGTGCCCTACCAAGGCCATCGTGTCATCGTGGACGGCCAGGTGCGCGTACGGTGCGACATGTCCGGCGGTGAGGAAAGCCTCGTTGCCGTTGCGATCGGTGACCCGAGCGCCCAGAGTTCCATCGTTCCCCGAACAGCTCACCGCGGTGAGTGACTGGGCAGTGGGCAATAGCACGAGGGCGGTGCCGGACTCGACCTCGCCGCGGAACAGCTCGTTGAGGTAGCCACGCACCGCGTCGGCCACCTGAGGTGGCGCGTCGTTGACCTCGACGATGTCGGGGAGGACTGATTGGATGAACACAGCCGGAGAGGCGTCTCCGGTGTACTCATCGAACACGACCCCCGCTCCCCAGATGCCGAGGACCATGTGGCTCTCCAAGGCGGTCACGGGCAGGAGGCCGTCGTCGACCAGCGCCTGTGCCGGCAGCATCGTGGGGTAGTCCATCGGGCCCAACGATGTCTGCCCCAGCGTCCCTGATCGAGTGCCCGTCGACATCGGTACGCCGAGGGCGGACCTGTACGGACCCAGCATGTGATCGAGGCCTCGCGCGACATCGACAGCCCCTGTAGCCGATGGATCGCCTTCCGAGAGTCGATCGAGGATCGTCACGCTCGTCCTTCCGCCCTGCCGCCAGGTGGGCTTCTATCACGAATGCGTCTGGTGGTGCGCCGCGAACGGCTCGCGGTCAGTCACAACGCGACGGCCTCCAGGACCTCGGCCAGGGCGTCGACCGCCGCCTCGAGCTGGGCGTCGGCGAGGTAGGGCGCCGGTCCGAGCCGCAGGACGTCGCCACGGCTGTCGGTGCTCACCCCACGGGCCTGCAACGCCCGCTGGAGCCGCTGGGCCTCGGGTGTCCGCAGGGCGAGGAAGCCACCGAAGGCCGTGAGGGGGGCGCGGCGGTCGCGGGTGATGACGTGGTCGGGCACGTCGAGGGCGTCGAAGCGCCGGGCCAGCACCTCGAGCTGGTGGAGGTACGACCCGCGCAGCAGCTCCGGGGTGAGCCCCTGGTCGGCGAAGAAGCGGAAGACCCGGGCGGCCCGGTAGTTGCTGGTCGGGTCGTAGGTGGCGCCGGCGAAGCGCAGGGCTCCGGGGGCGTAGCTCACCCGGTCGGGCTGGTGCTCGTCGGCCAGCTCGTCGAACTCGGCGAACCAGCCGGTGATCACCGGACGCACCCGGTCGGCGTGGTCGGGCAGGCGCAGGAAGCAGTTGCCCTCGCCCAGCTGCAGGTACTTGTACCCGCCGCCCGTCACCCACGCGGAGGAGAGCCCCAGCTCGTGGATGGGCAGCGGGACGGCGCCCAGGGCGTGGTAGGCGTCGACGACCAGCTCGACGTCCCGCCGCCGGCACGCCTCGGCGAGGGCGTCGAGGTGGGGGACGACGCGGGCCGACTCGTAGAGCACGGCCGAGACCAGGACCGCGGCGGTGCGATCGTCGACGGTCTCGGCCAGGCGCTCGGCCAGGGTTTCCACGGGCTCGACCGCCACCCGCACGACCTCCAGGCCCGCCTCGGCCAGGCGGGCGAGCTGCCGGCGCAGGCTGTGGAACTCGCCGGCTGTGGTGACGAGCCGGGGTCGGGCACCGACGAGGTCGAGCCCGGACAGCAGCCGGACCACCAGCTCGTGCGTGCTGGCCGCCGAGCGCGATCTCGCCGTCGGGGTCGTCGAGCAGGCGGCGGAACCCGGCCCGCACGTCCTCGGCGCGGGCGGCGGCGCGGTCCCACTTGTCGTCGACCAGGGCGGCCGCGTCGTCGAACGCCTCGACCTGCCCGTCGCGGGCCACGTCGGGCCACGCCTGGTGCGAGTGCCCGGTCAGCAGGAGCCGATCGGCCACCCGGAACCGCGAGTAGTGCGGGGCCAGGGCGTTGGGGGTGGTGGCCAGGTCGTCGAGGGCGATCACAGCTCGCTCCGGATGGCCCACAGGTCGGGGAAGGCCGGGGTGGACAGGGTGGTGCGCAGGTAGGCCGTTCCGGGCGATCCGCCGGTGCCGGCGCGGGTGCCGATGGTGCGCTCGACCATCTTCACGTGCCGGTAGCGCCACTCCTGCATGCCCTCGTCGACGTCGACCAGACGCTCGGCCACCTGGGCCGGCTCGCCGTCGTCGCGGTACACCTGCAGCAGGACCCGCTGGACGGCGCCGGACGGCTCCCACGCTGCGGCGATGTCGCGGCCGACGGCGTCGGCCGGTACGTCGTAGCCCTGGCTGGCCAGGTAGCGCAGGAACGAGTCGAACAGCGACGCGCGCGCCATGGCCCGGGCGATCCGCTCGCGCCCCGGGCTGCCGTCCGGGTACGGGTCGAGCACCCGCTGGTCCCGCCGCCCGAGGACGGCCTCGAGCTCGCGGAACTGGGCCGACTGGAAGCCGCTGGCCGCGTCGAGCCGGTCACGGAAGCCCTGGAACTGCCGCGGCGTCATCGTCTCGAGGACGTCGATCTGGGCGACCGCCACCTTGAGGATCGTGAGCACCCGGCGCAGGGTGTGCAGCGCGTGCGGGGTGTCACCGTCCTCCAGCCGCCCCTGGAGGTGAGCAGTCTCGTGGAGGAGCTGCTTGAACCACAGCTCGTACACCTGGTGGATGACGATGAACAGCATCTCGTCGTGCTCGTCGGAGCGCGGGTGCTGGGCCCCCAGCACCTCGTCGAGCGCAAGGTACGACGAGTACGTGAGTGCGGGGGAGCGGTCGGTCATGAGCCGTCACCTCGTCGGCGGGTCGCGTTGCGGTGCTGGCGCAGCGTAGGGGTCATCGATGGTTCCGGGCGGTGCCGACCGCCAGGAGTTCATCGACGAGCTGAGCTGACCGATCGCCCGTGGTCGAACCCGGGTGGAACACCCTGCGGGGTCACGCTGTTGTGTCGTGTGCACATCCCACCGACAGGAGCCGCGCCCGTGGGCACCATCAACCTCACCGATTCGACCTTCGAGCAGACCGTGACCGGCAAGGACATCGTGCTGGTGGACTGGTGGGCGTCGTGGTGCGGCCCGTGCCGGGCGTTCGCTCCGGTGTTCGAGGCCGCTGCCGCCACCCACGACGACATCGTGTTCGGCAAGGTCGACACCGAGGCCGAGCAGGGCCTGGCCGGTGCAGCCGGCATCATGTCCATCCCGACGCTGATGATCTTCCGCGAGGGCGTCCTCGTGTTCTCCCAGCCCGGCGCGCTGCCGGCCCCCGCGCTCGAGGACCTGATCAGCCAGGTCCGGGCGCTCGACATGGACGAGGTCCACCGCACCATGGCCGCCGAGGCGGCCGACGCGGCGGCCGGCTAGCGCCCACCGTCCCTCGATCGAGGTCCTCCCCGGAGGTTCCGCAGCGCCAGGACGCGGCGAGTGGTTGACTGCGCCCGTGGGGCTGACACCGATGGCGGACAGGTACCGGCGGCCGGACTGGGTGCGGCGGGTGAACGCCATGGGCCCGGCTACCGGCGGTGCCCGGCGGCTGGTGCCGCTCGCCGCCGGCGAGCTGATCGACCACGCCCGGGCGTCGACAGGCATCGCCGACGCGGGCGACCTGGGCGACGGCGACTGGGAGGGGCGCCTGCGGGCGCTCGTCGACGCCGTCAACACCAGCGAGCTGCACGTGGTCGGGCGGATGATGACCCGCGAGGAGCTGCTGCGCGGGCTGCGCACCCGCTTCCTCGTCGGCGAGCGGCGGCGGCGCGAGCCGTCGATCGCCGACGAGGTGATTGCGGCGCCCGTCGTCGTCACCGGGCCCGCCCGGTCGGGCACCACCATCCTGTTCGAGCTGCTGGGGCTCGACCCGGGGCTGCGCGTGCCCACCGCCACCGACGTGCTCCACCCCGTGCTGCCCGCCGGCTGCGGCGAGGACGAGCGCCGGGCCATGACCGAGGCCGAGCAGGAGCTGTGGGCCGACGTCCAGCCCGAGTTCGACGCCATCCACGAGCTGCGCTCCGACCTGCCGGTCGAGTGCATCACGATCTGCGCCCCGTCGTTCGCCGGCAGCCACTGGGCCATGGTGCTGACCGACCAGGGCGGGTGGACGCCCGACGTGGCCGCCGACCTCGCCTTCCACCGGGCGATCCTGCAGACCGTGCAGCACGGACGGCCGGCGCGGCGCTGGCTGCTCAAGACGCCGGGCTACGTGTTCATGCTCGACGACCTGCTGGCCGCGTACCCCGACGCCTGCGTCGTGGTGACCCACCGTGACCCGGCCCGCACGATGCCCTCGACGGTAAGCACGACGGCGATGGTCCAGTGGCTGCGCACCGACCGGGTCGACCTCGACGTGCTGGCGGTGCTCATCGGCGCCCTCTTCACCGACGCGCTCAACACCATCGCCCGTCGCCGTCACGACGGGTCGCTGCCGGGCGTCTACGGCGACGTGCTGTTCGCCGACCTGATGGACGACCCCGCGGCCGCCATCGACGGCGCCTACCGGTCGATCGGCCGCGAGTTGACCGACGAGCACCGGCAGGAGATCACCCGCTACCTGGCCGCCAAGCCCCGGGCCAAGCACGGCACCCACCGGTACACGGCGGCCGACTGGGGCTTCGACGCCGAGACGCTGCGCACCGACCTGGCCGAGTACATGGCCCGCTTCGCGGTGCCGCCCGAGGACGGCTGACTCCGCCGGGGGTGTCGTCGGATGTGGTCCACGAGCGGCGGCTGTCGCCCCCGCTTTCGTACGGGGTTCGGCGGCTCGGCCCGGTTGGGCGCGGGCAGCCGGCGGCCGGCGGCCGGCGGTCAGGCGAGCGAGTCGATCGGGACGACCTCGGCGGCCGGGGTGTCGATGGGGCCGCCGGGCAGCATGAACCGCCAGAACACCAGGCCGAACGGCCGCCCCTCGGTCGACAGCCAGTTGGCGACGCCCGGGTCGCGGTGGGCGATCACCATCGTGACGGTGCCGTCCGGCCCGGCGACGGCCTGGGCCCGGTTGAGGCTGACTGGGTGGCGCAGGTAGTCGAACGTCTGGAGCTGGCGGTTCCACAGCGACACGTTGGCGCACCGGCAGTCCGGCCAGCGGACCCGCATGACCAGGGCCTCGTCGGGGCCGAGCAGGTACGGCGCCATGCTGTAGGCGGCATCGGCGGCGGCCAGCGCGTGGGCGCCGGGCGGTACCGGCGGCGGGAAGACGTGGGGGACGCGTGACACGAAGTCGGGCGCCTCGCCCTCGCCCGGCTTGGCCATCGTGTCGAGCGTGCGGCTGCGGACGTAGGTGGCCATCCGGCGGATCGACGCGGCGATGGAGGCGTCCGTGGGCGCCGGCGGCGCGGCGGGCACGTCGGCCTCGCCGGCGACCAGCTCGATGGTGAGTCCCAGGTCGGGGACGGGCGGGACGTGGGGCGACGCCGCGTCCTCCCAGTAGTGGCGCACGGTCACCCGAGACGCATCCTCCGCCAGCGGCAGCCAGCCGTGGCGCAGGGGCGGGCCGCCCAGCGTGAGCTCGAACGAGCCGTCGTCGGCGACGTCGAACTGGGTGTCGTTGAGCACTCCCACGGTCCCCGACGGGAACGCCCCGTCCTCGGCCCCGGCCTCGACCGTGAACGACACGTAGACCGCCCCGGCCGTGCGGCCCCGCACCCGGTAGGTGCCGGCCGGGTGGACGCTGGGCGTCGTGGTAGCGGGCATCCGCGTTGTCGCCCAGGGCCTTGCGCCACGGGGTGACGATGGCGCGGAACGTGGGGTGGGCGGCGTCGTCCTCGAACTGCGTCTCGATGCCGGTGGCCAGGTGGTGCACGACGACTCGCAGGCCCTCGGCGATGTCGCCGGGGTCGGTCAGGCCCCACTCGGCCCCGGCGAAGCGGTCGCCCACCTCGCCCACGGTGGCGAGCAGCTCGGCGAAGGCAGCCTGGCTCTCGGACATCGACATCCCCCTGTCATGGCGGCGCTCTCGTCGCGCACGAGGCCCACCGGATCAGGAGTGTCTACCCTCACTCGGTGAGCTCGTCGGCGAGCAGGTCCATGAGCAGGCCATCGTGCCAGGTGCCGTCCGGGCCGCGCTCGTAGCGGCGCATGACACCGACCGGGCGGAACCCCACCTTGGCGTAGGCGCGGATGGCCGCGGCGTTGTCCGCCGCCGGGTCGATGACCAGGCGGTGGTAGCCGTGGTCGACGATCAGGTGCCGGGCGAGCGTGCGGACGGCGTCGGTGCCGACGCCCCGACCGTGGACCGCGGGGTCGACGTAGATGTCGATGTTGGCGTGCCGGTAGTCGGGCTCGTCCTCGGCCCCCCATTGGACCCAGCCGGCGACTCGGCCCTCGAGCTCGATCACGTAGGCGGTCACGCCGGGCTCGGCCAGGTCCTCCTCGACCGCGGCGACCAGGTCGTCACCGCCCCGCCAGCGTTCGTAGACCTGCTGCGTCCGGCGGATCTCGACCAGGTCGGCGATGTCGGCCGGGGTGGCCGGCCGCAGCCGGGCGACGGCGCCCTGCAGTGTCGTCATGCCCCGAACGCTATTGGCGCCGCGCTCGAGCCCCTCGTCGACGACGGCCCCCTCCCCCGGGATGAGAACCTGGTCGGCATGCCCTCCGACACGCACGGCGACGACGTCGATCCCGCCCCCGACGACAACCCCGGGAACGACGCCAGCGACGCGGCCGCCGACCCGGACGCGACGCAGCTCACGCCCGAGACCGGTCCGGAGGCGACGCAGGTCACGCCCGAGACCGGTCCGGAGGCGGCCCAGGCTCACGCCCGAGACCGGTCCGGAGGCGACGCAGCTCACGCCCGAGACCGGTCCGGAGGCGACGCAGCTCACCCCCGAAGCCGACCCGGAGGCAACACAGCTCTCGTCGGGCGTCGCTCCGGACCCCGATCCCGAAGCGACGCAGCTCACCCCCGACGTCGCCGCAGGGGCGGACCAGGACATCACCGCCCCGATCGCGGTCACCGGCGCCGACACGGCGGAGTCGACCGCGCCCCCGGTGCCCGGCGCCCCGCCGGGCGGCGAGGGCCCCGCGGCCGTACCCCCGGACCGCCGACGTCGCGAACGCCGACGCCGGGCGCTCATCGCCGTCCTCCTGGTGGCCATCGCCGCCCTGGTCGCGCTGGGGGCGCTGATCCTGGTGACCGATGGCGACGACGGTGACGGCACGCCGCCGTCGACCACGGCGACCACGGTGACCACGGCCCCGCCCACCACCGCGGAACCGACGCCCGCCCCGTCGGCCCCGGCGACCGTCCCCACGACCGCGCCGCCGGCCACCACGGCTCCGCCGACCACCGCGACGACCCAGCCGACCACGACCACGGCACCCACCACGACCACGAGCAGCACGACCACGACGTCCACGTCGACCACCTCCACGACGCCGCCGGAGGGGGGTGGTCCTGCCTCCGCGGCGCCCTAGCCCGCGGGCTCCGCCACCTCGCCCATCGCGCGGTCCCCGGCCCTAGTGGAGTGGCTCGCAGCGCAACGCCGCTAACCGCCGGCCAGCGACGCCTCTGGACTGCGTCCTCGTCCTCGCCGCAGCTACGGCTGCGCCTTCGTCCTGCGTCCTTGCCAGAGGCGCCGCTGACTCGGCGGTTACCTGCCGAGCGCTACGAGCCACCCCACTAGGTTGGTCGCCGATGGCCACCGCACCGTCGAGCTCGACGGCCCTCGAGCGCGAGCTGCTCGACACCGCTCGCGCGGGCGACGAGCAGGCCTTCCGCCGGCTGGTCGAGCCTTATCGGGGGCAGCTCCACGTCCACTGCTACCGCATGCTGGGCTCGCTGCACGACGCCGAGGACGCGGTGCAGGAGACGCTGCTCGGTGCCTGGCGCGGGTTGCCGAGCTTCGAGGGCCGCAGCTCGCTGCGCACCTGGCTCTACACGATCGCCACCAACGCCTGCCTCCGCCTGCAGGCCCGTCGGCCGCCGCGCCTGCTGCCGGCCGCGTACGGGCCGCCGGCCGATCCGCGCCGCGAGCTCGCCGAGCCGGTGGAGGAGCCCGTGTGGGTCGAGCCCTACCCCGACGACCGGATCGGCACCGATGCCGGCCGCGCCTCTCCCGAGGCCCGCTACGACCAGCGCGAGAGCGTGGAGCTGGCGTTCGTGGCCGCGCTGCAGCACCTGCCGGCGACGCAGCGGGCCGTGCTGATCCTGCGGGACGTGCTGGGCTACCCGGCCCGCGATGTGGCCGGGTCGCTCGACACGAGCGTGGCATCGGTGAACAGCGCCCTGCAGCGGGCCCGCCAGACCGTCGCCGAGCGGCTGCCCGGCGAGAGCCAGCAGGCCACGCTGCGGTCGCTCGGTGACGACGGGGCGCGCCGGTTCGTCGCTCGCTTCGTAGGCGCATGGGAGCGGGCCGACGTCGACGCCATCGTCGCCATGCTGTCCGACGACGCCACCTTCGCCATGCCGCCGCTGCCGGCGTGGTTCCGGGGCCGCGCCGATGTGGGGACGTTCCTCGCCGAGCGGGTGTTCGCCACGCCGTGGCGGTTCACGGCGATGTGGGCCAGCGGCCAGCCGGCCATGGCCTGCTACCAGGGCGACGCCGCGACCGGCCAGTTCCGCCTGAGTGCGCTCAACGTGTTCAGCCTGCGCGGCGAGCAGGTCTCCGGCATCACCGTGTTCCTGAGCCCGGACGTCCTCGCCCGCTTCGACCTGCCCGACGAGCCGCCCGACTGATCCCCGACCGCACGCGGGCACCGCCGTCCGGCGTCCCGTCGCAGTCAGCCGCAGGCCGGTGACGCTCAGTCCGCCGTGCGGGCCCGGTGGCCGACCGCGGCGACGCTCGTCGCGAGCATCGTGACCATCAGGCCGAGCTGGGCGAACCACCACGTTCCGACGGCATGGTGGCCCGAGACCGGACACATGACCGACGACGCGACGGCGATCAGGCCGACGACGATGGCCGCGGCGACAGCCGATCGGTGTCGGCAGGCCGCAGCGACGGCGGTGGTCACCAGCCCGACGAACAGGGCGAGGCCGGCGAGCTCGACGATGAGTGGCGGCGCAGCCTCGGGTTGGGCCGGGGTGGGCTCGAGCGCCAGGGCCACGGCGAAGCTGAGCGGCCAGCCCACGCCGAGGACCGCCGCCCATCCGATCTTGAGCAGGCTCCCCGAGGGGGATGCCGGCACCGGTGTCGCCTTCGGGATGACCGGCACGCGGTCGAGCGTCGGAGCGATGCGGCGCGCCCGTTGTCCGTTCATCTGGCACCTCCTGGGCTGGGTTGCCGGCCGTCGGTGGCCATGAGCGTGGGTTGAGCCACCCACCGGGCACAATCATCGCCTCTGGCGGCCGTCGATGCACGGTGCGCGCTCGGCGCGGGGATGCGCGATGCTCGTTGGCGGCGGGACACCGTGCGCACAGGGGGTCGTCGATGGACATCGGGATCGGACTGCCGAACGCGGTGCTCGGGGCCGAGGGGCCGTTGTTCGTGCCGTGGGCGCAGCGCGCCGAGGAGCGTGGGTTCTCGTCCCTGGCCACGATCGGACGGGTGGCCTACCCGTCCTACGAGGAGGTCACCGTGTTGGCGGCCGCCGCCGCGGCGACCGCGCGCATCGGGTTGCTCACCGACATCCTGGTGGCCCCCACCCGCAGCTTCGTGTTGCTGGCCAAGGAGGCGGCCACGCTCGACCAGCTGTCGGGGGGCCGGTTCACGCTCGGCGTGGCGGTGGGCGGGCGCGCCGATGACTTCGCGGCATCGGGCCAGGAGATGGCGACCCGCGGCCGGCGCTTCGACGAGGGCCTGGAGCTGATGCATCGGGCCTGGCGGGGCGAGCCGGTCGCCGGGGCGGACAAGGCGGTGTCGCCCCGCCCCGTGCACGGCGACGCAGTGCCCATCTTGATCGGCGGCGATCCGGCGGTGGCCGCCGCCCGGGTGGTGCGGTGGGGCGTCGGCTGGACGGTCGGCGGGTTCCCCCCGGAGATGCTCGGCGAGCCGGTGGCCGCGATCCGCGAGGCGTGGTCGTCGGCGGGCCGCGAGGGATCCCCGCGCATCGTGGCCCTCACCTACTTCTCGCTCGGCGAGGGCACCGACGACCTGTCACGCCGGAGCCTGCGCGACTACTACGACTTCGTGCCGGAGATGGTCGACGCCATCGCCGAGGGCGCCGCCCGCTCCGTGGACGCCGTGCAGGCGCGAGTGCAAGGCTTCGAGGACGCCGGTGTCGACGAGCTGATCTTCGACCCCAGCGTCGCCCGGCTCGACCAGGTCGACCTGCTCGTGGACGCCGTCCTCTGACCCGCCGTCCCGGGGGCACGCCCGCGGCCCCGCCCCCGCTTCGCCTCGTCAGGCGGGGGCCGGAGCGATGCGCGGGCCACGTCGGCGCCGGACGGCAACGAGCGTGACGGCCGCGAGGCAGCTCGGAACCGCGATCCACGGAGTGAGCGAGGCGACGGTGTCGCCCATGGTCGGGAACGCGTGTCCGGCGCTCCAGATGAGCAGGACGCGGGCGACCGTTCCCGCCACGTTCGCCACGGCCACCCGCCCCGCCCGCACGCCGGCACCGCCGGCCACGAGCATGGTCTTCGCCGTGGGGAACACGGCGACCGCAGCCGGCCAGATCCAGCTCGAGCTCGACGGCAGTCGGTGCACGAAGCGACGCAGCATCGGGGTGCGGCCTGCCGTCGAGACCGCCGCCGGGCCTGTGGCGCGCCCGAGCATGAAGTACAGCGGGTCGGCGGCGCACAACCTCGCGACGGAGACCAGGAGGAAGAGCGGCAACGGCACCTCACGCGCCAGCGCGACCAGGTAAGCGGTCCGGGGCGTGAGTGCCGCGAGCGCGAGCCGGTTGCGGTCGAGCAGCACCGGGCTCAACACGTCGCCGGCGATCGCCATGGCGGCGAACACCGCCAGCGGGCCACAGAGGACGGCGATTCGCCGTGTGCCGGGAGAGGAGCGGAGAGACTTCAGGCGGGGGTCGGGCATCGGTCCGACCCCCGCCGTCGTCACGGCGGGGCGTCCCCGGCAGGACCCTCTGGTCGCTTCACCCCCTCACTCTCGGCGCACCGGTTGTGGGCTCGGCGCCGGCCACGTGACCGACGAGCGAACACTGGAGGAACTTCGCGAGAGGCCCCGATCACCGGCGGCGACGAATCCGGCCGGACCTGACGGTCTCACCTGTGTCGTTGCTCGCAGCCCGGAGGCAGTCGTGTCGGAGAGTCGTGGTTCGATCAGGCCGGGGATCATCCTGGCGTTGGTGTGCGGGGCCCAGTTCATGGTGATCCTGGACCTCGCGGTGGTGAACGTCGCCATCCCGTCCATCCAGGCCGACCTCGGCCTGGCGCAGGCGGACCTGCAGTGGGTGGTGGTGGCCTACGGGGTGACCCTGGGCGGGTTCCTGCTGCTCGGCGGGCGGGCATCCGACCTGCTCGGCCGGCGGCAGGTGCTGGTCGGTGGCCTGGCCGTGTTCGCCGGGGCGTCCCTGGCGGCGGGGACCGCGGGCTCGCTCGCCCAACTGGTCGTGCCCCGTGCGGTCCAGGGGGTGGGGGCGGCGCTGGCGTCGGCGGCGGCGCTGTCCATCGTGGTCGCCACCTTCGCCGAGGGCGCCGAACGCACGAAGGCGCTCGGGATCTTCGCCGCGGTGTCCGGCAGCGGAGCGTCGATCGGCGTCATCGCCAGCGGCATGCTGACCGACGGGCCCGGCTGGGAGTGGATCTTCCTCATCAACGTGCCGATCGGCCTCGCCCTCATCGCCCTGGTGCTGCGCTTCGTCCCCCGGATGCTGCCCGTGCGCCACGGGTCGGTGGACCTGCTCGGCGCGGCCACCGTGACCGCAGGGTTGATGGCCGTCGTGTACGCCATCAACAAGAGCATCGACCACGGCTGGACGTCGTCCACCACCGTGGGGTTCCTGGCCCTCGGGGCCGTGGTCCTCGCAGCGTTCGTGCTGGTCGAGCGGCACGCGGCGTCGCCACTGGTGCCGCCGTCGATGTTCCGCCGCCGGACCCTGGTGAGCGCGGTCGTGGTCGCCGCGCTCGTGTTCGGCGCGTTCTTCGCCACCATCTTCCAGGCGACGCTGTTCATGCAGCAGGGGCTGGGGTTCTCCGCGGTGCGCACGGGCCTGGCCTGGCTGGCCAGCACGGCGAGCTCGCTGGTGGTCGCCGGCGCCGTCGCGCCGCGGTTCGTCGACCGCTTCGGTCCGAGCCGGGCGTTGGTGCTCGGCCAGGGCATCGTGGCGGTCGGGCTGGTCCTGCTGGCGCGGGCACCGGCTGACGCCTCGTACTGGATCGACCTGTTCCCGGGGTTCCTCGCCTTCGGCGTCGGCCTCGGGTTCTCGATCATGGCGACGCAGGTGGCGGCGTTCATCGGCGTGGAGCCGGAGGTCGCCGGGCTCGCCGGCGGCATGGTCGAGACCGCACGCGAGGTCGGCGGCGCGCTCGGCACCGCGGTCGTGGCCACCATCGCCGTGGCGCGGACGAGCGACATCCTCGACGCGGGCGGCGGCCCGGACACTGGCGCTGGCGGAGGGGTTCCAGCGCGGGATGTTGGTCGCCGCCGGGTTCGCGGTGGTGGCGGCCATCGCGGCTGCGCTGCTCCTGCGGCCTGCGGAGCGGCGGCGGGCGCCGACGGACGCGATGCCGGCGTGCGGCGCGATCCGGCGGACCGAGCGGCGACGCGCCGGTCGCCCGTCCCGCCCGCGCCGAGCGAGCCGCGATGAATCCCGGGCCCGGGACCGGTCTCGTATGGGGAGGGCCCGCGCGCGGCGCGGCGGGCCGAAGGGAGTGACCGCACGTGACCAACCTGATGGCACCCGACGGGACAGAGCGCAGCGACCTCGAGGCGGGGTTCGAACGCCACCGCGTCGAGCTGACCGGGTACTGCTACCGGATGCTCGGCTCGGCGTTCGACGCCGACGACGCCGTGCAGGAGACGATGGTGCGGGCCTGGCGTGGGTTCGCCCGCTTCGAGGGCCGCGCCTCGCTGCGGTCGTGGCTCTACCGGATCGCGACGAACGTGTGCTTCGACATGCTGCATGGGCGGAGCCGGCGTGCGCTGCCCATGGACCTCGGGCCCTCCTCGTCGGGCGACGCGCCGGCGGACGAGCCGGCGGGCGAGGTGCGATGGCTGCAGCCCGTCCCGGACCACCGGGTCGTGCCGGCCGGTGACCCCGCCGAGGTGGCGTCGGGGCGGGAGACCATCCGCCTGGCGTTCGTCGCCGCGCTGCAGCACCTGCCGCCACGTCAGCGAGCGGTGCTGATCCTGCGCGACGTGCTGGGGTGGCAGGCGACCGAGGTCGGCGAGCTGCTCGGCGTCACGGGCACCTCGGTGCACAGCACGCTGCAGCGCGCCCGGGTGCGGCTGGCGACCCGCGACCTGGGCGAGCCGCCGGCGGCCATGGACGCCGCCGACCGGGCGCTGCTCGCCCGCTACGTCGACGCGTTCGAGCGCTACGACATCGAGTCGCTGGTGGCGCTGCTGCACGAGGACGCCACGATGACGATGCCACCCAACTCGCTGTGGCTGCACGGCCCCGAGGCGCTGGCCCGGTGGTGGCGGGGCGCCGGTGCGGCCTGCCGGGGCAGCCGCCTGGTGCCGACGGCGGCCGCGAACGGCTCACCGGCCTTCGGGCAGTACCGGCCCTCCGGGGTCGTCGCCGACCAACGCTTCGGCATCCAGGTGGTCGAGCTGTCCGGCGGGCGGATCCGCGGCATCCACGCGTTCATCGAGCCCCGCCTCCTGGGCCTGTTCGGCCTGCCCGACCGGCGCCCCGAGTAGGTCCTCGTCCAGGCCGGCGAGGCCGATCAGGGCGCGCAGCTCGTCGCTGGCACCGTGCACGGTGATGCGGAGGCCGAGCCGCCGCGCGGCCAGCTGCAGCCGGCACAGCACGTCGACGGTGTGGAGGTCCGGCTCGGCCACCGCGACCTCACCGTGCGGACGTCGCGTCGTAGGACCCGACGACGGTGGCGTCGGTCGCGACCGGTTGCTCGTCGCAGCGGGCCGCGATGTCGGCCTGGAAGCGGCCGAACGCGTCGAGCCCCACGAGTGGGTTCGGGGCGTCGCCGTCGACGGTCACGACGTGCATGAAGCTCGTCCCGTCGCCCTGCCGGTAGCTGGCGTAGCGCAGGCCCGCCGGCCGACGTTCGGCCAGCTCGGCGAACACGTCCTCGATCAGCTTCTGGTTCTCGTCGGCCCGTTCGGGCTTCGTCCGGTAGCGGATCACGGTTGTCGTCGACATCGGCACCTCCTGGTCGGCCGCCCACTGGTACGACCGTCCGGCACCTGTCGATTCGTCGCCCGCCCCGCGTCGTGTCCGCCGCTGGCGACAGCGTCCCCACGGCGGGCGCGGCCACTACGGCGCGGTCACCGCGGCTCGTCGGCCGCCCGCATGAGCGCGTCGGCCGGGTCGAGCTCGGCCCGGTCGACGGCGATGTACGCCGAGGTCACGTGGACCGGCGCTTGGGCGTGGTCGTGCTCCGGCCCGACGACGCGGGCCTGTCGGCGGTGCATGCCGAGTGCCGCCACCATGCCCAGCACGGCGAACACGGCGCCGATGGCGAACGTGGGCGCGAACCCGTCGAGGTCGCCGCCGTAGACCGTGGCCAGGATGGTGATGCCGAAGGCGACCCCGACCTGGCCGGTCAGCCGCTCGGCCGCGCCGGCCATGCCGAGGTCGCGCTCGTCGACGGCGTCGGCCAGCGCCGTGGTGATGGCGGGCCGCAGCAGGCCGAAGCCGATGCCCTGGCACAGGAACCCGACGGCCACGACGACCGCCAGCGAGTCGGCCGCCGACCCGACGGCCAGCCCCGTCATCCCGGCGGCCAGCGCCAGCGCACCCGCGATGGTGGCGACCCGGCTCCCGGCCCGCCCCGCCAGCCGGCCGCCCAGCGGCGACGACGCCGCGAACAGGGCGGGACGGATGGCCAGGATGGGCACCGCGCTGCTGAGCGAGTAGCCGAACTGCTCCACGAGCAGCAGGCTGGCGATGAAGAACCCGCCCATGTACGCCGCGCTCGTGAAGAACCCGCTGGTCAGCGCCGAGGCGACGTTGCGGTTGCTGAAGAACGACAGCGGCATCAGCGGTGCCGCGACCCGGCGCTCGATCACCACGAACGCCACCAGCCCCAGGGCGCCGACGGCGAGGCAGGCACCGACCGCCGGGCTGGCCACGCCCCACTCCGGCACCTGGTTGACGCCCAGGAGGAGCGGCCCGATGCCCGTGGCGAGCGCCACGGCACCGGCGATGTCGAACGTGGCGACGCGGCGCGGCGTCTCGCGCAGCACCAGCCACGACGCGAACACGGGCACGACCATCAGACCCGCCTGCATCAGGAACAGGGTCTGCCAGCCCAGCGCGTCGATGACGGGAGCCCCGACGGTCAACCCGACGACGGGCGCGCCGGCGGCGATCATCGACCACCACCCCATGGCCTGGGCGCGGGACCGGCCGCGGTGGACCGAGTTGATGAGGGCCAGCGAGCTGGGCATCGTGCTGCCACCGGCCACCTGGCTGAGCGTGCGCCAGGCGATGAGCAGCCCGGGGCTGCCCGCCGTGGCGGTGAGGGCCGTGGTCACCGTGGCCAGGGCGAAACCGATGAGGAAGATTCGGCGATGGCCGTAGAGGTCGCCCAACTTGCCCAGCACGGGCAGCGCCAGCGCCGACGCGAGCACCGGCAGCGTGATCAGCCAGGCGAGGCTGGCCTGGCTGGTGTCGAAGTCGCGGGCGATCGTCGGGATCGCCAGGGTGAGGACCGTGACCGGGAAGGTGGTCGCGAACAGGCCGGTGAGCGCGACGAGCAGGACCGCCCGCGGGTAGCGCCCGTTGTGGTCGAGGCGTGCGGCGACCCGTTCGGGGAGGGCCGCGGCCGCTAGGGCCACGGGGTCACGGCGCGCGGGGCTGGCATAAGAGGCCGAGCGGATAGGGCGCTCGCCGCAGCCGACGCGTGGGAATTTGGCGCTGGGCCGCCAGCTCCACAGCCGGCCGACCGGCAACACGGCGACCGCAACCCGCGCTGACGTGACCTACTCGCGCACACTCGTAGGGGGACGGCCATCGACGAAACGCTAAACAGGTCGGCGGGGGCTTCCGCCAGCCGGCGACCGTCGTGGCCCTCTGACCGGTGCCCCTGCGGCGGTCGGGGCGAGCCGACGCGTCCGATCGATGAGAACCCGGGGCCGGGCCGGTCTACCCCCTTGGCGACCACCCGTCGCCGTGCCCGCAGAGCTTCAGAGGAGGACGTGCGATGGGTCAGCTGGTTCTCGACATCACGATGTCTTTGGACGGGTTCGTGGCCGCACCGAACGACGACGTCGGGAGCGGCCGCGGCCTCGGTGACGAGGGAGAGGTGCTGCACTACTGGGTGTTCGGCGGCCCGTGGACCTACGGGCACGAGGATGCGCCGGGCGACGGCGCCACCGGGGTCGACAAGCAGATCATGGACGAGATGGTGCAGGCCGGCGCCGCCGTCGTGGGCCGGCGCATGTACGACATCACCGGCGGCTGGGGCGGCCGGTCGCCGTTCGGCGTGCCGTGCGTCGTGGTCACCCACCGGTTGGGCGACCAGCCGGACCCGGCGTCGGGCTTCGAGTTCGTCGACGGCGTGCAGCCGGCCGTCGAGCGCGCCCGCGAGATCGCCGGCGACAAAGTCGTCGGCATCGGCGGCGGCGCCAGCATCGCCCAGCAGGCGTTGCAGGCCGGGCTGGTCGACGAGCTGCAGATCCACGTCGCACCGGTGATCCTGGGGGCGGGTCGCACCCTCTTCGGCGAGCTCGGCACACGGCTGAACCTGGAGCGCACCCGCATCCTCGACTCGCCGTACGCCACGCACATCAGGTACCGAGTCGTGAGGTGAACGACCGGACCGTCCGACTCGGCGTCAGTCCGTCAACGAGCCGCAGCTGAGGTTGATCACCGTCCCGGTCATCGCGCTGGCGCCGTCCGACGCCGCGAACGCCGCCGCGTCCGCCACCTGGTCCAGCGTCGGCAAGCGCTTGAGCAGGGGGGCCTCCGCCGCGCCCGCCATCATCTCGTCGACCGTCAGGCCGGCCTGCTCGGCGATCGGCGCGAAGACGTCGCCGCTGTGCGAGCCCGCGCCCACCGCCTCGGGGATGGCATCGGGCCGCAGGCAGAGCACGCGCACCCCGCTGGGCCCGAGCTCGGCGGCCATCAGGCGCGAGAGGGCTTCGATCGCCGCGCAGGCGGGGCCGAACCCCAGGATCCCTGGCATGGCCAGCCGCGATCCCGGGGTCGAGAGCGTCATGATGACCCCGGAGCCCTGCTCCACCATGTGGCGCGCCACCGCCTGGGCGGTGATGAAGTGGGTGCGGGCGTAGTCGGTGATGGGCTGCACGTAGTCGTCGACGGACAGGTCGGCCAGCGGGGTGCCCTGCACGTGCATGATGCCCACCGCGTTCACGGCGATGTCGATGCCGCCGGCCTCGGCGGCGACCGCGTCGGCGTGGTCGCGGACCGCCCGTTCGTCGAGCGCGTCGACCTGCGCCACCTGCGCCGTGCCGCCCTTGGCGGCGATGTCGTCGGCCACGGCGTCGAGCTTCGCCTGCGTGCGGCCGGCCAGGTGGACGGTGGCGCCGTCGCGGGCGAACGCCCGGGCGATGGCTCCGCCGATGGCCCCGCCGCCTCCGTAGACCACCGCGATCTTGCCGTCGAGCATGTCATCCTCCTCGGATCCCTGTTCCACGCGCCCGCCTGTGCGGGCGTGGTGGTTGAGAGACGGGGGCGGCCGCGAACTCATCGGTTCGCCCGAAGAAATCCTCCGGATCAGGCACGCCGTCCGGTGTCGGCCGAGCCGAGACCACCACTCGGCGGGCATGACGGGGGATAATCACGCCATGCCATCCGAGCCGCGCATGGTGTTCCTCGGCTTCGGCAAGTTCGCACGCGCCGACAAGATCTACGCCCTCGAACCGTTGCGCGGCGACCAGCGGGGCGACGGACGACGCACGAACGTGTGGGTCGAGGGGCTCGACGGTCCGATCGTCGCCTCGCGGACCGAGCGCACCATCCTCCACGACATGGGACAGGACGCCGCGTCGGAAGCCCCCATCCTCGACGAGGCGCTCGACCTCGCCGAGCGCCTCGTGTCCGCAGCCGACGCCGGCCGCGTCGATCTCGGCGACCTGGGCCGGCGGGCCCGCCACCTGCTCGCTGCCACCACCGCTCCGTCGGGGGACAGCGGAGCACCTCGGGGCTGACGCCGGTCGGGCCACGCTTGTCAGCGGGGGCCGCGGGGGTCGATGCTCGAGACCGTGACTCCGGACTCCTTCATCGAGGCCCAGCTCAGCGAGGCAGAGACGAGCGAGGTCGGCAACGGCATCGTCGTCCACCGCCTCTACCGGTCCGGCCCCGAGCCCGCCGCCCGCCGTGCCCTCGTCGTGCGCTTTCCGCCCGGTTCGCAGTGGCCCGGCGCCGACGTCCACGATCCCGGCCCCGAGGATCTGTACGTCATCAGCGGCACCTTCCGCGGTCTGACCGGCGAGGGCTCGGCCCACGGGCCGGGAACGTTCCTGCACCTCGCCGCCGGCACGAGCCACTCACCATGGACGGACACAGGTGGCGAGCTGTTCGTCTACTACCCCGAGGGCTGACGGGATGTCGCCTGCGGGCATGGCCGTACACTCGTCAACGATCTGGCGAGGGATGACCGGGCACGTCGACGTCCGTGCATATGCCGAGCTCAACGACTTCGTTGCGCCGGACGATCGGGGGACGACGATGCGGCGATCGTTCCGGCCCCACCAGACCGTCAAGGACGTGATCGAGGCGGCCGGCATCCCGCACACGGAGGTCGATCTCATCGTGGTCGGTGGCGAGGCCGTGAGCTTCTCGTACCGCCCGGCGGTCGGCGACCGGATCGCCGTGTACCCCGTGTTCGAGAGCCTGGACATCCGGCCGATCGCCCGGTTGCGGCCGGCGCCGTTGCGTGAGCCTCGTTTCGTGCTGGACGTCCACCTCGGTCGACTCGCCCGTCTCCTTCGGTTGGTCGGGTTCGACGCCCGCTGGGGGAGCGACCTGGATGACGACGCGCTGGCGTCGATCGGCCAGGCCGAGCACCGGATCCTCCTCACCCGTGACCGGGGGCTGCTCAAGCGGCGGCAGGTGACCCACGGACTGTTCGTGCGCTCGGAGCAGCCGGTCGAGCAGGTGGTCGACGTGCTCCGCCGGCTCGATCTCGGAGCCCGGCTCGCGCCGTTCACCCGCTGCGTTCGGTGCGGCGGCGAGCTGGCGGCGGTGAGCAAGGCCGAGGTGCTGGACGGTCTCCAGCCGCTCACCCGCGAGCACTACGACGAGTTCCACCGCTGCACCGCCTGCGGTCAGGTCTTCTGGCGGGGCGCCCACCACGGCGACCTCACCGCCCTCGTGGCGCGCATTCGCGACGCCCTCTGACGCGGGCCGGGCCGGTGCGAGGCGGGCGACGATCCGATCAGTGCCGTAGATGAACGACGATCAGCCCGATCACGACGAGATGTGCCACCACGGCCGTCGCCACCGCGGGCGACGTGGGCAAGGCGACCATGGCGCTGGCGATCAACGCGGCGCGCCCCCACACGGCGAGAAGGATGAGGCCGCCGAACCCGAAGGGCGGCGGCATCGGGGGCGAGGCGGAGTGCGGCTCGGGCGCCTGGGTGTCGCCCAGCAGCGACGACACATCCTCGGGCGGGTGGTCGCGCAGGAGATCACGGCGGCGCCGGTACACCGCGATGCCGTCCTGCGCGCACAGCGCCGTGACCCGGCGATTCCGCGTCACGACCGCGGTGATCTTCGCTGACTCCGCCCGGAAGCCACGATCGCCCATGAGGATGAGACCGGACGCCTCGATGACGCCGAACACACGGGCGCTGACCATGTCGGCATCGGTCGGGGAGTACCACGCGTAGATGCCGCAACTGCACCCCGACTGCGGCGCGCGATGGTCGTCTTCGATCGCCGAGGACGTGCCTGGTGCCGCCGTGCCGTTGGGCTCGCAGCGGGCGGTCAGCGTCGGGGACCACACGACACGGCGGCGGGTGACCGAGCTCAAGGGCAACGTGCCGTCGGGCCGGTGGGCCCGCGTGCCCACCACTCGCCACGTGCGGTAGCCGCGCAACGAACCCGGCACGAGCGCCCGCCCTCCATCGCCGCTACCACACGCGTCGGAGATCTGGCTCATGACGGGTCGAGCGCCGGCTCCCGGGGCTGCGGTTCCGGTGGGGCCGGCGTGGGTTCGGCCGGAGCCGGGTCCGTCCGAGCGGGTTCCTCGGGCATCGGTTCGAAGATGATCTCCCGCCGAACCGGGCCGATCTGTCCCGCACGCGGCCGGGTGTGTCGCCCGGGCGACGCCTCGCGTCGTGTCCCGTACGGTCGTGTCGACCAGATGATGGGGCGGAGGAACTTCGCCATCGCATCACCTCCAGGAAGGTGTCCACGACGAGCGTGCCCCGCATCGCGTCCGTCCGCAAGGGGTGCCTGGCGGTTCTCGAGGACGACCCCATCCGGCGCGGCGGCCGTCCGGCGCGGCCAGCGGCGTGACGACGCCGGTGCGGCGGGCGATGAATCGCGGGTCCTGCGTCGGTCTCAACCCGTGGTGGCCCACCGCGGTCGCCTTCGTCGAAGGAGGAGCGCCATGACCCACGCCGACCTGAGCAGCATCCTGCTCGCCAGCACCGACCCCGACCGCCTGCACGACTGGTACCTCACCGCCCTGGAACCGGAGGACGACACCAAGGTCGACAGCTACCGCGTGCTGCGCTTCGGCGGCGTCCACCTGTTCCTCGACCGGCGCGACGACGTCGGGGACGCCAACCCCGAGCCCGGACGGATGATCCTCAACTTCGAGGTGGACGACGCCCGGGCCGTCACCGCCCGCCTCGCCGGGATGGGCGCCCGGTGGGTGGCCGAGCTCGAGGACCGTGACGGCAGCCTGTTCGCCACCGCGTCCGACCCGGACGGCAACTATGTGCAGATCATCGAGCTGAGCGAGGCCCAGCGCGCCGCCATGGCCACCGAGAGGGGGCAATGATGTTCGCCGACACGCAGGCGTTCAGCGGGTTCGCCGTCGACGACCTCGGCGCGGCCAAGACGTTCTACGGCGAGGTGCTCGGGCTGAAGGTGTCCGAGGACAACGGGCTGCTCAGCCTGCACATCGCGGGCGGGCGGGACATCCTCGCCTACCCGAAGCCCGATCACGTCCCGGCGACGTTCACGATCCTCAACTTCCCGGTCGACGACATCGACCGGGCCGTCGACGAGCTGACGGCTCGCGGCGTGACCTTCCTGCGGTACGAGGGCTTCGCCCAGGACGACAAGGGGATCGCCCGCGGTCCGGACGGCCCACCGATCGCCTGGTTCACCGACCCGGCCGGCAACATCCTGTCCGTGCTGCAGATCGACGGGTGACCGTTCTGGCCGGCGGCGCATGTCGCGCCGCCGGCCGCAGCCACCCACCCGTCCGTCGCAGGGCGGCCGCGCTCGTCACACGGCGTCAGGCTCACGTGTCCCGGCGGGTCATGCCCCCGGCGCCGGGCTCGACACCCCAGGTGCCGATCAGGAACGAGCCGTCGGCCGTGACCCGGAACCCCACCGGGTTGGCCTGCACCACGCCGTCGTCCCCACCGTGGCCAGACGACCGAGTGGCGGCGATCGGAGATGGTCGAGCTCGGCCCGTGTGAACGCCATGTGCGGGACGGTACGACCTCGAGCCCGCTCTAGGTTCAAGGACCGCAGCCCCCGCCCTCACCAGGGCACGGTGCCGGTGTCGTCGAAGAACCCGCCGGTGGGGCCGTCGGGACCGACCGTGGCAAGGGCGACGATGGCGCGAGTGCCCTCGACGACGGACTTGTGGCCCGAGTGGCCGTTGAGGTCGGTGGCGGTGTAGCCGGGGTCGACGGCGTTGACCTTCCATCCGGGCAGGGCCTTGGCGTACTGGGTGGTGACCATGTTGAGGGCGGCCTTGGACGAGGGGTAGACGAGGCTGACCAGGCCGGACTCGAGACGTTCCGGGTCGGTGGTCACGGCCAGCGACCCCATCCCGCTCGACACCATCACGATGCGGGGCAGGTCGGCCTGGGACAGCAGGGGCAGGAACGCCCGGGTGACCCGCACGGGACCCAGCAGGTTGACGCCGAAGCAGGCGAGGAAGTCGGCGGGGCCGGTCTCCAGCGGGGCGGCGGCGGAGCCGATGATGCCGGCGTTGTTGATCAGCACGTCGAGTCGGTCGGTCAGGCCGGCGACGTGGGCCACGGCCGCATCGACCGACGCATCGTCGGTGACGTCGAGCGGCACGACGTGCACGTCGCCCCGGGTCCCTTCGCCGGCGTCGGGCGCCGCCGCCGCCAACTCCTTGGCGGCCGCCTCGCCCCGGGCAGGGTCGCGGGCGCCGAGGAGGACGGTCCAGCCCCGGGCGGCGAGCTGGCGGGCGGTCTCGAGGCCGAGGCCCTTGTTCGCTCCAGTGATCAAGACTGTGGTGGTCATGCCGCCCATCCTGGGGTCGGCCCGAGGCCGTCACCAGGGCCGGCCGACCATGGGATCGACGGTCCCACCCTGAGCCGGCGCCCGGCCCGGCATGCTGGACGCCGTGGATCGCCCCGCCCTGGCCGCTGCGCTCAAGTCCTACCGGTCGCGGCTGTCGCCCGCCGACGTCGGCCTGCCCGCCGGCACCCGGCGCCGGGTGGCCGGGCTGCGCCGCGAGGAGGTGGCCCTGCAGGCGGGGATCTCGGTCGACTACCTGGTCCGGCTGGAGCAGGGGAGGGGCCCCACCCCGTCCGACCTGGTGCTCACGGCCCTGGCCCGGGCGCTGCGCCTGTCCGACGACGAGCGCGACCACCTGTTCCACCTGGCCGGCTCCGCGCCCCCGCTGCCGGGCCACATCGTGAGCACGCCCCGGGCCAGCACCCTGCGGCTGCTCGACCGGGTCACCGATCTGCCCGCCGTGCTCCTCGACGCCAAGGGCGACCTGCTGGCCTGGAACGCGCTGGCCGCCGCGTTACTCGGCGACTTCTCGGCCTGGCCGGCGGGCCGGCGCAACATCGTGTGGCAGCAGTTCCTGGGGGCGGGCGGGCGGGTCTCGAGCGACCCCGACGAGCGAGCGCAGAGCGCCGCCGAGTCGGTGGCGGCGCTGCGGCTGGCGGCGGCCCGCTACCCGGACGATCCCGGCCTCCGCCGGCTGGTCGACGAGCTACGGTCCGGCAGCGAGCGGTTCGCCGCCCTGTGGGACGAGGGCCGGGTGGCCGAGCGCCGCACCAGCAGCAAGACGGTCCACCACCCCCAGCTCGGCCCGCTCGTGTTCGACTGCGACGCCCTGCACCTGCCCGATGTCGACCAGCGCCTCATCGTCTACTCGGCCCCGCCCGGCACCCCCGAGGCCGAGGCCCTGGCCCTGCTCCGCGTCGTCGGCCTCCAGGACCTGGAGAGCGCCACGCGGCGCTAGACCGTCGGGACTGGTGCCGCACTGCATGGCACGATCCGGCCATGACCGACGACGGCTCCGGGCTCACAGTGACGTACGACGATCGTGTGGCACGACTGACGTTGTCCCGCCCAGCGAAGTTGAACGCCCTCGACGACGGCGTGCGGCGAGCGCTGGCAGAGCAGTTGCACGAGCTGGAGGATCGACCGGACGTCGGCGTGGTCGTCCTCGCTGGTGACGGTCGGGCCTTCTCGGCCGGTGCCGACCTCACGTCGACTGCGTACCCACCGGTCGAGGGCGACTGGGTGGCGCGGCGTCACCGCACCGGGACGTGGCAGCGGCTGCTCGAGCAGCTCGACCGCATCCCGCAGGCCACGGTCGCCCGTCTCCACGGCCACGTGATCGGCGGCGCCGCGCTGCTCGCCGCGGCGTGCGACATCCGGGTGGCGGCCGACGACACGGTCGTGCGCATCCCCGAGCTGGCCATCGGCATCCCGCTGACCTGGGCGGGCATCCCGCTGCTGGTGCGGGAGATCGGCCTCCCCCTCACCCGCGACTGGGTCATGACCGGCCGCCCGGTCGACGCCGACGAGCTGCTCCGCTCCGGTTTCGCGCAGCGTGTGGCAGCCCGTGACGACCTCGACCGGGCCGTCGACGAGTGCGTCGACCAACTCCTGCGGATGCCGCCTGGGCCGCTGGCGATGACCCGTGCGATGACGTCGGCGATCGGCCGGACCTCACCGGCGATGGTCGCCGGTTGGGGCGACGCCGACCATCAGCAGTGGGCGTTCACCGAGCAGGAGTACCGCGACGCGGCCACCGCGTACCTGAGCGGCAACCTGCGGTCGTAACGGGTCGCCGACCGCCAACAGCATCAAAATGTCATAGGCAGCAAGGAAGATGGCTGCATGTGCATGATGTGTGACGGAAGCAGCTTCGACGACGCGCTGGGCAGGGTACTGCAGCTGGTCGACGACGTCGGTTGGGCATTGGTGCCCATCGACGGCGCCGGAGGCGGGGGCTGGGTGTACACGGTCGGCCTGGCGAGTCGCGGCCACCCCGAGCTGGTGATCGCAGCTCCCAACCCCGCCTCGACCGGCCGGGCGCCAACCTGAGCGGCGGTCTGACCCGGGCCGACCGCCAGGCCCGCCGTCGAGGCCGTCATCAGGCGGGGCACTGACAGGCGGCGCCCGGGACGGCGTCCTTGAGCGGCGTCGGCAGCGCTCATCAAATGGAACGTCGCGGCTGTCGTTCGACGACCTCACGGGCCTGGCGAGATGCGATAGGTGGAGGGAGCCTTCGTGGATTGCGCGTATGCATGTACGCTTACAACCGTGTTGCCAGACGACTTGGTACGACAGATCCGCCGCGAGTCGCATCTGTCGGTTCGCGCCCTGGCGAAGGCTGCGGGCGTCGCCGCGAGCACCGTTCACCGGATCGAGCGGGGTGACGTCAACCCGACGCTCGAGGTGCTCGAACGCATCGCGGCAGCCGCGGGCATGGCCCTGCGGGTCGAACCCCGTGTCGACCATCGGCTCAGCGTGGTCGGGCTGGCGTTGCGCATCCGTGGCGACCTTCAGGCCAACGCCGACGACCGGTCCATGCCCATCCGCCGCGCCGCCGAACTCGTCCACCACTTCCAACGCTCGGGTAACGACGAACGCACTCGGATGATCGCCGCCGCGCCGCCCCGCACGGGAGACGACCGCTGGGACGCGTTCGTCGCCGCCGTCGCCGAATGGCAGGCCGTGCAGGCAGGCATCGAGTCCCCCGACTGGGCGCACGACGCCGACCGCTACCTCGCTCGCGGATGGTGGGTCACGGACCTGCCCTCCATGCGGGCGTGGGAGTATGCCGGCAGCCCGGCATCGTTCAAGGTCCGCGGCGTGTACATCCACCGCGATTCCCTGGTGAACGTGTAGGTCGCGGTGCTCTCCCGTCAGCGCATCCTCGACCTGCTCGCCGAGCTGGACGACGAGTTGTGCGCGGCTGGCGTCCGTGGCGACGTGTTCATCGTCGGTGGCGCCGCGATGACGGTCGCCTACGACGCGCGACCCGCGACCCGTGACGTCGACGGGATCTGGCATCCCTCGTCCGACGTGCGCGCCGCCGCTCATCGCGTCGCCTCACGGCACGACGACCTCGACGCCGACTGGCTCAACGACGGCGTCAAGGGGTTCCTGCCCGGCGACGATCGGGGGCTGCGCCGCGTGGTGTACGACGGCGAGTGCCTGTCAGTCGCGGCAGCGTCGCCTCAGTACCTGCTGGCGACGAAGCTCCTGGCCAGCCGGGTGGGGCGCGACGAGGACGACGTGCTCCTGCTCTACGACCTGTGTGGCTTCACCACCGTTGATGACGGGCTCGACCTGGTCGAGCGCTACTACCCCGGCCAGCCGATCGAGCCCAAGGTCGGTTACTTCATCGAGGATCTGCTTGCCCGGCGGGGCCGCGACGAGACGAGCGACCGATAGGAGGCGCCGGCCCGACGCCCCCGGACGGAGTCGAGCCGCAGCAGCGGGGCTGGGACTACACGACGCCGGAGTGCGAGGCGCTCGACGACGACCCGGGGGCGAACGCCGGCGAGCCCACCCAGACCCGGTGTGGACCTACGACCCGGCGACCGGCGCCTGGGGCCACGCCTACGAGCTCGAGCCGGTCCCGGCCGGTGCGGCGTGGGTCGGCCTGTCCGAGATCGTGGCGCTGCCCGAGGCAGGCTTCGGCCTCATCGAGCGCGACAACCTCACCGGCGACTACTCCCAGCTCAAGTGGCTGACCCGGGTCGACCTGTCGGCACCGGTCACCCGCGGCGACAAGGCCGTCCACGACCTGCTGCCCGACCTGCGGGCCACCAACGGATGGATCACCGACAAGCCCGAGGGCTTCACCGTGGCGGCCGACGGCCGGGCCTACGTCGTCACCGACAACGACGGCGTCGAGGACTGGACCGGCGAGACCCAGCTCCTCGACCTCGGCAGGGTGCACCGGTTGTTCCGCTGAGCCGTCGGATCGGCGGCGGCGACCGACGTCGTCGCCGCCGGGTGACGGCGGGGGTCACCGGAGGCGCCAGTACCCTCGCGGCCGGTGGCTTCCACGACCCGATGGCGTGCGGTCGGCCGGCTCCGACCCGAGGATCCGCGCCAGATCGCGGGGTTCGAGGTGGTCGGCCGTCTCGGCGAGGGCGGCATGGGGGTCGTGTACCTGGCGTCGCATCCCGAGCTCGGCACCGCCGCGGTCAAGCTCGTCCGGGCCGATGCGGTCGACGTGTCGTTCCGCGAGCGGTTCCGGCGGGAGGTCGAGGCCGCCGAGCGGGTCGACAGCCCCCGGGTGGCGCGGGTGGTGGCCGCCGACCCGGACGCCGAGCGGCCGTGGCTGGCGACCGCCTTCGTCGACGGGCCGACGCTCAAGGCGGCGGTGGCGGACGGCGGCCCCATGGCGGGGGAGCGGCTCGTGGCGCTGGCGGTCGCATTGGCCGACGCGCTGGCGGCGATCCACGAGGTCGGTGTCGTGCACCGGGATCTCAAGCCGGCGAACATCCTGCTCACCCCCGAGACCCCGGTGGTCATCGACTTCGGCGTCGCCGCCCTGCGGGAGGCGCCGGCGTTGACCCGGACCGGCATGGCGATCGGTACGCCCGGCTGGATGGCGCCGGAGCAGGTGCGGGGGCAGCGCTGCGGGCCGCCGGCCGACGTGTTCTCGTGGGGGCTGGTCGTGGCCTACGCCGCCTCGGGCCGGTCGTCGTTCGGGCGGGGCCCCGCCGACGCCCTCTTCTACCGGGTCGTCCACGAGCAGCCCGACGTGCCGGACCTGCCGCCGCCGCTCGACATCCTGGTGCCGGCGGCGTTGACCAAGGAGCCGGGGCTGCGCCCGGACGTCGGCCAGGTGCTGGCGACCCTCACGGGCGAGCCGCTCGACGGCACCGTGGCCGGCGACACCGCGCTGGGCCAGACGGTGGCCGACCGGACCGCGGTGGTCCCCACGATCGTGGCGCTCGGCTGGGGTGTCGACGCCCTGCCCGCCCGCCCGGACGGCCGGGTGCGCCGGGTGCGGGACGCACGTTCTGCGGATGCGGGAGGGAACGAGGCTGCGGTGGGCGTGGCTGCGGGTTCGGCGATGGTTGGTCCCGCGCCGGGATCGACCGGCGGCACGGTGCCCCCGCCGTCGGACGACGATCCGGCCAGGCGCGGCGCGACGTTCTGGTTCGCGGGCGGCGAGCACCGGGATGCCCGGTCGCTCGCCATGGCGTTCCAGTCGTCCTGGGACGATGCGGTCGACCAGGTGTTCCGACGCCGCGACCCGATCTGGCTCGGTGAGCTGCGTGCGTTCCTCCAGGCGCTCGGGCTGTCCGAGGCCGACGGGATCGTCGCCGCGGGCACCGGCGACGCCCCGGCGACGGCCGGCATGGCGCGCCTGTTGCTGGCGCTCGACTCCAACGTCGACCCCCGGGTCGGAACCGTCTGGCTGACCCCGGAGGGGCTCGCGGCTGCCGCCCAGCCGGTGGCCGCCGGCCGTGATGACGCCACCGCGGCGCGGCTGGCCGACATCAGCGCGGCACGGGTCCTCCGCCTGTGGCGGGCCCTGCCGGGGATGGAGCGCGCGGCCTCCATCGACGAGCGCTGGCATGCGGGCCTCCAGGCGTTCGGACGGTATGTCGCCGGCGTGAGCACCCAGGCGGGCTGGCCCTCGCCCGCCGAGCGGCACAAGGCCATGGCCACGCTGCTGCTCTGCGCCGTGCACCCCGACCACGAGCGCCAGCTCGAACGCAAGCTGGCCGCGGCCCGGCGGACCGCGGCTCGCCGGCAGGCGTGGTGGGCCCAGCTCGCCGCCGAAGGCCAGCGCAACACGGCCGCCGCCGTCGCTGCGATGATGACGGCCGACCGCGCCCGGGCGCTCGCGCAGGGAGAACGCCAGGCGGAGCACAACGCCGCCCGGCAGCGGCGGGACGCCGACCGGCACCGGCGGGACGCCGACCGGGCCGACCGCGAGCAACGCCGGGCGGTCGCGGCGGCGGGCCAGGTGCGATACGCGCCTCTGCCCCGGGCGCAGAGCGGGGTGCGCCGCGGCTGGATCCTGGCCGTGATGCTGGCCGGTCTCGTGGCGTACCTGTGGACGGACGGCACGTTCGGCGACGCGCTGGTCGCCCACTACGAGCGGGTCGCCCCCGGCACGCCTGCCACGGCCGACAAGGTGCGTGCCTACGACGACGCGTCCGGGGCCACGGGTCTGGCGGTGCTGCTCGTCGTCGCCCTGCCGGCCATCCATGTCGCCACCCGAACGGTCACCCAGCGCGGCGCCAGCCGGAGCATGGTCCGCGCCTATGCCGGCGCCGCGGCGACGCTCGACCTGCTGCTCGGCCTGACCCTGGGCTCGGCCGCCGCGCTCGCCGGCCTGGTGCTGGGCGCGGGGGCCGAGGGTGCGGTCACTCCCGACGTCCCCGCACCCTTCGGCGCCGACGAGCCGTGGGCTGCGACGGGCCTGCTCCTGCCACTCGGCCTGGTGGGTGTGGTGCTGATCGTGCGGTCGCTGTGGCGCCTGGCCCGGGTGGTCTTCGCTCGCCCCGTGGCCACGCGGCTGATGCCGGTCCGGTATCCGATGTCGGGCTATCCGCCCGGAGGTGTTCCGCTGCCGCCGCCGCCCGGCCCCCGCTGACGCCGCCGGATGCGTCGGCCTGTCACCTGCGGCGGCGCCGGGACCGGGCGTGAGCCGCAGCGCGGTCGGACTCGACCACGAGGGCGTCACGGTACTGTCCGAGCGCGTCGATGAGGGTGTCGATCTTGTGGAGGCTGTCGCGGACCGACGGTGTCTGTCGGTCCAGGTGATCTGTTCATCGCGGCGGCGTACGCCGAGCGATCAGGCGACGACGCCGCGGTTCTGCAGGCGGTCGAACGGCTGGCCCGGGAGCCGTCGCACGAGGTGACGACGGAGATCGCCGACCTGCTGGAGCACCAGGTCGCGGCTGTCTGGCGGCACGGCTGGCAGCCAGCCGACCTCGACCGTGCCATCGGTCGTGAGCTCGGTAAGGTCGAGGTCGCGCTCATCCGCCGGGTGATCGCGTCCGAGTCGGCCTCCTACGAGAAGCTCGGCGCTCGGGTGGCTCCAAGCTGGATGGCCCAGCTCGAGGGCATCGATGCGGTCCGCACGTGGGCGCCGCGCCGGCCCTACCTGCTCGGGCTGGGCCTTGGGTTGAGCGACGTCCTGCTCGGCGCCGTGCGGGTCATGAGCCTGCTGTTCCGGCTTCCCGCCCTCGAGCGTCTCACCGACCCGCCGTCCGACTGGCGTGACGGGCCCGCCGCGCCGCGCGGGTCGCTTCCCGACGGTGTGCTCGACAAGGTCCGAGCGTTGCTCGCCAAGGCGGAGTCGACGACGTTCGAGGCCGAGGCAGATTCCTTCACCGCCAAGGCACAGGAGCTGATGGCGCGCCACCGGATCGACCGGGTGGTGCTCGACGCGGCCGGGCACGCTCGCGGCGAGGTGCCCGTCGGGCGCCGGATCGGGGTCGACGATCCCTATGCCGACGCGAAGGCGGCGCTGCTGGCCGCGGTGGCTGACGCCAACGGCTGTCGAGCTGTGTGGTCGAAGCACATGGGCTTCTCGACCGTGTTCGGGTTCGCCGACGATCTCGCGGCGGTCGAGGAACTGTTCACGTCGCTGCTCGTCCAGTCGTCCGCGGCGCTGCGCAGGGAAGGGCGCAAGAACGATCGCTCCGGCCGCAGCCGCACGACACGGTTTCGCCGGTCGTTCCTGGTGGCCTTCGCGCACCGCATCGGCCAGCGGCTGCGCGCCACGGTCGACGCGACCGTGGAGGCGGTGAGCGAAGAGACGGGTACAGCTCTTGTCCCCCTCCTCGCCGACCGGGACGAGGCGACGCGTTCAGCCGCCGAAGCCGTCTTCCCCGAGGTGGACTCGTTCTCGCCGAGCGCGACCGACGGCGAGGGTTGGTACGCCGGCACGCTGTTCGGCGACCAGGCCGACCTCGCCCTCGGCCCCGCCCTCTCGGATCAGTTCGCCTGACACGAGCCGCGTGACCGCGGCGTGGGCCGTGCCGGCCCAGGCAAGCGCGTGAGGGCCCGCTCGGCGGTGTTCGCACGGTCCGTCGCTCCGCGCCGGGGACACGGGGCGTCCTCGAACAGCTGGGCGGGCATGGACAGGTGCAGCCGCCACGGCGCGGAAGCGAACTGGCAATCGGCGCTGTCTCCGTCACACGGGCGTGGCCGGAGGGAGACGTCGAAGCTTGTCCGGGTTGGCGACGACGTCGATCGCCGCTATCCGTCCGTCGCGGACGACGAACGCGAACACCGCGGCGCCCCCGTCGAAGCGCGCCACGAGGCCGGGCTCGCCGTTGACGTCCCGGCGCTCGATCGCCAGCCGCCGGGTGGTGCGGAGCGCCGCTTGGAGGGTCCGCAGTACCCGCTGCCGGCCCTCGACAGGTCGCGGAGCCGCGGTCACGACGCCGCCGCCGTCGGTGCGGAAGACGACCTCGCTGTCCAGCAGCCGGGCCAGGGCGTCGAGGTCGCCGGTCTCGCAGGCGATCTGGAAGGCCGAGACGAGGCGCGCCTGCTCCGAGCGGTCGGTGTCGAACCGGGGCCGGTGCTCCTGCACATGGCGCCGGGCCCGGACGGCGAGTTGGCGACATGCCTGTGGGCTCCGACCGAGGATCTCGGCGACCTCCGACAGCGGCACGCCGAATGCTTCGTGGAGGACGTAGACGGCACGCTCGGCGGGCGACAGCGTCTCGAGGATCGTCAACAGTGCCAGGCTGATCTGCTCGTCGAGCGTCACACGATCGGCGGGATCGACCGGCGCGCTCGCTCCCCACGGCGGCCCCACGGTGGGCTCGGGCAACCAGGGGCCGACGTACGACTCGCGCCGGACCGGCGCCGACTTGAGGTGGTCGAGGGCGATGTTGGTGACGATCTTGGTGAGCCACGCCAGCGGCTCCTCGATGCCGGGATGCGCGGCGCGGCCGGCACGCACCATCGCCTCCTGGACGACGTCCTCGGCCTCGTCGACCGATCCCAGCATCCGGTAGGCGATGCGCACCAGGTAGTCACGGTGTTCGGCGAAGTCGTCGACGCGATCCACGGTGCTCGTTCGAGTCGGTCAGGCGGCTCGGAGCTCGATGTGGTGCGTGACGCGCCCCGTGCGACGGTGATACCAGGGGATGAACCTGCGCTGGAGGAGGGGATACTTGTCGGCCAGCGCACGGCCGGCGCCCGCCGACTCCTCGCCGTCGAGGATTCGCGCCGTGGCACGCATCGCCGGGCCCGTCACCCGGCCCCGGATCGTGCAGGCTGCGATCTCGACATCGTGGTTGCGTCGTATCCGCTTGAGCTTGCCCGACGGGTCGAAAGTGCGGATGTACGCGATCGAACCGACGACCGCGATGTGAACGGGCGTCCCGACCGGCGTCCCGTCGCGCCGGAAGGTGGTCAGCAGCACGTTCCGCTCCTCGGCGAACCGGTCGAATGCGGCCGCGGCCCTCGGCCCCGATGTCGCCATCTCGTCACTCGTCGTTGTCATCACCGTCTCCATCGTCTCTCGTGAGTGGTGGCTCTCACCCGGCTGACGAGTTGGTGGCGCGATGTGTGACATCTGTGGATGTCGTGAGCGACTCGCGACAGGTCGTCCCGCCACGGTGCAGCCGGTTGGCGGGGGGCACGGGGCCCAGCGGTTGCGGCGAGTCGGGGGTCGGCGGCGCCGCCCGCTGGTCATCCGTGCCCTACAGGCCGAGGCGGGCCCGGAGCTGATCGGTGCGCATGGTGAAGGCGCCGGGCGGGGCTTCCGTCAGGTCGAACGAGGCAAGCAGACGTTCGAGCTGCTCACGGCGGGTGGGGTCGACGGCCGCCTCACGCGGCGTGGCGCCGCCCAGCGCGGGGACGGGTTCGGCGCACCAGCGCTCCTCCATCTGCTCCTGGATCTCGGCGATGACGTCGTCGTCGATGGCGGGCGCACCCGGCGCTGAGGAGAGCTGGCGGAGGTCGGGGAGCCCCTTGTGCGCTGTCCGGGCCACGGACTCGGCGTCGACGGGCGTGCGGTCGTCGGACAGCACGGTGATGTCGAGGTCGGTGGGGAAGCGGCCGACGATGCGGTCGGCGCGCTCGTCGCTGTTGGTCGTGATGGTCAGCCGTTCGCCCTCGAGGTGGAAGCGGGCCCGGACGACCGCTTCGAGGTCGTCGAGGTCGTGGTGTTCGGTCCACCACTCGCCGGGGACGTCCGTGTCGTAGGTCCTGTCCAGGTGGCGGACGAGGCCGTCGGTGTCGGCTGCGGTCACGACGATCTCGCACTCGACGAGAGCCTCGTCCTCGCGGGTGCGCAGTTGCGGCGGCTGCTCGAGATCGCGCTGCCAGGCGGCGATCGCGTACGGGTCGCGTTCGTCGATCAGGTCGAGGAGGGCGGCCTCGGTGCCGGGGGCGACCGGGATGATGGCGCCGATGAGCTGGTGGGTCTCGCCGTCGGGCACGGCGCGGCCGCAGATCACCGCACCGCGCCGGGTGGTGCGCGAGAAGGTCCGCTCCCGCACCTCTACCTCGTCGCCGCTGCGCAAGTCGCGCAGCGTCAGTCCCGCTCCGGGGCGGACCGCGGTGACCTCGTGCACCGACCGGTCGACGGTCAACCACGAGGCGGCGAGCAGGGCTTCGTCATCGGGCAGCAGGTGGCCGCGATCGGCGAGGAACCGCTCGAACCAGCCGCCTTCGGTCAGCACCACGTCCATGACCAGCGGATCGTCCAAGGCCTGTTCGATGTCGTCGTCGTCGCCGATGCGGGTGACCACGACGTCCATCACCGCCTCACGGGCCTCGGGTCCGATGCGTTCGAGGTAGCCCACGGCCGTGCGGCACAGCCAGCCGATCGTCAGCGCGGCGGGCGTGATCGCGTACCGCCTCGTGGAGTTGCCCGACCGGCTGCGCCCGCCGTGCCAGAGAGGATGGGAGGTGGTCGACAGCGACCTCGTGCTGGTCCGCCCCGGCCGCACGCCCGACGAGCGGCGAGCGCGGCGCCCCCTCGGCGTCGACCCTCCGCCGGCCCGCCCGGTCGGGCCGCCGTGGCCCGACCCGCGTCCCGAGGACCGCTCGTGATCGGTCCCGCCCGCTCCGCCGCAGGGCGCCTGGGCGGTGCCCCGGTCCCCGGCGGCGCAGCCGAGGTCACGATCATGCCCGGCAGCGAACCGGCCGCCCCGGCGACGGAGGCGCCGCGGTCAGCCCGTGGCGACGACGTGCGCCACCGCAAGACCGATGGCGGCGACCAGACCCCACGCGGCGAGGCCGAGCGCGACGGGCCGCAGGCCGAGGCGCCGCAGATGGCCGACGCGGACCCCGGTGCCGAGGGCGACCATGCCGAGGCACAGCAACGCGGCCTCGACCGATCGGGCCATGGTCAGTGCAGCTGGCGGGACGACACCGGTGGTCCGTAGCGCCGCGGCGGCGAGGAAGCCGACGACGAACGCCGGGACCGCCGTGCGCGCCCGCACCGTCGTCCCCGGCGTGCCAGCCCGCCGAGCCCGCCGGGCCCGGACGGCGGCGACGCCGGCGACGAGCGGGGCGAGCAGCACGACCCGGCACAACTTCACGACGATGGCCACGGCGAGGCCCGTGGCGCCTGCGGCGGAGCTGGTCGCCACCACCTGGCCCACGTCGTGGACGGCTGCGCCCGCCGATGCACCCGTCTGCGCCGCGTCGAGCCCGAGGACGCCCGCGGCGGCGGGGAGCGCCACGATCGACACGGTGCCGAACAGCGTCACCAGGCCGACGGCCACGGCGACGTCGTCGTCGTCGGCGCCGTGGACGCCGTTGACCGCGGCGATCGCCGAGGCGCCGCACACGCTGTAGCCCGAGGCGACGAGCAGGCCGACGTCGTCGGACACCCCCAGCCGGCGGGCCAGCCACCGCACGCCGGCGAACGTGGCGCAGGCCCCCGCCGTCACTGCGCCGATCGCGACCGCACCGAGCTGCTGCAGGTCTCCGGCCGACAGCCGCAGGCCGAGCACCACGACCCCCGCGCGTAGGCACCAGCGTGCCACCGCCTGGAGGCCGGGCCGGGCCCGGTCGGGCACGGCGCCCACGTTGCCGGCGACGGCCCCCACGGCCACGCCCGCGGCGAGCGGGCCCGCGCCGATCAGACGGCCGAGGACCCAGGCGACCCCCGCCAGCACGACCGCCAGCAGGACGGCGAGCGCGACGCCGGGGAGAGCCGCGGCCCACTGGGCCGGCCGGTCCGCGCCGGTGCCCGTCACTCCGCTCGCCGCCCGGGCGCGACCGTCCGGCCCGGCGGGCGGCCGAGTGGTCGGGCGAGCGCGGGGGCGGGCGGCGAGCGGCGGGCCGGCGTCCTCAGCCGAGGGCGAGGCGGGCATAGCCGCGAACGTCGGCGTCGGGGTCGGCGGTGGCCTGCTCGAGCGCATGGCGGACCTCGCCGAGCGTGGCCCAGGCGGCGAGCCCCTGGATCGCGGCCCGGCGGACGTCCATGTGGGCGTCGCGGACCAGGCGCAGCAACGCCGGGACGGCGGTGCCCTCGGCTGCGGTGCGCAGGGCGATCGCCGCTGGCCTTGCGCATCTCCCAGGCAGGATCGTCGATCGCCGCCAACACCGCGGCCAGCGATACGGGGCCGCAGCCGAGCGTGCCGTAGCCCTCGATGGCGGCGGCCCGCACCCGCAGGTCTTGATCGCCGGCCAGCAGGTCGAGTGTCGCCGAGCCCGCCGGGTCGCCGACCGAGGCCAGGCCCTGGGCCACGGCCAGCCGCACCAGGGCATCGAGGTCGGCGGCCGACGCGGCCAGGGCGCCGGTGGCGTCGAGCGACACGAGCCCGGCGACCGCCTCGCGGCGCACGACCGGGTCGGCGTCGTGGAGGGCGGTGCGGTAGCCGTCGAGGTCGCCGAGGCGGTGCTCCCACTGGAGCCTGACGACCGCGGCGCGGGTGGCCGCGTGCGGGGACGCCTGGTGCCGGGACAACCCGTCGGCGAACGCCGGGCCCGGCTCGATCACCTCGCGCAGCTCGCGGAGGCCGTCGTAGGCGGCGGTGCGGACGCCCTCGTCGGCGTCGCCGAGGGCCGCGGCCATCGCCAGCTCGACGCCCGGCGGGAGGTTCTCGCCCAGCACCGCCAGGGCGGCGCGACGGACGGCCGGGTCGTCGTCGGTCAGGAACTCCTCGAGCTCGTCGACCTCGGGCAGCTCGTCGGCCAGCGACAGCAGCTCCACGATGCGGGCCCGCCCGGCCGTCGTCGCGGGTGTGGGCAGCGAGGGAGCCGTCATGACCCCTCCTCGATGCCCGCCGACGAGCCACCCACGTCGGACTCCTCGTCCCCCAGGCAGGCGAGCAGCTCGTAGCGCAGGCGCGTGGTGGCGGCTGCGAACCGGGCGCCCGGTGCTCGTGGGGTGTCGATGTCGACCACGCGCCTGACGGTGGCGGGCCGGGGCGACATGACCACGATCCGGTCGGCGAGCACGAGCGCCTCGTCCACGTCGTGGGTGACGAACACGACGGTGGTGCGGTGCTCGGCCCACACGTCGACCAGCAGGCGCTGCATGGCGCCCCGGGTCTGGGCGTCGAGCGCCCCGAAGGGCTCGTCCATCAGCAGCACCCGGGGCTGCACCGCCAACGTGCGGGCGAGCTGCACCCGCTGGCGCATCCCTCCCGAGAGCTGGCGGGGCAGGTGTCCCTCGAATCCCACCAGGCCCACCTGGCCGAGCATCTCGATCGCGGCCGGCCGGCGATCGCGCCGAGTCACGCCCCGCAGGGCCAGGGCCAGCTCGACGTTGGCCCGCGCCGAGCGCCAGGGGAGCAGGGCGTCGTCCTGGAAGACCATCGCCCGGTCGGGCGACGTTCCGGTGACCGGCGCGCCGTCGACCAGGATCTCGCCCCCGCCGGTGGCGAGCAGCCCGGCGATCGCCCGCAGGACCGTCGACTTCCCGCACCCGGATGGCCCGAGCAGCACCGTGATCCGCTCGGCGGGGACGTCGAGGTCGAGGCCGGCGATGGCGCGCACGTCGCCGAAGTCGATCTCCAGGCCGGACAGCACCACCTCGGCGCCGAGCGAGGTCCGAGGCCGGGACGCGCCGCCGGCCGCGGCGACGACGCCGGGTTCGGTGACCGTGGCGGCGCTCATCGCCCGGCCTCGCTGCGGGGCAGCCAGTGGGTGGCGAGCCGGCCGACGCCCTCGACGAGTGCGGAGCTGGCCAGGCCGAGCACGCCGATCGTGACCATGCCGACGATCACGCCGGCGTAGTCGATCAGCGAGTACGACATCCACGTGTAGTAACCGACGCCCCGCTGACCCGAGATCATCTCGGCCGACACGACGCAGATCCACGCCACGCCCATCGCTACCGACAGGCCCGAGAAGATGCCGGGCAGGGCGCCGGGCAGCACGACCCGCCACAGCACCGCCCGCCGGCCGCCGCCCATCGTGCGGATGGCGTCCTCCCACACGTAGGGCAGCGCCCGTACCGCGTGCCGGGTGGCCACGACGACGGGGAACAGGGCGGCGAGGAAGGTGATGAACACGATCCCCTGTTCGCCCGACGGGAACAGCAGGATCGCCATCGGCACCCAGGCGATCGCGGGGATCGGGCGCACCACCTCCAGCAGCGGTCCCACGAGGTCGTGGAGCAGGCGCGACCGGCCGATGCCGGTGCCGAGCGCCACGCCCACGACGGCGGCGAGGCCGAAGCCCTGCAGGATGCGCCAGGTGCTGGCCGTGATGTGCCGGCCGAGCTCGCCGCCGCCGAGCTGGGCCCGCAGCTCGTCGAACACCTCCAGCGGGCCGGGGATCTTCGAGAAGCGCAGCCACAGCTCGACGTCGTGCTCGGTGAGCAGGTGCCACACCACGACGGCCGCGGCGAGGGACGTCAGGCGCAGCCCGATGCGGCCGAGCCGTCGCGGCGAGCCGGCGGCCGCGGGCCGGACGCCGGCCGGCGGGCGGACCGGAGACGGGCTGGGAGCCGGGATCGGCGCCGGTTGCGTCGCGGCTGTCGGTCGCCGCGGCGGTGTCGTCGGCGGCGGCCACCGTGGGTTCGGTGACGGTCACGGTGTTGCTCCTTCGGTGAGGCGGTCGGCGGGTCGGGGTGTCAGGAGGTCGAGCGAGGAGCGAGGCCGCGGAGCGGCCGACGCCCGGCCGGGCCCGAGCGCGCGGGCCCGGCCGGGGCGGTCAGCCCCCGGCGGCGGCGAGCACGGCGGCGAAGTCCTCCACCGACGCTCCCGTGTGGTCGGCGGCGTAGTCCTCGGCGGCGGCCAGCGTGGAGAAGGGCAGGAAGCGGGCCGTCTCGGGGGCCGCCGGGTCGTCGACCCATGTCGCCGTCTCGGCGAACATCCGCGTGCCGGTCCCCGCGTCGGGCACGTAGCCGGCCCGCAGCTCGGCGGGGGCCGCCGCCACCCGGCGGAGCAGGCAGGTGGGCGTGACCGCCACCTGCGTCGCCTCCTCGCCCTCGAACCAGGCCTCCGACGCCGTTGCCGGGTCGCTCACCTCGAGGTCGCACACGTCGTCGGTGCCGGTGATGGCGCTGCGGTTGTCGGTTGTGGCGGCGGCGTCTTCGTAGCCGTCACCCCAGGCCGCTCGCAGGTAGTCGTCGTGGGCAAAGTCCTCGATGTCGAGGTCGGACACCGAGCCGAGGTCCTGCAGGAACGGCAGCCCCTCCCGCAGCGCGTCGACCAGCGGCTCCTTGATGGTCGGGTCGAACGTGACGATTCCGTTCGGGCCGTTGAACAGGTAGACGACCTCGGGGTCGAGGCCGGTGACGTCCGCCACCGTGACGGCCGACTCCATCGGGTTCTCGTGGATGTACTCGGTCGCCCGGATCTGCGCCGTCAGGAACGCCTCGACCACGCCTGGCTCCTCGTCGGCGAACTGCTCGCGCAGCACCACCGCGTGGAACGTCGGCACGCCGTTCTCGCCGAGGTCGTACAGCTTGCGGGCGATGCCGTTGTGGATCGCCACCTCGGGGAACGGGACGAACTGGGCGAGCGCCGCCACCTGCCCGCTCTCGAGGGCGGTGAGGCCCACCGCCGGCTCCTGGTTGACGAGGGTCACGGCGTCGGCGCCGAGCCCGGCGTCGTCCAGCGCGGCGACGAGGTTGCCGTGCGCCGTCGAACCCACGCTGGTCGAGACCTGCTGGCCTTCGAGGTCGGCCAGCGTCCGGGCGTCGGACCCGACGGGCACCACGACGGCGTTGAGCGAGCCGCGCAGGTTGTAGCCCGTCACCGACACGAACTGCGACCGGGCGTCGTCGTGGCCCTGGCTCTCGGCCCCGTTCACCATGAGCGGGTAGTCGCCCATCGAGCCGATGTCGATGGCGCCGGCGATCATCTGGGCCGTGATCGGCGGCGCCGGACGTGTAGTCCTGCCAGTCGACCCGGTACTCGACGCCGGTCTCGTCGCTGAGCTCTGCCAGCTCCTCCTCGAAGATAGCCCAGCTCGCGCAGCAGCGTCCCCGCGGTCACGGTGTTGATGGTCTTGGACTGGTAGCCGATGGTCACGCGTCCCGGTGCCGCCGCCCCCGCCGCCGTCGTCTCGGCGCCCGAGGCGCCGGCCGACGTCACCGCCGCCGCAGGCGTCGCCGTGAGCGCCAGCGCGGCGGCCGCCGCGCCTGTCGGGACGCGTGCCCGTCACATGGTCGCTCTCACCTCAGCAGGTAGGGGATGTTGACGGTCACGGCGTCGACGGGGCAGCGGTCGGCGCACGGGCATGCAGTACCAGCACTCGTCGACGTGCATGTAGGCCTTGTTCGTGTCGGGGTGGATCGCCAGCGAGTCGAGCGGGCACATGTCGACGCACAGCCGGCAGCCCTCGACGCACAGCGACTCGTCGACGCTCACGGGGACGTCGACGGCTTGGTTGACCAGGGGCACCGCTCAGCTCCTCACCATCTCGGCTTGGTCGGTCGCCGAGGCCGCCCACACGCCGCTCGGCGCGGGCGCGGCCTCGACGGGGTGGAACTCGAAGCCCTCGACGGGCACGACGTACGGAGCCACCGGCCGGGTCGTGACCTCCATGCCCCGGGGGCCCTTGCGCACCTGCACGTGGCAGAACCACTCGTCGTCGTTGCGCTCGGGGTGGTCGAGCCGCTGGTGGTAGAGGCCCCAGCGGCTCTCGGTGCGGTAAGCGAGGCGCGCGCCGCCATCTCGGCGCAGTCGCGGATGAACGTGACCTCGGCGCACCGCATCAGCTCGTGCGGGGTCGTCGCGCCCATGCCCGCGATCTCGCCGCTCGCATCCGCTCGAAGGCGCTCGAGCCGCGATCTCCATGCGGTGGTCGCTCTTGGGCGGCGGCAGGTAGTCGTTGACGAAGCGGCGCAGCTTGTACTCGACCTGGGGCTGCGGCGGCCCGTCCGGGATTGCCGCAGCGGCCGGTAGATCAGCTCGTGGGCGGCGGCGACCTGGTCGGCCGGCGAGCTCGGCGTGGTCGACCCGGTGACGCAGGTGGGCGACCGCGCGTGGTGGCGGCGATCTCGCCGTAGACGAAGGCGCCGAGCATGTAGTTGTGCGGCACGCAGGCCATGTCGCCCGCGGCGTACAGGCCGGGGACCGTGGTGGCGGCGTGCTCGTCGACCCACACGCCCGACGACGAGTGGCCGCTGCACAGCCCGATCTCGGAGATGTGCATCTCGACGTCGTGGGTGCGGTAGTCGTGGCCGCGGTTGGCGTGGAAGTGCCCGCGGCTCGGCCGCTCGGTGCGGTGCAGCATCTCCTCGATCTCGGTCGATCGTCGCTCGGGCAGGTGCGTCGAGCTTGAGGTAGACCGGGCCCGTTCGCGAGTGCGAGCTCCCGGTAGAACTCGAGCATCATCTGGCCCGCCCAGTAGTCGCTGTCGATGAAGCGATGGCCGTCGGCGTTGACCGTGTAGCCGCCGAACGGCCCGGTCACGTAGGCGCAGGCGGGGCCGTTGTAGTCCTTGATCAGCGGGTTGATCTGGAAGCACTCGATGCCGCGTCAGCTCGGCGCCGGCGTGGTACGCCATGGCGTAGCCGTCGCCGGCGTTGGTCGGGTTCTCGTAGGTGCCGTACAGGTAGCCGCTGGCGGGCAGGCCCAGCCGGCCGGACGCGCCGGTGGCACAGGATCACGGCCTTGGCGGCGATGACCACGAACTCGCCCGTCACGGGTGTCGAAGCCGACCGCGCCCACGGCCCGCGGCGCCCGTCCGGCGGCGTCACGACGCGTCGGCCATCACCCGGTTGACGTGGCGGACCCGCCGCTTGCGCATGCTGCCGGTACAGGATCTTCTTGAGGTCGTAGCCCTCGGGCATCGGCAGCACGTAGCTGCCGACCTGGTGCACCTTCCTGACGTCGTACTCGCCGTGCTCGTCCTTCTCGAACTTCACGCCCCAGCGACTCGAGCTGCTTGATCATGGCGAAGCTGCGGGTGGCGGTCTGCAGCACCGCCCGCTGGTCGACGATGCCGTCGTTGGCCATCGTGATCTCGTTCACGTACTGCTCGGGCGTCGCGTGGCCCGGGATGACGGCGTTGTTCACGCCGTCCATGCCGATGGCCAGCGCCCCCGAGTGGCGGATGTGCGCCTTCTCGAGGACGTAGACGTCTGCGCCGCTCTGGGCGGCGGTCAGCGCCGCCATCGTGCCGGCGGTGCCGCCGCCGACGACGAGCACGTCGCAGGTCACCTGCCGCGGCGAGCGCGGGTCGGGGATGTGCATCGAGGTCCTCCTAGGGATGGCGGGAGAGCTGCGCGGTCAGCGACAGGCGGTCGCCCCGGTAGCGGACGAACTCGAAGTCGACGGGCCGCCCGCAGTCGAGGTAAGCGAGCCGTTCGAGCAGCAGCAGCGGGGCGCCGGTGACCACACCGAGCAGGTCGGCGGTGGGGGCGTCGGCGGAAACGGCCTCGATCGAGAGCGTGGCGGCGGCGAGCGTGAGGCCCAGCTCTTGCTCGAGCAGGCAGAACTTGTCCTGCCCGACGAGGTCGCAGTCGAGCACTGGCCGGGCGATCGAGGCGTCGAGGTAGCTCGCGTCGAGCGAGAGCGGCTGGCCGCGCAGGCGCCGGAGCCGCTCGATGAACACGACCGGGTCGCCCGGCGCCAGGTCGAGGCGGGCCGCCACGTAGGCGGTCGCCTCGGTGACCTCGGCGGCGAGGACCTCGTTGACCACCCAGTCGTCGGCGCCTGGGAACGTCTCGGCCAGGCCCCGCAGCCGGTCGAGCCCCTGCGCCTGCTTGCCGGACACGACGAACGTGCCCGCGCCGGGGATCCGCTCGATCAGCCCCTCTTGGCGCAGCAGGTCGAGCGCGTCGCGCACGACGTTGCGGCTGACGCCGAGCGTGGCCACGAGCTCGTGCTCGGGAGGCAGGGGCCGATCGCCGTACGCCCCGCCGAGGACCTGTCCCCGCAGGATGTCGTGGGCCCGGCGCGCCGGGCCCGAGCGGGGCCGGTTGGTGAGGTGCACGACGGGGCTGCGCATGCGAGCAGGATGCGTCGCCACCGTTACGTGCCGTTCTCCGGCCGGTCAGGCCCGTGTTACGCCAGGAGACGCCGGCCCGACATCCCTCTGACCTGGGGATTCGCGCGGGCCCGGGAAGGCACCGCCAGGCGGGCGACCCGCAACGCCACGTGGTTCAGCCGGGACGCCCCGGACCCAAGCTGTCCTGGTGACACCGGACGGTCCGTGACCGGCGCGAGCCCTTGACCGTGAGCGCGCTCGAAGCCGTAGCGTCAACGGCGCCGTGTCCGTCGAGCCGGAGGAAGCCGTGTCCACACGTCCGATCACGTTCGGGGCCTTCGTCCCTCAGGGGTGGAAGACCGAGCTCAGCCACATCGACGGCGCCGAGGCGCAGTGGGCGACGGTCGTGGAGCTCGCCGAGCTCGTCGAGCGGCTGGGCTACGACTCGATCTGGCTCTACGACCACTTCCACAACGTGCCCCGACCGTCCCACGAGGCGGTGTTCGAGTGCTGGACGACCCTCGCCGCCCTCAGCCAGCGGACCTCGCGGGTGCGCCTCGGTCAGATGGTCGGGTGCGCGCCGTACCGCAACCCCGGCCTGCTGGCGAAGATCACGTCGAACATCGACGTGATCAGCGGCGGCCGCCTCGACTGGGGCATCGGCGCGGGTGGTACGAGCACGAGTTCCGGGGTCTACGGCTACGACTTCCTGCCGCCGAAGGACCGCATCGCGGTGCTGGCCGAGACCGTCGAGATCGTGCGGTCGATGTGGACCGAGCCCGACACCTCGTACGACGGCCAGCACTTCCAGCTCGACGGGGCCCAGTGCGACCCCAAGCCGCTGCAGCAGCCCCATCCGCCGATCCTCGTCGGGGGCAGCGGCGAGCAGTTGCTCCTCCGGGTGGTGGCCCGGCTGGCCGACCGGTCGAACTTCGGCGGGAACCCCACCGAGTTCGCCCACAAGTGCGACGTCCTGCGCCGCCACTGCGACGCCGTCGGCCGCGACTACGACGACATCGAGAAGACGTGGACGCCGAACATCCTCGTCCGCGGCACCAAGGCCGAGGTGCGGGCACTCGCCGGTGACAGCGACAACGGCGAGCCGTTCGACAGCTGGCAGGCCGGCAACCTGGTGGGCACGCCCCAGCAGGTGATCGACAAGATCGGCCAGTATGTCGACATGGGTGTCACCAGCTTCCTGCCGTGGCACTACGACCTTCCGGGCACCGAGGGACTGCAGATCGTGGCCGAGCAGGTCATGCCTGCGTTCCGCTAGCGCGTTCCGCTGGCTGAACGGGTCTCCGTCAGGTTGCCATCCAGCCGGGCGGCCCGAGGGGCTCGGCCTCGTCGAGCGGAACCGTCGCCCACGCCCGCTCCGCCAGGTTGGCCAGGCGCACGCCGTCGAGCGAGTCGGGCTCGGCGGCGTAGAGCGTCAGGATCTGGTCGCCGTCGTCGGTCAGCACCACGGCCTCGTAGTGCAGCGTCAACGCACCCTCCTGCGGGTGCTCGTAGCGCTTGAGGCCGTGGGACTTCTGCGCCACGTCGTGGGCCTCCCACCACTCGCCGACCCGGGGATCGTCGGTCCGGAGCTCGTCGACCAGGGCGTGCAGCGACTTGTCGTCGGGGTGACGGGTGGCGGCGAGGCGGAGCAGCGCGACGGTCTCGCGGGCAGCCTCCTCCCAGTCGGCGTGCAGGGCGCGCGTGGCTGGGTCGCGTGAAGACCAGGCGGGCGTAGTTCCGCTCGGCGCCGAACGGGCCGAGCAGCGCCTCGGCGGTCGGGTTCCATGCCAACAGGTCGAGGCGCCGGCTGAGCAGCACCGCCGGCGTCGGATCGAGCGTGCGGACGAGCAGGCCGACGCCCGGGCGCACGGCCGTGCCGTCGCCACCAGCGGAGGCGGGCTCGCTGGCGTCGGCGAGGCGGAACAGGTGGCGGCGCTCGGCGTCATCGAGCAGCAGGGCACGGGCCAGCTGCGCCGACGATCTCGGGCGACGGTCGGCCGACACGCCCCTGCTCCAGGCGCACCAGGTAGTCGGCGCTGACGTGGACCAGCAGGGCCAGCTCCTCGCGGCGCAGACCCGGCCACACGCGGCGGCGGTCCGGGCTGGCAGGCCGACGAGCTCGGGCGAGACCGCGCCCGGCCGGGAACGGAGGAACGGTCCCGAGCTCGTCGGGGCGGTGCATGCCTCGAGTATGCCGGCCTCGTCGCCCGACAGCGCCTGGGTGGACGCGACGTCCCAGGAACCGGCCTCACTGGATGTCGCCGGACCTGGCGCCGCACCATCCGGGCATGGCCGTCCCCGAACCCGACCCGTTGCTCCCCCAGGATCCCGCCCACCTGCTCGTCACCGACACCGACCGACGCCACGCCGACCGCCTTCGACAGCGACGGTCACCGGCTCGCCGCCCACCTCTACCGCCCGCCGCAGGCCTCGCCCGGCCAGGCCACCCCCGGCATCGTGATGTGTGGTCCGGTGTCGAGCGTCAAGGAGCAGACCCTGCCCCACTACGCCGAGCGCTTCGCCGACGCCGGCTACACGGTGCTCACGTTCGACCCGCGGGGCTTCGGCGAGAGCGAGGGCGAGCCTCGCTTCCACTACGACCCGTGGCCGGTCATCGCCGACTACGTGAACGCCTGCGCCCACCTCATGGCGAGCGACGGGGTCGACTCCACCCGCGTCGCCGCGGTGGGCGTGTGCATGGGCGGCGGCTACGCCCTGGCGATGGCCGCCCGCGAGCGTCGCCTGGCCGCATGCGCCAGCGTGGCGGGCGGCTACGACCTGGGCGGCACGATGCGGGCCGCCATGGGCGCCGCCGGGCTCGCCGCCTACCTGCGCACCGCCAACGAGCTGCACGACCGCCAGCGCCGCACCGGCGAGGTGGTGCTACGTCCCGACCATCGCCCGTGAGCTCAGCGCCGACGTGCCGATCGCGGTCATGCCCAATCCCGAGGCGTACAGCTACTACGAGCGCACGTCCCGCGACTCACGCGCCGACCTGGTCGTGGGAGACGACGGCCGCCTCGCTCGAGCCGTTCCTGACCTTCGACGCCGTCTCGCAGGCGCCGCTCGCCGACCCCACCCCGCTCCTGATCGTGCACGGGACGACCGACGCCGCCCTCCCGCCCGAGAAGGCCCAGGCCGCCTTCGACGCCGCCACAGGGCCCAAGGACCTGGTCTGGATCGAGACCCACAACCACATCGAGCTCTACGACCAGGACCCCTACGTGAGCGAGGCGGTCGGGCACGTGCTCCGCTGGCTCGACCGGGTGATGGCCGCGGAGGCAGCGGCGTGAACGCCATCACCGACCTGCTCAGCGCGGTTCATCCTGGCTGTCGACGACCACGACTGGGACGGCGTGACCGCCGCCTGGCCGACACCGTGCGACGCGACTACCGCTCGCTGACCGGCGCCGAACCCGATGACATCGCCGGTCCCGACCTCGTCGCCGAGTGGCGGGCGGCGCTGAGCGGGCTCGACGCGCACCAGCACCTCCTCGGCCTGCCGGTCATCGATGTCGACGCCGACGACCGGGCGCACGCCTCGGTCCACGTCGTGGGTACGCACATCCTGGACGACGACCTCGGCAGCCCCTGGGTGGTCGGCGGTACGTACCGGATCGAGCTGCGCCGCGTCGCCGACGGATGGCGGATCACCGCTCTGACGCTCGACACCCGCTGGCAGACCGGGGACGGCGATCTGCTGGCGCGGGCCGCGGCGCGTTCCGGCACGCCCGGCTGATCTTGGGGCCGGCCCCACCCGCCTGTCCTCATCGGTGGCCGTGGCGAGCAGCTGCTCCTGCGGGGTGGTGGCCCGCCTGGCCGCAGGTCGAACGTCGGCGGGAACGGCGACCGCCCAGACCGTCAGCTGTCTCGAAATCTCCGTTGGCGCGCCTGCCCGGCTGCGGCGAGGCTGTCGCCCCATGGGCGATCTGGAGGCGGACACCGCGGTCGAGGCCGTCGGCGACGGCTGCTATCGGGGCGTGCCGTCCCCAGAGTGGGAGATCTGGGGGCCGATGGGGGGCTACATCGCCTCGTTCGCGCTCCGGGCCGTCGGCTGCGTCACGTCGCACGCACGGCCATCGACGTTCGCCTGCCACTACCTCGGGGTGGCCCGGTTCGAGCCCATCGACATCCGGGTCGAGGCTCGCAAGGAGGGTCGGGCGGCCAGCTCGTACCGCGTCGAGATCACCCAGGACGGGCGGCCGATCCTCGACGCATCGGTGTGGAGCACGACCGAGGGCGAGGGCCTCGAGCACGACGAGACCGTGCCGCCCGAGGTGCCCGGCCCCGACGAGCTGCCGAGCATCGAGGAGCTGGTCCCCGACGATGCCGAGCCCCCGTTCCCGTTCTGGCGCAACTTCGAAGCGAAGCCGCTCGCGTTCGAGGCCGAGTGGCCACCCGACGGCCCCCGCCCGGCGTCGTGGCAGGAGTGGCTGCGGTTCCTGCCGACGTCGACCTTCGAGGACCCCTGGGTCGACGGGGCCCGGACGGTGATCCTCGTCGACCTCCCGAGCTGGCCCTCGGCCCACCGCCCGCACGCCTGGCGTGAGCCGCCGTTCATCGCCCCCTCGCTCGACCTGAGCGTCGCGTTCCATCAGCCCACCGCCGGGGAGGAGTGGCTCCTGTGCGACGGGGCCGCGCCGCTGTCGACCGGCGGCCTGTTCGGGTGGACCGCGCGGGTCTGGTCGACCGGCGGCGGCCTCCTCGCGTCCGGCGGCGGTCAGTGCCTCTACCGCCGCATGCGCACGCAGGTGCCCTGAACAACAGCGTTCGAACGGCCGATGTGCGGCGCGCCTCGTGAGGCGAGCGCCGGCGATCGGGCCCGACACGGTCGTCGTCGACGAGCCGCTGTACGCCCACTACCTGGCCGCGACCGGCATCGAGGGAGCGGCGGACGTGATCGGGGCGGGGGAGACCGACTGGCGCCGGGTCGTGGCGTCGTAGCTGGCGCCCCCGCCCGCCGGAACGACGGTCGCCTACCAGAAGCACATGGCCCACCACCTGCTGCCCGAGATCGACCACGCGTGGATCGGTGAGCTCACCAACGTGCTGATGATCCGCGACCCGCGCGAGGTGGTCGCCTCGTACACGAAGACCCGCGCCACGGTCACCCCCAAGGACATCGGCCTGCCCCAGCAGGTGCAGCTGTACGACGAGCTGCGAGGAGGGCGCGCCGCCGCCGGTGATCGACGCCGGCGACTTCCTCCGCGACCCCGAGCGCTACCTGCGCGCTCTGTGCGACCACGTGGGCGTGGCGTTCACAGACCGCATGCTGTCGTGGCCGCCGGGTCCCCGGCCGACCGACGGCCCGTGGGCGCCGCACTGGTACGAGGCGGTGTGGCGGTCGACAAGGTTTGAACGCCCGCGTCCCCGGGCCTGCAGTTGAAGGGCCCGCCCGCGGCGGTTGCCGAGGAGTGCCTTCCGCTCTACCGGCGGCTGCACGCGGTGCGTTGGGAGCTGGGCTGAGGCGCGGTGGCGTTGCACGACGTTGCGCCGACGGCCGCCCTTGCAGGTGATGCCGGACGTGGCCACCTCGGTAGGCATCCGAAGCCCAGTGGCGCGTGCGCCGGCGTGTCGGAAGTCGGGGTAATGTGCGTGCGGATCTTCGGGGTGCCGCCCATTCCTACGTGGCCCGCCCCCGGGGTATCGCTCGAAGCATCTGCTTCCTCGAGTGGGGTCTGCCGTGAACGGCAGGCCCGTTCACCTCATCCACGAGGAGGCACCATGCCTGCCCTGTCCGAACCCGACGGCTCGCGCATCGTCACCGGGAACGTCTCCCACCGCCTCGTGACGGAGGTTGTGTGATGGCGGTCTGTCACTGGTGTGCGCAGGAGATGACGACCGCCAGTTCGTGCACTGTCGCCGCGTTTCACGTCGACGGCCGCCCCGTCGAGATGATCGCCTACGGGGCCGAGCCGGGCGGACGTGCGTTTCGTCTTCGCTGCGGCGACTGCGGAGCAGCACGCGGCGGACACCACCATCCGGGCTGCGACGTGCAGCGGTGCCCGTTGTGCCGCGGGCAGATGATGACCTGCGACTGCCGCTTCGACGAAGACGGGCCCGACGAGGACGAGCTCGACGACGATGACTCCGATGACGCGGGCGAGCCACTGATGGTCGACCGTGACGGTGTCCTGATCGAGCGGCGGTGGGTCGGCGGCCAAGAGGCGATCGTCCACTACGACGACATTCCGGCGAGCGACCGGACGACGGTTTCCGGAATCCCCTGCACGACGGCGCTCCGCACGGTGATCGACATCGCTGCCGATGTCGACCTCGCACACCTCGAGACGATCGTCCGCGACTGTCTCGACCGGCGACTGTTCACGGTCGACGAGGCACGCCGCCGCCTCTCACAGCCCGACATGGCGACACGAGCCGGTGCAGTGCTGCTCCCGCGGGTCCTGCCGGGGTCGAGGTGATCCGCGTCGGCGAGGTGTCGGTGCCGCCAGGAGCCTCTTGGGACACGTCGGTGTGCCGGGACGGCGGAGGCTGCGACAGCGCCCGGACGGTCGAGGACTGCGTGCGAAACGTCGGGGCGTGCTCTGGGTGACCCGCACCGCCTGCGCGACCCGACCACCGCGATCATGGCGAGGGCGATGCGGCCCGGCGTTCCTCTGCCGGTCGCCGAGCTACCCCGCCGCCACCCGGGCGTCCTCGAACAGCTCCGCCGGCATCGGCGTGTGCAGCCGCCATGTGATGGCCATCGGCCGGCTGCCCTCGTGCTGCACGTAGGTCGCCGGGCCGAGCGCCATGTACGGCATGGTCTACCGAAGCGGGACGTGCGGTACTCGCGCACGAACAGCAGCACGTGCGAGCCGTCGCTCTGGTGGTTGATGTAGCGCCGCCCGGTGGGCGAGGTGTCGCTCGTGGTGCTCTGCGACTCCCAGTGGAACAGGTCCTGCGAGATGGCGTAGTCGCGGAGAGGGTGGTCGGCGAGTCAGTCCGGGCTCACCGCATGCGCCGACGGGCCGTCGGGCGGTCACGCCAGGTCGGCGACGAGGTCGTCGATGAGCTCCTCCTCGTACACGACCTCGCCGGCGGCGGCCATGGCCACCGCCAGGGACGGGTCCCACGGCGACGACGCCGCCGCGCCACGCAGCGGCGCCGCGGCGCGACCCACCCGGGCGCGGACGGCGGCGTCGTAGTCGCCGGCCGAGAATCGCCATGGCCGAGCGTGAGGGCGGGCGAGCAGGCTGCCCGCGATGCGCAGGCCGGGCCAGTCGAAGTCGGCTCGCACCCGCAGCAGCGAACCCGCGCCCGCCAGGCAGTCGATCAACCGCGCGGCCGCCGACCGACGGGCGGCCCTCGGTGCAGATCAGCGGTGCCGACGCCCGGGCCGAGCTGCGCGGCGGCGGAACGCAGCACCGCCGGGTTCTCGCACACGAAGACCGACCGGTCGCCATGCGGCGCGAGGCGGCCACCGGACGAGCTGGTGCAGCGTGACGCGCATCGGCTCGCCCGCCCGCGCGGCATCCGCCAGCCATGCGGCCAACCCGCCGCTCACGTTGCCGGGATGGACACCGCTCCCGCCGCCTTCGCAGCCCACGTCGCCGTGGGCGTCGGCGCCCGTGCCGGGGAGCTCGCACCGGGAGATGCGGGCATGTTCAGCACGAGCACCTGGCTGGCGAGGTCGTCGGGTACGACCCCGACCGCTTCCCACAGCGCACGGCGATCCGCCGCACTTCGCGGCCGTGGTTCGCCCAGCCAGGCGGCCACTCCGCTCAGCACCAGGCCCGGGAGCGGACCGGTGCTCAGCGCCTTGGTGTCGCCGTCGTCGGTGAGGCGGGCGGCGACAGCCGGGAGGGGCTCCCCGTCCAACGGCAGCACCGCGAGGATGCCCGCCGCCTGTCGCAGCGAGGCGGCGTCGTCGCGGCCGGCGAGCCGGGCGACGGTGCCGTCGCGGGCGACGGTGTCGAGCCAGGTCGTGAACCAGGAGGCGCGTGGCCCGGCGGCGAGGGCCTCGCCGAGCGCACGCTCGACCGTCGCCGCGCGCCGCGCCGCGTCGGCGCGCCGGTCGGGCAGCGGGCCGCCGATGACCTCGACGACGCTGCGCAGGTCCCAGCCGTCGCCCGGCCTGCGCACCAGCGGTGTCGAGCTCACCCAGCGCCACACCGACCGTCGCCGTCCCCGGGCGCACCGCCCGGGCCAAGAGTCCGCCGAGGGCGTGCCGCTGGTCGTCGTCGGCCAGCGGCACCGAGATGCGCACCGTCGGCCACCGGTCGCCGGCCGCCGCCATCGCCCGCCGGGCCCGCTGCCACACGGGCCGCGAGCTCCGGAGCCGCCAGGCGGTCGGGCAGCCCGCCCACGGCCACGCCCTAGGCCTCCGGTGAACCCGTGTGGAGCAGGGCGAGCTGGTCGTCCGCGTCGGGGCCCTCGACCAGCTCGCGCCCGTTCCAGAGCACGAGCAACGACGACACCGCACGCTCGTCGGGCAGGTGCGAGCAGGTCGTGGTGGGCGACGGCCGGCACCGTCGGGTGGGTGGCCCACAGGTCGTAGCCGGTCATGAAGAGGTCGAGGTCGAACGCGACGGTCAGCGACAGCAGCTCGGCTCGGCCCTGGTCGTCGATGCCGGCGAACGCCTCGTCGAGCGCGAGCAGCCGGGGGCAGCCGGCTGCGCGGCCGGCGAAGATGCGCGTGGGCGGCTGCGAACAGCGGCAGGTGCAGCGACGCCGCCTTCTCGCCGCCGGACAGGCGGGCATGGCGGGCGCGGGTGAGGGTCGCCTCGCGACCGTCCGCTTCGACGAGGGCCAGCTCGAACCGCCGCCATGTCCGGTAGTCGAGGACGTCGGCAGCAGCTCGCGGTAGGCGACGTCGGCGTCGGCGGCGCGTGCGGCGGTGATCTCGGTGGCGAAGTGTCGACGGATCGTCTCGAGCTCGTCCGGGCCGAAGTGGCGGGGTCGCCGTCGAGCAGGCGGTGCACGGTGCGCCACTCGGGGGTGGCGGCTTCGGTGGCACGCCACGACACCCCGACGGTCTGACCCGACGACAAGCGCCGAGCCCGCATCTCGCCGTCCATGGCGGCCACGAGGTCGCGGGTCGGACTGGATGCGCTCGTGGATCTGGCGGCACACGGCGGCCAGCAGCGTGTCCTCGAAGAGGGCACGCTCGCGGGCATGCAACAGGATCTCCTGGTCGGCCCGCTGCTCCGACAGGCTGTCGGCGAACGCCGCCACCGAGCGAACGCCCAGGTCGTCGCCGACCGTGACCACGATGACGTCGTCCTCGACATCCCATGCCGGCCGGTAGCCGGCGCCGAGCGCGTGCTCGAGCGACTCGAGGCCGCGCGTTCACCCGAGTCTGCGCCGCCTTGCGGCGCTCGTCGGTGGCCGACATGCCTGTGACCAGGTCGTCGACCGCGGTGAGGAACGCCGCGTCGTCGGACGTTCTGGCGTCGATGGTGGTCTCGTCGGCCTGTTCGGCCTGCTCGGCATGGCCGGTGGTGGCCGCGTCGGCCTGTTCGGCATGGCCGGTGGTGGCCGCGACGACCGGCGGCGACGCCGGGACCGTCAGCCCGAGGGGCGCGGCCAGGTCGGGGCGGCGCAGCACGGCCAGGCGGACCGTCGCCGCCTCGGCCAGCGCCCCGGGCGACCGTCACCGCCTCGCCGGCGGCGCCCACCTCACCTTCGGCAGACCCGCGCCGGGCGGCGGCGACCTGCACGGCGTCGGTGAGGCGTCGGACATCGTCCTCGCCTTCGGAGATGGCGCGCTCGACTTGCTCGAGCTCGGCGAGCAGCGCCTGCGCGGCCTCGCCGATGCGATCGCGCAGCGTGTCGTGCTCGACGACGCGGGCATCGTGGTCGCGCGTCCGCTCGACCAGCTCGAGCGTCGGCATCGGCAGCGGACTGCTCGGTCGCCGTGCGCCGGCGGGCGGCGTCGACGACCGTGGCCGCCCGGTCTGTGGCCCGCCCGAGGGCGGCGGCGAGGTCGCGGGCGTCGTCGGCGAAGCGGTCGAGCGCGGCGGCGACGTCGCGCAGCCCGTCGGCGGTCGTGGACAGCTCGCGCAGCACGGCCTCGCGTCGCAGCGCGGCACGCCGGTCGTTCAGCTCGCGGCGGGCGGCCTCGGCCGCGGCGACCGCCGCCTCAGCCTGCGCCCGGGCCGCATGCAGGCGGCCGGCGGCCAGGTCCCGTCGTCGGCGGGCGTCCACGAGAGGCGAGACCGGGGGCAGTGCCGCGGTGGCTGCCGTCGCCGCCGCCAGCCACGCCTCGACCGCGGCGAGGCTCCGCGTCGGTCGACGTGGCCTGCGCACGCCAGCGCGGCGAGCTCGTCGTCGAGCGCGGCGAGCCGGGCGGCGCGGTGGGCGGCCCGGGCGGTGGCGCCGATGTAACGGGGGGCATCGACCCGATGACGGCCTGTCAACGGCCCGAGCCGGTAGCGCCCGTCGGCCCCGACCACCACCGTGGACCCGGGCGCTACCGACGATGCGGCCCCAGCCGCCGCCAGACCCGGCGAAAGGCCGCGGTCGGGCGCAGCGTCGCGGCCGGGTGAAACGTCGTGGGCTGGCGGGGCGTCGACGGCGACGGCGTCGAGCAACCGGGCAACCAGTTCGATCGGCACCTGGTCCTGTGCCTCGGGTACCAGCACCGACGCGAGTGTGGCGCCGAGCGTGGCCGTGCGGTGCGGGTCGAGGATGAGGATAAGGAACGCATCGGTCGGATCGTCGGTGTCGACACGCCCGTCCGGGTACACCCAGGCGTCGAGCAGGCCGGATGCCTCCAGCGCGGCCTCGGTGCCGGCGGCGTCGGCCGGGCTCACGTGGTCGGCGAACCGAACCAGCCGCCACAGCGGAGCACCCGCCCGGCCGTCGCGGCCCAGTCCGGCGCCACGGCAACGGCGGCGGGGCGTCGTCGGTCTCGGAGGCGATGGCCGCGCGGCGGGCGTCGAGGGCGGCGCGCTGCTCGCCGAGGCGCCCCGCCTCGTCCTCGAGCGACGATCGCCGGGCGATGGCCTCGTTCCGGCGGGGCTCGACGCGGTCGCGCCACGTGTCGCCCGGGCTGGCGCTGTCGTCGTCGCCGAACCGCTCGACCGCCGTGCGCACGGCCGCGACGTCGTCGTCAGTCACCACGTCGCCGTGTGCGGGCGCCCACGCTGCGACGTCCGCCAAGAGCTGCGCCCGGACGTCCGCGACGTGCCGCGTCGGCGGTGCTCAGGTCGTCAGCCGCGCGCACCCGCGCCTCGTCGGCCGCGGTCGCCGCCTGCTCGGCCAACGCCAACCCCCGGGCCGCGTCGTCGGCCGCGTCGAATCGGGTGCGGACGGCATCGATGTCGGCACGTCGCGCGGCCACGCGGGCGCGCACGTGGTCCCGCAACGTCCGCTCCTGCTCGTCGGGCCGGTCCGGGTGGCCGCCGTCCGCTTCGTCGACGTCGGCGGCCGGAGTCCCGGCCGGAGCCACACGCCCGCCCGATGCCGATCGAGCGCCGACACCCTCCGGGCCAGTGGCCGCGGACAGGTCGTCGGGCGGCCAGTCGATGCCGGCCGCGGTGGCGGCATCGGCGACCCGGGGGGCCAGGCGCGAAACGCCGGCACGTGCGTCGCCGGCGGCGCGCTGCGCCCGGTCGAGCGCCGCCGTCGCCTCGGCCACGGCCTGGTCGGCCAGGGTTGCGGCCCGCCGTGCCCGGTCGGCTGCGGCCTCGAGGTCGCGCACGGAGCGGGCCAGGTGATCGAGCTGCGCCGCCGAGCGGAAGGCCTCGCTGTCGCGCAGCGCGTCGCGGCGCGACCGTCCGCGAGCCAGCTGGTCGTGGGCGGCGACGACCTCGGCCTCGGCCAGCGCCTCGTCTGCACGGGCCTGGTCGAGCGCGGCGTGGGACTGCGCGAGGCGATCGGCCGCAGCCCTGTGGGCGGCGTCGGCCTCGATGGCGGCGTCGGCCCTCGCCCGGGCCTGGGTGCGCAGGTAGCTGCGGTAGTCGGTGAGGAACGACTGGGTGGCGTCGTCGGCCGCGGCGAGTCGTTCGAGGTCGCGCTGGACGGCCTCGAGGTCGTCGAACGAGCGGGCGACCTGTTCGAGCAGGTCGTCGTCGAGAGGTCGGAGGCCGCGGGCCAGGGTGTCGGACAGCAGCATGGGGTCGAGATCCTTGGCCAGCATCGGCCGGCGCAGGGTCAGCACCAGGTCGAGCATCGCCTCGTAGCGCTCGACCCCCAGGCCGAACAGCGCGGCGTCGACCCGTGCGCGGTGGTCGCGGGCGCGCTCGACGACGATCCCGTCGCCCAGCGCGTCACGGAGCTGCGTGCGCGTGCGGGGCCGACCGTCCGGCTCGACGAGGACGACCTCGTCGCCGACCCGGCCGTCGGCCACGAAGAACCACGGCTGGGGGCTGGGCTGGTGGCGGCGGGCGACCATACCGACCCCGACCGTCACGAATCGGTCGCCGTCACCGAACTCGACCCACGCGTAGCCGTAGCCCGACTCGCCATCGCGGCCCCACAGCAGGTTCTCCTTCATGGTGCGGTTCTCGCCGGAGAAGGGATCCAGGCGGCGCGGGTCGAGACGGCCGTCGAGCACGAACGGGAACAGCACCTCGAGCGCCTTGGTCTTGCCCGAGCCGTTGGCTCCGCGTAGGACCAGCCGCCCGTCGGCGAAGGCGAAGGTGTGGTCGGTGTAGTCCCACAAGCCGACGATGCCGGCGCGGGTGGGCTTCATACGGGCAGGCGTGGCCGTCATGGCGGTCATGATCGGACTCCGTCGTCGAGGAGCGAGAGCTGCGGGCCCGGCGCGGTGTCGACCCGCACGTTGCGGAACCGGCTGACGGCGGGGCGGGCGACCACGCCGCCGGGCACCGGTCGCACCAGGTCGAAGGCGACCAGCACCTCGACGGCCGCCGCCCGCAACGCGGCCGGGTCGTCACGCAGATCGCCGGCAAAGGCCTTGCCGTGGCTGGCGACGAGCCGGCCGATCACCTCGTTGAGCCAGGCGTCGGTGAGCAGGGGGCCGCTCGCCAGGAACGCGTGCGGCTCGGCGTGGGTGCCGTCGGTGTCGGCGTACGAGTGCGCGGGTTGCGTGGCGGCGCCGTCGGTGGGTGCGTCGGGTGATGGCCGGGGCGCGTGGCGGGTCTCGCCGCCGGGGCCGAGCCGTGGGGCAGCGGGCCACCCGCCGTCGACGGACGACCCTCCGCGCAAGGGCAACACCTCGGTCGCATCCTGGTCGGCCACCCCGCACGGCCGCGCGCCGTCGAGGCGCGCCGCCAGCTCGGCCACGATCACCACCCAGCCGGGCACCGTGGCGTGGCCGACGGCGCCGCCGGGACACGTCCCGTCGCGGTCGTCGGGCTGCGTGCTGTCGCCCACCGCGTCGGAGATGGCATCCGCCAGCAGCAGGGCCACCTGCGCCGGGGTGCCCCCGGTGGGGAAGCGGCGGTCGGTGAACCCGCCTGCGGTGTCGACCAACGCGACACCCTCGGCCCGGCGTTCGAGCTGGCCGCCCGTGAGCCGGTCGAGGTCGGCCGCCAGGGAGCGGGCCTGGTTGCGCAGGTACAGGCGGTCAGCCTCGGCCAGGTCGTCGAGGTAGACGACCGGGTGCTCCAGCAGCAGGCGACCGAGCCGCTGGCGGGCAGCGGCGCGGCGGGCGTCCCGGCTGGCCGACATCTCGCCAGCCAGCAGCGCCGTCACGGAATCGACGTGCTGCACCACCCGCGGCGGCACGAACACGGCGTGGACGGCGTCGCGGTCGACGTCGTAGAGCGCGTCACCGGCCTCGGGATCCTTGAGCCACGTGACACCGGAGACTAACGGCGCGAGCACGCCGAGGCGCTCGAGGTACAGCATCACGTCGACGAAGGCGAGGCGGTGGCGGTACTCGTCGGGGTCGAACCCGAGCCCGTCGATCTCGGCCACGCGGCGGCGCAGGGCGTCGGCCAGCTCGGTGAGGGCGACCTGGGTGCCCGCCCGGCCGAGCGCGCCCAGCACCAGGCTCAGGAAGGCGTAGCGGCGGCGGTCGAACGGCCGCTTGCCGGGGAGTTGGATGCCCTGGGTGGGGTCCAGACGGTCGACCCGCTTGACCAGCCGGGCGCATGTGGGAGACAGCTCGAGTCGGTAGCCGGCGACGGCGTCGAGGTCTCGGGCGAGCGGGACCGAGTACCGGCGCACCAGCGCCAGCGCGTCGGCGTTCGGGTGGGTGCGGGTGACCAGCGGATGCACGAGCATCGTGCGGCGCGGCGCGCTGGTAGGCGCCGAGGTCGGTGTCGCGCACGCCCTCGGCGATCATGCCCGCGACGCCGCTCTGCACGGGCTCGAGCTCGATGGCGACATCGGGGAGCGCGAGGGTGCCGTCGACCGTGCGCACGATGCTGCCGGCCGGATCGGGTCGCAGGCGCAGCCGTACGCCGGCGGCGCTGCCGGTGGCCGCGACCTGGCCTGACACGACATTGCGGCTCTGCAGCGCCCGGTCGAGCAGCCGCAGCAGCAGGGCGACCTCGTCGTGGTCGAGCGTGAGGTCGCCCAGCGGGCGCCGACCAGGCCGACGGCGGCCTCGGCCTCGGCGCGGCGGAGCGCGACCTGGCGGCGCCGGGCCGCGTCGCGGGCGGCGGTGGTCCTCGCGCACGGGTGCGGGGCGCCCGGGGCCTGGGGCCTGGCCCCGCTCGCGGAGCATGGTCGACACGGGCACCGGCGGCGCCGTCCACCAGCTCTGGTCGGCGCGGACGGCGTCGGGGTCGGCCGGCGCCAGCGAGAGGTGCCGGGCCGAGCGAAACCCGGCGGCCACCGACCACAGGGCGGCCGAGCTCGTCGTCGGACGCCGTGGCCCAGCACCAGGCGGCGAGGTCACGGAGTTGGGCGTCGCGGCTGACACCGGACCGCCGGGCCTCGGTGACCTGGCGCAACAGGGCGGCGAGGTCGGCGATGGCGCCGGTGGTACGGGCGTCCAGCCGTTCGACCGTCGGGGGCTCGCCGTCACGACCCACGAACCACACGACGAGCCCGTTGCCAGTGGTCGCGCCAGCGGGCTGCCCGTTCGGCCGGCGTCGCAAACGGGGCGGGATCGGCCGAGGCCGCGGCCTCGACCAGCAGGTCCTCGCCGGACGAGCGGACGTCGGCCACGGCCGCGGCGATCAACGGCGCGTGCCGTTGCAGCTCGATGTGGAACTCGCGCAGGTGCGAGAGGAGGAGGTCCTTGTGGCGCAGGAACACCTCGGGCCGGGCCTCCTCGACCCGGGCCAGCTCGCCGATCATCAGGTAGAAGCGGGCCGCCCGGTCGGCCAGGTCGGTGAGCACGCCGTGGAGGCGGTCGAGCAGCAGGTGCACGCGCACGGCGTCACCGGCGCGGTTGGCGGTGGCCAGGGCGTCGAGGTCCTCGAGGATCGACCCCAGGGCGATCGCCCGGAGCTGGGCGTCGTCGGGTCGGGCGGACACCACCCGCTCGACGGCGCCGTGGGCGAGGAACCCCAGCTCGGTGAGCTGGTAGACGGAGTTGCGGCGGCGGTACTCGGCGATGCTCGTGACCCGCCCGCTCTCCTGGCTGCGGTCGAGCACGCCCCAGTCGACCAGGGCATCGAGGCTGGCGGCCAGGTCGGGCGGCGTCGGCACAGCCGGGTGGGTGTCGGCGAGGCCATCCAACGCCTGGGCGACCTCGGCGACCGTGAGACGGACCTGGTAGGCCTGCCGCGCCCTGTCGAACACGCGCAGGATCCAGAGGTAGAGGAACCGGTGTTCCCCGGTGGCCCAGCTGAACAGGCGCAGCCGGTCGTCTACGGCGTGCGCTCCCAGCCCGAACGCGGGCCAGGTCGACGTGCTCAGCGGTGCGGCGTCCACTCGGATCCTCAGCGGCAGCTCAGTAGAAGGGGCCACGACCGACGGTACTCGGGCGACGTGACACCACTGGTCATCGGGCGCGGCACACGACGGCACACCGCACACGCGCGCGCCGACGACGCTCACAGCAGCCCCGCCGAGGACCGTCGTCGCCGTCAGCCGTCGAGCGCGTCGGCGAGCCGCCAGACGCTGCCCTCGGCAGTGAAGATCAGGTCGTCGCCGCGAGCGCCGAGCGACGTTCGTCCCTCCAACCGGTGTGGAACCTGTCGATCCTGTCGCAGCTCATGCGGACCGACGACACGATGGGTCCAGCGGTTCGTTGGCCGAAGCCGCCATCTCCCGTGCCGTCCGCCGCAACGACGTCGATCACCGGTGCGTCATTGCAACCGACGAACACGTGATTGGTCCCTATGGCATCGCCGTGAGCGTGCCCGTGTACGAGAACGCCCAGTCGCCGGGGTCGATCACCGCGATCACGTTGCCCTCGCTGATGTTGTTGTCGATGACTCCGACATGCGCCCTCGCTCGGTCCGTCTGCTCAGACGTTCGGGCCGCGGGCCATCCGTGTCAAGGAGGTCGAGGGCGGAAGCCCCCGAAACGCACGGGCAGGTGAGGCCGCTGAGGCCGCAAGATGTCACAGGGGCCGACCGACGCCCACGGTCGACGGCCCGGACGGAGAGCACTGGGATGTCACGCTTCTTCACGGCCGACCTGCACCTCGGCCACCGCAACATCATCGACTACTGCGTCCGTCCGTTCGCCGACGTCGAGGCCATGAACATCGCGCTGGTCGACCGCTGGAACGAGACTGTCGGGCCGGACGACGACGTGATCGTGCTCGGCGACTTCGCCACGGGCCGCATCGCCGAGACGCTGCCGCTCGCCCGCAGGCTGAACGGTCACAAGGTGTTGCTCGCCGGCAACCACGACCGGTGCTGGTCATCTCACCGCAGCCGTGTCGACGCCGCCGTCGTGCGCTACCTCGCCGCCGGGTTCGACGATGTCTGGCAGGGAGCCGTGCCTCTCGAGGTCGCGGGCACACCGGTGCTCGCGTGCCACTTCCCGTACTACGGGGACAGCCACGACGAGGACCGGCACGTCGCTCACCGCCCGCTCGACCTGGGCGGGTGGCTGCTGCACGGCCACGTCCACGAGCGCTGGCAGACACGCGACCGCATGATCAACGTCGGGGTCGACACGTGGGGCTACGCCCCGGTCGCCGAAGCCACGATCGCTGAGCTCATCAGAGTGCCGCGAGGCCGCCGAGCCCTCCTAGCGATGGCGCGTTCGCGGTGCCGCTGGCATCCTTCCGCTCGGACGTGTCGGGACACGCGTCCCGGACGGCGAGCACACGCAGATCGGGGCGAGGTGGGGGCGAACGGAACGGGCAGCAGCGAACTCCTGGCGGGGATAGGGGTCGTGGGGGCGGCGACGCTGGGGGCACGCTGGTTCGACCTCCAGGCCCTGGCGGCCGAGGCCGCGACGGCCGACGTTCTGCCCGTCGATCCCGAGTTTCCGCTCGCCGTCGCCGCCGGCGTCCCCGGCGAGGACGGCTCGGTCATCTGGACCGCAGTGCCACCCCGTCCCGACGGGGCGAGCGTCCGGGTGGGGTGGGAGGTGGCCCACGACGACACGTTCCGCCGCATCGTCGCCCGGGGGCGCGAGCGGGCGACGGCCGACACCGAGGTACACCGTCCACGCGACGGTCCGGGGCCTGCGCCCGACAGTTGGTACCACTACCGGTTCCACACGCCCACCGGTACCAGTTCGCGTCGGGCGCTTGCGCACCGCGCCGAGGCCGGGCCGGCGCCACGATCGCCCGCGGTTCGCGTTCTCGTCCTGCAAGCACATCAACGACAGCCCCTACGTCGCGCTGGCTCACTAACC
>CAVTKV010000013.1:0-277047 GCA_963735395.1 uncultured Acidimicrobiales bacterium | reverse complement strand
GTGAGACAACGTCCGGGACGCTCGCCGCTCCCTACGCGCCGTTCGCTGCGACACGGAGCGGTGAAGGTGATCGTGCAGGACGCGCGCTCAGGGAGGCGATCGACTCATCGATCCACGCCAGCTGGGCCCGCTCGAGCGCGATGCCGGCATTGACCGTGATGTACGGCCCCACCCGACGGGCCGTTTCGAGGAACTGCGCCTCGGTACGTCCGCGCAGCATGGCGTCGCGGGCGGCGAGGTACCCGTCGAGCTTGGCCACGGACAGATCGCGGCGGGCGCGTAGTGCCTCGAGGATCGATTCGGGATCGGTGTCGGCGCCGGAGCGAACCCGCACCATGAGCTCGTCCTTCAGCGAGAAGGGCCGCGACGGCTCGGTCACCCAGCGCCGCAGCTCTGCGCGACCGGCATCGTTGATGGCGACGAGCCGCTTGGTCGGGCGCCGCTCCTGGGGCACCTCGGTGACATCGACCAGGCCGTCGGCCTCCAGTCGGTTGAGCTCGGGATAGAGCTGGGCCGGCAGGGCGTGCCAGAAGTTGGCGACCGAGAGGTCGAAGTGCTTGGTCAGCTCGTACCCCGACGCCTCGCCGTCGAGCAGCGCGGTGAGAAGAGCGTGCCGCAGTGACATCAGAGTTGCACTATATCAATATTTGAGTAGTCTGGCGCGATGGACGTGTGCGCTGCGATCGGCCACTGGGGAAGCACCCCTGAGGAGCGCCTGCGTCGCTACCCGTGCGACGACGTCCTCGCCGAGCACGAGCAGGCGCTGTTCCGGGCCGTGACCGTCGACGCCACGCCGCCGGTGGTGTTCCGGTGGCTGTGCCAGCTGAAGGTGGCGCCGTACAGCTACGACCTTCTCGACAACCGCGGGCGGCGGAGCCCGCAGCGCCTCGTGCCCGGCGTCGACCGGCTCGTGGTGGGCGAACAGGTGCTGATCTTCGAGCTGGCGTCGTTCGCCCTCGACGAGCACCTCACCCTCCGCCTGCGCCGGCACCGCGTGTTCGGCGAGTTGGCCATCAGCTACGTGGTCCTGCCCGATGGGCCCGGCGCCACACGCCTCGTCGTCAAGCTGGTCACCGTCCCCGCTCGTGGCCTCGTCGGCGCCGTGCTGCGTCCCCTGCTCCCGGCCGGCGACCTCGTGATGATGCGGCGCCAGCTGCTCAACCTGAAGGCGCTGGCCGAGACCACCGCCACCGAACCCGGGGAAGCCCGATCATGACGCACCCGTTCCGCACCGCGGTCGAGGCGAAGGACTTCGACGCGATGGTCGCGGCGCTGTCGCCCGACGTCGTGCTGCACAGCCCGGTCACCTTCTCGCCCTTCGAGGGCCGCGACGCGGTGACCGCCGTCCTGCGGATCGTCTTCGACGTGTTCGAGGACTTCACCTACACAGACGAGCTGACCTCGGGTCCGACGACGGCTCTGGTGTTCACTGCTCGGGTGGGCGACCGCCGGGTCGAGGGCGTCGATCTGTTGCGCGATGCCGAGTCCGGGTCGGTCGCCGACCTCACCGTCCTCGTCCGCCCGATGTCGGGGCTCCAAGCCCTCGCCGACGCGGTGGCCGAGCGCCTGGGTCTCCGGCATGGCGGAACGTGATCACAGGTCACGACCTCGAGGCCGAGCAGCTCGCACATGCGGCCCCTCCACCCGGCGCCACGGCGTCGCAGACGACCACATCCTCCACGCGGTCGACCACGCCATGGCTGCCGAGGACGTCGGTGAGGAGCCGGACCGATGGCGTCTCGGCCCTGACCGCTCCGGCAACCTGATCGAGCTCGTCGTGCTGCTGACCGCGGAGGGCACAGAGCTCGTCATCCACGACATGCCGCTGCGCGCTCGACGAGGCAAGCGGGGCCGCCCACGGTATGCGGGCTGACCGAGAGCCGTGGCCATCTACCGCGGCCACGTCGGCAAGAGCCGATGGCCGTTACCTAGGAACTCCAGGACCCGCTACCCGGTCACCTTTCGCCTCCGTCGCGGCCGCCGTCGCGTGAACTGTCACCACGTACGAGGGCGACCGCTTCACGCTGACTGAGCTCGGACCCAGCCGCGAAGGCGTCCTTGAAGTCCTGGGGATCGATCTCCTGTGTCACACGGGTGACCAGCTCGGCCTCGCCTCGCCGCGTCAACGGCCATGCCCGCAGTCCTGCACGCTGCCGCACCCCATCGGCGGCACCCAGTGCCATCGCCGCCCGCTGTGCATCTCCTTCCGCCAGCGCGAGCTGGGCATAGGCGACGAGAGAGAAGCACACGGGGGTGATGAGCTGGGTGGCCCCGCTCGCGTCCACCGACTCCACCAGCAGCGCTCGAGCCTCGTCGAGGTGACCAGCCCTCACAGCAAGCGAGGCGAGCTGAGTTCGTGCGCCGGACTCGAGCCAGTTGTTGCCGAACTGGCCCCCGAGCTCGTTGACCTCGGTGAGGGATGCACGCGCGGCGTCATCGCGGCCGAGCGTCGTCTCCAGCATCCCAACCGTCAGAGCCGCAAACGCCATGAACGGCTCGTTCTGCTGGCGGAAGCCATCGAGTGCTGTCGACGCAGCTTGCAGCGCGCCATCGAGGTCATCGCCGATCGGCAGGGTCCACGAGACGGCCAGCTGCGCGGCGCTCTCGAGATAAGGATCCTCGATGCGCCCCTCGAGTCCTTCGATCGCCTCGACTGCGGCCAGCGCGCTGTCGTCGTCACCGACCTCGGCTGCAGTTACGGCCGATGTGAACAACAACTCGGCTTGGGCGCGGTCGTCCAATGCGTCGGCTCTGAGCCGCAACTCGTCGATCCAGGCGCGGGCTTCCGGCATGCGACCGCGCATCTGCCAGAACAGCCAGAGGATGCGGAACATGTGGGGCAGCGGCGCGATGTCATGGCTGAAGAACCAACGGATGGCGACTCGTAGGTTCTCTTCGTCGGTTTCCAATCGCTCGGCCCACTCGGCTTGTCGTTCAGTGGGCCAGTCGGCGTTCTCCACGAGGGCACGGAAGTACTCCGCGTGCCGCCGCTCGACGTCGGAAAGGTCATCGCTGGCGGCAAGACGCTCGGCGGCCAACTCTCGTACGGATTCGAGCATCCGGAACCTCGGCCCGGCATCGGTCGCGTCGACGTTCACGAGGCTGTGCCCGGCAAGAGCATCGAGCAGATCGAGCGCCCGATCTTCGGGGAGATCGGAAACGTACATGGCCGCGTCGACCGTCCATCCGTCGACGAAGATCGACAGGGTGGCCAGCATGTGCTGCTCCGCGTCATCGAGCAGTCCGATGCTCCATTCGACGGTCGCGCGGAGTGTGCGTTGACGCTCGGGAAGATCGACCGGGCCGGTTCCCAGCGCGTCGAGGCGACTTCCGAGCCGTGCGAGCAATGCACCTGGTTCCATCAATCGGGTGCGGGCCGCCGCCAGTTCGACGGCGAGCGGCAGACCATCGAGGCGCCGGCAGATCTCCACAACATCCAGCGCGTTGTCCTCGGTCAAGGCGAAGTCATAGCGGACGGCCTGGGCTCGATCGACGAACAGCTGCACGGCCGGCAGCGAGGCCAGCTGTTCCATCGGCGGCCGCTCCGAGAACGCGGGCACCGTCAGCGGGCCGACCGGGTACTCCCGCTCGGCTCGGAGCCGAAGCACCGTGCGGCTCGTCGCGAGGAGCTCGAGGCCGGGGCAGCGGCTCAGGAGCTGGTCGAGCTCGGGCGCCACACCAACGACCTGTTCGAGGTTGTCCAGGACGAGCAACGTGCGCGTGTCCGCGAAGTGCTCGACCAGGACGTCCAGGGGCTGGCGCGCGCCCTCGACGGTCGCGCCCACCGCGGCGGCGATGCGAGGCAACACCAGCTCGGGCTGCGCGATCGAAGCAAGAGGCACGAACACCGTCCCCGCGGATAGCGATCGTCCAGGTGCTCACCCACCGCGATCGCCAGCCGCGTCTTGCCGATGCCGCCGGGGCCGGTGAGGGTGACCAACCGTACGTCGGGCGTCTCGAGCAGCTTCGCGACCTCGACGATGTCGTGCTCGCGCCCGATCAACGACGTCGACGTCACCGGCAGGGAGCGCGGTCCCCGCTGGTCGGTGTCCGACGCGGGCGACGCCGAACGGTCGGCGCGGCTGTCTGCGGCCGTGAACCGTTCGCTCAGGAGCTGGGCGAGGTCGTCTCGGACCAGTCGCCCGAGCTCCCGTGGGGTACTGAACGACCGGTAGGAGTCGGTCCCCTCCGTCTGGAGTTCGCCGATCATCGCGTCCAGCCGAGGTTCTCGGTCGGGCGCCGGTGTCTTGACGTACAGCAGCCGGGGGATCGAGTGCGAGAGTCGGAACTCGTCCTCCAGACCCGAGATGTCCATGTCCGGCCCGATCCAGCCGTACCGCTGCCAGTACACGCCGATGAAGATGTCGGACTGCGTCAAGTAGGCCCGGTACAGCTCGCGAGGTGGGTGCGGTCGAGCCCCGAGCTCGAACAGCACCGGCGTGAGCCGAAGTGCCGAGATGGCACGGGCCACAGCGGCACGCTCGTCGGCGAGTTCGCCAAGCGTGGAGCTCACGAAGACGCGCAGCCGCTGGTCCGGGGTCCGGATCGCGGCCTTACCTTCCTGTTCCTCCGTCATGCATCCGTCCTAGTGAAGATCCGCCGTCGAAGTCTGGACGGTCACCCAGTGGAGCCGCAACGCCCCGGCCCCGTACCGATTCGATCGCAGCCCGCCGCGTGCGCACCGAATCGCGTGCCAGAACACGGCACGAGCAGCTTCCTGCTCACGTTGGCGAGGCCCGACGCTGCGGGTCGACAGGTCGGCCAGCAGTGCCTTGATGCACTGCGGTCGCCGAACAGATCCTCCCCTCACGCAATGGTCTGGCAGGCCCCGTCGCCCTGGTACTACAGCCGTAGACGGGGGCTGTGGTCTGCGGATTCGCGTCTGCGGTAGTGGGCGGTGCGGGCTCGGTGCTGGTGGCGTCGTCGCCAGCGGGACACGACGGCGACCCTCTGGCGAAGCACTTCGTCACGGCGTCGGCACCTCGAACTGCCGACGCCGTGACGGAATGCCGACCTGGCCGATTCACCGCCGACGACACGGACCCACCTGGCGCGGGGCGGCTTCAGTCGTCGCGCCCGGCACCGCGATCGGGTGCGCTCATGTCCCCCGTCCCGGGCGTGCCATCGGCGAGCCCGTAGCGCAGGTACACGGTGCCCTTCGGACCGGCTACGGGCGGTTCGAGGAGTGTGACGTTCGTGGGCACCGCGCCACCGTCGAACACCTTCTTCCCGACGCCGAGCACGACCGGGTGCACCCAGAGGTCGAGACGGTCGAAGAGCTTCTCGCGCAGGAGGGTCTGCACCAGGTTCAGGCTCCCGACGACCTTCACGTGCTCGTGCTGGTCACGGATCTCGCGCACCGCGCCGGCCAGATCCGGGCCGAGCTGCGTGGACCCGGCCCACGAGAGGTCGGGCCTGCCGCGGGAGGCCACGTACTTCGGGACGCTGTTGAAGAGCGTGGCGATCTCGTTGTCCTCGCCGCCCTCCTGGTGCGGCCAGTAGGCGGCGAAGATGTCATACGTCCGCCGGCCGAGCAGGAGGGCGTCGGTGCCCTCGTACGCGGCACCGACCTGCGCCCCGGCGACCTCGTCCAGCAGGGGCGCCTGCCAGCCGCCGAACGGGAACCCCACCGGGTCCTCGTCGGGGCCGCCGGGCGCCTGCCCGACGAGGTCGAGGGTTGCGAACAGCTCGATGTGGATGAGGCCCATGCCTTACTCCCGATGAGTTGGTTGTCTCGGTCGGGAGGTAGACCTGTGGGCGCCGGCAGACTCATCGCTGCGACGGCACCCAGCTTCGTACTCGTCGACCGCCTCGCCCGGTGCATCGGTCACCACCCCGTCCCGCGGTCAGCGCCCTTGCGACGCCCGATGCCCTGCTTACGCCACCAGGCCGAGACGCCGCACCGGCACTCCCCGCTCACGATAGAAACAGGCCGCGTCCAAACTGGATGGCTGCCCTGCGTCCAGCGTCACCGCAGGTCACCGACGCGATCTACGGCTGTGGTATTGGGCGGCGAAGATGCCGCCGCCGTCGACCGGAACGTCAACGCCGTGACGAACGACACGTCGTCGCTGGCGAGGAACGCAACCGCGGCGGCAATCTCGGTGGGCCCGGCGAAGCAGCCCCATCGGGCCCGGCCTCACCCGCACCAGGGGGAGCCTCGATGCGATCCGTTGGCCCATCCGCCAGCGAGGGCCTGTCCGATCGCTTGGCTATCTCGCCTGCTAGAGGCGGGTGCGGCCCTCTGGGCAAGGCTGTCCGATCGGTGGACCTAAGTGGACAGCTTTCGAACCCTCAACCTGCCCTATGCCGGCTCATTGACCAGGACATCGGCACCCCCGAGGGCCTCGCACTTGGGAAGGCCCAACTGGCCGACCGGATTCCTCGGCCCAAGTCGAGGACTGCTCGGCCTCTCAAACCCGCACAGCTCGACGCCTTGATCGCCGAGTACCAGTCGGGCAAGACGATGAGGGAGCTCTCCGCCGAGTTCGGCATCGACCGGCGCACGGTGTCGACTGACCTCCGTCAGGCCGGAGTCGCTGTTCGTCGCGGTGGTCTTGATCAGGAGCAAACGATCGAAGCCTCCCGGCTGTATCAGGCGGGCTGGTCGTCGGGACGGTTGGCCGAGAGGTTCGATGTGAGCGCCGACAATGTGCTCAAGGCCCTTCGGCGGGCTGGCGTAGCTATCCGTCCACGGCGTGGAGGGCCTGCGCCGAAGCGGCGAATCGCGTAGGCCACGCTGACCTGCCGTACGCGATCGCGTACCAGGTCGGCACCACACACGGCCTCTCGATGGATGATCGGTCGCGCCGGGTGGTCGGACCGCTCAAGAGGACAGCTTCGCCGCTGACTGGTGCGTCGATGTAGAGGTCGGGTCGGGCGGCGGGCCTGTCCGTTGCGGAGGGTGTGGGTCAGGCGATCCAGGCCGCTGTGCGAAGGCGAGGTCCTTCTTCGGGCTATGAGCCCGACGAATCGTGTCTGGGGGCCGAGAGGCGGACGAGCCTTGATCAGCGGGGCGAGATCCGGACGGATGCGGATTTCGGGCCCTCGCCCTGCATGGTCGGGACGGCCGAGCTGCCGGGGTACTTCGCTTCGTAGGCGGCGTCGATCGCGGCTTCGTTCTCGTCGCCGGCCGCCTCGAACTTCACGTCGTAGTACTGCCCGGCGACGCGCACGCGGCCGGCGCCCTGTGCGACGGCTGCCTGATACCAGCGAGACTTCGGCCCGTTGGCGGCGCGGACGTAGACGTTGCCGTCGACGACGAGCGCCCAGGTTTGGGTGGGGGTTCTGTAGGTGTTGCCGTCGTGCCGGAACGGCGAGACGAACAGGTCGGCGTTCTCGGCGATCGCCTTGAGTGGGTCAGCGGACCATGCAGCCATGAGTGTCACTTTCTGCGTTGAGGGTGGGGCGGAGGGCGGGGGATGCGCCGCGCCCGAGTCGGAGGTGGGTCAGAAGTAGGTCGGCTCGCGATACGTGTAGTGCTCTTCGAGCGCGGTGATCTCTTCTTGGTTGAGGGTGATGTCGAGCGCGGCGACGGCGTCGGGCAGGTGGTGCGGCTTCGTCGCGCCCACGATCGGGGCGTCGACGACGGGGTTCTTCAGCACCCAGGCGAGGGCGATGGTGGCCATGGCCGCGCCGCGGTCCTTCGCGATGCGCTCGACGGCGTCGATGGTCGGCTTGTCGCTGTCGTTCCACAGCGGGTTGCCGTCGAAGTCGGCCTGGGGGTTGTCTTTGCCGCGAGTGGTGTTGCTCTGCCCCCACGGGCGGGCGACGACGCCTGCGGCGAGGGGACTCCACGGCAGGCTGCCGACGCCCTGGTCCGCTAGCAGCGGGAACATCTCCTGTTCCTCGCCGCGCTGGACCAGGTTGTACTGGTCCTGCATGGAGACGAACTTCGTCCACCCGTGGAGCTCGGCGACGTACTGCATCTTCGCGAACTGCCATGCGAACATGCTCGACGCGCCGAGGTAGCGGGCTTTGCCGGCCTTGACGACGTCGTGGAGCGCCTCCATCGTCTCCTCGACCGGGGTGTAGGGGTCGAAGCGGTGGATCTGGTAGAGGTCGATGTAGTCGGTGCCGAGGCGCGTGAGCGACAGGTCGACCTGCTCCATGATCGCCTTGCGCGACAGGCCCTCGCCGCCCGGGCCGTCGCCGACCTTCTGGTGCACCTTCGTGGCGAGCACGACGTCATCACGACGCGTCTCGGCGAGAGCGCGGCCGACGATCTCCTCGGAGGAGCCGGCGCCGTAGACGTTCGCGGTGTCCCAGAGGTTGATCCCCTGGTCGAGCGCCTGCGCGAAGAACCCCTTCGCGTCGTCCCAGGGCAGCGCCCAACTCCAGAAGGGCACCTTCCCGTCCCCGAAGCCCATCGTGCCCAGGGCGACACGGCTGACCTTCAGGCCGGAGGAACCCAGTCGGGTGTACTCCATGATGTTCTCCTTGCAGTTCTGCAGCCGGTGTGGTCACCGGTCGATGGAGTCCGTGTTGGCCTCGTCGTGCCGTCCGCCCGCGGGGCTCAAGCGAACTCGGCCGCTGCGGCGGCGATTCGGTGAGCTCGATGCCGCCCGCGGCGGTGCTCTTTTCGACGCGGGCGACGCGGCGCGTGCCGGGCATGGGAGGCGACCACCGCCCGGTCCGCTGGAGGCAGATCACATGTGGGTGTCGAACCAGTCCAGGACCAGTTCGGGGTGTTCGCCGAAGTAGTTGTAGCCCTGGAAGCGAAGATCGGTTCCTTCGATCCAGAAGAGCTTCTTGTCCTCGGCGGAGATGCTGTCGTAGATCGCCTGCACGTAGGACGGAGGCATCGTGAAGTCGTCGTGGACCTGGGCGACCAGTGTGGGGACGGTGACCGCCTTTGTGTCCTCGATCGGCCTGAAGTCGTCGAGCCGATACCCGCTGCGCCGGTGGAGCGCCTGGTCGAACGACGCCCGACCATCGGCGATGCCGGCTCCTGCCAGCGCGGCTTCGACGAAACCCCGGGGCGCTGCGGGCTGCAGTGAGATCATCGCCAGGATGTGGCTGAACGCTTCTGGATGCTTGTTCATCGCCACGACCGTCGCGTTGGCCCCCATGCACCGGCTGTACAGCGCGGCCTTCATGTCCTTGGTATCGGCACGGGACTTGGCGTAGCGCAAGGAGCCGATCACGTCTCGGTACTCGAGCACACCGTGACCGACGACGCCGCCGCTGCCCATTCCGCTGCGACCGTGGTTGCGCAGGTCGTAGGTCAGGATGTTGTAGCCGGCATCGTGGAGGATCTTGTACTCGGGCAGGAAGTTGACCTCGAACCCGCCGAAGTCGGTCCACGGCTCCAGGTGCCCGGGATACCCGTAGCGGTTGCAGGGCATCGGGTGGTTGCAGATCACCAGGCGGTCCGAGTCGGCGGGAATGAACCAGCCCTCGAGCGTGACACCGTCCTGCGCCGGGAAGAACACGTCCTCATAGGCGAGGCCGTACTCGTCGGGCCATCGCAGGATCGGCGTGCGGGCCGAGTGCGCCATCATGTCGGCGAGACCGTTGATGACGTCATCGGCGCTCGGCGCCGTGGTCTGTGTCGTCGCTTCGGATGTTGCTGTGGTCATGACGTTCCTCATGCTTTCTGTTCGCGGCCGGCACCCTGAGCGGCGTCGGCCATCGATGGGGGCGGAAGGGAGGGGCAGCGCGCTGCTACGCGGCCGGTGCGGCACCGAGCTGCTGGAGGATTGCGAGCATGTCGAGCTGGGCGCGCTCCTCGACGATCTGGCCGTCGGCCAGGCGATAGAACGCCATGCTCTGCGCGACGACGGCCTTGCCGGTGGGTGGGACCCCGGCGAACTCGCCCCGGTGGATCCCCGTCATCGTGTAGCGCACCGCCACGGCATCGCCGTCGGCGACCATCTCCTCCACTGTCCACAGGAGATCCTCGAACGTGTCGGCGTTGGCGGCGACGACGGCGAGATACGTGTCGCGGCCTCGCTGCTCCTGCCCGGCGAAGTGCAGGACGATGTCCGGGCTGACGAACTCCTTCGCCAGCGCGGCGTCGCCGGTGGTCAGGAACTCGGTGGTGAAGCGCTCCATGATGCGTCTGTTCGTCTCTGCGGTCATCGGGGGTCTCCTTGAGGTGGCTTCGATCGGGGGGCGGAATCTTCTGGGGGGCGGGTGACCAGCTAGGGCGCGCCGTTCAGGCGTCGTCGTGAGCGAGGTGGCTGGAGAGCTCGCGGTAGGCGTCCACCTCGACGAGCAAGGTCCGGGCCTTCTGCTCGACGGTCGCGACCGCGTCAGCTCCCGCGACCCAGCGCCGGGGCGGGTTCTCCTGCTGGGTCACCGTCAGTAGGGCAGCGGCGAGCTTGGCGGGGTCGCCCGCCTGCTGGCCGTTCATCCCGTTCCAAGCGGCGACGGTCTGGGCGGTGCGCTCGGCGTAGTCGCCGATCGAAGCTTCGGCGTAGGTCGTGGACTCCGGCGTGAGCAACTCGGTCCGGAAGAACCCGGGCTCGACGAGCATCGTGTCGATGCCGAACGGCTCGACCTCCGGAGCCAGGGACTCGATCCACCCCTCCACCCCGAACTTCGAGGCGGCATAAGCGGTGCAGAACGCCTGGCCCACGATCCCGGCAGTTGACGAGATCGCGACGACGAGCCCCGAGCGCTGAGCGCGCATGACCGGGAGCACCGCCCGTGTCACGTTCATCGGGCCGAACAGGGTCGTCTCGATCTGGGCCCGCACCGCGTCGGCGCTGAGCTCCTCGAAGAACCCGGCGTAGAAGTTGCCGGCGTTGTTGACCACGACGTCGATGCGACCAAACCGGTCGAGGGCCGCCTTGACGGCGGCTTCGGCGGCGGCGGGGTCGGTCACGTCGAGCGCGACGGCCAACAGGTTCTCCTCCTGCCCCAGGGCGGCGGTGACGCTGTCGGTGTTGCGGGCGGTAGCGACCACGGCGTGGCCGGCGGCGAGCGCGGCCTTGGCGATGTCGACGCCCATACCGCGGGCAGCACCGGTGATGAGCCAAACCTTCTTGTCAGTCATGCGAGCACCAAACCAGCATCCGGACCCCCGTGGGAGACCCAGCGAAAGGGGCACTCACAGGGACCCCCAGCAGCACCGAACCGCCCGTAGGGTGGAAGCCATGACAGGCGCCCGCGACGACCACGACATCCGTGACGACGTCCGCGGCCAGATCCGGGAGTTCCTCACCACACGGCGAGCCAGGATCACCCCCCAGCAGGCCGGACTTCCCATCTACGGCGGTGGCCGCCGGCACGTCAAAGGCCTACGGCGCGAGGAAGCCGCCCTCCTCGCCAACATCTCGATCGAGTACTACACCCGCCTCGAGCGCGGCACCGCCACCGGAGTCTCCGAAAGCGTCATCGACGGCATCACCCACGCCCTGCAACTCGACGACGCCGAACGGGCCCACCTCGTCGACCTGCTCCGCACCGCAAGTCCTATCCCACCACGTCGCCAACCGACCCGACAGCAAGTCCGGTCAACAGTGCAACGCGTACTGGACTCGATGATCGGCACCCCGGCGTTCGTGCTCAACGGGCGACTCGACATCCTCGCCGCCAACGCTCTGGGGCACGCCCTCTACGCACCCATCTACGCCAACCCGACCCGGCCGGCCAACACCGCCCGGTTCATCTTCCTCGACCCACACGCGACCGAGTTCTTCCGAGAGCGGGACAAAGTCGCCAACGACGTAGTCGCCATGCTCCGAGCCGAAGCCGGGCGTGACCCCTACAACCGGCAGCTATCGGACCTGATCGGACAGCTATCCACCCGCAGCGAGGACTTCCGCGTGCGATGGGCAGCCCACGACGTCCAGATCCACACCACCGGCGCCAAGCTCCTCCACCACCCCGTCGTCGGCAACCTCGACCTGGCATTCGACACCTTTCCCCTCGGCGCCGACCCCAGCCAAAGCCTCCTCACCTACACCGCCGAACCCGGCTCCCCCACACACGACGCCCTCAACCTCCTCGCCAGCTGGGCCGCCACCACCGGCAACCCCGAACAGACACCACCGACCGGCACTCCCGCGCGAGCTGAATCAGTCGAAACGCCTGAGAACCGGCCACTCAGGTAGGTCCAGGTCCGTACCTCGTCACCAATAGGTACGGGATCCCGTATCCCTGAATCACCGATCGGGTACGTGGATCGCCCCCTGTGGTACGGATCTACGTACCCGATAGCAGTGGACCTAACTGGACAGTGTCTGGTTCCAGGACATCCCGGACGGGTGTCCCGAGTCATGCCGGACAGCATCCACCCGTGCATGGTGGGTGTGGGCTTGACGTTGGGGGGTGTCAACGGCCCGTTTGGTGATCACTGCTGTCGTGGTGGAAGGCCGCCCGGTTGGGGCGGTCGCGAAGGACTACCGAGTGGCCCGCTCGTGGGTGTACGAGCTCGTGGCGCGCTACCACGCCGAGGGTGACGCGGCGTTTGAGCCTCGCTCTCGACGACCCAAGACTTCGCCACGAGCGCTGCCCGACGCGACCGTCGAGCTGATCATCGGGTGTCGCCGTGACTTGATCGGCCAGGGCCTCGATGGCGGCCCGGGCACGATCGCTTGGATCCTCGAGCACCGCCACGGCCTGCGGGTAGGAACGACCACGATCCACCGCTACCTGCGCCGCGCCGGTCTGGTCACGCCCCAACCCCAAAAGCGCCCTCGCTCCTCTTATGTTCGCTTCCAAGCCGACCAGCCCAATGAGACCTGGCAGGCCGACTTCACCCACTACCCCCTGTCCACCGGCGAGGACAGCGAGATCCTGTCCTGGCTCGACGACCACGCCCGCTACGCCCTGTCGGTCACCGCCCATGTCCGGGTCACCGGCCCAATCGTGGTCGACACCTTCCTGGCCGCCGTCGAGCGCCACGGCCCACCCGCGTCGACGCTGACCGACAACGGCATGGTCTTCACCACCCGCCTGGCCGGTGGCCACGGTGGCCGCAACGCCTTCGAAGCCACCCTGGTCCGCCTGGGCGTCACCCAGAAGAACTCCCGGCCCAACCACCCCACCACCTGCGGCAAGGTCGAACGCTTCCAACAGACCCTCAAGGCCTGGCTGCGCGCTCAACCCCAACCCGCCACCATCGCCGAACTCCAAGCCCTGCTCGTCGTCTTCGTCGACATCTACAACCAGCAACGCCCGCACCGATCACTGCCTCATCACGCCCCGCCCGCCATCATCTACCGCGCCCGCCCCAAGGCCAGCCCAAGCCCCCACGTCGATGACCCCCACCACCGCGTCCGCCACGACCGAGTAGACGACAGCGGCTCGGTCACCCTCCGCCACCACGGTCGACTGCACCACATCGGTGTCGGACGAACCCACGCCCGAACCCCCGTCGCGATGCTCATCGCTGACCTGGACATCCGCATCGTCCACGCCGCCACCGGCGAGATCCTCCGCCACCTCACCCTCGACCCCACCCGCGACTACCAGCCCACCGGCAAACCACCCGGACCCCCACCAAAACCACCACAGCCCGAACCCCAATGAGGGTTCGGGCTGTCCGGGATGTCTCGGGACATCACACGAGTGGAGGTGATGGGATTCGAACCCACGGCCTCTTCGATGCGACCGAAGCGCTCTAGCCAGCTGAGCTACACCCCCGATACGGGACGGCTCATCGTAGCGGACACCACGAGCGCCACACGACCGAGGGCAGCCCGGCCCGCAGGGCGTCGCACCGCGTGGCGGCCTCCGCCGAGGGGACGCGACGCGGCTACCGGGCGGCGCCGCTGCCGATGATGACGACGGACGGCCGCGGGGCCCGGATCGGCGTCAGGTAGCGCACCTTCTGCACCCGCTCCGCCTCGTGGCGCCCACGACGGACCAGCAGGCCCAGGTAGGCGACCAGCAGCGTGGAGGCCACCGCCTCGGCCACGATCCAGGGGCCGCCCAGCAGCACGGACGGGGCCGCGCCGGCTGCGGTGATCAGCACCAGGGCGGCGAGGACCTGGCGGCGCCGGCGGTAGGTCAGGGCCCGGCGGTGCATCACCGCGGCGGCGGGAGCGCTGGTCACACCGGCCGCCATGCCGTCGGACGGACCGCGCACCACCGCGCCGATGACGCCGGGAGCGATGGCGGGGACGGTCGCCGAACGCCGCTGGGCGTCGAACGCGTGCACCTGTGCGACCTCGCCCCTTCTCTCAGCCTGGTGCTCGTCGGCCGGGTCGTCCACGTCACCGTCGTCGCCGTAGGTGGCGTACGTGTCGGCGCCGTAGTGGGGGGTAGCCCGCTCGAGCGACCAGAGCTGGCTACGGAACGACATGATCGACGCGATGGGTCGTGCCTCTCGCCGGCTCTGCAGCCACGGGGGCACCAGGACCGCTGCCCATATCACCCCTAGAAGCAGGAACACGACCACGGCATCACTCTCCGACCATTGCTTGAAGCGACCATAAAGGAGATCGCAAAAGCGTGGGTGGATGCCGTGCCACCAGGGGTTTCGCTCGCGGCAGCCCCCGCTGCCGGCCCCTGCCCGAGCCCTGGCCTAGAGGCCCAGATCGCTGTCGAGGCCGTCGCGGCGGCGGTAGGTGCCGCTGCGACCCCCGGTCTTCTCCCACAGGGCGATCTCGCCGATGACCATGCCCCGGTCCGACGACTTGCACATGTCGTAGATGGTGAGGCAGGCGACCGAGCAGGCGGTCATGGCCTCCATCTCGACGCCCGTTCGGTCGACGGTCTCGACATGGGCCTCGACCTCGATGAAGTCGTCCTCGATGCGGAAGTTGACCAGCACCGACCCCACCAGCAGCGGGTGGCACAGCGGGATCAGCTCGGGCGTGCGCTTGGCCGCCTGAATGCCGGCCACCCGGGCCACGGCCAGTACGTCGCCCTTGTTGATGGCCCCCCGGGCGACCAGCGACGTGGTCTCGGACATCATGTGCACCCGGCCCCGCGCCACCGCCCTGCGGTGGGTCGGCTCCTTGGGCGTCACATCCACCATGCGCGCCCGGCCAAGGGGGTCGAGGTGCGTGAGTCCGCGGTCAGGCATGAACGCAAGACTAGACCCACCGGCAGGCCACAGGCCGAGCCGGGGCCGGGTGGTCAGCCGCCGATCTGGCTCATGCTCCGCCGGGGGCGCACGAACTGCACCTGGCCGATCATGTGGCCCGCCCACTTGCCCGCCACGCAGCGCTGCACGGCCCCGGCCAGATCGTCGTCCGACGCGTCCTCGCGGACGAGTGTCCGCAGGTCGACCTCGTCGACCGAGAACAGGCACGAGCGCAGCTGGCCCTCGGCGGTGAGCCGGATGCGGTCGCACGAATCGCAGAAGGGCCGGGTGACCGACGGGATGACGCCGACCTCGCCCCCACCGTCGCGGTACACGAACCGCTCGGCCGGCTGGTGCCCGCGGGCCACGGGGTCGACCGGGAAGACGGCGTCGATGGCGGCCACGATCTCGGCCTGGCTGACCACCGCATCGGACCGCCACTGCTGGTCGGCGTCGAGCGGCATCCACTCGATGAACCGCACCGTGACGCCCCGCTCGCGCCCGAACGTCGCCAGGTCGACGATCTCGTCGTCGTTGACGCCCCGCATGACCACCGCGTTGAGCTTGACCGGGGCGAGGCCCGCCTCGACGGCGGCGTCGATGCCCTCGAGCACGTGGTCGAGCTCGTCGCGCCGGGTCAGCTCGACGAACCGGTCGTGTCGCAGTGTGTCGAGCGAGACGTTGACCCGCCGCAGGCCTGCGCCCACCAGGTCGCCGGCCACCGAGCGGAGCGTGGCACCGTTGGTGGTGAGGGCGACGTCGACCGGCTGGCCGGTGCCGCCGACGCGCAGCGCGGCGATCTTGCCCACCAGGATCGGCAGGTGCGCCCGCACCGTGGGCTCGCCGCCGGTGAGGCGGATGCTGTCGACCCCGAAACGCTCGACGCACACCTGCGCGATGCGCTCGATCTCCTCGAACGTGAGGACCTCGGAGCGGGGCAGCCAGTTCATGCCCTCGGCCGGCATGCAGTAGGTGCACCGAAAGTTGCACCGGTCGGTGACCGAGATGCGCAGGTCGCGGTGGACCCGGCCGTAACTGTCGACAAGGGGTTCGGTCATCGGGTTTCAGCCTAGGGGCAGGCGTCCCTCCATCGACGCGGCCAACGTCGGTGGCTCGCCCAACAGCATCACCGCGACCGGGTCGCCCTCGGCCACGCCGTCGCCGTCGGGCAGCACGGCCAGCCCGTCGGCCCGGGCCATGGCGCCGAGCTGGTGCGAGCCCTGGCCGCCCGACGACCGCAGCCGCAGCTCGCCAGCGGCAGGGTCGACCGCGGCGACCACCCGCACGAAGTGGACCTTGCCGTCGGGTCGACGGGGGAACGGCTCGGCCGCCACCGCCGGCAGGCGGGGCAGGTGCAGACGCTCGTCGCCGTGCCCGGCCAGCCGCCGCAGGCCGGGGCGGGCCAACAGCGCGAAGCTCACCATCGACGACACCGGGTTGCCCGGCAGGCCGAACACGGGGACACGCGACCCGTCGGGCCCGGGCACCAGCCCGAACGCCAGCGGCTTGGCCGGCCGGATGGCCACCTGCATCCACCGCATGTCGCCGATGCGGTCGAGCACCACCCTCACCAGGTCGATGTCGCCCATCGACACCCCGCCGCTCGACAGCACGGCGTCGCACGTCGCGGCGCCCCGCTCGATCGCGCCGGTGATGGCCCCCTCGTCGTCGGGGGCGTGACCCAGGTCGACAGGCTCGCACCCGGCCTGGGCTACCAGCGCCAGCAGGGTCGGCCGGTTGCTGTCGCGGATCTGCCCCGGCAGCAGCGGCGCCGGGCCCGACACCAGCTCGTCCCCGGTCGACAGCACACCCACCCGCGGGCGGGGATGGGCCACGACCTCGTCGACGCCCAGCGACGCGAGCACGCCGAGCCGGGCGGGCGTCACCTCGTCGCCGGTGCCGAACACCCGCTCCCCCGGCTTGAGATCCTCGCCAGCGGCGCGTAGGTGGTTGCCCGGGTCGACCGTGGCGTCGATGCGCACGGTCCGCCCGCCGTCGAGCCGTTCGGTCCGCTCGACCATGACGACGGCGTCGGCGCCGTCGGGGATGGGCGCACCTGTGAAGATGCGCATCGCCTGACCGGGACCCAGCGCGCGATCCGCAGGGTGCCCCGCTGCCACCTCGGCGACCACCGGCAGCGTCACCGGTGCGCCCACCGTGTCGGCGGCCCGCACCGCGTACCCGTCCATGGCCGTGTTGGCGAAGGGCGGCACGGCCTCGGCCGCCACCACGTCGCCGTCCAGCACCAGCCCGGCGGCGGCCAGTGCGGGGACCGGGCTCGGGGCGAGTGGCCGGCAGCCGGCGAGCACGTACGCGATGGCCTCGTCGAGGGGAACCACGCCGCTCACCCTACGGGGACGACACCGGGCGATACACCGAGATGTGCCGCCTCGGCTGCCCCACGCCCGGGAGGCCTGACCGCCCGGCCCTCAGGTGAGCCCGCGGCGGCGCACGAGGGCGGTCAGGAACTCGGCGAACTCGGGGCCGAGGTCGTCGCGGTCGAGCGCCAGCTCGACGGTGGCCCGCAGATAGTCGAGCTTCTTGCCGATGTCGAAGCGCCCCTCGTCGAACACGAAGCCGTACACCGGCTGTTCGGTGAGCAGGATGGCGATGGCGTCCGTGAGCTGGATCTCGCCGCCGACGCCCGGCTTGGTGCGGTCGATGGCGTCGAAGATCTCGCTGGTGAACAGGTAGCGGCCCATGACGGCCAGGTCCGACGGCGCGTCCTCGGGCCGGGGCTTCTCGACGATGCCCCGCAGGCGCACCAGCTCGGGCTGGTCGGTCGGCTCGGGGTCGGCGCAGCCGTAGGACGAGATCTCCTCGGGGGGGAACGACTTGAACGCCACCACCGAGGCGCCCGTGCGGCCGTACACGCCGATCATGTCCGTCAGCACGGTCGATCGGTCGTCCATGATGTCGTCGCCCAGCATCACGATGAACGGCTCGTCGCCCACGTGCTTGCGGGTGACCGACACCGCGTGCCCCAGGCCCAGCGCCTCGCCCTGGCGCACGTAGTGGATGTCGGCCAGGTCGGCGAGCCCGCGCACCTCGTTGAGCTGCTCGTGCTTGCCCGACGCCTCGAGCGCCACCTCCAGCTCGATCGACCGGTCGAAGTGGTCCTCGAGGCTGCGCTTGCCCCGCCCGGTGATGATGAGGATGTCGTCGATGCCGGCCCGTACGGCCTCTTCCACGACGTACTGGATGGCCGGCTTGTCGACGACGGGCAGCATCTCCTTGGGCTGCGCCTTGGTGGCCGGGAGGAAGCGGGTGCCGAGCCCCGCCGCCGGAATGACTGCCTTGCGAACAGCGTCCGCCATCGACGGTCGCCTCCCTGTTGTGCTCGAGCGCTGGTGAAATCGGCGTCTGGCCGAATCCCTCGAAGGAGCGCCATCCCTGTCTCTTCCGCCCGGGAACCGTAGTCAGTCCGCAGGACACGGTGTCGAGCGGTGCTCACGCCGCCACCTGGAGGCGCCGAGCTGACGCTCGCCCCGCTACCCCTGGGCGCCGAGCTGACGCTCGCCCCGCTACCCCTGGGCGCCGAGCTGACGCTCGCCCCGCTACCCCTGGGCGCCGAGCTGACGCTCGTCGCCGTGCACCAGGCGGACGATGTTGGCGCGGTGGCGGGCGATGATCAGGGCCGCGCAGACAGCCAGCGCCGCGACCTCTCGGCCCGGCGCACCCAGCGCCCCCGCGGCCACCGGCAGGAGCGCGGTGCCCACGATCGACCCGAGCGAGGCCGTGCGGCTCAGGCCGGCGGCGATCGCGAAGCCGACGGCGGCGATGGCCAGCGACACCGGGAACAGCACGAGGGCCATGCCGGCGCCGGTGGCTACGCCCTTGCCGCCTCGGAACCTGCGGGTGACGGGCAGCACGTGGCCCACCACGGCCGCCACACCACAGGCCACGCCCAGGCCGTGCCCACCGACCGCCCAGCCGACGCCGGCGGCGAGTGCACCCTTGGCCACGTCGCCGACGAGTGTCACCGCACCCGCCCGCCTACCCGCGGTGCGCAGCACGTTGGTGGCACCCGGGTTGCCCGACCCCGCGCGAGTCGGGTCGACGCCGCGGCGTCGGGTCACCAGACGCGCCGTCGGGAAGGTGCCGACGAGGTAGGCGGCGAGCACCCAGAGCGCCGCGACTCCTGGCGACAGGGAGGAGGCGAACACGACCGTGCGATGGTACGACGGCGGCTGGGCCGCCCCGCCATCCAACCGGTAGCCTTGGCACTCTCACATCGCGACTGCTAGCCCCTGCGGGGAAGGCCGATTCGGAGCCCAGATGCCCACCTATGAATACCGCTGCAAGGACTGCGGCGAGCACCTCGAGATCGTCCAGGCCTTTTCCGACGACCCCCTCTCCGAGTGCCCCAACTGCAAGGGATCGCTCAAGAAGGTCTTCAACTCGGTCGGCATCGCGTTCAAGGGCAGCGGGTTCTACAAGAACGACAGCCGCTCGTCCACGTCCTCCACCTCTTCCACGTCCTCGTCCTCGTCCTCGTCGGGCAGCTCGGCGGGAGACGGCGGGTCATCGTCGTCCGACAGCGGCTCGTCGACGTCGACGTCGTCGACCTCCTCGTCCGACAGCTCCGGCTCGTCCGGGTCGAGCGACGCGGGGTCGGGCTCGTCGTCGACGAAGACCGAGGCCAAGACCGGGTGAGCACAGGCAGGGGCAGCGGGCGCCGGGCTGACGTCGGCGTCTACGGGGGATCCGGCCTGTACACGCTCCTCGACGATGCCGAGGAGATCACCGTCGACACGCCGTTCGGCCCCCCGTCCGCACCGGTCGCCGTCGGCGAGGTCGCCGGCCGTCGCGTGGCGTTCCTGCCCCGCCACGGCCACGACCACACGCTGCCGCCCCACCGCGTGCCCTTTCGGGCCAACGCCTGGGCCATGCGAGAGCTGGGCGTGCGGGCGATCTTCGGGCCGTGCGCGTGCGGATCGCTGCAGCCCGACCTCCACCCCGGCGAGTTCGTCGTGCTGGACCAGATCGTCGATCGCACGTCGGGCCGCGACTCGACGTTTCACGACGGGCCCGACAGCCAGGCAGGTTTCACACCAGTCGATCACGTCGGCTTCGCCGACCCCTACGACGCCCGCCTGCGGACCATCGCCGTCGACGCCTGCCGGGCCAAGGGCGTGACCGTGCACGACGGCGGCACCGTGGTGGTCATCCAGGGCCCCCGGTTCTCGACCCGGGCCGAGTCGCGCTGGTACGGCGCCCAGGGGTGGCAGGTCATCGGCATGACCCAGATGCCCGAAGCCGTGCTGGCCGCCGAGCTCGGTGTGCCGTACGCGGCCATCGCGCTCATCACCGACTACGACGTCGGCCTCGAGGGCGTACCCGGCATCGAGCCCGTGACGATGGACGAGGTGTTCGCCACGGTGGCCCGCAACGCCGAGGTGGTGCGCACGGTGCTGTTCCGGGCGATCGAGGCGCTGCCCGACGAGTTGCTCGCGGGCTAGTGGGGTGGCTCGCTGGCCGGCGGTTAGCGGCGTTGCGCTGCGAGCCACCCCACTAGCGACCCGGCCCGCGCCACCGGCCACCCTCGCCGTCGAACGTGCCGCCCGGAGGTCGGGCGCTGATGGGCTACCGTGCCCGTCGGCTTCCCCCGCCGATCGCAATCCCCCGGAGGCAGCCGTGTCCCCCAGCTCGATCGTCCTCACCGTGCGCGCCCGGCGCGCGCTGGCCCGCCCTGCCATACGCCGGCTGTGCGTCGCCGGCCTTGCGCTCGCCACGGCCCTCACGGTCGCCTCGCAGGTCAGCGCGGCGGGTGCCGCTCGCGAGCGCTGGGGTCGCTCGCGACCCGTGGTGGTGGCCACACGAGACCTGGTCCCGGGCGAGGTCGTCGATGGTGGCGCCCTCGAGGTGCGAGACATGCCCGACGGGATGCTGCCAGACGGCGTGATCGGCGGCGCCCCCGGCGACTCGCCCGCGGGCGCCGTCGTCCGCCAGCCGATCCTGGCCGGCGAACCGGTCGTCGCGGCGCGCCTCGCCCCTCACGGCCTGACCGGCGCGGCGGCCCTGGTGCCGCCGGGAGCTCGGGCCGTCGCCGTGCCCCTGGGGCCGTCGGGCGCGCCGCCTGTGACCATCGGCGACCTGGTCGACGTGCTGACCGTGGTGCCCGCCGGGCTCGACGGCGTCGACCGGGAGCCCGCGTTTCCCCTGGTCGAGCAGGCCACGGTGGTGGACGTCACCGACCAGGCCGTCACCGTGGCGGTCCCCGAGGACGACGCGCCCCGGGTGGCGTGGGCCTTGAGCAACGGTGCCGTCGTGCTGGCGCTGGCCGGGGCGTGAGGGGTCGGAGTTCGAGGCCCGACTGGTCGCGTCACCGACCCGACGGGCGAGAGCGCGACGGTCCGGAGGCCGGCTGCGTCAGCGGAAGGTGGTGGCCAGCAGGAGCAGGATCGACGTGCCCAGCGCCAGCCGGTAGACCACGAACGGGGCGAACGACCTGGTGCGGATCAGCTTGAGCGTGCCCCACACCGCGCCGTAGCCGGTGATGGCCGAGGCCACGATGCCCCAGAAGAAGGGGGCCCGGAAGTCGGCGGGGATGCCGCCCTCGCCCTGCGCGTCGAACCACTTGAAGATGAGGGCCCCGGTGGTGATGGGCAGGCTCATCAGGAAGGCGAACCGCGCTGCCCCGTCACGGCTCAGCCCGACGAACCGCCCGACCGTGATGGTGACACCAGACCGCGAGACGCCGGGCTGCAACGCGATCGCCTGCCCGAAGCCCATGGCCAGCGCATCCTTGAGGCCGACCTCGTCGATCGTGCGCTTGCCGCGGGTGCCGTCGGCCAGGGCGAGCAGCAGGCCACCGACGATGAGCATGACGGCGATCATCCAGATCTGGTCGGTGTTCTCCTCGATCGAGTCGGCGAACAGGGCGCCGATCACCGCCGCCGGCGCGGCCGATATGGCGATGAGCCACCCGAGACGTCCGTCCTTGGACCGGGGTGCGAGGAAGGCTGCCCTGGTCAGCCGCACGATGTCCTTGCGGAAGTAGGCGACCGCACCCACGAGCGTGCCCAGGTGCAGTGCTACGTCGAACGTCTTCTCGAGCGAGGGGTTGCCGGCGAAGTCGTCCCACCCGAACAGCCACGGCACGAGGATGAGGTGGCCCGACGATGAGATGGGCAGGTACTCCGCGAGACCCTGGGTGATGCCCAGGATGATGGCGTGAAGGATCGACACGGTCCCCGTCGCTAGCGGTCGTGGCGGTGGCCGTCGCCACCGGTGGGTCACGCATGCTCACCGACCGGCGGGTCGCACCGCAACCCGGAACGCTACCCGTGCCCGGGTTGCCTCGACATGTGGCACCGTGACCGCTGTCACCGGCGCCTGGCTCAGGTGCCGCTGAGCGTGACTCCGGGGATGACGAGAGCGACGGCTCCGGTGCCGCCGGGGGTCCATTCGCGCTCGCCGCCGACCGCGGACACGTCGAGCAGCAGGCGCTGCAGGGTCGACGCCACCGTGGCCTCGCGGATGGGCTCGGCCCGACCGCCGCCGCGCAGCATCAGGCCCTCGACGCCCACGGAGAAGTCGCCGGACACCGGGTTGACCCCCGAGTGCAGGCCCGTCATCGACTGCACCAGCACCCCGTGATCGACGCCGGCGACCAGGTCGTCGAGCGTGCCGGCGCCGGGCGTGACGGCCAGCGCCTGGGCGCCCACCCCCGGGGTCGAGCGGAACCCCCGCACGGCCGAGGCGGTCGAGGGCACCCCGGCCCGGCGACCGGTCATGGTGTTGTGCAGGAACCCCTGCAGCACCCCGGCCTCGATGAGCGGGATGCGCCGGGTGGCCAGGCCCTCGCCGTCGTGGCTGTCAGCGCCCAGCGACTCGGGGTCTGTCGGGTCGTCGACCAGGGTGAGCAGCGGGGAGGCGATCTGCTCGCCCACCCGGTCGGCGAACGGCGAGCGGCCCTTGAGCACCGACTCGCCGTTGAGCGTGCCGGAGACCACGCCCAGCAGGGTGGCCGCCATCTGCGGCTCGAGCACCAGGGTGACGGTGCCGCTCGCCGGCTGCACGGCGCCCAGCAGGCGGGTGGCCCGGTCGGCGGCGTCGTCAGCCGCCTCGGCCAGGTCGACGTCCGCGGGCTCGCGCCCGACCGACACGCCGTAGCCGGTCTTGGTCTCGTCGCCGTCGGTGGCCAGCGCCTGGACCGACAGATGGCAGAAGGTCGAGCGGCCGGCCACGGAGATGCCGGTGGAGGTGGCGACCGCGCCCACGCCGGAGCCGTCGCCCCACTGGGCCACCCGCACGCCCACGATGCGGGGGTCGCGGGCCCGCACGGCCCGCTCGAGCTCGAGGGCCAGCTCCACCTTGCGCTCGGTCGGCATGTCGGCCAGGCCGTCGCGCCACAGGTCGATGACCGGCGGCTCGACCCCGTCGGGCTCGGCCAGGCCCACCCACTCCTCCGGCTGGGCGTAGGTGGCGTTGTCGCGGGCCTCGGCCAGCACGTCGGCGATGACCACGCTGTCGAGCGAGCCCGCGTAGGCGAAGCCCTGCCGGCCGCCGTGCACGACGCGCACGCCGATGCCGGCCGTGGTGGCCTGGGTCAGCGACTCGATCTCGCCGCCGTGCACGCGCACGCTGGTCGACGTCGAGCTGCCGACGAAGGCCTCGACCTGCTCGTCGCCCTGGGCCTCGGCGGCGACCTTGGCCGCCAGGTCGAGCAGCTCGTCCTCCCGGGCGTGCCCGGCGCCGGGACCGGCGGCGTCGCTCATCGGCGCACCTTCGGCACGCCAATGAGCGATCGCCGCTTCGCGGCGAGTACCGCACAGTGCTCATGGTTCGCTCGCACTTCGTGCTCGCTCACGAGCCCGACACCGAGACGTCGCCGACGACGAGGGTCAGGCCGGCGGCGCTCATGGGCAGCCAGGTGAGGTCCGACCCCACGGCCATCACGTCGTGCAGCAGGCGCTGGAGCGTGGAGGCGATGGTGAACTCGCGGAGCGGCTCCCCCACCTCGCCGCCGCGGATGCGCAGGCCCTCCGCCCCCGTGGACAGATCGCCCGACACCGGGTTGACGCCGGAGTGCAGGCCGGACACCTCCTGCACGAGCACCCCGTCGTCGACCGCGGCGAGCAGCGCGGCGGCGTCGCCGGTGCCTGGCGCCAGCGACACGGCGCGACAGCCGGCCGTGGGTGTGGTCTTGAACCCGCCGCGCACGGCCGAGCCGGTCGAGGCGGTGCCCATGCGGCGAGCGGTCCACGTCGAGTGGACGAAGCCCTGCAGGACCCCGGCGTCGACGAGCGGCACCCGCCGGGTGGCGAGGCCCTCGTCGTCGACGGGCGTCGCCCCCCACGAGCGGGCATCGGTGGGGTCTTCCACCAGCGTGAGGAGCGGCGACGCCACCTGCTCGCCCACCCGGTCGGCGAACAGCGAGCGGCCCTTGATGACCTCCTCGGCGCCGAGGGTGTCGGCCACGATGCCGACCAGCTGGGCGGTCACCCACGGGTCGAGCACGACGGTGAGGCGGCCCGACGGTGGCTTGGTGGCGCCCAGCATGCGCAGCGCCCGATCGGCCGCGTCGCGGGCGGCGACCGCCACATCGAGCTCGCCGAACGACCGGCCCAGCGAGAACCCGAAGCCCGTCTGCGTGTCGTCGCCGTCCTGGGCCAGCGAGTAGGCCACCAGCTCGCAGCCGGTCTCGCGCGACGCCCGGCGGATGCCGGTCGTCGTGGCGATGGCGGCCTCGCCCAGGGAGTCGGCGTAGTCGCACGACTCGACCCCGGCGATGCGCCGGTCGGCGGCCAGCACGGCCCGCTCGAGCTCGACGGCCAGGGCCACCTTGTCGGCCGTGGACACCTCGGCCAGTCCCGGGCGCCACAGGTCGAGCTCGACCGGCTCGACGCCGTCGGGCCGAGCCAGGCCGACCGCCTCGTCGGGCTCGCCGAACGCGGCGTTGTCGCGGGCCTCGGTCACGGTCTCGGTCAGCGCCGCAGCGTCGAACGTGCCGCAATAGGCGAAGCCCTGACGGCCGTCCCGCACGATGCGCACGCCCACGCCCAGGGAGTCGGCCACGGCCAGCTGCTCGACCTCGCCCTCGTACACCCGTACCTGGGTGTCGCTCGACCGTGCGACAAAGGCCTCGAGCTGCTCGTCGCCCTGCGCCATGCCGACCAGCCGGTCGGCCACGTCGAGCAGGTCGGTGGAGCCGGTCACGCCGCCGTGCCGCCGACGGTGAGCGCCTTGACCCGCAGGGTCGGCACGCCGTCGCCCACCGGGACCCCTTGGCCGTCCTTGCCGCACGTGCCCGGGTGACCCATGGAGAAGTCGTTGCCGACCGCGTCGATGTCGACCAGCGCCTTGGGGCCGTTGCCGATGAGGTTGCCCTCGCGCAGCGGCTCGGTGATCTTGCCGTCCTCGATGAGGTAGGCCTCGGTCATGCCGAACACGAAGTCGCCGGTGGCCGTGTTGACCTGCCCGCCGCCCAGGGACGACACGTAGACCCCGTGGTCGGTGGAGGCCACGATGTCGGCCGGGTCGCCCTGGCCGCCCAACAGGTATGTGTTGGTCATGCGCACCATCGGCAGGTGCTGGTAGCTCTGCCGGCGGCCGTTGCCGCTGCGGGCCCGTCCGTCCTTGCGCGAGCGCAGCATGTCCCACATGTAGTCGGTGAGGACGCCGTCCTCGATCAAGACGTTGCGCTGGGCGGGCGTGCCCTCGTCGTCGATGGCGAAGCAGCCCCACTCCTCGCCCATGGTGCCGTCGTCGACCAGCGTGACCAGCGGCGACGCCACCTGCTCGCCCAACTTGCCCTTGAACACCGAGGCACCCTTGTCGACCAGGTCCTTTTCCAGGCCGTGACCGCACGCCTCGTGGAACAGCACGCCGCCGCCACCGGGCCCGATCACGACCGGCAGCGTGCCCGACGGCGCAGGCCGGGCCGACAGCTTGGTGATGGCCCTCTGGGCGGCGGTGCGGGCGATGTCGTCGACCTCGTAGCGGTCGAACAGCTCGAAGCCCACGGTGCGCCCGATCGACTCGTAGCCGGTCTGCATGCCGGTGTCGCCCGAGGCGACCGCCGACACCACGAACAGCGTCCGCACCTGGTCGTCGGTGGCCAGCAGGCCCTCGCTGTTGGCCACCAGGATCTGGCGCCGTGAGTCGCCGTAGCGGGCCCGCACCTGGCGGATGGACCCACCCTCGGACCGGGCCGCGCCGTCGGCCCGGCGCAGCAGGTCGACCTTGGCGCCCTTGGACACCGTCTCGGGCAGCACGGCCACCTCGTTGGGGCGGGGCGCGTCCTGACGGGTGAGTGCCACCTCGCGCACGCCCCCGCCGCCGGAGCGGGCGGCGGCGGCCGCGGCCTCGGCCGCGGTGCGCAGGCCGTCGTCGGACAGGTCGGCGGTGTGGGCGAACCCGGTGGTCTCGCCCACCACGACCCGGATGCCGGCGCCGCGGTCGCGCCCGGACGACAGCTCCTCGACCCGGCCGTCGTCGAGCATGGCCGACGACGACCGCTTGTCCTCCACGAACACTTCGGCGAACTCGCCACCGGTGCGGAGGGCAGCGGCGAGGGTGCGCTGGATAGCGGCATCGTCGAGCACGAGCGACCTCTGTTCTTGCGGGAGAGCGGTATGTGGTTTCCCAGCCCGGTGAGCGGTCGCGACCCCTCCCCTTGGGAGACGGGGACGGGTTTCGCCCGCCGGAGGCGTGGCTGCGTACTGTACCCGGGTGCCTCTCCAACCTGGCTTGGCCGCGCACGTGGTCCTCGACGTGTGCGACGACGACACGGCCGTCGCGTTCCACTCGGGCGAGGTGCCCGTGCTGGGCACCCCGCGGCTGATCGCGCTGTGCGAAGAGGCCTCGCTGCAGGCCGTCTACGGCCAGGTGCCCGACGGCCACACCACCGTGGGCATGCGGGTCCAGCTCGACCATCTGGCGCCCACCGGCGTCGGGTGCCAGGTCACGGCCGAGGCCCGGCTCGACAAGATCGAGGGCCGACGCCTGACGTTCTCGGTCTCCGCCTCCGACGAGCGTGGGCTGATCGCCGCCGGCAAGGTCACGCGGGTGGTCGTCGACGTCGAGAAGTTCATGGAGAAGTGCACCTGAGCCTCTGACGGCCGCCGCAGTAGCGTCGGTCGTCATGCCCGACGCCCTGCCGCCGCCCATCCCGGGGGCGACGGTCGTGCCGCTGCGCGACGGGCCTGCCGGGCTCGAGGTCCTACTGGTCGAGCGGGCGGCCGCCATCGCCTACGGCGGCATGTGGGCCTTCCCCGGCGGACGGGTCGAGCGCACCGACACCCATCCCGACCACCCGGACGACGAGGTGGAGCGCGCCCGACGGGCCGCCGTGCGCGAGGCCGAGGAAGAGGTCGGGCTGGTGTTCCCATCCGACGCGCTGGTGCCGTTCAGCCATTGGACCGGCGGCGCCGGCCAGACCCGTCGCTACGCGGCCTGGTACTTCGTCGCGCCGGCGCCGGCGGGCACGGTCGTGCTGGACGGGCACGAGACCCTGGCCCACCGGTGGATCGACCCCGCCGAGGCGGTCGCCTGCCGCGACCGGGGCGAGATCGCCGTCGTCGCGCCCACGTGGGTGACGCTCCACACGCTGGCCGCGGCCGCGTCGGTGGCCGACGCCCTCGCCCTGGCCGCTGCGCGCCAGCCTGTGGTGTACCGGTCGCGCGCGACGGTGGACGGCGACCGGCGCATCGTGCTGTGGGACGGCGACGCCGGCTACCCGACGGTTGACCCCGCCCGGCCGGGCCCGCGCCACCGGCTGGTTATGGCCGAGGCCGGCTGGTCGTTCGAGCGGTCCTGACACCCGCACACGGGCTGACCTGGGACCTCAGGGGCTGATCACGTCCGCCGGGTCGGGTGCGGCCACGTCGACGTCGGCGCCCACGTCGAACACCTCGAACGTCGTGGTCAACGACCCCGCTGCGTCGACGGTGACGGTGAGCCGCCGCACCACGCCCTCGCGGTCGAGCCACACGTCGACGGGAAGCGACTCGAACCCGGCGGCGACGAGGCGGGCCTCGAACGAACCCGCCGGCGGGGCGCCGGAGTCGCCGCCGGCCGCCCCGGTCAGGTCCAGCCGGGCCCGGACGTGCTGCACCGGCGTGCCCCGCACCTCGTCGTCGCCGACGGGGCCGATCTCGAGGACCGGGCGCCGCAACAGGTCGAGGGGGCCCAGCGGGTCGAGCACCAACGCCAGCGTGTCGTTGTCGGCCGCCGAACCCGAACCGGCCACCTCGGACAGGCGGGCGCTCGCCCAGTCGTCGGGCGCCCGGCCGAGCGCGTCGGCCATGGGCCCGAGCTGGGAGAACACGGTGTCGCCGTCGACGACGATGCCGGTGGGTTGCGTCCAGTCGCCGTCGAGCTGCTGGCCCGCGGCCTCGAGCGCCGCGGCGACCTGGGACATGTCGGACTCGGCCCGCGCCCGGACGCCGCCGTCGGTGAACGCTCCCCGGTGAACGAGCGCCACGGGCCCGGACGGCCCGGCCACGGTCGTCTGCAGCTCGACCCGTGCGCTGGCGGCGGCGCGGGTGGCGTCGACCGCCGCGGCGAGCGTGCCTGGCCCGGGGCCGGCGTCGTCCCCGGACGGGTCGTCGGGCGTGTCGCCGGCGCGATCGGTCATGGCCACGATCATGGCCACGACCAAGGCCGCGATGCACAACAGCAGGGAGCGGGAGGGGGTGCGGCGCATGGTGGCGCCTCCTCGTCGGTGTCGGCGTGACGGATGACGAGGTGGGTCGCCGGCGACCGGCGAGCGCGCCCACCGAGCGCGCACTGCGGCCACGACGCTACCCGCCGGAAGCGGCACGGGAAGCGCGCGACGAACACCTGAGGTCGAGCCGCCAGGCGAGACCGGGGCAGCGAAGCTGCACGAGGGGGAAGCCACGAGCGGGAGCTGCACGAGACGGGCCGAGGAACCGCGCAGGTGTCGAGCGCGCGCGGTCGTAGACTCGGAAACCTTCACGAGCGAGCACCCGATCGGCGGACGCTCGCTCATCCCGACGCGGGAGGTCGGCGTGACACGCAAGCAGGCGGTGACACTGGGGGTGCGCCTCGTCGTCAGCGCTCTGATGCTCGCCGTCCTGGTGGCCAAGGTCCCGTCGTTCGACACCGCTGATCTCGTGCCCGAGTGGTCGCTGGCGACGGCGTTGTGGCTGGGCGTGGCCGCCGCGCTCACCCTGGTCGGCATCGTGCTGTCGGCGTTGCGGTGGCAGAAGGTGCTCGAGGCTCTCGAGATCCGTACCAAGCTGCCCCGCCTGATGTCGCACTACCTGGCCGGCCAGTTCGTCTCCAACGTGCTGCCCACCACCATCGGCGGCGACGTGCTGCGCGTCAGCCGCCTGTCGCGCGACACGGGCGAGTCGCCGGGCACGTTCGCCTCGGTGGTGCTCGAGCGGCTCACCGGCTGGCTTGTGCTACCCGTCATCACCATCGTCGGCTTCGCGGTCAACCCGGGGCTGCGCCACCTGGGCAGCGCCACCCGGGTGGCGCTGGCCCTGGCCGTCGGCACACTCGTCCTGCTGGTCGGGGTGCTGGCCGCGGCCGGCAGCCGCCGCATCGGCGGGCGCTTCGCCACCCGCGGGGGCTGGCGCCGGTTCGTCGGCGCGGTCCACCTGGGGGTCGAGCGGCTGCGCTCGCACCCGGGAGCCGCGGCCAACGTGCTGGCCGCAGGTTTCGCCTACCAGCTCGCCCTCGTGCTCGCGGCGGTGGCGGCCGCCCAGGCTCTTGGCCTGCGCCCCGCCGGCCTCACCGCGCTGCTGGCCTTCTTCCCCGCCGTGCTCATCGCCCAGGTGCTGCCCATCTCGATGTCGGGGCTGGGCGTGCGCGAAGGGGCCTTCGTGCTGTTCCTCGGCCCCCTCGGTGTCGCCAGCGAGCAGGCGATCGCGCTCGGCCTGCTGCTCTACCTGCTCAACCTGGCGGTCAGCCTGCTCGGCGCGCCGGCCTTCGCCGCCGGCGGGCGCCAGCGCACGCCGGTGAGCGCATGACTGCCGACCCCTCGATCACCACCGACGCCGACGTGCCGGGTGACGACGGCGACACGACAGCGACGTCGACGTCGACGTCGACGTCCACGGCAGAGGCGGCGGCACGCCTGGCGCCGCCCGCCAGGGGGTAGGCCCCCGCCTGCGCTGGTGGCGCGAGGTCGTCTACATCGTGCTCGTCTATGTGGCCTACTCGGCGGTGCGCAACCAGTTCGGCTCGGGGGCGGGCGACAGCGTCGACCCCGAGCCCGCCTTCCACCACGGCGAGGCCATCATCCAGGTGCAGCGGAACATCGGCCTCTACTTCGAGGACCGACTGCAGCAGTGGTACCTCGACCTGCCGCTCGACGGCCTGATCCGCATCTGGAACGTCTACTACGGGGTGCTGCACTTCGTGGTGGCGGCGTTCGCCCTGGTGTGGTTGTTCCGCCTGGCGCCCGAGCGCTACCGGGTGTGGCGCAACACGCTGGCGTTCACCACGCTGCTGGCCCTCGTGGGGTTCGCGACGTTCTCGCTCATGCCGCCGCGCCTGCTCGACGACCCGGGCATCTACGGCGGCTGCCAGGTCTACGCCGACGCCACGCCCGACCAGCTCGCGGCGAGCGGCGTCCGCGAGGCCGGGGATGCCCCCTGCGACGAGTTCGGCTTCGTCGACACGGTGGCGGTGTACGGCGGCTGGGCGTCGTTCGGCAGCGAGGAGATGGCCGCGGTGTCCAACCAGTACGCCGCCATGCCCAGCATGCACATCGGCTGGTCGACCTGGTGCGCGCTGGTGCTCGCCCCGCTGATGCGCCGCCGCTGGCTGCGATGGTTGGTCATCGCGTACCCGGTGCTCACGCTGTTCGACATCATGGTCACCGGCAACCACTACTGGATCGACGGCTTGGGCGGCCTCGCCTGCCTGGGCATCGGCTACCTGATCGCCCGCGCGGCGACCACCATGTGGGAAGCCCGGCGGGGCGCCGTGGCTCCCCACCCCCACGCAGTGGCCGCCTGACGACCCTCAGCAGTCCCTGTGCGTCGGAAGACCGGCGACCGGCGACGCGCTGGCTCACGAACCGGTCTCCGCCCGTCGAGTCGTCACGCCGGGTCCGCACGCTGAGCCCCCGCGTCGCCCCAGTACACCGGGACACCGTGGTACTCGGCCGTGGCGAGCACCGTCTCCTCGCCGCCGGGCCACCACGTCAACCGCAGGTCGCCCACCGGCCCCGCCGGTTCGAACCGCAGCCAGGCGACGGGCGCACCGGGTGTCGCCCGCTCGCCCGCCCGCCGCAGCGCAGCCCGCAGTCGGTCGCGCGACCCGGCCGCCACGTACTGCCACACGATCGAGTGCGCCACCACGGTGGCGACCCCGGGAACCGGCTTGGCGAGCCGGCCCTCGACCCAGGCGCCGAGATCGTCGGCCACGACCGACGCGGGCACCCGCGCCGCCACCGCCAGCGCCGCCTCCAGGCGGGCGCGCCGCTCGACCTGGTCGGGCCACAGGTACGAGCGCAACGTCAGCCGCCCGTCGTCGGTCGTCACGTCCAGCGGGTTGCGGTCGCACCCCGCCCGCTCGACGACTTCGACCCGGCCGCTGAGGTCGGGCAGCCCGGCGGAGCCCGCCCGCCAGGCACCGACGAACCGCACGGCGCTGCCGGAGTCGCCCAACGTCGTCTCGCCGGTGTCGTACCAGTAGTGGTCCCACCGCAGGTTCAGGCCGCCGCTCGCCCCCACCTCCAGCACGCGCAGCGGCAGACCCGACCGCCGGGCGATCGCGGCGTACCCGGGGGCCAGGACCGCCGACCGACCCGCCTCGTTGGTCTGCACGCCGTCGCCCAGGCGGGCCTCGACCTCGGATCGCCGTTCGGCCACCGTGGCCAGGAAGGCGCCGACCAGCCCGGGACCGGGCGAGCCACCGGCCGACGGGTAGTGCGCCGCCAGCGCCGGTGCCCGGCCGTCGAGCACCAGCCGGTGCACCGACCCCAGGAACCGCAGCGGCAACGCCGTCGCGAACGGGTCGTCTCGGTGGGGGCCGAGCACCGCCGCGCACACGCCTCCGGCCGCGACGTCGGCCGCCACGCCCGCGAGCACCTCGGCGTAGAGCGCGGAGCCGGCTCGGGTGCAGGCGTCGCGCTGGCGGTCGAGCGTCTCGGCGAGGGGCAGCGTGCGGGGTGGGGTCACCCTCCTCTCCTAGCAGCCGCCGCGGCGCATGGGCGGCCCCGCGCCGGGAGCGGTAGCGTTGGGTCCTGCTCGGGGGCCCTCAGGCCTCCTCCCATCCGTCTTCACCGGAGCCGCCTGCATGCTCCTCGAGTCGATCGACAACCCGGCAGACCTCCGTGGGCTGACCTACGACCAGCTCGACGAGCTGGCCGGCGAGATCCGCGACCAGATCGTCCAGGCGGTCTCGGCCAACGGCGGCCACCTGGGCTCCAACCTGGGTGTGGTCGAGCTCACCCTCGCCATGCACCGGGTGTTCGACTCGCCGCACGACGTCCTCTTGTGGGACACGGGCCACCAGGCCTACGTCCACAAGATGCTCACCGGGCGCCGCGACGAGTTCACCAACCTGCGCCAGGCCGGCGGCCTGTCGGGGTACCCGTCGCGGGCCGAGTCCGACCACGACTGGATCGAGAACAGCCACGCCTCGACCATCCTCTGCTACGCCCACGGCCTGGCCGAGGCCTACAAGGTCCGGGGCGTCGAGGACCGCCGGGTGGTCGCCGTCATCGGCGACGGTTCGCTCACCGGGGGCATGTCGTTCGAGGGCCTGAACAACCTGGGGCATTCGGACAGCCGGGCCGTCATCATCCTCAACGACAACGGCCGCAGCTACGCCCCCACGGTGTCCAAGCTGGGCGAGAGCCTGGGCCGCCTGCGCCTGAACCCCTCGTACGTCCGCAACCGGGCCCGCCTCGACCGGCTGCTGCACGAGGTGCCGCTCGTGGGCGAGCACCTCGAGCGCGGCGTCGACGGCGCCCTGGCTGCGGTGCGCGAGATCTTCGAGCCGCCCGCGTTCTTCGAGATGCTGGGCGTGCGCTACACGGGCCCGTTCGACGGTCACGACATCGCCGGGCTCGAGAGTGCCCTGCGCAACGCCGGCGAGTACGACGGCCCCATCGTGGTCCACGTGCTCACGCAGAAGGGGCGCGGCTACGCGCCCGCCGAGAACGACCCCATCAAGCGCCTGCACGACACGTCCGAGGCCAAGCCCGGCAGCTACACCGCCGCGTTCACCGAGGCCGTCATCAAAGAGGCCGAGCACCGTCCCGAGGTCGTGGCCATCACGGCCGCCATGCCCGACTCGACCGGCCTGTTGCCCTTCAAGGAGCGGTTCCCCGACCGGTTCTTCGACGTCGGCATCGCCGAGCAGCACGCCGTCACCGCCGCCTCCGGCATGGCCATGGGCGGCCTGCGCCCGGTGGTGGCGATCTACTCCACGTTCCTCACCCGCGCCATCGACCAGGTCAACCTGGACGTGGCCATGCACGAGCAACCGGTGGTCTTCTGCCTCGACCGTGCCGGCATCACGGGAGACGACGGCGCCAGCCACCACGGCGTGCTCGACATGGTGCTCATGTCCAAGGTGCCGGGCATGACGATCTTCGCTCCGTCCTCGTACCGCGAGCTGGGCATCATGCTGCACGACGCCCTCGAGCTGTGCACCGACGGGCCCGCCGTCATCCGCTGGCCCAAGACCATGCCGCCCGACGACGACGGCACCGACGAGGTCGGCTGTGGCCTCTCGGCACGCAAGGTCCGGTCCGGAGGCGACGTCTGCCTGCTGGCCGTGGGCAAGATGCTCGGCGCCGCCCGCGAGGCGGCCGAGGCGCTGGCGGCCGACGGCGTCGAGGCCACGGTGTGGGACGTGCGGGTGCCCAAGCCCCTCGACGAGCACATGCTGGCCGACGCGGCCGCCCACCCGGCCGTCGTGACCATCGAGGACGGCTACCGCGACGGCGGCGTCGGCTCGGCCATCGCCGACCGGCTCGCCGGGTGCGACGGTGCGACGCCCCGCCTGGCCGTGCTGGGCATCCCGGTGCAGTTCATCCAGCACGGCAAGCCCGACGACATCCTGGCCTCCTTCGGCCTCGACGCCGCCGGGGTGGCGGCGGCCGCCCGCGAGCTGGTCGCCGACCGCAACTGACCGCCTCGGCCGGGCCCCCGGCTCCGGTGGTGCCCGCGCAGCACGGATCGCCGCCCACCATCCGAGGCGATGCTGACCGGTGGTCAGGGTCCGTGAGGCAATGGTGATCGCCGCCTCGACCACGTGAGGCAATCGTGATCGCCGCCCGGAGCCGAGGCAATGGTGATCGCCGCCCGGAGCCGGAGGCAATGGTGATCGGGGGCCGACCTCCATTGCCTCGCGGACCTCCGGTCCGCCGGGGTGCTGACGCAGGCGGACGTCGGACTGCCGGTCAACCCGGCGACAGCCGGAGCGCCCCGCAGACGCGACAAGGCCCGGACCGGATATACCGGCCCGGGCCTCTCCCCCTGGTCGCCCCCAGCGGAACAGAGGTCACCATAGTCGAGCTAGGTGTCGCCTGTCACATGAGTAATCGACGCGAACGTCGAAAAGGTCACGGCTCGTCGAGAAACTATGTGAAGTAGGGGTTCTCGCCCTGGTCGTGGTCGGTGGTGTCGATCACCTCGGTCACCTCGGGGATCGCCTCCTTGATGGAGCGGGCGATGCCCTCGCGCAGGGTCATGGCCGAGACGGCGCACCCCTGGCAGCCACCGCCCATGGTGACGTAGACCTTGTCGTCATCAACCCGCTCGAGGGCCGCAAACCCGCCGTGCATGGCGAGCGACGGGTTGATCTGCCCGTCGAGGAGCTGGCGCACCTTGTCCTCGACTGAGCCGGACAGCTCTATGTGCGCGCCACCCAGCGGGTCGGGCCGGTTGGGGTTGCGCAGCACCAGGCCCTGCTGGCCGTTGGTGGAGGGCAGGTCGAGCGTCGCCCCCCGCAGGGCGTCGATGCTGTCGACCGGGACGATCACCGGCAGCTCACCCTGGGTCTCGACCACGTCGCCGGCCGCGGGGTCGGCCTCGGCCACCGGATCGAACGTGAGGTCGTAGGTGTATTCGACACCCTGCACCCCGGTGACCTCGATGCGGAGCCCCAGGGCGTCAGGCTCGTCCTCCTGGGCCCGAAGCTCCAGGATCTTGTCACGAGCCGGGTCGGTGACGATCAGGACCATGCGTGCAGGCTATCGCCGCGTCCCCGCCCGCCATCACCCCACCCCCATCGCCGCCGACGAGAATCGGTCCTGGTCAGCGACCGATCCACCCCCGGGGGTGACCGGCTCGGCACCGGTGGTCGCCACTGAGTGTCGGTGCATGCACTCGTTCGGCACGCTGATGCGGTTCATCTGGCGCAGCGGCAAGCGGGCCGCCGTGTTCGTGGTGGGCGTCGCGTTGCTGACCGTCGGGCTCATCATGTTCGTCACCCCCGGGCCCGGCATCGTGCTCGTCGTCGCCGGCCTGGCCGTGCTCGCCACCGAGTTCGCCTGGGCCGAACACCTGCTCGACAAGGCCAAGAAGCAGGCCGCCAGGGCAGGCCAATCGGCCCAACGGCTGCCAGGCGTCGCCAAGGCCGCCGCCGCCGCCGGCCGTCTCGTCCCCCGGCGGTGGCGCCGGGCGACCGTCACCAGCGTCGTCGACGCCGACCAGCCGACCGCCAGCTCTGAGCCCCCGACCGCCGGGCCACAGACCGCCGGGCCACCGGCCGCCGGCGAACCCGACGCCGAGCCACAGACCGCCGGGCCACCGACCGCCGAGCCACAGACCGCCGAGCCACAGACCGCCGAGGCACCGGAAGCGGGGGCACAGACCGCCGGGGCGCCGGACGCCGCCCGAGGCATCGGGCAGCGACACACGAGCGGCCAGCGGCGTGCCCGCCGCCATCGGGACCACGAACCCCGGTAGCACCGCGGCGCCGTAGTGGGCCCCGGCCGGTTCTCGGACGGCATGATCCGCGTTCCGCAGGTCGGTCAGATGGCGGCATCGGTCAGGTCGTCAGACCGAGTGCCTCGGCCTCCTCGGCCAGCGCCAGCCACGACTCCTCGGCGTCGGCCATCTCGCCGGTCACAGCCGACAGGTCCTCGCCTACCCGGGCCAGGGCCACGTGGTCGCCCAGTGCACCCACGAGCTCGGCCTCGAGCATCGCCTGGCGCTCCTGCAGCCGGCGCATCTCGGACTCGGCCTTGCGCATGAGGTGGCGCAGGGTGCTGGGCGAGCGTTGGGTCCGCTCGCGCCCGGCGGGCGCCGTCGGGTCCCGCGGCAGTGGCTCGGGACAGCGGCGCGGCCCCGACACGGCCCGACCTGCGGGCCTGGCGCCGCGCCGCCTCGTACGCGGCGTATCCGCCCGGCACCCGACCGACACGACCCGGCCCGTCGGCGCCCGCACCCGGGTGGTCGAGCACGATCACGTCCTCGACCGTGCGCTCGAGGAAGGCGCGGTCGTGGCTGACCACCACCAACGTGCCGGGCCACGAGTCGAGCAGGTCCTCCAGCGCTCGCAGCGTGTCGAGATCGAGGTCGTTGGTGGGCTCGTCGAGCAGCAGCACGTTGGGCGCCTGGCGCAGGACCAACGCCAGCTGCAGGCGCCGTCGCTCACCGCCCGAGAGCAGCCGGACCGGCGCCCACTGGGCGTCGGTGCCGAACCACAGCCGCTCGAGCAACGCGGCATCGGTCCAGTCGGGCTGGCGAGTGGGCCCGGCCACCAGCTCGCGCACCCGGGCATCCAGCGGCAGGTCGACGCCCCGCTGGTCGTAGTACCCGACGCGCACCGTCGATCCCTGCACCACATGGCCGGACCGGGGGCGGCGCCACCCGGCCAACACGTCGAGCAGCGTCGACTTGCCGCTGCCGTTGACGCCGACCACGCCCAGCCGGTCGCCTGGGCCCAGCGCCAACTCGACGTGCTCGAACAGCAGGTGGTCGCCGTAGCCGTCGCTCACGTCGGTCAGCTCGACGACCGTGTCGCCCAGACGAGGCATCTGCACCAGGTCGGCGAGGGGCAGCTCGTCGGCCCGGGCCGGGGCCGGCCCCCGGCCGTCGACGACGGCGCGGGCCGAGGCGATGTGCGCCTTGGGCTTGCGGGTTCGGGCCGGTGCTCCTCGCCGTAGCCAGGCCAGCTCCGCGCGGGCGAGGTTGCGGCGCTTGCGCTCGGTGGTCGCCTCGCGCTCGGCCCGTTCGGCCTTGGCGTCCAGGTACGAGGCGTAGCCGCCATCGTGGACGTGGCCGGCCCCCCGGTCGAGCTCGAGGATGCGGGTCGTCACCCGGTCGAGCACGTGGCGGTCGTGCGTCACGAGGACGAGGCCGCCGGTGAACGACGCCAGCCGCTCCTCGAGCCAGGCGATGGAGTCCATGTCGAGGTGGTTGGTCGGTTCGTCCAGGATGAGCAGATCGTTCTCGCCGCCGTCGCCCATGGCCACGAGCGCGCGGGCGAGCGCCGCCCGCTTGGCCTGGCCGCCGGACAGCCGGCGCACGTCGGTGTCGACCAGGTCGGACATGCCCAACCGGTCGAGCACGGCTGCGCCCTCCCAGTCGCCGCCCACGGCTTGGCGCACGGTGCCCTCGGGCAGCACGGCCATCTGGTCCAGGGTGACGATCCGCGCCCGCGACCTCGGCGCACCTGGCCCGACTCGGGTTCGATGGTGCCCGCCAGGACACCGAGCAGGGTCGACTTACCGCCCCCATTGATGCCCACGACGGCCAACCGGTCGCCGCTCGACACCGTGACCGACAGGCCGGCGAACAGCGGCTTGCCGGGGCGGCTGACCGTCAGGTCCTGGGCGTCGACGAGGATCACCGCCGCGACGGTACCGGTCGCCGGCGGACCTTCGGCTCCCCCGGGGACGGTCCCCGCCACGCCGGTGGACGCCCACTAGCGTCGTCCGCCTATGCCTGGCGACGGCATCCTCTCCGGACCACTCGACATCGACGGCCCGCGGCGGCGGCGCCCCACCTACCCGACGGTCGAGGGCAGCCCCGGCCTCGAGGTGCTCCACCGGGCCACCGGCGTCGAGGGCGCGATCATCGGCTTCGAGCACGGCGGCGTGGCCATCCTCGACCGCAACACCGGCAACCGGCGCCTGGTGCGTCTCGACCCCGGCGGGTTCCGGGTCGGCAACCGGGCGGTCACGCTGGTCCCACCCGCGCCGGTGCGCGCCGCGCGGCCGGTGGGGCGGACCGCGTCGGGGTCGACGGCCGTGCGCGACCGGCGGGCGCGGGTGGCCCGGGCCAGCCGCATCCTGGTCGAGGGCATCCACGACGCCGCGCTGGTCGAGAAGGTGTGGGGCGACGACCTGCGGGTCGAGGGCGTGGTCGTCGAACGCCTCGACGGCATGGACGACCTGGCCCAGGTGGTCGACGAGTTCCGGCCGGGGCCGGGGCGCCGGCTGGGGGTGCTGCTCGACCACCTGGTCGACGGCACCAAGGAGGCCCGGGTCGCGGCCGCCGTCCGTCACCCGCACGTGCTGGTCACCGGCACGCCCTACGTCGACGTGTGGCAGGCCGTCCGCCCCAAGGCCGCCGGCATCGACGCGTGGCCGGTGGTGCCCAGGGGCGAGCCCTGGAAGGAGGGCGTCATCGCCCGCCTGGGCGTGCGCGCCACCCCCGGCGAGTTCTGGCGCGGCCTGCTGGCCAAGGTCACCACCTTCGCCGACCTGGACCCCACTCTGGTCGGGGCGGTCGAGGAGCTGATCGACTTCGTGACGTCCGCGGACGGCTGACCGGCCCGCCGTCCGAACGGACCGAGCGGTCCGAGTCCGAGCGGCCCGACTGCGGCCGTCCGCCGCGCCGCAGGTCGCATTCGTCCAAGCCGTCACGGGGCGGCGTCCGTACGGTCGCACGCATGGCGACGACCACATCAGACCGCACCACGGGCCCAGCCTCCGCGGCCGACACGCGCGCCGCGCTGCTGCCGCTGCTCTTCGGGTTCTTCCCCGCCCAGGTGCTCCACGTCGGCGCCACGCTCGGCGTGGCCGACCACCTGACCGAGGGCCCGCGCACCGTGACCGAGCTCGCCAGCGCGACGGGCGCCGACGAGCCATCGCTGTACCGCGTGCTCCGGGCGTTGGCCTGCTTCGGGGTGCTGGACGAGGTCACCCCCGGCACCTTCGCCCACGGCCCGCACGCCGGCGGCCTGCTCACCGACAGCCCCACGTCGCTGCGCCACCTGATCCAGCTCTTCGCGGGGCACGAGGTCTGGCGCTCGTGGGGCGAGCTGGACGTGACCGTGCGCACCGGCGAGCCCGCCTGGGACCGCATCACCGGCAAGACGGCGTTCGAGTACATGAGCAGCCACCCCGAGTACCAGGCCATGTTCAACCTGGCCATGTCCGAAGGCACCCGCAACGCCACGCCCGGCATCGTCCAGGCCGGCGACTTCGACCGCTTCTCGTGGGTGATCGACGTGGGCGGCGGCGACGGCACCCTGCTCGCCGCCGTGCTGGCCGCCCATCCCGACCTGCGCGGCACCGTGTTCGACACCGCCGACGGCATGCAGGCCGCCCCGGCCACCCTGGCTGCCGCTGGTCTCGCCGGACGGGCCACCGCGGTGGCGGGGGACTTCTTCGCCTCGGTGCCGTCGGGGCCCGACGCCTACCTGATCAAGAGCGTCATCCACGACTGGGACGACGGACGGTCGACCGAGATCCTGGCCACCATCCGGGCGGCCATGGGCGAGGACGGCACGCTGTTGCTGGTCGAGCCGGTGATGCCGCCGTCGCCGGCGGGCAGCCGCGATGTGCTGATGATGGTCATGAGCGACCTGAACATGCTGGTCTGCACAGGTGGCAAGGAGCGCACGGAAGCGGAGTTCCGCACCCTGCTCAGTGCCGGCGGCTTCGACCTGCGCTCGATCACCCCGGCCACCGGCCCCACCAACTTCAGCGTGCTCGAGGCGGTGCCGGCGTCGTCATGAGCCCCGCCGTGAGCCCGTCCTGACCGGGTCTGTGTGCCGATCTGGTTGGCCAGCAAGCACTTCGGCACACAGAACCGGCGGGCCTCCGCCGGCCCGCCTGCGCCTCCGCAGCGCGGGGCGTGGTCAGGACGTGGTGGCCGCGGCCTGGCGCAGGGCGCGTTCGAGCAGGCCGGCGTCGCCGAGGCGGCGCTTGAGCTCGCGTTCGAGCCCGCCGATCGGGTACAGGTTCTGCGGCGCGCGGGGGTCGTTGTGCGGCCGGCTGGCGAAGCGGGGCAGGGTGGCCGCCACGAGGTCGGCGCGGCCGACGGCATCGTCGACCGGCAGGTCGCCCGACGCCTCGCACCTGACGATGCCCCACCACGGGTGGGTGGCCGGGCCCGGCAGCCGCAGGTACCACGAGTAGCGGAACCGCCCGGCGCCGACGGCGAACAGCGGCGTGCGCTCACCCGGCTCGAGCCGGCCGACGACCTGCTGCTGCGCCGCCGGCAGGTAGGACACGTGGTGGGCCTTGACGTACCCGACGGCGCCCTCGATGCGCCGGCGGTCGCCGAGCGGCCCGTCGACGACCAGCAGCTCGCGATCGGGGCCGGCCTCGACCGCCACCCGGCCCTCGAGGTCGCCCCGGGCGCGTCCCAACGCCTGGCTCAGAGGATCGCCCGCCGGGACGTCGGCCACGGGGTAGGCCCGGTAGTCGCCGTGGCGGGTGACGATCGGATCGACTGGCGCGCCGGCGCACAGCACGCCCCGCCGCACCTCGGTGGCGACCACCGCGGCGCGACCGTCGCAGCGCACCACCCCGGCCGCCCAACTCGCGCACACACCCTGGCGGCTGACGCCGGCGCCGTCGTCGACCCACACGCGGGCGTCGACGCGCTCGACACCGTCGACGAAGAGCACGGTGGTGGCCGGCTCCGTTCCGGGAGCGATCGGCGCCCAGTCGCCGGGCGAGCGCTCGACCGCGAGGTCGACCTCGGCCTCGGAGTCGCCGAGGACATCACCACCGACCGGCGCCCCGAACTCTGGCGCCCACGTCTCGACTGCGAACCTCACCGGCCCGCTCCCGACGCGTTGCCGCCCGCCCGCTGGTCGACCACGGCCCGGACGGCACGATCGCCAACCAGTTCCTGTTGCGCGATTGGTTGCCAGCCAACCATTCGCGCAACACGAACCGTCGGGTGCTGGGATGGTGGCGCGGCCGCCGAGCAGCCGACCAGGCGCCCCGGCGCCGGAACCGCCCTCACGACTCGACCCGTTCGACCGTGGCGGAGCCGCCGACCTTGCGGACCTCGAAGCGGACGGGCAGGCGCTCGGCCAGCTCGCGGACGTGCGTGACGATGCCGACCATGCGACCGCGGGCGCCCAGCTCGTCGAGGGCGGTGGCCACCACGTCGAGCGTGTCGGGGTCGAGCGTGCCGAACCCCTCGTCGAGGAACAGCGACTCGAGCCGCGCCGAGCCGCCCGTGGCGCAGCCCGGAGACCTGGTCGGCCAAGGCGAGCGCCAGCGCCAGCGACGCCAGGAACGTCTCGCCGCCGGACAGCGTGCGCGCCGAGCGCACCTGCGAGGCGTTGGTGTGATCGACCACCCCGAAGCCACCTGACTTCACGTCGACCGTCAGGGCGTAGCCGCCACCGCTGAGCTCGGCCAGCATGTCCGACGCCCCGGCCACGAGCTGGTGGAGCGCCTCGTCGAGCAGCCACTTCTCGAACCGGTTGGCGGCCAGGTGACCCGCCAACCCCTCGGCTACCTGCTGCTGCTCGGTCGCGGTGCGCTGGTCGGCCCGCAGCCGCTCGGCGGTCGCGAGCTGCTCGTCGATGCGGGCCACCGCCTCCTCGGCGCGGGCGCGGGCGGCGGCGACGGATTCGCCCGGCCAGGTGCCCGGGCGACCCGGCTCGACGCCGGCGGCGCGGCACGCCTCGGCCAGCTCGTCGGTACGCTCGGCCGCAGCGGACCGGGCCGCCTCCGCGGCGTGGCGGTGCCCGGCCAGCTCCTCGACGAGCGCCGGTGAGCGTTCCGCCGCCCAGCGCACGAGTTGGGCCCAGTCGGCGGCGAGGTCGCGGCGCTCGGCCGGCGGCGGGCCCAGGGTGGCGACCGCGTCGCGGGCCGCGTCGAACGACCGGCGGGCGTCTGCCTCGCGTTCCATCAGCGCGGTGTGTGCCGCGGTGACGGCAGCCACGGCGCGGCGGGCGTCGCGTTCGGCCTGGCGGGCCTTGTCGAGGGCGGTGTCGGCCGCCGTGACCAGCGCCAGGTCGTGCTCGATGCGGTCGAGGTCGCCGGCCGCGGCCAGGCGCTCGTCGACCTCGGCCAGGTCCGCCCGCACCCGCACCAGCTTCTCGTCGACCCGGGCCTGCTGGGTCTGCGCTCGGGTGAGGGCCGCGCTCGCCGCAACCAGCGCCTTGTCGGCGTCGGCGACGATCCGATCGGCGCGGGTCAGGTCGGCCGGGGGCTCGTGGGCGGGGAGCTCGGCGACGGGCTGGCCGCACACGGGACAGGGCTCGCCGGAGACCAGCTCGGGCACCAGGGCCTGCGCTCGCAGCGCCACCCGCACCCGCTCGCGCTCGGCGGTCGCCATGGCGTGGTCGGCCCGGGCGCGCTCGACGGCGGCCGACGCGCCGTCCAGCGTCCCGGCGGCATCGGCCTCGGCCGCCTCGCCGCGCTCGAGGGTCTCGACCAGCTCGCCGTAGCGGAGGTGGTCGGCGCGCTGCGCCTCGAGGCTGCGGCGGTCGGGCAAGCCGGCGAGCTGCTGTTCGGCATCGGCGACGGCGGCGACCGCCTCGTCGTCTAGCTCGGCACACCGGCGCCGGGCCCTGTCGGCCGCGGCCAGCTCGGCCGACAGCTCGGCCACGCCGTCGGGGGCGACCAACCGGTCGAGGAGGGTGAGCCGATCGGCGACATCGTCGGCCTGGGACTGCGCCCGGGCGACGGCCGCGTTCAGGTGGTCGATCAGCGGCCGCTCGTCGGCGAGTCGCTGGCTCAACGCCGACACGACGTCGACCCGCGCCACCGCGTCGCGTCGCGCCTCGAGCGTGGCCCCGGCCAGGCGGTCGAGCTGGCTCGCTGCGACCTCGGCCGTGTTGCGGGCCACCGCGCCACGCTGGCGGGCGGCCGTGGCGACGCGGTCGTAGAGGCCCAGGTCGAGCAGCCGGACCAGCAGGTCCTGGCGACTTCGGGGCTTGTCGTGGAGGAAGCGGGCGAACTGGCCCTGCGGCAGCGACACGCACGTGGTGAAGTGCTCGAACGTGAGCCCCAGGAGCGCGGTGACGGCGTCGGTGACCTCGTCGGCGGTGCCCGCCAGCACCTCGTCGCCGCGCTGGAGCCGGGCCTCCTTGGTGGTCGCACCCCCCGACTTGGTGGCCCGCACCACCCGGGCCGCGCTGTAGGCGTCGCCGTCGACCGTGAAGTCGAGGCGGACCCGCGCCTCGGTCAGGTTCTGGCTGATGACCGGCGCCACGGCCCGCCGGTCGTCGAGCCGGGGCACGGAGCCGTAGAGGGCGAAGGTCAGTGCGTCGATGACGCTGGTCTTGCCGGACCCCGTGGGGCCCACCAGGGCGAACAGGTCGACGCCGGTGAACTCGAGAACCGTCGGCGACCGGAAGGCGGTGAAGCCCTCGACCTCGAGCCGCACCGGCCTCACGACCCGTCCGCCGCCGGCTCGGAGACGACCTCGTCGACCAGGTCGTCGAACAGCACGACCAGGCGGTCGTCGCGCACCTCCTGCTCGGCCAGGTACTCGGCGAACAGGTCGTGGGGCGTGCGCCGCAGCCGGTCGGGATCGGCGACCCGCGGGCCACGCTCGTCGTCGCGGGGCGCCAGCACGACCTCGACGGCGTCGGGCACCCGCTCCCGCACCTCGTCGGCGAGCCCCGCCCGGGCCGGCTCGTCGAGGACGATGCGCAGGTGGTCGGCGCCCATCGCGTGGCCGGTCGCGTGGCCCGTCGTGGCGCCCGCCGTGTCGCCCGTCGTGGGCGCATCGGCCGAGCCGTCGGCGGGCGCATCGGCCAGGCCAGCGGCCGGGCCACCGGCCGCGGCCGCCGCCAGGACGTCGACGAGCGTGCCCCGGATGGTGCGCAGCCGGCGACCCGACGTGAGCGGGACGGCGCGCACATCCGCCGGCAGCCCCGGGCGCACATCGACCACGTTGACCACGGGATCGTTGGCCGTCTCGCCGAAGTCGAGCTGCAGGGGCGCCCCGCAGTAGTGCAGCGGCGCCGGGCCGGCGAGCTGCTGGGCCCGGTGCAGGTGGCCGAGCGCCACGTACTGGGCCGACCCGGGGAAGGCGGTCGCGGGCACCCAGTAGTCGAACACGGTGTGGGCCCCCCGCTCGCCGCCACCCATCGTGCCGCCCATGACCATGAGGTGGGCGGCGACCAGGTTGACCGTGTCGGCGCGGAACCCCGCTGTGAGCATCTTGACGATGCGCACGACACGGTCGGCGTAGGCGGCGTGGGCGTCGGCCGCGTCGCCCGAGAGGAGCAGGTCGGCGGTGACCACGTAGCGCTGCGACGGGAACGGGAGCAGCGCCACCTGGGCGACCTCGCCACCAACCTCGAGGTCGAGCACCCCGCCGTCGCCGGGCGGCCGGATGGCCGAGGCGACCTGGATGCCGCTCGCCCGCGAGAGGGGCGCCACGGCCCCCAGCCGCTGCGCGGAGTCGTGGTTGCCGGCCACCACCACCACCGGACGGCCGCCGGCCGCCAGGTCGAGCAGCGCCCGGTACACGATGCGCTCGGCCTCGGGCGTGGGCGTGGCGGTGTCGAACAGGTCTCCCGCCACGATGACCAGGTCGACCGACTCGCGCTCGGCGATGCCCGCGATCTCGGCCAGCACCGCCTGGTGCTCACCGGCCCGCGACCGGCCGCGGATCGCTTTGCCGACGTGCCAATCGGAGGTGTGCAGCAGCCTCACGCCGCCATCACCCCGACGGGAAGCCCGCGAACGGGTCGTCGGCGGGCGCCCCCACGACGAGATCGCCGCGGTCGTTCGCGCTGTCGACCGACGAGGCCGGCACCACCGCGCCCGCCTCGCTCGCCCGAGTCGCCCACGCGGGGAACGGGAACTGGACCACCAGCGGGATGGGCAGCTCGGGCTGGGCCACGATCATGGTGCCGGGCTTGACGATGGTGGCCCGCTGGCGCTGCACCGGGGGCAGGAACCCGTACTCGCCCCGGGTGGCCTCGGCCGAGTCGAGCCGGCCCACCACCCGGACCGCCGAGTTGGCGACGATGCGGCGCTCGACCTCGCTGGCCGTCTGCTGGGCGCCGATGAGGATGATGCCCAACGAGCGCCCCCGCTCGGCCACGTCGAGCAGGATCTCCTTGATGGGGCTGGACCCCTCGCGGGGTGCGTACTTGTTGAGCTCGTCGAGCACCACGAACTGCAGCGGCCGGGCCTGGCCCGACTGCTCCTTGCGGCGGAACGCCTGGCCGAGCACGACGCCGACGACGAAGCGCTTGGCCCGGTCGTTGAGGTTGTGCATGTCGACGACGGTGACCTGGGCCCGGTCGAAGTCGACGCGGTGGGTGTCGGGGCGGGCGACGTCGGCCCGGATGAGGTGGCGCATGTGCGCCCGCGACCCGTGCAGCCGGCGCAGGAAGGCGTTGATGGTGCCCGCCCCGATGGCCCGCCCGCCCCACTGGTCGGGCCCGTCGAGGTCGACCTTGTCGTCGATGAGCTCGACCAGGTCGTCGAACGTGCGCACCACGCGGCCGTCGATGCTGACCGCCCCGTCGCCTACGGGCTCGGCCGTCTGGCGCAGGCGGGCGACCACGTTGTGGACGACCATCGTGTACTGCTGGCGGTCGTCCTCGGCGTCGGCGAACAGGAAGGGCAGCAGCTCCTGCGCGCAGAACTGCTCGATCGTCCAGAAGAACGAGGTGACGTCGCGCTGGCGGGCGGCCACGTCGGGGCTGGCGTTGGGGTCGTCGCGGACCGGCGGGGCGAAGAACGCCACCGACCCGAACGGCCCCGCCGGCAGGCCCAGGCGGGCGTAGCGGGCGGGCTGATCGTCGCCCAGGTCGACGTTGGTGTGGTCGAGGAAGAGCAGGTCCTCTCCCTTGACGTTGAAGATGAGCGCCTTGGTGTTGGCCGCCTCGGCCCCCAGCACGCCCGAGTGGAACAGGCTGTAGAGCAGGAACGTGGCGTAGGTGGTCTTGGTGGCCACGCCCGACACCCCGCTGATGTTGACGTGGGCGCCGCGGGTGCCGTCGAGGAACTCGAGGTTGAGGTAGAAGGGCTCGTCGTCGCGCGACAGCCCGGCCGGCAGCAGGCTGCGCATCTGCGAGAAGAGCAGGGCGTCGTCGCGCTCGGCCCCCGTGGCCTTGCGCACCTCCTCCCCCGGCAGCGGCGGCACGAACACCTCGGGCTCGAACCGGGTGGCCAGCACCTGGGCGGCTTCGCTGACCTGGGCCGGCAGCACGCCGTCGGCCACGAGGAAGACGTCGCTGTCGAGGCGCGTGCCCTCGTGCGTGGCCCGCACCTGCGACACGATGCCCGAGATGCGGAGGACCTGGCCGTCGGGCAGCACCCGGTCGACCACCACCACGTCGTCGAGCTGCAGGTAGCTGCCCTGGGCGACCCCCACCCAGAACTCGAGCGGCGTGGCCGGCTCGGTGCCGATGACCCGCCCCGCGACGGGGGACCCGGGCGCGGCCGATGCCCTGCCGGGCGGCGTGCCCGGAGCCGTGCCGTCGGCGGTGCGGTCCATGCCGAGCGACGTTATCGACCCGGTATGACGCTCATGACGATGCCAAGCCCGCTCCCCCCGAGGCATCCGAGGTCGGCCCGCCACCGCCTCGTCGGAACGGCGTCGGCGGTCGTGCCGTACGGTGGCCGGGATGGCCGAGCGACCGGTGGTCCTGCTCGTCACCGGGCTGCCCGCCACGGGGAAGTCGACGCTGGCCGCACGCATCGCGCCCACGCTCGGCGCACCCGTGCTCGGTTGGGACTGGATGATGGGGGCCCTGACCCCGTTCGACCGGGTCCAGGCCGCGATCGCGGGGATGGACTCCCTCGGGCACCGGAGCGTCGGCTGGTCGCTGCTGTGGCAGACGGCCGACGCACAGCTCCGGCGGGGCATGTCGGTGGTGCTCGACGGAGTGGCCCGCGACCACGAGGTCGCCGGCACCCGCGCCCTGGCTCAGCGGGCGAATGCCGGGGTGCTGGTGATCATGACGACCTGCGACGACGAGGTCGAGCACCGCGCCCGTGTCGACGGCCGCGACCGGGCCATCCCCGGATGGCACGAGCTCACCTGGCGGGACGTCCAACGCACGAAGGCCAGGTGGCGGTCACCCACCGACATCGACCTGGTCGTCGACACGCTCGGCCATCCCGACCATGGCCTCCGGGCCACCGCCGCCCTCGTCGGGTCGCTCGCTCGGGCGGCCGGGTGACCGTCACCCCGCCAGGAACGACAGCCGCACCGTCCGACGACGGTTGTCGACGTTGAGGTCGACCAGGCAGACGCTCTGCCACGTGCCCAGTGCCAGGCGGCCGTCGAGGACAGGGATCGAGGCGTAGGGCGGCACCAGCGCCGGCATCACATGCGAGCGGCCGTGGCCCCGCGAGCCGTGCGCGTGGCGCCAGCGGTCGTCGGCGGGCAGCAGGTCGCCGAGCGCCGCCAGCAGGTCGTGCTCGCTGCCGGCGCCGGTCTCGATCAACGCGATGCCCGCGGTGGCGTGGGGGACGAACACGTGCAGCAGCCCGTCGCCGCTCCCGGCGGCGAAGTCGGTGCAGGCGGAGGTGATGTCCAGGACAGCCTCGGTCGATCCGGTGTCGAGCGTGATCGTCTCGCTGCGCATCGGGCCAGTCTGGCCGCCCGCCCCGTGGTGTCGGGGTGGGACGAGAGGCGCGCCTCCCGTGGTGGCGAGGTGGGGTGAGTTCGCACCCCGCCGGGGCGGGGCTTATCGTCCCGGCGCATGGCAGATGCGAGCGGTCCCGTCACCACCACCATCGAGGACGGGGTCGCCGTCCTGCGCTTCGACGACGGCAAGGCCAACGTCCTGTCGTTCGCGGCGATCGACAGCTTCAGCGCCGCGCTCGACCGGGCCGGCGCCGAGGCCCGGGCGGTGTGCATCGTCGGGCGCGAGGGCAAGATGTGCGCCGGGTTCGACCTGTCGGTGATGAGCGGCGGGCCCGATGCCGCCCGCGACCTGGTGGCGCGCGGCGGCAAGCTGCTCATGCGCATCTACCAGCACCCGCAGCCCGTGGTGGCCGCCGTCACCGGGCACACGCTGGCGGCCGGGGCGCTGCTGGTACTGGCATGCGACGTGCGCATCGGCGCGGACGTGCCCGCCAAGATCGGCCTGAACGAGACGTCGATCGGCATGCCCCTACCGCTGTTCGCCCTGGCCCTGGCCCAGGACCGTCTCGCCACGACGGCCGTGGTCCAGGCGACGCTCGGCGCCCGGACCTACGACCCGCACGGCGCGGTCGAGGTCGGCTACCTCGACCGCGTGGTGCCGATCGAGGCTGTGGCGGACGAGGCCATCGCCGAGGCTCGCCGCCTGGGGTCCTACAGCGCCCGCGCCTACGCCCAGACCAAGGAGGTGCTGCGCGCCGGCACCCTGCGGCGGGTGCTCGAGGGCAGCGAGGCCGACCTGGCCCGATTCGCGGTCGAGTCCCCCGCCTGAGCTGGGGCATCGCTCGTGGCGCCGGCGGCATCCGCCGGTAGCTTCGACGAACGCCGACGAGGAGGTCGCCCGATGGCCGACACCTGCACGCACCTCGACACCATCCACGAGGTCAGCCCGTCCGCCGAGGGGTGCGAGGACTGCCTGCGCACCGGTGACCGCTGGGTGCACCTGCGCATCTGCCAGTCGTGTGGGCACATCGGGTGTTGCGACAGCTCGCCCAACAGGCACGCCACCGCCCACTACCGCGAGCACGCCGACCACCCGATCGTCCGCTCCTACGAACCCGGGGAGGACTGGTGGTGGTGCTACCAGGACGAGCTCGCGTTCGAGGTTCCCGGCGCATCGCCATCGCCGTCGCACCCGTGAACGGGTGACACGCGGCATCCCGCCTTGCCCCAAGGGACAAAGCCGAGGTCGAGAAGGTCGCCTGCGCGAGGTCTCCTGAGCCGGCACCCCTAGGATCGCCGCATGGCAGATGCGGCGCACCCCCCGCCTCCGACGCTGTACGAGTGGGCCGGCGGCGACGCGGCGTTCGAGCGGTTGATCGACTGCTTCTACGATCGGATCGAGCGCGACGACTTGATCTCGCCCCTGTTCCCCGGCGGCGTGTCGCGCGAGCACCGCGATCACGTGGCGGCCTGGTGGCAGGAGGTGTTCGGCGGGCCGCGCCGGTACAGCAACGATCTCGGTGGCTACAGCGCCATGGTCGACAAGCACCGTGAGCTGGGCATCTCCGTCGAGCAGCGCCGGCGTTTCGTCGCGACGATGTCGGAGGCCGCCGATGACGCCGGTCTGCCGGACGACCCGGAGTTCCGCTCGGCGCTCCTCGCCTACCTCGAATGGGGGACGCGGCTGGCGCTGCAGAACTCGCAGCCAGGGGCGGACGTGATCGGCAACGCGCCCGTGCCCCGCTGGGGCTGGGGCGAAGCGCCCCCGTACGAAGGCTCCTGATCGACCACGGGTGGCTCCGCGCCGGGTGCATCGGCACAGGTTTGCCTCGCGCGGTTAGATGGTGATCGGGAGGCGCATGCCTCCGCCGGAGGAGGGGGTCTCCTATGGACCGGCTGAGCCCACTCGACGCATCGTTCCTCCACATCGAGGACGACGTCAACCACATGCACATCGGGTCCGTCGGCATCTTCGAAGGGCCGCCACCCGCCTACGACGAGCTCAAGGCGACGGTGGGCGGGCGGCTCGCCCTGGTGCCCCGCTACCGGCAGAAGGTGGCGACGGTGCCGCTCGCGCTCGGCCGACCGGTGTGGGTCGACGACGCCCACTTCAACATCGAGTACCACGTGCGCCACACCGCCCTGCCCGCCCCCGGGGGCGAGGAGGAGCTGCGGCGGCTGGTCGGCCGGGTCATGTCCCAGCAGCTCGACCGCAGCAAGCCGCTGTGGGAGATCTGGATGGTCGAGGGACTGGGCGACGACCGCTGGTCGATGGTGTCGAAGGTGCACCACTGCCTGGTCGACGGCGTGTCCGGCGCCGAGCTGCTGGCCGTGATCCTCGACCTCTCGGCCGACGTGCCCGCACCCGTCGACGACAACTGGCGTCCCGAACCGGAGCCGTCGGCGCTCCGCCTGACCCGGGACGCGGCGATCGGCCTGGTCACGAGCCCGTACGAGCAGTTGCGCGCCGCAGGGTCCATGGTCCGCAGGCCCCGACGCGTGCTGGGGTCGGCCCGCGAGGTGGCCAAGGGGTCGGTGGCGCTGTCGAGCATCGTCAAGCCCACCCCGGCCACCAGCCTCAACGGGCCCATCGGCCCGCACCGGCGCTACGTGTGGGCCGACGTCCACCTCGACGACGTCAAGGCCATCCGGGTCGCCCACGGCGGCACGGTCAACGACGTGGTGCTGGCGCTGATCACCCGCGGGTTCCGCGACCTGCTGCTGTCGCGGGGCGAGGACACCACCGACCGGGTGATCCGCACGCTGGTGCCCGTCTCCGTGCGGGCACGGAGCGCCGCCGGCCCCGCCGAGGGCGACGGCACCATGGAGAACAAGGTGTCGGCCATGTTCGCCGAGCTGCCCGTCGGCCTCGCCGATCCCGTCGAGCGGTTGCACGCCATCAGCGCCCAGCTCGACGACCTCAAGGAGTCGAAGCAGGCGCTGGCCGGTGAGGCGATCACCTCGCTCGGCGGGTTCGCGCCGCCCATGCTGCTGAGCCTCGGCATGCGGGTCGCCACCCGGATGGGGCGACGGATCGGCAACCTCGACACGGTGACCACCAACGTGCCGGGCCCGCAGTTCCCGCTCTACTCGTGCGGGCGGCGGATGCTGCGGGCCTGCCCCTACGTACCGCTCGCCGCACCGCTCCGCGTGGGTGTGTCGATCTTCAGCTACGACGGCGAGCTCGTCTTCGGCATCACCGGCGACTACGACACCGCCCCCGACATCGGCGTTCTCGCCGACGGCATCGGCGAGGGTGTGGCCGAGCTGCTGCCCAGCAACGGGCACCGGTCCGACGTGAAGCCCCAGCGGTCCGGCGGGACGAAGAAGACCACTACGACCCGGGCGAAGAAGACCAGCGCGTCCCGGAAGAAGGCAACCAAGTCCGCGGCCCGGCGGAGCGGCCAGGGCCAGTAGGAGCCGCTCCCGGGTGGTCAGCAGGACTCGGCCACGCCGACCTGCTGCACACCAGCTACCTCGGCGCCTGATCTCCGGCCACCGGCGCCGGTAGCGTCGGTCGGCGCACGCCGCGCCACGACACGGGAGAGACCGGTGACCGACTACGCGGACGTCCCGCTCGAGATCGTCGCGGCGCTCCGGTCGGTGTGCCTCGGATTGCCCGAGGCCTACGAAGAGGCGGCGTGGGTCGGGACGCGGTGGCGCATCCGCAAGCACACGTTCGCGCACGTCCTCACGATCGACGCGGGGCGGCCGCAGGCGTACGCACGGGCGGCCGCCTCCGATGGCCCGATCACCGTGATGACGTTCCGGTCGACGGGTCCGGAGCTCGACGCACTGACCAATGCGGACCGCCCGTTCTTCAAGCCCCCGTGGTGGACCGACATCGTCGGCATGGTGCTCGACGAGGGCGTCGACTGGGACGAGGTCGCGGAGCTCCTCACCGAGAGCTACTGCGCCCTGGCGCCGCAGAAGCTGGTCGAGCTGGTGGACCGACCGACCGACTGACCGGCGGTCGTTGGGCTCTCTGCCCCGGCTCAGTCAGCGGCGCGGGAGCGGCCGAGCACGGCGCCGTTGCGGAGCACGGACACCGGACCGTCGTCGCTGACGGCGATCACGGTGGCGAGGGGGTCGTCGTAGCTGTAGCGGCGTCCCGATGTGTGGCGCGTCCCTCGGAACGCGTCGACGGACTCCTCGGCGGCGGTGCTCGGCACCAACCGTACGCCCAGCCGGCGGAGCACCCCCTCGGCATCGAAGATGGCGGCGCCGTCCACCTGGGCGAGGGCGTGGCGGAGCGGGGCGAGGTGGGACGGCCGACCGATGCGCAGGGGTGGCGGTGTCGGGAGTCGCTCCTCGACAGCAGGGCCGGGCTCGCCATCCGGGCGATAGATCAGCAGCGATCCGATGCCCATCGAGCCGAGGTCGTGGACGGCGAACTCCAGCATCGCCTCGAGCACCTCGGGATCGCCGTGGGCCGAACACGCGGTCACGACGTCGATCCAGCTGGCGACCGGGGGCTCGTGGTGCCAGTTGAAGCCCTCCCAGCGGAGCACCCCGAACGGGCCGACGACCCGGACCGACCCGGCGGGATGCCGCTGAACGAGCGTGGCCTCGAACACGTCCGCCATCACCACGAGATCCCGCTCCGACCCGGCGGGTCGGTCGAAGATCATCCACGAGTTCTGGCCGTCCGTGCGGCGCAGGAGCCAGCTCGACAGCCCGTCGGCGAAGCGGCGGGCCGCGACGAGGGGCTGCTGCTGGTCGATGGGCTTCACGGTGATGTCGAGCTGCGTTCCGCTTGACCACGTGCCCGGGTCCGACGTGGGCTCGAGGATCGTGCCGCCGCTCGGGACCCTCCGCTCGTGCACAGCCGGACGGAGCGCATGATCGATCTCGTCCACCAACATGTCGCGCAAGGCTTCGGTGCCGTCGAGGCGCAGCCCGCTCTCCTCGAGCTCCTCGGCGAGTCGTCGTCGTCGCCCGGCAGCGGCCATGGCCATCGTCTCGGACGCTACCCCCGACGAGCATCGTGCGGTCCCGAGCGGGCGCTGAGCCCCGACCCGGAGGATCGGTCCGGCCGGCGCGATGAGTTTCGGCGCGCCATCTGGTCCTAGCCATGTGTGGGCCGCAGCCTCGGCCCACCGCCCCGAACGCGAGGAGACGCGATGAGCCTTCCCAAGATCGCCACACGAGACGAATGGTTGGCCGCCCGCACCGAGCTGCTCGCCAAGGAGAAGGACCTGACCAGGCAGCGGGACGCGCTCAACGCCGAGCGGCGCAACCTGCCGATGGTCGAGATCGACAAGGACTACGTGTTCGACGGCCCCAACGGCGCCGTGCGCCTCGTCGACATGTTCGAGGGGCGTCCGCAGCTGATCATCTACCACTTCATGTTCGACCCGGAGTGGGAGGACGGCTGCCCGAGCTGCACCGCCGGCACCGACGAGCTGTCGCCGGGCTTCATCGAGCACCTTCACACCCGCGACACCAGCTACGCCATGGTGTCCCGGGCGCCGCTGGAGAAGCTCGAGCGGTGGAAGGCCAAGAAGGGCTGGGACCTGGCCTGGTACTCCTCGTTCGGGACCGACTTCAACTACGACTTCGGGGTCACGATCGACGAGTCAGGTCGCGCCGCCCAGGTACAACTACCGCACCAAGTCCGAGTTCGAGGCCATGGGGTCGAACTTCTTCGAGTCGGACCAGCCATTCGAGATGCCCGGGCGGAGCTGCTTCCTCCAGGTCGACGGGCGCGTGTTCCACACCTACTCCCAGTACGCGCGTGGCCTCGAGTCCACCGGCGGCTCGTACTACTTCCTCGACCTCACCGCCCTCGGCCGGCAGGAGGAGTGGGAGGAGCCCAAGGGGCGCAGCGACTCCGCCAGGTCCGCCACGCCCGACTTCGCGTCGTGACCGCGGGGCGGGCAGCGCACCGGCCGCCGTCTACGGTCGATGGACGGTGACCGAATACGCGGACGTCCCGCCCGACATCGTCGCCATGTTGCGGTCGGTCTGCCTCGGGCTGCCCGAGACCCTCGAGGAGCAGGCATGGGCGGGTACGCGGTGGCGGATCCGCAAGCGGACCTTCGCCCACGTCCTCACGACTGACTCCGCCGACGGCCCGGTCACGGTGATGACGTTCCGGTCGTCGGGCCCGGAGCTCGACGCGCTGCACAGCGCCGGCCACCCGTTCTTCCGGCCCGGGTGGGGAACCAACGTCGTCGGCATGGTGCTCGACGCCGGCGTTGAACGGGACGAGGTCGCGGAGCTCGTCACCGAGAGCTACTGCATCATGGCGCCGAAGAAGCTGGTCGAGTTGGTCGCCCGACCGACCGAATGACGGCGGCGAGCGAGAGGGCGTGCCGCTGGACCGGCCCGGAAGCGTGACGTGAAGGCGGTCGGCGGTGTCGCGCTCAGGCGACGCAGCCGACGGCGACCTCGAGCGCTGCACACACGTCGCGCATGCGGTCGTCGCTCAGCCTGCCGAGCCGCTCGACGAGGATGGCAACGGACACGCTCTCAATCGAGTCGAGGTTGACGGCGCTGTGCCGACCGATCGGATCGTCTCCTGGCTCGAGGACGACCTCGCTCGCAAGGCCTCGGATCGTGGTCGTGCACGGTGCGATGAGCGCGCGCCCCAAGCGAGGGATCGCCACATCTCGCGAGAGCACCACCACAGGACGCCGCCCGATCTCGGGAAGCTCACACCACCACAGCTCACCGCGCAGGGGCGTGGGGGTCACGATGCGGCGGCAGCCTTGCGGAACGACGCCAGATCGCCCCACTCGTCGGGCTCGTCGAGGGGGTGCTCCCCGTAGGCCGCGTAGGCAGCGTCGATCTCGCCCGCTCGTTGGCTGGCCAGGAAGGCGCGCAACGCGTCGTCGAGCAACGCTGCGTCCGTCGAGCCGGTGCGCACTCCTCTCGCCCGCGCCAGCAGCTCCTCGTCAACCGTGGTGCTCACTCGGACCCGTGCCATGCCACGACTATGCCATCGATATGCCACAGCCACAACCGGGCGAACGCGGAGGCTAGACCGCGACCTCGAGGACGCCGTCGGGCTCGCCCGGGACGTCGGCCGCATCGCCCGCGCCGGGCGGGGCTGCCGGCGCGATCGCCTCGGGGCGACGCCAGCGGTCCGCAGCACGGACCAGCCACCGGTCCCGACGCCCGACGGGCACGTCCGCCGCGATCACCAGGTCGACGGCGTGCGCGACCGCCGCGCCCAGCACCTCGGGGTCGGTCGTGCACACCGCGTGGCCGCCCTGGACCTCGACGACCGTGCCGCCCAGGGCCGCCGCAGTAGCCCGCTGCCTGTCCGGGTCGACGGCCCGATCACGGCAGGTCACCACCGACGCGGCGGGCACGTGCAGCTCGCCGAGCCAGGGACGGGCGTCGAACCGCGCGATGGCCTGCCCGGCGCCCACGATGTCGGCGGGGTGCAACCGCTTGGCCTCGCCGGCCATCCACGGCGCGAGCTCGGCGAGGTCGCCGAGGACCGCCGGCCGGCTGCGCACAACCTCGCGGAGCACGCGGTCGGGCAGGCCCGACCGGACGAGCGCCCCCAGCATGTGGACCGCGACACCGAGACACCGCCCCAGGCCCGTGCGGGCCAGCTCGGCGGCTGACGCTGCCAGCACCAGGCCCCGCACGCGGTCGGGGTGGCGTCGGGCCAGCAGCAGGCCGATCAGGCCGCCCATCGAGTAGCCGACGACCACCGCACGGCGAACACCCAGCTCGCGCAGCAGCCCGGCGGCATCGTCGGCGCACTCGTCGAGGCTGAACGGCTCGGTGCTGCGGATGCCCCGGCCGTGGCCGCGCACGTCCATCGCCAGCACGTGGTAGCGACCCGCGAGCGCGGCGAAGGTGCCCGGCCAGTTGATGTCGGCCGACGCCATCCACCCGTGCAGCAGCAGCACGGTCGGCGCGCCAGGCGGGCCGGCCGCGTAGCGGACGAACACGTCGCCGCGGTCGCGCACCCGCACGATCGTGCCCAGCGGGAGCACGGGCCCGACAGGCTGGATGGCGCGGCGATGGTCGCGCTGGGCGCGTCGCCAGAACAGGCTCGGTTCACGTCGTACGACTGCCATCGCTACCGTCACCTCGTGGTCGGGGTCCCCTCTCTGACCAGTCAGCCACGCTAGATGTTTCAAGCGCGATCGTCGCCATGGCGAGTGTCACACCACGTCACGGTGACGTCAGGGCCGCGTCATGCCCGCTGCTTCCAGCCGTTCCAGTAGGTGACGGCCTCGACGCGGTCGGCGACGACCACCCGCGCCCCCTCGGCGGCCAGCCGGCGGACAGTGGCGGCGCCGATGCCGGACGCAACCGGCGCAGGCTCAGGTCGTGGCCGCCGTCCTGGCCGGAGACATGCGGGTCGCAGGCGAGCCTCTCGGCCGGCGACGGCAGGGGACGCGATCTCACTCGGCCCGCGGCCCGTAGACGTCGGCGTAGGTGATGCCCAGCTCCTCGACGGTGCCGACGAGCTCTCGGCCGGCTGTCATCGCCACGAGCTCGGCCGGGCTCGAGCGCTGTCGCACGCTCACGTAGACGACCACATAGGACGCATCCTCGGTTCGGCTCACGCGCGTTCCGCACGGGAACACATCCGTAGCCGGGGGCACCGGAGAGCGAGGCGCCAAGATCGTGACCGAATCGCAGTGACCATCTTCGCGGCGAGCGATCAACCCGCCGGCGCGTTCGAAGCCTTCCGCCCAGCCGATGAGCACGGTCTCCTCGGCCACCGCTGCGCCGCCGAGGGCGGGATTGAAGTAGGCAAGCCCCCACGGCGCGATCACCAGCGAATACACACCGACCGCGAGTACGGCGAGGAAGCTCGCGACGGCGACGGGACGGCCGAGCGTCGTTGCTTCCGCGAGTCGCTTGGCACCGAAGGCGATGACGATGCCCGCAGCTATCGCGGCAATCACGAGCAACGCCAACCCGTAGCGATCGAATTGCTTCGTCGCGAGGCTGAGCACGAGGAACGGCGGTACGGCCATACAGAGCAGCGCCAGGCCGAACCGTCGGGTCTCCGGTGGCACCCACACCGCAATTGCCGCAGCCACACCCCCGACGAGGAACCACGGCGTGGTTCGCAGGGACAGGGCAACCGGGTAGAACAGTGGCCCGGGTGTGTCGGTGACCTCCCCGAAGAAGTACTGAAGGTGTCCGGTTCCGGCGATGGTCGCCGACCGGCGAACAAACCCCAGTTCCTCGAACGGTGCGACCCAGAGCGCCGGGTAGAGGCCCACGATCACGACGACCGCCGCCGCGATCCACCAGCAACTGGTCCGTCGCAGCGCGGCCAGTGCCATCGTGCGGGTGTCGCTGCCGCGTGGTTCGCGAAGCGTGCGCACCAGTTGCCCGATCCCGAGGAGAGCCACCGCCGGGATGAACATGAGGGCCGTGACCTTGGTCAGCCAGGCGCCCGCGAACAGCGCACCCGCGATGGCGCCGGCCCACCATCGCCCTGCCCATGCGGTGCGGTGAGGCACTCCCATGGCGAGCGCAGTTGCCACCAGCGCGGTGACTCCGAACAGCGCCAGCAGTTCGTCGGTGTGCAGCACGGCGCCGTGCGCGACCAGGAATGGCTCTGTGGCGACGATGACTCCGGCGATCGCGGCGGCGCCCCGCCCCACCCATCGGACAAGGAGCAACACAAGAAGACCGGTCAGCGCCGCCGTGACGACGGCCATCATGACCTGCGCGACGTCCAACCCGGACGGGCTGGTGAGAAACGTCGCGTCATCATCCGTCGCCCATAGGCCCCAGTCATGACCGACCGTCCAGATGGCACGCGAGAGCGTTCCGATCCACATCGTGGTGACGCCGGGCGACGTGTAGTCCATGTGGGTGATGGCGCGGGCCGAGGCCGCGTGGAAGTCGCCGGACGTCACCGCTTCAGAGAAGTTCCAGGAGAGGAACCTCCAGGTCGACTCGTCCGTCGTGCGAAAATCCGCGAGCGCCGTGACCACACGGAGGACCAGAGCCAGGAGGGTCACCCCGACGATCAGCCAGAGGCTGGCGGATCTCCAGGGTGAGCGGCGGAGAGCCTGAGCCGCCGAGCAGCTCCCGGGCGTTCGTCGCACCTTGGCGTCTTCGGGTGCGTCGATCATTCCCTGTGGTAGGGAACCCATCCGGGTAAACGGTAACGAGTCGGTCGATCCCCGACTCAGATCATCAGACCAGCTCGTGCTCGTAGGCGTAGGCCGTGGCCGCAGCGCGGGACGACAGCCCCAGCTTGGTGAAGATGTTGCTGAGGTGCCGGGCCACCGTCTTCTCGCTGATCACCAGGTCGTCGGCGATCGACCGGTTGGTCCGGCCCGTGGCCACCAACGCGAGCACCTCCAGCTCGCGGGCCGTCAAGCTGCCGGACACCGGTGCCGCCGGTGGGGCGGCCAGCCGGCGCACCCGGGCGAGGTCGTGCGCCGCGCCCAGGTCCGCGAAGACGCTCCGCGCCGCGTCCAGCTCCATCGCCGCCGTGCCCTCGTCCCCGAGCTCCCGGCAGGCGAGCCCGACCAGCACCCGCACCCGGGCGGCCTCGTAGGGCGCGTCGAGCTCGCGCCACGCCGTCCACGCCCGGCGGAGCGGCGCCAGCGCGGCGCGGGCGTCGTCCACCAGCAGGACCGTGCCCGTGGCCTGGGCCGACACGGCGCGGAGAAGCGGGGCGTCGACGTCGGCGGCGATGCCGGCGAGCTCGTCGGCGGCGCGGCGCGCCCCGGTGGCGTCGCCGTCCGCCAGCACGATCTCGACGTAGGCCGCCAGCATCTGGGACCGGGCGACGCGATCGTGCCCCTCGTCGACCTCGCGGCGGATGGCGGCCGCCGCGGCCCCGACCCGCCCCTGCGCCAACCACAGCAGCGCAAGCCCGGGATGCGGCGACCGGCCGCACTCGCTGGCCTGGCGGTACGCGGCCTCGGCCGGGTCGAGCTCGCCCCGCAGCCGGTGCAGCTCGGCCTGCTGGTACCGCGCCGACCCGGCCGCCGGTCGGTCGCCCAGCCGATCGCATGCCTCGGCCGCGGCGTCCATGGCATCGGGCCAGGCCCCACGCATCTGCAGGATCTCGGCCCGATGCACCAGGCACTGCCCGCGGTACGGCACGAGGTCCGGCTGCGCGTCGCACCAGCGGGTCAGGGCGGCCGTCCACTCCTGCGCCCGCCGCAGATCGAAGATCCCGTGGCACGCCTCGATGACCGCGCAGTAGACGATGCCCACCACGATCGGGGACACCTCGTCCGCGGTCACGGCGACCATGGCCTCGTCGAGCAGCGCCACCCCCGGCGCCGTCTGGCCCGAGCCGATGAGCGACTGGCCGCGGCCGAGGCGCCCGAGCGTCGTCAGGTCCGCGTCGCCGAAGCGGTCGCCGATCTCGGCGGCTGCGTCGAAGGCGGTGCGGGCGACGGCGAGGTCGCCCGCGCCCATCGCCCGCAGACCGTCGAGAACCTGCACGTACCCGTGCTCGACGCAGTCGTCGCCACCTGTGTCGAGCACACGGCGGGCCCGGGCGAGCCAACCGCCGCTCCGTGCCACCTCGCCCCGCAGGAGCAGGTGGAACGCCAGCCAGAAGCCGCACCGTGCCGCCCCGGGTGCATCGCCGCTGCGCACGCACCGGTGGTGGGCGCGCGCCCAGAGATCGGTGCTGTCGTCGTCGCGTCCGAGCAGATAGGCGGCCACGGCGAGGCGCTCGAGGTCGGTGACGTCGAGCGCCGCCGACCCGTCGGCGGCCGAGAGCTGGGCGTAGGCGTCGCCCCACGCCCGCCGCTCGAAGGATCGCCGACCCCGCTCGAGCAGGTCGTCCCTGGTCATAGGCTCGACGGCCACCGTACCGCCGGGTCGTCCGGCCCGCTGACCGCCAAGGCGCGGACCACCGGAGCGCAGGGCTCAGCGGTTGCGGCGATGCTGGCGGGCGGCTCGCTCGTTTCCGCGGCGGTAGTTGCCGGTCACCCGGGCCATCACCTGCTGGGGGTCGCCGCGCTCGACGTCTCGGAGGAACCTCTTCGCCGCGGCGCCCCGCAGGGTGGTCACGACGGTGCCATGCCGGCTGACGACCACCTCACCCGACTTCCGGACCTGGTGCGCGAACCCGAGCGCGGGCTCGGTCATGCGGAACGTGCGGCGCCGTGCGGCACCGCGCCGGTCGGGGTTCGCCGTCCGAAGGTCACCCGCCGCAGGCTAGGCGACGGGGAGCGGCGCCCTCGACCGTGCGAGAGGCTGCGCCGACAGGCGCAGCCGTGGCCCGAGCGGCCCGGCGCGAAGCGCCAAGAGCGGGGAACACTGCGAGGCCGGTCCGTGGTGGGCGCTGGGCGTCGACCGGACGGCAGCGGGGATCGACTACCTCGTCGAGAACGCCGGCTTCCGCTTCGCCGGGGTCGTCGAGGACCGGGCCGGGCCGGGCCTCCTCATGGTGGCCGACCGCCCGCCGTCCGCCAGGCACCGATGAATTTTGCCTGTGGACGGGGTTACATCGTCGTGCGACGACGCGACTGGCGGGGTAGATGACGATGGCGACCTATGTCCTGATCCACGGTGCAGGCTCCGACTCGTGGTACTGGCACCTCGTCGCCCCGGAGCTCCAGGCTCGGGGGCACGAGGTGGTGGCGCCCGACCTGCCGTGCGACGACGACTCGGCCGGCCTGGCCGAGTACACCGACACGGTGATCGACGCGATCGGCGACCGCGCCGACCTGGTGGTGGTGGGCCAGTCGCTCGGCGGGTTCACCGCGCCCCTGGTGTGCGACCGGGTGCCGGTCGGGCTGCTGATCCTGGTGGCGGCCATGGTGCCGCTGCCGGGCGAGAAGCCCGGCGACTGGTGGGCCAACACCGGCTGGGAGCAGGCGCGGCGAGAACAGGCCGAGCGCGACGGTCGAACGACCGGCGGCGAGGAGTTCGACGAGATGGCCGAGTTCTTCCACGACGTGCCGGCCGACCTCGTCGCCGAGGCGTTCGCCCGAGGAGCCAGGGGGCAGTCGGGCACCCCGTTCGAGAAGCCATGGCCGCTGGGCGCCTGGCCGGACGTGCCGACCCGCGCCCTGCTGTGCCGCCACGACCGCTTCTTCCCCGCCGGGTTCATGCGCCGTGTCGTCCAGGAGCGCCTGGGCATGACACCGGACGAGATCGACGGCGGGCACCTGCCGGCGTTCAGCCGCCCGCGTGAGCTGGCCGCGCGGCTGGACGCCTACCGCACCGAGCACTAACCCTCACGCCGGGCTGCAGCATCGCGCCGCGCCGGCCGAGCCGGCTCAGCCGGTGCCCGCGCCGGGGTGCAGCACCGGGCGGTACCCGTGGCGGAGCACCGCGAGCGTCGACGGCGGGGTAAGGACCCCGGCCCGCCCACCGGACGGGCGGGCGAGCGGCGGGCCGTAGCCCCGGGCCGACCAGGGCACGACGCGGTCGTCGAGCACGAGCACCGCCCCGTCGTCGACGACGGCGAACGAGCCGGCCGGCAGGTCCCCCCACGGCACGGCGTGCACGCGCTTGGCCCGGCCGTCGACCCGCTCGTCGTGCAGGCGGCGGTCCATCGGGTCGACGGTGGGTCGCTCGCCGTGGGCCGCCTCCCAGCCGTCGAGCCACCGGACGAAGTCGGCGTGCCGGCACAGCGCGCAGGGCCGGTGGCCGGCCGCCAGCGCCACGGCCTCGTCCCAGAAGAACAGCGCCGTCCATCGCCCGGGTGCCCACATGGGCGCCACCCAGTCCTTGTAGCGGAGCACGCAGGTGATCCACCGTCGCACCTGCCAGGGCCGGACGATCGTGCGGTCGCGGTGGATGCTGCCCCGGTTGCCCATGAACAGGCCCCGCTGGTCGATGGCGACGATCTCGCCGAAAGGCGTCACCCGGTTCTGCGCACTCACGAGACCATGCTGTCAGGCGTGGTCTCTTGGGTGCGCACGAGCCCCGGAGCTGATCCAGCAGCTCCGGGGCTCGCAGGTCGCGACCGGTCAGTCGGTGCCCGCGGGGACCCGCTCGGGCTCGGCCTCGGGCTCTCCCTCGGGCTCCGCCTCGTCCACGGGCTCGGCGTGGCCCTCGACGTCGAGGTTGGGCAGGATGCGGTCGAGCCAGCGTGGCAGCCACCAGTTGCGGTCGCCGAGCAGCTCCATCGTGGCCGGCACGAGCAGCATGCGGACGATCGTGGCGTCGAGCAGGATCGCCGCCGCCAGGCCGACGCCCATGAGCTTGAGCACACGGTCGTCCTCGAGCAGGAAGCTGCCGAAGACGAACACCATGATCGCCGCCGCCGCGGTGATGACCTTGGCCGTGGCGGCCAGGCCGTCGGCCACCGAGGTGCGGCTGTCGCCCGTGCGGCGCCACTCCTCGCGCACCCGGGACAGCAGGAACACCTCGTAGTCCATGGACAAGCCGAAGACGATGGCGAACATCATCATCGGGATCCACGGCTCGATGGGCGCCTGCTGCACGCCGGTGAGGTCGCTGAGCCAGCCCCACTGGAACAGGGCGACGACGATGCCGTAGGCGGCGCCGATCGACAGCAGGTTCATGACCACCGCCTTGAGCGGCACGAGCAGCGACCGGAACACGACCATCAGCAGCAGGAACGACAGCGCCAGCACGGCGGTGAAGAAGTACGGCATGCGCGACTCGAGGTAGTCGGAGAAGTCGATGCCGACCGCCACGTTGCCGGTGACCGCGATGTCGAGGCCGGATGCGTCCTCGAGCGGCGGCAGGACGTCGTCGCGCAGCCGCTCGACCAGCGCCGTCGTGTCCTCGTCCTGGGGACCGCTGGTCGGCACGACCTGCCAGATGACGGCCGCCGGGTTGTCGGGGTCGTCGGTGGTCGGGGGCGAGACGAAGGCGACGTCCGGGTCGGCGGCGACCGCCTCGGTCATCGCGTCGAGCTGGTCGACGTCGGCGCCCTCGGGCAGCTCCGCGACCAGCATCAGCGGGCCGTTGAAGCCGGGGCCGAACCCGTCGACCAGCAGGTCGTAGGCCTGCTTCGTGCTGGTGTCCTCCGCGAAGTTGGTCTCGTCGGAGAAGCCGAGGCGCAGGCCGAGCACCGGGATCGCCAGCACCAGCAGGACGAGCGTGCCGGCGAGCGCCGCCGTCCACGGGCGGTGCTGGATGACCCGGCTCCAGCGGTACGCGGTGGTCTCGCGCAGCGGCTTCGGCGCCCGGCGGGGCACCTCGCGCTTGAGCGGCTTCACGAAGATGCTGGCGACGAGCACGAGCAGGGCGAGCAGGAAGCCGATGGCGGCGAGCGGCCCGATCTTGAGGCCGGCGCCCGCCAGCCCCACCGCCACGAAGCCGGCGGCGATCAGCCCCCGCCAGCGGGTACGCTCGATCTTCTCGCCGGCGAAGCCGAGCAGGGCGGGCAGCAGCGTGAGCGAGGCCACCACGGTGATGGCCACCACCGAGGCGGCGCCGACCGCGAGCCCCGCGACGAAGGTGACGCCGATCAGCAGCATGCCGAGCAGCGAGATCACGACGGTGGTGCCGGCGAACAGCACGGACCGGCCGGCGGTGTCGAGGGCGATCGCCACCGACTCGCGCACGGTGTGACCGGCATGGAGCTGCTCGCGGTACCGGGTGACGATCAGCAGCGCGTAGTCGATGCCGACGCCGAGCCCGATCATGATGCCGAGGAACGTGGCGATCTCGGGGACCGTGAACACGTGGCTGAGCACGGTGATGATGGCGGTACCGATGCCGATGCCGAACAGGGCGACGCCGACCGGCAGGCCCATGGCCAGCACCGAGCCGAACGCCAGGATCAGGATGATGATGGCGAACGCCAGGCCGAGGATCTCGGACGACGGTTGCTCGAACTCGGCGAAGATGAACCCGCCGAGCTCGATGCGCAGGCCGTCGATGTCCGGTGCGTCGTCCAGGATCTCGTCGCGGATCTCGCCGGCCCGGGCGAAGTCGATGTCGTCGGGCATCTCGATGTTGGCGTACGCGATCTGATCGGCCCGGGCACCCTGGGAGGCGATCTGCTGCTCGCCATCGGGGGTGTACGGGCTCTCGACGCGGGTGACGTCGTCGATCTCGCTCGCCTTGTCGAACAGCGCCTGCATCGCGCGTTCGACCTCGGGGTCGTCGACGCCCTGGTCGGCCTGGAACACGATGGTGCCGTTGGCCCCGGTGCCCTCGCCGCCGAAGTGCTCGTCGAGGATGTCGAAGCCGGTGCGTGACTCGACGTCGGGCAGGTTGAACTCGTCTCGGAACGAGTTGCCCGCACCTTGGGCGGCGCCACCGATGAGGAACACGGCGACCCAGAGCCCGAGCACGAGCTTCCTGCGGTCGTGGCACCAGGTGCCGAGTCGAGCGAACACGTGCGTTGCCTCCTGTGGCTACGTCTCAGAGCTGTACTACCGGGGGTCAGACCGTGAGGTCGCGCAGAACTCATCGGTCGTGTTGACAGTCGCGACGAACGGGAGGGACCAGAATCGACACGGCGGCACAGGTTGTCTGCAACAGCTGGGGCCTGTCGAGCGTCTTTTCCACGATGAACACAATGCCGAAGGCTGATCCAGCGCCGGCGGTGCCGGCGACCGGGTCGTGGGACACCGACCTCGTGCGCGTCTACCGCGAGCGGTACGGCAACCTCGTCCGCCTGGCGTACCTGCTCACGGGCCACGCGGCGGTCGCCGAGGAGATCGTGCAGGACGCGTTCGTCGCGTCGCACCGTGCTCGCGACCGCCTGCGCGACCCCCACTCGTACGTACGGCGCGCCGTGGTCAACCGGTGCCGCTCGTGGGGTCGCAGGGACAAGGTCGAACGCGAGCACCGCCCGCGGCCACCCGACCCGGCCGAGCTGCAGGCCGACGAGATGCGGGACGCCCTGCGCGCCCTGACCGATCGGCAGCGCACCGCCATCGTCCTGCGCTTCTACGAGGACATGCCCGACGAGCGCATCGCCGAGATCCTGGGCTGCCGCCGGACCACGGTACGCAGCGCCATCCATCGTGGCCTCCAGTCGCTGCGGCGGGTGATCGACCCGTGAGCGCGCTCGCCACCCCCGTCCACCACCTCGCCTTCGCCCACCTCGCCCGCCAGGAGACCATCCGATGAGCCTGCTCCACGACACCGACGACACCGATCTCGAGGAGGGCGTGCGCACCATGTTGCGCCGCCTCGCCGCCGACGTGCACGAGACCCCGCCGGCCTGGGACGACCTGATCACGCGGCACGGCGCCGCCGGCGCACCGCTGCGGCTCGCCGAGCCGCCCGCCGCCGACCCGGCTCGCCGGGCCCAGTGGCGCCACCGGCCGCGCACCAGCCTGGTCGCCGCGGCCGTCGTGGCCGTGGCCGTGGCCGGTGCCCTGGTCGTCGATCGCGGCACCAGCGACCGCGCGGAGCTGCCGGCAGCCGAGAGCATCAACGCCATCTCCCCCAGCGATCCGGCCTTCGACGCCGAGGTCGCCGCCGCGGTGTGGGCCACAGACCTGGACGACCCGGTCGCCGCGGCCTCGGCCTACCTCGAGGCCACGGGCATCCCGACCGATGCGTCGCTCCCTGGGGCGGCCACCGTCGCGCTGGTCGAGAGCGACAGCTCGACCGCCACCGTCGAGTGGTCCCTGGTCGACGCGCCCGAGGCGGCGGGGGGCACGGTGTTCCTCCGAGCTCCGTCGGCGCAGGACGCCCACGTGGGCTGGACCGTGGTGGGTTCCGCCGCCACCGATGTCACCCTCGACGAGGTCCGCTACGACGGCGAGCGCCTCGCCTTCACCGTCGCCCGCACGGCCGCCCCCGGTGAGCAGCTGGCGGTGGGTGTGTGGGTCGACGGCCTGCCCGTCTCCCTCGGCGGGCAGGCCGTGGCGCAGGCCGGCGCGGCCGACGTCTCGCTGGGCGAGCTGGTCGACATCGGCGCCGAGGTCGGCGCCGAGGAGACGCTGGGGCTGCCCGTCGCGGTGGACGACATCGTCACCCTGCGCGTGGCCCACGTGGTCGAAGGGCGGGTGGTGTCGGTGACGCAGATGGTGGTGGTGCTGCCCGAGGCCGAGGCCTGGGCCGGCGCCGGTGTGACCGGCCCTGCCGAGGCAGGAGCCACCGGGTCGGTCGACGCGGCGCCGGGTGGCGCCGATGTGTCGGGCGACGGCGGCGCGGCGGTCACGCCCCCCGCCAGCGCCGTCCCGCTGCCCGACGCTACGGACCTGACGCTGCCGACCGTCCCCGGCGTGCCGACGCTTCCGCCCCTGCCCGTGCTGCCGCGGCCGTCCCTGCCCCCGGTCCCGACGACGTTGCCGGCCCCGCCGACCGACATCGTCCCGTGACCGAAAGCTGCGGCCGCCGCCGGTCCCGCGCGGGCGGCGGCCGCAGCCGAACCCCCGCGTGGTAGCTCCGGACCAGGGCGACCAACCCGGCAGGCACCCAGCACGCCGTCGGGAATTGCCCCCCGGAGCTACCACGTGGTGCTGTCGGCCCGCCCCCTCATCCCGTCGCCGGGCCACCCGGCAGGATCCCGAGCTGGCGCAGCGGCTCCGACACCCCCTCTGGCGGAGGCGGCGGCACCGGCAGATCGCCGGCGTCGCGAGGCCAGGCCACGGGCGTGACGTCGCTGGCGATGGGCGCGCCCACCGCGATGCCCGCCCGGTCGAGCGCGGGGTGCGCCCGCGACGAGCCGCGGGTGCACCCGTCGCGGAAGTAGATGACCGTGTGCACCTCGCGGGTGGCGTCCGACTCGTTGGGACCGGCCAGGTGGGCGGTCAGACCGTGGTGGAAGGCCACGCTGCCCCGCGGCACCTCGACGTAGACCGGCTCGACGACCATCAGCTCCTGCGCCTGTTCGCGGATCTCGTCGGCCCCGGCCCGGAAGATGTTGATGAACTTCCGCAGGCCCAGCCTGTGCGAACCGGGCACATAGCCCATGCACCCGGACTGCAGCGTCGACCCGGCGAACGGCACCCACGCGGTCACGGCATCGGGCTCGGCGATGGGCCAGTACGGCAGGTCCTGGTGCGGGTCGGTCTCGCGGCCGCCGGGCTCTTTGAACAGCGCCTGGTCGTGGAAGAGGCGCACCGACCGGCGCGCCGATCAGCTCCGCGGCCGCCTGTGCCAGCCGCGGGTGGAACGTGAGCGGGCGGACGTCGTCGAAGTCCTCCCACAGGTTCTGGCACTGCACGAACGACTGCTCGTACACCGACCGCTCGGCCAGCAGCCGCCGGTCGTGGGCCTTGCGGCTCGCCACCGCGGCCCGCACTGCGGCCTGGTAGCCCGTCAGCTCGTCGGATGACAGCAGGCCGGGCACGACGACGAAGCCGTTGGTGTCGAACTGCTGCACCAACCCGTCGTCAACGATTCCCATCGTCCCGCTCCCTGCTGACGCCCGCCGCACTGTAGCCAGCGGACATTCAACGGCGGGCTACCCTGCCGCGCTCTGAGACCCACACACATGCCACCGAACGCACCCGACCGCGCCGGCGAGCCGATCGATCGCCCGTTCGTCTCGACCGGAGACCTCCCGGCCCCCGGCCGCGTCCGCGACCTGGTGGCCGAGGCGCACGAGCGGTACCGGTCGGACGACACGGGCCAGGTCTCGCAGGTCTACCCGGCGCTCGGGCGCGTCGATGCCGGGCTGTTCGGCGTGTGCGTCGCCGGGACCAGCGGCGAGACCTACCCGGCCGGCGACGCCCAGGCCGAGTTCTCGATGATGAGCGTGGCCAAGCCGTTCGTCTTCGCTCTCGTCTGCGCGTTCCGCGGGCCGGACGCCGTCCGGCGGGACATCGGGGTCAACGCCACCGGCCTGCCGTTCAACTCGCTGGCCGCCGTCGAGCGGGGCGCGGACGGCCGCACCAACCCCATGGTCAACGCCGGCGCCATCGCCACGTGCGGCCTCGCCCCGGGAGCCACCGCGGACGACAGGTGGGCGTTCATCCTCGACGGACTGTCGCGGTTCGCCGGTCACCCGCTCTCGATCGACGACGAGGTCTACGCGTCGTCGTCGGCGACCAACCAGCGCAACCGGGCGATCGCCAACCTGCTCCACAGCTACGGCCGGGTCTCCGACGACCCGGCCGAGCTGGTCGACCTCTACACCCGGCAGAGCGCGCTGCGCGTGACCGCCACCGACCTGGCGGTCATGGGCGCGACGCTGGCCGACGGTGGCGTGAACCCGCTCACCCGCACGCGTGTCGTCGACATCGCCAGCTGCCGCTGTGCGCTGGCGGCCATGACCACCGCCGGCCTCTACGAGACCTCGGGTGACTGGCTCTGCGACGTCGGGCTGCCCGGCAAGAGCGGCATCGGCGGCGGCATCGCCACGGTTTCGCCTGGCAAGGGCGGCCTGGGGACGTTCGCTCCCCCGCTCGACGACGCCGGGAACAGCGTGAAGGGCCAACTGGCGGCGCGGTTCCTGTCCCGGCGTCTGGGCCTCGACCTCTTCGTGTCCGAGCCCGCCGACTGACGGCATCAGGGCCGGGGGAGCCCTGGCTCAGGATCAGGGTCGGGGCTGGACGAACCGCTGCACGAAGGCCAGCGCGGTGTCGGCCACCTCGCGCCAGCCGCTGTCGATCGTGAGCGAGTGGCCGCGGCCGGGGATCTCGATGATCTCGGTCACGCCCTCGTTGCGGGCCTGCTTCTTGTAGGAGGCGTTGGCGATCGCCCACGGCACCGTGTTGTCCTTCTCGCCGGACACGATCAGCAGCGGCCCCCGCTCGGGGTCCTTCGACTGCACCTTGGCCTCGGTCCAGGGGTTGAGGTTGGCGGCGGCCGCCTGGAACAGCGGAACGCCCGAGCCGGGCACCGCGTATGTCACGTACAGCGACTTCGCCTCGTCCACCGTCCTGGACGACGTCGTCGACCTCGGCCAGGTTGGCCACATAGCGGCGGGCGAGGCTCCGCAGCATCGGGGTGCAGCGCTCGACGATCTCACCGACGGCGGCCTCCTCGGCAGCTCGGGCCCGCAGCAACATGCCGGCGATCTGCGCGCCGTCTCCGCCGGGCGTCTCGTCCCCGTCTGGCGCGTGCCCGGTCGTCATGCGAGCACCGAAGCCCGGATCCGCCCGCGTGTCGTCGCCGTGGCGCACGCTCGGCGTGTGTCCGTGCGCACGTACGGCGTCGACCACCCGCCGGCCGGATACGTGACCCTTGCCTCAGGCTGCCAGACCGTCAGGACCGTCCCAACCCGTGACCGGATCCGGTGGCTCCCTACGGAGGGCCGGGTCGGCAACGACTGCCGCTGTGGGCCCGCACGGGCATGGGACTCGTGCGCGTCGACGACCCAAACCGCTACGGCCCCGGGCATGGGCGTCAGTAGTCTCGGGAGCGGTGCCGCAACCCCTCCGCAACCAGGCGTGGTCGGTGGCACTCGTCGGGCGGACTGCCGCACGCGCGTCACTTCGCCGGTGGGTCGCCGACGCGGTCAACGGCGAGCTCCGGATCGTGACCGTCACCGGGCCGGCCGGTATCGGCAAGTCGCGGACCATCGAGTGGACGACCGAGCAGCTCCGGCGGTCGCACGGCAACTCGTACGTCGGCCGGTGCTCGCCGGAGCTGTCCCACCCGTTCGGCCCCGTCGCCACGGCCCTCGCCCCGCTCGGCGCACGGTGGCCCGAAGCGCGGGTGGTCCCGGGTGGAACAACGTTCGACGCGACCTCGACGTTCGGCGAGACCGAGCTGGGCCACGTGCGAACGCTCGCCGACGCCCTGCTACGCGAGGCCACCCGGCGACCGCTCATGCTCGTGATCGAAGACCTCCAGTGGTCCAACGGGACCACGCTGGCGGCCATCGAACAGCTCGCCTACATGCTCGCGGCCTCGGGCGGGTGCCGCATCGTGATCGCCCTCACGCACCGGCCGCTGGACTCGGAGCATCCGGTGGAGCCCGCGCTGAGGCGCCTCGCTCGCGAACCCGCCCACCGGTCGCTGGAGCTCGATCCCTTGGACGAGGCCGAGGTGTACGAGCTGATCCGACGGCTCACCTCCGGTCCCCCGGATCGCCGGCTGGTCGGGCGGGTGCACGAGGCGTCGGGGGGCAACCCGTTGGTGGCGATCGCCCTCACCGACGACGCCATCTCACACCCCACGCGAGGCGCCGCGAGCGGCGCGGGCATCCCGTCGACCGTGCCGCCCAACCTCACGGTGGACGACGTCCTCGCCCGGCGGTTCGCCCGCCTGTCAGCGACCGCCGCGGGCGTGGCGGTCGCACTCGGCATCACCGGTGGACAAGCTCGCGTGGATGATCTCGCGGCGATCTGCGAGGCCACCCCGGACGCCGTCCTCGACGCACTCGACGAACTGGAACGGGCCGACCTGGTGCGGGTAGGGCCTCACGGGTACGACCTGGCCGACCCGACCATGGCCGTCGCGCTCCTCACCTCGACCACCTCGCGCTCCCGGCGGGGCATGCACGCCCGCCTGGCGGCGAGGATGCAGTCACGCGCGCCGGACGGGATCGAGCTCGTCGAGCTGGCCCACCATCTGGAGCAGGCCGGCCCGGGCCACGCCCCCGAGCTCGACGCGATGGCCCTGCAGGCGGGCGACGTCGCCTTCGCGGCCGGTGCCTGGGGCCAGGCCGCGCACCTGTACGAGATCGCGCTGCGCGGCGCGCCCCCGTCGGACGACGTAGGCGTGGCCGCGCTCGAGGAGAAGGCCGGGATCGTGTGCTTCCGCGACTTCGACACCCAGGGCTGTCTGGGCCACTTCGCCCGCGCCGCCCGGCTCGGCGAGGAGGGGGGTGACCGCGAGCTCGCCGCCCGAGCCCACATCTGGCACCTGCGACGTCGCTTCACGTCAGGGTCGGGGGCGGTAGCAGGTCCGGTGGACGTCACCGCCGTCGCCGCGCTGGCCGACAGCGATCTCCCGGCCGGACTCCGGGCCCGTGGCCACGGCCTGCTGGCCGAGGTCGCGTTCCAGGCGAACGACCTGCCGCGGGCACGGCACCACGCGCAGGAGGCGCGCGAGCTCGCGGACGCGGTCGGTGACGACGGCGTCGGCTTCTTCGTGGCGGTCTCCGAGGGCCTCGCCGCACTCGGGGTGCTCGACGTCGCGACCGCGGTCCATGCCTTCGAGGAAGCCGACCGGTGTGCCGGCCGATCGGGCCAGGCCTTCTTCCGCTCCGGGGGAACCAACCGGGCCGCCACCGCAGAGCTGCTCGGAGGCGACCTCGGCGCGGCCGACGAGTTGGCGGCACGCGCCGCGGACGACGCCAGGACCGCGGGCAACTGGGCCGAGCATGCGCTGGCCCACACCGTCCGCACGATCGTGGCCGCGCTGCAGGGCCGGTTCGACGACCAGGAAGACCAGTGCGAGCTCGCCCAGATCAGTTGCGGCCGCTCGGCCGTCACCTTCGCGCCGCTGATCCTCCACCCGGCGGTCGCGTGGGCGCGAGCGCTGCGAGGCGACCTCGCCGGCGCCGCCACCGCCCTCGACGAGCTGGACGCCGCCGGGGGACGGTCGGCTCGCTACCGCTTGGCGGTGGAGCTGCTGGCCGGCAGCGGTCAGCAGGTCCTCAAGGAGCTCGACGGGCACGAGTGGCGCCCCCTCCCGACCTCGCTGACCGCCTACGACGCCGGCGCGCACGCCGCCGAGCTCGAACTGGCGATCCACGCAGGGCAGCGAGACCGTGTGGCCGCGGGACGCCGCCTCTTCGAGGACGCGCATCGACGGGGCGTGGCCTTCGTGCTCGAGTGGCCCTGCCTCGTGGCCCGGCTCCTCGCCGAGGCGGCGGTCTGCCTCGGCGAGAGCGACGCAGCGCTCGCGTGGAGGGCCACCGCCGAGCAGGAGGCGGTCGCCGCGGGCGCCCGAGTCGAGCTCGCCCGGCTCGCCGTCGTCCGCGCCGACCTACTGCTGGCGACGGGCGACGACCGGTCCTTGAGGGCCGTCGAGCTCGTCGACTGGGCGACGGCAGAGTTCGACTCGCTCGGACTGCTCCGCCTCGCCCATCGGGCACAAGGTCTGCTCGACCGGCCACCGCGGGCAGTCGGGGCCGTCCGGCGTGTCCGGCCGCGGGCGATCCTCTTCACCGACATCGTCGACTCGACGGCGTGGAACGCGCGGCTCGGCGACGACCACTGGCTCGTCCTGCTGGCCGAGCACAACCGGCGCGCTCGCCGCGAGGTTCGGCGGCAGCGGGGTGTGGTCGTCAAGACCACGGGCGACGGCATCTGCGCGTGGTTCGGCAGCGGCATCGAGGCGGTCGACTGCGCTCTGGCTCTGCAGACGTCGTTCGTCGAGTTCCGCGATGGCCACCCGGAGACGCCCATCAGCCTGCGCTGCGGTGTCGCCGTGGGCGACGTCTACGACTTCGACGGCGACCTGGCCGGGCTGGCGGTGACCGAGGCGGCTCGCATCTGCGGGGCGGCCGGCGCCGACCAGGTGCTGACATCTGCCGCCGTTGCCGACGGCGACACCACGCCGAGCCGCCGGTACGCACCCACTGGCGTGCATCGGCTCAAGGGCATGCCCGATGACATGCCTCTTTTCGCAGTCCAGGTGCCGTGGGATACTGCCGCAGACACTACCGAGGGTGCGCCTGTCGTCACCCAGTGACCGGTGGAACGAGGAGGGGGCGATGGGACTCATGCCCTACCAGCTCGAGAAGGGGCTGTTCCCGCTCGCGCTCGAACACTACTTCAACGATGGCCTCGACCAGCCCGTCGCTACCGGCGCCACCGCCGCGGACGTCCTCGCACGCGCCGGCCCGCGTCGGCGGCTTCGGGCCGTGTGGCGCTACTGCTCGGTCGCCGACCAGCTCCGGAAGGCGGCGAACGACCCCGCGAGCATCAGGAAGGTCACACCCGAGAACTCGATCGTCCACTCGGGGATCTTCGCGACCGCCGCCCTCGCGCCCGCACCGATCCTGCAGACGACGATCGCCCGCGACTGGTTCGGCATGACGCAGGTCGGCGGGGGAAAGTGGGAGCGCACCGACCCTCGGGCATGGACGCCGGCCACCACCCTCGGTATGTGGAACGGCTATTACGGCAACGTCGAGCTCATCGTGTGCGAGACGCTCCAGCGCATGCTCGAGGTCTCCCTGGGGCTCGAACACTTGGCGATCCCACCCGACCCCGGCGACGTCGAGGCCCAGGAGCGCATCGAGGAGGACCTCGAGGAGGAGGTCACGAGGGTCTGGCCCGTCTACCTCTTCCTGACCTGTCCCAAACCGTGGTTCGAGGGGTGGGTCACCTGGCAGCGCCACGGCGACGACCCACCGGTCAGAGGCCAGGTGACCGTGATCATGGCGACACCGGGCCATAGCCGGCCCGTCGCACCGTCACCCGTCGACCGCGAGGGCGACAAGAACACGGTGCCGGTCGAGGACGCCGGCGGCCAACCGGTGCTCGACGCCGCGGGTGCCGTCGTCACGAGGCCGAACCCCTACCACCTCCACGGCCGCGACCAGGCGCCCGGCAACTCCGGCTACGAGGGGAAGTTCATCGAACGCCCGCTGGCGCCGGTCGCGGGCGGAGCTCCCACCGCTCCGGTGGTAGGCGGGGCAGACCCGTCACACGCGGCCAAGCTCCAGGGCATGTGGGTCGTCACCCACGAGAACCACGACAGCACGATCATCTGGCAGAACTTCGTGGAGCCGGACCGGCCGAACTGGGATCCCACCCGGCGAGACCCGTCCGAGGCCTGGGACCTGCCGCCCGTGGCCAACTACCGCCCGGCCACGCTCGCGGAACGAGCCGATCTCGGGGGCCGCGTCGATCCCCAGACCCTCACCGGTTTCACCGACATCGTGGTGGTGCAGCCCGCCTCGCTTGACGGCGGCATCCCGTAGGAGGTCCGATCATGGCCCCGAAGCAGGCTCCCGGTGAGCGCGACGACGAGCCGCGGGATCTCGTGGCCGAGGTGGAGGCCGACACGACACGGCTGCTCGGCACCACGCTCGCTGTCCGGACGGACGGGGACGGCTACCGGCGGGTCGACAGCTTCGGCGACGACGGCGTCGTAGTGGGAGAGGCCGGCGGCCGGGAGTTCACGTTCGTCCGCTGGCAGTTCCAGGGCAGCCAGGATTCGGACGTCCCCAAGCCCGACATCGACCGGCTCTTCATCCGGGGAACGGGGAACCCCGTCGTCGTCGACGGCCTGACAGTGCTCGAGGACCGTGACGGCGACATCTTCGCACGCCGGTTCGTCGACTGGTTGGGGGTGTATGCACAGCTCGGCCTCGTGTTCGCCGGACGCCCTGTCGGCACGGCCGGCGCCCAGTGGGTGAGCCCCCTCCTCCTGGCCGGGCGCGACGAGGCGGGCGACGATGTCGGCGACACGGGTCAGCGCGCACCCGAGGAGTCGTCGTGACCGATGTGACACGGAACGTATGCTCACGCTCCCCTTCAGGCACGGACTGCGAGGCCGCACCTAGCCCGCGCCCGCGGGCGTGATGGGCCGCAGCGTGACGTCGAACGCCACCGTGGCAGGGCCGGACCCATCGCGTTCGATCGGCACCGTGAGCTCCGGCCGGTCGGCCCCGATCGTGTCGTTGCCGAGCCATTCGTCGCCCGTGAAGAACACCATCGTGGTGAGCGGTCGGTGCCCGGCGGCCGTGGCCTTCACGTGGATGTGCGCCGGCCGGTAGGCGTGGCGCCCGAGGCGCGCCAGCAGCGCGCCGACCGGTCCGTCGGTCTTGACCTGGTAGGGAGGCGGCACGATCGTGTGCAGCTCGTACCCACCGTCGGCGCCGGTGCGGAGGACACCCCGCCATCGGGGCTCCCCGGCGAGCTGGTCGACCTGTACGTCGTAGAGCCCCGACGCGTTGCACTGCCACACGTCGACCGCCGCGCCGGCCAGGGGCGCCCCGTCCGCGCCGCGCACGATCCCTGTGACCACCAGCCGCTCGCCTGGCTCGTCGTCGGCGAAGAGGCGGCCCGGGTTGCCGAGCTCGGGCGCCGGGCGCCAGAACGGGCCCAGCACGTTGGCGGCCGTGGCGCCCGGGCCCGGCCGGTGGGTCAGGTCGTTGACGAGGATCGACAACCGCATGGTGTCGGACAGCAGGATCAGCTCGTCGGCCCGGGCGACCTCACCCAGGAACGCGAGCGCGGTGTACCACTCGTCCTCGGTCACGCCGTGCCGCTCGATCACGCCGGCCAGCGCCGCGCCCACGGCGTCCACCAGCTCGGCGAGGCGCTCGGGCGCCACGCTGGGCTGGGCGACGGCACCGGCGATCCCCGAGTCGGTCGACGCCCCGGTCAGCTCGTCCATGATGTCCTCCGCTGCTCACTCGTCCCCGCTCGGCTGGATTCACGTCTGTGTCGGTGGCGCGCCGTCGAACGCGCGCTGGAGCAGCTCCCGCACCGAGGGCACGTCGGGTCGGCGTGGGTTGGTGGCGCCGGTCTCGGCCACCCCTCGCTCCGCCGCGACGTCGAGCCCGTCGGCCGGCATGTCCAGCGCAGCCAGGCTCGGAGGCGCGCCCACCCGTGCGGCGAGCCGCCACAGCGCGGTGGCGGCATCGGCGGCGTCCGGGATGTCGAGCGCGGCCGCGATCGTGTCGACGGCCCACGGCGCGGCCGCGGCGTTGTAGGCGACGACGTGGGGTAGGACGACCGCGTTGACGTCGCCGTGGACGAGGCCGAACGTGCCGCCGAGCACGTGGCACAGCTTGTGGTGCAGGGCCGTGCCCGCCACGGCCAGCGCCGCGCCGGCCAGGTAGGCGCCGTAGAGCATCAGACCCCGGGCATCGAGGTCGTCGGGCCGCTCGACCGCCGTCGGCAGCGCGCCGCCGAGGGCCTCGATGCCGGCGCGCGCCTGGAGCTGCACGACCGGGTCGGTGCCCGGCGCGTAGAGCGCCTCGACGCAGTGCGCCAGGGCGTTGAAACCGCTGGCGGCGGTGACGCCCGGCGGCAGGTCGACGGTGAGCGCAGGGTCGTAGACGGCGACCCGGGGCAGGGCCCGAAGATCGCGGCCCGTCTGCTTGTGAACCCCGGTGATCCCGTAGATCGGGGTCATCTCCGAGCCCGAGTAGGTCGTGGGCACGGCGACGACGGTGACGCCGCGCCCCTGTGCGTCGGGGTCGACGGCGATGGCCTTGCCCAGACCGATCGCCGAGCCGCCACCGACCGTCACCACCGCGTCGGCGTCCGCCTCACGCGCGGTCCGCCGGGCGGCCGTGGCCAGCTCGGCGGGCACGTGCTGGCGCACGTCGCCGAGATCGCCGACATGGCGGTCGCCCAGGTCGGCGGCGATGCGGTCGCCGACGGCCGTCGCCGAGCCACTCGCCACCACGAGGACCCGCCGGAGACCCAGTCCCTCCACCTCGTCGGCCACCCGGTCGACCGCTCCCACACCGAACACCACCCGTCCGGGGAGCGCGTCGTGGTCGAACGGGTCCACCCGCTCCACCTGCTCCCGGTCCGTCGGCGCCACGTTCACGCCGCCGTCCCCTTCGTCGCCTCGAGCTCGCGGAGCACGGCCAGCTCGTGGGCCATGGGGACCGGCGTCGCGGCCACGTTGTCGGCCACGGCCAGCTCCCACCCGGTGGCGGCCCGGGCCGACTCGATCGACGCCCCGGGGTGCAACGCGGTCAGGACGAGCTCCCCTCGGTGCGGGTCGCGCTCGAGGACGCCGAGGTCGGTGACGACGGTCGTGACCCGATCGCCCAGCGATGTGCGGAAGCCCACCCGCTCGACGAACGCCCGCAGCGACTGGCGCACGACCACGATGACCCGACGACACGACGCCGCGATCTCGGGCGCGCCGCCGGCACCCGGCAACCGGACCTTGGGCGCCTCGTACGGGCCGATGACAGTCGTGTTGATGTCGCCCCGCCGGTCGAGCTCGGCCGCGCCGAGGAAGCCGACGTCGATGCGGCCGGCCTGCAGCCAGTAGTTGAAGATCTCGGGCACCGACACCACGGCGTCGGCGGTCTCGGCCAGCTCGCCGTCGCCGATGGACAGGGGCAGCGTGTGCGGTTTGGCGCCGATCGTCCCCGACTCGTACACCAGGACCAGATCGGGTGCGTGCGTGCGCCGCGCCAGGTTGGCCGCCGTCGACGGCAACCCGATGCCGACGAAGCACACCTCGCGATCGCCGAGCTGGCGGGCCGCGGCGACCGTCATCATCTCGTCGGCCGTCCAGGCCCCGTCGTCGAGGGGGCGCGCCGTCAACCTGGCACCGCGCCGTCGAGCCAGGGGTAGCGGTCGACGTCCTTGCCCGCGTAGTCGGGGTCGAGGTAGATGAAGACGCGCTGGATCAGGAAGTCCCTGATCTCGAACACGTCGCACCAGCGGCCGGCACCCCACTCGGGCACGCCCGCCCGCCACGGTCCGTCGCGGTGCTCCCCGTGGCTGGCCCCCTCGCACACCACCACGTCGCTGCCCGAGAAGACCCAGTTGAAGTTGGCGTAGTGGTGGACGATCTCCTTGATCGTGCCGCCGACGTCGCCGAAGAGCCGTCCGATCTCGTCCTTGCCGGAGGCCAGGCCCCACTTGGGGAAGTACACCTGCGCGTCGTCGGCGAACAGGTCGAGGATGCTCCCGCCGGTCGACGTCTCGCCGCCCTTGTCGAACGCCTTCAGGTACTCGATGGCGACCGACTTGCGCTGCTCGTCGGTCATCGTCTGCGTCGTCAGTGCCATGGCGGGTCCTCCCTCACGTCTGCTTCGTGGTGACAGCGCTCGGCACCGGGTCGAGCACGTGCGTCTGCATCCAGGCCAGGAACGTGTCGCGGTCGCGGCTGATCGGGTCCCAGGCCTCGTAGAAGGCGTTGTCGCGCACCGAGTAGCCGTGGGCGTAGCTCGGGTGGGCGCCGCCGGGCACCTCGGCCACGGCGCCGACCACCCATCCGGGCAGCACGACGGCGCCCGGGCCGGGGGTCGAGCACGTCGACCACCTCCTCGACCGTGACCACGGCACGGTGCGCGGCGAGCACCGCTTCCCTCTGCACGCCGGTGATGCCCCAGAGCTGCACGTTGCCGGCACGATCGGCGCGCTGGGCGTGGACGATGGCCACGTCGGGCCGCAGGGCGGCGACGGCGGTGAGGCTCTCGCCGGTGAACGGGCACTCGATGGGCGCCACGTTGGCCGTGTGGTCGGGCAGGTCGGTGCCGGCGTACCCCCGCAGCACGGCGAACGGCAGTCCGGCGGCGCCGGCGGCGTAGCGGTTGGCCATGCCGGCGTGGCTGTGCTCCTCGATCTCGATGGTGTCCGGCCAGCCGTGCTCGATGGCGTCGCGGAACCGGTGGAGCGAGCCGACCCCCGGGTTGCCGCCCCACGAGAACACCAGCCGCCGCGCCACCCCCATCCCGATCATCTGGTCGTAGAGCACGTCGGGGGTGAGCCGCACGAGCGTCAGGTCGCGCCGCCCCTGGCGCACGATCTCGTGGCCGGCGGCGAACGGGATGAGATGGGTGAACCCCTCGAGAGCGACGGTGTCGCCGTCGTGGACGGTGGTGGCGATCGCCTCGGCGAGCGTGGTGATCTCGGCCACCGGTCAGCCCCGGGGGTACCAGGCCGGGAGCCGGGCGTCGACGTTGACCCACACCGAGTGCGCCTCGGTGTACTCGTGCATCGCCTCGAAGCCCATCTCGCGCCCGTAGCCCGACTGGCCGACGCCACCGAACGGCGATCCGGGGTTCACCCGCTTGTACGAGTTCACCCACACCATCCCCGATCGGAACGCCCGGGCGACCCTGTGGGCCCGCGACAGGTCGCGGGTCCACAGGCCGCCCCCCAACCCGTAGTCGGTGCCGTTGGCCAGGGCGATCGCCTCGTCGTCGGTGCGGAACGTCGTGACGGTGACGAACGGCCCGAACACCTCTTCCCGGCTGACCCGGCTGGAGGGATCGGCCCGCACCACGGTGGGCTCGACGTAGCAGCCGCGCGCCAGCGCCGGGTCGTCGGGCGCCCGGCCGCCGGTGACGATCTCGCGCGCCCTCGTCGAGCGCCACCTTCACGTAGCTCAGCACGCGGTCGCGGTGCATCGGCGAGGTGAGCGGCCCCATCTCCGTCGCCTCGTCGAGCGGGTTGCCCAGCCGGATCGACCGGGCGAGGGCGACGAAGGCCTCGAGGAAGTCCTCGGCGATGTCGTCGTGGAGGATGAGCCGGCTGCCGGCGATGCAGGCCTGGCCCTGGTTGTGGAAGATGGCGAAGGCCGACCCGTTCACCGCGGCGTCGAGGTCGGCGTCGGGGAACACCACGTTGGCCCCCTTGCCGCCCAGCTCGAGCTGCACCCGCTTGAGGTTGCCGGCCGAGGCCTCGACGATGCGCCGGCCGGTCGCGGTCGAGCCGGTGAAGGCGATCTTGGCCACGCCGGAGTGCTCGGCCAGGTGCTGGCCCGCGGTCCGGCCGTAGCCGGGGACGACGTTGACGACGCCGGGCGGCACGCCCACCTCGGCCGCCAGCTCGGCGACGCGCAGCGACGAGAGGGGGGTCAGCTCGGCCGGCTTGAGCACCACCGTGTTGCCGGCCGCAAGGGCAGGCCCCAGCTTCCAGCTGCAGAACATGAGCGGGAAGTTCCACGGCACGATCTGGCCGACCACCCCGAGCGGCGCCCGCTCGACGTAGTTGAGGAACCCCGCGTCGACGGGCACGACCGACCCGTGGACCTTGTCGGCCATTCCCCCGAAGTAGCGGAACGTCGCCGCGGTGCGGGGGACGTCGAGCGCCCGGGAGTCGCGCAACGGGTGACCGGTGTCGCGGCTCTCGAGCTCGGCCAGCTCGCCGGCGTCGTCCTCGATGGCGTCGGCGAGCCGCAGCAGCAGCCGTCCCCGCTCGGCGGCCGGGGAGGCGGACCACGCGGGGAACGCGGCGGTGGCTGCTGCCACGGCCCGATCGACGTCCTCGGCCCGGGCCTCGGCCACCATGGCCAGCACCGAGCAGTCGTGGGGGTCGAGCACCTCGATCGTCCCGCCGGCGCGGGCATCGACGAACTCCCCGTCGATGAACAGCCGCGTCTGCACGGTCACCGCCCCGGATCGGGCCGCAGAGTCGGTGCCCGGACCACTAGAGCCCGACCGGGTAGGTCGGAGCCCGGCCCTCGGCGATCATCTTGGGCAGCTCGGGCGAACCGTTCTCCCAGACGAGCAGCATCGATCGCTTGGGGGCGTAGCCCTGGTGGCGGATGTCGGCCGGCATCGCAGCGACGTCTCCCGCCTTCATCACCACCCGGGCCCGGCGGGCCCCGGTCTCCTTGTCGGCGACCTCCCACTCGATGTGGTCGGAGAGCTGCACGAACCACTCGACCCGGTCGTTGCCGTGGACGATGGGCAGGATGTACTCCTCGGTGGTCGGGCAGTACAGGCTGTCCTTGCACACGGAGACGATCGACGGGTTCCACGTGACGTCGGAGCGCGACAGGTAGGCGAACAGGTTGAACGCCGCGACCTCGTCCTCGAAGCCGGGCTCGGCGTGGACCTCGGGCTCGGTCTGCTCGACGTCGGCGAACATGCGGTTGATCGGGTGGGTGGCGTCGGTGCGCAGCTGCTCGTCGCCGGGCACGCCCACCATGCGCTGGGCCGTGACCCGCCGACGGCTGATGGCAGCGGTGTTGCTGCCCGCCTTGTCGCCCCACGCGGTGCCCGTCTCCTCCGGCGAGGCGAACGGGTCGAACCCGGCGTTGGTCCACTCGTCGAGCATGGCCACGAAGGTGGCGTGGATCTCTTCGTGCGGGAAGTTCTCGAGGTGGTCGAGCTCGGCCCGGCGGTAGGAGTCGTTGAACGTGCCGGCGAAGAGATCGACGTTGCCGTAGTGGTTGATCGTGCCGATGACCTCGTCGAAGTTGACGACGCCGTAGAAGAACTGCCAGGCGACGTCGCGCTGCGTGGCCCGCAGGAAGCCATCGATCGACATGATGTGGCTGCCGGTCGGCCAGGAGATGTGGGCGAAGTACTCGTCGCGGCTGAACGTGAACTCGCCGAGCGAGAAGCTGCGGTAGCCGTGGGTGTTGGGCTCGCCGGCCCGGACGGGTGCGGTGGTGTCGGTGGTGTCGGCCATGGTCGGTCCTCCCTCAGGCCGTCTGGCAGATCTCGGCCCAGCGGTAGGCGGTGTCGTCGCCCTCGATGGTCTGGAGCAGGATCACCCCGGTCTCGTCCGCGCTGAACCGGTAGGCCGCGCCGGCCGGCAGCAACGACATGTGGCCCCGGGTGGCGACGATGCGCCCCATCGGCCGTCCCTGCGGGTCGCCGTCGAGCCGCACCGAGCCGCGCGTGTCGTCGGCCACGGCGGGGGTGTCGAGCTTGACCAGCTCGACCGTCACCGTGCCGTCCATCACCAGGGCGAACTCGTCGTGCGCGGCGGTGCGCCACTCGGACGTGCCCTCGGCCCGGATGACCTCGAGGACGTACTCCTGGTTCTTGCCGACGGCCACCTTCTCCCAGGCCTTGGCGTTGGCCGCGACCTCGAACATGTTGGAGAAGGCGTAGTGCTTGGGGTCGTCGTCGATCGCCTCGACCCCGCCCTTGTCGTAGTCGAGCAAGCTCCCGAACCGTGTCGTGTACTGCGGCATGGGCTCCCCCTGACCTCGGTCGTCGCGATCGAACTGTGTTCGCTATCCGAACGCTCGTGCGCTTCATGAACACCGTAAGAACCGCCGGCGACATGTGTCAAGGCTGACGATCTCGTTGACACCTCCATCGATTGAACGCACACTGATTTCGCACAGTGAACAGCTGTGCGTATAGCGAACATCGGGGGGCCGTGGTATGACTGCTGCGGATTTGGGAATCGCTGGCACACCGTCGCGCATCGAGCCGGGCGTCAGCGTCGTCGACATCGTCGGAGCCTGGCGCGCGTGGGTGACCCGACACTGGCTTGCCAGCTCGCTGATCGCCGGGGCGGTGGCGACGCACCTCGCCACGGTGTTCGGCATCTGGTTCCACGGGATCGGCCTGCCCGATCTCAACTGGCCACAGGCCAACGGCGCGGTGATCTTCCCGGAGGGCTCGCAGGTCGTCCAGTACGTGGCCGGCGGCGTCCAGCACTACGGGGACGGGCTGATCTTCGCCATGCTCTTCGCCCTGCTGGTGCACCCGAGGATGCCGCTGCCGAACACCGAGCTGGGCAACGTCGCCAAGGCGACCCTCTACTCGCTCGTCCTCGGCACGATCAGCGCCGGGTTCCTGGTGCCGTACGTCTACTTCCCCCGTGCGGGCGCGGGCATCTTCAGCACCGGGTTCGGGTGGAAGCTGGTGTTCGCCATCTACCTGTGGCACCTCATCTTCGGGTTCTTCCTCGGAACCCTCTACAACCCCAACCCCGAGCCTCGTGAGGACCGGCTCCACTGAGAGGGGACGCCATGAGCTTCGATGCCACAACGGCGATCAAGCGCCACCACCACATCACGCTCTGCGTGGGTGACGCGCAGGAGGACTACGACTTCCACACCCAGGTGCTCGGCCTGAAGAGCGTGAAGAAGACGGCGCTCTACGACGGCACCGTCCCGATCTACCACCTGTATTACGGGAACGATCTGGGCGACGAGTCGACGCTGGTGACATCGTTCCCGATGCGACAGTCGGGCCGCATGGGGCGCAGGGGCAGCGGCCAGGTGAAGGCGCTGTCGCTGTCCGTGCCCTCCGCCGCGCTCGGCTACTGGAAGACCCGCCTGACCGAGCACGGCTTCGAGGTGGCCGAGGACGAGCGCTTCGGTGAGCGCATGCTCCGCTTCGAGCACCCGTGCGGGATCGGGTACGAGCTCGTGGGCGTCGACGGCGACGAACGGGTGCCCTACAACAAGTCCCGGGTGCCCGCCGAGCACGCCATCCACGGCACGCACGGCATCACCGTCGCCGTTCGCGAGCTCGACAACTCGGCCGACTTCATGCAGGAGGGCTGGAGCGGCAAGCTGACGTCGACCGACGACGGCCACACGCGCTTCGAGCTCGGCACCGGCGGAACGGGCCGGATCATCGACTTCGTCGCCGATCCGGGGCTCGAGCAGGGCAGCTGGACGTTCGGCGAGGGCACGGTGCACCACTGCGCCTTCCAGGTCGACGGTTACGACGAGCAGGACGGCGTGAAGGCCCACCTCGAGGGCCTCGGTTTCACCGACGTGTCCGACCGCAAGGACCGGGGGTACTTCGAGTCGGTCTACGTGCGCACGCCGGGCGGCGCCCTGTTCGAGGCGACCGTGTCGAAGCCCGAGGGCTTCCTCATCGACGAGCCCTACGAGAAGCTCGGCATGGGGTTCCAGGTCCCACCGGTCTTCGCCGACAAGCGGGACTGGATCATGGGCTACCTGCCGCAGCTCAACTACTGACACCGCGGGGTCGGTCCGCGCCGTGAACCCCCACCTCGATCACCCGGTCGTCGACCTGGGCGTGCCCCTCGACGGCGCCCGGGTGGTCGTCGTGCTCGTCCACGGGCGCGGCCAGACCCCGGACTACGTGCGGGAGCACATCGCGGACCGGCTCGCCGTCGACGACGTGGCCTACCGCCTGCCCCACGCCGCCGGTGACACCTGGTACCCGCAGGGGTTCCTCGCGCCCCTGGCCGACAACGAGCCGTCGCTGTCGTACGGGCTCGACGCGGTCGACAGCCTGGTGGAGGCGCTGGCCGACCTCGGCGTCGATCGGCGGCGACTGGCGCTGGTCGGCTTCTCGCAGGGCGGTTGCCTCATCGCGGAGTACGCCGTCCGCCACCCCGGCCGCTACGGCGCGATCGTCGCCTGCACCGGCGGGCTGATCGGGCCGCCCGGCACGACGTGGGACGAGTCGGGCGCCTTCGACGGAACGCCGATGCTGCTGACGACGGCCGAGGACGACCCGTTCGTGCCTGCCTGGCGGGTGGTCGAGAGCGCCGCGGTGATGGACCGCATGGGCGCCGCCGTGCGCCATCGGATCTTCCCCGGCGCCGATCACGCCGTGCGCCCCGACGAGATCGCCGAGATCGCCACGCTACTGGCCACCGCCGGGACGGCCGTGTAGGCCGCGCCGACCTGCCATCCGCCCGCAGCACCCCTGTTAGGTTGAGGCCGGGTCGGCTAGCGTTCGTTCAGCGAACTGATGTGCGCTATGAGAACGAGCGTAGGAGGGCTGCGAGCGTGTCGACCGAGTACGTCCAGTCCCTCGAACGAGGGCTCGCCGTCATGCAGGTGTTCTCGCGGGAGCACCCGCGGCTCACGCTCGCCGACGTGGCCCGCCTCACCGGACTGACCCGGGCGACCGCACGCCGGGTGCTGCTCACCCTCGAGCACCTCGGCTACGCGCGATCCAACGGCCGGGGGTTCGAGCTGACCCCCAAGGTGCTCGACATCGGCTACGCCTACCTGTCGTCGCTCGACCTGGCGGCCATCGCCGAGCCCGCCATGGAGGCCCTCGTCGAACGCACGCACGAGTCCTGCTCGGCGGCGGTGCTCGACGGCGCCGAGATCGTCTACGTGGCCCGGGTGCCGACCAAGCGGATCATGACGATCTCGCTCGGCCTCGGCTCGCGCCTGCCGGCCTACGCCACGTCGATGGGCCGAGTGCTGCTCGCCGAGCTCGAGCCCGAGCAGGTCGACGAGCTGATCGGGTCTGCGGCCCTGCCTGGCGTCACCGAGCGCACGATCACCGAGCCGACCGAGCTCCACGACGAGCTGGCGCGGGTGCGCCGCCAAGGCTGGGCCCTGGTCGACCAGGAGCTCGAGCTCGGCCTTCGCTCGATCGCCGCGCCCCTGCGCAACCGCCAGCACACCGCGGTGGCCGCCATCAACGTGTCGAGCCATGCCGGCCGGGTGAGCCTCGACGTCATCCGCAGGGACTTCCTGCCGGCCCTGCTCGACACCGCCGAGCAGATCAACGAGCGCCTCGCGCGGCGGTAGACGAGCGTGTGGTCGTGGGTCGCGATCCTCCCTCCGCCGACGAGGTGCCCGCGCTGACCGACGCCGCAGTCGGGGATGCGCTCGCACGATCGGTGCTCGGGTTCGCGGACCGCCTGCGGCAGCTGGGCGTCGACCTGCCCACGAGCGGCGTGCTCGACGCCATGGCCGCGCTGTCGCACGTCGACCTGGCGTCGAGAGCCGAGACCAAGGTCGCGCTCGCGACGACGCTCGTGAAGCGAGCCGAGGACATCCCGGCCTTCGAGACGACGTTCGAGCGGTGGTTCGTCCGGCGGCCGCCGGTGGTGGCCGGCCGCTCTGCCGTCGACGACGGGTACGAGACCGAAGACGAGCGGGGTTCGGGCCGCGTACCGCCCGACGCGGTCGACCGCGAGTCCGACGACGCGGCAGAGGCCGCAGCGATTCGCGATCAGCTCGCCCAGGCCCTCGCCGCCGGAGACCCCGCCGCGCTCCCCTCGCTCGCCGCCCGGGCGGTGCGACGGTGGGCGGGGCTCGACACCGCGGCGGGCAGCGCCCGCTACCACCTCCAGCGCCTGCTGCGCGGGCTCGACCTGTCGGCCGCCGGCCAGGAGGCTCTGCGGCGCGAGCGGGGCGGCCCCGAGCGCCGGTCGGCGCTCGAGGAGCGCCTGGCGCGCGCCGACATCGAGGCGCTGCTCGATCAGTTCCGTCGGCTGGTCGCCGACGAGGTGCGCGCCCGACTCGCCGACGACACCCGACGTCGACCCGACGCCGACGAGCACGACCGCGCCAGCCTGGCCCGCCTCGACGAGGTCGACTTCCTGCGGGCGTCGACGCAGGAGCTGCGGCAGATGCGCGCCGCCATCCGGCCGCTGGCCCGCAGGCTGGCCGCCAAGGTGGCGCAGCGGCAACGGCGCTCCGGGACCGGGCGCCTCGACATGCGCCGCACCTTGCGGGCCTCGCTCGAGAGCGGCGGGGTGCCCCTCCGGCCCGCCTACCGGCACCGGCCGCGGACGCGACCCGAGTTGTGGATGCTGTGCGACGTGTCGGGCTCGGTGGCCGAGTTCTCGCGGTTCACGCTCGCGTTCGTGTACGCCCTGCACGAGGAGTTCTCGGGCCTGCGCACGTTCGTGTTCGTCGACGACGTCGACGAGATCACCGACGTGCTCGACCGGCGGATCCACGACGTCGACCCGTTCGCGTTGCTGGTGCGCGCCTCTGCCGCCCGCGCCCACCACCGCAGCGACTACGGGCAGGTGCTGCGCCGCTTCCTCGACGAGTACGGGCCCCAGCTGACGCCGCGGGCCACTGTGATCATCACCGGCGACGCTCGCAGCCACCACCAGGACCCCGGCGCGGACGCCCTGCGGGCGGTGTGCCAGCGCAGCAGGCGGGTGTGGTTCCTCAACCCCGAGCCGCGCGGTCGCTGGGACCAGGACGACTCCGTGGCGTCGCGCTACGCCGTGGTCTGCGACCGCATGGCCGAGGTGCGCAACCTCGCCCAGCTCGCCGACTGCGTGACCGCCCTGCTGTGACATCGTCGACCAAAGAGGTGACGCCAACGTTAGATTTGCGATAGAACAGGGGCCTCCACCGGGGTGGACGAGGGGGTTTCGTATGTCCGACCTAGGCCTGATGGGCGGTGAGCCAGATCCTGAGGCGCTGGCCCACCCGCAGTCGCAGTTCAAGCTCCTGCGTGGCGCCGGCCCCCTCGTCGACATGGGCGACGAGGCGGGGATGGTGATCGTCGGCGGCGACGCCGAGGTCCGCCACGTGCTGCACCACCCCGAGGTGTTCAGCTCCGGCTTCGACGCCGTGACCATCGGTCAGGTGCGACCACTGATCCCGCTCCAGATCGACCCGCCCCACCACCGCAACTACCGCAAGCTGCTCGACCCCATCTTCGCTCCCCGGCAGATCGCCCTCCTCGAGGACCAGACCCGGGACCTCGTGCGGGGTCTCATCGGCGCCGTGGTGCACGAGGGCGGCTGCAACTTCCACACCGCGGTCGCCGAGCCGCTGCCCACCACCGTGTTCCTGCAGCTGCTCGGGCTGCCCGTGAGCCGGGCCCAGGAGTTCCTGAGGCTCAAGGACGGCATCATCCGTCCGCCGGTCTCCACGCAGCGCGAGCGGGTGGAGTACACGGCCGAGGTCGGCCAGCGGATCTACGCCGTGCTCCAGGAGGCCATCGACGAACGCATGCAGGGGCGGTCGGACGACTTCCTCTCGATGTTCCTCGACGCCGAGGTGGACGGCCACCGCCTCACCAACGACGACGTCCTCGACATCGGGTACCTCTTCTTCCTCGCCGGCCTCGACACGGTGACGGCCTCGCTCGACTGCATGCTGAGCTACCTCGCCCAACACGCCGACCACCGCACGCGGCTGGTGGACGACCCGACGCTCATCCAGCACGCCATCGAGGAGATGCTGCGCTGGGAGTCGCCCGTGCAGGGCGTGGTGCGGGTCACCACCGAGGACAGCGAGATCGGCGGTTGCCCGGTGCCGAAGGGTCGGGTCGTGACGGTGATGCTCGGCTCGGCCAACACGGACGAGCGGACCTGGGACGACGGCGACACGGTCGACTTCGACCGTCCCGAGAACCGCCACATCGCGTTCGGCGGCGGCGCGCACCGGTGCCTCGGGTCCCACCTCGCCCGCATGGAGCTGCGGGTGGCCCTCGAGGAGTGGCACAAGGCCATCCCCGAGTACCGCGTCAAGGACGGCGTCGAGCTCCGCTACTCCTCGGGCCTCCGGGCCGTCGAGAACCTCGAGCTGGTCTGGTGAGCACGCACGTGGGCGAACGCCGGCTGCTCATCGACGGGAAGCTGGTCGAGGCGGTCGGCGGCGTCACGTTCGACAACGTCAACCCGGCCACCGAGGAGGTGCTCGGCCCGGTGGCCGACGGCACGGCGGCCGACATGGAGGCGGCCATCGCCGCCGCCCGCCGGGCCTTCGACACCACCGGCTGGGCGCAGGACCACGCGTTGCGCCGGCATTGCCTGCTCCAGCTGCAGGCGGCCATCGAGGACGAGCAGGAGGAGCTTCGCGCCGAGCTCGTCGCCGAGGTGGGCTGCCCGGTCCTCATCACCTACGGCCCGCAGCTCGACGCGCCGCTCCGCGAGGCCCTCACCTGGCCCGCCGAGATGATCGACCGGTACCCGTGGCGCCGCGACCTCGGCACCAAGGACGCGTTCGGCATGGGGGTGGAGACCCAGCGGGAGGTGTGGAAGGAGCCCGTCGGCGTGGTGGGCGTGATCGTGCCCTGGAACTTCCCCGTCGAGATCATCCTCAACAAGCTCGGGCCGGTGCTGGCCATGGGCAACACCTGCGTGCTGAAGCCGGCCCCCGACACGCCCTGGAACGCCACCCGCCTCGGCCGGCTCATGGCCGAGCGGACCGACATCCCGCCGGGCGTGGTGAACGTCGTCGCCTCGAGCGACCACCTGGTGGGCGAGGTGCTCACCACCTCACCGTTGGTCGACATGGTGGCCTTCACCGGCTCGAGCGCCACCGGCCGGCGGATCATGCGGGCCGCGGCGGCGAACCTCAAGCCGGTGTTCCTGGAGCTGGGCGGCAAGTCCGTCAACCTCGTGCTCGACGACGCCGACTTCGCCGCCACCATCCCGGCCTCCTCGTCGGTCTGCTTCCACGCCGGTCAGGGCTGTGCCATGCCCACCCGCCTGCTGGTGCCGCGATCCCGCTACGACGAGGCCGTCGAGCTGGCGGCGGCCGGGTTCGCCGGCGTGAGCTACGGCGACCCCACCGATCCCGGCAACCTCATGGGCCCGCTCGTCTCGAAGCGGCAGCGCGAGCGGGTGCTCGGCTACATCGAGACGGGCATCGAGCAGGGTGCCCGCCTGATCTGCGGCGGCGGTCGTCCCGACCACCTGCCCACGGGCTGGTACGTGGAGCCCACCCTGTTCGTCGACGTCGACAACTCGATGACCATCGCCCAGGAGGAGATCTTCGGGCCGGTCCTCGTCATGATCCCCTACGACGGCGACGACGACGCCGTGCGCATCGCCAACGACAGCCCCTACGGCCTCTCGGGGATGATCACCTCCGGCGACCTCGAGCGAGCCAAGGGCGTCGCCCGCCGTGTCCGCACCGGCACCCTCGGCCTCAACGGGGGCATCTGGTACGGCGCCGACGCGCCGTTCGGCGGCTACAAGCAGTCGGGCATCGGCCGCCAGTGCGGCATCGAGGGCCTGGAGATCTTCACCGAGACCAAGACGGTCGGCTGGCCGGCCTGACCGACCCCACCACCAGGAGGCAGCACGTGCCCGGACCGCTCGACGGGATTCGCGTCATCGAGGTCGCCAGCTGGATGTTCATCCCCTCCGGCGGGTCGGTGCTCGTCGACTGGGGGGCCGAGGTCATCAAGGTCGAGCACCCGGTCACGGGCGACCCCCAGCGGGGCCTGGTGACCTCCGGCCTGCTGCCCGGCGGACCGGGCGCGGTCAACTTCATGCTCGAGCAGCCCAACCGGGGCAAGCGCTCGGTGGCCCTCGACCTCGCCCACCCCGACGGCCACGAGGCGCTGCTCAGGCTGGTCGAGACCGCCGACGTCTTCCTCACCAACTACATGCCCCCGGTGCGCCGCAGGCTCCGGATCGACACCGAGGACATCCGGGCCCGCAACCCGAACATCATCGTCGCCCGCGGCTCGGGTGCCGGGCCCAAGGGCCCCGAGGCCGAGAAGGGCGGCTACGACGGCGCCTCGTTCTGGGCCCGGGGCGGCGTCGCGTCGACGATGCCCGAGCGCGAGGGCTGGCCCCCGGCGCAGCCGACGCCCGCCTTCGGCGACGTCATGGGCGGCCTGACCACCGCGGGCGCCATCGCCGCCGCCCTGCTCAAGCGGGAGCGGACCGGCGAGGCCAGCGTGGTCGACGTGTCGCTGCTGGCCACGGCCATGTGGCAGATCTCGCCCATGATCATCGCCTCGAAGCTGTTCGGCTTCTCGAAGATCCCCCAGGGCGATCGGACGAAGTCCTCCAACCCGGGGGTGGGCACCTACCGGACCGCGGACGACCGGTTCATCAGCCTGATCCTGCTGCAGAGCGACAAGCACTGGGACGACTTCGTCGAGCGACTGGGCGTGCCCGACATGGCCACCGACCCGCGCTTCGCCGACTCGACCGCCCGAGCCCGGAACGCCGAGGCGTGCATCGCCCGCCTCGACGAGGCGTTCGGCAGCCAGCCGCTGGCCCACTGGAAGAAGGTGCTCGACACCTTCGACGGGGTGTGGAGCCCGTTCCAGACCCTCGACGAGCTCTACGACGACGTGCAGGTGCAGGCCAACGGCTACCTCCCGACCATGACGGCCGGCAACGGCGAGGACGTGGCCCTGGTGGCCAGCCCGGCCCAGTTCGACGAGCAACCGGTCCAGGTCGAGCGGGCGCCCGAGCATGGCGAGCACACCGAGCTCGTCCTCCTCGACGCCGGCTACGACTGGGATCAGCTCGCCGCCATGAAGGAGTCGGGCGCCATCCTGTAGCCAATCCGGAGTGTAAAGTGATCTAACAGCGACGTCACTTCCGCGTCAGGGGTGCCCACGATGCCGTCTCGTCAGCTCGACTTCCCCGTGTTCGACGCCGACAACCACATGTACGAGACGCGGGACGCGCTCACGAAGTTCCTCCCCGACCGCTACGCCGGGGTCATCGACTTCGTCGACGTGCGAGGTCGCACCAAGATCGCCGTCAAGGGCCGGATCAGCGAGTACATCCCCAACCCGACGTTCGACCGCGTCGCCGCCCCCGGCGCCCAGGAGGACTACTTCAAGGTCGGCAACCCCGAGGGCAAGAGCCGCCGGGAGATCATGGGCCGGGGCATCGACGCCGTTCCCGCCTTCCGGGAGCCCGGCCCCCGCCTCGAGCTCATGGACGAGCTGGGCCTCGACCGGGCCCTCATGTGGCCCACGCTGGCCAGCTTGGTGGAGGAGCGCCTGCGCGACGACCCCGATGCCACCCACGCCGTCATCCACGCCCTCAACGAGTGGATGCACGAGCAGTGGACGTTCGACTACGAGGGCCGGATCTTCCCCACACCGGTCATCACGCTCCCGATCGTGGAGCGGGCCGTCGAGGAGCTGGAGTGGGTGGCCGAGCGCGGCGCCCGGATCATCCTCGTGCGGCCCGCCCCGGTGCCCGGATTCCGGGGCCCGCGCTCGTTCGCCCTGCCGGAGTTCGACCCGTTCTGGGAGCTCGTGCAGGAAAAGGACCTGGTCGTCGGCATGCACGCCTCCGACAGTGGCTACCAGCGCTACCTCAACGAGTGGGAAGGGGTGCGGGACGACGAGTTCACCCCGTTCGCGGGCGGCGGCGCCTTCGCCGCCATCACCCATGCCGGGTACCGCGCCATCGCCGACACGGTGGCGTCGGCCATCGGCCACGGCCTCTGCACCCGCTTCCCGGGGCTCAAGATCGCCCCCGTCGAGAACGGCAGCGGCTGGGTGCGGCCGCTGCTGGACGACATGGCGTCGGCCTACGCGTTCAACCCCCACCTCTTCGAGGAGGACCCGGTGGCGGTGTTCACGCGCAACATCTTCGTGCACCCGTTCCACGAGGACGACCCGGTCGGCCTGTGCGAGGCGATCGGGGCCGACAACGTGCTCTTCGGCTCGGACTACCCTCACCCCGAGGGCATGGCCGACCCGCTCAGCTTCGTCGACGACCTCGACGGGCTGTCCGACGAGGACACCGCCAAGGTCATGGGCGGCAATCTCGCCCGCCTGATGAACGTCGCCTAGGGCGTGTCCTGTGAATCCGGTGTGCGGATCTCCGAGCCAGGGGCGTCGCTCGGCGTGCCGGGACGACGCAGGAACCCACCAGGGTTTCAATGTCGGCCCGGTGCGGCGAGCGGCGTCATCTGGCCGGAGAGGCGTGCGCCATGATTCGCAGGACACGCCCTAGCCGGTCCGGCGAGCGCCGTCCGGCCAGGGGATCCCGACGATGACCCGTGCTCCGAGCTTCCCTCCCTTCACCCCCACCAGCGGCGAGCTGGTCCGCTCGTGCGCGGCGCGGTTCGGCGACAAGCCGTTCGCGGTGCTCGGCGACGTCCGCCTGTCCTACGCCGAGGCCGAGGCCCGGTCGGCGGCGGTGGCCAAGGGACTGCTGGCGTCCGGTGCGGGCAAGGGCACGCGGGTCGGGCTGCTGGCGGCCAACAGCCCCGACTGGGTGGTGGCGTGGCTCGGCATCACCCGCATCGGCGGCATCGCCGTGCTGCTGAACACCTACAGCAAGGCCGCCGAGCTGGGCTGGATGCTGCGCCACGCCGACGCCCAGGTGCTCCTCACGGTCGACGCGCACCTCGGCCACGACTACCTCGACCGCCTCGAGCAGGCCGTCTTCGGCCTGGCCGACCAGCCCCGCGAGCGGATCTTCGTGGCGTCCCACCCCTACCTGCGCACCGTGTGGACCTGGGGCGAGGGCCGGCGCCCGTGGGCGGCCCCCGTCGCCGAGCTGGCGGCCCGAGCCGGGGGCGTGACCGACGGGCTGCTGGCCGCGTGCGAGCACCAGGTCACCCCCGCCGATCCGATGGTCGTCGTCTACTCGTCGGGCAGCACGTCCGATCCCAAGGGCGCCGTGCACTCCCATGGCGCCGCGGTGCGCCACGCCCACAACCTGTGGCAGATGCGCGACCTCGTCGAGGACGACGTGCTGTACACGCCGATGCCGCTGTTCTGGGTGGGCGGGTTCAGCTTCACGCTGATCGCCGCCATGCACGCGGGCGCCACGCTGGTGTTCGAGGAGCAGTTCGAGCCCGGCGCCACCCTGCGGCTCATCGAGAAGGAGCGCATCACCCAGGTGCTCGGCTGGCCGCACATGGCCAAGGCACTGGTCGACCACCCGACCTTCGCCGAGCGCGACCTGTCATCGGTGCGGGGCGGCACCTTCGCCGCCCTCCTTCCCCAGGACCAGCAGGTGGATGCCGAGGTGCCCAAGGCCAACTCGCTCGGCATGACCGAGACGCTCGGCCCCCACACGTTCGACGCGCAGGGCATCGCCCTGCCGCCCGGCAAGGAGGGGTCGTTCGGGCTGTCCGTGCCGGGTGTGGAGCACAAGATCGTCGACCCGGTGACGCTCGAGGACCGGCTGGTCGGCGAGAGCGGCGAGCTGTGGCTCCGCGGCTACTCGCTGATGCTCGGCCTCCACAAGCAGGAGCGATCCGAGACGTTCACCGCCGACGGCTGGTATCGCACCGGCGACGGCGGCTACTTCGACGAGGACGGTCACTTCTACTTCACGGGCCGGATGGGCGACCTGATCAAGTCGGCGGGCATCAACATCACGCCCCGCGACGTGGAGCTGGCGCTGGAGGCCCTGCCCGAGGTGGTCATGGCCTTCGTCGCCGGCATCGACCACGCCGACCGCGGGCAGGACGTGGTGGCGGCGATCGCGCTGCGGCCCGGCGAGACCCTCGACGAGGACGAGGCCCGCAAGCGGGTCAAGGAGGCCATCGCCTCCTACAAGGTGCCCCGGCGCATCGCCGTGTTCGCCGACCAGACCGAGCTCCCGTGGCTCGACTCCGGGAAGGTCGACCGCCGCCGCCTGACGGCGATCCTGGACGAGCGGTTCCGGGCGGGCTGACAGAGGCCGAGCCGATAGGCGAGGCCGTGGCCCGAGCGGCCCGCAGCGAAGCTGCAGGAGCGGGAAACACGGCAACCGTTCGCCGAGATGGGTGACCTATCCGCGGATCCTCTGAATGGACCGAGCCGAACCCTGCGGAGCACACGTGCGCCTCACCCGCGTCGTGAGCCGGCCCGATCGAGCACCGCCATCGCCGCGTTGTGTCCGCCGACGCCGCTGACGCCACCGCCCCTGCGGGCGCCCGCGCCGCACACGAACAGGTTGGCGACGTCGGTCTCGACGCCCCATGTCCCCGGCTGCGCGTCCGGGCGGTCGTCGGTGCCCACCGAGGTCGGCTCGGGACCGTCGCCGGCCCAGGGCCAGCTCAGGTCCGCGTGGAAGATGTGGCCCCCCGGCAGGCCCAGGCTCGCCTCGAGGTCGCACGGGCTCACGGCCTCGAGGCACGGGCGTCCGTCCGCGTCACGCGCGAGGCAGTCGGCGATCGGCTCCTCGAGGTAGGTGTCGAGGCCGGCGAGGTGGCGACGGACAGCTTCGTCGCGGACCGCGTCAGCGCCGGACGTGTCTCCGGCGAACAGCCGGGCGGGAGCGTGCAGGCCGAACAGGGTGAGCGTGTGGACTCCCCGGGCAGCCAGCTCGGGCGACAGGATCGAGGGGTCGGTGAGCGTGTGGCAGTACACCTCGCCGGGCAGCGGATCGGGCAGCCTGCCCGCCGCCGCCGCGGCATGTCCCGCCTCGAGCGTGGCGTACCCCTCGTCGACGTGCAGCGTGCCGGCGAACGCGAGCGCCGGCTCGTGTCCGCTGCGCGGACGCGGCAACCGGTCGAGCACCATGTTGATCTTCATCTGTGCGCCTTCGGGCGCCGGGGCGGCCCGCCCGCGCAGCCGGTCGAGCACCGCAGGCGCCACCCCGGCGAGGACGTACGAGCAGGCGACGACGTGCTCGGAGCCGTGGTGCCGGTAGACGACCTCCGCCTCGCGGCCGTCGGCGACGACGCCGACGACCTCGGCGCCGGTCACCAGGGCGGCCCGGGCATCGCGGGCCGCCCGCTCCAGCTCACCGGTCACCGCGCCCATGCCGCCCACCGGGACACGCCACTCGCCGCTCCCGTTGCCGATCACGTGGTACAGGAAGCACCGGTTCTGACGCAGGCTGGCATCGTGCGCGGAGGCGAACGTCCCGATGAGGGCGTCGGTGAGCACCACCCCGCGGACCGTGTCGTCGCGGAAGCTGGCTTCGATCGTCTCGCCGATCGGGCGGGCGACGAGCCGGTCCCACAGGTCGTCGCCGGTGCGGCGACGCATCTCGACCGCGGTCTCGAGGGGCTCGAGCAACGTGGGGGCCACCGCCCGTGCGAGGCGCCCGGCGTCGTCGTAGAACCCTCGCCAGGCGGCGTACTCCTCGTCGGACCCGGTGAGCGCCCGGAAGGACTCGGCGGTCGCCGGCCCCGGCGCGTGCTCGACCAGCAGCCCGAGGTCGGCGCCCCCGCGGCGCACCGGCGTGAACGACGCCACCGGACGGGACGCGAACGCCACGTCGAGCCCGAGGTCGGCGACGATGCGATCGGGCAGCAGGCTGACCAGGTACGAGTAGCGCGACAGGCGAGCGTCGACGCCCGGGAACACACGCCCGCTGACCGCCGCGCCACCCAGGTGGTCGGCCCGCTCGAGCACGCACACCGACAGCCCCGCCCGCCCCAGGTACGCCGCGGCCACGAGGGCGTTGTGGCCCCCACCGACCACCACCACGTCGTATCGGGCACGCACAGCTCGCTCGTCGGTCACGGGTGCCAGTGTGGCCCGCGGCTCGCAGGTCCACCGCCTTCTACCCGGCGGAGACGGCGACCCGAGCGTCCTCGGTGATGAGGTCGAAGTTGATGGCGTGGGCGGCGCGGAGACCGGCGGCCGCGGCGCCGATGACGGTTTCCATGGGGTCTGTCACGTTGCCGGCCACCCACACCCCGGGCACGGCGGTGGCCCCCGTGGGGTCGGCGGGCACATGGATGCCGATGGCCTGGTCGCCGACGAGGTACTCCTCGGTCGGAAGGCCGAGCTGGACGAGGAGGTCGGCGCGAGCGGTGAACCGTGGAGCGACCACGACCTCCTGGCACGCGACGACGCGGCCGTCGCCGAGGCGGATGCCGGCGATGCGGTTCTCGGCGACCTCGACGGCGGATGCCGGGCCCTGCACCACGTCGATGTCGAGGGCGGCGAGCTGCTCGGCCTGGTCGCCGCTCGGCGAGAGGTCCGAGTGCAGGATGAGCGTGAGGTTCGCCGTCCACTGTCGCCACAGCAGGGCCTGGTGCACCGAGAGCGGGCCGGTGGCCAGGACGGCGATGACGTGGTCGCGGATCTCCCAGCCGTGGCAGTACGGGCAGTGGACCACGTCGTTGCCCCATCGTTCGGCCAGGCCGGCGACGTCGGGGAGCCCGTCGACGAGGCCGGTGGTCACGAGCAGCCGCCGCGCCTCGACCGGCGGCGCGTCGAGACGAGCCACGCGGAAACCTCCGACATCCACAGGTTCGATTCCGGTGACCCGATCGATGACCACCTCGCCGCCGTAGCTGGCGACCTCCCTGCGCCCCGTCGCCAGCAGTTCCCACGGCGACGTCCCTTCGCGTCCCAGGTAGTTGTGGACATGGGCCGCCGGGCCGTTGCGAGGCTCGGCGGCGTCGATCACGAGCACCGATCGCCGCGCCCGGGCCAAGGCCAGGGCCCCACCCAGCCCTGCGGCACCGCCGCCCACGACGATCACGTCGTACCTCGCAACCTGGCCGTCTGCGCTCGGCACCTCGGCCAGCCCGTTCGCTGTCGTGTCCATGTGGAGCACCTCCTGGCCTGAGTGTCCGTGGCCCGGGCGCGTTCGACAACCCGGCTTGCGGATCCGGCAAAATGAACCTCCCCGGAGCCGCTCGGCCTCTCAGCCCTCTCTCGTGAGGAGCAGGGCGCCGGCGATCGGGACCACCGCCGTTGGCGACGGCCGCCACCTCCACCCCGCGTGCCGGCACCTGGCGATCGCCGGCCTCGCCCCGCAGCTGGAGGCAGGCCTCGTGGACGAACCCGAAGCCGTGCAGCCGCCCGGCCGACAGCTGGCCGCCGTGCGTGTTGAGCGGCAGCTCGCCGTCGAGGGCGATGCGGTCGCCGCCCTCGACGAACGGGCCCGACTCGCCCTTGCCGCAGAAGCCGAGCGCCTCGAGCCAGGTCATGGCGAGGAAGCTGAAGCCGTCGTACAGCTCGGCCACGTCGACGTCGGCCGGGCTTGAGGTCGGTGCGGGTCCACAGCTGGGCGCCGGCGTCGCGGGCGGCCATCGTGGTCATGTCGTCGAACTGGTCCCACGACGGCCGGCCCCGCAGCGCGGTCCCCACCGCCTCGACCCGGGCGACCGGGTGGTCGACGGTCGGCGGCGTGCTCGGCCGCCGACACGATGACCGCCGTGGAGCCGTCGACCGGGGCGTCGCAGTCGTAGAGGCGGAACGGCGTGGTGATCATGCGGGAGGCGAAGTAGTCGTCCAGCGTCATCGGGTCGCGGTACACCGCCTTGGGGTTGAGGCCGGCGTTGCGGCGCGCGTTGACCGCGATCATCGCCAGCTGCTCGGGCGTGGTGCCGTACTCGTGGAAGTGGCGCTGGGCGTTCATCGCCAGCCAGTTGGCCGCCGAGTAGGCCCGGAACGGGATGCTCCACTGGAATGCACCGCCCATCCGGGGCACGCCGCCGCCGCCCGCCGCCCCCGCCCCGATCCCGATGCCCTGCGCGGCCGCCGCCGCCCTGCTCGGTCGACTCGGTCACGGTGCGGTAGACGAGCACGTGGCGGGCCAGGCCGGCGCCGACGGCCAGCACGGCGTTGACGACCGCGGCCAGCTGCGCCGCACCCTCGATGCCGCCGGTGTGCCAGCTCACCTCCAGGCGCAGCGCGTCCTGCACCTCGGGCGTGCCCGGCCCGCTGAACCCGGCGCCGGCGCCGCCGCCGCCGCCCGGGATAGGTGGCGATGCCGTCGATGTCGGCCGGGGTGAGCCCGGCGTCGGCGATGGCCTCGAGCGCGGCGTCGATCGTGAGGTCGAGCCCGGTGCGCCCGAGCCGGCGGCCGACGTCGGACTGGCCGATGCCGGAGATGATCGACCGCCGCTCGAAGTCCGTCACGCTCACCGGCCGGCTCGAAGAGCGGGAACCAGACGTCGTCGTGCTGCTCGAAGACGACCTGCACCGGCATGCCGATGCGCACGTCGTCGGGCGGCGCAGTCGACGAGGTTGCTCGTGAGCCGCAGTCCGTCCTGCTCGGGGAAGGTGACCAGCACGATGGCGTACGGCTCGGTGGCGCCGTCCCACGACTGGTGGTTGACCGTGAACGAGAACACCTCGCCGCGGCCGCTCACCGCCTCGGGCGCGACGCTCCCGGCTGCCGCACTCGGGGCAGCGGGGCAGGGCGGGTGCAGGTAGTAGCCACAGGACTGGCAGCGGAGGAACCGCAGCCGGCCGTCCTCGCCGGAGGTCCAGAAGAAGCGGTTGTCGTCGTCCAGCGCAGGCTGCACCCGGAAGGGCGCGGCGCTGACCTCTTCGCCCCCTCGGCTCACTTCTTCGCCATGCGCGCGGCGAGCGTCATCGCGGTCACGATGCCTCGTACCCTTCCCCGTTGGGTGAGATATGACGTTGCTGTTAGATAGTAGCGTTCCGCCGATGGATGCGAGCGTGGTGCGGAGGCCACCGTTCGGGAGCAACCCGCTCGTGGGCGAGCGCGGCACCGACACGCAGCGCCGCATCCTCGGCGCCGCGCTCGAGGTGTTCGGCGAGGCCGGCTTCGCCGAGTCCCGGGTCGAGCTGATCACCGAGCGCGCCGGCTGCTCTCGCCCCGCCTTCTACCAGTACTTCTCCAGCAAGGACGACGTGTTCTGGGCCCTGGCCGGCCGGCTCGGCCAGGAGATGGTGGCGCTGGCCGAGCGGCTGGAACGGGTCACGCCCGACACCGCCGGCCTCGAGCACCTCACCGAGTGGATCGGCCAGTTCATGGCCCTGCACGAGGCGTGGTGGCCGGTGTTCGCCTCGTTCCAGGCCGCCAGCCGCGACCACCAGCCCCAGACCCGCGGCTCGAGCGGCATCGCGGACCGAACGGCCCTGGCCCTGCTGCGCGCGTTCGGGGTCGACGAGACACCGCACAACGCCACGTTGGTCAACAACCTGGTGTCGGTGCTGATCCGGTGCAGCTTCTACGCCGAGCAGGCTCCCGCCGACACCAGCGCCCAACCGCTCGTCGAAGGTGTGGCCCAACTCTTCCACCGCATCCTCGAGGGCCCGATCGAGGGAGTGAACGTCGTCCGCTCCGGCCGCCCCCGCCGCTGGGACGCCGCCGTCGCCGCGCCCGCGCCGACCGGCGACGACCGCCTGCTCCGGCCCCGCGGCGAGAAGACCCGGCTGCGGCTGCTCGATGCGGGTGCCTCCGTGCTGCCGGCCCGGGGCTACCACGACGCCCGGGTCGACGACATCGTCGCCGCCGCCGGCGTGAGCCACGGCACCTTCTACCGGTACTTCGACAACAAGGACGACTTCTTCCGGGTGCTGGCCGAGGCGGCGTCGTCGCGGCATGATCGACCTCATCGACGAGCTGCAGCTCGATGCCCCGCCCGACGAGCTCCGGGCGTGGCTACGCCGCTGGCTCCATGCCTACGAGGCGGACGGCGGCGTGATCAGCACCTGGCAGGAGATGCGGACCAACGACGCGCTGCACGCCTTCTCGCAGGGGGTCGCGGCCTCGGTGTTCACCCGGCTGGTGCGGATGCTGCAGCGGCGCGACTTCGGCAACCCGGTTGTCGACGCCACGACCCTGCTCGCCCTCATCGAACGGGTGCCCTACAGCGTCTACACCCTGCGGTACACGGCGGAGGGCGACGCCGTGGAGAACATGCTCCTCGCCATCCGACGCGGGTTCCTCGCCGTGCCCGACTGACGGATGTCGAGCGTACCGCCGGGCCGCCGTCTGACAGCGGTGTCAGGTACGGTGCGCGGGCATGCAGGTCGACGGCGCGAAGGTCGTGGTCACGGGGGCGTCGTCGGGCATCGGTGCGGCGCTCGCGCCCCTGCTTGCCGCCCGCGGGGCGACGGTGGGAATCGTGGCCCGGCGGGCCGACCGCCTCGCCGAGGTGCTGGAGCGCTGCCGGCGGCACCAACCCGCCTCACGCATGTGGGTGGCCGACCTGGGCGACACCGACGCCGCGGAGACGCTCACCCTCCGGGCCTGGGACGAGCTCGACGGCGTCGACGTCCTCGTGAACAACGCCGCCGTCCCCAAGCGCCGCGCGGTCACCGACCTCACGCTCGACGAGATCCGCCGCACGATGGCGGTGAACTTCGAGTCGCCGGTGCGGATGTCGCTGGCCCTGCTCCCCCGGATGCTCGCCGCGGGAAGAGGGACGATCGTCAACGTGTCGAGCTTCGGCGGCCGGGTCGGCATCCTCGGCGAGGCCGCATACTGCGCGTCGAAGTTCGCCCTGGCCGGCTGGTCGGAGTCGATGCAGCTCGACCTGTGGGACACCGGGGTGGACGTCCGGCTCGTCCTGCCGGGCGCCATCGCCACCGAGATCTGGGACCAGCCCGACAACGATCCGCCCCTCTACGACGGCCCTCTCGAGCCGGCCGAGGACGTCGCCGCCGGCATCGTCGACGCGATCGAGGGCGACCGGTTCGAGCACTACCTGCCTGACATGCAGGCCATCGTCGAGATGAAGACCGCCGACATCGACGGCTTCCTCGCCGGCGTGATCGCCTTCGCCCGGGACCGGCGCACCCCACGGTGAACGGGTCCCCGCAATGAGCCTCGTGAACCACGTCGGCCTGTGCGTGACCGATCTCGAACGGTCCCGGCGTTTTTACGAGGAGGGCTTCGGGTTCGCCCACCGCGACGACCTCCGCGTGCCGGATGCCGCCGCCTCCCGGCTGCTGCGGGTCCCCGCCCCGGTGCAGCTGACGGCCGTGTACCTCGAGCGCGAGGGCTTCGTGATCGAGCTGCTCCACTTCGGGCGCGAGGGCAACCACCCCCGGCGAGACCGGTCCTTCACCGAGCCCGGCCTCACCCACCTCTCGTTCACGGTCGACGACGTCGCTGCCACCTGCGCCAAGGTCACCGAGCTGGGTGGCGAGGTGCTCGCCGACACCGACGTGGGCGGCCGGGCGATCATGGTCCGCGACCCCGACGGCCAGCTCCTCGAGCTCCTTCCCCGGGCGAGGCGATAGCCCACCTGGGATACCGTGCTGGCCGTGCGGGAGCACGAGTTCTCCTTCGAGGTCGAGGCCACGCCGCAGGAGGTGTGGCGGGCGCTCCATCCCCGGCTCGATCGGGGCGTGATCGAACACGGCGACGTCCGCATCGAGATCGTCCACCCGGGCGACGAGCACGGCCTCGGGCTCGTGCGGCACTGCACGTTCCGCGTGCCCCGGTACCTCCTCAGTGGGGGCGTGGGGCGGTCGTGGGAGGTCGTCACGGAGTCCCGCCCCGGCGAGTGGTCGCGCGACGAGGCCGTCGGCAAGCCGTTGTGGTCGAGGGCCGGTGGCTGGCACCGGATCGAGGCCCTCGACGCCCAGCGCACGAGGGTGACCTTCGGCGAGACCTACGAGGCCTTCAACCCGCTCGCCCGCCGCTTGCTCGAAGCCCGGGTCCACCGGTTCATCTCGGCCGACAACGACGTGCTCATCCGGCAGGCGGTGGAACGGGGCGTGGCGGCGCAGCGGGCGCGCTCGACCCGCCCGTGACCGGCCCGAACGGGTTGCCGAACGCGTCGAGGTGGGCGACCTCCCGGACCGGTCGCCGCCGCGGCGGCCCGAGCGGCGCCGCCGGCCGCCCGATGGGCACGACGGCCAGAGGGCGGACACCCGCGGGCAGCCCCACGGCCGCGGCGAGGGCGCCGGGTACCTGGGCGGCCAGCGTCGTCATCGAGGAGCCGTAGCCAAGCGACGCGGCGGCGAGCAGCAGGTTCTGGATCGCCGGGAAGACCGACGAGGCGAGAACCGCCTCGGGCACTCCGTCGCGGCCATCGCCGGCGACGACGACGAGCACGGGCGCGCCGCCGTAGCCCCGCTCGACGAACTCGTCGACCGCGGCGAAGAAACGAGGGGCCAGGCTGCGTTGCGCGTGACGACGAGCGCCGCCGTCCCACACCCGCCGGGTGAGCTCGGCGATCGCGCCGCGGGTCGTCGCTCGGCGCACGACGACGAAGACCCACGGCTGGCGGTTCTCGGCACTCGGCGCGTGGGTCGCCGCCCGCACCATCGCGACCAGATCCTCGTCGAGGACAGGGCCGTCGGAGAACGCCCGGCACGCCCGCTGGCACACCAGGTGGTCGATCACATCCGCCGCCGTCCCGGCGTCGTCCTGCACGTCATCCATGTCGGTCTCCTGGTGAGGCGCTCGGACAGCGCTCGGACAGAACCGCCCTACCCGCCGCGGCCGGGCAGCTCGTCCTTGACCACCTTGCCGGTGGCGTTCCGGGGCAGCTCGGCGAGGAACGTCACCAGCCGCGGCACCTTGTAGTCGCTCAGGCGCTCCGCGCAGAAGGCCCGCAGCTCGTCGCCGGTGACCGCCGTGCCGGCCGTCCGAACGACCCAGGCGCCGATGTCCTCGCCCAGCACGGCGTGGGCGACGCCGGCGACGGCGGCCTCCTGCACGCCGGGGTGCTCGTACAGGACGGCCTCGACATCAGTGGCGTACACGTTGTTGCCGCCACGGATGATCACGTCCTTCCGGCGACCGACGATGTAGAGGAAGCCGTCCTCGTCGAGGAAGGCGAGGTCGCCGGAGTGGAGCCACCCGTCGCGCCAGGTGCCGGCGGTGGCCTCGGCGTCCCGGTAGTACTCCCGCTCGCGGCCGGGGTTCCTGACGATGAGCTCGCCGATCTCCCGGGCGCCGAGCCGGTCGCCGTCCTCGTCCACGATGCGGAACTCGGTGGGCGGCATCGGCCTGCCCACCGAGCCGACCCGCTTGGCCTGTTCCTCGGGCGGCATGAAGCAGAAGGCCGGCCCGGCCTCGGTCATCCCCCACGAGTTGGACACCATGGCGTTCGGCAACCGGTCCTGCAGCCGGGCGACGGTGCCGGGGGCGACCGGCGCGCTGCCCAACGAGCACATCGTGATGGATGACAGGTCGCGCCGATTCGAACCGCGGGCTGGCCACCAGCAGCTCGGCCATGGCCGGCACCAGGAACGTTGCCGCCGGGCGGAGCTGCTCAACGACGTCGAACCACCGGTCGACGTCGAAGCGGGGGAGGTAGAGGAGCGGCATGCCGAGCTTCATGGGGTTGTAGGTGGAGGCGATGCCGGCGAACGTGAACATCGGTGACGAGTGGAGCCACCCGGCGCCGACCCCAGACCGGCAGGCCGTTCGGCACCATGGCCACGTTGCGGTGGCGGACGACCACGCCCTTCGGTCGGCCGGTCGTGCCCGACGTGTACATGAGGTCGGCCATGTCGTCGCCGGTGAGCGGCACCTGGATGGCCGAGTCGTCGGCGTGGGTGGCGTCGTCCCAGCTGACCAGGCCACCGCCCGTCGGCGGCCGGGTCGGTGGTGACGACCGCCCGCAGGTCGGTGAGCCCGCCCCGAGCCGACACCAGCACGGGCGTGGTGGCGGCGCCGCTGACGGCGACGACGGCCCCGGCGTGAGCGAGCACGTACCCGAGCTCGCGGGCGACGAGCCGCGTGCTGGTGGGCACGGCCACGGCTCCCGCCTTGTGGATGGCCGAGTAGGTGAGGAGGAAGCGATCGCCCTCCTCGGGCGGCACGTGGATGGCCACCCGGTCGCCCTTGGCGACCCCTTGCCCGACGAGCCAGCGGGCCAGCCGGTTGGACCGCGACTCCCACTGGCGGAAGGTGAGGTCACGGCCGGAGCCCACGTCGGTGAACGCCACCTCGTCGGGCAATGCGTCCGCCATGAGCCGGAGCTGGTCCGGCAGGAGGTCCGCCATCAGCCCCGCCCGTCCGGGCTCACCGGGTCGGCTCCGGGTCGCGCGGGCAGCCCGAGGAGCCGTTCGCCGATGACGTTGCGCTGGATCTCGCTGGTGCCCCCGGCGATGGTGAGGCAGCGGTTGGCGAGGAACCCGAAGGTCCACTGGCCGGCGGTGCCGACGGTGGTGGCGCCCTCGGGGCCGAGCAGCAGCAGCCCCAGCTCCTGGGTGCGCTGGTCGTGCTCGACGCCGAGCAGCTTGCGGACGCTCGCCTCCGGGCCGGGAGCGGCACCCGTGAGCGACCGGGCGGTGGCCCGCTGGCCGATGGCCGCCACCGAGTGGGCCTCGGCGACGAGGGCCCCGAGCTCGTCGAGCAGCCGGGCGTCGGTGGTCAGCTCCCCCGTGCCGGTGCGCTCGGCCACCAGGCCGACGAGGGCCTCGATCCCCCCGCCGAACGAGGAGCCGCTGCCCATCGACACCCGCTCGTTGGCGAGGGTGGTGCGGGCCAGGGGCCACCCCGCGTCGACGTCGCCGATCACGCAGTCGTCGGGCACGAACACGTCGTCGAGGAAGACCTCGTTGAACATCGCCAGGCCGGTGAGCTCGCGCAGCGGGCGGATGTCGATGCCCGGCGCCGCCATGTCCACGATGAAGTAGGTGATGCCCAGGTGCTTCGGGGCCGTGGGGTTGGTGCGGGCCAGGCAGATCCCCCAGTCGGCCTCGGCGGCCATCGTCGTCCACACCTTCTGGCCGTCGAGGCACCAGCCGCCATCGCTGCGGGTGGCGCGGGTGGTGAGCGACGCCAGGTCCGAGCCGGCCTCGGGCTCGCTGAAGAGCTGGCACCAGACGATCTCGCCGTGGAGGGTGGGGCGCACCCAGCGCTCCTGCTGCTCCGGGGTCCCGTGGACGGCGATGGTGGGGGCCGCCCAGGCGCCCACCTGGAGATGGGGCGCCCGCACCTTCGCCCGGCGCAGCTCCTGGTCGATGACGAGCTGCTCGACGGCGTCGGCGTCGCGACCCCACGGCGGCGCCCAGTGCGGTACGAGCAACCCGGTGTCGGCGAGCCGGCCCCGGCGTGCGCCCGACGGGAGGACGGCGATCTCCTCGACCGTCGCCCTGACCTCGGCCCGCCGCGCCTCGGCCTGGGGCGGCAGGTCGACGCCGAGGTGGCGCCGCACGCCGTCCAGTGCGGCCTGCGCCGCGGCGGCCCGCCACGGGGCGGCGCCGCCGAAGAGCTGGCGCAGCGCCAGGGCCCGCCGGAGGTAGATGTGGGCGTCGTGCTCCCACGTGAAGCCGATGCCGCCGAGCACCTGGATGCAGTCCTTGGCCACGGCGGCGAAGCCCTCGAAGGCGATGGCGCCGGCCGCGGCGACCGCCAGCGTCGCCTCGGGGCGGTCGGGGGCGCCGCCGTCGAGTGCGGCCGCGGCGTCCCCCGCCACCGCCCGCACCTGTTCCAGGCGCACGAGCATGTCGGCGCAGCGGTGCTTCACGGCCTGGAACTGGCCGATCGGGCGGCCGAACTGTCGCCGGTCCCGGGCGTAGGCGGCGGCGGTGTCGACGCACCACGCCGTGCCCGCCAGCGCACTCCGCGGCCGCCAGGGCGACGCCGATCGCCTCCACCCGCGCCCGGGTGAGGCCGGCCACGAGCGTGGCCGGCGAGTCGGCCAGCTCCAGCCGGGCGAGGCGGCGGGTGGGGTCGAGGGCGACGAGCGGCGTCGCGGTGACGGCGTCGCGCTCGACGGCCGCCCATCGCTCGTCGGCGCCGACGGTCACCGGCAGGACCACGACGTCGGCGAGCTGGCCGCAGAGCACCGGGCCCGTGCTGCCGGTGAGCCGCAGCCGGCCGTCGCCGCCGGTGGTGCCGTCGATTGTGCCGCCCAGGGCGACGGCGCCGACCCGCTGACCGGCGGCCAGGTCGTGGCCGGGCCCGATGATGGCCGCCGCCCACACCGTCGGGAGGATCGGGCCGGGGGCCACGACCCGACCCAGCTCCTCGAGGACCACGGCCAGCTCGGCGTAGCCGTAGCCCTGACCGCCGTCGGCCTCGGCCACGGCGAGCCCGAGCCACCCGACGTCTGCCAGCGCGCTCCAGAACGGCGGGAGCGAGTCGGCGTCGGAGTCGGAGTCCATGGCGGCGCGGGCCACCGCGGGCGGGCACCGGTCGGCGGTGAAGCGACGAGCGGAGGCGAGGAGGGCCAAGTGGTCCTCACCGATGGCGATGCTCACGTGCCTCCCCTCGTGCCGCACGCGTCTAACGATCACGTCACGTTAGCGGGCGAGGGCAGCCGGCCTCCCGGTCGGCGACGCACTGCTAGTGGTGCGACGCAGCACTAGGTGATCGGGACGAGGTACGACTCGACCCGGCGGATCCTGTCGCCTGCGAACGTGAACACGTCGCAGAACGCGAACCGGTGTCGGTCGCCGCCCTTGTGCGTGGCCTCCCCGTCGCCGATGGCCACCACCACGTCGGCTTCCTCGATGAGGCGATCGACCGTCAGAGTCGGGCTGCCGACGAACTCGTCGTTCTCGATCTCCCGATCGAACGCGGGCTTGCCCGTCAGGTGAGCGTGGCCGGGCAGGTCCCAGGCGACGTCGTCGGTCAGCAGCGCCAGGATCGCCGCGTGATCGCTGCGGCGGAACCCCTCGAAGTACGCCTCGACGACGTCCTTGCGTGGTGACACGACGCGACAACTTAGTGTCCTGGAAGGACACGAGAGCATGCGCGGATCGACACGTCGGCGCGGGCTGCGGTCGCCGAGTTGCTGGTCGGCCGGCTGTGGAGCTGGTGCTCCAGCGCCAAATGCCCAGGCGTTGGCTGCGGCGAGCGCCCTATCCGCTCGGCCTCCTTGCCAGGCCCTAAAGTGACGCCACTGTCAGAACCGGCCGGAGGGGGCACGCGTGGGGATCTGCGACGGACGAGTGGCGATCGTGACGGGCGCCGGGCGCGGCATCGGGCGCGAGCACGCGCTGATGCTGGCGGCGGAGGGCGCCGCCGTGGTCGTGAACGACCTCGGCGGCGCAGCCCGACGGCACCGGCGCCGACCCCGGTCCGGCCCACGAGGTGGTGGCCGAGATCGAGGCGATGGGCGGCCGGGCCGTCGTCAACGGCGCCGACGTCACCGACTTCGACGAGGCCGGCGCCATGGTGCAGCAGGCGGTCGACACCTTCGGCCGGCTCGACGTCCTCGTGAACAACGCCGGCATCCTCCGCGACCGGATGATCTTCTCGATGTGCGAGCAGGAGTGGGACGACGTCGTCGGCGTCCACCTCAAGGGTCACTTCTGCCCCACCCGCCACGCCGCCGCCTACTGGCGGCGAGAGTCAAGGCCGGCACGCGACGTCGACGCCCGCATCATCAACACCGCGTCGCCGTCGGGCCTCTACGGCAACGTCGGTCAGACCAACTACGGCGCCGCCAAGGCCGGGATCGCCGCGTTCACGCTGGTGTGCGCCCTGGAGCTCGGGCGCCTCGGCGTCACCGCCAACTGCCTCGCCCCGACCGCCATCACCCGGCTGTTGGCGCCGCTGATGGGCGGCGAGGAGAACATCCCCGACGAGGTCAAGGAAGCGACTCTCCCCCCGCTGGGTCGCAACGGTCGGCACCTGGCTGGCCAGCCCGTTGAGCCAGGACGTGACCGGCCGGGTGTTCGACGTGCGCGGCGACACCATCGCCGTCGCCGAGGGCTGGCACCGTGGTCCCGACGGCACCAACCCCGGCGACCCGGCGGGCGCCGGCAAGGTCATCGAGGAGCTGCTCGCCGAGGCCCGCCCCAACGCCGACCTCGACGGCAGGGACGCGCCCGAGCGCTTCTCGGCGCGATGACGGTCGCTCGTCCGGGCGCTCCCCGCTCTCGCCGCAGATCCTGACCTTCGGCACCTCCGGGAAACGGCTGCAGGTCAGGCAGCAGCGAGGAGGTCGAGGACGTTGTCGCGCATGATGGCCTTGCGGTCTCCGCCGCGTCGAAGGTCGGGATGTCCTTCACGAACATCGTCGGGTCGGGCAGGCCCTCGGTGTGGGGGAAGTCGGTGCCGAACAGCAGCCGCTCGATGCCGATGGCGTCCTTGAGCATCGCCATGTCGTCCTCGTAGTACGGGGCCACCCACACGTGCTCGCGTGAACTGCTCGACCGGGTGCTCCTTGAAGGCGAAGGGCATCTTGCCGCGTGGCGTCCTTCAGGTTGCGGAGCAGGTCGGGCACCCACATGGCACCGTTCTCGATGGACGCCAGCCGGAGGCGGGGGAACCGCTCGAGCACGCCGTGGCAGATGAGCGCGGCGAACGTGTCGGAGATGCCGCGGTCGGCGAAGGCCACCAGCGGGAACGCCGCGTGCTTGAAGCCCTCGAAGCCCCCACCCCCGCTGTCGCCGCCCGACCGCCAGAGCTTGCCGTAGTGGCTCACGCCGCTGAGCCCGGCGTGGAGGGCCATCGGCACGCCCGACTCGGCGATCAGGCCCCAGACCCTGTCGAACTTGGGGTGGCCGGGCGACACGTAGCCGTCGTTGCCGTCGGGCACGGGACCGGGGATGGTGACGAGGATCCGGGCGCCCGGCGTCGAGCACCCGCTCCACCTCGGCGGCCGCCAGGTCGGGGTCGGCGAAGGTGATCATCGGCGCCGCGTAGAGGCGGCCGTCGCCGCGGTCGAAGCCCCAGTCGTCGTCGAGCCACGTGTTGAACGCCGTGAAGGCGGCGTGGAGCGCGGGCACGTCGCGCCGCAGCGCCTCCTGCATCCCGACGCCGAGCGTGGGGAACAGCAGCGCGCCGTCCATGCCCTGCTCGTCGAGCAGCGCCAGGCGGGCCTCGCGGTGGCGGTAGCCGGGGTGCTCGGTCGATCGGTTCGAGGTCGCCGAACATCGTCTTGAGGTCGAGGCCGTCCTCGTTGCGGCCGCGGAAGTAGTCCTCGAGGCTGCCCGGCTTGGCGATCGGGTCGAACGTGGGGTTGGGGATGAACTTGTTGATCTTCCCGCCCACCAGCAGCCGCTTCTTGCCGTTCGACGTCGGCCCACTGCATGCACCGCTTGGCCATGGCCGGGTCGATGTGGCGGATGAACGCGTCCTCCGCCTCGTAGTAGTGGTTGTCGGCGTCGAACGGGCGGAACCCCAGGTCGTGCATGGCGCGGATGGTACGTCCGGCCTCCGTTTCTGACAGTCGTGTCAGGTAGCGTCCGGCCATGATCGTGGACGGCTGGGTGAACCTGTTCCCCGAGGCGTTCGCCTCGAAGTGGGCGGCCGAGGACGAGCAGAAGGGCGTGGTCGCAGCTCTTCGGTCCCGACCTGGCCAAGGGCCCCACCGTCGAGGGGCTGCTCGACGCGATGGACGAGCGCGGGCATCGACCTCGGCGTGCTCACCGCGGCCTGAGCGACCCCGAGCGCGTCGCACCGGATCGGGCGGCTACGCGGCCGAGGACTTCCTCGCCATCGCCGAGGAGCACCCCGGCCGCTTCCTCGTGTCGGCCACCGTCGACCGGGCGGGCAAGCCCGGCCGCAACTGCGCCCGCGTCCGCGAGCTGGCCCAGCACCACGGCCGTCGCGATGGTGCGGGTCACGCCGCTGGTCGAGCAGTACGAGCTGAACCACCGGCTCTACTACCCGGTGTACGCCACGTGCGAGGAGCTCGGCATCCCGGTGTCGATCAACGTCGGCATCCCCGGGCCGCAGGTGCGCTCCCGCTGCCAGGACCCGGTGCTGCTCGAGGACGTCCTCATCGACTTCCCCGGCCTCACCGTCGTCGGCGCCCACATGGGCCACCCCTACGAGGCGCTGCTGATCCAGTACATGCTCAAGTGGCCGCAGCTGCACCTGATGACGTCGGCCTACCTCGCCACCTACATGGACCCGGCGCTGGTGCGGTTCATGGACTCGTCCCGCGGCCGCGGCCGGGTGCTGTTCGCCTCCGACCACCCGGTGATCCCCGCCAAGAAGGCCCTCGACGCCGCCCGCACGCTGCCGCTGTCCGAGGAGGGCATGGCGCTGTTCCTCGGCGACGCCGCCCACCGGATCCTCACCGCCCGCCAGAGCGCCCCGGCGTGACGCCGCTCGACCCGCCCGCGACCACGATCGGTGTGCCCCGTCGACGAGCTGCCCGGCAGCCGAGCTGGCTGCGGCACGGGCGGGCAGGACGGCCGGGTGTCAGAACGGCCGCTCCCTGGGGCCGAGCCTGGGGCCGGGGGTGAAGGTCGCCGGCATCGTGACCACGCCGTTGAGCTCGGGGTTGCCGGCGTAGAACCGGGTGGCGTCGCGGTCGACGGCGTAGTCGGGGATGCGGGTGAGCACCTCGGCGAGCAGCACCTTGAACATCGTGCGGGCCATGTGCATCCCGATGCAGCGGTGCGGCCCGACGCCGAAGGCGAGGTGGGGGTTGGCGGCACGGTCGAGCACCACCTCGTCGGCCCGGTCGAACACCGACTCGTCCCGGTTGGCCGACAGCCAGCTCAGCATCAGGTGCTCGCCCCGGCACAGCTGCTGCCCGCCCAGCTCGGTGTCCCGGGTGATGGTGCGGGTGAGGGTCTCGTTCACCGAGAAGTAGCGCAGGAACTCCTCGGTGGCGCTGTCGATCAGCCCGGGGCTTTCGATGAGCTGGGCCCGCAGCTCGGGGTGGGCGTCGAGGTGGTGGAGCGAGAGCGAGGTGAGCGAGGTGGTGGTGTCGAGCCCGCCGCCCACCAGGTTCCACAGCACGCTCTGCAGCTCCCGGTCGGTGAGGCGGCGGCCGTCGACGTCCACCAGCACGAGCGCGCTGAGCAGGTCGTCGCCCGGGTCGTCGCGGCGCGCGGCGGCGACCTCGCCGAGGCGGGTGAGCATGGCCGGCACGTTGGCGACGGCCCGGTCGAACTCGGGCTCTCCCGGGCGGTGGGCGATCGTGCCGTGGAAGAGGTCGGCGTACGGCTTCCAGTCGTCGAGCGGCAGGCCGACGAGCGCCATCGTGAGAATGGCGGGCACGGGGTTGGTGAGGTCGAGCACCAGGTCGATGGCACCGCTCTCGATCCGCTCGTCGAGGAACCAGGTGGTCGCCGACCGCATGAGGGGCTCCATGTCGGCGATCGCCCTGGGCACCAGGAACGGGTTCATGACCCGGCGCAGGGCGGTGTGCGTGGGGCCCTCCACCTCGGCGATCCCGGAGGTGGGTATGGCCTTGCCCCGGGGGATGCCGGCGATGCCGAGGTAGCGGATGCCGTCCTCCGGCTCGGGCAGGTGCCGGCTCGAGAACGTCTCGCCGTCGCGGGACACGGCGGCCACCTCGTCGTGGCCGCTCACCACCCAGAAGCCGCCGTACCGCTCGTTGAAGGCGACGGGGCACTGGCGCAGCTCGCCCCACCGCTCGACCCGGTCGGCGTGCCAGTCCCGGTCGTGGTGGTCGAAGTCGACGATGGCCCGATCGGCCATGGTCACCAGTCCTTCCCGGCCGGGACCCGGCCGCTCGCGGTCAGCACCTGCGGGTTGCCATCGGTGACGAGCACGAGGTCGCGTTCGAGGACGCCGCCGACACCGTCCTCGCCGACCCACCCGGTGACGGCCAGCACAGTGCCCGGCGCCAACACACCGGCGGCGCCCACGCCCGCGCCGATGATCGGTGGCTCGACGCCGAGCCCCACCCCGTGGGCGAGTGGTGCGGCCGGCAGCGCCTCACCGCAGGAGGTCCAGGCGGCGACGAGGTCCGCGCCGTGGCGCCCGCCCGGCAGGCGGCGAGGACGGCGTCGAGCGAGGTACGGCACCGCGCCGCCAACGCCCTCTGGCGATCGGAGGCGGCGGTGCCCGCCACCCGGGTGCGGCCGACCCCGCCCTCGTAGCCGCGGTGGAAGGCGCCCGGGTCGAGCACGACGAGCTGGCCGGCCTCGATCGGCGCATCGGTGGCGATCCGCCGGAGGGCGACCGGGCCGCGGGTCGGGGTGGCACACGCGACGCCCTCGGTCGGCGGCGTCGGCGCCCCGAGCGAGGCGATGGCCTCGAGGTACGCCGCCACCAGGCCCCGCTCGCTCACGCCTGGCCGCAGGGCATCGACCATGGCCGTGAGCGCGGCCTCGGCGATGCCGACGGCGGCGGTGATGCGGACGACCTCGGCGGCGCTCTTCGGTGTCCGGGCCGCCCACAGGGCGACGCTGCCGTCGACCACGTCCGCCCCGGGCGCCACGGCGGCCACCAGCCGGGGGAACCCGGGGCTCGACGAGGTCGTGCCCACCCGAGTCGCCTCGCGCACGCCGGGTATGCCAGCCAGGGCGGCAGCGATGTTGGCGGGGTTCCAGGACAGGCCGAACAGGTCGTCGTGGCTCACCTCGGCGGGCACGTCGTAGTCGGACACCGACAGCAGGTGGGTGTGCCCGGTGGCCCGCACGGCCACGCAGGCCGGGCCGAAGGGGCGGGACCCGGCCGTCCACAGCTGGCGGGCGCCCGACGCGAACGCCACATCGGCCGGCCGGCCGAGCACCAGGACGTCGAGGTCGCTGTCGGCCATGGCGGCGAAGAGGCGCCGGCGGCGATCGGCGCGCAGCTCGTCGTCATCGACCCGGGACGGGTCGGTGCGCGAGGGGTCCGCCCGGGCGCTCACGCGGCGACGAACGGGTCGTAGGGGTGGTCGCTGAGGGGCATCCAGCCGTCGTCGGTGATGGCGACGATGTCCTCGGAGCGGTAGCCGGCGGCGCCGTCGTCCCAGATGACCGGCTCGAGCACGAGGACCATGCCCGGCGCCATCACCAGCGTCTCGTCGAAGGCGTCGCCGAGGTCGGTGCCGATCATCGGCATCTCCGCGCTGTCTGTGCCGACGCCGTGGGCCAGGTAGAAGTGCTCGATCCAGGGCCGGCGGCCGCGCCCGCCGGCGGCGTCGGCGTCGGCGGCCATGGCCGCGCGGCCCAGCTCCAGGGCCGACACGCCCGGCTTGCACAGGGCGAGCACGGCGTCGACCACGGCGCGCCACCGGGCGAACTGCGCCTGCTGCCGAGGCGTCGGCGTGGGGTCGTCGCCAACGATCCAGGTGCGGCCGAAGTCGGACGCGTAGCCGCCGACGTGGACGCCGGTGTCGACCCAGATCACCTCCCCCTCGTGCAGCGGCACCGGGGCGCTGGGGATGGGGAAGGCGAGGTCGCCGTGGACGGTCCACGGGCCGTCGGCCTTGGCGAGTGGCATGACCTGCCAGATGGGGTCGATGCCGTTGACCTCGGCACCCAGCTCGGTGACCCGGCGCAGGAACCGGGCGCTCAGGTCGGTCTGGGTGACGCCGGGGCGCAACAGCGGCTGGACGTCGAGCATGGCCTGCTCGTTGACGTGCTGGGCCTGGCGGATGCAGGCCAGCTCGTCGGCGGTCTTGCACAGCTTGGCCGGGCCCAGCACGCCCGCGGCGGGCACCAGCCGCATCCCGGCGAGGGCCCGGGCGAGCGGGTGGGGCACCTCGTCGCAGCCCAGCCGGGCGTCGTCGGCGAACAGGGCCCGCAGCTCGCCGGCGAGGGCGGCGGCGCCGTCGTCGACGTCGGGCACGACGGCGGGGTGCAGGTGGTCGGCCGGCAGGTCGGGGGCGCGCCCTCCGGGTAGGGCGTGAACAGGTGGGGGTGCTCGGCGCCTGCGACGACGACCGCGACCGTGCGCAGGAGTGCGGCCCGCCCGCTGTCGCAGCCCGGGATGTCGGCGCCGGTGGCGTAGGCGACGGCGCTGGTGCCGAGCAGGACCAGGCCGTCGAGCCCCTGGTCGGCGAGCTGGTGCTGGACCTTGGCGTGACGCTCGGTCCGCATGCGCGCCCGGTCGGCCTCCGCAGGCACCTGCCGTCCGTCGACCGTCATGCTCCCCCCACGACGTGAAAAGTGACTCCGACGTTAGATCAGCCTGCGGCCGACCGCTACCGTGCCGCCGTGGAACTGGGACTGCAGGACCGGGCGGCCATCGTCACGGGGGCCAGTCGGGGCATCGGGCGCCACGTCGCCCTCGCCCTCGCCGCCGAGGGGTGCCGCACCCTGCTGTGCGCCAGGGACGCCGACGCCCTGGCCGAGCTGGCGGCCGAGCTCGGGGGCGCCGGAGTGCCGTTCACGGTCGACGTGACCGACCCGGCCGCCGCCGACGCCGTCGTCGCCGAGTGCCAGCGCGCCTTCGGGCGGCTCGACATCGTGGTCAACAACGCCGGCACGGCGGCGCCCAAGCCGCTCGCCGACCTCACCGCGAGCGACTGGCAGGCCGGCCTGGATGCGAACTTCCTCGCCGCCGCCCGCCTGTCGGTGGCGGCGGCGCCGGTGATGCGGGCGGCGGGGTGGGGACGGCTGGTGCACGTGGCGTCGACGAGCGGCCGCGAGCCCGATCCGCTCTTCGCCCCGTACTCGGCGGCCAAGGCCGCGCTGCTCAACCTGTCCACCGCGCTGTCCCGGGCCTTCGCCCCCGACGGAGTGTTGAGCAGCTGCGTGGTCCCGGGGGTGACCGTCACCGAGCTGGTCGAGGCGAACGCCCTCGCCACCGCCGAGCGCACCGGCCGCACGCCGGCGGAGGTCATGGAGCGCATGCTCGCCAAGCAGGGCGTGGCCGCCGGTCGCTTCGGCCGCCCGGAGGAGGTGGCCGCCGCCGTGGTGTTCCTGGCCAGCGAGGCCGCCGCCTGGGTCACGGGCGCCACGCTCGAAGTCGATGGCGGCACCCTCCGCTCGGTCTGACGCGTGGCGATGGTGGTCGCCGCACGTGCGGCGACGGGGTCAGCCACTGTGGTGGTCGGTTGGTGGTCGGTCTGGTGGTCCCGAGGCCACGGTGGTCGGTCCGGTGGTCCCGAGGCATGGTGGTCGGTCCGGTCGTTCTTCGAGGGCATCGTGGTCGGGGGCCGACCACCATTGCCTCGACAACCGGTCGGCGACCTCCATTGCCTCGCCCGCCACGGGACCGCCGCCGCGTACGCGATGCCGGCCGGCGCCAAGGGGTCGCCGCCATGCCGCATCCGCGGATGCTCTAACGTTGGCGTCAGGTAGGAGGAGAGGCATGGACTTCGACCTCGGGGACCAGGCGGCCGCCCTGCGCAGCCGGTTGCGAGAGCTGATCGCTACGCACATCGCAACGACACCCAGGTCCGCGACGAGGCGCTCCTGGACCGTGCGCTCGGGCGCCTCGCCGCCGCCCCCGTCCCGCCCACGAGGGGAGACCAGTGAGCGCCACCGATGCCGAGGCCACCGACGCCCCGCCCGCCGAGGACACCGGCACGCTCGACGCGTCCGACCTCGACCGCTACATGGGTGTGCCGATGGAGCCGGGCGAGCTCAAGGAGCCCGTCGTCACCAACGACATCCGCCGGTGGGTGCAGGCGATGCACTACCCCAACCCGCTCCACTACGACGAGGCCGTGGGCAGCCGAGAGCCGCTTCGGCGAGATCGTGGCCCCGCAGTCGTTCACCGTGGCCACCGACACCAGCCACGGCTGCTCGCCCGCCCAGGTGGGGAAGATCCCGCGACTCGCACCTCATCTTCGGCGGCGACGACTGGTGGTTCTTCGGCCCGCGGGTCCGCCCCGGCGACCACATGGTGTGCCACCGCATGCCCTACGACTACCGGGTGACGAACACGAGCTTCGCCGGCCCGACCTGCTTCCAGCGGGGCGACACGCTCTACATCAACCAGCGGGGCGAGCGGGTGGCGCTGCAGCGCTCGACGGCGATCCGCTACCAGGTCCGCGAGGCGAAGGAGAAGAAGCCACTTCTCCGAGCCGGGCGAGCCCGAGTGGACCGACGAGCAGCTCGCCGACCTCGAGCAGCGGAAGCTCGCGTTCATCGACCAGATCCAGGAGCTGCGCCACGACAAGCGGCTGTTCGAGAGCGTGCAGGTCGGCGACCAGCTGGCCGGCAACGTGCTCGGCCCCCACAGCCTGGCCAGCTTCACCACCGAGTGGCGGGCCTACCCCATGACCACCTGGGGCGCCACGGCCAAGGGCCCCACCACCGTGCGGGCCGAGGAGCTCGGCTACACCAAGGAGATGGCCGGCTTCGAGGGCGACCGGCGCATGGAGCGGGTGAACCCCGAGCTGACCGACGGCGCCTACTACGGGCCGTCCCGCGGCCACCTGCAGCCCCGGTGGGCGCAGCACGTCGGCATGCCGCGCGGCTACGGCTACGGCGCGTCGATGGGGGCGTGGATCCTCGACTACGTCGCCGCCTGGGCCGGCGAGTGGGGCTTCGTCACCCACTCGTCCGCCCAGTACCGCAACCCGGCCTTCACCGGCGACGCCACCTTCCTCAGCGGCGAGGTGGTCGACACCCGGGTCGAGCGCCGGCGCCGGCACCTCGTCACCGTGCGGGTCGAGCTGCGCAACCAGGACGACGCGGTGATGGCCAAGGCCACCGTCGAGGTCGAGCTGCCCGAGCGACGATGGCTGACCGCGTCATCCTCGCCACGGCCCCGCTGCGGGGGCCGGGCCTCGACAGCGCTCCGCGCGCTCGGCGAGGTCATCCTCGACCCGTGGATCGACCACCAGCCGCTGCGCCTCTACGACGACGAGCAGCTGGCCGAGCGGGCGGCCGAGCTCGGCGCCACGGTCCTCATCTGCGAGGCCGACCAGTGCGCGGGCCCGGTGCTCGACCTGCCGCTCGTGGCCATCGGCTCGACCCGCGGCGACCCCACCAACGTCGACGTCGCGGGCGCCACCGCCAAGGGCATCCCCGTGCTGCGGGCGCCCGGGCGCAACGCCGACGGCGTGGCCGAGCTGGCGGTCGGCCTGCTGCTCGCCGTCACCCGCGACCTGCGTCGCCGCCGACCGCGACGTGCGCGAGGGCGAGGTGTACCGCGACGGCTCGATCCCCTACCAGCGCTTCCGGGCCTGGCAGCTGGCCGGGCCGCACCGCCGGCCTCGTCGGCCTCGGCGCCGTCGGGCGGGCCACCCGGTGGCGGCTCGAGGGCCTCGGCATGCGGGTGATCGCCAGCGACCCGTTCGCCGCCGACGCCACCCACGACCTCGACGACCTGCTGGCCGAGGCCGACGTCGTGTCGATGCACGCCGCCGTCACCCCCGACACGCTCGGGCTGATGTCGGCCGACCGGTTCGCCGCCATGCAGCGAGGGCGCCGTCTACGTGAACTCGGCCCGGGCCGGGCTCCACGACCTCGACGCGCTCACCGCGGCGCTCGCGTCGGGCCACCTCGGCGGCGCCGGCCTCGACCACTTCGAGGGCGAGGCGCTCGCCACCGACCACCCGCTCGTGGCGATGCCCAACGTGGTGCTCACCCCGCACATCGGCGGCGCCACCTACGACACCGAGACCAACCACACCACCCTCATGGCCGACGGGCCTCGCCGCGCTGCTGCGGGGCGAGGCGCCGGCCAACCTCGCCAACCCGGAGGTGCTCAGCCATGGCTGACACGATCACGTCGCCCACCACCACGCCGGAGGCGGTGCTCGCCGCCGCCAAGCAGATGCTCGCCGAGGGCCTCGTCGAGGGGACGTCCGGCAACATCTCCGGGCGGCTCGCCGGACGGGCTGGTGTGCCTGACGCCGTCGTCGGTGCGCCTACGACACGATGACGCTCGACGACCTCGTGGTCGTCGACCTCGACGGCACCGTGGTGGAGGGCACCCGCTCGCCCACCACCGAGAAGGACCTGCACCTCTCGGCGCTGCGGCGCTACCCGGAGCTGGGCGCGGTGATCCACACCCACGCCGTCTACGCCACCATGTTCGCCCTCGCCCACGAGCCGATCCCGGCCGTGATCGAGGAGGTCGTCGTGTACGTCGGCGGCGACGTGCCGTGCTGCGACTACAAGGGCACGGGCACCGTCGAGCTCGGCGACGAGGTGGCCGACCACCTGGCCGACCGGGGCGCCGCGCTGCTCGCCAACCACGGCCTCGTCACCTGCGGACCGTCGCCCGAGAAGGCGCTGCACAACGCCGCCCTCGTCGAGCGCACCGCCAAGATCGTGTGGGGCGCCCGGGCGATGGGAGCGACGATCCACCCGCTGCCCGAGAAGGTCGAACACCGACATGGCCGGCGTCTACCGCTTCATCCGCGACAACCCGTGACGCCGCCGTTCGACGAACGCGAGCCGGCGAGGCACCCGGCCACCGAGGGGGACCGTCGGGGCGGCCGGAGCGGACGGGCGTGACCGGCACCGTGCCGACCATGGGGGACGTGCCGGAGCGCATGGTCGCGGCGGTGCTCCGGGGGCCGGGCCGGCTCCAGGTCGAGGATGTGCCGGTGCCAGCGGTCGGCGACGACGACGTGCTGGTGGCCGTCGACCTCTGCGGTGTCTGCGGCAGCGACCTCCACATGGTGCTCGAGGGCTGGGGCGAGCGGGGCAGCTGGCAGGGCCACGAGTGGATCGGGCGGGTGGCCGCCGTCGGCGGCGCCGTCACCCGCTGGGCGCCGGGCGACGTGGTGGTCGGCGGGCCGACGGTCCGCTGCGGCACCTGCGCGCATGTGCCGGGCCGGCCGGCCGTCGCTGTGCGCGCGAGCGCGACACGCCCGGCATCGGGCCCGAGCAGGGCGCGTTCGCCACCTACAAGCTCACTGCGGCCGACGAGCTGCTGGCGCTGCCCGACGGCCTCGACCCGCGGGCGGCCGCCCTCGCCGAGCCGCTGGCCGTCGCGCTGCACGGCATCACCCGGTCGGGCGTCCGCCCCGGCCAGCGGGTCCTGGTGCTCGGCGCCGGGCCGATCGGCGCGCTGAGCATCGCCGCCCTGCGGGCGCTGGGCGTCGACGACGTGGCGTGCGCCGAGCCCGGCGAGCGCCGCCAGGCGCTGGCCCGGCGGTGGGCGCCACGGCCGTCCGCCACCCGGACGACCTGGTCGTGCCGACGATCGGCCGAGCCGGGCCTGGTGGTCGACGGCGCCGTCGACGTCGTGCTCGAGTGCTCCGGCAAGGCCGTGGCCATGGAGGCGGGCCTCGCGCAGCTGGTGCGGGGCGGCACGCTGGTGCTCGTCGGTGCCGGCATCGAGCCGCCCCGGTTCGACCCCAACCGCATCCTGCTCAACGAGCTGGTCGTCACCGGGGCGTTCACCTACGACCAGGACGGCTTCGAGCAGGCCCTGGCCCTGCTGGCCTCGGGCCGCCTCCCGGTCGACACGCTGCTCGAACCGGAGGTCGTCCCCCTCGACGGCCTCCTCGACGCCATGCGTCGGCCTCGCCGAGGGGCGGCTGGCCGGAAAGGTGCTGGTGCGACCATGACCGGACCCGAGTTCGCCAAGCCGCCGCGCTTCAACCACGTGGCCATGTCGGTGCCCGGCGACCTGCTCGACGCCGACGGCCGGGACGCGCTGGCCGCCTTCTACGGCGACGTGTTCGGCTTCGAGGAGTACCAGGACCTCACCCAGGACCGGCAGCGACTCGTCTTCCGGGCCCACTCCCACGAGCAGTTCGTGTTCCTCATCGCCGACGACGAGCCGATGACCGCCCCCCGCCTCGACCACTTCGGGCTGTCCGTGTCGTCACTCGCTCGACGACTTCGAGGAGGTGGCCCGGCGGGCGGCGGCGTGGAAGGCGCGGGAGCCCGACGAGGTCGACCTCATCGAGCCGACGGTCGAGGAGTACGTCGGGGCGCTGCGCCTCCACAGCTTCTACGTGCGCTACCGCCTGCCCCTCATGGTCGAGACCCAGCACTTCGAGTACCTGTCGTGACGGGTCGGCCTGTGGCGAGGCAATAGCGGTCGCCGACCGATGCTCGAGGCACTCGTGGTCGGGGGCCGAACACCAGTGCCTCGCGAGCCGGGAACCGACCTCTATTGCCTCGCCGACGGTTCCATTGGCGCCCGCATCGCGTCGGCCGTGCGGGACCGGAAGCGGCGGTAGCGGTCCTCGGCGGCGTCGACCCAGGCCGGTTCCGGCTCGACGGTGTGGGCCGGTCCGGGCCCAGCGGCGCGGCGTCGGTCATCGTCGCCTCGAGGCCGGCGACGCAGCGGGCGATGAACGCGGAGCCGAGGGCGGCGCCCTCGGGGACGGCGGCGACGTCGACCGGGAGGCCGCGTGCAGTCGGCGAGCGCCTGCATCCACGCGGGCGACCTGGGTGCCGCCGCCGGTGGCGACGATGCGCCGGGGCGTCGAGCCCGGCCGCCGCGGGCGAGGTCGAGGTGGTGGCGGACGACGAAGCCGGCCGCCTCGTAGGCCGCCCGCAGGAGGTGGGCCGGTGCGTGGTGCAGCGGCGACCCCGTCGCACCGACGCCCGCAGGTCGCGGCGGTGCAGCGGCGTCCGCTCGCCCCGCACGTACGGCAGCCACACCGGCAGGTCGTCCGGGCCGACGTCGTCGACGCCCGCCGCCGCGTCGTCGCCCAGCCACCGCCGGACCGATTCGAGGAACAGGCCGCCGGCGTTGCTCGGCCCGCCGATCAGCGTCATGCCCGCCGCCGTGTGCGGGATGGTCCACAGGCCGGCGACCTCCTCCCAGTCGTCGAGCACGCCCCACGTGATGAGCGTGGTGCCGCAGAGGACGAGCACGTCGCCCGCCGCGTCGGCGCCGGCCACGATCTGCTCGGCGAGGGCGTCGATCGTGCCGCCGCCGACGAGGGCGCCGGCGCCGGGCAGGCCGTCCCGCACCCGGCCCGACCGGCTCGACGCCGGTCACGATCGCCGGGAGCTGGCCCGGCGTGACGCCCGCCTCGGCGGCCAGCGCCTCGTCCCACCCGACGAAGTCGAACAGCGGGTGGGCCGTCATCGCGGTCGTGGTGTCGATGGCGCCCCGGCCGGTGAGGGCGTGGTTGGCCACGGCCTGGGCGGGCCAGAAGCCCGGCGGCGTCCGGTCGACGTGCGCGGCGTGCCAGGCGAGGAAGGCGAGCAGCTCGCCGCTGTCGCCCGGTCGGCTGGTGTCGTGATCGGCCCGCTCGCCGCGGTGGTCGCCGTAGAGCAGGCCGGGGCCGGCGGCGGTGCCGTCCGCCGCCACCGCGCCGAGCGACGGCACCATGGCCGACACGTTCACGGCGGCGACGTCGAGCCCACCGGTCACCTGCCCGAGGGCGCCGAGCACGCCGGCCCGCCACGCCTGGTCGACGTCGTGCTCGAACGCCCCGGCATCCGGCGTGCGGACCTCGTGGGGGACGCGGGCCCGGGCCAGCACGGTGCCGTCGGCGTCGGCGGCGACCGCCTTGACCGACGTGGTGCCGATGTCGATCCCGACGGTGACGGCGCTCACCCCGGCTCCAGCGTGTCCATGGCGGGAGCGTAGGCGGGGCTCCTAACAGCTGCGTCACCTTTCGCGCTACGGTCGATCCGTGCAGTGGGGTGGCGCCACGACGATCGTCACGGGCGCATCGCGCGGCATCGGGCGGGCGGTCGCCGAGGCGGCCGCGGCGCGCGGTGCACGGGTGGGGGTGATCGCCCGCAGCGAGGACGACCTGCGGGACGTCGTGGCCGACCTGGGCGGCACGGCCCGGTACGCGGTCGCCGACGTCGCCGACCCGGACGCGCTCGCCGGCGCGGTCGCCCATCTGGAGGCCGAGCTCGGGCCGACCGACGTCATGGTGGCCAACGCCGGCATCGGCGCCTACGGGGCGTTCGCCGACCTGGGTGCCGAGGAGGCGGAGCGGCTCGTGCGGGTGAACGTGCTCGGCACGGTCCATGCCCTGCGGGCGGTCGTGCCCGGGATGATCGAGCGCCGCCGGGGACACGTGGTGACGATCGGCTCGATCGCCGGGCGCATCGGCTCGCCCTACGAGGCGATCTACTCCGCCACCAAGTTCGCCGGGGTGGGCCTCACCGAAGCGCTGGTGGTGGAGCTGGAGCCGTACGGCATCGGCGTGTCGCTGGTCAACCCGGGGCCGGTGGCGACCGACTTCGGCGCCGCCCGCGGCCACCCCTACGACCGGGCGCACCCCAAGCCCATCCCGGCCGACGAGGTGGCCCGCGCCGTCGTCCGGGCGGTCGAAGGTGACCGGCACGAGAGCTACGTCCCGGCGTCGTTCCGGCCGGCGGTGGTGATCCGCCACCTGGTGCCGCCGCTGTTCCGCTGGGGGACCAGGCGCAGCTTCACCCGCGAGCGGGCCGAGGACCGGCGGCTCCGGTGAGGGCGCTCGTGTTCGGTACCGAGCCCGAACCGTGGACGCCGCCGGCCGGCGCCAACCAGCTCACGCAGAACCTGGCCGTGACGCCCGTGCGCCCTGCTCGACGTGCCCGATGCCGTGCCCCTGCGCCCGGACTGGGTCGTGACCCGGCCTCTGCTCACCGGCATCTGCGGCTCGGACTCCAAGCAGATCCTCCTCGACTTCGGGGGCGACAGCGACAGCGCCATGAGCGGCGCTGTGCTCCTTCCCGCAGGTGATCGGGCACGAGGTCGTCGCCGAGGTGACCGCGCTGGGGCCGGAGGCGGAGGGCGTCGACGTCGGTCAGCGCGTCGTGCTCAACCCCTGGTTGTCGTGCGCACCGCGGGGCATCGCACCCGTCTGCCCCGCCTGCGAGGCCGGCGACCTCAGCCTGTGCTGGAGCTTCACCGCCGGCACCATCAGCCCGGGGATCCACACCGGCGTGTCGAGCGACGCCACCGGGGGCTACGCCGAGCTGATGCCGGCGCACCCCTCGATGCTGTTCCCGGTTCCCGACGTGATCGACGACGAGCAGGCGATCCTCGCCGACCCGTTCGCCGTGTCGCTGCACAGCATCACCCGTCACCCGCCGCCTGCGGGCGGCCGGGCGCTGGTCTGGGGGGCGGGGGCCCTCGGCTCGTGCGCCGTTGCCATCCTGCGGGCCCTCCACCCTGACGTGGAGGTGGCGTCGTCGCCCGCTTCGACGCCCAGGCCGACCTGGCCGCCGGGCTCGGCGCCCACGCCGTGTTCCGCCTGGGCACCGAGCTCGAGCTCGTGGAGCGGCTGGCGGCGTGGTCGGGTGGGGTGCTGCGGCCGACGATGGAGGGGCTGGACGGCATCCCGATGTGCCACCCCGGGGGCATCGACGTCGCCTACGACACGGTCGGCAAGCCGGAGACGTTCGAGGTGGAGGTGCGGGTGCTCCAGGCCCGCGGCACGCTCGTGAAGAGCGGCGTGCACGCCCCCGGCCGCTGGGAGTGGAGCCCGCTCTACTTCAAGGAGATCAGCTGGGTCGGCTCCAACGCCTTCGGCATCGAGGAGGTCGACGGCGTCCGCAGGCACGGCATCGAGCACTACCTCGACCTCGTCGCTGGCGGCCGGGTCGACCTCACCGGGCTGCTCACGCACACGTTCGGGCTGTCGGCGTGGCGGGACGCCTTCCTGGCCGTCGCCGACCAGGAGCACAGCGGCGCCGTCAAGGTCGCCCTCGACCCCGCCCGCTGACGCCCGTGGCCCACCCGCTCGACCCGCTGACCCCGGAGGAGATCGGAGTCGCCGTCGCGGCGGTGCGGGCCACCGGGCGCCTGACGGACGCGGCCTGGTTCTCGACCGTCACCGTCGACGACGCCCGGCGCCCGACCGGCGACGCCGGCGTCGACCGCCGGGCCCGGCTGGTGATCGTCCCCGGGCCCGAGGCCTCGGTCGTCGAGGCGACGGTGGCGCTCGCCTCGGGGGAGGTCGTGGGCTGGGTGACCCACGACGGCGCCCGACCGGCCCTCGGCTTCGGCGAGAGCCTCGCGGCCATCGTCGCCCTGCACGAGCACCCGGGCTTCCGGGCCGCCTTGGCCACCCGGGGCATCACCGACCTGGACAAGGTGCAGATCGACCCGTGGCCCACCGGCAGCTTCGGCGTCGCCGCCGAGGAGGGCCGGCGGGTCGCCCGCTGCATCTGCTTCTACCGGGAGGAGCCCGGCGACAACGGCTACGCCCGCCCGATCGAGGGGCTGCAGGCGCTCGTCGACATGGCGCGCGGCGAGGTGCTCGAGCTGGTCGACACGGGGATCGTCCCGCTGCCCGACGATCGCGGCAGCTACTTCCCCGAGGACCATCCGCCGCGCGGGCCGACCTGGCGCCGCTCGACATCACGCAGCCCGAGGGCGTCGAGCTTCGCGGTCGACGGCAACGAGCTGCGCTGGCAGGGCTGGTCGCTGCACGTCAGCCTCGATCCGCTCGAGGGGATCGTCCTGCGCGACGTCGCCTACGACGACGGCGCGAGTCGATCCTGCGGCGGGCGTCGATCAGCGAGATGGTCGTGCCCTACGGCGACCCCGGGCCGCTGCACGGGTGGAAGAACGCCTTCGACGCCGGCGAGTGGGGCCTCGGCCGCCTGGCCAACTCGCTGACGCTCGGCTGCGACTGCCTGGGCGAGATCCGCTACCTCGACGCCGTGCTCGCCGACGAGCAGGGCGAGCCGACCACCATCGCCAACGCCATCTGCCTCCACGAGGAGGACGACGGCATCCTCTGGAAGCACCAGGACCTGCTCACCGGCCGCACCGAGGTGCGCCGCACGCGGCGGCTGGTGGTGTCGTCCATCGCCACGGTCGGCAACTACGAGTACGGCTTCTACTGGTACCTCTACCTGGACGGCTCGATCGAGCTGGAGGTGAAGCTCACCGGCATCATGTCCACCAAGGGCGATCGGCGACGGGCGGCCGGAGCCGTTCGCGCCGGCGATCGCGCCCGGGCTGGCGGCGCCGGTGCACCAGCACCTCTTCTGCGCCCGCCTCGACGTCGACGTCGACGGGCCGGTCAACGAGGTGCACGAGGTCGACGTCGACGCCGCTGCCGGCCGGCGACGGCAACCCGTGGGCCAACGGCTTCGCCCCCGTCGTCACCCGCCTGACGTCGGAGCGAGGCGCCCGGCGGCTCGCCGACCCGGCCCGCAGCCGGTCGTGGACGCTCGTGAACCCGGCCGTGCGCAACGCGCCTCGGCGAGCCCGTCGGCCTACCGGCTGGTCCCCCGGGCCACGCCGACGCTGCTGGCCCAGGACGGGTCGAGCATCGCCGCCCGGGCCGGGTTCGCCACCGCGCAACCTGTGGGTCACCCCCTACGACGCCGACGAGCGGCGGGCGGCGGGCGACTTCCCCGAACCAGCACCCCGGCGGCGACGGGCCTCCCGGCCTGGACGGCGGCCGACCGGTCGCTCGTCGGCACCGACGTCGTGGTGTGGCACACGTTCGGCGTCACCCACGTCCCCCGGCCGGAGGACTGGCCGGTCATGCCGGTGGAGACCACCGGGTTCCAGCTCGCTGCCGGTCGGCTTCTTCGACCGCAACCCGGCCCTCGACGTTCCCCCGCCCGACCACTGCCATGGCTGACGCCCCGATCGCCTTCGTGTGCGCCATGCCCATGGAGCTGAAGCCGCTCACCAAGCGGCTGGGCCTGCGGCGCGCCGAGATCGGTGGCGGACCGGCGCGCACCGGCACGCTCGACGGCCGGCCGGTGGTCGGCGTCGTCACGGGCATGGGCACCCGGCTGGCCGCCGCCGGGATGCGCCGGCTGCTCGACGCCGTCACCCCCAGCCACGTGGTGGTGGTCGGCATCACCGGCGCCGTCGACGACGAGACGCCGATCGGCAGCCTGGTCCTGCCCGCGCGGGTGATCGACCACGCCTCCGGCCGAGAGCACCGGCACCACCTGCTGGGTCCGGGCCAGGGGCACGGCGCCCTGTGGACCACCGACGTCATCACCCCGGCCTCCGAGCTGCCGGCGCTGCGGGCCAGGGGCGTCGTGGCGCTCGACATGGAGACCGCGGCGGTGGCCCTGGCCTGCGAGGAGCGGGGCGTGCCGTGGGCGGTGTTCCGGGCGATCAGCGACCGGGCGACCGACGGCAGCGTCGACGACGAGGTGTTCCACCTCAGCCACCAGGACGGCACCCCGACCCGCGGGCGGTCGTCCGCTACCTGCTCCGCCACCCGGGACGCATCCCCGGCCTGGTGCGGATGGCGCGGGGCGCCAACCTGGCCACCGGCCGGGCCGCCGACGCCGCCATCGCCGCCGTCCGTGCCACCCGCTGATCGGCCACCGCGGCCGGGGCAGATCAGGGATCGGCGCCCGAGGCGTGGTCGAAGACCTTGGCCACCACGCGGTCCCCGGCGTCGGCGGCGGGGCCCTCCCAGATGACCGACCCGTGGTCGAGCAGCACCACCCGGTCGCACAGCGCCAGGGCGTGGCCGACGTGCTGCTCGACGATGAGCAGCGCCGTCCCCTCCGCCCGCAGGCGGTCCAGCTCGGTGTAGATCTCGTCGACGATGATCGGCGCCAGGCCGAGCGACAGCTCGTCGGCGACGAGCAGCTTCGGCGCCTCGACCAGGACCCGGGCCATCGACAGCATCCGCTGCTCGCCGCCGGAGAGCGTGCCGGCGAGCTGGCGCCGCCGACCGGCCAGCGCGGGGAACTGGGTGAAGGCCTGGTCGAGGGCGGCGGGAACGGCGCTGTCGGCCCTTCGAGCGCCGGAACGACAGCCGCAGGTTCTCCTCCACGGTGAGCGTGGCGAACACCGATCGACCCTCGGGGGCGTGCGCGATGCCGGCCCGGGCGAAGCGGTGCGCGGGCGCGCCGGTGAGGTCCTCGCCGTCGACCCGCACCGCGCCCTGCGTCGGGGCGACGAGCCCGGTGGCGAGCCGGGCGACCGTGGTCTTGCCCACGCCGTTGGCGCCGAGGAGCGCCACGGCCTCCCCGGGCTCGACCGTCAGCGACACGTCGAAGAGGGCGTGGAACGGGCCGTAGCCGGCCGACACGCCGTCGAGCTCGAGCACGGCGGTCACGCTGGCTCCATGCTGCGGTCACGCTGGCGCTCCATGTCGCCCGAGGTACGCCGTGCGCACGGTGGCGCTGTCGAGCACCTCGCGGGTCGGGCCGTCGGCGATCAGGCTGCCGAAGTCGAGGACGTAGGCCCGCTCGGTGAAGCCCGCGACAAGCTCCACGTCGTGCTCCACGAGCAGGATGGCGAACCCCTGCTCGCGCCTGCACCGCCCGCAGCGTGGCGGCCAGGTCGGCCGTCTCCTGGCGGTCGAGGCCGGACGACGGCTCGTCGAGCAGCAGCAGCTTCGGCCGGGTCATCAGCGCCCGACCCACCTCCACCAGACGACCCTGCCCGAGGCTGAGGTGCTCGATCGGCTCGTCGGCGAGGTCGCCGAGGCCCGAGCAGCTCCAGCACCTCGTCGCAGGCAGCCAGCTCGTCGGGCCGGGGCCGGCCGAGACCGAGCAGGTCCCGCCACAGGCGCCCGTCGCCCCGGCGCGTGCGCTCGGCGATCAGCAGGTGCTCGCGCACCGTGGACTCGGCGAACAGCTCGATGCGCTGGAACGTGCGGCCGATGCCGCGCCGGGCGCGGGCGTGCACCGGGAGGCGGCTGATGTCCTCCCCGTCGAGCCGCACCGTGCCGTGGTCCGGCCGGATCACGCCGAGCACGCAGTTGAAGAACGTCGTCTTGCCGGCGCCGTTGGGCCCGATGAGCCCGACGCGCTCCCCCGCCTGCACCGCGAGCGACACGTCGTCGAGCGCCACGATGCCGGCGAACGACTTGGCGATGTCGGTGGCCTCGAGGACGGGCGGGCTCATGCGACCGTCTCCTCGACGGGCGCCTGCTCGCACGGGCGCGGCCGGCGGAGGCTCGCCGCCGGTCCGCCGCACGCGGGCCAGCGCTTGCTCGGCGCGCTGGTGGGCGCGCCGCTTGCCGTTCTCCACCAGCCCCTCGGGATGGCGGGCGAACTGGATGGTGGCCAGTCCGAAGAGGATGAACCGCCACTTCGGCGACAGCGGGAAGAACCCGGGGATGCGGTCCGGGCTGCGGAAGATCCACCCGAAGACGGCGCCCTTGAGCAGGATCGCGTCGAACAGGGCGAACGCTGCGCCGGCCTGGGCGGCCCCCTCGACGGTGCGGGAACCGAGGGACACGACGAGCACCAGCCAGAACAGCGCGGCGAAGGGGGCGAAGTTGCTGCCGTAGTTGACGTTCTCCTGGTGCATGGTCAGCAGCGCGCCGCCGAGGCCGGCGATGAAGGCCGACACGGCGAACGCCGTGATGCGGGCCCGGGCGCGGCGAGATGCCGATCGACTGGGCCGCGACCTCGCTGCCCCGCAGCGCCCGGAGGGTGCGGCCCACCGTGCCCTCGCGGACCTGGATCACCGCCAGCGACGTCACCACGAAGACGAGGATGGCCAGGACCAGGAACTGCTTGTCGTCGGCCAGGTCCCAGGGCCCGATCGTGGGTCGGGGCACCCGCGTGCCCTGCAGCAGCGAGGTGTCGCCGCCGCCGATCCAGGGCAGCTTGACCATCACCGCGTCGAAGAAGAAGGCGAACGCGAGCGTGGCGATGGCCACCCACACGCCGCCGAGGCGCAGCACGGGCAGCGACAGGACGCGCGGCGACCGCGGCCGCCAGCACCGCGCCGATGAGCCCGGCCAGCAGCACCGGCATGCCCGCCCGGTCGGTCAGCTGGAAGACCGTGAACGCCCCGATCGCGGCGAAGGTGCCCTGGCACAGCGAGATCTGGCCGGCCATCCCGGTGATGACCGTGATCGACAGGAAGATCGTCGCCAGGATCACCGCCTGGGTGACCAGGAACAGCCACGAGGCGTCGGCCTGCGTGAACACCACGAAGCCGACGCTGGCGAGGAACGCCACCGCGAACACCTGCGTGGCCCGGGTCAGCCACTGGCTGCGATCGAGCGCCGCCAGCGACGGCGGCGGTGGGTCGACGCCCGAGAGCGGATCGGACTGCTCACGCGTGCGGCGCACGGCCGGCCACAGGACGAGCACCCCGAAGAGCACGACGAACGGCATCGCCGGGGTGACGTTCTCCTGGATCGACGCCAGGACCGGGTGGTCGCCCGACCAGCGGGGCAGGAAGGTGTTGGCCAGGGCGATGAGGATGCCGAGGCCGAGCCCGCCGAGCGAGCGCCCGGGGCAGGCTGAGCAGGCGGCCGACGGCCGCGGCGGCGATCGCCACCACGACGAGGTTGAAGAAGTCGGGGGCGGCGAGGGTGTTGAAGCGGGGCGCGATCAGCACGCCCGCCAGACCGGCGAAGAAGCTGGAGAGCGCCCAGGTGAAGGCCGACACCCGGTCGGCCCGGATGCCGTTGAGCTCGGTCATGCGCGGGCTCTCGACCACGGCCCGCATCCGCAGGCCGATGCCGGTGAAGCGGAACAGCGCGGCCAGGCCCGCCATCGCCACGAGCGCCACGGCCATCGCCACCAGCTCGTCGCGGCTGAAGCGGTAGACCCCGAACGGGTCGTAGAACACGGTCGCCCCGTCCGGCACGATCCCCTCGGGCGTCCGGCCGGCGACGGACTCGAACCCGACGATCAGCTCGAAGATGCTGGGGATGGCCACGGTCAGGCCGATGGCCACGACCAGCTTGGCCACCGCCGAGCTGGTGCGGAGGTGGCGGAAGATCAGGCGCTCGAGCACCAGCCCGAGGAGGGGCGCCAGGATGAACACCGAGAGCACCAGCGCCGGGATGATCTCCCAGCCCCACTCCACCCGGGCCTGGAAGTACATGGCGGCCGAGACGTAGGCCTGGGCCCCGAAGGCCAGGTTGAAGACGCCGGTCGTCTTGTAGGTGAGGACGAAGCCGAGCGCGATGAGGGCGTAGACCGTGCCCGGCGGCAGGCCCTGGAGGAGGCCGCGGAACAGGTCCTCACCGATCGAGGCGGCGAAGATCATGGGTCGAGCGCGTGCGGCACGATCAGCCGAAACTGGTGGGCTCTGGCTCCGACCAGGCGAGGTCGGTCTGGCTCCAGCACAGCCAGGGCGTGTCGGGCGGCGCCACGGTCGTGAACTCGCCTCCTTCCACCTTGACGAACGAGGTGCACTCCCCGCCCGAGTCCTCGTCGCGCGTCTCCTGCGTGTAGGGGGTGTGGGCCTCGGTCCAGTCGACCGGCTCGAGGATTCCGCCCGCGTCGAACTCCGTCATGGAGTTGGTGGCGGCCGTGACCGTGTCGCGGTCGAACTCGGGGCCGGCGGCCAGGAGCCCCTCGAAGGCGAGCGAGGCGTTGATCCAGCCGACCATCGCCAGCTCGGTGGGCGCGTCGCCCTGCTCGTCCATCCACTCCTGGAAGTCGCCGAGCGCGGTGCCCTCGGCGGTCGGCCTCGAACGGTCGGAACCCGACCGTGACGATGTCGCCCTCGAACAGGTCGCCGGCCTCGCGCGACGAACTGCTGGTTGTAGGTGTTCGGGTGGTAGAGGACGACGTCGTCCATGCCCTGGCGCTGCAGCTCCTGGGCCAGGGTCTTCATGCCGTTCAGGTCGATGCAGGTGGAGACGAAGTCGACGCCGGCGTCCTTCATGGCGGTCACCTCGGGCCCGATGCCGTTGGGCAGTCCGAAGGCGAGGTCGTCGTTGATGTAGGCCACGTCGACGCCGGTGTCGTCCTGGTAGCGCTCGATCGAGTCGGCCGTCGATCTGGGCGCACACCCTCGAGTTCTCGGTCGCGCCGTAGCCGATGGCGGCGGCGTGTTGTGCCCCCGAGATCTGCGCCGCGTACGGGACGGCGCGAGCGGTGCACTGGTCGCAGCGGAGTCCGGCCTGGCTCGGGAAGATGTGCGGGCGGTTGGCGGCCTCCGTGGCGTGGATGCCCCAGGTGTAGGTGGGCACCCCGGCGCTGTCGAGGTCGCCCCACCCGGTGGCGAGCAACGTGGCCTGGAAGGCGCCGAAGGACGCGTTGTCGGAGATCACGTCGAGCGAGCGGGCCTGGTTCTGAGCCAGCTCGTCGTCCAGCGGCTCCTGGAGCACGAGGTCGCGGCCGTAGATGCCGCCCTCGGAGTTGCGGTACGCGAAGTAGGCCTCGATGCCCTGGACGTAGCAGTCGAGGATGCAGGTGCCGAGCGGGTTGCCGGTCTTCGTGCCGATGACGGCGAAGGAGATCTCGTCGTCCGACACGCCCGGCACCCCGGAGATGCGAGACGAACTCGTCGCGCTGCTCCTCACCCCCGGCCTCCGTGGCCGCGGCGCCGCCGTCGTCGGCGGTCGTGGTGGGAGCGGCCTCGTCGTCGCCGGAGTTGCCGCAGGCGGCGAGGCCGATGACGAGAACCACTACGGCAACGCTGACCGCCCTGGATCGGAACACGGTCCCCCCCGTGGTCGTGATGTCGATGTGTTGATCGCGGAAAAGTGACACGAGTGTTCGATAGCGTCCCGACAGTACCGCGGCGCCGCCGACCATGCAGCGGCTCCCGGGGTTCAGTCGGGGTTCAGTCGTGGATCACGGTGATGGCACGCTCCGGACAGTTGGTCGCGCCGAGGCGCGCCTGCTGCTCGAGCTCGGGCGGCACGTCGAGCGACCGTGTGGCGCAGTAGCCGTCATCGTCCGGCTCGTAGACGTCGGGTGCCAGCGAGTAGCAGCGACCGTGACCGGTGCAGACGTCGGGGTGGACTTCGATCTTCATGGACCGATCGTAGGACCGCCCGCCGCCCGCGGGAACCGGGACCGGTGCCGTCAGGCGGGCGCGGGGCGCGGCCGGTAGATGGCGGTGTGCACGATCCGGGCGGCCAGCCGGTCGTCATCGACGAACAGCCCGACGTCCAGCTCGACGAAGCGATGCCCCTTGTGCTCCCACTCCCTCGTCACCGTGGCCCGAGCCTGAACGGTCTCGCCGTCGCGCACGGCGGCATGGTGCTGGGTCACCGACTCGACGTGGATCCACGGCCCGAGGACGACATTGGACGACAACACGTAGTTGGCGTCGCGCAGCAGCCAGCCGGGATGGGCGACCCGGGCATCGGCATACAGCGGCAGCTCCTCGCGCACGTCGGTCAGGTACTCGCCGGCGCGGTCGGCCAGGAACCGGTGGGCGGCCAGGGCCAAGGGCGTGCCGGGCGCCAGCGCCTGAGGGGACGCCACCGGAGGGTCGGCCGCCGGCGCCACGGTCGGCCACGTGGCGTCCGGATCGGGCTCCGGGCGGATGCGCAGCCCCGCCTGGCCGACGGCACAGGCCGTGCCGGCACCGTTGCGGAGCTCGAGCCCGACGATCCGTTCCTCTGGCGACTCGACAGGCTCTCCGGGGACGACCTGCACCTGCTCGCCCTCGTACACCGGCGAGAGGAACCGCGCGCGCATCGAGCCTCGGGACAGCCAATCGGTCCCCCAGGCCTCGGCCGGCACGCGGGTCATGTAGGCGTACAGGTCCACGCCGGGGACCAGCCCGCCCCCGAACCCGTAGCGGCGGGCGACCTCGTCGTCGTGGATCTTGTTCAGCGAGGTCGTCGCCGTGTTGTGGGCCACGACCTCGTACCCGCGCATCGTCTCCACGCGGACACGGTAGGTCGCGCATCGATGGTGAAGGCGCGCGTCATGGTTGGGCGTCGAGGAAGCCCAGGGCGGCGTCGATGAAGCCGAAGTCCTTGGGCGTGGCGAAGTGGTCCACGCCGCGCAGCGGGCAGAAGGTGGCGTCGGGGAGGGCCTCGACCAGCGGATCGGCGGGCCCGGCGAAGTCGCGGTCGCCGAGCACCACCAGCACCGGGCAGGTCACCTTGCCGAGGATCGCGGCGTCGAGCGGGGGCCGTGGGCTGCGGATGCAGGCCGCCAGCGCCTCGCGGTCGACACCAGGATGAGCGGCCAGACCGGCGAAGTACTGCGCCACCGGGTTCGTCAGGTCGGCACGGCCCTCGATCGCCTTGGCGACGACCTCGGAGCCCTCGTCGCGGAACAGGTTGGCGCCCACCCCGGCCACGACGATGCGTGCGAACCGGTCAGGGTCGTCGGCAGCCAGCGTGAGGACGATACGGGCGCCGAGCGAGAACGCGACCGCGTCGACCGGTCGGTCGGGCAGGAGCGCCGCCACCTCGCTCTCCATGGCACCGTACGCCTGGGGGTCGTGCGGCTTGGCGGCCTGGCCGTGGCCCAGCAGGTCGGGGGCGATCACCGGGCGACCCACGTCGCCCAGCAGGTCGATCCACCCGTTGTCCCCCCAGGTGCGGGCCGCGGAGGTGGCGAAGCCGTGGACCAGCAGGACCGGTTCGTCGCGCATGGACGCCGTTTCTACCGGATCACCCGCCCATCCGACGGACTACACCACGCCGAGCACCTTCATGAGGTACTCCTCCCGGTTCAGCGGGTTGTTGTCGGTGCGCGGCCGTGTCGGCGGCGCACCGCGCACTGGCCGGTAGCTGTCGAACGTGGACTCGAGCACTCCCTCGCCTCGGGTCAGCTCGGGCACCTGCGCTTGGAGGGCGTGCACGAGTCCGGCGCGGATCTGACCGCCGAGAACGAGCGCCGAGCCCCTCGCGGTCTGCTCGGTCGGCGGCGCCTGCAGACGGGCGAGCGTCGGCACCATGACCGGCAGCACGTCGGCGGGGATCTCGAGCTCGTAGCGATGGATGGGCTCACACACCACGGTGCCCGCCCGTCGAAGGGCGGCCAACAGTACGAGCGGGGTGAGCAGGCGGAAGTCGCTGCCGATGCTCGACATCGCCTTGCTGAACCCCTGGTGCGAGTGACTCTGCCGTGGCGCGTACTGCGACTGTGTCAGGGTGACGACGCAGTCGGTGACCTCCCAGCCGTGGAGGCCCTGGCGCAGCGCCTCGGGCACGGTCTCGGCGATCGCCTTCATGAACGCAGCGGGCAGCGCGCCGAGCTCGATCTCGTAGCGGAAGGCGACACCTGAACGATCCGGTGCCGGATCGACGCGCAGGCCGAGCCCAGCGAGGAACGGGCGCTGCGCCGACCGGCCGCGTGGCATCGTCTCGATCGCCGTGCCGGAGCCCACGGGGCGTTCGATGCAGATCGGCGCCGTCTCGCGGAACTCGACGTCGAGACCGAAGTCCTCGGCGAGCGTCGCCTGGATGACCTCCTTCTGCACCTCGCCGTAGAGGGAGAGGTGCAGCTCCTGCCTGACCTCGTCGAGGCGCAAGCCGATGAGAGGGTCCTGTTCGGCGAGCTGGGTGAGCGCGGTGTGCAGAGCGCGGCGGTGCGCGGGGTCGGGCAGGACGACCGTCTCGAGCGTGGGCGGCGCGAAGTGGTGCTCGCCGCGGTGTCCGCATCGGTCTCCGATCGCGTCGCCGATGCGGACCTCGACGAGCCCCCAGACCTTGGCGATCTCGCCGCCGATGGCGCACGACCGGTGGACGGTCGCACCGCGGTCGAACACCTCGATGCCCGTGACGGTGTGCTCGCCCACCCGGTCACGCACGCGAAGCGTGCCACTGAACAGCCGCACATAGGCAACGCGCTCGCCGGCCGGACCTCGATCGATCTTGAAGACCGTGCCTGCGAGCGGGCCGTCGGCATCGCCCCGCGTGGCGGGCAGCAGCTCGGCGATCCCCTCGCGGAGCGCGTCGACACCCGCGCCGGTGATCGCCGAACCGAAGAACACCGGGTGCACCTTCGCCTGCTCGGTCTGCGCCACGAGGGCGCGGCACAGCCAGTCGTCGGTGGGCGGCGTCTCACCGACGAGGGCGGCGAGCACGCGGTCGTCGTGGTCGGCCAGCGGTGTGAGGTCGAGCCCGGTCGGGCCGAACGGCACGAAGTCGGCGGTGCGGGAGCCGAGGTCGCGCGTCGTGCCCATCGCGACGACCGACGATGTCAACCTGTCGGCGATCGCCCCCAGCAGGGCGCCCTCCTGCGCGCCGATACGGTCGATCTTGTTGACGAAGAGCACGGTCGGGATGCACAGCCGCTGCAAGGAGCGCATGAGGACGCGCGTCTGCGCCTGAACACCCTCGACCGCGGACACCACCAGGACCGCTCCATCGAGCACGCTGAGCGCGCGCTCGACCTCGGCGATGAAGTCCGGGTGGCCGGGCGTGTCGAGCAGGTTGATGGTGACGTCGCCGACGACGAATGACACCACCGCGGCCTCGATGGTGATGCCGCGCCGACGTTCGAGGTCGAGGACGTCGGTGTGGCTGGTGCCGGCGTCGACGCTGCCGATCTCGTCGATGACGCCCGCGGAGTGGAGCAGACGCTCCGTCAGGCTGGTCTTACCGGCGTCGACATGGGCCAGGATCCCGAGGTTCAACGTTCGCATGCACATCCTTCACGCTCGTCATTGCAGGCACGGGCATGAAGGCAGCTCGCATGGCGTCTCTCCTGGATCAGCCGGGTCGGCGAGTCGAGTGAAGCACAGGGCCCCGCTGGCGGCGTCACGCATTTCGACTTGTTCCTGAGCACCGGGGCCCGCTCTTCACCTGGCCGTCAGGGTCACTGCGTCGGGTGCTGGCATGACTGTGCTGGCGCGGTGTCAGGCGCAGGCCGGCGAGTACCGTCCGCGGCGGCCATGACCGAACCCTCCTACCTGCGCACCGTCCGGGCGGCCTACGACGCCGTGGCAGCGGACTACGCCGAGCACTTCAGCACCGAGCTCGAGGCCAAGCCGCTTGGCCGTGCCATGCTCGCCGCGTTCGCCGAGCTCGTGCAGGCCAGCGGCGCCGGGCCGGTCGCCGACATCGGTTGTGGCCCGGGCCGCCTGACGGCACACCTGCACTCCCTGGGGTTGACCGCGTTCGGCGTCGACCTGTCCCCGGCGATGGTTGCGGTGGCGCGTCGGGCACACCCGGGCCTGCGGTTCGACGAGGGGTCGATGACCGCCCTGGACCTGTCCGACGGTGCTCTGCGCGGCATCGTCGCCTGGTACTCCATCATCCACATCCCACCCGAGGCGTTGCCGGCGGCGTTCGCGGAGTTCAACCGGGTGCTGGGCCCCGGCGGCCGGCTGCTGATCGCCTTCCAGGTCCGCGACGAGCCCCTGCACTTGACCGAGGCGCTCGGTCACACGGTGTCGCTCGACTTCTACCGGAGGTCGCCCGACCGGGTCGCCGAGCTGTTGGAACAGGCCGGGCTGGTCGTGGACGCCCGGCTGCTGCGCGAGCCCGACGAGACCGAGAAGGTCCCCCAGGCACACCTCCTGGCCCACAAACCGGGACAGGTCGTAACCGTCGAACAGCGCGCCCGTCCCCGCCGCCGCATGTGACGCGGGACGGCCAGCCAGCCAGCCCAGTGAGGCCGCACGGCACCGTCGAGCACGGCGCGAGCGGCAGCCGATGGCCGCCACTACGTTGACGAGAATGGTGACGCTCGACGACGTCGCTCGTATCGCCTTGGTCCTACCCGAGGTGACCGAAGGCGGACGTCATGGCAACCGCACCTGGTCCGTTGCCGGCAAAGGTTTCGCGTGGGAGAGGCCGTTCAGCAAGGCAGACATCCGGCGCTTCGGCGATGCCACCCCGCCAGCGGGACCGATCCTCGCGGTTCGCGTCGAAGACCTGAGCGAGAAGGAGGCGGTGCTTGCCGCGCAGCCCAATGCCTTCTTCACGATTCCGCATTTCGACGGGTACTCGGCCGTCCTGATCCAGCTGAAGACGGTCACCAAACGAGCACTGCGCGAGGCGATCATCGACGGTTGGTTGGCGTGTGCGCCGCGCGAGCTCGGGGACGCGTACATCGCGCAAGGACCAGAGCCGAACTGAGAGACGCCGAGCGTGCCTGAAGGCCGGCCGCAGCGCCGCGGTCTCGGAATCTGCGGCGGGCCGTGAGACTGCGCTTGGCTGGGTGTATGGACGATCAACCGAGCTGGCCAACCGGGACGACGATCGTTGTGGACGGTAACAACGTCATCGGGTCTGTGGCCGATGGTTGGTGGCGCGATCGGCCGGCGGCTGTGCGGCGGCTCTTGGGCCGGTTGGCGTGCTACCGGCAACGCACGGGTGACACGGTGATCCTCGTGCTCGACGTGGTCCAGCGCGACCTGCCTGGCGGTTTCCACGACGGCGTGGAGGTCTGCTACCCGCGGCGGCGCGGGCGTGACGCCGCCGATGAGCGGATCCTCGAGTTGCTCGACGGGCGCGATCTCGGCGATGTCGAGGTCGTCAGCTCCGACCGGGCGCTCGCCGCCGGCGCCAGGCATCGTGGTGCCGAGGTCGTCGGTGCCGGTGCCTTTCTCGCCCGTCTCGACAGGTCCCGGTGCTGAGACGGGTGTCGGCGCGGTCGTCGACAGCGGTGGTCGTAGCTGATATCAACCCGATTCGTGGAAGACCACCCGTGGACCCGGGTATCGGCCCATGGGTTGTGCCTCGTCGAGGACCGCATGCTTCTCGTTCGTCTCGCTCCGCCGCTTCCGGAAGCGGGCGCATGGGGTCTGCCCGGTGGAGGTCTCGACTGGGGCGAGGTGCCCGAGCAGGCCGTCGTTCGGGAGGTACGCGAGGAGACGGGGTTAGTGGCGACTCCGGATGGCTTGGCGGGCGTGTACTCCAACACCTTCCCCCGGAGTGAGACCCGTCCCTTCGACTCCGTGCATTTCATCAGCGTCGTGTACTGGCTCAGCGTCGTTGGTGGAGATCTCGCACATGAACGCGACGGAACAACGGACCTCGCGGCCTGGATCCCGCTGAAAGTCGTCGACGCGCTCCCGCTCGACGCCCTCGCGCAGTACGGCCTGATCTTGCTCTCGGCGCGATCGGCGCGGACCTAACCGGCCTCGTCCGGTTCCACCCGCCGAGCCCGGAGGCACTGGTCGACGCCGAACAGGCGAAGGGTCCGTTGGTCCTCGGGCGGGAAGAGGGGTGCCGCCACGGCGGTCGGAACGATCTCCGGCTGGTCGACCCAGTAGGTGTTCCCTTCATCGACGATGGTGGCAGACCCGCTCGCGAGCACGTTCTTGAGCCAATCAGTGTTCGACCCGTACGGCAGCGCGATCACGAATCCGTCGTCGGTCGCCACGGCCCCGACCGGCGTTTCGTAGGGTCGGCCTGTCGTCCGGCCGACGTGTCGGATCACCGACGCATACGCGCCAGGCGCTCCGGCCGACCTCATCGCGAGCGGCTTCATGGCTCGGCTGGTCCTTCGGACCGCATCGAGCACAAGCGGCGATTTCATCCGCATCCCGGCCATGAAGACGATCCCGATCGCCGCGAGTGCAAGCAACAAGCCACCGACGAGCTTGGCGATTGGTTTCCACATGGCCACCTCCGTGAGGGCAGGTCTCTCCAGGTTCATCCATGGGCCCGGGCGTCGTCCAGGGGCGGACGGCCGTTCTCCGGACGCGACCCTCGCGTGCCCAGCGGTCGAACAGCCGCAATCAGCCATCACAGTCGCCGGGATGACGTGCGACGACCTCGCCGCGGTCGCCTCGAGGTGGTGACTGACCTTGTCGGGTGTCGGGTACACGATCGCGATGGGAGAGCCTCGGCGACGAAGCATCGATGGTGAAGGGTCCGGCAGTCGTCCGCCGTTTGAGTTCCGGGGTGACATCGGGTCGTCCCCGTTGGTCGCCACGGCGATCCATGCGGGTCACGACCTACGCCGCGAGGTGCAACGTCAGATCGCGGTGCCCGGGTCGACACGCCTGCGTGAGGAGGACCCCTACACCGACCTGCTCATCGGACCCGCAGACGCTCGCGTCGTCGTGAACCGGTCCCGGTTCGAGGTCGACCTCAACCGGGGGCGTGGTGACGCGGTGTATCGCGACACCGACGAGACCTGGGGCCTTGACCTGTGGACCGGTCCCCTGCCGGAGGATCTGGTCGACCGGTCCCTCGAGGTATACGACCGCTTCTACGAGGACCTGGCCGCGGCGCCTCGACCGGCTGGCCGAACACGGACCGTTCGTCCTTCTCGACGTGCACTCGTACAACCATCGCCGCCGCGGCCACGCAGCCCGGCCGCGCCCTCGGAGGCGAACCCCGATGTCAACGTGGGCACCGGATCTCTGGACCGTGACAGGTGGGCGGCTGTCGTCGACGCGCTGATCGACGCACTCGACGGGACCGAGGTCGACGGCCGGCCGCTCGACGTGCGCGAGAACGTTCGCTTCACCGGCGCGAACCTCGCGCGTTGGGTGCACGATCGGTACCCCGAGACAGGGTGCGCGCTGGCTCTCGAGTTCAAGAAGACGTTCATGGACGAATGGACCGGACGACGTCGACCAGCACCACCTCGAGGACCTCGCCGACACAGTCGCCACTGCCTTGCGAGCGGTCGTGGACGCCGTCGGCGTCGACCGGACATGACGACCACGACCCTCGCGGCGAGCGACCTGGCGATCGACCGTGAGCTTGCCCGAGTCTCCGACAGCTACCGGTTCCTGCTCGACCTCACTCCCGTCGACGTCGAGGCCAACCGCGACGCCTTCCTCCGCGGCGTACACACGGAGCCCTCGTTCAGCTATCGCGAGCTCGAGGACGCGCCCGACGTCGTCAGGATCGTGCTGGACGTCGATCGCCGTGGGAGACGTCGATGACAACACCTTCGGCCACCTCCTCCGAGCGAAGCACCGAGAGCTGATGCTCCAGCTCGACATGCTCGCCGCCGCGGCACGGCAGACTTCCTGCCGCTCAGCATCGAGTTCTACGGAGCGGTTGGCCCCGGCCTGCTCGACCGGGCCGAGGCCCTCCTCGACGGGCTCGAGGTCCCCCCTGGCGCCCACAACGGCGAGCGCATCGACGCATCCCGCTTCGTCGAGCTCGCCGAGGCCGAGCTGACCCACTATCGCACGATCGACCCCGACATCGGTGTCCACGTCGAGATCCGACCCGACGCCAGCGGAATGATGGTCTCGGGACGTGACCTGATCGTCGGCTCAGCGGCGCAGATACCGATCCACCGCGCCCACGCACTGCTCCAACACGAGATCGGCACCCACCTCGTCACCCACGTCAACGGCAGCTACCAGCCCATACGAATCATGGCCGCGGGGCTGGCCCGCTCCGAAGAGACCCAGGAGGGGCTCGCGGTCCTGGCGGAACATCTCGTCGGCGGGCTCTCGCCTTACCGGCTGAGGCAACTCGCCGGGCGGGTGGTGGCCGTACACGAGATGGTGACCGGACGTTCGTTCGCCGACGTCCACCAGCGCCTCGTCGGGGCGGGGTTCTCGCCCAGCAGCGCCTTCACCACCACGATGCGGGCCTTTCGCTCGGGCGGGCTCACCAAGGACGCCATCTACCTCCGCGGGCTCGTCGACCTGCTGGAGCACTTGGCCGACGGCGGCAACCTCGACCTCCTGTGGCTCGGCAAGATGTCGCTCGAGGACCTCCCCCTCGTCGGCGAGCTCGCCGAACGTGGCGCGATCCAGGCCCCGAGACTGCTCCCCCGCTACCTCGCCGAACCGGCCTCCGTCTCACGCCTCGAGCGCGCCGCTGGGCTGACCGACCCTGCCGAACTGATCGGAACGAACCCATGAGGATCGGCTTCGTTGTCAACGATCTCGCGACCGAGGTCCCGACCTACACCACCACCCGCCTCGCCCTGACCGCCACCCAGATGGGGCACAAGGCATGGTTCATGGGCGTCGGCGACTTCACCTACGAACCGGACGGATCGCTGTCGGCCCGGGTGCGCGCCGACCGCGTCGAAGCAGTACAAGTCGCTCGAGCGCTACCTCTCCGACGTCCAGGGCGCCGCATGGCATCGAGGAGCAGTCGCGGCTGGAGGACCTCGACGTGGTCCTGTTGCGCAACGACCCTGCCGACGACGCCGTCGACCGAGCATGGGCGGTGACCGCCGGGGTGGCGTTCGGACAGCTGACCTCGGCCAGCGGTGTGTTCGTGATGAACGACCCCGGCCACCTCGCCCACGCCCTCAACAAGGCCTACTTCCAACACTTTCCCGAGGTCGTCCGACCGCGCACCCTCATCTCACGCGACGAGGCGATGATCACCGAGTTCGTCGCCGACCTCGGAGGAAAGGCCGTCCTCAAGCCGCTCCAGGGCTCCGGCGGCAGCAGCGTCTTCCTCGTGACCGACGAGGAGTCACCGAACCTCAACCAGATCATCGACGCCATCTCACGCGACGGCTACGTCGTGGCCCAGGAGTGCCTGCCGGAGGCCGAGGACGGCGACGTCCGGGTGTTCGTGATGAATGGCGAACCGCTCGTGCACGACGGTCACGTCGCTGCGTTCCGCCGCGTCAACGAGGGACCGGATATGCGCTCCAACATGAGCGCCGGCGGCAAGGCGGTCAAGGTCCAGGTCACTGACGAGATGCTCCACCTCATCAACATCGTCCGACCCAAGCTGCTGGACGACGGGATGTTCCTGGTCGGGCTTGACCTCGTCGGCGACAAGCTCATGGAGGTCAACGTGTTCAGCCCCGGCGGCCTCGGCAGCTGCCAACGCCTCTACGGCGCCCACTTCGCCGAGGCCGTGATCAGCGACCTCGAGCGCAAGGTCGAGCTGCACCGGCATTACGGACCGGCCATCGACAACCGGCGCCTCGCCACGTTGTGAACCTGCGACGACATCACCACCAGCGGCTACCGAGCTGGTCACACCTGCGTCGCGACAGAGCGGAGGAAGGCATCAAGCCTCTCCCAGCACCCGCCTGGCGATAGACGACGGTTGCCCAAGCCAGATGGGCGTGCCCAGCACCAGGATCTGAGCCGAGAGGATCTGGCGGCGGACGTCTGGCCACTCGTCACCGCCCAGTTCGTTGGACGTGACCCCGGGCATCTTCGGCGTTTTGACTCCGGATTGACGGCCGTTGCGCGGATGCGGCCGCGGTTCGTGGGGATCACGCCGACCTGGCGTCCAGCTGTTGGAGCAGGTCATGAGCTGCGAGCTCGACATCCTTGTGACGCCACTCGGAGGCTCGATACACGCACGCGATCAGCCCGGTTCGGTGCACCCGCCGGAGGTCTCCGTACACGAAGGCGTACCGGGCTTTGGTCCCATCGGACGCTCCCTGCGTGAGACCAAGGTGCCAGAGCGCGTACTCGTCCCAGGAATGGGTTTTCAGGAACGAGTTTTCGTCCTCGGCACGGGGCTGGCGCTCACCCCAGTCGCTGTCCAGCACGTACTGGCGGGCATCGATGAGGCCACGGGCGTGGGCCACCGCACGCTGGTTCAGCGCGTAGGAAGCCATCGCGATCAGTCGAGCGCGCCCGCTGGTACCGGCTGACCTGTACGCCCGTTCCCGTCGTGGTGGTGGACACGAGCTCGAACCGGCGCGCCTCACCGTCGGTCGGGAAGATGCCCTTGCCGCCGCCGAGCACGATCGGCTCGATCATCAGGTTCAGCTCGTCGACGACGTCGGCCTCGAGCAACGACCGCACGAGCTGCGCGCTGCCCATGACGTTCACGTCGCGGCCCGGTCGCTCGCGCAGCGCGGTCACGCCCGCAACGAGGTCGGCGCCGCGGATCAGCGAGGTCGGCGCCCACGTGAGGTCCGCCTCGGACAGCGTGTCCGAGACGACGTGCTTCTCGACCGCGTTGATCCAGTCGGCGAAGGGGTCACCGGCTCGCCCGGGCCACGCGCCGGCCATGACCTGCCACGTGCGCCGACCGTAGAGGAGTGCGTCGGTCCGCTTGGCCACCTCGTCGATGCTCGACCCCATGACCTCTGGGTCGAAGAACGGCATGGACCACCCGCCGTGCTGGAAGCCCCCGTCCGTGTCCTCCTCGCGACCGCCGGGGGCCTGCACGACACCGTCGAGGCTGATGAACTCGCTGATGACGATTCGCATGCGGTGTAGACGATGGCACAGACCCGAACTCATCGCGGCTGTGAGGCGCGCCGCGGGCCCGGCGTCGGGTCACGCGCGCTCGTCTGGCGTTCCCGACACTGCCGTTCAGGTCGGCTGGCCGGGATCGCTGGTGGCCCGGTGGCGCAGTTGATCCATGGCCCGCACGCGGTCGATCGCGTCGTCCACGCTCACGAGCGGTAGACCCGGATGGTTGACGAGCGCGTCGAGCCAGGCACGTGGTGCGTCGCCTGCATCGGGTGGTCGACCCGTGGCGACAGCGGTCGAGCCGGCCAGGAGCCGGCCGCCGGTGGCCGTGAGCGTGGTGGTGGCACCGGTGACCGACATCTGCAGGGCGGGTGCGGTCGCTTCCCATCCGGCCTCCACGTCGACGACGGTGCCCGACTCCATGCGCACCACGGCGGAGCCGTGGTGACCTGACGGGCGGACCCGGACGTCGGTGACCTGCTCGATGGGTCCCAGCACCCACGCGGCCAGGTCCAGACAATGGATGACCAGATCGAAGAACCCCCCACCGCCTTCGGCCCGCTCACGCATCCAGGCGTGCTCGCCGTCGAACCACCCGTGCCCGAGTCCGCCGTGCACCACAGAGACGGCCGCCTGGCGGACCTGCCCGAGATCGCCGGTGGCCACCATGTCTCGCAGGCCCCGGAAGGCCTCGGCGTAGCGCAGGAAGAACCCGGTGGAGAACAGGCCGCTGCCGGCCAGCGCCTCGGACATCGCCGTCGCGTCGGTCTGGCTCACCGCCAGCGGCTTCTCGACGAACACAGCCAGCCCCCGTCGGGCCGCAGCCGACACCAGCGCCCGATGATGTGACGTCTCGCTGTAGACGAGCGCACCACCCAGCGCTCCCCCATCTAATGCGGCGTCGAGATCAGCGCACGCGTCGGCGTCGAGAGCCGACGCCCATCGCTCGGCCCGGCCCGGATCGTGGTCCCACACGGCAACGACCCGAACCGCGGGATGGGACCGAACGACCCGAGCGAGGTCGTTCATGTGGATGTGCGCGGCCCCGAGCAGGACGACGTCACAGGCCGACAAATCGCCTGCGCTGGTCATCTATCGACTCAGTCGACCGCATACCGGCAACGTCAGCGTCGTCGGCAACTGACCCGCACTTCCTGGATGGCGTTGTTGCCGTACCCGAGCCGGTTCCATTCCGGTCGATCGGGCTGTGTCCGGCCGGCCAGATCGGTGGCTCGGACGCGGAGACTGACCGAGCCGGGCCGGTCCAGGTGCGTGATCAACTCCCACCATTGCCAGCTGTGCCGATGGCGCTCGCCCACGAGACGGCCCTCCCGCCACGCCCCGCCGTCGACGCTCACCTCGACCCGAGCGATCGCCGCCGCTCCTGACCAGGCGACACCGCGGATGGCGACGTCGCCCAGCTCGACCTCCTCGTCAGGGCTCGGTTCGGTGATCAGGGCGCGCACACGCTGGAGGGTGGCGGGCTCGTCCACTCGGCCGTGCTCACTGCACCGAGGCGCCACTGCTCGCCGGGAACGGGAGGATCCATCGAGAACCGGCTGTTGCCAGCGCACTCCAACGTGACGACCGAGCTCTGGGAAGGCATGTTGTGCAGATCCCGAAGGCTCAGATGCAACGGGCTCGACAAGTCCACCCACATCGAGTCGCCAGGTTGCCGGATCGAGCATCGGGATCTGGAAGTGGTTGCGCACGTAGAAGTGCGCGTTCGGCATCACGACACCGCCGATGAGGGCCGGGATCGACGTCTCGCAGTTGAGCGGGTGCGCCCGGTGGACGACGAGGCCGGTGTCGATGGCGTTCTGGCACGCCTCCTCGGGGTCCACCGCGGGGACCAGGTCGTCGACGGGCGGCATCGTTGCAACGCATCCCCCGCTCGCCACGACCCGGGCGCAGGTGGATGCCGGGTGCACCTCCACCGTCCCGGCTTCGGCGAACGGCTCGAGGACCCGGCGTACACGGTCCTCGCCATCGGCTTCGATGATCATGTACAGGATGTGCTCCCCTTGGACGACCACCTCACCCTGGATCTCGACGCCGTGCTGCCTGACGTTCGGCCGGCTCAGGTAGCTGAGCAACATGGCGCCCATATCGGGGTCGTTCGCCGGGCAGCGATTCTCCTGGTGCTTGTGGCGAACAATGAAGAGGCCCATGACAAGCTCCTTCTCCGCTCACGTCAGTACCAAGACGCGCGCCGGGTGGCAAGAGCCGATCCAGGCAACCTTGGAGCGCCGGCGGCGCAGCTCCGCCGCCGACGGGCTCACCGTGACCGGTAGGTGATCCGGCCCTGCCGTGTGGTGCAGATGACCCGGGCGGACGCGGGGTCCGCCAACGTGTCATCGAGGGGAGCGTCGAGGAGGCAGAGGTCCGCGGCCGCCCCCGGCGCAACGGAGCGAGGGGCACCTCCCGGTGCGTGGGGATCGGTCGAGAACAGGGCCAGCGCCCGCCGGGCCGGCACCGCTTCGCGGGCGCCGAGCACCGCTCCCGCCGGTGTCAGCCGTGTGCTGGCGGTGGCGATCGCCTGCCACGGGTCGGGGTCGGTGTAGGGCGCGTCGGTGCTGCCGGCGACGGCGATGCCGTCGTCGAGGAGCGTTCGGCACGGGTACAGGTGGTCGAGGTCGTCGGCATCGACCTCGCGCCGGTACTCGTCGCCCCGCTCGCCGACGAAGCCCGGCTGGGTGACGACGGTGAGTCGGTGCCGGCGGAGCTCCGGGTAGAGCTCGGGCGGGATGACCGAGCCGTGCTCGACCCGGTCGCCGGGCCGGGCCCCGGCGTCGTTCCAGGCGGCGAGGGCCAGCACCGAGCGCGGTGCGGGTCACGCAGTGGATGGCGACGCTCCTCTCGTAGCGGTGCGCGGTGCGGATGTCGTCCCGCAGTGCATCGAGCGTGGGGTACGCGCCGTCGTCGATCACGACCTTGACCGGCCCCCACTCGAGACCCGCCGGCGGAGCGGCGCCGGCGAGCTCGGGCCCTCCGGTGACCACCACCCGCTGAGGGAGTGCCCCCGAACGGACGGCGTCGGCCAGGGGCGCCAGCTCGGCGATGTCGGTGTAGGGCGTGGTGTCGGTGACTCCCGTGACCCCGTAGTCGGAGAGGAGCCGGCCGAGCGGCGCCAGGTCCGGTGGACCGTCGTCGGGGATCAGGTCGCGCAGCCAGGCGTCGGACCGGTGGAGCCGACCGGTGGCGCGCCCCGCGTCGTCGCGCTCGATGCCCGGCCGGTCGACGTCGTCCAGCGCGAGCGCCTGGACGGCGGCGCTGTTGAGGACCCAGCGGGCGCCGCTGCGATGCTGGATCCGCACGGGACGGCCGGCCACCATGGCGTCGATCGCCCGGCGGTCGAGGTCGCCGCCCACCGACTCGTGGTAGCCGACCGCCCGGATCCACCGAGCGGGCGGGAGCGTCGCGTCGAGCGCGGCGGAGTGCGGCGGCGAGGCCCGCACGGTCGTGGACATCGAGGGGGCCGACCCGGACCGAGCGGCGGGCGGCGGCCGTGGCCAACAGGTGGATGTGATGGTCGTGCAGGCCCGGCACGAGCGCGCCACCCCGCCCGTCGACCACCGCCGCGCCGGGCGACGGGCCAGTCGCAGGGCCGACCTCCGCCACGGCCGCGCCGAGCACCCGGACGTCCACGAGCCGGCCCTCGACCTCGACGTCACGCAGGAACAGCTCCTGCCCATGACCGTCCCGTGGCTGGTCAGCCATCGCGCACGTCGTCGACGAGCCCCCAACCGTGAGCGGTCTCCGCATCGATGACGTCGCCGGTGAGGGCCAGGCGGGCGGTGCGGTGACGGCCGATCCGCCGCGGGATGCTGACCGTGCCACCGGCACCGGGCACCAGGCCGAGAGACACCTCCGGCAGCGAGATCCTCGCCGACGGGGCCGCGACGACGGTGCCGGCGAAGGCCGGCAGTTCGATGCCCGATCCGATGCAGGCGCCGTGGAGGTGGGCGGTCACCCGATCCGCCAGCGCGGCGATCGACCGGCCCGCGCTCTGTTGGAGCCGCACGAGGTGGGCGGTGGCGGGATCCGGGAAGGAGCCGAACTCGTCGAGGTCGCCACCGGCGCAGAAGCCCTGGCCGGCTCCCCTCAGGTGGACCTCGGCGATCGACACGTCCACCGACGCCAGGGCGAGGGCATCCATGAGCTGGTCGCGCATGGCAGCGTCCAGGGCGTTGCGGACACGCGGCCGGTTGAGCGTGATGGTCAGCACCGCGCCCTCGCGCGTCACGATGACCGGATCGCCCTCCGGCGGACGGGCCCGGCGCGGCCGCGCCGCTCGCCATGCCGCGAACTCGGGCCCCGCCTGCAGCGTCGAGTAGACCGCGGACTCGGCGGTGAGCCCCGCGTCGAGCGAGCGGTGCGCCGACGCTCGCAGCAGCCCGGCCAGCGCACACGACGCCAGCGGGAACGACGCCACGGTCGAGACCACCGCGTCGAGCGCCGGGTCGCCCGCACCGAACACCACATCGCAGGCGCACGCTGCGGGGTGCGTCTCGGCCGGCGCGACGGCGGTGCGACCCACGACCACCGCGCGGACGCCGCCGTGCAACTCGGGTACCGGCCCGGACGGGGCGCCCGCGTCCAGATCGACGACCACGACTCCCGGGATCGCCGCCTGCGACCAGGGCTGCGCACCGCCCGCCGGGCGCAGGGCGCCGACCAGTTCGTCGAGGGAGAGTTCGTCGACCGGCATCTCACCGGCGATCATGGTCGAGGTGACCGCCCCGTGCGAGCCAACCCCGCGGGCAGGAGCGAGCGAGCCCGCCATCGAAGTCGCGGCGTGGGCCGCCACAGGCGCGATGTGGCTGACCGGCCCGCCCGACTCGGCCCCTCTCGGACCCCCCGCGGGCCTGGTCCCCAGGCTGCGGGCGATCGGGGACATCGCAGCCGCCCGGGCAGCAGCCCTGGGCGGTCGGATCGAGGTCGACCCGCTCGCGCTGCTCGGCCAACGGGCCGCGCTCTCCGGGCTGAGCCGGCACGGCGACACCAGTTGCGGCGGCGCGACGCGGCTGATCCCCGCCCGGGACGGCTGGATGGCGGTGTCGCTGGCCCGGCCCTCCGACATCGACCTCGTGCCGGCGTGGCTCGAAGCCGACGCCATCGACGACCCGGGCGGCGACATCTGGGGCGCCGTCGTCGCACACGTCGCCTCGTCGCCGGCGCAGCACCTCCTCGACCGGGCCCACCTGCTCGGCCTCGCGGCAGCCGTTCTCCCGGCCGCGCCCCCGACCGCCGCCCTCACCACCCACCCGCTCGCAGCGCTCCCGCTGCGGGCCGACCGCGTCGCCGGGCCCTCCGCTCCTCCCCCGGCGGCGCTCGGCAACCTCCTCGTGGTCGACCTGAGCTCGCTGTGGGCCGGGCCGTTGGCCGGCTCACTGCTGGCTGCGGCGGGCGCCGATGTCGTCAAGGTCGAGTCGACCAGCCGTCCCGACGGCGCCCGGCGCGGCCCGACCTCGTTCTTCGACCTGCTCAACTCTTCCAAGCGCAGCGTCGGCCTCGACCTTCGATCGATCGACGGCGCCCGGCTGCTGCGCGACCTGCTGGCGCGAGCCGACGTCGTGATCGAGGCCTCCCGCCCCCGCGCGCTCGAGCAGTTGGGCATCGACGCCCGATCCCTCCTCGCCGGCGCACGCCCACGCGTCTGGGTGTCGATCACGGGTCACGGCCGCACCCATCCCGGGCGGGACTGGATCGGGTTCGGAGACGACGCCGCGGTGGCAGGCGGCCTCGTGAGCTGTCACGACGGCCGGCCCTACTTCTGCAGCGACGCCGTCGCCGACCCGACGAGCGGGATCGTCGCCGCGGCCGCGGTCCTCGACGCCCTCGCCGTGGGCGGCCGCTGGCTGCTGGACGTGTCGATGGCCGGCGTCGCCGCCCACCTCGCCGGGCCGACGCTCCCCACCGGCGACGCGCCCCCGCCCGCCGTCCCTCCCCGGGCCGAGCCGCCGCCCGACCACGCGCCCCCGCTCGGCCGGCACACCCGGCTCGTCCTCGCCGAGCTGGGCCTCGCTCCGTGAGCCACCGCCTTGCCCCGGTCAGCGGACAAGTCCCTCCCGCCACGCGACGACCACGGCGGCGGCGCGGTCACTGACGTCGAGCTTCTGGTACAGGTTGCGCGCGTGCGTGCGGACCGTCTCGGGCGATACACCCATCTTCTCGGACGCCTGCCGCGGCGTCAGCCCCTCTGCCAGCAGAGTGAGGAGCTCGGCCTCGCGTCGGGTGAGACCGAGGTGAGCGCCGGGCCACTCACCGAGGTCGAGGGTGCGGGCGGCCAGCACCGCGGCGTCGGTAGCCAGTCCAGGGTCGATCACGACGTCGCCCTCGTGCAGGCGGACGAGCATGTCGACGAGCTCCCCGGGAGGCGTCGACTTCAAGAGGTAGCCGCGAACGCCCACGCGCAGCGCCTGCAGCATGAGCCGCAGATCGTCCGCGTGGGTGAAGACGGCCACCACGAACGCGGGGTCCTGACTCAGCACCTTGGCCGCCGCATCGATGCCTCCCGCACGGCGCGAGAACGCGTCGATCAGCATCACGTCAGCGTCGACCTCGGCGTCACCGGCCAGGACGATCTCCGGGTCGCCCACGGCGGTGCCGACGACCTCCACCCGGTCGTAGTAGGGCAGGAGCATCCCGCGCAGACCCTCGATCACGATGTGGTCGTCGTTGGCCAAGATGACTCGAACGGGGCGGTGCGCCATGGCAAGGGCCTTCCGTTGACACGGTGCTGTATCGCTACCCGTTCTCGGCGAGTCCCAACATGCGCCGTCGACGGGTGAGTCACACCTCACCCCGATGCGGTATTCGGATCACGCTCGGCTCATGTCACGATGACGCCGGCCTGCGCCACAGTCCACATCATCGAGGAGCTACTGCTGACGACCGCTGGGACACCGCGCCTGACCGGAGCACGGGGCATCACCACGACCGGCTCCCCCACCTCGGGCACCGACCCTGCCGTCGACTTGCGGGTCCTCCTCGTCGAGGACGACGACGGGGACGCGAGGATCGTCCGCGAGCTGCTGGCGGACGGCCTACCCGGTGCCACCGTCGAACGGGCCACGAACCTCGCCGAGGCGCGTCTGGCGGTGCGATCGGTCGACTGCGTGCTGCTCGACGTCGGTCTGCCCGACGCCGCGGGCACCACCGGGGTCGTCCAACTCGTCGCAGACGCGCCGGACACGGCGGTCGTCGTGCTCACGGGGGCGGCCAGCGAACGCCTCGGCATCGGTGCCGTCGCCGCGGGGGCCCAGGACTACCTCGTCAAGGGGCGCGTCGACGACCAGCTGCTGGCTCGATCCGTGCGCTACGCCATCGAGCGCCAGCGAGCCAGCCGGCTCGCCCGGGACCTGTTCCAGGCCGAGCGCCGGCGTGCCGACAACACCCGGATGGAGCGCGCACTCGCACCGCCGCCGCTGCTCCGTTCCGACGACCTCGGCCTCGTGGTCCGGTACCGCGCCGGGCGCGAGGGGGCCGAGCTCGGCGGCGACTTCCACGACGCCGTCGAAGCCGACGACGGCGCTGTCACGGTGCTCATCGGTGATGTCGCCGGCCACGGTCCCGACGCCGCGGCCCTTGGCGCCCGGCTGCGCAGTGCCTGGCGGGCCCTGACCCTGGCCGGCATCGGGCAGGCCCGCGTGCTGGCGATCCTCGACACGTTCCTTCGGTCCGAGGTCGAGATGCTCACCTTCGCCACGGTGTCGACGCTCACCGTCCTGCCGGACCGGTCGTCGGGTGTGCTGCTCCTGGCCGGTCACCCGCCGCCCGTCCTGATCGATCGTCCGAGTCGACCGGTCGGCGGAGCGGGGTTCGGTCACCTGTTGGGTGTGATGCCGTCCCCGTCGTGGGCACCGATCGACGTGCCCCTCGGACGCGGGGCCACCGTCCTCATGTACACCGACGGGCTGATCGAGGGCCGGGCGGCACCGGGTGCCGTCGAGCGGCTCGGCATCGATGCGCTCATCTGCCTCATCGATGACTTCACCGGGCGTGGCCTCACGGGCGGCGCGCTGCTCGACGCGCTGCTGGCCGAGGTTCAGCGCCGGAACGGCGGCCCGCTGACAGACGACGTCGCTCTGGCCCTCGTCTCGATCCCCGGAGCCGCGGCCGATGGCGGTTGACCGCCGGCTCACCGATCCCGGTCGGTGGACCCTGCGCGGCCGCCTCGTCGTGCTTCTCAGCGCCGTCGGGGTGTTGCTCGTCGCGACCCTGGCCGCCCAGATCGCCCTGCAGACACGGCAGCGTGACGTGCGGAACGACCTGCTGGACCACATCGATCCGGCCGCGGTGGCGACCGCCGACCTCGAGACCGCCGTCGTCGACCAGGAGACGGGCATCCGCGCCCTGGCGCTGACCGGGGACCCTCGCTTCCTCGAGTCCTACTCGTCGGGGGCCGATGCCGCCGACGGCGCACTCGACCGGCTGGACTCCCTGCTCGGATCGCACGGGGAGCTCGACGACGAGCTGACCGAGGCGCGGGGACTGCACGACGCGTGGCAGGCCTCGTCGGCGCAGCCGGTCATCGACGCCGTCGCAACCGGCGAGTCGGCCGACGTGCGATCCGAGAGCTTCCAACAGGAGGCGATGCAGCGGGTCGACCGCCTACAGGGAGCGATCCAACGCGTCGACGACGAACTGACGACCCTGCGCGCCGACCGCGTCGACGAGCTCGATGACGCGGCCCGCCGGGCCACCTGGGCGATGGTCCTGCAGGTCGGGGGTGTCGTCCTGTCCGGGGCGATCATCCTCGGGGCACTGGCCCGGTTCGTCCTCGGGCCGATCGGGCGGCTCGGCCGGGACGCCCGGCGGGTGGCCGACGGCGAGCTCGGGCACCCCGTCCGGGGCGACGGCTCACCGGATCTGGTCCGGCTCGGCGCCGACATCGACGCCATGCGCGCCCGCATCCTCGCCGAGCTCGACCAGCTCAACACGGCGGCCGACGAGCTCGCCCGACAGGCCGACGAGCTGAGCCGGTCGAACGCGGACCTCGAGCAGTTCGCCTACGTCGCCTCGCACGACCTCCAGGAACCGCTGCGCAAGGTGTCGAGCTTCTGCCAGCTCCTGCAGAAGCGCTACGACGGCCAACTCGACGAGCGCGCCGACGAGTACATCCGCTATGCCGTCGACGGAGCGAAGCGCATGCAGGACCTGATCAACGACCTGCTGGCGTTCTCGCGCGTGGGGCGCTCGAGCCAGACGTTCGAGCGAGTCGACCTGGCCGCCGTGGTGGACGACGTCCTCCACGTGCTGGGCCCGGCGATCGCCGATGCCCACGCCACAGTCACGGTCGAGAACCTGCCCGAGGTGGGGGGCGATCCCCACCTGCTGGCCTCCGCGATGCAGAACCTCCTGACGAACGCCCTCAAGTTCCGACGGGAGGAGCCGCTCACCGTCGACGTCCACGCCAGCCTCGTCGGCTCCGCGACGGGCGACGAGTGGGTCGTCAGCGTGACCGACAACGGCATCGGTATCGAGAGCGACTACCGGGACCAGATCTTCGTCGTGTTCAAGCGCCTGCACGGCAAGACCGAGTACCCCGGCACGGGCATAGGTCTGGCGTTGGCGAAGAAGATCGCCGAGTTCCACGGCGGCCGCATGTGGCTCGAACCGACGCCTCCTCCCGGCGCGACCTTCAAGCTCGCCCTGCCTGTCATCCGCGACACCGAAAGAAGCACCAGCGATGTTGGCTGAAGCCGTCCGTCCCATCGAGGTCCTGCTCGTCGAAGACGACGAGGGCGACGTCCTCATGACCCGCGAGGCACTCGACGAGGGCAAGGTCCTCAACCGCCTCAACGTCGTCGGGGACGGGGTCGAGGCGCTCGACTACCTGCGACGACGTGGCAGGCACGCCGCGGCTACCCGCCCGGACCTGATCCTGCTCGACCTCAACCTCCCCAAGCGGGACGGGCGGCAGGTGCTCGCCGACATCAAGAACGATCCCGAGCTGCGCCGCATACCGGTCGTCGTGCTCACGACGTCGGAGGCGGAGGAGGACGTGCTGCGCAGCTACGACCTCCATGCGAACGCGTACGTCTCCAAGCCCGTCGACTTCGACCGCTTCGTCGGCGTCGTGCAGCAGATCGACGAGTTCTTCATCTCGGTCGTGCGTCTGCCCGGTTCATGACCGGCGGGAGCGACGCCTCCCTCGACGATCACGCTCGACGTTCCGGAGCCTCCGCGGCGTGACGGCGGATGCGTCGAGCGTCAGCGAGCGCGGACGATCCCTCGTCGAGCAGGCGAACCGCCCGGCTCAACGCCGGTGGGGCCGACCCGTTGGGCTGTGGAGGCCTGTCGGCCGGGAGAGGCCGGCGGCCTCGCGGATCGCCCTCCCAGCTCGGTGCGCCGTGGCGCGGGCGCGCCGTCGCCACGACCACGTGGGCGTCGATGTCCAGGAGGGGGAGGCCGAGCAACCGGGCGCGCAGCCGACCTACGACGACATGATCGCCCTCCCGAGCGACGATCGGTAGCCGCTCGCGGCGCCGCATCAGGAGAGCTTCTGTCGAAGGGCCGACACCCCTGAGCTCGCCGCCGTCAACACCGCGAGGCCGCTCGCCACGCCTACCGTCGTGGCCATGGCCCGACGCGAGGGCAGCACCCGCCCCGCGGCGGCGACCACCCGGTCCTTCCTGGACTTGCGACGGAACAACATGCGCGACCTCCTGGTCCGGGACCGCCCTCAACTCGTCGTCGACGGCGCATCCTTGATCGCCCGCACGAGCTGGGCCTTCGTCATCGTGGTGCGGCCGTCGATGTCGAGCGCCGCGGCGCGGCGTAGCAGCTGCTGCTTCGACTGGCCGTTCAAGGCCGCCATCGCGTCCCGCTTCGTCGCGGGTCGGCGTGTGGACCGGCCCCGCGTGGTCCGCGCCCGGCTGGGCTTCGTCGTCGGACCGCGCCGATTGCGGGGTGCTCCCGAGGCGACGTGGCCGGCTTCGTCGGCCAGCCGCTCCGCCTCGCGCCCGGCGGCGGCCGCGGCCTCGAGGGCTGCCTGCGACGCTGCGTCGGCGAGCTCTCTCGCATGGGTCAGGGCTCTCGTCGCGGTGGCGACGGCCTCCTCGGCCCTGTCGCTCGCGTCCTGCGCGTCGTGCTGGGCGGCCTCCGCCTCGTCCTCAGCCTGAGCCGTCGCCGCGGCGATCACCTCGTCCGCTTCCTGCTCGGCCCGCCGCCGTTCCTCCACCAGGCGCTCGTCGGCCTGCCGCCGTGCCTCCCGCAGCCGCTCTTCGGCCTCGTGCGCGACCGCAGCCACATCTCCGTCGACCTCGGTTCGTGCCCGGTCGACACGGTCCGCCGCTCGCGTCTTGGCCTCGCGCTCGTCCTCGCGTGCACGCTGGTAGGCGGTATCGGTCGAACGCTTGGCGTCGTCCGCCGCCTGCTTGGCCTGCTCCGCGAGAGCCACGGCCTGGTCCTCGGCGGCGCCGGCCTGGTCGGCCGCGGCACGAGCGTCGCGCAGCAGCGTCTCGATCGAGCCGTCGTCGCCGCCGACGAACGGCACTGCGCCGACGACCGTGCGACCGGCCCTGCTGATGGCCCCTCCGACGGAGCTCCCGGCGTTGCTCACCGCATCGGACGTGTTGTCCAGCACCTTGCCAGAGGGTCGGCGAGCCCTCCCGGCGAGCCATGCCGCGTTCTTCGGCAGATCCCTCACACCCGTCGAGGCACGATCCTTGAGCCACGTGACGGGACGATGCTTCGACATGCGTGCCTCCCGAACTCGCGGAACATGATTGGGCTACCCATGCCTCGACCTGGCTAAACGTCGTCAGGACGACGGTTGGCGGCCCGCGCGACCAGAGCGTCGCGAACCGCACTGGACACGTCGGCCGGTTCGAGCCCATCCACATCGACGGTCACGTCGGCAAGACGTTGGTAGGCACGGTCCCGTCGGGCGAACAGCTGCCCGATGAGCTCCTCGGGCCGGGCGCCCAGGAGGGGCCGGTGGCCGGGGTTCCGTCCGACGCGCTCGACCAGGGTGACCACCTGGGCGCGCAGGTAGACCGCGGCGACCCCCGTCGCTCTCAGCGCTGCCGCGGCGACCTCGTCGTCGACGACACCTCCCGGCGCGGCCAGAACGCTCGGCTCGGTCGCGCTCAGGGCGGTCACCACGGCGTCGGACTCGAGCCGCCGGTAGGCGGCCTCGCCGCCCTCGCTCCACAGTTCCCGCACGGTCCGCCCGGTGAGGGCTTCGATCTGCGCGTCCGTGTCGACGAAGGGCCAACCGATGTCTGCGGCCAGGATCCTTCCGACCGTCGTCTTGCCGGCGCCCATGAGCCCGATCAGCGCGACGTGGCCGACGCCAGGGCCGGCGGGAAGCGCACCCGTCTCGGCGTCGATCTCGCCATCGGACACCATCGCCGGCACCGGTCAGGGCGCCAGACGTTGGCCGGCACGCCGGATGCGCAGCCACTGGTAGCCGTAGGCGTCGAGGGTGAGGTGCAGCACCGGTTCGTCGAGAGGCTCCTCCCGGGACCCGTCGAGCAGGTCGACGGAGCCGACGGCGTCGTCGATGCCCTCGAGCGGCAGATCGAGCCGGCAGGGTTCGGGCCCGACGTTGTGCACGGCCACGACCGTGGAAGCGTTCCAGTCGCAACGGTGGGCCAGCACCGCCGGTTGGTCGTTGGCGACGACCGACCACGTGCCCAGGCCGAGCTCGGGCGTCTCCCGCCGCCGCCGGATCAGCCGCTCGAACCAGTTGAGCAGCGAGCCGGGGTCTCGGCGTTGCGCGGCGACGTTGACCGCGAGCGGGCCGAACTCGCCCTCGGTGACCGCGCTGGGGAAACGCTCCGGAGGTGCGGTCGAGAAGCCGGCGCCGGGCTCGTCCGACCATTGCATGGGGGTGCGCACGGCCATGCGGCCCTCCAGGTCGAGGTTCTCGCCCATGCCGAGCTCCTCGCCGTAGAACAGCACCGGCGTGCCCGGCAGCGAGAACAGCAGGCTGTAGGCCATGCGGATGCGTTGCGGGTGGCCGTCCAGCATGGGCGGCAGGCGCCGGCGCAGGCCGCGGCCGTAGAGCTGCATGCCCGGGTCGGGGCCGAAGGCGTCGAACACCTCCTGCCGTTCGTCGTCGCTGAGCTGGTCGAGGGTGAGCTCGTCGTGGTTGCGCAGGAACGTCGCCCATTGCGAGTCGAACGGCACCGGGGGCAGGTCCGCCAGCGCCCGTTCGATCGGCGTGGCGTCCTGCCGGGCCAGCGCCAGGTAGACGCGCTGCATGACCGAGAAGTTGAAGACGAGGTTGAGCTCGTCGCCGTCCTCGTCGCCGAAGAACTCCCGCTGCTGCTTGGGCGGCAGGTTGACCTCGCCGAGCAGGATGGCCTCGCCGCGACGTCGCTGCACGAACGCTCGCAGGTCCTTGAGGTAGCGGTGGGGGTCGACCGACGGTGCGCCCTCGATGCCGTCGAGCTCGATCAGGAACGGCACGGCATCGACGCGGAACCCGCTGACGCCGACCTGCAGCCAGAACCCGACGATGCGGGCGATCTCCGCGCGCACGGCCGGGTTGGCGATGTTGAGGTCGGGCTGGTGCTCGTAGAAGCGATGCAGGTAGTACTGGCGGGCCTTGCGGTCATAGGTCCACACGCCGCCCTGATCGCCCGGGAAGGTCTCCGCCAGCTGGCTGTCGTCGGGCCGCTCGTCCGCCCACACGTACCAGTCGCGGTAGGGCGACTCGGGGTCCGCCCGCGCCGCCTGGAACCACTCGTGCCTGTCCGACGTGTGGTTGACGACCAGGTCGACGATGACACGCATCCCCCGGTCGCGCGCCGTGCGCACCACCTCGACGAACTGGCCCAAGGTGCCCAGCCGGGGATCGATGCCGTAGAAGTCCGTGATGTCGTAGCCGTCGTCCTGGTCGGGCGACGGGTAGAACGGCATCAACCACAACGTCGAGACGCCGATGCCGGCCAGGTAGTCGATGCGCTCGACCAGGCCCGCCATGTCGCCCACGCCGTCGCCGTCCCCATCGAGGAAGGTCTCGACGTCGAGGCAGTACACCACCCCGTTCTTCCACCACTGGTCGCTGGTGAACTCGACGCTCATCGTGCTGTCACCTCGGGCAGCACCTCGGCGCCGAACGTGTCGATGAACCGCCGCTGGTCGCGTGGCACCTGGTGGAGGAACAGCTCGTCGACGCCGAGGTCGATCGTCTCGTGCAACCAGGCAGCGTGCTGCTTGGGGTCCGACGACACGAGCACGCTCTGACGCACGTCATCGGGTCGCACGTGGATCGCCGCGGCCTCGAACTGGTCGACCGTCTCGATGTCGGCCATGAGCACCGAGTCGAAGACGTTGGTGCGCCACTGGTCGTGGGCACCCGCCAGCGCCTCGTCCTCGGTGGGCGCCCACGCGACCTTGACCTGCACCCGCACCGGCTTGCCCTCGCCGCCGCCCGCCCGGAACGCGTCGATCACGCGGCGCAACCTGTCGGGGGGCACGTGCACCGTGATCAGACCGTCGGCCCATCCCCCGCACCAGGCCGCCGTCGCCTCGCTGAGCGCCGCACCGATCAGTGGCGGCGGGGTGGCCGGCAGCGTCCAGAGGCGGGCCCGGTCGACCCGCACGTGGCCGTCGACGCTGACCTCGTCGCCCTGGAGGAGCGCCCGGATCACCGCGACGCACTCGCCGAGCCGTGCGTTGCGCGCAGGCTTGGGCGGCCACGGTTCGCCCGTGACGTGCTCGTTCGACGCCTCGCCCGAGCCGAGAGCCACCCACAGGCGGTCCGGGTACAGCTCGGCGAGTGTGGCGATGGCCTGCGCGATGATCACCGGGTGGTAGCGCTGGCCGGGGGCGTTGACGACGCCGAACGGCAGGCGCACCGCCTGCATGGCCGCGCCCAGCCACGACCAGGCGAAGCCCGATTCGCCCTGGGCGCGGCTCCACGGCGACAGGTGATCCGACGACGACACGGCCCCGAAGCCGGCGTCGGCGGCGGCGCGCACGGCCGCGACCAGGGCGCTCGGGCTGTGCTGCTCGTGCGATGCGTGATAGCCGATGACGGTCACCTCTCACGCATGCCCGCGACAGGGATCGGCTACACCTCGGCAGAACGTCGACCTGACGGACTCTCATCGTCTCGGTGGCTACGGGCGGGTGGACGCCAACGCTTTGGGGTAGCTGCCCTGCACCTTCTGCCAGGCTCCGGCGGCGATCCGCTGGGCGACGAGGCGGATCAGGCCCACGATGGCACCGGTCACAACGGCCCACAGGATCGCGTCCCGCCACGCGACGTCCTGATCGGCGGGGTTCCCCGGCGGCTCGGATCCGACGACCAGGCGCCAGGCCCGTTCCACGAGAGGCTTCGTCAGCACGACGGCACCGACCGCTGCGCCGCTGGCCACGCCATTCCACATCTTGTCCTCGTTCACGACACCTCCCTCATGACATTCATGCGGGGCTGACCGTTGCGGCCAGCTCGTCCCGGCTCATCGACGATCGGCCGGGGATCTGTTGGTCGGACGCCAGCTTCCGCAGGTCGTCTGTGGTGAGGTCCCGCTTGTCTGCCAGCACCGGAGCCCCCAGATCGGACTTCTTCGCCTCGAGGTCGTCGGCAATCCGGCCGAGGTCATCACGGCTCGCCGCGGAGGCGACAGCCGGGAACATCTCGTTCTCCTCCTCCTCGGCGTGGTGCTCCACGTTCTCGATCACCACGGTGACCTTGGCCGTCCAGTCGTCGGCACCCGGCACGAGCCCGCTGATCTCCTCCAACAGAACCTCGACCACGTGGTGCTCCTCGATGCCCTCGTCGACGACCGTGGCGAGCTCGTCGGACAGATCGCGGACCCACGGATAGAACACGGCTTCCTCTATGGCCGTGTGAACCTCGAGCTCCAGCGCGATGCGCTCGGCGAGCTCGCGCATGGTCACCGCATCGTTCGATTCCCGGGCGGTCGAGAAGCGGGCGAACAGGCCCCGCACACGGTTGTGGTCGGCAGTCAACAACGTCAGAGCATCCATGGTCATCTCCGTGGTCAGGACGATGCTCACGCTGCTTCCCTCACAGAACGCGCCTGAACCCGCTCGTCGCGGCGAAAGGGGGTCGTGGGGGTGGTGGGACACCTCCACGACCCCGCGGCGGCCGTGCTACGGCAGGCCCTTCTCGGCCTGGTTGGTCCAGGCGGTGTTGGTGTTGAGCTGCGGTGGGCTTCCCACGAAGGCAGCCCGTGCGAAACCGTCTACCTGCAGGGTGTACCTGAACCAGGCCGTGAGGTAGCCGAGCATCCCGTTGTTGGCGCCCTGGATCACGTTGTGATCTCCCCCGACCACCGCGGCCCTGGCCGCCGGGGCGTTGATCCCGTTGTAGTAGGCGGTCTGCTGCGCCGGTGTCGACAAGAAATCAGACGACCCGCTCATGTTGGCCGTGTCGAGCTGGTGGTAGAAGACGCTCGACGAGCGGTCGTCCTGGCTCATCATGTACTGGGCACCGGCCCACATCTCGGTGCCCCAGCCCGTCTGCCCGCTGTTGGACGCCACGACCACGAATCCCCACGACGCCAGGTGCGACAGCGTCGCCGCGTAGTTGTTCGGCGTGCTGCCGGTGCCGTTGCCCCACGTCACGATCGGATTGTCGATCCCGTCCGTGGCGAGGTTCGTCGGGTAGAACAACGTGTAGGCATTGCCTGACCCGTCGGTCGCCGACCCAGTGGTCACGGGTGACGGGCCTGCGGCCGCGAACCGTGCCTCGACGTTCCCTGCCGGCGCCGTGGTCGTGGTCGTCGTCGTGCTGCCCGGCGGCGTGGTGGTCGTCGTGCTCGCCGGCGGCCGCGGTGGTCGTGGTCGTCGCGAGCCGGCGGAGTCGGGTGGCATTCGGGCGGCCAGAACTGGGGCGTGATCCCCCACTGGCTACCAGGAGGAACCAACCACCCGCTCCGAGCGATGTCAGCAGTGCCGACTACTGCAGTGTCCGAACCCGGACCGCAACTCAGCGAGCGCAGCGTGGAGCTGCCCGACCGCGGGGACCTTCAGCCGGGCTCGCAGACCTTCCCGAGGGCTTGCACCGTCGCGACGTGGGCGATCATGTCGTCCGCCGTCAGTGCCGTCGATCCGTGGGACGCGGCGCCGGACCCCAGGGTGAACATCCTGTCTGTCGAGATGCCGCCGGTGATGAGCGCGTAGGCCTTGTCCTCGTTGTCGGTGTACGCGGCGTCCGTGCTCATCTCGGACCCGAACTGGAACTCGAGCAGCGCGTCGGCGATCGACAACACGGCATCTCCGGTGGTGGACACGGTGTAGATGCTCGTGCCCTCACCGGTGGGAAACCCGTGACGTTGGAACCACGCGTTCAGGGCATCGTCGAGCGGCTGGTCGCCGATCCCCACCCCCACGGGCATGGTGGTGACGTACCAGATCTCGTAGCCCAGCGACCGGTAGGTCGCCGCCAGGTCGGCGGCGCCCGGCCGGGGATCTGGGTCGTTCGCCGGGTCCTGGATCCAGGCGACGACGTCCTCGTCGCTGAGGCTCAACGTGCCGAAGACGTCGAACGCCACGAGGTGCCGTGCGGCGCTGCACGGCGGCAGGGTGGACGGGCTCGCTTGGGTGGTCTCTGCAGATGACTCCGCCGTCGGTGCGACCGGTACCGTCGCGTCGCCGTCTCCGTCGTCGCCGCCGCGCATGCCGCGGCCGTCAGGGCCAGCAGCGGTGCCAGCAGGAGCGCGGTGATGCGCTGGCTTCCTTGCCGTCCGTGCGCGGCGTCGCGGCTCCCCATGGCGGCTCTCCTGGTCTGGCGGCGCTGAGCCCCTCCGCGAAACGCTACATGCCCGTGTCCTGCGTGCCGGCACCGCCTGCCGTAGCTCCTGGATGTTCCGGTTCGTTGTCTCACTTGTCGCCGACGAACGGTGCCTGGAACGGGAGTCCGCCCTGTTGGCCGCCGCCGGCCGCTCGAACAAGCAGATCGCTGAGAAGCTCTTCGTCTCGGTCAGAACCGTCGAGAACCGCCTCCAACACGTCTACGGCAAGCTCGGCATCCCGGGGCGGGCCGCGCTGGGCGAGGCGCTGGCGAGCTGAGGGTCCGGGCTCGGGCCCTACGCGACACCGGTGGAGGAGCCCGGCCCGGCCGCCAGGTCGCAGGCCGCGGCGACGAAGTCGTGCACCTCGGACGCGGTGGCCAGACCGAACGCGGCTCGCCGTGCCACCAGCATCAAGGCCGGCGCCAGCACCAGCGCCAGCTCGTGCGCCCGATCGGGATCGTGCCCGGCCTCGCGGAGGTGGTCCTCGATCTCGTCCACCGTGCTCCAGTACCCCAGGTTGGGGCCGGTGGGGTGATCGAGCTGGAGCTGGTCACTGGTGGGTCGGCCAGGGCCTCAGGCCAGCGCGGCGAGAGCGGTGCTGACGGCAGCGGGCATGGCGGCGGTGGGTGCGCCGAGGAGGGTGCTGAGGTCGTGCCGGTCGGTGGTGAGGTCGCCGCGGCCGATGCCGAGGTCGGAGTCGGCGAGGGTCTCGGCGACCGGCTGGGGGATGCCGGCGGTGATCAGGGCCTTGGCGTAGTCGCTCGGGGGCAGGTCCTGATAGGTGACCGGGACGTCGCTGGCGTCGGTGATGGCCTGCGCCAGCTCGGCGAGGGTGAACGGTGTGTCGTTGCCGAGCTCGTAGACGGCGCCCTCGTGTCCGCCGGTGGTGAGGACCGCGGCGGCGGCCTGGGCGAAGTCGGCGCGGGTGGCGGCGGCCACCCGTCCCTCACCCGCGCCGCCGAGCACGGCGCCGTGCTGGAGGGTGGCGGCGAGGCTGTCGGTGTAGTTCTCGAGGTACCAGCCATGGCGCAGGAGCGTGAAGGGGATGCCGGCCTGGGCGAGCGCCTGCTCGGTGGCGAGGTGCTCGGAGGCGAGCTGGATCTGGGAGACGTCGGCGTTGAGCACGCTGGTGTAGGCGACGTGGCGCACGCCCGAGGCGGCTGCGGCGTCGATCACGTTGCGGTGCTGGCGGATGCGCCGTCCGACCTCGCTGGACGAGATCAGCAGCAGGCGCTCGGTGCCGGCCAGTGCGCCGGGCAGGGTGTCGGGACGCTCGTAGTCGGCCTCGCGCACCACGACGCCGCGGTCGGCGAGGTCGGCGGCGCTGGCTGGCGAGCGGACGGCGGCGGCGATCTGGTCGGCGGGCACGCCCCGGGCGAGCAGGTCGTCGATGACGAGGCGGCCGAGCTTCCCGGTCGCACCGGTGATCGTGAGCATGGGTTCCTCTTCGTGTCGGGAGGCCCGGAGATGGCCTCGCCCGCACGCTATCCGCCTGCACTAACTAATCCACAGTGCTATCGACACAGCAGCGCCCAACGGATCGACGGCGAAAGGCCGTAGGCTCAGGGCGTGGCCAGTTCCCATGCAGCCGACAGCGACGACAGCCACGGTGCCCTGATCGCCGACGTGTTCGCCCGCGAGTGCTCCTCACGCCAGGTCCTCGAGGACATCGTCGGCAAGTGGGGGGTCCTGGCGCTCGTCGCGTTGCACGCGGGCCCGTACCGGTTCAATGCCCTGCGTCGCCGGGTCGACGGTGTCAGCGAGAAGATGCTCGCCCAGACCCTGCACGCCTTGAACCGCCACGGCCTGGTCGACCGCGAGGTCCAGTCCACCATCCCCCCGCGGGTCGAATACAGCCTCACCGCCCTCGGCGACAAGGTCGCGTCCAAGCTCCTCGACCTCATCACCCTGGTCGAAGACTCGCTCCCCCAGATCCTCGCCGCCCAGCGCGACATCGACGACGCGCGGGCACCCACCGCCACGACGCAGGCGTAGCCCATAGGCCGAGTCCTGGTCGATCAGCGCGCGCCGGCGAAGGGGTAGCGGAGGTGAGACAGGTAGCCGTCGGTCGGCACCGGGTCGGGGATGCCGAAGGAGCCCGGTCGGCGATCCTTCGGCAGGTAGGCGGTCCCGAACAGCTTGTCGATGAGCGGGAGACCGAAGTTGGTGTCGCGGGCGTCGAGGTCGGTCGCATGGTGCCAGTGGTGCCATTCGGGGGTCGGTACGATCCAGCGCAGCACCGGAAGGCGCAGGCGCACGTTGGCGTGCTGGACGATGGCGATGACGGTCACGAGCACCGTGACGCCGGCGAGCACACCGCCCTCATAGCCGAGGGCCACGAGCGGAAGCGCGGCGCAGGTTTGGGTGAAGGCGGAGTCGACGGGGTGGAGCCGTCCGGCTGCCACCCAGTCCATCTGTTCGATGCTGTGGTGGATCGCATGGAGCCGCCAGAGAAAGGGCACACGGTGGGTGAGCCGGTGGCCCCAGTAGCCGCCGACGAGGGCGGCCAGCGCGGCGAGCGCCACTGATGCCGCCCCAGGCAGCGCGCTCTCGAGATCGAGCCGGCGCAGCGGAAGGAGCGGGATCGCCGCCACCACCACGAGGACGACCGTGCTGACGGTGACCAGGACGCCGTTGACGAGGAGGTGCGTCACATCCGTCAGCAGCCCCGGCCTCAGCACCCGTTGGCGCCGCAACGGAACGGCGCGCTCGAGCGGGACGAGGACCAGACCGAGGGCCACCAGACCGACGACCGCGCCCCGCCTGGCCACGAGTGCGAAGAGCAGGGCGACGAGGAACACGACGACCGTGGCGCGGCTGCTCCGCGTCGGGTGGACCGCTGGCTGGGCGGGGGGCAGCAGCTCCTCCTGGGTGACCACGCCGTCAGTGTGGCAGCCCAATGTGATCGCTTGATGAGCGACCCGCGGCGGTCCATCTCAACGCTGCAGGACGGCGAGGACCCCGAAGTGGTCGGACGGCCACACGCCGTCCACCGGTTCGTCGGCCACGACCCGGCAGTCCACAGGACGTCCCGCGCCCGTCGGTCCGTGGAGGCCGCTGAAGACGTAGTCGAGTCGCCTGTCGGGTTCCTGGTCGAGGGCGGCGTGGGGGTTGAGGTTCGACCACGTCAGGCCGGGCCCGCCGTCGCCGGCCAACCGCCAGGCGTCCTGCAGGTAGGTGCTCGCCCCGTCGAGCGAGGCGAGCCCGGCGAGGTAGCGGACGACAGTCGAGTCCGGCTCTGCGTTGAGGTCGCCGGCGACGACCGGACCGATCGGGGCGGCCGGGTCGGTGCGATCGGCCACGAACCGCACGGCTTCATGCACCTGCCGCTCCCGCAGGGCGGCGTCGTGGAGCTGCCAGGCCAGGTGCGTCGAGAACACGTCGACGCCACCGGTTCGGGCATGGACGACGACGCGCCGCACCTCCCGCTCGTCCGGCACGTGGGGCAGCCGAGCGCTCGACGACTCCTCGATGGACCGCCGGCTGAGGACGGCGTTGCCGAACCGCCCCGCGCCGCCGGCCACCGGCTCCCCGGCGTAGGCCACCGCCCAGCCCCCCAGCTCGGCGGCCAGCCATTCGGCTTGGTTACCACGGTCGTTCGCCACCACCTCCTGCAGGCACACGACGTCGGGCACCCACCGTCGGATCGTGGCCAGGATCGCCTGGCGGCGGGCTCGCCAGTCGCCGCTGAGGTTCCAGATGTTGAGCGTCAGGACCCGGAGCACGCCACTGACCGCAGAAGTGGCTCGTAGCTGGCGAGGCCAGGCACCGCAGCGCCGTCGACCTTGCCGGCGTCGTCCCACCGCCGGAGGGCGACGGCATCTGGCCAGCCGGCCCGGGCCTCGAAGGCCGCCACCTCACCGCCCGACATCGGGCCGCCCTGACGTCGGAGGCTGTGCGTCGAGCCGGCCGACAGCACGGTCAAGTAGGCCGGCTCGACCGCGCACAGGTAGCGCTTGGCCGCGACGTGCAGGGCGATGGGGCCGGTCACCGACGGCGGGAACAGTGGAGCGAGGAAGGCGGGACCCGTCCGCTCGTGGGACCCGGGCTGGTCACCGCGCAACGCCAGCAGGTGACCGACGTCGTGCAGGACCGCGGCGGCGACCACGGGGCCGGGCGCTCCGGCCGCGGCCGCCAGCGCCGCCGTCTGCAGGGCATGGTCGAGCTGTGCGACGTCCTCGTCGTAACGCTCCCCACCCCAGCGGTGGTACAGGTCCAGCACCTCGTCGACGGACGTCACCGGACCGGCCGACCCTGGAAGTCGCCGATGAGCGACACCGCCACCCGATCGCCGGCACCAGGCACCGCGGCGAGCTCGGCGGCCTTCTGCCGGTAGTAGTCCTCGCGCAGGTCGCCCTCCGAGCGGGCGTTGTAGGTCGGGTACAGCGCCCGCCTCGGCCGGGGCGAGCGGTTCGGCCCGCTTCGATGCGGCGTGCGGGAGTGGAACCACAGCGCATCGCCCGCTCGCACCGGCACCGACACCCAGTCCATCGACGCCACGACGTCGGCCCGGATGCACCCGACCTCATCGGCGGGCCACAACCGGTCGTGGGCGCCGGACACGACCTCGAGGCACCCGTTCGCCTCGGTGGCGTCGTCGATGGCGACCATGCAGGAGACGTGGACCTCGACGAACCGATACGCCGGCGCGTCCTGGTGCGGGGCATAGCCGGCGCCGCCAGGCAGCTTGTGGTTGAGCTTGTCCTTGTAGAGCACCCCGCGCTCCCCCAACAGGGCGCCGGCGCAGTCGACCAGCCGACCCGAGCACAGCAGCGAGCGGAGGCCCTCGTGATGCGGCACGAGGTTCTCGGTACGGCACAACGCCGGACCGGCGTCGGTCATCTCCCGGTAGTGCAGCCAGCCACCCCCGTCCGGCCAGGCCGCGACCTCGTCGGCCCAGGCCTGCAGGCGGGCGGCCAGCGCCTCGCCGTCGGGTGGGCGGACGTGCACCCAGCCGGTGCGCCGGAAATGGCCCACAGCATCAGGCGCAGCGCCGTCTCCGAACACCCGGTGCGCGAGCACGGCGTGAGCTTAGGCGGCGACGCGATGAGCCGAGGCTGAGGTCCTCGCTCTGCGTCATCGTTTGCGGCACATCACACCGGGAAGCGACTCCGCATGGTCGAGATTCCTCAGCAGAGGGACGAACGTGCCGTCCATGACGCGTCCATGAGTGAGCTCGTCCAGCGTGCCTCTCTGCAGACTGCGGAGTTGGTTCGCCAGGAGATCCGGCTTGCCGAGGCGGAGCTGACGGACAAGGGCCGGAAGCTCGGGCGCGGGGCAGGTCTGCTCGGCGTCGGCGGGCTGATGGCCGTCTACGGCGGGGCGACACTCATTGCTGCCGCCGTCCTGGGGCTCGCCACCGCCATCGCGCCGTGGCTCGCCGCCCTGATCGTTGGCCTCGTCATCCTCGCGATCAGTGCCGGCTTGGCGCTGGTCGGAAAGAACGAAGCCTCGCAGGCTCTACCGGCCAGGCCTGAACAGGCATCAACCAGCGTGCAAGACGACCTCCAGCACATCAAGGAGAGGGCTGCTCGATGACCACCGGAGATCCTTCTGGCATGGTCCCATCCGACCCCGCGGAACCCGAGGCCACAGACGCGGAGGCGATCCGCAAGGAAATCGAAGACACCCGCGAGCAGCTCGGCGACACCGTCGCCGCCCTCTCTGCGAAAGCCGACGTCAAGGCACAGGCATCGGCCAAGGCCGACGAGCTCACGCGACGAGCTCATGAGATCGGCAGCGACGCAAAGGCGCGGGCGGGCGAGCTCACAGACCGGGCGAAGCAACGCCCGGCACCGCTCATCGCGGGTGGGGTTGCCTTGGTGGCGGCCGTCTGGCTGCTCCGAAGGTGGCGGCGCGGTCGGCGTGCCCGTCACGCGCTCAACGCTTCGCCTCGTTGACCTGCCCGATCAGACCTCCCCAGAGGATGGACGGCGCCTGCAGGGCTAGCGCGTGTCGGTCGCCTCGCCGATCGTGTCGGCGGCGTAGGCGTCGCGCTCGCCGAGGGGCTCGGCGCGCCCCGTCGTGGTGTCCACGACGGTCTGCCGCTCCAGCTCGGCGTTGAGCTCGGCGCCGGCGATGATGACGTAGGCGGTGATGTACAGCCAGAGCATCACCACGACGACGGCGCCCAGAGCGCCGTACGTCTCGTTGTAGTCCGCGAAGTTCGCGGTGTAGATCGAGAACCCGACCGAGGCGGCGACCCACACCACCGTGGCCACCACGGCACCGGCGGACACCCAGCGCCAGCGGGCAGCGTCGCGATCCGGGGCGAAGCGGTAGATGATCGACAGCGCGGCCAGTGCGACCACAGCGAACAGCGGCCATCGCACCGCGAGCAGAACCGTGCGACCCACTCCCTGGCCGCCCTCGTCGGACAGTGCGGCCGGCGCGACGACCAGCCCGGCGACGGCAACTCCCTGCAGAGCGATGCCGCCCAGCGTCAGGATTAGTGCCAGACCGCGAACCGAAGGAAGCCCCGGCCCTCCTCCTCGCCGTACGCCAGGGTGACGGCTCCGATGAGGTGCTTCATGCCGCTCGACGCCGACCAGAGCGCCACAGCGAGGCCGGCGACCACCCCGATCCGCAGGCCGGATCGCGAGCCGTCGACGATGGACGAGAGCTGTGACGACACCAGGTCGCCACCTCGGGGCGCGGCGGCCAACATGTCGTCGATGTTGCGCTCGATGGCGGCCGGGTCGGCGACCAGGCCGTAGACCGACACGAGCGCCACCAGGGAGGGGACAAGGGCAAGCAGCGCAAAGAACGCGACGCCGGCGGCCAGGAGCGGCACATCGTCGGCCTTGATCTGGTGGGCTGTCCGTACGACCACGTCCTTCCAGCCGAGGAGCGGCACGCGACCCGGCCGTTCGGCCGTTCGGCCGTGCGACCTCGGTCACGGACCTCGCCGAAGGCGGAGACACCGGGCATGCCGTCCTACCCCAGCCCGGCGGAACCAAGCCGTGCCGGGTCCGCGTGACCGCCGGTTCGGGCGACTGAGTCGGGTAATCTGGCCTGTGCCCACCGACCGCGTCGAGGCATCGCCGTCCGAGCCCCTCGCCTGGTTGCTCGACGTCTCGCACAGCCTGCCACCCGCCGAGCTGGGCCCAGCGGTGGACGAAGCAGTCGGGCGCATCGGCGCACGCTCGTCGTGCATGTTCCTGGCCGACCACGACCAGATGACGCTCCATCCGCTGGCCTCGCGTCGCGATGATGAGCGGTCGTTCCCGGTCGACGGGACGGTCGGGGGGCGAGCGTTCATGCACGAGACGTCGGTCACGGTGCCGAACGGCGACGGTGTGCGCATGTGGGTGCCGCTCATCAACGGCACCGCTCGGCTGGGCGTGCTGTCGGTCGAGTTCGATGACCGATCCGCGGTCGACGACCAGACCGTCGAGCGCCTGGCCGCCCTCGCTGCCGACCTGGTCATCACGAAAGGCCAGTACACCGACGTCATCGAGCTCGTGCGGCGACACCGGCCGATGTCGCTCGAGGCCGAACTGCAACGGCGCGGGCTGCCACCCGTGGCGATCGTCACTCCCACCGTGGCCATCGCCGGCATGCTCCTACCGGCCTACGAGGTGGCCGGCGACAGCTTCGACTACGGGCTCAACCGCGACACCGTCGACGTCGCCATCATCGACTCCGTCGGCCACGAGCTCAGGTCATCGCTCATCTCGGACCTCGTGTCCGGCAGCTTGCGCAACAGCCGCCGCAACGGCATCGACCTGCCCGAGGCGTATGCCGCCGCAGACGCCGCCGTCGCCCTGGTGTTCCCCGACGTGCGCTTCGCGACAGCGGCGTTCGGTCGCCTCGACCTGGGTACGGGCCGGTTCCGCTGGATCTCCGCCGGTCACCCCCCGCCCGTCCTGGTGCGCGGCGGCAAGGTGGCGGGCGAGGCGGAGACCGACCCGGTGCTGCCCATCGGGCTCGGCGGCGTCGATCCCCCGGTCAACGAGGTGTTCCTCCAGGCCGGTGACATGCTCCTGCTCTACACCGACGGGGCGGTCGAGGGCGGGTTGCGCGGCGCCGAGCGCTTCGGGCTCGACCGGCTGCTCGACCTGCTGGGCCAGAGCCTGCTCGATCGCCTTCCGCTCGCCGAGATACTCCGGCGGCTCGTCAGCGCGGTCTTCGAGCACAGCGCGTACGAGCTACAGGACGACACCACGCTGGTGCTCGTCGAGTACCGCGGCACCCCGTCCGGTCACGCCGACCGGCATTCCGCCGAGGCGTGACCGGCAGGGTCACGGCGTAGGCGACGGCTCGATGTGGGCGATGGTCGCCATGCCCGCCATGTCGATGGCGTGGCGGGCCGGGGAGCCCGGCGGGGCGACGATGCGCAGATCGATCTGCAACCGTCGCAGCTGGACGGTCAGCGCGAAGACGATCTGCAGGCCGGCGCTGTCCAGGTAGGTCACACCGCTGAGGTCGAGCTCGACGGCGGTGGTGCGGTTCAGGATGGCGGTGGTGAGCTGGTTCTCGACGTCGGAGGCATTCGACAGGTCGACCTCTCCCGAGAGGCCGAGGTGCACCTCGTCGCCTGTTGACCGCACGCTCACGCGGGCCTCGTTCATGCCTGAGCCTCCCCGACCTTGAACCGGAGGCGCACCTCGGTGCCCGAGTCCCTGCGGTCGACCGAGACCTCGTCGGCGCAGTTCTCCATGATGCTCATACCTCGACCCCGGTTCTCACCCCGTGGGAGCCGCCACCGCCCGGTGTCACGGACGGTGCCCACGACGACGCCGGCCGAGCATGCCATGTCCACCCCGACGGTGCCTCCGCTGGGCCCATAGGCGTGGGCCACGGCGTTCGCTGCGGCTTCGCCCATCCCGAGCAGCACGTTGAACCCCTCCCGGTCATTGACCCCGAGCGACGCCAGCCAGCGGCGGAGAGCAGCCCGGATGAGTGCAAGTGACGTGGCCACCGCTGGGACCTCGACGTGCAGAGGCAGGCTGTCCATCCTGTCTTCGCGCCGGAGGACGAGCAGGGCGACATCGTCGTACGGGTCGGCGTCGGCGAGCATGGTGGCGATGGCGGCAGTGCAGCGCTGCTCCGCCGAGCCCGACGTCAACGCCGTACGCAACCGGTCGAGCCCGTGCTCCATGGACTCTCCCCGTCGTTCGACGAGGCCGTCGGTGAAGAGGGCGAGCATCGCACCCGGACCAAGCTCGACGGTGGTCGTCCTTCGTCGCAGGCCGGTGTCCACGCCGAGAGGGGGATCGACGGCTGCGACGACGGTCGCCACGTCGGAGCCCGTGCCGATCATCGGCAGGGGGTGCCCGGCCGAGGAGATCTGGAGGGTGGTCAACCCCGCGTCGAGGACGCCGTACAGCACCGTGGTCATCTGGCCCGCCTCGAAGTGCTGGAGCTTGCGGTCGAGCCGCTCGAGCACCACCCCCGGCTCGGACGTCTCGAGGGCGTACGCGCGGAGCGCACTGCGCAACCTCCCCATGACCACGGCTGCGGCGAGCCCGCGCCCGATGACGTCTCCCATCACCACACCGACCCGGCCGGATGGCAGAGTGAAGACGTCGTACCAGTCGCCGCCCACCCCGCCCGCGCTCGCAGGCAGGTAGCGGGCCGCAAGCTCGAGGCCGGGCACGGTCGGCAGCCGGTCCGGGATCAGGCTGCGCTGCAGTGCCCCGGCCGCCGCTCGTTCGACGTTGGAGCGGCGGGCCTCGATCGCGAGGGCTACCCGGTCGGCGACCAGCTGGACGAGCTCGATGTCGCTGGGCTCGAACCGTCGGGGCGTCAGCGACCCGACGTGGAGGACGCCGATGACATTGCTCTCGCTGATCAGCGGTGCGCCGACGAGCGTCTTGATGCCTTTGTCCCGCAGGATGGGGTTGCGCACGTCGGAGTGGTCGACGTCCTCGATGACGACCGGTGTGACCTCGGCCGCGATCCGCCCGGCGAAGCCCTGCCCCATGGGCACGCGCACTCCCTGGCGGACCTCCTCCTCGATGCCGCTCGCGGCGGTAGCCACGAGGTCGCCGGTCGCGTGGTCGAGCAGCAGCACCGCGGCGGTGTCCACGTCGAGGATCTCGCGGACACGCTCGAGAAGCTCGACGAGCAGGTCCTGGACGTCGAGGTGGGTGAGGGCCGCGTCGGTGACCGACTCGATGCGTCGAAGCCGTTCGGTGCCGCTGGGCCCTTCACCACTTTCGGTAGACGCCACCTCCGGCAGCGTACCCACGCGGTCGCTCGCCAAACCCGAGGCACCGGCATGGTTCGGTACCCCCGACCGCGGGTAGTGACGAAGAGCCGATGACGAGGAGCCAGCCATGGCCACGTCTGATGAGCCCACAGACGACGATCGCCCGGTGGCGCCGGAGCCTGGCCGGGCGCCGCTGCCCGACGACCCGGAGGTTCCCGAGGGCGACGCGCTCGAACAGGCCACCGAGGTCGCGGCCGGACCTCGGGCGCACATGCCGACGAGGGGCGTCGAGGTCCCCGAAGCCGATGCCTGGGAGCAGTCGATCGAGGTGCCGCTCGACGACGTCGACGACCCGTCCTGACCTGGTCTCCTATCTCACGCGCAGCGGAGCGCGGCCACGACGCCGGCGTGATCGGAGGGCCACCACAGGCCGTTGAGCGTCTCGGCCCGGGGTGCGGCAGCGAAGCCCTCGGCCTCGGCTTCCAACGTGCAGTCGGGGCCGGGACGCACCATCACGTAGTCGATGCGCTCGTCGTAGCCGGGGCCGTCGCGCGTGTCCATGCCCACGTACGGTTCGGGCTGGCTTCCACCACCCGTGCAGCCGAGGTGGGTCACCGGGTCGCACTCGGCCTGGCCCGAGGCGAGCCAGGCGTCCACGAAGCCGGCCTGGGTCAGCGTGTCGATCGTCGGGCTTCCCGGCGCCGCGTTCAGGTCCCCCGACGCGATCGACAGCCGGGCGCCGCCCGGTCGTCGGTCGAAGAAGTCGACGACCTCGGCCGCGTGGCACCGGTTGGTGCTGATCCCGTCCGCGCAGATCGGTGGGCACACCTCCGCGGTGCACGGTGGGTTGTTGGCGCTGCTGGCGAAGTGGGTGGTCAGGAAGTCGACATCGCCCTGCGGGCTGTCGACCCGGACCCAGTACGCCTCCCACGGGAAGTTGGCGATGTCGAGATAGCCCTCGTCGACGATCGGCAGACGGGTCAGCACCATCTCGCGGTCGGGGCTGTCGACGCCCTGCCAGGCGATCGCGTACTCGCCGCCACACATCCGCTCCACCGCCGGGGGCAACAGCTCCTCGAGCCGCGCGCCGATCTCCTGGAGCCCGACAAGGTCGGGGCAGTCGGCACCCTCGACCAGCTCGGCGAAGATCTCCACGCGGTCAGGTGCCTGACAACCGTCGGTCTCGGCCGGGCAGAACAGCCCGTGCAGCAGGTTCAACGTGACGACCCGGACCGGGGCGGTCGGGGCGCTCGTCGGCGCCGGTGCGCCGGTGTCATCCTCCGACGATCCCGCGTCGTCCGACGAGCACGCCGCTCCGAGCACCAGAGCGGCCACGCACGCAGCCAACATGGGGCGGGCACGCATCACGACAACGCTGCGCCGGAGTCGGGGTCGAAGACGTAGATCCGCTCCGGGTTGATCACCTCGACACCCGGCCACCCGTTGCCGGTTGCCGCCGCGAAGGCTGATGGCCGCACGCCGAGGATCACACCGCGGAAGCGCTTGCTCACGCCGTCCAACCGGATCCCGGCCGCCCGCTGCGCGGCGTGGAGCGCGTCCGGCCGCGCGGCCAGGTCGGTCGGCGGCGACGTGGTCTCGCTCACGGTCGCGTCTTCGAAGCTGCCCTGCTCGGTCATCGTGCGCTCTTAGCCCCTGCTCGGTCATTGTCGCTCACCCCTTGAGCGCCACGTAGCGAGCGGTGGCGACGTGGGGCGCCCACCTCGATTGGATGCGGGTAGGAGCGTCGGTCGGTGCCGTCACGGCCGGCGCTCCGCTCGGATCGAGTACCAGATGTAGGGGACGATGACCGAGATGCCGATCACGAGCAAGGTGGCGATGGCGGCGCCCCGGGAGATGTTGAAGCCGTCGAAGGTGGTGAACCACATGTAGAGCGCCGGCGTCTCGATCTTCCGGCTCTCGACGTCCATGGCGAACATGAGGTCGAAGGTCTTCAACGAGATGCGGGCGAGGATCACCACGGCGCTCATCACCACGGGCAGCAGCATCGGCCGCACGACGTGCCAGAAGACCTCGCCGCCCGGCGCGGTGCGATGAACCTTCACCCTCCACGGAGGATGCCGGCGCCCCGTCGACCACCCAGGCTGCCGGAGTATGACCAGGTGGATCGCCGTGCTGTTCGCGGTGGGGTCGGCCTGCTTCGCCGTGGGCGCGGCTCCCAGGTACGTAGACGCCGTGGGCGCCGACGCGGACGCCGTGACGTTCTTCGTCGGGTCGCTCTTCTTCACCACTGCTGCGACCCTGCAGTGGCTCGCGGGGCGAGCTGATCCCGCCGGCCATCGCATCGACGGCTGGGCGGCCCTGGTGCAGCTCGCCGGCACGGTCTTCTTCAACGTGAGCACGTTCGATGCCATGGACGACCAGCTCACGATGTCCGAGGTGGATCGCCTGGTGTGGACGCCCGACGCCCGGGGATCGGTGTGCTTCCTGGTGGCGAGCGGCCTGGCGTGGGTCGCCACCAACCACCGGGCCTGGCGGTGGCGCCCCGGCAGCAGGGCCTGGCTGATCGCCGCGCTCAACCTCGGCGGGTCGGTGGCGTTCGCCGTCTCTGCGGTCGCGTCGTACGTCGTGCCCGAGACCGACCAGGCGCGCAACGTGGCCCTCATGAACCTCGGCACGTTCGTGGGGGCGGTTGCCTTCTTCGTCGGGGCCGTGCTGCTCCTGCCGGCACGACCGAGCACCGCAGCGCCCACGTAGCCACCGTCTGCGGTGGCGACCTACGCTCCGGTCAGCGGCGCCCCGTGGTTGAGGCTGCAGCAGAGCTGGTCATACTGCTGGATGGTGACACCGGGGAAGTCGAAGACGAGCAGCTTCACGGGGTCGTCTCCTGATCGAGGTGGCGCAGCTTGTCCGGGTTGACGATCGCGCGCACCGCCTGAATGTGGCCGTCGGCGATGTCGAGCACCTCGACGGCGATCAGCTTGCCGGCGGCGTCGGAGACCATGGCGCCCGGTTGGCCGTTGACCTGCACCTGGCGTAGGGACAAGCCGCCGAACTGCTCGGCGGCCCGCACCATCGACAGCAGCGCCCGGGCAACCTTGGCCCGACCATGGATGGGGCGGGTGATGGCCCGTACCCGGCCGCCGCCGTCGCCGTGGAGCACGACGTCGTGGGCCAGCAGCTCCTCGAGACCTTGCAGGTCGCCGTTGCTGACCGCGGCCTGGAAGCTGCGCGCCAGTTGCTCACGCCGCTCCTGTGACGCCTCGAAGCGGGGCCTGCCCTCGTCCACGTGCTTACGAGCCCTGGCCACGAGCTGGCGGGTGTTGTCCTCGCCCGTGCCGATGATGGCGGCGATCTGCGCGTAGGGGTAGTCGAAGACCTCGCGCAGCACGAACGCGGCCCGCTGCTCGGGCGTCAGGCTCTCGAGCAACACCAGGAACGCCAAGGACAACGAGTCCGCCAACTCGGCGTGGTCGGCCGGGTCGCTGCGACCGTCGTCGACCAGCGGCTCGGGCAGCCATTCGCCGACGTAGCTCTCGCGCCGGACCCGAGCCGATCGCAGCTGATCGATGCACAGCCGGGTGACCACGGTCGAGAGATAGGCGCGTGGCGACTCGATCCGCTCGCCCTGCGCCAGGGTGAGGTGCAGACGCAGCAACGCCTCCTGCACGATGTCCTCGGCCTCGCTCACGCTGCCCAGCATCCGGTAGGCAACCGCGAACGCCCGGGGCCGAAGCTCCTCCACGATCGGCATCCACAACATGGTGTCAGCCCAGCCCTTTGGTGAAACCCAGCCGCCAGCTCGGATACCGCAACTGCCAGCCGAGCTCGCGCTTGGCCTTCGCGTTCGAGGCACCCCGCACGTCGGTCATCATGACCGTTGCCATCTCACCGGCCGCCAGCCGCCCCAGCCAGCGTGGGACACGCCTCGGCGGCTTGGCACCCAGCGCGCTCGCCAGCACCGGCAGCCACTCCCGCACGGGCGCGGGGTCGTCGTCGACAACGTTGTAGATACCCGGCTCGCCGCGCTCGACCGCGATGGCGGTCGCCGCCGCGGCGTCTTCGATGTGGACGTGCGACCAGACGCCACCACCGTCGCCGACGATCGGGAACCGCCGCTTGCGGATCGGCGCCGCCATCACCGCATCCGGAGCCAGGCTGGTCGAGGTCCCCGGACCGTAGAAGCCGCCATAGCGCAATGCGAGACCCTCGCCCCACTCGATCGTGGTCACCGCCTGCTCCACATAGAGGAGCCCCTCCACCGCTGGCCGCAGCGCCCCCGGCGGGTTGGGATCGAGGGGATCGGCCTCGGTCTGCACCGGCCCGCCCGTGCGGGCGAATCGGAAAGCCCCAAAGCTCTGCGCCACGAAGCGCCGTGCCCCCACGGCGCGGCCGGCGGCCAACAGATGGTCCGTCGCCTCGGTACGCAGCCGGTTGGTCATTTTCGCCATGGAGGAGCGGTCGGGGTGCCGCATGTCACGGGCCCTCATCTTCCCGGACAGCGCCGTGAGCTGATGCACGATCACCTCCGGCTCGGCCTCGCCCACCACGCTAGCCACGGCATCGGGATCGAGAGCGTCGGCGACAACCGGCTCCGCCCCCAACGCCCGCAGCCCATCCTGCTTCGACGCGGTCCTGGTCATGGCCACAACCTGGTGGCCAGCGGCCACCAGCTGGGGGACCAACTGTACGCCCAGAGCACCCGAAGCCCCGGCAACAAAAACCTTCATGGCAACTCCTCAATCGTCTCGGTCACCCACAGAGACGAGATAGCGCCTCCGCCTGTGACACTCCCCCAGGCACTGACGACGGCAGCCGACGATCGCGATCATCGCGGTCAACCCAACCGCGCTCGCGCCGAGATCGGCCGCCACCATCAGGCGCATGAGCGAGCGCATCGACTACGTCGAGTTGCCCGGCGGCGACTTGGCGGCGACCAAGTCCTTCTACGCCACGGCCTTCGGGTGGGGCTTCACTCAGCCGTTCATGGAGACCACAACCTTGCCGAGGGCGCGACCTTCACCGACGTGGGCCAGGGCCTCGGGTACGTCGTCGAGCCCGAACGTGCGGTCGACGTGGATGCTGACGTCACCCGCGATGCACAGGTCGGCCAGCGGCTCGAAGTGGGCCGGCCCCATCTTCACGGCGAGCACCCCGATCCGGCGTCGGGTGAGCCGGCCGGCGACCGAGCCGATCGTCAGGACGCGCAGCAGCGCGGGCACGGACCCGCCGACGCATCGGTAGCGGCCGCCGGGGGCGAGTGCTCGACGGTAGGCGAACACCGATCGATGAGCGACGAGATCGAGGATGAGGTCGTACGGCTGGTCGCGGCGGGTGAAGTCGTCGCTGCGGTAGTCGATCACCTCGTCCGCGCCGAGCGACCGCATGAAGTCGAGCTTGCCGGCGTTGTCGACACCGGTCACGTGCGCACCGAGTCGCTTGGCGAGTTGGATCGCGAACGAGCCCGAGCCCCCGCCGGCCCCGTTGACCAGCACCCGACGCCCGGCCGCGGCGCCGTCGGTTCCTTGCAGCGCGATCGCTCCCGCCTGGGGGATCGTCGATGCCTCTGCGAACGTCAGCTCTGCAGGCTTGTGGGTGAGCGCCGATTCGGCTGCGACTGCGTACTCGGCGAAGCCGCCCTTCAGTGCGAGGTTGTCGCCGTACACCTCGTCACCGGGTCGGAAGCGAGTGACGCCCTCGCCGACGGAGTCGACCCACCCGGCGACGTCCGAGCCGAGCGTTCGGCGCGCCGGCGATCGCAGCCCGCCCAGGCGCGCGTACAGCGGCGAGCCGCGCAGGCACTCCCAGTCGCTGAGGTTGACCGATGTCGCGGCAACCCGGACGAGCACCTGCCCGGCGGCGGGAGACGGCACAGGAACGTCGTCAACCCGCAGCGCATCAGGGGATCCGTACCGGTCGTAGACGACCGCCCTCACATACGTCTCCCAGCCCCAACGATTGCGCAAAAGCCCACCAGGAGGAACATATCTCAGGAGCCGGGGGATCCATCGAACAGGCCGCGTCGCTGCTGGGCCAGGGGCGCGGTCGGGCAGGCGTGACACCGAGGCCAGCTTGGCTCACGCAAACCCCCCAAATCTCCGGGTCGAGGGGTCGCGATCCGGTGGGGCCCGGGCTACCCGCCACCACACGGAAGGCGTGGCAGCGTCGAGACTGCCATCATCGACCGCATGAGCGAGCGCATCGACTACGTCGAGCTCCCCGGCGGCAACCTGGCGGCGACCAAGTCGTTCTACGCCACGGCGTTCGGGTGGAGCTTCACCGACTACGGGCCGACCTACGCCGGGCTCGAGAATGCCGGTTTGGATGGCGGCCTGGCAGCTGGCGACGCCGCCACCACGACAGCTCCGCTCGTGCTCCTGAAGGCGGACGTCCTCGAGGAGGCATTGGCGCGGGTCGAAGCCGCCGGCGGCGAGATCACTGCGCCGATCTTCGAGTTCCCAGGAGGCCGGCGGTTCCACTTTCGTGACCCCGCAGGCAACGAGCTCGGCGTGTGGGGCCAGTGAGGTGACACCGATCTGAGTGCCCGGAACGCCGGGATCGTGACGACCTTCCGTAGTGGGCGCTACCCGCCGTCGTGACGCAGTGAGGTCGCAGGCTCTGTTCGAGACACGGGCGCCGGACACCCCAGCGGGGTGCTGGCTCCACCCGGTCGGTCGGTCGTCACTGTGTGCTGGAGGCGGCCCAGAGGTTGACGCCGGCGTCGTCGGTGGCGTGCTGGTCGATGGCGTTGAGCTCGTCGTCGCTGAAGGCGAGGTTGTCCAGTGCGGCCAGGTTGGCTTCCAGCTGGGTGACGCTGCTCGCTCCGATGACCAGGGAGGTCATCCGGGGGTCACGCAGCGCCCAGGCCAGAGCCAATTGGGCCAGGCTCTGCCCGCGCCCCTCGGCCAGCGTCGCCAGCGCCCGAACCTGAGCCAGTCTGTCCTCGGTGATCATGTCGCGGCTCAAGGCGCCGCCGGTGGCGACGCGCGAGTCGGCAGGGATGCCGGCGAGGTACCGGTCGGTGAGCAGGCCTTGGGCGAGCGGCGAGAACGCTATGCATCCGACCCCCACGGCCTCCAGCGTGTCGAGCAATCCGTCGTCTTCGATCCAGCGGTTGAACATCGAGTACGACGGCTGGTGGATCAGTAGTGGCACGCCTTGGTCTGCGAGCAGCCGGGCCGCCTCGACGGTACGCGCCGACGAGTACGACGAGATCCCGACATACAGTGCCTTGCCTTGCGTCACCGCCGTCGCCAGTGCCGACATCGTCTCGTCCAACGGTGTGTCGGGATCGAAGCGGTGGGAGTAGAAGATGTCGACGTAGTCGAGGCCCATCCGCCGCAGCGACTGATCGAGGGAGGCGAGCAGGTACTTGCGTGAGCCCCTGTCGCCGTATGGGCCGGGCCACATGTCATAGCCCGCTTTCGTGGAGATCACGAGCTGGTCGCGCTGCTGCGCGAAGTCCGTAGCCAGCAGCCTTCCGAAGGTCTCCTCCGCGGCGCCGTACGGGGGGCCGTAGTTGTTCGCCAAATCGAAGTGGGTCACGCCCAGGTCGAAGGCACGGCGGCAGATGGCCTGCTGGGTGGTGAACGGCCGGTCGTGCCCGAAGTTGTGCCACAGCCCAAGCGAGATCGGCGGCAGCATCAGTCCGCTGCGCCCGCACCGGCGGTAGGACATGGCCTGGTAGCGGTCGGCCGCCGCGACGTACTCCACGGTCATCAGCCTAGGGAATCAGGCAACGGCGATGTCTGGCCTGATCGATGTTCGGGCCGCCGATGGCCACGTCGCCACGCAACGTGGTCACATCGACCCCCCGCCCGACCTGTCCGGTGCGCGTCAGCGGTCCTTCTGCTTCCCGCCGCGGTTGGCAGGCCCGCCCAGAGGCGCCGTTCTGTGCGCCGGTGGGCGGCGGGCCATCGGTGCGGGCCATCGCACGCCCTGCCGAGCATTTTCAAGCGGAATGCTTCTTGCTCGTTAGATTCAGTGCCACAGCTTCACGAATGAGGTTCTTCAGTGCATCTTCGTTGATGTTGTCAGCTTCTTTGATGTCGATGGCACGCCTGACCTTCCCTTCAAGGCTGGAATTGAAAAGACCTGAAGAATCATTCAAAGCAGCACCCTTGAAGAATGTCAGCTTGACCACGTTCTTGTAGGTCTCACCAGTGCAGATATCTCCGTTGTGGGACCAGACCGGTGTTCCCGGGTTCGTGGGTTTCACCCACTTCCACTCCTCGACTATATCGGAATCCGCTTCCTTGATGACTCCTCGCACCTTACTGAGCGTCTTGCCGCGCCAGTCGCCCAGCTCCCTAATCCTCTCGTCGATCAGCTTGGAAGCATCCGTCTTGTTATTTGCCATTTGGATCCCCCTACACAGTCGAACGCAGCTCAGGAAAGGCTCACGCCGGTACTCGACGTGGCATGGTAGATACTACGCCGTTCCGGAACCCTGGTCTCAGTCTCGGGCACAACGAACGAGCCCGTGACCAGCAGCTGTGCGCTCACTCCGGGTTGGCCTTGCAAGGAGGCTCCTGCCGATGAGCCACCCTGCCCCCGATCGCCCGACGGGGTGACGACGAACGAGGTCGCGCGGCGCACCTCGCTTCCCATTCGTCCAAGACACGGGTGGGACCGGTCCGTAGGGTGGCGGGCATGATGCAGGACGAGGCAGTGCACAGGCGTCCCGTCGTGCTCGAACCGGGCGAGGGGCGCAGCTACGACATGGGGCGCATCCGCGCCGTGTTCAAGGCGGACGGCGACGAGGCCGCCGGCCGGTACTCCATCTCGGAGTGGCGGCTGGAGCCGAACACGACCGGGCCCGGCGCCCACTCCCACCCCGAGGACGACGTGTTCTACGTCGTCGAGGGGACCATGTCGGTGCTGGTCGGCGACCGCTGGGTCGACGCCCCGAAGGGGTCGTTCGTCCTGGTGCCGGCCGGCGTGACGCACGACTTCGAGAACCGCAGTGCCGAGCCCGCCGCGGTCCTCAACGTGTCGTGCCCCGGGAACTTCGAGCAGCACATGCCGGGCATCGTCGACTGGTTCGCCGACCATCCGCCGGGGCCGCCGGGTGACGCCGTGACCTGACAAAGGTCAGCCGACAGGTCAATGTCGTGCGCCACCAGGCCCTGTCGGAGTTCCTCGCCTGGGCGCGGAGCCCGCGTCCGCCGGGGCCGCGGGTCGGGCGTGGGCGTTGACGTCCTCGGCACCGAGTTGGGGCAGCTTGACGCCCGCACGCTCATAGGCCTCTGGTTGGTCGAGCGTCTCGCGCTCCAGCAGTGCGCGCGCCAGCGCCTCGAGCCGCCCGCGCTCGCGCTCGAGGAGCTCGGTCACCTCCTCCTCGGCGCCGTCGACTATTCGGCGGACCTCCTCGTCGACCAGCTGCTGGGTCGGGGCCGAGGCCGGTGACGCGCCGGGCAGCAGCACGCGGTCGTCGCGGCCGTCCGTGACCGCGATCGCGCCGATCGCATCGCTCATCCCCCAGCGGCCAACCATGCTGCGGGCGATCTGCGTCAGGTTCTGGATGTCCGACTCGGCGCCGGTGGTCAGGTCGCCGAACACGACCTTCTCGGCGGCGCGGCCGCCGAGCGCCACCTTGATCTTCGCGAGCAGCTCGTCCCGGCGGTAGCTGTAGCGGTCGCTCTCCGGAGTGGCAAGCGTGACGCCGAGTGCCTGGCCACGGGGGATGATCGAGACCTTGCGCACCGGATCGGCGCCCGGGGTGAGCATGCCCACCAGCGCGTGACCGGACTCGTGGTAGGCGGTGCGCTCGCGATCCGCGTCGGTCATCACCACCTGGCGCTCGGCGCCGAGGATGATCTTCTCGATCGCGTCGGTGAAGTCGCGCTGCTCCACCGCCGTGTGATCACGGCGGGCGGCGAACAGCGCCGCCTCGTTGACGATCAGCGCGAGGTCGGCGCCGGTCGCGCCCGGCGTCGAGGCCGCGATGCGGTCGAGGTCGACGTCGGGCGCGAGCGGCACCGAGCGGGTGTGGATCCTCAGAATCTCCACGCGGCCCTTACGGTCGGGGGGCTGGACCGCGATACGGCGGTCGAAGCGCCCAGGGCGTAGGAGCGCCTGGTCGAGGACCTCGGGGCGGTTCGTCGCGCCGAGCACGATCACGTTCGTGCCGGGCTCGAAGCCGTCCATCTCGGTGAGGATCTGGTTCAGCGTCTGCTCGCGCTCGTCGTGACCGCCGCTGATCCCGCCGACGTTGCCCGACCGGGAGCGGCCGATCGCGTCCAGCTCGTCGATGAAGACGATCGCCGGCGCCGCCTCCTTGGCCTGCTTGAACAGATCGCGCACTCGCGACGCACCGACACCCACGATCGCCTCGACGAACTCTGAGGCCGACAACGAAAAGAAGGCAGCGTGCGCCTCGCCCGCGACCGCGCGGGCGAGCAGCGTCTTGCCGGTGCCCGGCGGCCCGTACAGCATCACCCCGCGGGGACCCGCGCGCCGAGCTTCGTATAGCGCTCGGGGTTCTTGAGGAAATCCACGATCTCGACGAGCTCGTCCTCCGCTTCGTCGATTCCGGCGACGTCGTCGAAGCTGACTCGCTCCTGCTCACCGGGCCTGACCCGCCGCGCGGTGGAACCGCCGAAGCCTCCGAGGACCCCGCCCCGACCCGCCCCCGTCTGGCGACGGAACAGCCAGATGAAGAACCCGACCAGGAGGATCGTCGGCAGAAAGCCGAGCACGAGCGTGACCCACAGCGACCGGCCCTCGTCGGGCGGTTCGGCGTTGATGACCACATTCTGCTCGGCGAGCAGCCGGGTGAGCTCGGCTGGATCGATGAACGCGGGGACCTCGGTCTTGAACCTGGTGACCGCGACCGGCTCGGCGTCGCCAGGCGGGTTGAAGGTCGCCTCGCTCTTCAGCTCGCCCTCGATGGAGTCCGCCCGAGAGCTGATCTCCTCGACGTTGCCGGCCTGCACCTGGTCGACGAAGAACGGCTGGTATGGCACGCGCTCCCGCTCTTCCGGTCGGCCGGTCGCGAACGAGATCACGAGGTTCAGCGCCAGGAGCGCGAGCACGAACCAGATGAACAGCCTCCCGCGGGGGATCATGGGCGGCTTGGACGGGGCGGGCGTCCCGCGTCCGTCGGGCGCCGGGTCCACGCGCCAGCCTGATTCCGTCGCCTGGGGCGGAGGCGGGGGCGGGGGCGGGGTGCCGGGGGACGACTCGGAAGCCAGACCGCTCACCGTACTCCCGTGGCTGCTGCGCGAGGCGGCCGCTGCGACGTGGCCGTGCGCATTGTTGCCTCCGCTTCTGTAGGTCCCGTGGCGGGCGCACAGTCGCGCTATTGGTTACGCCTGTCCTGCCCGAGCAAGCACCCAGTCGAGGCCCTGGTCCAGGGCGCGCGTCTCACGGTGTCCGCGAGGGCATTGGTCAGGTGCCGACGTAGTCCGCGAGGTGCTCGCCGGTGAGGGTGGAGCGGGCGGCGACGAGGTCGGCGGGTGTGCCCTCGAAGACGATCCGGCCGCCGTCGTGGCCGGCGCCGGGGCCGAGGTCGACGATCCAGTCGGCGTGCGCCATGACCGCCTGGTGGTGCTCGATGACGATGACCGACTTGCCGGAGTCGACGAGCCGGTCGAGCAGGCCGAGCAGCTGCTCGACGTCGGCGAGGTGCAGGCCGGTGGTCGGCTCGTCGAGGATGTAGACGTCGCCCTTCTCGGCCATCTGGGTGGCCAGCTTGAGTCGCTGCCGCTCGCCGCCGGACAGCGTCGTGAGCGGCTGGCCGATGCCGAGGTAGCCGAGACCGACGTCGGCGAGCCGGTCGAGGATCTTGTGCGCCGCCGGCGTCTTCGCCTCACCGGCGCCGAAGAACTCGCCGGCCTCGGTCACCGACATCGCGAGCACCTCGGCGATGTCGCGGCCGCCGAAGGTGTAGTCGAGCACCGCCGCCTGGAACCGCTTCCCCTCGCACTCCTCGCAGGTGGATTCGACGGTGGCCATGACACCCAGGTCGGTGTAGATGACGCCGGCGCCGTTGCAGGTGGGGCAGGCACCCTCGGAGTTGGAGCTGAACAGCGCCGGCTTCACGCCGTTGGCCTTCGCGAACGCCTTGCGGATCGGGTCGAGCAGCTTGGTGTACGTCGCCGGGTTGCTCCGTCGCGAACCGCGGATCGCAGCCTGGTCGATCACCACCACGCCGTCGCGGCCGGACACCGAGCCGTCGATCAGCGAGCTCTTGCCCGAGCCGGCGACGCCCGTGACCACGCAGAGCACCCCGAGCGGGACGTCGACGTCCACGTCTTGGAGGTTGTGCGTCGACGCGCCGCGGATCTCCAGCGTGCCGGAGGACGAACGCACCGATTCCTTGAGGGTCGCCCGGTCGTCGAGATGGCGGCCGGTCGTGGTGCCACTCCCCCGCAGCCCCTCCACGGTGCCCTCGAAGCAGACGGTGCCGCCCTCGCTGCCGGCGCCGGGGCCGAGGTCGACGACGTGGTCGGCGATCGCGATGGTCTCGGGCTTGTGCTCCACGACGAGCACGGTGTTGCCCTTGTCCCGCAGCTGCAGCAGCAGGTCGTTCATCCGCTCGATGTCGTGGGGGTGCAGGCCGATCGTGGGCTCGTCGAAGACGTAGGTGACGTCGGTGAGCGACGAGCCGAGGTGGCGGATCATCTTGGTGCGCTGGGCCTCTCCCCCGGACAGGGTGCCCGACGGCCGGTCGAGGGAGAGGTAGCCCAACCCGATCTCCGCGAACGAGTCGAGGAGGTGTTGCAGCCCGGTGAGCAACGGCGCCACCGACGGTTCGTCGAGGCCCTGGACCCAGTCGGCCAGGTCGCTGATCTGCATCGCACAGGCGTCACCGATGTTGATGCCCTCGATCTTCGACGACCGGGCCTCCTTGCTGAGCCGGGTGCCGACGCACTCGGGACAAGTCGAGAACGTCACGACCCGCTCCACGAAGGCGCGGATGTGCGGCTGCAGCGCGTCGATGTCCTTGGACAGGAACGACTTTTGGATCTGCGGGATCACACCCGTGTACGTCAGGTTGATGCCCTCGACCTTGATCTTGGTCGGCTCCCTGTAGAGCAGGTCGTGCAGCTCCTTCTTGGTGTACTTGCGGATCGGCTTGTCCGGGTCGAAGAAGCCGCAGCCCCTGAAGATGCGGCCGTACCAGCCGTCCATGCTGTAGCCGGGGATGATGAGCGCACCCTCGTTGAGCGACTTGCTGTCGTCGTACAGCGCCGACAGGTCGAAGTCGGTGACCGAGCCCATGCCCTCGCAGCGCGGGCACATGCCGCCGAGACGGGTGAAGGTCGCCTTCTCGGTCTTCGTCTTGCCGGCACCGCGCTCGATGGTGATCGCACCGCTGGCCTTCACCGACGGGACGTTGAACGAGTACGCGTTGGGCGAGCCGATGTGTGGCCGCCCGAGCCGGCTGAAGAGGATGCGCAGCATGGCGTTGGCGTCGGTGGCGGTGCCCACGGTGGAGCGGGCGTTGGCGCCCATCCGCTCCTGGTCGACGATGATCGCCGTGGTCAGCCCCTCCAGCAGGTCGACCTCCGGCCGCGCCAGCGTTGGCATGAACCCCTGCACGAAGGCGCTGTAGGTCTCGTTGATCATCCGCTGCGACTCGGCGGCAATGGTGCTGAACACCAGCGAGCTCTTGCCCGAGCCGGAGACGCCGGTGAACACCGTCAGCCGGCGCTTCGGGAGCTCGACGCTGATGTCCTTGAGGTTGTTCACGCGCGCGCCCTGCACGCGGATCAGATCGTGGCGGTCGGCGACGTGCAGCGCAGGCGACTGCGAGTCCGTCCTCGTGGCCATGCTCATCGTGTCTCCATCTGTTGGGCGGGGCCGCCCTCGCGGTCCCCGTCGGCGTCGCCTGGCTCTATCTGACCAGCTTCGAGCAGTACGTCTGGTTCTCGTTCGTCGGCGCGGCCACGCGGCGCGCCCGGCCGAGGCGTCAGACCAACCAGCGGCCGTCGTGCACCGTCCGCCGAGCCACTGGCCACATAGACATCGACGTCGTGGGTGAGCCGGTGCTCGGTGGCGCGACGACGCTGAGCGTGGGAGCGGGGGTCGGCACTCATCGGTCCTGAAGCAGCCCCCGGGGACCGTGCGATCGGGGTCGGTGACGGTGGCCACCAGGCGGCCGCCACCGACATCGTGCGCGGGCGCCTTCACGGTGCCGTCTGTGCAGGTCATGGCTGCGATCGCCGGATGGCTCAGCGCAGCTCCTGGATGCGGATCATGTTGCCCGCGGGATCGCGGACGGCGCAGTCGCGAACCCCGTACGGCTGCTCGATCGGCTCCTGGACGACCTCGGCGTCGCTGGCCTGCAACTGCTCGAAGGTGCCGTCGAGGTCCTTGGTGGCCAGGTTGATGCTGGCGTAGGTGCCCTTGGCCATCATCTCGGCGATCATGCGGCGCTCGTCATCGGTGATGCCGGGGTCGGCGGCCGGCGGGTGCAGGACGATGGACGTGCCGGGCTGGTCGGGGGGGCCGACCGTGATCCAGCGCATCCCCTCGTAGCCGACGTCGTTGCGAACCTCGAAGCCGAGGGTGTCGCGATAGAAGGCCAGAGCTGCGTCCGGGTCGTCGTGCGGGAGGTACGTCTGGTGAATGGTGATGTCCATGGCGGTCACGCTACGGACGTCTCGGTGACCGGTGCTTCTCGATTCCTGATCGGTCTGGTCACCCGCTTCGCCACGCACGGCGGCATCCCCGCCGTCGCCTGCGCCGCGTGGCGCCGGTAGGTGCTGGGCGGCACACCGACCAGCTCGGTGAAGCGAGTGCTGAAGGTGCCCAGCGACGAGCAACCGACCGCGAAGCAGACCTCGGTGACGCTGAGATCGCCACGTCGCAGCAGCGCCATCGCGCGCTCGATGCGCCGCGTCATCAGGTAGCTGTACGGCGACTCGCCGTAGGCGAGCCGGAACTGGCGGCTGAGGTGCCCGGCCGACATGTGCGCGCCGCGGGCGAGCGCCTCGACGTCCAGCGGCTGCGCGTACTCCCGGTCGATCCGGTCGCGAACGCGGCGCAGCCACACGAGGTCGCGCAGGTGCTGCGCTGCGGCGGGTCTGTTGGTCACCTGCGCGATCGTGCCACGTCGCACCGGAGTTGCCTAGCGCCGCTGGCGTCTCACCCCACTGCGCGTCCGCTCTGCCGGCGGACGAACGATCGGCGCCAGTCAGTCGGCGTCACGAGGTCGCGCTCCGGGCCCAGGCTCGACGGTGACATCGGCGGCGTGCAGCGGGCGTTGCGTACTGGTCGGCTCCCTGCGGAAGGACCAGCAGGGGAACGCCGAAGGCGAGAGCCCCGAGAGTCGTTCCCGCTCCGCCGTGGGTGATCACCGCGTGACAGCGCGGCAGCAGCTCTCCTTGCGGGATGTATCGGTGGACGACCACGTTGTCGGGTTGGGGGCCGAGACTCGCCGGATCGTTCTGACGGCCGACGGTGACGATGAGGGCGATGTCCTCATCGCGCACCGCCTCGATCACGAGCCCGAAGATGTCAAGGTTGCGGTTCCATACCGTCCCCATCGTCAGATAGACGATCGCGGCCGAGTCGAGTCGATCGAGCCACTCCGGTGGGGCGGCACTTGGCACCTCGGCGGCGGCTGGTCGCAGTTGCTGCACGGCGGTGATGGATGCGATCTCGGGCGACTGCAAGGCCGGCGGACACGTGTCGACGTAGAGATGGCGGAACAGTCCAGCAACTGGATGTGGTTCGAGCCCTCGCGCCCGCCAGTGCGGGGCCGCGGCCTCACCGGTCGCCCGGAGAAGTGACGAACCGATGAGCGCCCCGTAGCTGACGTCCGCGTAGGGAATGCCGCGGGCGGTGCCAACCAGCGGCGCCGCCAACTCGGCCACCTCGTGGACGATGATCTGAGGTCGCCACGTGTCGACGATGGCTTCAAGGTCCTCGGCTCGAGGCACGAGCTCGAGATTGGCGAAGATCTCGGTCAGGAAGAAGCGGCGTTGCGCGTCGCCGACGAGCTGATCGAAGCCTGGGAACTGCGGCGTCCACTCGGCCCTGAACCCTTCGTCGGGACCAGCATGGAACGCATCGAACCCGGCGTGGCGCGCCCGACTCGTGTACGGCTCACCCGTAGCGAACGCGACCGAATGCCCAGCGCTCCTCGCCTCGACCGTGAGGGAACCAGCGGCTCGAAATGACCAGCAAGCGGTCGGGTCGTGAACAGCATCCGCGTTGTGCCTCGGCCATCTTCCCGCCCCTCTTTCCGGGCCTACCTCCAGCTGCGGAAGAGCCCACGATTGACGGCAGTGGAAGATCCCTGTACTTTCCTCATCGGTTAATTAGCCACTCGGGAAACTACAGAGTTCACGTGACGATGACGATCGAGGACGTCCGGCTCAGCGAGACCTTTGCCGCACTGGCCAACTCGACGCGGCGAGCGATCCTGGCCCGTCTCGCAGAAGGTGAGGCGACCGTCAACGAGCTCGCCGAGCCCTTCGAGATGACGCTTCCGGCCATCTCGAAGCACATCAAGGTGCTGGAACGGGCCGGGTTGGTCCTACGGGCTCAACGAGCCCAATACCGACCATGCGCCCTCAACGCCGCACCACTGGAGGAGATCTCGACCTGGGCCGACCAGTACCGGCCCGTCTGGGAGGCGCGCTTTGACCGGATGGACGACCACCTCACACGGCTCCGACCGCAACGACGGGCAGGCGAACACGATGACTGACAACAGCGGTTCCCACGACGCGGTGGTGATCGAACGCAGCTTCGACGCGCCGGTGGATCTCATCTGGCAGATGTGGACCGACCCGGAACACTTCAAGGCGTGGTATGGCCCCGACGGCGGCACCATCCCCGTCGCGAAGATGGACGTGCGCGTCGGCGGCACCCGCCTGGTGTGCATGGAGATGCCATCCCCGGACGGCCCGATGCACATGTGGTTCACCGGCGAGTACCGCGAGGTCGTCAAGAACGAGCGACTCGTCTACACCGAGTCCATGTCCGACGAGAACGGCAACGTGTCATCGCCCTCGGAGACGGGCACGCCGGAGGGGCATCCCATGACGACCGAGGTCCGCGTCGAACTCGAAGACGTCGGTGGCCGGACGAAGATGGTGATGACCCATGCCGGCGTTCCCGGCGACTCCCCCGGTGCGGCCGGATGGGCGATGGCGCTCGACAAGCTCGTCGCACACGTCGACGCACACAACGACCGATAGCCCGATCATCCCCGAGTCGGTGCGAAGGTCGCGGCTAGGAGCCCACCCATGGCACGCGTCCGACCGACAGCGGACATCGATCGTGCGGCCGGCGGACCGAACAACAGACCACGCTGGCGGGGCGTCACCCGGACGGGTCCTTCAGGTGTTGCGCGGCGGTCCACCGGGGCCGAAGCTTGGCTCGTGCTCGACCAAGACATGCAGCGTGTGGTGAGCGAACAGCGCCTGGGCTACGTGGCGTCGGTGTGTCCGGATGGGACGCCGAACCTGTCGCCCAAGGGAACCACGGCCGTGTGGGACGACCGGCATCTCGTGTTCGCCCACCTCCACTCGCCTCAGACGGTGGCCAACATCGAGGCCGGCAACGCTGTCGTCGAGGTCAACGTCGTCGATCCGATCGTGCGCAAGGGGTACCGCTTCAAGGGCCCGGCCGCAGTCCATCGCCACGGCCCCACCTACGACGCGGGACTTCGCTTCTACCAGGACCGAAGCGGACTCGAGCCGCACCGGATCGAGGCCGTCGTCCTGATCAGGGTCGACGAAGCGGCGCCACTGATCTCGCCGGCCTACGACGATGGCTCGACCGAACGGGACGTCGAGCAACGCTCCCTGGAGTTGTACGGCCTCGAGCGGGTGTAGGACGGCATCGACACTCTCGTCGTCTCCGGACGCTGATCAGCATCAGCGCGTTGGCCTCGTCCACAGCCTCGTCGGGCAGGTGGCGGGGGTAGACGTTGCGCTTGTCCGCCGCCTCGGGCTCGAGCTGGTCCCGGATGTCGGGCCACAGCGTCTTGTCCACCCACGAGCACGTCCCCACCCGCACCTCGCCGGCCCCGAGGTACCAGACCGGCCCAGATCCTCCGACGCCGTCACCCCACCAGGGTGCCCCGACCTGTCGGCCCCGTCGACGCACCCGCGGCGGGCCGGGGTGTCCGCTACCGCAACCTGCGGCCGGATCCATTCGCCTACGGGGTGGGGTAGCGCTTGGCCAGGTCGGCGATGATCGCCAGGCAGTCGTCGGCGCACTGCTTGATGATCCGGGCCACCGGTTCGATCGTGTCGATGCGGCCAGCAACCTCACCGCTCAGGGCGATGGCGGCCTCCATGTCGCCGCCGAAGTAGAGGTCCATGGCCTTGCCGAACAGCGTCATGGCGTTCACCCCGGTGTCGAACTCGAGCACCGACGTGCGCTCGGTCCGCAGGGCCCGCAGGGCGGGGCTGGCGTGCCGGTTGAGGAACACGGTGTCGGTCTCGCCGGCGGCGAGCACCGCCTGCTTCCAGTTGTCGTGGATCGGGCTCTCGGCAGCCGACACCATCCGGGTACCCATCTGCACACCCTCGGCGCCCAGCGCCAGCGCCGCGGCCATGCTGGCCCCGTCGACGAACCCGCCCGCGGCGATGATCGGCACGTCGACCTTCGAGGCCACCAACGGCAGCAGCACCATGGTCGACACCGGTTTGGGGCTCTTGAACCCGCCGCCCTCACCGCCCTCCACGACCAACCCGTCGACGCCGGCATCCACCGCCTTCAAAGCCCCGGCGAGGTCGGGCACCACATGGAACACGGTGAGACCCGCCTCCTTCAGCGCCGCGGTGTAGCGGACCGGACTGCCGGCCGACGTGGTCACGAACTTCACACCCTGGTCGGCCACGAACTCGACGATGTCCGGATCACGCACGAAGGCCTGGGCGATGTTCACGCCGAAGGGCCTGTCGGTGAGCTCGCGCATCCGGCGGATCTCGCCGCGGATGACGTCGAGCTCACCCGACGATGTCTCGATGATCCCCAGGGCGCCGGCGTTGCTCACTGCGCTCGCCAGCTGCGAGCGGGCGATCCAACCCATCGGCGCCTGGACGATCGGGATGTCGACCTCGAGCATCTCGGTCACCCGGTTCGAGAACCTCGCGGTCGTCGTCATGCCAGGGTCCTACCAGGGACGACAACGACCAGGCGATCCGACGACCGCAGTTGACCGCCAGCAACCGTGAGCGGCCGTCCGGTGTCAGCAGCGACTCCAGGCCTGGATCGGTGCCGACCTCCCGTCGCGCTGAGGGCAGGAGCCGACAGGATTGGGGGGTGAGCGAGCCCGAGCACGAAGCTCAGGGTCGATCACCGAACCGATGATGACCCCGTTCACCAGGCTGAGGATGGCCGCAGCCATGGCGGACGGCGGCACCCACTCCGGGAGCCGGCCCTCCTCGAGCTGGCGTGCGATGTCGTCAGCCAGGTGGGCGCGGAGTTCGGCCCACAGCGAGCCGAGCCCGCTGCGCACGCCGGGCGTGTGCGGTGCGGCCGCCAGGGCGGCGAGGTAGACGGGGACCTGCGGCCGGCTGGCCTCGAACGGCTCGTTGAGCATGGCCACCGCCTCGGTCGCCCGCTCGGCCGCCGGCCGATCTCGCGGGCGGTGGTCGCCGGCTGGCGCTGTAGTGCTTGAGGCGCCGGAAGGCTCGCGACAGCGGAATGAACCGCTCAGGCCCGGCCATCCAGCGACAATAGGGGCGGGCAGATGCCGGCGGCCTCCGGAGCCGGTCCGGCGGATGCCGGCCCCTATCACCCGAGGATGTCCACGGTCGAGGCCCAAATGGCTGAAGCCAACGAGCCGATCTCGGCGGCGCCTGACGGCAAGACCGGGTTGTTGCCCCGAAGCCTTTTACCGTGTGGGACCCGGCGGCGCTTTGGCCGGGCGATTGGACGGACGTCGCCGACTCCAGCTGCGCGAGCGGCTGTTGACTCGACTGATCGCCTCTGAGGCCTCCTCGAGGCTGATCTCGGGCCGTCGTCGAAGCAGAATCCTCAGGGCGAGGGCGCTGGCAATCGGCGAGAGGCACGAGGTGGCGGCGAATGCCACGGCGAGCACGAGGGTCACGCGTTCGATATCCAGAATTCCCGGCACCTGATCACCCCTTCGTCGCACGTTCGCGATCACGCGACCCGGTGGGCGGTGCGTAATGGCGCGACGTCTCGTGCATTCGAACGAGCCTCGAGTTCCAGCGCTCGGGGGCACGAGACGGGCAATTGCCCGAGTTCGTGGGTGATACCTCGACACCGGCGCATTTGCTGGGGTTCGCCATAGCCGCCTCTCGGTCGGCCCAGCGGTGATCTTACGCCACTCTGCGTCGCCATGCGACTACTCGTGATCGCCGCAGCAACTGTCACCCTGGGTGGTGATAGCCATCGCTGTGGCACTGACCACACGGGTGCGCGATGCCACCAGCGGGTCCGTGTCGCCGTCGGGACCCTCGAAAATGCTTCTGAGCTAACCGGCCGCATCGATAGTGGTGAGGACTCTCACCGTGTTCCTCCGAACGTCGTCGCCTCCCAACAGCTTCTACGGTGGTCGTGCCGACGTTTGGTGCTGCGCAATCAAGGACGACGCGGTTCCGCTGCTGTTGTCGGCCCTACCACCGTTCGACAAGGTGATCGCGGCCCGAAGGCGGTTCGTAAGGCTCGGGCCAGAAGTCGGTGATGCGTCTGATCAACCCGTCGTTGCCGAGCTCGAAGAAGCAGAGGCCTGTCTCGATCGAGCCCTGGTTGTCGAACGTGATCCAGGTGGCGGCGTGGCGCTCGTCACCCACTGCCCTCTCGATGCTCAGGTGCCAATTGCCCGGATACTCGGCGTTGAACCGGACATACGCTGCCTTACCGCGCACTCGCTCGCGCGTTTGCGGGGCCTCGTAGACGACATCATCGGCCAGCAGGGCACCGAAGGTGGCCCAGTCGCGGGCCTCCGCAGCGTCCCAGTACCTCTCCACGATGTGACGGGCTTGCCTCGCATCGTCGACCATGCTCCATCTTGCCCTCCGACGCGAGCAGCTGCCCCCCGATCGGCGCCACGAGCCGACCGCACGGCCGGATCGGGCGGGCTCACTCCTCGCGCAGCAGTTTCAGGATCGCGCTGTTGAGCGACTGGCCCAGCCGGTACTCGTTCAGGCTGTGGTCGTCCGGTTCGCGGGGGACGATGAGGATCCGCTCCGTCGCGAAGTCGAACGGGGCAGGGGGTGACGAGGCTTCGCGCACCGGGATCCACCCGGTGGGCTCGCCGCCATCGTCGGTGTCGTTGGCGACGGACTTGCCGTGGAGCATGCCGGCTTCGAACACGACGTTCGGGTTGTCCTCGTAGGCGACGGCTGGGTCCGTGGAGTTCTTGGCCGGCTCCGACAGGTAACAGATGCCGAAGCGCGACCGGGTGATCTCGCGGGCGATCTGCGTGTTGATGTTGCCTGCCTCATCGATGAGCGACCAGTCGGTGAACTCGAGCCTGTCGGCGAGACGGTGCAGGACCTCTTTGATGACGTTGACCACCTGCTCGTCGGCCCGCGTCGAGAAGGCCACGAAGAAGTGCGGCCTCGTCAACCGGGGGAACTTGGCCTTCTCCAGCCGCTCCTGAAGCTCGGTGATCGCCGACGACGTCAAGGAGGACTGGGTCCGGTTCGCCTCGTAGAGCTCGAGCAGAATGGCGATGGCGTCGGCCAGAAGCTGCAGCTCGGTCGTGGCCACGTCGGTGATGCCGAGGTACGACGAGCACTCGAAGTAGCAGACGCCCAAGATCCGCCGCCGCCGCAGCGGGAGCACGATCAGCGTGCGGATCGCCTGGTCAGCCGACGGCTCGTAGCCGGGAAGATCGGCGTTGTGGGACCACTGGTCTTCGAGGCCGGCCGCGCGGTCGAGCCGCTCGTGGTCCTGGCCGACTATCCAGAGCGGCTTCTGCTCGCCGAAGGCCAGCGCGATGACGTTGCTATAGGTGCCGTCGGCCCGGCACACGGGCCAGTTGTGGTCACGGTCTTCGCTGCTCCAGAACATCTTGAGCGCCGCGTCGTGATCCATCGCCTGCTCGCGCAAGAGCTCGAAGTACGCGGCGTCGAGCTCGTTCTTGACGTAGCGGTAGATCAGCCGCCGGAACTGGTCGAACGTCGCGTCGTCGACTATGTCCACCGACCTCGCGAAGTGACGGAGCTGACCAGCAAAGGTGCTCACAGCAGAGTGCATTGCTCGCCTCCCGCTCCCGCGCAGCGCGTTGGAGACGGCACGAACCGTAGCACCTGGCTACCCCAGCGACTCTCACCGGTTCGAGGGGCCGCCACGGGTTCCACCAGGGACCCTGCGCGACGTGGTCGCGGTGGACCCGCCGTAGATCACCCGCAATGGACGATGCCTGCCCGCGGCGGATTGCTCAGAATGCCTGGGCATGGACCAAGGTCAAGAGGAGAACCGTGGCGGCAAGCAGGATCCACGGAGCAGCCCGGACGAGGACCTGACGACGCGATTCACGCGCGGTGTGGTGGACGGCTTCACCGAAGCATCTCAGGCGTTCTCGAACGAGCTGGAGGGAACCAACCGATTCCCCGATCTCATGGGCCGCTCAGTGGCCGCCATGATTCGGGCGAATGCCCGGTTGCTCGACGAGGTCGCGACGGTCGTCCGCCAGGCCTCCGACGGGTTCGTCGCACGCTCACGAACACCGGCCGACGAGGACTTCGACTACGAACGCCTCGCCGACATGGTCGCCGAGCGGCTCCGTGCCAGCGAGTCGACGCCCGGCGCGGTCGAGCCCACCGACACCGCACGAAGCAGACGGAAGACCTAGTCCAGCCAGGGCCAGGTCCTACGTCGTCTCCATCTTCCGAACGAACGAGCTCAGGAGGAGGACGGCGAGCACGCCGGCGCCGAGATACGGCCAGGGATTGTCCTCGATGCGAAGGGCAAATCGGCCGAGCGCGCTGCGACGCGAGAAGTCGGGCTGGATCACGGCGAGCGCGATCACGGCGACGATCCAGATCCCGACCGCCCGGCGCAGCAGCCGGAGGGCGTGCGGGATGAGCCGTTCGCTGGCCGAGAGCGTGCGCAATGTCTGGCGGCCGATGTCCGGGAGGCGCCGCATCAGCCATTCCATCGTGTCGGCCACGGCCATCGGCGCCCGTGCCAGCCGGTATCCGGTGTAGGGCGAGGTGAGAGGTTGGACGACGGCCTGCTCGATGAGGTCGGTGGAGAAGTCCCGGAGGAACCGGCGGAGGTGACCCCGCCAATCGATGGACGGGTATAGGCCGAGCATCACGATGTCGGCGATCAGGATCGTGCGGTAGAGCTGAACGGTGCTGGAGGTCATGGGCAGTCGGTTGCGGCGCAGCGTCGCCAGCGTCTTGAGCAGGAACGACCCTGTGCTCTTCTCGCTCAGCGGCGCGTTCGGGTCGTTCGACGCGATCAGGTAGTCCTGCAGGCTCTGTTTGATCTCCTGCTCGAAGCCGCTGAGGTCTCGGAAGGGCAGGGGCTCCATGCCCTTCGAGCAGCGCGACGTACGCGTCGTGGATGCGATCCTGCGTGATCGCATCCCTCAGGCGCAGCTGCAACTCCCACTGACGCTCGTCGATCCATCCGACCAGGCCGAAGTCGACCCAGTTGAGCGTGCCACCGTCGCTGACGATCAGGTTCGACGGGTGCGGGTCGGCGTTGAACAACCGGAGCCGCATGGTCTGCTCGAGGACGGACCGCAGCAGGACCACGGCGGTGCGCTCGGGTGTGATCCCACGTGCGGCCCACGACTCGAGCGTGGGGTCGTCGCCGTTGGTGATCGCCGTCAGCATCTCCCGCACGGTCACGCCGCGGATGCGCTCGAGGGTGAGCATGTTCCGGGTGCACAGGCGGCGGTAGACCTTCGGCGTGTAGTGGGCGATCGGGTCCGCCGCCATCTGGTCGTGGAGGTAGGAGGTGTACATGGCCTCTCGGCCGAGGTCGAGCTCTTCGATGGCCGTGCGGGAGAGCTCGTCGATCAGCCCGCTCACGTCGAGGCCCCGGAGCACCGGAAGGACGTCGATCACCCGGGCGGTGACCCGCAGGAACGCCAGGTCGATGCGGACGCGCTCGTTGATCCCCGGTTTGAGGACCTTCACGACGACGTCGTCGCCGTTGGCGAGCACGGCGCCGTGCACCTGCGCCAGTGACGCCGTTGCGATCGGTCGGGGCTCGAACAGCGCGAACACGTCGGCGATCGGTCGCCCCAGCTCACGCTCGACCACCTGGCGAATCGTCGCGGTGGGAACCGGCGGCAACGAGTCGAGGAGCTTGCCGAGCTCCTCGGTGTAGTCAGCTCGTAGGAGGTCGTACCGGGTGGCCAGCAACTGACCGACCTTCACGTAGCCGCCACCGCAGGTCTCGAAGTACCAACGCAGGACACGGGGCCCGGTGGTCGGTCCGAAGGCGTTGCGGACAAGCAGCGCAGGGGCGGCGAGCAGGCTCAGGACCAGCAGCCAGCTGAGCCGGGCGATCGCCAGGGCCACGAACGACACCCGCTGGCGCAGGGACACCCGTGTGACGTGCTGATCGGGCCGACGCGGGAATGCCGCGCGGTCTCCCGGTGATCTGCTGGCCGTGGGCTCGACACCGTCGCCGGCCAACCGTTCGATCACCACGCCTTTCGCCTCCTCCCGTGGCGCGCCCGACATGCCAGTCGATACAGATAGGGCACGTGGCTGCGGTCGCGATCGGACCACTGCTCCGGCAGACCGTCATCATCTCGAGGGGATGAAACCCGCCAACGGCACCCGCCACTCGAGGATCGTGCCGCCGGGAGGGGCGGGACGCAGTTCGAATCGGCCACCGCGCTGAGCCGCCCTGGCGGCCATGTTCTTCAGCCCATGACCTCGCGGCGCGTCCTCGTCGGGCGGCCCGATCCCGTCGTCCACGACCCGAAGTACGATCTCGCCGTCCACGACGACCTCGACCTCTGCCCGGCTGGCCCCGGCGTGGCGGGCCACGTTGCTCAGCGCCTCGCCCAGCGTCGCCAGCAGCTCCGCGCCCACCTCATCGGACACCCCGGTATCGATCGGACCATCGAAGAGAACCCGGGGCTCGAAGCCCAGCGCGCCCACCGCGTCCTGAGTCAGCGCAAGCACCCGGTCACGCAGGCCGTCCCCGGCGGCCCGGGACGCCTCCAGGCCGAAGATGGCCGACCGGATGTACTTCACGGTGACGTCGAGATCGTCGACCGCGGCCTCGATGCGAGCGACCGCCGCAGCAGGCTCGGTCCTGACCAGCCGCGTGCTGCCCTGCAGGGACAACCCGGTGGCGAACAGCCGCTGGATCACGGTGTCGTGCAGGTCGCGGGCAATTCGCTCCCTGTCCTCCACCAGCGCCAGCTCCTGCACGCGGGCGTGCAACCGGGCGTTCTCGATCGCCACGCCGGCAGCGGAAGCCAGGCCCACCACCAGCTCCTCGTCGACGTCGGTGAACACCTCGGCCGTGGTCTTGTCCGTGAGGTAGAGGTTGCCGAACACCTCGTCGCGCACCCGGATCGGGACGCCGAGGAACGAGCGCATCGGCGGATGGTTCGGGGGGAAGCCGTAACTATCGGGGTGCTTGCCCAGGTCCGGGAGCCGGAGCGGCACCGCGTCAACGATCAGCAGGCCAAGGATGCCGTGGCCCTCCGGGAGGTGCCCGATGGCGCGGTGGGTCTCGTCGTCCACGCCCACGGTGATGAACTGGGCGAGGCGGGTGCGGGCTTCGTCGAGGACGCCCAGGGCGCCGTAGCGGGCATCCACCAGTTCGGTCGCGCTCTCGACGATGCGCCGCAGCATCGCCGGCAGATCGAGGTCGGAGCCGATCGTGAGCACGGCGTTGAGCAGCTCGTGCAGGCTGCGCGGACCAGCGACCTCGGACACCTCCTCACACTACGAGGCCGGGTCAGGGCTGAACCTTGGTACCTCGCTCGAGGTCGATGGCAAGGTGGACTACTCCGTCCTCGAAGCGCTTGGTCACAGGCAGGCCGGCGTTGTGGAACACGGCCAACATCGGATGGTTGTGCGCCAACGTCTCCGCGACGAACCGGGCGATGCCGACCTGGCGGGCCCGTCGGGCCAGCTGCTCGAAGAGGAGCGTGCCCAGCCCGCGGCCCTGCCAGCTGTCGGCGACCACGAAGGCCACCTCGGCATCCGGCCTGCTCTCGAGGCGGTCGAACCGGGCGACACCCACGATCTCGCCGGCGGCGACGGCCACGACGGCTTCCCGGTCTCGATGGTCGACGTGCGTGAACCGGTACAGCTCGTCGTTGCTCAGCTCAGGATGGAACGAGAAGAACCGTAGGTAGGTCGTCTCCGGCGACAGCCTGTGATGGAACCGCACCAAGCGCTCGGCGTCCGCCGGCCGCATCGCGACGAGATCGACAACCGTGCCGTCCCGAAGCTCGACGGGCGCGACCTGCGGAGGCGCAGCCACGGCTACAAGTAGCCGAGCCGGCGTGCCTGCGCGGTGAGATCATCGCGAAAGCGGGGGTGAGCCACGCGGATGAGGGCGGTGGCGCGCTGGGAGAGCGAGCGGCCACGCATGTCGGCCACGCCGTACTCGGTGACGATGTGGTCGACGGTGTTCTTCAGGGTGGTCACCATCGACCCTGGTGTCAGGGTCGCCGTGATCCGGGAGATGTCGCCGTCCGCGGCCGTCGACGGCAGGACCACGAAGGCCCTGCCGTGCGGCGAGTACATGGCACCGCGGGCGAAGTCGGCCTGTCCCCCGCTGGAGGACCAGTAGCGGCCGCCCACCGTCTCGGACGCGCACTGGCCGACCAGGTCGACCTCGGTCGTCGCGTTGATCGACACGAAGCAGTCCTCGCGCGCGATCACCCGGGGGTCGTTGACGTAGTCGACCGGCAGGAACTCGATGGCCGGGTTCTCGTGCAGGAAGTCGTAGAGCTCCTGGGTGCCGAGCGCGAACGTGGTGACGACCTTGCCGGGCACGAGCCGCTTGCGCGTGCCGGTCACCACCCCGCTCTCCACCAGACGGATCAGCGCGTCCGAGAGCAACTCGGTGTGCACACCCAGGTCGCGGTGGTCGTGCAGACCGGCGAGCAGCGCGTTGGGGATCGACCCGATCCCCGCCTGGATCGTGGCGCCATCCGGGATGCGCTCGACCACGTGGGCGGCGATGCGCTCGTCCACGCTCGACGGCACCGGTCGCGCCACCTCGACGAGTGGCCGGTCGACCTCGGTCCACCCCGCCACCTGGCTGACGTGGACCTGGTTGCGCCCGAAGGTGCGTGGCATGCCGTCGTTTACCTCCAGGAAGAACGGCACCCGGCCGATGAACGGCGCCACGTAGTCGCAGCTGGTGCCGAGCGAGAAGTAGCCGTGCCGGTCCATCGGGGCCGCCGCGGCGAGCACCATCGAGCACTTCGTCGTCTCGCGCAGCAGGCGCGGAACCTCGCTGAAATGGTTGGGCACGAGCTCGCACCCGCGCTCGTGGAACGCGGGGCGAGTGACAGGCGACAGGAAGTACGAGACGTGCAGCAGGTGGTCGCGCACCTTGCCGTGGAGGTAGGGGCGGTCGTGCAGGGCATGCATCTGGTGGACGCGCACGCCCCGGAAGCGCTCGGCGTGGGCCTCGATCGCATCGAGCACCGACACGGGCTCGCCATTGGCGAGCGGCACGATCAGATCGTCACCGTCGTCGATGTGGTCGAGGACATCCTCCGGGGGACCGGCAACCGGGCTCGGCCTGTTCACGAGCCGCCACCGACGACGACGCGCCGTCCTTTCATGCCACCAGCGTCGCCGCCCGACGTGCGCCACGCCAGGGTCGAAGGTCCCCACGCGCTTGCCGGCTCCGTGGGCCCGGAGACGGGAGCGAGGCCCGCCAGGAAAGGACGTTCGACCCTGGGCACCTGATCGGTCGATCTCGTTCAATGACAGGAGGCCACAGCATGGGGCACAAGGAGGAATGCCATGACGGCCAGGACTGATGACAGCATCGTCGCGGAGGGCAGCCACCCGGGTGACCCCGTCCGCGATGTAGTCGTGCCTGGGTTCACAGACGTCGTGCATGTACGCGACGTGATGACGACCGACGTGTGCCCGTCGTGGCCTCCGACGGTCGACTCGTCGGCATCGTGTCGCGCCGTGATCTCCTGGCACCGGCGTACGCCCGCGCCGCCGCGGGCGCGGTCGGCACGCAGGGCGATCCCACGTCCACCGGGTGATCCCCGGCTACCGTCGCCCCGTGCCCGCGCCGGAGTCCGACCTGGTCGCAGCCGTCACCGGCCCCACCGGCACGTTCGGCTTCGGCCTCGTGCCACTTCTCCAGGCCGACCCGCGGATCGCACACGTGGTCGGGATCGCCCGCCGCCCGTTCGACCCCGCAGACCACGGGTGGACCAAGATGGAGTACCGGCGGGGCGACGTCCGCGATCCCGCCAGCCTCGAGCAGGCGTTCCAGGGTGCCGACGTCGTCGTCCACCTCGCGTTCCTGATCACCGGAACGGCCTCGCACGCGACCACCCGCGTGGTCAACGTCGACGGCACGCTGAACGCCGTCCGGGCCGCAGCCGCCGTCGGAGCGAGGCGCTTCGTCTACGCCTCGTCGGTCGCCGCCTACGGGTTCCATGCCGACAACCCCATCGGCATGACCGAGGACTGGCCGGTCAGGCCCGCCGCTCGTCTCTTCTACGCCCGGGAGAAGGCCGAGCTCGAGCGCCTCCTGGCCGAGGAGGCCGCCGGCCACTCCGGGCTCAGCCTCTACCTCCTGCGCCCGTCCATCGTGCTGGGCCCGCACACCGTCGGCGGCAAGGACCTGCTGCCCGGGCCACTTGCGCCGTTGGTGGGCCGGCTCGCCGGTCGCGTGAGCAGGCTGCCCGTGCCGCTGCCGGCGCCGGTCCCCCGCCTGCCGATGCAGTTCGTCCACGAGGACGACGTCGGTCAGGCCCTGCTGTTGTGCATCGTCGGAGCGGGCCCACCCGGCGCCTACAACATCGCCGGCGATGGCGTCCTCGACGCGACGGAGGTCGCCCGAGAGCTTGGGCTCGCACCCGTTCCAGTACCGGGAGGCCTCGTCCGAACGCCGGCCCGCGCCATGGCGGCCTTGACGGCCCTGCCGTTCACCCCACCGGCGACCGCGTGGGCAGAAGCGCTCAGCCACCCCGCCATCATGGATACCACCAAGGCGAAGCGGGAGCTGGGCTGGAGCCCCCGGTACACAGGCCTCGAGGCACTGCGCGACACGCTGGGTCGCGGTCTGAACCAGCCCGAGTGAGGCGAGACCGGGCTGTGACCTTCGGCCCTGTATCCAGCGACCGTCGCCCCTGCCCCGGCCGCCCGATCGCACCCGATGATCGGGACATGACGAGACCGCTCGACGTGATGATCATCGGGAGTCACCGTGACGCGGCGGCCTCGGCCGTGGCTGCCCTGGAGGCGGCGGGCCATCACGTTCACCGCTGCCACGACGACGACAGCCACGGCTTCCCCTGCCAGGGCGTGATCGATCCCGCTGGGTGCCCCCTGGGGCGCCACATTGATGTCGCCCTGCTCGTTCGCCTCCGTGTCGCCCCCCGACCGACGGCGCTCGAGCAGGGTGCGACCTGCGCCATTCGCGCCAACGTACCCGTCGTCGAGGACGGTCCGGCCGCCCTCGACCCCTACGAGCCGTGGCTGGCGGCCCGCGTCGACGGCGACGTCGTGGCCGCCTGCGAAGCCGCCACCGATGCGGCGCTCGGCGTCCTGCGCCGCGAGATCCTCCGCCTGGCCGACCCGATCCTCGTGGGTGCCCGCATCCCCGCCACCCAGGCGCTCTGTCGCATCGAGCCGGAGACGACGCGGCTGCGCGTGCATTTCGACCTGCCCGTCGCCGTCGCCCCGGCCGTGAAGCAGGCGCTGGCGGTGCGGGTGCTCGACGCCGTGCGGCGAGCGGGACGCACCTACGGGCCAGTCGAGGTCGCCGTCCACGTCCCGGGACGTTCGCCCCTGCCGGATCGCCAGCAGGACGCCCACGATCAGGTCGACGACATCGCCCAGGAGGACACGCCATGAGTGTGATCGATGGACGAACCTGGTTGGAGCACATCAGCCCCACCGAGTGCTGGGCGCTGCTCGCGACGACGCCGGTCGGGCGCATCGGCGTCCTCAACGACAGTGCCCCCGAGATCTACCCCGTCAACCACGTGGTCGATCGCAAGACGATCGTGTTCCGCACCGATCCCGGTAGCAAGCTGCGCGGGCTCTGCCGCAGCCCCGCCGTGTGCTACCAGATCGACGGCATCGACCCCGAGGACGCCACCGGCTGGAGCGTGCTCGTCAAGGGGCGCGCGGTTGAGCTCAGCAACCCCGACGACCTGCGCCGGGCGGCAGATCTGCCCCTGCGCTACTGGGCGCTCGGGGACAAGGCGCACTGGATCCGCATCGTGCCCGAGGTCGTCACCGGCCGGCGCATATGGCGCCGTACGACCTCGGGCCGCACCGCTCACGCCGCCGATGGCGTCTCCCCGCCGAGCCAGATCAGGTAGCCCGCGCCGGCGAGCTTCATCGGTAGCCGGTGGTGTCGGCGGGTTTGCCGGCGTCTTGGACCTCGGGGACGTAGCGCCAGGCGTCGGGCTGGCTGCCGTCGAGGTCGGTGAAGCCGTAGACCTTGGCGAGTTGCCCGCTCGAGAGGACTGGCCGTTCCAGCGGGTCACATCGGGGTCGCTGGCGAGAGCGGCGACGGCGCGGCCGACGAAGGCGGGGCTCTCGGCGATGGCGAAGTGGGGGATCCTCTCGGTGGCGTCGCGCCAGTTGGCTTCGGTGACGCCGAAGGCCTCGAGCATGGCCTCGGAGCGCAGCCAGCCGGGTGTGAGCGCCACGGCGGTGGCGCCGTAGGGCTCCAGCTCGTGTCCCATGGCGAAGGCGGCGCGGAGGTTGGCGGCCTCGATCGCGGCGACCTCGACGTCTCGGCACGCCGACTCAACGACCTGCTCGCAGTGCACCCCGCCCACCCCCACCTGGCCAAAGATGACGGGCAATGGCGTCTGCACCATCACCCCGTCGACGCAACCCTGGTGCCGATGGTGACCGCCATCTGCGCGGAGGGGATGGCCCGCATGATCGGGGCCGGCGCCGTCAGCCGTCTCGGCGCCTCCGCGAGCGACGACTGCGATCGCGTGTTCCTCGACGGATCCACGAACGAGAGCCGGCGCTTCTGCTCGACCACCTGCCAGAACAGGGTCAAGGCCGCCGCCTTCCGGCGCCGACAAGCCACGAGCGAGGTATGAGGCCCCACCCCGCCACGTGATCGCGCACTCTGAATCTGTGACTGGCGATCGGGATGACGGACAGCGGAAATGCGAAGGGCGGGACGTCGCTCAGCCCGGGCGCCGTCGACGCAGCATGCTGCGGTAGCGGATGTTCTCGGCCATGACGCGGCGGTTGAACGCCCGGATCAGTCCGTCGCGCTCCTTGGCCATCTCGTCGGCCGTGAGCTCGGAACGGCTGAAGCGCTGGTAGGACACGTCCAAGACGGAGGTCGAGCTCGGCCTCGGCCGCGCGCAGCTTCGACATTCACGCCGGCCGGGTGCGTCAGGACTTCCTGAGCGGAGTGCGCAGCGGGGTCAACGGCACGCCCACCTTCGTCGTCAACGGCGTGCGTCACGACGGTGCCCCGGACTATCCGAGCCTGCTCGCCGCGCTGCAGCCCTCTCGGGCACGGAGACGCTGACCCGCCTGCCACATCGGCGCGCTCGCCCAGCCGCCCACGCGCCGATGCTCGACGTCATCCGGGCGGGCCCGGCGGCACGAATCAGGCATGGGCGACCGCTCGGGACACGCGAGGAGAACACCGTGCTGAGGAGATTCAGCGTCACCGTCGGGGGCATGCTGGTCTTGCTCGTCGCGTTGGGCGCGACGCTCCTGAGCCTCGTGGTGCCAGTGCCCGACCGCTCGCAGGACGATCCGCCCTCCAGCGTCCCGGGCGGGTCAGGCGCGCCCGCTGATCAGGACGAGCGCGCGATGGACACGCCATCCGCCGCCCCGGCTGGGCCCCGGACCACTCCCGCGCCGGACGCGGCCGGGCGCGGTCGGCGTGCGCCCAGGGAACCGGCGACGCCCGCGGGCACCGCCGCCCGGACGTCCCCCGGGCCCGTTCGGTCGGCTGGGTCGCCGTCGTCCGGGACGGGGCCGCCACCGCCGCCCGGTCCTCTCCCCGACCCCACGTCCAACCCTCCGGCCCGACGCATACCGCCGCGATCGACGCCCACCCCGCCGACGGTTCCGGCTCCGGTGACGCCCGCCCGGCAGCTCCAGTTCCTGCCCAGCGACGATCCGTTGCTGTGCGACGCATCCGAACGAACCGCCGGGACGCTGCGCGGCGCCGAGCCCCTTGAAACGATCCGCCTGACCTCACCGGACCTGGACCGACCGATCGTGCTGTCCGCCGATCTTTGGGGGATGGCCACCGTGGCGTGGAGCTGTGATCCCGACGCAGCTCGGACGGTGGCGGTGACCGCGTGGGGCGCGGATGGCCGCCGGGACATCACGTTCCCGATCACGGGCGTCAGCGAGCCTGGAGCGCCCAGCGTCGCGGCGATCGGTGCCCAGTCGCGTATCGACGCTGCCGCCGACCTCGTGCTCGATGCGGTCGAGTCCGCGCCCCACACGGGCGCGGACGAGGGCTTCGCCGGCGTGGTCGTCTCACCCGACCACGGCGAGGTCGATCTCTACTGGAAGGGCGTGCCGCCTGCGGCGGTGGCGGACGCGATCGAGCGAGCCAATGCCGCGACCGGCATCCAGGTTGCCGCACGGTCGGCAGCCTTCACACGTCGCTACCTGCTGGATCGGGCCGACGCGCTGGTGACCGCCGATCGGACGCAGATACCGCTGGTGGCGGAACCCCTCGCTGACCGCATCTACCGCGTGGCGGTCTTGCCCGAGGGCAGCGGCATCGATGTGGGCATCGCCCGCCCTGCCGGGCTCGATGCCGACGGCGCCGCCCGCTGGTCCGACCGGGCCCACCGCACGCTCGAAGCTGCCCTGGGCGTGCCCGTCCATCTGGTGGTCGATGCGCCGCCGAGGCAGTTCAACCGAGTGGCCGACTCGCCGCCGTGGCTCGGCGGCGCCCGCATCGTCGGCGAAGGGCATTGCTCCAGTGGCTTCGGCGTCCGCGGTGTCGAACCCCGGTCGTCCACGTCGTTCGGCCTGCTGACGGCCGCCCATTGCCGGGGCGACGGTCGGGGCCAGTTCCGCAACGGTGACCGGACCCGGGTGGTCGGCCCCGAAGGCGGTGCCGGCGATGTGCGGCTCGACTCCCGGCTCATCCCCGTCGAGGAGGTCGGGGCCCGCATCTATACCGGGGGCGTGGGTGGAACCGCCGAGTTCACGCGACCGGTGCGTCAGTCGGGGCGCAACGTGAAGGGCGACGAGGTCTGCACATCCGGCGCCGCAACGGGGGCACGCTGCGACCTCGTGGTCGTGAACGTCGACACCTTCTACCGGCCGGCGGGCTCGACCACCTACTCCAGTGTCGTCGAGGCCACGTCGCGACAGCACGCGGGAAACCTGGCCCGATTCGCGTTCGACGTCGCGGCCCCTGAATCGTGGGTCACGATCATGCCCGATCCCCCCCTTGTCGATCCCGGCACCGAGGTTGCCGCCGGCCAGGGCGACAGCGGGGGGCCGGTGTTCACGCTCACCAGCGACGGCGGGGTCGAGGCACGGGGCACGATCGCAGGCGGTTCCCGAGAGGTCGCCTGCGGGCGCCACCACCTCGGTGCCTGCACGGCCAACGTCTTCTTCGTCGACATCGAACCTGCGATGGAGCACCACCGCGCTGAACTGGTGACGACGGACGTCCGGGCCTGAGCGCGGTTCGGTAGACCTTCAGATGATGGGCGGTTGGAGCGGTTGGTGGCCCCAGGTGCTGATGCGGTCGTAGCGGTGGTTCTCGTCCCAGTCCTCGGTCACGAGGCGGGCGCCGTGGCCGACCTCGACCTGGAAGCCGGCCGGGGACTCGACGTAGAAGCTGAACATGCCGTCGTTGGGGTGGTGGCCGAGGCCGTTGGCGATGACGCACCGGGCGTTCCAGGCCCGGTCGAACGCGTGGCCGACGTCGTCGCGGTCGGTGACCTCGACCATCAGGTGGTGCAGGCGCTTCGGTAGGTCGAACGGTGCCCGGGCCAGCGCCAGCGAGTGGTGCCGCGGGTTGCCGTGGTAGAAGCGGATCTCCAGCTCGACGCCGGCGGCGATCTCGGTCTCGACCCAGTCGGTCTGGCGCAGTCCCAACCCTTCGGTCACGAAGCGGTGCGACGCGTCGAACGCGGTGGTGGCGAACACGACGTGGCCGAACCCCACGCCCTTGGTCACGAAGCCGCCGGCCACCAGTGGCGAGGCGAAGGGCTCCTCGGCGTCGGCGAGGCCGTGGGTCACCTCGACCCGGACCCCCCAGGGCGCCTCGACGTAGGCCAGCTGATCGACACGCCGCACGTCGGCCTGCTCGGGGGTGGCATGCCCCACCGGATAGCCGGCGTCCTCCAGCCGGGCCACCGTGGTGGTCCAGGTGTCGGGGCCCGCTGTGTCGAAGCCCAAGAAGCTGGCGTCGGCGGACGGGCCCTCGGCGACGAAGGCCCGCAAGGCGTCCCACTCCTCGTAGAGAGCTTGCATCTCGGGGCGGAACTGGCCGCCGGACGCCTTGGCGATGTCGGCGCCCCGATCTTCGCTCCCGGGCACCACCAGCGTCGCCCGCCCACCAAGGTTGGCGAGCCTCATCTCGGCGCCTCGATGGGGTCGGGGGCGTCCCAGGGCAGCGAGGCCGACACCCAGTGGGTGATCGGCTCGGCCTGGTCGTTGGCATGGAGGTGCCGGGGCGGCTGGGCGAAGGTGGCATACGGCCGACAGCGCAGGACGACCCGGCGCTCCTCCGCGGCCATGGCGGCCACGAACGGCCGGGCCTCCTCGCCCAGCGGCTCGCCCGACATGCGGGCCGCCACCGCCATCATCACGTCGACCACGAGGTCGGGATCCTCGTCGACCGAGGCGTCGCAATAGACCTGCAGGTAGCTGAACGGCCAACGCTCGTCGAGCACGCACAGGCTGGCCTTGCCCTCCCGGGCGACGACCTTGGCCTTGCCCCGGTCGCGCATGGTCGACACCAGCAGCTCGTCGCCGTCGGTTGGCACGTAGTACACGACCGACATCGCCGGGCCGTCGGCCCGGCGAGCGGTCCCGAAGACACAGGTGCGGTGGGTGCGGACGAACGACCGCCGCTCGGACGGGAGCATGTCGCGGTCAGTGGCCGGGAAGAACGGCTCCGTCGCCAGTGGCAGGATCAACATATTATCGAACGATAACATGGTGTCCATGCGCCGGACCAGAGAGGACATCCGCCAGCGACTCCTCGAGTCGGCGCTGGTGGAGTTCGGCGCCAAGGGGTTCGACGGCGCGTCGACACGGTCGATCGCCCAGCGGGTCGACGCCCACCAGCCCCAGATCAACTACCACTTCGCCTCGAAGGACGCGCTGTGGGCCGCGGCGGTCGACCACCTCTTCGCCCGACTCGGCGAGGAGCTGGCCGACCTGCCACTGCCAGCGGGCACCGACGATCCCGCCCAGCTGGCCGCGGCGTTCGCCGAAGCGATCCGACGGTTCGTCCGCTTCGCCGCCGCCCACCCAGAGCTCAACCAGATCATGGTGCACGAGGCCACCGAGGAGAGCGACCGCCTCCGCTGGATGGTCGAGCGCCACATCCGCCCGCTGTACGACGCGATACGGGCCGTGTGGCAGCGGCTGCGCGACGCCGGCATCGCTGCGCCCATCGATCCCGCCATGGTCCACTACGTGATCGTCGGGGCCGCCTCGCTGCCGTTCGTCAACGCGCCCGAGGCCCGCCTCCTCACCGGCGCCGAACCCACCGACCCCAACTGGGTCGAGGCACACGCCGACGGCCTCGTCGCCACCCTGCTACCCGGCCTACTCGACCGCCCGGTCGGTCGCTGAAGGGAGAGACGAGGCCACCCCGGTTGACCTCGCGTGCGCCGTCAACCGGCGGTCACCGGCCCGGAGCAGGGCGCGCCCCCGCGGGCGACCACCGCCTGGGCGGACGCCGCGGCCCGTCCGACGATCGTGACGTCCCCGTCGGGCAGGTGGACGGTGATGTTGGACTGGCCGCCGTCGCCGGCCCGCCGCTCGTGGACCTCGACCGCCCCGCCGTACGCCGCCCGCCAGGCCGTCAGCGGGTCGTCGAGGACCGGCCCGTCGGCGAGGCGGAATCGGCGGGGCGCTCCCGGGCGGGCCACCGCCTGCCAACCGACGAGTTGGAGCTCGTCGGCATCGAGTCCGGCGAAGGTGAGCACAACGTCGTTCCACGACGCGTCCTGGGTCGTGGTCCACGTCGGGTCGGCCGGGCAGGCGCCGGTCGTCGCCACCGGCTCGGACACCCGGTCCGGGGCGCCGAGTAGTCCGATCGCCACAGTGAGCACGTCGTCGCGGGGGGTGCCGTTGGGAAACGGCCCGACTCCGCCGTCGGGCCGCAGCGCCAAGTCTTCCAGGACCACGCCCGCCGCGGGCTGGGCGGGGCTGGGCCCGGCGACGGGCTGGGCGCCGCGTCCCCCAGGCGCGGGCGAAGGAGCGACCGAGGCCACGCGTTCGGTTTGGCCAGGAGGGGTACGCCCTGTGATGTCGGTGCGGTCGGGGTCGCCGTCGCCGACCACGACCACCGTGACCTCGGCGAGGGCGACCACAACGGCCGCGAGCACCACGCCCCGGCGGAGGCGCCGCCGGCGCCCGGACCCTGGCGGCGGCGGGGGCGGGACGACCCGCAGTACCAGCAGGTCAGGGTCGTCGGTCATGCCACCACCTCCGGGCACACGCTACCCACGGCTCTGGGTGTGGAGACGCGTTGACGCCGGGTCAGCTCAGCGAGTACCGCTCCTCCTGTCGCATCGTGACTCGGCCTCGCTGGTCGACGATGACGATCACGTGCGACGCGTCGTCCACGAGGGTGACGGCATGATCGACCGTGCGAGCGGCGCGTGAGGCGTCGGCCAGCGCACCAACGGTCAGCCCATAGATGTGGGTGCTCATCATGCGCCCCTTTCCATTCGTCTCTCCTCGAGGATCGCTGATCGCCGGCCGCAACGGCATCGAGGAGATCCCTGAATCGGACCCCGATTTCGACGCCTGCGGCGGGCCGTGATGCCGTACGACTCCCGTCGCGATCGCGCACGACGGAGGCCGATCACGCGGATGGGAGTTGGCGCTCCATCTCGATCCAGGACGGATGCTCCTCGTCCAGGCCGAGGACGTGCTGTGCATACCAGCGGATGCTGGCGGCGCTGGTGGCCTCGATCGAGATGATGGTCCGCAGGGTCCGCGTGTCCGGCGCCACCGGCCACGAGTCCTCGCTGATGCTGATGAGGCTGCGCGCCTCCGGGGCGTCCTCGAGCGCGGGGAGATCTGCACGGTTGGTATCGCTCCACCCCTCGGCGAGGACGATGGAACACCTCACGACCAGCCCGGCCACCAGCGGTAACGTACCAAGACCCTCAGGTGGTCGCCTCGGATCCGTTCCAGGCGCCCGTGGCGGCGGCCGCCCGTGCATAGTCGGCGAAGTCCCGGGGCGCCCGGCCCAGAGCGCGCTCGACGCCGTCGGTCAGAGGGGCGTTGCTGCCCAGGACGTCGCTGAACTCGATCCCTGAACTCCGTGGGTGCAGGCCGCATCGGTGGGCCTCCGAGCACGGTTTCGACGACGAGATTCGGGGACCGAGATCAGGGAGGGCCCTGACGCCGAGGCTCCGGTCGCGTGCGACCGTCGTCCCCAGCCGATCGAGCGTTGATGCCGACCGATGACTTCCACGCACGTGGCGAGTCATACGGCCATCGGGACGTCGACCTCGAGACCAATGAGGAGCCGATCGATGACGACGAGCGACACCGCGACGGCACCGACCCACAGCGGCGTCAACGCCGACCCCTCCGACGGCGACGTCGACCACCTCGTCCGACTCGACGAGGTCCGTGCCGACAAGGCTGACCATGAGACACCCAGGAACGAGGCCGCCCGGTGGGCGCACGCGCGCTGCAACGACGGGAGTGGCCGGCTCGCCCACGTGTTCTTCAGCCAGAGGCTGCCGGACATCGCCCGGGCGAAGCGACTGTGCGCGACCTGCCCTGCGCTCATCCCGTGCCTCGAGGGCGCCCTCGAGCGGCGTGAGCCGTGGGGAGTGTGGGGCGGTCAGCTGTTCCTCAACGGGACGATCCTGGCCACCCGACGGCCGCGGGGCCGTCCGCCCAAGGTGCCCCGGCCCGAGGACCAGTTGCCCGAGATCCCCCTTCCGGCGCATCTCCAGGGCGTGGCCGTGGTGCGCATCGCATGAGGCCGCCGGCGGTTGCCAAGGCGTGGCGCTCACGATCGCCGGTCGGCGAGGGCACGGTGCAGCTGCCCACGGCGGGAGATGTCCAGCTTGCGGTAGACGTGCCCGAGATGGGTCTCGACGGTCTTGCGGGTCACGAACAGCGCCTGGGCGATCTCGGGGTTGCTGTGTCCTTCGGCGGCGAGCTCGGCGACACGGCGCTCGGAGGCGGTCAGCTGCTGTACGCCGGTGCCCGTCGGTTCGCTCGACCGGCCGCCGGCGGCGCTCAGCTCTGTGCGGGCGCGCGCGGCAAGCGAGCGTGCGCCGCAGTTCCGAGCGAGGTCGAGCCCGGTCTGGAGCACGCCGCGCGCGTCCGCACGGCGGTTGGCGCGCCGCAGGGCGGCACCGAGGTCGGTGAGCGCACGGGCGTGCTCGAGCCGGGCAGGTGAGGCCGCGAGGACGTCCACGGCCTCTCGGAGGCGATCCACGATCGCCGGGCCGCCGTCGACCAGGGCGGTCGCGCGCAGCGCAACGCCAAGTCCGCTCGGCGCCCCCCAGCGCCGCGCCCGCTCGACATCCTCGGCGGCCATGTGGCGCGCACGCTCACGTTCCCCGAGTGCGTCCAGCGCGAGCGCGGCGCGCGAGCGCCAGCGAGAGGCAAGCGGGTTCGCGCCTCCCCACAGCTCGTCCCGGCGGCCGAACTCGACCAGGTCATCCAGCCCCTCACGCGTCCGTCCCTGAGCGAGACGCAACAGGCTCCGAGCCTCCAGCAGGGGATTGCTGGGCAGCCCCGGCGGAATCTCATCGCCCGGGCCAAAGTTAGTGAGGGCCTGTCCGGCGGCGTCGACCTCGCCGCCCTCGACCAGTGCCTCGATCAGAACCCCGAGAGCCAGCGTGGCCCCCAGCGGGATGTCGTGCGTGGTGAGCAGGTCGAGCGCAGTCCGTGCATCGGCCTCGGCTCGGGCCACGACGCCCCGCCGCATGCAGGCCACACCCTGGTGGGCGAGCACGAACGCCACTGCCGGGACCGAGACCCGGGCGCGGGCATCGGCCAGCATCTGGTCCAGGCACGCATCGGCGACATCGAGCGCGTCCGTGGCGAGCAAGCCCACCACAAGGACATAGATCGGAGGGGCGACGTCCACCTCCTGCTCGCCGAGCAACCGCCCGCCCGCCAGCGCGGCTTCCATGTAGGCCGCCGCGTCGCTCTCCGACTGGCTGGCCCTGGCGCGCTCGAAGGCCAAGCTCGCTTTGGCCAGGCGTTCACCGGGGCTCGCCCCGATGAGGTCGCGGTGGCGCTCCAGCCGCCTCGCCGCAGGTGCACGAGCCTCGAGGCTGGCCTCCTGGGCGTGCGCCGCGAGATCCGCCGTCAGACACAGCGCCAACTCCCGATCGGACGCCTCGACGGTCGGGATGGCCGACTCGAGTGCCTCGACGGCACGGTCGGACTCCCCCGACCACGTGAGCGCGGTCGCGAGCCGGCGGACGGCCGTCGTGAGCAGGCCCGGCTCCTCGATCACATCGACCGCCTCTGCGAGGTGGTCGATGGCCCCTGGCGCCCAGAGGCGCAGCTCAGCAGAGCCGAGCTCGACGAGCACCTCCGGCCTGGAGGCGGCCGGGGGCGGCTCGGCCAGCGCACGCCGGAGCCAGGCGACCGCCGCGCCCGGCGCGCCCCTCACCAGCGCCTCCGCCGCCGTGCGGCGCAGGAGCTCGACCCGCTCGGGATCGCCCGCCGGCTCGGCCTGGACGATCTGGGCCGCGACCCGTTCCTCCGACGCACCTCTCGCCACGAGGACCTCGACCGCACGCGCATGCGCCTCGGCACGCTCGCGGGGTGCGATGTCGGCGTAGACCGCCTCGCGCACGATCGGGTGGGCGAACTCGAGGCCGTGACCGGGCCCGAGTATGGCGAGCGCGGTCAGACGGTCAGCGGCCCGGGCCGCCTCGTCGTCGGTGACCCCGGCCAGCCCGGCTGCCTCGGCGACGCTGGCACCATCGCCCAGCACCGCGGCCGCGCGCACCACCGCGCCCGCGGCCGCGGGAGCCCCCGACAGGCGCAAAAGCACCGCCTGGGCAACCGTGGCGGGGCCGATGCGCGGCACGTGCAGGGCCCCTCGGGCGTCCGACCGGATCCGCTGCTCCTTGGCCTCGCGCAGGAGCGCCTCGAGGAAGAACGGATTCCCGCCCGTGGATTCACGGCACGCCGCCGCGAACTCGTCGGCGACCTTCGCGCCGAGCCGTTGCTCACACAGCATCGCCGTCGCGCCGACGCCCAACGGCCCGGGGCGCAACACCGTCGTGTCCGGGTCCGCGGCCAACCGTGCCAGGTCCTCCACCTCGTCATCACCCCGGCGGGTGGAGACCAGCACGGCAACGGGGAGGCCGTCCAGGCGGGGGCCCAGGTAGTTGAGGAAGCGCAACGACTCCGGGTCGGACCAGTGGATGTCGTCGACCGCGAGCACCACCGGGCCCTCGTCCGCGAGGTTGTTGAGCAGCCAGTAGAGGCCGTGCAGCACCGCGAAGGAGCTGTCGACCGGCAGTGAGGCGAGCGCGGCTCCGGTCGGAGCGAACAGCGGCGTCGACTGAGCCGCGGCCCACTCGAACAGGTGCTCACGCTCCGGACCGGTCACCTTCTCCACGGCGGGCTCGAGCAGCTGCCGCACACAGCCGTACGCGAAGTCCCGTTCGAGCTCCGTTGCGCGGGCGCGCAGACACGTGAAACCCGCGTCAGCGGCGGCTTGGGAGGCGGCCCTGAGCAGGCTCGTCTTGCCGAGACCGGCCGCGGCTTCGACGAGGACCACGCGGCCCCGGCCCTCCTGAGCCTGGGACAGAGCGCGGCCCAACTCGGCGAGCTCGCGCTCCCGGTCCAGAAGTGTCGCCACATTCTCGACTACCAGAGCAGGTGCCACAGCCCATCACAGCCTCGAGATCCGGCTCACCGTATCCCACGGGCCGACCGGCCGACCGATGCGGAACACGGGTGGGACCCAGCCCACCAACCGGGGCCTGGTCCCGGTCACGGTGGCTGCTCCGGCTCCTGTCGACCATCGGTCGTCGGTGCCTCACCGGGCGGTTGTCCGGTGGCGGCCGGTCCCGCCGACATCTGTTGGGCCTCATGCGCTCTCCTGAGAGCGTCGACGAAGCCGAGCCAGCCCACGAACCCCTCCTCCCCGCCCCACTCGGTGCGCAGCCGTCCGCGTACCGGCTCGCGGTCGAGCAGGATGTCCAGCCGGACGCTCAGCACACGGTCCCCGTCGCGGCGGGGTTGGTGTTCCACAGGTTCCGACCCTAAGCCCGCGCCTCGGGCAGCGGCGTCGGGGAGCTCCCCGACATTCGGTTCCTGAACCCTGCCGCGCGGGCAGATGAGGTGATTCTCAGAATGACCTCACGCTCATCTCATCCGCTGCCCCCATGGTGCGGAGGTCAACGGATCCCCCACGAGAGATGAGTCCGAGTTGACCTCCCAGCCCAGCCCCACCGCGCGGCGCCGCGGACTCGGCCTCGCTCCCGGCACTCGCGAGCGGCGTCGCGATCGGCGCGATCGATCCCCGGCGGGGACCCCGCCTCGGCCGGCCACCAGGTCCGAGCGCATCGCCGGCAGTGGGCTCGCTGACATCGCGACGGACGACAGCGCGCAAGTGGCCTCGTCCCCGGGTCTCGATCCACTCTCATCGGCGACCTCGTCGCCGGTGGCGCGGGAGGGTCCCGTGCGCTTCCGCTGGTGGATGCCACAACTCGGCGCGTTCGGCGTGGCCGTCTGGCTGTTCGCGTACGCCGCGACACGGGACGCCGGGAGCGGGTGGTTCGCGGTGCACAGTGCAGGCTGGTGGGTGCTCACGGCCACCCTTCACCTGCCGTACTTCGTGATCGCGTTCTTCCTCGCGGGCGGACTGGTCGAACGCCTGGGCTTCTTCTGGCGGGGGCGAGTGCCCGAGCAACCTGGGCGACTGCCGGCGGTGACTCCCACCGTCTGCGTGCAGCTCCCCATGTTCAACGAGCACGCGGTAGCGCAGCGCGTCATCGAGGCCGCTGCCGCGATGACCTGGCCGGCAGACCGGTTCAGCGTGCAGGTCCTCGACGACTCCACCGACGATGACACGCGGGCGCTCGTCGAGGAGGTGTGCGCCAACATCCGTGCGTCGACCGGTGTGCACTGCTACGTGCGGCACCGCGTCGATCGCCGCGGCTTCAAGGCCGGCGCCCTCGAGGAGGGTCGCCGGGAGACCGACGCCGAGTTCCTCGTGATCTTCGACTCGGACTTCCTGCCGCCGCAGGACTTCCTGTTGAACGCCATCCCGCACTTCTTCCTCCCGAATGGCCAGCCCGACACCGGTCTCGCGCTCGTGCAGGCGCAGTGGGGGCACCTCAACCACGACGAGTCGGCGCTGACCCTCGCACAGTCGCTGTGGGTCGATGACCACCACACGCTGCAGATGTCATGGCGCTCGGCGATGTGGCAGTTCGTCAACTTCACCGGCACGGCCGGTGTCTGGCGGGCCTCGGCCATCGAGGCCGCCGGGGGCTGGCACGCCGCGAGCCTGGTCGAAGACTGCGAGCTGAGCTTCCGGCATCTGTTCGCCGGGTACCGCACGAAGTTCGTGAAGGAGATCGTCGCTCCCGCCGAGCTGCCGGCGACCTACACCGCGTACAAGGCGCAACAGAAGCGCTGGACGCAGGGCTGGGTGCAGCTCCAGAAGCTGCACCTGTCGACGCTGCTGTTCCGGTATCGGTGCTCAGGGCTCAGGCGGCTCCATCTGCTCTACCACATGTGCATCGCGTGGCAATGGCCCGCCTGGGCCGTCTGGATCACGATGTTGCCGTTCATGATCTACACCGATCACTGGTTCGGGTCCTTCGGTGCCGCGGTCGGGGTCTTGCTGTACGTGCTGCCCAGCGCGCTCTGGATCGCCGTGGCCGCGACCGTGGCGTCGATCGAGACGAAGCACACCTACCCCGGCAGGATCACGCCGCGAGGCGTGCTGGGGCACTTCGGGCGCGTCGTCCCGTACCTCATCATCAACACCGGGATGCTCCCGCATCAGTTCAGCGCCTTTTCCGAAGGCCTCTTCGGTCCGCTGCACAGCGAGTTCGAGCGCACCCCCAAGGCCGCGACGGTGACCACGAGGCCCACGGTGGGCGAACCGGGCGAGGGCGTCGAACCGGCGGGAGCACCCGGTCGGCCGAACGCCGCGATCGAGCTGCCGGCCGGCGCGCCGACCGCCACCAAGACGGACAGCGTGAAGGTGCACTGGCCGTACGTGCTGACCGAGGCAGGGTTCGTCGCCCACCAGGTCGCCTGGATGGTGCTCTTCGCCGCGAACGGCCTCGCGTGGTGCGCCCTGAGCGCCGCCTACATGGCGGCGTGCGTCCTCACTCTCGCCTTCCACTACGGCGATCACGCGGGAAAGTTCTGCTTCGTCGTCGACAAGAACCGATTGAGGTTTCCGGGCCGCCGCCACGAGGCGCGCAGCCCCGTTCCGGCGACGGCGTCCCCGGCGTCGTGGGTGAGGGGGCGGCCCGTGGTTTGACGTTCGGGTCGTGAGCGGTGGGACCGCGGCGTGACTCGACTGGTCTCGGCGGTCAGGACGTTCATCGCGCGACGGGCGCCGTGGTGGGCTGTCTTGGCGTGGCTGGTCGCCGCCGCTCTGATCCTGCGTGGGTCGTCCGGCTCGCGTCGGTCGAGGCCTCACCGCGGCCATGGCTGTCACGCATCATCGGCGTGGGATGGATTGTGGTCGGTCTCATCACCGCATCGTGGCCGGCGATCACCACCCTCGCTCTGGCCATCGCGGTCGGTATCGCGCTAGTGCGGGGCGGCGCGATCAGGATGGTGACGGCACTGGTCGGCGACGGCGACGAGCTGTTCGTTCTCGGCATCAGCGGCCTCACCAACGTGGTCGTCGGGGTGCTGGCGTTGACGTGGCCGGCGGTGACCGTGCTGGTGCTGGCCGTCCTCGTGGGCGTCCGCACGATCCTGTTCGGCGTCAGCCAGGTCGCCCTGGCTGCCAAGTTGCGCCAGGCACCGCCTGGCTCGGCAGTGGCGATCGATGCCGCGGCGCCGGAGAGCCGTTGGCCTCGGTGGCTGCGACTGACCGGTGCGTCCACCGCGCTGGTGTTGGCGGTCGGTGGGCTGGCGATCAGCGTCGCCGTGCATCGTTCTGCGCCCGGTGCACCCGGCTCGTTCTATACCGCGCCGTCCCCGCTGCCCGACGGGCCGCCCGGCACGATCATCCGCACCGAGGTCATCGACGGCTTCCACGACGGGGCGACGACATACCGGCTGCTCTACACGTCGACCGGCTACGACGGTGCGCCCACTGCGGTCAGCGGGATCGTCGTCGTGCCCGATGGCGCCGCGCCAGCGGAGGGCCACAACGTCATCACGCTCACGCACGGCACCGTCGGCGTGGCCACCAACTGCAGCCCATCGCTGCAGGGCCGCCAAGCCTTGCCGGTGTACGAAGGGCTCGACGAGTCTCGTCGCCGCCGGGTACGTGGTCGCTGCCACCGACTACCAAGGCCTCGGGACTCCCGGACCCCACCCGTACCTGGTCGGACAGTCCGAAGCGATGAACACGCTCGACAGCGTGCGGGCCGCCCGCAACCTGAGCGACGAGTCGCGCTGGCACCGTGCTTCCGCGGCTGTCGGGCGCTCACCTCCACCCGGCCACGTCGCCGCGCCCGGCGTGGCCGCATGGATCGCCGAGCGCTTCGCCGGCGAACCAGCGCCGAACACATGTAGTTCGTGATGAGCCGTCGGCAGATGAGGAAGGACTAATCGTCGCCTCACTGCCGTCTCACCTCGAGCCGCCAACGTGACCGGGCAACGACTCGATCATGAAGGGATGTGCACGATGCGAGCAATGCTGCAACGGATGGTGGCGATCGTGGCGATGGCGGTACTCGCCGGAACCGGCGTCACCATGATGGCGGCGTGGTCGCCGACGACAGCCGGGCTGATCTCGCCGGCCTCTGCCCAGGAGGACGACGACGGCGGCGACGATGACGACGACGGCGACGACGGCGACGACGGCGCCCAGGTGCCCGCCGGTGGTGTCGCCACCGGCCAAGGCGGCACGGCGACCGCCACGGGCGACGACGACGACGACGGCGACGACGGCGCCCAGGTGCCCGCCGGTGGTGTCGCCACCGGCCAAGGCGGCACGGCGACCGCCACGGGCGACGACGACGACGACGACGACGGCGACGACGACGACGGCGCCCAGGTGCCCGCCGGTGGTGTCGCCACCGGCCAAGGCGGCACGGCGACCGCCACGGGCGACGACGACGACGACGACGACGCCGACGGCGCCCAGGTGCCCGCCGGTGGTGTCGCCACCGGCCAGGGCGGCACGGCGGAGTCCTGGACGGCCGAGCGGGCCAGCGTTGACCGGTCGACGGGCACGTCGGTCATCGGTTGGGCGGCACCGCTCGCCGCTCTGGCCGTGGGCGGCGTGGCCGCGGGTCGGTTGGCGTTCGCCCGTCTGGGTGGTCGGCGCGACTGATCATGCTGGGCCATTGCTTCCCGGTGGGCCGCCGCGGGTCGTTCCGACTCGCGGCGGCCGTCGCCGCGCTCGTCCTTGTCGCCTGCGGGGGTTCTGGGGACGGGCCGGATCAGTCGGCCGGGTCCCGGGGTGACGCCCTCGCCCCGACCACGACCGAGCCGGCGACCACGCCGACGGTTGCGGCGGCGACCCCCGGCCCGGCCACGGCACCACCGCCCACGGGCATCCCGCAGGCGACGCTGTCCAGCATCGACGCCGAGGCGGCCGACCCGATGCGCGTCTACGCGGAGGCAATCGGGGTGGACGCACCGATCATCCCTCTGGGGCTGGATGGGTCGGGCGCTCTCGAGGTTCCCGACGATGTGGACGACACGGGGTGGTGGACCGGGGGGCCCGAGCCGGGCGAGCAGGGCCCGGCCGTCATCGCCGGGCACGTCGACTCCACGCGCGGCCCGGCCGTGTTCTACCGGTTGGGCGAGCTGCAGCCGGGCGACCTGGTCGACGTGATCCGCACCGACGGCTCCCGGGTCGAGTTCACCGTGCAGCGCATCGAGCGACACACCAAGGCCGCGTTCCCGACCGAGAGCGTCTACGCCCCGACCGCCGGCGCGGAGCTTCGGCTGGTGACCTGCGGCGGTGCGTTCGACCGGTCGAGCGGGCACTACGTCGACAACGTGATCGTGTTCGCCGTGCGGACCTGACGATGCCGGCGGCTGCTACGGTCGGTTCAGCTGCAACGTAGCGTTGCACTCACGCTGCAACCCGTGTTGCCGTACCGGGTGTCGCTGGTCGCTCTGGGGGCGTGGTGCGCTGCTAGGGAGGGGTGGATCGATCGTGGAGGCTGCCTTCGAGCGCGGGAAGGATCAAGCCGGTCAACGAGCGCGCCACGTCCTCCTTGGGCGCCCAGGGTGCCCGCGCCCAACGGTCCGCGACGTGGTGCGACATGCCGGCGAGCGCCTGTCCCCAGGTGCGGCCGAGCTCACCGCCGGCCGGGACGCCAGGAAAGCGCGAGTACATGACGTCGGTCACGACATCGCCTGCGGCGGCGATGTAAGCGGCGAGGTGCTCCTCGCCGCGGGGACCGGCGACGTGTCCGAGCTGGGTCAGGCCCAGGTAGGTCGACCGCTCCCGCTCGAGGACGCCGAGGTAGGCGAGAAACCCGCGCTCGATCATCTCTGCGGCCGGTGGGCCGGCGAACACGAGGGCCCGGAAGTCGGACAGGGCACGCGACACCCAGCGACCGATCAACGCCCGGTGCAAACCGGCACGGTTGCCGAAGTAGCGGTACAGCGCCGCCTTGTTCACCCCCATTCCCGCCGCCAGATCCTCCATGGTCGCCCTCTCGCCCAGCTCGCCCAGCGTGGTCAGCGCGCTGCGCACGAGCGCGTCGCGCCGCTCGGTCCGAGACCGCACCTGCTGCCCCGAGGGCTCCTCGTCACCCGACGCCGCGGAGCCCAGGGCCATGGCGTGAGCCTGCCAGACCACCGTCAGGCCGCGTCGACCGCTCCGGTGTGCACCCGGCCGGAGCCGAGGGAGGTTCTGGCGATGACGCCCGCCGATGACCCATCCGACCTGGAGGCGTACGCCAGATTCGGCGCGGCTCGTCTGCGGGGGGTCCGTCGCCAGCTGCACCTGTCGCTGCGCGACGTGGAGATCGCCTCGAACCACGAGTTCAAGGCCTCGGTCATCGGCGCGTACGAGCGCGGCGACAGGGCGATGTCTGTGCATCGGCTGCAACGCCTCGCGCGCTTCTACAAGGTGCCGGTCGCCGAGATGGTCCCCCACGACGAGCGGGCCACACCATCGGACATAGATCCTCCCATGACGATCGATCTCGTCGCCCTCCGCCAGCTCCGAGGGCCCGAGGCTCTGCTGCTCGGCCGGTATCTCCGGGCCATCGAGGTCGAGCGCGGCGACTACAACGGCCGGATCCTCACCATCCGCCGCAGCGACGCGACCGCCGTGGCCAGCATCCTCCAATGCCCACGCCAACACGTACCTGCCCGGCTCGCCGACCTGGGCCTCCGCCTCATCCCGTGACACCGCAGTGGAAGTAGCCCGGCTCGAGCAGACGGAGGAGAAGGCGATCATCAGCTCCCCCCGTGGCCAGTCGCCAGGCGATAGCCCATCCCCCTCACAGTCTCGATGGCGCCGTCGCCCAGCTTCTTGCGGAGGTAGCGCACGTAGACGTCGACGATGTTCGACTCGGGGTCGAAGTCGTAGCCCCAGACGTGCGACAGGAGTTGCTCGCGCGACAGCACCTGGTCGGGGTGACGCAGGAACGTCTCGGCCAGCGCGAACTCGCGGGCCGTCAGCTCGACGGTGCGGTCCCCCACCGAGGCCCGCCGCGTCCGCAGATCGAGCGTCATCGGCCCGCCGCGCAGCAGGGTCGTCTCCTCGGCTCCCTCGCCCCGCAGCCGCACCCGGATGCGGGCCAGCAGCTCCTCGAACCGGAACGGCTTGGTGACATAGTCGTCGGCGCCACGCTCGAACCCTGCGACCGTCGTGTCCAACGCGTCGCGAGCCGTGAGGATCAGCACGGGCAGACGCTCGCCCCGCCCACGCAGAGCGCGGAGCACATCCAGGCCGTGCAGCCGCGGCAGGCCGAGGTCCAGGATGAGCAGGTCGAAGTCCGAGTCTCGGGCCATGGCAGCCGCCACCACACCGTCGTCGACCACCGTGGTGGCGAACCCGTTGGCCCGCAGGCCCTTCTCCAGGAAGCTCGCGATCCGGGTCTCGTCCTCGGCGATCAGGATGCGGGCCATGTCGCCCCCTCGGGCCGCTGTGCCGGGATGCTGATGGTGAACGCGGCACCCGCGCCGGGCTCGGCTGTCGAGCTCGACCCGTCCGCCATGCGCGTCAGCCACCGCCCGCACGATCGCCAGCCCCAACCCGGCGCCGTCGGAGCGACGCCGACGATCGCCGCCCCGGGCGAAACGTTCGAAGATCGCGGCGTGCTCGTCAGGGGCGATGCCCGGACCGGTGTCGGCCACCCAGAACCGCACCTCACCATCGACCACCGCCGACCCCAGCGTGATCATGGCCTCGGTGCCGGTGTGCTCGACGGCGTTGCGGGCCAGGTTCATGACTGCCTGGGTCAGGCGTTGCTCGTCGGCCACCACCATGCCCTCGGACGCCGCCGCGAGCCGCCAGCGCCGGTCGCCCAACGTCTGGGCCTTGGCGAACAGCTCCACGGTGAAGGGCTCGACCTCGAACGACGCCGGACGGAGGTACTCGGGGTGCTCCAGCTTGGCCAGCAGCAACAGGTCATCGACGATGCGGCTCATGCGGTCGAGCTCGTCGGTGACCAGCGCGACCGCCTCGCGCCGCTCGTCCGGGTCATCGCCCAGCAGCTCGAGATGGCCACGCACGATCGTGATGGGCGTGCGCAGCTCGTGGCCGGCGTCGTCGATGAAAGCCCGTTGACTGACGAACGCCGTTTCGAGCCGGTCGACCATGGCGTTGAACGTGCGGGCCAGCTCCGCGATCTCGTCGTCACCCTCCACGGCGATCCGCCCTGACAGGTCGCTCTCGCTGATCGCCCGGGCGGTCTCGGTCACCTCACGGATCGGTCGCAGGATCCGCCCGGCCACCGCCCAGCCCACCAGGGCTGCCACCACCAGCATCGCTCCGGCCACCACGAACCCCGTGTTGATGGCGTCGGCGATCTCGTCGCGCTCGCCGCGCAGGAAGTTCGCCACCACGAACACCCCCAGCGTCTCGCCCTCGGCGTCGCGCAGCGGCACGGCCACCCAACGCACCGACCCCGCATCGCTGGACAGCTCACCGTGACCCGGGCCCGTCAACTCGGCCCACCGGCCACCGGCCGCCGGTTCCTCGATCCAGCGGCACCGGCGCCTGGGTGGCCTTGTAGAAACTCCCGTCCACGAACGTGTACAGCGCCTCACCCTCGCCCGGCACGTTGCGCCCCAGGAACGTGTCGAAGATGGCCGCCACGTCCGCCCCGAACGGCTGACCGGTCTCCGGGTCCCGCCCACCCGCCAGAACCCTGATCTCATCCAGCTCCTGCTCCAGGTGATCGGTCACCTCGGCGTCGAGCTGCTCGAGCAACAGACGCCGCGACAGCACGAGGGCACCCACGACCGCCAGCGTGGTCAACGCCAGGATCCACCCCAGGATCCGCAGCCTGGCGGACAGACGGAACCGCCTGCGCTCAATCATCGTCACCCCCGCCCCCGTCGTCATCGTCGTCAGACTGGCGGTGGACTGGTCGCGCCCACCGTGGGCGGAGGCACGATCGACGGGACGGGGGACGTCGGCGGCACCGGCTGCGACGTCGTCGTTGTCGACGACCCGTCCGGCGCCACGCTGGTGGGTACCTCCACCACGATCGGCTCGGGCAGCTCAGGCTCGGCAGCACCCGCGAGCAACCGCCCCGCGGCGAACGCCACGAGCCCAACCGCCACAGCGACGACCAACGCACGAACCCGAGACATCACCCGCCACTCTGACGTGCTCGTACTACGCCAGGATGAGATGGAGATGAGAGATCTCTCATCGCACGCCGGGCGCTCAAGTGCCTCCGCTCACGCCGGGGTGGGCGCCGTTGGCCGGTGGGCCTGGCCCCGGGCTTCGATGGCCAAGCGCCCGGCGGCCAGCCAGCCCAGGCCGACGAGCCCGATGAAGGTCAGGGCCCGATAGACGACCACCGCGGCGACGGCGGTCGACCCAGAGGTCCCGTACGCCACGAGCACGGCCACGAGCCCTCCTTCGACGATCCCCACGCCGCCCGGCGTGATCCCGATGCTCGAGACCACCTTCGAGCCGGCGAACGCGAGGAGGACCGCTCCCCACGGGACGGGACCGCCGACCGCCTGGAAGGCGAGGACGAGCGAAGCCACGTCGAGCAGCCAGTTCGCCGCGGAGAGCCAGAATGCCGTCATCCAGGTGGAGATCGGAGCGTTCACGTGGCTGAGCTGGTGAGAGATACGGCGAACGCGGTCGGCCATCGTCCGCAATCTTCCCAGGTGCCGACTGAGGTGGCCGTCGATCCAGTCGATCGCCGCGATGAGGACCTTCGGATGGCTAAACAGCGCGGCGGCGGCGAACGACCCCGCGACGACCACGGACAGGATCGGCAGAAGTATCCCTTCCGCCCGACCGCCGCTGGTCGCGGCTCCCGTCAGCGCCACCGCGGCGAGGGCGGCGAAGGAGAGGGCACCGGAGGCGAGCTCGGCCCAACCGGCCACGGCCGTGCTCGCCCCCAACCGACGGTACTGCGCGTAGGTGTAACCCTCTGCCACGGCCACGCCGGCAGGAACCGACATGGAGACCGCGTTGCTCGCCAGCGTGACCAGGTTCATCCGGCGCCGGCTCACGTTCGCCCCGCCGGCCCGGAGCAAGATCCGCTGCGCCTCCGCGAGCGGAGGGATCGAGGCCATCTCCGCCACGAACGCGAGCGGCACCCAGTACCAGGTGACGCGCGACATGGTCGAGGTGAGACCGGTGAACACGTGCCGCTCCCGCCAGGAGAAGAACACCACCGCTCCGATGGCGGCAACACCCAAGGCCAGTCGAAGCAGCAGCGATCGCCGAGGACGTACTTGCCGTCGCTCATCGCCGCTGACCTCTCCCATCCGGGCAGGCTATTGGGTCTTCGCGGCCGCCCCTGGCTCTCGGGTGCCCCCGTCGTGGTCGCCGATCGCGTCGACGAGCGTCGATGCTGGCCCCGGCCACAACCACGCGCACGCGTGAGGCAGGTCGCGCCGGAGCGACTGCACGCTGGGTGCTGTTGAGAACCCGTTGACGCGCCCGGGTTGTACGGTGCATTCGACCGGCGCGCCGCCGGCGTCATCGAGACCGTCCTGCGGCCGTGACAGCGCACGGGGGAGTGAACGGCGATGACAGATTCCGGGCGGGAGGTGATCCCCCAGGCGGTGCTGAGCCCGCTGACAAGGGCGGCGCTCTTCCTCGTGGTGACGATCGATCCAGGAGGTGAGTCCCGCGTGCGGGCCTTGCTGTCCGAGCTGTCGGGCGTGCAGCGGGCCGTCGGCTTCCGGGCGCAGGAAGGCAGGCTGAGCTGCGTCACCGGGATCGGTTCCCAGGCCTGGGACCGGCTGTTCGCCGGGCCGCGCCCCGTCGAGCTGCACCCGTTCCGCGAGCTCCTCGGGCCGGTCCACCATGCTGTGGCCACACCAGGTGACCTGCTGTTCCACATCCGGGGACAGCGGCCCGACCTGTGCTTCGAGCTGGGGTCGCAGATCATCGATCGGGTGCGCGACGTGGTGACGGTCCGCGACGAGGTGCACGGGTTCAAGTACTTCGACGTACGGGACCTGCTCGGCTTCGTCGACGGGACGGAGAACCCCGTCGGCCCGGTGGCCAGGGACGCCGTGCTGATCGGCGACGAGGACCCGCAATTCGCGGGCGGGAGCTATGTGATCGTGCAGAAGTACCTGCACGATCTGCAGGCGTGGAACGCCCTGCCGGTCGAGACCCAGGAAATGGTGGTCGGCCGCACGAAGCTGTCCGACATCGAGCTCGACGACGCCGTCAAGCCGGCCGACTCCCATGTCGCGCTGACCACGATCGTCGATCCCGACGGGACAGAGCGCAAGATCCTGCGGGACAACATGCCCTTCGGCGAAGTGGGGCGCGGTGACTTCGGCACGTACTTCATCGGTTACGCCCGCACCCCGACGGTCACCGAACGGATGCTGGAGCGGATGTTCCTCGGCGATCCGCCGGCGAGGCACGACCGGATCCTGGATTTCTCCACCCCCGTGACCGGCACGCTGTTCTTCGTCCCGAGTGCCGACTTCCTCGACGACCCGCCCGATCCGCCAAGCATCGCAGCGACCCGGGTCCGAGACGAGGTGCTCGCCGACGCCGCGACTGGCGCGCCACCTGAACCTGAAAGGCCGGTCCGGGAATCCCTCGGGATCGGCGACCTCAAAGGAAGCGACGTGTCGATGAACAACCTGCATCGGGAACTGGCGCCGATCTCCGCGGCCGCATGGATTGGCCTGGAGCAGGAAGCAGGGCGCACGTTCAGGAGTCACGTGGCCGGCCGTCGCATCGTCGATGTCGCGGACCCGGGAGGGGTTGAGCTGTCGGCGGTCGGCACCGGGCACCTGCAGGCCATCGATCCGCAATCGGACGGCGTCATCGCCCATACACGCCGCTCGCAGCCGATCGTCGAACTGCGCGTTCCCTTCACCGTCGATCGGCAACAGGTCGACGACGTCGAACGCGGAGCCAAGGACGCGGACTGGCAGCCGGTCAAGGACGCCGCCCGCCGGATGGCCTTCGCCGAAGACCGCGCGATCTTCGAGGGGTACGCCGCGGCCGGCATCACCGGGATTCGCGCCAGCTCGTCCAACCCGGCGATCACGCTCCCGACGGACGTGCGCAGCTATCCCGACGCCATCAGCCAAGCCGTGACCGCATTGCGACTGGCCGGCGTCAACGGTCCGTACACACTGGTTCTCAGCGCCGACGCCTACACCGCGGTCAGTGAGACCTCCGACCAGGGCTACCCGATCCACGAGCACGTCTCCCGTCTCGTGGACGGGGAGATCATCTGGGCACCCGCCATCGACGGCGCCTTCCTGCTGTCCACACGCGGCGGCGACTACGAACTGCACATCGGCCAGGACGTCGCGATCGGCTACCTCGAGCACGACAGCGCCACCATCCGGCTGTACTTCCACGAGACGCTGACCTTCGTCGTCTACACCAGCGAGGCTGTGGTGACGCTGTCGGCACCGCCCAGCCCGTCGGTCGAGGCGGGCGGCCCGGCGTGACGATCCGGGCCGAAGACGCCAGGCATGACACCCGGGAGACTCCGGCGAGAGCCCGGCGCTACGACGCCGCGGGGCGGGGCAAGCCGTCGGGCGTGGCCCGAGGACCGGCCGTGTACCTGCCCGGTGGGATCCCCACAGTGGTCTGGAAGTCCCGGCTGAAGTGCGCCTGGTCGGACCAACCGAGGCTCGCGGCGAGCGTCGCCAGGTCGGGCGCCGCACCGGACTCCAGGAGCAACTGGGCGTCATGCAGCCGGAATCGCTGGAGCACCCACTTCGGGCCCACCCCGACATAGCGCCGGAAGAGCCGCTGGAGGGTGCGGGTCGAGACCCCGAAGCGCTCGGTGACCGTGTGCACCGTGATGAGGTCGCGGTCCGCGAGCACGCCGGCGACGATGCCGAGGAGCTGGTCGTACCGGTCGTCCGGGGCTGGCCTGCGCTCGCGCAGGAACGCATCCATGCGGAGCGTCGCCACGGCGTCGTCGTCGCTCGCGCACACGTCGCGCAGCAGGTCTCTGGCCGGCTCGCCGAACACGTCGGTCAGCCGGACGATCCGATCGGTGAGCGTAGCGACGTCGCGACCGGTGAACGCGCCGAACCCGCCGGGCCGGAACTTCACCCCGAACACGCGCCCGCTACCGCTCAGCTCGACGGCGAACGTGCGGGTGACCACGCCGTGCACCAGCGCCTCGGGCATGACGAAGCCGTGTCGTGGCCCCGCCCCGGACTCCACCGACAGGTGCACGCTCGGGTGGGTCAGCACCGTCGAGGTGTACGACGTGCCCGGTGGCAGCTGCCAGCGCACCGTCCAGTACCGCTCGACCCAGGGCGCCAGGTCCGCATGCGCCGCGGGGCGGGTGAGGGTGAAGTACCGCCGGCCGACGTCGGGCCACAGCACACCCGCCGTCGACGACGTCGGCGGGCGGGGCAGGTCCGGTGGCAGGGATCGCGGATTTGTCGCGTTTCTGCAAGACGCCAAGCGGTCAGCGTAGGCACCATCGACCCCATGGACGCGACCACCCACACCGACCGCGACACCGCTCCGACGCCGGCCGCCAGCCCCGTCCCGCCCGGCTACACGACCCTCACCCCGTACTTCTGCGTCGACGGCGCCGAGCGGGCCATCGCCTTCTACGCAGCCGTGCTCGGTGCCCGGGTCGTGTCCCGCAACGACGGCCCCGACGGGACGGTCGCGCACTGCGAGCTCGAGCTGGCGACCGGCCGGATGCAGCTCAGCGACCCCGCACCCGACCACCACCTCGTCGCCCGTTCCGGCGACGACGACGTCAGCAACTCCACCGTCGTCTACCTGCCCGACGTGGACGCCGCGTACGCGCGGGCCGTCGAGCTGGGCGCGCACGGCTACGGCGAGCCCGACACGTTCGTGACGGGCGACCGGTACGCGGCCTTCCTCGACCCCTTCGGCCACCGCTGGGCCGTCATGACCCGGGTCGAGGACGTCGACCCCGCCGAGGCCGAGCGCCGCGTCGACGCCTGGTTGGCCGACCAGCGTTGACCCGGCCTGGACGTCAGGGGCCGGTGGCGCCGCCACGGGTGCACGTGGCGAGGAACAGTGGATACTCCACGCCGCCGCGGACGATCCGGTGGCAGTCGCGGAAGGCGATGTCGGCGAAGCCGGCGTCCGCGAGCTGGGAGCGCAGGCTCGACCGCGCGAACCCGTGGGGGCCGTGGAAGTCATCGGTGTGGAACGACCCGTCCTCCTCGTCGAGGTCGACGACGCAGAGGTGCCCGCCCTCCTCCAGCAGCTCGCCGAAGGCGGAGAGCACGGGTGCGAGGTCGTCGATGTGGTGGAGGGTCATGACCGTGACGATGAGGTCGAAGCGCTCGTCGGGGACCGGCCCGGAGGCGAGGTCGAGATTCCGGATCCGGGCGTCGGGGATGGTCCCCGCCTCGACCTTGGCCCGCATGACGTCGAGCATCCCGGTGGAGGTGTCGGCCATGGTGACGGGGCCGACCGCGTCGCGCAGTGCCTCGGTCACGAGCCCTGTGCCCGCGCCGTACTCGAGCAGGCGCTCGGTGCCGTCGAGGGGGACGGCATCCCGAACGGACTGCGCGACTGCCCGCGCACGCTCGACCTTGGCGGGGTCGTCGTCCCAGGTCGCGGCCTTCTCGTCGAAGCCGTTGGTGGTCACGATCTCTAGCCGACCGTCACTGCCGTCAGGGCGACGTTGTCCTCGCCGTGGGGGTCGAGGGTCGGCGCCAGGTCGACCAACGCCACGCTGTCCAGGGTGGCTCCTGCCTCGGCGACGACACCCAGCACCAGGGTGAGCTGGGCCGAGGCCCCGGGTTGCAACGTTCCGACGTCGCAGTGGAGGGTTTCGCGGTACTCGTCGTAGAGCTGGCCACAGCTTCCGGCGGTGATGCTGATGGTCCCGGGGCTGAGTCCGGCGGGCTTGCCGAAGGCTCGAGCGTTCTGGCCGGGCCCGTCGTCGGGGTTGTCACCGATGGCACGGTCGGTCTGCGAAGCGGCGACGAAGTGCGCGACGAAGACGTCGGTTTCCGAGACTCCTGCAGGTCTGCCTGGGGTGAGGTCGCCGCTGAGCTCTCGAAGCGATCCTGCTGCCGTCGGGACTGAACACCGACCGATCGACGTAGGCCCCGGAGATGTGGTTGCCGCTGCCGCTCTGGGCGTCGTTGGCCGAGACCAACTCCACCTCGCCGGTGTCGAGATCGACGAGGTAGACGTCGGCCACGATGTTCTGGTCCCGGGGGTCGAGCGGCTCCCAGGTCCGGAACAGGACCTTCTCGCTGTCAGGACTGAACGCCGGGCTCTCCATGCCGCCGGGTTCGGGATGAGCGGTCACCTGCAGCGCTCCACCGACGCGCTCGATCCCCACGACGCCGCTCGTGTAGGCCAGCCACGCTCCGTCGGGGCTGAACGTGGCCAGGTCGGCGTGGAACTCCTCGCCCACCGACGCCAGCGTCGTGGTCTGGGTGGTGAGATCCCGGATGACGACCCGTCCCCACCCCATCGCCTCTCACCTCCGCCCCTCGGCGAGGGGACAACATACACAACTGCGCCGCAACGATTCCGCCCGCGCGTCGCTCGGTGGCGGGTTCAGCTGCCAGCGCGGCGGGGGGGCACGCCGACCCGTCGGACGGGCGTCGATCGACGATCGTCGGCCCCGACCGGTGGACCGTCGTGGGCTCGGGAGGACGGCCGGTCCGGCTACTCGCCGGCCGTGCGGGCCGGGAGGGCGGTCACCGTGGCGATCGCTGTCTCACCATCGTCGAAGTGACGCTGGGCCAGCGTGAGAAAGGCGCGGACGGCCGGGCTGGTGGCGGCCTCGTTCCAGGCGAGCCCGACGGGGCGTTCGAGCCGGGGGCGGGTCAGCTCGATGAGGGCGAGGCGGGGGTCGTCACCCACCGACTGCGGAACGACCGCGACGCCGAGGTCGGCGGCGGTGAGGTCGAGCAGCGAGCGGATCTCGGTGGTCTCGGCCACGACACGGGGGGAGAACCCCGCTGCGCGGCAGGCTCGTTCCACGGCCGCTCGCAGACCGGTGCCCTCCTCCAGGGTGATCAAGGGTTGATCCTCGAGCTGGCTGATGAGCACACGCCGCCGGCCGGCGAAGCGGTGGCCCGCACTGACCGCGAGCACCAGAGGGTCGACCGTGACCACCTTGGTGCGGACCGACGGAGGCACGGGCTCACCGGTCATACAGATCTGGGCGACGCCGATGTCGCCCTTGGCGACCGACGAGACGATCCGTTCCCGGTTGTCTTCGCGCAGTGCGATCTCGATGGCAGGATGGGCTCGGGAGTAGTCGCCGAGCGCGGCAGCGAAGCGGCGGTCCATCGGTCCCGACACACCGACGCTCAGCCGGCCCTCGAGCAGGCCCCGCATGGCCGTGACCGTCTCCCGTCCCCGCGCCACGGCTGCGAGCGCGGCGCGGGCGTGGGGAAGGAAGGCCGCACCGGCCGCCGTGAGGGTTACGCCCCGCTGGTCGCGGTGGAACAGCGTCTCGCCCAACTCTCGTTCGAGCCGGCGGATCTGTGCGCTGACCGCGGGCTGCGCGACCGAGACGCGTTCGGCGGCTCGCGTGACCTGCCCCTCCTCGGCGACGGCGACGAAATAGGACAGCTGGCGAAGCTCCATAACGAGACACTATGGCAGCGAGACCTCACCTGTCTTTGCCTTATGACGGAGCCCTTCGTACCTTGCTCTCGTCGGCGCCGGTGACAGGCGCCGCAGCCGCCGAGCGAAGGACGCCCGATGCCCACCGCCCTCTCTGCCCCAGCCTCAGCGCGCCCGGACACGGATGGCGACGAGCCATCCGACCGGGTCCTCTCTCGAGCGCACGCCCGGGACAGGCGGCGATCCGCCGATGGTCGTCCCGAGCTCCGGTTGGAGAGCCACCGCCCCGAGCTACGAGCCCACTGTCGCCGGATGCTCGGCTCGTCCTTCGAGGCCGACGACGCCGTGCAGGAGACGCTGGTGCGCGCGTGGCGGGCCATGGATCGCTTCGACAGTCGAGCCAGCCTGCGGACCTGGCTCTATCGCATCGCCACCAACGTCTGCCTCTCCATGCTCCGGGCCCCCCAGCGGCGGGCCCGGACGCTCGGCGTTCCAACCGACGAGCAGGCCGGAGCGGCCGCCGACCGCTGTCCGGCCGACGCCGTCGCCGAGCGCGACGCGGTCCGGCGGGCGTTCGTCGTCGCGCTGAGCCGCCTCCCACCCCGCCAGCGAACGGTGCTCGTGCTCCGGGACGGCCTGGGATGGCGCGCCGCCGAGGTGGCCGAGCTGCTCGATGCCTCCGTTGCGTCGACCAACAGCGCCCTCCAGCGGGCACGGTCCGCCCTGGGTACGGGCATCGATCCCGACCGCCACGGAACCGGATCCGGCGGCCGACCGCACCACGAGCTGCTGTCGCGCTGCGTCATGGCCTTCGAGCGCTGCGACACGGACGCGCTCGCCTCGCTCCTCCGCCGCGACGACGAGGAGCCCGGTGCGGCGACCCGGGTGACGGCTTGCGCCGCCCGCACTCCGGCGCTATAGCAGCAGGAGCGCGGTGGCGCCACCCATGCCGGACACCGCGCCGGTCGGGGGCTCGCCGTCGGGCGCGTACGCGGCATCCGACCCGGCCTGAAGTCGGCTACCCGACCGGTTGAGCCCGAGTGGATATCAGTCGCTCACCGGTTCCGGGATGTCGCCCTGCTGGGGGGCATGACGACGCCGTTCGGGCGTGGCAGCCGCGGCCTGGGTCGCCCCGTCCAGGTCACTGGGCACAACCGGGCACAGGCGTCCGTTCTCGATGCTTCTTCGCACCGAGCATGAACTCGATCAGCGAGCGCCCGTGGAGCAGTGCGGACTCAAGCACTGCGTTCCAGACCACGCCACCTGCGGGCGCGGTCAGAGGCGAGGCGCCGGCAATGGCGTAGGTGCGCTGCGATGTCGCCGCCGGGCGCTGGCGGTGGCGGCGTCCCCGAACATCGGGACGGGCGGGTCCAGCGAGACCACGACCGCGGCATCCATGCGTCTTTGCTGGCGCGCCAACGTTGCTCCTTCGAGTGTGAGCGTCGCCGTGATGGTGCACTCGCCGCCGCGCAGTGCCACGAGGTCGCCGAGGCGCAAGACGGCCACGACGCCATGGAGGTCGAAGACGACCGTCATCTCGAAATCGAAGCTCGCGATCTTCTTCCCGTCGACGAGCACGTCGATGTGCGCCTCGTATGGCCAGGTGACGCGATGAGTCGCCAGCACCACGACCGCTTCGCTCCCCGGAACGACAAGCGTGCGCCTGGCGGCTTTGGTCATGGCGACGTACTTGCGCCAACCGGATACCAGGGCGTCGCCGAGGCCGAGATCGAGAAGTCCTGCGGCAACCGTTGCTATCTCCCCGTGGACGGCCTGCAGCGCCGAGCCGGAGAGGCGGGGGAGGCCGCGGAGCGCCGACCGGGCGACATCGTGTTGGCTGAGCTCGCGGGCGAGGACCTCCGCGGTGTCGTCGGTTTCGGCGTCACCAAGAAGGAATGTCCGTGCCGTCAGCGGCGGGGTGAGGTTGGCTGAGCTCATGGGTCGACCTCCACGAGGACCTGTTTGCCGCCGTCGGCGTGGGGCTCGAGGCGCACCACACACGTCGGCGTCGACGGATCGGCTAGTGATTGTGTGAACTTGACATCTCTGGCGGGCCCGGTTCGCGCGACAACTCGGACATGCGTGCGCACCCAACTCGGCCGCCGCCGCGCCCGAACGGAACGAGGGATCAACAGCGCGGCGCCGAGCAGGATCAGGGCCGCAGCGACAACCCACACCGGAGTCCGCTCGGAAACGGGGACAGTGGCCGGGGTGACCGTGATTTCGGTACCCGCCGGGACCAGAGTTCCAGCGGCCGGCTCCTGACGCTCCACGGCTCTGCCGCTGCCGGAATCATTGCCGAGAGCGAGCCCGACATCCTCCAGCGCAGCCCGCGCGTCGTCCACCGTGCCGTTGACGAGGTCGGGCACTTCCACTGGTTGCTCCGGGGGTACCGTGGCCTGCACGGTGACATTGACGGCGCTTCCTCTGGGAACCCGGGCTCCTGTGGCCGGGTTCTGGCCGCGGATCACGTCGCCACTGCCCGCAACCTGGCCCAGCACCAGACCCGTCGACTCGAGGATGCCCGGAGCATCATCGACGCTCGAGCCCACCACGTCGGGAACCGTCACCAACCGCGGCGCCGATGATCCCACGGTGACATCGACGCCGGTTCCCCGCCGAACCTCGGTTTCCGGAAGCGGGCTCTGGCTGCGGATCACCTTGCCGTCGCCCGACACGCTGCCGAGCAAGAGCCCTAACGGCTCCAGAACACCCGGGGCGTCGTTCAACGAGGTGTCCACGAGGTCGGGCACGACCACGAGATCAGGTTCCTCGGTTGCCAAACTGACATCGATGGCTGTGCCTGGCGAGACCTCTGTCCCAGCGGTCGGGTCCTGGCGCCGAATCACGTCGCCGGTGCCCGAGGCCTGGCCGAGTGCGAGCCCCGCGTCCTCCAGGGCAGCGTGTGCCTCGCCGATCGTCGTTCCGACGAGGTTCGGGACGACGACCGGCACCTCCACGGGACGGATCACGCTGAACTCCGCGGACGCCACCACATCCGCGTCGTCCGCGCACTGCCCTCTGACGACATAGATGGTGTCGAGAGACGCCGAGTCGGGAGCCAGGAAGGTCGCCGAAAAGGTTCCACCGTCGATCACAGCAGTGGCGAGCCTCCTGCTGTCCCAGGTGAGGGAAACCTCGCCGCTCGTCGACTGTGTCGGTTGCGTCGCCGGCTTCGACAACGACAGCCGGCCAGGCCCCTCCGGCACCGTCAGCTCGACGTCGTCGACGGTCGGGAAGCAGTCGTCGTATCCGTCACCAGTAGCTGTCACCCGTGTGCCGGGTGGTCCTTCGCTGGGCTCGAGTGTCAGTGCGGGCGACCGCTGGGTCGGGCCGGCGCTTGTCTGCCCCGCGGCAGGAACGAGGAGCGTGGACGCGGTGACCAGCGCTACGGCGAGCATCCGACCGATGAGCCGCCGGATGGCCAACATCCAGTCCACCTCCTCGCGCACTGGATGCGGGATCGCAAACGGTGCTGTCAAACCCCGGAGTGTCAACCCCGTGACCTTGCTGATCTTCAGCAATCCCCGGGAGCGTGTGCCATCAGGAACGACAACACAGCGTCATTTGGCACACCTATGGCATGGCAGGTGTCTCATACGTCTGACGAGGGAAGCCAAGCGAACCGAGCAGCTTATGGGCGCCTCGTCGTCCTGATCGGCGTACGGGCCTGATGTCAGCACGTACCGGCCTGATCTACCCGTCGTCGAAGGACTCGTCGCCGGTGGGCTCGACGTGGGGTGTCCCGCTCATGCGCTGCCGCAGCCCCGAGAGCTGGAGGTAGATGGCGCGGCGGGCGCGGTTCTGGCTGCCCAACGGGCGATGTGCCGTGAGCGAGTGCCAGGGGTTGTACGACAGGTTGCCGGCGAAGGCCAGCTGGCGGTCGGAGTCGAATCGCTGCGCGGGAACGTGCAGCGTGGCGACGGGAACGCACGGCGACAACGACTCGGGCCACTCGACACCGTCGTCCTCGATCGGCATCCGGCGGGCGTCGGTCTGCCGCTGGACCAGGATGTCGAAGTCGACGGCGGTGCGGGCGAGGGTGGCGACCATGGCCTCACGCAGGTAGTCGTCCGACGGGCGGCGGGGCATCCGGGTGCGGACCACCCGGCGGGGCCTGATCGAGTAATGGATCGCCTGCCGGTCGCCCAGCCGGTAGGACGAGCAGCTCCAGTACTGCTCGTACAGGGGGTTGGTCTGCGTCTTGGCGTACAGACCCTGCATGAGCCCGTCGAGCACGTGCGAGTCGCCCGGGTGCAGGAAGTAGAGGATCGGCGTGCCGTCGCCGATGCGGCGTTGCAGCTTGACGTTCTCGGCGACTGTCGGGGTGGTGAAGGTGGGGGCGCTGATGCCGGTGAGGTCCTGCGTCCACTGCTCGTCGTCAAGCAGCTTCGGTCCGGGGACGCCCATGACCTTGACCCCGATGCTGAGGACGCCGTTGTCCTTGAGGTCGGCCGGCGCCAGCGGGCCGGGCCCCGCGAACCGCACCCAGGCCGGGAACAGGCGGGGCGCGGCGAACAGGCCATGGCGGAGGTCGGCCGGGAGGTCCGGCGACACCTCGACGTCGGCCCGAACGACGCCGTAGGTCTTCGTGTTGCCCGCCCGTTGCGCCGGCAGGGCGTGGTCGTAGGTCCGGTGGGTGAACGCCGACATGGCCTCGATGATGGCAGCGGTGATCTCGGCCTCGTCGGGGAGGAGCGTCTCCTCACCCAGGAGGGCGTCGTCGTGGGTGCGCCGGGCCACGATGAGCCGCTGCACCCCGTTGGCCACCCGCCGCCGGAACAGCCGATCGAACGTCGGGCGGATGTAGGGGTCGACCCGCCGTTCGGCGTTGATGAGGGCCACGAGCAGGTCGTTGAGCCGGCGGGCCGCCGTCATGCACGCCCGGCCAGGAAACGCAGCGCCCTGACGCCGGGCAAGAAGAAGTAGGCGCCCCCGACGACCCGCACGAAGCTGGGGATGCCGGTGTAGCGGGTGCGGACCGGACGGCCCGGCACCCGGAAGGTCTGGTCCGGCTCGGTCGTCACGAGCGGATCACGGTCCTCGTAGAGCCCGGCGAACTTCGGGTTGTTGCACCAGGTGCCCTGGATGAACTCGAACTGCCGCGCAAGGTTGGCGTTCAGGCAGACGAAGTGCAGCCCCCGATCAGCCGGTTCTGCGGCGCCGGGGGTGCCGTTGGGCCCACGCTCGCGCCCCCGGCGGATGATCCGGTGCCGCTTCCCGACGGCGATCGAGGCGGCCGAGCCCGGGTCGGGGTCGAGGGAGTCGCGGGGGTTGGCGCGGCGGATGTGGGCGCCGACGGGGCAGCGCAAGCCGTCGCGGTCGACGTGGAAGTAGCCGAAGTCGTTGGCCCGTCCGAGGGCCGGGTCGTCGGCGTGGGGGGCGAGTACCAGCGGGGCGCCGCTGGGCCAGCGGCCGACCATCTTGGCCGCCAATCGCGTGGCCGCCGCGGGATCACTGCTTCCGTCGGGGCGGCGCGTCGATTCGTCGAGGAACGCCCGGAAGCCCTCGGTGTCCTGACGGAGCTCCCGGAAGACCAGGTAGGTGCCATTGCGTCCGAGATCACGGCGGCCCTCGCCCGGCGCCGGGGCCAGGACGCCGCCGGGGTCGTCGGCGTCGGCGACGGTCGGCGACACCGGGGTCAGGCCGTACTCGTTGCGGTAGCCGAGGATGAACTCGCCGGGCTGCACCGTGTCGGCCGCCGGCCCGGTCGCCCCGAGGCCGTCGACGACCGGTTGTGCGATCCCGTCGGCGAACCCGAACGGCTCGGTGGGACCGAGCGCGCTGGTGCCGAGCCGCGCCACCTCGACCAGCCGGCTCGCGCCGAGGTCCGAGACGTGCAACCGGTGCAGCTCCTCGAGCGACTCGTCGTCGGCGGCGTAGAGCAGGAGGACGACGTCGACGACCGGGTTGCCGTGCCCACCCCAGCGCCAGTTGGTCGGCGCGCTTTCGCCGGTGTCCCCGAGCCAGCGGCTGCGGTGGGGTGCGGTCATGCCGTCGACGAACTCGGCGGCGAACGAGCCGGCCGCCTCGGGGTCGAGGCCGAGGGCGATCAGGCCGTGGTGGGTGAGCGCCACGTTCGTGCTCTGCCGGTCCTGGCGTTGCCGTGCCGTCGTCACGCGCTCGGCCACCCGGGCAAGCCACGCCTTGGCCTCCCGCGCCCGGCCGTCCGCATCGGGTTCGACGCGGAGGAGCACGAAGCAGGCCGAGGGAAGGTGGGCGTACCCGGCGGCGACGATGCCCTGGATGTCGTCGAGCTCGAGGGTCGGGGCGGTCACAGCCGCGCCACCCACTCGTCGAGCTGCCGGGCGGTCATCGTGCCGTGGAGACCGTCCCGGATGGCTGCGTTGCCGGCGGCGTTGACCGCGGTGAGGTCGCCGTAGGCCGAGTACCAGATCTGGGTCGGGATCTGGTGGTTGCGCAGGAAGTTCTTGAAGGCGGGCTCGTCTCTGGCGCCGCCGAGCACCAGCCACCGCGTCCGGGGGTAACCGCGGCCGTTGCTGAACGCGGCGTTGAGCCCCCACGCCACCTTGTCGATGAAGTCGTCCATGTAGCTCTCGAGCGAACCGTCGTAGTTGCTGGCGAAGATCACCCGGCGCTTGCCGTCGAGGAAGATCCACCGAGCGAAGTGGATGGTGCGGATGCCGGCCAGGTTCCCGTGGTTGAAGACGTGCCGGGACGAGAGGTTCACCGCCCACAGAACCGTCGAGACGGTCGTCCGGCGCAGCCACCCGGGCTTGACGAAGCCGACGGCGCTGAACTGGTTCTGCACCAGGTGCCCTTCGGCCCCGGCCAGACGGTCGGCGTGGGCGGGGTCGGGGGGCGGCGTGTCGGGCACGTCCCGGATCTCCTGGATGCGGACGGCGACGAGCCACACGGGCACGACCGCGAGCAGGACCGGCAGGAGGGCGACCAGGACGGCGACGGTTGCGACCAGGTGGGCGCCCTCCTTTACTCGCCACCACAGGCTCGGTCGCGGCGCGGGCCGCAGCGAGGCCCGCAGGGATGGCTTGGAACCGACGAACTCCTGGACCGCCGCCCGAACGGCGGCCGGGCTCTGCCCCGCCCAGTCGTGGTCGTCGAGGAAGTCGTCGATCGCGTGGCGCACCTCCGCGTCGTGGCGCACCTGTTCCACCGATCGGCCCACGGTGTTGATGTACGCGGCCGCGGCCCGGGCCATGTGTCGCTTGAGGTACTGCTTCCGGTCCCTCACCGTGGGGACGGCGGGATAGCCCACGCAGTGCCGGTAGATCTCATCGAGCCCCTCCCCCGCCGCGTCGACCAGGCGGCTCAGGTAGGTCCGCAGCGGGCCGTCGATGTCGCTCAGGAAGAGCAGCTGGGCAGGGATCGTTCGCCCCTCGGGATCGATCGACTCGTCGACGACCACGAACCGGGCGAAGTGGACGGGGAGATCCTCGAACGGGAGCAGGTCGCGCCGGCGATCGTCCTTGTCGATCGCTTCCAGGTCCGACGTCAGCGCCTCGGCCTCCCCCGGCCGGACCTCGGCCACGACGGTCACCGCCTGTTGTGGAGCCACGTTGCGCCGGTCCTCACGACCGGGGGAACTCGAGCGTGAACTTGAGGACGAGGCGGCTGCCCCAGAACACCAACCCGAGGTAGACACCATCGCCGACCTCGCGGATCTCGTCCCGGATCTTCTTGGCCACCAACGACGTCTTCGAGTAGTCGAGGACGATGCACGGCCTGCCGTCGAGCCAGCTGGCCTGCTCGTAGACGCGGGCCCGGATCAGGCGGAGACCAAATGGCGAGATCAGGTTGCGCAGGTCGCTCCGCTGCGGGTTGAACACTTTGCCCCTCCAGGCGAGGAGGTAAGCCAGCTTCGCCGCGATGCGCCCGACGAGGGTATGCGGCGCGAAGACCACGGTCCCCCGGCCCCTGCCCCGGGGGATGTCGCCGGGCGGGCTGGACCGGAACAGCTCGTCGAGGTCGTCCTGGCGCATCGAGATCATCTGGTCAGAGTCGATCACGGGTGTCTCCTTCGGCGGTCACGCGCTGCCCGCAGGCGTCCACGGCGAGAAGGCGTTGACCGCCGCCGCCATCGAGCTCCGCAGCTGGGGGTAGTGGCGCAGCAGGACGGTCGCCATCGAGTTGTCGTCGATCCAGTCGAGCCCCTGCTGGGTGTAGACGGCGGGGGTGTAGTACTCGGTGAAGAAGCGATCGCTGTTGAGGCGACGCGACGCCATCAGGATGAAGACCCGGAAGGCTGTGTCGCTGAAGGCGAAGCCCTCGGGGCGGCGCTCCGCGAACATGCCGATGCTGAGGTCGACCCGCTCGACGTCGCCGTCGTAGACACGGCGCATCTCCGCGGCCCAGCCCGGGTTGTCCGTCAACGTCTCGAAGTCCGAGGCCGGCTCGAGGTGGAGCAGCCGGCGGAACTCGTTGTAGCGGGGCACCCCCAGCTCGCGCGTGCGCAGGATGTCGGTGGCCGCCAGGTCCTGCAGGTGACCGTCGGGGCGTTCGAACTCCTGGAGGAACCTCGGGAAGTTGTAGAGCGTGACCAGCCCGGGGGGCAGCGTGCCGAACGAGTAGAAGAGGTCGGTCAGGGAGACCTTGTCGAGGACGTCGAGCGCGTGCGGCCCGGCCAGGTCGCGGAACGTGCACTCCTGGAGCACGGCGTCATCGGCCACCGAGCGCAGCGGCCAGTCGTCGCGCAGGAGCGGGTGCATCCGGTAGACGGCCACGAACTCCTCGGTCAGGCTGTACGGCACGCCGTAGTGGTCGGTCTCCCCGCCGGGGATGCCGCTGATCACCTCGCCCCGAGACAGGCGGCCGAACAGCCGGTGGACGCGCTCGCCGGCGATGCCGAACCAGTTGGCCCGCAGCGCCGCCTTCGTGGTCGGGTGGCTGATGACCGCCGGCGTCCACTCGACCGTGTGGATCTTGGCGATGAGCGCGGCGTTGACGAGCCGGGCCCGCTCGAACAGCTCGTCGTCGTCCCACGACGGGTAGGCCGCATGCAGGTGGTCGCAGATGGCGTTGTGCTCGAGCGCGAAGATCGTCTGCAGCATGAGCAGGCCGACCCAGAACCCGGGCTCCCGGGACGGGTCGTGGTCGGGATCGGTCGGCAGGGGCAGCTGCCCGTCGTCGCGGACGCGCAGCTTGCCGTCGGTGCCGCTGCGCAAGGCCCGCTGTTCGTCGGCACCGGTTCCGTACACCTGCGACCCGTCCCACCAGTGCGTGAGCACGTTGACGCGGGTCTGGGGCATGCCGCGGGCGTCGGGCGGGCGCGTTGGGTCCTCGGGGGTGCGCATGATCGTCATCGGGGACTCGGGCCAGGGATCGTCGGCGGCGAGCGGCACGACCCAGGGGTTGTCGACCGGGCTGGTCCCGTGGCTGAACCAGTCGCGGATCATGAACTGGAGCCAGGCCGCCACCAGCGAGTTGACCGACGTGGCCGGTACGAACTCGGTCCGGGTCATCAACGCCCGGCTCACCTCGCGGGGGCTGGGGGTGAGCACCTCGTCGGCCGTGACGTCCACGATGCTGTCGAGGGGGATGTTCCTACCGAACCGTGACCCGGCGCGGCCCATGGCCGGCGACTCCAGATCGTTGTAGGAACCGTCCGGGGCGCGGCTCGTCACGTGGCGCGGGCCCGGCGCCCCGACCGGCGGGACGTCGACGGCCGGCAGGGCCGTGGTGTCGACGAGGTTCTGCTGGCGCAGCTTGGTCCGCAGTCCGATGAGGGTGAGCAACCCGAGCGGCGTGGGCAGCCGGTCCCACCCGACCGCGTGGTCGACGCGCTCGGCCAGAGCGGTGTAGGCCCGCCAGAACGGGGTCGCACGGTGGGCCGCGCTCACGGCTCCGGCTCCATGCCGGTCAGGGCCAGGGCGACGTTGGTGCCCGAGATGAGCGCCGTCACGACGGCGGTGCGGTGCGGGATCTTGTGCCGGAGCCCGAGCAGCACGACGGTGGCCACGTCGCTGCCATGGATGACGACCCCCTCGCGCAGGGCGCGACGGATCTCGGCCTCCGGCCGTACCAGCAGGTCGATGCCGAGCAGCAGCGTGCGGATGCCGAACAGCCTGAAGGCGTAGACGGCGGCGGGGCTCGGCTCCCGGTCCGGGTCCAGGCGCTTGATCAACAGGGCGGGTGCGACGAGTCCGAGCGTTCCGTTGACGATCCGGACGACCGACAACCCGTGGCGTGCGCTGCGACGACTGAGCACGAGCCCTCCCATCAGACGGGTGCCGGGCGTACCGGTGGGGACGTCCTCGTGGGTACAGAGCCCGAGCCGCCATCACGAATACATGATCTGGCGTGACGGCCGACCAGACCGTTGCCGCCGGACGTTTGTATCCGCGGCACTCCCGCGCGCCTCGGTGGTGTAGTGACGCACGCGATCGAACACCGGCAGGTGGAGGCGAACGGCATCACCTTCCACGTGGCGGCGTCGGGGCCGGCGACCGCGCCGACGGTCCTGTGCCTGCACGGCTTCCCCGAGGGGTGGATGAGCTGGCGGGCGGTCATGGAACAGGTGGACGACTGCCGTGTGGTCGCACCGACGCTGCGCGGCTATCCCGGAACGGACGCCGCCGAAGGGTCGATCCGACGTCATCACGCTGACCGACGACGTCAAGGCGCTGATCGAGGTGCTGGGCCTCGACCGGCCCCTGCTCGTCACCCACGACTGGGGTGGCGGCCTCGGCTGGATCTTCGCCCACCGCTACTCCGACCTGATCAGTGGGCTGGTGGTGATCAACTGCACCCACACGAAGACCCTGGTACGGGCGGCGCTGACGTTCGATCACCTGCAGCCGCTGCGCATCCCATGGGTCCTGCCGTTCCAGATCCCCTGGCTCCCCGAGTTCCTGCTGACGACCCGCCTGGGCCGGAGGTTCCTGCGGTGGTCGTTCACGGTCCGGGAGGGTCGGCCGGGCTCGATGGACCGCCGGCTGGTCGACGAGATCGTCGGCCGGTTCCGGCACGCCGCCGACCTGCGCGGGCCGATCGACTACTACCGCGCCTTCGTCGCCAGACTGCTGGTGCCGGGGCGGCGCCGGGAGCTCTACCGCATCTACGAGACACCGGTCACCGTCCCGGTCACGATGCTGTGGGGGATGCAGGACGGCGCCCTGCCTGCCCCGGTGGCCAGGAAGAGCAGTCGGGATGCGGGCTGCAAGGTCGAGTGGCGGCCGCTCCCGCACGTCGGTCACTTCGTGGACCTCGAAGCGCCCGACGAGATCGCCGCCGAGATCGGACGGGTCCTCGGCACCGCGTGATTCGCGGACACGACGGAGGGCCGGCAGGGTGATCCCACTCGGCAGCGCGCCGGTTTACTCAGTGACGACGCCCGGTCATCCGCTCGCACGTGTATCTCCTGCCGACCCGTGTGCCTCCTTCTGGGCGGCGTCGCCCCGCTCTGCGTGCGGGGCACGGCTCGCGGATCGGAGAGGAACGTTCACGATGACCGATGACATGGCGGGCACCGAACCGACGAGTCAGATCGACAGTCCATATGCCGCGACAGAGCAGCACGAGGGAACCGAAGCTCACCCCGACGCGGGCGGCGAGCCGGACGGCACGACGGCGACAGCACCCGTGGATGGCCAGGCCCGTCCGATCCCCCACAAGAGTCGTGGCGTCTCCTGGATCTGGGGGCTTGCCAGGGCTGTGCCAGGGCGCTGGTGGGGAGCGATGTCGGTCGGCGCGCTCATCGTCGTGTGGGTCGCCCTCGACATTCCCTTGGGGAACCCGCTGCTCCTGGTGCTCGCCATCGCCGCGCACGGGTGCCTGGGCATCTTCTGCTTCCAGCTGTACGACGAACTTCGACGACTGGCGACCCATATGGGTGACCCGAAGCCGGGCCCACTGGTGTGGCCGTGGTTGAAATGGCTCATCAACATCGGCTGGCTCTCCGTGCTGCTCGTCGAGATCGACCGGTTCGTGTGGCGTGCGCCCCTCGATCCCCCCGACCAGATCCTGTACTCCGTGCTCTGTGTGCTCGCGTTCGCGTCCTTCCTGGCGTTGATGTGGGCTGCTGCATCACCCGAGCATCTGACCAAAGCCCCGGCCGCCAACCGCGCCTCGATCGCGCTGGACATCGTGCGGGGGGTGGCGATCGGGGCCACGGTGCCCCTGCTCGTCCTGGGCGGGCTCGCGGCGTGGCGCCAGAACGATCAGGACGACGATCCCATCGCCATCCCGACGATCCGTGGGTCGAGCTACGACAGCTACGTCGCGCTCGGTGACTCGTACTCGGCCGGCGAAGGGCTGAAGCCCTTCCTTCCCAGCCCGCAACCCGGCTGCCATCGCTCGCCAGAGGCGTACCCGCTTCTGCTCGAGTTCGGCCATGAGGTGCAACGTACGTTTCGTGCATGCTCGGGCGCTGTGACCCACGACGTCGACCTCGGCATCGTCGGCGGCCACGAGCCACAGATCCACCCCTCGCCCCAGCCCGACGTCGACCTCGTCACCATCACCGTCGGCGGGAACGACGTCGTCTTCTCGGCGGTCGTGCAGCTGTGCGTCATCTACACGGATTGCGCCGAAGAGACCTTCGAACCCCCAGACGTCAAGGTCGGGAGAACCACGATCGACCTTCCCGACGCCGCGAACCTCACCGTCTGGGCCCGCTCGGCGATGGACGGCCTGTCCGGCAACTTGGAGCGTGTCTACGACAATCTCGTCGACACGTACCCGAACGCCCGAATCATCGTCGTCGGATACCCGTACCTCTTCCCGTCAGGCGGCGCACCCCTCAATCCCCTCCAACGGGACTGTGCGAGCGTGCTACGCAAGGTCGACGAAGGCGAACGCGACACCCTCCGGACGCTCACAAACGACCTCAACACCATGCTGTATGGCGTATCGCACGAGGCGGGACTCGACTTCGTCTCACCGGCAGCCGCCTGGAACGGGCACGAGCCGTGTGGCGACTCAGGCCAGTACACCTACGCCGTGAAGCCAGCGCTGCAACTGCTGAACCCGATCGATGGGGCGACGTTCCATCCCAACGCGCAAGGCCAACGGCAGCTCGCCCGGCTCATCTCGTGCTACCTCAACCGGTACCCCGCCAGGCCGCCCTCGTTCGTCGACGGCCTCCCGCCCGGCTCCACGGTCCCAGACTCGGATGCGCCCGCCTCGCATGACGACTGCTCGGTGCTGTTGGCTCCGACCAGGGATGTCGAGCACGCCTAGAGGGCCACGGCGTGGCCCAGTCCCACCGCACAGCGCCCGGGGCAGGGGCAGAACGGCAAGAGCCATCACTGGAGTCGGGCCGTCGCCTGAGCGCGCAGGCGGAGAGCCGGCTCGTCCACCAGGTGGATGCGACCACGGGCCAGTTCGACCATGCCCCGGTCCTGGGCCCGGCGAAGCACCCGGTTGACGGTCGAGCGGGTTGTGCCGGCAAGTGTGGCCAGGTCGGCCTGGTTGAGGGTCACCCACCCGCCAGGGGACGTCGCCGCGACCGCCTGTGAGAACGCCAGCAACTGCCGGCAGACTCTCTGCTCGACCGGGGTGGACAGCAGCTCCACCAATTGTGCTGTGAGCGCGCGGTTGCGCTCGGCCAGCACCGAGAGGAGGACGCGGTCGACGTTGGTGTCTCCGGCCCTCAATGCCTCGAAGTGCCCGCGGCCGATCATCAGCGTCGCCCCGCGGCCATGGGAGACGACGGTCGCGGAGCGCCGGGCGCCGGGATTGAGCAGGACCATCTCCCCGAAGAAGTCGCCTGCGCCGAACACGTTCACCGCGATCACTTCACCCATCGTCGACGAGGTACGAGCGATGAACGCGCCGTTGGTCACGATGTGGAGCGAGTCGCCGGGGTCGCCCTCGTGGAACACCACCTCGCCCCGAGAGAACCGCCGTCTGATCCCCACCCGGAGCAGGGCGCGGCGCTCGCGCTCACCCAGCAGGTCGAGCACCAGCGGTCACGATCGTCGCAACCCGGACCGCGGGCCCCTTTACCCTCATCGCGCCTCCTCACGCCCCGTCGGGAACGGCTCACGCGTCGTGACAGCGTAGCCCCGCCGTGAGGACGACGATGGATCAGGAGCCGCGCTCCCGTTCCTGTCGCCGGATCGGTTACGTCCGGAGGCGCCGCGCGATGAGCAGACGTCAGGCGGCGGGACCAGCGTCGGCCAGCGACGGCTGGCGGCGCAGGCGCTCCAGCGCCCGCTGACGTGTCGGGCCGATGCTGCCGATGGGACGGTTGACCAGCTTGCTCACCGTGCGGTAGTCCGGCTGCCGCTCTCCCGCCAGCAACACGACCAGGCGCCGGTCGTCGGCCCGAAGGGCACGCAGCGCAGGTGCCAGCCGTGCGCGCAGCTCCTCGCACCACACTCGGCGTAGCGCGGCGTCCTCGGTGTCATGGTGGGCAGCGCCTTCGCCCACGTCAGCGGTGGGCACGCACCGCCTGGCCCGGCTCTGGGCGCGCCACGCCGTGTGGGTCAGCACCCGCACCAGCCATCCGCGGGTGGCGGCTGGTTCGTGGATGCGATCGAGGTTCTGCACGAACGTGACCCACACGTCCTGCATGACGTCGTCGACCTCGGCGGCGTTGGCCACATACCGACGGGCGAGGGATCGCAACATCGGGGTGCACCGTTCGACGATCTCCCCGATCGCGGTTTGGTCGCCGGCTCGTGCTCGCAGCAACATGTCGGCGATCTGCGCGCCGTCTCCGCTGGTGGTCTCGTCCTCGTCTGGCCTGTTCCGCGTCATGCGAGCACCGCACCACACATCCGCCCCCAAGTCGTCGCCCACGGGCACGCACCGTGTGTGCCCGCGCGCACACAGGCAACACATCCTTGACAGCGATGGACGGTTGCTACGGCGTAGGCACCCGTGTGCTGCGCGACCCGTTGCCGGCCACCGTGCGGGGATCGGAGGGCAGGTCGTGGCCCGCCTTGATGAGGGGACGCCTGATGCACAGGTCGGTCAGCTCGGCCTCGCGCCAATGCTGGATGCGTCGGGTCGACGGCTCCTTCTCGATCTGGCAGGCCAGTCCCCTCAGCAGCGGGTCCCCGCCGAGGATCTTGGCGGCGGCGGCGCACCGGTCTTGCTGATCGGCATCCTGGGCGACGGCCAGCAGGCTTGAGGCCGTGCGGATCCCCATGCTGCGCAGCTGGCTGATCCGGCTTCGCCTCGCCGGATCCCGATGCTGCGCAGCTGACTGATCGGGCTTCGCCTCGCGGTGCTGGCCGTCGACCTTCCGGCCCTTGCCGCCCCGGGTGTCGTCGTTCTCGCCCTCGTCCACCAGCAGCACGAGCATGGCTTGGTCGGACCAGTCGACCAGGCGCTCCACCGGCATGCGGGTGTTGACCATCATCGACACCAGGTCAGTCTTGGCCAGCGACGGGACGTCGCTGATCCCCTCGGACTCGAGCCGGGCGCTCTCGTAGATGTCGATGCCGTCGATCTGGGTCAGCGCCCGGGGTGTCGCGAACGTCTTGGCGAACGCCTTTCGCAACCATTCGACCCTCTTGCCGGGAAGGTCGCCGAGCACCGACGACATCAGCAGGCCGAAGCCCTGCAGCACCGTGATGGGGACCACGCCGGCCAGGAAGGCGATGGCCCACCATAGGTTCTCCTCCACCCCGGAGGGTTTGAGCAACACGTTGATCAGGTAGGCGAGCACGACGACCGTCACCAGCCGGGCCGTGATCTGGTTGTAGAGCTTGGGTCGCAGGTCACCTTGGAAGTAGCCGCGTAGCACCAGGAAGACGGCGAAGAAGTAGGCGCCGAGGAACGCCATGGTGGCCGCGCTGGGTGTCGGGTCGAGCAGCTGGAAGAACGAGAGCTGCACACTCTCTTCGGACTCTCGGGCGTCCGCGGCGGCCGCCTCGGCGGCGGCGGCGGCCTGGTCGACGTCCTCCGGAAGGTCTGGCTGGCTCGTCGACGTGGTCGATGAGCCGGTGCTCTCGGCGGCGATGGCCTCGGCCGCGTTGCGGTTCCGGTCCGCCTCGGCGGCGGCGGCCTGGGTGTCGGTCGCGGACCCGTCCCCCGCCGCCGCCTGCGCCCGCTCGGAGGCCGAATCGGCGGCGGCCGCCACGGTCGAGAGCTCGTTGGAGCCGGCGAAGTCGAACGACTTCGTGGGGAGGATGAGAAGGGTCCAACCCAGGCTGATGAGGATCGTGGCCACGATGATCGGCGAGTAGCGCCCGCCCAGGAAGCGCACGGAGTCGGTCGAGAAGCTCGACGCCTCGCCCAGCCGGTCGCCGTAGTGGGCGTCGATGTCGGCCATCGTCTCCATCTGCGGGTCCATGCGGAAGATGGCCCGGACCCACCCGCCCCGGATGGTGCCGACCCGCTGGCGGTCGAACTGGAAGTACATGAGCGCCGGGAACAGCGAGAGCACCGCGGTGTAGACGACCTGGACGAGCCTCGACACCAGCCGGCTCTCCAGCCCCTGCTTCACGTGGAGGCCGCCCTCCATGACGAGGAAGCTCTTGGCGTCCGTGGCGACGAAGATGGCGATGGCCGGAAGGACTGCCCCCACCACGATCACGACCAGCAGCATGGTGATGTACTTCGTCCGCCGGACGGTGTCGTTGCCGTCGGTATAGGCGTCGCCGAGGCCGAACTCGACGTCACCTTCCTCGGTGTCGGCGATGCGGGCCTCCTTGACGCGTCCGTGCTCGCGGTGTGCAGCCAGGAGCAGGACGACGAGAACGACGGCGGCGAACACCGACGTCGTCGCGATGGCCTCGGCCCGGCACAGGGTGCCGTACACGAGGACGTCGACGACGACGGCAACGAGGGCGGCCAGCGCCACGAGCCACACGACGAACCGGCACCAGACGGACGTGGCGGTGGAGGTGCAGTCGCGCACGCGCAGCTGGTGCCGCTGCCGCAGCGGGCGCAGATGGCGGGCGAAGGGAGCGAGCCGCTTGCCGTCGAACTCCCGCCGCGCCAGGGGCGCCAGGCAGAGATCGCCGTAGTCGTTGTCGTGGACCCGGATGCGGTTCGGCGTCCGGTTGTGGACCAGGTACTGCTTGTCCGGCTCGATCTCGAACGTCTCGTCGTACGCGGCTCGGGGGTCCTTCGAGATGCTGGAGTCGTCCTTGGGTCTGCGCCCGAAGACTCGACCGCGGGGCCGAGCCGCCGCGGCGTGATCGCCTATGTCCGACATGCGCCACCTCCGCCGTCCTCGCCCTGGGCTGCGGCGTCCACACACAATGAGACCGCCCACAGCCGGTTTGATACCGCGTCGGTCTGGCACGAGAGCCGGTCTGCGCCAGGTCGCGTGCGACAGCCGGCCTGCGCCGGCGGATCGGGCGAGGTGGCGCACAGACGTATCTGGTTGGCGGCCGCGGCGCTCTCTCCTGGTCGACGCAGACGGATGGAAGGAGCGTCGAGATGACCACCGACAAGATGGAGCCGCGCCTTGTGGCGCGGGTGGAGGAGAGCAAGCGTCGCGGGGCGGCGATGGCGACGGAAGAGCCGGCGGCCGAGGATCTGCGCCACCCGGTGCTGCTCGTGCTGGACGGGTCCCCGGAGGTGGACGGCGATAGCGGCGACCGCGGTGCGGTCGTGACCGAGATGGCCGACCAGCTACACGATGTGGCTGGTCCGGTCGAGGCCGCGATCGCCGACCTGGACGATCGCGAGGCGGAGCTGATGCCGCTGGCGAGGTCGGTCCGCGCCGAGCTCACCGAGGCCGAGATCGATGCCGTCGCAGCCCGTGATGAGGTCACGGTCGTCGTCAGCGACCACCGCGAGCAGGTCGCGCTCTTGAGCGAGAGCGTCAAGGTCATCGAGCTGCCCGACGCGGTCGCCGACCTGGCGTCGCCGGGCTTCACCGCCACCGGCGACACGGTCACGGTCGCCGTCGCCGACAGCGGGATCGACGACACCCATCCGGCGCTGTTCGGCCGGGTCAAGGACTCGTTCGACGCCACCGGCGGCGGCTTCGTCCCCGGCTACCACGGCACGCACGTAGCGGGGATCATCGCCAGCTCCGACCCCGTGTACCGCGGTGTCGCGCCCGGCGCTTCGCTGATCAACGTGCAGGTGCTCGATGCCGCGAACTTCGCCCAGCCGTCGTGGGTCATCGCCGGCCTCCAGCAGGCGTTCCTGCGGGGCGCCGACGTCGTGAACCTGAGCCTCGGATGGAGCGAGATCTACCACGGCTGGCTGTGCAACGACGCCGACTGCATCCTCTGCCAGGCCGTCGACAACGTCGTGCGGCTCGGCGTCGTCGCGGTGGTGGCGGCGGGCAATGAGGGGGCGTCGGCCACGCCGCCGCAGCACAACATCCGCCACCCCGGCGCGGCCCGCGGGGCGATCACGGTCGGCTCGGTCGACAAGGACAAGCAGCTCTCGTGGTTCTCGAGCATCGGGCCCGGCAGCGGGCGGCTCAGCCCCACGTCGTCGATCGAGCTGACGAAGCCCGACCTGGCGGCGCCGGGCGGCATCATCACCTCGACCTTCCCCGGCGGCACGTTCGCTGCGCTGTCGGGCACGTCGATGGCGTCGCCCCACGTGGCTGGCCTGGTGGCGCTGCTGCTCGAGCGGGACGGCTCGCTCCGGCCGCGGATGGTGCGCAAGCTGCTCGAGCGCAGCTGCGAGGACCTGCCCCTCGCCCCGAACCAGGCGGGCTACGGCCTGGTGAACGCCTACGGCGCGCTGATGTGAGCAGGCCGGATCCCCTACCAGAGCTCGTTCGCCGGACCGTCGAGGATCGGCTCGCGACGGAGCCGGATGTCCCCATCGACATCATGGTCGAGGGCGTCCGCTCCCCCGGCGCCGAGCACGACTCAGAGCGGGTCCGCGCCGCCGTCGCCCGGGTCGACGGCGGCGCGGCGGTAACGGCTATGCCGCTCGTGGGAGCGGTGGCCTGCGCTCTCCGCCCGAGCGACGTGCTACGGCTGGCCGACGACCCGGCGGTCGGCCGCATCACGCTCGACCGGCCCGAGGCCGTCGGGCTCGGGGACGGTTGAGCTCGTCGTCGCTAGTCGGAGCCACGCGGAGGCGCGCCTGACGCGCAGCGATGTGCTCGAGGACGAGCGCTACCCGGGAATCGTGCGGCTCTGGGAACGAGTGGGCCGAGTTCGTGCCCTTCCGCACGTTCGAGGTGGGGGGCGCTCGTTTGGGACACCCGCGTTGTCATCGAGCGCGCCCAAAGCGGTCGATCGGTGCGCTTCTCCGCACGCTCGCGTCAGGCAGCGATGGCCGGGCCGCGGAAGCGGCGACGACGCCGCCGTGGAGGAACTCGTGTACTACGGCGAGAACTGCGACGCGGCCTTCGACGCCGTACGTCGCTTGCGGCACACCAGCGACCTCCTCGCCACCCTTGACGTCGCCACCGCTGAGAGGGCGCTCGACCGACTGCGAGCCAGCCTCGCAGCCCACCACACCAGCGACGGCGTGCTCTTTGACTCACGCGCCTGGATCGTTACCGCGCGGTCCCTCGACACGTCGCCTCACCGTTGACAACAGACGACACACTCGCGCTCGGTCGTCCACCGTACGAGCAGTACGTCAGCGGCCCCGGCAGCTTGGCCGCCGCTCAGGCCGCTGGGAAGGCGTAGACCTCGTCGGACGTCCGCAGGACCGGCTATCGACGTGTGAAGGTGAGGTGGGTGACACCGCTCGGTGAGGAGACCGCCTCGACGTCGTAGCGCTCCTCGACGCCCTCGACGCCGTCCCACAGGCGAACGCCGCGGCCGAGCAGGATCGGCACCTGCACGACGTGGAGCGTGTCGATGAGTTCGGCGGCGAGGAAGTCGCGGACGACCGTCGGGCCACCGCCGATGCGCACGTCGAGGTCGCCGGCTGCCTCCCGGGCGCGGTCGAGCGCCTCCTGCGGGCTGGCGTCGACGAAGTGGAACACGGTGCCGCCTTCCATCTCGATCGACGGGCGCGGGTGATGCGTGAGCACGAACACCGGCGTGTGGAACGGCGGGTTCGGCCCCCACCAGCCGCGCCACTCGTCGTCGGTGCCGACATCGGTCCACGGACCGGTCTGCACGCCGAACTTGCCCCGGCCCATGATCTCGGCACCGATGCCGAGGCCATGGCGTTCGGCGAAGGAGTGGTCGACACCCGCGGTACCGCCGGTATCGCCGACCATCGACCGCCAGAATCGGGTGGCGAACATCCACTCGTGCAGGCGTTCCCCGGCGTGACCGAACGGGGCGTCGAACGTGATGCAGTCGCCGGTCCCGAACCCGTCCAGGGAGATCGAGAAGTTGTGGACACGGACCTGGGACATGGCTGCCTCCCGTGCGGTGGAGTGGTTGCGATGTGCAACTGGTTGTCGCTAACGCAAGGTGAAGCAGTGGCAGATTGCAAGCACTTTGGAGGAGCGCATGGTCACCGCCCCACGTTCGGGATGTGCGATCAACGCCGCCGTCGAGGTGCTCGGCGACCCGTGGGCGATGCTCGTGCTGCGCGACATCATGTTCGGCAACCACCGCCACTTCCGCGAGCTGATCGCCGGCTCCGAAGAGGGCATCGCCACCAACATCCTCGCCAGCCGCCTCAAGCAGCTCGTGGCCGCCGGGCTGCTCACCCGCGACGACGCTCGCCGTGGGCAGCGGGCGGCGTACTCGCTCACCGAGGCAGGCATCCAAGTGCTCCCGGTCATGGTCGCGCTCGGCAACTGGGGCCTCGCCCACCGCCACGGCGAGCGCCGCCTACGGGTCCGCGCCGAATTGCTTCGCGACGGGGGCCCCGAGCTAGTAGCGGCGATGATCGACGAACTGCGCGAGCTCCACCTCGGCGTCCCGCGCCCCGACCCGGATGCACCGCGTGCGAGCGATCAGCTGCGCGCCGCCTACGAGACCACGGTGCTCGACAAGACGAGCGAGCGAAGCCGCCGAGAGATGATCGACTCCGAACTCGTCGCTTCGCACGAGGTCGTCTACTCGGACGATCGCTCGCCCACCGCCTCTCTGCGAAATACCACGCCGCCGAGCGAAGCCAGGGCCGCCAATCCCTGAAGGACCGGTCGCGGGCAGGCAACTCCTGCGAGCACGCAACCCCTCCCGTGACCTGACGTCGCGCGCCCGAGTCGGCGATCTGCTCACAGCTGTCGCTCACCGACCGGTGTCCCAGAACGCGCACCATTTCGAGGGGACCGAGGTATCACCGAACGCCGGATCGAGGCTCCGGTTACGGTGATCCGATGACCACCGTCAACGCCAATGGGGTCGCCCTGGGCATCGAGTCCTTCGGTGACGACGACGCACCACTCGTCCTGCTCGCGGGCGGGACGACGATGCTCTCCTGGCCCGACGCGCTCTGCGAGCGCCTCGCCGCCGGCGGGCGCCGCGTGGTGCGCTACGACCTGCGCGATAGCGGCGAGTCGACGACGGCGGACCCGGAGGCGCCCGCCTACACCCTGCGCGACCTCGCCGCCGACGCGGCGGCCCTTGCCGACGCGCTCGGCGGCGGGCCCGCGCACCTCGCGGGGATCGGCGTCGGCGGGATGGTCGCCCAGGTGGCCGCGCTCGACCATCCGGGCGCGTTCTCGGCGCTCACCCTGGTCGGCACCCGCGCGGTCGCGCCCGGCCCGCCCGACGATGACCTCCCCGACCATGACCAGGCGACGATGAGCCGGCTGTTCGCGCATCCGATGCCCGACTGGACCGACCGCGAGGCGGTGGCGGAGTTCGCCGCCGCCGGCGCGGAGATCCTCGGCGACGACCCCGTCGCCGCGCGCGCGATCGCCGCGCGCATCTGGGACCGCACGCCCGGCACCGCACCCCCGGTCCAGATGGCCAACCAGATGGGCATGGTGTTCTCCAAGCTCGACTGCAAACCCCGCTGGCGCGAGCGCCTGCCCGAGATCGAGGTCCCCACGCTCGTCGTCCACGGCCGCCGCGACCCGTTCTTCCCCGTCGGCAACGGCGAGGCGATCGCGCGCGAGATCCCCGGGGCGCGGCTGCTCGTCCTCGAGGAGGCCGCCACTGCGATCCCCGATGCGGCGGCCGGCGAGGTCGCCGAGGCGATGCTCGCGCTCGGGTAGAGGACGGCGCGTGCCGCGCGGTACGGCATCCGCGCAGCAGTGGGCGTCGGAGGCTCGACACGGCCGCGCGCCCGTGCCCGCGATCGGCGCCCGCGGAACTCTCGAAGGCGGTTCCGAGGAACCGCGCCCAGATCGGGCGAAGGGCGGTGGGTGCCGGCCGGTGACGCTCCGCCCGCCTCACCGTGCGCCTTGGGCCGGGGCGCTCTATTCGCGCTGCCATTGACAGTAGGAGTGAGGCACCGTCCCGGTCTCAGGGGACGCTGGTCGTGAAGAGCGCGTGTCGGCGAGCGAGTCGCAGAGACCATGCCGCGACGCCGAGTTCCGGCGACTCTCGGTACCGGACGCCGGGCATTGCGTTGAGCTCGACCGGCCCGACCTCGTCGCCGACGCCGTCGCATGAGCACCGCTGCCGGCTTGGCGAGGCTGTCCGAGCCGTGGCCCGTTCGGATCCTTGACGTTGCTCCCGCACGGCAGCCGCCCTCAACACCCCCACGCCGATGCAGGAGCGTCCTAACGTCGGCGAAGTCACGCCACCGACGAGGCAAACGGTGCCTGGTGTCGGCTTTAGCCGCCCTGCGGCGGCTGGTGCCGCGTCAAACGTTGCCTGACACGGCACGCCGGCTGGATCGTGCCGGACGATTCGCCTGGTGCGTGGCTGGGGTCGATGCGCTCTGACTCGTCCTCAGAGCTTTCGTGCCGAACTCCCGGCGAAGATGTCGAGAATTGGAGGCCTGCTCCGTCCCAGGGTGTATCCGGCCGGCAGGGCCGGCGTCACACAAAGGAGAACACCATGGCCAAGTACCTGTTGCTCAAGCACTACCGGGGCGCGCCGGGCCCCGTCAACGATGTCCCGATGGACCAGTGGAGGCCCGACGAGGTCGAGGCCCACATTCGGTTCATGAACGACTTCGCAGCTCGGCTCGAGAGCAGCGGCGAGTTCATCGACGTACAGGCGCTGTCGCCCGACGGCGTGTGGGTCCGCTACGACGGCGAGAGGCGACCGCCGGTGACCGACGGCCCGTTTGCCGAAACGAAGGACCTGATCGCCGGATGGTATGTGATCGACGTCGACAGCTACGAGCGAGCGATCGAGCTTGCCGGTGAGCTGTCGGCAGCACCTGGGGCCGGCGGCGAACCGATCCACGAATGGCTGGAGGTCCGGCCCTTCCTGACCGCGCCACCCACCGTCACGCAGTGACCGTGGACGAGGTCGAGCTGCGCGAACTCGTCCCACAGGTCTTGAGCGTCCTCGTCCGTCGCGGTGCGGACTTCGCGACGGCCGAGGACGCCGTACAAGAGGCGCTCATCCGGGCGCTGTCCGCATGGGGGGACGAGCCGCCCGCCGACCCCACAGGGTGGCTCATCACGGTCGCTTGGAGAGCCTTCCTCGACATCGTGCGGTCAGACGCCGCGCGCCGCGACCGAGAGGTCCGGTTCGACACCGAACCGCCGGCGGGCGCGATCCCGAGCGCCGACGACACGCTGCGCCTCTACTTCCTGTGCGCGCACCCCGATCTGACGTCGTCGTCGGCGGTTGCCTTGACCCTCCGAGCCGTGGGTGGCCTCACCACTCGCCAGATCGCTCGGGCATACCTCGTGCCCGAGCCCACCATGGCGCAGCGCATCAGTCGCGCCAAGCGCATGGTCAGTCGGGCCGGTGTCGATCGTCCCGGCGACGTGCGGACGGTGATGCGGGTGCTGTACCTCGTCTTCAACGAGGGCTATTCCGGCGACGTCGATCTCGCGGCCGAGGCGATCCGACTGACCCGGCAGCTGACTGCCTTGGTGGACGACCCGGAGGTCCACGGGTTGCTCGCCCTCATGCTCCTCCACCATGCCCGCCGCCGCAGCCGCACCCGATCGGACGGAAGCATCGTGCCTCTCGCCGATCAGGACCGCAGCCAGTGGGACACCGGGCTCATCGCCGAGGGGATCGACATCGCACAGGCTGCGCTCGCGCGCGATCAGCTCGGCGAATACCAGGCGCAAGCGGCGATCGCCGCGCTCCATGCCGACGCGCCGCGTGTCGAGGAGACCGACTGGGTCCAGATCGTGGAGTGGTACGACGAGCTACTCCGGTTCGCCGACACTCCGATCGTCCGGCTCAACCGTGCGGTCGCAGTCGGCGAGGCCGACGGCGCGGCCGCAGGACTGGCGGCACTGGCCGAGGTCGACGAACACGTCCCGCGGCGCGACGCGGTCGCCGCGTACCTCCACGAGAAGAACGGCGATCTCGAACTCGCTGCCCGCCTGTATGCCAACGCAGCTCGCAACGCACCCAACCTCGCAGAACGCGACCATCAGACGCGCCAAGCAGCGCGACTCAACCAGCACCTGCAACACCACAGATGACCTCGGCGCGGGCGTGAAGATGGCCGCCAACTGCTCGGCGACGGCTCGCTCGGCCGGTGCGCGCCTTGAAGATCGGCCAACCGACGCGAACTCGCTCGACACTCTGCGGCGCCGAGCCGCCGACAGCACTTCTCGCGCACCCGGACCTGTCCGAGAACACCGGATATGCGCCCGAGTCGGCGTTGTCAGGCAGCCCGCGCGGCGCGTATGCCCTGGTCGCGGGCTTCGCACCGTCGGTAACTATTGCGGAGCAGCGCCTCGTCGTTGGGCGTTGCCGCTCACGCTGACGATGACGCGTCGGCGAGTAGTCCTCACAGCGGCGTTCTGGGGCACCGGGCCGTCGGAGCGCCTTACGCAGCCGGTCGGTGCGACCCTCCGCCATCGTGGATCGGTGCGCATGAGCATCACAACAGCCCCTATCGAGTCAGGTCGGCTCCTACGTACCTCCCGCGAGCCGGTCGTCGACCCGAACCGTACGGTGTGCCGCATGACCGCGAAGCTGCGCGTGCCCACCTACCTGCAGGCGTCGACCGATGTCGGCGGGCCGGCGCGGGTGGAGTGGCTGGCCGCGCTGCCGGACCGGGTCGAGGAGCTGACCGCGCGCTGGGGGCTGGACCTCGGCGAGCCGTTCGAGCCGGGCGGCAACTGCTCGTGGGTCGCGCCGGGCACCGACCGCGACGGACGCGAGGTCGTGCTCAAGGTGGCGTGGCAGCACACCGAGGCGCTGCACGAGGCGGAGGGGCTGGCCGCGCTCGGCGGCCAGGGGGCGGTCGAGGTGCACGCGTTCGAGCACCTGGCGGCGGCCCGGCCCGGAGGTGGACCGGACGGCGACATCGACACCACCGCGATGCTGCTCGAGCGGTGCCGCCCCGGGACCGAGCTGCGCGGACGCCCCGAGGCCGAGCAGCACGTCGTCATCACCGACCTGCTTCGGTCGGTCTGGGCCGTCGACCTGCCGTCCGACCACCCGTTTCGTCCGCTGTCGGTGATGGCCGACGACTGGGTGGTGTGCGCCGAGGCGCGGCTCGCCGCCGAACCGGGACGACTCGACCGCGGGCTGGCCCGCGAGGGGCTGGCGCTGTTCCGCGAGCTGTCGCGCACCGGGCCGACCGAGGTGCTGCTGTTCACCGACCTGCACGCCGGCAACGTGCTGTCCGGCGAGCGCCGCCCGTGGCTGCTCATCGACCCCAAGCCGTACGTCGGCGACCCGCACTACGACGTGCTGCAGCACCTGCTGAACTGCAACGGGTCGCTGCAGGCCGACCCGATCGGGCTGTTGACCGAGGTCACCGACCTGGCCGGTCTGGACGCCGGGCGGGTCCGGCAGTGGCTGTTCGCGCGGTGCGTTCAGGAGAGCCTGGGCGAGGGTCCGCCCTGGCCGGCGCTCGACGTCGTGCTGCACCGGCTGGGTGGTCCGTAGAGGCGCCGGCCCTCCGAACTCCGTTGAGCTCGGCTGCGCTGATCGATACGACCCCGAGATGACAGATGGTCTGCGAGGCGACAGTCGTCAGGCTTGGTCACCGGCGCCAAGCCGGGGATCTGGGACGTTTGGGAGCACGTTCCGACTGCCGAGACTCCGTCCCTGTCGATGGCACCTAGGACCGCTACACCGATGAGGAAGGTCTCATCGACCGATCACCGGCCGTGCATGTTCGACGGCCCCGGCTCGACTACGAGTCTCACGCGACTGGCCTCGACCGCAACGAGTTCGGTGCCGTCTTCGTGGCCGCGGGTCTCACCGGTGCCCGCGACCACGCCCTCATCTCGTTGATGCTGGCGCTCAACGACTGCGGATCTCCGAGGCGCTCGGTGCCGACATCGACGCGCTCGGCCTCGAGCGTGGACACCGCACCCTCACCGTGTCCCGCAAGGGCGGCACCCGGCGGCATCGTCGATGCGGCGACCGAGTCGCCCTCGCGCGCTGCCACCCTCATGCCGCGGGAGGGCGACGTCGACGACGCAGCGCGTCGAGTGCACTTGCCGGCCGATCGTTCACCGGACCATCCCACTTGACCCACACCTTCCGGCGAAGAAGACCCGTTGCAGTTGCAAGCCCCGACATTGATCGACCCATCTCATCCACCGCGCGAACCCAGAAGTACGCGTTCCAGTTCGGCCGGAAGGGTTGGAACGTGTACTTGCACTCCAGAATCGTGAGATTCCTGGCGGCTAGCTCCTCGAGGACAAGCTTCCGCCGCGTCCGTGACCGAAAGAGCACACTCACTACGTTGAGCAAGACAACGCCTGCAACAAGAATCAACACCAGCACCGCTTCACATTGCCACGTCGGCCGCGACCCGGCATCACAGGCGGAAGTCCGGACACCGGAGATTCGGTCGCCCACACAGCCGCGGAAGAAGGCTGCGAAGGCGTACCTTGCCTCCGGACCCGGGCGCCCTATTGCCCGCGCTGCGCTCGTCTGGCCAGGACGATCGGAGCACAGATGGACGGGGCGCGAAATCTGCAGTTATGGCGCGCGCCGCTGGGTCACATGGCTGAACCCGCGGCTTAGCCGCCTGCGAAGAAGTCGAGGTAGGCCTGGGCCAGGGCGGCCGGGTTCTCCAGCGCGATGTTGTGACCGGACGCGGGGATGACGGCGCCGCGGACGTCGCGGGCCACTTGCGCGAGCTGTTTGGATACTTCGTCCCCGAGATAGGCCTGCGCGCCGACGGCCAGGACCGGGCAGCTGATCGGGTCGGCGTAATGCGGGCGGTTCTGTTCGGCGTCGGTCTGGCGGGCGCGGTACATCTCCAAGATGGCCCTGGTGCCGCCCGGCTGCTCGGCCGAGTGCACCATTTCGTCGATGTCCTCCTCGGCCAGCGCGCTGGGGTCCCACATCTGGCGTCTGGCGTAGTACGTCCAGAACGGCCGTTCCCGCCCGGCCAGCAGCAGCTCGGGCAGGTTCGGCAGGCTGAAGAAGCTGAAGTGCCAGCCGGTGCGGACGTCGTCGGCGGCGAGCGAGGGGTCGTGTTCGCCGCCTGGCAATCCTGGGCCGGCTGGCAATCCTGGTAGGAGCGTTTCCTGGAACACCAGTTGCTGCACCCGGGGCCGGTGGAAGGCGGCGACGGCGTAGGCGATGGCCGCGCCCCAGTCCTCGCCGGCGACGCGGAACTGGTCGAAGCCCAGGTGGGTGGCCAGTTCGGCGACGTCACCGGCCATCGTGGCGGTGTCGTAGCCGGTCAGGGGGCGCTGGGAGCCGCCGAAGCCTCGGTTGTCGACCGCGATGACGGTGTAGTGCGGGGTCAGCAGCGGCACGACGTGGCGCCAGTACGACATGGTCTTCGGCACGCCGTGCAGCAAGAACACCGGCTCGCCGGCGCCGCCGATCGCGTAGTGGATCTCCACGCCGTTGACCTTGGGCTTGCCGTGTGTGAGCCGGACTCCGGCGTGGTCAGTGAGGTTCATCTCGGCGAACTCCTTCTTCTCTTCGGCCGTGTAGGCGCCGACCGGGTGGTGGATCTTCCGGAGCGGCATTTCTGCATCCTCATCTTGTCCGTATTGACTCGGTTTGATTCAAGGCCGAGAAGTCGAAGCCCCGAGTAGAGCATTGGTCGGCTCGCCAGATTGGCACCCCTCTGTCAACCAGCGACGGGTAGTGGGGTGGGCGTAGTCTCGATGGCGGGCCCGGGTTGTGGCTTGTCCGAAGAGCCGGTCGTCGGGGTTGGGCCGGTCACGCTGGATCGCAGAGTCGTCCCCACTTGCCCTCCCGGGCCCGCCTTCGCCTGGCGTTCAGCGTCGGTGACGAGTTGGCGGTAGACGATGTCGGAGATGCGTCGTTTCAGACAGCGCAGCGCTTCCTTCTTCGTCTTGGCCTCGGCGAGCTTGCGGTCGTAGTAGGCGCGGCCGGGGCTGTGGCGGTTGCGGATCTGGGTGATCGCTGCCATGTGGATCGCGTGGTTGAGCCTCCGGTTGCCCTTGAGGTTCACGCAGTGCACCGGGCGGCCGGCGCTGCCCTTGTCGTCGGGCGCGGTGCCGTTGTAGCTGGCGAACTGGTGGCGGTCCCGGAACCGGGCGACGTCACCGACCTCGCCGATCACGGTGGCGGTGATCACCGGGCCGATCCCGTAGATGCCGGGCAGGCCAGTCGGGGTGCGCTTGCACCATCGCCCGGATCTCGGCCTCGACGACGCTGAGCTTGCGGTCCAGCGCCACGAGATCGGCGAGCTGGTCTGCGGCGAGACGGCGCCGGAGTCGGCCGATCTCGTCCCGGGGACGCACGCCGGCGAGCAGCTCCTTGGCCTTCGTGGCCGTCAGCGCCTGCGGCGCCCCGCCCGGCATGCAGGCCGACCAGATCCCGGTGCAGCCGGTTCACGCACTGGGTGCGCAGGTCCACCAGCTCCTTGCGCCGGTTCGCCAGCAGCCGCAGCGCCGCGCTGCGGTCGTCGCTCGCGCACCTCGGGCAGGTCCGGGGTGTGCAGACCGACCAGCGCGATCGAGTGCGCGTCGGCGTCGTCGTTCTTGCGGCCGTTGCCGCCCGCGAAGACCCGCACCAGCGCCGCCCGCCGGGTCGACACGTCCACCACCCGTTCGCCCGCCAGCCACCAGTCGCTGGGCGAGGTGTTTGCCGACCCCGTTGCAGCCCTCGATCGCCCAGGTCCGAGGCCGCCACTGACGGCCGAACGAGCGCAGTTCCCGGAACCCCTCCGCGCTGTTCGGGAACTGCCGGCGCCCCAGCACCTTGCCCTTGGCGTTGATCACCACCACGGCGTTGAGCCGCTTGTGCGGGTCCACACCGATCATCACCTTGCCCACGGCTTCCTCCTCGCTCCGAGCTGATCAGGACGCAGGGAGGGCAGCGCTACTTCGAGCGTGGCATTCCCCTCTCGAGCCACTCCCCACAGGTCGGCGCTCGACGGGCAGCGATCCATTCGCGAGCCACACCCGAACCGGGTGGGCAGCCCGTTCGCGAGCCAACCCGTCGAGCACCTGAGCTCAAGGCTGGCCGGCCTCGAACCTGGCCGCCATTCAAACAAGTAGCCCTGATGGAGGGTGGGGTGCACGGCGCGACGGGTTCGTAGCGTCGAGGAACCTGACGGGCGTGTCTCCTGAATGCCCTGCCACGACAGTTGTTGGCTTTCGAGCGAAGCGACCGTCCGTCAGGTTCTGCCACCGGCGTGGCTCGAAAGAGGAACGGCAACCCATCCCCGCATCAGGTCTGCCCGCCGGCGGCGCACACCCATCCGCACCGTCAGGCTTGGAGCACACCGTGATCACCATCGGGATCGACCCCCACAAGGGTTCCCATACCGCCACCGCCGTCGACGCCTCCGAGGCCGTCGTCGGCGAGCTACGCGTTGGCGCCGACCGCCATCAACGCGCACGGCTCCTCGAGTGGGCCGCTCGGTTCGAGCCCCGCCGGTGGGCGATCGAGGGCGCCACCGGCATGGGTGCGCTGCTGGCCCAGCAGCTCGTCGGGGCCGGCGAGCACGTCGTCGATGTACCCCCGAAGCTCTCGGCCCGGGTCCGGTTGATGGACAACGGCCGGATCGACAAGACCGACCCCAACGACGCCCGCTCCGCTGCCATCGTCGCGCTCCGCAACGCCACGTTGAACACCGTGGGCGCCGACAGCGAACACCGCGTCGTGCTGCGGCTGCTGGCGGACCGCTACCACCAGCTCACCGCCCAACGCACCCGCAGCGTGTGCCGCCTCCATGCCGTGGGGTGCCTGCTCATCGAGGGCGGCACCGGCCGGTCCCTCAGCACCGCGCAGGGCCGTGAAACTCCTGGCCGGCGTGGCCATCGGTGACCCGATCATCGCGGAGCGGGTCACCACCTGCCGCCAGTTCGTCACCGAGCTCGAAGCCCTGGACCAGGCCCTGGTCGACATCCGGGCCCGGACCGTCACCGCCGTCGATGCGTCCAAGACGACGGTCATCGACGTGTACGGCGTCGGACCGATCGGCGCCGCGATCATCCTCGGACACAGCGGCGACATCCGCCGGTTCCCGACCGCCGGGCACTACGCCCGCCACAACGGCACCGCCCCCATCGAAGCCTCCTCAGGTCCCAAAGCCCGCCACCGGCTCAACCCCCGCGGCGACCGGCAGATCAACCACGCCATCCACACCGCGGCCCTTACCCAGATCGCCCACGATCACCCCGGCCGGGTCTACTACGCACGCAAGCTGACCGAGGGCAAGACCAAGAAGGAAGCGCTGCGCGCCCTCAAGCGGCGCATCAGCGACGTCATCTACCGGCAGCTTCTCGCCGACACCTGACACCCGCGGCAGACAGCCGCGACACGCCCCCGCCCCAGGCTCGCCGGCGGCGCCGACCGTGGGCCCGGGAGGACAACGTGGGGACGACTCGTGAATCCAGCGTGGCCGGCCTCGCACCCCGCGACAGCCGACTCTTCGGACAAGTCACTCCCGGACCCAACACGACCCTAGAACCCCCGCCGCTCGAGAAACGCCCGAGCGCGGTCTTCGACGCGCCCCACCGACCACGCAAACCCGCCCTTGACACAAAGAGGATTCGCTCTGGAACGCTTACGCGGGCCAGAGCGGGCAGATGGTGTCAGCGGCTGGCGCCGGCCAGGAACGTGGCGACGATGTAGGTGGCGTGCCGGTCGAGCGAGACCCGAGCGCGGTCATAGCGCATGGTGGTGCGGGGATCGGCGTGACTGGCGGCTTCTTGCACATCGCGCAGCGGAACGCCGGCGTCGAGCGCGGCAGTGATGAACGCATGGCCAAGCGTGTGCGGTCCCACCCGCTTGGCGATCCCCGCTCGTCGGGCGACACGGCGCACGATCCGACCGGCTGCGTGACGGTCGATCCGCTCGCCGCCTCCTCTGACGAAGATCGGGCCTGTGCAGCGTTCACCGACCGCGAGGTCGATGGCCCTTGCGGTCCGGGGCGCGAGTGGCACGGTCACGACTTTGCCGCCCTTGCGGACGATGGTGAGGGTACGGTGGCCGCGCTCGAGTCCGAGGTCCTCGATGTCGCCGCCGATGGCTTCGGAGACCCGCAGCCCGTTGAGGGCCAGCAGGCTGATCAGCGCGTGATCCCGGGTGCTGGCCAGTCCGGCGGCGACCAGCATGGCGCCGGCCTCGTTGCGGTCCAGGCCGGTGGCGTGGGACTCGTAGTCCAGCCGGGGTCGCCGCACGTGCGCGGCGGGGACACGGCGATGAGGCCTTCCTGTTCGGCGTAGCGGGGTAGAAGCAGGCCACGGTGCACAACCGGCGGGCGATGGTGGCCCGGGCCCGCCGGAGCGCCTCGAGGTGGCGGGCGAAGCACTCGATGTCGGCGCGGCGCGCCCCGCGTAAGCTCGTGTTCGGGATCGTACGTGGCCTTCAGCGCGCTGACGGCGGACCAGCGGTCACCGTAGTGGCGAGCGGCGGCGCAGCGGGTGAGAGAACGGGTCCCAGTCGTTCCAGTCGTCGACGACCGATACAGAGCGCCGTCGACGACGAGCCCGCCGCGGATGAGGAGATCGTGGTCTCCCGTGTCGGATGATCGCCCCTCGAGCGACCCGGGATCCCGGGCGGGAGGAGCCGCGTCTATCGCTTGTGGGTCGGCTGGAAGAAGTTGTCGAGCGCCCAGTCACCGACCTCCGTGCCCGCCTCGCTGCCGACCACGTCCGCGGTCCGGAAGTGGATGCCCGACCACACCCGGGCATCGATGGCGTCCTGGTTGAGCTGAGACGCGGTCTCGTAGTGGCGGGTGACACCCGCCACCGTGATGTTCAGGTCGATGCGATCCCCCCCGAGGTCGTGGACTCCGGTCAGGGCGCGGGTGGCCGCGCCCATGATCGTGGTGAGCCCGCTGGTGTAGTCGGGATAGGGAGGAGTCGCGAGCAGGGGAAGCCACTCGGGATCCGGCTCCGTCTCCGGGTTGCCATCGGTGTCGGCCAGCTGGATCGCCGTGATCGGCCGCCAGAAGCCGAACTCCAACTTGGCGTCCCAGGAGGCGATCAGGCCATCGGCCGCGCTCATGTCGACTGCCGCGAACAGGCGTGCGCTGTCGCTGATGTCCAGCTCGTATCGGGCAGCCAGGTCGTGCATCGAGGAGCTGACCAGCTGGAAGCTGGCTAGCGCCATGAACAGCGCGGTCGCGGTCTGTTCCGGTGTCCGCACCGTGCTGGTCGACGAGCCCACGTCCTTCACCTCGTTGAAGTCCTCGGTGTAGGTGGCGGAGGTCAACGCGGGAGGCGGACCCGGCCGGAACTGGCTGGGCGAATCGAGCAGCAGCGGCTCCACCTGCGCCATCCACGGGTCGAAGAACGACGCGAACGCGGGCGGGGTCGGGCGCCAGACGCCGGCCGCAGGCGGGACGTCGAACGTGATCGGCGCGTTGCGGCCGTCGTCCTCGCGGAGGTCGATGAGCCGATCGGCCGCGCGCTCGCCGTACCGGATGCCCTGGTCCTTCGGCGGACCGTCGGGAACCTCGGCGAGCGACGCCGCGAGCGCAGTGTCCAGCCGGCCCTGCGACGCCGGGAAGTACTCGAGCAGCACGTCGTGTGCGGCGACCGCGGCGGCCGCCTGAGGCGACGCCCCCCGCGGACCACGACTGTTCCAGTTGTAGAGCTCGTACTGCCGGGTGATGCCGACGACGGCGTTGTAGACGGCAGCCTGCTCGAACCCGAACCACATGAACGCTTCCGCGTTCTGCTTTCCGGCGTCGACGATGATCGTGTCGAACGCAACCGCGTTCCAGTCGCTGATGACCTGCGGATCGGCGGCGCCTCGGGGCGGGGAACCCGCCGCCCCGACACTGCCGACGCTGCTGACGCTCGTGGCCAGCAGTGCGGCGACCACCAGGGCGGCCGCCATCCCGCGTCTCCGGCGGTGGACGACCTCGCGTCGAGACCGAGAGGTCAATCCGGAACGAACCGTGAACCGCCGCATCAGCCCATCCTCCTCCGCGCCCAGAGTGGCGCGGCTGCCCGCATGTGACGCGCTATGTGGTGAACGGGCTACCACGCCCCGCCCAGGAACGCAATGAACCCGATGCCCGGTGCCAGCGGCAGGCAGAGCTTCACGAGCTTCCTTCCGCTATCCGGGATCATCATCTCTGCGAGATGGCCGAGGTCGCGCACGCGGTGGCACGGGCCTTCAAACCGGCGAAGCTCAACTACGAGGCACTCGGGAACGGCACTCCTCACCTCCATTGGCATCTCATTCCGCGCTACGCGACTGATCCGCATCCTCGCGGCCCCGTCTGGGAAGACCTTGCCTTCCTGCGACAGCTCTGGATCGGTGGCGCAACGCCAAGCACCAGCGACCTAGACGAGTCCAGGCGGTTGCTCCTGAACGAACGTCGCCGCGGCGACGTTGACGTCGAGCGCGCCTACATCGCACTCGCGCCATAGCCGCCGCTCGCCGCTCGGTGGCGTGGACGGGTGAACCATGCGACCTTCGGCCCTAGAGTTACGCCTGCCCTCCCTCGCTTTTCGCTGCGAGCCGCCCGCGGGGATAACTCTCGATGGCCCCGGGGCCGGTCGCTATCCCGCGGTCACCGGTCGACAGCTATTGACACGCCAGTGCGGGCGGGTCAGCCTGGCTCCGAAGGCGGACAGTGTCTTCGGCGGGCCGGCGGCGGTTTGCTAGCTCGCGTCCAAAACAATGAGGAGGCGGGCGATGAAACGTCTATTTCTCGTGCTCTCAGTGTCGCTCTTGGCGGCTCTCGGATTGAATTCCGGTGTTGCGGGTGCCGGCCCGCCGGCGAACCAAGCCTGCGTCGGTAAGAGCCTGTCGGCCCTGGCGACGAATCAGCCGTTCCCGGGAGCGTTCGGGCAAGGGACCAGGGGCTTCGCTCAGCTCCCGGGTCCCCATGGCCAGAACATCCAAGCCTTGCAGGCCGGTGTCGTCCCCGATGACGTCGTGCCCAACACCTGCAACGACTAGCTCCGGGTTGATTTGAACCTGGCGAACGGCCCCCCTCAGTTTCCTGGGGGGCCGTTCACTAACCTGCCGCCGGCGCATATGGACGCCTTGGCCGATCCTGCGGCCTGAGCCACACGGCCGCGCTGACTACCAGCGATGCGCGTCCCAAGCATCGTCCACTGCCACGATCGCCGGTGGCCTCGGCTGACGCTACCCGCGGTTCCTGAGTTGGCGCCGCTGCCCCTGCACCGGTGGCAGGCGGTCCGTCGAGGATCGTGCCCAACGCCTCGCGTACCGCATCCGACGGTCAGGACACGCGCCGGCAAAAGTGCCGATCGATGGCACAGATCTGCCTGATGGTTCGATCTGGGCGGGCGTTGGGCGTGTGCTCGTAGCGTCCTCGGGTCTTGGTCGGCTGGCTCTCGAACTGCCTGCTGCTCGCGTGTCGGGTTGGCTTCCGAACGAAGCGCCAGCCGGCCAGGGTTCGGTCGCGGCGTGGCTCGAAAGAGGCGAGCAGCACCTGCATCAGGAGTGCCCGTCGTGACGCTCACACGCGTTCACGAGAAGGGGACTTCCATGACGGTGATCATCGGTGTCGACCCGCACAAGTCGACCCACACGGCGGTGGCGATCGACCGCGACGAGCGGCCGCTCGCCCGGCTGCAGCTGGTGGCTGACCGCTGTCAGACCCAGCGGCTGTTGGCCTGGGCGGAACCGCTGGGCACGCAACGGACCTGGGCGGTCGAATCAGCTGAGGGGCTGGGCAAGCTGTTGGCCCAACAGCTCGTCGAGGCGGGCGAGCAGGTCATCGACGTGCCCCCGACGCTGGCCGCGAGGGTGCGGCTGCTGGGCTCGACCAAGGCGGGCAAGAACGACCCCAACGACGCGTTGGCCACCGCCATCGCCGGGTTGGGGCACTGCGGGCTCCGGGCGGTGCGGGTGGAAGACCACACCGCGGTGCTCCGGATGGTGATCGACCGCTACGACGATCTGGTCGCGTTGCGTACCCAGGCGGCCTGTCGGCTGCATGTGGCGCTGCGAGAGCTCATCGCCGGCGGCGCGCCCCGCCGTCTCGGGGCTGACCGGGCCGCGAAGCTGCTGCGCAGCGTCCACCCCCAGGGGGCGGCTGGGGTCGAACGCAAGCGTCTCGCCCTCGAGCTGGTGGCCGATGTCCGTCGTCTCGACCGCGACATCGCCACCGCCAAGCGCCGCGTCAGCGACACCGTCACCGCGTCGGGCACGTCGCTGCTCGAACTCCACGGTGTCGGCCCCATCGTCGCGGGGTTCATCCTGGGCCACGTCGGTGACCCGGCCCGGTTCCCGACCCCGGCGCGGTTCGCGTCCTACAACGGCACCGCCCCCATCGAAGCCTCCAGCGGGCCCCGCAGACGCCACCGGCTCAACCCGCGCGGCAACCGGAAACTGAACCACGCCCTTCACCTGGCCGCGGTCACTCAGGTCCGCCACGACACGCCCGGCCGGCTCTACTACCAGCGCAAGATCGCCGAAGGGAAGTCGAAGAAGGAGGCGCTGCGCGCCCTCAAGCGCCGCATCAGCGACGCCGTCTGGCGCCAGCTCCAAGTCGACCTCGGCCGCCGCTGACAACGGGGCCCGGGAGGACAACCAGGGACGACTCTTCAATCCAGCGTGGCCGGCTGAACCCTGAACACCGGCACTTCGGAACAAGTCACTCCCGGACCCGAACACCACGCTACGCCCGCGCCCACGGCGCTGCCTCAACGCGCCCCGAAACGGCCTCTTGACACAAAGAGGCTTCGATCTCGCGCACTCTTCGGATCCGCGGAACGCGCCAGAACGTGAGCACAGATCACCCGCGCCAGAACGTCGCGCCGTCGCGCCGTGGAGACTTCGCTCCGGTCGGCGCGTCTGGGTCGACGTCGCTGACGCAGCTTGACGTACAGATCGACCGTTCCGGGGGTCCCCGCTTGACAAACTGAGAGCCCTCGGGCCATCACACCTGGTCGCCCCCCGACAACAGCCTCAACGTCACCCGCTCGGCCAATAGCCTTGTCACCGACCTCATCGCGACGACCTCCCAAGGCTTCACACACCCCGGGACCGTAGCGACGAGGGCGACAGCGACGAGGGGGGACCGCACGCCGGGCACCCCCGTCGTGGCGCGTCAACCCCCGAGCGAAGCTCAGACCGCCCCCACCCACCACCCCAGGCAACCCCGCGCGCGGCCCGGCTCGGCGGTCTGAGGTTCGCTCGTTAGTGCTCGGTGTCCGCAAGATCGGCGGACCACAGGTGGCAGCCATCGGCCTCGTCGCCGACCGTGTGGGTTGCGTACCACAGACGGAGGCTCCCATCGTGCAGGTGGAGCATGCTCGGACCCCGCACCCGATCGTGGTCGGGATCGGGGTATCCGGGGCTGAGGGTCGTTCCCCGCCGGTCCCAGGTCACACCGTCGTCGGAGGTGGCCATGGCGATGGTGGCCCGAGTGCCGTCGTCGCTGACATAGAACATGGCGAAATGCCGTTGTCGCATCAGCACCCAGGGCTCGGAGAGGGCAATCTCGTCGCGAGCGGGGTCGAGGACCGGTCCGACGCGGTCCCATGACGCTCCGTTTGGGGACACGGCGGCCAGGATCGCTGCCCGCCGACCGTCGTCGGTCCCGTCGTAGCCCGCGTAGAAGAGCCACCAGCGTTCGCCCGTCACGAGGAGGCAGGGATGGGTGGCGCCAACCGCGTCGGGCTCCCCTCGCTGCATAAACGTGCCCTGGGCCGCCCATCGGTGGCCGTCGTCGGAGGAGGCCATGTGAAGACGGGTGTCGGCCCCGTCGGACCCGGCGTAGGCCATCAGGAACCCCACGGGCGTGCGGACCACAGAGGGCGCTTCGACTCCGAACGTGTCGCTTTCCCCGCAAGAGCCCGCGTCGACGCTGATCCCCAGCCGCTCCCAGGGCTGCCCTGGTGGCTGCACCGCCTCGAGGATCCGCCCGGTCGAGCCGTCGTGGCCCGAATACCACATCCGTAGCGTTCCATCGTCCTCCTCGAGGACCGACGGCCGGAACGCCCGGAGGCGGTCGAGGTCGGCCAAAGCTCCCGACACGGGGAGGACCTCGCGGTGGCACGTCCAGAACACGGTCAGGGTCAACGTACCAGCGGGGCGAGGACGTCCGCGACGGTGAGCGCAGCGAAGTCGGGGACTGGCCGCTCGCGACCCGACGCGAGCGCGCATCGCCGTCACACAGCAGTGCTTCGATCCCCTGCAGAACGGTGTCTGGGTCGTGGACCTCTCCAGCGGCGACGCGGACCACATTGTGACCGGGAACGCCGGTCCGGCGAAGTGGTCGCCAGACGGCACCTGGCTCGTCCTCGGACTCGCTCCCCTCGCCAGCACCGATCCATCCACAGTGTGGATGGCGCGCGCTGACGGGCGCCAGCTCCGACAAAGCGCCGACGCACCTTCATGGACACCCGTCTGGCTTCCACCAGGCTGAGCACCCCGATCCTCCTTCGGGCACAAGGCCAGACCTCCGGGTCGGGGGAGGCAAGACCGGGATACGGAACGACCGCGGCCCTGGCAAGCAGGTCAGTTCCCAACCGGCGAACGGCGCTCTCGATGCGCGCCCCAGAACACGCCGTTAGGCCTCGGACGTCCATCCCGGACGTGCCATTCCGGGCGCACATAACCGCGCCCAGAACTTCGTCGCCGCCACCCGCTCGTCGACGTGGACAACGGCGCATCCGGGTCGCCGTGTAGTCCGACGGCAGGAGCGCATAACGACCGTTCCTGGGACGTTACCTGCGACGCTCGGAGAGGTTGAGCACCGAGGGAGGTGTCAGCGCGAGGCTGGTGCTCGGCGGCCCGGCACCCGCGGGATCGGCGGTTTCAGCGGCCTCCGACTTTGGCCGCGTCCCCGTCCAGTTGGTCCGCAGCGCAGCCTCGGTCACATTGGCCGGGACGGCGTCGGCGGACCCGCCCCTGAACGAGAGGTTCCACGAAGAGTTCACCGAGATCATCGACGACTACTGCGGCGTTCCGGGCCTCACGGTGCAGAGCGACGTCGTCGTCGACGGCAGGACCCTGATCCACTCAAACGGACGCGCCCACTTCATGGAACACGTCGACGGCACCTTCGTGGACACGAACGTGGCCAACGGCAAGGCCATCACCGGTACCTTCAAGACTATGCAGAGGGCCCTGGACGCCACAGACAACGGTGACGGCACCTTGACCGTCCTCTTCCTGGCGACGGGTAATGACGTGACGTATGGCCCTGACGGAAAGGCGATCGCCCGGAACCCTGGCCAGATCCGGTTCGAGCTACTGATCGACCACAACGGCACGCCGACCGACCCGACCGATGACGAAGAGCTTGCCTTCCTCGGCGTCGTCAAGGAGTCGACCGGGCGGACAGACGACTTCTGCGCCGCTGCGGTGCCGGCCATCAGCTGACGCTGCTGTCCTTGCCCGGACAACTGCGCGTACTCGGTACCCTGGCCACGACCTTGCGCCCCCGCCACGCCGAGTGGACAGAGCGAACGTCCGTGGCCGGGGTACAAGTCCTCGGCTGACGGTGAGAAGCCGCCTATAACGACACTCGGCAACGACACAGGCGCGGAGCCGATCAGCGAATTCGGGCGCGGCGTGACGAGTCCGCGTCCGCGCACAGATCGATCCGGGGCCCCTCCGGCCAGCGGGCGCTATCGGTCGTGGGTTCGAATCCCATCGTCTCCACCACGCGTGACCAGCGCACGAGCGCCCATGAGCGCAGGCTGTGACCGGTCAGGGGCAGTGGGTTGCGGGGTCCCCGTCGATCTCGCCGAGGAAGGCGCCGAACTCACCAATGTGGGCGCCGTCGCCAAGCACCAGGCGGGCAACGTTGCCGAGACCGAGGCGAGGCTCTTCCTGTGAGGACGCGTGCTCACCGATGTCGTGGTGGGCCCTGGCTCGCTGGGAGGAGACCACGCCGAAGCAGTTGGCGTCGTCGGGCGGCGTGGCGCCCAGGGCCGGAGTCGCCGTGAAGAGCACAGCGGTCAGACCGGCGGACAGGAGGGCGGACAGGACGGTGGTCGATCCACGCACGTTGGAACCTCCCTGGCGTGCTAGCGCTGAGGGGCACAAAGTGAGCCGAGGGACCGGTCGACCGCAAGCCTTTCCGCCACGACCGAAACTCCTTGACAGGGTCGTGTGCTGGCCGAACGATTGGTGTCCCCTGACTCGTCCAGGGTGTCGAGGCTTGGGTGGTTGCACACGATGATTCGACTGCGACTCGGTGTCGACGACGTTGCTCGAACGAGGTTCGCTGCGCCCGGCCCCTATTGCGAGCTCTCTGTCAGCGCCCAGGTCATCCAGCAGCCGACGAGCCCCTTCCGCCGACTCTGCGCGGCCAGCGGGGTCCGCCCCCCGGCGTCCGCGAGCCGCTTTCTGGAGTTGGTGCCCGCTCACGGCAACGTCCCAGACTTCCTCGCGCCGGAGGGGGCGAACGGTTTGGACGAAGCCCTCGACGTCGTCTTGTCCACGCCCGACCGGCTGATCCAGAACGACGTGGCGACCCTCCCCCACCGGGCGGCGTCGCCCTGGATCCTCGATCTTGCGCACGGCTGCGTGTCAGCTCGGACGGAACTGGCTTCGTCCATGCGTGACTACCACGACCAGGTGCTCAGCTTGCTGTGGCCAGCGATCGAACACGTCATCGAGACCGACCTGCGGTTCCGCGCCTGGCAGTTGGCAGCGAAGGGTGTCGCAGAGACGGTGGATGGCCTCCACCCGGCCATTCGGTGGCGCGACGGAGTCGTCGAGGTCGACGGACCCCTTGACGCGGATGTGGAGCTGGCGGGTCGAGGCCTCCAGCTCATGCCGTCGCTGTGGACCCGCCCGGCCTTCACCGGGCACTGGGCGCAACCCACGCTCGTGTACCCGCTCGGCCGCTTCGCCTGGATGGCCCCCACAGCGACCGAGAGCCAGGGTGATCCGCTGGCCGCGGTGCTGGGCACGACCCGGGCACGGGTGCTTCGGGCTCTGGCCGACGAGCACACCACGAGCGGACTTGCCCGCGTGCTGGGGATCAGCCTGGCCTCGGCGTCCACCCATGCCGCCGTCCTCCGCGATGCCGGCCTTGTGACCAGCCGACGGCAGGGCCAGTCGGTCCGCCACACCCTGACCAGCCTCGGCGCCCGATGGACGTCGAACGACCGGCCGAACGCGACGAAGGTCGTGTGACCAGCCACCTCGCCGAGGGCGATGGGTAGCGTCAGGGGCCATGGCAGCCGTGGGGGCACAGCTGACGGTGCGGACGGTCCGGCGTGGGATCGGGATGGTTACGGTGAGACGTTGGCTCCCAACGTGGTGGTGCCCGGGCTGTCACGTCAGTTGGTGATCACCGCCGTTGACGTTTGGGGGCACGCCGTTCAGCGACGGGGACGGCCGAGGTCGACCGCGCCACACCGTTCTGGTTCCCCTCGGTATGGGACGTGGCCACCGACCTCCGCGCATCGTCAACCCTCGTAAGCAGGGAGTTCAGCAGCGGCAGCCACATCGGCAGCGACCGCTCGCCCATCCAGGGCTGTACCCCGTGCTCGGCGAGGAAGTCCTGGTCCACCCAGGTGAGCCTTGGCGTCACGCCCACGCCCTCGGCGACGCCGTCCAGGAACTGGGTTCGCGGCAGCGGCGCGCCGATGCCGTCGTAGGTCCGGGTCAGGCCGGAGTCGCCGGCGCGTACCAACCAGGCGGCGAGGTCGCGCACGTCGACCTGCACCTGGTCGTCGGGCCGGCCGGGCGCGAGCACCTCCCCGCCGCGGGCCAGCCGCGCCACCCAGTAGTCGAAGCGGCCGCTCGGATCTTCCGGCCCGATGATGAGGCCCGCCCGGCAGACGAACGCGGGCAGCCCCGCTGAAGCGACTGCCTCCTCGGCGGCCACCTTGCATGGGCCGTATTGCTCGCCGTCGGCGTCGTCGACCCCCGGCGGCGCCGCCGCGAGCAGCGGTGCCGACTCGGCCCGCCGGGACGGGGTGCCATGGTCCGCGTAGACCGAGCAGGTCGAAACGAACGTCCAATGCCCGACGCGGTCTCCCAGCTCCGCCAGCGCGCGGCGCACGTGGCTGGGGCGTCGAGCCACGTCCACGACCGCGTCGAACTGCTCGCCCTCAAGCGTGGACATACCGCCGGGGCGGTTGCGTCGACCCGGTCGAGCCGCACGCCCTCCGGGATGCCGGCGTCACGCAGCGCTCGGCCGGGCTGGAGAGTCGGCGGTCGTCCTTCACGCCGACGCTTCGGTCGAGCGCGCCTGTGAGTTGGTTGAGGCGGGTGCAGCGGTCGATCAGGTCCGCCACGGTGAGGCCGGTCGCCGTGAAGGTCTCGACCGGGACACGTGACGCTCGGTCTTTCAGCGCCTTGCCGTCTGCCGTGAGCAGGACGGTCACCGAGCGCTCGTCGAGGGCGCTGCGCTCTCGCTGCACGAGCCCGGCGGTCTGCATCCGTTTGAGCAGAGGGACCGCGTGCCGGAGTCGAGACGCAACAGCTCGCCCGGGCGCGCTTGACCGGCCGCGCCAGTGGACCCTTCACCCAACATCCCCACTGGCGGGGTGGGCCGTTCATGTGGACGTAAGAGTCGCTCGGTACAACGCTCCTGCCTGGGTTGGCCGTACCTCTGGCGGCCCCGATCCAGGAGCTCGCAGCTCGAAGGCGGCTTGCCCTCGGGTGCGTGCCCAAATGCCCCTCTGAATCCCGAACGGGAGACACCCAATGAAGAACCCGTTACGCCGCCGAGCGAAGTTGGTCACCATGGGTGGCCTCCTCGCCGTCGGCACCCTCGTGCTCGCAGACGTCGCGGGCGCCAACAACGTCCGATTCTCCGACTTCACCCCGCTCGCCAGCTCTGCCGGCCCCACTGCCGACGAGTCGAGGCCGATCACCTTTGGCAACGCAGCCTTCCAGCAGCGGTCGGTGGCCGATCGCGAGACGCAGTTGGCCGCGGGCGCGCCCAACAGCGGCAACTGGGACATGAACACCCTCAACGAGACCGGTCCGCGCAAGGGCCGGTTCTCCTTCACCGTGTTCGAGACCGGCCAGTCCGGCGTCCAGCGCCACGAGGTCGCGACCGGCAGGACGGAGACGATCTGGCAGAGCCCGGCGCTCGGCGACCACGTCGCCTTCGACGCGTCCTACTGGACGCCGTGGGGCACGTTCATCACCGCCGAGGAGTCGTGGTGCACCGACCCGGTCGGCTGCACCAGCAACTACGGCCGTCTGTTCGAGTTGAAGAACCCGACCACGGCCCCGGCGATCACCGAACCGCTGACCCCGACGAGCAACGACGGCGCGGACATGGTGCACCAGAACGTCGTTCCGCGCGTCTCGCACGAGGGCATCCAGTTCGACGAAGACGGCAACATGTACTTCATCGACGAGCTCAACGGTGGGAGCCTCTACCGGTATACCCCTGCCGCGAGCTGGGGGAGATCAAGTCGGGCCGTAGCGACTACTTCGCGGCCGGCCAGACCTCCGTCCTCCGTGTCGGTGACGGCAACACCCCGAACGCCACCGGCGACTGCACGTGGGTGCCGATCACCGATGCCTCGGGCGCCGGGCTCCCCGGCACGATCACCATCACCGACGGGAACGGCGTGACCTCCGTCGACGCCCGCAACACCACGGATCTGCCGGCCTTCAAGGGCACCGACTACCAGCGCCCCGAGGACATGCAGATCCAGGAAGTGCGGGGTGACGAGTACCTCTATGTGACGACGACGACGACCAACGAGGTCTACCGGCTGAGCCTCGAGGACGACGCCATCTCGGTCTTCGCCAACCGGGCCAGCACCGACCTCGCCACCGGCGCACCGGTCGACGCTGGCCTGGCAAGCCCGGACAACCTCGCGATCGACCACGACGGCAACATCTACATCGTGGAGGACCGCAACGGCGGCACCGACAACGACATCTGGTTCGCCAAGGACCGGAACGACGACGGCGACCTGACCGACCCGGGCGAAGGGATCGGCCGGTGGGCGTCGAACGGCACACCGGGCTCAGAGTTCACCGGGCTCTACTTCGATCCGCGGAACAAGCGCCGTGCCTGGGTGAACATCCAGCACCCGGCCAGCGGGAACGACCGCACCATCGAGATCACCATCCCGTGACCGGTGTCCGGTTGCGTTTCCGTCCATGGCGGCAACGCAACCGGAGATGGTCTGCAGCGCACGAGGGCACACCCGCCGCGAGCGGGTGTGCCCTCGTCGCGTTGCCGATGACGACGAGCACCGCATCCGCGGCACGTCTCGAGCCACGAACTCCACGACGACCTTGCGGGTACGGCATGGTTGTTCGCCAAACGTTTGATCCGCACAGCCGCCTTCTCCATGAAGCCTTGAAAGAGGCCATCGGCACCGGAGCTCGCTGCGGGCGCCTGAAGTGCGGAGTCCGCCAGCGCGAGATCCGCGACTCGGCGAAGACAGAGCTGCGCAACAACGGCACCTCCGATTGGCCGAGACGCCCAGAACCAGAGGCCGGTACGGTCCCTGGCCTCACCCGACGCGCCGTTCCGGGCGCACATAATGCCCGCCAACAGCGTCGTCCTGCCCACCGCTCGCCGGCGCCCAGATCGGCGCTTCTGCGCCCGCCGGGCATGGCGTCCGCGCGTACAGATCGACCGCTCTGGAGCGTTCTCGTCGGCCGGTCGTACGGTCGGCGGCCTCTGATGATTGCTGGGGCTGCTTGACCGATCCCGGCCACTGGAGCCTCGGCTCGACGCTTGGAGGTTCCACCGTGGACGTTCCCCTCTCGACAACCAGCCTGCCCGCGAGGCGAGATGACCTGTTCAGCACCAACGAGCAGCTGGCGCTGGCCGGCTTCCTGGCCGGCTACAGCGGCCTCACCCGCGATGCCTACACGCTCGACCTGCGCCAGTACGTCGCCTGGTGCACCGAACACCGGGTGGCAGTGTTCGGTGCGCGTCGCGCCGACATCGAGTGCTTCGCCCGCCACCTCGAGTCGCTAGGTCGGGCCCGGGCCACGATCGCCCGCCGGCTGTGCACCGTGTCCTGCTTCTACCGGTACGCCGAACAGGAAGGTCTGATCGCCGTCTCGCCGGCAGCGCACGCGCGTCGACCCCGATTGGACTACGAGTCCCACGCCACCGGCCTGGACCGCAACGAGGTCGGTGCCATGCTCGTCGCCGCCGGACTTGCAAGCGCGCGGGATCACGTGCTCCTCAGCGTGCTGGCCCTCAACGGACTACAGGTGTCCGAAGCCATCGGCGCCGACATCGAGGACCTCGGCCTGGAGCGCGGCCACCGCACGCTCACGATCCTGCGCAAGGGGGGCAAGGTCGTCACCGTCCCCATTGCGCCCCGGACGGCCCGGGCCATCGACCTGGCAGTCGGCGAGCGCTGCGAGGGGCCGATCTTCGCTTCCCTGGTTCGTTCGTGAGTTCTCAGACCTGTTGCTGGACTTCTCCTGGCACGGCAGTCTCGACGCCTTCAACGACATTCTCGCGGCGGGTGTGGCACGCTCGGAGTAAACGGGGAGCGGATCGACCGTCACGCGGCCGGTCGGATCGTGCGCCGTGTCGCCCGACGAGCGGAGATCGCCAAGCGGGTGGGACCCCACACCCTCCGCCACGCGTTCATCACTGCCGCGCTGGACGCTGGCGGCCTCGCGAGTCCGAGTGTGCGCTCGGACTCCCGGGCGAGGCGGCGGCGTAGATGCTCGATCGTGCTGTCCATGAGTCTCCCCAGGGCGCGGCTGCCCAGGGCCGTTCCGCCGGGAAGGGCGCTCAGGTAGTTGACGACGTGGAACGGACGGGTACCTGCGTTCAGGATCGCAGCGAACGTGCGAGAGGCGGTGGGCGGGAGACGACCGAAACCTTTCACCAGGGGCAGCAGGGCGCGGACGACGATGAAGCCGAACAGCATGTGAAACAGCAGCTGCTTGTTCGTCCACTTCGTGCCGTTGGTCGGCATGCCGAGCTCGGCGCCGGTGGCGTCGTCGAGCAGGCGGTGGAAGTCGGCTGTTACCCGCTCCAGCTCGGCGTCGATGTCGCGTCTGTCCATCGCCATTCCATCGTCTGCGGCGCTTGCCCAACGGTAACGGTCGCATCGAATCAGGGATCCGGCACGAGCACACTGCCGATCTGGACGCTGTCCTTCGACCTGCGGTCGCTCATCATTGCGCCCCAGTGCACCGTGCGGTCCGGGCGCCGCTGACAGGCGCGGCAGCGCCGGCGCCGGCGTTGCGGGCGGCACCTCCGGCGCCATCCTCAACCGATCGCCGGCCCATTGGTCGTCCATCAGTCGGCGGCGCACACGGTGCCCTCGGGTGGGGGGATCACGTTGACCAGGTAGTGAGCCACGTGCTCGTCGACACAGACGATGCCGCCGCTGACCGCACCGTGACGGTCGCCCTCGACCGTGAGGAGCACGGCCGACTCCAGGCGGTCGGCGGTGCGCACTGCTGCATCGTGGGGCGTGGCCGGGTCGTTGGTGGTCGACACCACCAGGACGGGAGGTGTGCCCGGGGCGGTGACCGCCGGCAACGGTTGTTCCTCCACCGGCCACACCGAGCAGCGGACGTAGTCGTTGACCAGTGCCTCGCCGAAATGCGGCGCGCTGCCGGCCGCCGCCTTGCCCGCCGCTAGCAGCTCGTTGGGGTCCTCCGGCCAGTCCTGGTCGGCACAGAACACCGAGAAGTAGATGTCGAAGTCGACGACGCCCATGTAGTCCTGGGCCAGCTGGCCCAGGAGTGAGCCGTCGCCGTTCAGCCCGGCCTCGATGGCGTAGGACAGGTCAGGCCAGCCGCCCTCGCCATACAGGTTGATCGACAGGGCCAGCGGCAGCTCTCCGGGACCGACCTGGCCGCCCTCGACCGCGAGGGGCGCCGACTCCACCTGGGCGATCAGCCGCTCGACCGCGCCCCGGGTGTCGCCGGCCAGGGGACAGTTGGGCTCGGCATCACAGGCGGCGGCGAAGGCGTCGAACACGTGCTCGAAGCCCACGGCCTGCGCGGTGGCGGCATCCACGCCCGAGACGCCCGGCTCGACGATGCCGTCGATCACCATCGCCCGCACTCGGGTGGGGAACTGCTGGGCGTAGATCTGGCCCAGCAGGGACCCGTAGCTGATGCCCAGGAACGAGATCTGCTCATCGCCCATGGCGGCCCGCACGATGTCCAGGTCGCGGGCCGCGTCCCTCGTGCCGATGTGGGCCAGCAGCTCGCCGGCCCCGGCATGGCAGCCGTCGGCGTAGCGCCGGCTGACATCGACGAGGGCCGCAGCGTCCGCCGGATCCTCGATGGTGTGGTCGCGGGCATAGAGCTCGGGGAGGGCGACGCCACAGCTGAAGTCGCTGGCCGCGGTACCTCGCCACTCCACACCCACCAGGTCGAACCGATCGGTCACGGCTGCCGGGAGGTTGTCCTTGAGGTACGGCACGAACTCTGCGGTGGCCCCGCCCGGCCCACCCGGGTTGACGAACACCGCACCGATGCGCTGGCCGCTCGCGGGCGCTCGCTGCACGCTGAGCACCAGTGTCGGACCGGCGGGTTGCTCGTAGTCGACCGGGACGGTCACCTCGGCGCACTCGAGGCCGTCCTCACACGGCTGCCAGGCGATGGGCGTCGGCACGAACTCCGGAATGGTGGACGTGGTCGACTCCGCCGTCGAGGGTGCCGCACCGGGCGTTCCGTCATCATCATCTCCGCTGCATGCGGCCACCGCCGGCAGCAGCCCGAACATCGTGACCCACATCAGGGCGCGCCGGACCCGCCCAGTTCGCAACGACATGGCCCACGCCCTCCCTCGTCCCAGCGGACCCCAGCCCGCGAGCAGATGTGTTCCCGTAATCGCTCAGGCGCCAGAGAAGGGTACGGCTCCGCAGAGCCAACCCCGCAAGACACAGATCTGTAGCTCGGGCGGTAAGTCCGGCAGGGCCTGATCAGGACGCCGATCGTGCGCCACGCGTGCGGCCGCCCCGGTGAGCCACCTCTTACTCCTGTCAGCTCGGCTCTCGCCTCGGGCGCCTCAACCTCGCCTGTTGTCGGGACGGGGACGGCTGCACCGTTCCGCTGGGCGCTCGCCCAAGGCGCGACAGACCGGGGCGATGTCGTCAGACGGCGTTCTGTGCGGGCCGTCTGGCAGGCCGTGTGCGCTCGGTTCGGGCAATCACTCTGGGATCGAATGAGCCGTACTTTCGTGGGCGCTGATTTGACCCGGGAGGTGGGTCATGGATGCCTACGGAACCGCTCGGCTGGCGGCGAAGGACGCTGAGTCGGCGATCGTCGCTCGCATCTGCGAGGACTTCAACATGACGCCGGTGTTGGCTCGAGCGCACTTCGAGCAGATGGCCCGGTATTTCTGGGACTTCGGGCACATGGCGTTGCAGCCGGGCGAGCTGTGTTATCTGGCGGTGGCGTCAGAGGAGCCGCCGGGCAAGCCGATCATCGCGTGCCGCAAGGTGCAGGTGAGCTTGGAGCTGGCGACCCCGGAGGACCACGAGGTGCTGCGGGGGAAGGGCTTGCGGCGATGCGCCAGCAGCGCCTGGCTCGTCTTGCTCGCCAGGCGCAGGTGCAGGGCGAGAGCTGCCGTCGCTGTGCGGCATGTCCCCAAACCTCATCGCCCAGTACCTGGCCATCCTCGAGGACCACGACTTGGACCGACCCGCGTTCCGCCGTCACCGGGTGCGTCGCCGTGCCTGACCGCGACCTCGCCGCTTCCCTCGCGACCACCGCAGCCTCGCGGACGAACCACGAGTCGTTGTCAAGGACGGGGGGCCGCCACGCCCGTCCCGCAGGGACCGAAGCGAAGCGCAGGCCCTTGACAACGACGGCCACGGGAACCAAACACAACAGGAAACGCCCGCCCGCCAGGGGCGGGCCTGACAAGCCCACCGCGCCCCACGAAGTGCGGCTCATACGCACCTATTCTGGGCACGCGTTATGTGTCGCTGAGCGGTAAGTCGGGGATGGTCGGGCGAGCTTGTCTGGCGCGCTGGGAACCACCACGGCCTGGCGTGTGGCGGCGGGTGCGTAACGCTGCGTGAGTGGACGCGGCTGCCTTTGCTTGGATTGTTCGAGGGACCGTCGACGGGGTCAGCGGTGCTCACCGCATCTCCGACGCTGCCGGCGATCGGGGCCGCTGTAGCGGGGCGCTGGCGTGCCAGAATGCCCCTCTGGTACTGCGTAGGTGCCGGCCCCAGCGCTCTGCAGGTGAGGCGCTCGTAGAGGAGGAGACGGGGGCGGGACGTCCGCCCGGACACATCGTGAGCACCACGCACGTGAACCCTTCGATCGATCGTCGGCTGGCCGACGAGCTCGACGTCCGCAGCGGCCAGGTGACAGCGGCCGTGGCCCTGCTCGACGGGGGCGCCACCGTGCCGTTCGTCGCCCGCTACCGCAAGGAAGCCACCGGCGGGCTCGACGACACCCAGCTCCGGACCCTGGAAGAGCGTCTGGGCTACCTCCGGGAGCTCGATGACCGCCGCGCGACGATCCTCGAGTCGATCCGGGAGCAGGGCAAGCTCGACGACGAGCTGGAAGCCAAGGTCCTGGCCGCCGACACCAAGGCCCGGCTGGAGGACATCTACCTTCCGTACAAGCCCAAGCGCCGGACCAAGGCGCAGATCGCTCGCGAGGCCGGCCTGGCTCCGCTGGCTGACCTGCTGCTCACCGAACCGGGCACAGATCCCCAGGCCGCTGCTGTCGGCTTCGTCGACGGGGGCAAGGGCGTGGCCGACGCTGCTGCTGCCCTGCAAGGCGCCCGGGCCATCCTCACCGAGCGCTTCGCCGAGGACGCCGATCTCATCGGCGAGCTGCGGGAACGCATGTGGACGCGGGGCCGGCTGGTGTCGCGGGCCCGGGACGGCGAGGAGGAGCGCGGCGCCAAGTACGCCGACTACTTCTTCTTCGGCGAGGCCTTCACGAAGGTGCCTTCCCACCGGATGCTGGCGCTGCTGCGCGGGGAGGGGGAGAAGGTCCTCGACCTCAGCCTCGTCCCGGACCCCGACCACGACGACGGTGCCGGCCACGGGAGGGGGGCCGCCGGCCTGTCGCCCTCTGAGCAGGCCATCGCCCACCGTTTCGGTGTCGCCGATCGGGGTCGGGCCGCCGACAGCTGGCTCATCGAGACCGTGCGGTGGGCCTGGCGCACCCGCGTGCTGGTCCACCTGGAGATCGACCTGCGGTCCCGCCTGCGGGCCGCAGCCGAGGACGATGCCGTCGGGGTCTTCGCAGCCAATCTGCGGGACCTCCTGCTGGCGGCGCCGGCCGGGACCCGGACCACCATGGGCCTCGACCCCGGTCTGCGGACCGGGGTGAAGGTGGCCGTGGTCGACGCCACCGGCAAGGTGGTGGCCACCGACACCGTCTACCCGCACGCTCCCCGACGCCAGTGGGATCAAGCCCTCGCCTCCCTGGCCAAGCTGGTGGAGGCCCACGACGTGGAGCTGGTGGCCATCGGCAACGGCACCGCGTCCCGGGAGACCGACAAGCTGGCCGGCGACCTCGTGGCCCGACTGCCGGGCCGCACGCTGGTCAAGACCATGGTCTCCGAAGCCGGTGCCTCGGTCTACTCCGCCTCGGCCTTCGCCTCGCAGGAGCTACCCGACCTGGACGTCTCGTTGCGCGGCGCCGTCTCCATCGCCCGCCGCTTGCAAGACCCGCTGGCCGAGCTGGTCAAGATCGACCCCAGGTCCATCGGGGTGGGCCAGTACCAGCACGACGTGGCCGAGCACAAGCTTTCACGCTCCCTGGAAGCGGTCGTCGAGGACTGCGTGAACGCGGTCGGTGTCGACGTCAACACCGCCTCGGCGCCACTGCTCGCCCGGGTCTCGGGCATCAGCTCGTCGGTGGCCGAGAACATCGTCACCCACCGGGACAGCAAAGGGCCCTTCCGGAGCCGCTCCCAGCTGAAGAAGGTGCCCCGCATCGGTCCCGCCGCCTTCGAGCAGTGCGCAGGCTTCCTGCGCATCCGACACGGTGACGACCCGTTGGATGCCTCCGCGGTGCACCCGGAGTCCTACCCGGTGGTCCGGCGGATGGCCGAGCGCAACGACAGCGACGTCACCGAATTGATCGGCAACACGGCCCTGCTGCGAACCCTGAAGCCCGCCGACTTCACGAACGAGACGTTCGGCCTGCCGACAGTCACCGACATCCTCACCGAGCTGGACAAGCCGGGGCGCGACCCGCGGCCAGCCTTCCAGACCGCCCAGTTCAAGGAGGGTGTCGAGACCCTTCAGGACCTCCGGGACGGCATGATCCTAGAAGGCGTGGTCTCCAACGTGGCAGCCTTCGGCGCCTTCGTCGACATCGGGGTCCACCAGGACGGGCTGGTCCACATCTCCGCCATGTCCGACCGCTACGTGGCCGACCCGCGTGACGTGGTCAAACCGGGGGACATCGTCAAGGTCAAGGTGCTGGACCTGGACCTGCCCCGCAAGCGCATCTCCCTAACCCTCCGGCTCGACGATGATCCCGCCAAAGACGGACGATCGGGCCAGGACGAGCATCGCAGCCCCCGTGGCCAGAGTCGTCAGAGCGGCCAGGGCAGTGGTGACCGCGCCCGCGATCAGGGTCAACGTCAGGCTGGAGGCGACCGCCCGGACAGCGGGTCGGGAGCTGACACCGCCATGGCGGACGCGCTCCGCCGCGCCGGCCTGACCTGACACTCGTCCCGGCGAGGCCTCCTGCCCTACCCACGGGCCATCCACACCCCGCCGGTAGGGCATCCCTCTGCCGGCCCA
>CAVTKV010000012.1:0-591982 GCA_963735395.1 uncultured Acidimicrobiales bacterium | reverse complement strand
ACCAGATGAGCAGCCCGGCCAGCGTGACCACGAACGACGGCACGCCCGCCTTGGTGATGACGAGCGACTGGAGCAGGCCGATGGCGGTGGTCACCGTCAGCCCGACGGCGACGGCCGCCCACCAGGGCCAGTCGGAGGCGTCCGGCCGTAGCAGGAGCGTCATGGTGACGCCCCCGACCGCGCTCACATAGGCCACCGACAGGTCGATCTCGCCGATCAGCAGCACGAACACCACCCCGATGGCGATCGTGGCCAACGGTGCGGTCTGCAGGAGCAGGTTGGTGAAGTTGCGCTCGGTGAGGAAGGTGTCGTCGAGCGTGCCGAACACGATGGCGATGACGACCAGCCCGACGACGATGGGCAGCGAGCCGAGCTCGCCGATGCGGACGTTCTGCCACCAGCGGCGTACGTAGTCGCCGAGCGTCTCGGGGACGGCCTCGAGCTCAGCGGGCGTGGCGGGCGGCAGCGGCTCCTCGGGGGTCACGACCGGTTCGGTGTCGGCGTGCGACTGGGTGTTCGGGTCGGTCGTCATGTCTCGGCCACTCCGGCGTCGGCCATCCCGGGCACGTGGCCGATCCTGCCGGCCGTGATGGCCTGGACGACCTCCTGCTGCGACGTCTCCGCCCTGTTGAGCACCGCCACGCCCTGGCCCAGGCGCAGGACGGTGATCCGGTCGGCGACCTCGAAGACGTCGTGGAGGTTGTGCGACACGATGACCACCCCCAGGTCGCGGTCGGCCAGGCGCCTCACGAGGTCGAGCACCTGGCGCGTCTGGGCGACGCCGAGCGCCGCCGTCGGCTCGTCGAGGATGAGCAGCTTGGAGTTCCACATCACCGACTTGGCGACGGCGACGGCCTGCCGCTGCCCCCCCGACAGGCCGGCCACCGTCTGGCGCACCGATCCGAGCGTGGTCACCGACAGGCTCTCGAGCGTCTCCTGGGCGGTGTGCTCCATGCTCGACTCGTCGAGCACCAGCCCCCGATGCGTCCGCTCACGCCCCAGGAACATGTTGGCCGTGACGTCGAGGTTGTCGGCCAGAGCCAGGTCCTGGTAGACGACCTCGATGCCCAGCCGGGCCGCGTCCCTCGGCCCGTGGATGTCGACGGGCTCCCCTTCGAAGCGGACCTGCCCCTCGTCGAAGGGGTAGATCCCCACCATGCACTTGACGAGCGTCGACTTCCCCGCACCGTTGTCGCCCACCAGCGCCATCACCTCGCCGCGGCGGACCTCGAAGTCGACGCGGTACAGAGCCTGTACCGCGCCGAATGCCTTCGAGACCCCCTTGCAGTCGAGGAGCGGTGCTGTCACGAGTTCTGCTGGCAGAACGCGGTGGCCGCCACGTCGCCGCTGCAGAGCTCTTCGACGGTGCGGAAGTCGTCGGCGATCACCGTGTCGGCCACGTTGTCGACGGTCACGCCGATCGGCACCAGGGCCACGTAGGGCACGACGCCGTCGCCCTCGGACTCGTCGGTCGGCTCTCCCGACTCGGCATCAATCCCGACGATCGACACGCCCGAGCCGCCCGACGGCAGCTCCGACTCGTACGACTCGGCCGCCGCCAGCGGGTCGTCGCCCGCCCGCAGGGCCAGCGCGATCGCGGCCGCCACACCGGCCTCGTCCTGGATCGGCTTGTAGACGCTCACGGTCTGCTTGCCGAGGAGCACGTTCTGGATGCCCGCGGTGGTGGCGTCCTGGCCGCTCACCGGCACCGGCCCCACGCCCGCGGCCTCGAGCGCATTGATCGTCGAGTTGGCCAGGCCGTCGTTGGCCGCGAACACGGCATCGACGTCGTTGCCGGCGTCGACCAGGATCTGCTCCATCAGGGTCTGGGCCTCGGCGTTATCCCACTCGGGGACGAACTGGTCGGCGACCAGCTCCCAGTCGCCGGCCTCCACCCGCGCGCTGACGGTCTCCTCGTAGCCCTGCTTGAACAGGAACGAGTTGTTGTCCTCCTCGCCGCCGTTGAGCATCACGACGCGGGCCGGGGCGAGGCCCAGCGCGTCGATGGCGGGCTCCATCGACTCGGCCATTGCCGCGCCCACCTGGACGTTGTCGAAGCTCACGTAGGCGGCGCCGCCCGAGCCCCCGGTGTTGAACCGGTCGTACTCGATCACTTCGACACCGGCGTCCTTGGCCTGGTCGATGATCGTGGCGCCCGAGCCGGTGTCGAGGCTGGTGAGCACGATCACGCTGGCGCCGTCGGCGATGGCCTGCTCGGCCTGCGCCTGCTGCGACGCGGCGTCACCCTCGGAGTTGACGATGTTGAAGTCGTCGCCTTCCGACAGGCCGGCGGCCTCGAACGCCGCGGTGAAGAACGGGCGGTCCTCTTGCTCCCACCGGTCGGATGACGCGGTGTCGGGCAGGAGCACCCAGATGCTGCCCTCGCCGTCCCCGCCGGTGGCCGCACCTCCACCGTCGTCGTCATCGTCGCCGCAGCCTGCGGCGATCAGGCTGACCACCACCATCGTGGCCAACACCTGCCACACGCGCTTGCTTCTGGACATGTTTCCCCCTCATGCTGTCGCGCCCCGGACGCTACGACGGCGACCGCGAACAGAACGCGAACGTTGCGCCGCCAACGTGAAAGAAACGCGAAGGACCGGATATCGGTCGCTTCAAGGTGGGGTGAACCGATAGCCGGATCGTGGCTCGGTGACGAACAGGGAGGGACCCTCGGGATCCTCGAGCTTGGCGCGCAGCCGCGCCATGTAGACCCGGGTGTACTCGGTCTGCGTCTCGTAGCCGCGACCCCAGACCCGGCGCAGCAGGGTGGCGTGCGTCAGCAGGACGCCGGGGTTCGAGACGAACTCGCGCAGCAGGGCGAACTCGGTGGGGGTGAGGTGAACGAGGTCTCCGCCCTTGGTGACCTTCCGGGCGGCGAGGTCGATCTCGACGTCGCCCGCCGTCATCACGGCCGGAGTGGGCAGTTCCAGCGGCGCCGGTCTGCTCCGCCTCAGCGTGGCGTTGATGCGGGCCAGCAGCTCCTCGATGCCGAACGGCTTGGTCATGTAGTCGTCGGCCCCCAGGTTGAGGGCTCGCACCTTGTCGGTCTCGGCCCGCCGGGCCGACAGCACGATGATCCCGACCGACGACCGTTCACGCAGCTCGCGGCACAGCTCGAAGCCGTCGGTTCCCGGGAGCATCAGGTCGAGCAGGATGGCGTCGGGCTCGCTGGCCTCCAGCATCGCGACCGCGTCGCTGCCGTCCTTCGAGACCACCACGTCGTGGGCCCGAGCGATCAGGTTGGAACGGACGAGGTCGACGATGTTCTGGTCGTCCTCGACCAGCAGGACGGTGGTCCGGTCAGATGACAAAGGGCTCCTTCGGTGCCTCCACGACGAGATCGGGCTCTCCTGTGGCATCCATCAGGTTCCACGACGCGTCCAGGTGCGCTTCCGAAGCCTCCGAGGGCGGCTCGCACCGGAGCGTGACCACGAACGAGGCGCCGTGCGCGGCCGGTGCGCACGCCAAGGTGCCCCCGTGCGCCTCGACGATCCCCCTGGCGATCGACAGCCCCAGGCCAGCGCCGCCCCCGTCGGTCGTGCCCCGCACCCGCGGTTGGAAGATCTGGCCGGCGAGCGACGGCGGGATGCCGGGGCCGTGATCGCTGACCTCCACCTCGACGGTGCCCGGTGCGGTCCCGCGTCGCAGGCTGACGTCGATGGCGTCGTCGGACGACCCGTGCTGGGCGGCGTTCTCGAGCAGGTTGACGAACACCTGCTCCAGGCGATCGTGGTCGGCCCACACGGCCTCGAGATCGGCGTCGGTGTGGACGTGGATCGTCGACCCGTCGGCCACGACGCGCACGGCCGCCTCGACCACCAGCGCGAGGTCGCACCAGTGGCGCTGCAGTCGCAGGATCCCCGACTCGATCGCGCTCGAGTCGAGCAGGTCGCCCACGAGCCGCTCCAGCCGAGCGCCCTCGCTGGCGATCGACCGCAGGAACCGGTCTGTCGACGCGGCGTCCCAGGTGAGATCTGGTTGGAGCAGCGTCGACGCGTAGCCCTGGATGGCGGTGAGCGGCGTGCGGAGCTCGTGGCTGAGCGACGAGAGGAGCTCGCGCTGGATGGCCTGCGAGCGCCGCAGGGCGGCGGCCTCGCGGCGGGCGTGCTCGAGGGCCTCGCCCTCCATGGCCAGCGCGAGCGAGCGGGTGGCGTCGTCGAGCAGCTCCAGGGCGTCGCCGGTCGGTGTGTCTCCTGCCGGCAGGTGGGCCACGAGCACCGCCCGGCCGTCGGGGTGCCGGAGGAGCACCGCGGCGAGATCGGGCTCGACGAACCTGGCGCCGGCATCCACGTGGTCGGCGAGGATGCCCTCGGCCGCCGACCGGAACCGGAGCTGCAGGGCGGCGGGGTCGCCGGTGTCGCCGTCCTGCATCACCCGGGGCTCCAGCGCACCGTCCTGCTCGATCAGCACCCCGACCGCGGCCGCGCCGAGCGCTCGGCTCAGCTCCAGCAGCGACACGCCCAGGCCACCCTCCACCCGGTCGGGAGTTGCGACCAGGGTCTCGAGCATCCCGCGCAACGACTCGAGGATGCGGTTGCGCCGGGAGACCTCGGACAACAGGCGCTCCTGTTCGATGGCCGCCGCCACGTAGCCCAGGTAGAGGCGCGCCAACTCGAGCTGTGCCGGCTCGGGCCGGCCGACCGCGGTGGCGAAGCCCGAAACCGTCCCCAACACGCCGTGGGTTCCGACGATCGGCGCGGCCCACTCGCTGCGGATGCCCGACGCGGCTGCAGCCCGGCGGTAGCGCTCGGGCGCCGGGTGCGTGGACAGGTCCTCGACGACGACGGCCTCGGCCTCCGCCCCGGCCAGCCCCGCGCAGCCGCCGGCCACGCCGAGCTCGAGCCGATCGTTCACCTCGAGCAGCGGCGCGGGCAGCCCGACCGCGGCGCGGCGGCGCAGCGCCGCGTGGCCGCCATCGGGGGCGTCGAGCAGGTGCACGCAGAGCATCTCCTGATCGAGGGCCGCGGCCATGGCGGAGACGATCAGCGGCAACGATGCCGCCGGCTCGACGTCGGACAGCTGGTCGACCAGGCTCCGGAGCCGCTGGAGCTGGCGTCGGGCCATCGAGTCCATCTCGATGCCCGACATGAGCGCCACGATGTCGTCGCGGTGCACCTCGAGCGGCGAGACGTCGGCCACGACGCGGCCGTCGCGGAGCACGACCACCCGGTCCGCGAGCGCGAAGACCTGATCGAGGTCGTGGGTCACCAGCAGGATGCCCGCCCCGGCGTCGCGGCACCGACGGATCACGCCCTGCACCCGCAACGTCTCGGCGACGCCGAGCGCCGCGGTGGGCTCGTCGAGCAGCACCACTCGCGGCGTGCTCATGAGCACGCGACCGAGGGCCACGAGTTGCCGCTGACCGCGTGACAGCCCGCGCACGGGCCGGTCCAGCGGCAGCGTCTCGGCACCCACCCGCCGCAGCACCGACGCGGCGCTCTCGCGCATCTGGCTCTCGGCGATCACCCAGCGACCTCGCTCGCGGCCCAGGAAGACGTTGGCGACGATGTCGAGGTCGTCGCACAGCCCGTGGTCCTGCCACAGCACCTCGACCCCGGCCTGGCGCACCTGATCGGGCGTCGAGGGCAGCGGCGCCCCGTCGAGCCGGACCTCGCCCTCCTCGGGCTCGAGGATGCGGGCGAGGCAGGCCACCAGCGACGACTTGCCGGCGCCGTTCTCGCCGACCAGGGCCACGACCTCGCCCGGGCCGATCCGCAGGCTCACGTCCCGCAGAACGGTGAGGCGGCCGAAGCGCGGTGCCGGAGGGCGACCGCGGCGAGATCGGGCTCGACGAACCTGGCGCCGGCATCCACGTGGTCGGCGAGGATGCCCTCGGCCGCCGACCGGAACCGGAGCTGCAGGGCGGCGGGGTCGCCGGTGTCGCCGTCCTGCATCACCCGGGGCTCCAGCGCACCGTCCTGCTCGATCAGCACCCCGACCGCGGCCGCGCTCGAGCGCTCGGCTCAGCTCCAGCAGCGACACGCCCAGGCCACCCTCCACCCGGTCGGGAGTTGCGACCAGGGTCTCGAGCATCCCGCGCAACGACTCGAGGATGCGGTTGCGCCGGGAGACCTCGGACAACAGGCGCTCCTGTTCGATGGCCGACGCCACGTAGCCCAGGTAGAGGCGCGCCAACTCGAGCTGTGCCGGCTCGGGCCGGCCGACCGCGGTGGCGAAGCCCGAGACCGTCCCCAACACGCCGTGGGTTCCGACGATCGGCGCCGCCCACTCGCTGCGGATGCCCGACGCGGCGGCAGCCCGGCGGTAGCGCTCGGGCGCCGGGTGCGTGGACAGGTCCTCGACGACGACGGCCTCGGCCTCCGCCCCGGCCAGCCCCGCGCAGCCGCCGGCCACGCCGAGCTCGAGCCGATCGTTCACCTCGAGCAGCGGCGCGGGCAGCCCGACCGCGGCGCGGCGGCGCAGCGCCGCGTGGCCGCCATCGGGGGCGTCGAGCAGGTGCACGCAGAGCATCTCCTGATCGAGGGCCGCGGCCATGGCGGAGACGATCAGCGGCAACGATGCCGCCGGCTCGACGTCGGACAGCTGGTCGACCAGGCTCCGGAGCCGCTGGAGCTGGCGTCGGGCCATCGAGTCCATCTCGATGCCCGACATGAGCGCCACGATGTCGTCGCGGTGCACCTCGAGCGGCGAGACGTCGGCCACGACGCGGCCGTCGCGGAGCACGACCACCCGGTCCGCGAGCGCGAAGACCTGATCGAGGTCGTGGGTCACCAGCAGGATGCCCGCCCCGGCGTCGCGGCACCGACGGATCACGCCCTGCACCCGCAACGTCTCGGCGACGCCGAGCGCCGCGGTGGGCTCGTCGAGCAGCACCACTCGCGGGGTGCTCATCGAGCACGCGACCGAGGGCCACGAGTTGCCGCTGACCGCGTGACAGCCCGCGCACGGGCCGGTCCAGCGGCAGCGTCTCGGCACCCACCCGCCGCAGCACCGATGCGGCGCTCTCGCGCATCTGGCTCTCGGCGATCACCCAGCGACCCCGCTCGCGGCCCAGGAAGACGTTGGCGACGATGTCGAGGTCGTCGCACAGCCCGTGGTCCTGCCACAGCACCTCGACCCCGGCCTGGCGCACCTGATCGGGCGTCGAGGGCAGCGGCGCCCCGTCGAGCCGGACGTCGCCCTCCTCGGGCTCGAGGATGCGGGCGATGCACGCCACCAGCGACGACTTGCCCGCGCCGTTCTCGCCGACCAGGGCGACGACCTCGCCCGGACCGATCCGCAGGCTCACGTCGCGCAGAACGGTGAGGCGGCCGAAGCGTTTGGTGATCCCGCGGGCGTCGAGGCGCGGCACGCCGTCGGCCAAGGACGATCGTCGCGGCACAGCACTGGCCTTCGTCACGTGCAAGCCTCCATCGACGGCGATCTCGCCGCGCCGCTAGTTTGGCCCGCGACGCGGCGGGGAGGAGATGCCGGCGATGCCAGACAGCTACACGCCCAGCCCCGACGACCACTTCACCTTCGGCTTGTGGACCGTCGGCAACCCTGGCCGCGATCCCTTCGGACATGAGGTGCGGCCGCCGCTCGATCCCGTCGACACCGTCCACCACCTCGCCGAGCTCGGCGCGTACGGCGTCAACTTCCACGACGACGACCTGGTGCCGCCGGGGTCGTCGTCCGCCGAGCGCGAAGCCATCCTCAAACGCTTTCGCCGCGCCCTCGACGAGACCGGCATGCGGGTGCCGATGGCCACCACCAACCTGTTCTCGCGCCCGGTGTTCAAGGAGGGCGCGTTCACGGCCAACGACCCCGCCGTCCGCCGGTTCGCCATCGTCAAGACGCTCGATGCCGTCGAGCTCGGCGCCGAGCTGGGGGCGACCACGTATGTGATGTGGGGCGGGCGCGAAGGCGTCGAGGCCGACGCGGCCAAGGACGTGCGCGCCGCCCTCGACCGCTACGCCGAGGCCGTGAACATCTGTTGCGCGCACGTCCTCGACCGCGGCTACGAGATGCGCTTCGCGCTCGAGCCCAAGCCCAACGAGCCGCGGGGCGACCTGTTCCTGCCCACGGTCGGGCACGCGCTGGCGTTCATCGGCGAGCTCGAGTGGCCCGACATGGTGGGGGTCAATCCCGAGTTCGCGCACGAGACGATGTCGGGCCTCTCGTTCCACCATGCCGTCGCCCAGTGCCTCTGGCAGCAGAAGCTGTTCCACATCGACCTCAACGGCCAACGTATCGGCAAGTTCGACCAGGACTTCCGGTTCGGCAGCGAGGGGATCCGCGACGCCTTCTACCTGGTGAAGCTGCTGGAAGAGTCGGGGTGGGACGGGATGCGGCACTTCGATGCCCACGCCTACCGCACCGAGGACGCCGACGGCGTGTGGGACTTCGCCCGGGGCTGCATGCGCACCTACCTCATCCTGCGTGACAAGGTGCGCCGCTTCGCCGCCGACTCCGAGATCCAGGAGGCGCTGCGAGTCGCCCAGGCCGACCGGTTGGCGGAGCGCTCGTTGCCCGGCGGCCCAGTGCCCGAGGGCATCGCGGGGTTGCGAGCCGAGGTGGCGGGCTACGACGAACAGGCGCTCGGCAGCCAGGGCTATGGCCACGAGCGGCTCGATCAGCTCGTGACCGAGCTGCTGCTCGGCGTCCGCTAGCGCGGCCGGCGGCGTTCCGGCAGTGGCGCTCGTCGTCGGGGTCGACAGCTCGACGCAGTCGACCAAGATCGAGCTCCCGCCAGGCCGCAGGCCGCGCCTGAGCGCAGGGCCTGCGCTCCTGGGCCTGAGCGCCTGGCCGGCCGGCGCGGCGCGCCCGCGATGAGCCGCGGCACGGCCGCCGGCGGCGTAGCGTCACGCCGCATGGACGGCGGGTTCGAACCGAGCGAGTTCGCGCGGGAGTTCCACCGTTTCGTCACGGCGATCAACCGGCTGGTGCCGCCCAGCACCTCGCCGGTTCGTGAGCTGCTGATCGAGCACCTCGGTCGCGACCCCGACGACCTTCCGGTGCTGTCTGAAGCGCTGGAGTCCGCCGAGCACCCCAACCTGCAGCTGGCACTCGACGAGATGACGGCCGAGGACGGCTGGCGCGTCGTGGGCCTGTCGCTCGGCCTGCGCCAGTACGCGGCCTTCTCCCTCGGTGCGCTGGCGACCGATCGCATGGCCGACTGGGGCTACCCGAGCCCCCGCCCGATGCCGGTCGAGTACATCAGCGCGCCGACAGGCCCCGACGAGACGCTGGCCTGCGCCCAGCTCGCGCTCTACCTGGGCACGTGGGACGGCGCCCCCGTCGCCGTGATGGTGATGGCCGGCGACGAACGATCGCATTTCGACTCGAAGCTCACCGTCGAGGTGCTCACCGCCAACCAGGACGTGGCCCAGGACCTGCTCGCCGAGCTGCGCGACCGGCGCCAGGCCCTCAACGTGTACCGGGGCAAGACGTTGACGTTCGCGTTCACCCCGCACGGGCGGTTCGTGCTCGACTTCCTGCGGCTCCCGGCGATCGATCGCTCGCAGGTCATCCTGCCCGAGGCCGACCTGACGGCCCTCGAGGAGCACACGATCGGCATTGCGGGACACGCCGAGGCCCTGCGGGCGAGCGGCCGGCACATCAAGCGCGGCCTGCTCCTGTACGGCCCGCCGGGCACGGGCAAGACCTGGTCGGTGATGTACCTGCGCAGCCGGATGGCCGACCGGACGACGGTGGTGATCAACGGCGGGCCCGGCATCCACGGGCTCGGGCAGGCCGTCGCCCTGGCGCGCAGCTTGCAGCCGTCGATGGTGGTGCTCGAGGACGTCGACCTGATCGCGGACGAGCGCACGATGCCGGGCCACGACACGAACCCGCTGCTGTTCCAGCTGCTCAACGAGATGGACGGGCTCGCCGAGGACGCCGATGTCGTGTTCGTGCTCACCACCAACCGGTTGGAGCTGCTCGAGCCGGCCCTGGCGATGCGTCCGGGCCGCATCGACCAGGCGGTCGAGATCGAGCTGCCGGACGACGACTGCCGTCGTCGCCTGTTCGAGCTCTACCTCCGCGACCTCCCTCGACTGGAGGCGGGCGTCGACCTAGCGCCGCTCGTCGAGGCCACCGAGGGCGTGAGCGCGGCCTTCATCAAGGAGGTCGTTCGCCGTGCGGTCCTGCTGGCGGCCGTCGAGAGTGGCGACGGCGGGCAGGCGCCAACCGTCGAGACCCGCCATCTGACCCAGGCGCTCGCAGCGCTCGACGCAGCCGGCGCGCCGGTGTTGCGCACCCTCCTCGGCGCCCGTCCGACCACGTGAGCACCCGGCACGGGTCGGTGGTGCTCGCTCGCGCCACCTGCTGCTCGACTCTGGCATCGCCGCGGTCATCACCGGGAGATCGCCAATCGGCGGGCGGGGTGGCACGCTGGCCAGCGGACCAACCGGGAGGCACGATGCTCGACCGCGACGGATACCCAGCCGGCGTACCCTGCTGGATCGACTCCCGTCGTCCCCGACCCGAGCTGGCGGCGGACTTCTACGGGGACCTCTTCGGCTGGGCGTTCGAGGACATCGCTCCCGGCGGCGGTGGCGGTCCCTACCTGGTGGGCCGGCTCGACGGGCACGATGTCGCCGCCATCGGGTCCCCTCTCGCCGAGGCGCCGCCCGCCTCGTCCTGGCGCACCTATGTCCGGGTCGCGAGCGCGGACGGCACGGCGGCCGCGGTCAGCCAGGCCGGCGGGACCGTGTTGACCGAGCCGGTCGACCTGTTCGACGCGGCTCGCATCGCCACCTTCGCCGACCCGTCCGGTGCCGTGTTCAGCGTGTGGCAGCCGTACCGCCTCGGTGGCGCCCAGCTGGTCAACACGGCCGGCACGTGGAACTGGAGCGACCTCAACACGGACGAGAGCGAGCGGGCCGCGGCGTTCTACGGGTCCGTCTTCGGGTGGCAGGCCATGACCCTGGACCTGGGCGGCGACGAGGCCACGATGTGGCGCGCCCCCGGGTACGGCGAGTTCCTGGCTGTGCGGGACCCCACCATCAGGGAGCGCCACGCGGGCGACGGCATCCCCCCGGGCTTCTCCGACGCGATCGGGTGGATGACCCCGCTGTCGAACGACCAGGTCGCCGATGATGTCCCGCCGCACTGGAGCGTCACGTTCGCAGTCGACGACACCGACGCCACGGCCGGCGCCGCGACCAGGCTGGGGGGAACCGTCGTCGTGGCCCCGTACGACGCAGGCCCAGCCCGGGTGGCCGTGCTGGACGATCCCGACGGAGCCAGGTTCACGGTGAGCAGGTACTCGCCGGACTAGGACGCGGTAGACCGCCGGAGTGGCGGCGGGTCAGCGTCCCGCGCCGCCGGCGGCCGTCCACTCGTCGAGGTCGGCGTCGGGCTGGAGCACCACCATCACCAGGCTCGCCGCCTTGCGCCCGTCGTTGCGGTAGGCGTGACGGCGGTCGGCGTGGAACATCGCGGCGCCGCCCGGCAGAACCGTGTGGGCGGTGCCGTCGACCTCGAGCGTGAGCGTGCCCGCCACCACGTGGACCATCTCGCGGGTGCCCTCGGCATGGGCCTCGGAGCCGTGATCGTCGCCGGGTGCCAGCGTCCAGTGCCACAGCTCGAGGTGGTCGCGCTCGTCGGACCCCACCAGCAGGTCGCCGGCGCTGCCCGCCTCGCTCTGCCACAGACGCACGACCTCGGTGGGCTGGACCACCCGTACGGTGGGCGCCTCGTGCAGCTCGACGAGCCCGGCGAGCGACACCCCCAGAGTCTCGGCCACCTTGCACAGGGTGCCCAGGCTGGGGTTGGTGCGGGCCTGCTCGAGGTGGACGAGCATGCCTTTGCTGACGCCGCTGCGGGTGGCGAGCTGATCGAGGCTCCACCCCCGGGCGGTGCGGAGCCGGCGGGCGTTGCGGGCCACGGCGGCGGCGACGGCCTCGGGGGACGGCATGAGGTGCATCGTATCGACCGGTTGGATCAACAGGTTGACCGGTGCACTAGAGTGCACGAGCCGGTCGTTGTGGTGGTCCGACTGTGCGACACGTTCCGACGCCGTTCCGACGCCACGACGCAACCCCCTCGGAGCCCTCCATTGGCCGCACTCCTCGCCCTCAGCGCCGCCGTCGCCTACGGCGTCGGCGACTTCCTCGGCGGCGTCGCCGCCCGGCGCGTGCCGCCCACCGCCGTGGTGCTGTGGTCGCACATCGTCGGGCTGGGCCTGCTCGTCACGCTCGCCCCGCTGGCGGGCGGTCACCTGGGTGTGCAGGCGCTCGCCATCGGCGCCGGGGCCGGCCTGCTCGGCGGCGTCGGCGTCACGCTGTTCTACCGAGGGCTGGCAGTGGGCACGATGAGCGTCGTCGCGCCCGTCGCCGCCCTGCTCTCGGCCGCGGTGCCGGTGGTGGTGGGGCTGGGCACGGGCGAACGGCCGTCGCCCGCCGCGCTCGCCGGGATCGCCCTGGCGCTGGGCGCCGTCGTCCTCATCTCCCGCGAGGCGCCCCACGCCGTCGCAAGCCCACTGCGCTGGCAGGCGCTGGCGCTCGCCGTGGCCGCCGGCCTGGCGTTCGGGCTGTTCTTCGTGGCCATCGACCGCGCCGGCGACGGCGTGGGCATCTGGCCGCTCGTCGGCGCCCGGGTGGCGTCTGTGTCGCTGTTCGCCGGGCTGGGCGCGGCCCGGGTCACGTCGGCCGCGCTCCCCCGGGGTGCGGCGGGCGCGGCCATCGGCTGCGGCCTGCTCGATGCTGGCGCCAACGTCTTCTACCTGCTGGCCCTCGACCACGGACTGCTGTCGGTCGTCTCGGTGCTCACCGCCCTCTACCCCGCCGGCACCGTCCTGCTCGCCCGCTACGTGCTGGGCGAGCACCTGTCGCCCGTCCAGCGCGCCGGCCTCGGAATCGCCGGCGCCGCCGCCGTGCTCATCGCCATCTGACGCGCTCGACCGGTGGCGTAGAGGCCGAGCCGACAGGCGAGGCCGTGGCCCGAGCGGCCCGGCGCCGGAGGCGCCAGGAGCGGGAGGCGTAGAGGCCGAGCCGACAGGCGAGGCCGTGGCCCGAGCGGCCCGGCGCCGGAGGCGCCAGGAGCGGGAGGCGTAGAGGCCGTTCGCCGGGATGACTTGACCTATCCGCGCACGGTCTTACGCTTCGGCGCATGGCGCTTCCCGCACCGGCCACCGACCGCACCGCCGTCGTCACCGGGGCGTCGTCGGGCATCGGTCGCGAGATCGCCCGGCAGCTCGCCCAGCGCGGGCACGGCCTCACCCTGGTGGCTCGGCGCGAGGACCGGCTGCGGTCCCTGGCCGACGAGGTGGCCGACGCCCACGGCGTGCGGGTCGAGGTGACGATCGCGGACCTGACCGACCCGGCGGCCCGAGAGCACATCGCCACGCAGGTCGCCGACCGGGGGCTCGTGGCCCACGTGCTCGTCAACGCGGCGGGCCTGAGCACGGTCGGCGCCGTCCACGCCAACGACCCCGCGGCCGAGTTGACGATGATCCGCACCGACGTCGAGGCCCTGGCGCACCTGTGCAGCCTGTTCCTGCCCGGCATGGTCGAGCGGGGCGCCGGCGCCGTGCTCAACGTGGCGTCGACGGCGGCGTTCCAACCGCTGCCCGGCCAGGCCGGCTACGCCGCCAGCAAGGCGTTCGTGGTCTCCTACAGCCGGGCCGTGCGGGCCGAGCTGAAGGCCACGGGCGTGTCGGTCACCGTGCTGTGCCCCGGGCCGGTCGACACCGAGTTCGCCGAATCGGCCGGGTTCGATGGCGCCGAGGCCGAGGCGGCGCTCCCCCGGTTCATGTGGGAGCCGGTCGAGGCGGTGGCCGAGGCGGGCCTCGCCGGGCTCGACCGCGGCCGGGCCGTGGTGATCCCCGGCGCGGCCAACCACGTGGCCGCGCTCGGTGCCCGCTTCTCGCCGCACTCGCTGCTCGTGCCGGTCCTGGCCCGCCGTCACCCGGCCCTGCACCGGTGAGGGCCGGCCACGCCCGTCACCCGGCCGCGACGGCCGCCAGCCCGCGCCGCAGGAATGCGAGCGCCCGGGCGCGGCCCTCTGCGCCGGGCACCTCGGCGACGTCGTCCCGGCGGAGCACGGCGCCGAAGGGGGCGTTCCAGTAGCCGGGATCGCCAGGGCGCTCCGGGCCGTGGGGCCCCACATACAGGTAGGGCAGCGGCTCGTAGGCGTCGCCAGGCGACGCCCCCACGGTGACCGTGACCGACGCGGCATCGCTCGTGGCCACCGTCAGGACACAGGCGTGGTCGAAGTGCTCGGGCCACAGTTGGGCCACCGTCGCCCCGGCGGGCCCGCCGGGCGCCGGGCCGGGGCCGGCCGCGACCTGGTCGAGCAGCGTTGCGCCGCGGATCCACCAGTCGGCCAGCACCTGGGCGGCGTCCTGGTCGATGGCCAGCGGCGCAGAGGGGTCGGCCAGGGCCGGTGCGTCGTCCCCCACCCAGAACGGCGCCGCCAGGTCGACGCCGACCAGGTCGGCGGCCCGGCCGAGCGTCGTCAACGGCTCGACCCAGGCGTCTCCGAGCCGCTCGACCACCAGGTTCGCCCCGCTCGTGCGCACCACCTCGCCGTGGTCGCCGAAGGCCGGCGTGGCCAGGCCACCCGGGCTCGGCCGCAGGCCGAACCGCCCGGTCACCGCGTGGCGTCGGCGGGCGAGCACGTGCACGGCCACCTGCTGGAGAGCCAGCCGGGTGGCGACCACGACCGCAGGTGGAGGGGCGGTGGGGACAGCGGTCACGCCCACCATCCTCGCGGCCGGCTCGCACGCCCGCGCGACCAGCCGCCGCGTCCGGTCGGCCAGGCCAACCATCCCGGCTGACGGCTGCCGGTCCCCGCGGACCTTCGCTCACCCGGGTCGTTGGTCGAGTCTGTCCGTGCCACCTATGGTCTCGGCCAGGCTGCGGATGGGCTCAGGCGACGTGTCAGGTCGGAGCGGTGCGGAAGGGAGCGCCACCCCTATGGGGGCACACGAACGCACGGGCTCGGAGACGGACAGGGCGGGCAGCCCGGCGCGACGAGCCCCGGGGTCGGCGACGCGCTCAGAGCAGGCGTCGGCGGCCGGACATGCACTGCGTGTCGAGGTGGTGACCGATCTCGCCGACCTCGAGGCGCTGACCGACCGGTGGGCCGCGCTGGTGCACACCTCGCCCCAGGCCACGGCCTACGCGTCCCCGGCATTCGTCCTCACGTGGTACCGGCACTTCGAGCGGCGCGGCGGCATCTACGCCGCCACCGTCTGGCGAGGCGCCGACCTGGTCGGCATCGCCCCCTTCGCCCGCACCCGCCTCGGCCGCGGGCCCGCCAGCGCGACGCTGCTCGTCTCGGCCGGCACCGAGCACGGCGACTACGGCGACCCCCTCCTCGGCCCCGACCCCGAGCCCGTGGCCGACGCCATCGCCGACCACCTCGCGTCGCTCGTGCGCCGCCGCACCGTCGTCAACCTGCGGCGGCTGCGCGACGACGGCGCCGCCATCGCCGCACTCGAGGCCCACGACGACCTGGCCCGCCGGCCCATGGGCCAGGTGGCCGACTCCGCCGTCGTGCGCTTCGACCAGATCGACGGCCCGGCCCAGCACCTCCGCCGCCTGGCGAACAAGCACAGCGTCCCCCGCCGCATGCGCCGCCTGGCCGAGGCCCACGGACCGGTCGAGTACCAACCCGACGACCCCGACCCGACCGCCGCGCTCGACACCATGCGCGACATGCTCAACCGGCGCTGGGGCCCCGACCAGGGCCCCGCCATCTTCCGCGGCCCCCGCATGGAGGCGTTCACCCGCGACACCCTGCGCGCCCTGGTCGACAGCGGGTTCGGCCGCATCGCCACCCTGACCGCCGGCGACCGGCCCATCGCCGTGACCTCCGTGTTCACGGTCGACGACCGCTACACCAGCGACAACGCCGCAGTAGATCCCGACCTCGGCGAGTTCGGCCCCGGCCAGGCGGCCATCCACAGGATGCTGCACCACGCGCACGACGCCGGCGCCACCGAGGTCGACCTGCGCGCCGGCGACTACCCCTACAAGTACCGCTGGACCAACGCCAGCCACCGCACCCGTTCGCTGGCGCTCACCGCCCCGGGCCGCGAAGGTCAGGCGATGCTGGCGGCCCGGCGGGTGATGATGAGCCTGCGGGCCCGCCGACTCGCCCGCCTGCGCCATCAGCTCCCTGCTGCCTTCGGCGACTCGGCCGGCGCTGGTTGCTGGCGATCGCCGTCGTCGTGAGCGCCGCGGTCGGCGGCACCGACGCCGCGACCGTGATCGCCGCCGACGTGGTCGTGGCCGAGATCGTCGCATGAGCGCGGACCGTCGCAGCACGATCGGGGACGATCGTCAGTCGCCCTCGTCCAGCGCGGCGAGCGCGGCGACAAGGCGTTCGGTTTCCTCGTCGGTCAACGTCGCCCCGCGGTGGATCATGGTGTAGCGGTCCGGGGGCATCTCCCCCTCGACGATGACCTCGGCGGCGTCCTCGGCCTCGCCGTCGTCGCGGTCCCATGTCGAGAAGTTGAGTTCGTCGCGCCCACGTTCGACATCGCTACGTACCAGCCACGACATGGGTGCCACGTACGAGTACGCGGGCCAGTCCGTCTCGTTGCTGTGGCACGCGTAGCAGGACTGGCGGGCGATGCGCTCGCTCTCGGCGTCCGGCCATGGAGCGTCCTGCGTGACAGGGGGGTTCGGGTGCCCCCAGCCGTAGGGCACGAACTGGAGGGCGACGAACACCACGAGACCGATGCCGGCCGCCCAGCGGACGACCCGCCAGAGGCGGCCGCGTGTCACCCTTGCGACCCTAGGGGTGGTGCCCCCGCGGGCCCCCACCCGCCCCCGCCCGGGGTGAGCATCCGCACCACGTCCCCGGCGCCGAGGCGGAGCGTGCACTTGTCGGGCAGGCGTTCGGCCCGCGACCCATCGCCGCCGGGGAGCAGCCAGTTCTCGCCCGGTGCGCCGGGGCCGCCACCCGCCAGACCCGGCGGCGACGACACCCGCCGCTCGGTGATGAGCGACACGGTCACGTCCTCGAGCACCTGCAGGTCGCGCTCGATCCCCTCGCCTCCCGGCTGGGCACCGGATCCGCCGCTCCCCCACCGCAGCCGGTAGCGCAGCACCCGCAAGGGGAAGGCGCGCTCGAGGGCCTCGATCGGCGTGTTCTTCGTGTTGGTCATGCCCGTGTGCACGCCGCTCATGCCGGGGGCTCCGGGGCGGCCGCCCTGCCCGCCCGCCACCGTCTCGTAGTAGACCCAGCCGTCACCGCCCACGAGCAGGTTGTTCATGGTGCCCTGGCCGGCGGCCGGCACCCGGTCCGCGCACGGCTCGGCCAGGGCGCCCAGGCACACGTCGGCCACCCGCTGGCTGACCTCGACGTTGCCCGCGCCCACCGCCGCCGGCGGCCGGGCGGCGACGATCGAGCCCGCCGGGGCGACGACCCGCACCGGGCGCATGGCGCCGCCGTTGGCGGGGATGGTGGGGTCGACGGCCGAGCGCAGCGCGTACGCCACGGCCGACACGGTGACCGCCTCGACCGCGTTGACGTTGCCCCGCGACTGCGGATCGGTGCCGGTGAAGTCGACGGTGATCTCGTCACCGGCCACCGTGACGGCCACGGCGATGGTGGCAGGTCGCTGCTGGTCGGGGGCGGCGCCCGTCGAGTCGAGCACGTCACGGCACGTCCACGTGCCGTCGGGCAGGGCGGCGAGAGCCGCCCGCATGCGCCGCTCGCCGTAGTCGACCACGTCGGCGAACGGGGCGCCGGCCATCTCGGACAGCCGCTCGACCCCCACCACGTTGGCGCCCTGCTGGGCCGCGAGGTCGCCCACCCGCTCGTACGGCGTCCGCGAGTTGGCCAGCAGCAGGCGGCGCAGGCCGTCGTCGAGGAGGGTCGGCGGGATGCGCAGGCCCTCCTGGTGGATGTCGGTGGCATCGGCGGGGATCGACCCGGGGGCCGCCCCGCCCACGTCGGCGTGGTGGGCCCGGTTGGCCGCCCAACCCACCAGGCGGCCGGCGACGGTGCACGGCGTCACCAGGGTGATGTCGTTGAGGTGGGTACCGCCCGCGAACGGGTCGTTGACCACCACCTGGTCGCCCGCGTGCAGGCTGTCGCCGAACGCGTCGATCGCCGCCCGCACGCTGGCGGGCATCGAGCCCAGGTGCACGGGGATGTGCTCGGCCTGCACCAACATCTCGCCCGAAGGGGTGAACAGAGCGGCCGAGCAGTCGGCCCGCTCCTTGATGTTGGGGCTGAAGGCCGCCCGCCGCAGGACGGCCCCCATCTCCTCGGCGATGCCGGTGAGCCGCGAGATGAGCACCTGGAGCGCCGCGGGGTCCAGGCTCACCCGTGCCCGCCTTTTCTGTCACACCCTGTCCCTACGGTGGTGCCGACGCCGTCGAGGGCGGGCGCCCCGGGTGACGCCACCCGTCGTCCTCTCCCCAACGTGCCCCGGTGCGCCGCCCAGGCGCCACGGGCCGACGCGAGGAGCCACCCCGTGATCGACGAACGCGCCCGCCACGAGCTGTACCGTGCGGTCGAACAACTGCTCGGCACATCCACCGCGGACACTCTCATGACCCTTCTGCCGCCCGTCGGTTGGGCCGACGTGGCCACCAAGGACGACCTGCACCAGCTCGAGGCGCGCCTCACGACCCGGTTCGACGCCAGGTTCGACGGCAGCGAGACCCGGTGGGACGCCCGGTTCGACGGCAACGAGACCCGGTGGGACGCCCGGTTCGACGGCCTCGAGACCCGATTCGACGAGCTGACGAGTCGGCTCTCGCAGCTCGAAGCGGGCCTCGATGCACGCTTCGCCCATGCCGAGGCCCGCACCGACGCGAAGTTCGCCATCGTCCAGGCTCGCTTCGAGAACGTCGACGGGCGCTTCGCACGCATGGACACACGCTTCGCGCAGCTCGAGGGGCAGCTCGACCGCTCGTTGCGGGAGCAGACGCGCACGCTGATGCTCGGGCTGATCGGCGCCATGTTCACCATGACGTCGCTGTGCCTCGGGGCCGTCTCCCTCGCCGCCTGAGCGTGGGTGGTCACGGCGCCCCTGTCCGCTGCAGCACCAGCGCGCCGGCCGTGCCCGGGCGAGCCACCCAGCCCTCGGGTACCCAGATCGTGCAGTCGGGCTCGGCGATCACCGTCGGGCCGTGGGCGCGACTCTCGGCATGGCCCTCGACGCGGCCGCCGATGTGGCGTTCGGGCGCGGGCAGCTCGTCGCCCGCCACGGCCGGCGGTCGGGTCGCGGTGGCGCGGATGGCCACGACCTCCACCGGGTCGTCCGGCCGGGCGTAGCCATTGCGACGGCGGTGCTCATCGTGGAACTGGGCGACCACGGGGACGGTCAGCTCGTGGCTCTGCCCCCGGTAGCGGCAGTCGAGGGCGGTCGCCACGGACGTGGCGCCCGCGGCCGCCGGCGAACCGTCCCCGTCCACCAGGGCCCGCACCTCGGCGGCGAGTGCCGCGAGCGCGGCGTCCAGCCCCGCGTGGTCGTCGGGTGAGGGCCACGAACGCACGAGGTCGCGCCGGCGCGGGGCCGTCAACAGCCCGACCGCGGACAGCACGCCGGCGCGGGCCGGCACCACCACCGCCGGCATGCCCAGCGCGTCGGCCAGGGCGCACGCGTGCAGCGGGCCGGCACCACCGAACGCCACGAGGGCCAGGCCACGCGGGTCGACGCCCCGCTCGACCGACACGGCCCGCAGTGCGCGCTCCATGTTGGCGTCGACGACGGCCAGCACGCCCTCCGCGGTGACCCCGGCGCCCGCCAGCGCGGCGGCCGCCGGCGCCCGGTCCAGCGTCAGCCCGCCGAACGCGGCCTCGGCGGGGAAGCGGCCCGCCACCAGGTTGGCGTCGGTCACGGTCGGCCGGTCGCCGCCCCGGCCGTAGCAGGCCGGGCCGGGATCGGCTCCGGCGCTCTGGGGCCCCACCACGAGCGCGCCCCCGGCGTCGATGCGGGCGATCGAGCCGCCGCCGGCTCCGATCGTGTGCACGTCGAGCGAGGGAAATCGCACGGTGAACCCGCCGACGTCGCGCTGGGCCGCCGGAGCGGGCGCACCCCCGAGGATCAGGCAGACGTCGGTCGACGTGCCGCCCATGTCGAAGGTGATCGCGTCGGCGAACCCGTTGGCGGTCGCGGCCGCCGCGCCGGCGCGCACCCCGCCGGCAGGGCCCGACAGCAGCAACGCGGCCGGCAGCTCGGCCGCCTCGCCTGCCGGCACGAGCCCTCCTGACGAGGTCATGACCAGCACCTCGTCAGCCACCGCGCCGATGCCCTGCAGGTACGTCCGGCAGCGCGGGCGCAGCGCGGCGTTGATGACCGTGGTGACCGTCCGCTCGACCTCGCGCATCTCGGGCGACACCTCGTGCGAGCACGTGACGTCGTGGCCGCGCTTCCGCAGGACAGTCGCCACCGCCCGCTCGTGGGCGGGCTCGATGTCGGCGTGGAGCAGGCACACCGCCACCGCCTCGGCAGCGCGGTCGATGTCGGGAACGCCGGACTCGTCGACCGGCGACAGCTCGGTGCCATCGGCGGCGAGCCGCCCGGCCACCTCGTAGCGCAGCTCCCGGGATACCAGCGGCTCGGGCCGCGAGGCCAGCTGGTCGTAGAGCGAGGGACGGTCCTGGCGGCCGATCTCGATCACGTCGCGCGAGGCCCTCGGTGGTCACCAGGGCGACGGTGGCGCCGCGCCGCTCGAGCAGCGCGTTGGTGGCGACGGTGGTGCCATGGGCCAGCAGGCGGGGGCGCAGCGCGTCGGCCCCGTCGGCCGGGACGGCCCGGGTGGCATGACCGGGTGGGCGTACGTCCGCCGCGTGCGCCGCGGCCTCCTCGACGACGGCGCGGATGGCTCGGCCGGGGTCGTCGGGCGTCGAGAGCACCTTGGCGACGTGGCCATCGGCGGTGACGAGGTCGGTGAACGTTCCCCCCGTGTCGATGCCGACCTGCACCCGGCGGAACCTACCCTGCGCCTACCGTGCGAGGCCTCTGCGCCCGGTCAGGGCTTGGCGCCCGTGCGACCCTTCTGGGTCTGGGCGGCCTCGACGGCCAGCGCGTCGACCAGGTCGTTCATCCGGTCGCCCGAGTGGCCCTTGACCCAGCGGAAGCTCACGTCGCCCCGGCTGCGCACCAGGTCGACGAACGGCTCCCACAGGTCGCGGTTCGCCACGGGCTTGCGGGCCGTGTTCTTCCAGCCCCGCTTGATCCAGCCCTCCCACCAGCGGTCGCGGAAGCAGTTCACGACGTAGGTCGAGTCGCTGACCACCTCGATCGGGCCCGGGTGGGACCGGACCGCCTCGTAGGCCGCCGTGATCTCCATGCGCTGGTTGGTGGTGCGGGCCTCGGCGCCGCTGGCGAAGGCACCGCCGGGCTCGGCCCATGCCCACCCGCCCGGCCCGGGGTTGCCCAGGCAGGCGCCGTCGGTGAACACGATCGCGGTGGGCGAGGCTGACGAGGAGCTGGCTGCGGGCACGATCGGCCACCCTACGCGCCCGCTCGGGCCTTCCCGATCGTTCCGCACGAGCGGGAAACCGTTCAGCTGTCGTGCACAACGTTCCGTTTCGGCGCCGGCGGTGCCAGCATGGGCGCATGATCATCGACGGGTTCGTGCACCAGCTTCCCGACACCGACCCGACGGAGACGGACGAGTGGCTCCAGTCGCTCGACGCAGTCGTCGACGCCCACGGCAAGACCCGCGCGCGGTTCCTCGTGTCGAAGTTGCTCGAGCGCGCCCGCGAGCTGCAGGTCGGCACCCCGGCCACCGTGTCGACGCCGTACGTCAACACCATCCCGCCCGAGGAGGAGCCCTGGTTCCCCGGCGACGAGGAGCTGGAGCGGCGCATCCGGGCCTACATCCGCTGGAACGCGGCGGTCATGGTCATCAAGGCCAACAAGCAAGCCGACGGTATCGGCGGTCACCTCTCGACCTTCGCGTCGTCCGCCGCCCTCTACGACGTGGGCTTCAACCACTTCTTCCGGGGCAAGGCCGACGGCCAGGCCGGCGACGCCGTCTACATCCAGGGGCACGCCGCCCCCGGCATCTACGCCCGGGCCTTCCTCGAGGGCCGCCTGACCGAGCCGGACCTCGACCAGTTCCGGCAGGAGGTCGGCGGCGGCCTCTCGAGCTACCCCCACCCCCGGCTCATGCCCGAGTTCTGGGAGTACCCCACGGTGTCGATGGGCCTTGGCCCGCTCAACTCGATCTACCACGCCCGCTACCTGCGCTATCTGCACAACCGGCGCATCGACGACACCAGCGGCACCCGGGTGTGGTGCTTCATCGGCGACGGCGAGGTCGACGAGCCCGAGACCCTGGGCGCGCTCACGCTGCCCGCCCGCGACCAGCTCGACAACCTGACCTGGGTCATCAACTGCAACCTGCAGCGACTCGACGGTCCGGTCCGGGGCAACGGCAAGGTCATCCAGGAGCTCGAGGCCGTGTTCCGGGGCGCGGGCTGGAACGTGATCAAGGTCGTCTGGGGCTCCAAGTGGGACGAGCTGCTGGCCAAGGACCGGGACGGCGTGCTGCTCAACAAGATGAACACCACCGTCGACGGCGACTTCCAGCGCTACGCGACCGAGTCGGGCGCCTTCGCCCGCGAGAACTTCTTCGGCCCCGACCCCCGCCTGCGCAAGATGGTCGAGCACCTCTCCGACGACGAGATCCGCACGCTGCCCCGGGGCGGGCACGACTACCGCAAGCTCTACGCCGCCTACCAGGCCGCGACCGACCAGCGCGGCGCGCCCACCGTCATCCTGGCCAAGACCATCAAGGGTTGGACGCTGGGTCCCGACGTCGAGGGCCGCAACGCCACCCACCAGATCAAGAAGATGACGGTCGATCAGCTCCGGGTCCTGCGCGACCGGCTGCACCTGCAGGACGTCATCGCCGACGGCGACCTGTCCGACGACCGCGAGCCGCCCTACATCCGCTTCGTCGAGGGCTCGATCGAGCAGCAGTACATGCTCGACCGGCGCAAGGCACTCGACGGTCCCCTGCCCCAGCGCACGGTGCGCGTCAGGAAGCCCTTGGCGATGCCCGAGGACAAGCCGTTCGACGAGGTTCTGGCGGGATCGGGCAAGCAGGAGGTGTCGACGACGATGGCGTTCACCCGCCTGTTGCGGAACCTCCACCGCGACCCCAACGTCGGCCAGCGGGTGGTGCCCATCATCCCGGACGAGGCCCGCACCTTCGGCATGGACGCCCTGTTCAAGGAGTTCAAGATCTACGCCTCGCAGGGCCAGACGTACACGCCCGTCGATGCCCAGCTGCTGCTGTCCTACAGCGAGAGCAAGGACGGTCAGGTATTGGAGGAGGGCATCACCGAGGCCGGGTCGATGGCGTCGTTCATCGCCGCGGCCACCTCGTACGCCCACCGCGGCATCCCGATGCTGCCGTTCTTCACCTTCTATTCGATGTTCGGGTTCCAGCGGGTCGGTGACCTGATCTGGTCGGCGGCCGACTCGCGGGCCCGGGGCTTCCTGCTGGGCGCCACCGCCGGGCGCACCACGCTGCTGGGCGAGGGCCTGCAGCACCAGGACGGGCACAGCCTGGTGCTGGCGTCGACCGTGCCGACCGTCGAGGCGTGGGACCCGGCGTTCGCCTACGAGATGGCGACCATCGTGCGCCACGGCGTCCGCGAGATGCTGGTCGACGAGCGCGACGTCGTCTACTACCTGACCCTCTACAACGAGAACTACCTGATGCCGCCCCTGCCCGAGGGTGCGGAGGAGGGCATCATCCGCGGCCTCTACAAGTGGGCCGACGCACCGGACGGGCCCGCGCACCGGGCCACCATCCTGTTCTCGGGCACTGCTCAGGGTGCGGCCCGGGCCGCCCAGGCCGAGCTGGCCGAGCGGTGGGACATCGGCGCCGAGCTGTGGTCGGCCACCAGCTACAAGCGGCTGCGCGAGCAGGCGCTGTCGACCGAGCGGTGGAACCGCCTGCACCCCACCGAGACACCGCGGACCCCGTTGGTCACCGAGCTGCTCGGCGGTGACGGGGCCCCCGGCGCGGTGGTCGCCGTCACCGACTTCATGAAGGCGGTGCCCGACCAGGTCGCCCGCTGGGTGCCCCAGCCGTTCGTGCCCCTGGGCACCGACGGGTTCGGCCGGTCCGACACGCGTGAGCGGCTGCGCGAGTTCTTCGAGGTCGACATGCGCCAGGTGGTGGTCGCCACCCTGTGGGGTCTGGCCCAGCAGGGCGAGGTCAAGGCCGAGACGGTGGCCGAGGCGATCGCCCACTACGAGATCGACCCCGACCGCACCGATCCCCGGGCCTTCGACCTGTAACGCGTTTCCCGCAGAACCGGTCGCTGTAGCGACCGGTTCTGCGGGGAGACTCGGGGTGGAGCCACCCGCTACAGGATGCCCAGCCGCTCCAACGGGAACGGCGGCCGGGCGAGCGGACCGACGGCGATGCGCACCAGGAGCAGCGGGTTGTCGTCGCCCGCGGTGCGGTTCAGGTGCACGATGTCGCACCCCACGCAGCGGTGGACGAGCACCCACTCGCCGTCGCCGCGGACGGTGATGGCGATCGGCTCCATGGACGAACCACACAACGCGAGCGCGGCGCGGTCGCCGGGCGTCTCGTCGACGTGGCGGCTCCACAGGCAGTTGGGGCAGTGGTTGCGGTGCGCGGTGCCGGGCGCGTCCGTGGGGACGTCGAGCCGGCAGTTGCGACACCGGAAGGAGCCCGGCGAGCGCCGCCGGGAGCGGTTGCGCTGATCGCGCGACAAGGGGGACCTCCGGAAGGCAGTGGCGACAGGGACCGCGTCGGGTCGCCCGGGCGCGCCGTCTCAGGGCCGGCTCGTCGTGCCCTGGGGATCAGGTCGGGCCGGATCCAGCAGGTGTCAGACGAGAGGCGGACGGTTGCCGCAGGCGCGCGACGCCGAAGGCTCCGTGGCCACGGGCATCGGTCACCACCTTCCGTCCGGTCGTCGGGACGCCACCCCGCTGGCGGCGTCACCCGCCGCAGATCACCACCTGCTCGCTCCGTGGCGCAAGGGAGTTTCCGGCGGCAGCCGGACCGGTAGGGGGCCGTCGCCGGCCTGTCGGCCGACTGCGGCCGCAGGACGGCGCCGTCGACGAGGGCGATACGGTGCGGGGCCATGACCGCTGTCGTCCCCGTCACCGGAGACCCCGAGGCCGACCAACTGCTCACGGAAGATCCGCTGGCGCTCATGATCGGCATGCTGCTCGACCAGCAGATCCCCATGGAGTGGGCGTTCGCCGGGCCTCTCAAGCTGCGCGAGCGCATGGGCGGCCGCCTCGACGCTGCCGAGGTCGCGGCGCTCGAGCCCGACAAGTTCGAGGCCGTCTTCAAGGGCCCGCCCGCTCTGCACCGCTTCCCCGGGTCGATGGGCAAGCGCACGCAGGCGCTGTGTCAGTACCTGGTCGACCACTACGACGGCGATGCCGCCGCGGTGTGGACGGGGGTCGACGACGGCCGAGAGCTGGTGAGGCGGGTCAAGGCACTGCCCGGGTTCGGTGGCGAGAAGTCCAAGATCTTCACCGCCCTGCTGGCCAAGCGGTTCGGTGTGCGCCCCGCCGGCTGGGAAGAGGCCGCGGCCCCGTTCTCCGACGACGAGCCCCGCTCGGTGGCCGACATCGACTCCGCCGAGACGCTCCAACGGGTCCGCGCCTGGAAGAAGATGATGAAAGCCCAGAAGAAGTCCAAGGCCGACACCCCGAGCTGACCCCCACCGGTCGGGCCTGCCCGCCAGCCCACCCAGAGTCAGCGGTGGAGGGCGTGGCGTTGGCGATCGAGCCAGCCGAGCAGGACGGCCACGGTGCGCGGGTCGTGCCGCAGCGAGTGGCCGGCGCCGTTGATGAACCGCAGCTCGGCCGAGCCGTGGGCGTCGGCCACCACCCGGGCGTCGAACGGCGGCACCACCTCGTCCTCGCTGCCGTGCACCACCAGCAGGGGTCGCGGGGCGTAGGCGGCGACGCAGGCCACCGCCCGGATGGAGCGCAGCTCACGCGACCAGGCATCGAGCGACGGCGGGAAGGCCGGGTCGGTGATGACCCCCACCTCGCGCCCGTGCTCGAGCAGCCGCCGCGGGTGCGAGGCCCAGTCGTCGAAGTCGCCCGGGGCGCCCAGCGCCGCCACCCCCTGGATGCGGGGATCGGTCGCCGCGGCGCACACGGCCAGCGAACCGCCGGTGCCGAAACCGGCCAGCCAGATCCCCAGCGGGCGCACGGACCCCTCGAGGAAGGCCACGGCGTGGGCGATGTCCTCGAGCCAGCCGCGCAGGGAGAACTGGCCCTCCGATTCGCCACAGCCCCGGTAGGCGAAAGCCAGTGCCGCCCAGCCCATCTCGGTGGCGATGCGGTCGGCCAGCTCGGGCATCGTCTCCGGCGCGGTGACCGCGGTGCCGGTCGAGGGGTAGCCGTGGCAGAGGACGACCGCGGGCACGGGGCCGCTCGGGCGGCCGGGTGGTCGAGCCAGGTGGGCGGCGAGCGACAGCCCGCCAGATCGGATGCGCTCGTCCACCGCTGGTGCGCCCCCTGCGGGGATCAGGCCGCGTCGGCGGCGTCGGCGGCGGCGTCGACGCCGGCGGCCTGCCGTGCCCGGCGCGACGACCGGGCCAGGTGGTAGCCGCGGTTGTGGGCCTCGGGCAGGGTGTCGGGGCCGAAGCAGATGAACGTCTCGGCGGCCATCAGGTCGTCGACCGCGGCCTCGACCGTCTCGTCGGTGTGGTCGAGGTCGTAGACGACCTGGGAGCGCTTGTCACCCAGGTACCTGTTGTGCTCGAACCGGGTCGGCCGCTCCATGCGCCCGGACGGTACACCGGGCGCGACCCGCCGCCGAATCGGATCGGCCACCTGGTCAGCCTGTCCGAGACGGCCCCGGCGGGGTCGCCGGGCGCAGCGGGGGTGCGCCTTCCGTCGCCGTCGCGGAATCGCTGCGGGAACCGCCGCCTGCCCCGGCAGACTCGCTGGGACATGTCCGTTGCTGATCTGACTCCCGCCGCCGACCCGACCGGGGCGAACGCACCGCCGACAGCGGCTCCTGACCCGTCGCTGTTCCGGCGGGGCCTGCGACTGCTGTGGCTCAGCGTGCGCGCCCACCCCCGCCCGTTCGCCGTGTCGATCGTCGGCTCCGTGCTGTTCGGCAGCATGGCGGTCGCCGGGTCGTGGGTGCTGGGCCGGGTCACCGACCGGGTGGTGGTGCCCGGGTTCCGTGACGGGGTCTCCGGCACGACCGTCGCCGCCGGCGTCGCGGCCATCATCGGGGTCGCCGCCCTGCGGTCGATCGGCGTCGTCGCCCGCCGCTACTTCGGCATGAAGGCCGTCCGCGGCATGCAGCGCACCTGGTTCCGCCGGGTCACCGACACCTACCTGCGGGTGCCGCTCAGCTACTTCGGTTCGCATCCCACCGGCCGGTTGATGGCGCACGCCGACGCCGACGCCGAGCGGGCCATCACCGTGCTCCAGCCCCTGCCGTTCTCGATCGGCGTGATCGTCCTCATCGGCCTGTCGATCGTGAGCCTGGCCCTGATCGACCCGCTGCTCATGCTGGTGGGCCTGGCCCTGTTCCCGTCGCTGGCCGCGCTCAACCAGGTGTACAGCCGCAAGGTCGAGGCGCCGGCCGCGCGTACCCAGGCCCGGCTGGGCGAGGTGTCGACGGTGGCCCACGAGTCGTTCGAGGGCGCGCTCGTGGTGAAGACGCTCGGCCTCGAGTCGCGTGAGGTGGACCGATTGGAGCGTGCGGCCGATGAGCTGCGCACCGCCCGCCTCGGGGTCGGGCGGCTGCGGGCGACGTTCGAGCCGGGCCTCGACGCCCTGCCAAGTCTGGGCACCATCGCGCTGTTGGCCGTGGGGTCGTGGCGCATCTCGACCGGCACGATCTCGACGGGCGAGCTGGTGCAGGCCATGGCGCTGTTCGGCATCCTCAGCTTCCCCATGCGGGTGGTGGGCTTCCTGCTCGAGGAGCTGCCGCGGGCCGTGGTGGCAGCCGACCGCATCGAGACCGTGCTGGCCACGCCGTCCCGCCCCCGGCCGGCCGACGAGGCGGCGGTGGCGCTACCGGCCGGCCCGTTGGGGGTCCAGGTCGAGGACCTGCGGTTCGGCTACGGCGGCGACCCGGTGCTCGACGGCGTCGACCTGGCGCTCGCCCCCGGCGAGGTCGTCGCCCTGGTGGGGGCGACGGGCTCGGGCAAGTCGACCCTGTGCCACCTGCTGGCCCACCTCCACGAACCCGAGGCCGGCGCCGTCCGCCTCGGGGGCGTCGAGCTGCGGCGGGCCCAGCCGGCGTCGATGCGCTCGCACGTGGCGCTGGCCTTCCAGGAGGCGTTCCTGTTCGCCGCATCGGTGCGCGAGAACCTGACGCTCGGCGAAGCGGTGACCGACGACGAGGTGGGTTGGGCGCTCGAGCGGGCGCGGGCCGACCGGTTCGTCGCCCGCCTGCCCGGCGGCCTCGACCAGGAGCTGGGTGAGCGGGGCGTGACGCTGTCGGGCGGGCAGCGCCAGCGGTTGGCGCTGGCCCGGGCGTTGCTGCGCCGGCCGGGCCTGCTGATGCTCGACGACGCCACGTCGGCGGTCGATCCCACGATCGAGCGGCAGATCCTGGACGGGCTGCGCGCGTCGCTGCACGCCACCACGCTCATCGTGGCCCACCGCGTGTCGACCATCGCCCTGGCCGACCGCGTGCTGTTCCTCGACCAGGGGCGCATCGCCGCGGCCGGTTCGCACGACGACCTGCTCGCCTCGGTCCCCGCCTACGCCACGCTCGCCCGGGCCTACCAGGAGGTGCAGGCGTGACGTCGCCGGCCGAGACGGGCCTCGGCTCGGACGTCGAGACCGACGCGGACCTCCCCGGCCCGCCAGCCGACGCGGCGGCGCAGGACCTGCCGGCCGCCGAGCCGGGCCTGGTCGGCGCGCTCGACGGCGAGCCTCCCACGCCCGCCGGCTCGCCCGACGAGGAGCTCCTGCTCGACGCCGGGGCCGTCGAGGTGCTGCGCCGGGGGCTGGCCGCCACGCCGGAGCTGCGCCAGGGCATCGCCCTCACGCTGGTCATGGCGGCGGTGACCGCGGCGGGCAAGCTGGCCGTGCCGGTCCTGATCCAGCAGATCCTCGACCGTGGTGTGCTGGGCGGCGGCGGGTTCCGCCCCGGCTTCGTCTACCCCGCGTGCGCGGTGACCGCCGTGGTGGTCATGGCCCTGTACCTGGTCGGGCGGGGCACCTACCTGCGGCTCGTGCGGGCCGCCGAGGCCAGCCTGCTGGCCCTGCGGGTGCGGGCGTTCGACCACATCCACCGGCTGTCGATGGCCGAGCACAGCGAGCAGCGCCGGGGAGCGCTGGTGTCGCGGGTCACCAGCGACATCGAGACCCTCGCCCAGTTCATGGAGTGGGGCGCGGTGGCCTGGATCGTCGACTCGGTCCTCATCGTCGCCACGTTCGCGGTGATGGCCGTCTACGACTGGCACCTCGCGCTGGTGGCGCTGGCCGCGTTCGTGCCCCTGGTCGTGCTGATGCCCATGCTGCAGCGCCGCCAGCTCGCGGCCCAGGACCGGGTGCGCACGGCCGTCGGCGAGTCGCTGTCCGAGGTGTCCGAGACGGTCACCGGGGCGGCGCTGATCCAGGCCTACGGGCTGGAGGAGCGCTCGCGGTCTCGGCTGCGGGCCGCCATCGACCGCCAGTACCAGGCGTACCTCTCCGCCGCCCGCTACTTCGCGGCCATGTTCCCGCTCGGCGACCTGTTCGGCTCGCTGGCCCTGGCGGGGGTCATCGCGGCCGGGGTGACCTGGGGCCCGGGGTGGGGGCTCGAGGTGGGCGAGGTGGTGGCCTTCACGTTCCTCATCGGGCTGCTCCTCACCCCGGTGGCCGAGCTCTCCGAGATCCTCGACCAGACGCAGATCGCCATCGCCGGCTGGCGCAAGGTGCTGGGTGTGCTGGCCACTCCGCTCGATGTGCCCGAGCCCACCGACGGGCTGACGCTGCCCGCCGGCCCGCTCGACGTGGCGGTCGACGGCCTGAGCTTCGCCTACCGCGACGGTGCGCCCGTGCTGCGCGACGTCGACGTCCGCCTGGCGGCGGGGCAGTCGGTCGCCATCGTGGGCGAGACCGGGTCCGGCAAGACGACCTTCGCCAAGCTGCTGTGCCGGCTGGCCGACCCGACCGATGGCACCATCCGGCTCGGCGGCGTCGAGCTGCGCACCGTGGACCCTCACGCCCGCCGGCGGGCCGTGAGGCTGGTGCCCCAGGACGGGTTCCTGTTCGACGCCACGATCGCCGACAACGTCCGCATCGGCCGCCCCGGCGCGGACGGCGACAGCGACCGGACCCGTAGCGACGGTGACGAAGACGTGCGGGCGGCGTTCGATGCGCTGGGCCTGGGCTGGTGGCTCGACGACCTGCCGCTGGGCATCGACACGCCCGTGGGCGAGCGGGGCGGGCACCTGTCGGTCGGCGAGCGCCAGCTCGTCGCCCTGGCGCGGGCGCAGCTCGGCGACCCCGGCCTGCTCGTGCTCGACGAGGCGACCAGCGCGGTCGACGCCGAGACGGAGCGGGCGCTCACCCAGGCGCTCGACCGCCTGTCGGAGGGCCGCACGATGGTGTCGATCGCCCACCGCCTGTCGACCGCCGAGACGGCGGACGTCGTGCTCGTCTTCGCCGACGGGCGCCTCGTCGAACGGGGCCGTCACGCCGAGCTGGTGGCGGCGGGCGGCACCTACGCGTCGCTCTACGAGAGCTGGCTGGGCAACACCCGCGACGGTGGCGGCGCCGGTCGTGACGTGAACGGCGAGAACGGCGACGACGGTGACGGCGACCGCGGTGACGGCGACGACGGCGACGGCGGAGACGACGGCGAGCTCGGGTAGGCCGGCGGGGTGCCGGGGTGGGCGGGGGTCAGGCCGACGCGGGCGGGCCCACCGCGCCGATGTCGGCCAGGTAGCCGTGCAGCGCGGCGATGACCTGGTAGACGTCCTCGTCGGTCACGTCCAGGCCCGCCTCCTCGGCCCGGCCGAGCACCACCGCCACGGCGTCGTCGTCGGCCAGGACCACGTCGGGCGTGTCGCCGTCGGGCAGGACGACGTCGCGGCCGGGCTGGGCCAGGACACCGGAGTCCTGCAGGTGGCCGAGCTCGGCCACGATGAGCTCGCGCACCTCGTCGTAGGTCAAGCGGGCCTGCGCCTCGAACGGTAGGGCGTCGGCCACGTACGCCACCGCCTCGTCGAGGTCGAGGATCGTGGGAGGCGGCTGGTGGCCCAGGCGGAACGCCTCGCCCCCCACCGTGGCGGCGGCGATGGCGAACACGAGCACGGCGGCGACCAGGGCGAACAACCAGACCACGGACCGCACCGTAATCCCCACGGGCAGGTTCAGAGGACACGGCCGACACACCACCGCGGACGACCGACCCCTCAGACCTGAGCGGATAGGGCGCTGTGCTTCCCGCTCCTGTCGGCTCGGCCTCGTCGACGGCGCGATGATCGTGCCGTGCGCGGACACACCTCGACGGCCGCGTTCGTCGGGCGAGCGGCGGAACTCGACGCCCTGGTCGACGCGCTCACGAGCGCGACCACCGGGCGGGGCACCACCGCGCTCGTCGGCGGCGAGGCCGGTGTCGGCAAGTCGCGCCTGGTCGACGAGGTGTCGGCCCACGCCCGCCGGCAGGGCGCCCGGGTGCTGGTCGGCCAGTGCCTCGACCTCGAGGAGGGCGGGCTCCCGTACGCCCCCATCGTCGACGTGCTGCGCACGCTGGACCGCGAGCTGTCCCCCGACGAGGGGGCGGCCACGCTGGGCCCGCTCAGGTCGCTGCTCGGCCGCACCGCCACGGCCCCCGCCGCCGGCGAGGCCGACAGCGACGGTGAACCACCCGGTGAACCACCGACCGCTCCCGGCCCCACCCTCGCCGCCGACCAGGTCGGTCAGGCCCGCCTGTTCGAGCTGCTGCTGACCGTCATCGAGCGCCTGGTCGCCGCCCGGCCGCTGGTGCTCGTACTCGAGGACCTGCACTGGGCCGACCGGTCGACCCTCGACCTCGTGTCGCTCGTCGCCAGCAGCACCCGGGCGCTGCCGGTCCTCACCGTCGGCACCTACCGCAGCGAGGACGTGCCGCCCCGCCACCCGCTGCGACCCCTGACCGCCGAGCTGACCCGCCGCGGCGCCCGCCACATGCAGCTCGAGCGCCTGGGCGCGGGCGACGTCGCGGAGCTGCTGGGCGCGTTGCTGGCCGAGCCGCCGTCGGCCGACATGACAGCCAGCGTGGTCGAGCGGTCGGACGGCAACCCGCTGTTCGTCGAGGAGCTGGCGGCCGCGCTGGCCGACGATCCCGCGGCGCCGATGCCGCCGCACCTGCGCGACGCGGTGATCAGCCGGGTCGAGCGCATGAGCGACGAATCCGCCGCCGTGCTGCGGGCCTGTGCCGCCGGCGGGCGCGAGGTCGAGCACGACCTGCTGGTCGAGGCCGTCTCTCCCCGGCCCGAGGCGGTCGGCACCGGGGTGGCACCGCTCGCCGACCTCGATCCGGCCACGCTCGACCGGGCCCTGCGCGCCTGCGTCGACCAGCGGTTGCTGGTCGCCGACCAGCGCCGGGGCAGCTATCGGTTCCGCCACGCGCTGGTGCACGAGGCGGTGCTCGGCGACATCCTCCCGGGCGAGCTCCATCGGCTGCACCGCAGCTACGCCACCGCGCTCGAGCGCCGCCAGGCCGGCACCCGGGCCCGCGGCGACCAGGGTTGGGCCCGCCTCGCCCACCACTGGGACGCGGCCGCCGAGTACGACGCCGCGCTGGGCGCCGCGGTGCGCGCCGGGCGAGCGGCGGAGGACGCCTTTGCCGTACCCGAGGCGCACCGCTACCTCGAGTGGAGCGTGCGCCTGTGGGACCGGGCCCTCGACCCCGAGGCGGCCGCGGGGTGCGACCGCGGCGAGCTGCTCGCCCGGGCGGCCGACGCCGCCAGCCGGTGCGGGTTGATGGTGCGAGCCCTGACGCTGGTCGACGAGGCGCTGGCCACGCCACACGGGGCGGACGACCCCGTGGGCGCCGGTCTGCTCCACGAACGGCGGGGGTGGTACCTGTACCGGGACGGTCGCGCCGACGATGCCCTCGCCGCCTACGAGCTGGCCGTCGACCTCGTGCCCGGCCGGCCGCCCACGGCCGCACGCGCCCGGGTCGTGCAGGCCCACGCCCACGCACTGGTGCGGGTGGGCCGCAACCGCGAGGCCCGGGCCCGGGCGGAGGAGGCGGTCGCCCTCGCCCGCGCCGTCGACGACGTGGTCGACGAGGGCCAGGCCCTCCACGTGCTGGGCCTGGTGCTGGCCACCGAGGGCCGCACCGACGAGGCCGTCGCCAGCCTGCACGAGGCGGGCCAGATCGCCGCCGGGCTCGGCGACCTGGCCGAGGTGGCCGGCGCCTACGTCCACCTGTGGCGCACGCTGGTCGAGGCCGGGCGCGGCGCCGACCTGGTCGACCTCATCCTGGCGTTCGACGCCGCGCCCGCGGGGGCCGACTCCGCCGACCCGTCCGGCGCCGCCCCGACGCTGATGGGCAGCATCGGCGCCGCCGCGCTGCACCAGCTGGGGCGGTGGGACGAGGCCGACCGGCTGCTGGGCGACGCCCGCCAGGCCAGCGAGGCCGGCGGCCTGACGGCGGTGGCCCGCACCCTCGTGTCGGGCGTGCTCGCCGTCGACCGCGGCGACCACGACCGGGCGCGCGACGAGCTGGAGACCGCCCGGGCGTGGTGCCACCAGGTGGGCGACGGGCGGCTCAACGGCCTGCTCCACCGGGCGCTGGCCGAGCTGGCGGTCTGGCAGGGCCGCTACGACGATGCCCGCCGCGAGGTCGCCACCGGGCTCGACCTGCTGGCCCACACGGGCGACCCCGAGCTGGCCGCCCGCATCGCCGCGGTGGGCGTGCGCGCCGAGGCCGACCGCGCCGAGCTGGCGCGCCGGGCCGGCGGGCGCCCGGGCCGCATCGGCGACGCCGAGCGCGCGGCCGAGCGAGTGGCCGAGCGACTCGTCGCCCGGCTCGACGACCTGGCGGCCACGGCCGGCCCCCGCAACGCCCCACCGGCCTCCGAGGCGACGGCGGCGCTGCACACCGGCCGGGCCGAGCAGTCCCGCATCAGCGACCATCCCGACGCCGACCGCTGGCGCGCGGCCGTCGCCACCTGGGACACCATCGGGTTCCCCCACCCCGCGGCGTACGCCGCGCTATCGCGCCGCCGAGGCGGCCCTGGCCGCGGGCGACGAGGACGAGGCCACCGCCGCACTGCGAGCCGCGTGGGAGACGGCCCGGCACCTCGGCGCCCGCCCGCTCGCCGAGGCCGTGGCCCTCCTGGCGCGGCGGGCCCGCATCACGCTCCCCGGCGCAGGCGCCGAGGGCACCGGGACGGAGCCGGGCGCGGGCCAGGCCACGGTCACGGGCGCGGCTGCGGCCGCCCCGCCCGAGGCGGCACTCACGCCCCGCGAGCGTGAGGTTCTGGCCCTGGTGGCCGAGGGGCGCACCAACCGGCAGATCGGCGAACGGCTGTTCATCAGCCAGAAGACCGCCAGCGTCCACGTGTCGCGCCTGCTCGCCAAACTGGGGGCCGCCACCCGCGGCGAGGCCGCGGCCATCGCCCGCCGCACCGGCGTGTTGGACGAGCCACCCGGCCCCTGACCTGCACCGACACCGTCGGCACCTCAGAATCAGGAATAAGCACCTCGTAAGGCATCCTCCCGATGTGGGCGGCCGGTCGCAGGCGGACGCTGGGCGACGTCTCAGCGACCAGCTCGGAGGAGCCCTGTGGCCCACGTCACCTCGCCTGTCGATCGTTCCGCGCGCGTCGTCGTGATCGGCGCCGGCATGGGCGGCCTGGCCGCGGCCCATGCCGTCAGCCGCCACGCCGGCCGCGTCACCGTCGTCGAGCGTGACACCCTCCCGTCCCAGCCGGCCGCCAGGTCGGGCACCCCCCAGGGGCGGCACCTCCACGTGCTCCAACCCGGCGGGCTGGCTGCGCTCGAGCGCCTGCTGCCGGGGTTCGGCGACGCCCTCGTGGCCCGAGGGGCGATCGGGCTGGCCGCGCCCCGCGAGATCCTGTGGCTGTCGGCGGCCGGTTGGATGCAGCCCCACGCCGAGAGCGAACGCACGCTGCTGTCGGCCAGCCGCGACCTGATCGAGTGCGTGACGCGTGAGCTGGTCCTCGACCGCTCGCCCCTCGGCATGCGGACGGGGGTCGAGGTCGCCGGACTGGCGATCGACGGCGGCCGGGTGGTCGGCGTCGACATCCGTCCCCGCGGAGCGGCGCCCGGCGAGGCCACCGAGCGCCTGCCGGCCGACCTGGTGGTCGACGCCAGCGGGCGACGGTCGCGCGCGCCGGACTGGCTGGCCGCCGCCGGCTACGACCGGCCCGACGAGACCCACGTCGACGCCAACCTCGCCTACGCCACGCGCACCTACCGGCGCGGGCCCGACGACACCGGCGGGTGGGGCGCCATCTTCCTGCAGGCCAAGCCGCCGGAGACCACCCGCATGGGCGTGCTGTTCCCGATCGAGAGCGACCGGTGGATGTTCACCATCGCCGGCACCAACGGCGACGTGCCGCCCACCGACGAGGACGGGTTCCTCGCCTTCGCCCGCGGCATGCGGTCGCAGGAGCTGGCGGACGCGGTCGAACGCCTCGAGCCGCTCAGCCCCATCGTCGCCTACCGGCGCACCGAGAACCGCCGGCGGCACTTCGAGACGCTGCGCCGCGCCCCTGACGGGCTCGTCGTCATCGGCGACGCCGCCTGCGCCTTCAACCCCGTGTACGGTCAGGGCATGAGCGCTGCCGCGCTGACGGCCGAGGTGCTCGACCGGGGGGTCGGCGACCACCTCGCCCGCTCACACGGCGACTTGGCCGGCGTGTCCGCGGGCCTGCAGCGCGCGGTCGCGAAGACCAACGCCGGTGCGTGGATGGTCGCCACCGGCGAGGACCTGCGCTGGCCCGGGACCGAGGGCGGTTCGACATCGATGGCCGACCGCGTGCTGCGCCGCTACCTCGACCGCGTCGTGGCTGCCGCCGCCACCGACCCGGTGGTCAACGAGGCCTTCTTCGACGTCGTGGCCCTGCTGGCCCAGCCGACGTCGTTGATGCGCCCGGCGCTGGCCCTGCGTGTGCTGGCCCGCCGCCACGCCCCGCCCGGCGCCATGGCGCCCCCGCCTCTGCCCGCCGCCACGCCCGCCTGCGCCGCGTGACGGCCGTCGTCGACTGCCGCTGCGAGGCACCCGCCGTGTCCCCGTCCCCTCGCCCCTTCCCACCCCACGCGGTCGTGATCGGCGCCGGCCTCGACGGCCTGGCCGCCGCTCACGCCCTGGGCCACCACCTCGAACGGGTGACACTGGTCGAGCGCGACGACGTGCCCGACCGGGCTGCGCCCCGGGCGATGGTCCCCCACAGCCGCTACGTACACGCGCTCCAGCGCGTTCTCGACTCGCCCCAGGTCGTCATGCGGGCCGGGCTCGAAGTCGTCGAGCTGGTGGTCGTGTCCGACCGAGTGCGCGGGGTCGACGTGCGCCCCCGCCGGGCGGTGGGGGCGGCGGCGGCGACCATGACGATCGACGCCGACCTCGTGGTCGACACCGGGCACCACCGTCACGGGCGGGTCGCGGCCCTGCCCGACGGGCTGGTGCTCATCGGCGAGGCGGCCGCCGCCGGGGGCGGGGCGACGAGGCGGGGCATCACCGCGGAGCTCACCGCGGCGGTGCTCGGCCGGTGCCTGGCCGAACACCTGACCGACAGCGCGGACCTCATCGGGTTCTCGGCCGCGGCCCAACGAGCCGTGGCGCTGGTGGGCGCCGGCGCGCCCACGGCGGCGCGCTGACCGTGGCGGGCAGGCGGGCCCCCATGACCGGTGACCAGGCGGCGGCGGACCTGGCGCGGCGGTTCGCGGCGCGCGATGACGGCGCCCTGACCGACGTGTTCGACGAGTACGCCGGGCCGATGCTGGCCGTCGCCACGCGGCTGCTCGCCGACCGCCGGGTGGCCGAGGAGGCAGTCCAGCAGGCGTTCGTGCAGGCGTGGCGGGCAGCCGGGCGATTCGACCCCGAGCGCCCCCTCGGGCCGTGGCTCCGCTCCATCGTGCGCCGCACCGCTGTCGACGCCTGGCGCCGCGAGCGCCGGCATCACGCCCGCACGCTCGACGAGGTGGCCCCTGGCGACCTGCCGTCGATCTCCCCGCCGGCGATCGAGGACACGTCCGACGCCTGGGACGTCCGACGGGCCCTCGACCGGCTCCCCCCGGCCGAGCGCGAGGTGGTGCGCCTCGCCCACCTCGACCAGCTCACCCAACCCGAGATCGCCGACCGCCTCGGTATCCCGCTCGGGACCGTAAAATCGCGGACGCACAGCGCATACGGCAAGCTGCGCGCCGCGCTCTCCCCCGCCGCCGAGCAGGTGTGACTGGAGCCACCGTGCCGTTCGAACCGAAATCCCGCCGCCCTCCGTACCTCGTGTCGTGAGCACCGACGACCCCGGCGACGCCCGCCGCCACGTCACCGTCGTCCGGCTCCTCGACGACCCCGCCCTGTGGACCGAGGTGCCGCCGGAGCTGCGCGACCGCGTGCTCGACGCCGCGAGCGACGCCGGCCCCGACCTGGCACCTTCTCCGCCCCGCCATGCCGGGCGCCACGGGGCGCGCGGGCGCCGGGTGCCGTCGCACCGGCGTCGCCCGGTCGTGCTCGCGGCGGCCGCCGCGATCGTCGTGGTGTGCCTGGGGGCGGTCGGGGGTGTCCTCGTGCTGGGCGACGACCAGGCACCGGCAGCGGTCGAGGTGGCGCTGGCCGGCACCGAAGCGGCGCCCGCCGCCGCGGCGACGGTCCGGCTGCGGGACGAGCCCGCCGGCGTGTCGGTGGTGCTGGACGTCCAGGGCCTCGAGCCGGCGCCCGAGGGCACGTTCTACGAGGCCTGGCTGGTCGGCGAGGCCGGCAAGGTGTCGGCCGGCACCTTCCACCTGCGGGGCGACCAGGACGACATCAAGCTGTGGCTGGGCGTCGACACCGCCGGCTACGACGCCGTGACGGTCACCCGCCAGCCCGTCGCCGGCGGGACCACGGCCGAGGGCGTGGTGGTGCTGCGGGGCGAGCTCCCTTCGGGCGACTGACCACCGGCGCGGCGTGAACGCGGCGCGAACCGCCGGGCGCCCAGCTGCGTACCGGCCGGGGTGACGTCCGATGTGACCGCGACCCGGAGGGCCGATGAGCTCGATCCCTGATCCCCCCGTCGTCCCCCCGTCCGCCCAGCGACCCCCGCCACCCGCACCGCGCTCGTCCCCGTCGTTCCCGCCGTCCCGGCCGTCCGCGGCCGCGGCGCCGAGGTCCGACGGGGTCGCGCTCCTCGCCGCCGCCCTGGCCGGCGGCGCGGTCGCCGTGGCCCTCGGCACCTACGGCCGGGTGCACGACCCGACCGGCGGCAGCATCACCACCTTCGGGTTCCCCGAGGTACTGCCGATGAAGGCCTGGTTCACCACCGCGGTCCTCGCACTCGCGCTCGCCCAGCTGGTGAGCGCTCTGGCGCTGTGGGGCCGCCTGCCCGGCCTGCGCTCGGTGCCCCGGTGGCTGCCGCCGGTGCACCGGTGGTCGGGCACCGCGGCGTTCGTGGTGTCGCTGCCGGTGGCCTACCACTGCCTGTGGTCCCTGGGGTTCCAGGACACCGACGCCCGCGTGCTCGTCCACTCGCTCGTCGGGTGCGCGTTCTACGGGGCCTTCGCCACCAAGATGCTCGCCCTGCGCATCGAACGCCTGCCGGGCTGGGCCCTGCCGGTCGTCGGGGGGCTGCTCGTCACGTGCGTGACCGTCCTGTGGCTCACGTCGTCGCTGTGGTTCTTCACCACTACTGGCTTCCCCGGCGTGTGACCGAACCGTTCGCCGGTGCGCCCCGTACCCGTGGCCATGAACTCACGCATCACCGGTTCGCTCGTCGTGTGCGTCGCGGCGGCGGGCGTCGCTGTCGGGGCCCTCGTGCTCGAGCCCGACGACTCCCCTGCGCCCGCCGCCAGCACGGCACCGACGTCCGGCGGGTGAGGTTCCCGGAGGCTACGGCTCCGGCGACGATGCCGGCGCCGTCGCCTCCGGACCCGACGGGACGACGCTCGAGATCCGCGGCTTCACGTTCGCGGCCACGAGCGTCGCCCCCGGCGGACAGGTCACCGTCGACAACGGCGACAGCGCGTCGCACACGGTGACGGCCGAGGACGGCGAGTTCGACTCGGGCGAGGTGGCCGGCGGCGGCACCACCTCGTTCCAGGCACCCGACGAGGCCGGCACGTACGGCTTCGCCTGCGAGATCCACCCCGACATGACCGGGATCCTCACCGTCGGCTGATCGCCGGCGGCCGAACTGGGAGACATCATGCACATGCGCACACTCGGCGTCCTCGTGGCCGCCACGACCCTGGCGTTGACCGCCGCCTGCGGCGGGGACGACGACGCCGACACGTCCGCACCGCCCACCAGCGAGGCCGCCTCGGCGGGCGCCAATGCCGGCGACGCCGTGGCCGCCCGGTCCGCAGAGTCCGACCTCGGCGAGATCCTCGTGGGCGAGGGCGGGCTCACCCTGTACGGCTTCACCAACGACACCGACGGTACGAGCACCTGCAGCGGCACGTGTGCCGAGGCCTGGCCACCCGTGCTGGTCGGCGCCGACTGGACAGTCGGCCCGGGTCTCGACAGCGGCGTCTTCTCGACGATCCGCCGCGAGGACGGCAGCGAGCAGCTCGTCGCCGGCCAGTGGCCGCTCTACTACTACTCGGGCGACTCGGCCCCCGGCGACGTGACGGGTCAGGCGTCGGGCGACGTCTGGTACGTCGTCGGGATCGACGCCGCGCTGATCGAGGGCGCGGCACCCACGGCCGACGCGGCTGCGGTGAGTGCGCAGGTGGCCGACAGCCCGCTCGGCCAGATCCTGGTCGACGGCGAGGGCAACACCCTCTACGGCTTCACCAACGATGCCGACGGCACCCCCACCTGCACCGGCGATTGCGCCGCCACGTGGCCCGCCCACCTCGTCGAGGGCGAGCCGGCGCTGGCCGAGGGGCTCGACCCGGCCGTGTTCTCGCTGGTCGAGGGCGCCGAGGGAGGCCAGCAGCTCAAGGCCGGCAAGTGGCCGCTGTACCGGTTCTCGGGCGACTCGGCGCCCGGCGACGTCAACGGCCAGGGCTCGGGCGGCGTGTGGTTCGTGGTCGCAGCCGACGGATCGCTGCTGAAGGACGCCTCGGCCGAGGGTTCGGCGGGCGGCGGGGACGGAGCCGGCGGCGGCGGCTACTGATCCCCAGCGAAAGGACGACGGGGGTGCCTGGCGGCACCCCCGTCGTCGCGTCCGTGTGCGCGGTGCGAGCCGCGAGGCTAGTGGTGTGTCGCCGAAATAGCGGCGCGGTGTCGGCGAGTCAGCGGCGTCGCTCGCAAGGACGCAGGACGACGGCGCACGCGGTGTGCGGCGAGGACGAGGACGCAGCGAGCGGCGTCGCTGGCCGTCGAGACCGCCCGACTGTTTCGGCGACGCACCACTAGATGCCCAGGCGCTGGGCGAGCAGCTCGCGGTGGTAGGTGGGGTCGCCGAACAGCAGCTCGGACGACTTGGCCCGCTTGAAGTAGAGATGGGCCGGGTGCTCCCACGTGAAGCCGATGCCGCCGTGGATCTGGATGTTCTCGGCGGCCGAGTGGAAGTAGGCCTCGGAGCAGTACGCCTTGGCCAGGCAGGCCACCTCGGGGAGCTCGTCGTTGAGCTCGGCGGCGCACCAGGCGGCGTAGTAGGCGGCCGACTTGGCCGACTCGACCTCGAGCAGCATGTCGGCGCACTTGTGCTTGATGGCCTGGAACGAGCCGATGGGCCGGCCGAACTGCACGCGGTCCTTGGCGTACTCGACCGACATGTCGAGCACCTTCTGCGCACCGCCGACCTGCTCCGCGGCCAGCGCCACCGCGGCCAGGTCGAGCACGCGACCGAGCACGTCGCCGCCCTTGCCCTCGTCGCCGATGAGCGTGGCGGGCACGCTCGCGAACTCGAGCTTGGCCTGCTTGCGGGTCTGGTCCATGGTGGCCAGCGCCGTGCGGGTGAGGCCCGCGGCGTCGCCGTCGACCTTGAACAGCGACACGCCGTTGGCCGTGCGGGCAGCCACCAGGATGAGGTTGGCCACGTGCCCGTCGAGCACGAACATCTTGGTGCCGTCGATCGTCCAGCCGTCGCCGTCCCGGGTGGCGGTGGCCTCGATGCCCGACTCGTCCCACTTGCCGTTGGGCTCGGTGAAGGCCAGCGTGGCGATGGTCTCGCCCGAGGCGATGCCGGGGAGCAGGTCCTTCTTGGCAGCCTCGTCGCCCGAGTGGAGGATGGCGTTCGTGGCCAGGACCACCGTCGAGTAGAAGGGGGCGGCGAGCAGCGCCCGGCCCATCTCCTCGAGCACCACGGTCAGCTCGACGTAGGAGAAGCCCTGGCCGCCGTACTCCTCGGGGATGGTGAGCGACTGCAGGCCGAGCTCGTTGGCCATCTGCGACCACACGGCGGGGTCGTAGCCCTCGGTCGTCTCCATGAGCCGCCGGACCTCGGTCTCGGGCGACTTCGACTCGAGGAACTGGCGGGTGATGCGCCGCAGCTCTTCCTGCTCTTCGGAGAAGGCGAAGTTCACGGTGGTGTCCCTCCTGGATACCTGGTCGCGATGTGCGCACGACGGTAGGGGCAGCGTCGGCGCCAGGCCAGCGGTGATGTGTACACGCGTGCTACGGTGCGTCGGCGATGGACCGGGTCGGTATCCGCGAGCTGCGCAACAACGTCGCCGCGGTGGTGCGCCGGGCGGGCGCGGGCGAGCGCATCGTCGTCACCGTCGACGGCGTGCCGGCCGCCCAGCTGGGGCCGCTCGACGCACCGGTCGCGGCCACGATCGACGACCTGGTGGCCGCAGGCCTGGCCCACCCGCCGGGCCGCCGCGACCGCCCCGCGCCGCCCCCGCCCGAGGACGCCCCGGTCGACATCCGTCCCGACAGCGTGCTCGACGAGCTGCGCGGCCGGTGAGCCGCGACCCGGGCCCGGCCTCGACGGCGGTCGGGGCGGTCGCGGCATGACGCTGTACGTGGACACCTCGGCCCTGGTGCGCCGCTACGTGCAGGGCCCCGGTCGGGACCTCGTGCTCGAGGCGATGGCCGATGACGCCGCCTGGTGCGCGTCGGCCCTGTGCCGCTCCGAGACGCTGCTCGCCCTCCACCGGCTCGCCGTCACGCCCAGCCAGCACGCTCGCATGTGGGGGCACCTCCGGGACGACTGGGACGCCTTCGTGGTCATCCCGGTCGACGACAGGTGCCTGGCCCACGCGGTCGAGCTCGGCGCCACGTACGGGCTCCGCACGGTCGACGCCGTGCACCTGGCGGCCGCCGACCGGCTGCCCCGGCCGGCCACCTACCTCACCTACGACCGACGCCAGATCCCGGCCGCGGCCGGGCTGGGGTTCGAGGTGCGCTCGCCCCTCGCCCCGTGACCGGCAAGCGACGGCCACCGGCGGGTCCGCGGCGATCGCCGCGGACCGCCACCTGGCGGACCCGGGCCTGAGCGGCCCGGACCACCAGGGGTCATGCCCTCATGGCATAACCCCGGGGCGGCCGGTCCCGGGCTTCTCCCCAAGACCGGAACCGGCTCGCCTCTGGAAGCGACGTAGACCGTGGCGGTCGGTCTGTCGCCCCGTCGGGGGCTCTGCGGTGGGCATGAGCGAGTGCAGTTTCGCCATGAAAGTGCCTGATGGACAAGACCCAAGATGACGTGAAATATGTCACATCGCTGTCAGTTGCACGTCCGCCACATTCAGTGACCCAGGAGACAGTCGTGTTCGTGAGGACGATACGTCAGGTCACCCCGAGCGGGAACCCTCGGTGTCCGGCGTCCGCTCCGGCGCCCAGCGTGAGTGTTCGACCCAGTGACGCGTGGCCGGAAGGCTCGAGATCGCACCCGGAAGCCGGGATGTCTGGCACACTCGACCGCGTGGCGGGCGCTACGCCTGCGCCGGATGCGTTCCTCGACCGCCTGGACCAGGCCGACCGAGCGGCGCTGCTGGGCGCAGGGCATCCGAGGCACTACCGGGCCGGCGAGACGATCTTCCGCGCGGGCGAGCCTGGCAGCTCTGTCGTGCTGGTCACGCAGGGACGCGTCAAGGTGATCGCCCCGTCCCCCACCGGCTCCGAGACCGTGCTCTACCTGCGGGGCGCGGGCGACCTGTTCGGCGAGCTGGCAGCGATCGACGACACGACGCCGCGGGTGGCGACGGTCGTCGCCCTCGACCCCGTGGTCTGCCGGGTGGTGCGCGCCGCCGAGTTCCGCTCGATCGTCGCCGGACGCCCGGCCATCGCCATCGAGCTGCTGCGCATGGTCGCCGCCCGCCTCCACTCGTCCGACCAACGGCTCGTCGAGTTCGGTGCCTACGACACCACGCGTCGGGTCGCCCGCCTGTTGGCCGAGATGGCGACGGCCGACGGTCGGCCGTCGGGCACCGGGGTGGTGCTGAAGGACGCGTTGACCCAGGACGAGCTGGCGGGGTTGGTCGGCGCGTCCCGCGAGTCGGTGGCCCGGGCGCTCGCCACCCTGCGCGAGCTCGGGCTGGTGTCCACCGGTCGCCGGCATGTCGTGGTCCTCGACCTCATCGGCCTCGAGCGGTACGCCGCCGTGTGACGCGGGTCGCTGACCGACGTCACGGCCGTTGTGTGTCGTCCGCGACGGTCACCCGAGCCGCATCGGCGCATCGTCACGTCATCGGATGACGGACATCCGATGAGGGAGGCAGGACGATGGCGGACTTCAAGATCAAGACGTTGAGTTGGTTGGCGCCGCTGGCGCTCGTCGGCACGGTCGGCCTCGCCGCCTGCGGCGACGACGACGCGAGCGAGTCGACGCGGACCGTCAGCCCGGCGGCCGTGGCCAACGGCAGCGACCGGCACCTGGTGAACCTGGCAGCGGATGCCGAGGTGCGGGCGGCCGTCGCGGGCAGCGACGTGCACCTGGCCAACCAGGCGGCCGAGAGCGCGAGGCTGACAGCCGAGGCCGAGGCGTACGAGAGCACCGGGGCGATCGCCGCCGCGGCGGGCAGCGACGTGCACCTGGCCAACCAGGCGGCCGAGGCCGCCGAGCAGCCGGAACCGTCGAGCGACGAGTTCGTCCCCGGCACGCGGCGGATGCCGGCGAGGTGAGGCGGGCGATCAACCCCGGGGACGTCGATCAACGCTGAGCGGCGAACGTAACGACCTCCCCGCCGGACAGGTGGAGCTCGAGATCGAGGGAGCAAGGACCTCGGCTTCGGGTTCCACCTTCCGGTGTCTGGGGACGGGCCAGGCGGGCTGGGTGAGCCTGGTCAGGCGAGGTCGTAGGGGGTGACCCGATGGTTGCGGGCACGACCGAGCACGGCGTTGGCCGCTTGGAGGCCGGACAGCGTCGCCGCCTCGATGCACCCGGCGTTGAGGCCGCAGTCGGTCCAGTCGCCGGCGAGGACGAGGTTGTCGTAGCCGCTCTCGTCGGGCCGGAGCCGGTACCGGCCGGTGCCGGGCAGCGACTGCACGTAGCGGTCGGAGGGGTCGACGTTGGCCGTCCAGAACTGCGAGTCGACGGCGTCCGGCCCCGTGCGCCCGTCCCTCCCGCACAGCAGCTCCCACCGGAAGAGACCGTCACGCACGGCCCCGGGGAGCAGGTGGCCGATGTCGTGCTCGAGGAACCGCACCGCGTGGGCGCGGACCCGGGCGCGCTGGCGCTCGGCATCGGTCCGATCGGCGCGAGCAGGCCCGGGCGTGTCGAGGACGCTGCAGAAGTAGGCGACGGAGCGGGGCCGCTCGGCGGCGTCCCACTGCTCGACGTCGACGAGCTGCGGCATCGAGGCCCACGTGTCGAACGGCTTGGTGAAGCCGCTGACGGTGGCGCCCGGCAGCGGCCAGCCCAGCGTGCGCTCGTCCTCGGTCAACCAGAGCTGGACGGCCTGCGTCGCCACCGTCCCGATGTTGTCGACCATGGCCGCCCACTCGGGGCGGTCCGCCACGAGCTCACCGCACACGGTGGCCGCCGCGCCCACCGGGATCGCGAGCACGACCACGTCGAAGTCCCGCCCGTCGCGTAGCACCCGTCGCTCGGCGTCGGGCCACGTGCACCACTGGGCCTCGAGCGGCTGACCGGCGATCCCGTCCGCATCGATGAGCTGGTCCTGTCGCGGCGCCGCGGGGAAGCACGGCAGTCCCCCCACCCGCACGAGCGGCTCGTAGCGTTCGAGACCGGCGCGCAGCCGCACCTGGCGGCCCACGGAGATGGCCTCGATGCGCCGGTGGCCGGCGCCGAGGTGCAGGGCGTCGACCCTGCTGAAGAACTCGACGGTGACACCTCGGGCCCGCAGCGCCTGGTAGAGGGGGGCGAACACCACGTCGCCCATCCCCGCCGCCATCTTCCAGAAGACGGCCCCCTGGTACTCGAGCAGCATCTTGACCGTGATCAGGACGGCCGTCCCCGCCGCGAAGCCGGGGCGCCGGGAGTCGCCGTCCTCGTAGGCGAGCACCAGGTCGTACATGCCACGGAGGAAGGCCCCGTCGACCGCCTCGGGGGCGGCGCCGTGGCGGGCGATCCAGGCCAGGAAGTCCTCGTCGTCGAGCCGGGTCAGGCGGCGAGGGTCGGCGAGCACACCCTCGGCCACCAGCCCACGCACCAGGGCGATCGACAGCGAGACGTGCTGCCAGCCGCGGCGCAGGGCCGGGTCGGCCTCGACCACCGCCGACAACCGTGCGTGCAGCTCGTCGAGCGCGGCGACGAGCGGCTGCCCGCCGTCCCCACCCTGGGGGCGATCGGCGGCCTGGCGCAGAAGCCGTGTGGCCTCGAGCAGCGCCGCCGGCAGCAGGACGCGCGCTCCGGCCGCCAGGGTGGCGACGGTCGAGGTCGGCGGCTGCGCCGAGGCGCTGAGCACGACGCCGGCGGAACCGGCTGCGGGGGCCGGCTCGGGCAGCGCGTCCACGAAGTCGAGGATCATGCGCAGGGCCCGCTGCACGTACTCGGCCACCGTGGGAGCACGGCGCGCGTCCAGCGGTTCGCCCGGCTCCCCGGCGTTGGGCGTGAACCGTGCCAGCCAGTGGTCCCACGTGTCGCCGTGGCGGTCCTCGATCCCGATGTGGGCGGCGGGCCGGAGCGCATCGCGCCACGTGAGCAGGGGCGCAGTCGGGTCGGTCGTCGGTCGGTCGAGCTCCGCGTAGCACTCGCGCAGCAGCCGGAAGGCGTTGTCGTAGAACCCCAGCCACAGGTGGAGGCCGTGCTCCTCGATCCGCCCGTGGCGCCCGCGGCTGCTCGCGCCCTTGCCGCCGAGCCGCCAGCCCCGCTGGTGGACGGTGATGCTCTCGAACCGCTCGCGCCACCCCGGCTCGCTCAGCCGCCAGGCCGCGGCCAGGCCCGCCATGCCCCCGCCCAGGATGGCGACCCGCGGACGCCGGGTGGTCACGAGGGCCGGAGCCGCATGTCGTCGGCGATGCGCCGCTCGAACAGGGTCGCCCCCTGGGCGCGGGCGAGCTCGAGGGCGGCCCGCAGGCGACCGTCCCTCCCGCGCTCGCCGGTGGCTGCCCCACCGGCCCAGCCTGCGCTGAGCCGCAGCAGCTCAGCGTCGTAGAAGTGCATCCCGGTGGTCGCCGCGAACGCCAACGCCTCGTCGACGCGCGCGACCGCCGCGTCGATGTCGCCGCCGCCGGCACGCAGGCGGGCCGACACGCCCAGGTAGAACGGCACGAACACGGCCAGGTCGAGCATGCGCCATGTGGCGATCAACCCGTCGAGCGCCTGCGCACGGGCGGCCAAGCGGGGGGCATCGGCCGTCGACCGCAGGTCGGTCAACCCGTCGACCGTCGCTCCTTGGAGTGCCGACACCAGTGCCCAGATGTCGAAGCCGTGGCGATCCGACAGCCCGCGCACCTCGTCGACCGTGCCCTGTGCGCCCTCGAGATCGCCCCGCTCGACCTGGATCCACGTCCGGTAGGCGTGAACGGACGCGGCCGTGTACGGACCGTGAGGGAACGCCAGCTCGCGGCAGCGCGCGAACCCGGCCGCCACCTGGTCGTCGGCGCCGGTCTCGTCGCCGCGGACGAAGCGCGCCAGGGCCAGGAAGGCGTGGGCCGAGGCCCAGGCGTCGGTCGGCATGAACCACGTGCTGGCGTAGTGCCGGGCATCACCCCGGGCGGTGAGCCCGGCGACCGCCGCCTCCAACAGCTCGCCGGCGGCGGCGAACTCGCCCCCGTACCAGCGAACGACGCCGAACGACGCGTCGTTCTCCGGGGCGTAGAGGCCTCGCCCGGCGGGCAGCGCCGACCGCAGCATCTCGGACACCCGCTCGGCGCGAGCCAGGTCGCCACGGATCACGTAGTAGCCCCAGAGCGAGATGAGCGTGCTGAACATCTCGTCGCTGGCCGGTTCGGCGAGCGCGATCTCGAGGCAGCGTTCGTAGTCGCGCACGGCCTCGACCGAGCTGTTCCCCTCTGCCGACACGGCGAGGAAGCCTCGCCGCAGGCGCAGCCCGACCTCGCGGCGCCGGCGTTCCCGGCTCTCGGGCAGCGCGGTAGTCAGCTCGATGGCGCGCTCGAGGAGCGACCGCGCCTCGCCCAGCGCCCCGAGGCGCTGGGCCCCGTCCGCCGCCTGCTGGTAGGCCCCCGCCGCGTCGTTCGGGCGATCGGCGAGGTCGTAGTGACAGGCGACCAGGTGCCAGTCGACGCCGTCGTCCTCGCGAGCCCGCCCGGCGAGCGCGTCGGCCACCCGGGCGTGCAGGCGGCGGCGGTGTGAGGGGGGCTGGAGGCCGTAGGCGACCTCGCGCAGCAGCTCGTGACGGAAGCAGTACCGCCCGCGAACCGGCGCCGGCACGAGGACGCTGCCGTCGAGCAGATCGGTGAGCGCCTGCTCGAGCTCGGGCGCCGGCAGATCGGCCACGCTGGCCAGCAACCAGGGGTCGACGTCCCGGCCGATCGTCGCCGCGGCCGCCGCCACCGGCACCGCTGTCGGCGTGGCGTGGAGCCGGCTCACCAGGGGCTCGTAGAGGGCGCCCGGCACGTCGCCGACGGACGGCGCCCCAGCCGCCGCCGTGGGCGACGCCCGGCGGCCGACGGCATCGGCTCCTGCCCGGCCGGCGCCCTGCACCAGCTCCTCGAGGAACAGAGGGATGCCACCGCCCCGGGCGACGAGGTCACTGCACGAGTCCGGCGCCATCGCAGGGTCGAGCGCTCGCACGAGCCGCATGGACACGTCGGCATCGAGCGGGGCGAGCGCGATCGCCTGCGCGCTCCGCAACGGCGTCGGCGCCGCGTCCCGCGAGGTCGTCACGACGAGGACATCGGGACGATCCGCGCCGAGCACCCGGCCCACAACGTCGACGGTCGACTCGTCGCACCAGTGCAGGTCCTCGACCACGAGCACCGACGGCCCATGGCCCAGGCACGCCAGCAGGTAGTGGAACGCGGCGTCGGCGATCGCCCCGCGCAGCTTGTGGCCCTCCGTGGCCGCCGCCCCGTAGCGCGGGCCGGGTGCGATTCCGGCGATCGGCGCGAGCAGCGGAACCAGCTCGCTCGGCTCCAAGCCCAGCTGCTCCACCTCGTCCTCGAGCCGGCCGACGCGGCCGATGTCGTCGCCGGCACCCCCGGGCCCGACGTCGATCCGATCCTCGATCAGCGTCCGGATCGCATGGAAGCTGGCCCCGCTGTGGAACGGCGAACCGAGCAGCTCGATGTGGGCGCGGACCTCCGAGCCGACCTCGTCGAAGAACGAGGCGCACAGGCGGGACTTGCCGATGCCCGGTTCGCCGACCAGGTGCACGCCTCGTGCCCCGGCGCCGGCACCGCGCCGCACCTCGGCCCAGGCGGCCCGCAACACGGCGCGCTCCTCGGAACGACCGACGAGCGGCCCCACCCAGCGGCGCCCGCGCGTCGGCACCTCGGGTCGCGGCGCCAGCACCCGGAACGGCCGCAGCGGCTCGGTCACCCCTTTCACGCGTTGGGCGGGCTCGGCCACGGTCTCGAACAGCTCGCCGACGATCTCGCGCACCTCCTCGGAGATGAGCACCGTGCCCGGTGCCGCCAACCCGTGCAGCCGGGAGGTGACGTTGGCCGCCAGGCCGTAGACCTCGTCACCGTCGATGTCGAGGTAGACGAGGCCCTTGTGGACGGCGGCCCGGGCGGCCAATCGCTCGCCCACCGCCCGCTCGACCTGTGCCGACACCTCCGCCAGCTCGTTCGAGATGTCGAGCGCCGCCCGCACCGCGCGCTCGGCGTCGTTCTCGTGCGCCGTCGGCAGGCCGAACACCGCCAGCAACCCGTCGCCGGCGACGTGCGAGACATGACCGCCATAGCGGGCCTCGATGACCTCACGGCAGAGGGTCGTGTAACGGCGCAGCACGCCACGGTAGAGCTCGGGCTCGTGGCGCTCGGACAGCTCGGTCGACCCCACCAGGTCGGCGTACAGCAACGACGCCCGGCGCAGTTCCGCCCCCGGCGCCGACTCCGCCAGCAGCGCCGCGGCGTCGCGGTTGGCGGTGTCGGTGGCGAGCACCGCGCCGGCGAGCTCGTGGGCGGACGCCAGGTCGCCGCGGTTCATGGCCGCGACCGCGCGGTCGAGCAGCCCGTCGACCGAGGTCGACTGGGCATCCCTGGTGCTCGTCGGTGTGGTGCCCGCCTCTCGTTCGCTCATGAGACCTGCGCGACCACCTCCACCTGGTCGCTCCCGTCGGGACCGACAGCCTCGACCGTGCCCAGGTAGGCGGACCCGGTCAGCCAGTTGGCGTAGACCCTCATGCGGAACTGCCGGTCGTCGGCCTCCAGCACCGGTGGTTCGAACGTGACCCGCCAGGTGCCCATCTCGTCCCCGGTGGGCGATGTCCACGTGCCCCCCACGGCGCGCAGCTCACGTGGACCGCCGGTCCCGCGCATCGTGAACTCGTCCGTGAGCACCGAGCGGACGGCGGCCGGCGGGCGGGCGATCTTCACGGCTGCCTCGAACACCGCATCGGCGAGCTGCGCCCACCCCCGCACCGCCAGAGCGACGGACCGCGACGCATCGGCCGCGAGCGTGTCGGCGTCGGACGCGTAGTTCTCCTTGTCCAGCCGGCCGGCGACTGTGGCCGCATGACCGGCCGCAGCATCGGCCCAGTCACGTGCGGTGCCGAGCATGCCCTCCAGCGCCTCGGACAGCGGGTAGCTCCTCACGCCTCGGACCCGGTTGACGGCGGTGCGTCGGGTGTCGCCGTGGTTCGCCGGCTCCGCCGTGGTCGCGGGCGCTGGTCGGGGCCGCCGGGGTGATCGGGGTCGTGGCCACGGCTCTCGCGATGCCCGCCGTGTTGATGACCAGGCGGGCCCAGTCGCGCGCGCCGCGCGCCGCCATGGCGGCGACGTCCCCGGTCAGCGACTTGGCTGTGTAGCCGCCGGCGACCGCCGTGGCGAACGACGTCTTCAGGGCGCCGGCCCACTCGCGCATCGACGCGGTGGCGTCATCGACTGCGACCGCCCACGGGTCGAGCGACCGGGCGGCGCGCTCGGCTCCTGTCGCAGCGGCAGCTGACGCCTGGCCGGCGTCTGGCTCATTCGTTGGGGTTGGCATCAGGGCAGACCTCCACCTGGGCTTGTCCCTTGCTGACGTGCGTGACGAACCGAGCTCCGAGCTCGTAGAAGCCGCCCAGGTCCGCCATCGTGAACACCGCTCGACCGACGGCATCGGACGCGTGGCGCAGGCGCTTGGTCGTGATGAGGCGCAGGAGGCGGTCGTCGCTCTCGGCGTCCACGGCGCCCACGACGAGCGAGCCTTCGTCGAGGCCGAGCGTCTTGTTGGCGCGGAGTCCGTCGACCACGAGGTCGCGCTGGACCTCGGGTGGGCTCATCCGGTACGTCACCACGAGCCTGTCGCCCCACGGGCGGACCGGGGAGAAGTCGAGCCAGACCCGGTACCGGTGGGAGCTGCCGCCGCAGTCCAGGCTGACCTCCTCGAGATAGCGTCGGAACCCCGCTGGCATGGCGCTGTCGGGAGGGGCCGGCACCATCGAGCACCACTCAGGGACCCGCGTCCACTTGGTCGGGTCGAGGAGCGTCGCGCCGGCCTCGTCGAGCGACAGGCCGCGCACGCAGATCCTGAGGGTGAGGGCCGGCGTGGGATCGACGTCGCCCTCCACCACCGTGTCGACCAGCCGCGACGCGACGCGCGGCCGATTGCGGGGGGCGTTGTCCCCCAGGCGGGACCGGTTGGCGTCGCTCATCGCACCACCCCTGTGTCGACCGCCGGGTGCGATCCGCACCCTACTCCTCGTGGTCGATCTGCCGTCATGGGACCTGCACGTCCACATGGACCACGTCCCGTCGACCGGTCGCCGGGTCGAAGGCCTCGACCACACCGAAGTAGGTCGTCCCGGCCAGGCCCGCGGACCGCACGACGAGGCTGAACGTGTCGCCGCCCGCCGGCAGGGGCTCGGGGTCGAAGCCCACCTGAGCGACCGGGAGCAGGTCGCCCCTGGCCGACATCATCGGCCCGCCGAGGACGAGTCGGCTCTGCCCCGACGCCGGCACCGGGAGCGTGAACGTGTCGGACACGACCTCGCCGCGGCGCCGGGGCGGCCGCACCACCGCCGCCGCCACGTCGACCAGTTGCCGACCGGCGCGGATGCTCCGCACCATCGACGCCGCCACGTCGCTGGCCAGGTCATCGGCCGTGTACGTCCCCGCACCGGCCTTGTCGAGCCCGACCTTCGCGGCGGCGAGGCACTCGTCGGCTGTCCGGCCCAGCGCCTCGAGGCGCTCGGCCAGCAGCTCGTCGTCGGGCTCCTCGGCTCCGGCGCCGCCGCGGGGCCGCCTCGTCCGCGGCGGGCAGACGGCGTCCTTCGCCCGTCCGCCGGTGCCGTCGACCACGAAGTCGGCCGCCAGCGCCCCGTAGCCGGCGCCGCACGAGAGCACCGCCAGCGCGGTCTGGTCGACCGGCACGGTGAAGTGGACCCGCTTGGTCGTCGTCACCTGCACGTGATCGTGCGCGGCTACGGCCCTGATCGTCCCCTCGTCGACGTCCACCGCGCCGTTGGCCCGCGCGCCGCCCGCCACGGTCGACTGGTCGGCGCTCATCGCGTAGCTGCGGATGAGCCGGTCCGACGTCGACACGAGCCGGGTGAAGTCGAGCCAGACCGCCACCTCGAACCACGAGGTCGGGCAGTCGAGCGCGACCACCTCGAGGAACCGTCCCGCCGCGTCCGGATCGGCGGTGTTCGCCGGGTCGGGCTCCATGTGGCACCAGTGCGCGTAGCTCGACCAGTTGCCGGGGTTGAGGAAGCTGGTCTCGGCGGCCAGGTCGGCAAGGGTCACCCCCGTCACGCACACCCGTGTCACCAGGGCGACCGCCACCCGGCCGCCGCCGGGGCCCGCGACCTCGACCACCTCGGTCGAACAGGGCGCGGGCGCCGCGACCAGCTCCTGGTGGACCAACCCCCTGACGTCGGGGTGTGCCAGGAACGCCCGGTACGCCCCGACGTGGGGCAGCGCGGCGGGGTCGACCAGCAGGGCGTGGAAGCCGGGCGCCTCGTCGAGGATCTCCGGCTCGCCCCGGTCGTGGTCCTCGAACACGCTGGGCGCCGACCGCAGGATGCCCGGCCCCGACAGCGCCAGCTGCACCAGCTCGCTCTCATCGCCCCCGGGGCCGTACCGATCGGGCAGGGCGCGTGCGGCGGCGCCGATCGCGATCACCCGCCGGGGCAGCACCCCGGTGCTCGCGGGCGGCAGCCCCAGCTGCTTCACCGCGGCCGAGAGCGTGGTCGCCTCGGGCCCGCCGCCGGCAGACTCGAGGAACCGGTCGTACCACCCGGCGGCCCCGGGGTCGCCGAAGGGAGGGATCAACGTGGCGGCCGCGGCTCTGGCCCGCACGGCATCGTCGTCGCCCAGGCGACCGATGGCGCGTTCGAGCTCCCCCAGCGCAACGACGAGATCGCCGGTGTCGCTCATGCCACCCACCCCGTGCCTTCGAGGGCGTCTGGTCGTAGCCTACGACCTGGTCACTCGTGACCGACCGGAGTTTGCGCAGGTGCGCACGTCGGACGGCAGGCGGCGAGGGGGTCGGGGTGGGCGATCGACGGGACAACGAGGGCGGCGACCCACGATCGGTGTCGGGGCTCGACGCCACGGCGGGCGTACAGGCGCTGGTCGACGTGCAGCGACGCGGCCTCGTGGCCGCCGGCGACCTGGTCGACCGGCTGGTCCGCATGGTCGACGGCGACGACCGCCTCGGCGACGGCGTGGGGGTCGGCGACCGCACCGGTGCTGATGCCGGCCCTGGCGCGCGGGGTGCCGATGCCGCCGCCGAGCGCCGCGATCCGCTGACGGCGGGAGCGACCGACGAACTGGTGCGCGCCTGGGCGGACATCGTCCGGCTCGGCCTGGACGCGTTCGGCCAGTTCCTCCCACCGACCGCCACCGGTCGGCCCGACACCCCCGGCCGGGCGAGCGTCGACATCGCCACGGGCGTGTCGACGGGTGTCGTGCGCCTCGAGGTGGCGTGCGGCAGGTCGGCATCGGGTGCAGGTCCCGCCGACCCGACTGGTGTCCGCCCCGGCGTCGAGGTGTGGCTGCACAACGCCGGCGGTCAGGAGCACGCCGGGCTCCGGCTGCACTGCGGCGATCTGCGGGCCTCCGACGGCACCGTGCTCCCGGCCGGCGCGCTGCGGTTCGATCCCGACGTCGTCGACCTGCCGAGCCGGTCGAGTCGCGGTGTCGTCGTCTCGGTCGAGGCGGACCCGCCGCCCGGCACCTACCGGGGGGTGATCCTCGCCGCCGGGGTTCCCGACGCCTGGCTGCCGTTCGAGGTCGTCGTGTCCGTCGACGCGCACGAGGTCTGACGGATGACGACGGTCGTCGGGCACGGCGTCGAGGACCGCGTCGAGGAGGGCGTCCGGGTCGAGGACGCAGCCGGCGCGAGCACGGACGTCGTCGAGGCTCGGCTGCGCGCCGTCGGACGCGACGTCCGGCGGGCGATCCTGGCGGCGGTGCCCGACGCCGAGCCCCACGACTGGTTGTACCGGTTGGTCCGGGCCTACCCCAGCCGGCCCGGCAAGGCGATCCGGCCGGCGCTGTGCCTGGCGACGTGCCGGGCGTTCGGCGGCACCGACGACGAGGCGCAGGGCCCGGCCACCGCCATCGAGATGCTCCACAACGCGTTCCTCGTGCACGACGACGTCGCCGACGGCAGCGAACGGCGACGCGGTCGGCCCACGTTGCCCGCCGAGTTCGGCACCGGGCTGGCGGTCAACGCCGGGGACGCGCTGGCGATCCTCGCCAACCGGGTGGTCCGGCGCTGCGCCCGGCAGCTCGACGACGCCCTGGCCGAGCGCCTGCTCGACGAGTTCGACACGATGACGTTGCGCACACTCGAGGGGCAGGCGACCGAGTTGGGCTGGCAGCGCGACGCCGTGGCCGACCTGCGGCCCGAGGACTACCTCGACCTGATCATGCACAAGACGTGCTGGTACACGACCATCCATCCCCTGCGGGTCGGCGCCCTGATCGGCTCAGGCGGGCGGGCCGACCTGCGGCCGATGGTGCGCTTCGGCTTCCACCTGGGCGCCGCCTTCCAGATCCAGGACGACCTGTTGAACCTGGTGGGCGACGAGGCGCTCTACGGCAAGGAGATCAACGGCGACCTGCGCGAGGGCAAGCGCACCCTCGTGCTCATCCACCTGGCGGGCCGGGCCAAGGGTGCGGACCGCGCCGTCGTCGACCGCTACCTGCGGCTGTCCCCGGCCGAGCGCACGCCCGACGTCATCGCCGAGATCCGCGCCCTCATGGACGCCTACGGGAGCATCGAGTTCACCCGCGCCTACGCCGCGGGCATCGCCAGCTCGGCGGACGACGCGTTCGCGGTCGCGTTCGCCGCCGCACGACCCGGCGCCGACACCGATTTCGTGCGCGCCCTCGTCCCCTACATGCTCGGCCGCAGGCATTGAACGGTCGGGGCAGGTCAGGCCTCGCCCGCGCCGTCGGCCTGATCGTCGGTCTCGGCCTCGGGGTGGTCGCCTGTTCCGACGACGGGCCGTCGGTCGACCCGGACGTGGTGCTCCCGCCGGCCGATGCGCCGTTCGACTACCAGATCGGTGAGCCGTACGCGCCCCACCCCGAGACGGGCGTCGTCGCCCGCGACCGTGGGTCCGAGCCGGCGGGCGGGCTCTACAACATCTGCTACGTCAACGCGTTCCAGGCCCAGCCCGGCGAGCTGTCGTGGTGGGAGGCCGAGCACCCCGACCTGCTCCTCCGCGACGGCGGCGAGCACGTCGTCGACGACGACTGGGACGAGGTCCTGCTCGACATCTCGACCTCCGACCGGCGCGACGCCGTCGCCGCGGTCGTCGGCGACTGGATCGACAGCTGCGCGGCCGACGGCTTCGACGCCGTCGAGCCCGACAACCTCGACAGCTACACCCGCTCGGACGACCTGCTCACCAGGGACGACGCCGCGGCCTTCGCCCGGCTGCTCGCGGCCGAGGCCCACGAGGCGGGCCTGGCCATCGCCCAGAAGAACGACACCGACCTCGCCCCGCAGGGACGGTCCATCGGCTTCGACTTCGCCATCGTCGAGGAGTGCAACCGGTGGTCGGAGTGCGACGCGTTCACCGCGGCATACGACTCCCTCGTGTTCGCGGTCGAGTACCGCGACCAGGATCTCGACCGCGGCTGCGCCCAGTGGCCCGGCCTGTCGATCGTGCGGCGGGATCGCGAGGTCACCGCCCCGGGGTCGAGCACCTACCGCTACGCCGTCTGCTAGGTCTCGGGCGAGGCCCACGCGGTGGGCCCGACGCCACGCCCCGCGACCGGGCAGGGGGGCAGTCGCCGGCGGACACGGCAGACTGCCGGCATGGGCACGCTCTTCCACACCGACGACCGGTTCGAGGTCCACAAGGTGGTTGTCGGCCCCATGGACAACAACGTGTACGTGCTGCGCTGCACCGAGACCGGCCAGGCGGTGCTGCTCGACGCGGCCAACGAGCACGACCGCCTGCTCGACCTGTGCCGGGCGCTGGGCGTGGGCTCGGTGCTCGAGACCCACGGCCACTGGGACCACATCCAGGCCGTGCCCGAGCTGCGCGACGCCGGCTACGAGGTGCACGTGACGGCCCAGGACGCCGACATGCTGCCGTCCTACGACCAGATCCTCGACGACGACTCGGTCGTCCAGGTCGGCCGGGTGCGCCTGCGCACCATCCACACGCCCGGCCACACACCCGGCTCGATGTGCTTCCTGGTCGAGGGCTCGCCCGTGCTGTTCAGCGGCGACACGCTCTTCCCTGGCGGACCGGGCAACACGTCGTTCCCCGGCGGCGACTTCCCCACCATCATCGGGGCCGTCGAGTCCAAGCTGTTCACCCTGCCGGGCGAGACCCGGGTGCTGCCCGGCCACGGAGACCCCACGACCATCGGCACCGAGTGCCCCCACCTGCAGGAATGGATCGACCGGGGCTGGTGATGGGCGACGCGCTGCGCTACGACGAGCGTCCCTACGACGAGACGCCGCTCCACACCGACGACCTGCCGCCCACCCCGGTGCGCGACCGCAACATCCCAGCTTCGGCGTGGATCGAGGCGCCCGACGCGCTGCGCCGCCTGGGCGACGACCTGCCCGGCACGCCGGTGGCCGACTACAAGCGGCGCATCGGGCCGTGGCTGCTGTGGCGCGCCGGGCCGGCCGCCGGCGGCGACGCCCGCTACTGGGTGGCGCGGGCCGACGACCTGAGCGTCACCTACACGTTCCGCCTGTTCCCGACGGGCGACGGCTCGGGCATCGGGCCCAGCGGCACCACACACACCCGCTTCCGGGCGTGGAAGGAAGACCTGCGCGACGCCGACTGACAGTGACCGGGTCCCTCGCAGGCCTCGTGGCTCTCGCGAGGCAGTAGAGGTCGCCGCCGGCAGCCCGAGGGACCACCATTGCCTTGGGAACCTCGCCTCGGGACCCGGGACCGTCGAGCGACGACTATCGCCTCGCGCCGGCGGACTCGGCCGGTACCACGTCCGGCGGCTGGTCCGCGGGGTCGGACACCGGCGCGGCGGCGAGGCGGTGCTGCCGGCGCACCCGGAGGGCGAGGTTGCCGCCCGCTGCGGCGATGGCCAGCAGGACCGGCAGGCGGACGGGGCCGGCTGTGCCCACCTCGATCAGCAGTGTGCGAGCGTTGGTGACCAGCAACAGGGTGCCGACGACGACGCCCAACACCGACGCATCCGCGTGACGCACCAGCCAGGCGGCCAGCGGTGCCGCCACCACGCCCCCGGCCAGCAGGGCCAGCACGAGTGGGGCCTCGATGCCCTCGCCGCCCAGCCCGAACAGGAAGCCGAGGCTGGCCGCCACGGTGACGAGCAGCTCAGCCGCCGAGACCGAGCCGATGACCAGGCGGGGCTCGACCCGGCCGGCCGCCAGCAGGGTGGGCGTGGCGACCGGGCCCCAGCCGCCCCCGCCGACGGCGTCGAGGAAGCCGGCGCTCAGGCCCAGCGGGGCGAGCAGCCGCCGGCGGAGGTGGCCCGGGTCGTGGCGCTCGCCCCGCAGGTCGCCCCGCACCGACCGGACGATGACCAGGCCCCCGAGACCGAACAGCACGACGGCGACAGCCGGCTTGAGCCAGTCGCCCGTGAGCGACGTGAGGACCGTGGCCCCGGCGAAACCGCCGATCGCTCCGGGGATGCCGATGCGGCGGACGAGCGGCCACGACACGTTGCCGAACCGCCAGTGCGCCACGCCCGACGTGAGGGTGGTGCCCACCTCGGCCAGGTGGACACTGGCCGAGGCCACAGCCGGTGAGAACCCGTTGGAGAGCAGCACGGTGCTGGTCGTGACGCCGAACGCCATGCCCAGGGCCCCGTCGACGAGCTGCCCCACCAGCCCGGCGAGGGCGAACACCAGCAACCGGCGCACCTGCACCCTCCCGGTCCTGTCGGTCGGCCGTGAGACTCTTACCCACTATTCCGACTGAATTGGTGGAGAATATCACTTGGCCGGCCCCCCGCCCAACCCCCCGATCTCGCCGGCGGCGGCCGCGGCCCGTGGTCGCCGCCGGCAGACGGGTCAGCCGAACTGCTCTGCGCAACCCCCGGAGACGTCGCCGCTGGGGGCGCGGCCGCCGCAGGTCTTGGCGTAGGCCTCGAGCTCGCCGCCGGCATCGGTGGCCCAGTAGAGGTCGTCGCACGCCACCATGTCACCGCCGGCGCAGGCGTTGGCCAGGTCGACCAGCTCCGGGTCACCCTGGGCCTCGGCGCTGTCGAGGGGCGGCTCGGTGCCGCCGGAACCGGGGTCGGTGGTGCCGGAGCCCGGGTCGCTGGCACCGTCGTCGACAGGCGGCTCGACCGGGTCCGTCGCCCCGCCGCCGGCGCCGGTCAGGGAGCCGTCGATGTCGACCTGCCATCCCTTGTCGCCGTTGACGAGCTGGATCTCCTGGGTCTCGGTCGCGCCGCCCTGCGTTCGGTACTCGACGCGCACCGTGGCCTCGGACTCGGACTCGGTGACGCTGGTGGCCGACACGAGCTCGGTCGGCATGGTGGCAGCCACCTCGTCGGGGAGGTCACCACCCGTCTCGCCGCCGCCCAGCAACGCCTGGCACTCTCCGAGGGCCTCGTCGCGCGTCTGGTCGCCCAGCACGACCATGTCGACCATGGCGTCGCAGTCGCCGTCGACCGCGGCGTTGAAGTACCGGGTCGCGACCGCCTCGGGGCCGCTCTCGTCGTCGCCGGAGAGGAGGAAGTACGCCCCGACGCCGCCTGCGAGGAGCACCAGCACCACCAGGATCGGCACCATCGGGCTGCGCTTCGTGCCGCCCGGTTGGCCAGGCATGCCGGGCTGCGGGCCATAGCCGGGCTGCGGGCCATAGCCGGGCTGCGGGCCGTAGCCGGGGCCGGGCAGGGGCGCACCGGGGCCGGGGCCCCAGCTCGGCGCCGGCTCGGGGGCGGGCGCCCACCCGGGGGCAGGCGCCGGTTGCGGCCAGTCGGGGGCGCCGGCGGGCGGTTGGCCCCAGCCGGGGGCGTCGCTGGGCGGCTGTGGGGGCATCTGGGACACGGGATCCTCCTGGCGTTCGCATCGGCGCGGCACCCCAAGGTGCCCAGGTGAGGACGACTCCGTGATCGAACGGATCGAACGGGATCGCCGCAGGTCGCCCCAGGGCCGCGCCGCGTGTGCCCGGGGACTCTAGAGCGCGCGACTGCAGGGGGGACCGCGGTCGGCGGCCAGCGCGACGGTCTCGGCGACAGGCGACGACAGGGGAGGCGCAGGGGCGGCGGCGCGCGGGCCAGCGGCGGGACGGGGCGGTCAGGGGCCGGCAGCGAGAGGACGGCGGGGCTCGGCGAGCACCTCGATGCCTGCCGGCAGGTCGTCGACCTCGACGCCACCGCCGTCGACGGAGACCGTGACCGTGCCCCCCAGCAGCGGGATGCGCTCGACCCGCAGGGATCGGATCGCATCGGGCAGCACCGGCGACAGCCACAGCTTGCCCTGGGGGACGTAGGGGTCGAGTCGAAGCAGCGACCGCAGGTGCAGCAGAGGGGCCGCCGCCGACCACGCCCGCGTCTCGCAGGCGTCGGGGAACCGGGCCGGGGCCGTGATGTCGTCGCGGTCGAACCCGCAGAGCACCGACAGCCGGCCACCGTCGACGTCGGCCGCGTCGAGCTGGGCCAGCATCAGCCGGTGGGCCTCGTCGACGAGGCCGTAGCGCACCAGCCCCGCCACGCACAGGGCGTTGTCGTGGGGCCACACGGCGCCCGTGTGGGCGCCCAGCGGGTCGTACGCCCCCATCGAGGCGCCCAGCGTGCGCACGCCCCAGCCGGAGAAGAGGTCGTCGGACAGCAGGTGCTTGACCAGCACGCCGGCCTTGTCCTCGTCGACGATGCCGCTCCACAGGCAGTGCCCGATGTTCGACGCCAGTGCCGGAACGGGCTGCTTGTCGCCGTCGAGCGCCAGGGCGAACCAGCCGGCCCCGTCGACCCAGAAGTCGCGGTTGAACGCCACTCGCAGGTCGGCGGCCCGCGTCGCCCACGTGGCGGCCAGGTCATCGTCGCCCACCTCGGCGGCGAAGTGCGCCCGCGCCCGATAGGCGGCGTAGACGTAGGCCTGCACCTCGGCCAGCGCCAGCGGGCCTTGGGCCACCGCGCCGTCGGGGAGGTGGACCGGGGTGGCCGAGTCCTTCCAGGCCTGGTGGCGCTCGCCCCGGTCGGTGGCCCGCTGGTATTCGACGTAGCCGTCGCCGTCACGGTCGCCGAACTCGGTGATCCAGTCGAGCGCACGGTCGGCGTGGGGCAGCAGACGGTCGACGACCTCGTGCGCCAGCCCCCAGCGCCGCAGCTCGCCCAGCAGCATCACGAACAGCGGGGTCGAGTCGACCGCCCCGTAGCTGACCGCCCGGGCCGCGCCGCCGGCGTCGGCCCCGAACCCGGCGGTGCCGAAGCGGAGCCGGTGGAGGATCCGGCCGGGCTGCTCCTCGGTGCGCTCGTCGACGTCGGTGCCCTGGAACCGGGCCAGCGTCTCGAGCGTGCTGAGCGCGAGCTCGGGGTCGACGATCAGGCTCATCCAGGCCGTGAGCAGGGCATCGCGGCCGTGCAGCGCCAGGTACCACGGCGCCCCGGCCGCGACGACGGCCCGCTCCGGGAACTCGGGGTCGAGCACCCGCAACGACCCCAGGTCGTGGGCGCTGCGGCGCACGGCGGTGACCAGCGGCTGGTGGTCGCTCGCGATGCGGGGCACGGCCTGGTGCCAGCGGACGAGCTTGCGGGCCGACTCGCTGCGGGTGGCTCCGGCGGCCAGCAGCGGGCCGGGCACCAGCTCGGCACCGGCGACGATGGGGGCGACGACCAGCGTGAACGAGCGGGACCCCCGGGCGGGGACGATCGCCTCCCACCGCAGGCTGCCGCCGTGCGCGGTGACGCCGGCCGTGCCCGTGACCCGGGAGCCGACGCGCGCGGTGCCCCGCCCGCGCACCAGCAGGACCTCGTCGGGCGCGGAGCCGCCGGGTTCGACGGCCGGGGTGAGCGGGCCGCCGTCGCGCACGGCCGTGACGGTGGCCAGGTCGGCCGCCAGGTCGATCTCGACCTCGACGTAGCTGGGCTCGTCACCCACGTTGCGCACGTCGATGTGGTCGCGCATCCCGGCGCCGAGCGTGCGCCGGAGCACGACGACGGGGCCCGGGACGGCGGGCCCCGGCCCCTGGTCGGGGGGTGGTGCCCGGCCGACGAAGGTGGCGGCGGCCGGGTCGTCGCGGTGGTGGTCGACCGGCTCGAGCTCGTGGCCGTTGACCGTGAGCACCAGCCGCGACAGCAGGCGCCGGTCGGCCACGTAGAGGCCTGCGCTACCGCCCGCCACCTGGTCGGAGATGTCGCCAGAGGGGCCGGAGACGCAGAAGGAGCCGCCCTCGACGAGTGTGACGAGGGGGCCCGGAGGAGCGACCCGGATGCCCATCGGCTGTGACCTTAGAACGTCAGCGGATAGGTCACGTTGTCGAGGCGAACCGTCGCTGTGCTTCCCGCTCTTGCAGCTTCGCTGCGGGCCGCTCGGGCCACGGCCTCGCCTGTCGGCTCGGCCTCTCATCGGCACCCGGAAATCAGGCAAGGCACATTTCTCCTATCCGCGTAGTGCGAATACACTGACCGCCATGCCGGCCACTCCCCTCTTCCAGATCGAGGACCTGCACGTGCGCGTGGTGGGCGTAGACGGCGCCCCCGGGGCCGAGATCCTGCGGGGCGTCGACCTGACGGTGGGTGCCGGCGAGGTGCACGCGCTGATGGGCCCCAACGGCTCGGGCAAGTCCACCCTGGCCAACACGCTGCTCGGCAACCCCGACTACGAGGTCACCCAGGGGCGCATCCTGTTCCGCGGCGACGACATCTCCACGTGGGACACCGACGTCCGGGGCAAGGCGGGCGTCTTCCTCGCCTTCCAGTACCCCCAGACCATCGCCGGCGTGTCCGTCATCAACTTCCTGCGCCAGGCGCTGTCGGCCCGCAAGGGCATCGACCTGTCGGTGCTGGAGCTGCGGCTGTCGATCATGGAGTGGATGCAGCGCCTCGACATGGACCCGTCCTTCGCCGACCGCTACCTCAACGAGGGGTTCTCGGGCGGCGAGAAGAAGCGCAACGAGATCCTGCAGATGGCCATCCTCGAGCCCGAGATCGCCGTGCTCGACGAGACCGACTCGGGCCTCGACATCGACGCGCTCAAGGTCGTGGCCAACGGTGTCGATGAGGTGCGCAAGGACCGTCCCGAGCTGGGCGTCCTGGCCATCACCCACTACCAGAGGCTTCTCAACTACCTGCAACCTGACCGGGTGCACATCCTGATCGACGGGCGCGTCGTCGACAGCGGTGGCCCCGAGCTGGCCGAGCGGCTCGAGCGCGAGGGCTACGAAAGCTGGCGGACTGCACCAGAGGTGACAGCGTCGTGACCCCGACCAACCCCGATGCGCTCGATGTGGCGCGCATCAAGAAGGACTTCCCCATCCTCGACCGCGAGGTCCGCGGTCATCGCCTCGTGTACCTCGATTCGGCCAACACGTCGCAGAAGCCGCGCGCCGTGCTCGACGCCATGGAGACCTACTACGAGCGGTCCAACGCCAACGTGCACCGCGGCACGTACCTCATCGCGGAAGAGGCCACGGCCGCCCTCGAGGGCGCCCGGGCCAAGGTCGCCCGCTTCATCGGCGCCCGGTCCGACCGCGAGGTCGTGTTCGCCAAGAACGCCACCGAGGCGCTCAACCTCGTGGCCAAGGCCTGGGGCCGGGCCCACCTGCGGGCCGGCGACCCGGTGGTCATCACCGAGCTCGAGCACCACGCCAACATCGTCCCCTGGCACCAGCTCGTCGACGAGATCGGCATCGAGCTGCGGTGGATCCCCGTGGGCCGCGACGGCCACCTCGACCTCACCGGCCTCGACCGCCTGGTCGACGGCGCCCGGGTCGTCTCGTTCGCCGCCATGTCCAACGTGCTGGGCACGCTCACGCCGGTCGAGCGCCTGGTCGCCGCCGCGCACGACGCGGGCGCCATCGCCGTGGTCGATGCCAGCCAGTACGTGCCCCACGTGGCCACCGACGTGGCCGCCTGGGGCGCCGACTTCGCCGCGTTCACGGGCCACAAGATGTGCGGCCCCACCGGCATCGGCGTGCTGTGGGGCACCGAGGCCATCCTCGACGCCACGCCCCCGTTCCTCACCGGCGGCGAGATGATCCTCAACGTCACGAAGGAGGGCTTCACGCCCAACGAGCTGCCGTGGAAGTTCGAGGCCGGCACCCCGCCCATCGCCGAGGCCGTGGGCCTCGGCGCGGCCGTCGACTACCTGTCCGGCCTGGGCATGGAGGCCGTGCGCGAGCACGAGGTCGCCCTCACTGCCTACGCGCTGCGCACGCTGACCGACCGCTTCGGCGACGACCTTACGATCCACGGCCCGTCCGAGCCCACCGAGCGCGGCGGGGTGATGTCGTTCACCTACCGCGACCTGCACCCCCACGACCTGACCCAGGTGTTCGACGAGCGCGGGGTGTGCGTGCGGGCCGGCCACCACTGCGCCAAGCCGCTCATGCGCGAGCTGGGCGTCGCCGCGACCGCCCGGGCCTCGCTCTACGTCTACAACGACGAGGCCGACGTCGACGCACTGGGCGACGCCATCCAGGCCGCGTCCGACTTCTTCAGCTTCTAGCCACCGCCGATAGGATCGCGACCCGCATGCCCGGCCTCGAAGACCTCTACCGCGAGATCATCCTCGACCACTACCGCAACCCGCGGAACCGTGGCGAGCTCGAGCGCGCCGCCCGCCACGCGGGTCGAGGGGTTCAACCCGCTGTGCGGCGACGAGATCGTGCTCTTCCTCGATGTCGAGGGCGGTGTGGTCAAGGACATCCGCATCGGCGGCCAGGGCTGCTCCATCAGCCAGTCGTCGGCGTCGATGATGTCGTCCGCGGTCAAGGGCAAGTCCCTCGACGAGGTCCGGGCGCTGTCGCGGGCGTTCAAGGGCATGATGTCGATCCACGAGCAGTCGCTCGACGGCGACGGCGACGAGCCCGGCGACGGCGACGAGCCCGGCGCGTCCGACGCGGACGTCAAGCTGGGCGACCTCGAGGCGCTGCGGGGCGTGGTCAAGTTCCCGGTGCGCATCAAGTGCGCCACCCTGTCCTGGAACACCCTGCTCCAGGGCCTGGACGACCCCACGTCGTAGCCCCACACGATCGACTGTGGTTCGAAGGCGCTACTCGCCCAGCGCCTTGTTGATGGCAGCAGCCAGCTCGAAGCACTGCTCGGTGATGCCGCCCTCGGCGTGGCTGGAGATGTCGATCACGACGCGGTTCCACGAGTTCGACCAGTCGGGGTGGTGGTTCCGCTTCTCGGCCTCGAGGGCCACCATCGTCATGAAGCCGAAGGCTTCGACGAAGTTGTGGAACTCGAGCTCGCGGTGCAGGGCGCCCTTGGCGATGCCCCAGCCGGGGATGTCGGCCAGCCGGAGCTCGGTCTCGTCGTGGGAGAGGCGGGTCATGCGCCCATTGTTGCGCTCCCGTTCAGTCCCTGCGGGCCGTACGACGAGTCTCCGGGCTCCTCCCCGGAGTTCACGGAAGGGTCGCCGGCACGCAAGGTGCGTGCCACGCCGCTGTGATGTGGCGTGGCGATGCTCGCCCCATGCGGATCCACCGGACATGTCACGCGGCCGTCGGCGCGGTGCTCGTCGCGATCGTGCTCGCCGTCGCTGCGACCCCGGCCTCGGCCTCCCACCAGCACCCGGGGGATGGCCACGGCGGAGGCGACCGGCCCGGGCGTGGCCAGGACTTCGACGTCCAGGCTCACCGGGGCGGGCTCGGGCTGGTCGTCGAGAACACGCTGCCGGCGTTCGCCAACGCGCTCGAGCTCGGCGTGAGCACCCTCGAGCTGGACGTCCAGATCACCGAGGACGGTTACGCCGTCGTGACGCACGACCGCGACCCGTCGGCCAACAAGTGCGTCGACACGGCACCGGCGATCCCCGGCGACCCGGAGTTCCCCTACGTGCCAGGTCGGACCTACATCAAGGACCTCACCCTGGCCCAGGTGCGCACGATCGACTGCGGGTCGCTCCGGCTGCCGCAGTACCCCGACCAGGAGCTGTCGCCGGGCGCACGGATGCCACTGCTGTCCGAGGTGTTCGACCTGGTCAACGCCTACCGAGCCCGCCGGGTGACGCTGAACGTCGAGACCAAGGTCGAGGCCGGCGCGCCGGAGCAGACGGCCCCCCGGGAGCGGTTCGTGCAGGTCGTCGCACAGGAGGTCCGTGCGGCCCGGTTGCTCGACCAGGTGACGATCCAGAGCTTCGACTGGGGCGCCCTCATGCGGATGACCGAGGTGGAGCCGCGCCTGCCGATCGTCGCCCTGACGAACGGCCAGCAGTTCCTGCAGGCCGGCCAGCCCGGGGCCTCGCCGTGGCTCGGCGGGATCGACATCGACGACTTCTCGGGGTCGCTGCAGCAGCAGTTCGTGGCCGCGGCGGTCTCGTTCGGTGCCGACGCCGTGTCGCCCGTCCACGGCGACCCTCAGGGCGGCACGGTCAACGACCCGGGCTATGTGCCGTTCACGACCGACGAGCTGGTGCGCGCGGCCCATCGGGCCCGCGTGGAGGTCATCCCCTGGACGGTCAACGACCGGGCCACGATGGAGTCGCTCATCGACATCCGCGTGGACGGCATGATCACCGACCGCCCAGACCTGCTGCGTCAGGTCATCGCCGAGCTCGGCTTCCGCCTCCCGAAGGCGACGTGACCTCGCCTCGGGTCCTCTAAGGTCCACCCGTCGCTGAAGCTGACCGGGAAGGGGCCGAGATGACGGGTGACCGTGGCGATCTGATCGAGAGCTTCGCGGCCGTGGTCGGCGCCGACCACGTGCTGGCCGGCGAGGCGATCAAGGACGACTACACCCACGACGAGGCGCTCTCGGCCACGCCCCAGCGGCCGATCGCCGTGGTACTGCCGGCCACCACCGACGAGGTGGCCGCCGTGCTGCGCCTCGCCGACGAGAGCGGCGTGCCGGTCACGGCCCGCGGTGCCGGCACCGGCATGTCCGGCGCCTGCATCCCCGTGGCCGACGGCATCGTCGTGTCGTTCGAGCGCATGGCCGCCATCGTCGAGATCGACACCGAGAACTTCGTCGCGGTGGTCGAGCCCGGTGTGCAGCTCGACCAGCTCGACGCCGCGCTGGCGCCGCTCGGCCTCGTGTACCCGGTCTTCCCGGGCGAGTACAGCGCCAGCCTGGGCGGCAACGTCAGCACCAACGCCGGTGGCATGCGGGCGGTGAAGTACGGCGTGACCCGGCATCACGTGACTCGGCCTCGAGGCGGTGCTGCCCTCGGGCGAGGTCATCCAGTGCGGCGGCAAGATCGTCAAGGTGTCGACCGGCTACGACCTGACCCAGCTCGTCATCGGGTCGGAGGGCACGCTTGCCCTGGTCACCAAGGCGTACCTCAAGCTCTACCCCCGGGCACCCCACCAGGCCACCGTGCTGGCCCCGTTCACCTCGCTCGAGGCCGTCACCGCCGCGGTGCCCGAGATCGTGCGCAGCGGCGTCGGCCCGCTCATCCTCGAGTACATCGACATGCTCACCATGGCGGCCGCCACCGCCTACGTGGGCCTCGACCTGGGCATCCCCGAGGTGGTCAAGGAGACCGCCCTCGCGTACCTGGTCGTCGGGCTCGAGAGCACCCACGCAGAGCGGCTCGAGGTCGACACCCAGGCCGTGGCCGAGCAGCTCGCCGAGCTGGGAGCGATGGACGTCTACGTGCTGCCGCCGGGCGCAGCGGCGGGCCTGATCGACGCCCGCGAGAAGGCGTTCTGGGTGGCCAAGGCCAACGGCGCCGACGACATCATCGACGTGGTGGTGCCCCGGGCCGCGGTGCCGGCGTTCATGGCCCGGGTGAGCGAGATCGCCACGGAGCACGGGGCGTGGATCGCCGGCTGCGGCCACGCGGGCGACGGCAACGTGCACATGGCGCGTGTTCCAGCAGGACCCGCAGGTGCGCCGCCGCATCTTGCACGCGCTGTTCGAGGCCGGCATGGCGCTGGGTGGGGCCATCTCGGGCGAGCACGGGCTCGGCACCGAGAAGGCGGCCTACTTCCTCGAGCTCGAGGACCCGGCCAAGATCGCCCTCATGCGGCGCATCAAGGCCGCCTTCGACCCGAACGGCATCCTCAACCCCGGCACGATCTTCGACTGACGAGGCCCGCCGCACGAACCACGACCGAACCTGCGGCACCACCGGTCAGCCGGCAACCAGAACTGCCGCACGTTGCGACGACAGAACCGGAGCACCCCCGATGAGCGAGCCCAGCGACACGACCGAGCACAACGGCGCCCAGGCGCTCATCCGCACGCTGGTCGCCAGCGGGGTCGACACGTGCTTCACCAACCCGGGCACGTCCGAGATGCACTTCGTGGCCGCGCTCGACACGGTGCCCGAGATGCGGGGCGTGCTCGCCCTGTTCGAGGGCGTCGCCACCGGCGCGGCCGACGGCTACGCCCGCATGGCCGACAAGCCCGCCGCCACGCTGCTGCACCTTGGCCCGGGGCTGGGCAACGGCCTCGCCAACCTGCACAACGCCCGCAAGGGCCACGTGCCGGTCGTCAACATCGTCGGCGACCACGCCACCTACCACAAGCAGTACGACGCCCAGCTCGAGAGCGACATCGAGACGGTCGCCCGCAACGTGTCCGCGTGGATCCGCTGGTCACAGAAGCCGGCCGACGTCGGGCGCGACGCCGCCGAGGCCGTGGCCGTCGCCACCGGGCCGCCGGGCCAGGTGGCCACGCTGATCCTGCCGGCCGATGTCAGCTGGTCGTCGGGCGGCCTGGTCGCCCAGGCCATCCCGCGCCGCCCGGCCAGCCCCGTCGACACCGACGTGGTCGAGGCCGTGGCCAAGGCGCTGCGGTCGGGCGAGCCGTGCGGGCTGCTGCTCGGCGGTGGGGCGCTGCGCGAGGACGGGCTGGTGGCCGCCAGCCGGCTGACCAACGCCACCGGCGCCCGGCTGCTGGCCGAGACCTTCCCGACCCGCCTCCAGCGCGGTGCGGGCGTGCCGCCCATCGATCGGCTGGCCTACCTGGCCGAGTTCGCCGCCGCCCAGCTCGCCGGCCTGCGCCACCTGGTCGTGGTCGACGCCAAGGCCCCGGTGTGCTTCTTCGCCTACCCCGACAAGGCCAGCTACCTGGTGCCCGACGGCTGCGAGGTGCACGTGCTGTCCGACGGCGGGGGCGACGCGGCCGCCGCGCTCGCGGCCCTGGCCGACGCGGTCGACGCCCCCGCCGACGGTGCGACCGTCCAGGCGGCCGAGCGCCCCGACCTGCCGACCGGCGAGCTGACGGCGTCGGCCGTGGCCCAGGCCGTCGGCGCGCTCCTGCCCGAGGGCGCCATCGTGTCCGACGAGGGCAACACGTCGGGCCTGTTCGCACCCGGCCATGACGGCCGGCGCACCCCGCCACGACTGGCTGTGCCTCACCGGCGGCGCCATCGGCCAGGGCATGCCCGTCGCCACCGGCGCGGCGGTCGCCTGCCCCGACCGCCAGGTCGTCAGCCTGCGAGGCCGACGGCAGCGCGCTCTACACGCTGCAGTCGCTGTGGACCCAGGCCCGCGAGGGGCTCGACGTCGTGACGATCGTCTACAACAACCGCTCGTACGCGGTCCTCAACATGGAGCTGGACCGGGTGGGTGTCGAGGCCCCCGGGCCCAAGGCCAAGAGCCTGCTCGACCTGTCGCGGCCCGACATCGACTTCGTCGCGCTGTCCCAGGGGCTCGGCGTGCCCGCCACGCGGGCCACCACGGCCGACGAGCTGAGCGACCAGCTGGCCCGCGCTCTGGCCGAGCCGGGCCCCTCGCTGATCGAGGCCGTGGTGCCGTCGATCATGTGAACATGTTCCAATACCCCGGCGGGTGGTCCTAGAGTCGCAGGTCGTGCCCGCGGTGCTCACGGTCCTGCGCGTCGATGTCGACGCTCGCCACGCCGGTCAGGTTCGCGCACTCGTGGCCGAGGCCGAGGGCACGGTAGACGAGCCCGAGGTCATCGCCGAGCCCGACGCCGGACGCATCACGCTGGTCACGGCCTTCCACCTGGCCGGCGACGCGGCCGTCACCGCGGTGCGGCTGGCCAGCGCCGTCGTGAACGGCCCGTCGCCCCGCGTCACCCTGTCGACCGGCGATGTCGAGCGCACCTCGGCGCGCCACGACGGCCCCGCCCGCGAGCGGGTCGACGCCCTGGCCGACCGCCAGGGCGAGGCGGTCGTGCTCATGACCGCGTCGACCGCGGTCATGGTCACCCACGCCCTGCCCCCCGGCGTCGAGCTCGTCGACCTCGGGGTCGTCACCCTGGCGCCCCAGCGCGACGAGCGCGCCTACGAGCTGCGCCTCGTCGGCGCGGGGCCGGCCGGCGCCGACGACGACGCCGGGACGTCGAACCTGGGCTGGGCCCACCGGGCCGCGTCGCGGCTGGTCGTAGGGCGTCGCGGCCCGCTGGCCCGCCTCGAGGGGGCGTGGACCGGCGCCCTCAGCGGCGACCACCGTGTCGTCGTGCTGTCGGGTGACCCCGGCATCGGCAAGACCACCCTGGCCGCCGAGCTCGCGCTCCGGGTGCACGCGGGTGCGGGCACCGTGCTCTACGGCCGCTGGGACGAGGAGGGGCTCGCCCCCTACCAGGCCATCCGCGAGGCGCTCGGCACCTACGCCGCCTCGTGCCCACGCCGCCTGCTGCGCCGGGACATCGCCGCCCACGCCGACGACCTGGCCCGCCTGCTGCCCGACATCGGCGCGCGCATCGGCGGGGTGCGCCCGCCGCTGGCCCACGACCCCGACGCCGAGCGCCTGCGCCTGTTCGACGCCGTGCGCGACTGGCTCGGCGCCATCGCCCGCCGGCGGCCGCTGCTCCTCGTCCTCGATGACCTGCAGTGGGCCGAGCGATCGTCACTCCTGTTGCTGCGGCACCTGCTCGACACGCCCCCCGACGGCCGCACGCTCATCGTCGTCACCCTGCGAGACGGCGAGGTCGAGGGCATGGGTCCGCTCCACACCCTGGGGTCGTTCGAGGGCAGCGCGGACGTCGACCGCGTCGAGGTGCCCGGCCTGGTCCGGGACGACGTCACCGAGCTGGTCGCCCAGGCGTTGGGTCGGCCGGTCGTCAACGGCGAAGAGACGGCCGCCGCCCGCTGGCTCACCGACGAAACGGCGGGCAACCCGCTGTTCGTGCACGAGATCCTGCGAGGGCTCGACCCCGACGACCCGGCGGGCGCGCTGCTCCAGGCGCGCGACCGGCTGCCCGAGAGGGTGCACGACGTGGTGCGCTGGCGACTGGCGAAGTTGACACCCGAGACCAACGACACCCTGGCCGCCGCATCGTTCGTGGGCGAGGAGTTCTCGATCGACGTGCTGGCGGCCACGCTCGACGGGCGCGTGCTCGACCTGCGCCACCAGCTCGACGACGCCGTGCGGGCGGGCGTGGTGCGCGACGCCGACGACGGCCACCACCTCGCCTTCGCCCACGCCGTGGTGCGGCGGGCGCTGCAGGACGACGTCGCCCCCGACCGGGCCGCCGACCTGCACCGGCGCATCGCCCACGCGCTGGCCGACGGCACGACGGGCGCCGCGTCGGCGCCCGAGATCGCCCACCACTACCTGCGCGCGGCCAACGCCGACACGGCCGCGCTCGCCATCCGCTGGGGCCGGGCGGCGGCCGACCAGGCCCGCCGGGAGACGGCGTTCGAGGGCGCCGTGTGGTTCCTGGGTCGGGTGGTCGACGTGCAAGACCGGTTCGGCGACGGCTCGCGGCCCGACCGCGCTCCCGAGGTCGGCGGCGAGGTGCGGCTCGACCGGTCCCGCGAGCTCGCCTGCGAGCTGCGACTCGACCTGGCCGAGGCCCACGACCGCGCGGGCGAGTTCATCGCCCGCGACCGGCGCCACCTCGAGGCCGCCGAGCTGGCCCGCGACCTCGACCGCACCGACTACTTCACCCGTGCCGCGCTGGGGTTCGGCGGGCGGCTGCCCGCGGCGCCGCCCCCCAACCCGGCGGCGCGGCGCCTGCTCGACGAGGCCCTCGTACGACTGCCCGCCACCGACGGCCGGGCCCGGGCCCTGACGCTGGCCCGCCTGGCCCACGTCCTGCACGCCGACGCACCCCACCACGAGCGCAAGGTGATCGCGGACGAGGCAGAGGCGATGGCCCGGAGGCTGGACGCCCCGGTGGTGCTGGCCTCGGTGCTGGGGTCGCGGGTGTTGGCCCTCGACGGCCCCGACGACGTGGACGAGCACCTCGACATCGGGTCCGAGGTCATCCGCATCGGCCAGCAGACCGGCGACTCCGACCTGGTGCTCCAGGGCGCCCGCGCCCGCGTCCACCCCCTGTTCGTGGTGGGCGCCCACGACGCCGCACGCGACCTGGCCGACACGTTCACCGAGCTGGCCGGCACCGTCCGCCACCCCGACCACCTGCGGCTCGCCACCATGTGGCAGACCATGTGGGCGGCGCTCGAGGGCCGGTTCGACGAGGCCGAGGCCCAGGCCGACCAGCTGCGGGTCCGGCTCGAGGTGGCCGGCCACTCGCAGGTGAGCACCATCCACTTTGCTCAGACGTTCGTCGTGCGCTGGATGCGGGGCACCCTGGCCGGCGCCCGCCCCGTCGTCGATGCCGGGCGGCACCACAACCCGGACTCGTTCATCTGGTGGGTGCTGCAGACGTGGATCGAGGCGGGCTCGGGCAACCTGGACACGGCGCTGGCGCTGCTCGCCGACGGCGACGTCGACGAGATGTCGTCGGCCGACGCGGGGTACCTGTGGATGTTCGCGGTGGTGGGCGCGGCGGTGACGGCGGCGACGGTGGGCGACGCTCGCTGGGCCCGGGCGTCGTACGAGACGCTGGCGCCATACAGCGGGCGCAACTGCGTGCTCGGCTACGCCGCCTACCTGGGCGCGGTCGACCACCACCTGGGCACCTTGGACGCAGTGCTGGGCCGGGCCGACGACGCCGTCGGTCATCTCGAGGCCGCGCTCGAACGCCACCGGGTCATCGAGGCCCGGCCCTGGGTGGCGTTGTCAGCGGCCTGGCTGGCCAACGTGCTGAGCGAGCGCGACGCGCGCGGCGACGCCGACCGAGCCACGGCGCTCCACGCCGAGGCCACCGGGCTGGCCGGCGAGCTGGGCGTCAGCGCACTGCCGCTGCCGCACCCCAAGCTCGCGACCTGACCGCTGACCCTAGGCCCGTCGGCTACCAGTTGAAGCGATCGAGGTGGTCGCTCAGGAGGGGGAACACCTCGGTGGCCGCGTTGCGGCCCACCAGGGCGTCCAGGTGCGCGTAGCCGGGGAGCACCACGCGCTCGTAGAGCGACGGCTCGTTGGCCGCCTGCAGCCAGCGCAGCGTGCGCATGCTGCCCGGCGGCCGGAAGATGTAGTTCTTCTCGCCCTGCACCAGCAGGATCGGCAGCCGCAGGCGCTCGGGGTGCCGCGTGTAGGCCTCGTTGCCGTCGCGGTCGACGGCCAGGCGGCGCTGCATGATCGTGCCCATGTGGCCGAGGGCCGCCAGGTTGCCCACGCCGAACATCTGGTCCAGCGCGTCGTGGGTGGCGTCGTTGAGCTGGTCGTGGGTGTGGGTGCAGCCGTAGATCGCGTTGATCCAGCGGCACAGCGCCTTGCCGCAGCGCTCGGCCCGGGGCATGGGCAGCCCCCGCAGGATCAGGTCGAGCGCGGTGTCGGGCACCGTGACCCCCGACAGAGGCGCCACCTTGCTGAGGCCGATGCGCCCCATCACCTTGTCCACCTTGGCCGCGGCCTTGACCTGGTTGAGGTACGAGGTCGCGGGGTGCAGCGTGAACTGCATGCACACCGCCGACCGCACGTCGGCCAGGCCGGCGGCGAGCGCCATCATCAGCGAGACCGACCCCACGCAGTGGCCCAACGCCTGCACGCTGCCGGCGCCGGTGACCCGGCGCACCTCGGCGACGGCCTCGGGCCAGTCGCGGGTGGCGATGTCGTCGAGGGTGAACGCCGTGTGCGAAGACGGCAGGTCGATGCTGGCGCGGTAGTCGAACAGCCAGACGTCGTACCCCGCGTCCACCAGGTGCTCGGCCAGGTTGGTCTCGACGGTGTCGAGCAGGAACGACGTGGCCGACATTCCGAAGCCGGCGGCGAGCAGCACGGGGCCCCGGCGACCGCCCTCGTAGCGGACGAGGCGCAGCCACGCGTCGTCGCCGACCTGCTCGCCCTCGTGCCAGCGGCCGTCGCGGTCGCACCAGCGAGGCTCCGGGACGGGCAGGCGCAGCCGCCGCCGGCCCGCGCCGGTGAGGGGGACCGGCGCGGCCGGCTGAGCGGGGAAGTTGGCGACGTCGTCGAGGCTGCCGTACACCTGGTGCAGCGACTGGAAGAACCGCGTGCCGAACCGGCCGGCCCAGCGGGCGCGCTCGACCGGGCCGGCGACGCCGGTGATCCGCAGCGTGGTGAGCTGGCGGGCGAAGTCGCCGGCCGCGATGCGCATGACCCCGGCCGCCACGGGCTGGCCGGCGTCGTCGCGGATCGTGACGTACAGGGTGGTGGTGTCGCTCCACAGGTCGAGGCCGAAGCGGTCGTGCAGCACCTTGTGGCCGTCGAAGGTGAAGTGGCGGCCGTCGTCGGCCACCAGGCGCATCGCGTAGCGCATGTGGCAGGTGTCGACGTGCGAGGGATCTTCCTGCGCCAGGCGGAAGGTGCCGTCGACGACCCGCAGGCGCCGCGGCGACAGCACGGGCGCGACCACCGTGCCGCTGAGCCGGCCCGGGGTGGCGGCGTCGGCGACCATGGCCGGCAGGTCGTCGATGTGGATGGTGAGCACGAACTCGATGCGGCTGCCGTCGACCTCGCCCTGGGCTGCGCCCTGCACGGGGTCGCCGTCGTCGGATGCGCCGGCCCACCCGGCCATGCGCTCGGTGAACCGCACGCCGGGGCGGTCGCCACCCGGGGCGTCGACCAGGCGGGGCGTGGGACCGTCGTCCACCGTCCACCCGCGTTCGGCGGCGAGCAGGGCGGCGGCGCGCTCGCTGAGCGCGGAGATCGTGAGCAGGGGGTTGACCGCCAGCGGGCGGGGCACGATGGCGCCGTCGGACACCAACAGGCCGTCGTGCACCTCGTCGCCCACGCCGGTGAAGACACGGCCACGGTGGTCGACCACGCCGCGGGCGCCGTCGTCGGCCATGGCGCACCCGCCGAGCGGATGCACGGTGACCAGCGACTCGCGCAGCATGGGCGACCACAGCGGGTTGGCCACGTACTCGGCGTCGACGGCGGCCGTGGCCGCCTTGAGCACGGCGGCGTTGTGGTCGAAGATCGGCAGGTCGCCCACCGCCGGCCAGTCGACCCTCATGCCCGCGCCGTCGAGGCACAGCCGCCCGTCGCCGGCGTCGTCGCTCATGACGAGGTAGGTCAGTGACCTGTCGGCCGGACCGCCGGTGGGGTCGAGCGCAGCGCCGGCGGTGGCCGTGATGCGCCGGAGCAGCCGCCGGCCGAACGCGAGCGGGCTGCCCCCGTCGTCGATGTCGGCCGCCACCGCGAAGGCCGCAGGCATGAAGGACCGGAGGGCGCCGGGGATGGCGCCCTCTTCGACGAGCATGCCCTTGCCGGGGACCGGCGTGCCGGTGAGGTCGATCATGCCGGTGATGCAGGGCCCGACGGCGTTGTCGGGCGTGACAGGCCGGCGGCCGAGGCCGATGCCCCGCAGGGGCGGCGGAGCGCCGCCGACCCCGTGGGCGAAGGCGAGCACGTCCCCGTTGCCCGTGAACCGGTCGCCCAGCCGGGGGGAGACGGCTAGGCCACTGGCTCGCGAGCGGAGGAGGATCTCGGTGGACCCGAGCGTGCCCGCCGCCAGCACCACGACGTCGGCGAAGACGAACGACGACGGTGCGTCGAACCGGGTGCGGCCGTCGGCGGCGACGTCGAAGCTGACCGCCCACCCGTCACCACCAGGTGCGTCGCCAGAGGCGTCGCCGATGCGCTCGACGGTGCGCACCGCGGCCTGGCAGAAGACGTGGGCCCCGTGGGCGACCGCGTCGGGCAGGTAGTTCTCGACCACGGTGTTCTTGGCCCGATGGTTGCAGCCGGTCACGCAGTCGCCACACAGGATGCAGGCTCGCTGCTCGACGCCTGCGGCGTTGGGGCCGTCGGCGAACGTGACGTTGATCCGAGGCCGCTCGGCCTTGGCGTCGACGCCGGCCGCCGCGCCCGCGCCGGCCGCCGCCCGCTCGAGCACCCGTAGCTTGGTGGGCGCGTCCCAGGCGTCGGGATAGGGCGTCGAACCGAGCATGCGCTCGGCCTCGACGAAGTAGGGCTCGAGCTCGGCCGGCCCCTGGACCGCCCCCTGGAGCGGCGTGGGCCAACGCTCGTCCTCGTACACCCAGGCCGGCGGTCGCAGCGCCACGCCGGCGTTGATCAGCGACGTGCCGCCCAGCCCGCACCCGACCATGACGCTCAGGTCGTCGCCGGCTCGCAGGTCGAACAGGGCGCTCGACCGCCCGAGGCGCCGGGCCCCTCGGCGCACCTGGAGCTGGCCGACCGCGCCGAGAGCGGTCGAGGGGAAGTCGCCTGCGTGCATCTCGCGGCCGCGCTCGAGCAGGCAGACGGAGCGACCCGCGCGGCGAAGCGCGCGGCGGCGATCGCGCCCCCGTAGCCGGAGCCGACCACGACCACGTCGTACCGCTCGCTCATCTGGTCGTGCGGGCGCGACAAAGTGGGGGACGGAGGTGTCACCTGCTTCTCTGCCCTCTCCATGTCACCCAGCTCCTGTGATCGTGCGTGCACCCTGCCGACCGTGCCCATCGCGTCGCTTGCTTCTCGGTACCCGAGCAAGTGGGCCGGCCCCGCCGCAGGCCGGCCCACTGCCGGGGTGCAACCAGTGTCACCTACCCGTCCCGCCACGATCTTCCGCCTGATCCGCCGCCGCTATGGATGGGCTCGCTGGTTGCTCCGTTGGCGCCCATCATGCGACCGGTCCCGCAAACGCTGTGCAAACGGGTGCAAATCACAGTGGGCGCTGCAACTGGCCAGGGATTTTGCACAGGTGGCAAACTTCCGCGGGTCGGCGGCGCTGAGCGGAGCACTATCGAGGGAGGCCAGTGCGACTGGAGATAACGCTCGCCGGTGACGTGACGGTCGGCAGCAGCGAAGGGCCCGACCGCCACATCGTGACAGGTCCTCCACGCGTCGTCCTGGCCGCGCTGGCACTCGCTCCGTCGACGGGGGTCCCCCGCGATCGGCTGGCTGGCATCGTCTGGCCCGAGTCCATGCCCAAGACCTGGGCCTCGGCGCTTCGCACCCACGTCAGCCGGGTGCGCTCGATGGTGTCGGCCGTGATGGGCGCGGGCGAGACCGTTGTGTCCGGCGAGACCGGCTACCAGCTCGTCCTGCCCGAGGGCGCCAGCCTCGCCGTCGATCTCCACCGGGCCGACCAGGAGCTCGACGCGGCCCGCACGGCCCTGGCCCGCGACCCGGCCGACGCCCTCGGGCTGGCCACCTCGGCGGCCGACCTCGCCCGGCCGCCGTTCCTGCCGGGGCATCCCGGGGACTGGGCCGACGAGATCCGGTCCCACCTCGACGACGTGCTGGTGGGCGCGCTCGAGCTGGCCAGCCAGGCGGCCACCGTCCTCGGCGACGGGGCCCGGGCGGTCGCCGCCGCCGAGGATGCCGTGCAGCGGGCACCGCTGCGCGAGAGCGCGCATCGGGCCCTGATGGCTGCCCTCGGCGCGGCGGGCAACCGGGCCGAGGCCCTGCGCGCCTACCAGCGGTTGCGGCGAGTGCTGGCCGACGAGCTGGGCATCGACCCGTCGCCCGAGACCGACGCGGCCTACCTCGACCTGCTCGGCCCTCCTCCCCCGCCCCGACCGCCGCGTCAGACCGGCGCCGACGACACCGGCACAGTCGTCACCGGCGGCGGCCCCGGCCGTGGGCCCACCCCCTTCGTCGGCCGCGAGTCCGAGCTCGCCGCCCTGGCCGCGGCCTGGGAGCAGGCGGCGGGTGGGGCCCGCCACGTCGTGGTGGTCACGGGCGAGGCGGGCATCGGCAAGTCCCGGCTCGCCATCGAGGCGGCATGGCAGGTTCGCCGCGCCGGCGGGCTGGTGCTGTTCGGCCGGTGCGACCAGGAGGCCATCGTCCCCTACCAACCGCTGGTCGAGGCGCTCGACGGCCTGGTGGCGGCCACGCCGGCCGACGAGCTGCCGTTCCTCGGCGACGAGGCGATGGCCGAGCTGGGCGCCGTGCTGCCGTCGCTCGACCGCCCACGACGTCCGGCCGGCCTCGACCACGCCCGGCTCTTCGGCGCCGTCACCGACCTGGTGGCGGCGGTGGCCAAGGAGCGGCCGCTGCTCCTCGTGCTCGACGACCTGCAGTGGGCCGACGACGACACGCTGCTGCTCGTGCGCCACCTGCTCCGCCGGGCCGGCGACGCCCCGGTGCTCGTCGTGGCGATCACGCGCGACCACGACCTCGAGCCCGGCCACGCGCTGGCCGACATCGTCCACTCACTCGACCGGGACGGCTGGGTCCGACGCCTGCCGCTGCGCGGCCTGGGCGAAGCCGACGTGCGCGAGCTGCTGGCGCACCTGCAGGGTCCGGGAGATCACGGACGCGCGGCGCGGCGACTGGTGGCCGAGACGGCGGGCAACCCCTTCCTCGTGACGGAGCTCGCACGCGCCGGGGGCGACTCCGCCACGATCGGCGGGCCTGACATCCCCCAGGGCGTGCAGGACCTGGTGACCACGCGCCTGGCGCGTCTCTCCCCGCCCACGATCGAGCTGCTCCGCGCCGGGGCGGTGGCCGGGGCCCGCTTCGACCTCGACATCGCCGGCGAGGCGGCCGGCCTCGACCACGACGCGCTGCTCGATGCGGCCGATGCGGCCCTGGCCTCGGGCCTGGTGATCGAGGAGACCGCCAACCGGTACCGCTTCCCCCACGACATCGTGCGGCGCACCCTGGTGGTGCACCTCAGCGGGGCGCGGCGCCGCTCGCTGCACCGGCGGACGGCCGACGCGATCGAGCACCTCCGGACGCACGACCTCGATGCCCACGCAGCCGTGCTCGCCCATCACAGCTCCGCCGGCGCCGAGCCCGCCGGAGACGACCGGGCGGTGCGCTGGGCGCGGCGGGCGTCGGCCCAGGCCGCGCAGCGCACCGCTCCCGCCGAGGCGGTGCGCCTGTGCCGTCAGGCGCTCGCCCACCTGCCACCCGGTCAGGGCGGCATCCAGGCCGAGATCACCACCGACCTGGGCATCGCCCTGCTGGCGGCCGGCGACGAGGGGGGCGCCCGGACCCTGACCGAGGGCGCGGGTCTCGCCCGCCGCCACGACCGGCCCGACGTGCTCGGCCGGGCGGCGCTCGCACTGGCCGACGCGGCCGACGACCGCCCCGAGTTGCGGGCCGAGGCCCGCGAGCTCGTCGGCGCCGCGGTCGGCGCGGCCGCGGCCGGCAACGCGGGCGAAGCCGACGATGGGGGTGCGGCAGACGCCGCGGCCGGCGATCGCGGTGGCGAGGGCGCCGTACGTCACGCCCGGCTGCTGGTCCGCCAGCTCCGGCTCGCCGACCCACCGGGTGATACCGCGGGGCTCGCCACCGGCACCCCCGGCTCACCGCTACCGGCGGCGCTCCGGGCCCTCCACGAACGCATCGAGGCACTGACCGACCCGCGCGCCGTCGACGAACGCCAGCAGCTCGCCGACGAGCTCGCCGCGCTCGCCGGTGCCGCCGACGATCCGGCGTTCCGCGTGCTCGCGGCCCACGAGCAGGCCATGGCCGCCGCGACCATCGGCGACGACTCCTCCGTGCGGTCTGCACTGGCCACCATGGCGACCGTCGCCACGGCGCACCACGACGGCCTCGGCGCCGCACTGGTCGCGGAGCGTGCGGTGACGCTTCTCACGATCGACGGTCGGTTCGACCAGGCCCGCGAGGCACTCGCCGAGGCGGTGGCGGCCGTCGCCGCCCAGCGGGGCACCGGCGGGCCCGACGGTGCCGACGCCGTAGCGGCCCGGCACCGCACCGTCATCGACTGGATGACCGGCGAGGGCCCTCCGCTCGACGGTCGTCACGGTTCGCTGCCCGAGGGCCCCGAGCGTCTGCACGCGCTGGGCATCGCGGCCCTCGCCGCCTGCGACCGCGCCGACCCCGTGGCCGCCACCGAGGTGCGGGCCCTGCTCGCCCCCTACGCCGACCTGGTGTGCGGCATGGGCTACCGCACCTTCGTCGGCGCGGCGACGTTCCACCTCGGCCGGTTGGCGGCGGTGGCAGGCGACTGGGCCGATGCCGAGCGCCACCTGCTCGCCGCGCTGCGCCTCCACAGCGCGTGGGGCGGGCGACCGTGGGTGGCTCTCACCAACGACGCGCTGGCCGATGTCCTGGAGGCTCGGGGGCGCCCGTCGGACCGCGACTGGATCGCCGGCCTGCGCGCGGAGGCCGCCTGGGTCGCGTCCAACCTGGGTCTGCGTACCGCCACGTGAGCCGGAGCGGCCAGGGGCTCGCCTACGGTGACGCGCCATGGAGCGGTCGTCGATGCGGGAGCGCGTGGCCGGCGCCCGTGTCGCCCGCCTCGGCACCGTCACGGTCGACGGTGCCCCGCACCTGGTGCCCTGCTGCTTCGCGCTGGCCGGCGACACGGCATACTCGGCCGTCGACGGCAAGCCGAAGTCGACGTTGGCCCTGCGCCGCCTGGCCAACGTGCGGGCCAACCCGCACGCGTCCCTGCTGGTCGACCACTACGCCGAAGACTGGTCGACGCTCTGGTGGGTGCGGGTCGACGGCACCGGCCGGGTGATCGAGGGCGGGCCAGAGCGAGACCGGGCGCTCGCGCTGCTCGGCGACAAGTACGAGCAGTACCGGCGCCAGCCCCCGCCCGGGCCGGTCGTCGCCCTCGACATCACCACGTGGCGCGCCTGGCCCTGACCCGTCCGCCTGCCGGGTGGCTGTGGTTCCCGAGGCACGCCTGACGCCCGACGCGCACGGCTGGCTAGGCCAGCGGGTCGGCGAAGGGGTCGCCGGGGCCGGCACCGGCCGGGCCGGGGCCGCCGAACGGGTCGTCGATCGGCGGGCGGACGCTGACCGGGGTGCCCTCGTCCTCGCCGGCCAGGTCGGCCCCGACGACGCCCGCGTAGCCCTCGGCCTCGAGCTCGAGCGCCAGCTCCGGGCCGCCCGTGCGCACGATCATGCCCTTGGCCAGGACGTGGACCTTGTCGGCCCGTAGCTCGTGCAGCAGCCGGCTGTAGTGGGTGATGGCCAGCACGCCCAGGCCGTTGCCGCCCGCGGCGACGGGCTCGGTCTCGGCCTCGATACGGCGGGCGCAGGCCCGCAGCGCGTCGACGTCGAGGCCCGAGTCGAGCTCGTCGAGCAGGGCGATCGCCGGGCGCAGCACGCCGAGCTGCAGCGTCTCGTTCTTCTTCTTCTCGCCGCCCGACAGGTCGACGTTGAGCGGTCGGTCGATGAGCCGGGGATCGAGCGCCAGCCGCTCGGCCTCGGCCGCGATCTCGGCCGCGATGCCGTCGGCCGGCCGGCCGGCGGCAAGCGCCGAGACCTGGAGCAGGTCGTACAGCGAGACGCCCGGCACCTCGGTCGGGTATTGGAGGGCGAGGAAAAGGCCCGCCTGCGCCCGCTGCCAGGGCGCGAGCGACAGCACGTCGACGCCGTCGAGCGTCACCGAGCCGCCGGTCACCTCGTAGCCCGGTCGACCCATGAGCACGTGGGCGAGCGTCGACTTGCCCGATCCGTTGGGCCCCATGACCGCGTGCACCTCGCCGGACCGCACGGTCAGGTCGATGCCGCGGAGGATCTCCTTGCCCGCGACGCTGGCCCGCAGGCCGGCGACCTCGAGCACATGCTGCCCGTTGCTGGTCGTCTGGTCAGTCATCGAGCACCACCACGATCTCGCCGTCGTCCACCCGTACGTCGTAGACAGGCACGGGCCGGGTCGCCGGCAGGATGAGCGCCTCGCCGGTCTCGAGCGAGAACGTGCTGCCGTGCTTCCAGCACTCGATCGTGCGGTCGTCGGCGTCGACCTCGCCCTCGGCGAGCGAGATGTTCTGGTGCGAGCACACGTCGCCGATGGCGTAGACGTCGTCGTCGATGCGCACCACCGCGATGCGGTGCTTGCCGAGCTCGAAGCGCCGCGCCGACCCGGGCGCCAGGTCGTCGAGGGGGCAGAGGGTCACCTTGGCCATCAGGCGTCCTTCCGCTCGAACTTGGCGGCGACCGTTCCGCGCAAGAGCGGGGCCACCCCACCGACCGGCAGCCGGGTCAGCACCTCGTCGAAGAAGCCGCTGACGATCAGCCGCTCGGCCTCGTCGCTGGGCACGCCCCGGCTCTCGAGGTAGAACCGCTGTTCCTCGTCGACCGGGCCGACCGCCGAGGCGTGGCTGCAGCGCACGTCGTTGTTCTCGATGACCAGGTTGGGCACCGACTCGGCCCACGCGCCGTCGGACAGCTTGACGTTGCGGTTGGTCTGGAAGGCGTTGGTGCCCCGGGCCTGCTTGCCCACACGGATCATGCCTGTGTACACGGACCGCGAGCGGCCGCCGACCGCGCCCTTGAACAGCAGGTTCGACGTGCAGTCCGGCGCGATGTGGTCCTGGAACGTGCGGAAGTCGAGCGTCTGGTCCCCCTCGCCGAAGAAGACGGCGTCGAGCTCGCCGGTGGCGCCACGGCCGACCATGCGGCAGTCGGTGCGCAACCGGGCGTAGTCGCCGCCGAAGCCGATGCTGGTGGTGCGGAGGGTGGCCGAGGCCTCGACCTGCGACACCTGCATACCGAGCTGCCAGGTGGCGAGCCCGAGCTGCTGCACGGTGACATGGCCGACGCGGGCGGCGCGGCCGACCAGGATCTCGGTGACGGGGACCACGAGCGCCCGCTCGTCGCCAGATGCCTGGACCTCCAGCACCGACACGTCGCTGTCGGATCCGGCCCGCACGACCAGGTGGGGGAAGGTGGCGGCGCCGTCGCCCTCGGTGACGTGCACGACCACGACCGGACCGGGCAGGCTGACACCGGCGGGCACGTCGACCACGACGGGCTCGACCACGAAGGCGTCGTGCAGCGACACGAACGCGTCGGGTGCCTCGCCGATGGCGGCGCCGACGAGGTCAGCGCGATCGTCGCTGGCGGCGCCGACCCGAACCCCCTTGGCGGCCAAGCCGTCGATCAGCTCGACCGACACGACCCGCCCGTTGCGCACGACCACGGTGGCGGCCCGGCCGACGACGGCGTCGACCAGCGCCTGGGTCGCCGCCGGCAGCCCCGCGGTCGCGGACGGTCCGGCGGGAGCGAACTCGTCGAGGTCCAGCTCGTCGATGCGGCTGTAGCGCCAGATCTCTTCCTCGGTCGACGGCAGCGAGGCAGCGCCGTACGCACCCTCCGCCACGGCGCGCCGTGCCCGCAACCAGGCGGGGCCGTCGAGCGCGGCAGAGGCAGCGGGGGTGAAGGTGCTCAGCGTCAGTCCTTTCGCAGCTCGCCCGCACGATGCGAGCGCCGCGGTCAGGGAACATCAGCCTACCGGCGCACTCCGGACCCTCCCAAAGGCCCGCTCCGACCACGAGCGCTCTGCCGCGGCGGAGGTGTCGGCAGAAGACGACCGCAACCGAGCCGTTCGCCGACAGCTTCGACAGGTCGGGCAGCGGGCGCTACGTGACCGTCACAGGGAGGGTCACTTGCGGCGCAGCCAGCGGCGCCAGCGGGGGGCCTCGCCACGGGCGCGCTCCGCGTGGACGTCGGCCATGGCGATCGGGCCTGCGGCGTTCACGATCTCCTCGGCCTCGTCGAGCAGCCGGGCCACCGAGTCGTCGCCCCGGTCGAGCGCGTCGAGCGGCTCGTCGGGCGTCCTCGGCGTCACCAGCGTGCCGTGCGCCCAGTTGACGTCGGCCATGCGGCGCTGGTACTTGGGGCAGTCGGCCGGGCACCGCCACGGGGCCTCGGGCGCGAGGTCGAGGTCGCACTTCCGCACGGTCTCGCCGTTGCGGTAGGTACGGGATTCGAAATGCTTGCAGTCCTGGCGCATTGGCACCACGACATTCTGCCAGCGAACTGCGCCCACGCGGTGGCGACCCCGTCCGAGCCTGGGGCGCGCCCCGGGCACCCTCGCACGCCGCCGCGACGTGCGAGGGTGCCCGAGCGGGCGACCAGGGGGATGTCAGCCGCGGGGGGTACCGACCACGACACTCTGCGGCGAGATGGTGGTCAGATCGCCGTCAGGGTTGGTGACCCGCACGATCACGGCGTCGGCGGTGACCGACAGGTCGAGGGTGGCGTACGGCGGCACGTCGAGCACGCCATCCAGAGGCACGACCGACAGCGACGTCCCGTCGACCGAGTGGACCACCGCGGTCGACCCGGCCGCACCATCGGCGCCGTCGGGTGCGCCCTCCCACACGGTCGTAGCCCACCCCAGGGGGCCGAAGGCGACCTGTCCGGCGTATGCCTGCTCCGGTTGCTCGTCGAGGGCGGTGAGGGGGTCGATCGCCAACCACGACCCGTCGGCCTGGGCGAGGTTGACCGACGTCCCGTCCCGCCCGGCCGTGGCCGCGGCAGGCCGCCCGCCGACGGTGCCTGCGCTCGACAGGTAGCCCGGCAGTTCGCCCGCCGGCTCCCACGTCGTCCCGTCGGCCGACGTGAGCACCGACGTGGTGCCGTAGGCCCCGGTGCCGCTGCGCAGGAACAACGTGAAGCCGTCGTCGGCGGCCACGACCTGTCCACCCGTCGACGCGATGTCGTCGAGGTCAGCGGGGGCGAACTCGCCCCCGTCGCGGGACACGAACAGGAAGTCGCGGCCGTTCAAGATCACGTCACGCAGCTCGTCGTCGACACCGAGATCGGCCCACGTGTACGACTGCTGCTCCTCCGGGTCCCCGGGATCGGGGGTGCCGGGATCAGGGATCGCGGGGTCGGCGGGAGGTGCGGCGGTGGGAGGGGGGCATGCCGGGTCGGCCAGCGACTCCGGCGCATCGGTGGCGCCGCGCTCGACCTCGGCGACCATGCACTCATCGCTCAGGAAGACGATGCCGTCCTCGGTCACGTCCCACCCGGCGCCGGGGGGCGCCGCCCCCTCGGGGAGCCGGGCCTCGATGTCGGTGGTCGCAGCGACCGAGGCGCTCACCACGACGGTCCCGTCGTGCACGGCGATCGACGGTGGCGACGCCATGATCTCGTCGGGGTAGCGCTCCTGCAGCTCGGTGAGGGGGGCGGGCACCTCGACGGTCGACCAGGTCGCACCCCCGTCGTCGGAGCTCGCGACCCGGTACGCCGATCCCCCGCCCGCCGGGCCGGTGCCGACCGCGTAGAGGCGGTTGCCCGCCCCGGCCAGCGACGACGCCCAGAAGTCACCAGGCAGCTCGACCGGCGCCCACTCGGCACCGTCGACCGAGCGGTAAAGCGTGGCCGGGCTGCTGCCCCACAAGTCGGCGTCCGACTCGGGGACGCCGGGAGCGGTCGACAGGCTGTAGAGCGCTCCGTCGTCGGTGAGGGCCGACGACCGGTTGAAGCCCAGCCCGGTGCTCGGCTCGACGAGCGACCAGTCGAGCGGCGAGGCCGTCACCGACGAGGCGTGGGACACGACGTCGTCGGGCTCGTCGCCGGGACTGGTGATGAGCACGGCGGACGCGCCGAGGGCCACGGCGACGGTCGCGACGGCCAGGCTCCGGCGGACCCGCCGCCGGCGGGCGACCCGCTGCGTGATGGCCGCGGGGTCCGCGGGCCGTAGCTCGATCGTCGAGGCCCGGTCGGTGAGGTACTGGTGGATGCGGTCGTCGGTCATGGCTGCTCCTCGGTCTCGCGCAGGTGGCCCAGCCGGCTCTGGAGAATGCCGTGGGCTCGGTGCAGGCGGCTCTTGACGGTGCCCTGGCGCACGCCGAGGGCGGTGGCGGTCTCGGCGACCGACCAACCGAGCAGGTGGCGGCAGACGACGACGCTGCGGTGCTTGATGTCGAGCGTCCCCAGGGCGTCGTGCACCGCGGGGTCCGGCACCTGGGGGCCGTCGACGGACGACGGCTCGTACAGCCGGTGCAGTGAGCGGCGGTGGCGGCGCAGCACCGACACCGACCAGTTGAGGGCGACCCGGTAGACCCACGCCTCGGGGCGGTCGAGGCGCGACACCGTCGACCAGCGCTCGTAGGCACGGGCCATCGCCTCGTCGGTGGCGTCCCTTGCCAGGTCGACGTCACCGACGGCGAGGGCGAGCGCCCGGCCGATCGACGTGCGGCTCGACCGGTAGAAGTCGTCGAAGCTGCGGACGTCGGCGACGTCCAGCTCCACGACCTCCGGGACGTCGGGTGCTGTCGAGCCCGTGAGGCGGTCGGCGTCGGGGTGCGCGGGGGTCGGCGGGCCCCCGGGACGCTGACGGGACACCGCGGCCGGTGGTGGTGGGGCGCCGACGTCGAGCGCCAGCGCTGGAAGCGTGAGATCCATGCCCGGTACACGCTGGGCGCCGTCGTCAGGTTCCATCTCGGGCCTCCGGACGCAGCTCCTCCGCACGTCGTAGCGCCTCGTCGGCGGCGTCCTCGTCACCGTCCAGCGCCGCGGCGACCGACGCCAGCGCCCACAGCGTCGAGCTGACGGGGTCGTCGGCGAGCAACCGGTCGACCTCGGCGCGGGCGCGTGCGACGTGGGCCGGGGCCCGGGTGGCCTCGGCGCGGGCCACCAGCAGGCGGGCCCACTCCCGCCGGGCGATCGGGTCACCCGGTGAGATCGCCAGCGCGTCGTCGATCGCGGCCAGCCCGGCCACGATCCCCTGGTCATCGGCCACCCGGGCCCGGGCCTCGAGCAGACGGAGGCGCACTTCGTCCGGCCGCAGCCGCGTCGCCGCGCTCGCCTCGTCTGCCGCCGTGGCGCCGTCGCCTCGCGCGAGCGCGTCAGCGGCCCGCCGGGCGTACCGGTCGGCGGCGACATCGGCGGCGCCGGCCACGAGCGCGACCACGGCTGCGAGCGCCACGACCGCCAGGACAGGCCGCGGCGTCGGCCGCTCGACGATGCCCGGTCGGACCACCCGCGCCGTCGTCGGTGCCGCGCCGAGCACCAGCCCGGCGAGCAGCCACACCACCGGTTCCAGCTCGACCACGGGGAACAGGAACAGCCCACCTACGGTGTTTGCCACGAGCCCGGCGGCGATCCCGGCCAGCCAGAGGCGATCGCCTCTCAACGCGACGAACGCGGCCCGCCCGACCAGCGCCACCAGGGCCAGCCACGCCGCCAGGGCCGGCAACCCTCCGGCGAGCGCCACGTCCAGCGGGGTGCTGTGGGCGCGGTCCGGCAGCGGATCGCGGCCGTGCTCGTGCTCGTAGGCGGCATCGGCGCCCTCGGCGAACGCGATGCGGTAGCCCTCGGGCCCGACCCCTACGAACGGATGGTCGGCGATGACGCGGGCTGCGACGCGCCACTCGTCCACGCGTCCCGCGCCGCCGGGCTCGCCGGCATCGAACGTACTGGCCACCCGATCGCCGACAGGACCGACGATCACGAGGGCGGCAGTGGCGACCCCAGCGGATGCGACGGCCAGCAGGAGGACGCGAGGCCGCCGACCGAGCCGGGCGCGATGCACCCACGCGGTGACGACGCCCGCGACGGCCAGGCCCACCCACGCGGCCCGGGCGCCGGAGCCGACCAGTGCGACGGCCAGGCCGACCGCACCCGCCGTCGCCGCCGCCCGCGAGCGCCGCGCCCAGGTCCCGTCCGCGGCGAGACCGACGAGCGCGGGCAGCAACAGCGCTGCCGCGGCACCGAGGTAGGCGGGCGAACCGAGGGTCCCGCTCAACCGGGGTCCGGTGTCGAGCGCGTCCGGCTCCCATCCGAGCGCCTCTGCGACGGCGATCGCCCCGACGCCCAGCCCTGCCACGACCAGGCCGCCGGCGACCACGCGGCGGTCGCAATCGCCGTCCAGCGACTGCCCCACGACCAGCGCGAGCACGACCAGCGCCCAGGTCAGGACGCCGAGGTGGCGCTCTGGGGTACCGACCCAGGCATAGACGGGATCCGCCCCGGCCACGGCGGCCACGGCGAGCCACGCGACCAGCGAGAGCGCGACGACCGTCGGCGCCACCGCGAACCGCGACGGCCGGCGGGCGAGCACCACGAGGGACCCGGCGGTCACGAGCAGCGATACCGCCAGCCACTTGATCGGCCCGAACGGGTACCAACCCCACGGATCGACCGCGAGGACCGAGGCCGGCGCCAGCGCCGCGACAAGCAGAACTGGCGAACGGCCGCGCACGAGCCGGCGATGCTAACCCGACGTCACCCGCGACCGACGGCGCTCACCGGACGGTCCGACCAGGCCGGACCGTCCGCGGCATCTCAGCCGACCGAGCCCTCCATCTGCAGCTCGATCAGGCGGCTCCACTCGACTGCGTATTCCATGGGCAGGGTGCGGGTGACCGGCTCGATGAAGCCGTTCACCACCATGCTCATCGCCTGCTCCTCGGACAGCCCGCGGCTCATCAGGTAGAAGAGCTGCTCGTCGGCCACCTTGGACACCGTGGCCTCGTGGCCGATGTCGGCGTCGCGGGCGCCCACCTCCATGTAGGGGAACGTGTCGCTGACCGAGTCCTCGTCGAGGATGAGCGCGTCGCACTGCACGTGGCTCTTGCAGCCGTAGGCGTCGTCTTCCACCCGGACCAGGCCGCGGTACGACGTGCGGCCGCCGTCCTTGGAGATGGACTTGGAGACGATCTTCGACGTGGTCTCGGGTGCGGCGTGCACCATCTTGGCGCCGGCGTCCTGGTGCTGGCCGGGGCCGGCGTAGGCCACCGACAGCACCTCGCCCGACGCCTTGGGGCCCACCATGTACACCGCGGGGTACTTCATGGTGAGGCGCGAGCCGATGTTGCCGTCGATCCACTCCATGTGGCCCTCTGCCTCGACCCGGGCCCGCTTGGTCACCAGGTTGAACACGTTGTTCGACCAGTTCTGGATGGTCGTGTACGTGACGCGGGCGCTGGGCTTGACCACGATCTCGACCACGGCCGAGTGCAGCGAGTCGGTGGTGTACACGGGGGCCGAGCAGCCCTCGATGTAGTGCACCTTGGAGCCCTCGTCGGCGATGATCAGCGTGCGTTCGAACTGGCCCATGTTCTCCGCGTTGATGCGGAAGTAGGCCTGGAGCGGCATCTCGACCTCGACGCCCGGCGGCACGTAGATGAACGACCCGCCCGACCACACCGAGGTGTTGAGCGCGGCGAACTTGTTGTCGTTGCGGGGGATGATCGTGCCGAAGTACTGCTTGACCAGCTCCGGGTACTCGCGCAGCGCCGTGTCCATGTCGCAGAAGATGACGCCCTGGCGCTCGAGGTCTTCGCGGTTCCGGTGGAACACGACCTCGGACTCGTACTGGGCGGTGACGCCGGCGAGGTACTTGCGCTCGGCCTCGGGGATGCCCAGCTTCTCGTAGGTGTTCTTGATCGAGTCGGGCAGCTCGTCCCACTCGTCGACCTGCCCGGAGGTGGGCTTGACGTAGTAGTAGATGTCGTCGATGAAGATCTCGGACATGTCGCCGCCCCACGTGGGCATGGGGCGCTTCCGGAAGTGGTCGAGCGACTTGAGCCGGTTCTTCAGCATCCAGTCGGGCTCGCCCTTCATCCACGACATCTCGCGGACGATGTCTTCGCTCAGGCCCTTCTTGGGCTTGAAGACGTAATCCTCTTCGTCTGACCAGCCGAGCTTGTAGCGCCCCAGGTCGAGATCGGCGACTGCCATGCGCGTGTCCCTCCGGACGAACCCTTGGCGGACGAATTTCTCCTATGGCGATAGTAGCAATGGCTGATGCGGGCTCCACCACTCGAGCGGCGCCGTCCTTGGCATGACATTCGTCACCGCGTTGCGTAGTCGCGCGAGTGCGGTTCGTCGTGGTCGTCGTGCCACTATGGCCAGATGTCGTCACGGCCACGCACCCGGCAACCCGACCGTCTCGCCACCGAGTCCGCGCTGCAGAAGGCCGCCTTGCTGATGCTCGAACGGAACGGCGTGCTCGCCGGGCTCAACCTGCGCCAGGTCGCCGACGAGGCGGGGGTCAACCGCGGGCTCGTCTACCACTACTTCGGGTCGCGTCGCGACCTGCTGCGGGCCGCGCTGCGGTCGGACGTGACCGAGCGCATGACCGACTTCGCCCCCGGCCAGGGCATGGCGGCGCCGTCCCGCTACGAGCGCTTCTTCCGCACGATGCTCAACCACCGCCAGGCCGCGGTGCTGGCCGCGCTCCTCATCCTGGACGGCGACCGGGGTGTGCGGATGATCCCCAACCCGGCCGGCACCCGCGACCGCATCCAGCGCGACATCGACGAGGGCAACCTGCCGCCCGACGTCGACGGCGACGGCGTCCATGCCGCATTCGCCTCGATGATCTACGGCTACATGGTCCTGCGAGACCGCTTGGCCGACGAGCTGGACGTCGACGTCGAGCACCTGGATGACCAGGTGGCGTCCATGATCGACCGCCTCATGCGCGGCCTGCGGCCCAACACGGCGGCGAACTGCTAGTGCCCCGGAAGGCTGCTGCCGCTACCTGGCGGCGCATGGCCGCAGCCGTCGCGGTGGCGTCGTAGCCAGGAGGGACACCCTCGACCGGCGATGCCGCGCCGGTGCCGGCCACCCAGGTCTCGTGTCAGCCGGGCGAGCCTCCGAGGTCCTCGAGGTCGCGGTCACCCGGGTCGAGGTAGCAGGCGTCGGTGACGGCTTCGCCGTCGCCGGCCAGGTACTGGATCGAGAGCGCCTCGTAGCTGATCGACGGGTCGTCGGGGTCCTGCAGAGAGGTCACCCGGTCGAGCCCGGTGCGCAGCTCGTCACGGGTGGCGTCATCCGAGGCGCCGACCTCGGCGGCGACGACCTCGACGTCGTCCACGGTCAACCCGTAGCGCTCGGCCAGCCGCTCGCGCGAACGCCGTGTACTCGTCCGTGCGGAACTTCTCGAGCTCGTCGTCGGGGCACGCCGCCGCGGCCGCGGTGATCTCGGCCGCCCGCGACACGAAGCTCACGAACGCGCCGTGGAAGTCGCGCGGTGTGTCGTCCTGGCGGAAGGCGGCGTCGTTGCCCTCGGTGTGCTCGAGGGTCGTGTCGCACACGTACAGCGAGCCCATGTCGAACCTCACGGAGGTGACCACCCCCTGTCCCTCGTCGCCTTCGCCCGCCTCGGTGGTGACGAGGCCGTCGGCGCAGTAGTCGACGGCGACGACCAGACGTGCCGGGGCCCCGCCGTCGACGGGATCCGACACGCTGGAGGTGCCGTTGGTCGACTGGAAATCGCCGTCGATGAGCCACCCGTGGCTGTCGTGGTTCTGCTTCGCCTTGACGGACACGATCGCCTCGCCGTCGCCGATGTCGACGAGCAGCCGCTCCGAGGCCGTCCGGGCCTCCTGGCCCTCGTACAGGACCGAGCCGCGGGGCGCCGGGTCGCTGCGCCCGCCGTCGAACCAGTCGGGCAGGTCGATCAGATCGCCGCTGACGAGCGCCACCACCAGCGCGCCGACGCCGACCGCCGCCAGCGCCCGCACCAGCCGGCCCGAGCGCCCGGGCTGCGAACCGGAGCCGATGGACTTGGCAACGAGGTGCAGCATGTCGTGGTCTCCTCCCCCGGCGGACCTGCCCGCTGTCCCCAACGGTTGGCGAAGGCCTACCCGCCGGTACCGCCCGCCACACGCGCCGTGCCGGCCCCCGCCCGATCAGTCACGCCGCGAGAAGACCAGCTGCGTGACCGATCGGTGGCGGGTCGTCAACTGGCCGCGAGCGCGTCCCAGAAGAACGGGAAGGCGTAGGCCGCCAGGCCGGCGGCCATGAACGACACCTTGCCGCGCTGGTAGCCAACGGCCGCCAGCAGGAACAGGACGACCGCGATCGCGAAGAAGATCATCTTCAGCGTCGGGTCCATGACTTCGACGGCGAGGAGCATGTGTGGGTCCTTTCCCAAGCTCTCGACCTGAGCAGGTCAGGCCGGGGTTTACCCGGTTGCCGGTCCGCCCGAGCCGCCATGCGACCGATCGTCATCGGTGTGCAACCCGGCAGGACCGCGGCATCACCGGTGCGGCTGCTGACGCCACCGAGAGCATCCGGTTGCCGCAGGTGCGGCCGTTCCGCCCGCGGTCGTGGCCCGTTCAGCCGGCCGGCGCAGGAACCTTGTCCGGCACGTGCTCGGCGGTGTCCCGATCCGCGGGCGCCTCGCTCGTATCGGGCGGCGGCCGCCGACCGGCCCACATGCCCGCCACCAGCAGGACCAGTGCAGGCTCTGCAGGAGCCCGGTACCGGAGCTGGCCGAAGGTCAGGGCCACGGCCACCGTCACGACGATGATCGGCGCCAGCAGCGGGAAGATCGGCACACCGCGGCGCCGTATCCTCAGCGCGCCCACAGGCGCCAACGCCAACATGACCCAGGTCATCCCGAACGCCACCCACGTCGGCCGTTCCTCTGCGCCGAAGTACGTCTCGAAGCGGACCTGCTGGCTAGGCCGGAACAGCCCCCAGACCCGCCCGACCCGCGCGGCGGCGACGACCGGCACCCGCTCGATGTGCGCACGGCCGTACGACATCCACGAGTCGGGGCTGGTCCCCTCCCCGGCCTCGGCCAGGCATGTGTAGGACTTGTAGCCGAGGGTGTTCCCATAGAACGCCTCGTCGCACCAGCTCGCGGCCATCGTGTCGCCGGACTGGTCCGAGAGCAGCACGACGTGGTCGAAACGGGAGAGGTTGTACAACACCCACGGCGCGATGACACCGATCGTCGTCAGGCCGACGACCAGCACCGACGCGACGGCGTGCCCAACGCTGCGACGCCGGTACCAGAACAGCGGAACCGCGACCAGAGGACCGAGCAGCACCAACTCGGATCGGCTGAGGGCGGCGAGACCGAGGGCAGCTCCGAGCCACACGGCGGTCGCGCGCCTCGGATCGTCCCAACACCGGTATGCGGCAAGGATGACGACGGCCACGGCGAACATCGCCATCGTCTCGGACAGGACCCAACCGTCCGGCATCCACATCGTCGGGAAGACAGCTGCCAGCACCGCGGCACCGAGCCCGGCGGCGGGTCCCGCGATCCGGCGCCCGGCGAACCCGATGACACCGACAGTGGCAGCACCGAGCAGGCACGACCACAACTGGTGCTGGAAGAAGCTGCGAAGCCCGATCCTCGATCCCGCGGCGAGGTACACGATGTAGGCGGGCGGGTGTTCGGCACCGGGAGTCTCACGAAACTGGTAGGCGAGGGCCACAGGGTTGAGGAACCCGTGCCCGTCGGCCAACAGGTTCCCACCGACGTGGTAGTAGACGGCGTCGCCGGTTTCACGGGAGGGGACGCTCCACCAGATGACGTAGCCCAGCCGAACGGCCAGCGCGGCGAGGACGATGGCGCCCAGACAGAGGTGCCACGAATTCAACCGGCCGCGCCACGGCCGGCTCGATGACGACTCGCGAAGGTCGCCCGAAGCGACCTCGTCCCCCAGCACGGGCGCGACAGTAGCCCCGGGTCGCCACCGGCACCGGGCCGATGTGCCTCGGGTCACACCGTGGGCGTACCGGCTCCCGTTCCCGCCACCCACGTGGCGTACAGGGCTGCGTAGGCGCCGCCCCGGGCCACCAGATCGGTGTGGCTGCCCAGCTCGACGAGCTCACCGCCGTCGACGACACCCACCATGTCGGCCCGTTCGGACGTCGACAGGCGGTGGGCGATCACCACGACGGTGCGGCCCTCGAGCAGGCGATCGACTGCCCCCTCGACCAGCGCCTCGGTGCCGGGGTCGAGGCTGGACGTCGCCTCGTCGAGCACCAGCACCGCCGGGTCGGCCAAGGCGGCGCGGGACAGCGAGACGAGCTGCTTCTCGCCCGCAGACAGGCGGCTGCCCCGCTCGCGCACCTCGGTGTCGAGCCCCTCGGCCAGGCCGGCGAACCTGTCGTACGCACCGACGGCTCGCAGGGCGTCGTCGACCTCGGCGTCGCTGGCGTCGGCCCGGGCCAACCGCACGTTGTCGCGGATGGTGCCGTTGAACAGGAACCCCTCCTGGGGGATGACCACGATCCGCCCACGCAGCGACGACAGCGTGGCGTCGCGCAGGTCGACGCCGCCGAAGCGCACGTGCCCGTCCGTGGGGTCGTAGAGCCGGGCGGCCAGCTTCGCCAGCGTCGACTTGCCCGCACCGGTTGGGCCCACGAGCGCCAGGCGTGACCCGGCGGGGATGCTCAGGGTGACGTCCCGCAGCACCCGGGGGCCGTCGCCGTAGGCGAACGACACGTCGTCGATCTCGATGTCGCCCACCGCGGGCAGGTCGACCGCCGCCGTCCGCTCGTCGACGTCGACCGGCGTGTCGAGCAGTTCGTAGAGCTTCTGCAGGCCGGCACCGGCCGACTGCACCATGTTGAAGAGCTGGCTGAGCTGCTGCACCGGTTCGAACAGGTTGGACAGCGTGAGCACGAAGAACGCCACCGTGCCGATGGTGAGCATGTCCTCGTGCACCCACCAGCCGCCGACGCCCAGGGCGAGGGCCGTGGTGCCCCAGCCCGCCAGCTCGATGACCGGCAGGTACCAGGCCGAGATGGCGACCGAGCGCATGTGGCTGTCGTACAGCTCGCGGTTGCCCTGCTCGAAGCGGTCGACCTCGACGTCCTCGCGGGCGAAAGCCTGCACGACCCGCACCCCGGCGATGCCCTCCTGCAGGTGCGACAGGGTGTTGCCGATGTTGTCGCGCACCTCGAGGTAGGCGTCGTTCGAGTCGCGCTGGAACTTGAGGCTGGCGAAGATCACCGGGGGCAGAGCGACCAGACAGATCAGCAGCAACTGCCACGACACCGAGGCCAGCACGATCAGCGAGACGACGAGCAGCAGCGCGTTCGACACGAACATGGCCAGGCCCATCTGGATGAGCTCGGCCAGCGAGTCCACGTCGGAGGTCATGCGCGAGACGAGCACGCCCGCCTTGGACCGGTCATAGAACGGCATCGACAGCCGCTGGAGGTGGTCGAACACCTTGTTGCGCAACTCGCGCAGGAAGTCCTCGCCCACCCGGCTGATGAGCGCGATCTGCCGGCGGTTGGTGAAGTAGGCCAGCACGGCCACGACCACGTAGCCGGCGACCACCAGGTTCAGGGTGGCGGCGTCATGTTCCTTGATGCCCTGGTCGATGCCGATGCGCACCAGGTACGGACCGGCCAGCACCGTGGCCGTCCACAGCACCACCATGGCCATCGCCCCGGCCACGCGCCGGCGGTGCGGCCGCAGCAGCCGCGCCGAACGACGCAGCACCCGCGTGGCGCCGGTCACGTCGAGCTTGTCGTCGTCGCTCACCCCCGCGCCCATCCACATCAGCGACGACCTCCGTGTGCGATGCGGTCGTCGTGCGAGGCGGCCTCTCCTGCCTCGCCGTCCCCCGCGTCGCCGTCCCCCGTCCCGCCCCCCGTCTCCGTTGCCGGCGTCGCGGTAGTCGGCCGCGACGTCGGCGACCTCGTCGTTGCGTCGGCCGTCGCCGGGCGAGCCGGGCGCGACCGCCTCGGCCTCGCGCAGCGCAGCGGCCGCCAGCACCTGGCGATAGCGGGCACTGGTGCCGAGCAGCGACTGGTGCGTGCCCTGGGCCGCGACCCGGCCGTCGTCGATGAGCACGACGCGGTCGGCCAGCGCGATGGTGGCCGGCCGGTGGGCGATGACGATGGTCGTGCGCCCGGTCATGACCTCGGTGAGCGCGTCGCGGATCTCGTGCTCCTTGGTGGGATCGACGGCGGAGGTGGCGTCGTCGAGGATGAGCACCCGCGGGTCGGCCAGGATGGCCCGGGCGATGGCGATGCGCTGCCGCTGGCCACCCGACAGCGAGTAGCCGCGCTCGCCGATGCGGGTCGCGTACCCCTCGGGCAGGGCGCTGACGAACTCGTGGGCCCCCGCCAGCCGGGCCGCACGCTCGATCGCCTCGGCGGGCGCGCCGGGGTCGGCGAAGGCGATGTTGGCGGCGATCGAGTCGCTGAACAGGAACGTGTCCTCGAACACGATGCCGACCGACCGGCGCAACTGGCGCAGGCGCAGGTCGCGCACGTCGGCGCCGTCGATCGTGATGGTCCCGGCCTCGACGTCGTAGAACCGCGGGATCAGTCGGGCGACGGTGGTCTTGCCCGACCCCGTCTGGCCAACCAGGGCCACCGACTCGCCGGGCGCCACCGTGAGGTCGAAGCCGTCGAGCACCGGGTCGGGGCGGCCGTAGCTGAAGCGCACGCCGCTGAACCGCACCTCGCCCCCGCCCGCGGGGAGCGGGCACGGGTGGGTGGCGTCGGCCACCCCGGGCTCGGTGGTCAGGACCTCGTCGACGCGCTCGGCCGACGCCGTCGCCCGCTGGGCCTGGGCCACGATCATGCCCAGCATGCGCAGGGGCCACACGAGCATGGCGATGTAGACGTTGAAGGCGACGAGCGAACCGAGCGTGAGGCTGCCGTTCAGCACCTGGTGGCCGCCGTAGCCGAGCACGGCGATGAGCCCGATGTTGGGCAGCAGCTCCAGGCCGGGCAGGAACCGGGCGCGGGTCATGGCCGCAGCTATCGACTCGCGGTACACGTCGTCGGCCTCGGCCGACAGGCGCTCGGCCTGCACCCGCTCGGCACCCAGGCCCTTGACCACCCGCACGCCGGCCACCGACTCCTCGACCACCGCGGCCAGCTCGGCCGACTCGCGCTGGATGCCCATGACGTGCGGGTGGAGCCGCCGGGAGAAGCGGGTGGCGAGGACGTTGAGGAACGGCAGCGAGCCCAGGGCGAGCAGGGTGAGCAGGGGGTCGATGGTGGCGAGGATGACGGTCACCGCCAGCACGGTCATGCCGTTGCTGATGGTGAGCGGGATCATGACGACCAGCGCCTGGATCTGCTGCAGGTCGGTGTTGGCCCGGCTCATGAGCTGCCCGGTCTGCACCTCGTCGTGGTAGGCGAAGTGCAGGCGCTGCATGTGGGCGAACAGGCGGTCGCGGAAGTTGGCCTCGACGGCCCGGGCCTCGCGGAACGCCATGTAGCGTCGCAGGCCGGTGAACAGGGCCGAGGCCAGGGCGACGCAGCCGAGCGTGATGGCCCAGCGGCGGAGCGCGCCCATGTTGTCGCCCTCGATGCCCTGGTCGATGGCCCGCTGGATGATCACACCGGTGCTGACCTTGGCCGCGGTCCACGCGAGCCCCACGATCACGCCCATGGCGATGCCCCGCCGGCGACGCTTGGCCTCGCGGACGATCAGTCCCCATCCTCTGCGTTCACCGGTGGTGCTCTCCGACATGCGCTCCCCTCGGCTGCGGACCCGTCACCGGGACGCGAGAACTTGACCCGCCGGTCAAGTTTACCGGGGGAGCCGGAGACTCGGGCAACCGGATTTCCGCTGCAGGAGCAGGCCCGGGGCTAGCTGGCGGCCGCCTTCTTCTTCCCGGACTTCGAGCCGTGTGCGGAGCGACGCTTCTTCTTGGGCGACTTCCGAGGCACCAGCGCAGGGGCCAGCGCCCGCCACTGGTCGAGGGGCAGCGCCGTGACGTCGTCGTCGAGCACCTGCACACAGACGTGGTCGGCGCCGGCGGCCCGATGCTCGGCCACCCTGGCGGCCACGGCGTCGGCATCGCCCCAGGCCACGAGCGCATCCACCAGCGCGTCGCTGCCGCCCGCGGCGAAGGCGTCGTCGTCCCACCCGAGGCGGCGCAGGTTGTTCACGTAGTTCGGCAGCGTGAGGTACATCTGCATGTGCTTGCGGGCGACCCGCCGGGCGGCATCGGGGTCGGACGACAGCACGGCCGCCTGCTCGACCAGCAGCATCGGCCCCGAGCCCAGGTGCTCGCGGGCAACCGGGGTGTGCTCGACCGGCACGAAGTAGGTGAGCGCGCCCCAGGCCCGGGTGGCGGCGAGCTGCAGCATCCTGGGACCCAGCGCGGCCAGCACGCGGGGCGGGTCCTCGACCGGGGCCGGCGACACCGTGAAGGCGTTGTCGACGCCGTCGAGGTACTCGACCATGCGCGTGTACGGCTTGTCCCAGCTCTGCCCGAGCATGTCCTCGACCATCGGGCCGTGGCTCACGCCCAGGCCCAGCAGGAAGCGTCCACCCGAGTCGTCAGCCAGCAGCCGCTGCCCGTACGCCGCGGCCGCGGGGGTGCGGTTGTAGATGTTGGCGACGCCCGTGGCCACGACCAGGCGCTTGGTGGCGTCGAGCAGCACGGCGGCGTGGGAGATCGCCTCGCGTCCCACGGCCTCGGGTACCCACAGAGCGCCGTAGCCCAGGTCGTCGATCTCGGCCGCGGCCTCGCGGGCCAGGGCAGCGGGGTGCAGGTCGAGCTGGCCGGTCCAGATGCCGACAGATCCCACGTCCATGCGGGGCGACGCTACCTTGGGCCTCGATGGACCCCGCCATCGCCCCTCCCCCACGACCGCACGTCCACGTGCCGTCCGCGCCGGAGCGCGCGACGGCCGGCCGGCAGCGCTGGGGGCGAGGGGCCGGGCTGGCGGCGGCCGTCGGCATCACTGCGTACGTCGGGCTCGTCGACCCGTCGGAGGGCGGCGCCTACCCGCTGTGCCCGAGCCGGGCCCTGTTCGGCATCGACTGCCCGGCGTGCGGGGGCCTGCGCGGCACACACGACCTGCTCAACGGCGACGTCGTCGGCGCGCTCGATCACAACCTGCTGCTGCCGGCGCTGCTCGCCGTGTTCGGCGTGGCGTTCGCGCTGTGGCTCCGCCCGCTGCTCGGCCGGCCGGCCCGGCCGGTGCGCCTACCCCGCTGGGCGCTGGTCGCGGGCATCACGGTGGCGGTCGGCTTCGCCGTGCTGCGCAACCTGCCGGTCGCGGGGCTCGAGTTCCTCGCCTCGGGCACCTGACGCCCGTCGGCCGGAGCCGTCAAGCAGCCGCAGCGACCCGGCGATCAGTGGCCCCGCCGCCACGGCGAACCCGGCGGTGCCCAGCCCCAGTGCCCCGCCCAGCGCCCACCCGACCGTCAGCGTGGTGACCTCGATCGCCACCCGGGCCCACACCAGCGGGACCGAGCGGTCGGTGGCCACCAGCATCACCATCTCGAGCGGCCCCACGCCGATGTCGGCCCGCACGATGAGCGCGACGCCGAAGCACACGAGCGGCACGCCCACCGCGTACAGCAGCAGCCGAGCGGCAACAGCCTCGGGCTCGCCCAGGGCCGCCAGCCCCGCGTCGACCGCCACGCCGACGCCGACCAGCAGCACCGCGTTGCCCCAGCCGGGCAGCCGGCCGAACGGCGCGCACAGCACGAACACGGCGACGCTCAGCACCGCCCCTGCGATGCCCACCGACACGTCGGCCCGGTCGGACACCGCGGTGGTGAGCACGTCCCATGGCGTCACCCCCAGGGCGGCGCTGATCATCGCCGCCGCGCCCACGCCGATGAGCGCGCCGCCCACCGCCACCAGGCCCAGGGTGCGCGCACCCGCGGGGCGTCCGGCGACTCGGCTGAAGCTCATCTGGTCTAGTCAACCCACTTCCGGGTCGGAGGAGGCGCCCGCCACGCGGCCAGGTCGTCGAGCATGGCGCCCGGATCGGCGGCCACCAACACCAACCCGCGGTGCTCGGGCCGGATGAAGCCCTGGTCAGCAGCCATGTCGAACAGCTCGACGAGGGGGCTGTAGAACCCGGCGATGTCGAGCAGGCCGCAGGGCTTGGGCGTGGGGTGCAGGCCGAGTTGGCTCCAGGTCAGCACCTCGCAGAACTCCTCGAACGTGCCGAACCCGCCCGGCAGGGCCACGAACCCGTCGGCCAGCTCGGCCATCAGTGCCTTGCGCTCGTGCATCGTGGCGACGATGCGCAGGTCGTCGAGCCCGGTGTGCGCGACCTCGGCCTCGACCAGCGACGCGGGGATGACCCCGGTCACGTCGCCGCCCGCCAGGCGGCAGGCGTCGGCCAGCGCTCCCATCAGCCCGACGTGGGCGCCGCCGTACACCAGGCCGATGCCACGCCCGGACAGCTCGGCGCCCAGCGCCCGGGCGGCGTCGGCGTAGTCGGGGCGCGACCCGAAGCTCGACCCGCAGAACACGCACACCCGCCGCAGCTCCATCGGATCACCCTGCCACGGCGAACCGCCCCCACCTCCGCGTTTTCTGGCTCTTCGGGTTTCAGCGGGGTGTGACCGTCGGGAGTCGCTCCCCGTTGGGTCGCCCGGCGTAGAGCAGGGCGCGGATGCGGTGGTGGGCGAAGCGCCGGAACCCGAACGCGACGCGTTTGACCCGCATGATCAGGTTGTTGGTCGGCTTCGGTCGGCCCGTTCGTGACGAACGCCTGGTGCCACGCGGCGATCTGATGCCGCCACCGCACGATGGTGCGGACGAGCTGGTGGATCTCGGGCGGACACGACTCGTCTTGCAGGTCGGCCCCGAGGCGGGTGACGAACTCGAGCGCCACGTCCGGGTCCTCACGGGTTCGAGACCTGGCGGACGGCCCCCTTTCGCGTGCCATGCCATGCGCACCTCCCCGTGCGGGTCGCCGGCGTCGAGCAAGCCGAGGAGTCGTGTGCGTCCCCGGTCGTCGAGGCGTTCGTCGGCGCGGGTGAGCAGGCGCCGGCACCGGTATAGGGGGTCGGGCTTGCGGCCCCGGTGCCCCAGCGTGTCGTTCTGCACGCGGCGGCGGACCTGGTGAAGCTTGGTGTTCGCCAGTCTGACCAGGTGGAACGGAACCACCCGATTCTCCGAGTCCCTGTGCCACGCCCGGTGGACCCCAGCTACCGGCCTACAGCCCGCTCAGATCCGAGCGCCGGTAAACCTTTCCGCCGCCCCTGACGACTACCGTGCATGATCGTGTCGGGACCGACCCCCGAGCGTGGGGTCGGAGAGGCAGACAGAGGCGCCGGAGCGGACACCGCGTTCGACGTCTTCGCCCGTGAGCAACGTCGGGCGCTGGTGGCGTTCGCTTGGACGCTCACCGGTGATGTGGGTGTGGCCGAGGACGTGGCGCAAGACGCGCTGCATGCGACCTGGCAGGCGTGGGACCGCGGCGGCGGCATTCACCATCCCGAGGCGTGGGCCCGTCAGGTCGTCGCCAACCGGGCCATCGACCGGATCCGGCGCGCCGGACGGCGAGCGCCGAGCCCTCGGCCTCGTGGGTGCGCGGCCAGATCCGACCGTGGATCTGCCCACCACCGATCACGAGTTCTGGGACGCGGTCCGTGCCCTGCCCGCACGGCAGGCGCAGGCGGTCGCCCTGCACTACCTCGAGGACCGGCCCGTCGCCGAGATCGCCGAGATCCTCGGGTGCGCCCCCGCCACCGTGAAGGTGCACCTGCACCGGGGCCGCCGGGCGCTGGCCGACACACTCGCACCCGCCACAGAGGAGGGACGGCGATGAGCACCACCGACGAGGCACGCCTCGACGCCCTCGACCGTCGCGGCGAGGCCGCCGCCCGCACGCTGTTCGACGACATCGCGGCGTGGGGAGCCCACACGCTCGACGCCGAGGACGCACCGACGGTGGCGGCGACGGGCCCCTCGGTCGGCGCCGCCGACCCTGCCGTGCCGGTTGGGGCTGCCGACGCGAGCCCCGCCCCCTCCGATCCGCCGAAGTCGACCGAGCCTGCGCCGATCCCGGCGACGGAGCCCCCCACGCGGTCCGAACCGACCGTGATCCGTCTCGATCGGCCGATCGGCCGCGGGGCCGGGCGGCGGGCACGCCGCACGTTGCTCGCAGCCGCGGTCGCGGCGGTGCTGGCCGTGGTGAGCGGCGCGTTCGCGGTCGCGATCCGCGACGACGGCAGCCCGGACGTGAGCAACGCCAGCCAACTCGACTACCTCCTGCCGGGCTGGCTCCCCGCGGGCCTCGAACCGGCGTCGGCGATCGACGTCCCCGACGCTGCCGCAATGGCATTCGGCGCCGACATCGCGGTCTACGGCGACCCGGACACCGACGATCCCTGGTCGGCCACCCTCGCGGTCACCCATCTCGTCGCCGACGAGGAGCTGTTGGGTGGCCCGCCGTCCGGCGGCGAGACGGTCACCGTGGCTGGTCACGACGCGAGGCTGCGCGAGGGGTTCGAGGACGGCCGGGGGTGGGAGGTCGAGTGGCAGGTCGACGACGGCCGGCTGATCGTCGGCGGCGCGCTGACCCGCGAGGAGGTTCTCGCCGCGGCCGAGACGGCCACGACCGAGCCGGCCATCGATGCGTCGGGCCTTCCCGACGGCTTCACGGAGCTCGCCCGCGGACCGAACGGGGCGGCGGATTTCATGCTGTTCACGTCGCTCTTCGAAGGCAACCTCAACCGCTTCGGCGAGGGTTCCGTCGACGGCTCGGGGCTTGCCGTGACCTATGCGGCCCCGTCGGACAGCGACGCCGTGCGCACGGCGGTCGTGGTCGCCCAGCGCCCTGGCCCGGCATCGGCCGTCGATCTGCTGCGGCTGTGGTACCCCGACGCGGACGCGACCACCGTCCGGGGCCGCCACGCGGTGATCGGCCGGGGCAGTGAGCCGCCAGGCTCCGCGGGCGAGGCCGGCGTCGTGGCTGTCCAGTGGGCCGAGCCCGACGGGCAACTCGTCTCCGTGGTCGGCTTCGGCGTGGCCGAGGACGCCGTGCTGCAGGTCGCCGAGGGGCTGCGCCCCGCGGGCGCCGGCGAGGTCGCCGCGTTGGTGGACGAGCACGCGGATGCTGCGCCCCGCGCGTTCGGCGATGTGCCGGAGGGCCACGTCGTCGTGGCCTCCGGTGAGTCCCAGACGGGGCGGTGGCGGATGGTCGCCGACGCCGGACGGGAAGACAACATCGGGTCCCTCACCGTCGAGCGGGTGTCGGGCGCGATCGGCAGCACCGCCAGCAACACGGGCGACCGGGTCGAACCGCCTCTGGACCTGGCGGCCGACTTCGCGAATGGGACCACCGTCGTCTGGGGTGTGCTCTGGGTGGACGCCGCCTCCGTGAGCGTCGAGGCACCGGACGTGGAGTCGGTCACACTCGACATCCACGAGGTCGAGGGTTGGAGCCACCCGGTCGTCGCCGGTGCGTTCCCCGAGGACCACTTCTCCGGTTCGAGTGGCGAGGTGGTCGTCGTCGCTCGGGACGCGGACGGCCGGGAAGTCGGCCGGAACGACACGGTCCTCAGCCCCGGCGGCTGAACGGAACGCCGGTAGCGCTCACGTCACCGGCCTGACGGCACCCCACCTCACCAGAGGCCCAGGAGCTTCATCCAGGCACCGCCGATCGTGGACCCGTGGCTTCACGACGCTCGCCGCGAACCCGCGGGTCCACCGGTTGCCGAGCAGCACGTAGCCGGTGCCGACCTCCACAGGGTCTCCGGAGCGTTTGGCGTCGAGAACCACCCGATTCTCAGAGCCCCTGTTCCGCGCCCGGTAGACCCCCAGCTACCCGCCACACCCCGCTCAGATCCGAAGCGCCCGTTTCCCCGCAGAACTGGTGGCCCCAGCGGCCAGTTGGGCACGGGAAACGCCGGGTCAGTGGAGCCGGCGGAGGTTTTCGCGGTAGTGGGCGCCCCGCTCGACGTAGCTGAGCATGCCCACGCGGATCATCGTGTCGGGGTCGACGGCATCGGGGCGGATCTTGGCCGGGATGCCCAGCGCCATGGCCCGCGACGGCACCTCGACCCCACCCGACACCACCGCGCCCGCGCCGACCAGCGCCTGGGTGCGCACGACGGCGCGGTGCAGCACGACCGCGCCCGACCCCACGAGCGAGCCGTCCTCGATCGTGCAGCCCTCGAGGTGCACGAGGTGGCCGATGACGCACTCGGCGCCCACCGTCGTGGCGTGGATCGGCGTCACGTGCAGCACCGACCCGTCCTGGATGGACGTGCGGGCGCCGATCGTGATGGGCGCCCCGTCCCCCCGCAGCACCGCGCCCGGCCACACCGACGCCTCGGGGCCGAGGTGCACGTTGCCGATCAGCACCGCGTCGGGGTGCACGTAGGCCGTGGGATCGATGGTGGGCTCGACATCACCGAGCGCGTAGATGGGCACGGTGCCACCGGCTCAGGAGGTGTAGCGGCCGAAGCCGCCCCGGAAGAACACGAGAGGGCCACCCTCGTGGCCGATCTCCAGGTCGAGCACGCGGCCCACGACGATCCAATGGTCGCCCGCCTCGTAAACGGTCTCGATGCGGCAGTCGATCCAGGCCAGGACGTCGTTGAGGACCGGTGCACCCGTGGCGACCGACGGCCGCCAGCCCATACCTGCGAACTTGTCCTCGCTCTTGCCGGCGAACACCCGGGCCTGCTCCTCCTGGTCGTCGGCCAGGATGTTGACGCAGTAGTGGCCCGCCGCCTCGATGGCCGGGTAGGTGGTCGAGGACTTGCCGGCGAAGAAGGCGACCAGCGGCGGGTCGAGCGACACCGAGGCGAAGGAGCCGACGCTCATGCCCGCCGGCCCGCCGTCGCCGGCGGCGGTGATGACGGTGACCCCGGTCGGGAAGTGGCCCAGCACCTGGCGGTACCGGGCGCTGTCGATGGCCGGTGAAGCGGACGGTTCGGCGCTCACCCACTGCACCCTAGCGACGTGTGACACACCGTCAGATATCCGGGCTGTCAGCCAACCTCGACATGCTTCCCGCTCCTGCTGCTTCGCAGCGGGCCGCTCGGGCCACTGCCTCGCCTGACGGCTCGGCCTCGACATGCTTCCCGCTCTTGCTGCTTCGCAGCGGGCCGCTCGGGCCACGGCCTCGCCTGACGGCTCGGCCTCAACATGCTTCCCGCTCTTGCTGCTTCGCAGCGGGCCGCTCGGGCCACGGCCTCGCCTGACGGCTCGGCCTCAGGCAAAGGAGACGGTGAGGCCCTCGTAGGCGGCCATGACCTCGGTGAGCCCGGTCGACTCGGCGGCCGTGCGGGCGTGGGCCAGCAGCGCGTCGACGGCATCGTCGTCGTGCGCCGGGTCGTGGTGGAACATGGCCAGGCGCTTGGCGCCCGCCTCGTTGGCCACGAAAACCGCGTAGTCGACCGTGCAGTGGCCCCAGTGGTACTTCTGGGCGAACTCGTCGTTGGTGTACTGGGCGTCGTGGATGACGAGGTCGGCCCCGTCGCACAACTCGAGCACCGCGTCGCTGACGGTGTGGCGGCCGTCGTGCGGCATCTGGTGGTCGGCCAGGTAGGCGACGACGGCACCCCCGACCTCGACCCGGTAGCCGTTGTTGGCGCCCACGTGGGGCACGGGCCGCACCCGCACCTTGGCCCCGTCGATCTCGATGTCGCAGTCGGCCGTGTCGTGGAACGTGATCTGGCCGTACAGCTGCTCGACGGTGACGGGGAAGAACGGCGGGCGCACGAACTGGTGGAACGCCTCGGCCAGCGAGCCGGCCTCTTGCGGGGGGCCGTACACGTCGAGCTGGGCGCCGGGCGCCAGGATCGGTGCGAAGAACGGCAGGCCCTGCACGTGGTCCCAGTGCATGTGGGTGACCAGTGCCGAACCCCGGAACGACCCGTCGGTCGGCATGTGCTGGCCGAGCTGCCGCAGCCCGGTGCCCAGGTCGAGGATGATCGAGTCGTGGCCCGGCGCGTCGAGTTGGACACACGACGTGTTGCCGCCGTACCGGCGATTCTCGTCGCATGGACAGGGGGTCGAGCCCCGAACACCGAAGAAGGAGACGTTCAGCAAGGCTTCCCCTCTGTGCGCCGTGAGCGCCCGGGCGACGTTACCCAAAGGTGAACATCGTGAGCGCAGGGTGTGACCACAATCACCGCCAGCGTCGGGTACTGGCCGCAACACCCACGTCGGTTAGCGTCGCCGGCCATGGCCGAGACCTCGGAGGGGACGATCACGCGGGGCAGTATCGAGGCCAACGGCCTGACGTTCGCGTACCTTGCCGCGGGGCCCGCCGACGCGCCGCTCGCCCTGTGCCTGCACGGTTTCCCGGACTCGGCATGGACGTGGCGGCATCTACTTCCCTCTCTGGCGGCGGAGGGCTACAGGGCCGTGGCCCCGTGGCTGCGAGGGTATGCACCGACGACCGTACCCGACGACGGCCACTACCAGTCAGCCGTCCTGGGGCTGGACGCGTGCGCGCTGCACGCCGCCCTCGGCGGTGGTGAGGACGCCGTGCTGATCGGCCACGACTGGGGGGCGCTCGCCGCGTACGCGGCCGTCCACGAGCCGTCGACGCCGTGGCGCCGGCTGGTGACCATGGCCGTACCGCCGCCGGCGACGGTCGCCAACGCCTTCTTCTCCTACGACCAGCTGCAGAAGTCCTGGTACATGTTCTTCTTCCAGCACCCGTTGGCCGACATGGCGGTGCCCATGAACGACCTGGCGTTCATCGACCGGCTGTGGGCCGACTGGTCACCCGGGTACGACGCCTCGGCCGACCTGCCCCACGTCAAGGACGCGCTGCGCGACCCGGCCAACCTGGCGGCAGCCATCGGCTACTACCGGGCCACCCTGGGCGGCATCGGACTGGACGACAGCCCGCACGTCGTGGCTCTGCAGAACGCCTCGAACGGTGCTCCCCCGTTGCCCACCCTGTACCTGCACGGCCGTACGGACGGCTGCATGGGCGCCGATCTGGCCAACGAGGTCGTCTCGGCCCTCACGTACGAGGGCTCCCGTGTCGAGGTCGTCGACGACGCAGGCCACTTCCTGCACGTCGAGCGGCCCGAGGCCGTCAACCGCCTGGTCCTCGACTTCCTCGCCTGAGAGACCGATCCGAGGGCTGGCCAGCCGCCGAACCGCGGCGCCGGTCGGCGTCAGCCTGGGCCACCAAGCTCGCGGACCTTGGCCACCACGGCGTCGAACCGGCTGCGGGGCAGGGCGGCGCCCTCGCGGCGCACCTCGCCGGGGGCGTAGCGCAGCACACGATCGGCGTTGGCGAAGCTCTCCCGCTGGTCGCGGTCCCACCCGCCCGTGCCGACCTCGACCCACCCGTCGGCGCCACGCTTGTGGGACGGTTCCTTGCTGGAGAGGGGTACGGCCAGCAGCCGCCCGCCGCCACCGCCGTCGTAGCCGATCACCAGCACCGGCCGATCCTTCCCCTGGTTCGGGTCGTCCTCGTAGGGCACCCAGGCCCACACGACCTCGCCCGGGTCGGGGTCGCCGTCGCGGTCCGGCGCATAGGCGATCTGCGGCCCGCCGGACCCGGTCGGCCGGCTCGGCCCCGTGAGCTTGTCGAGAATCGAGCGCAGGCGTCCCATGCGGCGCAAGGGTACGGCGCCCCGCGATTTCGGCGTTGCTGCGTCTCGGTAACCGACACGTGCCCACGCAGGACACCGGCCCCCCGGCGCCGGGCTGACGTGCAGCGCGCTTCCCCGCGAATCCGTCGACGACCCCGAGGACGCAGCGGCTCATCGCCCGCGGCGCCTGGACCCGCGAAGCGCGGGGAGGTACGCGCCGCGCTCGACGGCGAGGGGCGTGCTGTGAGTTGGGGCAGTCGCGGTTTCGGCGTCGCTGCGTGTCGATTACCGACACGGATCAACGCCGAAATCAGGGGCTCGGACTTCGGTCAGGGCTCTGGGCGCCGGGGGCTCAGGGCAGGCGCAGGCGATCGCCGTCGCGCCGCGCCAGGCCGTCGGCGAGCAGGCCCACGGCCACACGGTCGGCGCGGGCCGGATCGTCGGGCCAGCCCATGACGACGGCGACCTCGGCGACGGCCACCGGGCCGTGGCACAGCGCCTCGACCAGGCGACCTCGGCCCTGGCGGTCGGAGCCCTCGAACCGCGGCTGGCCGGTGCTCACCCCGGCCGAGCCGTCGGCGGGGTCGGGCGCCGCCAACCCCGCGGCCGCCCACGCGCACCAGGCCCGTACGGGGCACGCGGCACAGCGGGGGCGGCGCCGCCGGCAGACGGTGCCTCCCAGCTCCATCACCGCCTGGTTCCAGGCCCACGAGCGGCCGCCGTCCGCCGGGACCAGCCGGTCCGCCAGCGCCTGCGCCGCGGCCGGACGGAGCGGGCGACCCGCCCACCGCGCCAGCACCCGGCCGACGTTCGTGTCGACCACTCCCACCTCGTGCTCGAACGCGAAGGCGAGCACCGCCCGGGCCGTGTACGGACCGATGCCGGGGAGGGCCAGCAGGGCGCCGAGGTCGTCGGGCAACGCCCCGCCGTGGCGCTCGACGACTACGCGGGCGCAACGGTGCAGGTTGACGGCCCGGCGGTTGTAGCCGAGCCCGGCCCACAGGCGGACCACGTCGCCGGCGGGCGCGGCGGCGCACGCGCCGGGCGTCGGAAACCGGTCGAGGAACGCGTGGTAGTAGCCGACCACGCGGTCGACACCGGTCTGCTGTGCCATCACCTCGGAGACCAGCACCGCCCACGGGTCGCGGGTGGCCCGCCACGGCAGGTCGCGCAGCGTGGCCTCGCCCCAGGTCAGGATCGCGGCCTGCCGCCGATCTACAGCCGCCGCTGGCACAGGTGCAGGCTGCACGGTCGCTCGTATGTCAGCTCGGCACCGCCGGCCACGTCGGGGTGCCCGGTGAGGAACGCCGCGAGCTCGTCGAGGACCTGCCGCCGGTGCACCTCGTCGAGCGTGTGGACGTAGCTGCGCGAGTCGCTCTCGCCCATCTCGCGCTCGACGGAGGTGGCGACGGTGCTCACCACCGTCGTCACTGTGCGGGGTCCGAACCGCTCGTCGGCGTCGAGCACGGCCTCCCACCCCCGACCCGGGTAGTCGCCGGTGAAGCCGGTGAGCCGATGGCGCAGCGCCCAGTGCTCGGCCGCCCAGCCGGACCGCGGCGGCTCGTGCCACAGCAGCGCCAGCCACCCGCCCGGCCGCATGGCCCGGGCCAGCTCGTCGAGCGCGGCGCGGGTCTCGAACCAGTGGAACGCCTGCGCCACGGTCACGACGTCGATCGACCGGTCGGCCACCGGGATCGCCTCGGCCGCACCGTCGAACACAGGCACGCCGGGCACCGACGCCCGGAGCTGGTCGCGCATGCCGGGCGACGGCTCGATGGCTCGCACATCCGCGCCGAGAGCCGCGAGTTGTCGGGTCAGCTTGCCGGTGCCGGCGGCCAGGTCGAGCACGGTCACGCCCGGGCCGATGCCGGTGCGCGCCACAAGCTGGTCCAGGATTCCGGCGGGGTAGCCGGGGCGTGCCCGCTCGTAGTCGGCGGCGACGTCGCCGAAGCGGGCGGCGGCCGGCGAGACCCGGGGATCGTGCACGCCGGCCAGGTTGTCACCTGCGGCGGCAGCGGTACACGCGGGTTGTGTAGGGGAACGGGAATCGGTCGCGCCCGGCCAGGTCGGGGTGGGTCTCGGCCAGCCGCCGCACCCGGTCGAGCACCCGCTGCTTGTCGGCGGGTGGCAGCGAGCCGACGACGCTCACCGACTCGGCGCGGGCGACCAGCAGATCCGGGTCGCTCGGCTGCTCCCAGGCGTGGGTCCACAGCTCGACGGGGGTGAAGCCCCCCGCCTCGGCGACGATCGCCGGGTAGTCGACGTCGTAGTAGCTGTCGTAGGGCCGCTCGGCGTCGGGGTCGTCGACGAGGAGGTCGCCGAACTGCCGCACCCAGTCGTGGCTGCGGTCGCGGGTGTTCCACACCAGGAACAGGTGTCCCTTGCGCCGCAGCACCCGGCGCATCTCGGCCAGCGCCAGCGGCGGATCGAACCAGTGGAACGCCTGCGCCGCGGTGATGGCGTCGATCGAGTGGGTGTCGAGCGGCAGCCCCTCGGCCGTGCCCGGGCGCACGTCGATGTCGGGCAGCAGTGCCCGGAGCTGCTCGCGCATGGCGGCGACGGGCTCGACCGCGACCACGTCGGCGCCTGTCGGCACCAGCAGGCGGGTGAGCTTGCCGGTGCCGGCGGCCAGGTCGAGCACGCGGCGGTCCGGCCCGATCTGCCCGTGGCCGACGATGTGCGCGACCGCCTCGGCCGGGTACGACGGGCGCGCCGCCTCGTACGCCGCGGCGTTGTTGCCGAACCCCTGGGCTGCGTCCCTGATCTCATCCGCCATCCGAGCCTCCTCGTCAGCTCGAACCATACAAGTTGCAGACAAGTGACGCCAGGACGCAGGGCTGCGGCCGGCCGCCCGGGGCGGGCTACTCGTCGGCGAAGACCTGGTCGCCGTAGGGGTACCGGCGGGCCGGGGCGAACTCGCGCTTCCACACCATCAGCCGGCGCTTGAAGTAGCAGACCTCTTCCTCGCGCTGGTTGATGCCCTTGGTCTCGACCGTGACGATGCCGCGCTTGCCGTCGGAGGTCTCCTTCTTCTCGAGCACCTTGGTCACCGCGTAGATGGTGTCGCCGTGGAACGTCGGCTTGGCGTGCCTGAGCGTCTCGACCTCGAGGTTGGCGACGGCGGCGCCGCTGACGTCGGGCACCGACATGCCCAGCACCAGGGAGTAGACCAGGTTGCCCACCACCACGTTCTGCTTCTGCACCGTCTCGTTCTCCGCGAACCAGGTGTTGGTGTGCAGGGGGTGGTGGTTCATGGTGATCATGCAGAACAGGTGGTCGTCGTACTCGGTGATGGTCTTGCCCGGCCAGTGGCGGTATACGTCGCCCACCCCGAAGTCCTCGAGGTGGCGGCCGAACGGGCGGTCGATCGTTGCCATGGCCGACACGCTACGGAGCGTTACCACCCGGTAGCCAGAACCGGTCGGATGCCGCGTCATGCGCGCCGGTGCCCTCGTCTACTGTTCCAACACCCACGGCGGAGGGAAGACATGCGAGCTCACGGCACGAGCGGGCGCAACCCGACTCGCCGCACCGCGGTGGTGGTCGGGTTGGGCACGACAGCGGCACTGGTCCTCGGGGCGTGCGCCCAGGAGGGATCGACCGCCGACACGGTCACCGGCGGCGAGCTCGGCGAGTTCGCGGCGACGACCGACTACCTGTCGGGGGTGGCGCAGGCCGCCGAGGAGCAGTCGTTCCGCATGGCGATCGACATGACGATGCAGGGCAGCGCTCCCGGCGAGGCCGGGTTCGATGTCGGCGGCGAGATGATGACCGGCGAGGTCGACGGTGAGATGTCGTCGATGGTCCTCGACATGGAGTCGATGATGGGCGAGATCGCGCCTGGCGAGTCGTTCGACGGCGACCTGACGATGACGATGGTCACCGACGGCGAGGTCATGTACGTGCAGGCGCCGCTCTTCCGCACCCTGGCCGAGACGGCGCAGTCCGAGGGGGCGACGCGCAGCGACCTCGGCCCGCTGGCCGCGATCGCCGAGCTGGACGAGGGCGAATGGGGCCGCGTCGACCTCGAGGGCCTCACCATGGCCGAGATAGCACAGACGACCGGTGCCCAGGGTGTGAGCGCCGACGTCTTCCTCGAGATGGCGGCCGACGGTGAGGACGTGGAGGACCTCGGCACCGCGGAGATCCGTGGCGTCGAGACCCGCGGCCTGGGCGCCACGTCCACCTATGGCGACATGATCCTCGCCCAGGGCATCACCCTCGACGAGTTCCGTGACCAGTTCCCGGCGGGCGTCCCGGGGGAGATCGGCGAAGAAGATCTCGACACGGTCATCGACGCCATGCTCGACCTGGAGATCCCGCTCGAGGTGTGGGTCGACGACGACGACAACGTCCGCAGGGTGAACTTTGCCCTCGACATGTCGGAGATGATGTCGGGGCTGGCGGAACTCGATCCTTCGGCCGCCGGCGCCGAGATGTCGATCGAGATGTCGATGGACATGTTCGACTACGGCGACGCATCCATCGAGATCGAGGTGCCCACCGAGTCGACCGACGTCACCGACGAGTTCCTCGAGCTCACGGAGGGCGGCGGGGTCGGCGGCGCCTCCGGCGGGCCGACGCTCGGCTCGACCTGACGCCACGTCAGGAAGCTGGGCCGTCCGCCCAGGCCCGTCTAGTTTCTGGCGCCATGAGCGAGCGTCCGCAATGCAGCGAGCGTGGCCCGAGCGGCCCGGCCGAAGGCCAGGAGCGGGAAACATGAGCGCGACCGATCCCACTGCTCCGGACCTGAGTGCCGCCGCGTCCGCCGTCGATCTCGCGCGCGAGGTCGTCCAGCGCGGCCTGGCCCACCTGGCCGCCACCGGCTCAGTCGACGCCGACCAGGTCGTCGCCTACGACCTGGCTCACGCGGCCGCGGCCGTCGAGACCGCCCGCACCTTGCTCGACTACGGCGCCAAGGGCGCCGAGGAAGCCAAGATCACCGTCGCCTTCGCCGCCGAGGCGGTGGCCGACGTCGCCGCCAAGCTCTACGGCCGCGAGGCCGCCTGGGGCGTGGAGCCCACCGCGCTCGACGGGGCCCGTGGCGTCGTCGCCGCCTACCGCGACCCGGCCTTCCTCGCCTCGATCGAGGGCGCCGGGCCCCGCCACCTCGACGACGACTTCGAGATGGTGCAGGACGCCTTCCGCCGTTTCGCCGACGACAAGATCCGCCCGGTCGCCGAGCACATCCACCGCCACAACGCCGACGTCCCCGAGGAGATCATCGGCGGCCTGGCCGAGATCGGCGCCTTCGGCCTGTCGGTCCCCGAGGAGTACGGGGGCTTCGCGGCGGGAGGCGAGAGCGACTACATGGGCATGGTCGTGGCCACCGAGGAACTGTCGCGCGGGTCGCTGGGCGTGGGCGGCTCGCTCATCACCCGGCCCGAGATCCTGACCCGGGCGCTGGTCAAGGGCGGCACCGAGGAGCAGAAGCAGCAGTGGCTGCCCCGCCTGGCCACCGCCGAGGAGATGGCCGCCGTCGCCGTCACCGAGCCCGACTTCGGCTCCGACGTCGCCGGCATCAAGGTCACGGCCACCAAGACCGACGGCGGCTGGCTGATCAACGGCGTGAAGACCTGGTGCACCTTCGGCGCCCGGGCGACCGTGCTCATGCTGCTGGCCCGCACCGACCCCGACCGGTCCAAGGCCCACCGCGGGCTGTCGATGTTCGTGGTGCCCAAGCCGCTGGCCGACGGCCACGGGTTCGAGTTCACGCAGCAGGCCGGGGCCGACGGCGGGGCCCCGGGCGGGGGCAAGATGGAGGGTCGTCCGATCGACACGATCGGCTACCGGGGCATGCACTCCTACGAGATCGCCCTGGACGACTGGTTCGTGACCGACGCCAACCTGGTCGGCCTCGAGGACGGCCTGGGCAAGGGCTTCTACCTGCAGATGGCCGGCTTCGAGAACGGCCGGCTGCAGACCGCGGCCCGCGCCATCGGCGTGATGCAGGCCGCATACGAGGACGCCCGCCAATATGCGCTCGACCGGTCGGTGTTCGGCCGGCCCATCGCCGAGTACCAGCTCACCAAAGCCAAGCTGGCCCGCATTGCGGTCACCATCCAGGCGGCCCGCCAGTTCAGCTACGCCGTGGCTCGCATGATGGCCAAGGGCGAGGGCTCGATGGAGGCGGCCATGGTCAAGGCGTACGTGTGCAAGGCCGCCGAGTGGGTCACCCGCGAGGCCATGCAGATCCACGGCGGCTACGGCTACGCCGAGGAGTACGCGGTCAGCCGCTACTTCGTCGACGCCCGGGTGCTGTCGATCTTCGAGGGGGCCGACGAGACCCTGTGCCTCAAGGTCATCGCCCGCCGCCTCGTCGAGCAGGCCAAGGGGTAGCCCGGACCGGCCGGCCCAGCCGTCCGCGCCCCGAGGGAGGGACCGATGACCGAAGGACCGCTCGGACCGTTCCCCGACGACTGGGAGCGGGCGCTGGCCGTCGTGGCCCACCCCGACGACATGGAGTACGGAGGGGCCGCGGCGGTGGCCGCCTGGACCCGGGCCGGCAAGCACGTCGACTACCTCCTGCTGACCCGTGGCGAGGCGGGCATCGACTCGATGCCGCCGGACGAGAGCGCCCGGGTCCGGGGCGACGAGCAGCGGGCCAGCGCCGCCATCGTGGGCGTCGACGAGGTCGAGTTCCTCGACCACCCCGACGGCATGCTCGAGTACGGCCTCGGCCTGCGGCGCGACATCGCCGCGGCCATCCGTCGGCACCGTCCCCAGGTGGTGCTGGCCGTGAACCACCGCGAGACCTACGGCGGCACCTACGTGAACATGGCCGACCACCGCGTCGCCGGGCAGGCGACGATCGACGCGGTGCGCGACGCCGCCAACCGGTGGGTGTTCACCGACCTGCGCGACGCCGGGCTCGAGCCCTGGTCGGGCGTGCGGCACCTGGCCGTCGTGGCCTCGCCGCACCCGACCCACGCGGTCGACGTCACCGACACGTTCGACGTCGGCGTCGCGTCGTTGCGCGCCCACGCCGCGTACCTGCTGGGCCTGGGCGATCCCGACCCCGAGGAGCTCCTCCGCGGTCGCGGCCGAGGCCGTGGCCGAGCGGTTCGAGGGCCGGCTCGGGGTGTCGTTCGAGCTGCTGGGGATCTGAGCCGACGCGGTCAGCCGGATGCGGCGACGGCGTCGACCGCCGCCTTCCAGCCCTTCACCATCGTTGCGAAGTGCATGGGGTTGTAGACGTCCTCCTCGTACGACCACCTCCCGTCGCCGGCGTAGTGCAGGATCGTGATGTTGGCGCCCTGGTGGATGCTGCCGTCGCCCGGGTCCTTCATACGGTTCTCGACCTGGCACACGACCCAGCCCTTGTCCTCGTCGATGACGTACCAGTCGATGGGGAACTCGGGCATCAGGTTGCCCGGGAAGGTGCCCATGGTCTCGGTGATCCAGGCCCGGATCGCCTCGCGCCCCTCGAACCGCCCGTAGTGGTGCTCGACGTAGCTGGCGTCCTCGGTGAAGATGTCGGCCCAGGCGCTCCAGTCGCCGGTCGCCCCGGCGGTAGCGGCGGCCTGCTGGTAGGCGGCGAACGCCTCTTCGATCTCGTCCCTCGTGAACTGTCCCATGGCGGGAGACTAGAACGCGTTCTCGCTCGATGTGTCCGAGAACCCGCGTCGCACCTAGCGTGCCGGCCGATGGACGACTTCGAGGGCAAGGTCGCGGTGGTCACCGGGGCGGCGTCGGGCATCGGCCTGGCGATGGCCGACCGGTTCGCACGCGAGGGCATGCGGGTGGTGCTGGCGGACGTCGAGCGCGAGCCGCTCGAGCGGGCCGCGCAGGCCCTCGCCGAGGAGTTCGGCGCCGACAGCGTGTTGGCCGTGCCGACCGACGTGCGCGACGAGGACGCGGTCGACGCTCTGGCGGCGTCGACGTTCGAGCGCTTCGACACCGCCCACGTGCTGTGCAACAACGCCGGCGTGGGCGTCGGCGGCCTGTCCTGGACGGTGCCGGCCGACCGCTGGCGGTGGATCGTCGACGTCAACCTGCTCAGCGTGGCCCACGGCATCCGCGCCTTCGTGCCCCGCATGATCGAGCAGGGCGAGGGCCACGTGGTCAACACCGCCTCGGCGGCCGGCATCCTGACCGGCCCGGGGATGTCCCCGTACTTCGCCACCAAGCACGCGGTGGTGGCGCTGTCCGAGTCCCTGTACTTCGACCTGCACCTCGTCGGCGCGCCCGTCGGCGTGTCGGTGCTGTGCCCCGAGTGGGTGCGCACCCGCATCGCCGAATCGGAGCGCAACCGGCCCGACGGCGTGGGCGAGATGCCGGGCCTGGCCGGCATGGCGGGCACGGCCGAGGGCCCCGCCCCGCGCTGGGCGACTTCGTGAGGAACCTGGTCGAGGGCGGGCTCGACCCGGCCGACGTGGCCGGCATGGTGGCCGACGGCATCCGCTCCGGTCGCTTCTGGATCGTCACCCACCCCAACACCGTCGCCACGGCGCAGCGGCGCTGGGACGCCATCGCCAACGATGGGCAGCCCGCCTTCTGGGACGCCACCGCCACCTGAGCCACGCCGGACGAGCCGGAATGCCGGCTCAACGGCCGGCCGTGTGACGTCGGAGGCCACGCCCCGGCGCGGTAGCCGGACCCGGTACGCGTTTGCTGGGTGTTGTGTCGCAGAACACCAAGAAAGCGGACACAGATTTGGAGGATGCGCCACAGCGGGCATTTATCACCGAGTAACTCCCGCGTGATGCAGTTCTCGTAGCGTTCAGTCTCAGATCGGCCAATGGCGGGCCGGCTTCATTCCCACTGAACCCGAGAGACAACCGCATCAATGGGCCGGGCACTGCCCGCGTCCCCAGGGGACCCCATGCCCGGTGTATTCGGGAGCGTGGCCGACGGTGACAACGGCCACGACCTCCTCGACGGCGAGCATCGTCTCGTCCGCAAGGTGCGCTTCGCCCTTGTCGGCGGTGCCTGCTTCGCCCTTCAACTGACGATCCTGCGAGTCCTGCGCGACACGACCCTGGCCCGGTCGCAGGCAAACGCCATCGGCTTCGCCCTGTCGGCACAGGCCAACTACGCGCTCAGCACGGTGTTCACCTGGCGCGACCGATCGGGATATGGCGGCTCACTCCCGGTCGTGTCACAGCGTGGCATCGACGCGAATGGACGCTCCCAAACTCGGGGTGCCAGTTGGGCGGGTGCTCCCTCGCTCCCGCGCTGGGCAACCTACAATCTCACGGCACTCGTCGCGCTCGGCGTCAACACCGCCACCTTCGTGGCCGTCGACGACACCACCGGCGAAGTGCCCGCGGCTCTTGCCGGCGTCGCCGCCGGAACAGTCGTCACGTTCCTGGTCTGCGACCGGCTCATCTTCACCGCACGGCGGGCGTCACGCGGACCGATCACGCCGACCCTTCGGCGCCGGCCGCCTTCCGGGCGCCACGTCGCGGGCGGTGCCCACCACTTCGCGGCTCGGGCCGACGGCACCCCTCCGACCGACCCCCCGCGGCCGACCACCACCATCCCCTGGAGCGCTTGATGAACCTCGTTGTCGACCCGTCACGTACGCGCATCGCTCTCGACGCGAACCGCGTTCCGGCCGCTGTCGCCCGTCCGTACGTCGACGGCGTGGCGGTGGTCATGCCTGCCTACGGCGAGGAGGACAACCTCGAGGCCACCGTCGAGGACTTCCTCACCACCCTCGACGACGCCGGCATCGAGCACCGGGTCGTCGTCGTCGACGACGGCAGCCCCGACCGCACCGGCGAGGTGCTCGACGAGCTGGCCCGGCGCCACAGCGGCCGGGTCGTCGCGGTGCACCACGAGGTCAACCAGGGTTACGGCGGCGCCGTGCGCACGGGCATCGCCGCCGCGCTCGAGCTGACCGACATGCGCCGCATCCTGCTGACCGACTCCGACGGCCAGTTCCGGGCGGAGGACCTGCTGAGATTCCTCGATGTCCAACGGGGACGCCGCGCCGACGCGGTCATCGGCTACCGCGAGCACCGGGCCGACCCGCTCGGCCGCAAGGTCAACGCCTGGTTGTGGACCCAGGCCTCACGCCTGCTGCTGCGCACCGGCAGCCGCGACGTCGACTGCGCCTACAAGCTGATCGACCGACGCCTCCTCGACGGCGTCGAGCTGTCGGGCGAGGCGGCCGCCATCTCCCCCGAGCTGCTGGTCAAGATCCGCAGCCCCCGCGTGCTGGTCGTCGAGCACCCGGTGAGCCACTACCCCCGGCTGCACGGGCACCAGACCGGGGCCAAGCTCTCGGTCATCCTGCGCTCGCTGGCCAGCCTGCTCAGGACGTACGCCGACCTGGTGCGCGACCGCCGCCGCTGGACCCGCGTGCGCCGCATGCTGCGGCCGCGGGACCGGACGCTCGGCGTCGTGACGGTGGCGGCCGCCGTGGTGTCGCTCGCGGCCTACCTGCTGTACCGCAGCGACGGGGACTCGCTCCTCTACCCCGACGCCATCGCCCACGTACTGATCTCCCGCCGCGTGGTCGCCAGCCCGACGTCGGGGCTGGCGCAGCTCGGTGCCGTGTGGCTGCCGCTGCCGCACCTGCTGACCCTGCCCCTGGTGTGGATCGACGGGCTCTACGAGTCGGGGTTCGCGGCCACCGTGGTGTCGATGGCGCGCGTTCGTCGCCACCGCCCGATACCTGTACCTCATCGCCACGCAGGCGGCGGGCACGGCCTGGGCCGGCCTCGTGGCAGCTCTCGTGTTCGTCGGCAACGGCAACGCCGTCTACCTGCAGTCGACCCCGATGACCGAGATGCTGCTGCTCGCCTGCATCGCCGCCACCGTGTTCCACCTGCAGCGGTGGTGCCGCACGGGCCGCTACGGCGCGCTGGCGGCCGCGTCGCTGGCCACGCTGCTCGCGACCCTGACCCGCTACGAGGGCTGGGTGCTGTGCATCGCCGCCTGCACGGTGGTCGCCTTCACGGCCGTGCGGACGCGTCGCGACCGCTTCGCCGACGTCGAGGCCAACCTGATCTTCTTCGGCGTGGTGGCACTCAGCGGGATCGCCGGTTGGGTGCTGTGGAACCTCGTCATCTTCGGCAATCCGCTCGAGTTCCAGAACGGCGACTACGCCAAGCCCTCGCTGTGGGCGTCGGCCGCCACCGACCCGGCCATCGGCGACTGGGGCGCCGCCCTGCGGACCTACCTCCAGGCGATGGCGTACGACCTGGGCGCGGTGGCGATGGTCCTCGCCGGCGCGGGGGTGGTTGTGCACCTGGCCCGCGCCCGGCTGCGGCCCGATGCCGTCGCCCTGTACCCGCTGCTCGCCTTCTTCCCGTTCTTCGTCTACGCCCTCCAGTCGGGCCAGCGGCCCCTGCACGTGCCCGAGGTGGGCGGGCTGGCGCTCTACAACGTGCGCTTCGGCATGGTGATGGTGCTGGCCACGGCCGTGTTCACCGGCTACCTCGTCGGACAGGCGGTTGGGCTGGTGCGCTCGGCGCCGCCCCTCGCCCGGTCGCTCGCCCCCGCGCTGCTGGCCGTCGCCGCTGTCGCCGCGTGCGCGCTGGCCGTGCCCGGGATCGCCACGCTGGACGAGGCCCGGGCCTTCCGCGCCAGCGACGTCGAGCGGGCCAACAGCCGAGCGTCGGCGTGGCTGCGCGAGCACTACGACGGCGGCCTCGTGCTGATGGAGTCGTTCGGCAACGAGTCGGTCACGTTCGACTCGCAGATCCCGACCCAGAGCATCGTCTACGAGGGCAGCTTCCAGCGTTGGGAACCGGCCCTCGCCCACCCGGCCGGCCACGACATCCGCTGGGTGTACCTCCGCACGACGCCGGGCGGCGAGGACCAGACCTGGGCCGAGCTGGCCGGCACCCCCGAGCTCGAGAACGACTACGCGCTCGTCTTCGACGACGACGACCGTGAGATCTACCGCCGCCGAGGCGACGACGAGACCCGTCCGAGCACACTCCAAGGAGAGCCCCCGGAATGACGCAGCTCACGACCATCGCCCCGTTGCCCGACCGGCTCAGCGCCCGCGAGCTGCTGAGCCGCGGCCAGGGTGTCACGGGGGCGGTGCTGCTGGCGGCGATCGCCGCCGGCGCCCTGGCCCACGCGGTCACCGGCCGCGGCCCGTCCTGGACGCAATGGGGCCAGTACGTGGTGGCCGGCGTCACCGTGCTGTACGTCGTCGTGATCCTCTTCAAGCTGGTGCTCGTGCACGGGGCGGGCAGCTCCCCGGCGCTGCGGTTCTCCAGCGACGAGACGCAGGCGGTCCCCGACGACGACCTCCCGCGCTACACCGTGTTCGTCCCGCTGCACCGCGAGGGCGAGGTCCTGCCGCACCTGGTGCGGCGCCTCGCCGGCCTCGACTACCCCACCGACAAGCTGGAGATCATGCTGCTCATCGAGGAGGACGACGACGAAACGCAGGGCGCGCTCGGGCGCATCGCCCGGTCCCCCGAGGGCCTCGGCCCCCAGTTCGAGGTCGTGGTGATCCCGCCCGACGGCCCTCGCACCAAGCCCAAGGCCTGCAACGTGGGGCTGGCCCGGGCCACCGGCGAGCTCTGCGTGATCTACGACGCCGAAGACCGCCCCGACGTCGACCAGCTCCGCAAGGCCGTGCTGGCGTTCAGCAGCCAGCCCGACCGGGTGGTGTGCGTGCAGGCCGAGCTGCAGTATTGGAACCCGTGGACCAACTGGCTCACGCGCTGCTTCGCCGCCGAGTACGCCACCAACTTCAGCCTGTTCCTGCGGGGCCTCGACCGGCACCGCCTCGCCATCCCGCTGGGGGGCACGTCCAACCACTTCCGCACCGACGCGCTGCGCGCCCTCGGCGGGTGGGATCCGTACAACGTGACCGAGGACGCCGACCTCGGCATCCGCATCGCCCGTCGGGGCTGGGACGTGCGGATGATGTCGTCGGTGACCGAGGAGGAGGCCAACAGCCATCTCGGCAACTGGATCCGCCAGCGCAGCCGCTGGATCAAGGGCTACATGCAGACGTGGCTGGTGCACATGCGCAACCCCTGGCAGCTCTGGCGCGAGCTGGGCACCCGCAAGTTCGTGGCGTTCCACCTGGCGGTGGGCTTCTCGACGCTCACCACGCTCCTGAACCCGTTCTTCTGGCTGCTCACGCTCGTCTACCTGGCCACGGGGCCCGAGCGGATCGCCCCGTTCTTCCCCGGCTGGGTCCTCTACCTCGGGGTGGCGGCGCTGGTGCTGGGCAACGCCACGATGGTGTACACGCTGATGGTCGGGTGCATGGAGCGCGGTCTGCACCAGGCGGTGCGGGCGACGCTCACGGTGCCGCTGTACTGGGGACTGATGAGCGTGGCCTGCTACAAGGCACTGTTCCAGCTGCTGCGCCCCAGCCGCCGCCACTACTGGGAGCTGACGGTGCACGGCCTCGTCGATGACGCCGACGGGAACCCCGGGCCGGCCGACGAGCCCGACCTGGCCCTGACCGCCTGAGATCGCTGGGGGCGGTGCGATCGGTGACCGGCTCGTTCGCGCTCCGCCCTGCGGGCGGGTCGGCCACCTCCCCAGCCGCCTTCGGGCCGGGGCACCGCGGGCTCAGTCCACCGCCACGCCGTCGAACGTCGCCGTGCTGCGCTCGCCGGCGTCGTGCGACGTGACGGCGAGGCCGACCTCGACCGGGCCGGCGAAGGCCAGTTCGGTGGTGCCGACCGGCGTCCACGTGACCCCGTCGCTCGAGGTGAGGGCGGTGACGGTGGTGCCGGCGCGGGTGAGGCGCACCCACAGCGGCAACGTGGTCGGCGCCGGCCCGTCGAGCGACCCGGTGAAGCCGTACTGGAAGCGCACGCCATGGGCGGGCGTGACCGCCAGGAAAGCGTACGGGGCGCCGGCGGTCGCCGACTGCTTGATCATCACTCCGGCCTTCGCCCACTCGTCGGCCGGCGATTGCGCCAGGACGCGGGCGGTCACGCTGCCGTCGCCCGACAGGGTCTGGTGCACGAACTGGAACTGGTCGGCGTCGGCCCACACGTCCGTGCCCGCCCCGGTCACCGTGAACACGCCGTCCTCGTAGCCCGCCGACCCTGTGAGGGCGGGACCGCCGACGTCGGCCGCCTCCCACGGCGCGGGCACCGGCCCGGGAGCCGCGTCGACGACCACGCCGTCGAACGTGGCCTCGCCGAGCACGCCGCCATTGTGGGACGTCACCGCCAGGCCGACTTCGACCGGCCCGGCCAGCGCGGTGGCGGCGGTGCCCGCAGGGGTCCACGTCACGCCGTCGGCCGACGTGGCCGCGCTCACCGACGCGCCGCTGCGGGTCAGGCGCAGCCACAACGGCGCGGCGCCGGCGGGCGGCCCGCCCTGGTCGGACGTGAAGTCGGACTGCAGGTGGACGCCGTTGGCCGGCGTCACCGCCAGGAAGGCGTACGACGACCCGGCCGCGGTCGACTGCTTGACCATGAGCCCGGCCTTGGACCACGGGTCGACGGCCGCCTGCGACGCCAGCCGGGCCGTGATCGTGCCGTCCCCGGCCAGCGGCTGGTGGACGAAGTGGAACTGGTCGGCGTCGCCCCACACGTCGTTGCCGGCACCGCGCACGGTGAACACGCCGTCGTCGTAGCCCGACAGGCCGGCCACGGCGGGCGCCCCCACGTCCTCGCCGGCCCACGGCGCGGGCAGCGGGCCGGGCGGGGGCGGCGGCGGGGGCAGCGCCTCGACCGCGACGCCGTCGAACGTGGCGACCGACAGCGCGGCCTCGGCGTGGGCGTTGACCGCCAGCCCGGCCGTGACCGTGTCCGACAGGGGCACGGAGGCGGTGCCCACCGGGGTGAAGGTCACCCCGTCGGCCGAGGTCGACGCCTCGACCGGTGGTCCCGGAACGCGTCAGGCGCAGCCAGAGGGGGAAGGTCGTGGTCGTGGGCCCGGCCTGGTCGCCGGAGAACCCGTACTGGAAGTGCACCCCGTGGCCGGGGCTCGCGGCCAGGAAGGCGTAGGGGGCGAGCGGGTCGGCCGACTGCTTGATCATCACCCCCGCCTTCGACCACGGGTCGGTGGGGTCCTGGCTGAGGATGCGGGCGGTCACCCGCCCGTACTCGGGCAGCGGCTGGGAGGCGTAGTGCAGCTCGTCGGTGGTGCCCCAGACGTCGTTGCCGGCGCCGGCCACGGTGTAGACGTCGGGCGAACCGCCCTCGCCGGGCTCGACGAAGCTGTAGCCGGCGGCGGACGGGGCGCCGATGTCGGTCGCCGACCACGGCGCCGGCAGCGGCGGGTGGGCGGCGAAGGTCACCTCGTAGCTGGCGCCGGCGGCCGGGGCGACGATCGTGTGGTCGGCCGCGCCCGCGTCCGACCACGAGCCGAACAGGTAGAGCGTGTCGCCGAACCGCTGCGGCGACGCCGCCCCCAGCGTGTGGTGCACGCCGACCACGGTCTCGGCCGTGTAGGTGCCGGTGTAGGGGCGGCCGTCGACGGTGAACACGGCATCGGGCGACGACGAGGACACGGTCAACGGCGCGGTGTTCGGGAAGATCTCGACCGACTCGGTCGTCGCCAGCCCGCCGTTGTCGGTGACAGAGACCTCGATCTCGAACCACGTGTTGGGCAGGTTGTCGGGGACCGGGTCGATCGTGAACTGCCCGGTCTTGGTGCCCGCGACCGGGCCGAGGTAGGGGTGGACGTGGGTGCCGTGGTGGAAGATCACCTTCCACGAGAACGCGCTGTCGGGCAGGCCCCCGTCCTCGGGGTCGGTGGCGGTGGCCTCGAACCCGATCGTGTCGCCGGCGTCGTAGCGGCCCCCGCCCGTGGGCGCGGTGATGGTGACCGCCGGCCGCCGGTTCCCCACCGTGATCGGCACGGTGGCCCTCGCCGTCGCCTCGCCGTCGCTGACGGTGAGGACCGCGGCGTAGGTGCCGTTGGCGGTGTACGTGTGCGTGGGGCCGGCCGCGGTCGAGGTGGCGCCGTCGCCGAAGTCCCAGTGGTACGTGACCGGGGTGCCGTCGGGGTCGCCCGAGCCGGCCGACGAGAACGCCACCTCGAGGGGGGCCAGCCCGTCGGTGGGGGTGGCGGCGGCCGCCGCGGTCGGCGCCCGGTTGCCGCCCGCGGCGGCCCACCGGTACAGCTCGCCGGGGAAGATGTTGAGCTGCCACAGCGACCCGTCGGGCGCCTGCTCGAGCTGCACGGGGGTGCCCGCCTCGGTGTCGAAGGCGTGGTCGGAGAGCACAGATTCCTGGTTCTCGTCGAGCTTGAGGTAGCGGATGAACCCGAGCGTGTAGTCGGCGTAGAAGAACGAGTTCTGGTACTGGGCCGGCAGGGCGTCGCCCGTGTACCAGAGGGCGGCGGTGATCGACCCCGCGTTGTCGGGCGGGCCGGTGTGCGGGTAGGCGAACAGCGGGTTGGCGTACGGGCAGCCGCTGCACGTGCCCTCGGCCTCGGGCCAGCCGTAGTTGGCGCCTCGCTCGACGACGTTCACCTCCTCCCACTGGGCGCCGCCCACGTCGCTCACGATCGGCTTGCCGTTGGGCAGGAAGTCGAAGCGGAACGGGTTGCGCAGGCCGTACGCCCAGATCTGCGGGATGGCGCCGGGGGTGGCGACGAAGGGGTTGTCCGGCGGCGCGCTGCCGTCGGGGTTCATGCGCAGCAGCTTGCCGTGGATGGTGGTCAGGTCCTGCGGGTTGGGGTCGAAGGTGTTGTCGCCCATCGCCCACCACAGCTTGCCGTCGGGCCCGAAGCGGATCTCGCCGCCGTGGTGGAAGATCCCCGCGTCCTGGTTCGACTCGAGCAGCACGACCTCGCTCGCCAGGTCGAGCGCGTCGCCCGTCACGGTGAAGCGGGCCAGCCGGTCGTGGTTGGCGGGCGTGGTGTAGGACACGAAGAGGTGCCCGGTCGTGGTGAAGTCGGGGCTGGGCTCGAGGCCGAGCAGCCCGCGCTCGGCGGTGGAGGTCACGGGGATGGTGCCGAGCGGCTGGGGGCTGACCGTCCACGCGCCGCCCTCCTGGTGCACAACCCTGATGGTCCCCGCCTGCTCGGCAACGAGCACGCGCCCGTCGGGCAGGAAGCGGAACGCGGTCGGGGCATCGAGCCCGCTCACCAGGAGCTGGCGCTCGACGTCGGCCGGGCGCGGGTCGCAGCCGGTGAGGCCGAGCAGCGCCGGCAGCACCAGCAGGGCGATCAGGCGCCGGGCGCTCGCCCGCGGCCGGTGCACGAGCGGGCGCCTGCTCAGCCGACCACGCTCACGTTGTCGAACACGGCGGTGCCCATCTCGCCCGAGTCGTGGGACGTGACGAAGAGCCCGATCGTCGCCGCCGAGGCCATCGGCACCGTCTTCTGCGAGACCTGGGCCCAGGTGACGCCGTCGGCCGACCGGTAGGCGGTGACGACGTCGCCCACCCGGGTCAGCTTGACCCAGGCGTCGGGCAGCGTGAACGGGCCGCCGGACACCGACTGGTTGAGGAAGTTCCACTGGAACTTGTACCCCTTGGTCGGGGTGATGCCGAGCAGCGAGTAGGCGGCGCCCGCGGTCGTCGACTCCTTGATCATCACCCCGGCCTTGGCCGAGTCGTGCGTGGTCGTCTGGGCGGTGACCCGGGCCACGATCTCGCCGTCGCCGTCGAGTGGTTGGAAGACGTAGTGGAAGTCGTCGTGGGTGCCCCAGATGTCGTACCCGCCGCCGTTGACCGTGAAGGCGCCGGTGGCGCCGTCGAAGGTCGACGAGCCGGGCCCGGGGCTGACGACTCCCACGTCGGCGTCCTGCCACGGCGCCGGCACCGGCCCACCGGGCGGCGTGACGGCGAGGGAGACGGTGGCGGGAGGGCTGCTCGCCTCGCCGTCGTTCGCCGTGAAGGCGAAGGCGTCGCCCCCGACGTAGCCGGGCGCCGGTGTGTAGGTCAGGTTCGGGGCCGTGCCCGACAGCGTGCCGTGGGCCGGCGGGGTCACCGTGAAGGTCAGCGGGTCGCCGTCGGCGTCGGTGGCCGCCAGCGGCGTCGCCACCGGCGTGCCGGTCAGGGTGGTGAAGCTCCCGCTCGCCGCCACCGGCGGCGTGTTGGGGGCCGGCGGCAGCGGGGTGACCGCAACGTTGTCGAACGTGGCGGTGGACAGCGCGCTGACCTTGTGGGACGTGACGAACAGGCCGGCGGTGACGTCCGCGCCCATCGGGACGGTCTTGGGCGAGCCGACCTGCACCCAGTTCACCCCGTCGGCCGACCGGTAAGCCGTGATCGCCGACCCGACCCGGCGGAGCTTCACCCAGGCGTCGGGCAGCGTGTACGGCCCGCCCGACGACGACTGGGGGTTGAAGCTCCACTGGGACTTGTAGCCGTTCTCGGGCGTGATGCCGATCAGGGCGTACGGCGCGAACGCAGCCGTCGAGGCCTTGATGATGATCCCGGCCTTGGCCGAGGGGTGCGTGTTGGTCTGTGACGTCACCCGGGCGACGATCTCGCCGTCGCCGCTGAGCGGCTGGTACGCGTAGTGGAACTGGTCGTTCGTGGTCCAGATGTCGGCCCCCGCCCCGGTGACGGTGTATGTCTGGGACGCGGCGTCGTAGCCCGCGCTGCCGGCCAGCGCGGGTGCGCCGACGTCCGTGTTCCCCCACGGCGACGGGAGCGGGCCGCTCGTGGCGGTCACCGCCAGCGCGACGGTGGCGGGGGCGCTGGTCGCCTGGCCGTCGCTGGCAGTGAAGGTGAACGAGTCGGCGCCGGTGTAGCCCGCAGCGGGCGTGTAGGTCAGGTTCGGGGCGGTGCCCGACAGGGTCCCGTGCGCGGGGGGCGAGGCGACGGCATAGGTCAGCGGGTCGCCGTCGGGGTCGGCGGCGGCCAGGGTCACCGGGACCGGCGTGTCCTTGGGCGTCGTGAGGCTCTGGCCGACCGCCGTCGGCGGCGAGTTGACGGGCGTGCCTCCCCCGGTGACCGAGACGTTGTCGAACACGGTGGTCGAGAGCGCCGAGTCGGTGTGCGACGAGACGAACATGCCCGCCGTGGCGCTGGACGCCATGGGCACGGTGGCCTGCCCGAGCTGGGTCCAGGCGGTGCCGTCGGACGAGTAGTAGCTGGTGAAGACGTTGCCGACCCGCTTGAGCTTGAGCCACACGGGGAACGTGTACGCGGGCCTCGGGCCGGCGTTGCCCGTGAAGTTGTACTGCATGACGATGCCGTTGGCCGGCGTCACCGACACCATGGCGTAGGTGGCCCCGGCCGTCGCCGACTGCTTGATCATGATCCCCGACTTGGTCCACGGGTTGGCCGGCGTCTGCGAGGTGATCCGCGTGACGATCTCGCCGTCGCCGACGAGCGGCCGGTACACGTAGCGGAACTGGTCGGTGGTGCCGAAGATGTCCTTGCCGCCGCCCTCGACGACGAACGCCTGGTTTTCGGCGTCGTAGTCGGCCTTCCCGACGAGCGCGGGGTTGCCGATGTCGGTGGTCTGCCACGGCGAGGGCACGGGCAGTGCCTGGAACAGCTCGGCCGTGAGGACGCTGTCGGTCGGTGGCACCCGGTAGGTGTGGGTCTGGGCGCCGCCGTCCGACCAGCCGCGGAAGCGGTAGGTGGCGCCGCCGATGGTCTGCGGCGACGTCACGCCCACGCCGTGGTCGACGCCCACCACCTCCTGATGGACGTACGGCGCCCTGTAGAGGTTCCCGTTGATCGTGAACGCGCCGTTCGGCGTGTTCGACTGCACGGTCAGGTTCACCAGGTTGGGGAACACGTCGCGGAAGGTCGTCGTGGTCAGGCCGCCCGAGTCGGTGACCGTGAGCTCGATGCGGTACCAGGTGTTGTGCTCGTTGGACGCGTCGCGGCCGATCGTGAACGAGCCGCTCGAGCTGCCGGGGGTCGAGGGGATGTACGGGTGGACGTGCTCGGCGTGGTGGAAGCTCACCTTCCACGAGAACGCGCTGGGGGGCAGTGCTCCGTCCTCGGGGTCGGTGGCGCTGGCGCTGTAGGAGATCGTGTCGCCGGCGTCGTAGTCGGTCCCGACCACGGGCGTCTCGATGGTGGCCGTGGGCAGGCGGTTCCCCACGGTGATGGGCACGGTGGCAGCGTGGGTCTTCTCGCCGTCGCTCACGGCCAGCGTCGCGGTGTAGGTGCCGTTGGCCGAGTAGGTGTGGCTCGGGTTCGCCTGGGTCGAGGTGGCCCCGTCGCCGAAGTCCCACGCGTAGGACAGGGGCGTGCCGTCCGGGTCGAGCGACCCCGCCGACGAGAAGCCGACGGTCAGGGGCGCCAGGCCGGCGATCGGATCGGCGGCGGCCTGGGCGACCGGGGCCCGGTTGCCGCCGGCGGGCGCGACCTTGAACAGCGTGCCCTGGAAGATCGACAGGTAGTAGAGGCTGCCGTCGGGCCCGACGTGCATGTCGACGACCGTGCCGGCGTCGTCGTCGAACGTGTGGTCGGACAGAACCGAGTCGTAGTTGGCGTCGAAGGTGAGGTAGCGGATCGACTGGCGGGCGTAGTCGCCGTAGAAGACGACGCCGTCGTACTGCGCAGGGAAGGTGTCGCCGTCGTAGACGGCCAGGGCGCTGACGGCCGAGTTGAGCCCGTCGTGCGGGTAGGCGAACACGGGGTTGGCGAAGCCGCAGCTCCCACAGTCGCCCTCGACCTGGGGCCAGCCGTAGTTGGCGCCGGGGGCGACCACGTTGAACTCCTCCCAGGCGGCGCCGCCCACGTCGCCCACCAGGGCCTTGCCATTGGGCAGGAACGTGAACCGGAACGGGTTGCGCAGCCCGAGGGCGTAGGTCTCGTCGACCTTGTCGCCGTCGCCGTGCCACGGGTTGTCGTTGGCGGACGAGCCGTCGAGGTCGAACCGGGCGATCTTCCCGTGGATCGACTGGAGCGACTGCGAGTTGCCGGTCACCAGGTTGTCGCCGATCGACCACCAGATCTTGTTGTCGGGCCCGTGGTGGATGTCGTTGGCGTTGTGGTAGATGCTCGCCACCTGGTCGGACTTGTAGAACACCGTCTCGGTCGCCATGTTCAGCGTGTCGTTCGTGACCGTGAAGCGCGACAGGGTGGCGAAGCCGTCGGCGTGCGTGTACGAGGCGTAGAGGTAGCGGTTGGTGGCGAAGTTCTTGTCCAGCTCGATGCCGAGCAGCCCCTTCTCGTGGTCGTTGATGGTGGCCACCGACCCGATGGTGATGAGCTGCGAGCCCCGCAGGATCCTGATCGCCCCCGCCTGCTCGGCGATGTAGATGTCGCCGTTCGGCGCGAACCGGAAGGCGGTGGGATCTTCGAGCCCGTCGACCACCTCGGTCTTCTCGAACTCGGCCGGTGGCAGGGCCGACACCTGCGGAGCAGGGAGCAAGGGGAGGACGGCCGCGCCGACCAGCACCGCTGACGCCGCCAGCGTGGCCCTGTCGAGAAGAGATCGCCGGTCGCGCGCCGGAACCTTCGCGCGTTCGTGGGTGCCCGCCACGAAACAGACGTTACGGACCGGTGGTCATCCCGCCGTTTCCCGCCGGTGAAGTCCCGGGGTCGGCGATCTGCCGAAAACCTGGCCGTCAGCCGGTGCCGAGGCCGTCGATGGCGGCGGTGACGGCCAACGTGCGCCGGGCCTGCTCGACGTGCAGGTTCTCGATCATGCGGCCGTCGACGGTCACCACGCCCTTGCCCTCGGCCTCGGCCTCCTCGAACGCGTCGATGATGCGCCGAGCCCGGTCGACCTCGTCGGCCGTGGGCGCGAACACGCGGTTGCACGGCTCGAGCTGGCTGGGGTGGATGAGCGTCTTGCCGTCGAAGCCCATCTGGCGGCCCTGCACGCACTCGGCCTCGAACCCCTCGGCGTCCTTGATGTCGTTGTAGACGCCGTCGAGGATCACCTTGCCGGTGGCGCGGGCGGCCAGCAGCGCAGAGGCCGAGCCCCGTGAGCAGCGGCTGCCGCCCGGGAACGTGCTCGGCCTGCAGCTCCTTGGCCAGGTCGTTGGTGCCCATGACCAGCACGGTCAGGCGGTCGGACGCCGGCGCGATCTCTTCCGCGTGGAGCATGGCGACGGGCGTCTCGATCATCGCCCAGATGGCCGTGTGGTCGGGCGCGCCGCCGGCCTCGAGCGCCTTGTCGATGGCGTGCACCGTCGTCGGCGGAGTCGACCTTCGGCACCACGACGGCGGCCGGGCCGGCGGCGGCGGCGGCGCGCGAGGTCGTCGTCGTGCCACGGCGTGTCGAGGCCGTTGACCCGGATCGTCACCTCACGGGCGCCGTAGCGGTCGGAGGCCGCGGCCGCGCACACCCGGTCGCGGGCCTCGGCCTTGGCGTCGGGGGCGACGGCGTCCTCGAGGTCGAGGATCAGAGCGTCGGCGGGCAGGGCCTTGGCCTTCTCGAGCGCCCGCTCGTTGGCGCCCGGCATGTAGAGGACGGAGCGGCGGGGCCGCGAGCGCGTCAGACATCGCCGGCCTCCGCCGCGTAGGCCTTGGCCAGCTCGGGGTCCTTGGCGGCCAGCGCCTCGGCCAGGTCGACCATGACCTGGCACTGCTTGACCGAGGCGTCGTCCTCCATCTTGCCGTCGAGCATGACGGCGCCCGTGCCGTCGCCCATCGCCTCGATCACCCGGCGGGCGTGGGCCACGTCGGCCGGCGACGGGCGAGAACACACGGCGGGCGATGTCGATCTGCACCGGGTGCAGGCTCCAGGCCCCGACGCAGCCGAGCAGGAAGGCGTTGCGGAACTGGTCCTCGCAGGCGACGGTGTCCTTGATGTCGCCGAACGGGCCGTAGAAGGGCAGGATGCCGTTGGCGGCGCAGGCGTCGACCATGCGGGCGATCGTGTAGTGCCACAGGTCCTGCTGGTAGATGCGCCGGTCGGCCTCGATGTCGCCGTCGGGCGGGTCCTGGCGCACCAGGTAGCCGGGGTGGCCGCCGCCGACGCGGGTGGTCTTCATGCGGCGGTTGGCGGCCAGGTCGGCCGGGCCCAGCGACAGGCCCTGCATGCGGGGGCTGGCGGCGCAGATCTCCTCGACGTTGGCCACGCCGCGGGCCGTCTCGAGGATGGCGTGCACCAGCAGCGGTCGGTCGAGGCCGGCCTTGGCCTCGAGCTGGGCGAGCAGGCGGTCGACGTAGTGGATGTCCTCGGCCCCCTCGACCTTGGGGATCATGATGACGTCGAGCTTGTCGCCGATCTCGGTGACCGCGGCGGTGAGGTCGTCGAGCGCCCACGGCGAATCGAGGCTGTTCACCCGCGTCCACAGCTGGGTGCCGGCCGTCGGGTCCCAGGCCCGGCCCACGTCCACCAGGCCGGCGCGGGCCGCCTCCTTGTCGGTGGCGGGCACGCCGTCCTCGAGGTTGGCCAGCAGGATGTCGACCTTGGCCGCCATGTCCGCGGCCTTGCCCACCATCTTCTGGTTGGCCGCCGGGAAGAAGTGGATCATCCGCGACGGCGGGAACGGGATCTCCCGCACGGGGTCGGGCGCACCCACGGCCAAGGGGCGGAAGAAGTCCTTCGGAGAGCGCATCTCCCCACCCTACGAAGCGGCGCGCCCACCGGCCCAACGCCGCGGGCAGCCGTTCCGCACGGCAGAGGAAGCCCTACCCTGAAGTCGACCTCTCGCCGGCCCCCAGGCTCGGAGGCAACGCTGATGTCCGCGGACCTCGCCCGCTGGCTCCTCGGCACGGTCCTGATCGCCGTCGCCACCACGCTCGCCGTCGCCGTGATCGCTCGCGGTGTTCGTGCGCTCCTGCGCAACCACCCCGCCCTCGTCGAGCTGATGATCAGGGTGCGCTGGCCGGTACGCAGCGCGGTGGCGGCCACGGTGGTCGTGGTTCGCCTGGACCACGCACCGCTCGCCGAGGCCACCGCCGACGACCTCCGCCGCGCCGCGACCGTCGCATTGATCGCGATGCTCGCATGGCTCGCGATCCGCGCCCTGTCCGTGATCGAACCCGTCCTCGTCGGCCGCTTCGACGTGACGCCACGCGACAACCGCCGAGCGCGGGCGAGACGGACCAAGGCCCAGATCCTGCGGCGCGTCGGAAACCTGATGATCATCCTGGTCGCCGTCGTGGTGGCGCTCGGGCAGTTCGACATCGGCCGAGAGCTGGGCACCACCCTGCTGGCGGCGTCGGGCCTCATCGGTGCGATCGCAGCCGTCGCGGGGCGATCGACCATCGGCAACGTCATCGCCGGCGTGCAGATCGCGTTCGCGGAGCCGATCCGGCTCGACGACGTGGTCGTCATCCAGGACGAATGGGGCAACATCGAGGAGATCACCCTCACCTACGTGGTCGTGCGCCTGTGGGACGAGCGGCGCCTCGTCCTGCCCACGTCCTGGTTCGTCGAGCAGCCGTTCCAGAACTGGACCCGGACCCACGCGGACGTGACCGGCACGGTCGAGCTCTGGGTCGACTACTCGGCGCCGGTCGACGCGATGCGCACCGAGCTCGCCGCGATCGTGGCCGCCTCGCAGCTCTGGGATGGTCGGGTCCTCGTGCTCCAGGTCATCGACAGCTCCGACAGGGCGATGATGGTGCGGGCCCTGGTCTCGGCCTCCGACGGCCCGACCGCCTGGGACCTGCGCTGCGAGGTGCGGGAGGCTCTGATCGGCTGGCTGGCCGCCAACCACCCGGGCTCGCTCCCGCACCTGCGCACCTCCGAGGCCGCGGCGGTGCCGAGTGCCGACGGCCAGCCGACCCGTGACCAGAGCGGCGACGAGGTGCCAGCAGGCTCCGTCGCTACGCCGGCATCAGATCCGCCGGCAGGACCTGTTCCGTGATCAGCCGCTCGAACCGCGCCGGGTCGCCGTCGACATAACCGCGGCACAGGCGCAGGCCCTCGGTGTAGCAGTGGCTGTACGCCCGCCAGGTCTCGTCCGTGAGGAACGCCACCGCCTTGGTGGCCCGGTTGCGGGGCAGCAGCGCCCACCGTTCCAGGTAGGCGACCACGTCGTCGACCGGCGCGCCCGCGTCGTGCAGGCGGACGGCGGCGTTGGACCGCACCCACGACAGCGCCTCGCCCGCCTCGGCGACGGCCGCCGCCACCTCGGCGTCGTAGCGGACGCCCAGCGGGGCCAGGTGCTCGGCGACGATCGGCTCGGGCCGGCGGCCGAACGTCACCTCGGCGCCCAGATCGGCAAGCCCCTCGGCCAGCGTGCACTGGGGCGTGCCGACCAGGAAGATCGTCTCCTCCTGCCAGCGGCGTTGGCGGACGAGCCCCACCTCCTTGCGGGTGTGCTCGGTGTGGTGGCCGGGGTAGGCCTCGTGAGCGACCAGGTGGCCCAGCGACAGCGACAGCACCGGCAGGTCGACGTTGATCGCCACCCTGCTGCGCAGCCCGCCCTCGTAGTAGTTGAAGCCCGACCACGGCTTGTCGGTCTCGAAGATCCACTCGACGTGCTCGCCCTCGGGCAGGCCGAACAGGCTCTGCGTGCGCTCACGCAGGTCGTCGGCCAGCGAGCGGATCGCCGGCTCGAGCGTCTCGGACGGCACGGCATGAGCCTCGCGCCAGCCGATGTAGCGCTCGCGCAGCGGGCCCTCGCCGGGCAGCACGGCGTCGAGCTGCCGGTGGGCGGCGGCGAACTCGTCCTCGGGCACCGGCTCGGGGCGGGCGCCGTAGCACTGCTCGACCTCGTCGAGGTAGGCGATGGTCTCGCCCGCCAGCTTGCGGGCGCTGGTGCGCAGGCCCAGCGCCTGGGCCCGGATCCACCGCCGTCGCCCGGCGTCGATGTCGTGCTCGCCGGTGCCGGCGCCGTCGCCGGCGTCGAGGTCGGCCACCAGCCGCCCGGCGTCGGCCGCCAGCTCGGCCGGGGGGCGCACCGGCTCGGCCTCGACCCGCGCCGCGAGGTCGGGCGGCCCGTAGTAGGCGTCGACGAACCCGTCGACGTGCCGCCCCAGCCGCAGCCCCAGTTCGATGTACCGCTCGACGATGTCGCTCACGTCAGGGCGCGTCCCCGCTCGCCCGTTCCGCGGCGCTGCGCGTGCCCGCGCGCCGGACCGGGACCGGGACCGCTCCGTTCTGGCGTCGCTCAGTGCCGCTGTGGCCAGCCCCGGACGCCAGAGGTCCACGGTTCGGGGCGCTGCCGGCCGGATCCGGCGAACTGGCGTCCCTCAGTGCCGTTGCGGCCATGCAGAGACGCCGCACGCCTGGGGACCGGGCGGGCCCGACCCGGCGGACCCGCGGCAACTCGGCCCAACACGTGACGCCCGCCCGATCGCTGCCCGCCACCCGGGCCACCTTGTCGACCGCGCCGCCCATGTCCCTGGCCGCCTGGTCGACGTTGAGCGCCCTCATGAGCTTGCCGGCCTCGTCGGCTCGGTGGTGGTCTCGCCGTGGAACAGGTCCGGCGCCACCGACAAATACCCCTGGGCCGTCCCACCGTTGCTCGGGAAGTCGACGATCTCACCCATGCCCGCCGACGCTATCCCGCCCAGGGCGGCTACCAGCCCCCGGGCGAGCGCAGCAGCTCCGGTGGGACGGGGCAGTCGATGCGACGCGGCTCGACCACCCGTTCGGCCACGCCGATGGCGACGACCTCGACCGCACGGACCGCGCCTGTCGTATCCGTCGCACCGGTGGCGCCGGTTGCGGGCGACCGGGCGCCCTCGGCGCGCGCGATCAGCGCGTCGAACAACGCGGGCGGGAGACGACGGCCGACGTCGACCACCAGCCAGACCGGGACCCCGGCCTCGCGGGCCGCCGCGATCTCGTCGGTCGTCCCCTCGGGTGCGACGAACCGGTCGGGACCGGCGGCGCCGGCCTCGACCAGCAGCACGCGGGGCTCGTCTCGCGCTGCGTGCAGTGCGCCCGGGCGGTGCGCCACCACGATGTCGTCGCGCCAGCTGTTCAGTTCGTAGGACAGCTCCGACCCGCCGGCCACGTCGGGGACGACGGCGACGACCGCGCCGTCGGGTAGGTCGAGGCTGAGCATCGTCGTCGCCGGCTCGTCGGCCAGGTCGTCACCGATGGAACGGGCCTCGGCTCGCACGTCGCCGGCGGCCAGCAGGCGGGCGCACGCCCACCACAGGACGCCAGCGGTGGGGTGCCGGTCGATGAGGCGCCGACACGAGGTGACCAGCCCGGGCAGGTCGCCCGCGAACGACCCGAGCACCGCCGCGGCCTCGCGAGCCAGCAGCGCCTGGTCGACCTCGCGGGCCCGGGCGACGGCACGCAGCCGCTCGATCGGGTGCACCCGCCCGACGCTATCGGGCGGGTGCGGCCGTCATATCAGGCGCCAGGCTTCCAGATCATCAGGTACAGCATCGCCAGCAGCAACACCGTCATGATCTGCTGGCCGCTGTTGACCTTGGACTCGTCTCCGTCCTTCTGGCCGGCGAGCACAAGGGCGTGGAAGACGCCGTTCATGGCGATCCACACCACGAAGGCCAGCGAGATCCACGTGTCGCTGAACTCGAACACCCTGGTGCCTGCCACCTCGCTCGTGATGATGCACAGGATGCCGAACAGTCCGGCCAGGATCAGCGCCGGCGCGTACACCTGGCGACCCGCCCGGTCGAGAACCCCCACCAGCCCCTCGCGCCCGCCCGGGAGCACGGCGATGACGGCCGGCGCGAACGCGACGACGACCGTCACGATGTGCAGGAACAGGAAGATCTTGAATCCGGTGTTGTCGATCACGCACCGGAACCTAGTGGGGTACCACCAGTCACCCGGTCGGTGCGCCAGCGTGTCCTGCGGTCGGATGGATTCTGCTCTGCGCGAACACCATCCACTACTTTCTCCGCCGTGGCTACCGACCCCCCTGGTGACCTGCTGCTCGCGCCCCTCGAGGGCGAGGCGCGCACGCTCGACGGCTGGCTGACCACCTTCCACCTGGCGGCGGTCATCCTCGACCCGTACACGTACGAGAGCGCGTGGCTGCTCGAGACGGCGGGGCGCATCCTCGACAACTTCCGGGGTGCCGACTGCCGCATCGCCTTCGTGGTCACGGCCGATGCCGACGACGCCCGCGAGTTCCTGGGCCCGTGGGCGCAGAAGATCCTCACGTTCGCCGACCCCGACCGCGACCTGGTCAAGGCGCTGGGGCTCAACGAGCTGCCCGCCTTCGTCCACCTGCGCCAGGACCGCACGGTCGCGGCGATCGCCGAGGGCTGGGACCCGCCCGAGTGGAAGGACGTGGCCTCCGAGCTGGGCAAGGCCATGAGCTGGTCGCGGCCCAACATGCCCGCCCCGGGCGACCCCCAGCCGTACGCGGGCTCCCCCGCCCTCGGCGCCTGACCGCTCGTTCGGGGACCTCCAGCGTCCGACCCGGCAACGTCCCCGAGGCAATCGGGATCGCCGCAGGACTATCGAGGCAATGGTCGTCGGGGCCGACCACCATTGCCTTACGTGTGGGCGCGATCGGGGGCAAGAGGGGTGCTGAGCCGTTGCGGGGCGCGCCGGGGCGGAGCCGGGGTCAAGGGTGGAGCGCCCGCAGCGCCGCGGCGCGGCGCATCACCAGCCCGGGCACGTACGCGACCGGGACCCCGCGGCGGGCCGCGACGGCGATTGCCAGCTGGGCGATCGAGCTCGGCTGGTCGATGACCAGACCGGGCGTGCCCTTCCCGGCCGCCTGGTCCAGCAGAACTTCGAGATCAGCCTGGTCGTTGCCGATCGAGCGGGCGAACAGCGGCTCGCCGCCGTCGTCGAGGACGTCAGCGAAGTGCTCGTGCTTGCCCACGTCGAGGCCGATCCACACGTTCACTACATCGGGGGTCGTCACCTGGTCTCCGTTCGCTCGGTGAGCGACGATCGAGCGGTCGTTGCCGTGACGATCACGAGCGAAGGTGAGACCTCGGACTTCGAGGTCGTGCTCAGACATGTGGACGGAACCTGGAAGGTGGACCTCGTCGCATCAGCCGAGGCAGGACCCGGCTGACCCCTCACCCGGCTGTCGGCGTCGGGGGACAATGTCAGCCGGAGCGCCACCCAGCCGTCAGGTTCGCCAACGTTGCCGACGTCCGGCGATCGCGGCGATCGATAACGCGACGTAGCCGACCCAGCTCACGACCGCGCCGAGCCCCAGGTCGGCACCGCCGTCGGACAGCTCGGTCATGGCGTGCACGTGCAGCAGGACGCCGATCCCCGCCAGCAGCGCCGTCGCGATGTGGGCCGGGACGTAGGACAGGCCCATCGCCAGGCCGGCCAGGAACAGGGCGACCACCGCGGCCACGACGATCTCGGTCCCTGCGCCGGTGCCGCCGTCGGCTTGCCCGTCCTGCGTGACGGATGTCGTGGCCACCGCGGTGGCGAGGAAGAACACCGCGGCCGGGATCAGCGACGTCGTGGCCACGAAGGCGATCCGGGCGACTCGCGACATCTTCCGCCTGCCGAAGGCGGCGCCCAGGGCGGTGATCGTCGACACGATCACGATGGCCCACATTCCCCATGCGAAGTAGAACAGCAGTCCCCCGTCGACCTCGGCGTCCGCCTCGTCGGCGTCGATCAGGGCCTGGCGCACGTCGCCGAAGCCGCCATGGTCGCCATCGATCCACGGCAGTGCCACCAGACCTGCGAGCAACAGCAGCACCCCGACCCCGAGAACCACCGGCACCCACGACGCCACCGGGCCCGGTGCGGTCACCGCGGCCGGCGGCGCGGCAATCGGCTGAGGGCCCCAGGACGGAACGGGCGCCGGCGGCCCCGGTGCGCCCCCGCCAACGGGGGACGGGTCCTGACCGGCGCGCCCGAAGGAGTCGGTCACCCAGCTCGACCAGGCCACCCCATCGAAGTAGCGGGAGGCGAAGCGTCCTGCCGGATCTTGGTACCAGCCCGCGGCCATCGGGCGGTGCGGCAACGGCCCAGGCGACGGCGGAGGACCGGCCGTTCCGAGGCCCGGCACGCCGTAGGAACCCGGCGACGGCGGGGGGTGCAGCCCGCTGCCAGGGATATCGGCGTGAGACCCCAGCTCGTCAGCGTTCACCGGACCATCGTAGGTGAGCCGAGTCTGCCAACGGCAGCGCCTGACAAGCCCCACCTTGCTCCCCGGGGTGCGGGCGGCGGCCCGACCGATCACCGCGCTACGGCGTGCTCGATTTGCCCGACACGCTCAGAGATCGCGCCCGGGGCGCCGCTCGGTCTCGCGGCGCCGGGCGCCGCCGACGGCTAGCCCGGGGGCGTGTCCCCATGTTGTTGTCACAGGGGGTGATCAGGCCGACTACCGGTGCCTTCGGGCGGGCTTGCCGCCCGGTCCGCCAGGTGGCGGCTACTTGCGGAGGCCGCCCTCGGTCATGCCCAGGACGTCGAGCGCCCGGTCGAGCTCGGCCTCGGAGAGCAGGCCGCGGTCGAGGACGATGTCGCGCACGCTGCGGCCGGTCGTGATGCTCTCCTTGGCGATCTCGGCCGCCACCTCGTAGCCGATGTACGGAGTCAGCGAGGTGCCGAGCGACGGGCTCGACTCGGCGTAGGCGCGGCACCGGTCGACGTCGGCCTCGATGCCGGCGACGCACCGGTCGGCGAACAGCCGGGTCACGTTGGCCAGCAGGCGGATCGACTCGAGCACGTTGCGGGCGATGACCGGCAGGTAGACGTTGAGCTCGAAGTTGCCCTGCGAACCGGCGAAGGCCACCGTGGCGTCATTGCCGATGACCTGGGCCGACACCTGCGTCATGGCCTCGACCAGCACCGGGTTGACCTTGCCCGGCATGATCGACGAGCCCGGCTGCAGGTCGGGCAGGCGGATCTCGGCCAGGCCGGTGCGGGGCCCGCTGGCCATCCAGCGGATGTCGTTGCCGATCTTGACCAGCGCCACGGCCAGAGTGCGCAGCCCGCCGGACAGGCTCACGAGCGCGTCCCGCGCACCGTGGGCGGCGAAGTGGTCGGGGGCCTCGGTGAGCGGCAGCTCCAGGTCGTGCGCCAGGCGGGTGATCACCGCGGACGCGAAGCCGGGCGGGCAGTTGAGGCCGGTGCCCACGGCGGTGCCGCCGAGCGGGAGCTCGCCGACGGCCGAGAGGGTGGTGCGGATGGCCTCGGACGCGTTGGTGACCTGGGCGGCGTAGCCGCCGAACTCCTGACCGAGTGTCACCGGGGTGGCGTCCATCAGGTGGGTGCGGCCCGACTTCACGACCGTTGCGAACTCCCGCGCCTTGGAGACCAGCGCGGCGACCAGGTACTCGAGCGCCGGCAGCAGGGCGCCCGAGACCTGCTCGGCCGCGGCGACGTGGATGGCCGACGGGAAGACGTCGTTCGACGACTGCGACGCGTTGACCTCGTCGTTGGGGTGCACGGGGCGGCCGAGCCGCTCGGTCGCCAGGTGGGCGATCACCTCGTTGGCGTTCATGTTCGAGCTCGTCCCGGATCCGGTCTGGAAGACGTCGATCGGGAAGTGGTCGTCGTGCTGGCCGGCCACCACCTCGGCGGCGGCCGCCGCGATGGCCTGGGCGACGTCGGTCCCGATCACGCCCAGCTCGCCGTTGGCCAGCGCGGCGGCGCCCTTGATGCGGGCGAGCGCCGCGATCAGCGAGCGTTCGAGGCGCGCCCCCGAGACGGGGAAGTTCTCGACCGCCCGCTGGGTCTGCGCCGCCCAGAGGGCGGCGACGGGCACCAGGACCTCGCCCATCGTGTCGTGCTCGATGCGGAACTCGTCATCACTGAGGTCGGCAGTCACGTACCCGACGGTACCCACACGGTGCCGAACGTGACCCGAACCTCACGCCCCGCCTACGTTTCCCTCACGATGACGGAGTTCGCGTTCACCGAGCTGCTGCCCCTCGGCCCCGACGAGACGACCTACAGACTCGTGTCGTCCGACGGCATCGGCAGCTTCACAGCCGGCGGCCACCGGTTCCTCACGGTGGAGCCCGAGGTCCTCACCAGGCTCACGGCGCTGGCGATGCACGAGATCGCCCACTACCTGCGCCCGGGTCACCTCGGCCAGCTCCGCGCCATCCTCGAGGACCCCGACGCGTCGGCCAACGACCGCTTCGTCGCGCTCGACCTGCTGAAGAACGCGTGCATCTCCGCCGGAGGGGTGCTGCCCATGTGCCAGGACACCGGCACGGCGATCGTCAAGGGCAAGAAGGGCCAGTTCGTCTTCACCGGGGGCGGCGACGAGCAGGCGATCGCCCGGGGCGTGTTCGACACCTACGAGCGCGACAACCTGCGCTACAGCCAGATGGCGCCGCTCACCATGTGGGACGAGGTGAACACCAGGTCGAACCTGCCCGCCGAGATCAAGGTCTCGGCCGTCGACGGCGACGCCTACAAGCTGATGTTCATGGCCAAGGGCGGGGGCTCGGCCAACAAGAGCTACCTGTTCCAGGAGACCAGGGCCCTGCTCAACCCGCCGAGCCTGGCCGCCTTCCTCGACGAGAAGGTGCGGGCCCTGGGCACCGCCGCCTGCCCGCCCTACCACTTGGCGGTGGTCGTCGGCGGCACGTCGGCCGAGATGGCGGTCGAGACGGCGAAGATGGCGTCGACCCGCTACCTCGACTCGCTGCCCACGACCGGTAGCGAGCTGGGCCACGGCTTCCGCGACGTCGAGCTCGAGGCCGAGATCCTGGCCCAGGTGCAGCAGTTCGGCATCGGCGCCCAGTTCGGCGGCAAGTACTTCTGCCATGACGTGCGGGTGATACGCCTGCCCCGCCACGGCGCCTCGTGCCCGGTGGCCATCGCCGTGTCGTGCTCCGCCGACCGCCAGGCCCTGGCCAAGATCACGCACGACGGCGCCTACCTCGAGCAGCTCGAGCACGACCCGGCCCGGTTCCTGCCCGAAGTCGACGACGCCGCCCTCGGCACCGACGTCGTGCGCATCGACCTGTCCCGCCCCATGGACGAGATCCGCGCCGAGCTGGGCCGCCACCCGGTGAAGACCCGGCTGTCGTTGTCGGGGCCCATGGTCGTGGCCCGCGACATCGCCCACGCCAAGATCAAGGAGCGGCTCGACGCGGGCGACGGGATGCCCCAGTACCTGCGCGACCACTGCGTCTACTACGCCGGGCCGGCCAAGACGCCTGCGGGCATGGTGTCGGGGTCGTTCGGGCCGACGACGGCCGGACGCATGGACGCCTACGTCGACGAGTTCCAGGCCGCCGGCGGCGGCATGGTCATGCTGGCCAAGGGCAACCGCAGCCGCCGGGTGACCGACGCCTGCAAGAGCCACGGGGGCTTCTACCTGGGCTCCATCGGCGGGCCGGCCGCCCGCCTGGCGCAGGACTGCATCCGCAAGGTCGAGGTGCTCGAGTACCCCGAGCTGGGCATGGAGGCCGTCTGGCGCATCGAGGTCGAGGACTTCCCCGCGTTCGTCGTGGTCGACGACAAGGGCAACGACTTCTTCGCCGAGGTCAGCCGCCCGGTCGCCATCCGCACCTGATCCGCCGCCGCACCTGACCCGGCGTCGCACCCGGGGGGCTGCATATCCTCGGTCCGTGGAACCCGCGCGGCAACGGCTGCGGATGTACGGCGCGGTCACGGCCGTCGGCCCGCCGTCGTGGGGCTGGGTGCGCGAGCAGCTCCTGTCCGCGGGCACGTACTGGGTCGTGCCCGTGGGCGACGGCCACCCCCACCCGCGCCCGGTGTGGGGTGTGTGGGTCGACGATGCCCTGCAGCTCAGCGTCGGCAGCCAGGTCGTCACCCGCCAGCTCGCCGCCAACCCCACCGTCACCGTGCACCTCGACAGCGGCACAGACGTCGTGGTCGTGGAGGGCCTGGCGTCTGTGCCGGCGGACCAGACGGCAGGTCCCGTCCTCGAGGCGTACAACACCAAGTACGACTGGGACTACGACGTCGCCGAGTACGGACCGCTCACGACCGTGTCACCGACGACGGTGATGGCCTGGCGCTCCGGCGGGTGGGCCGGCCGCGACGGCTTCGAGCAAGCGGGCCGGTGGCGCTTCGACACGGGGTGACGAGCCCTTCCGCGCCGTAGCGTGCGCGGCGTGGATGCACACTCCAGCGACCGGGACGACCCCGTCGTCGCCGCTGCCCGGGCGGGCGACGAGGCGGCGTTCACCCGGCTCGTCGAACGCCACCGCCGCGAGCTGCGCGTCCACTGCTATCGCATGGTCGGCTCTGTCGACGAGGCCGAGGACCTGGTCCAGGAGACGTTCCTGCGGGCGTGGCGGCACATCGGCGGCTTCGAGGGCCGGTCCACGCTGCGGCGCCTGGCTCTACCGCATCGCCACCAACGCCTGCCTGGACGCGCTCGACGGGCGGGCCCGGCGGGTGCTGCCGCAGGACCTCGAGCCGGCGACCACCGGGACCGGGGCCGCCTCCGCCGGAATGATCGTCCGGACCGACGTCCCCTGGCTGCAGCCGCTCCCCGACCGCCTGTGGGAGCCCGCTGCCGACCGGGAGGAGGAGCCGGACGCCGTGGCCGTCACCCGCGAGACGATCGAGCTGGCGTTCATCGCCGCCCTCCAGCACCTGCCGCCCCGCCGGCGGGCGGTCCTCGTCCTGCGGGACGTGCTCGGCTGGCCGGCTCGGCAGACCGCCGAGCACCTGGGTCTCACCGAGGCAGCGGTGACCAGCGCCCTGCACCGGGCCCGGTCCACGCTGCGGCAGCGGCTGCCCGAGCGCCGGGCGGACTGGGCGCCGGCGACCGAGTCGACCGCCGAGGAGCGGGCCGTGGTACGCCGGTACATGGCGGCGGTCGAGCGGGCCGACCTGGCCGCCGTCGCCGACCTGCTCGCCGAGGACGTCCGGGCCGCCATGCCGCCGTGGACGCTGTGGCTCGCCGGCCGGCCGGCCGTGATGGCGGCGCTGACCGAGAGCTGGGACCCCCGCTCCCCCGACCACGTCGGGCGGTTCCGGATGCTGGCCACCCGGGCCAACGGCCAGCCGGCCGTGGCCGCCTACCTGCGGGCGCCTGGCGACCGGGCCCCCGTCCACCGGGCGTTCGCCATCGGGGTCCTGCGGATCGAGGACGGGCGCATCGCCGACATGGTCGCCTTCCACGAGACGGCGCTGTTCCCGGCGTTCGGACTGCCCGAGACGCTGCCGGCCGACCCGGCCGAAGAGGGGTGAACACTTTCCCACCTCACCGCCGTCACAACACGCGTCGCAACCCCTGACCCGGAGGCATCATGGCCAAGCTCACCTACACGGCGATCACGTCCCTCGACGGCTACATCGAGGACGAGAAGGGCCGCTTCGACTGGGCGGCGCCCGACGCCGAGGTGCACACGTTCGTCAACGACCTCGAGCGGCCCGATCGGCACCCACCTCTACGGCCGGCGCATGTACGAGACGATGGCCGTCTGGCAGACGGTCGGCGACGAGCCCGGGCTGCCGGCCGCCGAGGCGGACTACGCCGAGGTGTGGCGGGCCCTGGACAAGGTCGTGTACTCCCGCACGCTCGACGCCGTGTCGACGCCCCGCACCCGGCTCGAGCGCGATTTCGACCCCGAGGCCGTCCGCCGCATGAAGGAGGCCGCCGACCGGGAGATCAGCGTCAGCGGGCCCGGCCTGGCGCAGCACGCGTTCCGGGCCGGGCTGGTGGACGAGGTCCACCTGTTCGTGTTCCCGGTCGTCGTGGGCGGCGGCAAGCCGGGGCTGCCCCGGGACGTCCGGCTGGACCTCGAGCTGCTCGACCAGCGGCGGTTCGGCAACGGCGTGGTCCACATGCACCACCGCACGCGGTGAGCTCGGGGGCCCGGCTACCCGACCAGCCGCTCGCCCGCCATGGCGGGCTCGGCCAGGAACCCGGCGGCCGCCACCGGCAGCAGCGCCCGCCGCCGCAGACCCGCCAGTGGCTGGCGACCCCGCGTTCGTCGGTCTTGAGGTTGGCGAGAGCGAACGCGACCGGCAGCCCGCGGTCACGGCGAGCCGACTCCCGACCCGCGGTCAACTCCGCGCTAGCTTCCGGCCATGAAGTTCGGCATCGCCTTCGCCAACACCGGTCCGTTCGTGACGCCCGCGGGGGCCACGGCCATCGCCCAGGCAGCGGAGCAGTCCGGCTTCGAGTCGGTGTGGACCGTCGAGCACGTCGTCGTGCCCAGGGAGTACGCCTCGACCTACCCGTACTCGAGCGACGGCAAGATGCCCGGCGGCTCCGACTTCGACATCCCCGACCCGCTGGTCTGGCTCACCTGGGTCGCGGCGCACACCACCACGCTCGAGCTGGGCACCGGCGTCCTGATCCTGCCCCAGCGCAACCCCGTCGTCCTGGCCAAGGAGGTCGCCACCCTCGACCTCCTGTCGGGCGGGCGGGTTCTCCTGGGCGTGGGCATCGGCTGGCTGGAGGAGGAGTTCGACATCCTGGGCGTGTCCTTCGCCGACCGGGCCCGGCGGACCGAGGAGTACGTCGAGGCGATGCGGGCGCTGTGGTCGCAGGACCGGGCGACGTTCGCGGGCGACACGGTCACGTTCACCGAGGCGATCTCCCGGCCCCGCCCGGTCGAGCGCTCGGTGCCCGTGCACATCGGCGGCCACTCCCCGGCCGCGGCCCGCCGCGCCGGGCGGCTGGGCGACGGGTTCTTCCCCGCCAAGGGCGACGTGGCCGCGCTCATCGACGACATGCGCAAAGCGGCCGACGAGGCCGGCCGCGACCCCGACGCCGTCGAGGTCACCTGCAGCGGGGCCACGCTGCTCGGTGGCGGCGAGGCGGCCGTCGACGAGATCGGGCGCCTGGCCGAGCTGGGCGTCTCCCGCCTGATCGTGCCGCCGCTGGCCTTCGACCCCGCCGCCATCGGCGACGCGCTCGGCCGCTTCGGCGACGAGGTCATCGCCCCAGCGTCGTGACGTCCGCCCGGGCCCGTCAGGCCGAGCAGGACTCGAGGGTGAACGGCCCGCCACCCCCGTTGGGCACGACGCGGGCGTCCTCCTGGGCCTGCGCCCACCGGTCGAACGCCTGCCGCATCTGCTCGGTCTCCGCCACGTCGTCGCCCACCAGGTTGGCCGTCACGCACGACCGCTCGCCGTCGCGCCACGCCACGCCCCAGTCGCCACCCCAGCCCGTCGCCGCCTCGCGGGCCGCGTCGATGCCCAGCTCGTCGGCCAACACGAGCAGCGCCATGAGCTCGCCGATCACGCCCTCGTCGACGACCTCGCCCGACACCGGCGGCACCGGCACGTCGACGGCCGCCTCGCCCGCCAGGTAGCGGGCGGGATCGAGCACCTGCTCGGACGTGCGGGGCGGCTCGGCGAACGCGGCCGCCAGCGCCTGGTCGCCCCCGGCCGCGACCAGGGTGTCGACGAACGGCTCGCCCAGCGAGTAGGGCGCACCGATCAGGTCGACCAGGATCAGCGGGATCGACCCGATGTCGAGGTCGCCACCGATGGCCAGCTCCTCCTCGGTGGCCTGCTCGCGCTCCTCGTCGGTGAGCGAGTCGCGGTAGGCGGCCTCGATGCGACGGGCGTTGCCCTCGGCCACGGCCGTGAAGCCGAACGAGATCTCGTCGTCGGCGTCGTCGTACTCGGGCCGGTCGAGGTCGTGGTGCTGGTCGTCGAGGGCGTGGGTCAGCTCGTGGGCGATGGTCGTCCTCACGTACGGGGTGAGCGCGGCGCCCCGCACCACCAGCGCGGCGGTCTCCGGGTCGTAGAAGCCGACCACGCCGCCGCCGAGCAGCGACCGCATGGCCTCGACCAGGTCGACGTCGGGCTCGACCAGGCCAAGACCCTCGAGGAAGACCTCGGTGTGGCGCAGCTCGTCGGCGTCCTCATCGAAGTCGGCGAGGAGCCGGTCCTGGAACGCGCCCTCGCCCTCGAGCTCGACGGTCACCGGCTCCACGAACTCGACCCCCCGCTCCCGGGCGACGAACGCGCTGATCTCGGCCACGGCGGCCTCGACCTCGGCCTCGGTCGCCGGCTCGGCCGTCGGGGGCGGCGCCGACGCGCCCCGGTCGGCGGGATCGTCACCCGACGAGGCGCTGCGCACCAGGACCATCGAGGCCACCAGCGCCCCCACGACCACCAGCCCGACCACGGCCACCGGCCACCGCCGGCGCGGGGTCACCCGCTCGAACTCGGCGGCGAAGTCCTCTGGCGGCGGGGAGCCATCGGGCGGCGGGGCGTCGCTGGACAACCGCGCATCGTCGGGTGCCTGGGTTTCGTCGGGTGCCTGGGCGTCCTCGGGCGTCGGGGCGCCCTCGGGCGGCGGGGAGCTCGGATCTGACATCGCCGGCCGCACGGTAGCGTCGCCCCATCCGGACCAGGCCGCGGCGGGGGGTTTCCGCCCGGGCCGTCCCGCGGTACACACGGACTGTCCCTGCTCCTCCTGGGAGGCGCCATGTCCCACCCCGACGACCCGACCCCTGCCGACCGGCCCCGCCACCCCGACGACGAGTCCGACGTCGAGCGAGCCGAGGAGGTCTACGAGGAGGTCGGCGCCGAGAACCCCGACCCCATCACCCGCCGCGAGGCCATCGAGGGCGAGCTCGAGGAGGAGGGCCTGTCCGAGGCCGGCGGGTCCATCGGCGAGCACAACGAGTGACCGCGCCGATGTCTCTGGTCAACCGCACCCTGCCCGCCGAACCGATCCCGACGCTCGACGCGTACATGGCCGCGGGCGGCGGCCGGGCGCTCGACGCCGCCCGCCGGGTCGGGCCCGACGCCCTCATCGCCGAGGTCGAGGCCTCGGGCCTGCGCGGCCGGGGCGGTGCCGGGTTCCCCACCGGCACGAAGTGGCGCACCATCGCCGCCAACCGCTCGCCCGACCTGCCCACCACCGTGGTGGTCAACGCGGCGGAGGGCGAACCGGGCACCTACAAGGACCGCACCATCCTCCGGGCCAACCCGTACTCGGTGCTCGAGGGCGCGCTGGTGGCGGCCATCGCCGTGGGCGGCGCCGAGGTCGTGGTGGGGCTCAAGGACCGCGAGCCTGTCGAGCGCGCCCGCCTCGCCGGCGCCGTCGACGAGCTGCGGGCCGCCGGCCTGCTCGGCGACCTCGACGTCGCCATCGTGGCCGGCCCTCACGAGTACCTGTTCGGCGAGGAGACCGCGCTGCTCGAGGTGATCGACGGGCGGGCGCCCCTGCCCCGCATCGCGCCGCCCTACCGCCGGGGCGTGGTCGAGGTCGTCGAGCACGACGACGACGTCACCAGCGGCAGCGGCCTTTCCGCCCACGTCGAGATGGGAGGGCCCGGCTCCGAGACGGGGGCGCCGCCGGCGCTGGTCGACAACGTCGAGACCCTGGCCAACGTCCCGGGCATCGTCGCCGAGGGCGCGGCCTGGTTCCGCAGCCTGGGCACCGACGCCTCCCCGGGGACGATCGTGTGCACGGTCACGGGCGACGTGCGCCGCCCCGGGGTGGGCGAGGTGGCGCTGGGCACGACCGTTCGGGCCGCCATCGACGCCATCGGCGGCGGGACGGCGTCCGGCCGCCCGATCAAGGCCGTGCTCAACGGGGTGTCGGCGGCACCCCTGCCGGCCGCGCTGCTCGACACGCCGCTCACCTACGAGGACATGGCGGGCGTGGGCAGCGGGCTCGGCACCGCCGGCCTGATCGTGGTGGGCGAGGGCACCGACATGACGGCGGTGGCCGCCGGCGCCGCTCGGTTCCTGGCCGTCGAGTCGTGCGGCCAGTGCACCCCGTGCAAGGCCGACGGCCTGACGATCGCCGACGCGCTCGACCGGTTGTGCGGCGGCAACGGCGGCCAGCACGACCTCGACATCGTCACCAGGGCGCTGTCCACCGTGGCCTACGGCGCCCGCTGCAACCTGGCCAGCCAGCAGCAGGCGGTGGTCGGGCCGATCCTGGCCGACTGGGACGACGAGATCGTCCGCCGCGCCACCGGCGTCGCCGAGGCGGTGACGCCCGTGCTGATCGCCGAGATCGTCGCGCTGAGCAACGGCGAGGTCAGCCTCGACGAAGCCCGCCGCACCAAGCAGCCCGACTGGACCCACGACGACGAGTGGTCGGGCTCCTATCCGGCCGACGAGCTGGCCGACCATCGCGAGCCTCACGAGCTCGACTGATGCGCGCCCCGTGGGCCGCTGCGTCACTCCTCGATCGGCGGCAGGGTGGCCAGAGGCAGCAGGTCGTGGGCCCACGAGACCCGGTAGTTGACGGCGGGGGCGAACACCTCGCAGTACTCGCGTTCGACCTGCAGGCCGCGGAACCGCATGGTGGCGATCTCGCGCTCGATCAGGTGCTCGATGCTCTCGAGGTGGGCGACCCCTCGACGTTCGGACAGGCCGGCGTGCAGGCGCAGGGCCTCGACCTTGAGCTCCCACGTCTCCTCGACGTCGACGTAGATCGTGCCCTGCGAGTTCAGCCCGCTCGTGGTCTCGGAGTAGAAGAGGTTGCCGACCTTGTGGGGCTCGTGGTCGGACTCGATCTCGTCGACCCGGGCCAGTAGGCACGCGCCCAGCACGGCCCGCGACAGCGCTCGGTGGTCGGGGTGGTAGTCGGTGGGCTGGTGGGTGATGACCACGTCGGCCCGGTGGCGCCGCAGCAGGTCCATGATCTGCTGGGTGTGGGGCGGGTCGTCGAAGATCGCCCCCTCCTCGAAGTCCAGCCACTCCTGGGTGGCGCCCAGCCGGCCGGCGATGCCGCGGACCTCGTCGGCCCACTCGTCCTCGTAGGCGGCCGACACCATCACGACCGCGTGGCCCCGCTTGGCGTACTTCGCCAGGGTGCCCCCGGCCTGGTAGGGCATGTCGAACGGGTCGGGGTGCGCGCCCACCGCCACGATGGTCAACGGGCGGTCGGCGGCGAGGGCGTCCATGGCCCAGGGTCTACCCCGCCGCCCGGCGCGCCGACACCCGGTACACCATCGCTGCCCGGGTGCCCCGCGAGTGGTTGTCGGTCGAGCGGAGCATCAGGTGTCTGTCGAACAGCAGCACGTCGCCCGGCTCCATCGGCACGGGCACGGCAGCGTCCATGTCGTGGTCGACGATCTCGACGTAGCCGTACTGGCTGCCCGGCCGGCGGTCGGGCAGGTGCTCGTGGACCGGTTCGGTGTGGGAGCCGGGGAGCACCCACAGGCAGCCGTTGTCGAGCGTCGCCTCGGTGAGCGCGAGCCACGCACCGACCTGATGGTCGGGTTCGACCGGGAAGTCGTACGAGTCCTGGTGCCACGGTTGGCCGTACGCCCCCGGGGCGTTCACGATCAACTGGCGTGGGACCACGTCGACGCCGAGCCCCAGCAGCTCGCTCATCAGATCGAGCACGTGCTCGTCGTGGGCGAAGGCGGCGAACACCGGGTCGTGGTGCAGCCGAGCCTCGGGCGCCACCAGCGGGCCCGGGTCGGAGGCGCTCGGTGGGCTGCCGATCTCGACGGTGCGGGCCAGCATCGCCGCGCACACGTCGGCGGCGACGCCCCGCAGCAGCAGGTATCCGTCGGCGTCCCAGGTGTCGCGCTGATCTGCCCTCAACGACCGTGCAGCAGTCGCCATCCAGCGACCTCCCCCTCATGCTGCCCGCGCTCGCATGCCTACGGGTGAGCCTGGCCTGTGTCAAGCGTCACTCGCGCCCCGCCCCGGCGGGACAGACGGCCGTCAGCGGGACAGGCGGCGGCGCAGGCCGCCGGCGAGGCGGCGGGGTGAGCGCGACGGGCGGGGCTGGGCGGACAGCTGGGCCAGGTCATGCTCGGTCAGCTCGATGCTCGCCGCCGCCACGTTCTGCTCGACGTGGTCGACCGAACGGGTGCCGGGGATCGGCAGCACCTGGGGAGACCGGGCGAGCTGCCAGGCGATGGCCACCTGCACGGGCGTGACGCCGTGGCGCAGGGCCACGGCCTCGACGGCCCGGCCCTCGCCCGGGCGGCGCCCACCGACGGGCGCCCACGGGATGAAGGCGAGCCCGAGCTCGCCCACCAGCTCGATCACGGGGTCGGACGTGCGGGCGCCCAGGTTGTAGCGGTTCTGCACCGACGCCACGGGCGTGAGCGCCAGTGCCGCCCGCACCTGGTCGACGTCGACGTTCGACAGGCCGATGTGGGCGATCTTGCCCTCGTCCCGCAGGCCGACGAGGGCGCCCACCGACTCCTCGAACGGCACCGCCGGGTCGGGCACGTGGAACTGGTAGAGCGGGATCTGCTCGACGCCCAGCCGGCGCAGGCTGCCCTCGCAGGCGGCGCGGAGGTGATCGGGCCGCCCGTCGGGTCGCCACTGGTCGGGACCGTCGCGCAGGTAGCCGCCCTTCGTGGCGACCACGAGGTCGTCGGGGTACGGGCGGAGCGCCTCGGCGATGAGCTCCTCGCTCACGTCCGGGCCGTAGCTGTCGGCCGTGTCGATGAACTGCACCCCCAGCTCGACGGCCCGTCGCAACACCCGGACCGACTCGGCACGGTCGGCCGGCGGTCCCCAGATCCCGGCGCCGGTGATGCGCATGGCACCGAACCCCAACCGGTTGACCGTGGGGCCCTCGCCCAGGGAGATCGTGCCTGCTGCCGCTGCGGATCCGTCACCCATCGTGTCCTCCTGCGCTCTGTGACCATCGGCCCGGGCGGCTGACGCTATCTGCGACAACGCAGGGTCGGGCCTGTTCTGACCCGCCGCCTGGCGGCACCCCCCGTTCGCTACGGTTCGCTCCATGGCCGCCCCGGCCGAGCGGACCGTTCTGAGCCCGGTCGTCGGCCCCGCCGGTAGCGTGGTCGCAGCGATCGAGGAGATGCGATGACCACCACGCAGGGGCTGCGACCGGTCGAACGGCGGGTGTTGCGCTGGGCCGACGCGGGGCTCGACGATGCCGAGATCGGCCGACGCTTCGGCCGCGGCGAGCAGTGGACCGCCCAGGTGCGGTTCCTGGCCGACCTCGATCTGCCCCGGACGGGCGGCGACACCGACGACCAGCCGCTGCGGCCCATCGAGCGGCGCCTCCTGCGCTGGCGTGAGCAGGGTGTCGACCACGACGAGCTCGCCGCCCGCTTCCGGCGCAGCCCCGAGTTCCTCGCCCGTGTCGAGGGGTACGCCCACTACAAGCTGGCCGCCGCGGGGTAGGGCGGCCGGGTCCCGGGCCGCACGGTCGTCGCCCGCCAGGCGTGAGCCCTGGTCGGGTCAGCTCGCGGCCGGGGTCGACGGCGACCCCGGTGCCCGGCTCCACCCGAGCAGCTCGACCAGGGCGAGGCCGGCCAGCACCGCCAGCACCATGGCCGCCACCGCCGCCCCGCTGGGATACGTCCAGAAGGCGAACACCAGCACGGCGACCGCCACGATGCCGATGCGGAGCGGGGCCTTGTGTGCCCCGACCCACGCCTCCACGGGCGAGGGCTCGCGCTCGCCCTCGACGCGCCCGCGGGCCGCGGCCCGCACCCGGCCGGCGAGGGACCGCACGCCTCTGGCCGCGCCGGACGGACCGGTGAGGAAGCCCGCGAGCGCCACCACCAGGGCGAGCACCAGCACCGCCCGCATGGCCGTGCGCAGCGGCACCAGCAGGGTGCGAACCACCCCCACCGCGGCCTCGGGCGACATGGTCCGCGGTGCGCCGTTGTCGAGGTACCAGGTGCGCGTGATCGCCATGGCCGCGGCCAGCAGCACCATGGCGAGCGCGATGCCGACGCTGACGGCCACCAGCCCCCGCCGCCGGTCCGGAGCGACGAGTATGGCGACGGCCGCCAGCGCCAGGATCACGAACGGCAGCGCCGTGGCGGCGCGGTCGAGGCGCCGGACCCACACCTGCGCCGTCTCGAGGTTGTCGGTCTCGACCAGCGTGAAGGTCGACTCGATCTCGGGGATGTTCTCGGCCAGCCCGAACCCCCGGTCGACCAGCCGCTGCTGGACCCGGGCCACGATGGCGCCGACGTTGACGGTGATGGCACCTTCCTCGAACGACACGGCCCCCGTGGTCTCGCCGGTCAGCACGGCCACGACCTGGGTGTGGGCCGCCCGGTTGGCCTGGTCCCACAGGTTGGCGAACTCGTCGGTGGCGAGCGCGGTGTCGACCTCGTTGCCGATGAAGCTCTCGACCTGGGCGGCGATGGGGGTGGCCAGGCCCTCGATGACCGGCGGGGCGCCCAGCTCGGCCAGCCGGGCCAGGGCGTCGGCGGTCACCTGCTCGACGTCGAGGCGGCTGAAGATCTCGTTCGTGACCTGCGTGGCGATGGCGTTCTGCACAGCGGGGTCCCGGGCCAGGGGCGACACCGTCTCGACGTAGCGGTCGGTATCGAGCAGCTCGCTGCGGGCGTAGCGGGCGACGACGGCGACGATGGCCAGGACCGACGCCAGCACGATGAGCAGCAGAGACACCGCCCACCGGGCAGAGCGCCCGCCACGCCGCCGGCCGGCCGCCCCACCCGCGTCGGCTCCCCCGTCGGCTCCCGACGCCCGCAGCTCGGCCACCTCGGCCCGCAGGCGCTCGATCTCGGCTTGCTCGGCGTCTACGCCTGGGTCTGTCGACATCGGCCGCTCGCTCGCGTCAGCTCGTGGGTGCTCACGAGCGATACCAGCGTGACGGCGTCGAGCCGGCGGAACCTCACCCCCACGGGGTGACGAGGTGCGGCATCCCCGGCCGCTCGGGCCACGGCGTCGCCTCGGCCCGGCCTCTCAGGCGAACGTGCGTACCAGCTCGAGCACCGCGGCCACGTCGGGGCCATCGCCCCGCAACCCGGTGTCGGCCGCGTCGGCGCGCTGTCCGGCCACCTCGCACAGCTCGAGCGCCGAGCCCTCGATGGTGGTGACCGCCGGGTCGTCGGGCACGAAGTGCCAGGTGTCGCCGCCGGGCGCCGTCAGCTCGAAGGCGACGGGGCCCACCGGCTCCCGCCCCGCCTGGGCGAACGCGTACGGCAGCGTGCGCCAGGCCAGGCGGGCGATGTGCCACAACCGGTCGTCGGCCACCACCTCGCGGCCGAGGGGGACGGCCACGTCGCCGGTGTGGATCCACGTCTCCGCCAACCGGGTGGTGGCCAGCGTGCGGGCGGACAGGTCGCCGGCCACCCACGGGACCCGGCGGTCCAGGTCGCCGTCGGCCAGCTCGTCGCGCAGGGCGTTGGCGCTCTCCTGCCAGCGGACGCACACCGTCGGGCCCGGCTGCCCGCGCTCACGGGAGACCATGAGGTCGGCACCCTCGTCGACCGACGCCGCCGGCGCCAGCCCGGCGGTGAGGGCCTGGACGACCTGGTCGTACCGGTCCTGCAGGCTGGCGATCGCCATCTCGTTCGTCTGGGCCAGGTGCAGCACCACGTCGGCGACCGACCAGCCGTCGCAGCGTGACGGCGTGTGCCACCCGGCCTCGTCGAGCGGGGACACCAGGCCAGTGAGCTCGTCCTGTTGGGCCGCCAGCGCGGCCACCACCTTGTCCACGCCCGTCTGCCTACCAGAACCGGCGCCCCACCGGCGGGCAGCCGGGCCCCGTCAGGCCACCATCGGCTCGGCCAGCTCGACGTCGGGGGCGGCGTCGACCGGCACCGGCGCGGTGCGCCGCAGGACGGCCAGGCCCCAGAGGCCGGCGCCCAGGGCCGCGGCCGCGCCCAGGCCGATGCTGTAACGGGCGCCGAACCGGTCGGCGACCCACCCCACGATGGGACCGCCCACCGGCGTGCTGCCGAGGAACAGCATGGCCTGCAGGGCGAGGACCCGGCCCCGCATCTCGGCCGCCGCCCGGACCTGCACGATGGCGGTCGACGCCACGATGAACGTGATGGACGCCACGCCGAGCAGCACGCCCAGCACGACGGCCACGCCCACGTTGGGGGCCAGCGCCATCACCGCCATCGTGGCGCCGTAGGCGATGGCCGCCAGGCTGACCCGGCGCACGCCGATGTCGGCCCGGCTGGCGGTGACCAGAGCCCCGATCAGAGAGCCGACGCTGACCACCGAGAACAGCACGGTGAAGGTGGCGTCGCTGCCGTCCAGGTCGCGGGTCACGAACAGGGGGAAGACGGTCTGGAAGTTGTACGACAGCGTGCCGACCACGGCCATCATGGCCATCGGCACGAACAGCTCGGGGACGCTGCGCACGTAGCGCAGCCCGGCGCGCACCTGGCCCTTGGCCCGGGGGGCGACGGGCGCCCGGCGCAGCTCGGAGCTGCGCATCATCCACAGCGCGGCCAGCACCGCGATGTACGACAACCCGTCGCCCAGGAACGCCCACCCGTAGCCGACCGTGGTCACCAGCAGCCCGGCCAGCGCCGGGCCCACCACCCGCGACGAGGTCATGAGGGCGCTGTTGAGGCTGACCGCGTTGTTGATCTTCTCGGGCGGCACCATCTCGACGACGAAGCTGCGGCGGGCCGGGTTGTCGAACGCCATGCACACCCCGCCGAACACCGCCACGGCGTACAGCGCGCCGAGGGGCGGCTCGCCGCTGAACGCCAGCGCCGCCAGCAGGAACGACTGGGCCATCGCCAGCGCCTGGACGATGAGCAGCAGCTTGCGCTTGTCGGACCGGTCGGCGATCAGGCCCGCCCACGGGCCGAGCAGCAGTATGGGGCCGAACTGGGCTGCAGCCAGCACCCCGAGCGCCACGCCGCTGTCGGTCAGCTTCAGCACCAGCAGCGTCTGCGCCACCAGCGTGAGCCAGTTGCCGACCTGCGAGATGCCCTGACCCACGAAGAACAGCCGGAAGTTGCGGTGCTCCAGCGACGCGAACGTCTGGCGCCCAGTGGCGCGCAGCGACCTCACACCGGGTCCCGGCCGGTCAGCTCGTCGAGGACGTCGAGCGCCGCCGCCAGGCGGGCCCGCTGATCGTCGTCGAAGTCGGCGAGCCGGGCAGCGAGCCAGACGTCCTTGCGCTGGCGCACCTCGGCCAGGAGGGTCGTGCCGGCGTCCGTGGTCGACACGTGCGCCACCCGGCGGTCGGCCACATCGGCGCGGCGGGCGACCAGGCCGCGCTCCTCGAGCTTGGCCACGACCTTGGTGATGCTCGGCGGAGCCACCCGCTCGTGGTCGGCCAGAGCGCCCAGGGTGAGCGGGCCGTGGCGCTCGATGGAGGTGAGGGCCGAGAGCTGGCTGGGCGACAGCCCTGTATCGCCCTGGCGGCGGAGCAGCCGGGCCAGGCGGGTGGCGCTGATGCGCAGGTGGGCGGCCATGGCACCGACATCGGATCCGACCTCCGGCACGTCGTCGGTCGCCGCCGCGCCGGGGCCGACGGCCCCCTCGGCGCCGTCGCGCACGTGTGTCGCCTCGTCTGTCACGCCGCCAACCCTATCGACCATTTAGCCTGGTTAACCATCTGGTATCGGTGACTCCGGTCCAGGGCAGGTGGGTGGTCGGACCGCGAGCGTGCCATGCTCCACGCGGTGGACAGGCTTCTCCGCGACCACGACCTCGACGACGAGTCCTGGCCCGGGCCGGCCGCCTCGATCGCGAGCGCATCGCGCCGTGGCTGAGGCACCGGTCCAGCGGCTGCCTCGTGGCCGCCACGGCCTGAGCCGAGACGAGGTCGAGACCTCGCAGCGGTTGCGAATGCTCATGGCGCTGGCCGACGCCATGATGGACAAGGGCTACGTCGGAACGTCGGTCGCGGACGTGATCAAGCGGGCCGGCGTCTCGCGTGAGACCTTCTACCAGCAGTTCTCCTCCAAGGCCGACTGCTTCATGACCGCGTTCGGCTCGGCCGCCGAGGTCGTGCTCGGCACCATCGAGGCCGACGTGCAGCTCGACCGGGCCGACCTGCGGCGCGCCGACGGTCGCGACCGGGCCACCCGCCTCGAGCAGTTCGACCGGGTCTTCACCGCCTACCTCGATGCGCTGGCGTCCAACCCCGCCTACGCCCGGCTCTTCCTCGTCGAGGTCTACGCCGCGGGGCCCGAGGCCATCCAGAGCCGCGCCGCCCTGCAGCGCCGCATCGTCGAGACGCTCGCCGGCCTGTTGGGCGTCACCAGCGACCACGGGCGCTTCGCCTGCGAGGTGCTGGTCGCCGCCATCGGTGCGATGGTCACCGAGCCACTGGTCGTCCAGGACACCGACGCGCTGCGCGCCCTGCGGGGGCCCGTGGTCGACCTGGTGCGCCGGGCCCTGAATGTGGCCGACGGCTGATCGCCGGCTGATCGCCGTCCGCGTCCGGCCCTCGGCGGGTTGCTCGAGGGTGCGTCAGTCGTGAAAGGCCGAGCGGGCTGCGGCGCCGCCGACCACGGCGCGGTCCCAATAGCCGTAGGTGCCGTCGTCGAGCAGCTCGCGGGCGGCCTCGACCACGGCGCCGAGCGCAGCGAAGGCGAACGCGCCGCCGACCGAGATGCGCGCCACGCCGATCTCGGCCAGCTCGCCCACCGACGGGCCGCCCGGCAGCGCCAGCACGTTCACCGGGCGCTCGACCGACGACACGAGCCGCCGCAGGTCGTCGGGCGCGCTGACCCCCGGGGCGAACAGCACGTCGGCCCCGGCCTGCTGGTAGGCCTGCAGGCGGGCGATCGTGTCGTCGAGGTCGCTTCGCCCGCGGATGTGGTTCTCGGCTCGGGCGGTGAGCACCAGGTGCACGGGCCCGCGGTGGGCCACCTCGACCGCGGCGGCCACCCGCTCGACGGCCAGGCCGACCTCGTAGATGCGGTCGTCGGCCCGGCCCGCGTAGTCCTCGATCGAGCACCCCGCCAGCCCGGCATCGACGGCCTCGGCGACCGTGTCGGCCACGCCGGCGGGGTCGTCGGCGAACCCGTTCTCGAGGTCGGCCGACACCGGCACGTGGGTCGCCTCGACGAGCGCGGCGGCGTGGCTCAGGGCCTCGTCGCGGGTGACGGCACCGTCGAGGCGGCCGAGGGTGGCGGCGAACCCGCTGCTGGTCGTGGCCAGGGCGGGGAACCCCAGCGACTCCAGCAGCACCGCCGAGCCACGATCCCACGGGTTGGGCATCAGCAACGGCCGATCACCGTGATGCAGCGCGAGGAACTGGTCCGCCTTCTCGGCTTGTGTGGCCACAGGACGAACGTACCCCCACCCCGGTTGGTCCGGTCCACAGGTTTCGCACCGGGCCGGTGGCACCGCCTGAGCGCACGCGGGCGACGTCACGCCCGACCGCCGACGTCGAGGCAATGGCGCACCTTACGTGTGCGCTGTGGCCTCGAGTTCCGCTTCGACGCCGGGTGTGCGGCTGTCTGACGCCGCGGCGGCGGCGGGCGGGTCGGGGAGGCCGTCGACGTAGGCGACGGTGTTGGTGCGGACAGCCGGGGTGCGGGGGCCGCGGATGACGACGCCCGTCAGGTTGAGCGGGTCGCACGCGTTGACGACCACCCGCTCGCCGTTGCGGGGCCGGCGGCGGACGGCCTTGAGGCCGTCGACCGCGGCCGGCAGGGCGTACTGCTCACCGCTGAACCCGGCGACGAGGCGGCCGCCAAGCACCAGGCCCCGATCCTCGAACCGGCGCAGCGCCCACTGCAGGTCACGCCACGGCAGCGGCAGGCCCTCGTGCACCGCCAGGTCGCGGAAGACCACGCCCCACCGCTGCAGGAACTGGTCGGCCACCACCTCGGCCAGCCCCTCGCGGTCCTCGACCGGCTCGACCGCCCCGATGAGCGACCACCGCCCGGCGGCAGTGGTGGGGCCGCGGGCACCCCGCCGGCGGCGGCTGACCGACCGGGTGGGCGCCGCGGAGCGCCGCGGGCCCTCGACCAGCGAGCGGATGGCGGCGAACCCGTCGGCGGTGAGCAGGCCGCGGGCCACGCCGTCCCATAGGGCCTGTTCGATGTCGGTGGGCAGCCGGCCCGTGTCGGCCGCCAGCTCGGACAGGAACCTGGCGCCCCGGGCCCGAAGCGCGTCGACCACCTCGGCCGTCGCCCCCAGCGTGGGCGCCTCGGGCTCGCTGGCGAGCCGGGCGGCCTGCAGCAGCCAGGTGAGGTCGTCGCGGAAGGCGATGGTGACGGGGGTGGCTTTGGACGGGCTCGACCGCCGGTCGCTCGCCGGCTGCGACGCGGACAGGCGCAGCCAGGTGACCTCGCCGTCGTGGCACAGCCGGTCGAGCATGCCGGGCCGATAGCCGTCGACGCGGCGGGTGAGGATCTGCGGCTCCCAGGTGGCCGCGCCCGCCTCGTAACCCTGGAGCTGCTCGACCACCTGGCGAACGCCGTGGTGACCGCGCACCTGGGTGCCGGGGGCGACGTGCTGCCACCGCAGGAGGAACCGCATGAAGTCCTGGGCGGTGACCGGCTCGACCGCCCGGCGGCGGGTCTTGCGCGAGTACGAGTGCATGCGGGCCAGCAGGCGGCGGGCGCACCACTCGACCCCTGCGGCCTCGACCCCGGCCCCGGGTGCCGAGCCGGCGGGCTGGTCCGCCCCGTCGGGCCGCGTGAAGGCACCCTGCAGCGCGAAGCCGTCGTTCTCGAGCACCGCGAGGCCCACCGTGACGAGCGGCGGGCTGAGCCCGCACCGCTCGGCCAGCGCCGCGGCGGTGAGCGGACCGGAGATGTCGAGGTGGCCCCGCAGCACCGACGCCGCCACCTGCTCGCGGGGTGCACGTCGTCGGGCGCACCCTGCACCGCCACCGCCGCCTGCGCCGCCAGCTCGGTGGTCCACCACAGCTCGACCGGGGACCCCGGCTGGCTCGGATCGCTGGTGTGCGACCGCACCCGGCCCCGCGCCGCCAGCTCGTCGAACAGCGGTCGCCACTCGCCCCGGGCAGGCGTGACGACCAACGCACCCAGCAGGTCGTGCAGCTCGTCGGCGGTGCGGGGCGACGGCGCCACCTCGTCGCGCACGCGGGCGATGGCCTCGGGGTCGAGCCGGCCGATCGTGCTCAGGTCGACCGGCAGGCCACGGCGCAGCGGCACGGCGTTGGTGCGCCGGTCCTGCGTCTCGGCGTCGTCGAGGAAGGCATACGGCTTGGCGGTCAGGATCTCGTGGCTGAAGGCCGAGGCCTCGGTGGTGTCGCGGAAGTGGACCTGGACCCGGCCGGTCTCGATGCCGTCGAGCAGCTCGGTCAGCCCGTCGATGTCGAGGCCCTCGGTGAGGGTGTCGTGCATGGTCTGGCGCACGATCGGGTGGTCGGGGATCTCGACGGGGCCGGCGACGTTCTCCTGGCAGGCGGCGGCCTGGGGGAACAGCGCCACCATCATGTCGTCGGACTCCATGCGCTGGATGGGCGGCGGGTTGCGCCGGCCGCCCTTCCATCGCAGCACGACCAGCGAGCGGTTGAGGTTCCACCGCCACCGGCTCTGGAACATCGGTGACGGCGGGGACAGCACCGCCTGCTGCAGCACCTCGCGCACCGTGTGCGAGGTGAGGAAGCGGGGCACGTCGGCCAGCGGGAAGCTGTGGTGCGGCCCAAGCGACAGGACGACGGCGTCGTCGCTGGCGGCCGCCTGCAGCTCGAAGTCGAACGACACGCAGAACCGCTTGCGGAGCGCCAGCCCGAGCGCCCGGTTGACCCGCCCGCCGTAGGGCGAGTGGACCACCAGGTGCATGCCGTCGACCTCGTCGAAGAAGCGCTCGAACACCAGGTCGTCGTGCGTGGGCACCACGCCGAGCACGGCCCGCCCGGCGGCGACGTAGCCGACGATCTGGTCGACCGCCGCGTCGTCGAGCGGCGCCACCGTGCGGAGCCACGCCCGGGCGCCCTCGGCGTCGTCGACCGCAAGGAAGCCGTCGAGCGTGGACCGCAGGGCCGACACCTCGCGCGACAGCTCGGCGGTGCGGGCCGGGGCCTCGCCTGTCCAGAACGGGATGGTGGGCGGCTTGCCCTCGGCGTCGACCACCCGCACGACACCGCTGCTGACCTGGCGGATCTGCCAGGCGTGGGTGCCGAGCAGGAAGATGTCGCCCGCCATCGACTCGATGGCCCAGTCCTCGTTGACGGTGCCCACGAACATCTCGTCGGGCTCGAGCACCACCCGGAAGTCGCCGATCTCGGGGATGGCCCCACCCGACGTGAGCGCGGAGAGGCGAGCCGCCGGGCGGGCCCGGACCTCGCCGTTGATCCCGTCGAGGTGCAGGTAGGCGGCCCGGCGCCCCCGGCCGGTGGCGATGCCGTGGCTGACCATCTCGACGACCTCGTCGAACTCGCGCCGCGTCAGGTCGTGGTAGGGCTGCGCCCGGCGCACCAGGTCGTACAGGTCGTCGAGCCGCCATCCGCCCAGGTCAGCTGGGCCCGCATCAACCTCTGGCCTGCCCTCACCCTCGACCTCGACCTCGACCTCAGGTCGAGGGTTGGTGGTGGCCGCCACCTCGGCCACGATCTGCTGGGCCAGGATGTCGAGCGGGGCGACGGGCGGGATGACGGCGTCGAGCTCGCCCTTGCCCACCGCCGCCAGCAGCGCGGCGCTCTCGACCAGCTCGTCGCGGGTGAGCGGGAACAGCCGCCCCTTGGGCACGCCCCGCAGGCTGTGGTTGGCCCGGCCCACCCGCTGCAGGAACGTGGCGATGCTGCGGGGCGAGCCGACCTGGCACACCAGCTCGACGGGGCCGATGTCGATGCCCAGCTCGAGCGAGGCGGTCGCCACCAGGGCCCGCAGGTCGCCGGCCCGCAGGCGCGACTCGATCTTGTAGCGCCGGTCCTTGGACAGCGACCCGTGGTGGGCCGACACGACGTCGTCGCCCAGGCGCTCGCCGAGCTGGTGCGCGAGGCGCTCGGCGAGCCGGCGGGTGTTGACGAACACGATCGTCGTGTGGTGCTCGCCCACCAGGGCGGCGATGCGGTCGACCACGTCGCCCATCTGCTCGGCCGACACCACCGCTTCGAGCTCGCCCTGGGGCAGCTCGAGCGCCAGGTCGAGCGCCCGCCGGTGCCCGGTGTCGACCACGGCGCACGGCGCGGGCGCACCGGTGCCGCACAGCATCTCGGCCACCAGCGAGATGGGCCGCTGGGTGGCCGACAGGCCGATGCGCTGGGGCCGCGCTGCGCAGGCGTGTTCGAGCCGCTCGAGCGTGAGGGTGAGGTGCGACCCCCGCTTGTCGCGGGCCATGGCGTGGATCTCGTCGACGACGACCGTGTCGACCGTGCGCAGCATGTCGCGGCTGCGGCGGGCGGTGACCAGCAGGTAGAGCGACTCGGGGGTGGTGATGACGAAGTTGGGCGGCCGGCGGACCATCGACGACCGCTCGCTGGCGGTGGTGTCGCCCGTGCGCACGCCGACGCGCAGGTCGGGGGCGTCGTAGCCCAGCTCGGCCGCGACCTGGGCGATCTCGCGGAGAGGCCGCTCGAGGTTCTCCGCGATGTCGACCGCCAGCGCCTTGAGCGGCGACACGTAGGCAACCTGGGCCCGCCCGGCCACGTCGACCCCCCGGGCGTGCGCCCGGTACAGCCGGTCGATGCACACGAGGAAGCCGGCCAGGGTCTTGCCCGAGCCGGTGGGGGCGGCGATGAGCGTGTCGCGACCGGCGGCGATGTGCGCCCAGCCCTGGGCCTGCGCGTCGGTGGGACCGTCCGCGAACTGGCGGGCGAACCAGGTGGCTACTGCGGGGTGGAGGCCGTCGTCGGCCAGGCCGACGGCCGCAGGGTCGACGGCGGGGGCGGCAGCAGGGTCGGCAGTGAAGAGGGAGAGCTTCTCGACGGTGACCATGGCTGCCACGAGCGTACAGACGACCTGTGACAACCACGGGATGGCTGGCAACCTCGAGCACGCGTGAAGTCAACACATCACAGGCGGTCGCGCGATGACCGGACCGATCGGCGTGCGCGAGTCTGGGGTCATGACGGAGATCGTTGTCGGAGTCGACGGTTCGGAGCACAGCGCGGTCGCGCTGCGCTGGGCGGCACGCGAGGCGCAGTTGCGCGGCGGTGGCCTGACTGCCGTGCTGGTCTGGGATCTGTTCAATCAGCGCCACGCCGACGGCAGCACCCGGTTCGACCCGGAGTACGACGACGCCCATGCCGACGCCGCGCTACTGGCCGCCATCGAGGCGGCCGTCGGATCCGGAGCCGCGGCGTCGGTGACGAGGCGCGCGGTCTGCGACGTGCCGGCACGGGGGTTGATCGAGGCGGCCCAGGGCGCCGACCTGCTGGTCGTGGGCGCCCGAGGGCTCGGCGGGTTCGGCGGGCTCCTGCTGGGGTCGGTGAGCCAGCAATGCCTGCACCACGCTCCGGGCCCGATCGCCATCGTCCGATCGACCGACGGCGCAGAGCCCGACCAGGGCGATGCCGCGGCCGCAAGCGCCGGCGCGACCGGTGACGCCGGGGCCGAGAGCGGCGAGCGCATCGTGGTCGGCGTGGACGGGTCGGAGTCGTCGCGCGCCGCAGCGCGCTGGGCCGTGGCCGAGGGAGCCCTCCGGCACGCCACGGTCGAGGCCGTGCACGCCTGGGACGTGCCGATGATCTTCGGCCCGGTCGGTGGCGGCTTCCCCTACGACACCGACGGACTCGGGGGCGCGGCGCGAGAGCTGCTCGACGAGGTCGTCGACGAGGCGGTCGCCGAGACCGCAGCCCGCGCCGGAGCGACGCCGGTCGCCGTGGAGCGCACCGTGTCCCCGGGTGGGCCTGCCTCCAGCGTCCTCGACGCGGCCAAGGGTGCCGACCTGGTGGTCGTCGGTCGCCGCGGTGTCGGCGGCTTCCATCGTCTGCTCCTCGGGTCGGTGTCCGAGCACGTCGCCCGGCACGCCCCCTGCCCGGTGGTGGTCATGCCGCCCCAGGCGGCGACCGACGACGGCGCGGCGGGAACGCCCACGACCTGACCGCATCCCCGGCGACACGACCCGGCGACGCGACCCGGCGACGCTCCCGGTCAGTCCGACCGCGACCGCCACCGCAGCACGAACTTGTACAGCTCCCCCACCACCAGCACGGTGCCGGCCAGCGCGGCGCACACCGCCCACTGGGAGGCCGACAGCGGTGTCGTGTCGAACGCGTCGTTCAGCGGCGACAGGTGGACGACGGCCACCTGCAACAGCAGCGACACGCCGATGGCCGCCCACAGCAGCCGGTTGGTGAACAGGTGGTTCACGAAGCTGGCCCGGTCGCTGCGCGCGTTGAAGCAGTTGTAGAGCTGCGCGAGCACGAGGGTCGTGAACGCCACCGTGCGGGCCTCGGTGATGCTGCTCGAGCCCTCGATCAGCCCGCCCGGCAGGTACAGGTCGATGCCGACCAGCGTCGTCAGCGCCATCGTCAACCCGACCACCACGATGCCGGCCTGCATCTCGCCGTCGATCACCCGGTCGGTCAGGCGGCGCGGCGGGCGCTCCATCACGTCGTCGGGCGGCGGATCCACGCCCATCGCCAGCGCGGGCCCCGTGTCGGTGAGCAGGTTGATCCACAGGATCTGCGTGGCCAGCAGCGGCACGTGCACGCCGGCCCCGTGGTCGAGGCCGAGCAGCCCGGCGCCGACCACGCCCAGGAACATGGTGAGGACCTCGCCGGCGTTCGACGAGAGCAGGTAGCGGAGGAACGACCGGATGTTGGCGAAGATGCCCCGCCCCTCGCGCACGGCCGTGACGATCGTGGCGAAGTCGTCGTCGGCCAGGATCATGTCGGCCGCTTCCTTGCTCACGTCCGTGCCGGTCACGCCCATGGCCACGCCGATGTCGGCGGCGCGCAGGGCGGGCGAGTCGTTCACGCCGTCGCCCGTCATCGCCACGATGTTGCCGTCGTCCTGCAGGGCGTCGACGATGCGCAGCTTGTGCTCCGGGGCGACGCGGGCGTAGACGGACGTCTCGCGCACGACCGAGCGCAGGCCGTCCTCGTCGACCGCCTCGAGGTCGGCACCCATGTGCGTGGCGGCGTCCTGCGGCGCGATGCCCAGGTCGGCGGCGATGCGTGCCGCCGTGCGGGGATGGTCGCCGGTGATCATCACGACGCGCACGCCGGCACGGTGCGCCTCGGCGATCGCCACCCGGGCCTCGGGCCGGGGCGGGTCGATGATGCCGACGACGCCCAGGTAGACGAGCTCGCGCTCCAGTGCCTCGAGCGTGTCGGCGGCGTCCGCCGAGGTGGCCGGCCCGGGGGGCTCGGGAGGTTCGACCTCGGGTAGGGGGCGGTAGGCGACGGCCAGCGTCCGCAGGGCGCGGTCGGCCAGGCGGTCCACATCGGCGCCGATCGCCGACCGCCGGCCGTCGGTGAGCGGGCGCACCTCGCCGGCCACGCGCTCGTGCGTGCAGCGCGCGAGCAGCGCGTCGGGCGCGCCCTTGGTGACCACGCTGATGCGGCCCTCCCGCTCGACGTCGGTCTCGAGGGTCGTCATGAGTCGGCGCTCGGCGGTGAACGGCACCTCGCCCACGCGGGTGAAGCGCGCCTCGCGGATGCCGGTGATGCCCAGCTTGGCCTCGGCCACCAGGAACGCCCCCTCGGTGGGGTCGCCCTGCACGGTCCACTCGCCATCCACCTCGCGCAGCGCAGCGTCGTTGGCCAGGCTCCCGCCCGCCAGGACGAAGCGCACCTCGTCGAGCAGAACGGCGTCGGCGCCGCCACCGTCCGCAGCGAGCGCGCGCCCGTCGACGCGCGCCTCCCCGTCCGGCCGGTAGCCGGTGCCGGTGAGGTCGACCTCGCCTGACCCCGTGACCACGGTGGTCACCGTCATCTCGTTGCGCGTCAGGGTGCCCGTCTTGTCGGTGCAGATCACGGACGCCGAGCCCAGCGTCTCGACCGACGACAGCTTCTTGACGATCGCCCGCTCCCGGGCCATGCGCTGGACGCCGAGCGCCAGCACCACCGACAGGATGGCCGGCAAGCCCTCGGGCACTGCGGCGACGGCCAGCGACACACCCACCAGCAGCACGTCGACCAGGTCGGACGCGGTCTCGATGTCGGACGTGAGCAGGATGGCGCCCATGACCACGATGGCGATGACCACCACGGCGATGCCGAGCGTGCGGCCGATCAGGTCGACCTCGCGCTGCAGCGGCGTGCGCTGGTCCTCGGTGCGACCGAGGAGCCGGGCGACGTGGCCCATCTCGGTGCCCATCCCCGTGGCCGTGACGATCGCCCGGCCCCGGCCGCTGGCCACGGCGGTGCCGCTGAACACCATGTCGAACCGGTCGCCCAGTCCGACGTCGCCTGGCAGCGCGGCGACGTCCTTGAGCACGGGCTCGCTCTCTCCCGTCAGCGACGCCTCGGCGACCTTGAGCACCGACGCCTCGACCAGCCGGGCGTCGGCGGCCACGGCGTCGCCCTCGGCCAGGACCAGCACGTCGCCGGGGACAACCTCGACCGTGGGCACCCGCTGGACCTGCCCGTCGCGCAACACGGTGGCCTGGGCGGCGGCCATGCTGGCGAGCGCGGCGACCGCCTGCTCGGCCCGGGCCTCCTGGGCGTAGCCGAGCACGGCGTTGGCCACCAGCACCGCCAGGATGACGATGACCTCGAACGGCACCTCGTCCGCACCCTCGATCAGCCAGGCGACGAGGGACACCACCACCGCCACGATCAGCAGGTAGACGAGGGGGTCGCGGAACTGCTCGAGCAGCTTGCGCCACGCCGGCACCTGCTCCGCCGCCTCGAGCTGGTTGGGCCCGTGCTCGGCGAGCCGCGCCGCCGCCTCGGCGCCGGGCAGGCCCCGGGCGGGATCGACGTCCAGCCGCGCCGTGACCTGCGCCGGCTCTTCGGCCCACGGGGGGGTCGTCGCGACCGGGCCCGTGGCCGATCCCGTGGCCTGGGAGCTCATCGGCCCGACCATACGGCGGCGGCGCCGAGGTCGGAAGGGGCCGCACGGCGACGCTGTCAACCCGGGCCCGCCCTCGGGCGTCTGTGTGGTTGCCGGGCGACGAGGGCGGCCACTCTCGACCGGCTCGAGATCCGGGCCGCAGCCGGTGACGAGCGGGTCGGGCCACCCGGGTCGCTCTGACGGCCAGATCCAGAGCGAGGACCGATGGCCCCTCCACGCACCACCCGCAACCAGCGTCGCTTGTCGGTGGGGCTCGTCGCCGTGGCGGCGATCCTCGGGCTCGGCATCGGCGTCGCCGCCATGAGCGACGACGAGCCCGAGCCCGCCCCGGTCGAGTCGACGACCACAGAACGCCCGACCGAGACGACCACGTCGACCGAGACGACCAAGGCGACCGAGACGAGCGGGGCGACCGAGACGAGCGGGGCGACCGAGACCGCCGGCACGGATCCGACGACGAGGCCAGCCGGTGCCGACGCCGTCAGCGACGGCGACACCGGCGCCGGCGCCGCTCAGGACATCATCGGCACCACCGAGGCATGCCGCGCGGACCCCACCTGCCCGTCGTCCGAGCATCGCACCGGCGATGTGTGCGGCGCGACGCTCATCCTCGACACCGCCGGCTACCTCGAGGGTCGCCAGGACGCCGAGCGGGGGCTGGCCCACCAGGTCGATCACGCGCCCGCTCCCGACTCGGCCGACGACGACGATGACGACGGAACCGTCGGTCCCCAGACCCGCTACCGGGCCGGCTACGTACAGGGCTGGTGCGACGGCGGCGGCACCGATCCCGGCGCCGGCTGATCGTCACGGGCTCTCCGGTCCGCCCGCGCCACCACCGACGACACCAATCCGTGGTCGGCGGGAACCGCGGCGGGCGGACCGGTCGTCCAACCCGCCGATGGCACCTCACATGCGCAGACACGGGATCGGCATGCGCCCGCTCCGCACCATCGCCGCGTTGGCGGCCACCGCCGTGCTGGCCGCCGCGTGCTCCGGCGACGACGAGCCGGCGAGCCCGGCGACCGCGGCGCCGGACCTGCGGCTGGCGAGCAGCCTGCAGCCCATCGAGTCGTGCGACGAGCTCCGGACGTGGGCCACCGACGAGCTGGCGCCCCGGGTCGGGGCGTACGGGTTCCCCGGCGGCGGGGTCGACCTCCAAGGCGACATGGAGGCAGCGACGTCCGACCAGGCCGAGGCGACCGCGGGCGCGGCGCCGCTGGCGCCGGGCGCCGCGGCCGACGACGCGTCGCGGGCGCAGGAGGCGGCGCCCGACAGCACCTTCTCCGAAACGAACGTGCAGGTCGAGGGCGTGGACGAGCCAGACGTGGTCAAGACCGACGGCGAGCGCATCCTCGCGGTGGCAGACGGCCGGCTGCATCTGGTCTCGGCCCCGGACGGCCGGCTGATCGCCTCGGTGGACTTGCCCGAGGGGATGTACGACGCCGAGATGCTGGTGGCCGGCGACCGGGTGCTGGTGTTCGCCAACGGCGGCTACGTCGGCATCGAGCCCGCCATTGCCGGCGCGCCCACCATCGAGGAGCGGTCCGCGAGCGACGACGCGGGGACCCGGCCGTTCGCCCCCGAGCAGCCGGGCACCCGCGTCGCCCAGGTCGACATCGCCGGCGAGGCGCTCACCGTCACCGACAGCTTCGTGCTGGACGGCACCTACGTGTCGGCCCGCATGACCGGCGACGTCGCCCGTCTGGTGCTGCACGCCGACCCGCAGCAGCGCCTGCCCTTCGTCACCCCGGCCGTGCCGACCGAGGAGGCCGAGCAGGCGGCCCAGCAGCACAACCAGGACGTCGTCGAGCAGGCGGCGCCCGAGGACTTCCTGCCGCGGTGGCAGCGGCTCGGCGCCGACGGCCAGGTTGCCGAGGAGGGCCCGCTCATGGGGTGCGAGGACGCGCACGCGCCCAACACGTTCTCGGGCTTCGGCATGGTGGCCGTGGTCAGCGTCGACGTGTCGGACGGTCTGGCCGGAGGCCTCGCCTCGGCCAACGGCGCCGGCGTGCTGGCCGGCGGCCAGACGGTCTACGCCTCGCCCGACCACCTGTACGTGGCCGCCCCCGAGTGGGTCGACTGGCAGGCCATCCCCGAGGCCGATGTGGAGGTCGCCGCCGAGGACCACGGCACCGACATCCACCGCTTCGACATCACCGACCCCGCCCAGGCCACCTACGACATGTCGGGCCACGTCGAGGGCGAGCTGCTCAACCAGTTCGCCATGGACGAGCACGACGGCAACCTGCGGGTGGCCACCACCACCGGCGCGCCCTGGGCCGAGGGCGAGGGCGAATCCGAGAGCCAGGTCGTGGTGCTGGCGCCGGGCGACGGGGCGCTCACCCCGGTGGGGCAAGTGACGGGGCTCGGCCGGGGCGAGACCATCCACTCGGTGCGGTTCCTGGGCGAGGTCGGCTACGTGGTGACGTTCGAGCAGACCGACCCGCTGTACACCATCGACCTGTCCGACCCGGCGGCCCCCGCCGTGACCGGCGAGCTCGAGATCCTGGGCTACTCGGCCTACCTGCACCCGGCGGGCGACGGTCGCCTGATCGGCGTCGGCCAGGACGCCACCGAGGACGGCCGCCAGCTCGGCACGCAGGTCGCCCTCTTCGACGTGAGCGACCCGGCGGCCCCCACCCGCCTCGCCCAGGCGACGCTCCCCAACGCCTCCTCGGCCGCCGAGTGGGACCACCGGGCCTTCCTGTGGTGGGCCGACGACGGCCTGGTGGCCGTGCCGGTCAGCGCCTACGACTCGGCACCGTTCGAGGGCCTGGTCGGGTTCACCGTCGACCTCGCGGGTAGCACCATCACCGAGCGCGGGCGGGTCAGCCACCCCGCGGTCCAGGGCGTGGGGTTCGACGAGCCCGTGCCGCTGCCGGAGCCCCGGCCCATCGAGCCGGGCGCCGGCGACCAGACAACCGAGCCGGGCGCCGGCGACACGTCGATCGCCCCGGGCGAGCCCTCGCCGGTCGACTTCACCTACACGCCGCCGATCACCCGCTCACTCGTGATCGGCGAGCGGCTGTGGACCCTGTCGTCCGCGGGCCTGGCCACCACCGATCTGGCGACGCTCACGGAGACGACGTTCGTCCCCTTCGCCTGATTCCCACCGTGGGCGCAGGCGACGTTCGGCGCGAGAGGGTTCAGCGCGCACGGGTGCGGTACGCGATGCTTCCGCGGGGCCGCGCAGGGCCCGAGCTGGGGAGGGGACGCACACATGTCGCGGCGGCGAACGATGACGACGCTTCTGGTCATGGCGGTGGTGGCGGTGGGCGCCTGCTCGTCCGACGACGGGGGCGCGGCGGACGACGGGGACGCGGCGGACGAGCAGTCGGTGCAGGTCGACAGGCCCGACGGGCCCGCGGCCGAGATCTCGGGCCCCCTCACCGGTGGCGGCGGCATCAACCTCGCCGCGATCAGCGGGGAGCCCGACCTGGACGAGGCCGGCTGGGTCGAGGAGGAGTACGCGGCGGAGGGCACCGCCACCTCCTACCGGTCGGACGGCGACCTGCCGTCCGACGGCAGGTTCGTGCTGGAGGCGGACGCCTCCGCCGACTACCGCACCCGCATCGTGGTGCGCCGCCCGGCCGACGCGGCCGACTTCAACGGCACGGTCGTCGTCGAGTGGCTCAACGTCAGCGGGGGCGTCGACGCCGGCCCTGACTACAGCTACACGGCCGACGAGCTCCTGCGCGGCGGCTACGCATGGGTGGGCGTGTCGGCCCAGCGCATCGGCATCGAGGGCGGGCCGGTAGCGGTGACCGTGGCGGCTGCCGAGGGGGTGGCCGGCAAGGGGCTGCGCACCCTGGACCCCGAGCGCTACGGCGATCTGCAGCACCCGGGCGACGCCTTCTCCTACGACATCTACACCCAGGTCGGCCGGGCGCTGCGCGACCCGGGCGCCACCGACGCGCTCGGCGGGCTCGAGCCCGGGCGCGTGCTGGCGGTCGGCGAGTCGCAGTCGGCCTTCGCACTCACCACCTACGTCAACGGCGTGCAGCCCCTCACCCTCGCCTATGACGGGTTCCTCATCCACAGCCGGGGCGGCGCGGCCGCGCCGCTGGGCGAGCCGGACGTGGGCATCGACATCGCGGGCACGATCGGCGGCTCGGCCACGCAGATCCGCACCGACCTCGACGCCCCGATCGTCGTGCTCGAGACGGAGACCGACCTGCTGGGCGTCCTCAGCTACCACCCGGCCCGCCAGCCCGACGGCGAGCGGTTCAGGCTGTGGGAGGTCGCCGGCACGGCCCACGCCGACGCGTTCCTGCTGGGCCCGCTGGCCGACATGGTCGGCTGCTCGACGCCCATCAACGCCGGGCCGCACCACTTCGTGGTCAAGGCCGCGCTGCGCAGCCTCGACACCTGGGTGACGTCCGGCGAGGCCCCGCCCGAGGCACCCCGTTTGGAGATCGACGTCGACGACGGCACGCCCGCGTTCGTCCGAGACGACGACGGCAACGCGCTGGGTGGCATCCGCACGCCACAGGTGGACGTGCCCGTCGCGACCCTGTCGGGCGAGGCGAGCGACTCGGCATCGGTCGCCTGCCTGCTCATGGGGTCGACCACGCCCCTCCCCGCCGACCGTCTGGGTGAGCTCTACCCGTCGGCGGACGAGTACGTGGACGCCTACGCCGAGGCGGCCGACGCCGCCATCGAGGCGGGGTTCGTGCTGGACGACGACCGCGAGGCCCTGCTGGCCGACGCCGACCCCTCGGTCATCGCGGGCTGAGGCCGCGCCACCGTCGATCTCACCACGTCGGAGGATCCCGACCTCGACCCGACGTCGACCCCGGCGGTGACGCCGTGGCGATGCTCGGGTAGACACCCCGCGCACGGTGGGCGGCCACGGTCACGACGTGACAGCCGACACGTGGTGCGTTGTCGTCGTGCGGGCGTGGGTCGATGACGAACGGCTGACCGTACGGCTGCTGTCGTCGGGCGCGGGCGGCGACCGCGCCATCGTCGTGACATCGATCGACGCCGCCGGCCGGCAGCTCGCCGACCTGCTGTCGATCCTGGTCGCGGACCGACCGGATGACGATGGCGATGACCGCGGGGGACGCGGTCGTGACGAGCGCGGAGACGTCGCCTCCGTACGGTCCGGCGGTACCCACACCTCGGGAGGTCGAGATGGACGCACCGGACGGCGTCAGGAGCTACGAGTCGCCGGCACCCGGCACCACCACGTCGACCCTCCTCGCCCCGCCGCCTGGGCCGTTCGCCGGAGGGGGCCTGGTCATCGCGCCGGCGCCGCCCGGCGTACCGGACGGCAGCGGGGCGGCGCCCTCCCGCCTGGCGTCCCCGTTCGCCGAGGCGTTCGCCGGGGAGGGCGAGGCGGACGACGAGACGCTGGCGATGGACGCCCTGCTGGGCGAGCTCGAGGACGAGGCGTTCGACGACGCCCTCGAGGCGCTGGTCGACGAGGTCGCCGCCCGGCACCTCTCCGCGACGCCGTCGTGGTCGTCCGAGGCCGCCGGCCCGGACGTGGCGTCGACCGAGGCCGAGGCCTGGGCCGCCACCGTGGCATCGCAGGCCGACCGCTTCCTCGAGCACCTCGAGCGTGAGCTCGGCGACCGCCCCGTCGACGTCCCTCACCGAGGCGGAGATCAGCGCCGCGGGGCGCGGGTCGCCGGGGACGACGCCGTGGCCGGCGCGACCGAGCTGTTCTTCGGGGGCCTGGTCAAGAAGGTGGTGGGTGCAGCCAAGGGCATCGTCAAGACGGGCGTCAAGGCCGTCAAGGGTCTGGCCAGCCTCGCCAACGTCGTCGGGCTGGTGCGCAAGCTGGTGCCGTGGCTGATCAAGACGGTCGTGAACAAGGCGATCAACCGGTTGCCACGCCGGTTCCGCGCCCCCGCCAGGCAGCTGGCGGGCCGCCTGGCGGGCGGCGCCGCCGGCGCCCGTAGCGCCGGCGCGGAGGTCGCCGAGGAGTTCGACCACCGGCTCGCGGGCGCGATCATCGCCCCCAACGAGGCGGCCGCCGACCAGGTCATCGCCGAGGCCGACGACGAGGCGACACAGGGCGATGGTCGAGCCCCTGGTCGCCCTGGACGACGCCCGCGCTCGGTTGACCACGCAGCTCGCCGAGGCCGCGCCCGGCCAGGTTCCGGTGGCCGAGATCGAGCAGTTCATCCCCGCGGTCATGGCCGTCCTGCCGGCGTTCCGCGCCGCGCACCGCGATCGTCGGGCAGGGCGAGGGTCCAGGGCGTGCGGCCGCCGGCCTCATCCGCCGGCTGATCCAGGGCCACGTCGGGCCGCAGGCCGCCCGCGCCCTGGCCCCGGCGATCACCGATGTCGGCATGAAGCTGCTGAAGCTCGAGGCCGAGACCGAGACCGCGGACCCGGTCAGGCTGGGCGCCGAGGCGTTCGTCGTCCACGATCGAGGACACGATCCGCGAGGTGGCCGCGCTGCCCGACGAGTCGCTGGACGAGCCGCTGCGGCTGCAGGCCGAGGTGGAACAGGCCTTCACCGAGGCCGCCGCTCGGCACCTGCCGCGCCAGGTCCTACGGCCCGACGTCGCGGCCTACGAGACCGACGACGAGGGCGCCGCCTGGGTCGCCATGCCCCGAGCGGTCCGCCCGCGTTACCGCTACCGGACGTGCACCCGGGTCTACCGGGTGCCCATCGGGCGCCCGCGGGCACGGGCGATCGTGCTCGCCGGCGAGGACACGCTCGAGGAGCGGCTGCTCGACGCCGGCGTCGCTTCCTGGCCGGTCGAGGCCGAGGTCCACCTGTACGAGGCGATGCCCGGCGCCCACCTCGGGCACCTCGCCGCCTTCGAGGTCGACGAGCCCGAGCGCGAGGCGAGCCGGCGAGCCGGCCGTGGGCGCACCGACGAGTTCGAGGAGCTGACGCCCGAGGTCGCCTCGCAGCTCGCTCGGCCGGCCCGGCCTGGGCCGGCGCGTCGGCCGCACCGGGCCGCGGCCGCGTCCTGCGGCCCGGCCACCGCCTGTTCCGCGTGGTCGTTCCCGGCGTGCACGTGTGCGGCGGCGCCCGCCGTCGGTTGGTGATCCGGCTCGACGCCGCCCGCCCGCAGCCCAGTGCTGCGCCTGCACCTGCGGCTCAGCGAGCGCGAGGGCGCACCTCGGTCGCCCAGGCCCTGGCCCGCAACGCCCATCCGGCGGTCGTCGCGTTGCTGCGGCGGCATGCTCGGGACACCTGCCCGCCAGCGTCTCGCCGAGCGCCTCGACCGTCGGCCCAGAGCCGCGCTGGGCGCGCCGCTGCCCGACCGGGCGCGGGCCGCGCGCGCTGGCCGGCCAGCTCGTCGAGTCCATGCTGACGACGGTGGCCAAGCAGCTCCCGTCGGCGGCCGCGACCCTCGGCCAGCGCGGCCACGGACCCGGCCCCGGGCCTGACCTTGACGTTCGCCTACTCCTTCGCCTACCGAGCCAGCGGTCGGCGCCGGCACGCCCGAGGCACCCACGCTGACGATCCGGCCGGGGTACCGCCGTGACTGACCCCGACGCCGAGCGGCGGCAGCTGCTGGCCGAGGTCGGCCACTGGCGGCAGCGCCGATCGACGCGCTCGCCGACCTCGACGCCGTCGCCGCGCACCGCGGCGTGGGCCGGGCTGGAGGACTACCTGCGCCTGCGCCTGCGCGAACCGCTGCGTGCCGCCGTGTCCGGCCTGGCCCTCGAGGCGGCCACGGCTCGAGGCCGCCCTCGCCGGCGGCGAGGACCTGGTCCGCTGCCCGGCGGCGGTTGCTGCGGCCTGCGGCAGCGGTACCTCCAGGTGGAGACCGTCCTCGACTTCTACGGCGACGCCGTCGGCACCCGCACCAACCCCCGGCTGGCCGCCGTGCTCCGCGGGCTCGACACCCTCGCGGCCGACAGCCTCGACGTGGTCCTGCGCCCGCTCGGCATCGAGGCGCCGCCGGCGCTCGTCTACCTCGACAAGGGCCTGGGCGCCTCGATCCTCCGGGCGGGCGTGCGCCTGTGGGACCAGGCCAGCGTGTCCCCGGTCGCCGCCGTCAAGCTGACGCGCCACAACCTCGACCACCCCACGTCGGTGCTGCACGAGATCGGCCATCAGGTCTTCGCACCTGTGCGGCTGGGTCCCCGAGCTGGCCGAGCGCGCTCGCCGGCGCGCTCGCCCGGCACTCGCGCGAGCTGGCCGACGTGTGGCGGGGTGGGCCAGCGAGGTCGCGGCCGACGTCCACGCCTTCGTCCAGGCCGGCTGGGCCCCGCTGCCCGCACTCGGCCAACGTGGTCGACGGCACCACCGCCTGCCGTCTACCGGCTGCTTCCCGGGCGATCCCCATCCCGTTCCCTGGATCCGGGTCATGTTCCACGTCGAGCTGTGCCGGTCGTGGTACGGGCGCGGCCCGTGGGACGCTGCTGGCCCGGGCCTGGTGGCGAGCGCCACCCCCCCGAGCGAGCGCCCGGAGAGATCGGCGGGCTGGCCCGCGCCAGCGTGGCGGCGCTCGAGCGAGCTCGTCGACGTCTGCACCCGCCGTCCCGATCGGCGTTCCGGGGCCGGCCGATCCACGTCGCTCGCCGATCCCCGCCGGGTCGTCGCCGACGGCGCTCGACGACCTCGCCCGGCAGGCGGGCCCCTCGCTGCTGACCTCGCACTACCTGGCCCGCCGGGAGCCGCTGCGGATCCTCGCCTGGCTGGCCGCCCGGGCCGCGCTCGACCCCGCAGCGCCGCCGCCCACCACCGGCCTCCAGAGCTGGCTGGCCGGCTCGGCGGCGAGCCCACTGCCGCCGACCCCGCCCTCGCCCGGGCTCTCACCACCGAACCCCCGACCACGGCCGAGCCCGTCGCCCGATCGGCCTGACCGACCCACGCAAGGAGCCAACCGTGCCCTCAGCCCAGTCCAACGAGAAGGTGACCGTCTCGGCCAAGTCGCTCGAGGAGGTGCTCGAGGCGCTCCAGAGCGTCGCCGACGCCATCGCCGCCAACACGGCCGTGATCTCCGGTACGGGCGGCGGCAGCGGCGGTGGCGGCGGACCGGACGACCCGACCACGTGCGCGAGCCGACGGTGGTGCAGTCCCGCGCGATCCTCGACTACCTGGTGCTGAACCAACTCCTGTCCCGGATCGGGTTCGCGGGGCGGGTCGTCAGCGCCCGCCGTGAGTGCCAGGTCATCCGCCTGACGCGGCATCCCGACCGACGATCGACGGCATCCCGGTGACGCTGACCCAGGCCCTGGTGACGCCGCGCTTCGGCGCGCCCGAGCGCGCCCGCTCGTGGCGGCCAGGACGACGCACGGACCCGGCCCCAGGAAGGTCACGGTCGATCGAGATCGACATCCGGCAGCCGATCGTCCGCATCGAGCTGCAGGACGAGCGACGGCGTCCCCCTCGCGCTCGGTCCCCGGCTCGCCCCCGTCCTCAGCCCCGACGACTGCGACGGTCGTCGGTGTCGACGCCTCCGGTGTCCCGCTGACCAACGCTGACCTGCGGAGGTCCCGATGTTCCGAAGCCTGGCCCACCTGTTCGCCGCCACCGACGGGCCGGCAGCGCAACGACGTCTTCATCGTCCACCCGCTGCAGCTCAGCCGCTGGCTCGACGAGGCCTGGGCCGGTGCAGGCCACCGTCCCGTCGTTCGACCCCGCACGGCGAGGGCAAGCCGCCCTTCCTGGGCAGCGACGAGATCGTCGAGGTCCTCGACCTGCCGGACCCGTTCGCCGGCCGACGGTCAGGCCCCGGTGCCGTCCGGCCTCGGCCGCGACGACCCGGATCGTGTTCAACAACCAGGTGTTCGACTTCGACCAGCTGCCACGTTCGAGACCCCTGGCTGATCGCCGACCACCTGGCCTACGCCTACCTCATCGAGAGCACGGGCGTCTTCGAGATCATGGCCGAGGTGGTGCGCCGGCTCGTGGTCGGCGAGACCCTCGACACCCTGTCGGCCGACGGGCACCCGCTGGCTGCGGGCCACCGAGGAGCTGTTCTTCCGGGACCCGCCGCTGTTCTCCATCTGCGGGATGCTCAGCGAGGTGCGGCCGCGGCACCGCGTGAACCGGCTGAACGCCTACTGGCGGATGTTCGCGCTGGAGCCGCCGCACCCGATCCCCGCACGGTGGGCCGCACGCCGGGGTACGGCGCCCAGCCGTGGCAGGCCGACACCGGCAGCGTCAACACCGACTTCCGGGAGAAGTGGGCCGAGCTGCTCCGCCAGGTCTGGCTGGGCATCGAGAACCAGAACAACGGCATCGGTCCCAACGCCACCGACGCCGAGTTCGTCGCCTTCCTGGCCGAGGCCCTGCGGGACATGCTCGGCGATGCGCCGCCGCGGCGGGCTGCTGGCGCGCGAGGAGTTCGCCTACGTCTCCACGATGAGCTGGTTCCACCTCACCTCGGAGTCGGACACGCCGATCGTGATCGACCTCAAGGCCCAGGGCACCAGCGCCGCCGACCGCCTGGCCAAGATCGCCCAGCGGGTCGGCATGGCGCCGGCGGCCCGGTCCCGCGAGCTGTTCGAGCTGTCCGACCTGATGTCGGCGTTGCTGCGGGCCATCGAGCTCGGGCTCTTCGACACCGGCGAGGCGGCCCAGACGCTGTTCCTGCCGGCTCGGCACCAACGACAAGATCATCAGCGACATGAACCGCATCATCGACCTGTGGCAGTCGGCCACGGGCGAGCGGGTCAAGGACCGCCCGGCCGGCACGGTGGCCACGCGGACGAGCGCCCAGCCCGTCCGCCTGCCGACCCCGACCCCGGCCCCCGCACCAGCACCGGCGGCCGAACCGGCTCCGGTCCCCGTCCCGACCGGCGCGGCCGCCGGCAACGGGTCGTCCGCGTGAGGAGATCCGCCGTGAGCACGATCGGGTACGAGCCCGACGGTCGCAGCGAGGCCGTCGAATCGCCCTTCGCCACCGAGGAGGCCGAGGGCGTCGAGTCATGGGCAGAGCCCAGCCTCGAGGACCGGGCGGCCTCACCGTTCGCCGAGGCCGACGCGGCTCACCACCCTCCACAGGACGCGGAAGCCGACCTCGTGCCGTCGGTGTGGCAGCCGATGGTCCGCATCGCCATGGCCGGCGGGCTCCGTGACCGGAACGGGCTGACGAACCTCGTGTTCTTCGCACGCCATCCCGAGCGCAAGGGGCGCAAGCTCGAGCCGGGACGAGCCCGACTACCGCTCGCTCAGCGCCGAGTGGCTCCGCATCCGCGACACGATCGTGGCCCCGGTCCTGGACCGGACGGCGGGGTCGGTAGCGCCATCGGGCACCGGCGCGACCGGGCCGCTCGAGGTCGTGGGGACGGCGCTGCGCGTCAGGGGCCACCGCCAACCGGTACGGGATCCCCGAGACCATCGAGGCGCTCGAGTGGATCCAGCGGAGAGTGGGCGCGCCGTCACCCCGAGGTGCGCTTCGGCGTGAGCGACATCAGCCGGCGAGGCGGCGGGCGGCTCGGCAGGCACAAGAGCCACCGTGCCGGCCTGGACGCCGACGTGAACCTCGTCGTGAACGGCAGGCGGATCGAGGTGGACACGCCCGGGTACGAGGGGCACCGACCACTTGTCCAGGAGCTGGTCGGCGTCATTCGCAGCAACCCCGTCCTGCCGGTCAAGACGATCGGCTTCCTCGACCCGAAGGTCAGCGACGTGGCGCAGTGGAAGGGCCACACGAAGCACCTGCACGTCCGGTTCTGCCGCCCCGCGGTATGCGGCTTCGCTCGACCTGGGTCGGGTGTACGCCAAAGGGGAGCACAGAGCCGACTACGACTGCGCCGCAGCTCGGGAGCTCGAGTCCCGCGAGGGCGAGACGTACGGCGACGCCGAGGATGTCGAGGGCGAAGAGTACGACGAGTACGAGGACGACGAGTACGAGCGGTACGAACGCGGACTGCACGACGAGCACGAGGGCGGCGAGCACGAGCAGGACGAGGTAGACGACGAGGTCGACGAGGACGAGGTCGACGGGTCAAGGGCGCCTCGGCGAGCCCGCTCGCGGCCGAGGACCCGGTGACGGACACGATCGCGTCGCTCGCCGTCGACCAGCTGGAGCTCCCACAGGACGAGGCCGAGGGGTTCCTCGAGCCGTTCCGACGGTTCGCTCAGCCGTTCCAGCACGCCATCGCCGTCGTGCGGGCCCTGCAGGCAGGGCGCCGGGACGAGGACGACCTCACCGACCTGGTCTACTTCGAGCGCTTCCCCGCCCACCGGGGCCGGCGGCCGACGCCGGGACAGCCCGGCTTCACCCAGTGGTCCGAGATCCGCGTGACGTTGGTGCGACCGCTCCTGTGGGGTCACATTCGCATCGAGGCCAGGCGCATCGCACTCGTCGAGTGGGAATGGTGGAGGCGTGGCAGGCGACTGGAGGACGAGGCCGGCGCGGTGCAGGATCGCCTGACCGATTACTGGGCCGTGACCCCCCACACGCCGACCGGGGACGCCATCTGGCAGGGGTCCTGGAGCGCGGCGTTCATCTCGTGGGTGCTGCGAGAGGCGGGCACGGGGACGAACTTCCTCTACCACAACGCCCACCGCGTCTTCGTGCACTGGGCCGTTCGCAATGCCGTCGACGGCACGACGCATCCAGTCAAGGCCCATCCGGCGAACGGTGCCGGTCGCGTGAAGCCCCGGGTGGGTGATCTCGTCTGCACGCGGCGCCGGAACCAGGCCACCACCTATGCCGAGCTCGCGGGCCTGGCGCAGCCACCAGCCGGCCGTGCTCTGCACTGCGACCTGGTCACCGACGTGACCGCGGACCGCATCTGGGTGGTCGGCGGGAACAAGCAGCCTGCGCACGGGATGGTGTGCCCGCTCAACCCGAGCCCTGACGGTTGCACCGCCGCGGAACAGGCCGCCGGGGAGTGCGGCTGCACGGTCAACCGTGTCAGCCACCGACTCACCACTGACGGGTTCCTGCGCAACAACCCGCGGTGGGTCGCCGTCGTGCGGCTCGGCCCCTGATCACGCATCGACGTGCGACGACTCACCGCCGGCCGCGGTGGTGAGCAGGGCCGCGATCTTCGGGGACGGGGGCAGGCCCAGCTCGTCGTGGAGCAGCCGCTCGTACGCCGCGAACTGGCGGGCCGCCTCCGCCCGGTTGCCCTCGGCCAGGTGGGCGCTGATCAGTGCGGCGTGGGCCGACTCGCGCAGCGGCTCCGCCGTGATCGCGGCGTAGGCGGTGTCGACGGCCTGGGCGAACTGCCCCTCCCCGGCCAGGCGGTGGCTCAACGCCTCCAGCCCGTGGATGCGGAGCTGGCGGTGGCGCTCGCGCTCGAGCAGCACCCAGTCGTCGTCCCAGTCGGGCAGGATGTCGGCCTCGAGCAGCTCGGCCCGGCCCGCCACCACCTCGCACGGCGCCGCCTGGTCGACGAGTTGCCGGGCGTGGGTGGTGCTCGCCCTCAGGTCGACCACGAGCTCGTCGCCGAGGCGGACCGCGTCGTTGTCTGTGCGCACCAGCCGGTGATCGACCCGCCGGATGCGCCACAGCGCGTTGCGCAGGTTGGCCTGGGCCCGCGCCTGGGACGACCAGGTCCACACCCGGCCGGCCAGCGTGTCCCGCCGCACCGCGGGGCCGGCGAGCGCGAGGTAGGCGAGCACGCGCTGGCCATTGGCGGCCAGCGGCACCGGTCGCGTGCCGATGCGCAGTTCGAAGCCGCCCAGCACCCGCAGGGCGGGCGTCTCCTGCTGGCCGACGGGGCCGGCGTCGCCCGCGCCGGCGTCGGCACGCCCCGCGGCCGTGCTGACGCCCGGGGCGTCGGTCTCCTGAGCCATCGCACACTCCTCCGCCGTCGCTGGCTCCCTACCCGGAGAGGCGTGCCGCGCCGTGCCGCCCGCTGGCACACGCCGGACCACGACACCGGCGCAGCCGCGTCACCCCTCGTCGCGCCGGCAGCGTCGACCACGCGACCGCCAGCTCCGCGTCCGGGGTGTAGGCACAGGTCGAACCGGTCACGATCGACGACCGGAGCAGCTCGCCGATCTCGTGGTCGGCGGCATCGATCTCGTCGATCGCCCGCTTGAGGGCCTTGCGCACCGCCGTGCGGGCGCGCTCGCTCGGCCCGCCGAACTGCCGCGCCCTGCCGCCCAGACCGGTCGCGGCCTCCAGCTCGTCGACCAGCAGGTCCAGCTCCGCCCTCGCGCGCTCGGCCCGCCCGATGTCGGCGTCCGCCTCCGCCGCCGCCAGGTCGTCGGCCAGCTCGTCCACCCGCGCTGCGTACGCGGCGCGGGCGGTGTCGTCGAGGACCTCGTGCCGGGCGGCGCCGTCGACGAGCGACTGGCCCCGGCCGGCCAGCGTCAACGCGGGGATGGTCTGGCCCGGATGCGTCACCAGCTCGGCCAGGTAGCCCATGCCCACCAGGTCGCCCACCAGCACGCGGTGACCGGACAGCTCGACGAGCCACCCGCGTCCCTGCTTGTGGATCACGCCACGCTGCGTGGCCCCGGGCCCTTGCCCCGCACGGCGGACGCCCCGCGGGACCCGGAGGTCGACGACCGTGCCGCCCGGACCGCTCGGGGCGAGCGCTCCCCGCGCGGCCCGCCAGGCGTCGGCCCGGACCGTCAGGTCGAGCGCGTCGGCCGCGCCGATCGCATGGTCGAGCAGGTGCGCGGCTCGGGCGCGATCACCCTCCCCGTCCCGCACCTGCAGGGCGCGGGCCAGGTCTGCCTGTGTGATGGGGACGAGCGGTCGGTTGTCGAGGCCGCGGGCGGCGTCAACCGCGCGCTCGAAATGCCCGACGGCCGCATCCGGGTCGCCGAAGGTGAGGGCGGCGAGCCCGAGGACCCGCTCGGTCGGGCCCAGGCACACGACGGCCAGCGACGGCATCACCGGCAGGTCGGCGAACGGGACGAGCAGGTCGTAGGCCTGGCGGGCGACGTCGCCTTCGCCCAGCGCGGACGCGGTCTCGACGATCGCCGCCAGCCCCGCCAGCCACGTGCTCGACCGGGGCAGTGCGCCGACGCCGCCCTCGACGAGCGCGTCGAGTCGCACCCGTGCCCGGTCGGCGTGGCCGGACCGGGCCGCCAGCAGCGCCGGACGTCGCCCGGAAGGCGAACTCGTCGTCGACCAGCGTGGGCGAGGCGGCCACCTCGTCGGCCAGGTCGGCCAGCTCGGCGTCGCGTCCCTGGATCCACCGGATGGCCAGCAGGTGCGCCCCCAGGTAGCCGACCGTGTCGACCTCACCCACCTCGGTGCCCCGGTCGTAGCACCGTTCGGCCGCCTGCTCGGCCTCGTCCAGCCGGCCGGTCCTGACGAGCAGCATCACGTCGAGCACGTCGACGATGTAGAGGATCGCCTGACAGGCGAGGGCGTCCGCCCGCTCGCGCAGGTCCTCGAGCGCCCGGGTGGCGCGGTCGTCGCCCAGGAGGAACAGGTCGACGGCCCGCCAGCACAGGCCCATGAGGGCGAGCACGCCGTGACCGGCCTCGGACGCCACCTGCACCAGGTCGTCGGCCAGCGCGAGCCGCGAGCGCCGCGTGTTCCGGGGCGAGCAGCGCGTGGTGGCACAACGAGAGCGCCTCGGCCACGCGGTCGAGTCGCCGCAGCGCCGCGCGTCGGCGAGCGCGCTGTGGACGGCCCCGACGGGCCCGCCGTCGTACACCGCCTCCGCGGTGAGCCTGGCCACGAGACGGCATCGCAGGACCTGGTCCCCGGGCGCCAGACCCGCCAGCGCAGCCCGCTGCAGGCCGAGCACCCGCGCCCGGGCCACAGGCGACCGGTGCTCGTTGAGCCAATGGCCGCCCAGGCCCAGCGCCGCCTCCGCGAACATCACGGGATCGTCCTCGTGCTCGGCGACCGTGACCGCACGGTCGAAGCGGAGGCGTGCCTCGGCCAGGCGGCCGCACAGCCACGCGGCCTGCGCCCACTCGATGAGCAGCGACCCGGGCGGCGGGAGGAGACCCGGCTGCTCGTGCAGGGCGATCGCCGCCGACAGCAGCGTGTCGGCCTGCTCGTAGGCGAACGAGCGGACCATCGACCGCGCCGCGGCACGGCAGGCGGCGACGGCCACGCGGGCGTCGCCGGGCGACCGGGGGGCGGCCGCCAGGGCGTGGCGGGCACGGCGCGCGCAGCCGGTCTGTGCTCATCGCCGGGCTGTCGCCGGCCACCACCGCCGCGGCAGTGGCGTGGGCATCCAGGCTGTCGGCGGGGCCCAGGGCGTCCTCGAGGGCCGCGCGCACCAGCTCGTGGCTGAACGTGAAGCGGGCCGGGCCCTCGGCCAAGACGAGCCCGGCGGACACGCCCTCGTCCACCGCGGCGAGCACCGCCGCAGGGTCGCATCCGGCGACCGCGGCGGCCTCGGACACGCTGGACGTCAGGCCCAGCACCGCGCCCGCCTGCAGTGCGCGGCGAGCGCCGTCGCTGAGGTCGGTCACGGCCTGCTCGATGGCGGCATGCACGCCTGCGGGCAGCGATCGTGCCGGGTCGGGGGCCCCCAGCGCGGCGATGCGCCGCAGGAAGAGGGGGTTGCCGCCGGTGACCCGGAGCAGCGCCAGCACCAGGCCGGGATCGAGCCCCTCCATCCCGTGGGTGGCGAGGAAGGCCGATGTCTCGCCCAGGTCGAACCGCCGCAACACGACCGGCACCGCTTCACGCTCGATCTCGTCGAGCAGCGCGGCGGCGGCCACGTCCCGCGGGCTCCCCGCTGCGCCGGCTGAGCACGAGGACGATGCGCAGGCGGTGCAGCGACCGGGCCACGAACCGGGTGAGGAGCAGCGAACCGACGTCGGCCGCGTGCACGTCGTCGATGACCATGCAGATCGGTGCCCGGTCGCAGGCGGCCGCCAGCCGGTCGGTCACCGCCCGGAAGCGGGCGAACCGGTCGGGATCGACCGTCGACACCCCCGGGTCGGAGGCCAGCAGGTCCGCCGCGCCGGCGCCGCAGAGCTCGCCGAGGATCGGCTGCCACGGCCACAACGCCGGTGACCCTCCGTCGATCCAGCACCGCGACACGCTCACCGCCAGCCCGGCGGCACGGGCCCGACCGGCCACCTCGTCGCAGAAGCGCGTCTTGCCGATGCCTGCCTCGCCGGACACGACGATCAGCGAACCGTCGCCCCGTGACGCCACCACCGAGCAGGCGGCGTCGGCCAGGCGCAGCTCGTCGACGCGACCGACGAACCGATCCCCCGGTGGTGCGGACCGTTCCGCCACTCGCACCACCCTACGGCCTCGCTCTCCGGCGGCGGGTGCGTCAACCGATTCCCACCGTCCTGACGGCGACCGTGGTCGACCAGACCGTGGGACCGATGTGGTTGCACAGGCAACCACATCAGTCCCGGTGGCCGTACTCGCCGGGGGCCTAGCGCTCGGTGCGGTAGAGGCGCATGGTCAGCGGGGCGAAGACCGCGACGAGCACCGCGCTCCACACCGAGCACCCAGACGATCGCCGCCGACGTCGACGGTGCCGTGCATGAGGCCCCGGGAGGCGGTCGCCAGGTGGGTGATCGGGTTGACCTTGACGAACGCCTGGACCCAGCCGGGCATCGTCGCCGGGTCGACGAACACGTTGCTGGCGAAGGTCAGCGGGAACAGCACGGTCATGCTCATCTGCATCACCGACTCCGGCGTCTGCAGCTTCAGGCCGAGCGCCGTCCACACCCACGACAGGCTGAACGAGAACACCAGCAGCAGCGCGACGGCGAGCACCACGCCGAGCGGGCCGCCGTCGGGCCGGAAGCCGAGCACGACGCCGACGGTGATGACCACGACCGACGCGATCGTGTAGCGCACCGCGTCGGCGAGCAGCATCCCGACGAGCACGGCCGGCCGCCAGATCGGCAGCGACCGGAAGCGGTCGAACACGCCCTTGGAGATGTCGGTGTTCAGCGCCATGCCCGTGTACATCGTGATCCACGACACGGTCATGACGAGGATGCCGGGCAGCAGCTCCTGCAGGTACTCGCTCGGCGACCCGGCGAGCGCGCCGCCGAACAGGTACGTGTACAGCAGCACGAACATGATCGGGAACGCCGTCACGTCGAACAGCTGCATCGGCACGTGCTTGATCTTGAGCATCGCCCGCCACCCGAAGGTCGAGCGACGCGGCCAGCGCGGTGGCCGGGGCGGGCGGGACCGCGTCGACAGCGCCGACCGCAGGGTCGCCTCGGCGAGCGCCGGTTCGCCGGCGCTGGTCGTCGGATGGTCGTGGTCGTCGTGCTCATGCCGCGTCCTCCTCGGTGGTGGTGTCGTCGTCGGCGGGGTGGCCGGTGAGGGCGAGGAACACCTCGTCCAGGCTCGGCTGGCCGAGGGCGAACTCGGCCACGGCGATGCCGGCGTGGGCCAGCTCGGCGAGCGCGACGGCGACGCGCTCGGGGTCGGCGCCGCGGGCCGACAGCGCGGCCGGGTCGGACTCGAGGCCGATCGGCACGCCGAGGGCGCCGGCCAGCACCTGCTCGGCCTGCGGTCGGCGCTCGGGGTCGTGCAGCCGCACGTGCAGCGACGCCCGAGCCGACCGAGCGCCTTGAGCTCGCCGCTCGTGCCCTCGGCGATGACCTTGCCGTGGTCGATGATGGCGATGCGGTCGGCGAGCTGGTCGGCCTCGTCGAGGTACTGGGTCGTGAGCAGCACGGTCGTGCCCGCGGCGACGAGCACGCGGACGATCTCCCACACCTGGTTGCGGCTGCGGGGGTCGAGGCCGGTGGTCGGCTCGTCGAGGAACAGCAGCTCGGGGGTGACGACGATGCTGGCCGCGATGTCGAGTCGCCGGCGCATGCCGCCCGAGTAGCTCGCGTCACGAGGCGGTCGGCCGCCTCGGTGAGCCCGAAGGCGTCGAGCAGCTCGCCCGCCCGCTCCTCGGCCGGCCCGCGGGTGAAGCCGAGCAGGCGGCCGAGCAGCACCAGGTTCTCCCGGCCGGTGAGCTCCTCGTCGACCGACGCGAACTGGCCGGTGAGGCTCACGCGGCTGCGCACGGCGTCGGCCTCGGTCACGACGTCGTGGCCGAGCACCCGCGCCGGTCCCGGCGTCGGGCTGGAGCAGCGTGGCCAGCATCCGGATGGTCGTGGTCTTGCCCGCGCCGTTCGGCCCGAGCACGCCGTAGACCGTCCCGGCGCGCACGGCGAGGTCGATGCCGTCGACCGCCCGTGTCTCGCCGAACACCTTGACCAGGCCCTCGGTCTCGATCGCCAGGGCGCTGTCGGTATCCACTATGTCGTCTCCTCGTCGGCTTGTTCTCTGCCGCGTCGTCATGTCGTCTGACCCCTGCTGGTCGGCAAACTCATCGGCGGGCGGACGGGGCGTCCGACGCCTCGGGTACGCGCAGCCCGCGCAGCCAGGCCTGCCACGCCGGCGTCTCGCGCTCGACGTACCCGGCGGCGCCCTCGCCGAACAGCTAGCCGGACATGACCACGGACGCCACGCCGTCGCCCTTGTCGAAGGACACGAAGCCACGTAGCCCGGGACCGGATCGGTGACGCTCGCCAGAAGATAGAGATCGCTCACCCGCTCGACACGTCCGGCCAGGCCGAGGGTGTCGAGGGGCTGTCCGACGTCGCTGACGCCGAGCGCCTGGGACACCGTCCCCATCAGGTCCTCGTACCGACCCGGCACGTCCGCGTCGATGGCCATCGTGGTGGCTCGCTGGCCGGGGAACCTGTCGAGGTAGAGGCGGAGGAGGTCGAAGAAGGGCCGCCAGTAGGTCCCCATCTCCTCGAAGAACTCGCTCTCCCAGTCGGCGCCGGTGCCGAACGCGCTGCAGACGACCCGGACGACGCACGTGCCGCCGGACCGCGCCTCGACGAGGAACTCGGTGGCCAGCGGCGTGACCGGCGAGCCCTCGTGGCCCGCCAGCCCGGCCCAGTCGGGCTCCTCGTAGGCGAAGCGGCGGGGCGGGTCCCAGCCGGTGACCGTGCCCTCGGAGTCGGTCTCGCCCATGTGGGCGACGATCACCCCGCCCTCGCGCTCGTCGAGGTCGGTGGGCATGAACCACGAGCTGATCCCGTCGGCGCTGGCGATGGCGTCCCACACCTGCTCCGGGCTGCCGTGCACCTCGACCGTGAACTCGAAGCGATGGGGGACGTCGGGGGTGGTCATGGTCGGTCTCCTTGGGTTCGGGGTTCGGGTGTGGGGTGGGCGGCGACGACGAGGCGGTGCGGCCGCCCGTCGTCGTGGTGGTAGCGGGCGGCGAGGTCGAGCACCGCGGCGGTCAGCTCGTCGGCGAAGGCGGCGCGGTCGTCGGCCGAGCGGAAGCGGATCTCGGTGTCGATGGTCATGGTGGGCAGCCGCTTCCCCGTGGCGTCCGCCGCGGAGGGCGAGCCCGCCGACCTCGCGCACCATCCGGCCGGCCAGCGCGACGAGGTAGCCGGCCGAGAAGCGATCGGCGGCCTGGTCTGGTTCCACGGCGGCCTCCGCGAGGGCGGCAGGCGAGATGACGTAGGTGGCGGCGGTGGCCCGGAGCACCCGCTCGGTGATGCCGCCGCGCTTGCGCTCCTCGGCCAGCTCGACGAGACCGTGGGCCTCGAGTGCCCGCAGGTGGTAGTTGACCTTCTGGCGGGCGAGGCCGACCCGGGCGGCGAGGGCGGCGGCCGAGCCGGGCTCGACCAGCTCGGCCAGCAGCCGGGACCGCACCGGGTCGAGCGCCGACCGCGGCGGCGGCCGGATCCTCGATCACCTCGACGTCGTGCATGCGCCCCACGATGCTCCCTGACAACTTTATTTGTCAAGGGCGGGCGGCTGCCTCTCGTCGTCCCCCTCGGCCAGCCGGGCGGCCCGGGCGGCGAGGTAGCGCTGCTCGGGCAGGCTGGTCGTGCCGCGGGCCGCGGCCCGGTAGCCGGCGCGGGCGGCCGCGTGGTCACCGGCCATCTCGTGCAGGTGGGCCCGCACCGCGGCCAACCGGTGGTGGCCGGCCATCCGGCTGTCGGCCTCCAGCGCGGCCAGCAGGTCGAGGCCGGCCTGCGGGCCGTCCACCATGGCCACGGCGACGGCATGGTTGAGCGTCACCATCGGGTTGGGCGACACGCGCTCGAGCAACTCGTACAGGGCCACGATCTGGGCCCAGTCGGTGTCGTCCGCCTGCGCCGCCTCGTCGTGGACGGCGGCGATCGCCGCCTGCAGCTGGTACGGCCCGAGCTGCGCCGTCGTGGCCAGGGTGTGGGTGATCAGCGCGACGCCTTCCCCGACGGCCTCGCGGTCCCACCGGCCGCGGTCCTGGTCGGCCAGCGGCACCAGGGCACCGTCGGGGCCGGTGCGGGCCGGGCGGCGGGCATCGGTGAGCAGCATCAGCGCCAGCAGGCCCGCCACCTCGGCGTCGTCGGGCAGCACGCGATGCACGGCCCGGGTGAGCCGGATCGCCTCGTCGGTCAGGTCGGCGCGCTGCAGGTCGGGGCCCGACGTCGCCACGTACCCCTCGTTGAACACCAGGTAGAGCACGTGCAGGACGACCCGCAACCGATCGGCCCGCTCGGCCTCGGGCGGCATGGCGAACGACGTGCCCGCCGCCTTGATGCGTTGCTTGGCCCGGCTGATGCGCTGGGCCATCGTCGCCTCGGGCACGAGGAAGGCGCTGGCGATCTCGGCGGTCGTGAGCCCGCCCACGGCGCGCAGCGTGAGCGCGAGCTGCGACGGCGGCGACAGCGCGGGGTGACAACACAGGAACAGCAGTGCGAGCGTGTCGTCCTGATCGGCCGCGCGCTCGTGGTCGTCGCCGGCGGCCGGGGCGACGGACCGGCCGGGCGGCGCCAGGGCGACCGTGGTGTCCTCGCGACGCCGGCGGGCCTGCTCGCTGCGCAGGTGGTCGGTCAGGCGCCGTGAGGCGACCGTGATCAGCCAGGCCCTGGGGTGGTCCGGCCGCCCCTGCTCGGGCCACTGGACCGCGGCGGCCAGCAGTGCCTCCTGCACGGCGTCCTCGCAGGCGTCGAAGTGGCCGTAGCGGCGCACCAGTGCGCCGAGGACCTGGGGCGCCAGTTGGCGCAGCAGGTCCTCGGCGCGGGTGTCGGTGCTCACACGCAGAGGCTGCGCCGCCAGGCGCAGCCGTGGCCCGAGCGGCCCGCTGCGAAGCAGCCAGAGCGGGAAACACGGCGACCTCTCGCCATGACGACGGGCCCTGTCAGCCGACGTCCTCGGGCGCGGCCTCGTGCATGAGTGGCCGCACCTCCACCGACCCGATGCGGGCGAACGGCACCCGGGCGGCGATCTCGAGGGCCCGCTCGAGGCTGTCGCAATCGACGATGTCGACGCTGCCCAGGTACTCCTTGGCCTCGATGTACGGGCCGTCGGTCACCGCCGGCACGCCGTCCTGCAGCCGGACGGTCTTGGCCTGCGACTGGTCGGCCACGCCGTAGGCCCCCACGAACTCTCCCGACTCACGCAGCTCCTGATGGAGCGCGTCGGTGTCCCGGATCACCTCGGCGAACTCGTCCTGCGGGAACGACTCCCACAGCTCCTCGTTGCCGTAGATCAACAGCATGTACTTCACGGGATCACTCCTCACGGTCGCCGGCGCCCCGGTGGGCGCCGCTCGTCAGACACGTCGGAGCGGGCGACGGGTTCTCGACAGGTCGAACAACATCGGGCGCCCCGCGGGTCAGCGAGCGACGATCTGCTGCAGGGCCCAGCCGTTCCCGTCGGGGTCGCTGAAGAACACGAACCGGCCCCACGGGAAGTCCTGGACGTCGCTGACCTCGACGCCTCGCTCGACCAGCTGGGCGCGGGCGGCCTCGACGTCGGCGACCACGACCTGCAGGCCCTCGACCGAGCCGGGCGTCGCCTTCGACAGCCCTTTTCCGATCGAGATCGAGCAGGCCGAGCCGGGCGGCGTCAGCTGGACGAAGCGGATCTCGTCGCTGACGGTGTGGTCGTGGTCGGCGTTGAAGCCGGCCTGGTCGGTGTAGAACGCCTTGGCCCGGTCCACGTCCGAGACGGGGACCGCCACCAGTTCGAGCTTCCAGTCCATGCCGCGCTCCTCCCGTGCGGGACCGCCCACCCGTGCGGCCGGCGGCTTGCCGACCAGCAGGCTAGGGGTCGGGTTCCGGACCCGTCGGCGATTTCCACTTGCGTCGTTCCTCGCCAAGGTCAACGGTGATGCGGTGCGTTGTCGGCCATGACCGATGAGTTGCGCGCCGACACGCGGTCTACCCCTCGACCGGAAAGCCGTCTCCCACAGGGAGGAGCGCCCCGTGTTCTCGCGTCTTGGTACCTGGTGCCACGATCACCGCTGGCTCGTCGTCGGTGTATGGGTTGCCGTGCTCGTCTTCGGCAACGGCATCGCCAGTGCGGTCGGTGACGCCTTCCGCGACGAGTTCAACCTGCCCGACTCCGAGTCACGGACGGGCTTCGACATCCTCGACGACCACTTCGGCGGCGAGGGCACGGGCATCACCGGCACCATCGTGTTCGAGGCCCCCCAGGGCGTCGAGGATCCCCAGGTCAAGGCGCAGATGGAGGATCTGTTCGCCTTCGTCGCCGAGATCCCCGAGGTCGTCCGGGTCGAGAGCCCGTACGACGAGGGTGGTGAGCGGCTCATCGCGTCCGAGGGAGACCGCGCCGGCGAGATCGCCTACGCCAACGTCGAGTTCCCCGACGACATCGAGTTCCCGCGGGCCGAGGAGATCCGCAACGACATCCTCGACCAGGTCGACGACATCGAGGGCGTGCGCGTCGAGCTGGGCGGGTTCATCTTCGCCGAGTTCAACGAGCCGTCGTCCGAGGCGCTGGGCGTCGGGTTCGCCATCGTCATCCTCATCCTGGCGTTCGGCTCGGTCCTTGCCATGGGTCTGCCCATCGGTGTGGCCCTGTTCGGCATCGGCATCGGCAGCGCCATCATCACGTTGCTCAGCAACGCCCTCACCATTCCCGATTTCGCCACCTTCCTCGGCATCATGATCGGCCTCGGCGTCGGCATCGACTACGCGCTGCTGATCGTCACCCGGTACCGCGAGCAGCTCCACGCCGGTCACACGGTGCGCGAGTCGGTGGCCATCGCCCACGACACCGCCGGCCGGTCGGTGCTGTTCGCCGGCACCACCGTCGTCATATCGCTGCTCGGCATGCTGCTCATCGGCGTCACGTTCGTGACCGGCCTGGCGATCGGCGCCGCGTCCGTGGTCGCCGTCACCGTCGCCGCGTCGCTGACGCTGCTGCCCGCACTCGTCAGCCTCGCCGGGTACCGCATCGAGCTCACCCGGTGGCGGGGGCTCATCGCTGCCGGATTCGTGGCCGTCGCGCTCGTGGGCGTCGGGCTCAAGGTGTGGCCGCTTCTCATCGGTGTGCCGCTGGCCGCCATCGTGCTCATCGCCAGCATCTGGGCCGCGCCGCTGAAGCGCGAGGTTCTCGTCCGGCCGCCCAAGCCCCGGCGCGAGACCGTGGCCTACCGGTGGAGCCGTGTGATCCAGCACCGGCCGTGGACCGCCGCGCTCATCGGGGCGACCGCCCTGCTCGTGCTCGCCATCCCCGTGCTCAGCCTGCGCCTCGGGTTCTCCGACGAGAGCAACTACGCCGACGACACCACGACCAAGCAGGCCTACGACCTGCTTGTCGAGGGCTTCGGTCCCGGGTTCAACGGACCGCTCCTGCTGGCCGCGGTCGTTCCTGACGGCATATCTCCCGAGGATCTCGCGGCCGTGACCGCGGCCGTGGAGGCCGACGACGGCGTCGCCCAGGTCTCGCCCCCGCAGCCGAGCGAGGACGGCGAGGCTGCCATCTGGAACGTCATCCCGACCACGACCCCGCAGGACCACGGCACCACCGAGCTGGTCGATCGCCTGCGGGCCGACGTGCTGCCGCCCGTCGAGGACGAGATCGGCGCCGAGGTCAACGTGACGGGGACGACGGCGGTGAACCTCGATTTCTCCGACTACCTGACGTCGCGCTACCCCTACTTCTTCGGTGCGGTGCTCGGCCTCTCGTTCCTGCTGCTGATGGTCGTCTTCCGGTCGGTGCTGGTGCCGCTCAAGGCGGTCATCATGAACCTGCTGTCGGTCGGCGCTGCCTACGGCGTCGTGGTCGCCCTGTTCCAGTGGGGCTGGCTCAGCGACCTCACCGGGGTCGAGCCCGCCCCCATCGAGACGTGGGCGCCGATGATGCTGTTCGCCATCGTGTTCGGGCTCAGCATGGACTACGAGGTGTTCCTGCTGTCCCGGGTGCGAGAGGAATGGCACCGCACGGGCGACAGCCGCACCTCGGTGGCCGACGGCCTGGCCGCCACCGCCAAGGTCATCACCGCGGCGGCGGCCATCATGGTGGTCGTCTTCGGCAGCTTCATCCTCGAGCCGGACCGGATCGTCAAGCTCATGGGCACCGGGTTGGCGGTCGCGATCCTGCTCGACGCCACCATCGTCCGCATGCTGCTCGTGCCGGCCACGATGGAGCTGCTCGGCGACCGCAACTGGTGGCTGCCCCGCTGGCTCGATCGCATCCTGCCCAACATCGACGTCGAGGGCCACCCGGAGCCCGTGCCCGAGGACGAGCGGGAGCCCGCGCCGGCCGGCGCCGGCGACTGATCCCGAGCACCGACGGGACGGGTCGCCGTTACTGGCGGTAGCCCGCCAGGAAGTTGCCGAAGCGCTCGATGGCGTCCGACAGGTCGCGGGCCCAGGGCAGGGTCACGATGCGCAGGTGGTCGTGGCAGGGCCAGTTGAAGCCCGTGCCCTGCACCACCAGGATCCTCTCCTGCACCAGCAGGTCGAGCACGAGCTGGGCGTCGTCGCGGATCTCGTGCACCTCGGGGTCGAGGCGGGGGAACACATAGAGCGCGCCTTTGGGCGTGACGCAGCTGACCCCGGGGATCTCGTTGAGCTTGTGCACCGCCACGTCGCGCTGCTCGCGCAGGCGTCCGCCGGGCAGGACGAGGTCCTCGATGCTCTGGTGTCCCGACAGCGCCACCTGGATGGCGTGCTGGGCCGGGACGTTGGGGCACAGCCGCGACGAGGCGAGCAGGTGGATGCCCTCGAGGAACCCCTCGGCATGCTCCTTGGGCCCGGTGATCGCCACCCAGCCCGACCGGTAGCCGGCCACCCGATAGGCCTTGGACAGGCCGTTGTAGGTGAGGCACAGCAGGTCGGGGGCGAGGGTGGCCAGGGTGACGTGCTCGGCGTCGTCGTACAGGACCCGGTCGTAGATCTCGTCGGCCAGCAGCAGCAGGCCGTGGCGCCGGGCCAGCTCGACCAGGCCCTGCAGCACCGGGCGCGAGTACACGGCGCCGGTGGGGTTGTTGGGATTGATCACGACCAGCGCCTTGGTGCGGTCGGTGATCTTGGACTCGAGGTCGGCGAGGTCGGGGTTCCAGTCGTCGGTCTCGTCGGCGAGGTAGTGCACGGGCGTGCCGCCGGCCAGGCTGACCGCCGCCGTCCACAGCGGGTAGTCGGGGGCGGGCAGCAGCACCTCGTCGCCGTCGTCGAGCAGCGCCTGCATCGTCATGATGATCAGCTCGGACACGCCGTTGCCCAGGTAGACGTCGTCGACGTCGAGCGGGGGGAAGCCCGAGATGCCCTCGTAGCGGGCCACGACGGCCCGGCGGGCCGAGACGACACCGCGCGAGTCGGAGTACCCCTGCGAGCTGGGCAGGGCGGCGATCATGTCGCGCATGATCACGTCGGGAGCCTCGAACCCGAAGGGGGCCGGGTTCCCGATGTTGAGCTTGAGGATGCGGTGGCCCTCGGCTTCGAGGCGAGCGGCGTGGGCGTTGGCCGGGCCGCGGATCTCGTAGACGACGTTCTGGAGCTTGGTCGACTGACCGAGCGTGCGTGCGGGGTGGGCCTCTTGGAGAGTCACGGCCGACCATGCTGCCGCGTGCGGCCCACGATCCCCGCATCAGTTCGAGCCCGGAGCGGCCGCGTTCATGGTCCAGGGGGTCACGTCGCCGCTGGTTAGGCCCTGGGCGATGACGTGGACGATCATCGACGGATGTCGCCTCCCAGTCTCGACGGTCGGACGTTCCAGGACGTGTCCCCTGCGCACGCCGGGGACGTCGGCAGCGACACGCTCTTCGCCTACCGCGAGGAAGCTGACGGCACCGTGTGGGCGCGTTACGGAGGTGGAGCCGTGCGCCTGGGGTACCTCGTCGGCACGCGCCGCCAGAACAGCCTGGACTTCCGCTACGCCCATGTGACGGCCGACGGCGACACGGCGACCGGTCATTGCACGAGTCGCATCGAGCAACTGGCGGATGGACGTCTGCGCCTCCACGAGACGTGGACGTGGGACAGCCGGACGGGCAGCGGCACCAGTGTCCTCGAGGAGACCCGGCAGTCACCGACCTGACGGGTCGGCCGGCGGCGCCTGCGACCCGCGGACGAGCCGGCCGGGAAGGGCGCCGGTCGGCGTGCCGTCCCGGGCGATGACGCGCCCCGACACGATCGTGGCGATGTAGCCGTCGGCACGCTGCAGCAGCCGCTTGCCCCCGGCCGGCAGGTCGAAGCGCATCTCCGGCGTGTGCAGAGTGAGGTGGTCGAGGTCGATCACGTTCAGGTCGGCCTTGTAGCCCGGCGCGACCACGCCCCGGTCCATCAGGCCCACTGCCTCCGCGTTGCGCCGGGTGAGGGCGTGGATCACCCACGGGAGGTCCAGCCGCTCGCCTCGGGTGCGGTCACGGACCCAGTGGGTGAGCATGGTCGTCACGTTGGTGCCGTCGCAGATCGTGCCGACGTGCGCACCGCCGTCGCCGAGCCCGACGAGGGTCTGTGGGTGGAGGAGCATCTCGCGGATGGCCTCGAAGTCGCCGTCGACGTAGTTGGCGAAGGGGAAGTAGAGGAAGCCGGTGCCTCCGTCGGCGACCATCGCGTCGTAGGCGAGCTCGGCCGGCGGCCGGCCCTCGCTCCTGGCCCGGCCCCCGATCGAGCGTTCCGGGGGCTGCTCGTAGTCGGGCGGGTCGCCGAGCTGGTAGAGGTCGTCGAACCGGTTGCCGTCCTCCCGGCTCTCGGCGGCGAGGATGCGCTCGCGGACCCCAGGGTCGACCAGCGCGGCGAGCCGCTCGTCGAACGGCAGGTCGGCGACCTGCTGGTACGCCGGGTTCTGGGCGAACGGGCTGAAGGTCGCCTGCAGACCGAACAACGCGCCGATCGGCCTGGCCGCCACCTGGGCCTTCATGGGCAGGCCTGAGTCGGCCATGGCGCTGAGCAGCGCGAGCATCCCCCGGTAGGCGTCGCTGCTGCCCTGCTGGGCGAGCGAGATCGTGAGCGGGCGACCGGACCGCTCGACCATGTGGCGCAGGCGCTGGAACTCGGCCAGGCCGTCGGGGAAGTCGGAGATCAGCTCCATCACACCGGCGCCCGTCCCGCCCATGACCTCGGCGATGCCCACGAGCTCGTCCTCGGCTGCGGTCAGCGTCGGGGTCGAGTCACCCGTGCTCGTCCGGTGGTTGAGCGTACGGGAGGTGGTGAACCCCAGCGCACCCGCCCGCACGGCCTCCGCGACCAGGCTGCCCATCTCGGCGATCTCCTCCGCCGTCGCGGGCTCGCGCCGGGCACCCCTCTCGCCCATGACGTAGAGGCGCAGCGCGCCGTGCGGTACCTGGGCGGCGACGTCGATGTCGTGGTCGAGCCGTTCGATCGCCGCCAGGTACTCGGGGAAGGTCTCCCAATCGAAAGGGACACCCTCGTGCAGCGCTGAGCCCGGGATGTCCTCGACGCCCTCCATGAGCTCGATGAGCGTGGCGTGGTCGGTGGCGCGGACCGGCGCGAACCCCACGCCGCAGTTGCCCATGACCACCGTGGTCACGCCGTGCCACGAGGACGGGGCGAGGCTCGTGTCCCACGTGACCTGCCCGTCGTAGTGCGTGTGGATGTCCACGAAGCCGGGCGTGACGAGCATGCCTTCCGCCTCGACGACCTCGTCCGCCCCATCTATCCGACCAGGCTCCACCACGGCGGTGATACGGCCGCCGCTGACCGCGACATCGGCGCGCGTGGGGTCTCCGCCCGTGCCGTCCACGACGAGCCCGCCGCGGATGAGCAGCTCGTGGCCCCCGGTCTCGGGTGATCTCGTGTCGCTCACCGCTACCTCGGATCGTTCGGTCGTGGCCCGGCCGTGAGGCTACGCACCGGCGCCGTCCCGTGCCTGTGCGGTTCACCTAGCGATTCTTCGCCGAGGGGGACCTGTCGATCACCGATCGCCTCCGGTGCCTACTTTGACCAGCTCGTCGCCCGGATCGCACGGGCGCCGCCACGCGGCCGATGTTGGCGATATCCTGATCGCGCATACATCGTCAACATCAATCCCTTCGCGGAGGTACCTGGTGGGAGTCACCCAGATCGACCTCGACGACGACGCACTGCGTGACGCGATGCGGCTCTCCGGTGCGACCACGAAGAAGGACACCGTGAACCTGGCCTTGCGCGAGTACGTCGAGCGCCACCATCGCGTCGAGGCGCTGCAGCGCCACGCTCGCGAGGCGAAGCGGTGGGACTACGACGGCTGGCAGCGCCTACGCAAGGCAGACAAGCATCCGGCCGAGTGATCCGCTACCTCATCGACTCGTCCGCGCTGTGGCGGGTCATGCGGGACGACGCTCTGCGATCGGCGTGGTCAGAGGTCATCACGGCCGGCGCCATCGGATCGTGTCCGCCGCAACGGGCCGAGTTCCGGCGTTCGGCACGGAACATCGACGAGTACGAGCAGATGGGGTCGATGTTCGACGACCTGTATCCGAACGCCCCCGTCCCGAAGTCTGCGTGGCAGTGGGTGGAGGCCGCACAACACCGGCTCGTACGGCACAGCGCACACCGTGCCCTGTCCGTGGCCGACCTGTTGATAGCCGCCACTGCCGCGCACCACGGTCTTGTCGTGCTGCACGACGACAACGACTTCGTGGCCGCAGCCCGCCACCTCACCGACCTCGGTGAACAGAACGTGCACGACACCGGGTGGTAGCCGTAGCAGCCCAGGTGGTCAGGCCCCAGCGTGTCGATGTCGAGGTAGAGGATGCGCATCACAGACCGAGCCTCTCGTACTGGTCGCGGGGCGCCTCGACCTCGCCGAGGGCGTGGCGCAGCATCTCGTCGAGCTCGGCCTCGAGCGCGGTGGCGGCCAGGTTCCCGGCCTCGTCGGGGTCGGCGTCGAGGTCGTAGAGCAGGTGCTCCCCGTCGATCCTCCCCGCCGCCCAGTACGGCAGGGTGTCGCCGACGGCGAAGGGCTGGCGGATGACCGGCACGTCCGAGCCGGGCATGAACGCCAGCTCCGCTCGGCGGTCGGGGCGGGGCAGGCGCAGCTCGGGGAGCGCGTGGACGGGCCTGGTCGACCAGCGGTTCGACCACATCGACAACGGCCGGTTCTCCCGCATCGTGGCCCACGGCAGCGCCGCGGCCGCCCTGATGTCGTTCGGCATCCGGCCCGTGGGCATCTACGCCGACGAGTCGGTCGTCAGCGACCTCGCGCTGCGCGACCTCGACCTGGACGGCATCGAGATCGTCGGCGAGGAGTGGGGGTGATCAACGTCGAGGCGGTGGCCGCGCTCGACCCCGATCTGATCGTCGCGGAGTGGTGGCCGGTCGAGGAGGCCTACAGCGGCCTCGAGGAAGGGGCGAACACCAGCGCCGACGTGATGCGCGACATCGCCCCGGTCGTCGGCCCCGCCCAGGGCCCGTCGATCGTCCAGATGATCGAGGACTATGCGGAGCTGGCCGAGTCCCTGGGCGCCGATCTCGACGACCCGGCGATCTCCGAGGGACGCGATCGGTTCGATGCCGCCGTGGCTGCATTCCAGGACGTCGTCGGGTCCAAACCCGACCTGTCCGTGCTGGCGGTGTCGCCCACCCCCGAGTCGCTCTACGTGGCCGTTCCCGAGTACGCAGCCGAGCTGGCCGACTTCACCGACTGGGGCCTCGACCTGGTCGTGCCCGACAGCCCCGACGCCGGCTTCGAGTACTGGGAGACCCTGAGCTGGGAGAACGCCGACAAGTACCAGGCCGACCTGCTGATCGTCGACGAGCGTGGCTACCCCGCCAACCTCGACGACGCCAGACAGCGGCCCACCTGGCAGGCCCTCGAGGCTGCCGAGGCGGGCGCCGTGGCCGTGTGGCCGGCCTACTGGGTGCGCACCTACGACGACTACGCAGGAGCGCTCGAGCAGCTCACCGCGAGCATCGAGGGGGCCGACGCGGACCTCGTGGGCTGACCCCGGGCCGAGCGACGCGCCGACGGGGCCGATGGGCCGACGGGGTCGGTGGCTCAGGCCTCGGCTGGCGACCGGCGCCAGCACGTCGCCAGCAGCAGCGCCGCACCCCCGGCGCCGCCCAGCAGGGCGATGAGCAGGCCGGTGGTGCCGACGAGGTCGTCGCGCAGGTCGAGCGCCTCGTCGAGCGACCATTCCCCCGGGCCCACGACGGCCAGGGCCAGGCCGATGAGGGTGAGGGTCATCACGTACTCCCACCCCTCGCCCGGACGGAAGATGAAGAAGCCGTTGCCCCGGTGGTTGGTGATCCAGGCCACGAGCATGACGCCCACCACCGCGGCACCCCCGAGCGGGGTGAGGAGGCCCAGGATCAGGGCGATGCCACCGGCGACCTCGGTCAGGCTGGCCAGCCAGGCGTGCACCTTGCCCGGGCGCATGCCCAGGCTCTCGAACCACCGGGCCGTGCCCGCGATCTTGCCGCCGCCGTAGATGTGGTTGAGCCCGTGCGCCAGCATCACCGCGCCGATGCCGCACCGCAGCACGAGGAGGACCAGGTTGACGGCGTCGGAGTCGCTCACGTCCCAGAAGCTAGTGCGGCCCCGGACCAGCAAAGGCCTTCCCGGGCGACGTGCGAGGCCGCAACGCTGCCGGCACGCCAGGCGTCACTCGGCGTACAGCAGCTCGAACCGCTCGAACACCGTCCCCGCATCAGGATCGAAGTCGACCCCGATCGTCGGCAGGTACCGCCGGAAGAACGCCTCGTGCACGTCGAGCCAGTACGTGCGGGTGCGGTCGCCTTCCCCCTCGTCCCAGGCGAAGGCGTCGTCCACCGACGAGAGCGGGCCGACCCGCACGTCCCTGGTGCGCAGGACGGCCCGGGCGCGGCCGGCACCATCGGTGGCGATCGACAGCGTTCCCGGCTGCGGCAGCGGCGCGCCCTCGAGCTCGTAGTCCGCCAGCGGGCCGGCCGTCGCTCGCTTGGGCCCGTGGATCACGAGCCCGATCAGCTCGTCGGCCTGCTCCGCACTGTCGCCGAACGGGTCGACGGTCTCGGGCAGCCGGGTCGACGGATCGACCAGCCCGGTGGCGAGGAAGCGCTGCCAGAAGCCGGCCACCTGCTCGGTGTCGACGGGCGGGAGCGGCGTGGCCACAGCCCGAGGGTAGGACGGAACCCGGGCGGCCCAGTCAGGACGGCGCCTCGCGCGCGGGGCGAGGCGCAGGTCGGGCACGTCGATGCCCGGGTGGGCCAGGACCACGCCCAGCACCTCGGCGAGATGGCGGCCCACGTCGTCGGTCTCCATCGCCGTCATCGAGATGCCGGCCGCCGCCCACCGGTCGAGGTAGGCGGTCACCAGGCTCAGGTCCCAGGCCTCGGCGAAGTCGGTGGGCATCGTCGCCCCCATGACGATGCGCTGGAAGCGCCGCTCCGGGTGCTCGTGACGCCAGAACCTGACGGCCGTGTCGAGCGCCGCCTTGGACGCGGCGTACGAGCTCATGCCCCACCGGGTCTCGATCGCCGCCTCGGACGACATGAACGAGATCAGCCCGTCGGGCGCGAGCACGGGCAGCGCCGCCGCGCACACGAGCGTGGGGCCGATGACGTTGACGTCGAAGGTGCGGCGCCACGCCGCCGGGTCGGCCTCCGCGATCGGGGCCAGTGTCCCGGTGCCGGCCGTGTAGAGAACGAGGTCGAGGCCGCCGAGGTGCCCGACCGCCTCGTCGATGAGACGGCGGCACGAGTCGGCGTCGGAGACATCGGCGGCGACGGCGTGGCCACCACCGGCCTCGCGGCACAGGTCGTCGAGCGCGTCGCGGCGGCGGGCCGCGACGCACACCCGGGCACCCAGGGCCACAGCGTGGCGGGCGAACGCCCGGCCGATGCCTGCGGAGGCGCCAACCACCAGCACGCGTGCCGAGGTCAGCGTCGGGTCGTCGGCCATGTCAGGTACCCCCGGGGTCTGCTGGAGTCGCGCCTCGTCCGCGACAGGACTGAAAATACGTCGCGCGTGCCGGCCTCTAGGACGTGAGGGAGCGGGCGAGCGCCGCGCGCCGCACCTTGCCCACCTCGCTGCGCGGCAGCTCGTCGATCCAGTGGAAGGCGGCCGGGCACCTTGTAGGCGACGAGGTGCTGGCGGCACAGGGCGACCGAGCTCGTCGTCGGGCACGGGCCGTCCGACGAGGAACGCGACGGGCACCTCGCCGAGCCGGTCGTCGGGGACCCCGACCACGGCGACGTCGTCGACCGCCGGCGACAGGCGCAGCACCTCCTCGACGGCGTCGGGGAACACCTTGTTGCCGCCGCGGTTGATGAGGTCGCCGGCCCGGCCCTCGATCCACACGAACCCGTCGTCGTCGATGCGGGCCAGGTCGCCGGTGTCGACGAAGCCCGTCGGCGTCGACGCGGTCGTCGATGCCCGGCGGCGGTGTTCGGGGGGCGGACGAGCAGGTGGCCGTCGGCGTCGATGCGGATGTCGACGCCCGGGTGGGGCCGGCCGACCGCGCCGACCTTCTCGGGGTGGGCCTTGGCGTCGGCCGCGGTCCAGCCGATGACCTCGCCGATCTCGGCCTGGCCGTACCCGTTGAGCACGTGCACGGGGAACTTGGTCGGCGAACCGGCGGGCCTGGAGCGGCGACAGCGGCGCGGTGATCGAGCGGACGTACCGGAGCGGGGCGAGGTCGTCGACCGTCGGAGTCGGTGAGCATCGCCATGGCCGCCGGCGGGCAGCACGGTCGAGCGGATCTCGAAGCGGCGCACCAGCGCGGCGAACGCCTCGGGCTCGAACCGGTCCATGATCACCAGCGCGGCGCCGGCCCGCAGCCCGAACAGCGCGTTGTAGAGCCCGGCGTTGAGCGCCATCGACACCGGGATGAGGTTGGGCGTCGGCGCTTCGTCGGATCCCGCGCCGCCGCCGCGGAGCGGGCCGAGCACGCGGTCGAGCAGCTCGACGTACGCGGTGTGGGTGTGGTGGATCGGCTTCGGGCCGGCCGGTGGTGCCCGACGTCCACATCACGAAGGCCACGTCGTCGTCGTAGCGCGCGGCCGCCGGCCAGCGGTGCGCGACGCCGTCCTCGGTCGACCAGCGCCGCCGGGCGCGGTCGCGGCCAGCACGTGCGACGACCTCGGCGCTCGGGCAGGCGCGGGTTGACCGGCACGTACACCCCGCCGGCCAGCCACACGCCGACCATCGTCGAGACCAGCTCGGGGCCGTTCGGTAGCTGGACGGCGACGGCGCGGCCGTCGAGCGTCGACCGCAGCCGCTCGGCGACCGCGCGGGCCGCGGTCCGCGGCCTCCCCCGCGGTCACCGTGCGGTCGACGGTGTGGAGCAGCCCCTCGTCGTCGCCGAAGGGATGCTCGAGGAGCAGGCTGGCCAGGGTCATGTCGGCGGGGCCCAGACCGGGTCTCGCTTCTCGGCGAAGGCGCGGGGGCCCTCGTCCTGGTCGGGGTGACCCCACATGCTCACCAGGTGCTGAGCGCCGACCTTGCAGGCGTCGGTGAGCCCGTGCTCGAGCGCGGCCCACAACGCCTTCTTGGTGGCCGCCATCGCCGCCGGCGAGTTCCTGGCGATGGTCTCGCCCAACTCCTGGGCCCGCTCCCGCAGCCGCTCGGGCGGGTCGACGATCTCCGAGATCATGCCGAGCTGCAACGCCCGCCGGGCGGGCATCCGCTCGTAGCGGCCCACGAAGGCCATGCGCATGACCGCCTCGGCCGGCATCTTGCGGATCAGCGCGATCGCCTCGAGCGACACAACCTGACCCACCGACACGTGCGGGTCGAAGAACTGGGCGTCGCTCGCCGCGATCACGATGTCGGCGTCGGCCACCCAGTGGAACCCGCCGCCCGCGCAGATGCCGTTCACCGCCGTGATCACCGGCTTCCACACCTGCTGGTGCCACGCCGTGAAGTGCATGTCGAAGTTCTCGACCGACTCGCGGTAGCGCTCCATGCCCACGCCGTCGTCGGCGATCTCGGCCACGTCGACGCCCGTCTGGAAGGCCCGGCCGTTCCCGGTGTGCACGATCACCCGCACCTGCGGGTCGCCGTCGAGCTCCTTCCACGCGTCGGCGAACTCGTCGCGCATGGCGTTGTTCATGGCGTTGAGCTGCTCGGGCCGGTCGTTGATCAACCACCCGACCGGCCCGTGCCGCTCGACGATCAGATGCTCGTAGCCACTCATGAGCGGGGGATCTCCTCCCACGGCGTGTCGGCCCACGGGTCGGGCTCGCGAGGCAGACCGAGCACCCGCTCGCCCAGGATGTTCTTGTTCACCTCGGTCGTACCTCCCTCGATCGTGTTGGCCCTCGACCGCAGCATGCCCCTGACCTCGAGCGGCATGTTGTCGTGGTACTCGGGGCCGCGTTCCCACGCGGTGGCCGCGGGGCCCAGCACGTCGGCGGCCAGCAGCTGGATGCGCTGGTTCAGCGCCCCCTGATGGACCTTGCCGATCGACGCCGCCGGCCCGGGCGTGCCCCCGGACCGGACCACGGCCCGCACGCGCTGGTTCGTCCAGTCCCGCACCCGTTCCTCGGCGTAGACCGCCATGAGCCGCTGGCGCACGGTGGGCTCGGCGGTGCGGCACAGTTGCCGGGCGCGGGCGACGAGCTGGTCGACCCCGGTGCCGCCGATGCGGTCGACGCCGCCGGATCCGGCACCCGACACCATCTGGCGCTCTCCCGCCAGGCTCGAGCCCGCCACCCGCCAGCCGTCGCCGACGGCGCCGATACGCCGGTCGTCGGGCACCCGCACGTCGTCGAGGAACACCTCGTTGAAGTCGACCTCGCCCCCGATGTGGCGCAACGGCCGCACGTCCACCCCCGCCGCGTGCAGGTCGACGATGAAGTACGACAACCCCTGGCGCTTGCGCAGCGTCGGGTCGGTGCGGGCCAGGCACACCGCGAAGTCGCTGACATGCGCCCACGTGGTCCAGACCTTCTGGCCGGTGAGCACCCACTCGTCGCCGTCGCGCTGTGCCCGGGTGGCGAGCGAGGCGAGGTCCGAGCCCGCGCCCGGCTCGGACAGGAGCTGGCACCACCCCTCGTCGTTGCGCACCATCGGCGGCAGGAACCGCAACCGCTGCTCCTCGGTGCCGTGGGCGAACAGGGCGGGTGCAGCCGAGTTGAGCCCCAACGGGTTCAGCCGGCCCAGGTTGAACGGCGCCAGCACCGACTCGGCCACCCGCGCCTGGTCCGGGGTGAGGTCCAGCCCCAGGTACTCGACGGGCCACGTGGCCACCGCCAACCCGCTGTCGGCGAACGTGGGGTACCAGGCCTGGTAGTCGGCCCGCGAGCGCACGGCGCGGATGGCGGCACGACCGCCCGGCGCCGCCGCGCGCCACGCGGGCGGGACGTGCGCCTCCACCCACTCGGCCACGGCGGACCGGATCTCGTCGGAGGACGACCGCTGGGACAGGGGCAGGCGAGACGACGTGAGCACGACGGGCTACCTCGGGTCGAAGCGTATGGCGCCGTCGAGGCGCACCACGTGGCCGTTGATGTACCGGTTGGTCACGAGGTGCGCCGCCAGCTCGGCGAACTCGTACGGCTCGCCGAAGCGGGCCGGGAACGGCACCTTGGACTCGAGCGCCGCCCTGACCTCGGGCGCGGCCTTGTCCCACGCCGTCGTGTTCATGGTGCCGGGGGCGATGCAGTTGGCCCGCACCCCGAGGGCGGCCAGGTCGCGGGCAGCCACGAGCGTCATGCCGATGATGGCCGCCTTGGCCGCCGAGTAGGCGATGGTGCCGATCTGGCCCTCGTAGCCCGCCAGCGAGCTGGTGAGCACCACGGCGCCGCGCTCGCCGTCGTCGCCGACCGGCTCGAGCGTGGCCATGGTCGCGGCCGCCAGGCGCAGCGTGTTGAACGTGGTGGTGACGTTGAGGTCGATGGTGTCGCGGAACAGCCCGAGCTCGTGCGGCGTGCCGTCGCGCTGGACGACCCGCTGGGGCCGGGTGCCGCCCCCGGCGCAGGCGACGACGATGCGGAGCGGGCCGCGGGAGGCCGCCACCTCGACAGCCCGCCGGGTGTCGTCCTCGTCGGTGGCGTCGCCGGCCACGTGCTCGGCGCCGTGACCGAGGCCTGCGGCGACGAGCTTGGCCCGCTCCTCGTCGAGGTCGAACACGACCACCTGTGCCCCCAGCCCGTGGAGGTGCTTCGCTGTCGCCTCGCCCAACCCCGAACCGCCACCGGTCACGAGCGCGACGCTGCCGTCGATCTGCATTGGCATATGATATGCGCGGTTGAAGGGGGCCGAGTGAACGACCGCGTCTACATCCACGAGTTCATCGACATCCGCGGCCACAACCGTGCGAACTACATGCACCACATGACCGCCAACTGGAGCCCCAACGCCCAGGAGGACCGTGGTCAGCTCTGCTACGGCGTCTGGGCCCTGCTCGGCTCGACCGGCGCCTGGCCCCAGGTCGTGAACATGTGGCAGGAGGAGGGCTGGTCCGGGCTCGCCCGGTCCTTCGCCACCGAGGCGGTGGGGGCAGGCGCCCAGGATCCCAAGCTCGAGAAGTGGTGGGCCAGGGCGTCCGAGTTCCGGCGGGGCGGCTACGACCGCCTCATGGTCCCCGCCCCGTGGGCCCGCACCAGCGAGCAGCTCTGCGCCGACGGCGTCACCGGCGCCGTCTACGCCCACGAACTGGTCGCGGTCCGCCCCGGCGCCGCGGCGGAGCTGCTGGAACGCGCCCGCGAGCAGGCGGTGCCCGCGCTCGGGCGCTACGGCTGGGACCTGGCCGGCGCCTTCACGACCGCCATGGTCGACGACGGCGAGGCCCTGCTGCTGTGGGCCATCCCGACCTGGCAGCAGTGGGCCGACGCCGAACGCGCACACACCACCGACGACGACGTGATCGCCTGGCGCACCAGGGCCCGCGACATCGTCACCTCGTGGCACCGCACCCTGCTGGTCGACGCGCCACTCTCCCCGTTCCGCACGGGCCGCCAACCGTCACGCGACGACCGGACCGACTGGCAGGAGTAGCGGCCGACCCTGGGCGCGGGGCGGTCCGCTCACTCCGGGCCGAAGTCGTACCAGGTGGTGTCGAGTTCGGCGTGGCCCTGGCTGGGTCGGGTGTAGTCGCAGACGCCGGTGGGGAAGATCCGGGCCAGGCGGTCGAGTTGGGCGTCGGTGAGGTCGACGTCGTAGAGGTCGGTGGACTCGTCGACGGGGCGTAGCGCGCACTTGAGGATGTCGCCCGCCCGGGGGGCGCCGGCGGCCATGCGGGGCTCTTCGTGGACGGGGAAGGCGGCGACGCAGGCCGGGTCGTCGTTGGCGTCGGCCCCGACGATCGCCTCGGCGCCGGCGGGCTGGCAGCGTGACTCGGCGGCGGTCGGCTTGGTGGCGGCCAGCGCGTCCTGCCAGGAGCCGCCCTCGTCGGCCCGGTGCTGCTCGGCGGCGGTGAGCCACTCGTCGAGCGCCAGCGTGGGTCGGGCGGCGAAGTCGCCGCTCGAGCCCCCCAGGGCGGCGGCTGCCAGCAACGCGATGGCGACAGCACGCACCGACCCACCGGAGACCATCGCCTTGACCCCCTCGTCTCGACGATGGGTTGCTAGCGGACAGCCGGGCTCGGCGCCATCCCGCCACGGGCGCGCCACCGTCGGCGCACCCGGTCAGACGGCGGAGGCGAGAGCGGAGACGAGGCGGTCGACGTCGGCCTCGGTGACGTGCAGGTGCGGGGCGACCCGCAGGCTCGTGCCGCGCAGCGCGGCGTGGCAGCCCTCGCGCTCCAGCGCAGCCAGGACCCGCGGGCGGGCGTCGGCGGGCATCGGGATGCCGACGATGTGCGGGCTGCGCTCGGCGGCGGGCACCGAGGGCGCCAGTCCGAGCGGTCCCAGCCGGTCGACGATGGCGGCGGTGGTCGCCCCCAGCGCCGCACCGATGCGCTCGATGCCCCACTCGTGGATCTGGTCGAGGGCGGCGATCGCCATGGGCGTCAGCTCGAACAACGTGCGCGCACCCTGGTCGTACCGCCGCGCCCCTGGCTGGTACTCGTCCCGGTAGTCGACCAGCGCGGCGAAGTCGTCGGAGCCGGCCCGGGCGATCCAGTTCTCCTCCAGCGGGCGGCCGTCGCGGTGCTGCTCGGCGACCCACAGGTAGCCCCGGCCGGTCGGGCCGAGCAGCCACTTGTAGCCCACCGACACCACGACGTCGGGGCGCACCGACGTCACATCGAGCGGGATGACACCGAGCGACTGGCTGGCGTCGACGACCAGGTGGGCGCCCAACTCGTGCGCCCGCCGGGACACGGCATCCAGGTCGATTCGGGCGCCGTCGGTCCAGTGGACGTTGGGCACGCTCACGATGCCGATGCGCTCGTCGAGCCCGGCCAGGACCGCCTCGGTCCAGCTCTGCCCCGGCTCGCGCTCGACGGTGACCACACGGGCTCCGGCGTCCCGGGCCGCCGCCCGCCAGGTGTAGATCCCGGACGGGTATTCCTCGGCCAGGACGAGCACGCCGGTGCGGGTGTCGAGCCGGCCGGCCAGGTTGCGGGCGGCCACCGCCATGCCGTAGCTGGTGGCCGGCACGAGCGCCACCCCCTCGGCGTCGGCGCCGAGCAGCCCCCCGAGCCGGGCACGGAGCACCTCGACGTCGTCGAACCAGTCCGCCGCGCTGATGGTCCACGGCTGCGACCGCCGCCGTAGCGCATCGTGACCCGCCTCCATGGCGCGGCGCAGCATCGGGGCCAGGCTGGCCGTGTTGAAGTAGGCGACCTCGTCGGGGACGGCGAACATCTTCGCGCTGGCTGCCGAGCGCAATGGAGAGGTCGGTCATCCGCCCTTCCTACCCGAGTGGTTGGCCCGGATGTTCACCGCCGCGAGGTCGACCGTTTGTTCGATCCGGCGCCGCCTGGTGTCCGACCGTTTCGCTGTCGCCACCCACTCCAGGATCAACCGCTTCGAGGATGGAGGAAAATTCTGGAAGTTCTCGCGAGCGGTCTCGTTACGGTCGAACAGCTCCTTCAGGTCATCGGGAATGGCCGAGCTGTCCGCGTCGGGCAGGACCTGCCAGGTCCCGTTGGCCCTGGCCAGATCGATCAGGGCTTGACCGTGCTCGGTCATCAGGCCCAGCTCGATCATCTTCGCGGCGCGCTGCCGGTTCACCCGGCTCCACGTGCTGCGCGGATTGCGCGGGGTGAACCGGAGCTGCGAGCTGTCCGCGTCGCGCTTGCGGTGGAGTCCGTCGATCCACCCGAAGCAAAGGGCGTGCTCGATCGCCTCGTGATACCGCACGCTCGGCGTGGCGCTGTCCTTGTGCTGCATGACCAGCCACACGTCCTTCTCGGACCGGCAGTTCTGGGCCAGCCAGGCACGCCAGTCGGCGGCGGTGCTCGCGACGACGGTGTTCATGTCACACCCCCGCCTGCGACTCGAGAATGTCCAGGTAGTGCTGGTTGTACATCACGCCGAGGATGTTCCCGAACGGGTCGACCACGGATGCGGTGACGAATCCGGGTCCGCGCTCGACCGGCTCCTGGTGCACCGTGGCGCCCAGCGACACCAGCCGATCGAGGCTGGCCTGCACGTCGTCCACGGCCCAGTAGGTCATCGCACCCCCGGGCTCGTCCGACCTGCCGGGTGGAGCGAATCGGCTGTCGATGAACCCGAGCTCGTGCTGGTAGTCGCCGATCCGGAACTCGATGTACGCCGGCGCCCCCTCGACCGAGCGCACGAAGTACGGCTCGATGCCGAGCAGCTCGGTGTACCAGTCCTGGGCGGCCGTGAGGTCGTCGGCGAAGAAGTTGACGGTGGTGAGTCCTCGCAACATGGGTGGTTCCTTCCTTCAGTCGGTGACAGCGACCATCCTCCGGCCTAAAGTGCTCACCAACTGAGCGCTTTGCGAGAGAAGCTGGAGACATGCGCGCTGACCGCCTCGTCGCCGCCCTCCTGCTCATGCAGGCCCGTGGCCGGGTGACCGCCGCAGAGCTGGCCGACGAGCTCGAGGTGTCGGTCGCCACCGCTCGCCGCGATCTGGAGGCGCTGTCCGCAGCCGGCATCCCGGTGTACCCGCAGGCCGGGCGCGGCGGCGGCTGGTCGCTCGTCGGTGGCGCCCGCACCGACCTCAGCGGCCTCTCGGCAACCGAGGCGCAGGCGCTGTTTCTGCTCGTCGGGCCGGCCGCGGCCGTCTCGGGTGAGGCCAAAGCGGCGCTGCGCAAACTCGTGCGGGCGCTGCCGCCCACCTTCCGGGCCGACGCCGAGGCCGCCGCCAGCGCCACCATGATCGACCCCACCCGGTGGGGCGAGCGTGATCGCCGCCGGCCCGAGATGGTCGATCTGCTGCAGGCCGCCGTGATCCGCCGGCGGAAGGTCCGCCTGCGCTACACGAACAGCGCCCGAGAGCGGTCCGAACGGCTGGTCGATCCGTGGGGCCTGGTCGACAAGGACGACATCTGGTACCTGCTCGCCGGGACCGAACGTGGGCAGCGAACCTTCCGCGTCGACCGGATCGTCAGGGCCGAGCCGACCGACCAGCCCGCCGAGCGCCCGGACGACTTCACGCTCGACACCGCCTGGCGACAGGTCGTCGGCGAGATGGAGCAGCGGCGTTCACGCACCTGGGCGACCGTGCTCATCGAGGCCAGGTTCGTGCCGATACTGCGAGACCATTTCGGGCGGCACTGCCACACCGACGGCGAGCTCGACCACGGGCGTGCCCGGGTCCGCCTCGCCGCACCGACCCCCTTGGACATCGCCCGGAACCTGGCCGGCTGGGGCGCGATGGTCGAGGTGGTCGAACCGCTCTCCGTCCAGGCCGAGCTGGCGCGGATCGGCACCGAGCTTGCCGGCCGCTATGCCAGCGGAGACTGACGTGGGGGCAGGCGGGTCAGTAGCTGAGCAGCGTCCGTACGACGTCGGCTACCCGCCGACCTGTCGCGAGCTCGACGGCTCCCAGCCGGTGGACCACGCGGCGCCGGTTGACCGAACGGATCAGCTCGCACTGGACGTAGCTGGTGTGATCGAGCCCAATGCCCTCGGTCGCCTCGCGCTCGGGCGCCAAGAGGAGTGGGAGGACTCGCTCACGTCGCAGGCGTACCAGTAGTAGCGACCCTCCTGCCCATGCTGAGCGGGGTGGGCCTCCGGCGGGTTCGGGGCAGAGCCAGGAACAACGCGGTGGAAGGTGTCGAGGGCGACCGCCTGTTCGTTGTGGTCGACGGCCCCCTCCCGTGCGTCGGGGATCTAACCCGCCGGCTGCCCATGCGACGACGTCGGGGAGTGAGCGAACTCATCGCGCAGGAGGGACACCAAGGTGCCGAAGTCGTGCCGCTCGAAGCTGTGCGTGTAGCGGGACAGAAACGCCCGCCGCTGCGGCTCCAGCCGAACGTGGCGCGCCTCGAGTTCCCGAGCGGCGAGCGTGGCCCGGGCCCGCTGCAGGGCGCTGTTGACGGAGGCCACGCTCGTGTCGAGTAGCTCGGCCACCTCGCTGGCCCGCCAGCGCAGGACGTCGCGGAGGATCAGCACTGCCCGTTGCCGGGCCGGCAGGTGCACCAAGACGGTGGCGAACGCCATGCGGATCGCCTCGTGAGACGCTGCCAGCTCGGCGGGATCGCCCCCGGCTGGCGCCAACTCGAGGTCTGCGACGGGCCGAGCCCGTCGTTGGGGCCTCCGCAGCATGTCGAGGCACACGTTGGTGGCGATCCGTCGCAGCCACGCCTGCAGCGCCGACCGGCCCTCGAATCCGTCCATGCAGCGCCACGCCCGCACGATCGTTTCCTGCGCCGCGTCCTCGGCCTCGAAGGTCGATCCCAGCACCCGGCGGCAATGACCGGTGAGCTCCCGGCGATAGGGCTCCAGGGCCTGCATCACCGCGTCCGGCATGCCCGTGAGATTCACCCGGGTGCGGCAACAGGCGCATCGTGCATGTGGATGATCCGGTGGCTGAAAGACGGGCACCCGCCCCGGCCGCAGCCCATAGCCTGAGGGGGTGACGACCGGCCACTCCGGGCGACGCTCGTGCCGCAGGCGAGAGCGCGGCGCAGGGTCATGAAGCCCAAGCCGCTCGTCCCGCTGGTGGGCCGGTCATACGAGCTCGGCGCGGCACTGGACGCGATCGCCGCGGCCCATGACGGGCGCGGCCGGGTCGTGCTGGTGCACGGCGAGGCCGGGATCGGCAAGACCCGGCTGTGCCTCGAGCTCCGTTCACACATCGACCGTCGCACAACTCAGCTCATCACCGGCCGGGCTGGTCCGGGCGACGCCGGCATGTCCCTCTCGGCGCTGGCCGATTCCCTGCGCGCCGCGTGGCGCTCAGGCGCCCCGTTCTGGGCCGCGGCGGGGGGCCGAGCCGAGACGCTGGCCGCTGTGGTTCCCGAGCTGGCCCGCAAGGGGTCGATCGGCAGCACGCTGGTGGACCGACCCGTCGTGTACGAGACCCTCCTCGACGTCGTAGAGGAGGCGGCGGTCGACCGGGCGACCGTGTGGTTCCTGGAGGATCTCCACTGGGCTGATCCCGCCACCTGGGCTTACGTCGAGTATGCCGCACGGCGCGTGGGGGACATGTCTCTCGTTCTCGTGGTGACCGTGCGCGACGAGGATGTTCCGGTCGACACCCGCGCCCGGGTGTTGGAACTCGGGCGTGACCCCGACGTGCTCGCCTTGGCGCTCGGGCGGCTCGGCGACGCGGACATCCGCGCCATGGTCCGGGCGATCGTTCCGGCGCTGCCGGTCTCGGCGGTCGAAGTGGTCGCCCGCCGGAGTGCCGGCATCCCCCTGCTGGTCGAGGAGCTCCTGGCCCTCCCGAGCGACCTCGCGGGTGCTGTCCCCGACATCGTCAGCGCGGCGGTGCGGGGACGGACCGCCCGCCTCGACGCCGACGACCTCGCCGTGCTGGAGACGGCGGCGGCGCTCGGACCGCGCTTCGACGTCGACCTGCTCCTGAAGACCGCGGCGATCGATCCCGCCCGAGCCCGCGAGCAGATGGCGGGCGGCGGGCTGCTCGTCGCCGCCGAGGACGCCGGCGGCGACGTGCTGGCGTTCTGGCATCCTCTCGTCTGGGAGGCGGTGTACAACGACATCCCGCTCCCCCGCCGACGGCAGCTGCACGCCACGATCGCCAGCACTCTGGAGGCCGAGGACGTCCAGCCTGAGGCGGTGGCGCGCCATCACGAGCTCGCGGACGACCCCGACGCCGCGCTGGACACACTCCTGGTGGCGCGCAAGGCGGCCGGGCGCAACGTCGGTCGAGGGGCATCCCTCGCCCGCGCCGCGCTCGACCTCGCGTGGCGGCATCCATCGCTGCACGAGCGGGTCGACGAGCTCTCCCGGCTGGCGGTCAACGACCTGTTCCTCGCCGGCCGGTGGACCGAACTGGAACCGCTGGTGAACAACCTGTGGCCCGCGCGCCACACCATGCCACCGGACGCACGCGTGTGGCTGGCCAACGTGGCGGTGATGGACCTGCTGTTTCTCGGGGAGATCGGGCGAGCGCGGGCCACCGCCGACGACGAGGTGGCGCACATCGAGACGGCGGGCGACTCCTCCGGGACCGGCCTGCTGTTGGCCCAGGCCGCCTTTCTTGCCTACTTCAGCGGGGACTTCGCCGTGGCCCGGCACCGCTCGGAGCGCGCGGTGACGATCGCCCACAGCTCCGGCGACGCCGAGACCAACGCCCGGGCGCAGCTCGTGCACATCCTTGCCCGGCGCCGCCTCGACCGGTCTCGCGAGCAGTCCGTCGCGGACCTCAGGGACAACGCCGCATTCGCCCGGTCGGCCGAGCTCGGCGTGCGGGAGGCCAATGCGCTCTTCGTCACCGCGTACATGACCCTCCAGCACGAGGACTTCATAGCCGCGGAGACGGTCGGCGCCGCCGTCGGGACGTGGTACGCACCGCTCGGACAGGTCCTCCACGCCCTGCTCCACGTGCTCGAAGGACGCCCCGACCGTGCCGAGGCGCTGCTGGCCCGGGCGGGGGGCGAGGTGCGTCACGGCATCCCCACCCTGGGGTGCGCCGTCGACATCGCCGAGGCCCACCTGTTTCTGCATCGTGGCGAGCTCGACCACGCCCGCGGGTTTCTCGACCAATTGCCCGCCGCGAGCGTGGCGGCACAGATCCCCATGCTCCGGTCCGGGCACGCCGGTGCCCGCGGGTGGCTGGCCTGGGAGGAGCACCGACTCGGCGACGCCGCAGTGGCGTTCGCCGAGTCGCTGACGGCCTGCCTGGATGGCGGGGGCTACGACATCATCGACACCGGGCCGCTGATGCTGCCGATCCAGGCCGACACACTCGTGCACCAGCATCCGGTAGCCGTCGGCCGCATGGATGACCGAGCGCTGGCACGACCGATGAGTTGACGATGCTCGGTGCGTCGTAATGCGTGCGAGATGTCGACGTTGAGACCGACGAGAAGCAGGCCGACAGCGAGGGACACGGCGGCGTCCCCGTATCGGGGCGAGCCGTTCGGCCAGCGCGCGCACCGGTCGCCGGGCGTTGGTTGTTCCCCGCGACCGACGACTGCTGGCCGAGGAGGCCCGCCGAGATGAACGACCTAGCCGAGCGAACTGCCGACCACGCGGGCCCCAACCGCGCCGCGACGGGGGCGCGATGCTGGACGCACGCGCGCTGCAACGATGGAAGCGGCGAGCTCACCGACGTGTTCTTCAGCCAGGAGCCGCAGAACATCGCCCGAGCGAAGCGCCTGTGCCTGAGCTGCCCAGCGCTCAACCCCTGCCTCGAGGCGGCCCTCGAGCGGGGTGAGCCGTGGGGCGTGTGGGGTGGTTAGCTATTCCTCAACGGGACGATCGTGGCCACCAAACGGCGCCGCGGCCGCCCGCCCAAGGCGCCCCGCGCCGAGGACCAATTTCCGGAGGTGCCGCTCCCCGAGCACCTCCGTGGTGCTGCCGCGGGGCTTGAATCCTAGATGACACCTTGCACGCGCCGTGGACCTGTCACATCGATGGAAGGAGAAAGCGGTGTCGTGAGCCGATTCGCGGCTGCCAGCATCGAGCGCGGCCCTCACCGGATACACGCGCGTGAGCAACCGGGTGACGAGCCCGCCGTCGTGCTCATGCACGGCTACCCGGACAACCATCACCTCTACGACCGGCTCGTGCCGCTCCTGCCAGATCGCCGCGTGGTCGTGTTCGACTTCCTCGGTTGGGGCGAGTCGGACAAGCCGACCGACCACGACTACACCTTCGCCAACCAGGCCGGCGATCTCGACGCTGTCACCGACGGGCTCGGCCTGGACCGGGTGGTGCTCGTGCCCCACGACGCCTCCGGGCCGGCGGCGATCAACTGGGCGCTCGACCATCCCGATCGGGTTGCCGCCATCGTGGCCCTCAACACCTTCTACGGCGACATCCCGGAGGCGCCGCTGAACCCTCCCGAGGCGATACGGCTGTTCTCGGACCCCAACTTCGCACGGTTGACCGCCCACTTCGCGGCGTCACCCACGCAGTTCCGGTGGCTCTACGAGTTCCAGGTCGGCGGTTTCATCCAGGACCCCGAGGTACGCCAGCAGTTCGTCCCACTGCTGTTCCGCCAGTTCGACGACGTGCCCAGCAGCATCGGCCCGTTCTTGGAGCTCAACGCCGACCTCATCCCGGCTGTGCTCGCCGCCACCGAACGAGCCGGCCAGCTACGGACCTTCCCCGCGCCGGTCAGGGTGGCCTTCGGCGAGGACACCTACCTCACCCCTGACTATGGCGAGCGCCTCGCCGCCCTGTGCGCCCACGGCGAGGCAACCCCCATCTCCGGTGCCGGACACTTCCCCCAACTGGACGCACCGGCCGACGTGGCCCGCGCCATCCTCGACGCCCCGTCGGCGGCGGTTGAAGACTGACCCCGTGTCGACGGCCGAAAACTGACCCCCTTCTGGTTGGGTCCACCACTGACAGTGATGGAACTCGAACCCTGGCTGCATGCCGGCCAGGGCTCCGTCAGGGTTCTGGAATGGTGATGCCTCGATGCCAGGCGGGTCACGGGTTCGGCCGCTCGGCCACCGCCCCGGAGCACAGACAATCGCGCGGTGGACGCGCCTATCTGTCGAGGTCCTTGTTCTCGGGGACGAACTGGCTGGCGATGAAGGTCGCACCCTGCGGGTCTTTGATCACAGCCATCCTGGCCCACGGGGCATCGAAGGGGCCGGCGACGACCTCTCCGCCGAGCGCCTTCGCATCCGCCGCGGTGGCGTCGGCGTCGTCGACGGCGAAAGTAACGCTCCAGTGCGCCGGCGTTGTGGAGTCGTCGTCGGCGATCGGATTGAGGGCGGCGACGACGTCGATGAACCCCTCGGGTGCGCCCATCTGCGCCATCTGCTGGCGAAGGCCCGGGCTGGCCTGTTCGAGGTGATCGCCGTAGCCGGGCAGCGTCCACGCCAGACCGGCGGGCAACACCAGGGTCTGCCAACTGAACATGGCGCCGTAGAACGCCTTGGCGCCCTCGGGGTCCCGGGTGGCGAGGCCGTTGAAGTTCAGCGAGCCGTGCTCGTTGACGACCTTCGCACCCCTGTGTTCCTTCGCCTGCCAGACGCAGAACGCGGCCCCTTCGGGATCGGTAAGGACCGCCATCCGCCCCGAGTCCATGACGTCGAAGGGCTCGCTCACCACCCCGCCGCCGGCGTCACGGGCCCTCGCCGCCGTCTCGTCGGCACTATCGACCCAGACGTACGTGTTCCACAGCGCCATGCCCGGGGCGGGGTTCGAACCCGCACGGCCTTGCGGCCAGAGAGGTTTAAGCCCTCCGCGTCTGCCAGTTCCGCCACCCGGGCGGGTGGAACCTGGAGGCTACGGCGCGTCGACGTACCCCGTGAGCCGACCGTCGCCCCGGAACAGGTGGCGGGTGCCATCGCTGAACCGGAGCAGCGCACGGCCCGACAACGACGACCCGTCCATGGCCTCGAGGCGCAGCTCGTGCTCGCCGGGCGGTAAGTGGCGGTCGCTGGTGGTCTGCAGCGTGACCTCCCAGTCGTTGGGGCCGGGGGCCGTCTCGCCCTCGCGCACGACCACGAACACGTCGGCGTAGGTGATGGCATCGGCGTCGAACACCGACTCGGCGCCATCGTCGGCGCCACCGACCACGCCCGCGGTCACCCGCTCGACGAGCACCCGTGTCGACCTCACCGCCGCAGGGTACCCACCGAGCCCCGACGACCCCCACCGCCGGTCACGCCGCGAGCTCGGCGACCTGGGTGGCCACCTGCCACAGGCCGGCGCGCACGTGGTCGGCCCGGACGCCGGTGAGCCGGTTGGCGGCGACCACCCCCTCGACCATGTCGGACACCACGGCCGGCCAGGGGCGGTCGCGCAGGGCGACCGCCACCGTGACCGCCGGGCCGCGCCGCACGATCGAGCGCGTCACGTCGGGGATGCGTGGCGGGCTGCGAAACGTGGGCGCGCGCAGCCCCTGGGCCCGGGCGGCCTCGGCCAGCGAACGGGCGAGGCGGGCAAAGCGCAGGGACGTCGGCTCCATCGCCACCCATCTTCCGCGCGCCCTGTGACAATCAAGGCGGCCGGTCCGGCACCATCAGCACGACCCCCGTGTCCGACCTGCGGTTCTGTGTGCGGATGTGGCTGCGTGACAACCAGATCGGCACGCGGAACTGCCGACCGCACGTCGTCGCGGCGACCACCGACTGCCGACCCCCGGGTTTCGGACGTCCGCCACGATCCGCGGGCGTAGCATGCGACCCATGGCGGCCGAGGGCTCCCGGGGGACACGACGACCGCGGCCGAAGCTCGTCGCCGTCCAAGCGGACGGCGACGCCGAGGCCGACACGGGGGTCGAGAACGGCGACCGTCGGGATCGGGACACCGACCAGGCTGACGGCCAACCCCGCTCGGGCAAGAGCCCGACCGCGCATCCCGGCATCGCCGATGCCGAGCGGCTGTCCGACGTCGACGAGTGGGGCCGGTCGCAGCACCTGCGCGACATCCTCGCCAAGCTCTACGACCCGATCTACGACAAGTGGTTCCGGGTCGAATGGGAGGGGTTCGACAAGATCCCGCGCGAGGGCGGCGCGCTCATGGTCGCCAATCACGCGGGCGCCATCCCGGCCGATGCGCCGTCGATCATGCACGGCATCGAACGCGAGCTCGGCCGGCCGGTCTACGGGTTGGCCGACGAGGTGTTCAAGAAGATGCCACTGGTCAACCTGGCCTGGTCGCGGCTGGGCGGCGTTCAGGCCCATCCCGACAACGCCTACCGCCTGCTGCGCGAGCAGCAGCAGCTCGTCATGGTGTTCCCCGAGGGTTCCAACGGCCCGGGAAAGCACTACTCCGAGCGGTACCAGCTCCGCCGCTTCGGTCGGGGCGGCTTCGTGCAGATCGCCATGCGGGCGGGTGTGCCCATCATCCCGCTGGCCATCGTGGGCAACGAGGAGACCATGCCCATCGTGGCCAAGGTCCCGTCGCTGGCCAAGGCACTGGGTGTGCCGTACGTCCCGATCACGGCCAACATGTTCCTCGGCCCGCTGGGCGCCTTCGTACCCTTCCCCGCCAAGATGCGCATCAGGGTGCTCGATCCCGTCCGACTCGACGTGCTTCCCGACCAGCCCCGCTACTCGCGCAGCCGCATCATGGACACGTCCGAGGGCATCCGCCACGCCATCCAGCAGGAGCTCTACGACATGCTCCGCCGCCGGCGCAGCGTCTGGTCCGGCTGATGGGCAAGCGCGTCCTGGTCACCGGGCTGGGGTCGTTCTGGGGCGGGCGCGTGGCCCAGGCCCTCGAGCAGAGCCCCGACGTCGACGTCGTCATCGGGCTCGACACCCGCGAGCCCTCGGTCGAGCTCGAGCGCACCGAGTACGTGCGCACCGACGAGAGCTACTCGATCCTGTCGCGCATCGTGCGGGCCACCCAGGTCGACACGATCATCCACACGTTCCTGGTGGTCGACTCGTCGCAGGTGTCGGGCCGGCAGATGCACGAGATCAACGTCATCGGCACGATGAACCTGTTCGCCGCGGCCAGCCAGCCGGAGAGCCGGGTGCGCAACGTGGTGGTCAAGTCGTCGACGTTGGTCTACGGCTCGACGTACGCGGACCCCGTGTGGTTCACCGAGGACAGCCGCCGCTCCGCGCTGCCCAAGCACCGGGTCGAGCGCTCGCTGCTCGAGGTCGAGGGCTACGTCCGCGACTACGCCGTCGACAACCCCGACGTGTCGGTCAGCCTGCTGCGCTTCTCGAACGTGCTGGGCGAAGACATCGTCACGCCCATCACCCGGGCGCTCGAGCTGCCGCTCGTGCCCGGCATCTTCGGCTTCGACCCACGGCTGCAGTTCGTCCACGAGGTCGACGTGGTCAGGGCCATCATGTTCGTGCTCGACCACGACCTCGACGGCACGTTCAACGTCGCGGGCGACGGGCTGCTGCCGTGGAGCGAGGTCGTGGCGATGTGCGACAAGCGCCTGGCCCCGCTGCCTCCCGTGGGGCGAGGGCTGGTGGCCGCGGTGCTCACCCGCCTGGGCATCGACATGCCGCCCGAGCTGGTCGACCTGCTCACGTACGGCCGGGGCGTCGACAACCGCCGCCTGAAGCAGGCCGGCTTCGAGTACTGCTGCACCTCTGCGGGGGCCATCCGGGGCTTCGCCGAAGCCGCCCGCCTGCGCGGCACGATCGGCGACCGCCCGGGCTACCGCTACGAGCGCGATGTCGAGCAGTTCTTCCGCCACTCCCCCGCCGTCGTCCGCGACCAGGGGCACTGACCCGCCGGCGGACGGGCCCGCCTACCGGCCCGTCGTCGACCAGTGCCAGGGCTCGCTGGGCAGGTTGTAGAGCCCGTACGAGTTGGCGTTGGCAACCAGGAAGTTCCAACACGAGTTGCCGCGGCGGATGGCCCCGCCGCCGTTGCAGCTGAAGTCGACCGCCAGGCCGCGCTCGTGCATCGACGACCCGGGGCGGGCCGTGGGCGGGCTGCACTGAGACGACGGCATCTGGTAGATCGCGTAGTACGACGTGCCGCAGTTCTGCTGGCGCAGCGCGATCTGTCGCTCGGGGCTGCGCCACCCGCTGCTGGCGCACAGCGACACGCCCTGGGCCGCGGCGGCGTCGAGTAGCGCCTGCAGGTTCCCGGCGATGCTGCCCGCGATCTGGATCGATCCGCCGTAGGGGCAGGTCACGGTGGCCAGACCGCCCGGCGCAGGCTGGATGACCGAGGGCGCGGGACCGCCACCGCCACCGCCACCCCGCCACCACCGCCGCCACCGCCACCACTGCCGCCGCCTCCGCCGCCACCACCGCCTCCGCCGCCACCACCGCTGGGTGCCGGCGCGGGCGCCGCGGCCGCCTGGGCGGCAGCTGCGGCGGCGGCCGCCTCGGCCGCAGCCTGGGCGGCGGCGGCCTCCTGGGCGGCGCGCAGCCGGGCCGCGACCTCGGCCTGCTCACGGACGAGCTGGTCGGCCAATGCCACGTCGAACTCACGGAGCGATTCGGCCTCGGCGAGCTTGGCATTGAGTCGTTCCTCGACGTCGACCGCGAAGGCCTCCTGCTGGGCGAGGGCGTTCTCCAACTCGGTCAGCTCGTCTTCCGCCGTCGTGCGCTTGTCCTCGGCCGCTGCGGCAAGCTCGACTTTGTTGGCCTCTTCGACCTCGAGGTCTTCGTGCGCCTGCTCGAGCTGATCGAGCACATCCGCGTCGGAATCGGACTGGATGTCGACGAGCGCCTGCTTGATCGTTGCGTCGGACAGCGAATCGGCTTTGAACGAGTCGAGGGCATTGTCGGAGGGCGGATTGACGAACGCCTCGACCACCAGCGCATCCGTCGCCAGGTTGAGGCCGTCGATGCGGGCCTGCTCGGCGGCGACGTTGGCCGTCGCGGTCTCGACCTCGGCCTCGGCCGCGGCGAGGGCCCGCTCGGCCTCGTCCAACTCGGCTTGCTGCGTGGCCACGTTCGTCTCGATCGTGGCGATCGCCGCCTGGACCTCGGCGTCCTGAGCGACCAGGGCGTCGACCTGCAGGGCGGCCTCGCCTCGCTGCGCCCGCACCTCGCCGAGCTGCCGCTCCGTCTCGGCCGGGTTGGGCTCCTGGGCGCTGCTCGTCTCCGGGGTCATGAGCGCGATGGAGACACCGATGGCAACCATCAGGCGTACGACCACGATCCGGCGGCGAGCGGATGCCAAGGTGATCCTGTGCCTCCTGCGGTCGACGACCGCATGCTCGGTCGCCCACGGCCCTATGCGTGGACAAAGTGCCCGGAAAAGTAACGAACCGGTCATCCGATGTCACTATCTGATGACAGATAGTGATGAAAGCGCAGGTAGATGGCGTGGACCGCACGACGAGCGCGGTGATATGGGCGACGGAGAGCGCGCGCCATGTACGCGCCGTCATGCGGCCCGGGCGACTATCGCCGCGCGGTCTGACGGCGAGTCAGTTGCCGTCGACCGACCAATGCCAGGGCTCGCCGGGCAGGTTGTACAGGCCGTAGTTGGCCGCGTTGGACCGCAGCCAGCTGTACGCGCTGCTGCCGGAGCCGATGGTGCCACCACCGGAGTTGGTGAAGTCGATGGCCAGGCCCTGTTCGTGCATGGAGGTGCCCGGCCGCGCCGTCGGTGGCGAGCAGTACGACGACGGGGCCTGGTAGATCGCGTAGTTCGACGAGCCGCAGTTGGCCCGGCGCACGGCGATCTGGTCGGCGGGGTCGCGGTAGCCGTAGCCGCACATCGGGATGCCGGCGTCGGCGGCGTCGGCGAGCAGCCGCTCGACCGATCCCGAGATGTCGCCAGCCACCTGGACCACCCCGCCGGTCGGGCAGGCCACGTCGGCGACGCCACCGGCCACCGGCTTGATGCCCGTGATGCCCTTGTTGGCGTCGGCCTGCTCGGCCAGCTCGGCGGCTCGGGCCCGGGCCCGCTCGGCCTGCACCTCTTCGTCGAGCTCGGTGAGCGCCAGGGCCAGCTCGGCCTCGCGGGCCCGGATCTGCTCGGCCAGGGCCGGGTCGGTGTTCTGTAGCGCGTCTGCTTCGGCCAGGCGCAGGTCGAGGCGGCGCTGCACCTCGGCCGCGAACGCCGCCTGCTGGCCCACGGCGGCCTCGACGTCCGCGTAGGCCGCGGTCGACTCCGCCTCGGCCGCCTCGGCCGCCTCGGCCGCGGCCTCGCGCTCGGTGCGCTCGGTCTCGAGCTGCGCCTGCAACGCCTGGTACTCGCCCAGCCTGGCGGCGTCACTGTCGGCCTGCCGATGCAGGATCGACTGCTTGACCGTGGCGTCCATGAGGTTCTCGGCCGTCAGGGCATCGAGCGCCGACTCCGCGGGCGGGTTGACGAAGGCGTCGACCACGACCCGGTCGGCGTCGGTGTTGACGGTGTCGAGCCGGGTCTGCGTGTCGAGGAGAGCGGCGTCGGCGGCCGCCAGGTTGGTCTGGGCCGTGGTGAGCGCGGTCTGGGCCTCGGCCAGCATCGCCTTCTGCGTCTCGACGTTCTCGCGCACGTTGGTGAGCGTGTCGTTGACCTCGACGTTGTCTGCCCGGAGGACGTCGACGTCGATCGACACCAGGGCCTGCTGCTCGCGCACCTGGTCACGCTCGGACGACGGGTCCTCCTGTGCGGCGCTGGGCTCGGACACCGCGACCGACGTGACCAGCAGGCCGGCCAGCGCGATGGCGGCGATGAGCGAGCGACGGCAGGCGTGCATCAACGGTGTGTTCCCCAGGGCAGCGAAAGTGCGACCGGCGGCAGGCAGATACCCGCAGGTACCCCAGGCGCCCGGCAGCGGTGACGATGAATGTAACGAACCGCGCGCTGCCTGTCATGCGCAGCGCGACCGGTGCAGCCCGCCGTGGCCACGACAGCGCAGCCCCGTCCCACTGCGGGCGACGCTACGCCGCCGATCCGTTCCTGACGCGGATGGGGCGCCGCACGCACCGTGCGGCGCCCCAGGTCACGGTCTGTGTGAGGGTGACCGCGGTCAGCAGGGTTCGACGACCGGGCCGCCCGGAAGCTGCGAGGCCGCACCGCCGGGCGCCCCGGCTCCGGGCGACGGCAGCGGCTGTCCCGATGTGAAGGCGTCGACCACGGCTTGTGCTCGCTCCGGGTCGGCGGCCAGGCGGTTCACGTCGTCGGGGTAGGGCACGACCGGCAGGGTCTGCTGCGACACGGCGGCCGGGTCGAGAGCAGCCGCCGCCTGCGCCAACCCCACCAGATCCTCGACGCCCAGCCCGGAGTCGATCGCGACATGGTCGACCGCCCAGTCGACGTGCCCGTTGAGCGTGACCGGATCGACGCTGTCGTCCGAGAGCGCCGCCAGCGCGGCGATCATCACCCGCCGCTGCGTGTCGACACGGCGGAGGTCCGAGAGTGGGTCACGCACCCAGGTTCCCGACTCGTCGAGCACCTCGACCATGCGGCTGCGCACCAGCGCCAGCACCTCCTCGCCGTCGAGGGTCACGCACCCGAGGTCGGTGAGGTACAGGCCCGACCGCGCGTCCCGCACCGGGGCGTCGACCCAAACGTCGATGCCGCCGATGCGGTCGACCAGGGACCGGAACCCGTCGAGCCCCACCTCGACGACATGGTCGACGGGGATGCCGACCTGAGCCTCGATGACGGTGACCAGGTCGTCCAGGCCCTGGGCGGCAACGGCGTTGATCATCAGAGGCCCGTCGCCGCCCGGCGACTCGACCATCAGGTCCCGCGGCAGCGACAGTATGGCCGCGGTGCCGGCGCCGGGGTCGATGCGGGCGAGCAGGATCGTGTCGGCGCGGGGACCCGTCCCGTCGGGCTCGTGCCCGTCGGTGCCGAGGACGAGCACGGTGACAGGGTCGCCCGATGCCACCGGTGCGGTGCCGGCGACGTCGACCCGCTCGATCTCGTTCGACCGCCACAGCGCCCGGCCGTACAGCCCGCCGGCGCCGACCACCAACGACGCCATGGCCACGCCCGCGCCCCCCGCCAGCCGGCGGTGACGTCGACGCTGCCGGGCCCGCCGGACGACCGCCTGCCGGAACCCGTCGCCGAACGCCGGCGGCCGGGGGTCATCGAGCTGCTCGAACATCGGTCTCCTCCTCTGCATCGGCGGTGACACCCGCACGGCCGCGCTCGCCGAGATGACGGCGGAGGGCGGCCAGGCCACGGTGGGCGTGCTGCTTCACGGTGCCGGTCGAGCACCCCAACGACGCCGCCACCTCGGCCTCGGGCAGGTCCGCCAGGTACCGCAGGGCGACGACCTCGCGCTGGCGTCGGGGCAGCGACCGCAGGGCCGCCACCAGCTCGACGCGGTCGAGCGGGTCGGGGGGCGGCACGGTGCGTGCCCACCCCGGGCGCTCCGGCCCACGGCCGCGTCCGCCGTCGCCGTTGCCGCGCTCGGCGCCACGCTCACCCCCACGGTCGTCGACCAGCCGGCGGTTCCGTCGCCACCGGCCGATAGCCAGGTTGGTGGTCACCCGGGTGACCCATGCCTCGTCGTGGCCCACGACCTTGCGCCAGGACGCGTACGCCCGGGCCAGGGCCTCCTGCGCCAGGTCCTCGGCCTCGGCGCGGTCACCGACGAGCCGGTAGCCGACCTTGTAGCTGAGTGCCGCCAGCACGGTGAACCGCGCCTCGAAGCTCGTCCCGTTGCCCGGAGTGGCGTCCATGCACCTGTGTCAACGCGTCGGCGGGCCGTCAGGTTGACACAGCGGCCGGATCAGGTCCCGTCGTTGCTCCAGTGCCAGGGCTCGCTCGGCAGGTTGTACAGGCCGTAGCTGGAGGCGTTGTTCTGCAGCCAGGAGAAGCACGGGCTGGAGCGGCCGATCGCCCCACCGCCGTTGCAGGTGAAGTCGATGGCCAGCCCCTGCTCGTGGTTGGACGTCCCCGGCCTGGCGGTCGGCGGCGAGCAGGCCGACGACGGCGCCTCGTAGATGGCGTAGTCCGACGACCCGCAGTTGGCCCGGCGCAGCGCGATCTGCGCCGCCGGGTCGCGGTAGCCGCCGCCGCACATGCTGTTGCCGTCGGCTGCCGCCGCGTCGAGCATCGACTGCAGGCTGGCGGCGAGCGAGCTGTCCACCGTGATGGAGCCGCCTCCGGGGCACGAGACGGTCGAGAGGCTGCCGGTCGCCGGGCCGAGGGACGCGCCGCCCGACGACGAGCCCGACGAGCCCGACGAGGCGGACGAGCGCGACGCGGCGCTGGCCGCGGCCCGCGCCGCCGCGTCGGCCATGGCCTGCTGGAGGGCCGCCTCGGCGGCTCGCTGCTCGCGTGCGCTCACCATCGCGTCGATCATCCCGGCGATCTCGCTCTCGCGTGCCCTGATCGCCGCGGCCGCCGCCGGGTCGACGCCGGCCACAGCGTCTGCCTCGGCCAGGCTGCTGGCCAGGCGGTCCTGCACGGTCAACACGAACAGGGTCTCCTCGGACTGGCTGGAGACGAGGTCGGCCAGGGCCTGCTCGGCCTCGGCGGCCCGATCCTCGGCGGCGGTGGCCGCCTCGTCCTGGCTGGCCTTGAGCGTGACGAGCTCGTCCTGCGCGGCCTCGAGCGCGGTGAGCACCTCGGCGTTGGCGTTGCTCTGGCCCGTCAGGATCGACTGCTTGACCGTGGCGTCGGCCAACGATTTGGCGCCGAGGGTCTCGATGGCGTTCTCGGCGGGAGGGTTGATGAACGCCTCGACGACCACCTCGTCGCTCCGGTCGGTCAGACCGTCGATGACACCCTGGGTCTCGGCCACGGCGGCGTCGGCCGCGGCCAGGTCCGCGGCGGCGGCCGCCTCGGCCTCGCGGGCGGCGACGACCGCGGCCACCTGGGCCTGCACGTCGGCGCTCAGGTCGTCGAGCGAGGCCTCCACGTCGCTGCTGGCCGCCCGGAGCGGATCGTCCCGAGGTCGCGACGATGGGGGTCCCAGGTCGTCACCTTGGGTGGTCGGCCCCTCCTGGCTCGGGCGGGCCTCGCTGGTGGACGGCATCAGGACCGGCGCGGCGGCCACCAGGGCGGTGGCCAGTAGGCGTGCGGCTCGCGAGCGACGGCGGCTCGTGGTCACGTGCGGTCCCCAGACGTGTACGGCGATCTGTCGTCCCCTCCCCAGCCGGGCAGGACGACACAGGAATGTAATGAGATCGCGGGTGCTTCGCCACATCGTCGCAATGAACTCACCACGAAGACGGGTCTACCAACGCCGAACGTGGCATTGGGGGATGGCTCAGGCTCGCGCTCGGCGCCGGATGCCAGACTGCCGACATGGCTGAGGTTCTGACCGACATCGCCGACGGCGTCGCCGTGGTGACCCTCGACGCACCCGACCGACGCAACGCGCTCACGCTCCCGATGGTCGACGAGATCACCGCCGCTCTCGACGCCGTCGAGGCCGATCCCACGGTGGGCGCGATCGTGGTGACCGGGACGGCGCCCGCGTTCTGCGCCGGCGCCGACCTGTCACACCTCGGCGACAGCCAGCGCCAGGGCCTGCTCCGCATCTACGAGGGCTTCCTGCGCATCGGCCGCTCACCGTTGCCGAGCATCGCCGCGGTGAACGGCGCCGCCGTCGGCGCCGGGGTCAACCTTGCGCTCGTGTGCGACGTCATCGTGGCCGGCGAGTCGTCGCGCTTCGACACCCGGTTCCTGCAGCTGGGCCTGCACCCGGGCGGCGGCCACACGTGGATGCTGCAGCGGCGGATCGGCCCGCAGGCGGCGGCCGCCATGGTGCTCTTCGGCCGCGTCCTCGACGGCCGCCAGGCCGCCGACGCCGGGCTGGCATGGTCGTGCGTGCCCGACGACGAACTGCCGAGCGTGGCCCGCGAGATGGCGGCCGTGGCCGCGGCCGCCCCCCGCGACCTGGTCGGACGCGTCAAGCAGACGATGGTCGACGTCCGGGCGCTCGATGACCACGGCGCGGCGGTCGAGCGCGAGCTCGAGCCCCAGGTGTGGTCGATCAACCAGCCGGCGTTCCAGGAGAAGCTGGCCGCCCTGCAGCGACGCATCAGCTCCAGGAGCTGATGGATGGCGGCCCGGCGCTTCGGGGCGGCTCACTCATGCGTCCAGGGGCGCCTCAACCGGTCCGATCGTGCCATTTGCGCAGGACGTTCGCTTCGTCGTCCGGGTCCAGACCGACGCGGCGCATCCGATCCGGCCCGGTCTGGAGCCACCTGAGCGTGTCCCGTGCGGTGTGGATCAGCGGCCTGGTCACGAGGCCGGTCCGCAGCGCCGGCGAGACGTCGCGGGTCATGAACCCGGCGTAGTCGGGCAGCGGGAGCCACATCGGGAGCGACCGTTCGCCCGACCACGGCTGTACCCCGTGTTCGGCGAGGAAGTCCTGGTCCACCCAGGTGAGCTGCGGCGCCACGCCCACGCCCTGCGCGACGCCCGCCAGGAACTGGCTGCGCGGCGCCGGTGCGCCGATGCCGTCGAACGTGCCGGTCAGGCCCGTCTCGCCGGCGAGCACCAGCCAGGCGGCGAGGTCGCGTACGTCGACCCACTGCACCCGGTCGTCGGGCCGGCCGGGCGCGAGCACCTCCCCGCCGCGCGCCAGCCGGGTCACCCAGTAGTCGAAGCGGCCGCTCGGATCCTCCGGACCGACGATCAGGCCCGCCCGGCAGATGAACGCGGGCAAACCTGATGAAGCGACCGCCTCTTCGCAGGCCACCTTGCACGGGCCGTACTGCTCGCCGTCAGCATCGTCCACGTCCGGCGGCGCCGCCGCGAGCAGAGGTGCCGACTCGGCCCGCTGGCCCGGTGTGCCATCGTCGGCGTAGACCGAAACGGTCGAAACGAACGTCCACTGCCCGACGCGGTCGCCCAGCGCGGCAAGCGCCCGGCGCACGTGGCTCGGGCGTCGGGCCAGGTCCACGACCAGGTCGAACTGCTGGCCGTCGAGCGCGGACAAACCGTCGGGGCGGTCGCGGTCGACCCGCACGAGCCGTGCGTCATCCGGGACGGCGCCGGAAAGGCCGCGAGCGGCACATGTGACGTCGTGGCCCGCGTCGCGCGCGTGGCGAGCGACGGCGCGACCGAGGAACACGGTGCCACCGAGGATCAGGACCCGCATGCCGTCTCGAAACGGAACGTCGACATGGACTGACCCTAGACGATGCGCAACTGTTCAGTTGCACGTGGGGGGTGGGTCGACGCCGAACCACGGCAGGTACACGCCGACCGCCGGGCTCACGACGGCGCCTCGGCGGGGACGGTGAGTGACGGGTTGCGGTGGGTCACAGGGAGTCTCCCGAGTCGGAGGTCAGCGATGGGGTGAGCAGCTCGCGGGCCTCGGCCAACAGCTCGTACTGGAGCCGCCAGTCGGGTCCGGCAACGCCGACGACCAGGTGGTCGGCACCGGCCTCGGCGTACGCCAGGGCCCGCTCGGCGGCCTGGGCCGGCGTGCCCGTGAGGGGAATCGACGCCGCGGTCTCGGGGTCCATCCCGTAGGTGGCGACGAGGCCCGTGACCACCGCGGCGATGTCGGCCGTCGGGCCCAGGGCCATGGTGGCGCCGACCGCGATGGCCGGTGCCGGGCGGTGGCGGGCGGCGGCCAGCTCCCCCAGCATGGCCCCGTCGGCGGCCACGGTCTCGGCGCTGACCAGCGACGGGAACCAGGCGTCACCGTGCTCGGCGGCCCGGCGCCGGGCCACCGCCGACATGCCCCCGACCCACAGCGGCGGCCGGGCCACCGGCGGGTCGAGGGCGACGGTGGGCCCGTCCGTCCCCGGGCTCACGTCGGTGGGCTCACCGGCCAGCAGGCCGGGCAGCCGCTCCAGCGCCAGGTCGGTGCGCCGGCCGCGCTCGCCGGGGGGGACGCCGACCGCGTCCCACTCCGTCGGTCCCGGCCCGCCCGAGCCGACACCCACCACCAGCCGCCCGCCGGACACCACCTGGAGCGTGGCCAGCTGCTTGGCGGCCCAGGCCAGCGGCCGCATGGCCGGCACGAAGACCGACAGACCCACCGCGACCCGCTCGGTGACCGCGGCCGCGACGGCCAGGGTGATCGTGCTCTCGAGCACCGGGCGGCCGGTGAGGAGGTGGTCGCCGACCCAGACCGAGTCGAAACCCAACGCCTCGGCCCGGCGGGCCGCCTCCCGCACGGGCGACGCCTCGCCCGGGCCCGGCGGGCTGGAGGCCAGGACCACGCCGATGCGAGGTGCGTTCATCGACCGGGCGTCCCGTCCCCATCGGCGGCGTCGGTGAGGAGCAGGGTCTTGCCCAGCGTCGCCCGAGCCTCGATGGCGGCGTGGGCCTCGGCCGCCTGCTCCAGCCGGTAGGTCTGGCCGATGGTGGGGACCAGCCAGCCCTCGGCCGCGGCGGCGAGCGCCTCGGCGGTGGCCGCCCGCACGTCCTCTGGGGTGGGCATGACGTCTGCCAGTGTCACGATCGTGAGCTTGCGCTCCTCGACAACCACGGGATCGAGCGCGGTGAACGAGCCGCTGGCCATGCCGTGGATCACGTAGCGGGCCCCGGGGGCCACCAGCTCGACCATGCCGGCGCCGACGTCGCCGCCGACCCCGTCGAAGGCCACGTCCACGCCGTGGCCGCCAATGGCGGCCCGCACCTCGTCGGTCCACCCCGGCCGCCGGTAGTCGACGGCCACGTCCGCGCCCAGCTCGCGGGCCTTCGCCAGCTTGCGCTCACCGCCCGCCAGGGCCACCACCGTGGCCGCCCCCGCCCGCCGGGCCAGCTGCACCAACAGGCTGCCCACGCCCCCGCCGGCCGCGCTGATCAGCACCCGGTCGCCGGTGCCGACCTCCGCCGTTGCGGCCAGGCCCACGGCTGTCCGCCCATCGTTCAGCAGTGCGACGGCGCTGCGCAGGTCGAGCCCGTCCGGCACCGTGTGGGGCTCGGCGGCAGGTACCGCCACCCGCTCGGCGTAGCCGCCGGACCCACCCGTCGTGCTCACGACCCGCCGACCCACGAGCGCAGGATCGACGCCATCGCCCACCGCGACCACCGTCCCGCCGACGCCGTTGCCCGGCACCATCGGGAACGTCTCCCCGGGGCGGGAGTGCAGACCGGCCCGCACCTGGGTCTCGACGAAGGCGATGCCCGCCACCGCCACCTCGATGATCACCTGGCCGGCCCCCGGCTCCGGGTCGGGGACCTCGACCACCTCCAGGACCTCGGGCGGACCCGGCTGCTGGACTCGCACGACCCTCACGGCGCACCTCCACGCTTGTCGTCACTCGACCGACACGGGAATCGGAGCGTTCCGCTCCGCTCACCTCCCGGCACGCTATCGGAGCGATACGCTCCGACAACCCCGGGGCAAAGGCGAGGGCCTGCACATGACCGAGCGAGCGATCAACAGCGTGACCAGAGGTGGCAACGGGCCGCCGGCCCGGGGCCGCCAGACCGAGGCCGCCCGCAACGACCGGCGCATCGTCGACGCCGCCCGGCGGGTGTTCGTCCGGATCGGCGCCGACGCCCCGGTCTCCGCCATCGCCGCCGAGGCCGGCGTGGGTGTGGGCAGCCTCTACCGCCGGTTCGCCAGCAAGGACGAGCTGTTCCGCTATCTGTGCCAGAGCGCCATGGAGCAGTCGATCGAGGCCGCCGAGGCGGCCCTGGCCGCACCCGGCGACGCCTGGTCGGCGCTGGTCGGTTACGTCCGGGCCTGCGTGGGCTTCCGCTCGGGCGCGTTCGCTCCCGCTGCCGGCACGTTCCCGGTCACCGACGAGATGATCGCCACCGCCGCCCGCGGCCACGAGCTGGTCGAGCGCCTGGTCGCCCAGGCCAGGGCCGCGGGCACGCTGCGGGCCGACGTCACCCCCATCGACCTCTACGAGCTGATCGGCCTGTTCAGCCGGTCCTTCCGGCCGGCGCCGGCGGGCTCGGGCTTTGACCCCGACACGACGGAGCGCCGGCTGCTGGCCATCGCCCTCGACGGGCTGCGCGCGCCGGGCCGGGAACCGCTCGCAGGTCCCGCGCCCCGCTGGGAGGACTACAGCGCGCGCTGGGGTCCGCCCGGCTGACGTCTGAACAACGCCGGCATCAGCGAGCGAGCCGTCAGCTGCCGGTCACCGACCAGTGCCAGGGCTCGCTCGGCAGGTTGTACAGGCCGTAGAAGCCGGCGTGCGCGGCCAGCCACTGGTAGCACGGGCTCGCGTGCGTCATCGGCTGGCCGTCGCTGCACGAGAAGTCGATGGCGAGACCGTCCTCGTGGTTGGAGGTGCCCGGTCGGGCGGTCGGCGGCGAGCAGGTCGAGGGCGCCGCCATGAAGATGGCGTAGTCCGAGTCGCCACAGTGGGCGCGGCGCAGCTCGACCTGCTCGGCGTACGAGCGGAAGCCGCTGCTCGCGCACAGGCCGATGCCCCACCTCTGGGCCTCGTTGACCAGCGCCTGCACGCTGCCACCGATCGATCCGTCGACGACGATCTGACGCCCGTCCGTGCACCACGCGGCGGCCAGGACCCCCGAAGCCGAGCCGGTCGGGTCCGGCAGGGCAGGCGGCGCCGGGGCGGCCGGCGCTGGCGCGGGGGCGGGGGCGGCGGGTGCCGCCGGCGCCGCCGGGGCCTCGGCGGCCTCGCCATCTCCCGACTCCTCTGCCGCCTCGTCATCGCCCGACGCGGGGTCGGCGGCGGCGTCCGCCTCCGCGGCCGCTGCCGCCTCGGCCTCACGCGCCTGCTGCGCCTCGGTGATCTCGTCGAGCGAGCCGGCGATCGCCTCCTCGTCGGCCCGCACGGCGTCGGCCGCGGCCGGGTCCTTGGGGGCGACGGTCTCGGCCGAGGCCAGGTTGTCGGCCACGCGATCCTCGACCGTCGCCACGAACGCCGACTCCTCGGCCTCGGCCTCGGCGAGCGCGGTGGCTGCGGCCTCTGCCGCCGCGGCCTGCCGGTCGGCGGCGGCGGCTGCCTCGTCCGCGCGCTGCGTCGCGGCGGCCAGCTCGGCGCGGGCCTCGTCGAGCGTCGTGGTCAGTCCACCGGCGACGGCCGCGGTCGGAGCGGCGACCTCGGCCTGGGTGCCGGCGTTCAGCGTGCTGAACAGGTCGGTGGTGGGCGGCGCGACCACGTGGTCACCCGTGCTGTCGACGGCCGGGGCGTCGTCGAGGCTCGCGACGCGTTGCTCGGTCTCGGTGCGGGCGGTCTCGGCCGCCTTCAGATCGGCGGCGGCGGCGGCCTGCGCCTCGTCGGCGGCCGCGGCCACGTCGGCCTGCGCGTCCACGGCCTCGTCGATGCGTTGGAGGGTGGCCACGACATCGCCGCTGTCGGCGGTCTTGGCGTCGATGTCGGCGGCCAGGGTCGCCGTGCGCAGGTCAGCGCCGGCCTGGCCGGACACCTGGCGCAGAGCTGACGACCCCAGTGCGAGCGCCGCGGCGACCCCGAGTATGGCCGCGCGCGCGTGACGAGCTCTCGATGGCATGGCTGCTGTCCCCAGTCGTGATCAAGGTAGGCACCTCCCCCCAGCGGGAGGGCCGTCACGAGACTGTAAAGGGAAGCCCGCCCGAATGCCACGCTCTGTGACAGGTTTGACAGTTTGGACACGCGGCGTGGCGGCGTCCCGACGGCTCTGGTGCGCCGCTCCGGAGGTCAGCCGGCGGCGAACGTCAGCGTGTCGGTGATGCTTCCGGCCAGCTCCTCGTGGATCGCCGGGTCGTCCGACGTCACGATCACCGACCAGACGATGCCGTCCGGGGCCAGGACCAGCGTCTCCATTGCCTCCGCGACCTCCCCGTCCCCGCCGACCTGGAAGCGCAGCCGCACGGTCGGCAGCGCCGTGTCGTCGACGACCTCGACCTGCGGATCGCTGCGACCGGCCTCGATGGCCAGGTCGCCGGCGTACGCCTCGAGGCCGGCCAGGTCGGTGACGCCCGTCTGCGGGGCCGCCCGCACCAGCACGTCGCTCACTCCCCCGGCCTGATCCTGGCCCGCCGCGTAGACGACACCGCCCGCAGAGGCGGCTGCGTGGGCGTTGTCCACGAACCCGGGAACCACCGGCGACGCGTTGGCCAGCGTGGACAGCCCGTCGGGCGACAGCAGCGTGGCCTCCCAACCGGGCGGGACGGCGATGCCGAAGCCCAGGTCCGGGACGGGTAGGGGTTGCCAGCCGTCGGGCGCGTCCACCTCGATGCCCCCCGTGTTGAGGGTGGTCGAGGTCGTGGCGGGGTCGTCACCGCCGGTGCCGGCGGCATCGTCCCCGCCGGAGTCGTCACCTCCGGGCCAAGCGAGCAGCAACACGGCCACGACCGACAGCACGACGGCCGCGGCCAGCGCCAGGCGGGCGCGCCACGGCAGCGCCGCCAGGCGGCGGGTGACGCGGGCTACGCGAGCCATTCGCGGGTCAGCTCGTCGCGGCGGTCGTGCCACTCCTCGACCGTGAGGGCGTAGCGGATGTGGTCCTCCCACGCGCCGTTGATCTCGAGGTAGCGCTGGGCGATGCCCTCGTCGCGGAGCTTGAGCTTCTCGACGACCCGCCGGCTGCGGTGGTTGCGGGGGATGATCGACACCTGGATGCGGTGCAGGTGCACCTGCTCGAACGCGAAGCGGGCCAGCAGCACGACCGCCTCGGGCATGTAGCCGTGCCCCGCCTGGGCCTGGTCGATCCAGTAGCCCACGTAGGCCGACTGGAACGGGCCCCGCTGCACCGACGACAGGTTGATCTCGCCGCAGAACTGCTCGCGCCCGCTGCGCCGTCGGCCGCCCCCGGGCTCGCGCACGAAGATGCCGAACCCGAACCCGGTGCCGAGCTGACGCTCCCGCTCGCGGGCGCTGCAGCGCATGGCGAACGCCTCGCCCGACTCGACCACGTCGGGCAGGTTGGGGTTGCGGGCCGGCTCCCAGGGGGTGAGCCACGCGTCGTTGCGGCGCCGCACCTCCTGCCAGGCCGGGAAATCGGTGGGGATCAGCGAGCGGAGCACCACGCGCCGGCCGGTGAGCGAGGTCATCGGCCGTCCATCAGCTCGGCCAGGGCGCCGAGCAGCAGCGTCACGTTGCGGGGGCGGGCGGTGTGCCCCATGCACCCGACGCGCCACACCCGCCCGGCGAACTCGCCCAGGCCGCCGCCCACCTCGATGCCGTAGCGATCGAGCAGCGTGGCGCGGGCCTTGGCGTCGTCGAGGGCGTCGGGCACCCACACCGTTGTCAGCTCCGGCAGCCGGTGGCCCTCGGCGGCGAACAGCTCGAAGCCCAGGTCGACCAGGCCCTGCTGCAACAGGCGCCCGCATTCGGCGTGCCGGGCGATGGCCGCGTCGAGCCCCTCGTCCAGGATCGCCCCGAGGCCAGCGTGCAGCGACATGACCATCGAGACCGGTGCGGTGTGGTGGTAGGTGCGGACGCCGGTGGCCGGGCCCGTGTAGCGGCCGATCATGCGCAGGTCGAGGTACCAGCTGGGGCTGCGCTCGACCAGCCGGTCGCGTGCCCGCTCGCTGACCGTGAGCGGCGCCAGGCCCGGCGCCACGCCCAGGCACTTCTGCGTGCCGGCGTAGGCGACGTCGACACCCCAGCCGTCGACGTCGAGCTCGATGCCCCCCACGCTGGTGACGCAGTCGACCAGCAGCAGCGCGTCGCCCTTGCCCTCGCCCAGCGGCGCGATGTCGGAGCGCACCCCGGTGGACGTCTCGGCGTGGACCACGGCGATGATGCGGGGCGACGGGTGGGCGGCGAGCAGCACATCGGGATCGACGGGCCGGCCCCACGGCGCCTCGACCGCGATGACCTCGGCACCGCAGCGGGCGGCGACGTCGCACATGCGGGCGCCGAACACGCCGTTGACGCCGACGACCACGGGGTCGCCCGGGTGCACCAGGTTGACGAACGCCGCCTCCATGCCCGCCGATCCGGTGCCCGAGATGGGCAACGTCATCGGGTTGTCGGTGCGGAACACCGAGCGCAGCCGGTCGCACGTCTCGTCGAGGATTGCGACGAAGGCGGGGTCGAGGTGCCCCAGCATGGGGCGCGCCAGGGCCTCGACGGCTTCGGGGTACGGGTTGCAGGGCCCGGGCCCCATGAGGACCCGGTCGGTGAGCGGCATGCGGCCCTTGACGGTAGCGACGCGGGCCAGGCTCGGCCTAGTTGATCAGGCTCAGCGCGAGGCCGTCGAGGATGTCGGCCTCGGACACGATCATCTCGTCGAAGCCGAAGCGGCGGAACAGCGCGACGAGCACGCAGCACCCGCCCACGATCACGTCGGCACGCGCCTCCTCGAGGCCGGGGTTGTGGATGCGCTCGGCGCGTGACTCGGTGGCCAGCGTGCGGAACACGTCCTCGGCCGCGTCGCGGGTGAGCCGAAAGTGGTGGATGCGGTCGCGGTCGTAGGTGGCCAGGCCGATCTCGACCGCGGCGACCGTGGTGATGGTGCCGGCCAGCCCGACCAGCGTGGCGGCTTCGGCGCTGGCGGGCACCTCGCGCATGACGTCGTCGAGGTAGGCGTCGGCCAGGCTGATGCACGCCGTCAGCTCCTCGGGCAGCGGCGGGTCGTGGGCCAGGAACTTCTCGGTGAGCCGCACGCAGCCGACGTCGACCGAGATCACGCCCTCGACGTGATCGGTGCCCACGATGAACTCGGTCGACCCGCCGCCGATGTCGACGATGAGAAAGGGTCCGAGCGCGGGGTCGAGGTCGCCGGTGGCGCCCAGGAACGACAAGCGGCCCTCGTCGTCGCCGCTGAGCAGCTCGGGCCGGACGCCGACCACCGCCTCGACCGCGTCGAAGAACTCGTCGCGGTTGGCGGCGTCGCGGGAAGCCGAGGTGGTCGCGACCCGCACCCGCTCGACCTCGTGGCGGTCGAGGATCTCGCGGTAGCCCCGCAGGCAGGCCAGCGTGCGCTCGACGGCCTCGTCGGCCAGGCGACCGCTGGCACCCACGCCCTGGCCCAGGCGGGTGATGGTGTTGCGACGGTCGAGGATGTCGAGCTTGCCGCCGGCCGGTTTGGCCACCAGCACGCGCGTCGAGTTGGTGCCGATGTCGATGGACGCTACGGCGGCCGTCATCTCCGGGAAGCTAGCGCCACGTTGCGAGACTGACGCCCGCTCACGGCGCGTCCTCGTGCGCCGGCGCCGGCGCGCCCGCCGGGCCGATCCGAGCATCGACCCATCGGCCCACCGGGTCGTCGCCCCCGGCCAGAAACCACGCGTAGTGGGCGTGAAGGCACTTGACCCCGCGGCGCGTGCCCGCCACACCGCCGTCGGGCCGGGGGCCCGCGTGGTCGGGAGGCAGCGCGGCGTCGCGCTCGGCCGCGTAGCGGGCGTGCGCAGCGGCCAGCTCACCTGCGTCGACCTCGGCCTCCGCCCGGTCGACGCCGCCCTCGCTCTCGAGCCGCGACACCCAGGTGCGCTCGGGCTCCCCCACCAGCCAGTAGCGGGTGGGCATGGGCGTGCCGTCGTCGAGCAGGGGTGCGTTGCGGATGACGAGCGGTGACCCGTCGCCATGGCGGACCACCACCGCGAACGCGCCCTGCGGGCGCCGGCCCAGCAGGCGCTCGACCTCGGCCGCGTCGTCGGCCCCGACTACCGCGTCGTCGGCCCGGTCCGTCATCGTGTCGAGGCGGCGCGGTGAACGCCGGTCATGCCGGCTCGGGTGACCAGGCGACGCGGTGCACCCGCCAGGGCTGGGACAGCCCCTTGAGCTCGACCTCGGTGGCCGGGCCGAAGCTGATGTCGCCGCCCGACACCGTCAGGTCGCGGGTGAGCGCCGACACCACGATCTCGCCCGGGACGGCCTGGTCGGCGATGCGCACGGCCACCACGACGTTCTGACCGAACACGTCGCCGTCGATGTCGACGATCTCGCCCGTGTGCAGGCCGACCCGCACCGCTACCGGGGTGTCGGGGTGATCGTCGCCGTAGCGGGTCAGCGCCCGCTGCACGTCGACGGCGGCCAGGATGGCCCGCCGGGCGCTGGCGAACACGACGAGGAACCCGTCCCCCTGGGCCTTGACCTCGGTGCCGCCGTGGCAGGCCACCGCCGCCCGCACCAGCGAGTTGTGGTCGGCCAGCACGTCGATCCACCGGCGGTCGCCCAGCCGCTCGGCCAGGGCGGTCGACTCGGCGATGTCGGTCACCATCATCGTCAGCGTGCCGCTGGGCGCCGGTGCCGGGCGCCCGGCTGGCGTCGGCGCGGCCGGGCTCGGCGCGGCGACCGCGTCCGCCGGTGGGGTCGGCGGGGTCGGAGGCATCGACGGCGCCGGGGACGGCGGCTCTGGGAACGGTGGCGCTGGGGCCGGCGGCGAGCCGTCGGCACTGCCCGGATGGTGGTGAGCCCCGGGCGCCCGGCCGTGGCGCCCGGCGCGGCGGACCGGTGTCGGTGCCCCGCGACCGGACGCGATGGTCGGGAGCATGGCGGCCATGTCCTCGAGGATCTGCCGCGGCAACTCGAGCACGGCCGGCGGCTCCCGGTCGTCCGGCGCGGCCTCCTCGCCGGCGGCCGACGCCGCGGCTGCCGCGGCGTCCCGCTGGGCGCGGGTCTTCTTGGACATCACCGTCACCCCGCCCCACATGCCCCGGGCGTGGACGCGGACCAGCGGCGAGCCCGGCACCGGCTCGACGCTGCGCGTGAAGTTGGTGGACCCGCCCATGACCACCATGCCGTCGAGCTCGACCGTGGTGCCCTCGGTGACCGTGACCGTGACGCCCCCCATCACCGCCCAGGCAGTGATGTCGACCACAGGGCCGTCGAGCTCGGCCCCGCGCAGATCGATGTGGACGCCGCCCCAGAAGGCGAAGGCCGTGATCCTCGAGGCCGCCCGCCATCGGCCCCGGGCCGTCGACCCGCTCATGATGGCGATGAAGCGGCGCCGGCCGAGCCCCCCAGCGACGGGCGGGTCGGCGGGCGGCGCCGAACCGGCGGGCGGCCGGTCGGCGGATCGGGACGGCCCGGTGGTGGCGGCGGGGGCGGCCTGGGGTACGAGCCCCGGCGGCAGGTTGTGGGCGACGGCCTCGAGCTCGCGGTAGGTCTGGGCGGCGTAGACCTGCCCGGCCAGGTCGGAGAACTCGTCGAGCGTCAGGCGCCCGGCACCGGTGTGGGCGCGCAGCAGGTCGATCGCCTGCTGGCGCTCCGCGTCGCTGATGCGATGATCCCCCCGATCGACCATGGCGCCAGTCTCGCGCCCGAGCGTCGCCCTGGTGACACGCAGCGGCTCCAAACGCACGTGGCAGCTGCCACACGCCCTCGGAGATGGCATCCTTGCTGCTCACCGGCTGTGCGGGGGGCGCCACCGCCACGAGACATGTGTCACCCGGCTCGCTCGCCTACCTACTGGTAGGTAGGCTGCCTGCCGTGCACGCCGACATGATGGACGCCGCCGCCCTCCTCGTCGAGCTCGAGCCCGTCGCAGGCCAGCTCCTCGACCGTCACCTGGCCCAGGCCAAGGAGTGGTTCCCGCACGAGCTGGTGCCGTACAGCCAGGGCCGGGACTTCGAACCTGGCTACGAATGGTCGCCCGACGATGCGCCGATGTCCGACGAGGTGCGGTCCAGCCTCTTCGTCAACCTGCTGACCGAGGACAACCTGCCCTACTACTTCCGCACCATCGAGGCCATGTTCGGCCGCGACTCGGCGTGGGGCGAGTGGAGCCGCCGGTGGACGGCCGAAGAGGGTCGGCACTCGATCGTGATCCGCGACTACCTCACCGTCACCCGGTCGATCGACCCGGTGGCCCTCGAGCGGGCCCGCATGGCCCAGGTGAGCTGCGGCCAGGTCCCCGAGCCCACGACCCCGCAGGACGGGCTGGTCTACGTCAGCCTGCAGGAGCTCGCCACCCGCATCGCCCACCACAACACCGGCAAGGTCGTCGACGACCCGGTGGGCTACGAGGTCATGAAGCGCGTGGCGTCCGACGAGAACCGCCACCACCTCTTCTACCGCGACCTGTCGACCGCCGCCCTGGACATCGACCCGTCCGGCATGGTCATCGCCATCGAGCGCCAGGTGCGCGAGTTCGAGATGCCGGGCACCGGCATCATCGACTTCGAGACCCACGCCCGGGCCATCGCCAAGGCCGGCATCTACGACTTCCAGATCCACCACGCCCAGATCCTCGTGCCGGTGGTGCTGCGCCACTGGGGCGTCGAGAACCTGACCGGGCTGACAGATCAGGCCGAACGGGCCCGCGACTCGCTGGTCAAGCGCATCGACCGCATCGGCAAGGCCGGCCGCCGCCTCGCCCGCCGCCGCGCCGAGGCCGACGACAACGCCCCGGCCGCCGAGCGCGTCCCCGAGCCCGTCTGACCTGTCGACCGGCGGGCGGTCAGCCGCCGGGCCGCGTGGTGGACGTCGACCCCGACGGAGGCGTCGGCTCGGGCGCGGGCAGGATGCCGTAGGACTCCTCGCCCGGAAGGACCATGCCCATCTCTCGGGCCTCCTCCTCGATCCGCTCGTCGCGGTTCAGGTCGCGCTGTTCCTCCAGCAGTACGTCGATCTCGCGCTCGAACACCTCGTCGCGCTCGCGCAACCGCTCGGTGGCGGCCCGCTGGTCGATCCAGGTGCGCACGGGGAACACGCCGTAGACGAGCAGCACCGCCAGCGCCACCGCGCCCAGCCGGGTGCCGATGCGCCGCAGGCGGGCGGCCCGACGCTCGCGTGCCTCGTCGTCGGCCGGCAGCAGGCGGTCGAAGTTGAGGCTGGCCACCGCCTGCAGCACTCGCTGGCGGCGCCGTTCCCCCGGCCGTGACGGCGACGGGCCCCGCGAGCCGCGAGCGGCCGAGGTGCCGCGGCGCGCCCCGAGGCGGCCCATGCCCTTGGTCGCGGCGCCGCTGACGGCACGCAGCGAGGCGCGGGCCGGCCCGGCCTGGTCGGCCGCCTGGTCAGCCACGTCCGGCGCGTCCGCCCTCGGCGACGGCCGCGGTGGCAGCGGTGTGACCGCAGCCGTCGCCTCGGCGTTGCGGCGCCGGCGACGCGCCTCGTGCCCCTCCTGCCGCGTCGCTGAGGGTGGGTGTGAGCAGGACCGCACCCGGGGCGCCCGGGATGCGACGGGGCCGCAGCCGGGGCTTCCGACCCTTGGTCGGGGCCTCGGCGCCGGCGCCCGGCCGGGATGCGGGCGCGCGACCCGGACGGCTGGCGCGCGCTGGGGCCGTGCCGCGCTCGTCGTCGTTCACGACCGAGCCGTCGGGACGGCGCACGACCACCGCCGGCGTGGTCCAGGCGCCGCGCACACGCGGCGCGTCGCCGTCACCGGCATCTGCCTGTGGGTCGGCTCGCTTGCGGCCCCGCGAGGCCGAGATCGATCGGGGGCCCACCGCCGGGGCCCCGTTGTCCTGGTTCGGTCTGCCGTCCCGCCGCCGGCGCCCGCTCATTGCATCCCGCTCCTGCTGCTGCGCAGCGGGCCGCTCGGGCCACGCTCGCTCTCGCCATGTCTCCCCGTCACCCTCGACGGACGCTCGCTCATGGCATCCCGCTCCTGCTGCTGCGCAGCGGGCCGCTCGGGCCACGCTCGCTCATTGCATCCCGCCTCCGGCGCGGGCCAGGGCGGCGCGGCCGCGGAACTCGGCCTGCTCACCCAGGTCGTCCTCGATGCGCAGGAGCTGGTTGTACTTGGCCACGCGATCGCTGCGCGCCGGCGCGCCCGCCTTGATCTGGCCGCAGTTGGTGGCCACCGCCAGGTCCGCGATGGTCGTGTCCTCGGTCTCGCCCGACCGGTGCGACATGACGCTCGTGTACGCGGCGCGCGACGCCAGGGCCACGGTGTCGAGCGTCTCGGTCAGCGACGCCGATCTGGTTGACCTTGACCAGGATGCTGTTGGCCACACCCACGTCGATGCCCCGCTGCAGGCGCTCGACGTTGGTGACGAACAGGTCGTCGCCCACGAGCTGGATGCGGTCGCCGAGGTTCTTGGTGAGCTCGGCCCAGCCGTCCCAGTCCTCTTCCCCGCAGCCGTCCTCGATCGACACGATCGGGTACTTCCCGCTGAGCTCGGCCAGCAGTCCCACCATCTCGGACGGGCTCAGCTCGCGGCCCTCGCCCGCCAGGGTGTAGCGGCCGTCGGCGAAGAACTCGGTGGACGCGACGTCGAGCGCGAGGGCCACGTCGTCGCCGGGCGTGAGCCCGGCCTTGTCGATGGCCTCGACCAGCAGCTGCAGCGCCTCTTCGTTGGAGCCGAGGTTGGGCGCGAAGCCGCCCTCGTCGCCGATCGCCGTGGCCAGGCCCCGGTCGTGCAGGACGCCCTTGAGCACGTGGTAGGTCTCGGCGCCCCAGCGCAGCGCCTCGCGGAAGCTGGCCGCGCCCACCGGCATGATCATGAACTCTTGGAAGTCGATGTTGTTGTCGGCATGGGCGCCGCCGTTGAGCACGTTGAGCATCGGCACCGGCAGCACGTGGGCGTTGGTGCCGCCCACGTAGCGGTAGAGCGGCAGGCCCAGCTCGTCGGCCGCTGCCTTGGCCACGGCCAGCGACACACCGAGGATGGCGTTGGCGCCCAGGCGGCCCTTGTTGTCGGTGCCGTCGAGGTCGAGCATCTGCCGGTCGACCTCGCGCTGCTCGGTGCCGTCGAAGCCCAGGAGGGCCTCGCGGACCTCGCCGTTCACGTGGTCGACCGCGCCCTCGACGCCCTTGCCGCCGTAGCGCTCGCCGCCGTCGCGGAGCTCGACCGCCTCGAACTGCCCCGTCGACGCGCCGGACGGCACGATGGCGCGGCCCTCGGCGCCCGAGGCGAGGAACACCTCTACCTCGACCGTCGGGTTGCCGCGGGAGTCGATGACCTCACGGCCGACGATGTGTTCGATGCTGGACATCGCTGGTGTTGCTCCTGTTGCGAGTGTGGTTCACGTTACTTGCGGGTGTGGCGTGGTTCGGGTTCATCTGCCCGATTTCCTTGCGCTGCGCGTTGTTGCGACCGTTCACCGCCACCGGCTGCGGCCTCCCGGGCCCGGTAGCGGTCGCGGACGTGCTCAGCGGCGATGCGCAGCTCGGTCTCGGCGTCGTCGCCGGTGACGCGGACGGCGTCGACGGCCTCGAGCAGCCGCCGCCCCGCGTCGCTCACCTCGGCGTCCTCGGCCAGCAACGTGCGCCAGTCGACCCCCTGCGAGGCGGCCTTCTTCTGCACCTTGGACGCGTAGAGCAGGGCGGGCAGCGCCTCGGGGATGCCGTCCATCACGCTGGCGCGCCCCTTCTCGGCCTTCTTGAGCTGCTCCCAGCGGGCCGCGACCTCGTCCGCGTCGCGGACCTCGACCCCGGCGAACACGTGGGGGTGGCGGCCGATCAGCTTGGTGCTGACGCCGCGGGCCACGTCCGCCAGAGTGAAGCGGCCTTCCTCCGCGGCGAGAGCGGAGTGGAACACCACCTGGAACAGCAGGTCGCCGAGCTCCTCCTCCAGGTCGTCGAAGCCGTGGCCTGCCTCGACGTCGAGGTGGTCGATGGCCTCGAGCACCTCGTACGCCTCCTCCAGCAGGTGGCGGCGCAGGCTGTGGTGCGTCTGCTCGCGGTCCCACGGGCACTCGGCCCGCAGCCGCCGCACGACCTCGGCGAAGGCCGCCACCTCCCCGGCGACCGGGGCCGCCAGGGCCGGGATGTAGACGGACGTGAGGTGGTCGGGCTCGATCACCCGGTCCAGCTCGTGCCACGGCACCTCGACGATGGCCTCGTCCGGCAGGCCCAGGCGCTGCAGCACGACGACGGTGGGCTCCGTCGCGCCGGTCGTGGGATCGGCAGCGGCGGGATCGTCGGCAGCAGCCGGATTCCCCGCCGTCGGCCTGTCACCGACGGTCTCGCCGGTCTCGCCGGTCGCGCCGGTCGCGCCGGTCGCGCCGGTCTCGCCGGTCGCGCCGGTCGCGCCGGTCGCGGCAGCCTGGACCACGCTCCCGGGCGTCGGTCCGTCGCCGTCGGTCGCGCCCGCGTCGGCGACCCGGTGCGAGCCCGCCGCGTCAAGAACGTCGCCGACGGCCAGCTTGATGTCGGACAGCACGTCGACGTCGTCGCACTGGCCGACGAGCAGCGGGCCCCGCTCGCCCGCGGCCTCGACCCCGAACCGGTGCCCGTCGACCAGGCGCACGCCCCGCTCGACCGGGTCGATGCCGAGCCGCACCCACGCCAGGTCGACGAACGACAACGCCGGCACCAGCTCGACCGCCACCCGCTCGTCGGCCACCAGGAGCTCGACCGTGTGCTCGGCCACGACCGGCGAGCCCGGCACGGCATACAGCACCCGGCCGTGCTCGGCGGCCGCGGCCACCAGCGCCTCGACGATGCCCGCGTACACGGAGTCGATCGTGTCGGCCTGCTCGTAGAGGCGGTCGAAGCTGACGGCCTCTCCCACCATCCACGCCGACGGGTGGCGGGCGGTGCGCACGAACCGATGGGCGATGCGCTCGACCGCCGTGGTGACGCCGCCGGTGACCAGGTCGGGGCCGGCCGGGCCCAGGCCGACCACGACCACGGTGGGGCGCTCGCCCGAGGGGGCGTCAGAGGCGGTCACGGCGCGACGCGGATGGGAGGACGAGCGACCGCGGGCATCACCCGGGGGCCAGCTCCGGCGCCTCGGTGGCGGTGCCCGGTGCGGGGGCGGGCCCAGGGGGCGGCGTGACGGCGAACTGGTCGCGATCCCAGCTGCCGTAGCGCGAGCTCACGCTGATGTCCGACGCGTCGACCACCTCGCCGACCACGACGTTGAACTCTTCCTCGCCCAGCTCCGTTTGCAGCTTGTCGAACCCGGCGAACCCGTCGACCAGGTCGTCGCGCAGCCCCGCGGGCAACGAGTCGAACCCACCCGGCACGCTCTGGTCGAGCTGGTCGATGACCGGCTCGCGGTCGGACTCGGTGAGCTCGATGCCCTCGTCATCCAGCGCCTGAGCCACCACCAGGAACTGCACCTGCACGCTGGCCAGGGCGCCCACGTACTGCTGGGTGTAGCTGTCGCGAGGTGCGTTCTCGCCACGGAGCTGGTCCTTGGTGGCGTCGAACAGCATGGCCCGCAGGTCGTCGTTCTCGTAGAAGAGGTCGAGCTGGTCCTCGAAGTCGCTGCGCGAGACGGTGGCGTCGTCGACCCGCACGGCGGCCGACTGCTCGGCGCAGCCCGTGGCAGCGAGGCCCGCGACCGTGACGGCGGCGAGCAGCAAGGCGAGGCGTCGGTTGAGCACGGCTCAGATCGTAGGGACTGGCCGCCCCCGCCACGAACCCGGCCCGATCGCGAGCGTCGACAGGTTCCTGTTGCGCGATTGGTTGCTCGCCAACCGATCGCGCAACGGGAACCGACCGCCTTGGCCGTTCTGTGTGCCGAACCGGTTGGAGGGCAACCAGTTCGGCACACAGAACGGCAGGTCGAGACGCTTAGGCGGCTTCCTTGACCGGGAAGAGCGAGGAGAGCAGGTCGACCAGTTCGGTGGCGACGGTGCGGCCGCCCTTGACCGGGATGACGAGCTGGCCCAGGTCGGACTTGTAGAGGCCCCGGGGCATCAGGCGCTTGAGGCGGACCTCTTCGGACACCTTGAGCTTCACGGGGCTCATGCGGGCGGTCCACACCGCAGCGCCGATGCCGGTGACCTTGACCACGTTGAGCTCGCGGATGTCGAGGCGGGAGGCCTCGGCCCGCAGGCGGCCCACGTCGAGCAGGGCCGCGGCCTCGTCGGGCACCGGGCCGTAGCGGTCCTCCCACTCCGCCCGGATGTCGTCGACCTCGGCCTCGGTGGTGACGGCGGCCAGGCGCCGGTAGGCCTCGAGCCGCAGCTCCTCCTTCTCGACGTAGGTCTTGGGCAGGTTGGCGTCGAGCGGCAGGTCGAGCTTGATCTCGGCGGGCTCGCGCACCTCCTCGCCCTTGAGCTCGGCCACGACCTCGCTGACCATCTGGCAGTACAGGTCGTAGCCCACGGCGGCCACGTGCCCCGACTGGCCGGTGCCCAGCAGGTTGCCGGCGCCGCGGATCTCGAGGTCGCGCATGGCGATCTTGAAGCCCGAGCCCAGCTCGGTGGCCTCGCCGATCGTCTTGAGCCGCTCGTAGGCCTCTTCGGTCAGCACCCGGTCGCGGGGGTGGAACAGGTAGGCGTAGGCCCGCTGCCCCGACCGGCCGACCCGGCCCCGGATCTGGTGGAGCTGGCCTAGGCCCAGCAGGTCGGCCCTGTCGACCACCAGCGTGTTGACCGTGGGCATGTCGATGCCAGACTCGATGATCGTGGTGCAGACGAGCACGTCGTACTCGCCCTGCCAGAAATCGAGCACCACCCGCTCGAGCGAGCCCTCGTCCATCTGGCCGTGGGCGATCGCGATGCGAGCCTCGGGCACCAGGTCGCGCAGGCGGGCGGCGACGTGGTCGATGTCCTGCACACGGTTGTGCACGAAGAACACCTGGCCCTCGCGCAACAGCTCGCGGCGGATCGCCTCGGCGATGGCCCGGTCGTCCTGCTCGCCCACGTAGGTGAGGATGGGCTGGCGCTCGGCCGGCGGCGTGTTGAGGAGGGTCAGGTCGCGGATGCCGGTCAGGCTCATCTCGAGCGTGCGGGGGATGGGCGTGGCCGTGAGCGTGAGCACGTCCACGCCGGTCTTGAACTGCTTGATCTGCTCCTTGTGGCTGACGCCGAAGCGCTGCTCCTCGTCGACCACCAGCAGGCCCAGGTCCTTGAACGTGACGTCGCCCGACAGCAGACGATGCGTGCCGATGACCATGTCGACCTCGCCGGCCTCGATGGCCTTGGCCACCTTGCGGGCTTGGCCGGGGGTGAGGAAGCGCGACAAGACCTCGACCCGCACCGGGTAGGCGGCGAACCGGTCGCTGAACGTCTGGAAGTGCTGCTGGGCCAGCAGCGTCGTGGGCACCAGGACCGCGACCTGCTTGCCGTCCTGCACCGCCTTGAACGCCGCCCGGAGGGCCACCTCGGTCTTGCCGAAGCCCACATCGCCGCACACCAGGCGGTCCATGGGCGTGGCCTCTTCCATGTCGGCCTTGACGTCGGCGATGGCCGTGAGCTGGTCGGGTGTCTCCTGGTACGGGAAGGCGTCCTCGAACTCGCGCTGCCAGGGAGTGTCGGGCGAGAATGCGGTGCCGCCCTCCTGCAGGCGCTTCTGGTAGAGGACCACCAGCTCCTGGGCGATCTCGGCCACCGCGGCGCGCACCTTGGCCTTGGTGCGCTGCCAGCCGTCGCCGCCCAGTCGGCTGAGGCTGGGGCTGTCGCCGCCGGTGTAGTGGCGTACGGCGTCGATCTGGTCGGACGGGACGTAGAGCTTGTCGTCGCCCTTGTACTCGAGCAGCAGGTAGTCGCGGTCGACGCCGCCGATGGCCCGCTTGACCATGCCGCCGTAGCGGGCGACGCCGTGCTGGTGGTGGACGACGTAGTCGCCCTTCTTGAGGTCGTCGAAGAAGCCCTCGGCGTCGCGGCGGCGGGGCCGGGCCCGGCGGTGGGCGCGGCGGCGACCGGTGAGATCGGACTCGGCCAGCAGCGCCAGCTTCACGCTGCGCAGGACGGCGCCGCGCTCGAGCGGGGCGACCACGACGTCGGCGTCGATGCCCTCGGACGCGAGGAGCTCACGCAGCCTGGCGGCCGAGCCGTCGCCGTCCGCGCCGACGACGACGCGGAAGCCGTCCTGTCGCAGACCGACCAGGCGGGACAGCAGGCCGGTGCCGTCGCCGACCACCGGGTCCCACCCGGATCCCTGCACCTGGGGCGTGTCGGGGCTGTCGGGCACGCTGACCACGTGCCACGCGCTCGCCCGCGTGTGGGCGAGCAGCCGATCGAAGGTGAGGTGCAGGCGGGGGAACCCGTGCTCGGCGGACCGTTCCTCGGTGGCGCCCCAGGTCACGGCAAGCGTGGCGGCCAGGTCGGCCTCCTCCGCCAGCAGGTCGGCGGCCCGGTCGCGCATGCGGCGGGGGTCGCCCAGCAGCACCTGGGCGTCGTCACCCACCACGTCGAGGAGCGCGTGCTCCTCCTTGGTGAGCCAGGGAAGCCACGACTCCATGCCGTCGAACACCAGGCCCTGGGCCAGCCGCTCCCACTGCTCGCGGCCCCAGGGTTCGAGCCCAACCAGGCGCTCGGCGCGGGCCCGCACCTGTGGGGTGGGCAGCAGCTCGCGGCACGGGAACAGCAGCGCCTCGGCCATGTCGTCGGTGGAGCGCTGGTCGGACACCGAGAACTCGGTGAGCCGGTCGACCTCGTCGCCCCACAGGTCGATGCGCACGGGCCGGTCGGCCGTCGACGGGAACACGTCGACGATGGACCCGCGCACGGCCAGCTCGCCCCGGTGCTCGACCATCTCCTCGCGCCGGTAGCCGGCCGCCACCAGGTCGGACACGAGGTCGTCGCGGTCGACCTGCTGGCCCGGCGTGATGCGGACCGGCTCGATGTCCTCGACGTGCGGGCCGAGGCGCTGCACCAGCGCCCGCACCGAGGCGACGACCACGTCGGGTCGGCGTTCGGGGTCGTGCAGCCGCCACAACACCCGCAGCCGGCGGCCCATCGTCTCGACGCCAGGGCTGACGCGCTCGAAGGGCAGCGTCTCCCAGGCCGGGAACAGCTCGACGCGGTCGTCGCCCAGGTAGGCGGCGAGGTCGTGGGCCAGGCGCTCGGCCTCGGTGGAGGTGGGCACGGCCAGCACGACCGGCCGGCGCTGGGTGAGCCCCGCCACGCCGGCGGTGACCAGGGCCCGGGCGGCCTCGGGCACGGCGATGGTCGCCGAGCCGCGGCCCAGCACCTGCGCGAGTGCGGGCTCGTCGCGCAGCAGGGCGGGAAGGTCGGCCAGGGGCGCGCTGGTGCGCGCCTCTGTGGCTGCAGGGGCGGGTGTCATAAGCGATTCAACGCTACCGGCTGGGTATGACACCGAGCGCTCCCGATCGCTGACCGGTTCTCGCCCGAACTCACCCGCGAGCCGGCGCGATGAGTCCTGCGTGTTGGGGGAGTCGTGACCTGCAAGCGTGAGACATGGCGACCCACGACCCACAGGAGATGGCCATGACAGCCAGCGATCCGACCGTCGAGCTCGACACGCGCTTCAGCAGCGAAGGGGCCTCTCCCCTGCCCTGGTCGGACGTGGTGGGTGCGATCGAGCAGGCCGAGATCTTCTGGCTGTCGACGGTGCGCGGCGACGGGCGGCCGCACGTCACACCGCTTCCGGCGATGTGGCTGGACGGCGCCCTGCACTTCTGCACGGGCCCGGGAGAGCAGAAGTTCAAGAACATCGAGGGCAACCCGCAGTGCGTCCTCACCACCGGGAGCGACCGGTTCCTGTCGGGGCTCGACGTGGTGGTCGAGGGCAGCGCCACCCGGGTGACCGACAACGCCCTGCTCGAGCGCCTGGCCGCGATGTGGGCGTCGAAGCTCGACTGGCCCTTCGAGGTGGCCGACGGTGGCTTTCGCGAGCGGGCGTCCGAGATCGCGGGCGCGGAGTTCGACGAGCGCGGCGCCGCCTGGGTGTTCGCGGTGTCGCCCACCAAGATCCTGGCGTTCGGCAAGGGCGAACCGTTCAGCCAGACGCGCTACCGGTTCGCCTGATTCCCCATGCGTGATCGGTCGGCGGTGTTCAGGGGTCGTAGGTGACGACGGCCTGGCGTTCGCCGACGGTGAGCCCGAAGGTCGTGGTCCGGCTGGCGTCGGCCAGCACCCCGGTGGCGCCCGTCGAGGCCTCCCAGGCGACCGACCACACGACCGTGACGCTCGCCGTGTACTGCCCGCTGGGCTGGTCGGACGACACGTACTGGTAGACGTGCGAGCAGTCGGTGCTCTGGTCGCCGTCAGGCACGCTGGGGTCGTAGGGCGTGCCCGGCCCGTCGCAGGCGACCTCGTGGCCGTCACCCATGTCCCAGGTGACCCGCTGGGGCGTGGCGGTGACCTCGACCCAGAACCCGGCCACCTCGGCCTGCGCCGACAGCTCGCCCCAGCCTCCCGGATCGATCCACAGCCAGGTAGGGAGACCGGTGATCTGCTCGATATCGATCCCCGGCGACGTGACCGGCACCGGGAACGTGAGCGGCACCTCGTCGAACGCCTGCCGGGCCAGCGCCGCCAGGTCGGGGCCGGGGTTCACGGGATCGCCCGGCGCGTACTGCCAGTAGCCCGAGTACGACAGCTCGCCCGTGTCCGTGTACTGGCAGGTCTGGTAGTACCAGTCGTCCTCCACCAGCGCCCCCGCCAGCGGCACCAGCGTGTCGTTCTCGCTCCCCCCGCCGTCAGGCCCACCGGGCGCCGCATGCACCTCACACGTCCGAGGCCGGGACGGCCGCGCCAGCCCGGGTGTGTTCCCGCCACCGCCGCCGTCCTGTCCGAGGGCCTGGTACGAGGCTGATGCCGACAGGGAATCGTCTGCTTCGACAGCCCCGGCGAACGGATCGCTCGAACCGATCTCTGCCTCGCCGGCGAGCTCTTGCGCATCAATGCCGTCGACGCGCCGAGCGACGGCACCAGCGCCAGCACGATGGCAACCACCGACCATCCGGACAACGACCGTCGCCAGGGAGCGTCCGATGTCTACTCGGGACATGGGACCTCGCCGTCAAGCCTCTCGATCGTGGCGATCGTGCTGACCCTCCACTGTCCGTCGACCGACGTGATCGTGGCCTCGAGGACTCTGGTCGAAAGGCCCTCACCGATGACCGACCCGTCGTCCTGATCGATCGTGGTGTCGTTGCCGACGGAGCAGTCGCGGAGGACGACAACGCCGGGCTCGCGCTCGGCTCGCCGACATCACCCGGTGGGAGGTTCTCGGCCCCGGCTGGACGATGTGATTCTCGGCCTGCATTGTGGTCAAGCTGTCACGGAGTGTTCCGAGCACGGGATCGGTCGCGAGCCGGGCCAGGTCGGCGTCGTCGGGATCGGGCCCGGTCGTGAGCAACCGATTCAACCACATCAACGAGCTCCAGGTAGACGGCCTCCGCCGCCTCCTCGGGAGTCGGTGGCGCCGTCGTCGGCGGAGCCGTCGTGTCGCTGCCCTCGGTCGTCGTTGACGACGAACCCGCATCGCCGTCAGAGTCGTCGCCCCCGCACGCGACGGCCAGCGTCAACACCGCCGCTGCGCACAGCGCTACGACCTGGCACACACGGACACGTCGTGCACTCACCCTCACGTGTGGCACCTCACCCAGTCAGCTCCCCGCTTGCACCAAGTGCAGCTTCAGCCTCTTTCGGCATACAAGCGCACCCAAGACGTCACGCACGGTATCACGCTCCCCACGCCGCGAAGAAAGGGCATGTCGGTGCGTAGAAGGGACAGAGCGCCGCCAGCGGCGAGCAGATCCGCGGCACGACTGACCGAACGACTGGGATACTGCCGGTGCGCTCGACGCGACCGAGCGACCCACCGGCCAGGTCGGGCGCCGGCGCGACAGAGGGAGGCACGTCGTGCCCGACCACGGCCGCGAGCTGAAGTTCGGCTACTTCCTGGTCCCCAACGCCGCCGACCCGCTGCTGTCGATCGCTCAGCAGGTCGAGCGTCTCGGCCTCGACTACGTCGCGGTCCAGGACCATCCCTACCAACGTCGCTACGTCGACACCTGGACGCTGCTCGGCGCGATCGCCGGCGCCACCACCCGGGTCGGCCTCTTCCCTGACGTGGCGAACCTGCCGCTCCGCCCGCCGGCGATGCTGGCCAAAGGGGCGGCGAGCCTGGACCTCCTCAGCGGTGGCCGGGTCGAGCTCGGCCTTGGCGCGGGTGCCTTCTGGGACGCCATCGCGGCGTACGGCGGACCGCGCCGCGATCCCGCGGCGGCACTCGCCGCGCTGGACGAGGCCATCACGGTGATCCGCATGGTGTGGAGCGGCGAGCGGAACCTGCGGTTCGACGGGCAGCACTATCGCCTCGCCGGTGCGCAGTCCGGGCCGGTTCCGGCGCATCCGATCGGCATCTGGCTTGGGGTCATCGGCCCCAGAGCCCTGGCGTTGGCAGGACGCGTGGCCGACGGGTGGTTGCCGTCGCTGAGTGGCGGTGACCTGCAGGCGGTCGCCGACATGGCGCGCCGCCTCGACGACGCCGCGGCCGGGGTGGGACGCGACCCCGCCGAGATCCGACGGGTCCTGAACGTGAACGGCGCGATCACCGACGGCGGGTCGAACGGGTTGCTCCAGGGCCCGGTCGAGCAGTGGGTCGACGAGCTGACCGAGCTGGTCGTCACCCACGGCTTCGACACCTTCGTCCTGTGGGCCGAGGGCGACGACCAGATGCCGCGCTTCGCCGAGGAGGTCGTGCCCGCGCTGCGGGCACAGGTCGCCGCCGAACGCCCGCCGCGCCCATCGTGATACCCGTCGGGCCCGCCGGACCCACACCTGCTGGCCCGCGCCGACACCGTCATGGCGGACCTGGGCGAGCTCTGGCTCGGCGTCGCCGGCCCAGCCGGGGAGGCCTGAGCGGCGGGTAGCATCGCCGATTCGTATGGGTGTGCCGGCCAAACTGCAGGCGACGTTCTGGCCCGGCGGCCGGGTGCCGGCCGACGGCCACCTCGCGCTGTGGGGCACCGACGACCCGGCGGCCGCCGCGGCGGAGCTGGGCCTGCCGGCGACCGGCACAGCGGCACGGCTTCCCGCCGTGGTGCCGGCCAGCCCGCGCGCCCGGCGCAAGCTGGTGGCTGGCGACGTGCCCGCGTACCTCGTGCCGCTGGGGGCCGCGGTGCGGGTCCTGGCCGGCCTGCCGCCGCCCGACGCGGTGCCCCGCTGGCAGCGGCCGAGCGACTCGGTCACGGCATGGACCGTCGCTGCCAAGCTCGCCCTCGAACACGTCGCTGCCGGAGACCTCGTGCCGCTCCTACGGCCGGGCGGGCCCGGGCGCGCCGTCGCCGCCTGGCGGCTCGTCACCGGCGGCGACGACCGATTTGCCGCCCTGGCTCACGCCATGCCCCCCGCCGCCCACGCGCTGCGCCTCGACGAGCACGACCACCGCGTGTGGCGCGCCGCCGACCTGCTGGCCGCGTTCGCCGACGCGGTGGCGGACATCTGCGCCCGCACGGCCGGCCCGCCGGCGCCCCCGGGCACGACCGTGGCGTCCCGGTGGCTGCGGGCATTGACGGGGCCCGACCCGGTCGTCGAGCTGTCGCCCGACGATTCCGCCCGGGGCGACGGCGTCACCGATGTCACCGAGGCGGTCGACGCCGTCGCCTCGTGGGCCGCGCCGCTGGTGGGTGCTACCGAGCGCACCGCTGCCCGGCTCTGCGTCCAGCTCCACATACCCGGTACCCCAGAGCCCGACGCGCCCTGGCCGCTCGCCTACCACCTGCAGTCGCCCGACGACCCCAGCCTGTTGGTGCCGGCCGACCAGGTGTGGCAGACCGGCGGCCGGTCGCTGCCCACGCTCACCGGGTCGTTCGCCGACCCCCAGGAGGCCCTGGTGCAAGGGCTGGCCGAGGCTGCCCGCCTGTTCCCGCCCATTGACGCAAGCCTGTCCGATGCCCGCCCCGCCGGGCTCGACCTCGACCCGGCAGCGGCCGCCACCTTCCTCACCGAAGGCGCCGGCACGCTGGTCGATGCTGGGCTGGGCGTGCTGCTGCCCGCCGAGCTGACCACCCAGGGTGCCCGCAAGCTGCGCGCCCGACTGCGCGTGGGCACCGCGGCCGTCGACCCCGGCGCCGGGCTGACCAGCGCCGGCCTCACCGCCGACGCCCTCGGTGCGTTCTCGTGGGAGGCGGCGATCGGCGACGACACCCTCACCGCGGACGAGTTCGCCGAGATCGTGGCGCTCAAGCAGCCGCTCGTGCAGTGGAAGGGTCGGTGGGTACGGCTCGACCCCGGCGAGGCCGCGGCCCTGGCGTCGCGCATCGGCTCACCGAGCACCTTGCCGGCGAGCGAGGCGATCGCGGCCGCCCTGGCCGGGCACCTCGACAGCGGCGAGATGGGTGCTGTCGAGGTCGTGGCCGACGGGGCGCTGCGGGACCTCCTCGACCGGCTGCGAGGCGCCGCGGCCGATCGCACGCCCCGGCTGGTGGGCATCGATGCCACGTTGCGCGACTACCAGGGCCGCGGCGTCGCCTGGCTGCAGGGCCTCGGAGAGCTGGGCATCGGGGCGCTGCTGGCCGACGACATGGGGCTCGGCAAGACGCTGCAGACCATCGCCCTGCTCGCGGGCCGCGCCGGCGACCGTCCCCACCTGGTCGTGTGCCCCACGTCGGTGGTGGGCAACTGGGAGCGCGAGCTCGCCCGCTTCGCCCCCGCCCTGCCCGTCCTCCGCCACCACGGGCCCGAGCGGCCGACCGCGCCCGACCAGTTCCCGCCCGGAACGGTGGCCGTCACCAGCTACGGGCTGCTGCGCCGCGACGTCGACCTACTGGCCGACGTCGGGTGGGACGTCGTCGTGCTCGACGAGGCCCAGCAGATCAAGAACCACGCAGCGCGCACCGCCCGGGCCGCCCGCCGCCTCGGGGCCGCGCGCCGGGTCGCCCTCACCGGCACCCCTGTCGAGAACCGGTTGAGCGAGCTGTGGTCGATCATGGAGTTCGCCAACCCCGGGCTGCTCGGCCCGTTCGAGCGGTTCCGCGAGCGCTTCGCCGTCCCCGTCGAACGGTGGCGCGACGCCGACGCGGCGGCCGAGCTGCGCCGGGTGGTCGCCCCGTTCATGCTGCGGCGGGTCAAGAGCGACCCGGCGATCGCCGCCGGCCTTCCGCCCAAGATCGAGGCCACCGTGGCGTGCGCGCTCACCCGCGAGCAGGCGACCCTCTACGAGGCGGCCGTGCGCACCCTGCTCGACGACGAGGGCCTCGGCGAGGGCATCGCACGTCAGGGACGCATCCTCAAGCTGCTCACCGCGCTCAAGCAGATCTGCAACCACCCCGCTCAGTACCTGGGCGAGTCGGGGCCGCTGCCCGGCCGGTCCGGCAAGCTCGCCCGGGCGACCGAGATGCTGGCCGAGGCGGTGGCCGCCGACGACCGGGTCCTCGTGTTCACCCAGTACCGCGAGATGGGCGTGCTGCTGGCCCGCCACCTCGCCACGGCCCTGCGCCTGCCGGCCGTGCCGTTCCTGCACGGCGGCGTCACCCGGTCGGGCCGCGACGCCATGATCGACGCGTTCCAGGACGGCTCGGGCCCGCCGATCCTGCTCGTGTCGCTCAAGGCCGGTGGCACCGGGCTCAACCTCACCGCGGCCACCCACGTCGTCCACTACGACCGCTGGTGGAACCCGGCAGTCGAAGACCAGGCCACCGACCGCGCCTACCGCATCGGCCAGACCCGCACGGTCAACGTCCACCGCCTCGTCACCGGCGGCACCCTCGAGGAGCGCATCGCCGCGCTGCTCGACGACAAGCGGGCGCTGGCCGACGCCGTCGTCGGCAGCGGCGAGACCTGGCTGGGGGATCTGAGCGACGACGACCTGCGTGCGCTGGTCGAGTTGTCGGCGGGCGATGTCGCCGACGATGCCGCCGACCTGGCCTCCGCCACCGACGATGTCGACGACACCGGCGGCACCGACGGCTTCGACGGCGAGGCCGCCTGATGGCCACCCGGTTCGGGCTGACGTGGTGGGGAAAGCGCTGGATCGGGTCGCTCGAGGCCCTCGGCGCCGCCTACGAGAACCGCCTGCCGCGGGGCCGCACCTACGCCCGGCGGGGGGCCGTCCGCCGGCTCGAGGTGACGGCGGGGAGCGTGACGGCCCGGGTCGACGGCAGCCGACCCGTCCCGTACCGGGTGACGTTGCGCCTGCCGGTGTTCACCGACGACCAGTGGGACGCGATCGTCGCCGCCCTGTCGGGCCAGGTGCGCCACGTGGCGGCTCTGCTCGACGGGCGCATGCCCGACGACGTCGACGACGCCCTCGCCGGGTGCGGGCTGTCGCTCTTCCCGCACGCCGGGGAGCTGGCGACCACCTGCTCGTGCCCCGACCACGCCAACCCGTGCAAGCACGTCGCGGCGGTCCACTACGTGCTGGCCCAGACGTTCGATGCGGACCCGTTCCTGCTCCCCGCCCTGCGGGGCCGCGGCCGCGACGCTCTGCTGGCCGAGCTGCGGGCGGCGCGCACCGGCGTCGACGGAGGGCGGGCCGCCGCGGGAGACGACCTCGACACCGGCGACGGGGACGGCATCGCGTGGTCCTCGCTTTCCGCGTCGAGCCTGTACGACGCCACCGGCGACCTTGCGGCCATCGCCGTGCACCCACAACCGCCGGCGGCCCACGCCACGACCGCCACGATCCGGCGGCTCGGCCCCCCGCCCCTCGACGGCCGCAGCGACCCCGCCCGATCGGTTGCCCCGGGACCCGGCGGAACCGACGTGGCGGCCGGATCTGGAGCGTCGACAGCCGCGGCCGGACCCGCGCAATCGCTCGGGCCGGGGCGATCGGTCGATCCAGCCGGACCAGGCGACGACCCCACCGGCGACGCTGCGACCGAGCTGCTCGGTGCCGCCGTCGACGGGGCGGCACGCCGCGCCTGGCAGCTCGCCACGGGCGTCGACGGCGAATCTGGATGCGGCGGCCGGAGACATCGACGGTGCGATGGCCTCGGTGCTCGCGGAGCTGCGCCGGCACGGCTCATCCACCACCAGCGCCATCGCCGCCACGCTCGCCCGGCATCCCGCCGACGTCAGGTCCTCACTGCGCGGACTGGTCGCCGCAGGCCTGGCCACCCGCACCGGCCACGCTCGTGGCACCCGCTACCACGCGACCTGACCGGTCCCAGTGGACACCTCGCGCATGACAATCGTGCATAACTTGTTATGCTCGCCGTCGTGCCTATTAAGCGTGTAACGATCAGCTTGCCCGAGGAGCTCGCCGACAGGCTTCGAGCCGAGGCCGGTGATCGATCGGTGTCCGCGTACGTCGGTGAACTGATCAGCGAGCACCTCGACAACGACGACCTCGACGCGCTCTGGCGCGGGTTTGTCGAGGACGTCGGTCTTTCAGCCGACGACGTTGCCGCAGCCGACCAGGTCCTCGACGACCTCACGGCAGCCCGCACCGCAGGCGCAGAGTGAAAGGGCTGGTCCTCGACGCCGGGGCGTTCATCGGCCTCGAACGTCGAAAGCATGGCGTCGTCGCCCTGCTGGAGCGGGCTCGCTCGCGCGCCATCCCGATGGTGACGTCGGCGGGCGTCGTCGGGCAGGTCTGGCGAGGGCACCGAGCGCAGGTCCCCCTCGCCATCGCCCTGCGATGGTCGAACCTCACTGTCGTGGGCCTCAGCCCCCTGCATGGCCGTGTGATCGGTCAGATGCTCGGGGCCACAGGCGGCTCCGATGTCGTCGACGCCCACGTCGTGGTGCTGGCTCGGGACCGAGGCTGGGCTGTGGTGACGTCCGACCCGGGCGACCTCCGCCGAATCGACCCGACGCTCGTCCTCCACGAGATCTAACGGGCACGCGCTGGAACCGCGCGAGGGGGCTCGTAGCGCCCGACAGATAGCCGCCGAGACAGCGACCTCTCTGGCCTGAGGTGGAGGGCGTGGCGCCCCGCACGTGACCAGCCGACCGCAGGTGGCCGGCGGGCGGCCTACGAGGCGGCCTCGTGCAACTCGATGAGGTTGCCGTCCGGGTCGGACAGGAACGCCTGGCGATTGCGCCCGATCGGGTGCGGGTCACCCACCTCGACGTGCCCCGAACGCAGCTCCGCAACGGTGATGTCGAGGTCGTCGACCAGCAGAGCGAAGTGCTGCCCGCGGGCGGTGGGCCGCTCGCCGGTGATCAGGTGGACCTGCTGCCCGCCGGCGTCGAGCCAGGCACCGGGCCCGAGGTCGGGCCGGTCGTCTCGCCTCGTCAGCCCGAGCACGTCGACATAGAAGGCGAGCGCTCGATCGAGATCGCCGATGTTGACGGACACGTGGTGCACGGCAAGCGGACGCATGCCACCACTGTCGCGCTCCCGCACGCGCCGCGGGACGCCGTGGGCGGTAAACCCGGTGACCGCGGGAACGGGACGGCCCAGGTACCGCCGCCGACCTTGCGGCCACAGCGGGCGTCACGGACGCACGTCGTGCCGAGGCCCGATGGCACGTCCCCGAAGGTAGGTGAGGACGGTCGCCTCCCCCGCAGGGGTGAGGCTGGTTGAGCGGGGGCTCAGCTGCTCGTGAGTGGTGCGATCCCACACACTCGGCTCCTCGACGACGGCACCGAGGATGCGCCACCATCGCCATCGGTCCCACACCGACGAGCGGACGTCGTCGCTCGAGAGCGGGCCGCGCTTGGTCCGCCAACCCGACGAGGCGACGACAGGGGCAACAGCATCGACCAGCTGGTCGTCGGTGGCGGGGCCGTCGAGCAGCCGATGCGCGACCAGCTCACCCACGGCACGGTCGTACGAATGGCGGCCGCCCATCGTCTCGGCCAGCCCAACCCAGAGAGCCGCAGGATCGGCCAGGACCCGCCGGCCGGGCGCCGTGATCACCAGCGTGCGCCCCTTGCGCCGCACCCAACGACGCTCGGTCGCTGCCTCGCGGACCTCGCCGAGCTGGAAGAGATCGGCCTCCGAGCGCGGCGGCTTGTCCCAGTCCCACCAGCCGAACGTCTCGGCCGCCTCGACCACGACGGCCCGGGCGATGTACCGGCTCTGGGTCAGCTCGATGCCGTCGGCCGCATGCCCGAGCAGCCAGGCGACCGGCCGGACCACGTGCGCCACGTCATCGGGCGGGTCGACCGGCCCCAGCACCCGCCGGACGGCCCGTTCGCGCCAACGGATCAGCCGATCGTCGCGGACGCTCCGGGCCTGGTCGACCCACTGCTCGGCCCGCTCCGTCGTCACCAGCGTGGCCAGTGTCTGCCCCGGCGGGAGGTCGACGGGCGCGGTCAGCACGGCGCGGGTGACGGTCACGGCTGTGTCCTTCGCCCCGCGGCTCCCGGGGACCACGTCGCCCGCGACGATCGCCGCCTCGAGTGCCCGCTCGACCGCGGCGCGAGCGTGCGCCTCCTGCGAGCCGAAGATCGTGCCCCAGGCCAGGACATCGGTGTCGGGCGGCCCGACCCCCGAGGCCTGGGTCGCAGACATGAAGGCCCTCCGCGACGCCGAGCCCCCGCGGTTCCAGGCCCCGAGCACTCCCGCAGTGCGCTCGGACCGGGCGATGGCGGCGTAGCGGTCGAGGCCCAGCTCGTCGAACAGTGCGGCTGCCCCGGCGATGACGTCGTCCCAGCGGTCCGCGGGGTACGACTTGGGCACCCGATACCAGAGGTACTCCTGCACCGCGGCCTGGTAGAGCACCTCGGTGCCCTCGCCGGCCGTCAGTCCGTCGGCCGCCATCCGTGCGAAGCCACCGAGCGCCTCGTCCTGCCGGTGCAACCGGGCGACTGCGGCCTCGATCTCGTCCTGGCTCATGGCCCCACCTTGCCCGAGGATGTGTGCCGACCGTCGTCGTGCGTGCTCCCGCGATGAAGTAGGGGACTGTGGCTGCCTCGCCGCGTGGGGGGGCGCCTACGCGAGTGCGCGCGCAGTGCGTCGGTCATGTCGGCCACCGCGGATGCCGCTCGCCAGAGGTGGTCCTCGGGGCTCTCGTCGAGGCCCTTGTGCTCGCGGCGCCAGTCGTGGTCCCAGTACCGGTCAAGCGTGGTGCGCAAGTGACGGCGCGAGACGTCCAGCTCATCGGCCAACTGGGCCCTCAGCGCCTCGGGCGTGGGCTCGACGATCGTGAGGTGGTCGAGGCGCCGGTCCCGCAGCGCGTCGATGACGCCCTCGTCGAGCCCGTCCGCGGCCGACCAGAACCGGACGAGCCGCCGGTGCTCGTGGTTCCACACCGGCCAGGCCGCCGGGCGGTAGCACCACAGGATCGGACGCTTGCCGAGACGCAGGCGATGGCCCACCCACTCCGCCGCCGGATGCAGCGCGAGCCACGGCACCTCCTCCGGTGGCAGGTCGAGCACCAGCACCACCGATCCGGAGTCGAGCGTTGCCGCATCGGTGAGCAGGTCACCAGCCACCCACAGCTCCTCGAGCGGCCAGCCGATGTCGGTGTCGCGCAGGCGCAGCATGTCCGACGCCTCGCCGGCCATCTCGACGAGGTGCCCGATCGCGGTCGCTCGTTTCACGTCACCATCGTGTCGCGCCGCCCGGCGCTACGCCGCCACGCCGCCACGGACGAGGATCGGGCCGTCGTCGGGGGACCGCCCTCCCGATACCCGATCCCCAATGGTGCATGGCCGGGCGGAGCACAACGAAGGGGTCGCCGCCTCGCTTTCCGGCGCCGCCCGTCAGATCCGCTCGACCGCTCCCCCGTCGAACAGGGGCGCCATGTCGAGGTCGTCGACGTCGGCCGCCATCTCGTTGTCGGCGGGTCGGGTCAGGTCGCCCTCGGCGGCGGCGAGCACGCGGGCCATAGCGGTGGCGTCGCTGGTACTGGTGAGGAACGTCTGCGGGTTGCCCAGCACCCACCGCACGGCCCGGCCCAGCGCGCCCTCGTCGCTCAGTGGTTCGTACCACGCGAACCGGCGGCCCTCGTGGTCGGGCAGCCAGCGCCGGCGGGCCACGGCCTTGATCGTCTGGACCGCCACCTCGTTGGCCGCGCACACCGCGAGCAGCTCGTCGACGTCGGCCCGGTAGGCGTCGTCGGTGAGCGCCACATAGCTGTAGGGCAACAGGACCGAGTCGAACGGGAACCGCTCGAGGCTGCGCAGGTGCATGCGGGCGATGCGGGTGCCGTGGCCGGTGACCCCGACGAACCGCGCGAGGCCCTCGTCGCGGGCCCGACCGAGCGCCGCCACCGCCCCACCGGGGCCGTGGGCGACGTCCCACTCGTCCGGCTCGACCAGGTTGTGGAGCTGGATGAGGTCGACCTGGTCGACCTGCAGCCGTTCGAGCGACCGTTCGAGCTCGGCCCGGGCGGCGTCGCCGGTGCGCTGGCCGGTCTTGGTGGCGAGGAAGAACCGGTCGCGGTGCTCGGCCATCCATGGCGCCGATGCGCAGCTCGGAGTCGCCGTAGTCGGCGGCGGTGTCGATGTGGTTGACGCCGTGGCGGAGCAGCAGCGCGAGCACCTCGTCGGCACGGTCCTGGCGCATCGATGCCAGGCCGGCGGCCCCGAAGATGACGCGGCTGCTGTCGTGGCCCGTGCGGCCGAACGGTGCGGTCGGGATCATGAGATGCCTCCTCCGCTGACGATGGCCCGACGATATGGGACGGTGGCCCGATCAGCTGGTGCCGAGGTAGCGCTCGACGGCGTCGACCTTCGACGTCATCGCGTCCGTGACCCCGGGCCGGATGTCCGCCTTGAGCGTCAGACCGACCCGCGGCGCGTCGACGGCCTCGACCGCCCGCTTGATGACGTCCATGACCTCGTCCCACTCGCCCTCGATCGTGGTGAACATCGAGTCGGTGTGGTTGGGTAGCCCGCTCTCGCGGACGACACGGATCGACTCGGCCACCTGCCTGCCGACCGCCTCACCTACGCCGAGCGGCGTGATCGCGAACGCAACGAGCACGAGCCACACGCTAGAGCACATCAAGGACGCTGAGCTCGAGGCGCTGTGGCGCGGCCACCTCGACGAGGTCGGCCTCGGCCGAAGCCATCGCGGGACCGGACAAGGTCGTCGACGAGCTCGAGGCCGAGGGACCTACGATCGAACAGCACCGTGCGGATGACGGCGTCCGGGCCGTCGGCATGCAGCAGATCGTCGATTGGTGCGGCTGTGGCAAGAACCTGCTGTACCTGTCCGCTCGCTGCAGCGGCCGCGCCACCGACGCCTCGTTCCGCGATCGGCCGTCATGAGCGTTGCCCGGTGGGCGATGCGGCATCATGTGCAGCGTGGAGGGCACGACCTACGAAGTGCGTGACGGCAAGGCCCTGTGGGGGGGACGCCTCTTGAGCGACGCTGTGGACGACCTCCGGCGAGCGATCGTCGAACGGTTCGCCCCGAGGGTGATCGTCTTGTTCGGGTCCGTCGCAGACGGGTCGGACGGGCCCGATTCAGACGTCGACCTGCTGGTCGTGCTGGACGACGCTCCACGAGATCGGCGCCGCAGCCTGATGACGGCCCTGCGCAAAGCCACTCGGGCCGTGGGCGTGCCTCGCGACATCGCCGTGACGAGCCTGGCCGACTTCACCGCCAACAGGGAACGGGTGGGCACGCTCGAGCACGAGTCTCTGCGCACCGGCGTGGTCATCCATGACGAGCGACGAGTCGCCTGACCACGCCGACCCGGCGTGGCAGTGGTTGTCGCTGGCCGAACAGGACCTCGTCGCCGCCCAAGTTCTGCTCGCCAACGCCTCGGCCGCCAACAGGATCGCATGTACGTGCCTCCTGAGGGCCTTTCGAGTGCATGCACGGGTTCGAATCGGGCGGAGGGAGGAACTCATCGGATGACGGCGATGCCGACCCCGCGAGGTCGAGCGACTCACCCGGCGACAAGCGCCGTGACGAGCCCGCCACGATCGGGCCCTACGACGCGGCAGCACGCCGCGTCAACCACCCGACCGGCCGGCGGCCGCAGTCCCGTCGTCGAGGCGCCCCTCAACCCTGGTCGAGCCGCACCGCCTGACCGATGTAGTCGCGCAGGGCGGCCTCGTCGATGTCGGATGCCGTCTTGAGCTTGACGTGCCTCGACCGCTTGCCGACGCCCTGGAGCAGGCGGTAGGAGTCGTCGAAGTCCACGCCGTGGTCGAAGGCGAGCGTGACGTGGATCTTGGTCGGGCTGATGATGGCCAGCACCTTGTTGCCACGCCACGCCGGCGACCCGTAGCTGATCACCTCGCGCACGTCGGGCGCGGACTCCTCCATCAGCTTGCGCAGCCGCTCCACCGTCTCGTGGTGCTGCGGGGGCAGCTTCGTCTTCACGTACTCGTCGACCTCGTCGCTTCGCATCGGAACAGCACTCCTCGTCTCGTCGTTCGGTGACGGCCGGTGGTCCCGCCATGCAGTTGGACGGCCCGACAACCCGAATGTCATCGGCGCTGGAGGTCAACCGACCGCTGCACCGCCTGCAGGCAACGACGAACGGCGACCCGGCCGATCGACAGGCGGCGGCCGAATCATCACGCGGGACGGGACCATCGCCCAACCCGGCCGATCGGCGTTCGGCGTCTGGCAGTCGGTGGGCGCCGGACCCGCGCCAGTTCGTCCAGTCCTGAACCTGGGGCCGGCGCCCGGGCCGGACGTTCACGCGTGGAGACGGCGGCGGCCGACGTACCCGGCGGCGGCCAGCAGCGCTGACCTGGTGGTCAGCCCTGGCTCACCCCGGTGCGGACGGCCCAGGCCGCCACCTCTGTGCGCGACGCCATGCCCAGCTTGGCCAGCACGTTGGACACGTGCACCGCGGCCGTGCGGGGGGAGATGTAGAGGCGCTCGGCGAGCTGAGCGTTGGTGAGGCCGTCGGCCAGGAGGACCACCACCTCGCGCTCGCGGGGCGTCAGCGCGTCGGGGCCCAGCGGCTCGTCGCCGACACCGACACCCAGCCGGCGCTCGACGGCCCGCAGCTGGTCGACGCGCCAGCCCCGCCACCGGGACAGGTGGCGACCGGCCTCCGCCGCGTGGACCCGGGCCTCGTCCAGCCGGCCCGCCCGGATCAGGTTGACGGCCGCGCCCACGTGTGCCGTCCCCCGGGGCCCGGCCAGGATCTCGGGCGCCTCGCCCAAGGTGGCCGCGGCCGCCTCGTAGCGGACGATCGCGTCGTCGACGTCGCCGTCGGCCTCGGCCAGCTGGGCCTCGACCAGCAGCCGCCACGGGCTGTCGGGCTCGAGGCGGTGCCCGACGTAGTGGCCGACCCGCTCGACCAGCGGCCGCACCTCGTCGACGGTCATGCCGGCCGACAGTGCGGCGGCGAGCACGTCGTGCACCTGCGACGGCGAGGCGTAGCCCTCGGCGTCGGCGGCGGCGATGAGGTCGGGCAGCCGCGCACGGGCGCCGGCGAGGTTGCCGCGCCGGCACGCCAGGTGCAGGTCGAGCCCGATCACCGACACGGCCGTGCGACTCGTGGCCGGCTTGGCCAGCTGGGTGAATCGGGCGGCGTCGTCGAGGTCGCCCGCCTCGAGGGCGAGGCCGGCCCGGAACACGGCCAGCCACCAGCCCTTGGTCCACCCGCGGCGCCCCTCGCCCGACCCCTGCGCAGCGTCGAGCAGGGCGATCGCTCCGTCCAGGTCGCCCTCGACCGCGGCGAGCTGGGCCGACGACGCCGCCACGTCAACGCCCGCGAGCGCGTCGAACCCGGCCGCCTGGGCCTGCACCCGCATGCGCTCGATCAGGGCGCGCACCCCCTCGGCGTCGCTCCACCGGCGGGCGTGCCACACCAGGTTGTTGAGCGAGCGGGCGGCGAGCAGCGGCTCGCCGACACGCTCGGCCTCGGAGGCGACGGCCTCGAGCAGCTCGCGGGCCTCGTCCGAGCGGGCGGGGTCCATCAACAGCATCGAGCCCTTCTCGGCCATGGCCGACAACCGCACGGGGGTGAGGTCGCGGGCGGTGGCCAGCGCCAGGGACTTGTCGGCCCAGGCGTAGGTGGCGTCGGCCTGCTCGCGCAACATGTACGACTGCGCCACCGCGGCCATCGCCCGCGCCCGCTCCTCGTCGGTGGGCAGCCTGTCGATCACCGAGACCAGCGCATCGGTGAGACGGGCCATCGTCTCGGTGGCGCCCTGCTCGTAGGCCACCCGTGTGCGCATGGCGAGCGCATCGGCCTCCGCGCTCACGTCGTCATGCCGGCGGGCGAGCGACAGCCACTGGTCGGCGTGCGCCTGGGAATCCTCCAGCAGCCCGGCCAGCCAGGCCGCCCGGGCCGCCAGCGCGAGCAGGTCGACGTCGTCGGGCGCCTCGGCCAGGCCAGTCTCGGCGAGCTGGAGCGCCTGGTACGACGAGCCCAGCGCCAGCGACTCGCGCGCGCCCAACCGGGCCTCGCGCACCATGTCGTCGAAGCGGCCGGCGCCCCGGGCGTGGTCGGCCAGGGCCACGTGGTCGCGGCTCTCGGCGGCTCGAAGGGCGGCCAATGCCGCCTCGTGCAGCCGGCGCCGCTCCCGGCCGAGCAGCGCTCCCTCGACCGCCTCGCGGGCCAGCTCGTGGTGGAAGCCGAACACGTCGGGGTCGCCCTCCACGAGCAACCCCCGGTCGACGGCCACCCGCAGCCGGGCGATGAGGTCGGCCTCGGATGCGCCGGTCACCGCCGCCAGCACGTCGAACGACACGCGCCGGCCCAGCACCGCGGCGGCGCTGATCATCTCGCGCACGTCGGGATCCAGGTCGTCGAGCTCCGCCCGCACGAGCTCCGACACCGTCCATGGCAGCGGGGCATCGAGGTCGCGCCCTGGCATGTCGGCCGAGGCCGCGACCAGCTCCTCGAGGAAGAACGGGTTCCCGCCCGTGCGGTTGTGCAGGGTGTCGACCGTGCGGAAGGACGGCTCCTCGTCGTAGACGGCCGCCAGGAAGGTGCTCACCTCCGCAGGGCTGAGCCGGTCGAGGTGGACGTGCGTGACGCTGTGCCGGCGGTCGAGTCGGGGCATGGCCTCGGCGGCAGGGTGACGGCGAGACAGCCCGTCGGGCCGGTAGGTGCCGACCAGCACCAGCCCCGCCGCGCGGCGGCCGGCACCCGCATCGTGAGCAGTGTCGGGATCGCGATCGGGTTCGGGGTCCGGCTCGGCGAGGCGCTCGAACACCGCGACGCTCTCGGAGTCGGCCCAGTGCAGGTCCTCGAACACCAGCAGGGTCGCGGTCCCGGCGCCCAGCCGGCGGACCACGTCGACCCCCGCCCGCACCCGCTCTTCGGCCGGGCGGTCCGCATCGCGCACCGCAGCGACGAGCGCGTCGACACCGGCGCGGGCCGACGTCCCGCCGGCGCCATCGTCCTCGTCCGCCGCCCGCGCCGCCACGGCTGCGTCGACCGCGTCGAGGAACAGCTCCATCGGCCGCCCCACGGTGCCCGGATCGGCCTGGCCGGCGAGGACCAGCGTGCCAGCAGGCACCCGTCGCACCAGCTCCTGGACGAGCCGGGTCTTGCCGATGCCCGCCTCGCCGGCCACGAGGGCGACCGTGGGTGCCCGGCGCCCGCCGAAGAGCCCGGCCAGACGGTCGAGCTCGACCGTGCGACCCACCATCACGGGCGACAGCCCTGTTCTGCCGGCGAGCACGCCGCGAGCGTAGGGCGACGCGGCGGCCGAGCGAGCGTGCTCGACCGTCACGCCGGTGCGCATCGGCGCAGCCCCGGGAGGTCGATGCCGGACGGGCCGCTGCGCGTGGCGATCATGGTGGTCATGGTGGTCATGGCGGCCAGGGCGGTCGTGGTGGTCATGGCCCGAACGTGGTCGGGAGCCGGCGACGACCGGTCAGCGCCGGCGCAGGTGCCAGCGCCGGGCGCCTGTCCGGCGCTCGTGGCGGGATTCCGGCCGGGGACCGGCCGAGCGCAGCAGGTCGTTCCTGTGCTCGTCGGCAAGGATTCGGAGGGTGTCGTAGTCGTGGAACATGGCCCCAGCGTGCGCCTCTGAAGGCCCCCGGCACATCGGACGGCCTCCGTATCTTCGGCGACGGGGACCTACGTAGGGACACCCCGGCGCCGCCTACGTACCTCGGCGATCTCGCACGAATCGGCCCGCACCTTCCGCGCCGGCGCCGGCCCGAGAGGCCTTCCTGGTGACCGGCCCTGGCCGAGCCCCGTTACGACCACGCAAGGGAGCCGGTGGACTACGGTCGCCCCGTGCGCCGTCCCCCCGGAGCGTGGCGCCTCGTCGCCGTCGCTGCTACCGCCGCCGTCGCGGCCACCGGCTGCGACCTGCCCGGGTTCGGTGCGCCCGACCCCAAGTCCACCCAGGGCGAGAGCGTGTACTCGCTGTGGCAGGGGTTCTTCCTGGCCGCCATGGCCGTCGGCGCGCTGGTGTGGGGCCTGCTCATCTTCGTGGTGCTGCGCTACCGGCGACGCAGCGACGACATCCCCAGCCAGAAGCCCTACAACATCCCCGTAGAGATCGTGTACACGGTGGCGCCCATCCTCACCGTCGCCGTGCTGTTCGCCTTCAGCGTGTCGACCGAGGGCGACGTCACCGACCTCGAGCCCGACCCGGTGGCGCACATCGACGTCATCGGGTTCCAGTGGTCGTGGCAGTTCGCCTACGTCGACGAGGGCATCACGATCACCGGCGAACCCGGCGAGCCGCCCGAGATGGTGGTCCCCGTCGACGAGCCGGTGCAGCTCCGGCTGATCAGCAACGACGTGGACCACTCGTTCTGGGTGCCCGACTTCCTGTCCAAGCGCGACCTCATCCCCGGCGTCCACAACGAGATCTCCATCACCCCCACCGAGACAGGCAGCTACGTCGGCCGGTGCGCCGAGTTCTGCGGCCTGGACCACTGGCGCATGAGCTACACGGTGCGGGTCGTGCCCCGTGACGAGTACGACGACTGGATCGACGAGCAGAGCAACCTGACGGCCAACCAGGCCGACGGCCAGGCGGCGGGAGGTGGCGGCCAGTGACCACCGTCGAGGAACGCCCGGTCGTCGCCGAGGAGCCGCCCGAGCCCGAGCACCCCCGCGCCCGCGGCCTGCTCGCCTTCCTCACCACCACCGATCACAAGCGCATCGGCATCTCGTACATGGCGACCGCCTACGCCTTCTACCTGATCGGCGGGGCGCTGGCCGTGGTCATCCGCACCGAGCTGGCCGAGCCGGGCACCCAGGTGATCTCGCAGGGTCGCTACAACGAGATGTTCACCATGCACGGGAGCATCATGTTGTTCCTGTTCCTGGGGCCGTTCGCGTTCGGGCTGGCCAACTACTTCGTGCCGCTGCAGATCGGCGCCCGGGACATGGCGTTCCCCCGGCTCAACGCGCTGTCGTACTGGTTCTTCCTGTTCGGCGGCATCACGATGCTGACCGGGTTCCTCACCGCCGACGGCGCCGCCGACTTCGGGTGGACCGGCTACACGCCGCTGTCGTCGATCGTCCGCTCGCCCAGCCTGGGCGGCGACCTGTGGATCATCGCGATCGTTCTGACCGGCCTGTCCGGGGTGCTCACGGCGGTCAACATCGTGACGACGGTGGTGGCCATGCGGGCCCCCGGCATGCGCATGTTCCGCATGCCCATCTTCACCTGGAACATGCTCGTGACGAGCGTGCTGGTGCTCATCGCCTTCCCCCTCCTCACCAGCGCCGGCGCCATGCTCTTCGCCGACCGCCAGCTCGGAGCCCACATCTACGACGCCACCTCGCAGGGCGGGGTCGAGGGGTCGCCGATCCTGTGGCAGCACCTGTTCTGGTTCTTCGGCCACCCCGAGGTGTACATCCTGGTGCTGCCCTACTTCGGGGTGATCACCGAGATCCTGCCGGTGTTCTCGCGGCGGCCGGTGTTCGGATACGCCGGGTTGGTCTTCGCCACCATGGCCATCGGCGCCCTGTCGGTGGGCGTCTGGGCCCACCACATGTTCGCAACCGGCGCCGTGCTGCTGCCGTTCTTCACCGGCTTCTCGATGCTCATCGCCGTGCCCACCGGGGTGAAGTTCTTCAACTGGATCGGCACGATGTGGGGCGGCAGCCTGGTCTTCCCCACGCCCATGCTGTTCGCGCTGGGGTTCCTGTTCACGTTCCTGCTGGGCGGCCTGACGGGTGTGATGCTGGCGGCCGCGCCCATCGACTTCCACGTCACCGACAGCTACTTCGTCGTCGCCCACATGCACTACGTGCTGTTCGGCGGGTCGGTGTTCGCGCTCTACGCCGGCATCTACTACTGGTGGCCCAAGGTGACCGGGCGGGTGCTCGACGAGCGCTGGGGCAAAGTGCACTTCTGGATGACGCTGGTGGGCTTCCACCTCACGTTCTTCGTCCAGCACATCCTGGGGCTCGACGGCATGCCCCGGCGGGTGGCCGACTACCTGGACAGCGACGGGTTCACGGGCCTCAACCAGGTGTCGACCCTCGGCGCCTTCCTGCTCGGGGCGTCGACCTTGCCGTTCCTGTGGAACGCCGTGCAGTCCCTGCGAGGGCGCCTGGGCACCGTCGCCGGCGACGACCCGTGGGGCGGCCACACCCTCGAGTGGGCCACCACGTCGCCCCCGGCGCCAGAGAACTTCACGGGCCCCCTGCCCCCCATCCGCTCGCAGCGTCCGGTCTGGGACCTGCACCACCCCGAGCACACCACTGCGTCGGGTCACGGCGGGGGCAGCCCCGCACCACGGGGTGCGCCGGGCGGCCCCGGTACGCCCGGTGCGCCCGGCGATCTGGGTGGGTCGGCCGGGCCGGGTGGGCGCGGCGACCTGGGTGGGTCTGGCGCGACGGGCGGCCCGGGTGCGCCCGGTGGGCAGGGCGGGCCGGACCAGGCCGAAGGGCCCGACATGCGGGACGGGCCCCAGGCCGGGGACAGCGGACCCGGCGGCGCCGGAGGCCCACGGTGAGCGAGCAGGTCGTGCCGGGCACCGAAGGCCCCCGGGGCCACGAGGCGCGCCCGCCGGTCGACGATCGAAAGGTGCCGTGGCGGGTCTTCCTGTTCATCGGCGCGTTCGTGGCGATCATCGGCCTCATCTACTGGTCGACGGCCTACGAGGAGAGCGGCGTGGTCATGCTGCTGCTCGCCGCCGTCCTCGGGTTGTGGATCGCCTGCTACCTGTGGCTGCGGCAGCGGGGCGCGGGGCCCGCCATCGAGGCCGGCGAGGCTGCCGGCGACGCGGCCGCGGCCGAGGGCCGTGCCCGTGCCGGCACCGGGACAGCCGAGGAGGGCGAGCACTACTTGCCGCACGCCAGTGCGTGGCCGTTGGCCATCGGCCTGGGGGGTGCCACCGTGGCCAACGGGCTGGTGCTCGGGCTGTGGGTGATCGTGCCCGGCGTAGCGCTGATGGCCCTGGGCATCGGCGGCTTCGTCCGCCAGACTCGCCGCCGCGACTGACCCCGGCGTGGCCCGGCCGGCTCTCGTCACCCCTCCCCCTCACTCCCACCCCGAACCCGAGGCAATCACCGACCACCCAGGTGCGTGCGCCGTCGCCTCGCCCTCGCCCACCCACCGCGAACCCGAGGCAATCACCGACAGCCCAGGTGCGCCCAAGCCTCGAGTTCGCGGGCGCCACCGGCCTCGGCCCTCGCCGGGCCGCATGGCGGGCAGGGTGAGCGACCCGTGACAGGCGGAATAGTTGCGCGTACAATCTGTTTCAGACGGCAGACCCAGGAGGTACGCCAGATGCCCGCCATCACCGTTGCCGATCCCCTCACGCTGCCGGTCGTCGCGGAGCCCGACGCCGAGACGTCGGCCGAGCGCCCCGTGCTGTCCGTGACCACCGCCCCTTCGGGCTTCGAGGGTGAGGGCTTCCCCGTGCGCCGCGCCTTCGCCGGCGTGGCCCAACACCTGCTCGACCCGTTCATCCACATGGACCAGATGGGCGAGGTCGAGTACGCACCCGGCGAGCCCAAGGGCACGCCGTGGCACCCCCACCGGGGATTCGAGACCGTCACGTACATGATCGACGGCACGTTCCAGCACCACGACTCCACCGGCGGCGGTGGCCTGATCACCGACGGCGACACGCAGTGGATGACCGCCGGCTCGGGCCTGCTGCACATCGAGCGCCCGCCGGACGACCTGGTCGCCAGCGGAGGCCTGTTCCACGGCGTGCAGCTGTGGGTGAACCTGCCGGCCGCGGACAAGTTCGTCGACCCCCGCTATCAGGACATCCGCGGCGGCGAGGTGAAGCTGCTGCGCTCGCCAGACGGCGGGGCCGTGCTGCGCCTGATCGCCGGGTCGGTCGACGGCTATGACGGGCCGGGCGTGACCCACACGCCGATCACCTACGTGCACGCCACCGTCGCCCCCGGGGCGAAGCTCACCGTGCCCTGGTCGCCGGACTACAACGCCCTCGTGTACGTGCTCGCCGGCAAGGGAGCCGTGGGCTCGGCCGGCCGGCCGGTGCGCACCGGGCAGCTCGCCGTGCTCGGCGACGGCGACCACCTCACCCTGACGGCTGACACCTCGCAGGACAGCAACACCCCCAACCTCGAGGTGCTGTTGCTGGGCGGGCGCCCCATCGGCGAGCCGGTGGCCCAGTACGGGCCGTTCGTCATGAACACGAGGGACGAGCTGGCCCAGGCGTTCGACGACTTCCAGGCCGGCAAGATGGGTCACATCCCCGCCGACCACGTCGGGTAGCCACCCGGGCGACACCTCGCCCACCGATCCTGGCGCCACTTCACCTCCGGGCAACCGGGCGTGGGTGGCGCCAGGGTCGCGTCAAGGCCCGCCTCGACCCCGGGCCCCGGCGGTCAACCCGCAACAGCACTCGGCACGACCGTGGTCAGTCGCAACCGCCGTCCGGCTCGACCGGGCCAGGCAATCAGCCCGCGACCAGTGTGAGGTGGCCGCGGCGGATGACCCTCGCGTCGCCATCCTCGTTCTCGTCGTCCTCGTCATCGGCCGTGGGATCGTCGCTGGGCACCCCGTCCGTCTCGTCGACGAGGGGATTGGCGCCCGCACCCCAGTCGCTCCAGCCGTCGCGGCGGTCGCGGTCGTAGGACACCGGCTCGACCACGTCGGGCAGGCGGGCCCGCCACAGGGCGGTGCGTAGCTCGCACGGGCGGAACTGGCCGACACCCTTGGCCCGGGGCGTGGCGATGAACTTGTAGGTCTGGCCCGTGGCGTCGACGCACACCGAGCCGCCGTTCTCGTGATGGTCGTAGATCCAGATGTCTGGCCGGCCCTGGCGCTTGACCCGCCCGGCGAGGCGGAACTCGTCGAGGTGGACCGGCCACGGGAAGCGCTCGACCCGGGCACGCCGGCTGACGAGCATGAGGGGCCGCCACCATTCGAGCAGGTGGGGCGCATCGTGAGGCGGGGACCAGAGATCCATGCCCGAACCCTACGAACGGGGTATGACACTTTCGGCGGATGGGCGCTCCCCGGGCGTACAGATCCCGAGGTCATCCGAGGCAACAGCGGTCGCCGGGGAGCGGCTGAGGCACCCGTGGTCGGCCCCCCACCACCATTGCCCACGTCGTGCAGCCGACCACCAGTGCCTCGACATCGTGCCCCCGATCACGACCGCGTCGACATCGTGCGCCCGACCCGCGTGCCTCGTCGTGGTAGAGCCGACCTCCATCTCGAGTGCGGAACGACCCGGACCACGTGCCAGGGACGACCGGCGAGGCGATGGCGGTCACCCGCTCGTTCACGAGGCGACAGTCGCCGGGCGCCAGCCCCATTGCCTCAGGAAGGCGTGAGTGACCTCTATTGCCTCGCCGACGCCGCGGGCCACGTCGGGGACGGTGAACGGCGACCGCGCGGATCACTTGACCCACGGGTCAAGGTGGTGTTGGCTGGGCGGTGACATGAGCGTCAGCCGCGCGACGAGGGGGACGGCGATGCACGACCTGGTCATCCGCAACGGCACGGTGGTCGACGGGTCCGGTGGGCCCGCACGACGGGCCGGAACCGCGGACGTCGCCATCGACGGCGAGCAGATCACCGCCGTCGGCAGCGTCGACGCCCCCGGCCGCCGCGAGATCGACGCCGAGGGCAAGCTGGTCACCCCCGGCTTCGTGGACATCCACACCCACTACGACGGCCAGGCCACGTGGGACCCGGAGATCTCGCCGTCGAGCTGGCACGGCGTGACCACCATCGTGATGGGCAACTGCGGCGTCGGCTTCGCGCCCGCCGATCCGTCCAAGCGCGACTGGCTCATCCAGCTCATGGAGGGCGTCGAGGACATCCCCGGCACCGCCCTGGTCGAGGGCATGTCGTGGAACTGGGAGACCTTTCCCCAGTACCTCGACGAGCTCGAGCGCATGGCCCGGGTCATGGACATCAGCGCGCTCGTCCCCCACGGGGCGGTGCGCGCCTATGTGATGGGCGACCGCGGCGGGCAGAACGCCCAGGCGACGCCGGACGAGATCGAGGCCATGGCCAAGGTCGTGCGCGAGGCGGTCGAAGCCGGCGCCGTCGGGTTCTCGACCACCCGCACGTTGCTGCACCGGGCCAAGGACGGCGAGCTGGCCGCCGGCACCACCGCCAGCGCCGACGAGCTGATCGGCATCGGCATGGCGCTGGGCGAGGCAGGCACCGGCGTGTTCGAGCTGGCGAGCGACATGTTCGATCCCGACGCTGAGTTCGCCTGGATGGCGACCATCGCCCGCGAGACCGGGCGCCCCGTCACGTTCAACTGCCTGCAGGACGACCTGAGGCCCGAGCACTGGCGTCGGCTGATCGAGCTGGCCGACGAGGCCACCGCCGACGGCGCCCGCATCGTCCCCCAGGTGGCGGGCCGTCCCGCCTCGGTGCTCTTCGGGTGGGGCTCGTCGGCCCACCCGTTCATGTTCCACACCACGTGGCATGCAGATCGCCGACCTGCCGGCGGACGAGCGGCTCGCCCGCTTCCGCGACCCCGATGTGCGCCGTGCGATGGTCGAGGAGCGGCCCGAGCTCACCGGCATGGCCGCCTTCGTCACCGCGGCGTTCCACAAGCTGTTCCCGCTGGGCGACCCGCCCGACTACGAGCCGGCGCCCGACCGTAGCGTGCAGGCCATCGCCGGCCGGGAGGGCCGCACGCCCCAAGAGGTCACCTACGACCTGATGATGGCCGACGACGGCCGGGGGCTGCTGTACATCCCCATCCTGGGCTACGCCCACGGCGACTTCGGTGCGCTGCACGACATGCTGGTCCACCCCGGCACCGTGCTGGGACTGGGCGACGGCGGCGCCCACTGCGGCCTGCTGTGCGACGCGTCGCTGCCGACCTACATGCTCAGCCACTGGGTGCGCGACCGCGACCGGGGCGACCGGCTGGGACTCGAGCAGGCCGTGCACATGCAGACGCGGGGCACCGCCGCGCTCTACGGGTTCGACGACCGCGGCCTGCTGGCCCCCGGCTACCTGGCCGACGTCAACGTCATCGACTTCGACGCGCTGGCCCTCGACCCGCCCGAGATGATCTACGACCTGCCGGCCGGAGGTCGACGGCTGGTCCAGCGGGCGCGGGGGTACACGGCCACCATCAAGCGGGGTGTCATCGTGCGCGAGGACGACCAGGCGACCGGGGCGCGACCCGGCCGACTGCTGCGCGGCCCGCAACCCGCGCCCGCTACGTCCCCATGACCTGACGTCCTGCAGTTTCGCCGGCCTCGCCCGCCCCGACGGACGACCGCTCGACGAGGTGGATGGCGCGCTGGTTGTAGATGGTCTGCGTCTCGTTGGCGTCGTCAACCGCGGCGAGCACGGCGCTGCGCAACATGTCGAGGTCGTCGAGCCGCGTGCCGACCGACGTCGTGATCGCCATGTTCGCCTCGTCGAACCAGCCGCGGTGTCGGCCCTCCCAATTGACGACGACCACGTGCCACAAGGACCGGGCCGCACCGCCACGCTCGCCCACTCTCGCCTGCACCGCGCGGATGACGCCGAGCGCCGTGCCCACGTCCGCGTAGTCGAAGGCCACCACCGTCGCGCCCTCGACGGGCGCCACCCGTTCGATCTCGTCCACGAGCCTGTTCCTCCGATCAGCGGCCGAGCCGCTTCGTCCTCCACGATCGTGCCCGCAGGATAGATCGACTTGCAACTAGAGACATCGAAAAGCTAGAAAACATACCGATGGACACGAGCTCTGCTGAACCAGCGCGACTGGAGTCGTACGGCACCGCGATGCAACCGATCGCGGACGACATCGCCACGGCCGCGACCAAGCTCGACACCGCGCTCGAGGGCTTCCGCACCGGGGCCGGAGACTTCGCGCCGTCGACGTCCACCGCGTCGAGCTGGTCCGCGCCGCTGCGTACCCTGCACGACGAGCTTGCGTACCTGGGGGCATGGACGACCAGGATCGGCGGCTGGTTCCGCGATGCGGCCGACGACCCCGACGGCAACGGTGTGTACGGCACTGACGACGAGCTCACCTTCGCCCTCGGCAGCCCCATCCTGGCCGTCGAGCGCCGCCGCGTGGCCGCCGAGCTCGCCAGCCTGCGCGAGCGGGCACGGCGGGGCGACCTCGACCTTGGCCCCGACGAGGTCGCCGCGCTCGTCGAGCGGGCCCGCACCCTCCTCGACGCAGCCGCCGACCCCCAGGCCGAGGCCCAGCTCCTCACCGCCGCCATGGGGCCCGGCGACGTGGTCACGGCTCTCACCGTGCTCGAGTCGGTCGATCTCGACGACCTGTCGAGCCTGGCGACGTCCATCGCCGCGATGCGCGACCTGGGCCGGGTCGTGTCGCTCGGCCTGGAGGACCAGCCCGAGCGGGCCGAACGCTGGGCCGACGAGATCGTCACCCAGAAGCTCGTGGCGGGCCCCATCTGGGGCACCGGCGCGGCGACAGAGAGCATCGCCGTGATGGGCTCCGGCAACGCGGCGGGCACGTCGGTGCTCACGGGCGCCATCTTCGGCCAGCTCATCACCCGCACGGGCCCCACACCTCGCGGCGGCATCGTCGACCGCGCCTACGGCGTCACCGACCCCGCCGCCCCCATCCTCGCCACGGCCGCAGCCATCGACGACGGCCTCCACCCCCAGGCCCGCCTCGCCCACGACGTCGTCCGCCGGACCCTCGACGCCGGTCACGACACGGTGGGAGACGTCTTCGATGACAACGACGGGGCGCAGCCACTCGATCCGGTGGTGCACGACGAGTACCAGACCCAGCTCGGGGCTGTGCTGGCCGCGTCAGTCGACTACACGCTGCCGCCTGAAGCACGGAGGCGGTTGGCCTACGACCTGGCGACCTACTACGTGACGGACCAACGACTGCTCGGGGGGGACTTCTCCGCGCCGGTCACCCGCGGGTTCGGCGCTGCGACCCAACCGCTCCTCGAAACCTGGAACGGATCCACGGCCGGGGCAATCACGCTCACTGAGGCGTCCGGTCCGGCACCTGACGACGTCCTGTGGGACGCCGCCCGCGCGCTCGCCGGGGAGCCCGGTGGCTCCGCGGGGCTCAACGCCGCCATCGAGGGCACGACGACCGTGCGGCTCGGCGGGCTCGTCGATCCCACGTTGGCCGGGTCCAACGGCGACTACGGGCCGTACCACGGCGATGATCTGCGAGAGCTTGGCGAGGTGTACTGGCGCCTGGCGGCGGAGGTCGGCAACGAGCGATTCAACTCGATCGTCGACGCGCTGGAGACGGACACGAGGGTCCAGGACGCCACGATGGCGGTCGTGACCGGCGTCGCCGGTGAGGTTCCGGGTGGGTCGACCGCGGCGGGGATCACTGAAGCGCTCGTGACCTACTCAACCGGGCCGCCCGGCGTGACCGGCGGTGGCAACCCCATCGATGGCCTCGCGGCGCACCTGACTCGAGACCTCGTGATCCACAACGTCGAGACGGTGCCCGAGCTGCAGTCCGACACGCAGCTACGGACCGTCATCGAGGAGGTCTGCCGCACCCGGGGCCAGGTGGGCCTGCACGACCTCGTGCACGGCTCGGAGCACGAGCTCGACGATGTCGCCGGGCCAGGGCTCGACCGGCTCCGAGCGCTGATCGATGCCCAGGAGTCGAACGTCAACCTGCCTCTCGCGGAGGCGATCGGTGACCTCACCGAGTCCGACCAGGACGGAGGCTGACATGCGTTCGCAGCGGGTCCCCTCGCGTGCTGTCACCGATCGGCGCGCGGGTTCGACCGACACGTCCCGGCGGCTGGTCGCCCGGCCCGTCGCGCGACGCAGACTCGCCGCATTGGTCGCGTCCGTCGTGGCCGTCGCATGCGGGATGGCCGCTTGTGCCGAGTCCGCCGGAGACACTCGATCCTGTGCCGACGAACGGCTCGCCGATGGCACCGCCTACCGCCACGACCCTGGCCTGGCGCTCGCAGTCACCCGGGGCCTCGCCGCCACCAACTCCGACCTTGCACCGATCTTCGAGGGCGCCGCCGACTTCCAGGCCGCCAACCCCGACCACGAGAGCGTCGCGCTCACCGACGACACCCGCGGCCCGGAGGGCGCGTTCCACTACGTTCTCGTGCTCGCCAACCTCGACGCCAACCCCGACCTCGCCACCCCCGCTCTGCTCGACACCCTGACAAGGGTCGCCCGCCACGACGGCATGCTCGGGGTGTACGACCTGGTCGCCCGTCGTGCGAACAGCGAAGAGGACGAACGCCGTCACGCCGCTGCCGGCCCGGCCCTCGACGAGCTCCGCGAGCTGCAGTCCCAACAGCTCGCGGCCCTCGACGACGCCGGCATCGTCCCGCTTCCCCGTGCCGACTGCCCCCACGACGAGCTCCCGTGGGCAGGCGCTCCGTCGAGCTCGCACAGAGCGTCGCGAAATGAGCTGCGGAGCGTCGGGAGGGCGCCGATAGCGTGACTCGTCATGGAGGTCCGATTGCTCGGGCCCGTCGAGGTCGTCGCCGACGACGGCTCAGTAGTGGCGGTGCCAGGCCAAAAGCTGCAGCTCCTGCTCGCTGCGCTGGCGGTCGAGCGCGGCAGGGTGGTGTCGCCCGATCGGCTCGTCGACATCCTCTACGGCGACGATCCGCCCCGGCAGCCCGCCAATTCGCTCCAGGTTCTGGTGTCCCGCCTACGCCGCAGCCTCGCGTCCGTCGAGGACGGTCGGGTGATCGAGACCACCGATGCCGGCTACACCCTGGTGGCCGGGGACGGGTTGCGCACCGACGTCGAGCGCTTCGACGGGCTGGTGGCCCGGGCCCGGCCCCGCCTGGCCCACGATCCGGGCACCGCGGCCATCGACCTGCGGGATGCACTCGACCTCGTCCGGGGCGAGCCGCTGGCGGGCCTGCCCGGTGACGGATGGGCCCGCGCCGAGCGTGCCCGGATCACCGAGGCACGGCTCGGGGCCATCGAAGACCGCATCGACGCCGAACTGGCCACGGGCGACCACGCCGCGGTCATCGGCGAGCTCGAACGGCTCACCGCCGAGCACCCGCTCCGCGAGCGCCTGTGGGGCCAGCTCGTGCTCGCGCTCTACCGGTGCGGGCGCCAGGGCGACTCCCTGCGGGCCTATCAGGACGCCCGCGGCCGGCTCATCGACGAGCTGGGCATCGAGCCCGGCGCCGAGCTGCGGCGGCTCGAGGCGGCCGTGCTCGCCCAGGATCCCACGCTCGACCCACCCCTCGTGATTCGCACTCGCGCATCTGAGCCGGTGGCGGGCGTCACCGCAGCCGCGGTGGCGGCGCCGGCGGCCGCGCCGGAGGGCAGTCCGGACCCGGCACGCGCTATCGCCGCCCCTGGCGGGCCGGGTGAGGCCAACCCCGCCGTTGCCGGCGCGCCCGGTCGCGCCGCCACCCCTGCCTCGGCTATCGAAGCCGGCGAGGCCGGTCCCGCCACCGAGGACCCCGCTCCGGCGGTGCGCGGCAACGTCCCCCGCCCGCTCACGGCCTGCCTGGGGCGCGACGCCGATCTGGCCGACGTCCTCGACCTGATCGACAGCCACCGGCTCGTCACCCTCGTCGGGCCCGGTGGCGCCGGGAAGACCCGGCTCGCGATCGAGGTGGCCCACTCGCTGGCGCCCACCGCCCCGGACGGCGTGTGGCTCGTCGACCTTGCACCCGTGCGCGACGCGACCGGGTTGCTCTCGGCCGTCATGCGCACCCTGCGGCTCGACGAGGGGGTCCTGGCGGGTTCGCCCGTGCCACGGTCGGCCGACGAGGTCGCCGAGGCGCTCGTGGAGCGGCAGGTGGTGCTGCTCGTCGACAACTGCGAGCACGTTGTCGGCGACGTCGCCCTGCTGGCCGAGACGCTGCTCGCCCGCTGCCCCGACCTGCGGGTGCTGGCGACCAGCCGCGAGACCCTGGGGGTGCCGGGCGAGTTCCTGTACGTGGTGCCGCCTCTGCCGCTCGACCACGCGATCGAGCTGTTCGTCGAACGCATGAGCGCCAGCGGGATGACGACGCTCTCCCCCGTCGACAACAGCGCGCTCGCGTCTGTCACCGAGATCTGCCGGCGGCTCGACGGCCTGCCGCTCGCGGTCGAGTTGGCCGCGGCCCGCGCCCGGCATCTCGACCTGGCCGAGATGGTCGACCGGCTCGACCAGCGCTTCGACCTGCTGGTCGAGGGGCCACGCACGGCCCAGCCCCGCCAGCGCACGCTGCGCGCCGTGGTCGACTGGAGCTACGAGCTGCTCGACGCCGATGAGCAGCGGGTCTTCGAGCGCCTCGCCGTGTTCTCGGGGGGCGCGACGCTGGCCGCCGCCCGTGCCGTGTGCGCCGACGGCGACGTCGACCCCAACGCCGTCGAGACCGTGCTCGGCCGCCTCGTCGACAAGTCGCTGGTCACACTCGACCGCACACCCGCAGGCAACCGCTTCGCCATGCTGCAGACCCTGGCCGATTACGCCGCCGACCGGCTGGCCGAGCGCGACGATCGCGACGCGGTCGCCCGCCGCCACCTCGACTGGGCGCACGACCTGACCACCCGGGCCGTCATCACCCGGCCCGAGGCGGGCCACGTGGCCCAGGTGCGAGCGATCCAGGTGGAGGCAGCCAACCTGGTCCAGGCCATCGAGTGGGCGCTGACCCACGACCCGCTGCGCGCCCTCGAGATGGCCGCCAACCTGGGATGGCACTGGTTCACCACCATGCAGTCCGGGCTGGCCTGGAGCATGCTCACCACCACGCTCCGGCGCGCGGGCGACCAGGCACCCGAGGCGCTCGTGGCCCGGGCCCAGGCTCTGGCGGGCCTGGCCGGCGTGATGGCCGGCCACCGGAACGAGGCGTCCCTGCTGGCCGAAGCGGCGCTGGCGGTCGAACGGCGGATCGACGACCCACAGCGCCTGGGCTGGCACTACTTCCTGCGGGCGTCGCAACACGTGTTCACCATGGAGGCGCTCGCGGCCGACGGGTGGCTCGACGAGTCACGGCAGGAGTTCTCCCGGGCCGGCGATGCTCACGGGCTGTCGAGCGTCGACTACCAGCAGGGCGTCATCGCCGGGCTGCTCGGCGACCTGGGCGAGGCCCGGCACCTGCTGACCCGCGCCTGTGACGCCTTCCGGCGCGCGGGCAACCACATGACCCTCATGGCGGCGTTGGCCCGCCTGGGCGAGGTGGCCGAGCGCGACCGCCGCCTCGACGACGCCTTCGCGGCCTGGGAGGAGCTCCACCACCTGGCCACCGAGGCGGCGGTGCCCGCCCTGGTGGCGCTGGCCTCGGCCGGCATGGCGTTCATCGCGTTCGAGCAGGGCGACGGCGCAACTGCCACGCGGCTGGGCGAGGCCGCCATCGTGGCCAGCAACGAGGGGTTCGCGCCAGTGATCGATGGCTACGCGCTGGCGGCGTGGGGCACGGCGCAGGCCGCGTTCGGCGACCGCGACCTGGGCCTCGAGCGCATCCACGCCGCGGCCGGGCTGTTCAGCCGGGTCGGGTACCACGGCGGCGCCGCCGAGTGCTGGTGGCGGCTCAGCCAGATCCGCGCCGACGATGGCGAGTGCGGCGACGCCGTACGGTGCGCGGAGCAGGCCGTCGAGTGCGCCGACAAGGGCGACGACGTGTTCGCCCGCGAGACGGCCCGGGCTCAGCTCGAGGCTGTCCGCCGCCTGGCCAGCTGACGACACCGGGTCCCTGACCAGCGAGTTTCCGGCGCTGACAGCCAGGCGGCATGGGGTGCAAGCGCCGGCTCAGCGGCACGAAAGGCGCCTGTCGCAACGTCAGGGTGCACGCAGCGCGGGCGTGCTCACCCCTCACGAAGGACCACGTCGATGTCTCAGTTTCTGCACCGACCCGGCCGCCACGGCGCCGGCCACCCCTTCCGCACGATCGGGGCGAGGGTGCTGATCGCGGCCGTGTGCGCCGGGAGCGGTGCGGCCGGCCGCGAGCCCGATTGCCCCAGCACACGGACGAGGTGAGCACCATGTGTCCTCCCGACGCCCCCACCCCGGACATGCGAGCCGACCGCACCATGCCCGCCCACCGATCGGAGGTGTCGCCAGAGAACCACCGCAATCGCCCGGACCTGCCGACACCTCGTGGCCCGCAGGGCCCCGTCGACGCCGACGTGAGCGAGCGCTTCACCGCCCACGTCGGCGTGCACGTGACGCCCGGCGACGGGTCGCTGCGTGGCTGCGGCGCCACGGCCACCCTCACGGCCTCGCCGGCATGGGACGACGCCGACGGCGCCGGCGGCGCCGGTCCCACGACGGTGCCCACCGGGGCGCTGCTCGCCCTCGTCGACGCCACGGCCCGCGAGGCGGCCGAGGCGGCGGTCGCCGTGCCGGGGCTGCGGGCGACGCTCGTGCCCACCGCCACGGGCGTGCAGTTCCGGGACTCGGCGCGGGGCGCCGTCACCGCCAGCGCCAGCGTCCCGTGTGAGGGTGAGCTCGTCGATCGGGCCGACGACCAGGGTGTGTTCCGCTTCTCGGTCGCGGTCGACGTGGTCGGCTCGAGCGGCGCTCGGGTGGCCACGGGCACGGTCCAGTGGCTCGCACGCGTCGACCGGGACGCCGGCGCCGCGTCGGCTGCGGACACCTCGTCCGCGGACACCTCGGCCACGGACACCTCGTCCGCGGGCGCCGGGCCGGCCGCCTGATCGGCTAGCCGCCCCCGGGCCAGCGATGCCTGCCGGGTCGGGTTCCGGGCTCGGGTTCCGGGTCCGGGTCCGGAATCGAGTCACGTCGCGACGATCGGCCCCGGGCCGCCACGTCGCGCGGTCACGTGCGGCGATTGGCCGGGCCGGGTCAGGTCAGGTCAGGCCGAGGCGGGCGTACTGGTCGGGCGGGGCCGAGACCTCGTCGAGCGCGGTGCGCAGCAGGTCGATCATCTCGGCCTCGGCCCGACCCTCGCCCGCGCGGTTCTCGGCCTCGTCGGGGTCGACGGTCGACGTCGTAGAGGTGGTGCTCGGCGACCGCGGGTCATCGCCCAGAAGGGCAGCATGTCGCCGGGCGCGAACGGCTGGCGGATCACCGGCACGGTCGAGCCGGGCATGAACGTCGAGGTCCGCCCGCTCGTCGGGCGGCGGCAGCGCCGTCGATGCCGGTGATGTGCAGCGGCATGGTCGACCAGCGGTTCGACCACATCGACAGCGGGCGGTTGCCGCTCGACCGGGGCCCGGGCGTACTTGCGTCGCCCGTCGGTGACCTGCACCCAGTTGCCCGCACACCCCGCCGATCGCCCAGTCGCGCACCGTGCGTGGCGGTGCCCGTCGAGCAGCGGCACGCAGCGACGCGGCCGTGGGTGCGGTGGCGACGGCGTCACGCCGAACACGTCGGCCAGGGTGGCGTACAGGTCGACGCTGGTGGTGAGCGCGTCGCAGGTCGCCGCCGCCCGCCACGCCCGGCCAGTGCACGAGCAGCGGCATGTGGCCGAGCGGCTCGTACTGCGGCACCCCGGGCTTGCCCCAGATGTCGGCGCCGCCACGGACGTCGCCCAGGTAGTGGCCGTGATCGGTGCACACGATGACCGCGGTGTCGTCCCACAGGCCGCCGTCGTCGAGCGCGGCCACGATCTCGCCGAACCAGTGGTCGATCATCGACAGCTTGGCTCCGTAGTTGGCCCGGATGTGCCGGGCCTCGGCGCTCGCTGAGCAGGCCCCTGGCGACCGCCGCCGACGACGTACGGCGGCCAGATGACCAGGTCGTCGTCCCAGGGCTCGTCGTCGTAGCGGCCGAGCCCACGGGTCGGGCGTGTCGAACGGCTCGTGGGGGTCGAACTCGTCGACGAACAGCAGGAACCGGTCGTGGTGGCGGCGCGGCGCCGCGCAGCCAGTCCGCGGCGGCGACCATCGTGCGCGGGCCCGGGGTAGTCGTCCTCGGCGCGGAAGTAGGTGCGCGACCGGTCGTAGGCCCGGTCGATGTCGACGCCCGGGCCCAGCGCCTGCCGCCAGAACCAGCCGCCGTCCCGGGCCGGCGGCGCCGGCGTGCCCACCCACGACGGGTCGGGGTGGGTGCGCCACGGGTCGCCCTCGTGGCCCCGCACGTAGTCCCAGCCGGTGAAGTCGGTGTGGTAGTTCTCGCCGCCGGTCTCGAACAGGTGCGGGTGGTCGCTGACCAGCATGGTCGTGACCCCGGCCGACGCGCAGGTCGGCGGTGATCGGACTGCTCCCACAGCTCGATCGAGCCCCACGGCTTCCACAGGAAGTCGAGCGCGCCGCACAGGATGTCGTGGCGGGCGGGCATGCACGGCAGCGAGCCGGTGACGTGGTTGGTGAACCGGATCGCCCGCCGGGCGCGAAGCGGTCGAGGTTGGGCGTGTCGAACTCGGTGCCGCCGTAGCTGCCGAGCATGTGCCGGTTCAGCGAGTCGAGCAGCACGACGACGACGTTGGCCGGCGGGTCGGGGGGTGCGGGCGCCACGGCCGGAGTGTACGAGGGGCGCGAGGGCGTACCCTCGCCTGGTGGCACCTGGGGACCCGACCGCACCCGCCGACGCCGACGACGACCTCGCGGCGCGACTCGCCGATCCGGTGCTGGTCGGCGCGCTCGCCGACGCGCCGCCGCCCGGCGATCCCCCCGACGTGTGGGGCCGGCTGACCGACCCCGAACGGGGCCCGGGCTCGCCCGCATCGCTCGACGCCGGGTCCACCGACGCCCGCCCGCTCGCCGGTGGACCGGTCGACGCCGGGCCACCCGGCGCCCGCCCGCTCGCCGGTGGGCCGTTCGACGCCAGGCCCTCCGACGTCCGCCCGCTCGCCGGTGGGGCGTTCGACGCCAGGCGGCTCGGCACCGCCGACCCCGCCGGCGCGGGCGGCGACGCCGCTGCCGATGTCGCCGAGGCCAGGGCCCGAGACCTGCTGGACCAGTTGTCGGTGCACGAGAAGCTCCACCTCCTCTCGGGCGACGGGCGCCTTGTTCGGGGCGTGGTCGAGATGGCCCGCCACTACAACGAGACGCCGTACGTGGCGGGCGAGGTGCCCCGGCTGGGCATCCCCGGCATCCGCTTCAGCGACGGGCCCCGCGGCGTCGTCGTCGGCCACGCCACCGCGTTCCCGGTGCCGATGGCCCGCGGCGCCACGTTCGACCCCGCCCTCGAGGAGCGGGTGGGCGACGTCATCGGCGTCGAGTGCCGAGCGCTGGGGGCCAACCTGTTCGCCGGCGTGTGCGTCAACGTGCTGCGCCACCCCGGCTGGGGCCGGGCGCAGGAGACCTTCGGCGAGGACCCGCACCTCCTCGGCGAGATGGGCGCCGCCCTCGTGCGCGGCACCCAGCGCCACGTGATGGCGTGCGTCAAGCACTTCGCCTGCAACTCGATCGAGGATGTCCGCTTCAAGGTCGACGTCGCCATCGACGACGATGACCTGCACGACATCTACCTCCCCTCGTTCCGCCGATGCGTCGACGAGGGCGTGGCCGCGGTGATGACCGCCTACAACCGCGTCAACGGCGAACGCTGCGGGCACCATCGCCACCTGCTCGCCGACATCCTCAAGGGCGAGTGGGGCTTCGACGGGTTCGTCATGAGCGACTTCGTGCTGGGGGTGCGCTCCGGCCATGCCGTCGCCGCGGGCCAGGACCTGGAGATGCCGTTCCGCTGGCGGTTCCGCTCGCTGGGGCGGCTGGTGCGCCAGGGCAAGGTCACCGACGAGCGCGTCGACGACGCCGCCCTGCGGCTGCTGCGCCAGCAGGTCCGCTTCGCCGACCGGGCCGCCACGGTCGCGGCGGCCGACGGCGCCGGCGCCGGCGGCCGCTACGCCCCGGCCCGGGTCGCCAGCGATGCCCACCGGTCGCTGGCCCGCGAGGTGGCCGAGCGGTCGATGGTGCTGCTGCGCAACGAGACCGTCCGGGCGGTCGAGCCGGGTGATGGCCAGGCCCCGGCCATGGGGGCCACCCTCGGGGCCTGGGAGCCGGTGCTGCCCCTCGACCCCGAACGGGTGCAGTCGATGGCCGTGCTCGGAGGCCTGGCGGCCATGCCGATCACGGGCGACCACGGGTCGAGCGACGTACGTGCCCCTTCCGTGGCCACGGTGCTCGACGGGCTGCGGGCGGCGGGCGAGCGGTGGGTCATCAACGTCGCGCACCACCCGGGCGACGACCTCGACGCGGCGCGGCTGGCTGCGGCCGCGGCCGACGTCGCCGTGGTCGTGGCGGGGTACACGCACCGCGACGAGGGCGAGAACCTGCCCGGCGGCCAGGGCGGCGACCGCCGGTCGCTGACCCTGCGGCCCCAGGACGAGTCGCTCATCCGCACGGTTGCCGCCGCCAACCCCCGCACCGTGGTCGTGCTGATCGGCGGCAGCGCCATCGTCACCGAGTCGTGGCGCGAGCAGGTGGGCGCGGTGGTCGTGGCCTGGTACCCGGGCATGGAGGGAGGCCACGCGCTCGCCCGCGTGCTCTTCGGTCAGGTCAACCCGGGCGGCCGGCTGCCGTCGACGTGGCCCCGGGGCTCGGAGCAGATGCCGTCGTTCGACCCCGACGCCCGCAAGGTGCGGTACGGCCCGCTACACGGCTACCGGCTGATGGAGGCGACCGGGCGCTCGCCGGCCTTTCCCTTCGGTTTCGGGCTGTCGTACACGACGTTCGAGCACGGGCGGCTGGTGGCCAAGCGCGGGTGGGACGGCACCGTCCGGCTCACCGTGCCGGTGGTCAACACTGGCACCCGGGCGGGCGACGAGGTCGTGCAGGTCTACCTGGACGAGGCCCTGGGCTCGGAGCCCCGGCCCCTGCGCACCCTGCGGGCGTTCCGCCGGGTGACGGTGCCACCGGGCGCCATGACCAACGTGGAGTTCGAGCTGGGGGCCGACCTGCTGGCCCGCACCATCGCCGCCAACGGCGGCAAGGTGCGGCTGCACGTGGGCCGCGACGCCGACCCGTCGGGCCACCGCACGATCGAGGTCTGACCGCCCAGACCCCTCCGGCCGAGCCGACGACATGAGGCAATAGCGATCGACCACCAGGGCCTGCGCTCGCGCTCCGAACGCCGATGGTCATTGCGTCGGGCGGGTCCCACCGACGGTCCCGAACGTGCCCCGGCACCAGGAACCGGCCGTCAGCGACTCGGCGGGTCGGCCTCGGCATCGGCGAGGAGCACACCCGTGGCCCGGGGACCCGCGGTGCCGTCGGGGGTGCGGCCGTTGGTGCTGGGTAGCGCCATGGCCACCGTGTCGTGGGTCTCGTGGGCGGCCACCACCGCCGTGTGGAACTCCTCCATCGCCTCGACGAACGTCTCGTCCCGGTAGGCCCGGCCGTCGACGAGCGGGCCCTCGGTGCCGTCGATCACGGCCACGACGTCCTCGCCCGCGAGCGTCTTGTGGGTCTCGAGGGCGTGGGCGACACGCAGCACCTCGGCCCGGTTGTCGCCCAGCAGCGCCTCGGCCCGGTCGAGCAGCTCCGCCAGGTGGGTCTCGATGCGCTCGCCGAGGCTGCCCTTGAGCATCTCGCGCTGGTCGTCTTCCTTGCCGCCCGGCTTGCCCCCGCCCCCGATGCCGACCTTGTGTGTCACGCCGTGGGAGGCGACGGTGCGGCCCATGCCCCAGTAGCCCTCCATCAGCGTGGCCACCATGGTGGCCGACTCGAGGTCGCCGGACACGCCCGACGAGTTGTCGCCCTCGAAGAACAGGCGCTCGCCGGCCAGCGAGGCGAGCGCCACGACGATGTCGGCCTCGTACTCGCTGCGCCACTCGGTGAACTGGTCCTCGGGCGGGATGCTCGACACCATGCCCAGGTAGGTGCCGCCCTTCTCGATGGTGGCGAGGTCGATGGCCAGGTGCTTGCGGGTGCGGTAGGCGGCGACGGCGTGGCAGGCCTCGTGGACCGCGATGGCGTGGCGCTCGCGCTCGATGTACTCGACGTCCTCGGGCGGGCCGAGCTCCTTCAGGTGCTTGGCCTTGATCACGTCGGTCCAGCCGATGACCTCGCGCCCCTCGCGGATGGCGTTGATCAGTGCCTCGTTGACCAGGTCCTTGATGCTCGCCCCCGTGGCGTAGGGCGTGATGGTGGCCAGCTTGTCGACCTGGTCGGGCCTGAGCTCGTGCCGCACCTTGGCGAGGTAGCCGTCGTAGGTGCGCACCCGGCCGTCCTTGGAGGGGTAGCCGACCTTGTAGATGCGGTCGATGCGGCCCGGGCGCAGCAGCGCCTCGTCGAGCGCCTGCGGCATGTTGGTCGCCATCATCACGAGGATGCGGTACTTGGGAGGCGGCTTGGGCTGCAGGCCGAGCAACCGGCGACCGAAGCGGTTGAGGAACCCACGCGGCTTCTTCAGGCCCGACATCTCCGACAGAAGCGCCTGCAGGGTGCCCATCCCGCCGCCCCCGCCCATGCCGCCCATGATGATGCGGTCGACGCGCCGGCGCGGCTCGTCGACGCCGGTCGACGGCGCGAGCGACGAGGTGAGCACCGCGGCCTGCGCCCGCGGCGACAGCCACCGCAGGTGCTCGCTGGCGCCCGCTGCCCACACACCGGGCGCCGCGGCGCCCGGTGCAGGTGTCGTACCCGCCGCCCGCCGAAGGGTCCGGGCGTGATCGCGCCCCGGTTGCCGAGCGAGTCGGCCTCGTCGAAGAAGACGATCACCCCGCCGTAGCGCAGAGCGAGCCTCCGCAACTTGCGGAACAGGCCCTTCACCTTGAGGATGCCGACACCCATGAACATCGCCTGGAAGGCGCCGGGGTCGACGAACACGAACGGCTTGCCCGTCTCGCCGGCCACCGCCTCGGCCATCAGCGTCTTGCCGGTGCCCGGGGGACCCCACAGGAGGATGCCGCCGGGGACGTAGCCTCCCTTGTCCTCGATGTCCTCGGGGCGCTCGAGGAAGACCATGTTCTCCTTGACCCGGTCGAGCACCGGGTCCTGACCCCACACGTCGGTGAAGCGCGTCTTGACCTCGTCGGGCATGTAGGTGTCGACGCCGCCCCGCGACAGGAACCAGAACAGAGCGGCGAACTGGGTGATCAGGAAGACCATGGCGAACAGCAGCTGGAAGATCATCGGCAGCCACTCCCACACGCGGGAGGGCAGCTCGAACAGTGCGGTGGCCGGGGTCACGTCGTAGATCGCGCCCAGCACCAGGCTGAGCACGACCAACAGCATCACGACCTTGGCCGCGCGGGCCAGCCGGTAGCGGGTCCAGTCGTTCAGGCGACCCACGCGGCGCTCGAACCGCCCGAACACCGACTCGGCCCAGAAGCGGTAGTAGCGGGGCGACCGCTCCGCCAACAGGTAGTGGAGCTGGCGCACCACCTCGACGCCGGCGAGCACGAACAACGGCCGCTTGCTGCGCACCGTGTCGTCGATGGCGTCGCCGACGGTGTTGAACGGGTTGGGGTCCGAGTACTCGGACCAGACGAAGAACCAGAAGAGCAGCAGGAAGAGCAGCAGGAACTTGACCCGGTCCCACAGGGGCAGGCGCTTGCGCGTGGGGCGGTCGGGGCCCGAGCCGGCGCCCATCTGCCCGGGTGCGGGCAGCCCGACCCGCTCGGCGTCGACCGGCCGCCGAACCTCGACCGGCGGCTGACCGGCCACCGGCGGTTGGCCGGACGGGGGTGGACCGTCGACTGGTCGCCGATCGGGCGGGGGCGGACCGTCCACTGGCGGCTGGCCGGGCGGGGGCGGTGGGATCGGTGGTGTCACGGCCGCGCCTCCTGGATGGTCCACGAGTCGACGAGATCGGCGATCGCGTCCTTGTGGGTCTCGAAGTAGCAGGTCTCGGTGCAGCCGACCTGGAACAGGGCGATGGCCGTGCTCTGCGCGTTGCGCACCGCGGTCTGGTCGGTCACCACCGGTGTGCCGCCCTGGTCGATCACGAACACGGTGTGGACGCCGCTGTAGCCGCCCTCGAACTCGACCGGCTCGTCGCTGAGGACCGTGATGACGCCCTCGGTGTCGGCCGCGTCGGCGGCCACCGGGTCGCGGGCGGGGTCGCCGCCGCCGCGGAACACGCCCAGATCGAGGTCCTCGCGCTCTCCGCGGGGTCAGCGCCCGGACGGCGAACACGCCCGTCGGGTGGTCGCCCCCCACCGAGCGGGAGCCCTCGACGCTCGGGTTCTCGCCCGCGTCGAACGTACGCATCCACATCTGGTCCTGCCGCTGGGTCAACTCGCGCTCCGACGCCTCGGGGAACAGGTCGGATTCGTCGTAGATGGTCCAGTCGTCGGGGAGCTTGGCGTAGACCCCGAGCTCGTCGTTCTCGACGTACTGGTACCCCGAGGTCCCGCACGCGCCCGCACCCGCCACCAGAGCGGCACCCACCACGACGAGGGACAGGGGGACCCTCATGGCTGAAGATTCTCCCCCACATCGTCACGAATAGCGACAGGTACATCACCGTCTGTTGTGAACGCTGCGTTGCGGGCGACGGGGGTGTCAGCTGTCGGCCGCCGACCCCGGTGCCTCGGACGCCTCGGCGACGGCCGGCTGTGGGCGGTGCCGCAGCCGCCCCGGTATCTCGCGCACGGTCACCTGCGACCCTGTGGGCACGCCGTCGCGGGCCGACAGCTCCTTGCACAGCCGGTACACGATCCACCCCACGACCGGCGGCAGCAGCAGCACCAGGAACCGGAAGGTCCACAGGATGGCGTTCACCGACAGGCCGAAGGTGGCGGCCAGCACGTCGGCGGCCCCGCCGAGGAAGCACACCACGTAGAAGCTGATCGTCGCCGCTCCCAGCGCCGTGCGCACGGGCCGCTGCCGGGGCCGGTCGAGCAGGTTGTGCTCGGCGTAGTCGCCCGTCACCCGGGCCTCGAGGAACGGCCACGCGTACAGCAGGGTGAACGTCAGGCCCGCCATCAGGATCCCCGGGAAGAACGGGTTGGGGATCTCGAACCCGGCGACGCGGGTCTCCCACCCGGGCATGATCCGCAGGGCGCCGTCGAGCCACCCCGTGTACCAGTCGGGCTGGCTGGCGGCCGACACGTGCGAGGGCTCGAACGGCCCGTAGATCCAGATCGGGTTGATCTGGAACACGCCGCCGAGGAAGGACAGCACGGCCGACGTGAGGAAGAACAGCCCGATCGCCTTGGCGGCGTAGGTCGGCCACACGCGCTCGCCGACCACGTTGTCCTCGCGACGGCCGGGGCCGGGGAACTGGGTGTGCTTCTGGCGGACGAGGATGCCCAGATGCGCGGTGAGGAGGCCGACGATCGCTGCCGGCACAAGCAGGATGTGGATGACGTACAGCCGCTGGATGATGTCGGGCCCTGGGAACTCGCCGCCGAACAGCAGCGACGCCGCCCACGTACCGACCAGCGGGATCGACAGGACGATCGAGTACACGATGCGCAGCCCGGTGCCCGAGAGCTGGTCGTCGAGCAGCGAGTAGCCGAACAGCCCGTTGAGGATGGCGAGGATCAGCAGCGTGCAACCGATGATCCAGTTGAGCTCGCGGGGGCGACGGAACGCGCCGGTGAAGAACACGCGACCCAGGTGCACCGCGATCGAGGCCAGGAACAGCAGCGCCGCCCAATGGTGGATCTGCCGCATGACCAGGCCGGCCCGCACGTCGAAGCTGAGCTCGATCGCGGAGCGGTACGCCTCGGTCATCTGCACGCCGCGCAGGGGCTCGTAGCTGCCCTGGTACACGACCTCGCGGGTGCTGGGGTCGAAGAAGAACGTCAGGTAGACGCCCGTGAGCACCAGCACGACGAAGCAGTAGAGGCCCAGCTCGCCGATCATGAAGGACCAGTGATCGGGGAACACCTTGTTCAGGGCGCTGCGGGCGACCTTGGCCGCCCCGAGCCGGTCGTCGACCCAGCGGGCGATGCGGTGCGTCAGCAGACGCTCGGGGCGGGGGCCCTTGGGGCTCATCGGGCGCTCACCGGCCCCGGTCCCAGAACCCCGGCCCGACCGGGCCCGAGAAGTCGCCGGTGGCCACGATGTACCCGTCGTCGTCGAGCCCGAGCGGCAGCTGCGGCAGCGCCCGGGCCGCGGGCCCGAACACCGGCCGTGCCCCCTTCATCACCTCGAACGTCGACTGGTGGCAGGGGCACAGCAGCAGCCCGGACACGGGCTGGTACAGCCCCACCGGGCAGCCGACGTGGGTGCAGATCTTCGAGTAGGCGACGATGTTCTCGACCGTCCAGTCCTCGCGGCCGGGGCGGGGCGTGAACCCCTGGTCGTCGCGGTAGTGGATCAGCAGCGTCGGCGAGTCGGCCGCGTCGGTGTGCCCCTCGGGGAAGACCGTGATGAAGCTGTCGGGCTCGAGGTCGTCGGGGCGGACCGGAGACCCGTCCTGCTCCACGACCCGCACGCCGCCGCCCCGGAACGCCGTCTGCTTCAGGCCCCGCCCCGGCCGCGGGCCCAGCGACCGGATGGGGAACAGGAGCGCCACGCCCAGCGCCGCGCACGCCCCGCCGGCCGTGGCCACGAGGATGCGGCGGCTGCGCAGCGTCGACTCGCCGGCCTGGAAGTCGGAGGTGAAGGCGACGACGTCCTCCTCGGTCGAGGCCATGGCGTGGCGCTCCTCCTCGACCTCGTCGTCGGGCATGAAGTGCTTCGCCCACTGCACGACGCCCACCCCGATGCCGCCGAGCGACAGCGCCAGCAGGACGCCCTCGGCCTGGGGCTGGCCGCCCTGCCAGTAGACCGCCGCCAGGGCGGCGGCGGCCACGAGCGATACCACGAAGCAGGCCGCGGCTCGCATCTCGACGCGCTCACCCCGCCGGGTGAGCACGTCGCCGCCCGCCGCGTCGCGTGTCCCTCGTGGGACGCGTGAGTCGCGCCGTCGGACGTCACCACGACGGGTTCGGCGGGCTCGGTGGCCTCGGCCGGGGACCGCGGGTCGTCGCCGGTCACGATCCCCTCCGGCGGATGGGCGAGCGCGTACCGATCCACGCCACGAGGGCGAGGAGGGCCGGCATCCCGATCAGCCAGGCGACGAAGCCCTCGGGGATGGGCCCGGTCCGCCCGATCGGCAGGCCGCCGGGGTCCTCGGGTGAGCGCAGGTACTCGACGTAGGCGGCCAGGTCGTTCAGCTCCTCGTCGGAGATGATGTCGGGGCCGAACACCGGCATCTGCCCCGGCCCGACCCGAACCGCCGCCCCCACCTGGGTGGGGGTGGCGTGGGACAGCTCCGGCGCCGCGCGCCCGTAGCTGAGCGCGCCGCCGCTGCCCGAGGCGCTGTGGCACGCCTGGCAGATCTCGCGGTACACCTCGCCTCCGGCCGCCAGGTCGGCGCCGGCCGTGTCGACCACGGGGACGGCGGGCCCGTCGCCCAGCGTGCCGACGTAGGCCACCAGCGCGGCGATCTCGTCGGCGTCGTAGGCCGGCTCCTTGCGGATGGGCTGCTCCTCGCTGTTGGCCAGCGGCATGCGCCCGGTCGACAGGTAGTAGTAGGCGGCGGCCTCGCCCGCCTGTGCGAGCGACGGCCCCCGCACCCCGTCGTCGGGGGCGTCGACGCCCTCACCGTCGGGCCCGTGACAGCTCGAGCACCCCGTCTCGAACAGCTCGCGGCCCTCGGCGAGCAGGGCGTCGTCGTCCTCCTGGCCCGCGGCCGGCCGCAGCAGCAGGGGCGTCACCACCGCGGCGACGACCACGGGCAGGGCCACGAGGGCTCGATGGCGGCCGGAGGTCACGGGAGGTGCCTCACCGCAGCAGGTACACGGTGGCGAACATGGCGACCCACACGACGTCGACGAAGTGCCAGTAGTAGGCGCACACCTCGACCGTCTCGTAGGTCGGCGCCCGCGACCGGCCGGCGATGGCGCACGGCGACCGCGCCCATGAAGACGAGGCCGCCGAGCACGTGCAGGCCGTGGAAGCCGGTCATCAGGTAGAAGATCGACCCGTAGGCGTGGTCGTCGATGCGGAAGTCGGCCTGGGAGTACTCGAAGGCCAGGTTGCACAGGAAGACCGCGCCCATGACCGCGGTCACGCCCAGCCAGCGGACTGCTGCCCCGTCGGTCGCCGCGCTGGGCCGCGAGCACCGCGAGGTGCATGGCGCCGCTGGACGCTACGAGGACCACGGTCGCCAGCGAGGTGGTGAGCGTCTCGAACTCGACGTCGTCGGGCGGCCACGGGTCGTTGATCGAACGCAGGGTGAAGTAGGCGGCGAACAGCCCCGCGAAGAACATGAGCTCCGACGCCAACCACACGACAACCCCGACACCCAGCGTGGACGGCGCCTGCGGGCGCGGCGCCTGGGGGGACGGGGGCGGCGTGGTCGGCTGCGCGGTCACCGACACGCCCGCCGTTGTAGCAGAGCCGGGACCGACAGTGCCGCGATCGCCTCGTCTCGCCCGTTGCCCCGGGTACGGTGACAGTCAGTGGCCGACCCGAGCGCAGGCGACCTGCTCACCGGCTGGCGGCTCGATCCCGCCTCGCTGTTGCTGGTGGGGCTCACGGGTGGCCTCTACGCGGTGGGCGTCCGCCGGCTGGCGGTGCGCGGCCGGCGCTGGCCGGCGGGTCGCACCGCGGCGCTCGCCGGCGCGCTGGCCGTCGCCGTGGTCGCCACCCAGTCGGGCATCGCCCGCCACGAGGACGCACGGCTGTGGGTCCACATGGTCCAGCACGTGCTGCTCGGCATGGTCGTGCCCCTGCTGCTGGTGCTGGCGGCCCCGGTCACGCTGTCGTTGCAGTCCGCCTCGCCCGCGACCCGCCGGTCGTTGCGGTCGGCGTTGCGCAGCCGGCCGGTCCACGTGATCACCCGTCCTGTCGTGGCCTGGGCGCTGTTCGGCGGCGGGCTCGTCGCCATCTACCTGACGCCGCTGCTCGACCTCTCGGTGCGCAACGACGCCGTCCACCTGCTGGTGCACGCCCACGTCGTGGCGTCGGGGGCGCTGTTCCTGGCCGTCCTGGTGGGCGTCGACCCGCTGCCTGGGCGCCCGCCCTACGCCGCCCGGCTGCTGGTCCTGTTGGTAGCCGTGCCGTTCCACGCCGTCATCGGCCTCGCCCTGCTGTCGTCGGGCTCGCCGATCGCGCCGGACGCGTACCCGCTGCTGTCCGATCAGCGCACCGCCGCCGGGCTGTTCTGGGGCACCGGCGAGCTGTTCACCCTGGTGGTGGCGGCGGTGATCGTCCGCCAGTGGTGGGTGGACGAGCAGCGGGCCGCCGCCCGCGACGACCGCGCCGCCGACCGAGCGGCGGGCCTCGTCACTGACATGCGGGCTGCCGAGCCCGCCCGACACGCCGTCGGCCCCGACTCCTGACCGCTGGTCGAGTCGCGCGGGTGTTGACGCGGTTCATGGCTGCGTCGATGCCGTCGGAGAGGATCTGCTCGACGGCATCGGCCGCCTCCTGCACGGCGATGTCGAGCTCGACCCGGTCGCGCTTCGGACACGCGCTTGAGCACGTGGTCGACGCCGTGTTCCTTGGTGACCGGCTTGCCCACGCCGATGCGCACCCGCAGGAACGCGTCGGTGTGCAGGTGGGACTTGATCGACCGCAGGCCGTTGTGGCCGGCCAGGCCCCCGCCCCGCTTGACCTTGACCCGGGCCAGGGGCAGGTCGAGCTCGTCCTGCACGATCACGATCTGCTCGGGATCGGTGATGCCGTGCCGCTTGGCCAGCATGGCCACCGACTCGCCGGACAGGTTCATGAACGTCTGCGGGAACGCCAGCGTGACCCGCTTGTCGCCGATGCGCACCTCGGCCACCAGGGCCCGCTCCTTGGACCGCTTGAGCGCGCCGCCGTGGCGCTGGGCCAGCAGGTCGACCACCTGGGCACCGACGTTGTGGCGAGAGCCCTCGTACTCGGCACCCGGGTTGCCGAGCCCGACGACGAGCAGATCGGCAGGGGTGCCGCGGCGTTCCGCCGCCGCGCCACCCCGCCCGAACAGAGCCATCGTGGAGGCGGCGGGCTACTCGCCGCCGGCGGGCTCGCCAGCAGACTCGCCAGCCTCGCCCTCGGCGGCCTCGCCCTCGGCACCCTCTTCGCCCTCGGCCGCCTCGCCTTCGCCCTCTTCCTCTTCGGAGAGGGCCAGGCTGGTGAGCTTGGCGGTGACGACGGTCTCCTCGGGGTCGACCTCGGTGGCGACGCCCTCGGGCAGCACCAGATCGGCCACGGTGATGGTGTGGCCGATCTCGAGCGCGGACACGTCGACCGCCAGGGAACCCGGGATGGCGTCGGGCTTGGCCTGGATCACCAGGGCGTTCAGGACCTGGTCGACCACGCCCTGCTCGCGCAGGACCAGCGTGGCCTCGCCCTCGAGCACGATCGGCACGTCGGTGGTGATGGCCACGTCGACGTCGACCGACAGGAAGTCGATGTGGAGCACGTCGCGGCGCACCGGGTGACGCTGCATCTCCTTGACGATCGCCGTGGTCTTCTTCGACCCGACCTTGAGCGTGAGCAGCGCGTTGAGACCCTTGTCGGTGGTGAGGGCCGTGCGCAGCTCGCGCCAGTCGACGGTGATCGGCTGCGGCTCGGCGCCCCGGCCGTAGAGCACGGCGGGGACCTTGCCGGTGCCCCGCAGGCGGCGGGACGCAGACGAACCGGTAGTACGGCCGGTCTCGGCCGTGAGGATGATGTCGTCAGCCATCGGAATCTCCCTACTTCTGACGTCGCGCCGGAGCGCTTCGGTTGTCGATGAGAGCCGTTAGAGGCTAGCGGGCGGGCGCGACGATCCGGAAAAGCGCGGGACCGGGACGCAGGCCCGGCGATCAGGACTGGTTGGCGCCGTCGAAGATCTCGCCGACCGAGTTGTCCTCGAAGACGGCGTCGATGGCGTCGGCGAGGACCTTGGCGACCGAGAGCTGACCTCGATCTTGTCGATCTGCTTCTCGGACGGCAGCGGCAGCGTGTTGGTGACGACGACCTTGCTGATCACCGAGTTCTTGAAGCGGTCGATGGCCGGGCCCGACAGCACGCCGTGGGTGGCGAGCGCGTAGATCTCGCTGGCGCCCTGCTCCTTGAGCTGCTCGGCCGCGGCGCAGAGGGTGCCGCCGGTGTCGATCATGTCGTCGATGATCACGCAGGTGCGGCCGTCCACGTCGCCGACGATCTCGACGGCCTCGACCGTGTTCTTCACGCCCTTGACCCGGCGCTTGTGCACGATGGCGAGGTCGGCGTGGAGCACGTTGGTGTAGCGCTCGGCCACCTTCACCCGGCCGGCGTCGGGCGACACGACGACGATGTCGTCGGGCAGGTTGTGCCCGATGTAGTCGACGAGCACCGGCATGGCGGTGAGGTGGTCGACGGGCCCGTCGAAGAAGCCCTGGATCTGGCCGGAGTGCAGGTCGACCGACATCAGCCGGTTGGTGCCGACGGCGGCGAACATGTTGGCGACGAGCTTGGCGGTGATCGGCTCGCGGTTCTCGGCCTTGCGGTCCTGGCGGGCGTAGCCGTAGTTCGGGATGACCGCGGTGATGCGCTTGGCCGAGGCCCGGCGGGCGGCGTCGATCATGATGCAGCTGCTCCATCATGGTGTCGTTCACCGACATGTCCTCGCTGGCGCCGTGGGTCTGGATGACGAAGACGTCGGCGCCCCGGACGTTCTCGCCGAGCCGGCAGTGGATCTCGCCGTTGGCGAAGTCGACGCAGGTTGGGGTGGCCGAGCTCCACGTCGAGCGACGCGGCGATCTCCTCGGCCAGGGGGAGGTTCGACCGCCCGGCCAGCAGGTGCAGCCGCTTCTTGGTGACCAGCTCCATGTCGACCTCTCGCCGGAGTGGGCGGATGGGCGTCAGCTTCGAGCGCGGTCGACGCCAGTGTAGAACGGCCCGGTGCGGCGCCCGAACCGACATGGGCACCCGGTTCGAGCACCGCGTAGGGACCGACCACGCAGTCGTCGCCGATGTCGGCCAGGCGGGCCACCGTCTGCTTGACCGTGGTGCGCTCGCCCACCGGTGCAGTCGACCAGGCGAGTCGCCGGGCCGATCTCCACGCCCTCGCCGATGACGGTGCGGCCCTGGAGGATCGTGCCCGGGAAGAGCGTGACGTCGGCCGCCAGGACGACGGTGGTGTCGATGTAGGTGGTGCCGGGATCGACCATGGTGACGCCCTGGGCGCAGCCAGTGCGCGTTGGTGCGGCGGCGCAGCTCGGCCTCGGCGTCGCGCCAGCTGGGCCCGGTCGTTGATGCCGTGGGTCTCGTCCGGGTCGACGGCGACCACGACACGACGCGGTGGCCGGCCTCGGCCAGCACCTCCACGACGTCGGTGAGGTAGTACTCGCCCTGGGCGTTGTCGGGTTGATGCGCCGCAGCGCGGGGGCCAGCAGGCTGCGGCGGAAGCAGAAGATGCCGGTGTTGATCTCGTCGATCTCGAGCTCGTCGGCGTCGGCGTCGCGGTGCTCGACGATGCGGCGCACGCGATCGTCCTTGCCGCGCACGATCCGGCCGTAGCCGGTGGGGTCGTCGAGGCGGGCGGTGAGGACGGTGCACGCGGCGCCGGACCGCCGGTGCTCGACCACGAGCGCGGCGAGGGTGCCGGTCCGGAGGAGCGGCGTGTCGCCCGGGAGCACGAGCACGTCGACGTCGTCGCTCGAGCCGTCGAGGTCGTCGTCGGGCAGGCCGGTGAGGCCGACCGCGACCGCGTCGCCGGTGCCGCGCTGCACGTGCTGCTCGACGAACTCGAGCCGCACGGCCGGGGTCGTCCAGGAGGGTCTTGGTGACGCGTCGGCGCCGTGGCCCACCACGACCACGGCCCGGTCGATCTCGCACCCGGCCACGGCGTCGAGCACGTACAGCACCATCGCCCGCCCGCACAGCAGGTGCAGGGGCTTGGGCCGGGACGACCGCATGCGGGTGCCCTGTCCGGCAGCAAGGACGATGGCCGACAGCGGACGCTCGCTCATTGCTTCCCGCTCTTGCTGCTCCGCAGCGGGCCGCTCGCTACAGATCGACACCCGCTGCACGAATCGCGCTGCTCGACGGTCTCGATCTGTAGGGCCACTCGGGCCACGCTCGCTCTCAAGCCCTCCGGGACGCTCGCTCATGACACCGTTGTAGCGCCCGAGCGGGCGAACCGTGCGTCATCGCCTGTTCACCTGGCCGCGGCGGCCGCGACGTCGACCTCACCGACGAGCCGGCGCTTCGCAGGGTCGTCCAGCAGTGACGCGTCGATGCCGGCGCGCACCAGCGCGGCGAGATCGGCCACGTCCCAGCCGAACGTGGCGGCGAGGCGCCGGTACTCCTCGTCGAGGTCGGTGCCGAACATGTGAGGGTCGTCGGTGTTGACGGTGACCACCACGCCCGCGTCGCGCAGGCGGGCGATCGGGTGCTCACCCAGGGTCGGGTAGACCCGGGTGCACACGTTCGACGAGGGGCACACCTCGAGCGGCGTGCCGGTGGTGGCCAGCCGTTGGACCAGGCCCGGGTCCTCGATGGCCCGCACCCCGTGTCCGATGCGGTCGGCGCCCAGGCGGTCGAGCGCGGCGCGCACGCTGGCCGGACCGTCGCCCTCGCCCGCGTGCGGCAACGACGCCAGCCCGGCGGCCCGCGCCCGGTCGAAGGCCCACCCGAACTCGGTGCGGTCGACGCCGGCCTCGGCGCCGGCCAGGCCGAACCCGACGAGGCCGTCGGGCGCCTCGTCGAGCGCGACCCGCAACGTCTCCCGCGCCGCCTCCTGGCCGTGCTGGCCGGGGATGTCGTAGATCCACGCCAGCTCGACGCCCAGCTCGGCGGCGTACCGCCGCCCGTCGGCCAGCCCCTCGACCACGCCGCCGTGGGGCAGCCCGGACAGGGCGTGCATGTGGGGGGTGACGGTCAGCTCGCAGTAGCGGACGTTGTGGGCCGCGAGGTCGCGGGCGGCGCCGCCGACCAGGTCGGCGATGTCAGCGGGCGTGCGCACCAGGTCGTTGGCCGTGCCGTAGACCTCGATGAAGTGGGGGAAGTCGCGGAACTCGAAGTAGGTGGCCAACTCGGCGGGGTCCGCCGGCACGCCCGACTCCGGGCGCCGCTCGGCGAGGCGGGCCAGCGTGTCGGGCGACGCGGAGCCGACGAGGTGCAGGTGCAGCTCGACCTTGGGGGCGGCGGCGAGGAACCTCGCCACGGCGTCGGGGACGGGCGTGGTGGGCGGCATGGTGCTCCTCCTGGTTGCTCGGATCGGACGGCGTGCGGGCGCGTGGGCGCCCGAAGGTCACGATCCGGGCAGGTCGCCGCGCCGGCGATCCTCGCCGTACAGGGGGAGACGGCGGGCACTCACCCCATTGTGCGAGAGGACGACCCTGGCCACCTCGTCACCGTAGCGGTGACCGCGGACGCCGGGTCAGGGCGTGAGCGTGGCGAGGACCGCGTCGTGGACGCGGCCGTTGGAGAACACGGCCGGTCCGCCGCCGTAGATGTCCCGGTGGCCGCGCAGGTCGCTGAACCGGCCGCCCGCCTCCTCGACCACGACCGACAGTGCGGCGAAGTCCCATGGCCCGCCCCCCAGCTGCACGCAGGCATCGACCCGGCCGTCGGCCACGAAGAGCGCACCGTGCTCGGCGGGCGGGACGTACGTCGCGGCAGAGCCCAGCCCGTCGAGCAGGAGGCGCCGCCGCGGCTCCAGCGCGTCGAGCGGGGGGATCAGGCTGTAGCGGCCGTCGGCCAGGTCGTCGCGATCGCTCACCGTGACCCGCACTGCCGCCGCCCCATCGACCGCGTGCCAGGCGCCGGCACCTCGGGCGGCCCACCAGCGCCGGCCGTCTCCGCCGCTGGCGGTCACGCCGATCACGGGCTCGCCGTCGACCTCCAGGGCGATCTGGGTGGCCCAACCCGGCAGACCGGCGACGAATAGCACCGTGCCGTCGATGCCGTCGACGATCCACCGTCGGCCGCGGGGCCCCGACTCGCCCACCTCCTCGCCCAGGACGCCGTCGGCGGGGCGTTCGGAGGCCACGATCTCGCTGATGCGCCGCTCGACCGCCACGTCGGTGACGGACACCGGGCTGCCGTCGGCCTTGAGCTCGTGCGCCACCGCTGCACCGGTGAAGGCGGCGGCGCTGATCTCGTCGGCGGCGTCGGCCAGCCGAAGCGCGAGGGCGAGATCGTCAGCGAGGTCGGGGGCCACGGCCGCAGAGTCTGACCGATGTGCGAGGCCCGCGGCGCCCGGTCGAGCTGTAGTCCGGCCCTGCGGCGACTCGCCGAGGATCAGCAGTTGGCGACGGTGATGCCAACAGCTACGCACGCCGTGCCCTGAGCGGACACGGTCTTCGACCCGCCCGGCAGGAGCAGCAGGTCGATGGAACCCGTCACCGTGACGGTCACGCTGTTGCCGGTCGCCGATGCGGTCGAACCACCGGAGCAGGGATAGCCGGTGTTGACGAGGAAGTCGCAGGCAGCGTCCTGCGCCGCGCCGGCATCCAGCACGACGTCGTCGCCGTTCCGGACCCGCTCCTCCGAGATGGCCTGGGCTCCGGCGCGAGCCGCGGAGTCGGCAAGATTGCCGACGCGACGGTGCTCAGCCAGCATGCGCCCGCCGTCGGTGACGAGCCCGGCGACGAAGACGAGCGCCACGGCGAACACCACCACGAAAGCGGTGACCATGCCCTGGTCACGTTCGACCCCGCCGTCGTGATGGCCGCCGCCGGGAGCACCCCTCGTCGCCAATGGTCGGGGCGCTGACATCACAGGCTCCGGTGTGCGTCGATGGGCTCCCACGCGTGCTCCACCACCGTGATCACACCCGGAAGGTTCAGCATTGCGAGATCACCGGTCTCGACGTCGCAGCTCACCGTTGCGTGCACCGTCGCCCCGCGCTCCAGGCCGCCGCCGCTACCGCCTTCGTAGGCGAGGTTGACATCGATGCCACCGACGCACTCGATCCCCTCACCGGCCAGGCTGTCCTCGGCGATGTTCTGGGCCTGGGTGGCGGCGGCGCCAGCGCTGACCTGCAGGGAGGCCGCCCGTGCGGCGTCGCTGGCGGCCGACACGACGTCGCTTCGGGCGTCGGTGAGACGCCCCGCGGCCACGACGAGGAAGAGGAAGGCGATGAGGACGGGCATGACCAGGACCAGTTCGGTGGTCGCGGCCCCGGTGTCACCGGCGAGCATGCGGGAGTGCAGGCGCGGAAAGGGCGTCACGGCGTGCTGTCGGTCGGTACGTCGCCCGCGGGCCGGAACCTCTCGACCGGGGTTTCGGCCGTCTCGCTCACCGAGATACTGAGGTCGGCACCAGGGATGGCCACCACCTGCGACACGTCGCCGGTGACCGTCATGCGCACGCTCTCGCCGCCATCCACGAACTGACCGTCGACATCGGCGCCCGCCAGCAGTTCGGGCGCGAGCGCATCCAGGAGGTCACGCGCCGCGGTCTCGCCCGCCTCGAGCGAGGCCGGCTGCAGGCTGGCGTCGCGGGCACCCTCTTGCGCGGCGGCGCTGGCGATGCTGATGGCGTGGAAGTAGAGGCCGAGTTGCACGATCAGGAGGATCATGAACAGGAACGCCGGCGCGACGATGACCAGTTCGGTCGTCGCCGCGCCATCGTCGCCTCGCAGGCGGCGAGCGGCCATCAGAGAAGGGCGAGTGCCCCGTCGATCTCGTTACCGATGTCGGTGCCCTTGCTACCGACGGCGGTAGCGATCACCGCAACGGCTGTCGCGGCGGCCACCGCGAGGATGGCCGTGATGATCATTGTCTCCGTGGTCATCCCGCGCTCGTCGTGGCGGGCGTCCTGGAGGCGGCCCCACAACATCGACAGGATCACGGCGATCGGTCCGAGCATCTGAGTCTCCTTATGTGATTGGTCGGGGGCCGTCACAGCCCGGTGAGGATCAGGTCCATGGCCGGGAAACCGACGAGGATGAGGAACCCGACGAAGAGCAGCACCACGGGGATCGCCATCTTCTCCGTTGTCGACTCGGCCTCGGCCAGCGCTTCGGCCAGCGTGTGCTCGCGCAGCGATGCGGCCTTCACGGCGAGCGATTCCCGCACGCGGGCGCCCTCTGTGCCGGCGAGCGAGACGCTTGACGAGAGCTCGACCAGCTCGGAAACGCCGACCTCGTGGCCCAGCCGGGCAAGGGCGGCCCACGGTGTCTCCCCGGTGAGCGTTGTCACCTCGAGGGCGTTGTGGAGCTGTACGAAGGCCCAACCTCGCCCAACCCCGGTGGCATCGCGGAGCGCGCTCTCGACGCCGGCGCCCCCGGCCAGCGAGATAACGACCAGGTCGAGGAACGAGCCGAGGGCGCTCTTGAACTCTTTGCGGCGGTTGGCGGCCTCGCTGCGAAGGGCGATGTCGGGAGCGAAGAAGAAGAAGAGCCCGAGCAGCACCCCGCCGCCCACCGGGATCGACAACGTCAGCCCGATGCCCGCGACAGACCAGATGACGCCCACCAGGATGGGCAGGGACACGCCGAAGAGAGCGAGCAGCATCTTCTGGGCCATGTGAGCCTCGATCGAGCGACCCGTCAGGCGGAGGTCGGCCTCGAGCGACTCCATCTTCATGCCGAGGTTGCGCAGGGACCTCTCGAGGGAGGCACCGACTGTGCGCCCGAGCAGGTCGTTGATCCCCTGGTCTGCCTGGTCGCGGTTGGCAATGCCGACCAGTTGGTTGCGCCGGTGCAGCCGGTCGACCGCCGCCTGCAGCGGCGGCGGGGCCGGAAACAGGAGGCGCCACGAGACCACGGCACCGAGACCCGCCAGGGCGCCGAGAAGCAGGGCGACGATCACGATGCCACCCCGTCCACCCGCAGGAAGCGCTCCTCAGGCTCGAATCGGAACGAGCGGGACAACCAATAGAAGGAGCCTCCGAAGCAGAGTCCGATGAAGCCGAGCACGAGTTGTCCCAAGGCAGAGTCGTAAGGCTCGAGGTACTCGCCGTTGAAGATCATCAGGAAGAGGGTGAAGAGCACCGTCACGACGACGATGACCTTGACCGATGTGCGGGTACGGGCCCGGCTGGCGTCGACGCGCAGACGCATGTTGACCTCGTTGCGTGCCGAGTGGGCCAGCCGGCCGAGCAGATCGCCGAGGCGCTTCGGGCTCTTGTCCGCGGCCAGGATCAGCGCCGCCACAACCAGATCGCCGGACGGGTCGTCCAGTTCGTCGGCGAACTCGCGCAGAGCGGGTGCCAGCCGTTCACGCTCGAGCCGGGCCGCGAGTCGCACCACCTCGTGGCGGATCGCCTGCGGCGACACGCCGGCCGTGGCGATGATCGACTGCTCGAGCCCCCCGGAGCCGGCCATCGTGTCGCGCAGCATCTCGGCCCACGAGGCCACGGCCTCGACGCGGTCGAGCTGAGCCTTCCGTTGAGCCTCGCCTCCGAGCAGGCTGGGGGCCAGGAACCCGGCGAGCCCGAGCAGCAGGGTCGCCATGGGCCACCGGGTGACCACCCCGACGACGACCGCGCAGCCGACGCCCAGCGCCAGCCGCAGCACCAGGTTCTCGAATCGCGTGCGGGCGTTGACGCCAGGCCGCGGCCGCTGGGGCACCTCGCCCGGCACGACCGGGCGCATGGCGACGGCGAACATCACCACGCCCAGGGCGAACATGGCCCCCAGCACCCCGGCGATCAACGTCATCGGTCCGGCCTACCCACCCGAGCCCGTGTTGACGGCCTGAGCCTCGACCACCGGCAGGTCGAACGTGGCGGTGCGTTGGACGGCCGTCTGGATGGGGATCGGTGCGCCGCCGTTGACGGAGTACGTGCCGGTCCACAGGATCGTGGCCGCGATCGTGTAGTGGCCCGCCTGTTCGTATTCGTGGGTGCAGTCCGACGTGGCCCCGGCCGAGTAGGGCGTGCCGCTGCCGACGCACTCCATGCTCGTGCCGTCGCCGAAGTCGTAGTTGACGCCTCCGGGCGACGCGGTCGCGGTGACCGAGACGCCGGGCACCGAGGCCGTCGCGCTCACACCCGCCGCGGGGACGCCGGTGATCCAGAACCACGTGGGGATGGCCACCCAGGCGTCAGTTGTAGGGCTCGTCTCGATCGTCTGCGTCGGGATGCCTGCGAGGACGTCATCGATCGCCACCCGCGCCAGGAGCTCGGGTGCGACGTACTCGAACCGGAGCCAGCTGGCGCCGTTCGGTTGGCCCGTCCGGGGCGGCATGTCGGGGAGGTAGCAGATCTGCTGATACCACTCGTTCGACACGCCGTCGGGCGGGGTCGGATCGTTGGCGAAATCGGGCACCCATCGCAGGTGGCCCTCGTACTCGACGATGTCGTTGCCGTCCTCGATCACGTAGTCGTGCTCGTCGTTGCAGTTCGGTGCGGGATTGCCGCCATACCCCTGGTTGAGCTCGGCCATCTGCGACCGAGCCCGGGCCAGGACCCCGTCGTCCGAGACCCCGCCGGTGCTGCACCTGTCGCACGCGCCCGTGGGCGAGGCGGCCAGGAGGACGCTGGTGACGACGGCCGTGCCGCCCACGATGAACCTGTTCATGACGCCGGGCACTCCTCGGGCGTGAGCGTTTCCTGTGCGAGCTTCCAGATGTCGTCGATGAGCTCCATTTGTGCGGTGGACCGCATCGACGTGACCTCGGGCGCTCCCGTCGTGTTCCCCGAGGTGGCGAGGCGTTGGGACGAATCGACGAAGCAGTAGTCGACCGTCGCCGTCTCGCCGACCACGGTCACCGAGTACTGGTGCAGCTCCACGGAGTTGATGGAACCGCCGCTACCCGCCTGCAGGTCGCGCATCAGGCTCTGCACGCCCGCCAGCGACTCGCCGGTGAAGTAGCGCAGCAACTCTGGTGCATCGGGGTCGGGCGCCGCCGCCACCTCGCTGAACGCCTGCGAGCCCGCCTCGAGATCGGCCCACGCCTGCTCCTCGGGCGGCAAGGGCTCCGTGGTGGTCGTCGCCTCCTCGGTGGAGGACGGTTCCGACTCGGTGGTGGTGGTCGACGACTCGGACGTCTCGGAGTCGTCGTCGCCTCCACAAGATGCCAGCCCGAGGACCACCATGATCGCCACCGCTCCAGCGAGCGCGCGGGCGTGCGTTCTCATTTCCCCGTACTCCTCGTGTCTCCGGACACCCAGCACCGGCCTCCAGCGCCCGCCGGCTCAGCTCGTGCGCCATGAAATTAGCCGGTGGCGCACCTCGGCGGAACGCGGCCCCCGAATGATTCACACAGGGTCCATACACACTCAGAACCTCAGCTCACGATATCGGTGGCCGAGAACGTGAGCGTCGGGTTGGCCTCGGTGTCGATCACCGCGTAGCCCCGCCGGTCACCATCGGGCTCGTCGAGCTCCGGGTAGCGGACGATGGCGTCGCACTCCCACGTTCCGACGTCGTGGAGGACGCCGACCCCGGCGAACCGCACCTCCCGGACCGACTCATCCCAGAGGACCAGGCGCACGACGAGATCGTCGAACGTGCGCGTGTAGCTCGCCACGTGCGCGTCACCGGTGACGAGAACGTTGTCCCACCCCGTCTCCGTCACGGGAACGCCTCCCCCGGTAGGAACCCGGTGCCAGAACCAGGTGTGCAGTCAGTCTGCTGCAGGTCGCGATCCCCGCTCGTAGGCAGCGACCGCCGCCGGGTCGTCGTCGAAGTACGCCTCCCAGAAGCCACGCTCGAGCCACTCCGCAGGGCCGAAGCGGACTGCTCCACCCTCGTCGACACGAGCGACCCAGTTGGCCGCCAAGCGCCCGTCGGTCGTGACGAACAGAGCAGTGTCGAAAAGGGCAGGTGTCCCCGCCTGCTCCGAGGCGATGCGCAGGTACACCGGACCGTTGGGCCGCGCCGACACCTCCAGCACCTCGTATTCCTTTCCCACCACGAGCCAGCCCTCAGCTGAGCGGTCGTCCTCGTGCGAAGGATTCGTCGTGCTCTCACATCTGACACGCATCGTCAGTTGAACTTCGCCTTGTAGTCGATGTCGTAGTTCACATCGCCCGTGGACTGATTCTGGTAGTAGTGAACCTGGAAGTCTCCGGACGGGCTCTGATACGTCTGCGTCGAGTACTTCCCCCAGTCGGCAATATCGCTGCCGTCGGCTGTGAGGGTGGACACGACCCGGGGGTTTGCGATGTCTTGGCCCGGGATGATCATCCTCGACCCGGCGATCACGTCGGGATGCAGTCCGCCTGTCGGCGTGAAGACCGACGCCGCCTCCTCGTAGAGAAGCTGATCGCGGAGCCGGGGCCCATTCGCGATGTTGTCTGCGCCGCTAGGAATCGGTGGCGCAGTGATCCCGTTGTCGTTGAAGCGGTGGCCCATGCCGCCGGTGCCGGCGCCGATCACCGTCTCCAACGCCGCGTTCTCCAGGTCGAACTGCCCGTCGCTGCCCGGCAACGGCAACATGTCGTAGCCCTCCGCGAGCACCCCCGTCGTCGCACCCCCCGCGCCACCCCGCAACATCGCCCCGCCCAAGGTGCTGCTCGCCCCGCCGAACGCGAACCCCACCCGGCCCGTGATGCCACCGACCAGGCCGCCCTTGATGATGGCGCCCGCATCCCAGTTCCCGGTACTGATGCCCTGGATGATGCCGGGGGCCATGCCCATCCCCGCCCCCACCAGCGTGGCGATGATCGGCCCACCCGGGATGAAGAACGACCCCACCAGCAGGGCACCCATGGCGATGTTGCCCCACTGGATCCCCGTCTCTTGCTCGCGGAGATCGTTGTACTGATCGATCGACAACGGCTGCAGACCCAACGGATCCACCATGCCCACCGGGTCGTTGTTGGCGTAGTGGTACGGGTTGGTCGCCACCGCCGACCCCGGAACGCCCGGCAACGGATCTGGCGCCACGAACGCCCGGGTAGCCGGGTCGTACAGGCGGTTCCGCAACCACGTCAGACCACCCAGATCCAGCTCACCGAGGAACCCGAGGGCCGGAGCGTCGACGTCGCCGCCCGCCGGCGTCGCCCCGGACGCTCCCCATGCATCGCGTCGCCGCCGGCACCGCCGACCGAGCCCTGCCAGTCGCGGCCCAGCCAGTCGACGGACCCGTCGGGCCCGACCATCCCGAGAGGTTGGCCTGCGGCGCCGACCACCTCGCGGTCGTCGATGGCGACCAGGTCGGGCACGGCGCCGACGGAATCCCACGTGAACGTCGTGCCGTCGAACGCGGCGAGCCGGCCCAGCGCGTCGATGTCGACCTCGCGCACAAGGCCGCCGTCGTCGACGCCGGTCAGCCGGCCCAGCCCGTCCCACGAGAAGCGGCGGGACCCGGACGGGCCCGACTGCTCGGTGCGGCGCCCGGCCGCGTCGTAGGTGAACCCGGTGGTGCCGCCGGGGCCCGACACCGACACGAGCTGGTGCGCTTCGTCGTAGGCGTAGTCGGTGTCGCCGTCGGGGCCCGACTCACCGACCAGCCGGCCGGCCGCGTCGTAGGCCCACGTCCACGCCCCGGTGGGTGTCAGGGCGCCGACGAGCTGGCCGGCGACGTCGTAGCTGTAGCGGGTGGCGCCCGCCTCGGTGTGCACCTCGACGACCCGGCCGCCGTCATCGCGCACGAGCGTGGTGGATCGCTCGCCCGCCGGGCCGACCTCGCGGTAGGCGGCGACCAGACCACCGGCGTCGCGGTCCCACGCGCGCGTGACGCCGTCGGCGCGCAGGGCGATCAGCCGTCCGTCGAGGTCGCGGTCGAGCTCGACCCGGCCCCAGCGGTCCGACGACAGGCGACCAGGCGGCCCGCCGCGTCGTGCGCAGTACGACGTGCGGCGGCCCGCCGGGTCGTGGCGGGAGACCACCAGGCCGTCGCGGTCGCGCCCCAGCGCATGGCGGCCCCGTCGACATCGAGGGCCGCCAGCCGGCCGCCCCGCGTCCAGGTCAGGGTGAAGGTGCGGTTGCGGCCCGGCTCGTGGATCAGCGCCGGGCGGCCGGCCCGGTCGTGGTCGAACACCACCACGTCTCGCTCGTTGACCCGCACGTCGGTGGTCAGGCCGCGGGCGTCGCGCCGCCACTCGATGACGTCGCCCGTCGGAACCTCGCGGCGTACGACCCGGCCCGCCGCGTCGCGGCTGGATGCGGGTGGTGCGGCCCAACGGGTCGGTCACCGCCACCGCGCGCCGCATGGCGTCGTAGGTGGTGGTGGTCAGGCCGCCGAACGGGTCGAGCACGCCGCTGGCGTTGCCCCGCTCGTCGTACCGGACGCGGACCCTGTTGCCCAGCGGGTCGGTGGCCGCCACCAGCTTGCCCCGCAGGTCGTAGCGATAGCGGGTGGTGGCGCCCAGGGGGTCGGACATCGACGTCACCCGGCCGGCGTGGTCGTAGCCCGCTCGCCACGTGCGGCCCGCCCGCGTCGACTCGACCGCGCGGCCGCCGAGGTCGTACACGAGCCGGTCGGTGTGGCCCGCCGGCGAGGTGGTCGCCACCAGTCGGTCGCAGGCATCCCACGCGAACCGGGTGACGGCCCCGGCGGCGTCGGTGACCGAGGCGAGGCGGCCGGCCGCGTCGTAGTCGCTCGTCCAGCCGCGACCCTCGGCGGTGGCGACCGACCGCACCCGCCCGGCGGGCGTGTAGGTGTAGGTCAGCGTGTCGTCGTCGGGGAACCGCACACGGGTGGGCCGGCCCCACACGTCCCACTCGTAGGCGGTGGTCGCGCCCTCGGGCCGGTCCTCGGCCACGACCCGGCCCAACGCGTCGCGGGTGTAGCGGGTGAGGTTGCCCGACTGGTCGACGACCTCGGCCAGCCGCCCGGCCGGGTCGTAGCGCTGGCGGACCTGGTGGCCGAGCGGGTCGGTGGCCGCCACCATGCGGCCCTCGGCGTCGTAGTCGTAGCCCCAGGTGCCGCCGGCCGGGTCGTGCACCAGCGACAGCATGCCCACCGCGCTGTAGCTGAACTGCCACTTGGCCCCGCCCGGCGCCGACAGCCCCACCAGTCGCTCGAGGTGGTCGTGCGACAGCTCAAGCTCGGCGCCGAGCGCGTCGATGACCCGCTCCATGGCGCCGTGCGAGCCGTGCTCGAACGACGTGTGCCCCTCGGCAGGATCGACCAGGCCCGTGAGCCGGCCGGCCGCCGACCACTCGACCGTGTACTCGTCGCCCAGCGGCGAGCGCAGGGCCAACATGCGCCCGGCATCGTCGCGGTCGACCTCGTAGACGGCCCCGTCGGGCAGGGTCACCCGACTGGCCAACCCGCTCACGTGGGGAACGGTGCGGGTGGTCGCCCCCAGGCCGTTGGACGTGGCGACGACGTTGCCGTCGGCGTCGTTCTCGAACGCGACGGTGACCCCGTCCGCATCGGTGAGCGACCGCAGCAGCCCGTCGGCCATGTCGACCCGGATCTCCCACCCGTCGGGGCCCGTCAGCCGGGACGGGAACGGGCTGTCGCCGTCGTAGTCGAACTCCAGGCGGGGGCCGCCCTCGACCTCGTGGGCGGCGACCCGGTCGTGCTCGTCGTAGTCCCACCGCTCGGCCACCCCGCCGGGCCCGGTGCGCGATGCCGACCGGTCGTCGGCCGCGAAGGTCTGGCGGGTGCTCGCCCCGTCGAACCCGGTCGCCCCGACGCAACGGCCCTGGGCGTCGAAGGTGCGGCGCATGTGGTTGCCCTGGTGATCGACCAGGCCCACCAGCCGGCCCGCCTGGTCGTGCTCGAAGATGCTGACCGGCCCGTCCTCGGTGTCGGACACCACCGTGCGGTTACCGGGGTGGTAGGCGAACACGGTCTCGCGCCCGAACGGCGACAGCTGGGCCAGCACCCGGCCCTCGTCGTCGTAGGTGTTGCGGCAGAGCCGCACGCCGTCGGCGTCCCACACCTCGACCACACGGCCGGCGTCGTCGGTCTCGTAGCGGCGGGCGCCCAGCGCCCGCTCGGACCGCACCAGGTCGCCGGCGTCGTCGTAGACGTAGCGGGCGACCCGCCCGCACGACGAACGCACCCCGGTCACCCGCGACCCGTCCCAGTCGAGGTCGAGGCGGCGGCCGCCCTCGTGGGCCACCGACGTGAGCAACCCGCCCGTGTACCCGAACGTGACGGTGCCGGCCGCCGGCGAGCTGACCGTGCGCACCAGGCCCTCGGCGTCGAAGGCCCACACGGCCCCGGGGTGGGCCGACGCCCGATCCCACGTCAGCTCCCAGCCGTCCCGGTCGTGATCACCGTCGCCGTCGCCGTTGCCGCCCTGGCCCGCGGGCGTGCGGGCCAGGGTCGCCTGCACGCCCGGCACCCGCCCGTAGCCCCCCGGCTCGTCCACGGCCAGGGAGGGGACGAACACCGCCATCTGCCCGTCGGGGCCCTGGTAGCCGACGGCCCCGTCGTCGGGATCGACGACCAGCGCCACCGATGCCCACGACGCCCAGCCCCGGCCGAACGGCCCCGCGGCCACGAACCGCGACGAGTACGTGCGGCGCCAGCGCAGCAGGTCGAGCCGGTCGGGCCAGGTGAAGTCGTCCTCCACCTCGAGGAAGTGGCCCGTCGCCGTGCACACGGGGTCGGCGACGAACCCGGAGGTCTGGGGCGTGCCCGCCGCGACGGCCACGTCCACCGTCACGGCCGGACGGTCGGCCACGAGGGCGGCCGGATCGAAGCCCGCCGCAGTCGCCGCCGCGTCGAACGCCGCCGAGAACGCGGCCGCGTCGACCACGGCACGACCGTCGCCGTCGAGCCTCGTATCGGCGTCGAGGAACGCCTGGCGGACGATGGACACGAACGTCTCGTCGTTGGCGTAGCTGGTGACCAACCCCGGCAGCGCCACCGCCATCAGGTCGTTGTTGCCGACGTACGACGACCCCGACATCTGGAAGCGGTCGTACGAGGCCCGCAGCTCGCTGATGCGGGTCTCGAGCTCGCCGCGGATCTCCGCCGCGGCACCCACGAACGTCTGCAGCTTCCCCGGCTTGGCCGACGCAGTCCCCATAGACGTGGATGAAACCACAGGGCCGGCCACGACGGGCGTCGCGTCGGCTACGCCCTTGCGTCCCCGGCACCCGACGCCACCCGCCGCCGGGCCGCTCCTAGACTCACCGACCCATGGGTGGCTACTCGGCCAGCAGCAGCAACGTGAACTTCGCCTACGACACGGCGCTCCAGGCAGCGCGCGACCTCTACACCCTGTCGGGCGTGGTCAACACCAAGCACGACTCCCGGGCGACCGAGGCAGGTCTGGCGATCGACGGGTGGGAGGGCGGCCACCGGTCCACCTTCGACACCAAGATGACCACCGAAGGCACCGACGCCGAGACCGTGCGCAGCCGCCTCGTCACCCTGGCCGACACGTTCGCGGCGGAGTGGTCGGCGGCCCGGGGCGAGCAGGACCGCATCAACCACGCGCGCTACGTCCAGCACGAAAAGGACGACGACAACTGGGTCGAGGACGGGGCCGAGCTGGTGGTGGGCGAAGACGACTACGGCGCCCCACCAGACAACCCCCCGGTGCCCGAGGCACCCGACTACGCCGTCACGCGCGACCCCGTCCACCCCGAGTTCGAGAACGTCTGACCGCCGGCGGGCGACGGCGCGACAGCGCGACGGCGCGGTGGGCGCGGCGTAGACGTTGACCTTGCCCACGCCGCCCCCGGCCGCCAACCCGAGGCCGACCACGGTCGTGGCCCAGCCCTCCGGGTCGACCCGCTCGACGGCACCGTCGAGGGCGTCGAGGGCACCGGTGTCACCGTGTCGCTCGACCAGGCCCCGAGCCAGCCGCGCCATGCCCGGGGCGTCGAGGCCGAGCGCCTTGGCCGGCAGGTGCACCGACAGCTCGGCCCCGTCCGGGCCGCCGCCGGCGCCGGGACCCGTGGCACAGCACACGAAGAGCTGGCGGCCCCACACGTCGTCGGCGGCACCGGCCCGGCGCAGCTCGTCGACCACGGCGCCGAGGTCGGCGCCGAACCGTCGGGCCACCACGGCCAGCGCGGCGCCGTTGGCCCGCCGCGTGCGCAGGTAGAGCTTGTGACCCAGACGGCCGGCCGCGTCCACCTCGACGGTGGTGAAGTGCGGCACGAGGAACACCAGGTCGTCGACCAGGTCGTGCAGGTGGGCGACGGCCGGCCACCGGCGGGCCAGGCGTGACACCGGGTCGTCGGCCGTGGGGGCGGCCGGGTCGACAGCCCTCACGTTGAGGTAGAGCTTGAGCCCTGCCAAGCCGTCGGGCACGTCGTCCCGGTGCACGAGGCCGAACGTCGTGGCGAAACGGGTGCGGGCGGGCACCACGGACGGATCGGGGAACAGGACGTCGGTGGCCGCGCGCAGCTCGCCGGCCGCGGCGCGGGCGGGCGGCGGCAACCAGCCCACCAGCTCGTCGAGCGCGGCCCGCTGCGCCGCCAGCCGGGGGCCGAAGAACGGCATGGCGGTCGCCGTCTCGGTGACGTACCGCAGCGCCGCCGGCGACCGACCCGCTCCCCCGGTGACGCTCGCCTCGAACGGCACGCCCGACGGCGTGATGGCGGTGACCCGCAGCCCGTCACGGCCGCGGGGACCGGCGTACCCCGCCGAGGCCCGGGCGAACACCGCCTGCACGACCGCCGCGTCGCACCCGGGCACGAGGCGCGCGGCCAACTCGTCGAGGAACGCAGGCACCGACTCCACGAGCCGGGGACCGTAGCCGCCGATCCGCCCGTGCGGACGTCGCACCCCGGTCGCTCCGGCACGCGCGCCACCGGCGCGGAAACACTCCGGCATCCACTGGTGCCGGGCGGGTGAACGGGAGCCGAAGGCTCGACCAAGAGTGCGACCGCGACCACCGTCCGCCGGCCGGCGTTTCTTAGCCTTTGCCGCGGCCGGGCGGGGCACAGCGAGGGAACCGGGAGACGAGAGCGATGGCTGCCGAGATGCCGACGAAGGTCGAGCCCGTGGACGGGGCCGACGCGGTCGACTTCCCGTGGGGCGCCGCCGCCACCGCCATCGGCGCGTTGAACGCGGGGTCGTCGACGCTCGGATCTCAGCTCGAGGCGCGGGCGACGATGACGCCGACGATCGTCGACTGGACCGGCGCGTTCCGCAGCGAATTCGACAGCGCGCACACGCGCATCACCACCACGGCGTCGGGCCTGAAGGAGACGCTCACCCGCATGGCGTTCTGGATCGTCTCCGGCGCCGAGGCCGCCAACGACCAGCAGCGCACCAACAACTCCAACGCGGCGCAGACGCAGCCGGTGCCGTGATGGGGACCAGCAGCGCCAACCCGTTCAAGCTCAGCAGCTACTCGACCGACGGCCTCGAGCTCGTCGCCACCCTCAAGCCCAGGTCCACTGCGGTCGCCACGGCCCTCGCCGCGCTGCGCGCCAGCAGCTCCCCCCACCTGCCCGCGCTGGGCGACGCAGACGCCACGCTGGCCGACCTGGTCGGCGACTGGCTCCACCTCGACGAGTTCGCCGGCGACGTGGCCAACGCATTCTTCCAGGCCAACCAGCACCTCATGGATCGCCCGTTGGGCGCCGACCGCACCGACGCGATGGTGCTGAGCCTCGACGACGGGTCCCTGCTCCGGCTGGGCCACGTCGGCTTCGCCGACCGCGACATCGCCATCGCCGAAGCCACCCGCCTGGCCTCCGACATGCGCACATCCCTGGACGACGGCGAGATCTCGGCCGACGAGATGGCCGCCATGTCGGACCGCGCGGCCCGAGGCCAGCACGACCCCGCGTTCTCGGTCACCTTCGTCGAGGCCATGGGCGTCGACGGCATGGCCCGCGTCCCCGTCCTGATCGAGGCGGCCTGGCCCGGCGGCGAGTACGCCGACAACCCCGGGTGGGGGCAGGTGCACCTGCTGCCGTTCGCCACGCTGCTCGGCACCGCCATGGACACCCGGGCCGCGACGCGCCAGATCGACCGCCACGACCTCGACAACCAGCACCTGGCCGACGAGGACCGGCTGGGCGAGGCGTGGGTCGACGAGTTCACCTCGTTCTGGCAGCCGGACGACTTCGACCAGCCCAGCAACCTGCACTACAGCCTGCTGGTCAAGGATGCGGGCCTCCCCACCGACGTGCTGGTGAGGGTGGCCGACCGCCAGCTCGACTACCTGCTGGCCCACGACGCGACCCCCACGTCGTACAGGAACGGCGTCCCCTGGGGCTACCAGGACTCGACGGCGGAGCTCAACATCCTGGGGGCGCTGAGCGACAACCGGGACGCCTCGCTGCAGTGGCTCGACCAGAAGAGCCCGGGCGACGGCACGTTCGGCTACCCCGGCCGCACCGCCACCAACCTGGAGATGCTGCTGCGCTACGACCCGCACACGGTCGATCCGATGCTGGGCGACGCCCTCGCCACCGTGGTCGACAACGGGCTGCAGCACTGGGACGACCGGGCGGGCGACCTGTTCCAGGTCGCCGTCGACACCGTCGGCGACCAGGACAGCGTGCAGTTCGACTCACTGGTCCCCGTGCTGGGCGAAGGGGCGCGCACCCACATGGACCTGCTCGCCGCCCGCACCAACGAGGTGCTGCCCGCGGCCGCCGGGCAGAACGACCAGAGCGGCCTGCGGCCGCTGCACAACGCCCACGACTTCCTCACGGTGCTGATGGAGGACGACACGGCGGCCAACTCCGTCTACCTCGGCGGCCTCGAGTACGTGTACGACCGGCTGGCCGCCGACACCGGCGACGGCTTCGGTGGCGAGTCCCGGTCGATCGGCGGGCTCATGGGGCTGATCACCGAGGCCGACGAGAACGCGGCCGTCGAGATCACCGAGCAGCGCATCGCCTCGCGCGACAGCTTGGTCAAGGGCACCAACCTGTTGAAGGACGTCGCGGGGCTGACACCGGTCGGGCCGGTCGTCCGGGCGGCGACCGTCGGGCTCTACCACCTGAACAACTTCGGCGTGCCCGGTGCGGACGGCCTGGACGTCAACACGGATTACGCCAACATCGAGAACGTGCGCACCGGCATCCGCGCCGAGCTCACCAGCGCGACCGCGGCGTACGAGTACGGCGTCACCGGCACGTGGACGTCGACCCAGGTCACCGACGCGGCGACCCGGGCGCTCGGCGACCAGGCCGGCGGCACGGACACCGACTTCTTCGTCGACGGCACCACGGGCGACCGGCGGCCCATCAAGCCCTACGGCGAGATGAGCGCCGACGAGCGGCGCGCCTACACCGCCTGGATCAACTCCGACCAGGTGGGCGACGCCATCGCCGGCGAGCGCACGGCCGCGGGCCAGCGCATGGACGAGGTCATCGACAGCCTCGAGCACCGCTGAACACGAAGGGGTCCGTGCCGGGAGCTGACCCAGACGGCGCAGGATCTTGTGACCGGCGACCGCCCCCGCAGCGGGCGTGCCCGATCGGCTCGACCAAGGAACCCGAGCGTATACGCGCCAGCGACAATGCGGTCGCTCCGGCCCGGTGCTGTCCCGTCTTGCAGCGACAATCTCGACCAGCGGCGCCGGTGTCGCTACGAGGCGGGACACAAGTTCGCGCCCCGCCGGACTCGGCCCGACGTCGGGGTCAGCGCCACCAGCCGTCGGGCCGCAACAGCACCGACGAGTCGAACCCCACGGCGGCCAGGTCGGCCTGGGTGCTGTCTCGCAACGGCGAGCCGGGCACGGCCCGCTTGTCGTAGCCAGGTATGAAGATCTCGTTGGACATCACCAGGGGCCCCTCGGCGCCCACGATCTCGCGCACCGACGACACGTAGCGCCGCATGCCGCCCTCGCCGCCCACGGCGGCGGTGCCGATGTGGACGACGAAGTTGATGGCGTTGGCCACCATCAGGTTGGTGGCCTCGAGGTTCAGCCGCTCGGGCGCCTGCACGGCGTACATCGCCAACTTCGAGAACGCCGACGCCGACGAGTTCGCGTGGATGGTGCACATCGAACCGTCGTTGCCCTGGCTCATGGCGTTGAGCATGGGGATGACCTCGTGGCCGCGCACCTCGCCCACGATCACCCGGTCGGGGTTCATGCGCAGGCCCCACTTGACCAGGGTGGCCATGTCGACGGCGCCCTCCCCCTCGACGTTCTCCTCGCGGGCCTCGAGGGCGACCACATCGGGGTGCAGGTCGGGGTAGCGGTCGAGGCCGATCTCGAGGTTGTCCTCGATGGTGACGATGCGCTCCTCGGGGCCGACCTCGTTGAGCATGGCCCGCATGAGCGTCGTCTTGCCGGCGTCGACGCCGCCGCAGACGATGAAGTTCTTGCGCGCCCGCACGGCCGCACCCAGGAACTCGCGCAGGGCCACGTCGATCGACCCCAGGCCCACCAGGTCGTCGAGGAACACCTTGGGAAACCGGTGGCGGCGGATGGCGACCGACGGCTTGGCCGTCACGGCCATGACGGCGAACAGGCGGCTGCCGTCGGGGAGCTGCAGGTTGAGCGACGGCGAGCCGTTGTCGAAGCGGCGCTCGGTCAGGCCGACGCGGGCCGCCGTCATGCGCAGCGTGTCGACGAGCTCGTCGTCGCTGTCGGCGATGGCGGGCGCCCGCTCCTTGGCGCCGTCGGAGCGGGTGATCCACACGTCGGCGCTGCCGTTGGCGTCGATGTTCTCGATCGACTCGTCGTCGAGCAGCCGCTGCAGCGCGCCCAGGCCGAACAGGGCGTCGTGGATGGCCTGGGCCAGCGCGTTCTCGTCCTCGAACGACAGCGGCTCGTGGCCCGCCTCGAGCTGCTCCTTCGCGTAGCGCTCGAGGCGGCGGTTGATGAGCTGCCGGCCGTACTGGCGCTGGTCGGCGGGCGACAGGCGGGGCCGCTCGGCGATCTCGTCGGCGCGGAGCCGCTCGGTGAGCTCGTCGGCGACCTGGCGCCGAAACTCGCGGACGAGGGCCTTGGTCTGGGCGTTCATCGACCGGGCTCCTCGACGTCACCGCGCCGGAAGTGCTTGGGCGATGCCTTGTCGCGGAGACCGCGACCGTTGCCTCGGAGCCGCTCCGGCGGGGGGCCGGGCGGCACGGCGGCGGCTGCCGGGTCTGCGTACGGACCGACCGTCGAGGCAGCGGCGTGGGGGTGCGACGGCGGCGGCGGAACCGACTCCACCGGCGGGCCGGACGGCGGCGGCGGCGGCGGGAGGGGTGGGACGGGCGAAGACGACCGCACGGGCGGGCCCGGCGGCGGCGGGCCGGGAGGGACGCGCGACGGTCCCGACGGGTCGCGCGGCCGGGGTGGGCCCGGGGGGGCGGACGGCGCCGCCGGGGCGGCCTCCGGCGGTGAGCCGGGCGGGCCCGAGCGGACGGCCGGCCCCAGCCACGCCGCGAGCCCCTCGGACAGCGCGCGGGCGTCGCGCATCAGCCGCGACCGGCGGAGCACACGGACGGCGTTGGGGTGGCCGTCGGTCAGCACCGAGGCGGCCCTGGCATCGGCCGGCAGCGTGCCGAGCGCGCTGGCCCCCACCGTCTGCGCCACCTCGGACACCGAGTAGGGGCGGTCGCCCACCATCAGCAGCGACAGCGCCTTGGGCTTGACCGACGCCAGCCGGGACGACAGGTGGTGGACCTCGGCCACCACCGGCCGGGCCACCATGACCAGCAGGTCGGCGCCCGTCGCCACCTCGTGGGCGGCCGAGGCGGGATCGAGCCGCCCACAGTCGACCAGCACGTCGGCGTCGAACTCGCCGAGGGCACGGGCGAGCCCGCCCCGCAGTGCCGACAACGCCGCCCCGGCCTGCTCGGCGGACACGGGCGCGACGAGCACCCGGCGCGAGGGGCCCTGCTCGCCCGCAACCGCCGGCAGGGCTTGGGTGTGCCCGAGCAGCGTGTCGGGTGTCAGCTCTCGCCGACCGGCCGCGGCCAGGCTGACCAGGCCCGGCTCGGTCGCCAGGTCGAAGCGCACGACCAGGTCGCCTCCTGCCGGGTCGATCTCGACCACGAGCAGGTCGCGGTCGGCCGGCCACGTGGCGGCCAGCGCGGCGACGGCCGTGGTGACCCCGGGTGACCCCTTGGCCGAGGCGAAGGCGATGAAGGCCATGCGATCAGCCCGCGGCGGCCTTGGCCAGGTAGATCTGGTCCTCACCGACCGCGCTGGCGATCTCGGGGGCCAGGCTCTCGTCGATGGTCACGGACACACGGATGTCGGCCGTCGACCCGTCGTCTCCCTCCACCGAGAAGACCCGGCCCTCGCCGATGATCTCAGCCGGCCCGCCCTCGGCCCCCGAGGAGGTGCGGTACAGCAGGACGCCGTCGCCCGTCTCGAGGTCGTCGGAGGGGAGCTCGGCCGTCGGCACCGGGATGGCGATGACCGCCATGCCGGCCTCGAGGCCGTCGGCCGTGCCGACCGCGTCGGCCACCAGAAGCGTGCCCGCCAGCAGGTTGGTGGCCGCCGGCTGGCCGATGACGTCGTCGCGCTGCGACGAGGAGATGGGGGCGATGCCGCCGTCGGTCGAGACCCGCACCACCCGCAGGTCGTCGGCCTGGATGATCTGGCCGGCCACGACGTTGTTGCGGAGCGCCAGCACCGGCTCGCGGCCGCCGGCGTTCATCCACAGGACCACGAAGGCCAGCGCCGACCCCAGCGTGACCAGGACGGCGAGCAGGGCGAGCGACCAGCGTCGCTGGCGGCCGCCGCCGGGGACCAGTGTGGGCGCCGATCGGTCGGTGGGCGCCGGGGTGCGCGGGGGAAGGGTGGTCGAGGCCATCAGGGAGCTCCTGTCAGTCGTTGCCCGCCGGCCACGGGGGCAGGCCCCGCTCGCCGTCGGGCTGGGACGCCATCTCGTCGTCGCGCTCGTCCTCGGGCGGGCCCGCCAGGACGCCCGGCCCGTCGGACAGCGGACCGCCCCGGGCGGGCTCGTCGGGGAGCAGCACCATGCCGTCGAAGCCACCGGCCCCGGACGCCGACTCGGAGACGAGCAACACGTCGCCGCCGGGCTCGCGACCACCATCGTCGATGAGCACCATGCCACGGTCGAGCAGGACCGACGAGTGCCCGGGGGCCGCTGGTGCCGGCGCCGCCTCGTCGGGCGCGCCCTGGGGTGCGGTGGCGGGCGGCGGGACAGGCGCAGGGGCCGAGCGCGGCGCCAGGCCCACCGCGTCCGCTGGCAGCTGGAGCTGCCACCCGGCGAAGATCAGGTCGGGATCGGTCAGGCACCCGCCGTCGGCCTGGGGGCAGCCCTCGTTGAGCTGGAAGATCTCCTGCCAGCGGAGCGGGTCGCCCAGGTGGCGCTCGGCGATGTCCCACAGCGTGTCCCGCCGCTCGACCTGGTACGTGGGCGCCGCCACCGGGGCGGCCTCGGCGGCTTGTTCCTGTGCCGCACGTGCCTCGCGGGCCTGCCGGCCGTCGTCGACCACGAGCGCCACGACGGGGTCGGCGGCGGGGGCCAGGGGCCGGCCGGGGCCTGAGGCGGGCTCGGGCATGCCCTTGGTGGCCAGGATGGCGCCCAGCAGGGCAACCGTGGCCACCAGCCGGGCGGCCCCCCGCTGCAGGCCGCCGGCGAGCGGGACCGACCCGGCCTTGCGCCCCCGCACGTAGGCGAGCGCCTCGACCAGCAGCGATGCGACCAGCTCGATCCACACCAGCCAGCACACGCACGCCAGCGCCTTGATCAGGAACTCGTCGGGGATGTAGGTGTCGCGCACCGCCGAAGTGACCTCGGACAGGGCCGGCACCTCCGCGGGCAGCGGCGAGCCCACCCAGGCCAGCAGCAGCGCGGGGACGCCCACCACCAGGGCGGCCAGGCCCACCAGGGCGAGGAGGCCGCGGCCGACGTCGGCGGCGCGGTTCGGTCTGCGGAGGTTCATCTGAACACTCATCGGTGCCTCACCTGCGGGGGTCGTGGTCGCCGGTACCCGGCCATCAGATCTCCACGGTCGTGTCGCGCCCACACGCACCGCGATCGTGCTGCCACCAGCGCCCCCAATGATGGCCTACGCGGGCCACCCGGTGGTACGCGCCGCCGCGACCTCGCCCGGCGTCGGCGCGTCGCCGCCCGACTCGGATGGCGTGGGCGACGTGGCGAAGACGCTGATGCCGTCGCAGTCGCCGTCGGAGCCCCGGCCCTCGTCGAGCGTGGCCACGCCGCCCGCGGCGACCTGCTCGGTCGAATCGGGCTGGTACGAGCGCTGCTCGACGGTGGGCCACACGTCGAAGTACTGCACCAGGCCCGTGCCCGCCCGGTACAGGCCCGGCGTGTCGACCCCGTCGCAGTTCCAGTCGCCCAGCAGGAGCTGGTCGCCCACGTCGCCCATGCCGATCTGCTTGGTGACCCCGTCGAGGGGGATGGTCAGCACCATGCCGGTGCTGCCGTCGGGCAGGGTCTGGCTCTGGAAGACGCCGGCGACCGTGCAGCCCTCGCCCGTGACGTCGCCCTCGACGACGGTGCCGCCCGGGCCGGTCTGAGGCGATTCGACGACGGGGCAGTCCGCCCCGCCGCCCTCCTCGGACGCCAGCGGGCCCCGCACCAGGTAGATGGCCCCGGCCGCCACCAGGCCGACCGCGGCGACCAGTGGCACACGACGGCGCCGACGGGCCTCGGCGGGCTGGGGCCGGGGCGGCCGGGGCCCGAAGGTGCGGGTGAGCCCGGTGCCGCCGCCGGTGTCGTGGCGGGGGGTCGCCGCCGGGCCGGGCACCCGGACCTCGCCGGCCGGCACGGTGGTGCGCAGCGCCCGGGCCAGCTCGTCGGCGGTGGCGAAGCGCCGCTCGGGGTGACGGTCCATCGCCTGCTCGACCACCCGGGCCAGCGGCTCGGGCACGCCGGGCACTCCCTCGAGCCGCAGGTGCTGGCCTGCGTCCGCGGCACGGGCCACGGCCAGCGGCACCGCCCCCGTGTAGGGCGGCTGCCCGGCGAGCGCCTGGTAGCAGACGACGGCCAGCGAGTAGATGTCGGCCCGCGGATCGGGCTGGGCGCCGTCGAGCAGCTCGGGAGCCAGGTACTCGGCGGTGCCCGAGATCTGGTCGCTGGTCACGTGACCCAGCGTGCGGGCCACGCCGAAGTCGGTGAGCAACGGCTCGCCGTCGGAGGTGAACAGCACGTTGGCCGGCTTGACGTCGCCGTGCAGCACGCCCCGGCGGTGGGCCGAGGCGAGCGCGTCGGCGATGGGGGCCGCCACCGCCACCACCTGGCCGGGGGTCAGCCGCCCGCGCTCGACCAGCAGGTCGTCGAGCGACCCACCGGGGGCGAACTGCATGGCCAGCGCCACACCGTCGCCGTCGTGGACCACCTCGAGCACCCGCACGACGTGGGGGTGGTCGAGCTCGGTCAGCACCGTCGCCTCGCGGCGGATGCGGGCCACGTCGACGGTGCTGCTGCCGGCCCGTAGCCGCTTGAGCGCCACGACCCGCGTGACGGGGCCGCGGCGGTGCGCCTTCCACACGGTGCCCGACGCGCCGGCACCGATCTGGTGCTCGAGGTCGTAGTCGCCGACGCTGGTCATCCGAGGATGTCTACCCGCGCCCGAGCGGCCGCCGCGCACGCCCCGCGGGCCGCGGGGGACCGCCCGGCGGTCCGGGAACGACGGCGGCGCAGGCTCGTCGGAGCCTGCGCCGCAGACGTGTCGTCGCGGGAGCCGGGCGCCGACGGCCCCGGCACAGCCGACCTGGTCAGCCGTTGCCGCCTGCGGTCTGGATGTTGGTGTTCACCGTCATGATGTCGTCGCTCATCATCGTCAGGCGGTCGACCGCGGTCTGCAGCGCCGCCTTGGTCTCGGGCCACTCGCCGTAGAACTGGTCGGCCTTGACGCCGGCGAAGTTCTCCGCGTTGAGGCTGTCGCCATAGCTGACGAACGTGTTGATGATCGCGAGCAGCCCTGGGTCGCCGTTGATCGTCTTCTTCATGTTGTCGATCGCCGTGATGGCATCCGGCGTCGACTTGACCACACCCTGGCCCATGGAGCTCTCCTTCTGAACGCTGTGGTTGGAGGAAGTCCTGACATGGCCGACCCCAGGCCGGCCCGTCTCCTTCGAGACGCCCGCGGCGCAGACCCTAGCGAGGCCGGATCGCGGATCGCGGTCGCCCCGACGCAGATGTGACGTCGGGCCGCGACTAGCGCGGCAGGGCCACCTGGACCAGGTCGACCTCGCCGCTGCACGCCACATACCCGCGGCCTGCGACCATGGCGACCGGCGCCCGCCGGGGCAGTTGGGCGCCCAGGATGTCGCCGTCGAGGTCGATGTCCGGCCGCAGCAGGACGCCGAGCTTCGAGCGCCGCAGCGGGCGGGTCCAGTGCGAGTAACCGGAGCGGATCCCGTCGTTGCGGCCCGCGGCCACGAACAGCAGGTCGGGCCGGTCCGACGTCGACAGGCGGTCGAGCACGCCGCCCACGTCGTCGAGCGACTCGGCGTCGTCGACCAGCACGAGCACCAGACCCTCGGTGCCGTCGACCAGCGCCCCCAGCCGCTCGCCGATCGCGGCCGGGGCGACCACGTCGTCGATCAGCGCGTCGCCGCCGAGCGGCGACCGGGGCCCGGCCACCGCCACCACGGTGAGGTCGGGGCGCGCCGCCCGGCAGGCGGCGGCGACGGTGAGCAGGGTGGTGCTCTTGCCCGACCGGGCCGGGCCGGTGACGAGCGCGTGCTCGCCCTGGTAGACCACCAGACCCGCCGCGGACCTCGTGCGCTCGGCGACCCCGACGGGGACGTGCCATGGCCGGCTCTCCAGCTGGGCGACCGCGCCCACCTCCGCGAACCGCAGCTCGGTCGCCAGGGGCTCAACCCGCAGCGGCGGACGGGTGGGTGCGGGGTGCGCCGCGGCGATGCGCACGGCGGCGGCCGCGGCCCCGTCGGCCGGCCGGGCGATCTGCACGACCTGGCTGGTGCCGGCCACGAGGGCCCGCCCGGGCACCATCTCGGGCACCGCCGCACTGCGGACGCCGAAGTTGCTGTAGTCGTTCTTGTCGGCCAGGCGCAGGGCCAGCCGCTGGCGCACGAGCGAGGCGATGGTGGTGGGCACCGCCATGGCCCGGTCGGCGGCGACGATGGCGTAGAGGCCCACCTCCGGCCCGTCGGCCAGCACGCGGGTGAACGCCTCCCAGACGGCGTTGCCGGCCAGGTCGTTGTACTCCGCCGCGAACGTGCTCCAGCCGTCGACGAGCGTCACGATCATCGGCTCGTCGCGCACGGCCGCCGCGCCCATGGCCCGGCGGCGGTCGAGCTCGCCCCGCAGGTGGCGGATCAGCCGGGTCTGGCGCTCGCGCTCGTTGGCCAGCAGCACGCCGCCCACATGGGGCAGCGGCTCGAGGGCGCCCAGCTCGCCAGCCCCGAAGTCGAGGGCGTAGACGTGCACGTCGTCGGGCGGCCGCAGCCGGGCCAGGCTGAGCACGACGCTGGTCAGCGCCGTCGTGGTGCCGCTGCCGCCCAGCCCGTACACGATCAGGTTGCCGTCGGCCGGCACCCACCCCATGGGGTACTGGGTCTGCGCCTCGGGGTCGTCGGCCATGGCCAGCGGGACCGTCAGTCGTCGGGCGACCGCCGGCCGGGCCGGCCCCGGCCTCGCGCTCGAGCGCCTGGTCGACGAGCGCGTCCAGGTCGATGTCGCCGGGCAGGGGTCGGGCCACGGCCGACGCGGGTGCGGGCGCCCGGTCTGGGCGAAGGCCGTGCCGATGACGTCGACGAGCATCGACAGGTCGGTGTCGCGCTCGGGCGCGTCGGCGACGCCGCCAACCCCGGCCGCGGAGCAGCCCGGCGTCGACCGGCCCCGTCCCGTCGAGCGACGGGCGGGGCCGGGGCGGGCCGCCGGGGCTCGGGCCCGTACACGAACGGGGCGACGTCGATGTGGGCCATCGTCGACTCGCTGCGGTCCCCCGTCGACAGCGCCGACTGGATGGCCACGACCTCGCCCGGCCCCAGGCGCACATAGGCCCGCCCGGGGGCCGTGCGGGGGATGGCCGCGGCGTCGGGCACGTCGATGACGTCCTTGGAGTCGTTGGTCTCCTGCACCCGCAGGGCGATGCGCATGTTGGTGTTGGCCCGGATGTTGTCGCTGATGGCCCCCTGGGGTCGCTGCGTGGCGAGCAGCATGTGCACGCCCAGGCTGCGGCCCCGCTGCGCTACGCCCACCAGGGCGTCGATGAACTGGGGCAGCTCGGCCTTGAGCGTGGCGAACTCGTCGATGATCACGAGCAGCCGGGGCATGGGCTCGGGCAGGCCCTTGCGCAGGTAGTCGGGCAGGTCGGTGGCGCCCACCTCGCGCAGCGTGCGCTCCCGGTGCTTGAGCTCGGCCTCGAGGCAGCGCAGCGCCCGCTCGGCCAGGTGCTCGTCGAGGTCGGTGACCATGCCGACGGTGTGGGGCAGCTTGGCGCACTCGTCGAAGGCGCTACCGCCCTTGAAGTCGACGAGCACGAAGGTGAGGTGGTCGGGGTCGACGCTCGCCGCCAGGCCGGCCACCATCGAGCGCAACAGCTCGGACTTGCCCGAGCCGGTGGTGCCGCCCACCAGGGCGTGGGGGCCGTCGGCCACGAAGTCGACGGTGAACACGCCGTCCTCGGACACGCCCACCGGCGTCGCAGGGCGAGGATCGACGCCCGCGGCCTTCCACCGGGCGAGCACCGCGTCAGGCGTGCACTCCTCCATCTCGAGCAGGGGCAGCAGCCGGATCGAGCCCGGCAGGCCGGCGCCCACCAGGTCGAGCTCGGGATCTTCGAAGCGGGCCAGCGCCCGGGCACAGTCGCGGGCCACGTCGTCGGCAAGGCCGGCCGGCAGGAACGCCTCGATGCGCTCGCCGGCCTGCGGCAGCGTGAGGTCGGCGCCACCGTCGGGGTCGGTCATCTCGACCACCGTGGTGCACACCGCGGGCAGCCGGTCGACCGTCGACGCGATGACGATGCCGGCCACCAGCCCGCCCTCGCCCCGCAGCAGGCTGCGGGTGGGGGCCCGGCGGCCCTCGGTGAGCGACTCGTCGTCGACGACGACCAGCAGGGTCGTGCCGACGGGCCGGGCACCGCCCGGCGGTGGGCGGTCCTGGCGCTCGCGGGGGCCCGCGGCCCGCAGCCGCGACTCGACCAGACGTGTCGAGAGCTCGGGGTCGGCCGACAGCATGCGACCGGCCCCGCTGGCGTCGCGGGTGTGGGGCAGCCACTTGGCCCAGTCCCACGCCCCGGTGGCGTCGGGCTTGGCGAGGACCATCACCGGCAGGTCGGCCGGCCCGTGCAGCGCCGCCGCCTGGCACAGCAGCGACCGGGCGAGAGCCAGCGCCGCGGAGCGGTCACCGACGATGCCCACCACCCCGCCGGCGGACAGGTCGACGGGCACGGGGGCGCCGTCCAGCGTGGAGGCCGCGACCAGCGCCTCGGTCAGCTCCTCGGGTGTCTCGGACAGTCCCGGCGGCTTGGTCACCGGCGGCTGCCAGGGCACCACGCCGACGCCGGCCCGCAGCCGCAGGAAGTCGTGGTCCGCGGGGCGCCGCTCCCACAGCGTCACGCTGGGCAGGGTGACGCGCCGCAGGATCTCGGCCGGGTCGGGGGTGGCCGCCTCGCTGCGCCGGCGGCCGTCGTCGGACAGCTCGGCCAGACGATCGCGGAACTCGCCCATCTCGCGGGCGAACCGCTCCTTCTCGCCGCGGTCGGAGCGCTTGCCCCGCCGCTTGCCGTCGATGGCGGTGGCGATGCCCATCAGTGGCGTCAGGCCGGCGAACATCAGGAACTGCCAGTTCTTCATCACCATGTACATCACCCCGGCGAACAGCACCGGGGTCATGATGCCGATGAGCGAAAGCGGCACCTTGCCCTGTCCGCTCTTGGGGGCGTCCGGCGGCTTGACCTCCGGCGGCGGCGGGGGTGGCGCCGGGCGCGGCGGCCGGTTGAAGGGGATGGTGCCCGCGGCGGTGGTGTGGCGCAGCGGGTCGAAGGCGAGCGGCCGGTCGCGATCGTTGACGGCGCGCACCTCGAGCTCGAGGGCCCCCAGCCGCAGCGGGTCGCGCTCGGCTCAGCGGTACCGGGTCGACGACCGGCTCGCCGCCCACCCATGTGCCGTTGTGCGACTCGAGGTCGTCGATCGTCATCTCGCCATCGGCCGACAGGGTGAGGGCCGCGTGCCGGCGCGACAGCGTGCCGTCGGGCAGCACGACCTCGCACCCGGGGGCGCGCCCGATGACGAGCGTGCCGGCGACCAGCGGGAACCGCCGGCCGGCGTCGAGCCCATTGACCACCACCAGCTCGAGGCCCGGGGCGCGCCCGGTGCCGGCAGGGTGGCCCTGGCCATCGCCGCGGTCGTCGTCGGCGCCGCCCAGGTGGTCGCCGAGGTGGCCGCCGACGCGGTCGTCGCCGCCGCGAGCGGCCCCACCGCGCCGGCGGGGTGGGCGCCGAAGCGGACCTCGGCCCCCTCGTGGAGCCCCGCCTCGGTGAGGTCGAAGTCGGGGTCGGCCACCTGGTCGCCGATGAGCAGCGCCCTGTCGGGCCCCCTGGGGTCGAGCGCGCGGGCCAGGTCGTCGACCGTGGCCGACGGGTTGTTCACCCTGACGTCGAGCTCGCGACGGCTGTCGCCGTCGATGTAGACGATCTGCACCAACCGGCAACGCTACCTGCCGCCCGGACCCCGATTTCCCCGCCCCGCGGGCGTCGCGCGGGTGTCCTACGGGCGGGCGATCGTGATGCCGGCGCCCAGCGTGCCGTCGCCGAGCGCGGCCAACGCGGCCGGCACCTCGTCCAGCCCGATGCGGCGGCGCACCAGGTCGCCCACCGGCAGGCGGCCAGACGTCACCAGGGCGAGCAGGGGCGGGTAGTCGGCGGCGGCCATGCCGTGGCTGCCCAGCAGGTCGAGCTCGTAGGCGATGACCCGCTCCATCGGGACGACGGGGTGGCCGGTCGCCGCCGGCAGCAGGCCGACCTGCACCTGCCGCCCGCGCCGGCGCAGCGCCAGCACCGAGTCGACGCACGTCTGCGGCGACCCGAGGGCGTCCAGCGCCACGTGGGCTCCCCCGCCCGTGGCCTCGACAACGGCGGCAGCTACGTCGGCGCACGACGACGCGTCGAGCAGGGCGTCGGCACCGAGCGCGGCCGCAGCCTCGAGCGCGGAGGGGCTGACGTCGACGGCGACCACCCGGGCGCCCAGAGCGACGCCGACCATGACGGCCGACAGGCCCACGCCTCCGCACCCGTGCACCGACAGCCACTCCCCCGGCCGGATCCCGGCGCGGGCGGCCACAGCCCGATGGGCGGTCGCCACCCGGCAGCCGAGCGCCGCCGCGTCGTCGGCCGACAGGTCGTCGGGCAGGCCGACCAGGTTGACGTCGGCGTGGTCGAGCGCCACCAGCTCGGCGAACGACCCCCAGCCGGTGAAGCCCGGCTGGGTCTGGCGGGGGCAGACCTGCGCCTCGCCGGCGCGGCACACGTCGCACGTGCCGCAGGCGCACACGAACGGCACGGTGACCCGCTGACCGGGTGCCCACCGGCCCACGTCGCCGCCCACCTCCACGATCGTGCCCGCGAGCTCGTGGCCGGGGACGTGGGGAAGCGTGATGTCGGGGTCGTGGCCCGTCCACCCGTGCCAGTCGCTGCGGCACAGGCCCGTCGCCTCCACCCGCACCACGACGCCGTGCGGGGCGGGGTGGGGGTCGGGCAGGTCGAGCACCCGCGGCGCGACGCCGAAAGCCTCGACGACGACCGCACGCACCCTGCGAGGCTACGCCGGCAACCTGGAGGCGACCGCTTCCTCTCCCGGCCGGCGGTCACCGGCTCTGGTCAGGTGTGCCGTAGGGCCGCACGCGGGAGACGGCGCTGTCCCCCGCGTGCGGCGACGGATCTCAAGCAGTGCGCACCGAACGTCGCTCGATGCGTCGATCATGCCGGCGTTCCCGGGTCGCGATCAGGGCCGCCGCCAGGGCGAACCCCGCGATCGCGAGCGCGATCGCCCACTCCTGCTCGATCGCCAGCTCCCGGTCGGCAACGTCGGGCTCGATCGCCGCGACCGTGGCCGCGGCGCCGACGGCCGTGGCGATCAGGGCCGCCAACATGCGCGCGCCGGCCAGCCCGGCCAGCACGAGCAGCACGCCCACGCCGACCTCGATGGCACCGAGCAGGGGCGTGTGGTCCATGCCCAGGACCTGTTCGACCGGCTGGTACCAGGTCGCGTTGATCCCGGTGCGCACCAACGCCACCGCCCCGATCACGATCAGTGCGACACCCGCCGCCGCGGCGAGCACCGATCCGATGTCCCACCGGGTGGTCCGGGTGTCGACCGTCACCTCGCGGTCGACCTCGCCGTCCGCCTCGCGGTCCGCCTCACGCTGACGGTCGTCCTGGTCCAGCCCTGGCTCGCGCTCCTCGCGGCGAACGTCGGGGTCGTCGGCGTGGGCGTCGTCCGGCCGGTCCTGCCGGCCTGTGTCGTCGTCGTGCCGATGTATCAGGCGCATTGGTCCTCCTCACCTCAACCGTGCCAGCAGCTACCCCGGGTTCTGACGGGCAAACGGGCGGCGCGTCAGCAGGCGACGTCCATCTCGGGGGTGATGTGGTCGTCGGGGTCGTCGCCCTCGGCACGCATCACGTCCGCGATCTCGCAGGTCGTCACGTCCGCCCGCCGGTCGAGGTCCGCCAGCGCCGCCATCTCGTCACCTGCGGCGCCGGCGCCGACACCGCCGGCCGTCGCGGCCGCCTCGATGTCGGCGAGCACAGCCGACCGTTCGTCGAAGATCCCGACCAGCTCCTGGTAGAGCGGCGCAGAGCCGCCCTCGGCGCTTGCGGCCACGTCGCCGAGGTCCTCGCGGTTGACATCGATCCAGATGCGCGCGTCCGCGGCCGCGGTCGCCAGGCCGTTCGGGTCGTCGCCGCTCGCCTCGTCAGCCACGTGGCGGTGCTTCTCGAGCCACGCCTCGGCGATGGGCGCGTGCGCGTCCATCGTGGCGGCGGCGTCACCGCCGTCGTCGTCGCCGCCGTCACCCGTCAGCGTTGCGGCCAGCCGGCCCACCAACATCCCCACCGCCAGGAGGAGCACCGCCCCCGCGACGAGTGCGGCCACGAGCCACGCGGTCGCCGAGCGCCCCAGGCGCTCTGTCTCGTCCTGCATCACCGTGACGGGCATGGGACGGTCCGGAACCTGACGGGTGCCACACGCCGGGCAGAAGCCCGCGTCCGCCGCGACGAGCTCGCCACAGCCAAGGCACGTGCCGGCCACCGTGGTCTTCCCGGCCACAGTCATGGGAGAAGGCTTCCCGCCCCGAGCACCGCTCAACCGCGACCGGGTACATCCGCGACGCTGAGGCGCCCGCGTGGGCGGCGACGCGAACGGCGATGTGTGCCGCCCGCGAGGCTCAGGCGGCACACTGCCCCCGTGCCCACCGTCTGGTTCGTCGGCGTGTCCACGGCGTCGTCGCTGGTCCACGACGCCGTCGCGTTCTGGGGCCCGCTCCTCGGTGTCGACGTGGTGATCGAGGGTCGCGACCTGCCTGTGGACGCAGCTCGGGACGACTATCGCCGTCTCGTCGCCGACCTGGCCCGCGACGACACGGCTGCCGGCGCTGTCGTCACCACTCACAAGGTCGCGCTCCTCGGCGCAGCACGTCACCTGTTGGCCGGGATCGACGAGGTCGCGGACTCGTGTGGCGAGGTCAACGCCCTTCGCCGCTCATCGGCCGGCCTCGTCGGGTTCGCACGCGATCCTGTGTCGGTCGGTCGCGTGGTCGACCGCATCTGGCCCGCAGACGCCGGCAACGTTCTCTGCCTCGGAGCTGGGGGCACCGCCGTCGCCCTGGCCAGGCACGTGTCGACCACCCGGCCCGACGTCCGGATCGCGTACACCGACACGCGCCAGGCAGCCCTCGACCACCTGGCGGCCGTGGTCGGCGACCGAGTGGAGCGACACCTCGGGCCCGGGCCGTGGGACCACCTGGTCGAGGTCGCGCCACCCGGCTCGCTCATCGTCAACGCGACGGGAATGGGGAAGGACCGACCGGGGTCGCCCCTGAGCCCTGAGACGTCGTTCCCGCGTCGAGCCGTCGTGTGGGAGCTGAACTACCGAGGTCAGCTGAGCTTCCTCCGCCACGCGCAGGGACAGGCCATCGACCGTGACCTTCTCGTCCATGACGGCTGGCAACTCTTCTGCCACGGCTGGGCCGCGGCACTGGCCGCTGTGCTCGACGTGCCCGACGACCCCGAGCTGGGTGAGCGGTTCGTCGTCGCCGCCGCGGCGATCCGCCCCGACCGATAAGTCCGGTGACCGGGCGACGGCGCTCTGCTCCCCCGCTGCCACACTGAGGGAGCTGCCGGACGGCTCGACGGCCACCCGGTCACGGGGTGGTGGCGCGGGCCGGGAGGAAGCGACTGGCGAACACGGCGCCGGCGGCGGCCACGCCTGCCGCGACGAGGCAGCCGACGCTGAGGCCCGACAGGAACGCGTCGCTGACCTGGTCGAGGTACGGCTGGGCCTGGGGGCCGAGGGCGTCGGCGACCGTCCGAGCCGAGCCGACCGAGTCCTTGGTCAGCTCCTGCGTCTCGGGTGGGAGCTGGGCGAACACGCCCTCGGCTCGGTCGAGGGCACCGATGTAGACGGAGCTGAACACGCTGCCGATGATGGCGACGCCGAGGGTGCCGCCGAGCTCGCGGGTGGTGTCGTTGACGGCCGAGCCGATGCCGGCCTTGTCGGCGGACAGCGATCCCATGATCGATTCCGTCGCCGGGGCGGTCGTGAGGCCGAGCCCGGCACCGAGGAGGACCATCTGCCCGACGATCTGCAGGTAGGCGAGGTCGACGCTGATGGAGAGGGCGATCCACACGAACGACGCCGACAGCAGGGCCAGACCCGCACGCACGACGCTGGTCGTGCCCACCCGGTTGACGATGCGGGGCGCCAGCACCGAGGCCAGCGGCGATCGAGATGGCGACCGGCAGGGTGCGCACGCCCGCTTCGAGTGGGCCGTAGCCCCGGACCAGCTGGAAGTACTGCGTGATCAGGAAGATGAAGCCGAACAGGGCGAAGAAGGCAGAGGTGATCGCCACGCTGGCCGCGGAGAACCGCAGGTTGCGGAAGATGCTCACCGGCAGCATCGGGTGGTGCACCCGCAGCTCCCAGCGGACGAAGACGGCGAGTAGCGACGGCGGCAGCGCCGAAGCCGACGATCGTGCGGGCCGACAGCCAGCCCCACTCGGGTGCCTCGATGATCGTGAGCACCAACGCGGTGATGGCGGCGATGGACAGCGCCACCCCCGACCCGGTCGAGGCGCGGCGCCGCGGCGTCCCGGGACTCCGGGACCATCCGCCAGGCGGCGAGTGCGACCACAGCCGTGACCGGCACGTTGATGTAGAACACCGAGCCCCACCAGAAGTTCTCGAGCAACCAGCCGCCGGTGATCGGCCCGGCCGCGACAGCCATGCCGCTCACCGCGCTCCACACGCCGATGGCGGCGGCCCGCTCCCTCGGGTCGCGGAAGACGTTCGTGAGGATCGCGAGCGTCGCCGGGAAGATCAGCGCCGCCCCGACGCCCATCAGCGCCCGGCCGAGGATGAGCGTCTCCGGCGACGCCGACCGAGCCGGCGAACGCCGAGGTCGCGCCGAACGTGACCAGCCCGGCGATCAGGATCCTCTTGCGCCCGTAACGGTCGCCGAGCCCGCCCGCCGCGAGCAGGAGGCCGGTGAAGACCAGCAGGTACGCGTCGACGATCCACTGGAGCTGTCGGGTCGAGGCGCCGAGCTCGCACGGCCAGGGACGGGAGCGCGACGTTGACGATGGTGCCGTCGAGCACGGTGACGAACACCGCGAGGCACACCACCGCGAGGATGGCCCAGCGGCGGGCATGGACCGCGTCGGCGACGGTGGGGTGAGGCGTAGGCGCTGGCGGCGCGCTCACCGGTGAGAGGTCGGGGGAGGTCACAGCAGGCACGTCCTCGTTGAGCTCGGGCACCGACGGAAATTTGGCACCTCAGGAACTGGGCACTGACAAGTTGTCACTATAAAGATGCAACTGGACAACGTCAAGATCCGAGATAGCATGGTGCCGTGACGACGCCACCGACCGCTACCACCACGGCGACCTGCCCAACGCGCTCCGGCGCGCGGCGGTGAGCGTCATCGACGAGCGGGGCCTCGGTGCGTTCAGCCTGCGCGAGGTGGCCCGACGTGCCGGCGTGTCGCACAACGCCCCGGCGCACCACTTCGGCGACGTGCGCGGCCTTCTGACCTCGTTGGCCTGCGAGGGGTTCGAGGCTCTCCATGACTCGGCCCTGGCCGCGGCGAAGGGCCAGGACGACCCGGTGGAGCGGCTCATGGCGATCGGCGAGGCCTACGTGGAGCTGGCCAAGTCACACCCTGCGCACTGCGAGCTCATGTTCCGGGTCGACGTCGTGGACACGGCGGACCCAGACCTCGTGGCCGCGGGACGTGCCGCCTACGGCGTGCTGGAGGACACGGTCCGAGCCCTCATCACGGATGAAGGCCTCGACGCCGAGCTCGACCACGCCACCTGGCTGTGCTGGTCGGCCATGCAGGGGCTGGTGACGCTCGAACCCAAGATCGCCCTCCTCAACAAGGCGAAAGGTGGCGCCGAGATCTCGACCCGCGAGCTGGTGCGGCGGTTCGCGCAGCTGATCCTGGACGGGCTGCGCCACGCTGATGCTGGTGCATGAGGCCTCCGCGCTCTACCCGACGCTCGCCGCGCCCTGACCGACGACTCGCGGGCGAGAGCCCGTGGCGTTGGGGTGGCCACGTGAGCGGGGCAACTCCAGGTGATGGTTGAGCGCGGTCTCCGCCAGGGACAGTGCGATGAAGGCGAGGGCGAGGCCGGCGATGACGTCGGAGGTCCAGTGCACACCCAGCCACACCCGGCTCCACGCGATCGCCCCGATGACGGTCCACGTCAGCGCCGTGAGTGCCCACCAGAGCCATCGGCGCTTCAGGTACAGGCCGGCGATCACCGGTACGAAGCCCCATGTAGCCGCGGCCGCCAGGACGTGACCGCTGGGATAGGCGAAGCCCGTACCGGCGACCAGCCGGGCGCCCGAGGGTCGGGGGCGCTGCACGATCTCCTTGAGGAGCCATTCGACCGGTGGGCGGGCCGCGACCGTGACGAGCATGACGAGCGCGACCCAGCGGCAGCGACGTGCGGCGAGGACCACGCCAGCGGCGCCGGCGGCGAGGACCACGGGGGTGGATCCCAGGCGGGAGACCCACAGTGCGACTCGGTTCATGCCCGGGGATCGCAGGCGGACGACCGCGTCGGTGATGGGCGCATCCCAGACCAGCAACCGGGCTCCATCGACGGCGGCGGCCACGCCCAACAGGACGACGAGAGCCACGGCGCCCGGCAACAGCCAGGGCAGCCGCTCCCGGAGTCGGCGCAGCGTCATCGGCGGCGACCGGTGCAGCTCGGACGGTGTGCAGGCCGGCTCGTTGTCGACCGTGGGCGCTTCCCTGGATCGCCGGGCCGACACGAGCTGCATGGTCTGGTCTCCTGGTCTGGTGTGCGCAGCGTCCCGCACGCCCGCTGGGTCTCTTGTGTCGTCGGCCGCGGGTAGCAGCAGCTGTCGTATGCAGTGTCGCGATCCGGCTCTGACCGACGGCTGAACACCGCTGAACGCTGGCTGAACCGCCTCGAACTGCCCTCGCATCACCTCGATCCGCTCCCGGGAATTGTCCGCCCATCGCGGCAACCGGTTCCTCACGCGCGCGCGTGGTGCATCGACCTTCGAGCTCGACCCTGGGGACAACGCCGCGACGGCTCGTAACCTCGCGGTCATGCTGGACCGAGCCAGGCATGCGACCGACACCGTCGTCAGCCAGGTCGAGGAGGTGAGGCGTCACCGGACCGCAGACCTCGTCCTCGAGCTCGATCTCACCGAGCCGCTCGTCGAGGGTGTCCCGCACGATCCGGTGAGCGCGCTGCTGGCCCGGCGGAGGACGCCGCTCCGGGTGATCATGGAGGGCCTGCACCGTGCGACGCGCGACCCCCGGGTCCGCGCGCTGCTGGTCAAGGTCGGCGGGTCGCGGTCCCGCCTCGGGTTGGGGCGTGCTCAGGAGCTGCGAGACGCGGTCCGGGAGGTGCGGAACCACGGCAAGGTCACGGTCGCCTGGGCGGAGACATTCGGCGAGTTCGGTCACGGCAGCGTGCCCTATTACCTGGCGACGGGCTTCGACCAGATCTGGCTCCAACCGTCAGGCGACGTGTGCCTCACGGGGGTTGGCGCCCAGGTGCCGTTTCTCCGGGGCGCACTCGACAAGGCCGGCATCACCCCCCAGATCGCTCAGCGTCACGAGTACAAGAACGCCGCCAACCTGTTCACCGAGCGCGGGTTCACGCCCGCCCACCGCGAGGCAGTCGAGCGCCTCGTGCAGTCGATGATGGAGCAACTGGTGGCCGGCATCGCCGCCGGGCGGGACCTCGATGCCGGCGAGGTGCGCGCCCTCGTCGACCGGGCGCCACTCTTCGCCGCCGAGGCCCTCGAGGCCCGGCTGGTCGATCGTCTCGGGTACCGCGACGAGGTGTACGCCGCGGTCAGGGAGCAGGCGGGCGCGGGCGACGCCGTTCTGCAGTACGTCGGCCGCTACGGCCGATCGAAGCTGACCGAGCTGTCGAGGCGGGTCACGCAGCCGCAGCGCGACGCCGTGGCCCTCGTCGACGTGACCGGTCCCATCCACCTGGGAAGGAGCGGACGGCAGCCGCTCTCCGGGGGGAGCGCCGGTTCGAACACTGTCTGCGCCGCGCTTCGCGCGGCGACCGAGGCGCGGGACGTGAAGGCGATCGTCCTCCGCGTGACCAGCCCCGGCGGGTCGTACGTCGCGTCAGACGCCATCTGGCACCAGGTGGCACTCGCCCGGCAGGCGGGCAAACCAGTCGTCGCGTCCATGGGCGACGTGGCCGCCTCCGGCGGGTACTTCGTGGCCATGGGGGCCGACGTCATCGTCGCCGAGCCAGGGACGATCACGGGGTCGATCGGGGTCGTGGCCGGGAAGCAGGTGGTCGACCGACTGGTCGACCGGCTCGGCATCGGTCACGAGGGCGTCGCGGGTGCTGAGCACGCCCTGATGTTCTCGCCGCTCCAGGAGTTCACCGACGACGAGTGGCAGCGACTGAACGCCTGGCTCGACCGGATCTACGCCGACTTCACCGCCAAGGTCGCGGAGGGCCGGCGCCTGCCCGCGGATCACGTTCGAGAGGTCGCCCGCGGCCGGGTCTGGACCGGTGCCGACGCGAAGGAACGCGGGCTCGTCGACGAGCTCGGCGGCCTCGGCACAGCGACGGCGCTGGCAGCCGACCGGGCCGGTCTACCGCCGTCCACCGAGCCCGAGGTGCGTGTCTACCCCCGGGTCCCGCTGGTGGCGCGCGTGCGCCGTGCCCAATCGAGCGAGGACCCGGCCGCGGCCAGCGCCCAGGTCCGGTTCGAGGCCTGGGGAACGTTCTCCGACCTTGCGACACAGCTCGGTCTGCCGGGGCACGGGCCGCTCATGCTCCCCGGCGACCTGCATGGTCAGGTGTGAAGGACCCGGTAGCGGAGGTGGGTAACGCCGGTGGACTCGATCACGCTGGTCTGCTCCAGTTCGATCGGATCAGGGCCTAGGTCGTCGAACAGTCGGACTCCGCCTCCGAGCAGGTAGGGCACGACGCTGACCTCGATCTCGTCCAGCTTGCCTGCCCCCAGGAGCTGTTGGACCGGGTTGGCCGCGCACACCGACACCGCCAAGTCACCGGCTGCCTCCTGGGCGAGCTCCACGGCGCGCTCGAGCCCGTCGGTCACGAACGTGGTCCTCGGGCTCCACTCGCCATGCGTCGGCGGTTCGTGGGTGATGACGAAGATCGGCACGTCGATCGGATGGCCGTCCTTCCAGCCACCGGCGATGTCGAACGTGCGGCGACCGCTGACGATCGCCCCGCATTCGGCCAGCCACGCGTCGACGACGGGCATGCTCGCATCAGGCGGCGCCATGTGCTCGTTCACGCGGTTCGACTCCGGCCCCGCGTTCATCCAGGCGAAGAGGCGACCGCCGCCCACGCCCAGCGGTTGATCGGGACCGTCGTCGGGACCGGCGATGAAGCCGTCCAACGACATGGTGAGGCTGACGATGACCTTGCCCACGGTGACCTCCTGGGGTGTGAGAGTCCGCAACGTACGACCCGACCCGCCGCCCGATCTCATCGCTCGGCGACCTATGCACCGATCGCGTGACAATCGACGCTGCGCGTGGGCATTTACGCTTACGTTACGTGTGCCTTGTCGCACAATTGATGATTGGTGACCGTCGGACTGCACGCGACGGGGTTCGGTCAGATGCCTCAACAAGGAGAAGGCATTGTGATGAACCGTCTTGCGGCGCGAGGGACCAAGCATCTCGCATCCACCCTTGTCGCCTCGGCCCTCGTCCTCGCCAGCCTGGCCGGCTCGAGCACGCCGGCGTCGGCGCAGGCTGCCCCCGACCCGATCGTGTTCGTGCACGGCTGGAACAGCAGCGCGTCGACCTGGAACACGATGATCGATCGGTTCGTGGCGGCGGGGTACCCGCGCGACCGGATGCTGGCGATCACCTACAACAGCAACCAGTCCAACGCGACGATCGCCAACCAGGTCCGTGATGCCGTTGCGACGCTGCGGTCACGCACGGGCGCGGCCACGGTCGACATCGTCACCCACTCGATGGGCGGCCTCAGCAGCCGCTACTACCTGAAGAACCTGGGTGGGACCAGCGTCGTCGACGAATGGGTGTCGCTGGGCGGACCCAACCACGGCACCAGCACCGCGTACCTCTGCTACCTGTTCTCGGCCGGGTGCCGGGACATGATCCCGGGGTCGTCGTTCCTCAACAACCTCAACGCCGTTGACGAGACGCCGGGCAGCGTGCGCTACGGCACGTTCTGGTCGTCGTGCGACGAGGTGATCAACCCGGACAGCTCCACGGTGCTGTCGGGAGCCACCAACACCGGGGTGGGCTGTCTCGGCCACAGCGCACTCCTCAGCAACGCAAACGTGTTCACGCAGGTGCGCAACTTCGTGGCGTAGCGAGGACCGGCGTCGACGACGCCCTCTCCTCGGGTGAACCAGGGCCACCGGCGCCCGCGCCCCGTCTCCTGGTCGGGACGTGGGCGGCGAGCGCCGGTGGCCGGTGCGGGTTACTGCCAGACGCTCACGATGACGGTGACGACCAGCAGCTTGATCAGCCAGTCGCCGGCGTGGACGGCGGCGAGCTTCCACGGTGTGCGCTCGTGGAGCAGGGCGCCGGCCCACAGCACCAGCGGGAACCCGACCCACAACGCGAGCCCGAGCAGCGCGCCACCCGTCCACTCGTCGGTCCCGGTCTGCGAAGCCAACCCGGCAACCACGGCGACCACGACGAGGCTGCGAAGCAGCTCGGCGGCGATCGTCGACGGCGGTGGCTGTTCGCCGGTGGCGGCCGCCTCGCTGACCGTGGCCAGCTGGTCGCCCAGTGCGATGTAGTAGGCCGAGCTCAGGACGAAGGCGGCGACCGTCGCCACGAGGACGGCGAGGAGGTTGACGTCAGGCATCGGTCTCACCCGTCTCGAGCTGCGCCTTGAGCGATGTCAGGCGCTCCCGCCAGTACGCCTTCATGCGGTCGGCCTCGCCGGCGTCGGCGAGCCGGGCGTGCTCGATCGTTGCGGTGCTCTTCGCAGCGCCCTTCGCGTCGAGCACGACGTTGACACGTGTCGCGCCGTCCGCCCAGTCGAATCGGACCGACCTCGGCCGGGTGGCCGTGCGCTCGGACAGCTGGCCGTCGGGCAGCCACCTCTCACGCTGCGATCCGTTGACGAACGCCTCGAAGAGCCCGTCGACCGGCACGGCCACGGTCTTGGACGCCGTGATCGCAAACCCGTCGGTGCGCTGACCCACGGCCCGAAGTCCGCGCGCACGTTCGTAGCTGACGGTGACCGCCTGCACCTCCCAGACCAGCGGCTTGATCCCCAGCTCGTCGGCCACCCGGCGCGCGATCTCCTTGTGCGCCAACTCGTCTGCATGCCACTCGTCGAGCAGGTCAAACCAGCCTTCCCAGCCGCGTCCGGTGCGTCGTCGGATCTCCGCGTCGGACGTCGCGAGCATCGGCGGCTCCGTCCCCGTCGGCTCCTGGGCTGCCGCCAGAAAGGCCGCCCGTGCTGCGGTGTAGCTCTCGCCCGTCTTCTCCATGCGCGCTCGGACGAGGCGCTTGAAGGACTTGTCCCTGGTCATGTGGTGCTCCTTTCAGCAGGCGGGTGCCCCGCGACTCACGCTCACGGCGCCCCACCGGAAAGGGCATGGATGACCGGCGTCCCGAGAACTCGAGGTTCCCTTTGCCCCCGCTTCAGCCGGCGGCGTGAGCGCCGGAAATCGAGGGTTAGGCGACGGGACTGCGCCTGGGATCGATTGTACGCGGACACAGACCGCCGGCCCCGCCCAAACTCATCGGTCTCATGTCGGTCTGGTTGATGCGCCACCCGCCGAGCCGCCAAGCCGTCCGGGAAACGTACGTGCGGCCTGCTCGTCGGGCCACGACTCCCAGCTCAACGAGCTGGTCAGTCGGTGCCGGACTCCATCGCGGCGCGGTCGAGCATCTCGTCGTCGCCGGAGCGCTTGCCGCGTGAGGCGATCGCCTCGGCGCCGCCCCACGGCATCGCGCCGATCAGTCCGGTCGAGGCCGCTTGGGCGGCACCGAGGAGCGCAGGATGGGTGGTGCCGACCACCCCGAGGCCGGCGTACTGCTCGAGCTTGGCGCGCGAGTCGGCGATGTCGAGGTTGCGCATGGTGAGCTGGCCGATCCGGTCCACCGGACCGAACGCCGAGTCCTCGGTGCGCTCCATCGACAGCTTGTCCGGGTGGTAGCTGAAGGCCGGGCCGGTGGTGTCCAGGATCGAGTAGTCCTCACCGCGCCGCAGCCGCAGCGTCACCTCGCCGATGACCGCCGTACCGACCCAGCGCTGCAGCGACTCCCGCAACATCAGCGCCTGCGGGTCGAGCCAGCGGCCCTCGTACATCAGCCGGCCGAGCCGCCGTCCCTCGTTGTGGTAGTTCGCCAGGGTGTCCTCGTTGTGGATCGCGTTGACCAGCCGTTCGTACGCCGCGTGCAGCAGCGCCATCCCAGGCGCCTCGTAGATGCCTCGGCTCTTGGCCTCGATCACCCGGTTCTCGATCTGGTCCGACATGCCCATGCCGTGCCGGCCACCGATCGCGTTCGCCGCCATCACCAGGTCGACCGGGGCGGCGAACTCCTTGCCGTCGATCGTCACCGGGCGGCCCCGGTCAAAGCCGATCGTCACGTCCTCGGCAGCGATCTCGACCGCGGGATCCCAGAACCGCACGCCCATGATCGGGTCCACGGTCTCGATGCCGGTGTCGAGGTGCTCCAGGGTCTTGGCCTCATGGGTGGCGCCCCAGATGTTGGCGTCGGTCGAGTAGGCCTTCTCGATGCTGTCGCGGTAGGGCAGGTCATGGGCGAGCAGCCACTCCGACATCTCCTTGCGGCCGCCGAGCTCGGACACGAAGTCCGCGTCGAGCCAGGGCTTGTAGATGCGCAGGTGGGGGTTGGCGAGCAGGCCGTACCGGTAGAACCGTTCGATGTCGTTGCCCTTGAACGTCGAGCCGTCGCCCCAGATCTGTACGTCGTCATCGAGCATTGCCCCGACCAGCAGGGTCCCCGTGACGGCACGACCGAGCGGCGTGGTGTTGAAGTAGGGGCGCCCGGCCGAGCGGATGTGGAACGCACCGCAGGCGAGCGCGGCCAAGCCCTCCTCGACCAGCGCGGCGCGGCAGTCGACCAGGCGCGCGATCTCGGCACCGTACGTGCTCGCGCGGCCGGGTACCGAGGCGATGTCGGGCTCGTCGTACTGGCCGATGTCGGCGGTGTACGTGCACGGGACGGCACCCTTCTCGCGCATCCACGCGACCGCGACCGAGGTGTCGAGGCCGCCCGAGAAGGCGATGCCGACGCGCTCGCCGGTGGGCAGCGACGTGAGAACCTTGGACATGAGGACAAGTATGCATTGCGATGCATGATCATGCAAAGTCGCTCACGTGAGCAATGCCGTCGCTTCTGCGAGGAGCTCGGCCTGTCGGGACCAGTCTCCGGCGGCGAGGGTGACGACCACCCGCGTGGCGCCGATGGCCTGGAGCGCACTGATGCGTTCGGCCACCGCGGCCGGCCCGCCGGTGACGAGGATGTCGGGCACCGCGTCGGCGGGCATGCCGTAGACCCCGTCGGGGTCGCTGAGCTTGCGGACCAGTCCGTCGCGGTTGGGAACGGCCGGGTCGCCGTCGATCGCCACCGACATGCTTCCCGTGATCGTCGGCACGGGGCGCCCGAGATCGGCAGCCAGCTCGGCGAGCCGCTCGGCGGACGGCGCGAGCTGCGCCGGCGGGAGCGGGAGCGTGAACCAGCCATCGGCGTGGGTCGCCGCTCGGGCGAGTGCGGCGTCGGCCATGCCGCCCACGATGATCGGGGGGACCGTCACGCCGGGGGCGAGCTGGACGGTCGTGCCATCGACGTCGACCGCCTTGCCGGCGATGAGGTCGGGCAGCACCCTCAGCGCGGCATCGGTGCGCCGACCGCGCTCGCGGCGGGGCACCCCGATCGCCTCCCACGAGCGGCTGTGCCGGTCACCGCCGATACCGACACCGAACAGCAGCCGGTCTCCGGAGACGTACTGCAGCGAGGCGACCTCCTTGGCGGCCCAAACGACCGGCCGCAACGGCAGGATCATCACGCCGTAGGCGAGCCGGATGCGGCTCGTCGCCCCCGCGGCCGCACTGAGCGCGACGGTGCTGTCGACGAACGGCACACCGGTGCCGGCGATGAGCTGGTCAACGGCCCAGGCCGACTCGAAGCCGAGGTCCTCGATCCGCCGAGCGGCGGCGACCACGTCGGTGACGGCCTCGCCGCGCGCACTCATGGTCGGCAGGAACACCCCGATCGCCGGTGCGGTCATGTCAGTTCTCCTCCGTAGGTCGGTACCTGTTTGTCAGCCGTCCAATCCTCCGGCACTGTGGGAGGCGATGGAAGAGGGCACTTCTCGGTCACCGAGGCACACGCAGGGAACCGGTCACCAGCCGACGCGCGTCGAGCTGACCCAGAGCTGTGAGATCCGTGACCTGTTGGACAGGCTGGGCGACAAGTGGTCGTTGCTCGTTGTGGAGCTGCTCGGGGAGGGCACCCAGCGCTTCAGCCAGCTACGTCGCGAGATCGACGGGATCAGCCAACGGATGTTGACGCTGACCTTGCGCCGGCTCGAGCGCGACGGTCTGGTGCACCGCACCGTCCACGCGGTGGTTCCGCCGCAGGTCGACTACGACCTCACCCCTCTGGGGGCGACGCTGCTCGACACGATCGCGCCCCTCGTGGCATGGACGCGGGAGCACCGCGACGAGATCGCCGGTGCCCGCGCCGAGTTCGACGGCCAGGTGACCGTCGACAGCAGCAGCGCGTAACGGTCCGCGTCAGCCGCGTTGCTGTCGGTCGAGCGGCGTTGCGCCACCTGCAGTGCGCAGCCCCGCGCAGAACCAGCAGGCGCACGTCGTCGCTGTTCGGGTACGCCGCCACCTCGGTGTGGGGCGCCGTGGCCACGTCCACTTCGCCGAACGCGAGGAAGACCGGCACGGTCACCTTCCCCGCGGCGGCACGATGGCACATCGCGGCGCTGCAGGTGGGTTTCCGGCGATTGCCGGCGGGGTAGTCGCGCCGCATGCCCAAGGATCGTGACCAGCAGACTCCGGTTGATCCTGAGGACCGGGAGCGGTTGGCGGAGCACCGAGGTCAGGGCACGGCCGGCTCCGGCGCCGACCTGTTGCCGGGTGAGGCCGGCGGACCGCTCGAACGGATCGAGCTGACCAGCATCGCGTTCGACGACGGCGACATGCTGCCGGCTCGCTTCGCCCACGACGACGAGAACCTGTCGCCGCCCCTCGAATGGACCGATGTCCCGCTCGAAACGGAGGAGCTGGCCCTGCTTTGCCAGGACCCTGACGCCCCCAGCGGGCTGTTCACGCACTGGGTGCTGGCCGGCATCGACCCCACGACCTCCGCCATCGACGAGGGAGAGTCGCCTCCGGGGGCTGTCGGTGGTGTCAACGACTTCGGGGAGGAAGGTTGGGGCGGACCGGCGCCGCCGCCCGGCGACGGCCCGCACCGCTACGTGTTCACGTTGTTCGCGTCGTCGGCGTCGCTGGACTTGGCGTCCGACGCGTCGGCCGACGACCTGCTCGAAGCGCTGGACGGCAACGAGCTCGCGCAGGGCTCCCTGCTTGGCCACTACGAGCGCTAGCGGCTACCCACCCGGCCCGGGGCCGGACGGCGGGGGTGATTCCCAGCGCAAGAGGGCGTGCAGCCGCCCCGTGCCGACGTGCTCGGGGACGAGCCGCACGTCCGCACCGGTCAATGCTGCGGCGGCCACGGCGGCGTCGACCGCCGGGCAACGGAGGGGTGGTACGCCGTCGATCTCTTTGGCGAGATCGGGTGCACCCACCAGATCGGGGCGGCGCGGCACGTAGGCCACCTCACGATTCCTGTCATCTCCGGCACTCGACGCGCCAGGTTCACCGCCGTCGCCGAACAGCAGCAGTGCCACCTGCGAGGCCCGAAGGGCGGCCAACACCGGGTCGATCCCCTCCACTGCGTCGCCGTCGTCGAGACGCTGGCGGACCAAACCGAGGGCCGTCACCGTCCGCCGGGCCGCCGCATCGGCCAAGGCGCGATCGACCTCATGCGCTTCTCGCTCGACGTCGGCGCCGGCCGCCCGGGTGGCGGGGATCGTGGCCACCACGTCGGCCACGTCACGGGGCAGGCGCTCCCGCACCAGCGCGACCTCGCGCTCGTCGCCGCCCAGCAGGACGAGATCGACCCCCTTGGCGCGGCCGCCGCGGACCAGCTCGATGATGCTGGCCGCCACCTCGGCGGCGGTGACGCGCCATGAGTCCTCCACGCGAGCCTGCATCCGGCGCTGCGCCCAGCCCCCACCGCGCGCCTTGTGGATCGGGTACGCGTCGGTGGTGAGCGTCCGGTAGCTGTCGCGGCCCGCCCGGTGCACGACAAGGTCGGCACCGGTGCGGTCCACGGTGACGATCGCGTGATCGATGTCGTCCTGGAGCACCGCGACCACCGGCGCGAACCAGGGGGCCGCTTGCCAGCGCACGCCCGTCGGCGCGTCGGCCACACCGCCGAAGACGGGACCGCTGCCGTCGGCGACCGCAACGAGCTGTTGCTCGGTACGCCCCACGTCGCTGACCAGCGGATCCAGCGCGTCGAGGGGCTCCGCCGGCACCCCCGAGGCCTCGGCCTGGGTCCGGACCGCACCCCAGGCCACCTGGGCGCTGTGCTCCGCGTCGGGTTGGCTGGGATCGAAGCGCATCGACACGGTCAGCACCGGTCCCGGGCGCTCCGCCAGACCCCTGAGGTGGTCGGCGGTCACTCCCCCGACCGGAATCGAAAGGTCTGCTTCCATGCCTACGCGTTACCCACCCGGACAGTCGTCACACCTACCTATCGGGGCCGGTTCTCGAGTCACGGACGCAGACCGCTCAGCGCAACCGACCTACCGAACGTGTGGGCTAGGGCCAATGCCGTTCAGTTAGCGCTTTCCAGCCATGGCGGGGTCCCGTGACCTCGGTGTTCCCTGGGGGTGGGGGCGGACACCAGAGCTGCCCGGTGGCCGCCAGCTGACACCGCCCGCTCACGGGAATCTCGCGACGCAGCGTGCTGATGGCCGGTACCGACACCGTCGCCGGAACCGTGGCCAACCGGCACTTCTGCCATACCCGGGGGCCGCATGTGGAATGACGTGACAGCCGCGTATGGGACGTTCATCGACTGTCACGAGGTCGGTCGCTCGAAGACAGGTCACCTCCTCGGCGGGGCTCCTGAACGGTCGTTGTGCGACGGGGCCAGCTGTTGTGGTGTGTGCTCAGGTTTCGTCGGTGGCAGCGGTGCGCAATGCGGAGGGGTTGCGGCCGGTTTCATGGCGGAACACTCGATAGAACTGCGCGTAGCTGCCGAACCCGGCCTGGTGGGCCGCGGCAAGCGCGGTGGTGCGCCGACCATTGCCGTAGAGACGCACGAAGCGTTGGAGTCGCTGCTGGTTGCGAAATCGGCTGATCGAGAGGCCCATCTGGGTGGTGAACAGCCGGCTCAGGTGCGAGGCGCTCAGCCCCACAGTCCGCGCCAGGTCGGCGAGGCTGTCGGCGTCGGCGTCGGCGTGCAGGAGGCGAGCGACCCTGTCGACCGCGGGATGAACATCCACGCCCCCGACGATGTCGCCGCTGTCGAGAAACGCCTGCCAGGCCCCGAGCAGCAGGTAGGACAGCCCGACGTTGAAAAGGGTGTCGTCGACCGCCTCGGCCTCGCGCAGCTCACGGAAGAGGGCACCCAGGCGCTCGAGCCGGTGCGGGTCCAGGCGGCGCGAGTACCGACCGATCGGATCGCTCTGCAGTAGGGCTCGGGCGTGCGGGGCGGTCGCGACCCGAGCCACGAGGCCGGGCCGGAAGACCGCCCACCACAGCACATGGTCGGTGGACTCGTCGACGAGTACGTGCTCCTGGCCGGCAAAGAGCCAGGTCAGGGTGCCGGCCGTGAGTTCGTAACGACGCTCGCCCAACAGATAGGAGGCCCTGCCCCGCACGACCAGGTTGACCTCCAACTCGGCATGGCGGTGGGCGCGGGGGCACAGGTCGCCGGACGCGTGCCGAACCACCCGTCCATCGATGCCAGCCCGGAGGCCCAGATCCTCGACCATCGCAAGAAACGATAGGAACCCGCGGGCTGCTGAGAGGACATCGGCGTCAGCACCGCAGATTCTGTGATCACCCGCGAGGAGAGAGGAACAGCATGGCCGTCTCGGTTCCGCGCATCACCACGGCGCACGCACGCCGCTTTCGCGACGAGGGCTACTTCGTCGTCGAACACGCTCTGCCCCCGACCGATCTCGAGACCCTGCGCGGTGAGTGCCAGCGCTTCGTCGACGAGCGCGACGAGCAGATGACCCGTCTCGGTGTCGACAAGCTGGATCTCTGCCACCGCGGCCGCCGCTACTTCGTCCATGCGTACGACAAGAGCCCAGCGGTCAAGCGGTTCCTGTTCTCGGACCTCATGGCGCACGCCGCGCGCGCGGCGCTGGGTGACACCGCCTACCTCTTCAACGAGCAGTACGTCGTCAAAGCGGCCGAGCGCGGAATGACGTTCGGGTGGCACCAGGATTCGGGCTTTATCCCCTACCCGCATCCGCCGTATCTCACGTGCTGGATCCCGCTCGACGACGTCACCGAAGCCAACGGCACCGTCTACCTGCTGCCCTACCCGCGCGCCGGTACCCGCAACGTCGTCGAGCATCGTCGCGACGAGGAGACCAACGACCTGATCGGCTACTTCGGCGACGACCCGGGCGACCCGGTCATCGTGCCCGCCGGAAGCATCGTCGCCTTCTCGAGCACCCTCCTCCACCGCGCCGGCCCCAACACCACCGACCACCCCCGTCGCGTCTACATCGCGCAGTATTCGGCCGAGCCGATCCTCAACGAAGATCGCTCACACCCGCGGCACCACGCCGAGCCACTCCCCGTCGCCGGCCAGCAAGCCGGCTGACCAGACCTCCATGATCTCGCAGCGAGTGAAGACATGGCGACAAGCCTGCGGCCCGCCGGCATGTCCCGGCATCCGGGTTGGAGTCGCGCGGGTGTCCCAGAACGACCCTCCGCGTCAGGCATGCGTGCGCCCCCCAACGCCGGCTCGGAGACGGCGGTCGTCGCCCACGAGCCTTCTGCACTGAGCACACTGCGTAGGGACCGCCACTGGGCCACCGAAACGGGTGCCCAAATTGCAGCGATGCGACTTAACTGAACGGCATTGGGGCTAGGGCCGACCTCGTGAGCTGCCGCGGCGCGTCGGCCGGCTCGGCCGTTGCGTTGACTGGGCGCCGACCATCCGCATCGCCAATGGCACCAGATCGTCGACCAGCGGTAGGTCGATGGGCTCGCCTGTGACCGTGGTGCGGAAGTGGAGCACGCCGAATCAGCATCTCGGCGGCCAGCGTCGGGTTGGGCAGCGGATCGATCTCGCCCCGGGCGACGGCGCGTGCCATATGGCACGGCCGATTCGAGGAACCGGCCGGGAACCCCGGGGGCTACCCAGTGCCACGTTCCGTGAAGCCCACACACAACGTGACGCCGGACTCGGTACAGCTGACGATCACGCCGCGGTGGTCGCGCACCCGAAGGACAGGCCGCCAGGGCGACGTCGGTCAGGGCCCGTTGTTCGATGCCTGCTCGATGGTCATCGTCGCGGTGGGCGGCAAGCTCTCTCCGACGAGCCTTACCGCGGCCATGACTGCTTTCGCCGTTGCTTCGACGGTGAACGCCAAGACGACCTTGTCGGCACCCTTGTCGCGGCGCTCTGGCGGCTGCGAGGAGACCAGTTCGACGCCATCGGCGTCAGCGAGCATCGTGGCCGCACGTACGGCCAGCGAAGACGGGCCCTCATACTTGATCTGATGCGCGGCCATCGCACAGTGTCGCACCGTCGACGGCCCACCGTCCTCGAGATCGACCTCGACCACCTCGAGTCGATCGTGATCCCGGACGTGGGCGAGCCCCAGCCTCGCCCAGGCGGTTCGCCAGCGACCATCTCGGCGACGCTCGGCAGCGGCCCACGGGGGGACTCCAGGAGCATCCCGTGTTCGACCAGAGCCGCCATTGGATCCACGTGCTCCGGGCTGCAGTCTCGGAGGGGTGGCCGCACACCGGCGATGAGGCCCGGCCGGGGGCTCAGAGCCCGAGGCCGCGCCGCAGGGCGTCGACCAGCTCGGCCTGCTGGCGACGGAAGACGGCCGAGGGCAGGATCGTCGAGCCGTGGAACGTCCCGGCGAACTGGTGCAACTCGACCGAGACCCCGGCCTGGAGGAGGCGGAGGGCCGATGCCACGGGCCGCCCCGGTCACGACCGCGCTGCGGCCCGCCTGGCTGAACGGGTTCGCGCTGGGCTCGGGGGGCCCTCGGTCATCGGCGCCTGCTCCTCTCGAGTGGGCATCGGGCCCAGCGGTTTTCAGATGATATACATTCTGGCTGCGCCACGGGCCGCCACGGCCCGCTGCGTCATGAGGGGGCAGTGATGTACCTGATCAGGCTGGCCATGCGCCTCGACCCCGAGGGCGCGACCTCGGCTGCCGACTACTACGACGCCGCCCGGGAGATGGCGGCGTACTGCGACGCCCGCGGGTGCGCGGGCGTCAGCATCCCGCAGCACCACGCCAGCGCCGACGGCTACCTCCCCTCGCCCCTCGTCCTGGCCTCGGCACTGGCCGCCGCCACCGAGCAGGTGCCGATCATGTGCATGGCGCTCCTCCTGCTGCACTACGACCCGGTGAAGCTGGCCGAGGACATGGCGGTGCTCGACATCGTGAGCCGCGGGCGCGTGTCGTACGTGATCGGCCTCGGCTACCGGCCCGAGGAGCGGGCCATGTTCGGGGTCGACACCACGTCACTGGCGGCAACGATGGAGGAGTCCATCGGCATCCTGCGGGCGGCGTGGACCGGCGAAGAGTTCGATCACCCCCGCCGCGGGCGCATGCGGGTGACCCCGAAGCCCCACAGCCCGGGCGGTCCGGCGCTGTCGTACGGGGGGCACTCCCTGGCAGCAGCCCGGCGCGCCGCCGCGCCTCGGCATGCTCCTGGTGGCGGAGGGCAGCCGCCCCGAGCTCGAGGCGGCCTATGCCGAAGAGGCGGCCCGCTGCCAGGTCGCGCCGGTCGGCTGCCTCATGACCACCCCGGGCGCACCGACTTCGTTGTTCGTCGCCGAGGACGTGGATCGGGCCTGGGCCGAGGTCGGTCCTTACATGCTGCGCGACGCGCTCGCCTACGGCGAGTGGAACAGCACCCGGCGCGCTGGCGGGATCGCCAGCCTGTCGACGGCGCGGACCGTCGAGGACCTCCGGGCGGAGAAGGGCTCGTACCGCATCGTGACGCCCGGCGAGCTCCGGATGATGGTCGACACCGGCCAGGTCGCCGTGCTCGACCCGCTGTGCGGCGGACTGCCCCCGACGCTGGCCTGGCCCTACCTGCGCACCGCGATCGACGCCCTGTCCGGATGAGCTCCGCGCCGACCAGCGCCCGCGCGGTGACGAACGCATCAGATATGCATGTTCGCCAGGTGGGATGGCCGTAGCCTGGCGGTGATGGCCGTGCCGACGAACGACCTGCCGACCGCCTCGCTCCCCGCTCCCCGCGACGTTCCCACGCGGCGGAGCAGCGGCAGCCAGGTGTCGGAGTACATCCGGCAGCTGATCTTCGAGGGCGTGCTGCGTCCGGGCGATCGCGTCCCCCAGGACGCCGTCGCCGAGGCCCTGTCCGTCAGCCGCATCCCCGTGCGAGAAGGTCTCATCGCCCTCGAGCGAGAGGGCTGGGTGACCATAGAGCTCAACCGGGGCGCCTTCGTGAACGCGCTCGACGCAGACGCCGTGCGCGACAGCTACGAGCTCCTGGGCCTCGTCTACGGCTTCGCCACCCGACGAGCGATGGCACGAGCCGGCGAGCCCCTCGTCGACGAGCTCACGGAGATCGAGCGGGCGCTGCGGGCGGCGGCCAGCGACCCCGACACGTTCGCCGACCTGACGTTCAGGTTCCACAGCACGATCGTCGAGGCCAGCCGGTCCCCCCGCATCAAGGTCATGCTGCGGTCGACCAGCGGGCTGGTCAGCGGCAACTTCTTCGAGGAGATCCCGGGCAGCATCGGCGTCGAGAGACGCGGCAGCTCGGCCATCGTGCGGGCGCTCCGCAAGGGCGACGTCGCCAAGGCGGTTGCGGAGTACCAGGCCATGCTCAAACGCCAAGGCGATCTCGTCGTCAAGGTGTTCAAGGCCCGCGGTCTGTTCGCCGCGCCGTAGTCGACGTCGGCCTCCCCCGCGACTGCACACAATATATAGTTGCCATCGCGCCGGGCCCCGTCATGGATCCACCGCGATCTCCGCCCCCAGGGCCGCCCTGTAGGTGACGCGACGTCACGGCGGACCTGGCGGCGTTGTCGCGGGTCAGGGCGTGACGACGGGCAGCTTCTCCCAGCCGCGCACGGTGGAGGTCCGGGCCTGGACGGCGTTGTCGGTGTCGATCTCCCACTCCGGGAACCGCTGGAGCACCTCGTCGAGTGCCACCCGACCCTCGAGCCGGGCCAACGCGGCCCCCAAGCAGAAGTGGATGCCGTAGCCGAACGACAGGTGGTGGTCGATCTTGCGGCGGACGTCGAACCGGTCGGCGTCGGGGAACTTGCGCTCGTCGCGGTTCCCCGAGGCGTTGAGCAGCAGCAGGACGCTGCCCTCGGGGACGACCTGCTCGTGGTGCTCGACGTCCGCCGTGACGTAGCGGGCCTGGACGGGGGACGGCGGTTCGAAGCGCAGCAGCTCCTCGATGGCACCCGGGACGAGGCTGCGATCCTCGACCAGCTCCCGGCGCTGGTCAGGATGGTCGGCGAGCACCTTGCCGGTCCACCCGATGAGCCGGGTCGTGGTCTCGTTGCCCGCGGCGGCGAGCAGGTTGACGTAGCTGAGCACCTCCTTGCGGGTGAGGCGGCGCCGGACCCCCTCGGTGTCCTCGTACTCGGCCTGCAGCAGCTCGGTCATGAGGTCGTCGGCGGGGTGCTCCGCCCGCCAGTCGATGTATTCCTCGAACACGCCGGCCTGGCTCTCCGCGTGGCTCGTGTCGAAGTCGGGCATCGTGCCGTCCTCGAGCCGCAGCCCGTCGTCGATCTTGTCGCGCAGGGCCTCCTGGTCCTGCTCGGGGATGCCGAGGAGCATGCCGATCGTGCGCATGGGCATCTGGGCGCCGAGGTCGCGGATGAAGTCGAACCCGCCGGCGCCCTCCAGCGGGTCGAGCGTCTGGGCGCAGAACTCACGCACCTTCGGCTCGATGGCACTCATCTTGCGGGGCGTGAACACCCGGGACAGCAGGCCGCGATGGAGGTCGTGGTTGGGGGGATCCTCGAAGATGATCGACCCGGGCGGGAGCTCCATGTTGCTCTTGATCAGCTCCAGGACCGTGCCCTTGGCCGAGCTGTACGTCCGCCAGTCGACCAGGGCACGCTCGACGTCCGCGAAGCGGCTCAGGGCGTAGAAGTCGTAGCGCTCGTTGTAGTAGAGGGGCTGCTCGTCGCGCAGGCGACGCCAGACCGGGTACGGATCGGCGTCGATCTCGAAGTCGAACGGGTCGTAGTACAGGTCGGTGTCGGTTGCGGTCATCGCGCTGTCCCCTCTCGAAGTCGTGCCGGTGAGCTCACGGTGCCGGCGCCACCGAGATCGCCTTGATGTCGAGGAACTCGTCGAGACCCTCGGTGCCGAGCTCGCGCCCGAAGCCGCTCGCCTTGACGCCGCCGAACGGCGCCGCCGGATCCATGCTGTAGGGCTGGTTGACCCCGAAGGTCCCGGTGCGGACCCGGCGGGCGACCGCCAGGCCGCGGTCGACATCCCCGGTCCACACCGAGCCCGACAGCCCGTAGTCGGAGTCGTTGGCGATCCGGACCGCGTCGCCCTCGTCACCGTACGGGATCACGGTGAGCACCGGCCCGAAGATCTCCTCCCGGGCGATGCGCATGCCGTTCTCGGCGTCGGCGAACAGCGTCGGCCGCACGTACCAGCCGCGGTCGATGCCGTCTGCGTCGTCGAGCACGACGGCTGCCGACTTGCCGCCGAGCTCGAGGCTCACCCGCGTGAGGTTGGCGGCACAGGCTGCGGCGACCTGCCGACCGGCGGCGGTGGAGCCCGTGAACGCAACCTTGTCCACCCCGGGGTGACCGACGAGGTGGGCGCCCGTCTCGCGATCGCCGGGTAGCACGCTGACGACGCCTGGCGGCAGGCCCAGCTCGTCGATCATCTCGGCGAGCAGCAGCGCGTCGAGCGGCGTCTCCGGCGCCGGCTTGAGCACCACGGCGCTCCCGGCGAGCAACGCGGGCGCCAGCTTCACCACGATCGAGAACTGCGGCATGTTCCACGGCACGATGGCGGCGACGACGCCGACCGCCTCCTTGCGGAGCCTCACGTCCTGCCCGTAGTGGCCGGGCCGCACCTCCTCCCACCGGTGGGCCGCGGCGACGTCGGCCAAGGCGCCGAGCATCGCGCAGGGCAGGGCGGCCTGGGCGAGCTTCGAGAAGGTGATGGGCGCGCCCATCTCGGCCGTGATGAGCTGGGCCATCTCGCGCTCGGCGGGCGCCGTAGAGCGCGGCGAGGCGGCGGACGGCGTCGATGCGCTCCGCCGTGTCCGGCACAGCGGCGGCGCCGCGAGCAACCCCCGAGGCGGGCGGCCGAGCGCGCTCGCCGGCCTGCGGGTGGTCGAGCTGGGCGTGTGGGTGGCCGCTCCGGCGACCGCGGCACTGCTCGCCGACTGGGGCGCCGACGTCATCAAGGGCGAGTCGGCGAGCGGCGACCCCATGCGCGGCGTCTTCGAGTCGCTCGGCATCGGCCCCGACATGCCCAACCCGGCGTTCGCCCTCGACACCCGGGGCGCACGTGCCGGCCCTCGGCGAGCACACCGACGAGGTGCTGGCGGAGCTGGCCGGCCGCACGAGCGATACTGCGGGTGCGGGCCGCGCCCCCTGAGCGGTGGACCCGCCGCCGATCGACCGTCGATCCATGGAGGAGTGATGCCGGAATCCCGGCCGGTGATGGGCCGTTGGTTCGAGGACCTGACCCCGGGCACCGTGATCGATCACGCCGTGACCCGCACGATCACCGAGGCCGACAACACGCTGTTCTCGGTGCTCACGATGAACGCGCAGCCGCTGCACCTCGACGAGTCGTTCGCCGAGACGACCGAGTTCGGCAGCCGCCTGGTCAACAGCCTGTTCACGCTGTCGCTGCTGATCGGCCTGTCGGTGTTCGAGACCACCCTCGGCACCACCGTCGCCAACCTCGGGTTCGAGGAGATCGCCTTCCCGACGCCGGTGTTCCCCGGCGACTCGATCCACGCGCAGACCGAGGTCGTCTCGGCGCGGCCGTCGTCGTCGCGCCCCGGCCAGGGCATCGTCGTGTTCGAGCACCGGGCGTTCAACCAGCGCGACGAGCTGGTCGCCCGCTGCCGCCGCTCGGCGCTGATGCACCGCCGCCCCGCATGACGAGACACTGGCGCTCGTTGCTGTTCGTCCCGGCCAACCGGCCGGACCTCGCGGCGAAGGCGCCGCGAAGCGGTCCCGACGCCGTGGTGCTCGACCTCGAGGACGCGGTGCCGCCGGCCGCCAAGGCCGAGGCCCGAGCCACCGCGGCCACGTCGGCCGGCGAGCTGGCCGGCGTCGTGCCGGTGTGCGTCCGCGTGAATCCTCCGGGAACCGAGTGGTTCGCCGACGACGTCGCCGCCCTGCCGGCGGGCCTCGCGGGCGTGGTCGTGCCGAAGCTGGAGTCGGCGGCGCAGCGGGCCGAGGTGGCGGATGCGCTGGGCGACCACGCCGTCGTGGCCGGGGTCGAGACCGTGCGGGGCGTCGCCGACGCCCGCGAGGTGCTCGCTCCCCCCGTGGTGGCGTGCTACTTCGGCGCCGAGGACTACATCGCCGACCTCGGCGGCGTGCGCACGCCAGGCAACGCGGAGGTGGCGTGGGCCCGGTCGTTCGTGGCCGTCGCCGCCCGGCTCGCCGGCATCCCCGCGCTCGACATGGTCACCATCGACTTCCACGACGACGAGCGCTTCCTGGCGGAGGCGCGCGAGGCCCGGGCGCTCGGGTACGCGGGGAAGCTGTGCATCCACCCGGCGCAGGTGCCCCTCGCCCACGAGGCCTTCCGCCCGACCGTCGACGAGATCGACTGGGCCGGCCGGCTGCTGGCCGCGTTCGAGGCGGCCAGCGGCGAGACCATCGCCTTCGAAGGGCAGATGGTCGACGAGGTCGTCGCCGCACGCGCCCGCGCCGTCCTGGCCGCCACGACGGACACCTGACGACGCGGCATGGCACTGAACCTCGACGCCGTCTCCCTCGCCGGCAAGGTCGCGGCCGTCACCGGCGGCGGCGCCGGCCTGGGGCGGGGCATCGCCGCCGGGCTGGCCGCCTTCGGGGCCGAGGTCGCCATCTGGGAGCGCGACGCCGAGACCTGCGCGTCCGCCGCCGAGGCGATCGGCGGGCTCCCGGTCGTCACCGACGTCCGCGAGGCCGACCAGGTGGACCGGGCCGTGGAGGTGACGCTCGACCGCTACGGCCGGATCGACGTCCTGGTGAACAACGCCGGCGGGGTGTTCGTCTCGTCGATCCTCGACGTGGCCGTGAAGGGCATCGACGCTCTCTACCGGGCGAACCTGCGCCACGTCATCCTCTGCACCCAGCGCGTCGGGCGGGTCATGGTGGCCGCCGGGCACGGCGGCAGCATCGTCAACCTCGCCTCGATCGAGGGGGTGCGGGCCGCTCCCGGGTACGCGGCCTACGCCGCGGCCAAGGCCGGGGTCCTCAACTTCACCAAGACCGCGGCGCTCGAGCTGGCGCCTCACCAGATCCGTGTGAACGCCCTGGCCCCCGACATCACGCCGACCGAGGGCATGGCGCACCTCGCCGCGGCGGCCGCCGACGGTCGGAGCATGGACGAGCGGAACACCCGGACGGCCCTGACCGTGCCGCTGGGACGGCTCGGGCACGTCGACGACGTGGCGGGCGCGGCCGTGTTCCTCGCCTCGGGCCTGTCGAGCTACGTGACCGGCCAGACCCTCCACGTCGACGGGGGCACGTCGGCGGCCGGCGGCTGGTACCACCACCCCGACACCGGCGACTACGTCCTGGGCGCCCCCTGAGCGATCACCGTGGTCGCGTACTGCTCGAGTGCCTCGAGGGCACGGTCGAGGCTGTCCCCGGGCACACCGGTGCTCGTCCAGGTCACGCCGAGGGCGGCCAGCGTGCCCAGCGTGTCGAGGTGCCGCTGCGGATCGAACGCCTCGTCGCCGGGAGGTGCGCAGCCGAGCGCCTGCAGCGAGATGTCGATGTCCGCGGGGTCGCGGCCCGCGTCGTCGACGCAGCGCCAGAGGTGGTCGAGCATGGGCTTCAGGTCGTGGACCGTCTCGAGCACCGGGGTCTTCGCCGTCTGGGCCAGGGTGGCCGACGCCGCGAACGGGTTCCACCCGTCGCCGGCCGTCGCCACACGCCTGCGGGAGAGCGCGCTGTTGCCCCCGATCCAGATGGGGACGTGTGCCGGCTTGGGGTTGGCGGTCTGGCCCCGGGCGGTGAAGTGGAGGCCCTCGTAGGCGAACTCGTCCTCGGACCAGATCCCCCTGATGACCGCGAGCGCCTCGTCGAAGAGCGCGTTCCGCTCTTCGAAGTCGACGCCGAGGGCCCGGTACTCGCCGCGCTGGTACCCCGTGGCCACCGCCAGCACGAACCGGCCGCCGGACACGGCGTCGAGGGTGGCCGCCGCCTTGGCGACCAGGAACGGGTTGCGGTACGGGAGCACCAGGATGTTCGGGACGAGGCGCACCCGCTCGGTCACGGCGGCCACCACCCCGAGCGCCACGAACGGGTCGAGGGCGTCGTGGCCCCCGCTCTGGAGCCAGCGGTGCGACGGCGCCGGGTGGTCGGTGAACCCCACCCCGTCGAACCCGAGCTCCTCGGCCCGCGTCGCGAAGCGGACGATCGCCCGCTTGGAGACCAGTTCGGGGCTGTAGGGGTGGGCGACCAGCGGGTAGGTGACGAAGTGCCGCATCGGGCGCACCGTAGTCATGTGCGGGCCGCCGCCGGGTCACGCCGGCGCGGGCGAAGCGCTCGGTGCCGGGTGGAGGCTCACGGGCACCCCGGGGTAGCGCGCCATGCCGGTGACCGGGTCGATGTCGTCCTTGCTGGTGAGCCGGTTGACGTTGGCTCGCTGGTGGCCGTGGGGCACGGACACGGCGCCGCGCCGGATGGTCCGGTCCACTTTTGCCACGCCGACCAGCTCGCCCCGTTCACTCGATCCCGCGGCGGCGGTCGTCCCCCTGCCGGACGGCGGGCAGGTCATCACCGACGAGGCGGAGGCGCGCTGGACCGCCCTCGGGCTGGCGCTGACGTCCGCCGACCTCGTCGGCACGCCTACGGCGCGCGGGCGGCCCGGACGGTGTGCGAGACCGCCATCCAGGTGCACGGCGGCATCGGCAACACCTGGGAGTGCCTCGCCCACCTCTACCTGCGGCGAGCCCTACTGTCGAGCGACGTCCTCGGAGGCACCGGCGCCAACCTCGCCCGGGTCCTCGACCACCACGGGATCGGAGGCGCAGGAAGCTGATGAAGGAGCTCATGAGATACGACCTTCCCGACGAGTTGCAGGTCGAGGCCGACGGGCCCGTCCGGGTGATCCGTCTCAACCGGCCGGAGCAGCTCAACGCCACCAACCACGAGCTCCACGCGGGTCTCGCCGCCCTGTTCCCCCAGCTCGACGCCGATCCCGACGCCCGGGTGGCCGTGATCACGGGCAACGGGCGGGCGTTCTCGGCCGGCGGCGACTTCACCTACATCGACGAGCTGGCCACAGACGCCGAGCGCCGGCGCGAGAGCCTCGCCCACGGCCGGCAGATCGTGACCGGCATGGTGGCGTGCCGCGTGCCGATCGTGGCCGCCGTGAACGGGCCTGCGGTCGGTCTCGGCTGCAGCATCGTGGCGCTGTCCGACATCGTCTACATGGCCGAGAGCGCCCACCTCGCCGACCCGCACGTCCTCGTCGGCCTGGTCGCCGCCGACGGCGGCCCGATCACATGGCCCCTGCTCACCAGCCTCCAGCTGGCCAAGGAGTACGCGCTGACCGGCGACAAGATCCCGGCGCAGCGGGCGGCCCAGATCGGCCTGGTCAACCACGTCTGCGCGGACGACGAGGTGCTGGGCCAGGCCATGGCGTGCGCCCGGCGCATCGCCAAGCTGCCCCAGAGGGCGACCGAGGACACCAAGCGCATCCTCAACCTGCACCTCGAGCGGGCCGTGCTGGCCACACTGGACTTCGCGCTGACCGCCGAGGACAGGTCGTTCACCTCGCCCGAGCTGCGGGCCAACCTCGACCGGCTGCTGTCCCGCGACCCCTGAGACGAGGAGGAGCACCACCCGTGGACTTCGAACTGGACGACGAGCAACTCGAGCTGCAGCGCGTCGTGCGGGACATCGTCGAGCGAGAGTGCCCGCCCGCGCTCGTGCGGGCGGTCGTCGACGGGAGCGACGACGGCAGCGGGCTGTGGAAGATGTTCGTCCAGCTCGACTGGCCCAGCCTGACGGTGCCTGCCGACCACGGCGGGATGGGGATGTCCGCGGTCGAGCTGATCATCACCCTCGAGGAGCTCGGCCGCGTGGCCGACCCGACCCCGTTCCTCGCCACGACGAGCCAGTACGTGCCGCTCGTGCGCGAGTGCGCCGCCGGCGACGGGCGCACGGCTCTGCTCGGCGCCGTCTGCGCGGGCGGGACCGGCTCGGTAGCCTTCGCCGCCGACGACGTCCGCGCCCGGCGCGACGGCGACAGCTGGGTGCTCGACGGGTGGGCGCACCACGTGATCGACGGCGACCGCGCCGACGAGCTCGCGGTCGTCGCCGGCACCGACGACGGGGTCGGCGTCTTCGTCGTTCCCGCGGGCGACATCGCCGCCACCCGGGCGCCCACGTTCGACGGGGCGTTCCACCTCGGCGACCTGGACCTCGTCGGCGTGCGCGTGGCCGACGACCGGGCGTTCACGGGACCGGACATCGAGGCCGGCGTGGCCCGGGCCCGGCAGGAGGCCGTCGCCGGCCTGGCCGCCGTGACCGTGGGGGCGTCCCAGCGGGTGCTCGACATCGTGGTGGCGCACGTCAGGGACCGGAAGCAGTTCGGCGTGCCGATCGGGTCGTTCCAGTCGGTCAAGCACATGGTCGTCGACATGTACGTCGCCATCGAGCGGGCCCGGGCGCTGTGCCACTTCGCCGCGCTCACCATCGCCGAGGACGACCCCCGGCGGCCCTGGCGGCCTCGCTGGCCAAGGCTGCCGCCGGCGACTGCCAGCGCCTCGTGGCCCGGCACGGCGTGCAGCTCTTCGGCGCCCTGGGCTTCACCTGGGAGAACGACCTGCAGCTCTACGTGCGGCGGGCCAAGGTGGGCGAGCCGCTGCTGGGCTCGACCGCCGAGCACCGGGCGCGGGCGGCCCGGTTGGTTCTCGCCGGCCAGCACCCCACGGAGGCAGTGTGATGAGGCTCAGCTTCGACGAGGCGACCGAGGACGTCAGATCCCGACCGACAGTCCCGGCCTGACCCGGAGCCCGTTCGGGTCGATCGTGTCGCCCGACGACGTCGACTTCAACGAGGTGTTCTTCGACGACGTCGAGGTGCCGGCCGAGAACCTGATCGGCAACCTCCACGACGGGTGGCGGGTCGCCACCGGCTCGCTCGGGCACGAGCGGGCGATGCTGTGGCTCAGCTTCGCCGAACGGCTCGACGACCTCGTCGAGCACGGCGGGGAGACACTGGTCTCGCGTGGGCTGGCGGACGACCCGCTCGTGCTCGACTGGTCCGGCAACCTGGCGGTCGACTCCTACGCCCTGCGGCTGCTCGGCTACCGGACGCTGGCCAAGGCCCGCCGCGGCGTCGAGGCGACCGAGCAGTCGATCCTGAAGCTGCTGGGCTCTGAGGCGGTGCAATCCTCCACGATGCACATGCTCGAAGCCCTCGGCCCCGACGGCCTCGACCCCGACCGCCGCAGCGCCCCGCTCGACCCGCTGCACTCCGAGGCCTACACCGCCAGCTGGTGGGAGCGCTACCTGCGCAGCTTCGCCGGCACCATCGCCGGCGGCACCTCGCAGATCCAGCGCAACATCATCGCCGACCGGGTCCTCGGCCTGCCGCGCTGAAACACGCGTCGAGGTATCGCCGAGTCCGGGCCGCCTACGATCGCGGGGAATGGGGAGCCGGGAGGCGGCCATGCCGGACTACAGCACGAGGCCACTGGACGCCGGGACCTGGCCGGACTTCGCCGAGCTGGTCGAGGCACACAACGGCGTGTGGGGCGGGTGTTGGTGCATGGGCTTCCACCCCAAGGGCGAGGGGTGGGGCAAGAGCCCGGCGCTGAACCGTGCCGAGAAGGAGGTGCGGGTCCGGGAGGATCGGGCGCACGCGGCGCTCGTCTACGACGGCGAGCAGTGCGTCGGCTGGTGCCAGTTCGGCGTGCCCGACGAGCTGCCGCGGATCAAGAACCGGCGCGCCTATCTCGACGGCCTCGACGATCTGCCCGACTGGCGGATCACGTGCTTCTTCGCCGATCGAGGCCATCGCGGCCGGGGTGTCGCGTCCGCCGCGCTCGCCGGAGCGCTCGAGGAGATCGCGCGGCTCGGCGGCGGGACGGTCGAGAGCTATCCCGACGAGGTCGAGGACCGGAAGATGTCGGCCTCCTTCCTGCACAACGGTACGGTCGCGATGTTCGAGCGTCAGGGGTTCGAGCGGGCCCGTCGCATCGGCAAGACCCGCTGGGTGGTCCGCAAGGTCCTCGGTTGAGCGGCGGGCGACGCCGGTTGTCGCCTGGCGGATCCGTGCAGTCGAGCTATGACCTAAGTGCCGGGCGCGACCTCACCCACGCGGCGAAGGCCTCGATCCCATCGACGACCGTCTCGGAGCGGATGGAATGGAACAGGTCGAATGTGTGCTGCGCCCCGGGCAGCTCGGCGTAGACAACGGGAGTGGACGAGGCGCTCCGCAGCCGCTCGACGAAGAGTCGGGCGTCCTCCACGAGTACCACCGTGTCCTGATCGCCGTGTGCGACGAAGAACGGTGGCGGATCCGTTCCGACGTATGAGAGTGGTGACGACGGTGACTGCTCGTCGGTGTCGGGGCTGCCGTAGTACCCGTACAGGCAGATGGCGGCGGCGACCGATGTGTCCGAATGCTCGAAGCCGGGCTGGAACGCGGGGTGGTTGGGCGTGAGGCCGGCCATCGCGGCCAAGTAACCGCCCGCGGAACTACCCGCCACGAACATCATCACCGGGTCGGCGCCGTACTCGTGGCCGTGTTCGCGCACCCAGGCGATCACCTTCTTGACGTCGACCAGCTGATCAGGAAACCGTGCGGCCGGACTCAGGCGGTAGCTCGCGCTGATACACACCCAACCCTGGCTCGCCAGTCGGTAGATCAGGGGACGCTCCTCGCGATTCTTGCTGCCGCTGCGGAATGCTCCCCCGTGCAGGTACACCAATGTTGGGCCGCTCGGCGGACGCGAGCGATGGCGATAGACGTCGAGCAGGTTGCTCTTACCGGCGTTGCCGTACCTGATGTTCGCCACGCGCTCGACGTCGTGACGACGGACGAAGAACGGCGCGAACAGGATGCGGGCCCACGGAATGCGGCCGCGCAGCCGTGCAGCCATCGAGGCATCGATGGCGGTTCTCCAGCCAGCTCCGAGGCCCTCACTCAGGGCGTGGTCGATCGCCGGGCCCGTCCGCAGCCCCCGCCAGGCCACGACCACGAGCCCGACCGTCGTCAGGACGGCCAGACCGAACACCACCCAACCGCCCGGCGACTCGATGTCACCCTGGCCGAACGCCAGCAACGTCGAGGCAAGCAGCAGGAAGAAAGCAGCGAACGGCAGCTCGTTGAGCAAGAAGCCGAACCAGTAGCTCATGTTCGACGGGCTCGACTGGCGGGGCCGCGGCGGCGCCACTGCGAACAACGTGCACCACGCGATGATCGCTACACCCACCAGATAGCCGATCGGCACAGTCGGCACCGTACCCATCGAGTCCGCACGGCGGTCCGTCGACGGGGCCGCTGCGGGCCGGCTGGATTGGGCAAGATGTCTGCGTGCTTGAGGGACGGGCCGACGACGCGTGGGAAGCCCTCGCTGACCGGTTCGTCGAGGGCCACTACGGATCGCTGCGAGGCCGTGTTCGTACCCACGTGATCCATGAGCATCTGCGTGCCGAGCTCCCGCCACCGCCACTGGAGGTTGTCGACGTAGGGGGTGGAGCCGGCAACCAGAGCATCCCGCTCGCGAGGCAGGGCTATGCCGTCACGATCCTCGACCCGTCTGCGTCGATGCTCGGCCGTGCTGAGCAACGACTCGCGAACGAGGACCCTGAAGTCGTGCAGCGGGTGCGACTCGTCGAGGCGCGGGGCGAGAACGCCCCCGAGGTGCTCGATGGCCAAGTCTTCGGAGGCGTCCTCTGCCACGGCGTGGTCATGTACCTCGACGACCCCGCGCCACTGCTCGACTCTCTGTGCAGACTCACGGGGCCCGGCGGTCTGCTCTCGATCGTCGCGAAGAACGTCGAGGTGATGGCGATGAGGCACGCCCACGAAGGCGACTGGGCCGCCGCCCTCGCCGCGTTCGACAGCGATCGGCAGATCAATGGGCTCGGGGTGGACACCCGCGGTGATCACGTCGACGCACTCTCGGCGATGATTGCCGATCGGGGCATCGATCCGATCGCCTGGTACGGCGTGCGGCTGTTCACCGATGGCTGGACTCCCGGGCGTCCGGCCACCGATCCGGAGGACCTCGTACTTCGAGTGGAGCTCGAAGCGAGCCGGCGCGACCCATACCGACGGCTCAGCCGCCTGTTCCACCTTCTCGGGCGTCGGCACCAGTAGCGAGAGCGCACCGCCCCTACCGCCGGGAGGAGGGCCGTCAGTCCGGTAGAACCCCGCGACCTTGGGCCGTGGCGAGCGACAGCGTGGGTGCGCCGGCAGCACGTTGCGGGCCCACCCCACCCCTTATCGCCGCGTTCGCTCATCGAGCGAACCGGAACGGTTGACGAGGCCCCCTGCGACAGACTGGCGAACGTGACGGCTGCGAGGCACCGCACGCTGCAGGGCCTCAGATCGATGCGCTCGGAATGTCCGAATCCCTCGACGACGACGCCTTCAGCAATTGCTGAGGTGAGCGAGATAGCTGCGAGGCGTCGCCCGGTGAAGTCGATCGTGAGTACCGCGGCGCGGAAGACTGGCTACGTGACGGGTGAGGTGTCGGCGGCGGATTGGGCCAACGAGCAGGTTGCGGCCGTGCGCGACGACCCGGCCGCTCGAATCGAACTCGTGGAACGCCTGTATCACGGACCGTTTGGCACGGCGCCCCGGCACCTGCCGTATCGGCGAGCCGCAATGTCGTTCATGCGCTGGCAACTACGCCGCGGTGTGCTGGAGCCAGCGCACAACGAGCGGCCCGGAAGTCCGTGGTGGCGAGCAGTGAACGAGCGCCTGCTGCGTGACGGCTGTGAAGCGGTAAAGCTGAGTGGTGACCACGCCCGGACCCGCCTCGTCGCGCACGGTCGACTATTGGCTGTCGTTCGCCGACCACCCGACGGCGCGCACCTGGTATCGGGCGCACAACGCGAGCGTCGCCGCCGCCTACCTCGAACATCGCGACCTGGCAGAGGCAGAGAACGCCTCGGAGCGTTTCTTCATGAACGTCGTGTTGTGCCGGGTGCTCTACACACACGCCCTCGTCGCCGCGCCACGGATGTCGCTCGGATGGCTCCGTCCACTCGCGCCATTCCTCGGCGACCCAAGACTCGGGATGACGGGCATATTCCTCCAGCTCTCTCGCATACTTCCCGACGAGTACCCACTCACCGACGACGTTGACTCCTACCTGTCCGACGAGCTCGGTTTCGGCCGCCTCTTGGACTTCGGAGTGATTCTCCCCAGACTGCAGCAGATCTACGAATGGTCCGCCCACGAGCTCGGCGAGCCGGGACTGCGCGACTGCACCCGCGACGGGGCCATGACCTACGCCTGGCCGTTCGAGGAGCGGGGTGTCTGGCAAGCAAAGAAGTCCTTCGTCCTGCAGATGACACAGCGCCTCCTCCCGCCCGAACGCGCGGCAGAGACGAACAGGCCGTCGGCGAGCGCGCCGCCGGCGTGCTGAGCCGTCAACAGGGTGCGTTGGTAGTTCGGCAGAGCACAGACTGCCCTGCGGGCCGACGGTGCCCATCCGATCGTCGGCGCAGACGACGAGGCGCGAGATCGGCAGTCAGGGCGCCGCTCTCCACGGCGCTCGCCACTCGGGGGCTTCCCATGGCTCGGTGACGTAGATGGTTTCGCGAGCGACCTTGTGGCCACGGAACTCGAGAATGGTGACACCGTGCTGCCACGGACCACCGTCGTACCTGATCGAGACCTCGGCGACCCACAAGTCACCAGCGCCGCGCAGGTTCCGCATCTCATAGTCCACGGCCGCCGGGTACTGGCGTCGCCATTCCCGAAAGTTCTCCACACCGTCGAACCGTTCGCCGGATTGAGGGAACTCGAGGACAGCATCGTCGTGGTAGATCTCGTGGGCGATGTCTTGATCGGTGCCCGTGTGGTTCAAGTATCGCTCGATCTGAGCCCTTCTCTCCGCTTCTTCCATCCGCCCAGATTGCCTGAACCGAGCGGCCCCCGCCCGCAGCACGGGAGCTCAGAAGCCGTGGCGCCGAGCGGCAGATCTGTGCAGTGTCACCCGCCTGCCTGCGGTGGCCAATCCAGCCACCGAAGGATGTCGGCCGCGACGTCGCGAACCCGACGATCGTTTTCGACGGTGTACTCGGCCAAGCCCGCGCCGCGTCCCTTCTCCACCCACGCGGCCGACTCGGCAAGGTCGTCACGCCGTCCGGCTGTCGGATCTGTCGCAAGACGCCGCGTGACCTCGTCGAGCGGCACCGCCAGCTCGACGGTGTGCAGAGGCATCGCCATCGTGGCGACCAGGCCTGCGAGCTCGTCGCGGTTGCGGATCCATCGCGCAAGCACGAAGTAGCGCACGCCAGCCGCGCGATAGTTGGCCACGACGGCGCCGAGGTTGCGCAGCAACATGGCATGCTCGCTGGCTTGGTCACCGTCGCCGACGTTGCACCACGTCAGCCAGTCCAGGTCGAGCGCAGCGTAGGACACCCCCGCGTCCTCCAAGAGGTCGGCCATCTCGGCAGCGATCGTCGACTTGCCCACACCGAACAAGCCCGTCAGCAGTACCGCCTCCACGCGCACAGATTGCCGGATCCGGAGCGCCCCCGCCCGTGCCGAGGGCCCACAGATCAGCGGATGCCAGGGCATCTCGCTGGGGTTGGAACCGCGCAGGCACGGCATCTACTTCATCGCACGCCTGGGCTGTGCGGCACGGAGGTGAGCGTGCTCGCCGTCGCGATCGAAGATGGTCAGGATCTCGGTCGGGGCGCCGTAGCCGGCGATCCAGTGCGGCGTCATCGTGTCGAACTCGGCGGCCTGCCCGGCTTCGACCAGGAACTCGCGGTCTCCCAACAGGAGTCGCGCCGTCCCTTCGAGGACGTAGAACCAGTCGCGCCCGGGATGGACCTGCGGCTCAGGTCGCTTCTTGGATGCCGGTATGCGCATCTTGGCCACGACCCGACCCGATGGATCGTGTGGCCGAGAGAGCATCCACTGCACCGCGTCGCCAGCCCTCGCACGGGTGGGACGGATGACCACGTCCTCGGCGCGGTCATCAGCGAGCAGCTCATCGACGGTCGTCTCGAGCGCCTGAGCCAGCTCGGCGAGGTTGTCGATCGCCAATCGTCGGTGGCCAGTTTCGATGCGGCTGATCGTCGACGCGCCGATGTTCGACCGGCGCGCCAGATCCTCCAGCGTCCAACCGCGCGCGACGCGCAGACTCCGGAGTCGCCGGCGGACAAGGTCCTCGATACTGGTCTCCGGCACGATCGCCCTCCTTGCGCTATCAGCAAGCATACGTGCCAAACCCGCCTGAGCCTCGTACCGTCGCGGTCATGGCCACGCACCAATCGCATCGGCACCACCACGGACACGTCCGCCTCGACGAAGCCGACTGGGAAGCGCTCGCCGCGCACACCGAGCTCGAGGGCGAACTCCTGCTCGCCTTCGTCACCGACAGCGCTCACTGGATCGCCGAGCTGCGCGGACCGGACGCACCGCCGGTGCGGCGCGTACTCGACATCGGCAGCGGACCCGGCGTCGGGACCTGCGAGCTGGCCCGGCTGTTCCCCGACGCGCACGTGGTTGCCGTCGACGGCTCGACCGCCATGCTGGACCGAACGACACAACGAGCCGCCGCGCACGGCCTCGACCGACGGATCACCACCCACCTCGCCGAACTGCCGGACGGACTCGACGGTCTCGACTCCGCCGACGTGATCTGGGCGTCGATGTCGCTGCATCACATCGGCGACGAGACCAACGCGCTCCGTGTGCTTGGCGACCTGCTCGGACGATCCGGGCTGCTTGCCGTCGCCGAGGTCGCCGAGCCAATGCGCGTCCTGCCCGATGACCTCGACGTCGGTCTACCAGGGCTCGCCGACCGGCTCGACCGGGCCGAGTCCAACTGGTTCGCAGCAATGCGAGCCGGCCTGTCCGGCAGCGTCCCCTCAACTGATCTCGCGTCGATGCTCAGAGCAGCTGGATTCGACGTGGTCGGCTCACGGCTCGCGCGCGAGCGCTTGGACCCACCGCTGTCGGAAGCTGCGCGTCAGGTCGTGCTGGAGCGTGTTCGTCGCGCCCGACAACAGCTCGACGAGCTGCTCGACGACGATGACCTGCACACGCTCGACGCGCTGAGCGACGCCAACGATCCCCGCGGTGTCATGCACCGTGCCGACGTGTTCGTCGCGTCATCGCGCCAGATCGTGGTCGCCCAACCGCTGCACGACCCGTGAGCCCGAAATGACGGATGTCCTCCACGCCGCGGTGAGCCGCCGCTGTCAGATGTACATGCCGCCGTTGACGCCGATGACCTGTCCAGTGATGTAGCTGCCGCCGTCGGAGCACAGGAAGGAGCAGGCGGCGGCGATGTCAGCCGGGGTTCCCGCCCGGCCGAGCGGGACCATCGGGCCGACCACGTCGACGCCGGGGAAGTCGCCGGCGCGGTCCCGGTCCATGACGGCCACACGGTGGCCCGTCGGCGACGAGCTGGCGAGCCACGCCGAGCCCGATGCCGGAGGCGCCGCCCGTGACGGCGGCGACCCATTCGAGCGCGAGTTCCACCTGTGGAGAATACTGTTGTCGTTGTGCGATCATGGGCGCACCCGCGCCGGATGATGGTGACGGGACGATCGTGATGGTGTTGAACGGCGCTGCCAGCCGCGATCACCCGGCGACGCTCGACGTCGACCGCCCCAACGCCCGCCAGCACCTCGCGTTCGGGCGCGGCATCTACACCTGCCCCGGGGCGCCCCTCGCCCGCGCCGAGGGCCGGGTGGCCATCGAACGGCTCCTCGAGCGCACCACAGACATCAGGATCTCCGAGCGCGAGCACGGCCCGGCGCACGCCCGCCGCGCCTGCACCGACCGGTCCGACATCACGGGCGCGGTCAGGCCACGGTGAACACGACGCGACCGCGGACCTTGCCGGCGAGGATGTCGTCGGCCACGGCCGGGGCGTCGGCGAGCGGGCGGGTCTCGGTGATGGAGTCGAGCGTCGCCGGGTCGAGGTCCCGGGCGAGGCGTGCCCATGCCTCCAGGCGCGCCGGCACGGGGGCCATCACGCTGTCGATGCCGGCCAGGGTGACGCCGCGGAGAATGAACGGCGCCACCGACCCGGGCAGGTCCATGCCCTGGGCGAGCCCGCAGGCGGCGACCGTCCCGCCGTAGCGGGTGCCGGCCAGCACGTTGGCGAGCGTGTGGCTGCCGACGGTGTCGACGGCGCCGCCCCAGCGCTCCTTGCCCATCGGCCGGCCCGGCTCGGACAGCTGGGCCCGGTCGACGACCTCGCTCGGCTCCGAGGCCCTTCAGGTAGCCGGCCTCGTCGGTCTTGCCGGTCGACGCGAGGACCTGGTATCCCGCAGCGGCGAGGAGAGCTACGGCCACGCTGCCCACGCCGCCGGTGGCGCCCGTGACCAGGACGGGCCCGTCGTCGGGCGTGACGCCGTGGCGCTCGAGGGCCAGCACGCACAGCGCCGCGGTGTAGCCGGCGGTGCCGATGGCCATCGACTGCGCCGGGGTGAACGCGTCGGGCAGCGGCACCAGCCACTGGCCGGGCACCCGGGCCCGCTGGGCGAAACCGCCGAGGTGGGTCTCGCCGACGCCCCACCCGTTGAGGACGACCGCGTCGCCGGCGGCGATGCCGTCGTGGGACGAGTCGGACACCGTCCCGACGAAGTCGATCCCGGGGATCATCGGCCAGCGCCGCACCACGGGCGACGCTCCGGTGAGGGCCAGGCCGTCCTTGTAGTTCATCGTGGAGTGGGACACGTCGACGGTGACGTCACCGTCCATCAGGTCGGACTCGTCGACGCTCGTCCAGTCCAGGTGCTGCGTGCCGTCGTCGTCCTTGGTGAGGACGAACGCGTCGAAGGTGGTCATCGTCGGATCTCCGGGGGTGGTCATCGAATGCTGCTGCGGCGGACGTCCCGGTAGGGGATGTCGCGGTCGGCCGCCGCCTCGCGCGGCATCCCGAGCAGCCGCTCGCTGATGATGTTGCGCTGGATCTCGTTGGAGCCGCCGCCGAGGGCCGCGCCCTGGCGGCCCAGGCTGTGCCGGCCGAGCCGCGCGCCCGCCGTCTCGGTGCCCGCCGGCCAGGCGACGGCGTCCTCGCCGGTCAGCTCGAGGCCGATCTCGGCCCGCCGGATGGTCGTCTCGGCGCCGAAGAGCTTGATGAGCGAGCCGGCGGCACCGGGCACGGCACCGCTGGCCATGCCCGAGGTGACCCGCTCGACGAGCGCGTTCCGCACCATGGATCGCACGCTGGCCTCGGCCAGGAGCTGCCGGGCGTGGCGGTCGCGTTCGAGGCCCCGGCTGCGGATCAGGTCGACCAGCTCGCCCTCGTTGTCGCCCACCTCGTGCTTGGAGCTGCGCCCGGCGGTGTAGGGCGACCCCCCGCCGACGGCCATCCGCTCGTGGACCAGCAGCCGGTTCGCCACCGACCAGCCGTCGTCGATGTCGCCGACGACGTCGGTGACCGGGATCGGTACGTCGTCGAAGAACTCCTGGCAGAACTCGGTGGAACCGTCGGTCTGGCGGATCTGCTCGACGGTCACGCCGGGCTGGCGGATCTGGACGACGAACATCGTCAGCCCCCGGTGCTTGGGCACGTCCCAGTTGGTCCGGGCCAGGCACAGGGCGTAGTCGGCGGAGTAGGCGCCCGACGACCAGATCTTCGAACCGTTGAGCACGAACACGTCGCCGTCACGGTCGGCCCGAGTGAGGCAGCCGGCCAGGTCGGAGCCGCCGCTCGGCTCGGACAGGAACTGCACCCAGAGCTCCTCGCCCCGGAGGATGGCGGGGATGTGCCGCAGCTTCTGCTCGTGGGTGCCGGCGTCCAGCAGCGTGGCGGCCAGGATCCCGAGGGTCGGGACGTTGAACGAGAACGGCAGGTCGTAGCCCACGGTGACCTCGTCGAACGCGCGCCGATGCTCCTCGGTGAGGCCGAGCCCGCCGTACGCCTTCGGCAGGCGGATGCCGGCGAACCCGCCGTCCCACAGCCGCCGCTGCAGCACCCGTTCGTGGGTCCAGCGTTCGTCCGTGCGTTCGATCGCCCCCTCGGGCTCGGGCGGGAGGTTGTCGGGCAACCAGGATCGGAGCCGGGCCCGGAAGTCCTCGACTGGCTCGAGGTCCTGGGATGCATGCTCGGCTCCACGGCGCCCACGATGTCGCTCGCTCACGTGGTCGCTCCCAGCTTGCTCGCGGCCACCCGGTCGGCGTGCTCCTCCGGCGTGCCGTGGGTGGCCCGGTTCACGGTGGCTCGGCGGAGGTAGAGGTGCAGGTCGTGCTCCCAGGTGACGCCGATGCCACCGTGGAGCTGGACGCAGTCCTGGATCATCTCGGTCGCCCGGGGCCCGATCCAGGCCTTGGCCGCGCTGACCACCTCGCCCGCGTCGGGCTGGGCGGTGGCCACCGCCCGGGCAGCAGCGGTGGCGATGCCGTGGCACGCCTCCAACACCACCTTGTCGTCGGCCACGCGGTGCTTGAGGGCCTGGTACGACGACAGCGGCCGCCCGAACGAGTACCGGTCGCCCAGGTACTCCAGCGTCGTGGTGAAGACCTTGTCCATGATCCCGGTGGTCTCCGCGCACTGCAACGTGCAGGCCACCCGAAGGGCGTGCTCGACCTCGGCGGCGGCGTCGCCCACCGGGCCGACCACGGCGTCGGCGGGGACGGCGACGTCGTCGAAGCGCACCTCGGCGAAGCGGCGGACGAGGTCGAGCCCTGACATCGGGGTCACCATCAGGCCGGCGGCGCCGGCAGGCACCAGGACCTGGCTGTGGGCGCCCTCGTGCTCGACGGCGACCAGCAGGTGGTCGGCCTGGGCCCCGGCCTCGACCGGCGAGCAGGTTCCCGAAACCACGAAGCCGCCGCCGTCTGGCCGGCCGCTGACCGGTCGCGCGCCGCACCAGGCGGCGACGCGTTCGCCGGTGAGCAGCCCGGGCAGCACCTCGGCCTTCTGCCCGGGGGAGCCGACCCGGCCCAGCACACTCGCGACCACGTTGACGGGCCCGAGCGGCCCGGGGGCGACGACGCGCCCCATCTCCTCGGCCACCAGCACCAGGTCGAGCAACCCCTGCTCGGAGAACGATCCACCACCGTCGGCCTCGGGCACCAGCAACGAGGTCCAGCCGAGCTGCGCTCCCTGCGCCCACACCTTCGGGTCGTAGCCCGCGGGGTCGTCCTCGAGGTCCCGGACGGCCGGGATGCTGCACTCGGCGTCGAGGAACCGGCGGGTCGTCTCGACGAAGAAGGCCTGCTCCTCGGTCAGCTCGAGCTCCACGAACGCCTCCTCCCCGACGGGGTCCGGTCCGGCCCCCCGAGCACCGTTGGGCTGGTCGGTGCCGGCGCCGAGCGTATAGGTTTCTAACGTTCGAGTCACATCCTGCAAGGAAGAGGAGCGACCCCTGACCGGACACGAGGGACGCACGAGGGTCGCCGTCGTCACCGGCGGCAGCAGCGGGATCGGCCGCGAGGTCGGCCGGCAGCTGGCGGCGGCCGGGTACGACGTGGTGCTGACCGCCCGTCGCCCGGAACCGCTCCGTGAGGCCGCCGAGGCGATCGGCGCCCGGTGGCTGGCGGCCGACACCGCGGTGCCCGAGCAGTTCGCCGACGTCGTGGTCGCGGCCGGTGCCGTCGACCTCGTCGTCCACGCCGCCGGGGTCATGGACGGCACCTTTGTCCGGAAGGAGTCGCTCGCGGCCTTCGAAGCGGTGGTGCGCACCAACCTGACCTCGGCGTTCGTGGTGGCGCACGAGGCGCTGCCCGCCATGGGGCCGGGCGGGCGGTTCGTCTTCCTGTCGTCGTCGTCCGCCCACGCGCCCCAGCCGGGGCGGTCGGCGTACTCGGCGTCGAAGGCCGGGTTGAACGCCTTCGCCGGCGCGCTGGCCAAGGAGGCCGAGCGGGACGGCATCGCGGTGCACGTCGTGACCACCGGTCCGGTGGCGACGCCGATGCTGGACGACGTGCGGTTTCCGATGCGGACGCTCGGGGTGGAGGAGGTGGCGGCGACGATCGTCTGGCTGGACACGCTGCCGTCCAACGTGGTGCTCCCCGAGGTCGAGCTGTCGTCGGTCGACACCGGACCGTTCGCCCCCGAGGTCTTCGTTCCCGAGCAGGCCCGCCAGCTCGGCCGGACCGATCTCTGACGCCGGCGCGTCAGCCCGCCGTGCCCGAGGCGAGCAGCGCCGGCAGCTCGGTGCGGACGATCTTGCCCATGGCGTTGCGCGGGAGGGCGTCCACCACGGCGATCTGCTCGGGCACCTTGTACCTGGCCAGGTTGGCCAGCAGGTGGGCGCGCACGTCGTCGACGTCGACCTCGGCGCCGGCGGCCGCCTCGACCACGGCCGCCACGCGTTCGCCGAGGCGTTCGTCGGGCACGCCGAGCACCGCACCGGCGTCGACGGCCGGGTGGTCGAGCAGCACCCGCTCGACCTCGGCGGGGTACACGTTGGCCCCGCCACGGAGGATGACCAGGCTCTTGCGGTCGCGGACGTGCAGCCGACCGTTCTCGTCGAGGACGCCGATGTCGCCGGTGCGCAGCTCGCCGCCGCGGAGCGCCTCGGCGGTGGCGTCGGGGCGCTCCCAGTAGCCGAGCATCGTCCGGTACCGATCGTCGGCCGGCCCGACGCAGATCTCGCCCGCCTGCCCGGCGGGCAGGGACGCCCCGTCGTCGCCCGCGATGCGGACCGCCAGGTGCGGCAGGGGTCGGCCCGACGCCCCGGGAACGTGGTCGTCGCCGGAGCGGACGTCGATCGCCACCACCGTGGGGGCCTCGGACAGCCCGTACGTGGCCAGCACCGGCAGGCCGAACTTGGCCTCGAACGCCGAGCGGATCGCTTCGGGGCAGTCGGCACCGCCCGTCCACACCTCGTCGAGGCTGGCCAGGTCGGACGGGTCGACCTCGTCCATGTGGGCGAGGCTGTGGAGCAGGGCGGGCGGGCCGTTCCAGGTGGTGACCCGCTCGCGACGGATCCACTCGGCCACGCCCTCGGCGTCGATGCGGTCCATCATGATCGAGGTTCCACCGGCCTGGGACACCAGCAGCGTGGTCAGCACGGCCATGTTGAGGATCGTGAACGGGAAGCAGTCGCCCTTGCGCAGCTCGGGCCCGTAGCCGCGGGTCGCGACCAGCACCGCACCGGGCAGCAGCAGGTTGTGCTGGCTGTGCACCGCGCCCTTGGGCCGGCCCGTCGTGCCGCTGGTGTAGGCGATGCCGGCCGGGGCGTACGGGTCGACGTCCACGCCGACGGGGCCGTCGACCGCGGCGTCGAGGGCCGCCCGCCAGCCGTCGGCGTCGAGCATCGGCACACCGGCGTCGTCGAGCGGCTCGTCGGCGAGCAGCAGAGAGGCGCCGCAGTCGGCGAGCTGCCAGCGCTTCTCGGGCGGGGCCAGGGCCCGGTTGACGCCGACCCAGACCGCCCCGAGGCGCATGGCGCCGTGGAAGGCCACGACCACGTCGGCCTCGTTGGGCAGCGACGCCGCCACCCGGTCGCCGGTGCCGACGCCGAGATCGGCGAGGGCGTGGGCGGCCCGGTCGGCCATCCGGTCGAGCTCGGCGTAGGTGAGCCGCTGCGAGCGGGTGACCAGCGCCTCGCGGTCGGGGTCGTCGGCCAGCGCCCGGTCCAGCACCCGGGCGACGGTCTCGGGCGGCCCGTGAGACGACGTGCTGTCTGGAGGCCTCGCAGGCGAGCTGGTGGTCGAGCGCCAAATCGCGGACGGTTGGGCTGCGCCGAACGCCCTGTCGCTTGGCCTCTCAGCCATCGTCGACCGTCACGAGCGTGACCTGCCCCTCCTGCCGTCGCCCGGCGCCTTGTACCGACCAGTCAGCCTATATACCCGCGCGGCCCGCTAGCGTCGCCCTCATGCCTCGCACCGATGCGAGAGATGTCTCCCGGCGCAACCCCAAGTGGCAGGCACGCCGCGAGGCGATCATCGACACGTCGGCGCGCGCGTTCGCCCGGCAGGGCTACCACGCCACGGGCATCAACGAGCTCTGTGATGCCAACGACCTCGGCAAGGGCGCGCTGTACCACTACATCGGCTCCAAGGAGGGGCTGCTCGCCGCCATACACGACCGCGTGATGGACGAGGTGCTGCGGGGCGCCGACCGCGTCGCCGAGGCGGGCGGTTCGCCGCCGGCCCAGCTGGAGATGCTCGGCGACGAGCTGCTCGACGTCATCCACCGCTACCCCGATCACGTCTGGGTCTTCCTGCACGAGTTCCCGGCGCTCACGGGCGACCGTGCTGCGACGTTCCGCGAGCGGCGCCGCGAGTACGAGCGACGGGTCGAAGGGGTGCTGCGGGCCGGGGTCGAGTCGGGCGAGTTCCGCGACCTCGACCCGTGGCTCACGGCACGAGCGTGGCTCGGCATGCACAACTACACGTACCTCTGGTTGCGGCCGGGGCAGCGCCTGACGGCCCGCGACGTGGCGAAGCCCTTCGCCGAGATCTTCACCCGGGGCATCCAGAGCGCGGGTCAAGGCGCCGAGTAGCCACCGTCGACGACCAACGCCGAACCGGTGGTCCACCGGGAGCCCTCGCCGGCGAGGTACGAGTACGCGCCCACGAGGTCGTTCGCCGCGCCCAGCCCAAGGGGGTGGCGGGACTCGATCGTGTCGAGCGCCCCGGGCGGCAGGTCGTCGTGGATCGCCGAGCGGAACGTTCCCGGGCACACGGAGTTCACCCGGATCCCGTCACGTGACCGTGCGCACCCAGTTCGGTGCCGGGCGCTCCTCCGGCAGCGCACTCACAGAGCCTCGAGGCGCTGCTGGCGCACGTCCCGGGCCTGAGCGTCGTCATGCCGTCGACGCCGGCCGACACCTACGGCCTGCTGCCGCCGCCATCCAGGACCCGAACCCGGTGGTCTTCATCGAGAACCGCTTGCTCTACGGGATGAAGGGGCCCCAACCCCGGCCGACCACGTCGTGCCGTACGCCCCGACGCTCGAACGTGCCTGGCTCGCCGACCGCGACGACATCGCCGCCGCCGTCCGGCGGCTGGTCGACGTGTGACCACGGACCGGAAGGTTGCGGTCGAGTAGGCCTGAGCATCTCGGCCGCAACGGGCCCGCGCCCGCGGTGGGTCCTGTCCCGCCTCGGAGCGACAACCGCGGGCTCGTCGCTGGCGTCCGTACCGGTGGGCGCTGGGCGACACCGGGGTGTCGTCGCCATCGGGCGGCGAGATCGCGGCCGATCAACCGGTATAGGTCGGCTGGACGACCACCGGTACGGCGGGGGGCGCCTGTTCCGATTCGGGCTGCGGCTGGTGCGGTTCGGGCGGCAGCGGTGGCGGGCTCGCCGGCGGCGGCTGATCGAGGTAGCCGAGCGGGGCCAGCACCACCTCCGCGATGAATTCGACGGTGCGCCGCTCGATGTCGTCGAACAAGGCGAGAAACTGGGGGTCGATGCCGGGATGGCCGATCCCCTCGTAGGGGACCAGGTCACAGCGCACCCCGGCACCGGCAGCCCGGGTGCAGGGCGCCTCCGCCAGCTCGAAACCGACGATGCGGTCGGCCGTCCCGTGGAACGCGATGACCGGGCGATCCCCGGATGAGGCGGCGGCGAGCGGTTCGCCGGTGTCGGCCGTGGCCTCGAACGGTGCGCCGGCGACCGACACCGCGGCCGCGATGCCGGAGGGCTCCGGGCGCAGCCGGCTGCCCTGCATCCACGCGAGGTTCCACGCCATGGCGCCGCCGGCCGACGGACCGTTGGCCACGATGGCCCGGGGGTCGATGCGGAGGTCCTCGGCGTGGTCGCGCAGCCACTCGACCGCAGCGACCGAGTCGTCGTAGGCGTCGAGGTTGGCGGCCTCGAGCTCCGCGAGGTCGACGTCGGGGAAGAAGCCCATGTCGGGTCGCAGCCGGTACTGGATCGACACGGCGACGAAGCCCTTGCGGGCGAACGTCTCGGCGAACAGGGGGCCGGCGCCCCATTGATCGTCCTTGTGGTTGCCGAGGACGAAGAAGCCGCCGTGCATGAGCAGGACGACGGGCCGACGCTCGGCCGTGTCGCCCATCGGCTCGTAGATGTCCAGGTGGAGCGTCTGGAGGTCTCCGTCCGCGTTCACCGCTTCGCGGTAGGGAAGGTCCTCGGTGACCTCGACCTCGACGAAGACGTCGTCGATGAACCGCACTCCCGTCGGTGCCGATGGCTCCACCTGCGCTGCGTGGGCGGCACGGCCGTGCGCCGGCTGGGTGACAGCAGTGGCCATCCCCAACAGGGCCAGCGCCGCCATCGCGGCCAGGGATCGTGCCAGTCGGCGCCCGCGTCGGGCGTTCGGTGATGTCGCCATTCGGCCCCCAGGTCCCCTGTCGCGCCCCGCCGGTCTGTTCACGGCCCGTTTCCCCGCGCGCCCGAACACCTGACGGTAACACCGATCAGGGCACCGAACCCCGCCTCGTCGACCGGCTGAACCTGCGCTGTCGGACGCGCTCAACACCCCAGCTCGCGCGCGATGACCAGGTGCTGGATCTCGTTGGTGCCCTCGCCGATCTCGAGGACCTTCGAGTCGCAGTAGAAGCGGGCCACCGGTGACTCGAGCATGTAGCCGACGCCGCCGTGGATCTGCACCGCCTCCGACGCCGCCCACGCAGCAACCCGGCTGGCCTTGAGCTTGGCCATCGCCGCCTCCTTCCGGAACGGCCGTCCGGAGTCGCGCAGGTGGGCGGCGCGGTAGGTGAGCCAGCGGGCCGCCTCGAGCTCGGTGGCGATGTCGGCGAGTTTGAACTGGACACCCTGCCCGTCGGCGGACGGGGTGCGGGCGAGCAGCGTCACCCCGAACGACATGTCGGTGCCGGCGTTCGAGATGAACGTCTTGCGCCCGTTGATGAGCCACCCGCCGTCACGCCGCTCGGCCCGCGTGCTGATCCCCCGGGCGTCGGACCCGGCGTCGGGCTCGGTGAGCCCGAACGCCCCGAGGACCCGGCCCTCGGCCAGCGGCCGCAACCAGCGCTCGCGCTGGGCGTCGGTGCCGAACAGGTACAGCGGCAACGAGCCGATGGTCACGTGCGCCTGCCACGCCGCCGCCACCGACTGGTGCAACGTGCGGCAATCAGGTGCAAACAGCGCCGAGCCGGCCCTCCGCCCCGCCAGCGTCGCCGTGGACTCGTAGGCTGTGGCAGTGGCCGACGCCGAAACGAAGCGGCTGCGGGCGCTGGTGGAGGCGCACCGCGACGAGATCAAGGCCATCGTGGCGCGCCACCACGGCCGGTCCGTAGCCGTCTTCGGGTCGGTGGCACGCGGTGACGAAGGACCGGACAGTGACATCGACCTCCTCGTGGAGCTCGCACCCGGCACCCGGCCGTTCGAGATCCTCGTTCTCGGCGCCGAGCTCGAGGACGCGTTGGGCGTGAAGGTCGACGTGGGCACGCCCGACGCGCTCCGTCAGCGGCTCCGGGACGAGGTGCTGGCCGAGGCCGTTGCTCTGTGAGCCGACGAGACGCATCTCGCCTCGCCGACATCGTCGAGGCAGTCGACGCCATCCGGGATCACCTGACCAAGGGTGACCTCGACGACGGCCTGGTCTACGACGCCGTTCGGGTACGCCTCGATCGAGATCGGAGAGGCGGTCAAGGGCATCAGCGCCGAACTCCTCGATACAGAGCCGAACATCCCATGGAAGGCCATCGCCCGAATGCGCGACCACCTCGCCCATCGCTACTTCGACACCGATCACGCGGTCGTACAGGACGTCGTGGACAACGAGCTCGATCCGCTCCTGCACTCAGTCGAGTCGCTGTTGGAGCGAGCGAAGCGGCAGGCCGACGAGCCGTAGGCCAGGGGCTCGAGCGCAACCGGTCGGACGCGCTCAACGCCCGCTCAGCGCGCGATTGACCAGGTCGCCCTGGATCTCGTTGGTCGCCCTCGCCGATCTCGAGCGACTGCTTCGAGTCGCAGTAGAAGCGGGCACCGACTGGTCCGCCAGTCCGATCTGTTCCATCGCCGCCACGAAGCCGACGGTGGACATGCCGATGCCGCCCCACTCCTCGGGGACCAACATCCCGAGCAGGCCCAGCTCGCCCATCTCGCGGAGGACGTCGGTGGGGCACCGCCTCCTCCCACGCGAGCGGCGCCGGGGTGCGATCTCCTTCTGCGCGAAGCCACGGCAGAGGCCGACGAGGTCGCGCTCGGGTTCGGTGAGCGAGAAGTCCATCGGCCTGATCATATTGGACCGACCGGTACAACCGCAGGTACCCTCGCTCGTCGACTGGATCCTCGAGGAGCAACCCGGTCTGCTCGAGGAATGAGGCACCGGGCCACGGGAAGAGTCGGCCTGGTGCCTCATTCCGTCACGGGGCAAGAGGGAACAACCAGACCCCCGTCGCGACTTGAGCTTGGACATGACCGCCACTCCATTTGACCCACGCACGCTCATCGCGGACAGCTCGCTCGGTGTCCTCGCAACGATCAAGGCGGACGGCCGACCCCAGCTGTCCCCGGTCATGCCGTTCTACGACCGGGACACCGGCGTCATCCACGTGTCGATGACCGAGGGACGAGCCAAGACGGCGAACCTGCGACGGGACCCACGGGCAACACTGGAAGTCACCAGCCCCGACGGCCGGGCCTGGGCCACCGCCGAGGGTGCGGCGACGCTCGTCGGGCCGGGAACCGACACCAACGGTCCCGAGGTCGAGGCGCTGGTGGACTACTACCGCCTCGCCGCCGGGGAACACCCGAACTGGGACGAGTACCGGTCGGTCATGGTGTCCGACCGTCGGGTGCTCATGACGATGACGGTCGACCACGTCTATGGAGAGAGCCTCCGCTGACCGCGGCCTTGGCGCCGGTGAGTGTCAGAGGTTGAAACCGCCGGAGACGTCGATGTTCTCGCCAGTGATCCAGCCGCAGTCGTCGGACAGCAGCGCGGCGATGACCTTGCCGATGTCGTCGGGCTCGCCGATGCGACCGAGCGCCGTCTGGGCAGCGAGGGGTGGGATGACCTCGGGGTGGTGCGTGAACGCGTCGTTCGCGAGCCGCGTGCGGGTCGGCCCCGGGGCCACCGAGTTCACGCGGATGCCGCGGGTGCTCAGCTCCTTGGCCAGGGAGCGGGTGAGGACGATCAGCCCGCCCTTCATGCAGGCGTAGGCGGAGTAGCCGGGCGTGAGCCCGGTCGGGAGCGCCGAGTTGCTGGCTGTGTTCACGATCGCGCCACCGTCGGCGAGCAGAGGCATCAGCCTCTGGGTGAGGAAGTAGGGCCCCTTGAGGATGACGCGGTAGAGGTCGTCGAAGAGGTCCTCGGTGGTGTCCTCGAACATCGCCATCTGGGCGAAGCCGGCGTTGTTGACGAGGTAGTCGAACGTCGGGCGCTTCCATCGGTCGTCCAGCTCGTGCGCCATCTGCTCGGCGAAGTCGGCAAACGAGGCGCTGCGGCCGACGTCCAGCGGGAGCGCGACGGCCTGGCCCCCGATGGCCTCGATCGTGGACATGGTGTCCTTGGCGCCGTCGGCGTTGCTGTTGTAGGTCAGGACGACCCCGGCGCCACGCTCGGCGATGCGGACGGCCGCGGCCTGTCCGATGCCCGAGCTGCCTCCGACGACGAGGGCGATCTTGGTGCTGGTTCGTTCGTGGGTGGTCATGGTTCGAGCCAACCAGCCCCGAGAGATCGACCGTGAGAGCGAACCTGGCGCTCTCTTGCACGATCCTGCTCAACTTGGGAAGCACCTGCGGTGAACCGTCTCGTGGGCTGCCGTTGCGGGTGTACGTTCCTGCTCATGCCGCCGATCGATGAGCACCCCGTCCGCCCAGTCGGGACTGACGCCACGGTCCTGCTGGACGAGCTGCGGACGCTCATCCTCCGCCACGTTCGGCCCGAGGAGACGACCGAGATCGACGGTGTCCTCCTCTCCTCGGCCGACACGATCGGCGAGCCCCGGGCGGCGACATCGGGGACGGTGTTCGCGCTGATCGCCCAGGGCGCGAAGCGGCTGGCCATCGGCGACCGCTTCTACGACTACCGAGCCGCCCAGTACCTCGTCGCCTCGGTCGACCTGCCGGTCACCGGCCACTACTCACAGGCGAGCCCCCGTGAGCCGGCGCTCGGGTTCGGGCTCGTCCTTCGCCCCTCGACCATCGCGTCGCTCCTCCTCGAGGCCGACCCCGCAGCGTTGTCACGAATCAGCACCGCGTCGGCTCCCCCGCGCTCGGGGTGGCCGACGCCGGACCCGAGTTGCTCGATGCGGTGATCCGCATGCTGACGCTGCTCGACGCCCCGAGCGACCGGGCCGTGCTGGCGCCCATGCTCGAACGCGAGATCGTGTGGCGGCTTCTGACCGGACCGCTGGGCGAGAGCGTCCGGCAGATCGGGCTGTCCGACAGCAGCGTGACCCAGATCAGCCGGGCCGTCCGATGGATCACCGAGCACTACGTCGAGCCGTTCCGCGTCGAAGATCTCGCCAGGTCGTGCGGCATGAGCACGTCGGCCTTCCACCGGAAGTTCCAGGCGGTGACCGCGCTGAGCCCGATCCAGTTCCAGAAGCAGATCCGACTGCACACGTCGCGCCTGCTGCTCATGACCGGCCTCGACGACGTCGCGACGGTCGGCTACCAGGTCGGATACGACAGCACCTCCCAGTTCAACCGCGAGTACAGGCGCCAGTTCGGCCTCCCGCCCGGTCGTGACGCCGCACGCCTCCGCGGCGACGCGTCACTGACCGCCTGAACGGTCGGACTCCCGGGCGACCCACGCTTTAGTGCTCTGTCCACAAAGGTTCGCGGCGGGTTGGTGGTCATGCGGCGGTTGAGGCGGGCCGGCCCCAGCGGCGGTGCCGTTCGGCACGGACTCGGGCTCGTTCACGGCGCTGAGCGGCGGGGAGCTCGGGGCCCGAGCGTTGGTGTTGCGCCAAGCCAGGTGGGCGTGGAGCCGGCGGGTGAGCACGACGTGGTTGGACCTCAGTGGTGGACCGCGAACCCCACCAACGTTCATGGCCAGAGCACTAGCAAGGGCGCATGGACTACACCGGATTGGTCAAGACCCTCGACCTGCCGCCCGGGTTCACGCCGCCGCGGGCCTCACCTACCAGGACATCCGGGCCTCGGCGCTCACCCGCGACGACCTCGACGACGACGTGCGGGGCATCAACTCGAGCCTCGATCTGATCCGACGCACCCGGGGCGGGTGGCCCGACGTGGCGGTCACGGCCGAGGACAACTACGTCGATCTGGTGTGGCACGAGCTCGAGTTCCGGGAGGGCTACTCGTTCTCCTACGTCGTCCGCCGCGACGACGGCCGGTATCTCGGCTGCTGCTACCTGTACCCGATGGGCCGGCGGGGCGCCTTGACCGACGACCTGATCCGGCACGACGTCGACGTGAGCTGGTGGGTCACCACCGAGGCGTACTACGAACTCGGCTACTACGGCAAGGTCTACGAGGCGCTCACGAGGTGGATCGAGACCGAGTTCCCCTTCGGCAACCCCTACTTCTCGAACACGGACATCCCCGGGCCCGAAGGCGCCTCGTCGCCACGTCACTCGCCCCACACGCCGAGCTCGTTGCCCGCGGGTCGCGGAAGTGGAACCGCCGACCACCGGGGAACTCGAAGATCTGCTGACCACCGGGACGTCGAACTGCCCACTGGCGGCCGATCGATCAGGATCGAAGAAGCCTCGGCGGCTCACGCTTCCGTATGGTCCGCGACGGGCGCACGTCCGTTCCCACGGGTCGTGTCCCAATCGATCCGACGAGGAGAGCGACAGCAGATGAAGACAATGACGTGCAGGCAGCTGGGTGGGCGGTGTGACCTCGCACACCACGGTGACGATGCGAACGATGTCATCAAGGCACAGGATCGACATCTCCGCGAAGCTGTTGCGGCGGGCGACAGTGACCATGAGCCTGCCTTGAGGGAGATGAAGAGCCGCTGGACGCGGCCGATCTCGGGGATGAAGTGGTACCGCCAGGCCCAGCGTGACTTCGCTGCGCTCCCCGACGAGCCTGGGGACGGATGAAGCGTCTCGTCACCGCGCTGCCGACAGCCGGTCTGCGGGCTGCTGCCCTGACGGTTGCACCTGGCGACTCCACCGTCGGGTGGCCACGTTCGTGGACAGCTGACCGCGGCCGATCGACCGATGTCCGGTTGCTTCCCGCTCTCGGCGCTGCGCGCCGGGCCGCTCGGGCCCCGCCCTCCCGTTCGGTCGGGCTCAGTCGGCGAAGTCGGGCATGACCTCGCAGCGCGAACCGCTCGACCTGGGCGGCGCCCTCTCCGGGCCACCCGCACACGAGGTAGCCGAAGCCGGCGTCCCGCCACTTCCCGGCGAACTTGCGGGCCGTGTCGACGTCGTCGAGCGACAGCGATCGCGGCGCGCAGGATGTCGGAGGGGTCACGGCCGGCCTCGACCGCGAGCTGGTCGAGCGCGCTCGGAGGCCTCGCGCAGCGAGTTGGGCGAGCCGAAACCGTGCCACACGTCGGCGTACCTGGCGACCAGGGGGAGGGTGCGGCGTGGGCCGCTCCCGCCGATCCAGATGGGCGGGTGCGGTTGCTGCACCGGGACCGGCCGCAGCTGCGCGTCGCGCAGCGACACCACGTGTCCGTCGTACGAGACCACCTCGCCGGTGAACAGGCGCGTCACGATCTCGAGGGTGTCCTCGAGCAGCGCGTACCGCTCCGGCAGGGGCGGGAACGGGATGCCGAGCTCGTGGTGCTCCTTGTCGAACCACGCGGCGCCGAGCGACAGGTCGAGCCGGCCGTGCGACGCGTGGTCGACCGTGAGCGCCTGGGCCGCGAACACCGACGGATGCCGGTACGTCACGCCCGTGACGAGCAGCCCGAGCCGGATGCGCGACGTCACGCCGGCCAGCGCGGCGAGCGTCGTCATGCCCTCGAACGTCTCACCCGGCCCCTCGCCGTACATCGGTTGGAAGTGGTCGAACCCCCACACGCCGTCGAAGCCCAGCTCCTCCGCGAGCTGCACCCGGCGCACGAGCTCGTCCCACGGCATGCGCTGCTGCGCCACATCGAGTCCGAATCTCATAGGTCGAAACGTTGTCACATCCGGCACCGATCTAACATTCGAGTCACGTGTCCGAGCGCGACGGAATCGGCGGCGTGTGCCGCGAACGGGTCCGATGACCACCTTCGAGGGCCCGCCGGTGGACGGGGTGGACGGAGTGGGCGCGCTGACGCTCGGCGGGTTCCTCGGCGAGGTCGTGGCCCGGTTCGGGCCGAACGAGGCCATCGTGCTCGACGACCCGATGCGGGCCGGCGAGACGGTGCGGTGGACCTACGAGCGCCTCGGAGCCGAGGCGCGGCGCATCGGGCGGGCGTTGCTCGCCGCCGGGGTGGCTCGCGGAGATGCTGTCGGCGTGGTCATGGGCAATCGGCCCGAGGCGGTGGCAGCGATCTTCGGTGCAGCACTGGCCGGCGCGGTGGCCGCGCCCATGTCCACGTTCTCCCCCGCCCCGAGCTGGCCCACCTGGTCGACACCTGCCGGGCGACGGTGGTGCTCACCCAGGCCCGACTCCTGGCGCGTCGGTTCGGCGACGACCTGGACGCCATCGCCCAGGACCGACCTCACCTGCGGCGGGTGGCGGTGCTGGGTGAGCCGTCGTGGGACGAGCTGATGGCGGACGGAGAGGGCGTGCCTGACGACCGGCTCGACGCCTGCGCCGCGGCCACCACGCCCGACGATCCCGCGCTCGTGATCTTCTCCTCGGGCACGACCAGCGAGCCCAAGGGAATCCTCCACGCGCACCGCTCGCCGTCGCTGCAGTGCTGGCTGCAGGCCCGCATGTTCGCCCGGCATCCCGGCACGCGCATGTTCAGCGCGCCTGCCCCTGTTCTGGACCGCCGGGTTCAACACCGCCGTCGGTGCCACGCTGGCCGCCGGCGGCTGCTGGGTGGCCCAGGAGACGTTCGACCCCGGTGCGCGCTCTGGCGCTGATGGCGCGCGAGCGGGTGACCGAGCCCTACACGCTGCCCCACCAGACGGCGGCGCTGGCCGAGCACCCCGATTGGGCGACCACCGACCTGTCCTCGCTGCGCTGCGTCTACGGCAAGGGTGCGTACGCCCGTCATCCCCGCGTCGACGGCGACCCCGGCTGGATCATGCCGGTCGGCTGGGGCATGTCGGAGACGTGCGCGTTCGTGAGCGCCCACCCCGCCGACACGCCGCGGGAGCGGGCCAAGGTCGGGCACGGGGCCGTGCTGCCCGGCGCGCAGCTGCGAGTGGTCGATCCCGAGTCGGGGAAGCTGCTGGGCGTCGACGAGGAGGGCGAGCTGTGTGTGTCCGGCGCCACCCGCATGCTCGGCTACCTGGGCCGCTCGCCGGACGAGTGCTTCGACGAGGACGGGTTCTTCCACACCGGCGACGCCGGTCACGTGAGCGCCGACGGCAACGTCCACTGGTCCGGGCGACGCACCGAGATGATCAAGACGGGCGGGGCCAACGTCTCCCCGGCGGAGGTGGAGGTCGCGCTCGCGGGCCTGCCCCCCGGTGAAGCTCTCCCGGGTGCTGGGCCTGCCCGACCCGCGCCTCGACCAGGCCGTGGTCGCGTGCATCGTGCTGCGCGACGACGAGGCGGCCACGGCCGAGGACGTCACGGCCTTCCTGCGCGAGCGGATCGCCGCGTACAAGGTGCCCAAGCACGTGCTGTTCTTCCACGACGACGAGATGCCCATGACCGGCAGCGATGCCAAGGTCCGTGACGACGCCCTGCTCGACCTGGTGCATGCCCGGCTCGCGACGGCCGGCGTCGCCCCCGACGAGGGAGAATGATGCGCCCCGACCAGGACATGAGCCCCGACCAGGAGACACGCTCCGATCCGGCCATGAGCCCGACGCAGAGCGACGCCACGCTCGACGTGTCCGACCTCGACCGGTACATGGGCGTGCCCATGCGGCCGGGCGAGCTCAAGGAGCCGGTCGAGCGCAACGACATCCGGCGCTGGGTGCAGGCCATGCACTACCCCAACCCGCTGCACTACGACGAGCGGTGGGCGGCCGAGAGCCGGTGGGGAGAGGTCGTGGCGCCCCAGTCGTTCACCGTCGCCTGCGACACCAGCCACGGCGCCTCCCCGGCGCAAGTCGGCAAGATCCCCGGCTCGCACCTGATCTTCGGCGGCGACGAGTGGTGGTTCTTCGGACCGCGTGTCCGGCCGGGCGACAAGCTGGTCTGCCACCGCATGCCGTTCGACTACAAGGTCGCCGACACCAAGTTCGCCGGCCCGACGTGCTTCCAGCGGGGCGACACCCTCTACATCAACCAGAAGGGCGAACGGATCGCGCTCGCAGCGCTCGACGGCCATCCGCTACCCGGTCCAGGGGGCCAAGGACAAGGACCTGTTCGGCAGCGATGCCGGTGGCTCCGACGGCGTGGACGCGCCCGCCGGCAACGGCGCCTCGGGCGACGGCGAGCCGGTGTGGACCGACGACCAGCTGGCCGAGCTGGAGGACCGCAAGCTGGCCTTCATCGACCAGATCCAGACGCTCGGCCACGACAAGCGGTTGTTCTCGTCGGTGTCGGCCGGTGACCCGCTCGCCGAAAACGTGCTCGGGCCGCACAGCCTCGCGTCGTTCGCCACCGAATGGCGGGCCTACCCCATGACCACCTGGGGGGCCACCGCCAAGGGCCCGACCACCGTGCGGGCCGAGGAGCTGGGTTACACCAAGGAGATGGCGGGGTTCGAGGGCGACCGCCGGATGGAGCGGGTCAACCCCGAGCTGACCGACGGTGCGTACTACGGCCGTCGCGCGGGCCACCTGCAGCCGCGGTGGGCCCGCCACGTCGGCATGCCCCGGGGCTACGGGTACGGGGCGTCGATGGGTGCGTGGATGCTCGACTACGTGGCGGCGTGGGCGGGGGAATGGGGAACGATCACCCACTCGAACGCCCAGTACCGCAACCCGGCCCTGACCGGGGACGCCACCTTCCTGAGGGGCCAGGTCGTCGACACCCGGATCGAGCGCAAGCGGGTCCACGTCGCCGTGGTCGAGGTCGAGATGCGCAACCAGGACGACGCGAAGATGGCCACGGCCACCGTCGAGGTCGAGCTGCCCGCGGAGTGAGGCGTTGGATTTGAGAGGAGCTGCAGCTCATGCTCGACTACGACCAGGGGCCACAGGTCGCCGACCTGCGGTCGCAGCTGCGGCGGCTCGATCGCCGACCACGTGCCGGCCGACTACCTCGGCGCCTTCACCGACGACCCGGCCGACCTCGAGGTCGCGCAGGCGTTCTGCCGCCTGCTGGCCTCCCAGGGCCTGCTGTGCGCGGCGTGGCCCGAGGAGTACGGCGGCCGGGGCGCCTCGCCCTGGGAGCAGACCGCGGTGCGCGAGGAGATGTGGGCCCACCACGAGCCGCGGGGCGCCCAGTACATGGGGGTCAACTGGGTGCGGCCCGGCGCTCATGCGCCACGGCACCCCCGAGCAGCGGCAGCTCCACCTCCCGCCCATCGCCGCCGGCGACGTCATCTGGTGCCAGGGCTTCAGCGAGCCCGACGCCGGCTCCGACCTGGCGTCGCTGCAGACGGCCGCCCGCCGCGACGGCGACGGCTGGCGCATCAGTGGGCAGAAGATCTGGACGTCGTACGCCACGATGGCGCAGTGGTGCTTCCTGCTCGCCCGCACGTCGCGGGGCGAGAAGAAGCAGCAGGGGATCACCGTCTTCCTCGTGCCGATGGACGCCCCCGGCATCGAGGTACGGCCGATCCCGTGCATGCTCGGCCCGCACCACCTCAACGAGGTCTTCCTCGACGACGTGTGGGTGACCGAGGCCGACGTGCTGGGCGCCGTCGACCAGGGCTGGAAGGTGGTCCAGGAGGTCCTCGCCTTCGAGCGGGTCGGCATCGCCCGCTACGCCCGGGTCGAGCGGCTGCTGCAGTGGGCGCCCGACGCCCTCGGCGACGCCTGGGACGGCCTGCCCGACGAGCTGCGCAGCCGCTGGTCCCGGATGCTGGTCCACGCCCGCCGGGCGCGGTTGCTCGCCTACCGGGTCATCGCCACGCAGCAGACCGGCCAGGTGCGCCCCGGCGACACGGCCGCGTACCGCATCGCCGTCACCCGGCTCGACCAGGAGAGCGCGGAGGTGCTCATGGACCTCGCCGCCGAGATCGCTGTCATCGACGACGAAGGCCGGCGGTTCGCGCGGGCGGTCGAGGACCACCACCGGTACTCGGTGTCGGCCACCGTGGCGTCCGGCAGCATCGAGATGCAGCGGATCCTGCTGGCCCGAGCCCTGCTGGCGGCGACGTGAACACCGACCTGAGCCCCGAGGCCGTCGAGTACGGCCGCACCGCCCGGCGGGCCCTCGAGGCCGCGGGCGGCGACGAGCTCGCCCCCGCCGGCACCGCGGAGCGCGACGGCGGGGCCGCCGCCGCCAAAGTGCTGGCCGATCTCGGCGCCTGGGACCTCGACCCCCGGGGGAGCACCGAGGAGCTCGAGGCCGCCGCCGCCCTGTGCCGCAGCGCGGGGTGGTGGGCCGTGCCCCACCCCGTCGCCGAGCGGGTGGCGCGCCCGCGCGACCTCGAGGCGGACGCCCTCGTCGTCGCGGCCGGCGACCCTTCCCCGAGCGCGATCGCCGAGGCGGTCGCCGCACTCCCCCTCCGGTGGGTCGCCGTCGACCTCCGCGGCCGGCGCAGCCGCGCCACGCCGCAGCTCGATCTCGCCCCGGTCGGGAAGCCGGGCGTCTCGGTGCCGCTCGACCTCGCGCCCCTCGACGACGGCGGCGCCGGCGACGTCGCCCTCGGGCTCGTCCTGCCGTGCTGGACCCTGCTCGGCCTGCTCGACCGCGCCATCGACCTCACCTCCGACTACGTCCGCGCCCGCCACCAGTTCGGCCAGCCGCTGTCGTCGTTCCAAGGCGTGCAGTTCCAGCTCACCGACGCCGAGGTCGAGCGGCTCGGGGTCGAGGAGCTGGCCAAGCATGCGCTGTGGAGCGTCGCCACCGGGCGGCCCGACGCGGTCGCCGACGCGCTCGCCCTGCGGCTGGCGGCCGTCGAGGCGGCCGAGGTCGTGTTCCGGATCACCCACCAGCTGCACGGCGCCATCGGGTTCTGTGACGAGACCGCGCTGTCGTGGCTGTCGCGCGCCAGCCAGCCCCTCCGGCGGCTGCCGCTCGGCCCGTCGGCCACGCGCGCCGCCCTCACCGAGCGCCTCGGCCGCCGCGGGCTGACCGGGCTGTTCTCGTGACCGAGCCTCGATGACCGACCTGGACGACTTCCGGGCCGAGGTCCGGGCGTGGTGCCGGGCGCACGTGCCGGCCGGGTGGCGCGACGCCCAGACCGGCGTGCCCGAGGAGGACTTCGTCGCCTTCCAGCAGGACTGGTTCCAGCAGCTGCGCCGCGCCGGCTACGCCGTGCCCCACTGGCCCGCCGAGCGGGGCGGCGGCATGCCGGTCCCCCAGCAGGTCGTGCTCCACCAGGAGCTCGCCGCCCACGACGCGCCCCGCCTCGTCCTCGCCTTCGTCTCGATCCACCACGCGGCCTCGACCCTGCTCGCCGCCGGCACCGACGAACAGCGGCAGCGTCACCTCCCGGCGATCCTCGACGGCGAGATCTGGTGCCAGGGCTTCTCCGAGCCCGAGGCAGGGTCCGACCTCGCCAGCCTGCGGACGACGGCGCGCCGGGAGGGTGACCGGTTCGTCGTGAACGGCCAGAAGCTGTGGGCGAGCGGTGCCCGTGACGCCGACTGGTGCCTGCTTCTGGCGCGCACCGACCCAGACGCTGCGAAGCGCAAGGGCATCTCCTACCTCCTCCTCGACATGCGCTCACCGGGCATCGACGTGCGGCCGATCCGCAACGTCCTCGGCGACTCGCACTTCTGCGAGGTGTTCCTCGACGACGTGACCCTGAGCCCGACCGAACGGGAGGGCGTGGCCCGAGCGGCCCGGCGCGCGACGCCGAGAGCGGGAGACACCTGAGCCCGACCGAACGGGAGGGCGTGGCCCGAGCGGCCCGGCGCGCAGCGCCGAGAGCGGGAGACACCTGAGCCCGACCGAACGGGAGGGCGTGGCCCGAGCGGCCGGCGCGCAGCGCCGAGAGCGGGAGACACCTGACCCGAGGCTGACGCGAGCTTCGTTCTCTTATTACCGCCGGCTATGGCGGTCGGCACAGAGACGCTTGCTCTCCGGATCATTCGGAGTGCTGTTCTACACGCAATACGCTTCCGCCATGGCACGAAACCGACCGACGGCCGAGGCCGCCACCGATCGTCCCGGCTCGTGGCGCGAATTGGCCGTCGCCCGGTCCCTCGACCCGGCGCGGGCCCGGGCGGAAGAACGGGTGCAGCGCTTCCTCGACGCCGCCGTCGAGCTGATGATGGAGAACGTCACCGGCAAGGACTTCACCGTCCAGGACGTGGTCGAGCGCTCCGGGCAGTCGCTGCGCAGCTTCTACCAGTACTTCGCCGGCAAGCACGAGCTCCTGCTGGCGCTGTTCGAAGAGTCCGTGCGCTCGACGGCAGAGCGCCTGCAACAGGTGGTCGACGAGGTCGACGACCCGTTCGAGCGGCTCCACCGGTTCGTCGTCGAGCACTACCTGATGTGCCGGCCCGCGGCGAGGTCACGGTCGGGGAAGCGCATTCCGACACCCGCCGCCATGGCCGAGTTCGGCCAGAAGCTGCTGACCGAGCACCCGAAGGAGGCGTCCCGGGCCTTCACGCCCGTCATGTCGCTGTTCGAGCAGTTGCTCGACGAGGCGGCGGCGGCCGGGGCCATCCGCTCGGGGCTGAACTATCGCTCGGTGGCCGGGATCGCGCTACAGGCGATCATGTTCAACGCCTTCGCCGCGACGATCAGCGGCACGTCGATCGGCCCCGACGGCAACGAGCCGGCCGACGAGCTGTGGACCCTGCTCATCCACGGCATCGGCACCGGCGAATCGACCTGATCAGACACGCCCGCCCGGGACGCGAACGAAGGCCCGCTACCGCGGTGAGGCTTCGCCGTCGTCGTTCCGGTACACCTGGCCGCCCTTCATCACGACGACGTCGCGGGCGACCTGATCGGCCACCGGTGACCTGCTCGCTACCACCGTCTGCGATGCCGTCCCGCCTGCAGCGGACCGATCATCGTGAACATCAAGGAGCAGCTCGAAGGACGACGGCAGTCGCTGACCGGTGCGGCCAGTGGGACGGCCTGGTGATCGCGTTCCTGACAACCACCGATGAGTCTGCGAACGTCGATCCGTCACAAGTGGCACCACGTGGTGCGGCGAGAGCCGACGACTGCCTGAAGGAGGAGGAGACGGAGTGAACACACCGCCTATCGTTTCGCCCGAGGAGTGGCAGACCGCCTGGGAGAACTTGCTCGTCAAGGAGAAGGAGCTGACCCGCGCCCGCGACGCCCTGGCCGCCGAGCGCCGGCGCATGCCCTGGATGGCAGTCGAGAAGGACTACCGCTTCGAGGGCCCGGACGGCCCGGCGAGCCTGCTCGACCTGTTCGAGGGCCGGCGCCAGCTGGTCCTTTACCGCGCCTTCTACGCGCCGGATGTCACCACGTACCCACAGGCGGGTGGCGCGTACCCGGAGCGGGCCTGCGTGGGCTGCTCCTTCGGCGCAGACCAGGTTGCGCACCCTGCCCACCTGAACGCCCGGGACACGACGCTCGCGTTCGCCTCGCGAGCCCCCAGGCCGAGATCCAGGGCCTGAAGGAGCGAATGGGCTGGCAGAAGATCCCCTGGTTCACGATCACCGACGACTTCGACGCCGACTTCGGCGTGAACGAGTGGCACGGCACGAACGCCTTCATCCGTGAGGGCGAGAAGATCTTCCGCACCTACCTCATCAACAGCCGCGGCGACGAGGCGATGGGGAGCACCTGGGCGTACCTGGACATCACCGCCCTCGGCCGCCAGGAGGAGTGGGAGGACTCGCCGGAGGGCTACCCGCAGACCCCGCCGTACGGGTGGTGGAACTACCACGACGCCTACGGCAAGGAAGCGTGATCGCGCCGTTGTGAGTTCCGGCGCCGCCACCCGCGTCGTCTCAGGTCGCGAGCTCCTGGTGGAAGTAGAAGGCGCGCTCGGTCGGTCTCGGGTTCGATCGAGGAGAACCCGTGGCGCTCGTAGAAGCGCTGGGCGTCGACGTCGCCCTCGTCGACGTTGATCTCGATGAGGTCGACGCCCCGTCTCGCGCGACAACGTCAGCAGGTGGGCGACGACGGCCGCAGCCGATGCCCTGGCTGCGCAGCGGGGGCACGACGTACAGCTCGTCGAGCAAGGCGACCTGGCCCGCGTACCAGACGTTCGGCCGCAGCGTCACGAGCGCCACCGCGACCGCGGGCTCGCCTGCGAGGATCGCGAGCGTTCGTCGCCGGCCAGCAGGCCGCGCAGCCTGTCCGCGAGCACGTCGACGTCGGGCGACGGCGTAGTCGAACTCGGTGTTGAAGTCGTGCAGCAGGCGGGCGACCTCGTCGGCGTCGTCGGGCGTCGCCAGTCTGGTGGTCAACTCGTCCCGGCCCATGACCGCACGGTTGCAGACCGGAGCGCCGACGAGCGGAGCGCGTTTGCCCCGGACCGGTTGCGCCCGGCGACCGAGCCTTCGACCCTCGCGCCGGGTCGAGCGCCGGTCCGCTCAGATGACGAGCGAGTCGTGGCCCTCCCAGTAGCGCTCGCGCAGGAGGCGCTTGTAGAGCTTGCCGTTCGGGTCGCGGGGCAGCTCGTCGACGAAGTCGACGCTGCGGGGGCACTTGTAGGTCGCCAGCTCCGACCGGCAGTGCGCGAGCAGCTCGGCCTCGAGCTCGGGGCCGGCCGCGGCGGGGTCGGCTGGGCTGCACGACCGCCTTCACCGCCTCGCCCATCTCGGCGTCGGGCACCCCGATCACGGCGACGTCGGCGACGGCGGGATGGCCGGCGAGGACGTTCTCGGCCTCCTGCGGGTAGATGTTCACCCCGCCCGAGATGATCATGTGCGCCTGGCGGTCGGTGAGGTAGAGGTAGCCGTCCTCGTCGAGGTGGCCGATGTCGCCGAGCGTCCGCCACCCCCGGTCGTTGGTGATCGACGCCGTCTTGTCGGGGTCGTTGTGGTACTCGAACGGGCGGCCGCCGGCGAAGTAGACGAGCCCCGTCTCGCCGGGCGGCAGCTCCTCGCCGTCGTCGCCGACGATGTGGCACTCGTCGAGCGGCCGGCCGACCGAGCCGGGGTGGGCCAGCCACTCCTCCGGCGGTGATGAACGTGCTGCCGATGTCCTCGGTGCCGGAGTAGTACTCGTGGATGATCGGGCCCCACCACTCGATCATCTGGCGCTTCACCGGGACCGGGCACGGCGCGGCGGCGTGCACCACGAACTGCAGGCTCGACAGGTCGTGGCGCTCGCGCTCGTCCTCGGGCAGGCGGAGCATGCGCACGAACATCGTCGGCACGAACTGCGCGTGCGTCACCCGGTGGCGCTCGATCAGCTCGAGGCACAGGCGCGGATCGAACCGCTCCATCACGACGACCGTCGCGCCGAGGCGCTGCATCGACATCGAGTAGACGAGCGGCGCGGCGTGGTAGAGCGGTGCGGGGCACAGGTAGACCGAGCCGGCGCCGACGCCGCTGCCCTGCATGGCGAGCGCCTGGGCCAGCTGCACCGGCGTGGCCGACGGGTCGCCGAACGGCGTGCCCGGCAGCGGCTTGCGCACGCCCTTGGGCCGCCCGGTCGTGCCCGACGAGTACAGCATCTCCCGGCCCTCGCGCTCGTCGTCGAGCGGGCCGGGCGCCGCACCCGCGAGCACCTCGTCGTAGCGCTCGAAGCCCGGGAGCTCGCCGACCGCCGACATCCGCACCGGGATGCGCGACAGGTCGAGGCCGGCGACGACGTCGGCCATCGCCTCGGACGTCACCAGCGCCGACGGCGCCGCAGTCGTCGAGCACGTACTGCACCTCGCCGGGGCGCAGGTGGCTGTTGATCGGCCGTGTAGTAGCAGCCCCGACCGCTGGGCCGCCCAGGTCACCTCGAGGAAGGGCCGGTTGTTCTCCATCAGCACGGCGATGTGGTCGCCGGCGGACGACGCCCCGCGCCCGCAGGAGCGCCGGCGCCAGGCGGCGGGAGCGGTCCTCGAGCTCGGCGTAGGTGACCGTCTCGCCCGTCTCGGCCATGACGAGGGCCGACGCGTCGGGCGTGTGCTCGGCGTGCCAGCTCGGCGTCAGCTCTTCCATGTGTCCCCCTCGACAGCATCGTCCCACGTCCTGACGCGCAGCATGATTCTCATGATGGCAAATGACAGTTCTCTGGGCCGCGTGGCAGCATCGGCCGATGACATCCTTCGCAGCGCTCCACGACATGACCGGCAAGGTCGCCGTGGTCACCGGCGGGTCGCGCGGCATCGGCCGCGCCATCGTGCAGACGCTGGCCGAGGCCGGCGCTGACGTCGTCATCGCCTCGCGCAAGCTCGACGCGTGCGAGGCGGCGGCCAGAGGAGGTGCGGGCCTCGACGGGACGTCGGGCGGATCGCGATCGCCTGCCACGTCGGCCGCTGGCCCGACTGCGAGCGGCTCGTCGCCGAGACGCTCGACCGGCTCGGCCGGCTCGACGTCCTGGTCAACAACGCCGGCATGTCCCCGCTCTACGAGAGCCTCGACGCCGTGAGCGAGGAGCTCTACGACAAGACCCTCGCCGTGAACCTGAAGGGCCCGTTCCGCCTGGCCGTGCTGGCCGCCACGCACATGGCGGCCCACGCGGCGGCTCCATCGTCAACATCGGCACGGCCGGGTCGCTCGTCGCCAGCGTCAACGAACTGCCCTACGCCTGCGCCAAGGCGGGCCTCAACGCCCTGACCGTCGGCCTCGCCGAGGCGTACGCGCCGACGGTGCGGGTCAACGCCATCCTCCCCGGTCCGTTCCGGACCGACGTCACCAAGGCGTGGCCCGCCGACGCCCTCGAGGGATCGTTCGTGCCGCTGGGCCGGCTCGGCGAGCCGGAAGAGGTCGCGCCCCTGGCACTGCACCTCGCCAGTGCGGCGTCGAGCTACACGACCGGCGCCATCGTCCGCGTCGACGGCGGCATCACCCGGAAGGTGTGAGCCGAGGCCGAGGCGACGCCCGATGGCAGCCCGGTCGCCGCCGCTTGACCCGTCACCCGGGCCCCGACGGCCTCCGCGACGCGTGACGCCACCGACGCACCCACGGCACGATGACCTCGCGGAAGCGCCGGAGCGTCTCGGGCGGTGCGAAGTCGGCGAACCAGACGTAGAACCGCTCGACGCCGCGGGCGCGCAGGGCCGCGAAGTGGGCGGCGAGCTCGTCGACCGTGCCGACGACGGTGGCCTGCCCCATCACCGAGCGCCCGAAGCGACGGGCCACGAGGTCGGTGACCGCGGCCCGGTCGACCTCGGTCGGGACCAGCGCCACCATCGTCTGCGCCGACACCCGGGCGTCGCCGACGCGGTGCCGGCGGTCGTCGAGCCGGTCGAGCGCGTGGATCGGCACGTTCCACCAGTCGGCATGGGCCCGGACCAGGTCGAGCGTCCGCTCGCCGACGCCCCCGACGACGATCGGTATGCGGCGCATGGGCGCCGGCCGCTGCTGCGCTTCGCGCAGCTGGAAGAACCGGCCGTCGTAGGTGACCGGCTCGCCGGTCCACAGCGCACGGATGACGTCGAGCGATTCGCCCAGGCGCGCCACCCGCTCGCGCGGCGGGGCCGCCCCCACCCCGAAGGCGTCGAGCTCGTCGGGCACCGAGCCCCACCCGATCCCCAGCTCGTAGCGGCCGCCTGAGGCGTGGTCGAGGGTGGCCGCCTGCCGGGCGAGCACCGCGGGGTGCCGTAGGGGGTCGCAGAGGACGAGATGCCCGACCACGAGCGACTGGGTCCTCGCCAGCAGCCAGGTCGCTGTCGTCATCGCCTCCCACATGTCGTGCTCGGCCGCCAGCGGCGGGGCGAGGTGGTCCATGAGGGCGATGCCCTCGAAGCCGGCGGCCTCGGCCGCCAGCGCCCGGTCGACGATGGCGTCGACCGTCATTCGCATCTGGGGCAGGAACAGGTGGAAGGTCATGGCTGCCGGCTCGTTCCCGCCGTCGCGATCGCCAGGCAGACGTCGGCGACGTGGTCGATCGCCGCCCGGGACGGCCGGGCCCGCTCCCACAACCAGTCCGACATCTGGCCGACGACCGCGTGGGCGGCGAGCGAGGCGTCGAGGTCGGGGTCGGCGCTGCCCAGCTCGGCGAAGGGCTCCCGCAGGAGGGTCGCCAGCGGGCGGCTCGCCGACGGGCGGCCCGACGGCAGCCCCTCGCCGACGCTGCCGCCGTTCCAGAGCACGGCCCGCGTGGTCGTGGCGATGTCCTCGTCGGCGGCCTGCGACAGGACACCCTCGACCCAGCGCCGGACCTTGCTGTGCGGCGTCGCCTCCTTGGCCATCTGGTGCGCCAGGTAGCTCTGCAGCCGCGCGGTGCCGTCCTCGAGGAGCGCCGCGACCAGCGCGTCCTTGGACGGGAAGTGCCGGTAGAAGGCGTCGTTCGACAGGCCGGCGGCGGCCACGATGTCGGCGACCCGGGGGCGGGACGTCGTGCCGCACGCCCGCATGACGTCGAGCGCGGCGTCGAGGAGACGCCGGACCTCGCCCGCGTAGTCGGCCCGCGCCGGGTCAACGTCTGCTGCGCGATGCGCGCCGCAACGTCGTTCTCCGGAACTGAGTTCTCCGGAATTGAGTTCGGCATATCCAGAATTGTATTCTTCCCACGGAGGGAGGCGCCATGTCGTGGGATTTCGAGACCGAGCCCGAGTTCCAGGCGAAGCTGGAATGGGCCGACGCATTCGTGCGCGAGGAGGTCGAGCCGCTCGATCTGGTGTGGCCGGGCCTGGAGTTCACGCCGCTCGACGAGACGCGGCGCAAGGTCGTCGAGCCGCTGAAGGACGAGGTGCGGCGCCAGAAGCTGTGGGCGCACCCACCTCGGCCCCGAGCTCGGCGGCGAGGGCTACGGCCAGCTCAAGCTCTCGCTGCTGAACGAGATCCTGGGCCGCTCGTCGTGGGCCCCGATCGTCTTCGGCTGCCAGGCGCCCGACACGGGCAACGCCGAGATCATCGCCCACTACGGCACGCCCGAGCAGAAGGAGCGCTACCTGCGCCCGCTCCTCGACGGCGAGATCTTCTCGTGCTACTCGATGACCGAGCCCCACGCCGGGGCCGACCCCACGATGTTCACCACCCGCGCCACCAAGGACGGCGACGAGTGGGTGATCAACGGCTGGAAGTTCTTCTCGTCGAACGCCAAGACGTCGACCTTCCTGATCGTCATGGCGGTGACGAACCCCGACGTGAGCCCGTACAAGGGCATGTCGATGTTCCTGGTCCCGAGCGACACGCCGGGCATCGACATCGTGCGCAACGTCGGCCTCGCCGGCGAGCCGGAGGACGAGGGCTCGCACGCCCTCATCCACTACGACGACGTGCACGTGCCGGCCGAGGCGCTCCTCGGGGGTGAGGGCCAAGCCTTCGCCATCGCCCAGACCCGGCTCGGCGGGGGGCGCATCCACCACGCGATGCGCACCATCGGCCTGGCCCGCAGCGCCTTCGACATGATGTGCGAGCGGGCCCTCAGCCGCGAGACCCAGGGCAGCCTGCTGGCCGACAAGCAGTTCGTGCAGGGCTACATCGCCGACTCGTACGCCCAGCTCATGCAGTTTCGGCTGTTCGTGCTCTACACGGCGTGGTCGATCGACAAGCACAACGACTACCGCAAGGTCCGCAAGGACATCGCCGCGGTCAAGGTGCTGATGCCGGGCGTGCTGCACGACATCTCCTGGCGGGCCATCCAGGTGCACGGCGCCCTCGGGGTCAGCAACGAGATGCCGTTCCACCGGATGTTGCTGGGGGCGAGCGTGATGGGCCTGGCCGACGGTCCGACCGAGGTGCACAAGGTCACCGTGGCCCGCCAGGTGCTGCGCGACCACTCCCCCAGCGACGACCTGTGGCCGACCCAGCACCTGCCCAAGCGGCTGGCGGCGGCCCGCGCCAAGTTCGCCGAGCACCTCGAGCTCGAAGTGGGGAACCTGTGATCGACACCGACCGGCTCGCCACCTGGATGGACGGCGTCGGCGTCGCCAAGGGCGAGCCGATCGAGCACCGCTTCATCTCGGGCGGCACCCAGAACGAGATCTACGAGATCCGGCGCGGCGACCTGCACGCCGCGCTCCGCATCCCGCCGCCGGAGGCCCCTGGGCCGCGCGACGCGGGCATCGTCCGCGAGTGGCGCATCATCGAGGCGCTCGGCGGCACCGACGTCCCCCACACCGAGGCCCTAGCCGTCTGCACCGACCGTGCCGTGCTGGGGCGGACCTTCTACCTGATGGGGTACGTGGATGGCTGGTCCCCCATGGGGCGCACGGGCTGGCCGGCGCCGTTCGACACCGACCTGGCCGCCCGGCGGGGCCTGGCCTTCGAGCTCGTCGACGGCATCGCCCTGCTCTCGAAGGTCGACTGGCGGGCCAGGGGCCTCCAGGACCTCGGGCGCCCCGACGGCTTCCACGCGCGGCAGGTCGACCGCTGGACCGCCTTCCTCGAGCGCATCAAGGGCCGGGAGCTGCCCGGCTTCGACGTCGCCGCGGCCTGGCTGCGGATCCACCGGCCCCTCGACTACGTGCCCGGGATCATGCACGGCGACTACCAGTTCGCCAACGTCATGTTCCGCGACGGCGGGCCGGCCCGGCTGGCCGCCATCGTCGACTGGGAGATGGGCACGGTCGGCGACCCCAAGCTCGACCTGGCCTGGGTCGTGCACGGCTGGCCCGAGGACACGAGCGACCCCGGCGACGAGTTCTCCAGCTACGTCGACATGACCGGCATGCCATCGCGGTCCGAGATGCTCGCCCGCTACGCCGAGGTGTCGGGCCGGCAGGTCGACGACATCGATTACTACGTCGTCCTCGCCAAGTGGAAGCTCGCCGTCGTGCTCGAGCAGGGCTTCCAGCGGGCGGGCGACGACGAGAAGCTGCAGGCCTTCGGTCCCGTCGTGCTGCAGCTCATGCAGGAGGCCGCCGACGCGGCCGAGTCGGCGAAGTACGGCTCATGACCGACGCCGCCTCCCCGACGGGGCTCGGGGTCGAACCGCGCGGCGCCGTGTCCGTGCTGCGCCTCGATCGCCCCGACGCCCGCAACGCGCTCACGCCGGCCCTGGTCAGCGCCCTCGGGTCCGCCATCGTGGCAGCCGACGCCGATGCGGACGTTCGCGCCGTCGTGCTGACCGGGACGGGCACCCGCGCCTTCTGCGCCGGCATGGACCTGCGCTCGTTCGCCGGGGGCGATCAGGTCTCGAGCGCCGACGACCCCGGCGTGGCAGGGTTCATGCAGTTGGTCCAGGGCGAGGTCGCCACGCCGATCGTCGGCGCGGCCAACGGCACCGCGGTGGCCGGCGGGCTGGAGCTGCTGCTCGGCTGCGACCTCGTCGTCGCCTCGTCCGAGGCGCGTTCGGCCTGCCCGAGGTGCAGCGCGGGCTCTTCGCCGCCGGCGGCGGAACGTTCATCGGCCAGCGCGTCCCGCTCGCCGTCGCCCTCGAGATCACGCTCACCGGCGACACGATCGACGCCGGGCGCGCCTCGAGCTGGGGCTCGTCAACAAGGTGGTGCCGCCCGACGAGGTCCTCGCCGCCGCCCTCGCCCTGGCCGAGCGCATCGCCGCCAACGGCCCGCTGGGCGTCGCCGCCACCAAGGAGCTGGTGCGGCTCGGGCCTCCGACCCGAGCCGGGCGCGCGAGCGGCTCGCCGAGTGGCAGAAGATCGTGTTCGCCAGCGAGGACGCCCGGGAGGGCGCCATGGCGTTCGTCGAGAAGCGGGCCCCGGTGTGGACGGGCCGGTGACCCTGTTCGCTCGAACCGGCGGCGATCCCACACCCCAACGGCATTGTGCGCCGCCAGAAGCCGCCGCCGCCCGCCCAGCCAGCGCAAACCACACAACCGGCGACGATCCCACACCCCAACGGCACGGTGAGCCGCCAGAACCGGCCGCCCGACCGCCGCAGCGTCCGGGCCCGGGCATCGGGCGGAGCCGCTGACGTGCGCGCCGCCGTCTGCCGGGCGTACGGACCGCCCGAGGTCGTCGAGATCGACGACCTGCCCGTTCCGCCGATCGGGTCGGGGCAGGTGCGGGTGCGGGTCGACGCCGCCGCCGTCAACTTCCCCGACGTGCTTCTCGTTGCGAACGAGTACCAGCTCACCGTGCCGACCCCGTTCGTGCCCGGCAGCGAGTTCGCCGGCGTCGTCGCCGAGGTCGCCGACGACGTGGCGGACGACGTGGGCTCCTCCGCCGTGGGCGACCGGGTCGTCGGGACGACGCTCGTGGGGGCCTTCGCCGACGAGGTGGTCGTCGGGGCCGCGGCGGTCCGACCGATCCCCGACGGCGTCGACGTCCGCCACGCGGCCGCCTTCGGCGTGGCGCGCCGCACCGCCTACCACGTGCTCCGCTCGGTCGCCGGCCTGCAGGCGGGCGACGAGCTGGTGGTGCTGGGTGCGGGCGGGGGCGTCGGCCTGGCGGCCGTCCAGCTCGGCGCCCTGCTGGGCGCCACGGTGACCGCGGTGGCGTCGTCGGCCGTCAAGCTCGACGCCGCCGAGGCGAAGGGGGCCACCCACGTGATCGACCACCGGGCGTCCGAGCTGCGGCCGACGCTGCGGGCCCTCCTGCCCGACGGCGCCGACGTGGTGGTCGACCCCGTGGGCGGCGACCTGTCCGAGCCGGCGCTGCGGTCGCTGCGGTGGGGCGGGCGGTTCGTCACGGTCGGCTTCGCGTCCGGCACGATCCCCCGCATCCCGCTGAACCTGGTGCTGCTCAAGGGCGTGCACGTGCTGGGCTTCCAGTTCCGCGACTTCGTGGCGCACGCCCCCGACGAGTTCGCCCGCAACGAGGCAGAGCTGGACGATCTGCTGGCGTCCGGCCGCGCCGTCCCGCACATCGGGGCGTCGTTCGGGCTCGACGAGACCCCGGCTGCCCTGCGGTACGTCGCCGAGGGTCGGGCGATCGGCAAGGTCGTCATCGACATCGCCCGGTGACGCGGGCTGCTGGCGCGCTTCGTCGAGGGTCGTCCAGCTATCCAGACGCGACGCTTCGGACGACGTTCAGCGGCGGGCGACGACCACCAGGAGCCCGTCCATGTTGGTCTCGGTCCCGAAGCTCCTGCGGACCTCGACGTCGAGGCCCTCGGCCGCCAGCAAGGGCGGAACGACCGCGTGAACGTCGATCAGCACGTTGTCGTGGCGCTCCACCTCCCGGCGGTAGCGACCGTCGTCCTCGCGCTCGAAGATCGTGTGCACGCGCGCGAAGTGGTCCGGCGCATCACTGACCCGCTCGATCATGAGGGCCCAGTCGTCACCGACCCACCCCTCCGGCCGGCGCGCCATCTGCGCGTTGCGGGTGGTGAGGTCCTCGAGGTCGAGGGCGAGCACGCCGCCGGGCCGGAGGGCTCGGGCACAGGCGACCAACGCCTCCTCCAGCCGCTCGCGGTTCGGCAGGTAGCTCAGGGCATGCCCTGTGGAGACGACCGCGTCGGCCTCGGGGAGCACGTCGTGCGGCAACGCGAGCAGCCGGCGGTCGAGCGCGTCGGGGACGTTCCTCCGGGCGAGGTCGAGCATGGCGGATGACGCGTCGGTGGCGACGACTCGGTGCCCCGCGTCCACGAGGTGGCGTGTGAGCAGGCCGCTCCCGCACCCGACCTCCACCACGAGGCCCGACCGCGCCGCCACCGGTTCGAGCAGCGCGAGGATGCCGGGCGCGCACGCGTCGGCGTGGAACCCGAAGCCCTCGTGGTGGATCCGGGCGAGAGCAGGTCGGTAGTACGGATCATCGATCGGCACGGCCGGAGCCTACGAACCGAGCACGGCAGCGGGACGACTTGCTGAGTCCTGTCGGACGGACCTCAGGTCACGACGGTCCTCCGTGACCCACAGCGCTGGTGCCTTGCTGCGTCCGGAGGTGCCCGAGCCACGCGACCTGCGCAGGCGAGATCCCCTCTGACGAGTTCGAGCGCCGTGCAGCAAGGGCAAACGACGGTTGCTCGTCGAGGGTGTCGAGCTCGAGCATCGCCTTGACCCCATCCTCCTGGGTCAGACGGCGGCGATCGCGACGTTGGGGTGGCCAGCTGCGAGGTGGGTGAGGTCGTGCGGATCGTGCGTGACGACGATCCCGCCGCCGAGCCGGATCGCGGTGGCGACGACCAGGGCGTCGACGGCCATCTCGCTGCCGGCTCCCGCCGCGCCCAGCAGGTGTCCGGCGGTACGAGCGATGCGGGCCCCCGTCGTCACCACCTGCGTGAACCCCCGAGCCAGGACTGCGTCGATCGCCTCGTCGACCCCGCGCCCTCGGTACAGCTCGACCAGCACGGCCGACGGCACCCGGACCGGGGCGTTGCGCCCGTGCGCGCTCCGCATCGCCGCTCGCACGCGGTGGTGACGCCGGGGGTTCTGCCGGGGTCGTGCGAGCGCTGACAGGGCCTCGCTGTCGAGGATCAGGACGGCCACAGGTCGTCGTATGTCTCGGCCAGTCCATCGGGAAGCGGTCCGAACTCGATGTCGAGCTCGGTGAGGTACTCGTCGAGAAGATCGCGTTCGAGCTCGTGCGCCACGGCACGGGCCACGAACCCACTCAGGCCGCGGTCACCGACGCGGGCCTCGACACGTTCGGCGAGGGATTCCTCGACGCTGACCGACCACTTCGTCACAGGCATGCCGGAATCCTACCGGAGTAGGAATGCATCGGCTGCACCGTCCACGGCCGGTCACGTGAATCCTGCCACCCCCTGGTGCCAGCCTTACTCTTGCTCAGTGCCGAATCCCATTCTCACGAGGGGAAGCCATGCTCGAAGCCAATGACCTCATCCTCGTCAGGCGTCGACGACCACCTCATCGAGCGGCCCGACTTCTTCGTCAACCACCTCGACGCCAGGTACCTCGACCGGCCGCCGAAGCTCGTGCGCAACGACGAGGCCGACGTGGACGTTCGACAGGTGACATGGAGACCGCGCCCTCGACGCGTCGCCGGCGCCCGGAGGACTCGGCGACCCGCTCCGCCCTGCTCGACGCCGCAACACCTCCTCCTCGAGGAGGGGTACGCGGCGGTGACCTCGCGCCGGGTCGCCGCCAGGGCCGGGCTGAAGCCACAGCTCGTCCACTACTACTTCCGCACGATGGACGACCTGTTCCTCGCCCTCGTCCGCCGCGGGGCGGAGCAGAACCTCGAGCGCCAGGCCCGTGCCCTCGCTTCGCCGCACCCGCTGCGGGCCCTGTGGGACCTCCACAACGACCCGGTGGGGACGACGCTGACGGCGGAGCTCTTCGCCCTGGCCAACCACCGCAAGGCCCTCCGGGCCGAGCTGGCGGCCTACGCGGAGCAGTTCCGCCGGCTCCAGAGCGAGGCGCTGGCCACGGTCCTCGAGGATGCCGGCGTCGATCCCGAGGCGTTCCCGCCCGAGGCCGTCATGGTGCTGATGACGAGCGTCTCGCGGTCCTCGTGATGGAGGAGGTGCTCGGCATGACGACCGGCCACGCCGAGATGCGGGCGCTCGTCGAGCGCTACCTCACCCGATTCGAGGGCGACCCGCAGTCCTAGTGGTCCGGAGGCAATGACGATCGTTGCCCAACTCTCGAGGCAATCGCGGTCGTCTACGACCGACATTGCCTCGAGAATGCTGCGGCGACCGCCATTGCCTCGCCGCAACGCCGGTGGTGCAGCTCAGGTCCCCTCGACGAAGGGGTAGATGCGGGTGAAGTCGGCACCCGGCTCGGCCGCCGCGAACCGCTCCCACAGCTCCGCGGTGACGCGGCCGCCGGCGGGCCAACCGCAGCGCGCCGCCGAGGTCTACGGCTTCCTGTCGAGCTTCACGGCAGGCGTGCAGCGCGGCCTCGAGGCGGCCCGCGCGGTGCATGGGGATGCGCCCGACGGCTGAAGCGCGGCGTCGCGGCCGCGGCAATGGCGATGCCGACCCACGGATCGGTCAGATGACCCAGGCCGGCGGAGTCAGGACCGGGCGACGTCGACGTCCAGGTCCACGGCGGCGGCCGCGAACTGGGCGTTGTACAGGCGGGCGTAGGCGCCGCCGCGGGCGAGCAGCTCGTCGTGGTTGCCCTGCTCGACGATGCGCCCGGCCTCCATGACCAGGATGACGTCGGCGTCGCGGATGGTCGACAGCCGGTGGGCGATCACGAAGCTGGTGCGCTGCGACCGCAGCGCCGCCATGGCCTGCTGGATCAGCACCTCGGTGCGGGTGTCGACCGAGCTGGTGGCCTCGTCGAGGATGAGGATGGCGGGGTCGGCCAGGAACGCCCGGGCGATCGTCAGGAGCTGCTTCTCGCCGGCGCTGACGTTGCTGCCCTCGTCGTCGATGATCGTGTCGTAGCCGTCGGGCAGCGAGTGCACGAAGCGGTCGACGTAGGTCGCCTGGGCGGCCTCGAGGATCTCGTCCTCGGTGGCGTCGAGGTTGCCGTAGGCGATGTTGTCGCGGATGGTGCCGCCGAACAGCCACGTGTCCTGCAGCACCATGCCGATGGCGTCGAGCGCAGCTCGCGGCGGGGCATCTGTGGCGATGTCGCGGCCGTCGAGCGTGATGCGCCCGGCGTCGAGCTCGTAGAACCGCATGAGCAGGTTGACCAGCGTCGTCTTGCCGGCGCCGGTGGGGCCGACGATGGCGACGGTCTGGCCGGGCTCGGCCACCAGCGACAGGTCCTTGATGAGGGGCCGGCCGGGGTCGTAGGAGAACGACACGTCCTCGAACGCGACGCGCCCCTGCGGGGTGCCGGCGAGCGGCTCGGCGTCGCCGTCGGGCCGCTCCTCCTCGGCGTCGAGCAGCTCGAAGACCCGCTCGGCCGAGGCGACGCCCGACTGGAGCACGTTGACCATCGACGCCATCTGCGTGAGCGGCTTCGTGAACTGCCGGGAGTACTGGATGAACGCCTGCACGTCGCCGATCGTCAGGGCGCCCGACGAGACCCGCAGCCCGCCGATGACGGCGATGGCCACGTAGTTCAGGTTGCCGAGGAACATCATCGCCGGCTGGATGATGCCCGAGATGAACTGGGCGCCGAAGCTCGCCGTGTACAGCTCCTCGTTCGTCTCGCGGAAGCGCTCCTCGACCTCGCGCTGGCGGCCGAACGCCTTGACGATGGCGTGGCCGGTGAACGCCTCCTCGACCTGGGCGTTCAGCGCGCCGGTGTGGCGCCACTGGGCGATGAAGCGTGACTTCGACCGCTGGGCGATCTCGCGCATCGTGAGCAGCGAGATCGGCACGGTCACGAGGGCGACGAGCGCGAGCAGCGGCGAGATCAAGATCATCATCGCCAGCACGCCGACGAGCGTGAGCGCCGACGTCAGCGAGCTGGCTGAGCGTCTGCTGCAGGCTCTGGGCGATGTTGTCGATGTCGTTGGTGACCCGGCTGAGCAGGTCGCCGCGCGGCTGGCGGTCGACGTAGCGCGAGCGGCAGGCGGTTGAGCTTGTCCTCGACGTCGGCGCGCAGCCGGCACATCGTGCGCTGCACGACGCCGGCGAGCAGGTAGGCGCTGCAGGTACGTGAGGCCCGACGACCCCAGGAACAGGGCGAGCGCGCCGAGCAGCACCAGGTGCAGCTCGCCGAAGTCGATGCCCGCCGGGCTCGTCAGGCCGCCGACGATGAGGTCGGTGGCGTGGCCGAGGATCTGGGGGCCGACCACGGTGAGGGTGACGCTGACGATGGCGAGGGCGACGATCCACCACACCGGCACCCGGTCCGCGCGCAGCAGGGCGCAGCAGCCGCCGCGTCGAGCTGCGGAAGTCCTCGAGCCTTCTCGGTCGGGATGCCGGCCCCCATGGGCCGCACGGCGCTGGGGCTGCCGCTGGCCCGGGGCGGGGTCTGGCCGGCGCCGGCGCCGGCCGGCATCGTCGCCGTCGCCGGGAGGGGTGGGCTGCGGCTGCGGCCGCACGCGCAGATGTCCGTGCTCACGCCGCCTCCTCGTCGCGGATCTGCGAGGCGACGATCTCGGCGTAGGTCGGGCACGTAGCCGAGCAGCTCGGCGTGGGTGCCGAGGCCGACCGGCGCGGCCGTCCTCGAGCACGAGGATCTGGTCGGCGGTGGCGATGGTCGACACCCGCTGGGCGACGACGAAGACCGTGGCGTCGGCGGTGTACGGCGCCAGCGCGCGCCCGCAGCCGGGCGTCGGTGGCGAGGTCGAGCGCCGAGAACGAGTCGTCGAACAGGTAGATCTCGGGCTTGCGCACGAGCGCCCGGGCGATGGCGAGGCGCTGGCGCTGCCCGCCCGACACGTTGGTGCCGCCCTGCGCGATCGTGGCCTCGAGGCCGCCGGGCATGGCCGCCACGAAGTCGGCGGCCTGGGCGACCTCGAGGGCCTCCCACATCTCGTCGTCGGTGGCGTCGGGCTTGCCGTAGCGCAGGTTGCTGGCCACCGTGCCGGAGAACAGGTACGGCTTCTGGGGCACCAGGCCGATGCGGTCCCACAGCACGTCGGGGTCGAGGTCGCGGACGTCGACGCCGTCGACGAGCACCTGCCCGGGGGTCACGTCGAACAGGCGGGCGACCAGGTTGACCAGCGTCGTCTTGCCGGAGCCGGTGCTGCCGATGATGGCCGTGGTCTGGCCGGCGAGCGACGTGAGCGAGATGTCGTGCACGCACCGGCTCGTCGGCGCCCGGGTAGTGGAACCCGACGTCGCGCAGCTCGAGCGACGCGGCGCCGGCGGGGACGGGGACCGGACGCTCGGGGGCCGCCACCGAGGACAGCGTGTCGAGCACCTCGCTGATGCGCTCGGCGCAGACGGCGGCCCGGGGCGCCATCAGCGCCATGAACGTGGCCATCATCACGGCCATCAGGATCTGGGTGAGGTAGCTGAGGAAGGCGATCAGCGAGCCGATCGGTCATGTCGCCGCTGTCGATGCGGTTGGCGCCGAACCACAGCACGGCGACGCTCGACACGTTGAGGACGAGCAGCAGCGATCGGGAACATGAACGCCATCAGCCGCCCGGCGCGCAGCGACGTGTCGGTCAGGTCGTCGTTCACCTCGCCGAAGCGCTCGACCTCGTCGCGGCTCGCGGACGAACGCCCGCACCACGCGGATGCCGGTGATCTGCTCGCGCAGCACCGGTTGACGCCGTCGATGCGCGTCCTGCATCGTGCGGAACTGCGGCACCATCCGCCACACGACGAGCCCGACGCTCAGCCCGAGGGCCGGGCAGGGCGATCACGAGCGAGCCACGACAGGCCGACGTCCTCGCGCAGGGCCAGGATGACGCCGCCGACGACGGTGATCGGCGCGGCGACGAGCAGCGTGCAGGTCATCAGCACGAGCATCTGCACCTGCTGCACGTCGTTGGTGATGCGGGTGATCAGCGACGGCGCGCCGAACTGGTTGACCTCGCGGGCCGAGAAGTCGGTGACCCGGTGGAACAGGTCGCCGCGCACGTCGCGCCCGAAGCCCATGGCCGCCCGGGCGCCGCAGTAGACGGCGGCGACCGAGAACACGACCTGGACGAGCGTGACGCCCGAGCATCAGCCACGCCGATGCGCCAGATGTAGGCGGTGTCGCCGCCGAGCGACGCCCTTGTCGATGATGTCGGCGTTGAGCGTCGGCAGGTACAGCGACGCCAGGGCCTGCACCGCCTGCAGGACGACGACCGCGACGAGCAGGCCCCGGTAGGGGCGCAGAGGTGGGAGCGGAGCAGTCGGATCAGCACGGCATCCTTGGGACCTCGGGGGGAACCGGTCCGGCGGCGAATCGGTTTTGCAGATCGTGCAAGTTTAGGGGTCGCCGCACCAACTCGGCGGCCGATCCCGCCGACCGGGTGAGACACGATCTCACCTGGGCAGCGGCTCGTCCGGCATGATCTCCAGGTGGCGCACGCGGCGCGGGACGGTCACGCCGGGCCGAGCCGCAGGGCGCCGTCCAGCCGGATGTTCTCGCCGTCGAGGGTACGGGTTCACCACGGCATCCGGCTCGTTCGCGGCGATCGCCGCCGCCACCAGGGTCGACCTCGGCTTCGTGGTCGGCCGCTCCGAGGACGGGGTCCACGGGTCGGCGCAGATCGTCCCCGAGATGTGGGTACCGGGCACGACCAGCCTGCGCACGTCGATCCTGGCCGCGTGGGTCGACCACGTGTCCGGCCTCGCCGCCATCGAGGTGCTGGCGCCCCGGGTGCCGGTGACCCTCGAGCTCGACGTACACGTCTACGAGCAGGCTCCGGCAGCCGGCTGCGTCCGCGCCGTCGCCCGCGTGGTCAAGGCCGGCCGCTCCGTCGTCGTGTGCGGCGTCGATCTCATCGACCACGACGGCCACCCGGTGGCGATCGGCACGGCGTCGTTCATGGCCGCGCCCGACCCGCGCCTCGAGCTGCCGAGCCACATCTCGCTGGATGCGCCGCCCGTCGCACGGGGGCGACTGCGCCGCCCGTTCGCCGAGCGTGCGAGCTGCGAGCGGCGGGAGCCCGGGGTCGCCGTGCTCCCTCGTTCCGAGGACGGCCTCAACGCCGCCGGCACCGTCAACGGCGGCCTGATCGCCCTCGCGGTCGAGGAGGCTGCCCTGTCGCGCACGCCCGGGGCGACGCTGTCGTCCATGGCCCTGCGCTACCTGCGCCCGGTGCGCTGCGGACCGGCAGTGGCCACGGCCGAGGTCCGCGCCGGCCTCGGCCGGGTCGAGGTGCGCGACGCGGGGGGCGACGATCGCCCGGCGGTCACCGCGACGACGAGAGCCGTCGGCGGGCGCAGCACCGCCGAGCGGGCGCCGGGCCCCGCTCACGCTGGCTAACGGTTTGGTCACTTCACGAGGGGGAGACATGACTGACACCGGTGCGTTCCTGTCGCTGCGGTACGACCTGCGGGCGCCCGCGTTCGGGCCGAGGACCTCGCGGTGCTCGACCTGGCCAGCGGGGGCCGGATCGACCTCATCGTCGGCGCCGGCTACCGGGCCGAGGAGCTGGCGATGTTCGGCCGCGAGATGGACGACCGCGTGCCGCTGCTCGAGGAAGGGATCGCCGTCCTCCGGTCGGCCTGGACAGGCGAGGAGTTCGAGTACCGCGGCCGCCGTGTCCGGGTCACGCCCCGGCCGGCCCGGCCGGAGGGACCGGGGCTGCTCATGGGGGGCGCCACGCCGGCGGCGGCCCGACGCGCGGCGCGGCTCGGCGCCGGGTTCGTCCCCGTCGACCCCTCGCTCTGGCCGGCGTACGAGGAGGCGTGCCGCGAGCTCGGGCGGGAGGTCGGTCCCCCGCCCCCGCCGGCCGGGCCCCGGTTCATCCACGTCGCCGTCGATCCCGACGAGGCGTGGGCGCGCATCGCTCCGCACGCGATGCACGAGACCAACTCCTACGGCGCCTGGCTGGCCGGCGCCGGTGCCCTCGGGCCCTACGAGTCCTGCGACGACGCCGACGCGCTGCGGGCGAGCGGCGCGTACGTCGTGGTGACCCCCGACGAGTGCGTGGAGATGGTGCGCGAGACCAGCTCGCTGCTCCTGCACCCGCTCATGGGCGGCCTGGATCCGGACCTGGCCTGGGAGAGCCTCGAGCTCGTCGCCTCGAAGGTGATACCTCGCGTCGGCAGGCCCGCGTAGCGGGCGCGGCCGCCCCGGATCTCCACCCGGCCTCGCCGGCGCGCGGCGAGTCCCGGCGGGACCCGGATCAGTTGCCGGGGACCGGCAGGTCGACCGCGCGGGCGGCGTGGCGCCCGACCGTGTCGGCCCGCACCGACCGGATCGCCACGTCGTGACCCTGCGCGCTGGCCCGCAGGGCGCCCACCGTGCAGTTCTCCCTGCCGCCCAGCACCGAGAAGGGGTCGACGCTGAAGTGCCTCATGGCGTTGAGGTGGGTGATGCGGTCGATGTCGTGGTCGCTGACGCTGTCGTCGAAGTGCTCGGCGACCTGCTCGGGCGAGAACGGCCACGTCGAGTCGGAGTGGGGGTAGTCGCACTCCCACATCACGTTGTCCATGTTCAGGAACCGCCGGCTGGCGACCCCGAAGCGATCGTCGATGAAGCAGGTCAGGACCCGCTCGCTGAACACCTCGCTGGGCAGCCGGTCGCCGAAGTCCTGGCCGGTCCAGAAGTGGTGCTGGCGGTACTGGTAGTCGATCCGCTCGAGGAAGTACGGGATCCAGCCGATGCCGCCCTCGGACAGCGCGATGCGCAGGTCGGGGAACCGGTGCAGCACCCCCGACCAGATGATGTCGGCGGCGGCCTGCACGATGTTGATCGGCGTGAGCGTGATCAGGCAGTCGATCGGCGCGTCGGGGGAGGTGATGACCAGCGACGACGACGACCCGATGTGCATGCAGACCACGACCTGCTCGTCGCTGCACGCCTGCCAGAACGGGTCCCAGTGGTCGGAGTGGATGCTCGGCCAGCCGAGCTTCGACGGGTTCTCGGAGAACGTCACCGCATGGGCGCCCTTGGCGGCCGTGCGACGCACCTCGGCCGCCAGCACCTCGGGGTCCCAGATCGCCGGAAGGGAGCAGGGGATGAACCGGCCCGGGTGGGTGCCGCACCACTCGTCGATGTGCCAGTCGTTGTACGCCCGCACCATCGCCAGAGCGACGTCCTTGTCCTCGGTGCGCGCGAAGAGCTGGCCGCAGAACTGAGGGAAAGACGGGAAGCACAGCGAGCTGAGCACGCCGTTGGCGTCCATGTCCTTCACCCGCTCGTCGATGTCGTAGCACCCGGCCCGCAGCTCGGCGAAGGACGTCGGCTCCATGCCGTACTCCTCCTTCGGCCGCCCCGCCACGGCGTTGAGCGCGACGTTGGCGATCTCCTGGCCCTCGTAGGCCCAGGCGTTCGTGCCGTCGTCGCGGGTGACGAACTTGGGCGCCAGATCTGCGTACTGCGCGGGGAGCCGCCCGTCGAACAGGTGCGGCGGCTCGACCACGTGGTCGTCGACACTGACCAGCACCATCTCGTTGATGTCCATCGCCGACCCCCTCGGTTGACCACGCTCTGGAACTAACAACTGGGTCACGACCGTAGCACCATGCGGCAAGCGATGCCCTCGACACGCCCGAGGGTCCCTGGTCACAGCCCCGGACTCGAGGCAATGGTGGTCGTTGCCCAACTCTCGAGGCAGTCACGGTCACATACGACCGCCCCTGCCTCGAGAACGTCGTGGCGACCGCCATTGCCTCGCCGGGACCGACGCGGACCCACGGAGCCTGACATGAGCCTAGGAGGGCCCTGGTCTGGGGCGGTCAGCCGGTGGCCATGAGGTCTGCCTGGACGACCCGGCGCAGTAGCTTGCCGGTCTCGGTGAAGGGCAACGTCTCCCGCGAAGGTGACGACCTCGGGTGTCTTCCAGCCCCGGAGCGACCGGCGGGCGAACGCCTGGACGTCGGCGGCCTCGACAGCCGTGCCGGGCCGGGGCACCACGACGACAGCGATGCGCCGCCGCAGTCGACGTCGACGGCGTCCGACGGCGCCTTGACGACGACGACCTGCGCGTCGCACACCGCGCTGTGCAGCTTCTGACCGGTCGTAGCTTCATGGAACCCCTCGATGTCCGTCCCAGGGGTGAACACGCGCCGTGGCGCCGTGGCACCGTCCGGGTCACGGATGCTAGCTGGTGCGCGGTACCCCGTCTAACAGTAGGGTCACAGGTAAACCTGCGGCGCCCGCAATGGAGGGGACGATGCCCGACGACAAGTTCGTGCTGTACGAGACGCTCGACGAGGGGCGGATCGCCCGCATCATGCTGAACCGGCCCGAGGCCCGCAATGCCCAGAACCGAGGGATGCTCGTCGAGCTGAACGACGCCTTCCTCCGCGCCGAGGCCGACGACGACGTGCGCGTCGTCATCCTCGGCGGCACGGGGCCGATGTTCTCGTCGGGTCACGACATGGGATCGAAGGTCTCGGTCGAGGAGTACAGCCCCGGCCCCAACCAGCACCCGACGCGGGCGATCAACGGCGGCACCCGCAAGGGCGCCGAGAACTTGATGCTGCAGGAGTGGCACTACTTCTTCGACAACACCCGCCGCTGGCGCAACCTCCGCAAGATCACGATCGGCCAGGCGCACGGCGACGTCTACGCCGCCGCTCTGATGCTCCTCTGGGCTTGCGACCTCATCGTCGCCGCCGACGACACCCGCTTCACCGACGTGGTCGGCACCCGGCTCGGCATGTGCGGCGTCGAGTACTTCGCCCACCCGTGGGAGTTCGGGCCCCGCAAGGCGAAGGAGCTGCTGCTGACCGGCGACTCGATCGACGCGGACGAGGCCCACGCCCTCGGCATGGTGAGCAAGGTCTTCCCGGCCGACGAGCTCGGCGAGCGCACCGTGCAGTTCGCCCGGCGGATCGCCCAGCTCCCCACGATGACGGCGCTGCTCATCAAGGAGGCGGTCAACCAGACCGTCGACAACATGGGCTTCCACAACGCCCTCAACGCCTGCTTCACGCTGCACGAGCTGAACCACTCCCACTGGGCGCAGGTGAACGACGACGGCTACCCCGTCGCCAAGGAGGACGCCGGCATCCCGAACTGGAAGCAGGCGCCCCCCATCGTCCCCGCCGTCAAGGACAAGGTGCGGGCCGACCAGTAGCCCTCCCACCGGGCCCGGGCGGCGGCGGGTCGCGCCGCCGATGTCGGGACCTTCCCGGCTGACCTCCCCAAGGAGACCCATGGCTCCTCCGCACAGGGATCCCGAAACTGCGCCGGCCGGCGCCGCCGCCCACGACGACCGCCGTGACGACGGCGAGTCGGACGTGGTGGTGCGCCGCGCCCCGTTCTCCGACAACCCCCGCGTCGGGGCCCGCGGGCAGCGGACGCAGCAGCGCATCGTCGACGCCGCCCTGCGGTGCTTCGGCGAGGAGGGGTACCACCAGTGCGGTGTCGCCAGGATCACCGAGCTCGCGGGGTGCTCGCGGGCGTCGTTCTACCAGTACTTCTCGGGCAAGGAGGACGTGTTCCGGCACCTGACGGGACAGGTGGCGCGCCAGTTGAGCGCGTCGACCGAGGCGCTCGGCCTGGTCACGCCCGATGCCGACGGCTGGCGGTCGCTCCGGGCGTGGGTCGCCCGGTACTCCGAAGTCTACGAGCGTTACGAGCAGGTCTTCCTGGTGTTCCAGACCGCCGCGGAGAGCGACGCCGCGGTCGCCGGCGGCTCGGCGCGCACGGGCGAGCGGCACGTCGCCGCCTTCCGGTCCCGGCTGACGGCGACGACCCTGCCGCCACGCCAGCTCGACCCGGTGATCTCGCTCCTGCTCGGGTGCCTGCCCCGGACCTTCGACGTCGCCGGCATGCTGCGCTCGGCCACGCCGACCGCCTACCCACGCGAGCGGATCGAGGACGCCCTCGCCGACGCCGTGCATCGAACGCTGTTCGGTCTCCAGGCCGTCAACGTGCACGCGCCGGCCCGCCGCCGACCGCCGGTGCTCGAGTTCAGCCCCGCCGTGCAGGATGCCCTCCGCCACGACGGCACGGCGCGCCACCTGACCCCGGCCGGCAGGCGCACCCTGCAGGCTCTGATGGACGCGGGCCGCGAGCTGTTCGTGGCCCGGGGTTACCACGACACGCGCATCAACGACGTCGTCGACGCCGCCGGACTGTCGAAGGGGGCGTTCTACCGCTACTTCGAGAGCAAGGACCGCCTCGTCCAGGTCCTCGCCGTGCAGGCGATCCGCACGGTGTCGACGGCCCTGACCGACATCCCTGCCGCGGCGCCCGACGGCGCCGCCCGTACGGCGGCCATCCGGCGGTGGCTCCGGCGGTACAACGCCACGCAGGCCGGCGAAGCGGCGATGATCCGGGTCTGGGCCGACGCCGCCTTCCAGGACGTCACGTTCAGGTCGGACTCGGCCGCCGCGCTCGACTGGGGCCGGCGGCGGATCGCGCACGTCCTGCGACCACGGGGCTTCGGCGACGTCGACTCCGAGGCCGTCGTCACCGTCGCGCTGCTCGCGACGTTCGGGGCGCGGGAGCGGCCCGCCGCCACGATCGACGCGGCCGCCCACATCATCGAGCGGGGGTTCCTCGGCCAGTAGCGCCGTGTCGGGCACTCGTCCACGCCGCACCGACCTTTCGGCGCGGACGCATCTGGTCTAACATCTGGGTCACATGTCGAGGAGGGGACGGGAACGTGCGAACTGTGGTCGTCGGCGCTTCGAGTGGTCTCGGGCGATGCATCGGAGTCGGCCTCGCCCAGCGGGGCGACCAGGTCGCGCTGCTCGCCCGGCGGCGGGCGCGCCTCGACGACGCGGCCAAGGCGGCGGGCCCGGGCACGCTGGTCGTCGAGTGCGACGTCACCGACCCCGGGTCCTGCCGCTCCTCGATCGAGGAGGCCGCCGCCGGCCTCGGCGGCATCGACGCCCTCGTGTACACCCCCGGCATCGGTCCCCTGGCGAAGCTGGTCGACACCGACGCCGATACATGGCGACGGGTGTTCGACACCAACGTCACCGGGGCGTCGCTGGTCACGGCGGCGGCTGTGCCTCACCTCATCGAGTCGGGCGGGGCCGCCGCCTACCTGTCGTCGGTCAGCGCCTCGCAGACGCCGCCGTGGCCGGGCCTCGGTGCCTACGCGGTCAGCAAGGCCGCGCTCGACAAGCTGATCGACGCCTGGCGGGCTGAGCACCCGGGCATCGGCTTCACTCGGGTCATCGTCGGCGACTGCGCCGGGGGCGAGGGCGACGCCATGACGGGGTTCGCCAACGGCTGGGACCGCGAGCTGGCGGCCGAGGTGCACCCGATCTGGGCCGCTCGCAACTACATGTCCGGCGCGCTGATGGACGTGGAGCGGCTGGTCAACATGGTGCACTCGGTGCTCCAGCACGGCGCCACGATCTCGGTGCCGTCGATCACCGTTGCCCCTCGCCACGTCCAGTAGTCGTCCTGACCCCGCCCGGTTCTACGGTGCCGATGGGCCGCGGAGAGCGGCACACACGCCGCCGTCGACGAGCACGTCCACGCCCGTGAGGAAGCTGGCCTCGTCGGACAGCAGGAACGCGACGACGGCCGCGAGCTCCTCGGGCCGGCCGACGCGGCCGAGCGGCGTCTGCTTCACCAGTCAGAGAGCGGACCCGGCGCGCTCTGCGGGGAGGGGCCGGATCATCCCGTCCTGCACGTACGAGGCAACCAGCGCGCCGTCAGCGCGGAACACGTCGGCCGTCCCGTAGCAGCGCCCGCGGCCGGCGTACGAGCTGTGGTGCGAAAGCAGCAGCCACTCGCGGGCCGGGGCCGGCTCGTGGAACGTGAGCGAGTGGCTGACCACCCCGGTCGAGACCGTGACGTGTGCCTGCGCCTGCCCGACCCCGGCATGGGGCCGCATCGCGGTCGCGATGAGGAACCCGTCGGTGGCGTACGCGAGGAGCGCCTGGTCGATGACGGGGTCTTCGGGTGCGCCGACGAAGCGGGTCCACACGTCGAGATCGGGCGGGCCGACCGCCGCGGGGTCGTCGACGTCGACATCGCCCGCGATGCGGACCTGCCACGCGCCCGAGCCGTCGCCGGCGGCCGTGCCGTCGTCGGGACCCGGCGCTGCGGGCGCGGCATCGGCGTGGCGGATGAAGTCGGGTTCGTCGGCGCTCAGCAGCACGAGCGAGCGCGCGCACAGCCGGTCGCCCTGGCTGATCGTCACCGTGCTGCTGGCGAACGCCCGCCCGGCGTGCATGCGGTCGACCGCGATCTCGACGGGAGCGTCCGGACTGCCGCTACGAGCGAAGATCGTGTGCACCGTCTTCACGGCCTTGCCGTCGTGACCCGCCAGGCCAGCGACGACCGACTGCGCCAGCAGCTGGCCGCCGAAGATCACCCCGTGGCCGGCATCGGCGTTCCCGGCTCGGTAGCGGTCGGTGCCGACCGGCTCGAGGGTCAGCGCCCCGACAAGGCTCGCGATCGTGAGCACGGACTACTTCGGCGGGAAGCGCAGCGCGCCGTCGAGACGGATGTTCTCGCCGTTGAGGTAGGGGTTGCGCGCGATCGACTCGACGAGCAGGGCGAACTCCTCGGGACGCCCCATCCGCTTGGGGAAGACGATGCTCTGCACCAGGTGCTTCTGCAACTCGTCGGGCACGCTGAGCATGATCGGCGTGCCCATCGTGCCGGGCGCGATGGCGCACACGCGGATGCCCACGGCCGCGAGGTCACGGGCGAGCGGCAGCGTCATGCCCAGGATCGCGGCCTTGGCCGCCGCGTAGGCCAGCTGGCCGGTCTGGCCCTCGAGGCCGGCGATGGAGGCTGTGTTGACGACCACGCCGCGCTGGCCGTGCTCGTCGGGCTCGTTGCCCGCCATGGCGGCGGCGGCGAGACGGGTCACGTTGAAGGTGCCGAACGCGTTCATCTCCATCGTGCCGACGAACGCCGCCTTGTCGTGCGGCGTCCCGTCGCGCCCGACGGTCCGCCCCCCACCGACGCCTCCGCCGGCGATGTTCACGACCAGCGAGCACGTGCCGACCGAGCGCGTGGCGTCGATCGCCGCCGCGACGTCGTCGTCGTCGTTCACGTCGCCGCCGACGGCCACCGCCGCGTCGCCGAGCTCCTTGGCCAGCTCAGACGCCCGATCGGCGTCGCGGTCGAAGATCGCCACGCCGACCCCGAGCTCCACCAGCCGGCGCACCGTTGCGGCGCCCAGCCCGCCCGCGCCGCCCGTGACCAGCGCCGATCGTCCGTTCAGGTCCATGTGCTTGCTCTCCCCTTCAGCCTTGAGCTCGATGTCGTGCGGGATGCGTCAGACCGCAGTCGGGACCTCGACGCGCATGAGCCGGGCGAGGTTGCCGCCCATGACGGCGGCGACGTCGTCGTCGGCGAGGCCGTCCGGCAGGTGGTCGAGGTAGCTGCACGGCTCGGCCAGGCCCTCGGGATGGGGATAGTCGGACCCGAACAGCAGGTGATCGGCCCCCATGAGGTCCACGAGCTCCTCGATGTCGTCCTCGTGGAACGGGGCGACGTAGACGTTGCGCTTGAACGCCTCGATCGGGTCCTCGTCGAAGGCCTGGGGCATCTTCCGGTGGACGTCGGTGAGGTGCTCGAGGAACGGCGGCACCCAGTCGGCGCCGTTCTCGATCGACGCGACCCGCAGCTCGGGGAACCGCGTGAGCACACCGTGGCAGACGAGCGCCGCCATCGTGTCCTCGACGGGCCGCTTGCCCATCGTGAGCGTACGGAAGGCGTCGGGCTTGAACGGCAACATCTCCGCCGGCCCGGTCCAGTCGCTCTGGTAGCGCGAGTAGCCGCTGTCGGAGGCGTGCATCGACACGAGCACGTCGGCGTCGACCACGGCCTGCCAGAAGGGGTCGAACTCCTCGAAGCCGAACGACCGCGAGCCCCCGTACGCAGGCACCGGGGCGGGCCGGATCAGAACCGTCCGGGCCCCGCGCTCGACCGCCCACTCGAGCTCCTCGATGGCCTTGTCGACGATCGGCAAGGTGATGATCGGCGTGGCGAAGATGCGGCCCTCGTAGTTGAACGTCCACTCCTCGTGGATCCACTCGTTCAGTGCGTGGATCACGGCGTGGGTCAGCTCGGGGTCGTCGCGCATCCGCTCCTCGAGGAGGCTGGCGAGCGTGGGGAACATGAGCGTCTGGTCGAGGCCCTGGGTGTCCATCAGCTCGAGGCGGGGCGCCGGCTCGCGGAAGGCCGGGATCGAGCGCATCGGGTCGCCCACGATCTCGCGGTAGGACTTGCCCTCGGGGTTGCCGACGCGGAAGTACTCCTCCTGGGCGCCGGGGCGGGCCACGACCTCGAAGGTCGGGTTCGGGATGTACTCGCTGATCGTGCCGCGGACCACGATCTTCGTCCGCCCCCGCACGTCGACGTAGTCGATGGCGCCCCTGTAGCGGTCGGGCAGGTGGCGGGTGAACGCGTCCTTGGTCTCGTACAAGTGGTTGTCGGAGTCGAAGACCGGGAAGCCAAGCCGTGTCGTCATACGTAGCACCGTAGGTGTTTTCTAACGAATGGGTCAACCTTTGGCCAAAGACTACCTCCTCAGCCTGGGTGCGCTGCGTGATTCGATCGCATAGCGTGCGCACCACCTAACAACTCGGTCATACTGTCGACCGACACACGGAGGGGTCCATGACTGCAGTCATGCAGGGCGTCCGCGTCCTCGAGGTCGCCGAGCACACGTTCGTCCCCGCAGCATCGGCGCTCCTCGCCGACTGGGGCGCCGAGGTCGTCAAGATCGAGCATGTCGAGCGGGGCGACGCCATGCGGGGCCTGGCGTCCAGCGGCCTCGCGGTGATGGGCACGAGCGTCCACGTCCTGCTCGAGCACTCCAACCGGGGCAAGCAGAGCCTGGGGCTCGACCTCACGTCGGAGGAGGGCCTCGACATCCTGTACCGGCTGGCGGCGACGTGCGACGTCTTCCTGACCAACAAGCTCCCGAGCGTCCGGTCGAAGCTGCGCATCGACGTGGACGACATCCGGGCCCACAACCCCGACATCGTCTACGTGCGCGGCACCGGCCAGGGTGAGCGGGGGCCCGACGCCGACCACGGCTCGTACGACATGCTCGCCTACTGGTGCCGCGCCGGCATCGCCATGGGCACGAAGCAGCCCGACTACGACTACGTGCCCGCGCCACCGGCGCCGGCGTTCGGCGACTCCATCGGCGCGATGACCATCGCCGGCGGGATCATGGGCGCGCTGTTCCACCGCGAGCGCACAGGCGAGGCGACCACCGTCGACGTGTCCCTCCTCGGCATCGGCATGTGGTCGATGGGCGCGGCCCTGGCGCTGTCGCTCCAGCACGGGGTGGGGTGGGCCCCGCCGCCGCCGAACGCGCCCTCGGGCAACCCCCTCAGCGCGACGTACACGACCAGGGACGGCAAGTTCCTGGCGCTCACGTGCCTCCAGGCCGCGAAGTACTGGCCCGAGGTGTGCGGCGTGATCGAGCGGCCCGAGCTCGCCACCGACGAGCGCTTCGCCGACGCCGAGGCGATCAAGCAGAACGTCGCCGACGCCGCCGACGTGCTCCGCGAGGCGTTCGCCGGGCGCACAGCCGAGGAGTGGCGCCAGCAGTTCGCGGGCTTCTCGGGGCAGTGGACCATGGTGCAGGACACGCTCGAGGCCGCCAGCGACCCGCAGACCGTCGCCAACGGCTACGTGCAGGACTGCGAGACGGCGGACGGCATTCCGTTCAAGCTGGCCGCCGCGCCGGTCGAGTACGGCGGGCAGCCGGCCAGGCCCAAGCGGGCCCCCGGGTTCAACGAGCACGGCGACGCCATCCTCAGCGACCTCGGCCTCGACTGGGACGCCATCGTGGACCTGAAGGTCCGCGGCGTGGTGGCCTGAGCGAGCGTCCGCAATGCAGCGAGCGTGCCCCGAGCGGCCCGTCGCCGTCGGCGACACGAGCGGGAAACACTGACCGCCACCCATCACCACACCACCACCTCACACGGAGCAACGACATGAGCACGTTCGACGCATTCAGGTACGACGGCAAGCGGGCGCTGGTCGTCGGCGGCGCCACCGGCATGGGCGCGGCGGTCGCGGAGCTGGCCAAGGACGCCGGCGCCGAGGTCGTCGTCATGGACCGCGCCGAGATCTCCCTCCCGGGCGTCAAGGCCATCCAGGTCGACCTCGCCGACAAGGCCTCGATCGACGCCGCCGTCGACGAGTGCGGCGGCCCCGTCCACGCGCTGTTCTCCTGCGCCGGGCGTGGCCGACGGCACCCCCGGCATCGAGCGCATCAACTTCATCGGGCACCGCCACCTCATCGACCGGCTGCTCGCCGACGACCTGCTCCCCCGCGGTTCCGCCATCGGCCTGATCTCGTCGGCGGCCGGGTTCGGGTGGCGCGAGAACCTCACGCGCCTGAACGAGTACCTCGACGTCGGCGACTTCGACGGCGCCACGCAGTGGGCGCAGGACGAACGGCAAGGCCGACTACATGTGGAGCAAGCTCGCCATCAACGCCTACGTCGCCCGCGAGGCCTTCGGCCTGCTGAAGCGGGGTGTGCGCATCAACGCCATCCTGCCCGGCCCCACCGACACGCCGCTCGCGCAGGCCAACAAGGAGACGTGGCTCGGCTTCGGCGCCGACTACCGCGGCGAGACCGGCATCGAGGCCTCGACGCCGCTCGAGCAGGCGTACCCGCTGGTGTTCCTGTGCAGCGACGCCGCCGCGGGCGTGACCGGCATCACGATGGTCACCGACGCCGGCTACTTCAGCTCGGGGATCTCCGGCTCGTTCCCCGCGGCCACCCCGGTGGTCGGGTTCCTGTCCAGCGAGTTCTGACCCGCCCGGTGCGCCCGCTCCCCCAGCTCACACCCGTCAACGAGTGGTTCTGGACCTCGGGGGCCGATGGTCGCCTCCGGGTCCAGGGCTGCCAGGACTGCGAGGGGCTCGTCCACCCGCCGGTGCCGCGCTGCCCGGCCTGCGGCAGCCGATCCGGGAAGCCCACGGTGGTGTCGGGCCGCGGCACCGTCGTGGCGTTCACCGTCAACCACCACCAGTGGCTGCCAGGGTTCGAGCCGCCCTACGTCATCGCCAACGTCGCCCTCGCCGAGGACCCGAGCGTCCACCTGACGACCAACATCGTCGGGTGCGACCCCGACGAGGTCCACATCGGCCAGGTGGTGGCGGTCCGCTTCGAGCAGCACGAAGACGTCTGGCTGCCGCTGTTCGAGCCGACGGGCGTGACCGACACGGTCGACGGGGCGGGCGAGCCCCAGCGGCCGGCGCCGCGCCCGCCCGTCAGCGACGACCGGTTCGAACACCGGGCGGTGCTGTCGGGGGTCGGCCGGTCGGCGATCGGGCGCCGGCTGATGGTGGACCCGCTGTCGCTGACCGTCGACGCCTGCCTCGCGGCGGTGGCGGACGCGGGTCTCGAACTCGACGACATCGACGGGCTGTCCACCTACCCGGGCGCCGTCGGGATGGGCATGAGCGAGGGCGGCGTCACCGCGGTCGAGGAGGCGCTGCGGCTGCACCCGACGTGGATCAACGGTGGCGGCGACCTGCCGGGGCCCGGAGGGTCGGTGATCGCGGCGATGCTCGCCGTCGCCAGCGGCCTGTGCCGCCACGTCCTGTGCTTCCGGACGGTGTGGGAGTCGACCTACGCCGCCCTCCGCCTCCATCCGGGCGGCGGCGGTCGCGTGTCCGGGCCCACGCAGGAGTGGCGCGCGCCCTTCGGCGCCATGTCGGCCGCCAACTGGATCGGCATGAACGCCAACCACTACCTGCACCGGTACGGCGCGCCCCGCGAGATGCTGGGCTGGATCGCGCTCAACGGCCGGGCCAACGCCGCTCGCAACCCCGCGGCGATCTACCGCGACCCGATGACCATGGACGACTACCTGTCGGCCCGTCCCATCACCAGCCCGTTCGGGCTCTACGACTGCGACGTCCCCTGCGACGCGTCGATCGCGGTCGTCGTGTCCGACGCATCGGTCGCGGCCGACCTGCCCAAGCCCGCCGTGCGGGTCGAGGCGGTCGGCACGCAGATCACCGAGCGGATCTCGTGGGACCAGGGCACGATCACGCACGAGCCTCAGGTCCTCGGCCAGTCGGCGCACCTGTGGACCCGCACCAGCCTGCGGCCGACCGACGTCGACCTGGCGCTCGTCTACGACGGGTTCACCTTCAACGCCATCTCGTGGATCGAGGCGCTGGGCTTCTGCGGCATCGGCGAGGCCAAGGACTGGCTCGACGGCGGCCGGCGGATCGCGCTCGACGGCGAGCTCCCGGTCAACCCGCACGGCGGCCAGCTCTCCGAGGGGCGCACCCACGGCTTCGGCTTCATCTACGAGGCGATGGCCCAGCTCCGGCACGAGGCCGGCGACCGCCAGGTACCGGGCGCCCGGACCGCCGTCGTCACCTCGGGCGGCGGCACGCCATCGGGCGTCCTGCTGCTGCGCCGAGACCAGACCTGATAACGGCCCAGTTCATCGGGTCACCCTGGGTCCGGAGATGCTGGAGCACCTCGCTGCGCCGGGGCGATCCAGCTCCGTCGAAAGGTCTAGATGTTTCGACGGAGGTGTTGGGTCAGCGCAGGCGCCACTGTGGGCGCTCGCCCGCCGCGAACCGGTCCTGTCCCGCCTTGAAGGCGGCCGCGTCCGACCCGATGCGGGTGAACAGGTTGGCGAGCCCGATCGCCTGCGTGCGGGGGACCTCCAGCGCGGTCCACAGCGCCCGCATCGTGCCCTGGACGACCAGCGCCGGCGCGTCGGCGATGACCCGGGCGGCCCACCCGGCCCGCTCGCGGAGCTCGTCGCGGGGGACGACCTCGGTCACCAACCCGATCTCGCGGGCCCGCTCGGCCGACATCCGCTCGTGGGCGCCGAGCAACGACAGGCGCATGATCTCCTGGAAGGGCATCTTGGACAGCATCTGCATCGGCTCGAACGCCGCGGTCATCCCGTAGGTGACGTGGGGGTCGAAGAACACTGCGTCGTCTGCGGCGATGATGAACTCCACCTCGCCGAGGATGTAGAACGCGCCCCCGCAGGCCATGCCGTGCACCGCCGCGATCACCGGCTTCCACAGGTCGCAGGCCTTGGGGCCGACGTCGCGACCGGGATCGTCGTACATCCACGGCGTCGGGTAGTCGGGGAAGTCGCCGGCGGCCATGGCGGCGTTGTTCTCGTCGGAAACCGCCTCGGCGCGGTCGATGCCGGTGCAGAAGGCGTCGCCCTCGCCGGTCAGAACGATGCAGCGCACGTCGTCGTCGGAGCGGAACCCGTGCCACACCTCGTGCAGCTCGGCCTGCATCTGCTTGTTGATGGCGTTGCGCACCGCCGGCCGGTTGAGCGACACCCAGGCGATGCCGTCGTCCTTGGTCACCGACAGCGTCTCGTAGCTGGTCATGGATGCCGAGCTTAGGGTCGGTCCCCGTCATGACCTGATTCCGCGTCAGGTCGCGCCCGACGGTCCGCCGAAGCCTCAGGTCCGCGGCAGGCGTGCGGCCGCGACGGCGGACGGCGACCGTCCTTGGCGCTCAGGGTGCGACCAGCACGTGGGGCGCAAGCGCAGGCACCTCCGGCTCGACAGGCTCCGGGAGCGCCACCGCCCCGGCGCCCGCCAGCGGACGGGGCCGACGCGGCCAGCGGACCCCGGCGCTGCCGCCACGCCCCCGGTGCACCAGGAGGCCACCCACCGGATCGGGCACGGCGTCGAGCGCGGCCCGCACCGCTGCAGCGGCCAGGAGCCGCTCCCACGCGAACTCGTCGGGCAGCTCCAGCTCGAGCACGACCCCCCAGCCGAACTCGTGCCACACCCAGTCGGACACACCCTCGGTGTGAGCCGTGGCGACGACTGCGTCGCCGTACGCCTCCTTCCAGGCGCGCGCTGACGACCCGTCGAGGACCTCGATGGAAAACCACTCGGCCACGTCGCCGATGGTATGCCCGACCGCTCCCGGCTGCGTGGCGACAGGCGAGGCGTCACCCACCGCGTGGTTCAGCGGGAGCCGGTCCACCGGCGACTCCTCGCCGCAGCAACGAGACGAGCGCGTCGAGGTCACAGCAGTCGAAGGCGTCGACACAGCCGGCCAGCAGGTCGTCCGGGATCTCCTGAGACCGCACGGCTCGGACCTGACCGGACGCCCCCACGGTCGCCAGCGTCGATCGCGCCCGCTGCAGGGCGCTGGTGACCGAGGCGACGGTGGTGCCCAGCAGATCGGCCACCTCGGCCGCCTGCCACCGCAGCACCTCGCACAGCACCAGGACCGCGCGTTGGCGGGGCGGGAGGTGCAGCAGCGTGACGAAGGCCAGCCGGACGGCGTCGCGCGACGCGACGGCCTCGGCAGGGTCGCCCGTGTGGCCAGGCAGAGACGGTGCACCACCCTCGCGGAACGGCGCGACCCCCGGGACCGACGGCAGAGGCGAGCCGACGGCCGATTCGAACCCCGGGGCGGTACCGAGGTCCATGGGGAGGGCCCGTCGCTGTGGCGACCGGACCACGTCGAAGCAGACGTTCGCGGCGATGCAGTACAGCCACGTGCGCAGGGAGGACTGGCCCCGAAAGCGGCCGTAGCTGCGCCACGCCCGAATGAACGTCTCCTGCACCGCGTCCTCCGCCTCTGACCGGGACCGCAGCCGAACGGAGCAGAACGCCGTCAGCTCGCGGCGGTGATGCTCGAGGAGGCGGCCCAGGTCGCCCGTGTCCCGCCTGGCGACGCCGCGCCGGTCGGCCGAGGAGCGGGGTCCGGGGGTCGTCGTCCTTGTCACGGTGGTCGTCACGCCGGCTCTCCCGCGCCACCGACGGCCCGGCGCAGGGTCGACGCCAGGCAGGGGCCAATGTCCGCGGCGGGACCGTGGTGGCGGAGGTCGTCGACGCCGACCCCGGCGCCCCGGAGCCGTGAGACGTAGCGGCGCGCGTCGACCTCGTGCGGGCCGTCGTCGACCGTGAGCACGATCGCCGGGGCGACACCGATCAGCGAGGACGGGCGGTGCGGTGAGACCAGCCGGGCCGCACCCGAGCCGGCCCGCGTGCCCGGCGCCGCGGTCACCACCAAGAGCTGGCGGGCCAGCGCCGGCCAGCCATCGTCGCGTGCCTGGAGCGCCACGGCCGCGGCCAGCCACGCGCCCTGTCCCTCACCGCCGACGAGGAGCCGCCGGGGGTCGGCGTTCAACTCGGCGGCATGGTCCGCGGCCCATTGCGTGGCGGTCGTCGCCTCGACCAGGGCCGCCGCGTCGGCCAACCGGGTCAGGCGCGTGTCGGTCACCGTCAGCACGACGACGCCGGCCAGCGCGGAGACCGTGGCCCACACGTCGTCGGCGCCGGCAGCGGGCAGCACCACGAGCAGGGGCGGGGGGACCGGCCCTCCGGCCGCCGGCGGCCAATGAACGCGCGTCCGCAGCGGCCCGGCGCGGCCCCGCAACTGGAGATCGGCCACCCGGGGACCGACAGGGGCGGGCTGTGCACCCGGCAGCGAGGAGGTCATGGTCCCACCATCTCCCCGGTGCCCCGGTCGAGGGAAAGGCCGAGTGCACATGACCGCAGTGCGCGTATCGCATGACCATCCGACCCGGAGGCGAGTCACAATGGTCCCCATGGACGACGCCCGACCGATGGGCAAGGTGCTGCCCATGACCCCGGCCCCCGACGGCATGGAGCTGCGTCACCTGCGGGCGTTCGTCGCCGTGGCTGAGGAGCTCAACTTCAGTCGGGCTGCCACCCGCCTGTACGTCTCCCAGCCGGCGTTGAGCCGCCAGATCCGCGCCCTGGAGCAGCTGGTCGGCTGCGACCTCCTGCGGCGCTCGACCCACCGGGTCGAGCTCACCATCGCCGGCGAGGCCCTGCTCGAGCGTTCGCACAAGTTGCTGCACGAGGTCGACGACGCCATCGCGGCGACGCGGTCGGTCGGCGGCGAGCTGGACGGCCGCCTCGCCCGCATGTGGGAGCCGATCGTCGACCTCACGACCGCCGGGCCCGACCTGCAGACGTTGCGGAACGCGTGTGAGGACCTGCACGCCCAGTTCCCCGTGCCCGAGGTCGCGGTGCGCCACGTCAATGCCGGCGGGGTGCCGTCCCTGTTGGTCGCGCCACACGAGGGCCAGGACGTCACGTTGCTCGTGCTGCATGGCGGCGGCTACGTGATGGGCTCGGCCTTCGGGTACCGCCATCTGGCGGGCGCGCTGGCGATCGCGGCCGACGCCACCGCCCTGGTGCCCGAGTACCGGCTCGCCCCCGAGCACCCGTTCCCCGCCGCCCTCGAGGACGCGCTGCGCGCCTACCAGTGGGTGCTCGGCAGCGGCACCGCGCCGGCGCAGCTGACCGTCGCGGGCGATTCGGCGGGCGCCGGCCTGGTGCTGTCGCTGATGCTCACGCTCGAGCTGCAGGGTCTGCCGCTGCCAGGCGGCACCGTCATGCTCTGCCCTGGGTTGCGGCTCACCTTCGACGACGACATCGAGACGCCGAGCAGCAGCCATCCGGGCGTGAGCGTCGAGCAGCTCCGCGGCTTCGCCGCGTCGTACCTCGACGGGCATCCGGCCGACGACCCCATCGTCGACCCTCTCAGCGCCGACCTCACCGGGCTGCCCCCGATGCTCATCCAGGGCGGCACTGGCGATGTCATCGTGGAAGATGCCCACCTCCTCGCCGAGCAAGCCCGCCGCCACGGCGTCGACGTGCGGCTCGAGCTGTACCCGGTCGACACCCACGACTTCCAGATCTTCTGGTCGTTCCTCCCCGAGGCCGCCGAAGCCGTGCAGCAGGCCGGAACCTTCGCCAGCGCCATCCGCGAAGCCCCGGACGAGCCCCGCACCTCCAGCCGGGCCGGCGGGTGATCCTCCGATTCGACGATGCGCCGATGAGCACGGCGCGTCGTCCGGACTACCTCACGGAGCGCGCGTGACGACCGCAGACCGTGCCTTTCAGGGCCGGTTTCCGCGGACCACGGCGATATCGTCGCGGGGCACGACTTGGTTGCCCCTGGCCAGGCTCTCCGGAGTTCTCACGGCCTCTTCCGAGCGAGCAGGAAGAGGATCCGCATGCCCGAGAGCCAGCGACCGACACCGCGTTCCGGGGCGGACATCGTGGGCCACGTCATCACGGCGCTGCTCATCGTGTCGCCCGTCGCCGCGGTGGCCGTCTCCGTCCCGCTGCTGTGGGGCCACGCCATCCACCTGCGTGACGTCGTTCTCGCGGCGATCCTCTACGCGATCACCGGTCTGGGCATCACCGTCGGCTTCCACCGCCTGTTCACCCACCGCGGTTTCACGCCGAAGCGACCGTTGAAGATCGCGCTCGCGATCGCCGGCTCGATGGCCATCGAAGGTTCGGTCGTGAGCTGGGTGGCGAACCACCGGCGCCACCACGTCCACAGCGACAGGGCCGGCGACCCGCACTCGCCGCACGCGACACGCCACGGCGTGCTCGGGCCCGTGCGCGGGTTCCTGCACGCGGACGTCGGCTGGATGTTCACGAGCGACCCCTCCACGCCCGAGCGGTACGCGGCCGACCTCGTGCGTGACCGCGACCTCTCCGCCGTCAGCACCCTGTTCCCCGTCTGGGCTGCGGCCTCGCTCGCACTGCCGTTCGGCATCGGCTGGCTGTGGTCCGGTTCACTCGTCGGCGGCCTGACGGCCTTCGTGTGGGCCGGGATCATCCGGATGGCGCTGCTCCACCACGTGACCTGGAGCGTGAACTCCATCTGCCACATGGTCGGGGCGCGACCCTTCGTCACCGACGACCAGAGCCGCAACGTGCGAGCGCTTGCCGTCGTCTCGTTCGGCGAGTCCTGGCACAACCTCCACCACGCCTATCCCTCTTCGGCTCGGCACGGGGTCCAGCCTGGCCAGATCGACCCCTCAGCCGGAATCATCCGGCTCTTCGAGAAGGCCGGGTGGGCCACCAACGTCCGGTGGCCGACCGCCGAGCGCCTCGCCTCGCTGGCCGCGGCACCCACGCTCGTCCCGGCCAACCGCTAGGCGTCTCCCACCCGACCCCTGCCGCTCCGGCACGCAGACCGGATCCACGGGGGTGGCACGATGAGGCGGTGGCGTCGGACCAGGAGAGCACGCGCACTGTGGTGGTCGCGCTGCTCTCGAACCTCGGCATCGTGGTGGCCAAGCTCGCCGCCGCTGTCGTGACCGGGTCGACGGCGATGTTCGCGGAGACCGTGCACTCGGCCGCGGACACCGGCAACAGCGTTCTGCTCCTGGTGGCGCAGCACCGGAGTCGCCGGCCCGCGGCGCCGGGCGCGTTGAGCCGGGGACGCGAGGCGTACTTCTGGGCGCTGCTGGCGGCGATCGGGGTCTTCGTCGTCGGCGCGGTCCTGGCCGTGTACGAGGGTGTCCGCGAGCTGCTCAACCCGGTCGCCGCCGAGTCGTTCGTGGTGGCCTACGTGGTGCTCGCCATCGCCTTCCTGCTCGACCTGGTGTCGTTCCTGCGAGCGCGGCGCCAGCTGCGGGGTGAAGCGCAGGCCCTCGAGCGGGGACTTCTCGAGCACGTGCGGAAGACATCCGACCCCACCGTCCGCGCCGTGTTCGCCGAGGACGCCGCCGGGCTCGCGGGCAACGTGCTGGCCGCCACAGGGATCGCGCTGCACCAGGCGACCGGGTCGGTGGTGCCAGACGCTGTCGCTGCCATCGGCATCGGGCTCATCCTCGGGACGGTGGCGGTGTTCCTGGTCGAACGCAATCGCGACTTCCTCGTGGGTGAGGAGGTGGCACCCGCCGGCAAGGAACGCATCCGCGCGTTCATCGCCGGGTGGCCGGGCGTGGTGGCGGTCCGGAGACTCATCGCGGTCTTCACGGGACCGGGCGAGGTCCTGGTCGTCGCCCGCGTGGACATCGAGGACACTCTCGACGGGGCCGCGGTCGAGCACCTGGTCTCGGGCATCGAGCGAGAGCTGCGGGCTCTCGAGCCATCGATCGTCCGCGTCGACGTCGTGCCGGCAGGGTGACCGGCGCCGGGGGCGGCGGCGTCACGCAAGTGCTACAGGAAGACGAGCGGCGTTCCGGCTCGGTGTTCCCGAAGCGGCGATACGCGTAGCTGATGCCGTTCGCGGCGTCGACGGTCATGTTCTCGGCGGTCAGCTGACCGACCGACCGAGGGTCGATTTGAGCGCTCACTGGTTGTCTCCTGTCTCTTGGGTGTAGGCGGCCCAGGGTCGCGATCCATCCGGTGGTCGTGGTCCGACCCGTACATCCAGACGTGGATGTCGGGACCGAACTCGAGCGGCAGCACGACGTGGCCTTCGACGGTCATCTCGGGCTCGTCGAGGGGCGTCGGCACCGCCGGCTTCTCGAAGAGCTGACACGGGGAAGATGGCTTCCCAGATCTGCATCCGCTCAGGTGTCGTCTCCTCGACGACGAACGGGACGATCTCGGCGAGAGCGACTGCTCTTGGCGTTCGGGATCGACTCGAGCACGGTGTTCAGCCCGAAGAAGTGATCGCCGTGGCCATGGGTCACGTAGATCTGCGTCGGATTCCTGCCGCTGGCGAGAAGCCAGTCCGCGAGCTCCTGCGATTCCGCCTTCGTGACGAGCGCGTCGACGAGGAGCCCCTCGCGGTCGCCCGAGATGACCGACGCGGTCGTGGCCGGCCATGTCGCCTGCCAGCCGTCCGGCCACACGGCGAGCGCTCGCGTTCGGTACCCTCCTTGTCCGCAGGGCCGGGCCTGAGGCGGAGCTGAGGGGTTTGACATGGCGAAGTGGTGGAGGTTCGGCGCGCCGGTGGGCGTCGCCGGCGCGATGGCGCTGGCCGGGTGCAACCTGGGCACACCGCCGGTCAGCTACGAGACGGGGTCGACGGGCCTGCGGGAGCTGGCCGATCTCGACGGCGACGGCGATCTGGACGTCCTCGCGGTCGGGATCCGGCCACCGCGTGCTGCTCAACGACGGCGAGGGCACGTTCGAGGTCTTGCCGGCGGCGTCGCCCGCCCAGACGAGCGAGAGCACCGCCCTCGGCGATGTCGATGGCGACGGTGACCTCGACAGCTTCGACACGTCGTGCTGTGCGGTGCACCTGGCCCGCAACGACGGCGACGGGGGCTTCTCGTCGCCGGAGCAGGTCGCGTCCGTCTACCCGGTGACCGAAGTGGCCGCAGCCGACCTCGACGGCGACGGCCACCTCGACCTCATCGCTGCCAACCTCTTCACGGGCATCGAGGTGCGGCTGGGCGACGGCAGCGGTGCGTTCGGCGAACCGGTCACCCACGACCTCGGTACCGCCGAGTCGTATTACGTGAACGAGTTGGAGCTCGTCGACCTCGACGACGACGGGGCGCTCGATGTCGTCACATCGGGCCTGGGCAACGACGCCCAGGGGAACCAGGGATTCGTCGGGGTGATGCGGGGCGACGGGGCCGGCGGATTCGGCCCGTACGCGCTGCATCCGCTATCCGACCGTGCCACGAACGGTCCGGGCCTGTCGTTCGGCGACCTCGACGAGGACGGGCACCTCGACGTGCTCACGGGCAACACGTACGTCGCGGCGTTGTCGTTCCTCGCCGGTGACGGCGACGGCGGGCTCGCACCGCAGGTCGAGATCCCGGTGCCTGAGGAGGTGCACGAGACCGCGCTCACCGACATCGACGGCGACGACCACCTCGACATCGTCGTGACCAGGTGGAACAAAAGCAGCGCGCTGGTGCTGTTCGGCGCGGGCGACGGGTCGTTCTCCGAGACGCACGAGGTCGCCTCGGGCGGCCGGAACGCCGGCTCGGTCGAGGTCGGCGACCTCGACGGCGATGGTCGCAGCGACCTGGTGATCTCGCACGCCGGCTCGGACGGCTACACCGGCAGCGTCGGTGTCGCGCTCAACCGGCTGCGCTCTCGCCAGCACTGATGCCCCGCCCGTCGGGTGTGCGGTCGGACGGTCGCCGGTGCTCGCGACCCTGGCCGGCACGGGTGTCCCGCACCAGCAACTGCTCGCGAGCGAGTGGCATTGGGGCTCTCGCGGCCGACCACGAGCGACTGCAGCGATCGATGTCTGTGCGCTGTTCTCACAGGGACCGGACCAGCAGAGCCTGGCTGGTGGCGGCGATCCACGTCTCGATGCGGTCGAGCGACCATCCGTAGCCCTCCCTCAGGACAACGGCGAGCCGGACGTCGGAGATCGCGGCGAGGGTCTCGATGGCCGCGTCGGCATCGACGGAGCGCTCCAGCGTGTCCAGCTGCCCGAGCCACAGGACGGCGACACGCTCGTTCTGCTCGGCCCGGTGCCACACCGACAGCCCGATGATTCGCAGGCCCGCACATCGTCCTCGCTGGACGAAGCTGCCGCACAGCCGTGAGCCCTGCGGTGATGTTCATCCGTTTCGGATGAGGCGGAGGCCGGCGGCGGCCGCCACTATCGACATTGTCGTCGTGGATCGACATGATCGTCGGGTATCGACATGATCGTCGTGGCGCGGCCACGACGGCGTCGAGGAGGTGGCAATGACGGGATTGAGCGTGTCGCTAGTCACCGAGCACGGTGGGCATCGGGTTCTGGTCAGCACGGACGGTGTGCACTTCGAGACACCGCCCATCGAGCACGTCGCGTTCTACATCGGGCTCGCCGCACTGGTCGTCGTGAACGTGGTCGAGCCGCCGGTCGCAGTGGCCCTCACAGTCGGTCACCTTCTGATCGACTTCACCAGGCGGCCGGGGCTGGAGTCGCTCGGGGAGGCTCTCGACGAGGCCTGAGCCGACGCCTCACGACGCGGGCGACTTCCCGCCGGGAGTCGACGCTCTCTTCGTGTAGCAGGTCCCGTTGGTGAGCAGCAATCCACGACCCGCACAGCCCTCGAGTTCTTCTCCCACGAGCTCAGCAGCACGACCGACGTCGCGAAACGTCGCCACACGTCGTCCCGGGCATCGGTCGTCCGTCGGCGTGGCACAGCGGACGTGACGCGACGTTCGTACGGTCGTCACCCTCGCTTCAGCCTCTGTTCTCCCGGTGCCGACCGTGCAGTCATCTGGGGTTCGTAGTCTGACCGCAGTCGAGGCCGTGGAGGAGACCGATGGAGGGGATCGTGCAGTCGCTTGTCGTCGTCGCGCTGCTGACCTTGGCCGAGCTCGTGATCAGGGAGCTCTGGCACAGATTGCGACCCCTGAGCGCATAGGTCTGGACGGTCGGTCTGGGGCCGACCGGGGGCGGAGCGAGCCACGCGACTCTGACGCGCGGCCCAGACGTCGTGCTGCCGTGGCGTGGTGGAGCGACGCGTGTCGTCCTGGCTTTTCGGGCCGGCCGGCGGGACAATCGGTCTCTGCCTCGAGATGGCCCCAGGCGCCGGGGCGGAGAAACGATCAGAGGGGGTCCGCGATGGAGGAGATCTGGCCGTTTGCACTCGGAGCAGCGGCGCTGATGCTGGTCGCACCGGTACGTCGCCGGGTGAAGCCGGTCGCCGGTGCCGTCGCCCGCGCCGGGATCGGCCTGGTCGGCGCGAGCATCGTCGGAGTCGCGGGTGTCGCCAACGCGGTCGTGCGAGGTGAGGCGCGGCCGGCGGGCGAGACGTCCGGGACGTAGCCGACTCAGGTTCCCATCTGCTCGACCGGCTCGGGCGGTACGACGAGCGCGGGCTCGCCCGGCGGACGTCTTTGGTCGTGACGAGCAGGCTCCGCACGGCTGCCGCTTATCGGCCGGGCCGCGAACGCTCGTGGGAGCACGGCTGCGCCCAAGGTCGCGGCCGCAGAGGCGGTGGTGCTGACCGTCCATCCGATCGGGCCGAGCGGCCGGCAGCCGCAGGCGTGGGACACGCCCGGCGTCTGGACGATCGCGGCCAGGAGTGCGGCGGAGCCGAGCCCGGCCGCCAGGACCACGGGATCTCGGCCGCCGACCAGGATGGTCTGGCCGAGCTGAGCTCCGACCACGGCTGTCATGCCGACGGTGCTGGCGCGGGAGCGCGTCCCGGTGGCGCGCGCGACGAGCCATGCCCCGGTCGCACCTGTCGAGGTCAGCGCGGCCCGCATCGTGATGTCGCGGGCGAGCGTGCCCAGTGAGGCTTCTGGTCCCTCTCGAACGAGTTGCTCCGGGGTGGGTCGTGACGGCTGGCGGACCGCGATCGCGAGGGCTGGGGCGGTGTCGGTGAGCAGGTTCACCAGCAGCAGCTGCCGAGCGTTGAGCGGGGCTCGGCCGTCGATCGCAGAACCCGCGATCATGAAGCCGATCTCGCCGAGGTTCCCGCCCACCAGGATGGCGGCCGCCTCCCGGGCCGATGCCCACAGTGCCCGACCCTCGAGGAGGGCGTCGACGATCGTTTCGACACGGTCGTCCACGACCACGAGGTCGGCGGCGTCCCTGGCTGCCGACGTACTCCGCTCACCGAAGGCGATCCCCACGTCGGCCAGGCGGATGGCCTGAGCATCGTTGGCGCCGTCCCCGGTCATGGCCACCACGCGTCCGGCCTGTTGGAAGGCCCGGACGATCCGCACCTTGTGGAGCGGTGTGACCCGGGCGAACACGGCCACGCCGGGCAGGGCGTCCGCCAGCTCCGAATCGCCCATGGCGTCAAGGTCGGGGCCGGTCAGCATGCGCTTGCGGTTGACGAGATGCAGCTCCGAGGCGATGCTCGCGGCCGTGCTGGGGTGGTCGCCCGTGATCATCACGACCTCGACTCCGGCCCGTTGCAGGTTCCGCAAGGCGTCCGCTGCCTCGGGGCGGACTGGATCGCTGTAGGCGATGAACCCGACGAACGCGAGCCCGTCGACGCCGTGCTCCTCGAGGCTCGTGGCTGCGGGCAGGTCGCGCTCGGCCACCGCGAGGACCCGGAGGCCGCGCCTCGCCATGCGGTGGGCGTGGTCCATCAGGCGGCGTCGTTTCCGTCCGGTCAGCCGATCGGTCGCGCCGTCGGCGGGCCTCGTCGAGCACCTGGCCAGGACCACTTCGGGTGCTCCCTTGACGGTCAACAGCGTCGCCGATGCGCTGCTCTTCCCGAGGACCGCATGGAACGCCCGCCCCGCCTCGAACGGCAGTTCCGCCAGTAGGCGCCACTCGTCGGCGCCGTCGCTCGCGGTGACGTCCGCCTTGTCGGCGCCGTCGACCAGGGCGCGGTCCTCGGCGTGGACCAGGTCGTCGCGCGCCGTGCCCGGCGAGGCCCGAAGGCCGGCCGCCAGGATGCTGCGAGCCTCGGGCGCGAGGTGCAGCGTGTCGACGGGCACCTCGGTAATACCATCGGACACGGCGACCAGTGCGATGTGCCCCTCGGTCAGGGTGCCGGTCTTGTCGATGCAGGCGACGTCGACGCGACCGAGGGCCTCCACGGCGCGTCGGGACCGGACCAGCGCGCCGCGCGCCGCCAAGCGTCGTGCCGCGCTGAGCTGGGCGACCGTCGTCAGCAGCGGCAGCCCCTCGGGTACTGCGGCAGCCGACAGGGCCACACCGGAATTGACGATCTCGGTCGACGAGGCGCCACGGAACCCGGCCAGTCCCGCAAGCAGGCCGGCGCTGCCGACCGCGACCGGAGCCGATAGCCGGCTCAGGGTGCGCAGCCGCGCCTCGAGGCCGCTCGGCGGAGGCTCGGCGCCCGGGAGGTGGGCGCTGCGGCGAGCCTCGGTGTCGGACCCGATGGCCACGACCACAGCGGTCGCCTCGCCGGCCGCCACCGCTGACCCCTCGAACAGCACGGAGGACCGGTCCGCGAGGGCGGGGGCGAAGGACGGCACCGCGCTCTTGGGCACCGGGAGTGACTCGCCCGTCAGGCTCGACTCGTCCACCTCGAGCGACCGGGCATCGACAATCCGGCAGTCCGCGGGCACGCACTCTCCCGCCTGGAGCCGGATCAGGTCGCCCTCGACGAGGTGGCGGGCATCGACGAGGTGCTCCTCTCCGCCCCGGAGGGTCAGCACGATCTGCCCGGCTTGGGCGTCGAGGCGCTCGATGGCGCAGTCCGCGCGGTGCTGCTCGACCCCACCGATCAGGGCGTTGAACATCACCACGCTTCCCACCATCAGGGCGTCGACCGTCGAGCCGATGGCGGCGGCCAGGCCCGCTCCCGTAGCGAGGATGGGCGTGAACGGGTTGACCAGCTCGGCCGCCACCGACCGGGCGAGCAGCAGGGGGCCGGGAGGTGATGGGGTCTCGGCCCGCCGGCGACGCGCCGCCTCGTCGGCGGACAGCCCCTCGGGCGGGGTCCCCAGCCGCTCGAGGGCGTCGTGGGCGTCGAGCTCGTGCCACGGCACCGGCTCGGGCCAGCTCGGAATCGGTCGCCTCGCCAGCTCGATCCCGGCACGCGTGCCGTTGGCCAGCGCCACTCCGGACGCGGCGTTCACCGCGTTCATCGTCCGCCCGACCGCCTGGGAGGGGCGCCCGAGCAGCCCGGCCACGGCGCCGGTGCCGGCACCCAGCGTCGCCACCACGGCGCTCTCGCGGGCGACCCGGCGTGCGAGGGAGCAGGCCTGGATCATCAGGTAGGCGTGAGCCAACTCGTTGTCCTCGGCGAGCACGTCGGCTCCCCATGGAGGCGGGCCCGACCCCGCCCGCAGCCCCAGCGCGACGTCGGCTGCGGGAAGGCCCGGGGAACCGCCGGCGGCGACGAGGAGAACGACCGCACCGTCGCGCTGCAGCGACCGGATGGCCCGCGGGAGACGGGCCCCGTTGGTCACTCGGTGATCGCACCCGAGCCGGGCGGCCACGCCGTCATCGCGCCCCGCGACGACGACCTCGAGGCCCGCAAGCCGGGCCGCGGCCACCAGCTCGTGTGCGCCGGCTCGCAGACGATGCCGGCTGGCGGTCAGCGCCACCAGCGCCTGGCGATGCGCCAACCCGACCACCACCCCATGCTTCGCCAGCCGCGCGGCCGCCCGCTTGCGGCCCCGCGGCACCTCGAGACCGAGGCGATCCATCGGCGCGAGCGTCCATCCGCCCCTTCGGCGCACGCCGCGTGGCGCCGCTGCGGCGAACAGGCTCCGGGCCCGGCGCTCCGCCTCGGCGGAGTCCGCGACGCCGTCGCCGTCCGCCGACGCGATCATCACGAAGTCGGACAGCTCCAGCTCGTCCGACAACAGCACGTCCTCATCGATGACCACGCTGCTCACACGGTCGAGCCGCCTGAGGGCCCCCGGGTCGAGCGGCAGGATGCCGCGTGCGGTGAGCGTGCGGCCGACATGCGCCGCGAAGCCCTCGCGGCCGTAATGCGCCGCCTTCGGCAGGCCTGCCTCGAGGACAGCGGCCGCCCGCGGCAGGCTCCGAGTGGTGGCCAGCGTGACTCCGGTCGCCCCGAGGGAGGCGAGGAGCGCCGCGTCCGCGAACTGCTCGATGGGCCCGTTGGCGAGCGGGGCCTCGCGGGAGCCGGCATCGGGTGCCGCCGTCGGGTGGGCCGACGGCTCCTCCCACAGCGCCGGCTCGCGTTCGAGCCACCGCGTGCGCCGCGCGCTCATCTCCGCCAGGAGGGCCGAACGGTGCGCCAGGTCGACGACGGGACCGAGCGGCGACCCGGCGACACCCTGCATGACCCCGTTCCCCAACCCCAAGACCAACTCCGCGGGCCTCGTACCGAGGCCGTGCTCGACCAGACGCCGGAGCCTCGGCTGGTGCTCGAGCGCCGACAGCCCGGCGGCGGCGTAGCCGACAAACGGGATCGGGGGGATCCGAGCGACTCGTCGGACGGCGGCGATGCCCAGCCCAACCGCCGATCCACCGATCATGGCGCCAGTCCGTACGAGCGGTTCGATGTCGGCCGGGTGGGGTGGTTCGTCCGAACCGAAGGGCCGGTCTCGGACGCCGAACTCCTCCTCCACCGATTCCACGGACTCGACGAGCTCGTCCACCGAGGCGGCCTGCTCGTCGAACGCCACGACAACGCGTCCCACCGTGTCGACGGCCTCCACCCAGCGGACCGCGCCGTGACCGCCCAGCTTCGCCTCGAGGCGCTCGGCGAACCGATCGACGGCCGAGGGATCGACCTGCCGCACCTCGATGTGCGCGTGGCCCCCGCTCGACCAGACCCGCCGGGCGCGCCGCCGCTTCGGGTCCAGTAGACGGCTCAACGGATCGAGAAGACCCATGTCTGCCCACCACCTCGGTGCCTCGTGTCCCCAGTATGCCGACGGCATTGCCGCGCCGGAAGGGCGGGGGGCGCCTCCCGGCACAGCGACCAATCCCGCAGGCCCTCCGGGCGCGGGCACTGCGGCTCGACGACCCCTTCATCATCGAGCCCGAAGGCCGCATCACCTTCGGCGAGGCCTGCCACCAGAGCGCCGCGCTGGCCGGCCGGCTCCTGGCCGCCGGCATCGGCAAGGGCTCGCGCATCGGCGTGCTCCACCCCAACGGCGCCCGCTGGGAGGTCGCATGGCTGGCCGCCGCCCGCATCGGCGCCCTGTCAGTCCCACTCTCGACGTTCGCGCCTGGCGCCGAGCTGGCTTCGGCGCTGCGGCACGCCGACGTCCAGGCCGTGCTCATGGGCGGCCGGTTCGCCGGCAACTCCCTCCCCGACCGCCTGGAGCGCGGGCTCCCCGGGCTGGCGCAGAGCGCCTCCGACCTCGCCCTGGCCGATGCTCCCTACCTGCGGTGGATCCACGTCGACGAGGACAACCGGCCGTGGTCCCGGCCGCTGCCCCGGCCGCTGCCACTCGCGTTCGTCCACGCGGCAGAGCGGGAGGTCGCCGCGGCTGACGCTCTGGCGATCATCAACACGTCGGGCGCCACCAGGCGGCACAGAAGCGGTTCGGCTCACCGGCCCGGACCCGGGTGATGGCCACTACCGGTTCTCCTTTCCCCGACGAGTGAGCCGACTGGTCGGACGTCTGCGCCGAGTTGCTCGAGGGCCCCGATACGGCCTCGGCGGACTTCGCCACCGCCGGCCCACTGCTGGCCGCCAAGGGGGTCATGGTCCTGGCCTACGACAACCGGGGCGACGGTGAGTCGCAGCAGGGCCTGCCGGCCGATCGAGTGCTCGATCTGCTGGCTGCCATCGACCTGGTGCGCGCCCGTGGCGCCGAGAAGGTCGTGCTGCTGGGCGCGAGCCGAGGTGGAACGCTGTCCCTCGACGCGGCCACCGGCACCACCGTCGATGCGATCGTCACCCTGTCGTCGCCGCCCCCAGTCGACGGGACGGCCGCGGTCGCGGCCGTCAGCGCGCCGAGCCTCTACGTCAACAGCGAGGACGACAGGTTCGCCGACGACACCCAGGCGATGTTCGAGGCGGCCAACCAGCCTAAGGAGATCGAGATCTACCCAGGTGGCGACCACGGGGTGGCGCTGTTCGGCTCGGAACCAGGCCTGGTCGATCGCATCGTCGCGTTCGCCAGCGCACACACCGCGGCGTGACCGGCCATGCCTCGATGCCAGTCGCAGGGCGAGTGTCTACCGCGGGCAGGCCGGCTGAGGTTCGGGCACGAGCAGCACGACCGACCCGGTGTCGTTCGCCACAGCGTTGCCGGTGTCGTCGACGAAGTCGCTGGCAACGACGTAACCGTCCGCGAACGCTCGCAGGTCGGTGATCGGTCGCTCGGTTGGCGGCGGTAGGCAGCCCGTCAGCGAGCCGTCCGAAGGATTGAAGCGCACCAGCGCTGGCGGGCCTCCGTCCCATGAATGCGAACCGACCCACACCGCGTCAGCGGTGGTGTCGGTGACGCTGAACTGGGGCAGGCCGAAGTCCTGCCCCTGGACCTTCCAGACGATCTCGCCCGTACCTCGATTGATGCCGAAGAGCTCGAAGGAGCCGTTCAGACGGGCATCGATGCCGTCGGCCTCCAGGCCCTCGGGGCCGACCTCAGCCAACCGACCCGCCTGCACCGTCCAGCGCACCGGCTCCAGACCGAAGGTGCTGCCCGTCGGGTAGTGCTCGATGATCGTGCAGCCATCCCCCCGCGCGCACCCTGTCGCCTGGATGCCGGCCTGGCCCTGGGTGTTTTCCGATGGCCATCCGGGGCTCGAGGTGATCGTGTCGGTGTCGTGACCGTCGCGCGGATCGACGACGCGCAGCACGGCGTCCGCCTCGCCGTAGCAGGTGGCATTGACCACGACACTGCCCGCGAGTGCCCACCAGGAGAATCCCGTGATCTCGTCCTGACAACCCGCGTCGTCGCGGTGCCACAACTGCTGACCCGTCGCGGCGTCGATGCCCACGAGCAGGTCGTCGAGCTGGGCGACGACGACATCGCCGCCAACGGCGCTCACGACCGTCAGCAAGCCTGGCTCGCCGTCCGGCGGGCCGGTGAGCGTTGCAGGGTCGAAACCATAGGCGCCGAGGCGGTCGCGGACAGGTGTCTCTGCGTCGTTCACGCGTGTGTCGACCCTCCAGACCGGCCGCCCAGTGAGCGCATCAAGACCCACCGCGCGGCCATCGGTCCACAACACCACGACCATCGCTCCGCCGTTGGCCGGCCGAGCCGCAAGCGCCATGGCCACGGCCTCGTCTCCGCCGCGGGTATAGGACCAGTGGTCGTCCGCATCGGCCGGCGAGGCGATCGGCTGGGCCGCAACGCGGTGTCCCTCCGACGTGACGCGCAGCCGCCCGTCGATCAACAGGGGCGTCGAAGGCAAGGCCACCGACCATCCCTGCGGCGCAGCGCTCTGAGCCGGCGCCGGGCCCGCCGCAGGGCGCGAATCGTCGTCCCAGGCATCGTCGGGACGCAACTCGAGGACCACCGCGACGAGGACCGCGATGACTGGCACCAAAGCCACAATCACGATGCGGCGCCGCCGGCGCCCCCGTCTCTCTCCCCCAGTCACGGCCAGCGAGGCTAGCGCGTGCCGTGAAAACTGTTTACGCGGGGTCAGCCGGCGGTGTCCTCCCGCGATTTCTTCGCGGAATTGGCTGTGGAGCGGCCAGATCTGTAGGCGGAAGGCGTCACAGCGTCGGCGGGAGGCCGAAGGCCGGGAACTGCGCCGGCCCGAACGTCGTGATCTCCGCGATGGCGCCGTCCTCGATGCGCAGGACGTCGAACTTGAACGCGTGGAACTCGGTGTCGCCCGGTCGCCTGAGATAGCTCGCGGCCGTCGGCATCCGGTTGGCCATCGTGGGGACGAGCCGCCAGTCGCCGTCGCGCTCGACGCCGAATGCGGTCTCGAGGGCCGGTGCGATGACCTCCAGGCCGTCGAAGCAGAACGGGTTCGGGGGCATCGTGATGCGGAGGTCCTGCGACGCGATCGCGACCGCGGCCGCCGCGTCGCATCGCTCGTGCGCGTCGATGAACCCCTCCAGCAGCGCGCGTTCGTCAGCGCTCGGCTCCGACGCCGACCAGTCGAGGCGGTGGGACGGGAGGTGCTGTTGCATCGTCGCGCGCGCTCGCTGCAGCGCGCTGTTGCCCGCGGCGACGGTGGTGTCGAGGATCGACGCCATCTCGGTCGCCGGCGTGCCCAGCACGTCGCGCAGGATCAGCGCCGCCGTGATGCACGACCTCGAGCCCGCCGTCGAGCCGACCCACGCCCGATGGACGCGTCCCGCTCTCCGCGGGCACCACGTCAAGTCTCGACGAAGCTCATATGGCGAGGCATGGTGCCAGCATCACTCGCCAGAGCGAGCTGGCTCTTGCCTCGGAGCGAGCGCCAGGTGCCGCAGCAGGTGTCCGAGCCGACCGTTGACGACCGGGGCGGGCGAGGACACGGCCTGAACGCTACGGCAGGTCCTCCTCCGGCGTCCCTTCCCTGCTCGGGAATCGTCACGAGGTCCCGCTACCGCCACGCTGCACGGGCCTCATCCGTCCTCAGAGGAGAACCCCGTGCAGCTCGCCAACAGCTCGACGTCGCCGCCGATGCCGCGGTGGGTGTCGGCTTGATCACGTGGACAGGAGTCGGGCGGGCACGGCCGCGACAACGCGCCCCTGGCGGAACTGCTGCCGGCGGTGATCGCCGCCGTCGCACCCGTCCCGGTCCTGGCCGCCGGAGGCATCACCACCGGCGTCGATCGCCAACGGGCGATGGCGAGCGTCACGGCTGGCGGATCAGCTCGACCTCGATCTCGAGGCGGATCTCCTTAGACACCAGCAACCCGCCGGCGTCGAGCACCATGTTCCAGGTCAGGCCCCAGTCCTCGCGGTTGATCGTGGCCGAGGCGCTGAACACGGCGCGGTCGTTGTCCCATGGGTCACGGGCGTGGCCGAGGTACTCGACGTCGAGGGTCACCAGCCGGGTGACGCCCTTGATCGTGAGCTCGCCGGTCAGCGTGCCGCCGGCGCCGTGGGGCACCAGCCCGGTCGAGCGGAAGGTGGCGGTTGGATGGACCTCGGCATCGAAGAAGTCCGCCGACCTGAGGTGGTCGTCGCGGGCCGTGTCACCCGAGCTCACAGACGCCATGTCGATGTCGACGGTCACCGACGACTGGGCGACGTCGTCGGCGACGAGCACGCCGCCCGAGACGCCGGTGAAGCGGCCACGGACCTTGGTGAGCCCGAAGTGGCGCCCGACGAACCCGACCTCGGCGTGACCGGGGTCGATGCGCCACGTGCCAGCGGCGGGCAGCTCGACGTCATCGATGGTGCGAACAGCTGCGGTCATGGTCAACCTTCTCTCTTTTCCGCATCGCGCTTCCGCGAAGGTGTGTGTGTGCGTGCGCACACGATATAGATATGTGCGGGCGCACACAACCGTCTAGGCTTGACGTCGATGACAACGCGGAGGAAGCAACCGGATCGCGAGCGCGACGTGGCTGCGTGGCGCGCGCTGCTGCTCGCCCACAACCGCGCGGTGCGGGCCATCGAAGCTGACCTCGACGCCACCGAGGCTGTCCCCCTCGGCTGGTACGACGTCCTGCTGGAGCTCCAGGCCGAGCCCGACGGGTTGAGAATGCAGGACCTCGGCGAGCGCGCGGTGCTGTCGCGCACGTGGGTGAGCCGCCTGGTCGACGAGCTCGAAGCGCAGGGCCTGGTGCGACGCCGGCGCGATCCCGACGACGGGCGCGCCACCATCGCTGCGATCACCCCGGCCGGCCGAGCCGCGTTCACGGCCACGGCGCCCGTCTACCTGGCCAAGATCGACGAGCACTTCAACCGCCACCTCACCGACCGCGAGCGGCAGGTCGTGGCGACCGCGCTCACCCGGGTGGTCGACGCCCACAGCCGCCTCCCCCACCCAGTACTGAAGCCGCGGTCCAGTGCTTGACCTGGGCTCGATGCCGCGAGGGCGCGACATACCCCTCGGTCAGGCCATCTACAGGGGGCGAGAAATCTGGCTCTCGTGACGGATCCGTGGGTGTGATCTGACCGCTGGCGCGCTGCACGCCGCTGCCGTGCTTGGCTTTCGGCTGTTGCGAGCCGCGTTCATCATGGCCGCCCTCGACGCCGGCGTCCCGCTGCGAGACGTCCAGATCGCCGCCCGTCACGCCGACCCCCGAACCACGACCATCTACGACCGGCGGCGCCCCAACTTCGACCGCCATGCCGCCTACGTCGTGGTCGCCTTCGTCGCCGGCGGCTGAGCCGGACCGACCCAACGCGGCACTTCGGGGGCGGGGCTTGGTCGGTAGCGTCGGCTTGTGATGGACGGCGTTGATGACCTCCAACTCGCGTTCGACACCTCGGATCTGGCGGCGGAACTCGCGCTCGCTTACTTCGAGTCTGGCGTTTCCGCAACGCTGAAGGCCGACGGCACACCGGTCACCGAAGCCGACCAGGCAGTCGAGCGACTGCTTCGGGAGACGTTGTCCGAAGCACGGCCCGAAGATGCGTTCCTCGGCGAGGAACTTGGTCAGCTCGGTGAGTCCGATCGGGTCTGGATCCTCGACCCGATCGATGGCACCTCGTTCTTCCAGTCGGGTGATCCGAACTGGCGAATCCACATTGCTCTGGAGATTCAAGGGACCACGGAGGTCGCGCTCGTCACCTCTCCTGCGCTGCGGCGCTGTTGGTGGGCGACCCGAGGTGGCGGTTCCTTCGAGTCGTCCTGGCCACGCGAGGACAGCAAGACGCGGCGCCTCAAGGTCAGTACGACATCGATGCTCGCGGATGCCGTGCTCGATGCTCTGGACGACGAGTCCAGAGCTCGTCTCCCACCGAGTGCGGCTCGCGCACCGGCGAGCCCCCTACCGCTCGTCGAGCTCGTTCGTGGCGAAATCGATGCCCTCTTGGCCGAGTGCTGCCACATCTGGGATCACGCGCCGTGGGTTCTCCTTGTCGAGGAAGCCGGCGGCCGCTTCACCGATCGAACCGGTGGACGTTCGAGCGATCAAGGTGGCGGCCTGTACTCGAACGCCAGCCTGCACAGTCAGCTACTCGCTTCGCTGCACTACCCAGCGCGTCCCTGACCGCCGGTTGGCGGACCAGCGATCGGTTGAACAGCGCTCTCGACCAGGTGTGGCGTCGCCGCGTGCGACGATGCCGGCGTGACGGGTCACCGAGTCGCCGTCGATTGGATGGGATCCGAGGTGGAGACCCTTGCCGACCTGCTTCCCGCTCATCCTCGGGCGGTGTGCGTCGGCATCAACCCTGCACCGACCAGTGTGGCCGTCGGGCACTACTTCCAGGGTCGTCTACTAGCGTGCCGGCGTGCTGGTTCTGCCGTGGCATCTGAGTGACTTCCTGGCCGATGGGTTCGGCATCGCCACGCCTGAGGGCGCGGTCGAGGTCGAGGGGGCACCGGGGTCGGGCGCCGATCCGTGGCGGGCGCTGGTGGGCGTCTACGAGGGGTTGGCCGACGCCGTGGCCCGGACCGACGACGTGACGGTGCTGACCGGCGACTGCGTGACTGCGATCGCGGTGCTGGCCGGGATGCAGCGCCAGGGCCTTGATCCCGCCATGGTGTGGTTCGACGCCCACGGCGACTTCCACACCGAGGCGACCACCACCTCGGGCTACCTCGGGGGGCTGCCGCTGGCCAAGGTCGTGGGCCTCGGCGAGCTCGCCCTGCCCCGGGCGCTGGGCATGACGCCCCTCGCCGAGGACCGGGCCGTGCTGGTCGATGCCCGCGACCTCGACCCGCCCGAGGTGACGGCGCTGGCGGCTTCCGCCGTCCGCCAGGTGGCGGTGGCCGACCTCGCACCCGACGTCCTGCCCTCCGGACCGCTGCTGCTCCACGTCGATCTCGACGTCGTCAACCCCGAGCACCTGCGGGGCCTGCGCTTCCCCGCCCCGGGCGGTCCCGGCCTCGATGCGGTGGCCGGCGGCGTGAGCGTGGTGGCGGCGACGGGTCGGGTCGCCGGGCTCAGCATCGCCGCCACCTGGGATCCTACCGCCATCGATCCGACCCAGGCCGAAGGCGCGGTGGCCACCGTGCTCGCCGCCGCCCGCCGGGCCTGACCTCGCCCCGGCTGCGCAGCGCACGTCGGGTGTCGTCGGTGGCGCCGGACCCGAGAAGAGCGTGACTTCGCCCCTGACGGATGTGTGTCCACCGGCCGGTCCGTGCCACCTGCCTGAGCCAAAGGTGCTGAGGTGGAGAAGATCACCTGTCGGTTGGCCCGACCGGCGATACCGTCTCGCGCCGGCGGCCAGCAGAAGGAAGCCCGTGTGAGTGATAACGATCGCGTACCCGCAGCCGAACCCGAGGACCTCGAACGCTTCTTTGTGGAACGCGTGAACGCAGCCGATGTCGAAGGTCTGACGGCGCTCTATGAACCGGACGCTGTGATGGCCTTCCCGCCTGGGCACGTGGCGACCGGGAGCGAGGCAGTCCGTCAGGTGCTCACCGACTTCGTCGCGTCTGGGGTGAAGCTGACACTCGGAGATCAGCAACCGACTCTCCGAGTCGGTGACCTGGCACTCACCTCAACACGCCTCAACGACGGCGGGGTGACCGCTGAGATCGCTCACCGCCAACCCGACGGCACCTGGCGCTGGATCATCGATCAGTGGAGCGTCCTGGGCGAGTAAGCAGCGCCGACCGCCACATCTCGACGACGGGGCAGTGCCCCGTCGATGACGGTCTCGGTCCTGGCATGAGCCTGGTCGGCGGCATTCGGCCGGCGTTGTGGCACGTGTGTGGCACGGCGGCCGCCGGGCGCCATTCCGGCCGGACGGCTCGGAGCGACCGGGCACGAGCGCTGGCCTGGGCGCCGGGTGGTCGGCTCGGGGGCAGGGTTCGAACCTGCAACAACCAGCTCCAAAGGCCAGGCTGGCCCGTCCACGGGGTGTCGTGCAGTGCGCTGACCTAGGTCGTCGGCACCGAGCCCGACCCGGGGCTGGCCGTCGAGCACCGCGATGGTGGCGGGCACCGCACTCGCGAACGATGCCCTCGACCTCCAGCGCCATGGCGGAGTTCTGCTGGTACGGCATGCCGTGGCTGATGATCGTGCTCTCCAGTGCGACGACCGGGCTGTCGTCGCACAGCGCCTGCGCCACCGGGCCAGGTTCTCGGCGATGTTGCGTCCCACCCCGCCGGGAGCGACGACGGTGGACCCGGGGTTGCTGGTGGCCGGCACGAGCGGGCACTGGAGCTTTGACGTCCATGTTCGTCCCTCCCATGACCACGGCGACCGACCGACCGCCGCGGGCGGAGTGTGGGAGCGGTTCCACCTGATCACTCTGGGACGCATGTGGTCGCGGCAACGTCGGCGTTGACGACCCCCGCCGCTGGGCCGCAGCGACACGTCAGCGAGCGGGCAGGTAGCGGAGGACGTAGATGGTGTCGCGGTCGGCGTCCGTTGCTCGACGGGCGTGCAAGCTACCCGTCGCGTTCTCGAGCGGTAACTCTCGCCAGCCGTCCTTTGGAAGGCTGGGCACCAGGTGCCGCTCCAGATGCCACATTGACGGGACGACCCGGGCGGCGTGCTGCCCGACCGCGGTGCGGTCGACTCCGAGCCTGTCGGCCATACCCCGGCTGATGGCCCGGACCTGGAGCTCGTGATCGAGCACCATTGCGCACCACATCGGGTCGTCGAGCAGGGCGTCGGCCATGGCCTCCGTCGTCTGAAGCGCCCGGGCCGATGCCTCGTAGGCTTCTGTCAGGGCCTCGAGGTCTGCGGCGGCACCCACCAACTCGGCTGCACCCGCCGGCTCGTCGTGATCGTCGTCGTCGTGCCGCGACCGATGGGTCGCGGGGGAGGAAGGGTCAGGCTTGGACATCGGCCGCTCGCGTCTCATCTCCTCTGTCGGGTCACGTCCCGAGTACCCAACCGATGCGGACGAGAGTCCCGTGTCGTGGAGAAGACAACCGGACGACGACAAAAGCCGGGTGTGGCTCGCCGCACGTCGGGAAGCCCTGCCCCATGACTCTCAGAGGTGCGCGGACCCACGCCGGTCGCCGGGGCGTCCGCAGCCCGCTGGCGCGCCTGCGCTCCGCCCGCGACCTGGCTCGCGCCGCGCTCACGGCTCCCCGCCAGACGGTTCCCCGCACCTGGGTCCTCCCGTTCGCCGCCTGCCCCTCGGTGGACCTCGGGGACTGGACCCTCCACGTCGCCTATGCCGACCGGCGCGACCCCGGGGTGCTGGACACGCTGGTGCGGCGATACAGCGGCTTCGCCACCGCCACGGCCCGGCGGCAGTACCGGCGCGGGGAGCCGATGGACGACCTCGTGCAGGTGTCGCACGAAGCCCTCATGCTCTCCCTGCAGCGGTTCGACCCCGGCCGGGGCACCCCTTTCATGGCCTACGCCACCCCCATGATCCAGGGGACGCTGCGCCGCCACTTCCGCGACAGCGGCTGGGCCCTGCGGGTGCCACGCCAGGTCCACGAGCTGGCCAAGCCGCAGCAGGACGCGTTCGACCTGCTCAGCCAGGACCTCGGCCGCGCCCCGACCCTCGCCGAGGTGGCCGATCTCATGAGCGTGCCGTTGCGCCACCTCGAGGCCGCGGAGCGCGCCCGGCACGCCCGGTCGACGACCTCGATCGACTCTACAGACGTGGACGGCGGCGAGCCCGGGCCCTCCCTCGGTCACCTCGACGCCGGGCTGGTCGGCGCCGAGAACCGGATGGCGCTGCGTCGCGGTCTGACCCAGCTCGGCGACGACGACGTCCGCCTCCTCAGCTGGTACTACTTCGAGGAAGAGACGCAGAGCCGCATCGCCGAGCGGCTGGGCTGCAGCCAGATGCAGGTGTCTCGCCTGCTGGCCCGTGCGATCCAGCGTCTGCGTCCGTTCCTCTCACCGAGCCTCTGACCGCGCGGACGTCGCCGCCCGCTTCGCCCACCAGGGCCGGCGAGCGGCTCGATCAGGCCGTCGAACGGCCCAGGGTGTCGGCGGCGTAGGCGTTGCGCTCGCCCAGGGGGCGGGGTGGGCCGCTGGTGGTGTCCACGACGGTCTGCCGTTCGAGCTCGCAGTTGAGCTCCGCGCCCAGGATGACCACGTAGGCGGTGATGTACAGCCACAGCATCACGACGACGATGGCGCCGAGGGCGCCAAAGGTCTCGTTGTAGCTGCCGAATCTGGCGGTGTAGATCGAGAAACCGATCGAGGCGGCGACCCACACGACCGTGGCCAGAACCCCGCCCGGTGACGCCCAGCGGAACCGGGGGGCGTCGCGGTCGGGTGCCCAGCGGTACAGCAGAGACAGCGTCACCATCGCCACCACGGCCAGGACCGGCCAGCGGGCGATCTGCAGGGCCAGGCGGAGCGTCCCCGCCGACCCCGAGTCGTCGATGGCGCTGGGCGCCACCATCCCGGCGAGGGCGAGCGCCAGGATCACGATCCCACCGAGGGTGAGGGTCAGCGCCAACCCCCTCAACCGCAGGAACTTGCGGCCCTCCGTCTCGTCGTAGGCGAGCGTCAGCGCGCCCATCAGGTGCTTCATGCCGCTGGAAGCCGACCACAGCGCAAGGGCGAGGCCGACGACGACGCCGAGCCGCAGGCCCGACGGTTCGCTCTCCACCACGCTCTGGAGCTGCGATGACACGAGGTCCTGCACCTCGGTGGGCGCCGCGCTCAGGGCGTCGTCGACGGTGGTCTGCACGTCGGCCGGGTCGGCCACCAGCCCGTAGATCGACACCAGCGCCACCAGCGAGGGCACGAGTGCCAGCAGGGCGAAGAAGGCGACCCCGGCCGCGAGCAGGGCCACGTCGTCCTCCTGCATCTGCCGCTTGAGGCGGACCACAACGTCCTTCCAGCCCCGGGCCGGGATCTGACCGGGCCGATCGGCCTCGCGCCCCCGGTGGCCGGGCTCGTGGCGGACCTCGGAGTACGGCGCGTCGTCGCTCATGCCGTACGGCTACCCAGGGTTCCCCCGGTCATTCACCACTGTCGGTGGGAACTCCGGACAGCGGCTCACTCGCGGCGATGGCCCGGGTCGCGACCGCCGTCTCACGGTCCGGATGTGTGGGCGCCGGAACACCCGGGTAGCCCACCACCGTGACGTCCTCCCCCCGTCTTCCCGCGCCGCGGGGCCCGCTCAGCGATCGGTTGGTCGCGGGGCTGCGCCGATCGCCCACCTCGTCGCAGGCGCTGGCCGACTCCGGCACCATCGGCTCGTCCGATCCGTGGGGCGAGGACCTGCAGGTCGCCCTGTACGTGGCCCACGAGCTGCGCTACCGGGGGTTCGCCGGCGTCGACCCCGACTGGGAGCTCGAGGCGCCCCTGCTCGACCTGGCCCACCGGGCCGGTGATGCCTTCCTGGCCGCGGTGCGCGAGGAGGTCGGGCCGGTCTCCGCCAGCACGCCCGCAGACGTCGGCGATGCGCTGGTGGGCGCCGCCACCGCCGAGGGACCCTCGTTGTCCCGGTGGATCGACGAGCACGGCGCCCTCGACCACCTCCGCGAGTTCGCGGTGCACCGCAGCGCATACCAGCTCAAGGAGGCCGACCCGCACTCGTTGGCCCTCCCCCGCCTGCCGGCCGGACGGGCCAAGGCCGCCTTCGTGGAGATCCAGGCCGACGAGTACGGGGGCGGCGAGCCGGGCGAGTCCCACCAGGAGCTGTTCGCCGCCACCATGCGGGGCCTGGGCCTCGACGACCGCTACGGCGCCTATGTGGACCTGCTCCCGTCCTCCACGCTCGCCACGGTCAACCTGCTGTCGCTGTTCGGGGGGTCGCGGCGCTGGCTGGGCGCGTGTGTCGGCCATCTCGCCCTGTTCGAGATGACGTCGGTCGGGCCGATGGGCCGCTACGCCCGGGCCGTCCGGCGGATGACCGGCAACGACGCCGCCGCCCGCTTCTACGACGTGCACGTCCTCGCCGACCAGCACCACGAGCGCCTGGCGCTGCACGGCATGGCGGTGCCGTTCGCCGCCGAGGAGCCCGCGCTCGCCGTCGACGTGGCGTTCGGCGCGGGCGCCCTGGCGCTCGTCGAGGGTCGCTTCACGGATCACCTCCTGACGAGCTGGCGCGCGGGCCGCACGTCGCTGCGCCAGGCGGCGGCCCATGGAGACGATCGCGCGGCCGCCTGATCGGCTCCGTGCCCCGAGCTGCGGGCGGAGCCGCCACGATTCGAGCCCACCGCCTGCGGGTACCCATCGTGTCACCAGTGGTTTCACCCGACGGGAGGGGCGATGATGCCGCAGACCGGGTCCGACTCACGCGAGGACAGCGACGAGCGGGCCAACCGCGAGCTGATGGAGCTGCTCAACGAGCTGCGGGTCGCGCTGCCCGGCGTCCAGGTGATGTTCGCCTTCCTGCTGACGATCCCGTTCTCGCAGCGCTTCACGTCCCTCGACGCCAGCGATCGGCGGGTCTACTTCGCCGCGGTGCTGGCGACGGCGGCCGCCACGGTGTGCCTCATCGCCCCGGCGGCGCACCACCGCCTGCGGTTCCGCGCCGCGGTCAAGGAGCACGTGCTGCGGGTCGCCAACGTCCTCGCGATCGTCGGGCTGGCGCTGCTCGCCTTTGCCGTCAGCGCCGTGACCTACGTGATCACGGACCTGGTCTACCCGGGCGCCGCGCCGCGCACAGTGGCCGCCGTGCTTGCGGCCGCGTTCGTGGTCGTGTGGTTCGTGCTGCCGCTGCTCTACCGCCCCGCACGGACCCCCGTGCACGGCGGGCCCCGGGGCTCGGCCGGCAGCGACCGGTCGGACGCCGCGGAGACGCACGACGCCATGGGCGGACGGCACTGAACCGGCAGTCGTCGGAGTTCCGGCCGAGCCTCCACCGGTCCGGCCGGGTCGCCGGTGTTTCCCACGAGCCGGGATGGGTAGGCGCGGTGGAGACCCGTCCCCCAGGAGGATCCATGCCCCAGACCGTCGGCGACCTCATGTCCCGCGATCCGATCACCTGCCCACCCGACGCCGAGATCCGGTCGGCGGCCCAGCTGATGCGGGACCGCGACACCGGTGACGTCGTCGTCGTGGCCGACGACGAGGTTCGCGGCATCGTGACCGACCGCGACATCACCGTCCGCGCCGTCGCGGACGGGCACGGCCCCGACACCCCGCTCTCCGACGTGCTGAGTGGCCAGGTCGTGACCGTCGCCCCCGACGACCGGGTCGAGAAGGTGGTCGACCTCATGCGCGAGCACGCCGTGCGCCGCATCCCGGTGGTCGAGAACGGCCGGCTGGCGGGCGTCATCTCGATCGGCGACCTCGCCATCGAGCGCGACTCCTACAGTGCCCTCGCCGACATCTCCGCCGCCCGCGAGAACACCTGAGGAGCTGCTTGGCCCCCGCACAACGCAACGACGAGGGCGAGACCGTCGAGCCGCCCAACACGGTCGACGACTGACTCGGGCTGCAGGTCTCCGAGACGAAGAGGAGGTCGACGAGCTGCTCGACGAGACCGGCGGCGACGTCGACGAGGCCGAGGGCCGGTTCCCGAGCGCTTGCACGAGGACCGGCCCGACCGCCTGCCCTCCGAGGACCGGCGGAGCTGACCCGTGCAGCGCACCGTGCTGGTGTCACCGGTGCCGGCTCCGGCATCGGGCTGGCCACCGCCGTCAAGGCCGCTCGCCTGGGCTTTCGCGCCGTCGCCGCGGTGCATCGCGCCGACCCGCTCGGTGACGTGCAGGCGGCGGCCGCCGAGGCCGGGGTGGCGGCCTCGGTCGACGCCGCCGTCCTCGACGTCACCGACGATGTCGCGGCCGCCGACCTCGTGGAGCGGGTCGGGCCGTGGGCTGTCGTCGCGTGCGCCGGGTTCACCAACTCGGGGCTGATCGAGGACGTCACCGCTGACGGGGCCCGCCACCAGCTCGACGTGATGCTCGTGGCCCCGGCGCTGTCTCGTGCAGCTCGTGCTGCCGGGCATGCGCCGGCGGGGCGGTGGCCGCATCGTCGTCGTGTCGTCGCCGCTCGGCGAGGCCAGCCTGCCCTTGCAGGCGACGGTGAAGGCCGACTGGGCGCTGCGCACCGCGATCCGCTGGCGGGACGCGTCGGTGGGCGAGGCGGGCACGGTGCACATCGCCGACTCGGTCGACGAGCTGGCGCTCCATGCGGCGGCGATCAGCGGGTCACGGATCCCCACAGACCCGTTCGTCGTGCTCGGGCAGATGACGACGGCGGACCCGACCCGCTCGCCGGAGGGCACCGAGTCGGCGTGGGCCTACACCCACGTGCCGTTCCGCGTGCACGACGGCGCCGGCTCGCGGCCGATCACGGCGGCCGAGGTCCAGCACGTCGTCGAGCGCGTCGAGGACCGGGTCGTGCAGCACGCCCCCGGGTTCCGCGACCGTGTGATCGCCCGCCACGTGCTCTCCCCCACCGAGCTCGAGCGCCGCGATGCCAACCTGGTCGAGGGCGACAACGCCGGCGGGACCAACCAGCTGCACCAGCAGCTGGTTGGTCCGCCCGCTGCCGGGCCTCGCGCGGGCCGAGACCCCGATACGTCGGCTGTACCTGGCGTCGGCGTCGGCGCACCCCGGGGGCGGCGTCCACGGCGCCTGCGGCACGAATGCCGCCCGAGCCGCCCACCGCCTCCGCCGCCTCGTCCCGTCCCGTCCCGTACAGGCTGAGGCCCTGACCGCATCACCACGAAACTGCTGGCGCAGGTCGGTCACGTCCACGGGTGTCCACCCACCGGCCGCCCAAACGACGACCAGGTTCAGGTTGGTGCCGAGCCGGGTCGTGACCGCACCGCACCGGGACTGTCGGCCGCGCGCCGGCGGCGCGGCATGACCAGCAGGCCGAGCACCACCATGCCGACCCCCAGCCCGAGGTGCAGCCAGTTGTCGGCGTCGTTCACCGGGATGAAGTTCGCGTCGCTCTCGTGGTCGACCACCAGGCCGTACACCACCAGCAGCAGGTACACGACACCGCCGCCGATGAGGAACACCCGGGCGGTGTCGGCCCGGCGCGCAAGGGCGACGCCCACGACACCGAATAGCAGGTGGACGATGTTGTGCACCACCGACACCTTGAAGATGCCAAGTAGCTCCGCGCCCGACTCGTGCCCGGCGAACTCGATCTGGTCGAGATCCTGGGTGATGCCCGGAATGAACCCGAGGATGCCAACCAGCAGGAACGTTGCGGCCACCGCCGTGGCGACGCGGCGGGCGAGTGCGTCGCGAGCAACATCCCGACTGCCGGCGGCACCTCGCCGGGGGCCATCGGGTGCGCGTTCGTACTCGTACTCGTACTCGTTGCGTGACATGGGAACCACCTCCGGCGATCGTCTGCCCAGCGCTGGTCAGGTCAAACGACACCGGGTCCGACAAGGCGCCCCGGTTCGGCTCGGGCCGCCCTGCTGCCCGACGACGAGCGATGCCACGCCGCCGCCCGCCCCCGGTGGCGGACCGGGGGAGGGCGGCGGGGCGGTCATCGTCGGCGCCCCTCAGTCGGGCGGGGGTACCGGACAGGGCTGCTCGAGCGCGCCGGGCTCGCGGACCGCGTCGCACACCTCGCCCTCGGGCATCACGTCGACGAGCTGGGACAGGCCAGGAGCACGGCGTCGAGCATGACCAACTCCTGGGTCATGAGGTCGACCGACCCGCCGAGCAGGAACGTCGACTCGACGAGGTGAGCCCCGCCTTCTCGGTGGCCCGGGCGGACGGGCTCACGTAGCCGGGGTCGCCGCCGAGCCGCGGGGCCTCCCGATCGGTGGTGGCGTGAGAGGGAGCGGTGCGGCGCCGCAAGCGGCGCCGCACCGGGACTAGGGCCCGCCGTGTCACGGGCGAGCCTCCTCCTGCACGCTGCCGGCGGACGAACGGACGTCCTCCTGCACCGTGCCGGCGGCCTCGGAGGCCCGCTGCTTGACCTGCTCGGCGCCCTCCTCGCGCGGTCGAGCGCAGGTCCTCGGCCACTTCCTGGCCGGCGCGCTGCAGCTCGTCTCGCAGCGGCTGCGCCTGCTCGGCGACCTGGCCGGCCACCCGCTGCTCCGCCTCGCTCGGCGGGATCAACGACGCGACGAGCAGCCCGCCACCGAAGGCGATGAGCCCGGCGGCGATCGGGTTGCCCTGGGTCTGCTCGAGCACCTTCTCCGGCGCTTGGCGGGCGTCCTCGACGACCGTGCCGGGCGTGTCCTTAGCGCCGGCCGCCACGCCGTGGGCGGTGTCACCGGCCGAGCCGTAGGTGTCCTGGCCGCGGCCCATGACCCGCCCGCGGACCGACCGCCAGCCGGCGCTCATCCACTGGCGCCGGCGCTGGATGATCCGTCCCGGGCTCGTGCGGTCGGCGATGGCGTCGATCGTGGTCGACATGTCCTCACGCGTGTCCTCGATGTCGGACCTCACTTCACTTGCGCTCTTGCCCATCGGGCGTCCTCCTTGAGGGTGTCGACTGTCTGGTCGGGAACCGGGTGGACCTGGCGGAGCTTGTTGCGGCCGTTCACGGCCAGCACCGCGGCGACCGCGGCCACTACCAGGCCGACGATGAGGAACGCCCATCCGGCGTCCACCACCTCGGCGAGGCCCCACGCCGCCGCGAACGACAGCAGCGTGAGGGCGAGGTAGCCGGCCAGCGCCCCGCCGCCCAGCATCCCGGCGGCCTTGCCGGCCTTGGTCGCCTCCTCGCGGATCTCGACCCGGGCCAGCTCCATCTCCGAGCGAACGAGCTGGCTGAGGTCGGTCGTCAGGGCACTGAAAAGCTCGCCGAGCGAAGCATCCTCGCCGCCGGGCCCGCCGGCGGCGTAGGTGGTGCGGCGGTCGAGGTCGCCCGCGTCGTAGCCGCTCACCGGGCACCGCCTGGCGAGGCGCCGCCCCTGGCGCCGCCGTGGGGTGTCGGTGCCGGGGTGGTGCCGCCCTCGGGACCGACCCGCTCGGCACCGGCGTCGCCCGGCTCCATCCGGAAGCCGCTCAACTCGGCGGCGCGGGCCTGCTCGTCGGCGCGGGGCTCCGGTCCGGCCGACGGCAGCGCGCTGGTCGCACCACCCGCGCCACCCTGGCTCGACGAGACGGCACCACTTGGGCCCGCCAGCTTGGTCACCCCCGCGTCCGACGACCCGTCGTTGTCCGACGAGCTCGACGAACCCTCGGACTCGGCCTTGGCGCCCCGGAAGATCCGACCGGCGGCGAAGCCGGCACCCGCGGCGACCGCCAGGAACATGCCCGGACGGCGACGGGCGAAGCGCTGGACGTCGTCGACGAGGCCGTCGACGCCGCGGTCGTTCATGCGGCCGGCCACGCCAGCGAGCCGGTCGCCGAGGTCCCCGGCATAGCGGCGCAGGTCGCCGGCCCGCTCGGTGTCGCCTTCGGCGAGCGCCCGCAGGCGTCCGGCGAGCTGGTCGACCGCCGAGGCGGCGCGGCTGGCGCCATCCGACGCCTGGTGGCGCACGGCGATGCGGGCCTCATCCGCCAGATGGCGGGCCTGAGTCCCCGCCTCGGACACGACAGCCGACGCCTCGCTGCGGGCATCGCCGGCCACATCCCGCGCCTCGTCCCTGGCGGTGGTGGCGACATCGGTCGCCTTGTCCTTCGTCGTGCGATCGTCGGTGATCGTCTGGTCCGCCACGGCGGCACCTCCTCGTAGCTTGCTGGCGCCGCGACTACCCCCAGCCGGGAGGGCAAACATGATGGGCGGGGAAATTCAGCTGTCGAACACCCGGCGCATCGCCTCGACCTCGGCCGCACCCGGTGGTGGGCCATCACTCGTCGTCCACGTCGTCGCGGTCGGCCGCTACCACGGACGGCGACCGGGCGGCCGTCGTGGTCCTCCACCCATTTCCGGGTCCGGACCGAGCTCGTCGTGCCAGAACCGGAAGAAGAAGATCTCGGCGTCGTCGGGTGGGTCAGCGGTGGGTGGTGGTGCCAGACCGGACCATCCAGGGAGTGTCGCCCAGTGCGCTGACCTGCGTCTTCTTGGCTGTGCCGTCCGGCGGCCTCCGTGGACGTTTCAGCTAGAACCGGCCGGCACCTTCTTGATGGCGCGCACGAGCTGGGGCTTGGACATCGTGGAGCGGCCCTCGATGTCGAGCGCGGCCGCACGGCGCAGCAGCTCGGCCTTCGATTCGCTGTTCAGCGTCACCGTCGCAGCCGTCTTCGTCGTCGGGCCGCGAGCCGACTGCTTGCGAGATGACCGTATCGTCGGAGGCTTCCGGGTCGGCCCGCGCTGCGTGCGGGTCGTCGGCCGCGACGCCAGTTGCGACGCTTCGTCAGCCAACCGTTCGGCCTCGCGCCCGGCCATCGCGGCGGCCTCACGGGCCGCCTGCGACGCGCGGTCGGCCAGCTCGTGTGCATGGCTCAACGCGCGGGTGGCGGCGCCGACGGCCTCCTCGGCCCGATCGCTCGCCTCCTGTGCATCGTGCTGGGCCTTCTCGGCCTCGGCCTCCGCATCCTCCGTCGCGGCGGCGATCGCCTCGTCGGCCTCCTGCCCGGCTCGTCGCCGCTCCTCGACGATCCGCTCGTCGGCGCGGCGCTGTGCGTCGCGAACCATCTCCTCGACGTCGCTGACGACTGCGGCAACCTGCTCATCGGTCTCGGCCCGAACCCCGGAGATCCGTTCGTCCTGTCGCGCCTTCGCCTCACGCTCCGTCTCGTGGGCACGCTGGTACGCAGCGCGGGTGGTCCGTTTCGCGTCCTCCGCCGCCTCCTTGGCATCCTGCGCCAATGTCGCGGCGCGCGCCTCGGCCTCGCGCGCCGCGTCGGCTGCGGATCGGGCGTCACGCAACATCCCCTCGACCGAGCCGTCGGAGTCGTTGCCGACGAACGGCACGGCGTCGACGACCGTTCTGCCGGCCTTGCTCACCGCTTCACCGACGCTGTTTCCGACGTTGTTGCTCGGCAGATCATTCAACCCAGTCGTGGCGTGGTCCTTCAACCACTTGACAGGATGGTGCTTCGACATGCCGCCTCCCTGAATCGCAGACACGGCTGGGCTACCCACCCCGTGACCCGGTCAAACGCGCCTGACCGGACGATGCGCGCCCCGGCGACCCGCGATGTTTGCCAGGGCCGAATGGGGGTAGGCGGGAGCCATGACTGCATCTCCCGCGACGGCTACGTCGTAGCCCAGGAGTGCCTCCCCGAGGCCGAGCACGGCGACATCCGGGTGTTCGTCATGAACGGCGAACCGCTCGTGCACGACGGTCTCGTCGCGGCGTTCCGCCGCGTCAAGACCGCGACGGCCCGCACCGCAAAGGCGGGAACGAAGCGCGCCAACGGGTCGGCCTGACGCTCGAGTGGAGCCGGCTGCCGGTGGGTCACGGCACCTGCCGCGCCTGCGCCGCGGCGGCGAGGCGGCCGGCCAGGCGACCGAAGACCAGGGCGTGGAACGGCAGGAGCGCATACCAGTAGGCGCGGCCGGTGAGCCCTCGTGGCGAGAAGATGGCGCGCTGGCTGAGCCGGCTGCCCTCGTCGAGGGGCTCGATGTGCCATTCGAGCCAGGCGTCGCCCGGGAGGCGCATCTCGGCCCGGAGCCGAACGAGGCGAGGCGGCTCGATGGCCTCCACCCGCCAGAAGTCGAGGGCGTCCCCCACCCAGAGCTGGTCCGGGTGGCGACGACCTCGTCGCATGCCGACGCCACCGAGGACCTTGTCGGCCCAGCCCCGGATGCCCCACAGCAGCGGAGCGACGTACCACCCGCGGTCGCCTCCGATGCCCGTGACCGTGGCGAACAACGCATCGGCTCTCGCGCTGCTGGTGGTCGCCTTCTCGTCGACGAGGAGGCTGCCCCCGCCCAGTCCGGGTCGGTGGGGAGCGGCTGCGCGGGCGACTGGCCCGGGAGGGCGGCGTCGGACCAGCGGGTGACCACCTGCGACTCGGCCGACCGGTCGAGCGCGACAGTCACGGACTCGCGGAAGGTCAGGGGCGGCGGACCGGCGAGGGCCTTCGGTGGTGGCCGGACGACGACGACCTCGTTGATGAGGCTCTCGACGAGCGGCCGGGCGAGCCTGGAGGGCAAGGGGGTGACCAGGCCCACCCACCGCGATGACAGCTCGGGGGTCAGCACCGGGACGGCGACGACCACCCGGCGGGGCAGGCCCGCGACCTCGGCGTACGTCGCCATCATCTCCCGGTATGTCAACACGTCGGGCCCGCCGACCTCGATCACCTCGCTGCGGGCGGCGGTGCTCGAGGCGCGACCAACGAGCCAGCGCAGCACGTCCCGCACCGAGATGGGCTGGCAGCGGTTGTCGACCCAGCGGGGGGTGACCATCGCCGGGAGGACCTCCACGAGGTACCGCAGCATCTCGAAGCTTGCCGACCCCGATCCGATGATGAGCGCCGCGCGTAGCTCGGTGACCGGGACCGGTCCGTCGGCGAGGACCCGGCCGACCGCGTGACGGCTGCGCAGGTGACGGGACAGCTTCGGGTCGTCGTCGCGGCCGAGTCCCCCCAGGTAGACGATGTGCCCGACACCGGCGCGGGTCGCAGCGTCCCGGAACGATGCGGCCGCCCGGCGGTCGGTCTCGTCGAACGCCCGCGAACCGCCCATGGAGTGCACCAGGTAGTACGCGACCTCGACTCCCGCCATGGCCCGGTCGAGCGCCTCGGGGTCGGTGATGTCGCCCTCGACGACCTCGACCCGGTCGCTCCACGCCGCGTCAGTGAGCTTGCCCGGGTTGCGCACGAGGCAACGGACCCGGTGGCCGGCCTCGAGCAGCTCGGGGACGAGGCGGCCCCCGATGTAGCCGGTGGCGCCGGTGACGAGGATGACGGCCATGGAAGGCTCCTACCCCGTTTCGTCGGCCGAGGATCGCGAGGGGCCGCTACAAGATCCCGCCGGTGTTCAACCGAGGGGATCTGCCTCCCGAGGATGGACGCATGGCCTGTGCGGGCCCCGGCGAGAGCGACTGCGGCGACCTGTTCTGCTGCGCCCCTGGCGATGGTTGTACAAGTGGACGTCGAGGACAACGAACGGGCTGTGCTCGCCGGTTCGGTCGAGGTGGTCGGCCGGCGTACGTGTGTGAGTTCCCTCTCGACGACGTACCGGCGCTCGCGCCACGCAAGTCGCGTGTGATGGCGTGTTCGCGGATGTCAGTAGTTCGTGCGCCCGTGCCCGAACACGGAGACCCCACCGGGACCCACGAGAAGCCCCGCTGCGATCAGGACAGCTCCGAAGATCCACTGGCCCTGGATCATCTGGATGATCCCGACCACGACGAGAACGGCGGCGATGATCCACAAGACGGTTGCAGTCATGGCGCTTCTCTCCCCCCACCCGGTCGTTGCAAACAGAAGCGCTGGTCGTCGCGGCGCGCATCTCCTGGCCGCGGCCAGGTTTCGCCCTGTCGGGGCCGTCGTATGACTTGGTTACATGGACCTGAGTCGCCGGCGGGCCCGCCGAATCCTCTTCTTCATCCGCTTTCGAACCTTGGAACGGCGGGCCGACCGAGACTTCGGCAATGCCTTGCGACCTCTGTCGAGAACCCTCGTGCCCTTCTCGCGGACCCGTCCCCGCATCTCCCGCACCGGATGAGAGACGGCTCGGGGGAGCACAAGTCGTGCAGACAACGAGAACAGGCGGCGTGCGAGCATCAGAATCGGGATGCCCAGGGGCAGCAGGACGATGGTCACGGACAGCAGAACTCCGACGGTTGCCAGCAGCCCCGCGATGAGCCAGACCAGTCCCCCGGCGACCAAACGAAGAGGCTTCACTGTTCACGCTCCTTCTCGCCGCACGTGGTGTTCAGTGCTGCTCGTACCCCCGACGGCGTAGTCCCACTCCCCCACCAAAAGTTGCGGTCAGAGTCGGTGCCGGTCACCGACCCGGCGACGGTGACACTCCTCTGCCGTGCATCAGCGCTCGCGTTCTGGGCCGTCGACCCACTTGGTGGAGTTCCGCCGATTCCCCGGACACGTAGCGTCTGCGGCTGCGGCCGCTGGAAGCAGTCCGAGATGCCTGGACCGCGCCCGCCGGAGTTCCGTCGACGTGCCGTGGAGCTCGCCCTGGAGCTCGACGGGAACGGTACCCGCAACACCCAATCGCGCAGCTGGCTCACATCTGAAGATCAGCGAGTCGTCTCTTCGGCACTTGCTCCGATGTGGTCGAGGCCGGTGAACACCCGGGGCTGACGAAGGCCAAGCGCGAGCAGCTGGGGCGGGTGCGCCGGAGAACCGGACGCTGCGTATGGAGCGTGATCTGGTCGCTCGCGTCCTCGACCTGACAGCCCGCCCTCCGGGGAGCCAGGCAGGGACGCCACCCGGACCCCGCAGAATCCGGTCCGAGCGCCCCTGGGCCTGACGCCCGTCTCCGCCACCACCGGCCACGCCAGACGCCCGAGCTGGCAGTCGGGCACCAACACGTGTCGGTGACGCCGACCCCCCCTCGCCACCTCACCCACGCCGCCGCGTGGGTGAAGTGGTGGGCCCGGCGCCGGGTGCTCGCGCGGCGGATCGGCCGCGGGGGAACTCCGGCGATGGTGGCGCGCCGTGTTGCTAGCTGGCGAGCCGGTAGATCGCCTGCGATGCGCCATCCGCGTAGGCCGGTGCGACGCGGTCGATGAGCTCCAACCAACCGGCGTCGGCCATCAGGGCGGCCTCGGCCTGCTCGAGCTGGCCGATGTCGGTGAAGCCGCTGGTCCATGCGCAACCGCCGTAGGCACCGGTGGCGCCGACGAGGAACAGTGACGGGACGCCGGTGATCCGGGCCGCTGCCTCGGCGATCTCCACACCGCCGGCCAGTGCGGCGCGCAGCTGCCCGTTGGCGGCTACGGCCCGGGCCGACGTGACGTAGTTCGGCGCGGGGGCGGACGGATCGACGTCGCCCGCCACGACCTGCGCCACGCTGTCGGAGAGCGGTCCAGCGAACAACCGGGCGCCCCGGTCGGCCAGGTCGAGGAAGCTGTCGGACATCGTCAGCTTGTCGTTGGCCTGCTCGAGGTGCTCGAGATCGTCGGCGAAGGTTGCCCACACGACCGTGCCGAGGTCGGGTGAGAACGTCGACGACCACGCGTGGATGTCCATCCCGGTCTCCTGGCGCGCCTTCTCGGTCACCTCCCCGACGTAGGAGACCACCTCACGGCTCGCACCGGGAGCAAAACGCCCAGAGCGCGTGAACAGGTACATATCGCCCTCCCTGTCGCCTGATGTGACGCGGGGGGAGACGCCACACCCCGTGGCCGAGTCGCGCCAGAGTCACAAAACCGCAATGTGTTTCTCACGACGGGTGGCCGCTCACGGCGCGGCCGACTCGGTGTACCTCGCCTACTTGTCGGCCAACCGGGACGAGGACGTGTTCGACGACCCGTTCCGGTTCGACGTGGGGGCGGCCGGACAACAAGCAGGTCGCCTTTCGGCTACGGCGTCCACTCTGCCTGGGCGCCCACCTGCTCTGCCTGCGCTCGGGGGGCAGGGCTCGAACCTGCAACAACCAGCTCCAAAGGCTGGCGTTCTACCAGTTGAACTACCCCCGAAGGTCGGGCACCACGGTACCCGCGCCGGCGGTGTCGCCAGCACCGGCGCCCAGGTTGGAGGGCATGTGGGGGCGCCACTAGGGTGGCGGGCCTCATGGGCTCTCTCATCAAGAAGCGCCGCAAGCGCATGCGCAAGAAGAAGCACAAGAAGATGCTGAAGCGCACCCGCTGGCAGCGCCGCGCCGCCGGCAAGTAGCCGGCCGGGCGCCACGTCCAACCAAGCCGCCACTCGAGCGCCCCGGTCGCCGGGGCGCTCGTTGCGCGTCCGAGCAGGGCCGTGCAACGGCCATCCAACCCGAGCGAGGACCGCGGCTCGTGGGGACCGAAGTGGTTGCCCAGCCACCATTTCGGTCCCCGGAGCGGGGCGAGCGACGGCGCGACGCCCGTCCCGGTCGGCTACCCGCAGCTCACCAGTAGGCCGAGATCGTGTGGGTGACGATGCGGCCGTCGGCCGGGTGCTCGCCCTCGACGAACCACGTCGAGCCCGATGCCGGCGAGCTGCGGTGTACGACCGGTCGCGTCGCCGAACGCGTCGCGGAACGCTGCCAGCCGGGGCTCGACCACGAGTGCGGCCGGCTCGAGGTCGTTGGGACCGTCGGCCGTGGGGCCGCCCAGGTCGTCCCAGGCCGCGTACACCGCCGGCGTCGAGCAGCCGTAGGGCGGCATGGCCAGCGTGATCGTGCGGGCCTGGAACGGGAGCGGCTCGATCACCTCGCCGATGCCGGTGACCCGGGCCCTGCCGCCGCGCAGGCAGAACGGCACGTCGGCGCCGAGGGACTCGGCGACCGCCAGGTCGTCGCAGCCCGCCCACCGCATCACCGTGGCGGCGTTGGAGGAGCCGCCTCCCAGCCCGCCACCGGCGGGGATGCGCTTGCGCAGGTCGACGTGGGCCCGGCGGCCGACGGCGCGCAGTGCCCGCCCGACCAGGTTGTCGTCGGGGTCGACGTGACCCAGGTGGTCGCCCTCGACCACCGTCAGGCCCGACCCGTCGGTGAACGTCAGCTCGTCGGCCAGGTCGAGGCTGACCATCTCGGCGTCGATCAGGTGGTAGCCGTCGTCCCGCACGCCCGTGACGCGCAACGAGACGGTGAGCTTGGCCGGAGCGTGGAGGACCGTGGGCAAGCCGGTCACCCTGCCACATCGCCCGGCGCGGCCGGCAGTCTGGTGACCTGGGCAAGCCGGGCCCAGGCCGCCAGGTCCAGCTCCTCGGCGCGGGCCTCGGGGCGCACCTCCGCCTCTGCGAAGCCCGCGGCGTCGACCAGGCCGGCCAACGACCGCCGCAGCATCTTGCGCCGCTGCCCGAATCCGGCCTCGACCAGGCGGAACAGCACGGCGGGGTCGGCGTCGACCGGCGGTGCCGGCAGCCGGCGCAGGCGCACGAGTGCGGAGTCGACCCGGGGCGGCGGGATGAACACGGTGGGCGGGACACGGCCCACCACCTGGGCCTCGGCCCGGTAGGCGACCTTGACCGAGGGGATGCCGTACGCCTTGTCTCCCGGGCGGGCCGCCAGGCGCTCCCCGACCTCGCGCTGGACCATCACCAACATCCGCTCGATGACCGGGACGTCGGCCAGCAGGTCGAGCACCAGCGGCGTCGCCACGTTGTAGGGCAGGTTGGCGACGAGCACCCACGGCCGATGGGAGGCGCCGGTCGAGCCGGCCGGGCCAGCCGCGCCGGCCGGGCCAGCCGGGCCCGACGCACCTGCCGTGCCCAACAGCTCGTCCCAGTCGAGGCGCATGGCGTCGCCCTGCACGACCCTCACGCCGTGCGGCTCGACCACGCTGCGCAGCGCGGGCAGCAGGTGGCGGTCGAGCTCGACGGCCGTGACCTGGGCGCCGGTCTCGGCCAGGGCGAGCGTGAGCGACCCCAGCCCCGGGCCGATCTCGACCACCTGGTCGCCCTCGCCCACCTCGGCCAGGCGGGCGATGCGGCGGACGGTGTTGGGGTCGGCCACGAAGTTCTGGCCCAGGGCCCGGCTGGGCGACAACCCGTGCTCATCGAGCAGGTCGCGCACCTGGCGGGGAGTGAGGGTCACCCGCCGAGGCTAGGGCCCCGAGAGTTTTCCCCGCAGAATCGGCTGCTGGGGCGACCAATTCTGCAGGGAGAGATCCGGCGGAGCGCCGGACGTGCCGACGGCGGAGCGCCGGACAGCTGACGTGCGGACGAGCGGTCAGGGAGCCAGGCGGTAGACCCGCTCGGCGGTGGCCCAGGTGGCCTCGGCCACGGCCTCGACCGAGGTGCCCATCGCCCCGGCCAGCGCCGCGCCGACGACCGGGACCAGCGACGGGCGGTTGGGGCGACCACGATGGGGCACGGGCGCCAGGTAGGGGCTGTCGGTCTCGACCAGCGCCCGGTCGAGGGGGCACAGCGCCGCCGCCGCCCGCACGTCGTCGGCCGAGCGGAACGTGACGATGCCCGAGAACGACAGGTGCCCGCCCCGGTCGAGGCACGCCCGCGCCTCGTCGGGCCCGCCCGTGAAGCAGTGGAACACGGTGCGTTCGGGCACGCCCTGGGCGTCGAGCACGGCGAAGGTGTCGTCCCACGCCTCGCGCGTGTGGATCACCAGCGCCAGGTCGTGCTCGTGGGCGAGGGCGACCTGATCGGCGAACGCCTGCCGCTGCACCGCCCGGGGCGAGTGGTCGTAGTGGTAATCGAGCCCGCATTCGCCCACGGCCACCACGCCCGGCTCGGCCAGCATGGCGGCCAGCCCGTCGAGGCCGTTGACGGCGTCGTGCGGGTGCAGGCCGACCGTCGCCCACACCACGCCGGGGTGGCGGGCGGCGGCGGCCACCGCGTCAGTCGACCGGGCGACATCGGTGCCGACGGTGATCAGGCGTTCGACGCCGGCGGCCCGGGCGTCGTCGACCATCCGGTCGACGAGCGCGGGGTCGGCCGGGCCGTCGCCGTCCCAACCCAGGTGGCAGTGGTCGTCGATCCAGCGGGCCACGACCGCGCAGGCTACCGGCCCCGCCTCGGGCGGAAACTCGGTGTCCGCCCGCCGGCGCCCGTGAGTAGACCTCGGTGATGGACGTCACCCTCCGCCCCGCCACGGCCGCCGACGAGCCGCTCCTGTGGTCGATGCTGTTCGAGGCGGCGCACAGCGCCGACGACGGGCTGCTGTCGGCGGCCGACCTGCGGGACGTGCCCGAGCTGGCCCGCTACGTCGAGGGGTGGGGGCGCCCCACTGATCTCGGCGTCATCGCCACCGAGGGCCCCGCGCCCGGAGCGGGCGGGTTGGGTGCGGCCTGGCTGCGGCTGCTGACCGGTGACCAGGCCGGCTACGGGTACGTCGACGACGAGACGCCCGAGCTGGCCATCGCGGTCGCCCCCGGGCGGCGAGCGGGGGGCGTGGGCGCGGTCATGCTGGAGGGCCTGCTGGTGGCCGCTCGGGGCCGCTTCCCCGGCGTGTGCCTGAGCGTGCGGGCCGACAACCCCGCCCGGCGGCTCTACGAACGGACCGGGTTCCGGCTGGTGGAGGACAGCGAGGTGGTCAACCGGGTGGGCCAGACCTCGCGCACGATGGTGGTGCGCTTCTGAGCATCCGACCCGTCTGCCCGTCTGCCCGTCTGAGTGATGACCGCCGGTCCCCTCGTCGACGGATGTTCCCGTCCTGGCCAACCGGCAGCCAACCGGCGGCCGACGGGCGGTAAGGCCGGCGTCACGGTGGCGTGGTCGGCTGCGGCCACGATCGGTCACGCCGATCGGGGCGGGCCTCACCCCAGGAGGACATGGTGCGCAGATCGTTGGTCGGAGTCGCCGTCGCCACGGCGATGGCAGCGGGCGTGGCATCGGGCGCGAGCGCCTGGGCGGACCGGGGGGACAGGCCGCCGCCCGCCGTGCAGCACACGGAGCTGGTGGGGCTGTCGGTCCTGCCCGCCGAGACGTACCGCGGGGGCAGCGCCCCGTCCGGGTTCTTCACGGGCACCACAGCCCCGGTGGCCGCCCCCTTCCCCGGCCAGCCGGTGCAGGGCTTCTCGGCCGTGCACCGCAACGCCGACGGTAGCTACCTGGCCATGAGCGACAACGGGTTCGGGACGAAGACCAACAGCCAGGACTTCGAGCTATGGGTCCACCGCATCGTGCCCGACTTCGCCACTGGCACCACCGCGGTGAGCGACGGCGGCTTCGGGCTGTCCGACCCCGACGGCCACGTCGACTGGACGATCTGGCGGGACGGGGGCTGCGCGGCAGCCGCCACGCTGCCCACCGGCTACGCGTGCCCCGAGCCCGACCGGGTCCTCACCGGCTGGGACTTCGACATCGAGTCGATGCAGCTCGCCTCGGACGGGACGCTCTGGTTCGGCGACGAGTTCGGTCCGTTCCTCCTCCACACCGACGCCGAGGGCCGGTTGCTCGAAGCCCCGATCCCCACCCCGGGGGTGGCGTCGCCACAGAACCCGACCCTGCCGGCGGGCCAGGCGCCCAACCTCGGCGGGTCGAAGGGCTTCGAGGGCATGGCCCTCTCGCCCGACGGCCGCACCCTGTACCCGATGCTGGAGGGCCCGGTGGCCGAGGACGTCGCCGCCGGCCTGCCAGCTGACCTGCGCATCCACGAGGTGTCGCTCGGCCGGCGCGGCCCCCGCTACACCGGCGACGTGTGGCGCTACCGCATGGAGCACAGCGCCAACGCCATCGGCGACTTCATCGCGGTTGACGACGACCGCTTCTTGGTGATCGAGCGCGACGGCGGCTCGGGGGCCACCGCCCGGTTCAAGGCCGTGTTCCTCGTCGACCTGAGCGACCGCGACCGTGACGGCTACGTGGACAAGGAGCTGCTGGTCAACCTGCTGGCCGTGCCCGACCCCCAGGGCGTCGGCGACCGGGGGGCGTTCTTCGACTTCCCGTTCGTCACGATCGAGGACGTCGAGATCGTCGATTCCCACACCATCGCCGTGCTCAACGACAACAACTTCCCGGGCGGCGGCGGCCGGGCGCCGGGGGTGCCCGACCCGAACGAGCTGATCCTGATCCGCCTCGACCGGGACCTCGAGCCCTCTCGCCGAGTGCTGGCGTGACCGCGGGCGCGGGCCGGCCGACACCGCCGGCCCGCGCCACCGAACTGAGGCCGAGCCGACAGGCGAGGCCTGGCGCCGAAGGCGCCATGAGCGGGAGGCACAGCGACGGCGCGCCGAGACGAGGTGTCCTGTCCGCGCGTGCGCAAGTGGCCATTACCCTGACCGGGCATGGGGGATGAGCTCGTCGTTCGAGTGCTCGGGCCCGTGCGCATGCGCACGGGCGACGGCACCGAGGCCGAGCTGCGCGGGCACGCCGCGCACCTGCTGGCGTGGCTGGCGCTGCACCCCGGGCGGGCCTGGACGGCCGAGGACCTGGCCGGCCGGCTCTGGCCCGACGGGCCGCCGCCCACGGCTCGCACCGCCCTCCAGGGCCACGTGTCGAAGCTGCGGCGCATGCTGGGCGACGCGAGCGCGGTGCAGATCCAGACGGTGCCGGGTGGCTACGTCCTCCGGGCAGAGGGGGCCGGCGACGACACGCCCGGAGGACATGACGGGAGGCTCGCCGGGGCCGCGGGCTCGCCGATCGACGCGCACCGGTTCGCGGCCCTGTGCACCCAGGCGGCCGACGAGCGGTCCGAGGGGCGGGCCCGCCTCGCCGTCGGCCTGCTGGACGATGCCCTCGCGCTCTGGACCGGGGACGCGCTCGCCGACCTGCGGCGCGACCAGGCTCTCGCGGCCTCGGCCGACCTTCTCGACGACCAGCGACGCGACGCCGAGGACGCCCTGGCCGACGCGCTGGTCGCCGCCGGCGAGACCGACCGCGCGCTGGCGCTGCTCGGCCGGCTCATCGACCAGGACCCGCTGCGGGAACGCCGTTGGGCGCTGCTGATGATCGCCCTGACCAGAGCGGGTCGCCAGACCGACGCCCTGCGGGCGTACCGGCGAGCGGCGGCCGTGCTGGTCGAGCGCACCGGGCTCGACCCCGGCCACGAGCTGCGCCGGCTCGAGACCGCCATCCTGCTGCAGGACCCGTCGCTCGACGCGGCCCGCTGGCAGCCCGCGCCCGGGAGCGCCCCCAGCCCGCTCACCACGGTGGTGGGGCGCGACGCCGAGCGGGCGGCCGTGGTGGCCCGCCTGGCCCAGGCCCGGGTGGTGACGATCGTCGGCCCGGGCGGCGTGGGCAAGACGACGCTCGGGGTCGACGTGGGCGTGGCCGCGGCCGACACGTTCGCCGACGGCGTGGTGGTCGTCGACCTGGGCCCCGCCGGGCCCGCCGACGTGGGTGCCGCGGTGGCGGCCGCGGTCGCGGCCCCGCCTCCGGGCGAGGGCGGCGGGGGCGACGAAGACGATCCGCTGGCCCGGGCGGTGGCCGTGCTGGCCCGGCGCGAGGTGCTCGTCGTGCTCGACGGCTGCGAGCACGTCCGGGACGAGGCCGCACAGGCCGCGCTGGCCCTGCTGCAGGCCGGCCCCGGCCTGCGCGTCCTCGCCACCAGCCAGGTGCCCCTCGGCGTGGCGAGCGAGGCGGTGGTCGGGCTCGAGCCCCTGGCGGTGCCACCACCCGGCGCCGACGCAGCCGCCGTCCAGCGGTCGGCCGCGGCCGAGCTGCTCACCCGGCGACTGGACGAGCAGGGGTGCCCCGTGGGCGGAGACGACGACTGGCGCCATGCCGGCGCCATCGTGCGGGCTCTCGACGGGCTGCCCCTCGCCATCGAGATCGCGGCCGCGGCGGCCCGCACCGAGCCTCTCGGCGATCTGGCCGGACGCCTGGCGGCCGACACCTCGACCCTGCTCGACGCCGAGCCCCCGGTGGGCGCGGGCCGTCGGCGGCTCGGGACGGCGCTCGATGCCGCCGTCGGCCGGCTCGGCCCCCAGGACGCCCGGCTCTACGCGCTGCTGAGCACCTTCCCCGGCGGGTTCGACACAGCCGCTGCGGCCGCCGTGGCCGACCTCGACGAGGCATCGGCCCGCACGCTCACCGCCCACCTGGTCGACTCGTCGCTGGTGGTCCACGACGGCCCCAGCCGGCGGCGGCTGCGGCTGCTCCAACCGGTGCGGGCCCACGCCGCCGCCCGCCTCGACCCACAGGATGCCGCGGCCGCCCACGAGCGCCTCGTGAGGTGGTGCCTGGCCCTGGCCGCCGAGCTCGACAGGACGGTGCACTCCCCTGCGCAGGCCGAGGTGGTCGAGCGGTTCGTGGCCGAGCTGCCCACGTTCCGCCTCGTGCTGCGCCGCCTTGTCGACGACGGCGACATCGCCCGGGCCGCCGTCCTGTTCGAGGGCATGGTCACGTCCTGGGGCGACTCCACGGCCAGAACGGAGGCGCTCGTGTGGGCCGACGAGCTGCTCCCCCACGCCCACCGGCTGCCCCCCGGGCCCCGCGCCCACCTCGAGGTGGCGGTCGTCCACTGCCAGTACGCGTTCGAGCTGATGGCGGCCAAGCTCGACCTCGCTGAGCAGGCACTGCGCCGCGCCGAGCGGGCCGGCGACCCGTTCGCCATCGCCGCCGCCCAGGTGCAGGTGGCCATCGGCCTCGGCTGGCGCAACACCGACCTCGACCGGGCCGCATCGCTGATCGACACGGCCCGCACCGGCATGGTCGAGCTCGGCGAGCTGCACTGGGCCGCGGTCGCGCTCGAGTTCCGCGGGCTGCTGGCGCTCCGCCGCCTCGACATCGCCACCGGCATCGCCACCCTCGAGGAGGCGGCGGCCGAGCACCGGGCCATCGGCGGCGCGGGCGACGTCGCCCACGCACTCACCTTCATCGGCTATCCGCGGCGGGCTGTGGGCGACCTGTCGGGCGCGCGCCGGGCCTTCGACGAAGCCCGTCGCGTCCTGGGCCCCGTGCGGGTGGCGACCTGGTTGCGCGCCACGGTGGGCGCGGGCCATGCGGCGCTGGCGCTGGGCGACATCCCGGCGGCGAGCGAGGCCTTCCGCGCCGCCCACGACCGGGCCGTCGAGGTCGGCGACCACCGCATCGTCGGCACCGCGCTCGTGGGGCTGGCCGCCATCGCCCGCCAGGAGGCCGCGCACGACCGCTGTGTGGCCCTGCTGACCGCCGCATCCGACCGGGCCTTGAGCGGCGGCGACCCCACCGATGCGGTCACGGCGGCCGGCATGCTCGCAGAGATGCTGGTGGCCCAGGGCGCGGACGACGAGGCGGCCGTGGTACTGGGCGCCACCGACCTCGTCCACGACGAGGTGGGCGTGCGCGTCGACTTCGGTCTGGCCCACGACCTGGGGCCGGTGCGGGCGACGGTCGCCGAGCGGCTCGGGCAGGATCGCCTCGCCGACCTCGGTGGCGACGGCCGGGTCATCGGGCTGGCCGCCGCCGTCCGCCGGGCCGGCGAGCGCTTGCTGGGCGACGAGGGCGCCGCCGTGCCCATAGGGGCGACGGTGGCATCGGGGGCCAGGGATCCGACGGTCGCCACGGTGCCGAGGAGCACGTCGAGGAGCACGTCGAGCACGACCCGGCGGCGCTGACCATCCGATGGTGGGCACGCAGCCGCAAGGGGAGTTCCGCCTGCGCCGGATGGCCAACATCCGCCGATGTCGTGGTGTCGGGGCCACGGGCGGCGTCCCGCCCGCCGGTTCCGCCCGTGGCCCCGCCGGCGCCCCCTCGCTGGGTGGGGCGCACAGGCGAAACTAGAAGGTGTGCGGTGCGATGTCACCCTGCGGGGCGGCTGCCGTTAGGCCACCGTTAGTGCGCCGACCGGTCGGGACAGCGCGCGACCGGTCACCCCGAGAGGCGGGGGAAGAGCGGCGAGCCCTTGGTGACCGCCAGGCCTCCGGGGTAGTGGCCCCATGTGGCGGCGTCGGGCAGGCGCTGGTCGAGCGGCGACCCGTCGAGGCCGATGCGGCGCCAGGCCTCGGCGCAGGTCGCGGGCAGCGCAGGGCTGGCCAGCACCGACACGATGCGCAGCGCCTCGAGGGCGTCGCCGAGCACCGCCTCGACCGCAGGGCCCTGGTCCATCTTCCAGGGCTCGTTGTCCTCGAGGAACCCGTTGGTCTCGCGGATGAGGCGCCACGTGGCGTCGAGCGCCACCGAGGGCGCCAGGTCGGCCCAGCCACGGGCAGTGGCCTCGTAGACCTCGGCCGCGACGGGCGCGAGCGGGCTCTCGGCCCGTGGGGCCGGCCCGATGCCGTCGCACTTCTTACCGACGACGGTGGCCACCCGCGACAGCAGGTTGCCGAAGTTGTTGGCCAGGTCGCCGTTGTAGCGCTCGATCATGCGCTCGTAGCTGAACTCGCCGTCGGGGCCCACCGGCGTGTCGCGCAGGAAGTGGTAGCGGAACCCGTCGACGCCGAACTCGTCGACCAGGTCGGCCGGTGCGATCTGGTTGAGGCGGCTCTTGCTCATCTTCTCGCCGCCCACCAGCAGGAAGCCGTGGACGGTGATGTCGACCGGCGGCTCGAGGCCGGCAGCCATCAGCATCGCCGGCCAGTACACGCAGTGGAACCGCAGGATGTCCTTGCCGATGACGTGGTGGGCGGCCGGCCACCAGGCGGCGAACCGCCGGTCGTCGTGCCCGTAGCCCACGGCGGTGAGGTAGTTGACCAGGGCGTCGAACCACACATAGGTGACGTGCGCCGGATCCCACGGGATGGGCACCCCCCAGCTGATCGAGCTGCGGCTGATCGAGAAGTCGGCCAGCCCGCCCCGGATGAAGCCGAGCGCCTCGTTGCGCTTGGTCTCCGGCCGCACGAACCCCGGGTGGGCGGCATACCAGTCGAGCAGCGGCTGGGTGAAGCGCGACAGCTTGAAGAAGTAGTTGTCCTCCTTGACGTGCTCGACCGGCCGATCGTGGATGGGGCAGCACACGCCGTCGATCAGCTCGTCGACGGTGTAATAGGCCTCGCACGACACGCAGTAGAGGCCCTCGTAGGTGCCCAGCTCGATGTGGCCGTTGTCGTACACCCGCTGCAGGATCTGCTGCACGGTGTGGTGGTGGCGGGGCTCGCTGGTGCGGATGAAGTCGTCGTTGGAGATGTCGAGCAGCTTCCACGCATCGACGAAGCGCTCGGCCGTGCGGTCGGCCCACTCCTGGGGGGTCACCCCGTTGGCCTCGGCGGCGCGCTGCACCTTGAGCCCGTGCTCGTCGGTGCCGGTGAGGAAGAACGTGTCGTCGCCGAGCAGCCGGTGCCACCGGGCCACCGCGTCGGCGACGACCGTCGTGTAGGCGTGGCCGATGTGGGGCGCGTCGTTGACGTAGTAGATGGGGGTCGTCACGTAGAAGCGGGCCACGACCGGTCAGGCTACTGGCGACTGTGAACGTCCCACCCAGGGTTACCCCTGTCGCCGTGGGCTCGGCCGCACGTGGGCCTCCGGGGTGCTCACCCCGGGCGGGTGAGGCGCGGGCACCGACGCCCGGGTTCCACTACGTCGGCCAGGCACCACGCCCGGTCGTGGCCGCGGTGCCGCCCGTCCCGTCGATTGGTGGTCGTTGATGATCCGACTCGTCGCCACCGCAGTCGTCAGCCTCATCGCCGACGCCATCGGCCTGATCGTCGCCGCCCAGGTGCTCGACGACATGTCACTCTCCGCCGGCGGCTTCGCGCTGGCGCTGGTGCTGTTCGCGGTGGCAGGCCTGCTGGTGCAACCGTTGCTGCGGCAGGTCGCCGTGCGCAACGCCCCGGCCCTGCTGGGGAGCACCGCGCTCGTCGCCACGCTGGTCAGCCTGATCGTGACCGCGCTCGTGGGCGACGGGCTGCAGATCTCGGGTGCCCTGACCTGGGTGTTGGCCACGGTCATCGTGTGGGTCGTGGCCCTCGTGGCGCGCCTGTTGCTGCCGCTCGTGATCTTCAAGCAGGTCCTCGCCACGCAGCGACCGACCAGCGGGGTGGCCTGACGAACAGGGCGACATGGGGGGCGCTGAGCGACTCGGACCAGGCGCTCGTGCGCGGGAACCGCACGATCCGCGTGCGCACCGCGCGTGATCGTCAGACTGTTGCCGATGGACAGTCCGTGCGTAGGCGTGGATAGTCTTGCCCGACCGACCAGCCGGGGTACCTGTGGGGCGATGACGCCTGGGGACGTGCCCGCTGGCACCGCCGCAATCGTGGAGGAACGACGCTGAGCCCTTCGCAACCACCGCCGTCCGGGCGGCGGGGCGACCGTGCCGCCGCTGAGCGGGCCGCACGTGAGCGGGCCGAGCGCGAGCGGGCACGCGGCGACCGCCCGCCTGCCGAGGGCCCGCCCAACGACCGCCGCGACGACCGTGGCGACCGCGGCGGCCGACGTGGCGACCGTCCGCCCGCCGCTGGGCCGCAGCCCCGCGGGCGCCAGCTCTGGCAGCAGCTCGGCGGCTGGCGCGCAGGAGACGACGACGACGACGATGGCGGCGGCGGCCGCGACGACGGCGGCAACGCCCCCCCGTCCGGCATGCCCGCCTGGTACGACGAGCGACCTCCGGCCGGTGGCGGCGGCCGTTCCCGCGACCAGCGGTCGTGGCAGGCGCCGGCCGAGCCCCGTGCCGATGTGCGCTGGGACGACGACCTGTCCGACCCCAGCGAGCTCTCCGGCTGGCGCCAGCGCCAGGCCGAAGCCCGGCAGGCACAGGCCCGCGCCGCGGCGCCGCCGTCGGCCCGCACCGCCGGGCGCATACCGCCGCGCCGCGGCGTGCCCGACCCCGGCTCCCGCCCCGGTGGCCCGCCCGACCCGCACAACCCGCAGGAGCGTGACCTCGGGAGGCCCGACGTCGGTCGGCCCGACCTCGACGGCCACGACCCGCGGGGGCGCGTCCCCGGCAGGCCCGACCTCGACGGCCACGACCCGCGGGGGCGCGTCCCCGGCAGGCCCGACCTCGACGGCCACGACCCGAGGGGCCGCGTCCCGGGGCTGCCCGACCCCGGCAGGTCCGGCGTCGGTAGCCCCGACCTCAGCACACCCGGCAGCCCTGGCGTCCGCGGGCGGAACGCCCGTGGGCGCGCGCCGCTGCCGCACGAGCCCGTGCAGCCGACCGCCCCCGGCGGGCCGGGCACGCAGGTGCTCGATCGCGGCTGGCAGGGCCCGCCGCCGGCCGCTCCCGACCTGGCCGACGACCGGTTCCGCAACCGCTACGGCGCCGACCGCTACGACGACGACGGCTACGACCATCCCGACGACGTCCAGCCCGACGACCGCGGCCGCCGCCGTGGGCGCGCCCCGTCGACCGAGCCCGGTCCCCGGCCCGAGCTGCCCTACGTCGGGGGGTTCGACGGACTGCGCGCCGTCGCCCTCTTCGCCATCCTGGCCTTCCACCAGGGCTTCGAGGTGGCCCGGGGCGGGTTCCTCGGCATCTCCAGCTTCTTCACGCTGTCCGGTTTCCTCGTCGCCACCATGGCCCTCGCCGAGTGGGCACAGAACGGCCGGTTGGCGCTCCCCCGCTTCTGGGAGCACCGGGCCCGTCGCATCGTCCCCGCCCTGGTCTTCACCATCGGCCTGGTCGTCGTGCTGCAGGTCGCGCTGCGGGTCGGGGCCGGCCCGGGGTTCCGGGGCGACGTGCTGGCCGCGCTGGGCCAGGTCCTGAACTGGCGCTACGCCTACGACGGCAACGGGTTCGCCAGCGTGCTCACCGACCCGTCGCCCGTGCAACACCTGTGGTCGATGTCGCTGCTGGCCCAGATCACGGTCGTGTTCCCCCTCGCGTTCGTGGGCGTGATGAAGCTCACCGGAAAGCGCTGGCGCAGGGCCGGCGCCGTGTTCGGCCTGGCCGCCGCGGCCAGCTTCCTCGCCGCGTCGATGACGGCCGACCGGTCCGGCAACGACGGCATCGCCTACTTCGGCACCCACACCCGGCTCGGTGAGCTGCTGGTCGGCGTCGTGCTGGCGTACGCGGTGCTCAGCCCGGGCGTGCGGCGGGTGGTCGAGACGCCCACCGGCGCCACCGCAGTGCGCTACGGCGCGCCCGGGGCCCTGGTGGTGCTCGCCTGGCTGTGGCACTCGACCGGTCTGTACAGCACCAACCTGTTCGGCGGCGTCACGGCCCTCAACGCCGTGCTGACGGCCTGGGTCATCTTCGCGGTGACGATCCCGGGGCCGGCGACCACCCTGCTCGGCAGCCTGCCGCTGCGCACCGTCGGCAAGCTCAGCTACGCCGCGTACCTGCTCCACTGGCCCATCTTCCTGCTGCTCGACGACGAGCGGCTGGGCGTCGATGGTCCGCTGCTGTTCCTGGCCCGCCTCGGCGCCACGCTCGGCGCCGCCGCCCTGGTCACCTTCGGGCTGGAGCGCCCCTTCCGCACCCGGGTGAAACTGCGCCGCCCCCAGCTCGCGCTCGCGCTCGGGCTGTGCGCGGTCGTGGTGGCGGCGGCGACGGTCGTGCTGCCCGAGCAACCGCCCGCCGGGGTGAGCCTGGCGATCGACGACGGCAACGGCGCCGGCGACCTGGACGTGGTCGTGCCCAGCGGTGACGAGGTGGCGTCAATCGCCCTGGTGGGCGGATCGCTCGCCGGTTCGATGCCTCCCGGGTTCGAGGCCTGGAACGCCGACAACGCCGACGAACAGGTGCGGGTGCACACCCACGTCGCCGCCGACTGCCCGCTGTCGGGTCCCGGTCCGGTGCGTCTCGCCGGTGGGGTGGTGGGCGAGGGCACCGACTGCGTCGGGTTCGGGCCGCGGCTGCCGCGGCTGCTCGACGACGCCGGAGCGGACGTCGTCGTGGTCGTGCCCGGCGTGGGCGACCTGGGCGAACGCGAGATCGACCGGCAGTGGCTGCACCTCGGTGACCCGGTGTACGACGCCTGGTTGCGGCAGCACGTGCGGGACCTGGCCGACACGCTCGAGGACGCCGACGTTCCCGTCGTGTGGGCCACGGCGCCGCACGTGCGCCTGGCGCCGGGCGGCGACATCGAGGGCGACTGGACCAGCGTGGCCGACAACGACCCGGCGCGCGTCGACCGGCTGAACGAGATCATCCGCGACGTCGCCTCGGGGCGCGACGGCTCGACGGTCGTCGACCTCGGGGCCTGGGCGCAGCGACTGCCCCGCGGCGAGTTCGCGGCGGGCCAGCGGGCCGAGGGCCGAGACCTGACCGAGGACGGTGCGACCCGGGCGGTGTCGTGGATGGTGCCCGAACTGCTCGAGGTGCTGGGCGTCGAGCGGGGCGGCGAGGCCGACGCCGACACGGCGGCCGACGCCGGCTGATGGTGCCCCGCAGGGGCTACGTGCACCACTAGCACCCTGCCGTCGGCCGCTGCTGTGCACACTTGGTGCGGGACGACCGGCCGGGGGTGTCATCCTGTCGGCGTGTCCCGCATCCGTGTGCAGACCACCGTCGACGCCCCACCGGGCGCCGTGTGGCGCCACCTCGCCGACATCGGCGACCACGTGTCGTGGATGGCCGACGCCGTCGCCATCCGGTTCACGGGTGACCGCCGGTCGGGCGTGGGCACCACGTTCGAGTGCGAGACCAGGGTCGGGCCGCTGCGCACGCTCGACGTGATGGAGGTCACGGAGTGGCGTGAGGGGCGCGCCATGGGCGTCCGCCACACGGGGCTGGTGACCGGTACGGGGCGCTTCCTGCTGCGCCGGCGGCGCCGCGGCCGCACCCGCCTCGTGTGGGACGAGCGGCTGAGCTTCCCCTGGTGGATGGGCGGCGTGATCGGCAGCGCCCTGGCCAGCCCGGTGCTGCGGGCCGTGTGGCGAGGCAACCTGCGCCGCCTCGCGGCTCGCGTGACTGCGGGCGACGACGCCGGGTGACGCCCCGGTAGACCGCCGCTACAGCGGCTGGGCCACCACGAGGCACCCCGCGTAGAGGGCGCCGGCGATGGCCAGGCAGGCGATGACCGGCACCGGTGACTTGGGGCCCAGGCGCGGGCCCAGCTCCCACAGGATCCACCCGCCGGCGACGCCGGCGGCCAAGCCGCCGATGTGCCCGCCGACCGAGATGTTCGGGAGCGCGAAGGTCAGGACCAGGTTGATCAGGATCAGCGGGCCGATGCCCGTCTTGAACGGATCGATGCCCCGCGAGCGCATGGCCACGAACGTCGCCCCCATCAGGCCGAACACGGCGCCCGAGGCGCCGACGGTGACCGCGTTGTTGTCGAGCACCAGCGTGAGGAACGACCCGCCCAGCAGTGACATGAGGTAGAGCGCCGAGTACCCCCAGCGCTTCACCGCCGGCTCGAGCAGGCCCCCGAGCTGCCACAGCAGGAACATGTTGAAACCGACGTGGATGAGGTTGATGTGGAGGAAGCCACCGGTGATCGGCCGCCACCAGTCGCCCGCGGCGACGGAGGGACCGAACAGCGCCCCGTCGGCGCTCCACTGGTGCATGCCGGCGAACGGGATGTCGAGCACGGACTGGACGGTCACGATGGGCGACAGGAGATCGCCCGCGAAGATCGCCAGGTTGGCCGCCACCAGCACCAGCGTGATCACCGGACGGGTGACCAGCGACCGGGCCGTCACGACCTTCTGACGACCGCTCCTGGTGCAGTCGGGGCAGTGGAACCCCACCGACGCCTGGTGCATGCACGACGGGCAGATGGGCCGGTCGCACCGCTGGCAGATCACGCCGGCACGCCGGTCAGGATGCCGGTAACAAGTCCTCACGTCGGTGGTGGCCACGACTGTCCAGGCTACCGACATCGGGGCTGGTCGCGACCGTCGCGAACGTGGTTCCGGACGCCTCCCGCCGCCTCATGGAGCATGCGCGGACAGGTCACCCCATCTCGGCGAACGGTTGCCGTGCTTGCCGCTCTTGCAGCTTCGGTCTCTCAGCGGGGCAGGTCCAGGGGCCGTGCCGCCACGCCGAGCCTGCGGGCCAGCGGAGCGAGCAGCGCCCGGGCCCCGTCGTCCAGTCGATCGCTACGGAGCGCGTCGTAGACGTGCTCCTGGGCGACGTCGACGCGGACGTCGAGGGAGAGCTCGCGGGCCAGGCGCACCATGCCGACCGCCGCCTCGACCGTGGCGCCGCCGGGGGTGGCCGCCGCGTCGTCGACGGCGCGGCCGACGGCCTGCTCGAGCGCCGCGGCCGCGGCGGTCGAGGCGAGGCGCACCCCCTCTTCCCGGGCCTCGCGCACCAGCGCCTGCACGACCCGGTACGCGGCCGGGTCGGTCGACCCGCCGCAGGCCGCCACCGCGGCCTCGAGCCGCCGGGCGAGGGCGAGCTCGACCGGGCCCCGCAGCTCGGCCGGCAGCGGGGTCCCGGTCACCGCCAGCGCGGCGAGCGTGTCGTGGTGGTCGGCGCGGAGCTGGTCGTAGGCGGCGACGAACCGGTCGGCCAGGCCCTGGGCGGTGGCCCGCAGCAGGTCCTCGCCCACGCCCGGCAGCGCGCTCTCGAGCCCGAACTCGCGGGGGCCGAAACGGTCGACGACCATGCGCAGCAGCGTCGTGACCCGGTCGCCGCGCCGGGTGGACTCCACCAACGTCGAGACGTCGACCTGGTCGCGGTCGGGCTCCGCCGCCGGGCGCACCGCGCCGAACACCTCGAGACCGCCCAGGTGCACCGCCCCGTAGACCCAGCGCGTGGTGCGGCGTGTACGGCGGTGCGTCAGCGCCACGCGTCCGGCGCAGACAGCCACCCCGCCGCGGTCGACGGTGTCGTGCACCTCGCGTGAGACGTCGTAGCCGTCGAGACGCTCGGGGCCGGCGCCGGCACCAGCGGCGCCGCCCGCCAGGAGCTCGGTCATCGCCAGGTGGGCGGCGACGCGGCCGGGATCGACGCGGCTGGGGTCGACGTGGCGCCGCCACACCTGGCGCCCGTCGCCCTCGTCGGGGTCGTTGCTCTGCGCCCGAGCCAGCGTCTCGAGCACCGCGTCGACGGGGACCTGCTCGCCGAGCGACGCCAGCATGTCGAGGCAGCAGGCCGCGTAGCGCATGATCTGCACGGTCTCGATGCCGGCCAGGTCGTTGAAGAACCAGCCGCACGACGTGTACATCAGCAGGGCGTGGCGCTGGCTCTCGAGCAGTGTGAGCGCCTCGACGAGCGCATCGCCGTCGCCGTCGTCGCCCGCCGCCTCGCCTCCGCCCGGTTCGAGCAGGTGCTGGTCGGCGAACCGTTCGACCGTGGTGACGCCCAGCACCAGATCGACGTAGGCGTCACGGGCGGCCCACGGGTCGCGCAGCACGGCCGGCGCCCGCCGCTCGAACACCGCCACCGCGACGTCGCGCACCTGGTCGAAGGCTGCCCGCAGCGGGGCCCTCCAGGCCTGGTTCCAGCCCGGCTCGCCGCCGGTGTGGCACCCGCAGTCGTCGAGCCACCGGCCCACCCCGTGGGCGCACGACCACGCCGACAGGCGCACCCGCCCCTCGTGCGACGGCGGGTGCTCGGCCAGCCAGTCGGCCACGCGGGGCAGGGCGACGCCGCGCCGGTCGGCCTCGACCGTCAGGGCGTGGGCGACGCCCCGGTCGGCGTAGGTGTGGTGGTGGCCGAAGGTCTCGCCGTCGCACGCGACCGACACCAGGTCGCCGTGGCGCCGCCCGACGATGCGGTCGACGACCACCTGGCTGGGGAAGCCGCCGAAGGCGACGTCGTGGCTGATCGGGCCGTCGTAGACCACCAGGTCGACGCCGAGGTCCGGGACGTGGGGGTGTCGCCACCGCAGCGTGCCCGGCAGGGAGGCACCGTCGGCGTCGCGCCAGCCCTCGTCGCGCCGATGACCACCGTGGTCGTCGCGGGTGCGGACCGCGGCGATCTGGCCCGGCGCCAGGATCGTGAACCCCACGCCCTCCTCGGCCAGCGCGGCCAGCACCCGGTCGTCGACCGCGGTCTCGGGCAGCCACATGCCCTCGGCCTCGCGTCCGAACCGGTGGCGGAAGTCGGCCAGCCCCCAACGGATCTGCGTGCGCAGGTCACGGTCGTTGCACAGCGGCATGATGGCGTGGCCGTAGCCCTGGGCGATGGCCCGGCGGGCCACCCGATCGGCGGCCACGATGCGGGCGTAGGTCTCCGGGGCGTGCTCGTCCAGCCACGACAGCAGCGTGGGGCCCACGTTGAACGACAGCCGCTCGTAGTTGTCGACGATGCCGACGATGCTCCCGTGGTCGTCGAGGATGCGGGCCCAGCCGTTGGGTCGGTAGCACTCGGCGGTGATGCGCTCGTTCCAGTCGTGGAACGGTGCGGCCGTGGGCTGGCGCGGCACGGCCTCGGTCCACGGGTTCTCGCGGGGCGGTTGGTAGAAGTGGCCGTGCAGGGCGAAGGCGACGTCGGCGATCAACCGACGCTACTGGCGCCCGCGCGCGTCCCTCGCCTTCAGCCGAAGGTTGGCGATCACGCCTGGTCCAGCGGCGCTGTCGTTGCCGGCTGCGTGGCGCCGATGCGGCCGCGCAGCAGCCACTGGGCCACCAGGCCGCAGAACGCCAGCGCGCCGGCCACCGCGAACCCGGCCCGCTCGTTGCCGCTGGTCAGCGACACGACCACACCGACGATGGTGGCACCGAAGCCCTGCGACAGGTCGAAGAACACCGAGAACGTGCCGACGGCGTGGGTGCGCTCTTCCTCGGGCGCCGCCGCCATGACGGCCGTGAACAGCGACGGGTACAGCATCGACATGCCCGCGCCCAGGCCGATCGCGGCCACCCACAGCGAGGCCGCCGACCCCCAGGCCGCCACGAGCCAGATGCCCGCGATCACGCCCCACAGGGCCAGCGTCGAGCCGGTCTGCCACCCCAGGCGGTCGGGCAGCCGGGCACCCACGATGCGCACCACCAGCACCAGCCCGGCGTACAGGCCGAACACGCCGCCGACGCTGTCGATGCCGATGTCCTCGGCGTACAGCGGCACGAACGCCGCGAAGGCCGTGAACGGAATGAGCCCCAACAGCAGGATCAGGCCCGGCCACAGCGCGTCGCGCTGCAGGAAGGCGCGATCGGCCGTGACCGCGACGGTGCGGCCCCTGGGGATCCACAGGCTGACCACGGCCGCCAGCGCGGCGCACCCGCCCGTGACCGCCCACAACAGGTCGAAGCTGTGGTCGACCAGGGCCTCGCCGATGGGCGGCCCGACGGCCAGCCCGCCGTACAGCGCCACCGAGAAGTACGAGGCCGCCTCGCCCCGGCGGTGGTCGGGAGCCAGGTCCTGGGCGGCGGTGGCCACCCCCACGAACACGGCGGCCTCGCCCGCACCGGTGACGAGCCGGGCCAGCACCAGCATCCACAACGACGTGGCGCCGGCATAGGCGAAGATCGACACGGCCACCACGGCCGACCCGGCGACGGCCAGGATGCGCCGCCCCCTCCGGTCGCCGACGCTCCCGATCCAGGGGCGCAGCAGGGCGGCCGACACGGCGAACGATCCCACGCCAATGCCCACCTGCACGCCCCCGCCGCCCAGCTCGTCCTCGACGAAGCGGGGCAGGGTCGGCAGCAGCGCGCCCATCGCCGTGAAGTAGGCGAAGGACGCGATCATGACGACGGCGAACTGGGGCGACAGCAGGCTGCGCTCGTCGTCGTCGAGCGGCTCCGGGGGGACGTCTCCGATCACGACTGCGCCTTGCTAGCACCGTTGCTCCCGCAATCACCAGGTGGTTGGCGGCCCCCGCACGCCCGCCGCGCCCGGGTCGCTCAGTCCGGCGCGGGCGCCAACCAGCGCACGGCCAGCGGCGGCAGGACGAGGACCGCCGAGTCGGGCTGGCCCTGCCAGGGGGTGCCGTCGGTGGTCACCTCTGGCTGGACGACGCCGCTGCCGCCCCACCGCTCGTCGTCGGTGTTGAGCACGTCGACCCAGCGCCCGCCCTGGGGCAGGCCCAGGCGGTAGCCGTGGCGCGGCACCGGGGTGAGGTTGGCGACGCAGGCGACCACGTCGCCGCCCCCGGTCCGCAGGAAGCCGTACACCGAGCTCTCGCGATCGTCGGCGTCCAGCCAGGTGAAGCCGGCCGGCGTCGTGTCGGCGGCCCACAGGCCGGGGTGCAGGGCCTCGACCCGGTTGAGCTCGCGCAGCAGGTCGCGCACGCCGCGGTGCAGCGGCTCGGACAGCAGGAACCAGTCGATCTCGCGGTCGTGGCTCCACTCGCGCTCCTGGGCCAGCTCCGCGCCCATGAACAGCAGCTGCTTGCCCGGGTGCGACCACATCCACCCGTACAGCGCCCGCAGGTTCGCGAAGCGCTGCCACTGGTCGCCCGGCATCTTGCCCAGCAATGACCCCTTGAGGTGCACCACCTCGTCGTGGCTGAGCGGCAGCACGAAGTTCTCGCTCCAGGCGTAGGTGAGCCCGAAGGTGAGCAGGTCGTGGTGCCACTTGCGGTACACCGGCTCGTTCGAGAAGTACTCGAGCGTGTCGTGCATCCACCCCATGTTCCACTTCTGGCTGAACCCCAGGCCGCCGGCGTCGACCGGGCGTGACACGCCGCCCCAGGCCGTCGACTCCTCGGCGATCGTGAGCACGCCGGGGATGTCGCGGTGCACCAGCGTGTTCATCTCCTGCAGGAAGGCGATGGCCTCGAGGTTCTCGCGCCCGCCGAGGCGGTTGGGCACCCACTCGCCGTCGCGGCGCGAGTAGTCGAGGTAGAGCATCGAGGCCACGGCATCGACGCGCAGCCCATCGACGTGCATCTCCTCCAGCCAGTAGCGGGCGCTGGCGATGAGGAAGTTGCGCACCTCGTTGCGTCCGAAGTTGAAGACCAGGGTGCCCCAGTCCGGCTGCTCGCCCTGGCGGGGGTCCGCGTGCTCGTACAGCGCGGTGCCGTCGAAGCGGGCCAGCGCCCAGGTGTCGCGCGGGAAGTGGGCGGGCACCCAGTCGACGATGACGCCGATGCCCCGCTGGTGCAGGTGGTCGACCAGGTCGCGGAACCCGTCGGGGTCGCCGTGGCGGGCCGTGGGGGCGAAGTAGCTGGTGACCTGGTACCCCCACGAGGGCACGTAGGGGTGTTCCGTGGGGGGCAGCAGCTCGACGTGGGTGAAGCCCAGGTCGGCCACGTGGTCGGCCAGCTTCTCGGCCAGCTCGCGGTAGCTCAGGCTGCGTCCGTCGGCGTGGCGCATCCACGAGCCGAGGTGCACCTCGTAGACGGCCATGCGGTCGTCCCACGGCCGACTGGTGGCGCGCTGCGACATCCAGTCGCCGTCCGCCCACACATGGCCCGACCGGAAGATCACGCTGGCGTTGGCCGGCGGTACCTCGGTCGCCCGGGCCAGAGGGTCGGCCCGCAGGGTGGTGGTGCCGTCGGCGCCGAGCACCTCGAACTTGTAGCGGTGGCCCGGTTGGGCCTCGGGGACGAAGATCTCCCACACCCCGGACGCGCCGATGGTGCGCATCGGGTGGACGCGCCCGTCCCAGCCGTTCCAGTCGCCGACCACGCGCACCGACCGCGCCCCCGGGGCCCACACGGCGAAGGCGGTGCCCTGGGTGCCCTGGTGGTCGCGCGCATGGGCGCCGAGCGCGGTCCACAGGCGGTCGTGCCGTCCCTCGCCGATGAGGTACAGGTCGACCTCGCCGAGCGTCGGCCAGAAGGGCCACGGCTCGGCCGCGGTGTGCTCGCCGCCCCCGTCCCACCCGAAGGTGACCTCGTAGCCCGGCTTGGGCTCGGCGTCGACCAGCACCTCGAACGCACCTGCGTCGTGGATGCGGCGCATCGGCCGCCCCTCGAGGGTGGCCGCGGTCGCGCCCGGGCGCCAGGTGCGCACGACCACCTGGTTGCGATCGTGGTGCACCCCCAGCAGGCGGTGGGGGTCGGGGCAGGTGCCGGCGGCCAGGGCGTCCAACCCGGCCTGCAGCGCCGCGGCCTCGCGGGCGGAGCTCATCCGGCGACGAGCGACAGCGTGCGCCGCACGGCCGACGCCGGGATGCCGACCCAGTCGGGCCGGTGTGCCAGCTCGTAGATCACCTCGTAGACCGCCTTGTCGAGCTCGAAGGCGCGCAGCACCTTGTCGCGGTCCTCGTCCGACGCGGGCAGCAGCGCCTCGACGCCGTCGACATGCCGGTAGCCGGACAGGTACGCCTCGACGGCCCGGGTCTCCCACGCCGCGGCCAGGTCGACCAGCTCCGGGTCGACGTCGCGGCCCCGCTCGGCCAGGCCGGTGCGGGCGGCGTAGTGGAACGACCGCACCATGCCGGCCACGTCGCGCAGCGGCGACGACGCCACCAGGCGCTCGGCCACCGGCCGGACGGGCTCGCCCTCGAAGTCGAGGACGAACCAGCCTGCGTCGGCCAACAGGAGCTGGCCCAGATGCAGGTCGCCGTGGATGCGGAAGGCGGGACCCGGATCGGCGACGTCGACCAGCTCGGCGAGCACCCGCTCGACCGCGGCGGCGTCGACCAGCTCGCTCACCTCGACCGTGTCGCCTGCGACCTCGACCGTCCCCTGGGGCAGTCGGGCGAGCTGGGCGCGGAAGCGCTCGAGCCACTCGCCGGGGTCGCTCTCCCCGGTGCCGAACGCCTCGGCCAGGGCCAGGTGCAGCCGACCGGTCACCCCGCCCAGGGTGAACGCCTCGGGGCCGAAGTCGCCCCCCGCCTCCTCGGGCGGCATGCGGGTGCCGAGCAGGTCGCGCAGCGAGGTGTGCGCGAGCTGCCAGGCGTCGGTGGAGCCGAGCAGGTACTGGCGCACCACCGCCAGGTCGGCGCCCTCGTAGCGCATCACGGCGAGCTGGGGCACGACGTGGGGGAAGCCCCGCTCGCCCAGGACCTCGGTGATCTCGACGTCGGGGTTGGGCTCGGGGTACACCCGGCGGAACATCTTGAGGATGAGCCGCTCGTCGTAGACCACCGACGTGTTGGACTGCTCGACCACGAGCGGACGGGCGACATCGGCCGACTCGTCGGGCGCGACCTTGCGGAGCACCGCCAGGGACAGCTCGGGGTCGATCAGGGCGTCGTAGTACACCCACCCGTCGACCTCGCCGACCGTGACGCGCTCCTTGCCCTGCAGGAACTCGACGTCGGCCGGCGTCGGGCGGCCGCCGAGCACGACCTGGTAGGTGGCGTGCTCGCCCGCGGCATCGGTGGCATCGACCAACAACCAGGCGAGGACGGTGTCGTCGCCCTCGCGCAGGTCGAGGGTGGTCACCGCCACCGAGGCGGGAGGCTCGTGGCCTGCGAACCACCGCTGCCGGGGCAGGAACCCGCCCAGCAGCGGAGCCAGCTTCTCGGCCAGATCGTCGAGGCGTGGCACGTCACCTGCCTAGCACTGTTCGCGCACGCTCGGATCGCTCGTGACGCCGGGCACAAGCGGCCCGCACCCGCCACCTGGGACTACCCCGCTGGGTGACCGCCGATTCGTCACTGTCCGCCTGCGGGCCCGCTCACAACGTGCTGGGTACGAACAGCTCGCCACGGGGGTCGCAACGACCGGCTCGATCGCAACGACTTGACCGACGCGTCACACGTCATGGATGTCCAGGAGGCTCACCGAGCCCGTTGAAGTCGTCGCTGTTGCGGGTGAACAGGGGCAGGTCGTTGGCCAGTGCGGTGGCGGCGATGAGCAGGTCCGCGACCCGGCTCCGCTCACGCTGGCCCGAGCTCGGCACCGCCGCGACGCACCCGGCCGTACGCACGCGCCGCGTCTCCTCGAGCGGGTACGAAGGTCGAATGTCGAATGCCGCCCACTCGAGACGGGCCGTCGACTCGACCGCTCCTGATCGTCCGAGTCGTGCGGTCCTGCCAGCGAGTTCGGCCAATGTCACGGCGCTGATGCCTGCCGCGAGCAGGCAGACGATCGGGGTCGACGATGTCGTGGTCGATGACGACGGACGTGTCGAGCAGTCCCTGTGTGACGTCAGCCATCGAGGGACTGGTCGAGGGACTGGTCGACCACGGCGTCGAGGTCGGCCCGGAAGCGATCGGCATCGACACGTGGCGCCGCACCCTGGCCACGAGTGATGACGTCCCGGGGCACCAGGCGGGAGCGACCGACAGGTCGGAGCTCGGCGACGGGTGTGCCGTTGCGGGTGACCGACATCGTCTCGCCAGCCTGGACTGCCCGCCATTCCGCCGAGGAGTCATTGCGCAACTCACGTTGCGTGATCGTCTTGGTCAGCGGACAGCGTAGCGTCCGTAGCGCCATGTAGCACCCCGCTGCCCTCGTCGGTTGCGCCTCGACCGCTCGAACCGTAGAACCCGTGGCCGGCCAGGGTCACGAGCTACGGCAGGTTGTGGGCGATGCGCTCACGAGGGGCGACCGCGCTACGACGCGACGGACCGCACCACCCGCGTGCCGGCGGCCCTGTCGGCCGGCGACCGGCGCTGGCCGGTGGCCACGGCCATCCAGCCGACCACGACAAGCAGCGGGGCGAGGACCGAGGGCAGGTACACGGCCGCGCCCCACACCCCCCGCCACAGCGCCCGCCACACGCCCACCGGACCGCCGGCCGTCGTCTCCACCCGCAGCCCCGCCACTAGCTTGCCCAGCGTGCGCCCCCACCGGGCGGTGCACAGGGCGTGGTAGGCGAGGGCGGCGACGGCCACGATCCAGGCCACCCGGGTGAACGACCACGACCACGCGACCCACGCGGCGGAGCTGACGCCCAGCAGGCGCAGCGCGCCGGCCCGCCAGGCGACCTCGGCGACCACCAACAGGACCACCGGCACCAGGGTCAGGTCGACGAGCCCCGCCACCAGCCGCCGCCCGAGCGGAGCGCGCACCGCCACCGCCGGCACGGCCGGGGCCGCCCGGGGCGCCGTCGACCGAGCCCGGGCCGCCGCCGGCGGCGTGTAGCGCTTCGAGCGCGGGGGTGTGGTGGCGGCCATGCCTGGAGCATTCCGGGCGCTCAACACCGGCGCGCCCCGGCGCGCAGGAGCGCCAGCAGGCGCGCCCGGGTCGTGCCGCGGGTGGGAGCGGCGTCGGGGGCGACGAGCGGCTCGTCGACCAGGGCGGCGAGCACCGACCGCACGGCCCGTTCGACGGTGGGGTCGAACCCCTCGAGCAGGCGGGCCTCGTTCGCGGCCCGCTGCACGGCCGGGCTCTCCGGGATGTCGCCCAGGAAGTGGAAGCGGCGGAAGTGGTCGCCCACCGTCCGGGCGTTCCAGGCCAGGTCGGGGTCGGCCCGGTTGAGCACCACGCCGATCCGCTCGGGCGGGACGTTGCGGCCGCCGGCGCTCACCGGGTCGCCGATGATGTCGAGCCATGCGGCGTTGTTGTGGATCGTCTCCCGGTTGGGGTCGAGCACCACCACCAGCAGGTCGGCGTCGCGCAGCAGGAAGTCGTCGAACAGCTCGTGGCCGACCGCTTCGGCGACCGGCGTGTCGACGACGACGTAGTCGTAGGCCCGCCGCAGGGTGGCGACGACCCGCCGGTACAGAGCGGTGGTGACCAGCCGCCGGTCCGTGCTGCGCAGGTCGGGGGCGCCGAACAGCACGTCGAGCCCTCCGGCCTCGGGGACCGGGGTGAGCGCGGCCGCCAGCAGCCGCTCGTCGACGTCGCTGCGGACCAGGTCGAGCACCGAGCCCCGCGGCGTTCGCTGGAGGATCGTCGAGATCGACGACTGGGCGGTGTTGGCATCGACCAGGGCCACCCGCTTGCCAGCCGGCTCGAGCGCCCGGGCGAGTGTCCCCGCCGCCAGCAGGGCGGTCGTGGTGTTGTGGACGATCACGTCGTTCGCGACGAAGCAGTGGGTGGGGTCGACGGTCAGGTCCCAGACCTGCTGCTCGCCGGCCGGGGTGATGGCGACCACCTCGTCCCACCAGCGGTCGTCGGCCTGCTGGCCGTGGTCGTCGGCGTCCGGCCCGACCGTCTCGGGGTCGGTCAGGATCCGCGCCCGCAGCGAGGGGACGTCCGCCGGCCCGACGGCGAGCCTCCACGGGCCGGCCCGCCCCGGCGCCGCAGGGGCGACGCAGCTCGGAATGCGGAACCGCGACAGCAGGTGCTGCACCGCCCGGGCCAGCGCCTCGGTGGCCAGGACGGCCACCGCCGACCCGTCGGCGCCGGTCGTGCCGAGGCAGGCCCACAGCATGGCCAGCAGCGAGCCGAGCTGGTCGGCGGGCAGGCGGAAGGCGGCGCGCGGCATCGTGGCCCCGGCGCCGACCCGCCCGGCCTCCGGGCGCGCCACGATCTCGGTGGCCAGGGCGACCAGCGCCGGGCCGTCGAGCCGGCGCGGCCGGGCGGGGAACGGGATGCGGCCGGGGACGGCGACGGCCTCGCCCACCGCGATGTCGGCCGCCGGCCGCCAGCCGTCCCGCAGGAGGAGAGGGTGGTGGGGCGTGACGGTGACGGTCCTGCCCGACCGCAGCTCGATCCGCACGGTCGCCTTGACGCCCGAGTCGACCTTGGCCGAGATCGGCGCAGAGCGGACCGTCGCGCCCTCCAGGGTCAGCACGGTCACCAGCTCGGGGGCGCGGACCACCTCGTCGAGCCGGTGGGGCACGCCCGTGAGGGGATCGATGACCAGGGCGTCGCCGGTGAGGCACTTCCCGCTGCCGCCCTTGTACGAGCACACCGCCACGACCGTGCCCCGCCGGGGCACATCGCCGGCCGGGCGCGCCGGCAGGGCGGCGCCGGCGACGACCGGCGGCACCGGCCAGGCCGCGTCGGCCCACGGCACCGGACGGTCGACCGGCGGCGGGGGCGGCGGGGGCGGCGGCAGGTGGGCCCAGCGGGGCACGTCGGCCTCGGCGGCGTCGGCGGCGGCGTCGACCCGGGACGCCTCCGGGGCCGGGGGGCCCGGGGCGTCCTCGGGGGCCCGTGCGCCCGGGCCGAGGTGGGCCGTCCCGGCGAGGGCCGTCCCGGCGAGGGCCGTCACCCTGAGCGGCTCGACCAGCGGGCCCAGGGGGTCGTCGTCGGCGACGGCCGGGACGACGACACGGTCGGCGGGCTCCTCCCGCTCGTCGCCCTCGCCGGGGAGCAGCAGCCACTCGTCCAGCGTCGGGCCGACCGCCGGCTCCGGCTCCCCGCCGAACTCCCGGTCCCCTCCCTCGACCGGCAGGAGGAACGGCACATCGCCCGGCAGCCGGCCCAGCGCGTCGAGCACGTCGTTGGCCGTGAACGGTGCCGCCAACGAGACGAGGTTGACGTGGGGCCGGAACGTCGCGGACGCCCCCGGCATCCCGGTCAGCACCACCGCCCGGAAGTCGCCACGGGCGAGCCGCCGGGGCAGCCGGTTCACTGCCGCGTCGCCGGTGTCGGCGACGACGAACAGCACGCCGTCCCGCGTCGCTCCCTTCGCCCGCTCGGCCACCCGGCGGTCGACATCGGGCCCGGCCGCGATCGTCACCACCTCGGCGCCGCCCGGCGTGGCCTCCTCGAGCAACTGCCCCAGCTCGGCGAGCCCGATGACGACGATGCGGAGCGTGTCAGCCATGGTCGTTCCCCTCGCGCATGGTCACCCGATCGACACGTGGACGACCGAGGCCGCCGCCTCCCGCGCCCGGCGGTCGTCGACGTTGGTGGAGAACGCCCGGAACACGTCCTCCGGGATCGGGTCGTGCAGCACCGCCGAGCGCCGGCCGCGGAGGTCGCGGTGGAGCGAGACCGCGGCCCTCCCGGGGTGATCGGGGCCCTCCCGCCGGGGCCCGGCCTCGCGCAGCATGCGGATGCGCTCGTCGGTCACGTCGAAGCCCACGAGCTGGATGGCAGCCGCCGCCTCGGTGTCGTCCTCCAACGCCATGGCGAAGACCCGGGAGATGTACGTCTCCATGCCCTTGGACAGCACGTCGGACGGGAGCTGCGACGCGTAGATCAGCCCCACGTTCAGCGACCGGCCCTCGCGCATCAGCTTGTCGTTGAGGGCGACGGTGTCGGCGTGCCCGAGCACCGTGTGGGCCTCGTCGGTGGCCATCACGCCGCCGTCGGACAGCGAGAGGATGCCGACCGACGCCATGGTCACGCAGCGGATGGCGGCCAAGCTGATCCGCTCCGCGTCGGTGTAGGCGTCCTTGACCTGTGACGGCAAGTTCAGGTCGACGTCGAACTCGATGAGCGTCAGCGCGCTGGACATCTCCCGGTCGTCGAACCGGGCGCGGGGCCGCATGCCCACCCCGAGCTGGAACAGCGGGGTCGACGCCCAGGTCCGCTCGACCAGATCGACCACCACGGGGTCGTCGACGCAGCGCAGCGCATCGCCCACGCACCGGGCGCCGCCCACCGCCCCGCGGTTGAGCCCGAACCGCAGCGCGGTGCGCTGGCGCTGGTCGAGGTCGATGACCGTGGTGACGAAGTTGGCGGCGATACTGGCCGCTGTGTCGGGCCGGGCGAAGCGGAACGGGTCGAACGCCCCGCCGCCCTCCTCGCTGGCCAGCGTGGCCAGTGACACCCGCTCGGCCGAGTGGTCGGTCTCGTCGTTGACCAGGTCGACGAACGGCTGGAGCGAGTCGAACCCCTTGGGGTTGACCACGATGACCCGGTGCCCCATCAGCACGCTCTGCAGGCACAGGAGCTGGAGCAGCATGGTCTTGCCGCTGCCCGGCCGGCCGCAGACGTAGGTCGTCGGCGGGCGGTCCTGGCGGGACGCGGCCAGCGGGTCGAAGTAGACGGGGGCGCCGTCGGGCAGGCCCTGACCGACGAACGCACCCTCGGAGTCGCCCAGGTCGGTGAAGCTGGCGACGCCCGAGTAGGCGACCATCGCCAGGTTGAGCCGCTGGGGCCAGGGCGAGCATCGCACCCGGGAGCAGGGCTGCACCTCGTCGAGGGCCTGCATCTGGCGGTGACCGAGCGGCTTGGTCTCGATGCCGTACGAGGCGGCCAGGTACTCGACGAAGGTCTCGGTGGCGTGCGTCGGCGGGGTGCGCCGCCCGAAGATCACCGAGCAGTCGAGCAGGGACGGCACGTCCCGGCCCCGGGCGTACTGCGTGCGGACCGCCTTGGTGAACTCCACCCGCTCGGCCGCCTCGCCGCCGGCGCCGTGGGGGTCGTGGGCCCGTTCGGCCTCGTGCTCGTGGCTCTGGCTGCGCAGCGAGCGGCGGAGGTCGCGGTTGGTGTCCTCGCCGGTCTGGAGCTGGGCCCGCAGCGACACGACGTCGGGGCCGTGATCGAGGTTGAAGGCGTCGGCCAGCCACATCGAGTCCGGCGCCCGCAGGAGCGGCGCGGTGAACCGCTCGAGAGCGACGAACTCGATCTCGTCGCCCGCCCCGACCACCAGCTTCTCGGGCAGGCGGACGATCTCGGGCTCGGCGTGGCGGCCGTCGTTGAACCACGCCTCCAGCCGGCTGCGCTCGGCCCGGGTCGGGGCCCGGCAGTCGTGGCGGCGGAGGACGGCGGCGATGTGGCGCCGGTCGGCGTCGTAGGACGCATAGTCGGTGGGATCGTCGCGCAACAGCGCGGCGACCAGCTCCATCGACATGTCGAGCATCGACCGCGACCGGGCGGCGGCCAGGGCATCGATGTCGCGCAGCTTCACGCCGATGAACGTGGCCTGCTGGGGGACGTGCAGGCGGTCGAGCACCTCGGCCAGGTAGGCCGACTGGGCCTGGGTGGGTGTGCCCGGCGGGACCTCGGGCGTGCCCTCCCACCGCACCGACAGCACGTGGATGTCGCGGTACGAGGCGGTGGCGCGAACGCCGAAGCTGCGGGACAGGCTGGTCCTGCCGATCTCGGCCAGGACGTTCTCGACCCGCCGCCCGACGTCGAGGATGGCCTCGTCGTCCTCGTAGTACAGCGGGTGGTTGCGGATCACCGCGTAGAGCCACACGCTCCGGTCACGCCCGGTGTAGAGGGCGTGACCGCTGCCGGTCTCGCGCTCGGTCCATGGCGTGGCTCGGAACTCGCCGGTGGCCGGGTCGACGGTGCCGGTGCCGCCGCGATCGTCGGACAGCCGGGCCATGAGCTTGCGGAGGTACTTCACGCGCCCCCCTCGGCCGTGTCGGTGGTGCCCACCGTCGTGGTGGTGCTCACCGTCGTGGTGGTCGTGCTCGTCGCCGAACGGCCCTCGGCGGGGAGGCGGGTGGCGTTCTCGTACGCCTCCAGGGTCAGCGCCGAGCCGGCCGGGCCCCAGGCCACGATCTCCGGCAGGGGCTCGCCAGCGTGCACCACCAGCAGGTCGAACGAGACGCGGGCGGTGACGGCCGGGTCGCCCGCCGACACCAGCGCCACCTCGACGTGGGTGCCGGCCGCGCCATCCGACCGGGTGAACAGGCCGCCGACCTCGGGCTCCGCCGCGGACCGCCAGTCGCCCAGCCCGACGTACTCGATGCCGTTGCGGCTGTCGCCGGTGATCTCCAGCAGGCGGCGGCGGTCGTCCTCGGCGAAGGCCCGTGCCCACTCGTCGATGCGCTCCCGCAGGGTGGTCGACGCCCGGCTGGTCTCGTAGGCGGCGCTCCAGTCGAGCGGGCCGGTCTCGTCGGCGTCGGCGTCGGTGACGAACGGCTCCAGGCTGGGCAACGCCCCCAGAGCCGGGCCACGGCCCTCGTCCTCGACCAGCGGCACGGCCAGGACGAACGGCCCCTCTGGCGTGCCGACCAGGAACCGGTGGGTCTCGACCGTGCGCTCCGCCCCCTCCGCCACGGGGATCGATGCCACCTCGGCAGCCATCGGGACGATCCAGCTGTGGGGGATCGGCGCGGGGCGGGGCTCCTCGCGCCCCAGCGTGGCCACGGCATCGGCGGGGGCCCGCCCGGCGTCGGTCCCCACGCCCCGGGCGACGGGGATGGGGAGCGCCTCGCCGTCGAGGTAGCTCTGGGCGACGGCCGCCGCGTCGGCCTGGTGGCGGGGCTCGACCGACGGCGAGGTGCCGGCGGGGCGGTTGGCGACGGCGGCCAGGCACCCGATCGGCCCCGAGACGGCGGCCAAGGCCACGCAGGCGACGATCACCCGGAAGCGGCGGGTGAAGCGCCGGGGGTCGGAGAACTCTCGGGGGATCGCGGTGCGCTGGAGCGCCATGGTTCGTGCCTGCCTCCTCACGGCGGAGCATTCCGGCCGCCGCGGCCGACCCGCTGGAATGCTGGGCGGCGTGACCACGGTTCGGTGTGCGACGTGCCGCCGGCGCACCGCGCTCGAGCCCGGCGGGCGCTGCACCCGCTGCTGGCGCACCGTCGTGACAGAGCGCGACGAGGCCGGTCGGGCCGAGGTCGCCCGCCACGGCGAGGTGCCGGGCTGGGTGCTGGCCGCGCTGGCCGCCGACCGCTCGCCGCTGGTGCGGGCCGAGGTCGCGGCCCGGCCTGCGCTGCCCGACGCGGTGGTGGCGGTGCTGGCCGACCCGCGCACCGAGCCCGACCCCACGGTCCTGCGGCGGATGGCCGCCCATCCCGGCCTCGGCGCCCGCGCCCTGGCGCTCGCCGGCACGAGCGACGTCGTCGCCCTCCGCCGGCTGGCCGACAACCCGGCCACGCCGGTCGACGCCCTGGCGGTGCTGGCCGGGCACCCCGACCCGTCGGTCCACCGCCGGGCCCGGGCCCGCCTGGTGGGGGCGGTCCTCGACGACGAGGCGCGCCGGCGCCTGCCGGCGGGGCTGCGCCCCTTCCTCACCTGATCTCCGAGCGGAGGTGACCCGCGCCGAGGCGCGCGGCCCGGCACACGCTCTCGGGGGGCGTGACCAGGATTTCCGAGCCGTGGCAACCCGTGTGGCAACCCCTCGGGCAATGGCGCCCGGGGACTGTCGGAGCCATGACCGGCGGCCGCGGTCCGGCACAGTCGCCTCGCCGCCGAGTGGCGCATCCGCTCACCCGTCGCCCAAGGTGCACCGGGACTGGCTCCCTGTTCGCCATGCTCGACGCCGAGTGGCGCACGCTCGGCCGCCGCCGTGCCGGACGCCTGGGCCGCGGCGGCGCCGGCGCTCGCCGGTCTGCCGCGCCTGGCCACGGTCGTGGACGCCTGCCGGTCGCGTACCGATGCCGATGCCGCCAACCGCGCCCTCGCCGGTGTCCTGGCCGTGGCCGCCGACGACCCGCTGGCCCGGCGGACAGCCCTCCAGGCGCTGCTGCCGGTGGTCGCCGCGGTGGCCGCCCAGCTGCGCGGCTACGTCGGCTGGGGCCCGTGGACCAGCCGGACCGAGCTCGACGGCGAGGCGGCCGCCGCGCTGGTCGAGGTGGTCGGCGCCGGCGTCCCGGCCACCCGGTGGCCCGCGGCGGTCGTGCGGTCGCGGCTGCGGGACCGCCTGCGGACAACCGTCCACCGCCACCGCCGCCAGCGTCACCGGGAGGGCACGCCGCTCGAGGCTCTCGAACGCTCGGTCGCCCATCCCACCGGTGGGCTCCACGATGCGCACAGTCCCGAGGAGCGGGCCGCCCGGTTCGTCGTCGACGCCGCCCGGAGCGGCACCGTGTCGGTGGCGGCGGCCCAGACGGTGCTCGCCACGTCGGTCCTCGGCTGGGACACGGCAGGTTTCGCCGCCCTCACCGGGCGGGACGTGCGCGCGGTGCGCGCCCACCGCCGCCGCACCGCCCGCAGCCTCGCGTCCGTCGCCGAGGCCCACCTCGCCGTCGCCGGTTGACGACCGGACCGCGTCAGTCGCCCGCGGCGGCCTGCTGCAAGCTCAGGTACTGCTCCAGCGCCCGGGCGAAGAACTCCTGGGTCTCGGGCTGCAGCCGGTCGAGGGAGTCGAAGGCGGCGGCCGCGGCCTCGGCTTCCCGGCGGATGGAGGTGAAGCCGTCGACGTCGCCCTGGCGCAGCTTGGCCAGAGCCAGGTTGCAGTAAAGGCCCTCGTGGCGCGGCACGGCCCGCTGGCCCTGGCGGGCGGCCCACTCGGCGAGCCGGGCGTCGCCCGACGCGAACGCCAACTCGCCCAGGCGGTGAGCGGTGTCGGTGATCCGGCGCTCCAACGAGTACGTGACGCCCTCGGCGCTCGCCCAGCCGTACCCACCGGCCGGGGCCTCGCTGAACGGCTGACCCCGGACCAGGGCGAGGGCGGACCGCAGCAGCACCACCTCGCACGCCTCCGGTGCGGTGCGGGCGGCGGCGAGCAGCGCCTGGAACCGCTGGACGTCCGATCGCACGCCCGGCCCCAGCTCGTAGCAGCCGTCCTTGACCGCCGGCAGGATGTGAGGGTCACCCGCCGCCGACCGGCCGAGCGCCGTCCGGGTGCGGGACACGGCCTGGCGTAGCGACGTCGCCTTGAACCCGGGCGGGAAGATGCAGTCCCGCAGCCGGTCGCCGCTCACCGGTCCGTCGTGGACGGCCAGGTAGCACACGATCTCGACTGACCGCTGGCGAGGGTCGACCTGCCAGCCGGTGACGGTCGGCCGGCCCAGCACCACCACCTCGATCTCGGCCGGGGCCAGGATCGACCGGACCAGCGACGCGTACTTGACCCGCACGTCGTCGGGCACCTCGGCCGGCGGCGTGACCACCGGGGCGAACAGAGGCACCTCCGTGGCGGCGGGCGCCACCGGCGACGCGTGCGGCGTCGACGTGGCGGGCGGGCCCGAGGCCGGCGCGGGGGCGGCCGCCGCGGTGAGCAGGCGGGCCGTGTCGCCCGCCGTCCGGGCGTCGACCCCGCTGAGCCGCACCGACAGCCCGTAGGGGTAGAGCGTGGCGAACCCGTCGGCTCCCGCCAGCAGCCGGTGGCCGGCCCCGGGCACCGGCCCGACGGCCACGACCGCCGCGCCCCAGCCGGGCCGCGCCACCGCCGCGATGGCCGGGTCGAAGCCGGGGCCCGCGGCGACGATCGCCAGCGGTGGCCACGGCTCGCCGCCGTCGCCGGCCCGGGCGGCCTGGGTGCCCGGGTGGTCGCCGATGGCCCGTCTCGTCGCCTCGACGACACCTCCCACCGCGGCGGCGACAGCGCCCGCGTCGAGCACGCCGACCTGGTCGAGCGCGGCCAGGTCGGTGAGCCCGCCCACCAGCCGCAGATCGACGTCGCCGGCCCACGGGGCGGTGGCGATGTCGAGCGACAGGCCGGTGAGCCAGTCCCGCACCACGGCGCCGTCGCCCTCGACGCTGAGCAGCCCCAGCCGCTCGAGGTCGATGAGCGCGGTGCTGCCGTCCTCGGTGGTACCCAGCGTGACCAGCCCCGGGGCGTAGGGCGCCTCGTCGCCCATGACACCCCGGATCTGATCGAGGTCGTCGCACTGGAGCGTCCACTGCCACCCGGTGGCGTCGGGGGCGAAGCGGGGCGCACCCTCGGGCGCCGGTCCGTCGAGCAGCAGGACCAGACCGCCCGCGCCCGTGCGCACGCCGACGAGGTCGACCGGCCTGCCGGTCGTGCGGACGGCCCAGGTGAGGTAGCGCAGCGCGGCGTCGACCCACTCGGCCGACTCCCGGTCGGCGATGGCCCGCCACCGCCTCTCGGTCGGCTGGAGCTCGGCCGGCACGACCGCCGGCCCGGCCGACCGGGGCCGCGTGCGCATCCGCCGGCGGCGGAGCACGTCGAGCCGCAGGGCGACCCCGGCGGCCAGGACGGCGGGGAGGCCGACCCACGCGAGCGGGCGGATGTCGAGGTCGCCGTCGTCCAGGGGCGGGCCCGCCTCGTCGGAGCCGTCGCCCACCGGGTCGGCGTCGTCCACCGACGGTCGGTCGACCGGGGCCCCGTCGGCGACCGGCGGGGAGGGAGGCCGCGCGGTATCGGTCGCCGGCGCGGAGTCGGTGACCGGTGACGGCTCTGGCGGCGCGGGCTCCGCCACCTGGGCCGGGGCTGTCGCCGTCTCCGGCGACGGAGCTGGTTCGGGCGCAGGCGCGACGGACGACACCGGATCGGGCACCGGGGCAGGCGCGACGGACGACACCGGATCGGGCGCCGGCGCGGGCGCGACGGACGACACCGGATCGGGCGCCGGGGTCGGTGCAGCGGGCGTGACGACGGGCGGTGCCCCTGTCGGCAGGGTGAGGACCCATCCCGGCCGGATCTCGCCCTCGACGACCCACGCGCCGCCGTCGGGCTGGGCCAGGCCCCGGTTGAGGGCGAACAGCTCCCGCCAACGCTTGCCGTCGCCGAGGTGGGCCTCGGCCAGGCTCCACGGGTTGTCGTCGGGCTCGACCACGATCTGGTCGGCGCCGAGCACCGGCGCCGTGGCGGGGGCGGCCGCCTCGACGGCGGGGACGGACAGCTCCCACCCGGGGCGCAGCAGCTCGGGCCGGCTCCACGCCTGCCCGTCGGACTGGGCCCGGCCGTAGTTGAGCTCCCAGATCTCGCCCCACCGGGCGCCGTCGTGGAGGTGTCGCTCGGCCAGGCCCCAGGCCGTGTCGCCGACGCCCACCGTGACCACCACGAGCACGGGCGCGGCCGCCAGCTCGGGGGCGACCGGTGCGACCGCGGCGACCGGCGCCGGCACGGCCGGGCCGTCCGGCACCGCCGGGGACGAGGCGAAGGACGGGGACGCCGCGGCCGGAGCCACGTCGGCCAGTTCAGCCCTGGCCGGGGTCGCGCCCCACGTCGGGGCAACCGCGTGCGGGGATCGCAGCGGCGCAGCCCCGCCCGCCCCGGCGGCCAGCGGGCCGAGCGAGCCGGCGGTCATGGCCACGGTGGCGACCAACCGCCCGGCGAGGGCCTGGAGCGGGCCGGCGACCGGCACCCGCCCGGCGTCCCGGCCCCGGACCTCGGCCACCACCTCGGCCGCCACGCACGCGGCGAACACCGCCCACACGATCCACAGGGCGACCGTGAACACACCGATCACCGCCGAATCGGACACCACCGCCGTGGGCAGGTCGCGGAGCGACTGGCGGGTGGGCACGCCGGTGATCGGCCACTCGCCCCACCGCACCAGCGCCAGCGGGACCCCCGCCAGCAGCCCCAGCAGCGCCAGCGTGGCGGCCACGCCCCGCACCCACTGGCCGGCCGACATCGACGCGAGGTGGCGAGGACGGAGACGGCTCATGACGAGGCCCGCTCGCGGGTCACACGGCTGGTGGCCGTGGCGTCGAGCCGGGCGCTGCCCGGCAGGACGGCGAAGTCGACGTCGCGGCTCACGGTCACCGTCACCTGGACGTCCGTGACGGTGACGGTGCCCGACAGGCCCCGGTCGGCCAGGAACCGGTGGGCGGCCTCCCCGGCCGCATCACCGTCGAGGCGCAGCTCGCCCGCCACCGACGCCACCGGGTCGAGCTCCTGGGCGCCGGCGCGGGCGGCGGCGGCCGCGGCCCCGAACGAGTCGCTCTGGGCCCGCAGCGCCCGGCCGCCGTCGAGCACCAGCCCGACCACCGAGACCACCCCGAGGGACACCCCGGCCACGAACAGGGTGACGTAGCCGCGGTCGGATCGCCGGGCCCGGGGCGCGGTCGTCCGCTCCTGGCCTCCGGCCAGCTCACTGCGTTGCGGACGCTCGCGCCGGCCGGTCATGGGGCCACGCTCTCGCGGTGCAGGTCGACGACCTCGACGGCGGTGGCCGAGGCCTCGCGGGTGCCGGGCACCGGCAGCAGGGCGATCTCGGACAGGTCGACGTCGCACGACACCGTCACCTCGACCTCGCTGTCGGCCACCGTGTAGGCGAAGTCCATCGAGCGGCACAGCGCGGACCCCTCCCGTACGGTCGTGGCGGCGTCGGACCGGGCGAGCGACGCCGCCGCCTCGGGGTCGCGGGCGATGCTGATCGTGCGGGCGGCGTGGCGGGCGGCCGACTCGACCGCGGCGTGGCCGGCGTTCACCCGCCCCGCGAACACCATCAGCAGGATCACGGGCACGAAGAAGCACACGCCCATCACCGTGAGGTCGAGGGCGCCGTTGCCACGGTCGTCCCACCGCCCGGTCATCCGACCACCCGCTCCACCGGGGCGGTGATGGTGACCTCGATCGGGGCGTCGAGGAACCCGACGATCGACACCGACCGGGCCCGCACGGTGGCGGTCACGGCCTCGTCGCCGCGATCCACCGACACGGTCGCCTCCCGCAGGCCGCCGACCTGGCCGAGGTACTGGTGGGCGGTGGCCTCGCCGGCCTGCTCCGAGCCGGACTCGACCCGGGCAGCGTCGATCGCGTGCTGGGCGGCGGCCGCGGCCACCTCCCGCCCGTAGAACCACAGGCCGAACTGCAGCGACACGAACAGCAGCAGGATGACCACGCCGAAGACGGCCGTGTTGGCGGCCACCTCCCCGCGGTCGTCCCACCGGCGTGCCGGCGCACCTCGGCTCACCGGATCAGAACCCGAAGTTGAAGCGGGACGCCGCGCCCTGGGCGGCGGCCAGCACGATCCCGCCGACGGTCACGGCCACGACAAGCATGAGGCCGGCCCACGCGACGTTGGAGTTGACCTCTCCCCGGTCGTCGCGGCGGGCGTCGAGCAGCCGGCGGGACAGGGTCTCGAGGGTGGTCAGGACGAGCAGCAGGCGGGACATCGGTCGGGTCCTCTCTCTGGGGGTGGGTCAGATCGGATCGGGCGGGCTCAGAAGGCGGACAGGAGGGCGCTGACGGCGGGGAACATGAGGAAGACGAGGAAGCCGGCGGCCACCGCAACAGCGGGCAGGCCCATCTGGGCGGTGGCCCGCTGGGCGGATTGCTCGGCGTCGGCGCCGATGCGGTCGCTGACGGTGCGGGCCTTGGTCGAGATCGTGTCCCGCACGGCGGCGCCGTCCTCGCCGGCCATGGCGATGGTCGAGGCGAGCTGGGACAGGTCGGCGATGGCCAGCTCGTCGCCGAGGCGGCCGAGCGACTCCCACGGCGTCTCGCCGCGGACGTACCCGGCGTGGAGGGCCGCCCGCAGCTCGGTGAACGCCCAGCCCTCGCCGGACGACGCGGCGGTGGTGAGCGCCTGCTCGACTCCCCGGCCCGCGGCCAGCGACATGGCGGTGACCTGGCAATAGGCGATGAGCGCGTGGAGGAACCCGGCCCGCCGGGCCCGGGCGCGGTCCCGCAGCGTCGCCCACGGCGTGATCACCCCGGCGGTGCCCGCGATGAGCGACACCGTGCCGGCGATGGCGGCGGGGAACGGAGCGCCGGCCAGCCACATCACCCCGCCCAGCCAGGGCCCGAGCATGAAGCCGAACAGGCCGTAGACGATGGTCTCGCCGGCGAAGTCCTCGGGCCGGCGGCCCAGCACCCGGAGGTCGGCGCGCGCCCGCCCGACCAGTTGGGCCAGCGGGCCGACACGCCGGAGCGCGAGGGCGCCGACGCGCCCGTCCCAGGTGAGGTCGCCGGCCGCGGCCGGCACCGACGGGGCCCGGGCGTCGAAGCGGCCGAGCACGACGGCCAGCGGCTCCGGCGCGGGCCACAGCCCAGCGACGACGAGCCACAGGCCGAGCCCGACCAGCAGCCCCGCGAGCGCGGCGTCGGCGATCACGACCGCCCCCGGACGGTGAGGAACCGCTCGACCGGCTGGGACCGCGCCAGCCGGGCCATGGCCCGGAACCCGGCGGCCCACATGCCGGCGACCACGCACAGCACCACCTGGCCGGCGCCGGTGCGGTAGGGGGCGAGGTAGTCCTGCCCGAGGACGGCCAGGCCCAGCACGACGACGATCGAGATGACCGCCACCTGGTGCATCTCCGACCGCGGGCGGGCCCGGGCCACCTCCTGGCGGCGGAGCATGCGGGCCTCCTCGCGAGCGGCGGCGGCCAGGTCGTCGAGCACCTCCCGCACCTGGCGGGCGCCCGTCCGGGCGGCGATGTCGAGCGACATGACGATGAGGTCGCCGAGCCGGTGGTCGAGCTCGTCGGCCAGGTCGGGCAGGGCGTCGTGGAGGTCCTGCCAGGCCAGCCGGTGGGCGAACCGCATGACGGTGGGCCGGATCAGCGGCGGCGCGGTCGAGGCGGTCGCGGCGATGATGCCCTCGATGCCCCGCGGGGTGCCGACGCCGTCTCGCAGCATCTCGGCCCAGGCCGCGAGTGCCTCGGTGCGCTCGATCTCGCCGGCGGGCGTGAGCCGGCCCCGCCGGGCCACCACCAGCCAGGCGGCCATGGCCGCGCCCAGGGCGGCCACGGGCCACCGGGTGACCACCAGGACCGCCAGCCCGGCTGCGCCGGCGGCGAGGGCCCGGGGCCCGATCTGGTCGACCCGCTGGGCGGCTCGCTCGCCGACCGAGCGGGGCGGGGGCGCGCTGCGGGCGAGCCCGCTGGCGACGAGCGCGATGCCGGCGACGACGAGCAGGCCGGCCCCGGCCCCGAGCGCGCTCACCAGCCGGGCTCCAGGCTCGGGTCGTAGCCGTAGGCGACCAGCTCCTCGAGCAACTTGGCCTGCGGCGGCGCCATCGGGTTGCGGACGGCGGCTCGGTCGGGGCCGGGCACGTACCACTCGTCGGTCACGACGATCTTGTCGCGGAGGTCGAACCCGCGGACGTGGGCGATCTCCGACACGACCCGGCGGCCATCCGGCGTGACATCGAGGTAGACGACCAGGTCGAGGGCATCGGCCGCGGTGTCGAGCACGAAGTCGGGGGTGATGGTGGGCAGCCCGAGCTGGGCGTAGTGGACCATCCGGCCGAACACCCGGTAGGTGTCCTTGGCGTGCATGGTGCACACGGCGCCGGCGATGCCCTGGCCGGCCGCCTCGAGCATGACCATGACCTCGGCGCCCAGCACCTCGCCGACCACGATGCGGTCGGGGTTGTGGCGCTTGATCGCCCAGGCCAGGTCGGCGAGCGTGACCGCACCCGCGCCCTCCATGTTGGCGGACCGGGCGATCCAGCTCAGCACCTGGTTGTGGCGCACGGGATCGGCGTCGAGCCGCAGCTCGGGCTCCTGCTCGAGGACCACGATCCGCTCGCTGGGCTCGCATTCGTGGAGGAGCGCCCGCATCAGCGTGGTCTTGCCCCGGCCCTGGCCGCCGGCGACCAGGATGGTCTTCCGCGCCCGGACGGCGGCGGCCAGCAGGCTGGCCACACCCTCGTCGTACATGCCCCGGGCCACCAGGTCCTTCTGCTCCGCGTCGGCCAGCGGGTGGCGGCGGATCGACACGTAGGGCCGGCTCGTGACCCAGGCGGCGGCCGCCAGTCGGGAGCCGTCCGACAGCCTCAGGTTGAGGAGCGGCTTCGAGGCGTTGAACTCCTTCTCGTGGTCGCCGCCGATCTCGGTGGGCGTGCCGGCGTCACCCGACCCGAGCCGCCCGCCCCGCCGGGCCAGGCCCTGGATGAGGGTGACCAGCTCGGCGTCGCTGGCGACCAGCGGCGGGACGACGATCTCGTCGCCGTCCATGGTGCGCAGGCGCACGTCGTCGCAGCCGTTGATGAAGATGTCGGTGACGTCGTCGCGGGCCAGGTACTCGTCCAGGCCGGGCAGGGCCGAGAAGACCGAAGCGATGACGGCCTCGGCGACGCCCTCCTCCTGGTCGCGGGTGAGCGGGGCCTCGCCCCGCTGCGACCGGGTGCGCCAATCCTCGGTGAGGGCCCGGCGGATCTCCGCGTCGGCCATCATCCGGCGGTCGGTGTCGTCGAGGGCGTCGAGGCCCTGGCGCTCGCGCCGGTCGACCTCGTCGCCGATGAGGAGGGCGACCTGGCGGCGCACGCGGGCGACGAGCTCGTGCTGGTCGCTCACGGCCGGCCTCCTGCTCCCTCGGCGGGCACCTCGGCCGACGGGGGCGGCGGCGGGGGCGCGGGCACCGCCGCCGCTCCCGGCGCGGGGGCGGAGGTGGCGGCGAGGGCGACGTGACGGGCCGGGAGCACGGCCTCCAGACCGGCCAGACCCCGGGCCGCCGACCGCACGAGCTTGGACCGCACCCCGCCCGGCACCGCCCCCTTGGCCAGCAGCGCGGCCTCGCCCCGGACGTCCCAGGCGATCTCCCCGGCCAGCGGCAGGTCGAGCGCGGCGGCCACCACCTCGGGCGCGTACGGCCGGCGGCCGACGACAACGGCGGCGACGGGCTGCTGCGCTACCTGGCGCACGGTCACCACCAGGTGGCGGGCGTGCTCGACGCTGACCGCGGTGGCCCGGCACACGAGGCCGACGACATCGGCGCCCCGGATGCGCCCGGCGGTGCCCTGCCGGGGGCTCCACCGGCCGGCGTCGACGATCACCGTCCCGTCGAAGGCCCGCAGGGCCGGCGCCCACCGGTCGCCGATCGACGACACGACCGCGCCCGCCTCGTCGGCACCGGCCGGCGCCAGCAGGCCCCGCACGCCGGGCACCACCTCGACCGCCTGGCCGTCGAGGGTCGCCGCCACGCCCCCGGCGTGGCGCAGCTCGCCGGCCGCGTGGACAAGGTTGGGCGCAGCCGCGGGCTCGGCACTCAGCAGCCGCAGGTCGCCGCCCGACGGGTCGAGCTCGACCAGCAGGGTGCGGCGGCCGGCGGCCGTTGCCGCGGCCGCCATGGCCGCGGCCGTCGTGGTCACACCGGGCGACCCCTTCACCGACAGCAGGGCGACGACAGTCATAGCTCGACGTCCCCGAGCGTGACGACCGCGATCCGCTCGTCCGCGGCCGCGGCGGCCACTCCTGCCGCCGAGCTGGCCGGCACCACGAGCGACGCCTCCCGGGCGCCCGTGTTCTCGGCCGGGTCGCCGATGTCGCGCAGCCAGCCCGTCACCTCGACCACGTCGCCCGGCTCGGCCCCGGTGGCCGCCGGGCCGATCACCACCAGCACCGGCGTGCCCGGCGGCACCTCGCCTCGCGGCGCGGCACCCGGAGCCAGCCGGGCCCCGACGACGGCCTCGTCGGTGGTGACCAGCCGCTCGCTCTCGCCCAGAAGGTGCTCGCGGGCCAGCAGGCTGCCACTGGGCAGGTCGGACGCGGCGATCTGGCCGACGACGTCGTCCAGGTCGCCGGCCGGGACGGTCTCGACCCCGGCGTCGGCCGCCACCCGCACGACGTCGAGGTCGTCCCGCTCGATCTGCTCGCCCCGCGTCACGTCGCCGGCCAGGGCCAGCGTCTCCTCCCGGCCGCCGGCGGTGGCCACCAGGATCATGCCGGCCCACGCCCCCAGCAGGGCCAGCAGGGCGCCGATCGCCACCCGCCCCCACTGCCGGCGCGGCGGCACGCCGTTGGGCGAGGGCAGCGTCCGCCGACCCAACGGGGTGCGCGGGACGGTGCGACTCGTTGTTCCGTTGGCGACCATTCGATCAAACCCTCCGATCACCCGGCGCTCTCGACCACGGTCTGGACCTCGTCGACCGCCCGGGGAACGCGGCCGTCTTGGTGACGTCGGGCAACGACCCCTCGGCGCCGGCCGTCGAGCTCCACGTCAGCTCCCACCGCACCGCCACCTCGCCCGGCCACGCGGCGGGCCGGCCGCCGACACCCGTGCGGGTGCGGTAGGCGTAGGCGCAGGCCCCGGGGGCCGCGGCCTGCACGTCGGGCGCCGCACCGCCCGGGTCGAAGCGCGTGCCGGCCCCGGAGCAGGCCACAATGGGCGCCCCCGGCTCGCCCGGCGCCCACTCGAGCACCGGGAGGGCGGTGACCTCGACGCACAGCCCGTAGTTGGGGTCGCATTCCCGGTCGGTGATCGATGGCGTCCAGTTGTCGACGGCCACGAACGCGGGGACCCCCACCAGGGCGGCCACGCCCGGCTCGGGGCTGGACGCCACCGTGGGCGTCGGCAGGTTGCCCTCGAGCCGCACGCGGACGGTCTCGGCGAGCTGGGCGGGCGACAGGACGGCGGCGGGTGGCGCCTCGCCGGGCTCGACCCACCGGGCACGCCCGGTGCCGACACCGTCGCATTCCTCGAGGTAGAGCTCCGCCTCCCCCGACGGCGGATCGGGGATGAGCGGGAACCAGTTCTCGGTGGCGTCCTGCCAGTGGACCCACACGCAGACAGGTCCGGGCGGGGCGCCGCCCGGGCGGCTCGGGCCCGGGCCGTCCGGCCCCGGGGCCGGGGTGCCCGGCGAGGCGCCGGGGGGGACCTCTTCGCCGGCGCAGTAGTCGAAGCGGCAGGCGGGCGGCGTGCTCTGGGCCGGGGCACCGGCGGCGACGCCGGTGCCCGCGCCGGGGGCGACGCCGGCACCCAGGGCGGTGCCGGCGAACGCGAGCGCCGTGACGATCCCCAGCCGGCGGGTCACGACCCCGTCCCCCCGAGGAGCTGGTCGCAGAACCCGGTCGGGGCCGAGCCGGGGGCGATGGCAAGGGTGGCGGTCTCGTCGGGACTGATGCCGGCGAAGCGCCACACCCCACCGGTCCGCAGGGCCCAGCCGTCGCCCTGGACGACCTGGGAGCGGCGCTCGACGACGGTGCCGTCGGCGGCGACGACCTCGACGTCCTCGACGGCGCAGACTCGCAGGACCACGGTGTCGCCGTCGATGGCCTGCATGCGGTAGACGCCGACGTCGCGCAGGCGGCCGCTGGGCCCGGGGCGGAAGCGCTGGCCCTGGTCGCTCATGGTGCGGAGCTGGGCGACCACGCCGGCGGGAGTGGGGCTGTCGGCGGTGTGGACCTCGGCGAGCTGGCGGAGCGTGTCGTCGTCGCCGTCGTCGACCACCGTCGGGTCCTGGAAGAGCCGGTCGGCGAGGGCGGTCGCCTCGATCACCACGTCCTCGATGACCCGGAAGGCGGCCTCCGGCTCGTCGGCCGACGGCTGGGCTCCGCCGTCGGCCTCCTGCTCGGCGCTGGTGGCGCCTGCCTCGGGCCGGCCGCCGGCGCAGGCCGGGGCGGTGCACGCCATCACGGCGAGCAATGTGGCGGCCACGCACCCAGGCCACATCCTCCCGTCTCTACCACTCACAGTGGTCCTCCCAGCACGACAGGCAGTGGAAGCAGGACGATAGTCGGACCGATCGCCCGTGTTCGCCGGAGAGCGCCGGATCGACACGGGATGTTCACGGTCGGCCCTCGGGCATTCCCATGCTCGCGAGCATTCCGAGAGGCCCGTCGCCCCCAGCGAGGCCACCGCCGTACCGGCCGCCCTGGCGGCCACCCTGGCACGACCGCTCCGCACCTTTCCCCGACAGCGATGTCGCGTCCGGGCTCGTCGCGACCCAGTCATCGGGTGAGACCGGTGCGAGCGGTCGCGCCGGCCCGAGCGAGAGGATGACCGTGACCATCACCGACACGCCGACGGCCCCCGACCCCATCCCGGCCCCCCGGGCCGGCACCATCCCGCCGGCGCCGCTGCCTCCGCTGCCGCCGTTGCCCGGGGACGTGCGCGCCGTCCGCCTGGCCCGGGGCCGCTGCACCCGCACTCACAACGCGGTCATGGAGGACCTGTTCACCGCGCTGCGCGCCGGGTCCGGCGCGGCCGCCGCCCTCGACGCCGGCGACCTCCCACCGCGGGGCGGGGTCCCGGTGTTCCGGTGCTCGGTCACGCACACGGCCCGCGCTCCCATCGCCAACCCCTCCCAGCCCCTCCGGACGGTCAACTTCTACGAGCTGCTGCCCACGCTCGGCGGGGCGCCGTTCGAACCGGGCACCCCCCTCCCCCCGGGGGTGTGGACGGTCGCCTGGACCTGCCCCCTCTACCCCGCCGCCCACGGGGGCCCGTCCGAGGGCGCCTTCCACGTCGGAGTGGGCGTCGACGCGGCGGACCTGCCCCCCGCCTGGGGGCGCAACGCCGCCGGCCCCGTCCCCGGGGCGCCGGGCAACGTGGTCGCACCGGCCCTCGCCGCCGGCCGCCTGGCCGGCGCCCTGCGCGACCTGGCGGGCTACCGCGAGGCGGCCGAGCGGGCGGCGTGCCACGTGATGCGGGGGTTCGTGGCCGCCAAGGCGGCCCGGACCCGCAACGCCCAGCCGACCGTGTTCGACCACGACGACGCCGTGCAGGAGGGCCTGGCCAAGCTGGTCGTGGTCATGCGCCGCTTCGCCGCCCGGGGGCGGCCCAAGGCGTGCTGGACCGTGGCCGCCGGCCTGGTGCTCGAGCGCGACCTGCCCCGGGCCGCCGATCGCATGAGCCACGTGCCGTCGAACGTCGCCCACTGCGCCCACTGGCTGGTGCAGACCGACCTGGTCGACGTGTTCGACCCCGGCCTGACACCCGAGCGCGCCGCCAGCGCCTACGCCCACGACCAGCGCAGTCGCCAGCGGCGGGCGCCCGGGACCCGCACCTGGCTCGCCGACCGCGACGCATCGAAGCCGGCCCACACGACCGACGTGTGGCGGGCTGCACTCGACGAGGCCCGGCGGGGCGGGCCCGTGAGCCTCGACCGCCTGGCCGAGAGCCGGGCCGGCGACGGCCCCGGCGACGGGATGAACAGCCTGGTGCCGACCGTCGACCGCGACCTCGAGCTGGTGGGCGAGCGCCGGCTGGTCGACCTGGTCGACGACCTGCTGGTCGGCACCGGCTTGCGCTACCCGGACCTGCGCGACCACCTGTACCCCCGCCTGGCGCGCCACGACTACCAGGACGAGACGTTGACCCGGGGCACCGAGCCGGGCGACCAGGCCGCCACCCCTGCGGGCTCCGAACGCCGGCTGGCCACCGCGGCCGAGAACCGGCTGCTGGCCCTGGTCGCCCGCCCGGGCGAGTCGCTGGCCCGCGACCGGGCCGAGCTGCGGCGCCGCGTCCGCGAGGTGATGTTCGACGACGCCGGCCGGTTCCGCCCCACCGACGAGCGCCGCCGCCGCTGGGCCGAGCACCGCCGCGCTGCCTGAGAGGCCGAGCCGACAGGCGAGGCCGGGCTGAGCGACCCGCCGGGCGGCCGCGTCACCCGCCCGTCGTCGACCAGTGCCACGCCTCGCTGGGCAGGTTGTAGAAGCCGTAGTCGGCGGCGTGTCGGGTGAGCCACACCACGCAGGGGTTGGACCGCTCCCACTGGCCGATCCCCTCGCCGTTGCAGCGGAAGTCGATGGCCAGGCCCCGCTCGTGCTCCGAGGTGCCGGGGACGGCCGTCGGGGGTGAGCACTGCGACGCTGGCATCTCGTAGATCGCGTAGTCGCTGGTCCCGCAGTGCTGCCGGCGCAGCGCGATCTGGCGGGCTGCCGATCGCCACCCGCCGGCGCCGTCAGCCAGCTCCAGGCCGTCGGCCCGGGCGGCGTCGACCATGTCGCGCACCTGGCCGGCGATGGCCGCGTGGACCTCGATGCCGTACACGTCGACGATCGAGACCGGCCCGCCGGGCAGCACCACCGGCCGCCCGGTGCCGGGCCCGTCGGCCCCGCCGCCGTAGCCCATGGCCGCCAACCCCGCCCGGTACTCCGCCGCCTTGGCCAGCACCCCGTCGGCGTAGGTCCCGGCGCTGTTGTAGGCGAGCGCGGCCCGCCGCTGGTCGGCCTCGGTGGCCAGGCCGCCGCCGTCCCGGCATGCCTTGACCGCCGTCGCCAGCGCCCCGTCGTAGTAGTTGAACGGGTCGGCCACGCCGTCGCCGTTCCCGTCGGCCACGTCGCGCACCGACTCCCACGTGCCCGGCATGAACTGGGTCGGCCCGACGGCCCGCAGGTAGGCGTCGTCCTGGCCGTAGAACCTGCGGTCCTCGGGCGACAGGGCGTTGGGGCGGGGCGTGAGGTTGCCACCGGCCCCGCTGCCGTCGAGCAACGGCCCGAGGATGCGAGGCCGCGACTCGCCGGTAGGCGGATCCCAGGTCACCGGCGCCCGGGGTGGCGGGTCGTCGGACTTGCCGGTGGTGGGCGCGACGGCGACGGTGCCGTGGCCCGACTCCATGAACCCGAACCCCGCGAGGTAGGCGACGTCGACGGTGCACTCCGGCTCGATGCCGGCCACCAGCTCGGCCGCGTGGGCGTACGCACGGGCGGCGTGCTCGGGGATGCCGAGGGCGGCCAGCGACTCCCACCCGGTGGCCTCGGCGGCGACGGCGGTGGCGTAGCCGGCGTAGAGCCTGGCCTTGGCGATGACCCGATCGGCGAAGTCGCCGGGATTGACCGGCGTGGCCCCGCCGGTGACAGGCGGCCGGGTGATCTCGGGGGCGACGATCCGGGGGTTGTGGAGGCGGGGCACCAGGCCCGTGCGGCCGCTGACGGGCAGCACGCCACGGGTCGAGACCGTGGTGGCGTAGCCGGCGGCCCCGGTCAGGCCGGGGTCCGGGGCGTCGGCCGGCTGGCGGGCGGCGAGCTGGGTCGCCAGCCACCCGAAACCGGCGGCCCGGTCTGTCCCCGGGTCACACGGGCCGCCGGCCCGGAACAGCGGGTCGACGGGGGTGGCGGCGAAGGTCGTGTCCCAGGCGGCGGGGTCGAAGTCGACGGCGTTCGGGTCGAACGTCGCCATGGCCGCCACGCCACCGAAGGCGGGCTGGGCCGCGGCCTCGGAATCGAGCACCTCCCCCAGGGCAGCGGCGCAGATCGCCGACGGCGTGAACTCCGCCGGCGGCGGGCCGTCGGTGACGAACCGGTTGCCGGTGCCGTCGCCGACCGCCGGCGACATGGTGGCCCACCCCGCGGCGGCTCGCTCCCACTCCGTCGTGCCCGGCCGCTGGTCGAGCGGTTTGGCCTCCTGGTCGAGGACCAGGCGCGCGGCGGCCCGGACGTTCTCCACCGGGTCGCACCGGTCGGCCACGGCCGTGGCCGGAAGCGGGAACACCCCGGCGAACGGCGCCGTGGGGTCGCAGGCCGCGGTCCCGTAGGCCGACCAGGTGGCCGCGACCACGTGGGCCTCGTCGAGGAGCTGGTTCTGGGCGTCGGCGCCGGTCAGCAACTCGTCCGGGCTCCACACCGTGGGTGGGGTGCGCAGCATCTCGCACCGCCACACGACCTCGATGATCCGTGGCACCGCCATGGTGGGGTCGGGTCGGAGGCACGCCGAGTCGCCGGCCACCACCGGGGCCTGGGCAACCACGGCCCGCCACAGCTCCTCGGACTCGGCGAGGAACTCGCGGCCGAAGCGGGTCCGCCGGGCATCCTCGGCGCCCTCGGTGCGAACGTCGTCGGCCAGGTCGGCCATCTCGGCAGCCAGCAGGTCCACGGATCGGGCGACGCCCTGCGCCTCGTCGGCCTCCAGGCCGAGCAGCAGCGTGGGGTTCAGGAGCAACGGGCCGAGCCCGCCGTCGCCGGACGGGGCGTCGACGGCCTGCGTGCCGGGAGCGGCGACCTGGCGAGCCAGCCAGTCGGCCATGATGGCGTAGCCGGCCGGCGTGTAGTGGACGCCATCGCCCGCGCCGTGGTCGGCGGCGTCGGCGCGGTCGGCCAGGTAGCCGGCCCAGTCGGCGACGATGAGGTTGGGGTGGCGGCGGGCGGCGGCGGCAAGCGCGGCCGCCAGGACCTCGCGGCCCGCGGCCAGCCCGGTGGCGGCGCTGGTCACCCAGATGACCGGGCGCTCGCCAGCCTCCGCGACGACCCCGTCGATCCGGGGGCCGAGGCTGGTGGCCGTGACCGCACCGGCCAGGTCGTTGGTGCCGAGGACGACCACGAGGGCGGTCTCGTCGCTGAGCGGCCGAGCGGTGAGGGCCGCGGCACCGCCGTCGATCGTCCGGCCATTCTCCCCGTCGACGCCAGTGAGCGTGCAGGCCGGCAGCCGGGCGGGCAGGCCGGCGCTCATGCCGACCAGCAGCGAGTCGCCGACGATGCGGAGCCGGCACGTGGCGTTGGGGCCGGCGGCGACGGTGGTGCCGGGGGCGATGGCCGGGTCGACCCGGGGGAACCGCTGCTCGTCGGTGCGGCGCAGGGTGTCGTAGGGGCTGCGGGCGCCGTGCTCGGTCAGCACGTAGCCCATGGCCGCCAGGACCGGCCACGGCACGCGGTACTCGTCGTCGGCGGCCTGGTACGCGTCCATGTAGCTGCCCGGGACCTCCTCGGTGGCCACCGCCGTCGCCTCGACGGGCGGGTCGTCGGCCCCGCTCACCCCCGTCGACGGCACGATCCCGGCGACCAACACGGTCAGCAGGCCGAACAGAGCGAGCGGGACGCCGGCCGCGGCCGCCACCACGCCCTGCCCGCTGACCTTCAGCACCGCCCCGGCCTTGACCCCCACCCCGGTCCGCACCAGCGCCGTCCCCCACTGGTCCAGCCGTCTCCCCGTGTTCGCGGCACGACCTCGAAGGTCCTGCGCCGCATCGTCGCCGTCGTCGCTCACGGACCTGGCGGGCTCCCGGTGGGACAGGCGGGACGGCAGGGACCGGCTCCGCGATCGCAGCGTGAACGGGTCACGCTCGCCGGGTCGACCCGCCGGCCCGCCCGACCCTGCCCGGTCGGGCGGACCAGCCGGACCGGCCCGATCGGTCACGAGGCGCGCCACCCCCGGCTGGTCCCGCCGGGCGGGCGAGCGTCGGTGCCGGCGAGCCGGGCGGCGGCCGCCCGGCCGCCCTCCGGCTCCGGCGGCGGCGCCACCGGGGGCTCGTCGAGGACGACCCGATCGGCCGAGGCCAACACCTCGCGGCCCCGGTCGAGCGCCGTCTGGTACGCGTCCCGGACCGCCAGCAGCAGTGCCCGCAGGCGGATCTCGTCGGTCGGGTCGGTGTACACGGCGGCCATGCGAGGCTCCAGCGCCGCGCACCGCCCGGCGTGGGCCCGCTCGACCTCGACGGCGTAGGACGCCGCGCCCCGGGGCGCGTCGAGGTGGGCCTGCCGGTCGATCTCGACCGCCAGCACGGCCCGGGCGCCGTCGACCTGGGACATGCGGGCCAGCAACCACCGGTACGCCTCGTCCAGCGCGGCCCGCCAGGGCCGGGGGTCATCGCCCGCGACGGCGGCCCGGCGCAGGTCCTCCGAGGCCCGGGTGAGCTGCCGGCTGTCCGAGGCGAAGTCGGCGACCCTCAGCGTGGCCCGGGCGTCGGCCACTGCATTGGCGACGGCCTGGCGGTAGCGGGCGATCAGGCCCTCGTAGGCCTCGGCGTGGGCCCGGTGGGCTCGGGCCACCTCGGTGGCCAGGGCGCCGGGCCCGGTGTCCGGGTTGGGAGCGATGACGAGCCGGCACAGCGCGGCATCCCACCCGCCAGCCCGGTAGGCCGCGAGTCGGTCGCGGTCGGCCTGGTCCCGGACATCGATCCCCAGGGCGACCAGCGGGTTGCGGAGCCGCCCGGACTCGCCGTCGAGGTAGCCCCGGTCCACCAGCTCGAGGAACAGCCGGATGGCGTAGGCATCGTCGTGCTCGCCGTCGCGCTGCCGCCGGGTGGGGGCGTCGAGCCAGAACACCGGGTGCCCGGCCATCTCCAGCGCCAACTCGGCCGGCAGCCGGCCGGTCCCGTCGGCCGCGCCGGCGGGGGGCCGCGGCAGCGGCGGGTAGCCGTAGGGCGTCATCAGCACCTGGTCGGGGCGCAGGCCGGCACCGGCCGCGAACTCGTGGCGCACCTCCTGGTACTCGTACACGTTGAGCAGGTCACCGGGCCGGATCACCTGGCGGTCGCCGTCGGCCTCAGCGATGTCGGGTGCGGTGCGTCTGGCCATGGTCATCGGTCCCTCCCGGGAGGCGGCGGCGGCGGCCCCGCGGGCCGGGGGTGCCGGCCGGCGGGTGGTGGTCGCGGTAGCCCCGCCGCACCGGGAAGGTCTCGCCGTCGCGGGCCGCCCAGCCCGGGGTGGGCAGGGGCACGGCCCGGCGGGTGGAGGTCACGCCGTGGACGGCGCCCTCGGCGGTGACCTCCCGCCCGACGGTCAGCGGGGGCGGGGTGACGTCGGGATGATGGCGGGCAACGGCGGGGTCGGCACCGTTGCCGGCGGCGGCGATCGCCTCGACGTGGCCGCCGTAGGCGGCGCCGATGCCGCGCTCGGGCGCGCCCGCCATCTCGTCGGCCGTCGGGGCCCGGCCGTGGTCGGCGGGCAGGTCGCCGGATCCCACCCCGGCGTGGCCGCTCCGGCGGACGGCCCAGGCGGCGAGGGCGACGGCCCCGGCCACGGGCGGGAACCCGAACAGCGCGCCGGCCAGCGGGGTGCCGGCCAGGAGCAGGCCGCCCGCGGCGGCGGGCACGAGCCCGTCCCTCATCGCCTGGGGGTTGAACCGGGAGGGGTGGGCCACCGTGCCCAGCAGGGCCGCACCCCGGGCCCGGGGGGTCGCACGAGAGGCCGGCGCGCCGGCCCCGGCGGCGGCCCCCTTCCCGGACCTGGCGTTGGCCTTGGCCTTGGCCTGCGCGGCGGCCGCCCCGTCCCGGCGCACGCCCCGCCGGCCCCCGTCCGGCGCCCGTTCCCCGCCGGGCCCGGCCCCCGACCGCCTGCGTGACTCTCGCACCGCCCACCGCTTGTCGAGGCCGCGGCGCAGCGTCTCGCGGCTCCTCTCCTGGACCGATCGCCCCGGCGCACCGTCCGCGCCCGGCGCCCCGTCCCGGTCCCCGCGGGCCAGGCGACCGGTCAGCGCCATCGCGCCCTTGAGGCTGAAGATGTTGCCCATCCCCAGGTCCTTGATCGCCCACCGCATGGCCCAGATGGCCGCCACCGGCGCCGCGGCCTGGAGCATGGCGGCACCCAGCCCGGTGGCCACGCCCGACCCGCCGGCCGCGCCGAACGCCCCGGTACGGGCGCCCAGGGCGTTGATGACGCTGATGAGCATGAGCAGGATCGCCAGCAGCGACACGAACGCCGCCTTGGCGAACAGTGACCCGGCACCGATGCGCGCATAGCGCCAGAACAGCCGGCGGGCCCCGTCCGACGGCCACATGCCCAGCACGAGTAGCACCGGCAGGGCGACGAAGAACAGCACGGTGAGGAACTGCGCGACGAGCGTGCCCAGCGCCAGGCCGCCGATGGCCCACAGGTAGATCCCGGCGATGACGATGGCCAGGAAGGCGTGGGGCACCGAGTTGGGCAGGTTGTGGCCGTTGAGCGCGAACACCCAATCGCGGGTGTCGCGCAGGTTCTCCCGGTCGGCCTCGGTGTAGGGGGCGACGCTCGTGGTGAACGCCCCACCGCCGGTGGCCTCGGCCACCTCGTCCGGGCCGTAGACGGTGAACGCCTCGTCGATGTCGCCGGCGGTGCCGAACTGGAACGGCCCGTCGCCATCCCGCACCCCCCACTTGGTACCTCGCGGGTCGGGCTTGGTGGTGCCCGCGCCGTCGATGCCCCACCAGTCGGAACAGGTCGACTCCCGCGACTCCGACGGCGGCGACCCCAGGTTCCACATGAGCCGGAACTCGGGGTTGACCGCGAACCCGGTGCCTGACTGACCGACCAGCCGGCCGTCGTTCTCCTCCTGCAGATCGGTGCGGTCGCGGTACCAGCCGCAGGCGCCCCAGGCGACCATGCCCCGGCGGAAGTCCTTGTCGTCGTTGAACCGGCCGAACGGCGCGCTGCCGAGGAGCCCGGCCGCGGGCACCGTGGCACTCTCGTTCGCCAGGGCGGCGGCCTGGATGGCGGCCTGCTCGGAGGGCGGGACGTCGGACCGGTCCTCCAGCATGCGGCAGTAGGCCCGGCGGGCCAGCGTCTCGTCGTCGCCGAACTGGGCCCCGATCCACAGGTCGAGGTAGGCGGCCTCCCACAGGGACGACATGAGCGTGGCCAGGTGGGGCTGGCGCGCGGCCGAGCCGACGAGGTCGCCCCCGCCGGCGGCGTCGTCGTCGAACGACGCCTGCATCTCCGCCACGTAGTAGTGGCAGTCGAGCAGGTTGTCGGGAGCGTCGCGGGCAGAGCGCTCGGGCGCGGCCTGGCTGACCTGGTCGGCGACGACGTTGGACATCCCCACACCGCGCTCGGCCAGCCAGGCCGGGCTGCCCGACCGGGCCTCGCCGGAGGCCATCGGCTCGGCTCGGGCCAGCAGGAACAGCAGGAGCGCGAGGCAGGCGAACGGCCGGATGAGGTCCTTGGCCGGGTGCTCGCCGGCCCGCACCAGCCGGGCGACGACCACGATCACCGCGAGCGAGAGGACGAGCAACGCCAGGCCCGACAGGGCGATGTCGGCCGCCATGGCGTAGCCGTCGTTGACGGGCTGGAGCGCCACCGGTGTCGTGCTGCCGCCGGCGCCGCCGTCACCGCCGGCACCGCCGTCACCCCCGTCGAACAGGTCGAAAGCCAACGCCGTGCGGGTGATCCACTGGAGCACCCGCCACATGAGCCCGGCCATGCCGTAGAGGAACGTCACCAGCGGCTGCATGACGTTGGCCTTGCCGATCTCGCTGGAGCCGTAGTTGCTGTAGAAGCTGTCGGCGTCGTCGGCCCACCGGTAGTAGGGCAGGCAATCCCACGTGCCGGTCGCCTGGGCAGCATCCTCGATGCAGGGGTTGGCGCTCGAGTCGGGCGCCTCCTGGGCCGGGGACCCGGGCGACGCCCCGGCCGGGATGGCGGCGACGGCGAGGACCAGCACGCCGACCAGCGCGACCGTTGCCAGCAGCGCCGTGCGTACGAGGACCGCGCCAGCCGGCGCCCTCCGGCCCGGACGGGTGGGCCCGGGGGCCGCGGGCACCGCGTCAGCCCCTGCGCCCGGGCAGTGTCTCTCCCCGCTCGCCGACCCGGGCCGGGTCGATCTCGATGGCCGAGGACCGCAGCAGCACCCGATCGCCCCGGGCGATCTCCTCCACTGGCACCGGGCACAACCCCACGTACAGGCGGCCTTTCCGCCCCCGGTATTCGACGAGAGCGTGGCGGGCCCACAGCGCCCGCCACAGGTGGCGGGCGACGGGTTCGCCGCCGGGCCGAGCGGTGACGGCCAAGCCGCCGCCGGCGGCGCCGAGGGCGACCACGCCGGTGAACAGGTTCCACGACCCGAACAGATCGACCAGCAGCGCCCCGATCGGCGCAGCCACCAGCGCGCCACCGGCCACGCCCACCGCTTGGCGTACGGGGATGTTCACCACCCCGCGCCGGATGCGCCACGGCACGCGCCGGGCCGCCTCGCTGAAGCACACCATCTGCGGGCCGTCGCCGGGCATCGTGCGGTTGCCGCCCTCGCCGCCCTGCTCAGCCGAGCAGGTCGAAGAACCAGTCGGCCAGCGACGTGACCGCGGTGAAGCCGAGATCGGCCATCATCCCGATCAGGCTGGGGATGAACAGGACGAGGGCGAGGAGGGCGCCCTTGATCGCCGAGCCGAACGCCTTACGGTTGCCTTCGTCCTTGGACTGCCAGACGCCCCGCAGCACCAGGTAGGCGAGCAGCAGCACTCCCACCCCGGCCATGACCGAGGTGAGCCAGGGGTTGCTGGCGAAGAAGTCGTCGATCATGGGTCCCGGGCTGTTCTCGCCGGCGGCGCGGCTGGATGTGCCGGGCTGCTGCCCCAGGCCGGCGGCATCGACGAGCCCGTGGTAGGTGGTTGTGGTCAGGTACGACACCGTCGGTCCTCGTGGTTGGCGTGCTCCTTCCACCAGGAGCATTCCGACCGTGCGGGGCCACCGACCTACGCGCGCCGCCTTAGCCCTATCCGCTCGGCCTCTCAGAGTCAGCCAGGTCGTCGAGGCGTGGCACGTCACCTGCCTAGCACTGTTCGCGCACGGTCGGAGCGCTCGTGACACGAGGCACAAGCGGCCAGCGCCCGCCACCTGGGAGTACCCCTCACCGTGGTTGCCCATGCACCACGAATCGTCGCTGTGAGCCTTCTCTGCGTGGCACCCATGGCTTCTGGTGGTCCGAGTCGGCGCGCGCCATCTGCCACACTTTCCGCGATGCGGGCGCAGACGACGTGCACAGCAATCCTCGCGGCGTGCCTCGCCATCGGCGTGCCCGGGTGCGGCGACGACGACGGCGACGACGACGCCTCCGGGCAGGACGCGCCGGCCGACTCCGGCGGCCTCGTCGTGTCCAGCGCGTCGTTCGAGGCGGGCGGGACGATCCCGCAGCAGTTCACGTGCGACGGCGACGAGACCTCGCCTGCGCTCGCCCTCGACGGCATCCCCGACGACACGGCCGAGATCGCCGTCGTCGTCCGCGACCCCGACGCCGGCGGGTTCGTGCACTGGGTCGTCGCCGGCCTCCCGGCGGACACGACGGCCATCGACGAGGGCGCGCTGCCGGCGGCAGCGGTCGAGGCCGACAACGGCTTCGGCAACCCCGGGTGGGCGGGCCCGTGCCCGCCCGAGGACAACCACACCTACGAGTTCACGGTCTACGCCCTGTCCGAGCCGTCGGGCCTGAGCGCCGGCGCGGACGCCGAGGACGGCGCCGGCACCGTCGAGGATGCGCCCGCCCTGGCGACGGCGACCCTGCGCGGCACCTACGAACGGGGCTGACCGCCAGCCATCGGCCGGCGTTGCCGGATGTGACGACCAGGGTCGTGAGGTCGCCACCCGCCCGACGGGTCGGCGGCGGCCTGCCATGGCCACGCGGCGCTCGGAGCATCGCGTCATCCTCTGTCTCCGGGTGAACTTTCCTGCCGTCTCGTGCGGTTGGTATGTGATCCCGGTGGGAGGGCGTCGTTGTGGCCGATGGTGACGTGGATGCCGAGTTCGTCGAGGCGTGCCAGCGCGAGCATGCGCGCCTCGTCGGGATGCTGGCCCTGTACACAGGCGACCAGGGGGTCGCCGAAGACCTTGCCCAGGAGACGTTCGTCCGCTTGCACGACAACTGGCACCGAGTGCGGGTGATGGGCTCACCTCGGGGCTGGCTGGCCACCGTCGGGCTGAACCTCGCGCGCTCGTGGTGGCGCCGACGGTTCGCCGAGCAACGAGCCCACCGCCGGCTCGGCCTTCCCGTCGAGGGCGAATCGATCGATCTCGTCGACGTGCTCACTGTGCGCACCGCGGTGGCGGCTCTGCCACCGCGGCAGCGGGCGGCGCTCGTCCTCCGCTACTACGGCGGGCTGTCGATCGCAGAGACGGCCACCGCGCTCGGCTGCGCGGACGGGACCGTGAAGTCCCTGACCAATCGGGCCGTCGCCAGCCTGCGCACGACTCTCCACGATCTCGACGACCTCGCCGAACCGGAGGTTCTGCCCCATGCCTGACATCGCCGCCCTTCTCGACCGCACCACGCCCGACGATCTGGCACCGCTCGACGTCGACGCCCTCGTCCGCCGGAGCCGGCGCCGCCGAACCCGACGGCGTGCGATGGCGGCATCGGCCGCGGCCGCCGCCGTGGTGTTGGTGAGCGCCGCGACCGCCACGATCCTCGGCGGCGGCGGCGAGGCCCCGTCGGTCACCATGCCTGCCACCGGCCCGAACGGGATGGCCCTCGTCGAGCCCGTCGGGGCGTGGCGCCAGGCCGAGGACCCGCCCTTCTCGGCCCGCACAGACGCCTTCGGTGGTGCGCTGAGCGACGGCCGGGTGCTCGTGTGGGGCGGCCACACGGACAGCGGCGACGACCCCGACGACCCCGAGGCCGTGCCCACCGGGTTTGCGGACGGGGGCGTCCTCGACCCGCGATCCGGCGAGTGGCAGGCCATCCCCGACGCCCCCGTGCCGCCACCGACCACCGGCGGCGCGTCGGTGACGTCGGTGCAGTTGGCCGACGACCGCCTCGCCGTGGTCACCGGTTCGGCCGACGGCGCGCTCCACGCCGCGGTCTACGACGTCGCCACCGGGCAGTGGACGGGCGCACCCTCGCAGAGCGCCATCCCCACGGTGCACGACGGCATGGCGTGGGACGGCGAGACCCTGGTGCTCGTGCGGACGAGAGCCGGGGAGGGCGAGTGGCAGGTCGACCAGCCCGTCACCCTGCGGTGGACGCCGGGCGACGATCGCTGGGTCGCAGGTGCCCGGCCGCCCGTCGGCGTGCGCAACTTCGTCGGCACCGCGTTCGACGGGCAGCGGCTGGCGCTGTGGGGCGGCTCGACCGCGTCGTTCATCGACGACACCGGCGGTTACGACCTGTTCGGCGACGGTGCGCTGTACGACGTCGCGTCGGACACCTGGCAAGCCCTGCCGTCCGGACCGCCGGGGCGAACCCACGCGAGCCTGCAGTGGTCGGACGGTCGCCTGCTGGTTGGGGGCGGCATCGGCACCGCCGACGAGCAGGGCGACTACCTGCCCGACGTCTGGGCGTACGACCGGGGCACAGGCTCGTGGGAGGAGCTGCCTCCGGCCCCCGAGGGCGGGCTCGCTGGCGGGTCCTGGAATCACTACGTCGGCGGTGAGCGGCGCGTCGTGGCCGCCGAGTCGCAGTCGGGCACGAGCGGGCCTCAGCCCCGGTGGATGCTGGGCCACGACGGCTGGGAGCAGGCCCCATCCTGGGGGGTGCTCCACATGGGCGACCTGACGGTCGCCACGTCTGTCGGTTGGGGGAATCCCGGCGACGAACCCTTCGGCGTGCAGATCCGCGCCGGGCGCGACCACTGGCTCGACGCGGCGCCCGCGCCGTTCGTGAACCGGATGGCGGGCACGATCGTCGGTACCGCGGACCGTCTGGTGGTCGTCGGCGGCATGCAGGGCCACGACATCGAGCTCACCGGCGAAGCGTGGATGTTCGACCTGGCGGCGTCGCCCGCCGGCGGCGCATGACCAGGCGTTGCCTCTGGCGTGCCCACGTGTACGGCACCGTGCCTGCGCGGTCGGCCAGCGACCGTGGAAGGCACTACTCCGCGTGGACGTCGACGACCTCGCCCAGGTGCGTGAGTCGTCGGGGTTGCGCGTGAAGAGCGGAGGTCGTTGGCGACTGCCGTAGCGCCATGTAGCGCTACCTCTCCGTCCGGGTAAGAGTATGACTGGTACGATTCCTACATGCGTGTCACAGAGAAGGGCCAGGTCACCATCCCCAAGCACCTCCGGGACGCCCTTGGGATCGGTGCCGGCACCCAGGTCGAGTTCATACGGAACGACGACGCCATCGTCGTCCGCAAGGTCAGCGACGAGCCCACCCGCGGTCGACAGCTCGTCACGCGACTACGAGGTCGGGGCGACGTGCGACTCACGACCGATGAGATCATGGCGCTCACGCGGCACGGTTGACCGTGGCTTCAGGAACTCTCGTCGACAGCAACGTGCTGCTCGATGTGCTCACCGGGGACGAGACATGGCTCTCGTGGTCCTCCGACGCCCTCGCCGCTGCGGCAGAGGCCGGCCCGCTGTTCATCAACCCTGTCATCTATGCCGAGGTGTCGGTCCGGTTCACCCGAATCGAAGACCTCGACGACGCACTCTCGCCGTCCGACTACCGGCGGCTGGCGTTGCCGTGGGAGTCGGCTTTCCTGGCCGGCAAGGTGTTCCTCGACTACCGACGTAACAAGGGGACGAAGTCCTCGACGCTGCCGGACTTCTTCATCGGTGCTCACGCCGCAGTTGCCGACCTCCATCTGCTCACGCGCGACACGGCGCGCTATCGGACGTATTTCCCGACGGTCGAGCTCATTGCCCCCGAGGCTGACAGGGGCTGACGCTCTACAACCTCAGCCCGGCCCCTCGTCGAGCTGTTGGTCGACGAGCTCGAACCAGTAGAAGCCGTGGCCGGCCAGGGTGACGAAGTAGGGCAGCTCGCCGATGGGCGGGAACGGCACCCGGCCCATCAGCTCGATGGGCACCTTGCCGGCGAGCTGCTCGAGCATGAGCTCGCACGGCTGGGGGAAGCGGGACAGGTTGTTGACGCACAGCACGATGTCTTCCTCGCCGTCGTCGCCGATGCCCCGCCGCAGGTAGGCGAGCACCGAGGGGTTCTCGCGCGTGCAGCATCTCGAATTTGCCCATGGCCAGCACCGGGTGCTGCTTGCGCACATCCAGCATGCGCCGCAGCCAGTGCAGGAAGCTCGACGGGTCGCGCCGTTGCGCCTCGACGTTGACGGCCTGGTAGCCGTACACCGGATCCATGAGCGGGGGCAGGAAGAGCTGGGCGAAGTCGGCGGAGGAGAAGCCGGCGTTGCGGTCGGGGCTCCACTGCATGGGCGTGCGCACCCCGTCGCGGTCGCCCAGGTAGATGTTGTCGCCCATGCCGATCTCGTCGCCGTAGTACATGACCGGGCTGCCTGGCATCGAGAACAGCATGGCGTGGAACAGCTCGGCCTTGCCCTCGTCGTTGTCGAGCAGCGGGAACAGCCGGCGCCGGATGCCCAGGTTGAGCTTCATGCGGGGGTCGGTGGCGTACTCGCTGTACATGTAGTCGCGCTCGTCGTCGGACACCATCTCGAGCGTCAGCTCGTCGTGGTTGCGCAGGAAGATGCCCCACTGGGCGCCGTCGGGGATCTCGGGCGTCTGAGCCAGGATCTCGGTGATGGGGTGACGCTGCTCCTTGCGCACCGCCATGAACATGCGGGGCATCAGCGGGAAGTGGAAGCACATGTGGCACTCGTCGCCGGCGCCGAAGTAGTCGACCACGTCGGACGGCCACTGGTTGGCCTCGGCCAGCAGCACGCGCCCGGGGAACTCGGCGTCGACCGTCTTGCGCACGCGACGCAGGTACTCGTGTGTCTCGGGCAGGTTCTCGCCGTTGGTGCCGTCGCGCTCGAACAGGTACGGCACCGCGTCGAGCCGAAAGCCGTCGAGGCCCAGGCCCAGCCAGAAGCGCACGACGTCGAGCATGGCGTCGGCCACCTCGGGGTTGTCGTAGTTGAGGTCGGGCTGGTGGTGGAAGAACCGGTGCCAGAAGAACTGCTCGCGCAGGGGATCCCACGACCAGTTCGACGGCTCGCTGTCCACGAAGATGACCCGGGCCTCGCGCCAGCGCTCCGGATCGTCGCCCCACACGTACCAGTCGGCCTTGGGGTTGGTGCGGTCCTGCCGCGACTCCTGGAACCAGGGGTGGGAGTCGGAGGTGTGGTTCATCACCATGTCGGCGATGACCCGGATGCCGCGCCGGTGCGCCTCCTTGAGGAACAGTGCGACGTCGTCGACCCTGCCCGACTCGGGCAGGACCGTCAGGAACTCGCTGATGTCGTAGCCGCCGTCGCGCAACGGCGACTGGTAGAACGGCAGCAGCCAGAGGCAGTCGATGCCCAGCCACTCGAGGTAGTCGAGCTTTTGCGTGAGCCCGACGAAGTCGCCGAAGCCGTCGCCGTCGGAGTCGGAGAATCCCCGTACCGCCACCTCGTAGAAGACGGCTCTTTGGTACCAGCGGGCGTCGCGCGGGTCGATCGGCGTCGGCATCGCCCACAGGCTTTCACACGCGTTGGTGCCCTTCGGTCCCCGCCGGGTCACTCACCAGCGGCGTAGGCCTCGAGCTCGGCCAGGTAGCGGTCGCGCACGCAGGCCAGGTCGCCGAAGTCCTGCTCGGTGAGCAGCACCCGCATCCCGTCGTAGTAGCCGGGCAGGAACGAAGCGAGAGAGTCGAACACGTAGGTCGCCTGGATCTCCTCGACCGTGCGCTGCGGGAGCTCGATGCCGTTGCGCGCGGCCGAGCGCGAGCTTCTCCCGCGGTTCGAGGGTGCCCTCGATGTGGAGGTGGAGTTCGCATTTGGGCAGGCCGTCCAGGAAGCCGTCGGACGGAGCGACCGTGGTCGCGGCGGAGGAGACGGGGGACATCGTCGGCGGGCCGTTCTGCCGGAGGAGACGGGCATGCCCCGGCGTGCGGTGGCACGCCGGCCGGGCACGCCGCCGAGCGTACGACCAGGGCCGGCCCCGGGAGCGAGTCTTGCTCGCAGCTTTCGCCGGTCGACTGATGCGGTCGGGCATCGGTTGCCGACCGTGCCCCGGTCTTTGTGCCGGTGGTCACACCGGGTCAGGATGCGCCGATGGATCGCCGGGGGTTCTTCCGCATCGCACTCTCGTCCGCCGGGGCGGCAGCCTGCCTGCCCACCGCCGCGATGGCGGGCGCCACGCCGGTCGGCCGCGGCCGCCGAGGTCGGCCGACAGGCGACACGGCCGGGCCGTACGGCTCGATCGAGGGTGCCACACCCGACACCAACGGCCTGTTGCTGCCCGAGGGCTTCACCTCCCGACGCCTGGCGGTGGCCGGTGAACCGGTGGGCGACACCGGCTACCGATGGCATGTCTTCCCCGACGGGGCCGCCACCTTCGACGACGGCGACGGTGGCTGGTTCTACGTCTGCAACAGCGAGGTGTTCGCGCCGGACGGCGCCGGGGGAGCCAGCGCGGTCCACCTCGACGCCGACGGCGAGGTGGTCGACGCCTACCGGGTGCTCGAGGGCACCACGGCCAACTGCGCCGGCGGACCCACCCCGTGGGGCACGTGGCTGTCGTGCGAGGAGCGCGTCGACGGCCTGGGCCAGGTGTGGGAGGTCGACCCGGCGGGAGAGACGCCCGGCGAGGCCCGCCCGGCCCTGGGACGCTGGTCGCACGAGGCCGTGGCCGTCGACCCCGACGGCGAGGCGCTCTACCTGACCGAGGACGACCCCGGCGGCAAGCTCTACCGGTTCACGCCCGACGCCTACCCCGACCTGTCCGCCGGCCGGCTCGAGGCCGCCAACGTCGGCAACGACGGCACGGTCACCTGGCTCGAGGTGCCCGACCCCTCGGCGGCCGCCGTCCCCACCCGCGAGCAGGTGCCGGGCGCCACCACGTTCCCCGGCAACGAGGGCATCTGGTACCACGACGGCACCATCGTGTTCACCAGCAAGGGCGACAACCGGGTGCACGCCCTCGACATCGCCGCCCAGCGGTACACCCTGCTGTGGGACGGCACCTCGACCGACCCGCTCGGCGGGGTCGACAACATCACGGTGGCCGCCACGTCGGGCGACGTCTTCGTGGCCGAGGACGGCGGCAACCTGGAGGTCGTCCTCATCACCCCCGAGGGCGACGTCGTGCCGTTCGCCCGGGTCGTCGCGCCCGGTCACGAGGGCAGCGAGGTCACGGGCCCTGTCTTCTCGCCCGACGGCACCCGGTTGTACCTCAGCTCGCAGCGCGGTCCGACCCCGGGCACGCTCACCGACATCGCCGGCGACCTCGGCGTCACCGGCGACGCCCGCAACGGCGGGGTGACCTGGGAGGTCACCGGCCCCTTCCGCACGGTCGAGGGCGCCGGTGGGGCATCGCCGTCGACGACACTGGCAGATGCCGCGACGGCGGGCGGCGCGGCCGAGTCGGAGGGGAGCGACGACGGTGGCGACGGCAGCAGCGTCGTGCCGCTGGTGGGCGGCGCCGTGGTCGCCCTGGGCGCGGCGGGCGCGGGCGCCTGGTGGCTGCGCAATCGGCGGGGCCGTGGCGGTGACGACCACGGCGACCAGGGCGACCACGGCGCCGGTGCCGACACAGCGGCCCCGGACGCGAGCGCTGAGCCACCCGCGGCGTCCCCGGGCTGACTCCGCCCCGCGAGGCGCCAGCTGCCCGCGCGGGCTAGGCCAGCAGTACCAGGCCGAGCAACGCCAGCACGACGATGGCCACGACCACGCCGATGACCAGGGTGCGGTTGACCGCCGGGGCGGTCGCGGGCTCGGTGGGCTCGTCCACGTAGGCCCGGAACATCGCCGTGTCCGCGCCTGGATCGTCACGCTCGTCCGTAGGCATGCGGGGCATGCTACGCCCGCCGTCCACCCCGCCGGTGGTTACTCGCGCTGGCGCGCCCGGGCGACCGCGGCGTCGGCCTCGGCCTCGGCCCGGCGCTGCGGCCGGGGCCGGCTGGCGCGGGGCGCCAGGGCGGCGGACTCGACCGCGAGGTGGTCGATCGTGCCGGAGAACGGGAACGGCGGCCGGTAGTCGTCGCTCACGGGGAACCCTGCGTCGCGACCGATGAGCAGCCCCGCGCCCCCGATCTGCCAGCGGAACGGCAGGTCCTCGGGCAGGGTCACCTGGGCGACGGTGGCGCCGTCGACGCTCAGGGCCACCGGGCCCCCGCCGGTCGGCACCCGCGAGTACGTCAGCCCGATGCGACGGGCTCCGGCGTCCAAGGCGATCGGTGCCACCACCCGGTGGAGGTCGCCGAACAGGCAGAACGCGGCCGCGGGCCGGCCGTCGACCAGGTACCAGGCCCAGCCGTTGCTCCAGTCGCCCAGGGCGCAGACGACCCCCTCTCCCCCGCCTTCGGGCACCTCGACCGCGGCGGTGAGGGTGAAGCCGCCGCCCAGTGGGGGCAGGAAGTCCTCGGCGATCCCGCCGCCGCCGGGGCGGTAGACGGAGCGGGCGGCCGGGACGAACGGGCGGGGCTCCATGGCCACGGCTCGCCCGATCAGGCTGTCGTCGAGCGGCAGGACCTGGTTGCGCCCGGCCTCGTGCCACCACAGGCGCTCGAGCTCGGCCGCCCGTTCGGGGTGCTCGTCGGCCAGGTCGTGGGCCTCGGCGAAGTCGTCGTCGAGGTGGAACAGCGACCACCGGTCGGCGGCGAAGTCGTGGCTGCCGGGCACCTGGGCGCGCTCGACGCTGATCTGGGCGCCGATGTGGTCGGTCGTCGCCTTCCACCCGTCGTGCACGATGGAGCGCGAGCCCACGATCTCGAAGTACTGGGTGGTACGGGGGCTGGGCGCGTCGGCGTCGTCGAAGGTGGCCCGCAGGCTGGCGCCGTCGAGGGTCAGCTGGTCGATGCCGTCGACCACGGCCGGCGGCTCGATGCCGGCGACGTCGAGCACCGTGGGCAGCAGGTCGACGGCGTGGACGAACTGGTCGCGCACCTGTCCCGCGCCGTCGGCCGAGATGCCCGCGGGCCAGTGCACGACCAGCGGGGTGCGCACCCCGCCCAGCCAGGCGTAGCGCTTCCACAGGCGCAGCGGCGTGTTGCCGGCCCACGCCCACCCCCATGGGTAGTGGTTGTAGGCCCGGTGCCCGCCCAGGTCGTCGATGCGGGCCAGCGTGTCGGCCACGTCGTCGACGCGGTCGTGGGTGAACCGGTGCTCGTTGAACGAGCCGGTGGGCCCGCCCTCGGCGCTGGTGCCGTTGTCGGAGATGACCATCACCAGGGTGTCGTCGAGCTGACCGGTCGTCCGCAGGTGGTCGAGCACCCGGCCGATCTGGGCGTCGGTATGGGTGACGAAGCCGGCGAAGACCTCCATCATCCGGGCGTAGAGGCGGCGCTCGTCGGCGGGCAACCCGGCCCAGTCGGGCACCCACGACGGCCGCTCGGTCAGCGTCGTCCCCTCGGGCACCACCCCGGCGGTCACCTGGCGGGCGAAGGTGCGCTCGCGCCAGGCCTCCCAGCCGTCGTCGAACTGCCCGCGGTAGGCGTCGATGTAGCTGCGGGGCGCCTGGTGCGGCGCGTGGACGGCGCCGGTGGCGAGATAGGTGAAGAACGGCTTGCCCGGCGTGGCCTGCTGCTGGTCCTGGATGAGGCGGATGGCCCGGTCGGCCAGGTCCTCGGTCAGGTGGTAGCCCTCGTCGGGCGTGCGGGGCGAGTCGACGAAGCCGTTGTCGCTGACCAGGTCGGGCGCCCACTGGTTGGTGTCGCCGTTGAGGAACCCGTAGTGGCGCTCGAACCCCAGGCCGAGCGGCCAGCGGTCGAACGGACCGGACGCGCTCTGCTCCCAGCGGGGCGCCAGGTGCCACTTGCCCACGGCGAACGTGCTGTACCCGGCGTCGCGCAGCAGGCGGGGCATGCCCGCGGCGGTGCGGGGGATGCGGCCGTCGTAGCCGGGGAAGCCGATGGGCAGGTCGGCCACGAACCCCATGCCCACCCGGTGCTGGTTGCGCCCGGTCAGCAGGCAGGCCCGGGTGGGCGAGCACATGGCGGTGACGTGGAAGCGCCGATAGCGCAGGCCGCCGGCGGCCAGCCCGTCGATGGCGGGCGTGGCGATGTCACTGCCGTAGCAGCCGAGCTGGGCGAACCCCAGGTCGTCGAGGACGATGACCAGCACGTTCGGTGCCCCGGCGGCCGGGCGGGGCACGGGCGCGAAGGCGGGCGTCGACTCCCTGATGGTCGGGCCGATCCTGGCCCGCGGTGCGGTCGATCCTGTCGACCCTGTCGGTGCTGTCACCGGGCCCCCTCCCGCTCGTCGGGTTGCGACGACGCTACTGCGATCTGACGTTCCGTCAGAACAGATCTATTGACATATGTTGTGCCACTTCCTACGGTCGATCACGTGGCGATCCCAGCAGCGACCGTGGACGGACGTCACCTGCGGCGTCAGCGCTCGCAGGACGCGGTCATCGACGCGATCCTCGACCTGCTGTCGGAGGGCCACCCGCAGCCCACCGCCGCGCTGGTGTCTGCCCGGTCGGGCGTCTCGATGCGGTCGATCTTCCGGCTGTTCGACGACATGGAGGCGCTGCACCGGGCCGCGATCGCCCACCAGGGCGAGCGGGTGGCGGCGATGCTCGTCGCGCTGCCCACCACCGGCCCCCTGCCGGCCCGCGTGGCCGCGGTCGTCGGGAACCGCACGGAGATCTTCGAGGCGATCGCCCCGGTGCGCCGGCTGGCTGTGCGCCTGGCGCCCGACTCGCCGACCATCCGAGCCGAGCTGGCGCGGGCCGGCCACCTGTTCCGGGGCCAGGTCGCCGACGTGTTCGCGCCCGAGCTCGCGGCGGCGGCCGACGCCGGGGCGCTGCTCGACGCACTCGACGTGGCGACGTGCTGGGAGTCATGGGAGCGGCTGCGCGTGGGGCAGGGGCTCGACGTCCGCGCCGCGGCCGCCGCCGTGACGCTCGTCCTGACAGCACTGGGTACGGCAGGGGCCCGCACGGCCCGAGACTGAGGGAGACAGACACCGATGGGGCGCAACATCCTGTTCGTCACCACCGACCAGCAGCGCTACGACGCGCTGGGGTGCAACGGCGGCACGATCGCCCGCACGCCGGTCGTCGACGGCCTGGCCGCCGAGGGCATCCGCTACGAGCGGGCCTACAACCAGAACACGGTGTGCATGCCGGCCCGGTCGACGATGCTCACCGGCCAGTACGTGCGCACCCACGGCGTGGTGGCCAACGGCATCCCGCTGCCGGTGGACGCTCCGTCCGTCGGCGGCCCACCTGGCCGACCACGCCGGTTACCGCACGGCGCTGCTGGGCAAGGCCCACTTCGAGCCGGGGTTCGACCCCAAGCTGCGCTACGAGGAGAACGCCCGGCGCGGTGCGGGGCGACACCGGCCCGTGGCGCGGCTTCGAGCGGTCGGTGCAGGTGATGCACGCCGCGGCCTGGGGCGATCACCCGCTCTCGCACTACGGGCGCTGGCTGCGCGAGCACCACCCCGAGCACCTCGACAGCTTCGCCGACCTGCTGCAGGGCCAGCCGGGCGGGGACACGGGCGCGCCCGAGACCAAGGCCAACCCGATCCCGCGCGAGTGGTACCACACCGACTGGGTGGCCGACCTGACCGTCGACTGGCTCGACGAGCTGGCGGACGGCGACGACTGGTTCTGCTGGATGAGCTTCCCCGACCCGCACCACCCGTGGGACCCGCCGGCGTCCGAGCTCGGACCGCGTCGACTGGCGCGAGCTCGACCTGCCGCCGGGCCACCCCGGCTCCGACGGACGCGATCCGCCGGGTGCTCGAGGCCAAGCCCCCGCACTGGCTGGCCTACTGGGAGGGGCGGTGGGCCAACCGCGAGGGCGGCCCCGGCAGCTTCGTGCCCGCGCCGCCTCACCCACGACCAGATCCGCGAGGTCAACGCCAAGGTCCACGTCATGAACGAGCTGATCGACGAGGCCTGCGGCCGGGTGCTGGCCACCATCGCCGCCCGGGGCTGGCTCGACGACACCGACGTGATCTTCACCACCGACCACGGCGAGCTGCAGGGCGACTACGGCCTGCTCTACAAGGGCCCGTTCCACACCGACGCGCTCATGCGCCTGCCCATGGTGTGGCGACCGGCGCCGGCCGCAGGCGTGGCGCCGGCCGTCGTGACCGACCCGGTGGGGCAGGTCGACCTGGCCCCGACCTTCTGCGCCATCGCCGGGCTCGAACCACCCGACTGGATGCAGGGGCGCACCGCTGCCGGCGCGCCGACGGCACGCGCGGTCGCGAGCGGGTGCTGTGCGAGTGGGACAGCCAGTTCCCCGGGTACGGCATGCACCTGCGCTCGATCTACCGTGACGGGTGGTCGTGCACGGTCTACGAGCCCTCCACGGCCGGGCAACCCAACGGGCTCGAGCAGGTGCTCGGCGACCGGGTGCTCGAGCCCGCCCCCGTCGTCTACGAGCACAGCTGGGACGGGCCCGGCGGTGTCGGCGTGGCCACCGGCGAGCTCTACTCCCTCGGCGACGATCCCCACTGTTGGGAGAACCGCTGGGACGACCCGGCGTGCCGGGCGATGCGCGACGACCTGATCGCCGACCTGTACGCCAGCCTGCCCACCGAGACCCGTCGGCTCGACGTCGTCGCCCCCGCCTGACCGGGAGACCACCATGCACGCGCTGCGCACACCCGACGACCGGTTCGCCGATCTGCCCGAATTTCCCTTCGCCCCGCACTACGTCGAGGTCGACGACGGCGAGGGTGGGTCCCTGCGGGTCCACCACCTCGACGAGGGCCCGCCCGACGGCCCGGTCGTCGTGCTCATGCACGGCGAGCCGTCGTGGTCGTTCCTGTACCGCACGATGATCCCGGAGCTGGTCGGCGCCGGCCTGCGCTGCGTGGCTCCCGACCTGGTGGGGTTCGGCCGGTCCGACAAGCCGTCCGAGCAGGCCGACTACTCCTACGCCCGCCACGTCGAGTGGATGCGCCAGGCGCTGTTCGATCAGCTCGACCTGGGCGACGTCACGCTGGTCGGGCAGGACTGGGGCGGGCTGATCGGCTTGCGCCTGGTGGGCGAGCACCCCGACCGGTTCGCCCGCATCGTGGTGGCCAACACCGGCCTGCCCACCGGCGAGCACCCGATGAGCGAGGCCTTCCTGGCCTGGCAGAAGTTCTCGCAGGAGTCGCCCCACTTCCCGATCGGGCGCATCGTCGACGGCGGGTGCGCGACCGAGCTCCCGCCCGAGGTGGTGGCCGCCTACGACGCGCCGTTCCCCGACGACTCCTACACGTCCGGCGCCCGCGTCCTCCCGTCGCTCGTGCCCACCTCGCCCGACGACCCGGCGGCGGCCGGCCAACCAGGCGGCGTGGGCGGTGCTGGGCCGGTTCGAGCGCCCGTTGCTCACCGCGTTCTCCGACGGCGACCCCATCACCGGCGGCGGCGACGCGGTGTTCCAGCGCACCGTCCCGGGAGCGCAGGGCCGCGACCACGTGACGATCGCCGGCGGCGGCCACTTCCTCCAGGAGGACCGGGGGCCAGAGCTGGGCCGGGTCGTCGCCGACTTCGTCGCGACGTGACCGGCCCCCGGACGGTGGGAGGGGAGATGCCCGCCGTCCGGGAGCCGGGCGTCACCCCGCCAGCCAGCCTGCGACCATCCGCCCCTCCGCGGGGGGTGAGGGACGGGCCCGCCACGCGCCGGCCAGCCCGCGGAGCGCCGAGCCGCCGTCGCCCTCGAACGACGAGCCGTGCATGATCGCCAGGGTGCGCGGTTCGAGCTCGGCGAGGTGATCGAGGGCCCGGGGCACGGCGTCGCCGGGCGATGCGCTGGCCAGCACGTCCTCGGCGTCGAGCGCCAGCTCCACCAGGCACGTGGTGGTCGTCGCCGGCCTGTCGCCCAGCTGAGTGAACAGGTCGCCGCACAGCAGCGTCCGGGTCGTCTCCTCGTAGAGCACCTGCGCCTCCTGGTTGTGCGGCGCGTGGGGCGTCGGGATGGCCAGGACCCGGCGACCGCCCAGGTCGAGCACCTCACCGGGGGCCAGCGAGCGGGGCGGCCTGTCGGCCAGGTCACGCACCGAGAGCGCGCAGCCGAGCTGGCCGTGGGCCACCTCCAGGTGGGGGGCCGCCGCCAGGAACTGGTTGAGGGCACCGCACTCGTCGGCCTCGACGTGGCCGAACGACAGCCAGCGCAGCCGGTCGGCGGGCACGAGCCGGGTGACCGCGGCCAGCGTGGCGGGGAAGTCGGCCCGCAGGCCGGTGTGGAACAGCAGCGGCTCGTCGGCCAGCACAAGGAACTGGTTGACCGACACGCCCCGCCCGGCGACGGCCGCGGGCCGCATGGTCGAGATGCGGTAGATGCCGTCCGCTACCTCGTCGACCCTGGTGTCGCCCATCTCCGCCGTCCCGCGTCATCTCCGCCGTTCCGGCCCTGCGCTGCCTTGCATCCACGGAAGCTCGGGGGCCGCCACCGCCCGCCGGGCGGCCCCCGAGGTCTCCCGCTGGGTGGCCCCAAGCGTGCTGTCCCCTCATTAGCGATCGCGAAGTCGCAGGTCAGGGTGTCGGCGACACCCCGCTCCTGCAGCTTCGCTGCGGGCCGCTCGGGCCACGGCAGCGCCTGTCGGCGCAGCCTCGTAGCCTGCGTGCCCGCATGGCCCGCTCGTTCCGGTTCGAGCCGCCCGAGCCCCGGCCCGGGTCGCTGACCAGACCGCGGCTGTTGCGCGCCCTCCTCGCCCGCTGGGACCACCGGATCACCACGGTCGTGGGCGGCCCCGGGCTGGGCAAGACCACCCTGCTGGCGCAAGCCGTCGCCGAGAACCGGCTGGCGCCCCGGGGCGACGACGTGTGGATCGGGCTGGGCCCCGCCGACGTCGACGGCGACGCCCTGGCCCGCGACACGCTGGCAGCGATCGAGGCGGGCGGTCGGGCCGAGCCCGACGGCGCGGGCGAGAGCGGCGGCGCCGACCCCACCGACCTCACCGGCGTCGGTGAGCCCCGGGTGGCTGCGGTGGCCGACGCCGTGTGGCGGCGCAGCCCCACCGCGATCTGCCTCGTGCTCGACGATGCCCACGTGCTCGAACCCGGGTCGCCGGGAGCGCGCTGGCTGGGCGACCTGGTCGATGCCCTGCCCGCCAACGGCCACGTGCTGCTGGCCAGCCGGTGGTCGCCAGCCGTGCCCCTGGCCCGGCTGGCGACGAACGGTGCGGTCCTGCGCCTCACGGGGGAGGACCTGCGCTTCTCCGAGGACGAGCTCGCCGGTTTCGCGGCGCGGCGGGGCATCGACGACCTCGCACGGTTCGACGACAGCGGTGGCTGGCCGGCCATGGCCGAGCTCGCGGCCAGCGTCGAGCGCGACCTGGCAGGCGCCTACCTGTGGGAGGAGGTGCTCGACCCGTTGGGCCCGGAGCGCCGCCGCGTCCTCGCCGTGGTGTCCGACCTGGGGGGCGCCGACGACCGACTGGCGAGCGCCGCGCTGGGCACGCCGGTCGACCTGGGCCGGGTGCTCGACGGGGTGCCCCTGGTCGCCCACGGCACCGGCGGATGGCGGGCACCACATCCGCTGTGGGGGACGGTCAGGGCGCTGTCGCTGCCCCACGACGAGCGGATCGAGGTACGCCGCCGGGCGATCGACCACCTGATGGGCGAGCACCGCTACGACGACGCCCTCACGCTCGCCACCGACGCCGGCATGACCGACGCGGTGCCCGCCGTGCTACGAGCGGCGTCGATCGGGCCCGACCGCCCGCCCACCCGCTGGCTCGAACGCTGGCTGACCGAGCTGCCCGACTCGGCCCGGGGCACCGTCGGCGCGGCGCTCGCCGCCGGTGTACGGGCGGCGGCGACGACACCCGCGGAGGCGACCGGGCCGCTGCGCACGGCGATCGAGATCTGCCGCGCCGAGGGCGACATCGACGGCGAGCTGGGCGCCCTCGCCCTGCTGGGTCGGGTCGCGTGGTGGCGCTCCGACGTCGAGCTGCTCGGCGAGATCTTCCCCCGCGTGCTCGAGCTCGAGTCCGAGGGCCACCCGCTCGCCCGGGCCATCGGCGCGCTGGGCCGGGCCGTGCTGGCCGACATCGCGGGCGACGACGACGCCGTGCTCGGCCACCTCGACGCCATCGAACCGGGCGTGCTCGACGATGCGTGGCAGGCGGTCGCCAAGTGGTTGCGGGCCAGCGTGCTGGTGGGCGCCGGCCATGCCGATGCGGCGGTGGCCATCTTCGACGACATCCGCACGTCGCCGGACCCGGCGTTCCGGCTCACCGTCGAGGGCGGGCTGCTCTCGGCGCGCTGGGCGCAGGGCCGCGTCGACGAGGTGGTCGCCGCGCTCCCCTCGATCATCGAGCGCATCCGCAGCGCCGGGGTGGTGCAGAACCTGATCGTGGGGCTGGCTCAGGGGGCATTCGCCACCGCGTCGGTGGGCGACGGGGACGGCGCCGAGCGCTACCTGGCGCAGGCCCGGCGGGCCGAGAGCGACGCAGGTGTGGGCCCCGCGCCCCGCCTGGCGCTGGCCGAGGCCGCGCACCTGGTCACGGTCGGCGACGAGCCCGGGGCCACGGCGCTGCTGGAGCAGGCGATCGAGAAGCACGGCATCGACTCGGGGGTCGACCGCCGCGTCTGGCGCAACGGCCTGGCCCTCTCCTACGTGCTGGTGCCGGCCAGCCGCGCCCACTGGGACGCGGCCCCCCTGCACGGCCGGGTCGCCCTGGCCCGGAGCCTTGCCGCCGCGGTGGCGTCGCAACGCGAGGACGGCGCCGGGCTGCGCGACCTCGACGTGCCCGATGTCGCGCTCGTGCGGGGCGCGCTGCACCACCGGTTCTGCGTCGAGCTCGCGCTCGGGCTCGAGGCGGCGGGCCGGCCCGACGGAAGTGCCCTGCTCGAGGCCCTCGGACCAAGGGGCCGCGACGCGGTCCGCGCCGTCGCCGCCGAGCGCACCCACCAGGCGAAGCCGGCCAAATCGCTGCTGGCGGCGGTGCCCACGCCCCCGCCCCTCGTCACCGATGTGGGCGTGCTCGGCCGGCTCGAGGTGGGGCGCGACGGCGAGCTCGTGGTCGACGGCGACATCCGGCGCGAGCGCGTCCGGGCGCTGCTGGCGTTCCTGGTCGGGCACCGCGCCACCAGCCGGACGGCGATCACCGCCGCGCTGTGGCCCGACCTCGACGAGCGCGCCGCGGCCAACAACCTGCGGGTCACGATGTCGTACCTGAAGCGGCTGCTCGAACCCTGGCGGGCGGCCAACGACCCGTCGTACTTCATCCGGGGCGAGGGACAGGCGGTGGCGTTGGTGACCGGCGAGTGGCTGCGCATCGATGCCGACCGCTTCGACGACCACCTGGCCTGCGCCGCCCGCGCCGAGGCCGACGGCACCCCGTCGCTGGCGCTCGAGCACTCGCTGGCCGCGGTCGAGCTGTACCGGGGCCAGGCGCACGACGGCATCGCGGACGCCGACTGGGTCGACCTCGAGCGCGAGCACTACCGCACCCGGTTCGTGTCAACCGCCACACGGTCGGGCGAGTTGCTGGTGGGCCATGGCGACCTCGACCGGGCCGAGCAGGTGGCCCGGCGGGCGGTCGACGTGGACCCGTGGGCCGAGGGTGCCCACGGCGTGCTCATCGCCGCCGCCCTGGCCCGGGGCGACCGCTCGGCGGCACGCCGGACGCTCGACCGGGCCCTGGCCGCGTTGGCGGACCTGGGCGTCGACCCGTCGCCGGAGACCCAGCGCCTGCGCCGCCGCGTCCGCAGCGCCGGCTGACCCCGGCCGGGTCTGACCCGGCCCTGTCAGGCCGGCACCGGTCAGGCCGGGCCGGTCACGTCCCGAACGAGACGACGTGGGCGACCTGGCCCCGGGTGGGGTCGAGGCGCACGTAGGGACGGTTGCCGTCCCACATGTAGGTTTCGCCGGTCAGCTCGTCGCGCGCCTCGAACGGCCCCTGCCACGGTAAGCCGACCGCGCCGAGGTCGAGGTCGAGCACCGTCTCCTGTGCATGGTGCGGGTCGAGGTTGACCACCACCAGGACGAGGTCGCCGTCGTGCGCGTGCCCCCGGGTCCACACGAGGAACCGCTCGTTCGACGTGCCGTGGAACCGGATGTTGCGCGGCCACCGGAACGCCGGGTGCCGGCGGCGGATGCCGTTGACGGTGGCCATGAACGGCGCCATCGAGTCGGCCGTTCCCCAGTCGCGGCGGCGCACCTCGTACTTCTCGGAGTGGAGGTACTCCTCGTTGGCGTCGCTGGCCGGCTCGTTCTCGAACAGCTCGTAGCCGCTGTAGACGCCGTAGCTGGAGACGAGGGTGGCGGCGAGGATGTAGCGCAACAGGAAGGCGGCGGGCGGCCCGTGGCGCAACGGCCCCGACAGGATGTCGGGCGTGTTGGTCCAGAAGTTGGGGCGCATGTAGTCGGCCGTGGGCCCGTAGGCGAGCTCGGTGACGTAGTCGCGCAGCTCCCACGGCTCGGTGCGCCATGTGAAGTAGGTGTAGCTCTGGGTGAAACCGACCTCGGCCAGCTTGGCCATGACCTTGGGCCGGGTGAACGCCTCGGACAGGAAGATGACGTCCGGGTGGTCGCGGCGGATGCGGTCGATCACCCACGCCCAGAACGCCATCGGCTTGGTGTGGGGGTTGTCGACGCGGAAGATGCGCACGCCCTGGTCGACCCAGTAGCGCAGCACGTCGCGGCACGCCTTCCACAGCGCCACCCGGTCGGCGTCGCGGTCGGGCCAGAAGTTGATCGGGTAGATGTCCTGGTATTTCTTCGGGGGGTTCTCCGCGAAGCGGATCGAGCCGTCGGGCCGCCGCCAGAACCACTCGGGGTGCTCGGTCACCCAGGGGTGGTCGGGCGAGCACTGCAGGGCGTAGTCCAGCGCCACCTCCAGGCCCAGGACGGCGGCCTCGGTGCAGAACCGGCGGAAGTCGTCGAGCGTGCCCAGCTCGGGGGCGATGGCGGTGTGCCCGCCGGCGGCCGACCCGATGGCCCACGGGCTGCCCGGGTCGTCGGGGCCGGGGTCGAGGGTGTTGTCCGGTCCCTTGCGGTCGGTCGCACCGATCGGATGGATGGGCGGCAGATAGACGATGTCGAACCCCATGTCGGCCACGGCCGCCAGGCGCTTGGTGGCCCCCACGAAGCCGCCCTCGCTGCGGGGGAACAGCTCGTACCAGGAGCCGAAGCCGGCCAGGGGCCGGTCGACCCACAGGCCCCGGGTCACCGTGGTCAGGTCGGCGTCGGGCACGCCGGCGACCAGATCGGCCACGCGGTCGTCGAGCCCGGCGTTGAGCCTGACCTGCAGGCTGCACGACTCGCGCCGCAGGCCGGCGACGGCGTCGAGCACCCGCGTGCGGGCGCGGGCGCCGACCCCGGCGGCGAGCGCCTCGAGGATGCGCGCGCCCTCTTCCAGCTCGAGCTCCACATCGTCGCCGGCCGCGACCTTGATCTCGACGTCGTGCCGCCAGGTGGCGAAACGGTCGCGCCAGGCCTCGATCACCACCTCGTGCCGGCCGACCTCGGTGGGGGTGAGTGAACCCTCCCACCGGTCGTTGACGTCGCCCCGCAGCGGCGCCGACCGCCACTTGGACCTGCCCACCCGCCGCCAGCGCACCCGGGCGGCCAACAGGTCGTGCCCGTCGCGGAAGATGTCGGCCGAGACGTCGACCTGCTCGCGCACCACCGCCTTGGCCGGGAACTCGCCCGACGGTGTCGTGGGGTGGACGTCGTCGATCGTGATGCGTCCGAGCACGCCTAGAGGCTACGCAGTGACGCCCGCCGGTAAACGTCCCCCCCAGCCGCCGGGTTCCGCCGGCACCCCCGAGATGGGCGGATCTGGTTCACGAACGGGGGCTGGCGCCCCCGGTTCCGTATGTGGCTAGGGGAAGTGCCCGCCGGACGAGCTGGTGACCGCGGTGGCCGCCCGCGCCGCCCGGGTCGACTTGACGATCGGGGCGACCGGACTGAGCAGCAGCCAGCGCGGGAGGCCGGCGACGATCCAGCGGGGGCCCGTCAGGTCGATCGTCCCCGCCTTGACCCCGTCGAGCAGCTCGAACTCGCCCTCCCACATCCGATACAGGGTGGCGAGGTCCGACCGCAGCAGCGCGTCGACCTCGAAGCCGGGGTCGGTGTAGCAGACCGAGGCGTCGTCAGGCTCGATGACCAGCCAGAAGATCCGCTGGTGATCCGTCACCTCGACCTGGACGACGGCCCGGCGGGGAACCTCCGCCGTGTCGATGCGGCCGTGGAACCACCAGATGAGCGTCTCCGGGTCGAGCTCCTCCGGGCGAGGGTCGCCGAAGGCGTGACGGGCACCCCAGTCGGCCAGGCCGAACACCAGCGAGTCCAGGTCGCGGCCCGCCCGCGTCAGGTCGTACCCACCGTCGTCGGCACGTTCGACCAGCTCGGCGGCCTGCAGCTGGCGCAGCCGCCGCGCCAACAGCGCCCGCGACAGCCCGGGCAGGCCCCGGGCCAGGTCGTTGAACCGGCGGGCACCGGTGAGCATCTCGCGCACGATGAGCAGGGTCCACCGCTCACCGAGCATCTCGATCGCTCGCACGATGGGGCAGTACTGGGCATACGTCCGCACGGGCACAGTGTCCCACCTCGGCGTCGGGCGGGACGGCTCCCCGGTTCAGTTCGTGAACTATCGACGGTGCCACGCCGTATCTACGGTCGTCGCAGCAGCTACCGAAGGCGGACAGATGACCACGCTCGACATTCCCCCCACGACCGGTACGGGGACGTTCCCCGTCCCCGTACGTCCCGACGACGCCCGCTTCGTCGGCATGGCGGCACAGATCGGCGCGATCGCGGCCGAACACGCCGCCGACCACGACAACGACGCCACGTTCGTGAGCGAGGCCTACGCGGCGATGCGCGAGACCGGCTACCTGGGGCTGGCGGTCCCCGAGGAGCTGGGAGGGCTCGGCGCCACGATCCGCCAGGTCTGCTATGCCCAGGCCGAGCTGGCCCGCCACGACGGGGCCACCGCACTCGCCGCGGCGATGCATCAGTACCTGACGCTGACCCAGGTCTTCCGCCACCGCGTCGGCGCCCCCGACGCCGAGGCCGTGCTGCGCCGGGTGGCCGGGGAGCGCATCGTGATCGCCACCAGCGGCGGGTCGGACTGGTTGTGGCCCACGACCACGGCGGTGCAGGACGACGGCACGCTCCGGGTGAGCGGGCGCAAGATGTTCTGCAGCCAGTCGCCCGAGGCGACCGTGGTGGCAACCTGCGCGGTGCTCGGCGAGCCCGGCGAGGGCGCCGAGGTGCTGCACTTCTCCGTTCCGCTGGCGGCCGACGGCGTGCACATCGAGGAGACGTGGGACACGCTCGGCATGCGCGGCACGGCCAGCCACGACGTGGTGCTCGACGACGTCGTCGTGCCGGCCGACAAGGTGGCGGGACGCCGACCGTACGGCGAGTTCGGCGCGCCGCTCATGGCGGCCCTGGTGCACTTCGCCCCCGTGGGCGGAGCGACGTACTACGGCATCGCCGCAGGCGCCCGCGACGTGGCCGTCGCCGGTGCCACGGGTGGCGCCCGCGGACCGCGGTCCCTCACGGATCTGCCCCGCGTGCAGCGCCAGGTCGGCCTGATGGACGCCAAGCTACGGGGAGCGTGGTGGGGGCTGCTCGGCGCGATGGACGAGATGGGTGACGACTACACCGCGGACCCGGCCACGGCATCGATGGCGATGATCGCCAAGCGCCAGGCCGTGACCGATGCGATCGAGGTGGTCGACCTGGCGATGGACGTCCTCGGCGGTAAGTCGTACTTCCGGCGCTCGCCGCTCGAGCGTGCCTACCGCGACGTGCGGGCCGGCACGTTCCACCCGTTCACCCCCGAGGCCACGCTGTCATACGCGGGCAAGCTGGCCCTGGGCGACCCGGGCACGACCGAGTGACCGTGCGGGCGTAGCCTCCCCTGCCCATGGGGGCCTGGCTGCGGACGATCGGGGTGGTGGCGGCGGTCGGAATGTTGGCCGTCGCCGCCTGCTCCGCGGACGAGGGCAGCGACGCCGACGACAGGGGCGACGACGGCGGCGGGTCGGGCTCGGGCACAGAGCCCGGCTCGACCGCCGTCGACGCCATCGCGGCACCGGGACGACTGTCGGTGGCCCGTGACGGTCGCCCTCGGATCGTCGACGACCAGGGCCGCGAGGTGCTGCTGCGGGGCGCGAACCTCAACGCCCTGGGCGACTACCACCAGGACGACCCCGACCTGTCGCCGACACAGCCACCCACCGCGGACGACTGGGACGCGATGGCGGCCAACGGGTTCTCGGTCGTGCGGCTGATCGTGTCGTGGTCGGCGCTCGAGCCCGAGCGGGGCGAGCTCGACCGGGACTACCTCGACCGCATCCGCCGGGCGATCGACGACGCCGCAGCCCGCGGCATCTACACGGTCGTCGACTTCCACCAGGACGCCTACGGCAAGTACATCGCGACGCCGCCCGGCACCACCTGCCCCGAGGGCACGGAGGCGGCCATCGGCTGGGACGGGGCGCCCGAGTGGGCCACCCTCACCGACGGCGAGAGCACCTGCCGCCCCGTCGGCTACCGCGAAGGCGCGCCCGCGGTGCAGGCCGCCTTCCGCAACTTCTACGCCAACACCGACGGCATCCGCGATGCCTTCGTCGCCACCGTGGCCCGCGTGGCCGGCGAGCTCGCGGACGAGCCGGCGGTGGCCGGGTACGACCTGCTGAACGAGCCCAACAAGGTGCTGCCCGACGACGCGTCCTCGGCCAGGTACACCGAGCTGGTCGGCGACCTGGTGACGTCGATACGGGCGGCCGAGGCCGACGCCGGCGGGTTCCCCCACCTGCTGTTCCTCGAGCCGATCGTGCTGTTCCCCCTGCCCGGCACCATGCCGGCGGACGGGTTCACCGACGACCGCGACGTCGTGTTCGCCCCTCACAACTACGCCGAGTCCATCGGGCCCGAGATCCTGACCGTCGAGCAGACCGCCGACATCGACGCCGGCGCCGCGGCCGAGCGCGGCTGGCCGCTCTGGGTCGGCGAGTACGGCGTCTTCGAGACCAGCGACGACAAGCTCGACGTGCTGCGCCGCTTCGCCGCCGCCCAGGACGCCAACCTGTCGGGCGGCGCGGCGTGGCAGTGGCGCCAGCTCTGCGGCGAGCCGCACACGGTGGGCACGCCGGGCAGCGTGGCCGAGGGGCGCGTCGTGCAGCTCAACTTCGTCGACTGCCCCGGCGACCGCGACGGCGGGCCCAACGAGGCGTTCCTCCGCATCGTCGGCCGGGCCTACCCCCGGGCCGCGCCGGGTGGGCTGACCGACCTGCGGTCCGACCCCGCCACGGGCGAGCTGGTCGTGTCGGGGGTCGCCGCCACCGACGGTCCGAGCGATGCCGAGCTGGTCGTGTGGGTTCCCGGCAGCGACGCGCCGGCCGTCGCCGTCGAGGGGCTGACCGAGCCCACCGTGACCGAGGTCGGCGGCGGCGTCTACCTCACCGCCACGCCGACCGGCGGCGACTACCGGCTGGAGATCGGCGCCGCGGGCTGAGGATCGACGGTCGCGGGGCGACGGGCACCACCGTCGGGCCCGCGGTGAACGTGGCGTGAAACTCGGTGACAATCCGGTCGCGCATGCGACGGGGACCACCCGCACTCACTACCGTGCGCGGACGATGAAGGCCCTCCGCAGCTTCACCGTCCGGCCGTCCCTGCCCGCCGAGCTCGCCGCGCTCGAAGAGCTGGCCATGAACCTGCGCTGGTCGTGGGACGACCAGACCCGCGACCTGTTCCGGTGGGTCGACCCCGACGCGTGGGACGCCACGCGTGCACGACCCGGTCGCGCCTGCTCGGCCTGGTGCCGCGCGAGCGGCTCGACGCCCTGGTCGACGACGCCGGGTTCATGCGCTTCCTCGGCGAGGTGCGCGACGAGCTGCAGCGCTACCTCGACGGCGACCGCTGGTTCCAGGCCCAGGGCGACAGCCCGCTGCGACCGGTCGCCTACTTCTCGCCCGAGTTCGGCATCGCCGAGGCCGCTGCCCCAGTACTCCGGCGGCCTCGGCGTGCTGGCCGGCGACCACCTCAAGGCGTCCAGCGACCTCGGCGTGCCGCTCGTGGGCGTCGGCCTCTTCTACCGGCACGGCTACTTCCGCCAGTCGCCTCGACGCCGACGGCTGGCAGCAGGAGCGCTACCCCGACCTCGACCCCCACGCCATGGCGCTGCACCCCGTGCGACGGCATCCGCGTCGAGGTCGACCTGGCCGGCGCGCCGCTCGTCGCCCAGGTGTGGAGGGCCGAGCGTCGGCCGGGTGCCGCTGTACCTCCTCGACGCCGACGTCGACGAGAACCCCGACGAGATCCGCGCAGGTCACCGACCGGCTCTACGGCGGCGACACCGAGCACCGGCTGCGCCAGGAGATCCTCCTCGGCATCGGCGGCGTGCGGGCGCTCGAGGCCCTCGGCGTCGACGCCCAGGTGTTCCACACCAACGAGGGCCACGCCGGGTTCCTCGGGCTCGAGCGCATCCGCCAGCTCGTCATCGACCAGGGCCTCTCCTACCGCGAGGCCATCGAGGCGGTGCGCGCCGGCGTGCATCTTCACCACCCACACCCCGGTGCCGGCCGGCATCGACCGCTTCCCGCGCGAGCTGATCGAGCGCTACTTCGGCGCGTGGGCCGACGAGGTCGGCATCGAGCTCGACGAGCTGATGGCGCTCGGGCACCGGCCCGGCGACGACCGCGACGAGCGGTTCAACATGGCCGTCATGGGCCTGCGCCTGGCCGGCCGGTCCAACGCCGTGGCCAAGCTCCACGGCGAGGTCAGCCGCGAGATGTTCAGCGACCTCTGGCCCGACGTCGCGCCCGACGAGATGCCGATCACCTCGATCACCAACGGCGTGCACGCCGCACACGTGGGTGTCGCCCGAGATGGCCGACCTGCTCACCCGCCACGTGCTCCCCGAGTGGGACGAGGCCGGCGCCGAGCGCTGGGCCCGCATCGCCGACGCCCCCGACGACGAGCTGTGGCGGGCCCGCGAGCAGGGCCGCGAGCGCCTGGTCACCTTCGTGCGCCGGCGCCTGCGCGAGGCCGCCGCTGGCGCGGGGCCTGACCGGCTCGCGACGTGGCGTGGACCGACGAGGTGCTCGACCCCCGCGCGCTCACCATCGGCTTCGCCCGCCGCTTCGCCACCTACAAGCGGGCCACGCTGCTGCTGTCGCAGCCCGACCGGCTGCGGGCGCTGCTGCTGTCGCCCGACCGGCCGGTGCAGCTCGTGTTCGCCGGCAAGGCCCACCCGGCCGACGAGCAGGGCAAGGAGATGATCCGCCAGATCGTCGCATTCGCGGCCGACCCCGAGGTGCGCCACCGCTTCGTGTTCGTCGACGACTACGACATCGCCGTCGCCCGCGCGCTCTACCAGGGCGCCGACGTCTGGCTGAACAACCCCCGGCGTCCGCAGGAGGCGTGCGGCACCTCGCGGCATGAAGGCGGCCCTCAACGGCGGCCTCAACCTGTCGATCCTCGACGGCTGGTGGGACGAGATGTTCGACGGCGAGAACGGCTGGGCCATCTCGCTCGGCCGAGCACGTCGAGGACCTCGAGCGCCGCGACGAGGTCGAGGCCGGAGCCCTGTTCGAGCTGCTCGAGCGCCAGGTCGTCCCGCTGTTCTACGAGCGCTCGGCGGCCCGGTGCCCCGGCGCTGGGTCCAGCAGGGTGCAAGCACAGTCGCTGGCGTCGCTCGGCCCGCCAGGTCACGGCGGCGCGCATGGTGCGCGACTACGTCGAGCAGCTCTACGAGCCCACCGCGGCCCGGGCCGACGCGCTGGCCGCCGACGGGCTGGCCCGCGCCCGCGAGCTGGCGGAGTGGAAGGCGCGGGTGCGCGACGCCTGGCCGGGGTGCACGTCGACCGGGTCGACGGCGACCTGTCCGCCGCCGACCTGGGCGGCGCGCGCCCGGTCGAGGCGGTCGTGGCGCTGGGCGCGCTGTCGGCCGACGACGTCGAGGTGCAGCTCCTCCACGGCCCGGTGGGCCAGGCCGACGAGCTGACGTCACGCTCCACCGTGTCCATGGCGCCCGACGGCGCCGCCGACGACGGCCACGTCCGCTACACCGGCTCGCTCGGACCGAGCACGCCGGCCGCTACGGCTTCACGGTCCGCATCGTCCCCCGCCACCCCGACCTCGTCAGCCCCGTCGAGCTCGGCCTGGTCGCCTGGGCGTAGAAGCTCATCGAAAATCCTGCCGCGAGATCGGGGGTCGCAACCCCGGATCCCGCGGCAGGATTCGAGGAGGCAGGCCGTGCGGCTCAGCGGCCCGTGAAGGTCGCCTTGCCGGGGCCGTGCTCGAGGAACGAGGCGACGCCGATGCGCGGCGTCCTCGGTGACGAACACCTCGGCGAACAGCTCCTGCTCGAGGTCGAGGCCGCCGGACAGCGGGTGCCGTCGAGGCCGCGGTCGATCGCCCGCTTGGCCAGGCCCTGGGCCACGACCGCGCCGGCCGCCAGCGCGGCCGCCAGGGCGAAGGCGCGGTCGAGCAGCGTCGTCGGGGGCGACCACCTCGTCGACCAGCCCGATGCGCAGCGCCTCGTCGGCGCGCACCTGGCGGCCGGTGAAGATCAGGTCCTTGGCCCGGGTCGGGCCGACCAGCCGAGCCAGCCGCTGCGTGCCGCCGCCGCCGGGGATGATGCCGAGCAGGATCTCGGGCTGGCCGAGCTGCGCCTTGTCCGACGCGATGCGGAAGTCGCAGGCCAGGGCCAGCTCGCACCCGCCGCCCAGCGCGAAGCCCGAGATCGCGGCGATCGTCGCGCGGGGGATGTCGGCCACCGCGTTGAGCGCCTGCAGGAACGCGGCACCGATGCGGCGGGCGTCGTCCGGTCCGCCGAACTCGGAGATGTCGGCCCCGGCCGCGAAGATGCGGTCGCCGCCGGTGACCACGACGGCGCCGGGCGGGTCGTCGGTGAGCGCCCGTGCGCCGCCTCGAGCTGCCCGCAGCAGCGTCGTCGACAGGGCGTTGACCTTGGGGTTGTCGAGGCGGACGACGGCCACGCCGTCGTCGCGGCGCTCGACGTGGACGAGCGGGTCCGCGGGCATGGCCGGACGATCGGCCCTCGACTCCGGCTCGCCCGGATCGCCCGCCGTAGCCGCCGTCCGCCGGATCAGCCGCCGCCGAGCAGGTCGTCGGCGGCGGTCCAGGGGTCGAGGTCGCCGGCCACGGCGGCGGCCAGCTCGGCGGCCCGCGGCGCTGGCGGTCATGGACCGGGCCCGCTCGAGCAGGCGGGCGCCACGAGGCGGGCGCAGCTCCTCGGCGGCGCGCCGGCGGCGGCGGTCGTCGAGCTCGCCGCTGCGACCGAGGTGCGACCGGTGCTCGGCCGACCGCCTGCCCACAGCTCGGCGACGCCCTCGCCCGTCGTGGCCGTGGTCGCGCACGACCGGCGGCCGCCAGCCGTCGCCCGGCGGCGCCAGGTCGAGCATGCGCTCGAGGTCGCGGCGCGGTCTCGTCGGCGCCGGGGCGGTCGGCCTTGTTGATCACGAACACGTCGGCGATCTCGAGGAGCCCGGCCTTGTTGGCCTGCACGGCGTCGCCCCAGCCCGGGTTGACCACCACGACCGTGGTGTCGGCCGGCCCGGCGACCTCGACCTCGACCTGGCCGACGCCCGACGGTCTCGAGCGAGCACCCACGGGCAGCCGGCGGCGTCGAGCACCCGCACGGCCTCGGGGGTGGCCAGCGGCCAGGCCGCCGAGGTGGCCGCGGGTGGCCATCGAGCGGATGAACACGCCGTCGTCGAGCGGCGTGGTCGCACATGCGGACCCGGTCGCCGAGGATGGCGCCGCCGGTGAACGGCGACGACGGGTCGATGGCGAGCACGGCCACCCGCTCGTCCGCGGCCCGGCACCACGGTCGACGAGCGGCGCTGGTGAGCGTCGACTTGCCCGCCCCCGGGGCGCCGGTGATGCCGACGGTGTAGGCGGCACCGCCGAGGCCGTGGGTGGCGCGGCCCACCGACCGGGCGTCGTCGCCGCCGCGCTCGACGAGCGACAGCAGCCGGGCGAGTGCCGACCGATCGCCGCTGCGTGCCGCCTCGAGCAGGTCGGCGGGCGCGGGGCGGGACACGCCGCGAACGCTACTGCCGGGGCGGTCAGAGGCGAGACGGGGGTCTCGGTCGGGGGCGCCCGACGTTGACGACCTCGGTGACGCCGTCCACGCGGTCCTTGAGGATGCGCTCGATGCCGGCCTTGAGGGTGACGGTGGACGCCGGGCAGATACGCAGGCGCCCACCAGCTCGACCTGACGACACCCGTGTCGACGTCGACGCCGCGCAGGAAGATGTCGCCGCCGTCGGCCTGGATGGCCGGGCGGATCGCCTCGATGACCTCGCTCACCTTGTCGGTATCGACCACCTGGTCTCCTCGTGTCTCTGCGCGCCTGATGCTGGCAAAACCGGCGCACACCAGGCAACACCTGGGGTCCTCGATGTGTTCCGGCGCCAGCCCGGCAGGCGCTCTAGTCTCGCCGGGATGCTCGCCCACGCCGGCGGGGCGGCCACCCTCGACGCACCCCCCTGGCTGCTGGCCTACGGGGCGACCGCGCTGGTGCTGCTGGTGACGGTCACGCTGCGGGGCCGTGTGGTGGTCGCCGCGGCCGGCGCCGAGCCCAACGGTGGCGGCGCCAACGCGAGCACCCTCACCAGCGCCGACACCGACGGCGACGGCGACGGCGACGGCGACGAGGCTGACGCCAGCGCCAGCGAGGAACCGGACGCCGCGGCCGAGCCCCGGCCCGGCGGCTGGCGGGCGGATGGCCGCGTCGTGGGACGGGTCGCCGGCGTCGTGACCCTGGGGACCGTCGCGGCGGCCGCGTTCGTCGGTCCGGACGCCTCGGCCGCCAACCTCGCGCCCAGCGCGGTGCTCGCCGTGTGGTGGGTGGGCCTGCCGCTGGCCTGCGTCGTGGCCGGCGACGTCATGGGGTGGCTCGACCCGTTCGGCACGCTGGCGCGGCTCGTGCCCCGCGGCCCGCTCGCACCCCGGGGCTGACGGCGCGCCCACGTGGACGGCCCCGCTCTTCCTGGCCGCGTTCGCGTGGTGGGAGCTGGCGTACCACGACGCCCGCTCTCCCCGGTCGCTCGGCTGGTTGCTCGTCGGGTACACGGCAGCGGCGGTGACCGGTGCGGTGGTGTGGGGACGCAGTTGGCTCGGCCTCGGCGAGGGGTTCGGGGCCCTGTCGTCGGCCCTGGCTCGGGCACGGCGCGCTGCGCTCGGCCGCGATGACGGCGGTGCGCGAGACGACTCGCGCCGGTCCGACCGCGGCCTGGTGGCGCTCGTGGCCGTGTGGCTCGGCGCGGTGGTGTTCGACCTGTTCAGCGGCACCCGGGCGTGGGTCGAGATCGCCGGCCACAGCAGCGGGTGGGCCCGCACCGGCCGGGCGACGGGCTGCCTGCTGGCGGCGGTGGTGCTGGCGTGGATCGTCGTCGCAGGGACGGTGCGCGCCGCGGACCGCCCGCGCACGGCGAAGCCTCGGCCTGCCGTGACCGTGAGCTGGCGGATCGAGCGGGCGGTGGCCCTCGCCTGGCTGTGCGCCACCGCGGGGGCGTTCCTCGCCCACGGGATCACGCTGATGCTGGTCGACGGGCAGTTCACGCTCGCGCTCGTCTCGGATCCGTTCGGCCGCGGCTGGGACCTGTTCGGCACCGCGCTGCGCACCGTCGACTACAGCCCGTTGTCGGTCGGCGCCATCGGGGCCGTGCAGCTCGTCGCCGCGGTCGGCGGTGCGACCTGGGGCGTCGTGGTCGCGGTACGCACCGTGCAGCCGGTCGGCAGGTCGGCGCCCGAGGCCAGGACCGCCCTGCGCGTGCTGTGGGTGGTGGGCGTCACCTTGGCGGTCGCCACCGCCGTTGCGGTCGCCGTCCTGTCGGCCGATCTCGAATGACGGGCCGCCCCCGGGGCCAGGCGGCATACGGCAACGACACGCCGGTTCGGCCCGCGGTGGAGTAGCGATCGGTGCACGCATCTGGGAACCTGAACGCCGTGACGGCCGTGTTGCTCGCCCACCAGGGCGGTTGGGACGAGATGCTGATGGTGCTGGTGCCCATCGCCATCTTCGCCGTCCTGCTGGTGGTCGCCAACCGCCGGGCCGACACCATCGACGGCCAGCGCCGCCGCGACGACGGCGACGACCGTCCGGGCCCACCCGATCGGCACCCGGACGGCCCGGCGGCGCGGTAGGCCGGGTGCCTCAGCTCACCGTCACCCGCACCGTCGAACCCGCCGAGGCTGAGCGCCTGCTCGCCCCCCGCCACGACATCGTCGCGGAACGCGCCGCGGAGGACGGCGACGGTGACAGCGATCGCACCCGGGCGCGGTTCGTGCTCGACCACGGGCCCTTCGCCCACTACGAGCGCACCGTGGCGATCGCCCCGACCGGCGGTGCCGCACGAGGCAGCGCCGGCGGACACGACGGCGAACGCGAGGGCGACCGCGGGCACGGCGACGGCGACGGGGCCGTGGCCGTCACCGAGGCGTTCGACTACCGCCTGCCGCCGGGGACGTGGCCCTTCCTGATGAACTGGCCGTTCCGCGCCGCCCTACGGCGGCCCCGGCCCGACGGCAAGCTGCCGTGGTGGTTCCCGCCCCAGCGGCCCGACGCCCGCGGCGCGACCGTGCTCGGCTTGCTGGCCACCCTGTCACTGATCGTCGGGTACACCGGCACGCTGCTGACCCAGACCATGACCTTCGCCGCCGACGAGTTCGGCGCCAGCACGGCGGCCCAGGGGGACGCGTTCGCGGCGGTGCGCGTCGGCGGGGTCCTCGCCGTGGGCCTGGGCATGCTGGCCGACCGGCGGGGCCGCCGGCTGATCCTCTGCCTGTCGCTGCTGGGCTGCATCGCCTCGACGGTGCTGGGGGCCTTCGCCCCCAACCTGGCGACGCTGACGCTCACCCAGTCGCTCAACCGGGGCGCCTGGGCGGCGTCGGCCATCGTGCTCGCCATCATCGCCGCCGAGGAGATGCCCGCCGGCGCCCGGGCCTACGCGCTGAGCCTGCTGGCGATGACCGGTGCCCTGGGGGCGGGGATGGCGCTCTGGCTGCTGCCCGTGGCCGACATCGGCCTGCGGACCTGGCGCCTGCTGTACCTGTTCCCGCTGGTGTTCGTGCCGATCGTCGCCCACTTCGGCCGGATGATCCCGGAGAGCCGGCGCTACGAGCGCCCACACCGCACGGTGGCACTCACGGGCCACTACAGCCGGCTGCTGCTCGTGGCCGGGACGTCGTTCCTGCTCAACGTGTTCATGGCCCCGCAGTCACAGTTCCGCAACGAGTTCCTCCGCGACGACCGGGGCATGACCGCGGCGGCGATCTCGCTGTTCGTCCTTGTCACGTCGACGCCGGCGGGCATCGGCATCTTCGTCGGTGGCCGGCTCGCCGACACGCGGGGACGGCGGGTGGTCGGCGCCACGGGCATCACCGTGGGCACCGCGCTCCTCGCCCTCTCGTTCGCCGTGGACGGCGTGGCCATGTGGGCATCGGCGCTCGTCGGGGGGATCTTCGCCGCCGCGCTGGTGCCGACGATCACGGTCTACGGGCCGGAGCTGTTCCCCACATCGCTGCGCGGGAGGGCCAACGGCATCGTCAGCATGACGGCGATGGGCGGCAGCGTGCTGGGCCTGGTGGCCGCCGGCCGCCTGCACGACGCGGTGGGCTCGTTCGGTGGCGCCCTCGCCGTGCTGGCGGTGGCGCCGCTCGCGATGGCGGTCATCGTGCTGGCGTTCTTCCCGGAGACCGCCCGGCGCGAGCTCGAGGACCTCAACCCCGTGGACCGTCCCGGCGACGCCGGCCCCGGGGAACCCGGTCTGGCCGGCTCTGGCGCGGCCGGGCGGCGGGACGGCGCGCGCGGCGTCGGCCGGTCACCGGCTGGGGACGAGCCCGGCTCCGACGGGTTCGAGCCGCTCGCCTCCGGTTAGCATCGCCCGCCATGACCCGCACGCGGCCCGGGGTCGCCGTCGCGGTGGCGTCGTTGCTACTGCTGGGAGCGGCGTGCTCGGGCGACGACACGCCCGACCTCTCCCTGCCGGACGACGTCACCTCGTCCGGCGACGACGGCACCAACGACGACGACGCCGGAGACGACGCCTCCGATCCGCTGGCCGGCGAGATGTTCCACGTCGCCCAGGCGGCCGAGGGCTCGCTGGTGGTCCGCACCTCTGCCCAAGAGGACGCCGACGAGCTGGTCACGCTCGCCGCCGCGGACGAGACGAGCGGCACCATCGTCTGCCTGGTGGTCCAGCAGGTCGGCGACTGGGTCGAGGTCGAGCTGCCGTCGGGCCCGGGCGATCGCACGGGGTGGGTGGCGCGCGACGACGTGACCCTCAGCCGCCACCGCTTCCGCGTCGAGGTCTCGGTCTCGGCCCACACGTTGACCCTGTACACCGGCGAGATCGTCGCACTGACCGCGCCCGTCGCCTTCGGCCCCGACGCCCCTCCCGCCGGCGACGAGCGGTTCATCACCGAGCTGGTGCAGCCGCCCGACCCGGCGGGCCCTTACGGCCCCTACGCCTACGGGTTGTCCGGCTCGGACAACCAGCTCGGCAACTTCACCGCCGGCTCGGGCGTGGTGGCGCTCCACGGCACCGGCGATCCCTCGGGGCTGGGCGGCGACGTCCCCTACGGCTCGATCGCGGTCGGCAGCGACATCGTCACCCGCCTGGCCGACACGATCGGCCTGCCGCTCGGCACGCCCATCGAGATCGTCGAGTAGCGATCTCGCCGGCACACGAGATCGTCGAGTAGCGATCTCGCCGGCACACGAGATCGTCGAGTAGCGATCTCGCCGGCACACGAGATCGTCGAGTAGCTGGTCACGAGAGCGGCTTGGCCAACGGGAGGTCGTAGATGTCGTCGGGGCGGGACAACGCGGCCAGGGCCACGTCGTAGTCGGGCAGCTCGAACACCGCGCCGTCGTCGGCGATGAGCAGGAACCGCGTCATGCGGCCGAGGAACGCCCGGTCGTGCGAGACGGCCATCACCGTCCCCTCGAACCGGTCGAGCGCCGCCTCGAGCGCCTCCGCCGACTCGACGTCGAGGTTGTCGGTGGGCTCGTCGAGCAGGAGCACGTTGTGGCCCTCGACCTCGAGGCACAGGATCTCCAGGCGGGCCTTCTGCCCGCCCGAGAGCGACTCGAACTCGCGCCGGGCGGCGACCACCAGGCCGTAGCGCGCCAGCGCCTTCATCGACCGCTCCTCTTCCCCCACCCGTTCGACCACGATGTCGAGCAGAGTCCGGCCCTGGAAGTCGGGCCGGTCGCTCACCTGGGTGAACCGTCCGACCGAGGTCCGCGGCCCGAACGCGATGGCGCCGTGGTAAGTCGAGCCGGGGTCGGCGAGCGCCCCGAGCAGGTGCGTCTTCCCCGTGCCGTTCGACCCGATGAGCCCGATGCGCTCGCCGAAGTAGACGTCGCCGGAGAACGGCTCGAACAGGCCGTCGATCGCCAGGTCGGTCATGCGGACCACCCGGCGGGCCGAGTCGGCGCCCCGGAGCCGGACGTTCAGGCGCTGCGCCGGCGCCGGCGGCGGTGGCGGGCCCGCAGCCACGAACCGCTTCCAACGGGTCTCGGCGGCGTTGGCCTTGGATGCGTTCTTGTAGTTGAGCGCGGCCCGCTGCTTCATGATCTTGAGGTGGCGGAACAGGCGCCTCTCCTCGTCGTGCCACCGTTTGAGGTCGTCGCCCAGCGTCTCCTGGCGCCGCTCGCGGGCTTGGGCGTGCGTGGCGTACGAGCCGCCGTGCACCCAGCAACCCGAGCCCTCGAGCGTCACGATCTTGGACGTGACGTTGGCCAGCATCGTGCGGTCGTGGCTGACCATCAGCACGGTCTTGCGGCACGCGTTCAGCTCGCGCTCCAGCCAGGCCCGGGCCGGGATGTCGAGGTAGTTGTCGGGCTCGTCGAGCAGCAGGATGTCGGCGTCGGAGCCGAGCAGGACGGCCAGCACGAGCTGCTTGCGTTCGCCGCCCGACAGCGCCGATGCGCGGCGCTCGCCCAGGTCGCCGATGCTCGACCGCACGATCTGGTGGGCGGCCGCATCCCACCGCTGCTCCAGCTCGTAGCCACCGAGGTCACCCCAGTCGGCGATCGCCGACGCCAGCACCATCCCTGCGCCGTCGTCGCCCGCCGCCACGGCATGCTCGCCGGCGAGCAGGCGGGTGCCGGCCGCCCGCAGGTCGCGAGGCGCGGCGGCGACGAGCATCTCGCGCACGCTGGACCCCGGCGCCACCAGGCCCACGTCCTGGGGCATGTACAGCGCGGCGCCGCCCAGTGCCCACGTGCCCGCGTCGGCGGGCAGCTCCCCGGCCAGCACCCGCAGCAGGGTGCTCTTGCCGGCACCGTTGCTGCCCACCACGGCGGCGTGCTCGCCCGGGCCGATGGTGAAGCCGACGTCGAAGAACAGCGGCTCACCGCCCGGGTGCGCGAACTCGAGCTCCGACACGACGATGCTGGACATGACGGCCCATCCTCGCCCGTCGACGGCGCCGGCTCAGAGCGATTTCAGCCAGTCGCGCACCGTCTGGGCCACGTGCTCGTCGGCGCCCTTGAGCTCGTGGCGCCCGCCGTCGACCCACACGTGGGTGACGGGCCCGGCGATGGTCGCCGTGTGGGCCTCGAGCTCGTCGGGCGTGCCGAACGGGTCGCGGGTGCCCGAGACGAACAGGCACGGCACGTCGATGGCCGGCAGGTGCTCGACCCGCAACTTGTCGGGCCTGCCGGGCGGGTGCAGCGGGTAGGCGATGAGCACCAGGGCAGCGGCGGGCAGCCCCTCGGCCACCGCCATCGAGCACATGCGGCCCCCCATCGACCGCCCGCCGAGCGCCACGGCCTCGGGGTCGATGCCCGTCGACTTCGCCAGGGCGGCGGCCTCGTCGCGGACGCAGGCGACGAGCTTCGGGGCGCGATCCGGCGCCTTGCGGCCCTCGCGCCGGTAGGGGAAGTCGGCCCGCACGACCGGCAACGGCTGACCCGACGGTCCCGGCGCGTGCGTCACGGCCCGCTCGATGGCCACGAGGGACGGGTGGTCGCGGCCGGTGCCTGCCCCCGGGAACAGCAGCAGCCCGCCGACCGCAGGAGGCACCGTCATCCGGCCAGCAGGATGCGTCGGGCTTCGCTGAGCTCGGACAGCCGGCCGGCGGCCTCGACCCGGTCGCCGCCGTGGTCGGGGTGGGCGGCGCGCACCAGGTCGCGGAACTGGCGCTGGATGGCCCGCCGCCCCGGGCGCTCGCGCGCCGCGGCCAGCTCGAGCACGCTCAGCGCCCATCCGACGGGATCGCGGTGTGCGTCGACGGACCACTCGTGGTGCCGGGCCAGGCCGGACAGGTGGGCGACCAGCGACCCGTCGATGGCGCCCGTCCACCGCATGGCCTTGCGGATGGCCTCCATGACCCGGCTGCGCGCGCCGATCGGCAGCTCGCCGGCCGCGTACACCGCCGCCAGTATGTGGTGCGCGGGCGCACCCTTGCCATCGATCTCGAACGCCAGCTCCTCGCCGTGGCCCGTCAGCCGGTGCACGCTGCGCTGCAGCCCCACCCGGTCGGTCTGCAGGCGGTGGCGCAGGCGGGGCTGGGGGATGCGGTAGCCGGCCTCGAGCTGGCGGGTGAGCCGGTCGAGGTCGTCGAACAGGTCGGGGTCGAGCACCGGCACGTGGGCGGCGACGATGCCGCCCAGCAGGATGCCGCCGAACCCGGGGGCCGGCGTGACCGGCAGGTCACGGTCGCCGACCGCGACCCGGCGGGTCGGCGCGATGGCCCGCGAGTGGAAGACCTCCAGCTCGGCGAGAATCACGTGCGCAGCCTACTGGCGGTGCGTGGGGCGCCGAGACCGGCCGAGACCCGCCGCGGCCGCACGCGTGGTCAGACGTAGGGCCGCAGAGCCGTGCGCAGGTCGCGGGCCGACTCCATCACCGCGTCCTGGTCGACCGTGTCGGCCTGCAGCAGCGTGCCCAGCGCCGAGACGCGGTCGCACAGGTGCGACCACTCGGGTTTGCCCAGGCCGTATGGCGGCTCGTCGGCATCGATGGCCCGGTCCATGTCGAGCAGGGTCAACGTGCCCTCGTGGTCCTCGCCGTCGTGCTGCAGGCGGTCCGCGGCGACGAAGATCTCGCCGAGCAGCTCGCCGCCGCCGGAGTCGTCGTCGTCCTCGGCCGCCAGCTCGTGGGGATGGGCGACGCGGTCGAACAGCTCGTCGACCGCCTGCTCGTCGTCGCTGTACACGTACAGCTCGTCGGCGTCCCAGCCGTAGGCGATGCCGGCCTGGCGCAGCTCGCTGGCGAGCATGGTGACCTGGTCGTCCTCCCACTCGGAAAGGTCGTAGGCCACCTGGTCGCGGTCGCCGTCGAGGGGCTGGTCGGCGTCGCCCTCGACGATGTCGAGGATGTTCTCCACCGCGGCCTCGTCGACCGCGGCGATCTGCAGCGAGGTGCCCTCCCAGCCGTGGGGGATGCCGGCCTCGCGCAGCCGGTCGGTGACGGCCTGCCGCTCGATCTCGCTCCAGTCGACCAGGTCGTAGTCGACGCCCTCGCCGCCCGCCTCGTCGCCGGGCGCACCCGCGTCGGCGCCGGCAGGCGTCGCGTCTGCCGGAACCGCATCGGCGGGCGTCGCATCGGCGGGCGTCGCGTCCGCGGGCGTCGCGTCGGTCGGGGAGTCGGGCGTTCCGTCGGCCCCGTTGACCTGCGGGTCCGGGTCGTGCAGCTCTCCAGGCAGCCCGGAGATGGTGATGCCCAGCTCGTCGTCCTCACCCTGCTGATACGGATCCGAGAGCTGGCCCACGGGCCCATCTAATCAGGCCGAGTATCTTCCCCGCATGACCGAGAAGCAGCGACCTGACCGCAACCTGGCCATGGAGCTCGTCCGCGTCACTGAAGCCGCCGCGCTGGCCGCCTCCCGGTGGATGGGCCGGGGCGACAAGATCGGGGCCGACGGCGCCGCCGTCGACGCCATGCGCATCGTCCTCGACAGCGTCCCGATGGACGGCATCGTCGTCATCGGCGAGGGCGAGAAGGACGAGGCGCCCATGCTCTTCAACGGCGAGCAGATCGGCGACGGCAGCCCCACGCTCACCGACATCGCAGTCGATCCCGATCGACGGCACCACCCTCACCGCGCTGGGTCGCGGCAACGCCATCGCCGTCATCGCCGTGTCCGAGCGGGGCACCATGTACGACCCGGGGCCGCTCGTGTACATGGAGAAGATCGCCGTCGGGCCCGACGGGGTCGGGGTGGTCGACATCGCCCGCTCCGCGGCCGACAACATCGAGGCGCTGGCCAAGGCCAAGGGCACCAGCCCCCGCGACATCACCGCCGTCATCCTCGACCGTCCCCGCCACGACGACCTGATCACCGAGGTGCGCTCCACGGGCGCCCGCATCCGCCTCATCCCCGACGGCGACGTGGCCGGCGCCATCTCGACCGCCTGGACCGAGTCGGGTGCCGACATCCTGCTCGGCATCGGCGGCACGCCCGAGGGCGTCATCACGGCCGCCGCCCTCAAGTGCATGGGCGGCGAGCTGCAGGGCCGCCTGTGGCCCCGCGACGACACCGAGCGCCAGGCCGCCGTCGAGGCCGGCTACGACCTCACCCAGGTGCTCGGCACCGACGACCTCGTGCGGGGCGACAACTGCTTCTTCGCCGCCACCGGCATCACCGACGGCGAGCTGCTCAAGGGCGTGCACTTCTCGCGGCGCGGCGCCTCGACCCAGTCGCTGGTCATGCGGTCCAAGTCCGGCACCGTGCGCCTCATCAACGCCCAGCACCAGCTGTCGAAGCTGGCCGACTTCTCGGCCATCGACTTCGCCTGACACACCCCCACTTTGGGTGTGGGTCAGTCACATCCGGCGGGCGACCCGGGCGGCCAGGCGGCGCTTGAGCCCACGAGGCACCGGGCCCGCCACCGCGGTCAGCACCTTGTTGAGCGCGCCGGGGACGAACCACGCCCTGCCCGCCCGGGTGGCGTCGAGCGCCTGGGCGGCGACGTCGGCGGCAGACATCCACGCCGGTCCGGGGATCTCGCGTCCCGCGATGCCGGCGCGCTCTGCGAATTCGGTGCGGGTGAAACCCGGCACCACGGTCGTGAGGCTCACGCCGCTGCCCCCCAGCTCGCCGGACACCGCCTCGCCGAAGCTGGCGACGAACGCCTTGGTGGCGCCGTAGGTGGCGTTGCCGGGCGTGGCCTGCAGTCCCGCGACCGACGAGATGTTCATCACCGCACCCCGACCGCGGGCGGTCATCGCTCGCAACGCCGCGTGGGTGAGCCGCACCAAGGCGACCACGTTGACGGCGATCTCGCGCTCCTCCGTGTCGATGTCGGCGTCGACGAGCGGCCCGTACGTGGCGAACCCGGCGTTGTTGACGACGAGATCGACCGGCCGTTCCGGGTCGGCGACCCGCCCCTCGACCGCCGCGAGCTGCGCGGCGTCGGCCAGGTCGGCCACCTGCACCTCGACGGACACGCTCGGGTGGGCGCCGGTCAGCTCGGCCGCCAGCGCGTCGAGGCGCTCCCGGTCCCGGGCCACGACGACCAGATCGGTCCCCTCGGCCGCCAGACGTCGGGCCATCTCGCGACCGATGCCCGACGACGCGCCGGTCACGAGTGCGGTCGACCACGTCGGTGACGTCGGTGCGTCGGCAGCGACGGCACCGGCAGTCGCGGCGGTCGGCAGCGGCGGCGATCGGCAGCGGCGGCGGTCATGGCGAGCGAGCGTAGACCGGGGTCGCCGACCGGCCGGCGGCGAGCCGTGGGCCGCAGCCGTTCCTGCGACCGAACGTGCGGCGCACACGGTCGCCCTGCCACCAGATCGGCCGCAAGTTCGGCCAACCGGCGCTACCCCAGGCGCACCGTCGTGCGCTCGGTGACCGAGCCCGGCAGCACCCGCACGGCGAGCTGGCCGTTGGCCAGGCTGGCCTCGACGGCTCCGCCCCAGCCGTCGGGCAGGTCGAGCTCGCGCTCGTAGCCGCCGTAGTCCCACTCGTGGACCAGGTAGTCGCGCGGCGCGGCCGACCGCAGCGACGCCGTGATGCGCAGCCGGCCCGGCCACAGGTCGATGGCCACGTCGTCGGGCTGCACCGCCGGCAGAGGCGCCACGACGACGAGGGCGTCGGTCGCCTCGAACACGTTGACCGGCACCTCCTGCGGGCGCATCACCCGTTCGGTCTCGACGGTCGCCTGGGTCACCGCGTCGTGCTTCGCCTGTTCCGGGGCCATGACCGGACGGTACCCGGGGCGGGCGTGGTCCAGTCGCTCAGCCGGGCAGCCAGCGCCGGGTGAACGGCGCCTCGGCGATCGGGCGCCAGATGCGCCCCCGGCCCTCCTCGAGCAGGTGGACGGCGTCGACGTTCACGTCGGCCACGTAGTCCGCCAGCGCGGCCACGGCCCCCGGGATGCGGGCGGGGTCCATGTCGTCCGCCACGGTCACATGTGGCACGAACGCGTGGGTGAGCGGCCGTTCGAGGGGAGGGACGAACACCCGGTCCCGCAGGGCGTGCAGCGACTCGACATCACCGCTCACCGCCAGGTACACGACCGGCGTCACCGGATCGAACGTGGCGGCGGGGCCGAGCCGCAGGTTGAGCGGGCGCGTCGCCTTGGCCGCCTCCCGCAGCATGTCGAGCGCCTCGGGCAGCGCGTCCGAGGCCACGTTGACCGGCGGCACCACGGTCAGGTGGGCGGGGATGCGCCCCAGCGCCCCGTCGCCCAGCGCCCGGCGCAGCCCGTCGACCTCGGTGGCGACGGGCTGGGGCAGCAGGAGCGCGACTCCGAGGCGGCGGCGGGGCATGAGCCGACGTTAGAGGCCGAGCCGATAGGCGAGGCCGTGGCCCGGGCGGCCCGGTGTCAGCCCCCGACGGCGGCGAGGCGCACGTGGGCCCGGCGGGCGGCGCCCTCGGCCTCGGCGTCGTGGTTGCCGCGGACGCGCTGCTCGGCCTTGTCCCTGGCCACCCGCGCCCGCTCGACGTCGATCTGGCTGGCCAGCTCGGCCACGTCGGACAGGATGGTCACGGTGTCGTTGGACACCTCGACGAACCCGCCGTGCACGGCCACCAGCTCGTCGTGGCCGCCGGAGCGGACGGTGACGGTGGCGATCTCGAGAGCGCCCACGAACGGGGCGTGCCCGGGCAGGAACGCGATGTCGCCCCCGCCCACCGTGCGGGCGATGACCATGTCGGCCTCGCCGGAGAAGAGGATGCGCTCGGGCGAGACCAGCTCGACCTGGAGGGGCACGGTGCCTACTCCCCTGCCGTGGCCCGGAGCTGCTCGGCCTTGCGGCGCACGTCGTCGGCACCGCCGACGTTGAGGAACGCCTGCTCGGGCAGGTCGTCGAGCTCGCCGTTGACGAGGGCCTCGAACGACGCCACCGTCTCGTCGACCGGGGTGAAGATGCCCTCGAGGCCGGTGAAGGTCTGGGCCACGAACATCGGCTGCGACAGGAACCGCTGGATCTTGCGGGCCCGCGACACGGTGACCTTGTCTTCCTCCGACAGCTCGTCGAGGCCGAGGATGGCGATGATGTCCTGCAGCTCCTTGTAGCGCTGCAGGATCTCCTGCACCCGGCGGGCCACGGCGTAGTGCCGCTCGCCGACCACGTCGGGCTGGAGGATGGTCGACGTCGACGCCAGCGGGTCGACCGCCGGGTAGATGCCGAGCGCGGCGATGTCGCGGGACAGCTCGGTGGTGGCGTCGAGGTGGGTGAACGTGGTGAACGGCGCCGGGTCGGTGTAGTCGTCGGCGGGCACGTACACGGCCTGCAGCGAGGTGATCGACCGGCCCCGGGTCGAGGTGATGCGCTCCTGGAGCACGCCCATCTCGTCGGCCAGGGTGGGCTGGTAGCCCACGGCCGAGGGCATGCGGCCGAGCAGCGTCGACACCTCGGAGCCCGCCTGCACGAAGCGGAAGATGTTGTCGACGAACAGCAGCACGTCCTGGCCCTTGACGTCGCGGAAGTACTCGGCGATCGTCAGCGCCGACAGGGCGACCCGGAGGCGCACGCCGGGCGGCTCGTCCATCTGGCCGAACACGAGCGCCGCCTTCTCGAGGACGCCCGTCTCCTGCATCTCGAGGAAGAGGTCGGTGCCCTCGCGGGTGCGCTCGCCCACCCCGGCGAACACCGACACGCCGCCGAACTGCTCGGCCACACGTCGGATCATCTCCTGGATGAGCACCGTCTTGCCCACGCCGGCGCCCCCGAACAGGCCGATCTTGCCGCCCTGCAGGTACGGCGTGAGGAGGTCGATGACCTTGATGCCGGTCTCGAACACCTCCTTCGTGGGCTCGAGGGTGTCGAAGGCGGGGGCTGGGCGGTGGATGTCCCAATGGTCGTCGATCTGCGACTCGTCGAGCTCCGGCACGTCGAGCGGCTCGCCGATCACGTTGACCACGTGGCCGAGCACGCCGTCGCCCACCGGCATGGTGAGGCCGCGGCCCAGGTTGCGCACCGTGGTGCCCCGCGTGAGGCCGTCGGTGGGCTTGAGGCAGATGGCCCGCACCCGCGAGTCGCCGATCTGCTGGGCGACCTCGGCCCGCACGGCGATGCTGTCACCGTCGACCGTGATGGTCATCTCGAGGGCGGTGTTGATGGCGGGCACGGCGTCGGCCGGGAACTCGACGTCGACGACCGGGCCGGCGATGGCGACGACGCGGCCGTCCTTGAGTGCCGCCGCGGTGTCGGTGCTGGTGTCGGTGACGGTCATTTCCGGTTGCTCCTCTTATGAGCGTGTGCGGTTGAGCATGTCGGTGAGCACATCGGCCGACATGAGTGCGTGGTCCACGAGCAGGTCGCTGCCGTCGGCCTTGGCGGTGCGCATGGCCTCGGCCCCACCCACGATCTCCATGATCTCGGTGGTGATGGCGTCCTGCCGGGCCCGGTTCATGGCCCGGCTGTACTTGGTCAGCAGGTCTTCGGCGTTGTCGGTGGCCGACTTCATGGCCCGCTGCTGGGCGGCGAAGAACGACGCCGCGCCCTCGAGCAGCGCGGCGTAGAGCCGGGCCTCGGCGTACCGGGGCAGCAGCCGGTCGAGGATCTCCTGCGGGCCGGGCTCGAACTCGTAGTCGGCCGGAGGACCGTCGCCCGCCTGCTCGAGCATCGAGGCGTCGAGCGGCACGAACCGGCGGATGGCGACCTTCTGCGAGGTGGCCGACAGGAACTGCGTGTACGCGAGCTCGACCAGGTCGTACTCGCCCCGCTCGAAGCGGGTGGTCACGTAGTCGGCGACGAGGCGGGCGTCCTCGTAGGTGGGCGTGTCGGACATGCCCAGGTAGCTCTGGTCGATGTCCCAGCCGCGGAAGCGGAAGTACGACTGGGCCTTCTTGCCCACGGTGATGAGCCGGGTCTCGCGACCCTCGGCCCGCTGGCGCTGCATCGAGCGCTCGGCCGCCCGGATGACCGAGCTGTTGTAGGCGCCTGCCAGGCCGCGGTCGGCGGCGATGACCACGTAGGCGACCGTGCGCACCTCGTCGCGCTCGGCGAGCAGGGGCGAGCCCCCGCCGGCGCCGGCCGCGGCCAGGTTGCGGATGACCTGGGTGATGCGCTCGCTGTAGGGGCGAGCGGCGGCCACCCGCTGCTGGGCCTTGACGATGCGGCTGGCGGCGATGAGCTCCATCGCCTTGGTGATCTTCTTCGTCGACTGGACCGACTTGATCTGCCGGCGCAGCGCACGTTCCTTGCCGCCGGGCATGGGCTACTCCTGGCTGCCGCTGGGGGCGTCGGCCGGCGCCTCGGCGTCGGCGGGAAGGCCGGCCTCGGCGTCGGACTCGGCGTCGGCCTCGGCCTCGGCCGATCGGGCGGCGGCCTCGTCGGCTGCTTGCTCCCACGAGAACTGCTCGCCGAAGGCCTTGATGGCCCCGGCGAAGGCCTCGACATCCTCGATGCTGCCCGTGGTGCGGATGCCGTCGAGGAAGTGGGCGTGGCGGTTGCGGAACCACTCGAGCAGCTCGGTCTCGTAGCGGCGCACCTCCTCCACCGGCACCGGGTCGAGGTAGCCGTTGGTGCCCGCGTACAGCGACACCACCTGCTCTTCGACCGGCAGCGGGCTGTTGAGCGGCTGCTTGAGCAGCTCGACCAGGCGGTAGCCGCGGTCGAGCTGGGCCTGCGACACCTTGTCGAGCTCCGAGCCGAAGGCGGCGAACGACTCGAGCTCACGGAACTGCGACAGGTCGCCCTTGAGCGTGCCCACCGCCGTCTTCATGGCCTTGATCTGGGCGGCGCCACCCACGCGGGACACCGACTGGCCGGTGTCGAAGGCGGGGCGCACACCCGACTTGAACAGGTCGTCCTGCAGGTAGATCTGGCCGTCGGTGATCGAGATCACGTTGGTGGGGATGTAGGCCGAGATGTCGCCGGCCTTGGTCTCGATGACCGGCAGCGCCGTCAGCGAGCCGCCGCCGTTGGCGTCGGACAGCTTGGCGGCCCGCTCGAGCAGGCGGCTGTGCAGGTAGAACACGTCGCCGGGGTAGGCCTCGCGGCCCGGCGGGCGGCGCAGCAGCAGCGAGATCTGGCGGTAGGCCTCGGCCTGCTTCGACAGGTCGTCGTAGACGACGAGGGCGTGCTCGCCGGTCTCCATCCAGTGCTGGCCCATGGCGCAGCCGGCGTAGGGCGCCAGGTACTTGAACGGCGCCGGGTCGGACGCACCGGCGACGACGACGACCGTGTAGTCCGTGGCACCGTGGTCCTGGAGGGTCTTCACGGTGTTGGCCACCGTGGACTCCTTCTGACCGATCGCCACGTAGATGCACTTCACGCCGAGGCCGCGCTGGTTGATGATCGTGTCGACCGCGATGGTGGTCTTGCCGGTCTTGCGGTCGCCGATGATCAGCTCGCGCTGGCCCCGCCCGACCGGCGTCATGGCATCGATGGCCTTGATGCCGGTCTGCAGCGGCTCGTGCACTGGCTGGCGGCCCATGATGCCGGGCGCCTGGATCTCCATGCGGCGTTCCTGCACCCCGGTCAGCGCCCCGCCGCCGTCGATGGGGTTGCCCAGGCCGTCGACCACGCGGCCGAGCAGGCCGTCGCCGACCGGCACCGACAGGATGCGGCCGGTCGCCTTGACCGCCTGGCCCTCCTTGACGGCCGCGGCCTCGCCCAGGACCACGGCGCCGATCGACTCTTCGTCGAGGTTCAGCGCCAGGCCGACGTCGCCGCTCTCGAACTCGAGCAGCTCGTTCACCGCGGCGTCGGGAAGCCCGCCCACCGTGGCGATGCCGTCGCCGACCTCGGTCACCCGGCCGACCTGCGCGGTCTCGACGCCGGGCTTGAAGTCTTCGAGGTTCTTGCGGAGCGCCGAGGCGATGTCGGCGGTGTTGATGGTCAGCTCTGCCATCGTCGTGTCCTCATGAGTTGTGCCGGATCGTCCTAGAGAGCGTTCTTCAACTGGTCGAGCCGGGTGCGCACCGTCCCGTCGATGACGGTGTCCCCGACCTGGGCGACGATGCCGCCCATCACCGACGGGTCGACCACGACCTTGACCTCGACCTGCTTGCCGGTGGCCTGGCCCAGGGCCTCGGCCAGGCGCTTGAGCTGGTCGTCGTTCAGGGCGACCGCCGAGCGCACCTCGGCGACCTCCTTGTTGGCCTCGGCCGCGCTCATCTCGACGAGCTGCCGGATGATGTCCGGCAGCTGCCTGGCGCGGCCGGTGCCGACGACCATCGACACCAGGGCCACGGTCGTCGACGAGGCTCGGCCGCCCAGCAGGTCTTCGACGATCTGCTGACGCCGGCTCGCCGGGATGCTCGGGTCGGTGAGCGCGTCGCGCAGATCGTCAGACCCCTGCAGGGTCTGCGAGAAGCGGAACAGCTCGTCCTCGACCTCGCCGAGGGTGCCCTCGGCGCGGGCGACGCCGAAGAGCGCTTCGGCGTATGCAAGTGTGCGGTCGTCTGCCATCACATCGTCCTAGTGAGCGCGTTGCTCCTGATGAGCGGGGTGACGCGTGCCCTCACGAGCGCTGCGCCGCCACCTGGTTGATGTAGTCCTCGACGAGCTGGGTCTGCGTGGCCGGATCGAGGTTGCGCTGGACCACCGTCTCGGCGGCGCCGATGGCCAGCTGGGCGACCTCGTCCCGCAGGTCGTTCATCGCCTGCGCCTTGGCCGCGTCGATGTCGGCGACGGCCCGGGTGCGAAGCTCGGCCAGCTCGGACTGGAGGCGAGCCTCCTGGTCGCGCTTGATCTGGTCGGCCGCCTGGCGGGCCTCTTCGATGATCCGCCCGGCCTCGGACTTGGCGTCGTTGAGCTGCGCCCGGTACTCGGTGAGCAGGGAGTCTGCATCTGACCGCTGATCCTCGGCCGCCTGCAGGTCGCCCCGGATCTTCTCGGTGCGGGTGTTCATCGCCTGGCGCATCTGCGGCAGGCCGTACTTCGCGATGAAGAAGAAGACCACGATGAAGCCCACTGCGCCCCAGATGATCTCGTTGGTCTCGGGCAGCAGCGGGTTGGGCGCTTCCTGGCAGTCGTCGATCGCGCCGCCGTCCTCGAGGATGTGGATGCACTCCTCGGAGGCGTGGTCGATCTCCGGTTGCTCCTCCTGGGCGCCGGCCGGGTTGGCGAACGCCAGCACCAGGCCCACGCTGAGTGCTGCCAGGGCGAGCAGCGTTTTCTTGCGTCGCATGGGGATCCTTCCGCGGCTTCCGACTCAGCCCTGGCCGAGGAAGAAGACGACGAAGCCGATGAGGGCGAGGGCCTCGACGAAGGCGATGCCGAGGAACATGGTGGTGCGGACCATGCCGGCAGCCTCGGGCTGGCGGGCCATGGCCTGGACCGACTGGCCGACCAGGTAGCCGATGCCGATGCCGGGGCCGATGGCGCCGAGGCCGTAGGTCAGGGCGGCGAGACCGGTGTCGGTGATACCGCCGGAGGCCTGCTGGGCCAGGATGGACAGGTTGGCAAGCATTGTCGCTTTCCTTCTCCTGATGTGACTGTGTCGGGGACTGGTGGGAGATCGGGACTAGCTGGCGCTGGATCAGCGATCAGTGCTCGTGGCTGACCGACAGCCCGATGTACACCGACGCCAGCAGGGTGAAGACGTAGGCCTGCAGGAACGAGACCAGCAACTCGAACGCGGTGAAGAAGATGACCGCGATGATCGGCAGCGGCAGGAAGATCACGTTCCACTGCGCGATCCACAGCGCCGAGGACAGGATGGCGAAGGTCACGAGCAGGATGTGGCCGGCCAGCAGGTTGGCGAAGAGACGGACCGCGTGGCTGAAGGGTCGCACCAGGAACGACGAGATGAACTCGATCAGCATCACCAGCGGAAGCAGTGCCTTCGGCGTGCCCGGCGGGATGAGCGTGTGCTTCAGGTAGCCGAGCGGCCCATGCTCCTTGACGCCCGCCCCGTGGTAGAGCACGTAGGTGAGCAGCGCCAGGAACATCGGCAGCGCGATGCGGGCGGTGGCCGGCATCTGGATGAACGGCACGAGCTCGAAGATGTTGCAGAAGAAGATGAAGAAGAACAGCGACAGGAAGTAGGGCGACCACTTGAGGCCTTCGGTGCCCATGCCCGGCAGAGCGATCTGCTCGTCGATGAACTCGACCGACATCTCGGCGAAGTTCTGCGCCCCCGTGGGCACGAGCTGCTGCTTGTTGCCCAGGATGAAGATCGCCATCGTCAGCAGGACGGCGAAGAAGTAGATCAGGACGACCTTGTTGATGCCCAGGGTGTCGCCACCGAGGAACTCGGGCCAGTTGACGATGTGGCTGAGGGGCGGGAACTCGAGGCCGAGAATCACCGGGACGCTGACTCCTTGGTGGCACCGGGCTTGAGCCCGGGGAAGGCGAGCGAAGCGGACACGTAGCGGAGCTCCCAGAGCAGGAGCCCGAGGTGGGTCACGATCAGGGTCAGGCCGAGCGGCACCGGCTCGACCCACGACAGGTCCTTGACGGCCCAGACGGCCAGGCCGATGAGGGCGATGCGCACCAGGTAGCCGAACAGAGCGGCGCCCATGAGCAGGCCGTAGCTGATGCGGGATGCCGCCGCCAACACCCAGGCGGCGAGCAGGAAGTTCACGACGACGACCACGATGGCGAAGGCAGCCGACAGCGCGCCGTCGATGCCCCACGGCAGCAGCGCCAGCAGCACGATGACCGGGGCGACGGGCAGCGCACGCCGCACCATGTCGACGGCGATCTCGCGCTCGGGTGCCGGGCCGAGATCTCGGCCGGTGAACGCCTGGCTCATCGGTGCACCCTTCGGGATGCACACGACGAGCCATCGGCCCTTCGGGCCGGGTAGGACACTGTGCCCATGGTTCGCTCGCTGCGCTCGCTCACGACGCCCCCTCGCCCGCCGCACGGTCGGCGACGGCGCGCTGCGCGCCCGGGAGCTTGGCCTCTTCGAGCTTCATCGCGCGGTCGTAGCCGAGCCACAGCTTGGTGAAGATGCCGCAGACTCCCACGATGGCGAGCCCGATCGTGAAGCCCGGGCGGGTGCCGAGCCAGCCGTCGATCAGCGAGCCGAAGAAGCCGAGCAGCACGGGGGTGACCACGATCTCGACGGCTCGCGTGAAGCCGTCGTCGAAGCCCCTGTTGATCTTTCGCTTCGTTGCGAGATCGAACACCCGGTTACCCCGTCTGGGAAGCGGTCGAAACCGACCGCCAGTGAGCTTGTGAACTGTTTCGCAATCTACAGGATCGGGTCTGCGCGGGGGCAAATCCACGGTCCGGATCAACGGCGCGGCAGGTTAGCAACCCCGCGAGACCGAGTTCCCACTCGACAAAACTCACGGGCGGCGGACGGCGATCAACGCCGGGGGGACGGTGCGTACGGGCCCGGGGGTGGGGGCGGCGGCGGGGGCGCGGGTCCGCCATCCGGGGCGGGGTAGCCGTTCGCCGTGACCTCGGCGGCCGCGGGCGCGGGGGCGGGGCCGCGCCGTCGGCGCCGTCGCCCGTCGCGCCGCCGTTGCGTCGGGCCTGCCAGCCCGGGGCGAAGAAGGTGTAGAGCAGCAGGCCGAGCGCGGCGACCGCCAGCGGGATGAACCCCACGCCGTTGCCCGTGTACACGGGGATGAGCACCGCGCCCGACAACAGCGCCGTCCACGTCCACAGGATGAGGACCGCCCGACGCTGCCCGTGCCCCAGGCGCATCAGGCGGTGGTGCAGGTGGCCCTTGTCGGCGATGGTCAGTCCCGACCGCCCCTTGGCCCGGCGCAGCAGCGCCCACGCCGTGTCGACGATGGGCACGCCCAGGATCACCAGCGGCAGGAACAGCGGGGCGAAGAAGAAGAACGTCTGGCCCCGCACCTCGGCGTCGGTGTTGCCCCCGATGGCGATGGTGGCCGCCGCCATGAGCAGGCCGAGCGTCAGGGCCCCCGCGTCGCCCATGAAGATCTTGGCCGGGTGCACGTTCCACGGCAGGTACCCGAGGCAGGCGCCCACCACGCACGCGGCGATCAGCGCACCGATGTTGTCGTCGCTGATGATCGAACCGGCGTTGTCGAGGTGCTCGGCGAACAGCAGGATCGCGGCGGCGCCGATGGCCACCACCCCGGCGGCCAGGCCGTCGAGCCCGTCGATCAGGTTGACCGCCTGCGCCATGCCCACCACCCACACCACGGTGATGAGCGGCACCAGGTCGGGCGGCAGGGCGACCAGGCCCACGAACGGCACGCGGAAGAACAGGATGGCCACGCCCGAGATGGCGAGGATGCTGCCGGCCAGCACCGACCCGGCCGTCTTGGCCGGGGCCGACACCTCGCGCAGGTCGTCGAGCTGGCCGACGCTGTACATCGTCAGCGTGGCGAGGACCACGCCGAGCGGCGGGGCGATGGTGCGGAACACCGGCTGGAACTGGCCGGTGAGCCACCCGACCCCGAACCCCACGAGCACGCCGGCCACGATGCCGGCGCCGCCCAAGATGGCCGTGGGCTGGGTGTGGACCCGCCGGGCGTCCGGGTGGACCACCGCACCGACCCGGAACGACAACGCCCGCAGCAGGGGCATCGACGCGAAGCTGACGAGGAAGGCCGACCCGATGACGGCGACGTAGCCGATCACGGCGCCCCCCTCACAGCGTCCGCGGACAGGGCACCTCGTCTCGGCGAACCGTCGCTGTGCTTCCCGCTCATGGCGCCTCCGGCGCCGGGCCGCTCGGGCCACGGCCTCGCCTGTCGGCTCGGCCTCGGTCCAGGGTCACGACGGGTACGGCGCGTACTTGGAGCAGAGGGCCATGACCTCGTCGCGCACGGCGGCCACCTCGGCCTCGTCGTCGCGGCCCGTGAGCACGCGGTGGATGAGCGCCGCCACCTGACCCATCTCGGGCTCGCGCATGCCCTGGGTGGTGACGGCCGGCGTGCCGATGCGCAGGCCGCTCGTGATGTACGGCGGCCGGGGGTCGTCGGGGACGGTGTTCTCGTTGAGGCTGATGCCCGCCCGGTCGAGCGCCAGGCGCGCCTTCTTGCCCGACAGGTCGGCATCGAAGGTTCGCAGGTCGACCAGCATGAGGTGGTTGTCGGTGCCGCCCGACACCAGGCGCAGCCCGAGGCCGGCCAGGCCCTCGGCCAACGCCGCGGCGTTGGCCACGATCTGGCGGGTGTAGTCGCCGAACTCGGGGGTGGCCGCCTCGCGGAACGCCACCGCCTTGGCCGCGATGACGTGGTCGAGCGGCCCACCCTGCATGCCGGGGAAGACAGCCTTGTCGATCTTCTCGCCGAGCTCGGGCCGGGCGAGGATGGCGCCGCCGCGGGGGCCCCGCAGCGTCTTGTGCGTGGTGAAGGTGACCACGTCGGCGTGGGGCACGGGGTTGGGGTGCTCGCCGCCGGCGATGAGCCCGGCGATGTGGGCCGCGTCGAACATGAACAGGGCCCCCACCTCGTCGGCGATGGCGCGGAACGGGGCCGGATCGATGATGCGCGGGTAGGCGGTGGCCCCGGTGACGATGAGCTTCGGCCGGTGCTCGATCGCCAGGTCACGCACCTGGTCGAGGTCGATGCGCTCGTCGCTGGGCGTCACCCCGTAGGACACGAAGCGGTAGAGCTGGCCGCTGGCGTTGACGGGCGACCCGTGGGTGAGGTGGCCGCCCTGGTCGAGCCGCAGGCCCAGCACCGTGTCGCCCGGCTGCAGCAGCGCGAAGTACACGGCCAGGTTGGCGTTGGCGCCCGAGTGGGGCTGCACGTTGGCGTATTCGGCGCCGAACAGCGCCTTGGCCCGCTCGCGGGCCAGGTCCTCGACCTGGTCGATGATCTCGTTGCCGCCGTAGTAGCGCCTGCCCGGGTAGCCCTCGCTGTACTTGTTGGTGAGCACCGACCCCGTGGCCCGCATGACCGCCGGCGAGGTGAAGTTCTCGCTGGCGATGAGCTGGATCGTCGTGTTCTGGCGCTCGACCTCGCGGTCGATCAGGCCGAACAGCTCGTCGTCGGGGGTCGCGGGCCAGGGCATGGCGTGTCCTCGGGCTAGTGTCCTGGAAGGCTAGGGCGAAGAGGTGGAACGGGGCGAGGCTAGTGCCGCCGCCCGACGCGGCACCGGTGCCGCTCTCACTCGAGCTCGATCTGGGTGATCTCGGCGATGCGACGCTCGTGGCGGCCGCCCTCGAAGGCGGTGGTCAGCCACGTGGTCAGGATCTCGTCGGCGAGCGGCGCGGCGACGATGCGGGCGCCGATGGCCAGGACGTTGGCGTCGTTGTGCTCGCGGGACATGCGTGCCGTGTAGAGATCGTTGCACAGCGCGGCCCGCACGCCGCGCACCTTGTTGGCCGCGATCTGCTCGCCCTGGCCCGAGCCGCCCAGCACGATGCCGCGGTCGACCTCGCCCTTGGCCACGGCCCGGCCCACGTCGGCGCAGATGGGCGGGTAGTCGACGGAGACCTCGCTGTCGGTGCCCATGTCGATCACCTGGTGGCCGAGCGAGATCAGGGTCTCGGACAGGTGCGACTTCAGGGCGAACCCTGCGTGGTCGGAACCGATGGCGACGCGCACGTCATCTCCGTGAGTAGCCGGTGCTGGGGTCGATCGCGTAGTTGTCGCTCCGGCGGATGACCCCCCGGCGCACGCGCGATGGGTCAGAGTAGGCGGCGCTGCGCGGCGGGCCGCCGGCCAGCAGGGCGACGAACCGGCGGAGCAGGCCTTCGAGCTCGTCGGCCGTGTCTTCGTACACGGACCGGGGCTTGCCGACGGGGTCGGCGATGTCGTCGTCGGGGTCGTCGCCCATGAGGTCGGCGGGGCGACGCCCCGCCGCCACCCGGTCCAGCCACGCGTACACCGACTCGCCCTCGCCGCGTGGGCCGGCGTCTTCGCCCCGGCGGACCAGCTCCTTGAGCGTGAAGGTGCGATCCATCGGCGCGCCGTAGCTGGCGCACGACTCGCGCACGTGCTGGCGGGTCATGCCGATGATGAGCGGCGTCGACTGGGCCATCTCGGCGTCGATCGTCCGGCTGACGTGGTCGCGCAGGTCGACCCGGCGGGCCGCCATCGTGGCGACGGCGTCGGGGGTCGCGGGAGCACCGCCGGGCAGCAGCCCGGCGGATCCGACCGATGCGCCGACGCCCGACTGGGCGAACAGCCCGAGGAGCAGGCCCTCCGCCATGGGAGATCGGCACTGGTTGGCGGTGCAGACCAACAAGATGTCGATGACCAGATTGTATGAGGCGGCCTCTGCATTCCTACAGTCGGTCGACCGGTCAGTTCCCTGAGAGCTCGTGTCTGGAGTGTTGATGGCGCTCGATCCGCGCACCCCCGTCCTCGTCGGCGTCGGCCAGTGGAGCAACCGCGTCGACCGCGGCGACACGCCGGTCGAGCCCGCCGACATGATGGCCGAGGCCCTGCGCCGGGCGGCGGCCGACAGCGGCGCCACGGGCGATCTGCTCGCGGGCGCCGACGCCGTGCGGGTCGTGTCGGTGTTCTCGCGCCGCTACCGCAACGCCGCCCGGCTGGTGGCCCAGCGCGTCGGCGCCAGCCCCCGCGACGAGGCGCTCAGCCCCATCGGCGGCAACGAGCCCCAGGCCCTCGTCAGCCGGGCCTGCCTCGACATCGCGGCCGGCGACGCCGACACGGTGCTCATCTGCGGGGCCGAGGCCTGGCGCACCCGCTCGAACACACCGCGCGACGAGCTGACCTGGACGACGCAGGACGAGTCGGTGCCCGAGGCCCGGCTCACCGCGCCCGAGGTCGAGCTCAACCACCCCGCCGAGGTCGCCCGCCACGTCTACATGCCCACGCAGGTGTACCCGCTGTTCGAACAGGCGCTGCGCCACGCCGCCGGCCGGTCGGTCGACGACCACCTGGTGCACGTCAGCGAGTTGTGGGCCGACTTCGCGGCGGTGGCCGCCGGCAACCCGCACGCCTGGATCCGCGACGGCATGACCGCCGAACAGATCCGCACGCCGAGCGAGCGCAACCGCTGGGTGTGCTGGCCGTACACCAAGGTGATGAACGCCAACAACGCGGTCGAGCAGTCGGCCGGGCTCGTCGTGTGCTCGGCCGAGCGGGCCCAGACGCTGGGCATCCCCCGCGACCGCTGGGTCTTCCCCCAGGCGGGCACGCAGGCGCACGACACCTACGCCGTGTCGCACCGGCCCGACCTGTCGTCGTCGGGCGCCATCCGCCTGGCCGCCCGCGAGCTGTTCGCCGTGTCCGGCCGCGGCGTCGACGACGTGGCCCACATCGACCTGTACTCGTGCTTTCCCTCGGCCGTGCAGATCGGTGCGGCCGAGATCGGCCTGGGGCTCGACCGCCGGCTCACCGTCACCGGCGGGCTGTCGTTCGCCGGCGGCCCCTGGAACAACTACGTGACGCACTCGATCGCCACGATGGCCGAGGTGCTGCGGGCCGATCCGGGGTCGCTCGGCCTGGTCACGGCCAACGGCGGCTACATCACCAAGCACGCGCTCGGGCTGTACTCGACCGAGCCGCCGGCCGGTGGGTTCCGCTGGGCCGACGTGCAGGAAGCGGTCGACCTGCTCCCCCGCCGCGAGGTGTGCGAGACGGTCGACGACTCGGTGGGCGGCTCGGCCACGGTCGAGTCGTGGGTGGTGGCCCACGGGCGGGACGGTGCGCCCGAGCGGGTGTTGGCCGCCTGCCTGCTCGACGACGGCCGCCGGGCCTGGGCGTCGAGCGACGACGCCGGCACCGTGGCCGAGATGCGCTCGGGCACCGAACAGATCGATCGTTCGGTCAAGATCGACGCGGCGGGCACGCTGTTGCTCTAGCCCTGGCCATGAACGTTCGGGCGCAATCGTTTGTAGCCAGGGCCTAGCCGCGGGAGCGGCCGCCGCGACGGCCGCCCCCCGGGCGGGAGCTGGGCTACTCGGTGAGGTCCTTGATCTTGGCCTGGAACTCCTGCTGCTCGGCGGTGGGCGCCCCGCCGGCCTGCATGGCCATGAGCTTGGTCATGTCGCCCTCGACCTTGATCTGGCCGGACATGAACGCCTGCATGCCGGCCTGCTGGTTGCCGTCGATGAACATCGACTTGGCGACCTCGTAGGGCACGGTGAGCTTGGTGGGCGCACCCTCGACCAGGCCGCGTTCGAACTGGCCGCCCGCCATGTGGATCTCGCGATCGCCGTCCGGGCCACCGGCGACCACGATGTTGAGCGTCAGGTCCTTCATCGCGGGCGCGGGCTCGGGCGCCTCGTCGCGCAGGCCCTCGACGGCCTCGAACCAGTCGTCGGACAGGAAGGTGTGCGCCATGTTGCTCATTCCCTCTTCTCGCGTGTCGCCGACCGTCCGGTCGAGCGCAGACCGTCGGATGCTGGCACACCGCGAGCCGCCGCGCTCGCCGCTTTGGCAACAGCCGTGCCCAAATGTGACGAGCTCGACGGCGACCAGCGCCGGCCCGGGTGCGAGCGCGCCCCGCGGGGTCACGAGCGGGCGGCGGCGGGGCGGGGCTTGCGCGACGGCGTGGCCGCCCGGCGGCCGGGGTCCTGACGCGCGAGCACGGCCTCGACGGCGGCCTCCCCGGCCCCCACGGCCCGCACCACGTAGCGGGCGGCACCGTGCGCCGCCTGCTCGATGCCGTGCCCGCCGCGGCCGTCGCCGTTGCGCCCGTCGGCGTAGAGCAGCACGAAGTAGTAGACGACACCCGCGTTGGCGTGGGCCAGCGTCGCCGGGTCGTCGTCGGTGCGCACCTGGCCGCGCTCCTGGCCCTCGGCCAGCAGGGCCGCCGCGTCGTCGGCCTGGGCCCGCTCGGCCTGCGACCTGGCCTCGCGCAGCCGGCGGTCGCCCCGGACCTGGCTGAGGATGATGCCGTAGAGCCGGTGATTGCCGGCGATGAACCGCACCGACTCGGCCGTGCCCACGTACAGGCGCTCGAGCGGCTCGTCGATGCCGGCGATCGCCTTGCCCTGGGCACGCCGCAGCCGCCAGCCCATGTCGACCACGATCTCCTGGAACAAGGTCTCCTTGTTCTCGAAGTACCAGTAGACCAGGCCCTTGGCGACACCGGCGGCGGCGGCGATGTCGATCATGCGGGTGTCCTCGTAGCCGCGCTCGGCGAACAGCACCTCGGCGTGGTGGAGCAGCTCGGCCTTGCGGTCCTTGCCGTGACGGGTCAGGCTGCGGCTCCCCTGTGACACTCTGGTCACGGTACTCGCCGGGCCGGCGGCCACACCGCAGGCGGTCAGCGCGTGCTGGAGGCGACGCCGGGGCCGCCCTCGGGTGACGGATCGGCCGCCCCCGGGGCGTCCGGGACCGCCCCCGCGCCCGCGGCGGACGCGTCCGCGGCGTGGGCTGATGCGCACCTCGGTGATGGCCCGGCCGTCCACGGCCAGCACCTCGATGGTGCGGCCCGCCACCGCCACCATGTCGCCCGGCGTCTCGGGCACGCGACCCAACAGGTCGAGCACCAGGCCGGCCACCGTGGCGTACGAACCCTCGGGCATGTCCTCGACCCCCACGTCGACCAGGTCGTGGACGGGGAACCGACCGGGCATGACCAGCGACCCGTCGGGCTCGCGGCGCACGCCGACGACGTCGCGGTCGCTCTCGTCGTAGATCTCGCCCACCAGCTCTTCGAGCAGGTCCTCGACGGTGACGATGCCGGCGGCCGCGCCGTGCTCGTCGACCACGAGGGCGAGCTGCACCCGGCGCGCCTGCATCTCGTGGAGTACGTCGAGCACGCCGGCGGTCTCGGGGAAGGCCACCAGGTCGACGGCCACCTCCGTGACCGGCCGGTCGCCCTGGTCGAGCAGGTCGCGCAGGTGCACCAGGCCCACGACGTCGTCGAGGTTGCCGTCGTGCGCCACGGGCGCCCGCGAGTGCCCGCTGGCGGCCAGCTCATCGAGCGCCCGCTGCGCCGTCCAGTCGCTGTCCAGGACCAGCACGTCGGGACGGGGGCGGAGCACCTCGTCGAGGGTGCGCTCGGCGATCTCGAAGGCGCCGTTGATGATGAGCCGCTGCTGGGGCGTGAAGCTGGCCTGGGTGCCGACCAGCTCGCGCAGCTCGGCCTCGGTCACCTCTTCGCGTTGCAACGACGGGTCGCCGCCCATCAGCCGCACGGCCAGGTTGGTCGAGTGCGACAGCAGCCACACGACCGGACGCGTGACCGTGGACATGATCGACAGCGGGCGGGCCGCCAACAGCGCCCACCTCTCGGCCCGCTGCATCGCGACCCGCTTGGGCGCCAGCTCGCCGAACACGAGGGTGACGTAGGCGAGCACCAGGGTGACGACGATGATGGACACCGGCCGGGCGGCGCCGCCCAGGAAGCCGAGCGGGTCCTCGAGCGGCTCGGCCAGGGACACCGCGGCCGCAGCCGACGCCAGGAAGCCGGCCAGCGTGATGCCGACCTGGATGGTGGCCAGGAAGTTGTTGGGGTCGCGCGCCAGGCGCGCCACCAGTGCGCCGGTGGCGGAGCGCTGCTCGAGCCGCTGGAGTTGCCCCTCACGCAGCGTGACGAGTGCCAGCTCTGTGCCGGCGAACCCCGCGTTCAACAGGACCAGGACGGCGACGAGGACGAGTTGGGGCCAGAGCCCGCTCACAGATGTCTCCTCGGGCGGCGGACGTCGGGGAACGACCCTGGTGACGCGGGTGGCGCGCTGCCGCTCGATGCACTCGATGTACTCGTTGGGGGGTCGCCTGATCGTCTCACGGTGGTCCGACAATGGTAACGACTGGCGAGAGGGGTCGGGCGCGTCGCCGACCTCACCTGCCCTGGCGCAGCGCGTCGCGCACCTGCGCCGGGTCGTCGAGGTCGACGGTATCGGGGTCGATCCCCATCTCCGACAGGTGGTCGCGCAGCAGCTCGTGGCGCGAGCGGACCACCGCACCCGGGGGCGGCCGGAACTCGCCGTCCGCGAGCGGGGCGTCGACGACGAGGTCGGACAGCGCGGTCGACGAGCACTGCCGGCCGTCGACATAGCCCTCGTGGCGCAGCAGGATGCCGAACTCGGTGTCGAACCACATGCGGTGCTCGACGCCCACGAGGTCGCTGTGCAGCCGCAGCGCGTACGGCGCCGCCGACGACGCCAGCGAGGTGCCGGACACGTCGGTCCGGGGCCGGGCGTCCACCAGCCAGCACGACCGGCCCTCGACCTCGGCGACCTCGGGCGTCGCCAGCTCGAGCCCACCCAACAGGGCACCCGGGTAGAGGCAGGCCCCGATGAGGCCGGCGTCGTCGATGGCCGCCCGAGTCGAGTCGCGTTCGGTGACCAGCGTGCTGGTGCCGGCCCAGCTCCGCCGACCGTCGCTGACCGCCAGGTGGCCCCGGCCCACCACCCGCCACCGGTCGGGCAGCGCCACGGCCACGTACCACGACGCCAACGACTCGGGCTCCTCGTCGGCCGCGTCCCGAACGGACGGCCACGGCGTCTCGGGCCCGTCGGCGTCGCCGCCGCCGGGATCGGTGTCGTCCTGCTCACCACGGCCGCGGGTGGTGCCGTCGTCCCAGGAGGGGCCGTCGGGCAGGGCGACGACCGGCGCCAGCCCCTCCGCCGGGCCGCCGGCCTGGTCGACCGCCCGCTGGTGCACGACCGCGGCGAGCCCACGGTGCGTCCACGACGTGAGCGCACCCTGCAGCGTGGTCAGCTGCCGCGGTGCGCCGTCGACCAGCGCGAGGAGATCCCCCCTTCTACCCATCCTGGTGTGACAGTAGGCACAGTCGGGCGGCTCTGTGTCCAATGGTGCCCACCGTGCCCGAGCCTGCGCCCGATGTGATCGCGGGGCGCGCCCCGTCCGTCCGGTGTGTGGTCATCCCGCCGCGGCGGCCTCGATGTCGGTCAGGCCGACGGGCCCCGCCCGCAGCACCCGCCACCGCGGCCCGGTGGCATCGACGACGGCGGACGGGGGCGCGCTGCACGGGCCTCCGTCGAGCACCAGGCCGACGCCCGGGCCGAACAGCTCGGCGACACCGGCCGCCGTGGGGGGCGTGGGCTCGCCGTGACGGTTGGCGCTGGTGGCGGCGAGGGGCCCGACCTGGCTCGCCAGGGCCTGCACCAGCGGGTGGTCGGGGCACCGCACACCCACGGTGTGCGACGGCTCGCCCAGGGCGTAGCTCAGGCCGGGGCGCCGTGGCAGGACCAGGGTCAGGGGGCCGGGCCACAGCCGCTCGGCGATGCGTCGCACGTCGTCGCTGACCGAGTCGGCCGCGAGCGCCAGCGCCTGTGCGGCCGAGGCGCACAGCACCGCCACCGGCACGTCGGCCCCGCGCCCCTTGAGCGCGAACAGTGCGGCCGTCGCGCCCTCGACCTCCGGCAGGGCCGCCAGGCCGTACACCGTGTCGGTGGGCAGGGCCACGACCTGTCCCGCACGCAGCACGGCCACGGCCTGCGCCACCGCCGCCGTACGGCGCTCGCCGCCCGGCGGGCCGACGTCGACGATCACGCCCCCACGCTCCGGGCACCGCACAGCATCGGCCGCCGCGGCGACACGGGCGGCCGGGTCACAGCCGCGCCAGCAGGATGCGGTCGCGGCCGGTGAGGTCGGGCCACACCGTCGCCGACGCGAACCCGGCCTGCTTGGCCAGGCGCTGCGCGGTGCGCACCTGGTGGGGCGCCATCTCCACGAGCAGCGAACCGGGGCGGGCGAGCCAGCGCGGAGCCCGGGCGACGATGTGCTCGATGTCCTCCAGCCCGGTCGGGCCCGAGAACAGCGCCTTGTGGGGCTCCCAGTCGCGCACGTCGTCGGGCAGGTCGACGATCTCGTGGTCGGCCACGTACGGCGGGTTGGAGACGATCACGTCGATGCGACCCGCCAGGTCGCGCGGCAGCGCGTCGAACCACGGCCCCTCGGCCAGGCGCACCCGCGTCGACGCCCGGCCCAGGCCGGACAGGTTGGCGCGGGCGACGGCGAGCGCTTCGGCCGACACGTCGGTGCCCCACACCTCGAGGCCGGGCCGCTCGACCGCCAGCGCCAGGGCGAGCGCGCCGGACCCGGTGCCGAGGTCGACGGCCACCCCGGCGGCGAGCCGGCGGCACTCGTCCAGCGCCATCTCGGCCAGGACCTCGGTCTCGGGCCGCGGGATCAGCACCCGCCGGTCGACGTAGAGGTCGAGCGACCGGAAGCCCCAGCGCTCCAGCGCGTACTGCAGCGGCTCACCGGCCACCCGCCGTGCGACCATGCCGTGCAGGTGGGTGGCGCCGCGCTCGCTCGCCGGGTGGTCGAGGCTCACCGCCAGCTCGGCGGCCGTCAGCCCCGCCGCCCGCTCGACCAGCCACCGCGCTTCCTGTGCGGCGTTGTCGACCCCAGCGGCGCGCAGCCGGGCCGTCGCCTCTGCCATCAGTGCCCGCCACGCCCCGGCATTCCCGACCGGGGCCTGAGGCCGGGCGGTGTCCCCCGCGGGCGGGCTCGCCGCCCGGGTGGTCATCGCCTCTGACCCCGGCGTGCCGACAGGGGGTTCGGGGGCGGGCGGCGGCGCCGGCACGTCGCTCAGGTGGCCTCGGCCAACCGGCGGGCCTGATCGTCGGCGACCAGGGCGTCGCTGATGGTGCCCAGCTCGCCGGCCAGCACCTTGTCCAGGTTGTGGACGGTGAGCCCGATGCGGTGGTCGGTCACCCGGTTCTCCTTGAAGTTGTACGTGCGCACCTTCTCCGACCGGCCGCCGCCGCCGACCTGGCCCCGGCGGGCGGACGAAGCCTGGTCGGCCTGGCGGTCCTGCTCGGCCTTGAGCAGGCGCGAGCGCAGCACGGCCATGGCCTTGGCCTTGTTCTGCGTCTGGCTCTTCTGGTCCTGCATCGCCACCACGGTGCCCGTGGGCAGGTGGGTGACGCGCACGGCCGAGTCGGTGGTGTTGACGCTCTGGCCCCCCGGCCCCGACGATCGGTAGACGTCGATGCGCAGGTCGTTGGGGTCGAGCTCGACGTCGACCTCCTCGGCCTCCGGCAGCACGGTGACCGTGGCCGACGACGTGTGGATGCGCCCCTGGCTCTCGGTCACCGGCACCCGCTGCACCCGGTGCGGGCCGGCCTCGTGGTGCATGCGGGCCCAGACGCCGTCGCCCTTGAGCGCGAACACCACCTCGTTGTACCCGCCCAGGTCGGACGGGTCGCTGCTCAGCACGTCGATCGACCAGCCCTGGCGGCCGGCGAAGGCCCGGTACATCTCGAACAGGTCCCGGGCGAACAGGTTGGCCTCCTCCCCGCCCTCGGCCCCACGGATCTCGACGATGACGTTGCGCTCGTCGTTGGGGTCGCGGGGCAGCAGCAGCAGGCGGATCTCGTCGGTGAGCCGCGTGATCGCCGCCTCGGCCTGGTCGACCTCGGCCCGCAGCGTCTCGCGGTCGTCGCCGGCGGCGTCGGTCATCATCTCGCGGGCGGTCTCGAGGTCGTCGCGCCGCGTGCGCAGCTCGCGAGCGCGCTCGACGATCGGCTCGAGCTCGCGGTACCGCTTCGCCACCTGCTGGAAGCGGGGCTGGTCGGCGATGAGGTCGGGGTCACCCAGGCGCGCCTCGACGTCGTGGAACTCCCTGTCCAGCTCACCGAGGCGTTCGAGCACGACGAGCGAGGCTACTGCCGTTGCGCCGAGATCACGCCGTCCACGCCGGCCGGCGCGTCGCTTCCCGAGGCAATGGCGGTCGTTCGTCACGTCCCGAGGCAATGGCGGTCGGCCCCCGACCACCATTTCCTCGCGCTCCCTCGAGCGACCGCCATTGCCTCGCGGACACACCGTCCACCCCGGCGGCGGCTTACGAGGACGGGGCGAGGCCGCGGTTCAGCCGGCGGCGCGCCAGTCGCCGTGGATCGGGACCACGTCGGCCGGCGTACGCAGCCGGGCCGCCAACCGGCGGATCGTCGGATGGTCGTCGCGCTCGGGGACGGCCAGCACCAGGCGCGAGGGCGGGCTGTCGGCGGCGGCGACGCCATCCACGGCGACCCGGGCGTCGGCGGCCACGGGCACCAGGTCGAGAGCGATGCCGACCGCACAGGCGACGACGACCGGGGCGCCGTCGGTGGACTCGCCGGTGGCGATGGCCACGTCCCGCTCGGACAGGTTGGGCCGGGGCCGGGCGCCCTCGGCGGGCCGGAGCGACGCCAGGCCCGCCAGGCCGGGGTTGCGGCACAGCACCGCCCGCAGCCAACGCTCGGGGACCAGCTGGTTGAGCGGGTGCCGGGGCGCGCCGGCGCGGCGCTGCTCCCGCACGATCGTCGCCACCCGACCCAGCTGGGCGACCGCCGGCAGCCCGCCGTGCACCATGGCGGTCAGCTCCCGGTCGGCCTTGCCCACGCCCACCTCGAGCACGGGAGCGTCGATGGGCTCGCCCGAGGTGGTCTCGCCGTGCACGATGCGAGCCACCTCGAGCCCGTTGATCTCGCCGCGCACCATGCCACCTTCGACCACGACCTCGAGGCCGGCGTCGATGAGCAGGTCGACCAGCTCGGACGGTGCGGGCGCCGGGGCCCGGACCGGCGAGGGTGCCGGGTCGACCGCGACGAGCGAGGCGCCCTCGACCGCCCACACCGTGGGCGGGTCGGCGAAGTAGGCGGCCTGGCGGGCGAGCGTGCCGGCGGCCCCGTGGTCGTCGGCGGCATCGGCGAGGAGGTGCAGCTCGGTGACCTGGTTGCGGTCGGCCCACACCAGCGCGGCGCCGAGCGCCCGGTCGGCGTCCACGTCGGCCAGCACCCACCCTCGCCGGCCGACCGCTGGCTCGTCGGGCCCGACGGGAGCTTCCGACGACGGGGCCCCGTCCGACGGCCCCGCACCACGGCCCAGCTCGGTGGCAGGCTCGGCGGCGGGTTCGATCAGCGTCGCCGAGGCGCCGACGGCACCGCGGCGACGATCGCCGGGGCCCCAGCGCCCGGCCACCAGGCCGGCCAGCTTGGCGCCGACGAGGGATGCCCGGCGCTCGGCGTCCACCGGTCCCGGGGTCGGCTGGAGGGTCATCGCCCGGGGCCCGCGACGGGCAGCCGCCGTTCTGGCGTCTCTGACACGCCCGTGCGGCACTGACAGACGCCAGAACCGCCAGGACACGCCCCGACCCCGGCTCGGACCACGGTCCGGGCGCGACGAACGCCGGCCACCACGCTCCCGAACGGGAACCGGCGACCGGCGAGGGCCACGGCTGCGCGAGCAGCCTGGGGTGTCACTACTTCTGCTTGCGCTTGCCGTACCGGCGCTCGAACCGGTCGATGCGGCCGCCCGTGTCGACCAGCTTCTGCTTGCCGGTGTAGAAGGGGTGGCACTCGCTGCAGAGCTCGACCCGCAGGTCAGTGCTGGTGGAGCGCGTCGTGAACGTGTTGCCGCACGAGCACACCACGGTGGCTTCGGCGTACTGGGGGTGGATTCCAGCCTTCATAGCGGTCTCCTGGTGGAACGAAAAGACTTTGCAGTCTACGGGGGAGATCAGCCCGCCGCCAACCGGTTCTTGGCCACTTGGGCCAGGAACTCGTCGTTGGTGCGGAATGTCTTCATCCGATCGATCAACAACTCGAGCGCCGCCGCATTCCCGCCGTCGGTGGACGAGAGGCCGGACAGCACCCGCCGCAACGCCCACACCAGGTTGAGCTGGTTGCGGGCGAACAGCAGCTCCTCGTGCCGGGTGGAGCTGGCGTCGACGTCGATGGCCGGGTAGACCCGCCGCTCGGCCAGGCGGCGGTCGAGTCGCAGCTCCATGTTGCCGGTGCCCTTGAACTCTTCGAAGATGACCTCGTCCATCTTGGAGCCGGTCTCGATGAGTGCGGTGGCCAGGATGGTGAGCGAGCCGCCCTCTTCGATGTTGCGCGCCGCGCCGAAGAACCGCTTGGGCGGGTAGAGGGCACCCGAGTCGACGCCGCCCGACATGATGCGGCCGGTGGCCGGCGCCGCCAGGTTGTAGGCCCGGGCCAGGCGGGTGATGCCGTCGAGGATGATGCAGACGTCCTGGCCGTCTTCGACCAGGCGCTTGGCCCGCTCGATGGTGAGCTCGGCCACCTGGGTGTGCTCGTCGCTGGGGCGGTCGAACGTGGAGGCGATGACCTCGCTGGTGCTGCTGCGCAGCCAACGCTTCATGTCGGTCACCTCTTCGGGCCGCTCGTCGACGAGCAGCACCATGAGCTTGACCTCGGGGTTGTTGGTCTCGACGGAACGGGCGATCTGCTTGACGATGGCCGTCTTGCCCGCCTTGGGCGGCGACACGATGAGGCCGCGCTGGCCCTTGCCCACCGGGGCGATGAGGTCGACGATGCGCGCCGTCATGTTGGAGGCGTCGTCGGCCGTCTCGAGCGCAAGCTTCTCGTCGGGGAACAGGGGGGTCAGGTCCTCGAACCGGCGCCGCTTGCGGGCCTGCTCGGGGTCGACCCCGCTGACCTTGTCGATGCGCAGCAGAGCCGGGTTCTTCTCGTTGCGCATGGCCGGGCGGCTGGCGCCCGTGATGTGGTCGCCCTTGCGCAGGCCGAACTGGCGGGCCTGCTTGACCGAGACGTAGATGTCGTCCTTGGAGGGCAGGTAGCCCTTGACCCGCAGGAAGCCGTAGCCCTCGTCGCGCAGGTCGAGCAGGCCCTCGACCTCGACCGGTTCGCCGGAGAACTCTTCGACGTAGGTCTGCTCGTCCTTGCCGCGGCGGCCGCGACGACGGCGGCGGCGGTTGCCGGGCTCGTTGACGTCGACGTTGTCGCCCTTGGCCTGATCGACCTGACCCTGGCCGCCGCCCGTGTCACGGTTGCGGTCGCCCTGGCCTTGTCCCTGACCGCCGCCGGTGTCACGGTCAAGGTCGTCCGGGGACTGCTTGGCGTCGGTCTTGTCGTCGGCCTGGCCCGAGCCCTGCTTGCTGCTGGGCTGACCCGGCGTGGTGTCGGTCTGGCGATCGCTGCCGTTGCCCTGACCGTCGCGACCCCGGGGGGCGCTGCGGCCCGCACCGGGCCTGGCCTCGCCGGACCTGGTGCGGGTGGTGCCGTTGTCGGCGGAGCTGGCGGCGCCGCCGCGGGCGGTCGTGGAGGGCGGGTCGACGACGTCGGTGGTGCCGCCGAACTCGAGCTCCCACTCCGAGGGGGGCTCGGTCGCGGCGCCGGCGTCGGGGGCCGCATCGCCGCCTGACGCGGGAGCGCCTGCGGGCGCGGCCGGCTCCGAGCCGGTCTGCGGGGCGGTCGTGGCCGCCGTCGCCTCGGGCGCGGGCGCGGCGTCGCTCGCCGCTGCGGCCGGGGCCGCCGGAGCGCCGGTATCGCCGTCGTCGTCCACGGTGGCCTCCTTGTCGCGGCCGTTGGTGGCCCGTCCACGGGCGGGTGACGCCGGCGTGGCCTCACCGTCGCCCGGCGTCTCGCCCGTCTCGACACCGGTCAGCTCGAGGATGAGTTGCACGATCTCGGCCTTGCGGGCGCGCGACGGCGGCTTGGCGCCGAGGGCTTGGGCGATGGTCGTGAGCTCCTCGCGGTCTTTGCGCTCGAGTGCGGACCGTTCGAGGGTGCTGGGCTCCACGCTCATCGGTGGCTGTCACCTCACTGCTTCTGGGGGAGACCGGGGTGGGTCGACCGTGTGCCGGCGTGCGCCAGGCAGACAGACACTGGGCATGCAGCGGAGAAGATCGGCTCGGGAGAGGAACCACTCCGCTTTCCGAAGGACTCGGGGGCCGCTCGGTCATCCGCTCTGATGCAGCGGTACCCCCCGGCAGAACACACGCACTCTAGCGCGGGCCTCGGCGGGTTCGAAACACGGCCGATCCCGCCGAGGCGGGCACGGCCTCGCCCGATGGTCGACTGCGGGGAGTCGCCCGGCTCGGCCGACGCAGGCTCAACGGGCCAGCAGGCGGCCGAGCATCTCGTGGCCCGGCACGGGGACGCACCCCGCCGTGGCCGGCTCGCTGTACACGCCGCCCGGCCCGTCGACCGCGCTGTCGACCAGCAGGTAGGGCACGGAGTCGGTCGTGTGCGTGCGCAGCGCGACCGGGGTGGGATGGTCGGGCAGCAGCAGCATGCGCCACGGCCCCTGCGCGTCGAGACCCTCGACCAGGCCGTCGAGGATGCGGGTGTCCCAGGCCTCGAGCGCCTTGACCTTCTCGTCGAGGTCGCCGGCGTGGCCGGCCTCGTCGGTGGCCTCGACGTGGAGCAGGAACACGTCCGCGCCGTCGGCCAGCGTGCGCAGGGCGGCATCCCGCTTGCCCTCGTAGTCGGTGTCGAACCAGCCGGTGGCTCCGGGCACCTCGACGATGTCCATGCCTGTGAGCACGCCCAGGCCCCGGATGAGGTCGACGGCCGTGACCAGAGCGCCGGACAGGCCGGTGGCGTCGCGGAACGGCGGGAGCTGCGGCTGGTGGCCCTGGCCCCACAGCCACACCTGGTTGGCGGTGAGCTTGGACCCGCCGACGATGGCGCGGCTGGCGTCCATCAAGTCGATGAGCTTGGGAGCCGCCGCGCCCCGGGGCAGCATGGCCGGCCTGCCGGTCAGGTCGTGGGGCGGCGTGCAGGTGGCGTCGGCCCAGCTCTCGGGGGCGACGACGATGTGCCGGTACTGGACCCCGGCGTGGAACTCGACCTCGCCGCCGGCGCCCCGACCCAGAGCGGCGTCGAGCGCGCCGATCACCTCGGCCGCGGCCTCGGACGACGGGTGCCCGCCGGCGAAGTCGACCATGGTGCCGTCGGCCCCGACCTCGACCAGGTTGCAGCGGTAGGCCACCTGGTCGGGACGCAGCTTCAGGCCCAGCGCCGCGGCCTCGATGGGGGCGCGACCGGTGTGGTAGCGGCCGGGGTCGTAGCCCAGGATCGACATGTTGCCCACGTCGCTGCCCGGCGCCATCTTGGGAGGGATCACCGCGGCCCGGCCCACCTCGCCCCGGGCGGCCAGGCGGGCCAGCGTCGGCATCGACGCGGCCTCGAGCGGCGTGCGGCCCCCGAGTGCGTCGAGGGGCTCGTCGGCGCAGCCGTCGGGGACGCAGATCACGTACTTCACGGCGACAGTCTCGCAGGCGGCAGCGTCGGCACCGCCATCGGATCCGGGCCGACACGGGGCGCGCCGGGACCACGACGAGTCGTGCCGCCCAACGTCCGAGGGGGCGTCCCCGCGGGCGCATCAGAGCGCCGCGTCAGAGCGGGTGGTGCTCGATGGTGGCCCGGTGCCCATGGCCGCGCGGCAGCCGCCCGTCGCAGGTGACGAGCGGAGCCCCCACGATCTCGGCCAGTGCGACACAGGCCGCGTCATAGGAGCTGAGCGAGTCGCGCAGCTCGTGAGCCCTGCGCAGGAGCGGACCGTGCTCGTGGCGCCGGAGCGGTGGAGCTCTGAGCAGGGCATTCGTGGACAACCCTCGACCTCGACGAGAAGGTCACGTCGAGGGATGAACCTGCAGGGCCGCGACGACCTCGAGCTCGAACGCGAGCGGCTCGCCCCGGTCCTCGACGAGATCCGCCCCCTACGCGTTCCCGCCTAGGCGCCCGGCGAACGCGCGCACCGGAAGGCGACTGAAGCGATCATCGCCGCGCCGTCGCAGCATCGCGGCCCTCGACGCGCCAGGGCGGCGTCACCTCGCCGTCACGCACCGCTCGACGTGGGCGCGCACGACCTCGACGTCGGCGGGTAGCACGTCGTAGCGCTCCGGCCGGTCGAACAGGTCGGCCATGTGGCCGGGCAGCGCTGGGCGGATGCCGGTGGCCTGCTCGACGGCGTCGGGGAACTTGGCCGGGTGCGCGGTCGCCAGGCACACCGTCGGCAGATCGGCGTCGTCGCCGGCCTCGCGACCGCCCGTCCGACAGGCGCGGGCGGCGCCGATGCCGACCGCGGTGTGCGGGTCGGCCAGGTAGCCGGTGCGGCGGTACAGGTCGGCGATCACATCCAGCGTGGCCCGGTCGTCCAGGCTGGCGGCCACGAACGTGGGGTCGTGGGGTGCCTCGACCGCGCCCACGCCCCGGAAGCGGGCCATCAGCTCGGCGGTGGCGGCGCCGTCGCGGCCGAGCAACTCGAACAGCAACCTCTCGTGGTTGGACGACACCTGGATGTCCATGCTGGGGCTGAGCGTGGGCACCACCCCGAGCTGGGCCAGGTCGCCGGTGCGCGCCCAGCGGGTGAGGATGTCGTTGCTGTTGGAGCCGATGATCAGGCGCTCGATGGGCGCCCCGCCCCGGCGGGCGATCCACCCGGCGAAGATGTTGCCGAAGTTGCCGGTGGGCACCGCCACCTCGCACGGCCCGGCCGCCGCGGCGGCGGTGACGTAGTAGACGATCTGGGCGGCGACGCGGGCCCAGTTGATCGAGTTCATGGCCGACAGGCCGATGCGGTCGCGCAGGGCGGCGTCGGCGAACAGGGCCTTGACCAGGTCCTGGCAGTCGTCGAACGTGCCCTCGACGGCGACGTTGTGCACGTTGGGCGCGTCGACGGTGGTCATCTGGCGGCGCTGCACGTCGGACACCCGGCCCGCCGGGTGCAGCACCACGATGTCGAGCGCGGGACGCCCGACGCAGGCGGCGATGGCGGCCGAGCCCGTGTCGCCGGAGGTGGCGACCACCACCGTGGCCCGCTCGCCCCGCCGCGACAGCTCGTGGTCGAACAGGCGGCCGACGAGCTGCAGGGCCACGTCCTTGAACGCCAGCGTGGGCCCGTGGAACAGCTCGACCACGAAGAGGCCCGGCTCGATCTCGACGAGCGGGCACACGTCCGGGTGGTCGAAGGTGGCGTATGCCTCGGTCACCATGTCGTCGAGGGCGGCGCGGGCGATCGCGGAACCGTCGACGTAGGGCCACAGCACGTCGACCGCCAGCCGGGCGTAGGGCTGAGGCTCGTCCCAGCCGTCGGGCAGCGTCGGCCACGCCTCGGGCACGTACAGCCCGCCGTCGCTGGCCAGCCCGGCGAGCAGAACATCGGCGAAGTCGAGGACCGGCGCCTGCCCACGGGTGGACACGTACTTCACGACGCCCGCCTACCGGCCGATGACGCGCAGGACCGACGTGATGCGGTCGACGGCGTCGAGGTGGTGGAGGTCGCGGATCGTGGCCTGCACGGCGGCCTCGCGGGCGACGTGGGTGATGAACACCAGGCGGGCCTCGCCGCCCAGGCCCTCCTGTTCCATCGAGCGGATGGACACGTCGTGCTCGCCGAACACGCCGGCGACCGCGGCGAGCACGCCCGGGCGGTCGAACACGTCGAGGTTGAGGTAGTAGGCGGTCTCGACCTCGTCGATGGGGCGGATCCGGGCCTTGGCCAGCGCGCCCACAGTGGCGTGGCTGCCCCGGGTGCGGTTGAGGGCGGCGTCGATGACGTCGCCCAGCACCGCGCTGGCCGTGGGCGCCCCGCCCGCCCCCCGGCCGTAGAACATCAGGTCGCCCACCGCCGCGCCCTGGACGAACACCGCGTTGAAGCTGTCGCGCACCGAGGCGAGCGGGTGGTCGGCCGGCACCATGGCGGGGTGCACCCGCACGGCGACCTCGCCGGCGTGGCCCTCGTTGCCGGGCCCGTCGTGCTGCTCGGCGATGGCCAGCAGCTTGATCACGTAGCCCATCTTGGCGGCGTAGTCGATGTCGGCCCTGGTGATGCGTGAGATGCCCTCGTCGTAGACGTCGCCCGCCACCACCCGCACGCCGAAGGCGATGGAGGCGATGATCGCGGCCTTGGCCGCGGCGTCGTGGCCCTCGACATCCGCGGTGGGGTCGCGCTCGGCGTAGCCCAGGCTCTGCGCCTCGCTCAGCGCGTCGGCGTAGGACGCGCCGGCCTCGGTCATGCGGGTGAGGATGTAGTTGGTCGTGCCGTTGACGATGCCCATGATGCGGTCGATGCGCTCGCCCGCCAGCGACTCGCGCAGCGGCCGGATGAACGGGATGCCCCCGGCCACCGCCGCCTCGAACAGCAGGTCGACGCCCGCCTCCTCCGCGGCGGCGAACAGGTCGGCGCCCACGTTGGCCAGCAGCTCCTTGTTGCCGGTGACCACGGGCTTGCCCGCCTTGAGCGCGGCGAGGACCAGCTCGCGGGCCGGTTCGATGCCCCCGATGACCTCGACGACGACGTCGACGTCGGGGTCGACCGCCAGGCCGGCGGCGTCGAGCGTGAGCACCCCCTCGGGCAGATCGACCGGGCGCTCCTTGGCCAGGCTGCGCACGGCGACCCGGGTGACCTCGAGCCGCAGCCCGGTGCGGGCGGCGATGGCGTCGCGACGGCTGTCGATGAGCTCGACGAGCGGCGCGCCGACGTTGCCGCACCCGAGCAGGCCGATCCGTACGCGTTCCGGGGTCACGACCGGCCATGCTACGGCCGCCGCTGACCAGGCACGCAGGCGATCCGCTGATGCGTCACGTCGTCTCGGAGAACGGTCGCTGTGCTTCCCGCTCGTGCAGCTCCGCTGCGGGCCGCTTGGGCCACCGCCTCGCCTGTCGGCTCGGCCTCAGGAGCGGATCTGTGCCGTTGCGCCGCCTGGCAGATTCCAATGTCCACCTGGCATGATGGCCGTCGCGGCGGGCGACCACGTTCCTGGCGCGGGCGGCGTTCGATCTCTCTCCACGCATCTGCGTGGAGAAGTGTTCTGGCGGAGGTCAGGCGAAGGTGACAGCACGGATTCGACGCTTCGTCGTCGACACGTTCCTGCTCGGCGACGACGACGGCCTCGGCGACACCGATTCGTTGATCGACGGCGGCACGATCGACTCGACGGGTGTGATGGAGGTGGTCGCCTTCCTGGAGGAGACCTACGGCATCGCCATCGACGACGACGAGCTGGTGGCGGACAACCTCGACTCGATCGAGCGGCTGACCAAGTTCGTCGACTCGAAGCTCGTCTCGTGATGCAGGGCCCGACGGGCAGGCGACCCGCATGACCGAGCGGAGCGAGGTCCAGAAGCCCAGTCGGCCCTGCGCCACGACGTGGCGATCCGGTCACTGGTGCGCCCGCAGGATGCACCCGTGACCGGGCTCGCGCACGACCACCTCGTCGGCGCGGCCCGTTCGACACCCCACCACCCCGCGATCGTCTTCGGGGGCGAGACGCACACGTTCGGCGAGGTCGACCGGCTCAGCGACGCGCTCGCCGCCTGGTTGCAGGGCGCCGGGCTCGCCCGCGGCGACCGGGTGGCGATCGTGCTCGACAACTCGGTCGAGCAGGTGGTCGCGCTGTGGGGCGTGCTCAAGGCGGGCGGGGTCGTCACCGTGGTCAACCCGGCCAGCAAGCACGACAAGGTCGCCTACGTCCTGCGCGACTGCGGCGTGCGCCACGTGATCAGCCACCGCCGGCTCCATCGGGTGCTCGGCACCGTCGCCGGCGCGGACACCACACAAGGTGACGGGAGCTCCGCCGTCGAGACCCGCCTGTGGGTCGGCGGCGTCCCCGGCGGCATTGCCGACGGCGCTGCGCCGGGGACGACCGTCGACAGCGCCTTCGACGACGCCGTCGCCGCCGGTGGCACGCCGCGCGACCCGGGCACGATCGACAGCGACCTCGCCGCCGTCGTCTACACCTCGGGCTCCACCGGCGGGCCCAAGGGCGTGATGCTCACGCATCGCAACGTCCACCACAACGCCTGGTCGATCGCGCAGTCGCTGGGACTGCGGGCCGACGACGTCGTCGGCTGCGCCCTGTCGCTGTCGTTCACCTACGGGCTGTTCCAGGTCGTCAGCGGCGGCACACGTCGGCTGCACGGTGGTGCTCGAGCGCTCGTTCGCCTACCCCTACGAGGTGCTCGGGCGGTTCGCCGCGCACCGGGTCACGGTCATGCCCGGGGTGCCCACGATCTTCGCCACCATCCTGGGCATGGCCCCGCTCGACGGCCTCGACCTGTCGTCGCTGCGCATGGTGACCAACGCGGCGGCGGCGCTGCCCGCCGCCCACCTGCGGCGCCTGGGCGAGCTGCTGCCCGGCGCCGGGCTCGTCGAGATGTACGGCCTCACCGAGTGCACCCGGGTGTGCTGCCTCGACCCGGCGCTGGCCGCCGAGCGGCCCGGCTCGGTCGGCCGGCCCATCCCCAACACCGAGGCCTACGTCGTCGACGAGCAGGGCCGGCGGACCGCTCCGGGCGAGGTGGGCGAGCTGGTCGTGCGGGGGGCGCACGTGATGCGGGGCTACTGGGGCAAGCCCGAGGCCACCGCGCTGCGCCTGCGCGACGGCGACATCCCGGGGGAAAAGGTGCTGTACACGGGCGACCTGTTCCGGGCCGACGACGACGGCTTCCTGTACTTCGTGGGCCGCACCGACGACGTGTTCAAGTGCCGGGGCGAAAAGGTCAGCCCCGGCGAGGTCGAGCAGGTGCTCTACCAGCTCGACGGCGTGGCCGAGGCGGCGGTCGTGGGGGTGCCCGACGAGATCGACGGCATGGCGGTCAAGGCCGTGATCGCGCTGCGCAACGGCACCTCGCTGACCACCGACGACGTGCGCCGCCACTGCCGCACGTGGCTCGAGCCCGCCATGGTGCCGCGCCAGGTCGAGATCCGCGCCGAGCTGCCCAAGACCGACTCGGGCAAGATCCGCAAGGCCGAGCTCAGGTAGCGGGGCGGCATGTGCGGCATCGCAGGCATCATGACGGCGGCGGCTGACCCGCCCGTCGAGCTCGACCAGCTCCGGTCGATGCTGGCCGCCATCGCCCACCGGGGGCCCGACGGCCACGGCCTGTTCCGCGACGAGCGGGTGGGCCTGGGCCACGCCCGGCTGAGCATCGTCGACCTCGCGGGGGGCTTCCAGCCGCTCACGGGCGAGGACCGCACGGTGTGGCTGTCGTTCAACGGCGAGATCTTCAACCATGTCGAGCTTCGCCGCGACCTGACGGCGCTGGGCCACCGGTTCGCCACCGGCACCGATTCCGAGGTCATCGTCCACGCCTACGAGCAGTACGGCGAGCGGGCGTGGTCGATGCTCAACGGCCAGTTCGCCTTCGCGCTGTGGGACCGCCGCGCCCGGCGCCTGTGGCTGGTGCGCGACCGGGTGGGCATCCTGCCGCTGCACTGGGCCCGGGCCGGCGGCCGGGTGGTGTTCGCCTCCGAGGCCAAGGCGCTGTTCGCCGGCGGTCTGGTCGACCCCGCGCTCGACCCCGGCGGCCTGGCCCAGGTCTTCACCCGGTGGTCGGCGATGGCGCCGACCACCGTCTTCGCCGGCGTCCACGCGGTGCGGCCCGGCTCGGCGCTGAGGTTCGACGCGGCGGACATGTCGGTGATCGAGCAGCGCTGGTGGCAACCCGACATGGCGATCGACCCCCGCGCCGCGACGCTGTCGCCCGAGGCGGCGGCCGACGAGCTGGGCGACCGGCTGGCCGACGCCGTGCGGCTGCGGCTGCGGGCCGACGTGCCGGTCGGCGCCTACCTGAGCGGCGGGCTGGACTCGTCGGTCATCGGCTCGCTGGTCCGCCGGGTCGACGCCAGCCCGCTCGAGACGTTCGCGGTGCGCTTCCGCGATCCCGCCTTCGACGAGACGGCGGAGCAGCGGCGCATGGCCGGCCTGCTCGCCACCGACCACCACGAGATCGTGTGCGGCCCGGACGAGATCGCCGGCGCGCTGGCCGACGTCGTGTGGCACTGCGAGGCACCGCTGCTGCGCACCGCACCCGTGCCGCTGTACCTGCTGTCGGGGCTGGTGCGCGACGCGGGGATGAAGGTGGTGCTGACCGGCGAGGGCGCCGACGAGCTGCTCGCCGGCTACAGCATCTTCAAGGAGGACCGGGTGCGCCGGTTCTGGGCCCGGCGGCCGGGCTCGTCGATGCGGCCCGCCCTGTTCGCGCGGCTGCACCCCGAGGTGCAGGCCGGTGGCGCCCGCTCGACCGACATGTGGGCCCGGTTCTTCGGCCGCGACCTGACGGCGACCGACCTGCCCTTCTACGCCCACCTGGTGCGCTGGAACAACACGGCGTGGACGTCCCGGATGCTCCACCCCGACCTGCGGGCGGCGACGGGCGCGGGCGGCGCGGGCGGCGACCGGGGTGCCCCGGGCGTTCCCGGCGAGCCGGGCGACGACGCCACCCTGCTGGGCGAGATGCCACCGGGCTGGGCGTCGTGGGACCCGCTGGCCCGGGCGCAGTGGGTCGAGGTCGCCACGTTCCTGTCGCCGTACCTGCTTGCGTACCAGGGCGACCGGGTGGCCATGGCCCACGGGGTCGAGGTGCGCTACCCGTTCCTCGACCCCGACGTCGTCGACTTCTGCGCCGGCCTGCCGCCCGACCACAAGCTCGTGGGACTGCACGACAAGGTCGCTCTGCGCCGGCTGGCGTCCCGCACCCTGCCGCCCGAGATCTGGCGCCGCCCCAAGCAGCCCTATCGCGCCCCCATGACCACGGCGCTGTTCGGCCCGGCCGAGCCCGACTACGTGTCCGACCTGCTGTCCGACGCGTCCATCGACCGCCTCGGCCTGCTCGAGCCCCGGGCGGCGCGCCTGCTGCGCGACCGGGCCCGGTCCCGCGGCGGCGCCCTGCCGGGCGAGCGCGAGGAGATGGCGCTCGTCGGCGCGCTGACCCTGCAGGCGCTGGGCCAGGCGTACCTCGTCGAGGGCGCCGAGCGGGCGTCGGCCGCCCGGGCCCGGTTCGACGCCGGTCCGCCGCCCCACGTCCTGGTCGACCTGACGGTCGACCCGTTCGACCACGCCACGACCGGTGACGGGCCTACTGTCCCCCCGGTCCACACCCAGGGAGCCAGCTAGTGCCGACCCGCATGTTCGCCCGCGACGTCCTCGACCTCGACGCCACCGCCGCCGTCGACCGCATCGCCGCCTCGATGACCCACGCCCTCACCCGCGACCTGCGGCGCCGGGGCATCGTGGTGGGCGTCAGCGGGGGCATCGACTCCTCGGTGTGCGTGGCTCTGGCCGCTCGAACGCTGGGCCCGGAGCGGGTGGTCGCGCTGCTCATGCCCGAGGCCGACTCCGACCCGTCCTCCCAGGAGCGGGGCCAGCGACTGTGCGACCTGCTGGGTGTCGAGGCGGTCGTGGAGGACATCGCGCCCGCGCTCGCCGCCCTCGGGTGCTACGAGCGGCGCGACGCCGCCATCCGCACGGTGTTCCCCGACTACGGCGAGGGCTGGCGCCAGAAGATCACCCTGGCCGAGGGCATGCTCGACACCGACCGGATCAGCTACTTCAACCTCACCGTGGCCGACCCCGAGGGCCACCAGCAGACCGCCCGCATGCCCACCGACGTGTACCTCACGGTGGTAGCGGCCACGAACATGAAGCAGCGCACCCGCAAGCTGCTCGAGTACACGCACGCCGACACCCGCAACTACGCCGTGCTCGGCACCCCCAACCGGCTCGAGTACGAGCTGGGGTTCTTCGTGCGCGGCGGCGACGGCCTGGCCGACGTCAAGCCCATCAGCCACCTGTACAAGACCCAGGTCTACGCGCTGGCCGAGCACCTGGGCCTGCCCCACGACATCCGCAGCCAGACGCCCAGCACCGACACGTACTCCCTGCCCCAGACCCAGGAGGAGTTCTACTTCGCGCTCCCCTACGCGGAGATGGACCTGATGCTGTGGGCGTGGCACCACGACGTGACGCCCGACGACGCCGCCCAGGTCATGGGCCTGCGGGCCGACCAGGTCCAGCGCGCCTACCGCGACATCGTGGCCAAGCGCCGGGCGGCCGAGCGCGGCCTGCGCGACGCCGTCGCGGTCGAGCACCTCGACCTCGGCCCCCGCCCGGCGGCGCCCGCACCCGTGCCCGCTGCCCGTGCCCGTGCCCGACGGGACCGTCGGGTGAAGGTCCCCGAGCGCTTCAAGGTCGGCATCACCCGCTACACCCCGGCCGACGCCGACGACCTCCTCGCGTTCCAGCTGCGCACGTTCGAGACCGGCAGCCGCCAGGTCGATGGCCCCCGGGCGGCCTGGCTGTTCGACCAGAACCCGTGCCGCACCGACGACGCCACCCGCGACCTGTGGGTGTGCCGTCGCGACGGCGCCGTCGTGGGCCAGCAGGCCGAGATCCCGTTCGACCTGCGGGTGGGCTCGCACGACCGGCGAGCGGCGTGGGCGATCGACCTGATGGTCGACGACGCCTGGCGCCTGCGGGGCGTGGGCCCCGCCCTGGTGGCGACCCAGCTCGAGGGGCGCACGATCGTGGCGGGCCTCAACCTGTCCGACAAGGGCTACGCCACGTACATCCGGGGAGGCTGGACCGACCTGGGCATCGTGCCCGTGTACCTGCGGCCCCTCGATCTGGCCCGCGCCGCCCGCCTCGGCACCGTCCCCTCGTCCGTCGCCCGGGTCGCGCCCGTGGCCGGCCCGGTGCTGCGGGCGCTCGACCGCGCCGCCCGGGCCGCCCTGCGGAGCGCGGGCGCCCGGCTCGAGCCGATCGAACGGTTCGACGAGCGCGTCGACGAGGTGTGGCAGGCCGTCACCGACGACTACGCCGTCATCGCCCGCCGCGACCTGCCGGCGCTGAAGTGGCGCATCGATCAGCGCCCCGACCGCGACCTGCTGCAGCGCCACTACCTCGTGGTCCGCGGCCGCGCCGTGGGCTACGTGGTGCTCCGGCGCGCCGGCACCGCCGCCGACCCCACAGTGGTTGTCGTCGACTACCTGGCGCCACCCCGGTGGGTGGCCCCGTTGCTGGTGGCCGCCGGCGTGGTCGCCCGCCGCCAGGGCGCGATCGCCATGTCCATGAAGACCCGCAACGAGCCGGCCGACCGGTACCTGCGGGCCGCCGGGTTCGTGCGGCGCGACCAGGGCACCGACGCACCCGTCCGCTTCATGGTGCGCTGCACCGACGACGATGACGTCTGCGCCCTGGTCGACGACGCCGACCGGTGGTTCGTCACCTCCGCCGACAGCGACCTCGAGTACGCGATGACTCCCGCGACGGGCGCAGCCGTGGCACCCTCGTCGGCGACGACCACACGGTCGACGCCGACACCGCAGCCCGAGGCACCATGACTGATCTCACGCTCGACGTCGTCGACGACGACGAGGGGTTCGCCGATCTGCGCGGCGAGTGGGCCGACGTCGCCGCGGTCGACCCCGATCCCAACGTGTTCCTGACCTGGCAGTGGGCCCACACCTGGTGGCGCCATTTCGGGGCCGGCCGCGACGGCCACCGGTTGCACATCGTGGTCGTTCGCGACCCACACGGCGTCGTGGGCATCGTCCCCCTGTACCGCTCGAAGGTGGGCGTCGGGCCGGTCGCCGCTACCTCGCTGCAGCGCATCAACCACGACTCGGGCGACTACGGGGGCATGCTGCTGGCCCGCCGGGCCGACGAGGCCGTGGCGCTGCTGGTCGACCACCTGGGCGCGCAGCTCCACGGCGAGGTCGCTGTGGTGGTGCTGTCGCGCCTGGCCAGCGACGCCCACTTCACGGCGCTCCTGGGCGACGAGCTGGTGCGCCACGCGGCCACCGTCGAGACCGTGGTCACCCAGCTGGACGAGGCCTGCCTGTTCACCGACGTGCGCGACGGGTTCAACCTGGCCAAGCAGGCCAAGAAGCACAAGATCCGCCAGCGTCTGCGCCGCCTGAGCGAGGAGCACGGGTCGGTCACCTTCGTCGAGCACACGGGCGAGTCGCTGGACACCGGCCTCGACCGGCTCGTGTCGCTGCACGACCGCCGCTGGGACGAGATCGACGAGCCGATGCAGGGCCTGCTGGCCGAGGCCGACAGGCGCGAATTCCTGCTCGACGCCATCCGGGCGCTCGACGCCGAGGGGATGGTGACGCTGCTGTCGATCGAGGCCGACGGCACGCCGGTGGCCGTCGAGCTCGACCTCGTGCACCAGAACCGGGTGTTCCTGTTCAAGGGCTCGTTCGACCCCGACTACGCCGCCTTCAGCCCCGGCCAGCTGCTGCACCACAAGGTGTTCGAGGACGGCCTGGCCGACGGCGTCGACGTGTTCGACTTCTGCCGGGGCGACGCCCAGTACAAGCGCCGGTGGGCCACCGGCGAGCGCCACCTGTCGACGGTCACCCTGTCGCGGCCCGGTCTGTCGGGGGCGGTGGCCCGCCAGCGCTTCCGGGTGAGCCGGGCCGTCGCCCGCCGCCTGCACGCCCGCCGCACGCGCTGACGGGCCGCGCTGCCGACGGGCGTGCCGCCGCGCGGCTCCGCGGCGACTACGCCCCGAAGGCGTCGAGCAGGTCTTGGCGGACCGCCTCGTCGCGGCCGTCGGGCGCGACCGACAGCACGACCACCACCAGGTCGCGGTCGGGCATCACCGTGATGCTCTGGCCGTTGAAGCCCCGGGCGAGGAAGGCGCCGGGCCGGTCGGTCTCGACCCACCACTGGGCGCCGTAGTCGCCCTCGGGATGGTTGGGAGTCGGCATGCGGCTGTAGTCGACCCAGCCCTCGGGCAGGATGCGCTCGCCGTCCCACACGCCGTCGCGCAGGTAGAGCAGGCCGAAGCGGGCGAAGTCCTGGGGCGAGAGGTTGATCCACGACCCGCCGGCCACGACGCCGGCCACGTCGACGCTGTGCTCGACGTTGGTGATGCCCAGCGGGCCGAACAGCGCCTGGTCGATCCAGTCGACCATGGCGTCGCCGTAGCCCACCTCGTCGGCCACGCTGCGGGCGATGAGGTTGGCCGTGCCCGTCGAGTAGTTCCACTCGGTGCCGGGCTCGTCGGCGAGCGGCTTGCTGGCCGTGTAGTGGGCGCGGTCGACGTCGGTGCCCAGCGAGCGGAGCACGTCGCCGGCCGAGTCGGCGTAGCTCTCGTTCCACTCCAGCCCGCTGCTCATGCGCAGCAGGTGGTCGAGGGTGATCGCCGCCCGGGGGTCGCCGGGCTCGGCCCACTCCGGTGCGTCGACCGGCTCCCACACGTCGAGGCGACCCTCGCCCACCAGGATCCCGACGAGCGACGAGGTGATGGACTTGGCCATCGACCACGAGTTGTGAGGCGCAGCCGGGTCCCAGCCGTTGTACTCCTCGACCACCAGCTCGCCGCCCTGGACGACGAGGATGGCGTCGATGGTGCTGCCGTCGGGCCGCGGGGCGAACGCCTCGTCGACCACCGATTGCACCTCGTCGGCGTCGACACCCTGGGGCAGGTCGCCCTGCGGCCAGGCATCGGTGGGCCACGGCACCCCGTCGGGCTGGCCGGGGTAGTCGACGTCGGTCACCGTCATGCCGGCGGCCTCGATCTCGTCCAGCCGCTCCTCGGGCACGGCGAAGTCGGCTTCGGTGGCGGCAACCTCGGCTGTGGACGCGGTGGCGTCGGCGCCGGCACCCGATCCTGCTCCCGCCGAACCGCCGTCGTCGTCGCCGGACGAGCAGGCCGCGGCCACCACCAGCGCCGCGGCCAGCGCCGCTGCGGCGAGCCGGTGCCTCAGCCAGCGCTCGTCGGCGGTCGGTGACGTGTCCAGGCCCTGCCCCCACGGTGCCATCGCGCCACCCTAGTCCCCGGTCCGTCGCCCACGAACGCTCGTGTTCGTGGCCTGGTCGGGACGTGGACGGGATCAGGCGTCGAGGCGGAGCAGGTCCTCGAGCGTCTCGCGCCGGACCACCAGCCGGGCGTCGCCACCCCGGGCGAAGACGACGGCCGGGCGGGGCACCTTGTTGTAGTTCGAGCCCATCGAGTGGCCGTAGGCGCCGGTCACCGGGGTGGCCAGCACGTCGCCCACCGCCACGTCGGCCGGCACGCGGGCGTCGCGGACGAGCATGTCGCCCGACTCGCAGTGCTTGCCCACCACCGTGACCGGGCGGGGCCGGGACGCGCCGACCGCCCGGGGGAGGAACACCTCGTAGCCGCTGCCGTACAGGACCGGTCGCGGGTTGTCGCTCATCCCCCCGTCCACGGCGACGTAGGTGCGCACGCCGGGGACATCCTTGATCGTGCCCACCTCGTAGAGCGTGACCGCGGCCTGGGCGGCGATGGCCCGGCCCGGCTCGGCCGTGACCCGGCTGCGGATGCCGGCCGCCCGGCAGGCGTCGATGACGACCCGCCCCCACTGGCCGAGGGTGGGCGCCTCCTCCCCCGCCACGTACGGCACGCCCAGCCCGCCGCCGATCGACAGCTCGGGCAGGTCGAGGTCGCGCACCCACGGGGCGACGACGTCGACCGCCTGGCGGAAGAACTCGGCCACGAACACCTGGCTGCCGATGTGCAGGTGCACACCCACCAGGTCGACCGACGGGGCCGACGTCGCCCGCTCGACCGCCTTGGCCAGGTCGCCCACGGCCACGCCGAACCCGAACTTCGAGTCGATCTGACCGGTCTGGACGAACTCGTGCGTGTGGGCCTCGACGCCGGGCGTGGCCCGCAGCAGCACCCGGGGCACCCGCCCGTCGGCGGCGTGCAGCCGGTCGAGCCGGTCGAGCTCGTCGAAGCTGTCGACGACGATGCGGCCGACGCCCACCTCGCGGGCGCGGGCCAGCTCGGCGTCGCTCTTGTTGTTGCCGTGCAGCACCAGTCGCTCGGCGGGCACGCCGGCGGCCAGGGCGACGTGCAGCTCGCCGCCGGTGGCGACGTCGAGGTGCATGCCCTCCTCGTGGACGAGCCGGGCCATGGCCAGGCAGAGGAAGGCCTTGGTGGCGTAGCTGACCCCGTCGCCGAACGTGGCGACGGCCTCGCGGCAGCGGGCGCGCAGGTGGTCCTCGTCGTAGACGAACAGCGGCGTGCCGAACTCGCGGACCAGGTCGGCCGTCGAGCATCCCCCGATGGCCAGCCACCCGTCGTCGCCGACGCCGGCGCCGTCGGGCAACAGGTGTGTCGGAACGGGACGGCTGGGATGGGTGTCGTCCTGACCGGGTCCGGCCCCGGCCCGGCTGGCGTCGAGCTCGGACGGGTCGGGGATCACGGGGCCGTGCCCGTCGGGTTCCCGTCGTTTCCGGCCGCGGGAACGGTCGCGCCCTGGTCCCCGCTCGCGGCGAGATGGTCGCCCCGAAATCCTGCCGCGGGAACGGACGTCCTGGCGCCACATCCCGCGGCAGGTTTTCCGGCCGCGGGAGGTCGCACGGGACGGGTCACATCGACTCCGGGGCGGCGACGCCCAGCAGGTCGAGCCCGATGGCGAAGCCGACCCGCGGCCGCCTCGACCAGCCACAGGCGGGCCTGGGTGGTCTCGGCCGGCACGTCGTCGCCCAGGACGCGGCAGTCGTGGTAGAAGCCGTGGAACCGGTCGGCCAGCTCGCGCACCCAGGCCGTGACCTTGTGCGGGGCCCGCTCGATGCAGGCCAGTTCGATCACCTCGGGCAGCAGCGACAGCGTGCGCAGCAGCTCGGTCTCGCGCTCGTGGGTGAGGGGCGCCAGGTCGACGGCGGCGAGGTCGGCCCGGGTGACGCCCAGCTCGTCGGCCTTCTTGCCGATCGAGTGGATGCGGGCGTAGGCGTACTGCACGTAGAAGACGGGCGACTCCCGCGACTCGGACCGCACCTTGTCCAGGTCGATGGTGGGCGACTGGTCGATCGACGACACCAGCGACAGGAGCCGCATGACGTCGGGGCCGATGTCGTCCACCAGGTCGTCCAGGTCGACGGCGTTGCCGAGCCGCTTGCCGATGCGGCCGCCGGCCAGCGACACCATCTGGCCGATGCGCACCTCGAGCCGGCCCTTCTCGACGCCCAGCGCCTCGACGCCCGCCTGCAGGCTGGCCACCTGTCCTTGGTGGTCGGCGCCCCACACGTTGATGACCCGGTCGAAGCCGCGGATCAGGAACTTGTTGCGGTGGTAGGCGAGGTCGCCGGCCAGGTAGGTGTAGTCGCCGCCCTGGTCGGGCGACTTGCGGAGCACCCGCTTCTCGCGGGGGTCGCCGTGGGCGCCGGTGTCGAGCCACAGCGCGCCGTCCTCCTCCCACACCAGGCCCGTGTCCTGGAGGAGGGCGATGCTCTCGTCGAGCGCGTCGCTCTCGTCGATCGACGCCTGGCTGAACCACTCGTCGTAGTTGATGTTCACCGAGGCCATCTGCCCCTGGATGAACCCGAGAATGTGCTCGGCCGCCCATCGCCCGGCCTCGTCGATGTCGTCGGGGCCGTCGTAGGCGCTGGCCAGGCCCTTGACGAACCCGCTGGGGTAGCCGCCCTCGGGGACGGGCACGCCGGCCCGCCGGGCCAGCACCGACTCGCCCAGGCGGCGGATCTGCCCGCCCGTGTCGTTCACGTAGTACTCGCGGCTGACCTCGTAGCCGCACCTTGTAAGGAGGCGAGCCAGCGAGTCGCCGTACGAGGCGAACCACCCGTTGCCCACGTGGATGGGCCCGGTGGGGTTGGCCGACACGAACTCGACCTGCACCCGCTCGCCCGCGCCGAACTCGAGCCGGCCGTAGTCGGCTTCGCCCCGGTCGACGACCTCGCGCAGGACGTCGTGCAGCCAGCTGGGCGCCAGGTGGAAGTTGACGAATCCGGGGCCGGCGACCTCGACCTTGAGTACATGCGCCGGCGGTTCGGCGGTGAGCGCCTCGGCCAGCTGAGTAGCGATCTCGCGCGGGTTGCGCCCGGCCGCCTTGGCGCTGGCGAGCGCGACGTTGGACGACCAGTCGCCGTGCTCGCGGCGCGCGGGACGCTCGAGCGTGACGGTGGCGGGCGGCTCGACGCCGATCGAGCCGAGGGCGCTGCGCAGGGACGCTTCGAGGACGTCGCGGATCATGTCGGGTTCACCAGGGCATTCGTTCAGGCGGAAGGGTTGACCGATCGTACCGACCCGCTGCTCAGCCCCCGAACCGGTTGCGTGGTGTTTGCCTGGCTACGGCCGGAGCTCGACGAAGCCGGCTGCTGCGAAGTCGTCGTCGAACGCGAGCGCCTCGGTCAGCCGGCGGTCGCGCATCACCCGAAAGCTCGTGGCGTCGACGAAGGAGTACTCGCGCTCGTCCCGGCGACGCAGCCAGCGCCACGCGTCGTCCTCCTGCTCCGCCGAGGTGCGGTGCACGACGAGGCGCGACTGCTCCTCGAGAGTGGCGACCCGGTCGAGGAACCCGACCGCCGCCCGGTGGCCGTCGTTCCGCCGCAGGAACGTCCAGGTCTCCCCGACGACGCTGTTGGTGGTCAGGATCTGCTCGGTCCGACCGACGTGGCGGAGGGCGCCCAGCGCATCAGCGTGGTGCCGGTCGCTGGGCAACGACCACGCGACCCACCAGCTGGTGTCTGCGAACTTCACCGCCCGTAGACGACGTCGTCGATCTCGCCCGGCTCGGCCGTGACGCCGGTCGACCCGAACCCGGCCAGGTCACGCCACGGATCGCCGTCGCTCTGGTCAGTCGCATCGTCAGGCAACACAGCCGCGAGCCCGAGCCTGATGAGCTCGGCCTTCGAGATGCCGCGCCGCTTCGCCTCCGCCCGCGCCCGGGCGTCGAGTTCCTCGGGCAGCATGATCGTGGTCGGCTTCACGGGGTAAGCATACATAGGCTCCGTTACATAACCTATGCATCCCGGGATGGGTCGACGGCGCCAACGCGGTTCGGCCGCTGCGGGCTGGGGCGCTACCCTGTCTCTCCCTGCCCTCGTAGCTCAGGGGATAGAGCATCGGCCTCCGGAGCCGTGTGCGCAGGTTCGAATCCTGCCGAGGGCGCCCCACCATCCGGCGTGTGACCAGGACATCTCCCCAGGTCACCGCCTCGCCCGCGATTGACCGCGAGTGGCCCCGTTTCCCCGGGTTTTGCTGGATCCCGCGGGAAGAGCGCGGGATGAGATCCTGGCCTCCACCACGATCGCCTCCCGGGTCGTGGCGAGCGTGGAGTCGATCAGCTTGTTCGCCGCCGTGTCGTCGCCCTGGAGCGCCCCGACGTAGGTCGACACCAGCGTCTCGACGCTGTGGCCCAGGCGGCGGGCGACCTCACCCAGCGGGACGCCGGCCCGCAGCCAGGTCGTCGCCGCCGCGTGCCGGCAGTCGTAGACCCGCAGCGGCGGATGCCCCACCGCCCGGTACGCCCGGTGGATCGCCCGCGACCAGTTCGACGGCGCCGGCCGCCGATCGTTCCGGGTCCGGAACAGCAGATCGTCGTTGCCGAAAGAATGCTCGGCGATCCACGACCGCAGCAGCTCGACCAGCCGCGGCGGGATCGGCACCGTCCGGTCGTCGGTCTTCGGCTCCCCCGGCTCGTCCCAGTCGATGTCCGCCTCGACGACCTCGATGCTCCCCCACCCCGTTGCCGGAAGATGCAGCGCCCGCGGCCGCAGCATCACGACCTCCGACGGCCGCAACCCCGCGTAGTAGGCGATCGCCGTCATCACCTGGTACGTCCGGCTCCCCGGCTGATGACTCGGGATCGCATCGATCACCGCCACCATCGTCTCCGGGCTCGGCAGCACCCGAACGTCCACCGCCGTCCGCTTCCGCCGCGCCTTGCGCCGGTTCCGACCTCGAGGCGCCGGCGGCCACGGATCGGCCTTCAGCTTGTCGAGCTCCACCGCCCGACGGATGCACGAGTGCGCCACCTTGCGGTACCGCCCGGCCGTCGACATCGCCAGCGGCTGGCCCGCGTCACCGAGCGACAGCCGGCGCTCGACATCGGCCAGGACCTCCCGGTTCAGCTCACCGAGCGACAGCCCCCACTTCGCCAACCACCGCTCCGACTCGTCCGTCCCGTCCGGCGACCCATCCGGGCGCAGCGACCTCACGGAGATACAGCCGGATCCCGGCCGGCGGAGCAGGCGCGCCATGACCGGCCACCAGCGGCAGGAACCGGCACAGCGCCTCCAGGTTCGACCGCCGCGTCCGCGGTGCCCACTCGTGCCACTGCTCGAGCACCCACTGCCGGCGCCCACAGGTGGACCGGCTGGGCCTCCGCCGGCGGCCGCCACGACTCCGGCTCACCCGTCCGACGGTCGAACCACTCGCCATCGTTCGCCGCGACCCGCAGCCGCGACCGGTACCGATCGGCCAGCTCCCGGGTCCGGAACGACAGGCTGTGCGCCTTCCCGTCGACCACCCACCGGACGACCCACGGGCTCTTGGCCGACGAATTTGCCGAACGGTTCTGGATGCTCCAGATCCGAACGTCCTGCACCGGCCGCCGGCTCACTCCAGCGCCTCCACCGTGCACGCCGCGATCCACTCATCGATCGCCCGCTCCGGGATCCGCACGTGCCGCCCGACCTTCACGTACCGGATCCGCCGCTCAGCGATCAGCCGGCGCGGGAACCGCACCGTCGTCCCGAGCCGCTCCGCCGCCTCCCCCACCGTCAACAACCGCTGCCCACTCACTGCACTCCTCCTTCGTTCGCATCCACTGCCGAAAGAACTCACGCCACCGACGTCCGGTGGCGACGGCCCCGCCCGCGCCGCCTTGGCCGCCTCGTACTGCGGCCGCCATCGCTGCCGGGTGGTGATCGCCTCAGCGATGGCGGCGGCGTAGGTGCGCTCGTCGACCCGGGAGCGGCCGAGCAGCTCCCAGGACCAGCGGCCGTCGGTGCCGCGAGATGGACGAGCTCGTCGTGGTCGTCGGGGTCGATCCCGGCTTCCTCGAGCGCGGCCCGCACGACGGCGGCCCGGTCGGCCTTGTGGCCGGCGAGGGTCTTGCCCGACCACTTGCGGGACACGAGCACCCGGCGGCCGCCGAGGCCGAGGTTGGCCCGGTCGTGCGCCTTGTGCTTGCAGTGGCCCGGGCACCATCCCGGCCTGGGCGTCCTTGGGCTGGACGCCGTACCGCAGCCAGTTCGCGCACGTCGGCGCGCACGGGCAGCCAGCGCACCTCCTCGGCCAGCCGGTCGATGTGCGCCGTCCCGGGCCGGCGACGGGTCGTCGTCGTCGTCGTGGGTGGCGGCGATCGATCTTGGTCAGGTACTTGCACAGGTAGCCGACCGCCCGGTCGGCCCCGGCGGTGCCGGCGATCAGGCCCTGGAGGTCGTCCTGGCTCCCGAACCGCACCACATGCGCCGGGTGCGCGTCGGGGTCGGTGTCGAGCGCGTCGAGCGCCTCGTCCCAGGTCGGGCAGGACGGCCCCGGTGTCGGGGTCGACGTAGCCGCCGCTGCGTCGGTCCACACCGGGCAAGCTGGTCGACGTAGACCGGTTCGTCGTGGGCGCGGCCACCAGACCTGGTGGTAGGTGGCGGCCCGGACCTCGCGGACGACCTTGCGGGGGATCGCGCCCCGGATCGCGGCGTGCAGGTGCGGGGCGAGCCGGCGTTGGGCCTCGACGGCGGCGAAGTACTGGACCTGGTAGCCGGCGCAGCGGCGCAGGTTCTGCCAGAACCGGTCGACCAGCTTGGGGAAGTGCAGCGCGTCGAGCGCGGCCCGCCGGTAGTCGTAGCTGGCCGGGTCGACCGGCACGCCCTCGGCGGTGACCCGCCCGTAGGACGGGCAGGGTGAGGGTGAGGAACATCGAGGGCCGGTAGGTGCTGGCCGTCCGGGGCGGTGAACACCCGGCCGATGGTCCGGTCCTCCATCGGCACCCGCGGCAGGTCCGGGGCGTCCTGGCGGCGCCGGGTCGACCGCACCCGCCGATCGCCGTCGTCGTCGTCGGCCTCGTCCTCGTCGTCCGTCGTCGTCGTCGGGCTCGGGCGGCGTGGTGTTCGGGTTCGGTGTCGAGGTGCCAGCCCTCCCGGCACTGCTGGATACGCAGCCGCTTGGCCCGATCCGCGCACGGCGGGCACCGGTCCTCCCGGGTCGACCCGCACGAGATCGGCACCACCCGGACCTCGCCGGTCTCGATGTCGGTGACCCGGGAGATGACCGGGCGGGCGCACACCCCGGCGATCAGCGCGGCCTCGCGGACCAGGGTGGGGTTGAGTTCGGGGTTCATGCCGCGGCCCCGTGCGGGGGGCGGGCGCCTTCACGCCAGGCCGGGAGTGTGACGGGTTCCACCGCTGCGTCAAGGGCACGGCGCAGAAGCCCCACGCGAGCCGTGGGACCCTGCGCCCATCGGCCGGGACTTCTGCGCCTCTTCGGCCCTTGACCCACCGGCTCCACCCGTCCAGGGATCGGCCTCCAGGACGTGAAGGAGCCCGAACGCGTGAGCCACCGGCCCCGGGGCGGGGCGGCGGATGTCGGGGGTCATCGTGCGGCCTCGTTGAGGGCGTGGGCGAGGCGGCCGGTGATCCAGGCCATGACGGGAGGGGTGACGGCGTTGCCGGCCAGCTTCACCCGGTGGGTCTTGGTGCAGGCTGGTCGGGGATGTAGCCGGGCGGGAACGCCATCGCCGCGGCGATCTCGTGGGGTTCGAGCATCCGGAACCCGCAGTCGTCGACGCGCGCGGTCGGGGTCGACGAGGGCCCACCGGTCGGTGGCCGGCTGGGTGCCGAGCGGGTCGGTGACCGGGTGGGTGTGGCCGGTGCGGTTGTAGGGGACGAGCAGGCTCTGGTGGCCGGTGGTGGTGATGGTGCGGACCGGTTCGTGGGCGGGGGTGACCATCTGGCCCTGGTCGCCCCGGGCGGTGTTGTTCCGCATGACCAGGGCGTGATGGGTGCCGCCGGCGGTGATGGTCGGGACCGGTCCGCTCGGTGGGGTGGGCGTGGGCGTTGCGGCGGAGCGGGACGACGAGCGCCAGCCGGTCATCGCTGGCGCACACGGTGGGATGGGGGCGGTCGAGGTCGTGGAGGCGGCCGCCGTGCGCGGTCTGGACCAGGAACCCGGGCGGGGTCGCCAGGGCGTGCGACGTCGAGCAGGTCTGGGTGGGCAACGGTTCGGTGCGGACGGGGCGGGCCCGGTTGCCGGGGGTGCGCTCGTAGCCGTTGCCGGCGCCGGCGGTGACGACGGGGGCCCAGCCGTGCCGCTGGAGACCGGCCAGGACCCGGGCCCGGGTGGCCGGCGGCGAGGGGCCGCGTGCGGTCACCGATCCGCGGGCACGGCAGGTCCCAGTCGAGGATGTCGGCGGCGGGGCGGGTGGCGGGGTCGGTGGCGGTGCCGCAGGTGGTGCAGGCCCAGTACCACTGCTGGCGGTAGCGGCCGACGCGCCGGCCGTTCTTCCACGCCTGGCGCACCACCCGGTCCGCCCGCAGCGGACGCAGGGGGCGGTGAGTTCGAGCTCGAGGTCGGGGCGCGAGGCCGGTGCGCCAGAACACGACGTAGATGCCGGTCCCGCGACTGGGCGACGCCGTGGTGCATCGAGTTGTGGGACAGGACCCGGTGCTCGGTAGCCGAGGCTGTCCATGGCGGCGAGCCACGCGTTCCACAGGACCCAGCGTGGCGGCCTCGACGACGTTCTCGACGACGATGGCGTCGTAGGCCATCTGCTCGGCGAACCGGCACGACGTCCCACATCGTCGCCCGGGACCGCTCCGCCGCCGGGTCGGGTGCGTCCCACAGGCTCGGGTCGCTGGCGGCGTGCGGGACACGCCCCGGGCCTGGGAGTGGTTGGTGCACTCCGGCGAGGCCAACAGCACGTCGGTGCGCGGGTAGCGGCGCGGGTCGACCTGGGTGACGTCCGCGCAGTCGTGCCGCGCGTCCGGGAAGTTCGGCCTGGTGGACGTCGATCGCGGTCGACCAGTGGTTGGCCGCCATCGACGAGCTCGACGCCGGACGCCTCGGCGCCCAGCGATGATGCCGCCGGCACCGCAGAACAGATCGGTCACGGTGATGGTCACGGCACCCGACCCCCGACCCGATCGGTGAGGTCGATCACCACCGGGCCGTCAACGTCGTCGTCGACCCGGGGCCCGCCGGGGGTGTAGGCGGCGACCATGGCGGCGATGTCGGCGTCGGTGACCCAGCCGGCGCGGACGCGGGCGGGTTCGTTCTCGCCGTCGCACCACACCCACCCGATCCCCGGCGTGGTCGAGCGGGATGCGGGAGCAGTCCGCCCCTCGCTGGCGGGCGCCGCGGCCGAATACGAGGTCGGTCTGTTCGGCCTCGACGAGGGCGAGGGCGATGCGGGTGGGGAACAGGTCCCGGAACGGCAGAACTTCCTTGCGGGGGTCCTGCAGGGCGGCGACGACCACGACGCCCACGGCCCGGCCCTGGGACGAGCAGCAGCGAGAGGGCGGCGGTGATGCGGCGGCGGTCGTCCCGCTCCGCGTAGGCGGTGAGCGAGGCCAGCTCGTCGACCACGACCACGATCAGCGGCTCGTCGGTCGAGGGCTCGTGCAGCCGGGTGACGCCCCGGAGGCGGGCGGCCCGGGCGTCCATGACCGTCGACGGCGTCCTCGAGCACGGTCGGCCAGGTCGGCCGGCGGTGTCGTAGGCGAACCGGTCGAACAGCGGGGCGCCGGCGGCGAGTTCCATGCCGCCCTTGGGGTCGAGCACCCACAGCCGCACCAGCCCGTCCCGCACGCGCGGGGCCGAGGGCCCGGATCAGCGACCACAGCACCGAGCCCTTGCCCGCGCCGGTCGCGCCGGCGATGAGCGTGTGCGAGCCCCGCAGGCGCACCGTCCAGGGCGTGCCGTCCTCGCGGCGGCCGATCGGCACCGCGCCCAGGTCGCACGCCTCGGGGACGGGCAGCGCCGGGACGACGGCGGCGAGGGGGTCGCGGCGGCCGACGACGAGCTGCAGGTAGCCGGGCCGGCGGGGCAGCTCGCGGACCTGGCAGGAGCGGGCGCCGAACCCGTGCGCGAGGGCGTCGAGGCGGCGGGCCCAGTCGGCGGGGTGCTGGCCGACCACCATCCGCACCGTGACCCGGTCGGTGTAGCGGCCGGCCCGGACCCGCACGACCCGGGGCAGGTACTCGTCGCCGTCGAACCGGCCCCCCAGGCCCGAGAGCATCATCGCCGTGCGCCACCGGACCCCGTAGGCCCAGAACGACCGCCACAGCCCCAGCAGCACCCGCCCGGCCGTCGGGTGGAACGTGGCCGGGACGGGTCCGCCACCAGACCACCAGCCCCACGCCGGCAGCGGCGACGAGCACGGCCAGGACGACCGGGCCCGGCCTCGACCCCGACCAGGGCGGCCAGGGTGAGCGACGGCGACGAGGGCGGGGCGGTGGGCCAGCCACCAGGCCCAGCGGGCCAGGAGCGGCCAGTCCTTGCGGGCGACGCTGCCCGGCGCCGGCGCCCAACCCGTCGCAGCAGTCGATGTCGGTCATCGCTGGTCGCTCCTGGCGTTCGCACTCGGTCAGGTAGGCGGCCGCCACGGCGGTCAGCGCCCGGGCGAACGCCACGTGATCGCCGGCGCCCAGGCCCGGGGCCCGGCATCGACGGTCGAGGTCGGTCGGCGAGCGGCGGGCGGTCGAAGACCCGGGCCTCGAGGGCGGCCCAGCCCGGCGATCAGCCCGGCGACAGCGGCCATGGCGACCAGCCCGGCGGCGGCCCACACGCCCAGCAGCGCCCGGACCACGAGCACCGACGGCGACGGCGGCGGCCGCCTTGACCGCCGGCCGTGCCGGCACGCCGGACGGCACGGCCGGCCCGGGGCCCGAGGCGGAGGCGAGCGGATGCTCACCACGGCCAGCCCTCCGGCTCGTCGTCGCCCTGGCCCTCGTCGGTCGTAGGGGCGGACGTCGGTGGGCCACCAGCCCCCGCCGTCGTCGTCGTCGGCGCGCTCGACGGTCACCCAGCGGCGGTCACGCCGTAGGTCTCCACCGACCATCTCCAGGCCGGCCCGGTGGCGGCGCCGCTGCGCACAGGTCGGGCAGCGGTCACCGTCGAAGGCGGTGCCGCACTCGTCGCAGATGACCTCGCCCCGCAGGGCGGTGCGTGATGCGGCGGCGCATCCCGACATGGCGGGACCCGCCCGCGGGCGTGGCCGCGGCGCCGTGTTGGGGTCGTAGGGTTGTGCACGTTCATCTCCGTTCGAGGGGTTGGACAGCACCGGGGCGGACGGTTTGGACGCCAGGCCGCCCCGGTGCACATCACTCGCTCGCTTGGTCAGGCGGCGCCCTCGAAAGTCGAGGCCGCTCTGGGACGAGCCGCTCGACGGCCAGTTCGCAGTAGCGCTCCGAGGCGCTCGATGCCGATGGCCCGGCGGCCGAGCTGGCGGGCGGCGAGCAGGGTCGTGCCCGACCCGGCGAACGGGTCGAGCACGATCTCGCCCGGCCAGGTCGACAGGCGGATGGCACCGGCGGGCCAGCTCGACGGGGAACGGTGCCGGGTGGCCGTCGCGGTGCGGCGGGCCGCGAGGTTCCAGACCGTCGAGCACAAGGCCGGGCCAGCCACCCACGCCGTCGCGCCAGCCCTCCACGCCGGCCGGCGGGCGGCGTTCCCAGTCGCCCCGGCACGCCACCGTGATCGACTCCCAGTCGCCGCGCAGGTTCGGTGCCGCCGGCGACTCCCACGACCCCCACGCCGTGCCCGCCCCGCGCGGCGAGCACCACGCCACCTGGTCGACCAGGTCGCAGCCCGGCCGCGTTCCAGGACGGCCGCCCACCGGTGGGCGAGCATCACCCGCCGCTTGCCGGTCGACCCCGAGTGCGGGCCGCGTGTCGCCGCGGTGTCCTCCGGGACCGACACGGCGGTGTTGACCCACGCCCGGCCCCCGGCGACCAGCGCGCCGGCGCATCACCGCCGCGGCGTCCGGTCGGCGAGCGCCCAGTAGTCCGGCCACGCCAGGCGTGTCGCTGGTCGCTGTCGTAGTCGAGGCCGACGTTGTAGGGCGGCGAGGTCACCACCGCCGCCACCGTGCGCGGCCGGCAGGTCGACGGTGCGCACGTCGGCGCAGTAGAGGGTGACCTGGCCGTCGTCGTAGAACGGGGCGGCGGTCACGGCGTCGGCTCCGTGGCACGGTGCCGAGGCGTGGTGTAGGCCTCGATGTGCGACCCGGCCGAAGCGGCGGACCGCCCGCCGGTAGCGGGTCCCGTGGCGTCGTTGGGCTCGTGATCGATCGGCGGGCACCGCCCACCAGGTCCGCGACCGCGGGCCAGCTCGGCGGCGTCGGCGCAGTAGGCCGAGCACGCTCGACGCCCGGGCGGTCGTCGTCGCGGTCGCCGCCGTAGGCGTACCGGCCGGGCGGCGGGCAGGTCGGCCGACCAGTTCTCGGCCAGCCACATCACCACCTGCGGCCAGGTCGTCCTGCAGGTCCAGCAGCTCGCTCATCAGCCGGTCGAGCCCGTCGGGCGGCCCGACCGCGCCTCTCGGTGTGCTCGACCCCGGCCGTCGTCGGCGGCCGTCGGGTCGGTCGTGCCAGTCGCTGGCCCAGCCACAGGAGCACTCGGCCCGGTAGCCGAGCCCGTCGATCGCGGTCATCGGTCACCACCTGCGACCAGGTGGGCGACGTCGATCGTCGTCGTGGTCGTCATCGTCGGGTTGCCTCCATCGAGGGGTTGGACAGCACCGGGGCGGACGGTTGGACGCCAGGACCGCCCCGGGCCTTGATCTGTTGCATCAGCAGTTCGTAGGAGAGCAGCAGCCCCACCGGCGGCCACGCCGCCACCAGCCGGCCCACCACCGTCGGCTCCGCCGCGGCCACGTTCGCGGCCAGCGACGCGCCCAGGCCGAGCAGCAGCGCCGCCCACGCCAGGGCCCCGGACCGCTCACCGGCCCGGCGGCGCACGAGCATGGTCATCGACGCCGCCACCGCGAGGCCGTCGACCGAGATCGGGCAGCAGCCAGGAGCGCCAGCCCTCCCCGGCCAGCTCGGCCAGGGCCCGCATGTGCTCATAGGACGCCACCGCCGCCACCAGCGCCACCGACAGCACCGCCGCGGTGGTCACCCGCCGCACCCACACCGGCGCCGCCGACCGCCGGGCCGACCGCCGGCGCCAGCTCGACCACCGGGCCGCGACCGGAGCCGGGCCTCGACAGCGAGGCGGCCGGCGGGGTGGCGCCGGTGGGCCGACGCGCCGTTGCGCCGGTCCACCGGAAGCGCCATCTGGGCCGGGGCCATCAGCCCGCCTTACCGTTCCCCGGCCACGCCGGCACCGACTTCGGGGCCTGCATGCCGGTGGCCCGGAACGACCACGTCAGCTTGCCCCGCCCCGACGCCAGTGGTCTGCCACGTAGGGCGTGGCGGTGAGCCCATCGAACTCGACCGGCCGGAACGGCACACCGGGCGCCGTCTCCGGCGGCACCGGCTGGACCGGCGCGGTGATCTTCACCCGCACCGTCCGCTCCCGCGCCTCCGGATCGGCGTCGACCACATCCACCGTCCACACCAACACCCCGCTGTCACGGTCGACCGCCTGGACCGCCTGCTCACGCGTGGACCGGTCGAAGTCCCGCATCGCCTGGACCTCACCCACCACGAAGCACCCGTGCGGGAACACGTCCCCGTGCCGCATCGGAATCGCACCCTTGAT
>CAVTKV010000011.1:0-25373 GCA_963735395.1 uncultured Acidimicrobiales bacterium | reverse complement strand
GCCGTCCGTGATGGTGGAGGCCACGGGTCCGGCTGACGTGCGTCAGGCGCAGCAGGTGTCAGCCAGCGAATCGGCCGTCCAGGTCCGGCGAGCCTCCACGAGCGCGAGCGTGGCGATGACGAGTCCGGCCAGCGGGTCGGCCCACCACCATCCCCACGCGGCGTTGGCGCCGAGCCCGACCAGCAGGACGCCCGAGAGCAACGCGCACAGGTTGGTCTGCTTGGCGTCCGCCACCGCCGCCGCCGAGCCGAGCGCCGGGGCCACGGCGCGCTTGGCTCGTGCCAGCACCGGCATGACGGCCAAGGACAGGGTCGCCACGACGACGCCGATCGTGCTCGCCTCCGGGCGTGAGCCGCTCCAGAGGTCACGCCCGGATTCCAGGCCGACGTAGAGCCCGAGCATCACGAAGCTCACCGCGATGGCCCGAGCGGCCCGGCTGTCGAACCCCTGCATGCAACCCCCTCGGCGCTCCTGGGCGAGCCGCCACGTCAGCACGAGCGCGGCGGACACCTCGATGGCCGAGTCGACCCCGAACCCGACCAGGCTCACCGACCCCGCGGCGACACCGGCGGTGATGGCGACGACGCCCTCGATCGTGTTCCACGAGATCGTCGCGGCGTTCAGCCACCTCGCCTGCCGAACCGCTGCCGGCCGGTCCGTAAGCCCGGGCCGTGCCCCGAGGGCCACCGTGACCGGTACGCGTCGTTGCGCGGTGTGGTCAGCCACCGGTCAGCCACGGCCGTCGAGGTCGTGGTGGTGGACATCGACGTGGAGTTCGAGGTCGACCAGGTCGACCAGGGCATGGGCGAGGCGGGGGGAGCTGAGCTCGTACCGGATCTGGCGACCCTCCCGCCGGGCTCGCACCAGCCCGCACCCACGCAGGCACGCCAGGTGGTTGGAGATGTTCGTGCGTCCCGTGTCGAGCGCGACGGCCAGGTCGGCCGGGTAGGCGCCACCATCGAGCAGGATGAGCAGGATCCGCCGCCGCGTGGGGTCGGCAAGTGCGGTCCCCACGCGCTCGAGTGCATCCTCGGCCACGGTCGGCGCCACTGTCATGGCGAAACGATACAGCCAAGGCTGAATTCAGTGTCAACTGACGTATCGGAGAAACGGGCGACGGCGACTGCGACGGGGACCGGCCGTGAGCGTCAGCTCGTCGTGTCCGGCATGCCGACGACATCGAGGCCGGCGCCGGTGCGGGCCAGGGAACGGTACCGCCGGGCGGCGAAGCGCCAGTCGTCGCCCTGGCGGGCGTACCGGTCGCGGTACAGGCCGTAGGCCACGGTGAGCTGGCCCGATGCTGCGTCCTGGCGCACCTCCTGGATGTAGGAGCGGCCCGTGGCCTCGTCGCCGTCGACGTCGGCGACCGAGTTGAGCGGCACCATCTCGAAGAACGCGAAGCGCTCGACCGCCCCGGCCACGAACGCGGCCACACCGTCGCCCCCGGCCACCTCGATCGGCTCGCCCCGGCCCGTGTCGATCACCAGCGATGCAGACGGGGCGAACAGGCGTGGCACCTCGTCCCATGCCCGGCGCGTCACCGCGTCGGCATACCGGGCCAGCAGGCGGGCGATGGCCGCCTGGTCGATCGTGTGCTGGACGGCGTTGGTGGTCATGGTCGTTCCCCCGAGCAGTGAAGTTCCGGCGTCATATCCTCGCGGTCATGTCTCTCTCCGACGCCACCGTGTCTCCCTCGTCCCCGTCCCGCATCGGGGTGGTGGGGTGCGGGCTCATGGGCTCCGGCATCGCGGAGGTGGCGGCCAGGTCCGGGCTCGGCGTCGTGGTGGTCGAGGCCGACGCCGGCGCGGCGGAGCGGGGCCTCGCCCGCATCGAGCGGTCGCTGGCGACGGCGGTCGACCGGGGCAAGCTCGCCGCCGACGAGGGGGAGGCGGCACTCGCCCGCATCGAGGTGACCCACGACGACGACGCGCTGGCCGACCGCGAGCTGGTGGTCGAGGCCGTGGTCGAGGACGAGGCCAGCAAGGTCGCCGTGTTCCAGCGGCTCGACAAGATCGTCGTGTCCAGCGACGCGGTGCTGGCGTCGAACACGTCGTCGATCCCGATCATGAAGCTGGCGATGGCGACCAAGCGGCCCGAGTCGGTGGTGGGCCTGCACTTCTTCAACCCGGTACCGGTGCTCAGGCTGGTCGAGCTGGTGCCGTCGCTGTTGACGGCGGACGAGACCATCGACCGCGCGGAGCGGCTGGCGACAGAGGTGCTGGGCAAGCGGGTGATCCGCTCGCAGGATCGGGCGGGGTTCGTGGTCAACGCGCTGCTGATCCCCTACCTGCTCTCCGCCATCCGCATGCTCGAGTCGGGCTTCGCCACCGCCGAGGACATCGACGCGGGCATGGTCGAGGGCTGCGCCCACCCGATGGGCCCGCTGCACCTCACCGACCTGATCGGCCTGGACACGACGATGGCCGTGGCCGACTCGCTCTACGAGGAGTTCAAGGAGCCGCTGTACGCGGCGCCGCCGCTGCTGTCGCGCATGGTCGACGCGGGCCTGCTGGGCCGCAAGTCGGGGCGCGGCTTCTACGAGTACTGACCGAGGGCGCAGGCGGCTCAGCCGCCGCCCGGCTGATACCGGGCGATCTCGGCCCGGCCGACCACCATGTGATGCACCTCGTCGGGGCCGTCGGCCAGGCGCAGGGTGCGCTGGCTCGTGTACATGTCGGCCAACGGCGTCCACTGCGACACGCCGGTGGCACCGTGGATCTGGATCGCCTGGTCGATGATCTGGCACACCCGCTCGGGCACCATCGCCTTGACGGCGCTGACCCACACGCGGGCCTCGGCGTTGCCCATCAGGTCCATGGCCTTGGCGGCCCGCAGCACCATCAGGCGCATGGCCTCGATCTCGATGCGGGCCCGCGACACCAGCTCGGTGTTCTTGCCGAGCGAGATGAGCGGCTTGCCGAACGCATCGCGGCTGAGCCCCCGCTCGACCATGAGCGCCAGCGCCTTGTCGGCGGCGCCGATCGAGCGCATGCAGTGGTGGATGCGACCGGGGCCCAGGCGGAGCTGGGAGATCTCGAAGCCCCGCCCCTCGCCGAGCAGGATGTTGTCCCTGGGCACCCGCACGTCGGTCAGCCGGATGTGCATGTGGCCGTGGGGGGCGTCGTCGTGGCCGAAGACGGTCATGGGCCCGACAACCTCGACGCCCGGGGTGTCCATCGGCACCAGGATCTGCGACTGCTGCAGGTGGGCGGCCGCGTCGGGGTTGGTGCGGACCATGCAGATCATGATCTTGCAGCGGGGGTCGCCGGCGCCGGAGATGTAGAACTTCTCGCCGTTGATGACCCACTCGTCGCCGTCGAGGACGGCGGACGTCGCGATGTTGCGGGCGTCGGAGCTGGCCAGGCCGGGCTCCGTCATGCCGAAGCACGAGCGGATCTCGCCCTCGAGCAGCGGCTGCAGCCACCGTTCCTTCTGCTCGGGCGTACCGACCCGCTCGAGCACCTCCATGTTGCCGGTGTCGGGCGCCGAGCAGTTGAGGCACTCGGCGGCCAGGGGGCTCTTGCCCAGCTCGGCGGCGATGTAGGCGTAGTCGAGGTTGCTCAGGCCCTGGCCGGTCTCGGCGTCGGGCAGGAAGAAGTTCCACAGGCCGTTCGCCTTGGCCTTGGCCTTGACCCCGTCGAGCAGCTCGAGCTGACCCGGCGCGAAGCTCCACCGGTCGTCACGGTCGGCGCCCAGAGCGAAGAACTCCTGGGTGATGGGCTCGACCTCGTCGGCGACGAAACCCTTGACCTTGTCGAGCAGCGGGCGAGCGTCGGGCGACATGCCCAGGTTGAACAGTTCGCCTCCGAAGTCGTCGACGTTGAGCGGGTTGGCAGGCATGCGCCGACGATAACCGGGCCATGCCAGGTGTTCAGCTGCGTGCCAGCCGCGCCTTGACCAGTGAGGCGACCGTCTTGCCGTCGGCGCGGCCGGCCACCTGGGCGGTGACGGCCTTCATCGCCGGGCCCATCTGGGCTGGCGAGTCGAACCCGCCCGCAGCCAGGACGTCGTCGACCAGCGACGCCAGCTCGTCGTCCGTGAGCGGCGCGGGCAGGTAGCGGGCGAGCACGTCGCGCTCCGCCAGCTCGCCGGCGGCGCGCTCGGGGCGACCGCCGTCGGTGAAGGCGGCCGCCGCCTCCTCCCGACGCTTGGACTCGCGGCTGATCACCGCGACGACCTCGTCGTCACTGAGCTGGCGGGCGCTGTCGCCGGCGACCGCGGCCTCCTTGACCGCGGCGATGGTCATGCGCAGGACGGACACGACGAGCGTGTCGCGCGCCTTCATGGCTGCCGTCAGGTCGGCCTGCAGTCGTTCCGTGAGCATGACCGACAGACTGGCGCATCGGATCGGCCGCGCACACGCGGGTTCAGCCTGGCTCGACGAACTGCAGGTCGAGCTCGATCTATTGCGTGGCGAGGCGCAGGCGGTCGCGGAACGCGGTCAGCACCGCGGCGTCGCCCTGGAGCGCCACGTCGGCGTCCGGGCGGCGACCCCACAGCCACAACAGGACCGCCTCGGGGTCGCCTGCCACGGTGGCGTCGGCGGGGCCGTCGTCGCGGGCGAGGGGGATGCGGTCGGCGCCCAGCGTCGAGCGCCACACCCGGTCGCTGCTGCGCACGGCGACGGTGCGACCCTCGCCGGCGCTTGGGTCGACGTCGCCCCACTCGTCGGGGGTCATGCTGGACCAGTCGTCGCTGAGGAAGAGGTCGAGGACCTCGTCGATGCCGTCGGCGGCCAGCGCGGCGTCGACCGGTGTCGGCTCGCCGGCGCCGTCCTCGACGTCCAGCCGGTGCACGGCCGTCTCCTGCGCCATGCGCCGGTACCAGAACCCGACGGTCTGGTCGGCCGGCCACCAGGTGTACGAGGGCGCGTCGGGGCCCCGGTCACGCATCTCCGTGAGCAGGGTGGCCAACGAAGCGTCGAACCAGTCCAGCAGGTCGACGCCGGGCGGGGGCTCCTGCTCGTACTCGTCGCCCGGTGGGCGCTGGAGGCGCATGCAGGCGACCTTGTCCTGGTACACCTCGGCGGTGTGGGCCACGCAGTCGCGCACCGTCCACCCCGGGCACGACGGGATGGCGGCGGCGAGGTCGGCCCGGCGGGCAACGTCGCCGAACCGTCGGCCGTCCTGCTCGATCAGCTCGAGGTAGCGCTCGGGTCGCACCCGGGCGACGGTAGCGCTCGCGGGTGCGTGCTCCGCAGGCGGCGTCGGCGGCGTCGTCACCCTGACCGTGGTCCGGGCCGGGGATCATGTCCTCATCGCCACCAGGCGATCTGCTGGTTATCGATGGGCATGTGGCGGATCAGGTATCGGGCGCCCCACAGCCCGATGCCACCGGCGGCGAGCGCGATGAGCACACCGATCCCGGCGGCGGGTGGTGTCAGGTCGAACGCCTCGTTGATGACGAGGCCGATCCAGCCGGCGCCGAGCACGATCTCGCTCACCACCGCGGGCAGCAGGGCCACGACCAGGAAACCTGTTCCGAACACCCACCCGAGCCGGTAGTAGCCGGCGCCGACGAGCAGCCCGCTGGCCACGTGGGGGACGAACAGGCTCACGAGCTCGACGAAGATCAGCCCGTACTGGTCAGGGCGGTCATAGATGTGATCGGCGTCGGGGTTCGCGAGGACATGGGGCCAGTCCGCTGCGTCGTAGACGAGGTGCTCGACGGCGAACAGCCCCGTGGTCAGGGCCGCCGCGACGACGGCCAACACGAGCAGGGCGAGCACCGCAGCCGACCAGAAGTCGTGGCGGGTGACGCCGTGGGCCACGAACAGCGGCAGGTAGTTGACGGCGACCATCAGGCCGCCCCCCAGGAGCATGTACTGGACGAGGGTCGACACCCCGGACCAGATGCTCTCCTCGATCTCGCCGAAGGCACCGTTCGCCGCGGTGTTGATGACGAACAGGGCGAGCGCCACACCCGCCGAGATCAGCGCGTAGACGCCGAGGTCGCCGCCCAGGGCGAACGAGGCGCGCAGCGCGGGGCGGGTGGGCGATGGTGTGCCGGGATCTGCCGTCCGGGCGCTCACGACGCCTTCTCCTCGTCGATTGTGCCGACGTGGTCGCCGTCGTTGCTGTTGCCGTTCGGCTCGGCGGTGGTGAGGTGGAGGAACAGGTCCTGCAGGGGGATCGGCCTCAGCTCGAGGCCTTGGCGGGTCGCCCTGCGGCGCTGCTCGTCGCTCATGCCGCCGTACGTGACGGCGGCCTTGGTGCCGCCGAGCGTGCGCTCGTTGAGCAGGGTCAGGCCGGCGACAGCCCGGTCGACGGCGTCGGCGGGCCCCACGACCTCGGTGCCGCGCTCGCGCAGGTTGTCCGCGTCGTCGTGGACGACGAGCCGGCCCTGGTCGATGATCACCACCTGGCCGAACAGCGACGCGACCTCGTCGATGTGGTGGGTCGAGAGGATGATGGTCCGCGGGTGCGCCATGTAGTCGCTGAGCAGCTCGTCGTAGAAGGCGTACCGGGTGGGCACGTCCATGCCGAGGTGCGGCTCGTCGAACATCGTGATCGGCGTACGTGCCGCCAACCCGCAGATGCACCCGAGGGCGGCGCGCTTGCCGCGGGACAGCGTCTTGATCGTCTTCTTGCGGGGCACGTCGAAGCGATCGAGCAGGCGCCGCGCGTAGGCGTCGTCCCACGTGGGCCGCAGAGTCCTGGCGAGCTCCAGGACGTCTCGGACCCTGTACATGCCGGCGTCGCCCGGATCGCCGATCAGCCCGATCTGCGCCATGAGGGCGAGAGCTCTCGAACGGATCGGCGCCGCCGACCAGGATCTCGCCCGCGCTGGGTGGGAACAGGGACCCGACGAGCGACAGCAGCGAGGTCTTGCCCGACCCGTTGCGCCCGAGGAGCCCGCACAGCGTTCCCCCGGGTAGGTGGAAGGACAGTCCGCGCAAGGCCGGATCCCCGTGGTAGTCGAGGTGGACGTCGCGGAACTCGAGGTCGAGGCTCATCGCCGGCCGCCCGTTCGCAGTTGCTCGATGCGGGCGACGATGTCGTCGAGGGGGATGCCGATGACGTGGGCCTCGGCGACCATCGGGTCGACCACCTCGGCCATGAACCGCTCGCGGTGGCGAGTCCGCAACCGCTCCGGCGCCTCAGGGCTCACGAACATGCCGATGCCTCGCTTCTTGTAGAGCAGGCCGTCATCGACGAGCTGCTGGAAACCCTTGGCCACCGTGGCCGGGTTGATGCGGTAGAACGCCGCGAACTGGTTGGTCGACATGACCTGCTGGTCGGGCGTCAGGGCGCCGCTCAGGATGTCGGCCGAGATCTGCTCGGCGATCTGCCGGTAGATCGGGCTGTGACCGTCGAACAGGGTCACGGCCGACCGGCCTGGTTCGGTGGTTCATTAGTGATGTAGCGAACCATAGAACGTCGGCAGGTCCTAGGACAAGGGTGTCTCCGGCGTGTCGCCGTCTGCGGCCTGCCGTCGGCGCATGGCGATGGGCCCGGCGACGGCGATGGTCACCAGGGCAGCGGCGCCGGCCACGAGAGGGGCCCCGATGCCGCCGCCTCCGTCCACCCGATCGAACGACGCGGGCGGCGCGCCCTGCTCGGTGCCGTCCCCCTGCGGGGTCGGAGTCGTCGGCGGGGCGCTGGTCGGCGGCGCCGTCGACGTGGGCGCAGGTGGTGCCGCGGCGGGCGCGAGCTCCGCGGCCCGCTGGGCCACCAGCGCCGGCAGGTCGCCCCGCACGCGGGCGTACGCGGTGTCGCCAGGGCAGGCGGTGCGCGACATGTCGCGATGCCCGGCGACCGTGGTGGTGTCGACCGTGGCGCCCGCGGGCCAGCGATTGGACCCTCGCGACACGAACGACGTGGTGGCGCCGGCCGTGACGTCGACGCCGTCGCGCTGCGAGATCCACGCCAGCACGCGGCTGAGCGCGTCGACCGCCTCGGGTGAGGGCTCCTCGGTGCTGAAGTCGCCGATCAGGCACACGAGCTGCGAGTGGCCCTGGCTGCCGCCGGTGGCGTCGCCGATGACGGGCCCGTCGAGGCTGCCGGACCGCCCCTCCCACACCCGACCGAAGCGATCGACGAAGAAGTTGTAGGCCACATCGGGCCAGCCCTTCTCGGGCCCGGTGTGCATGGCGTGGAACTGACGGATCTTGTTGACGACCGCGGCCTCGTCGTAGCCGTTGGCCGAGGCGCTGTGGTGCACGAGCAGCACCCGGACGTCGCCTGGTGCCTCGGTGGGCAGCCCGGCGGGCGCCGGCAGGTCGGCGCCCCACGACTCGCGTCGCAGGACCACCAGGCCTGGCGCCACCTCGACGGGGACCTGGGCCGGCACGTGTGCACTGCTCGCGCTCGCGAGGTGGGCGTCGCCGAGCGTCGTCCAGGCGATCGCGGCGCCGCCAGCGACGAGGAACCGTCGGCGGTCGATCTGCCTGTTCGCTCCCCAGTCGATGCACATGGGGGGCACCGTAACGCCGTGCCGAGCCGCGGATCAGAAGTGCGAAGTGGGTGGCTCGGGCTTGACGGCCACCAGCCCGAGCCGCCAAGGGACGAGACCGTCACCGGTCTCACGGATGTCCTCCAGTGCGAGGCCCGCGCCGATGATCGGCCCCACCAACCACGCGAGAGGCAGGACACACATCGCCTCCTCAGCGTCGTCCAGCAGTGCGGTTGCCGCGGCGGGACAGTCCTGATGCGGGTCGGTGCTCGCGCCTGTTTCGAGCCACACCACGGCGAGAGCCCGGCAAGCGGCCACTTCGCTCAAAGGCCAACGCCGGCTCATCCCCGAGACCCGTTCGATTCAGTACACAGGGCCTCAGCCTCGCGGCGGCACGTCGGGCACACTGCGACACATGACGACAGCAGACGCCGGGCCCACCTGGTCCGACATCGCGACCTGGTACGACGCCCTCGTGCGGGCGGGGAGCGGGCCGCACGAGACCGCCGTCGACTGCCTGCTCCGGCTGGTCCCGCCCCTGGCCGACGCCGACGTGCTGGACCTGGCATGCGGCCAGGGACTGGCGACGCGGGCGTTGGCGGCGGCGGGCGCCCGGCGGGTCGTGGGGGTCGACTCGTCGGCCGCGATGCTCGCGCTGGCCCAGCGACACGACACGCCATCGGCGGCGAGCGTGTCCTACGTCCGGGACGACGCCCAGCGGCTGGCCACGGTCGAGGATGACAGCATCGACGGGGTCACGTGCCAGCTCGGGCTCATGGACATCCCCGACCTCGACGCGACGCTCGCGGCGGTGCACCGCGTCTTGAGGCCGGGCGGATGGTTCGTGTTCGTGATCGGTCACCCGTGCTTCCTCGCACCCGACGCCACGCCGGTGGTGACCACCGCGGGGCGCCCGGCCGTCCAGGTGACCGACTACCTCACCGAGCGGTTCTGGCGCTCGGCGAACCCCCACGGCGTCCGCCGGGCGGGCAACCACCACCGGACCGTCTCGACGTACCTCAACGCCCTGGTCCGGGCGCACCTGACGTTGGAACTGGCCGAGGAGCCGATGGCCGCGCCGCGTCTCGCGGAGCAGCGGCCCCTCTATCGCGAGGTGCCGATCTTCTTTGCCGCCCGCGCCGCCGCCGCCGGCGGCCGCGTCACGCCCTAGCTCGGTCCCCACACCAGGTGCGCGAGCCGGCGCACTCCCGCGTGATCCAGCACCGAGACCGCCCGCCGCTCGCCCGGTAGGCGCGGGGTGACTCGTCGTGGAGCGCCGTGAACCGGTGGGAGAAGTGGCTGGACGTTGCCGGCCGCGACCCCTACGCGGCCCGCGGCACGACCGATGTCATGCGTCCTCGGCTGCGGTCGGTCGGGTCGGCCGCCGGCGCAGCTCCGTCACCAGGATGACCAGCGGGAGGACGAGCGCGAGCGCCAGCGCCGTGACGTTGGCCAGCTTGTCGCTGGTGTCGTACAGGTCGAGGTGGCGGAGGTGGTACACGAGGTGGGGCAGCGAGTAGACGATCCACGCCCCCGCCGCGGCCAACACGACCGCTCGGCCGAGCGTCACCAGGGCGACCAGCGTGACGACCGCGAGCGCCAGGTTCAGGTCGCCGAAGTCGCGCACGAGGTGCTCGTTGTAGGGCCCGTCGGCGGCCACCCAGGCGCGGCCGCCTCCCGGGAAGTCGTCGTAGAACGACCGGGGCGAGATCGCCGCCCAGGCACCGACCGGCAGGCCGACGAGCAGCAGCGCGGCCAGTGCGGCCCGGATCACACGATCGGCCATGCGCGGACGCTACCTGGATCGCCGGGGGTCAGATCATGCCGGTGACGTCGGTCATCCAGGACATGTCGCCGCCCATGAGCTGGTCCATCCAGTCGGACGGCGCCGCACCCATGAGCGTGCCCAGGTCCCAGTAGTCCTTCCACAGCGTGATCGTGTCGCCGTCGACGTGCTGCACCGACACGAACGGCAGCGTCGCCCGCTCGCCGGTGGGCCACTCCCACATCTCGGTGTGCTCCGTGATCACGATCCCGCCCTCGGCGACCACCGTGGCCGGGCCGTGGTCGTAGCCGGCCAGGCTCTCGAGGCCGAGCCGCAGGCGCTTCTCGATGTTCTCCGGGCCGCGGGCGGCGGCGCCGGGGCCGGTGGGCACGTCCAGGTAGATCGACTCGGGGCCGAAGAACGCACGCACCCCTGCCCAGTCGCGGGCGTAGAGCGCGTCCCAGAACGCGGCCGTGACGGCCTTGGGCCCGGTGGCGTCGCGAGTCATCGGGCCCCCCGCAGCAGGGCGCCCGGTTCGGCGCCGGTGTGCTCGCCGGCGTCGAACGTCACGGTGCCGCCCTTGATGGTCTTCACATAGCCGTCGGCCCGCTGGATCAGGCGCGACGCCCCGCCGGGCAGGTCGGCCACCTTGGTGGGCCGGTGCAGGGCCAGCCGGTCGAAGTCGATGACGTTGACGTCGCCCACGAAGCCCGGGGCCAGCACGCCCCGATCTCCCAGGCCGTACAGGGTGGCGGTGGCCTGGGTGGTCTTGTGCACGGCCAGCTCGACGGGCAGGCGGCCCTCGGCTCGGTCGCGGGCCCAGTGGGTGAGCAGGAACGTCGTGGTCGACGCGTCGCAGGTCTGGCCGGCATGGGCGCCGCCGTCGCCCAGCCCGAAGGCCGAGGTCGGGTGCAGCAGCATCTCGCGCACCGAGTCGAGGTTGCCGTGGCTGTAGTTGGCGACCGGGCTGTTGAGCAGCTCGCGCCCGCCGTCGACCAGCATCTGGTCCAACAGCGTCGACCACTTGTCGGCGCCCGCCGCCTGGGCGATGGCGGTGACCGAGTCGGCGTGGCCGGGCTCGTAGTTGGGCGGGTCGCCAAGGAGGTAGATGCGGTCGGGGTGCATGAAGCCCTGGATGATCGGGTCATCCGTCATGGCCGCGATCTCGGCGATCAGCCGCGCCCGCAGGTCGGGCTCTGCCCGGATGCGCCTCACCTGCTCGTCCCAGGGAAGCAGCCCCACGCCCGTCTCGCCCCAGGCGGCGGTGAAGTTGAAGGGGTGGAAGGTCTGGAACCCCAGCAGGATCGACACCGTGCGACCGTGCACCTGGGGCCGCACCGCCACGCCCTCGGCGGCGGCCTGGGCCGTGAGGTCGAGCTGGCGGCGCCACAGCTCGGGATCGCTGTTGTTCTGCAGCAGCGCGAAGGTGATGGGCCGCCCGACGGCCGCCGACAGGCGCCGCATCCAGTCGACCTCGCGCTCGGGCGCGGCCAGGTCCTCGCCCAGGGCGCCCGCGGGGGCCAGCTCGAACACGCCGGTGCCCAGCTCGCCCAACACGGCGCCGATGCCGAACAGTTCGTCCTCCGCGGCGAAGGTGCCCGGGACGGGCTCGCCGTCGATGGCCCGGTGGGCCAGGGTGCGCGAGGTGGAAAAGCCCAGCGCCCCGGCCCGGATGCCGTCGCGCACGATGGCGGCCATGGCGTCGATGTCGTCTGCGGTCGCGGCCTGGTTGGTGGCCCCGCGGTCGCCCATGACGTAGGCGCGCACGGCGCCGTGGGGCACCTGGGCGCCGATGTCGACGACGTGGGGGTGGGCGGCGATGGCGTCGAGGTACTCGGGGAAGCTCTCCCAGCCCCACCGGATGCCCTCGGACAGGGCGGCGCCCGGGATGTCCTCGACGCCCTCCATCAGGCCGATCAGCCAGTCGTGCTTGTCGGGTGCCACCGGGGCGAAGCCCACGCCGCAGTTGCCCATGACCACGGTGGTGACGCCGTGCCAGCACGACGGCGACAGCAGCGCGTCCCACGTGGCCTGGCCGTCGTAGTGCGTGTGGACGTCGACGAACCCGGGGGTGACCAGCGCCCCGTCGGCGTCGATCTCGTCGCGGGCGGGGCCGTCGATCTTGCCCCCGTCCTTGCCCCCGTCGCCGCCGACGTGGGTGATGACCCCGTCGGTGATGGCCACGTCGGCGGTTCGTGTGGGTGCGCCCGTGCCGTCGACGACCGAGCCTCCCCTGATGACCAGATCGTGCATCGGACCCCCCGTTGTGCGTCGCCCAGGCGACCCGGGATGTGACGGGTCGTCAGAACCTGATCGTAACCCGCCTCGCTGATGCGCTCGTCAGTGGTGCGTCGGGAACCCCAGGTCGGTGCCACGGGTCTGGGGGTCGGCCCAGCGGGTCGTGACCACCTTGCCGCGGGTGTAGAAGTTCACGCCTTCGGGCCCATAGGCGTGCGTGTCGCCGAACAGCGAGTCACCCCAGCCGCCGAAGGAGTAGTAGGCCGCGGGCACCGGGATGGGCACGTTGACGCCCACCATGCCGGCCTCGACCTCGGTCTCGAACCGGCGTGCGGCGCCACCGTCGCGGGTGAACAGCGCCACCCCGTTGCCGTAGGGGTTGTCGGCGATCAGTTGTACGGCGACGTCGTACGACGGCGCCCGCACCACCGACAGCACCGGCCCGAAGATCTCGTCGCGGTAGATCCTCATGTCGGCCGTGACGCGGTCGAACAGGCACGGCCCCAGGAAGAAACCGTCCTCGTTGCCTGCCACCGACAGCCCACGGCCGTCGACCACCAGGTCGGCGCCCTCGGCGACGCCGGTGGCCACGAGCCCGGTGACTCGCTCGCGGTGGGCGCCTGTCACCAGGGGGCCCATGTCCGCACCTGGCACGCTGCCGGCGGCCACGAGCAACCCACCGATGCGGTCGCGGATGCGGGCCACGAGGTCGTCGCCGACGGGTTCGACCGCCACGACCACCGAGATGGCCATGCACCGCTCGCCGGCCGAACCGTAGCCGGCGCTCACCGCGGCGTCGGCGGCCAGGTCGAGGTCGGCGTCGGGCAGCACCACCATGTGGTTCTTGGCGCCGCCCAGCGCCTGGACCCGCTTGCCGGTCGCGGCCCCCCGCTCGTAGACGTGGCGGGCGACGGGGGTCGAGCCGACGAAGCTGACGGCCGCGACGTTCGGGTGGTCGAGGATGGCGTCGACGGCCTCCTTGTCGCCCTGCACCACGGTGAACACGCCATCGGGCAGGCCGGCCTCGGCCCACAGCTCGGCCAGCAGCAGCGAGGCGCCGGGGTCGCGTTCCGACGGCTTGAGCACGAAGGTGTTGCCGCAGGCGATGGCCACCGGAAACATCCACATCGGCACCATGGCCGGGAAGTTGAAGGGCGTGATCCCGGCCACCACGCCGAGGGGCTGGCGCACCGAGTGGACGTCGACGTCGGTCGACACCTGCTCGCTGTGGCCGCCCTTGAGCGCGGCCGGGATGCCACAGGCGTACTCGACGACCTCGAGCCCCCGGGTCACCTCGCCGAGCGCATCCGCAGTGACCTTGCCGTGCTGGGCGGTGATGCGCGCCGCCAGCTCGTCGCGGTGCGCGTGCACGAGCTCGCGGAAGGCGAACAGCACCTGGGTGCGCCTGCTCAGCGAGGCGTGACGCCACTCGGTCGCCGCCGCTCGGGCCGAAAGGACGGCGGCGTCCACGTCCGCCCGCGACGCCAGGCGCACGGAGGCGGTCACGGCACCGGTGGCGGGGTCGTAGACGGGCGAGGTGCGCTCGGAGGTGCCGTCCCAGCGCTTGCCGTCGACCCAGTGGACGATCTGCTCGGTCGCGGCGCTCATCGGGGCCCGGCCTCGGGGGCCGGCTCCTCTGTGTCGAGGTCGGTGAGCACGTCGACCAGGATGCCCGCGCCCTCGTCGGCCTCCTCGGTCGTGAGCGAGAGGGGTGGGGCGATGCGCAGGCAGTTGCCGAACAGCCCGCCCTTGCCGACCAGCAGGCCGCGCCGGCGGGCCTGCTCGAGCGCCCGGGTGGCGGCGCCGTCGTCGGGCGACCGCCCGTCGGGGGCGACCAGCTCGACGCCGATCATCAGGCCCTTGCCCCGCACCTCGCCCACCACGTCGAGCTTGTCGGCCAGCGGCCGCAGGCGGTCGACGATGCGGGCACCCTGGGCAAGGGCGTTGGCCTGCAGGTCGTGATCGAGCAGGTAGCGCAGGTTCGCCAGCGCCCCGGCCGAGACCAGGGGGTTGCCGCCGAAGGTCGAGATCGAGTTGGCGGTCAGCCCGTCGACCAGGTCGCCCCGCCCGATGACGCCGGCGACCGACAGGCCGTTGCCCAGGCCCTTGGCGAACGTGAGCAGGTCGGGCGTCAGCCCGTGGGCCTGGTAGCCCCAGAAGTGCTCGCCCGTGCGGCCCCACCCTGTCTGCACCTCGTCGCTGACGAACAGGATCCCGTACTCGTCGAGCACCTCCTTCATCGCGCCGAACAGCCCGTCCGGGGGAACGGTGAACCCGCCCACGCCCTGGATGGGTTCGGCGATCAGGCACGCCACGTCGCCGGCGGTCGCGGTGACGATGACGTCGCGCAGGTCGTCGACGGCGGCGGCGATGGCGTCGACATCGGACGGCCTGCCGGCGGTCCCCGGGAACCGGTGGCCGGCGTCGACGTAGTGGACGGCGAAGGGCGTCAGGCTCGACGCCGACCAGCCCCGGTTGCCGGTGATGCCCACGGCGGCGAACGAGCGGCCGTGGTAGCTGTTGCGCAGGGCCAGCACCTGGTTGGAGCGGCGGGCGGTCGACGCCAGGAGCAGGGCGGCCTCGTTGGCTTCGGTGCCCGAGGTGGTGAAGAACACCTTGGCGTCGCGGATGCCCGACAGCGGGGCGAGTCGCTCGGCCAGCTCGACCATGGGCCGGATGAGGTAGAGCGTCGACGTGTGGATCATGCGGCCCGCCTGCGTGCGGATGGCGTCGACCACCTCGGGCACGTCGTAGCCCGTCATGGTGGTGAGGATCCCGCCGAAGAAGTCGAGGTAGCGGCGCCCCTCGCCGTCGACCACGTGGCGGCCGCTGCCCGAGACCAGCTCGATGGGCTCGTCGTAGTAGAGCGCCAGCCAGCTCGGCAGCACGCGGCGGTGACGGTCGAGCAGGTCGGCGTGGCTGGTCACGGGCTGTCGCTGTCCTTCGGCGTGCAGGGTTCCGGTCATCCGACGGCAACACATTCCGTTGTCGTCTCGCGTGGCTTGACGATGATTCACTCGCGTGATCCGCGGTTTGTCAAGCGGATCGCTGGCACTGAGTAATCTCCGCCCGTGCTCGTCCCGCTCGCACCCGGCTATGCCGAGCGCGTGCTGTGGCAGGAACAGGCCGCCGTGCCCGAGCTGGGCCCGCCGGCGCTGCCGGCGCGGGCCGACTGCGTCGTGGTCGGCGCGGGCTACGCCGGCCTGTCGGCGGCCCGCACGCTCGCCGCAGTCGGTCGGTCGGTGGTCGTCGTGGACGCCGAACCGGTCGGCTGGGGCGCCAGCACCCGCAACGGCGGCATGGTCCTCCCCGAGCTCAAGGCGGGGCCGGCGGCTCTCGAGCAGACCTACGGGCCCCTCGGCCGCCGCATGTACGCCGAGGCGAACGACGCGTTCGACCACGTCGAGTCGCTCGTTGCCGGCGCCGAGGCGCCGGTCGCGTGCGACTACGAACGCAGCGGCCAGCTCTACCTGGCCCACGCCGAGCGGGTCGTGCCGTCGCTGCAGGAGATGGCACGCGAGCACGGCGACGAGCTCGGCGAGCCCGTGCGCTTCGTGCCGCGCGACGAGCTGGCCGCGGAGATCGGCTCGACGGCCTACCACGGTGGCGTCGTGGTCGAGAGGACGGGTGGCCTGCACCCCGCCCGCTTCCATGCCGGCCTGGTGCGGCGCGCCCTCGCCGTGGGTGCCGTGCTGCTGGGCTCGACGCGGGCGACGGCGATCGAGCCCCGCACGAGGAGCGGCGCCGGTGGCGTTGTTGGTGGCGGCGGATCAGGGTTCCGGGTGACGACGACCGGCGGCACGATCGAGTCCGCCGATGTGATCGTGTGCACCAACGCCTACGCCGACGGCCTGCTGCCTGCGCTCCGGCGGCGGGTGCTGCCGGTGGGCAGCTTCATCATCGCCACCGAGGTGCTCGATCCCGACCTGGCCCGGTCGGTGAGCCCCCGCCGGCGCATGCTGGTCGACACCAAGAACTTCCTCTTCTACTGGCGGCTCACCCCCGACGGCCGCCTGCTGTTCGGTGGCCGGCGCAGCCTGTCACCGTCGACCGTCCCCCAGGCCCGCGACTTTCTGTACCAGTCGATGGTGGGCGTCCACCCGCAGCTGGCGGGCGTACGGGTCGAGCGGGCGTGGGGCGGCGACGTCGCCATCACCCGCGACCGCCTGCCGCACGTCGGCCGCATCGACGGCGCCTGGTACGCCACCGGCTGCAACGGCTCGGGCGTGGCGCTCAACACCTGGCTCGGCGCCCGCCTCGCCCACCACCTGCTGGGCGAGGCGGCGCCCCCGTCGTTCGCCGAGCTGCGCCACCGTCCGATCCCGCTGCACCGGTTCCGCCGCGCCTACCTGCCCGTCGTTGGCGCGTGGTTCCGCTGGCACGACCGGAGCTGACGCGCCGATCAGTGCTTGATCATCACGTGCTTGAGCTCCGTGTAGTGCTCGATGGCGTAGAGCGACATGTCCTTGCCGTAGCCGCTCTGCTTGAAGCCGCCATGGGGCAGCTCCGACACGATCGGGATGTGATCGTTGACCCACACCGTGCCGAACACCAGCGAGCGTGACATGCGCATGGCCCGGCCGACATCGCGTGTCCACACGCTGGCCGCCAGGCCGTAGTCGACGCCGTTGGCCCAGGCGAGGGCCTGGTCCTCGTCACTGAAGCGCTGCACGCTCACCACCGGCCCGAACACCTCGCGCTGCACCAGCTCGCTGGCCTGGGCCGGGTTGGCGACCACGGTGGCCTCGTAGAAGAAGCCGGGCCGGTCGAGCGCCGATCCGCCGCTCACCAGCTCGGCACCGTCCTCGACCGCCCGCCCCACCATGCCGGCGACGCGTTCACGCTGAGCCGCCGACACCAGGGGCCCGACCTCGGTGGCCTCGTCGGCGGGGTCGCCGACCACCAGGGCGCCGGCGGCAGCGCCGAGGCCGCTGACCAGATCGTCGTACACGCCCGGGCCGGCGACGACGCGGCACGGCGCGGTGCAGTCCTGACCGGAGTTGTAGTACGCGCCCTCGGCCAGGGTGCTCACCACGGCGTCGATGTCCGCGTCGTCGAACACGATCACCGGTGCCTTGCCGCCCAGCTCGAGGTGGACCCGCTTGAGCGAGTCGGCGGCGTTGCGGGCGATCAGCTTGCCCGTTTCGACGTCACCGGTGATCGAGACCATGGCCACGCCGGGGTGGCGGACGAGGGCGTCACCCGCCGTCTCGCCCTGCCCGCACACGACGTTGAACACGCCAGGCGGGAAGATGTCGGCGGCCAGCTCGGCCAGCTTGAGCGCGGTGAGCGGCGTCAGCTCCGACGGCTTGAGGATGAAGGTGTTGCCGGCGGCCAGGGCCGGCCCCAGCTTCCACGTGGCCATGTTGAGCGGGTAGTTCCAGGGCGCAATGCCGGCGCAGACGCCGAGCGGGTCGCGCCGCAGCATCGACGTGTGGTCCTCCAGGTACTCGCCGGCTGCCTGCGCCTGCAGCGTGCGGGCCGCGCCGGCGAAGAACCGCAGGTTGTCGATCGTCAGGTCGAACTCGAAGTCGATGATCGAGACCGGCTTGCCCACGTTGCGCATCTCGAGCTGCTTGAGCTCGTCGAGGTTGGCCTCGACGGCGGCGGCCAGCGCGAGCAGCTTCTCGCTCCGTTCGCGCGGCGTGGTCGCGCCCCACGCGGTGAAGGCCTCGGCGGCCGCGGACACGGCCGCGTCGACGTCGACGGCGTCGCTGGCGGGGACCTGGGTGATGACGTCGCCCGTCGCTGGGTCGACCACGTCGTCGGTGAGGCCGCTGGCGGCTGCCTTCCAGGCACCGCCGATGAAGTTCTCGTGTGCCACGGATCGTTCCCCCCCGTGTGTGGTCTGCCTGGGGAGAGCATCCACCGCGTCGCCTCGCACCCGCAAGGGATTCTGTTGCGGTGATGTGACCAGACGACAGGATCGGTTGCGAGGTGCGCTGAATTCCGCGAATCTCCATGCCAGAGGAGTAAGCAGCGTGGCGAACTGACGGCTGAGGCGGCCGTACCGGGAGGAACGCAGCTGAGCGACGAGACCAGGGGGGCTGGCAGCCAGACCGACGCCAGCGATGGCGGAGCGGAATCATCCGCGGCTGCACCCGCCGCCAGCCCGCGTGCGATGGCAGGCGCGATCACGTCGGACACGGCGGTCATCGAGGCCGACCGCATGACCAAGCGCTTCGGCGACTTCGTGGCCGTCGACGACGTCTCCTTCTCGATCGAGCAGGGCAAGTTCTTCTCGCTGCTCGGACCATCGGGCTGCGGCAAGACCACGACGCTGCGGATGATCGCCGGCTTCGAGACCCCCAGCGAGGGCACCCTCCGGCTCGAGGGCATCGATGTCTCGCGCACGCCGCCGTACAAGCGCAACGTCAACACCGTCTTCCAGCACTACGCCCTCTTCCCCCACATGACGGTGTGGGACAACGTCGCCTTCGGGCCCCGCAGCAAGAGGCTGCGCAAGGCCGAGGTGGCTCGGCGGGTCGACGAGCTCCTCGGCGTCGTGCGGCTCACCGACTTCGCGGCGCGCAAGCCCGCCCAGCTCTCCGGTGGACAGCAGCAGCGGGTGGCGCTGGCCCGGGCGCTCGTCAACTACCCGAGCGCCCTGCTCCTCGACGAGCCGCTCGGCGCGCTCGACCTGAAGCTGCGCCAGGTCATGCAGTTCGAGCTCAAGCGCATCCAGCGCGAGGTGGGCATCACGTTCGTCTACGTCACCCATGACCAGGAAGAGGCGCTGACGATGAGCGACCGCATCGCGGTCATGAACGACGGCGGGATCGAGCAGATCGGCTCGCCGGTCGACATCTACAACCGCCCGGCGAGCGTGTTCGTCGCCGGGTTCATCGGGCAGGCCAACCTGTGGCCAGGCCGCGTCGTCGCGGCAGACGGCGACCACGCCGTCCTCGACGCGCTGGGCGTGCCCCTGCGCTCCGCGTCGGGCGACACCCGCATCGAGATCGCCCGCGATGCCACGCTCATGGTCCGCCCCGAGCGCGTGCAGGTGAGCGTGGCCCGGCCGGACACCGCGAATGCGATCGAGACGACCGTGGTCGACCTCACGTTCCAGGGCCCGCTCGTGCGCTTCTCGCTCGCCGCCGCGGGGGGTGAGCCGGTCGTGGCCCAGGTCGGGCACGACGTCGAGCTGCCGCTGCTGCGCCCGGGTGACCGCCTGTGGGCGAGCTGGCCCGCCGACGCGTCGCTCGTGCTGCCCGCCGCTGACATCCCCACGCCAGAAGATCTCGAAGCCATGTTCGACGAGGGTTGACACCCCGAGCCGGACGACCACCGCCGCAACCAACGAGGAGCAGCCGCCATGGCTGGGAACGACAGCATCGACCCGCAGCTCGCAAAAGCAATCGCCGCAGCGCGCGCCATGAGCCGGCGCCGCTTCCTCGGGAGAGGGGCCGCCGGAGCCATAGCGATCGCCATCGGCCCGTCCTTCATCGCCGCGTGCGGTGACGACGACGACGACTCGTCCGCGACCGGCGGCGGTGGCGGCGGAGGCAGCGACACCCTGCGGGTCTCCAACTGGCCCTTCTACATCTCGGACACCTTCGTGGCCGACTTCGAAGCCGCCTCGGGGCTCACCGTCTCGTACAAGGAAGACTTCAACGACAACGAAGAGTGGTTCGCCAAGGTCAAGGACTCGCTGGAAGCGGGCCAGGACATCGGCGCCGACCTCGTCATCCCCACCGAGTACATGGCGGCCCGGCTGATCAGCCTCGGGTGGCTCGCCGAGCTCGACGACGCCAACATCCCCAACAAGGGGAACCTGCGGCCCGACCTGCTCGACTCGACGTCTGACGCCGATCGCAGGTACTCGCTGCCCTATCTCTCGGGCATGGTCGGCCTCGCCTTCAACCGCGAGGCCACGGGCCGCGAGATCACGAGTGTCGACGACCTGTGGGACCCGGCGTTCGCCGGCCGTGTGACGCTGCTCGCCGACGCCCAGGATGGACTGGGCATGATCATGCTCGGTGAGGGCGATGACCCCGCCGATCCGACCACCGAGTCGGTGCAGCGGGCCGCCGACAAGGTGGCCGAGGAGAAGGACAAGGGTCAGATCCGCCGGTTCACCGGCAACGACTACGCCGACGACCTGGCGTCGGGCAACGTGGCCATCGCCCAGGCCTACTCGGGTGATGTCGTGCAGCTCGCGGCCGACAACCCCAACCTCGACTTCGTCGTTCCCGAGGCGGGGGGCACCACGTTCGTCGACGTGATGGTCATTCCCACGACGTCGCAGAACAAGGCAGGCGCCGAGGAGTGGATGAACTTCGTCTACGACCGGGCCAACTACGCGCAGCTCATCGTGGCGGTCCAGTTCGTGCCCGTGCTCAGCGACATGACCCCCGAGATCGAGAGGCTCGACCCGGCGATCGCCGCCGACCCGCTGGTCAACCCGCCCCAGGAAGTGCTCGACAAGCTGGCGATCTGGCCCGCCCTCACCGAGGAGCAGGACGCCGAGTACACCACCATCTACGCGGACGTCACGGGGGAGTAGAGATGGCGGGCGTCGCCACCGGCGGACGACGGCGCAGCCGCGTCGCGCCGTACCTGATGGTGCTGCCCGCCCTCGCCTACCTGGCGATCTTCTTCGTCGTTCCCATCTGGTCGCTGCTGCGCACGTCGCTGTCGCGCAACACCGGCTCGGTGTTCGTGCCCACGCTCGAGTTCGACTGGGCGTTCGCCAACTACGGCGACGCGTTCAGCGACTTCCGCGACCAGATCGTGCGCTCGTTCGTCTACGCCGGGGTGGCCACGGTCGTGTGCCTGGCGATGGCGTACCCGCTGGCCTATGTGATCGCCTTCAAGTCGGGTCGCTACAAGAACCTGCTGCTCGGCCTGGTGATCCTGCCCTTCTTCGTCACCTTCCTGGTGCGGACGCTGGCATGGAAGACGATCCTGTCCGACAATGGCTGGACGGTGTCCGCGCTCGACACGGTGGGGTTGCTCCCCCGGGAGGGGCGCCTGCTCTCGACCAGCTGGGGCGTGGTGGGCGGCCTCGTCTACAACTTCCTGCCCTTCATGGTCCTACCGCTCTACGTGAGCCTCGAGAAGATCGATCCGCGGCTCATCGAGGCGGCGCGCGACCTGTACTCCACGAGCTGGCGTGGCTTTCGCAAGGTGGTCGTGCCGCTGTCTCTGCCGGGTGTCGTGGCGGGCAGCCTGCTCGTGTTCATCCCCGCCGCCGGCGACTTCATCAACGCCCAGTACCTGGGCGGCACACAGAACACGATGATCGGCAACGTCATCCAGAAGCAGTTCCTGGTGGTCAAGGACTACCCGGCGGCAGCGGCGCTCAGCTTCGTGCTGATGGCGATCATCCTGGTGGCCGTGCTCGTCTACACGCGGGCCCTGGGGACGGAAGACCTGGTGTGACGGTGGTGCGGCCATGACGACGCAAGAAACCGTCGCCCCCGCACCGGGCGCCGGCGCGACCGCCCCGCCCCCGCCGGCACGTCCCGTCCGCGGCGGTCGGCCACCCGGCCGGTTGGGTGACCTGGCGCTGCGCTTTGTCGCCGGCCTGGTGCTCGTCTACCTGTTCCTGCCGATCGCGGTGATCGTGCTGTTCTCGTTCAACGAGCCCCGCGGCAAGTTCAACCTCACGTGGAAGGGGTTCACGTTCGAGAACTGGGCCGACCCGTTCAAGTACCCGCAGCTCACCGACGCCCTGGTGACCAGCCTGCACGTGGCGGCCGTGTCCACTGCGGTGTCGGTCGTGCTCGGCACGCTGGTGGCCGTCGCCCTCGTGCGGCAGCGCTTCCGCGGCCGCGGCGGGGTCGACACGTTCCTGGTGCTGCCGCTCACCGCGCCCGAGGTCGTCATGGGCGCATCGCTGCTGACCCTGTTCATCGACTTCGGCTGGAACCGGGGCTTCGCGACCGTCGTCCTGGCCCACGTCATGTTCGAGGTCAGCTTCGTGGCGCTCACGGTCAAGGCCCGGCTGCGGGGCTTCGACTGGACGCTCGAGGACGCAGCCATGGACCTGGGCGCCACGCCCGCCCGCACCTTCGCGCGGGTCACCCTGCCGCTCATCGTGCCCGGCATCGTGGCGGCGGCGATGTTGTCGTTCGCTCTGTCGCTCGACGATTTCATCATCACCTACTTCAACAGCGGCTCGACCGTGACCTACCCGCTGTTCGTGAACGCCGCCACCAAGACCGGGCTGCCGCCGCAGATCAACGTGCTGGCGACCGCGATCCTCTTCGTCAGCCTGCTGCTGCTCGGCGCCTCGACCCTCTGGACTCGCCGCCGGCTGGCCACCTGACCAGACGACCAGGAGCACCCCCCGTGACCCTTTCACCCGACGCATTGCAGCAGACGGCCCGCGACCACCTGTGGGGCCACTTCTCACGCCTGACACCCGGGGCCGACGGCATCGCCGTCATCGAGCGGGGCGAGGGCTGCTACGTGTGGGACAGCCGGGGCAAGCGCTACCTCGACGGCCTGTCCGGTCTGTTCACCGTGCAGGTCGGACACGGGCGCACCGAGCTGGCCGAGGCGGCCGGGAAGCAGGCGAGCGAGCTCGGCTACTTCCCGATCTGGACCTACGCCCATCCGGCCGCCATCGAGCTGGCCGGACGGCTGGCGAGGATGGCGCCCGGCAACCTCAACCGCGTCTTCTTCACCACCGGCGGCAGCGAGGCGGTCGAATCGGCGTGGAAGCTGGCACGCCAGTACTTCGCCGCCATCGGTCAGCCGCAGCGGCGCAAGGTCATCGCTCGCGATCTCGCCTACCACGGCACCACCATGGGCGCGCTGTCGATCACCGGCCTCGCCGACATCCGGGCCCCGTTCGAGCCCCTGGTGCCCGGCGTGGCCCACGTGCCCAACACCAACCGCTACCGGTGCCGCTACTGCGCGGCCGCCCCCGGGTGCACGCTGTCGTGCGCGGACGAGATCGAGGCGGCGATCGAGCGTGAGGGCCCCGAGACCGTGGCCGCGGTGTACCTCGAGCCGGTGCAGAACTCCGGCGGCTGCTTCACGCCGGCCGACGGCTACTTCGCGCGCGGTGCGCGAGATCTGCGACCGCTACGGCGTGCTGCTCGTGTCCGACGAGGTCATCTGCGCCTTCGGCCGCCTGGGTGCGATGTTCGGGTCGGAGCGCCTGGGGTACCAACCCGACATGATCACGATGGCGAAGGGGCTCACCTCCGGGTACTCGCCGCTGGGTGGCGTGCTGGTCGGCGACCACATCGCGGCGCCCTTCCTCGAACCGGGCGCCTCGTTCCTGCACGGCATCACCTTCGGCGGCCACCCGGTGAGCTGCGCAGTGGCCCTCGCCAACCTCGACGTGCTCGAACGCGAGCGGCTCGTCGACCGGGTGCTGACCTACGAGCCCGAGTTCCGCGCCGCGCTCGACACGCTGGCCGACCTGCCGATCGTCGGCGACATCCGCGGAATGGGGTATTTCTATGGGATCGAACTGGTGAAGGATCCTGTGACCCGCGAGACGTTCGACGACGACGAGGCCGAGCGCCTTCTGCGCGGCGTGCTCACGCCCCGGCTCTTCGAGCGGGGGCTGATCTGCCGTGCCGACGATCGCGGCGACCCTGTGATCCAGCTCTCCCCGCCGTTGGTGGCAGGCCCCGACCAGTTCGACGAGATCGTCTCGGTCATCCGTGCCGCCCTGGTCGAGGCCATGCGGGAGATGTCGCCGTGAGCGAGCGCAACGAGCGGACGGGTGGCTCGGCGCCGCTCGTGGTCGGCGTGCCGACCGAGATCAAGGTCGACGAGTTTCGTGTCGCCATCACGCCCGAGGGCGTGCGCGAGCTGAACATGCACGACGTCGCCGTGCTGGTGCAGGCGGGCGCGGGCGCGGGGTCGAGCCTGACCGACGAGGCCTACCGGGCGGCCGGCGCCGAGATCGTGGGGACCGCCGCCGAGGTGTGGGAGCGCGCCGATCTGATCTGCAAGGTCAAGGAGCCTCTGGAGGAGGAGTTCGGCTACTTCCGCGAGGACCTGACGATCTTCACCTACCTGCACCTGGCGGCCTACCCCAAGGTGGCTGATGCGCTGCTGGAGCAGGGCGTCACCGGCATCGCGTACGAGACCGTGATGCTCGACAACGGCACGCTGCCCCTGCTTGCGCCCATGAGCGAGGTGGCGGGCCGCATGTCGGTGCAGATCGGGGCCCACTACCTCGAGCGCCACAACGGCGGGCGGGGCGTGCTGCTCGGCGGGGCGCCAGGCGTGCGGCCCGCGCGCGTCGTGGTTCTCGGGGCGGGCAACGTCGGTTGGAACGCGGCCTGGATGGCGGCCGGGCTCGCCGCCGAGGTCGACCTGCTCGACAAGAACGTCGACCGGCTGCGTCACGTCGACCAGATCCAGATGGGGCGCATCACCACGCTCGCCTCGAACAGAGGGACGGTCGAGCGGGTCGTGACCGAGGCCGACCTGGTGATCGGGGCCGTGCTCGTGCCCGGCGGTCGGGCACCGGTCGTGGTCACCGAGGCGATGGTGGCGTCCATGAAGCCGGGCGCGGTCGTCGTCGACATCGCCGTCGACCAGGGTGGCTGCGTGGAGACCACCCACGAGACCACGCACCACGATCCCGTCTACGACGTGCACGGCGTGCTGCACTACGCGGTCGGCAACATGCCCGGCGCCGTGCCCAACACGTCGACCTACGCGCTCACCAACGTGACGCTGCCGTACCTCGCGGAGCTGGCCCGCCTGGGCGTGGCCGAGGCGGTGGGGCGTGACGGGCCGCTGGCGCTCGGCGTGAACACTGCCCGAGGACACGTGGTGAACGCCGCGGTGGCCGACGTGCGGCCGACCGGCGGCCGACCTCGAGGCGGTGCTGAAGAGCGACTGAGCAACGGATCGGCGCAAGGGTGAGCGAGGAACCAGACGCGGGTGACCCATGAGCAGCAGACCGGCGATCATCATCGACGAGATCGACAAGGCCATCATCCGTGAGCTGCAGCTCGACGGGCGCACCGCGTACGCCAAGCTGGGCCCGGCGGTC
>CAVTKV010000010.1:0-63210 GCA_963735395.1 uncultured Acidimicrobiales bacterium | reverse complement strand
TAGACCGCGCCCGGCTCGCCGTCGTCCATGAGCAGACGGTAAGCGCGCACCACGTCGCGCACGTCGGTCACGTCGCGCAGCGGCGTCATGTTGCCGATGGGCACCTCGTCGCCGCCGTCGCGCTCGTTGCGGGCGATGCGAGCGGCGAGCGAGGGGGCCACGAAGCGGTCGCTCTGGCCCGGCCCCAGGTGGTTGAACGCCCGCACGCGCACGACTGGCAGCTTGTGGCCCAGCCAGGCCTGCTGGGCCAGGGCGTCGGCCGCCACCTTGGACGCCGCGTACGGCGACACCGGCCGCAGCGGCCGGTGCTCGTCGAGCGGCAGCTCGTCCTGCGTGACGCGGCCGTAGACGTCGGCGCTGGTGACGGCGAGAACCCGATCGACGCCCGCCTCGCGGCTGGCCTCGAGCACGTTGAGCGTGCCCAGGGCGTTGGCCAGGAAGGTCTGGCGCGGTGCGGTCCAGCTGCCGCCCACGTCGGCGGCGCCGGCGAGGTGGTAGACGGCCTCGGGCTTGGCGGCGACCACTGCGTCGGTCAGCGCGACGTCGTCGGCGATGTCGATGCCGTCGAGGTTGCGTTCGAGTTGGATGACCTCGTCACCCTGCTCCTCGAGGTGACGGACCAGGTGAACACCGACGAAGCCCCCAGCTCCGGTGACCAGCGCTCTCACGGGCGGTCATCGTAGGTGGTCGAGCACCCCGCTCGTGAACCGAGGAACATGGCGAGGAGGTCAGGCGCCGGCGACCCGGTCCAGCAGCCCGGCGAAGCGGTCGGCGGTGACATCCCAGTCGTATCCGGCCGCGACGCGCCGACCGCGTTCGACCAGGGCGGATCGGTGGGCGCCGTCGCCGACCACCCGGCGGAGGGCGGCGGCCAACTCGTCGGCGTCGCCCACCGACACCAGGTCGGCGCCGTCGCGGCACACCTCGGGCAGCGACCCGGCACGGGTGGCCACCACGGGGACGCCCGCGCCCATGGCCTCGATGGGCGGGAGGCCGAAGCCCTCGTACAGGGAGGGGAAGGCGTAGGCGGCGGCGCCGGACAGCAGCGCCGCCCGGTCGGCGTCGTCGATCCAACCCGACCGGACGATGCGCTCGCCGTGGGGCGACGCGGCGACCGCGGCGGTGAGGGCGTCGGCACCCCAGCCGTCCGGGCCCGCGATCACGAGGCGCAGGTCGGCGTCGTCCGCGGCGAGCCGGTCGAAGGCGCGCACCAGCGTGGGCAGGTCCTTGCGGGGCTCGACCGTGCCGAGGGCCAGCACGAAGCGGTCGCCGCCGGCCAGCGCGCGCCCGCGTGCCGGGTCCCCCGGTGGCGCGGACCGGACCCCGTGGTGGATGGCGACGACGCGGTCGGGGTCGGCGCCGAAGTGCTCGACGATCTCGGCCCGCACGAACTCGGAGCCGGTGTGCACCCACGCGCCTCGCCGCAGCGCCCGCCGGATCAGCCCCGGGTACGACAGCGTGAACTCGTTGGCCAGCTCGGGGTAGTGCAACGGCGTCAGGTCGTGCACGGTCACCAGCTCGGCGGCCCGGGTGGGCGGGCTCACGAAGTTGGGCCCCCACACGACGTCGTGCCGGCCGATCCAGCGGTCGATCAGCGGATGGTCCGCCCGCCTCCACAGCTCGTGGAGCGGCCGCGTGGCCATGGGCCGGTCGACGACGGCGACGCCCGGGGGGACGACCTCGTGCAGCCGCCCCCGCCCGCGCCAGGTCACCGCGTAGCCCGTGAGGGCCAGGTCGTCGCGGCGGGCCAGGCGCCCGACCATCTCGTGGACCATGACGCCCACCCCCGTGAGAGGCGTGAGTTGCGAGGTGAGGTCGACGGCCACTCGGAGCACGGACGGGCAACCTAGCGGTACCTCTGCGGGGCACCACCAGCCCCGTGTCGGTGACGGCCGGCTCATGGACCGCAGGGCGAGCGAGGGTACATTCGCTGCCATGGCCAGCCCTTCCGCCCCCTCCCCGGCCGTCTGGCGCCGGGTGGTCGCCTCGTGCGTGCTGCCGCTCGCCCTGCTCGCCCTGGCGAGCTGCGGCGACGACGACGAGACGCAGACCATTCCCGCCTCGGGCGAGCGCGAGACGACCACCACGGCCGAGGGCACCTCCACCACGACCGCGGCGGCGGTGGCGACAGACCTCACCGGCGACTGGACGATCGATTCGCTGACCGACGCGGGCACGACGACCGAGGCGCCCGACGGCGCGTCCATAGGCTTCGCCGACGGGTCGATCAATGTGGGGACGGGGTGCAACCGCGGCACGGGCTCGGCCGAGGTCAGCGACGGCACCATCGTTGTCGGCCCCCTGGGCCTGACCAAGATGGCCTGCGAGACCGCCGTGTTGACCTGGGAGGCCGATCTCGTCGCCTTCCTCGAAGGCGAGCTGACCTATGAGCTCGCGGGCGACAGCCTGGTCCTGTCCCGCGACGACGCGGACCTGACGCTCAGCCCGCTCGCGTGACAACCGGCGGGTCGGTCGCTGACCCGGCGAGTCGGTCGCTGACCTGGCGACTCGGGCGCCGGCGAACGGCGTAGCGGCGCCGCGGCCGACGGCTGGGTCGAGATCACCGCCGGCCTCGCCGGGGGCGAGGAGATCCAACTCCCCGGCTGACGGCGCCCGATGCGCTCAGCGGTTGGCGACGGTGCGCTCGACCTGCTCGGCGACCTGGCGGACCGTGGCGGACACCTGGCGCTCGAGCTGGCGGCGCTGCACCTGCAGGTGCTGGAAGCCGAGGATGCCGAGGCCGACCGCCGTGTAGACGGTGTTCTCGACAGCGGTGGTGAGGTCGTCGACCGAGATGCCGGACATGCACCGACGACCCTATCGGGCGCCCCGGGGGGTCCGCGGTCGCGGGCGACCCCTCGGGTACCGTCCGCGCGTCGTGGAACCCGCAGAGCAGCCGTCAGCGCCGCAGCCGGTGGTCGCGGTCGTCGTCACACACGACGCGCCGGGCGACCGGCTCGACCAGGTGCTCGGCGCCCTCGCCGCCCAGGACTACCCGAACCTGGACGTGCTCGTCGTCGACACCGGCACGAACGATCCCACGGAGCGCGTTCACGCCGCGTTGCCCGCGGCGCAGGTCCACCGGGTCGACGGGAACCCCGGGTTCGGGGCCGCGGCCAACACGGTCCTCGACCTGGTGTCGGGCGCCGAGCACTACGTGTTCTGCCACGACGACGCCGCGCCCGATCGCGGGGCGGTCACGGCCATGGTCGCCGCCGCCGACCGGTGGGAGTCCGACATCGTCGGGCCCAAGCTCGTCGAGTGGGACGACGCCAGCCGGTTCACCCAGTTCGGCCTGACGGTCGACAGGATCGGCGTGGCCCTGCCGTACGTCCAGCGGGGTGAGCTCGATCAGGGTCAGCACGACGGCCTGCGCGATGTGTTCGCCGTGCCGGGCGCCTTCACGCTCGTGCGGGCGGCTCGTTTCGCCGAGGTCGGTGGGTTCGACGAGTCCATCACGTTCCTGGGCGACGACCTCAGCCTCGCCTGGCGGGCCCGTGTCGCCGGCGCCCGCGTGGTGGTCACGCCGGCCGCCCGGGTGCGCCACGCCGAGGCCTTTGCCACCGGACGGCACGCCGGCGAGGCCGCCCGGCTCGCCGCCCGCCACCGTGTGCGCGTGCTGCTCACCAGCTACCGGTTGTCGAGCCTGGTCCGCATCGTCCCCCAGGCGCTGCTGCTGGCGATGGTCGAGGCCGTCGGCGCCCTCGTCACCGGACGGCCGGGCCGGGCGCGTGCGGCCCTGGGGGCGTGGCCGTGGAACCTGTGGCGCATCCCGTCGCTGGTGGCGGCGCGGCGCGAGGTGGTGGGGTTCCGTTCGGCGGGAGACCGCGACGTGCGCCGCTACCAGGTGCGGGGGCTGGTCGGCCCGCGGCTGACGCTGCTGCGGGTCGGGGGCGACGGCCGCTCCGAGAGCGGGCGCCACGGTGCGGGGTCGCGTCGCGTGGCGGCCGTGCCGGTGCGGGGCCACATGGACGTGGACCCCGCCGCCTGGTCGCCGGCGACCGCCCTGATCGCCGCCTGCGTCGCGGCCGTCGTCGTCTTCGGCAGCCGCCACCTGCTGACGCGGTTCGTGCCGGTCGTGGGCGAGATGGTGCCGGTCGGTGGGGGCACGGGCGACCTGCTGGGGGCGTGGGCCGGGGGGTGGCGTCCCGTCGGGCTGGGCGCCGACGCCGCCACTCCCGCGCTCGCGGGGGCGTTCGGCCTGCTCGGCACCGTGCTGGCCGGCCAGGTCGACCTGGTGCGCACGCTGCTGGTCGTCGGCCTGTTGCCGCTGGGCGTCGCCGGCGCCCACCGCCTGGGGGCCCCGACCGGGTCGAAGCGGGCCCAGGTGGCGGCGGCCGTCGCCTACGCGGCCGTCCCCCTGCCGTACGACGCGCTCGCCGCCGGCCGGTGGTCGGTCCTGGCCGCCTACGCGGCGGCGCCGTGGATGCTGGGCCGACTGGCCCGGGCGTCGGGCGTCATGCCCTTCGGGCCGGCGACCGACCCGCTCGACGAGCAGATCTTGCCGGGCGGCGCGGCCGACGAGCTGGTGGTGCGGCACAGGCTGTGGAAGCACGTGGTGGTCACCGGGGCCGTCACCGCGCTCGCCGGCCTGATCGTGCCGCAGGCGCCCGCCCTGCTGGTGCTCATGGGTCTGGCGCTGGTGGCGGGCTCGCTGTTCGCCGGCGAGGTCAGAGGTGTGGGTCGGCTCGCGGTGGCCACGGTCGGCGGGGCGGCGGTGTCGACCCTGTTGCTGCTGCCGACCACGCTCGACGTCGTGACGTCGCGCGGGGGAGTCGACGCGTGGCTGGGCGCCGACCGTGGGCCCGAGGGGCTGTCCGCGCCCGACCTGCTGGCGCTGCGCACGGGGTCGATGGCGATCGCCGGCGTGGCGTTCGCCCTGCTGGTTGCGGCGGCGGTCCCCTTGTTGATCGGGCGGCGGTGGCGGTTGGGCTGGGCGGTGCGGGGCTGGACCGTCGCGGTGGCCGCGTGGGGACTGGTCTGGGCACACGAGCAGGGGTGGATCACGACGCGCCTGCCGGATGGCGGCGTGCTGCTGGCGCCCGCGGCCGCCGGCCTGGCGTTGGCGGTGGGGCTGGGCGTGTCGGCCATCGACCACGACGTCCGGGGGCGGTCGTGGCGGTTCGGCCTGCGGCGCATCGTCGCCGGGGCCGGCGTGCTCGCCCTGGGCGCATCGACGGCGTCGGTCGTCGTCGCCGCCATGGACGGCTGGTGGGACATGCCCCGTGACGACTTCGCCGGCCTGCTCGGGTTCGTCGAGGACGACGTGGCCGACGTGCCCTCACGGGTCCTGTGGGTGGGCGACACCGAGCTGCTGCCCGGCGGCGACGGCTGGGACCTGGACGAGCGCCTGTCCTACACGGCCGCGACGACGAGCGCCCTCCCCGGGGTCGCCGACCTGTGGCCCACCACGTCCGACGGCGCGTCCTCCCGCCTGGGCCGCGCCCTCGACCTGGCCCTCGCCCGCGACACGACCCGGCTCGGTCGGGTGCTGGCCCCCATGGGCGTGCAGTACATCGCCGTGCCCCAGCGGCTCGCCCCCTCCGACGACACCCCCCGGCCCACCCCGCGCAACGGGGCGGCCGACGACCTGATCGCCGTGCTGGCCGAGCAACTCGACCTGGAGCAGGTGCGCGTCGACCGGGGTGTGGTGCTCTTCCGCAACACGGCGTTCGCGCCGCTGCGCTCGGTCGCGCCCGACCCGGGTGCGCTGGACGAGACGTCCGTCGCCGGCATGGGCAGCATCGACCTGTCGGGCTCGGAGCCGGTGGTGGTCGACGGCGACGGCGCCCGCCACGCCCGGGGCACCGTGCCCGCCGACCAGACGATCGTGCAGGCGTCGACGGCATCGGACAACTGGGGGCTCAGCGTCGACGGCCGGCCGGCCGAGGCGCGGTCGGCGTACGGCTGGGCCGACGCGTTCGCCGTCGACAGCGGGGGAGCGGCCGAGCTGACCTACCGCACGCCCACGGCTGTGCGCGCACTGGCGGCCGCGCAGGTGGCGCTGTGGCTCCTGGCGCTGGGCCTGGCCCTGCGCATGCGATTCGGCGTCGGCGACGCGCCACACGGCGACGCCGCGGGCGCGGGGCCCGCCGCTTCGGCGACGACCGAGCCGGCGCCGACCGCTCCGGCGACGACCGGTCCGGCGCCGACCGGGCCCTCGACGACCGAGCCGGCGCCGACCGGGCCCTCGACGACCGAGCCGGCGCCAACCGGGCCCTCGACGACCGAGCCGGCGCCGTCGCCGGAGGAGGCCCCGTCCGAGCCGGCGCCGCCCCGCCGCGTGCCCGAGCGGGTGACAGTGGGGCCGGTGGAGCGCGAATGAGCGGGAGCAGGGACGGGAGCACGAACGGGCACCCCCGCCGCCGTGCGACCCCGCCCGGCGACGAGGCCGCGTCCACCCCGCCCGCCCATGTCCACGGTCGTCGCCGGGCGCCGAGACACGACGGGCACGACCGCCGCAGCCTGGTGACCCGCCTGCCGTTCGTGGTGGTGCTGACCGTTGCGCTGGTGGCTGCCGTGGCCGCCGACGGCGAGCGCGGCGGCACGTCCGGCGATGCCGCGGCCTCCCCGGCCCGCCCGGACGCCGCCATGCCCGTGTCGGCGCCTGCCGACGCCCGCTCGTCCACCTGGTACTGCGCCGCCGGCACCGCCGCGGAGGACGGCATGGCCGACCACACGGTGACGATCCTCAACCCCACCGGGGGCGCGCTCACGGCCACCCTCACGGTCTTCGCGGGCGACATGGCCACCGTGGCCCCGCCCGGTTCCCAGGACGACAGCACCGACGCCTCGGCGGCCCTGCCCGCGCCGGTGACACACCAGGTCGGTCTGCCCGCTGGAGAGCAGGTCGCGTTGCGACTGGGCGACCTGGTCGAGGCGCCGCTGGCCGCGGCGCTGGTCGAGGTCGACGGCGGGGACGTGGCGGTCGAGCACCGGGTGGCCGGCAGCCACGGCGCGGACACGGCCCCCTGCTCGACCTTCGCGGCCCCGACGTGGCACGTCGCCTGGGGCGCCACCACCCGCGATGCCCGCGACGTCGTGGTGCTGTTCAACCCGTTCCCCAGCAGCGCCACGGTCGACGCCGTGTTCACGACCGAGGACGGCCGGCGCGAACCGGTGCGGTTCCAAGGCTTCCCCGTGCCCGCACGTGGCGTCGTCGGCGTCGACCTCGGCACCGACGTCACCCGCAGCGAGCACGTGTCGGCGACCTTCGAGGCCCGGAGCGGCAGCATCGTCGTCGAGCACGTGCAGGAGTACGACGGCTCGCTGGGCACACAGGGCCTGTCGCTCACACCGGGGGTGGCGGCCGCCGGGGAGACGTGGGTGTTCGCCGACGGCGAGGCCTCGGCCCCTGCCCCCACCACGCCGGCTCCCGACGCCGAGAGCGACGACGCCGCCAGCGAGGACGAGGCGGCCGACGACGAGGCGGCCGACGACGAGGCCGGGGACGAGCGCCGCCAGCGACGAGGAGGAGGCCGACGCGGACGAGCCGGCCGACGACGAGGTGATCACCACCGAGCGGATCGTGGTCTACAACCCCGGCGACGACCGGGCCGAGGTGGACGTGAGCGTCGTCCCGACCACCGACGAGCCGGCCCCGCCACCGCAGCCGTTCCGCCTGAGCGTGGGCCCGGGCGGCTACGAGGTGGTCGACTACGGGGACCAGGATCGCATCGCCGACGGCGTCCCCCACGCCACCGTGGTGCGCTCGACCAACGGCGAGCCCGTGGTCGCCGAGCAGGTGACCGTCGACCAGGGGCCGGTCCCCACGACGCGGCGCTCCCGTCGCGAGGAGCCGCCGGCACGCCCCACCGAGGTCACCGCCACCACCGGTGCGCGACTGGCGGCCCCCGTGTGGCGGTTCCCGTCCCTGGCCGATCCCGACGACGACGAGAGCACGGTCACCTTCGTCGTGTACAACCCCGACCCCACCGCGGCCGCCGAGGTCCGGCTCGACCTCGTACGCACCGCGGCGGCCGCCGCCGCCGATGACGAGCAGGCCGGCAGCGACGACGCCGTCGATCCCACCGCGCCCGTCGAGGTCCTTCCCGGCGCCAGGGTCGCGATCGAGCTCGATGCCGACCAGGCGGCCGGTGCGCAGGCCGCGGTCGTCACCGCCGACGGCCCGGTCGTCGTCGACCGGGTGGTACGCCTGGGCGACGGTCGGAGACGGGCGCACGGCGCAGGCGTCCCCGCGGCGGGAGGAGCGGTCACCCTGGACCGGCTGGCCGCTGCCGGGCCGCTCGGCGGGCTGTCCGCGGGGTGAGCCGAGGCTCCTGCGCGCCGGGGTGTTGGTCGACGGTGCGGCGGGGCGCGACCATCACGGGGTGGAACGGTTCGTGCTCGTGCTGGTCCTGGTCGCCGTGGCGATCGGCGTGGCGGTGGTGGTCGAGCGGCGGCGCCGCCCGCCGGCCCCGACCAACGTGGGCCACACGTTGCCCGACCAGCTCGACCGGGCCGACTTCGCCCGCCCCGAGGCACCGTGGCTGGTGGCCGTCTTCACCTCCGCGACGTGCGCCACCTGCGCCGGTGTGTGGGACAAGGCCCGCCTCCTGGCCAGCGACGAGGTGGCCGTGCAAGAGGTCGAGGTGGCCACGGCCCGCGACCTGCACGACCGCTACCGCATCACCGCGGTGCCGGCCGTGGTGGTGGCCGACGCTGCGGGCGTGGTGCGGTCGACGTTCCTGGGGCCCGTCACCGCCACCGACCTGTGGGCGACCCTGGCCGAGCTGCGCGAGCCGGGCACCCTGCCCGCCGAGGGCTGCGACCACGGCGCCTCCCGGCCCACCGCCGGCGACGAGCGCTGACGCACCCGAACGTGCGGCGGCTGCGGTCGCTGGGAGGGCCGGGGTTGCCGCAGGTTGCGGCGCGCGGAGGTCAGGTCGGAGGTGCGGGAGGAGGTGGCTGCGGCGGGCGTGAGCCGGCCAGCGCGTCGTCGGGCGTGGTCACGGGGGCGTCGGGGCCCTGACCGGGGCCGATGTCGACGCCACGGTCGGGACCGTCGTCGCCGTTGTCGGACACGCTGTCGCTGGGCTCGAGCCCGCCACCCGCCAGGTTGATCAGCCGGGTGACCTCGGAGCCGTCGATGGTCTCGTGCTCGAGCAGGGCCCGGGCCACCAGGTCGAGGCCGTTGCGGTGCTCGCGCAGCGTGACCCGGCAGCGGTCCTCCTGGTCGCGGAGGATGCGCTCGACCTCTTCGTCGATGACGCGGGCCGTCTCGTCGGAGTAGTTGCGGGTGTGGACCAGGTCCTCGCCCAGGAACACCTCGCCGCTCGAGCCCCAGGCCATGGGCCCGACCCGCGACGACATGCCCCACTCGGACACCATCTTGCGGGCCAGCTCCGTGGAGCCGACCAGGTCGTTGTTGGCACCGGTGGAGATGACGCCGAACACCAGCTCCTCGGCGCAGCGGCCCCCCATGCGCACGACCAGGCTCTCCTCGATGTAGTCCTGCCGGTAGATGTGCTTCTCGTCGACGGGGAGCTGCTGCGTGACGCCAAGCGCCATGCCGATGGGCAGGATGGTCACCTTGTGCACCGGGTCGGCGTTGGGCAGCACCGCGGCACACACCGCGTGGCCGGCCTCGTGGTAGGCGATGACCTCTTTCTCGCGGTCGGACAGCGCCATCGACTCGCGCCGCGCACCCATGAGGACCCGGTCGCGCGCCTGTTCGAAGTCGGTGGCCCGGATCTCGTCATGACCGGCCCGGACGGCGAACAGGGCCGCCTCGTTGACCAGGTTGGACAGATCGGCGCCGCTCATGCCGGGGGTGCCCCGGGCCACCACGTCGAGGTCGACGTCGGCGGCCAGGCGCTTGCTCTTGCTGTGGACGGCGAGGATGGCCCGGCGCTCCTCGAGCTCGGGCAGCGGCACGACCACCTGGCGGTCGAAGCGGCCGGGGCGCAGCAGGGCCGGGTCGAGGATGTCGGGCCGGTTGGTGGCCGCCATCATGACGATGCCCTCGGTGGCCTCGAAGCCGTCCATCTCGGACAGCATCTGGTTGAGGGTCTGCTCTCGCTCGTCGTGGCCGCCGCCCAGACCGGCGCCACGCTTGCGGCCGATGGAGTCGATCTCGTCGACGAAGATGATGGCCCGGCCCAGCTTGCGGGCGTTCTGGAACAGGTCGCGCACGCGGCTGGCGCCGACGCCCACGAACATCTCCATGAAGTCGGAGCCCGTCACCGACAGGAACGGCACGCCCGCCTCGCCGGCGACCGCCCGGGCGATGAGCGTCTTGCCGGTGCCGGGAGGGCCGACGAGCAGCACGCCCTTGGGGATGCGGGCGCCGATCTCGGCGAAGCGCTCGGGGTGCTTGAGGAAGTCGACCACCTCGGTGATCTCCTGCTTGACCCCGTCGTAGCCGGCCACGTCCGCGAAGGTCGTGCCCGGCCGCTCGGTCGAGTACGTCTTGGCCTTGGACCGGCCGATCGACATGATGCCGCCCATCTGGCTCTGCGCCCGGCGCTGCAGCAGCCAGAAGATGCCGATGAACAGCGCGACGGGGATGAGCAGCGGCAGCAGCGCCGTGAAGATGGACGGCTGCGGGTTCGAGAACTCGACCGTGACGTCGTGCTCGCGGAACAGCGCCAGGTCCTCCTCGGTCGGCCCCGGAGGAGGACCGTTGCTCGAGAACTCGGTGCCGTCGTCGAGCGTCCCGGTGATGTCGCCCTCGTTGCTCCAGGTCATCTCCTTGACCTGGTCCTCGGCCACCTTGGCCCGCAGGTCGGAGTAGGCGATGTCGGTGCGGTCGTCGGACGAGAACAGGCCGGACAGCAGGAACATCGACACGAGCGCCCCGGCGACGACCCAGATGGCCCAGCGGGGAATCTGCTGGTCGCGCCCCCCGGAGCCCGAGCCGCGCGACGAACGCCCCGGTGAGGGGGGCGGCGGCGGGGGAGGGGGTGACTGCTGGCTCATGGATCACAGGATACGGGCGAATCGCAGGTGATCGGCTATCCCCTGCGCGCCCGATGCCGTCCACGCTGCGTAGCGGCGCCGCAACTAGCTTGTCCCGGCATGACACGCGTCTGCGCCCGTCCCGGTTGCGGCGACGCCGCCACGGCGACGTTCGTGTACGACTACCAGGCCCGCACCACGTGGCTCGACGCGCTGGCGGGCGAGCGCCACCCGATGGCCTACGACCTGTGCCAGGCCCACGCCGACGCCCTGACCGTGCCCCGCGGCTGGCACCTGGTCGACCGGCGCGACGCCTCATCCCTCGACAGCGCGCTGGCCTCGTAGCCGCTCCCCAGGGACCGCCCGGTGGACAGGCACGCACAGGACCAGGTCCGACGTCGGGCGCACGCGCCTTCGGACTGGCGGGGGTTGCCGCCTACCCTGGTGCGGTGTCCGAGCCCGACCAGATCGTGAGCGCGCCCGCAGACCAGTCACCGGTGCGCTGGGGCCTGGGCGACGCCGCCGTCGGGTGGCTGGTCGGCCTGGTCGGGGGCGCCATCGCCTTCACGCTCGTGGTGCAGGCCAGCGGGATCGACAGCGACGACCTCGACTCGCTCCCGCTCGGGTGGGTGGCGGTGGCCCAGCTGGGGCTGTGGTTCGGGCTGCTGGGCGCTCCCTACCTGGCGGCCCGGTACAAGGGCAACGGCATGCGGCGCGACTTCGGCCTGGCGGTGCAGTGGCGCGACCTGCCGTTCGGTGCCCTGTGGGGCGTGCTGGGGCAGTTCGGCATCCTGTGGATCGTCTACCTACCGCTGCAATGGTTCACCGACATATCAACCGAGGAGTTCTCCGAGCCGGCCCAGGAGATGGCCGACAAGGCAACCGGGCCGGTCGGGGTCATCCTGCTGGTGCTGATCGTCGGCATCGGGGCGCCGATCGTCGAGGAGATCTTCTACCGGGGCCTGGTGCAGCGGTCGCTCATCCGCCGGTTCGGGGTCGGCTGGGGCATCGCCATCGCTTCCGTGCTCTTCGGCGCCGCCCACGTGCAGCTGCTGCAGCTCCCCGCGCTCACGCTGGCCGGTGTGCTGTTCGGCATCCTGGCGCAGCGGGCCGGCCGGCTGGGTCCCGCCATCGCCGCGCACGTCGTGTTCAACATGACCGCGGTCATCACGTTGCTGGCGGCGGGTTGACCGAGCTGACGTACGACGCCGAGGGCGAGGCCGAGGCCGAGGTCGAGGCCGAGACCCACGACGCCCAGGCCGAGGCCTGGCTCGACGACCGGCGGCGCACCCTGCGCACGGTCGTCGACGTGGTGGTGGTGGCCGCTTGCGTGGTGTTCGCGCTGTGGCACCTGCAGCCCGACCTGCTGCTGCGCGACTCGACCCCTGCGGGCGGCGACATGGGCGCCCACGTGTGGGGCCCCGCCTACCTGCGCGACCACCTGCTGCCGAACGGCCAGGTGGCGGGGTGGACGGGCGACTGGTACGCCGGCTTCCCCGCGTACCAGTTCTACATGGTCGTCCCGTCGCTGATGATCGTGCTGCTCAACTCGGGGTTGCACGGGTGGGCGGCGCTGGCGCCGGCTGCCGTCGGCGTCATCGGCGTCGCCCTGGCGGTGGCGCGGTGGCACGACCCGCGCCTCCGGCGTTTGGCCATCGCAGTCGCCGTCGTGGGGTTCGCGCTGGTGGGCCTGCCCTACGGGGTGGCGTTCAAGCTGGTGTCGGTCAGCGGCGTCGCCACGCTGCCGGTCGCGGCCTACGCGCTGGGCCGCCTGTCGGGCACGCGGTTCCCCACCCCGGCGGTGCTGGCGGTGGCCACCCTGCCGTTCCTCTTCTACCGGGGCTTCACCATCTACGGCGGCAACGTCCCGTCCACGCTGGCCGGCGAGTTCGCGTTCTCGATCTCGTTGAGCCTGGCGGTGCTGTACCTGGGCGTGGTGTTCAAGGGCCTCGAGACCGGTCGCTACCGGGCGCTCGCTGCGGTGCTGCTGGCGCTCACCGGGCTGTGCCACCTCATCCCCGCCTTCTGGGCGCTGGGCGCCACGGCCGTGATCGTCGCGGTGCGCTTCCGCCTCTCCCAGGATCGGCTGGAGTGGGGCCTGCCGGCGGCCCTGGGCGGGCTCGCGGCGTTGGCCTACGGCGCCGCTGCCGTCGCGTTCCTCGACGGCGTCGGCGCGACGGTCGGCATGGGCCTCGCCGCGCTGGGGGCGGTGGCCCTGCTCGCCGGGGTGTGGCTGCTGTCCGAGAGCGTGCGCTGGCTCACGCCCACGCTGGTGGTGGGCGGTCTGCTGTCGATGTGGTGGGTGGGGCCCTTCTACCTGCGGTCCGACTACCTGAACGACATGGGCTGGGAGAAGCTGCCCTACCAGGACCCGGAGATGTCGCGCTTCGAGGAGTGGGTGCAGCACCTGCTGCCCCACGCGACCGCCGAGGTGGACCTGCGCTGGGTGTTCGGCCTGGCCGTGCTGGGCGCGGGGCTCAGCATCGCCCTGCGGTTGCGGCTGGGCATCTTCCTGGTGCTCACCACGGTGGCGGTGGGCATCGCCTTCGTGGTCATCCCCGAGGGCCGGCTGTGGAACGGGCGCCTGCTGCCCTTCTACTACCTGACCGCGATGCTGCTGGCCGGCCTGGCGGTGTCCGAGCTCGTCCGCACGATCATGCACCTCGTCCGCGACGGCCGTCGCGAGCCCATCGCGGCCGGGATGCCGGTGGCGCTCGTGGCGCTGGCCGTCGTCGTGGTGATGGTGGGCGTGCCGATGGGCCAGCTGCCGTTCTCCGAGCCCATCGAGAACGGGTACGCGTGGCCGCGGTTCTCGCCCTGGCAGGTGCGTGCCCAGCCGGCCAGCTTCGTCACCTCGTGGGCCCGTTGGAACTACAGCGGCTACGAGGGCAAGGACGCGTACCGCGAGTACTACGACGTCGTCACCAGGATGGGAGAGCTCGGCGAGCAGGAGGGCTGCGGCCGCGCCTTCTGGGAGTACGAGAAGGAGCTCGACCGCTACGGCACGCCCATGGCCCTCATGCTGCTGCCGCACTGGACCGACGGCTGCATCGGCTCGATGGAGGGCCTGTACTTCGAGGCCTCGGCCACCACGCCGTTCCACTTCCTCACCCAGGTCGAGCTGTCGACTGCCCCCAGCGCCGCCCAGCGCGACCTGCCCTATGGGGGGTTCGACATCGCCAAGGGTGTCGACCACCTGCAGATGATGGGCGTCAAGTACTACATGGCGACGTCCGACAACGCCATCGCCCAGGCCCGCACCAGCCCCGACCTCACCGAGGTGGCCACGTCGGGCCCGTGGGTCATCTTCGAGGTGGCGGACAGCGAGATCGTCTCGTCGCTCGACAACCAGCCGGCGGTGGTCGACGGCATCGACGACAGCCAGCTCGAGTGGGTCGAGGAGCCGCTGGACGACTCCGGCAAGTTCGGTGGCCCGGCCATCCGCTGGTTCACCGACCCCAGCCAGTGGGCCGTGCCCCTGGCGTCGTCGGGCCCGGACGCCTGGCAGCGGGTGGCGGTGGGCGAGGAGCCCGACGCCGTGCCGCTCGACCCGGTCGAGGTCACCGACATCGACCCGGGCGAGCAGAGCCTGTCGTTCGACGTCGACCAGGTCGGCGTGCCCGTCCTGGTCAAGATGTCGTACTTCCCCAACTGGCAGGTGACGGGCGCCGACGGGCCCTACCGGGTGGCGCCCAACTTCATGGTGGTGATCCCCAACTCGACCCATGTCGAGCTGTCGTACGGCCGCACGCCGGTCGAGTACGTCTCGTACGCGCTGGCCCTGCTCGGCGTCGTGGGCCTGGTGCTGCTGGTCCGCCGGCCGCGGGTGGCGTTCTCGCGCGCAGGCGGCGCCCGCGGCACCTACGTGTGGGGTGGGGACGGCCCCGGTGAGGGCGATCCCTACGAGGGCATCGGGGGCGACCCCTACGAGGGTGTCGCGGGCGACCGCGTGGGCGAGGGAGTCGGCGACGACATGGACGACCGGGACGACGGGGTCGGGGGCGCGGGCAACACGGACCAACTCGGCGACGGTCCGGGTGCGCGTGACGACGTGGAGGCCCCGGACTGAGGGGTCGCCTGCGCCGGCTGGCCGTCCTCGCGCTGGTGCCGACGCTGGTGGACGTCGGGCTCCTGGTGCTGTTCCGGCAGCGGTTCGGTTGGATCCTGGTGGTCGCCGACCTGGCCGCCATCGCGGTGGCCAGCGCGCTGTCGTACGGGCTCCACCGGGCGGTCACGTTCCGGAGCGACCCCTACGTGCGGTGGGTCGAGATCCCGCCGGCGTTCGTGGGCGTCGCCGCGTTGGCGGCCCTGGTCGACGTGGTGGTCCTGCGGGCGCTGTTCGCGGGCACGGGCTTCTCGTCGACGACCGCGCTGGTCGAGGCCAAGGTCGTGGCCCTGGCCGCCGCCGGGGTGGTACGGCTGGTCGGTTACCGGTGGGCGCTGCTGGGCGAGCTGACCTGGGCTCGCCGCGTCCGGTGGGCGCGGCCGCCGGCGCCAGGCGACTGCCGGGTCAGCGTGGTCGTCCCCGCCTACGACGAGGCCGACCGCATCGGCGACACCGTGCACCGCCTGCGCGAGGGGCTGGCCGCGCTGGCCGCGGACGGTGGACTCGAGGTCGTCGTGGTCGACGACGGTTCGACCGACGGCACAGCCGCGGTGGCGCTGGCCGCCGGTGCGTCCCAGGTCGTGGTCCAACCCCGCAACCGGGGCAAGGGGGCGGCCGTGCGGATGGGCGTGCTCGCGGCCCGGGGCCGCACCGTGGTCTTCACCGACGCCGATCTCGCCTACGGCCCCGATCAGGTGCAGCGGGTGGCGGCGGCCGTCGAGGACGGCTGGGACGTGGCCATCGGCGACCGCCGCCACCCCGAGACCCGCACCCTGGTGGCCCCGTCGCGGCTGCGGGCGTGGGGCAGCCGGGCCATCAACTGGCTGGGCTACGCCGTGCTGCTGGGCAGCTTCCGCGACACCCAGAGCGGGCTCAAGGCGTTCCGCTCCGACGTGGCGCGGTTCGTGTTCGGGCGCACCCGCGTCGACGGGTTCGCGTTCGACATCGAGGTGCTCCACCTGGTCGAACGGCACCAGCTCTCGCTGGTCGAGGTGCCGGTCGAGGTGACCAACTCGTCCCGCTCGACGGTGTCCGCCGCCCGCGACGCGGCCCGCCTGGTGGTGGACCTGTTCCGCATCAGGCACTGGTCGGCGGAGGGTGCGTACGAGGCCGACGACGACCTACCACCGGTTGTCCCCCCGGAGTCACCCAGCGTTCAGAGCGCCGTCGCCCCTCGCGACTAAGTTGATCGACCCATGGCGGATCTCGACTCACTCGACGCGATCTTCAAGGCGTACGACGTGCGCGGCGTCGTCCCCGACCAGATCGACGCCGCCCTGTGCGAGCGCATCGGGGCGGCGTTCGCCCGCTTCGCGGTCGACGGCGGCGGCACCGACCGGGTGTTGGTGGCCCGCGACATGCGGCCCAGCGGGGTCGACCTGGCGGCCGCGTTCGCCGAGGGCGTGCAGCGGCAGGGGCTCGACGTGGTCGACCTGGGCCTGGCCTCGACCGACCTGATGTACTTCGCCTCGGGCCGGCTCGACGCCCCCGGGGCCATGTTCACGGCCTCGCACAACCCGGCCCGGTACAACGGCATCAAGATGTGCCTGGCCGGGGCCAAGCCCATCGGCGAGGACACGGGCCTGGGCGAGATCAAGCGCCTGGCCCGGGCCGGCGTCGACACGCCGCCCACCACGCCCGGCCGGGTCGAGTCGCTCGACCTGCTGGGCGAGTTCGCCGAGCACGTGCGCAGCTTCGTCGACACGTCGGTGCTGGCCCCGCTCAAGGTGGTGGCCGACACCGCCAACGGCATGGGGGGCCTGGTGGTGCCGCGGGTGTTCGAGACGCTGCCCATCGACCTCGAGATCATGTACGGCGAGCTCGACGGCACGTTCCCCAACCACCCGGCCGACCCCATCCAGCCCGAGAACCTGCGCGACCTGCAGGCGCGCGTGCGCGACACCGGGGCCGACGTGGGCCTGGCCTTCGACGGCGACGCCGACCGGGTGTTCCTCGTCGACGACCTGGGCGAGGCGCTGTCAGGATCGACCACCACCGCCATCGTGGCCAAGGGCGTCCTCGACCGCGAGCCGGGCTCGACCATCCTCTACAACCTGATCTGCTCCAAGGCCGTGCCCGAGGTCGTCAGCGAGAACGGCGGCACCCCGGTGCGCACCCGGGTGGGCCACTCGTTCATCAAGGCCGTCATGGCCGAGACGGGCGCGGCGTTCGGCGGCGAGCACTCGGCCCACTACTACTTCCGCGACAACTTCCGGGCCGACTCCGGCAGCATCGCGGCGCTCGTGGTGCTCGAGCAGATCAGCAGGGCGGGCGTGCCGCTGTCGACGCTGCGCAAGCCGTTCGACCGCTACGCGGCGTCGGGCGAGATCAACACGACGGTCGACGATGCGGCGGCCGTCATCGAGCGGGTGGCCGCCGCCTACACGGGCGCCACCCAGGACAGGGTCGACGGCCTCACCGTCGACAACGGCGACTGGTGGTTTAACCTCCGGCCGTCCAACACCGAGCCGCTGCTGCGGCTGAACCTCGAGGCCCAGACCCAGGAGGCGTGCGAGGCGCGCGTCGCCGAGGTGCGGGCCCTCTTCACCGACAAGGGTTGACGCCATGGCACTCGACACCCAGCTCCTCGAGATCCTCGCCTGCCCGGAGGACAAGGGTCCGCTGCTCTACTTCGCCGACGAGGACGCGCTCTACAACCCGCGCCTCAAGCGCCGCTACGCCATCCGGGAAGACATCCCGATCATGCTCATCGACGAGGCCGAGACGGTCGACGACGCGGAGCACGAGCGCCTGGTCGCCAAGGCCGACGCTCAGGGCATCACTCCCACCTTCGAGGCCTGATGACCAGCGTCGGCGGTGGCGTGCTCGACAGCCTCGACATGTTCGGGGTGACGGCCGGGTTCCCCGAGCAGGTCGTCCGTGCCGCCCAGGTGGCGGCGGGCATCGAGGGGCTGCCGCCGGCCGACCAGGTCGACAACGTGCTCGTGCTGGGCATGGGCGGCAGCGGCATCGCGGGCGACGTCCTCGCCGCGGTGGGCGGGCCGTTCGTGCCGGTGCCCATCGTGGTGGCCAAGGGCTACGCGCCGCCGTCGTTCGTGGGGCCGGGCACGTTGTGCTTCGCCGTGTCGTTCTCGGGCAACACGGAAGAGACGCTCGAGGCCGCGCAGGCCGCGGCCGCGGCCGGGGCGCGCATGGTGGTGGTCACCGCCGGCGGCGAGCTGGGTGCCCTGGCCCCCAGCTGGCAGGCGCCCCAGGTTCCGCTGCCGCCCGACATCCCCATGCCCCGGGCCGGTCTGGGTGCGCTGGCGGTGCCGCTCATCCTGCTGCTCGAACAGATCGGCCTCTTCCCGGGGGCGACGGGGTGGGTCGACGCGGCGGTTGCCCAGCTCGAGGCCCGGCGGACGGCGCTGACCACCGGCGATGCCGCCCGACAGATCGCCCGCACGATCGACCGCACCATCCCGCTGATCTTCGGCGCTGGCCCGCTGGGCGCGGTGGCCGCCAGCCGGTGGAAGGCGCAGGTCAACGAGAACGCCAAGGCACCCGCCTTCACCGCCGTGTTCCCCGAGTTGTGCCACAACGAGATCGCCGGCTGGGGCCAGCACGGCGACATGACCCGCCAGGTGTTCACGCTCGTCGAGCTGCGCCACGACGAGGAGCACCCCCAGGAGCTGCGCCGCTTCGAGCTGGTGCGCGACCTGATGGCCGAGGTGGTGCACGAGGTGGTCGAGGTGCGGGCGCAGGGCGAGGGCCCGCTGGCCCAGCTCTTCGACCTGACGCTGGTCGGCGACTTCGTGTCGCTGCACATGGCGGCGCAGGAGGGCATCGACCCGGGCCCCATCCCGGTGCTCGACGACCTCAAGCGCGCCCTCGCCGGCCCCTGAGCCCCTCCGGCCTCGCGACTGCACGCCACGGTGGTGGTGGCGAGCCCGCCCTCGCCACCACCCCCGCTTCCACGTCGGCCGGAGCGTCCGCCCGGGGGAGGCCCGCCCACCGCTGTGCGGCCTGCCCCGTGCCACTCCGGCCGGTCGGCACCGCCCGCCCGGCGCCGACAGCGCTCGCTCACGTCTCGACGATGTCGCCGTCCCCGGGTCGTGAGCGAAGGAACGAGACCAGTTGGTCGACGTCGCGGAACGGCATGGTCGTCCCGGTTGCGACATGCTCGACGACGCCGCGCAGGGCGTCGTCCCCGCCGGTCGACGGGGCGTCCTCGGCGTCCGACCGCCAGGCCCGCACCACGAACGTCTCCACGCCCCGAGTGTGACGGCCGGCCTTCCGGCCACCTTCCGCTCAGGTTCGGGTGGCTACAGGTGGCCTGGCCGGTGGCCGGGAACGGGGCGGCCTCGACGCCGATCTCGTCCATGCGCACGCAGTACGCCTGGTACGCACGCCGGGCCTCGCCCTGCTGGCCGGCGGCCAGGTGGGCCCCGACCAGGCCGAGGTGGGCGTGCTCGTCGTAGGTGTCGTGGGCGAGCACCCGCAGGTAGCAGCGCACCGCGGTGGCCGTGGCGCCGGCGACGACGCTGTCGTCGGCCAGGGTGCGGGCCACCCAGATGTAGGTGGCCCGAGCCCGCTCGCGTGGCGACACGGTCCAGTCCTCGTAGGGGTCCTCGGGGAAGGCGTCGCCCACGTAGGCGACCTCGGCGTCGGCGAGGGCGTCGATGGCGGCCGGGCTGGGGCCCGCCTTGCGCTCGGCTGCCGCGCGGGCGGCCAGGTCGGCGAACCGCAGGACATCGACCTCGACATGGTCGACGTCCAGCCACACGGTCTGGGCGTCAGCCGCCACGAACCACCCCGGTGGGTGGGCCTTGGCAGGGTCGAGCACGCCCCGAGCGGTGCTGAGCGCCACGGACAGGCGACTCGCCGTCTGCCCGGGGTCCTCGTCGGGCCACATCACGTCGAGCAGCACGCTGCGATGCACGGGTCGCCCCTCGCGGGCGATGAGGATCTTCAGCAGATCGCGGGCCTTGCGCGACTGCCACTCGCCGACGGGTACAGCGACGCCGTAGCGCAGCACGGCGAAGCCCGCGAGGCAGTGGATCGCCAGCGCGGGCGGCGGTGGCGCCGCGGAGGCCAGGCGGGCGGCCTCGACGGCCAGGCGACGGGCGCCCAGGCGGCGCAGGTGGCGCTCGGCCTCGCGGGCCCGCGCCCGGGCGTCCGGCCCGCCCAACCGCGCCAGCGCCAGCAGCACGCGACCCTGCCCCAGCGGGTTGCGCAGCTCGTCCCACAGGGTCAGGGCGTCGTGCAACCCGGGGGCCGCCCGGTCGACCGGCCCGGCCGCAGCCAACAGCTCGGTCGCGTCGGCCAGCCCGGCCCTGTCGCGTCGGTCGCGTGCGATGTCGGCGGCCCGCTGCCCGATCGCCGTGGCCTGGTGGCGGTCGCCGACCGCCAGCGCGGTCCAGGCCTGGGCCATCAGGGCCTCGACCTGGCCGAGGCCCTCGCCGATCGCCACCGCCTCGTCCGCCGCGGCCCGGGCGGCCTCCGGGTCGTCGTCGGCCAGCAGCCGGGCCAGCCCGGCGAGGCCGGGGACCAGGCCCTGGACGTCGCCCGAGGTGCGTGACACGGCGACGGCCTCGGTGAACGCGGCGCGGGCCAGCGCTATCTGGCCCCGGGCGGCGTGGATGTGGCCGGCCTGCCCCAACGGGTAGGCCACCAGCAGGGAGCCCAGCCGTTGGAAGATGGCCTTGGCCGCCTCCAGGTCGTCGACGGCTTCGTCGAACCGGCCGAGGTGGTAGCGGGCCTCGCCCCGGTTGCCCAGGGCGATGGCCTTGAACGCCGCGTAGCCCCCCAGGTCCGCGTGCCCGATGGCCAGGTCCAGCTCGGCGATGGCCTCGTCGTAGAAGCCCTCCTCGTTCAGGCGAGAGCCCCGGTTGAGTCGGATGCGGATGACCTGCAGCAGGTCGCCGGCGGCCTCCGCGTGGTCGAGGGCCCGCAGGTAGTGCGTGTCGTTGGCCAGGCGGTCGCCGTCGTGCGCCGCCACCAGCGCCAGCACGGTGTACGCCGCGGCCAGGGCGCGGTCGTCGTCGCTGCGCCGGGCCCGGGTCATGGCACCGTCGGCCAGCGCCCGGCAGGCCTCGGCGTCGCCCCGCAGCCAGTGCGCTGTGGCGGTCCAGGCCAGCAGCAGGGCCTGGTCGGCGAGCGCGGTGAGGCGGCCCGGGTCGTCGTTGTCGCCGCTGTCGTCGTCGAGCGCGGGTTCGCTGGCGTCGCCCCGCCCGTAGACATGCAGTGCGGTGTCGAGATCGCCGCGCAGGTGATGGATCAGGCCCATCCGCCAGGCCAGGCCCGGCGCCAGGAGCGCGCTGTCGCCCGCGGCACGCTCATAGCTGGCGACGGCCCCATCCCAGTCGCCGACGAGCTGGCGGGCGTCGCCCTCGATGCGGTGGATCGACGGCGTGCGGTCGGGTGGCTCCACGCGACCGACGGCGTCGAGGACGGTGTCGGCCTCGCCCGCCAGCAGCAGCTGCGGCGCCCACCGGGTGACGAGGCGGCGGGCGTCGTCGTCGGCCCGGGCGGCGAGCGAGCACCGCAGCGCCTCCGCGTGCTGGTCGTGGTGCTCCAACCAGCGGGCGGCGAGTGCGAGCGTGGCGCGGCGGTCGGCATCCGCGGCGGGCGCGGCCCCCACCACCTCGCGCACGAGGGCGTTGACGCTCAGCCACGACTGGCCGCGCACTGGGGCGTCGACGACCACGCCTCGACGGATCAGGCCGGCCAACGCCGGCGCGCTGCCGTCCGGGCCGAGTGCGTCGGCCAGTGCGGGCGTGAACCGGTCGAGGGCGGCGAGCCGGACGAGCAGCTCGCGGGCGTCGTCGGGCTCGGCGCCGACCACCTCGTCGGCCAGGTAGTCGAACAGCTCGCCGCCCGGACGGCGGAGCCGGTCGAGGGTCGCCCGGTGGCGCGTCGGGGCCTCATCGCGGGCGAGGGCCTCGCATGTCAGGCGCACCGCGGCCGGCCACCCGCCGGTGATCTCGTGCAGGTCGGCGGCCAGGTCGGCGAGGTCGGCCTTGGCGTCGTCCGGGCGCTCGCCCGTGCCGACGGTGGCGCGCACGACCCCGGCCGTCTCGTTCGCCGTGAACGCCAGCTCGGCCGCCGACACGTCGAGCACCTGCCCCTGCCCGCGCAGCCGGGCGACCGGGAACGGCGGGTCGCGGCGCGACGACAGCACCACGTGCAGCGTGTCCGGCGCCTGCCGGCACAGCCCGGCGACGAAGGCGACCGACCCGCCGGCACCGTGGAGCGCCTCGAGGTCGTCGAGCACCAGCACCAGCTCGCGCTGCTGGTGCTGGGCCAGCGCCGCGCAGATCCTGCCGGCGTAGGCCTGAGCCCGCCCGGCCTCGTCGGTGCCGGTGTCGGGCCCGCGCGGACCGGACACGGCGGCCACCAGGTCGTTCGGCAGGCCCGGCACGCAGAGGCGCAGAGCCTGGGTGACGGCGCGCACCAGCACCGTGAGGGTGCGGTCGCCGGCGGTCAGCCCGTGCCAGGCGGCCATCGCCCGCGGTGTGGCCGTCGCCCACTGGCTGAGCAGCGTCGTCTTGCCGAACCCGGCACCGGCGACGACGCAGGTCAGGCGCCGCTCGAGCGCGCCGTCGAGCCGCTGGTCGAGGCGGGGCCGGGCGATGGTCGATGGCTGGAGGGAGCTGCGCCCTGGCACCGGACCTCCCGTCCGTCCCGTGAGCCTGCGCCGAGGTTACGCGCACGGGCGGGGCGGTTGGGACCGACGCTGCGGGCGGTAGGTCGCGTCGGCCGTCAGCCCGCCGGGCCCACGACGGCCTCGCTACCCTCTGCTGCCGGGCAAGGCGGAAGAGTAGACCCCGATGCCGGATGTGCAGGTCACACAGGGCGCGACCGACGCCGCGCCGCCGCAGGCGCTCGCCGCCGCGCGCAGCGCTGGCCGGCGACCCGACGCGATCCTGATGGGCGTCGTCGCGGTGGGCTTCGGGTTGCGGTTCTGGCGGCTCGGCTCGCAGAGCCTGTGGTACGACGAGTGGCTGACGACCGAGGCCACCTCCGGAGGCCTCGGCGACCTGGTGCACCACGTCGCCACCCGCGAGGGCATCACGCCGCCGTACTTCGTCGTGATGTGGGGCTGGGCGCGCGTCGTCGGCGACGGCGAGGCGGCGCTGCGCTCGCTCTCCGCCCTGGTGGGGGTGGCGACCGTGCCCGTGGCGTACGCCATCGCCCGCCAGCTCGGGCAGAGACCGCGGGTCGCCCGGGGCGCGGCGCTGCTGGTGGCGGTCAATCCCCTTCTGGTGTGGTACTCGCAGGAGGCCCGGCCCTACAGCCTGATTGCGTTCCTCGGTGCCCTGTCGCTGCTGGCCACCATCCGGGCCGACCAGCGCGGCCGGCGGTCCGACCTCCTGTGGTGGGGTGTGGCCGGCGCGGCCGCGGTGGCGGTGCACTACTTCGCCGCGTTCCTCGTGCTGGGCGAGGCCATCGCGCTGCTCGCGCGCCGGCGGGTGCCCCCGCGCCAGGTCCTGGCGGGCGGCGCACCGATCGTGCTGGTGCTGGTGGCGCTGGTGCCCGTCGCCCTCGAGCAGCACTCGCACGCCGCCAACCGCGACTGGATCTCGGGCTTCGCCCTGTCCGCCCGCCTGGAGGAGGCCGGGCGCAGCAGCCTCGTCGGACCGAGCCCGGGCGTCGACCGGCTGTGGCTCGCCCCGCTGGTGGTGATCGTGATCGCCGGCGCCGTGACGGCGCGGCGGACCGCCCGCCGCGACCGCCGGGTGGCCGGGGCGTTGGCCCTGCTCGGCGCCGTTGCGGTGGCCCCGCCCCTGGGCGCGGCCCTGGCGGGCATCGACGTGTTCCTCGGCCGCTACCTGCTGGCCGCGGCGGTACCGCTGGCGGTGGCGCTGGCGGTGCTGCTGCTGGCCGCGCCGGGGGCGCGGCTGGGGATGGCGGCGGTGCTGGTCGTCGCCGCCCTGTGGGTCGCGGCGGACGTGGCGGTGGCGCGCGACCCTGCGCTGCAGCGAGCGGACTGGCGGGCGGTCGCCGACGTCGCCGACAGCGGGTCTCCGCACCGTGTGCTGGTCGTCGACGTCGGTGGCGGGCAGAGCAACCCCCTGCGCCACTACCTCCCCGGCGTGGACACCCTCGACGACGGCGAGTCCATGGCAGTCGACCAGATCGACGTGCTCGTCGGCCGGGCCGCCGACGCCCCCTGCAACTTCTTCGTCGGGCGCGCGTGCGCCTTCGTGTTCCTGGGTGGCCGCCTGCCCGACCCGGTGGCGGGGCGCTTCCACCTGGCCGAGCGCTACCAGCTCGACCAGTTCGTCATCGAGCGCTACCGGGCCGACGTCCCGGTCACGCTCGGCCGGGTCGACCTCGTCGATCCGGCCCGCCAGGCGTCCGCCTACATCTGGGCCACCTGACCACGACGACGACCTCACAGGTAGGAGTCATCGGGCGTTCGGCATGGCAGCATGGTCGGGCTGACGGGCCCGTCGGTGAAGGGGGACGAGATGAGCATGACCGCCACCCGCACGGCGTTCCGGACGTGCCCACTGTGCGAGGCCGGCTGCGGCCTCGAGATCGGGCTGGCCGGGACGAACGGCGAGGAGAGCGTCACCCGCATCCGCGGCGACCGCGCCGACGTGTTCAGCCATGGGTTCATCTGCCCCAAGGGATCGACGCTCAAGCAGCTCCACGACGACCCCGACTGGCTGCGCCGGCCGGTGGTCAAGCGCGACGGGCGCTTCGTCGAGGTGACCTGGGACGAGGCCTTCGCCGAGATCGAGCGGCGCCTGGCGCCCATCGTCGACGAGCACGGCCGCGACGCCACGGCCGTCTACCTCGGCAACCCCAACGCCCACTCGCTGTCCGGGCTGCTGTACCTGCGGCCGTTCATCCGGGCGTTGGGCACCACCAACGTGTTCTCGGCCAGCACCGTCGACCAGCGGCCCAAGGAGGTGGCGTCCGGCCTGATGTTCGGCGGCGCGCTCACCGTTCCCGTGCCCGACGTCGACCGCACCGACTTCCTGCTCATGCTGGGCGCCAACCCCTACGCATCAAACGGCAGCCTGGCCACCGCCCCCGACTGGCCCGGCCGCATCGAGGCTCTCATCGCCCGCGGCGGCACGCTCGTCGTGGTCGACCCCCGCCGCTCGCGCACGGCGGAGGAGGCCACCCAACACATCGCCATCCGTCCCGGCGCCGACCCGTTCCTGCTCATGGCGCTGGTCAACGTCCTGGCCGCCGACGGCCTGATCGACACCGGCCCCGCGGGCGAGTTCCTGGCGGGCCTCGACCAGGTCGTGGCGCTGGCCCGGCCGTTCACGCCCGAGGCCGTCGAGGCGGCCACCGGTGTCGACGCCACCACCATCCGCCGGCTCGCCCACGACCTGGCGGCCGCCCCCACCGCCTGCGTGTACGGGCGCATCGGCACCACCACCGCGCTGTACGGCACCATCACCTCCTGGCTGGTCGACGTGCTCAACGCACTCACCGGCAACCTCGACCGGCCGGGCGGCGCCATGTTCACCAGGGCCGCCGCCGGGGCGGGCAACACCCGGGGCGCCCCGCGCTACGGGCGGGGCGTCACCCTCCACCGGCGCCGCAGCCGCGTGCGGGGCGTGGGCGAGACGCTCGGCGAGCTGCCCGTCGCCTGCCTGGCCGAAGAGATCGACACGCCGGGCGACGGCCAGGTGCGGGCGCTGGTGACCGTGGCCGGCAACCCCGTGCTCTCCACGCCCAACGCCGCCCGCCTCGACGCCGCGCTCGCCACGCTCGACCTGTACGTGGCCGTCGACCCCTACATCAACGAGACGACCCGCCACGCGGACGTCATCCTCCCGCCGCCCGGCGCCCTCCAGAAGGGCCACTACGACCTGGCGCTGCTGCAGCTCGCGCTGCGCAACATCGCCAACTACAGCCCGCCCGTGCTGCCCCTCGGCGACGACCAGCTCGACGAATGGAAGATCCTGGCCCGCCTCGCCCTCGTCGCCCAGGGCATGGGCGCCGATGCCGACCCGGCCGTCGTCGACGACCTGGTGGTGCAGACGCTCGTCGGGGCGGCCGTGGCCGACGAGACCAGCCCGATCGCCGGCCGCGAGCCGGCCGACATCATGGCGGAGCTGGGCGATCGCACCGGTCCCGAGCGCCTGATCGACCTGATGCTTCGGACCGGGCCCTACGGCGACGGCTTCGGCGCCAACCCCGACGGGTTGACCCTCGACGTGCTGCTGGCCAACCCGCACGGCGTCGACCTGGGCCCCCTCGAGCCCCGGCTGCCCGAGGTGCTGCGCACCCCGTCGGGCATGGTCGAGCTGGCGCCCGAGCCCATCGCGGTCGACGTGGCACGACTGCAGGCCGCGCTCGACGCGCCCACCGACGGCCTGACCCTGATCGGCCGCCGCGACCTGCGATCGAACAACTCGTGGATGCACAACGTCGAGGTGCTGGTCAAGGGCAAACCCCGCTGCACCCTGCACGTCCACCCCGACGACGCCACCCGCCTGGGCCTGGTCGACGGCGCTCCCGCCGACGTGACGTCGCGCACGGGCAAGGTGACCATCCCGGTCGAGGTGACCGACGCGATCCGCCCGGGCGCGGTCAGCATCCCCCACGGCTGGGGCCACGACCTCGACGGCGTCGAGCTGTCGGTCGCCCGCCGCCACGCCGGGGTCAACAGCAACCTGCTGGCCGACGACGAGCTCATCGACCCCGTCTCCGGCAACGCGGTGCTCAACGGCATCCCGGTCGAGGTCGCGCCGGCCGGCACCTGACCGCAGGCGGGCCGGGGGTCAGCCGTGGTCGTGCTCGACCACGCGACCCCGGTCGAGCACGACCACGCGGTCGGCCCGGTCGAGCACGTGGGGCCGGTGGCTGACCAGCAGCGCCGTCTCGAAGCCACCGCCGGCCACGCGGTCCCACAGGCGGGCCTCGGTCTCGACGTCGAGCGCGCTCGACAGGTCGTCGACCACCAGCAGCTCGGGCCGCCGCACCAGCGCCCGGGCCGCGCCGGCCCGCTGGATCTGGCCGCCTGACAGGCGCAGGCCCCGGGGGCCGATCATGGTGGCGGCGCCGTCGGGCATCGTGGCCAGGTCCTCGTCCAGGCAGGTGAGCCAGAGCGCCTGGTCGAGGTCGTCTGGTGGCACGCCCAGCAGCACGGTGTCGGCCAGCGGCTCGCTGAACAGTCGGGGCACCTGGGGCAGGTAGGCCGTCCGCGGCGGCGCCATGACCGTCGAGGGATCGGCCACCGCCAAACCGTTCCACCGCACCGTGCCGGCCTCGGCGCCGACCAGGCCCAGCAGGGCGCGCAGCAGCGTGGTCTTGCCCGCGCCGACCGGGCCGGTGACGACCACCAGCTCGCCCCGCCGGATCTCCAGGTCGACGCCGTCGATGCCCCGATGCGATCCGGGGTGGCGCACCGTCAGGCCCTCGAGGCGCAGCTCGCGCAGCTCGTCGTCAGCGATGTCCGGGCCGCCGGGGCTGGTCGGGCTGGTCGGGCTGGCCGGGCCGGGCGGGTCGTGCACGGCGTGGAGTGACCCGCGGTCGCCGGTGCCGTCCGACGCGACGGCGGCGGCCAGCGGCGGGGGACCGTGGCGCAGGTAGGTGCGGGTCGGGGCCACCACCGCCCGCCGGTCGGGCTCGCGGAGCAGCTCGGCCAGCCGGTCGACCGACACGTCGGCCTGGCGCTGGAACACCAGGTAGCGGCCGACCCACTTGGGCAGCTCGGCGATGACAGTGGCGTAGGCGGCGAACAGGCCCAGGTCGCCGATCGACAGGTCGCCGCCGCCGAAGGCCGAGGCCATCACCACGAGCGCCACGCCCGCCGCCACCTCGCCGGTGCCGTACCCGAGCGACCGCACCAGTTCGGAGCCCACCTGGTCGCGACGGCCGACCCGGGCCCGCTGGGTGTTGAGCTGCGCGAACCGGCGCCGCACGGCCTGCTCGGCCCCGCCCGACTGCACCGCCAGCACGGCGCCGAACGTGTCGCCGATGAAGCCGGTGACGCGGGCCGTCGCCTCGCGTGCCTCGCGCCGCCACACCCGCAGGCGGGGGCCGAGCCACGACGTCCCCGCCATGGCCAGGACCACCGGAACGGCGATGGCCACCGCCGCCGATGCGTCGATCGACACGAGGACCACCAGCGCCACCAGCGACGACACCAGCGCGCCCGACAGGTCGAGCCAGACGTCGAGCACCATGGCCACGTCCTCGACGTCGTCGCGGAAGCGGCTGACCGCCTCGCCGGGCGCGCCCGGTAGCCGCCCGGCCGCCGGGCCGGGGTCCTCCACCAGCGAGCGCAGCATGTTGACCCGCGGCACGGTCTGCCAGCCGACCCAGCAGCCGTGCCACTGCACGGCGATGACGACCAGCCAGACCCAGCGCACGGCCTCGATGCCGACCACCGCGGCCAGCAGCGCCCACACGCCCGAGGTGCTGCCGTCGGCGACCCGGTCGAGCACGACCTTGACCAGCAGCCCGGTGACGAGCGGGACCGAGAAGAACGCCACCCAGCCGAACCACGTCGTCAGGTAGGCGACCGGCTCGTTGCGGGCCAGCCGCAGGGCGACGCGCGTCATCGACTGGCGGCCGCGGGCGGCCCGGGTGGCTCGGGTGGCTTGGGGGGCTTGGGTGGCGCCGGTGGCTCGGGCAGCGGTCATGCCGTCGCCTCCTCGGACAGGGCCAGGTCGTCCACCGGGGTGCGCGGGCGCGTGTCGACCCGCCCGGCGCGGTCACCGCCGACGACGTCGCCGGCCCGTCGCAGCCGGGCGTAGCGGCTGGTCGGCGCGCGGGCGAGGTCGGTGCGCCGCCCGTGCTCGACGACCCGGCCCCCGTCGAGGACCGCGATCTCGTCGACCCGGTCGAGGGTGTCGAGCCGGTGGGCGATGATCACCGCGGTCCTCCCGGCGAGCAGGGTCTGGGTGGCCGCGGTGATGCGCTCCTCGGTCACGGGGTCCAGGCGGCTCGACGCCTCGTCGAGCACGACCACCGCGGGGTCGGCGAGGAAGGCGCGGGCGAACGCCACGAGCTGGCCCTCGCCGGCCGACAGGCCCTGGCCGCCGTCGAGCCGCGTGTCGAGGCCGTCGGGCAGCGTGGCCAGCCAGTCGCCCAGGCCCACCTCGTCGACGACGGCCAGCAGCCGGTCGTCGTCGGCGGCGCGGGTGCCGAACAGGGTCAGGTTGTCGCGCACCGAGGCCCGGAACAGCTCGACGTCCTGGGTGACGACGGCGACCCGGGCCCGCAGCGCATCGACCGTGAGGTCGCGGACGTCGACCCCGCCGAGCCGCACGGCACCCGACCCGGCGCCGGCGTCGGGCCCGCCGGCGTCGGGCCTGCCGTGGTCGCGCCCGACGTCGTCGCGCCCGACGTCGTCGCGCCCGACGTCCCACGTGCGGGCGAGCAAGCGGCCGATCGTCGTCTTGCCGCTGCCGGTACGCCCGACCAGGCCCAGGTGGGTGCCCGGGGCCAGGTGCAGGTCGACGCCCCACAGGGCGGGGCCGCTGTCGGCCCCGTACGAGAACGTGACGTGGTCGAGGTCGATCGACAGCGCGTCGGTGCCGAGCGAGGCGCCGTCGTCGGGCCCGTCCGCGATGGCCGGCGCGGTGGCGAGCAGGGTCGACGCCCGGCGGGCGCCGGCCATCGCCTTCTGGAACTCCTTGAGCTGCTCGGCGATCTGCTCGAGCGGCCTGCGCAGCATGTCCGCGTAGCGGTAGAGCGTGAGCACCGCGCCCACGGTGATGACGCCCCGCTGCTGCAGCAGGATGCCGGCGGCCAGCGTGCCGGCCGTGCCGACGGCGAACACGACTGCGGCCGCCGCGTAGGCGCCGTCCCCTCGCAGCGAAGCGTGCCGGGCGGCGCGCCACGAGCGGGCGCTGTGCCCGTGCAGGCGGTGGACGGCGTAGCGGCCGGCCCCGTTGGCCCGCAGGTCCTCCAGGCCGCCGAGCCGCTCCTCGAGGTCGCCGTAGAGCTGGGCGTTGACCTCGCGCTCCGCTTCGCGGGCGGTCACCGCGGCCACCCGCAGACGGATCATGACCGCGGCCCCGGCCACCGCGGTGATGGCCAGGACCAGCCCGGTCCACGGGTCGATGACGGTGGCGACGACGAGCATGCCCAGGATGAGCGCGACGTTGCCGGCGATCTGCACGGCCATGCCGGCGAAGAACACGGCCATGGCCTCGACGTCACCGTCGATGCGCTCGATCAGTTGGCCGGGGCTGTGCCGGCCGTGCCAGGCCTGCTCGAGCCGCAGGGCGTGGGCGGCCAGCCGCTCGCGCAGCCGGTTGCCCGTCCGCCACGACACGTGGGCCGACCACCACACCACCACCAGGTCCAGGCCGGCGCTGCCGAGCGCGGCGGCCACGTAGGCCAGCGCCAGCGTGGTCAGGGCCGAGGTGGGCTCGCCGCCGATCGCGTCGTCGGCGAACCGGCCGAGCAGCAGCGGCAGGGCCAGGCGCAGCGCCATGGCGGCGCCGAGGATCGCCAGGATGCCGGCCATCGGCCGGGCCTCGGGCCGGAGCGTGGCGGCGAGCAAGCGCGTCGCCCGCCCGTCGGGGTGGGGGAGTGGACGCGACACGGGCTGTCGACTTTACGTTCGGTGACCCCGCCGTCCGAGTGAGTTTCGGCGGCATTGCCCCGCTCGGAGCATGGCCCGAGCACGGTCGCCGAGCCGTGTCGACGACGGTGCCGCCGAGCCGTGCCGCCGACGGTGCCGCCGAGCCGATGGGGTCGTTACGGCAACGCCCCGAGGCAATGGAGGTCGTTGCGCATCTGTCGAGGCAATCCTGTTCGGGGGCCGACGACCATTGCCTCGAGCGTTTGCGACCGACCTCTATTGCCTCGCAACGTCTGTCGGGTCTCCGGGGTTCGTCGCCCGGTCGGCCGGCCAGGGCAGGACCTCCAGCCGCGGCCACAGGGCCGACCACCGGGCCGCCTTTCCCTCGTAGACCGCGCGTGGCGCGATCACCGGGTTGGGCCGGACGACGAAGGCGAACAGGTCGTCGAAACCCGATGGGGCGTACACCTCGTAGCCGTCGCCCGACGTCGACGTGCGCATCGCCACCCTGCAGGCGTGGGCGGCATAGCGGTCGACGGCCTCGGCGCTCGAGCGCAGCGGTGGGCACGGTACGCCGAAGTGGTCCTCGTACCAGAGGTGAACGCGGGCTTGGTTGCGCACCTCGACGTCGATGCCCAGGTCGCCGAACGCTTCGGCGCAGCGGCCGATCACCCCGTCCTCGGCGTCCCACGACAGGTCGCGGTCGTCGTGGTAGATGAGGTCGTAGTCGCCGATGCCGTGCGTGGGGTCGCGCTCGTCGAGGACGTTCCACACCGTCTGGAACAGGCAGCCGGCGGCCAGGTACCAGTCGCGCAGGTCGAGCCGGGCGGCCCGACGCAGCACCTCGCGCACCATCGGGTTCCGCATCACGGCCGCCAGGAACTCGCTCTCACCGGGGCGTCGGGCCACGCCGACAGCCTGGCGCATCGTACGGCCGCACTCCTGGCGTCGCTGAGGCGCCCTATGGGCACTGACGGACGCCAGAAGGTCCACCGTCGGGCGTGAGAGGAGGCCACGGTCGACCCGTCGGACGCTCCACCGCTACGCTCGACGGACCTCGGGCTGACATGGGTGGTGCTGCTGCACCCAGCCCGATGACGCATCAACCGTGCGGGCCAAGCCCCCACGGCACATCCGCTGACGTCATCAGGGAGAACCCATGACCACCCTCAACGACGGCGACTTCAAGGTCGCCGACCTGTCCCTTGCCGACTGGGGACGCAACGAGATCCGCCTCGCCGAGGTCGAGATGCCCGGCCTCATGTCGCTGCGCGCCGAGTTCGCCGATGCCCAGCCGCTCGCCGGCGCCCGCATCATGGGCTCGCTGCACATGACCATCCAGACGGCTGTGCTCATCGAGACCCTCACGGTGCTCGGCGCTGACGTGCGCTGGGTGTCCTGCAACATCTTCTCGACCCAGGACCAGGCGGCCGCCGCGGTCGTCGTCGGCCCCAACGGAACAGTCGACGCCCCGACGGGCACGCCGGTCTACGCCTGGAAGGGCGAGACGCTGGACGAGTATTGGTGGTGCACCGACCAGGCCCTGCAGTGGCCCGACGGCGCCGGCCCCAACATGATCCTCGATGATGGCGGCGACGCCACGCTGCTCGTGCACAAGGGCGCCGAGTACGAGAAGGCCGGCGCCGTGCCCGACGCCACCGAGGACGACCCCGGCGAGTGGCACGTCATCATCGACCTGCTCAAGAGCACGATCGCCGAGAGGTCCGGCCGCTGGACCGAGACGGCGGCCGCCATCAAGGGCGTCACCGAGGAGACCACCACCGGCGTCCACCGGCTGTACCAGATGTTCGAGGCCGGGCAGCTGCTGTTCCCGGCGATCAACGTCAACGACTCGGTCACCAAGTCGAAGTTCGACAACCTCTACGGCTGCCGCCACAGCCTGGTCGACGGCCTCAACCGGGCCACCGACGTCATGCTCGGCGGCAAGGTGGCGGTCATCTGCGGCTACGGCGACGTCGGCAAGGGCTGCGCCCAGTCGCTGCGGGGCCAGGGCGCCCGGATCGTCGTCACCGAGGTCGACCCCATCTGCGCGCTGCAGGCGGCGATGGAGGGCTTCCAGGTGGCCACGCTCGAGTCGGTCATCGACACGGGCGACATCTTCGTCACCACCACCGGCAACAAGGGCATCATCTCGGCCGAGCACATGGCCCGCATGAAGCACAACGCCATCGTCGGCAACATCGGCCACTTCGACAACGAGATCGACATCGCCGGTCTCGACCGCATGAGCGACGTGCAGAAGGTCGAGATCAAGCCGCAGGTGCACGAGTTCGTGTTCCCCGACGGGCACTCGATCATCATGCTGTCCGAGGGCCGGCTGCTGAACCTGGGGAACGCCACGGGCCACCCCAGCTTCGTGATGTCGATGAGCTTCACCAACCAGGTGCTGGCCCAGCTCGAGCTGTTCGGCAAGACCGGCAACTACCCGCTCGGCGTGTACGTGCTGCCCAAGCAGCTCGACGAGAAGGTGGCCCGGCTGCACCTCGACGCCCTGGGCGTCAAGCTCACCAAGCTCACCTCCGAGCAGGCCGACTACATCGGCGTGCCGGTCGAAGGCCCGTACAAGCCCGAGCACTACCGCTACTGATCGCCACGCTCCCCGCCCACGGGGTGCATGAACGGACGAGCCGCTGCGGCGGGCCCGGCGCTTCGGCGCCCGGGCCCGCTGCAGCGTCGTGTCAGGTCGGTCGCGACCATCTCGTCGACTTTGCGTGGTGCTCCCTGACCGCCGGGCGGCCCTGAGGGTGACGCCTCTGCGCCCGTGGTGGCGCGTACGCTCTGCGGTCCATGGGCGACCTGGGGGCGTACGGCGAGGACGTCGACTTCAACTGGACCAAGGCGTCCGAGCTCGCGTCCGAGCTGCGGTCGACCGCCAACGTGCTCGAGTACCAGGTGGGCGAGCGCAGCCGCATCAAGGCGGAGCCGTTGGAGCACTGGCTCGGCACCTACAGCGAGCAGTTCGTGGCGCGAGCCGGAACGTGCACGGGCGACGCCACCCGGTTCGTGACCTCGATGCGCGACGCTGCCACGCGCCTCGACGAGATGGCGCGGCTGGCGCGTGAGGAGCAGCAGCGCCGCGAGGCCGCCCGCGAGTGGGTGGCCAACAACGACGACGGCGGGTTCCTCGACACCGTCGGCGACTTCGTCTTCGGCGAGGACGACGTGCCACCCCCACCCCCGCCCGTGATGCCGCCCACCATCGGCATCGAGGCCCCGGCGAGCGACGTGCGAGCGTCGGCATGAGCACCAGCTCGGCCCGTCCCGACGACCTCGACGCGTGGGCCACGGCAAGCCGGTCGCTCGACGAGGTCCTCGAGACCCGCCGGTCGACACTGGCGACGCTCCACACCGAGTTCACCACGAGCTCCAGCTGGGGCGCCTTCGACGCCTCGTCGATGCTGGGCGGCTTCCGCTCCTGGCTGTACTGGAACGAGATCGACGCCCAGTGGGTGGGCACGATCGCCACGGCGTTCCGCAACGCCGGGGCCGGCACGGTGCCCGACGCCGTCATCGCCGGCCTGCTGGCCAGCTCGGGCCTCGATGTCACCCGCCTCTCGGTCACCTACGACGACCCCATCGCCTTGGGCGAGCCCCCGACCAGCGGCTACGCCAACGACCCGGTCAACACCGCCACGGGCAACTTCGTCGAGGTCGAGGTCGATCTTGCGGCGCGCGGGCTCGTCCGCCTGGCGGGGTTCGCGCGCACCTACAACAGCCGCTCCGACCGTGACGGGCCGTTCGGCCCGGGCTGGGCCTCGTGGGCCACGGCACGCCTGCGGGCCGAGCCGGACGGCGCCCACTGGGAGGCGGCGGATGGGCAGCGGGCGGTCATCGCCCGGGACGAGCAGGCAGCCGGCGGCCCGTCCTACCGGCGGGTGGTCGGCATCCCCGGCCTCGTCGTGCCGGCGGGAGACGGGCTGGCGCTCGCCGGGTTCGGCGGTGGCCGCCTGACGTTCGACCGCGACGGTCGGCCGCTGTCGGCCTCGGACGGGCCCGGCACCACGGTGCGGTTCCGCCACGACGGCGACCGGCTGGTCGGCCTGCGCCACGACGGCGGCACCGAGCACAGCCTGGAGTGGGACGGCGCTCGCGTGACGTCGGTGCGCTCGTCGGACGGGCGCGCCGTCACCTACCGCTACGACGACGGCGGTCGGCTGGTGGAGGCGGCCGGGCCCGCCGGCGCACGCCGCTACGAGATCGACGACCGGGGCCGGGTTGTGGCGGTCACCGACGCGGACGGTGTCGTCGAGGTGCGCAACACCTACGACGACGAGGGTCGGGTGACCCGGCAGGCGTCGCCGCACGGGCGCCGCACCCGGTTCCGCTACGTGCCGGGTCGCGTCACGATCGTCGACGACGATGCGGGCGGGCCGGCCAACTCCTATGTCCACGACGACCACGGGCGCCTGGTCGGCGTGGTCGACGGGCACGGCGCCGAGATGGTCAAGCAGTACGACGGGTGGGGCAACCCGGTGGTCGTCACCGAGCGCGACGGTGCGACGACCCTGCAGCGGTGGGACGAGCGGGGCCGGTTGCTGGCCCGCAGGCTGCCGGGTGGCGCCACCTTCGCCTTCGGCTACGACGAGCACGACCGGGTGGTCGAGGTGACCGCGCCCGGCGGGGCGGTCACCCTCTACCGCTACGACGGCGACGAGCGCACCCCGTCCGAGCTCGTCGACCCCGAGGGCGGCGTCACCGTGGCCACCGTCGACGGTGGCCTGGTGCGCGGGGTGGTCGATCCCGACGGCGTCGAGGTGCGGTTCGCGTTCGACGACCGGGGCGAGCTGACCGCGGTCACCGACGCCGCCGGCAACACGGCCCGGATCGAACGCGATGCCGCTGGGCGGGTGGTGGCCACCGTCTCGCCGACGGGCCTGCGCACCGAGCTGGTGCACGACGCCGCCGGCCGGGTGGTCGAGCGGCACGACCCGGGCGGCGCCGTCACCCGGTTCGAGTGGAGCGCCGCCGGACGGCTGGTTGGCTCGGTCGACCCGCTCGGGGCCCGCACCGAGGTGGTGCACGGCGCCGACGGCGAGGCCGTCCAGGTGGTCGACCCGTTGGGCCACGTCACGACCCGCCGTTTCGACGCTTTCGGCAACCTCGTGGGCGTCGTCCTCCCCGACGGGGCCAAGTGGGAGTTCACCTACGACGGGTTGTGCCGCCTCGTCGGCATCGACGACCCGGCGGGCGCGACCTGGCTGCGCGAGTACGACCGTGCCGGGCACCTCGTCGGGTCGGTCGACCCGATGGGCGTGCACCGCACGGCGACGGTCGACGGCGCCGGTCGCATCACGGCGGTCGACGACGGGCTCACGTCGGTGGGGTTCGAGTTCGACGAGCTGGGTCGGCCGACGGCGCACCACCGACCCGACGGCACCGAGATGCACGCCGGTTACGACCGGTGCGGGCGCCTGGTGGAGGTCACCGACGCGACGGGCGGGGTGAGCCGGTACGAGCGCACGCCTGCGGGTCGCCTGGCCGCGGTGGTCAGCCCACTCGGGGCCGTCACCCGCTACGACCGCGACCGCTGCGGACGCCCCGTGGCGGTCGTCGGCCCCGGCGGTCAGCGCTGGACGTACCGCTACGACGGCGACAGCCGGGTGACGCAGGTGGTGGCACCCACCGGCGAGATCGAGCGGTTCCGCTACGACGACGGGGGCCGGTTGGCGGCCCGGGTGTCGGCGGCGGGCGGCGTGACCAGCTTCATCTACGACGCCGCCGGCCGTCCGACGGCGGTCACCGACCCGACCGGTGGCGTGCGGCGCTTCGGGTGGGATCTCCGCGGCGACCTGGCCACGGCCACCGACCCCAACGGCGGCGTCGTGCGCTGCGAGCGCGACGAGCGTGGCTTCGTCCGCACGCTGGTCGATCCGCTGGGCGGCCGGGTCGAGCAGCGCCACGACGCGGTCGGGCGCCTGGTGGCACGCACCGACGTGATGGGCCGCACCACCTCGTGGGAGTACGACGCCGCCGGCCGCCCGACTCGTCAGGTGCTGCCCACCGGCGAGCGGGTGCGGTGGTGGTACGACGGCTCCGGACGCGTCCGGGCGATCGGCGCCGACGACCCGGTGGTGCGCATCGAGCGCGACCGCCTGGGCCGGCCAGTGGTGATCGACGAGCCGGGGATGCGCCACGAGCTGAGCTGGGAGGCGGCCGGGCGGCTGGTGGCCCGGCGCCGCAACGGCCTCGGGCTCACGTGGCGCTACGACGCCGACGGACGGCGGATCGCCACCGGGTTGCCCGACGGCAGCGAGACGACCACCCACATCGACCCGGCGGGCCGGCCTACGGCGGTCGCCCATCCCGCGCTGGCCGAGGTCACGTTCGAGCACGACCCGGCCGGTCGCCTCGTCGCCCGGCGGGCCGGCGCCGCCGGCGTGACGGAGCGCTGGCGCTACCGCAACGGCGCCATCGCCGGGCACGAAGTCGAGCGCGACGGCCGCGCTCGGGCCACCGAGGTCGAGCGCGACGCGGCCGGCCGGGTCGTGGCGGCCACGACCGACGGCGTCCGACGCGAGTACGCCTACGACGCCGGCGGCCAGCTCGTCGCTGCCGCCGGGCCCGACGGCCGGCGGGAGTACCGCTACGACCGGGCGGGACGGCTCGTCGCCGAGTCGGGCCCCGCCGGCGACGTCGCCTACCTCTACGACGCCGCCCACCAGCTGATCGAGCGGCGGTCGGCCGCAGCTACGCACCGCTACGACTACGACGCCGCGGGCCGCCGGATCCGCGAGCACCGCGCCGGCGTCGCCGCCAACGGCGACGACGGCACAGGTCGCGACGGCGACGGATCGATGCCCGGGCGGTCGCGCCGGTTCACATGGGACTGGCTGGGCCGGCTGTCCGGGGTCGCCGGGACGCGCCTCACCGTCGACGTCGCCGGCGACCTCGCTGAGGTCGACGGCCGCCCGCTCCTGTGGGACCCCGTCGGGGCCGTGCCCCAGCTCCGCTGGGTCGACGGCGTCGCAGTGGTCGGCGGGGACGAGCCGTGGGCGGCGGTCGACGCCGCCGGCGCCGTCTCGTGGTTCGACCGCGACGAGCGGGGCTCCGTGCGGCCTGACGGCGCGACCGCAGCGCCCGACCCCTGGGGCGGCGCTCCGGGTCCGGCGGGGGCGTTGGGCACACCGCACCTCGACCTGGGCCTGCGCGGCGAGCTGACGGTCGACGGCCTGGTGTGGCTGCGCCACCGGGCCTATGACCCGGGCACGCGGTCGTTCCTGTCGACCGATCCGCTGCCCGGCCTGCCTGGCGACCCCGTGTGGGCCAACCCGTACCACTACGCGGGCAACGACCCGGTCGGCGCCGTCGACCCGCTCGGGCTGCGCCCGATGACCGAGGCCGACCTCGCCGCCTACCGCGAGTCGGCGGGCGGCAACCTCTTCGACAGGGCGGGCGACTGGGTCGGCGACAACTGGGAGTACATCGCGGCCGGGGCGTTGATCGTGGGCGGCGTCCTGGTGATGGCCACTGGCGTGGGCGGGCCCATCGGCGCCGCCATGATCGGCGGCGCCCTGCTGTCGGGGGGCATCAGCGCCGGCTCGCAGCGGATGATGACCGGTGAGGTCGACTGGGGCCAGGTCGGCGTCGACATGGCCATCGGCGCGCTCGGCGGCGGCACGGGCGCCGCGCTCACCAGCACCACCACGGTGGCGCGGGTGGCCACGACGACGATCGGCCGGGGCGTGATCGTCGGTGGCACCGAGGGGTTGGTGAGCGGGGCGGCCTACCAGGGCATCAACTACGCGCGTACGGGAGAGTTCGACCCGGGCGCGGTCGCCCGCGACACGCTGCTCGGCGGCATCACCGGCGGCGCCGGGGCCCACATCCAGGAGCGGGCGGTGCTGGGCCCGCTGCGGCGGGTCGGCCCCGACACCTTCGAGTCGCCCAACACCGGTCTCGTGTACGGCCCCGACCCCCGCAACGGCAACCGGGTCAACCACGTGCTGCGCCACACGGTCGACGATCCCGGTCGCGCCCTGCACGGCGTGTTCAGCGGCGATCAGCACGTCTTCGACGTGATCGACGATGCCTACACCCGCACGCAGACCGCCACCACGGGCGTGATGCGCGAGCCCACCCAGACGCTGAGCAACGGCACTGGCGTGCGGGATCGGTCGGTCGTCACGATGGACGACACGGTCGGCTACGTCGGCGGCTCGAACGGGGCCGCGGCCAACAACCCCTCGTCGTCGCACGTGCGGCTCGTCGTCGACAACGCCAACCAGTTGGTGACCTCCTTCCCGGAGGCCGGCATCCCGATGGGGCGATGAGCGCACGCGGCACCCAGGGCCGGTGGTTCCGGGCCGGCCCGTGCCCGATCTGTGGCCAGGGCGAGCTCGAGGTGTGGATCACCCGCCGAGGCCGCCTCGTCCTGGTGTGCGACGAGTGCTCGACGGCATGGTTCGACCCCGCCGACCTGCGGGAGGAGGCTGCGGTCATCCCCGACAACCGCACCTACGCGCTCGGCGACGGCGACGTCATCGAGCGGGCCGCCACCCGCGAGGAGATCGTGGCGGGCGGGTGGGCCCGCTACCTGGACGAGTGACGGGCGGCCGATCACCGGGCCCGGCCCCCGAAGACTCGCCAGCGGTCAGGGCGTGGTCGGCGCCGGTGCGAGCCCGGCCGGCGCCCCGTCGGGGACATCCGGGACGATCGCCCGCACCGTCAGCCGCGGCAGGAAGAATTGCACGTTGGGCCCGATCGTGACCGCGAACGCCAAGGTGCCGAGCCCCACCGATCCGCCGAGGAGCCACCCCGCGGCCAGGGCGGTGAGCTCGATGCCGGTGCGGACGAGCCGGATCGACCCCACGCCGCGGGCCGCGAGCCCGGTCATCAGCCCGTCGCGGGGCCCGGGGCCCAGGCCGGCGCCGATGTACAGGCCCGTGCCCGGCCCCCACAGGAAGATGCCGAACGCCAGGTAGCCCAGCCGTGCCGCCATGGCCTCGGGCGTGTCGAGGACGAGCAGGGCGAGGTCGATGGTGGTGCCGATCAGCAGCACGTTGAGCACGGTGCCCAGCCCGGGCCGCTCGCGCAGCGGCAGCCAGGCCAGCAGCACCACAGCGCCGACGATGATGCTGACGGTGCCGATGGGGATGCCGGTGCGGTCGGAGATGCCCTGGTCGAGCACCGACCACGGCGCCAGGCCCAGGTCGGCCGCCACCATGAAGGCGATGCCGAGCCCGCACAGCACAAGGCCGGCGACAAGGCGCGGCACGCGTTCGCGTGGCTCGGTGACGGGGCGGAGGAGCTGCACGACCGAGCACGCTACGGAGCCGCCGGGTCGGTGCCACGGTCCATTTCCGCGAGATGTGGCCTGGTCGTCGGCCGCATGTCGTCGCCGCGAGGCTTCGGTGTCACACCCGGTCCTTATCGTTCGGTCATGCTGCTGAGCGCGCTCCTGCCGGTGCGGTGTCCCGGGTGCGGTGCGACGGGGTCGTCGCCGTGCGACCGGTGCGCGGCCCGCCTCGCGCCGGCTCCGTCCGGTCCGGTGCCGCGGGGCCTCGACGCGTGCTGGTCGCTGCTCGCGTACGAGGACCTGGGGCGGCTGCTCGTCACCAACCTCAAGTACCGGCGTGACAGGGCGGCGCTGGGCTGGCTCGCCGCGGGCATGGCGGGGCTGCTGGCTCCGCCGCCCGGGGTGGTGGTCACCTGGGCGCCCACCACGGCGGCCCGGCGCCGTCAGCGGGGGTTCGACCAGGCCGAGCTGCTGGCCCGCGCCGTGGCACGCCAGTGGTCGGCGCCGTGCCGCCCGCTGCTCAGCCGCCGGGCGGGCCCGCCGCAGACCGGCCGGTCGCTGGCCGACCGGCGCGCCGGCCCCCTGCTGCTGGCCCGAGCCGGCTCGCGGGTCGTGGCGGGGGCGCCCGTGGTCATCGTCGACGACGTGGTCACGACCGGCTCCACCCTGGGGGCCGCAGCCCACGCGTTGCAGGCCGTCGAGGTGGGATGGACGGCCGGCCTCGCGGCGGCGCGCACGCCGTGGCACGAGGCCGCACCCCCCTGCGTGCTGGCGTTGCCACACAAGGTCGAACATTTCACTCAAGTTCCCGCGCCGACCGGCCGATGACGTGCGGTGATGCGGGTTTCACGCACCCACGCCAATCGGGCGCTCGACGCCGTGCGCAGCAGGCGCCGGCGCGGTTCGGTCCACCGGCGCGGTTCGGTGCGCCCCGCATCCAGCCTCACGTCGGGCGCCACGCCCATGTCCATCGACCTGGCCCTGCGTACCATCGACGAGCTCCCGCCGGTCCGCATCCACATGGTCGAGGCGGCCGCCGCCCGGCTGGCCGCCGGCGAGCGGCCCACGTCCGATGCCATCGCCGACATGGCGATCCGCCGGGCCTCCTGCGACCTGCTCTGCTGACCGTTTGACGTCAGGTGACGTCACGTCACGTCACGACGTGCGTCGCTGTGCGCTTCCGCCGCCCCGGACGTACCGCGGGGCGAGACCGGGCCTAGGTTCGCTCGCTCACCAGCGGCAGGGTGAGCACCACCCGAGCGCCCCCGAGATGGGAGCGCTCCACCTGCAGGCGGCCGCCGGCCGCCTCCGCGGCCTGGCGCGCGATGTCGAGGCCCAGGCCCGTCGACCCGGCCCGGGTCGCGCCCCGGCTGACCGCCGCTTCGGGGTGGTCGATGCCCGGCCCGGCGTCGTCGACGACGAGCCGCACGGAGCCGTCCTTGGTGGCGTCGGCTGCGACGGCGTACGCGCTGTCCTCGGGGGTGTGGGCGAACACGTTGCCGACCAGGGCGTCGATCATCGCCGCGGCCTCTGCAGACGAGAGGCGCACCGGGAACGCGTGGGTCTGCCGCACTGCGCTTCAGCCCGAGCGGCGTCAGCGTCGTGTTCGCCCGGCCCAAGCCGGGCTACCGGGTGCGCTCCGAGCCCAGCGACGGCGGCGGTTGGCGCATCGAGTTCGACGGCGACGCCGGCCGCAGCCGTGTCGAGGGCTGGTGGGACGGCGGCCCGCAGGATCGTGTCGACGACGACGGCGAGTCCGGCAGCGAGAGCGGCGACGACGGCGGGGGCAGCGGGAGCGACTGAGGTCATTTAGCCGACGCTTAGGCGTCCGGCGATGCCCGTTTAGTCATCGCTCCCCGAAGGTGGGACGCACACGGAACGTCTGAAAGGACTCCCCGCCATGAAGCACCCTCGCATCCCCACCCGCTTCGGCATCGCCGCCGGACTCGTCGGGGGCACCCTGGGCCTGGCACTCGTGACCGGGCTCGGGCCGGCACCGGCACTGTCGAACACCGCGTCGAGCCAGCAGCAGGACGACGACTCGACGACCAGCAGCACGAGCACCACGTCGACGACCGTCGGCACCGCGACGCCGGGCCCGTCGACCACCCGTTCCGTCGACGCCGGCGGTGCGGGCACCGTCACCGTGTCCGCCGCGGGCGGTCAGCTCAGCCTGGTCAGCGCCACCCCCACCCCCGGGTGGGCCGTCGAGGTCGAGCAGTCGGCCGGCAGGGAGGTCGAGGTCGACTTCCGCCGCGGCACCCAGCGGATCCAGGTCAACGTCGAGTTCGAGGACGGCGCGATCCGTGAGCGGGTGCGCTTCCGTGACGACGCCACCGGGACCGACATCCGCACCGAGAACGGCGTCGTGGTCCGGGCGGAGGGCCCGGGCTTCACCGACGACAGCGGGCCTGACGCCACCGACGACCGCAGCGGGCCGAGCGGTTCGGACGACAGCGGCCACGACGCCACCGACGACCGCAGCGGGCCGGGTGGCGGTGGTGCCGACGATCCGGTGGGCGACGACCACGGCGGCGATTCGGGCAGCAGTGGCTCCGGCGGCGGTGGCGCCGACGATCCGGCGGGCGACGACCACGGAGGAGACTCCGGCAGCGACGGCTGACGGTCCGACCGCCCACCGCGCCAGGCCTGCTCGGCACCGCCCGCCGAGCAGGCCCGGCCGCGTGTCACGAAATGCCGAGCGCGACTTCGTCACCCTCCCGCCCGCACGGTCCGCGTCGTACGCTGCCCTCAGAGTCACTGCGTCAGACGCGTCACGGGAGTGGTCACCCATGAGTACCTACCTGGTCGTCGCCCATCGCACCCTGGTCGAGGATCACCTCCTCGACCACGTCCGATCCTTGCGCGAGACGGGTGAGCATGTGCGGCTGCACCTGGTCGTGCCCGTGACCCACCCGCGTGACCACGCGTGGTCCGACGGCCAGGTCGAGGGCGCGGCACAGCGCCGCCTCGACGAGGGCCTGGCGGCGTTCCGGGCCCTCGGTGCCGAGGTCACGGGCGAGGTCGGCGACGCCAACCCCGTCTACGCCGTCGCGACGGCGCTGCGCAACGCGCAGGGAACCAACTGGGACGGCATCATCGTGTCGACGCTGCCTCCGGGGGTGTCGCGCTGGCTCGGCCTCGACGCCGTCAGCCGCATCAAGCGCGAGTTCGACCTGCCGGTCACCCACCTGGTGGCGGCGGCGCCGGCCACGGCCGAGGCCGAGGCCTGAACGCGCCCAGCAGCCCGGATCAACCGGCTTGAACGGGGCTCACCGCCGGGAGGAGCTGGTCGACCAGCGCCGGGATGTCGACGACGGCGACCGGGGGTCGGTGGAAGAGGCGGGCCATCACGATGGGTGCGACCAGGGCGTCGGCCAGGATGGCCGTGTCGGTCTGGGGCGGCAGCTCGCCGGCGCCCACCGCGTCGTCGAGGATCGCACGCAGCGGCTCGGCGCTCTCTATGGCCATGCGGTGTGCCAGCTCGGCCATCTCCTCGCTGCGCTCGGCGGCGTCGATGAGCGCCGGCATGAGGCAGGCCAGACGCTGCGGCTCGTCGACCGCGCAGGCCAGGTCCGTGAGGACGGCGACCGCCCGGCCCCGTACAGGGCCGGGCGGCGGCAGCTCGGCGCCCCCGCGGGCGTGGACCCGGGTGAAGGCGTCGGAGACGAGCTCGGACTTGCTGCCGTAGTGGCGATAGATGGTGCTCTTGGCCACGCCCGACCGGGCCGCCACGGCCTCGATCGTGAGCTGGCCGTAGCCGACCTCGCGCAGCAGCTCGGCGGTCGCTTCGAGGACGCACATGCGGGATCGCTCGATCCGGGGGTCGACCTCGTCGCGTGGTGCCACGCCGATCATTGTGCCCGTCTCCCGACGCCTGCGCTCAGAGGCCGAGCCGGCAGGCGAGGCCGTGGCCCGAGCGGCCCGGCGCGAAGCGCCGAGAGCGGGGAACACAGCGAACGTTCGTCGAGATGGCGTGACTTGTTCACCGACGCCTCAGAGGGCGAGCCGGCAGGCGAGGCCGTGGCCCGAGCGGCCCGGCGCGAAGCGCCGAGAGCGGGGAACACAGCGAACGTTCGTCGAGATGGCGTGACTTGTTCACCGACGCCTCAGAGGGCGAGCCGGCAGGCGAGGCCGTGGCCCGAGCGGCCCGGCGCGAAGCGCCGAGAGCGGGGAGCACAGCGAACGTTCGTCGAGATGGCGTGACTTGTTCACCGACGCCTCAGAGGGCGAGCCGGCAGGCGAGGCCGTGGCCCGAGCGGCCCGGCGCGAAGCGCCAAGAGCGGGCAACACAGCGAACCTTCGTCGAGATGGCGTGACTTGTTCACCGACGCCTCACGGAGTCGACGCCACGGGATCGAGGGCGGGTTCGCCCGCCTCGGCGTCGAAGGTGGGCTCGTCGGCCAGTGCGTCGGCGGTGTCGCCGCGGCCCGGGCGCAGGGTGGTCCAGACCAGCGCCGCAGCCAGGAAGGCGACCGCCACCGAGACGGTGTTGGTCAGGCGGAAGGCGTCCACGAACGCCGACTGTGCCTGCGCGAGCAGGGCCTCGCCGCCGGGTAGGCCCTGGGACACGCCCCACGCCGCGCCGATGGACTCGTCGGCCGCGTTGGCGGCGCCCGCCGGCACGTCGGTGCCCGACAGGTCGATGTTGGACCGGTAGGCCGATCCCACGAGCGTGCCGAACACGGCGATGCCCAGCGCGCCGCCGAACTCGCGGGTCGTGTCGTTGACCGCCGAGCCCACGCCCGCCTTGTCGAGCGGGACGGCCGACATGAGCATCCCGGTGGCCGGGGCGGCCGTGGCGGCGAGCCCCGCCCCCAGGAGCACGAAGCCGCCGGCGACGATCGGGTACGGCGTGTCGACCCCGATGCGGGTGAACACGGCCAGGCCGACGGCCATGAGGGCGAACCCTGCGGTGATGACCCGGGCCGGTCCGAAGCGCTCGCTGAGCGTGGCGCTGCGGGGTGCGACGACAATCATCGCACCGGCGAGCGGCAGGCCGGCCAGGCCGGCGGTGAGGGGTGAGTAGCCCAGCACGTACTGCAAGTAGAGCGTGGACAGGAAGTAGAAGCCGAACAGGGCGAAGAACGTGAGCGTGATCGCCGCGCTGGCCACGCTGAAGCGCCGGTCGCGGAACAGGTAGAGCGGCAGCATCGGGTGCTCGGCCCGGGCCTCCCAGGCGAGGAAGCCGGCCACGAGCACGACTGCGGCACCGAAGGCGCCAAGCACGAGGCCGTCGGTCCACCCTCGTTCGGCGCCCTCGATGATCCCGTAGAGCAGCGACACCATGCCGACGAGGGCGAGGACCGAGCCGACCGGGTCGAGCGGGGTCACGTGGCTGTCACGCGACTTGGGCGAGAACCGGGCGACCGCCACCGCGGCCACCACCACCAGGGGCAGGTTGACCAGGATCGCCGACCCCCACCAGAACTCCTCGAGCAGCGCGCCGGCCACGACCGGGCCGAGCGCGGCACCCGCACCCGCGAAGCCGGCCCAGGTGGCGATCGCCCGGGTACGGTCCTCGGGCGGGAAGACGGCCGTGATCAGCGACAGCGTGGCGGGCATCACGAACGCCGAGCCGACGCCCATGATCCCGCGGCCGACGATCACCTGGCCCGGCGAGGTGCCGAGCCCGGCGACCACCAGGCCGACGCCGAACACGCCGAGCCCGCCGAGCAGGGCCCCCTTGCGCCCGAACCGGTCGCCCAACGCACCGGCCGACAGCAGCAGACCGGCGAACACCAGGGCGTAGGAGTCGATGATCCAGTGGAGTTGGGTGGCGGTCGCGCCCAGGTCCTGCTGGAGGCGGGGGGCGGCCACGTTGAGGGACGAGACCGACATGACGACGAGGACGAGGGACAGGCACATGACCCCGAGGAGGAGCCAGCGGCGCTGGTGGACGTCGGGGTCTTCGAACAGCTGGGGGGATGCTTGGTCGACACGCATTCCGTGAAACGTATCCGTAGCGCAGTAGAACGCCTGCGTTTCGATTCATGTTTTAATCTGTCGAATCGCCCGCCCGATCCCGCACCCGAATCGGGCACTGCGGGGGCCACCGGTACACTCGACGGACGCATGTCACTGCTCAACCGCTTCCTCCGCGCCGGTGAGGGCAAGAAGGTCCGGGCGCTCCAGTCGCTGGTGCCCGACATCGGCGAACTCGAACCCGAGATGCAGGCCCTGTCCGACGACGCGCTCCGGGCCAAGACCGCCGAGTTCCGCCAGCGCATCGACAACGGCGCGTCGCTCGACGACCTGCTGATCGAGGCCTTCGCCGTGGTGCGCGAGGCCGGCACCCGCGTGCTCGGCCAGCGCCACTACGACGTCCAGCTCATGGGCGGCGCCGCCCTGCACTTCGGCTGGGTGGCCGAGATGAAGACCGGCGAGGGCAAGACCCTCGTATCGACCCTGCCGGCCTACCTCAACGGCCTGTCCGGCCAGGGCATGCACCTGGTCACGGTCAACGACTACCTGGCCACCCGCGACCGCGAGTGGATGGGTCGCCTGCACACCTGGATGGGCCTGACGACCGGCCTGATCGTGCCGGGCAACCCCGACCCGACGTTCAAGCGCGAGCAGTACGCGGCCGACATCACCTACGGCACCAACAACGAGTTCGGCTTCGACTACCTGCGCGACAACATGGCCCCCAGCCGGGCCCGCCAGGTGCAGCGGGGGCACACCTACGCCATCGTCGACGAGGTCGACTCGATCCTCATCGACGAGGCCCGCACGCCGCTCATCATCTCGGGCAAGGTCGCCGACGCCGCGCAGCTCTACTACAAGTTCAGCTCGATCGTCCGCAGCCTGAAGCGCGACGACGACTACGAGGTCGACGAAGAGAAGCGCACGGTCGCCCCTACGGACGACGGCATCGAAAAGGTCGAGCGCCAGCTCGACATCGAGAACCTGTACGACGGTGTGGCGCAGAACCTGGTCCACCAGCTCCAGGCGGCCCTCAAGGCCAAGGAGCTGTTCAAGCGCGACAAGGACTACGTGGTGTCGTCGGGCGAGGTCAAGATCGTCGACGAGTTCACGGGCCGCATCCTCGAGGGCCGGCGCTGGTCCGAGGGCCTGCACCAGGCGGTCGAGGCCAAAGAGGGCGTCAAGATCAAGGAAGAGAACCAGACGCTGGCCACGGTCACGCTGCAGAACTACTTCCGCATGTACGACAAGCTCGCCGGCATGACCGGCACGGCGCAGAGCGACGCCGCCGAGCTCGCCGGCACCTACGACCTGCAGGTGGTGCCCATCCCCACCAACAGGCCGATGGTCCGGCTCGACGAGGCCGACCTCATCTACAAGGGCGAGGACGGCAAGTTCGAGGCCGTGGTCGAGGACCTCGCCGAGCGGTACGAGGCCGGCCAGCCGGTGCTCGTGGGCACCATCTCGGTCGAGAAGTCCGAGAAGCTGTCCCGCCTCCTCGACAAGCAGGGCATCCGACACGAGGTGCTCAACGCCAAGGTGGGCCAGCACTTCCGTGAGGGCGAGATCATCGCCCAGGCCGGGCGGCTCAAGGCCGTCACCGTGGCCACCAACATGGCCGGCCGTGGTGTCGACATCATCCTCGGCGGCAACGCCGAGGGCATGGCCAAGCGCGACGCCCGGGCCGAGGGTCTCGACCCCGACGCCGACGAGGCCCGCGACCGGGTGGCCGAGCTGACGGCCGAGCACGAGGCCGGCACCAAGGCCGAGGGCGACAAGGTGCGCGAGCTGGGCGGGCTCTACGTGCTGGGCACCGAGCGCCACGACTCGCGGCGCATCGACAACCAGCTGCGTGGCCGGTCCGGCCGCCAGGGCGACCCCGGCGAGAGCCGCTTCTACCTCAGCCTCGAAGACGACCTGATGCGCCTGTTCGCCACGGGCGCCGTCAACTGGGTCATGGGCAAGACCCTGCCCGACGACGTGCCCCTCGAGGCCAAGATGGTCTCCAAGGCGATCGAGCGGGCGCAGACCACCGTCGAGCAGCGCAACGGCGAGATCCGCAAGAACGTCCTCAAGTACGACGAGGTCATGAACGAGCAGCGCAAGGTCATCTACGCGCTGCGCGACCAGGTGCTCGACAAGGTCGACCTGCGCGAGCGCATCGTCGACGAGGCCCTGCCCGACGCGATCAGCACCCTGGTCGAGACGCACTGCGTGAGCGAGTACTCCGAGGAGTGGGACCTCGACGGCCTCTCCACCGAGGTCCGCACGTTCTGGCCGTCCGAGCTCACCAACGAGCAGCTCGGCCAGGCCACGTCGACCAACGAGCTGTACGAGCTGCTCACGGACGAGGCGCTGGGCTACTACGAGAAGCGCGAGTCCGACCTGACGCCCGACATCATGCGCCAGGTCGAGCGCCAGGTGATGCTGCGGGTCATCGACCAGCGCTGGCGGTCGCACCTGTACGAGATGGACTACCTGCGCGAGGGCATCAACCTGCGGGCCATGGGCCAGAAGGACCCGCTGGTCGAGTGGCAGCGCGAGGGCTTCGACATGTTCGGCCAGATGATGCACGGCGTCTGGCAGGACTTCATCCGCTACGTCATGCACGTCGACGTCAAGGTCAACCGGCCGGCCGCGGCCGCCGCCCCGGTCGACGCCGCCATGCCCACGGACGCCCCCACGCCCACGGACGCCGCCACGCCCACGGACGCCTCATCGCCGGCCGATGCCCCGACGCCCAGCGACGCCCCGACGCCAAGCGACGCCCCGGCGACCCTGGCCGGCGACGGCGGTGACGACACCGCCCTGCGCGACGTGCAGTACTCGTCGCCCGACGACCCGTCCACCTCGGGCGGGGCCGCCGGCCTGGCGGCCGCGGCGCGCGCCCAGGCCGCCGCCTCCGGCGAGCCGGCACCCGCGGGCGGCAACGGTGCCACCGGCGCCACCGGCGCCACCGCCACGGTCACCGCCAGCCAGACCAACACGCCGGTGGTGAAGTCGGAGTGGGACAAGACCCCCCGCAACGCCCCGTGCCCGTGCGGGTCCGGCAGGAAGTACAAGCTCTGCCACGGCAAGCAGCAGTAGCCCACCCTCCCCATGCGTGACCTCACCGACGACCTCAAGGCGCTGCGTGCTCGGCTGAGCGAGGCCGAGGGCTACCTCAAGGTCGACGAGCTGCGGGCCCGGCGCCCCCAGCTCGAGGCCGAGGCCTCGCGCCCCGACCTGTGGGACGACGCGGAGCGCGCCAAGCGGGTCACGGGCGAGCTGTCGACCGTCATCGACGACCTCGAGCAGTACGAGCAGCTCGAGGCCCGGGTCGACGACGCCGAGACGCTCGCACGAGCTGGCCCGCGACGAGGGCGACGACGCGTCGCTGGCCGAGGTGGAGCAGTCGCTGGCGGCCATCGACGCCGACCTGCGCCGCATCGAGCTGCGGTCGATGTTCTCGGGCGAGCACGACGAGCGCGACGCACTCGTCTCGATCACCTCGGGCGAGGGCGGCGTCGACGCCCAGGACTGGGCCGAGATGCTGCTGCGCATGTACACCCGCTGGGCCGAGCGACGCGGCTTCGTCGTCGAGGTCGACGAGTTCACCGAGGGGTCGGAGGCCGGCCTGTCCTCTGCCACGTTCGTGGTCAAGGGCCGGTACGCGTACGGCTACCTGCAGGCCGAGCGGGGCGTGCACCGCCTGGTGCGCATCAGCCCGTTCAACGCCCAGGGCAAGCGCCAGACGGCCTTCGCCGCGCTGGACGTGGTGCCCATGCTCAACGAGGGCGACGTCTCGGTCGAGGTCGACGACAAGGACATCAAGATGGACGTCTTCCGGGCGTCCGGGGCCGGCGGCCAGCACATCAACAAGACGTCGTCGGCCGTGCGGCTGACGCACCTGCCGACGGGCATCGTCGTGTCGTGCCAGGTCGAGCGCAGCCAGTTCCAGAACCGTGACCGGGCCATGGTCATGCTCAAGGCCAAGCTGGCCGACCGGGAGCGGCAGCGCCGCCAGGACGAGCTCGACGAGATCCGGGGCGACCAACAGCGCGTCGGTTTCGGCAGCCAGATCCGCAGCTATGTGCTGCAGCCCTACCAGATGGTCAAGGACCTGCGGTCCGAGCACGAGACGGGCAACGTGTCCGCCGTGCTCGACGGCGACCTCGATCCGTTCATGGAGGCGTACCTCCAATGGCGGCGCAGCGGTCCCGACCAGTAGTGACCATCCGCAGCAGCCATCCAGTGGCCCGGTACTTTTGATCCGCGATGTTCGACGTACCGCGCGACTTCTGTAACCTCATCGCAACAGCTGGGGACGTTCGCACACGACGTTCCCTCGCGCACTCTGGGCGAGGACGATGATCACGTTCGAACAGGTCAGCAAGATCTACAAGGGCAACGTGGAGGCGCTGCACGGCGCGTCGGCCACCATCGAGAAGGGCGAGTTCGTCTTCCTGGTGGGCCCGTCCGGGTCGGGCAAGTCGACGATGCTCCGGCTCATCAACCGCGAGGAGACGGCCGACAAGGGCCGCATCTTCGTGGCCGGCAAGGACATCGCCCGGCTGTCGTCGTGGCGGGTGCCCTACCTGCGCCGCAACATCGGCTGCATCTTCCAGGACTACAAGCTGCTCACGAACAAGACCGTCTACGAGAACGTCGCCTTCGCCCTCGAGGTCATCGGCCGCCCGCGCCACGTGGTCAAGGCCCAGGTGCCGGCCATCCTCGAGCTGGTCGGCCTCGACTCCAAGACCAACAACCGGCCCGAGGAGCTCTCGGGTGGTGAGCAGCAACGGGTGTCGATCGCCCGGGCCTTCGTCAACCGGCCGCTGATCCTGCTGGCCGACGAGCCCACCGGCAACCTCGACCCCGCCACGTCCGTCGGCATCATGCGCCTGCTCGACCGCATCAACCGCACCGGCACCACGGTGGTGATGGCCACCCACGACCGATCGATCGTCGACACCATGCAGCGACGGGTGATCGAGCTCGAGACGGGCTCGATCGTCCGCGACCAGGCCCGAGGGGTGTACCAGTGAAGTTCGACTACGTCGCCCGCGAGACCGCCAAGAACCTGCGCCGCAACATCACGCTCACCATCGCCGCCATCGTGGCTGTCGCGGTGTCGCTGGCCCTCTTCGGCTCGACGCTGCTGTTGGGCCAGGGCGTCGACAACGTCTCGGCCCGCTGGCAGGACGGCATCGAGGTCATCGCCTTCCTCAAGACCGACGTCACCCCGGAGCAGCGCGACGCCATCGAGGCGACGCTCGACGACAACCCCGAGGTCGGCGAGTGGCGCTACGTCGACCGCGAGGCGAGCCACGCCGAGGCCATGCGGCTGTTCGAGCGCAACGAGGCCATGAAGGCCAAGCTCGAGGACAGCCCCGACCTGGTGCCCGACTCGTACCGGCTCACGCCCGAGTCCGGCGAGGTCAACCTCATGTCCAGCCTGGGCGAGCAGCTGGCCGCCGAGCCGGGCGTGCTGCAGGTGACCGACGTGACCGACAGCGTCAAGACGGTGAAGGGCGTGTCCAACTTCGCTCGGTTCGGCATGACCGTCATCGGCGTCGTCCTGCTGGTGGCAGCCTTGCTGCTCATCCTCAACACCATCCGCATGGCGATGTTCGCCCGTCGCCGCGAGATCGAGGTCATGAAGCTCGTCGGTGCCACCAACTGGTTCATCCGGGTGCCGTTCATGCTCGAAGGCATCGTCCAGGGCATCGTCGGTGCCGTCTTCGCTCTGGGTGCCGTCTTCGCGCTCGACTCGTTCATGAAGAACGCGGCCGAGAACGAGGACTACCAGGCGATCATGCAGGGTTTCGTGGCATCGTCGACCGAGCTGTGGACCACGTCCGCAGTCGTGGTCGTCCTCGGCGTCGTCATCGGCGCTGCCGGTTCCGGCTGGGCCCTCAGCCGCTTCCTCAAGGTCTGACCGGGGCGGTCAGCGCGGCGGGCGGAAGAGGTCCGCGACGGCGAACTGCACGGCGAGCGGCGCATCGGTCGCCGCCTCGCCGCCCGTGTCGATCACGGTGTCGAACTCGCCGTCGACCAGCCGCAGGGCGGTGAACCACGGCCGTGAACGGGTGGTGTCGACCAGCCAGTAGTGCTCGATGCCGGCCTCGGCATACACGGCCCGCTTGGTGATGGTGTCGTGGACGTGGCTGCCGAGCGAGACGATCTCGACGACCAGCAGGACCGGCAGCTCGATGTGGGTGCGGACGATGCTGGGCGCCGGCGCGACCAACAGGTCGGGCTGGAGCACGTGCCCGGCCGGCAGCCGCAGGTCCACCGGGGCGTTGAACACCTCGGTGTGCGGTGGCGCCGCGTCCTCGAGCAGCCGTTGGAGGCGGCGGGAGCCACGCTGGTGGCCGGTCAGGGGTGCCGGGGTCACGACGATCGAACCTGCGATCAGCTCGTAGCGGCGACCGTCCAGGTCGGGCATGGCATCCCTGTCGGCAAGCGTGAGCGGCTCGCCCCAACGTGTCGTGGTGGTCATGAGGGTCACGGAACCTCCCTGGTCGCGCTGGTGGGCGTGCGGCCAGCAAGCTGGCGAGGCCGACCTGGCGAGACCACCGATCCGGCGGGGACAGGCTACATGCGGGGTGAGACGGCGAACGCGGGTCAGCCCGCCAGCGCCACGGGCAACGAGTCCAGGCCGCGCAGCACGATGCGGCCGTTCCAGGCCGGCTCGTCGGTCGCCACCTCCATGGCGGGGAAGCGGCGCACAAGCGCCGGCACGGCCTCGGCGCCTTCGAGCCTGGCCAGCGCCGAGCCCAGGCAATGGTGGATGCCGCTGCCGAACGACAGGTGAGCGCCGGCACCCTCGCGGCCAAGGTCCAGGTCGGCGGCGGTGGGGCCCCACTTCGCCTCGTCGCGGTTGGACGACCCGAGCAGCGTGAGCACCATCTCACCGGCGGCGATCGTCTCGCCGGCCAGCTCGACCTCGGCGGTCGTGATGCGCCGTGACACCTGCACCGGGCTGTCGTAGCGGAGCAGCTCGTCGACGGCGTTGGCGTCGAGCGACGGGTCGGCCACGAGGCGATCGAACTGGTCGCGGTGGCGCAGCAGGGCCAGCGTGCCGTTGCCGATGAGGTTGACCGTGGTCTCGTGGCCCGCCAGGTACAGCAGCGCGACCTGGTCGCGCAGCTCGTCGTGCGTCAACCGGTCGCCGTCCTCCTCGGCGGCGATCATGGCGCTGAGCAGGTCGTCGGCCGGGTTGTGCCGCTTCCACTCGATGGCGTCGTCGATGTGGCGGAACATGTTGTCGGCCGCTGCGACGATGCGGCGCATGGTGGGCTCGTCGCTGAAGGGCTCGATCGAGTTGGTCATCTCGTGCGACCACGCCCGGAGCTGGTCGCGATCGCCCTCGGGCATGCCCAGCAGCTCGCTGATGACCACGAAGGGCAGGGGGAAGGCGAAGCGGGCGATGACGTCGACCGGCTCGCCGTCGCGGCCCGCCTCGTCCAGGTCGTCGAGCAGGCCGGCGACGAGGTGCTGCACGCGCTCGCGCAGCCGCTCGATGCGGCGAACGGTGAACGCGCTCGACACCAGACGGCGCAGGCGGGTGTGGTCGGGCGGGTCGAGGCTGAGGATCGACCGTGTTCGCTGGCCGGCCCGTTCGGCGAGGTCGTCCGGCAGGGGCGGGACGACCAGGTTCATCGCCTTGCGGTCCTCGACGCTGGTGCCGGCCAGGCGCAGCAGCTCGAAGCAGTCGTCGTAGTGCGACAGCACCCGCAGGCCGAGCGGGTTGCGGTGGACACGCCCGTCGGCACGGATCGATGCGTACTGGCCGTACGGGTCGGCGGCGAAGCCCGGCTCGAACGGGTTGTACAGGGCCTCGCCTGCTCCGGGGTCGTCGGTCATGCTCACGTCAGCGTCCACGACCCCAGGTTTTCGCACTCGTGATGCAAAGGCAAGGGGCGAACCAGGACGCGTGTCAGGCTTCCTGCCGATCATGTCCGCCGAGTCGTCTCCCCGCCCGACCGCGCGACACGCCGATGCGCCCCACGGCGCGCCCGCTCCCATGGCGCGCCCGCCCACGCTCGACCTGGCGCTGCTGGGCCTGGCCGTCGTGGCGGTGTCCACCTCTGCGCCGCTGATCCGGGTGGCCGACGCGCCGTCACTGGCGGTGGCGTTCTGGCGCAACGCGCTGGCGATCCCCCTCCTCGGCGCGGTCGTGCTGCTCAACCGGCGCAGCCGCCGCGAGCTCACCGGGCTCGACGCGAGGGAGCGCCGCCTGTCGGCGATCGCCGGGCTGTTCCTGGCCGCACACTTCGCCACCTGGGTGCCCAGCCTGTCGTTCACGTCGGTGGCGTCGTCGGTCGCCCTGGTGGCGACCCAGCCGGTGTGGGCCGCGCTCATCGCCCGGTGGCGGGGCGAGCACGTGCCCCGGCTGGCGTGGTGGGGCATCGGCTCGGCGATGGCCGGCACCGTTGTCCTGAGCGGCGTCGACCTGTCGATCGCGCCCCGCGCCCTGTTCGGCGACGTGCTGGCCCTGCTCGGCGGCGCGCTGGCCGCGGCCTATGTCACCGTCGGCGCCGAGGTGCGCCGCACCGTCTCGACCACGGTCTACGCCACCGTCTGCTACGGGGTGGCGGCGGTGGCCCTGCTGGTGGTGTGCGGCCTTGGGCGCCAGCCGCTCGCCGGCTACGACGGCGCCACCTGGCTGGCGCTCGTCGCCATCGTGGTCGGCCCCCAGTTGCTGGGGCACACCCTGGTCAACCGCGTGCTCCGCACCACCAGCCCGATGGTGGTGTCGGTCGCCATCCTGTTCGAGATCGTCGGCGCGGCGCTGCTCGCCTGGATGGCCTTCGACGAGGTGCCACCGGCCTCGGCCGTCCCGGCCGGCGTGCTCATCGCGGCCGGCGTGGTACTGGTGGTGCGGGCGAACCCGACCGAGCCCACAGTTGCCGGAGTACCCCCGCTCGAGTGACGATCCGCCCCGGGGCGACGCGGTGCCGTCTGGTCACGGGCGGTCACTGATGGTCCCTCGTCGCCCACCTGGTGCGCACTACGGTCACCGATCGTGCGCGTGGTGTGGATCGTCGCCATCATCCTGATCGTGATCGGCCTGGGTGCGTGGGGCACGACGTGCACGGGCGAGCGCCCCCAGCCCACCGGCGACACCATCCCCGCGGGCGACGTGGCCACGACCACGGGGTCGACGCTCGCGCCGGCGAGCGAGCCGACTGGCTAGTGGTACCTGTGCGAGGGCACGACTAGAGCACGCTGACGCCGTAGGCCTCGGTGAACGCCGCGGCGGCGTAGGGGTACGAGGCGTAGGCGAAGCCCTTGTCCCCCCACGATGTCGTCCCCCAGCTGTTGCGCACGATGACGTGGTCGGGCGTGTAGCCCACCATCGCCACCGCGTGCCCGCCGTTGGCGCTCGCGGCGTCATAGGTCTCGAGGACGCCCTTGGTCGCCTTGGCGCCCATCCAGGTGTCGTCGCAGTCGAGCCGGGTCAGGATCGGCCCCTGGGTGGCCAGCCATCGCCGCCATGCCGCCGCGTCGCGGCCCAGGTTGACGTAGGCCGCGATCTTGAGCTGCGCCGCCAGCAGGTAGAACGCCTTGGCGTCGCCGGCGAACAGCTTGGGCCGGGCAAAGGGCAGGTCGGTGTCGCGCACCGCTCCGAACTTGCGGGCCACGTCGAGCGCCGCCTTCAGGCTGGTGCCCTCGGGCTCGATGAAGGTCGTGGGCCGGCTGCTGAACTCGTCGGTCTCCTTGGCCGCCATCCACACGAACCGCACCGACAGCTTGTCCTTCTCGGCGATCCGCCCGCCGGTCACGTGGTGCCAGCGCAGCACCGAGTCGGCGGTCGCCCACCCGACGCACGAGCCCGTGCTGCCCTGGTCGCCCACCTTCCACCAGTCCGCCCGGAGGTCGACCGAGGCGGGCACCGTGGCCCGGGCGGCCAGCACCCCGGCCGCCTGTGCGCTGGCGACGTCCCAGTCGTCGGCCTGGTCGGGGGAGGGGAGGCAGTTGAGGATGCGAGCGGTGCCGCCCGCCTTGCGGGCGGCGATCGTGGGCACCACCCCGTCGCCCGGGACGGGCGCCACGATCGATGCCACGCTCCTGCCCGCCGTCGGGCCGGGCCACGTCGCCGCCCGTGCCGCGGACGTCGACTTCTTGGTCGTGCGCGCCCGTGCCGTTCGCTTGGTTGTCGCCATCGTCGCTCCTCGGTGCCTGCTTTCGCGTCCGACCCCGGTCGTCGGACGATCCTAGGGACAGAGCCGCCCGCATTGGGCCTGATACGTCAGGCCGACGACCAGTCGATGTCGCCGAAGGCGCGGTCGAGCGTGGACGCCCGAGCGGGGTTGGCGGCCACCACCCACGAGATGCGGCCGAGCAGGTGGGCGCGGAAGTCGGCGTGGCCGTCGCGGTTGGCGGCGGCCGGACCCGACCGGGCGGCGTCGTGGAGCACGGCGCGGAGCCGGTCGTAGTCCGCCCGGCGTACGTTGGTCCGCTCGTTGACGACCAGGCCGAGCACCGTCTGGCGTTGGCCGGCGGTGGCCACCCGCGACTTGGCGCGGTGCAGGCGGAACCCCTCGTCGCGGGCGATGTCGAGCACAACCTGTTCGATGCGGTCGAGCCGCCGCAGGTGCCGGTCGCCAGACAGCACGAGATCGTCGGCGTAGCGCGTGTAGGTCGCGCCCAGCCGGCGGGCCAGCCCTGCCATGCGGCGGTCGAGGCGGTACGCGCTCAGGTTGGCGAGCGCCGGCGAGGTGGGGGCGCCCTGGGCCAGGTGGGGTGTCGCCAGGTGCCGGAGCAGTCGCCGGCGCCGGTCGACCGGGTCGGCGGCCCCGCCCGCGGGACCGGCGGCCACGGCAGGCGCCTGGCGGAGCACAGCCGGCGGTGTCACCGTCGTGCACAGTGCCGCCAACGTGTGGGCCACGGGCTCCGGGTAGCCGGCGAGGCGGAAGATGCCGTAGGCACGGCCGGCGCTGACGCTGGTGAAGAACGACTCGAGGTCGAACCGCAGCACGATCGCCCGTCCGGTGTGCGGCGCCGCGGCCGTGATCGCCGACCGCCCGGGTCGGAAGCCATGCGCAGCCTGGTGTGGCGGCACGCGGTCGAGGACGAGGTGGAGGATCTGCCGCTGCAGGTCCTTGAGCTCGCGCTTCGGTGCCTCGAGCAGCCGGATGCCGCCATCGGGCTTGCGGATCCACCGTCGGTGGTGGTGGCGCAGCCGCGGGTCGACGGCCGTGCGCTCCATCGATCGGCGGTCGGCGAACCAGTCGAGGTGGTCCGGCCTCACGCCCAGCCAGTCGGCCAGGCGCGCCAGGTCGTCGATGACCGGGACCGGCCAGCGGCGCCGTCCCATCTCGGTCGGTGCCGCCATCCACACGTGCACCCGCAGCGGGCGCTCGGGGTCGCGCCAGGCACGCCGGAACGGCTCGCAGGCGGCGATGAACGTCGCCAGCTCGCGCGGCCGGTCGGCGGGTCGGTCGGGGTAGGCGCGCACGACGATCTCGGCCAGGTCGACCGGCCAGCGGCGGCGGTCGGCCACCGCCCGCTTCGCCCGGCGACCCATCGCCGGCGGCTGCCAGTCGTCGCCGGCCAGGAACGCGCCGGCCAGCGCTCCTGCCACGCTGCGTTCGTGATCGCTGCGTCGGGGCGGCGCCATCCGATGGCGTGCCCGTCACTGCGGGGCGGACGGGGTGTGCGGCAGCGCCACCCGACCGTTCCCGTCGTGCGTGCGCTTCGGTGCATCGGTGTGCACGAGGGCGCATGCGCTGCGTTGCCGGACCATCAGGTCACCCCCGGGGGAACCCCGGAGAGGCCGATCGACGCCCGAAGGCGCCGCCGACCGTCTCGGGTAGGCGCTGCCACACGGCCGAGAACGTAGTGCTGCTCAGCCGCCTGGCACCCGGAGATCTCGCCAGCGCCAGGGTGAGCCCTGGACCAGGAGCTCCGGGATCGCCGGTCCAGAGCTCAGCGTTGGCGGCCACGGCGGCCACGGCGGTCGGCGGCAGCGGCGAAGGCGTCGGCGTACGCGAGAGGGTGGTCGGCCTTGATGCGCGCGGCCTCGACCACCCACGTCGCGTCGGGCAGGTCGGCGTCGACCACGTCGCGCAGGTCACGCACCGTCTCGGCCGCATTGTCCTCGCCGTGGAGCCGGCTGATGACGTAGAAGACCTCGCCGAGGTTGATCCAACTCATGCGGGGCCGTTGGGACCTCAGCAGGTTGCTGACCTGTTCGGCCGCGAGGCCGCTGTCCTCGAGGTAGCGGAGGACGGGGATGACTAGTCGCCGCTCAGGGTTCCGGGCTCCAGGCAGGGTGCCATGGCCGCGGCCATCTCGTCTTCGAGGCCGGCACGGACGGTGCTGTCGGCGTTCTGCGTGATGGTGGTCACGAAGATCCGGCGGACGAGGTCCTCGTTGAACTCCCGCTCGATGCATGCCTCGGTCTCCGGCGCCAGTCCCTGGCCCGAGGTGGTGAGCTCGGCGATCAAGCGTGTGACATCCGCGCACCCGCTGAGCTCGTCATACAGGGCGTTGCCGTCGTCTTCGGAGATCTCGATGCCCAGCTCGACGACAGGAGTGTCGGGGTTCTGACGGAGCTCGTCGGGTGTGACAACGGCAGCGAGCGCGTCGACCCCCACGACGTCGACGAACGCTCGAGCGAAGCATTCGTTGTCCGACTGCCTGTCTTCCGAGGGCCCGAAGAGCTGCCCTCCAGGGGTCTGCGCGAGGGCCTCGACGTACTCACCGGCCTGCGCCGAGGGGCTGTCGTCATCGTCATCTCCCCCGCACGCCGCCGCAGCCAGCACGCCCGTCAGGACCGTGGCGGTCACCAATCGGATCCCCAACACGTCAACTTCCTGTCTCCGCTAGCCGCCCAGGCCGGGGCCAGCAGTATGCCCTACTCGGACGCGCCCGATACAACAAAAGCCCTGCCTGAGCAGGGCTTTTGTGAGTGGAGCTGGGGGGAATCGACGTAGGGAACTATTCCCGCAGGTCAGAGGCCTACAGGAGTAGCCAGGGTAGCAACCGGGAAAGCAACGAATCGGCCTCAGCCGGACGGCGGCCACACCCGCCGCCGAGAAGAAAGGGCTGACGTCAGGCGGGCGAGAGGGTGCGGCGGACGAGCGCTGCGTAATCCTCGACGTCGCCGGGGAGGATGCGCAGGTGGACGATCTGGCCGGACGACTTGGGGACGATGTCGACGACCTCGACCACAGCGGGAGCGTCGGCGTCGCCTGCCACGACGATGGCGCCGGGGACGATGACGCTGGGGTCGCGGGCCTCGTCGAGGAACGTCCAGACGAAGCCGGTTTCGTCCTCGTCGTTGAGGTCAGCGGTGATGTCCACGGTGACGGCCATCGGTCCTCCTTCAGCGCCGTCGTCTGGTCACATGATACGGGTTCGCCGTCGCAGGACCGAGGGCGTCTGCCAGCGTGCCGAGCGTCGATTCCGACGTGTCGGGAAGGATCAGCGTGTAGTGCGGTCGACCGAACGTCGCCAACAGCCCGAAGCCGCCTCGCGGACGTTGGCGACGGACGCTGTGTGCACGACGTGGTAGGTCTCCATGCGACCGGAGAGGAGGCCGTCGAGTGAGGCCGGGCCGGCGTCATCGAGAGCGAGGAAGACGCTCACCCCGAGAAGCGGCTCGCCGTGGACGACGTAGGCACGGCCGGTACGCATCGCGTGCCGAGCGAGCTTGGTGAGGTTGTCGGGACCTCCCCGCACCACCACGGTGGCGTCATCGGGAGCGGGCTCGTCCCGGATGTGTGGGCGCAACTCGTCAGGCATCGGTCCCTCACCCTTGCAGGTCCTGTTGACAGCAGCAGGCCGTTGCTGAGAACCCGGATCTCATGACCCCCGGTCGATGGCGTCGAGAACCCTGGCCGCGTCGGGGCGATCCGAGGTCCCGCCGAACGCTGCCAGCATGACCACGTATGTGGGCGGACAACACGATCTGCTCGGTGGCGGCACGTCCTCACCTTGCGTAGTCATCTGGGCGGCACAGGGGCTCGCTGCGAAGCGCCATCCAACGGCACTTCGGCCACGCCGCCGGGCTTCGAACCCGCGACCTCGTCGTCTCGAAGGCGGGGCGGGCTAGTCCTGTTGTCCGTCGTCGGGCGCCCGTGTCCTGCCCTTTGGCCCCGCTGGGGCGCGCTTGTTCAGGCGCGTGCGACGCTCCTGACGAGTTGGTCTGTCAGTGCCTGCTGAAACTCGGGATCTTGTGTGTCGCGGCCATCTTCCCAGCGGGTGAGCGTAGCGATCATCGCAGCCCCGAGGATGGCGTTGGCAGCGTCGCGGGAGTCGCTGATCGTGAATTGGCCAGTGGCGGCGCCCTCGTCGAGGAGCTTTCGAAGCGGCGCGGCGAGCGTCGCGTCCTTCGCGGCCATGAGGGTTCCTAGTCGTCCGGTGGCTCCCGCGAAGGAGAGCAGACCGGCGCATACTCCGGGCTGCCCCCCGAGGAACCCTACGAGCGCGGTTATCGCTGAGCGCAGCTGGATGACGGGTGGCCGGGTGGTTGTGACGGCGAGCTCGATTGTCTCGGAGGCGGCGCGCAGGTGCTCTTCCAGCAGGAACGCGACCAGGTCGTCGCGGCCAGAGAAGTGGTAGTAGAGCGTTGCGCGAGCTGAGCCGATCAGTGTGGCGATGTCCTCCAGTCGTAGTGCCTGGTCTGGGCGCAGCACCTCCTCGCTCGCACTGACCAGTCGCTGGACCAGCTTGGGCGGTGGCCTCCTCATGCGGCGAATTATAGCCCTTGATCTCGATCAGAGTCGAGATTACAGTCTGGACTATGATCCAAGATCGGTACAGCCTCGGCATCCGCTGAGGCGAGGGTGATCGACATATATGGAGGTTGGGCATGCGCGTTTTTGTCACTGGCGGGTCCGGCTGGATCGGCTCCGCCCTTGTTCCCGAGCTCATCGGTGCGGGCCATGAGGTCACCGGCCTCGCCCGCTCGGACGCCTCGGCCGCTGCCCTCACCGAGGCCGGGGTCCGGGTACATCGCGGCGATCTTGACGCTCTCGACGGCCTGCGCGGTGCGGCCGGGGCGTCGGATGGCGTGATCCACCTCGCGTTCCACGGCGACATGGTGCGCTCTGGGGACTTCCAGGGCGCGGTCGACGCGGACGGACGCGCCGTCGAGGCGTTGGGCGAGGCCCTCACCGGGTCTGATCGGCCGTTGGTCATCGCCTCCGCGACCGTCGTGCTAGCACCGGGGCGGGTGGGAACCGAACAGGACGCGCCTGGTCTTGACCCGGCTGCGGCCGGCGGGCCGCGGGCCCGATTGGCCACGGAGGAGGTCGCGCTGTCGTTCGCTTCGCTCGGCGTCCGTTCGTCGGTTGTACGACTTGCTACGACGTGTTACGGCGACGGGGATCACGGATTCCTCGCGGCCCTGGTCGGTATTGCCCGTGACAAGGGAGTCTCGGGCTTCATCGGCGACGGCTCCAGCCGCTGGCCCGCCGTGCACCGGCTCGATGCGGCACACCTGTTCCGCCTGGCTCTGGAGAAGGCACCGGCGGGATCGCGGCTGCACGCGGTGGCGGACGAGGGTGTGCCGATCCGCGCCATCGCCGAGGTGATCGGGCGGCACCTCGACGTCCCGGTGGTCTCCGTCCCTGCCGACGAGGCGAGCGAGCACTTCGGCTTTCTGGCCGGCTTCCTCGCGGCCGACAACCCGGTCTCGAGCACGCTGACCCGCGAGCTGCTGGGCTGGCAGCCGGCACATCCCGGGCTCATTGAGGATCTCGATAAGGGCCACTACTTCCATGGCCGGTCCGCATGATCAGCCGAGCCGGATCGTCACCACCTATCGAGCTAAGCCGTACGTCACAGTTAGCAACGGATCTGGAGGGATCATGAATGAGAAATGGACGAGCGATGACGTGCCCGGCCAGCAGGGACGGCTAGCCGTGGTCACCGGCGCGAACACCGGCCTCGGGTTCGAGACCGCCCAAGTCCTCGCCGCGCGCGGTGCGTCGGTGGTGCTGGCAGTGCGGGACATCGAGAAGGGCAAGCGCGCCGCCGCCCGCATCGCCGGCACCGCCCCTGGCGCGAACGTCATGGTCCAGCCCCTCGACCTGACCTCGCTGGATTCCATCCGCGCCGCCGCAGGCGAACTGCGGGCCAAGCACCCGAGGATCGACTTGCTGATCAACAACGCCGGGGTGATGCTCACGCCGAAGCAGACCACCCGTGACGGGTTCGAGCTGCAGTTCGGAACCAACCACCTGGGGCACTTCGCCCTCACCGGGCTGCTGCTCGAGCAGATGCTGCCGGTGCCGGGCTCCCGCGTGGTGACGGTCAGCAGCCTCGCGCACCGCATCCAGGCCCGGATCAACTTCGACGACCTGCAGGCGGAGCGGTCCTACAGCCGGGTGGCCGCGTACAGCCAGTCCAAGCTGGCGAACCTGATGTTCACCTACGAGCTGCAACGTCGGCTGTCCGGCGCGGGCACCACCATCGCGGTCGCCGCCCACCCAGGCCTCGCCAGCACCGAGCTGGCGCGCTACACGCCCGCGATCGTCGCGTTCTTCTACGTGCGGGTGATGACCCAGAAGGCGGCGATGGGCGCACTGCCCACGCTGCGCGCCGCGACCGACCCCGGCGTGCTCGGCGGCCAGTACTACGGCCCAGGCGGATTCCTCGGGGCCAGGGGCTACCCGAAACTGGCCGAGTCCAGCGGGCAATCCCACGACACGGCCATCCAGCGCCGCCTGTGGACAGTCTCGGAAGAGCTGACCGGGGTCACGTTCCCGGTCTGACCCGGCCCCCGGCCGAAGGCAGGCGGCATCGTGATGCCGCAACGCCCGGCCGGCCAAGCGTGCGGTGGGATCGGCAAAGATGATCCGCCGGTTCCTTAGGGGATCACAATAGTCCCGGGGAAATTTCCAACGGATTTGCCTGACCTGCGCTGATGCGGGGGCGAGTTCGCTCAGGTGTCAGTTTCCGGATTGTCTGGGGCGGTGGGTCGGCTTCGGTCAGCCAGGTGTCCAGTGCCAGCGCGAGGACTTCGGATCCGGGTGCGGGTAACCTTCTCCACTCCGCCTGTGGTCACGTGCCCTCCTGTGCCTGGGCCGTCTTCTGCTTTGCGCGATGCAGGACGCGGTAGACGGGGCGCGGCCGACGGAGAAGACTAGGACCCGGGTCGACGTGGTCGTCGATCGCCTTTCGCGCCGCCGGCCGAGAATCAGGTGTCAGCTCAGCTGGGTCGGCACCATGCCGTAGGCGTGATCGACGTGCAGGCGGACCGCCAGGCGACCGTCGGCCACCATGTCCGCTCGGAACTCGCCCCAGTCGGCGTGCTCGCCAGCCACCGCCCGGTAGAGGGCGACGAGTTCGTCGACGGTCTCGTCTGCTGGGTCGGCCGCTACCGGGGTGAGCTCGGCCGTCCCGTCGAGGACGACGTAGGACCAGAAGTCGTCGCTAACCACGTACAGCGAGGCCCGGGGGTCGCGGCGGAGGTTCTTCGTCTTGGCTCGGCTGTCGGTGACCGAGATACGGGCCACGTCGTCGTCGCCCAGTGTGTAGGCGATGTTGGACAGTTGGGGTCTCCCGCTGGACCGGATGGTGGTCAGGACACCCTGGCGGCGTCCCCGGGCGAACGAGAGGGCATCGGCG
>CAVTKV010000009.1:0-1003341 GCA_963735395.1 uncultured Acidimicrobiales bacterium | reverse complement strand
ATCGCCGTCGGAGCCGACCGGACGGGTGAACAGCTCGCCGGCTGCCGGGTCGGCGAGATCGAACGTCCGCGGTGGGGCCACCGAGACGACGACGACCGCGGATCGGGTCGAAGCCTCCCCATGCGTCGTCGCCGTTCCCTACGTGGGTGCCAGCATCGACGCTGTCGCCCGCACTGGTTCCCGACGGCGCCGGCTCGGGCTCGTCGAGCGGGGCACCACCCGAGGAGCGCACGCGTGGGACTCCCGAAGCGGTCGATCAGCACCGGCGGTTCCCGCCTGCAGGACCGCGTCATACCGCCGTTCGTTGTCGTGGGCGGTGACCCGGGTGTCGAACCGCAGGCGGACGGCGGTGACGCTGTCGAGGTACCCCGCACGATCGTCGACATGCTGGCCGAGGGCGCCGAACCAGCGTCCGCCCGGGCAGTCTCGCCCTCGTCGGTGAGCAGCTCGACCAGCCGCTCGAGGTCGCAGGTCGCCTGGTCGCGGGTGCCGGCGTACACCCCGGAGTCCGTGCCGACCACCAGGCCGCCCGCCAGCAGGACGGGGTCGTCGAGCGCACGGGGCTCGGGCGGTGCGTCGCCGGTCCCGATCTCGCCGTCACCCTCGTCGCTGGTCGTGGCAACGAGATCGACGAGGAACGGCTCGTCGGGCATGCGCCCCGCGGGCCGAGCACCACGCCCGTGAGCTGTCGTCGTCGAGCAGTACCACCCCGCCCAACCCCAGCCCTGACACAGCCACGACGGCGACTGCGGCGAACAGCGGCCAACGGCGCCGGCGCGACGTCCGAACCTGCGCCACCTCGGGCGCCCCAGCGCCACCCAGATCCATCTGGCGGTTTCTAGCCGCCGTACGAACGGTCAGAGGAATCGCCCGGCCGGCGAGCCCGACATCGGTGGCGATGTCGGAGTGGGTCCGGTCAGCCGTACTCGTAGAAGCCGTGGCCCACTTGCGGCCCAGCAGCCCGGCGTCGACCATGCGCGACAGCAGCGGCGGTGCCGCGTACAGCGGCTCCTTGAACTCCTCGTAGAGCGAATCGGCCACGGCCATGGTCGTGTCCAGGCCGATGAGGTCGGTGAGGTGCAGAGGGCCCATCGGGTGGGCGCAGCCCTCGACCATGCCGGCGTCGATGTCCTCGGCCGTGGCGAAGCCCGGACTCGAGCATGCGGATGGCGGAGAGCAGGTAGGGGATCAGCAGCGCGTTCACCACGAACCCCGCCCGGTCCTGCGAGCGGATCACCCGCTTGCCCAGGACTTCGGTCGCCAGCCGCTCGGCGCGGTCGATCGTCTCGTCCGCCGTCAGCAGCGACGGCACCAGCTCGACCAGCCTGAGCACGGGCACCGGGTTGAAGAAGTGGAGCCCCACCACGGTCTCGGGCCGCTTGGTCGCCATCGCCAGCTTCATGATCGGGATCGACGACGTGTTCGACGCCAGCACCGCGTCGCCGCTGGCGACGACCTGGTCGAGCCGCTCGAACACGGCGACCTTGCTCGCCTCGTCCTCGACGACGGCCTCGACCACCAGCTCGCGGTCGGCCAGCGCGTCGGCGTCGTGGGTGACCTCGATGCGGGCCAGCGATGCATCCCGCTCGTCCGCCCCGAGCTTGCCCCGGTCGACCGTGGTCGCCAGCGACCGTTCGATGCGGGCGAGGCCCCGCTCCGCCGCGCCGGCGTCGGCCTCGACCACCACGACGCCGAGCCCGGACCGGGCCGCCACCTCCGCGATGCCGGAGCCCATGAGCCCGCACCCCACCACCCCGATGCGGGAGGGCGACGAGGCGGCGGTGCTGGCGTCGGAGAGTGACATGGGCCCGAGGATAGGTTCGGGCACCGACATCTCCGGGGGGAAACGCACCATGTCCACCGACGCCGTCCAGCACACCGTCGACCAGGCAGCCATCGCCCGCCTGCTGGCCCGGTACGCCGACGCGGTGACGTGCCGGGCGTGGGACGAGGTGCCGCCCCTGTTCGCTGCCGAACGCCCGGTTGGCGATCGACACCGGCCGGGGCGAGCCGATCGAGGTGGCCGGGGGCGACGACCTCGCCGCCTTCGTGGCCGGGTCGATCGAGCGGTTCGCGTTCTTCGAGATGGTGCCCCTCAACTCGGTCGCCGACATCGACGGTGACGACGCCACAGGGCGCTCGTACATCCAGGAGGTCCGCCAGGACGCGGCATCGGGCCACCTCACGACGGCCTACGGTCTGTACAGCGATCGGTACGCCCGCCACGGCGAGGGCTGGCGCTTCGCCGCCCGCAGCTACCGCTCGTTGGCCCGCACGGGCGCCGGTCTCGAGGTCGTCACCAGGCTGGGCTGATCAGCCGCCACACGCGGCGGCGCGGCGGGCGCAGCGTGCGCTCGGCTCGTGCGGTGAGCGTGCGGCCCGCTCGAACTCGTCGTGCGCGTCGCGGCCGAGCTTCGCCAGCAGGTCGCCGCGCACGCTCGGCAGCAATTTTCGGCCAGACTTCCTCGACACGGACCGCAGCGGGTCCGGCACCCGGGGGATCGGCGGAGGATGCCTCAGCGAGGGCGGTTCGATTGGACGACGGCCACGACGGCGCACGGCGGGCGCGATCGTGCTGGTCATCGTGGTCGTGGTCGGGCTCGGCGTCGCGGCCCGCGTTTGGGCCGGCACCCGCGACGCCACCGAACGCGTGCGGCGGCGACCCTGCACGACACGCGCGCCGAGCTGGCCCGGACCCGGGACGACGTGGACACCGCGACGGCCGACCTCGATGCCCAACAGGCCACGTTGGGGGACGAGCTGGCGACCCTCGACACCCGTCGCAGCGAGGCCGACGCGGCCCAGGACACGCTCGACTCGACCAGCCTGCTCCTCACTGCGTTGCGGGCGCAGCTCTCGGAAGCGACCGCCGACCTCGAGGTCCGCACGACCCGGTTGGACGCACTCGAGCTGTGCCTGGTGGGGGTCGCCGAGGCGCTGAACCAGGCGGCGGTCGGAGACACCGCGGGCCTGGCGGCGACGGTCCGTGACGTCGAGGGTCGATGCACCGAGGCCGGGGTGGACCTGTGACGGTGCAGGCCGACTCGCTGGTGACGCCCCGCCGCGTGGTGCGTGTGCGGTTGGGGGCGCTCGTCGGCTCGATCGCTGTCGTCGTGCTCGTCGGGTTCCAGCTCTGGTCGGCGACCGCGCGGCTGAACACCACACAGGCCCAGCTGCACGACGCACGCCAGAGCCTGGCGGCGGAGCAGACCGAGCTGGAGAACGTCCACCACCGGGCCGCGCTCACACAGGACAGCCGCGATCTGGTTCGGTCCGAGACCGACCTCGCGGTGGCCTCGCGCGACCTGGATCGATGCCCTGATCGCCAACTCCCTGGTCGAGGTGGCCGCCGTCGGGGCCGACCAGACCGAGACCGACATGGCGCGCCTGCTCGTCGCCGGGCACTCCAACGAGGCGATGGCGTGCTTCGACGGCGTGTCGCAGGCGGTCGACGCCAACCGGAACGGCGACGAGCAGGCGTCGATCGGCGCGCTCAGCGCCGCCGCCGGCCCCTGCACCCGCACACTGGCCTACGCCACGGGCGCGGTTCCCGTACGACTTCCCCGACCCGTACGTGCTGCGGGCGGGCGACGGCTACTACGGCTACTCGACCAACTCGGGGGCCGGGGACATCCAGGTCATCCGGTCGGACGACCTGGTCACCTGGGACCTGGTCGGCAACGTGCTCGGGCAGCTGCCCTCGTGGGCGGCGCCGCACGCCACCTGGGCACCGGCCGTCCTCCAGCGGGGTGGCGGCTACGTCGTGTACTACACGGCCCGAGAGGTGGCGTCGCAGCGGCAGTGCATCTCGCGGGCGGTGGCGTCGTCGCCCGCCGGTCCCTTCCGCGACGACTCGGCTGGTCCGCTCGTGTGCCAGCGGGATCTCGGCGGGTCCATCGACCCCAGCCCGTTCGTCGACGCCGACGGGCGCACCTACCTGCTGTGGAAGGCCGAGGGCACGGGCGGGCCTGCCCAGACCCTGTGGTCGCAGGAGCTGACGGCCGACGGGCTGGCGCTCACGGGGCCGGCCCGCCCGCTCCTGACGGTCGACCGGGATTTCGAGCGCGGCGTCGTCGAGGCGCCGACGATGTTGCACGAGGGAGGCGCGTACTTCCTTGTCTACGCCGCGGCCGACTGGAACTCGCGGCAGTACTCGGCGGCGTACGCGACCTGTGCGGGCCCCGGCGGGCCCTGCACCAAGCCGGCCGACGGGCGCATCCTCACATCCGGTCCCCGGCTCGCCGGCCCCGGCGGCGTCGAGGTGTTCCACGATCGGGACGGCGCACCGTTCGCAGCGTTCCACGCCTTCTCCGAACCGAACGTCGGGTATCCGAGCAGCCGGTACTTCCATGTCGCCCGGATGCGGGTCGTCGACGGGCGGCTCACGATCGACGTGACAACGTGACCGGCGGACCACGAAGGCAACGAGCTCTGCGTCTGCTGACCGCAGTAGCGTCCCGGCGATGTCGGTCCTGCGCACCCTCCTGCTCTTCGCCCTCGCCGCGCTTGCCGAGATCGGCGGCGCCTGGCTCGTCTGGCAGGGCGTGCCGCGAGCACCGCGGGCTCGCCTGGGCCGGCGCGGGCGTCGCCGCCCTGGGCGCGTACGGCTTCATCGCCACGCTCCAGGACGACGCCCACTTCGGGCGCATACTCGCCGCCTACGGCGGCGTCTTCGTCGCCGGGTCGCTCGCCTGGGGCGTCGTCGCCGACGGCTTCCGCCCCGACCGCTACGACCTGACCGGCGCCGCCATCTGCCTCGCCGGCGTCGCCGTCATCATGTTCGCTCCACGCCCGGCGTGAACGACGGGCGACTATCACCGCGGCGCTCTCGCTTGCCACGAGCGATCTCGGTCCCGAGGGCGTCGAGCCGCTGGTGCCAGAAGGTGCGGAGGTCAGCCAACCATCGGTCGACGGCGTCGAGGCCGGAGATGTCGAGCGAGTAGAGGCGTCGGGTCCCTTGCTGGTCTGACCGTCGCGAAGCCGCTCTCCCGCAGGACTCGCAGGTGTTGGGACACGGCAGGTTGGGAGATCCCGAACTCGTCTGCGATGACGTCCACGACCTCGCCGGATGCCAGCTCGGCGTCGGCGAGCAGCTCGAGAATGCGGCGCCGGACCCCGTCGCCCAGGACGTCGAAGGCGTTCATTCCTCCGCGACCGTGTAGAAGCCCGTGACGCGCTCAGCCGACGCCCGGGCAACCGCGGCGTCGGCGCCGCCGGCGATGGACGCATCCCCCCACGCGGTGCTCGACTGGACGATGAACGCGCGAGCGCCCGGCGAGCTCCCCCAGCCTCGCACCTCCTCCGGATCGAGGGGCTCGCCGTTCGACAGATGGAGGTCGAGCCCCATCAGCCCGAGGTCCCAGCCGATCCCCACCGCGCCCGGACCGTACTGGTCCCACAGGTCGTCCGGCACGTGGGCCAGGTGCCGCAGCTCGAGGTGGGCCTCGTCTGCTCCCGGGTCGCCGCTGAGCACGACGGTCACCCAGCTGGTTTCACCGCCGTACTCCCACGTGATCTCGAAACGGCGGGGCGGGTCGCATTCGAGGATCTCGCCGGCCGCGTTGCCCTCGAGCTGGTAGCGACCTCCCGGGCGCAGCTCGCCGGAAATCGGCAGGAACCAGCGAGGGATGCGCTCGATGGTCGTGAGGGCGTCCCAGAGATCCTCGATCGCCGTCGGGTAGGCCCGTGCTGCGGTCAGCAACCGCGCCGGCCTCCCGTCCCGGTCGACAGTTTCGACGGTGCGTGTGATGAGGCCGGCCTTCTCGATGGCGTCGATTTCCATGGACTCGATTATAAGCCGCTACGAATATAAGGCAAGCCCGATTCTTCGCGGCCCGCTCAGTCCCGATAGGGGTCGGGGACGTCCTCGACCAACGTGAGCTGGGCGATCCCGTCGGGTGTGACGAACCGGTGCGAGGGCGTCCGGTCGCCGTCCAGCTCGAGCGACACGATGGTCACGCGCGTCGTTGCCACCGGCTCAGCCTCGCACTGCGTTGAGCGACGCGACCTCGTCGGCGCTGAGCTCGAGGCCGGCCGCCGCGATGTTGGCCTCCAGGTGGGGCACCGACCCCGTGCCCGGGATCGGCAGCAGGGCTGGCGAGCGCGCGAGCAGCCAGGCGAGGGTCACCTGCAGCTCCGTGGCGTCGTGGCGTTCGGCGATCTCGCGGACGATCGGCACCCCGTCGAGGCCCTGGATCGGCGCCCACGGAAGGAAGGCCATCTGCTCCTGCTCGCACAGGTCGACCAACGTCTCGGAGCTCCGGTCCGTCAGGTTGAAGCGGTTCTGGATCGACACGACCGGGGTGAGGCGCTGGGCACGCCGGAGCTGTTCCTCGGTGACGTTGGACAGCCCGATGTGGCGGATCTTGCCCTGGTCCTTCAGCTCGACCAGTGCGCCGACGGAGTCCTCGTACGGCACCTGCGGATCCGGGCGGTGCAACTGGTACAGCGGGATCTGCTCCAGGCGCAGCCTGCGGAGGCTGCCCTCGCATGCCTCGACGAGGTGCTCGGGGCGGCCGTTGGCCTCCCACTGCCCCGGGCCGGGGCGCTCGAGGCCACCCTTCGTCGCGATCACCAGGTTCTCCGAGTAGGGAAACAGCGCCTCGGCGATCAAGCGTCTCGCTGACGTCGGGACCATACGAATCGGCGGTGTCGATCATGTCGACGCCGAGCTCGACCGCCCGGCGCACAACCGCCTTGGCCTGGTCGCGATCGGGTGGGTCACCCCAGATGCCGTCGCCGGTGATGCGCATCGAACCGAAGCCGAGGCGACGGACCGTCAGGTCGCCTCCGAGATCGATCGTGCCCGCGTCGGCCGCGGTCGCCGTCGTGTGATCGCCCATCTCCGGACCTCCTGTCGAACTGCTCAGCGGTGTCGCCACCACCATCCTGGCCGCCAGCTCACGCGACGGCTTCCACACCCGGACGCGGACTCGGTGCCGGCGCCGTCGCGGAGGGCGTCCTCGATGCCGGCCAGAGCCCGCGTGACTGCGACGGCCGGGTTGGCCACGGCCCGCTCCTCGGACCAGCGGGCCCGTAGCGTGGCTGCCTCGGCGGCGGCCGGGGAGTCGGGGTCGACCAGCTCCGCCAGCCGGGCGAGGTTCCACGCCGCGGCGTCCGCGAGCGTCTGCGCCTCGGTGCGGTAGTGGTCGGCGAGCAGCGCCTCGACCTCGTCGCCGGTCATGACCGGCACGACCCGCGCGGCGAGCTTGGCCATGTTGCGGTACGAGCCCTGCAGCAGGAACGGCGGCTCGCCCCGCAGGCCGTCGTCGAGCGTGGCCGACCGGATGTAGGCCTCGTTCACCAGCAGCAGCCGGTCCCGCACGTGCACGAGGTGGCCGAGCACCGCCGTGATGGCCCGCACGTCGGCCGCCGGGAACGGCCGGGACAGCGCGCGCGCCTCGACCGGCTCACCCTGGGTCGCCCGCAGGAAGACGTCGAGGTCGTTGCGGTCGCCGAGCACGACCGGGGCCAGCGTCGCGTTCGAACCGGCCGCCACCTCGAGGTACGACCGGGCGAAGAGGTCGGCCCGGCCCGCCACGACATCGCCGAGGTTGTGCACGTCGGACCGGTTCACCAGCATGTCGGGCAGCTCGAACCGCTCGCCCGAACCGGTGTAGGGGTTGCCCGCGAGCACCATGGCGAAGCGGCGCCCGGCGAGCTCGAAGGTGCGCGGCTGGCCCTGCCAGACGCCCTCGATGCGCCGGGTCGCGTCGCAGAGCGGGATGAACCGGCTCAGCAGCTCCTGGCTCGTGTGCTGGATGTCGTCGATGTAGCACACGACGTTGTTGCCCATCGCGAACGCCTGGTTGAGCTTCACCAGCTCGGCGGCCGCGGCCGCGTCGGGCGCCGCCGCCGGGTCGAGCGATGTCACGCTCTGGCCCAGCGCCGGGCCGTTGACCTTGACGAGGGCGAAGCCCAGCAGTCCCGCGACGTACTCGACGAGCGTGGTCTTGCCGTAGCCGGGCGGGGAGATCAGCATCAACGCGCCCTGGGATGCGCCGTCGCGCCCGAGCTGCTTGGCGAGGTTCGCGCCGATCAGCGGCAGGTAGACGTCGTCGATGAGCGCGTTGCGGACGAACGAGCCGATCGGGGTCGCCTTCAGCCCGTCGACACCCAGCTCGACGCGCTTGGTGCGCAGGTACTGCCGGCGGGCATCGGCCGCGGCGCGGAACCGCGGCAGGCCGTCCGCGACGTAGCGGCGGTAGGCGGTGTGGGCGACGTCGACGTCGCCGACGATCGTGCCCGACCTGACCAGCGGGTGCGTGGACAGCAGGCCCGAGATCGTCGACCCGGAGGTCCGCCGCCACCGGCGCTCCCAGCTCGGCGGCATGGCGCACGGCGAGCGCAGCCTCGGCGAGGCGAGCATCGGGCACCGGGAGATCGCCGTCGGCGGGCGGCGGTACGACGTCGCCGACGTAGGCGGCGACGTCGCCGAGTGCCATGCCGGCGAGGTCGATGCCGGCCGCCCCGGCCCAGGTGTGGACCCCGGATGCCAGGGCGTCGGCCTGCACCGAGACGGCGAGCCGGTCGCCGTGATCGACGAGGTAGCCGGCGGCCTCGGCCCCATCCACGGTGCCGAGACCCTCGCCCGCGGCCCAGTCGACGATGGCGGGCGCGAGCTCGTCCACGACGCGGCGCCGGGCCCGACCGGCGTCCAGGGCGCGCACCGCCGCCAGCCGGCGGTCGAGGTCGCGGCGCTCGGCACCGTCCCGCGACAGCATCCAACCGGCGCCGGCGGCTCGAACCGTCCCGTCGATCCACAGCCCCGGTGAGCGCCACACCGCCGCGGTCGCTGTCCAGCAGCCGGGCGGCGTCGGCATCGTGGATGCCGAGCTCGAACCCGTCGTCGAGCCGGCCCTGCACCTCGGCGCGGGCGTCGGCCCCGGTCTTCCCGGCCGCTTGCAGCTCGAACGCGAGGAACACGGCCCGCGGCACCGTGGGGGTCTCGGACGGGTGCACCTGCGTGGCCGCGGGGCCGATGGCCGCGACCTCGTCGGGCGCGAGGGGGTCGACCAGGTCGGTTCCGGTGAGCCGCAGCTCCAACCCGCGGCCGTCGGCGCCGTCGATCCCGTTGGTCGCCGTCGGTGCGAGGTGGAGGTCGAACGGGGTGGTGTTCAGCCCGAAGCGATGCGACCCGATCCGGACGCTGCCGTCGGCATCGAACAGCTCGGCGTGGTCGATCACCACCCGGCGAGCCGTCGCCCGGGCGTCGGCGAGCGCGACGGCGAGCTCGTCGGCTCGGCCGGCCTCGCCCAGGTCGCGCAGCTCCTCGGCCGAGCGGTTCACCTTGGCCACGAGTGAATCGGTCGCGAAGAACGTCTCGAACGCATCGAGGTCGGCGCTGCGGGCCGCCCGCTCGGCGACGGCGGCCAGCGCCCGCTGGGCCGTCCCCACCAGGCGGTCGACCTTGGCCGCCCACGCGGAGGCGAGCACCTCCCGCCGGGTGGTGAGCGCGGCGTAGATCTCGTCGCGCTTGTCGGCGATGGCGATGGCGAACTCGGTCACGTCACCGAAGCGGGCGTCCAAGGTCTCGCACTCTGCCTCGAGCGCGGCCAGGGCTGCGTCGACGGCCGCGGGATCGGCGGCGGAGGCCGCCGCAGCCGCGGCGCGCTGGGTGAGGACCGCCGTCGACGCGGCGAACTCGGCGCCCGACTCGGCCGTGCGGAGGGCCTCGACCCGGTTCGTGACCGCTGCAGTCGCCGCGTTGCGACGGGCGAGCAGGTCGGCGAGCGCAGCAAGGACGCCGGTCTTGGTCGGAGCATCAGCGGATTCGAGGGCGCCGACGACGTCTGTGAGCACGACGATCCGCTGGCCGACGTCATCGACGCGAGCGCCGGCTGCGGCGGCCTCGTCCGCGGTGGATGCGTGCCCGGCGTCGGCCTCCGCAGCCGCGATCTCGTCCGCGAGGGGACGGAGGGCATCGTCCTGGGTGAGGAACTCGAGCGTGCGCTCCGCCAACGCGCCGTGGAGCTCCGTCGCATCGGCGCGCAGGGCGTCGACCGCGGCCGTGTCGACGTAGGGCTGTTCGGCCAGGGCACTGAGCCGCCCGAGCAGGACGCTTCCCTCGGTGAGCCGGTCGATGAACGCCGCGGTGTCGCGCAGCTCGATGCCGGCGTCGGCCCGGAACGCGGCGACATCGGCGGCGGCCTGCTGGACCGCATCGTGCGCAACCTTGCGGGCCGCCGTGACCGCCGCGAACTCGTCGAGGATCTGGCCTGCGGTCTTGCCGAGGCGGCGGACCTGTTCGGCGACCGCCGTCGCCTCGGGATCGGCGAACCAGCCATAGGTGTCGAGCAACGAGCGGCACCGCACCGTGATGGCCTCGAAGCCGGCCTCGTTGAACTCCGACCGCTCCACGTCGCGCGCCAGCGCGAAGCACTCACCGAGGACCGCGACCAGCTCGGGGTTGCCCACTCGCCCGAAGAACGACCCGGAGGGAACCGGCGGCTCGTACACGTCGAGGTCGCAGTAGGGCGACGTGTAGATGCCGACGGAGTGCACGCGGCTGCCCTCGCTGGCCTCCCGCAGGACCAGCATCGTGCCATCGGCGTACCGCCCGTAGCCGGCCGCGGGCACAGGGTTGGACATCGTCTTGGTGACCTGGTTGTACGCGCACAGCAGGTAGCGCCGACCCGCGGGGTCGTTGTAGGCGTAGAGCACGTCCTCGCCGTTGGGGGCGACGAGGCGGTGGTGGAACGTCCAGGTACCGGTGGCCACGTCTGCGAACGTGTGAGCTTCGCCGTTGCTCAGGTGGTAGCCGCCGGGGAACACCACGCCCTGACCGCCGGGGAGGGTGCGCACTCCGCCGGCCAGGCCGTCGTCGCGGGTGAGGGCGCCGGTGAGGCGGTTGTAGACGTAGAGGCGCTCGTGCGCCTCGCGGTAGGGCAACAGCCGGATCACGAGCAGGTCGCCCACCCGCGCCGTCCGCACCCGCAGTTCGGCGATGTCCTGGCCGGGCTCGTCGACCGACTCACGGAGCACGACCCGGGGCCCGCTCACCGGATCGGGGACCCGCGCCACGAGCTCGCCGCCGGTCAGGTCCAGCATGATGAGGCCGTGCAGATCGAGCTCCGGGTCCCGCCCGGCGCTGATCGCCTCGCGGCCGACGGTCGTCCACTCCACGTCGTCGGGCACCGCGGCAGGCACCTCGCCGTAGGCGTCGAGGTAGTGCGCCTCGCCGTCTGCTACGCGCCAGCGCAGGACGCGCACGTCGGTGAGCTGATCGCCGATCCGGAAGACCATGAGCAGCGAGTCGTCGACGATCCTCAGCGCATCGACCCGGGCGTCGGCGTAGTAGGTGATCAACTCCTCGAAGTCCCGGCCGAACGACGGGTCCGCGAGGAACCAACCCGGGCTGCCGGGCGCGACAGGCAGCACATCCCAGTCCGCGTCGGCCACGCACTCGAGGCGGTAGAGCGTGAACAGGTCGGTGACGCCCCGCTTGCCGCTGACGACCGGATCGTGGGCGAGGAGTGCCATGTCGCCGACCACGACGAGGTCGGTGGGGGTGGACGGCGTCTCGGTGCGGAACCTCTCGGCCTCGGCCAGCGTCATCGGCCGGGTGGCGAAGACCTCTGCCCGCTGGTCGTTCAACGCCGCGGCGACCGACCGCAGGGTGGCCCCGGTCTCCCGGAGCCGACCCATGAGGAGGTCGTAGCTGGAGGCGCCGCCTGGCGCGTCGGTGGTCGTGCTCATCTGTCCGGGCGCTCGGCTGGACTACGACGTCGAGTTCGAGTCGACCTTGGGGGCCGTCAGCGCGCCGAGGTCGAGCCCGTCGAGGCCTTTGGCCTTCAGCGCCCCCACGATCTCGCCGAGGCCACTGGCGGTATCGTCGTCGAGCCGGCCGGCGAGAGCCGTGAGCAGGCCGGCCAGCGTGAGGTTGGCCATGCCGTCCGAGCCCAGGCCGGCGATGGCGCCGGCGGCCAGGCCGAGGACGTCCTTCTCGCCGTTGAGGTACGGCTTTGCGACCTTCGAGAGGGTCTCGGAACCGTTGACGACGGCGTCGACCTGGCGGCCGGACGTCACCGCACCGATCACGCGGTCGACGAAGATGTCGGCCCCGCCCACGATGTCGACGTTGGCGCTCGCCAGCGCCCCGCCGATCGCGTCGGCCTGCGCGCGGGCGATCTCCTGGCGAGCCGCGACGTCGGCGAGCGCGACCTCCTTGTTGGCGTCGAGGGTGCGCACGAACTGCTCGTACTGCTGACCCACGCCTTCGAGCTCGCGCATCGCCGCGGCCTTCTCGGAGAGGCCGGCGGCCTCGCCCTTCAGCAACAGCTCGGTGCTCTCGGCCTCTGCGGCACCGGCGGCGCGCGCCGACTCGGCGATCGCCAGGCCCCGCTTGGTCTCCGCGGCGGCGTCGGCCTCCTTCACCTTGGCCTCGGCCAGGCCGCGCTGCTCGATGGCGAGGGCCTCGGCCCGCGACACCTCGACCTCGGCGAGCCCGGGGGCGGCGGCGGTCGCCTTGGTGCCCTCGGCGCGGCGGGCCATCGCGGTGGCTTCGAGGTCGGCAGCCTGCTGGTCGGCGTTGGCCAGCGTCAGCTTCTCGCGGCCGCGGTGCTCGGCGGCCCGCTCGGCGGCCTCGGCCGTCTTGATCTCGGTGATGAGGATCGCCTCGGCATCCGCCCCGGCCTTGATGACGATGGCCTCCTTGCCCCGGTTGGCTTCCTCGACGACACGCAGCGACTTGATGGCCTCCTCCTGCTCGGCGACGGAGCGTTCGCCGGCGACCCGGTCCTTGGCCAGCGTGCTGATCTCGGTGCGGGTCAGCTCGAGGTCCTTGGTGGCGGCCGTGGTCTCGATCTGGCGGGTGACGACCTCCAGCTCGCGGGCCTTGGTGACCTTCTCCTCCTCCACCGCGACGACGCGCTCGCGGTTCTTGGCCGCGACCGAGACCTCACGCTGCAGGTTCTCGGTACGGACGCCCACCTGCTCCTCGGTGGTGAGGCGCGCGGACTCGGCCTTCAGGCGTTCCTCGGCCTCGACCATCGCCGTGGCCGCCTCCTCACGGGCCTTCGTCGTCGCCATCTCGCGGGTGGCCCGGTACTCCGCCGCCTTCTCCTGGCGGTCGAGCTCGAAGAGGGCCTGCGTCGTCTCGACGTCCTTGGCCTTCGTCTTCTTCTCGGCCTCGCGGTTGAGCTCGTTGGTGACGACCCGGTGGGTGGTGGTGATCTCGGTGATCTTCTTGATGCCCTCGGAGTCGAGGATGTTGTGGGGGTCGAGCATCGAGAGCGGGGTCTGCTCGAGGTACTCGATGGCGACGTCGTCGAGCAGGTAGCCGTTGAGGTCCTGGCCGATCGTCTGGATGACGCGGTGGCGGAAGTCGTCGCGCTTCTCGTAGAGCTCGACGAAGTCCATCTGCTTGCCGACGGTCTTGAGCGCCTCGGAGAACTTCGCCCCGAACAGCTGATCCATCGTGGTGGGGTTCGAGGCCTCCGCGCAGCCGATCAGCTTCGCCACCTCCAGCACCGACTCGTTGGTCGGGTTGACCCGCACGTAGAAGCTCACGTCGATGTCGGCCCGGATGTTGTCGCGGCAGATGAGGCCCTCCTTGCCCTGGCGCTCGATCTGCAGCCGCTTGACCGAGATGTCCATCAGCTCGGCCTTGTGGACCACGGGCATGACGAGGGCGCCCGAGAAGGTCACGTCGATCGACCGTGTCTTGTTCACGACCATGGCCGAGCCCTGCTCGACCTTGTGGTAGAGCCGGGTCACGAAGACGCCGGCGACGAACAGCAGGAACGCCGCGACCAGCGCGACGACACCGATCACGATGAGGACATCCATGGAAACGATCCGCTCCTTCTTCTCTTCCTGGTCGGGCTCGCGGCGCGCACTAGGGCGCGAGCTCCCGAGGGACGTCGTCGACGGTGACGACGAGTCGACCGTCGCGATCGTCGGCGTCGATGATGTGGACCGTGGCGCCGCTGGCGTAGCGCCGGCCGGGACTGGCCTTGGCCCGGAAGGTCGCGCCGCGCAGAGGGCCCGCTCGTGACGACGACCTCGCCCGGGGCGCCGGCGTCGTCATCGTCGATCTCGGGCGACCGCACCCGGGCGAAGGCACCGACCGCCTCCCGCTCGGACGGGGCGAGCTCGGTGACGAACAACGGCGCAGCCCGCCTGGCGATCGGCCGGGCGATCAGCACGCCGGCGGCCAGGGCGACGACGAGGGCGACGACGCCGGCGGCCGCGAGCGTGCCCCCGCTGACGTCGAGGGCGCGGACGCCCGCGGTGACGCCGAGCGACACGACCCAGCCGACGAAGCTGACGATGCTCAGGCCGATGGCCGGGGGGACCGACGAGATGCCGAGCGCGTCGCCCAGGTCGTCCAGCGCGCCGTCGGCGTCAGGTTCGCTGTCGACGCCGTCGCCCACGCCGGCGAGGGTGGCCACCAGCCACCACGCGATGCAGAACGCCAGCATCGTGGTGAAGACGACGGCCGGGAACGCGGTGATGAGCTCGACGAACTCGCTCATCTGCGCGCCGCCGTGCCGTGCAGGTGAGCCTGGTGCTCACCCTCCTTGTTGTCCGCCGTCCCCAATTGGTGCCTCAACCCCGTCTCCGGTTCGTGCGGGAATCCCGCCACGCACCGGCACCTCCTGTTGGCCGCGGTCTTAGCACCGGTCGGACCCGAGGTGAGCGGCGCCCGTCGAACCGACACACGACTGCAACGAACCGCGTTGCCTACGACCGGGCCGAACGGCTCCTGTCCCCAGAAGGGATGGGGCACAGTGGATGCGTGCGCACCTCGAAGGCCGGGCCGGCGCGATCACGCATCTCGCCCACATGGCAGTCCCTGTACGTCATCGCGATGGCCGTCGCCTGCTCGTCGGGATCGGACGATCAGGCCGAGGGCGCGACGACCGAGACCACCGCGCAGCAAGACGTCGAGGTCTCGGCCGAGGGCACCACGATCGTCAGCCGCGGCGGCAGCGAGGTGGTCAACCGGTTCACCGGCGGCAGCTGCGCCAGCTGCCACAGCGCGGCCGAGCCACAGTTCGACTTCGTGTGGCTTCGTCGCGTTGGGTAGCCGGGTCGGCCTGACCACGCGCTATGTCGTCGAATCGGGAGACACCGCGCTGCTCAGCAACGCCTGGACATTCGAGGTCGACGGCACGTCGTACTCGTCGGTCAGTGCCGAGGTCGCACGCCGGCAGCCCGATGGCTTTCGCGAGCCATCTCGCGATCACCCCTCGCGTTGAGCGCCGATTCTCCGCGCGGGGGCTCCCGGCTCGGCGACTGGGTGTGGTGCGCCCCGCTGAGGTCCTTCCCAGTTCCTCACGGCCGTGGGCTCCGGCTGTCGCTCCCAGTCGTAAGGGCCGAGCGCATAGCAAGCTCGCCCCGGCCAACGCCTGGCGAGTTGGGGCTCGAGCACAAGGCGCGACAGCTCGGCCGACCGGCAATGCAGCACGGCGACCGGCAGCGACGTGACCCTGACCGTTCCTGCGCTCACGCGCCGGGCGCCGCCCGCACCATGTGGCGCCACACCTCGGCGTAGGCGGCGAGGCCGTCGGGGGCGAGCCAGCCGTCGGGTCCGGTGGCGATGGCGACCCGCTCGGGGATCGTGCCCCACACCGCGGACTCCTCGTCCTCCCAGGTGGCGACCGCGTCGTGGTAGTCGCGGGTCTGGGTGCGGGCCGAGCAGATCACCACGCCGACGGGCACGCCCGCCGGGACCATGTCGAGCATGGCGGTGGCCCGCGGGGTCTCGACCCCGCCGACCCGGGTGGGCACCACGACCACGTCGGCCCGCTCCAGGGCCTTGGCTAGCAGGCGCTCGTGCGCCGGCGGCGTGTCCACCACCGCGACGCCGCCCGGGGCGAGCCGGCCGAGGGCCTTGCCGAGGAGGCGCTCGGTGGGCGCCTCGACGACCTCGACCTTGCCGAGCACGTCGTCGGTGGCCTCTTCCACCCACTCCGCCCCGCTGGCCTGCGGGTCGGCGTCGATGAACGTGACCGCCCGCCCCGCGTCGGCGGCCAACGCTGCCAGGTACACCGACGTGGTGGTCTTCCCCACGCCCCCCTTCACTGCGGCCGAGACGACGATCACGGGCGGCCCTCCCCAGACGGTGGTCGGCATCGGGCGCGCGCCAGGCTACCTGTCGCCCCGGGCCGGCGTTGATGCGCGTCCCGAGGTCGTCGACCCAGTCTCCCCTGGGGCCAGGCCCCGTCGACCACCGGTGTCCCGACGGAGGCCCTCGTCGAGCAGCGCGGCCCGCTCCCGGGGATCGGCGGGGTCGTGGACGAAGCCGAGGTGCTCCAACCTGTGAGCACCCCTTGGTTGGTGGGCCGGGGAGGATTCGAACCTCCGAAGGCGATGCCGGCAGATTTACAGTCTGCTCCCTTTGGCCACTCGGGCACCGACCCTGGGAGCGAATACGGTAGCGCCTCGGCTACCTCGGCGACCACACGACTAATCCCGGGGCGACCTGCCGACGAGGCGGGTTACGTTGCCGCCGTGCCGTACCCCAACTTCGAGGGCAAGCACGCCCACGACGCCCTCACAGAGCCGGCGGCGTTCGTGCAGTACTGGGTCGACCAGGGCGTACTGCCCGCTGATCACACCCCGCCGCTGGGCGTGGTCGTCCTGTACCAGCGGCGCCTGCTCGATGCCGTCCTGGCCGGCCCGCGCGTGTCGCCGTTCGCACCCCGCGGCGCCCGCAACACCGCGTTCCTCGACCTGCACACGTTCGACGACACCGACGGCACCATCGGGGTCATCGGCGGCTTCGGCATCGGGGCGCCGGCCGCCACCTCCGCGCTGGAGTCGCTCACCGCCATCGGCGTGCAGCGGTTCGTGAGCATGGGCACAGCCGGGGCACTGCGACCGGGGCTCGACACCGGCGACGTCGTCGTGTGTGACCGGGCCGTGCGCGACGAGGGCGTCTCGCACCACTACCTGCCGTCCGCCCTGTGGGCCGAACCGTCGTCGACGCTGACCGGACGGCTGCACCGGTGCCTCGACGCCGCCGGGCTCGCGCCGACCGTGGGCTCGGCGTGGACCATCGACGCCCCGTTCCGCGAGACCGTGGCCGAGGCCCGACACTACGCGGAGGAGGGCGTGGCGGTCGTCGAGATGGAGGCCGCCGCACTGTTCAGTGTGGCTCGGGTACGCGGCGTCGAGGTGGCGTCCGCCTTCGCCATCAGCGACTCGTTGGCCGACGGCGAGTGGGTGCCGCAGTTCGGGCATCCGCGGCTCGCCGACAGCCTGGTGCGCATGGTGCCCGCCGCCGTGGCCGCCCTGGACGACGGCGCCTGAGACGGCGGTACTCTCGCCCCATGCCGAGCTTCGACGTGGTCTCCGAGATCGACATGCAAGAGGTGCGCAACGCCGTCGACCAGGCGTCCCGCGAGATCGCCAACCGGTTCGACTTCAAGGGCACCAACAGCTCGGTCGAGCTGGGAGACCACGACATCACCCTGCACAGCGTCAGCGAGGACCGGCTCAACGCCCTGCGCCAGGTGCTCGAGGAGAAGCTGGTCAAGCGCAAGGTGTCGCTCAAGGCGCTCGACTACCAGAAGGTGGAGGAGGCGCACGGCGGCACCGCCCGCCAGCACGTCAACCTGGTGGCCGGCATCTCCCGCGACAAGGCGACGACCATCAACAAGTTCATCAAGGGCCTGGGCCTCAAGGGCGTGCAGAGCCAGGTCCAGGGCGAGCAGCTACGGATCAACGGCAAGAAGCGCGACGACCTGCAGGCCGCCATCCAGGCGATGCGCGACGAAGACTTCGGCATCCCCCTGCAGTTCAACAACTTCAGGGACTAGCCGAGCCCGAGTGGGGGTGCCGCCGGCCGAGCGGCCGAGATTCCTGCGCTGGAACGTGCGGCAACTTCGGTTGTCCAGCAGCCGGAACTGCCGCAAGTTCGGGGGGAGGGCGGGGCTAGCGCCACTCGCCGCCGCGGAGGCGGGCGACCCGATCCTCTGTCTTGGGGTGGGTGCGCCACAGGTTGGCGAAGCTCATCTTGCGCCCGGTCAACGGGTTGACGATGAACGCCGAGGCGTGGGCCGGGTCGATGTCCATGGGGATCTGCCGGGCGCCGACCTCGAGCTTCTGCAGCGCCCGGGCCAGCGGCTCGCCGTCCCCGATCATGCGGGCGCCACTGCGGTCGGCCTCGAACTCGCGGCTGCGGCTGATCGCCATCTGCAGCAGGCCGGCGGCCAGCGGGGCCAGGAACGCCAGGGCAAGCAAGGCGATGGGGTTGGTGTCGTCGTCGTCTCGCCCGCCGAAGAAGGCCGAGAACTGCAGGATGTTGGCGATGAGTGTGATGCCCGTGGCGATGGCGGCCGCCACCGACCCGATGAGGATGTCGCGGTTGCCGACGTGGCTGATCTCGTGCGCCAACACGCCGCGCAGCTCGTTCCAGTCGAGGATGCGCAGGATGCCCTGCGTGACGGCCACAGCCGCGTGGTCGGGGCTGCGGCCGGTGGCGAAGGCGTTGGGCTGCTGGTCGGGCGTGACGTACAGCTTGGGCATGGGCATGCCCGCCTTCTCGGTGAGCTCGCGCACGATGGCGTAGTACTCGGGCATCTCCTCTTCGGTGACCGGCTGTGCCCGGGCGGCCTTGATCGCCAGCTTGTCGCTGTTCCAGTACGAGAACCCCACGAAGAGGATGCCGACCGCGAAACCGATGACCGCCCCCGTGGGGCCCCACAGCAGCTGGCCGATGATGACCAGGAGCCCGCCGAGCCCGGCGAGCAGGACGAACGTCTTGAACGTGTTCTTCACGGGCGCAACGGTACCGGCGGTTCCTGTGAACAAGCTGGACGCACGCTGTGGGAGGGAGGGGCGAGCGGGGAGACCCCGTCAGTCGTAGTAGCCCGAGTGGATGTACACGCAGGGGATGCCCTCGCCGTGGAACATCTCGACGTTGCGGCGGTCGTCCTCGAAGGCCAGCCGCAGGTCGAACCCGTAGCTACGCAGGTCGACGACGGCCTCGCGCTTGAACGAGCGGGACGCCGAGTAGTCGCCGTAGTCGCGCATGATGAGCAGGTCCCAGCGGAGCTTGTAGCGATCGAGCCAGGCCACCGTCTGGGGCCGGACCCGCAGGGGACGGGCAGTGAGCAGCACCACCTGGTGGGCGGGGTCGAGCACCTCGAGCAGGCGGGCCACCTCGTCGATCAGGTCGTCGTCGCCGACCGCGGCGAAGAACGCATCCCAGTCCCGCCGCGGGTACTCGAGGAAGTGCTGGCGGCTCGTGGCGTCGGACAGCACGCCGTCCATGTCGAACACCACGGCTTGCCCGGGCAGCACGGGCGACTCGCGCCAGTACCAGTGGTCGGGTGTCTCCGAGGTGGCCACGGGATGAACCTAGCGGCGGGTGCGCGTGACTCGGCGCCGACCGGCTCACAGCATGAGCAGGTAGCAGACCTCGGTCACGCCCGGGTACTCGGTCTGCCTGGCCGGGGTGGCCCGCCAGCCCCACCGCTCGTACATCGCCCGGGCGCGCACGTTGCGCTCGAGCACCCACAGCACCACCACCCGGTAGCCGGCGTGCTGCAGGTGGCCGAGCGCCATGTCGTGCAGGCGCCGGCCGATGCCCCGGCCCCAGTGGCCGGGGTCGACGTACAGCCGCAACAGCTGGGCGCGGCTGGTCTCGTCGGGGTCTGGCACCGCGGCGATCGTGCCGACCACCTGCCCGTCGGGCCCCGTGTGGCACGCCACCAGCACCAGCGTGTTGTACCCCTGGGCGGCGATCGCCTGGCGCGACCGCTCGGTGAGCACCTCGGGTGAGGGCGCGGGGGCATCGTCCGGGAAGATGCCCTCGTAGCCGACCAGCGCGGCACGCTGCCAGACCGTCCCGATGGCCGGGGCGTCGTCCGGCTCGGCGGCGCGGATCAAGACGTCCAGCGCAACCCCCCTCCGGCCGGTGCGGCCTGACCCCCCACCCGGCTCAGTCCTCCTGGGGCTGGGCGAGGGCCCGCTTGCGGATCTCGTCGACGACGGCGGGGTCGGCCAGCGTGGTCGTGTCGCCCAGGGCCCGGCCCTCGGCCACGTCGCGCAGCAGGCGGCGCATGATCTTGCCCGAACGGGTCTTGGGCAGCTCGTCGGTGAAGATGATCGTCTTCGGGCGGGCGGTCGGGCCGATCTTCTTCGCCACGTGCGCCCGGAGCTCCTCGCCCAGCTCGGGCGTCGAGTCGACGCCGCTCCGCACGGTCACGAAGGCGACGATGGCCTGGCCGGTCACCGGGTCGTTGGCACCGCACACGGCCGACTCGGCCACCGTCGGGGTGGTCCACCAGGGCCGACTCGACCTCGGTGGTCGAGATGCGGTGGCCGGACACGTTCATCACGTCGTCGACCCGGCCGAGCAGCCACAGGTAGCCGTCGTCGTCGATCTTGCACCGTCGCCGGCGAAGTAGCGGTCGCCGTAGCGGGCCCAGTACGTCTCGCGGTAGCGCTCGGGGTCGCCGTAGATGCCCCGCAGCATCGAGGGCCACGGACGGGTGAGCGTGAGGTAGCCGCCGCCCTTCTCGACCCGGTTGCCCGCATCGTCGACCACCTCGGCACCGATTCCTGGCAGCGGGAACGTGGCCGAGCCGGGCTTGAGCGTGGTGGCGCCGGGCAGCGGGGCGATCATGATGGCCCCCGTCTCGGTCTGCCACCACGTGTCGACGATGGGGCAGCGGCCCCCGCCGATGTGGGTGTGGTACCACATCCACGCCTCGGGGTTGATGGGCTCGCCCACCGACCCCAGCAGGCGCAGCGTGGACAGGTCGTGCGCCTCGGGCTCTTGCGTGCCCCACTTCATGAACGTGCGGATGGCCGTGGGTGCCGTGTACAGGATGGTCACCCCGTAGCGCTCGGCGATCGACCACAGGCGGTCCTTGCCCGGCGTGTCGGGCGTGCCCTCGTAGATGACGCTCGTGGCGCCGTTGGTGAGCGGGCCGTAGACGATGTAGCTGTGGCCGGTCACCCAGCCGATGTCGGCCGCGCACCAGTACACGTCGCTCTCGGGCTTGAGGTCGAACACGTACTTGTGGGTGAAGGCCACCTGGGTGAGGTAGCCACCCGTGGTGTGCATGATGCCCTTGGGCTTGGCCGTGGTGCCCGAGGTGTACAGCAGGTACAGCAGGTCCTCGCTGTCCATGCGCTCGGGCTCGCACACCGGGTCGGCCGCGTCCATCAGGTCGTGGTACCAGTGGTCGCGGCCGTCGGTCATGTGGACCTCGGCACCCGGGGCGTCGCTGTGGCCGGTGACGCGGTCGACCACCACGACGTGCTCGATCGTCGGCGTGGTGGCCAGTGCCACGTCGACGATGGGCTTGAGCAGGTGGGCCTGGCCCCGACGGAAGCCGCCGTCGGCGGTGACGAGGACCGTGCACTCGGCGTCGTTGATGCGGTCGGCCAGCGAATCGGCCGAGAAGCCGCCGAACACCACCGAGTGGGCGGCGCCGATGCGGGCGCACGCCAGCATGGCCACCGGCAGCTCGGGGATCATCGGCATGTAGACCGCGACCCGGTCGCCCTTGGTGACGCCCAGGTCCTTGAGCACGTTGGCGAACCGCTGCACGTCGTCGAGCAGGTCCGCGTACGTGATGGTGCGGTGTGTCGCCGGGCTCGCCCTCCCAGTGGAAGGCGACCTTCTGGCCCTGGCCGGCCTGCACGTGGCGGTCGAGGCAGTTGTACGAGACGTTGAGCGTGCCGCCCACGAACCACTTGGCGAAGGGCAGGTCCCAGTCGAGGATCGTGTGCCACTCGTCGTACCAGGTGACCAGGTCGGCGGCCTGGCGGGCCCAGAAGCCCGGCCAGTCGGCCTCGGCCTCGTCGTAGATCTCGGCACCGGTCACCAGGGCATCGGCCCTGAAGTCGGCGGGCGGCGGAAACGTGCGATCTTCGACGAAGTAGTCCTCGATCGCTGCCGTCTGTGGCGTGCCGTCCCCTGTCGCCGCCTGTGGCTCCGGCGCCATGGCTCTCCCCCTCGTGGATCGTGATCGAAATCGTGATCGAAATCGGCGCGAGCCTACCGGCACGGCCCCGGTCGCGAGCCGCCGATCGGCGACCGACACACGCCCTGCCAGGGCGGATGGTGGCCTTGACCGTGCGCCGCGTGCCAAGGTCTCTGGCATGGCGCGCCGCACCCCGCTGTCACGAGATCGCGTTCTGCGGGCGGCCCTCGGCCTCGTCGACCGCGAGGGTGTCGACGCGCTCACCATGCGGCGGCTCGGCCGCGAGCTGGGCGTCGAGGCCATGTCGCTCTACGGCTACGTCGACAGCAAGGAGGACCTGATCGAGGGCGTCGTCGAGCAGGTGTTCCGGCAGATGCCGCTGATCGTGCCGGGCCCCGGCGAGTGGCAGGTGCGCCTGCGCCGGCACGCCGCGACGTACCGCGCGGTGCTGCTCGACCACCCCAACGCCGTCCGCCTCGTCGCCCGGCGGCCGCTCAACACCGAGGGGACCGCCGCCTTCGTCGACTCGGCTCTGGCCGAGCTGCAGGCGATCGGGCTCGACCTGACCAGCGCCGACCGGGTGCTGGGCGTGATCGCCAGCTTCGCGCTGGGGCACGTCACCGAGAAGGTCGGTGACGAGCTCCGCGCCCGGGCACCGTCGCCGCCCCGCGACTCGATCGACCCCCGCCGGTTCCCGCACCTGGCCGCTGTGGGCAGGATGAAGCCCACCGACTACCACCTGGAGTTCGAGATGGGCATGGACTTCATCATCGCCGGCATCGAGCGCTTGCTGGCGACCAGGCCCGTCGCGCCGCGCCACGACCCACGTGACGCCGCGGGCTACGGCAAGGTGATCGGCTGACGCCGCCGCTCAGCCGGTCCACTCCAGCACGCGGAACGCCCCCAGGCCGGCGGGGTCGGCCAGGGCCTCGGCCTCGGCGATGCGGCTGCGGGCCGTGAGCGCGGCCAGATCGCCCAGGTGGGCGCGCTCGGCCCAGGTGCGCCGGCCCTCGGCCACCAGCTCCTCGATGCCGTGGGTGCGGAGCCAGTCCGCCTGGCTGCTGTCGTGAGTCGGCGGGCGCACGAGCGCGAGCTGGTCGGTCGCCACCTCGCAGGTGACGTCCTGGGCGCCGAGGTCGGCAAGGGGCCCGCCGCCCCGGGCGTGCCCGCGGTAGGTGCGGAGCCACTCGGCCTGGGGACGGGCCGCCAGGTCGGATGTGGTCGCCGCGTAGTCGATCGCCACGACGCGGCCCCGGGCGCCGGCCACCCCCAGCGCCTCGCGCAGCCAGGCGCGGGCCGCCGCCTGCAGGGGGACCCGCGCCCAGTCGGGGGCGGCGGGCGCCAGCCGGTCGAGGTCGGCGCCGCGGTCGGCTTCGAGCGGCACCAGGCGCTCGACCAGCCGGTCGACGCCCCCGGCCGCGGCCGTCGGGTCGAGGTCGACGCGCACGTCGTACCACGAGCCGGCCCGCCGCTCGGCCAGCGCGAACGGCAGGTTGTCGAGCAGCTCGTTGGCCATCACGACGGCCGATCCGGCGATCCGCGGCAGCTCGCCCAGGCTCACGCAGATCGGACCGGTCGGTGCGCCCACGACGGGAGCCTCGGTGTCGGGGTCGACCGGGGCGAAGGCCAGCGCCGGGTCCTCGAGGCGCAGGTTCTGGGCGTGCAGCCGACGCTGCGCGGCCGACCGCTCCACCAGCACGTAGCGCAGGGCCCTGGCGCAGTCGGGCCCGGCCGCCAGCACGGAGCGGCAGAGCGTGCCCGGGCCGGCGCCGGCCTCGACGACCACGTACGGGTCGGGCTCGCCCATCTCCCGCCACCAGGCATCGAGCGCCCGGGCGACCACGGCCCCGAACAGCGGCCCCACCTCGGGGCTCGTGAGGAAGTCGCCGTGACGCCCGCCGGCCCGCCCGCCGGACTCGTAGAACCCGCCGTCCTTGCCGTACAGCGCACGCTCGAGCACCCGGTCGAGCGGCAGCGGCCCGTGGCGGCGGATGTCGGCGGCCACCGCGGCCGCGACACCGGTATGCGCATCGCTTGTGGCGTGTCGGTCAGCCGTCACCGACCGCCAGCCTCGCGTGCCGCGTTCCGGCGTGCATGGGTCCCGGTTAGCGACAGGTGCACGCCGGAATCGTGGGGCCAGCAGGTCAGGGGGTGGCGGAGGCCACGAACTGCGCCATGTCGCCCAGCTCGGTCGCCCACTGGGTCACACCGAACGCCAGCGTGAGCCCGGCGGTGATCGTGAGCGCGGCCGTGAGCGACACCGGCACCCGGATCGGCGTCTCGTCGCCGTCAGGCGCCGGGTTCATCCACATCTCCCGGGCGACGTTGGCGTAGTACGCCAGCGCGATGACCGAGTTGACGGCCATGACCACGGCCAGCACGTACGCCCACGTGGTGTCGGCGTCGACCACCGCCCGGAAGGCCACGAACTTGGCCAGCCACCCCGCCAGCGGCGGGATGCCCGCCAGGGAGAACAGGAACACGGTCATCAGCACCGCCAATGACGGTGCGTAGTTGAACAGGCCACCGAAGCTGGTGATCTCCGCGCTGCCCGTCTTGCGGGCCACGGCCATGACCACGGCGAACGCGCCCAGGTTCATCGCCGCGTAGATGAGCAGGTAGGTAACCACCGACGTGAGCGCCGAGTCGCCGATCTGCCCGACGACCGCGATCGGCGCCAGGATGAAGCCCGCCTGCGAGATGCCCGAGTAGGCCAACATGCGCACGAGGTTGGTCTGGCGCAGGGCGACCACGTTGCCGATGGTCATCGACGCCACGGCGAGCACCCACACCAGCGGGCGCACGACCTCGGTCTGCCCCTCGAACCCGATGATGACGAGCTGCAGCAGGGCCACGAAGCCGGCCGCCTTCGACGACACGGACAGGAAGGCGGTGATGGGCGTGGGTGCGCCCTCGTAGGTGTCGGGCGCCCAGGTGTGGAACGGCACCGCCGAGACCTTGAACGCGAACCCGGCGATCACGAACACGACGGCCAGGCTGATGATCGGCACCGACTCGCCGGTGGCCAGCGCCTCGCTGATGCCGGCGAGCTGCGTGGTGCCGGCGACGCCGTAGATCAGCGACATGCCGTAGAGCAGGACACCCGAGGCGAACACGCCCATCAGGTAGTACTTCACGCCCGCCTCGTTGCCCTTGCGGTCGTGCTTGCGCCAACCGGCCAGCAGGTAGGCGGGGATCGACAGCATCTCGAGCGCCACGAAGATGGTGATGAGGTCGCGTGCCGAGCCCATGACCGTCATGCCCAGGATCGCGGTGAGCAGGAGGAAGTAGTACTCGCCCTCGGCGTAGTCGCCCTCGGCGATGTAGTTGGTCGACAGCAGCACGGTGACGTAGCCGGCGACCAGGAACAGCGCCTTGACCACCAGGGCGAAGTTGTCGACCGCGTAGGCGCCGCCGAACATCGTGCGGTCTGCGCCGTCGACGGCCAGTGTGAGCACCGGCACGAGCGCGCCCAGCAGGCCCAGGCCGGCCAGCGAGGGCAGGATGCCCTTGCGGTCGTCGGGCAGGAACAGGTCGGCCACCAGCACCAGGCACAGCACGCCCACCAGCACCAGCTCGGGGGCGAGCGCGTGCCAGTCGATCTCGGGGCGGGCGAACCCGTCCTGTGGGACCTGGACGAGCGAGGCGAGCACGGACACGACCGGTCAGCCGCCCACCGCAGCGGCGATCGACTGGGCCACGGAGGACATCTGGTCGTCGGTCACCCGGAACACCAGGTTCGGGAAGATGCCGATGGCCAGGATGAGGACCAGCATGGGTGTCCACGCGATCCACTCGGGCACGGTCACGTCGGGGATGTCCTCGTCCGCGAACTCTTCCGTCGGGGTGCCGAACGCCGTGCGCTGGTAGAGCCAGAGCAGGTAGCCGGCGGCGAACACGGTGCCGATGGCGGCGACCACCATGTAGATGCGGAACGTCACCTCGCTCAGACCGGCGCCGGGCTCGTAGGCCGAGAGGATGGCGGGGAACTCGCCCCAGAACCCGGCCAGGCCGGGCAAGCCCAGCGAGGCCATGGCGGTGAAGCCCAGGATCCAGCCCAGGCGCGGCGCCTTGACCAGGATGCCACCCAGCCGCTTGATGTCGAGCGTGTGGTAGCGGTCCTTGACCGAGCCGGCGATGAAGAAGAGCATGCCGGTGATCAGGCCGTGGGCGACCATGCCCATCACCGCGGCGTTGAGGCCGAAGTCGGTCAGCGTGGCGATGCCCAGCATGGTGAAGCCCATGTGCGCCACCGACGAGAAGGCGATCAGCCGCTTCATGTCGGTCTGCGCCAGGCACGCGAGCGCGCCGTAGATGATGCCGACGACCGCCAGCGCACCGATGATCGGGGCCCACTCGACCGCCGCCTCCGGCAGGATCGGCAGAGCCACCCGCACGAAGCCGTAGGTGCCCAGCTTCAGCAGGACCGCGGCCAGGATGACCGAGCCGACCGTCGGCGCCTGGGTGTGGGCGTCGGGCAGCCAGGTGTGGAACGGGAAGATCGGCACCTTGATGCCGAAGCCCATGAACATGCCGCCGAAGATCAGCAGCCCGGTCCAGCGCGAGATGTCGGACTCGGCGACCCGCTGGGCCAGCTCGGGGATGACGAACGTCTCACCGCCGGCCACGAAGAACAGGGCCAGGAAGCTGACGATCATCAGCGCCGAGCCGAACAGCGTGAAGAGGAAGAACTTGATGGACGCGTACTGGCGCTGCTCGCCGCCCCAGACGCCGATGAGGAAGTACATCGGCAACAGCACGACCTCGAAGAACACGAAGAACAGGATCAGGTCCTGCGCCACGAACGTGCCCAGCATGCCGGTGTGCAGCACCAGCAGCAGGATGAGGAACGCCTTGGGGTTGCGCGGCTCGGGGAAGTGGTTCCAGCTGTAGACGATGCACAGCGGCGTCACCAGCAGCGTCAGGGCGATCAGCGGGATCGACAGGCCGTCGATGCCGATGAAATAGCGGCTGTTGATCACGTCGATCCACGGCTTGTCGACGACGAACTGCAGCGTCTCCGTCTGCCCGTAGTCGAAGTCGGCGAAGACGGCCACCCCGACGCCGGCCGCGGCCAGCGACACCGCGAGGGCCAGCCACTTGTGGACGGCCTCCTCGGTCTTGGGGATGAGCAGCATCACGAGCGCCCCTGCCAGCGGCAGGAACACCATGAGCGTCAGACCCCAATCGGTCAGGAACTGGTTGTTGTCCATGAGACTCGTGAACCTTGGCGGTAGCCGTCAGACGAAGATGATGATGGCGCCGGCGAAGATGGCGGCCGCCCCGAACAGGAGCGCCCCGTACTGCTGCACCTTGCCGGAGGTGAGCTGGCGGAAGACCTGGCCGCTGTCGTTGGCGGCCGCGGGCCGAGCGAGTTGACCGCGCCGTCGACCACCTGCTGGTCGATGCGCGTGTAGACGAAGCGGCCGACGACCGTGGAGAGGCGACCGGCGCCGTTGACCACGCCGTCGATGACGTTCTGGTTGACCCAGTAGACCGCCCGGGCGATCGGGCCCTTGAACGCCGCCGACGATCACGTCGGTGTAGAGCCAGTCGAAGTAGTACTTGTTCTCGAGGACGGTGTAGCCGCCGCGGGCGATCCGGTTGCGCTGGGTGATGCCGTGCGGCCCCAGGCCCCGCCAGTACCAGAGGTACGCCGCCCCGATGCCGACGAGGCCGATGACGGTGGCGCCCAGCGCGATGCCCAGCGAGAACTCGGGGTGGCTGAAGTTCTCCACCGGGAAGTAGGCGCCCTTGGGCTCGTAGAAGTGCTCGAACCGCAGCTCGACCGACCCGGGGGCCAGCGCGGCGGGGATGTTGGCGAAGCCGGCCGTCACGCCCAGCACCGCCAGGATCCACAGCGGGTACGTGATGCGAGGGCCCGACTCGTGCGGGTGCCCGTGGCCCCGGTACTCGCCGAAGAACGTGAGGTACACGGTGCGGGTCATGTAGGCGGCGGTCATGACCGCGCCGACGATGCCCACGACCATGAACGCCGTGTAGTTGCCCTCGCCGCCCAGCTGCGAGGCCCCGGCCAGGATCTCGTCCTTGGACCAGAAGCCCGCCAGCGGGAAGAGCCCGATCAGCGCGGCGGTGGCGATCATGAACGTCTTGAAGGTGTGCGGCATCCACTTGCGCAGGCCGCCCATGTCCTTGCGCATGTCGAAGCTGTGCACGGCGTGGCTCACCGAGCCGGAGCCGAGGAACAGGCAGGCCTTGAAGAAGGCGTGGGTGAACAGGTGGAAGAAGGCGGCGGTCCAGGCGCCGATGCCCAGCGCCATGACCATGTAGCCGAGCTGCGACACCGTGGAGTAGGCGAGCACCTTCTTGATGTCGTTCTGCACGAAGGCCAGGCCGGCGCCGCCGATCACGGTGACGGCGCCCACCACGGCGAGCAGGTTGACGCTCGAGGTGCCGATGTTGAGGCCCTGGAAGAACACGCCGTACAGGCGGCCCACCATGTAGATGCCGGCGACGACCATGGTGGCGGCGTGGATGAGCGCCGAGACCGGCGTGGGCCCGGCCATGGCGTCGGGCAGCCAGGTGTGCAGGATGAACTGGCCCGACTTGGACATCACCGCGACGATGAGCGAGCAGGCCGCCACCAGGAGCGCCGTCTGGCTGATGCCACCGTTGAGCGCCAGCGTGTTGGTCTCGGCGATGTCGAAGGTGCCGCCGGCCGCCCAGAACAGGGTGATCACACCGACCAGCAGGCCGATGTCGCCGACGCGGTTGGTGATGAACGCCTTGAGGGCGGCGTCGCTGTTGGCCTTCTCCTCCCACCAGTGGCCGATGAGGACGAACGAGCAGACGCCCACCAGCTCCCAGCACACGATGAGCTGCAGGGTCGTCTTGGCCATGATCAGGCCGAGCATCGACGCCGTGAACAGCGACAGGAACGCGAAGAAGTGCGTGTAGCGCCGGTCGCCGGCCACGTAGTCGGTCGAGTACACGTGCACGAGCAGGGACACCAGCGTGACGACGAACAGCATCATCACCGCCGGGCCGTCGAGCAGCATGCCGACCTCGATGTCGACGCCGCCGTTCTCGAACCAGGTCCAGCCGCGCTCGACCGGCTCGACCTCGAAGTGAGCTTCTTCGGCGGCGTGTTCCTCGCCGGCAGCGGCTCGTCCTCATGCTCGTCGGACTGAGCTTGGGATGCTGCCTCACCCTCGACAACGACCGTCGAAGCCTCCGACAAGCCGTCGACGGACTCTCGAGGCGTTGAAACGGCCGCAGGCGGCGCAGCTTCGCCGGAGGCTGATGACTCGGCGTCGTTGACGTGTTGGAACCACTGGACGTTGGTGACCAGCGCGAGCACGAAGGCGAGGCCGACCGCGGCGATGCCGAGCTCGCTGCCCTTGCGGGGCAGGCGCTTGCCGAAGAACAGGATGAGGAAGAACGTCGCCGCAGGGATGAGCGGGATGATCCAGGCGTTCTCGAGCATCTGCGCTGCCTCAGCCTCTCATCGAGTCGACGTCGTCGAGATCGACGCTCGACCGGTTGCGGTAGATGATCAGCACCATCGCGAGGCCCACGCCCACCTCGGCGGCGGCCACGGCGATGATGAACAGCGCGAACACGGCACCGGTGATGTCGCCGTTCATGGCGCCGAACGCCAGCAGGTTGATGTTGACGGCGTTGAGGATGAGCTCGATCGACATCAGCACCAGCACGGTGTTCTTGCGGGCGATGACCCCGTAGACACCGATGCAGAAGAGGATGGCCCCCAGCAGCAGGAACTGGTTGAGCAGGAGGTCGTCCATCACCGGTCCTTCCGGGCGATGACGATGGCCCCCACCAGGGCGGCGAGCAGCAGCACCGAGATGACCTCGAACGGGATCAGGTACTGGGAGAAGATGGCGTCGCTCACCGTGGCCGTGTTGCTGCCGTTGACCGTGGCGATCTCGCGCTCGGCGGGCAGCGGGTCGTCGCCGAAGTAGTCGACGAGCGCGTAGCCCATCACCCCGAACAGCAGGAGCCCGGTGAGGATCCCCACCCACCAGTGATCGTTGGTCATGTCGAGGTCGCGCCCGATCTTGGCGCGGGTCAACATGATGCCGAACAGCATCAGCACCATGATCGCCCCGATGTACACGAGCACCTGGGTGACGGCCACGAACTCGGCGGCCAGGATGATGAACTGCGCCGCCACGCCCGCGAACACCACGATGAGGGCGAGCGCCGAGTGCACGACGTTGCGGCTGGTCACCACCACGAGGGCGGCACCGACCATCATCGCGGCGATGGCATAGAAGAAGATGTTCTGCGCGACCATCGCGGCGATCACCGGGGGACCTTGCGAACCTTCTGCTCCGACCCGGCCTCGTAGGGCTCGAAGTCGGGCACGGCCTGCATCCACTCGCCGAGGCGCTCCTTGTCGTGGAGCAGGTCGGCGAGGCGCAGCTCGGAGTACTCGTACTCCGGGCTCCAGAACAGGGCGTCGAACGGGCAGACGTCGACGCAGATGCCGCAGTACATGCAGAGCGCGTAGTCGATGTCGAACCGGTCGAGCTTGTTGACCGTGCGGGGCTTGCCGCCGGGGCGGCGGGGCGGAGCCGTGTCCTTGTGACCCTCGATGTAGATGCACCAGTCGGGGCAGCTGCGGGCGCACAGCATGCAGACCGTGCAGTTCTCTTCCTTGAGGGCGATGACGCCGCGCGACCGGGCCGCCGGCGTCTCCTTCTCGTGGGGGTACTGCACCGTGGCCGCGCCCTTGGACGGCGCGGGGATGAGCGTCTTGATGCCCCGGGCGGGGAACATCGTCTTGCCCATCGTCTTGAGCGTGATGCCCAGACCCTTCACCAGGCCTGGCGTCTTCGGAGCAGGCAGCTTGGCCATCAGTGCGCCTCCGTCGGCCTGGCGTGCACGGATCGTCGAGTCAGCGGCGTCGCTGGCAAGGACGCAGGACGAAGGCGCACGCTCTGTGCGGTGAGGACGAGGACGCCGCCAGCGGCGTCGCTGGCCGGCGAGACGGGTGCGGCAGGTCGACGGGGGCGCACTAAAAGGCCACCTTCAGCGCCATGGTCGCCATGATGTTGACGAGCGACAGCGGGATGAGGATCTTCCACGCCAGCTGCTGCAGCTGATCTTCGCGGAACCGGGGATAGGTGAACCGCACCCAGAAGACCAGGAACGAGACGAGCATGATCTTGGCCAGCAGCACGATCGGTCCGAGGACGTTCATGTAGGCGGCGTCGAGGTCGACCCCTGGCAAGGCCCACCCGCCCAGGAACAGCGTGGCGGCCACGGCGGCGAAGGCACCGGCGCTGGCGAACTCCGCGATGAAGAACAGCAGGAAGCGCATGCCCGAGTACTCGGTCATGTAGCCCGACACCAGCTCGGACTCGGCCACCGGCATGTCGAACGGCGTCTGCGTGAGCTCGGCCTGCACGGCCACCAGGAAGATGAAGAACCCGATGATCTGGGTGAGGAAGAACGGGTTGCCGATGCCGCCCCAGCCGAAGATCTCGCCGTCGTGCTGGGCGGCGACGATGCCCTGCATGTTGAGCGTGCCGGCCTGGATGACCACGCCCACCACCGCCAGCACCATCGGCAGCTCGTAGGCGATGAGCTGGCCCGCGGCCCGCAGGCCGCCCAGCAGCGAGTACTTGTTGGCCGAGCTCCACCCGGCGATGAGGATGCCCAGCACCGAGATCGACGACACGGCCAGGATGTAGAAGATGCCGATGTCGAGGTTGGCGAACCAGGCATCGGGACCGAACGGCACCCCGGCCAGGATGAGGAACACCGACGCCACCACCACGTACGGCGCCATGGCGAACAGCTTGCGGTCGGCCCGCCAGGGGATGATGTCTTCCTTCTGGATCCACTTGCCGACCTCGGCCAGCAGCTGCATCGAGCCGTAGGGACCGGCCTCCATGGGGCCCAGCCGGCTCTGCATGAAGCTCATCATCTTGAACAGGAAGACGTAGACGAGCGTGCCGGCGGGCAGCAGCACGGCCACCAGCACACCGACGGTGCGCAGGATCGTCTGCTGCCAGTAGGCCAGCTCGATGGCGAGCGCGGAGGCCGTCATCTGTCGATGTCCCCGAGGATGAAGTACAGGCTGGCCATGATCGTGATGATGTCGGGGACGTACACGCCCTTGAGCAGCCACGGCAGGATCGAGACGTTGCTGAAGCTGGCCGAGCGGATCTTGACCCGGAACGGGCCCAGGTCACCCTTGCTGACCACGTAGTACCCCATGACGCCGAGCGGGTTCTCGGTGGCCACGTACGCCTCGCCCGCCGGCACCTTGATGATGCGGGGCACCTTGGCCATGATCGGCCCGCCGGGCAGCCCGTCGCACAGCTGGTCGATGATCTTGGTGGCCTCGCGGGTTTCCTGCAGGCGCACCCAGCACCGGGCGAAGCTGTCGCCGTCGGGGTGGGTCCACACGGTCCAGTCGACCTCGTCGTGGGCGAGACCCACGTTGCCGTCGCGGCGCAGGTCCCAGTCGATGCCCGACGCGCGCAGGTTGGCCCCGGACAGCCCGTACGACAGAGCCACCTCGGCCGGGACCACGCCGATGCCGCGCGTGCGGGCCTCGAAGATCTCGTTGCCGAACAGCAGTGTCTCGACCTCGTCGCAGAAGCCACGGATGCGCGCCATGACGGCCTTGGTGTCTGCGATCCAGCCCTTGGGCAGGTCGTCCTTGAGGCCGCCGATGCGGTCGAAGTTGGGGTGGAAGCGGCCCCCGGTCACCGACTCGATCTGGTCGAGCACGTGCTCGCGGTCGCGGAAGGCGTAGAAGACGGGTGTGACGGCGCCGAGCTGGGCGCCCAGGTCGCCCAGGAAGAGCACGATGTTGGCGACGCGGGCCATCTCGAACAGGATCGTGCGGATGTAGCGGGCGCGTGGCGGCGCCTCGACCTCCATGAGCTGCTCGGACGCCAGGATGAACGGCACCTCGTTGGCGAAGCTGCCCAGCCAGTCGATGCGGTTGACCAGCGTCGTGATCTGGGGATAGGTGCGGACCTCGGTGAGCTTCTCGTAGCCCCGGTGCATGTAGCCGGGCACCACGTCGGCCCACAACACCTGCTCGCCGTCGAGCTTGGCGGTGACGCGCAGCGTGCCGTGGGTGGCCGGATGCTGCGGACCGATGTTGAGGATCATGCCCTCGTCGGTCTCGACCTCGACGTTGACTCGTGCGTCGGCCGCCTGGGCGTCGACGTAGGCGAGCTGCTGGCGCTCGGTGACTGTCATGGTGCCTCCGGCAAGGCGGCTTCGCCGCCGCCTGCGGCTCTTTCAACGCCTCGGTCATCGGCGTCAGGTTCTGTGTCGGCTTGCAGCCGGTTGTCCTCGGTTCCCGGCATGGGTTCGACGTCGACGATGCCCGGCCACGGCTTGACCAGGCGGGCCAGCAGGGGGAAGTCCTTGCGCAACGGGTGCCCCTCGAACTCGCCCGGCAGGTAGAGGTGGCGCAGGCCGGGGTGCCCGTCGAAGGTGATGCCGAACATCTCCCAGCACTCGCGCTCGTGCCAGTTGGCCCCGGCGTAGAGCCGGACGAGGCTGTCGATGCGCAGGTCGTCGTCAGGCACGTCGGCCTTGAGCACCACGTTGAGGTGCGGCTCGGCATGGCGACGCACGTTGGCCAGCCGGCACATCACCTGGAAGCGGGTGTCGCCGCCGGCCAGGCCGGTCTCGATGGGCACACCGGGGTCGAACGGCGTGATCCCCACGTCGATCGCGCTGTCCTCGTAGCGACCCCAGGGCGACGGCATCCAGTCGATCGCCGACAGGTGGTCGAAGAAGGTGAAGCCCAGGTGGGTCTTGGCGGTCTCCGCGGCCGTGACCCACGCCTCACGGGTGACTCGCACCCACACGCCCCGGCCCGGCTGGATGTGGCTGCCCACCATGGCGTCGCCCAGCGCGTCGGTGAACGAGTCGAGCACGCCCTGGCGGGCCTCGTCGGTCTCGACCTCGGCGGCCTCGTCACCGGCCGGCGCGGCGGTGTCGGTGGCGTCGGCCATCACTGCACCACCAGGGGGTCGCCCCGCCAGCGGTCGGCCATGTCTTCCTTGCCGATGCGCTGCTGGAGCAGGACGATGCCCTCGAGCAGGGCCTCGGGCCGGGGCGGGCAGCCGGGGATGTACACGTCGACCGGCACGACCTGGTCGACGCCCTTGGTGACCGAGTAGCTGTCCCAGTAGGGGCCGCCGCAGTTGGTGCACGAGCCCATCGAGATGACGTACTTGGGGTCGGGCATCTGCTCGTAGAGGCGCTTGATGGCCGGGACCATCTTGTCGGTGACCGTGCCCGAGATGACCACCACGTCAGCCTGGCGCGGGCTGGCCGGCAGCGGGATGACGCCCAGGCGCATGACGTCGTAGCGCGGCGACGCGAAGGCGGCGCCCATCTCGATGGCGCAGCACGCGAGGCCCCATTGGTACGCCCACAGGCTGTACTTGCGAGCCGTGTTCAGCAGGGATGTCAGCGGCTTGGGCAGCTTGCCGCTCTCGACGAGACCCATCAGACGACGTCCTGTGTCAGATCCAGCGGAGGACCTTCTTCTTCCAGGCGTAGAGCAGCCCGAGGGCGAGGATGGCGATGAAGATGCCCATCTCGACGAACCCGAACCACCCGTAGGCCTCGGCCCGGGTGGCGAAGGGGAAGATGAACACCGCCTCGACGTCGAACAGCACGAACAGCAGCGCGAAGAGGTAGTACCGGACCTGCGTCTGCCCCCACATCGACCCCGCGGGGTCGACACCCGACTCGTAGTTGACGTACTTCTCGGGCTGCGGCCGGGTGGGGCGGACCAGGCTGCCGAGCCCCATGATGGCGGCCACGAGAGCCACCGCGACGCCCAGGAAGACGCCGATGGTGAGGTACGAGCGGAGGAGGTCCGACACGTGGCGGGAGCCTAGTGATCGTTTGCACGAGGGGCCAAAGCTGCTCGTGAGCAGGGCATCGGCTCATCGGGGACCACCCCGGACGGCCCCGCGGAGCGCACCCTCAGCCGCACTGGTTGATGAAACGGATGGTGTCCATCTCGCCCACGGAGATGCGGATCACGCCCTGCCCGTCGGTGAAGAACGCGACGCCCGTGCCGTTGCCCGCATCGGCCCGGTAGACGTGACCCCCCGAGACGAAGGGGTGGGGGCGGTCGTCGAGGTTGCCGCCGTAGGCCGCCAGCACCTGGTCCTGCGGGGCGCCGAGAGCGAGCCCGGTGTCGGTGGCCCGGCTGGTCGGTAGCGCAGACTCGATGGACACCGAGGTCAGCACCCCCTCGACCGGGTCGTTCGCCTGGCTCTGGCCGTCCGGGGCCCGGAACCGCAGCACCAGGTCGAGTGCCCCCGGGACCTTGGCGTCGTAGCAGGTGCCGCCCGTGCCCCGGAACGTCGAGTCGTCGACCTGCATGACGACCCCCGCGGCCTGCAGGTCGGCCATGCTGGCGCCGATCGTCAGCGGGCCCACCCCGGCGGGTGTCAGCTGTGCCGCCGGGTCGATCGCGCCCGGCGGCGGCGTCGCCGGCGGGGCGGTCTCGGCCGGGGCCGCACCCTCGTCGCTGGTCGGCGTGCGCCCGCCTGTGGTCTCGGTGGTGGCGTCGGTGCTGGTCGTGCCCCCGTCGTCGGGGTCCTGCAGCGCGGCCACCACCACCAGGAGCACCAGGAGGGCCGCGGCGGCCGCCAGGATCGTGCGGCGCGACGAGCGGCGGGGCGGCGGGCCGTCGCCCTTGAGGCTGCCGGCCAGGTTGCGGTCGTCGATGACGGGCGGCGGCTGGGTGATCGGCCGGATGGCCGACCGGGGCGCGAGGCGCAACTGAGGTTCGTCCGCCAACCGCTCGTCGAGGCTGGTCCAGAAGGCACGCCCGTGCCGGGGCGGCGCCAGGTCGCGCAGGGCCTGGGCGACCGGCGACGCAGGCCGCGCCGCGCCGTCGAGGGACCGACCGCCGTCCGGACCGGGACCGAGGCCATCGCCCTTGCCCGCGTGGGCGGGGGTGTCCTTGCTCATGGCGTGCCGGTCATCGATTGTCGCCGCCCGACGGGTCGGGGCGGTCGGTCGACCGCCGGGCCGCGGCGTGCTTCGCCCGCCGCCGGGCGCGACGGCCGCGCCCGCTGTTCGAGCCGTTGCCGTTGCCGCCCGTCGGGCTGGTGTCGCTGCCGTCCGTGTCACTGCCGTCGCTGTCGTCCGCGTCGCTGCTGTCGCTGTCGTCCGTGTCGCTGCTGACCGCGCTGCCGCTGGTCCCGGCGCCCGCGCTGCCGCTGGTGTCGTCACGGTCGCCGACACCGTCACCGTCGCCGACACCGTCCCGTCGCCGACACCGCCGTCGCCGACACCGTCACCGTCGCTGCCGTTGCCGGCTGTCTCGCTGCCGGTCCGCTCGCGATCGGCCCTCTCGCTGCCGGCCGCCTCGCTGCTGTCGGTCTCGCTGCCCGCGGGGAAGGCGTCGGCGTCGGAATCGGCGTCGGCCCCCGCGGGGGCGGTGACCGCGTAGGCGCCGTTCGTCGATGTGCCGTTGGCGGCGGCCGCGGTCCGGCCGGGGGCCGCGCCACCGGCGCCCGGCGCCTCACCGCCCGCCGCGGCCGCGTCGCCCGTGTCGTGGCCGTTGGCGCGGGCGCCGTTGCCCGTGACGTCGCCAGCGTCGGTGGCGGCGTCGGCGGCGGCGGCGGCAGCCGCGGTGGCGGTAGCGCCAGTGGCCTCGGCAGCGCCGTCGGTCGCGTCCGCCCCATCCGCGGTATCGAGGGGTTCGGTGCTCGGCGCCGCCGCAGGCGCCGGCAGGTACGCCGACAGGCGCTCACGAGCGACGTCGAGCGTGCTGGTCAGCGCCGTGGGTGTGAGGCCCAGGATGCGTGCCGCCGACGCGGGCGAGAAGCCCTCGCGGTCGACCAGAACAACCGCCACCCGCTCCGCGGCAGGCAGGGTGGCCAGCCCGGCCGCGACCCCGGTGGCGCCGACCGCGGGCGCCGAGGGGGCGTCGTCGGCGCGACGGAGCTGATCGATGCAGGCGTTGTAGGTGACCCGGTACAGCCACGCGGCGACGTCGTCCTTGCCGTTGATGCGCACGACGTCGCGCCACGCCCGCAGGTAGCCGATGCCGAGGGCGGCCTCCATCTCCTGCTGGTCGAGCAGGAGCGCGTGGGCGAGGCCCCGGAGCCGCCAGTCGTAGCGGCCCAGGAGCGCGCTGAAGGCACGCCGGTCGCCTTGCTGCGACCGGCGAACCAGGGTCGCGTCGCTCAGTCGTCTGGTCTTCGGCACGGTGATCAAGGCTGTCGTTCGGGGACGTTGCCCAGTCTGGGGGAGCAGAGCATCGCCGTGGGGGATTTCATCACATCTCACCCCTGTCGGCCCACCGGAGCGGAGTCAGTTGGGTTCCAACCCGGGTTCGGTCACGTGTCTCGGAGACGAAGCGCCGTACCCAACACGGCCCATAACCTGTCACACCCCGCCGGTAGCGTCCCTCGCCATGAGCGCCCGGCACGTCGACCGGGCGATCGAAGCGCTCGCCCGCACACAGCACGGCGTGTTCTCACGCCGCCAAGCGCTTCTCGAGACAGCAACATCCAGCCAGATCGACCGCCGCCTGAAAGCCGGCGCGTGGCTCCGTCTAGGACCCGGTGTCTACGCACTACCCGGCAACCCTCCCACGTGGCGGCGCCAACTCAAGGCCGCCGAGTTGTCGGTCATTGGTGCCGCCGTGTGCGGGCGAGCAGCGGCGGCGCTTCACGGCCTCACGGGCTTCCGACCGGCCCGGCCAGAGATCGTGGTTCCCTCGACGGCGAGCACTCGCAACCGGCTGGCGGTGGTACGTCGCTACGACCCTGGGCGTCTCGCGGTCGTGGACCGCATCAGGGTCGTCACCGCCGCGCAGGCTTTGGTCGACGCCGCGCCCTACGCCTCGCCACGTCGGCTCGGCCGGGCCCTCGACGACCTCGTCCTCAGCGACGAGGTGGAGCTCGAGCTCGTTCGGGCTCGGTTCCTCAGCGCCCGTGGCCGCCCTGGCCTCGGTGGCTTACGCACGCTGCTCGCTGAGCGCGACGGCGGCTACGTGCCGACCGAGAGCGAGCTCGAAGCCGAGCTGCGCGCGGTCTGCGCCGACCCCCGGCTGCCGCCGGTCACGTGGCAGGCACCGCTCCCCTGGGCCGGCACAACGCCGGCATGGCGACGACATCGCCGCCGTGTCGACGGCCTGGTCATGTCGTGGCAGGTCGTCGTCGAGGGCGACGGGCGCAGGTGGCACACCCGCGTGGCGGACTTCGAGCGTGATCACGCCCGCGACCTCGCCGCATTGCGCCACGGCTTCGTCGTTGCCCGGTTCACCTGGGCTCAGCTCACGGGCCGGCGCCTCGAGTGTGTCGACGCCCTGCTCGACATCGGCGCCACCCGCACGGTCCCGGTGCCAGAACCACCCGACGGACCCAACCCCGTGCACTGACCACCGGTAGCCGGTGGTGGATGCACAGGGTTGCTCGCCCCGGCGGTCAGCGGTCACGGTCAACCCAAGGTGGTCAGCACCGGGACGGCGTCGCGGGCCACCTCGGCGATCGAGCCGGGCCACACGCCGACGAGCAACGTCGCGACGACGCACACGCCCAAAGCGATGCCGGCCCCGACGGGGATGGCGAGGCGGGGGGCAGAGGTCGCCTCGTCGGCGTCGCTCATGTACAGGCTCACCGTGATGCGCAGGTACAGGAACGCCGAGATGACCGACGACAGCATGGCGATGACCGCCAGGCTGGTCGACCCGGCGTCGACGGCGGCGACGATCACGTAAAACTTGGCGAAGAACCCCGACGTCAGCGGCACGCCGGCCTGGGCGAGCAGGAACACGGTCAGCAGCAGCGCCAGGCCCGGGCGGGCGCGGCCCAGGCCCCGGTAGTCGTCGAGGTCGTGGTGGCCGTCGCCGACGCGGCCCACCAGCGTGATCACGCCGAACGTGCCGGCGATCAGGAACGTGTACGTGGCCAGGTAGAACAGCGCGGCCTCGACACCCTGGTCGGTGGCCGCCTGCACGCCCACCAGCACGAAGCCGGCGTGGTTGATCGAGCTGTAGGCCATCATGCGCTTCACGTTGGTCTGCACGACGGCCAGCACCGCGCCCACCAGCAGCGTGAGCACCGCCACGAAGTAGACCATCGGCTGCCAGTCGACGGCATAGGCCTCGAACGCCAGCACGAACACCCGGATGAGCCCGGCGAAGCCGGCGACCTTCACCCCCGAGGCCATCCACGCCACCATCGGCGACGGGGCTCCCTGGTAGACGTCGGGCGTCCAGAAGTGGAACGGCACCGCGGCCACCTTGAACCCCAGCCCCACGAGCATGAGGGCGAGGCCGGCCAGCACCAGGCCGTCGTTGATCAGCAGGTTGGTGCTGAACAGCTGCAGGATCTCGACCATGTTGGTGGTGCCGGTGCCGCCGTAGACCATGGCGATGCCGTACAGGAAGAAGGCCGACGAGAACGCACCGAGCACGAAGTACTTGATGCCGGCCTCCTGCGAGGTGACCCGGCGGCGGTGCATGGCGGCGAGAACGTAGACGGCGATCGACAGGACCTCGAGGCCGAGGAACAGCACGATCAGGTCGTTGGCCTGGGCCATGACCACGCCCCCGGCCGCCGACAGCAGCAGCAGGACGTAGGGCTCGACGCCCTGGAGTCCTTCGCGCCGCAGGTAGTCGTCGGTGAGCAGCGCCGACAGGATGACCGCCACGGCGATGACGACGGTCATGAACAGCGAGAACCCGTCGACGCCCACCGCCCCGGCCAGCGTGGAGAACGGGCCCCGGTCGGCGTCCTGCACCTCGCGCCACAGGGGCACCACCGCGCCGATCGAGCCCACCGCGATCAGGCAGGTGAGCACCGTGTACAGCACCGTGGTGCGACGCGAGCGCACGAAAGACGAGATCAGCATGAGCACCAGCGCACCGCCGACCAGCACCAGCAGCGGTGCTTCGGCGCCCCAGTCGACGCTGGGCGTGTCGATGGGCGTCGGGTCGACCGGCAAGGGCTGGGACAGGGAACCGAGTAGCGCGATCACTTGCCCGCCTCCGCGCGCTCATCGGCGCCGGCGCCGCCGTCACCGTCGGCCTCCTCGCCCTCGTCGTCGGGCGGCTCGGCCTCCTCGGTCTCGACCGGCTGTGGCCGCTCGACCGTGGGCGACACGAAGTCGCTGTTCTCGTCGACGTGGGTGATCAGCCGGTCCACCGCCGGCTGCATGCGCTCGAGCACGGGCTTGGGGTAGATGCCGAGGAACACGATCAGCGCCAGCAGCGGGGCCAGCACCGCACCCTCTCGCATGGACATCTCGGCGAAGCCCTTGTTGTCCTCGTCGACCTCGCCGTGGAACACGCGCTGGTAGGCCCACAGCAGGTAGAGGGCGGCGAGGATGACCCCGCCGGCGGCGACGACCGCCCACCAGCGACGGGTGAGGAACGAGCCGATCAGCACCAGGAACTCGCCGACGAAGCCGTTGAGGCCCGGCAGGCCGAGCGACGACATCATCACCAGCGTGAACACGGCGGCGAAGATGGGCGCCACCTTCTGCAGGCCGCGCAGGGCGGCGATCTCGCGGGTGTGCCGCCGGTCGGAGATCATGCCCACGAGCAGGAACAGCGCGCCGGTCGACAGCCCGTGGTTGATGTTCTGGAGCAGCCCGCCCTGCAGGCCCTGGGTGGTGATGGCGAACGTGCCCAGCACGATGAAGCCCATGTGCGCCACGGACGAGTAGGCCACCAGGCGCTTCAGGTCCTTTTGCATCGTGGCGACGATGGCGCCGTAGACGATGCCGATGACGCCGAGGGTCACGAGCGTGGGCGCGAAGAAGTTGGCGGCGTCGGGGAACAGGTAGAGCCCGAAGCGCAGCAGCCCGTAGGTGCCCAGCTTGAGCATGACGCCGGCCAGGATCACCGACCCGGCGGTCGGCGCCTCGGTGTGGGCGTCGGGTAGCCACGTGTGCAGGGGGAACAGCGGCACCTTGACCGCGAACGCGATCGTGAAGGCCAGGAACAGCCACCGGGCCGCCGACCAGTCGAACGGGTTGGCGCTCGACGAGTCGTCGACCACCGTGCGCCCCTCGGCGATCTCGATGAGGTCGAAGGAGAGCGGTTCCGCGGCGGCGAGCTCGTCGATGCGCTCCTGCTCCGCCGGGGTGGGCTCGCCCTGGGCCTCGGTGACGATCTCCTGCCGCTCGACCCGGTTCTGATCCTCCAGCGCGTTGCGGTGCAGGAAGGCCAGGCTGACGATGCCGACCAGCATCAGCGCCGAGCCGAACATCGTGAACAGGAAGAACTTCAGCGCCGCGTAGACCCTGTTGGCGTAGCCCCACCCGCCGATGAGGAAGTACATCGGCACCAGCACGATCTCGAACATGACGAAGAACATGAAGAGGTCGAGCGAGACGAAGACGCCCAGGCAGCCGGCCTCGAGCAGCAGCAGCCAGGCGTAGTACGGCTTGGCGTCGTGGTGCGGGGTCGAACCCAGGATGGCGATCGGGAAGAGGATGCCGGTGAGCACGACCAGGAACAGCGAGATGCCGTCGACGCCGACGTGCCACGAGATGCCGAACTCCGACACCCACGAGCGGTTGACCTCGAACTGGTAGCCGGCGTCGCCCGGCTCGAACGCGGCCAGCAGGTACACCGCCAGCGCCGCGGTGCCGCCGGTGAACAGCAGCGTGACGCCCCGCAGCAGCTCGGCCCGCGCCTTGGGCACGACCAGCACCGCCAGGGCGCCGAACGCCGGCAGCACGATCAGGGCCGACAGGATGTCGAACGAGGGCGCAGCGTGCCCGCCGGTCTGGCTCGCGAGAAGGGCCGGGATCATCAGACGTAGAGCCTCGTGAGGAAGTACCCGAGGACGACGACCACACCGGCCGATATGCCCAACGCGTACGAGCGGACGAACCCGGACTGCACGGTGCGCAGGCCGCGTCCGGAGGTGCGCACCACGGTGGCGATGCCGTTGACCGCGCCGTCGATGACGTTGCGGTCGAACCAGGCGACGGCCTCGAAGCCCTTGGTGCCGGGGCCGCCGACGAACTGGGTGACCGTCTCGTCGTAGTACCAGGCGTGCGCGAGGACCGCGGGCTCGACGGCCCGCACGCGGCGCCGCAGGTAGATGAGCCAGGCCGCGAAGATGCCGATGAGCCCGGCGGCCACGGCCGCGCCGGCCAGCGCGACCTTGGTGCCCGTCGCCACGTTGATGTGCACCTCGTTCTCGCCGAGCACGGGCTCCAGCCAGTGCTCGAGCACCTGCGTGTCGCCGGTGAAGGGCAGGTTGATCCCACCGCCGAGGAACGTCAGCGCGGCGAGCACCACGAGGGGCAGCGTCATCAGCCATGGCGACTCGTGCGGCTCGGCGTGGCCATCATGCGTGTCTGCGCCGCCCACCTCACCGGTTGTGCCCGCTTCGAGGGAAGCCTCCGCAGAACCTGCCACCGCGAGAGGAGGCGTTGAAACGGCCGCAGGCGGCGGCGAAGCCGCCTCGCCGGAGGCAGATGACGACCAGCGGGGCTTGCCGAAGAACACCATGAACACCTGGCGGCTCATGTAGAAGGCCGTGAGCAGGGCCGTGACCATGCCGATCGCCCACAGCGCCTTGCCGCCCGCCGCGCCGCCGCCCCAGGTGAACAGCAGGATGTCGTCTTTCGACCAGAATCCGGCGAAGGGCGGCACGCCGGAGATCGCCAACCAGCCGACGATGAACGTCGCCGCAGTGATCGGCATGAACTTGCGCAGTGCGCCCATGCGTCGCATGTCCTGCTCGCCGTGCAGGCCGTGGATGACAGACCCTGCGCCGAGGAACAGCAGCGCCTTGAAGAAGGCGTGGGTGATCATGTGGAACTCGGCGGCGACGTAGGCGCCGACGCCGACGGCGAGGAACATGTAGCCGAGCTGGCTGATCGTCGAGTAGGCGAGCACCTTCTTGATGTCGTTCTGGGCGACGGCGATGGTGGCCGCCACCAGCGCGGTGAGGGCGCCCACCCAGGCGATCACGTCCGGGACCCAGTCGTAGCCGGCGGCCAGGATCGGGTTGACCCGGGTCATGAGGAACACGCCGCCGGTGACCATGGTGGCGGCGTGGATCAGCGCCGAGACGGGCGTGGGGCCGGCCATGGCGTCGGGCAGCCACAGGTAGAGCGGGATCTGCGCCGACTTGCCCACGGCGCCCACGAACAACAGCAGGCCGATGGCGGTGGCCGTGACCGCGGCCAGCGAGCCGGCGCCGGCGTCGAGTGCGAGGTAGTCGACGGTCCCGAGCGAGGCGAACGCCAGGAAGATGGCGACGAGGAAGCCCCAGTCGCCGACACGGTTGGTGATGAACGCCTTCTTCCCGGCCGAGGCGTTGGCCGAGTCGGTGAACCAGAACGAGATGAGCAGGTACGAGCAGGCGCCCACGCCCTCCCAGCCGATGAAGGTGACCAGCAGGTTGCTGCCGAGCACGAGCATCAGCATCGAGAAGACGAAGAGGTTGAGGTAGACGAAGTACTTGGGGTAGTCGCCGTCGCCGTGCATGTACCCGATCGAGTACAGGTGGATGAGCGTGCTCACCCCGGTGACGAACAGGGCCATGGTGATCGACAGCGGATCGGCGAGGAACCCGATGTCGACCTGCAGGTCACCCACGGGGATCCAGCTGAACAGCGTCTGCACGAACTGACGGTTGCCCTCGTCCTCGCCGAGCAGCCCGGCGTACACGATGAGGGTGGCGACGAAGCTGCCGCCGCACATGGCCGTCGCCAGCCAGCCGGCACCGGGCTCGCCGATGCGCCGGCCGAACGCCAGCAGCAACAGGAACCCGGCCAGGGGCAGCGCGGGGATCAACCAGACGAGATCAAGCACGGGTCCCTCTCAACCCTCGAGCAGGGCGACGTCGTCGGCGGTGGCGTGCGGCCGCTTGCGGAGCAGGGCGACGATGATGGCCAGGCCCACCACCACCTCGGTGGCGGCCACCACGAGCACGAGGACGACGATCGACTGACCGCCCGTGTCGTCGAGCATCCGCGAGAAGGTGACGAAGGTGAGCGTGACGGCGTTGAGCATGAGCTCGACGCACATGAACATCACGAGCGGGTTGCGCCGCACCAGCAGGCCGAACGCTCCGATGGCGAACAGCAGCGCCCCCAGGATCAGGTACCAGGCGGGGGTGACCTCGAGGGCCGCGATCACGAGGTGCCGTCCTTTGCCTCGGGCAGGCCTTCGGCGCCCTCGGCACCTTCAACGCCTCGCGCGGTGACCGCTGGTTCGTGCGGGGCCTCGGCAGAGCCGATGTCAGCGCCGTGCCCGTTCGGATACGCGACCGTGGCCTCGGCGGCCGCCATGCGCTCGGCGATCTGCTCGGCCCGCTCCTCCTGGCCCGGATCGACGATCTCGGGCCCACGGGCCCGCCGGGCCAGCAGGATGGCGCTCACGACCGCGATGACCAGCAGCACCGAAGTGATCTCGAAGGCGTAGAGGTAGTCGGTGAACAGCGATTCGCCCAGGCGCTCGATGTCGGGCACGGTGGCGTCGATCTCGCCCACGACCCCGGTCGCCTCGTAGCCCGTGCTGGCCAGGGCGCCCACGGTCAGCGCCAGGATGCCGAGCGACACCACGGCCGCCGCGGCGCGCTGCCCCACCAGGGGCTCGATGCGCAGGTCCTCGACCTGGTCGACCCCGAGCAGCATGAGCACGAACAGGATGAGCACGACGATGGCGCCGGCGTAGACGATGACCTGCACGGCCGCCAGGAAGTTGGCCTCCTGGGCGACGAACAGCACGGCGATGCCGAACAGGGTGCCCACCAGCGACAACGCCGCGTGCACCGGGTTCTCGCTGAGGACCACGCCCAGCGCCCCGGCCAGGCAGGCCGCGCCGGCGATGACGAAGACGACGAGCTCGACCTGGATCACGCGTGACCCTCTTCGTGATCGTGCCCCTCGCTGCCCTCGGGTGCGTGGGCGGCGTCGTGGCCGCCTGGCTCGCCGGGGTGGCTGAAGATGGCGTCGGCCTCGCTGGTGTCGGCCCGGTCGTCGGGCACCGACTGGCCCTGCTCGGGCGGGCGCACGCCGAAGCCCAGCTCGCCGGCCCACTGCACGCGGCCCTCGTAGGCGGCCGCGCCGGACGGCGAGGTGGCCCGCATCCAGGCCGAGGTGAGGGGGGCGACGGTGTCCATGTCGGACCAGTCTTCCCAGGGGAGCTGCTTGGGTCGGCCGTCGTCGCCCACCACCAGTTCGGCCTTGGTGTAGATGGCGTCCTGGCGGTCGGTGAAGCTGAACTCGAACAGCTTCGACTCGGTGATGGCCTCGGTGGGGCACGCCTCGACGCACAGGTCGCAGTGGATGCACCGCAGGTAGTTGATCTCGTAGATGTAGCCGAAGCGCTCGCCCGGCGAGACCGGGTCGTCGGGCGGGTTGTCGGCGCCGCGCACGTAGATGCACCTGGCCGGGCACACGCCGGCGCACAGCTCGCACCCGATGCACTTCTCCATGCCGTCCTCGTAGCGGTTGAGGACGTGACGACCGTGCAGGCGGGCGGGCTTGACGGCCTTGCCGCCGCCCTCCTCGTCGTTGTGCTTGGAGTAGTCCCTGGTCAGCCGCTCTTCGAACATCTTCTTGAACGTGACCCAGAACCCGTCGAGGTAGCCCACTACAACAGGACCTCTTCTTCGTCGGGGGACTCGCGGCGTCGGCGGGCGACGTCGATGGCGGCGGTGAGCATTCCCCAGGCGACCACCAGCACGACCAGCGACACGCCGACCACGGCCACCATGTTCCAGTCCTCGTCGCGCCCGATGTTGATGGCGCCCAACAGCAGCAGCCACCCGAGCGCCAGGGGGATGAGGATCTTCCAGCCCAGGCTCATGAGCTGGTCGTAGCGGAACCGCGGCAGCGTGGCGCGGATCCACACGAAGATGAAGAGGAACACGAACAGCTTGAGCGAGAACCAGATCAGGCCGGACAGCCAGCCGGGGCCGAACCACACGGGGCCGGCCGGCCCGCCGAAGAACAGCGTCACGATGATGGCCGACATCGTGATCGTGTTCATGAACTCGGCCACGTAGAAAAGCGCGAACCGGAACGACGAGTACTCGGTGTGGAACCCGCCGACCAGCTCCTGCTCGGCCTCGACCAGGTCGAACGGCGGCCGGTTGAGCTCGGCCGTGGCGGCGATGAGGAAGACCACGAACGGCACCACGCCGGTGGCGATGACGTTCCACCGCGGGATGCCGAACGAGCCGAACAGCTCGTAGCCGCTGCCCGCCTGGGCCACCACGATGTCGTGGGTCGACAGCGAGCCGGCGAGCAGGACCACGGCCACGACGGCCAGGCCGAGCGCCGCCTCGTAGCTGACCATCTGGGCGGTGCCGCGCACGGCGCCGAGCAGCGGCCACTTCGACCCGGAGGCCCAGCCGGCGAGCATCACGCCGTAGATGGCGATCGACGACATGGCCAGGATCAGGAGCACGCCGATCGGCGGGTCGGCCAGCTGCACGTAGGTGTCGTGGCCGAACAGGCTGATCGACCCGAACTTCTCGCCGTTGAACCCGCCGCCGATGGGGATGACCGCGAACGTGACGAACGCGGGCACGGCCGAGAGGAACGGGGCGAGGATGAACACCCGACGGTCGGCCTTGTCGGGGATGAGGTCCTCTTTCATGAGCAGCTTCACGCCGTCGGCGATGGTCTGGAGGAGGCCCCAGGGGCCGGCCTTGTTGGGCCCGATCCGGTTCTGGAAGTCGGAGATCAGCTTCCGCTCGAACCAGATCATCAGGATCACCGAGTTGAGCAGCAGGCCGAAGGCCACCACGGTCTTCAGCACCACGATGAGGACCTCGGCCATGCCGATGTCGCCGGCGAGCAGCGGGTCGGCCGCCAGGATGGCTACGTCGCTCATGGCTTCCCGCTCATGCTGCCCCGCAGCGGGCCGCTCGGGCCACGCTCGCTCTTTCCGTGTTCCCCCGTCACCCTCACCGCACGCTCGCTCATGGCCGCTCCACCCGCACGTCGGTGACCGGCGCGTTGCCATCGATCAGCACGTTGGCCCGGCCCCCCGCCTTGTTGGCGTAGAGGTGGGCGATGCCCCGGGGCACACCTGCATCCGAGAGCGTCGGCACCGTCACATGGCCGCGGTTGGACGTCACGCGCACGTCGTCGCCGGCGGCGACCCCCAGCCGGTCGAAGTCCTGCGGGTGCAGGCGCAGCGTCGCCGTCTCGGCCAGGTCGGTGAGCGACGGTGAGCTGCGCACCAGCGTGCCTCGGTCGTACAGCTTGCGGGTCACGACCAGGCGCAGCGAGTACGCGTCGACCGACGGCGGCTCGATGATCGTCCACACAGGCAGCGGCACGCCGGTGGTGGGCGGCAGGAGTCGGGTGGGCTGGACCTCGGGTGCGGCGCCCTCGGCGCTCTCGCCGGCGACCTCGGCCCGGACGACCACCGCCTCGTCTGCCGGGGCGCCGACGGGCACGTCGGTGTCGGTGCCCGGGGCCGCGGCATCGGCGTCGCCATTGCTGCGCCGGGTCGGCAGCATGACGACCACGCCGTCACGCCCGCCGGCCGTGGCCAACAGCTCGCGCGTGAGCCCGGCGAACACGGGAGCCACGTCCTCGACCTCGGCCGCGATCTGTCGGGGCGACTCGAGGCCCAGGTCGAAGCCCAGGCGGTCGGCCAGGTCGGCGGCGACCATCCAGTCGGACTCGGCGGTACCGGGGCCGGTGACCTTCTGGGCCAGCATGCTGACCCTGCCCTCGAGGTTGGTGGTGGTCCCGTCGACCTCGGCGAAGCCGGCCACGGGGAGCACGACGTCGGCCTGCTTGACCGACTCGGTGAGGAACTGGTCGAGGGCGATGACCGTGCGGGCGCCGGCCAGGCCCCGCTCGGCGAGGTCGCGGTCGGGGAAGTCGGCCAGCGGGTCGGCGCCCAGCAGCACCAGCGTGTCGACCTTGCCGTCTGTGGCGGCCCGCAGGATGCCGGCGGTGTCGAGGCCCTTGGCGGCGGGCACGGCGGGCCACCGCTCGGCGAACCAGTCGCGACCGCCGTCGAGCGTCACCCGCCCGGGGAGCAGCCCCGGCGACAGCCCCAGCTCGAGGGCACCGTGGACGTTGGCCCGGCGCAACGCGCTGAGGAACCGCACGTCGGCCCTGGTGTGGTGGATGGCCGAGGCGGCCGCCGCGATCGACCGGCCCGACTCGGCCAGGTTGGCGCGGCCCACGATGACCGTCAGCGGGCCCTCGCCCAGCAGCGCCGCCGCGCCCCGGATCGCCTCGGGGGCCACCCCGCCCACGTCGTCGTCGGCGTCGCCGGCGAGGAGCGCACGCACCACCGGCAGGGAGTGGCCGGGCCGGTAGCGCAGCGAGGCGGCCGCCAGCCGGTCGGTCAGGCCCGTACGGGTGGACGACATCTCGACGAGCTTCACGCCGTCGTTGAGCACCGCGTGCCGCAGCCGCAGGAACAGGACGGGCAGCTCCTCCTTGACGTCGGGCCCCAGCACCAGGACCCTGCCGCCGGGGCGGCAGGCGTCGTCGATGGTGGCCCGGGGCAGCCCCAGCACTGCCTCGGCCGGCAGGCCGTCGCCCAGCTGGGCGTCGATGTTGTCGGAGCCGATGAGCCCCTTGGTGAGCTTGACCCAGGAGTACTGGTCCTCGTTGGTGAGCCGGGCGCCACCGACGACGGCGAACCCCTCGGGCCCGCTGCGGTCGAGGCCCTGGCGGATGGCGTTGGCGGCCCGGCGCAGCGCGTCGTTCCACGCCGCCGGCTTGAGCAGCAGCCCCTCGTCACGCACCAGCGGGCTACCCAGCCTGTCCTCGCTGTTGACGGCCTCGAAGTCGAACCGGCCCTTGTCGCACAGCCAGCCCCAGTTGACCGCGTCGTTGTCGACGCCCTGGTAGCGCAGCACCCGGTTGCGGCTCGACTGCACCACGACCCGGCAGCCGACCGAGCACGACGTGCACGTCGACTCCACCTGCTCCAGGTCCCACGGGCGGGCCTTGAACCGGTACGGCGTGGCGGTGAGCGCCCCCACCGGGCAGATCTGCACGGTGTTGCCGCTGAAGTAGCTGGCGAAGGGGTCGTCGGGGAACGTGTTGACCTCGGTCTGGCTGCCCCGGTCCATGAAGTGGATGAGCGGGTCGCCCGCGACATCCTTGGCGAAGCGCGTGCAGCGGTCGCACAGGATGCAGCGCTCGCGGTCGAGCAGCACCAGGTCGCTGACGGGGATGGGCTTCTCGAAGTGCCGCTTCTCCTCGACGAAGCGGCTCTCGCCCGGGCCGTAGGACATCGTCTGGTCCTGCAGCGGGCACTCGCCGCCCTTGTCGCACACGGGGCAGTCGAGGGGATGGTTGACGAGCAGGAACTCGAGCACCCCCTCCTGCGCCTTCTTCGTGACGTCCGAGTCGGTCGAGACCGTCATGCCGTCGGTGCACTCGATCATGCATGACGGCTGCAGCGTCGGGCCGCGGCCGGTGTCGATCTCGACGATGCACATGCGGCACATGCCCACCGGCTCCATCCGCGAGTGGTAGCAGAAGCGGGGGATGTAGACGCCGTTGCGCTCGGCGGCCTCGATGACCAGCTCGCCCTTGGCGGCCTCGATGGTCGTGCCGTCGACGGTGACGCTGACCGTCGGCGGCGCAGAGGTATCCGTCACGACGGGACTCCGACTGTGGGGGGCGTCGAGAGGTAGGCCTTGCCCTTGATCGGCACGGTGATCTCACCGCCGCCGCAGTACGCGAAGAACTCGTCCTTGAAGCGCATGACGGCGGACGCGATGGGCGACACCGCCGAGGGACCGAGCACGCAGATCGTGGTCTGCTTGGGCGGCCACGTGATGTCCGGGCTGATGTTGTCGCAGATGTCGAGCAGCTTGTCGACGTCGGCGGGCCGGCCGTGGCCGTCGAGCATGCGGCGCAGGATCTTCTCGAGCCACGACGTGCCCTCGCGGCACGGCGTGCACTTGCCGCACGACTCGCGGGCGAAGAACCGCGTGACCCGCCACGCGGCCTTGACCGCGTCGGTCGTCTCGTCCATCACCACGATGGCGCCCGACCCGAGCATCGAGCCGGCGGCACCCACGGCGCCCGCCTCGAGCGGCAGGTCGAGGTGCTCCTCGAAGAACCACGGCGCCGACGCGCCCCCGGGGATGAACGCCTTGAGCTGGTTGCCGTTGACGATGCCGTCGCCGTACTGCTCGCCGTAGATCAGGTCGCGGAAGGTGGTGACACCGAACTCGACCTCGAACACTCCCGGGTTGCGCACGTGGCCGGACACGGCGAACAGCCGTGTGCCCCTCGAGTTCTCGGCGCCCAGGTCGGTGAACGCCGCGCCCCCGTTGGCGACGATCCAGGGCAGGTTCGACAGCGTCTCGACGTTGTTGACGACCGTGGGCTGCATGTACAGGCCCTTGGCCGCGGGGAAGTACGGCGGCTTCAGGCGGGGCAGGCCCCGGTTGCCCTCGAGCGACTCGATGAGCGCCGTCTCCTCGCCCACGATGTAGGCGCCGGCGCCCCAGTGCAGGATCACGTCGACCGAGAAGTCGGTGCCGAGGATGCGGTGGCCGATGTAGCCGGCCTCGTAGGCGTCGTTGAGCGCCTCCGCCAGCCGCTCCTGGGCCAGCGCCATCTCGCCCCGCACGTAGAGGAAGGCCTGGCTGGCGCCGATGCCGTAGCAGGCCAGCAGCGTGCCCTCGATGAGCTGGTGGGGGTCGCGCTCCATGAGGATGCGGTCCTTGTACGTGCCCGGCTCGGACTCGTCGCCGTTGACCACCACGTACCGGGGGAACACGCCCGGCGGGCAGAAGCCCCACTTGACCCCGGCGGGGAAGCCGGCGCCACCCCGGCCCAGCAGGCTGGCCGCCTTGACGTGCTCGGCCACCTCGGCCGGCGTCATGGTCGTGATGGCCGTGCGCAGGGCCTCGTAGCCACCGGTCTCGCGGTAGCGCTCGAGCGTGAACCCGTCGGCCCGGTCCCAGCGCGAGCTGACGATGCGCGGGATCTCGCGCCCGGCGGTCGTGTCGACATCCGTCACGAGCTCGACTCCGTCGTCTCGTTGTTCCTGGCCAGCCAGGCAGGCTCGACGTTGCGGTCGGGCGGGGCCACCCCGGCGCGGGTGTCGGGGAGCTGCTGGCGCACCCGGCTGAGCGTGCCGTGGCGGGGCACGTCGTGGGCCCGCTTGCCGGCCCGCAGGTCGTCGATGAGCACGTCGACCTCGTCGTGGCTGATCTTGTGGAAGTAGCGGTAGTTGACCTGCAGGCACGGGGCCTCGGTGCACGCGGCGATGCACTCGACGTCCTCGAGCGTGAACTTGCCGTCGGCCGTGGTGCTGCCCGCCTTGATGCCCAACCGGCGCTCCAGGTGGTGCAGCAGCTCCTCGCCGCCGAGCAGCAGGCATGAGATGTTGGTGCACACGTTGACGACGTAGTCGCCCACGGGCTCGCGCTTGAACATCTCGTAGAACGACGCCGTGCCCAGCACCTCGGCCGGCGTGACGCCGAGCAGCTCGGCGATGTGGATCATCGCGTCGTCGGTGACGTGGCCGTCCTGCTCCTGCGCCAGGTGCAGCAGTGGGATGAGGGCCGACTTGCGCACCGGGTACCGGGCGATGACCTCGTCGGCGATGGCGGCGTTCTCGGTCGTGAAGCGCGCCATTATCTGTCGACCTCGCCCATGATGGGGTCGACCGACGAGATGACGGCGACCGCGTCGGCGATCAGGCCGCCACGCAGCATGTGGGGCATCGACTGCATGTTGACGAACGACGGGCCCCGGATGTGCATGCGGTAGGGCTTGCCGGTGCCGTCGGCCACCATGTAGCAGCCCAGCTCGCCGCGGGGGCTCTCGATCGCCCGGTAGACCTCGCCCTCGGGCACCTTGAACCCCTCGGTGAAGATCTTGAAGTGGTGGATGAGCGCCTCCATCGACTCGTCGATGCGGGCGCGGGGCGGCGGGGTGACCTTGCGGTCCTGGATGCGGTAGTCGCCGGCCGGCAGTTTGTCGAGGATCTGGCGCACGATGGCCATCGACTCGCGCACCTCGTTGAGGCGGATCGAGTAGCGGTCGAAGCAGTCGCCGTAGCTGCCGACCACCACATCGAAGTCGACCTGGTCGTAGAACAGGTACGGCTCGCCCCTGCGCAGGTCCCACGGGACGCCGGTCGAGCGCAGGATGGGCCCGGTGGCACCCAGCGCGATGGCCTCGTCCGCGGTGATGACACCCACGCCCTGCAGCCGCTCGCGCCAGATCGGCTGCCCGCTCATGAGCACCTCGTACTCCCCGAGCCGGGGCTCGACCAGGTCGAGGACGCGCAGCGTGGCGTCACGCCAGCCATCCGGCAGGTCGGCGGCGACGCCGCCGGGCCGGATGAAGTTGTGGTTCATCCGCAGGCCCGTGATCATCTCGAGCAGCCGCAGCGTCTCTTCGCGCTCGCGCCAGCCGTAGAGCATCATCGACACGGCGGCCAGGTCGAGACCGTTGGTGGCGAGGAACAGCAGGTGCGACGACATGCGGTTCAGCTCGCACAGCAGCATGCGGATCCACTGGGCGCGTTCGGGGATGTCGTCCTCGATGCCCAGCAGCGTCTCGGTCGCCAGCGAGAACACCAGCTCGTTGAAGAGCGGCGCCGCGTAGTCCATGCGGGTGACGTTGGTGGGGCCCTGGAGGTAGGTGAGGGTCTCGCCCGTCTTCTCCATCCCGGTGTGCAGGTAGCCGACGATGGGCTTGGTGCGCAGCACCGTCTCGCCCTCGAGCTCGAGCATGAGCCGCAGCACGCCGTGGGTCGACGGGTGCTGGGGGCCCATGTTGAGGATCATCGTCTGCTCGTCGGCCTCTGGCTGCTCGTCGGCCAGGGCGGCAGCGTCGGCCTCGGACAGGCGAAGCACCGAGCCGAGCTCGCGGAGCAGCTCGTCGGCGGTGGCGCCCTTGCGGGGCCCCATCTCCTGCGGGCCCTCGGCGGTGCGTGAGAGATCGGTGGCAGTCATGGGAACAGGAACCGCCTCACCGGGCGTCCTGGACGCCCTTGAACTGGACGGGGATGGCGCCCGACCGGGTTGTCCTTGCGCAGCGGGTAGCCCTCCCACTCCTCGGGCATGAGGATGCGCGTCATGTCGGGGTGGCCGGAGAAGGTGATGCCGAACATGTCGAAGACCTCGCGCTCGAGCGCCTCGGTGCCCGGGTGCACGTCGAACAGCGACGGGCAGGTGGGATCGTCGGCCGGCACCTGGACCCGCACGCGCAGACGCTCGCGGGAGGCGTGGGACAGCAGCCCCACCACCACCTCGAACCGCTCGCCGGTCACGCCCTGGGGCAGGTCGCGGTGGGCTTCGTAGGCGACGTAGTCGACGGCCGTGAGGTCGACGCAGACGCGGAAGCCCTCGTCGTCGCGCAGCGTGCGCACCAGGTCGACCAGCTCGTCGCGGCGGGGGTGCAACACCTGCTGAACATGCCTTCCGCTCCCTCCGCCGCTCCGGCGGGGGCTGTAGGTCACCGGCGCCCCGAGGCGGGTCTCGGGTTCGGGCGGGGCCTCGGCCTCGGCCTCGACGTCGTCGTCGGCGCCTGGGGCGTCGGCGCCCGCGGTGGGCTCGGCCACGGTCAGCGACCCCCCGCGGACGAGGCGGTCGCCGGCTCGGCGATGCCGTCGCGCTGCTCGATGTGCACGCCGGCACCGCCGCCGTTCTGCTGGCGCCGGCGCAGCAGCTCACCGGACTGGATGTTGTCGCGCAGCGTCTCGATGGCGTGGATGAGCGTCTGCGGGCCCGGCGGGCAGCCGGGTGCGTACACGTCGACGGGCACGATCTGGTCGACGCCCTGCACCAGCGCGTAGTTGTTGAACATGCCCCCAGAGCTGGCACACACACCCATCGAGATGACCCACTTGGGCTCCATCATCTGGTCGTGGATCTGGCGCAGCACGGGCGCCATCTTCTGCGACACGCGACCGGCCACGATCATGACGTCGGCCTGGCGGGGCGAGGCCCGGAACACCTCCATGCCGAAGCGGGCCAGGTCGTAGTGCGCGGCGCCGGCGCCCATCATCTCGAGGGCGCAGCAGGCCAGGCCGAACGTCACGCCCCAGGTGGACTTGGCACGGGACCACTGGACGAGGCTCTCGACCTTGCCGGTGAGGAAGTTGTGGTCGATGCCCTCGAGGCCCTCGGAGATGTCCCAACCCATCAGACGCCCACCTCTTCACGGCTCTCGGGGAGATCGCGACGGCCCTCGAGCCCGACGCGGCGGATCGTGGTCTCGCTCGTGCGCTCGTCGGAGGCCAGGGGCGACTGCCGGGGGGCCCGGTGGAGCGGGCCCCAGTCGAGGGCGCCGTTGCTGATGAGGTACACGAAGCTGACGAAGACGACCATGGCGAACACCAGGATCTCGACCAGGCCGAACACGCCCAGGTCGCGGTAGAGCACCGCCCAGGGGTACAGGAAGATGATCTCGATGTCGAAGACCACGAAGATCATCGCCACCAGGTAGAAGCGCACCGGGAAGCGCTCGGGGGTGTCGCGCGCCGGCAGGATGCCCGACTCGTACGGGGCCCGCTTGGCGGTGGTCGAGCGACGGGGGGCCAGCAGCCTCGACGCGAACAGGCTGATCGCCGCGAACAGGGTCGCGAGCACCGCCATCGTCACGACGGGAAGGTACTGGCCCATGTCGTCAACCTCCGGTGGTCGCGGGAACCGGCGCCGAGCGGTGCTCGGCCACGCGGCGGTCCCGCTGGTGAAGCATGACGCACAACAGCCCGAAGATCAGCCCCGAACCCGCGACGATGAGTGTGGCGGGCAGACGACGCTCGCCGATGTCGCGCACGAGCACGGCGGAGATGGTCTGGGCTTCCGCGTCGGCCTCGGGAACGGGGGGCGGCTCGCCGGGCACCGGTTCACCCGGCTCGACCGCTGGCTGCAGCTGCACGATCGCGTAGTGCGGCGGGTGGGTCAGGCGCAGGGTGTTGCCGATGCGGTTGGTGACCCGGTCGACCACGCTGTCGCTCTCGCGCTGGGGCTTGCCACCGGTCTCGAACGTGTAGGTGAAGACCCGCGTCGCCGGATCCTCGAGGCCCGGGACCGTACCCTCGGCGAGCACGGCATCGACTGCCGTCTGCGCCTCGCCCCGCGCCGCGTCGGAGGCGTCGAGCAGCGACCACTCGTTGAGCTCGTCCGCGTGCTCCTCGCTGAGCGCCTCGACCTCTTCCGGCGTCAGCTCGTTGACGTCGACCGCCGGGGGCAGCGTCGAGGTGTCGACGTCGTGCGCCTCGTCGAGCGTTGACTCGGACAGGTCGCCGTACACGATGTGCTCGACCTCCCACGACGGGCCCCGACCGGCGGGGCCGGTGCCCGGCGGGTAGATCAGCCACACCATGGCGTGGATGGTCAGCCAGCCGAAGACGGCGGTGAGGGCCAGCAGGAAGCCGAGCCGGTGGGCGAGGTTGGTGGCGAGCAGCAGGTAGACGGAGCCCATCAGGACCACGACACCCACGAGCACCGCGAGGATGCCGCGGATCTCGGGGGTCCACGAGATGCCGGCCAGGGTGGGGACGAGGGTCGTCATCGCTCAGCCCTCCGCGTCTTCTGCGGTGAGCTCGGCCACCGACGGCGCCGAGGGCGGGTTGGGGGTCTGCGAGGCGGGCAGGGAGGCCTCGTAGCGGGCGATCGCCGCCAGCATCTCGGGCGTCATCATGCCGTCGCCCTCGACCTCTTCTGTGTTGGGGTTGTCGCCGAAGCCGGGCATGCGGCCGCTGCCGATGCCGTTGTTGCCGTACGGCTCGCCGTTGGTGCTGCCGGTGGTGATGAACGCCACCAGCTCGTCGTAGGTTGCGAACTGGCGGGGGATCAGGCCGCCGGTCAGGTTGGGGCCGAATGCGCCGCTGCCGTCGGGGAAGCCCGCGAAATCACTCAGGTCGGCGTCGGGCGGGCTGACGGCATCCTCGCCCTCCTGGATGATCGACCAGCCCCGCGTGTGGCAGCGGGCGCAGGCGTAGGCGCCGCCCGCCGTCTCGAGGTTGAACAGCGCCTCGCCGGTGGCTGGGTCGTCGTAGTCGATCTCGTCGAGCGCCGCCTCGACGTCGTCGTCGGTGGCGTCCTCGGCGATGAGCCCCAGGTCCGTGGCCAGCGCCACCTCGGCCTGGCGCTGCGCCTCCTCCGGCGTGAGCTGGATCGACGCCAGGTAGTCGACGATGTTGGAGACCTGCTGGGGGCTGAGCGGGCCCTTGTTGACCTCGGCGCCCCAGCCCGGCATGGGCGAGAACGGCCGGCCGTAGTTGATGATGTACTCGACCTCTTCACGCGAGAAGCGCAGCAGCACCGTGTCGAGCGCCGGGGCCCGCCAGTTGACCGTGGCCACGAACTCACCGTCGGCGTCGGTGATGGTGTACGGCGCCTGGCCGCCCGTGCCCTCGGGGCCGTGGCAGTTCTGGCACTGCGAGCCCTCGACGTACAGCTCCTCGCCGCGGTGCTCGAAGGTCGTCAGGAAGTTCTCCTCCGCCCCGGACATCCGGCTCGGCTCGGCGAGCCAGTACAGCGGCAGCGCCACGGCGATGATCACCAGCAGCACCAGCGCCCACCGCAGCGTGCGGTTCAGGACGGTGGTCTCGAGAACGTCGTCGTCGTAGTAGGGCTTGCGGTTGGGGGCGAGCTCGATCTCGGAGCCGATCTCGGCCCGGCCCTCGCGCAGGTTGACCCACACGTAGACCAGCAGGCCGAGCACGAGCAGCACCACGATCGTGGCGCCGACGGTGGTGACCGTGCTGGCAGCCAGCACGGTCGGGAAGGTGGACAGGGCGCTCATCAGTGGCCGCCGCCTCCAGAGACGCAGTGGGGGCCCTCGGCCTCTTGGCCGGTGGTGTTGGTGCCGATCGGCGGGCCTTCGATGACCGTGCCGGTGTCGACGGTGAATTGATCGCCGCTCACCTCCATGGCGAAGCGGTCCATGCCCCGGGGGGCCGGGCCGCCCTTCTTCTCGCCGACCCGGTTGTACTGCGAGCCGTGGCAGCCGCACTCGAACCACTGCGAGGTGGCGCACTCCGGCACCCGGCAGCCCAGGTGCGGGCACTTCTGCCACAGGGCGATGAGGCCCGCCTCCATGCCGATCAGCTCGGGCGGCGAGTAGACGGCCTTGGCCTTGTCGAGCGCCGAGCTGGGGTACTCGGTGATCCACATGCGGCCCTCGGGGTAGTACGCGAACCCGTCGCCATCCTGCGATGGCCGTCTTGATGTCGGAGATCTTGCCGACATTGATCTTGGAGCCGAAGCCACCGGCACCGCTGGGCCACAGGAACGCCAGCACGCCGGCGCCGAAGCCCGACAGGCCCAGGGCGAACGAGATGACGATCGACCGGTTGAAGAACTGGCGGCGGGTGACGCCCAGCGTCTCGTCGTCGGGCGGCACCCAGGCGACGGGCGGCTCGGCCACCTTGACCGGAGCGGCCGACTCGCGGCGGGCGAGCACGGCGGCCCGCTCGACCTCGCGCCCGGTGACCGACCGGCCCTCCTCCGACAGCTCGACGGGACCGCGGTCGCGCCGGGTCGTCTCGCTGCTCATCACGCCCTCGGCCGAGCCGGTGTCGCGGCGCCGGGCCGAGGCGAACAGCAGGACGCCGGCCAGTATCACGAGGACCGGAACGGCGATGGCGATGATCGTTGTGGGACTCATCGGGCGTCCCTCCGGGCCGCGCCGACGAGCCCATCGCCGCTCCGCGGCGACAAGGACACTGTGTTCATGGTTCGCTCGCTGCGCTCGCTCATTGGGGCCTCCCGATCACAGCTCGAAGAACAGGCCGACGTCCCAGGGGAACACGAAGTTCTGCCCCGGGCCCCGGAAGAACGAACCGATGAGCACCAGCACCGCCCACGACATGAGGAAGATCGTGAAGAGCGAGATGGCGAACTTGCGGTCCTCGGGCTTGTTCGACGGGTTGCGGTCTGTGTAGGGCGCCAGGATCAGGCCGACGAGACCCATGGTCGGCAGGAGCATGCCCGCCACCATGGGGTGGAACATCGTCAGGAGCTCCTGCAGGCCCAGGAAGTACCACGGGGCCTTGGAGGGGTTCGGCGTCTGGTTGGGGTTGGCCAGCTCGAGCAGCGGGGCGTTGACGAACACCGAGAAGATCAGCACGAACGCAGTGCAGGCCAACGCGGCGACGAACTCGATGCCGAGCAGGTGGGGCCACACGTGCACCTTGTCCTGCGGGACGGCCTTGACGTCCTGGATCGAGCCGGACTTGACCACCGTCAGCAGGCGCTGCGTGTGGCCGCCCGGGCCGGTGACCAGCGGCGCGGCACCCGCAGCCGCGGCGGCAGGTGCGGGCGCAGTGGCCACCGCGGTGGCCGTGCCGCCCCCGCCGGCGTCGCCGCCCGCGGACTTGGCCTTGGCGGCCTTCGACCGCTCGAGCAGGTGGGCGGGGATGCGGCTGGCGGCCTCGCTCTTGGGCTCGCCGTCGCCGGGGGTGCCCGCGGCCGCGGCCGGGGCGTCGCTGCCCGCCTTGGCGGCGGCGGCCTTCTTGCGGGCCTCTTCTGCTCGCTTGCGCAGGTGTTCGGGGATCTCGGTCATGTGTGTGCCTCGGCTCAGAGCGGCCCGGAGATGCCGCCGTCCTTGCGGACACGCCAGAAGTGGACGGCCAAGAAGATCACGAGGACGAACGGTAGGAACAGGACGTGCAGCACGTACCAGCGCAACAACGTGTCGGTGCCGATCTCGGAGCCGCCCAGCAGCACGAACCGCACCTGGTTGCCGAAGACGGGCGTGTAGCCCACCATGTTGGTGCCCACCGTGACCGCCCACAGGGCCAGCTGGTCCCACGGCAGCAGGTAGCCGGTGAAGCTGAGCAGCAGGGTCAGCGTGAGCAGCAGCACGCCGATGACCCAGTTGAACTCGCGGGGCGGCTTGTAGGCGCCGTGGTAGAAGACCCGCGCCATGTGCAGGAAGACGGAGATCACCATCAGGTGCGCCGCCCATCTGTGCATGTTCCGCACGAGCAGGCCGAAGGTGACCGACGTCTGCAGCGTGTAGATGTCGTCCCACGCCTGGGCCGCGGTGGGCCGGTAGAAGAACATCAGGAAGATGCCGGTGACCGTGAGCAGGATGAACAGGAAGAAGCTCAGCCCACCCAGGCACAGGGTGTAGCTGACCTTGACCGCGTGCCTCTTCACCTTCACCGGGTGCAGGTGGTAGAGGACGCTGTTCATGATCACGTAGGACCGGTTGCGGGGGCTGTCGTTGTAGCCCTTGCGGAAGATCGACCCCGGCCGGAAGATCGAGTTCCAGGCCTGGGAGCCCTGCACCTGGTCGGGCAGGCCCTTGAGCGCGGCCTGGGCCCGGTCCTTCAGCGGGGGCTTCGATTCCATCGTCTTGGCCACGAGGCTCTCCTCAGTCGCCCTGGGCCGTGAACGGGCCGGTGGGGGTCGCGGTCAACTGGCGGGTGGCGGTGGTCATCCGAGGCGCATCCCGTAGCCGTAGCCGTGGGCGTTGGTGCGCTGGTGGGCGTCGCCCGTGGCAACCGGGTCGCCCACCTTGCCCATGATGATGACGCCGGTGGGGCACCGGTCGACGCACAGCGCGCAGCGGGTGCACACGTCGTCGTCGATGGTGAAGATCACGTGGTCCGACGGGTCGATGCCCGGTTGGTCGACGCCGAGCGCCTCGTCGATGGCCGTGGGCGACACCATGTGGATGCACTTCCACGGGCAGATGTCGACGCAGCCCTCGCACATGATGCACTCGGACTGGTCGATGTGGATGAACTGCTTGGGCTTGACGGCCTTGGACAGCCAGGCGGCGTCGACCTGTTGCAGCACGTAGTCGTCGCGGAACTCGGGCATCGGCGGGTTGGCATCGGTCTTGGCCACCTGCGCTACCCCTTCCGCACCAGGGGACGGCCGTAGCGCGAGGCCGGGATCTCGGCCGGCTTCTGCTTGGCGCGGTCGTTCCACCTGGCCCACAGCATGATGTGCAGCCCGAGGCCGACCCCGTAGATGACGACGGCGATGAGGTCGCGGATGACCTGGTAGCTGACCGTGAGCGGCTGGTTGCCCGTGGGCTCCAGCAGGAGCTTGTCGGTACGCCAGCCGAGCTCGCCGTCGGCCCAGGTGAGCCACTGGTGCGGGATGACGCCGTACCACCAGAGGAACAGGAACATGGCGACGAACGCCCCTGCCATCGCCTCGCCCCACGACAGGGGCGCGCCGACGGGACGCCGCTTGGCGAACAGCAGCACGCCGACGATGCCGCCGACGCCGACCAGGATTGTGCAGATGAAGGCGACCAAGGGACTCAGCGACTCCTCGTGAAATCGCTCACATTGAAGTGTACCGACCGGCGGAGGCCGGCGACCTCGGCAGGTTTAGCACGGGGCTTCCGAGCCATTCACATTCGCATCGACCGGTGAAGCGGGGCAGGCCGGGGCACGCGCGTGGGCTTGGTGATGGCCGCGGCGCGGTGCATAGAGTGGCCGACCGGAGTCCCTACCGGAGGCTGCGTTGACCGAAATCCCCGAGCACCTTCTCAAGCGCTCCCGCGAGCGACGTGCCGCCATGGGCCTGGGCGGCGACGCGCCCGAGGGCGCGCCGGCCGAAGGCGGCGCCGGTGCGTCCGACGAGGCGCCGGTCCCGGCCGCGGCGGCCGCCACCCCCGCGCCCGCGCCCTCATCCGCCGTCGAAGAGGCCGCGCCCGAGCCGCCCGCACCGGAGCCCGCCTACATCCAGGCGGCCAAGCGGCGCAAGCGCGTCCCCTACTGGGCCATGACGGCGCTGGCGGCACTCCCCCTGTGGGGCTACGTGTACGTCCGCACCCTCGAGCCGCCGCCCGCCGGCGAGGACGACCCGCTGGTGCTGGGCGCCGAGGTGTACAGCGGCAACTGCGCCTCGTGCCACGGCGGCTCCGGCGGTGGCGTCTCCGCCCCCGGCTTCACCGACGGTGCCGTCGTCGAGACCTGGCCCGACTGGCGCGACCACGCGGCCTGGGTGCGCATCGGCACCGACGCGTGGCCGGCCGCGACCTACGGCGGCCAACGAGCAGCCGGTCGGCGGGGGCGGCACCATGCCCGGCTGGGCCACGCTCACCGACCAGGAGATCGCCCAGGTCGTCCTCCACGAGCGAGAGCTCGGCGGCGAGGACGTCACCGAGGCCAACCCCGACTACGCCGACCTGTGGGCCGTCGCCCGCGGCGAGATCCCCCTGGCCGAGGCCGGACTGGGCCCGCTCTCCGAGGCGGACGGTGTGACGGAAGAAGCCCTGGGCGGCTGACGCACCGTCGGGCCTCGCACGTAGGCTCAGAGGTCATGGCCACCGACCGGCACGACGTCCTCGTCATCGGCGGCGGCCCCGCGGGCAGCGCCGCCGGCTTCTGGCTGGCCAAGGCCGGCCACGACGTCTGCGTCCTCGAACGCAAGGCGTTCCCCCGCGACAAGACCTGCGGCGACGGCCTGACTCCTCGGGCGGTGCACCAGCTGCGCGAGATGGGGCTCGAGCCCGCCATCGCCGCGCACCACCACCGCCACGACGGCCTGCGGGCCGTGGCCCATGGCATCACCCTCGAGCTGCCCTGGCCCGAGCACCCGGTGTTCCCGAACTACGGCTACGTGGTGCGGCGCCGTGACCTCGACCAGATGGTGGCCGACCACGCGGCCGGCGCGGGTGCCACGGTGCTGGCGTCGACCGAGGCGGTGCGGCCCCTGCTGCGCGACGGCCTGGTGACCGGCGCAGTCGTCAAGGACAAGGTGTCCGGCGAGAGCCGCGAGATCCGCGCCCGGTACGTCATCGTGGCCGACGGCTCGCTGTCGCGCTTCGGCCGGGCGCTGGGCGCCGCCCGCAACAAGTCCTACCCCCAGGGCATCGCCATCCGGGGCTACTTCGAGAGCCCGATCTCGGCCGACCCGTGGATCGAGTCGTGCCTCGACGTGCACGACCGCGACGGGGCGAGCATGCCCGGCTACGGCTGGATCTTCCCCCTGGGCGACGGCACCATCAACGTGGGCATCGGCCTGCTGTCGACGTTCAAGGGCTACAAGGACGTCAACACCACCCACCTCATGACCGAGTGGGCCGCCACCGCCCCCCAGCGGTGGGGCATCGACCCCGACGCGATGCTGGCCCCGCCCACCGGCGGCCGGCTACCCATGGCCGGCTCGGTCAACCCCAAGGTGGGCCCCAACTGGCTGCTCGTGGGCGACGCGGCCGGGTCGATCAACCCGTTCAACGGCGAGGGCATCGACTACGCCTACGAGACCGCCCGCATGGCGGCGGACCTCATCGACGAGGCGATCATGACGGGCACGGCGTCGCCGCTGGCCCGTTACACGGCCGTGCTCGACGACGAGTACGGCCTGTACTTCAAGGTGGCTCGCAACTTCGCCAAGATCATCGGCCAGCCGGTGCTCATGCGCGAGCTCACCCGGGTGGGCATGCGTTCGCAGTCGCTCATGGAGTGGGTGCTGCGCATCATGGCCAACCTGCTGCGCGACGACGAGCTGGGCCCGGCCGAGGCCGCCTACCGCTCGGTGGCCCGCATCGCTCGCATGGTGCCGGACCCGGCGCCCGTGTGATGGTGCCGGACCCGGCGCCCGTGTGATGGTGCCGGACCCGGCGCCCGTGTGATGGTGCCGGACCCGGCGCCCGTGTGACGGTGCCGGACCCGGCGCCCGTGTGACCGCGGGCGTCACTCTGCGGTGAGCGTGGCCACCATCGAGGGGTGGATCTCGCAGTGGTACGGGTACTCGCCGGGCTCGGTGGGCACGTCGACCGTGATCGTCTGGCCGTCGCCGAGCTCGTCGTCGAAGGCGCCGTCGTCGGCAGTGAAGGTGTGCGCCCCGCCCGACGTGTTCACGACCTCGAGCGTGCCACCGGCAGGGACGGTGACGTCGGTGTACTGGAACTCGGTGACGTCGAGCGTGGCGTCGGCGGCGCCCGTGCCCCCGCCGTCGGACGACTCGTCCGCGGCCGTGGTGTCGGACGACGAGTCGTCGTCGTCGTCGCCGCAGGCCGCCGTGGCGGTCACGAGCGTGACGGCGACGAGCGCGGCGGCGAGCATCCACCAGCGGCGCCGGGTCGACTGCAGTTCCTGGTCCATGGTCTCTGGGCCCTTCGTCCAGCGCGGGAGGCTCACCCCTCCGCGTGCGGGACCGTAGCCCCTTCGTCGTCGCCGGTGCCCTCGGAGGACGGCTCGGCGTCGGCCGCCGGCTCCGCGTCGGCGTCGGCGTCGGCGTCGGCGTCGGCGGCATCGTCCGCATCGGCATCGGCGCTGACCGTGTCATCGGCTGTCGCCTCGGCATCCGCATCGGCCTCGAGCTCGTCGGGGACCTCGCCGTCCGCGTCGGCACCGTCGGCTGCCTCGGCTGCCTCGGCCGCCGCCAGGACCGCCAGCTTGGGGCGCACCTTCCACAGGATCCAGATGCCGGCCGGAATCATGACCAGGCACATCCACTGGGCCCCCGTCAGGCCCGCGACCCGCTCGTCGTTCACACGGAACGAATCGCTGATGAACCGCAGCACCCCGTAGTACAGGACGAAGACGCCGACGAGGGTGCCGGGCGTGACCTCGCGCCCGCGCCGACGTGTGGCCAGCACCAGGGCGCCCAGCCCGGCGAACAGCACCATCATGTAGATGAACTCGTACAGCGACGTGTTGTGGAAGGTCGTGCCGGGCACCAGGGGCACGTCGCCCAGCGTGGGCTCGCGGACGTCGCCCCCGTCGTAGCGGGTGGCGAGGAAGAAGTCGGTGGTGCGACCGAAGTGCTCGCCCACCGAGTAGCAGCCGATGCGCCCGATGGCGAGGCCGAGGCTGAGGCCCAGCGCGTAGCCGTCGAGGACCCGCCAGCGCAGCACCTTGCGCCACCGCTTGAAGAAGGGCAGGCCCACGAGGAGGGCGCAGATGAACCCGCCCGAGAACTGGATGCCCCCCTCCCAGATGGCGATCACGTCGATCGGGCTGTCGATCTGGTCGGTGTGGGTGGCCGCCCAGGTCAGGCGCGAGCCGATGATGCCGGCGAGCACCATCCAGGTGGCGACGCGGTACGTCTCGTCACGGGAGACCCCGAAGCGCTCGGCGTAGGCCGCGGCGATCCATGCGCCGAGCAGCACGCCGAGGGCCACCATGAGCCCGAAGGTCCGCAGGTTCAGCGGCCCCAGCTCGATGGTGGGGAAGGTGGTATAGGGGATGGCAGCGAGCACGGAGCCATCGTTGTCGACCGCAGCCGCCGGTGCGAGTCGAGAGCCGTATCAGCCGTCCGCGAGAGGCTCGACCCAGCCGCCCGACGCCGAGGCCAGCGCGTCGGCGCCCGATGGGCCCCAGGTGCCCTTGCGGTAGAGCTCGACCGCGTGCGGCTTTCGCAGCACCGTGTCGACGATGCGCCACTGCTCCTCGACGCCGTCGGCCCGGCCGAAGCGGCGGTGGTCGCCCTCGATCGCGTCCTCGAGCAGGCGCTGGTAGGCCTCCTGCCGGTGCGGGAACAGCGTGTTGTAGGAGACCTCGAGGTCCACGGGCCGGCTGACCAGGTCGTCGCCCGGCATCTTGGTCTGCATCTGCAGCGTCACGCCGTCGTCGCGGCCCAGGCGGAAGCGCAACCGGTTGGGCTGGGGGCGGGCCGATCCCGACTTGGCGAACAGCAGGCGCGGCGGCGCGGCGAACGTGACGACGGCCTCGGTCGCGGACACCGGCATGTTCTTGCCCGTGCGCACCAGCCAGGGCACGCCGGCCCAGCGCCACGACTCGATCTCGAGCTGGAAGGCGACGAACGTCTCGACGTCGCTGCCGCCTTCGACACCCGGCTCGTCGGTGTAGCCCCGGTACTGCCCGCGGACGACCTTGGCGGGGTCGAGGGCGCGTATCTGGCGCCAGAGCCGCACCTTCTCGTCGCTCAGGGCGTTCTCGTCGGCCGAGACCGGCGGCTCCATGGCGAGCAGGGCGACGCACTGGAGCAGGTGGTTCTCGCCGACGTCGCGCAGCGCGCCGACCGACTCGTAGAACTTGCCCCGCCCCTCGACGCCGAACGACTCGGCCATGGTGAGCTGCACGCTCGACACGTAGTTGCGGTTCCACAACGGCTCGAGCATCGAGTTGGCGAAGCGGAAGATGAGCAGGTCCTCGACCGACTCCTTGCCGAGGAAGTGGTCGATGCGGAAGATCGCCTCCTCGGGGAAGACCCGGTGCAGCACCTCGTTCAGCTCGGCGGCCGACGCCTGGTCGCGGCCGAACGGCTTCTCGACCACCACCCGCGAGCCCTCGCCCGTCAGGTCAGCCGCGGCGAGGCCCTGCACCACGTCTTCGAACATGGCGGGCGGGATGGCCAGGTAGAACAGCGGTCGCTCGACCCCCGCGAGCTTGGCCGCCAGCGTCTCGAACGTCGATGTCTCGCGGTAGTCGCCGCTGACGTAGCTGATCCGCTCGGCCAGGCTCTTCCAGGCGGCGTCGTCGACGTCGCCGCCGGACTGCTCGGTGATCGACTCGTGCGCCCGCTCCCGCAACATGTCGTCGGACCACTCGCGGGAGGCCACGCCGATGACGGGCATCCCGCACCGGCCGTTGCGCTCCATCTCGTACACCGCGGGGAAGATCTTCTTGCGCGCCAGGTCGCCGGTGGCGCCGAACAGCACCAGGGCATCGCTGTGCGCTCGGGTGCTCATGCTCACGTCCTCTCACCGATCGGTCGCGTTGCTCCCCGCTCTCGTCGCTTCGCTCCGGGCCGCTCGGGCCCCGGTCTCGCATGCGCTCGACCTCTGAGCGTGGGATGTCGGGTCATGTGCCGTCCCCCGTCGGGGCCACGAGTTGTTGGTCGCCGCCGGGCGGCTCGCCGGGCTGGTCGCCCTCGGCCGTCTCTGTCTCGGGTAACACGGCGTGGCCGCCGAACTGGTTGCGCAGCGCGGCGATGGCCTTCATGGCGATCGAGTCGTCGTGCTGCGACACGAACCGGGCGAACAGCGCGGCGCTGATGACCGGCGTGGCCACGCCCCGCTCGATCGCCTCCTGCACCGTCCAGCGCCCCTCGCCCGAGTCCTCGGCGTAGCCGGCGATGCCGTCGAGGTCGGGGGTCTGCTGCAGCGCCAGCACCATGAGGTCCAGGAGCCACGAGCGCACGACCGAGCCGTGGCGCCAGGCGTCGAGGGCGCCGTCGACGTCGATGCCGAGCTCGGACCGAGCCAGCAGCTCATAGCCCTCAGCGTAGGCCTGCATGAGCCCGTACTCGATGCCGTTGTGGACCATCTTGGTGAAGTGCCCGGTGCCGACGGGACCGGCGTGCACGAACCCGCCCTCGGGCGGCTTGAGCGCGTCGAACAGGGGCTGGGCGACGGCCACGTGCTCGTCGGTGCCGCCCACCATCAGGCAGTAGCCCTCGCTGCGGCCCCACACGCCGCCGCTGGTACCCGCGTCGATGAACCCGATGCCCTTGTCCCCCAGCTCGCCGCCCCGGCGGACCGAGTCGTGCCAGTTGGAGTTGCCGCCGTCGATGACGATGTCGCCCGCGGCCAGCAGGCCGGCCAGCTCGGTGACGACCCCCTCGGTCGGGTCGCCGGAGGGCACCATCACCCACACGACCCGGGGGGCGTCGAGCCCCTCGACCAACTCGGCCAGAGACCCCACCTGCGAGGCGTCGCTGAAGGCGTCGTAGCCCACGACCTCGTGGCCCGCCCCGCCGATGCGGGTCGCCATGTTGCCGCCCATCCTGCCGAGCCCGACCATGCCGACCTTCACGGGGCCTCCTCCAACAGTTCGGCGAGGCGCACACGCCCCGCTCGTCGCTTGCGGTCCCGCAGCGTGAGCAGGTCGCCGTCGGCCTGCGCGTGCTTGAGCGTCGAGAAGCCGTATCCCGCGTCGGGGATGGGCACGTCGTCGGGGTCGTCGCCCACGACCTGCACGAACACGCCCGTGTTCGGGCCGCCCTTGTGGAGCTGGCCGGTCGAGTGGAGGAAGCGGGGGCCGAGCCCGACCGTCGTCGCCACGTGCAGGCGGTTGCGCAGCTCCACACGGGCGCGCTCGATGGCGGCGACCGCCGGGCTGCCGGGATCGACGAACGCCTGGATCGCCAGGTAGTCGCCCGGTTCGACCTGGGCGAGCAGGTCGTCGAGCGCGGTGGGCTCGAGCGCCGGCGGGCCCTTGTCGAGCACGGTGGCGGTGGCTGCCTTGGCCGCGGCGACGTCGGGCTGGTCGAACGGCTGGATGCCGAGCAGCGCCCCGACCAACGCGGTCGCCAGCTCCCACAGCAGCACCTGGGCGCCCAGGTCGGCGAAGCCGCCCGCGAAGGGCAGCACCGCCACCGGATGCCCGGCCAGGGCCAGCGCCGCGAGCTGGTCCGAGTGCGTGTCGTCGCCGAGCGCGACGAACAGGCGGTCGTCGCCGTAGACCTCGGGCGCCCCGAGTGGCTCGCCGACGACCGGGACGACACCGGTGCCGTCCTTGCCCGTCGACTCGGCGAGGAGCTGCTCGAGCCACAGGCCGAACGTGGCCTGGTCGTCGGGGACGACGATCGTGAGCTTGTCGCGGCCCGACCGCACTCCGGCGGCGACGGTGGCGGCCAGCCGGGCGGCCGGGTTGGCCGCGGCCGAGGCCCGCAGGCGGTCGGACATGGCGGCGGCCGAGCCCAGCAGGCCGTGGACGTCCGCACCAGCCAGTAGCGCCGGCACCAGGCCGAACAGCGACAGGGCGGAGTAGCGCCCCCCGATGTCGGGCGGGTTCTCGAACGTGGCGGCGAAGCCCCGATCGGCGGCCAGCGCAGCCAGGTCACTGCCCGGGTCGGTGATGACGGCGAACCGGGCCGGGTCGGGGTGACGGTTCCATGCCCACGCCAGGTGGCTGCGGGTCTCGAGCGTCGACCCCGACTTGGAGGCGGCGACGTGCAACGTGCGGTCGGCCGGCAGCTCGGCGCCCAGGCGGGCGATGGCTGCGGGGTCGGTCGTGTCGAGCACGTGCAGGGTGGGCGACCCCGCGGCAAGGTCGCCGCTGCGCGCCACGACCTCGGGGAACAGGCTCGAACCACCCATGCCGGCGAGCAGCACGTGGTCGACCTGGGCGGCCAGCGCGGCGCACCGGTTCGCGGTGTCGTCGAGTCGGGCCGTCATGTCGGGTACGACGCTCAGCCACCCCAGGCGATCGGCGATCTCGGTGGGGTCGTCACGCCAGAGGGTGTGGTCGGCGGCCCAGGTGCGGGCCACGGCGTCGGTCTCGGCGAGCTCGGTCAGGGCGGCCGCGGCTGCCTCGGTGAGCGATCCGAGTCGGTCGGGGGTGTCGTCGAGGATCACGCGGGTCCTTGCTACCAGCGATCGTGCCCGCCCGCACCGCAAGGCGGCTCTCGAATGGATTCGTGTGACACGTGTCGCAGTAACTTTGCAGGGCCATGGCGTCGTCCGCCCCTCTTCCCGTCGGCGCGTCCGACGAGGCTTCCGCTCCGCTGGTCGAACGGCGCGCCCGGCCGTCCGTCGGGCGGTCGGCTCCCGCCGGCGCGTCGACCGCCCGGGGGTTGAGCGATCGGGTGCTCCTGCTCGTCACCGCGGTGGCGACGCTGCCCATCCTGTGGTTGGGCTACGGCACCGACCTCGACATCGGCGCCGTGCTCGCCGCCGGGGAGCGCATCCGCGACCTCGACTACGCGCCCTCGCGCAACCCCGGGGTGCCCGTGGTCGAGGCGATCGTCGCCGTCCTCGACCCCATCGGCGGGCACGTGCTCGTCAACCTGGCCACCGCAGCGGCGCTGGCGGCCACGGTCGTGGGCATCAGCCGCCTCGTGCGCGCCTGGGGCCACGACAACGGCGACCTGGTGGCGCTGGCGTTCCTCGCATCGCCGATCGTGCTCATCTCGGGCACACAGACCGCCGACTTCGTGTGGGCGTCCGCCTTCTTCAGCTGGGGCGCGCTGGCGCTCGTGCGCGGTCGGCCCGTGCCGGCGGGCCTGCTGTTCGCGCTGACGCTCGGCAGCCGCAGCTCGTCGCTGCTTCTCGTCACCGCCCTGCTGGTGGCCGTGGCGTGGGACCCCGAGAACCGCCGCCGCACGATGGTCGCCACCGCGGTGGCGTTGCCCGGCGCCGCGCTGCTGTACGTCCCCGTGTGGCTGTCGTTCGACCGCTCGCTGGGGTTCCTCGACGCCACCGACGGCTGGGTGAGCCTGTCCAACAACATCGCCCGGTTCCTCCTCAAGAACTACGCGGTCGCCGGCGTGGCGCTGGTCGTCGTGCTGGTGGTGGCCGCGCCTGCGCTGGTGCGGTCGCTGCGCAACTGGAGCACCGACCCGATGCTGCGCTTCGGCGTGCTGGGCCTGGTGGCCACCGAGGCGCTGTTCCTGCGCATGCCCTGGAAGCCCGCCCACCTGGTCCCCTGCGTGCTGGCGCTGGTGCTGTGGATCGGCGCCAGCGAGCGCAACCGGCGCCCGTTCCTGTGGGTCCTGATCGCGGCGATGGCGGTCAACGGCCTGGTGACGTTCCGTCCGTTCACGGCCGACGACCCGGACACGACGGGTGGCGGCGACTTCGAGCCCGCGATCACGCTCGGGTGGCTGGTCAACGACATCCGCTGCCGCGTCGAGTACATGGACGAGCCGCCCCGACAGGAGTCGGGCGAGTGGGCCTGCACGCTCGAACCGATGCGGGGCCCGTCCGACGGCGCCACGGGCGAGCTGGAGTAGGACCTGGTCCTACGGTGCCCCCGCGCCAAGGTGCTCCATCGACGCACATGGCAGGCAGCGTCGAGGTCCGTTCGTTGCAGCAGCACGCGTCCGTCGTCGTGGCGAGCGTCGCTCGCGGCGAGATCGTGAATGTGACCGACCGCGGCCGCCCCGTGGCCCGCCTGGTGCCGATGGCCTACGGCCGCCTGGCCGGGCTGGTTGCCGCCGGGCTCGCTCGGCCGGCCCGCCGCCGGGTGTCAGACCTGGCGGCCCCGCTGCCAGCCACCGAGGGAGGTCCGACCCTCGGCCAATTGCTCGCCGATGCCCGCGCCGATGAGCGCTGAGACGTGGCCGGCTCCGGGTTCCGGCGGTCATGGCCGCAGCTCGTGGGCAGCCTGGATGATGCGCTGGCGGGCCTGCTCGCCCTGGACGGCGTCGGCCCACAGGCGCGCCATCAGCCGGGTGTAGAACGCCGACTCGTCGCCGGTGTGGGTGGACTCGCCCAGCGGCGTCTCGACCTTGGCGACGTCGTCGAACACATCGAACGCTGTCTGCGGGACCGTGGCGAGCTGGCGGGCGAAGGGCACCACGCCGAACCGGACGTTGGGGAGGTCGATGGCGGTCTGGAGGCGGTCGAGCTGCGCGAGCATGACGGGCGGCGGGCACAGGCGCCAGCGCAGCACGGCCTCGGTCACGATGAACTCGAAGCGCTTGCTCGTGTCGTACAGGAAGCGCTGGCGCTCCATCCGTTTCGCCACCGCCCCGTCGAGGTCGTCGACCTCCAACCCGTGCAACTCCGGCGCCTGGCTGAGCATGCGCCGGGCGTAGTCGGGCACCTGGAGCAGGCCCGGCACGACGGCGACCTGGAAGCAGCGGTGCACGGACGACCGCTCCACCAGCTCGTTGTAGCTGGCCTGCACAGACGTCAGCCCGTGGCGATTCCGCCGCTTCCAGTCGAGGTGCACCGACTGGGCGTCGGCGAGCAGGTCGATCAGCCCGTCCGCGGCCTCCGGGTCGCCGCAGGCGCTCGCCCACGCCTCCAGGTCGCCGGCCGACGGCATCCGGACGCCGTTCTCGAAGCGGGAGACCTTCGCCGCCGGCCAGCCGAGGCGCTCGGCCAGCTCCTTGCCGTTGATGCCCGCCCGGGCGCGCAGGGCCCGCAGGCGGGCGGCCAGCCCGTCGGGCTGGGTGAGCCAGTCGCGGATCGTGGGGTTCAAGGCCCGACGTCGGCTCGGCCTCGGACGTCGTCCGGAACGCTGTGGTGGACCCCCAGGTCGCGCCACGTGCCCGCCTGCACGAGCCGTTCGGGGTCGGTGACCAACTCTCTCTCCACCAGTCGGTGTTCGTCGTCGAAGCGCATGACCACGAGGCGCGACGAGTCGAACAGCCACCAGTCCTCGTCGCCGGCGGCCGGCAGCAGCCCGATCTCGTAGGCGCGCGGCCGGGTGAGGTAGCGCATGACCTCGCCGGCCTCGATGTTCCACAACCCGGCCCAGCGCACCCAGCGCTGGTACGGCGTCGGCGGGTCGTCGTGCACCCGGACACGCTCGATGCGCTTTCCCTCGGCCACCTGGCGGGCGATCTGGTCGTGCCAGGCCACGAACGTGGGCACCTCGGTCGGCGGTTGCGGGTCGCCGGCCAGGAAGCGGGCGAGCTGGTCGGCCTCGTACGTCACGTTGTAGGCCGGCTGCTGCTCGAAGCGGAACGCGGTGTGCTCGAAGCCGGTGAACTGCTCGGCCCACCCGTCGTCGTCGAGCAGCACCCTCACCAGCCCTTCAGCCGGTCGAGGACGGCGGCGGGCACGAACACGGCGTCCTCGTCATCCGCGAGCTGGCGGAGCTGGGACCGGGCGTCGTCGCCGACCTTCACCCCCTGGACCACGTAGCCGCCCTCCGCGCGGTAGAGCGCAGGACAGGCGTTCACGTTGGAGCCGGGGTCCTTCCACAGGAACTCGAGGTCCATGTGGTTGCCTTTCGACAGGATTTGGGTCACGTCGTCGGCATGGTCGCAGTGGCGGCAGGCCGAGCTGATGCGCCGCCGGGAGCCGCCGGTGCTCGGCGGTAGGGCGCGGCATCTTCGGATCGGGCGTCGGCGGCGGTGATCGGGCCGACGGCACCTGACCTGTGGTCGGTGGAGATCGACACCCGTTCGGCTCACGCGGCCCGGGTTTGGGATTTCTTGTTGGGTGGCGTGGACAACTTCGCAGTGGACCGGGAGGCCGCCGAGCGGGGGTGGGCCGCGCTGCCGGGTGGTATCGAGAGGGCGCGGGAGATGGCGCGCTCGCAGCGACGGTTCCTGGTTCGGGCCGTGGGGTGGCTGGCGGGTGAGCTGGGCGTCCGCCAGTTCTTGGACATCGGCACGGGCATACCGAACGGCGACAACGCACACGCGGTCGCCCAGCAGACGGCCCGGGACGCCCGCATCGTGCACGTCGACAAGGACCCCGTCGTCCTCGCCCATGCCCACGAGCTGTTGCGCAGCACCCCGGAGGGGGTCACCGATTTCATCCAGGCTGACCCGCGCGACCCGGACCGCATCTTGCACGAGGCGGCGGCGACGTTGGACTTCGCCCGGCCTGTGGCGGTGATCCTGGTCGGCGTCCTGGACCTGATCCCGGACGATGACGACCCCGGCGGGATCGTCGCCCGCCTGCGGGGTGCGGTCCCCGCGGGCAGCTTCCTGGCGCTGTCTCATCTTGCGAACGATGTGCAGCCTGAGTTGGCCGAGGTGATGCGCCGCGCGAACGAGACGATGAGCGATCCGTTCATCCTGCGCAGCCGCGCGGAGGTGGCTCGCTTCCTGGATGGCTGGGAGCTGGTGGGGCCGGGGATCGTCACGCTCGACCGGTGGCACCCGCAGTCGACACCGTCGTCCTCAGGCGGGGTGCCGGAGGTTGCCGCTCACTGCGCTCTGGGGCGCAAGCCATGAACCCCACCTCGACGCCCCTCGGTGGACGCTAACCGATCGTGGCCACGGCCTCGGTGGCGGCGGCCTCGACCTGGGCGAGCACGTCGTCGGTGTGGGCGAGTCCGGGGAACATGACCTCGTACGCGCCCGGCGCCAGCGCCACTCCCCGATCGAGCAGGGCGTGGAACAGCTTGGCGTAGCCGGCCTCGTCGGTGGCGCGGGCGCCGTCGTAGTCGGACGGGGCAGGGTCACCCAGGAAGACGCCCACCAGGCTCGACGCCACGGGCACGTGGGCGACCACGCCCGCCGACTCGAGCGCCCCGCGCAGGATGCCGGCCAGCGCCTGGGCCTGACCGCGCAGGGTGTCGTAGGCGGCGGCGTCGAGCAGGTCGAGCACGGCGAGGCCGGCGGCGGTGGCGAGCGGGTTACCCGACAGGGTGCCCGCCTGGTACACGGGACCGAGCGGTGCGACCACGCCCATCACGTCGGCCCGCCCGCCGTAGGCCGCGATGGGCAACCCGCCGCCGATCACCTTGCCCATCGTGGTCAGGTCGGGCGCGATGCCGAACAGCTCCTGCGCCCCGCCGCGGGCGACCCGGAAGCCGGTGATGACCTCGTCGAAGATGAGCAGGGCCCCGACCCGATCGCACTCGGCGCGCAGCCCGGTCAGGAACCCGGGGTCGGGCGGCACCAGGCCCATGTTGGCGGCGATCGGCTCGACGATGACGCAGGCGGTCTGCTCGTCGAGCACAGGCACCCGGTTGTACGGGGCGACGACGGTGTCGTGCACCGCGGCCTCGGTCACGCCCGCCGAGCCGGGCAGGCCGAGCGCGGCGAGTCCGCTGCCGGCCTCGGCCAGCAGGAGGTCGCCGTGGCCGTGGTAGTTGCCGGCGAACTTCACCACCGTCGGCCGGTCGGTGAAGCCCCGGGCGACCCGGATGGCCGACATGGTCGCCTCGGTGCCGCTCGACACGAGGCGCACCATCTGGCAGGACGGCACCCGGGTGCAGATCTCCTCGGCCAGCTCGACCTCGCGTGCGGTGGGGGCGCCGTAGCTGGTGCCGTCGACGGCCGCCCGTTGCACCGCCTCGACGATGGCCGGGTGGGCGTGGCCGGCGATGATCGCCCCGTACGACTGGACGAGGTCGACGTATCGGGTGCCCTCGGCGTCCCACACGTGGGCGCCCGCGGCCCGGGCCACGAAGTACGGGGTGCCGCCCACGGCCCGGAAGGCCCGCACGGGGCTGTTCACGCCCCCCGGGATCACGCGCTCGGCGCGTGCGAAGAGCTCGTCGTTGGTGGCCACCGGGCGAGCCTAACGGTGCCGGCCGACGGACCTGAGAGGCTTGATCACCGTGGACTCGGCGTGCCCTCGCTGCGCCCACCTCGACACCACCGGCCCCGCTCCGGGGCCAACAGAAGGAGCATCGCCATGGATGACGACACCGGCGAGACCCCGCCCACCCCCACACCCGCCACCCGGCGTCTGGGCGCCCTCGTCGGGCAGTGGCGCACCGAGGGTCAGATCGTCGGCGACCACCCCGTCCCCGTCGTCGGGTCCGACACCTATGAGTGGCTGCCCGGCGGCCACTTCCTCGTCCATCACGTGGACGTGATGGTCGGCGACGAGCACGTGCGGGCGATCGAGATCATCGGCGACCACGATCCGGCCACCGACGCGTTCGCCGCCCGCGCCTACGACCACACGGGCGCCATCACCACCATGACGGCCAGTGTCGACGCCGCAGGCGTCTGGACCTTCGTCGGCGCGGCCGACGTGGCAGCCGCCGCCCGCACCACCGACGCCCCGGCCGAGGGCGCCGTGCGCTCGACGTTGACCGTCGCCGACGACCGCCGCTCGATGCATGCGGTGTGGGAGCGCGCCGACGACGGCACCACCTGGGAACCGTGGATGGACATGCACTTCACGCTGACCACCGGCGTGAGCCAACTGCGCCTCGTCGTCGAGGCGACCGACTTCGACGAGGCGGTGACGTTCTACCGCGACGCCGTCGGCCTGGCCGAACAGGCCGCGTTCGAGGGCGAGGGCGACGCCCGCGTCGTCATCTTCGAGGCCGGCCGGGCCACCCTCGAACTCGCCAACCCGGCGCAGGTGGCGATGATCGACGAGATCGAAGTCGGGCGCGCCGCCAGCCCCAAGTTCCGGGTCGCGCTCGAGGTCGACGACGCCGGCGCCGCGACCGCACGGCTGGCCGGCGCGGGCGCCGACATCCTGGCGGCACCCGTCGAGACCCCGTGGCGCTCGTTGAACGCCCGGCTCTCGACGCCGGGCGGGTTGCAGGTGACGCTCTTCCAGGAGCTCGGCCCGTGAACGTGCGCACGCAACGGCCGGGCTTCGGCACCACGGCACCGGCACCCCACGGACATACGGCGTAAGGTGCGGCCCATGGGGGAACGAGGGGACACGACAGGACGCGCCCGGCGGGCAATCGTCGGCGCGGCGCTGGCCGCGGGGCTGATCGCCACGGCAGCCGCGTGCACCACGCCCGGCGGCGGCGGGGGCGGGGGTGGCGGGCCCCGGGGCGAGTTCAGCGTGCTCAGCTACAACGTGGCCGGGCTGCCCCAGGAGATCTCGACGGTGAACCCCGAGGAGCACATCCCGCTCATCAGCCCCCTGCTCAACGAGTACGACGTCGTGCTCACGCAGGAGGACTTCGACTGGTGGCAGGGCATCGCCGGCACACTCGACTTCATCCACTACCACGAGCGGCTGCGGGCCCAGGCCACCCACGAGTTCCAGACCCCGCAGCACCCCGGGCCCGAGGCGGTCGGGCTCGACCCCGCGAGCCGCCCGCTGCTCGTGGGCGACGGACAGGGCGTGATGTCGCGCATCCCGTTCACCGGCAACACCCGGGTGCCGTGGACCGGATGCTTCGGCGGGTTCGACACCAGCGACGGTGGCGCCGCCGACTGCCTGGCCATGAAGGGCTTCGCCATGGTCACCATGACGCTGGCCGACGGCGCCGAGGTCGACGTCTACACCCTGCACGGCGAGGCCGGCGGCACGGCCGAGGACCAGCGCCTACAGGTCGAGGACTTCGCCCAGCTCGCCGACTTCATCGACGAGCACAGCGCCGGCCGGTCCGTCATCGTCGGCGGCGACACCAACCTGCACACCGACAGCGACCATCCCGACGCCTCCGGCGGGGCCGACACCGAGATCTGGGACGGCTTCCTCGAGCGCACGGGGCTGACCGACGCATGCGCCGCCACCGACTGCGCCGACACCAGCTCGATCGACAAGATCGCCTATCGCAGCGGCGGCGGCGTGCGGCTCACGGCGACGTCGCACGACATGCCACGCGAGCGGTTCCGTTCGCCCACCGGCGAGGACCTGAGCGACCATCCGCCGCTGGTCGTCGAGTTCACCTGGAACAAGCGGTCCTAGCGGGGGACCCTCGACGTTCTCGTCAGCGCAGGCGGTCCACGACGTCGCGGGCTGCGTAGGTGAGGATCATGTCGGCGCCGGCCCGACGGATGGCCATGAGGTGCTCGAGCATGACGGCGGGGCCGTCGATCCAGCCCCGCTCGGCTGCGGCCTTGACCATGGCGTACTCGCCCGACACGTGGTAGGCCGCCAGCGGCACGTCGACCTCGGCCCGGGCGGTGGCCAGCACGTCGAGGTAGGCCAGCGCCGGCTTGACCATCACCATGTCGGCGCCCTCGGCCAGATCGGCCCTGATCTCCTCGAGTGCCTCGCGGGCGTTGCGCGGGTCCTGCTGGTACGCCTTGCGGTCGCCTCCGCCGGCGATGGTCACGTCGACGGCGTCGCGGAACGGGCCGTACAGCGCCGACGCGTACTTGGCGCCGTAGGCCAGGATGGCGACCTCGCTGAACTCGTCCTCGTCGAGCGCGTCGCGGATGGCGGCCACCTGGCCGTCCATCATGCCGCTGGGGGCGACCACGTCGGCCCCGGCCGCGGCCTGGGCCTGGGCCACCTGCGCGTACAGGTCGATGGTCGCGTCGTTGTCGACGTTGCCCCGGTCGTCCACGATGCCGCAGTGCCCGTGGTCGGTGTACTCGTCCAGGCACAGGTCGGCCATGAGCACCAGGTCGTCGCCCATGTCGCCCCGCAGGTCGCGCAGGGCGACCTGCACGATGCCGTCCGGATCCCACGCGCCGGAGCCCTCGGCGTCTTTGCTGGCGGGGATGCCGAACAGGATCACGGCCGGCACGCCCATCTGGGCCAGCTCGTGCACCTCTTTGCGCAACGACTCGCGGGTGTGCTGCACGACACCGGGCAGCGAGGCGATCTCCTGCGGCTCGGCGACGCCCTCGCGCACGAACAGCGGGACGATCAGGTCGTCGACCGACAACCGGGTCTCGGCCACCAGGCGGCGCAGGGCGGGCGTGCGGCGCAGGCGCCGCAACCGACGCTGGGGAAAGCTCATCGGCGTCCCTCCGGTCCGCCGATGAGCCGGCGCCGCTGCGCGGCGGGTAACGCACTGTGCTGATGGTTCGCTCGCTGACGCTCGCTCACAAGACGAATGCTACGACCCGCACCGGCACCGGCACACATGCACTGGATCGAGTGCCGGAACGTGGAGGGGCACCGTCGTCTGACGGTGCCCCTCCCGAACCGGCTCGAGCCTGAGCGGCTAGCCGTTGATGAGGTCCTCGGGCGTGAGCTCGGTGGTCTGGCCCTCGAAGTCGACCAGGTCACCGGTCGGCACGAAGTGGTTGCGGGCGCCCTCACCCTCGAACGTGTACTGCGCGAGCTGCAATGTCTCGCCCATGTAGGCGTCGTCACCGCTGGTGGTCACCGACACGCCGGGCAGCAGCAGGCCGACGTCGGAGATGCCGTCGAGGTTGTGGAGCGACTCCATCAGCGCCAGACGGGTCGGCGCCTCGGCCGCCTCGAGCGCCTCGACGAACATCGCCGCCTGCGTGTAGCCGTAGCCCACGATGGCGTTGGTCGGACGGAAGCCGTCGGGCTGGTACTGGTTGATGGTCGCCAGGTACTCGACCATCGCCGGGTCGTCGTCCCAGTCGGGATTGAGCGGGTCCTTGAGGTTGGCCGCGCCCCACACACCATCGGCCGCCTCGCCGGCCAGGCCCATCAGCGTGTCGGACAGGCAGGTGCTCGACACCCACGTGATGGGCTCCCACCCGGCGGTGGCCGCCTGGGTGAGGGCGTCCGGGCAGGCCAGCAGCGTGCCGCCGTTGAAGAAGGCGTCGGCCCCGCTGGCGGCCAAGCTGGTGATCTGCGTGCCGACCTCGCTGGCGCCCGTGGTGTACTCCTGGACCTCGACGACTTCGATGTCGGTGCCCTCGATCGCCTGACGGAAGCCCTCTTCGTAGGCCGCGCCGAAGTCGTCGTCCTGCACGAGCATCGCCACCTGGGCCTGCGGGTTCTCCTGCTCGAGCACCTGGGCGAACATGTACCCCTCGAGGGAGTACGGCGACAGGGTCGATCCGATCGTCCACGGGAAGTCCGCGTTGCCCCACGCCGGCGAGCCCGTGGCCGCGAAGACGTTGGGTACGCACAGCTCGTTGAGCTGGTCGCGGATGGCGATGTTGTTGGCCGTGCCCACCACGCTGAACACGGCGAAGGCGCCCTCGCCCTCGGCGCCCACCATCTCGTCGATGTTGGACGCCGTCTCGGCCGCGTTGTACTGGTCGTCCTGGTCTTCGTAGGCGATCTGGTAGCTGGTGCCGTCGATCTCGACGCCGCCCTCCTCGTTCACCTTGTCGAAGTAGGCCTTCCAGCCGTGGGCGATCTCGGAGAACGCCGCGGTCAGGCCCGACTGCGGATAGCTGGACACCAGTTCGATCGTGTCGCCCTCGATGGGCGTGGTGGGGTCGACGACGCAGTCGTCGGTGTTGATGCTCGACGTGCCGGCGTCTGCCGACTCCGAGCCGCCGTCGGTGCTGGCGTCGTCGTCGTCGCGGGAACTGCACGCCGAACCGAGCAGCGCCAGCGCGACCAGCGCGGCCGCCACCCGGGTCTTAGGTCTGTTCAACATGTGGCCCTCCTATGTCGTGGCTGTCGTCAGGGTGGGGATGGGTCGGCGGCCTTCCCTTCGCCGACGAGCGCCGACCGAGGCGGGCCAGCAGGCGGCGCACGGCACCCACCAGCCCCTCGGGCAGCACGAACACGATGGCGATGAGCGCCGCCCCGTAGAGGGCCGGGGCCAGGATCTCCTTGCCCTCGATCAGGTTCTCGGTGTTGCGCCGGAGCATCACCAGCGCCAGGGCGCCGACGGCCGGGCCGAGGATGGTGGCGGCGCCGCCGATCGTCATGGCCACCAGGAACTCGATGGACCGCTGGAAGTAGAGGATGGGGTTGGTGCCGTCGGCCAGGCCGTCGACCATGACGGACAGCGACCCCGCGACACCGGCGTAGGCGGCGCTGATGGTGAACGTGGCGACCTTGGTGCCGGCCAGGTTGACGCCCACGGTGGTGGCCGCGATCTCCTGGTCGCGCACGGCGATCATCGCCCGGCCGGTGCGACCACGCACCAGGTTCCAGGCCAGCACGAACAGCACGACCATGATCGCCAGCGACAGGTAGTAGGCCCACTGGTCGTCGTCCAACCCGTCGATGAGCGAGGCGAACTCGCTGCGGGGGGCGCAGCAGCGCCACGCCGCCGGCGCCGTCGACGAACTTCTGCGCCACCCGCGGGAACAGCACGGCCAGGCCCAGGGTGACGAGCGCCAGGTACAGGCCCCGCACCCGCAGGGCGGGCAGGCCGACGAGCAGGCCGAACACCCCGGTGAACAGCGCGGACACGACGATGGTGGGCTCGAACGTCCAGCCGTAGTCGATCATGAGGATCGCCGAGGTGAACGCCCCCACGCCGTAGAACGCGCCGTGACCGATCGACACCTGGCCGTTGAACCCGGTGAGCAGGTTGAGCCCCGTGGCCGCGATGGCCAGGTAGATCGCCTGGGAGAGGACCCGGTTCATCGTCGGCTGGAAGTAGAGCGGCGCGTACAGGGCCGCGGCGGCGAGCACCACGCCGATGATGACGCGGGCGATGAACACCGGCCGTGGCACCGGTGGCCACAGCGTCGGCGCCCCCCCGACCGGGGCGATCGCGACGTCCTCGAGGGAGCCGCCGATGGTCGGCTCTGCGGCCGCGCCGGTTTGGTCGGTCGTCATCAGACTCGCTCCACCGTGCGCTTGCCGAACAGTCCGTTGGGCATGACCACCAGCACCACCAGGATGAGCGCCAGGGGCAGCACCACCTCGATGCCGTCGAGGGCGTCGACGTACTGGATGGTCAGGGCGTCGGCGATGCCCACGGCCACGCCGCAGATGACCGCACCCCAGATGCTGTCGAACCCGCCGAGGGCGGCCGCCGCCAGGGCGTACACCAGGATCGTCTGCATGAGGCTGGAGTCGAACCCGGTGCGCTCGGAGGCCACCAGCGACCCGGCCAGGGCGCCGAGGGCGGCCGACATGGCCCACCCGAGCATGAGCATCGACCCGGCCCTGATGCCGTGCAGCCGAGCCGAGTCGCGGTTGGCCGCCACCGCCCGCAGCTTGAGGCCCAGCGTCGTGCGGTTGAGCAGCAGCCACAGACCGAAGCACTCGACCAGCAGCACCACGATCAGCCCGATCGTCTCCTTCTGGATGCGGGCGTCGCCGATCAGGCCGACGCTGCCGGCCGGGAACGGGCTGGGCATGTCCTGCGGGTCGGTGCCGAAGATCAGCTGGGCCAGCGAGTTGAGGCCCAGGAACAGGCCCAGCGTGATGATCACGACGTTGAGCGCGCTGCGGCCCTCCATCGGGCGGATGAGCGAGCGCTCGATGAAGGCGCCGGCGATGAACGCGATGGCCATCGAGATGGCGATCGCCCCCACCACCGGCATGCCGGTGGTGGTGAGCTTCCACGAGATGTAGGTCGAGAACAGCGCCATCTCGCCCTGGGCGAAGTTGAGCACGCCCGTCGTGCGGAAGATGAGCACCAGCGCGAGGGCGACCGATCCGTAGACCACGCCGTTGCCGATGCCGTTGAGGACCTGCTCGATGAACAGCTGCATCAGAACCCCAGGTAGGCCTTGCGGACGGCCTCGTCGTCGTGGAGCTGGGTGGCCGGGCCCTGCACCGCGATGCGGCCCGTCTCGAGCACGTAGCCCCAGTGGCCGATGTCGAGGGCCAGGTTGGCGTTCTGCTCGACCACCAGGATGGACAGGCCCTCGTCGCGGTTGAGGTCGCCCAGTCGGGCGAACAGCTCGCGGGTGACGAGCGGGGCCAGGCCCAGCGACGGCTCGTCGAGGAGCAGCAGACGGGGCCGCGACATCATCGCCCGGGCCAACGCCAGCATCTGCTGCTCGCCGCCGCTCATGCTGCCCGCCTCCTGCCTACGCCGCTCGCCCAGGCGGGGGAACACCTCGTACCAGCGCGTGAGGTCGCGCTCGATGTCGTTGTCGCGCCGGTTGATGGCGCCGATGCGCAGGTTGTCCTCGACCGTCAGCTCGCTGAACGTGCCCCGCCCCTGGGGGACGTGGGCGATGCCGAGCTGGGACACGGCCTCGGGCCCCTTGCCCGTGATGGACGCGCCGTCGAAGCGTATGTCGCCCTTGATCGAGATCAGGCCACTGATCGCGCGCAGCGTGGTGGTCTTGCCCGCACCGTTGGCCCCCAGCACCACCGCCACGTGCCCGGGCTCGACGGACAGATCGATGTCGTGGAGCACCCGGACCTGCCCGTAGCCGCCGGACACGTCGTGCAGCTCGAGCAGGCTCATCGTTCCCCGCTCATGCTGCTTCGCAGCGGGCCGCTCGGGCCTCGCTCGCTCTCAAGCCCTTCGGGACGCTCGCTCATGCGGGAGCGCCCAGGTAGGCCTCGATGACCAGCGGGTCGTTGCGGATGGCCTCGGGCGGGCCCTCGGCGATCTTGCGCCCGAAGTCGAGGACCACGATGTGGTCGGAGATGGCCATGACCATTGCCATGTGGTGCTCCACCAGCAGGATCGTGAGGTCGAACTGGTCGCGGATCGACCGGATGGTCTCTCCCAGCTCGTCGACCTCGCTGTGGGTGAGGCCGTTGGCGGGCTCGTCGAGCATGAGCAGGCGGGGCTCGGTGGCGAGCGCCCGGGCGAACTCGATGCGCTTGAGCGTGCCGAACGGCAGACCCGCGACCGGTCGGTGGGCCAGCTCGGCCAGGTCGAGCCGGGTGAGCAGCGCCAGGCACCGCTCGCGCAGCGACCGCTCCTCGCGGGCGGCCCCCAGCCGCAGCATCGACCGGCCGAAGCCGACCCTGCCGAGCGAGTGGGCCCCGGTCATGACGTTCTCGAGCACGGTGAGCGCCGGGAACAGGGCGACGTTCTGGAAGGTGCGGGCCAGGCCGAGCTTGGCGATCTTGTGCGCCGGCACCGACAGCAGGTCGTGGCCGTCGAACGACACCGTGCCCGACTGGGGCTGGTACAACCGGCTGAGGACGTTGAACAGGGTGGTCTTGCCGGCGCCGTTGGGGCCGATCAAGGCGCAGATGTGGCCCGGCTCGACGGTGAAGGACAGCTCGTCGAGAGCGACCACGCCCCCGAAGCGCACGCCCACGCTGTTGACGGTCAGAAGTGACACTCGCCCACTCGCCCCCCGGGCTCTCGATGGCCGAACCTTCGGCACTCGGTTGTAGCACCGAGTCACCAGCCGCGGTCGTGTGCTGCGCTGCGCTCGGGGCCCTTTGACCACCCGCCCTCCTTGGGTGGGCCAAACGGCCGTGCGACAGTCAAGCACAACCGACGACGGACGACGGAACCGCGGTGACGCGCCGCCCCCGCACCGCGTCGCCCCCCTGGTCAGGTTGCGGGCAGCAGGCTGCCCAGGGTGGGCAATTCGACGTCGTCCAGCGACGAGACCACCAGGTCGGCGGCGCTGAAGTCGAGCGTCGCCGTCATCGGCCCGGGCACCGCGACCACGGCCATGCCCGCCGCCCGCCCGGCCGCCACGCCGTTCGGTGAATCCTCGAGCACCACGCAGGCCTCCGGTGCGACTCCCAGCGCCTCGGCGGCCAGGAGGAACAGGTCGGGCGCCGGCTTGGTGCGGTGGTCGTCGCCCGCGACGTCGTCGCGGGTGATCATCTCCTCGAAGCGGTCACGGAGGCCGAGGCGGGCGAGATGCCCCCCGACCCAGTCGGCCGGAGACGACGACGCGACGGCCGACGGAACCCCGGCGGCGCCGGCGGCATCGAGCAGCTCGACCACACCCGCGGAGACGGGCAGGGCCTGCAGGACGCGCCTCCGCCGCTCCGCCCGCTGCGCGCTGAGCGCAGTGCGGTCGACCGGGCGGCCGAGCCGGTCGGCAAGCACGTCGCTCCAGTGGGGGCGGTCGGCCGTTCCGACGACCGAGTGCCACCAGGCCAGGTCGAGGGTCTCGCCATGCTCGGCGAATATCTCGGCGACGGACTCGAACCCGCAGGTCTCTGTGTCGAGGATCAGTCCGTCGAAGTCGAACAGCAGCGCCCCGGGCAGCCTCACCTCGCCACCCGGGCGCGTGGGGGCCTAAGGCAATAGCGATCGCCAGCGGGTTCCCGAGGAAATAGTGCTCGACCCCCGATCACCATCGCCTCGGGAACCTGGGTGCGACCGCTATTGCCTCGGGACTCCGTGCGGGCCGTCATCGCCTGGGGGCCCCGGGGGGAGGGTGGTCGGCCGCCCAGACGCACAGCGCGTCGACCAGTCCGTCGATCGAGTGCACCTCGGCCTCGACGTCGACGGCGAGGCCGTGGTCGCGGGCGGTGGCGGCCGTGATCGGGCCGATGGCGGCCACAACCGGTGGCACCACGGCGGGCCCGACGGCGGCGAGGAAGTTGGTCACTGTCGACGACGAGGTGAAGGTCACGATCTCCGCGTCCGCCAGTTCCGCCGCACGCCGCTCGTCGAGCGGCGCAGGCACCGTGCGGTAGGCCTCGACCACGTCGACCACCCATCCCTTGGCGGTCAGTCCCGCCGGCAGCACGTCGCGGGCCACCGCAGCTCGGGCCAGCAACACCCGCCGGTCGCCGGGCTCGCCCGTGCCGGCGGCGAGGTGGGCCTCGGGGAAGTCGTCCAGCAACGACTCGGCCACGAACCGGGGCGGCACCAGGTCGGGCACCAGGTTGGCCGCGACAAGAACGTCGGCCGTGCCCGGGCCGATGGCGGCCAGGCGCACGCCGCCCAGCGCCCGGGCGTCGCGGCCGGCGGCTCGCACGGCGGCCAGCAGGCGCCGGGCCCCGTTGGGTGAGGTCAGCACGAGCCACTCGTAGGCGCCACGGGCCAGGCCTTCGACGGCCGCAGCCAGCGCCGCGCCACCGTCGACCGGATCGGCGATCTCGATCGCCGGCACCTCGACCGTGGCGGCCCCCAACGCCCCGAGCCGCGCGACCAACTCGCTGGCCTGCTCGCGGGCCCGGGTGACCACGATGCGCCGCCCGAACAGCGGACGGTTCTCGAACCAGGCCAGGTCGCTCGCGGCCACGTCGCCGACCACGATCGTCGATGGCGTGCCCAACTCGCGTTCTCCGATGGTCCCCAGCGTGGCCCGCACGGTGTGCTGCTCGGGGCGCGTCCCCCACTGCACCGCGGCGACGGGCGTGTCGGGCGACCGGCCGGCGGCGACGAGGGCGGCGGCGATGCGCTCGATGCGGGCGACGCCCATCAGGATGACGATGGTGCCGCCCACGCGGGCGACCGCCTGCCAGTCGACGGTGCCGTCGTCGCCGGCGCCGGGCTCCTCGTGGCCGGTGACGATGGTGACGCTGGTGGACGAGTGGCGCAGCGTGACCGGGATGCCGGCGTAGGCGGGCACGGCGATCGCCGAGGTCACGCCCGGCACCACCTCGAACGGCACGCCGGCCTGGGACAGAGCCGCCGCCTCTTCTCCCCCGCGGGCGAACACGAACGGGTCGCCGCCCTTGAGCCGCACGACAGTCTCGCCGCCTCGACCCCGTGCGACCAGGAGTGCGTTGATGCCCTCCTGCGGCAGGCGGACGTGGCCCGGCGCCTTGCCCACGTCGATCCGCTCGGCGCCGGCCGGGGCCAGGTCGAGCAGGGACTCCTGCGACAGCCGGTCGTAGACGACGACGTCGGCCCGGCGCAACACCTCGAGGGCGCGCACCGTGAGCAGGCCGGGGTCACCGGGGCCGGCGCCGACCAGGTGGACCGTCACCGGTCGCCGGCCCTCTAGTCCCGGCCCAGCAGGCCGGCACCACCCTGCTCGTCGAGCAGGTGGCGGGCCACCGACCGGCCGAGCGCGGCGCCCGCCGTGGCGGGGCCGGACACGTCGTGGTGCACGATCGTGACGCCGTCGGGTGTCGCCACCAGTCCCCGCACGCGCACACTGTCGCCGGCCAGCGTGGCGTGCGCGGCCGCGGGCAGCGAGCAGTCGCCCCCAAGCTCGGCGAGGAAGCCCCGCTCGGCATCGACCGCCCGGCGGGACGGCACGTGCTCGATGCGCTCGAGGGTGAACCGGGTGTCGCCGTCGTCGTGGCGGCACTCGACGGCCAGGGCCGCCTGGCCCACCTGAGGCAGCATGACATCGACGTCGAGCCGCTCCGCGATGCGATCGGTCAGGCCCAGGCGGTCGAGCGCGGCGGCGGCCACGACCACGGCGGCGATGCCGTCCTGGCCCACGCGGGCGAGGCGGGTGGCCATGTTGCCGCGCAGGCCCTCGAAGCGCAGGTCGGGGCGCCGATGGGCGAGCTGGGCCCGCCGGCGCAGCGAGCCGGTGGCGACCACGGCGCCCTGCGTCAGGTCGTCGAGTGTGGCGCCCACCAACGCATCGCGGACGTCGGCCCGTTCGGGCACCGCCCCGATGACCAACCCGTCGGGGGTGCCGGACGGCAGGTCCTTGGCCGAGTGGACGGCGACGTCGGCGCGGCCGTCGAGCACCGCGGATTGCACCTCCTTGACGAAGACCCCCTTGCCACCGAGCTCCCAGATCGGGACGTCGACCCGCCGGTCGCCGCTGGTCTCGACCACGACGACCTCGGTCTCGATGCCGGGATCGACCTTGTGCAGCAGGGCGACGACGTGGTCGGCCTGCCAGCGGGCCAGCGTCGACCCCCGGGTCGCGACCCGGAGTAGAGGCAAGTCCTAGCCCTCGATCTCGAACAGCTCGCGCAGGGCGGCCACCAGGCGGTCGCCGCGGGCGCTGCCGGCCGCGTCCTTGAGCACCACCGTGGGCTGGTGGAGCAGCTTGGCCACCACACCCCGGGTGACGGCCTCGACCATGTCGAGCTGGCGCGGGTCGAGGTCGTCGTAGCGGGCGCGGAAGCGGTCGAGCTCGGAGTTGCGCACCGACTCGGCCCGCTCGCGCAGGGCCACGATCATGGGGGCGACCTCGCGGGCGGAGGTGGCATCCAGGTAGCGCTCGAGCTCGTCGGCCAGGATCGCCTCGACCGCAGCCACCTCGCGCCGACGTTCGGCCACGCCCAAGGCGGCGAAGCGCCGCAGGTCGTCCATGTCGAGCAGCGTCACGCCGTCGATGTCGGCGACTGCCGGGTCGACGTCGCGGGGCACGGCGATGTCGACGACGAGCAGCGGACGGTCTGCCCGGCCGGCCATGACCGCGGCCATGTCGGACTTCTGGAGCAGCGGCACCCGCGAGCCGGTGGACGTGAGCAGCAGGTCGACGTCGGCGATGCGGTCGGGGACGTCGAGCAGCGGCACCGAGCGCCCGCCCACCCGGGCGGACAGCTCGTCGGCGCGGGACGGGGTGCGGTTGGCCACCAGGACCTGGTCGACGCCGGCGCCGGCCAGCGCGACGGCCATGCCCTCGCCCATCTCGCCGGCGCCCAGCACCAGCACGGACCTGCCGGCGACGCCGTCGAGCCGCTCACCGGCCATGGCCACTGCCGCCTGCGAGACCGAGGCGATGTTGCGGGCGATGCCCGTCTCGGTGCGCGCCCGCTTGCCCGCCTCGAGTGCGTGGCGCAGCAGCAGGTTCAGCGACGCCCCGGCCGCGCCGTCGTCGCGCGCACGCTCCCAGGCTTGCTTGACCTGGCCCTGGATCTCGCTCTCGCCCAGCACCGCCGAGTCGAGCCCCGCGGTCACCGACAGCAGGTGGGCGGCTGCCGCCGAGTCGTAGTGGACGTAGAGGTGGTCGGAGAAGTCCTCGGGCGGCAGGAACGAGAAGTCGGCCAGGAAGCCACGGATGTCGCTGTAGGCCCCGTGGAACCGCTCGGCTGCGGCGTACACCTCGGTGCGGTTGCACGTCGACAGGACGAGGGCCTCGCTGATGTTCGCGCGGGTCGTGAGGTCGTGCAGGGCCTTGGGGAGCTGGCCGTCGCCGATCGCCATCCGCTCGAGCAGGTCGAGCGGAGCCGTGCGGTGGTTCAATCCGATGACGACGACAGACACGCGCTCAAGCGCTCCTTCGCATCTTCGAGCCGGCCGGCCCTGATCAAGTCCAGGATTCCCGAATCGAGCGCCGCTCGCCAATCGAGTTGCTCGGTCCCGACGCCCTGGGCGCGGACCGCTTCTCTCGCCTCCGACAACAGTCCGATGAGCTGGTCGTATTCCGGGCCCAGCTCGTCGGCCAAGCGGTCACGGAGCCAGGACGCGACCGCGGGGCTGTGCCCCCCGGTCGACACCGTGACGATGAGGCGGCCCTGGCGGATGCGGGCGGGCAGGATGACGCTGCACCGCTCGGGATCGTCCGCGCTGTTCACCCACACGCCAGCCGCCTCGCCGTCGTCGTAGACCTGCTGGTTGACCACCGGGTCGCCTGTCGCAGCCACCACCAGCCGGTGCTCCGCCACCTCGCCCCGGCGGTAGGGACGCCGCTCGATCACGACGGTGCCACCGGCGTCGGCCTCGGCGCCCTCGCCGCCGGCCTCTGCGCGTGTGCCGCCGCCGCCCGCCATCTCGACGATGCGAGGGTCGATATCGGGGGCCACGACGGTGACCCGGGCCCCGGCCTCGACCAGCCCGCGGACCTTGGTGACCGCCACCCGGCCCCCGCCCACCACCAAGCAGGGCCGCCCGGCGACCACCAGGTTCACCGGGTACAGGGGCAGGTCGACCGGCATGGCCTCAGTCGCTCCGCTCAGCCCGCGGGCGGCGCGGTCGCGGGCTCGGGGGGCAGCGTGGACGAACCGGCGTCGCCGCCGCCCCGCCGCTGCTGGTAGAAGCTCAGGATCTGCAGCTCGACCGCCAGGTCGACCTTGCGCAGCGAGACCTCGGGCGGCACGGTCACGATGGTCGGCGCGAAGTTGAGGATCGAGCTGACCCCGGCGGCGATCATGCGGTCGGCCACCTCCTGGGCGGCCACCGCAGGGGTGGCGATGATGCCGATCGCGATCTCGTGCTCGGCGGCGATGGCGCCCAGCTCGTCGATGTGACGCACGATGATGCCGTTGATGTCGGTGCCGACGACCTTGGGGTCGGCGTCGACCAGCGCTGCGACCGGGAAGCCCCGGTCGGTGAAGCCGCCGTAGTTGGCCAGCGCGTGCCCCAGGTTGCCCAGCCCGGCGATGACCACATGCCAGTCCTTGGTGAGGCCCAACTCGCGGCTCATCTGGAACTGCAGGTACTCGACGTCGTAGCCGACGCCGCGGGTGCCGTAGCTGCCGAGGTAGCTGAGGTCCTTGCGCACCTTGGCCGCGTTGAAGCCGGACAGCTCGGCCAGCCGCTCCGACGAGATGGTGGGCATTCCGTCTCCCGCCACTTCGAGCAGGCTGCGTAGGTAGATGGGTAGCCGCGCCACCGTCGCCTCGGGGATCTTGCGCGCCTGCCGCTTGGTGCCGTCGGCCATACGCCCGGATGCTAACGCCGCTTGTTCACGTGCTCACAAGCGGCGCCTCGTGACCTGCGGTTCTCCCGTTCAGCACGCTGCGCGTCCCCGCTGACACGCTGCCGGGTCGGGCGTCCCGCTCGGGCGACGGTACGTCAGGCGTTCGGCCCCTCGGATGGGCGGCGCTCGTGATGGCCGAGGCCTGCTGTACGGCGCGCGTCCTTGAGCTCGGCCTCGTAGACGTGGCGTCGCCCGGCGACCAGGTCGTCGCGGACCTGCGCCTCGACGGCGGCCACCGGCCGGTAGTAGCCGTCGTCGAACTCCTCGACGACCTGGAACGTCCAGCGTCCGTGCAGCACGTTGCGGCCGACGACCTCGCGGCTCACCAGGTCGGCCAGCGCCGCATGCCCGGCGGCAGCCAGCTGGTCGGCCGCCTCGCCGAACGTCAGGTCGGCGCGACCCATGAGCTGGTGGAACTCGTAGAGGTGGCCGCGGGCCCGCTCGACCCACTCGAGCGCCTCGCTGAGCGTGCCGGTGGCCTCGACCGTGGCGTCGTCGACACCGGGTGGGCGGGCCCACGGGTCGTCAGGGGGCGGCGGTGCGTCCATGCCCGACGCTCTACCCGGTGGCGACCGACGCGAACGCGGGCGGCGGGACGAAGCCGCCCCGCAGGCGCTCGAGGTGGCCCGCCACCGCTATCGCGGTGCGGTCGTGCAGGTGGGGCGCCACGACCTGCACGCCCACGGGGAGCCCGGCGGAGGTGCGCCCGATCGGCGGGACGGCCACGGGCAGCAGCAATGTGCCGATGCCGCCGGTCCAGCGCAGGCCCTCGAGGTAGGACCGTGCCTCCCCGTCGACGTCGACCACCCGGGCGCTGATCTCGGTCTCGGTGTCGTGGGGGAAGGCGGCCGTCTGCATGACCGGCGCGAGCAGCACGTCGTAGCGCTGGAAGAGCTCGGCGAACAGGAGGCGATGCCGCTGGCGCAGCTCGTTGGCCCCGAGCCAGGCGCGATGGCGCTGCACCATCGCCCGCACGGCCCGCTTGGGCAGGGACTCGTCGTCGCCGACCGGCGTGGCGTCGATGTCGGTGAAGGCGGCGAAGACGTCGTCGGGCAGCCCGCCGGCGATGATGGGCAGCACGAGCCGCTCCCACGACCGGGCCAGGTCGTCGAGCCCGACCGGCGGGTCGACCGCGGTGACCGTGGCACCGGCGTCGCCGAGCGCCCGGGCCGCGTCGTCGAGCACGACGCGGGTCTCGTTCGCGATCGGCGTGGACGGATCGTCGAACCAGGTCGCCACCCGCAGGCCCACAACGTCGCCACCGTTGCGTGCGGGCGGCAGGTCGAGCCGCCACGCGACGGCGTCGGCCTCGGCCGGCCCGGCCAGCACCTCGAGCCCCAGCGCGAGGTCGCCGGCGCTGCGCCCCATCGGGCCCACGACGCCGACGTCCGGACCCGCCAGTGTGCCGGGCGGGCCCGGGATGTGTCCCCGGTCGGCCACGATGCCCCACGTGGGCTTCAGCCCGAACACCCCGCAGAAGTGGGCCGGGATGCGGATGGAGCCACCGATGTCGCTGCCGAGTTCGAACCCGGTCAGGCCCGCGGCCAGCGCAGCGGCCGACCCACCGGACGACCCGCCCACCGTGCGGTCGAGGGCCCACGGGTTGTTCGTACGGCCGTAGACGTCGTTGTACGACTGCTGGTCGCCGGCATAGATCGGAAGGTTGGTCTTGCCGAAGACAACGGCCCCCGCCGCCCTGAGCCGCTCCACGGGATCGGCGTCGCGTTCGGGCGTGTGGTCGCGCAGCTCGGGCGCTCCCGAGGTGGTGACCACGCCCTCGGTCTCGAACGAGTCCTTGACCGTCATCGGCAGGCCGTGCAGCGGGCCCCACGACTCGGCCCGGCGGCGCGCCGCGTCGGCCCCGGCCGCCCGCACGCGGGCGCGCTCGGCGTCGATGGCGACCACCGCGTTGACGGCCGCCCCGTGCTGCTCATTGCGGGCGAGGAAGTGGTCGAGCAGCTCCACGCTCGACACCTCACCGTCGCGCAGCAGCCGCGTCAGCTCCGTGGCCGGGAGGAAGTGCAGGTCGTCGGTCGGCATCATCCCTCGGGGGTCGTCGTCGGAACGGCCTCGCCCAACGGCTCGGCCTCTGTCAGCGCAGCGCCCGGCGCAGCACCTTGCCGGTCACAGTGTGCGGCAGGTCGTCGACGAACGAGATCGTCGTCGGGCACTTGTACCGGGCCAGGTGGCGGCCGGCGAAGTCGATGAGCTCGTCCTCGTCGACGTGGGCGCCGTCGCTGACCACGACGAGCGCCTTGACCGCCTCGCCGGAGTGGGGGTGCGGCACGCCCACCACGGCCGCGGCCTCGACCGCCGGATGGAGGACGAGCACCTCCTCGACCTCGGCGGGGAACACGTTGAAGCCCGACACGATGATGACGTCCTTGGCCCGGTCGACCAGCGACAGGAACCCGTCGTCGTCGACTACCGCAATGTCGCCGGTGCGCAGCCACCCGTCGTCGGTGAGGGCGGACCGGGTGGCCTCGTCGTCCTGCCAGTAGCCGGGGAAGACGTTGGGCCCCTTGACCCAGATCTCGCCCGGATCACCCACCAGCGCGTCCTCCCCGGCCGTGTCGACCAGGCGAACCGACACCCCGGGCAGCGGGACGCCGATGCTGCCGTCGGGCGCCCCGTGACCCAGCCCGCTGGTCACCGCCGGGGACGCCTCGGTCAGCCCGTACCCCTCGGTGAGGTCGACGCCGAACCGCTCGGCCACCGCCCGGCGCACACCCGGCTCGAGGGCGGCCGCGCCGGACACGGCCAGCCGCACCGTGGCCATGGCATCGGGCTTGACGTCGCGCAGCCCTGCCCACGCCGCCCACATGGTGGGCACGCCGGAGAGCACGGTCACGCCGTGCTCGGCCACGGCCTCGAGCGTCGTGTGGGGATCGAACCGCTCGACGAGCACGACCGTGCCCCCCAGGCGCAGCGCCAGCGCCAGCACGGCGTTGAGACCGAACACGTGGAACAGCGGCAGCACGCACAGCGCCACCTCGTCGACGCCTTCGGGGCGCTCGGGGTTGGCCAGGATCTGGTCGATGTTGCTGGTCAGGTTGCCGTGGGTGAGCATCGCCGGGCGGGGCGCGCCCGCCGTGCCGCTGGTGAACAGCAGCACGGCCACATCGTCGGGCGCCCGCTCGACCAGCGGTGTCGGCTCGCCGTCGAGCAGGTCAGCGACATCGACGCCACCGTCGAACCCCGGCAGCGACGCCGAGTCGACGTCGCCGACGACCTCTCGCCCGTTCGGACCGACCAGCGCGAGCTTGACCCCGGCCACGCGCAGCTCGCGCTCGATCTCGGGCGCCGGGCTCTGCGGGTTGAGCGGCACGGCGATGGCGCCCGTGCCCAGCACCGCCAGGTAGGCCGACACGAAGTACCAGTTGTTGGCGGCCACGATCGCGACCCGGTCGCCGGGCTCGACGCCGCGGGCCACCAGCCCGCCCCGCATCTGGGCCACCTGGTCCCGCAGCGTGCCGTAGGTGGTCACCCTGCCCCGGCTGACGAGCGCGGAGAGGTCGGCGTCGTGCTCCTCGATGACGTGTGCCAGGTTCATGCGGGCGAAAGTCTTGCAGGGCGGGCGCCGCCTGGCTGCCCTACCTCGCGAGGATGACCAGCTGTATGGCCGATGCGCCCAGGATGAGGGCGATGAGGATGGCGAGGACGATCGTCGTTCCGGGTCTCATGACGGCTTTCGCGGCTGGAGGGAGACGGGCGAGGTCACGCCCGTGGAGCTGGCACCGTTGCCCCCAGGTGTGGCCCCCTCGGCGGTGTCGGCGTCGTCGTCGAGCGGCACCAGGGACAGCTCGTCGCCGGCCACCACACCCAGTGTCTCGGCGGCCGACCCGCGGGGGACGCTGACGGCCAGCAGGCCGTAGCTGTCCACGATCAGCCCGACCTGGCTGGGCTCGAGGTCGCCGTAGGTGTCGACCCGCACGGCGGTGCGCACGCCCTCGCGGGGCCTGGTCCACCGGAGCTGCACCCGCTCGCCCCACGCGTCCAGGGCCTCGGGGTCGACGTTGAGCTGGCAGTTGCCGTAGCGGTCGACCCACAGGATCTCACCGACGATGGCGCCCCCCTCGTCGCGCGGCAATGGCACGATGCCCGGCACCAGCTCGGCCGGGTCGACGCGGGGGCCCAGCGCGTCGAAGGGCACGCCCGCACACAGGTGGGCTGCCGCGGGGCCGAACACGTCCCGCCCGGCGAAGGTGGGGCCAGGCGCCGGGAGCTGGTACTCGACCTCGGTCAGCTCGACGGCGGCCGTGGCGCCGCCCACCAGCCCGACGGCCGAGGCGAGCAGGCCGTTGTCGGGGCCCACCAGGTACGACTGGCCGCCACCCACCTCGATGGCGATGGCCCGGCGGTCGGTGCCCACGCCGGGGTCGACCACGGCCAGCACCACGCCGGGGCACAGGTACTGCACGCTGCGGGCCAGCGTGAGCGCCCCCGCCTTGAGGTCGTAGGGGCGGATGTCGTGGGTGATGTCGACCACGGTCGCGTCCGGAGCGATCGACCGGATCACCGACTTGACCACGCCCACGAACTCGTCGCTCGTGCCGTAGTCGGACAGGAAGCTGATCGTGTCGAAGCGCGGGGCCATGTGGTGACGAGTGTGCCGGACGGCGACGGCCCCGGGCGAAAGCCGCTCGGTGCACCTATCGGCGCGGCCTCTCAGCCGGCCTGGGTGAAGCGGTCCGCGAGATAGGCGTCGACGTCGTCCTCCAGGATGCGGTACGCCTTGCCCACACGGACCGCGCGCAGGTCGCCCGACTTGATCAGCCGGTAGACGGTCATCGATGAGACGCGCAGCAGGTCGGCGACCTCCTGCGGGGTGAGGAACCGGGCGCGCGAGACAGCCATGTGGAAGACCCCTTCCAACTCCGCTGCGGTCACTGTATGCGACTGTTGCTGGTGGGGCGAGTGGGGCCCGCGGTGCGGAGGGTGCGGGTCAGGCGCCGAGCTCGCGGCTGCGCTCGGTGGCCGCCATGACCGCGTCGAGGAACGCGGCGCGCACACCCGCCGCCTCGAGGGCCCGCAGGCCTGCCGCCGTGGTGCCCCCCGGCGAGGTGACGGCCGCCCGCAGCGCCTCGGGACCCTCGTGCGACTCGTCGAGCAGGTGGGCGGCGCCGAGCAGCGTCTGCGTGGCCAGCGCGCTGCTGACGGGGCGGGGCAGGCCGGCCAGCACACCGCCCTCGATCAGCGCCTCGACCACCAGGAACACGTACGCGGGCCCCGACCCCGACAGGCCCGTCACGGCGTCGAGCAGACCCTCGTCGACGCGGACCACCTGGCCGACCGCGCCCAGGATCTGCTCGGCCCACCCCATCTCGGCATCGCCGGCCGAGTTGCCGGCGGCAACCGCCGCCGCACCCTCGCCCACCAGGGCGGGCGTGTTGGGCATCGCCCGCACGACCGGCGTGCCTGGCGCGAGCGCCGCCTCGAGCCGGTCGATGGTGACCCCTGCGGCGATCGACAGGACGGGCGAGCCGGCCCCGGTCTCGGCCAGTGCCCGGCAGGCACCGTCGACGTCGCCCGGCTTCACGGCGAGCACGTGGCCGCCGGCGGATGTGACCCGGTCGGCGACGGCGAGTCCCGGGAACCGCTTGGCCAGCTCGGCGGCGCGATCGGGCAACCGCTCGACGACGCGCAGCTCGTCGACCGGCGCCCACCCCCCGGCCACCAGGCCGGCGAGCAGGGCCTCGCCCATCTTGCCGCCACCGATCACCTGGAGCCGGGACATCGCCATGGGGACGACGTTAGGCCTCGCCCACGAGCTCGGCCTCGGGAGAGCCCGGGCCGGCCGATGGTCCGCTGCCCGGCACGCAGCCCGACGACTTCCCCGATCGCGGTGCGCACCGGGCATCGGAACCAGCGATCAACCTAGGCTGTCATAGATCGAAATGCAATGACCTACTGCGGAAAACCGATCTACCGCGAAAACCGCGAGGCGAACCCGATCCTCAACGCCGGTTGGAAGAACCGCTCGACCCACATGTAGAGCGACCCGAGGATGCGGTCGAGCTCGTCGTCGTCCACCGCGTCGTTGCCGATCTGGCCCAAAAGGAAGATCGCGTCCTCCACGCCGATGCCGAACGCCGCCCCGTACAGCTTGGCGTTGTGGCGCAGCAGGTACTCGTACAGCGCGCCCTGGTTCTCCTCAGGCGCCGGCATGACGTAGGTCTCGTAGTGCAGCGTGCGTTGGCGCAGGTGGAACCACACGGTGAACACGTCCTTGGCCTCGCCCCTCACCCGCACGAACCAGCGCCGCTCGCCCGACTCCTCGTCGCGCTCGACCGCCGCGACCACGGGGTTGTCGGTGCGCTGGCGGTCGAGCCACGTCTCGATGCGTCCGGCGAGGTCGGCGAGCTCCGGGGCGGTCGACGGTCGCTGGGTCATCGCCGCGAACGCTACCGGTGCCGGCCGGGGCGATCCCGCAGCCGGGGTCAGTCGCTGCAGGTGACGGGCGAGCGGGCCGTCAGGTCGGCGTAGATGCGGCGTAGCCGTCCGGCGGCCGTCGACCAGGTGAAGTCGCGGGCGCGGTGGGCGGCGCGGGCGGACAGCGCGGCCGCCAGCATCGGGTCGGTCAGGATCTTCTCGGCGTGCGCGGCGTAGACCGTGGGGTCGCGACCCTCGACGAGGAAGCCGGTCTGCCCGTGGTCGACGAGCGTGCGCAGCCCGCCGACCGCGGCGGCCACGACAGGCGTGCCGCACGCCGCTGCCTCGAGGGCCACCAGACCGAAGGACTCGCTGCGGCTCGGGACCATGACCACGTCGGCCGCCCGGTAGAAGGTCGACAGCATGTGGTGGGGCTGCGGTGCGGCGAAGCGCACCCGCTCGCTCACGCCCAGCGATGCCGCCAGCTTCTCGATGCGCTCGACCTCGGGGCGGCCGTCGGTGCCGCTCGCCCCGCCGACGACCAGGAGCACGGCCGTCGGGTCGTCGAGCTCGGCCAACGCCCGCACGGCGACGTCCAGGCCCTTGAGGGGTTGGATGCGGCCGACGAACAGCAGCACCGACCCGTCCAGCGGCCCCAGCTGTGGCAGGGCGGCGCGTGCGCCCGCCCGGTCGCCCGGTGAGAAGAACGCATGCACGACGCCGGGGGGCACGATCTCGATGCGGGCCGGGTCGGCGCCGTAGAGCCGCTCGAGTTGGGCCGCCTCAGCCGGGCAGTTGGCGAGGATGGCGTCGGAGCAGCCGATCACCGCGGCCTCCGCGTCGATGCGGCGCTGCGGCTCGGGGTCGCCGGTCTCGGCCTTGACCCGCGCCAGCGTGTGGAACGTCGAGACAAGCGGCAGGTCGAGCTCGTGCTTCAGCCGGTGGCCCGCCACGCCCGACAGCCAGTAGTTGGCGTGCAGGGCGTCGACGCCCAGCAGGTCGTCGCTGGTCACCAGGTGGTCGAGCACGGCGTCGGCGAACTCGTCGACGATCTCGGGCAGCGCCTCCTTGGGCAGGTCGACCGGACCGGCGGGCACGTGCACCACCCGGAACCCGGGCTCGACCTCGACCACCTCGGGCAGGTCGTCGGCCCACCGACGCGTGTACACGTCGCTGGTCACGCCCGCCTGGGCCAGCGCAGAGACCAGCTCGCGCACGTAGACGTTCATGCCGCCACTGTCGCCGGCGCCCGGTTGGGCGAGCGGCGACGTGTGCAGGGAAAGAACAGCGAGTCGTCGCACCATCAGTGAGCGAACACCCTCCCCGGGCGAGAGATTCCCGTGCAACTCGGTCGGGATAGTCAGGCTTCTCCTCCCGACCACTCCGGCACGTGTCACCGGCTCCCAGGGCGGGTAGGTTTCGATGCGTTCGCCCACGACCCAAGGAGTGCCGATGGCATTCGAGCTGCCGCCGCTTCCGTACCCCAAGGACGCCCTCGCTCCCCACATGAGCGAGCAGACGCTCAACTTCCACCACGGCAAGCACCACCAGACGTACGTGAACAACCTCAACGGGCTCGTCGAGGGCACCGAGAACGCCGACAAGTCGCTCGAGGACATCATCCTTGCGGCCGAACCGGGCGGCCTGTTCAACAACGCTGCCCAGGCCTGGAACCACACGTTCTTCTGGAGCTGCCTGTCCCCCAGCGGCGGCGGCGAGCCCGACGGCGACGTGAAGACGGCCGTCGAGCAGGCCTTCGGCTCGGTCGACGAGTTCAAGCAGACCTTCACCGACAAGGCCAAGACGCTGTTCGGATCGGGCTGGACGTGGCTGGCCAAGGGCGACGACGGCCTGGAGATCCTCCAGACCAAGGACGCCGACCTGCCGCTCAAGCACGGCAAGACGGCCATCCTCACGCTCGACGTGTGGGAGCACGCCTACTACCTCGACTACCAGAACGCCCGGCCGGCGTACATCGAGACCTGGCTGAGCAACCTGGTCAACTGGGAGTTCGCGGCCGAGAACCTGGCCAAGGCCTGATCTTTCGCCCGTCTGATCGCGCCCTGCGAGGCGCCCGCACCCGCAGGCCCGGCACCGAGGTGCCGGGCCTCGCCGCGTCAGGGGGCTGGCGCGGCCAGGGTCAGAAGGCGCCGGCGGCGGCCGCCCACAGCGGGGCCAGGACGATGAGGGTGTCGATGCGGCGCAGCGCGGGCGCATGTGCGCCGGCACCCGGCAGCACGGCCGAGGCGACGACCTGGCCGAGCGGACAGGCCAGTGCGGCGAAGCCGAGCAGGGCTACGCCGGCCGCGTCGTAGGGCTCGACGAGCACCAGGGCCAGAGGCAGCGACACGAGCGTGGCGGTGGTGACGCCGGCGAGCGGGCCCTCGATGGGGTTGGAGGCACCCGACCCCACGATGTAGTCGCCCACCTCGTAGGCGCTGGCGATCAGCAGCAGCACGACGGCGGCGACGACCGACTCGGCCCGTACGAGCACGAACGCCGCCCCGGCCACGGCGGGCACCACCGACAGGGCGAGGATGCCCATCGCCGCCAGGCGTCCGCCGCCCCCGGGCAGGCGCGACCCGTCGGGCGCGCAGGCGGCGCCGATGGCCACCACGACGGCGAGCCCCACGGCGACGACGACGGCCGGTGTGCCGACGAGCGCAGCCAGCACCGGGACCGCACCCAGGCCCGCGGCCACGTCGGCCTGCCACGGGACCGAGCCCCACGCCCGCACGACCTGGCGGGCCGCGAATCCCGCGGCGACGGCGAACACCACGGCGGCCGTGAAGGGGCTGACGATCGTGGCGGCCATGGCCCCCACGAACCACGCGAGGCCCAGGCGCACCCGCGGCCCCTCGACGTCGTACACGACGGCGAGCCGTCGCCGGTCGACTGGCTGCCGGCGCGGGCGGGCGGACGAGGGCGCGGCGCGGCGGGCCCCCGCCGATCGCGAAAGGTCGGGCGCCGGCGGGATGTCCGTAAGTGGGTCGGGGCCGGGGAGACCACCAATGTCGGGCGGCGGTCCGGGATCGGGGACGGCTGCGGCCGGCCCGGGGTAGATCGGGTCGACGACCTCGTCGAACGGGGGCAGGTCCTCGGGTGCGGGGATGAACACCTGGGCGCGCGACCGGGTGGGCCCGGGTCGCGGCACGTCGGGAGCCGGCTCGTTGGTGCCGGGGTCGTGGCTGCCGCGGTCGTGGCTGCCGCGGTCGTGGCTCCCGGGGTCGTGGCTGCCGGGGTCGTAGCTCCCGGGGTCGTAGCTGCCGGGGTCGTGACGACCAGGGTCGTGGCTGCCGGGGTCGTGGGCGCCCGGCGCGTACGGCGGTGCGTCGTCGCTGACCCCGTTGCCGGGGTGGCCGCCGGCATGGCCGCCGAGGTGGTCGACTCCGCCAGGGCCGACCCCGTTGCCGTTCGGCACCTCGACATCGCCGGCCGGGTCATGCGACGACCGGCGGCGGTCGGTGCCCACGGACGACTCGTCGCCCCGCCACGGATCCGAGGTGTGCTGGTCGCTCACGTCGCACCGCCCGACACCGGCGGGAGCACGGCGACCTCGTCGTCGTCACCCACCGGGTCGTCGCCGTGCGCCGGCTCGCCGTTGACCCAGACGCGGCAGTTGGGCAACAGCGCCGCGAAGCTCTCTGCGTAGCGGGAGCGCGCGTCGCGCGAGCACCTCGTCGACGGTGCTCCCGTCGACGACGTCGCGGCCGGTGCCGGCGGCCTCGCGGGCCTGGGCGAACAGCCGGAGGACGGCCATGCAGGCCCTCAGCCCACCTCGGCCGAGGCGGGCCCGTAGGTGGTCCCCAGCTTGTCGAGCGGCAGAGCCATCGGGATGTGTCTCCTCACGCGGCGGAACGGCGATTCCCCAGGAACGCCGATCGAGCCTAGTGGCGTCGTGGGGATAGCGTCCCATGCTCATGAGCTCCGCCACACCCGACGCGACGCGCGTCCTGTTGGTTCGCCACGGTCAGTCCGAGTGGAACGCCGCGGGCCGGTGGCAGGGCCAGGCCGATTCGCCGCTGAGCGACCAGGGGCGGCTCCAGGCCCGCGAGGCGTCTCGCGCCGTGGGAGCGGTCGACGCGGTGTGGGCGTCGGACCTGCAGCGGGCGGTCGAGACGGCCACGATCATCGCCGGCGAGATCGGGGTGGGCCCGGTGGTGGTCGATCCCGACCTGCGCGAGCGCGACGCCGGCGAGTTCTCCGGGCTCACCCGGGTCGAGATCGAGGAGCGCTTCCCCGGCTACCTGGCGGCGCACCGCCGGCCGCCCGGTTGGGAGGCCGACGAGCACCTGCTGGCCCGAGCGCTGCGTGCGCTGCACCGCATCGCCGCCGAGGTGCCTGAGGGCGATGTCCTGGTGGTGACGCACGGGGGCCTCGTCTACGCGATCGAGCAGCACCTGGGCGCCCCCTTCGAGAAGCTGGCCAACGCCGGGGGGCGCTGGCTCGACATCGGCTCCGGCCGGCTGCGGCTGGGCGAGCGGCTGCTGTTGGCAGAGCCCGAGGACACCACGGTCCCGAACCAGATCTGACCGCGGCGGTCGGCGACACCCTGCCCCAGCCGGTCCGCCCGCCGGTCAGCCGTCAGGTCTCGCGCGGGCCCCTCAGGCCTCGGCGTCGGCCTGGTGCTGCACGCAGAACCGGGCCGCCGGCAAGGTGGCCAGGCGCTCGTCCGCGATCGCCTCGCCGCAGGCGTCGCACCGCCCGTAGGTGCCCCCGTCGAGGCGCTCGAGCGCCCGGCTGACGTCGGCCAGCTCGGCCTCGACCTGTTCGAGGATCGAGAACTCCTTCTCGCGCTCGAACGCGTCGCTGGCGGCGTCAGCTGGGTGCTGGTCGACGTGGGACAGCTCGGCCGCGCTGTCCTCCTGGGGCTCGTCGTGGAGGTGCTCGTTCTCGAGGCCGGCCCGCAGGCGCTCGAGACGCTGGTGCTCGTCGGTCAGGTGGCGCCGGGCGGCCTCGTGGTCCACGGCCCGTAGCGTACGCACGCCGGCACCCATGCGTTCACGCACGCCGGAACGCCCGCACGGCGAGGGGCACGAACACCGCCAGCAGCCCGGCCAGCCAGGCGAGAGTCCCGAGCGCCGGCGCCAACACATCGCCCTGGCCGATGGTCAGCGCCCGGGCGGCGTCCACAGCGGACACTGCTGCACGCAAAGGAGGCGCCCCCGCACCGTCGGTACCGGTGCGGGGGCTGTCCCGATCTGGGGGATCGGACTCGGCGTTCGGCAAGGAGGGTGCGGCCGAGGCCGACGGCCTTGGCGACGGGCGAACGTTCGGCGCTTCCCGCCAGGTAGCGGCGAAGCTCGTCGAGGGCTGTCCGGCTGGCGACGATGTAGCCGATGTCGAGCATCTCGAAACCGGTGGACCTCATCGCCCGGTAGAGCGTGTCGACGTCGTAGAGGCTCCTGACGTCGAACGCCTCCCTGAACGAGGCGAGTGGGAACCCGGTCTCGGCGGCGTCGCGCAGGCAGTCGGCGGTCAGGACCAGCTGCCCACCCGGCTTGAGGACCCGATGGAGGGCACGAAGGACGCCGGTGGGGTCGTCCATGTGCTCCAAGACGCCGTAACTGCTGACGACGGCGCCGGCCTCGGCCATCAGCGCAGCCTGTTGACCGACCCCGCTCCCGACGTCCACGACGACCAAGCCGCCGAGCCGGGCGGGCAATCGGCGACGCACGCTCAGGTACTCGACACCCTTGTACGCCGTCCGCAACCGGGCGGCCCGCAGTACGTCCGGCACGCGGACACGACGACTCCTCGGCGGTCTCCTCCCGGCCCCCAGCGGACGTGATGAGCGTTCTCCAGGCTACCGGGGCGGACCCGCGTAGAGTCCAGCCGTATGGCCAAGTCGCAGGCTCCTTTCGTGCGGCTGGCCAGTTTGGTCGCCAAGCAGCACCCCACCGTCGCCGACCCGGAGGAGTCGATCCGCTCAGGGCTGGTTCACGTGGACGGTGCCGTCCTCACCAATCCGTCAGCACAGGTACGGCGGGACGCCGCCATCCACGTCGGCCGGCCCGCCAGCCTCCAAGGCGCAAAGAAGCTGTCAGCGGCGCTCGACAGCTTCGGTGTGTCCCCGGAAGGTCGAACCGCCCTCGACCTCGGTGCCTCGACCGGAGGGTTCACGAGTGTGCTCCTCGACCGGGGAGCAGCCGTCGTCTACGCCGTCGACGCCGGCTACGGCCAGCTGCTCGGCTCCATCCGCCAGGACACGCGGGTACGGAACCTCGAACGCACAAACCTGGGTGCCCTCACCACCGACCTCGTGCCCGACGAGGTCGACGTCGTCACGATGGACCTGTCGTGCCTTGCGATCGCCGACGCCATCGCCCAGGTCGAGACCGTCCGCATCGGGGACGACGCGGACCTGGTCGCCCTGGTCAAGCCCCAGTACGAGCTTGGCCTCGCCGTCCTGCCGACCGACCCCGACCAGCTCCAAGCCGCCGTCCGGCGCGGTCGAGACGGGGTCGAGGAGCTGCCGTGGCGCGTCACGGGGGTGATCGACTCGCCGGTGCGCGGCGGCCGCGGAGCGGTCGAGTTCCTCCTCCACGCCCGCCGCGACCCCCGGTGATCCTCTTCGTCGCCCATGAGGCGAAGCTGACAGGTGCACCAGTCGCCCTCCTCAACTTCCTGCGGTGGTACCGGGATCCGGCGCCCACGACTTCTCGGTCGTCGTCGGAACCGACGGGCCACAGGTCGAGCGCTTGGCGACACTGGCGCCTGTCACGACTGCCGAACAGTGCAGCCCGGACCTCCTCGCCCGAGCCGACCTCGTCTACGCCAACAGCACCGCCAGCCACGCGATCCTCGACGCGCTGCCACCCTTCGGTGCACCGGTCCTGAGCCACGTCCACGAACTCCGCGCCGGCCGACCACACGTTTCCCTGCCGGGTCATCGCAGAGCGGTGGGGTCGGCATGCTCGTACCCGTGGGGGTGGAGGGGCTCGAACCCTCGCGCATCCGCTTAAAAGGCGGCCGCTCTGCCAGCTGAGCTACACCCCCCGACCAGGTCGTGACGACCATGCTACGAGCTGCGTCCCGCCGGCCCGCGCCCGCTGCCCGTCAGGCCGTCGGCGCGCGGTCATCGGCCACACGCTGTGGCGCTTGTGCCAGGGCGGCCGCGTGTTAGTGTCGGCCGCGACAGTTACTGGGGGCTGGGCCTCCGGGCGGGGAATTCAGGAGAGGAACCCAACGTGAAGCGTCTGTTCGCTGCCGCTGCAATGACCTTGGTGCTCATGGCTGCGCCGGCTGCGGCCCAGCAGTACCCGCCGGCCGTCAACAGCCTGACGGTCGGCTGTCGAACTCCGGCCCCCGGCGAGACGACCAGCCTCGAGGCGCGCACCTTCGCTGCCGGCGCGTCCGTCACGATCACGCTGGCATCCGACCCTGCGGTCCTCGGTACGCCGGTGGCCGACGCCAGCGGGGTGGTGACGCACCAGGCCACCATTCCCGCGGGCACGCCGTCGGGCGCCGACACGATCACCGCCACGGGCCAGGCACCCGACGGCACGCCGCTGTCCCTCTCGGCCAGCATCAACGTCGGCGCCGGCTGCGGAGCAGGTGCCGATGACGACGACCCGGCCTCCGGGGCGCTGCCCCGCACGGGCGACGACTCGTCGATCCCGCTGGCCAAGATCGGCCTCGGCCTGGCGGCGATCGGCGGCGTGGTCACCGCCATGGCCGCCAAGCGGCGCAAGGCCGCGGCGGCCGCGGCCTGACCACCGGCATCCGGCCCACCGAACACCACGCACGAGCGAGGCCCCGGGGTCCGGCCCCGGGGCCTCGTCGCGTACCGGCGTTGGGCCCGTCAGCCGCGGGCCCGGACCTGCCGGCTACTGCACCTGTGCCTTGGCCCAGCGGTAGTCGGCCTTGCCCGACGGGCTGCGTTGGATGGCGTCGAGGAACAGCACGTCCTTGGGCAACTTGTAGCGGGCGACGTGCTGGCCGGCGTGGCTCACGATGTCGTCGACCGTGGCCGATGCGCCGGCCGACAGCTCGACGAGGGCCACCACCTCCTGGCCCCACCGCTCGTTGGCCCGGCCCACGACCACCACGTCGTGGACCGCAGGGTGCCCGGCGATCGCCCGCTCGACCTCCTCCGCGAAGATCTTCTCGCCGCCCGAGTTGATGGTGACCGAGTCGCGGCCCAGCAGCTCGATCTCGCCGTCGGCGAGATGGCGGGCCCGATCCCCCGGCACGGAGTAGCGAACACCGTCGATGACGGGGAACGTGCGGGCCGTCTTGTCGGCGTCGCCGAGGTAGCCGAGTGGCACCCAGCCCTGCTGCGCCAGCCAGCCCAGGCCGTCGTGACCGGGCTCGACGACCTTGTCGACCTCCTCGGACACGACGACGGTGCCCGGGCCGGGCGTGAACCGTCCCGTCGACACGTCGCTGGCGCTCGACATGTGGCTCATCTGCGCCCCGGTCTCGGACGACCCGACCGAGTCGGTGAGCAGGATGTTCGGGAGCTGCTCCAGCAGTCGCGCCTTGATGGTGGGCGTGAGCGGTGCGCCGCCGTTGCCCACGCTGAGCAGCGAGCTCGTGTCGTAGTTGCCCGACTCGAGCTCCTCGACCAACGGGCGGGCGATGGCGTCGCCCACGACCGTGAGGGTCGTGCACCCCTCGGCCTCGACCGTCTGCCAGGTCTGCACGGGGTCGAGCCGCTTGGTGTCAGGGGGCAGCACGACGGCGTGCCCGTTGTTGAGGCCGATGAACGACACCCACTGGGCGGCGCCGTGCATGAGCGGTGGCAGGACCAGGAACTTGAGCCCGTTGTCGAAAGCACGGGCCTGCGCAGCCACGTCGTCGTAGGTGTCGACGCCCTCTTGCGTCAGGATGTTCCGCCCGCCCATGGCCGACATGTAGATGTCGTGCTGGCGCCAGAGCACGCCCTTGGGCATGCCGGTGGTGCCGCCCGTGTAGAGGATGTAGAGATCGTCGGGCGAGGGCTGCACATCCAGCGTGGGCTCGGTCTCGGCCAGCACGCTCGCATAGTCGACGGCTCCGGGCAGGAGCTCGTGACCCGAGTCGTCGGCCACCTGGATCAGCACCTCGAGGCGCGGCAGGGCGTCGCGCACCTCGGCCAGGACGGGCGCGAAGACTGCGTGGTAGACGAGCGCCCGGCACTCGCTGTTGTCGAGCAGGTAGAGCAGCTCGTCGGCCACGTAGCGGTAGTTGACGTTGAACGGGGCCACCCGGGCCCGGAAGGCGCCGAGCATGGCCTCGAGGTACTCGTTGCCGTTGTAGAGGTAGATGCCCAGGTGGTCCTGGCCCGACTCGTGGCCGGCGAGGCGGTCGCGCTCGGTGTGCAGCCCCAGGCCGCGGGAGTGCAGGTAGGCCCCCAGGCGGGTGCTGCGGTCGGCCATCTGCGAGAAGGAGATGCGGGTGTCGCCCCAGATCACGCAGTCGCGGTCGGGGTGCACCCGGGCCACGGTGTCGAAGACGTCGGGCAGGTTGAACTGGGTGGAACCCACGGTTTCCCCTCGCTGTCGGGCGCCAGGGCGCGCCCTCCCTGACGGAGTGTCAGGAACGGTAGCCGCGAGTGTGCCCGTCGCCACAACGTCCACCCGGGCGCGACGAGGGCCCCGCCGGCAGGCGCCGAGCGGGGCCCTCGCACAGACCGTGGTCAGCGTTTGGCGCCGCCGACCGGCTGCTTCAGGAACTGTCCGGCAGCGAGGCCGACCCAGCCGATCAGGCCGACCCACGCACCGATGGCGGGTGACAGGTCGATGCCGAACTCGCTCGGGGCGCTGACGAACATCGTGAGCACGTGCCACACGGCGAACACACCGCACACCGCAGCCACGATGATGGGCAGGTTCGGCACGTTGTTGAACTGCTGGAGCGCCGGGAGCCGCAGGATCGCGAGGATCGCCGCTGCGACGACCAGCAGCGCCAGGATGCGGCCGAGGCCGGCGTAGAGGTCCGCGGGGGCGGACACGTCCGGGATGTCGCTGACGTCGCCCAGCGGGCCGCTCTCGGAGCCGAAGCTCCCTTCCGAGGCCTTCGCGGTGATGAAGTCGAGGACGAACAGCGACAGGAACACGAGCAGGCCGCCGACGCCGGCGACGATCAGGCCGACGGTCGGGGTGATCCCGCCCGACGCCTGGCCGCCGTAGCCGTAGCCCTGCTGGCCGTAACCTTGCTGACCGTAGCCAGGCTGGCCGTAGCCGGGCTGCTGGCCGTAGCCGGGCTGCTGACCGTACTCCTGCTGACCGCCGGCTGCGGGCCACCCCTGGCCGCTCGACGGTTGGCCGTAGCCGGGCTGCTGGGGCTGCTGGCCGTAGCCCTGCTGGCCCGCCGCCGGCCAACCCTCGCCGCTGGACGGCTGCTGGGGCTGCTGGCCGTAGCCCTGCTGGGCGCTCTGGTCGCCCCACCCCTGTTCGCTGGGCTGCTGCTGGCCCTGGTAGGGGTTGGCCGCGGGAGCAGCCTGGCTCTCGGGGTTGTCGACGCTGCGCTGTCCGCCGGCGTCGGCCACGTGCTCGGTCCACCGGGTGCCGTCGTGGTAACGCTGGGCGAAGCGTCCGGATGGATCCGGATACCAGCCGGGACTGACCTGGGACATCGGTGTAGCTCCTCTGGGAATGCGAAAGTCCGCCGAAGGCTAGGACGCTAGCTGCCCCGTGCCACGTCACCGGACCTTCGCGCGTCGCGCGTCGGTAGCGGTGCGATCCGTCGTCCCTGCTCCGGCTCCTGCTCGGGCTCGGCTCGGAGGGTCAGATGGACCTCACACCCACACGAGGCCGTCGCCGGCGGGCGGATCGTCGACTGGCGACGGGTCGTCGACCACCCGATCGCAGGTGCCGCAGAACCACCGGGCCTCGAGCGGGGTGCCGCACGCGCCGTGGACGGCCACGCCGTCGCCCCGGTCGGCATGGGCCTCGTGGCGCGGCGCGCCCCACCCGGCCAGCATGCGCAGCGTGCCGGCCAGCTCGGCGCCGCGGGCGGTGAGGCGGTAAGCGTGGCGGACCGGCCGGGTCGTGTACGGCTCGCCCAGGACCAGGCCCTCGGCCTCGAGGCGCGAGAGCCGCCGGGCGAGGATGTTGGGGGCCAGGCCGTCCAGCTCACCGAGCAGCTCACCGAACCGCCGGGGCCCGTGCAGCAGGCGCGACACCACCAGCAGAGACCAGCGGTCGCCCACGACCTCGGCCGCCCGGGCGAGCGCGCGGTCGGCGGGAGCGGACGTCGCCGCGGCGGGGCGGCGGGAAGACCGTTGCGGAGGGGGCATGGCGCGACGATACAGTGACTTGCACATTGCAAGTGACAAGCGATCGCCCGTGATCGCCCCATTCGCCTGGGAGGCCCGCCATGAGCACCGACGACCAGCAGACCATCACCCGCCGGGTGGCCGACGCGGTGTCCCCCGCGGTGGTGCGCATCGGCCGCCACGGCGGGCGCGGGTGCGGGGTGGTGGTGGCCGACGGCCTCGTCGCCACCAACGCCCACAACCTGCGCGACCGCACCACCGAGGTCACGTTCGCAGACGGTCGAGCTGTGCAGGCCCGCGCCACCGGCGTCGACGCCGACGGCGACCTGACCGTGCTGGCGGTCGACACCGGTGGTGTCGCCGCGCCGCAGTGGTCCGACGACCAGCCCGGCGAGGGCATGACCGTCTATGCCGTCGCCGCCATCCCCGGCGGTCGCCGCATCACGACGGGCACCGTGTCGGCGGTCGACCGCTCGTTCCGCGGCCCCCGCGGCCGCCTGGTCACCGGGGCCATCGAGCACACCGCCCCCCTGGCCAAGGGCACGTCCGGCAGCCCGGTGGTCGACGACCAGGGTCGGCTCGTGGGCCTGACCACGCTGCGCCTGCGCGACGGGTTCTCCCTCGCCCAGCCCACCGGCGCCGACCTGCGCCGTCGCATCGACGCGCTGGCCGCAGGCGACGAGCCCCGGCGACGCCTGCTGGGCGTGGGCGTCGCCCCGACCTCCGTCGCCCAGCGGCTGCGGGCGGCCGTCGGCCTGCCCGCCCGCGCCGGCGCCCTGGTGCGCGGCGTCGCCGACGACAGCCCCGCCGCCCGCGCGGGCATCGCCACGGGCGACCTCATCACCGCGGTGGGCGACGCCGAGGTGAGCGGCCCGTCCGACCTCGAGACTGCGCTCGCCGCGCCCGACCTCGGCAACACGGTCGGCGTCCACCTCGTGCGGGGCACCGACGAGCTCGACCTGGTCGTCACTTTCGAGGCCGACGACGCCGGGCCGGCGGACGAGCCCAGCGACGCTCCCACCGACGGCTGAGCGTCGACCGGCACGTCCAGGCGCCGACCGGCTGCGAATACAGGGGCGTGCACCCGACGGTCGGGTGCACCCGTGCGGGACGAGCCCGACCTCCGGGATCGGGGCCCTCTCGCGCCATCCCGAAGGGAGCCCCCTCATGTCCACGCGCCGTAGAACGTCAGCGGGTCGGTTGCGTCCGCGCCTGTCGACTCGATCTCTTGCCGCCGTCCTGCTGTCCGTCGCGACCGCGTTCGCTGCGGTCTTCGTCGCTCCCGCCGCCGGCGGAGCCACCGGCCACCGCAGCACGTGCGGGTCGGGCAGCTCGTCACGCGCGGTCGAGGTCGTCGGCCTCACCGCTGACCAGCGCCTGATCTGCTTCCGATCCGACCGTCCCGGTCGGGCCCGCGACATCGCCCAGGTCCGCGGCCTGGTCGACGACACACGCCTCGTCGGCATCGACGTCCGGCCGGCCAACGCCCAGCTCTACGGGCTCGGCGACCTGGGCGGCATCTACACCATCGACGTCCGCACCGCGAGGGTCACCCGCGTGGCCCGCACCACGCAGCCCCTGCGGGGCACGTCGTTCGGCGTCGACTTCAACCCCGCCGCCGACCGTCTGCGGGCGATCTCCGATGTCGGGCAGAACCTGCGCATCAACGTCGCCGACGGCTCGACCACCCTCGACGGTGACCTGAACTACACGGCCGGTACCCCGGCCACCGGTGTGACCGGCGCCGCTTACACGAACAACGACGCCGACCCCAACACGGGCACGACGCTGTTCGACGTCGACTCGTCGCTCGACCAGGTCGCCATCCAGTCGCCGCCCAACAACGGCACGCTGGTGGCGACGGGCAAGCTCGGCGTGGACACGGGCGCGGATGTCGCGGCCGACATCGTCAGCAAGATCCGGGGCGGCACCACTGTCGCCAACACGGCGTATGCCGCGCTGAGCTCGCCGAGCGGCTCGACGTTCCACACCATCGACCTGCTGACCGGGCGGGCCACCGCCACCGGCGAGTTCGACGACGACGATCGGATCGTCGGCATCGCCGTCCCGCTCGGCCGGTGAACCCCCGGGCCGCTCGGCAGCTCTAGGCCGACCAGCCCCGTCCAGATCCCCCCGCAGACGGGCGGGCCGGTGTACGCCGGCCCGCCCGTCCGCGCTCGGCGAGGCCGAGCCGACAGGCGAGCCCGAGCGGCCCGAGCGGCCCGCAGCGAAGCTGCAAGAGCGGGAGGCACGGCAGGGGTCCGCCAGGACGACGAGACATGTCGGCCTGCGCTCGTAGGCTGCCGCGGTGGCGGTGTCCCCCATGAAGGCCACGAGCGGGCCGTTGCCCACCGGCGACGGCTGGGTCTACGAGATCAAGTGGGACGGCATGCGCGTCCTGGCCGAGGTCACGCCCGACGGCGTGCGGGCGTGGAGCGCGAACGGCCGGGATGCCGCCACCGCCTTCCCCGAGCTGGCGGCGCTGGGCCCCGCGCTCGCCCCGCTCGACGCCCTGCTCGACGGCGAGATGGTCGCCCTCGACGCCACAGGCCGGCCGAGCTTCGAACGGCTGCAGGGCCGCATGCACGTGTCGTCCGCCGCCGAGGCGGCGCGGCGGGCGGCGGAGACACCCGTCGCCTACGTGGTGTTCGACCTGCTGCGCCTGGGCGGGCACGACCTGACCGGGCGGCCGTGGCGCGAGCGTCGGCGGCTGCTCGACCAGCTCGGCGACGACCTGCCGCCCGGCGTCGACGTGGCCCCGGTCTACGACGACGGGGCCGACCTGCTGGCGGTCGCCGACCAGCGGGGCCTCGAGGGCGTCGTCGCCAAGCGCATCGACGCGACCTACGCGCCGGGCGGCCGCAGCCGCGACTGGGTCAAGGTCAAGGTCCGGCGGCACGACGAGCTGGTCGTCGGCGGCTGGAGCGGCGGCGCCGGCAACCGCGAGGGTCGACTGGGGTCGCTGCTCGTCGGGTTCCACCAGACCCCGGGCGACGGCGTCCTGCGCTACGCCGGGCGGGTCGGCTCGGGGTTCAGCTCGGCCGAGCTCGACCGGCTGGGGGCGCGGCTGGCCCCGCTGTCCGACGGCGACTGCCCGTTCGATCCCTCGCCACCACCCCTCCACAGGCGCGGCGCGCACTGGGTGCGACCCGAGGTGGTGGTCGAGATCGCCTACGGCGAGTGGACGTCCGAGGGCCGGCTGCGGCACCCCGTCTACCTGGGCGAGCGCACCGACGTCGACGCGGCCGCCGTCGTCCGCCCGTCGGTCACGTCGTGACCCGGCTCCGCCGGCCGGCCCGACCGCTACGCTCCGCCGCGGCGTGGATCTCACCTCGACGGACAGCATCCGGCTCACCGTGCCCGCCGCCTCGGCCGCCGTGCGCATCGCCCGGGCGGGGGCCGCGGGCCTGGCCACCCGCGCCGGCTTCACCTACCGCGAGGTCGAGCAGCTCCAGCTGGCCGTGGGCGAGGCCGCCGCGCTGCTGGCGCCCGAGCCCGACGGCGACGGTACGTTGACGCTCACCTTCGACGTCGAGGCCGACGGCTTGCGCATCGACCTCTCTCTGACCGACCCGGGTCGCGCCGGCGACAGCCGGTACGTGCGCGAGGTCCCCACGATCGCCGCAGCCGTGCTCGACGCCGCCGTCGACACGTGGAGCGTCCTCGACGGCGGGCGCCGACTGGCCCTCGACAAGCGACTCTCCGACACCGACGACGACGAAGACGACTGAGGCCGAGCCGATAGGCGAGGCCGTTCGCCGAGATGGGTGACCTGTCCGCGGATGCGCCGACACCGCCGAACACGACGGAGACCGGCCCCACCGGTGCGGGTCAGACGGGCGCGCCGGCCCGGCGCGGCCCCACCCGCCGCAGGCCCCGCGTGCCTGTCGCCGCGAACACGACGGTGAACACCGCCGCGCCCACCAGCACCACCGCGGCCCCCGACGAGATGTCGAGGTGGTAGCTGGCGACCATGCCCACGAACCCGCAGGCCGCCCCCAGCGCCGTCGACAGCCACAGCATGCGGGCGAAGCTGTTGGTCAGCATGCGGGCGGTCGTGGCGGGGATGACCAGCGTGGCCGCCACCAGCACGACGCCGAGCACCTTGGTGGTGGCCAGGATCGACACGGCCAGCACGACCATGAGCAGGGCGTCGAGGCGCGCGACCCGCAGGCCGGACACGTCGGCGACCTCGGGATCGAAGGTCGAGAACAGAAGCGCCCGGTAGCCGGCGAACACGACGGCCGCGGTAGCGAGCGTCACCCCCACCACCACCGCCACGTCGACCTCGTCCACCCCCAGGATGCTGCCGAACAGCAGCGCCTCGGTGCTCTGCCGGGCCTGGCCGTACAGCCCGAACAGGGCGAGGCCGAGGGCGAAGCTGGCCGTGGTGATGACGCCGATGGCCGCGTCGCTGCCGATGATGCGCCGCCGGGCGACCCGCCCGATGGCCAGGGCCGACACGATGCCCCACAGCCCGGCGCCGAGGAAGAAGTTCACGCCCACCACCGCCGAGGCCGCCGCTCCGCCGAACACGGCGTGCGACAGGCCGTGCCCGATGTAGCTCATGCGCCGCAGCACGACATAGGTGCCGACGAGGCCGCACAATGCGCCCGCCACGGTCGCCACCAGCACGCCGTTGCGGAAGAACTCGAACTGGAACGGCTCCCAGAACCCGGACACGTCAGGCCGTCCCCTCGCGGGCGCCCGCCGCCGGCGCGGCCGACGGTGTGGCCGCGGGGGCGCCCGGCCGCCGCGTGCCGTTCCGGCGGTGGAGTGGGACCACGGGGGCGCCTCCGCCGGGTCCCGGGCCGCTGTCGCGCGCCCGATCGACCACGACCGGCATGCCGCCGTGCACCAGCACGTCCATCGGTGCGCCGTAGGTGGCCTCGAGCACGGCGGGGGTCAGCACGTCGAGAGGCGCCCCTTCGGCCACCACCCGCCGGTGCAGGCAGACGAGGCGAGGCAGGTGCGCGGCGAGCCCGTTGAGGTCGTGGGTGGTGAGCACGATGGCCAGGCCGTCATCGTGCAGCTCGCTCAGGAGGTGGAGCATCTCGTGGCGGGTGCGCACGTCGACGCCCGACGTCGGCTCGTCCATCACCAGCAGCTGGGGCTGGCGGAGCAGCGCCCGGGCGATGAAGACCCGCTGCTGCTGGCCACCGGACAGGTCGCGGATGTGGCGTCCGCCGAGGTCGCCGATGCCGAGCCGGTCGAGCATCCCGGCGACTTCCGCCCGCTCGCCGCGGCTGGCCCACGGCACCCAGCGGCCGGGGGTGCGGGGCCGGGCCATGAGCACGGCCTCGGACACGGTCACGGGGAAGCTCCAGTCGACCGACTCGCGCTGGGGCACGTAGCCGATGCGCAGCTCCGGCGCCCGCTCGACCCTGCCCGCACGGGGCTGCAGCGTGCCGAGCAGGGCCCGCAGCACGGTCGTCTTGCCCGAGCCCGATGGGCCGACGACCCCCAGGTAGTCGCCCGCCCTGATCGTCAGCGAGACATCCTCGACCACCGGCTCCCGCTCGTAGGCGCAGGTGATGCCGTCGAGGCGGGCGAGCGCGTCGGTGGCGTACCTCATTGGGGGTACTCGGCCTGGTCCGGTGCCGTGGGCGTGAGCGGCACGGCCTCGAGCGCCGCCGGGTCTCCGCCCAGCGACGACACCATCGTGATGTAGTCGAACCGCATCAGCCCCAGCCACGAGTGCTCGTCGTCGCCTGGCTCGCCCGGCAGGTCGTCGTCCCGCAGCACGTCCACGTAGCGCACGCCGGCCTCGTCGCCGATCTGTTCCAGCACCGGGCTGGGGAACACCTCCGACCCGAAGATGGCGGGCACCCCCGTGTCGCGCACCTGGGTGATGAGGTCGGCGACCTCCTGGGGCGACGGCTCGGCGAAGTCGCTGGGCTGGATGGCCCCGATGACCTCCCAGCCGTACTCGTCGGCGAAGTAGGCGTAGGCGTCGTGGTAGGTGAGGAGCTTGCGCTGGGCCGGGTCGACCGTGGCGGTGGCCTCGCGCACGGCGGAGTCGAGCTCGTCGACCCGGGCGGCGAACGCCGCGTAGTTCTCGTCGTAGGCCGCCGCGTTGTCGGGGTCCCGCTCGATCAGGGTGTCCCTGACGATCTCGGCGTAGCGGCCGGCCATGGGTGGGTTGGTCCACAGATGGGGGTTGGGCTTGCCGCCGTCCTCGGGGAACGAGAAGTCGTAGCGGTACTCGTCGGGCCCGATCGTCTCGTTGCCCAGCTCGACCAGCACGGCGTCGTCACCCAGGTTGGCCTCGGCCAGGTCCTTGGTGGGCTCCTCCAGCTCCAACCCGTTGACGAACAGCACGTCGGCCCCGGCCAGCACCGCGGCGGCACTGGGTGGCGGCTCGAACGTGTGGCTGTTGGTGCCCTCCGGGACGAGGCCCTCGACGGCCACCAGGTCACCGCCCACGGCGGACACGATGCTGGTGATGGGGGCCACCGTGGTGACCACCTGCAGGCGGCCGTCCTCGCTCGCGGCCGAGGTGCCGTCGGCGCCGCCACACGCCACCACCAGCAGGGCGAGCGAGCCGACCATGGCCGGGACGGTGATGCGGGCGGTTCGCACCCCGACCAACTTACTGCGACACGTTCGCAAAAGAGTCACCTCCCGGTGTGGCCGAACCCCCCGGTGCCGCGCTCGCTCGCGTCCAGCTCGTCGACCGGGAGGAATTCGGCCTGCTCGACCCGTTGGATCACGAGCTGCGCGATGCGGTCGCCCCGGTGCACCTCGTAGTCGGCGTCAGGGTCGGTGTTCACCAGCAGGACCCGCAGCTCGTCGCGGTAGCCGCTGTCGATCAGTCCGGGGGTGTTGAGGCAGGTCACCCCATGGCGCATCGCCAGCCCGCTGCGGGGCTGCACGAACCCGGCGTACCCGTGGGGCAGGGCCAGCGCCATGCCCGTGCCCACCAGGGCGCGGCCGCCTCCCCGACGCAGGACGACATCCTCGCGGGCGACCAGGTCGGCCCCGGCGTCGCCGGCCCGGGCGTAGGACGGCAGGGGCAGGTCGGCGTCGAGCCGGATGACGGGTACGAGCAGCACGCCGGCCATTGTCGTCGCGGGCGGGCGCGCACGGTCGACCAGACCCCCTAGCCTCGCAGTCGTGCTCGCGTGGATGGACCTGGAGATGACCGGCCTCGACCCCACCAGCGACGTGATCGTCGAGATCGCGACGTTGGTCACGGACGACCAGCTCGAGATCGTGGCCGAGGGCCCCGACCTGGTCGTGCATCAGCCGGCCGAGGCCCTGGCCGCCATGGGCGACGTGGTGCGCGACATGCACACCCGCAGCGGCCTGCTCCCGGCGATCCAGGCGTCCACCACCTCGCTGGCCGACGCCGGGGCCGCCACGCTCGACTTCATCCGCCAGCACGTGCCCACCCCGCGGTCGGTGCCCCTGTGTGGCAACTCGATCGGCACCGACCGGCGCTTCCTCGCCGCCTACCTGCCCGAGATCGAGAACTACCTGCACTACCGGTCGGTCGACGTGTCCACCCTCAAGGAACTTGCGCTGCGGTGGGCGCCGGCGGTGGTCGAGTCGGCCCCCAAGAAGGCGACCAACCACCGCGCCCTCGACGACATCCGCGAGAGCGTGGCCGAGTTGCGCTGGTACCGCGAGCATCTCTTCCGACCGGTGGCCGACCCGGCGGGCACCGCGCCGACGTCCGCCTAGTCGCGGCGCGGGCGCGACCACGCACAGCATTTCTGCCGTCGGGCAAACGAATCGCGCCAGATCCAAATAATTGTTTGACGCCGGCCGGCACCGCGTGGTGCGCTGTCAACCACGGGCGGGCGACCCCCACCCGGCACGCACCGACGTTACGCCCCGAGGGGCAGAGAGAGGACGGACCAGGACCGATGACGAACGGCACCATGCATATGGGTGGTTTCGCCACCGGTGCCGCGCGCCCCGGTGACGTCTGCTCCGCCCTTCTCGTCTACGCCGGCACCGCCGCGCCCGTCGCTGCCACCCCCTGGCACGCGACGAATGGCAAGCAGGTGTCCCCGGTGTTCATCACCGATCGACCCACCCGACGGCCGTTGGAGCGCTTCCCCTGACCAGATCAGGCGCAGAAGCGCAAACCTCCGAAGGCCGTCGGGTTCACCCGGCGGCCTTTTTGGTTTCTCAGACCGCTTTTCGACCAGCTCCCGACAACAGATCTCGCACCTAAGACACGAGGGGAATGGGCTCATGGCCCCGACCGCAACCGAACCCGACGAGATCCTCGACCTGACCAGACCCGTTGAGTACGGGCCCAGTGAGGTCGACGAGCCAGAACCCGAGCTCCTCGCCACCGAGGACACCTGGTGGGCACATGCACGCTGCAACGACGGCAGCGGCCAGCTCGCCGAGATGTTCTTCAGCGAGGAGCTGCAAGACATCGCCCGGGCCAAGCACATCTGCGCCACCTGCCCGGCCCTGATCCCCTGCCTCGAGGGTGCCCTCGAGAGGCGTGAGCCGTGGGGTGTGTGGGGCGGGCAGCTCTTCCTCAACGGGAAGATCCTCGCCACCAAGAGGCGGCGGGGACGGCCGCCGAAGCTGCCCCGGCCAGAGGACCAGTTGCCCGACATCCCCATCCCCGAGCACCTCCAGGGTGTTGCGGTGATCCGCATCGCCTAGAGGCTCCGCCCCGGGGCCCGGCCAGAAGCACCGCTAGCTGCGCCGACCGGTCACCGCCACCGGCACTGCGGCGAAAGCGGCGAACGGCCGGCCCGCTCGGGATCGGGGACGTGATCGGTGCGGGGGCATCGCGCGGCGGCGATGCTCCCGCACGGCGGGCGCCGGCCCTCGGCCCGGCCACCCGCCAACCCCAGTGGTGCCCCGCAGAGGTTCCGTGCACGGATCGGCGGATCTGGCCGGCGAGACGTGTGCGTTACCTCTGCGGGGCACCACGAGAACGCGAGCCGGAGGGGAGATCCCCTCCGGCCGCTCAGGGCCCGCCGTCGCCGGCCGTCGCGATTGCCGCAGCTCTGGGCGTCGGCGATACCGTCGCGCCGTGGCAACGCGCCGCCTCCCCCTGTCCGCCATCATCGCCGCGACCGCATTGGCCCTGGTCGCGGCCGTGGGAGTGCTCGCCCTGCTCGACGGCGGTGGCGACGACGACGGGGCGTCGGCCGCGGACGAGACCAGCGAGGGCTACGAGCTGACGCCCGCCGGCGAGCTGCCGGGCTCGGTGGCCGAGGTGCGCCTCGCCTCACTCGACGACGGCCAGGACCGGGCGCTCGGCGAGCTGATCGGCACGACGCCCGTGGTCATCAACTTCTTCGCCTCGTGGTGTGTCCCGTGCGTCGATGAGATGCCGGCGTTCGAGCGCGTCCATCAGTCGCTGAACGGGCAGGTCACGATCATCGGCATGGCCAAGGACGACACGCACGAGCTGGCCCTGGCCACGGTGGCGTCCACCGGGGTGACCTACCCCACCTTCGACGACCCCGGGGCCAGCGCCATCACCTACTTCGGCGGGCTGGCCATGCCGACCACCGTGTTCATCGACGCCGCCGGCGAGGTGGTCGACGTGAACAGCGGCCCGCTGACCGAGTCCGAGCTGCGGGCCAAGGTCACCGACCTCTTCGGGGTGCCGGCGTGATCGCCGCCATCGGCCCCGACAAGGCGTGGGCCTATTACCTGACGCTGGGCATGGTGGCCACGGTCAACCCGTGTGGCTTCGCCATGTTGCCCGCCTATCTGTCGTACTTCCTGGGCCTCGAGGACGGCCAGGCCGAGGTGCCCCGGGCCAGTATCGCCCAGGCGGTGCGGGTGGCCTGTGCGGTGGCCGCCGGCTTCCTGGCCGTGTTCGCCCTGGCCGGCGCGGCGGTCGAGCTGACGTCGCTGCCCGTCTACGAGAACGTGCCGTGGATCTCGATCGTGATCGGCCTCGGCCTTCTCGCCCTGGGCCTCGCCATGCTGTTCGGGTTCGAGCTCAACGCGCGGCTGCCCCGGCTCGACCGGGGCGGGCGTGAGCGCACCGTGCGGTCGATGTTCGTATTCGGCGTGTCCTACGCCATCGCCTCGATCGGCTGCACGCTCCCCCTGTTCCTGGGCGCGGTGGCCGGCACGGTCACCAGCGACTCGGTCGTCGAGGGCGTCATGGTCTTCGCCGTCTACGGGCTGGGCATGACCCTCGTGCTGCTGGCGCTGACCGTCGGCATGGCGCTGGCCCGCACCTCGATCGTGCGATTCCTCCGCCGGGTGCAGCCGTACGTCGGCCGCGTCGCCGGCGGGCTCGTCGCCCTGGCCGGCGCCTACGTCGCCTACTACGGCTGGCTCGAGGTGCGCCTCGGCCGCACGGGCCAGGTGCCCGACTCGAACATCACCGACGTGGTCTCCGGCTGGTCGTCCGACGTGACCCGGTGGATCGACGACGTCGGCTCGGTGCGCATCGGCGTCGTGGTGGCCGTGCTGCTGGCCGGCATCACCGTGGCCGTCCGCCACGGCCGCACCCGCCCCCGCCGCGACCCGGCGTCGCCGAGGTGATCGCCCACCGGGCTCGACGTCAGGGGGCGAGGCGCTCCGTTCGCCAGCCCGACGCGGTGGCAGGGTCGCGGCGGTAGACCAGTCGGTCGTGCATGCGGCGCTCGCGGCCCTGCCAGAACTCGACCCGCTCGTGGGCCACGCGAAAGCCGGCCCAGTTGGTGGGGCGGGGCACCTCGTGCCCGGCCAGTTCGGCCTCGAGCTGCGCCCACCGCCGGTCGACCACCGAGCGGTCGGCGATGACCTGGCTCTGCGGCGACGCCATGGCCGCGATCTGGCTGCCGCGGGGCCGGGTCGCCCAGTAGGCGTCCGACGCCGCGGCATCGAGCGGCGCCGCGGCGCCTTCGACGATCACCTGCCGGCCCAGCGGGTGCCACGGGAACAGCAGGGCGGCGTGCGGGTTGGCGGCGAGCTCGCGGCCCTTGCGGCTGTCGTGGTTGGTGAAGAAGACGAAGCCCTCACCGTCGAGCGCCCGTAGCAGCACCGTGCGCACGGAGGGGCGGCCGTCGGGCGTCGCCGTGCTGACGACCATGGCGTTGGGGTCGCCCACAGCCACCTCGTGCCAGGCCGCGAACCACCGGCGGAACTGCTCGACCGGCTCGGGCGCCAGATCGGTCTCGTCCAGCCCGGCGTACGTGTACTCCTGGCGCAGCTCGGCCAGCTCGGAGAGGTCCACGCCCTGGGTCTGACGCGAACTGGCGTCTCTCACCGCGGGTATGCGCGGTGAGAGACGCCAGAAGCCGCGGGGCCGACGTCAGTCGAACCCGTGGTCGGCGAGCCAGTCGGCGGCGATGTCCTCGGCGTCGTCCTTGTCGACGTCGTAGCGCTTGTTGAGCTCGATCAGGTCCTCGGTCGTGAGGTCGGCGGAGATGCTGTCGAGCAGCGCCGTCAGGTCGTCGCCGTAAGCGTCGACGACCTCTTGCGACACCGTGGGGAACACGTTGTCGGCGGCCAGCATCTGCTGGTCGTCCTCGAGCAGCACCCAGCCCTCGGACGCGATGCGCCCGTCGGTCGAGAACAGCAGGCCCACGTCGATGGCGTCCTCGCCCAGCGAGGTAGCCACCAATCCGGGGTCGAGCGGCACGAAGTTGCCCGACAGGTCGAGGTCGTAGACGCGCTGCAGGCCCGGGATGCAGAAGGCGTTCGACTCGCAGTCCTGCGGGCCTCCGAGCGTGAGGTCGGCCCCGTTCTCGGCCAGCTCGGACAGCGTGGTGATGCCCAGGTCGTCGGAGGTCTCCTGCGTAACGACGAAGGCGTTGGTGTTGACCGCGTCGGACGGCGTCAGCCCCACCAGCCCCATGTCCGCGAGCAATGGCTCGAGGAAGCCGATCGTCTCGTCGACGTCGCTGGTGGCCTCACCCGCCCCGTCGTTCAGGAACTCGAGCTGCGACGCCACGTAGTCGGGCGCCAGGTTGACATCGCCCGACTCGAACGCCCCGAACAGCAGGTCGCGGAAGCCGCCGACCTCCTGGATGCCCACGTCGTATCCGGCATTGGCGAGGGCGCCCTCGTAGATCTCGGCCAGGATCAGCGACTCGCCGAAGTCCTGGGCGCCGATGCTGATGGCGGGGCCGTCGGGGATCTCGGCGGCCCCCGAGGTGGTGTCGCTCCCACCGTCGCTGCCGGTCTCGGCGTCGTCATCGTCGCCGCAGGCGGCACCCAGCAGGCTGAGCGCCAGCACGGCGGCGAGCACCTTGGTCAGTCGTTTCATCGGGTCTGTCCTTTCCCCGGAGGGGTTGCTGTCGATCGAGGGGTCGGGCGGGCTGGTGCGGGCGTGATCGATCGGGTGGTCATGGCGCCGCCAGTGCCGCGCCGGGCGCCGTCTCGTCGGCGGCCACCGTGGCGTCCGCGGTGCGGCCGACGGGCCGACGCCACGGCACCAGCACCCGCTGGGCCACGGCGAACAGCCCGTCGGTGACGAGCGCCAGCAGGGCCACCGCGATGGCGGCGGCGAGCATGGGCCCCTTGTTCGGGCTGGTGTAACCGGTGACGATCACGGTGCCGAGATCGCGGTAGCCCACCAGGGCGCCCAGCGTGGCGGTGGCCACCACCTGCACCGCCGAAACGCGCAGCCCGGTGATGATGAGCGGCACGGCCACCGGGATCTCGACCTTGCGCACCAGCTCGCCGGCCCGCATGCCCGTGCCGCGGGCCGCCTCGACGGCCTCGTCCGGCACGTCGCGCACACCTGTGTAGGTGTTGGTGAAGATCGGGGGGATGGCCAGCAGCACGAGGGCGACCACGGTGGGCCAGAAGCCGAGGCCGAACCCGTAGCGCAGCGAGAACGGCAGCACCAGCGCGATGATGGCGAACGACGGGATCGCCCGGCCGATGTTGACGACCGACACGGCCACGAGGGCGCCCCGCCGAACGTGGCCCAGCACCACGGCGGTGGGGATGGCGACCAGCGCGGCGATCAGCACGGATGCCGCCGAGATCTGGATGTGCGCCCACGTCAGCGCCGGGAGGCCGTTGCGGCCCGACCAGGCCGCGTCGCTCTGCAGGTAGTCCCACATCTGCTGCAGCGACTCGTTCACAGCGGAGCTCCCGAGCGGGGCAGAGCAACCAGTTCCTCGTCGCGGGTCGAGCGGGCCAGGGCGTCGGCAAGGGCATCGCCCTGCCCCTCGTCCCGCGGCGCCCGCGCCCAGGGCGTGAGCAGCCGCTCGACGAGCACGAAGAGCAGGTCGAATGTGATGGCCAATGCCACGGACAGCACGCCGCCCACGACGATCGGGGTCGGGAATGTGCGGCTCAGCCCCTCGTTGATGAGGTCGCCGAAGCCGCCCTCGCCGATGAGCGCCGTGACCGTCACCAGGCCGACCGTCGTGACGGTGGCGATCCGCAGCCCGGCGACGATGGCCGGGGTGGCGAGCGGCAGGTCGACGCGCAGCAGGCGGCGCCACCGCTCGTAGCCCATGCCGTCGGCCGCCTCGCGCGCCGCAACGGGCACCCCGTCGAGGCCCGCCACGATGTTCCGCAGCAGGATGAGCAGCGTGTAGCGTGACCAGCGCCGCCAGCGCGCTGCGGAAGCCGTAGCCGAACGCGGGGATGGTGAGGAGCACGCCGAACAGGGCCAGGCTGGGGATGGCGTAGAGGACGCTGCCGAGCCCGGCGAGCGGTTCGTAGGTCCAGCGCCAGCGGACGGCGACGACCGCCATGCCCATGGCGATCACGAACCCGATGGCGACGGCCAGAACGGTGAGCGTGACGTGCTCCCAGAACAGGTCGACGATCTCATCCGCGTTGTCGCGCACCCAGTCCCAGCGGATCAGCGGCTCGTCGGCCGCCAGCAGGCGCGGCATCAGAGGGTGATCCCCTCGGCCAGGTCGTCGACGGTCAGCATGCCCAGGTAGCGGCGGCCAGCGTCCGCTCCGGGCGGAGCCGCGTCGGCGGGCGTGTCCTCGACCACCACCGCCACGCGCGTGCGCGACGTGACGATGACGTCCAGGGCCGCCTTGAGCGTGGTGTCGGGGTGGACGACGGCCGCGAAGGGCCGGGGGCGCACCTCGTCGAGCGTGGCGACGCGGTCGATCTCGTCGGCGCCCACCCAGCCGGCGAGGTCGTCGCCGTCGCACACGGCGACCCAGTCGGTGCCCTCGGCTGCCATGACCGCACGCGCCTCGTCGGACGTGGCGGACGGCGCGACCACGGGCCCCCGGCTCAACGAGGCCTGGCCCACCCGCATGAGCGACAGCCGCTTGATGCCCCGGTCGTCGCCCAGGAAGTCGGCGACGAAGTCGTCGGCGGGCTCGCGCAGCAGCTCCTCGGGCGGGCCCACCTGGGCGAGGACGCCACCCAACTTCAGCAGGGCGATGCGGTCGGCCAGCTTGATGGCCTCGTCGATGTCGTGGGTGACGAGCACGATGGTCTTCTGCACCCGGCGCTGCAGGTCGAGCAGCTCGTCCTGCAGCCGGGCACGGACGATGGGGTCGACGGCCGAGTACGGCTCGTCCATCAGCAGCACCGGCGGGTCGGCCGCCAGCGCCCGGGCCACGCCCACGCGCTGCTGCTGGCCGCCCGACAGCGCGGCCGGGTACCGGTTGAGCAGCACCGTGTCGAGGTCGAGCAGGTCGGCCAGCTCGGCCACCCGATCGTTGATGCGCGCCTTGGACCACCCCAGCAGCTGGGGGACGGTGGCGATGTTGTCGCGCACCTTGCGATGGGGGAACAAGCCTGCCTGCTGGATGACGTACCCGATGCCCCGGCGCAGCTCGTGCACCGGCAGCGTGCGGATGTCGGTGCCTTCGAGCCACACCGTGCCGCCCGTGGGCTCGACCAGCCGGTTGATCATCTTGAGGGTGGTGGTCTTGCCGCACCCCGACGGCCCGACCAGCGCGACCAGCTCGCCCCGGGGGATCGTCAGGTCGAGCCCGCCGACCGCCGGGCGGGCCGCGCCGGGGTAGACCTTGGTCAGGTCCTCGAGACGGATCGCGACGTCACGGCCGCCGACCTCGCGGGTGGCACCATCCGCGGCAGGAGCCACGGCGGACGCGTTGCCGTCGACAGTGGGGCGGTCGCGCTCACCGACCGCCGAGCCCTGGGGCGCGGCCGGACCGGGCGCCTCCGGCGGGGTGACGTCGGCGTCGGCCGACGCTGGCTGGTCGGTCACGCGGTTCGCGCTCGCAACTCGGTGTCGTGGGTTGTCGTGCGCATAACGGTCCCCTCCCCGCTGCTGCGGCCCCGGGAGCTTCCGTCGGGCCGCGGCGGCGACCCTGGGTCTTCTCGATGCGGGTCACGTTATCGCCGGTGTCCGCCGGTGTCGCGGAGGATTCCCGCGGACGCCGGCGGGACCCGAACGTCAGGCCTGTTCCGCGGGAGCCGGCGCTGCGGGCGCACGCCCGATCGTGGGTTCGTGGTGCGCCTTCATGCCGCGGGTGACCCAGCCCCGCTCCTCGGCCCACACCAGCATCGGCGGCAGGAAGACCAGGGCGGAGAGAAGGGCAACGGCCACGTTCATGGCCACGATCATGCCGAAGTCCTGCAGCAGCGGCAGCGACGAGAAGGCGATGACCGCCACGCCCGACACGGCCGTGAGCGCCGAGACGATGAACGCCCGGCCTGTGCGCGACGCCGTGACCTCGACCGCCTCCTGGGGTGAGTAGCCGCGCTGCCGCTCCTCGATGAACCGCAACAGGATCAGGGACGTGAACTCGGTGCACAGCGCGACCACCAGCGGGCCGCCCACCGCGGTCATGGGGCTGAGCTGCAGGTCGAACACCCACGCCACGAGCGACGCCACTCCCACGGCGATGAGCACAGGCACCATCGACAGCAGGGCCCGCACGACGCTGTGCAGCCGCACGGTGAGGAACAGGAACACGAACGCCACGGCCAGGTAGGTGAGCAGGATGCGGTTGGACTCGATGTTGTCGAGCAGGCCCACGCCCACCACGGCCAGGCCCGACGGCGTGGCCCGCACGCCCGGCGGGATGACGACGCCGCCGGCGGTCTCGCCCGACTCGAGCTCGTCGCGGATCTCGTTGATGTAGACGGCCCGCTCGTCGAGCGAGCCGGGGCCGGTGCGGAACACCAGGTTCAACGCGCCGGCGTCGGGGTTGACCAGGGCCCGCTGGATGTCGGGCGGCGCCACGTCGTAGGCGCGCTCCACGTCCGCGCCCGTGGGCGGCAGAGTGGTGGTGTCGGGCTGCTCGATGAGGAACGCCACGGTGGTGACGATCGACGACGCCGTGAGCAGGTTGTCGGGGCGCTCGGCGAGCTGCTCGTTGGCGAAGTCGGTCACGAACTCGGCCGTCTCGTCGCTGAACACGTCGTCGCTCTCGACGAAGATCCCCAGCTCGGCCGACGAGCCCGTCTCGGCCTTGAGGGTGTCGATGTCGCGGATGACCTGCGTGTCCTGGTTGACCCACTCCTCGGGGTCGCTCTGGATCTTGAGCTGGTCCTCGACCAGGATCCCGCCGGCGAAGATCACCACGCTCGCCACCGCCAGCGGCACAGCAGTCGACTTGGGCAGGTGGCCCAACCACACGACCAGCTTGCCCAGCGTGCCGTGGCTGAAGTCCTTGCCCTTGGTGGGCGAGCGGAACTCGCGTATCCCGAGGATGGCGAGCGGCAGCACGATGCTGGCAACGCAGATGACCGCGATGCCCACCGCCAGCAGCAGGCCGAAGTCGCGGATCATCGGCACCTTGGCGAAGCGCAGCGCCAGGAAGGCGAAGATGGCGTCGAACGTGACGACCAGCAGCGCGGGCCCCAGGTTGACGGACGCCTCCTGGATGGGGTGGCTCGACCGGTCGATCACCACCTCTTCCTCGATGCGCGAGTGCATCTGGATCGCATAGTCGATGCCCACGCCCAGCATCACCGGCAGGCCGGCGATCGTGACCACCGACAGGGGGATGCCCAGGTAACCCGCCAGGCCGAAGGCCCAGGTGACGCCCACGAGGATGACGAACAGCGGCAACAGCCGCCAGCGCACGCCGAACAGCAGCACCAGGATGACGACCATGATCGCCACCGCGATGGCGCCTAGCGTGAGCATGCCGCCACGCAGGTAGTCGTTCAGGTCCTTGAGCAGCACCGCGGCGCCGGTGGTGACCGTCGACGAGTTCTCGAACGGCTCGGCCTGGACCACGTCGGTCACCTTCTCGGCGGCGACACCCTCGTCCTCGAGCGACGCGTTGCCCTCGAGGCGGGTGATCAGCTGGGCGTGGCCCTCGTCGGGGAAGAACGGCCGCAAGGACTTGCGGATCTCGCCCCGGTTGTCGAACAGCAGGAACTCGATCCACTCCGGGTTGTCGAACGTGCGCTCGCCCTGGACGGCGCCGATGCGGTTGAGCGTGGTCACGGAGTCTTCGAGCCGGACCGCCTGTGCCGCCGGGTCGGGCTCGCGCTCGCGGGCGCCCAGCAGCGCCTGGCCCGCCACGCTCGCGGCGACGTCGTCCGGCGCGTCGGGTGGCCCCGTGACCATGTTCTGCGTGAACTGGAGGGCCGTGAGCGGGCTGATGACGGTGATGACACCCTCGGTCGCCCGCAGGTCGTCCTCGACCTGGCGCATGTGCTCGACGTTGGCGGGCGTGAACAGGTCGGTGACGGTCTGCCCCTCGTCCATCGTGAACAGGCTGACCATGGCCTGGCCGCCGAACAGGCTCTGGTAGGCGACGCTGTCCTTGTAGACCTGCTCGTCCTTGTTGAGGTACGAGTCCTGGCCGGTGGCGAAGTCGAGCTTGGTGATGCCCAGCCCGAGCACCAGCGTGATCGCCAGTCCGACCACACCGACGATGCCTGCGTGCTTGCCGAAGTTGAGGGCCATCCAGGCCCAGACGCGTCGCATCTTGTCTGATCGCCTTCCCTGGCTCAGATCCCTCCGGAGGGGGGAGAGGAGGGGGTCGTGGCGAGGTTAGTACTGTCGCTCGGATGAACGGCAGTCCCCCGTCAGCTGACGACGTGCTGTCCTTGCTGCGGACGCGGGGGGACCGGCTGACGGCGTCGCGGCGGGCGGTCGTCGACGCCCTGCTGGCGGGCGGCCACCACGTGACGGCCGACGAGATCGCCGCCCGGGTGGCCGAGCGCCACCCCGAGGTGCACCGGGCGACCGTCTACCGCACGCTCGACCGGCTGGAGGAGGTGGGGGTCATCACGCACGTCCACCTGGGCCACGGACCGTCGACGTTCCACCTGAACGACCGGCCGCACCACCACGCCGTGTGCTCGTCGTGCGGCGCGGTGGTCGAGGTGCCGCTGGGCGCACTCGACGACCTGGCCGGCCGGCTACGCGCCGAGCACGGCTTCGAGCTGTCGCCGCAGCACTTCGCCCTGTCCGGCCGCTGCCGCGACTGCGCCTGACCGGTTCGGCGCTGTGCCTCGGGAACCGAGGCGCGCGTCGGCCTCGGGACCCGAGGGGCGAGCGGCACAACCTCGGACCCGGCCTCGACCTCTAGCGCCTCGGGGTGATGGCCTCGGCGCCGGCCAGGTAGGGGCGGAGCGCCTCGACGATGGTGACCGAGCCGTCGGGCTGGCGGTGGGTCTCGAGGTACGCCGCCACAGTGCGGGGCCAGCCCATGGCCGAGCCGTTCACCGTGTGGGCCACGGCCGTGCCCTTGGCCTTGCCGCCCTCGTCGGGCGTCGGCCGGTAGCGGATGTTGGCCCGCCGGGCCTGGTAGTCGGCGAACCAGGACACCGACGACACCTCGAGCCACTGGTCGACGCCGGGGGCGTACGCCTCGAGGTCCCACGTGCGGGCGTTCGAGTTGCCCAGGTCGCCCGTGCACAGGTCGAGCACCCGGTACGCCAGGCCCAGGTCGCGCAGCAGCCCCTCGCTGCGGGCCAGCACGTCCTCCTGGCAGGCGATCGCCTGGGCGGCGTCGGTCGCCACGGCCATCAGCTCGACCTTGTCGAACTCGTGGGCGCGCAGCAGCCCGCGGGTGTCCTTGCCGGCCGAGCCGGCCTCGCGCCGGAAGCACGACGTGTACGCCATGTAGCGCAGCGGCAGCTCGGCCGCGTCGAGGATCTCGTCGCGGTGCAGCGACGTGAGCGGCACCTCGGCGGTGGGGATGGCCCACAGGTCGTCGCGCTCGACGTGGTAGGCGTCGTCGGCGAACTTGGGCAGGTGCCCGGTCGAGACCATGGTCTCGGTGAGCACCAGCGTGGGCGGACGCACCTCTTCGTAGGCGTCGGCGTTGCGGTCGAGGCTGAGCTGCACCAGCGCCCGCAGCAGCCGGGCGCCCCAGCCGCGGTACATGGTGAACATCGAGCCCGAGATCTTGGTGGCACGGGCGAAGTCGAACAGGCCCAACTCGTCGCCGATGTCCCAGTGGGGGACGCGCTGGTGCTCGCCGTAGGCGGCGGGGTCGTAGCCCTCGGTGCGCAGCACCACGTTGTCGGCCTCGCCGGCGCCGTCGGGCGCGTCGACGCTGGGCGTGTTGGGCACGGCCAGCAGCAGGGCCCGGATCTCGTCGCCCAGCCGGTCGGCATCGGCGGCGAGCGCCTTTTCGCGTTCGCCCAGCTCGCGGCTCTCGGCCATCTTGGCCTCGGCCTCGTCGGTCTGGCCCTGGCCCCGCAGCCGACCGACCTGCTTGGAGATGGCCTTGACCTGGCTGCGCACGTCGTCGCGCTCGGCGGTCAGCCGTCGCTGCTCGGCGTCGAGGGCGAGGATCTGGCCTATGGCGTCGGACGTGCCCGGCCCCCGGCGGTCGAGCGCGGCCGCGACGGCCTCGGGCTCGGTGCGGATGCGTCGGAGGTCGAGCATGGCTCGCGAGGCTACCGGCGCAGGCAGCTCGGACCGGCACCTGTTCCGGCGTCGGCGCGGGGCGGCGCCGAGTGGGCCCACCGGCGGGCCGGGCGGGTAGCGTCGCTGCCGCCATGGCCGCCGTCGACGTCGAGTCGCTCACCATCTCCTACGGGAGCGTCACCGCGGTCGACGACCTGTCCTTCCAAGCCGAGGCGGGCGAGGTCACGTGCGTCCTCGGGCCCAACGGCGCCGGCAAGACGTCCACGGTCGAGGCCCTCGAGGGGCTGCGTCGATGGAGATCGGGCCGGCTGTCGGTCATCGGGCTCGACCCGCGCGTCGATCACCAGGCCCTCACCGAACGCATCGGCGTGATGCTGCAGGAGGGGGGCATCCACCCGGCGGTGCGGGTCCACGAGGCCCTGCGCCACGCGGCCGCGCTGTACCGCGACCCTGTCGACGCACGGACGCTGGTCGAGCGGCTCGGCCTCACCGGGCTCGAACGCCGGACCTACCGTCAGCTCTCCGGGGGCGAGCAACGCCGGGTCGCCCTCGCACTGGCGCTCGTCGGCCGACCGCAGGTCGCGTTCCTCGACGAGCCCACCGCCGGGGTCGACCCGGCGGGCCGGCAGGTCATCCGCCAGGTCGTCGCCGACCTGCGCAACGACGGCGTGACCGTGCTCCTCACCACCCACGACCTCGACGAGGCCGAGCGCATCGCCGACCGCGTCGTCATCGTCGTCGCCGGCCGGCTGGTCGCCGCCGGCACGGTCGAGGATCTGACCCGATCGAGCGGCGAGGACGAGCAGGTGCGGTTCCGGGCGCCCGCCGGCCTCGACCGCGAGTCGCTCGCCGGTCGACTCGGCGGGGTCTCGATCGCCGAGACCGCGCCCGGCGACTACGTCGTCGCCACCGCTCCGACACCACGGACGGTCGCCGCCATCACCGCCTGGCTGGCCGACCACGACCTGCCCCTGGCCGACCTGCGCGCCGGCCGCCAACGCCTCGAGGACGTCTACCTGCGCCTCACGGCCGAGCCGCGGCCGGGGGGCGACGCCACGACCCCACCGCCGGCCGTCGACACCTCCACCGCCTCCACCGACCCCGACCTCGACGCCCCGACCGACCTCGACGGTCCCACCGACCTCGACGCCTCGACCGAGTCCGACGGCGACGCCTCGACCGAGCCCGGCGGCGACGCCACGCGGACGCCCGTCCGCCCCGTAGAGCCCGCACTCGCCGGCGGCTCGAGCACCGCGCCCAAGCCCACCTCGCCCGATCGGGACGTTCCCGAGGAATCCGAGCCGGCCCGTGGCGCGGCCGTCCCGACAGCACCGGCGGACGAGCGCGACCCGGACGACTCCCCGGCCTCGGCCTTCGAGGCCTTCTGGGGCAAGCGCAGCCTCGACGAACCGCCCGACTGGACCACGGACGACGAGCCGGGCCGAGATCACGGAGAGACGAGATGAAGGCGCTCGCCGCCCAGCTCCGGCTCGAGCTGGCCCTGACGCTGCGCAACGGCGAGTCGCTGCTGCTCACCATCGGCATCCCCGTCGCGGTGCTGGTCTTCTTCTCGCTGGTGGACGTGTTGCCCATCGAGGGGGACGCCGTCGACTTCCTGGCGCCCGGCACGCTCGCTCTGGCCGTGCTGGCGACCGCCTTCACCAACCTCGCCATCTCCACCGGGTTCGACCGGTCGTACGGCGTGCTCAAGCGCCTGGGTGCCACACCCCTGGGTCGGCCGCGGCTGGTGGCGGCCAAGGCGATCGCGGTGCTCGTGGTCATCGCCGTCCAGGCCGTGGTGCTGGCTGCCACCGCACTGGCGCTCGGTTGGGAGCCCGAGGTCGAGCCGCTGCCCCTGGCCGGCGCCGTGGTCCTGGCCGCCGCCTCGTTCACCGGCATGGCGCTGGTGCTGGCGGGGCGGCTGCGGGCGCTCGTTGCGCTCGCAGCGGCCAACGCCATCTTCGTCGGTCTCCTCCTGCTGTCGGGCATGGTCTTCCCCCTCGAGGAACTGCCGTCGGGGCTGCGGTCGGCGGCCCGGTCGCTGCCGTCCACGGCGCTGGCCGAGGCGGCTCGCGGGGCGCTCACCGCTGGGGCGGACGTCCCCGGCCGCGTGTGGCCGGTGCTCGCCGTGTGGTCCATCGCCGCAGTGGCGTTGGCCATCGCGCTGTTCCGCTGGGAACCGACCGACTGACCGACGCCGCCGGTGGCCTCGGCTGACCGGTCGGCCGGCCACAACCGACGTCGCAGCGTTCGTGTTGCGCGCATGGTTGCCCAGCAACCATGCGCGCAACAGAAACCGGACGATCCGCCGTGTGCGGGGGCGGACCCTCGGGCCGGCCACCCGGAACGACCTGTGCGTGGTCGCGGTCTGGCACGCTGGGGTGATGGCGCACTGGGCATCGTCCGACATCCCCGACCAGACCGGCCGCACCGTCCTCGTGACCGGGGCCAACAGCGGGCTGGGCCTGCGGTCGGCCGGGGCGCTCGCCCGCCGTGGCGCCACCGTGCTGATGGCCTGCCGCAGCGCCGATCGCGCCGAGTCCGCCCGGGCGCAGGTCGCCGCCGTGGCCAAGGGCCCCGACCCGATGGCGATCGCGCTCGACCTGGCCGATCTCGCGTCGGTGCGCAAGGCCGCCGCCGAGGTCGGTGGGACCGTCGAGAGGCTCGACATCCTGATGAACAACGCCGGGGTGATGGCCCCTCCCCTCGAGCGCACCGCCGACGGGTTCGAGATGCAACTCGGCACCAACCACCTGGGCCACTTCGCACTCACCGGGCTGCTGCTGCCCGCACTGCGCCGAGCCGCCGCGCCTCGCGTGGTCACCACGTCGTCGAACATGCACCGCGTGGGCGGCACCGCCTGGGACGACCCCAACTACGAGCGCACCCGCTACGGCCGGTGGACGGCCTACGGCCGCTCGAAGCTGGCAAACCTGCTGTTCATGCGGGAGCTCGCCCGGCGCGCGGGCGAGGCCGGGGCCAGCCTGGTATCGGTGTCGGCGCACCCGGGCTATGCCTCCACCCACCTGCAGAGCACCAGCGCCGGCCAGTCGGGCGGATGGCTGTTGTCCCGGGCCGCCGGGGCGGCCGTGGCGCTGGGCAACAGCCTGGTCGCCCAGTCGGACGCGGCCGGCGCCCTGCCCCAGCTGTACGCGGCGACGATGCCCGACGTGGAGCCGGGCGACTACTTCGGCCCCGGCGGCCCGTTCGAGATGCGTGGCAGCCCGAAGAAGGTCGGGATGTCGTCCGCCGCGAGCGACGACGAGTCCGCCAGGCGACTCTGGGCGCTGTCAGAGGACCTGACCGGCGTCACCTACCACTGGTAGCAGCAGCCGCGCGCAGGCGAGGGCAGGCCAGGCCGGACCGGATCTCGGAACCGGCGCCCGAACCGGCGTTCCAACCCGACGCAAACGACACTCAGCGACGCCAGATCGTGGCCGTCGACAGCGCCGCGAGAGGCGTCCCGATGGATGGCCTACGCCGAGTCGCCGGGGTCGGCCCGGTGCGGTGCAGGCGGAGCCGGGGGCGTGCCCCCGGGGTCGGCCCGGTGCGGCGCCGGGGGCGTGCCGGCGTCGCCCGCCGGGTCCGGGGCGGGCGGGTGCCTGTCGAACTCGCGCTCGACGTCGGCCCACGTCAGGTCGGTGGGCGGGCCGGCCTGGTCGATCGCCTTGTCGCTGTCGCTGAACTTGGCCGCCCACTGGAAGAAGCGGGTGGTGATGACGATCCACAGGAAGCCGCCGCCGACCAGCTTCATGATGACGCCGGCCATCTGCTGGTCGTCTGTGATCGAGAGCCCCCACAGGCGGTCGGGGACGTCGTAGGCCGAGTAGATCGATCCCTCGGCGAAGGTGAGCCATCCGGCCGGCACGGTCGGGATGATCGACGTGACGAACAGGTAGAGCATCTGCGCCGGGTACGAGATGCGCAGCTCGGGCAGCGGGCCGACGACCGGCATCCACAGCAGGAAGGCTGTGAACACGAGCGCGGTGTGCACCAGGTAGTGCACCAGCGGGTTCTCGACCGCCAGGTTCACCACGCCGGGCGCGTGGGTGAACAACAGGAACCCGTTGAACAGCAACGCGGCCGGCACCGGCCGGGCCAGGAAGTAGAAGGCCCGCTTGACCACGCCCCGGCCCAGCACCACGCGGGCGAGCCACTGCGGAGTCGCCAGCAGCATCACGGGCGGCACCAGGTACGTGAGCATCATGTGCTGGGTCATGTGGACCGAGAAGAGGTACTCCTCGCCGATGTCGTGCACGGGCCAGTCCGATGCCACCCACAGCAGCACGAGGCCCAGCCCGAACCAGGCGAGCTGCTGCCGGCTGACCACCGGTCGACCGGCGGGCACCACCTTGGGACCGACGACGCGCAATGCGTAGACGGCCAAGGCGGCGACACCCCCCACCAGCACCCAGACCTCCGGGTGCGGCTGCCACCGCCAGAAGTCGGCTCCGGCGGCGAGCAGGCTCATCTCACATCACGTCCCGTAGTCCGCGGACCAGAACTCCATCACCGTGAGCATGATGAGGTACACGACCACCGCCAGCACCAGACCGAAGACGAACACCCGCCGGAACAGCGGGTTGTCGTACCTGAGGTGCATGAACCAGCCGCACACGATGGCGAACTTGGCGATCATCATGGGGAACAGCGTGGCCACCAGCAGCGTGGTGCTGGCGTCTTCGAGGAAGTAGGTGCCCACCTCGAGCGCGGTGATGGCAGCCAGGATGAGGGCGACGATGACGTAGCTGCGGTCGCTCGGGTGCGTGTGCTGGTGGGCCTCGTGGTCGGCCTGCGGTGCCTCGCCGGCGTACTCGGACTCGGTGGCGGTGCTCATGAGCGGCTGCTCCCCCTCATCACGGGATCAGGTAGACGATCGTGAAGATCAGGATCCACACGATGTCGACGAAGTGCCAGTAGAGGCCGAAGATCTCGACCGTCTCGGCCCGGTCCGGCCCCAGGTTGCCGCGGATCGACATGACGAACAGCGACAGCAGCAACACGATGCCGACGCTGACGTGCATGCCGTGGAACCCGGTGAGCGTGTAGAAGGCCGAGCCGAAGATGTTGGTCGTGTAGCCCAGGCCCTCCTTCACGAAGGAGGTGAACTCGTAGACCTGGCCGGCGATGAACACCGCACCCAGCAGCGCGGTGGTCAGCAGGAAGGTGCGGCACCGGCGCTCGTCGCCCCGGTGGATGGCGCCGACGGCCAGCGCCATGGTCAGCGAGCTGAACAGCAGCACGAAGCTCGAGACCGAGGTGAACGGGATGTCGAACACGTCCGCGGGGCCGGGGCCGACGACGGACCGGTGCCGCAGCAGCAGGTAGGTCGAGATGAGCCCGCCGAAGAGCAGGCAGTCCGAGCCGAGGAACACCCACATCGCCAGCTTCTCGTTGGAGACGCCGGTGCTGGTCTCGTGGGTGGGCACGCCCTTGGGATGCAGGGCCGGGTCGGGATCGTGCGGGGCGAACGCGGTGTCAGTCATCGGAGGAAGCCTTCTCGTCGGACGCGGGCGCAGGCGCGGTCGAGGCGGACACACCGGCGGGCTCGGGCTCACCCGACCCGGCGACGGGCTCGCCGGCGGAGTCGGCCTCGTCGGCGCCGTCGACGTCGTCACGGTCCGCCTCGGCGCCGTCGTGCCCATCGTCGTGGCCGTCGTGCCCGTGGGGGCCGTGGTGGGCCTCGGGGTCGTCGGCCGGCTCGTAGCCCCAGCCGAAGGCGCCGATCACCACGATCAGCGCGCCCAGGGCGGCGAGGCCCAGGTTGAAGATCAGGCCGTAGCCGATGACGGGCAGGCCCGCGGCCGTGACCAGGGGCCAGTACGACGGCGACGGCAGGTGGACATCGGTGGCGTCGCCCTTCTGCGCCACCTCGGCGCCGGTGGCGACCCGCACCACCTTGCCGGTCGCGTCCTCCTGGTACTTGCGGTGCCAGAACTCGTCGAGGTGCGACACCGTGGGCGGCTCGTCGAAGTTGTGGGCGGGCACCGGCGACTGGACCATCCACTCCAGGCTGCGGGCATCCCACGGGTCGGGCCCGGCGTTCACCGGGTTGGCTCTGTGAGCCCGCCAGCTCGTGAGGATGTTCCAGGCGAAGATCAGCATGGACACGCCGATGATGAGGGCGCCGATCGTCGACATCAGGTTCCAGAAGTCGAACCCGTAGCCCGCCACGTAGGTGTGCATGCGCCGGGGCATGCCCTGCAGGCCCAGGATGTGCATGGGCCCGAAGGTGAGGTTGAAGCCGATGAGGATCGTCCAGAAGTGCCACTTGCCCAGCGTCTCGCTGAGCGTGTAGCCGAACACCTTGGGCCACCAGAAGTACATGCCGCCCAGGAAGCCCAGCAGGGCGCCACCGAAGATCACGTAGTGGAAGTGGGCCACGATGTAATAGGTGTCGGTCTGCTGGGTGTCGGACGGGGCCACCGCGTGGGTGACGCCCGACAGCCCGCCGATGGTGAACATCGTGACCAGGCCGATGGCGAACAGCATGGGCGTGGTGAAGCGCAGCTTGCCGCCCCACATGGTGGCCAGCCAGTTCAGGATCTTCACGCCCGTGGGCACGGCGATGAACATGGTCGACAGCGAGAAGGCGGCCACCGACAGCGGCCCCATGCCCGAGGCGAACATGTGGTGCGCCCACACGCCCCAGCCCATGAAGCCGATGGCGATGCCCGAGAACACCATGAACGGGTAGCCGAAGATGGGCTTGCGCGAGAACACGGGGATGATCTCGGACACGATGCCGAAGGCGGGCAGGATCAGGATGTAGACCTCGGGGTGGCCGAAGATCCAGAACAGGTGCTCCCACAGCAGCGGGTCGGCGCCCTGCGACACGTTGAAGAAGTTGGCGTCGAACAGCCGGTCGAACGTGAGCAGGAACAGCGCCACCGAGATGACCGGGATGGCGAACACCAGCAGCAGCTGGGTGACGAGCGCCATCCACGTGAAGACCGGCATCTTCATCATCGTCATGCCCGGCGCCCGCATGTTGAGCACGGTGACCACCAGGTTGATGGCGCCCACCAGCGAGGCGATGCCGGTGATCTGCAGGCCGAGGGCGTAGAAGTCCATGCCGTGGCTGGGCGAGAACGTGACGCCCGTGTTGGGGGCGTAGGCGAACCAGCCGCCGTCGGCGCCGCCACCCAGGAACCACGACGTGTTCAGCATGAGGCCGCCGCCGAGGAAGCACCAGAAGCTGAACGCGTTGAGCCGCGGGAAGGCGACGTCACGAGCGCCGATCTGCAGCGGCATCAGGTAGTTCATGAACGCCGCGCCGAGCGGGATGACGACCAGGAAGATCATCGTCACGCCGTGCATCGTGAAGAGCTGGTTGTAGAGGTCGGCCGAGTAGAGCTTCTGCCCCGGCGCGGCGAGCTGCAGGCGGATGAGCACCGCCTCGAACCCGCCGAGGGTGAAGAAGAACAGCGCCGCCGCGCCGTACATGACGCCGATGCGCTTGTGGTCGACGCTGGTGAGCCAGCTCTTCCACCCGGTCGTCGCCTGCGGGCGCGTGAAGCCGCCCAGGGGTCGGTCGACGGTTGAGCTGCCGGTGAGCTCGAGGGGTGCGGTCGGGCGTTCGACGATCGCCATGGGGGTCCTCTGCTACTCAGTCCAGCGTCGCGAGGAAGTCGACCAGCTGGTCGATCTGCTCCTCTTGCAGGTTGAAGTTGGGCATGCCGCGCACAGGTTCGTCGCCGGGCTCGGGCACGTGGGGGGCGTCCATCGGCTTCTCGGCCGGCGGGTTGCGGAGCCAGGCCTCGAGGGCGCTGCGGTTGAGCTCGACGCCGATCTCGTCGGCCTCGATGATCTCGTCGCCGTCCTGGTCGACCCAAAGATCGAAGATGCCGCCGGCGAACACGCCGCGGGTGGCGAAGTGGGTCAGGTCCGGCGCGTTGCCCGACACGAGCAACTCGGTGCCGTCGCCCAGGTCCTCGAACTCGCTGTCGTTGATGCCCCGGGCCAGGTGGCAGCCCGAGCACTGGGTGGTGAACAGCTCGGCGCCGGCCGCCGCCTCTTCCTCGGTGGGCATGTCGGCGTCGTTCTGCTGGTCGTCGAGCCAGGCATCGAACTCGTCCGCCGTGAGGGCCACGACCCGCTGGCGCATGTAGGCGTGCGACAGGCCGCAGAACTCGGTGCACTGCCCGACGTAGGTGCCGGGCTCGTCGGCGTTGATGCGGAGCGGGTGCGTGCGCCCGGGAACCGCGTCCTTCTTGCCGTTGAGCGCGGGGATCCAGAACGAGTGGATGACGTCGTTCGACTTGATGTCGAGGTTGACGTCCACCCCGGCCGGGATGACGAGGTCGTTGGCGGTGAGCACCTCTTCGTCGGCGAAGTCGCCGTCGCCGTCGGTGTCATAGGCGAACTCCCACCACCACTGCTGGCCCGTCACCTGGATGGTGAGGTCGTCGTCGTTGCGCTCGTTGATCTCGAACAGCGTGCGCAGCGTGAAGAACCCGACGGCCGCGAGCATGACCGCGGGCAGGATCGTCCAGGCGATCTCGAGCTTGGTGTTGCCGTGCGTCTGGGTGGGCAGGTCGTCGTCGTTGTCCTCGCGCCGGCGACGGAACCGGATGACCAGCGCCAGCGTGCCGAACTCGACCAGGATGAACACCACGACCGCCACGAGGAACACGCCGTTCCACAGGTTGTCGATGCTGCGGGCGATGGGGCCCTTGGGGTCGAGCGTGTCCTGCGGAGCATCGGAGGCACAGGCGCCGAGCAGCAGCACCAGCGGCAGGACCAGCGCCAGCGGCGCGAGGCGGCGGCGCCGCCTGGCCGAGGCGGCCTGATCGGCCCCCGCTGTTCTGGACGTCATGCGTTCTCCTTGACGGGCGGGACGCGAACTGCGACGGCTCACCGGGCGACCTCGACGATGACAGGGGCGGTGGTGGCGGCAGGGCCGAGGGCGCCCTCGCCCTCTTCCTCGAGCTCGTGGAACTCGCGGGTGCCGGCCACGCCGCCGGCCACGCCGATGCCGATGACGACGAGAGCGGCGACGACGAGCAGGCCCACGACGACGTTCGAGCTGATCTTGGGCCGGGAGGCGACCAGGAAGCCGGAGCCGACCACGACCACGGCCGCGACGAGGGCGACCCACACGGCCGCCTCGGACGACAACGCCAGGAACACACGCGAGAAGGCGACTGCCAGCACCCCCAGCGCCAGGACGCCCGCCGCCGGGTACTCGATCGGGTTCATGAGGCGGTTGCGGATGCGACGGTTGGTCTCGGCGTCGCCGGTGGCCCGGTCGGCCCAGGCCTGCACCGCCCATTCGACCAGCACGATGCCGAGCACGATCAGCCCGAAGACCACGAACACGGCCTCGGACACCAGGCCGACGACCACGAGCGCCGCACCGAACGCGGCGACCGGCGGCCAGTAGCTCGTCCCCGCCGGGGTGACCGCCGGGACGGTCTCGGTGCCGGCGACCTGAGCGATCGCCTCGGCGTCGGCGTCGCGTGCCGCGACGGCCACGAACCCCAGAAACAGGCTGACGACCGCGCCCGACATCAGGATGCCGTAGCCGAAGTGGTCGCCGACCGCGCCCTTGTAGCCGACGGTCAGCGGCCCGAGACCGTTGCCGCCCGTGGTCCAGCCGTAGGCGGCAGCCAGGACCAGCGAGACGAACCCGAGGCCGAAGAACCACTTGGAGCCGGTGGTGATCATCGACAGTGCTCCCCGCTCATGCCGCTTCGCAGCGGGCCGCTCGGGCCACGCTCGCTCTTTGCCCTCCGGGACGCTCGCTCATGAGGGCCTCACTTGGTGATGGTGATCGCGTACCAGACCGCGGCGTACACGCCCACGGTCACGAACCAGTACAGGGCGGCGGCGCTGACGCCCTCGGCCGATCGGCCGGTGAGCTGCCCGCCGACGGCGCGGAACGCCATGACCGCCAGGTAGAGCATGCCGACGCCGGCCATGGCGACATGCAGGCCGGTGATCGTGTAGATGAGCATGGCCTGCGTCGAGCTGGTGACGCCGACGCCGAACTGCTGCCAGCTGTAGACCACCACGTTGATGTAGGCGGCGCCCAGCAGCAGCGTGACACCGAACGCCATCAGCGCGTGGCCGCGGTCGTCGTTGCGCAGCGCCTGCACGGCCCAGGCCACCGTCAGCAGCGAGAGCACGAGCGTGACCATGCCCATGCTGCCCGGGGTGAGCTGGAGGTCGCTCCCCTCGGGCAGCCAGATCTGGCCGTCGGCGAGCACGTCGGACCGCAGCTTGGCGTAGAGCGCGATGAGCGAGAGCATCACCATCGCGGCGCTGCCGGCGACCAGCGCGGTGCCGACGAGCAGCACGCGGGGGCGGGCCGGCGGGGCGGCGGGCGCCTCGGAGAAGATCTCCAGGTCGGTGGTGGCGGCGGTGGTGCTCATCAGGAGGACGCCTCCGTGCTCTCTGTCGCCTCTGCCCGGCTCCGTGCTGCCTGTCGCCGTGCCCGGCTCCGTGCTGCCTGTCGCCGCGTTCGCCGCAGCCGCGTGGCGGGCGTCGTAGACCGGCGCCTCGGAGGTGATCTCCGGCAGCGAGGCGAAGTTGCCCACGGCCGGCGGCGACGACGTCGCCCACTCGAGCGTGTGGCCGTCCCACGGGTCGTCACCCGGGCCGTCGCCCGAGCGTGGCTTCAGCAGGGCGAGGCCCACGACGATGCCGCCCAGCACGACCACCCCCAGGCCGATGCCCGTGACGAGGTCGAGCGCCTCGACGGTGTCGACGTCGCCCGGGTCGACCGTGGCGATGCCCCCGTCGACGAACCGCGACTGCGACAGCGTGCCGGCGATGGCCTGCGGCACCGCGGCGACCAGCGCACCCAGGAACACGAGCGTGCCGCCCAACCGGGTGACCCCGTCGGGCAGCAGCTTGCCGTAGAGCTTGGGCGCCCAGAACGCCGCGCCGGCCAGGGCGGCGAGCATCGTGCCGACGAGCACGAGGGTGGCCTGCGCGGTCATCCAGGTGGTGTTGACCAGGTCGAAGTCCTCGACGACCGTGGCGCCCCCGGCGGCGATGCCGGCGAGCAGCAGCAGCCCGGCGAGGAGCGACAGGACCAGGGGCGTGCCGAGGCGCACCTTGCCCTTGAACAGCGTGGCGGTCCACAGCCCGAGCAGGCCGAGCACCGGCACGATGGCGGCGAAGCCCACCACGATCCACGGCCCCTCGAACAGCCAGGGCTCCGGGGCCCCGCTGCCGTCGATGGTGGCGCCCAGCTGCGCCCACGCCCCGAAGCCGAGGGCGGCGGCCAGGCCGATCAGGAACATGGCCGCGCCGTGGCGCTGGTGCCGGCGGCGGGCGAAGACCGGCACGACGTCGGCGATGATGCCCAGCGCCGGGACGGCCACGACGTACAGCGTGGGCTGCCAGAACAGCCAGGCCACCCGGTCCCAGATGCCGGCGCTGCCGCCGAGGAACTGCTGGCCGTAGCGCAGGTCGAGGTAGGTGAGCAGCAGCACGCCGGCGAGCACCGGCAGGGTGAGCAGCCACACCGTGCCGCCCGCCAGTACCGACCACGAGAACAGCGGCGTGCGGCGCAGGGTCATGCCCGGCGCCCGCAGCGTCAGCACCGTGGTGACCACCGAGATCGTGGCGACCGCCAGCGCGACGACCACAGCGATCAGGCCGGCCACGTAGAGGCCCACGGCGTCGAGCTCGGAGCCGAAGGGCCCCCCGTCGATCGTGTAGGAGACGAGCACCAGGCCGCCGGACACCAGCCACACCCAGTAGGCCGCAGCGCTGGCCCGGGGGAAGGCGACCGTCGACGCCCCCACCTGCAGGGGCACGACGGCGGTGGCCAGGCCGAGCAGCAGCGGCAGCACGCCCAGGAACAGGGCCGACGTCGAGTGCAGGGTGAAGACCCGCAGCGCGGTGTCGGCCCCGAAGATCTCGTTGCCCGTGCTGTCGAACTGCTCGACGCCGACCAGCGCGCCGGCGACCCCGGAAGCGATCAGGAACAGCAGCGACGTGCCGACGAACAGCTTGCCGATGGTGCGCGGGTCGCCCGAGCCGAACACGGCGGCCAACCCGGTCGGCGGAGCCGACAGGGACGGCGCAGCGGCGGCCTTCACGGCGGCGTCGCGGGGAGCTTCGGTCACGGTCATAGATGCACCCTGGTCAGGAGACTGGCTGTGCTCGGGAATCTAGTCACATGGGTGTTGAGGCCACGAAAAAGCAGGTCGGCCATCAGAACCCCGAGCGGGCGAGCTCGTCGACGGCGATGGCGACGAAGAGAAGGCTGATGTAGGTGATCGACCACGTGAACACCCGCATGGCGACCTGGGGCGTGCTGTCGCGGAGCAGCCGCACCGACAGCCAGGTGAACACCGCGCCGAGCGTCAGCGCCGTGACGACGTAGATCGGCCCCATGCCCGCCACGGGGGCGAACAGCAGGGTGATGCCCCACAGCAGCAGGGTGTACAGGAGGATGCGCACCGCCGTGGTGCGCAGGCTGGCGACCACCGGCAGCATCGGCACCTCTGCCGCCGCGTAGTCGTCGCGGTAGCGGATCGCGAGCGCCCAGAAATGCGGGGGCGTCCAATAGAAGATGATGGCGAACAGGACCACGGGCGGCCAGTCGAGCGTGCCGGTCACGGCCGACCAGCCGACGAGGACGGGCACCGCACCCGCCGCGCCGCCGATGACGATGTTGCTCTTCGAGCTGCGCTTGAGCCACAGCGTGTAGACGAAGACGTAGAACAGGCAGGCGGCCACGGCCAGCACCGCGGAGAGCAGGTTGACCGTCGCCCACAGGAAGACGAAGGCCAGCACCTCGATGGCGATCGCGAAGACGAGCGCCGATCGGGGGGTGATGCGCCCCGCGGCGAGGGGACGGTTCTTCGTGCGGGTCATCACCTGGTCGATGTCGCGATCGACGTACATGTTGATCGCGTTGGCTCCGCCTGCGGCCAGCGTGCCCCCGAGCACGGTCGCTGCGATGAGCCACAGCGACGGCAGGCCCCGCTCCGCCACGATCATGGTCGGTACCGTGGTGATCAGCAGCTGCTCGATGATGCGTGGCTTGGTGAGGGCGACGTAGTCACCGATCTGCGATCGCAGAGGGCGCACGGTGGGCTGGGCGGCGGTCAACACAACGCGTCGCAGCCTAGGTCTGGCCTCCCGAGGGGAGCCAACGCAGCGGACGGCGTCCACCGGCGGCTGCGTGGGGCCGCATTCGGCCCGCGCGCGGCGCTGCTCCTACCCTGACCGTCGTGCGGCTCCCCCGCCTCTCACCCACGACATACCGCTATGTCGCGCTGGCCACCCTGGTGTCTCTGGTGTTCATCACCGTCGTCGGCGCCGGTGTGCGGCTGACCGGCTCGGGCCTCGGCTGCTCCACCTGGCCGTCGTGCGAGGCCGACAGCTTCACCCCGCGCTCGGCGTCGGACGGGCACGCCATGATCGAGTTCGCCAACCGGCTGCTCAACGCCGCGGTCGGCCTGTTGGCCATCGCCGCGGTGGTGGGCGCCCACCTGCGCCAGCCGCGCCGCGCCGACCTGGTGCGTTGGGCCCTGGGAGTGTTCGCCTGGGTGCTGTCGAACGGCCTGGTCGGTGCGCTGGTCGTGTGGCTGCACCTCTCGCCGGTCTCGGTCATCGGCCACTTCGTGCTCGCCCTGGGCGCGATCTGGAACGCCCTGGTGCTCTACCAGCGCGCCGGCGAGGAGCAGCCCGCCACCGGGCGGCCGCGCCGCGCCCTCGCCACCCCCGGCTTCGTCACGGCCACCAAGGTGCTTCTCGTATCGGCGGGGGTGGTGCTGCTCACGGGCACGCTCGTCACCGGCAGCGGGCCCCACGCGGGCGACGACCGGGCCGACCGGCTCGCGCTCGAGGTCGGCACCGTCGCCCGGGTCCACGGGCTGGCGATGATCGTCTTCCTGGTGGTCACGGTCGCCGTCCTGCGCATGGCGCACCGCGGCGATGCGGGCCCGGCCGTCGTCCAGCGCTGCCATGAGCTGCTGGTGGTACTGCTGGCCCAGGCCGCGCTGGGGTACTGGCAGTACTTCGCAGGTGTGCCCGCCCTGCTCGTGGCCTTCCACGTCCTGGGCGCTGCGCTGGTGTGGGTCGCCGTGCTGCGGCTGTGGCTGTCGCTGCACGCCACCGACGGTGGCGCGGCGGCCGACGTGACCGTGGGCGATGTCCCGGGCTCGGCCGCGGCCGGGCAACGGGCGGAGGCCGAGGCCAGGACGGCGACGGCGTGACCCCCACCGCGCGACAATGAGCCCGTGGTGACCGCTGGTCCAACCGCGCCGATGACGGCGCCCGTCGAGACAGACCAGCCCGTCGGCGACGCCGACGTCGAGCCCGACCGCCCCTGGGTGGTCATCGTCTGGAACGACCCCATCAACCTGATGTCGTACGTCACCTTCGTGCTGCAGAAGCTGTTCGGCTACCCGCTCGAGGTGGCCGAGAAGCTGATGCTCCAGGTGCACTACGACGGGCGCGCGGTGGTGTCGAACGGCACCCGGGAAAAGGCCGAGCTCGACGTCTTCCGCCTGCACGAGCACGGCCTGTGGGCCACGATGCAACAGGATTGACGAGTTGGTCTTCGACCGAGACAGGGTGAAGCGCCGCGGCGCCGGCCGCTACCAGGTCAAGCTGCGCCCCAACGAGCGAGTCCTCCTCACCGACCTGGTGGGCCAGCTCCGCGAGCAGCTGGTGGCCTCGACCGACGACCCGTCGGTGCGTCGGCTGTTCCCGCCCGCCTACCCCGACGACGCCGAGCGCGACGCCGGCTACCAGGTGCTCACCCGCGACGAACTGCTCGAGCACCGCCTGGCGGCCCTCGACGTGGTCGAGTCGACGCTCAGCGGCGGCGAGCTCGACGACGCCGGCATGACCGCCTGGATGAGCACGCTCAACTCCCTGCGGCTGGTGCTGGGCACCCGGCTCGACGTCGACGAGGAGCTCCCGCCGCTCGACTCGTCCGACCCGCTGGCCCCGGCGTACGCCGTGTACGAGTACCTGGGTTGGCTGCTGTCGCAGGTGGTCGACGCGCTCAGCAGCGACCTGCCACCTCCCAACCCCGACGCCCGCGCCTGAGGGCGGGCGGGGACGCCGACGCGGTCAGACGCCGGCTTCGGTGGTGGTGGTGACGCCCCCCGCGGGCGGGGCGAGGCACGCGTCGACCTCCGACTCGGGCATCTTCGACGGGTCGTCGTCGGCGGTGGTGGTCATGGCCTCGCCGAAGTAGCCCCAGGCCAGGTCGTTGAACAGCAGCGTCCGCCCGTCGGTGCACTCGATGCGGACGGGCCGCGGCGAAATGAGGTCCTCGCCCTTGACGCAGGCCAGGCCGAAGTTCTCGTTGTCGATCTCCACGCCCTGCACGTAGACATCTTCGCAAGCCGGCATGTCGTTGGGCGCCACGCTGCTCGCCGACGGCGTCGACGAGCTGTCGCTGCCGCACCCGACGGCCACCAGCAGCGCGAGCGCAGCAACGGTCCCAGTCCGTTTCATGAGTGCCGTAGCCTAGGCGCGTCGGGGCGGTCACACCTCGCCAGAGGTGGCCTGACCTCCGGGTTTGGCGTCGGCGGGGCGGCTGCTAGTGTGACTCGACGCCCCGCCGCGGAGTCGAGCCCCCATCGTCCAGTGGCCTAGGACGCTGCCCTTTCAAGGCGGTAACACGGGTTCGAATCCCGTTGGGGGTGCACAGCAAGATCTCGGTCCCGTGGTGCAGTTTGGAGTGCACGCCGGCCTGTCAAGCCGGAGGTCGCGGGTTCAAATCCCGTCGGGACCGCCATCTTCGCTCTCCCCGTGGAGCGAAGGTGCCAGGCAGGGTCGGGTAGCTCAGTTGGCAGAGCGTCCGCCTGAAAAGCGGAAGGTCACCGGATCGACGCCGGTCCCGACCACCACTGATGACCAGCCGTTCGGGCTGGTCATCGGCCGTTTTCCGGACGACCGGTCGAGGCGTGGGGCTGACCTTGGGACCTCGACCGCGACCGCTGTTGTCCGGAGGTTCGTCGCGCGTTCGTCGCGCGGCGGCTCCCGCCAGATCGCTCCCCGCACCGCGACCTGCAACAACCAGCTCTCAAGGTCGATCGGCCGCCCCCGCGATGCGCTGGGCAAGCGTGGGGGCTGCTCGGCGCACGGTTCTTGACCGGTCGTGACCGCACGAGTCTCCGGTGGCCCTGTCCATCTGGCACGGATGTGGCACGGGCGCTGTTCGCTGCGGCCAGTCGGGCGTGTTCCCTCCGATCGCGACGGACGCGAGGTGCTGGGTCAGTTAGTCCGACGGGATGCCGGTGAGCGACGTCGGTTCCCGCTCCGGGTCGAACGGCCGCAGCGATGCCGACAGCGTGGCAGCGTCCTCGGCGGAGAGGTCGGTCAGGAAGCCGACGCGTGTCGTGCCGTCGAAGAGATCGCCGGTCGTGCCTGATGCAGCCTGGACGACCGTGCCATCGAACGATCCGGCGGTGAGCGGTTCCGGCGCACCATCCCCGGGCTCCATCCATCCACACGTGGGCGTCGTGATCCTGAGCGTCATGAAGCCGTGGGACACGGCGTCGGGATCGCGGTACGACAGATAGAGACGCAGGCACTCGGCGGGACCCGCCGGTGCCGGGATCGCCCACGCGCCGGTGAGCTTCCATCCCTCCGGGACGCGTCCGAGCTCGACTGGGCGTACCCCCACCGCCTCCAGCTCGTCAACGGGGACCGTGCGGCGCAGGCCGGCATCGCCGCCGTCGGGAGGTGCGATCGCTTGGGGTTCGCCCAGTCGCATGATGTCGAGTTCGAGAACGAGGTCGGGATCGTCGTGCGCCGATCGGACCGCGATGCGGGCGATGTCGCCGTCCAGGTCGAGCGTGAGCAACAACTCGGCGCCGGCGAGCAGATCGCCATAGCCCTCCCGAGGGTCGGCCGGGGGCAACGTGGCGTGTATGAGGCGCCGGCCGGTGGCGTCACGTGCCGCCTCCGAGGGGCCCGTCGCCGAGAAGATCAGAATGGCCACGGCGGCTGTCCCCAGCGATGGCGGACCGGGCGCGGAGCGGAATTCCCATGGTTCGTCGCTGAGCCCGTCGACGGTCGATGCGCTGCGGGTCCAAACGGTGGGACCGGACGTCACTGTCTCCACCGCTCGCCCCGTGGCATCGACCGCCACGTCACGGGTCAGGCGATGGTCCAAGAGCACGGCGCCTTCGACGGTGACGTCGCGGGCGGTCCAGTCACCAGGGCGGAACGAACTCTGCTCGGCGGCGTGGACTTCGCCCTCGTAGGCGAACGAGGAGTTCCCAGCCAGCCGGCCCACGGCCTCGTTGAACGCCACGCGTGTGGGGCGGGTGTCGCTGGCCCTGCCGGATGACGGTCCATCTCCCGGCCCACGGCCACCTGCCCACCAGAACAGTCCCCCGGCCGCCAGCCCCACCACGGCGACAACCACGACCAGCCGAGACCAGCGCCCAGGCTCACGAACGACCCGCCTCGCCGACACGCCCTGGCCCGGGGCGCCATGTCCCGGGTCCGCCACGTCCCGTTCCGTCGTGACCTCAGACTCGATGTGGACAGGGGGCTCATCGCCCACGCGCCCAGTGTCTCACGAGGCACCCTTGCCCGTCGGTGTTTCGTGCGACGGCCGGCGACCAGAGGCTCGTGCGACGGCCTGGTCCAGTGGCACTTCGCGTTGGCTGGCGCTCACCCACCCGCAGGCCCGGTCGAGGACGGCGCCGCCAGGCGCCGCCCGCAGGCCGGGCGCTTGACCCTGTAGCGCCAAATTCGGCAGAGCTAATCAGTAGGTCCATGTCAGGACCTGGTTGACACATCAGTCCCACCTGATTCTGACGGTCGACCGGGCGAGCAGTACCGACGGCCACGCGCTGATCCGGCGTTGTGCGGCAGGGCGACATCGCCATCCTCGTCCGTCGGCTGAGGTGCTCGGTCTAGCCGCCGGCCACCGCGTGGCCGCATGCTGGCAGCATGCGCAGGACCATCCTGGTGGCTGGCGCGACGGCGATCGCGGCCGTGCTCCTGGTGTGGGCGCTGCGGACGCTCGGCGCGCGGGGCGCTTGGTTCGCGTTCCTCGTCGTGTGGGTACCGATGGCCTGGCTCGGCACGGTGAGCCGCGTCGTACGTCCGCGACTGCCCGGCGCCTACCACGACCTGCGCGCGTTCGAGAGGGACGGACGGCTGTACGAGCGCCTCGGTGTCGTACTGGCCAAGCGGCTGCTGCGCCGCGGCCCGCTCGCCGTGTTCAACCCGGACCTCCACCTGCCCGCCGAACGGACCCCCGAGCACCTGGCTCACCTCGACCAGCGCATGCGGGATGCGGAGGCGAGCCACTTCATACTGTTGGTCGCGATGCTGGGGGTTGTCGCCCATGCAGTCGCGCGCGGCTGGTGGGCCGCCGCGGGCTGGACCCTGCTGTTCGACGTCCTCCTCAATGGGTACCCGGTGGTGCTTCAGCGGTACAACCGCGCCCTGCTGGGCAGGCCCTACGGCCTCTCGTTGACCGATGGCCCTCCGCGCCAACAGCACGAAGGGAGCGGAGGAGGACGATCCAGCTGACCATCGAAGCCGTCGGCCCATCGACCATCGAGGGGAGCAGGACCAGCACAGCCCACGTTGACCTCCTCGCCCCGACGGCACCGAGCCGGCGTGAGGAGGCTCGCGGCGTCGTAAGCGAGCGTCGTTCTGGGACAGTTCGCGGGTGCGGGACTCGTACGCCGCCGATCGGGGCTGGGGGGTCGTTCCTCCGTCAAGTCCCGACCGACTACGTGTGGGCACGGTCGTCGTTCCCGTGTTGGCAAACGGGATACTAGAGCGAGTGCTCTAGTATCTGGTCGTGCCTCGACCGCCGCTGCATCCCACAGACGCGATTCTTGACGTGGCTCGTTCTCCGCTCGACTCCGGGGCGAGCGCCGCGACGATCGCCGAGATCGCTCGGGCCAGCGGGGCCCCGGTTGGGTCGCTCTATCACCGCTTCGGCTCGCGATGACCTGCTGGCCCAGCTGTGGATCCGCGCCGTCCGCCGTTCGCAAGCTCCCTTCCTCACTGCCATCGACCGAGGGGATCCGATCGAAGGCGCCGTGATGGGGGCCATGGCCGTCCTCGACTTCTGCACGCATCAACGCGCCGATGCGCGCCTGCTCCTGTCCTTGCGCCGCGAGGACCTTCTCCGCTCGGCGCCATCGCCGGAGGTCGCTCGAGACCTTGAAAAGTTGAACCGCCCGCTACAACGGGGACTGGCTCGACTCGCACGCGCACTGTACGGCACGGCCGGCCGGGCTGACGTGCAGCGTGTGCTGCTCGCGGTGTTCGACATCCCCTACGGGGCGGCACGACGACACCTCCTCGCCGGCAACCCCCTCCCGGCGAGCCTGCGAGCCGAAGTCGAAACGGCCGTGCGCGCCGTGCTGGCGCACTGAAACGAAGGAGACGCTCATGACAACCGAGAACGTCGAGGTGATCCGTCGCTTGTTCCGAGCCGTGGAAGCGCGCGACATCGAGCCGATGTATGAGATCTACTCGCCCGAGGTGATCGTGCGAGAGGCGACGTCGCTGCCATACGGGGGCGAGTACGCGGGCCACGCCGGGATCCTCGAACACGGCATGGGCTATGTCGAGACCTGGGATCACCTCCAAGACGACGAAGATCGGCAGATGGACGCCGAGTTCATCGATGCCGGAGAACGCGTCATCGTGTGCTGGCACCAACGGGCACACGGCCGCGACGGGACACGCTTGGACCTGCCGGTCGTGAGCATCTACGACCTTCATAACCGACGGGTCGTGCGGTCGATCATGCACCACCTCGACACAGCCACCCTCCTAGCGTTCCTCGATCGGCAGCGGTGACCCTCCAAAACGAGCGTCCCACAACCCGCCAGATCGACGTCGCTCGGCGTATGGCCAAAGTGCCGTTATCTCGAGTCGACGTGAACCGCAAGGACTGGGGCGTCACCTGGAACGCCGCGCTCGAGGCCGGCGGCGTCCTCGTCAGCGAGAAGGTCACCCTCGAGTTCGAGGTGTCGGCCATCAAGGCCACCGACCCGTCCTGATTCGTCGGCGATCCGCTGCCGCCGGCAGGACCAGGGCGCACACGGGCCTCGGCCGCGGCATGTCACCTGACGCCCGGCGGCCGAGGCCCCGCCGCGTTCTCGGCGCCGGCGCCGAGCGTGGTTGCCTAGCGGCATGCGCCCCACTCCCCGGCCCGGCATCTTCGCCGTCGGCACCCGCTGGCCCCGCCAGTCGAGGCCTTCACCTGCGTCAGGTGACTGATCGACGGGCTCCCGGACGACGTGTCGGCCCTGCGTTGCTGCGGCGGCGGTCAGCCGCGTGCGGGGACGCGGCGGCGCAGCGCGACCAGGCGCTCGAGCAGCCGGTCGGCCCGGCGGGCACCGTCGGTGGTCCAGCGGGGGTCCGACCGCAGCGAGCGCCCCTCGGCGCTGGGCAGCACCGTCACACCCCGTGACCGCTTGCGGACCACGCTGGCCGTGTCGCCCTCGGACTCCACAGCCGGCGAAGGCTCGACAGGCGATGCGGGCTGGGCCGGGACTGGTTGGGCGGGGGTGGCGTCGCGCGACGGCACGCCGGACAGCTTACGGCAGCGCGACCGTGCCGGCGTGGTGACCTCGATCACGCGCCGACGCCGCTACGGCAGCACGCTGACGGATGTCGAGGGCCGGCGGCCGGCGCCGCCGGGGCGGACGAACGCCACGGTGAACACCGTCGCGATGACGGCGGCCAAGACGGCCAAGCCGATCCACAGGACCCGGCGACCATCGCCCGAGGGCCCGATGACCAGGCTGCCCGCAGCCACGAACGGCAGCAGCGCCGCCAGGGCGGCCAGTCGACGGGGCCAGGCGAGGATGCGCGTCACGAGCGGATGCTCCTCGATGCGGGCCACGAGCCCGCCGAGCGCGCCGATGACGGCCAGGATCACGGCGGCCGCCAGCTCGGTGCGGGTGCCGACGGGCACGGTCCCGGCGCCGGTGGACGTGGCCCCGTCGTCGACAGCTGACACGGCGGTGATGGTGTCGAGCCGCCATGCACCCAGGCTCAGCGTGAGCGCCGCCAGCATCGTGGCGAACCACGCCGTGCGCAGCCAGCCCCGCCGCGCTCGGCCACACCAACCAGCGCACCTCGGCGACGCCACGCTCGTAGCCCGGAGAACGCAACGCGATGCGCTGGTGCTCGCCCGGGTCGACGTCGACGCACGTCATCTCGTCCTCGCCCGTGCCCACCCACAGGCTGGCGACGGGCACGTCGATGCCCGGCGGCAGGTCGGCCTCGAAGTGGTAGCTCTCGGCGCTGAACAGGCTCTCGGCCGCCGACGCGGCCCGGCGCGGCAGCCAACCGAGCGCGGCGAGCGGCGCCCTCGGCCACGGCTCGGCTGCCAGCTCGCCCAGCTCCTCGTACGAGAACTTGACCACCCGCTGAGTGCCCGGCACGTCGTCGACCAGGGTGATGAGCAGGAACTGCTCGGTGAGGCGCTCGAGCACGAGCGAGTAGAACTCGTCGTCGCGCAGGACCGCCCGCTGCCCGGCGCCGGCGGCGAACGCCCGGCGGGCGCGGTCGATCGAGACATCGTCGCCGGTGACCAGGGCGGCGATCTCGGCGGCCACCTCCGGGTCGAGCGCGCCGCCTGACGCATCGTCGACCAGGGCCTCGGCCCAGCCCGTCATGCCCCGCACCGACAGCAGCCCCTGCTGCGTGCGGGTCAACACGGGCAGGGCGGTGCCCGACTCGTCGCGGCAGTCGAAGTTGACCAGCGTCTCCTTGCGTAGGGTGGTCAACGGGACGAGGCGGAACCGGGCCTCGGCCACGTGGATCTCGGGCGCCGAGGTCGGCAGCGTGAAGTGGACGCTCTGCCGGCGGCGGAAGGTGGTGTCGTCGCGGTACTCGAGCGCGTCGATCCGGCGGTGCACCCACTGCGGGTGGGCGATGAGCATGCGGATCGTCTCGAGTCCCGATACGTCGTCGCGCAGCGCGGATGCGAGCTCCTCGCGCGGCCACACCGCGCCGCCGCCGAGGTCGCCGTCGGTCAACGGTAGGCGGGCACGCGTTCGGTGCGTGTGCCCATGACGCAGCCCATCAGCACCAGCACCAGCCCGGCCACGCCCGCCCACACGCCCCACGCGGGATCGGGCGCCAGCTCGTCGCCGAACAGGTCGAACACCGCGTACCCGTGCACGCCCAGGCACAGCAGCGCCACGAGGGCTCCCGACACCCGCGGGCCCACCGAGCCGTCGTCGTCGGCCGCGTTGACGGCCAGGCCCAGCACGCCGGCCATGAGGAACCCGGTGAGGAGGCGACCACCCTTGCTGCTGGGCACGATCCCGGTGGCGAACACGACCGCGATGACGGCCGCGCCGACCACGGCCATCCAGAGGGCCTCGGCGTAGATCTCGACGAACTCGGTCTCGCTGGACCCAGCGGCCGGCGGCTCCTGCTGTCGTACCCCGAAGCTCGACGCCGGCACCGGACCGGCGGGCGACCCACCGCCTTGGCCCGCCGACCGGCCGACGGTCGGCGTCGTGATGTCCGGGGGGTCGAAGGACTCGCCGCCGTCGAGGTCGTCGACGGCGTCGAAGGCATCGCGGATGTCGGAGAAGGTGGCCTCCTCGCCGCCCGCGCTGACCCACGGCAGCGCAGTGAGCGACAGCAGCAGCATGACCACACCGGCCAGGCCGAGGACGAGGCCGATCCCTGGGCGGTGGCGCACGATGGTCGGCGGCCCCCCGGCGCCCGGCGGCCCGAACGGGCCGTAGCCGGGCGGCGGCCCGTAGCCCGGCGCCTGCTGCCCGAACCCGGGCGGCTGGCCGTACCCACCAGGCTGGCCGTACCCACCAGGCTGGCCGTGACCGCCCGGCGCCCGACCGGGAGCCTGCCCTGGCGGCTGGCCTGGGCCGGCCGGCGGCCCGTAGCCGCCGGGTTGGCCGTACTCCGGCGCCCGACCCGGCGTCTGGCCAGGGGCTCTGCCCGGCGCCGGCGGCCGACCGTAAGCCGACGACGGACCGGGGCCAGGCGGCCGACCGTAAGCCGACGACGGACCGGGCCCAGGCGGCCGACCGTAGGCCGACGACGAACCGGGCCCAGGCGGCTGACCGTAGGCCGACGACGGACCCGACGGGCCCGGCAAAGGCGGCTGGCGATACGCCGACCGCGCGCCGGGCGCAGGGGGCTCGCCGTAGGCGGGCCGGGTGTCGGGAGGCGGCGGGCTCTCGCGGCCGGGCGGCGGGGGCGAGCCCGCGGGCCGCGTGCGGTCGGGTGGAAGGGCCGCGCCACGGGGCGCGTCGTCGCGATCGGTCATCTCTGGACCTCGTCTACGTGATTGCGGCCCCAGTTGCGCGGTGGGCCCCCCGGTCCGCACCCGCCCGCCTCGGCCGTGGAGGCGTGCCTCGCCGCGAACGCTAGCAACGGTGGCACGCCCCGTGGACGCGGCCGCGCGGCCCGCGCCGAAGGTCAGGTCGCTGTACCCACGCCGGGCACGGTGGTCAGCACGACCACACCCGCGCCGGCGCACACAGGGATCGTTGTGGTCAGGGCTGGGGCGGGCGGTGCAGGCGCACGACGCCCTCCTCGACAGCCGCACGGGCCACGGCCTCGGCCACCCGGGCCGCCACTCGCACGTCGAACACCGACGGCACGATGTGGTCGGCCCGCAGCTCGTCGGGCGAGACGCACTCGGCGATGGCCTTGGCCGCGGCCAGCTTCATGCCCTCGGTGATCGAGGTGGCCGCCACGTCGAGCGCTCCCCGGAAGATGCCGGGGAAGGCCAGCACGTTGTTGATCTGGTTGGGGTAGTCGCTGCGTCCCGTGGCAATGACCGGGGCGATGCCGTCGGCCTCTTCCGGCGTGATCTCGGGGTCGGGGTTGGCCAGCGCGAACACGATGGGGTCGGGCGCCATGGTCCGCAGGTCGGCCGCGGTGATGAGCCCCGGGCCGGACACGCCGATGAACACGTCGGACCCCGGCAGCATCTCGGCCAGCGCACCCTCGCGCCGCTCGGGGTTGGTGTTCTCGGCGAACCACAGCTTGGCCACGTTCAGCTCGTCGCGGCCCGCCCAGATGGCGCCCTTGCGGTCGACGCCGATGATCTCGGCCACGCCGGCCTCGAGCAGGATCTTGCTGATGGCCACCCCGGCGGCACCGACGCCGGCGATGACGACCCGCAGGTCCTGCATCTTCTTGTCGACGATCTTGAGCGCGTTCTCGAGGGCGGCCAGCGTGACCACGGCCGTGCCGTGCTGGTCGTCGTGGAACACCGGGATGTCGAGCAGCTCCTTGAGCCGCTCCTCGACCTCGAAGCACTCGGGCGCAGCGATGTCTTCCAGGTTGATGCCGCCGAAGACGGGGGCGATGCGCTGAACGGTCTCGACGATCTCGTCGGCCGAGCTGACGTCGAGGCAGACGGGGAACCCGTCGACGCCCGCGAAGTGCTTGAACAGCAGTGCCTTGCCCTCCATGACCGGCAACGACGCCTCGGGGCCGATGTCGCCCAGGCCCAGCACGGCGGTGCCGTCGGTGACGATGGCCACCGTGTTCTTCTTGATCGTCAGGTCGTGGACCCGGTTGGGCTCGGCGGCGATGGCGTTGCACACGCGGGCCACGCCCGGTGTGTAGGCCATGGACAGGTCGTCGCGATCGGCCACCGGCATGCGCGCCAGCACCTCGATCTTGCCGCCGTCGTGCATGAGGAACGTGCGGTCGAGGAGCTCGAGCACCTCGCACCCCTCGAGGCCGTCGACCGCGGCGCGCACCGCGGCGATGTGGTCGTCGTCGCGGCAGTTGATGACGACGTCCTCTTCGAGGACCGGCCCCCGTGCGTCGAAGCCCCCGATGGCGGTGATGTTGCCGCCGGCCTCGCCTACGGCGGTGGCGAGGCGGCCCAGGGAGCCCGGTCGGTTGTCGAGCCGGACCCGCAGACGGATCGAGTACGCAGCTGTCGGGGATGCCACGGACGGAAGGTAGCCGCGCGGGCCGTGACCACGGTAACCGGTTCCCCCTCGTGCCCGGCCGTGTGCGCTGGGTGGGCGCACCGATCGCGCCGGGGAGCACGGCACTACCCTCGGGTCGTGGCCGGAGTCTTCGACATCGTGGCAACCGACGGGTTCGAACAGGTCGCGTACCTGCATGACGCAGCCACCGGGCTCAAGGCGATCGTGGCCATCCACTCGACAGCGCTCGGCCCGGCCCTGGGAGGCACGCGCTTCTACCCCTACGCGTCCGAGGACGACGCCCTGGTCGACGTCTGCCGGCTGGCCCAGGGCATGACCTACAAGCACGCGGTGTGCGGCAACGACCTGGGGGGCGGCAAGGCGGTCATCATCGGCGACCCGGCAGCCCTGCGGTCCGAGGCCCTGCTGCGCGCCTACGGGCGGTTCGTCGAGGGGCTCAGCGGCCGCTACCTCACCGCCGAGGACGTGGGCACCACCCAGGCCGACATGGACCTGATCCGCCGCGAGACAGCGCACGTCACCGGCGTCAGCGAGTCGCTGGGCGGGTCGGGCGACCCCTCGCCCGCCACGGCCTGGGGCGTGCTGTGGGCCATGAAGGCCGTGTCCGAACGCCAGTGGGGCTCTCCCTCGTTGGCCGGCCGGCACGTGTGCATCTCGGGCGTCGGCAAGGTGGGCGCCGCCCTCGCCGGGCACCTGGCCGACGAGGGCGCCAAGCTCACGGTGTCCGACGTGCGGCCGGACGCGGTCGACGCGCTCGTCGACCGGCACGGCGCGGTCGCCGTCGCCCCCGAGGCGGCCCACGCGGTGGCGTGCGACATCTTCTCGCCGTGCGCGCTCGGCGCCGTGCTCAACTCGACGACGATCCCCGAGCTGCGCTGCGACGCCGTCGTCGGGTCGGCCAACAACCAGCTCGCCTCGTTGGCCGACGCCGAGCGCCTGCGCCACCGCGGCGTCGTCTACGCGCCCGACTTCGTGGCCAACGCCGGCGGGGTCATCAACATCGCCGAGGAGCCCCACGGCTACGACCACGCCCGCGCCTACGACCGCATCCGCTCGATCCACGACACGCTGTTGCAGATCTTCGACCGGGCCGACGCCGACGGCACCACCACGGCCGCCGCGGCCGACCGGATGGCCGAGGAGCGGATCGCCTCGGTCAGCCACACGCGCCTCATCCGCACGGGTCTCTGACGCCGCCCCTGGGCATCCGGGTTCGCGTAGACGTAACCGGACGGGGGTTTCGGCGGCGTCACCAGCCTCGCTAGGGTCGGCCGCCGTGACCCTCGCCCTGTTGTCGGTGATAGCGGTCGCGGCGCTGGCCGCCGCGCTGGTGCTGCTGCGCACGCGCAGCCAGCTGCAACGAGAGCTCGCCGCTGCGAACGCACGCGTCGCCGCCGACGTCGAGCGCCACCGTGCCCGGGCCGACGAGCTGGCGGAGCTGCTCGAGGTCGCCACCGCCGAGCCAGGTGCGGGCCGCAATCCCGGCGACGAGACGCCGGGAGAGCTCGACGCCGCGACCGGAGCCGGCCTCTGGCACCTCCTGCTCGGCCACATCACGCGCCGGTGGGCGGCGGTCGTGGGGGTGCCGCCCGAGAACCGCAGCATGCTCGACGGCGACCGGGACGCCCAGCTCGCTCAGGCGCTGGCCCGCGAGACCGAGCGCCTGCGCGAGGAGGTGGGCGTCGACGTCGAGCTGACCGTGCCATCCCGTGCCTCCTCGAGCCTCGCACCGCTCGACGACGAGCCGGGCGACGCCGGATCGTTCACCGAAGCGGTGGCCGTGCTGGTGGCGGCCGTCGAGCTGCTGGGCGTGCTCGCGACATCCGCGCAGCGGGTGACGGTCGACGTCGGCGACGACCTGGTGGTGACCGGCGAGGGATGGTTCGACCCGGCGGGCGAGCTCGCTGTGGTGTGCGAGCGGGCCACCGCGGCCGGCGTGCAGCTCGACCCCGTCGAGGTGGGTGACGAGCACGTGCGCCTCGTGCTCCACCAGCGGGCGCGCCAGATCACGTCGGCCTGACAGCCGCCTGCTGGGGCCCACGACGACGACTGGCCTGCGTGACGACAAGGACCGGCGGGCCGCCACCGCGCCGGGGCGATCTCCGACGTCGAGCTCCTCGAGCGCATAGCGGACCTCGACGAGCAACTGCTGGGTGGCGGCACCGCGACCTCGGCGCGCGACGTCGCCGTGTTCCTCGACGAGCGGACGCCCTGACGACGACCGGTCAGGGCACATCCTTCTCGTAGGGGAAGCCCAGGTCGGGGGCGGTCACCAGCGCGCGCAGCGCGATGCCGGCCTCGGCCGCCAGCGCGGCCACCGTGCCGCCCCGGTCGACGACAGGCACCAGCAGCACGGGGTCGGCACCACACGCGCGCACGACCTCGGCGGCCTCGAGCATCGACACGCCGCGGGTGACGGCGTCCTCGGTGATGGCCACCCGGTCACCCGGGTCGAGGGCGCCGGCGAGGCGGCCCCCGCCTCCGTGGTCCTTGGCCTCTTTCCTGACGCTGAACGCCTTGAGCTCGCGGCCCCGGGCGGCGGCGATGCCGGCGGTGGCGAAGGCGGCGGCGTCCGCGCCCATGGTCAGCCCACCCAGGGCAGTGACGTCGTCCGGCAGTGCGGCCAGCAGCGCGTCGGCGACGAGCAGCATGCCGTCGGGCCGGCAGGTCGTCTGCTTGGCGTCGATGAACCAGTCGCTGCGCCTGCCCGACTTGAGCACGAAGTCCCCCCGGCGCACCGAATGGCGCAGCAGGTGGTCGACCAGCGCCTGGCTGGTGGCGGTCGTGGCCGTCATCGCAGGTGCACCTCTCGCCCGTCTCCCCCCGCGTCGTCGCTGTCGACCAGGTGTCCGACCTCGGTGGCGGCGTGGCCGGCCTGGCGCAGCACGCCGAGCGCCCGGGACGCGTCGGACGCCGGTACCACGACCACCATGCCCAGACCGAGGTTGAACACCCGGGCCATCTCGTCGTCGCTGACCGCGCCGTGGCGCTGGATCTCGGTGAAGACTCGAGGAACCTCCCACGCCGACCGCTCGAGCTGGGCGTCGACCCCGGCCGGCAGCACGCGGGGCAGGTTTCCCACGATGCCGCCCCCGGTGATGTGAGCCACGGCTCGGACGTCGACGTCGCCCAGCAGCCGGGCGACAGCCGGGGCGTAGATGACCGACGGGCGCAGGAGCTCGTCGGCCACGGTGTGCCCGGGGAAGAGCTCGTCGTCGAGGGCCAGCCCGCGCGCTCGAGCAGCACTCGGCGGGCGAGCGAGTAGCCGTTGGACCGCAGCCCCGGCGAGGGCAGGCCGATCAGGACGTCGCCGGCGCGGGCCGCCTCGCCGGTCAGGATGCGGTCGCGCTCGACCACGCCCACAACGAAGCCCACCAGGTCGAACTCCCCGGGCTGCATGGCGCCGGGGTGCTCGGCCATCTCGCCGCCCACGAGCGCGCACCCGGCCTGGCGGCAGCCCTCGACCACGCCGGTGACCAGGGCGTCGATCTGGTCGGGGTCGAGAGCGCCCACCGAGATGTAGTCGAGGAAGAACAGCGGCTCGGCGCCCTGGCACACGATGTCGTCGACGCACATGGCCACGAGATCGATGCCGATGGTGTCGAAGCGGCCGGCCGCCCGGGCCACCATGGCTTTGGTGCCCACGCCGTCGGTGGACGACACCAGCACCGGCTGGCGGTAGCCCGCGGGCAGCGTGACCAGGCCGCCGAAGCCGCCGATGTCGCCCAAGACCTCGGGCCGGTAGGTCGAGCGCACCTTGGCCTTGATGCGGTCGACGGCCGCCTCGCCCGCCGCGATGTCGACCCCGGCCCCGCTGTAGGTCTCGCCCATCAGGCGGTGGTGCCGTCGAGCGCCGGCTGGACGATGGCCTCGCCCGTCGGCATCGCGTTGTCCTCCAGCACGTGCTTGCGCAACGTGAGCGGCACCTCGACCGGGTAGTGCCCGGTGAAGCAGGCGTCGCAGAACCCTGCCCCCGGTGCGCCCGTGGCGGCCACCAGCCGGTCGAGGCCGAGGTAGGCCAAGCTGTCGGCGTTCAGGTACTCGCGGATGTGGTCGACCTCGAGGTTGCGGGCGATCAGCTCGCTGCGGTCGCCGGTGTCGATGCCGTAGAAGCACGACCACGTGACGGGGGGAGACGTGATGCGCAGGTGCACCTCGCGGGCCCCCGCCTCGCGCAGCATGCGCACGAGCTGGCGCTGCGTCGTGCCCCGCACGATCGAGTCGTCGACCACCACCAGCCGCTTGCCCGTGATGTTCTCGCGCAGCGGGTTGAGCTTCATGCGCACCGCGCGGGCCCGCATCTCCTGGTTGGGGGCGATGAAGCTGCGGCCGACGTAGCGGTTCTTGACCAGGCCCTGGCCGAAGGGGGTGCCGCTGGCCCGGGCGAAGCCCTCGGCCGCCGGCACGCCCGACTCGGGCACGCCCATCACCATGTCGGCCTCGACGGGCGCCTGCTCGGCGAGCTGCTCGCCCATGCGGATGCGGGCCTGGTGCACGCTCTGGCCGTACAGCCGGCTGTCAGGCCTGGCGAAGTAGACGAACTCGAACAGGCACAGGTGGGGGTCGACGGTGTCGCTGCCGAACGGGTGGAGCGAGCGCACGCCGTCGCCGTCGATGACCACCATCTCGCCGGGCTCGAGCTCGCGCACGAAGTCGGCGCCCACGATGTCGAGCGCGGGGGTCTCCGACGCCAGCACCCAGCCGTCCTCGAGCTTGCCCAGGCACAGCGGGCGGAAGCCCTGCGGGTCGCGCACGCCGATGGCCCTCGTCTCGTCCATGATCACCAGCGAGAACGCTCCCTCGAGCCGGGGCACGACGGCGACGACCGCCGCTTCGACGTCGTTCCCTGGGCCCCCTTGCGTGCCCGCCCCGCCGGCGCCGTCGGGCGCGAGCGCGTGCGCCGGCACGTCGGCGAGCTCGTCGATGTCGGCGGCCACGGCCAGCTCGGCGGCGACGAGCTCGGCCACCAGGTCGCTGTCGCTGGTGACGGTGCCCTCGAGCATGCCCGCCTCCTTGGCGAGCGCCTCGGTGTTGACCAGGTTGCCGTTGTGGCCGAGGGCGAACATGTGCTCACCCACCGAGCGGTAGGCCGGCTGGGCGTTGCGCCACGTCGAGGACCCGGTGGTCGAGTAGCGGCAGTGGCCGATGGCGAGGTGGCCGACCAGGCCGGCGAGGGTGCGGTCGTCGAAGACACTGGCCACCAGGCCCTGGTCCTTGACGACCGTGAGCTGCTCGCCGTCGCTGACGGCCATGCCGGCCGCCTCCTGGCCGCGGTGCTGCAGGGCGAAGAGGCCGAGGTACGTCAGGTGGGCGACCGACTGGCCGGGGGCGTGCACGGCGAAGACACCGCACGCTTCCTTGGGATGGTCGTCGTCGGCATCATCGTCGGCTGCCGTCGGCCCCGGGCGGTGCGCGTCGATCACGGGCCACAGTCTGCCGTGCGGGACCCCCGAACAGGCGAACCGGCGCGCGCCTGGGGCCCGGTTGCGTCGAACACGCCCCGAGCGTCACCTACGCTGCCTCGCTGATGGCGCTCGACCTGCGGTCACCGACGATCAAGAAGCTGTTCAAGTACTCGATGGCCTCTGTGGTGGGCGTCGCGGTGGGGCAGCCGGTGCTGTGGATCTGCTTCGGCCTGCTGGGCTGGTCGGCCGTGCCGTCGAACCTGGCGTCCGTGACGGCCGGCGCCATCCCCAACTACCTGATCAACCGCAAGTGGACCTGGCACCAGCAGGGCAAGAACCGCCTGTGGGGCGAGGTCGTGCCGTTCTGGACCATGTCGGCGCTGGGCATGGTGCTGTCGCTGTGGGCGGTGTCGTACGCCGAGGACCGGTGGGACACCACCTTCGCCGTGGCCATCGCCCAGCTCAGCGGGTTCGGCGTGGTGTGGCTGGCCAAGTTCCTGGTCCTCGACAAGGTCATGTGGAAGATCGTCCACGACCTGCAGCCCGACGTGGCCATCGACGAGGCCGAGGCGGGCCTGGTCGGCGCGCTGTCGCTCGACGGCAGCGACGACGAGCCCGCCACTCCGGAGCATCAGCGACGCGACGGCGGGGGGCCCGGCGCCATGCCGGCCCCGGACGACTCCCGGGCCAACCCGAGGCCGTAGCTACCCCGAGGCAACAGGCATCGCCACGGCCAGACCGAGGCCGAGGCGCCCCCAGGCACTAGGCATCGCCACGGCCAGCCCGAGGAAATCGAGACCGGCCCCCGACGTCCATTGCCTCAGGCTGTGGCGGCCGACCTCCATTGCCTCCGCACCCCGGCACGGCGGCACCCCGGCGCCTGGCGGCGGCGACGGGTCAGCCCTGGGTGGTGCCCTGGCCCAGCAGGGCCGGCAGCGTGCCCCGCCAGGCGGCGACCACGTCGGCCACCGGCACCTCGACGTTGGCGCCGCCGGCCAGACCCTCGATCGTCAGACGGTCGCCTCCGGCGTCGCCCACGACGGCAGCGGGCACGTCAGCGGCGACGTGGCGTCGGTGCAGCTCGCCGACGGCCGCCGGATCGACCGACAGCACGAACCGGCTGGGCGTCTCGCCGAACAGCCACCGGTGGTCGGCGCCGTCGGGCACCCGCACGGTGACGCCGACGCCGCTGGCGGCCACCATCTCGGCCAGGGCCACGCCCAGGCCGCCGTCGGCCGTGTCGTGCACGCCGAGCACCAGGCCGTCGGCCACGAGGTCGCGCACCAGGTCGCACACTGCCCGGTGGGCATCGAGGTCGAGCGCCGGCGGCGAGCCCGCCTTGTGCCCCTGGCGCCACGCCCACTGCGAGCCCGACAGCGTGTCGGGGTCGGCGCCGAGCACCACCAGCCGGGTCCCGGCCACCAGGCCGGCGCCGGGCGGCGGGGACACCAGCCGGTCGACCATGCCCACCACGGCCACCACCGGCGTGGGGTCGATGTCGCGACCGCGGCTCTCGTTGTAGAGGCTGACGTTGCCACCCACCACGGGGAGCGACAAGGCCAGGCAGGCCTGGGCCATGCCGTCGATCGCCTCGGACAGCTGCCACATCGTCTCGGGGTGCTCGGGGTTGCCGAAGTTGAGGCAGTTGACGAGCGCAAGCGGCCGGGCGCCCACGCAGGCCAGGTTGGCGACCGCTTCGGCCACCACCAGCGCCGTGCCGCGGCGGGGGTCGAGGGCGCACCAGCGGTGGTTGCCGTCGCAGGTCATGGCCAGGGCCCGGCCCGTGTCGACCCCGGTGGTGGGGTGCTTGAGCCGCAGCACGCTGGCGTCGCCGCCCGGCCCGACGACCGTGTTGAGGAACAGCTGGTGGTCGTACTGGCTGGACACCCACGAGGTGTCGTACAGCAGCTCGAGCAGGTCGGCGCCCGGGTCGGACGGGGCGTCGAGCGCCGCGTCCGCGCCGTCGGCCAACCGAGCCGCACGATCGGCCGGCTCGGCCCGCGGGCGGTCGAGCAGCGGGGCGTCCTCGTGCAGCGAGGCGGCAGGCACGTCAGCGAGCACCTCGCCGTCGAGCCGGTCGAGGATGCGGAGCTGGCCGCCGCCGGTGACCGTGCCGACCACGGCGGCGGTGATCTCCCACCGGGCGGTGATGGCGAGCAGGGCGTCCAGGTGCTGCGGCTCGACGATCGCCAGCATGCGCTCCTGGCTCTCGCTGGTGAGGACCTCGAACGCCTCCATGCCCGTCTCGCGCTTCGGCACCTCGGACACGTAGACGTCCATGCCCACGCCGCCCCGGCTGGCGGTCTCACTCGTGGCACAGGTCAGGCCCGCGCCGCCCAGGTCCTGGATGCCGACCACCAGGTTGGCGTCGAGCATCTCGAGGCACGCCTCGATGAGCCGCTTCTCCTCGAACGGGTCGCCCACCTGCACACTGGGGCGCTTGGCCGCGTCGTCCGCGTCGTCGCCGAAACCGGCCGATGCGAGCACCGACACACCGCCGATGCCGTCGCGCCCCGTCGTCGACCCGAACAGCACCGCCAGGTTGCCTACACCGTGTGCTTGGCCCAGCACCAACCGCTCGACAGGCAGCACACCGAGGCAGAAGACGTTGACGAGTGGGTTGTCCTGATAGGTCTCGTCGAACACGGTCTCGCCGCCGACGGTAGGCACGCCCACCGAGTTGCCATAGCCGCTGATGCCGGACACGACACCCTCGGCGATCCAGCGGCTGCGGGCGTCGGACAGCGGGCCGAACCGCAGCGGATCCATCAATGCGATCGGGCGCGCACCCATCGTGAAGACGTCGCGCAGGATGCCGCCGATGCCGGTGGCCGCGCCCTGATAGGGCTCGATGGCGGAGGGGTGGTTGTGGCTCTCGATGCGGAACGCCACGCCGATGCCGTCGCCCGCATCGACGACGCCGGCGTTCTCGCCAGGGCCCACCAGCACGGCCGGCCCCTCGGTGGGCAGGCGGCGCAGGTGTAGGCGGCTCGACTTGTACGAGCAGTGCTCCGACCACATGACCGCGTACATGGCCAGCTCGAGGTGGTTGGGAGCACGGCCGAGGATGCGCTCGATGGACGCGGCCTCGTCGTCGGTGAGCCCCAGGGCCCGGTGGATCGGCTCGTCGGCGGACACGGATGCAGGTTAGGCGACGGCCGGCCCGACTCCGTGACCCCGACCAGGGCGGAACGGCCGGTCGGGAGGGAGCAAATGGCAGGGGGGGACAAATCGCAATATGCTGCGCGTCATGGCCCCGACCACACGCAAGCGCACACCGATGAGCAATCAGCACAAAGCCGCCCTCGCGGAGGGGCGAGATCAGGGCCGCGCCGTGCGGCGTTACCTCGAAGCGCTCGAGGCGAACAAGCCTCGACGCGGTCGCAAGCGGTCGCCGGATTCGATGAAGAAGCGGCTCGACAGCGTCGAAGCGGAGATCGCGGCAGCCGACCCGCTCAAGCGCCTTCACCTGGTCCAGGAACGGCTCGATCTGCAGTCGGCGCTCGACGCGAGCGAGTCAAACGTCGACCTCGCCCAGCTCGAAAAGGACTTCGTCAAGTCCGCAGCTCCGTACAGCGAGCGCAAGAGCATCTCGTACTCGGCGTGGCGCGAGCTGGGCGTCGCCACCGACGTGCTCGACAAGGCCGGCATCACCCGCGGCTCGTGACACCGGCGCGGTGACCGTCGCCGCGGCGGCCGCAGCGCCATGTGGTTGGCCGTCAGGCGGTGAGGGCGCCCGCGGTGACGAGCAGCGACCGCAGCAGCGGCACGCCGTCGGTCGAGCCCAGCAGCGCGTGCGACGCCCGTTCGGGGTGGGGCATCAGGCCCACGACGTTGCGGCCGGCCGAGCAGACGCCGGCGATGTCGTCGACCGACCCGTTGGGGTTGTCGACGTAGCGGAACACGATGCGGTCGTCGGCCTGCAGCTCCGCCAGCGTGTCGGGCTCGCAGGTGTAGTTGCCCTCGAAGTGGTTGATCGGGATGTCGAGCAGCGTGCCCACCTCGACCCCGGTGGTCAGCGCCGTTCCCCCGGCCTCGACCCGCAGGGTGGCGGGGCGGCACAGGAACTTGAGGCCCGCGTTCTTCTGCAACGCGCCGGGCAGCAGGCCCGCCTCGCACAGCACCTGGAAGCCGTTGCAGATGCCAACCACCGGGCCACCCGCGGCGGCGTGCTCGCCTACCGCCTGCATGATCGGCGAGAAGCGGGCGATGGCGCCGGGCCGCAGGTAGTCGCCGTGAGCGAACCCACCGGGCAGCACCACCGCGTCGACCCCGCCCAGCGAGGTGTCGCCGTGCCACAGCAGGCGCCCCTCGCCGCCCAGCGACCGCACGGCCTCGACCACGTCGAGCTCGCAGTTCGAGCCGGGGAAGACGACGACACCGACAACGGCCGCCATCAGACCGTGGCTCCCGCGATGGCCGTCACCGTGACGGTGGCGTCGTCGATGACCGGGTTGGTGAGGAACCGTCTGCACATGTCGTCGACCTCGGCCCGGGCTGCGGCCTCGTCGTCTGACTCGATCGTGAAGCGGAAGCACTTGCCGACCCTGACACCCGTGACGCCGTCGAAGCCGAGCGCGGGCAACGACCGTTCGATGGTGGCGCCCTCGGGGTCGGCGACGCCCTCGCGCAGGCGGGTTTCGACCAGCACCGAGAACTGCATGGGGCTCAGCGTAGATGGCCGGCGCCGCCGGGCGTGACCCCGGTGAAGGCCCGGCCGTCCAGCACGGGTGCGACGTCCTCGGCGTCGGCGACCGCCGCCGCATCGACGTCGTCACCGAACCCGATCTCGATCAGCTCGCGCCCCGAGGCGCAGCCGGCCAACCAGGCGCCCAGATCGCCCCGAGCGGCGTCGAAGGCGGCGACGGCGGCCCGCGCCTCGGGCGATGCCGAACCCGCCGGACGACCGGCGACCTCGATCAGCCCCCGCAGCACCGCCCCCGCCCCGAGCAGGTCCTCGACCGACGGGCGCAGCGGGCCGAGGTTGCCGTGCCAGCGCTCACCGGCGGCGACGACCGCCACCGGCCCGGGGCGCGCCCCCGCGACCGCGGCCACCGCCGAGGCGTTGCGCAGGCAGCCGGCCAGGACGATGGCGTCGGGTGCATCGGCCTGAGCCCCGAACGCCAGCGCCGACCCGTTGGGCGACGGCAGGACCAGACGGGTGCCGGCCGGCAGGTCCGCGAGGTCGGTGGGCGACAGCGACCAGTCGCCCTTCTCGCGCCACCCGGCCAGCTCGGCGTCGTGGCGGGCGGCATAGGCCCGGGCCGCGTCGCCGGCCGCCCACACGTAGGGCAGCACCACCGCGCCCCGGCCGACGGCCACCGACACGGCGCTCGTGAACCGCAGGACGTCGATCACCACGACGGCGGCCGCGCCGTCGGCGACGGTGATCAGGCCGTCCGTGCCCCAGTCGAAGCGCAGCTCCCAGGCGTCCTGGCGGAGCGCGGCCCTGATCGACGGCCCGTCGTCCGCAGCCGCCGAGCCCGCATCGCCCGGCGCCTGGCGGGGCCCACGGTCCCCCGCATCGGTCGGCTCGTCCGCGAGGTCAGCCACCGGCACCCGGCCAGTCGGCGAACGACCGGCCGGTGATGCGTTCGTAGGCCTCGATGTAGCGGTCGCTGGTCGCGGTCACGACCTCGTCGGGGAGCGGCGGCGGAGGCGGCGTCTTGTCCCAGTCGAGCCCGTCGAGGTAGTCGCGCACCGGCTGCTTGTCGAACGACGGCGGGGTCGAGCCCGGCTCCCAGGCGTCGGTGGGCCAGAAGCGCGACGAGTCGGGCGTCAGCACCTCGTCGCACAGCACCAGCTCCCCGTCGACCACGCCGAGCTCGAACTTGGTGTCGGCGATGATGATGCCCCGCTCGCGGGCCCACTCGGCCCCCCGCTGGTACACGTCGAGCGACACGTCGCGCACCTTGGCCGCCAGCGACTCGCCGAGGAGGTCGGCCGCGGCGGCGAACGAGATGTTCTCGTCCTTGCCGCCCACCTCGGCCTTGGTCGACGGCGTGAACACCGGCTCGGGGAGGCGGTCGGACTCGCGCAGGCCCTCGGGCAACACGGCGCCGTGCATGGTGCCGGCCGCCCGGTACTCCTTCCACGCGGAGCCGGTGATGTAGCCGCGCACGATGCACTCGACCGGCAGCATCTCGGCTCGGCGGGTGAGCATCACCCGGCCGGCGAGATCGGCGTCGTCGGCCACCTTCTGTGCGCTGGGCGGCAGGTCGCCCAGGTCGGTCGACAGCAGGTGGCCGGTGACGACGTCCGCAAGCTGGCCGAACCAGAAGGCCGACATGGCGGTGAGCACGCGGCCCTTGTGGAGGACGGGCTCGTCCATCACCACGTCGAACGCCGAGATGCGGTCGCTGGTGACCATCAGCAGGCGGTCGTCATCGACCGCGTAGATGTCGCGGACCTTGCCGGAGTGGACGTGCGGGAGACCGAGGTCGGTCATGGGGAGATCCTCCGAAGGGGTGGCGTGGCAGCCAGCGAGGGCCGGGCGACTTACAGGATCGGTTCGGGACGGTAGCGGGCGGCGTCGGGGTGATCGGCGGCGATCGCCTCGACCTGGTGCACGAACGCCGCAACCTGGTGGGGTGCGGTGCCGACGAAGCCGAATCGGTCGGCCAGCACGGCGTCGATGGTGGCCCGGTCGAGACCCAGGCGCTCGTCGCCGGCCAGCCGGTCGGCCAGGTCGTTTCCGCTCGCCCCCTCGCGCAGGGCCAGCGCGACGGCGACGGCGTGCTGCCTGATCGCCTCGTGCGCCTGCTCGCGACCCACGCCGTTGCGGACCGCGGCCATGAGGACCTTGGTGGTGGCCAGGAACGGCAGGTAACGGTCGAGCTCGCGACCGATCACCGCCGGGTAGGCACCGAACCCGTCCAGCACCGAGAGGAACGTCTCGAACAACCCGTCGGTGGCGAGGAACGCGCCCGGCAGCGCCACGCGGCGCACCACCGAGCACGACACGTCACCCTCGTTCCACTGGTCGCCGGCCAGCTCGGACGTCATCGACAAGTAGCCGCGCACGACCACCGCCAAGCCGTTGACCCGCTCGGCCGAGCGGGTGTTCATCTTGTGGGGCATGGCCGAGCTGCCCACCTGGCCGGGGGCGAACCCCTCGGTCACCAGCTCGTGGCCGGCCATGAGGCGGATCGTGGTGGCCAGGCTCGACGGCCCGGCGGTGGCCTGGACGAGCGCGGCGACGACGTCGAAGTCGAGCGAGCGCGGGTACACCTGCCCCACGTTGGTGAGCGCCCCCGTGAAACCCAGGTGCTCGAGCACCGCGCGTTCGAGCCGATCGACCTTGGCGGCATCACCGTCGAGCAGGTCGAGCTGGTCCTGCTGGGTGCCGACGGGGCCCTTGATGCCCCGCAGCGGGTACCGGGCGAGCAGGTCTTCGACCCGGCCGTAGGCCTGCAGCAGCTCCTCGCCGGCGTTGGCGAACCGCTTGCCGAGGGTCGTGGCCTGGGCGGCGACGTTGTGGCTGCGCCCGGCCATGACGAGCGTCGCGTGCTCGGCCGCCCGCTCGGCCAGCCGGGCCAGCGCGGTGACCATGCGGTCCCGCACGAGCTCGAGCGCCAGACGGACCTGGAGCTGCTCGACGTTCTCGGTGAGGTCGCGCGAGGTCATGCCCTTGTGGGCGTGCTCGTGGCCGGCCAGTGCGGAGAACTCCTCGATGCGGGCCTTGACGTCGTGCCGGGTGACCCGCTCGCGGGCCTCGATCGAGCCCAGGTCGATGGTGTCGATGACGGCCCGGTAGTCGTCGATGGCCTCGGCCGGGATGTCGACGCCCAGGTCGCGCTGCGCCGCCATGACCGCCACCCACAGCTCGCGCTCGAGCCGCACCTTGCGCTCCGGCGACCACAGCTCGACCATCGGCTGGCTCGCGTAGCGGGAGGCGAGCACGTCGGGCAGCACGGGTTTCACGCCCCCATTGTCGCCGGTCGGGATGTGCAGCGGCGAGATCATCGACGTCTTGATCGGGTCGCTCGAGCCCGGCTGTGTCGGCGCGAGGGGCCGACCTGAGCGATCGGCGGATCACCGCGGCCGGTACACGTCCCGTCGATGCTGAACGCGGTGGACGATTATGGATTCACCGTCGTCATCGATCTCGTACACGACCCGGTAGTCGCCTCGTCGAGCGGACCAGAGTCCTGCCATCTCGCCGACCAGGGGTTTCCCGACACGACGCGGCTCGGACGCGATCGCTCCCAAAATCAGCTCCACCGCCGCGGTTCGCACCTTCTCGGGCGGGCGCCGGATTGGCTGGCTACTTGGGTGCCATCTCGTCGCGGTGGCGGACCAGCTCGTCGACCAGCTCGGCGTCGTCGATGGCCAGCATCTGCACGGCGAGCAGCGCCGCGTTCATGGCCCCGTCGATCGCCACCGTCGCCACCGGGATGCCCTTGGGCATCTGCACCGTGGCGTAGAGGGCGTCCACGCCGTTGAGCGCACCGCTCGACAGGGGCACGCCGATGACCGGCAGCGTGGTGTGCCCGGCGACCACGCCGGCCAGGTGGGCGGCCATGCCCGCACCGCAGATGATGGCCGCGTAGCCGTCTCCACGGGCCGAGGAGGCGAACTCGGCCACCACGGCCGGTGTGCGGTGGGCCGACATGATGCGCACGTCGGCCTCGATGCCGTAGCGGGCCAGCGTGTCGGCGGCCGGGGCCATCTTGTCCTTGTCGTTGGCCGATCCCATGAGGACGGCGACCTTCTTGCGAGCCATCAGCGCGAAGCCTCCAGTGCGATGTCGGTACGGCGGTGCAGCCCGGGCCACGAGATCAGGTCGGCGGCCCGGTAGGCGTGGTCGCGGGCGGCGGCCACGGTCGGCCCGGCGCCGGTGACGGCCAGGACGCGGCCGCCGGCGGTGACCAGGTCGCCGGAATCGCTGCGGGCGACCCCGGCGCAGAAGACGGTGGCCCCGGCAGCCTCGGCGGCGTCGATGCCCGCGATGACGTCGCCGGTGCGGGGTGCCGCGGGGTAGCCCTCCGTCGCCAGCACGACGGTCACGCGGGCGCGGTCGTCGAACGCCGGGGGCGGCGCCTGGGACAGGTCGCCCGCGGCCGCGGCCGCCAGCAGCTCGGCCAGGTCGGTGGTGAGCCGAGGCAGCACGACCTGCGCCTCGGGATCGCCGAAGCGCACGTTGTACTCGACCAGCTTCGGCCCGTCGGAGGTGAGCATCAGCCCGGCGTAGAGGACGCCGCGGTAGTCGATGCCCCGGCGGCGCAGCTCGGCCAGCGTGGGCTCGACGAAGCGGCGCATCACATCGTCGACGAGCGCGTCACCGACGCCCGGCACCGGCGAGTAGGCGCCCATGCCCCCGGTGTTGGGCCCGACGTCGCCGTCGCCGACCCGCTTGAAGTCCTGCGCAGGCGCCAGCGGCACCGCCCGGGTGCCGTCGCAGATCGCCAGCAGCGACAGCTCGGCGCCGGTCATCCCCTCCTCGACCACGACGGTGCGGCCGGCGTCGCCGAAGGCCTCGCCGGCGAGCTTGGCCCGCACGTCGGCGATCGCCTCGTCGAGCGAGGTGGCCACCAGCACGCCCTTGCCGGCGGCGAGCCCGTCGGTCTTCGTGACCCACGGCCCCGGCAGGGAGCGCAGGAACTCGACGGCCGGAGCGACGTCGGTGAAGGCGGCGTAGCGGGCGGTCGGCACGCCGGCGGCCTCGACCACCTGTTTCATCCACGCCTTGGAACCCTCGAGCCATGCCCCGTCGGCGCCGGGGCCGAACACGAGCTTGCCGGCGGCCCGGAGGTCGTCGGCCAGGCCAGCGACCAGTGGCGCCTCGGGCCCGACGACGTAGAGGTCGGCCTCGATGTCGCCCGGCGGCGTCGCGATCGACCCGGGGATGCCCGGGCTGCCGGGAGTCACGACCACGTCGGCCGTACGGGCGAGCACGTGGGCGAGGGCGTGCTCGCGCCCTCCCGACCCGACGACACACACCCTCACGGCGACGAACCCCAGGCCTCGACGTGCCTACGGCTTGCGCTGCACGTACTGGTCGCGACCGGGCCCGACGCCCACGAGCCGGATGGGCACGCCCACCTGGTCCTCGAGGAAGGCGATGTAGTCGCGGGCGTTGTCGGGCAGGTCGCCCGGCTCGGTGACGGCCGACAGGTCGGTCGACCAGCCCGGCAGCTCCTCGTACACAGGCATGACCTTGTGGAGCAGCGACTGGTCGTCGGGGAAGCGCTCGATGCGGCGGCCGTCGGCCTGGTAGGCGACGCACACCTTGACGGCATCGAAGGCGTCGAGCACGTCGAGCTTGGTGAGCGACAGCTCGGACAGCGAGTTGAGTCGCACCGCGTGGCGCAGCATGACGGCGTCGAACCACCCGGCCCGCCGCCGCCGGCCTGTGTTGGTGCCGTACTCGTGGCCGCGGTCGACCAGCGCGTCGCCGACGTCGTCGAACAGCTCGGTGGGGAACGGCCCCGAGCCGACGCGGGTGACGTATGCCTTGGCGATGCCGACCACGCGGTCGATGAAGCGCGGCCCGACGCCCGCACCGGTGCAGGCGCCGCCCGCCACCGGGTTGGACGACGTCACGTACGGATAGGTGCCGTGGTCGAGGTCGAGGAAGGTGGCCTGCGCGCCCTCGAACAGCACGTTCTGGCCGACCTCGAGCGCCTCGTGGACGAGGTTGACCGTGTCGGCCACGTAGGGCTCGACCCGGGGGGCCAACTCGCCCAGGTAGAGGTCGCAGATCTCGTCGACCGTGGGCGCGAGCTGGTTGTACACCTTGGCCAGGAGCTGTCCCTTGTCCTTGAGCACCAGCTCGAGCTTCTCGCGGAAGATCTTGGGGTCGTACATGTCCTGCACCCGCAGGCCCACCCGGGCCGCCTTGTCGGCGTAGGCCGGGCCGATGCCCCGCTTGGTGGTGCCCAGCTTGTTCTTGCCCAGGTGGCGCTCGGTCACCCGGTCCATGAGCTGGTGGTAGGGCAGGATCAGGTGGGCGCTGGAGGACACCTTGAGCCGGTCGCAGCTCTTGCCTCGTCGCTCGAGCATGTCGATCTCGTCGAGCAGCACCTGGGGATCGACGACGACGCCGTTGCCGATGACGGGGACGATGTGGTCGTACAGGACGCCCGAAGGGATGAGCTGCAGGGCGAACGTCTCGCCGCCCACGACGAGGGTGTGCCCCGCGTTGTGCCCACCCTGGTAGCGGGCGACGAGGTGCATCTCCTTGGCGAAGAGGTCGGTGAACTTGCCCTTGCCCTCGTCGCCCCACTGGGTTCCGACCACGATGGTCGCCGGCACGTCGCTCTCCCGCTCGCTCGCTCAGGGGACGGTCGAGGTTAGCCGCTGGGGCTGTCAGGCTCGACCGGGCCGGCTCCGCGGCCGCACGCCTCGATGCCCAACCTCCGAGTGTGGCGGCGCCGACTCGTGCTGCGTCCGTAGCGGCGGCCGTACCTACCGTGAGGTAACCTGCCGCCACATCGGCCGACTGGGTCCACCGGGGTGGCGTCGAGCCGAGCGTGGGGGATGACGTGGGAGACGATCGCGCGCTCGGCCGAAGGGTTCGTGCCGGCGTTCTCGTCCTCTCATCGGCCATGCTCGCCACCTGCACGCCAGCGCCGATCCACGATCAGGGCTACGAGCTCGTGTTCGAGGACGGCTTCGTCGAGGACGCCCTGGGTGGCGTCTGGGCCACCGCGCCGTTCGGCGGATCGCTTCCCGCCACGGTCAACGGGGGTGTCCTCACCATCAGCGCCACGGCCGCCAACGACTACCGCTGGGGCTACATCGCCACCACGGGTCCCCGCCTGGCCGCGGAGCCGAACTACCCGCTGTCGCTCGCCTGGCAAGAGGGCTACTTCGAGGCCCGCATCCGCTTCACCGACAATCCCTGGGCGTGGCCGGCGTTCTGGCTGTTCAGCATGGCCAAGACCGAGGCCTGGCCGGGAGAGAACTGCTCCAAGCTGAACTCCGAGTGGGACATCATGGAGAACGGCGCCGGCAACGTAACCGGCGACCAGCCGGCGTCCCAGTCGAACGTCTCGGTCATCCACCGCAACACGACCGACAACACCTCCGACGGCTATTGCGGACAACCTGACGAGCGACGCACGTTCACCCAGCAGTTCCCCGAGACATCGCTGTCCGACTGGCACACCTGGGGCGGAATGTGGACGGACGATGAGCTGTGCACCTACCTCGACGACGTCGAGATCCAATGCATGGCGCCGTACGACACCACCGCCCAGCCGATGCACCTGGTCTTCTCGATGCTCTACCTCAGCGAGTGCTCAGGGTGCCCGGCCCGGCCCGCCCGCCTCGAGATGCACGTGGACTGGGTGCGGGTCTGGCAGAAGCCGTAGCGCACGTCGTCGGCCGGTCATAGCCGATGCACCGTGGAGCGCCTAGATGCGTGGCACGACCGCCGCCCACGCGAGACGATCGGGCAGTCAGCGCAGCACGAGCTCGCCGTCGACGGCGTCGACCGTGACCATGTCGCCCTCGGCGATCTTGCCGTCCAGGATCTGCACGGCCAGCGGGTCGGCCAGCTCTCGCTGGATGACACGCTTGAGCGGCCGGGCGCCGAACGCCGGGTCGTAGCCCTGGTGCGCCAGCGCCGCGGTGGCGGCGTCGGTGACTTCGAGCCCGATGCGGCGGGCGGCCAGGCGATCGCGCAGCCCGCGGAGTTGGATCTCGACGATCTGCGCAAGATCGCCCTCGGTGAGCTCACGGAACCGCACGATCTCGTCGATGCGGTTGACGAACTCGGGCTTGAAGAACGTACGGGGGTCGCCCGGCAGGTTCGACGTCATGATGAGCACGGTGTTGGTGAAGTCGACCGTGCGTCCCTGCCCGTCCGTGAGCCGGCCGTCGTCGAGCAGCTGCAGCAGCACGTTGAACACGTCCGTGTGCGCCTTCTCGATCTCGTCGAGCAGCACCACCGCATAGGGCCGGCGGCGGATGGCCTCGGTGAGCTGACCGCCCTCGTCGTACCCGACATACCCCGGCGGCGCACCGATGAGGCGGCTGACCGAGTGCTTCTCCATGTACTCGGACATGTCGATGCGGACCATGGCCCGCTCGTCGTCGAACATGAAGTCGGCCAGCGACCGGGCGAGCTCGGTCTTGCCCACGCCCGTGGGACCGAGGAACAGGAACGAGCCGATGGGCCGGTGGGGGTCGGACAGGCCGGCCCGGCTGCGGCGGATGGCGTTGGCCACCGCGGTGACGGCCTCGTCCTGGCCGATGACCCGCTCGTGCAGCACCTCTTCCAGGCGCACGAGCTTGGCCATCTCGCCCTCCATCAGGCGGCTGACCGGGACGCCCGTCCACTTGGCGACGACATCAGCGACGTCCTCCTCGTCGACCTCTTCCTTGAGCATGCGCTGGCCGTTGGCCTGCAGCTCGTCGAGCCGGGCCGTGGCCTCGTCGATCTGGCGCTCGAGCTCGGGCAGCCGGCCGTAGCGGATCTCCGCCGCCTTCTCGAGGTCGGTCTCTCGCTCGGCCTCGGCCCGCAGCGCCTCGAGCTGCTCTTTGAGCTCGCGGATCTCGTCGATGACCTCTTTCTCGTTGTTCCAGTGGGCGAGCATCGAGTCGCGCTGCTCGCGCAGGTTGGCCAGCTCCTCGTCGAGGCCGGCGAGGCGCTCGGCCGAGACGTCGTCGGTCTCCTTGGCCAGCGCCACCCGCTCGATCTCGAGCTGGCGGATGCGTCGCTCGACCACGTCGATCTCGGTGGGCAGCGAGTCGATCTCGATGCGCAGTCGCGAAGCGGCCTCGTCGACCAGGTCGATGGCCTTATCCGGCAGGAACCGTCCGGTGAGGTAGCGGTCGGACAACACGGCCGCTGCCACCAGCGCCGCGTCCTGGATGCGGACGCCGTGGTGGACCTCGTAGCGCTCCTTGAGCCCGCGCAGGATGGCGATGGTGTCGTCGACCGACGGCGGCCCCACATACACCTGCTGGAAGCGGCGCTCGAGGGCGGCGTCCTTCTCGATGTGCTTGCGGTACTCATCGAGCGTGGTGGCGCCGATCATGCGCAGCTGGCCGCGGGCGAGCAGCGGCTTGAGCATGTTGCCGGCGTCCATCGCCCCCTCGGCCGCGCCGGCACCCACGACCGTGTGCAGCTCGTCGATGAAGGTGATGATCTCGCCCTCGGCGTCGGTGATCTCCTTGAGGACGGCCTTGAGCCGCTCCTCGAACTCGCCGCGGTACTTCGCCCCGGCCACCATCGAGCCCAGGTCGAGCGAGATGACCCGCTTGTTCTTGAGCGTCTCCGGCACGTCGCCCTCGACGATGCGAGCGGCGAGCCCCTCGACGATGGCGGTCTTGCCCACGCCGGGCTCGCCGATGAGCACCGGGTTGTTCTTGGTGCGGCGGGACAGCACCTGGATGACCCGGCGGATCTCTTCGTCGCGCCCGATGACCGGGTCGAGCTTGCCCTGGCGGGCGACCTCGGTCAGGTCGCGGCCGTAGCGCTCGAGTGCCTGGAATTGGTCCTCGGGGTTCTGCGATGTGACCCGGTGGCTGCCCCGCACGTCCTGCATGGCGGCCAGCACGTCTTCGCGCGTGACGCCCAGGCGGTCGGCCAGGGCGAGTAGCAGGTGCTCGGTGGACAGGTACTCGTCCTGCAGCTCGGCCCGGGCGGCGTCGGCGGCGTCGATGACCTGGTTGAGCTCCCGCGAGAGGCGCGCCTCGCTGCCGTAGGAGTGCGGCAGCTTCGCCAGCGCCTCGTTGACCTGGTTGCGCAGGGGCAGGGGCTCCTTGCCCAGGCGCTGCAACATGGGCAGGACGATGCCCTCGCCCTGGCCGAGCAGAGCGGCGAGCAGGTGGTCGGGGGTGACCTCGGGGTTCGACGCTTGCTTGGCCGCGTCGACGGCCGAGCTGAAGGCTTCTTGGACCTTGAGCGTCCAGCGGTTGGGATCGAGCGCCATAGCGCCAGTGTACCCCCGCTCAGGAAAGTTGATACCTACGCGCTTAGGTTTGGACGGTCAGTTCCTGGCTTGCGGCGGCCCAACAGGGTCCCACTCGGCGTCCGGATCACCCTCGTCGTCCCGCCGGCGACCGCCCCCACCGTTGTCGGTCGGGGTTCGGCGGCTACCACGCGACGGCTTGCTCACCGATTCGTACCGGTACGGCTCGCCGCTGAACGTCTCGTCGGCGGAAAGGCTGTTCAACACAGTGCCCACCAGCGGTGCGTCGACCTGACGCAGCAACTCGACAGCACGCGTCAGGCTGCGCTTGGAGGTCTTGTTGGCCGAGGTGACCAACAGGGTGGTGTCGGCCATGCGGGCCAGGACGAGCGAGTCGGTGACCGGCAGCACCGGCGGGCAGTCGATCACCACGACGTCGTAGGTCTGGCCGAGCACGTCGATGAGCCGGCGAGCCCGCTCGCCGCTGAGCAGCTCGGACGGGTTGGGTGGCGGGTAGCCGGCCGGCAGCACCGAGAGGTTGGGTACGGCGGACGCCGACTGGATCGCCTGGGGAAGCGTCACGTCGCCGATGAGCACGGCAGTGAGGCCGGGCGTCAGAGGAACGTCGAGGACCTCTTCCATCCGCGGCCGCCGCAGGTCGGCGCCCACGATGACGACGCGATCGCCCGCCTGGGCGAAAGCCACCGCCAGGTTGACGGCCACCATCGTCTTGCCCTCGCCCGGCGACGGGCTGGTGACCTGCACGACGCGGACCTGGCGCTCGACGCCCAGGAACTTGACCGAGGTGCGCAACAAGCGGAACGCCTCGGCCGCCGGTGCGGTGGGGTGCGTGACAGTGACGAGATCGGTGCGGCCATCGAGCTTGGGGATCAGGCCGAGCGTCGCCACGCCGGTGACCCGCTGGGCCATCTCCTTCGTCTTGACCGAGTCGTCGAAGTAGTCGCGGACGAAGGCGAGTGCCGAGCCGAGGAACAACCCGAATACGAGGCCGATCGCCAGGTTCAGCGGCAGGTTCGGGCTCACCGGGGTGTCGGGAACCCAGGCCGTGCTGAGCACCTCTGCCCCGCCACCGGACGACAACTCGACCCCGAGGTTGATATCGCTCAGCGTCGTGCGCAGGCGGGAGGCCTCGGCCGCGAGCGGATCGAGTTGTTCCTGCAGGTCTCCGAGCCTGGCCTCGCGCTGTTGGAGGAGAGCGCCGGCCTGGCCGGGGTTCTCCGCGATCTGGGCGTCGATCTCTGCGACCGGCTGCATGATCGTTTCGATCTCTGCCTGGTTCTCTTGTAGCAGTGCCTGAAGCTGACGCTTCGTCTCGGCCAGCCGCTCGATGTCGATGGTTTCGCGAAGACTGACGTAGGTGCTCGCGTACGTGTTCACCAGCGTGGCCGCGCCGCGCGGGTCGGTGGATACCAGCGAGAGCTCGACGACGCTGCTGGTGTTGTTGTCCTGACTGCCGATCGGCGTGACCGACACCCTGAAGATGTCGCCCGTCGGCAGTGACCCGGTGTATGCGTCTCCCACCTCGAGCCGCATGCGCGACGACTGGAGGAACGCGGCCTGGCTGGTGGCCTGACGGTTGAGGTCGCCGGTCCCGTTGACGCCGAAGATCATCGCGACAGGATCGTTGATTCCGGTCGTGAGCACCTGGGCGCGCACTCGGTACTCCGGCTCGGGGATGACCGAGGCCGCGATGGCAACCCCGACGAACAGCAGGGTCGTGACGATGACGAGCCACCGTCGCCGAGCGATAATCCCCAGATAGGACCGGAGATCCGGCTCCTCCAGCTGCTGGTCCATGAGTCGGCCAGGTTACTCGGGTCGGGCTGCTGTGACCCATGGGTCGGATCTATTGACGCACGATCCCTGCTGTTACGGTTCGGGGCCATCATCTCAGGCAACCCGCTCAGGCCGCACGACGGATACGCAGACGCCGCGGTCGACGAGGCGGCGGTATCGGCGCGCGCTGTGCACCAGCGTGCACAGCCTGTCCGTTGGGTCCACATCCGGCTGCCGGTCTACATCGGCACCCTCGGCATCGCGCTCATCGGGTTCAACCAGATCGACCTCGGCCGGTTGCCGATCTCCGACTTCGTGTTCTTCGGCCTGGCCAGCGTCCTCTGGCTACTGATGCTTTCAGGCAGGGCCTCACGCCTCGCGCCAGCCGAGTTCCGGCGGAGCTCTCCCCGCATCCTGGCGGCAAGCGTCGTCCTGCTGGTGTTCGGAACGATCTCGGGTTTCCGATCGTGGGACCCGGCCGGGTCGATCGGCGTCGTGCTCCGCCTCGGTTATCTGACGATGCTCTGGTTCTGGATGCTCCGATGCCTGAGCGTCAACCGTCGAGCGGTCGCTGCGTTCCTCACGGCCTGGCGGTGGGGAGTGCTCATCAGTGCGGTCGCCGTGATCCTGGCCAACGCCGGGCTGTTCAAGCTGGGCGCACCGAACGCCGAGAATCGTCAGACCGGCTGGTTCGGCCATCCCAATGACCTCGGGGGCTTCTTCGCCGTCGCCGTCCCCGTCTTCGCCTTGGGCGCGCCCACGGCGCTGAGGCAAGGCCGTTGGTCGAGGGGACCGTGGCGGGCTGTGCTTCTGGGCATCGTCGTGTTCGGCCTGTCCACGACCGGCTCGATGAGCGCGTTCCTTGCTGGCGCCGCCGGCGCGATCGCGTCAGGACTGGCACTCCTGTTCACCGGCGCACGTGATCGCAACCGACGCCAGCTACACCCGCTCAAGGCCATGGCCCTCGTGATCATCGGCGCGATCGCGCTCACGATGCTGGCCAACAGCGATACCGCCGTCGTCGAGCGGTTCACCCGTTTCGAGGAGGGCGATGCGTACGTCTCGGGCAGCGTCGGCGACCGAGGCAAGGCCAACGAGGAGGTCATCAACAACCTCGACAACTCCCTGATCATCGGGCATGGGCTCGACTCGCTCGGACAGGTCGATCTCGACCTCGACCTCGGTGTGCACAACATGTACCTGAAGCTGCTCTATGAGGGCGGGCTGATCGCGGCGACAGCACTCGTGTTGGTCCTGATCATCACGCTCCAACAGGCATGGCGGCTCCTGATCAGCACGCGGTCGACGCTTCTGCACCGCGATATCGCGGCCGTGTTCGGCAGCGTCGTGGCAGCCATCGTGTTCTCCAACTTCCAACCCACATCGATCCAACGCTTCTACTGGCTACCGATCGCGATGATCCAGTGCTACTGGACGCTGCGCAGATCGGAGATCGCCAGCGGGATGACCGAGGACGAGCTCAACAGCTGGTCCGACTCGTCGCCCGCGAGAGCGGGGATGCAGGTCAGGCCCGTGTGACAACCGGCGACGGGGCCTGCCGGAGACCGAGCAACCCGCGCAACTCGCCCACACGGGCCACCAGGTGGTTGGCCCACCGGTCCGGGGTGAACTGGAGGGCGAGCGACCGACTCGCCGCCGACATCGCCCGACGGGCGTCTGGGCCGGAATGCGAGATCCGGGCCAAGGCACGCGCCAGCGCGTCGGCGTCGCCCGGCGACACCACCGCGCCGTTGTACCCGTCGAGCACCAGCCTGCTGGCCGCCCCACATACGGACGTGCACACGACCGGCAACCCCGCCGCGGTGGCTTCGTGCACCACGACCCCCCAGGGCTCGAATCGACTCGGCAGCACGAGGCAGCCCGACCGTCCGAGCAGATCGGGAAGTCGATCGGGTTGCACGAAGCCCAACATCTCGACACCCGCGGCACCTGCAAGGCGATCGCCCTCGGGACCGACGCCGCCAACCAGGAGGGGCCAGGGGTCGTCGACCGACCGCCGGTAGCGGCTGTAGCCCTCGGCGAGGACATCGACGCCCTTCTCGGCGACCAGCCTGCCAACGAACACGAACGCGGTTTCGAGGGCGTCGCCACCACGCGCTTCGGCGACCGCGTCGAAGCGTCGATGGTCGCACGAGTAGATCCCCCGGACGATGCGCTCGTCGGGGAAGCCGAGCCGGCGGGCAAAGTCGGCTGATCGCTCGCCGGGCACGAACGCGGCGTCGTAGGCCGGGCGCACCAGGAACGGCGACGAAGCCACACCGAGGAGTTGCTTGGGTGTGGCCCACCACTGGTTGTCCATGCAGAGCAGGCGTACGGTACGCCCTCGACGGCGACGGGCCGCACGCCGATACGCCTGGATGTGCCACGACGACACCAGCAGCGCATGCGGGTCGAAGGCGTTGAGCGCCGCCTCGACATCGTTCGCCGAGGGCGCGCCCTGCCAGGAGTGGGTGCGCAGGCCCTGGGTGATCGCCTCGGCGTCGAACGGTGCGTGGGCGCCCTCCGCGGAGTGGAAGACCATGACGTCCGCGCCGAGGTCGCCGAGTGCGGAAAAGGCCGCGTGGCTGTAGCCCGACAGGCCCTGCCACAGGATCGCGACGCGGAGCCGATCTTCATCGAGTGTCACGGTTTCGCCCATCATGTGGCTGTGCTTTGCCTGTTCATGTCCTCGTGGCCGGCGACATCGACGCGACTGATGCGTCCATGGCGCCCTCGGGCGGGTCGGTCGGCTCGCAGCGCCGCGCGGCGAGCGCGCTCCTGAACGCCTTCCACCATATGAACGCCGACACCAGGTGTCCCAGGCCGAAGCCCAGAGCGTAGCCCTGGCCGGCGCCGACAACAGCGCCGCCGAGGGGCAACGTCAGCTGGGGGCCGACGGTGCGCAGCCGAGCCCGCAGGCTGTCGCGCGCCGCCCCCAGCGCGCGTACACCGGCGAAACCTCCGGTCGCCGCGCTGCCTGCGATCATTGCCAGCCCCATGGGCAGCATCAGCTCGCCGGCCTCGTTCCACGAGTCGCCGAATAGCGCCGTGCCCCAACCGTCGGGGAGCGCCAGCCCGACGCACATCCACACGCCGGCGAGGGCGACGAGGCCGATGCTCGCCTTCACCATCAGCCGCCGCAGGCGCGCTGCGCTCGCTGACTGTGCACCCTCGGGCACGAGCGCGAGGTAGATGCCCTGGTGCACGGTGTTGAGCGGCCCGTAGAACACCTGGACGGCGCGCACGCCGCCGATCACGCTCAGACCGGAGACCGCACCCACCCCGGCAAGCACCACCTGGCCGACGGCCTGGCCGGTCGCGAACTCGCCGAGGAACCGCGACCCCATGTCACGGTTGGCGACCAGCCATCGGAACGGATGCGGACGGGCGACCGAATCACGACCGAGGACCAACCCGGCGAGGGCACCAAGTCCTCCCGCCACGCCCCAGGCGATCACGAACCACGCCGCGTCCGCATCGCCTGGCGCCACCGGGAGGATCGCGCACACCGCCACCAGCCACACGACATCCACGACCAGTGCAGCCGTCGGGCGATCGATGATGTACACGAAACGCCACGTGTCCTGCACCAACACCAGTGGGAGCACGAGGGCAAGAGCCAGCAGGGCCGATCCAGCCGTGCCGCCGACGGCGACGCCGACGACCGCCACCGCCACGACGCCGACGAGCGACGTTGCCAGCGAAGCACCCAGCATGTCCGAGGCGAGCGAACGCCTCACCGCCGCGTCGGCTGCCGAGAAGCGTGACAACAGCGGCTCGCCGATCAGCGACCGACTGATCCCCTGGGCCAGGAGGTAGGCGACCGTCGCGATCCCGAAGGCACCGAAGCCCTCGGCCGACAGCGAGCGGGCGACGAAGATCGAGACGACCACGTTGCTCAGGCTCGAGACGCCCTGGTCGGCCATGACCACGGCACGGCGGCGGTTGACCCCGGCCGACACCGCCCGCCTCAGGTTCCGGCCAGGCCGGCCGCCACCTGGTCGTGGACCCAGGTGTAGGTAGCTGCGAGGCCGTCCTCGAGGCTGACCGACGGCGCCCAACCCAGGCGCTCGCGGATGAGCATGTTGTCGCTGTTGCGGCCGCGCACCCCTTGGGGCGCGTCGGGCTTGTAGCGACGTTCGAGCGTGATGCCGGCGACGCCCTCGACGATGTCGACCAGCTCGTTGATGGTCACGAGCTGGTCGCTGCCGACGTTGAGCGGCTCGCGGATGTCGCTGGCGGTGAGGCGCAGGGTGCCCTCGAGGCAGTCGTCGATGTAGGTGAAGCTGCGGGTCTGCTGCCCGTCGCCCCAGATCTCGATGCTGTGGTCGCCGGTGAGGACGGCGGTGGCCACCTTGCGGCAGATGGCGGCGGGCGCCTTTTCCCGGCCGCCGTCCCACGTGCCCTCGGGGCCGTAGATGTTGTGGTAGCGGGCCATGCGGGTCTCGATGCCGAAGTCTTCCGCGAAGTGCCGGGCCATGCGCTCGCTGAACAGCTTCTCCCAGCCGTACCCGTCCTCGGGCATCGCCGGATAGGCGTCGGGCTCACGCAGGGGCACGACCTCGGGCGAGGTCTGCTTGTCGGCCGCGTACACGCAAGCGGACGACGAATAGAAGACCCGCTCGACGCCTGCGTCGCGCGCCGCGACGAGCACGTGCGTCGACACCAGCACCGACAGCATGCACAGCGCCTTGTTGTTCTCGATGAAGCCCATGCCGCCCATGTCGGCCGCGAGGTTGAATATCGTGTCGACCCCGTCGGCGGCCTGGTGGCACGCCTGCACCAGCTCGAGGTTGGCGTGGACGTTCTCGACGTCGTCGAAGACCTGGTACCAGTCGTCCTTGGGCTTGCAGTCCACCGCACGGATGCGACCGACGCCCTCGGAGCGCAGCCGCTTGACGAGGTGCCCGCCGATGAACCCACCGGCGCCGGTCACCAGCACGTGCTCCATGTCGGCTCAGCTCTCCCTGTGTCCAGGCGTGGTGGAGCTGCGGCCGATGGCGCGCTCGATGACGTCCTGGAAGCGATCAGTGATCACGTCGGTGTCGAAGGTCGACTCAGCGTAGGCGCGCGCCTGGCGCCCGGCTGACACTCGCAGCGCGCCGTCCGTCAGCAGCTGCTTGGCCGCCAGCAGGAACGACTCTTCGTCGGTGGAGCGCACGACCAGGCCCGCTCCGGCACGCTGGATCGTGCGCGCCGCCAGGTTCTCGGGCGGGATCGCCGCCAGGATCGGCCGACCGGCGCACAGGTAGGAGAGCACCTTGGAGGGAACCGAGAACGTGCCCGCCGTGGGCTCGAGCAGAGCCACGAGCACGTCGGCCGCCCCGAGGATGTCGGGGTACTGGTCCATCGGCTGGAACGGCATGAGGCGCAGGTTCGGCAGCGGCCGCTCGCGGAGCATCTCGCGCAGCCGGGCCTCGCCCATGCCCTCGCTGATCACCACCACGTCGCTGTCGCCGATCCGCTGCTCGGCCAAGCGATAGAGCAACTCCGGTCGGTGCTTGAGCCCGAGCGTGCCGGTGTAGAGGTACACGAAGCGGTCGCCCAGGCCCTGGCGAATGCGCCACTCGTTGTCGCGGGGACGGGTCGGCAGGTCGACCAACGGCGCCCAGTTCTCGATGACACTGCAAGCGTTGCCGTCGACGCCCCAGCCGGCGAGCATGGGGCCGAAGTCGTCTGTGATCGAGACGACGCCGTCGGCCTGACGGAGGAGTCGGCGCTCGAGCGCTTCGAAACCCGTTCCCACCCGCCGGCCCAGGCGGCCGGCACGCCGCTCGGCTTCGGCCACCATGGCGACGCTGTGCAGGTCTTGCAACCAGAAGATCCACGGCACGCCCTCGCGCCGGCACCACGAGGCCGCGACGGACTTGGCCACCAGTGGCACGTTGCAGGCGAGGATGACGTCGGGGCTGAAGGCCGCGGCGACCTGCGTGAACCGCCGGCCGTAGGCGGCCTCCTGGCTGAGGCGGCGCACGGGCGAGTAGCGGGCGAACGACTCGCCCGCGGGCAGGGCGACCACCGAGAGGTTGCGGTCGTCACCCGCGTCGAAGCGACCCTTGCCGCTCGTGTAGGACTCGCAGTACACGTGTTGCACCGTGTGCCCTCGCCGGGCCAGCGCACGGCTGAGGTCGATCTGGAACGGGTGCCCGGCGAAGTCGTGGACCATCACCCGCAGCGAACGCTGCGGACGTGGTTCTGCGACGACCCCTGGACGCCCCGCGGGAACAGATGCCCCACGGGCCGAGCCCGCATCTGTTTCGCCGAGCCTCATCGACGTGTCCTCCCCCATCGTGCTGCCGCATCACCGTGGGAATCCCCTGCTGAACGCCAGTGAGCCCCAACCGCGTGCGAAAGCCCTCAGCTACCCCGAGCCGTCTGACGATCACTCAGGTGACCGAAGAGTAAGGTCCGAATCTCGTGTCGTCCACTCATGTGTCGAGGGCCACACGATGAGGGTCCTCGTCGTGCACAACCGGTACTCGTCGCGGGTCCCGTCGGGCGAGAACCTGGCCGTCGACGACGAAGTTCGGTGGCTGCGCGAGGCCGGTGTCGACGTCGAGACGCACGAGGTGAGCAACGACGAGATGGTCTCGGCCGGTGCGCTCGCGCGTCTGCGCGGAGGCGTCGACGCCGTGTGGTCGCTGCCCGGCCGTCGACGGTTCATGACGACGCTCGACGACCACCGGCCCGACGTCGTGCACGTGCACAACCTCTTCCCGCTGCTCACCGGCAGCGTGCCGATCGCCGCGCGACGCCGAGGCATCCCGGTCGTGTGGACCGTCCACAACCGCCGTGTGCGATGCGTGGCCGGCGGCAACTTCCGCGACGGCGAGGCGTGTCACCAGTGCCGGGCCGGATGGCGGGTTCCTGGCGTCGTCCACCGCTGCTATGCCGGTTCGGCCCCCGCCAGCGCGCTGGTGACGGCCTCGAGCTCCCTGTTCCGCTCGGCCGCCCGGCGCGGCGCGGCGACGCCCATCGCCATCAGCGAGGACATGGGCCGCTGGCTCGCCACGGCCGGCGGCTTCGACGCCACGCGCGTGCGCGTGAAGTACAACGGGGTGGCCGGGCCGCCGGGCCCGGTCGCGCCTGCGGCCGATCAGACGGCTTTCGTGTTCCTCGGCAGGTTGGCGGCGTACAAGGGCCTCTCACTGATGCTCGACGCGTGGCGACGTGCCGACATCGACGCCGAGCTTCGGATCGTCGGCGACGGCGACCTGGCGGACGACGTGGCAGCGGCCGCGGCGGCCGACCCGCGGATCACCTGGCTGGGGCAGGTCCCGGCCGACCGGATCGGCGAACAGATCGTTGCGGCGCGGGCGGTGGTCGTCCCCTCGATCTGGCAGGAGCCGTTCGGGCGCACCGCCGCCGAGGCACTCGCCCACGGGCGTCCTGTCATCACCACGGGTCGGGGCGGGTTGTCGGAGATCGTCGACGAGTCGAGCGGCTGGGTGACCGGCCTCGAACCGGACGCGATGGCCGCGGCGCTGGTCGAGGCGGCGTGCTCCGACGATGCCATCCGACGACGCGCCACCGACGCCGCGCGCCGGCATGCCGAGGCCTTCAGCCCGCGGGCGACGACGGAGGCGCTGATCCGCATCTACGACGAGGCGCGCCGACGATCGTGAGCCGCGCCCGACCACCTGTACTGTGGCCGCCTCCACCAGCGGGCCCGGGGGCTAGCCGTGCGAGTTCTCGTCGTCCACAACCGGTACTCGTCGGCGACGCCCTCGGGCGAGAACGTCTCGACCGACCACGAGGTCGAGTGGCTCCGCGAGTCCGGCGTCGAGGTGCACACGCACGAGACCTCGAACGACGACGTGCTGTCTGGCAGCGTCGCGGTCAAGCTGAGGGCCGCAGCCGAGACGACGTGGTCGCCGTCGGCGGCCGCCGGCTTCGGCGCCGCGCTCGGCCGGGTGCGGCCCGACCTCGTGCACGTGCACAACCTGTTCCCCCTCTACACGGCGAGCGTGCCCTGGCGGGCGATCAACCGGGACGTCCCCGTGGTGTGGACGGCGCACAACATGCGCGTCACCTGCATCGAGGGCACCCACTTCAGGGCGGGCGCCGACTGCACGCTCTGCCGCCCGGGCTGGCGGGTGCCCGGCGTCCGCCACCGGTGCTACCGGGGGTCGGCGGCGGGCAGCGCGCTGGTGACGGGGGCGACGTCGATCTTCCGCCGGCTGGCCCGCACGCGCATCACCACCATCGCCGTCAGCCGGACGCTCCGCGCGTGGCTGGTCGACGAGGCCGGCTTCGATCCCGACCGCGTGCACGTCAAGTACAACGGCATCGCCCGCCCACCAGCGGACGCCGGTCACGCTCGCGCCGCCGGGACGACCTTCCTCTTCGTCGGCAAGTTCGCGCCCTACAAGGGCATCGACCTGCTGCTCGACGCCTGGCAGCGGGTTCGGCACCCCCACGCCCGGCTGCGCTTCGTCGGCGACGGGCCCATGGCCGACACCGTTCGACGCGCGACGTCGGACCCACGCGTCACGTGGGCCGGTCAGGTGCCCGCGGCCGAGGTGGCCAAGCACATCCACGAGGCCCGGGCGGTCCTCGTGCCCTCGGTGTGGGAGGAACCGTTCGGCCGGGTGGTGGGCGAGGCGTTCTCGCTGGGCCGCCCGGTCATCACCACCGGACGTGGGGCGCTGGCCGAGGTCGTCGGCCCCGATGCCGGATGGATCGTCGGCACGGAGCCGGCGGCCCTGGCCGAGGCCATCGACGAGGCGGCCTCGTCCGATGTCGTCGTCGACGCCAAGGGAGCCGCGGGGCGGGCCCGGTACGCCGAGCTCTTCAGCCCCCAGGCCACGACCAGGGCTCTGATCGAGATCTACCGCGAGGCGATCGACCACACCGGGCGGCCGGGCCGCCGGCCGGGTTAGCATCACGCCTGACCCGAGGCACGGGTCCGGGTCGGCAGGCGGCTGACTGGGGGAGCGCCGTGGAGACAACTGCGTTGGCACGCTCCACGACGGTCGACGCCGCCGCAGCGGTGACGTCGGCGCCCCGGGTGGCGTCGGCCGACGTGCGCATCGCCCGCCCCCGCTGGCTGGTCGCCTACACCGCCGTGCTGGTGGTGCTCGACGGCACGGCCATGGCGGCCGCCACGCTCACCGCCAAGATCTCGTGGCTCGGCATCAACCCCGACTCGCTGCAGATCCGCTCGTTCAGCATCCCCTATGGCGCCCTCGCCCTGGCCACCGTGCCGACGTGGCTCGTCCTCCTGGCCCTCGCCGGCGCCTATGACCTGGGCCCGTTCGGCTCGAGCTCCGGCGAGTGGACCCACATCGTCCGCGCCGGCGCCCAGCTGCTCGCCGTCGTCGCCGTGGCGTACTACATCCTCCACCTCGCCATGCTCGGCCGGGGTGTGCTGGCCGGCACGGTCCCGCTGGCGGTGGCGCTCACCCTCGCTGGGCGGGCGGTGGCCCGCGCCGGGCTCGACGGACTACGACGAGCGGGCCACGCCCGGCGGACGGCGCTCGTCATCGGGTCGCAGCGGGGCGTCGACGCGTTCGTGCGCCAGCTCGACCGCCACCCGGCCGCAGGCGTCACGATCGTTGGCCTGTCGGTCATCGGCGACGACGGCGACGGCGATGGCGACGAGACAGAGCCGCCCGGGGACCACACGCCCGGGGACGAGTCCGACGGCACCGCGACCGCGGCGCGATCCGCGCGGCGACCCCACCTGCTCGCCGTGTCCGACGCCCTCTCCCACACCCGGGCCGAAACGCTGATCGTCACCGGGGGCCTGGCCCAGGGCCAGCTCCGCGACATCGCCTGGACGCTGCAGGGCACAGGCGTCGAGCTGCTGGTGACACCCACGCCGTCCGACATCGAGGGCCTCCGCTCGGAGATCCGGCCCGTTGCCGGACTGCCGCTGCTCTACCTCGATCGGTAGGCGTTGCGCTCGTCGAGGGTTCAGCGCCGGCGGCGGGACTCGAACACCGCCACGGCCTGGCTGAGCGGCACCAGCTCGCGGCGGTGCTGCCGGTGGGCGTCGGCGACTGCCTCGGTGGCCTTGCGGCGCACCTCGGCCAGCTCGCCACGCAGGCGGCCGACCTCGGCCTCGAGCTCGAGCACCCGCTGCACGCCGTACAGGTTGAGGCCCTCGTTGGTCAGCTCCTGGATGCGGCGGAGCTGGTCGATGTCGGCGTCGCTGTAGCGGCGACTGCCGCCCGTGGTGCGCGCCGGGTCGACCAGGCCCTTCCGCTCGTAGATGCGCAGGGTCTGCGGGTGCACCCCGGCCAGCTCGGCGGCCACGGAGATCACGTAGACCGCCCGGGTCGGTTCACGGCTGTCCGGTCGCATCGTTCATCATCCTTCCTGGACCCCGAGGTGCGCCCGGGGTGATCTGCCGTCGGCCGCGGCCGCCAGGGCCTCGACCGCCTTGCGCTCGTCGTCGGACAGCTTCTGGGGCACGGCCACCTCGACCGTGACCAGCAGGTCGCCCGTCTTGCGGCCGGGCACGCCCTTGCCCTTGACCCGCAGCGTGCGGCCCGACCGGGTCCCGGCCGGGATGCGCAGCTTGACGGATCCGCCGTCGAGCGTGGGCACCCGCACGTCGGCCCCCAGCGCCGCCTCGGGGAACGTGACCGGAAGCGTCATCGTCAGGTCGTCGCCCCGCCGGCCGAAGACGGGGTGGGGGCCGACCCGAGCCGTGACGTACAGGTCGCCCGGCGGACCACCGTTGCGCCCGGGGCCGCCACGACCCTTGAGCCGGATGCGCTGGCCGTCGGCCACGCCGGCGGGCAGCCGCACCTTGACCTCGCGCGGACGCTTCTCGACCCCGGTGCCGTGGCACGTGGGGCACGGATCGTCGATCACATAACCCTGGCCGCCGCAGTTGGGGCACGGCTGCGAGAAGCTGAAGAACCCCTGATTGTCGTCGAGGACACCGCGGCCGTTGCACTGCGGGCAGGTGTGGGGCGTGGTGCCCGGCTTGGCGCCGCTGCCGTGGCACGTCGAGCAGGCCGCGTCGCTGGTCAGGTGGATCGTGGTGGTGAGCCCGCGCACCGCGTCCTCGAAGTCGAGGTGCAGTTCGGCTTCGAGGTCCTGGCCGCGGTGGGGACCGGTGCCACGGGCAGGCCCGCCGGCCGCGCCGCCCCGCCGCCCCCGGCCGAACAGGCCGCCGAGCACGTCGCCGATGTCGCCCACGTCCTCGAAGCGGAAGCCGCCGGCCGGACCGCCGGCGCCGGGACCACCCGCGCCGCCGAACATCCCGCCCATCGGACCCAGCTTGCGGACCTCGTCGTACTCCTTGCGCTTCTCGGTGTCGCCCACGACGTCGTACGCCGCCGACACCTCCTTGAAGCGCTCCTCGGCAGACGCGTCGTCGGGGTTGGTGTCGGGGTGGTACTGGCGCGAGAGCTTGCGGTACGCGCTCTTGATGTCCTTCGCGGAGGCGGTGTCGCTCACCCCGAGGACCCGGTAGTAGTCCTTCTCGAACCACTCGCGCTGCGGCGCCATCGACCTGTGCCCTGTCCCTTCAGCTCGTTCAGTCGGTCACTTTGACCATGGCGGGGCGCAGCACCTGGCCGCGCCAGCGGTAGCCGGGGCGCAGGACCTCGGCCACCACCTGCTCGCCACCCTCGCCGGGCTCGTGCACGACGGCCTCGGCCTCGGTGGGGTCGAACGCCGCACCCTTGGGGTCGATGCGCTCGAGGCCCTCCTTGCTGAGGGCGCCGTACAGCGCGGTGAGCACCGGCTCGACCTCACTGGCCCCGTGGGCCAGCGCGGCGTCGCACGAGTCGAGCACCGGCAACAGGCCCTCGACGAAGTTGCCGACCGACCGGACGACCGCGTCGTCCTGGCGCTTCTGCGCCTGCTTGCGGTAGTTCTCGAAGTCGGCCTGGGCTCGTCGGTAGGCGTCGAGGTACTGCGCCCGCTCGGACAGCAGCAGCTCGAGGTCGACCTCGACGGCGTCGGCCGCGGCCTGCAGGTCGGCATCGACCTCGACGCCGGCGGTGGCGTCGGCCCGGTCCGCGTCGACTTCGTTCGAACCGCCAACCGGGTCGGCGCCTTCCCCGAACGCTGTCGGGGAAGGCTCGGCCTCGGCCGCGGCCGTCTCGTCGCCGACCTGTGCCTCGGTCGCCGGGTCGCTCAGCTGGGGCCTCGCGCCCTTCGCCTTTGGCTCGTCGCTCACTTGGTGTCCTCGTCGTCGACGATCTCGGCGTCGACCACGTCGTCGTCGGACGGCTGGCTGGCGCCATCGCCGGACCCGCCGGCGCCCGGACCGCCCGCACCCGCAGCTGCGCCCTCGGCCGACGCGGCCTCGTAGAGCTTCTGCGTGAACGTCTGGCTGGCCGACATGAGGGCATCGGTGGCGTTGCGGATGGCCTCGACGTCGCTGCCGCCGAGGGCGCCCTTGAGGTCGCCGAGCTTGGCCTCGACCGCCGACTTCTCGTCGCCCGAGATCTTGTCGCCCTGCTCCTTGAGCAGCTTCTCGGTCTGGTAGACGAGCGTGTCGGCCTGGTTGCGCACCTCGGCCTCGTCACGGCGCTTGCGGTCTTCCTCGGCGTGGGCCTCGGCGTCCTTGACCATCTGGGCGATGTCGTCCTTGGCGAGCGACGACTGACCCGTGATGGTCATCGACTGCTCCTTGTTCGTCGCCCGGTCCTTGGCCGCCACGTGCACGATGCCGTTGGCGTCGATGTCGAAGGTGACCTCGATCTGCGGCACGCCGCGGGGCGCCGGGGGCAGGTCGACGAGCTGGAACTTGCCGAGCGTCTTGTTGAACTGCGACATCTCGCGCTCGCCCTGCAGCACGTGGATCTCGACCGACGGCTGCATGTCTTCCGCGGTGGTGAACACCTCGGTGCGCTTGGTGGGGATCGTGGTGTTGCGCTCGATGAGCTTGGTCATCACGCCGCCCTTGGTCTCGATGCCGAGCGACAGCGGGGTGACGTCGAGGAGCAGCACGTCCTTGACCTCGCCCTTGAGCACGCCGGCCTGGATGGCGGCGCCCACGGCGACGACCTCGTCGGGGTTGACGCCCTTGTGGGGCTCCTTGCCCGTCAGGTCGTTGACCAGGTCGTGCACGGCCGGCATGCGGGTGGAGCCGCCCACGAGGATGACGTGGTCGAGGTCGTCCTTGGCGATGCCGGCGTCCTTGATGGCCTGCTCGAACGGGCTACGGCAGCGCTCGATGAGGTCGGCCGTCAGCTCCTGGAACTTGGCCCGGCTGAGCGACTCGTCCAGGTGGAGCGGGCCCTCGCTGGTGGCGGTGATGAACGGCAGGTTGATCTGCGTCTGCTGGACCTGCGACAGCTCGATCTTTGCCTTCTCCGCGGCCTCCTTGAGGCGCTGCAGGGCCATGTTGTCGTTGCTCAGGTCGACGCCGTGAGCGGACTTGAACTGGCTGACCAGCCAGTCGATGACGCGCTGGTCCCAGTCGTCGCCGCCGAGCTGGGTGTCGCCGTGGGTGGCCTTGACCTCGAACACACCGTCGCCGATTTCGAGGATCGACACGTCGAACGTGCCGCCGCCCAGGTCGAAGACGAGGATGGTCTGGTCTTCGCCCTCCTTGTCGAGGCCGTAGGCGAGCGCGGCCGCGGTGGGCTCGTTGATGATGCGCAGCACTTCGAGGCCGGCGATCTGGCCGGCTTCCTTGGTGGCGGTGCGCTGCGCGTCGTCGAAGTACGCCGGCACCGTGATGACGGCCTGGGTGACCGTGTCGCCCAGGTAGGCCTCGGCATCGCGCTTGAGCTTCTGCAGCGTGCGGGCCGAGATCTCCTGGCTGTTGTAGGCCTTGCCGTCGATGTCGATCGACCAGCTCGTGCCCATGTGGCGCTTGACGGACCGGATGGTGCGGTCGGGGTTGGTGATGGCCTGGCGCTTGGCCACCTCGCCCATCAGCACCTCGCCGCCCTTGGAGAACGCGACGACCGAGGGGGTGGTGCGGGAACCCTCGGCGTTGGGGATGACCACCGGGTCGCCGGCCTCGAGGACCGCGACGACGGAGTTGGTGGTGCCGAGGTCGATGCCGACAGCCTTGGGCATGGGGGTTGCCTCCGTGAGATGTGCTCGTTGGTGATGAAAACGTTCGCTTGAACTGGAACCGATGATAAAAGTTGAGTGCTGTGTTCGCAACTTTGAACCGGGGCCAGATCCCATCCATTCCGCGAGCACGCTCCGCCCCAGGTCACTAGCTTGGCGGGCCGATGACCTCGCCCGCGACCTCGTCGCCGGTCGCCCGCCCCGATGCCACCGGTGCCGAGCCGGGCGAGCCCGCCCCGCGGCCGCGCGAGCTGACCGAACGCACCCTCGTCGCCATCACCGCAGCCGTGACGCTGCCCCTCCTGTGGATGGGCTACGGCACCGACATCGACGTGACCGACGTGCTGGCGTCGGCCGACAGCATCCGGCAGGGCGAGTACGTGCCGTCGCGTCCACCCGGCGTGCCGGTGTTCGAGGCGATCGCCGCTGTGCTCGACCCCATCGGCGGGCACCTGCTGCTCAATCTGGCCACGGCCGCCGCCGGCGCCGCGGCGGTGGTGGGCATCGCCCGCCTGGTGCGGGCCTGGGGGCACGCCAACGGCGACCTGCTCGCGCTGGCGTTCCTCGCCTCGCCCGCCACACTCATCGCGGCCACGTCCACCGGCGACTTCGTCTGGGCCGTCGCCTTCTTCGTCTGGGCCGCGCTGTTCCAGCTGCGCGACCGTCCGGTGCCCGCGGGGGTGTTGTTCGCCTTGGCGATCGGCACCCGCCTGTCGTCGGTCTTCCTCATCGCCGCGTTCATGGTGGCCGACGGGTGGGCCCGCGACCGCCGCCGCTCGTGCCTGCGCACGCTCGCGATCGCGCTGCCGCTGGGGGCGCTGCTGTACATCCCGTCGTGGCTGGCGTACGACCGCTCGGCCGAGTTCCTCGAAACCGCCGAGGGCTGGCGCTCGGTCGGCAACAACCTGGGTCGCTTCGCCTACAAGAACTACGCCACCGCCGGCGCCCTCTTCCTGGTCGTCGTGCTGGTGGCCGCCCCCGCGCTCGTCGCCGCGCTGCGCCGCTGGGGCCGCGACCCCATGCTGCGGGCCGGCGTGCTGGGCTTCGCCGTCACCGAGGGCCTCTTCTTCCTGCTGCCGTGGAAGTACAACCACCTGCTGCCCAGCCTGGTGATGCTGCTGCTGTGGCTGGGTGCCAGCCGCCGCAACCAGCGGCCGTTCCTGTGGCTGGCCATCGGGGCCCTGGCGGTCAACGGGCTCGTCACCTTCCGCCCCCTGGCGCCCGATGCCCCGGCGGTCGCCGAATCCGGCCGGTGGGACCCGGCGCTCACGCCCGGGTTGCTCGTCAACGACATCGACTGCCGGCTCGACGCCATGCACGACGACCCCCCACCCCTCAACCGCCAGGCCTGGGCCTGCACGTTGAAGCCGCTGCGCGGCACGGCCGAAGACCCGATCGACCCCGACGACCCCGGCCGCTGACCCGCCTGGAGCAAATTGGCTCACAAGCGGGGGCTGGAGCCCCCGCTTTCGTACCACAATCCGGATCGCGGACCGCCGAGGTGAGGGCTGGTGGGTCAGCTCCGGCGGCGGAGGCGGGCGAAGATCTGGGAGTTGAGCCACCAGGGCAGACCGGGGAACGGCGTGTAGGCCGTGTCGCTCACGTCGAACCGCTCGCCCAGCGTGCGAAGCAACGCACGGAAGTCGAAGCCCTTGTGCGAGACCCGGATGTCGTCGGGCCGGGCGGCGGGGCGGCCGGCGAGCGACGCGGCCAGCAGCTCGCGGGCCGTGTAGTCGCTGCGCCTGCGGAAGAGGACTGCCCGGTTGGCCTCTTTCAGCAGCAGCGTGGGACCGCCGATGACCGGCACCGAGAGTGACACCTCGCCGCCGGGGGCGAGCACCCGAGCCGCCTCGGACAGGAACGACGCGATCTCGTCGTCGTAGAGGTGCTCGAGCGTCTCGAAGCAGCAGACCAGGTCCACCGAGCCGGCCGGGACCGCGGTGATGTCGTCGACGAGCGCGTAGCGGTCGGGCACGTGGTGGGACTCAGGGTCGAAGCCGTACAGCGACAGGTCGGGGCGCAGCTCGGACAGCGTGTTGAGGAAGTCGCCCTCGCCACAGCCGAAGTCCAGCACCGTGCCGCCCTGGCGGACATCGCTCGTGACCCGGTCGAACGACGCCTTGTACCGCTGGCGGTGGGCGTAGCGGGCGATCGGGTTGGGGGTCTCGAGCGTCTGCGCGCTGTAGCTGACCGTGCGGGTGTCTCCCTGCTGCCCCTGCTCCCCCATCGCCGGGGGACGCTAGCCGTCAGGCCACAGAGGCGCCCGCGCCGGCCAGGAAGTTGCGCAGCAGGTCATGGCCACCCGCCGTCAGGATCGACTCGGGGTGGAACTGCACGCCCTCGACCGCCAGGGTGCGGTGGCGCAGGCCCATGACGATGCCGTCGTCGGTCCACGCCGTGACCTCGAGCTCGTCGGGCACCGACCTCCGGTCGACGATGAGGCTGTGGTAGCGGGTGGCCTCGAACGGGTCGGGCAGGCCGGCGAACACGCCGGTGCCGTCGTGGCGGATGAGCGAGGTCTTGCCGTGCATGATCTCGGGCGCCCGCACCACGTCGCCCCCGTAGACCTGGCCGATGCACTGGTGGCCCAGGCACACGCCCAGCACCGGGCGGCGGCCGGCGAAGTGCTCGATGACCGCGTTGGACAGGCCGGCGTCCTCCGGGCGGCCGGGCCCCGGGGAGATGAGCACGGCGTCGGGGTCGAGCGCCACGATCTGCTCGAGCGTCAACTCGTCGGAGCGGTGCACCGACGGCTCGGCCCCGAGCTCGCCCAGGTACTGGACGAGGTTGTAGACGAAGCTGTCGTAGTTGTCGATGACCAGGACACGCGGCGCCACGACTGGCGAGGCTAGCGGCGACCCGCGGCGCGCCCCCAGGTGATTGCGTTCGAGCGCACTCGCCCCGGGGTCAGTAGGGCTTGGTGACGAAGCGCTTGAGGTTGCGCACGTTCACCTTCTCGACCAGGCGCCACGCCCCGCGCCGGGCGTCGGACCGGTTGCGCCGCACGGTCAGGTCGAGCAGCGTCGCCGTGTCGGCGTCCGCGCCGTGGCGCGACCGGCACTCGACGATGACGTCGAGCGCGTACGGGTGGTTGCCCGAGAAGAACGCGCACGCCCACAGCCGCAGGTAGTCGGACCGTGACGCCCCCGCCTTGTCGAGCGACGCCAGGGTGCGCAGGTAGCGGGGCCCCGCGGCGGTGGGGCTGGTCTTGAGCGTGAACTCGTAGCGCATGCGTCCGAGCTTCGACCGTGCGCCGAGCGCGGAGTCGAACGTGTCGCGCCGCAGGCGCACGGCCCGGGTGAGCACGATGTCGGACATCCAGAACCCACGCTCGACCATCCACCGGTGCAGGTCGCCGAAGACGTCCTCGGTCTCGTAGTGCTGGTCGAAGCCCGGCTCGGCGTCGACCGCCATGAGGGACGAGAGCAGCGGCTCGTCGAGCCCCTCGAGCAGGCGCAGGTCGGTGCCCTGGGTGTCGAGCTTGATCCAGTCGGCCCGGTCGAGGTCGGCGGACGCCAGGGCCTCGGCGAGCGTGGTCGCCGGCACCTCGGCCTCGTCCACCACGTCGTAGCGGTAGGCGTGCAGGTACGGCGCGAGCGCGTCGCCCAGCGGAGGGAGGGTGCTCGACGCCGTGGGGTTCCTGGTGAGGAAGAACCGGGCCGTCGCCCGGTCGGCCTCGGCGACGAGGGCCTTGTTGACGATCACCCGGCGGCCGGACGCGCTCGTCTCCGTGTGCATCTCCCGCAGGTCGGGGTCGAAGCCCACGTAGGTGGCCTGCCCCAGCAGGGGCCGGAACGGCGGGAACGGTTCGAGCGACGCACCGACGTCGACCAGCGTGAGGGAGATTCCCGCTCGGCCGAGTGCGCCGAGTGCCCTGTCCGACGTGCTCATCGCGCGGCTCCCCACCATCCCCCAGACATGGGGGGTGACTGTAGTGGGCGCCGCTCGCCGTGGTCAGGCCTGGGCCGCAACTTGGTGGTCGACCCGCTCGACCACCTCGACCGGGGATCTCAGTGCATCGGCCAGCAGTTGGGCGCGGCCGTTGGCCGCGTAGAGCTCGAGCGCGACATCCTGGCCCGGTGCGGGCGTCACCTCGAGCGTCAGCACGCCGCCGGCCCCTTCGCGACACGTCACCGACTGCACCCGGGCCCCGTGGTTGCGGTCGAGCCCCACGGCGACGCGCAGGATGCCCGCCAGCACCCGTACCCGTTGCTGGTCGTCGTCGCCGAGAGCCGCGAACTCGGGGTGCTTGCGCCGCGGCGCGGACTTGCGGTGGTAGCGGGCCACCTGGGCGATGAGCTCGATCTCGCGGTCGGTGAAGCCGGTGAGCATCTCGCTGTTGCGGATCACGTAGTAGCTGTGCTTGTGGTGGCCGGCATGCGAGACGAACAGGCCGACGTTGGCCAGCAGCGTGGCGGCCTCGAGCACCTCGCGGCTGTCGTCACCCAGCCGGTGCCGCCCGGCGGTGGCATCGAAGACCTGGAGGGCGAGCCGGGACACCTGCTCCGAGTGGGCCGGATCCTCGTCCATCTGGTTGGCCAGCCGGAGAACGCTGCGGCGGCGCAGGTCGGACAGGTGGTGCAACGAGCCCCCGTGCTCGCGTCGCCAGGTGTCGAGCAGGACGCCTTCCCGCAGCGCGTAGTCGGAGAACGTCAGCACGTCGGCGCCGATGGCATGGATGGTCTGCTCCAGGATCAGCGCCCCAGCCAGGATGATGTCGGCCCGGCCCGAGTCGAGCCCCGGGGTCCTGGCCCGCTCCTTGACCGTCGGCGCCTTGATCAGGCGGCGGACCACCCCGTCGATGTCGGCCCGGGTGATGGTCATGTTGTTCAACGTGCGCGGGACGGGGGCGCCGCCACGGGCGGCGGCGCGCACCGCCACCATGCGGAACACCGCCTCGATCGTGCCCGACGATCCCACCGCGACGTCGAAGCCGGACCGCTCGATCTCGCGCACCGCCGGGGTCAGGACGGCCCGGATGTCGTGCCGGCACGCCTCGACAGCGGTCGTCGACAGCTTGGGCTTGTCGAAGTAGCGGCGGGTCAGGCGGATGGCACCCAGCTTCAGGCTGCGGGCCGCCAGGATGTCGCCGTGGCTGCCGAGCACCAGCTCGGTGGAGCCGCCGCCGATGTCGCACACGACCACCTTGCGGTCGAACACCGGCACGGCCTGGAGGACGCCCAGGTGGATGAGGCGGGCCTCCTCGAAGCCGGAGATCACCTCGACGTCGACGCCCACCTCGCGGGCGCGGTCGATGAACACCGCCCGGTTCTCGGCCTCTCGCACCGCCGAGGTCGCCACTGCCCGCATGGTCGCCCCGTGGATGGCGGCGACCTGCCTGAAGCGCACGAGCGCCTCGATGCCGCGGGTGATGGCACTGGGCGTGAGCCGCTTCATGTCGCCCGCCGACGACCCGAGGCGCACCATCTCGCGCTCGCGCTCGACCACCTCGATGCGGTCCTCGTCGACGCGGGCGACCACCAGGTGCACGGAGTTGGTGCCGATGTCGACGGCCGCGAGCACGTTCGCCACGGCACCACTCTCTCGCGTCCGACCCCTCGTAGCGACGAACCCGTCCCCACCAGGGCGAGTGAATGGGACGGTCGACGATGCTCTAACCTCGTCGCCCATGGCCAAGCCAGTGAAGCGCCAGGTGCCGGGGGGACGGGTCACACCCAAGGGTACGAAGCCGTCGGACCAGCGGCCCTCGCCGTCGACCCGCTACACGCCACCCACGCCGCGCGAGCTCAAGGTCAGCCCCACCTGGGTGCCGGTGCTCATGTTCGGCCTGCTCGGCCTCGGCCTGGTCGTGATCTTCCTCAACTACCTGGGTGTGCTGCCCGGCGGCATGAGCAACGCCTACCTGGGGCTGGGTCTGGCGGCCATCTGCGGCGGCATCGTCACCGCCACTCAATTCCGCTAAACGCTCTGCGCAAGGTGTCGCCGTCACCCTTCGTGGCACGACACCCCGTCGCCATCTGCGCGCCATGGGTCGTTCGGCCGCATGTTGCCTGGTCAGCGACTTGTGTTCAACCAAGGTGACCAGCCGACCACCGAAGTTACATCGGTGTTACGCTCCCCAGCCTTGTCCACAGGTTGTGGGAAAGCGGCGATCGCGGGCGGCGGCGCGAACGGGTCGGTGACCCGACGTGGCTACTCGACCGGAGTGACGAGGTCCATGTCCTCCATGCAGTGGCGCGGAGGATCGGGCATCTCGTCGTTCGCGCTGGTCATCCGCACCTCGGTGCCGCACAGCGAGCACCGGTAGACCAGCCGCACCTTGCGCAGCTCGCCGGCCGGCGGCGGGGGAGGCAGCGGCGTGGCCAGGCTCGACATCACAGCGAAGCCGGCCTTGAGGATGAGCCACCCGACCAACACGGCGATCGCCACCGCGAGGGGGCTGGCCTTGGTGACCCACCAGGCGAGGCCCCCGGCGAGCGCCACGGTCACCAGCGTCGGCCACGAGACCTTCGGTCGGCGGAGGGCGCGGGTGCTCACCCGGTCATCGTAGGGGCCGGCGGCCCGACCCCTGCACGTCGACCAGGGAGGGAGGACGCCCTGTCAGCCGGGGGTGGTCCCGGGGGAGTTCTCGGTGGCCACGAACGGGCGGCAGGCCTGGCCGCGCAGCGCCGGGCACGGTGCCGGGGGCACCGCCGGCACCTCGACCCCCTCGATCCACGACAGCACCAGCGCCGAGGGCATCCGCCCCGTGTGGGCGACCTGGTTGGTGGGTACGGCGCCGCCGTAGTCGGGGTTCTCGAACTCCCAGGTGGCGTGGTTGCGGCCCGGGGTGGCAACGGACAGGCGAAGCTGCGACCCGGCCCGGAAGGCGTGGGCGAACGACGGGATGTCGATACGGGCCTCCACGAACTCACCGGGGGTCAACGGGCGGTGGGCGCGCTCGGTGAACGGGTGCACGACCTCGAGGCCCTCGCTGCGTCGGCGATCCTCGGCCCGATGGCCGAGGTCCAGCCAGCCGTTCTGGATCAGGTACTCGGTGCCGTCGGGCCGCACCTCCGACACGGACACCTGGACGTGCACGTCGGTGGCGTCGGACGCCACGTAGAGCCTGGCGTAGCCCGGCCCGGCGAACACGGTGTCCTGCTCGAACGGCGCGGTCAGGTACGACAGCTCGTCGCCGGGGTCGAACCGGGTCCAGTCGACGTTCCACAGCCGGCTGAGCAACGGGTAGTCGCCGGTGCCGCCGAAAAGCGTCGAGCCGCCCGCGTCCGGATCGAAGCGGAAGCTGTCGACACCGCCCGGGTCCCGGCGCCGTGGCTCGTCGGGCGTCAGCGTCTCGTCGGCGCCGAGGTACAGAGTGGCCGGTTCGGCCTGAGGCGCGGGCCACGACTCGAGATCGAGGGCGAACGTGCCGCCGGGCTCGCCCACCTCGTTGGCGCCGGCACCGCTCTCGAACAGCACCCGCACCGGCTCCTCGGCCTGGTACGCGGCGCGCGCCGCCTCGAGGTCGGCGCCGAAGCCGGCGAACCGGTCGGGCTCGAGCTCGACGTCGGCGAGGTCGAACTGGTCGGCCAGCACCGGCGGCAGCCCCAGCCGCATGATCGGGGGGAGCACCGGCACCCGGTCCGCGACGTACAGCTCGAGGAACTCGAACCAGCGCATGAGGTTGGCCGGGCCGTAGCCGTCGGGGTGGCGGCCGTTCCACAGGTTGACGCGCAACACGTCGGTGCTCTCGAAGTCGTCGAGCATGGTCGTGAACTGCGGGCCGGTCTGCTCGTCCTGGAAGGCGCCCGACAGGAACACCGGCGCCTCGATGTCGCGCACCAGCAGGCGCAGGTCGCGGGCGGCGGCCGACGGGGTGTAGCTGGACAGGCTGTGCACCAGGCTCTCGAAGCCGAGGATCTGGTTGCGCAGAGGCTGGTGGGCGGCGCACACGGTGTCGCCGGCGGCGATGCGCCGGGTCACCCAGCTGCTGCCCCCGGGGGCGGCGGCCTCGTTGCGCTCCTTGATCCACTGCTGGGTGAAGCCAGAGTTGAAGATGCCGCCCGGCCACGCCTGCAGCCACGGGTCGGCGATGACCGACTGGGCCGTGATGCCGGCCAGGTGGGGCGGGTTGGTGGCCGCGGTGAAGAGCTGGCTGATGCCCGAGTACGAGAGCCCGACCATGCCCACCTTGGCGCCCTTGACCCACGGCTGGCGGGCCACGATCTCGATCGTGTCGTAGCCGTCGGCCATCTGAGCCGGGTTGAACACGTCGAACACGCCACCCGAGCAGCCGCTGCCCCGCATGTTGACGGAGACTGTGGCGTAGCCCATGGCCCGGGCGACGCGCACGCCCGCCTCCTCGGACGCCGGGTTGGAGGGGCTGTACCCCGAGTACTCGACAACGGTGGGCCACGGCCCGCGGCCGTAGAACGCCTCGTCGGGGAAGCGCACCATGGCGCTGAGCTTCACCCCGTCGCGCATCTCGAGGTACTGGAACCCCTCCTCGAGCGACGAGCCGGGCGCGACGTTGCCCAGGATGTCGAGCCGGGCGCCGGTGAGCTGCTGGTCGTCGTACAGCGCCGGGTCGGGCAGGTCGTCCCGTCCACCGACGGTCACGACGGCCGAGGCCAGCCGGGGCTGGGCGCTGTCGTCGATGACGATGTAGCGGCCGGGCTCGACGACGGTGCCTCCCACGACGTCGAGGCCGCTCATGTCGAGGCCGGGACCCGACTGGAGGGTGGCGTGCTCCGGCGGGAGGTAGGCGAAGTGGGCCTGGCCGTCGGCGTCGGCCAGCAGGGTCAGCAGCTTGCGCTGGCGGGTGCCGTAGAGGGTGAGCGGTTGTCCGGGGGTGGCGCCGGTGACAGTGAGCTGCTCGACGCCGGCCTGCACCTGCCACGGCGCCTGCTCGGTGCCGCGCAGCAGCCCGCGGAACCCACGGTCGGGATGACCACCACCCGGCCCTTCGACGGGCCACTGCGGCCGGCAGGCCGCCACGCCTGCCGCCAACACGAGCACGAGCGCCACGCTCGTCGCCCGGCGCAGCCTGGAGCGTCCCCTCATGTCCCCCCCGTTCATCACCGCCAGTGGCATCGTCGGATGAGACGAACGCCACATGTCACAGCGAACCTTACGAGGTAGATGCACTCGAGGTGCAACAGGTTGCCCCTCGAGCCTGGGCAGCGGTGGCGCCGGCCGCCCCCTCGCCGGCCGGCGTCACCCCTGCGATCGCTGTGTCGTGTCTCCCGCTCAGGCCACGGCCTCCCGTCCGGTCGGCCTCGTGTCTCCCGCTCATGTCGCCGACGGCGACGGGCCGCTCAGGCCACGGCCTCCCGTCCGGTCGGCCTCGTGTCTCCCGCTCATGTCGCCGACGGCGACGGGCCGCTCAGGCCACGGCCTCCCGTCCGGTCGGCCTCAGAGCCGCTCGATGATGGTGGCGTTGGCCATGCCGCCGCCTTCGCACATCGTCTGCAGGCCGTAGCGGCCACCGGTGCGCTCGAGCTCGTTGAGCAGGGTGGCCAGCAGCTTGGTGCCCGAGCCGCCGAGCGGGTGGCCGAGGGCGACGGCGCCGCCGTTGACGTTGACCTTGGACAGGTCGGCGCCGGTCTCGCTCTGCCAGGCCAGGACGACCGACGCGAACGCCTCGTTGACCTCGAACAGGTCGATGTCGTCGACGGTCAGCCCCGACTTCTCGAGCACCTTGGCGGTCGACGGGATGGGCCCGGTCAGCATCATCACCGGGTCGACGCCGGCCAGGGCGAAGGTGTGGAACCGGGCCCGCGGGCGCAGGCCGAGCTCGGCCGCCTTCTCCTCGCTCATGATCAAGGCCGCCGACGCACCGTCGGTGATCTGGCTGGAGTTGCCGGCCGTCACCTTGCCGTCGGGCTTGAACGCCGGCTTGAGGTTGGCCAGCGTCTCGACCGTGGTGCCCTCGCGGATGCCCTCGTCGGCCGTGACCAGCTCGTCGGACTCGCGGACGTCGCCCGTCTCCTTGTCGCGGTGGATCGAGCGCACGCCGATGATCTCGTTCTCGAACCGGCCCTCGGCGGTCGCCCGGGCGGCGCGGGCCTGGCTCTCGGCGGAGAACGCGTCGAGGTCCTCGCGCGACAGGCCCCACTTGTCGGCGATCAGCTCGGCCGAGATGCCCTGGGGCACCAGCCCGCCGACATCCGCGTAGCGCAGGCCGACCCGGGGGCCGAACGGGAAGCCGAACTTGCCGTCACCGACGGACGCGCCCATCGGCACCTGGCTCATGACCTCGACCCCCGCCGCGACCACGATGTCGTGAGCGCCGGACATGACCGCCTGGGCGGCGAAGTGCGCGGCCTGCTGCGACGAACCGCACTGGCGGTCGATGGTCGTGGCGGGCACGTCCTCGGGCCAACCGGCGGCGAGCACGGCGTTGCGGCCGACGTTGAGCGACTGCGCGCCGGCCTGCATGACGCAACCCATGATCACGTCCTCGACCAGGGCGGGATCGAGGTCGTTGCGCTCGACCAGGGCCGACAGGGTCTCGGCGGCGAGGTCCGCCGGGTGCCACCCGGACAGCTTGCCGTTGCGCTTGCCTCCGGCCGTGCGGACAGCATCGACGATGACGGCGGTGGGCATGGGTGCTCCTTTGTCGCGCCGCCCCGCCGCGAGCCCCGCGTGCCGAGGCTCCGGCCGGTCGGGCCGGCTCACTTGACCGTTCGGTCAAGCCAGTCTGCCCAGCGCCCCGCGCACGCGCAACCGGGCCACCCCAGGTGGATGCACCGGGCCCGGGCACTAGCTTTGTGGCGTCCGGCACACATGCTGACGACAGGGGCCTCACCGTGCAGACAGCCAGCCACGAGTCCGGAGCCAGCGCCATCGACGAGAGGGTCGCGGGCCAGACCATCGCCAGCCGCTGGCTCGACACGGTGGCCGCGCATCCCGACCTGGTGGCGCTGCGCGCCAAGGACGGCGACGCCTGGGTCGAGACGACCTATGCCCAGCTCGCCGACCGCGTCGCCCGCACCGCCGCCGGGCTGCGGGCGCTGGGCGTGGGAACCGGCGACCGTGTCGTGATGATGATGCGGAACACCCCCGAGTTCCACGTCGTCGACCTGGCCGTCATGTTCTGCGGCGCCACGCCGATCTCGATCTACAACTCGTCGGCCCCCGAGCAGGTCGCCTACCTGGCCGGCCACAGCGGTGCCCGGGTCGCGATCGTCGAGGACATGGGCTTCGCCGATCGCTTCGTCGCCGTACGCGACCAGCTCGCCCACCTGGACCACCTCGTCCTGCTGTCCGACCCCGAGGGGCTGGCCGGCGACGGCATCATCGCCGGCAGCACGCTCACCGAGGGCCACGAACCGCTCGACCTGCGGGCGGCCGCCGCCCAGATCGCTCCGGACATGCTGGCCACGGTCATCTACACCTCGGGTACGACCGGGCCGCCCAAGGGCGTCATGCTCACCCACCGCAACATCGTCTGGACGGCCCAGGGGTACCTCGACCTGCTGGGCATCGACCCGGCGGGGTTCCGAGCCATCTCCTACCTGCCCATGGCCCATGTCGCCGAGCGCATGGCAAGCCACTACCTGGCGGCCATCGGTGGGTTCGAGGTCTCGACCTGCCCCGAACCCTCGCTCATCGCCTCCTATTGCCGCGAGGTCCACCCCCAGACCATGTTCGGCGTGCCCCGCGTGTGGGAGAAGATCCACGCCGGCGTGCAGGCCGCGCTGTCCGCCGACCCCGAGGCCAAGAAGAAGTTCGACGAGGCCGTCGCCGCAGCCGAGCCCATCGCCGAGCGCCGCACCCTGGGTACCGCCACCGACGAGGACGAGGCGACCTGGGCCTTCCTCGACGAGGTCGCGTTCGCCAACGTGCGATCGCTCGTCGGGCTCGACGCGGTGCAGTACGCGGTCACCGGCGCCGCCCCCATCCCGCCCGAGCTGATCCGCTGGTACCGGGCCATCGGCGTGCCGATGTCCGAGATCTACGGCCTGTCCGAGACCACCGGCCCCATGACGTGGGACCCGTTCGCGGTGCGCATCGGCACGGTGGGGCGGGCCTTCCCCGGTGTCGAGGTGTTCCTCAGCGACGACGGCGAGGTGCTGTGCCGGGGCGGCAACGTGTTCGCGGGCTACCTCGACGACCCCGCCAAGACGGCCGACGCGCTCGACGGCGACGGCACGTTCCACTCCGGCGACATCGGGGTGTTCGACGACGACGGCTACCTCCGCATCGTCGACCGCAAGAAGGAGCTCATCATCACCGCCGGGGGCAAGAACATCAGCCCCGCCAACCTCGAGGCCGCGCTCAAGACCATCCCTGCCATCGGCCAGGCGTGCACGGTCGGCGATCAGCGCCCGTTCGTGTCGGCGCTGGTGGTGCTCGACCCCGAGGTGGCACCCGGGTGGTTCGCCGAGCGGGGCGTCGAGGCCGGGTCGCTGGCCGAGCTGGCCGCCGACGAGCGGGCGCGGGACGAGCTGCAGCGCGCCGTCGACCAGGTGATGACCCGGTTCAGCAACGTCGAACGGGTCAAGAAGATGACGGTCCTCAGCGACGAGTGGCTGCCCGACAGCGACGAGCTGACGCCCACCTCCAAGCTCAAGCGGCGCAGCATCCTGGCCAAGTACGCCGACCGCATCGACGCGCTGTACGCGCGCTGACCGGCCGCGCCCGCGTCGGCTGCTCCCTCACTCGGACGGAACGGTGCCCGCGGCCGGCGGCGGGGTCGTCGACGTCGTCGTCGCGGCGTCGGACGCGGGCGTCGTGCTGACCATCGCCCGGCACACGTCGACCTTGGAGATGGTGGTCCACGGCTGAGCGACCGCGCCGTCCTCGCCGCGCACGTGCGCGAATGCGATGACGTCGCCCTCGCGCACGACCTGGACGACAGGGTCCTCGGTGGCGTCGCTCAGCCGCTGGGCCGGGTAGCCACGCAATGCGCCGATCTCGTCCCCGGTGGTGCCGTCCACCAGGTAGGGGCTCAGGCCGGCGCGCGCCGCGGCGCTGATGTTGCCGTTCGACGGCTCGACCGGCAGGTCGCGCAGCGTGACCACGTCGGCGTCGTCGCACGCCAGCGTCGGCTCGCGGTAGTAGCCGGCGGGATCGACGAGGTCGACGAGGCGGCGCTCGACCGTGCCGCCCAGGTCGCACCCGATCGTGAGCTGGCCGGGCGGCACCGGCTGGCGCACGTCGCGGATACCGGGCGGGATGGGGATGGCGCCGGACGACCAGTCGTCGCTGTCGACCTCGATCGTGGTGGCGGCCGGCAGCGAGTTGTGCACGCGGATGTGCAGCCCGTCGCGCTGCGGCCGCACCGACGCCACCGGCACGACGATGCCGCCGGGCTCGCAGTGGACCTCGACCATGCGGGGCACCTCGGCGGGTGCGCCGGCGGGCGACGCTGACTCGGAGGCCGTGACCGACTCGCGGTCGTCGTCCAGGCCCTGCGAGATCAGCGGCGCGCCGACGGCGAGCACCGCCAGCACCGCCGCCGTGGCGACAGCTCCACGGCGGCGGCGCAGCCGGCGGTGCCGGCGTGCGGTGACCCGCTCGAGCCCATGCTCGGGGGGATCACCGGCGGATGATGCGAGGCGTTCGAGCCGAGACCGCAGGTCGTGGTCATCGGTCACGCTCCCGGCCCCGCCTCCGCCCGGTTGCGGCGAACCAGCACGGCGCGTGCCTGGCTCACGAGCACCCGGACGGTGGCAGGGCGGATGCGCATGATGCGGGCCGCGTGCGTCGCGTCGCAATCGAGTAGCTGGGTCAGGACGACGGCCTCGCGCTGGCGAGGCGTGAGGAGGGCGAGGGCCCGGTCGACGTGGTCGCGGTCGGCCGCCAGGTCGGCCGGCCCGGGGACAGGCGGCGGCGCGGTGTGGGCGACCACCTCGACCACGCGGCGAGCGGCGCGGACGGCCCGTCGGGTCGCGCTGTGGTGGGCGTTGAAGGCGGTGCGGAACAGGTAACCGGCGGGATCGTCGAGCACCGAGACACGGTCCCAGCGCTCCCACACGCGGCAGAAGGCCTGCTGGGCCAGGTCTTCGGCCTGGTCGCGGCTACCGGTCAGCACGAAGAGCGCACGAAAGAGCCGTCGCTCGTTGGCCATGTAGAAACCTTCGAACGACAGCGTGGTGGGAACGCCGACCGAGATCGGCACCGACGAGGTTGAGCGCTCATGGACCACGGTTGCTGCCAACACTGCCTCAAGAACGCCCGAAGCACACGCGTCGTGTAGAAGTCTGCGCGATTTTTCTCATACCCCGTCCGACGAGTCTGCGCGGATGGCTCACGTCGGCGCGGGCTGCGGTCGCCGTGTTGCTGGTCGGCCGGCTGTGGAGCTGGTGCTCCAGCGCCAAATTCCCACGCGTCGGCTGCGGCGGCGAGCTATCCGCTCGGTCTCCTACGAGCCTGCCCGGGACGCGGACCGGCCGCCCTAACCGGGGCGGCCGGTCGCGGCGTCCACACGTGTGCCTGGGATGTGGACGACGGGTGTCGGGTCGGCGACGGATGGGCAGCGATGCGGCGGCGCGATCAGCGCCGCGCTGTCGTCTTCCTCGCGGTGGTCTTCTTGGCCGCCGTCTTCTTGGTGGCGGGTCGCTTGGCGGGCGGACGCTTGGCCGTGGTCTTCTTGGCCGCCGTCTTGCGGGCGGGCGCCTTCCTCGCGGCTGTCTTCTTCGCCGTGGTCTTCTTCGCGGTGGTCTTCTTGGCGGTCGTCTTCTTGGCCGCCGCCTTGGCCGCGGGCGCCGGGGGCCAGACACCGCGCTCGAGCTTGGGTGCCAGGCTCGTCTTCACCACGGCGTCCTTGAAGCCCTTGAGCGGCGTGATGCGCGCCTTCTTCGACGCCTTGATGCGCACGGGTTGCTGAGTCTGCGGGTTGCGGCCCATACGGGCCGGTCGGTCGACCTTCACGAACTTGGCGAAGCCCGAGATCGACACGGCTTCACCCTTCGACACGACGGCTGTGACGACGTCGGTGAATCCCTTGAGTACGGAGTCGACATCCTTGCGTTCGACACCGCTCTGGTTGGACACGGCTTGGACCAGGTCTCGACGGTTCACAGGGCTCCTCCTACGTCACGGGATCGGCTCAGTTTCCTCAACTCGACCCGCTGACTCGTGGATACTTTGGGTATTGTTACGAGTTTTCCCCGGGAATGCATCACTTTGTGCGCGTGAAGCCCTTGAAATTCCTGGGTTTTCCGCGGGTCACCGACAGCGGACAGTGATGCCGTAGCGGTTCCACCCCGGTGCGGCGCCAGATTCGGGTCGCGATCCAGCCAGCTATTGCTGACTTTTCGCGCCCTGCGGGGCCTCAGAGCTTGGCGAGCCAGCGCTCGGCCTGCTGGGCGCGGCGGCGCAGCTGGTCGACCGTGGCTTCGTCGATGCGGCGCAGCCCGACGAGGCGGTTGAGCTGTCCGTTGACCTGCGCGTGCCCCATCCCGGTCGCCCACACGAGATCCTGCACCAGCTTGGCGTTTGCCTCGCGCAGCGCGGCCCGAGCGCGCCGGGGATCGCCGCCGTTGCCGTTCGCGCTCGCCAGGTGCACGCCGTTCGGGCCACCCGGCAGCGTCGGCAGGGCGAGCTCGAGCGCGGCGTCGCCCGCGCCCGCGTCCTCGAGGTCGTCGAGCCGCTGCATCCGGTCGAGCGCCGCCTCGTCGACATCGAACACCGACGACTCGTCCTCGCCCGTCACCACGGCCGACAACGCGGCGAACATCGAGAGCTGATCGCCCTTGTCGTCGTCGTGGCGCAGGTCGTCGAGCGCCGCCTCGTCGGCGGGGTGCTCGTCGCCGTCACGTTCGGGCTTGCGGAGGCTGTGGCGGCGGGCGTCGGCGATCTGCGAGGCCCAGGTGCGCAGGCGGGCGTCGTCGGGGATGAAGAGGTACGCCTTCTGCCGGGGCACACCCCGGGTCCACCGCACGAAGCGCCCCACCGCCTGGCGGAAGAACAGCTCGGTCGTGGTGGTGGTGGCGTAGACGCCCACCCGCAGCCGGGGGATGTCGACGCCCTCGGACACCATGCGCACGGCCACGATCCACGGGTCTCTCGACGCGGAGAAGCGGGCGATGCGGGTGGACGACATCGGATCGTCCGACACCGCCACCGTGGCCCGCACGCCGCAGCGGTAGCGCAGCAGGTCGGCGATGCCCTGCGCGTGGTCCTGGTCGGCGGCGATGACCAGCCCGCCGGCGTCGGGCTGGGTGCGGCGCAACGCGGTCAGCCGCTCGTTGGCCTGCAGCAGGACCGTGGCCAGCCACTCGCCGTCGAGGCTGAGCGCAGTCCGCAGCCGCTGCGCCGCCCGGGTGCGGTCGAGGGCGTCGTCGAACGCCGCGGCCTGGGCGCTGCCGTCAGGCGCGATCCACTCCATGAACCCGTTGATGCGGGGGAAGTAGACGGGCCGCACGACCCGGCCGTCCGCCAGGGCGTCGGCGTAGCCGTACTCGAAGTCGGGCACCGCCTCGTCGCCGACGTAGCGAACGAAGGGGATGGCAAGCGTGTCGGACCGGAACGGCGTGCCCGACAGCGCCAGGCGCTGCGGCGCCACCTCGAACGCCCGCCGCACCGACTCGCCCCACGCCCTGTCGTCGCCGGCGTGGTGGATCTCGTCGAGGATCACGATCGACTGCGCGGCGAGCGCCCGCACGGCGTCGGGGCTGGACGCCACCTGCTGGTAGGTGGTGACGACCCCGTGGACGTCCGCCGGCAGCCGACCCCCGTTTGCCGACCAGCGGGGCTCGAGGTGCAGCCCGAAGCGCGAGGCGGCGTCGGCCCACTGGATCTTGAGGTGCGACGTGGGCGCCACCACCACGAGCCGTCGCCCGGGATGGGTGGCGACGTCCTGCACCGCCGCACACAGCGCGAACGTCGTCTTGCCGGCGCCGGGCGTGGCGACAGCGAGGAAGTCGGGCGCGTCGGCGCCGGCGAGCCGGTCGAGGGCGCGCTTCTGCCAGGGGCGGAGACGAACGCTGCGTGCCATGGGGGACGCGCATCTTGGCACGCGAGGTCGACCCCGTCGGACCAGTTCCGGCCGCCCGGGATCGTGGCGAAACCGGAGCGCCGGCCGGCGTGGCCGCGGGCCTCGAGACAACGGGAGTCGCTTCGAGGAACCGGACCCGCGACCCGGAAGACCGCGAGCTCCCGTCGTGCGAACAAGAGGTCGTTCCGCCCCCGGGTAGGCGCGCGGCAGGATGGGAGCGTGGCCCAGCACGACATCGATCCCGACCGTCTGCCCTACGCACCCGAGGGGCTGGACCCCAAGCCCCAAGTGGGGGCCGACGGGTTCTTCGCCGTCGACATGCGGACGGGCCGGGTGACCGAGGTCGAACCGTTCCCCGAGGCCCGCAAGCCCGCGTGGAAGCTGACCGTCGACTTCGGCCCGGTCATCGGCACCCTGCGCACCAGCGCACAGGTGACCAACTATGCGGCCGACGAGCTGACGGGTCGGCTGGTCGTGGGGGCCCTCAACCTGGGCCGCAAGCGGATCGCCGGGTTCACCAGCGAGTTCCTCATCCTGGGCGCGCTCGACCCGGACGGCACCGTCCGCCTGCTCGAGCTGCCTCACGACGTGGGCGTCGGCGCACCCATCGCCTGACGCTCGTCGGCCACACCCGGGCCCCAGAAGCGACCCCCGCCCGGCTCGAGCGCCGGTCCCCGACCGCCACCCCGGTCAGGCCACCGCCTCGATCGCCGCGTCCTCTCCGTCGCCGCCGTCGGGCTCGTCGTCGCCGCGGGCCTCGTCGGCGAACTGGGTGCGGTACAGCTCGGCGTAGCGGCCGCCGGCCGCCAGCAGCTCGGCGTGCGTGCCCCGCTCGACCACGCGACCGTCCTCGACGACGAGGATGGCGTCGGCCCGCCGGATGGTCGACAGCCGGTGGGCGATGACGATGGCGGTGCGGCCGGCCAGCGCGTCGGTCAGCGCTGCCTGCACCGCGGCCTCGGAGGTCGAGTCGAGGCTGGCGGTCGCCTCGTCGAGGATCACCACCCGCGGGCGGGCCAGCAGGATGCGGGCGATGGTCAGCCGCTGGCGCTCGCCGCCCGAGAAGCGGTAGCCCCGCTCGCCGACCACCGTGTCGAGGCCGTCGGGCAGCGAGTCGACCAGCGTCGGCCAGGCGGGCGGTGCCGAGCGCGTCCCACAGCTCGTCGTCGGTGGCGTCGGGCCGGGCGAAGCGCAGGTTCTCGCGCACCGTGTCGTGGAACAGGTGGCCGTCCTGGGTGACCATGCCGAGCGTGGCCCGGATGGCGTCGAACGACAGGTCGCGCACGTCGACGCCCGCCGAGGCGCACCGCGCCGCTGTCGACGTCGTAGAGGCGAGGGGCCAGCGAGGCGATCGTCGACTTGCCGCTGCCCGACGTGCCGACCAGGGCGACCATCTGCCCGGGCTCGACCCGGAACGAGACGCCGTGCAGCACCTCGACGCCGCCGCGGGTGTCGAGCGTCGCCACCTCCTCCAGCGAGGCGAGCGACACCTTGTCGGCCGCCGGGTAGCGCGAAGCGCACGTCGTCGAACTCGACCGACACCGGACCGTCGGGCACCGCCACCGGCGTCGGGCTGCTCGGTGATCAGCGGCTCAGGTCGAGCACCTCGAACACCCGCTCGAAGCTGACCAGCGCGGTCATGGCGTCGACCCGGGCGCTGGCCAGCGCGGTGAGCGGCGCGTAGAGCTGGGTGAGCAGCAGGGCCAGGGTGACGACCGTGCCCGCCTCGATGTCGCCCTGCAGCGCCAGGTAGCCGCCGAGGCCGTAGACGAGCGCCAGCGCCAGCGCCGACACCAGCGCGAGCGCGGTGAGGAACACGTACTGGCCCATCGCGGTGCGCACGCCGATCTGCGCGACCCGCTCGGCCCGGGCGGCGAACTCGGCCTCCTCCCGGGCCGGCCGGCCGAACAGCTTGACCAGGGTCGCTCCCGGCGCGGAGAAGCGCTCGGTCATCTGGGTGGTCATGGCCGAGTTGTGGTCGGCCGCCTCGCGCTCGAGGTGCGCCAGCCGCGAGCCCATCCGCCGGGCGGGGATCACGAAGATCGGCAGCAGCACCAGCGCCAGCAGGGTGATCTGCCACGACAGGCGCAGCATCACGGCCAGCGTGAGGACCAGCGCGATGAGCGTTGCTGACCACGCCCGACAGCGTCCAGGTGAAGGCCCGCTGCGCCCCGATCACGTCGTTGTTGAGCCGGCTGACCAGCGCACCGGTGCGGGTGCGGGTGAAGAAGGCCACCGGCATGCGCTGCACGTGGCCGAACACGGCCCGGCGCAGGTCGAGGATCAGGCCCTCGCCGATCTTCGACGACTGCCAGCGCTCGGCGATGCCCACGACCGCGTCGAGCACGGCGATGAGCGCGATCACGACGGCCAGGCCGATGACCCGGCCCTGGTCCTTGCCCTCGATGATCTCGTCGACCACCTGGCCGGCGAGCACCGGCGTCGCCACGGTGAGCACGGCGGCGACGACGCTGAGGACGAGGAACCCGGCGAGCGCCCGGCGGTGCGGCCGGGCGAAGTCCACGATGCGCCGCAGCGTCGCCCGGCTGAACCTGCGCCGGGGCTGGTCGCCCTGCATGGCGCTCTCGAGCGCCATCCAATGGCTGAAGTCCATCTGCATGGGTGGCAGTGTCGCAGCTGAAGGAAGCTTTAGGTCAAGGAGTTCCCGAACCGGCGCGTCGCCCCGTCACGACAGTCCCGACGGGCCTCGGGTGAGTCAGGTGTACATCAGCGATCCGGGCGTGGTGAGCAGCTCGCCCGTCTCGAGCCACGTCTTCAGGCCTGAGAGGACCATCGGCCAGCCGCCGTACAGCTCCTCGCTCGCGCCGTCGCGCAGCTCGTCGTGGGTGAGGGTCAGGCGGCACGAGTCGCCGACGGGCTCGATCTCCCAGGTGACCCGGGAGGTGCCCTCGCTCTTCGCGTCGTCGCTCCACAGCGCACGCATGCTCTGGACGAGCCGGCGGGGCGGGTCGACCTCGAGGTTCTCGCCCTCGCCGAGGGGACCGTCGGCCCGCACGTTGGTGATCTCGTAGCGCGAGCCGGTCGTCCAGTCGGACGTCACGTGGTTGCCGAAGTTGTACTTGCTCCTGATCTCGCTGTCGGTGATCGCCTCCCAGAGCTGCTCCGGGGTGGTGCGGATGTAGATCTCGAACACCTTCTCCATGGGACTCTCCATTCTGGTCTTGAGGTCGCTGAGCCCTGCGGCCCAGGGCTCGGCGTACTTGCTCACCCACCGGTCGTGGACGAGGCGGATCGGCACCGGGTTCAGGAAGTGGAGCTTTTCCCGCCCGCGCCGTCTGGTGACCACCAACCCGGCCTCCTCGAGCTGCCTGAGGTGCTTCATCACACCGAAGCGCGACATCTCGAAGCGCCCTTCGAGCTCGCTCAACGTCAGCCCGTCCTCGCGGAACAGCTCGTCGAGCAGACTGCGCCGGGTGGGGTCGGCGAGAGCCTTGAACACCAGATCCACGCCGTGGACCATATGTGACCAAAAGGTCACATGTCAATGGTCGGGTCGTGGCTGACGACCGCCCGGACAGCCACAGAGGAGCGGGCCGACCTAGCGTCGGGCGGGTGACCGACGGCGGCATCGCGTGTGCCATCCGCCCAGCGACGGCGGCCGATCTGCTCGCCGTCGTGCGCGTGCAGGCCCAGTCGCGGCCGACGACCGACCCGTTGCCGGAACGGGTGACCGACCGGCAGCAGGCCACATGGGATCGCATGATGGCGACCGCGGACCTGACCGTCTACGTCGCCGAGGTCGACGGCGAGCCCGTGGGCACCGCGTGCCTGCTGCTCATGCCCAACCTGGGGTACGACTGCCGTCCGACGGCGTTCGTCGAGGCCGTGGTCACGGCCCGGGCCCACCGGCGGCGCGGCGTCGCCCGGGCCGTGATGCGGCGCATCCTGGCCGACACCCGCGCCGCCGGGTGCCGCAAGGTGCAGTTGTTGTCACACAAGCGCCACGCGGACGACGGCGCCCACGCCCTGTACCTCTCCCTCGGCTTCGAGGCCGAAGCCGAGGGCTTCCGGCTCTACCTCGAGCCGTAGGGCTCCCCGGCCATCGCCGGCCCCGCCGGGCGCAGGTCCTCGAGGCCGAGCGTGCGGATCAGCAACCGGTCATGAGGGATCTGTCTCCGTGGGGGGATCGCTGGGGCGGGGGGATGCGGCGGCGCGGCCGGCCAGGATCCGGTCGGTGGCTGACCGCAGCCCGGCGCGCACCCGGGGGTCGTCTGCCTGTTCGTGCGGGCGGGTCTCGCGCATGCCGTCGTAGAAGCGCCCGGTGACGCCGTCGAGGGCGGGGTCGTCGATCAGGCGCAGGGTGGCGGCGCCACCCTCCTCGACCGTGCTCATCGGCCGCCCGCCGGCCTCCCGCACCATGGGCGTGTCCATGAAGGTCGAGGGGTGGAGGGCGTTGACCGTCACCAGGGCCGGGTCGAGCGCGGCGGCGAGGTCGACGGTGAACATGATCTGGGCGAGCTTGCTGCGGCGGTACGCGGTGATCCCGGCGTAGCCCCGCTCGATCTGCAGGTCGTCGAGATCGACCGGCTGCTGGCCGATCGAGGCCACGTTGACGATCCGGGCCGGGGCCGACGACAGCAGCAGGGGCAGGAGGCGGCGGGTGAGGAGGACGCCCGCCAGGTAGTTGACGGCGAATCGCAACTCGAGGCCCTGGGCGCTGGTCTGCCGCCCGGTGCCGGGAGCCCCGAAGCCGATGCCCGCGTTGTTCACGAGCACGTCGAGCCGGTCGAGCCGCCCGAGCAGGTCGTCGGCCAGCAGGTCGACGGCGTCGAGGTCGGCCAGGTCGGCCACGGCGCCGGTGATGGCGTCCGGGTCGGGGGCGGCGCCGGCCACCTCGGCGACCACGCGGTCGACCTTGGCGGGGTCGCGCCCGTGCACGACGACGTGGGCGCCGCCGGCGGCGAGCTCGGCCGCCAGGTAGCGGCCGTGGCCTGCGGTCGCCCCCGTGACGAGGACCGTGCGGGCGGCGGGGAGGGGCGGCGCGCTCAAGGCGACGGAGCCCGTCGGTTCGAACTGCGGGGCTCGGTGTTCGGGTTACAAGTCATCATGACTCGTTATCGTAACGGGACATGGTGTCTTGTAAAGTCCGGTCGTGGAGAAAGCGGTCACACGGGGTCGGCCCCGCAGCGAAGGCGCCCGCCGGGCGATCCTCGACGCCGCGCTGCGGCTGTGCGTGCGGGACGGGTACGCCGACCTGACGATGAAGGGCATCGCCACCGAAGCCGGTGTCGGCCGCCAGACCGTCTACCGCTGGTGGCCGGCCAAGTCCGACGTGCTGCTCGAGGCGTTGCGCGACCTGGCCGTCCAGCATGTCGACGAGGTCGCGCCCACCGACGACGCGGTCGCGGACATGCACACCGTCCTCGCGCTCACGTTCCGGGTCGTCCGCGAGATCAGCGGCCCGGCGCTGAGCGGGCTCATGGCCGACGCCCAGCACGACCCCGAGCTCTCGCGCGAGCTGCAGTCGACCGTCATCGGCCCCCGCCGCGACGCGCTGCGCGACATCATCGAGCGCGGCATCCACACCGGACAGCTCACGGCTGCGGTCGACCCCTCCCTGGTCGTCGACATGGTCTTCGGCACGATGTGGTACCGCCTCCTCAGCCACCACGCGCCGGTGGACGACCGGCTGGCCACCGACCTGGTCGCCGCCATCCGCCGGCTGCTGTCCCCCGGGCCCTGACCTCCGCCAGCCGGCGCGCTCCGGCAACTCCGTAGGCTGTACGGTATTGGGATGGCCAACGAGGTGACCATCCCGATCCTGCCCTGCCCCGAGCTCGACGAGGCCATCGCGTTCTACGAGGCGCTCGGCTTCGGGCGCACCTACCGCCAGACCCGCCCCAACCCGTACGCGGTCGTCGCCCGCGAGGACATCCAGATCCACCTGTTCGGGCTCGAGGACTTCGAGCCCGAGGGGTCCACCGGCAACGTCATCGTGGCCGTGCCCGACCCCGACGAGCTGTACGCGTCGTTCGCCACCGGTCTGCGCGCTGCGTTCGGCAAGCTGCCGTCCGCCGGCATCCCCCGCATCCTCCGGCCCCGCAAGAGGTTCGGGACGGTGCGGGGCTTCAGCGTGGTCGACCCCGGCGGCAACTGGCTGCGCTTCTCCCGGCTGGGCGACACGGAGGAGGAGGCCAACACGCACAAGTCCACCGGTCTGGCCCGGGTCGTCGACAACGCCGCCCGCCAGGGCGACGCCCGGGGCGACGACGCCGCGGCGCTGACCCTGCTCGACAACGGGCTCGCCCGCTTTCCCGACGCGCCGGCCGTCGATCGCGTGCGGGCGCTGCTCTACCGGGCCGAGCTCGGCGTGCGGCTGGCCGACGGCAAGCTGGCCGCCCACTCACTCAGGGTCGCTCGATCGGTCGAGCTGACGGCCGACGAGCGTGCCGCCGTGGCGGCCGACATGGCCCATGCCGCCGAGTTGGTCGCCGGCGCCGACTGACGAGCCCTATTCGCGGCGCTCCTCGCGGACCGGCTTGACGTCGAGCGGGACGTCGTCCGGTACGCACGGCCGCTCGGTCACGGTGAACGAGCCCCGGTAGCCGAACAGCGGGCCGAAGAGGCGGTTCTCGACTCGCACGTCGACGCGGAAGCGGCCGACGGCCTCGTCCCACCACTCGCGCACCGTGGCGACGCCCGTGAGCAGCATCGGGAACCGGAACGCGACCGGGCCTTCGTAGAAGCGCTGGTCGCCGGTGCGGATGCACAGCGCGCCGTCGTCGTCGACCGAGCAGTGGATGTCGACGGCGAGGTGCTGGTGCGTCCCGAGGTAGTCGATGACCAGCTCGCGCGACCGGCTGTGGATCATCGTCGCGTCGAACGCCCGGATGCGCCGCGGCATCCGGAACCGGCGCGACCAGGTGACGGTCTCGCGGCCGAAGCCGTCGACGTAGGCGTAGTTGGCGATCGTGAAGGGCACGTCTCGCCCGCGGCTGGGGAACAGCACCCGGCGGGTCGAGCCCAGCAGCAGGAACGGCAGCGTCCACCACGGGCCGCGCCACACGTCGTCCATGACACCGGCCCCGATCTGGCAGGTGCCGTCGGCGGACGAGAAGCCGAACCGCCACCGCATCTTCGGGTGGAGGCGGTCGAAGTCGTCGCCCAGCACCTCCTGGTAGATCGACGTCACGGCAGGTCGCCCACCTCGGGCTGGCGATCGGGTGCCTCCCGCAGCGGCCGGGAGCCCGACGGCAGGTCGTCGGTCGTCACCGCCGCCACCACGGCCAGGGCGGCCGCCGCCCAGTTGAGCGAGGCCGGGTTGAACGCCCGCGTGAACGCACGTCGGTCGGCGGCGAGCGCGCCGAGGGCCAGGACCGGCATGGCCACCGCCGTCGCCGCGAACGGCCACAGCTTCCTCGAGTGCCGGGCGGTGACCGCGCCGGCGACGAGCTCGAGCGCACCCGCGGCCCGCACGGCCCGACGGGCGGCGCCCTCACCCACGCCGAGGGACGAACGCCACAGCGCGACCTCGTCGGCGTCGACCGCCAGCAGCTTCGGGACCAGCCCCTGGTAGGCCCAAACGCCGACCAGCCCCGCCACGGCCGCCGCGTGGGCGATCGCCTGGTCCCGCGATCGCTCCGGCGGGATGCCCCGCTCGAGCCACAGCCGCAGCCGGTCGAAGCTCCACGCCGTCGCCCGGCCGAACAGCGGGCGGAACACCGACCGGTCCAGCGCCTCGCCCACCCGTCCCCAGCGGGGCCGGTAGTCGTAGCGGGTGAGGAAGCGAATGCCGTCGTCCGTGGGCACGTACCGCCAGTAGCCCGCCCCGGCGTCGATGAGCGACCGCCGGTCGTCGGCCCAGAACCTGAGCCCCGACCAAAGCGAGCCGTCGGGCCGGTCGCGGTCGCCGAGCGACTCCCCCGTGCCGGCGACCGTGAACCCCGGCACCACCGTGGTGGCGTAGGTGAACCGCTGTGGCTCGCCGTCGGCCCGGGGCTGGTAGTCGATGTGCCCAAAGCGGACGTCCCATCGTTGGTGCCGATCGGGCTCCTGGGTGGCCGCCCACAGGGCCTCCATGGGGGCACGGATGCGGGTCTCCACGTAGATGGGTCTCCGCCGCGGCATGGCCGCACCCTATGGCCACTGCCGCCGCCGTTCGCGGTCGCGGCGCCGCTCGCGTGGGTGGGGACGGGCGCGTGCCGGGCGTGCGGGAGCCGCCTCGGGAGGGGAGGCCCGAGGCGGCTCCGTTGGTCCGCTGCCTGATCCGCGTCAGCCCGTCGGGCGGTCGTAGGTGAACCCGGTCGCCGCGTCGTCGCCGGTGGCGACCAAGACGTCCACGGCGTCGGCGTCGACCGGGACGCTCACCACCTGCACCACCGCGTCGCCGTCGCGCTCGCTCTCGCCCGTCAGCTCGACGGGCGGGCGCTCGTCGGACGGGTCGGCGATGCCGCTCGTCTCGACCGTGGCCGCCTCTGGGCCCTCCGTGATCGCCACCACCACCCATTCGCCACCGACGAGCGCGGACCCGGCCGTGAGCCGGGCACCGCCCGCGTCCTCGGCGGTGGTGCACACCGTGCCGCCGGCGCCCGGCGTGAGGCACATCGCCAGGTCCTCGGTGCTGGTGCCGTGCACCTCGACGCTCCAGTCGCCGACCGTCCGGGTGGCCGTCACGGGCTGGGCGGCCCCCAGGTCAACGAGTTGCTGGGTCGTTGCCGGCTCGAGGCGGTCGAGGATGTCATCGAGCAGCGCCGGATCCTGAGCGACGCTCGGCGACTGCGCCGCCATCACCTCGACCGTCCACCCGTCGTCCCTGGCGAGGGACACGAATGGGTAGGCGGGATCGCCGCCCAGCGTCCCCCGGAGGACGACGCCGCCGCCGGGGCTCGGCTCACCGGCGAGCCCGTGGAGCAGGCCGGCGAACGGGTCGGACGACGTGGCCGTCACCCGCACGGTGTCGGCGTCGCCGCCGGGGCCCGTGTAGGTGACCGAGGTGGTGTAGCTGTCAGCGACCGTGGCGGCGTCGACCTCCGGCAGGGGCGTCTCGGCGGGCGCCTGGAAGCCTGCGGCGGGGTCGTCGTGCGCCACCATTGTCTCGAGGAAGGCCAGCAGCTCCGCCTCGTCCATGCCCACGGCGATCGCATCGTGGGCGACATCGCCGTCGAGCCAGCTCGCCTGGAGGGCGCCGGGCGGCGCGGTCGGCTCGAATGCCGGCCCCACCCTCGCCGGCTGGCCGTGGACGGTGTGCGTCGCCCCTTCGATCACCCGCGACTCCTCGTTGGGCGTGCTGCCGACCAGAACACCGCGCGGCTGCGGCGAGCCGCCCGCGGCGCCGAAGAGCTGCCAGCGCGCGTCGTGGCCCGGAAAGGCCGTGGCGCCCACGTCCATCTCCCGCAACGTCCACCCGTCGGGCATCGTCGCGGGCACGAAGCCGGCGGTCCCCGACTGGAGGACCGTGTGGCGTGCGCCGGCACTCGGCATGGTCACGTCCGGCTCGCCCGGCGAGCCCAGCCGCTGGGCCACGCCCACCGCCGAGAAGCCCACGCCGGCGGCGACGACCACCGCAGCGACGGCGGCCAACACCCGCCGGCGCGGGGGCCGGGCCGGTGTGAGGCGGACGATGTTGCGAGGCGGGTCCACCTCGGCCCGGAACGGAGCGTCGTCGGGTTCGATCTGCTCGGCCTTGGCGCGCAGCGCACGGACCACGTCGAGCTCGAAGTCGTCGAGGGTGGGGGTGTCGTTCATCGGTCGATCTCCTTGCGCAGGTCGGCGAGCGCACGGTGCAGGCGGGTGCGGACGGTGGCTGTGGGGCAGCCGAGGATCTCGGCGATCTCGTCGTGGGGCAGATCGGCCCAGTAGCGCAGGACGACCACGGCCCGACGTTCGGGCCGGAGCCGCTGGATCGCGTCCCACATCGAGTCGACGGACGGGTCGCCGGTCGGTGGTGGTTCGCCGACGACGGCCAGCAGTTCGTGCTCACGGGCGCGGCGCCGTCTCCACCGCAGGCTCTCGTTGACGACCGCGCGTCGTAAGTACCCGCCGGGGTTGTCGATCGTCGGCCAACGCTGGTGGACGGCGAGGAAGGCCTCGTGCACCACCTCTTCCGCCACCGCCCGCGACCCGACGAGCAACCAGGCCAGTCGGATCATGCGGGCGTTCGACGTGCGGTACAGCGCATCGAAGGTCGTGCGGTCGTCGGTGTGCAGGGCAACATCCTTCCGGTCCAACGCCACGGGTTCGGGTCGGAAAGCAGTCACGCCCGGTTGAGCCTCGGGGCCGGCATAACGTTCCCGGGGCGCTGCGGTCGCGCCTCGACGGGGGCCCCACGATGGCGATGAGCTCGGGTCGTGCCGTCGGCCGTCGGCGCGGGGCCGGCGCATGGATCAGGTGGACGGCTGGTCGCCGAGCAGGCGGGCGTAGTTGGCCACGGAGCGCTGGTACCGGGGCAGGTGGGGCGCCAACGCAGCCAGGGTGATCGCGACGGCCTCCCGTTCCCTGCCCGTGTCGACGAGGGCCAGGGCAAGGAAGGCGCTGACCGCGTCGTCCAGCTCGTCGGACCCGGCGTCGCGCTCGGCCGTCAGCAGGGCAACGCTCTCGGCCACCTGGCCGACGTTGCGCAACGAGCTGGCCAGCTGGATGGTGGCCCGCCGCCGGCGCACGCCCTGCAGCCCGAGCTCGAGCGCCCGGCGGTACAGCGGCACCGCCAGGTCGGAGTGCCCTGTGGAGTCCAACGAGGACGCCCGCTCGAACGCCCCCACCGGGCTGTCCGCCGGCAGCTCGCCGACGAGCTCGTCCACCCTGGCCACGAACTCGTCCGGACCGTGCTCGTCGCTGGACGCCCACAGCTCCCCGACCCGCTGCTCCCACTCGTCGCTGGCGTGCGCCGATTCATCGACCATGCGCCAAGGGTCCCACGCGTCCGTCGCGGTCCTCAGATCGGGCTCCGCCCGAGGTACGTGCCTCCCGCAGGATCACCCGGGCCCAGATCGTCAGCGCCCACCCGATCCCAACCGTGGCGCGAGGTTACAGACCGCCTGCTGGCCTGGGAGGGGTGCCGAAGCCGGATCTCCCACCGTGGCTCAGGCGTGCGGGCCGACCTTCACGGTGCTGGCCCGAAAGGAGACCGTCGCAGATCCTTCGCAGGGCGTGCAGCTGGCCACGATGCAGGAACTCGCGCGCTATTGGGGCACTGACTACGACTTCCGGCGGTTAGAGGCGAGGCTGAACGCCCTACCGCAGTTCGTGACCGAGATCGACGGCCTCGACATCCACTTCATTCACGTCAAGTCGCGTCACGAGAACGCGTTGCCGGTCATCATCACGCACGGCTGGCCCGGCTCGGTCATCGAGATGCACAACGTCGTCGGCCCGCTCAGCGACCCGACTGCACACGGCGGCAGCGCAGAGGACGCGTTCCATCTGGTGATTCCGTCGATACCGGGCTACGGGTTCTCCGGCAAGCCGACCGACACCGGCAGGGATCCCGCCCGCATGGCACGTGCCTGGGTGGTGCTGATGAAGCGTCTTGGATATACGCAATTTGTAGCGCAAGGCGGCGATTGGGGGGCAATTGTCACGGATGTGATGGCGGCACAGGCACCTCCGGAACTGCTCGGCATGCACTCCAACATGCCGGGCGTTGTTCCACCCGACATTGCAGAGGCGCTCCCGTCCGGAGACCCGCCGCCATCGGGACTCTCAGCCGACGAAAGACGCTCGGGCGGGGCGAGTTCGACCACGACGCGGAACGCGTCGCCGTCGTCGATCGTGAGGTCGGCGATTCATCAATCACGCTGGGCATGGGACGCGGGATACTCGATGGCGTGCGCGTGGGCATCGCTCATCATCTCGGCTGGGCCGTGGCTGTCACTGCATCGGACGATCATGAGGTCGTGGACCGCCGGAGAATCGAACTGATCGAACCCGGCATGCCGACGGCGCCGATCCACCACGAAGGCAAACCTCTCGACGACGCCGCCACAGCGGCACTGGTCGCGGAGGTTCGAGCGTCGGCGAGACAGACGACGGCAGCTTCACTGGACGAAATCGCAACCGAAGCGCCCGAACCGATCGTGTCGATGTCGCTGCGAGGTTGGCCGCTCGACTTCCCCGACGACATCGCTGTCCAACGTCGCGCACCCTACGAGTCCCATGCCGACTCCATCATGTACCGCCAAGTGCTGGCTGAGCTTGGACGCGCACACGGATGGCACATCCACCTCTATGACGCCAAGGAGGTAGAGAGCCAGGCGATGAGCATCCTCGGTGAGCGAGCCGACAAGGTGCTCCACGGCCCGCGGGCGACGCTGGGACCGCCCTGGGCCAAGGACCACCGGATGGCGCTCGCCGCGACGATCGTGGCCGGCTGAACGTCACGCCAAACGATTGTGCTCCGGATTCGGTCGGCGCCCAACACGTTCGCTCGGAAGGCGGAAGCCGATCAGTACCTGAGCCTGGTCGAGTCGCAGATCGCCTGGGGTGACTGGACCGACCCGATGTCGGCGACGAACGAGGCTCGCATCACCCCTCGGAACCCGTGCCAGGCGCGGGGCGCGGACAAGGAGCAGCCCGGCGAGCGGCCGGTCCTCTCGGTAGCCGAGGTGCAGGCCTGGCCGGCGCGGTGCCGGCGCGCTTCCAGGCGATGATCCTGCTGACGACGTTCGCGAGTCTGCGGTTCGGTGAGGTCACCGCGCTGGAACGACGCGACATCGATCTCAAGGCCGGGACGGTGACGGTGCGGCGTGCCTTCGTCGAGGTCCGGGGCGAGGGTCTGGTGCCGAGGCCCACCGAAGTCGCAGGCGGGTCGGCGGACGGTGTCTGTTCCACCCACCATCGTGGAGGCGATGCGGGCACACCTGACGAGCTACGTCGATGAGGACCCGTCGGCGCTGGTGTTCACTGGTCCGAAGGGTGGGGCGGTCAGGCGGGGGAACATTCGGAAGCTGACGCGCTGGACGAAGTTGATGGCCGACCTCGGGACGACGGGGTGCGCGTCCACGACCTGCGCCACACCGGAAACACGTTGGCGGCGCGCAGCGGTGTGAGCACCCGGGACCTGATGGCCCGAATGGGTCACGACTCGGTGCGGGCGGCGATCATCTATCAGCACGCCACCACCGAGGCGGATGCGAGGATCGCGGCGACGCTCGAGGCCGAGCTGACGACTGACGACGATGACGGCCAGGCCCCCGACGCTGATTGCCCGGACGATGACGACGACGGCACCGCCGGTGCGCTCGTGCCCGCAGGCCGATGACGACTGTGGCCCGTGCGTGGCCCGCAGCCCCGCCAAGACCATGAAGGAACTGGCGTCCGAGTTCGGGATCCACCGCACCACAGTCAGCTCACATCTCACCGAGCACGGGGTCTCGGTCCGGCGTGGCGGTCTCGATCAGGATCAGACGGCCGAGGCGGTTCGGCTCTACGAGCAGGGCTGGTCGTCCGGGCGGCTGAGCGAGAAGTTCGGCGTCAGCGCCGACACAGTGCTCACCGTTCTACGGCGGGCCAGGGTGTCGATCAGGCCACGGCGCGGCGGACCCCATGGCCGGAAGGACTAGATCCAGGAGCGCAGGTCGTCTCGAACAGGGGGATGGGCCGACCCGGATGACGGGGTGGGAACGACTCGGCCAGCAGGCCGAGTCGTTCCACCTTCTGACGGTCGGGCCGGTCAGGGGGTCACTCGCCGATGGCGCCGCAGGTGATGTTGACCTGGGTGGCGGTCATGGAGCGGGCGCGGTCGGAGGCGACGAAGGCGGCGACGTGGCCGACGTCGGCGAAGCTGGCGGCCCGGCCCAGCAGGGTCTGGTCGATGATGGCCTGCTTTGCCTCCGCCATCTCGGGGATGTCGGGGAACGTCTCGGCGATGCCACCGGTGAGCAGGGTGAGGAGCCGCACGCCGTGGGGCCCCAGCTCGGAGGCCCACTGGCGCCGCAGCGCCTCGACGATGTCCATGCCCACCTGGACCGTGCCCATGTTCTGGCGGTCCTTCCGGGACACGTAGTCGGCGCCACCGAAGAACAGGATCACCCCGGACTGCTGGCGCACCATCTGGCGGGCGGCGGCCTTCGTGGTGTTCAGCTGCGATCGGACCACCTTGTCCATCGCCGCCGCGAAGTCGTCGACCGTGATGTCGAGCAGCGGCTTGAAGATCGCGTCCTGGGTGATGACGTTCACCGAGATGTCGAGGCTGCCGGCCGTCCTGACCACCGAGTCGGCGTGGTCGTTCACGGCCGCCTCCTCGAGGGCGTCGACGACCGCTGTCTCGACCTGCCCGCCATCGGCCCGGATCGTGCCGGCGACGGCGTCGAGCGTCTCGGGGGTCCGGCCGACCAGGACGCACCGGGCGCCCTCGGCGGCGAAGCCCTTGGCGATCGCACTGCCGATGCTGCCACCGCCGCCGTAGATCACGGCCGTCTTGTTCTCCAGCAACATGGGATTCCTCCTGCACGGGTTGTGTCAGGAGGCATCGTCGACCTCCGGGGCCGCCCCCCGCATCGGTCACGTTGCCCGTCTGTCACCGGTCGACCCCCGCCGGTATAGGTCATCGGCCCTGCCGCCGACCATCAGCCGACCCGGATGACCAGGACCGCCGACCAGGTCACCGGCCACAGACTCCGGGGTGACCGGGTGACCGGGTGACCGGGTGACCGAGGTGGCCGGAATGGCCGGGGTCGCAGGGTCACCGGGCGACCGGGGTCGCCGGGCACCAGGTGACACGGTCAGAGGTCGAGCGCGGCGAGCTCCGTGCGACGGCTGACGCCGAGCTTCGGGAAGGCGTCGGAGAGGTGGTGGCCGATGGTCCGGGGGCTCAGGTACATCTGGGCGGCGATCTCCTTGTTGGTCAGGCCGGCGGCAGCCAGCCGGACCACCTGGAGCTCCTGGGGCGTGAGGCGGGTGGCCAGGTCGGCGGCGTGCGGGCGGGCCAGTGGCCGGGCGCCGAGGGCGGCCAGCTCCGTCCGGGCCCGCTGCGCCCAGCGCTCGGCCCCGAGCTTCTCGAAGCCCTCGGTGGCGGCCTGCAGCTGCTGGCCGGCCTCGGTGCGCCGCCGGCGGCGCCGCAGCCACTCGCCTCCCAGGAGCTGGGTGCGGGCCCGGTCGTAGGGCGAGGCGCAGCGCTCCAGCGCCTCGACCAGCGGGCCCTCGGCGCCGTCGTCGTCGAGCAGCGCCCGGCAACGGAGGGCCAGGGCCGCCGCCGCGGGGGTGGCCGCGCTCTCGGCCCATCGGGACAGCTCGGCCGCCGGGCCCTGCGCCCGGTCGGGCTGCCCGGCGCGCACGGCCGCCTCCACCAGGTCGGCGGCTGCCCGGATGGGGAGGTCGCGCCCGGCCGCGCCGTGGCAGACCTCTTCGAGCTGGTCGAGCGCGGCATCGAAGCGGCCGGCGGCGAGGTCCAGCAGGCCGAGTCCCCACGCCACGAGCGCCGCGCCGCCGGGATGCCGCTCGGCCACCACGGGCCGGACCTCGGCGGCGAGCGTCCGGCAGCCGTCCTCGTCGCCGTGGACCGCCGCCAGCCAGACGGCGATCGACCGCAGCACGGCGGTCTGGGTGGTCATGCCCAGCTCCTCGGCGAGCGGGACGCCCTCCCCCAGGCAGGTCTGGGCGGCGGCAAGGTCGCCCCGCAGCATGTGCCCGAGGGCGAGGAGCTCCAGCGCGTACGGGATCCACGTCAGCTTCCCGTGGGCGTGGGCGTCGTCGACCATGGCGCTCATCACGGTGACAACGGCGTCGTCGTCGGCCAGCAGCAGCCCGCTGAACCCGGCGACGACACGGTGGAGGTCGTCGAGCGGCCGCACCCGAGCAACGCGCAGCAGCTCCCCGATCGGGGCGGCGGCCCGCTCCGGCCGGCCGTCGAGGACGTCCGCCCAGGCGATCATCGCCGCGTTGGCGAGCGCCTCGTCGGAGCCGTCGGGCAGGCGGAGCCGCCGCAGGTGCTCGACAGCCTGCCAGAGCAGCCCGGGGTCGCTGGCGTCCTTCGCCGCGCACGTGGCCTCGATGAGGATGAGCGCGGCGCTCCCGGGGTCGTCGTCGGGCACCAGGGCGGCGGCCTGGAGCGCCAGGACGGCGTCCGCCTCGGGCGACACCCGCTCGTAGCGCACCTGGGCCCGGAGGAAGACGGCGTCGGCGAGGACACTGCGGTCCCCGGTGAGCGACTCGGCCTCGGTGGCGAGGCGCTCGGCCCGGTCCGGGTGGCCTGCCGCGTACGCGGCGTGCGCGGCCTTCACCAGGCGAACCGCCTTCAGCTCGGGGTCGGTGCTCAGCCGGGCGGAGCGGTCGTAGGCGGCGGAGACCGCCATCGCCCCGCCCCGGGCCTCGGCCCGCTCCGCCGTCCGTTCCAACTCCGCCGCCACGGCTTCGTCGGGCGCGGTGGTCGCGGCGGCGAGGTGCCAGGCCCGGCGGTCGGTGTCGGTCTCGGCGTCGGCGAACGCCCGGTGGACGGCGACCCGGCGATGGTGCGGGGCGTGCTGGTAGGCGGCGGCGCGGATCAGCGGATGGCGGAACGTCAGCCCCGAAGGCGACAGGGTGACGAGCCGCGCCTGCTCGGCAGGATCGAGGTCGCCTGGCGACGCGCCGACCGCGGCCATGGCCCGGAGGATCACGTCGAGGCGGGCGGCGCTGTCGGCGGCCGCCACCTCCAGGGCCAGGCGGGTCGCCTCCGGGAGGCCGGCGATCTGGGTGCGGAAGGCCTCCTGGACCCGCCAGGTGACCTGCAGGGGCCCGACCTGCTCGGCGAGGTCGACGGTCCCGGTGTCCTGCGCCGCCCGGCGGGTCGTGCCCAGCTCGATGATCGCCAGCGGGTTGCCGCCCGCCTCGGCGAGGACCCGGTCCCGGAGGGGCGCCGCCAGCCCGGCGCCCGCTCGTCGAGCAGGTCGGCGGCGGCCGCGGGCGGCAGGCCCGGGACCTCCAGCGACTCGACCCCCGGCGCCGCGAACGGGACGGCGACGTGGCGGGCCGCGAACAGCATCACCACCGGGTCGACCTGGAACCGGCGGGCGGCGAACAGCAGCGCGTCCGACGAGCTCTGGTCCAGCCACTGGGCGTCGTCGACGACGCACACCAGCGGCTCCTCGGCGCTCAGCTCGGCCAGCAGCCCCAGGGTGCCGGCGCCGACCAGGAACCGGCTGGGCACCGGGCCCTCGGCCAAGCCGAACGCCGTGCGCAGCGCCGCCGCCTGCGGTCCAGGGAGGCGGTCCAGGCGGTCGAGGAACGGGTGCAGGAGCAGGTGGAGGGCACCGAAGGGCAGCTCGGCCTCCGACTCGATCCCGACGCCCCGCACCACCCGCATCCCCGTGGCCCCCGCCGACCGGACCGCGTGGTCCAGCAGCGCCGACTTGCCGATCCCGGCGTCGCCCCGGACCACCAGCGCGCCGCTGCGCCCGTCGCGCGCCGCGTCCAGCAGGCGGTCGATCGCCGCCTGCTGCTCCTCACGTCCCACGAGCTCGGACACACAGCTCCTTCGACTGGTCGACTGGCCGGGGGAACGCCCAGTCTGCCGCGAACCAGCCGGTCTTCCAGGAGCGTGGGATGTGGTCGCCGTAGCGGGCGTCTCCTCGCTCCATCGCAGGTTGGCCCTCATCCAGTCGCGCATCATCTGCAGCGTGCTCGTACAAAGTGGGCGCAGTTCCGCAAGCCCTCCGTGTCTCCAAGCCCGCGCCGCCATCGGGACTCAAACCCTCAACTACAACAGCCCTGTCGCCGCTACCAGGAGGTACGTGGCAGAGGCCAGGACGACCGGACCACGTACCAGATCCACCGCCGGACCCAACAGGACATCCTCCCGGAGCCACGATCGGTGTCGCCACCAGGAGGTACGTAGATTCGTACAGCGATACGCATCTACGGGCCAGTGGAGACGATGGGATTCAAACCCACGACCCCCTGCTTGCAAAGCACTCCGGGATGTCCGTGGGCGTACGTGCGAGACGGCCGGAGTGCAGGTCGGAAGGGGATGAGGGGGCCGTGGCCGTTCACGCAATGGTCGCGAGGGTGGGCGTGGCGACCAGGATGGCGGTGGTCGTGGCCGCTGCCAGTGCGGCTGTTGGCGAGAACGCGTGCGAAACGCAGGTCCGGTCTGACCGAGGCTCATTCGGTCAGAGGCAGGCTGGCGCGGATATCGGCGGCGATGCGATCGGTCTGCACCAGCAGCGACACGTACCCGATCCACTCGCCCTCGACCTCGAGACGGTTTTCGCCCGCTTCACACTCGAGTGCCAAACGTGCTCGCCGAGAGGCGCCCTGCATGCAGCGTGCCCGGCGCGTGTGCACCTCGTCGAGTTTCGCCACGACCGCGGCATCCTGCGACGCGCCGAGAATGTTTCGGACGTGCTCCGCGATGGCGGCCGCCAACGAGGCGAACAGCGCCCCCATCGCCGGCATGGCACGGTGCGGCTCGTCGCGGAGACGGGCGTGGTCGTCGAGGCCGCGTGCGATGGCCCACACACCGATGGCGGTCCGCTCGAGGCAGGGCATGGCGTCCTCGTAACGACCGAGCTCCGTGAGGTGGCGTCGGTCGCGGATGTTCCACCTCGCGGCATTGCGACCGTCGCCGACCGCTTCCCGGGCCTGATCGACGAGCCGGTCCCGGACAGTATGTGACACCCGCCGCCAGGCCCTGGTCTGGTCGGTCGACCATGGCTCCTGCAGGCCTAGGGCCATGGACTGCAGCACCTCGCACACACCGTCCCCCAGGCGTTGGACCGTCTGGCGCCCGTCGACCAGTCTCGATGCCGGCAGGGCGAGGGACATGACGATGCCGACCGTTGCCCCGATAAGGGTCTCACCGAGCGCGCCGCCACCCCTGCTGGTTCGGGCTCGCCGCCACCGTCGTGAGCACGACGAGCACGCTGATCGGCACCTGCCGGGCGGCCGCTGCCGGGAGCCGGAGCACCAGCTGCGTAAGCGCGAGAGACACGCCAACGAGAAGGGCGACGGTGAATGCGTTGAGCGACAGGGCGTCGCCGATGGCCAACGCCGTCAGCACGCCGACTACCACGGCCGCGCTGCGCTGCAGCGCCGTCCGCACGGACGCCCGTACGTTGACCTGCACGACGACCACTGCGGTCAGGGCGGCCAGCACCGCCGCGGTCACGTCGGTGAATGTCCCCGCAAGCCCCCACGCCAGACCCGCCGCCAACGCAGCCTTCGCGACGGTGCCAACCTCGGTCGATGTCGGCGGCGTCCACGACACCGCGTCCGCCACTCGTTCCCACCCCCGCCGCAGGCGGCTGGTCAGGCGACGCGGCGGCTCCGGCTCCACGACCCCACGCTAGGACTGGGCAAGGCGATCAATCCGCAACGACTGCCTCGACGGCGCCAGCCACGAACTCCGGCTCGGTGCTCATGAGCGCAGTAGATCCAGGAACACGAGGATGGCGGCGCTCGTCTACCGGCACGCCCTGGCGCCCACCGTCGAGGCCGGAGCGGCACCAATGCAGCGGCTCCTGGGGGACGGCGAGGGGGAGCCACGATGACTCATAGGCTCCCCTGTTGGCTCCCCCGGTCGTGGGAGCCATGCCAGGACGGCGCTCATGGGCGCTCGTGCGCTGGCCACGGGTGGTGGAGACGATGGGACTCGAACCCACGACCCCCTGCTTGCAAAGCAGGTGCTCTAGCCAACTGAGCTACGTCCCCTGGTCGGGCGAACAGCGTACCCGGCCTGCCGAACCGGGCGCGAAACAGTTCGCAAGGCGCAGCGACGACCGCGGCGTGTGACGCCCCAAACGATCTCCGTCACGGTTGGCACGAGGTGGTGGCGCGCGGCCTATGTTGACCCACGCGATGAAGGGATGGCTCGTCGGACTGGCACTGATCGTCGTCCTCGGGGCGTCGGGCGCGGGCCTTTGGATCACGTGGGACTCGACCCAGACGACGTCGGCCGACTCCACCGCCGCGGCCACCGACGGCGGGCTCATCACAACGACGACCTCGGGGCTGCGCGCGGCCACGACGACCACCATCCCCGCCGCACCTCCGTGCCAGCCGGGCGACGAGGTCATCGCGGCCGACCCCGCCACCGACTGGGCGACGACCGTCATCGACCCCGGTCACCGCCTGCCCGAGACCTACGCCCCCATCGACCTCGTCGACGTCACCGAGGCCGGGTTCGAGTCCCGAGACCAGGTGCGGGCCTTCGTCATCGAGGATCTGGGTGCCCTGCGGGCAGCCGCCGAGGCGAACGGCACGCCCGTCGCCGTCATCTCGGGCTACCGCAGCTTCTCGTACCAACAGGACCTGTTCCAGCGCCGGGTCGACGAGGTGGGCGAGGCCGAGGCCGCGCTCCGCACCGCCCGTCCGGGCCACAGCGAGCACCAGCTCGGCACGGCGATCGACGTGCTCGACCCCGGCGTCGGCGACCTGACGACCGCGTTCGCCGCGACGCCGGCCGGTCAATGGATCGGGGCGCACGCCCACGAGTTCGGGTTCGTCATCAGCTATCCCGACGCTGCCGCCGACCGCACCTGCTACGAGTACGAGCCTTGGCACCTGCGCTACGTGGGCCGCGACGTCGCCGCGCAGATCCACGAGTCCGGGGCGACCCCCCGCGAATGGATGCTCGCCGCCCGCGCCAACGCCGGCGGCTGACCCGGATAGCGTCGGCGGGTGCTCCGCCGCTCGATCCCCCTACTCGCCGCCCTGGCCGCTCTCCTGGCCGCGACCGCCTGCGCGTCCGAGGCCGACGACTCGGCCCTCACCCGTGGCGACTCGGGCGGCTCCACGACCGCCGACGGCGGTGGGGACGGCGGGGGCAACGGTGAGAGCGATGCCGATGGCACCGGGTCCGCCGGCGAGCTCGACTGGTCGTCGTGCGGCGGCGGCAGCGAGTGCGCCGAGCTGGACGTCCCGGTCGACTACGACGACCCCGACGGCGACACCCTCACCCTGAGCATCGGCCGCGTGCCCGCCACGGGCGACCGCATCGGGGCGCTGTTCGTCAACCCGGGCGGGCCGGGCGGCACCGCGAGCGACTTCGCCGCCGAGCTCGTGTTCTCGCTCCCCGAGGAGATCACGGAGCGGTTCGACATCGTGGGCGTCGACCCCCGGGGCCTGGGCGCCAGCGCCATCGACTGCGGGGGCGACATGCAGGAGCTGTACGGCGTCGACTACTCGATCGACTCGCCCGAGGACACAACGGAGCTGCTCGCGGTCAGCCAGGACTACGTCGACGGCTGCGAGGCCGACGCCGGCGACCTGCTGGCCCACCTGGGCACCGAGGACGTCGCCCGCGACATCGACGCCGTGCGCGAGGCCATGGGCGACGAGCAGCTCAACTACCTGGGGTACAGCTACGGCACGGCCATCGGCCAGCAGCTGGCCGAGCTCTTCCCGGACCGGGTGCGGGCCATGATCATCGACGGGGTGCTCGACCTGGGCCCCACGGGGGTCGAGACGGCCGTCGAGCAGGCCGCGGGCTTCGAGGTGGCGTTGCAGGCGTTCGCCGACGACTGCGACGCCGACCCGTCGTGCCCCATCGCCCCCGACGCCATGGGCGCCATCGAGGAGCTGCAGGCCCAGGTCGAGCAGGCACCCATCCCCGCAGAGCCCCGCGAGCTGGGCCCGGGCGAGCTGTCGACCGGCCTGGCCATGCCGCTCTACAGCGAGATGCTGTGGCCCGACCTGTCCGAGGCCGTGGCCGACGCGCTCGCCGGCGACGGCTCCGGCATGGTCGACCTGGCCGACCAGTACATCGGCGTGGCCGACTTCGACATCTACTTCGCGGTGAACTGCCTCGACTTCGAGTGGCCCGAGGCGCCCGAGGAGCTGCTGGCGGCCGGCGCCGCGGCCGCGGCCGAGTCGCCGCACTTCGCCGAGCCGATCGTGAACGACTACGTCCGTTGCGCGATGTGGCCGGTCGAGGAGGACCCGATGCCGGCCGTCACCGCCGCGGGCGCGCCACCCATCCTGGTCGTGTCCACCACAGGCGATCCGGCCACGCCCTACGAGGCCGGGGTCCGCACCGCCGAGCGCCTGGAGTCGGGCGTGCTGCTGACCTACGAGGGCGAGGGCCATACGGTGGTCGCGAACGGGGTCAGCTGCGTCGACGACGCGGCGACCGCCTACCTGGTCGACCTCGAGGTGCCCGAGGACGGCCTGACCTGCTCGTAGCCCTCTGACCGGCGGGGGCGCCGGGGCCGCTCCGCGCCAACCGGCGTCCCCCACGCACCGTCACGGCACGGAGAGACGCCAGAACAGTTGGGGCGGTTGTGTCGATCCCGTCGGCGGCGAGATCAGCCCGCGGTGCCCTCGGCGACCAGGCGGTCGAGGGTGAGCTCGGGGTTCTCGGACTCGACACGGGCCAGCCAGTACGGGCTCTCGAACAGGGCGTAGAGCGTGCCGTTGGCCCGGGCCAGCACCCGCACGCCGGGCATGCCCCGCAGCGCGGGCGACGACGCCTCGTCTGTGCGGCGGGCGATCGTGTACGCCGTGGGCGACATGTCGGTCGCCGCGCCGAACTCGTGCTCGAGCCGCCACGTCGCCACCTCGAGCTGCATCGGGCCGACCGCCGCCAGCACGGGCGCCTGGTCGCCCAGGTCGGCGTCGCGCAGCACCTGCACCACGCCCTCCTCGTCGAGCTGGGCGATGCCCTTGCGGAACTGCTTGAACCGGCCGGTGTCGCGGGCCCGGGCGGTGACGAAGTGCTCGGGGGCGAACTCGGGCAACCGGGGGAACTCGACCGGCGCGTCGACGTAGAGCGTGTCGCCCACCCGCACGTCGGTGGCGTTGACGAGGGCGACGATGTCGCCCGGGTAGGCCTCGTCGAGCGTCTCGCGCTCCTGGCCGAACACCGAATGGGCGTACTTGGTGGCGAACGGCCTGCCCGTCGGCTCGTGCGTCACGACCATGCCCCGCTCGAACCGGCCCGAGCACACCCGCACGAACGCCACCCGGTCGCGGTGCGACTTGTCCATGTTCGCCTGCACCTTGAACACCAGGGCCGAGAACGGGTCGTCGAGCTTTCGGGCGGCGCCGTCGACGTCGAGCCGGGGCGACGGCGACGGGGCCAGGTCGACGATGCCGTCGAGGAGCAGGCCCACCCCGAAGTTGGTGATCGCCGAGCCCACGAACACCGGGGACTGCTCGCCCGCCAGGAACAGCTCGGGGTCGACCGGGCCGGCCAGCTCGTCGAGCAGCGACACCTCGTCGGCCGCGGCCCGCCAGGCGTCCCCCTCCTCGGCCGCGGCCCGCTCGGCGTCGACGACCTCTTCGGTGGCCTCGGCCGACCCGTGGGCCGTGCGGCCGTAGCGCACGAACTGCCCGTTCCGTCGGTCGATCAGGCCCCGGAAGTCGCCCGAGTACCCCACCGGCCACGTGACCGGCACCGGCTGCAGGTCGAGCCGTTTCTCGATCTCGTCGAGCAGCTCGAGGCCGTCGCGGCCGGGACGGTCCCACTTGTTGATGAAGGTCAGCAGCGGCACGTTGCGCGCCCGGCACACCTCGAACAGCTTCAGCGTCTGGGCCTCGATGCCCTTGGCCGCATCCAGCACCATGACCGCGGCATCGACGGCGGCCAGCACGCGGTACGTGTCCTCGGAGAAGTCGCGGTGACCCGGCGTGTCGAGCAGGTTGAGCACGTCGTCGCGGTAGGGGAACTGCAGCACCGCGGAGGTGATGGAGATGCCCCGCTTCTGCTCGAGCTCCATCCAGTCGGACCGGGCGCGGCGGCGTTCGCCCCGGGCCTTGACCTGACCGGCCTCCTGCACGGCTCCGCCGTACAGCAGGAACTTCTCGGTGAGGGTGGTCTTGCCCGCGTCGGGGTGGCTGATGATGGCGAACGTGCGTCGGTGCGCGGCGAGCTCGGCGACGGAGGACATGCGATCTGTCAGGCTACGGCGTCGGGCGCCGATCGCCCGTCATCGGTGCAGCGCTGGCGGGCGATCCGGCCGGCGACCGCGTGGCCGACGGGGTTCGGATCCAGCCTGACGGAGCCGCCGACCGGTCGCCCTCTGAGGCCGAGCCGATAGGCGAGGCCGTGGCCCGAGCGGCCCGCAGCGAAGCTGCAAGAGCGGGAAGCAGGGCGACCGTTCGCCGAGATGGGCTGACCTATCCGCTGATGCCCCTTGGGGAGGGGAGGTCAACCAGGAAGGCGACGTGCCGCCGTGACCGCGTCCCGCCAGGGTGGGTCGAGGGTCCGCCAACCCCACAGCGCCGCCGGTTCCCGCCGTGCGCACTGCGCGACTGTCGTCGTCGACCTCGTCGGTCCGTTCACATCGCCTTCCCGGTATGACACTGGTGACGGTACGACGGCGCCGTGACCAGGCCATCGGGGTCAGCCCCCGGCGTCGGCGGGGGGCGGGGGGGCAGCCCCCCGAGCGAGGGCGGCGAGCAGGGGAACGACCAGCGCGGCGCTGTCGGCGCACACGTGCCGCCCGGAGAGCCAGGAGTCGAGGTCGGGCAGCGGCACCAGCACCAGCTCGGCGACCTCGCCGTCGGCCGGGTGGAACGGGCCGTCGTGGCCGACCAGGTAGACGCGTGCGTGGGTCGACACGTCCTCGTCGGTGAAGGTGCCCCGCCCCAGTTCGCGCAGCGCGGAGGGCGCGACGTCGATCCCCGCCTCCTCGGCCAGCTCGCGCGCCGCCGCGGCACGCCAGTCCTCGCCGACACCGGCGACGCCGCCGAAGCACACGTCCCAGCGGCCGGGCCACACGTCCTTCCAGGCGGCCCGGCGGTGCGCCACCACCTCGCCTGCGCCGGTGAGCACCACCACCGCCACCGAGCGGTGGCGCAGGTTGCCGGCCCGCATCTCGGCCCGCGTGACCAGCCGCTCGACGTTGCCGCGCTCGTCGACGACCTCGACCAGCTCGTCGGCGGCGCCCACGGCGTCGGGCCCGTGCCCTCTGTCGCTCAGACGAACGCCGTGGGGGCGCCGATCGCCTCGTACACGGCCGCGACCAGGCCACGGCTGCGCGGGTCGCCCGACAGGTTGGTCATCATGCGGTTCATGACGTAGCCGAAGCCCAGGCCGTTGTCCGGGTCGGCGAAGCCCACCGACCCACCGGCCCCGGCGTGACCGAACGATCGCGGCCCGCCGTAGGGCGAGAACGGCGACGAGGTCATGAACCCGAGCCCGAACGTGGTCTCGAAGAACAGCACCTGGTCCGCGCCGCTGGTCTGCGTGATCGACGCCGCCGCCACTTGATCGGGAACGAGCAGCGGCCCCGCGTCGGACCCGTCGACCGCGCCGATGGTGGCGGCGTACATCCGAGCCATCGAGCGGGCGTTGGTGACACCGTTGGCCGCGGGCAGCTCGGCGGCGCGCACCTCGGGCCGGTTGAACACACCGTCGCTCACGAACGGCAACGCGGTCGAGCCGCCGAGCGCCTTCACGAGCATCGTGTCGGGACCGAGGAGCTGCTCGATCGTCTCGACCAGGCCACCCAGGCCCTCGTCGTCGGCGTGCGCGTCGGCCGCGGCGGCCACGGCGTCGGCGAGCGGGTTCTCGGCCGCCATCCCGGGAGCGGCGTGCGTCGTCGGGGTGGTGCCGGCCGCGCGCGGCCCGCGGCGCGGCCCCCGGTTCGTCAGGGGCGCCACGCGGGACTGCTGGGCGTCCGGCAGGCCGATCCAGAACTCGAGGCCCAGGGGCCCGGCGACCTCGTCGGCGAAGAACGTGCCCAGGCTCTTGCCGGTGATGCGGCGGACGACCTCGCCGACCAGCCAGCCGTAGGTCACGGCGTGGTAGCCGTGGACGGTTCCCGGCTCCCATAGCGGGGTCATGGCCGCCAGCGCGGCGACGGCGGTGTCCCAGTCGAGCAGCTCGTCCAGACCGAGCGGAGCGTCGATGAACGGCAGGCCGCCCCGGTGGCACAGCAGCCAGCGCACGGGGATGTCACCTTTGCCGGCCTGGGCGAACTCGGGCCAGTAGGTGGACACGGGCGCGTCGACGTCGAGCTCGCCGCGCTGGGCCAGCAGGTTGGCGCAGATCGCCGTCGCACCCTTGGTCGACGAGAACACCAGCTGCAGGGTGTCCTCGGCATAGGGCGCGCCGGTGGCCGCGTCGGCGACGCCACCCCACAGGTCGACCACTGTGCGACCGTCGACGACCAGCGAGAACCCGGCGCCGACCTCGCCGTGCTCGGCGAAGTTGGCGGCGAAGGCCTCGCGCACGCCCTCGAACCCGGGCTCGACCGTGCCGCCGATCTCGACCTCGTCACCGGTGGGCACGTCGACCCCCGTCGCCACATCGTCCATCGTGCTCTCCCTCGTCGATCTGCGCCCGGCGGCCGTCCGGCCCCTCGGATGCGCCCGATCGGGTCGTGACCGGTGACACAGGCTGCCAAGGCTGCACGACAAGTGCAACAAGTCGTCCGCCTCAGAACGTGCGCGGACAGGCCACGCTGTCTCGGCGAGCCGTCGCTGTGTCCCCCGCTCGTGGCGCTTCGCGGCCGGGCCGCTCGGGCCACGGCTGCACCTATCGGCGCAACCTGTCAACCCCCGAGGCGCAGGTCGTCGAAGAGGTCCGTGGAGAAGTAGCGCTCCATGCGGTCGCACGCCACGGTCGCGATGTGGTGGCCGGGACCGAGCTCGAGGGCCAGGCGGCGGGCGCCCGCCAGGTTGAGCCCGCTCGACGGCCCCACGGCGAACCCGTGGCGGGCCAGCTCGCGGGCGGCGTCCATGGCCGCGGCCCGGGGGACCGCAAGGGGCGGATGACCGCCCAGCTCGTCCTCGTCGAGCAGGCCCGACAGGCAGTCGACCACCCCGGGGATGCCGAGGCAGGTGGGGCCTCCCTGCTCGGCGTCGACGGTCTCGCCCGCCACCACCACCCGCGCCACCACTGCGGCCGGGTTCGCACGCCGCACGACCCGGCCGACACCCATCAGCGTGCCCGCGGTGCCGACGGCGGCCACGAACCCGTCGACCGTGGCGCCCGACTGCTCGACGGCGGCCACCAGCTCGGGGCCGGTGCGCAGCTCGTGGGCGGCGGCGTTGTCGGGGTTGGTGAACTGGCGGGGGAGGAACACGTCGGGATCGGCCGCCGCGAGGCGCTCGGTCTCGGCGATCGCGCCGGGCATGCCGGCCTCGCCCGGCACCAGTGCGAAGTCGCCGCCGTAGCGGCGGATGATCATGAGCCGCTCGTTGGACACGCCCTCGGGCAGGACGGCCAGGAACCGCACGCCGAGCGCCGCGCACGCCATCGCGAACGCGATGGAGGTCGACCCGCTCGAGGCCTCGATCACCGTGGTCCCGGCGTGCACGCGGCCGTCGGCGACCGCCCGACTGAGCACATGGGCCGCGAGGCGGTCCTTGGTCGACCCGCTGGGCAGCTGGTACTCGAGCTTGAGCCAGATCGTGCACCCGGACGCCGGCTCGTCGAGGGCCACGGTGGGCGTCTCGGCCGCCAGCACGCCCTCGAGCCGGCCGGGGTCGAACAGTCCCGGGGCGGGTCGGGCGTCGGTCACGGCCGCGATCGTCGCATGCGTCGACGATCCGGGACCAGGTTCGGCACGCCCGTCATCGGCCGCGTCAGGGGCCGGTGTGCAGCGAGCCGAGCGAGCGGGCCAGGGCCCGGCGTTCGGCGGCGGTGCCCTCGGCCTCGATCTCGGCCTGGGCTGCGTCGAGCACGGCTCGCTCGACGCGGTAGGCGACGAGCTGGCCCACGATGGCGGCCAGGGCACGGATCGAGGCCGCCACCCGGGCCGCATGGTCGGCCTCGCGGGCCGCGTGCTCGTGACCGTCGTGCCCGTCGCCGCCCGTCCCCGACCGGGTCCGCCGCAGGCGGGTGCCCACGAGCTGTGACCAGGCGACCATGACGTCGCGGCCGAGAGCGTCGGACGTCTCGAGCTGCTGGCGGGCGATGCGCATCAGGTCCTCGAGCGACAGGCCGACCCCGAGCAGGGTCAGCACGTTGCGCACGAAGCGCACGTCCGCGTCGCTGTAGCGGTCACCGTCGTCCAGGTGGTGGGGACGCAGCAGCCCCGACGCCTCGAGCGCCCGCAGCACCTCGACCGGCACGCCGCTGCGCTCGGCCACCTCGGCGAGACGCAGGACCTCGCGCTCCTCGACCAGGGTCAGGGGCGCCTCCGGGCCCTCGTCGAGCGTCTCGGCGATCATCCGCAGGGAGAAGCCCCGCTCCTTGAGGTGGCGGATGTGCAGGAGGCGCTCGCGGTGGTGCGGCCCGTACCAGGCCACCCGGCCCTCGTGGCGCGGCGGGGGCAGCAGCCCCTTGGACTGGTACGACCGCAGGAGTTGGATGCTGATGCCGACCTCGGCGGCCAGCTCGCCGGCCCGGTAGCGCGGCGCGCTCGATCCGCCGGGCTGCTCATCCGGCTCGGACACGCCTACGCTCCTGGTCATCCCTGGTCACTGCTCCCGCTCCGAGCGCGGCCCGGTGATCGTCGACGACTCCCGAATGACCTCGCTCCCTTCCCCATCACGGGGCTGTTCACGCTCTGTGACAGCCGCGATACGCCCCAATTAAATTCGGCACACATGTAGAAGCATTTCACGGATCCGTGTAACGATCGGGATCCAGGCGGGTCAGATCTCTCCGTTCCCCTTCCCCTGTCGTGCCCCGCTGGAGGCTTCATCCGTGTCGTATGCAGCGATCTTCCCTGGTCAAGGCGCTGCCACGCCAGGCGCCGGCAAACCCTGGACGGATCATGCCGCGTGGCGGGTCGTCACCGACGCCGAGGCGGCGACAGGCCGACCTCTCGCCCGCCTGCTGCTCGACGCCGACGCCGACGAGCTGTCGACCACCGCGGCCAGCCAGCTCGCGGTGCTACTGACGTCGCTCGTGGCCTGGCAGGCGCTGGCCGACACGCTCGACGAGACGCCCGTGGCGTTCGCCGGGCACTCGCTGGGGCAGATCACGGCGCTCGTCGCCGCCGGCGCCGTCGAGCCCGCCGACGGGTACCGCCTGGCCGTCCGCCGAGCCGACCTCAGCCAGCTCTCGGCCGACGCCCGGCCCGGTCGCATGGCGGCCCTCGTGGGCACCGACCTCGACGTGGCCGCCGCCGTGTGCGACGGCGGCCGCGATGTGTGGATCGCCAACGACAACGCCCCCGGCCAGGTCGTCATCGCCGGCACGCCCCCGGGATTGCAGGCCGCCGCCGAGCGTGCCAAGACCGCCGGGGTGCGCCGGGTGATGCCGCTCGACGTGGGCCACGCGTTCCACACGCCGCTGCTGTCCGAGGCCGCCGACGAGCTGCGCCACCTGCTGGACACCCTCGACTTCCGCCCCCCGACCGCCCCGGTGGTGGCCAACACCGACGCGGCCGCCCACACCGAACCGGCCGGCTGGCCCGACCGCCTGGCCCGCCACCTGGTCGAGCCCGTCCGCTGGCGCGAGTCACAGCGCACGCTGGCCGACCTGGGGGCGACCACGTTCGTCGAGATCGGTCCCGGCCGGGTGCTGGCCGGGCTGGCCAAGCGCGCCGTCCCCGAGGTCACCGTCCACAACCTGGCCACCCCCGACGACCTCGCCCCGCTGGCCGAGGCCCTCGCCCCCACCGGAGCCACACGATGAGCGCACTCGAGATCGAGCCGGCAGGTGAGAGCGTGGCCCGCGCGACCCAGCCGGGACGCACGCAGAGCGGCCTCGTACCCCTCCTGGCCAGCGCCACCACCGACCCGACGACCGACCCGACCGACCCGTCCGACATCTTCGCCATCTGCGCCGAGGAGGTGCACGTGCCCGAGCGTCTCATCGCCGCCCCCACTGCGGGGGTCTTCCAGGCCGCCCCGCCCGAGGTCGTCACGGCCGAGGGCGAGATCGTGCACGCCGGCCAGGTGGTCGGGTCGATCGAGATCACCGACGGCACGGTCAACGTGACCAGCGCCCACACCGGGTTCCTCATGGGCCTGCTCGCTCTGCCCGGCGAGCGGGTGCGAGCCGACCAGCCCCTCGCGTGGGTGCGGGTCGTGGCGTGAGGCTTCTGACCGCCGCCGCCGACCACGCCACCGCCGGCGCCCTCGCCGCTCCGGACGGCGGCGTGCGCGTCGCCGGGTGGGGCACCGCCCTCCCCCGGCGCCGAGTCACCAACCACGACCTGGCCCGGTACCTGGACACGTCCGACGAGTGGATCGTCGAGCGCTCGGGCATCCACGAGCGCCGCTGGTCGGGGCCCGGTGAATCGACTGGCCCGCTGGCCGTCACGGCCGCCCGCAGCGCGCTCGCGCGGGCCGGCATCGACGCCACCGACCTCGACGTCATTGTCGTGGCGACCGCTACCCCCGACATGCCGATGCCGTCGACCGCGTCCCAGGTCGCCGCCGAGCTGGGCGTCACGGCGGGCGCGTTCGACGTCAACGCCGCCTGCGCCGGGTTCGTCTACGGCCTGACCGCGGCGTCGGGGCTGGTGTCGGCCGGCGTCGCCCGCACCGCCCTGGTGGTGGGGGCCGACACGATGACCAGCGTCGTCGACCCGCACGACCGTGGCACCGCCGTGTTGTTCGGCGACGGCGCCGGCGCGCTGGTGCTCACGGGCGGCCCGGCGATCGCGCCGCCGCAGCCGGGCGCGGCGGGGACGGCGGCGGGGGCGCCCGGACTGGTGGCCACTGACCTGGTGGGCGACCCGCTCGGTGTCGATCTGCTGGTGGTGCCCGCGGGGGGCAGCGCCCGCCCCGCCACCGCCGAGACGGTCGCCGCCGGCGACCACCACCTGCGCATGGACGGGCGCGAGGTCTTCCGCCGGGCGGTGCGCGCCGTCGCCGCCTCGATCGGGCGCACGCTCGACCGCGCCGGCTGCACGCCCGACGACGTCGCGCTGTTCGTGCCCCACCAGGCCAACGCCCGCATCGTCGACGCCGTGCTCGCCCGCACCGGCCTGGCCACCGAACGCACCTCGTCGACCATCGACCGCTTCGGCAACACGTCGGCCGGGTCGATCCCGATCGCGCTCGCCGAAGCCGCCGATGCCGGTACGGTGGCGGAGGGCGATCTCGTGCTGCTGTGCGGGTTCGGCGCCGGCCTCACGGTCGGCACCGCGCTCTGGCGCTGGGGCACACCGACACCACTTTCGAGGGACGACACATGAGTGAACGGGTGGCGTTCGTGACGGGCGCCTCGGGGGGCATCGGCTCCGCGTGCGCCATGGCGCTGGCCGCCGCCGGTCACCGGGTCGCGCTCGGCTACGGCGCGTCCGCGGGCGCGGCCGACAAGGTCCGCGAGGCCATCGAGCAGGCGGGCGGCACCGCCATGACCGTGCACGCCGACGTCACCCAGGTCGACGTGGTCGACGCCGCCTTCACCGCAGTCGAGCAGGCCTGGGGCCCGGTCGAGCTGCTGGTCAACGCGGCCGGCGCCAACCGCGACAAGCTCGCCGTCCAGCTGCGCGACGACGACTGGGCGCACACCCTCGACACCGACCTGTCGGGTCCCTTCTACGCGGTCCGCCGGGCGCTGCGGCCCATGATCAAGCGCAGGTTCGGCCGCATCGTGAACGTGTCGTCCATCGTCGCCGCCACGGGGTCGCCGGGCCAGGCCAACTACGCCGCGGCCAAGGCCGGCCTGGTGGGCCTCAGCCGGTCGATCGCCCGCGAGGTCGCCTCACGCAACGTCACCGTCAACGTCGTCGAGCCGGGCCCCGTCGTCACGGCCATGACCGACGCCTTGCCCGAGGCCCGCCGCGAGGCGCTGGCCGCCGCCGTACCCATGGCCCGCTTCGGCACGCCAGACGAGGTGGCCGCGGTCGTCGTCTTCCTGTGCAGCGACGCGGCCTCGTTCGTGACGGGCACCGTCTTGCCCGTCGACGGCGGCCTCGGCATGGGCCGCTGACCGCCACATCGACCATCATCGACCACCTGATCCCCGCCGATCACCTCAGACCACCAAGGAGATTCCCCAATGGATCGTGCAACCGCTCTCGACGCCCTCACCAAGGCCGCGGTTGACGTGCTGTCGGTAGAGGCCGACCAGGTCACCGAAGAGGCGTCGTTCGCCGACGACCTCGACGCCGACAGCCTCGACCTGGTCGAGCTCGTGATGCAGCTCGAAGACTCGCTCGACGTCACCATCGACGAGGACGACCTCGGCGACGTGCGCACCGTCGGCAACGCCGTCGACCTGATCCTGGCGGCGAGCGCCGCCAACGCATGAGCGAGCGTCCGCAGTGCAGCGAGCCTCGCCCGAGCGGCGGAGAGCGGGAGACGTCGCGTCGGAGCCCGAGCGGTCCGGCCGAAGGCCAAGAGCGGAAGGCGTGAGCGAAGTGGCCAGCACGAGCGGCGCACCCGCCGCCATCGACCACCGGGGCCGCCCTCGCGTGGTCGTCACCGGCATGGGGGTCAAGTCCCCCGCCGGCCAGACGGTCGACGACATGTGGGCCGGGCTGCTCGCCGCCCGGTCTGCCGCGGCGCCGGTCACGTTGTTCGACGCCTCTGCGCACTCGGTCGGGTTCGCCTGCGAGGTGCGTGATTTCGACCCCGAGGCCTACGTCGGCCCGAAGGAGGTGCGCCGCACCGACCGCACGGCCCTGCTCGGCCTGGCGGCCGCGGCCGACGCCATCGCCGCGGCGACGGCCGCCGCGCCGTTCGGCGTCGAGCCGGTGCGCTGCGGCGTCGTGGCCGGCTCGGGCATCGGCGGCATCCGCACGATGGAGGACCAGGTCATCGGTTACGCCGAGAAGGGCCCGGGCAAGGTCGGCCCCTTCCTCGTGCCGATGATGATGGCCAACGCCACCGCCGCGCTCGTCGGCATCCACCACGGGTTCACCGGCCCCAACACCGCCGTGGCCACGGCCTGCGCCACCGGCGCCCACGCCATCGGCGAGGGCGCCCGCCTGATCCGCGACGGCATGGCCGACGTCGTGGTGTGCGGAGGCACCGAGTCGTGCGTCACGCCGGTCACGATGGCGGCGTTCGCCCGCATGGGCGCGCTGAGCAAGAACCCAGACCACGCCGCTGCGTCGCGCCCCTTCGACGACGACCGCGACGGCTTCGTCATGGGCGAGGGCGCCGCGTTCCTGGTGCTCGAGCCGTACGAACAGGCCGCCGCCCGCGGCGCCCCGATCCTGGGCGAGGTCGCCGGCTACGGCATGACCTGCGACGCACACCACATCACCGCGCCGCTCGAGGACGGGTCCGGCGCGGTGGCCGCCATCGAGATCGCCCTGGCGGACGCGGGGCTGAGCCCCTCGGCCATCGGGCACGTCAACGCCCACGGCACCTCGACGCCGCACAACGACAGCGCCGAGGCCGCCGCCCTCGCCAAGGTGTTCGGTCCCGGAGCGCTGCCCGTCACGTCGGGCAAGGGCGTGACCGGCCACCTCATCGGGGCCGCGGGCGCGGTCGAGGCCGTGGCGGCCCTGCTCTCGATCGACCGGGGCATCGTCCCACCCACCGCCAACCACCAGCGCACCGACCTGCCGGTCGACGTGGTGGCTGGCGAGGCACGCGTCATCGAGCGCGCCCCAGCGGTGTCCACGTCGTTCGCGTTCGGCGGCCACAACGTCGCGCTCGTCTTCGCCCCTGCCTGATGGTCACCACCGTGACCAGCCTCCCGGTCCCCCGGCTGCCCATCGCCCGGGGTCGGCCCGGCGCCGTCGAGGCCGGGGTCGGCACCGCCCCGTGGCTGCCGTCCGACGTGTCGGTCGCCTGGTTCCGGGGCAACCCGTCGGTCCTGCACGCGTCTGACACCCAGGTCATCGCCCGTACGGTGTCCAGCGCCGTCGAGGCGGGGGTGCCACTCGTCGGGGTGCTCGGCCACGCCGGACTGGGTGCGCACAGCGGCGTGGCGTCGCTGTGCGGCTGGGGCGAGGTCGCACGTGCGCTGGCCGCCGCGTCGGGCCTGGTGCCCACCGTGCTGGTGGCCGACGGCCCCTGCCTGGGCGGCCCGGCCCTGCTGCTCGGGCTCGCCGACATCGTGGTCATGACCGCCCGAGCCCAGGCGTTCGTCAACGCGCCCGCCACCTCGGCGCGCATCACCGGCTCGGCCCTGCTCGACGCCGACCTGATCGGTGGGTCGTGGGTGCACGGCGCCCGCACGGGCGTGGCGGACGTGGTCGCCGCCGACCTCGACACCGCTCTCGACGTGGTCGCCGACCTGCTCGACCTGCTCCCGGCCAACAACGGTGAGACCCCGCACGCCACCGAGGCCGCCGACCCGGCCGACCGGCCCAGCCAGGCGGCCGCCGACGCCGTCCCCACCGGTGGGCGGGCGTCGTACGACGTGCGCGACGTCATCGGCGACCTGGCCGACAACGGGTCGTTCGTCGAGCTGCGGGCCCGCTTCGGGGCCAGCGTCGTCACCGGCCTGGCCCGCATCGCCGGCATGCCCGTCGGCATCCTGGCCAACCAGCCCAGCCAGCTCGCCGGCGCCCTCGACATCGAGAGCTCGCAGAAGGGCGGGGGCTTCGTCCGCTTCTGCGACGGGTTCAACCTGCCGCTCGTCACCCTCGTCGACACCCCCGGGTTCCGTCCGGGCCGCGACCAGGAGTGGCGGGGCATGATCCGCCACGGCGCCAAGCTCGCGTTCGCGTACGCCGAGGCCACCGTGCCCCGCGTCTGCGTCGTGCTGCGCAAGGCCTACGGCGGGGCGTTCATCGTCATGGACTGCAAGTCGATGGGGAACGACTGCGCGCTGGCCTGGCCCAGCGCCGAGATCGCGGTCATGGGCGCCAAGGGCGCGGTCGAGATCCTGGGCCGGCGCGACCTGAGCACCGTGCCCGACGGGCCCGACCGCGAGGCCCGGCGCGCCGAGCTCGAGGCCGAGTACGAGGCCGTCCACCTGTCCCCCGCGGCCGCGCTCGACCGGGGCTACGTCGACGAGGTGATCGACCCCGTCGACACCCGCCGGGTCGTGGCCGGGGCCCTGGCCGCCCTGTCCGCCAAGCGCGAGCACCTGCGGCACCGCCGCCACGACAACATCCCCCTGTAGACCCACAAGGACCCGACGATGCTGCTCGAGGGCAAGAAGCTGGTGGTCACCGGCGTGCTCACCAAGGACTCGATCGCCGCTGCCGTGGCCCGGCTGGCCCAGGAGCAGGGCGCCGAGCTCGTGCTCACGTCGTTCGGGCGGGGCATGCGCCTGACCCAGCGGGTGGCCAAGACGCTGCCCACCCCGCCCGACGTGATCGAGCTCGACGTCACCGACCCGGCCCAGCACGCCGCCCTGGCCGAGGCGCTGGGCACGCGCTGGGGCAAGGTCGACGGCGCCCTGCACGCCGTCGGCTTCGCGCCCGAAGCCTGCCTGGGTCAGGACGACGGCCTGCTCACCGCCGGGTGGGACGACGTGGCCACCGCCCTGCACGTGTCGGCCTACTCGCTCAAGTCGCTCACCCAGACCCTGCTGCCGCTCATGCCCGACGGCGGGTCGGTGGTCGGGCTCGACTTCGACGCCGCCCAGGCCTGGCCCGCCTACGACTGGATGGGCGTGGCCAAGGCCGCGCTCGAGGCCACCAACCGCTACCTGGCCCGCGACGTCGGCCCCCGGAGGGTGCGGGTGAACCTGGTGGCCGCGGGCCCACTGCGCACGCTGGCCGCCCGGTCGATCCCCCACTTCGCCGCCATGGAGGACACCTGGGGCAAGCGGGCGCCGCTCGGCTGGGATGTGCGCGACCCCGAGCCGGTCGCCCAGGCCTGCGTGGCGCTGCTGTCCGACTGGTTCCCGGCCACCACCGGCGAGATCGTCCACGTCGACGGTGGGGCGCACGCGGTCGCCCTGTCCGCCGCCGAGGCCCAGGCCTCGCTCGACGCCCTGGCGGCCGACACCGCCTCCCCCATCGGCGAGACCGCGGACGCCGAGCCAGGCGGCGGCAGCGACACCGGCGGGGCCGCGCAGCCCGGGCCTGACGGGATCGACGAGTGACCGGGGGCAACGGCGCCTCCACCGACCCCGTCGACCTGCTGCCCCACCGCCCGCCGTTCCGCTTCGTCGACGCGGTCGACGAGCTGGTGCCCGGCGAGCGCGTGGTCGCCCGCTACCGGGTGACCGGCGACGAGGCGTTCCTCGGCGGGCACTTCCCCGGCAACCCGGTGTTCCCCGGCGTGATCCAGCTCGAGGCCCTGGCTCAGGCCGGCGCCATCGCCCTGCTCTCGCTCGACCGCTACGCCGGGTCGCTGCCGCTGTTCGGTGGCGTCGAGGGTGTGCGCTGGCGCCGGCAGGTGCGGCCGGGCGACGAGATGACGCTCACGGTCGACCTCGAGAAGCTGTCGTCCCGGGGCGGTTGGGGCGCGGCCACGGCGACCGTCGGCGGCAAGCCCTGCTGTCAGGCCCGCCTGTTGTTCGTGCTCGCGCCCGCGGCCTGACCCGACGCGGTCGCCCGCCGCCGAGCACCCGAGGCAATGGCCGTCGCTCCGCAGACGCCGAGGCAATGGTCGTCGGGGGCCGATCACCACTGCCTCGGGAACGATGAGGCGACCACCATTGCCTCGGGACGTCCTCCTCGCGTGATGGGGGCAGCCGCGGGCTCGACCGAGCCGGTGGTCAACGAGTGGGCTGCCGACCAGCCGGTCAGCCGACGGTCGGGTCCCAGCTGTCCGCGACGAGGGCGTCGAACGCCAGGCCCCATGGCGGTCGCAGGAAGCCGAGCGCCCGCACGTCCTCGAACCAGTGGCCGAACGGCGAGCGGCGAGCGTAGGTCCCGCCTCCCAGCACCTTGCACAGCCGCCCCAGGCACGACTCGGCGAGCTGGCCGCCGACGACCTTGGCCCGCAGCGCCGCCCCGCGCGCCGGCCGTCCGGACTCGATGGCCCGCAGGGCGCCCTCGTACGCCTGGACCATCGTCCACGCCTCGAGCTCGGCCTGCGCCCACTCGACCTGCTCGTAGGCGCGCAGACCCTCGGCCCTCGGGGCGAGCTGGGCCCGGGCGGTGGCCACCGCCTCGTCGACGATGCCCAGCACGATGGCGGTGAACAGGGTGCCGAAGAACGGCGCCGCGCCGTCGATCAGGTCGGCGAGGTGGCCGGGCCAGGCCGACCGCACGGCGGGGACGTCATCGAAGGTCAGCGCGTGGCTCTGCGTGGCGCACATGCCGTGGCCGTCCCACGGCGCCACGACGGTGATACCGGCCGATCCGTCGAGCGGGTTGCCGGCCGTCGGCACGTAGAACCAGTCGGGCTCGTCGTCGCCGCCGGCCACGGCGGTGGTCAGCATGTACGAGGTCAGCCCGGTCCCGCTGCCGAAATGCTTCTGCCCGCTCAGCCGCCAGCCGCCGCCCGTGGGGCTGGCGCCCCCAGCGACACCGCGCGTGGCGCCATCGCCGCCGGAGGGGTCGTCGACCCGGTGGGCGGTCGACCGGGTCTTGGCCACGTCGCCGCCGCTACCGGGCTCGGAGGTGATGGTGCCCCACCAGGCGCCCGCCTCGACCGTGGCGAAGATCTCGTCCCGCTGGCGCCCCCAGGCCTCGGCGTCGGGCTCCGCAACCGCTGGCGTCGCCAACCAGAAGGCGAGCACCGCCGGATGCATCGACGTCGTCAGCGCCAGCGACGAGTCGCCGCGGGCGAGCGCCCGGTAGATCTCGCAGATCGGGCGGGTCGACGTGGCGACGTCGTCCCACAGGCCACCCCGCGCCGTCGGCAGGCCGGTGCGCTGCAGCCCCGCCGCCGCCAGGGCGTCGAGATCGGCGGGATCGAGGCGGTCGCGCCGCTGGCGCTCGCCGCGCTCGGCGACGAAACGCCCCGCCAGATCGGCGACCGCCCGGCGGACGCCCGTGGCGTCGATGTCGGCGTCGACGTCGGTGGCGTCGATGTCCGTGTGCGCATCCGCCGCCATGTCCGCCTCCTCGAGGCCGTCCCGTCCGTCGTCGAGGGTAGGCCGAGCACCTGCCGCCCGCCATGGGGCCTTGACGGGACCGGTTCCTCGCTGCGCCGGCACCCGCGGGCTTCGACCCGGCGATCCACCCCGACTGGGAGACGTCGGCGTCGCCGACCTTCGGTGTCATCCGCCTCACCCCGACCTGGCTGCGGGTCATGCCCGGCACCCTGATGCTGTCCGGGGACGGCGCGGTACTGACCTGGCGGGCCGGCACGTCTCGCTCGTCGCCGCGGGCGGCTGCCACCATGGCTGGGTGACGCCCCCCGCGGACCCCACCGACGCCCCCGACACTGCCGTCCCCGCCACCGCCCGCCCCGATCCGGCCTCCACTCCCCCGGTCGACCGGACGCTGCTCGACTTCGCCGTCGAGCTGGCCCGCGAGGCGGGCGAGACCACGCTGCCGTGGTTCCAGTCGAGCGACCTGGCCGTCGAGAGCAAGGCCGACGGCACTCCGGTGACCGCCGCCGACCGGGCGTCGGAGCGCCTGGTGCGCGAGCGCCTGGCCGAACGGTTCCCGGAGGACGGCATCCTCGGCGAGGAGGAGCCCGAAAGCCATGGTGCGTCCGGGCGCCGGTGGATCGTCGATCCCATCGACGGCACCAAGGCGTTCACGCGGGGTGTGCCGCTGTACTCGACGCTGCTGGCCCTCGACGACGAGCACGGCCCCGCCGTCGGCGTCATCGTCCTGCCCGCGCTGCGCCAGGCCGTGTACGCCGGGCGAGGCCTGGGGTGTTGGATCGACGGCGAGCGGGCCCGGGTCAGCAGGACCGACGCGCTCGACGGCTCGTACCTGACCACCAGCAGCTACACGCACTGGGACGACCGGGCCCTGCTGGCGGTCAAGCACGCCGGCTGCCAGCTGCGCACCTGGGGCGACGGCTACGGGTACGCGCTGATCGCCACCGGCAGGGCCGACGCGATGGTCGACCCGGCGGTCGAGGTCTACGACGTCGCCCCCATGCCGGTCATCCTGACCGAAGCCGGTGGCCGGTTCACCAGCCTCGACGGCGCCCCGGGCGCGGCCGGGGGCAGCGGCCTCGCCACCAACGGCCTGGTGCACGACGAGCTGCTGGCGCTGCTGCGCTCCTGAGCGTGGGGGCGGCGGCGCGTCAGATCCACTTTTGGGCGCGCAGGTACCGATACAAGAGGTAGGCGCTCGTCGCGATGATCGTGAGCGCCGCCGGGTAGCCCCACCACTGGTCGAGCTCGGGCATGTGCACGAAGTTCATGCCCCACAGGCCGGCGAGCATGGTGGGGACGGCGGCGATCGCCACCCACCCGGAGATGGTGCGCATGTCGTTGTTCTGCTGCACCGAGACGTGGGTGAGGTTGACGTTCAGCACCTCGGACAGCAGGTCGCGTTGGATCTCGATGCGTGCCACCTCGCGCCGCAGGTGGTCGTGGATGTCGCGGAAGTACGGCCCCAGCTCGATCTCGGCCGCGCCGAACGGGTGCTTGCCGGTCTGCAGGCGCTCGAGCGGTTCGATCAGCGGCTCGACGTTGCGGTACATGTCCAGGACCTGGCGCCTGAGCTTGTAGATGCGCTCGGCCGGGTTGGTGCGGTCGGGCGAGAAGACCTCGGCCTCGATCTCGACGATGTCGTGGTCGAGCCCGTCGAGCACCGGCTGGTAGTCGTCGACCACCCGGTCGAGGATGGCGTGCACCACCGCGATGGGGCCCAGTGCCAAGCGGTCCGGCTCCGCCTCCAGCTCCTGGCGGACCGGTGCCAGGGCGCTGGCCTGCCCGTGACGGACGGTGATGACGAAGCGATCGCCGGCGAAGAGCTGGATCTCGGAGAACTCGATGGCCTCGGCGTCGTCGTCGTAGCGGGCCGTCTTGAACACCAGGAACAGGCAGTCGCCGTAGCGCTCGAGCTTGGAGCGCTGGTGGGCCTTGATGGCGTCCTCGACGGCGAGCGGGTGCAGCTCGAACTCGGAGGTGACAGCGTCGAACTCCTCCTGCGTGGGCTCGTGGAGGCCGATCCACACGAACGTGTCGTCACTGGCCCGGCACGATTCGAGCGCGTCGTCGATGTGGAGCTGGTCCGGGTGGCGCTTGCCCCGGGTGTAAAGGGCGCAATCGACGATCATCGTCATGATTCTGGCCCAAGATGGGGCAAATGGACCGCTTCTCGTACCTGGCCTCGTTGCAAGCCGACGCTGACCTGCTGCTCGCCACCGCCGGCGGCGCGCTCGACCGCCCCGTGCCCACCTGCCCGGGCTGGACGGTCGAGCGGCTGGTCGGCCACATCGGACGGGTGCACCGTTGGACGGCGGGGTGGATCACCGCCGGCGGGTCATCCGAGGTCGAGCGGGCCCCCGCCGGAGCCGCGGTGGTCGATTGGGCCCGCGCCGGCGTCGCCGAGTTGCTGGCCGCCCTCGAGGCGGCTGACCCCGACGCGCAGGTGGACACGTGGGCCGGGTCGCAGCCCGCCGTCTTCTGGCCGCGCCGCATGGCGGTCGAGACGGCCCTGCACCGCTACGACGCCCAGGTCGCGGTCGACCGCCCCACGCCCGTCGACACCGCCCTGGCCATCGACGCCGTCGACGAGATGCTCGTGGTCGTGCTTCCGTGGCGGGGCGCCGGCGGCCTGGGCGGCGCGGGCGAGACCATCCACCTGCACGCCACCGATCCCGACCTCGACCAGGTCGGCGGCGGCGAGTGGCTCGTGACGTTGGGCGAGGGTGGGGTCACGGTCGACCACGCCCACGCCAAAGGAGACGTGGCCGTGCGCGGCACCGCGTCGGACCTGCTGCTGCTCCTGTGGAACCGGGTGGCCGCCGACGAGCTCCAGGTCTTCGGCGACGAGAGCCTGCTCGAGCGGTGGCGTACCTCGATCACCGTCTGACCGGGGCCGGTTCGGGGCGTCCGCCCCGTCAGGCGGTGGGTGCCGCCACCGCCGGCTCGCCCACGCCCTGGCAGGCCGCGTCGGGCTCGGGGGCGTTGTCGCTGTTGCGGTAGGTGTCGATGAACTGCTGCAGCCGCGGGTCGTCGACGCTGTCGAGCGGCATCTGGCGGGCCCACGCCGAGACGACTAGGGGCGAGTCCAGGCCGTCGACAGGAGTGGCTGTGACCTTGGCCTGCTGAGCCACCAGCTCGCTCAGGGCGGTGAGCTGCGCCTCGTCGAGACCGGGGTCATAGGCGATCCACACGGCCCCGTGCTCGAGGTCGTGCACGAGGAGCTCGTCAGGCGGCGCGGTGCCGGATTCGTAGAACCCGCAGGTGGCCGGGACCGGGAAGTGCTCGCCCCCCACCGGCGGGACGAGCTGGTAGTCCAGGTCCTCCTCGGTGTGGTCGTTGCTGTCCACCCGGTAGGCCAGCACGCCGTCGATGCCCTCGTCCGCGGGACCGATCAGCTCGCCCCCGCTGGTCGACCGGCCGGCACCCGCGCCCTCGTCCTGAGGGACCGACGCGTCGGTGTCGGCGTCGTCGCTGCCGCACGCGCCGGTCACGGCGAGGACGGCGACGGCGAGGGCAGCGGTGGCGAGGCGACGGATCACGGCGAGGGACCCTAGCGGCACGCGGACGCCGTGCCCCACCGGGCCGGTCGGACACGGGTGCCGTGCGAACCAGGCCCGGCGGCGCTGGTCAGATGCCCTCGAACACGGCCGCTCGCACGCCGGCCCGGGCCAGCTCGTGCAGGAACGGCAGGGGCTCGACCAGCGCCGCGAGACCGGCGGCCCCCGTGGTCAGGGTGCGGCCGCCCGCCACCCACCGGGCCGTCACCGCCGCCACCGTGCCCGCCGCCACCGCAGGACGATCGACGGCGCCCAGCACGACGGTGTCGCGGGCCTGGCCCCGGCGACCGCGGACCTCGACCCGCAGCCCGCCGATGCGCCCTTCGGCGTGCGGGGGGCGCAGCATGGGCAGGCTGGCCGTGAAGCGGTCGCGCCGGGTGGCCGCCAGCCGGGCCGTCACCCGGCTGACCCCCGGGAAGGCGGGCACCAGCAGCAGCGCGTCGGGCAGCGCGGCCCGGTAGCAGTCGGACCCACCGATCGGGTCGGGAAAGAAGCACAGCTCGCGGCCCGAGCCGGGCGGGCGGCGCCGCCACACGTGGTCGCGCCAGTCGAGCCCGACCCGCCGGAGCGCGTTGTGGTGCTGACGTGCGCACGCCGGCCCGCCTGTGCCGTGGTGGGCCACGTGGATCTCGTCGATGCTGTCGAAGTCGCCGGCGGCGTGGCGGGCGAGCACGCACGACAGACCGGGCCCGAAGCCGGCGCCGACGGCCACCACGACGCCGCGCTCGTGGGCCTCGGCGTGCAGATCGAGCAGGTCCTCGACGGCGCCGACGCTGTCGGCCACCGACACCACGTGGCGTCCGGCTGCGACTGCCTTGCGGGCCACCGCCACCTGGCGACCCGCCGGCGAGGTCAACAGCACGAGGTCGGCCAGCCTGGGGTCGGGCTCGTCGACCGCCTGGGCGCGGTCGCCCAACGATGCCACCACCGCGGCCTGGCGCTTGCGGTCGGTGTCGTGCACCAACACGTGGTCCGTGTCCGCGTCGGCCACCAGGTACCTGGCAGCCCGGGCGCCCACGGCGCCGACGCCGCAGACGAGGATGCGCGCCACAGCTACCGCAGGTTGGGGCCGCTGAGCTCGCGCCAGCCCCCGGTCTGGGGCGGCGTGCCACCCGAGCCACGCAGCCGCAGCACGGCGGCGATGATGCCGGCGATGCCCACGGCGGCGAGCGCACGTCGGAGGAGGGCCATGGGCGAACCTTAGAGGGTCGGCGGGTAGGTCACGTCTGGGACGAACGATCACCGTGCGCCCCGCTCTTGCAGGGTCGTGGCGGGCCGCTCGGGCAGTGCTGCGAGGCGAGTGGCCCGGCCCCAGCCAGGACGGGCGGCAGCGGAACGTGGGGCTAGCTGGAATCGAACCAGCGACCTCACCCTTATCAGGGGTGCGCTCTAACCGACTGAGCTATAGCCCCGCTGGCAAGGGGATTGAGCTTATCCCTGTGGTCGGCGGGCGGGCGAACCAGTAGGTAGGCGACGCCGACCACCCCGCGACGGGGCAGACCCGCTGCCCTGCGGGCGGGCCACAGGCTCCTTGATGACCGTGTGACGGAGGCCGCCGGTGAGCTCGTTGAGCAGGTTGAGCAGGACGATGAGCAGCACGTTGCCGATCGACCCGGCCACCACCAGGACGGTGCCCCCGATGGCCGCAGCACGGAAGAGGGTGCCGTCGTCGAGCGTGAAGCCGCCGACCAGCACCTCGCCGTCCTCGCACTTGTCCTCGTCTTCCTCGAACTCGACGCCCTCGCCCACCTCGGCCTTGGGCGTGCATTCGCCGTAGGCGCCCATGCGGGTGACGAAGCTCTCGGCCTGGTCGATGGTGCCGACCGACCGGCCGGCGTTGTAGAGCAGGGTGCCCGCCACCAGGACGATGAGGCCGAGGCAGAGGTAGAACAACGCCGACACCTTGAACACCGACCAGGGGTCGATCGACCACAGGCGCTGGTTGACCCGCAGGCCGCGCTTCGACGCCCTGTCGACGCGCGGCGTCGCGTGGCGACCCCGCTGGCGCCCGCGGGCGCCGGGGACACCGGTGAGAACCGGCGCGGGTGGCGGTGCGGCGCCCGCCAGGGCGGCCGGGCCCAGCTCGGGACGAGGATCGTGCGGCGCTGGCTCGGGGCCGAGCGGTGTGGGGTCGGTCGTGGGGTCGGGCCAGGGCCCGGTCGGCAGGCCAGGCGCCGGCGGGACGGCGGGATCGAGGCCGGGTCGGGGGTCGGTGAGCCCGTTGGTGGGCGAGGCCGTGGCGAGGTCGCCGGTGGCGTCGGACGACCGCCCGGGGTCGCGGTCGTCGCCCGCGGCCGGCGCGCCGTTGCCCGTTGCCCGCCGCCCGGGGGTGCGACCCGGCGGATCGGCGTGTTCCGGCGCGTCGGCGCGGCCCGAGTGCTGGTCGCCGACGGGAACCGTCGACGACGATTCCGACTGGCCGCTGTCGGCCTGGACGGAGGATGGATCGCCCTCCCCGTTGCGTCGGGGACCCTGATCGTCGGTGGTGACTCCAGAGGCGTCAGCCGGCATCGTCGGGAGTCTACGGCACGTCGTGGCTCGACCTGAACCGGGCTCTCAGGTGCCACAGACCACGAAGTGCACAGGATCCGTCTCCGGGAGCGGCTGGCAGAGCCCGGCCACCTGGGCAACGGCCAGCAGATCGGCCGCGGCCGATCGGGCGACGTCGATGGCCAGGCCTCGCTCGTGGTCGGATGTGCCGGGCCGCGCCACCGGGTAGGGGTTGGTGTGACGCCGGTCCCACAGGGCCTGCTGCTCGGCCCGAGTCCGCAGACCCGACACGACGACGACCGGGTGGCCCAGGACACCGTCGGCCCGGGCCAGCGCAGCCAGCATCGCCGGAGCGAGCCCGGCGCGATCACCTCCCTCACCCGGTCGGTCCTGCCCGGGCGCGGCGGTCGTGGTGGCGCGGGCCCGGGCGTAGGCGTCGACGTCGCCGACCCGCACCCGCACGACCACCTCGTCGCCGGTGCGCTCGTAGTCGACCAGCGCGCCGCCGTTGCCGGCGGCCAGGGCGCGGGCGGCCTGCTCGCCCTCCGCGGCACCTGCCAGCGCGGCTGCGTCGGCCGCTGTGCGGGCGCGGGCCCTGTCGGCGAGCGCTCGGCCCGCCGGTACCAGGCCCACGAGGGCGACGACGACGACGGCCAGCATGGCGGCCGCCAAGGGGACGGCCTGGCCGCGGTCGTCGTGACAGCGAGCGCGGCGACCGCGGCACCTGAGGTGGAACATGGGCACTCCCCCACGCGCCCGGGGGCGCGCGATCACACGGACGGTGAGGGGGAAGTTGGGCCCGCCTGAGGGCAGGGAACAGGCGCCGGAACGAGGCCGGCGGAAGGTCGGCTCAGTCGTCGACCGAGAGCACCGGGGCGACGGCGGCCACGGACTGGCCCGCGTCGAGGTTCATGACCCGGACGCCGGTGGCGTCGCGGCCCTGGGACGATACGTCGCGCACCGCCATGCGGATGAGGGTGCCGGACGACGAGATGACGAAGATCTCGTCGTCGATGCCCACCATGAACGCGGCGACCACGATGCCCTTCTTGGCCGTGAGCTTGATGCCGCGCACGCCCTGGCCACCGCGACCCTGGGTGTTGAACCTGTCGAGCTGGGTGCGCTTGCCGTACCCCGCGTCGGTCACCACCAGCAGGGCGACGTCGTCGCGGGCCACGTCGCACGAGACGACCTCGTCCTCGGGCCGCAGCTTCATGCCCCGTACCCCGGCCGCCACACGCCCCATGAAGCGGACGTCGTCTTCCGAGAAGCGGATGGTCATGCCCGAGCGGGCCATCATGAAGATGTCGTCGCCCCCGTTGGTGGGGATGACCTTCACCAGCTCGTCGTCGTCACGCAGGTTGATGGCGATCAGGCCGCTGCGCAGCGACGAGTCGTACTCGTTGAACTTTGTCTTCTTGACCTGCCCCTTGCGGGTGGCGAAGAACAGGTAGCGGTTCGTCTCGTAGTCGCGCGTGTCGATGATGGCCTGGATGCGCTCGCCGGGCTGCAGGGGCAGCAGGTTGACGATGGCCGTGCCCCGGGCCGTGCGGTCCTTGCGAGGGATCTCGTGCGCCTTGAGCCGGTAGACCCGCCCCCGGTTGGAGAAGAACAACAGGTAGGCGTGCGCGGTCGTGGTGAGGATGTGGGTGACGTAGTCGTCGTCACGCAGCTTGGCGCCGGCAATGCCGCGGCCCCCGCGACCCTGCGACCGGAAGGTGTCGGACGGCACGGTCTTGACGTAGCCCCGCTGCGACATCGTGACGACCAGCTCCTCGTCGTCGATCAGGTCTTCGATGTCGATGTCGCCGATGTCGTAGGTGATCTCGGACCGACGCTCGTCCGCGAACTTCTCCTTGACCGCGAGCAGCTCGTCCTTGATGACCGTGAACATCCGTGCCTCGTCGGCGAGGATGGCCTCGAGGTCGGCGATGGTCTGCCGCAGGTTCTCCATCTCGGTCTCGAGATCGATGCGGGCCAGTCGGGTGAGCTGTCCCAGGCGCATGTCGAGGATGTGCTCGGCCTGGTCGATCGAGAACTCGAAGGGCTCGCTCATGAGGCCGACACGCGCCGCGGCCCGGTCCTCGGACCCCCGGATGAGGGCGATGACCTCGTCGATGATGTTGATGGCCTTGAGCAGACCCTCGACGAGGTGGGCTCGCTTGCGGGCCTTGTCCAGGCGGAACTGGCTGCGCCGGCGGATGACCTCGACCTGGTGGTCGATGTAGGCCTGCAGCATCTGCACCAGGTTGAGCGTGCGGGGCACGCCGTCGACCAGCGCCACCGTGTTGACCGCGAAGTTGGTCTGCAGCGGGGTGTGCTTGTACAGGTTGTTGAGGATGACGAGCGCGGGCGCGTCTTTCTTGAGCTCGATGACCAGGCGCGTGTTGCCGCCGGCCGACTCGTCGTTGACATCCGCGATGCCGTCGATCGTGCGCGACTCGACCAGGTCCTTGATCTTGCTGGCGGTGGCGGAGATCGAGGTCTGGTACGGCATCTCGGTGACGATGATGCGGTCACGCTGGCGGCCGGTGCCCTCGACGATGTCGGTGCGGGCCCGCACCCGGATCGAGCCCTTGCCGGTGCGGTAGGCGTCCATGATGCCGGCGCGGCCCATGATGAGGCCGCCGGTCGGGAAGTCGGGGCCCTTGACGAACCGCATGAGGTCGTCGGGCGTCGACTCGGGGTTCTCGATCAGGTACACGACCGCGTCGACGGCTTCGCCCAGGTTGTGGGGCGGGATGTTGGTGGCCATGCCCACCGCGATGCCCTGGCTGCCGTTGACCAGCAGGTTGGGGAACCGCGACGGCAGCGCCAGCGGCTCTTGGAACTCGCCCGAGTAGTTGTCGTCGAAATCGACGGTGTCCTCGTCGATGTCCTGCAGCATCACCATCGCCAGCGGGGCGAGGCGGCACTCGGTGTAGCGGCTGGCGGCGGGACCGAAGTCGGGCGACCCGAAGTTGCCGTGGGGATCGACAAGCGGATGGCGCAGCGAGAAGTCCTGTGCCATGCGCACGAGGGCGTCGTAGATCGCCGTGTCGCTGTGGGGGTGGTAGCGGCCCATGACGTCGCCGGTGACACGAGCGCACTTCATGTAGCTGCGGTCGGGCCGGGCGCCGATGTCGAGCATGCCCCAGAGGATGCGGCGGTGGACCGGCTTCAGGCCGTCACGTACGTCGGGCAGCGCCCGGGCCGTGATGACCGACATGGCGTAGTCCAGGAAGGAGCGCTCCATCTCCTCCTGGATCTCGATCGGCTCGATCGCCAGTCGGCCCCGTTCGGGGAGGTCGTCGTTGCCATTGCTGTCGGTGGGGGGAGTGGTGTCGTCAGCCATGTGTGTTCGTGGGGTGTCTCTCCGGTTGTCGTCGCGGGCGACGGTGCGCCCCGGGGGCGCAGATCAGCCGCTCAGATGTCGACGAAGCGGACGTCCTTGGCGTTGGTCTGGATGAAGTGCTTGCGCATCTCGACGTCCTCGCCCATGAGGATCGAGAGCACCTCGTCGGCCAGAGCCGCCTGCTCCACGTTGACCTGCAGCAGCGTCCGCGTGGCCGGGTCCATCGTCGTGATGCGGAGCTCTTGGTGGTCCATCTCGCCCAGGCCCTTGAGGCGGGCGAAGTCTTTCTTGTGGTTGGGCCGCTCGGTCAGGAACTGAGCCTTGGCCGCGTCGTCCTTGAGGTAGACCTTCTCCTTGCCCACCTCGGTCGAGTACAGCGGGGGCTCGCAGATGTAGATGTGGCCCTGCTCGACCAGGGGCTTCATCTGCCGGAAGAAGAACGTGAGCAGCAGCGTGCGGATGTGGGCGCCGTCGACGTCGGCGTCGGTGAGGATGCACACCTTGTCGTAGCGCCGCTTGTCGAGGTCGAACTCGTCGCCCAGGCCGGCTCCGATGGCCGAGATCAGCGTCTGGACCTCGTTGTTCTTGAGCATGCGATCGATGCGGGCGCGCTCGACGTTGAGGATCTTGCCCCGGATGGGCAGGATCGCCTGGGTCGCCGGGTCGCGGCCCTGCACCGCCGAGCCGCCGGCCGAGTCGCCCTCGACGATGAACAGCTCGCGCTCGTCGCGGTTCTTGGACGAGCAGTCCTTGAGCTTGTCGGGCATGCCGGCACCGTCGAGCAGCGACTTGCTGCGCACGAGGTTGCGGGCCTTCCTGGCCGCGTCGCGGGCCTGGGCGGCGGCGATGCCCTTGCGGACGATCTTGTTGGCCTCGGTGGGGTTCTCTTCGAGCCAGTCGCCCAGCTTCTCGTTGGTGGCCCTCTGCACCAGCGTCTTCATGGACGTGTTGCCGAGCTTGGCCTTGGTCTGGCCCTCGAACTGCGGGTCGCGCAGCCGCACCGAGATGATGGCCGTGATGCCCTCGCGGATGTCCTCGCCCGCCAGGTTGGCGTCCTTTTCCTTGAGCTGGTTCTTGGCGCGGGCGTACTTGTTGACCGCCGTCGTGAGCGCCGCCTTGAACCCCTCGACGTGGGTACCGCCCTCGACCGTGTTGATGCCGTTGGCGAAGCTGTGGATGCCGTCGGTGTTGTAGCCCGTGTTCCACTGGAACGCGACCTCGACCTCGGACGTCGCGTCCTCGTCGGCCAGGTAGCCGACCTTGGCGAACAGGCTCTCCTTCGTCTTGTTGACGTGCTTGACGAAGTCGACGATGCCGCCCGCGTACTTGAACACGACGGGCTCGGGGTCGTGGCCGGGGCGCTCGTCGCGGAACCGGATCTCGAGGCCCTTGTTGAGGAAGGCCATCATCTGCAGGCGCTCGACGATGGTGCGGCCCGAGAACTCGACGGTCTCGAAGACCGTGTCGTCGGGCCAGAACGTCACGGTGGTGCCCCGTCGGGGCCCGGAACGACCGTTGCGAGGGGCCTCGCCGGTGACCTTGAGCTTGCCCTGTGGCGCGCCGCCGTTGGCGAAGGTCATCGTGTGACGCTTGCCGTCGCGGTCGACCTCGACCACGAGCTTGCGCGACAACGCGTTGACCACCGACACACCCACGCCGTGCAGGCCGCCGGAGACCTTGTAGCCGTCGCCACCGAACTTGCCGCCGCCGTGCAGCTTGGTGAGCGCGATCTCGACCCCCGACAGCTTGTGCTGGGGGTTGATGTCGGTGGGGATGCCGCGGCCGTTGTCGACGACACGACAGCCGCCGTCGGCGAGCAAGGTGATGTCGATGCGGTCGCAGTAACCGGCCATGGCTTCGTCGACGGAGTTGTCGACGACCTCCCACACGAGGTGGTGGAGGCCGGTGGGGCCGGTGGAGCCGATGTACATGCCGGGGCGCTTGCGCACCGGCTCCAGGCCCTCGAGGACCTGCATGTCCTTGGCTCCGTACGAGGTGCTTCCCTGTGGCAAGGCGCGCCCTTCGGTCGGGGGGAGATCCTACGGGCGGGAGACCGGCGCTGAGGCTGTGCTTCCCCGAGCTTTTGCCTGGTCAGACCCGCAATTCACAACGAAGGCAGTCTACCAGAGGGGTGCGACGTTCCCGACGGATGGCGGGCGTGCCGTCAGCGGCGCCCGGCAGCCCGCCGTGGCGGCCTCGGCCCGGTGCGCCGGCGGTCGACGCGCACCTCGACCCGGGTGATGTGCCGCTCGCCCGCCAGCTCGGCCAGGCGGGCCACCAGCTGGGGTTCGAGGAAGCGCACGTGGGTGGTCAGCGCCGGGTCGTCGCACGACACGACGAGCGTCTCGCCGTCGATCGACACCGGCCGGGTGCGGGCCGCCATGGCGTCGCCCACCACCTCGTCCCACCGGTCGAACACCACCTCGACCCCGGCTCGCGACGGGCTGCCCAGCCGACCGAGGACCCGGTCGATCGTGTCGCCCAGCCGCACGGGAGCGGGGGGCCCGCCGGGGAGTGGCCGCCATGCCATGGGCGACAGTCAACCACCTGACGCCAGGCCGCGCGCGCGACTGCCGGACCATGCCGGACCGGGGGTCGACGGGCGCCTTGCCTCCCGGCGGCGCGGACAGGCCGGCGAGTCCTGGTGCAGCCGGCCACGTCCGGGGCAGTGGTGGTCGCTCGGTGGCTCCCGTTGCCTCACGGGTCCGGCAGTCGTCCCGGTCGGCGGTTGGGCGGGCGTCGTCGTCACCGCCGGATCTCGCCGTGGACGAGCCGCAGCACCACATCCGGATGGGCGTCGGCCGGGAGGGTCGACGCCGTCGTCAGCAGCGTCTGGCCGTCGGGCAGGTTGGCCAGCAGGGCGGCGCTGCGGTCGGGGTCGAGCTCGCTGAACACGTCGTCGAGCAGCAGGACCGGCGGCGAGTCCGTCTGCGCGGTGACCACGTGGTGAGCCGCCAGTCGCAGCGCCAGGGCCAGCGTGCGCTGCTCGCCCTGACTGGCCTGGGTGCGCGCCGGCGGGCCGCCGATCGACAGCACCACATCGTCGCGGTGCGGGCCCACCGTCGACACGCCCCGCCGCACGTCGTCCGCGCGTGCGGCGGCCAGCGAGGCGGCCAGCGCGGTCGCGAGGTCGGTCCGGCGGGCGTCGACGTCGGCCGGCGGCCCGGCCGACCCCACCGGCAGCCCTGACGGCAGCTCAGCTGGCGCGGCGACCGCCGTCGCACCCGCCCACACCGCCTCGTAGCGGGCCTCCACCCGGGCCGGGCGGCGGGCGAGGGCGTCGTACGTGGCCGCCAGCTGGGGCCGCATGCGGTCGAGCAGGTCCAGCCGCGCGGCGGCGAGCGCGGCGCCGGCCTCGGCGAGCTTGGAGTCCCACACGTCGAGCGTGAACGCGGTCGACTCGTCGAGCCGCCCGCCCGTCTGCTTCAGCAGGGCGTTCCGCTGGCGCAGCACCTTGTCGACCTGGCCGCGCAGCGCGTCGTTGCGGGGGTGCAGGCTCACCAGCGCATCGTCGAGGAAGCGCCGCCGCTCCCCCGGACCGCCCTTGACGATGGCCAGGTCGTCCGGCGTGAACACCGACACCCGCAACGAGCCGAGCAGGTCGCGGGCGCGGCGCAGCGGCTGGCGGTTGACCAGCACCCGGTTGCGCCCGTTGGCCTGGAGCTGGGCCTCGATCAGCAGCTCGCGCCCCTCGCGCTCGGCCAGCGCCCTCACGACGGCGAACGGGGCGCCACGGCGCACGAGCGCGTCGGTGGACGCGCCCCGGAACGACGACAGCGTCGCCAGCCAGGCGAGGGCCTCGAGCAGGTTGGTCTTGCCCTCGCCGTTCGCCCCCACGAGCGCGGTGAGCCCCGGCGCCAGGTCGAGTTGCGTCGAGCTGTAGCTGCGGAAGTCGGTCAGCCAGAGGGTGCGGACCTGCACGCGGGTGCGCGGCCGCCGGTCAGCTCACCCGCACCGGCATGAGCAGGTACAGGAACTCGGGGTGCTCCGGGCTCTTGACCAGTGCCGGCTTCAGCGAGTCGACCGATTCGATGAGCACCTCGTCGCCCGGCAGCACCTCGATGCCCTGCAGCAGGTAGTCGGGGTTGAACGCCACGGTCAGCTCGGTGCCCTCGTACTTGGCGTCGAGCGACTCGTGCGCCTGGCCCACGTCCTGGGTCACGGCCACCAGGTCGAGCCCGTCGGTGGTCATCGACAGCCGCACCGGGGTCGCCTCGCGGGCCAGCAGCTTGACCCGCCGCACCCCCTCGAGCAGCGCCTCGCGGCTGACCGTCATCCGGTTGGGGTGCGCGGAGGGGATGAGCCCCTTGTAGTTCGGGAAGTCGCCCTCGATGAGCATCGTCGTCAGGCGCACGTCGCCGGCCTCGAAGCTGGCGTCGCGCTCGCCCAGCCGCAGCGTCAGCTCGCCCACGCCCGACAGGACCTTGGTCAGGTCGTTGAGCGCCCGCGACGGCACCAGCACCGACTGGCCGTCGGCGAGCACGCTCTGGCCCGGCAGGTCGCGCACCGCCAGGCGGTACGAGTCCGTCGCCACCAGGCGCAGGCCGCCCTCCTCGGCCGTGACCAGGACCCCGGTCAGGATCGGCCGGGCGTCGTCGCCGGACGCGGCCGGCACCACCTGCCGCAGCGCCGCCGCCAGCTCGGCCGCGTCGAGGGTGACGCCGTCGCCGGCAGGCTCGGGCAGGCGGGGAAACTCGTCCACGGGGAACACCCGCAGGCTGAACTCGGAGCGCGACGCGGTGATGCGCGCCTGCTCGCCGTCGATCTCGACCTCGACCGCGCCGCTGGGCAGCGACTTGACCACATCGGACACCAGCCGGGACGGCAGCACCGCCACCCCGTCCTCGCTGCCCTTCACGCCCTCGCGGATGGCGACCGAGATCGTCAGCTCCAGGTCGTGGCCGGTCAGGGTGAGTGTGTCGCCCGCCAGCTCGGTGCGGATGCCCGCCAGGACGGGCAGCGCGCCGCCGCGACTGGCTGTCGCCCGTCCGGCCGTGCCGAGGGCTTCCACGAGGACGTCTCGCTCGCATCGGAACTTCACGCCGTCGCTCTCTTTCTCTGCCGTGCGTAAGTGATCTATCGAACCAGAGGTAGTAGTAGGGCCTGTGGATTGTGGACGACGCGTCGTCCGCCCAGGTCAGCGGCCCGATGGCCATCCCCGTGCTGTCCCCAGGCTCCCACAGCCGGTGAGGTGCGCGCGTGATGTGGGTGGGGACGACACACGGGCTGTCCACCGTGATGGGCAAGTGGTCCACATGTCGTCCCCCAGTCTGTCCACCGCGGGCGCTCGGCTGGGGACGCGCCTGTGGTCAACGTGTCTTCGACGCATGGCGCCTGCGGCGTCGGGCCGTTCAGGCACCGGCCTCGTCCGCTCGTCCTCAGTCACCCTGGCGGACCGACTTCATGAGCCGGGTCACCTGGTCGTAGATCTGGCGATCCTTGGACATGAGTGCGCCGATCTTCTCGACCGCGTGGATGACCGTGGTGTGGTCGCGGCCGCCGAACTCCCGAGCGATGTTGGGGTACGACAGCTCGGTCAGCTCGCGCATGACGTACATGGCGATCTGCCGGGCCGTCACGAGCGGGCGCTGACGGTGCTTGCTCTGCAGGTCCTCGACGGTGAAACCGAACTGGGCGGCGGCCTCGTCCAGGATGAGCTGCGGGGTGATCGGACGGGGCTGGCTCTCGCTGAGCAGGTCGGCGAGCACCTGCGTGGCCCGGTCGACGGTGATGGGCTCGTGGGTCAGGCTGGCGAAGGCCGAGACCCGGATGAGCGCTCCCTCCAGCACCCGGATGTTGTCCTTGATGTTGGTGGCGATGAACTCGAGCACCTCGGGGGGGATGCGGGCCGTCTCGAGCTCGGCCTTCTTGCGCAGGATCGCCAGGCGGGTCTCGAGCTCGGGCGGCTGGATGTCGGTGAGCAGGCCCTGCTGGAAGCGGCTGCGCAGCCGGTCCTCGAAGCCGATCTGGTCGGGTGCCCGGTCCGACGACAGCACGATCTGCCGATTGGTCTGGTGCAGGTGGTTGAAGGTGTGGAAGAACTCCTCGAGGGTCTCCTGCTTGCCCTGGAAGAACTGCACGTCATCGACCAGCAGCACGTCGATGTCGCGGTACCGGCGCTTGAAGCCGTCGCGGCTGCCCGACTGCATCGAGTCGATGAACTCGTTGAGGAACGTCTCGGAGGTCACGTAGCGCACCCGGTAGGCCGGGTAGTTGTCGTTCACGTAGCTGGCGATCGCCTGGAGCAGGTGCGTCTTGCCCAACCCCGCGTCGCCGTAGATGAAGAGCGGGTTCCAGCGGCGGGCGGGCATCTCGGCCACCGACTGTGCCGCGGCGTGGGCGAAGCGGTTGGAGCCGCCGATCACGAAGTTCTCGAAGGTGTAGCGCGGGTTCAGCTCGACGTCGCCCGTCGGTGGCGTGCCGCCGGCGACCTGCCGGCCGGCATCGGGGAACGAGCCGGGGGCTCCCGGCGGCGCAGGAGAGCCAGGCGAGCCGGCTTGGCCGAGTGTGCGCGTCACCGGGTCGGGACCGGGAGGCGGGCCGGGCGGCGCTGCTGAACGTGACGAGGCCTGGGGTGTGGGGACGGTCCACAGCGTGGGCGGCTCGAGGGGCTCGATGCGGAGCAGCAGCTCGACGTGCGGCGCCCCGGCCTCGGTGAGCGCGTCGCGGACGAGGCCGAGGTAGCGGCCCTCGATGCGCTCCTTGGCCAGCGGGCTGGTGACGCCCAGCGTGAGCGCGTGGCCGTCGTAGTCGACCGCCCGCACCCCCTCGAACGCCGTGTGCCACACGGGATCGGACACTTGAGCCCGCAGGAGGGCGGCGCACATGTTCCACAAGCGGTGCGCATCGCTCATCACGTCAGACGGTCCTCCTGCATCGTGCACGTCATCCACAACGCCATCCACACTTGTGGACGACCGCACAAGAACTTGACCCCAGGTAGCCGGCGGGTGTCGGGGAGCCGTCGGCCGCCGGTAGGTAGCGGTGCCCCCCCGACTCTGGCACCTCGTCCCAGGAGATGAGGCCGACGAAACGTAGCACCGGAGCCAGACGCCGACCAGGGTCGTCCACAGGCCTGGGGACCGTTGTTCGGGGGTGGATGTGGACGAACGCGCTCACAGCCTGTGCACAGGCGACCCTGCTCGTGCCTCTGAGGTTGGCGTTCGCGTGGTCTGGGCCTCTACCGTTGTCCCCGGCACCGGCGCGGGTGCTCCAACGCCGCGCGTCGAGTTGGTCGCACGATTTTCGATTCCCACCGCTGGCCCCGCTCATGATGCGAGGAGGCCGCGTGGCCGAGGAGGCACAAGGTGAAGCGCACATACCAGCCCAACAAGCGTCGACGGTCGACACGACACGGCTTCCGGCACCGCATGAGGACCCGCGCCGGGCGGGCCATCGTCCGCGCCCGGCGGCAGAAGGGCCGCGAGCGCCTCTCGGCCTGATTGGGCGGGTCGGCGACCGTGCGACTTTCGACGCGCTTCGGCGTGAGGGGCGACGAGCTCGGCGCGGGCCGATGACGGTGGTGCATCTCCCCGGCACCGGCCAGGTGCGTGTCTCGTACGCCATCGGCCGCAAGGTCGGTCCGGCCGTCGTGCGCAACCGGTTGCGCCGCCGGCTCCGAGCCGCGGTGCGCGACCTCGACCGTTCGACCGGCGGGCTGCCCACCGGCGCCTACCTGGTCATACTTCGGCCCGAGGCCGCGCAGCGCACCTACCGCGAGTTGCAGCGCGACCTGGGCCTGGCGGTGACCGCCGCCAGCGCTGCACCATCGGGCGGAGGGTCACGGTGACACTCGTCGCCCGTGTTCTGCACCGCGGTGTCCGTCTCTACCAGAGGGTCACGGACGGTCGACCCTCGCCCTGCCGCTTCGTTCCCTCGTGCTCCAACTACGCACTCGACGCCCTCGAGGTGCACGGCGCGGTACGCGGCAGCACCCTGACCGTTCGCCGCTTGTGCCGGTGCCACCCCTGGGGTGGCCACGGTTGGGATCCCGTTCCTGAAGGAAAGCACCACTGATGCTCAACGGCCTCTTCGAGCTCGTCGCCAACACGCTCAACTTCTTCTACACGCTCATCCCCAACTACGCGATCGCGATCGCGTTGCTGACGTGCGTCGTCATGATCATCACGACGCCGCTGACCCTCAAGGGCACGCGGTCGATGATCGAGATGCAGCGCCTGCAGCCCGAGATCCGCAAGCTGCAGGTGCAGTACAAGGACGACCGCCAGAAGCTCAACGAAGAGCTGATGGCGTTCTACAAGGAGCACGAGATCAACCCGGTCGGCGGCTGCCTGCCGTTGCTGATCCAGGCGCCGGTCTTCTCGATCCTGTTCTACGTCGTCCAGGGGCTGACCCGCGAGGCCAAGTTCGTGGGCGTCCAGCAGCTCGTGCAGGACAACTTTGTTCCCACCGCGCGGGTGACCGATGGGTTCCGGCCGAAGTACCTCGACGGCGACACAGAGCTGTACCAGTCGCTCGTGGGCCAGGACCACATGAACGCCTTCGGCGTGGACCTGTCGCAGAGCACGGCCCAGGCGCTGGGCGAGGGTTTCCTCCACGCGCTGCCCTACATCGGGCTGGTGGCGATCATCGGCGTCCTGAGCTGGTACCAGCAGAAGCAGATCATGGGCCGTAACGCCGGCGCCGAGGTCAGCCAGCAGCAGCAGCTGATGATGCGCATCGGTCCGCTGATGTACCTGTTCTTCGCGTTCATCAGCCCCGCCGCCATCGGCATCTACTTCCTGGTCTCGACCCTGTGGCGTGTCGGCCAACAGCACTACATCACCCGGTCGCTCTACCGGGGCGAGGACTCGGTGGGCGTCCAGGCCCAGAAGGCGATGGCCGAGCTCCGCGAGGCGAAGAAGAAGGAGAACGGCGGGTCGGCCAAGTCGGGCACGGCCAAGAAGGCTGCGCCGGCCAAGAAGGACGCGCCGGCCAAGAAGGCTGCAGCGCCCAGGTCGAGCGGCAACGGTTCGTCGGCCACGTCCAAGGGCGGGTCCCCCGTCGACAAGGCATCTGCGGGTGCAGCGGCGTCGGGCGCCAAGCCCCACCCGCGCTCGCGCAAGAAGAAGAAGAGGAAGTAGATCGCAGTGGAATGGGTCGTCACATCCGGTCGTACCGTCGAGGAAGCCACCGAGGTCGCGCTCGACCAGTTGGGGGTCGATGAGCAGGACGCCGAGGTCGAGGTCGTGCAGGACGCGCAGAAGGGCCTGTTCGGCCGGCTGCGCGCCGAGGCACAGGTACGCGCGCGTGTTCGTCCGACGGCCCCGCGGCCCAAGGTCGACCGGCGCGAACGGCGCCGGGGCGGTGAGCGCCGCGGGCGAGACGGCGATCGCAGCCGCCCGAAGAAGAGCACTGGCTCGCGCGAGCGGGGTGGCGCCGGCGGCGGGCAGAAGTCGGGCACCGGTCGCGGCCGCGACAACGGTGATGCCGGCACGGACCGCGACGCCGAGGCCCCCGCAGCCGCCGAGTCCGGGGCGCGGCAGGGGCAGCAACCTTCGCGTGGTCGCAGCGAGGGCGGTTCGTCGAGCAGCAGGAGGGGCCGCAGCCGCGCGCCTCGTACGGCAGAGGGAGCAACGGTGAGCGAGAGCACGCAGTCAGAGCAATCAGAGGTCGACGAGATCGATCTCGAGGGGCAGCGCGTGGCCGTCGAGGGCTTCCTCACCGACCTCGTGTCCGCCTTCGGTCGTGACGACGCCACGGTCACCGTCACGGTTGCCGAGGAGGACCAGGCGCTCGAGGCCACGGTCGAGGGGTCGGAGCTCGGCCTGCTCGTCGGCCAGAAGGGCGTGACCCTGCAGGCCGTCCAGGAGTTGGTCCGCAGCATGGTGCAGCGCCGCTTCGTCGGTCAGTCCCACGCTCGCGTGCGGGTCGATGTGGCCGGCTACCGCGCCCGGCGCAAGGAGGCGCTCGAGCGCTTCGCGACCGGCGTCGCCGAGACCGTCAAGGAGTCGGGTGTCGCCAAGGCGCTCGACCCCATGGGCTCGGCCGACCGCAAGATCGTGCACGACGTGGTCAACGACATCGAGGGTGTCGTCACGGTGTCCGAGGGCGAGGACGCGGCCCGCCGGGTGGTCATCCGCCCCGCGTGATCCTCGTGTCGTCTGACGGGGTGTCGGCATGACGCCGGCGCACGACGAGCTGCGCACGATCCTCGAAAGGAGCCGGAGCCTGGGTTTTCTCGGGCCCGGCTCCGTTCGCGTCCACGTCGACCACGCGCGCGGCTTCGCCGCGGGCCTCGAGGTCGCACCCCGGCGTTTCCTCGACCTCGGCAGCGGTGGCGGGGTGCCCGGTCTGGTGCTGGCTGTGCTGTGGCCGGACAGCGAGGCCCTGCTGCTCGATGCGTCGGCCCGGCGATGTGCGTTCCTCGTCGATGCCGCCACGGAGCTGGGATGTGCCTCGCGTGTGACCGTGATCCGCGCCAGGGCCGAGGAGGCGGGTCGCCGCGGCGACCTGCGTGGACAGCGTCGACGTGGTGGTGGCACGAGGCTTCGGGCCGCCGGCCGTGACGGCAGAGTGCGGGGCGCCGTTCCTGCAGGTGGGCGGTCGACTGGTGGTCAGCGAGCCCCCGGCCGGTGATGGCGACGAGCGCGACGTGGATGCGACGGTCCGCTGGTCGAGGTCAGGGCTGGCGCTGCTGGGCTTGGCGATGGATGGGGCGTGGAGCGAGCCGTACCACTACCGGTCGTTCGTCCTGGAGCGGCCATGCCCGGTGGATTACCCCCGCCGCGACGGCGTGCCCGCCAAGCGCCCGCTGTTCTGACGGTTCAGGGTGGCCGCGGGTCGGGCATGGCGTCCGCCTTGATCCATGCGGTCGGCCCCAGCGAGCGCCGAGCCGGTGACCGATGGCGCTGCACCGGTGCGCACGCGCTGGCCTGCATCGAGGCCCTGAGGCAGTGCCCGTGGGCGGTCTCGGGTTCCGAGGCGGTCGCCTGCCGCCTCTCGGTCGCTCGCGCCGGCTGCCGCCCCGGGGTTCGTCTGACCCGGACGTTGACTCGTCGCGCGGCCAACCCTGCCTGGCGCCCGTCGACCCCGGGCGCCGATGGTTGCTCTGCTGGCGCCCCTCGAGGTGCGGGCTGGCTCGACCGTGACCTCGGCAGTGTCACCGCTGCCGTGGGGCGCTGCCGGTGTCGGCCATTGGTCACGTCCTGCGCTGCCTGGCAACCAGCCAAGCGGTTGGATACAGGAGGCGCGGCCTCCCGTGTCGACGGGCAGCTCCGGCGCCGGCCTTGGGTTGGTTCAGGGAAACCGATTCGCTCGGGCGAGCCTCGGGTGTTCCACGTGGAACAAGCCGGGGGCTCCCTGCCTCGCGCGGGTCGCGAGGGTCGGTCGTGGTGCGCGACTCATCGCATGGTCCCGAGCGCGGGCGCCATGTCGTCGCTCGAATGAGCGACGCCCGTCCTGCGCCCGCCGTGATCGAACGCCTTTGTGCCTGCGCCTTGGTCGGCCTCTCCGGAGCGCCGTGGGTCGTCGGCCTGGTGTTGCCGAGTCTGTGGGCCTGCCCTCGTGGTTCGGCTGCGGCGGGCCGTGAGACGTCCGGACGCTCGCGTTGCGTGAAGGTGGTCTGAAGCACGGTCCCGTTCCGGGAGCGCTGGGGTGGCGCTCCCGACGGACCAGCGTTCGCCCTTCACCGTCCCACGCCTGGACTGATCCACGCTCCCAGCCTGGTGAGCGGCTCGGTTTCGGCCGCGAGGAGGGGCGGCGTCGTGTTCCACGTGGAACAACCGAGATGTCGTCCCGCCCGCACCGGTTGGACGCCCTAGGGGGACTCGAGACTGTGCCTGGGCGCTGGGCCCAGCGACTGGCGGGCGGGCGATTCGGCCCGACCGACTCGCTGGGCGGGCTGATCGATTGTCCTGGGGTGGCCACAGGGCCGTCTTCCGAAACGGCGGCGCGGCTCCCCTGACGCAGACGGGTCGGCCAGGCCCGAGGCAGTGATGGTCGCTGCGTGGTTGCCGAGGCCATGGTGCTCGGCCCCCGACCAGCAGTGCCCTACCGGCGACCAGACGCCTGCTGTCGCCTCGAGGCCAGGCGTGCGGACGTGCTAGCCATCGTCAACCCGGATCCTGCGGCTGGGCGGCGCGGCTCCCCTGACGCAGACGTGTCGGCCAGGCCCGACGTGGTGGTGGTCGCTACGTGCTTTCGAGGCGGCTGCGAGGTTCGCGAGGCCATGGTGCTCGGCCTCCGACCAGCAGTGCCTCGCGGGCGGCGGGACGACCGCGATTGCCTCGGGGCCTCTACCCGCCGGGCGGTCGTGCTCGCCGCCGTCAGCTCCGGATCTGCTGTCGGGCGGCTCGCCTCCCCGTGGCGCCGTGGGTCGACCAGGCCCGAGGTGGTGGTGGTCGCTGCGTGGTTCGCGGGGCCATGGTGCTCGGCCTCCGACCAGCAGTGCCTCGCGTGGGGCGGGACGACCGCTGTCGCCTCGGGGCCTCTACCCGCCGGGCGGTCGTGCTCGCCGCCGTCAGCTCCGGATCTGCTGTCGGGCGGCTCGCCTCCCCGTGGCGCCGTGGGTCGACCAGGCCCGAGGTAGTGGTGGTCGCTGCGTGGTTCGCGGGGCCATGGTGCTCGGCCTCCGACCAGCAGTGCCTCGCGTGGGGCGGGACGACCGCTATCGCCTCAGGGCCTCTACCCGCCGGGCGGAGGAGCTCACCGTCGTCAGCTTCACTGTCGTCAGCCCCAGATCTCGCTCTGGACCAGGCAGCGGGCCGGGTCAGCAGGCATCCAACGCCCTGGGGGATGCCGCGTACTCGGGCCGGGCCGAACCCGAGGGTGTTCCACGTGGAACACATGGCGTGCGGCGGGATCGGTCGGTGGGCGCTGCTCGGCTGTCGTGCCGTCGGGCAGCCTTGCGGTCGGCCGGCTGAGCCCGTCAGTTACGCGGCTTGTCCGCTTCGGGACATCAGGTAGGCAGGTCCGCGTCGGCTGGCCAGGCCTGAATGCGATCACGATCTGCCCCGCGAGAGATGAGCCGATGACGACCGGTAGACCCAGGGGCTGTGGCGATGCTCGAGACATCGTTCTCGGAGGTCCTCGAGGGCGCCCACCTGCTCATCCACGGCGGGCCATCGAGTTGCGACACTCGGCCCACCACGGCCGTTCCAGGGGCCGTAAGCGCGGGGGTGGACGCGGCCACGCCTGCGCCCGGGACACACCGTCGGGCACCGGCACGGCCACCATCGCGGGCACGACGCCGCCGGCATGGTCGTGCTGACCTGGCGTTTACCCACAGCGGGGAGCCGGCGGCAATCACCCGAGAACGCCGAGGACATGGCGTGATACCACGGACGGCTTAGAACACAGGCGAGGTCCGCTACCGGGTCGACATCGCGTGTCGAGGTGGTCGTGGCGCTGGGAGATGGGTGGGCCGGAACGGAGCTCCGGCGGAGACCTGATCGCTCGCAGTTGCGAACAGGAGCGGACGGCTGCCGGGGGAATGGCCGAACACGACACCGCAGCGTGGACACAAGCCGTGCCGGGCCAGGCTGCCCACGTGCGAGGCGGTCAGCGGAGCACCGACCAGGACGAGGTCGTGCCGAGCCGTCGTCGGAGCGGAGAGCTGGGAGCTACGCAGCCGAGACCGGTGCCCGGACCAGCCTGATCGCTCGCGATCGTTGACCCGGTGACGCTCGGCCGCGAACCCGACACCGCACGGTGAGACGTCAGCGTGGGATCCAGGTCCGCCCGCGTATGGAGGCGTTCACCGGCGCAAAGCGGGCGTGGTGGGCTGCCGGCGATCGGCACCTCCATCGGGCAGCGAGAACGAGGAATCTGGTCGACTCGTCGCCCGACGGCGAATCGTCGCCCAAGGCGAGTCCCACGCGGCTCCCGGATGCGGGACGGCCCGACGACGTCGGCCCTTGGGTGGCCGGCGGTCCGCCTTGCGCACCGCTGTACACGTCGAGTCGATCTGGCTGGTGGCTGAAGTGCTCGGCGGTGCCGACCCATTCGCCTGAAGGCATCTGGGGCCCCGCAGCGGTCAGAGACTGGTGACCCTCGCGGATGGACCGCCGGAACGGGACGGACGAGGGCAGGCCGCTTGGTCGGCGTCCGGGTTGCGAGATGCTTGCCAGGAGGCTGGGGGCGGAGTTGTCAGCCCGGTCCGTCGCAGGTCGAGCGTGGTGTGAGTGGCGCCATCGGGCGGCGCTCGCATGTCGAACGCGGCGGCGGTGGTGCGCTGGGGGACCGGCCCGCCTCTGGGCCCACGCGGCGGCCGCGCAACGCGCCGGCTACCTGTTACGACCGTCGACGGCCCAAGCACAGGGCGAGAGCGACGGCGACCAGGCCCGTCTGCAGCCTGCCGCCCCACGCCTGCACGCGGTGCTGGAGAGACAGGAGCCGGGATCCGGGGGCCGGCTCAGCGCCTGCATCGTCGACCGCTTCCGGTCGCACAAGCTCCGCGGTCGACGAGCCCGAGCCTGTACACGGCGTCGCACGCGAGCCCACCATCCGCGCGACCACCGCGCGCGGTGAGTGGTTTTGGTGAGTGCCAATCCTCGTCGAGGTATCTTGTGGTCCGCGGGTTCGGCCGGCGAATGTTCCACGTGGAACGCTCGGCGAACATCGTCGGGGCTTGACCCGACACCTCCGGCCCGGAAACATGTGCCGGATGACCGAGAGCACGCCCGACGCCGCCACCCAGGCCAGAGCGACTCCCGGCCGATCCGGCTTCTCCCTGCCCGGTGTCGATGCCATCCCGGCGCTCGAAGACCTGAGCGGCGACAGGACGATCCCCGACCCCTACGAGACTGCAAAGGTCATGACGCCTCCTCCCGCCGCTGTCGACGACCCTGTCGAACTCAGCACCCCCGACGCCGATGCCGCCGCCCAGGCCGACACCGCGACATCAGTTCCGACCCCCTTCGCGCGACCGCTTCCGCGCATCGCCGCGATCGCCAACCAGAAGGGTGGTGTCGGCAAGACGACCACCGCCGTGAACCTGGGTGCCTGTCTCGCCGAGCTCGGCTATCGCACGCTGGTGGTCGACCTCGACCCTCAGGGCAACGCGAGCACCGGCCTGGGCATCAACATCCGCGACCTCCAGGCGTCGATGTACGACGTCATCCTCAACGACCTCCCGATCGAGGACTGCGTCGAGGCCACCGCGGTGCGCAACCTGTTCTGCGCCCCCGCGGCGCTGGACCTGGCCGGTGCGGAGATCGAGCTGGTTCCGGCGTTCAGCCGCGAGATGCGCCTGCGCCGCGCACTCGACTCCGTGCGGGACGACTACGACTTCGTGCTCATCGATTGCCCGCCGTCCCTCGGCCTGCTGACGGTGAACGGCCTCGCCGCCGCCAGCGAGGTCATCGTGCCCATCCAGTGCGAGTACTACGCCCTCGAGGGCCTTGGGCAGTTGCTCCGCAACGTGCAGCTGGTGCAGCGCAACCTCAACCCCCGGCTCGAACTCAGCGCCATGGTGCTCGTGATGTACGACGCTCGCACCAAGCTGGCCGATCAGGTGGTGCACGAAGTTCGCGACCACTTCGGCGAAAAGGTCTGCAACAGCATCGTGCCTCGCACTGTGCGACTGAGCGAGGCCCCGTCGTTCGGCCAGCCGATCATCACGTTCGATCCCACGTCACGTGGGTCGATCGCCTACCGCAGCCTGGCGATGGAGGTGAGTGGTGGAGCGGCGAAGCGGGCTGGGTAAGGGCCTCGGCGCCCTGATTCCCCAGGACGTCACCGCGGGTGCAAGCCAGCGTCCGGGCGTCCGCGAGGTGCCGATCAGCCAGATCGAGCCCAACCCCTACCAGCCGCGGAACCACTTCGACGAGGAGTCGCTCGCCGGCCTCACCGCGTCCATCCGCGAGTTGGGCGTCCTCCAGCCGATCCTGGTGCGCGAGATCGCGCCCGACCGCTTCGCCCTGATCGCCGGTGAGCGGCGGTGGCGGGCGGCCAAGCGCGCCGGCCTGCAGTTCATGCCGATCATCGTGCGCGACGTCAGCGACGAGCTGACGTTGCAGCACGCGTTGGTCGAGAACCTCCACCGCGACGATCTCAACCCCCTCGAGGAAGCTGCCGCCTACCAGCAGCTCATCGAGGACTTCAACATGACCCAGGAAGCGGTCGCCCATCGGGTGGGGAAGAGCCGCTCCGCCGTCGCGAACCTGCTCCGCCTCTTCCAGCTGCCCCCGCAGGTGCAGCGCCTGGTGGCCGACGGCCAGGTCTCGGCCGGGCACGCCAAGGTGCTGCTGGGCACGCCCGACAGGGCGTTCCAGGAAGCCCTGGCCCGCCGCATCGTCGCCGACGGGCTGACGGTGCGCGACACCGAAGAGGCGGTCCGGGCGCGCAACGGCTCGGGCGACGGCTAGCCGCCGCCCGAGGGCGGCTCGCCCGGTGCCAAGCTCCGCGCCCCCGGTCTGCTCGAGCTCGAGGAGTTGCTGGCGGACCAGCTCGACACCCGCGTGAAGATCAACATGGGCCCCAAGCGCGGCCGCGTCGTGATCGAGTTCGCCGACCTCGAGGACCTCGAGCGGATCTATCGGGTGATGGCGACCAGCGAGCCCTGATCTTGCAGCAAAGGCACCGTCGTACAAGCGGCGGTGGACAAGCTGTGGAACTGGGAGATGACCCGCCCGCCGAACAGATCTGTCACGCTGCGGTGGGGGAATGGGGAGATCTGCTACGCAGCGTGCACGTCTGGGTCCATGGCGTACCACGGTGATGCTCCGCGGTGTACACCATCAGTGGAGGTTCACTGAAAAAGACTAAACCCCAACCTGAGGATGGGTGCTCCTCAAGTTGGGGTGGAGTCGTCCACAACCTTTCGCACAGGTTGTGGATTACGCCTGTGCGTTGAGATCAGGGCAAGAACTCGTCCAGCTCAGCCAGAAGTTGACCCTTACCCTTGGCCCCGACCAGCCGCTTCTGCGCGCTGCCGTCCTTGAAGACGATGAGCGTGGGGATGCTCATGACATCGAACCGGCGGGCGACATCAGGGTTCTCGTCGACGTTGAGCTTCGCCACGCTGAGCTTGCCGGCGTGCTCGTTGGCGATCTCGTCGAGGATCGGGGCGATCATCTTGCAAGGCCCGCACCACTCGGCCCAGAAGTCGACGACGACGGGCTCGGCGGACGAGCCGATCGTCTCGTCGAACGTGGCGTCCGTGAGGGCGTTGATGTTTCCAGCCATGTCGTCGTGACCTTCCTTGGCTACGTGGACTCTTGTGAAACCAGAACTAGTGACTTGAACAGTCGGCGCACCACCGATGTTCCCAGGTCAGCCATGCTGCGCCTCGAGCCAGCGTTCCGCGTCGATGGCCGCCTGGCAGCCGGATCCGGCGGCGGTGACGGCCTGGCGGTAGGTGTGGTCCTGCACGTCGCCGCAGGCGAACACGCCCTCGACGTTGGTGGTGCTGGCGCCGCTCGCCAGGCCGGTGACCAGGTAGCCGGACTCCTCCATCTCGAGCTGGCCCTTGAAGAGGTCGGTGTTGGGCTTGTGGCCGATGGCTACGAACAAGCCGGTGACCGGCAGCTCGCTGGTCTCGTCGGTCTCGACGTTGCGCACCGTGACGCTCTTGAGCGTGGCGTCGCCCGACACGGACTCGACCACGTGGTTCCACAGGAACCTGATCTTGTCGTTGGCAAACGCCCGCTCCTGCATGATCTTCGACGCGCGGAGCTCGTCGCGCCGGTGGACCAGGGTGACCGACCGAGCGAACTTGGTGAGGAAGATCGCCTCCTCGAGCGCCGAGTCGCCGCCACCGACCACGGCGATGTCGTGGTCGCGGAAGAAGAACCCGTCGCAGGTGGCGCAGGTGGACACGCCGTGCCCGATCAGCTCGCCCTCGCGCTCGATGCCGAGCATGAGCGACTGGGCGCCGGTGGAGATGATGAGGGCGTCGGCTGTGTAGGTGGGCTCGGCCTTGTCGGGGTCGCCGACCCACACGCCGAAGGGGCGGGCCGACAGGTCGACGCGCGACACCTTTTGGGTGCGCACCTCGGTGCCGAAGCGCACCGCCTGCTCGCGGAACCGCATCATGAGCTCGGGGCCCATGATGCCCTCGGGGAACCCGGGGAAGTTCTCGACCTCGGTGGTGAGCATCAGCTGCCCACCCGGCTGGTCGCTGGTCGACGATGGCTCACCCTCGAGCAGCAGCGGCTCCAGGTTGGCCCGCGCCCCGTACACGGCCGCGGTCAAACCCGCGGGGCCCGAGCCGATGATGATGAGCTTGCGATTGTCGCTCACGTGGGTTGGTGTCCTGTCTCGATCGTGCGTTCGTCGAGCGCACTCGATGGCACTCCGACGTGCTCAACATCGTCACGCAGGTTGATCTTCCCGAGCCGCGTGCCGGCGACCCCACAGCACCCCGCCGGCGATGACGAACACCAGACCGAGGATGAGGTACGAGGCCCACATGTGGCTCTCGCCGAAGACAGCGTCGGGCAGGTAGCTGTTGAGCAGCCGCACGGCGGCGATGATCAGCACGACCAGGCAGGCCGTGCCGACGAGCGCGGCGAAGGTGCCGTAGACGACCGCGCGGGCGCCTGTGAGCGCCGGGCCCGTGGTCTTGTCTCGCACCGAACCCAGGACCCGTTCGATCGTGTCGGCCGCCTGGGCGGGCCAGTCACGCTCTGATGGGGACGGTGCGGGCGGTGCGGGTAGCCGGCCTGATCGGCCAGTTGAGGTGGCGTTCGCCATGGGACGCAAGCCTACTTGCGCCCGCCTGCCCGCCCGGGGTGCCTCTCAGCCCAGCGGACGGTCGACCACGACGGCGCACGCCGTGTCGAGCGCCAGAACGCGGCGGCCGTCCACGGTGTCGACCACCCACACCTCGACGTCACGCCCGTCGACGAGGGCCCGTCCGTGCAGCCGCACCGCAGATGCCGGGTCGTCCAACGGGGGCGGCGTACCGTCGGGGCACAGTGCCGCGAGTGCCTCGACGTCTGCAGGCGGCGGCGACGTGGCGTTCGGGGCCACCTGGGCGCCGTCGCCGTCGGCGGCAAGCAGCGAGTCGACCCGGTCGAGGAGGGCCTGCTCCGACGGGAAGGCGCCCAGGTCGCCGGCCTCGTACGAGGCGCTCCGCCCGGCATCGGTGTCTGCCCCGGACCCGGCCTCGGCGTCGGCCAACGGCGCCTCGGCGCTGTCGCCCGCCGACTGGCCGGCGTCGTCCCCGGCGCCGCCCGACGAGGTGCGCTCGTCCGACGACGCGGACGACTGGGACGCCTCGTCGTCGCTGCCACCGTCGGACGAGACGGCGACGAGGCCGGCCACCCCCACCAGCGCGGCCGCCACCGCGGCCGCCGCGCCCAGCCACCGGGGCGCGCCCCGGCCTCGGGCTCGGGCGTGCGCCCGGCGTCGGGCGTCGAGATCTGCCGCCACGCCCTGTTCGCCGGAGGGCGAGGCTGTTGCGGCCGGCGGGCCGCCCGCACCGGCGGGGATGGCCTCGTCGTCGAACGCCGCCAGCGCCGCCGCCACCGCCCGGTCGCGGGCGGCAGGGTCGGGTGACGGCACGGCGCGCACGGCCGAACGGGCCGCGTCCATCTCGGCGGCCCGGGCCACCACGTCGGGCCGACGTCGGGCCGCGGCAGCCTCGTCGCCGGTCAGCAGGCCGTCGAGCAGCGCGGAGGCCAGGTCGTCCCGGGACGCGGGCGTGCCCTGCCCCGGGTCGTCGGGATGCTGGTGGCGCGGGTCGTCGGGAGTCATGGGCTGGTGGTTGGACGATCGGACGATGCGGCGGGGTTCCCGAGCACGTCGGACAGGTGGGCGCGCCCCCGGGCGATGCGGGACCGCACGGTGCCCAGGGGGATGTCGAGCACCCGGGCGATCTCGGCGTAGTCGAGGTCGCACAGGTCGCGCAGGACGACCGCGAGGCGGAAGTCGTCGGGCAGCCGGGCGAGCGCGGCGTCGACGTCGAGCCGGTCGGCGACCGCCTCGATGCCCCCGTCGCCAGCGCTGGCGGAGCGGCCGCCGACCGGAGCCTGCCCGTCGAGGCGGTCCAGCGGGTCGGCCCGGCCGCCGGGGCGGATGTCACGGTCGCGGTCGCCGTCGCCGGGGATGGTGCCGAGGGCGCCGGGGATCGGCCGCCGCTGCCGCCGGCGCAGCTCGTCGAGGCAGGCGTTCGTGGCGACCCGGTACGACCAGGTACCGAAGGCCGACCGTCCGTCGAAGCTGCGGATGCCCCGGGCGATGGCGACGAGCGCGTCCTGGAGGGCGTCCTGGGCGTCGGCGTCGTTGCCCACCACCCGCCGGCACAGCCGCCACAGCCGATCGTGGTGGCGCCGCAACAGGGCGTCGAGCGCGTCGCGGTCGCCCGCCTGGGCGGCGGACACGAGCGTGTGATCGTCGGCGGTGGGCGTGATGGCTGAGAGCGTAGGTCAGCGCTCGACGCGGACTTCGTCGACCGTGACCTGCCCACCGTCGCTGGCGCGGGTGAACCACAGCAGCACGGCGCCGCCCTGGGCCTCGAACTCGACGCGGGCGGTGCCGCTGTCGCTCGTGTCGAACGTCGCCACCGGCTCGCCCCAGTCCTCCAGATCGTCGCCGGCCTCGTCGGCGACGAACACCTGGGCCTGCCAGCCCGACAGCGGGGTGTCGAACTCGAGCGCCCGAAGGTCACCCGGCTCCTGGAGCTCGACGATGAGACCGACGCCGGGCTTGAGGCCTCCCCACTCGGGCGAGCTGTAGGTCTCGCTCGACCACGAGGTGGCCGCATCGCCGTCGAACGCGTTGCCGCCCTGCGCTTCCTCCGGGTGCTCGCTGCCGTCGCCGCTGGGGTCGAAGTCGATGGAGGTGGCGATGGCGACGAGCTCGTCGGCGGGCGCCTGGGGCTCCTCGGTGGCGGGGTCCTCCCCGCCGCCGTCGCCGAAGAGACCGTCGCCCGAGCCCTGGAGCAGCAGGCCCGCGACGCCGAGCGCCACGGCCACGAGCACCACCAGCAGGGTGGGGACGAGCCAGCGGCGCTCGCTGTCGGCGAAGCGGGTGGCGGACGTACCCGACGGCGGTGTGCCCCAGCTGGCGGGAGGCCGACGCAGGAGGCGCGCCGACGCCGGGTGGGGGCGGCATCGGCGGGGGACCCGCGGGTTCGGCCATCGTGTCGTCGCCCGAGGTGGCCCGGTCGTCGGCGCCGGCGCCCAGCAGGGCGGCGCGGGCGTCGGTAGCCGTGGGGTACCGGCCCGCCGGGTCGCGGGCCAGCAGCCGCATCGTGATGGCTTCGAGCTCACGCGGCACCCCGGCCTTGACCAGGCGGGGGCGCTGCGGGTCGGAGTGCAGCCGGGCGAGCGCGGTGCCCGACGACGAGTCGGCCTCGAACGGCACCCGCCCGCACAGCATCTCGTACAGCACGACACCCAGGCTGTAGAGGTCGGTGCGGCCGTCGACCGGCTTGGCCTCGACCTGCTCGGGCGCCAGGTACTTGGCGGTGCCGAGGAACGAGCCCTCCTGCGTGAGGTCGGCCGACTCGGCCGCCTTGGCGATGCCGAAGTCGCCGACCTTCACCCGGCCGTCCTCGGAAAGCAGGATGTTGGCGGGCTTGATGTCGCGGTGGACCAGCCCCGCGGCGTGCGCCACCGACAGGGCCCCGGCCACCTGCGCCGCGATGTTGGCGGCGACCCACGGGTCGACCGGGCCGTCGTCGAGCCGCTGGCGCAGCGTCTGGCCCCGCACCAGCTCCATGACGATGGCCTCGACGCCGTCGTCGCTGCATGTGTCGTACACGTTGACGATGGACGGGTGCGACAGGCGGGCGACCGCGATGGCCTCGTGGCGGAACCGGGTGACGAACGTCTCGTCGGCGGCCAGGTGCTGGTGCAGGATCTTGACGGCGATGGCGCGCCGCAGGACCTCGTCGGTGCCCAGCCACACCTGTGCCATGCCCCCGGACGCAAGCAGCTCGTCGAGGCGGTAGCGCGCGCCCAGAAGCGCGCCGGCAGAGACGCCGGCGGCTTGCGACGGGCCGGAGGAGGGAGGCGTCACTGCCACTGTGAGCCCACCGTAGCCAACCGAGGTCCCTGACGCGGGGTCAGCGACGCCGATTCCTCGGGGTAATCAGAGGCCGACCCGACAGGCGAGGCCGTCCGTGGCGAAGCTGCACGAGCGGGGAGCACGGCGAGGGCGCGCCAGGATGCCGCGAGCTCTGCGCGGACGCTCTCAGGCCGGGTCGAGCCACGTCAGTCCCATCACTCGGGGTCCACCGTGGGTGCCGATCGTGGGGCCGATGGTGGTGATGCGAACCTGGTCGGCGGGGTAGCGCGGCGCGAGCAGGGCCAGCATGTCGTCGAGGTCGGGCGCCATGCCATGGGCGATGCACAGGTGCTCGACGGCGGGCAGGGCGAAGACCCGGTCGCGCAGCCACTCGAGCGCCTTGCGCCGGGTCCGGGCCTTGCCGGCCTCGGCCACCTCGCCCGACGAGATGTCGAGCAGCGGCTTGATCGACAGCAACGAGCCGAGCAGCGCCTGGGCGCCGCCGATGCGGCCGCCCTTCTTGAGGTTGTCGAGCGTGTCGAGCGCGCCGAACACGTGCGTGCGCCCGACCAGACCCTCGACGAGGGCCACGATCTCGTCGGCGCCGGCACCCGCCGCCGCGGCCTCGGCGGCCAGGGTCACCTGCGTGCCCAGGCCCGAGGTGATGGAGTGCGAGTCGACCACCCGCACGTCCAGGTCCTCGGCGCCCTTGGCCGCGTTCTGGGCGGACTGGATGGTGGCCGACAGGCCCGACGACAGGTTGATGCACACGACGGCGTCGGCACCCGCCTGGGCCTGGCGGCGGAACGCGGCCTCGAAGGCGCCGGGCGCGGGTGCTGCCGTCTCGGGCAGGTCGGCCGACGAGGCGAGCTTGTCGTAGAACTGGGCGACCGAGAGGTCGACGCCGTCGGTGTACTCGTCGGTGCCGAAGCGGATCGACAGCGGTACGACCTCGACCCCCAGCCGTTCGACCTCGTCAGCGGGGAGGTCGGCGGACGAGTCGGTGACGATGCGGACTGGCATGGCCGGCGACCCACTAGCGCACCGCCGCCATCGTCCCACGTACGACCGGCGGGCCCCGCCGGCGCCGGGGCCGGGTCGACGGGTCGGGGCGTCAGCTGCTGCGGGTCCGGGGTCGGGCCATGTGGGCGGGCCTATAGGGCGCGTCGCCCGCAGCGGCGGGTGGCGCGGTCGGTGTCGCGGGCCCGGCGGCCGCGTCGGCACCGGTGCGCGGCCAGGCCCCCGACCCGCCCGTGCTCTCGTACCCGCCCCCGGCGTCGGGCGTCGCGCCCGCCGGCACGAGGTGGCGCGAGCGCCGGGCGCTGCGCCAGTGCCTGGCCCACCAGATGGCGAGGAACAGGCAGGCGCCGATCGACAGCACGATGCCGACCCCGGAGATGGCGGTCGAGCGCACGTCGAACGTCGACGTGTCGAGCACGATCGTGCCGTCTGGGCTCGTCACGGTGACGACCAGCGTGAAGGCGCCCGACGTCCGGGCGCGCACCGGCACCTCGAGCCTGGTGGTGCCTGGCGCGAGGACCTGGGTCAGCTCCTTCCCGTCGGGGAACTCGAGTTGGTCGCTGTCGAGCTGGACCCGCACGCGCAGGTCCTGCTCGGACAGGTTGGTCAAGCGTGACCGGGATGGTGCTCGACCGCGACGTGAGGGTGATGCGGAACTCGTCGGGCAGGGTCACGGCCCCCGAGACCGAGCTGAGCTCGACGTTGGCCCTCTCGACGTAGGCGGCCCGCTCGTCGTCGGGGGTGTCGGTGCCGGTGCTGACGAGCAGCGCCTGCTCCAGCGAGGTGGTGACGCCGGGGTCGCCGAGCACGGCCCCCACCCCGGCCACCCGGTCGCGGGCCGACTGCAGGGCCGGGGCGAGGGAGCCGAGGTCGTCGGTGACATCGTGCGGGGCGAGGGACACGGTGGTGGGGCCGTCCTCGAGCGGCGGCACCTCCTGGAAGATCTGGTCGACCGGCACGGCCCGCACGGCCTGCCCGTCCGACAGCGCACCCAGCGCCACGGCCACCACGTCGGGGTCGATGTCGGCGTCGGGCGGTATGTGGACGACCACTGCCCGGGGGATCGACGGCGCTTCGAGCCAGGTGATGGCCAGCTCGGCGACGAACCGGTGTGCCGCCACCATGCCGTCGTCGCCGGTGAGGTGGGCGGCCAGCGCCGAGTCGGTCACCATGGCCAGCGGGCCGTCGTCGCCCAGCCGCACCGGCGCGGCCGGCACCGCCGGGGGCGACTCGTCGTCGTCGTCCGACCCGTCGTCGACGGCGGACGGGGGGACGACGGCGCGGTCGATGCCCAGATCGACGGCCAGACGAGCCGCCTCGGCACCGAGGGTGGGGCCCGACAGCCACATGCCGCCCGTGGGCTCGACGGCCAGCCGGCTGCGCACCACGTTGGCGCCGCCGTCGGCCTGGGCGTTCGCCTCGGAGATCAGGCCGGCGCGCTGCAGGGCGGCGAGGTCGACGTCGACGAACGGTCGGGCGAACACCGGGACTCCGGTGGCCAGCTCGCGGAGCTGCTCGACCGCGGCGGCCGCGGGCGGCCCGCCGTGCACGAGGCCCTCCAGGGTCTCGGGCCGCGGTGCGAGGGTGAGCTGCACATCGGCGGTCTTCTGCAGCACCTGGATGCGCTCGCCCGCCCGGTCGAGCGCATCGGGGGGCAGCGTCGTGGACCCGTCGGGTTGCAGCGCCGGCTCGGCGGCCACGTCGACCAGCACCGCCACGTCGAGCGGCGGGAACTCGGGCGTCTCGGCCGTGAGGAACGACAGGTAGGTGACGAGGCTGGCGACGGTGTCGTCGTCGGCCGAGCGCAGGCGCACCTCGACGGGGTAGACGCCGCGGCCCGCCCCACCGGGGCCCGAGTCGCCCGGCGTGAAGCCGATGGTCACCGCCCCGCCCGGCCCGGCGGGCAGCGCGGCCACCTGTTGCGGATCCACCTGCTGTTCGGTGCCGCCCAGATCGCCCCCCTCGAGCGTGCGCCGGAACTCGCTGCGGGACTCGACGGCGCTCGTGGACCACCATGTCGAGCGTGGCGCCGGCCGGCTCGCCGGTCACCTGCACCCGCACGTCGAAGGGCTCGCCGGGCCGCACCCATGTGGGCTGGCCGACCAGCTCGACGGTCGCGGTCGACGGCTGGACCGGCCCCGCGGTCGGGGACGCGCCGGCGGCATGCGTCGACTCGCCGGACCTGCCGACGAGCACGAGCAGCGCGAGGCCCAGGGCGACCACCAGCCGGCCGGCCCGGCCGAGCCCGTGCGGCCGCCCCGATCCGTCCGCCGAGGCCCTCATGCTCACCCGTCGCCCTCCACCCGAGCGGACACGGGCACGACGCCGCGGATGCGGCCCGCGGGGTGCGCGGAGGGGGCTCCATCCAACGTGAGCTGCAGCACCGCCAGGCCATCGGGCTGCAGCACGAAGCCCGACCGCTGGTACAGCCGCAGCGACGTGTCGTTGTCCTCTTGCGTGTTGACCAGTGCGTCGCGCGCGCCCCAACGGCGCAGCCAGCGGAGCCCGTCGACCAGCATGGCCGCGCCGACGCCCCTCCCCTGGGCGGACGGCGCGACCGCCAGCCGCTGCACGTAGCCGCGGTGGCCGGCTCGACCGCACACGGCGTAGCCGACCACGCCGGACTCGTCGCGGGCGACCTGGAAGTGCACCGACGTGGTGGCGGTGAGCGCTTCGTCGAGGCCGGCGCCGTCGAGCCGCCAGAAGGGGGAGAAGGCCGCTCGGTCGACGACGAGCGCCTCGGCGTGGTCCCGTCGGCGCCCGCGTCGCAGGTCGACGCCGGGCACGGCGGGCGACGGTGCCAGGTCGTCGAGGGAGTGCAGCAGCAGGTGCAGCCGCTGGGTCTCGACGAAGCCGGCATCGAGGAACGGCCGGCGGTCGGCGCGGTGCAGCGCGGCCGTGATCACCGAGCGGTACCCCTGGTCGCGCAGGCGGGTGACCGCGTGTTGGACGTCGGCCGGCGTGAGCGGGCCCAGGAAGTCGGCCGCGGGGGCGACGTGGGCGATGCGGGCATCGGCCTGCCAGGGGCGGACGCGCAGCCGCGAGCCGCTGGTGGCGCGCACCGCGCTCACGGACACCGACCCTGGTGAGCCGCCTCGGTGTTCGCCCGGCTGGGGGCGCGCCGCGCTCGGGGAGAGGCACCGGCGCTGCGGGCGGCGGCCTGGGTCATGGCTACGAGAGTAGGCAACCCGCGCCCCGGCTCCGTGCCGGGCCGACGCGACACCGGGCGGGCGCGTCCCGGGAAGGTCCCGTTAGCGTCAGTGACACATGTCTGTGTTGTTCGTCACCCATCCCCACTTCCTCGATCACGACACCGGGCTGGGGCATCCGGAGCGGCCGCAGCGGCTGGTGGCGGTCGAGGAGGGGGCGCGCCGATCGGGCCTCGACAGCGAGCTGGTGCCGGTGGCCCCGTCACCGGCGACGGCGCCCGATCTCGAGCGCGTGCACACGCCCACCTACATCGCCGCGCTCGAGCGCTTCTGCCTCACCGGCGGCGGGCACCTCGACGCCGACACCCCGGCCGTGCCCGCCTCGTGGGAGGCGGCGCTGCTGGCGGCGGGTGCCGGCCTCAGCGCCATCGAGCGGCTCGAGGCCGGCGAGGCTGACGCCGCCTTCTGCGCGGTCCGTCCACCTGGCCACCACGCCCTGCCGTCGCACGCCATGGGGTTCTGCCTGTTCAACAACGTGGCGGTGGCGGCAGCCGCCCTGGCCGACCGGGGAGAGCAGGTGGTCGTCGTCGACTACGACGCCCACCACGGCAACGGCACGCAGGACACGTTCTACGACGATCCCCGCGTCGCCTACGTGTCGTTCCACCAGCACCCGCTCTACCCGGGCACGGGGTCGCTGCTCGAGACCGGCCTGGGCGACGGCCGGGGCCGGACGGTGAACGTGCCCGTGCCGGCGGGGGCGACCGGCGACCTGTACCGGGCCGCGATCGACGATGTCGTCGCACCCCTGGTCGGCGAGGTCGGGGCCACGTGGCTGCTGCTGTCGGCCGGATTCGACGGCCACCGGGCCGACCCGCTGACAGACCTGGGGCTCACGTCGGGCGACTTCGCCGACCTGACCGCCGAGCTGGTGACCCTCGTCCCGGCCGGGCGGCGGCTGGTGTTCCTGGAGGGCGGCTACGACCTCGAGGCGCTGCGCGACTCGACGGCGGCCGCGCTGGGGGCGTTGGTCGGCGAGCGCATCCACGTCGAGGCCCCGTCCGGGGGTGGCCCGGGCCGCGACATCGTCGTGGCGGCCGAGCTGGCTCACCGGCGGGCCGCGGCCGAGGCCGACGACGCGAGCTCGCGGCCCAGCGCCGGTCCGACCATCCCCCCGCGGTGGGGCGTCGCCGGCGGCGACGACGTCTGAGGCACGGAGGTCATCCGAGCGCAGGTCTGCGCGATAGTGCTGCGGTGGGCGACCCGGACTGGCCAACCATCGAACCACCTGGAGGGGGCGCGCCCGCGGGGCCACCTCCGCCGCCGCCACCTCCACCGCCACCGCCCGCTCCGGCTGCCCACCTGCCTCCGCCGCCACTCCCGCCTCAGCCGTGGCCCGCTGCGCCGAGCGGCCCGGCGCACGCCGGATGGGGCGCCCCTCCGCCGCCACCTCCACCCGGCGCGCGGTCCCGCGCTCGCGTGGCGGTGGCCGTCGCCGGCGTCGTGGCCGGTGCCGCTCTGGTGGTCGCCCTGGTCGTGGCGGTCGGCGGGTCGTCGCCCGGCGGCGATGGCGGGCCCGCCGAGCGGGCCACGTCTGCCACGACGGCCAGCGACGCGGGCGGGCTCGACGCCGACGCCTCCCCGGCAGAGGTCTTCGCCCACGCCGCCGGGGTGCTCGACGAGGCGGGCACGTTCTCCTACGAGGGGTCGAGCCGCATCGACGGCTCCGGCCTGCCGGGCGGGTCGAGCGACATGGTCGTCGAGACCGAGCTGAGCGGCCAGGTGGCACTGCCCGACTCGGTGCGCGAGACGATCAACGATCCCGAGGGCCTCTACGCCGAGCGCATCTCCCTCGGGTCCGAGATGGCGGCTCGGTCGTGGATGCGCGACACCGCCTACCCCGACCAGATCGCCGAGCGGCCATGGGCCGAGATGGACTGGCCGGGCGGCGCGCTCGAGCCATACCTGCTGCCCGAGTGGCTCGACGCCGCCGTCGACCACCGCGACGGCGGCGAGGACGCCAACGGCCGGCGGGTCGTGCACGCCGGCGTGCCGGCCCGACTCGTCAACGACCTCGGCCCGGACATGGACGTCATCGACGTCGCGGTCGAGCTCACGCTGGGCGACGGTGACGAGCCGCGCCAGGTGACCGTCGAGGTGTCCACCAGCGACGTGATCATCGAGAGCTCCTACGAGCTGGGCGACCTCGGCGGCGACGTGTCGATCGAGGCACCGTCGCCCGATCAGCTCGACGCGACCCCCTGGGTCAACGAGCAGGACGTCGCCGCGTTCGACGGCCCGGCGCCCCTCGGGCTGTCGGGCATCCCCGAGGGGTGGGAGCTGTCCGCCGCCTACGTGACGCCCGACCCGGTGGGTGGGTGCTCCAGCGTGACCGTCGACTACACCGACCTGAGCGAGCCCGTCGCCGAGTACCTGTGGCTCGACGTGTTCGACGCGGGGTGTGCCACGGCGCCGCTGGGTGAGCCGCTCGAGGTGGCGGGCTACACGGGTGCGGTCGGCGAAGAGGACGACGGCAGCCGCTGGGGGGTCGTCACCTCGGGTGACACGGCCGTGTCGTTCTCCACCGACCTGTCGGTGGGCGACCTGCGCCTGGTGCTGGCCAACCTGGTGCCGCTCGATCCGGCCGTGACGCCCGAGCCGATGGCGGGCATCCCGTCGTCGGGCACCTGACATCGAGCCGACGCGCGAGGCCGTGACCCAGCGCCCGAACGCACTACAGGCCTGCGTCCCGACCTCACTACCCTGCGCACACGTGATCCCCGAGCGGCTGCAGCCGATCCTCGACGACGTCCGGCCGCTCGCCGACCGCTTCACCGCGGCCGGGCACAGCATCTACCTGGTGGGCGGCATCGTGCGCGACCTGGTGCTCGGCCGGGTGGCACCCGGGGCCGACCTCGACCTCACCACCGACGCCCGCCCCGAGCGGAGCATGGCACTGCTGGCCGAGTGGGCCGACTCGGTGTGGACCCAGGGGCAGGCCTTCGGCACCATCGGCGCCCGCAAGGGCGACACGATCTTCGAGATCACCACCCACCGGGCCGAGGCCTACCGAGAGGACTCGCGCAAGCCGCACGTGGTCTACGCGGACGACGTGGCCGACGACCTGGCGCGTCGCGACTTCACCGTCAACGCCATGGCGCTGCGCCTGCCCGACGTCGAGCTGATCGACCCGTACGGCGGCGTGGCCGACCTGGGGGCTGGCGTGCTCCGCACGCCGCTGGCGCCCGAGGTGGCCTTCTCCGACGACCCGCTGCGCATGCTGCGGGCGGCCCGCTTCGTCGCCGGCTACGGCTTGACCCCCGATCCGGCACTGGTCGAGGCCGTGCGGGCCATGCGGTCGCGGCTCGAGATCGTGTCGGCCGAGCGGGTCCGCGACGAGCTGTCCAAGCTGATGGTGGTCGACGACCCCAGCGCCGGCCTGTGGTTCCTGGCCGACACCGACCTGGCCGACGAGTTCATGCCCGAGCTGCGAGCCATGCGCCTGGAACAGGACCCGATCCACCGGCACAAGGACGTGCTCGGCCACACGATCGCGGTGGTGGCCAAGACGTCTCCCCGGCTGGTCGTGCGGCTGGCCGCGCTGCTGCACGACGTCGGCAAGCCCAAGACCCGCTCCATCGGGCCCAAGGGCGTGAGCTTCCACCACCACGAGGTCGTGGGGGCCCGCATGGCGCGCGACCGGCTGCGGGCGCTGCGCTTCTCGAACGACGTGGTCGACGACGTGCAGCGGCTGGTGTTCCTGCACCTGCGGTTCCACGGCTACCGCGACGACGTGTGGAGCGACTCGGCCGTGCGCCGGTACGCCCGCGACGCCGGCCCGCTGCTCGACGACCTGAACGAGCTCACCCGGTGCGACTGCACCACCCGCAACGAGCGCAGGGCCCGCATGCTCGCGGCCCGCATGGACGCGCTCGAGTCCCGCATCGCCGAGCTGCGCGAGCGCGAGGAGCTGGGCGCCATCCGGCCCGACATCGACGGCAACCGGGTGATGGAGCTGTTGGGCGTCGGGCCGGGCCGCCACGTGGGCGAGGCGCTGTCGATGCTGCTCGAGGCCCGCCTCGACGAGGGCCCCCTCAGCGAGGCCGAGGCGGAGCGCCGCGTGCTCGCCTGGTGGGCCGACCGCCAGTCGTCGTCGAACTGACCCGATCCGCCGTCACCCCTGCGGCCGAGGCGCCGACAGTTGCGTCGGTGAGGGTCGCCGGCCACGGCCGTGCCAGGTCCCGAGCCGGTCGCCCTCCTCCCACCGTGGAAGACGACCGGCCGGGATGTCACCGGATGCGCTGGGGCACACCCGGTGAACCGCGCCCGCGGCGCCGGGAGGCACCGGCAGGGCCGCCGGCGTGACGCCACGGGACGAGAGGCGTCCGGACTCGGTCCCGGGCGCGCGGGGAGGAGCGCCCGATCGATGCTGCGTCGCCACTCATCACCGGTAGGGAGCGGCGGAACCGGCGATCGTGACGCCGTTCTCGCGATTTCTCCGGGCCGCGCCCGGTCCGCCCGGTCAGTTCCCCAGCTTGCGGGCGCGCACGATGAGCGTGGGGGGCACCCAGCGCATCGCCTCCGACCAGGCGTCACCCGCGGTCGACCGGTCGGCCTGGGGCTCGAGCAGCGTGTCGACACCGAAGCCCGCCCGGTTCAGGCTGGCGAACAAGCCGCTCAGCGTGATGACTCGGTCTGGCTCGCCGCGGCTGTCGGCCACCGACCACGTCACGGGGGTGGTGTCCCACCACGGGCGACGCAGCACCGGCTCGCCGCCCGCCGGGTCGAGCATCACGAACGCGGGGTGGGGGAGCGAGAACACGAACGGCCGGTCGGTGCGCAGCACCCGGTGCACCTGGCGGAAGACCCGGTCGAGGTCGTCGACCGTGGCCAGCCCGTAGGTCGACACCGCGGCATCGATGGTGTCGGCCCGCACGAAGGCCAGCTCGGCGAGCGGGCCGTGGTGGGTCTCGACCCGCACGCCCTCGCGCTGGGCCCGCTCGCGGGTCTCGCCCAGGTTGCCGGCCTGGTCGTCGACGGCCACGACCCGGGCACCGGCCTTGGCCAGGGCCACGGCGCCCGCACCGGCGCCGCAGCCGAGCTCGAGGATGCGCCGACCCTCGACGTGGCCGAGCAGCTTGAGCTCGCTCTCGGTGGGCAGTCCGGGGCCATAGCGCACAGCGTCGGCAGCGAGTGTGGCGCCTGCTGCGCCGGCGAGCGAGAAGCGGGTCCAAGCCATGCGGCCAGTCTGGCGCGCTCCCGGCGGGCGTGCCGGTAGGTGGTCGCACGAGCATCATGCGCGCGAGCGCCACGACGGCGGCTGCGGAGCGGTGCGTAGGGTGCAAGACTTCTGCCGGCCATGTCGTCCGAAATGCCACGCGCAGTCACGGGGCCACGGCCACCGGTGGGCGTCGACCCCACGAGCGGGTCGGAGCGCGAGGACGCGTCCGCGGTGGACGCCGCCCCGTTGTCGGGGACCACCGCGCGGATGGCCCGGTTGGTCGAGGGGTTCAACCGCCTGCGCCGGCCGGACGAGATCGTGCGGGCCATGCTCGACGAGGGCGTCGCGCTCCTCCGGGGGAGCACCGCCACGTTGCACGTGCTGTCCGAGGCTGGTGACGAGCTGATCGTGGCCGGTTCAGCCGGCCTGCCCCCAGGCACGTTGGAGGAGCGGTTCGGTCGCATCCCGCTGACGTCGCCGCTGCCGGCGTCCGAGGTGATCCGCACCGGGGAGACCGTGGTCGTCGGCTCCGAGGCCGAACGCCGGGACCGCTACCCCGACCTCGACAGCCTGCGCATCAACTTCGATCCCGCGTTCGTGGTCGTGCCCCTGAAGGACGCGCAGGGCCGCCCGTTCGGGTCGATGGGCGTCGGCTTCGCGGAGGAGCGGGCCCTCGACGAGGTCGACCGCGACTTCCTCCAGGACGTCGCCGCCCACTGTGCCCTCGCCCTCGACAGGGCGCGGCTGGCGGACGCGGCCGAGCGGGCACAGGAGCACCTGGGCTTCCTCGACGCGCTCAGCGCCACGTTGTCGTCCAGCCTGCAGATCGAGACCGCGCTCAGCCAGCTGACGGGCCTGACCGTGCCTCGCATCGCCGACTGGTGCGTCGTGCGCCTGCTCGTGTCGCCGGCCAACCCCCGGCCGACGGTGGGCGCCGCCCACGTCGACCCCGGCCAGGCCGAGCATCTGAGCCGCCTGGTGGAGCGCATCCCTCGCGACGTCGGTGCGGTCCCGGAGCTGGGCGACGCGTTGGCCGCCGGGCGACCGCTGATTCGGGGGTCGCGCGCCGCGGACATGTTCGAGCCGCTCTTCGACGACCCCGACGATCGAGCCGCCATCGACGCGGTGGGCGTCGACGCGGTGGCGATCTTCCCCCTGCAGGCCAGAGGCCGGCTGTTGGGCGCGATCGGCTTCGGCGACCGTCCGGGCCGTTCGTTCAGCCACGCCGAGATCGAGCTGGCCAAGGCGGTCGCCTCGCGCGCGGGCGTCATCGTCGACAACGCCCGTCTGTTCCACGAGCAGTCCGTCGTGGCGCGGGCACTGCAGGACAGCTTGCTGCCGGGCAGCCTGCCCGCCATCCCCGGCATCGAGTTGGGCGCCCGCTACCGCGCCGCCGGCCATGGCCTGGACGTGGGCGGCGACTTCTACGACGCGTTCCAGGCCGACGCGAACTGGTGGATGATCGCCGTCGGCGACGTGTGCGGGCACGGTGTCGAGGCGGCGGCGACCACCGGGCTCGTGCGCCACACCATCCGGGCGGCGGCCATGGCCGGCGTGATGCCGTCGGCCGTGCTCACCCGCCTCAACGAGATGCTGCTGCGCAGCGCCGCCGAGCGCGACGACGTCGACGACGACCGGTTGCCTGTCAGCCCCCGGTTCTGCACCGTGCTGGTGGGCGCCGTGCAGCCGTCGCCGTGGGGGGTCGACATCATCCTGTGCTCCGGCGGCCACCCGCTGCCGCTCGTCCGCCGGACCGCCGGTGGGGTCGTGCCTGTGGGTGTCCCGGGCACGTTGCTGGGCGTCACCGACGCGCTGTCGCTATCCGACACCGTCGTGCACCTCGACCCCGGCGAGTCGCTGGTCTGCTACACGGACGGGCTGTCCGACCGGCGGTCCGGGCGCCGGGTGTTCGGCGAGGAGGGCATCGTCAAGGCGCTCTACCAGGGCAAGGGGCTGTCAGCCGCCGACCTGGCCAGTCTCATCGAGGCGGAGGCGCTCGGCTTCGTCGACGACGATCCCGCCGACGACATGGCGGTGCTCACGCTGCGAGCCGACCCGCGGGCGTGACCTCGCGCCGCGGGTCGGGCGTTCCCGGGCCGTAGCGACGGACGGCACCAGCCACCAGCTCCAGGCCGTTCAGGCCCGGCAGGCGGTCGATGCGTCCGTCGATGCGCCGGGCCGCGGCCGCACCGTCCTCACCCCCGAACAGCGTCCGCACCATGAAGGCGACCTCGGACGCGGGCATCACCCCCGCGCCCACCGGACGCCACAGGTGGCGGAGGGCGCGGCGAACGAGCCGCTGTGCCCGGCGTTGGGCGTCGAGACGCCGGTCGGCCTCGCTGGCGTAGAAGGCGATGTGCCGGCCCTCCTGACGCATGATGCGGCTGAGCAGGTCGGTCAGCACCGGGTGCTGGGCCCTGTCGATCAGGCGGGCGTATCCGGCCTGGGTGGTCCACTCGTTGACCGCGCCCCACGTCATGTGGAGCGCACCGAAGGCCCGTCCCGCGACGGCCGATCCCAGGGCGTGCAGGGTGGGGGCCAGGCGGTCCCGCAGGCCCAGCGCGCCACGCATGTCGGCGATGCGGGGCGGGCCGGCCGGCTCGCCATGGGCGGCGAGCACCTGCCCGAGGGCCTCGCCATGCCACATCTCCTCGTAGCTCCACAGCGTGAGGAAGGTGGTGACGCGGGGATCGCGGTGCGCGGGGGTGACCAGCAGGTCCCGCAGATAGCAGATCGTGTGGTGCTCGACGTCGTGCATGTAGCGGAGGCAGCGCAGCGACGCGGGGTCGAGGGGCCGGGCGCGAAAGGCGCCGAAGTCGACGCCGGCGACGTCGAGCCGTCCGGCGGTGCCTGCGTAACGATCGAGGTCGACTCGCATGTCCGGTGTTCGGACCGGACACGCGGGCCGGATGTCGCGTGGTAGGAGGCCGAGCGGATAGGGCGCTCGCCGCAGCCGACGCGTGGGAATTTGGCGTGGCACCACCAGCTCCACAGCCGGCCGACCGGCAACGCGGCGACCGCACGTCGCGCCGACGTGACGTACCCGCGCACGCTCTCACGAGCGCGCCACGACCCCGCAGCCGGCGCCGATGCCGGGCTGCGGGGCCGTGTGGTCGCCGCGTCGTTGCGGCGCGACGGTGACTGTTCGGCTCGGCCTCAGGTGCCCGCGATGAAGGCGTCGAGCGTGTCGCGGGCCACGTCGTCGTGGACCTGGGTGGGGGGCGACTTCATGAAGTACTGGCAGGCCGGGTCGACCGGGCCGCCGATGCCGCGGTCCTGGGCGAGCTTGGCGCAGCGGACGGCGTCGATGATGACCCCGGCCGAGTTGGGCGAGTCGTGCACCTCGAGCTTGAGCTCGACCGTCAGGGGCACGTCGCCGAAGTTGCGGCCCTCGAGCCGGATGAAGGCCCACTTGCGGTCCTCGAGCCACGGCACGTGGTCGGACGGGCCGATGTGCACGTCGCGGTCGCTGATGCCGGTCTCGATCTGGCTGGTGACCGACTGCGTCTTCGACACCTTCTTCGACTTCAGCCGCTTGCGCTCGAGCATGTTCATGAAGTCCATGTTCCCGCCGAAGTTGAGCTGGTACGTGTGGTCGATCGTCGTACCGCGGTCCTCGAACAGGCGGGCGAGGGTGCGGTGCACGATGGTGGCGCCGACCTGGGACTTGATGTCGTCGCCCACGATGGGCACGCCGGCCTCGGTGAACTTGGCCGCCCACTCCGGGTCGGAGGCGATGAACACCGGGATGGCGTTGACGAAGGCCACGCCGGCGTCGAGGCAGGCCTGGGCGTAGTGCTTCTGCGCCTGCTCGGACCCGACGGGCAGGTACGACACCAGCACGTCGGCCTGCGCGTCGCGCAGCGCCTGGGCGACGTCGACGGGCTCGGCCGGCGACTCCTCGCACTCCTGCGTGTAGAACTCGCCGAAACCGTCGAGCGTGGGGGCGCGCAGCACGGAGACGCCCAGGTCGGGCACGTCCGCGAAGCGGATCGTGTTGTTGGGCCCGGCGTGGATGGCCTTGGCCACGTCGATGCCCACCTTGTCGGCGTCGACGTCGAACGCGGTCACGACCTCGATGTCGCGGACGTGGTAGCCGCCGAGGTCGACGTGCATCAGGCCCGGCACGTCCTCGGTGGGATCGGCGTCCTTGTAGTACTCGATGCCCTGGATGAGTGAGCTGGCGCAGTTGCCCACACCGGCGATGGCAAGGCGAATGGTGCTCATGGGGTGTGTCCTCCGTTCGGCGCGACCGCAGGGGTCGTGTTCGGCTGTGTCGACCTGCGTCGACCTAGGGGGTGGAGATCTCCGGTTCGGCTGTCGTCGTCGCCGACTCGTTGTTGTCTGTCGTCGTCGCCGACTCGTTTGTCGTTGTTGTCTGTCGTCGTCGCCGACTCCGTCGCGATGAGGCGGTCGAGCCAGGCCATGTCGGCCTCGAGGACGGCGGTGTCGCGCTCGAGCAGCGAGCGCAGGTAGGTGTTGACCCGGCTGTCGGAGCCGGGTGAGCCGCCGCGTCGGTGGTCGGCGCGGCGCACCAGCTCGGCCCGCCGACGCTCGAACAGGTCCAGGCGCTGGGCGGGGGAGAGGTTGTGGCAGAAGGCGACCCGCACGGGGAAGTCGCGGTCGTCGGACACGTCGGGGTCGGACAGCATCTCGACCAGCCGTTGCCGGCCGGCGTCGGTGATGCCGTACACCTTCTTGCCCCGCGTGCCGCGCCCGCTGCCGCCGGCGGCGCGGCGCTGGGACCGGAAAGCCGCCAGCTCGCCGACCAGCGACCCGCTCATGGGAGCGGTGGGACCGGTCGGCACGGGCCGACTGGTGACGGCCTTGACCAGGTCGGCCTTCTCGAGCCGGCCGAGGGCGGGGTAGAGCGAGCCGAACGAGACGGCCAGCCGCAGCCCGAGCAGGTCGCCGAGGCGCTTGCGCAGCTCGTAGCCGTGGAGGTCGTTCTCTTCGAGGAGGCCGAGGACGGCGAGGTCGATCATCACGGGCCGATCAGGTGTCGTGCCGGAAGGGGAGGGCGGAAGTCATGGCGAGCTTCATAGCGAGGCACCATATCGGTACTTCATATCGGCTCGATATATCGATGGCATTGTGCCGAGAGTTTGCCCGGACGTCAACCTCCCGTCACCCGAACGTCGGTCACACCGGGACGCGCGGCGGGCTGCCGGCGGGGTGCGAGGGCCGTCGGAGGGCAGGAGGGCGGGCGCGCCGCTACCCTCGCTGGCCATGAGCTTCCGGCCGGAGGCGATCCGTGGGCCGAACGGCGCCGGAGGCGTCGTCGACTACCGACTGACCCGCCAGGCGGTCGTGCGCGAGTACCGCAAGGGCCGCCTGTCGCGCCTCGACGTGTGCGACGCCCACCCCGAGCTGCGCCGGGCGGCCGCCGGCGCCGGCACGGCCACCGACGAGCCCTGCCCCATCTGCGAGGAAGAGCCGCTCACGCTCGTCACCTATGCGTTCGGCCCGCGGCTGCCCGCGGGCGGTCGCTGCGTCACCACCGCCCGCGAGATGGCCAAGCTGGCCCGGGGGAGCGTCCAGGTCGCCTGCTACGTCGTCGAGGTGTGCCCGGGCTGCGCGTGGAACCACCTCACGCGCGTGTTCCACGTCGGCGGAACCTGACGGTCATCGGAGCTCTCGCCGCGGTTTCGTCCGCCGGAGCGACGGTCGCGCCCGCGGATGTCGGCGTGTAGCCACGCTCTGACCTGGTGCGGGCCGCGCCGTGCGAGTGACCCGATGTCGTCCGCCGTTGCCGGCCGGCGGTCGGGCGGTAGTCTTTCGGCCTCGGATGGCTGGACCGACCCGCGTGACCCGTTCAAGCGATGCGCGCCCTCGCGTGCGCCGAGCACCGTCAGACGGTGCCCGATCGTCGACCCCCTGGCCCGGTCCCGGCGATGGGTCCCCGGGCGCCCGTCCTGTCCGGCGTCCTGACGACGATCTCTGGCGCCCGGCCGGTGACCCGTGGGGGCCCGGCGGCGACATCGACAGGCGCAGCGACGTGCCCCGCCCCCGTCCCGGTGGTGGCACGCCCGGCGGTCGACCGCCCGGTGGCCGGGGAGACGGTCGCGGCGGTGGTCGTGGCGGTGGTGGTGGCCAGGGTCCGGGGGGCCGAGGCCCGGGTGGCCGCGGCCCGGGCGGGCCGGCCGGTCCTGGTCGTGGTGGACGCGGTCCCGACGACGCCGGCTCGTCCGGCCGCAGCTGGTTCGGCCGTCGGCGCGACGGCGGCCGCAAGCGCAGCATCATCTGGCGCTGGCGTCGCCCCCTCTTCCTGATCGGCCTGGCCATGCTCGCCCTGCTGGCGGGCGTCGGCGTGGTCGTGGCGCAGACCGAGCTGCCCGAGCTCGACGAGCTCGCCCAGTCGTCCTACATCTGCGCCGCCGACGTCGCCGAGAACTCGTGCACCGCCGACAATGCGATGACGCGGCTCCAGGCCGACGAGAACCGCACGAACGTGGCGCTCGACGACGTACCCGACGTGGTGGTCGAGGCGGTCATCGCCATGGAGGACCGCAACTTCTTCGAGCACGACGGCGTCAACCCGGTCGGCATCGCCCGGGCGATGTTCCAGAACGTCAAGGGCGGCAGCGTCTCCCAGGGCGGCTCGACCATCACCCAGCAGTACGTCAAGAACGCCTTCGAGCTGACGACCGAACAGGCCGTCACCCGCAAGATCAAAGAGGCCGTCCTCAGCATCAAGCTCGAGCAGCAGATGTCCAAGGAGGAGATCCTCGAGGGCTACCTCAACACGATCTTCTTCGGGCGGGGCGCCTACGGCGTGGCCGCCGCCAGCGAGGCCTACTTCGGCATCGACGTGCGCGCGATCACCGATCCTGGCCAGGCGGCGCTGCTGGCCGGCGTCATCCGTGCCCCGGCCCTGGCCGAGCCCAGCCGGCATCCGGAAGAGGCCACCCGCCGCCGCCAGACGGCGCTGGTCGCCATGCAGGAGGAGGGCTACCTCACCCGGCGACGAGGTCGACGCGGCGGCCGCCCAGCCGGTGGCCGACCCGTGGGTGCGTCCCTACTCGAGCGTGACGCTCACGGAGACGCTCCGGGGTGGACCGGCCGACGACTACAGCGACTACATGGGCACCGACTACCTGCCGCCCTACATCACCGCCGAGCTCAAGCGCATCGACCCCGACCGCTTCACCGACGAGGTCATCACCAGCGGCGGGCTCCGCGTCTACACGTCGCTCAACTACGACCTGCAGCGGGCCGCGTGGCAGGCGGTGACGTCGACCCTCGCCGAGGAGGACGACCCGGCCACCCCCGAGTGGGAGGGCGACCCCGAGGCCGCGCTCGTGGCCGTCGACGACCAGGGCCTGGTCCGGGCCATGGTCGGCAGCCGCCACCGGTACGCCCCCGGCGGCGAGTTCCAGCTCAACTACGCGCTCCAGGCGCGCGAGCCCGGGTCGACCTTCAAGCCCCTCGTGCTCGCCGAGGCCCTTCTGGAGGGCTACTCGCTCGAGTCGCGCTACAACGCCCAGGGCACGGTGGAGTTCCCCCAGGAAGAGCTGCGCGACAACGACGGCAACCCGTGGAAGGTCAGCAACTACTCCGAGAGCGACGCCGGGGTGATGGACCTGATCCGGGCCACCAACCAGTCGTCCAACACGGCCTACGCCCAGCTGATGGTCGACCTCGGCCTCGACCTGGTCGACCCCGACGGCAACGGCAGGTCCGTCCCCGAGGGGGCGCAGAAGGTGGCCGAGCTGGCCGAGCGCATGGGGGTGATGGGGGGCGACATCCCCGAGGACAACACCAGCCCCGCCATGGTGCTGGGCACGGTCAACGCCACGCCGCTCGAGATGGCCGGCGTCTACTCCACCTTCGCCAACCGCGGCGTCTACCGGCAGCCCGACATCATCACCCGGGTCGAGCAGGTCGACCAGGACGGCAACACGACCCTGCTCTACCAGCGCCAGGTGAACGAGACCCCGGTGATGAGCCCGGACAAGGCCGACCTCATCACCCACGCGCTGCAGACCGTGATCCAGCCCGGCGGCACCGGCGAAGGCGCCGACATCGGCAAGCCCGCCGCCGGCAAGACGGGCACATCGCAGCGGAACCGCAACGCCTGGTTCGCCGGCTACGTGCCCAAGCTCACCGCCGTGGTGTGGATGGGCTATCCCAACAACGACTACGTCAACCCCGACACGGGCCGCCGCGAGCTGTGGCCCATGAACGAGGACGGCATGCTCGTCCAGGGCCGGACCGCGACCGGTGGGTCGTTCCCGGCCACGATCTGGCAGAAGTTCATGGCGGTGGCGACGGCCAACATGAACGACGAGTTCGTCGAGGTCAGCCGCGAGCAGATCGCCGCCGGCGAGGCCCTCCACGAGGGCGAGCTACTCACCCCCGAGGAACAGGCGACCACCACGATGCCGGGTGGCCCCGGTGGCCCGGACTGGTCGATACCCGACATCTCGATCCCCGGCAACGGCAACGGTGGTGGGCCGGGTCGAACGACCACGACCACCGACCCCGACACCACGACGACCACCGACCCGGGCAACACGACGACGACGCCGTCCATCCCCCCTCCCACCCCCAACGACAGCGGCTGACCCGTGCGGGGCAGAGTCGCGCCCCGTCTCAGGCGTCCAGCGGCTGGTGGGGGTACTGGCTGCGGCAGGGGAAGCACCAGCGCTCGACCTCGTCGAGCACGTCGACCTTGTCCTCGCCGGCCTCGTCCGGGGCCGACAGGTTCCACGCGTCCGGCGTGACGTAGACGCGGTGCACGGGGGCGACGTCGTCCGCGGGGGCGCCACACGAGTCGCACGTCTCGTGGTCGGGCGAGGAATGCGCGGGCGTCGGCATGGCGCTGAGGCTATCGATCCCGCTAATTTTGGCGTCACCGCCGGCAGCCATCCAGGCGCTGGACGGAGAAGGAGGGACGTGCCCCCATGCGCACGCACACCGTTCCCGGCATCCGCTCGTCCAAGGTGCGAGACGGGTCCGATCCCCTGGTGATGGTCACCGCCTACGACGCGCCGGGCGCCCGCCAGGCGCACGCCGCCGGCGTCGACCTCATCCTCGTCGGCGACTCGCTGGCGATGGTGGTGCTCGGCTACGACGACACGCTGCAGGTGTCGGTCGACGACATCGCCCACCACACCGGTGCGGTGCACCGGGGTCTGCGGGCGTCGACCGCCGAGGGGCCCACCCCGCTGGTCGTGGGCGACCTGCCGTGGATGAGCTACCACACCGGCGCCGACGACGCCGTCCGCAACGCCGCCGCACTCGTCCGGGCGGGGGCGCAGGCGGTCAAGCTCGAGGGCGGGCGCAAGCGCCTGCCGGTCGTCGAGGCCATCGTCGACGCCGAGATCCCGGTGATGGGCCACCTGGGCCTCACCCCCCAGTCGGTGCACGCCATGGGTGGCTTCAAGGTGCAGGGCCGCCGGCACGAGGCCGCCCTGGCGCTGCGCGACGACGCCAAGGCGCTCGCCTCGGCCGGGTGCTTCGCCATCGTGCTCGAGGGCGTGCCCGACGGCGTGGCCCGCATGGTCACCGACGCCGTCGACGTGCCCACCATCGGCATCGGCGCCGGTGGCGACACCGACGGCCAGGTGCTCGTGTACCACGACCTGCTCGGCCTCGAGGATCGCATGGCGCCCAAGTTCGTGCGCCGCTACGCAGAGGTCGGCGCCGCCTCGGTCGAGGGGCTTCGGGCCTTCGCCGACGACGTCCGCGCCCGGCGGTTCCCCAGCGACGACGAGACGTACCACCTCTCGGCCGAGGTGGCCGAGAGCTTGAGCCTGTACGGCGCGGCAGCCCGAGGCTGACGACCCGGCGCGTGTCGGTGGGGCGCGGCCCGGCCCATCCGCCGGGCCGTGCCCTCCACCGCGTTCCTGGACGGCTCTGCGGCGGTGCGCCCATGGGCCGGTAGCGTGCTGCGCGTGTCCGACTGGAATGCTGCGATCATCGACGAGTTCCGAGCCAACGAGGGCAAGGTGGGTGGCCAGTTCGAGGGAGCGCCGATGCTCCTGCTGCACACCACCGGTGCCAGGACGGGGCAGGAGCGGGTGTCCCCGCTCGTCTACCAGGCGGCCGGTGACCGCCTCGTGATCTTCGGGTCCAAGGGCGGGGCGCCGACGCACCCCGACTGGTTCCACAACCTGGTCGCCTACCCCGGCGTGGTCGTCGAGGTGGGCGCCGAGACGGTCCCCATGCGGGCGCGGGTGGCCGAGCCCGACGAGCGCGAAGGGCTGTGGAGCCGGCAGAAGGAGATCATGCCGGGCTTCGCCGACTACGAGGCGAAGACGACCCGCCAGATCCCCGTCGTCATCCTGGAGCGAGCGGGCGCCTGACGAGACCACCGCGGGCCTGTGGCGCGTGACCGGGGCGCCGGGCGCGCTGCCCACCGACTCGGCTCGTGATGCCAGGATGTGCCGGTGATCCCGCGCCGCAGTTCTCTGCTCCCCCGTCGCGCGTCCCGTCGCGTCACCCGTCGGATCGCCATGGGCGTCGTGGCCGCGCTCGTGGTCGTCGGCGGCTGCGGTGGGGACGGTGGGGACGACGAGTCGAGCGACGATCCGCCCGCGGGTACGGAGACGCCGGCGTCGACCGACGGTACGGAGACGCCGGGGTCGACCGACGGGTCCCCGTCGTCCGGCGACTCGCCCGCCGAACCGGTGTCCCTCGATGAGCTGGCCACCGCCTCGGGCGACGCCCCGGCCGCGACCGGGGCCGACCTGGCCGAGCCGCCCGGTCCGGCCGAGCGCACCGCGGTGCCCGACGTCGGCGAGGTGGCAGCGTCGATCACCGACGCCGACGGCACGGTCACCGGCTGCTGCCTGATGGTCGCCGCCACCGACGAGCAGCGCCAGCGGGGCCTGATGGAGGTCACCGACCTGGGGGGCTACCAGGGCATGGTGTTCGTCTGGGACCACGACACCGAGGGAGCGTTCTGGATGCGCAACACCCCGACGCCCCTGTCGATCGCCTGGTTCGACGCCGACGGGGAATTCGTCTCGGCCACCGACATGGCCCCGTGCTCGGCCACCGCAGACGACTGCCCCATGTACCCGCCCGACGGGCCGTACCGGTTCGCGCTCGAGGTGTTCGAGGGCGACCTCGACGAGCTCGGCGTGGGGCCCGGCAGCCGCCTGGCCCTGGGCGGCGAGTGCGCCGCAGCCGCAGCCGCAGGCTGACGCCGCAAACTGTCACACCCCCGCGGCATCATCGGGGATGTGAGGAATCCTTCCGCGGCCCGCTACAGTTCCCGGGTCATATTCGCCCTGCTCCACGTCCGGTGGGGCCCCGGCACGGCCGGGTCCGAAGGGAGGTGAGTGCTCGCCATGCGAGCCTACGAACTCATGGTCATCATCGACGCCGAGCTCGACGACGAGGTGATCGACGCTACCGTCAAGCGCATCGCCGGTCTGCTCGACCAGCGTGGTGCCACGGTGAAGAGCGAAGACCGCTGGGGACGGCGGCGCTTCGCCTACGAGATCAACCACAAGCGCGAGGGCTACTACGTGGTCTTCGAGTTCGTGGGCGGCAGCGACCTCGACACACTCGAGCGGGCGCTGCGACTCGCGGACGAGACGGTCCGCCACAAGGTCGTGCGCCTGCCCGACAACGAGGCCGCCCGTCGTGGCCTCGTCGAGCAGGCTGCCAAGTAGGAGGCAGCCATGTCATCGAACGTCACCATCGTGGGCAACCTGACCCGCGACCCCGAGCTCCGCTTCACGCCCGCTGGCGCGCCCGTCACCACCTTCGGTGTGGCCGTCAACCGGCGCTGGCAGAACCGCGACAACCAGCAGTGGGAGGAGAGCACCTCCTTCTTCAACGTCACCTGCTGGCGTGACCTCGCCCAGAACGTCAGCGAGTCGCTCGAGAAGGGCTCCCGTGTGCTCGTCACCGGGCGCCTCGAGCAGCGATCGTGGGAGACGCAGGACGGCGAACGTCGCTCGGTCGTCGAGATCGTCGCCGACGAGGTCGGCCCCAGCCTGCGCTGGGCCACCGCCGAGATCGCCCGCAACGAGCGCCGCGACGCCGGCGACGGTGGCGGCTGGAGCGGCGGCAGTGGAGGCAGTGGTGGCGGTGGCGGCAGCAGTAGCCGCGCCGTCTCCAACGAGGCCCCCGCCAACTTCGATCCCTCCGAGGAGCCCTTCTGATGCCCCCCAAGTCGCGCTCGAAGAACAAAGACAACGCCCGCAGGGCAAAGAAGAAGACGAGCCTCCTCATCACCGAGGGCGTCGAGTACGTCGACTGGAAGGACGTCAACCTGCTCCGCCGGTTCATGTCCGACCGGGCCAAGGTGCGTGCCCGCCGGGTCACCGGCAACAACGCCCAGCAGCAGGCGTCGGTGGCCAAGGCCATCAAGAACGCCCGCGAGATGGCGCTGCTGCCCTATGTCACCCGCATCACGCAGCAGCGTGGCGGTCGTGGCGACCGCGGTGGTCGTGGCGACCGAGGCGATCGCGGCGATCGCGGCGATCGTGGTCCCCGCGAAGATCGGGGTCCCCGCGAGGACCGTGGCCCGCGCGAAGACCGTGGCCCGCGCAGTGACGCCCCCGCGGGTGCCGGTGCAACTGCGGCCGCTGCCGCGCCCCCGGCTCCGGCCCCCGGAGGCGACTCGTGATGAAGGTCATCCTCCGCACCGACGTGTCCGAGTTGGGCAAGCGCGGCGACATCCTCGACGTCGCCGACGGCTACGCCCGCAACTACCTGGTGCCCAAGGGCCTCGCCATGAGGGCGACCGACGGAACCTCCTCCCAGGCCGCCAGCATGCGCCGGGCGCGCGACCTGCGTGACGCGCAAGATCGCGCCGCGGCCGAGACGCTGGCCACCACGTTGGTGCCCAAGGTCATCACGCTGACGGCCCGGGCCGGCAGCGAGGGCAGGCTCTTCGGCTCGGTCACGGCCGCCGACATCTCGTCGGCCATCGAGGCGCAGACCAACGTCCAGATCGACCGGCGCAAGCTGGTGCTCGCCGAGCCCATCAAGTCGCTCGGCACGCACGTGGTGCCGGCCAAGCTGCACACCGACGTCGAGTTCCCCGTCACCATCGACGTCGTCGCCGAGTGAGTTTGTGAGCAGGTCGGGCGGGTCGGCGACCGGCCTGCCCGACCAGTCCACATGGTGTCCACAGTCGGGGTTGGTCAATGGGGCGCTGGGTGACGAAATGTGTGCACAGAGCGCACGTTTGGTGCCGATGTCTCCGCTCTATCCCCAGGGTCCCCACGGTCATCCACAACAATTCCCCTGGGTTGTTCCTCTTCCTCCCCACAGGCTCGTGCTGAGAGGGTGAACTCCGCATGGCCGACGACGTCTCTCCCGCCAAACGCCGGCTGTCGCGCGGTGGACGTGTCCCCCCACACGACCTCCAGGCCGAGGAGTCGCTCCTCGGTGCGATGATGCTCGAGGCCGAGGCCATCGCCACGGCCGCGGGGGTGTTGCGCGCCGACGACTTCTACAAGCCGGCGCACTCGCACATCTTCGACGCGATCCACGCCCTGTACGCGTCGGGCCAGCCGGTCGACCCGGTCACGGTGGCCGACGAGCTGCGCCGCAACAGCCTGCTCGAGACCGTGGGCGGCCACCAGGTGCTGGTCGACATCATGGCGTCGACGCCGGCCACTACGAACTCGTCGGGCTACGCCCGCATCGTCGAGGAGCACGCTCTGCTGCGGCGGCTCATCGGGGTCGCCGGCGAGATCGCCGAGATCGGCTACGGCATGCCCGAGGACATCACCAAGGCGCTCGACCGCGCCGAGGCGATGGTCTACGACGTCAACCAGCGTCGGGTCACCGACTCGACGTCGAAGATCGAGGACCTGCTGGGGCTCAACCTCGACCGGCTCGAGCAGCTCTACGGCCGGGGCGACGCCATCACGGGCGTGCCCACCGGCTACGTCGACCTCGACGAGCTGCTGTCCGGCCTGCAACCCAGCAACCTGGTGATCGTGGGCGCCCGCCCCGCCATGGGCAAGTGCGTGGCGTGGGACACGCCCATCGTCGAGCCCGCCACCGGCGACGTCCGCACCGCAGCCGAGCTGCACCGGGCCGGCTCGTCCGGCCAATCCGTGTCCGTGCTCACCCTGGCCGACGGCGGACAGCTCGTGCCGGCCCAGCCCAGCGCCTTCGTCGATGACGGCGTCAAGCGGGTGTACCGGGTGCGCACCCGGTCGGGCCGCGAGGTGCGCACCACGGCCAGTCACCCCTTCCTCACCCCCGACGGGTGGCGGCCGCTCGCCGACCTGGCCCCGGGCCAGCTCGTGGGCGTCCCCGCCGCCATCCCGGTGTTCGGCACCACCGAGCTGCCCGCCGACGAGGTGGTCATGCTGGCGCACCTGGTCATGGCGCCGGGCCACGGCGACGACGCCCCCAAGCTGTGGACCGAGAACAGCGAGGTCGCGGCCGACATCGACTACCGCGGCACCCGGTTCGGCGTCCGGGTCACCGACCGCACCCTGCCTGGCGGCGGCCGCACCTGGGACATCACGGCCGGCAGCGCGCTCTACGACCTGTCCCGCCGGCACGACGTGGCGGCCACCGCCGAAGCCCGGCGGGTGCCCCGGGTCGTCTTCCGCCTGCCGCGCGACCTGCTGGCCCGGTTCCTCAACCGGGCGTTGGGCGTGTCGGCCACCGTGTGGCGCCCGCTGGGCGGCGAGCCCGGGCGGGTGGTCGTCCCCAGCCGCAGCCACGGCCTGGTGCGCGACCTGCAACACCTGCTGCTGCGCTTCGGCATCGTGGCGACGGTCGGGCGGTCGGTCGTCGCTGTCGACCAGCTCACCTGGGTCGAGTACGAGCTGGTCGTCGACGGTGCCGATCACCTGGTGGCGCTCGCCACGCAGGTCGGCCTGCTGGGCCACGAGGCCGAGCTCGGCGCCGTGGTGGCACACGCCCGCACCCTGGCTGCCCATCTGGCCGCGGCGGTGCCCGCACACGCCGGCGGCGGCTCGGCCTCACCGGCGGTCGGCGACGCTCCGGCGGCCGACGGGCCCCCGGCCCCCGGTGCGGTGCTGTGGGACGAGGTGGTCGCCATCGACGACGAGGGCGACGAGCAGGTGTACGACCTGACCATCCCCCGGACGCACAACTTCGTGGCCGCCGACGTCTTCGTGCACAACACGTCCTTCGCCCTGGGCATGGGTGCGCACGCGGCCCTGCACGCCAACAGGCCGGTGCTGCTGTTCAGCCTGGAGATGGGCAGCCTCGAGCTGTCCCAACGGCTGCTGTCGGCCGAGGCCCGCATCGACTCCCGGCGGGTGCGCACCGGCCAGCTCAGCGAGGACGACTGGAGCCGCATCAGCCAGGCCATCGGCCGCCTGGCCTCGGCCCCCATCTGGATCGACGACAACCCCAACCTGACGGTCATGGAGATCAGGTCCAAGGCCCGACGCCTGCGCAGCCAGGTGGGCGACCTGGGCATGGTGGTGGTCGACTACCTGCAGCTCATGACCGGGCGCGGCAACGCGGAGAACCGCCAGGTCGAGGTGTCCGAGATGAGCCGCGGCCTCAAGATCCTGGCCCGCGAGCTCGAGTGCCCGGTCGTCGCCCTGTCACAGCTGTCCCGCGGTCTGGAGCTGCGCGCCGACAAGCGCCCCATGCTGGCCGATCTACGCGAATCGGGGTGCCTCACCGGCGACGCCAGGGTGTTGCGAGCCGACACGGGTGCCGAGGTCACGATCGGCGAGCTGGCTGACAGCGGCGAGCGAGACATCCCGGTGTGGTCGCTCGACACCGACCTGCGCATGGTGCCGGCCACCATGACCCACGCCTTTCCCACCGGGGTCAAGGACGTGTTCGAGCTGCGCCTGGCGTCGGGGCGCCAGGTGACCGCGAGCGCCAACCACCCGTTCCTGACGGTCGACGGGTGGCTCCGGTTGAACGAGCTGGCGGTCGGCAGCCGCATCGCCGTCCCGCGGCTGGTGCCGGAGCCGAAGCAGACGCACGTCTGGCCGGAGGCCGAGGTCGTCATGCTCGCCCACCTACTGGGCGACGGCTGTGTGGCGCCCGGCCAGCCGATCCACTACACGAGCGCTGATCCCGCCTGCCTCGACGCCGTGAGCACCGCCGCCGCCCACTTCGGCATCACCCCCCGCCGCGTCGAACACGGCAACTGGACGCACGTGGACCTGCCGTCACCAGTCGAGCTGGCTCGCGGCCGGCGCAACCCGATCGCCGCGTGGCTCGACCGGTGGGGTCTCTACGGCAAGCGCAGCCACGAGAAGTTCGTCCCCTCGCCCGTCTTCGCCCTGAGCGACGACCAGGTGGCGCTCTTCCTCGGTCACCTGTGGGCGACCGACGGATGTGTCGGGTGGTGGGGTCAGGGGCGCATCTACTACGCGTCGACCAGCCGCCGGCTCGCTGAGGACGTCCGGCTGCTACTGCTCCGCGTCGGCGTCCGCTCGACGCTCCGCACGGTCAAGGGCTCACCCGGGCGGCCCGGCTACCAGCTCTGCGTTGACGGGCGCGACGATCAGATGGCCTTCGTTGACCGGATCTCGGTCGTCGGTCAGCGCCGTGCCGGAGCGGACGACCTGAGGCGGCGGCTCGCCGGCGTCCGATCGAACAGCAACGTCGACACGGTGCCGGTCGCGGTCTGGGACCGGGTGCGACGGCTGATGGTCGACAAGGGCATCACTACTCGCCGCTTCGCTGCCGAGCTCGGCAAGGCGTACTGCGGCTCGACCCTCTACAGGCACGCACCGGGGCGCGCTCGGCTCGCGCGAGTGGCCGAGATCGTCGACGACGAGGTCATCCGCTCCCTCGCGTCGTCGGACGTGTTCTGGGACCACGTCGTCGCCGTCGAGCCACGTGGCGAACAGGTGGTCTACGACGCGACCGTCGAGTCGACGCACAACTTCGTCGCGAACGGCATCACGCTGGAGAATTCGATAGAGCAGGATGCCGACGTCGTGATGTTCATCTACCGCGACGACGTGTACCACTCCGACTCACCCGACCGGGGCCAGGCCGAGATCATCGTGGCCAAGCACCGCAACGGCCCCACCGGCGTGTGCCGGCTGGCGTTCCTCGAGCAGTTCACCCGCTTCGCCAACATGGCCAAGGTCGACTAGCCCACCTGTAGGGACACGGTGAAGATGAGCAACTCCGCGCCCTAGGTGAGCACCAGATGAGCAACCGGCGCGGATACTTGAGCAGCGCCCTGCCCGCGAGTTGCTCAGCGGCCGGTCCGGGAGCGGAACATGTGCCCCCACCAGGCCGTCATCCTCCGGCCCTGACCGACCTACCGGCCGGACCGACCGGACCGACCGGACCGCGACCGGCCGGTTCGGCCGGTTCGCCGCGTCCCGTCGACCGACGAAACTCCTCCTTGCCTTGGTGATGTCTAACCGTTAGATTACGGCTAACGGTTAGATCGGAGGGTCCATGCGGCAGGAAGTGGTGCTGGCGATGCTGGCGAAGGAGCCGTCGCACGGGTACGAGCTGCGGGCGCGGTTGCGACACGCCCTGGGCCCGCTCGGCGAGGCGATGAACGCCGGCCAGGTGTACGTGACGCTCACCCGGCTGGAGAAGGCCGGTCTGGTGAGCTCGGAGCGGTCGCCCACCGCGACCGACCGTCCGGAGCGCAAGGTGTACGCCCTCACCGCCGAGGGGGAGGAGCGCGTGGGTGAGTGGCTCACCGAGGTGAGCTGGCCCAAGCCCGACCTGGCCGAGTTCCACCTCAAGCTGGTGGCGGCGGCCACCGCCCAGCTGGCCGACCCGCTGGGCATCGTCGACGCCCAGCGCCGCGAGCTGCTGCGCCGGCTGCGCGACGCCCAGCGCGCCGCCATGGCCGAGCCCGACGGGTCCGAGGCGGCGCTGCTGCTGGAGGGCATCGTGCTGCGGCTGCAGGCCGACCTGCGCTGGCTCGAGGCGTGCGAACGGAGCTGGATCGACCGAAGGAACTCAACACATCGGAGGAGCGGATCGTGAGCGACACGGCGGAAGGATGGGTGCTGCGGGCCCGCGGGTTGCGCAAGCAGTACGGCAGCGGGCAGGCGCTGGTGCGTGCCGTCGACGGGGTCGACCTGGACGTCGCCGCCGGGGAGACGGTGGCGGTGATGGGCCCCAGCGGCTGCGGGAAGTCCACGCTGCTGCACCTCCTGGGCGGCCTGGACCGGCCTTCCGAGGGGGAGGTCCAGCTCGACGGGCGCCGCATCGACCGCATGAGCGAACGGGCCCTCGCCCGGCTCCGGCGCACCGTGGTCGGCTTCGTGTTCCAGGCTTTCCACCTGATGGACGAGCTGACCGCGCTGGAGAACGTCGAGCTGCCGGCGCTGCTCGCCGGGAGCTCCCCGCGGGCCGCCCGCCGGCGGGCCACCGAGCTGCTGGACCGGGTCGGGCTCGCCGACCGGGCCGGCTTCCTCCCGGCAGCGCTGTCCGGCGGCCAGCGCCAGCGGGTGGCTGTCGCCCGGGCCCTGAGCAACGAGCCGCGGGTCCTCCTGGCCGACGAGCCCACCGGCAACCTCGACAGCGCCGCGACCCTCGAGGTCCTGCGGCTGTTCGAGAGCCTGCACGACGCGGGCCAGACCCTGGTCATCGTGACCCACGACGAGCGGATTGCGGCCACCGCCGACCGGCTGATCTCGATGCGCGATGGCGCCTTCGTCGACGAGACGCGACTCACCGGGGGCACCACGGGCCAGCTCGCCGCCCTCGTCGGGTTGGAGGGCTGAGCCATGGGCCGGGCCCTGCTGATCGGCCGCCTCGCGCTGCGGGACCTGCGACGCCGTCCGGTGGAGGCGGTGCTCCTGCTGCTGGCCATCACCGCGGCCACCACCACCTTGACCCTCGGGCTGGTCCTGCAGGATGCCGCCCGGGACCCCTACCAGAGCACCCGGGAGGCCACGGCCGGGCCCGACGTGGTTGCCACCGTATTGCCGTCTCCCGAGGGGGAGCCTGCCGAGCTGACCGCCTTGGAGGCCCTCACCGGCGTCGCCGGTGTCGTCGACCACAGCGGGCCGTACCCGGCCATCGGGGCGGTCATGGAGGTGGGCGGAGAGACCGCGGACGTGCAGGCCATCGGGCGGGACCCGGCGTCGGCGTCGATCGACCAGCCTGAGGTGACCGAAGGGAGCTGGGTGCGCGACGGCGGTGTCGTGGTGGAGGCCACCTTCGCCGACGCGCTGGGCATCGGCGAAGGTGATCCCGTCACCCTGAACGGCCGGTCGTTCCCGGTGGTCGGCGTGGCGGTCACCGCGGCGGTGGCCCCCGACTCCTGCCTGGTGCCGTGCTACATCGGTCCGCCGCTCGACGAGCTCCCGCCGGAGGATCCCGTCGCTGCCGAGGACATCGTGCTCTGCAGCGCCGCCGCCGCCGATCCGCCCCTGGACTGTGTGGTGCAGAGCCCCGGCCTGGTGTGGATGACCCGGGGGGACGTGCGGAGCGTGGCCCCGCAGGAGGAAGCGTTGACCTACCTGCTGAACCTGCGGCTGGACGACCCGGCCAGTGCCCCGGCGTTCGCCGCGGCCAACGACGCGTGCCCACCCGACCAGCCCTGCCAGAGCTCGGGGCCAGGACTGAGCCCGTGGCAGGAGACCCTCGAGGACGTCACCGAGAACACCAGGGCGGCACGGGAGGGCCTGGTCACCGGCGGCTCGCTGCTGGCGGTGCTCGCTGTGGCCAGCGTCGCGGTGCTGGTCGGTGGGCGGATGGCCGACCAGAGCCGGCGGGTGGGGCTGCTCAAGGCCATCGGTGGTACCCCCGCTCTGGTGGCCGTGGTGCTGCTGGCGGAGTACATGGTCCTGGCGCTGGTGGCGGCCACGGTCGGGAGCTGGGTCGGTCGAGCCCTTGCCCCCCTCCTGGTCGACCCGGCCGCCAGCCTGCTGGGCAGTGCGGAGGTGCCACCGCTCACCGCCTCGACCGTCGGGGTGGTGGCGGCCATAGCGCTGGGGGTCGTGATCCTGGCGACGAGCGTTCCCGCCGTCCGCGCCGCCCGCACCAGCACCGTCCTGGCGCTGGCCGACGCGGCGCGCGTCCCTCGGCGCACGGCCTGGCTGATCGCCGTGTCGGCACGGCTGCCGGTCCCGCTGCTCGTGGGGCTGCGGGTGCTGGCCCGGCGTCCCCGCCGCGTGGTGCTCGGCGTCGCCAGCATCGCGGTCACGGTCAGCGGGCTCGTCGCCGCGCTGTCGGCTCACGCCAGTCTCGAAAGCGAGAGCTTCGTGGGGATGGTCAGCCGGCTGGAGGACGTCCGGACCGAGTACCTGAACCAGGTGCTGCTGGTGTTGGTGGTGATGCTGCTGACCCTGGCCGCGGTCAACGCGGTGTTCATCACCTGGACGACGGCACTCGACACCCGTCACGCCGCGGCCCTGACCCAGGCCCTCGGGGCCACGCCCGGGCAGATCGGCCTCGGGCTGTCCCTGGCCCAGGTGCTCCCGGCACTGCTGGGGGCGCTGCTGGGGATCCCCGGAGGCCTGGCGCTGGTGGCCGCACTGGGCGGCACGGCGTCGGAGGTGCCGGCCTGGCAGCTGCTCGCCGTGGTGCCGGGCACCGGCGTCGCCGTGGCCCTGCTCAGCACCATCACCGGCCGCTTCGGGGCCCGGCGCCCCACGGCGGAGATCCTCCAGGCCGAGCTGGCCTGAACCGCGGACGAGCGGGTCATGGGCTCCACGTGCTCCCGTATCAGCTTCTGGTGCAGCGGGTGCTCCCGGTAGGTGAAGCACTCCTCGGCGGAATCGAAGTCGCCGATCACCGCATAGTCCCAGCTGGTGTCCAGGATCCCGGCGTCCGGGCCGTGACGGTAGGCCCGGATCTCAGGTATGGACACCGGCAGGGAGTTCAACCCCGCCGAGTGCTCGGCCACCTGCTGGCCGCTGGTTCCCGCGGTGAACTTGAACAGGACGATGTGGCGGATGGTCACGGCATGCCCTCTCTACAGCAGACCCTGGTAGGCGCCGCCGTCGACCGGGATCGCGGCGCCGGTCACGAAGCGGGCGGCGTCCGAGCACAGGAAGGCCACCACCGCCCCGAAGTCCTGGGGTCGACCCACCTCCCCGGTGGGGATGTTGGCCCCCACCGCCGACAGGTCGTCCTGGTACAGCTGGCGTAGCCGGTCGGTGGCGTGCAGGCCCGGCTGCACCGAGTTGACGGTCAGGCGTGGGACGTGCCCCTCGGGACCGTCAAGACCCGGCTTCGCCTGGCCCTCTCCAAGGTCCGCAGCCGGTCCACCGAGGTCGTTCCATGACGTCGATGGACTGCGCCGAGCTGGCCGAGGTCGCTCCGGAGCTCGCCCTCGAGGTGCTGGACGCCCGCGAACGTTCCGCCGCCCTCGTCCACCTCGACGTGTCTGGTGCGAGGGCGAGCTGTGAGCGCCGTGTGCCCCGGCCCGTCGTAGGAATTGCTCACCTTACCGTCGCCATCTGAGCGACAGGAGGGCGGACCGTGCTCACGTTGCCCGGCCACAGCGCTCACTTCACCCGCGTCCCTACACCCACCTACCGTCCGGTTCCACCACCCCGGTCAAACGCGCTCAGCCGGCGGTCCAGGGGCCGACGCCACCGATGCCCTCTGGCGTGATGCGCAGCACGTAGCCGGGCGGCGGGTCGTCGACGGGCGGGAACTTCGTTCCCGGCCCCAGGTACACGTCGGCCAGGCGCTGCAGCAGGTCCGGCGCGCCGCCCTCGGTCACGCGAGCCGTGCCCCGCACGACCAGGTACTCGTCGAGCCCCATCGCGTTGCGGTTCCCGGTCTCGAGCGACAGGATCACCCGCGGCTCGCGCTCGACGTTGTGCAGCTTCTTGCGCATGCCCAGGTGCCCGCTCACGATCTCGTCGCCGTCGAGCCCCACCCACACGATGGTGGTCTGCGGGCTGCCGTCGGCGTTGATCGTGACCAGGTGGGCGAGCCGTCCCGACGTGATGACGTCGCGGGCGGCGGGCGTCAATGCGGTCACGCCCGCCACACTAGGTCCGTCACGCCCCATCGCGATCGTGCAGGCGAGTGGCCGACCAGGCGTTGGCCACCGGGCCGGGACGCACCCGCGGGTCGGGGCGACGTCAGCCCGGCAGGGCGGCCAGCACCCGGCCGGCCACCGGGGCGGCGACCTCGCCGCCGGCGACGCCACCCTCGACCAGCACGGCGACCGACAGATCGCCCCGCAGGCCCACGAACCACGCGTGGGTCGGCGGCGGGTCGCCGGAGCCGTACTCGGCCGTGCCGGTCTTGCCGGCGATGTCGACGCCGGGCACGGCGGCGGCGGTGCCGCTGCCCTCGCTGACGACCCGGCGCATCAGCCCCAACAGCGTGTCGGACGTGCCGGCGGCCAGGCTGGTGGGGGCCGGCGCATCCTCGACGGGCTGGTCGGGGAGCAGCACGGGCGGCTCCCAGGTGCCGTCGATGACCGTGCCCCCGACGGTGGCCATGTGCAACGGGCTGGCCGTGACCCGCCCCTGGCCGATGGTGGCGGCCGCGTGCTCGGTCGTGTCGGCGGGGGTGGGGAAGCTGCCGGTCGCGGTGTCGAGACCGAGCGAGTACTCGGTGTTGAACCCGAAGCTGTCGGCCGCAGCGACCAGGTCGGCGTCGGGCACCTCGGCCGAGGCCGAGATGAAGGCTGTGTTGCACGACTGGGCGAACGCCAGCCCGAACTGCACCGTGCCCAGGCTGGAGGCCTCGAAGTTCTGGAACTGCCGGCCGCCGGCGTTGATCGTCTGGGCGCACTCGACGGGCGTGTCGGTCGTGACGCCCTGGCCCAGCAGTGCGGCGGTGGTGACGATCTTGAACGTCGACCCGGGCGGGTACTCGCCGGCGACCGCCCGGTTGAACTCGTCCAGGGGGCGGGAGGCCACGGCCCGGACGTTGCTCTTGCTGTCGACCACGACGATGGCCGTGGGCGCGGTGGTGTCGCCCAGGGCTGCCTCGACGGCATCCTGCACGGCCGGATCGATGGTCGTCCGCACCGGCTCGGGCTCACGCCCCTCGAACCGCTCGACCTCGTCGACGACCTCGTCGTCGGCCCCGATCACCTGGATGCTGCTCGACGGGGTGCCGGCGAGCTCCTCCTCGAACTGAGCCTCGAGCCCGGTGAGGCCGACGAGGTCGCCGACCTGGTAGGGCTCGCCCAGCTCCTCGAGCCGCTCGGCGGTCACGTCGCCGAACCGGCCCAGCACGTGCGCCGCGAAGTCGGGCGTGGGCCCGCCCCGCAGGAACGTGTCGCGGAACCGGGTGCCTGGCAGCGGGTAGATCACCGGCTCCACCAGGTTGTACTGGGGGATGTCGACCGTGGTGATGGTCACGAAGTGGTCCGGCTGCACCCCGGGAGCGTTGAGCGCCTCGTCGATGGCGGCCGGGTCGATGGCGAGCTGCTGCTGGAACGCCGCCTTGATCATGTTGAGGTCGGTGACGGCCCGGGGCTCGAGCCCGATGACGCGGGCCGGGCGCCCCACCGACAGAGGCTCGCCCGCCGCGTCGAGGATCGGGGCCCGCTCGGGCACCTCTCGGGTGCGGGCGAGGTGCTGCCCCTCGGCCAGGGCCGGGTGCACGTTGGCCGGCGACCACTCGACGAGCCAGCCGTCGTCCTGGTCGTCCTCCACGATGGGCAGCGTGCCCTCATAGGTCCACTCGCCGAGCCCCGACAGGTCGAGCGTGGCCGTGTAGCGGGCGACGCCCGTACTGCCCCCGGTGTCGACCGAGTCGAGCGCGTAGCCGGCCTCGGCCACCTCCAGCCCGTCGACCACCGCCTGGTGGTCGTCCACGAAGGAGGACGGAGGGTCGACGACCCGCGACTCCATGGCGGCGAAGTCTCCCGCCGACCAGTCGTCCAGGTAGGCCTCGACCGAGGCCGTCGGCGACGACGTGTCGTCGCGCATGAGAACGAAGATGGCGTAGACCGCTGCTCCCAGCAGGACGACGCCGACGAGCGCCACGAGGCGGTTCCGGCTCGACATCGAGCGCACGCTAGCGGGCGTCGGCCGGGACGGACGGGCGAGCGGCACTGCCGCGTGCGAGCAGCGCCATCACGCCAGCCAGCAGCACGCCGGGCCCGAGCACCCACGCGGGCCGGGTGAGCCACCAGGCCCCGGTCGGCTCGTCGGCCAGCGTGAACCCGGCGCGCTCGTACAGTCCCAGGAACACCACGAGCGCGGTCATGTGCCAGCAGAACACCGGCATGGCCACGCCGTTGGCCGCCACGACCGCCCGCCATTGCCTCCGGCCCTGGAGCCAGGCGTCGAGCCGGGGCCGGAACCGCAGCACCAGCCCGAGCTGGAACGTGGCCAGCACCGCGATGCACGCCGTGGTGGGGAACATGTTGCCGATCGCTTCGCCGCGCACCGTCACCATCGAGTGCGAGTACGGGCCGACCGTGGTCAGCGCCACCAGGGTGACCAGGCCGGCCGCCGTCACGGCGTTGGCCCGCCGACGTCCCCCGGCGACGAGCGTGCCGTCCCGCCAGAAGTAGCCGAGCTGGTGGCAGAACAGCCACGCGCACGCCGAGCCCGCCAGTCCGGGGACAGGCCCGCCCGCCTCGAGCCCGAGGCGCAGCGCGTCGGCCGCCACGACCCCGGCGGCCAGCACCGCCAACACCCGCCAGCGCCAGACTCGGTGCAGGCGGGCGGTGAGCGGCACGGCCAGGACCACGCCCGCGTACACGCCGAGGAACCACAGCGGCACGAAGACGACCATCCCCCAGTCGGCGACGCTGCTTCCGCCGGCCGCCCGCCAGGCCAGGTCGACGACCGCCCAGCAGCCCAGCCACGGGACCAGGGGAGCGAGCAGCCGGCGCATCCGGCCCCGCAGGAACCGGCCGGCGCCACCCCCGTCGCGGGTCACGGCCTGCCAGCCGGCCAGGTTGGCGTAGCCGCCGACGAAGAAGAACACGGGCATGACCTGCAGCACCCACGTCGCCGCCCACAGGCCGGGGACCTCTCCGATGGGGTTGGGCATGGTCAGCGACCCGTCGGCCCGCCAGTGGGTGACCGACAGGCTCCAGTGCCACAGCACCACGACGCAGATGCTGACGGCGCGCAGCAGGTCGACGACCCGGTCGCGCGACGCGGGCGTCGCCTCGACCAGCGCATCCAGGTCGACGGCCCCCGCGGGGGCGCCGGGCGGAGCCGCGGCAACGGGTGCGTCCGAGGGCGTCAGGTGGGGGATGGCGGCCGAGTCGACGGACATGGGCACCAGCCTGAGGATCGAAACCGGGCGAGAGGACCGGGTCCGCCCCCCAAAGCCGGGCTGGGGACCCCCCAGGCGCCCGCGCCGGCACGTCCGGGCGCGGCCGGCGCCGACACGGCGTTCGTGCCGGGCACGTCTGGCATCCTGGGGGCCATGGCCGAGCCCGTGCCTCGCCGGGTACGACACGAGCGTGTCGCCTCGGGGGCCAGGCCGCCCCGGTGGACGTTCCCCCTCTTCTCCCACCGCATACGCATGAGCGCCGGCATGGTGGCCTGGCTCGTAGCGGCCGCGGCGGTGCTCGTCTGGCAACCGCAGCCCCACCGGCTCGTGGCCTGGTTGCCGCTGATGGTCGTGCTCGCCGTGGCCGTGTCCACCCTGGTGCACGAGGGCGCCCACGCCTGGGCCGCCCACAACCTGGGTTACCGGGTCGAATGGGTGGTGCTCGGCGGGTTCGCCGGGGTGACGGCGTACTTCGGGCGCGACGACCGGCCGCTCGAACGGGCCGCGGTCGCGCTCGCAGGACCCGCGGCCAGCTCGGCCCTGGTGCTCGTGCTCGTGGTGGTGCGGACCACGCTCGCGCCCGCCGCCACCACGACTGCGCTGGTCGAGCTCGCGATCGGCCTCAACGTCCTGAGTCTGGTCGGCAATCTGCTGCCAGTGGGGGGCACCGACGGCGCCCACCTGGTGCAGGGCCTGTTCGAGCACCGCCGCCGGAGGCGCGCCGCCCGCTGACCGGCCGCCAGCGGTTGGTGTTGGCCTGCCCGGCTGGGGCGCGGGTGAGGCCGGCCCCTACGCTGGGCGACGATGTTCCTAGGTGAGGACCTGCTGGCGTACCTGGTTCTCGCGTTGGGCGCGGCGATGGCCGTGGGCAGCCTGATGGCTCTCGTCCGCCCGCCCGAGGCCCCCAAGGAGGGCGAGCTCGCCCGGGCGCCGATGAGCCGCAGCGTGGTGATGATCATCGTCGGCACGGTGGCGTCGGTCTGGGCGCTGGCCAGCCTGCTGTCGGGCTGACGGGCCACGGCGTGGATCGAGCGGCCCCGCCCGACACCGCCGCGGCGACGGCCGCGGACCGTCTTTCTGCCCAGGTGGGGTTCGTGCTCGAGGTCGATCGGCTCAAGTCCGTGCTGCGACGCGGCTACCTGGCCGACGGGTCGCGCTACGAGAACACGGCCGAGCATTCCTGGACACTGGCGTTGATGGCCCTGGTCCTGGCCGAGCACGCGGCCGAGCCGGTCGACGTGGCCACCGTGGTCCGCATGGTCGTGATCCACGACATCGTGGAGGTCGACGCGGGCGACACCTACGTCTACGACGACGCCGGCCGGGCCGCCGCCCAGGAGCGCGAGCGCCTGGCGGCCGATCGCCTGTTCGGGCTGCTGCCAACCGACCAGAGCACCGAGATGCGGGCCCTGTGGGACGAGTTCGAGGCCGGCACCACGCCCGAGGCCCGCTTCGCCCGATCACTCGACCGGTTCGCCGGGTTCCTGCTCAACCACGCCAGCGAGGGCCGGTCGTGGCGCGAGAACGGCATCACCGCGAGCCGGGTGCACGATCGCAACCGGACGATCGACTCGGGGTCGCCGCCGCTGTGGGGCGAGGTGCAACGGCGGCTGGCCGAGGCGGTGGCCAACGGGTGGATCGAGGACGGGACCGACGCCGACGTCGACGGGATCGACTCCCCGTAAGTCGGTGAGCGTGGTGCCGCCGCTGGCCGGCCGGGTCAGGCCTGGCCGTCCGCGGGCACCCGCTCGAGCTTGAGGCCCAGCGACTCGAGGGTCTCGAACGGCTGGTCGTAGCCGCGCTCGAGGTGGTGGATGCCGTGCAGCGTCGACGGGCCGTCGGCCACCGCGGCGGCGATGACCGACGAGAAGCCGGCCCGCACGTCGGGGATGGTGACCTCGGCCCCCCGCAGCTTGGACACGCCCCGCACGACGGCGGAGTGCAGCGCGTTGGTGTCGTGAAACCGGCATGCCGGCCCGCCGAGGCAGGTGTCGAACAGCTCGACCTCGGCGCCCATGTCGGTGAGCTCGCGGACGTAGCCGAGCCGGTCTTCGTAGACGGTCTCGTGGATGACCGACATGCCCTCGGCCTGGGTCATGAGCACGATGAGGGGCGGCTGCCAGTCGGTCATGAACCCGGGGTGGGTGTCCGTCTGCACGGCGACGGGGCGCAACCCCTCCTCGGCGCTGGCCGAGATGTAGTCGTCGGTGATCTCGAACCGGGCGCCCATCTTCTGCAGCGTGTCGATGGCGGTGACCAGGCGGTCCTGGGCGCAGCCGCCCACGCGCACCTGCCCGCCGGTCATCAGGCCGGCGACCAGGTACGAGAACGCCTCGAGCCGGTCGCCCTGCAGCCGGGCCTCGGCGCCCCGCAGGTGGTCGACGCCCTCGATGACGATGCGCCGGTCGGGCTTGAACCCGATGCGGGCCCCCATGCGCTGCAGGAACAGCGCCAGCTCGGTGACCTCGGGCTCGAGCGCGGCGTTGCGCAGCACTGTGCGGCCCTCGGCCAGCACGGCGGTGAGCAGCACGCTCTCGGTGGCGCCGACGCTGGGGTAGGGGAGGGTGATCTGGGCGCCGCGGAGCTGGTCGGCCCGGGCCCTGATGCCGTCGGACGAGACCGAGATCTCGGCCCCCATCGACTCGAGCGCGGCGATGTGGAAGTCGACGGGGCGCTGGCCGATGCGGTCGCCGCCGACGAGGGGGACGAACGCCTCGTGGTTGCGGGCGAGCAGCGGGCCCAACAGCAGGATCGGGATGCGGTTGAGGCCCGTGAACTCGAGCGGCACGTTGGGGTCGGGCGAGTCGACGGGGACGATGGTGATGCTGTCGCCGTCGATCTCCACCCCCACGCCGAGCGAGGTCAGGATGTCGGCGGTGATGCCGACGTCGCCCACGTCGGGGGCGTTGGCGACGGTGCTGGGCTGGGTGCCCAGCATGCCGGCGACCATGTGCTTGGTCACCGCGTTCTTCGACCCGCTCACCTCGACTTCGCCGACGAGCGGGCCGTTGGGGCGGATGTGCCAGGCCTCGGCCGTGGGCTCGTCCATCGGGACGAGAGTAGCGGGGGCGGGGGGGTCGACAACCCATGCTCGGCGCCGAGTCCACGCCCCGGATCGCCGTGTCAGGGGCTGACCTGGGCATAGACGCGAACGAGGGGTGATCGAGCGTGATACTCGACCACCCCTCGGGCCGTGGTAGCGGTGGGATCAGCGCCGGCCTGGTCGGGTCCAGCGGCGCGGTGGGGACTGCGGCCGCGGGCGTGGCTTCGCCCGGTGACGCAGCTCGCGCTGCCTGTCTTCGACGAGGATCTTGGCGCTCAGGTCGTTGTGCAACATCGGATGTCCTTGGGGTGTGAGAGCGCGGCCGGGTGACCGTGCCGAGGTCGGGAGGCGGCGCCCGTTGGGGCGTGGTACGAGAGCGAGGGCCCGCGCGGTTCGCCGAGACGCACTCGGGCGTTCAGCGGGGCGGTCCACCCGCGCGTGGCCCGGCGGCCCGCCGCCGGGTGCGGCGGTGACCGGGTGCGGCCCGCGTCAGGCCGAGGTGAGCGGGACCGGGGTGGCGACGGTGGGTCGTCGCCGGACGGTCGCACCGCACGCGCGGAGGGCCGAGCGACGGTTCGCGGAGCGGAGCTCTCGGAAGTTCGTCATCGTCGGGGCACCTCCTCTTCGCAGGACCGGCGGATGGCCGCCGGCGGCGTACGGATGTCAGGTTGCCGCACGCTGAGGTCCGCGTGCGAGCGAATTAACCGGCGGACGGCTCACCCCGTCGCGGCACGGAACGAGGACACGACGGCTGCCAGACGATCGGCCACCTCGTCCGGCTGCGCGACCCACGCCCGCAGGCCGGTGCCGATGGTGGTCACGCCGGCGTCGACCCACGGGCCCACCGCGGCGAACGACCCGGCGGGGTCGCCCAGGCGGTCGTCGCCCCGCACCACCGGCACACCGTGGTGCACCGCCAGCGACGCGGGGTCGCGGCCCGCGTCCTCGAAGGCCCGCCGCAGCGTGGCGACACCGGCCGCGACGTCGTCGGGCGTGGCCGTCATGATCGGGTGCCACCCGTCGCCCAGGTTGACGATGCGGCGCAGGTTGCGGGGCGTCAGCGTGCCCGAGAACAGCACGGGGACGCCGCCGGGACGGGTGGGCGTGGGGCTGCAGTAGGTGTCGGTGAAGTCGACGTGGTCGCCGTGGAACGCCGCAGGCATCTCGTTCCACAGCGCACGGCAGGCCCCGATCGTCTCGTCGAGCAGGCGGCCGCGGCTGGCGAAGTCGGCGCCGACGGCGGCGAACTCGGCCTCCTGCCACCCGGTGCCGACGCCCAACGACAGGCGTCCCCGCGACAGCACGTCGACGGTGGCGACCTGCTTGGCCAGCAGGGCTGCGGGGCGCAGCGGCGCCACCAGGATCGACGTGTGCAGCCCGACCCGGTCGGTGGCCGCCGCCAGGGCGGACAGCACCGCCAGCGGCTCCATCCACGGTTGGTCCGGGGTGGTGGGGAAGCGCCCCCACGGGTACAGCGTGACGTCGGGCCCCATCACGACGTGGTCGGACACGGCCAAGGTGTCGGCGCCCGCCAGCTCGCAGGCACGGGCGACCTCGACGATCCGGTACAGGTCGTCGCCCAGGAACGTCCCGAACGTCGGCAGGTTGATCGACAGCCCCACGTGCCCCATGGCGTGGAGTCTGCCCGACCGGCCGTCGGGTCGCCGCAGTTCGTTCCGGCGGACCCGGTGCGCTTTCAGTCGACGAGGCGGGCCGGGAAGCCGCCCGTGGCGATCGGCCCCCAGCGCTCGGGGGCGATCCGGATCAGCGACTTGCCCTGCCGGCGCATGGCCGCCCGATAGTCGTCCCAGTCGGGGTGCTCGCCGGAGATGGCGCGGTAGTAGTCGACGAGCGGCTCGAGGGCCTCGGGCATGTCCACGATCTCGGCGGTCCCGTCGACCTGCACCCACGGGCCGTTCCAGTCGTCGGACAGCACGATGGCGCTGGCGGTGGGGTCGCGGCGCAGGTTGGCGACCTTCGCCCGCTCGGGGTAGGTCGACACGACGATGCGCCCCTCGGCGTCGACGCCGGCGCTCACCGGCGAGAGCTGCGGCGACCCGTCGGCGCGGCGCGTCACCAGGATGACCCGGTGGCGTGGTCGGACGAAGTCGAGCAGGCCGGCGCGGTCGACCCGGGTGGTGGTCGCGATGGAAGGCATGTGCCCCATTCTCACCCTCCGGCGCGCCGCTGCCACCGACCCGTGACCGTCGTCGGCCGGAGGTGACCGGCTGCACCCCGGCCGGCGGACTGGGCCAGACTCGCACGGTGACGTCCGTGAAGAAGGTGCTCGTCATCGGCATCGGGGCCGGCGATCCCGACCACGTGACCGCCCAGGCGGTGCGGGCGCTCAACGACGCGGACGTGTTCTTCGTCATGGACAAGGGCGACGACAAGGCCGACCTCGCCGCCCTGCGCCACGAGATCTGCGAGCGCTACATCGACGGGCCCTTCCGCACGGTGACGGCGCCCGACCCGCAACGCGACCTGCGGGGCACGTCGTATCGCTCCGACGTGGCGGCCTGGCACCGGCAGCGGGTCGACATCTACGAGGCCTTCATCGGCGACGACCTGGCCGGCGGCGAGTGTGGCGCGTTCCTCGTGTGGGGCGACCCGTCGCTGTACGACAGCACGCTGCGCATCCTCGACCAGGTGGCCGAGCGGGGCGCAACGGCGTTCACCGTCGAGGTCGTGCCCGGCATAAGCAGCGTGCAGGTGCTGGCCGCCCGCTTCGCCGATCGCGCTCCACGGCGTCGGTGCGCCCGTTCACATCACGACCGGTCGTCGGCTGGCTGCCGGCTGGCCCGCCGAGGCTGGCGACGACGTCGTCGTCATGCTCGACGGGACGTGCGCGTTCACCCAGGTCGACCCGGCGGGGGTCACGATCTACTGGGGTGCCTACCTGGGCACGGCCGACGAGATCCTGGTGTCGGGCCCGCTCGCCGAGGTGTCCGGCGAGATCCAGCGCATCCGCGCCGAGGCCCGCGAGCGCAAGGGCTGGATGTTCGACACCTACCTCCTCCGGCGCGCCTCCGCCGCCTCGTCCGACGGCTGACCCCGTCCTCTCCGCGGGGCCGAAGCACCGTCGCCGCCGGGCGGCGCCGCGCTCTCTCTACCCTGTTCGGTCGTGGGACCGATGCACGTGCTGCTCCTGGCCGGCACCACCGAGGCGGCCGCGCTGGCGGCGCTCCTGGCGGACCGGACGGACATCGACGTGGTGGCATCGCTCGCCGGACGCACGACCACGCCGGCGCCGCTGCCGTGCCCGGTCCGCACGGGCGGGTTCGGCGGCGCCGACGGACTGGCCCGCGAGCTGCGCACCGGCGGCTACGACGCGCTGGTCGACGCCACGCACCCCTTCGCCACCGTGATGCCCCACAACGCGGTCGCGGCGGCCACGGCGACGGGCATCCCGCGGCTGCGGCTCGTCCGCCCGCCATGGTGCCCGGGCGCGGGCGATGACTGGTACGAGGTCGCCGACCTCGAGGCCGCCGCTGCCCTCCTGCCCGGCCTCGGCGCCCGCCGCGTGCTCCTCACCACCGGACGGCTCGAGCTGGCGCCGTTCGCGGCGGTGCCCAGGGTGCACTTCGTCGTGCGCTCGATCGAGCCGGCGGAACCGATGCCGCTCACCGGTGCGACCGTGCTCCTCGCCCGTGGTCCGTTCTCGGTCGACGACGAGGTGGCGGTGCTGCGCGACCACCGCATCGACACGATCGTGACCAAGAACAGCGGCGCCGCGGCCACCGCCGCCAAGTTGGCCGCGGCCCGTACGCTGGCCCTGCGGGTCGTGATGGTGCGCCGCCCGCCGCAACCGCCGGGCCTTCAGGCCGACACATCCGACGCCGCGCTCCGCTGGCTCGACGCCCTCCTGGCGGAGCTTCGCAGCGCACGGGCGGCGGGCGCGGTCCAGCCGGGTCCCGGGCCCCACGCGTGATCGCGGCGGCTCCGCCACCGATTCCCGCGTCGTCGGGGCGCTTGGAGCGGGTGAGGAGAATCGAACTCCCGCACTCAGCTTGGGAAGCGCTTGCGGGCGCAGGCCACGCCACCAGGGCCGACCCAGCTCGACGTCGTGGCGGACCGAAGTGCCCTGGGGTGACCGTGACTTCGTGCTGCTCACCATGCGATCTGGCGCGGATCTGGCACGCCGTCACCAGTGCACTGGGTTGCTGCTAGCGGGCGTGGGAATCCTCGGCCATGCGCCGGTGCTCGGATGGCTGGGCGTCGGCCTGGTCGCGGTCGGCTTTGTAATCGACCAACGCGGAGACTCAGGGGAGACAGATTCGCAGCCGTATGATCCGTAGGCTCGTTCGAGCCGTCGGGTCGGGTCCGGTGGATGCGTTCGCGCAGGTCAGCCAGCGGGATCAGTCTGCGGCGACCCGACCCCGTCCGACTCAGAGGGACACGATGGGTACAGGCGGCCGGGAGATCGAGTGCCAGACAGATGCCGGCGGTGCCCGCCTCGCGCATCGTGTGCCGGGTGCCCGTGGCGGACGCGCTGGGCATGGTCACGTCGGGATCGCCGGACGAGCCGAGCCACTGGGCCAGGTCCACGACGGTGAACCCCACGCCGGCGGCCACGAGCACGGCGGCCACGGCGGCCAGCGCTCCGCGACGCGGCGCCCGCACCGGTGTGAGCCGGACGACGTTGCAGGGCGGGTCGGCCTCGGCGCTGAACGAGGCGACGTCGTCGTCGATCTGGCCGGCCTTGGCGCGCACCGCGCAGAGTACGTCGCGCTCGAAGTCATCGAGGATGGCGGCGTCGTTCATCGGTTGATCTCCTTGCCAGGTCGGCAGGGGCACGGTGCAGACGGGTTCGGACGGTGGCGAGAGGTTCGGGACGGTGCGGGGGTTCGGAGTCGTCAATCCCGGTGGCAGATGGCTGCGGTTCTCCAAGCTGGGCGATACGGAGGAAGGGGGCGAACACGCACACGTCCACCGGCCTGGGATCAGGTCACAGCGTTCACCCGGGGCTCCGGATCGAGCTCGACCGCGGCCCCAAGGGCCTGGCGGGCCCGCTGGACCTGGGTGCGCACGGTGGATGCGCTCACGCCGAGGACTACCGCCGCCTCCTCCGCGGTGAACTCCGCGTAGAGGCACAGCACCGCCGCCCGGCGGCGGGCGAGCGGCAGACGCGCCAGCGCCTCCCGCACCGCCGCCACCTCGTCCCGCCAGTCGGTCGCGCTCGCCGACTGCTGGCTGTCACGGTGGGCCTGGGAGGACGCCACGTCCTGCTGTCGACGTCGATGGAACCGGTTGCGGCGGTGAAGGCGGTACGCCACGCGGAACACGTAGCCGGTGGGGTTGGTGCCGGTCCGCACCCTGGACCACCGGGCCAGAGTGCGGGCGAACGCCTCCTGGGCCAGGTCCTCGGCCTCGTCGATCGATCCGGTCGCCAGCCGCAGGCCCGTCACCACTCGCCGGTAGTTGTCGCGGTAGAACCCGTCGAACCCCAGGGCATCGGTCACCGGTCGCCGCCGCAAAACAGGCCGTACCGGGCGTCGTCGTCGGCGACCGGCTCAGGGTCCGCACCCGGCTCGTCCGACGCGGTCGAGCTCAGTCCGGTCGGGGTCCCGCCGGCATCGAGCGCCTCCACGGTGACGGCGTTCATCGCCTCGGCCACGTCGTCCACCGGCACGACCAGCACGGCGAGGCCGTCGACGAGTGCCATCGCATCGGCGACGTCGGTCTGACCGCCGAGGCGGGCCTGCGCCTGTGTCGCCGGGTCGTCCGGGCAGACGGCCACGGACACGACCAACCACCCGGGCCCTCGTTCCCTGTCGGGCTCCACGGCGACCTCGGCCTCGTCGGGGTCGACAGGCGGCTCGGTCTCATCGGGGTCGACGAGCGCGAACTCGATGACCGATCCGTCGCCGAACAGCCCCATCTGCGCGTCGCCGCTCGGCACCCCACCCGCCGGATTGAGCCTGACGGGGGCGGGCGCATCCGGCCACTCCACCGCCACCAGGCCCTCGGTGTCGGTCCGGCTGACCCTCAGGGTCGACCCGTCGGCGAGCGGGCGCTCGAACAGCAGGTCGCCCGGCGCGGTGGCCGCCATGGCCGGCACCTCGTCGTCCGGCCCGTCCTGCAGCCTGCCCGCGGCGAACAGTCCGGGGACGAGCAGGACCGCCGCCCCAGCGCCGATGGCCGTGCGCCGACGCCGGGCGTACCGGCGGGCCCGGCGCCGCACGTCGGCGGCGTCGCCCGCCCCCGGGGTCGGCCCCGCCGCCCGTTCCAGCAGCTGCGTGATCACATCGTCAGTCGTCATGCCCGTACCAAGCCCCGACACCGGCGAAACGTCTACACGACACCGAGTGCTATTCGCGGCGAACTCGATCCAGCAGGGGCAACTACCTCGCTCACGGTCATGGCCGCCGGGCGTCAGCCCACCAGCATCAAGGCGATCTCGACCGCCGCGACGCCCGTCCTCGTCGACCCGTTAGAACGCGCCGCCAGACAGCGAATTCGATTCTCGGCGCATCCGCGCCCGACACCCACCACGCGACCCATCGGTCAAACCTACGACAAGGCCGTATCGCGACACGCGCTCCACGCACACGGGAATACGACAAAACGCACGGCCGAGGACGGCGCCGGAGGTGCCGCCCGGAGGCCGTGCGCTGGCGCCGGCGAAGCCGGCGCCCTTGACCCTGTAGAGCCAGATTCGGCAGAGCGCGTCCAGCGACTTTCAAGCATCTGGTGGGACTAGACAGCGTCAGCGACCATCCGGGCTAGGCAGTGACCGGAAGGATTGTGTCCGCCAACGCGAAGAAGTCAGCGACCGCTGGTGATCCGTCGTGGCCCCGAAGGCGGGTGCGTAGGTCGTGGACGGCCTCGGTTGATCGTGATGACCGGACTGTCGACGCCCAGGCGCTGGCCGCGGCGGTCGAGGAGGCCGCCGGGCTGGTTCGCCTCGAGGTGCACCCGGCCGGCCATCAGCCCGTGGCGCTGCGCTGGGGTGTCCAGGTCGACGCCCGGCCGATCAACCTCGGCGCCTGCCGGGACGCCACCACCGGTGAGGTGCACCCCGAGCTCGTGGCCGCCTACCTGGCGAAGTACCTGACCAAGTCCACGGAGGACTTCGGGCTCGACGGTCACGGTCGGGTCCACTCCGCCACCGATGCCCGCTACCTCGGGGCGTCGGCGCACGTCGTGCGGATCATCGAGACCGCCGAGCAGCTCGCCCGGGACGGCGGTGAGGTCTATGAACGGCTGGCGGACCGGTACGGGACGTTGGGGTTCCGGGGTCACGTGATGACCAAGACGCGCCGCTACTCGACCACGTTCGGTGCGCTGCGCCAGGCCCGACGCGACTGGCGCCAACGGCCCCGCCACACCGAGCAACGAGGACGGCGGCCCGGCCCGTGAGCTCGCAGCCGACGAGGACCCGGCGGGCGACGACGCGGACATCGTGGTCGAACGGAACTGGCGCTACGTCGGCTCCGGCTACCTCGACGCCGACCAGGCCGCCAAGGCGATGACCGCCGCCGCTCTCGCCCGCATGCGCTGACGCGCCGTCGGCATCGGGGCATGTCCCCGTGCGCATCCGGCTTCCTTCTCGACTTGGCCGCCTCCCTGACGGGTGGGGCCGGTGGGTCAAGGGCCGTAGAGGTGAAGAACTGACAGCGGCGCCCTTCCGATGGCAGTTGTTCGCCGTGCCCTTGACGCTCCGGTTCCGCCCGTCACCCTCGGCGCCCAGGCGTGAAGGAACCACCCCGTTCGTGAGTTGTCGCCGCCGGCTGGGGGCTGGTGGCTGTTGGTTGGGTTGATCGGAGAGGAGCGAGGACGTGAGTCAGCGAGGAGAGCGGCTGTTGACCTGTGTGGAGGTCGCCGAGCGCCTGGGCACGACGGAGCGGTTCCCGCGTCGGCTGGTGGCTGAGCGTCGGATCCGGTTCGTGCGCGTCGGTCGTCACGTGCGCATCCCGGAGAGCGCGGTCGACGAGATGATCGAGGCGGGCACGGTGGAGCCGGTGCGCCGTCGTGGACGGCGTTCGGTGGCGTGATGGCGGCGGCGAAGAAGAAGCGGCGGTTCGGCCGCGTGCGCCAGCTTCCGTCCGGCCGGTGGCAGGCTCGCTACCCGGGGCCGGATGGCCTGGTGCGCCGCGGCACCCCACACGTTCCCGACGAAGCGGGACGCCGAGGTGTGGTTGTCGGTGACGGAGGCCGAGCTGCACCAGGGCATCTGGTTCGACCCGGACGCCGGCTGCGTCGCGCTGGGGGAGTACGGCGAGCGGTGGGTCAACGAGCGTCCCGGCCTGGCCCCGAAGACGGTGGTGCTCTACGAGGGCTTGTTCCGGCTCCACATCCGTCCCAGGCTCGGCGCGGTCGAGCTCGGGGATCTGACGCCCCAGGCGGTGCGTTCGTGGCGTCGGGATCTGCTCGAGGCGGGGGTCGGGTCGGTGACGGTGGCGAAGGCGTACCGGCTGTTGAAGGCGATCATGAACACTGCTGTCGATGACGAGCTCATCCGCCGGAACCCGTGCCGGATCAAGGGTGCGGGGGTCGAGCGCAGCCCGGAGCGTCAGATCCTGACGGTCGAGCAGGTGTACGTGATCGCCGGTGCGGTGCGCCCGTGGTTCTCGGCGCTGGTGCTGCTGGCCGCGTTCACGGGGTTGCGGTGGGGCGAGCTCATGGCGCTGCGTCGTCGGCACCTCGATCTCGACGGCGAGGGCGTGGTGCGGGTGCGGGCCTCGCTGGCTGAGGTGGATGGCAAGTTCATCGAGGGTCCGCCGAAGTCGGCTGCGGGCCGGCGTGACGTCGCGATCCCGGAGGTGATCGTGCCCGACCTGCGCGCGCACCTGGCGAAGTGGTCCGAGGCCGGCGCCGATGGGCGGGTGTTCGTCGGGCCGAAGGGTGCGATTCCTCGGCGCCGAACTTCCAGGCGACATGGCGCGCCCGCGATCACCGATGCGGGCGTGCCGGGTCTGCATTTTCACGACCTGCGCCACACGGGCAACATGCTGGCCGCCCAGGCCGCGAGCCTCCGGGAGCTCATGACCCGCATGGGCCACTCGAGCACCCGGGCGGCGCTGATCTACCAGCACGCCAGCCGGGACCGCGAGCAGGCGATCGGCGCGGCGGTTTCGGCCCTCGTCGAGGCCACCCGCCCGGACCCGAACGGGCACGCAACGGGCACGGAAGCGGGATCGGCCGAGGGAGCCTCACCTTCTCCCTGACGCGGAAAGCGCCCCTGACCTGGGGCCGGGGCGCTTGGAGCGGGTGAGGAGAATCGAACTCCCGTACTCAGCTTGGGAAGCTGATGTTCTGCCATTGAACTACACCCGCGAGGTGAACGGCCGAGGCTAGCCGACCATCCCGCAGGCGATCGAGCACGGCGGCGGTGAGCTTGGCCGCGCGCCCCGGGTGCCGGCGGCACCCGGGGCGGTGACGGTCCGGGCGGTCGACGTCAGGTCGAGAAGGCCGACGACTCGACCGAGCCCTCGCTCGACGTGCTGCCGTCGTCGGTGCTGCTGTCGGACGGCGCCTCGCCGTCCTCTTGGCAGTCCTCCGGCCGGCCGCCCTGGCCGGAGCCCCGGTCCGGACGGCCCTCGGCCCGCCCTTCCGGCGCCTCGCCGTCGGGCGCCTCGTCGTCGGGGGCCTCGCCCTCGTCGGTGGTGCCGTCGTCGGTGGTGCCGTCGTCGGTGCCCTCGTCCTCCGGGACGGTGGTCGTGCCGTCGTCACCGGTGTCAGGCGTGTCCGCCTCGGTGGAGTCGGTGGAGTCGGTGGTCGGGGCGTCGTCCGCGTCCTGCGCAGCGGCCCAGCCCGCTCCGCCGACGAGCACGGTGCCCGAGACCGCCGTGGCGGCGATGAGGTGTCGTGGTGACCATCGCATTGGGGGATGTCTCCTTCGTCGTCGATTGACGCCGGCCAGTAGACGGCACCACCCTCAGAGCTCCCGCAGAGCCACCGAGGAGCTTGCTGGACCGGGCCGCTGGTTCTGGGGACGGATCTGGTTGCTGAGCAACCAATTCGGTCCCCGGAACTCCATCCGTTCCACGAGTGCCGCCGAGCCGTCCGGCCCGTCCGCCGGAACGCCCGCCTCTCGGCTTGCCCACAGGAACCTCCCAGGACGCTCCCAGGCGGCACCTCCACCCTGAGCGGCATGGCCGCCGAACGACTGCTGCTCGTCGACGACGAGGACAACCTGCGGTCGATGCTCGAGGCGGCCCTGCGCCACTCGGGCTTCGAGGTCCACGCGGTCGACTCGGGCCGGGCGGCGCTCGACGCGGTCGGCCCCGTCGAGCCTGACCTGGTCGTGCTGGACGTCATGCTGCCCGACCTCGACGGGTTCGAGGTGTGCCGGCGCTGGCGGCAGGAGGGTCGTCGCACCCCCGTCGTGTTCCTCACGGCCCGGGACGGCACCGAGGACAAGGTCAGGGGCCTGACCACCGGTGGCGACGACTACCTGGTCAAGCCGTTCAGCCTGGAGGAGCTGGTCGCACGCATCCGGGCAGTGCTGCGGCGCACCGGCGGCGGTCGGCCCGACGCCGTGCTGCGCTGCGCCGACCTGGTGCTGGACGACGACGCCCACCGGGTCACCCGGGCGGGGGAGGACGTCGGCCTGTCGCCGACCGAGTTCAACCTGCTCCACTTCCTGCTCGCCAACCAGGGCCGGGTCCTGTCAAAGGCGCAGATCCTGGACCACGTGTGGCAGTACGACTTCGGGGGCGACGGCGGGGTGGTCGAGACGTACATCGGCTACCTGCGGCGCAAGCTCGACGGCGACGGCCCACGCCTCATCCACACGATCCGTGGCGTGGGCTACGTCCTGCGGGAGGGTTGAGTGTCGCTGCGGGCCCGGCTGCTCGTCGGGCTCGGTGTCGTGGCCGCGGTGCTGATCTGCGTGGCGTTCGTCGTCGCCCGGGGCGCAGAGTCGTACCTGGTGGACCAGGTCGACGAGCGCCTGCCGGAACGATCGGCCGACGACCGACCGGGCAGTCGGCCGGGCGCGGACTCGGGCGCCGACCAGGGGACGGCTCCCGACGGCCCGGGGCCGCCGTTCTTCACCCCCTACTACCTGGGGACGGTCGTGGGCGACACCGTGGAGACGGTGCAGCTGCCCGACGTCGGGGGCGAGGCCGGGTCCGACGCTGATGCTCCCCTACCCCAGATCGACGCCGACCAGGCCCGCGCCGCGGCCGAGCCGGGAGCCGATCCCTACTTCACCGTCGACTCGTCGGACCCGGATGTCCGCTACCGAGTGCGGGCCTCGGGCGACGACGAGGCCGGTGTCGACGTCGTGGCGACGTCGCTCGAGGACGTCGACGCCGCCGTCAGCCGGCTCGTCGCCGTCGAGGCCGTGGCCACTGCCCTTGCGTTGGGCATCCTCGGGCTGGTCGCCTTCTGGGTGCTCCGCCTGGGCGTGCGGCCGCTCAAGGCGATGACACACACGGCCACGGCCATCGCCGGCGGCGAGGACCTGTCCCGGCGAGTGCCCGACGCGCCGGCGCGCACAGAGGCCGGCGAGCTTGGTGCCGCCCTCAACACCATGCTGGCCCGCCTCGAGGGTTCGTTCACCCGCCAGCAGGCGTCCGAGGACCGGCTGCGACAGTTCATCGCCGACGCCTCGCACGAGCTGCGCACGCCGGTCACCACCATCCGCGGCTATGCAGAACTGCACCGGCAGGGTGCGCTCGAGGACCCGGACGAGCTCGCCCAAGCCATGCGCCGCACCGAGGACGAAGCCCGGCGGATGGCCGACCTTGTCGACGACCTGTTGCTGCTGGCGCGGCTCGACCAGGGCCGGATGCTCGAACGCCGCCCGGTCGACCTGGGTGTCCTCGCCATCGACGCCGCGAGCGACGCCCGCGCCGTCGCCCCGGACCGATCCGTCCGGGCCACGATCCAGGAGGCGGTCGTGGTCGAGGGCGACGAGCACCGCCTGCGCCAGGTGCTCGCCAACCTGGTCCGCAACGCACTGGTGCACACGCCGTCGTCGGCCACGATCAACGTGACCGTCGCCCGGGATGGCGAGAGGGCCGTGGTCGAGGTGTCCGACGACGGCCCGGGAATGACGGCCGACCAGGCCGAGCGCGCCTTCGAGCGCTTCTACCGGGCCGACCCGGGCCGGGCGCGCGACCGAGGCGGGTCGGGACTGGGCCTGTCGATCGTCCAGGCGGTCGTGACCGCGCACGGCGGCACCGCGAGCGTGAGCAGCGCGCCCGGCGCGGGCACCACCATCCGTGTCGAGCTGCCACCCACGCTGGACGACAGCGTCGCGCTCGGCGCACTGAACCGCGCGTGCCCGGCGCGCCGTCGCCGCCGAGCTCCGGTCGTCAGTCGCTTGCGTCGAGGTGGCGGAGGAACGACTGGCGCCAGGCGGCGTCGTAGCGGTCGTAGTCGCGACGCAGGTCGTCGCCGGGCCACCCGGTGGGGATGAGCGGCGCCGGCAGCAGTGGGTCGTGCTGCAGCAGCCGCAGCACCGCCGCCGAGGTGACGAAGCCGACCCGCAGCGCCGCCGTGTCCCCCGCATCGAGGCGGGGCAGCAGATCGGCCAGCTCCGCGCGCAGGCCCGTGGCATCGGTCGCCCAGGTCGCCAGCTCCCACAGGTCGGTCGGCTCGGGGGCGGGCTCGATGCGGGCGTGGCGCACCCACAGGCACTGCGCGGTGGTGACGTGCCGGGCCTCGGGCGAGCGCTCGGGCGCCAGGTTGGCGGGCCGCATCCACACGCCCTCGCGCAGCTCGCCCAGGCGCAGGTCGGTGAGCGATTGGCGCAGCGAGGCCCGGTCGGCCGCGGCCCGGGCCTCGCCCGAACGGACCATCGCCAGCTCCCAGGTGCCGTCCCAGCGGTCGGTGGAGGCCAGACGGCTGGCGGTCTGGCGGGCCTGGCGGTCGAGCAGCCGGCCGACCAGCCGGTAGCCGTCGCCGGAGGCTTCGAGCTCGCCGGCGCTGGCCATGCGCGACAGGGCGACGCGGACGGTGCCCTCGGCGATGCCGAACAGCTCGCCCGACCGCACCAGGGTGCGCGTGGGCAGCCGCGGCGGATCGGTGCCCAGCAGCGTCGAGGCCACGACCGACCGGGCCGTGAGGGGCTTGCGTTCGGGCTTACGCTCTGCCTTACGCTCTAGCGACATATGTCTCTCGATATGTAACATGATCGCATGGTGGCGACCGCCGGGCCGACGTACACGATGCTCCCGTCGCCTGCGGTGCTGCCCGACGTCCTGCCCACCGATCGGCTGACCCCGAGCGGCAAGCCGGTGCCCGAGCTGCGCACACCGCTGCGGCGCATCGACGACCTGCGCAACGTGGGCAGCGTGGCTCTGACGTGTGGGGCAGGCCATCACCACCGTCGGCCTCGCCATCTGGTTGGACAACCCGCTGGGATGGGTGGCGGCGTTCCTGCTGATGGGCCCAGTGCACGCACGGTTCGCCATCATCGCCCACGAAGCCGCCCACAAGCTGCTCTTCACGAACAAGCGGTGGAACGATCTCGTGGGGCGCTGGCTGCTCGCCTACCCCGCGCTCGTGCCGTTCGACGCCTACCGGCGCGTCCACTTCGCGCACCATCGCGAGGAGTTCGGGCCGAACGAGCCCGACCTCAACCTCTACGCCGGCTACCCGATCACCCGGCCCTCGTTCCGCCGCAAGCTCCGACGGGACGCGCTGGGCGTGAGCGGGTGGAAGAACCTGCAAGGCCTGCTGCGCGCCCTGCGGGCCCGGGCGTCCCGCCCGCTGGCGTTGCGCCTGGTGGCCGGTCAGCTCCTCGTGCTCGTGCCACTCGCCCTGATCGGCCGCCCCGAGCTGTACCTGTTCCTGTGGCTCGCACCGTGGATGACCGTGTGGCGGGTCATCAACCGCCTGCGGTCCATCGCCGAGCACGGCGGCATGACGGCCTCCAGGGACCGGCGGCTCACGACGCACCACGTCCGCCAGACGTGGCCGGCCCGGTTCGTGCTCGTGCCGTTCAACACCGGCTGGCACCTGGCCCACCACGTCGACATGGGCGTGCCGTGGCGCAACCTGCCCCGGCTCCACCGCGAGCTCGTGGCCGCCGGGTGGGTGACCGACGGGCTCGAGTACCCCAACTACCGGGCCCTGTGGCGTGCGCTGCGCGCCCGACCCGAGGCCGCCGCCGGGACCACCGGCAGCCCCACCGCCACGCGATGATCGTCCCGGACGAGGAGCCGTGACCATGGGAGAGGCGATCCGGATCGAGGACGACGGTGCGGTGCGTCACCTCGTGCTGTGCCGACCCGACGAGTTCAACACGATCACGCGTCGCGCTGCGCGACGAGCTCGACGCCGCCCTCGACGCGGCCGACGCCGACAACGGCGTGCAGGTCGTGCTGGTGCGGGCCGAGGGCAAGGCCTTCTGCGCCGGGTTCGGCCTCGACTGGTCGACCGTGTCGCAGGCCGGCGAGCGACGGCGCCCGCGGGCGGGTGTGGGACACGCGTCGCCGACGTCCGGATGATCGGCACGTTCGGCAACACCTTCGCCAAGCTCCACTCGATCTCGAAGCCGACGCTCGCGGCGGTGCAGGGCTGGTGCATCGCCGGCGGCACCGACATGATCCTCAACGCCGACCTCATCGTCGCCGGCGAGTCGGCCCGCTTCGGCTACCCGCCGGCCCGGGTGTGGGGCGTGCCCGAGGCGCCGTGGGTGTGGGTGGCCCGCCTCGGCCTCGAGCGGGCCAAGCGCTACCTGTTCACCGGCGACGAGCTCACCGGCCGCGAGGCGGCCGACGCCGGGATGATCCTCGAGTGCGTGCCCGACGACGAGCTGCGCGACCACGCCGACCGCGCTCGCGCAGCGGATGGCGCTCGCTGCCGCTCAACCAGCTCCAGATGATGAAGTGGATGCTCAACGACGTCGCCCGCCACCAGTACCAGCCCGACACGAGCCGGCTGCTCGGGTTCATCTTCGACGGCGTCGCCCGCCACACCCAGGAGGGGCTCGACTTCGTCGCCCGCGCGCAGGAGGTCGGCTGGCGCGACGCCGTCCGCGAGCGCGACCGCCCCTTCGGCGACTACGGCGAGCGCGCGCCCGAGGCGTGAACGGCCGCGCGGGTGACGCGTTGGCACCAAGTTGATGCCAACTAGGGTCGTCGGCCGATGATCCTGTCGGACCGCACCATCCGCGAGCAGCTCGCCGCCGGTCGCATCGGCATCGACCCATTGGACGATTCGTGCATCCAGCCGTCGTCGGTCGACCTGCGCCTCGACAAGCTGTTCCGGGTCTTCCTCAACCACACCATGTCGGTGATCGACGTGAAGAGGGACCTCTCCGACCTCACCCAGGAGGTCGAGATCGCCGAGGGTGACGCGTTCATCCTCCACCCGGGCGAGTTCGTGCTGGGGTCGACGTCCGAGCAGATCTCACTGCCCGACGACATCGTCGCCCGCATAGAGGGCAAGAGCTCTTTGGGCCGCCTCGGCCTGCTGATCCATTCGAGCCTGCCGGGTTCGGAGCCCGTGCTCGTGCTCGACGGCGACCGGCTGGTGCCCACACCCATCGAGGACGTGGTTCGCAAGCAGCAGCGGGCGATGGTGGCGGCGTTCGACCCCGACACGTTCGAGGTCGGGTACCACGAGATCACCGGTTGGTACGAGGGGCCACCAGACCGCATCTACGAGGTCGAGCTCGGCTCCGGCCGCCGCGTGCGGGTCACGGCCGGCCACAACCTCTTCACGCTCGACCCGGCGGGACGGCTCACCAAGGTGAGGACGGGCGCGCTCCAGCCGGGGGTGCGCGTGGCGGTGCCCCGGTCCGTTCCCGATCCGATCTCATCCGCGACCGAGATCGCGGTGGTCGACCTCGTGCCCGATCCCGCGCCGGCCAAGCTGACGGTTTCTGGCCCCACCGTGGCCGCTGCGTTCTGTGCCGACCACGAGCCCCTCGCCGAGTTGCTGCGGGCCGAGGGGTTCGCGGCGGTCGCCCACTACCGCCGCCGGGCGACACTCCCGTACGTCGTCGCCGCGCAGGTGCCGGGTCTGCTCGGTGCCCTCGGCCACGACGACGTAGTGACCTGGCGAGGTGGCCGCAACCCGGTCCCGGCGCGATTCGACATCGACGCCGATCGCGCGTGGTTGCTCGGCCTCTACGTCGCCGAAGGGTTCCGCCGCACGCAACAGGTCGTGGTGTCGAACACCGATCAGGCCATCCTCGACCGGGCCGCGGCGACACTGAGCGGGCTGGGCCTCACGTACCACCGCGGGCCCGAAGCGCTGTCGGTCGGCTCGTCGGTCCTCTCGGCCGTCCTCGGCTGGATGGGCACGGGCGGCAAGGCTCCGACCAAGCGGGTGCCGCCGGTGGTGTTCGGCTGGCCGCGGCCTCTCATCGACGCGTTCCTCGAGGGCGTCGTCGACGGCGACGGCTCGCTCGCCGGCGGACGCACGTCGGTGTGGACGACGTCGAGCGGCCTCGTTGCCGATCTCCTCCTGCTGTTCGCGCGCCTGGGTCGGCGAGCGGGTAGTTGCCTGCGGCCGGCGCGTGGCAACGCCGTGCCCTGCTGGCAGGTCTACGCGCCGGACAACGAGCACAAACTGCTGACATCGGTGCCCCTGCCGGACGAGTTGCTCGTCGCGGGTCCCGAGGGCGAGGCCGTACCCCTGCTCGACCGCCTGGTCGACGGCGATCTGCTGTGGGACGAGGTCGTCGCCGTGCACGACACGGGCCTCACCGAGACGATCTTCGATCTCGAGGTGCGGCCCGACGGACGACGCATCGAGAACTTCCTTGCCGGCAGCGGCGGCGTCTTCGTGTCGAACACCGCCGGGTTCATCGATGCGGGGTTCTCCGGGCACATCACGCTCGAGCTGTCCAACGTGGCCAACCTGCCGATCACGCTCTATCCCGGCATGAAGATCGGCCAGGTGAGCTTCCTGCGCATGACCACTCCGGCCGACGTGCCCTACGGGTCGTCGCAGGTGGGGTCGAAGTACCAGGGCCAGCGGGGCCCCACGCCCAGTCGCTACTGGGAGAACTTCCGCGACTCGTCCTCTGACGGCGGGTGACGCGTGGTCACACGCGTCAGCCCTGGTCGTGAAGGTGGATGGTCTCGGGTGGGGCCACGTCCACGTCGCCCACCTTCACCGTGACGTCCGCACGCTGGCCCTGGTCATGGACGGCCAGGGGGAGCCGCAGGTCGACGGTGCCCGGCTGCACCGTGAGGATGCAGGTGATGCCGGGCTCTCCGTCGCCCTGGGATGCTGTGCATCCGGCGGGCAACACGCCTGCGGGATCGGGGACGGCGCGGTCGGAGAGGCCGATGGCGACGGTGACACCGTCGACCGGCCACGCCTCGCTCTGGCTCAGCGTGATCACGAGGTCGCCGGTGCGATCAGATCGCGTCTGCCATGCGAGGTGGGCGAGCTGGAGCCCCGACTCGTAGGGCGTCAGCCGGATCGGAGTCGGAAGCGTGGCCTCGGGCTCGGTCTTCCCGTCTCGCCGGATCTCGGCGGTCGCGGTCTGCTCCGGGCTGGTCACGCCTGCGACAAGGAGGCGGAACGGGACGGTCGTGCGCGGAGACGGCTGATCGAACGTGCACGTGATCGCGGCACCCGACGCCTCGCACCCGGCTGGCTGGCCCTGATCGCCGAAGGTCGCGCCGCCGGTCAAGCTGACCTGCAGCCGCAGCGGCGACGGTGCCTGGCTGGCCGACGGCAACGCCACTGTTGCCGCCTGGGTCGGTGCGCCGGCGGCCTCGCCGATCTCGAGGTTGAGCTCTCCCAGGCCCGGAGCCGTGGGCGTCCACGACTGTGAATCGGTGAAGGTCAATGCGGCTGGCGCCGGGGGAGGAGGCGGGGGAGGGGGCGGGGGAGGAGGCGGTGGGGTCGGCGGCGGAGTGGCGGGCGGCGGGGTGGTCTGCGGAGGCGGCGCCGGCGACGGCGGGGTCGTCGAGGTCGGCGGCGGATTCGTACCGATGAGGCTGGGTGGCGGGCGGAAATCGCCCATCCGGGACGGGCTGTCGAAATCGTCGTTGAAGTCGAAGTTGTCGCCGAAGTCGCCGAAGTCGTCGTGAAGTCGCCGAAGTCGTCGTTGAAGTTGCCGAAGTCGTCGCCGAGAGAGTCGTCGAACGGGCTGAGGGCGAAGTCGTCGTCGCCGAACAGCGAATCACTGCCGCCGCCGGCGCCGTCGTCTGTGCGGCCGGCGTCGTCGCCCGGACCGCCGCCCCCGATGTCGGCGGCGTCGGCTGCCGAGTTGAGCGGACCCCCGTCCTCGCGGGCGACGATGGTGCCCATGCCCACGATGCCAGCGACGAGCGCGGCGATGGCCGCGGTGCTGCCGACAGTGGGCGCCGCGTTGCGCAGCTTGGCGAACACGCCCTTGTCGCCGCCGGCGCCGGCAGCGGCGCCGCCCAGCGCGGCCCCGGCGGCGAGCTGGCCGCCCCCGACGAGCACGAACAGCGGCAGGACCGACCGGGCCAGCGTGCGGTTGACGTCGCGGAGCTCGGCGACCAGGGCGGTGCACGAGTCGCAGCCGTCGAGATGTTCCTCGACCGCGGCGCGGTCGCGCTTGGACAACCCGTCGCGCACGTAGGCGCCGAGCTGTGACCGCCACGGCTCGTGGTCGGGCGCCGGCGACGCCAGCAGGTGGGACTGCAGGTAGGCCTGGCGCAGCTTCTCGCGGGCCCGGTACGACATGGCCGCGGCGGCGTTGGCTGTCACGCCCAGCACGTCGGCCAGCTCACGGGGCTGGCGCCCCTCGACCGCGGTGTGCCAGAGCACGGCCTGCCAGCGGTCGGGCAGCCCCTCGAACGCCTGGGTGATGATGGCGCGGTCCGCCTGCTCGAGGTCGGGCGCCTCGGCGGCGTCGCTGATCGGCTCGGGAACCTCGTCGAGCGACTCGTCGGCCGGTTCCCCCTGCTCGGCGGCCAGCCGGCGCAGCGTGACGAACAGGTAGGCGCGGAACGACTCGGTGGGCCCGGCTCCCCGCCGCAGCGCACCGAGCACCCGCTCGAACGCCCCGTTGACCAGGTCGTCCGGGTCGCCGAACCGCCTGTAGCTGCGAGCCAGGCGCAGAGCCGCCGGCTGGTGGCGCACGTACAGCTCGGTGAAGGCGGCCTCGTCGCCGTTGCGTGCCTGGTCGAGCAGCTCGGTGTCGGTGAGGGCGGTGATCGTCATGGGGACCTGCCGGGCAAGTGTGGCCCAAAGCGACGCCCACCACCACCCACCCGCCCGTCACGGTGAGCGGTCAGGAAGCCCGGTCAGACGAGCCGTCACGGGGGCGACGCCGCGGCACCGGACATCTTCCTGCCGCCCGGCTCCGAACTTTTCCCGGAACCTGCGTCATAGCCGGCGACGACGCCCCTCTCATCGGGCATGAAGGAGACGGGGGTACCACACATCCCATCCCACCCGGGTGCGGACGGTGCCGCACGTCTCCTCTCGCTCGTCGGCCGGTCGGCGCCGCCTCACCGGCCGGTCGGCGGGCTACTCCACAGGTGGTACGCCGCGTCCGGTACGGACCTGCTCTTCGACGAGTGGGCGGACCCGGCGACCTCCGACCTGGCCGCTGCCTTCGCCCGCGACGCCGCCCCGACCACCGTCGAACAGGCCGTGGTCGCGTTCGCCCAGGCCCGCGCCGGCGCCGGCCACGGCGTCGACGCCGTCACGGCCGACCTCGTCGCCCTCGTGCGGTTGGCCTGGCCCACCGGCCGGGGCACGTGGGGCGAGACCATCGATCCCGTGGGGCTGCTCGCCCGGGCGCTCGGCGCCTGGGCGGTCGAGCACACCGCGGCGGCCATGTGCAGCGAGTGCGTCGACGCCGTCACGGGCCTGGTCACGGCCCACTACCTGAAGGAACGCGTGCGCGAGCTGCACGACCAGTGCCGCGCGTTGTCCATCTCTCCCCCGGTGGCCTTCGGCGCGGTGGTCGTGCAGCTCGACCTGGGGGCCGCCACGGCCACCGATCGGATCTGGGCCAGGGTCGCGGCGGGCCGCATCCTGGCCGCTCGGTTCCGAGCCGGTGAGACCGTGGCGGCGCCCAGCTCGTGCCGCATGACCGCCGTCATGCCGACCTACGGCATCGACCGCGCCGTCAGCGATGTGACGTCCGATCTCGCCGAGCTCGCCGCGCTCGACGGTGTCGGCGTCACCGTCGGCCGGCTGGCCTTCGCCAGCGACGCCGCGGCCACGTTCAGTTCCCTGGCGGGGACCTCGGTGGGCTCCTAGACGGAGGGCACCCACCGGATGACGAAGGGCGGCCATCTTGGCCGCCCTTCGTCGTGTGGCTGTGCGAGTGGGCCGTGCGAGTCGTTCGTGCGAGTCAGTCGTGCAGCGACTCGAGGCGCTCGGCGTCGCGGGCCTCGAGCGCCTCGAGCAGGTGCATCGAGATGTCGGCCACCTTGACCTCGTCGTCTTCCTTGCCGGCGGCCTTGGCGCCGTCGTCGATCATGATGTAGCAGTACGGGCAGGCGACGGCGATGCGGCTGGCGCCCGTGGCGATGAGCTCCTGGCTGCGCTCGTCGTTGACCTTCTTGCCCGTGGTCTCCTCCATCCACATGCGGGCGCCACCGGCGCCGCAGCACATGCCCTTGGTGCCGTTGCGGCCGGCCTCGACGATCTCGATGCCACCCAGGCTGCCGATGACCTTGCGGGGCGACTGGTAGATGTCGTTGTGGCGGCCCAGGTAGCACGAGTCGTGGTAGACGACCCGCTCGTCGAGGCGGGCGTCGCTCATGTCGAGCCGGCCCTCGGCGATGAGCCACTCGAGGAACTGGCTGTGGTGCACGACCTCGTAGTTGGCGCCCAGCTGCGGGTACTCGTTCTGCAGCGTGTTGAAGCAGTGCGGGCACTGGGTGACGATCTTGCGCACGCCCATGCCGTCGAGCGTCTCGATGTTCTGCATGGCGAGCATCTGGAAGATGTACTCGTTGCCCGACCGACGGGCGGGGTCACCGGTGCAGTTCTCGGATGGGCCCAGGATGGCGAAGTCGATGCCGGCCCGCTGCATGAGCTTCGACATGGCGACGCTGACCTTCTGGTTCTTGTCGTCGAAGCTGCCGGCGCAGCCGACCCAGTACAGGTACTCGTGGTCGAAGGCGTCGCCGGGCTCGACGATGGGCACACCGTCGACCTTGGACGTCCACGCGCCCCGGTCGGCCTGCGACATGCCCCACGGGTTGCCCGAGTTCTCCATCGACCGGTAGGCGGTGCCCAGCTCGGTGGGGAAGTTGGACTCCATCAGCGACAGGTAGCGCCGCATGTCCAGGATCTTGTCGAGGATCTCGATGTTGACCGGGCAGATCTCGTCGCACGCCTTGCACGACGTGCAGGCCCACACCTCTTCGGGGGTGATGCGCTCGAACAGCGACGACGACGAGATCGTGATCTCGGGGTCGACGCCGATGGGCGGCGACACGACGGGCGTGCCGCTGCGGGCCATGACCTCGCCGGTCTTGAGCACGATCTCGCGGGGATCCAGCGGCTTGCCGGTGGCGTGGGCGGGGCAGACGCTCGTGCAGCGCCCGCACATCGTGCAGGCGTCGGTGTCGAGCAGTTGCTTCCAGGTGAAGTCCTCGACCGTGGCGGCGCCGAACGTCTCGAGCTCGGTCTCCATCAGGTTGGGCATGGCCTTCATGGCGCCCTTGGGCCGCTCGCGGTCCTTGAGGTACATGTTCAGCGGCGACGTGAAGATGTGCCGCAGCATCGTGACCGGCAGGATCGCGACGAACAGCAGGAACGTGGCGACGTGCGCGACCCACCAGCCCTGGTGCCAGCCCGCCAGGCTGTCCGTCCCGTCGACCAGGCCCGAGAGCGGGTAGCCGATGACCGACCACTTCTCGTAGTCCGGCCGGCCGGCCAGGGCGATGCGGTAGGCCTCGGCTCCGAAGCCGGTGACGCCGATGGCCAGGAACGTGCCGAGGATGACGGCGTGCTCCGGCTTGGACTTGATGCGGATGCGGTACGGCCGCTGGACGTAGCGCCGGACGATGGCCCAGATCACGCCGACGAGGAACAGCGCGCCGGCGACGTCGCCCACCAGCGCGTAGGCCCGGTACACGTCGCCGTGCAGGAACTTGGCGCTCTCGGGCATCTGGTGGTTGATCTCGAGCACCGTGGTGACGGCGAGCAGGATCAGGAAGTTGAAGTAGATGAGCGAGTGCATGACGCCGGCGGCCGGGTCGCGCAGCAGCGTCTGCATGTAGACGCCGGCGCGGAAGTCCTTGAGGCGCTGGGCGACGTTCTTGCGGGTGGTGGCGCGGTCGTCGGGGCCGCCGCGCTGCCAGTTCTTGACCCGCTGGGCGAACAGGACCGCGCCGTAGACGATGAGCACCGGCAGGACGGTGTAGAAGACCGCCTTCCAGGCGGAGGGGATGTTGCCGAAGACCTCGCGCTGCACCGGCGAGTCGTCGTGCCACTGGAAGGCCGTGGCGGTGATACCCGAGATGACGGTGATCAGCGCGAACCCGATCCCGATCGCCATCACGATCTGGGTCGGCGTGATGCGACGTGACGTCGACGCGGCCGGAGTGCTCTCTGGGCTGCTCACGCGCCCGAACCTACCGAACCCGGCGGGACCGGGCGGAATCGTGACCGATGAGGTGACCGATGGTTACCCACCGGTCACTTCTGGCGCTGACCGCGGGTCAAGCGCGCTCGGCCTCAGAGCATCTGCGGATGGTTCACCCCATCTCGGCGAACGGTCGCTGTGCTTCCCGCTCTTGCAGCTTCGCTGCGGGCCGCTCGGGCCACGGCCTCGCCTATCGGCTCGGCCTCAGAGCATCTGCGGTTGGTTCACCCGATCTCGGCGAACGGTCGCTGTGCTTCCCGCTCTTGCAGCTTCGCTGCGGGCCGCTCGGGCCACGGCCTCGCCTATCGGCTCGGCCTCAGCCGTAGTTCTTGGAGTCGAGCTCGCGGACCCGGCCGGCGAGCGCCGCCAGGATCTTGTGGGTGAGCGTCGGCACCTCGTCGAGCAGGCCCGAGAACTCGCGGGGCCCGAGCACCAGCACCGTGAGCGGCGCCGCGGCCGTGACCGTGGCGGTACGCGGGCCGTGGTCGAGAAGCGCCAGCTCGCCCACGCAGTCGCCGGGGCCCAGCTGGGCGATGCTCTGCCCGCCCCGGGTGACGTCGGCCTGGCCCTCGACGATCACGAACGCCTCGCGCCCCACATCGCCCTGGGTGACGAACTCCTTCCCCTCGTCGAGCGTCAGCTCGACGGTCGCCTTCGCGATGTCGCGCAGTTCCTTGGTGGTGCAGCCAGAGAACAGCGGGACCGAGGCGAGATGGTTGAGGTACTCCTCGCGTGCCATGACGGCGCAGCTTACGAACCTGCCGCGCCCTCTGCTGACGTTCCTGTGACCGTCACCGATCGTGCCCGCTTCACCTACGGTCTGTGCCTGTCTGCCGCGTAAGCGTGACGTTCATCCGTCGGAAACAAATGCGAAACGCTCGGTCCTTAGCTTCCCTCCCGTGGAGGTGGCTCTCGTCCAGTGGCCGGCCGAGCAGGACCGGCGTGATGAGCTCCGTCGTGCTGGCCAGCCACGCCTCCTGTTGGTCGAGCGCGGTGCGCCGCCCATCCCCACCGACGAGCTCGAAGACTGGATCCGCCTGCCCGCCGACGACCTCGACCTCCGCGTCCGGGTCGAGGCCCTGCGCCGGCGCACCGACAGCGACGCCGGGGCCGTCCCCGTGCTCGACGACGACGGGGTGCTCCGGCTGGGCGACCGCTGGGTCTCGCTGCCGCCCGTCGAAGCTCGCCTCACCCATGCCCTGCTCGAGCGGTTCGGCGCCGTCGTGTCCCGCGACGCGCTGGCCCGGTCGGGCTGGCCCGGTGGCTCGCCCGGGCGCAACGCCCTCGACGTGCACGTCCTGCGCCTGCGCCGTCGCCTGTCGCCGCTGCGGCTGGCCATCCGCACCGTGCGGTCCCGCGGCTACCTGCTCGAGCGCGCCGACGCCGGGGGCCAGGTGGCGCCCGACGTCGTGCGACCGACGCTGGGCAACGGTGTGCGTCGCATGTCGGTCGGCTGACCCGCTCCGCCCGGGCCGATGGGGCGACTAGCGGGCCGACACGCGGGGTAGGGATGTATGGCCGGACGGGAGCGTCCGGGGCTGGGCTTGGGACACCTCTATGGGAGGCAGCTATGCGCGGACGTGTGAACATACCCATCGTTCTGCTGATCTGGGTGATCATCGGCGTGCTGGTCGCCGTCAACAAGGGCTACGGCGAGGTCATGGAGAACGCCTCGAACGTGGCGACCTTCGTGCTCGCGGTGGCAATTTGGCCGATCCCCGCACTGGACGGATCGGTGGCCATCGCCTTCTGACGAGCGCACACCGGCACACCACCCCTCGGGGGCACCGGCCCCGGCCGCGTGCCCTCGTGCCGCGTCAGGGGTCCGATCGCGGCGGGCGGACCGTGGTCGGTGGCGGCGACTTGCCCAGGATGTCCGCGCCGCTGATCCACATCGCGCCCTCGAGGATCGGGTCGCCGATCGGCAGCAGCGACGTCGCCGTCTCGGCCCGCGCGATCTCGACGAAGCTGCGCGCCGTGCCCTCCGGCTCGGCCATCGCCACGATGCCGATCTCGCGCACCGCGGGGGGCACGAGGTGCACCAACCCGGCCCCGTCCGCCACCGCCGCCTCGGCCTGCCGACCGTACGAGAACCACGCGCCGGCACCCTGCACGACGAGCCCCGTCAGCAGGTCGCGCTCGCTGGTCTCGGCGATGATGTTGGGGTCGACGCCCAGGCTGCGCAGGTTGGTCTCGAGCGCGGCGTGCCGCCAGTTGTCGCTGCCCGGCGAAAGGAGCGGCAGGTGGGCCAGCTCGCTGATCTCCAGCGGGTCGTCGACCGACCAGTCGGGTGGGTGGAGCAGCACCATCTCCTGCCAGCCGAGCGAGGTGGCCCACAGGTCGGGCGGAGCCGGCAGCTCGATGATCCCGAGGTGCGCGCGTCCGTCGCGCACACGCTCGACGACGGCCTTGGACGTGTCGACCACCTCGAGCGCGGCCCGCCCGTGCTCGCCCGTCACGAAGCCGGCGATTGTCGGCGATCCGACCTCGCGGGCCTGGCCGGTGATCGCGCAGATGCGCAGGACCTCGCGCTGCCCGAGCACCATCAGACGGTCGACCTCGGACAGGATGCGGCGGGCGGCGGCGATGACCTCGTGGCCCTGGTGGGTGATCTTGACCCCGCGGCCCTTGCGCTCGAACACCGTGACGCCGATCTCTCCCTCCAGACCCCGCACCGCCCGGCTGAGCGCGGGCTGGGCCATGTGCATGGCCTCGGCGGCACGGGTCATCGTGCCCTCGTCGGCCGTCGTCACGAGATAGCGCAGTTGTTGCAGGTTCAAGGGGGAGCCGCCTGCCGCGTCCGCCTGGGGGTATGCCGGCAGGGTATCGGTTCGCGGTCCAACCGGTCTTGGACCTTACGGTGTCAGGTCACTCATAGTGGCGCTAGGCGGGCCAAACGAGCGCTCATAGATCGGACGAGCCGGTCTCGAACCCTCCGCTGGGGGAGGCGGGCGATCGTGTGGTGCCGACCGGGTCGCGATGGTGCGCTGGGGCGCCGTCAGCCCGGGTTGTCCGGCGGAGTGTTTGACGGCGCGCTGGGGCGTCGTCGGCCCCCGCCGGCCCTGATCCGGCAGACCACGGCAGCGTCGCCGCGGCCGGACGCTCAGCGGCGACGGTGAAGCTCGGCGGCCAGGTGGTGCTGGTGAGGCTGGCCCATAGCGGCCATCGCCACCTGGTAGCGCAGCGTGTCGCCGACCACGGAGACGCGCCGCTCGATGCTGGTGACCTGCTTGGCCGTCGCGGTGAGCGGCACGGCCGTGGACACCAGGTGCAGAGTCAGCCCGCCGACCTGCTCGAGCACCTCGCCCTCGGACAGCTCGACGATGCCCGTCGGGTGTGCCAGCACGAGCTCGACGCGTCCCGGCGCGACGGCCCGCAGGTAGCCGGCCTCGGCGTGGGCCGCCAGCCCTGTCGCCAGGTTGACCGTCGCCTGCCGGTACGCCAGGAACGGCTTGCCGGCGTGGCCGAACACGACCTCTTCCCGGTACCGGAAGGGGTCGATGGTGGGGTACATGCCTTCGCCCTCGCCCGCCCAGGCGCCGAGCAGCCCCGAGAGCGCCCCCAGATCGGGATGCACCGCCACGTCCACCGCCATCACCGTAGTCCCGCCTGGGACGGACGGACGCTGGTCGCGCCGGGACATGCCCGCAGGGCATCGGTTCGGGGTGCGCCGCTGGCCGGCTCAGCCGCCGGCCTGGCGGGCCACGGCCTCGGCCGCGGCGCGGATCTCGTCGGGGGAGCGCAGGTAGCGCTCCTCGACCGGGGTGTCGTCGACCGGCCGGTAGTCGTCGCCCAGCTCGTACACCAGCGGCTCGCCGGTCGGGATGTTCAGCTCGGTGATGTCGTCGTCCGAGATGCGGCTCAGGTGCTTGACCAGCGCCCGCAGGCTGTTGCCGTGCGCGGCCACCAGCACCGTGCTCCCGGGCGTCAGGTCGGGCACGATCGCGTCGTACCAGTAGGGCAGCATGCGCACCACCACGTCGGCCAGGCACTCGGTGTCGGGCACGACCTCGGCCGGCAGGTGCGCGTAGCGGGGGTCGTGCCGCACGTTGCGCTCGTCGTCGCGGGCCATGGCGGGCGGCGCGATGTCGTAGGCCCGGCGCCAGACCTTGACCTGGTCGGCGCCGAAGCGGTCGGCCGTCTCCTTCTTGTTCAGGCCCTGCAGGTCGCCGTAGTGGCGCTCGTTCAGGCGCCAGTGGCGGCGCACCGGGATCCACGCGCGGTCCAGCTCGGCCAGCGTCAGCTCCGCGGTGCGGATGGCCCGCGTGAGCACCGAGGTGTGCAGCACGTCGGGCAGCACGCCCCGCTCGGCCATGAGCTGCCCCCCGGCCGTCGCCTGCGCTTCGCCCTTGGGGCTGAGGGCGCAGTCGTACCACCCGGTGAACAGGTTCTCGAGGTTCCACACGCTCTCGCCGTGGCGGAGCAGCACCAACGTCCTGGCCATGGGCGGCAAAGCTACGGGGCGCCGATCGGCGGCGACCAACCGGGCCGGTCAGCCGTTGCCGTTGGTGACCTCGGGCTCGCGGAAGCGGCCGACCACCAGGTTGACAGTGTCGCCCGGGTTGGCCTGCTGCCCGGCCTGCGGGCTCTGGCTGAGCACCCGGCCGTCCTGACCGGGGTTGTCGACCTGCTCGTCGCTGATCTGCACCACGAGCCCGGCGCTCTCGAGCTGGGTGCGGGCGTTGTCCTCGCTGAGCCCCTCGACCCCGGGCACCGACACCGGCTCGGGCCCGGACGACACGATCAGGGTGATCGTGTCACCGGGGGCCACCTCGGCACCCTGCGCCGGGTTGCTGCTGATGACGCTGCCGGCGGCGACGTCGGTCGACGCCTGCTGCTGGGTGGTCACGTTGGTGAGGCCCGCCGCCTGCAGCGTGGCCCGGGCGTCGGCCTCGGTCTGGCCCGCCACGCTGGGCACGGCCACCGTCCCGGCACCCGCCGACACGTTGATGGTGACCGTGCTGCCGGGCGGCACCTGCTGGTTGGCGGCCGGGTCCTGGGAGATGACCAGGTCCGCGTCGACCTCGTTGTTCTCGACGGGCACCTGGGTCACGATGAAGCCCGCCGCCACCAGCGTCTGGTTGGCCTCGGTGGCCGTCATGTTGGTGACGTCGGGCACCGTCACCGGCTCGGGGCCCTGGCTGACGGTGAGCGTGACGGTCGAGCCGGCATCGGCCGAGTCGCCGGGTGCCGGGTCCTGCTCGGTCACCTGGTTCTCCGGCGCGTCGGCGGCCTCGAAGACCGTGGTGACCTCGAACCCCTCGGCCTCGAGCGCGGCGGTGGCCGCGGTGACGTCCTGGCCGACCACGCCCGGCACCGAAACCTGCTCGACCGGGGGGTCCTCGTTGTTGTTGAAGTTGCTGGCCAGCAGGAACAGCAGGCCCGCCAGCACCAGCAGCAGCAGCACCAGGGCGGCGAGGAACCACTTCGACCGCTTGGGCTGCTCGTCCTCGTAGTCGTCGTACTCGTCGTAGTCGTCGTACCGGTCGGCCTCGTAGCCCACCGGGCCGGCCACGAGCGCGGTCTGGTCGCCGTACCCGGTGGGGGCCATCAGCCCGGTGGCCCCGGGGTCGATGGGCGGCGCCAGCACCGGCTCGGCCAGGATGCGGCTGCCGTCGAGGTAGCGGCGCAGGTCGGCCCGCAGGTCCTGGGCCGACGGGTAGCGGTTGGCCGGGTTCTTGGCCAGGCACTTGAGGGTGATGGCCTCGAGCGTCTCGGGCAGGGCTGGATCGAGGCGCCGGGGCGGCACCGGGTTCTCCTGCACGTGCTTGTAGGCGATGGCCACGGCGCTGTCGCCCGCGAACGGCGGGTGGCCCGTGATCATCTCGTAGAGCACGACGCCCAGGCTGTAGAGGTCGCTGCGGGGGTCGACCGGCGCACCCCGCGCCTGCTCGGGCGAGAAGTAGGTGGCCGTGCCCATGACCGAACCGGTCTTGGTCAGGTTCTGGTCGGACGAGTCGCTGAGCGCCCGGGCGATGCCGAAGTCGGCCACCTTGACCCCGCCGTCGCGGGTGATGAGCACGTTGCCCGGCTTGACGTCGCGGTGCACCACCCGGTTGCGGTGGGCGAAGCCCAGGGCGGCGGCGATGTCGGCGGTGACCTCGGCGGCGCGGTCGGGGTGCAGCCGGCCCTCGTCGCGGATGGTGTCGGCCAGCGTGTGCCCCTCGACGTACTCCATGACGATGAAGTACGTGCCGTTGGCCTCGCCCCAGTCGAACACGCTGACGATGTTGGGGTGCTGCAGGTTGGCGGCCGCCTGGGCCTCGCGGCGGAAGCGCTCGACGAAGCCGGCGTCGGTGGCCAGCGCCGGGAACAGCACCTTGACCGCCACCGGACGATCGAGCAGCTGGTCGCGTGCCAGGTAGACCTCGGCCATGCCGCCGCGTCCGAGCCGCCGGTGCAGTTCGTACCGGCCGTTGAAGATGACTTGGTTCTGCTGCGACATGCGATCCCCAGGTTACGAGATGGGGGTATGTGCCCCCGAGTCAGGTGGTGTCACGTGTCATCCACCCGAGCCCGAGTCCCCTTCTTGCTCCGCCCGGACGGGCGCAGCCAACGCCTGCTGCATCACGGCGGCGGCAATCGGTGCCGCCACTCTGCCACCAGTCTGCTCGCTCGCGCCTTCCTGACCCTCGACGATGACCGCCACGGCCACGTGGGGCACCTCGCCCTCGGGGCCGGCAAAGCCGATGATCCACGCGTGCGAGCGGGGCGGATCGGTGCCCAGCTGGGCCGTGCCGGTCTTGCCGCCCACCACGAAGTCTTCGAGGCCGTCGTCGAGCCGGTCGGCGGTGCCGTCGGTGACGACCGAGATCATGCCCTGCTGCAGCACGCCGGCGGTGTCGCGCGACATCGCCGTCGTGAACTCCTCGGGCTCGTACTCCTCGACCTGGTTGCCCTGGTCGTCGAGCACCTCGCGCATGACGTGGGGCTCCATGACCCGCCCGTCATTGGCCACTGCGGCGGCCACGAGCGCCATCTGCAACGGCGTGGCGCGGACGTCGTTCTGACCGATGGACAGCTGCGCGAGCACGGCGGGGTTCTGCGACAAGGGGGTGCCGTCGACCTCGGCCGGGAAGGTCGACTGCACAGGCCGGGGCAGGTCGATCGGCACGTCCTGGTTGAAGCCGAACGCTCCGGCGATGTCGACCATCGCGTCCGGCCCGGCGTTCTCGACGCCCATCTGGGCGAAGGCGCTGTTGCACGAATCCTGCATGATCGTGAACAGCGTGCCGCCACAGGTGTTGCCGCCGAAGTTGGGGACCGGGCTGCCGACGGGCTGGCCGTTGGCCTGGGCCTGGTAGGCGTCGCTCGACGGGTAGTCGGGCTCGTCCTCGGTGACGCCGCCCTGCTCGATCCCGGCCGCGGCGGTGACGATCTTGAACGTCGACCCCGGGAAGAAGTTCTCCTGGTAGGTGCGGGCCAGGGTCGGCTTCTCGCCGTTGGGGTCGTTGAACTGGGTGGACGCCGCCTCGGCGGCAGCGAAGTCGTGGGTCGCCAGCAGGTTGGGATCGTACGACGGGAACGACCACAGGGCGAGGATCTCGCCGGTGCGAGGGTCGAGCGCCACGACCGACCCCTCCTGGTCGCCCAGCTGGTCGCGGGCCACCGTCTGCACGTCGGCGCGCAGCGACAGGATGACGTCGCCCACCACCTCGCGATCGACGAACAGGTCGCCGAGGCGGTCGAGGTCGAAACCGATGTCGTCGCCGGTCAGGTAGCCGTTGTAGGTGCGCTCGACGCCTGACGAGCCGAGCTCGAACGCGAAGTGGCCGGTCACGTGGCCGAACAGCTCGTTGGTCGGATACTGGCGCTGCAGGTCGAAGCGGTCGTCGATCGGCACCGACGTGGCGACCACCACGTCGTCGGCGGTCACGATGTCGCCGCGCGGGCTCGAGAAGTCGCGCACCACCGCCCGCGTGTTCTCGGGCTTGTCCTGCAGCGCCTCGGCGTCGAACACCGTGAGGCGGCTCACCTGCAGGAACAGCGCGGAATAGCACACCGCCAGGAACACGCCCAGGTTGCGGATCTGCTTGCTCACCCGCCCACCTCGGTCAGCTGCCCGGCGGCCGCCCGGTCGGACTCGAGCCCCGCGGCGTCGTTCGAGATGCGCAGCAGCAGCGCCAGCAGCACCCAGTTGGCCAGCAGCGACGAGCCGCCGTAGGAGATGAACGGCAGCGTCACCCCGGTGAGCGGCAGCAGCCGCACGACGCCCGCCATGATGATGAACGCCTGGAACCCGAGCAGCGTCGTCAGGCCGGTGGCCAGCAGGCGCTCGAAGCCGCTGGCCGCCTGCTGGGCGATGCGCAGGCCGGCGCCGATCATGAGCAGGAAGCCGATGAGCACCGCGGTGGCGCCCAGCAGGCCCAGCTCCTCGCCGATGGCGGCGAAGATGAAGTCGCTCTCGACCACCGGGATGTTGAGCGGCACGCCCAGGTTGAGACCGGTGCCGGCACTGCCGCCGTCGGCGAAGGCGAATGCGGCCTGGATCACCTGGTGGCCCTTCTCCTTGCCCCAGGGGTCGATCCAGGTGTCGAACCGCTCCTGCACGTGGCTGAAGGCGGAGAAGGCCAGGTAACCGCCCCCGACGAACAGCAGCACACCCACCGCCAGGTACGACGCCCGCTCGGTGGCCACCCAGATGAGCACCAGGAACAGGGTGAAGAACAGCAGCGACGACCCCAGGTCCCGCTCCGAGATCATGACCACGAGGGCCACGCCCCAGGCGATGAGTACAGGCCCGAGGTGCTTGGGATCGGGCAGGGCGATCGGGCCGAAGGCCCGGTTGATGGCCAGCAGCTCTCGCTTCTCGATCAGGTAGCCGGCGAAGAAGATGGCGAGGGCCAGCTTGGCGAACTCGCCGGGCTGGAAGTTGACCGGGCCGAACGAGACCCAGATGCGGCTGCCGTTGATGGTGCGGCCCACGACCGGCAGCAGCGGCAGGAGCAGCAGCACCAGGCCGATGAACCCGGCGGTGTAGCGGTACCGCTCGAGCTTGCGGGCGTCGCGGACCACCATGAGCGTGACCACGAAGGCGGCGACGCCCAGGATCATCCACACCGACTGGAGCCCGGCCAGGCCGCGCGGCTCGCGGCGGGCCTCGTCCAGGCGCACGATGAACACGTAGCCCAGCCCGTTGAGCAGCGAGGCCAGCGGCAACAGCATGCCGTCGGCCTGAGGGGCCAGGCGGCGGACCGCCACGTGGGCGGCGAGCGGCAGGCCCACGATGATGCCGAGGAACGGGCCCACCGTGGTGGGGATGCTGCTGTCCTCCGGCACCGACGCCAGCAGGTAGGCGCCCACCACGAACATCGTGCCGAGCACGAGCAGGCCCAGCTCGGTGGTGCGGCGGGCGGCGAGGTTCATGCCGGCGCTGCCGTGGTGGGCGGTGCCGTCGTGGTGCGGGGGACCGTCGTCGTGGTGGGCGCGGTCGTGGTGGTGGGCGGGTCGAGCTCGTCGGCCTGCTCGGTCACGTTGGCGACGTAGCGACGGGCGTCGGCCAGCGAGCCCTGCTCGATGCCGGCGTCGATGTCGGACCGCCTTGCCGCGGGGACCCGGTCACGCTCGAGGTCGGTGACGTCTTCCAGCTCGGGGTCGATCCACAGCACGCCGCCGGGGCGGCCCTTGAAGATGGCCACCTGATCGCCCTCGAACCCTACGTAGTAGGCCGAGGTGCCGTACCACTGGATCGTGGCGACCACGCCGCCCACAAGGGCGAGCACGAGCAGCGAGAACAGCGCGACCCGCCAGGTCAGCCGGCGACCCCGGCGCGAGCGGACCTTGTGGCGGGCCCCGCTGCGGCTGGGACCGACGTGGTCGGTGTCGACGTCGGTGTCGACGTCGGCGGCGAGCGGGTCGTCGAGGTCGGCGATGCGGTCGAGCTCGGCCGTGTCGGTGGCCGCCCGCCCGCCGCGGCCGCGGCCGCGGCCACGACGACCGCGACGCCGCGACGTGTCGTCGGCGTAGGCCGCGCTGCGCGACGGCGCCAGGCTGTTGGCCGTGGTGGGCTCGCCGTCGGCCGCCAGGGCCGCGGACGCCGCGGTGGCCCGTCCGCCGTCGTCGACGACATCGACCACAACGACGGTGACGTTGTCGCGCCCACCACCGTCGACCGCCAGGCGCACCAGCTCCTCGGCGGCATCCGACGGGTCGTCCAGCCGGCGCAGCACCGCGGCGATGGCGGGCTCGGGCACCTCGTTGAACAGCCCGTCCGAGCAGAGGACGTAGCGGTCGCCGTGGCGCGGGTCGACGGCGAACACGTCGACCGGGATGTTGTCGTACACCCCGAGCACCCGGGTGACGATGTTGCGCTGCGGGTGCACCGCCGCCTCCTCGGGCGACAGGCTGCCCTCGCGCACCAGGTCGGCCACCAGGCTGTGGTCGGTCGTGACCTGGTCGAGCTCGCCGTCCGCGTAGCGGTAGCAGCGCGAGTCGCCGACGTTGGCGATGGCGAGCACCTCGTCGTCGTCGTGCTCGACGACCGCCAACGCCACGACGGTGGTGCCCATGCCGGTGAGCTCGGGGTCGTCGGCGCCGGCGCGGAAGACCGCGGTGTTGGCCTGCTCGATGGCGTCGATCAGGCCGTCGACCGTGTGCTCGGCGAATGTCTGGCCCAGGGTCTCGCACGCGATCTGCGACGCCACCTCGCCCCCGCTGTGGCCGCCCATGCCGTCGGCCACGGCCCACAGGCCCAGGTCGTGACGGGCGAGGTACTGGTCCTGGTTGTTGGAGCGGACGCGGCCCACATCGGTGGCGCCGCCCCACCGCATCGACGTGCGATCGGCCCGGGCGGTCACAGCATCTCCAGCACGGTGTTGCCGATCTGCAGCTTGTCGCGCCGTTTGATCACCATGGGCCCCGCCACCCGGCGACGGTTGAGGTACGTGCCGTTGGTCGAGCCCAGGTCTTCGACGTACCAGTGGCTGTCACGCTGGAACACCCGGGCGTGCACCTGGCTGGCGTAGGAGTCCTCGAGCGGAACCTGGCAGCCAGCGGCGCGGCCCAGCGTGATCTCCTCGTCCAGCGGATAGCTGCGGCCCCGCAGTCCGGCCGGTTCGAGCACCTTGAGCTGGGGGTGGTTCGACCGGCCCGGGCGAGCGGACCGACGCGACCGTCCCTTCTGCTTGCCCGTCGGGGCCGGGCCCTCGGCCAGGCGCGGGACGTTGACCTCGGTCCACACCGCGCGCAGCACGCGCAGGAAGAACAGGTACAGCAGTACGAGCAGGAACAGCTTGAGGAGGTTCAGGAGCTGGTCGGGCACCGAGCGGGAGAATATCGGTAGCGGGGCCGTCCGCCCGACCGGCGACCCGCCAAGGGTGCTCTTGCGCAGGTCGCGGAGGGCGGACTGGCCACCCGGAAGGTGGGGCGGGGCCGACCTTGGGGGCCGGCGGGAGCGGCGGTCAGCTGGCCTCGAAACGCATGCGGGTGTTGCCGAAGGTGATCTCGTCGCCGTCGGTGAGCATGCGCTGGTCGATCCGTACGCCGTTGACCTTGGAGCCGTTCGTCGACCCCAGGTCGACCAGCAGGAACCCGTCGCCCTGTGGGCGGATCTCGGCGTGGTTGCGGCTGACGTTGGGGTCGGCCAGCACGATGTTCGACTCGGGCCGCCGGCCGATGCTGATGATGTGCTCCTCGAGCGTGAAGCGATCGCCGGTGGGCAGCACCAGGCTGCCCGCCCCGGCCCCGCCGGCGCCCTCGCGGAACCGGCCCTCGATCTCGAACCAGCCGGTGCCGAAGCTCTCGTCGACGACGAGCTCGACGTCGACGGGGCCCATGAACCCGTAGCCCTCGTCGCGGGCGTGGGCCCGAGCGGCGTCGCACAGCTCGCGCCGCAGAGCGTCGCGCACCTCGCCGAACTCCTCGAGGTCGCTTGGCGACAGGAAGATCGTGAAGTGGTTGGCGGCCACCGGCGTGCCCCGGACACCGATGGACACGTGGTCGTCCATCTCGCGGGCCAGGCGGCGAGCCAGCTCGACCGGGCGGATGCTCGATCGGAAGGCACGCGCGAACGCACCCTCGACCATGCGCTCCAGTCGCCGTTCGAAACCACGGATCGCCACGGCATGGCAGGTTACCGGTACGCCCGGTGGTTCATGTGTCGACGGCGCCGCCGGCACCCTGGTGCCGGTGACACCCGTCGTCCGCCGTCTGCCCTCGTCGACCTGGTCGAGCGCCGCCCCGGCCACCCGCACCGCGAGCTCGTCCCGCTCGCCCGCGCCGAGGCCGGGCAGGTGCGGCGTGACCATGACCACCCGGTCGCCCCGGCGAGCCATGACACCTCCGCCGAACCGGGCGCGGTACCCCTCCTCGCCCAGACCGGGCACGTCGTGGCGCAACGCGGCGGGGAGCCTGCGGTACACGTCGATCGCGACCTCGGGCACCCAGACGACCTGGACGTGCCCGTCGTCGCCGGCGCGGAAGATCGCCGAGGCGCCGCCGAGAGCGGCGGGGTGCGGCGCCGCGCGGGTGTCGCGGGCGAGCGGCCGTCCGGCGGCTGTCGAGATCGTCTCGTCGTCGGGCAGGGCCGGCGGGACGGCGGTGCCTACGTTCCCGCCGTCGGCGGTGGCACTCGTCGGGGTCGGTGTGGCCGACGCCGGGGCCTCGGCGGCGGTCACCGCCGCGGGAGCGCTCACGATCTCGAGATCGGCGGCGTGCCGCAGCCGTCGGGTGACCTGGGCGCGCACGGTGTCTCCGGCCCGCCCCGGCACCCGGCCGTGGAACCGCCACGCCCGCACCCGATCCGTCGTCCCGTCGTCGACGGCCAGGTAGTGGATCACGCGCTTGTCGGTGCTGCGGTCGCGCAGGCGGAGCACCCGACCCTCGACCGATCTCCGTCCTGTCAGCAGGTCGGCCAGACCCACGAGCGTCATCGTGCCGCCCCGCACCGCCACGGCGCTCGCCAGCACCGTGACGGCAGCGAGCCCCACGCCGATGGCGATGCGCGCCGCCGTCGGCACCTCGGTTCCCAGGCTCTCGTCGCCGAGTGCGCCGCCGGCGACCGACTCGCGCAGGGACGTCGCCGCCCGCTGCGCGAGCGGCAGCAGAGGGAGCCCGATCGCCAGCTGGACGAGGCCCAGGAGCGTGACGAGGCCGGGGTGGCGGCCGTAGCCCGGCGGGTACCAGCCGCGGGGGTAGCGGATGCGCACGACCCGCCACCGTCCCCCGACCGAGCTCCACGCCTCGCGCTCGCTCTCGGCGCCGAGCGGCAGCGCCTGCACCACGCCGTGGGCGACACCGAGGGCGGTGCCGTGGGCGAGCAGGTGGTCCCAGATGGCCACGGCGGCCGGGGCTTGCTCGGCGAAGAGAGGGTCCTCCTCGAGCAGCTCGCGCAGACCCAGCCACCGCTCGGCGGCCGCCCGACCGGCGGGCGTGTCCCGCTCGCCGGAGCGGGAGCCGGCGACGCCCGACATCCCGAGGAACGCGGCGCCACCAGCGACCAGCGCGAGACCCGCTGGGTCGTCGTCCTCGTCGGCGGGATCGTCGGGGACGGTCGACACCGCCAGGGCGATCGCCAGCGCCACGGGGAACGCGCCGACGACCAGCACGGCCTTGAGCCGCGCCGACCACCGCGGCCGCGACAGCCCACGGGCTCGGGCGTCGTCGACGACCGCCGCCCGGAAGTCGGCCCACCAACTCCTGGACGATTCGTCCGGCCCGGTGGTCAGCGCCTCGGCCGGGACGCGGCCGTCCTGGGTGTGGCCGGCGAGCGTGCGCACGTGGCCGAGCACCATCTCGTCGTAGCGGGTCACGCCGCCGCCGGCGCGCAGACCGGCGGGGTCGCGGCGCGCCTGGACGAAGGTGCGCCCGCCGACGAGGTCGATCTCGAGGTGGCGGCGGGCGGCGAGGTCGACCAGGGTCGCGGGGACGGCCTCGTGGCCCAGGTCCCAGTCGGTCGTGATCAGGTTGACGACAGCGGGCGGTTCGGGGCCCTGCACCTCGAGCGTGGCCGCCCCGGGTCGCACCCGCCGGGGGTCGGTGAGCGCCGTCAGCAGGCCGAGCGCGACCAGCCACGCCACGACCAGGCCGGCGGCGACGAGCCACAGGGTCGGGCCCATGTCTCGCCAGCGGTCGACCAGCCCGGCGCCGTCGGCGGACAGCACCGGCAGGCTCGCGTCGATCGTCATGTCGTCCTCGCCCCCACGCCCTCGCCCGGCTGTGGCGAGGCGCCCGCCCGCCGGTTCCCGTCGGCGTCGGACACTACTGCCGGCCGGATGGGCCGATGGTGGGCGTCGCAGCCGCCCGCGCTATCTTTTTCGTCTTGTCACTCGGGCGAGTGGCGGAATTGGCAGACGCGCTGGCTTCAGGTGCCAGTGGCCGTAAGGTCGTGGGGGTTCAAGTCCCCCCTCGCCCACCACTGGTTGGTCAGATGACAAGCGTTTCAGTGTTCAAGCACCAACTTTGCGGTTCGCCGCGGGTTCTCGCTCCGAGCGCGCAGCTCAAGCGCCGCCGAACGGAGGAACCGCGCCGGCGCCGCGGCCACTCGGTGGACTGCCGGTTGTGCCACGGCCAGCTCTTCTGCGGGTACCGCAGTGGCGTCATTCTGTTCGCAGCCTCGACCCGGAGGGGCGTCTTCGGGTCCACGAGGCTCGTTCGCTAGCCGGCCTCCGCGCGGGTCGGGTTGTGGCCCGCCTCCAGCCCGAGCACTGGGAGTTACGCGCTGCAGGCTCGGCCAGCGACGTCCTCGAACTTGATGCGCAAGCTCGGCTCCTGGTGCCCATCGGGATCCGCCATCACCTCGGCCTCGGAGTCCCCTTGGTTGTCAGCTTGGCGTTGGATTGCAGCCGGATCGCGATCTGGCCGTCGGTGCGCCTCGACGTCTTTTTGGAGGAAGTGAAATGAGCAGCAAGGCACTGCGCGCTCGCGTGGCACTGGCTGAGATCGAGGCGCTCGGTCTGACCGTCGCCGATCTCTTGGCCGTCGCGAAGCCTGACCAGGCGAAGCACCCCACTCCGACGCTGGCGGACTACGTGCCTGTCGTCGCGTCGGGCTATCCGCCTCGGACTCGGCGGACGTACAACTCCTACTGGCGTCTCGCCGTGGAGATGTCCGGCGACTCGGTCATCGAGAGCATCACAGTCGACGACTTGGTTCAGATCACGGAGGAAGCCGCCCGTCGGGCGGCGATGCGGCGAGTGGGAAGCGACGGCCGCGCGAGCCGAGAGAGCTGTGTGGCTGCGCTCCGGGCGGTGTTCGGCCGCGCGCACAAGGCCGGTCTCATCGCGTCGAATCCGGCGCTTCTCGTGACCAAGCCGCGACGGCTCGAGAACCGTCGCCGAGCACTGAACCAGTCTGAGCTCGACGATCTCTGGGCCGCCGTTGCCGCTACGACCAAGGACCCCCAGCTCGACCTGCTTCTCCTTCGGTTTCATCTCGAATCGGGGGCGCGCCGGATGGGAGCGATCAACCTGCGAATGCGGGATCTCGACCCAGCTAGGCAGACGGTGTGGCTCCACGAGAAGGCCGGCAGCGAGCGCGAGCAGCCGGTCAGCGCGAGCCTCCAAGCTTCCATCGCTGCGCTGGCGGCCGAACGCGGGTCCTGCCACCCCAACGATCCCGTGTTCGTCACCTCGTATCGCCGAGCAGGACATCCCGCCCCGCTCACCGACCGGACCTACGACCGGATCTTCACTCGTGCCCAGGAGCGGGTGCCCTGGGCATCCCGTACCCCGCTCACCGCGCATGTCCTCCGGCACACGGCGGTGACCGCCGTCGAGCGCGTCGCCGGATTCGCAGTAGCCGCGAAGTTCGCTGGTCACACCCCCGGCTCGGTCACGGGCACCTACACAAAGGCGGATATCTCCGAGGTTGCCAGAGCGGTCGCGCACCTCACCGGCGAACCTCATCCTCTCGCCTGAGGCGGCTGCACCCCGAAGAGGCGACTGTGCGCGTCCTGCATCTCCGCGAACGTGGCCCGTGTGTAGAGAGCCGTTATGCCGCCAGCGCCATCGGCGTGCCCGGCATACGCGGTCGCTACGCGCTCGCCCGCGATCATCCGAATGTCGGTCAGAGTCGAGTAGCGGAGCCAGTGAAGGCTCACGCCGAGGGATCGGACCCACGGCAGCTCCCGTCCAGCTCGTAGGAAGATCGAGTCGAAGCGACGCTCGCTCAGGCAACTTCCGTCCGCGTAGTGAAAGACGCGATCGCAGGTCGGAGCGCGTGCCACCCGATGGGCGTCGAGCGCCTGGAGGAGCTGCGGCGTTACGGGGATCTCCCGTCGCTCCTCGAACTTCTCGTAGAGAAGGACGGAAGGCGTCGGTTGGAGGTCGCCCCTGCCGAGATTCAGGATGCCGTCGCGCCGACAGGCCGTCTTCCTCGCAAACGCCAGGATCAGTAGGTCGAGGTCGGGATCACGACTGGTCGCCAGCACAGCGTCGAAGAGTGCGGTGAGCTCGTGCTCGGCGAGTGCACGGCGCGTCGTCCGTCGGCGGCGGGGACGGCACAGACCGCTTGCCGGGCTTTCGCGGAGGTGCCCGGCCTTGACCGCGCAGGCGAACATGAACCGGCAGGTGTTGACGAAGGTTTCCTGCGCCCCGAAGCCATGCTTGGAGCGCTCGTTGGTCGAGCGCCACTTGGCGAACTTCGACGGCCAGCTGCTCGAGGTCGAGAAGGGTTACCTCGTCGAGGCGTCGCTCTCCGAATACCTCGACGAGACGGTCGAGATGACTGACGTAGGCCGTCAGTGTGCGACCAACGAGCAGTCCCTTCACCTCCTCAGCGAACGATCGAACCCTGGGAACCGGAGAGTGCTCCAGCGAGAGGGCAAGCCGTTCGAGATCTTCTCGTGTCGCCCCGAACTGCGTGGCGACCGCTCGCAGTGCTCGCTCAGCATCGGCGTTCATTCCGGCCCTGCGCGGATGCTCAGGCGGTCCGCGCGCACCAGAACAACTCCCTGCCGGTCTTGGAGGCGCGCCACTGCGAGCCGATCTTCCGGCCAACACCCGATCGAGCGCAGTAGGCCCTGGGGCAGGTGCAGCCGGCCGTATCGGTCACGGCCGCGACGCAGACCGTCCTGCCATCGATGCACCGAGACATCGATGAGGCCCTCGACCTTTCCGAGCGAGAGCCCGACGTCGCTGATGTCGAGACCGTCGAAGTGGAACCTCCACGGGATTCGTCCCTCAGGGTCGACGGTGACAACAGCCTCGACGGTGCATGAAATCGAGCGTGCTTCGGGAGCGGTAACCGCGTGAGCCACGTCGCACGCCTGGCGAAGCCAGTCGTCTTCCCGGGGAGTCCTGCTGATGTAGCTAGCTCGAAGCGGCGCCAGGAGATCGAGTACCGATCCCTCTCCAGCGGCGCCCGGCGAGCCGACCTGGGGGTTGGAGGAGGTCATCCAAGACGCCTCAGGCTGCGAACTCGGCGAGCCGCTGCTCGGCGTCTCGGCGGTGCTTGCGGACGGTGCAGGGCCTGAGCCCGTGAAGATCAGCGAGCTCGGTATTGGTGTAGCCGTGGACCCAGTGCAGAACCATCAGGCGCGCGCCGCGTTCGGGAACGACGCCACGCCGGACCGCCTCATCGACCAGCCGGAGCAGTTGATTCAGGGCTGCATCGTCGGACCGCACCTCGAGCCGGTCGACAGCCTCCGGGCCGGATCGTCCGCCCCAGTAGGTCTCCTCCCACCGCTCACGGCGGCGCCGGTTCCAGACCGTGGTCCAGACGGAACCGAGGACACCAGCCGAGACCCGCCTCGGCACCGTGATGTCGCGGTCGGCGAACCGGTCGATGGCGGCTGCCATGACGATGCTCTCGGCCTCCTCGGCGTCCCAGAAGGTTGCAGCTCTGCGAACAAGCCGCCGCAGGCCCGGACCCAGGGCGGCGAGAAGCACCCGCCGAGCCTCGGGATCATCGGGTCCCCGGCGCAGCAGGTCGGCCATCAGTGCCTCCCGGGCCTCGATCTCGCGTGGCATTGCCGCCTCGCACGTCACTGACGCCATAGGTTCGAGCCGCGTCAAGTCCCGTAGTCGTCCTACCCCTAGGGTGATGCGGCGTCCTCTTCCCACGGTCGTGGTGGGCGCGTGCATCTCGTGCCGAGTTCAACTTCGTCTTCCTCAACGCCTCGTCGGGCCGACGCCGAACGCAACCGCGCCGCGATCCTGACCGCCGCTCGGGTCCTCTTTGCTGAGGCCGCCGAAACTCCTATGTCGGAGATCGGCCGGCGGGCCGGGGTGGGCCAAGCGACGCTGTACAGGCACTTCCCGACGCGCGATGACTTGGTCCTCACCATCTTCTGCGAAGAGGTCGATCGGTTGGAGAGCGAGGCCAGTGCGCGTGCGGGTGATCCGACGGCGTTCGTTGCGTTGGTCGAGGCGATGGTGACGAGTCAGGTCCGCTTCCACGGCCTGGCGGATTGTCTGGCAACGCCGCGAGGTGTCGATGTCCGCATCGATGCCCTGCAGGAGCGTGTCGACAGGCTGCTCGCCGGGCCCCTGGGCGATGCGGTGGAGGCCGGTCTGGTCCGATCGGATCTGACGGTCGAGGACGTGACGTTGGTGATGGCGATGGTCGATGGCGCGCTTCGCCAGCAGCGCACGGTCGCGGGCCGTCAGGGAGCCGTTGAGCGGGTTGTCCAGCTTGCGTTCGGGAGCATCGTCAAGGCAGCCAGCAGGCCATAAACGGACAGTGATGTCCGCTTGCTGGTAACGTTGTTCGTCGCGGGCTCCTGCTCGCGACTGTGACGACGAAACTGAGGTAGCGCGTGTCAGATGAAGGGACCGTTGGTGTGGTCGGAGCCGGGAACATCGGCTCGGTCGTGGCCCGGCTGGCGGCGAAAGCAGGTCTAGAGGTCGTTATCGCGAACTCGCGTGGGCCTGAGTCCCTCGCTGGGCTGGTTGACGAGCTCGGCCCCGGGGTTCGGGCTGGGTCCGTCGATCAGGCTGCCCGCGCCGGTGAGTGCGTGGTGGTCGCCATCCCGTTCTTCCGGTTCCGGGACCTGCCCGCAGCCGCGTTCGCTGACCGCACCGTGATCGACACGATGAACTTTGACCCCGGACGCGACGGGGCAGTTGCCGCCCTGATCGAAACCGGGCAGACGCCCGCCGAGCTGTTGGCTGCCCGGCTGGCCGGCGCGAGCGTCGTGAAGGCCTTTAGCAGCATCTTCGCGAACCACCTGGCGGCTCTGAGCCGGCCAGCGGGTGCGCCCGACCGCAGCGCCCTGCCGATTGCCGGCGACTCGATCGAGGCGAAACTGGTCACGACCCGGCTGCTCGACCGGCTTGGCTGGGATGCGGTGGACGCCGGGTCACTGAAGGAGAGCCGCCGCTTTGACATCGGTACGCCCGCGTTCGTCGTGCCATATGTCGCCGACGCCAGCGACGGCTGGGGGTTGCGGCTGCCGACCGACCCGGGCTCACCCGCAGGCGCGACACGGATCGGCACGTTGCTCGGCCAACGCCTCAAGGGATGACCGGTGGCTGAAGGAGAAGCGCCTCTTCGCATCGATGTGTGGTCTGACGTCGTCTGTCCGTACTGCTACGTCGGGAAGCGTCACATCGAAGCCGCAATCGCCCGCACCGAGACTGCGGTCGAGATTACCTACCGGGCGTTCCAGCTGCACCCGCAGGCGCCCGCCGATCAGTCGATGCCAATCCGCGACTTCTGGCCGCTCGTCTATCCCGGCCATCCAGGTGACACCGCCGAGACCGACGCGGTGCTCGAGCCGATCATTGCCGCCGGCCGCGCCGTCGGTCTCACGCTGGACTACAGCCGGATGTGGTCCTGCAACACCCGCACCACTCACCGCCTCGCGAAGGCCGCAGATGCCGCCGGTGTCGGTTTGACGTTCACCGAGGCGGCCTTCCGTGGCTACTTCACCCTCGGGTTGCGGCTGAACGAACCCGAGGACCTCCTCCAGATCGCGAAGGATGGCGGTCTTGACGTCGGCGTCGCTCGAGCAGTCCTGGACGACGAGGCGCTACATGGCGGTGATGTCGATGCCGACGTCGCCTTGGCAGCCCAGATCGGCATCGGAGGAGTCCCCTTCGCGGTCTTCGGCGGCAAGGTAGCGCTATCCGGCGCCCAGCCCCCGGACGTCATCCTTCGGGCGATTGAATCCGCAGCCGCACGTCATGGCTGACGTCGTTGCTGTCGAGCCTCGCGGCACCAGCGAGCGTCAACCTCGTCTGGCCAAACGGGAACGGCTACGCCGAACCACTAGCCTTGCTGACTGCACCTACTGACGACGTTCACTCGCCTCCGGAAGGCGTCGCAGGCGTCTGCGACGTCAACGGCGAGTGCCACTGACGCCGGCTGCGCAGCTCTGTTGCGAGTGACCTCGCCCGCGCCAAGTCAATTGGCCGCATCTGGCGCAGCAGCAGAGCTGAAGCCGCTGCTCGATCATCGCCAACCGGCCCGGCATCCGGCGATGGCACGCTCGTCCGCTGAGCTGCAGGTCGTGATCCGAAGGGCGTGGCACGGCAGGGCCTTTCCCAGCTTCACCGCCTACGGTGCCGTCATTCAGTAGGCGGGGGACTGATCGTAGGGGTGTGTTCATGCTCGATGAAGCGTCCCTGGTAGCCGTCGTGGCGCACCGTCTTCTGAACCGTCTCACAGCAGTTCGCGTCTTGATGTTGACGGCACGGTGCCAACTGGACTCCGACCACCAACAAGCGGCGGCGGAGCTACTGAGGGTGCGGACCTCGATCTTTGATCCGGATGACTGTCGACCTCAGGCGCTTGGCCCGCGGCCTGGCGCCTCTCGAAATCACAGTCGTGTGCCCAGACGAGCCAGTTGTTGATCTCGCTTCGCAGCGAGGCGCCGCCGACGTCTCCTCAGCGCGGTGACACCTGACGGAGCAGACGCATCGAGCCCCCGGACTGAGCGACCGGGCGGGTGCGCCCGGCATCCCGACGCTACGGCGCCTCGTCATCGGACTCACTTCACTTCAGGCCCTAGGCGGCGGCATCAGCACACCGGAGGATCGCCATCGCAAGTCCGGCCGCGATGCCCGCGGAGGTTGCGGCCGCCGGAGTCACCGAGCCATGCTGAGCGCACTCAGGAGGTCGACCATGCCGTCATCATCGGCTGGTCACCTGACCAACGAGCGGTGCGCGAGTCCCCCCTCGCCCACCACTCATAGGGCTGGGGCCCTACCGGTAGCGAACAGCGCAGCCGAGTCCCCACCCGGTGTGGGGCTCGACGCTGATGCTGGGTCGATGCAACGCGCACGCGGTGTCGACGTCAGCCGGGCCTGCCCGCCTCGTGACTTCGGGCACGGTCTGACATAGGGTGCCCGAGAGGCGACCAACCGGAGGTGGCGATCCGGTGCTGCAGACGTGGGGGCGATACGCGTCTCGCCACCATTGGCGCATCGTCGCCGGGTGGGTTGTGCTCCTGGCGGGCGTGTGGGCGATCGGCATCTCGCTCGGCGGCGAGGCGAACAACGACTTCACGCTGCCGGGGTCGTCCTCGCAGGAGGCACTCGACCTCCTCGAGCAGGACTTCCCGGCGGCCGCGGGGACCAGTGCCACCGTGGTGTACCGGAGCCGGAGCGGCACCGACATGACGTCGGACAGCTCGCTCCAGTCGACCCTCCAGTCCAGCATCGCCGACCTCGGCAACCTCGACGGCGTCGCATCGGTCGTCGGCCCGTTCGACAACGATGCGCTGTTCTCGTCGGACGGGACCGTCGCCCTGGCCAACGTCGCGTACTCCGACCCCTTCCAGGACCTTCCAGACAACGGCGTCGATGCGTTCGACGACCTGTCCGACTCGGTGTCCCAATATCGCAGCTCGGACCTCCAGATCGAGCTGGGCGGGTCGTTGCCCGGCGCCCAGCCGACGGACGTCGAACCGATCCTCGTCATCTACGGCCTGATCGCCGCGCTCATCATCCTCGCCGTCGCGCTCGGGACGTGGTGGTCGTTCGCGTGGCCGGTCGTCGGAGCGCTCGTCGGCGTGGGCCTGGGCGTCGGTCTTGTCCAGATCCTCGAGGACTTCGTCGACGTGCCGACCATCTCGGAGACCGCCGCGGTGATGATCGGCCTCGGCGTGGGCGTCGACTACGGGCTGTTCGTCATCGGCCGGGCGAAGGACTACCTGGACGAGGGCGAGTCGCCGGTCGACGCCGCGGGGCACGCGGCGACGACGATCGGGCGCGCCGTGCTCACCGCGGGGGCGACGGTCGTGATCGCGCTCGTCGCCCTGCTCATCTTCGACGTGCCCGCCGTCAGTGCCATGGCGTACGCCGTGGTGGTCGTCGTCGCCGGGGTCGTCCTGTCTGCACTGACGCTCCAGCCGGCGATCGTGGGGGCCGTCGGCACGCGGCTCGCCACGTCCCACGTCCCGTGGGCGCGCCACCCGTCGGCTGCTCAACCGCGGCGGACGGCCGTGCGGCGGTGGGCGGACCTCGTGACCCGTCACGCACCCGTGGCGCTCGTCGTGGCCGTCGGCGTCCTGCTCGTCCTCGCCATCCCGGTGTTCAAGGGCGACCTGCGCCTCGGCCCGCTCGACAACTCGCTGTTTCCCACCGACTCGACGCAGTACCGGGCGTGGGAGATCCAGACCGACGCCTTCGGCGCCGGCTCCACCGACCCGTTCCTCGTCGTCGTCGAGATCCCCTCTGACGACACGTCCGCCCAGGACCAGATGACCACGCTGGTCCAGGACGTCCAGGGCGCGGACGGCGTGGCGAGCGTCACCCCGCCCCAGCTCAACTCGGACAACTCCATCGCCGTGTTCGAGGTGATCCCCTCGGACGGCGCCCAGTCCGAGGGCGCGGCCGACCTCGTGAGTCGGCTCCGCGACGACACCCTCCCGCAGGCGACGGACGGCACCGACCTCACGGCGCTCGTCACGGGGACCAACGCGGTGTTCGTGGACCTGGACGAGCGGATCGAGGACCGGCTGCCCCAGTTCATCGGGGTGGTGGTCCTCGTCGCCATCGTGATCCTCGGTCTGGTGTTCCGCTCGCTCGCGATCCCCCTGACGGCCGCGGTGTTCAGCGTCCTCACGATCCTTGCGACGTACGGCGTCCTCGTGGCTTTTCTGACGTTCGGTTGGGGCCGAAGTTGGATCGGCATCCCCGACGACATCCCGATCCTGTCGCTGCTCGCGCCCGTCTTCTTCGCCGTTCTGTTCGGACTGTCGAACGACTACGAGGTCTACCTCGTGACCCGCATGCACGAGGAGCGGCAGCGCGGCGCCGACGCCCCCGAAGCTGTACGTCGAGGGCTCGGGGACGGCGGGCACATCGTCATCGCGGCCGCGCTGATCATGATCTTCGTCTTCGCGTCCTACATGTTCCAGCCGGGCGCGGTTGTCAAGCAGTTCGGCTTCGGCATGGCCGCGGCCATCCTGCTCGACGCGTTCGTGACCCGCATGACCCTGCTCCCGGCCGTCATGCGGCTCGGCGGCGACGCGATGTGGTGGCCGGGCCGCCGCCGGCCCCGCGCGGCGCGCCAGCGAACCCGCGCCCCCGAGCAGGTCCCCACGAGCTGAGACGCCGCCACGGACCATGACGCGATCAGGCGACCGGGGCGACGCTCGACCGCCTCGCCGCCCGGCTGTCCTTCGTTCCAAGGGGACTTCCCCGACGACGCGACCTACGGCCGCCTCGCTCTGGCGTCCGAAGCCTGAGCTCGTCACCGGTCCGCAGGGACGTAGCCACCGGTCGGCTCGGTCAGGAGACGGACGCCGTCGATCTCGTCGCCGCGGCCTGTCGCCGTCAGGCCTGCGCTTCCAGCACCGCGAGGTCGCGCGCGTCGCGTACCGGTGGTGGCGGCGGGTCGTTGCGTCAATTCGCGGTGGCAGCGGCGGCGTCGGGCTCGATGTGGGCGAACATGCTGCGGCCGTTCCAGCTCGGGAAGGCCCGTACGAGCCATAGGGGACCGTGGAGCTGGATCCGGGAGTCGCGGGTGGCTTCCGCCCAGGAGAGCTGCCCGGCGTGCCACTTCACGAACGCTTCGGCGTCGGCGGTGATGTAGAGGTCTTCGTCCAGACCGGAATAGGTCTTGCAGATCTCGGCCTCGCCGTGCTCGAGCAGCAACCAGTACCGCTCGTGGGGCCGGAAGCCGGTGAAGTCCAACCGGATGACCACGCGCCGGTCCGGAAGTCGGTCACGACGGAGCGCGTTGCACATCGACCACAGCGCCACGAACGGATCGAGGTTCTCGGGGGCGATCTCGAGCCACCGAGCCCCCCACTCGCCCAGGGTCTCGCAGACCTTGAACAGATCGTGGCCCGAGCTCGTGAGCTGGTAACGGTGACCGCGCCCCTGAGCCTTCGGTGCCGACTCGACGACGCCGAGGCGTTCGAGCTGCGTGAGCCGCTGCGTCAGCAGGGTGCGGGAGAGTCCGGGCGCACCTTGGAGGATCTCGCCGAAGGTCTCACAGCCCAGATGCAGGTTGCGGATGATCAACGGCGTCCAACGCTCAGCGAAGATCTCCGCGCCCCGGGCGATCGGGCAGTACTGCCCGTAGGTCCTCACGAGCAGAGTGTCCCGCGTCTCTCGACCGCCGTGAAGTCCAGATTCCGTACGTCGAAGTCCAGATCGCTGACTTCTTCCCGGGGCACCTCGATGGTGCGATGAGCCCATCCACCCGAGGAGGAACGATGTCGGCACCAACCACGATGCAGATTGCTGGGTTCCGGGGCGATGTGATCGCCCCCGACCACCACGACTACGACGATGCCCGAGCCGTGTGGAACGGCGCCGTCGACCGACGACCCCGGCTGATCGCCCGCTGCAGCGGCACCGCCGATGTGGCCGCGGCGGTGCGCTTCGCCCGCGACCGCGATCTCGAGATCGCCGTGCGCGGCGGGGGTCACGGCGTCGCCGGCACCGCGGTGTGCGACGGCGGGATCGTGATCGACCTGTCGGCCATGCGCGCCGTCTCGGTCGACCCTGTCGAGCGCACGGCCCTCGTCCAGGGCGGTGCCCTGTGGGGCGATGTCGACCACGAGACGCAGGCGCACGGTCTGGCGACCACGGGCGGCATCGTGGGCCACACCGGCGTCGGCGGCGTCAGCCTGGGCGGCGGCCTCGGCTGGCTCATGCGCAAGCACGGGCTCACCGTCGACAACCTCGTGCAGGCCGAGGTGGTCACCGCCGAGGGCGAGATCGTGGGGGCGTCGGCCAGCGATCACCCCGACCTGTTCTGGGCCCTGCGAGGCGGAGGCGGGAACTTCGGCGTCGTCAGCTCGTTCCGGTTCGCGCTGCACCCGGTCGGCCCCACCGTCATGGCCGGACCGGTGTTCTGGGCGGCCGACGACACCGCCGACGTCCTGCGCTTCTACCGCGGCTTCCTCACCGACGCACCTGACGAGCTCGGGAACATCGTCCGGCTCGGCACGATCCCGCCGCTGCCGGGTGTCGACGAGAACCTCCACTTCCGGCCGGCCATCGCCGTGGGCAGCTGCTACGCCGGGCCCGTCGAAGACGGTGAGCGTGCCGTCCGTGCGCTCCGCCGGTTCGGGACCCCGCTCGTGGATCTGGTCGGACCCACCCTGTACGTCGACCAACAGAGCAGCATCGACGACACCGTCCCCCATGGCTGGCACTACTACTGGAAGGCCACGGACCTCACCGGCCTCTCCGACGAGGTCATCGACATCGTCGCCGCGCACGCCTACCGCGCCACCTCCCCGAGGTCGTATGCAGCGATGTTCCACTTCGGTGGCGCAGTGGCCCGAGCCCCGCGGGACGCTACGGCCTACCCGGGGCGCGATGTCGACCACAACATCATCATCGACGCCGCCTGGCTCCCCGAGGAGGACGACACCGTCGGGGCAGCGGAGACCGCGTGGACCCGAGCGTTCCTCGACGCCCTGCAGCCCCACCGCGCCGGCGTCTACGTGAACTTCCTCGACGCCGACGACGACACGGGCCGCGTCCGCGAGGCCTACGGCGACGACACGTACCGGCGGCTCGCCGAGGTGAAGGCCAAGTACGACCCCGAGAACGTGTTCCACAACAACAAGAACATCCAGCCCAGCACGCTGGCGCAGTGATCGCTCACCGCATCAACTCGTGTCGCGGACCCCAGACGCGACCGCCCCACAACGCCGGATCCGAGCGCATGAGCGGATATCCGTCGGCACTGCTCGCCCAGTCGACCGTGATGGCGCTCGGATGTCGGGTTCTACGCCGGAGTGGCCGCTCCGAACCAGGTCGCAAGTGCTTGAGGCAGCTCTGGGTCCGTGAGGTCTCCTGCCCAGGCGACATGCCCGTCGGGTCGGATCACCACTGCCGGGGGCGCAGCGATCTCGCCAAGGACCGGGAGCTCCCACACGCCAGCGTGCTTGGCGTCGACCAACCGGACTCGATTCGCCCAAGGAGAAATGTCGAAACCGCCGGGTTCACCGAGGTTGAGGAGCACGGGCCGGGCGTCGTGCAGCAGGGTGAACACGCGCGTGGGACCGTCCGCGGTGTGCAGGTCGAGGTCGGGCATGCGCCGCCCGAGCAGCGGGTGCCCCTCGCCGAGGTCGTAGTGGATGTCGAGACCGGAGATCATCGCGGCGATGCGCCTGCGCGGCTCGTCCATGCTCAGCAGTTCGAGCATGGTGTCACGGAGGGCCTTGCTGCGCTCGTCGGTGCGGCTGAGCGCGACCTGCGCCATGGTGTTGTGCAACACCCGGGCACCGACCGGATGCCGTTCGGCGTGGTAGGTGTCCAGGAGGCTCTCGGGTGATGTCTTGTTGACCACCTGGGCCAGCTTCCATCCCAGGTTCACGGCATCCTGCACGCCGGTGTTGAGGCCCTGTCCACCTTGCGGGCCATGCACGTGTGCGGCGTCGCCTGCGAGCAGCACACGTCGATCGCGGTAGGAAGCCGCCTGGCGCGTCATGTCGGTGAAACGCGAGATCCGGCTCGGACTGTGCACTCCGAAGTCCGTCCCGTAGGCGACGACGAGTGCTTCACGGAGGTCCGGCAGCGTGGGCTCGCCGGCGTGTTCGACGTGCTGTTCCTTCAGCACGACCCCGAACGGACCACCGCCCTTCACGCGGTCGACGGGACCGATGCCACCTCCCTCGGGACGCAGGCCGATCTCCGGCTCCTCGTCCATCTCGACCTCGGCGATCATCCAGCTGGTCGAGGGATCCAACCCGGGGAAGTCGATGCCGGCTGCCTTGCGGATCAGGCTGCGTCCCCCGTCGCACCCGACGAGGTACTCCGCTCGGAGCGACGTGTCCCCGGACAGCTCGACATCGACGCCGGAGTCGTCCTGCGCGAAGTCCACCACCTCGCAGCCACGAAGGATCGGGACCCCGAGCTCACCGACCCAGCCGGCCAGGATGCGCTCGAAGTGGCTCTGCCAGAGCGCAAGGAGGTAGTTGTGGCGGGTGGGGAAGTCGCTGATGTCCAGGAAGGTCCCGGCGTAGCCCACGAACGGATGCTCTTGGCCCTCCGAGAGGAAGCGTTCCGCGATGCCACGCTGATCGAGCACCTCGATGGTGCGGGCGTGAAGACCCCCGGCTCGCGAGCCGTCGAGATCCTGACTGGCGCGTCGTTCGACGATGACGACGTCGATCCCCGCCAACGCCAGCTCGCCCGCCAACATCAGCCCGGTCGGACCTCCTCCTGCGATCACCACCGCATGCCCGGTCATCGCCGCTCCCCGGCGAATGCTGCACCGGACAGGGACAGCCACCTCGCGCAGAGCGACCGCGCGCCAGCGCCAGTCGCCCGCACCCTCCCCGCCAACTCCTCGACCGGTTCAGCGCTCCCGGTCGACCCATCTGCCGAAGGCAACACACGCATTCCACAACTCCTGGCCGCATAGGTTCTGGCCGTGATCGGCTCAGCGGACCAGTCATGGTCAGCACGTTTGGGTCGCTTGCCGCAAGCCCCCTCCCTCGCGCTAGGTTGCTCATGGCGGCGAAGGTTCACGCTCGACGATGCGGGCGAGCTCGGCGAACACCACGAAGGCCCGATCCTGCGACGCCGTGACGGCCAACGCCTGGATCGTCGCACCGCCCATCGTTGGGCCCACTCGACTACGCGGGCCGCAAGACGCAGAACTCGTTGCTGTCGGGATCGGCCATGACGACCCAGTCGACGTCGCCCTGGCCGATGTCGACCCGGGTCGCGCCGAGCGCCACGAGACGGTCGACCTCGGCGTGCTGTTCGGCTTGGTCGAGCGGCGCGACCTCGAGGTGCAGCCGGTTCTTGCCGAGCTTCGGCGGCAGTGGCGGACCACCCCAGGTGATCAACGGCCCGGTGCCGTCGGGAGCACGGATCGCTGTCTCCTCGTCCTGATCCCAGACCAACGGCCAGGCGAGCGCGGCGCTCCAGAAGCACCCGACCTCCCTCGTCCCGTCACAGGTGATCGAACCCAGACGCCCGCAGTCCGCGAGGAACGAGTTGCCCGGCTCGATCACGCAGAACTCGTTGCCCTCGGGATCAGCCAGCACGACATGGCCCTCCTCGGGTCGCTGCCCGATGTCGATGTGGCGCGCGCCGAGCTCGACGAGCCTGGCCACCGAATCCCGCTGGTCGTCCAGGGACGTGCTCGTCAGATCCAGGTGGAGCCGGTTCGGGCCGACCTTCGGCTCCGCGACCGGCATGAAGTCCATACGGAACCTCGTGCCGTCGGTCGGCACGAGACGGATCTCCTCAGCGGTCTCGTCAGCAACCTCCCAGCGCAGCGCCTCAGCCCAGAACCGCGCGAGACCGAGCGGATCGTTCGCATCGACGCAGAGCGCAACGAGTCGAAGAGACATCCCGCTCCCCAGCATCGCAGCCCCGGGCGACGACGATCTCCCGACATTTGTCGTCGCCGGGCTGGTGTCACCGAACGCCGGCAGTGAGCCGCAACCTGCGGCGGCGGCGTGGGGGTGCTCAGGTGGGAGCGGAGATGCGCCGAGCGCGGCCGGGGCTCAGGGCTTCCCGGCCCGGGCGGCGGGGGCTGCCACGGTGAAGATGATGCCCGTCGGATCGCCATGGCCGATCGATGCGGGGCCGGCCCAGTTGGCGGCGAGGACGAACAATGTGCGTCCATCGCGGCCTCCGAGCGTGCAGGCGAAGCAGCCCCGGTCGACATCGACCACCTGGAGGACTTCGCCGCCCTCCGCAACGCGCACACCGCGCTGGTTGGGCACGTCGGCGAACCACGCGGCGCCCTGGGCGTCGAGGCAGATGCCGTCGGGCGCGCTGCCGTCGACCTCCGCCCACACCCGCCGGTTCGACAGGTCACCGTCGCCTCCGATGTCGAACGCGGTCAGACAGCCGGCGTACGACTCGGCGACGAGCAGGGTCGACCCGTCAGGTGTGATGGCCATGCCGTTGGGGAACGACAACCTGTCGGCCACGCGCCGGACCACGCCGTCGGCCGCCACCAGCACCACGAACCCGGCGCCGACACCGTGTCCGGCCATCATGTCGAACCCGATGCTGTTCACATAGGCCCTGCCGGTGGCGTCGACCACGATCTCGTTCCACGGGTGCTCCGAGACCGCGGACAGCTCGGCGTGGGTGACGAGCGTGCCGTCCGGCTCTTGACGAAGCAGGCGGCCCTGACTCGACGCCACCACGACGAGGCGGCCATCCGGTAGCCAATCGATGGAGAGCGGCAGCGAGTCGACGTGAGCCACCACCTCGCGTCGACCGTCGAGACCGACCGAGGCGACCTCGCCGACGCCCCAGTCGCAGAACCACAACCGCCCGTCGTGCCAGCGGGGCGACTCTCCCATCACGAGGCCGGTCAGCAGCGTGCGGGCCTCGGGCACCGCAGTCCCATCGCTCATCGCCGATCCTTCTGGTCGAGCTGATGCCGCATCGGTCGACAGGCACGCTGCCCAGAAGGACCGCCATACACCACGGAACTCATCGGCCGCCCCAGAGCGCCGGCTCGCGGCGCCCGTCGGCGCTTGGAGCCTCCCGCGAGAAGACGACCGCTCACATCTCGAGGAGCGGCTCGCAGTGGGCACGCCCACTGTCGACGACGAGGTCATCGACCTGGTCGCTGAGATCCTCCCGGCCGGCGACTACGTCCCTCTACTGCTGGAGATCACGCCACGACTCGTCTATCCGATGAGCAAGGGCGACTACTTCGCCGAGGAGCAGGTGAAGACCCTGGGGCACGAGCGCGTTCTGGGGGCTGCCCGAAAATCAGCGGACGCCCTATTGACAGGTCGGCGTCCGTTCCGAACGGGTTGACTACCTCCGCGCGACTGCTTCGGCGGCCCGGGCGTCGGCCACCAAGGCGACCATCGCCTGGCGGACCTGCTCGCCGGTGGTGCACTCGTCCGGGAACCCGAGACGGACGGCGGCACGACCCGCAGGACTGACGGCGATCATCTCGAAGCCATAGCGATCAACAGCGGACATGACGGCCTCGGTGGTGTCGGGCCGCTCGGCGAGGTGACGGCAGAACGAGACCTGCGCCTCAGGGTGGTCCGCGTTCATGTGCTCGATGATCCCTGCCGCCGCAGCAGCGAGCGGATCGGGCTCCGCCTCGGCGTAGCCAGCAGCGTCAACCCAGCTCATCCGCCCGTACCCGCCCACGTAACGGATGCTCTGCACGTCGAGGCGGTAAAAGGTGAAGTCGCCGAAGTCGATGTAGTACGCCGCGGTGGGGTTCGCCTTGAGGTACCTCTCGCGAGCGGTGGGGCGGTCGTCGTCCGCCACGGTCGACAGCAGACCGAGCAGCGTGGCCCTCCCGCTGGCGAGCGGGTCGGCCCCGTCAGGTACCGGCTCGGTGACGAGCAGACTCGCCCGCGGGTCGCGGATCGCGTTCTGGGTGTGTTCGGCCATACGGCTGACGAAGAACAGCGGGTTACCGCGATCGTCGAGGCCGTAGCTGGCGACTGAGCCGTACGGGTAGCCCTGTGGATCGGCGGCAAGCGTGGAGAGTGCCCCCCGACTCGCCGAGCCGACGAGCGTGCGACAACGCTCGGCGTGCGAGGGCTCCCGCGGCGGAGGCCCGCCAGGCCGCGTACTCGACGCGGCGCCGCCCTCGTCGCCAGCGGGGACTTGATGCCCAGTGGGTCGTTCGGCCATAGGGCCAACCTACGGCCTGATTGCGTGTCGAAGCCTGCTGGCGCGCCGGCGCCGCTCGTCCTTTGGGGCGAGAGCCTTCTCGGCGTGCCGGAGGTAGAGCCGGTCGCCCTCCCATCGCGGGAACACGTGCTGGTGGAAGTGCCACACGTCCTGGTTTCCGGCGGGCTCGTTGTGTTGCCTGGTCGACACGCCATCGCACCGGAAGGCCGCCTTGAGGGCGATGGCGACTCGTCGAGTCGCATCCATCAACGGCGTGCCGAGCTCCGGTGGGAACTCATAGAGGTTCTCGATGTGGCGGTTGGGGACGATCAGGACATGACCCGGGTTCGCCGGCCACCAGTGGCTCGACACGAACGCGGTCATGTCCGCCGTGCGGTAGATGACGTCGTGCTGCGAGGTCAGCGGACCGCGATCGCCCCTCACGACCTTGCAGAAGTTGCACTCGTAGTCGTCAGCGGCGTGGCGAACTGGCACGGGGACATCCTGTCCCACGAGCACTGGCACCCCGGTGCCCCCGACCGCCGGGACCGGGATGCGCGCGTCGGTCTGCGCGTGCATCGGCTCACGGTGCCGACCAGCGCTGGTCGCGAGCGTCCCCGCCGGGGTGTCAGTAGCCGGGGAACGCGGTGCGCAGCTGGTGAAGCATGAGGGCGCCGCTGATCGACGCGCCAGCCTCGCGTCCGGGTGCAAGCCGCCCGGCGGCAAGCCGGAGCAACGCCTCGGCCGGGACCGTCAGCTCTCCCGCCGCCGCCCCGCCTGACGCCGGGCGCAAGTCGACGTTGTCGCCGAGCTCGAGTTCGTAGTGGCGCTCGGGGTCGGACGTCGTCACTCTGATCGTCGTGTCCTGGGCGGGGCGTGTCTCGCGTGGCGTGAAGCGTCCGACGAAGCTGACCATCATGGGGAGCCGGTCGACGAGCAGCGCAGCCGCATCCGGCGCCAGCGTGGCCGCCGGATCGAACGCACCGAACACGTCCCAGCTGTGTAGCGAGACCTCCGACAGCCGGAAGCCGGCGGCGCCGGCGGCGTCGATCGGCCCCGGCAGAAACGGCAACTGGACCTGGAGCGTTGCCAACTCGTCGTGCGAGAGACCCTCGTACCAGCCGACGAGCCGCTCATCAGCGGCTACGAACGACGACGCCATGCCAGCCGGGTCCATGGCGTTCCAGCGCTCCCACACCTCGGCGTTCTCTACCGGCGTGCCAGTGACCGTCGCCCTGCCGATCTCGGCCCCGCTGCCGAGGTGGGACAGGACTTGGGCGACGTTCCAGTCAGCGCACATCGACGGATGTACGAGGTCATCAGCGGACGCCCCGGCGACGAACGTCGCGAGGCGCTCGTGGGCGCCGCGCAGCGCGGCGATCCAGACGCGAGCGTCGTGTTCCATCATGCTCCGGGTCAGATTCGGTGCGCCGCAGCGTAGGCCGCCGGGGCACGACCAAACGGGTAGCGCCATCGGTTCCGGCGCCGCGGTTCGTGATTCATCCGAGGGTTGCCCGCACGGCCGAGCTGTACGTCGCGCACCTCGACCGGCTGGTCGCGGGCGCCCTCGCAGGTTTCTACCTGGTGCGGTCGGTGGCTCTCGGCGCATACCGAGACGGTCGCAGCGACGTGGACCTCGTCGCCGTTCTCGATAGCGAGGGGTCCGCCGAGTTGCGACGGCTCCGCCTCTTGCACATTCGCAGCGGACTCCACACGGCGACGGCCGTCAAGGCGTGATCGGCTGCAGGAGCATCTCCTGAGCCATTGACGCGACGATCAGGCCCTGCGGGTTCCGAATCACGCCGCGCAGGGTGCCGCGGCCGCCGGCGTTGACGAGGCTCTGCACGTCCTGGAGGAGCCAGTCGTCGGCGCGGGCGGGCCGGTGGAACCAGGCGGTGTGATCGAGACTGATCATGCCGGTGGTGTCGCCTTCGAGGTGGAGGGGCCGCCCGCCGAGGCCGGTCCAGTCGGTGGCGTAGCCGAGCAGCGCAGTGTGCAGATGCGGGTCGTCGTCGAGCGGTCGGGGCAGACGGAACCAGTGGCGGTGCGTCGCCTCACGGGTGCCGTCGGGTCGCATGGCGACTGGGCCCGAGCCAACGCTCGTCCCACGGGCCGACCTCGTCCTGGGTGTCGGTCGGGTTCGGGGAGGTCCTCGGGCAGAGGCACGCCGTCGGGGATCCCCGACAGGTCGTACACGTACCCGTCGGTGTCGGTGGTGAACGAACAGGTCATCGTGATGACCGGTTTGCCATCCTGCGACGCGGTGACGTGGTGCAGATTGAACGTGCGTCCGGCCTTCACCACCTCGCTGCGGAAGACGATCTCTTGTCCGCCCTGCACGGGTCGGAGGAAGTGGGCGTGCACCGAGTGGAGCCGGCTTCCCGCCGGGGCGTCACCGCAGGCCGCGCTGATCGTGAGGGCGAGCCCGACGCCGCCGAAGACCACCGGCCCGTACCAGTCGGGTGTCCGCCCGACCCACGTGTCTCCCCGCCGTTCGTGCTGCAGCAGATCGAGGAAGTCGTCGATCGCAGCCTGCTGCTGGTCGACCCGGTCGGTCACCTCAACGTCCGCGGAACTCTGGCGTCCGCTTCTCGATGATCGCCTGTACCGCCTCCTGTCCGTCCTCGCTGTCGAGGCCTGCGAGCGCGTTGCGGATCTCATCGGTCATGCGTGCGTCGACGTCGTTGATCAATGGTGTTCTGGCGACCAGATGCTTCGTGCGCCGTACCGCCAGTGGTGCCTGGGCGGCGACGGCTCCGCAGAACTCCAGTAGCCGCGCAGTCGAGCTGATCGGCGGGGACGACCTCCGACACGAGTCCGCGGCGGAGCGCCTCGTCGGCATCCACGAAGCGGGACTCGAGCAGGAAGCGCAGAGCGGTCTCGTGACCGACGAGGGTTGGCAGAGACCAGGTGAGACCGCCGTCGGGCGACGTGCCCGCTCGCAGGTATCCCGGGTGCAGGCGCGCCGTGTCGGCAGCGATTCGGATGTCGGCGGCCATCGCCAATGAGAGACCCGCACCCACGGCCGCCCCGTTGATCCCGGCGACGACCGGCTTGTCGGTCTCGAACCGCAGCGCGAGAAGGAACCGTCCGACCCAGCCCTTCTCGTCGAGCATCTGCTCCTGGTCCGACAGTCCGGTCTCGACCGGCGTGTCGTCGCCACCACCCAGGTCGAGGCCGGAACAGAACGCGTCGCCGTTGCCGGTCAGCGCCACGACCCGGACGTTGTCGTCCGCGTGGGCGTCGCCGACCGCCCGCACGATGCTCCAGCCGAGTGAGGAGGTGAGCGCGTTCTTTCGCTGTGGGCGATCGAGCCTCAACACCCTCACGTGCCCGACGGTCTCGGCGGTCAGATGCGACATCGGCTCAAGGCTGCCACGCCCGACTGGCCTATGCCGTCGGTTCCCGCGGCCCGGGGTTCACCCACAACGACGGAACGGTGTGCCGATCACCCCCACGCCGTCCACGTCGGCGCACCCCTCCTGACCGCCAAACCATCGTCAACGACACCCGGGGCTGCGAATCCTCGACCGTCCCAGATCGCCGGCCGTGTGCGACGCGAGCATCGAGATCGAGATCCGGCGGTGGCTCCCTCGTTCGGCCACGCGATCGAGCGCGCCACGGCACGCCGGTGAGGCGGTCGCATGCGGCATCGAGCCGATCGTTCGCTCGGGCGCCGCCATGCGCGTCGGCGCAACCGGCGATTACCGCAGGCCGGTGATCATCGCGAGGATGTCGTCGCTGGTCGTCTCAGACGTGCGACGGGTGCCGACCTGCTTTCCGCGCCGGAGGACGCAGATCCGGTCCGCTAGCCGGAACACCTGGTCGAGCGAGTGGCTGACAATGAGAATCGCTCGGCCCCGGTCGCGCATCCGGCGAATCAGCTCCTCGACGCGCCGCGTCTCGACGACGCCGAGCGCGGCGGTCGGCTCATCCATCAGCACGAGCCGCTGCGCCCAGCGCACAGCGCGCGCGATCGCGACTCCCTGCCGCTGCCCGCCGGATAGGTCGCGGATCATCTTTTGCGGGCTGTCGATGCGCACGTCGAACTCGTCGAGGAGCGTCTGCGTCTCGGCCGCCATGGCCTCCCGATCGAGCCGCCGCAGCGGGCCCGTCACGAGCTCGCGACCGAGAAACATGTTCATGTACACCGGCTGCAAATTCGCGAGCGCGAGGTCCTGGAAGACCGCCTCGATCCCCTGGCTGCGCGCGTCGAGCGGACTCGAGAACCGGACAGGCCGCCCCTCGAGCAAGATCTGCCCTGAGGTCGGCGGATAGACGCCGGCGATGCACTTTACGACCGTTGACTTGCCCGCCCCGTTGTCGCCGACGAGCGCGACGATCTCCCCTGGATTGACGTCGAGCGTCACCTCCTCGAGTGCGACGACCGCGCCAAACTCCTTGCGGACGCGCTCGATTCGGACGAGCGGCGCCGTCACCACGGCAACGCCGTCTCGGTCCCGTCGGCGCGATCCAGCGAAGCAGCGGCGCCGAGGAGAGCTGGGTTGCGGCCGCGGAGAGCGTCGACGAACACGGCTACTCCGCCTTGGGCTCGCGGAGCGTGAGCGAGATCGCGAGCAGCAGCAGCATGCCGCGCGAGATCATCTGCTCCGACGGCGAGAGGCCCCAGAGGATCATGCCGTTCGTCAGCATGCCCATGATCAGGCTGCCGACGAGGGCGCCGATGACGCTGCCCTCGCCACCGAAGAGACGCGTGCCGCCGATGACGACGGCGGCGATCACCGTCAGCAGGTCCAGCTCGCCGAGCGTGTAGTTCGCACCCTGGAGTCGGCCGGTGTAGAGGATGCCAGCGACCGCGGCCGACGCTGCGCTCAGCACGAGAACCGCGAACTTGACGCGGTCGACTCGGATGCCGGCGACACGCGCCGCGCCGACGTTGTCGCCGGTCGCCACGACATGCGCGCCGAACCGTTTATGCCGGAAGACGAACTGGCCCAGGGCGACGGCACCGAGGGCCCAGAAGGCGAGGCTCGGGATAGGGCCGATGTCGCCGGCGCCGAAGATGTTGATGAAGCTCTGGTTCTCGACCGCGACGGACTGGAGGTCCGTGAGCGTGCGCGCGAGGCCGGCGACAAGGCCCATCGAGGCCAGTGTGACGAGGAACGACGGCAGTCGCAGGAGGGTCACGAAGAGTCCGTTGACAACCCCGACGCCGAGCCCGACGCCGAGTCCGGCGGCGACACCGAGCACTGCGCTGTGGCTCTGCATGATGTCCGCAGTCACGAGCGCGGAGAGGGCGACGACTGACCCGATCGAGAGGTCGATCTCGCCCGCGCTGAGGACGAAGACAACTGCGACTGCCATCACGGTCACGGGCGTCGTCTGCCGGACGATGTTGAGCAGGTTTGTCTGGCTGACGAAGCCGTCGTGCCGCAGCGTCACGGCGAAGAAGGCGAAGATCAGCAGAAACGCGACGTAGACGACGTAGCGCCTCGGCTCGACGGCGCGGACTGCCGTCACTCTCCGCACGAGTCCCGAGGATGCCAAGCCAGCTACTCGCCGAGGGCGTCCATCACGCTCTCCGGCGGGTTCCGGTGGAGCGACTGCTGGTAGCCCTCAACGAGGTTTGACCTCGTGATCGTCATCGCGGGAGCGATGACGAACGGCGGAGCGTCCTTACCGAGCAGCCCGTAGGCCGCGGACGTCGCCATCGCCCGACCGAGTTCGTATGCCTGGTCCGCAATGAGGGCGAACGTGTGTCCGCCCCTCGCCATGTCGAGCGCGAGCGGCTCGGAGAGGTCGAGGCTGACGAGCTTCGTCGTGGTGTTGTCATTCGCCCGTAGCGCTGCAAGCACGCCCTCTCCCGGTGGCTGCGAAAACATCACGTAGGCGCCGGAGAGGTCGGGGTTCTCGAGCAGGACCGCGTCCGCCTCGTCCTGCGCTTTGTTCGGATCGGCGATTCCGTGCTCGGCGACGACCTCGATGTTCGGGTAGCTGACCGTGATCGTCTCCAAGAACGCCTGGTCGCGCTGATTCGTGACGTAGTGGTCAGCGTCGTGGAAGAAGTACGCGATCTGGCCGTTGTCGCCGACAGCGGCCGCAAGCGCATCGGCGGCGCGCTTGCCCATTTGATACAGGTCGTCAGTCACGACGTTGACGTAGTCACGGCCGTACTCCATGCCCTGCGGCACGCTCGAGAGCAGAACGATCTTCGTCCCCTGCCTTGCGACCGCCATGTACGCCGATGCCGTCACCACCGGGTCGACCGGCAAGGTCAGCATCACCGACGGCTGCTTCGCCGCGACCGTCTCGACGTCGGCCTTCTGCTGCGCAGCGTCGAAGTTCGCGCTCGTCTCGGCAATCACCTCGATGCCCAGTTGCTCGAACTCGTCGCGCACCCCAAGGGTGACCGCCGTGGTGAAGTCCGAGCTTTCGTGCCAGACGAGCGCCGCAGTGTGGTGCCCCTCGCGCACCATCTCGACCTCGCTCGAGGTGAGCTCGAGCGCACTCGTCGGTGTCGCCTCCTCGCCATTCGGGCCACGCGTCGTCCCGAGAGGCTCCGACGATGTGATCGGCGCGCTCGTCAGCCCGATCGCCGTTCGTCGCCGTGCACGACGTACCGGCCACGGCGAGTGCGACCGCCATGATCGGAGCAAGGCCCGGGACCCTGCGAGGTCCCTTCATCGTGGCCATCGTTCGGTCGGGCTGGCACCGCAACGGCGATCAACTGCGTGAGCCCAAGAAACGCATGGGACGACCCTGAACCGGAGCAACGACATCTCCGCCCAGTAGGGAGCCGCGGCGATGCTAGCGCCGCACCGGCGGCGCCCGCATCGACGATGTCCTGACGCCGGAGCGCTCGGGCAGGGCCGCGAGACCCTCAGCGGAGGAGGGAGTCGTCCCCGCCGGCACGACCCGCGTCCGGCTCGTGGTCACACCGACGATCATGCGGTACCGTCATCTCATGGGTCCGTCGACGCGCGTCGACGCTCGTTGAACGTTGTGACCCACGCGCACACATGGGATCAGCTCGGGCGGTTTGCCGAGGCGCAGGCGGCGTTGCGTCGGGTCGCGACGCTGGTCGCGCGGGGTGCGCCGCCGGCGGAGGTGTTCGCGACCGTGACCAGCGAGGTTGGACGGCTGGTTGGCGCGGCTGCCGCAGGTCTCAGCCGTTACGAGACCGATGGCACAGCCACGGTGCTTGGTAGCTGGGCGTCCACCGGCGGCTACTACATGGACCTGGGGACGCGATTCGTCCTCGATCCGGGAACCGCAGCGATGCTGGTCTTCGAGACCCGTGGACCCGGTCGAATCAGCAGCGATGAAGGAGTGGACGGTTCAGTCGCAGCCGCCGGCGGCACGGCGGGCTGGCGCTCGGCAGTCGGGGCGCCGGTGATTGTCGAGGAACGCCTCTGGGGCGTCGTCGGCGTCGTGTCGACGAGCGACCGACCAATCGCCCCCGACACGGAGGAACGCCTCGCGGAGTTCACCGAGCTCGTGGCGACCGCGATCGCAAATAGCGAGAGCCGCGAGGAGCTCAACTGGCTTGCTGAGGAGCAGGCGGCGTTACGGCGGGTCGCGACGCTAGTTGCGCGGGGAACGCCGTCCGAAGGCCTGTTCGCCGTCGTCGCTGAGGAGGTCGGCCGGGTTGTGCACGTCCCCCTCGTGAGCATCGTGTGCTACGAGGCCGACGGCAGCGCCACCGAGCGCGCCAGCTTTTCCGAGCAGGGCCAACTGTTTCCGGTCGGGACGCGCTGGTCGCTCGACGGCACCAACGTTGTAGCCGACGTGCGTGAGAGTGGCCGCCCAGCTCGCATCAACGACTACTCCGGGCTGGAGGGCGCGATCGCTCAGACCGTCCGTCGCGCCGGGATCCGCTCGACCGTTGGGATCCCGATCGTCGTCGCCGGGCGCCTATGGGGGGCGATGGTGGTTTCCTCGGCAGGGCCCGAGCCGTTGCCCGAGGCCACCGAGGCGCGCCTCGCCGACTTCACGGAGCTGGTAGCAACCGCTATCGAGAATGCCGAGATCCGTGCCGAGCTGGACGCGTCCCGCGCGCGCATCATCGCTACCGCCAACGCGACGCGGCGGCAACTCGAGCGCGATCTGCACGACAGTGCGCAACAGCAGCTGGTCTCACTCGCACTCGAGCTGCGGACAGCAGAGGCGATGCTCCTATCGGAGCGCGATGAACTCGGGCCGCAATTATCTCGCATTCGAGAGGGCCTGGCCGCCGTTCTCGACGACCTCCGCGAGATCTCGCGCGGCCTCCATCCCAAGATCCTGTCGAGGGGAGGTCTCAAACCGGCCCTCAAGGTGCTCGCCCGCCGTTCGGCCGTCCCCGTCGAGCTTGACGTCGCCATCGAGACGCGGCTGCCGGAGGATGTCGAAGCGACCGCGTACTACGTCGTCTCCGAGGCGTTGACCAACGCGACCAAGTACGCGATCGCCTCGGTCGTGCACGTCGCCGTCGAGACACGACACCAGATCCTTCGTGTTTCGGTCCGCGACGAAGGCCCAGGCGGCGCCGACCCCGCCCGCGGCTCCGGCCTGCTCGGCCTGAAAGACCGCGTGGAGGCGAGCGGCGGCACGCTGTCGCTCGAGAGCCCGCCCGGCGCAGGCACATCGCTGGTCGTCGAGCTCCCACTCGACGACCATCCACTTTAGGTGAGGGTTCTTCCGAAGACCTGGCACACACGAAGGCCCAGTGCCACAAGGCCGAGTATGCGCTGCGCCGCGGCGGCGATGATGCGGGCGGGGGTCGATCCCGGGATGCTCGACGAGGTGATCTGGTGGCGCACCGATGTCCTAACCGCTCGAACCTCGGAGGTCGCGGTGGATCACTCCGGCGTCAGGGAGCGCAGTCGGTGAAGATCACGGTGTTGCTGGGGCCCGACATGTTGCCGGACGTGTCCACCGCCTTGACGAAGATCTCCACCGGGTCCGCCGATTCGCAGGACAGGATGGTGCGCGTGCCCAAGGTGACCGCGGCGCGCACGCCGTCGACATACACGTCGTAGCGGATCTCCGACTGCGGGTCGGTGTCGTCGGTCGACGCGTTCCAGAACAGCTCGAGGTCCAGGCCGTCCGGCGTGTCCGCCCGCAGGCCCGTCGGCGCGGTCGGCGCCTGCTGGTCGGTCTTGGCCGGCGTCGTGACGACCAAGGGTGGTCCGGTCACGGTGTTCCCGTCGCGGTCACGCAGGCTGACCTGGAACGTGTAGCTCGTCTCCGGGGTCAGGCCCAATAGCGTCTGGGTGGGCGGGCCGAGCCGGTCGGCGTAGCCGAACACGCTCCCGTTCACGAAGAGGGTCCAATACACCTGGCTGAAGTCGTCGACGGGCTCCGGCCAGGTCAGCACGACCCCGGTCGGGAACAGCTGGGTCACCGAGATCACCGGCACCGGGCTGGGCGGCGTGGTGTCGGGTGGCGTGGTGAAGCTCACCGTGTTGCTGTTCGCCGACCGGTTGCCGGCGGAGTCGATGGCGTAGACGGAGAACGCGAACGTCCTGTTCGGCAACGAGATGGTGCGGGTGAGCGTCGTCCTCGGCGGGTCGACGCGGATGCAGCCGCTCCCGTTCGTCTGGACGCAGTACCAGAAGTTCGACGAGTTGTCCGTCGACTCGTTCCAGGCCAGCGAGACGCTCGTCGCCGTCGTCGCGGTGATGTGGAGGTTGCTCGGCGTGGTCGGCGGCGTGCGATCGCGCGCTGCCGACGCAGGCGCCGCGACAAGTAGCAGGCTGCAGCAGAGCGCGGCGGCGATGCCGAGAGCGCCAACTGAGCGGTGTCGGGACATGGTGACCTCCTGTGAGGCGCGAGAATGGTCATCTGCCCTACCTCAGCGAGGGCCCGAAGGATTCCCACGACTCGACGAACTTTGGGTGACCGACAGGCGGCGTTCGGTGTGGGCGGGCCCGGTCTGGTGGTGGCCCTGGTCGGAAGGGTGATTGGTAGTGGGTGCCGCAGGATGCGGATGGGGTTGCTCGCTGAGCGAGTCCGAACGTGGGGGCGTTGGCGGCTGGCACCGGCCAGGAGTCTTCGGACGGTCTGTTCTGAGTCGGTCGCGGTGATCGTCCGGTATCGCTCGGGTTGTACGCCCGGGCGTGTTGTCCGCCCGATCCTGACTGTTGGCTGAATGCCGTCGGTGTCGGACGCGAGGTGGTTCAGTCGGGCGTCAGGCTCCCGTCCGCAGGGTGGCGTCGAGTCCGGAAGATCCGGATCGACGAAGGGAGCTTCGGATGGACACGAAGCGCAAGTGGATCGCTGGCGCGACGGCGATGACGTTGGCCCTGGCTGGTGGCGTCGGCACGGCGCTCGCCAGCGACGATGGAGACGGCGACCAGCGCCTGCCGGACGTGTGCCGGGAGCGGCCGCGAGGAACCACGACGCAGATCGCGACAGCCAAGCTGATCATCGAGTACAACTCCACCGACGACGATGTCGGCGTGCACGGGGCCTTCGATGACCACGGGTGGTCCGAGCTCTGTGTCTTTGACCCGAGCGGTCGCCCGATCGTGGTGGTCGATCCGCGCCATCAGCTGAACGATCTCACGATGGCGGGGATCTTCTTCGAGTCTCGGGAGCCGCCGGCCTCGGAGTTCTCGATGGCCGATCTCGCTGCGGCCTTCCCCGAGGGTCGCTACACGGTCCGTGGCAAGTCGTTCGACGGAGCGGTGCTCACGGGCCGGGCCACGTTCACCCACGACGTTCCGGCGGCCCCGACCATCACGTCCCCCGAGATCGCGGAGGATCCCGAGCAGACGGGCACCCCGGTTCCCCGGGACGATCTCGCCGTCGGCTGGGAGCCCGTGACCGAGACCACGACTGGCGAGCCGATCACGATCACCGGCTACGAGGTGATCATCACCAAGGAGGTCGAGGACGACCCCCACGGGTTCTCGCGACCGACCTACGACGTGCACGTGCCGGCCGCGCAGAACACGCTGAGCGTCCCGACCGAGTTCCTCGAGCCCGGCACCGTCTACGAGCTCGAGGTGCTGGCCCTCGAGCGGAGCGGCAACCAGACCATCAGCGTCGGCTTCTTCATGACGGACTGACCTGGCCGCGGGCCGCAGGCGTGACGCCCGGTCGCGTGGTGGAGCCCAGGCCGGGTGTTCCGCCACGTGACCGGTGTCGTCGCTGGCCCGAGCGACGAATGTGGCGATGATCGCGCTGGTCCTGCAGATGATCCCCCGGATCGATCCGGTGCAGCGGGGGTCGGCGGACCTGCTCGGTGCCGCCACCGTGACCACCGGGCTGACGGCGGTCGTGTACGCCATCAACAAGAGCATCGACCACGGCTGGACGTCGGGCACGACCCTGGGGTCCTCGTCGCCCGGCGGGGCCCTGCTCGTCGCCTTCGTCATTGTCGAACAGCACGCGGCGTCGCCGCTGGCGCCGCCACCGATGTTCCGCCCTCGGGCCTCACGACGCGACGGTCCCGTCACGTCCTGTCGAAGCGACCAAGCAGTCGTCACAACAAACGGTCGTTACGCGCCCCTGCCCGTTCCTGGCTGGCCTGGGCGGTCCGGTGCCGGATCCCCGCGTTCGTCGAGCTCGGCCGACGGATCCGCACGAACCTCCCCGACATCGAAGCTGGGCTGCTCCATGACCTGTCCAACGCGCTGATCGAGTCGACCAACACCAAGCTGCGGCTTCTCCCGTGTCACGTTGCGGGTTCAAGGAACCGGCGCACCTCATCGCTCTCGGGCTCCTCGACCGCGGCTGCTGCTGCCCAGCCCTGCCAGGTCGCTCCGCCCAGTGATCGACCCAGGGAAGGGCGAGGAGAGAGCCGTTAATCGCGGGCTCGAGCCGGGTCTCACCACGGCGGAGCAGGCCAAGTTGGTGGCGGCGCGCGAAGGAGTGGCGCTAGCCAAGGCTCTCCACCTAGAGCGCTTGCCCAGCCGAGAGCATCTACATCGGCGAAGCCGACCCCGTGTCGCTCGCTGACATGGTCGTCGACAACACCCGCTTCAACGACCCGCACCTTCTCCGAGGTTGAGCACTGTCGCACGTCCGTACCGACGGCTCAGCGACGTGTCGGAGGGGAACTGGCTCCGGCAGCCAGGCGGTCAGTGTGGCAGGACGCCCCAGCCGACCTCGACGGCCCAACGCTCGGCGTTCTCCATGATGAGATCACATATCGGATCCTTGGAGTCGGCGTAGGTCGCAGTGTCATCGCAGAGGTCGGCGAGCTGGCGCTTGGCCCGTTCGTAGGCTTCGGCGCTCCTCCGATTCTCCCTGAGATAGTCGCGAAACAGCACCGCGTACCGCTGGTTGGCGCGCCCAGCCTCTCGGACGTGGAGGTTCGCCACAGGTTGGCTCGAGCTCCAGAATCGCTTCATCCAGTCAGCACCCGGTACGGCTTCCGGCGGGACGTGGTCCTCGCAGACTCCGCGCCGACGGAACAGCCCGATCTGCTCCGGCCAGCAGTCCGCCGTGGACAGTGACGCTACTGTCACCTGGATGTCGATGGTGTTCTTCGCGGCCAGACCCGGCACCGATGTCGACCCGATGTGATCGATTCGCACCACATCCGATCCCAACTCGTCTCGGACCACCGCAGCGAGCCGGTCGAATCGTGCCGGCCACACCGGGTCATAGCCGATGATGGTCGGCCGCGTCACCACCCCGACCGTAGCAACACAGCCCCCCCGGATCGTCGGCGGGTCGAGCACGCACAGAACCACACGGCAGAGTGCGCCGACGAACGCACGCAGAACCGGCGATCGTGCCCCCGGCGATCACCGCGTCGGTCTCCCCCCCACCCCACCCGGATCTCGTCACGGTCCTCGAGGCTCAAGGCCCCCGCACGGGGCTGGCGGTCGCGTAACACCACAGCCTCTTCCGCGATCCGCCTGTCGACCGTGCGTTTTGACACCCCGGCCAACGCCGCGGCCTCCGCCACGGTCGCGCCACGCGCAACCGCCGCCAACGCCACCCGTGACACCGCCCATGGCAACCTCCGACGCCCCATCCCGACACGCCATTTCCAGAGATGTGGCGCTCAGCACTTGAGGCCGCCGCCGGGTCGCTCGGCTGGCTAACGACAGATGCGCCGCTACGTGCGACATCTTCGCGTCGCAAGCGAGACGTCGATCACGGCGTTCTGCGCTCTCCGCGAGCGATCGATTCAGCTGGCCAGAGAGAGCATCTGTTTGACAGCGACGTGATCTGACATCGCTGGCGCCTGTCGCCGAAGTTCCAATGCGGCGTTGAGCGCGGCGACGAAGTGGGCGGCCTCCCGCTGTTCCGGGTCGAGTTGACCGAGCCAGTCGGCGACATCGGACCAACGCCAGAGTCGTCCTCGGTCTCGTGCATGGGAGATCGGACGTGGGAAGCCTCCGGGGCCGCGTTGACCCGAGATGAGCAGCCTGACGCTTTCCCGGGTTCGGTCGAGCCGCTCGGCGATCTCCGCCATCGTGACGATGTCGTCGGGCTCTACGCGCAGGACCTGCAGACCGACGATCGACTCCACCTGTTCAACGGCCCTAAGCACGACCGTGACGAACGAGGGAGCCTCGCGCAGAAACTCGCCGTAGCCGAGACCGTCGGTTACACCGAAAGTGGCGTCGTCGCAGCCCGCCTCAAACAGACGTCGAATGACGACCTCATCGGAGACGTCGCCCTCGATCACCAGAGTGAACTCATGCTCGGTCATCGCCTTCCTCCTCCTTCGCGTCGCATCGGTAGATAGCTCGTTGGATCTGCTTGGCATGATTCGCCGCGTTCTTCGGCGTAGACCAGATCCACACCAGGCAGTCGTGGCCTCGCGCCCGCAGGTCGCCTTGCCCCATGGGTGACCCGGACGAGGGGACACGACTAGCCATCCGCGAGCCTCAGCGAACTCGAGCGCTTCTTCGACTTCCTTCTTCGGGTGACGGGGCCTGCCCGGCATGTTGACACTATGCAACAGTCTGTTGCTAGTTATCAACACACGGGCGCGCAGGGACCTACCCACCACCCCGTTGCGCGACTCTCTGACACGTCGGCGCGGGCGCACCGAACACCTGTTCGCCACCCCCGCTGAACCGCACACCACTGATCACCACCACCTACGGGAAGGTCACCGCCGTCGCATGAAACCCGGGGTCCACTGAACTGAACGGGCGCAAGACCACCCTGTGGCCGGATGGGGGAGCGCCAGCCCGCTGTGTGCCATGCCGAGGTAGTGCCGCAGGTGTAGCCAGAGCTCGTGCGTTTTGTGCTGCACCGCGGGCTCGTGGCCGGGCTACTCCAGCACCCTTAGCACGTCGGCTACCAGCCGGCCGTGAGCCGGTTCACGGTCGACGACTATTCGGGCGGGTCGTCGCCGGTCGGGTCACCGGCCGCGATCTTGGTCAACCGGTCGTCGAGCTGGTCGACGGCGTCGCGGATGGCGTCAGCGGCGGTCTCCAGCCAGTCACGGGCCTCCGAAGGGTCGAGCGACCAGATCGCGGCGTCGCAGCGGTCGAGCGCATCGGCGAGCGCCTGATGCCGCGCAGCCAAGGCCGCGAGAAGCGGGTCGTCGCCGGCCGGACGGTGGATGGCCGGGCCAGGCACGAGCTGCCGGACCAAGCCGTTCGGGTCAGTAGCCTCGGTCATGTTGGGACCTCCTCGTAGGTCTCGGCCGGGCCCCGGGCAGTTCGCGCTGCGCCGGGGCCACTTCGTGTCTTGGTCAACGTGCTACCACGTAATCGCATGGTTATCACATTGTACCTACATGGCGATTCTCGCTCACCACGCACCCGCTGGGTAGTGACGTGGTCATGGCCACTCCCGACGACCCGGGCGTCATCGTGAACTACCGGTTCCCACGGGACCTGCATGCCAGGGCAAAGCAGCTCGCAGCGTGGAAGGGCCAGACGTTGCGTGTCTGGCTCACTCGGGCCGTCGAGACCGTCGTCGAGGCTCAGGAAGCTGAGCGGTCCGAGGACGAGCGGCAGCGCCGCAGCCGGTAGCCGGGGCTGGGCCAGACCCGGCCGAGTTCCAGAACTGCTCCTCGCAACCCTCGCCGCTGGTGCTGAAATCGCCTCGGACGTCGGGTCCGTCCTGCCGTTCGAGGCTGACGTTCGCGTGGCGTAAGCCGTCGACACAAGGCGCCACAGGGAGCTCATATCCGGGCCGCGCTTCTGTGCGCGGCGTCGCGGTACGACCGCTGTCCGCCCGGCATCGGTCGCCCAGGGACACCGGTGACAACTCCGAACGGCCGGAACTCCTGCGCGGCCGGCTCCTCAACACCGGGCCCCGTGACACCACTGGCGCTTGCTGAGCGCCGCGAAGCTTCGGTTCTCAGCGGCGACGCGGAGTCAGGCGACCTTCGTCAACCTCGTGCGGTACGCCTCGTAGACGAAGGGTCCTGCAAATCCCTGAAGCTCCTTGAATGTCCGAGCTGAGAGCCGCATCCTCGCGGCACACACGGCCGTCCTGGTCGCAGAGGACACGCTCCGCCGCTCGGGCCGGCCGTGGTAGGGCCGGTCGCCGCCGCCCTCGGCGCAGCCCTGCGGCGGCTCGGCATGGGTGCCTTCGAGGGGGCTGACCCGGCCGAGGCACGCCGACATTCGGAGGGAACAGCTGCGATCGATCGATCAGGAGGCGATTGGTGGCAGGAGGCGTTCGTCGCCGGCCAGGCGGACGGCGTTGCGGCGATGATGGGTGACATATCCGAGGCACTCGATTACTACGCTCGATCCGTTGACCTGGTTGATGAGACTCGTTCCCCGAACGGCTCGGTGTCCTGCTCGAAGGGTTGGTGCCGTTTCTGTGGGTTCTCGGCAGACGTCACGACGCAGCTGAAATGCTCGGCGCTTACGACGCGATCTATTCCTCCTACCGAAACGACTTCATTCGCGAAGTCGCCCGAAGCGTCAGGGCATCGGGCCTCGAGCACGCACGCGTGAGGGGCGCGCGGCTCTCGTTCGACGAGACGATTGCTCTCATCCGCAGCGCTATCGACCACGAGCAGAGCCACCTCTAAACGCACGTCAGTCCTCTGAGTCGCGAGTCGATGCAGACTTTGTCCCGACCGACGAGCGGTGGTTCACGCTGGCGGGCCCTGCCAGCCGCGAATCGGGGGCTCTCGGCGCCTACGGAGGGGCTGGCAGAGTAAGCGCGAAGTTGGGGGAACGCTGAAGGACTCCCCGACTTCGCGTCGACCCTTGCCTGACGATAGGCCCCCCAACCAGAACCCGACTCGCGCGCCACGGGAGGGGTTCCGCCGTGCCCCTCCCGCTCTGCCCTGTGTGCGGCCGCGCTCGTCAGGTGCCGGTCGCATGAGGTCTCGATGCCCGCTCAGCTCGCGCGATGGGCGACGACCTCGAGGTACTCGGACGGCACTGCGAGCGCTCCTGAGGTGTCGCGGTTGCACTCGTTGGCCAGCGCGACGAGTTGGTCCCGGAACGACGTGCGGCCCTCGTCATCGAGCGCACCCCAGGCCTTGAGGGTCGGCCCGTAGTACGTCTTGAACGTCTCGAAGAAGTGGTCGGCCGACTCGGTAGCGGAACACGAAGTGACGCCGAACCACGTCGACCTTGGTGTCAGCGCCGAAGAGGTCAGCGAGTCGCTCTTCGGTGCCCCAGGCCAACGGGGACGGGACGCCGGCGGGGGGCGGCACGTGCGCGCCGACGATCTTGAACATTCGTCCGATGAAGCCGGTCGGCGTCCAGTTGGCAAGGCCGATCCGCCCGCCTGACCGGGTGACCCGGAGCATCTCCTCGGCGGCGCGGTCGGGGTTGGGGACGAACATCACACCGAAGGTCGACAGGACCGTGTCGAAGGCGCCGTTGTCGAAGGGCAGGTTCTCGGCGTCGGCGACGCGAGTCGTGAGGGGCAGCCCCTCGGCCTCGGCCCGGCGCTGCGCACCCTCGAGGAGCGCCTCGACGTAGTCGGTGGCCGTCACGGCGCAACCGCGGCGGGCGGCGGCGAGCGAAGCGTTGCCGTTGCCGGCGGCCACGTCGAGCACCCGCGAACCCGCGGTCACGTCGACCGCCTCGCACAGTGACTCGCCGACGATCTGCAGCGTCGTGCCGATGACCGCGTAGTCGCCGCTGGACCACGTCGCCTGCTGGCGACCCTTGATCGTCTCGATGTCTTCGTGGGTGAGCGTCGTGCTCATTGCACTGTCTCCTGGTTCTTGTTGGCGGTGAGGATCTGGCGGCCGCTGAAGGCCACGAGCCGGTCGAGACGGCTGGCGTCCGGCGGGGCCTCGGTCTCGGCTGCGAACGTGTCGCCGTCGCGCATCGCCGGCTGCACGAACTGGCGAGCGAAGGCGTCGACCTCGGCGACGAGGTCGTCGGGCGGGTCGTAGGGAAGGCCGGTGGCCCGGGACAGATCCCAGCCGTGGACGAGACCGTCGAACGCGGTGTAGCGGGCGAACGCTGCGACCGGCACCTCGCCGAAGGGAGCGGTGACCGTCCGCTCCTGAGCGCCCGGCGAGTGCAGCGAGCTCAACAGCTCGGCCATGGCTCGGCTCCACCGATCGGTGAGCGTCGCCCTTCGAGGGGCGCAGCGGACCGCCGGCTGCCTCGCCACGGAAGGCCGGCGAGAAGTGGGTGGCGCCACCGATCATGTGCTCCAGGACGCCCGTCACCGTGAACTTGGCGCACGCCGTCGGGTTGTCGAGCTGGTCGGGCCTGATCTGCTCGACCACCGCCTCGATCAGGGGGATGATCTCGTCGAGCTGTTGGACACCGTCCACAGGTCCTCCTTGGTTGCTGGTTCGCGTCGCCGCGGCGACCGCCTCGCGGTCTCGGCCGAGGACGATCAGGTCGGTGATCGACTCCGTGCGGGCGTCGTGCTGGTCGCCATCGGTCATGAGGGCATCCTGCGCTGCGTCACGGGACAAAGCATCGGTCAGATCGGCCATCATCCCGGTGAGGAGTGGCGTGATCTACCCACGCGTCGGGCGGTGGGCCGCGCCAGCTCTGGGCGGTCTGGCCGATGCGCCACTGCTCGCCCCGATCGCACGATGGGTGGCAGGGGCTCGGCACCAGTCGGGGCCACGAACGAGGAGCAACTGCTGTGCGCTACGGCTTCAAGGAGATCCCGTTGGAGATGGAACAAGACGGGATCGAGACCCGCGGGGTCGAGTGCGGCGATGTGTACAGCCGCTACATCGACCTGCCCGCCGGCGTCGATTTCACACCACTGCTCGTGGGGCTGCCGCACGATCAGTGCCAGTCCCCGCACTGGGGGTACGTGCTGGAAGGCTCGATCACCCTGCGCTTCGCCGACGGCCGTGAGGAGACGAACCGGGCCGGCGACGTCTACTACTGGCCGGCCGGGCACACCGGTTGGACCGACGAGGGCGTGACGTTCCTCGAGTTCAGCCCGACCGCGGAGATCCTTCCGGTGCTGGATCACCTCTCCAAGCAACTCACCGGCTGACCCCGACGCGCCGCACGGTGGACCAGACTGACGAGGTGACCGCGACCCCGGCTGACGCATTGGAGGCGGCCCGCAGCCTCCTGGCCTCCTGGGCTTGGACCGAGGCGCTCGACGCGGCCCGGTCGGCGGTCGTCCCGTCCGGCCGAGCCGAGGCTGATCGTCTCGACATCGTCGCGGAGACGTCGTGGTGGCTCGGCCAGATGGATGAGTGCATCGACGCTCGCGAGCAGGCCTACGCCCTGTACGAGGCGCAGGGCGACGGCCTGTGCGCGGGCCGGTGCGCGGTGTGGCTCTGGGAGCACCACAAGCTCAAGGCTCGTCCGTCGATCGCCGGTGGTTGGTTGCGGCGGGCCCGCCGTGCTCTGGAGGCCGACACGGAGTCGGTCGCGTTCGGCGACCTCATGCTCCGAGAAGCCGAGGTCGCGCACGGATCCGGCGAGCTCGACCGGGCGACCGCGCTGGCCCGCGACGCCCTGGCCCTGGGACGACGGCTGTCGTCGATCGACCTCGAGGCGGCGGCGCTCCAGACCATCGGCCGGCTCCTCATCGACGCGGGCAACCTGACCGACGGGCTCGGCCACCTCGACGAGGCGATGCTGTCCGCCGTCGAGGGCAAGCTCAGCCCGTACACGACCGGCAAGGTGTACTGCAGCCTGATCAGCGCCTGCGAGCAGCTCGGCGACCTCAGCCGCGCCGCGGAGTGGACCGATGCCACGCTCCGCTGGTCGGAGGACCACCCGATGGCCATGTGGCCCGGCATCTGCCGGGTCCACCACGCCGCGCTGCTCCAGCTCCGTGGCGACTGGCGCGCGGCCGAGCGAGAGGCGCGACAGGCGTGCACCGAGCTCGACGGGTTCCACGTGCCCAACGTCGCGGCCGGCTACATCGAGATCGGCGAGATCCGTCGCCGGCTGGGCGACCTGGATGGAGCCGAGGCGGCCTTCGCCACCGCCGAAGAGCTCTGCGGCCAGCAGAGTGCGGGGCTGGCCCTCGTCCGTCTCGCCCAGCGTCGAGTCGACGCGGCTACCGCCATCATCACGCAGATGCTCGACGACCACACCTGGAACCAGCTGGCCCGGGCCAAGCTCCTGCCAGCGCGTGTGCAGATCGCGGTGGCCGCGGAGGACCTCGACGCCGCGATTGCGGCCGCCGACGAGCTCGAACGCATCGTCACCGAGTACGACAGCCCAGCACTGTTGGCCGCGGCCCTGTCCTCCCGCGGCAGGCTCCAGCTGGCCCAGGGCGACGACGGCACCGCGTGCGCGACGCTGCGGGAGGCGCTCCGGCACTGGCAACAGCTCGAGGTCCCCTACGAGGTTGCCACCGTCCGCCTCCTGCTCGGCCAGGCATGCCGAAGCTGTGGTGACGAAGACGCAGCCTCCAGCTCGTTCTCCAGCGCGGCCGCCATCTTCGATCGGCTCGGGGCCGCCCTCGATTCCCGTCACATCCGGGATCTCACGTCGTCCTCGTCGCTACCGGCGGACCTCACGGCACGAGAGGCGGAGGTCCTCGGCCTCGTCGCCTCGGGAGTGACCAACAAGGACATCGCCGCCGCCCTCCACCTCAGCGAACGGACGGTCGCTCGCCATCTCTCCAACATCTTCACCAAGATCGGCGTCGCGTCGCGCACCGCTGCCGCCGCCTTCGCCTACGAGCACGACCTCGCCCAGCCCGCCCCCAGCAAGGGATGACCCGATGGCCCTTGGCGATCGTCGGCTCAACGCCGGCGTTGGCACCGGTGCCGGCGAGCGATGACTGCAACAGCGCGCCGGCCGACCAACGCATGGCGTCGGTTGCGTCCGCTCTGGACAGCCCGGCTACATCGGTCAACCTGCGAGCGCTTCGATCCCCGTCGCGGCGCCGAGGCACGTGGCGACCGTGGTCGACCTCGACGACCAGCCGACGCCCAGCACGTTCACGTCGGGCAAGCCGACGAGCAGCTCGCAGCACGCGTAGCGTTGGTCTCCACAGGGGCTCTCCAGGCTCGCATGGCGTAGGAACCACCGATTCTGTTGAGCCCCTGTGACGCGCCCGCGGACCCTCAGCCTCCTACCGCACCCCGCTCAGATCCGAAGAGCCAGTTTTCTCGCAGAGCTGTCGATCACCGGCAGTTCCGTTCGTGTAAAGGGTGAGATGAACCCGGCACAGGGCCGGGTCGCCGAAGTGATAGGGAAGACCGATGAACCAGTACATGGTCTCCGTGTGGCACGTCGAAGGTGAGGAGCCGCCCTCGAAGGAGGAGATGCAGCAGATCTTCGAGGACGTCGACGCCTTCAACGCCAAGATCGCGGGCGAGGGCATCGAGGTGTTCGGTGCTGGCCTGCACCCGCCCGAGACGGCGACAGTGGTCGACGCCAGCAAGGGCGGCGACGTCCTGACCACCGACGGCCCGTTCGCCGAGGCCAAGGAGCAGATCGGCGGCTTCTGGATCCTCAAGGCGCCCGACCTGGACGCCGCGCTCGAGCTGGCCGAGGAGGCGTCGGCCGCCTGTCACGGTCCCGTCGAGGTGCGCCCCCTCCAAGAGGAAGCGGCCGAGTAGCGCCAGCCGCCGGTGTCGAGCACGAGCGAGATCGAGCGCGTCTTCCGGCAGGAGTCCGGCCGGGCCGTCGCCAGCCTGGTCCGCCTCCTCGGCGACATCGACATCGCCGAGGAGGCGGTCCAGGAGGCGTTCCTCGTCGCCCTCCGGCGGTGGCCGACGGCCGGACTCCCGCCGAGCCCGGCGGGCTGGATCATCACGACCGCCCGCAACCGGGCGATCGACCGCATCCGCCGGGAGTCGACCCGCGACGACCGCCAGACCGAGGCGGTGCGCCTGCACCCATCCGATGACAAGCCTGAGGAGGTGGGGCCCGTGGCCGACGACCAGCTCCGCCTGATCTTCACCTGCTGCCACCCGTCCCTGGCCCCGGCGGCGCAGGTCGCCCTGACGCTGCGGCTCGTCGCCGGGCTGCAGACCCCCGAGATCGCCCGCGCCTTCCTCGTCCCCGAGCCCACCATGGCGCAGCGGCTGGTCCGGGCGAAGAAGAAGATCAAGGCCGCGAACATCCCCTACCGCGTCCCGACCGACGCCGAGCTGCCCGACCGGCTGAAGCCGGTGTTGGCCGTCGTGTACCTCGTCTTCAACGAGGGCTACGTCGCCACCGCCGGTGACGACCTCGTGCGGGCGGAGCTGTGCGTCGAGGCCACCCGCCTCGCTCGCCTCCTGGCCGAGCTCATGCCCGACGAGGCCGAGGCGTGGGGCCTGCTCGCCCTGCTGTTGCTCACCGAGGCGCGTCGCCCCGCCCGCACCGACGGCAGTGGTGCCCTCGTCCGCCTCGCCGACCAGGACCGGTCCCGTTGGAACCGGGAGCTCATGGCCGAGGGCCAGACCATCGTCCGGGCCTGCCTCCGACGCGACCACCCCGGCCCGTACCAGATCCAGGCCGCCATCGCCGCCGTCCACGGCGTCGCCGAGACCTCGGCAGACACCGATTGGGGCCGGATCGTCGCCCTCTACGACCACCTCTTGGCGCTGGCGCCGACCCCCGTCGCCGCTCTCAACCGGGCCATCGCGGTGGGCGAGCGGGACGGGCCGGCTGCCGCGCTCGCGGCCCTCGACGCCCTCGCCGAGGCGCTCGACGGCTACTACCTCCTGCATGCCGCCCAAGGCGACGCTCTCGACCGGCTCGGCCGCCACGACGAGGCGGCCACTGCATTCGAGCGGGCCATGGCTCTCACCACCAACGCAGCCGAGATCGAGCTGCTGCGCAGCCGCCGCGACCCCGCCGGTCCTTGACCAGCGGAGTGGCAAGGCGAGTCCTCGTCGGCATCGGACTGATGTTGCGATCTACCTGGTTGCGCGGGGTATAGCCGAGCCGTTCGTCATCGACGTCAACGATCCGGACAGCTATCGGTCTGACTGGGGCGGGCCGCCGTTGATCGGCGTGCTCGCCGTGCACTCTGGCCCAGCGCTATTGATCGTCACGGGGGCCGTCGTCTGGTTCGCTCGACGCCGCGTCCGATACGCGAGCGAAGCCAACCATCCCTGATCGGCGGCTGGGGCGGGGTCAGGTTGGAACAGTCATGGGTCGACACTCAGGAGCTGATTGCTCGCCGGATGACGTCCCTGATGTCGTCCTCGGGGAGTTCGTCGTTCAGTCGGAACTGGATGCTGGCCTTGCCCGTCTTGGACTTTGGGTGTCGACGGCGGAACGCGTCGATGTGATCGGGCGAGGTTGTCGTCAGAGTGACGCCATCGGGGCGACGGGCGTTGAGCCCGACGTGGCGGCGACCCACCCTGTACAACGGGATCTGGTACGAGATCACCACACGGGCGTCGGGGAGCTCGTCCAAGATGAGCTGGTGGAGGCGGTCGAAGAGCCGGCGGTGCGCCGGATCCAGCGCGTCGATGTACTCCTGCACGTCGTCCGACAGCGGCTGTCGGGGGCTCTCGGCAAGGAAGGACAGTCCTTGGTTGGCGAGCGCGGTCCGGAGCCGTGAGATCGCCTTGGGACCGACACCATGGAGGGCGAGGAGATCCTCAGCCCGATGCTGCTGCAGTTGCTCGAGCCCAGTGATGCCGACCGAGGCGAGCGCCCGGGTCGCCGGGCTGCCAATCGGTGGGAGCGCTCCCTGGTCGTCAGTCATGATCCCTCTCCTCGCTCCTTCGCGTGACCGAGAGATCGACGGTCGCCAACACGTGAAATCATCGCGTCCCAGCCTGTCTGGTTCGGAGATCGGCGCCGCGCCCGCGCGCCTGCCCCAGATCGCCGGGTGAGTGTGACCCGGTCGTGCGGGCACCCGGCCTTCCCTGGCTCGATGGACTCGGCGCGCGTGGGGCCGGTCTTTGCTGCGCGCGTCGCGGCTGTCCGGGCGACCACAGCGAGGGAACCTGACGAGTTCGAAGTCGAGCCTGGCAATCGACTAGCGAAGACGCTCCATGGCCTCGAGCGCCGCGGGCACGTCCGAGCGCCGGACCATGACCCTGGCCCGGTTGAGAGCAGTCACCGGGTCGAAGGCTTCGACGCTCGCGGCGTCGATCCCCTCGCGCTGCAAGGCCGCGACGATCATCGGTGCATCAGTCACCCGCGCGGTTTCGAGTTCGACCATCGCGCTCGGATCTGGGACTGGGGCCTCGCCGCGACTGAGCAGACCCATGAACCACTGCTTGACGCCCATTCGACCCCTTGTTGATTCGGCGCTTCCACGCACTGCTCGCTCAGTTTCCCCCGGCGGGGTCGACCTCGCCACATCCGTCGCCCCACACCGGTAGGACACCACACGGAACCCAGCGGTTTGTCCATGGCGACAATTGCACCCGTCACGCCATCGCGGGCTTCAAGGACGACTTCGGTCTCGTCGGCCGGGTGCCCCCCACCGCCGGCTGCGAGGCGCTTCCAAGACGCGGGCCGCTAAGCCGTTCGGCCTGCACCTGGCCCCCTACTCTCGACAGGGTGCCAACCTCGCCGAACCCGGACGAGCTGAACGACATCGTGACGTTCATCGCCGCGCAGCAGCGCCACCCAGACCGTCGCATCTCCTACCTCGGCACCGACGCCGCCGGGATCGTCGCCGAGCTCGACGGCCTGGAACCGCCGTGGGCGACCACGGCCCGGGTCCTGCGTGACGGGACGCGCGTCACCGGCGTGGTGATCACCGAGTGGGACGACGACCTCGCTCGGGCATGGATCGTCGGTCCGTGGGTCCTCGGCGACGGTGACGCCTGGATGGCGGCGGCCGCCGCGCTCGTCGACGCCGCGCTCGCCGAGTTGCCTACGACCGTGGCTCGCTACGAGATGTGCGGCGACATCGCCAACCATCGGCTCGCCGACCTGGCTGCCTCGCAGGGTTGGACGGCGACTGAGCCGAACCACCTCCTGCTCGCAGACGCCGGCGTCGTTGCCGCCTGGCCAGGAGGCCGGGATGGCCAGATGGCAGCGCTGCGTGCCGCCGCCCCCTACGACATCGGGGCCATCGCGGCGTTGCACGACGCCGAGTTCCCCGACACGTTTGCCTCTGCCACACAGCTCGTCGATGGCCAGCTCGATGGCTCCCGCGTGGTGCTCGTCGCTGACGACGGCCACGGTGGTGTCGCCGGTTACGCCGCGGGCGAGGTCCACGACGACGGCGAAGGGTTCATCGACTTCGTGGCCGTCGACCCCGCCACACGCGGCACCGGCGTCGGCCGGCAGCTCGTCGTCGCCATCACCCGCCAGCTCCTCGAACGATCGATGCTCGGCCGGGTGGGGCTCACGGTGCAGGACCATCGAACGCCGGCGCGGACCCTCTACGAGCGGCTTGGCTTTCGGCCCGACGGATCGCTCATCGCCTACCGCTCGTGGACGTCGTAACGACATCTCTCTCGTCGGCCGTCACCCGCGGCGCGGATCGCCTCTATTGAGTCCCACAGGGACACGGCGATGATCTGGGTGCGGTCGCCCTCGTGGCGCTGCAGCAACCAGGCGCCGCGGTTGCCGGCGGTCTGCCCGTACTCGGCGAAGCCTGTCGCGCGGATGTAGTCGGCGTAGACCTCGGCGTCGTTCGTTCGCACGGCGCCCGTCCAGACTCGGGCGATCATCGGCCGCCCCCTGTTTCCTCGACACGCTCCGTGAGGAAGTCGAAGATGATCTGGTTGCACAGATCGGGCTTCTGCATGAGCAGCCCGTGGCCGGCGCCGGGCACGATCGCCAGCTGCGACCGGGGCAGCCCGGCCCGAAGCGCCAACGTGTGCTCGATAGGAATCTCGTCCTCGTCGTCACCGACCATCACGAGCGACGGTCCGGGATAGCTGGCCAGATCGGCGACCGCCAGCGTGGGCTCCTCCTCGTGCATGCGGTCGAGCTTCGCGTTCAGCGCCGGGAAGGCGTTGGGCCCATCGGGCGAGACGGCGCCGTGGAACTCGACGAAGAATGCCATGCTCTCCTCGTCGAGGTAGATGGCACCGGGTGCCCAACCCTCGTGGTGGAAGACACCCGACGCCACCACCAACCGGCGCACGAGATCTGGGCGCAGCAACGCCGTCACCAACCCGACCGGCGCACCGTCGCTGTGGCCGACGAGGAACGCCGGCCCGCCCACCACCTGCTCGAGGAACGTGATGGTGTCCCGCGCCATCAGCTCGTAGGAAATCGGACCCTCGACGTCGGCCGTACGGCCGTGCCCGCGCCGATCGGGCCGGAACACCCGGAAGTGCTCAGTCAGGCCGGGGAGGTTGGATTCGAACACCCGGGAGTCGGCGCCGCCGGGGTGCAGAAGCACCAGCGGCTCTCCCTGCCCGTCCTCCTCGTAGTACGTGTGCACATCGCCGAGCTGGACGTAGTTGGCCACCGCCGGCTCCTCTCGTGGTCGCCCGGGAAGGTGCTGGTAGTGACCGTCGCCGAGGCGGAAACTCATCGCTGATGATCAGGACGCGGAATCGCTGAAGGTTTCGACGACTGCGGAGGACCCTCCTCTGGCAAGAGTCGTCCGGCCGGCCATGGCACATCGGGCCACGATCAAATGGCCCACCCAGGCTGGCGAATCGGCCGCGGTGGGCTGGTCAGGCCGCGCTTAGCTGGGTCGCACCTATCGCCGGCTGGTGGACGCATCGCGACAGACGCCGTGCGGCACCTCGAGGACGCTCGCCAAGGCCCATCACGCGCACCCGTTGTGGGACCCACGTTCTGCTCGGGGCTGCACGTCAACGACGTCCGCGGGATCGGTCGTTCGGTGCCCGGCCGACTCGGCGCCGCGTCTCCCGTCGAGGACGCCCGGGCTGCGCCCGTAGTAGTCGATATCGAGCGCCACCACGTTCGCCGTCGACGGGTGTTGGACCCGCCGATCGGGATGGGCGACACCAGCGTCGATCACACATCGCCGGACCCGCGGCTCGGCTTCCTTTCCGGGTGGCCGCCGATACCGTGGCCAGCATGGGACGAGGCGAGCGCATCATCGCAACCATCACCAGCTGGCCTGGGATCACCACCGAGATCGGCCGCTTCGCCGAGACCGAGTTCTACCTCGACGGCCGGATGCTCGGGCACGTGCACGGCGACCATCAGGCCGACATCCCGTACCCCCGGCGCATTCGGGACGAGCTGGTCGCTGCCGGACGCACCGGGCCGCACCACATCCATCCCGACTCCACTTGGACCACCCGCTACATCGAGTCCGACGACGACCTCGACGAGGTCGTCCAGCTGATCCGCATCAACTACGACCGGGTCACTCAGTCAAGATCGGCGCGGTCCGCCCGGTCAGGCACCGCAGCAGGCGAGTAGGCGCCAGCTCCAGGGCGTTGCGGATGATGCAAAGCACCGCCGGGTTGGTGCCCAAGTCCGGTATGACCGGCATGGTCGTCGGGCGACCTGCGCGTCCTCGATCAGGACGTCGTCGAGCGTGAGGGTGACCTCCCGGTTGGCCGCCGGCCAGTAGGAGTCAGTGACAGCCCGGGCTCGCCGTTCACGAGCATGGTGTTGCCGTACCGGCCCATCGCTGAGTCCGTCGTTTGGGCCGTTGACCAGGAAGCGGAGTCGATCAGGTCGACGGTGCAGGGCCATGAAACGGTCTTGCTGCTCGGCCACAATTTCTGTGTGGCCAGCCAACTCGATGAGGTGGCGGACCGACTGGCGCAGCAGTCGCACACGACGCGTATGCGTCGGCGACGACCCGGTCGGTGATCTTGGCGTAGACCAGGGTCATCTCGAGGGAGCGGTGACCGAGCAGAGCGGCGATGGCTTCGAGGCGCATGCCGCGGTTGATGGCCTGGGTGGCGAGGGTGTGTCTCAAGCGGTGGGGGTGCATGTCGTCGATGCCGGCGATGGCGCCGATGCGGGCGAGGATGCGGTGCACGGTTCGACGATCGATCGGGTCGTGGTGATCGGCGAGCAGCCGCCGGCTCTGGCGGATGTGTTCGCTGTTGGTGGTGGTCCACTCCGCGAACAGGTCGACGACCTCGGGGTGGAGGGGGATCATGCGGTCGTTGCGGAGCTTGCCGACCGGGACGCGCAACCAGTAGCCGTCGGTGCCGATGCGGGTGACGGCATCGGCAGCCAGTTCGCAGAGCTCTGAGGCGCGCAGCCCCAACAGCAGCGAAGAACGTGTTCGAGATCGGGATCACTCGCTGGTGCCCGCCCTCGCCCTCGGCGATGAACAACGACCGCTCTGGGGTGAGCTCCGGATCGGGCCGGGGCACGGTGTCTTCCGCCGATCCCTCGATCGAACGGATGCTGGATGCCCTGCCGGGCTGGTGTGAGCAGAGGGTGCTGGCGCTCGGTTTAGGAGGCGCAGTCGGGTCGCGGTCCGGACGACAGCCAGTGGGCGGCGGCGTCGGCCGACCCGAAGCAGTGGGGTTCCACCGTGCCCTTGGCGCAATCGGGTGTGGTCCCGGAGGAGAGCCAGGCGGCGGCTGCGTCGGCGGACCCGAAGCAGTGGGGTTCCACCACCGGAGGCGGCGGGCTGGGGCTCGCCCCGGTCGCTTGGGTGTAGGCGCCGATCGTCGCGGCCGTGGCGATAGCGGCCGGAAGGATGAGCATGGCCCAGCGCTTGGAGCTCCGGGCGAGAGGGTGAAGTTCGTGTTCCACGAGGTCTCCTAGTTGGGTGTCGCGTTGCCGGTCCGTTTCGGCCGGCGGGGATGTCTGGGGGCAGCCTGCGCGAGGGGGGTATCGGTGTGACCGCCGTGCCGGTATCAGCGCGGTATCGGTGCCGTTGACCCGCTTGGTCAGTGGGCCCACAGTGCGGTGGTGGGTATCGGCGTCTTGGGTCCGCTTCTGGTCGACGGTGAGTCACCGTCGCTGGGTCCGCGGGATCGGGTCGTGCTCGGGGCGCTGGCCGTCCAGCCAGGCGAGGTGTTGAGGGCGGATCAGCTGGCTGATGCGTTGTGGGGGGCGAATCCGCCCCCGTCGTGGCCGAAGGTCGTGCAGGGCTGTGTGGTTCGGCTGCGCAAGACGCTGGGACCGGCGGCGATCGCGACGGCGACTGGCGGCTACCGACTCACGTTGACGGGCGACGATGTCGATGTCTGCCGCCTCGAGCACCTGGTCGAGCGGGGACGGGCGTTGGCGGCGACCGGTGAGCCGGACCGAGCGACCACGACGCTGAGCCGAGCGTTGGGGTTGTGGCGGGGGGTTCCGTTCGAGGACGTCGACGGGTGGGCGCCAGCGCGGAACGAGGCGGCCCGCCTGGCCGAGCTCCGTCGCACGGTGGAAGAGGACCTGCTCGAAGCCCAGTTGGCAGCGGGCGAGCACCGGCTGGTCGCGACCCAGGGCCAGGTTCGGGCGGCCGAGGAGCCGTTGCGGGAGCGCCGGCGGGCGATCTTGGCGCTCGCCCAGTACCGGTGCGGACGCCAGGCAGATGCACTGCGAACGCTGAGTCGGGCCCGGCACACGCTCGTCGAAGAGCTCGGCATCGAACCGGGGCCCGAGCTGGTGGCGCTGGAGGCGGCGATCCTGCGTCAGGACGGCGAGTTGACGGCGCCCTCCGAGCCCGTTGTCGTGTCCGGGGACTGCCCGTACAAGGGACTCCTGCCCTACGACGTGCGTGACGCCGAGGCGTTCTTCGGGCGAGACAGCGAGGTTGCGGCGTGCCTGGGGCGCTTGGAGCGGGCCGCAGTCCTGGTGGTTGCCGGCCCGTCGGGTTGCGGCAAGTCGTCCTTGGTGCGAGCCGGCCTCGTACCGAGGCTGATGGCCGGCGGGCGGACCGTTGCGATGTTCACTCCTGGCACCGACCCCGACGCGGCGATGACGACCGCTCTCGCGTCGGCTCCCGGAACACCCGTGGTTGTGGTGGACCAGCTCGAGGAGCTGTTCACCATCGGCGGGTCGAACGAGGCGGCCGGACGGTTCTGTCGGCGATTGGCCGACTACGCCGTCGATCGTGCACCGGTCGTCGCGTGCATACGGGCTGACCACCTCGGGGCGCTGAGCGTGGACGCGGCATTCGCCCGTCTCGTCGAGGAGGGGTTGCACCTGGTTCGCCCGCTCGCCGGCGACGAGTTGCGCCAGGCGATCGAAGGCCCGGCTGCTCAAGCCGGCCTGCGCCTCGAGCACGGCCTCGTCGACCTGCTCGGCCGTGACCTGGAGGGAGAGCCCGGCGCGCTACCGCTCCTGTCGCACGCGCTGGCCGAGACCTGGCGGCGCCGCGACGGACGGGTGCTCACGGTCGACGGCTACCAAGCCACCGGCGGCATCCGGGGGGCGGTGGCCCGGTCGGCGGAGCGCTTGTACGAGACGTTGCCGTCGGATCAGCGGAAGGTGCTGCGCTCGGTGCTGTTGCGGCTCATTGCCCTGGCCCCCGAGGGCGAGCCGGTCCGGTCCCGGGCCCCGGCCCGGAGCCTGGGCGGCGATCCGGCCCGTGACCGGGTTGTCGATCTCCTGGTCCGGGCCCGCCTCGTGACGACCGACGAGGACAGCGTCGACTTGGCGCACGAGGCCCTGGCCCGGGCCTGGCCCCGCCTTCGGGGTTGGCTCGAGGAGAGCCGCACCGAGCTCCGCCTGGCTGCGCAGTTGCGAGAAGCAGCCGGCTCATGGGACGAGTTCGGCCGAGACGAGGCCAGCCTCTACCGGGGTGCCCGCTTGGTCGCCGTGCTCGATGCGGTCGACCGTGACGACATCGATCTGGATCCCCTGGAACGGGAGTTCCTCGACGCGTCGCGGGCCCGCGAGGAGGCCGCGCTCACCGAGGCTCGGGCTCAGGTCCACCGCGAGCGAAGGAATGTCCGCCGGCTCCGGGGACTGCTCGCCGGTGTGGCCGTGCTCGCGGTGCTGGCGACCGGTACCTCACTGGTGGCCGTGGACCAGCGCGGTCGCGCCCGAGAGGAAGGGCGGGTCTCGACGGCTCGGGAGCTGGCCGCAGCGGCGACGGCCAACCTCGACGTGGATCCCGAGCGGAGCATCCTGCTGGCCCTCGAAGCGATCGACCAGACCCGATCGGATGGCGGAACCGTGCTGCCCGAGGCCGAGGAGGCCCTGCACCGCGCCATGACGGCGTCGCGCATCGTGCTGAGCGTGCCGGACCTGGGCGGCGACCTCGATTGGAGCCCGGACGGCACCGTCTTCGTGACCGAGGGCCCGGAGGAGACAGGGATCGTGGACATCCGGGACGCCCGAACCGGCGAATCCGTACGTTCCTTCGACGGGCACGACGAGGACGTCAACGCTGTCGCGTTCAACGGCGACGGCTCGCTGCTGGCCACGACGGGCGACGACGGCGCCGCCCGGATCTGGGACCCGGCCACCGAAGAGGAGCAGTGGAGCTTCGAGCGCTCACCGGATCTCGGCGTGTGGGGCCCATCGTTCCAGCCGGACGGGTCGCTGTTCGCGGCGTCGTGGCCCGACGCTGTGCGGGTCATGGACCTCCGTACGGGGCGGACCGTCCTGCGGATCGACGCCGTGGCCGCGCCCGAGCAGACCGCGTTCAGCCCAGACGGTGAGCGGATCGCCATCTCCACCCAGTCCGCGCCGATCGCGGTCGTGGTGGACATCAGCACGGGCGAGACGGTGTTCACCCTCGAAGGCCACACCATCTCCACCAAGAACGTCGCTTGGAGCCCGGACGGCCGCTGGCTCGCGACATCGAGCGACGACGGCAGCGCGCGCATCTGGAACGGCCGTACCGGCGAGCTGCGCTTCGCGCTGCTCTCGCACGAGGCCACGGTCCAGGACATCGCCTGGAGCCCCGATGGCACCCGACTCGTCACGGGTAGCATCGACGGGACCGCCAAGGTATGGAGCATCACCGAAGGCGGCCCACGCGAGCTGCTGTCGCTGTCGGCCCAGGACGCGAGGAGCGGGATGAGGGCGGTCGCCTTCTCGCCCGACGGCGATCGGGTGATGACCGGAGACGAGAGCAACACGGCGGTGAAGATCTGGGACGTCGGCATCACCGGGGACGCAGAGGTCGCCAACCTCCCCTCCGTTCGGGCGTTCGTCGGCAGCGCGGACTTCACGCCCGACGGTCGGCGGCTGTTCGCAACCAGCACCGAGGGCACGGTGGCCCTCTGGGATCTGCACCGCCAGCGCCAGTTGCTGACGTTCGGCCCCGACGGCTCGTCGAGCGGCTCGGCCGGCGCGGACGGCAGCCTGATCGGCGGCCCATCCGGCACCGACGTCTTCGCCATCGACGTGAACAGGGACGGCCGCTTGGTCGCCACAGCCAGCGCAGACGGGACCGCGACAGTCTCGGACGCGGCGACCGGCCGGGAGGCCTTCACCGTCCATGACGGGGCGCAAGTCGACGACATCGCCTGGAGTCCGACCGGCGAGGTGTTGGCGACCGCGACCCGCGACGGCGACACAGGCGTGGTGAGGATCGTCGACCGCGACGGTGACGAGGTCGGCACCCTCCGGGAGAAGCCCGGCGTCAGGTTCGGCTCCGTCAGCTTCGGCCCGGACGGACGCCTGCTCGCAACGTCCCGCCTGCCCGTCGGGCGAGCGGACCCGGACGTTCCCCGCCTGGACATCTGGGACTGGGAGCGGGGAGAGATCGTGAGGACGATCGATGCTCCGGCGGAGCGGGCGTTCTTCGCCCCAACCGGCGACCGGATCGCGACGACCACCAACGTCCCGGCCGGCGACTCCGCCATCGTGGACATCTGGGACCCCGCGACCGGGGAGCGGACGGCAACGCTGGCGCACGCGGGGGGAGTCCGGGACGTGGCCTTCGCTCCGGAGGGCGCCACGCTGGCGACCGTCGGCACCGACGCGACGGTTCGCCTCTGGGACTCCGAGACGGGCGCGCCGATCAGTGCCCTGACCGGTCACCGTGGCTTCGTCACCTCGGTCGCCTTCAGCGCTGACGGCTCCGAGCTCGCCTCCGTCAGCGCCGACGGAACTGTGCGCGTCTGGACGCTCGACCTCGACGAGCTCATCGAGATCGCCAGGAACGAACTCACCCGGACCCTGACCGACGAGGAGTGCCAGCAATACCTCCACGAGCAGCATTGCCCGGGAGGCTGACGTGACGCCCGTCCCCCGGGGGCGTGTATCGGGCGCGCGCTAACGAGGGTCCCAGAAACGCGCGCTCGCCCCACGGTTGTTGGCGTCACGTATGTGTTCCGTTCCGGGCGCACACATACCGCCCGCCCAGGACGTCGTCCTGCCCGCTCCTCACCGGCACCCAGAACGAAGCCTCTGTCGTCGGCCGGCCATACGGCGTCAGCGCAGCGAACGACCGTGCCGGGGCCCTATGAGGGTTGGGGAGGTTAACGCGTTCGCAGCTCCTCGTCGTAGCCGAGAGCCGCCGAGCGATCGTGCGCGCCGACAAGCCCGACTCGCCGTCGCTGATCCGAACCACGGTGCGGTCGCCCCGCTGGTCGGCGACAAAGTCGAACACATCCGCCTCCACCACGTCGACGGGGTCCTTGTCGATGACAGTGAAGAACGTCTTCAGGTCGTGAGCGACCGCTCGCAGCGTGTTCGGCCGGGACCGCCCAGCCACGAACGCGAGGTACGAGTCGACGAGCGGATCGCCCAGCGCGTAGCGGGCCTCCCCGCCCGGGGTCGAGGTCCGGATCAGGCACGCGAACTGGTTCATCCCCGCATGCTCCCGGCCTCGTGCGGAAGACACCGGGATGCTAGATGGATCATCCGTGTATTAGGCGTTACGTGTCGACTCTGCGGTAACTCGCAGTGGGGAGGCTGGCATGGTTCCTCCTGGGGGTTGGGACCCGGCTTACGTTCTGCGGATCGGGACATCACTGATGGATGACACTGGTCAGAGCGCGGTGTCGGTTCATGCTGAAATGCGTCGGTGTGCGTCTCGGCGTGCTGGCACTGCCAAGCGACGCGGGCACGGGGGCTCTGGGCGCGTCGGCGTGGCGGGGCGAAGGTTCAGGGCGATGAGCGCGGTGGCTGCGATCGCGCCTGCGATGACGAGCACGGCGGCGCTGAGGCCGTCGGCGGTGGCGGTCCGCAGCGCGTCACCGGTGCGCCCGTCGGTGTCGGAGTTGGCCACCAGGACGAGGACGGCGAGGCCGACGGCGGCGCCGATCGAGGTGCTGGTCGAGGCGATGCCTGAAGCCACTCCCTGCTCGCCGTCGGACACCCCGGTGCTCGCGGCGATGAACATCGTGGTGAACACGACACCGTCGCCGAGGCTGAGCGCGATCAGCCCGGGGGTCAGCGCCGTGTAGGAGCCGTCCGGCGACATGGCGAGGCCGAGTGCCACTGCGCCCAGTGCGCCCAGGCAGAGGGCGCCGACCAGGGTGGGCCGGAGACCGAAACGGGTGGCCAGATGACCGGCGACTGCCGAGCCGGTGACCACGAAGGTGGTCGGGAGCAGGAACCCGATGCCGGTTTGCAGGGCGTCGTAGCCATGGACGTCCTGGAAGTAGAGCGTGAGGAAGTAGAGCACCGAGCCGAAGGTGGCCCAGAACAGGAACGCGATCACGACGGCGGTGCCGAGGTTACGGTTGGCGAGCAGTCGCGGCGGCACGAGCGGGTCGCTGCTGCGCCGCTCGACAACCGCGAACGCCCCCAACATGAGCAGGCCGGCTGCCGAGCTCATCAGGATGGCCGGCGAACCCCAGCCCAGGCTCGGGCCCTGGACGAGGGCCAACACGAGCAGGGTGACGCCGAGGGTGGCGCTAAGCGCACCGGGCAGGTCGAAGCTGCGGTTCGTCTCAGGCTTGCCGTCGGCGGGGATCAGCGGGAACGCCAGCAGCACCGCCACGGCAGCCAGCGGCACGTTGACGAAGAAGACCGCTTCCCAGCCGAGCGCCTGTGTGAGCACACCGCCGAGCAGCACTCCGAGCACAAGCCCGGCCGCGCCGGCACTGCCCCAGACTGCCAGGGCGCGGTTGCGCTCGCTGCCTTCAGCGAAGGTGGTGTTGACCAGGGACAGGGTGGCGGGAAACACAAGCGCTCCGCCGAGCCCCTGTGCGGCGCGAGCGATGAGCAAGAACACGGATGCGGGCGCGAGCCCACCGGCGAGCGAGGCGCCGGCGTACAGCCCCAGTCCGCACACGAGGATCCGACGCCGTCCGAGCAGGTCGGCGGCGCGGCCACCCAGCAAGAGAAAGCCGGCCGACGTCACCGCGTAGGCGCTGATCACCAACTGCAGCGTCTGTTCCGAGAAGCCGAGGTCGCGCCCGATGTCGGGCAAAGCCACCACCACGATGTACTGATCGAGCGAGACGATCAGCATCGCGAACGCCAACAGCGCCAAGGTCGCTGCCTGGCTCCCGGTCAGCCGTCCGGTCATGTCACCGCTCGGGTGTTGGAGATCACGACCTTGGGCGTGTTGTTGATCCAGTCGATCAACTCCTCGGGCTCGTCTTCGGGCCGGGACGCCCAGGCCGGGATGAACCCCGCGGCTGTCTTGCGGCCCAACACGATGCAATCGACCGACTCTGCGAGAGCGTCCATGTAGGCATAGACGTCTTCGGTGGACGGGACGTCCATCCCGCCCGCCTCGCCGTTGGGGCCGGCCAGGTAGCCCTCGATGAGCTCGGCCTGGTCGAAGCCCAACTTGATGGGCCACGACCAGGGGTTGATTGGCCTTCGTTCCAACTGAGCTACCTCCAGAGATCCGTCAGGAACCGCAGGTCGCTTCCTCATTGAACGGAGCGTCAGTCGCGACGCACTCGCAGGGCTCAAGTCATCTCGGGTCCGTCATCGGATCAGACGCACGCCGAGGATCGAACTCATCGCTGGAACCCGCTCGACGCCTTCGAAGGAAGCCGTAACTGCCGAGCCGTGAGGTCCGGTTGGCGTGATGTCTCGTGGACGAGGATTACTCACGCCCCGCCGCTGGGCGCATCATTTTCCTCAACGGTGCATCCAGCTCGGGCAAGACCGCTCTCGCCAAGGCGCTCCAGGATCTCCTCGACACGCCGTTCCTCTATGTCTCGTCCGATCAGCTCGTCGCCATGATCCCTGCGTGCCGCGAACCGTCGGGCACCGGTTCGCCTGGTGGACCGACATGCCTGACCTGGGCCTTAGTTCCTGCTCGCGCCCGGCCACTCGCCGCTGATCGCACCCAGCATGCGGACCGTCCACCGGATCTGGTCGACGTACCGGTGGCAGCCCTCGCAGCCGGCGAGGTGGGCGACGACGCGGCGCCCGGTGTCCGCATCGAGCTCTCCGTCGACGAAGGCGGATGCGCGGTCGGCAACGGTGCGGCAGTCGAGATCGGTCACGGCGTCACGCAGCGATCGAGCAGCCGACCGCGGCCGCCGGCTCGGGGACCAGGGTCGACGTGGGGTCCGAATCGTCGTTGGGCACCACCTCGTCGTCCCGACCGGCGACCAGCTTGACCATGGCCGCGCTGGCGAGCAGCGCCACGGCGGTGATCATCCAGGCGGCGGTCTCGACGCCGTGGTGCTTGCTCACCTGTCCGAACACCAGCGAGACGGGCAGGAAGGTGATCCACGACAGTGCGCCGACCCCGGAGACCACCCCGGAGCGGACCGTCGACGGCACGGCGTCGTGCAGTACCCGTGAGACGTAGATGCTGACCATCACGACGACGAGTGCCACCGCGAACTGGGCGATGGTCACCACGAGGAGGTTGCGGGTCACGGTGAGCACCCAGCTCGCCAAGGTGAGCACGGTGATCGTGGCGGTCAGCGTCACCGGTCGGTCCAGGTGCACCCGCCCGGCGAGCAGGCCGCCCAATCCCAGCGTGGACACCAACCCGGCCCAGAACGGCCCGTACAGACCCGCACCCGTCCCTGACGCCACCAGCCACAGCGGGCCGAACTCGAAGATCACCTGCAGCATGAGGGCGGTGAGCACCGTGAGCACGATGGCGGGGAGCAGCTCGCGGCGTCGGGTGATCGTCCTGTACGTGACCGCGATGTGGCTACGCAGCGACGCCGCCTGCTCGGCCTTGTGGAGCTGCGGCTCGTCGAACCGCAACAGCGCGGCGATCGACGCCAAGGCGAAGGGGACCGTCAGGAAGTAGGTCAGGCGGGGCGTGGCGAGCCCGGCGAGTACGCCACCGGCGAGCGAGCTGGCGACCAGCGTCGCGCTCTCCACGAACCGCACCCGGCCGATCCGGCGCTCGAACCCGTCGCTGTCACCGGTCTCCTCGAGCACGGCGTCGTAGACGACCGCTTCCATCGTCCCCGAGTACATGGCGAAGTACACGGCGAGGCACAACGCGCTCGACGATGTAGAGCGGGACGCTGGGGCTGAGGCCGCCGACCAGGGCGGTCAGCATCAGCGCCGAGCTGGCGACGATCAGGACGCCCCGGCGGCTCCAGCGGTCGGCCAGGATCCCGGAAGGGATCTCGATCAGCGGCACCAGCGCCGCGTAGGCCGCGGCCATGATGCCCACGGTCGCGGCGTCGAACCCGATCTCGTCCATGAACAGCTTCTCGATCGGCACCCAGAGCATGAAGCCCTGGAGTGCCACGGCGACGTGCAGCGGTAGCAACCGCCGCCGGACCGATGTGGTGGTGGATGGGTTCTCGATTGTGTCGACCATGACTCTGCAGAGTCACGATCGGCCGATGCGTTACGCGGCTGCGCGTCAGTCCGACCGTTCGCGGAAGGCGGCCAGGAGCGCGTCGCGGACATCGTCGGGCAGCTTGACGTCGGCCGGCGACGAACCGAGAGCCGTGACGGTCTGCCGGATCTGATCGACGTACGTGGTGCAGCCGTCGCACCCGGAGAGGTGGTCGGCGACGCGCCGTTCGGTGTCGCCGTCGAGAGCGCCGTCGAGATAGCCGGTGACCAGCTCGACCAGCTCGTCGCAGTTCAGGTCCGTCACTGCCTCACCTCGGTGCCGGTGCCGGTCGGAACCGTCGCCACGAAGTATTGCTCGAGCTTGCCGCGCACGAACGCTCGTGCCCGGTGCAGCAGCACGCGCTGGTTGGCCGCCGAGATCTCCAGGATCGAGCACACCTCGTCCGAGCTGTAGCCCTCGACGTCCCGCAGTGTGATCACGACACGCTGCCGTTCGGGCAGATCTGCCAGCGCGGCCTTCAGCTGCTCGCGGACCTCGCCGGCCAGCGTGTCCTGCTCCGGCGTAGGCCACGGTGCGGGGAAGGCCAGCCAGTGCCCGGGGAACTGGTCGGCGGGCCCGCGGAACCGCGCCGGATCGACGGTGGGCCCCTCGTCGTCGCCGGGTACCAGGCCCCACGTCACGTGGCGGCCTTCCCGCATCGCCCGCCGCTTCGCGGTGTTCACCAGGATGCGGTACACCCACGTCTTGAGGGACGACCTGGCCTCGAACGACCCGATGCTCTGGACCACGGCGAGCCAGGTGTCCTGCACCACCTCGTCGGCGGAGGCGGGCGACGACACGATCGAGCGAGCCACGCGCACCATGCCGCCTGACCAGGCGTCGAGCATCAGCTCGAACGCCGCAGAGTCCTGGTCGCGCAGCCGGGCGACCAGGTCGGTGTCACATGGCAGTTCGGGTCGGTCGCCCATCGCCGACCACGATGTCACGCTGGTCACTGGACGGCGGAACAAAATACCGGGGAGGATTCAAGCCAGCGCGACAGCCTCGCTATCGAGGCCTCTCGCACAGCCCTGGCAACAGCCGGGGTTCGCTCGCTCATCGCCCCATGATCGCCACGTGGGAATGTCGGCTCCCCGCACAGGTCCCGAGCCGTGCCGGACGCGAGACGTAGTCCCAAGTCAGAGACGCTCGCCCGCGCGTGGGATCTCGTCGCCGAATGCGAGGGATCGTCCGGACATCGGCTGCTGCGGCGCTGGTCGGGCCTGGTGGTGAACCACCCACCCGCCACCAGCCAGTCACGTACGTACGTGCCCCAAACACGAGACCACCACCACGGTGATGCCGTGAAGTCAGTCGAGCTGGCCGGGGAGGCCGAAGCGACTGAAGACCTCGTGGGCGAACCGTTCCCGGTCGGGACCGCTCGTCTGTGGCGGGACGAACGAGGTGATCTCGGTCGCCAGCGGTCCATCCAGGGTGAGTACGTCGAGCGAGAGCGGCGTGTAGCTACCCGTGTCCGGGTCCAGGGCATACGCGCCGAAGGCGAGCTGGCCGTTGGCGCGGGCGGGGACCAGGCGCCAGCGCTCGCGCAGCGCCGACCTGACGAGGAAGGCGGCGATGGCATCGTGGCCGCGGTACCACGTGGGGAGCGGCGGCATCGCGAACGTTGCGTCCTCGGCCAGCAGCGCGAGGATCGCGGCCACGTCGCCTCGCTCCCATGCGTCGATGTAGCGCTCGACGAGCTCTCGGACACCGTCGTCGCCGAGCGCGCGCAGGTTGGCCTGCTGGCTCCGGGCGGGAAGCGTCTGTGCGACCGCCCTTCGTGCGCGTCGGAGGGCACCGTTGGCCGACGCGACGGTGGTCGCGAGGCTTTCGGCAACCTCTCGGGCGGAGAAGCCGAGTACGTCGCGGAGGATCAGCGCGGCGCGCTGCGTTGCTGGGAGCAGCTGCAGCGCCACGATGAAGCCCAGCTCGACGCTCTCGCGTCGCTCGTAGCGAGCCTCGGGACTGGCGTAGCCGTCTCCCATGCCGTGCCGCTCGTCGGGGTACGGCTCCACCCAGGTCGAGTCGATGAGCGGCTCGCCTGGGTCGACGCCGGGATCGGCGGCCGGGCCGTAGCTGACCGGTAGCGCGCGCTTGGCGCGCTGTGAGATCCGGTCGAGGCAGACGTTGGTCGCGATGCGGTACAGCCATGAGCGGAGCGAGCTGCGTCCCTCGAACCTGGGCAGGCCGCGCCAGGCGCGCAGCAGCGTGTCCTGGAGGGCGTCCTCCGCGTCGTGGACCGAGCCGAGCATCCGGTAGCAGTGGGCGTGGAGCTCCCGGCGGTGAGGCTCCACGAGCCGCCGGAAGGCGTCGTCGTCGCCTCCGCGTGCCGCCTCGAGCAACTCGGGGTGCGGCGAGGTCTCGCGGGCGGAATCCTCGGTCATCTCGCCACGACTCGCCAGGCGGGTGCGCGGCCGCGGTCACTTTCGCTGGGAGCCTGGGTCACTACCTGCATGGCTTCGAACACGGAGGAAGACAGCATGAGAAGGCTGATCGCTGCCCTGCAGGTGTCGGTGGACGGGTTCATCGAGGGGCCCAACGGAGAGGTGGACTGGGTAGGGGCTTGGGAGGACTCCTTTGATCTGCTTTCGCAGATCGACACGTGCATCCTGGGCGGACGGACGTATCCGGGGTACGAGCAATACTGGCGTGCGATCTTGGCCGACCCCAAGGGTGTTCTGCCGCTGACCGGCATGGTCGCGACGGAGGGTGAGGTCGCGTACGCCCACTTCGCCGACCGGACACCCCACATCGTGGTGTCCACGACCTTGGACGAGGTCGCCTGGGACACGACGCGGATCGTTCGGGATGTGGAAGAGATCCGGGGCATCAAGCAGCAGCCGGGCAAGGACATGTATGTCATCGGCGGCGCCACTCTGGTATCCAGCCTGATGAACCTGGGCTTGATCGACGAGCTTCGGCTGACGGTGCATCCGCTTGTCCTCGGCAGAGGCCTGGCGCTGTTCAAGGACGTGAAGGAACGGCACGCGCTGAAACTCGTCCGGGCCAAGCCCGTGATGGACTCCGGCAGGATCAGCGTGATCTACCGCGCGTAGCCAAGGCTCGAGGACCAGACACCTGTTTCGGCGACGCCCACATGACCACCGAGCCCACTTTGTGCCCGGTGGGTCGTTTGGCCATGGGCTGGCACCCCTCATCGCCGGTGGTGGACGGGGGCGCGACCGACATCGTGCGGCACATGGGTGACGCCCGGACGGCTCTCTTGTGAGCAGCTTCTGGCCTACCACCCAGCTGCGCGGATCGCCGGTTTCTCCACAGCTGATGGAGCTCTACGCGTGCCCGTGGATCTTCTGCCAGTGCTTGCTCGACATCACGAGTGAGGCCCAAAGGAAGGGCGGACCAACCAGAACGAGCGCGGGCGGCTTCGACGGCGACGAGTGGGTCGGACTTGCCGTCGCGGCGCCGGGCCTGGCGGTTGGGGCGGTCGACCTCGAGCACCTCGACCCCGGCGGACTGCAGGAACCGGCTCAACCCGACGCCGTAGGCGCCGGTGCCCTCGATCCCGATCCGTGCGAGCTGTCCGAAGCCGGCCAGCCAGGCGTGCAGGTCCTGGTAGCCGGCGGGTGTGGTGGGGAACGACTCGACGCCCAGCACGCCGCCGTTCGCGTCCAGCGCACCGGCGACGTGGGTGTCGAGGTGGGTATCAACCCCGCGGGTGATCGGGCGCGTCTCTACGATGGTCATCGTCATCCCTTCTCGCTTCACAGGTGGTCAAGGGGTGGCACGCACGTCCCGGGACGGAGACCGTGAACGATCGGTCCCTGCGCTAACAGGCCGACCGGTCACCCCTCCCGAACGGGGCGTGCCACAACTCACTCGCGTCAACTCAGCACGCGATCAACGCCGAACGTAGACACCCACCCCGCAACCGTGGTGGACACCTGAACGGCACCCCACCAGTCTCACTGGTCGTTCTGTGTGCTAGACGACGACCGTCAACGAGCGCAGAGGCGCCGTTCGGTGCGCCGCAGAGCGGCGGGCGGGGCGACGTTCTGCACCAGCGTTATGTGCGCCCGAAAACGCACATGGGTGACACTCGAGGAGACCGCTACGACAGACGTTATGGGGGCACCAAGGTGCACAAGAGGCCGGATATGTAGTGGTCGGGGCGCTTCTTCTCGCCTGCTGCTATGCGCGGTGTGAGCTTGTCGGGCGGAGTCAGGCGGCCGTCGGGCCAGGACCGTACTTGCGTTGCGCGGCTGCTTCGAGACACCGAGCATGGCCGCGATCTCTGACCAGCTCCGCCGGGCCAGACGCGCCCGGCGGACGGCCTCGGTGAGTTCGGGTCGACGACCACTCGCCGTTCGGCGAGCTCGGCGATATCTCGAAGGGTGGACATGTCGACTTCACGCAGTTCATCCTCGGCACGTTGTCGGCCCACCGTTCGAGTACCGCAGCCCGGTCCGCTCGGCTCGTCACGGCGCCCACCATCCCTTCAGGAGCTCCGGTCGTCTAGCGTGCGTGGCTGTGCTGACGCGTCGGGCCGCCGAGCACGCACAGGCTCATCCGACGAGGTAGGTGTCGTAGGTCACGCCGGCGGTCTGGCGGCCGGCGACGCTGATGAAGACGCCTTTGTTCAGCCAGTCGAGCTCCGGCTCGGCCGTCTCGATCTGGGTCGAGGTGCGGAACGTGTATTGGCTCGCGTCGACGTCCTCGCCGCGCGCGAGACGCTCGAGCACGTCGGCGCTGCCGTGGCGGACACCGTGTGATTGGACGTAGAGCAGAGCGCCGCCGTCGGTTTGGAGCGTGTAGCGGATGTCGCCAAGGGCCGTGCCGTCCGGGAGGACGATCTGCCAGTCGGCACTTGCGCCCGGGAGCAGCGTTCCTTTGAGCTCGGGACCGGTGAATGTCCCGCCCGTCAGGGGCACGATGCGCCGGTGGCCTTGGGCGGTCTGGCCGAGATCGAGTGGCTGGGCGAGGGTGGCCTCGAGGCGGTAGACCCGGCTCAGGGAAGGATCGGGAAGCAGGGCGCTCATCGAGAGGCCGTCGCGGGATCGTTTGCGTGCGCCTCGAGCGGCGTGACCATGACACGCAGCCAGTCGGCGAGAGGCAGGGCGCCGAGCAGATCGTCCAGCTCGGCCTGGCTGTCGGCGCGGTACAGCCCGATCGCGTCGCCGGCAAGCGGCCGTCTCCAGAGCCGAACGAGATGCCCGTCCTCCGCGAGCTTGGCGGCGGCGGTCGACTCGGCCCGCTTGCGCTGCTCCACCTCCGGTTGAGGCGTGCCGGCGGGAACCTCTAACTCGAACTCGACCAGGAACTCCATGATGTTCTCCTGCTGCTGATCCAGACTCGTCGGCGCGACGCCGGCGAGTGGCGTCTCGACCCGGCATTTGGCGACCGGGGTCGAGACGCCGCTGTTCTTCACGCCGCTTGGTTGACCGCGCTTGCCATGACGGCCTCGCGAATGACGCCTGCGACGAGGTCCGGCTGCGACCTCATGAGGAAGTGGGAGGCGCCTTCGACCTCGGTGACCGTCGAGCCGGCGCGGTCGTAGGAGAAGCGGTGGAGCTCCGGAGCGACCGGGTAGTCGGCGGTGCCGAACACCGCCCAGGACGGCTTCGGCGAATGGACGCCCGCTTGCTGGGACCTCAGGCGACTCTTTCGAGATGGCCGAGGCCGAGGGCCTCGACCACGTTGGCCTGCACAGGCGCAACGTCCTCGTTCGCCTTGTCGGAGCCAAACGGCGCTCCAACGACGGTGCGGGCAGCGCGGCTGCCCTTGGATTGACCGACGAGCGTGGCGACGGCCTCCGCGACGTCGTGCGGATTCGGGGCGTCCTTGCCCTCGAACGTCGACATCAAGGTCTTGACCATGGCGTCGGGGATTTCGCCGACCTCGCCATAGGACTTGGTCACTTCGGTGCGGGCTGGGGTCTGAATGCCGGTGAGGAAGTTGGTCGGGTAAGTGCTCGGCTGCACCACCACGACCTCGACGCCGAGCTGCGAGACTTCGTACCGGAGGCTGTCGGTGAGCGCTTCGACCGCGAACTTGCTCGCGCCATAGATGCCGAGGAAGGGAAACGTCACGCGGCCGAGGATCGAGCCGATGTTGATGATCAGCCCGTCGCGCTCCTGGCGCATGGAGGGGAGCACGGCGCGCGTGACGCGAAGGAGCCCGATGACGTTCGTGTCGAAGATGACCTTCGCCTGCTCCGCGGTGAAGGCCTCGGTCACGCCGGCCGACCCGACGCCGGCGTTGTTGACCAGCACGTCGATCTTGCCGGACTCGGCCAGCACGTTCTCGACGCCCGCTTCGACCGACGCGTCGTCGCTGACGTCCAATTCGACGGTCTTGATACCGAGCTTGCGCAGCGCCTCGGCGGCCTCGCGGTTCTTGCCCTGCGTACCGCGCATCGAGGCGTAGACAGTGTGGCCGGCGCGGTGCAGGGTCTCCGCCGTGTCGCGGCCGAAGCCGCTGCTAGTGCCGGTGATCAGGATGGTTTTGGACATGACCTGTGTCTCCTTGAGTAGTGAGCCCGCTAGCGGCCCGGCACCATCCTCTGTTGGGTAACCCGGCCGGCGTCGATGAGGCGTGCGAGTCGGGCGCGGGCGGTTCGGGTGCCGTTGATCTGGGCGCGGTCCTGGCGGGTGGCGGCGTCGAGGTGGAGTTGGCCGCGGAGGATCGCCGCCGCGGTGGGGCCGTCGCAGGCGATGCGTACGTCGGGGTGGGGTGCGGTACCGAGTTCGGCGTGGAGTTGGCCGTGCTCGAGGGAGAGTGTGATCGGTTCGTCGTCGATGTCGAGTGCGACTTCGAGGGGGTCGGCGTCGCCAACGTCGACGTCAGCGAACATCGCCCGTGCTGCCTGGACGAACCAGCGTGATCGGACCTCGTCGGCCTCGTCCGCCTCGGCCAGGAGCGGGGCGCCCCAGTCGACGAGCGCAGCGAGTGCGGGGAGCAGTCCCTCGCCCCGCTCAGTCAGCCGGTAGAGGGTGGTCGCAACCGGTGGTGGGGCTGCCTCCGCGGTGATCACGCCCGCGGCTTCGAGACTCTTGAGGCGGTCGGCGAGCAGGTTGGTGGCGATGCCCGGCAGGCCGTCGCGGAGGTCGGTGTAGCGACACGGTCGTACCGACAGCTCCCGCACGAGGAGCAGCGTCCAGCGGTCGCCCACGACGTCGAGGGCCTTGGCCAGCGGGCAGAACTGTCCGTATTGCCTCATACCCGGGAGCCTACCAGGAACCGCTTTACTTTTCTACCCAGGCACTTTACTTTCTTGTCTATGACCGCTACGAAGACCTCCCGTCGGGGCGCCGCCCTCGCGGTGCTGTGCCTGGCCGCGTTCACGATCAACCTCGACACGACGATCGTCAACGTGGCACTTCCGTCGCTCGTCCGTGAGCTCGGTGCCACGACCAGCGAGCTGCAATGGGTGGTTGACGCGTACCTCCTGTCCTTCGCCGCGCTCGTGCTCGCAGGCGGGAGTCTGGGCGACCGCTTCGGCCGCAAAGGCGCGCTGCTGTCGGGATTCGCCTTGTTCGGCACCGCCTCCGCTGTGGGTGGGCTCGTGGACACACCCACCGCACTTGCGGTGGTCCGGGCGCTGATGGGCGTCGGGGCCGCGCTGATCTTCCCCGCCACGCTGTCGATCATCTCGAACCTCTACACCGAGCGCCACGAACGGGCCCGCGCCATCGGGATCTGGGGCGCGATGACCGGGCTGGGGGTCGCCGTCGGTCCGCTGGCTGGAGGCTGGCTGCTCGAACACTTCTGGTGGGGCAGCGTCTTCGTCGCCCTGGCCCCCGTTGCCGCCGTCGGCCTGCTCGCGACCGCGCTGTTCGTGCCGACCTCCCGGGACCCGTCGACACCCAGACTCGACCTCGGTGGTCTCATGCTGTCGACGGCCACCTTGGGCACGCTCGTGTTCACGATCATCGAAGCGCCCGATCGTGGCTGGACCGCTCCCACCACCATCGGTGGGTTCGCCGCCGCCGCGATCGGCGCGATGGTCTTCGGCGCCTGGGAGCGACGGCGCGCCGACCCGATGCTCGACATCTCCTTGTTCCGCAACCTGCGCTTCACCGCCGCCAGCGGTTCGATCGCCGCCGCCTTCTTCGCCCTCGGCGGCTTCACCTTCCTCATCACCCAGTACTTCCAGTTCCTCAAGGGCTACTCGCCCTTCAGCACCGGGCTGCGGGTCATGCCCGTCGCGCTCGCGGTCGGGGTCGGCTCGATCACCGGAATCAAACTCTCGGTGCGCATCGGCAACAAGGTCATCGTCGCCGCCGGCCTGACCATGGTCGGTATCGGCTTCGCTTGGGTGTCCACCGCCAGCACCGCAACCCCCTACCTCGAGATCGTCGGCCAGATGATCGTGATCGGGCTCGGCATGGGCTTCACCACCGCGCCGGCGACCGAAGCGATCATGGGTGTCGTCTCCAAAGAAAAGGCCGGCATCGGCTCTGCGGTGAACGACGCCACCCGCGAGCTCGGCACGACCCTCGGCGTCGCGATCATCGGCAGCATCTTCGCCTCGCTCTACGCCTCAGGCGTCGACGCCGCCCCCGCGTCAATTCCCCCGTCCGCCGTCCACGGAGCGAGCGAGTCCATCGGCGCCGCCATCGCCATCTCACCCCAGCTCGGCCCCGCCGGGAACTCGCTGCTCGACGCGGCGCGCGCCGCGTTCTTCGACGGCTTCCAGGTCGGCTGCCTTGTTGCCGCCGGCGTGCTGCTCATCGGCGCCGCCTTCGTCGCCCGCTTCTTGCCCGCACGCCCCGAACCGCCCCTGGACCTGTCCGATCTCGAACACGAGCTCGCACTCGAACCCCTCACGACCACGCCCAACCACGAACACGACTCCGGGATGGTCCATCCAAGCAATGACTGACGCACATACAAAGCAAACCTCGGGCGCGTTGTTGGCTGGGCGGCTGGACTTCGACTGGTGGGCGTCCAACGGCCCGACCGCCGGCTACCTCGTCAGCCTCGTCTTGGAGAGCGTCGGCCGGCTACCGGGCCTGGATACCGTGACCCCTCGCAGCGTGGACCTGCGCGTCGTTCGCCTCGCGGCAGCCGACGACTTCGACGTGACCGCAGCCTTCGCCCAAGCCGCAGGGGGCGTCGCGACGGTCACGGTGACCTTGGCTCAACGCGAGCCTTTCGCAACAGCGTCGGTCCAGCTCGGACGTCGCCTGGCCGAGGAGTCGATTGCGCCATCGCACCGCCTCGGCGCCTTCCCACCTGAAGTGTATGCGGAGATGGAAATGCGCCGACCGAACCGGCCACCGGTCACTGGCCAGTTCACGTACCGTCCGGCCACAAACCCGGACGGCACCAGCCCGCAGCCCGGCTGGGACCTCGTGTGGATCAGCCCGCGCTCTGGTCAGTACTCCGGGCACGAACACACCGCCAAGATCCTCGACTGCTGGTACCCGGCCAGCTACACGCGCGCCGTTCGCGAGCACCTCGGTCGCGCGCAACCGCCAAGTGAACTGAGTCAGCCCGCGGCAACGAACCTGCTCGGAGCCCACGTCGAGTTCACCTCCCCCGACGAGGCCTACGCCGATCTCAGCAACGCGCTGCTGGCGAGCCGTCTGAAATCCTCGGCCGACGGATACCAGTTCGAACAGCAAGAGATCTGGTCCGATCGCGGCGACCTGCTCGTCGACGCCCAGATCGTAAGACGTCAAGAGAGGCCACAGCTGGCCCGCTCCGCCGAGAGGCGACCATGATCGGGCCATTTCCGATGCGTCGCGTCCCATAATCGCGGCCGACGGCATGGGTTCTGACTGCCCCGAAACATTCAATGTGTGAGGACCTCCTCGGCTGGTGCTCGGACAACCATGTGGTTCGTCAAGCGTTCGAGGACGAGCAAGGAGGTCCCTGATGGGCATGGTATGTGGGTTGGATCTGCATCGACGGCAGATCACCTTCGACGGTCTCGAGGTGGAGTCGGGCGAGGAGTGGCGTGGCCGGGTCTGGCAGCCGGATCGCCAGCGGTTCCGGCGTTGGCTGCGCGACGACGTCAGTCGCCGGGCGAAGGGCGGGCCGGTGGCGTTGGCGGTGGAAGGCTGCACCGGGTGGCGCTACGTGGTGGAGGAGATCCAGGCGGCCGGGTTCGAGGCGCACCTGGCCGAACCGGCCGATACTCAGGCGGCGCGGGGCCGCAAGCGTCGGGCCAAGACCGATCGCACCGATGCCCGATTGCTGCGGGAGCTGCTGGCGGCCGGGGAGTTGCCCGAGAGCTGGATCCCACCGGAGCAGGTGCTGGAGTGGCGCGAGCGGGTGCGGTTGTACGTGTCGCTGGTCAACCAGCGCACGGTGTGGAGCCAGCGGATCCATGCCGAGCTCTATCAGCACGGCGTCGCGGTTCCCGAGGGCGCCATCCGCACCGCCAAGACCCGGGCCCTGCTGGGCGACGCTTCGCTGCGGCTGTCGCCAGCGGCCCGTCAGCGCATCCGTGTCGGCTATCGGATGATCGACGCGACCGACGCCGAGGCCCAGCCGCTGAAGAAGGATCTGCAGCGCTTCGGTGCTCGCCAGCCGGCGTGCCGGGCCCTGGTCGAGGCCCAGTACGGCATCGGCGGGCTGATCGCGGTGGCGGTGTGGTCCGAGCTCGGCGACTGCCGGCGGTTCTCCCGGTCCCAGCAGGCGGTGCGCCACACCGGCCTGGACGTGACCGTGGACGCCTCGGACCGGCGCCGGGCCGGCGGGTTCTGTCCCGGCAGGGTCCCGAGACGCTGCGCTGGGCGCTGTACGAGGCAGCCAAGAACTCCTCGCACCACCGCAGCCCGGACCACGCCTACTACGCCAAGGTCAAGGACCGCCACGACGCCAAGATCGCGGCGATCTCGGTCGCTCGCCAGCTGGCCCGACGCTGCTATCACGTGCTGCGCAGCGTCGACCCCGAGCTGGTCTACGCCATCCCGGCCTGACCCTGCTGCCGGCCGCGACGGACGGGACCGTCCACCTCCACATCAGGGTCACCCGCGGTCAGCTCCTGCCACCGGCGTGCCCGCCAGCACCCGTGCTGGACGGCCTTGAAACACTGACGCGACCGCGCTCCCACCCCACGGGGGACACCCGATCACGATTGTTGTCGCCGACGACACCAGCTTCGTCGAGCACCTAGGTAACGCTGGGCGCCCCCACGCCGCCGACCGGCCCACATCGAGTCTGCACCGGCCCTCGGGTTCCTCAAGGTCGTTCGTCCTCGCTTCGCTGCGGGCGCTCCACCTTGACCAACACCTGCGGCCCGGTGCCCTCCGCACACAGAGGGCCTTGCCGCCCCGACCTCACACAGGTAACGCCGGCTGAGGGAGGGGCTCACACGACCGAGCGAACCGCGGATTCGGGCGTGCCGAGTGTCAGGGAGCGATGAGCAGTTCCGCGATCGCATCGCCCGTCAACCGGAACTGGTAGCCGAGATCGACGACGCCGCCGGGGAAGTCGCCTTCGAGCCGGTTCGTGACGAGCCAGGTGTCCGCGTCCACTCCGTCCGCACCGGTGAGCGTCCGTGTGTAGCTGAACTCCGTCGACGCGCTGGCCAGCCAGTCGCGTATCCGATCGGAACCGACGTACCGCTGGCCATCATCGACCACGGTTGCGTTAGCGGCGAACGTCGACAGCGCCGCATCGGTGTCACGCCGATCGTGGGCTCGGAGATAGCGATCGATCACCGCAGGCACGTTGGGCTCGGTGCTCGTCGGAGAAGCTCGTTCATTCATATGGTCGTCCTCTCCGCGGTCGAGACTGTCGGTCATGGAGGTCGGACCTCGCGCCAGCTCACGTGTTGGACGATCCGGTCGATCTTCCATCCGTTCGCAACACGGACCAGGTGGTTGGCGTACCAGCCGCGCAGGATGAGCAGCTCCTCACCGTCGGCGAGATGGTGCTGCGCGTACATCGATGAGTGGCAGGTTGCCCGGTCGGTATCATCGGGATCGAAGTCGATGAGGTGGTTGGCGCTGAGGTGTTGTGTGGCCGTGTAGCCGCTGACGGCCGAGCGGACGATGTCGACGAGATCGTCCCGAGCGAAGTCCGCGGCCGGCAGCCCGTTCTCGGAGTAGTCGGCGTGCACCGGATCCGTGAAGCAGCCAGCGAACAGAACCCAGTCACGCTGGTCGACCGCGACCGCATAGCTGATAACCCGGTCACTTATCAGAACTCGATCCTCGATGCGGCGGACCCTGGCCTCGAGATCGAAGGTCACATACATCACAACCCGTCATGCCCGTGAACCCTTCCCCAGCTCGCCCGATGGCCGGAATCGACTGCCCCAGAACGCCGGGAGGCCGTCGCGGTTGGCTGGACTTCCGATCACAGGGAGGATCAGCCATGACCACCATCGAGTCGGCAGCGACAACGATCCGGGCACCCGGGTTCGAGTTCGAGGTCGATGACGCGCAGCTTGCTGCGGTCTCGTTCCTTGCCCGTTACAGCGGTCGGACGCTCGAGGCGTATCGCCACGACCTGTGCGGCTTCTTCCAGTGGTCCAGCGATCACGGCGTCGTCATCATGGAGGCGAGCCGTGCGCACATCGAGTTGTTCCGACGCGTGGATGGAGGACCGCGGGCTCGCGGCGTCGACGATCGACCGTCGCTCTCGACAGTCTGCGGGTTCTACCGATTCGCACACATCGACGGGCGCATCCGCGCCAATCCCGCCCAATACGTCCGCCGGCCCCAGGTCCACGCATCGGACGCTCGCGGGCTGGATCGCTCCGAGCTCGGCGTGTTCCTGTTCACTGCGGAGCAGTACGACCGGGGCCACGCGGCTCTGGCCGTGCTGCTCGGATTGAACGGCCTGCGTGTCAGCGAAGCCTGTGCCACCAACATCGAAGACCTCGGCTTCGAGCGCGGCCATCGCACGCTGCGGATCGTGGGCAAGGGCAACAAGCCCGCCACCGTGCCGCTCGTTCCCCGCACCGCCCGGACAATCGACCTAGCCATCGGGGAACGCCACGACGGCCCGATCCTGCGGCGGCGTGACGGCCAACGCCTCGACCGGCGCACCGCCCACCGGTGGGTCCGCTCGATCGGCAAGCGCGCCAGGCTCGGCAATGTGCACCCACACATGCTTCGAGCCGCGTTCATCATGGCCGCCCTCGACGCCGGCGTTCCGCTGCGAGACGTCCAGCTCGCCGCCCGTCACGCCGACCCCAGAACCACGACCATCTACGACCGGCGACGCCAGAACTTCGACCGCCACGCCGCCTACGTCGTTGTCGCATTCGTCGCCGGCGGCTGAGTCCGGATCGCCCCACCGCGGCACTTCGGTGATGGTCTCGGCGAGGGAGCTCGCTACGCGCGGTGCTTCATGAGGACCCGCTCGTCGTAGCTGATGCCGTGCTCGACCGTGTGAATCAAGCCGTCGGTCACGGTCCACCCCGCCCTTTCGTAGAAGGCGATCGCAGCGAGGTTCTCGACCCTTGCGTGCAACTCGAAGTCGGTGTGGCCGCCGGCGGCGATCATCGCCTCGCCCCGCGCAAGCAGGTGTCTGCCGAGGCCCATGTGCTGGTGGTTTGGCTCGACGAACAGGTGGACGAGATGGTGGCCGCTGACGGTGACATGACCGATCGGCGCACCATCGACGACGGCTACCCGCGTCTCGAACTTGGATTCGGGCAGGAACCAATCGTGGAGATGCTGCCTGGTGCCCGCTAGGTCGGGGGCTTCAAGCTCCCCGGCGAGCAGCTGCGTAGAGTACGTCTTCGTGAAGCAGCGGTGGTGATAGTCCGCAACTGCATCGGCGTCAGCGGGGGTCGCCGCGCGACTCTCGAACGCACCCATGTGTCGATACTGGCACGCAGGCGCCGAGCGGCCCAGGGGCCGTCACCAATCGCCGGGCGTGTGGCGGCGTCGTTGGCTGAGGGAGCCGAGCTATCGGACGGCGGCGATGATGGCGGCCGGACCTGAACGCCAGACCAGGCCCGCCTCCGCAAAGCCTGCGTCGGTCAGTGCCGTGATGTGCCAGTCCGCCGGCGGCGAGAACTCCTCGGTCGGATAGGTCGTCTCGAACACCGTGTGCCGCTCTGTCACCGCGGCCTGAAGCGCCGGTTCACGGGATGCCTGGTGCTCCCGGTCGGGAACGAGCACCGCCTCGAGCCGGTCCCACGATCGCTGCCATGACTCGGCCCACTCGTAGGGCGCTCGCGACGGTGGATCCCCCACAGGTGGATGCTAGGTCGACCACTCGACCGGACCCCACTGCCCCTGAGCGCCGGCTCTGCGACGCAGGTGCTCCCGACGGGCCCCTGAGACGACCTCGAAGGCAGGATTCTCCAACCCGTCCGGATCTCCGAGGTCACTGGCGCAGTCGGCTGCGAGCTGAACCGTGAATCGTTGAGCCGGTCAGTCGTAGACCGGCCCCCGTGACTGGTTTACGACCACGTCTGACCTGGGCCGAACGGTCATCCTGGCCGGCTTCCACGCGATCTGCAGTCGACTCCCACGCGCCCGAACTCAGTGCTGTCTCATCCCCCGGTACGGCCCTGCTGGCCATATGGCAACAGGCGGCGACGCGGCACGACGAGCACGGGCTCATCCAATCGGCCTCCCCGCGCTCGCAGGCGTCCAGGTCCTGGTCGACCGGGACTCACCACTCGGTCGCCGAGGCTGGATCGCAATCCTCGCCCTCGACGGAAGTGTGACCGCCTGCGTGCCGCGACCGGACCTCGTCCGCCCGGTTGCCGCAGGACCTCGCAGACCTGACGCCACGGGAGGCGACCTCGCCGGACCTCGTCCGCGCACGCCTACCCGTCACCCGAGCCGTCCTCGGGCCGGCCCCTCTCTTCTACCCTCCTGCCGGATTCAAGGCACACCGGATACCGGGCGTCGAAGAGGCCTGTCGGGGCGACGTCGAGGATCTGATCACGTCGGCGTCGCCGGACGAGCTCGACGAGAGCCGGCTGCGTGAGATCACCGGCCCACTGTTCATCAGCCGAGCGTCCACCGGCGATGTAGCCGCCGCCTGCGGCTACCGCTGCTGGCCCAACCATGTCGCCCACCTGTCGGTTCTCACCCACTCCACCCACCGACGAGAACGCCATGCTCGACGCGCAGCGGAGACAGCGATCAGCCACGCGATCGCCGAGCAGCTCCTCCCGCAATGGCGGGCACGGACCGAAGGTTCTCGAGCACTCGCCCGCCGACTCGGCCTGGTCGAGCTCGGTGCACAACTCAGCCTGGAGCCCGCCTGAGCTCCCGTGTTCCGGCAGATCGGGAACGTGGGCAGGTTCGCCGTAAACCGGCCCTTGTTGGTGGCTTGTGAGTCTGGCGGGTGGTTCACCACAAGCCCTGACGAGGGCCCCAGTGGCGTTCCGGCCGGACTTCCCATGCGTTCGTCGACGAACTCACACGCGCCCGACTCGAGCGCGCATCTTTCTGCGTGCTCCGCTGCCCAGGAATGATCGCCGACATCTGGGCCGCGGCCGCCGAGCACTACGACGAGTCGCAGCTGAGCGGCCTGCTGCTCGAGATCGGCGCCATCAACCGTGTGGAACCGCCTGAACGTTGCTACCCGCACCCCGGCGGGGGCCTACCCGTCCTAATCCGCCTCCCGTAACGTGTCGCCATGAGCGACACGGCGGGGGACGGCATCACGATCGTTCCCGCCAACGAGACGAGTTGGGACGACATCCGGGCTGTGTTCGGCACCCGGGGCACGCCGGCCGGGTGCCAGTGCCAGTCGTTCAAGGTCCGTGACAAGGACTGGCGCTCGGTGCCGGTCGAGGAGCGGGCCGACCGCCTCCGGGAGCAGACGCACTGCGGCGACCCGGGCGCGGACACGACGAGCGGGCTCGTCGCCTACCTCGACGGCGAGCCCGCTGGCTGGTGCGCGGTCGAGCCGCGCACCGCCTACGTCCGCCTTCTTAAGATGCGAGTGCCGTGGACGGGGCGGGACGAGGACCGCACCGACGATGGCGTCTGGGCGGTCACCTGCTTCGTGACCCGCACGGGCTTCCGACGGCGCGGCGTGAGCCGGGCGCTGGCCCGGGCGGCGGCCGAGCACGCCCGCGGCCGCGGCGCCCGGGCCGTCGAGGGCTACGCCATGATCACCGAGCCGGGCCAGGTGGTGCAGTGGGGCGAGCTGTACGTTGGCAGCCGCAGCGTGTACGAGGCAGCGGGCTTTACCGAGGTCAGCCACCCGACCCCCCGCCGGGTGGTCATGCGGATCGACTTCTGACGCTGCGGGACCCGCGGCTCTGCGGCCCTGCCTCCTGCGCCTCCCTGATCGCCGCCAGGCGAGGTCCATCATCCCGCCGATCATCGAGGCGCCTTCGCGCATTGTCGATCATGGCACCGCGGTGGCTTGCGGCCGCCCGTCGGCGCCCATCGCCGCAAGGCGCCCCAGCGTCATCACGGAGTGCCCCAGACCGCCGGCACAACGGCGCCCCGACACGCCCTTCTGCGTGCGGTGACGGTCGAGAACCACGTCGTTCTGTGTCGTCGTTCTGTGTGCGAAGCCGGCGCACCGATCGGCAGGTCAGTGCGGTGTCAGCGTCCTGAGGGGCACGTCGGGGATGGTCGCGCCAACGGGCGGGCTCGGGGATCAGTGGGCTCTCAGATCCGCGCTTCGAGGACGGCGAGATCGCGCACCGCGTAGCGGCGGTGCTCGCATTCCTCTTTCATCACGACGCGCAAGCACCGCCCGACCGTGCGGGACTCATCGGGATAGCCCGGCGCGGGGGACAGTGCGCACAGCCGCTCGAGCTCATCGTCGGTCAGTCCGTCGACGACGCGGCGCATCACGGCCATGCGATCGGCTCGTACATCGATCACCTCGTCGAAGGACGGGCGCGCCGCGAGGTCGACACCGATCGCCGCCGCATCGGAGGCCGGATAGCCGCTGTAGGGGTAACCGAGTCGGTGATAGGGCATCGGCTCGTCGAGCACGGTGCGACTAACCCAGGCGTCCGTGGCGAACACCAGGTGGCGCAGCGTCTCGACGAACGACCACTCATCATCGACCCGCTCCTGTCGGGCGTCCTCGGGCAGTCGTCGCGCCCGGGCCACCGTGTCGGACCAGAGGCGTTCGATGGTGTCCCACATCTTGCGGTAGTCGTCCGCCGCTTGCATCTCGCGGGCCTGCGCACGCTCGGGATGACGCCGATCGAGCTCGGCCTCCACGAAGGCGGTCACATCGACGTCGTTCACAACGACATCGCCGATGAGCCCAGACACGTTCACGTCGACGAGCCACGAGTCGACGATCTTCACTCGTCGCAAGTCGCAATCGCGGAAGGTCGCGCCAGTGAAATCCACGCCGGTGAACTGGGCCCCTCGGAATGCGGTGGTGTCGTCGTGCTCGTCTGGCATCGCGACATTGTGCCCCGATCGGCAGTTTCGACCCGACGCTGCACGCGTCCCTAGAACGCCAGGTGAGTGCGGCGGATTGGCTGGTCCTCTCGTGACGCCAGCAGGCGTGGTGTCGATCGTGGCCGAGAACGTCGAAGTGATGGCGCTCCGCCACGCCCACGAGGGCGACTGGGCTGCAGCCATCGAGGCCTCCGACAGCGAAACGGCAAGTCAACGGGCTTGGCGTCGAAACACGCGGCGACCGAGTCGAGCACCTCTCGGCGCTGATTGCTCATCGCGGAGTCGAGCCGGTGGCCTGGCATGGCGTGCGCCTCTTCACCGACGGCTGGACGCCCGAGCGGGCGGCCACCGATCCCGAGGACTTGGTCCTCGAAGCGGAACTGATCGCGAGTCAACGAGATCCCTACCGCCGACTCAGCCGCCTCTTCCACCTAATGGGCCGTCGACCCGACTAGCCAGACTGCCCCGAAACGCCGGGTTCGCGACGCTATTTCCATGACTGATCGCGTGCGTATCGGCAACACGATTCGACGCGCAGCAGGTCCGAACAACGACGTGATGCACCGGGTCCTGCGCCGCCTCGTGAAACCGCTACCTGTCACCGGACGCCGAGAGCGGGACCGAACCGGTCGTGGCGAGACGGGACCTGTGGTCTATCAGTCGAAGTAGTCCGAGCCGTACCCGCCCTTGTTGTGGCGCAGAGTGAGGGTCACGCGATCCCCTTCCGGCGGCGACTGGGCCTCATGAATCGGACACCTCGACGCCGAGGTCGGCCACCCGCCGCCACGCAGGAACACGAGGTCGCCATCGCCCGTCTCCCATGCCTGCGCGAGCTCGGGATGACGCTGAGCATCGGCGGAGCTCCCCTCGGTGTCCCAAACCCGAAACAGGGCGCGACCTCGAATGGTGAGCACGGCGATCACGCCGCCCGCCGTATCGGGATCGCGGTGGGGGGTGATGTACTTCTGGCCTCGCACCGCGCGGCACCACTCGGCGTGATTGAACGCCGGCAAGGGAGGAACAACCACCCGGGCACCGTCGATCGACTCGCGGATCTCCACCGCGAAGGATCGGACGGCATCGGCGGCCCCGGCGACGTCACTGTGACAGGCCAGTCCGGCCTGCCGAACCCCGGCGCCGCCCTCGGTCTCAGGCAGTGATTTCCACGGTCCTGGGGCAGCGTCCTCCAACGCCGCGGCCACACCACCCTCGACAGCGTGCTCGACACGGACCCAACCCCGCGTCATGAGATCGTGTGTCACCACATCCCAGTCGACACCTACGAGCTGAACTCCCCACGCCACGCCTGGACGATAGGCGTCGAACAGGCGCGGCGCCTGTCCCCGATCGCCGGCTTGGCAGCGACCTGACGGTCGCCGCCCCCGGTCAGGCGTGTGGACGTACGGCAAGAGCGAGAGTCGCCTCGAGCCGACCAAGAACCGGCTGCCCGTTCTGCGGTAAGTGGCCGAAGGCCTCCTGTCGATAGCGCTGGATCTGGTGCGCACCCATGCTCTCGAGGATCTGGCGGTAGCCATGTGACCAAGCCCACGCCCACCACTCGTCGGCACCGGAGAAGACCAGCGGGAAGGATTCCGCCCGGAGGTCTCGGAGTTCCCAGCCGGTCAGTGCCAGGGCCGAAGAGATGTCCGTAGACGGGAACGGATCGACTTGGATTCGCACGCCGAGCGATTCGAGAAGGTCACTGTGCCATCCCCAGCGGTCATCGCCTTCCCACCACCAGCGGTCAGAAACAACGAGGCCCAGCAGTCCTCGCGGGCGGGTAACCCGCCGACATTCCGCCAATGCCGACTGCGGGTCGGGAAGCGACCCCAGGGCGAAGGTGGACACTACCGCGTCGAAGCTCTCTGTCCTGACCGCGAGTTGCTGCGCATCCATACACGCCACGACTGCGCGTAACCCAAGACGGGCGCCCGCAGCCCCACGTGCGCGGCGAAGCATGGGCTCGGACAGATCCGCGCCCACCGCCAGACCCGCGCCCACCGCTTCGGCGGCCGAGAGGAGAACTGCACCAGTGCCGCACGCCACGTCCAGGACCCGTCCGTTCCTCGTGATCCCCATCCGATCAACGAGACGACGGCCGAAGTAGCTGAACAAGTCCGGGCCGACCGTCCCATACGTTGGCGCCGCTCGATCAAAGACGCTGCCCCCGGGCGTCCGTTCGGGACCGTCCATGATTCAATCCTGACCCCGTTAGGGCCGTCGATGCCGGCGGAACGGTGGCAGACCGGTCGCCTCGCGGGTCGTAGGGCCAGCGAAGCCGCAGCAATCGCCTGCATCCGTTGGAATGCCTGGCGAAGCGCCCCCTACCGCCAGATCGGCGGGGTCATTGGCCGACGGCGCTGCGCGCGGCGCGAGCGAGGACTGCCAGCTCATCGTCTCCCCGGACGAACGAGGCCCGGCGCGGGTCGATAGGCCCTCCCACGTAGGGGTCGTCAGGCGTCCGCGGGAACAAGTGAAGATGAAGGTGCGGGAGCGTGTTGCCGTGGATCTCGTAGTTCATCTTGATCGGCTGCATGACTCCGGCGACGGCTCGTGCGATGGACATCGCCTCCAGCCAGAACCGGGCTTGCTCCTCGGGGTCCATGTCGAACGGCTCGTTCACGTGGTGTCGGGCGACGACGCAGACATAGCCGGGCAGCGGAGCTTCCGGTGCGGCCGTCGCCCAGCAGGTCGACAGCTCCACGATGACGTCCGAGGGGCGACCGCTCCGGCAAATGACGCAGCCCTCCGGGGCGCGCCGCGCCGTCCACTCGTCGGGGCGAGACCAGACGACGCCACCCGTAGGTCCAAGCTCGACCGTTTCTCCCACGACCACAGTCTGACCCACCGACAGATCGCGGGCCGCCCCATCACAGAACGCCGGGTCGAGGGTGCACCGAACCAGGGGCAGGAGCGCGCCGCCCGGTGAGACCGGAACACGCCGCAGGGGTGGGGTTTCAGCCGGCCATCCGGCCAAGGGCGTCGAGGAAGCGGTCGACGTCCGTGGCGTCGTTGTAGTGGACCAGCCCAGCCCGCACGGCTCCGGCGTCGCCCAACCCGAGCCATTGGGCGATCTCCCAGGCGTAGTTGGTGCCGTTCCACACGGCGATCCGCTGCTCGGACAGCCCTAGGGCGACCTCGTCGGGCTCGAGGCCGGTCACCGTGAACCAGCGGGTCGGGGCGTCGCCCGGCCGGCGCTCGCCGAGCACGGCGACCCCGTCGATCGCTCGCAGGCCGGCGTCGAGCTTGTCGCCTAGGGCCTGCTCCTCCAGCCACCCGAGCGGGACGACTCGATCGAGCATGAAGCGGGCCGCGGCGCGCACGCCCGCGAGCTGCTCGAACGGGAGGGTGCCGAGCTCCCACCGCTCGGGCACGGTGTCGGGGGAAGGGACGAGCTTGTCGGGGTGCAGTTCGGCCAGGAGCGACGGGTCGGCGCTCAACACCCCGACGTGCGGGCCGTACCACTTGTACGCAGAGCAGACGACCGCGTCGGCGCCCCAGCCCTGCCGATCGATCCGCCGGTGGGGAGTGGCGGCGACGGCATCGATGTATGTGCGAGCGCCGGCGTCCCGGGCGAGGGCGCACAGGGCGGCGACGTCGGGAGCGGTGCCGGTGACGTTCGACGTGGCGGTCAAGGCGATCCACCGGGTGCGGTCGGACACCACGGCGGCGATGTGTTCCGGCTCGAGAGCCAGCGTCTCCCGGTCGGGCTCGGCGAAGCGCACGGTGGCCCCGGCCCGCTCCGCTGCCAGCACCCAGGGTCGGAGATTGCCGTCGTGGTCGAGCCGGGTTACGACCACCTCGTCACCCGGACTGAGGGATCGGCCCACGGCCCCAGCGAACCGCATCGTGAGCGATGTCATCGACTCGCCGAAGACGATGCTGTCCTGCTGGCAGCCGAGAAGCTCAGCGCACACGTCACGGGTCGACCAGACGAGCGCATCGGTGGCCTCCGCCTGTGGGAAGGGACCGTGCGCGTTGGCGGGGTCGCCCGACCGCCACCAGGCGGTCGAAGCCTCGATAGCGTCATCGACGGCTTGGGTGCCGGCCGGGCCATCGAGCCGAACCCAGTCGTCACGGAGCCCGGGGAAGCGCTCGCGATCCACCCCAGCGATGGTAGCGGTAGCCCCGAACGACGGGATCGGCCTCACAAGCCCGATATCGGAGGTTCTGCACTCCCAGGGGAGGGTGCGACCGGCGCCAGAGGCGCCGATCTGTGCGCCGGTGAGCGGCGGGCAGGACGACCTTCTGGGCGGGCGTTGTGTGTGCGCCCGGACGGCACGTCGGTGACGCGTGACGAGGACTCGCCCGCGCGTTCTGGGACATGATTGGGCGTCTCGGACGAACCGACATCCGTTTCCCCGGTCCGGACGGCGGGTAACCGCGCAATGCCCGCTCGAGAAGGGAGGGGCCCATGGAACCCACCATCGTCAACGCCAAGCCCAGGTACCGTCCTGCGACGCTCGTCGAGCCGCCCGGTCTCGGTTACCTCCTCCTGTCCGCCGACGTCGAGCCGCCCAGCGGCCCCCGGCCGTTCCCGGGCAGGTCAGCGACGAAGACCGGTTTGCTGAGCCGGCTCAAGTCTGCTGCCGCCGAGCTGGCGCGGCTCGATGCCGTGGAGCGCGCCACCGTCTACCGGACCGTGCTGGCACCGCCGCCGAGCGGCTACGCCCGCAAGGTCGAGCGCCCCGCCCGATACGACGTCCACGTTCTGGTCGAGACCGGCTCGCCCGACGAGATCACCGCGGTCGAAGCCACAAAGCCGTACACGCAGCTGCGCAAGGAGTTCGACACCGATGCGTCCCGCGTCGACGTCATGCGGGCCCGGTGCGTCAAGTGCATCGCCGACGTCGACAAGTCGCGTCCGGGGCTGTTCCTGTTCAACTACTTCGTGGCCGAGGACGCCGACGTGGCCCTCAGGCTCTGGGACCACCTGACCGGCTGGTTCATGACCGAGACCGGCCTCGACAACTCCACCGTGCTCCAGCCCACCGGCGATAGCCAGTACGCGTTCGTCAACCACGCCCGCTGGGACTACGGCGTACCCCGGCTGTGGCTCCGCATGTTCACCAAGCCCAGCTTCTGGTCGTTCGTGCAGAAGAACATGAACGAGAACCGCACGGGATCGATGCCGACCCTGTGCCGCCTGGCCTAGACCTTCTGCCCCCAGCCCGCCGCCGATGGTAGGCCGCTAGCGGGCGCGTCCCGTCGCGATGTCAATCCCGACCCACCGCCGGCCGAGATTCTGGGCTGCCTCGATCGTGGTACCGCAACCCCGGAAGGGATCGAGCACGACTCCGTCGGGCGGGCACGAAGACTGAATGACTCGTTTGAGTAGATGAGCTCCGGCGCCACGCTCATCGGCGAGAGCGACCGGCTGGCTGCCGCCACCAGTTCACGGTTCGGCACCCGACGACGAGGCCGCCCCGGCGATCGCGGAAGCGCTCGCGAGAACAGTCGGGTCGGCCTACAACCAACTGGACGACTATCTGGAAGACGCGGACGGCGCCGATGGATGAGCTTTGGGACCTATCTCGGCCGGTTCGGAACGCTCGGCGTCGGAACAGTCACGTCACCGTGTCCGGACACGCCGTACAGAATGCCCTGATGGTTCTGTAGCTGCCAGGCGCTTCTGGCGGCAGTGGTGCTATACCTCACGTCTGAGCTCGCCCAACGGAGGGGGCGCGCCATGGACGACGTGTCGGATCGGCTGCTCGAGGCGCTGTCGGCGCTCGACACCGTTACCGGCGAGGTGACGACCGACGAGGCCGCCGCGCGGTTCGACGACGCCACACTGCAGGTGTTCTGGCGGGACTGGCCCCGGGTGGGTGCGTGGGCGGGGGCCCTGTGGCGCCAGCTCGACGCGGACCTGGCCGTCCCGTCGTCGTCGGTGAACGACGCCGACATCGACGAGGTGGGCGGCGAGGGTTGATGCCGGGCGACGCGAGGTCCACCACGCGGCGGTTCGCCGGAGGCGACGGATGACCACGCTGGCCGAGATCATGACGTCGCGCGTGTTCACCGCCGCACCGGAGACTCCGGTTGCGGAGGCGGCGGCCGCGATGGTCAGAGGAGGTTTCGGCTCGGCAGTCGTGCTGGAAGGAACGCTGCTGGCGGGCATCGTCACCGAGCGGGACGTGCTGCGTGCCGCGGCGTCGGGTGCCGAGCTGACGCGCTCGCCCGTGTCGCGGTGGATGACCCGAGATCCCCAGACGGCCGAGCCCGATCTCGACGCCGAGCGAGCGGCCGAGCTCATGCTCGGCGGCGGGTTCCGCCACCTCCCCGTCGTCGAGGGCAACACGCTGGTTGGCATCGTGAGCCTGCGAGATCTGCTCAGCGCCCGGATTCGCCGTCGTCCCGCGTAGCACCACCTTGGCGGCGCGAGCGCGTGAGGTGTGCGCGACGGTGGCTCCCGTGAGACGGCTCTACGTGCTGCGCCACGCCAAGTCGAGCTGGGACGACCCCGAGCTGCCCGACCACCTCCGCCCGCTCACGCGCCGCGGTCGACGGGCGGTCACCGCGCTCAAACGGCACATGAGGGCGACGGGGATCGCCCCCGACCTCGTGCTCTGCTCACCCGCCGTCCGGGCGGTGCAGACCTGGGAGGGCGTCGCGTCCGGGCTACCGGCGGGTACCGCGGTCGACGTGGACGACGCGCTCTACGGTGCCAGCGCCGACGGTCTGCTGAGGCGGCTTCGGCGCCTTCCCCCCGACGTCGACTCGGTGCTCGTCGTCGGACACAACCCCGGGCTCGAGGATCTCACCCTCGGGTTGGTGGGCCACGGCGACACTGGGTTGCGACGGCGACTGGAGACGAAGTTCGCGACCGGGGCGCTGGCAACGCTCGACGTGCCCGGCACCTGGCACGACCTCCGGTGGGGTGCCTCGACCCTGGTTGCCTACGTCGTGCCCCGCGAGCTGTGAAACCCGGCCGGCGCGTCGGGAATCGGGCCGACGACCGCGGCGTGCGTGGCGCGACACGCACGAAGCGACGACGGCGACAGCAGGGCAGCAGGCCTCCGCCTCTGACACGAATCGACGCCGCGTCCCTTGAAGAGAGCGAATGACGGTGCTGTAATTACGTCACGGTGATTCGGCCGTGGGCCCTGTGCCACACGGGTGGACAGACGCCGAGGAGACGTCGGATGGATGCTTCGCCAGAGCTCGCCGGTGGGTCCGGGGCGGCCGGTGCGTTCGTTAGCCGGCTGCGGTGCCTGACGAACGACGATCTCGCGGCGGTGGTGCGCCGCGTGGGCGGCACCCGGGCCACGGTGGCCGACGACCTCGACGTGTGCAGGGCCACGGTGGCCGTGTCTGTCGAGCTTCGCCGGCTTCATCGCTCGCGTGCGGCAGCGATCGCGTCCCTGAAGGCGTGCGAGGCGGTGCTCGACGCCCCTGGGGCGACTGAGGTGCCCCACGATCCGGTCGTCCACGCGGCCCGCGCCGCTGGCGATTTCGCCTGGTCGCTGGTGGCCGGCGGTCCCCCGTGCGCGCTGGCGGTCTTCGGCCGAGGTTGGGAGGACCTCGTCGGGACACGCCCGCCGCCGTCCCCACCGACCGCTGCCTGACGTCCCGGCACGGACCGGTGCCCCCGCCCGTAACCGTGCCGTGTCGTCGGGCTCGGCCATCACGGCGGTCGATTACCGCGGTGGCGTCGATGGATATGTCTCGTGTACCGACCCGTAGCCTGTGGGTCTGCGTCGCCTTCTCGAGAGTCAGGTCGCTGCCGATCCGATCGTGCAGTTCCGCGCCTGGTGGGAGGAGGCTCGAGCGACCGGCGATGCGTGGTCCGACGCCGCGGTGCTCGCCACCTCGTCGCCGCGGGGAGGGCCCTCGGCGCGGGCGGTCATCGTGCGGGGGGTGGATGAACGAGGATTCGTGTTCTTCACCGACACGCGCAGTGCCAAGGCCGTCGAGCTCGAGACCGAACCGAGGGTCGCCCTGGTGGTGTTGTGGTCGGCGCTGGAGCGGCAGGTACGGGTGGTCGGGCACGCCACACCGGTCACCGATGACGAAGCCGACGCGTTCTTCGCCGGCCGACCGCGGAGGGCGAACCTCGCCGCCCGCGTCGCGCGCCAAGATGAGGTGATCGCCGGGCCCGATGTACTCGAGCCGCGCCTACGCGAGCTCGCCGCCACTCTTGAGGGCCGCCCCGTCGGTCGCCCGCCGGGCTGGGGTGGCTACATCGTCGCTCCGGACGCCGTCGAGTTCTGGCAGGGCCGCCCGAATCACCTCCACGACCGGCTGCGCTATCGGCGCGGCGGCGCGGGCTGGCGCATCGAGCGGCTGGCTCCGTGACGGGTCGCCCGCGTCAGGACCGGCGCTATGTGGCGAGTCGGTACTCCCAGCCCTCCTGCCAGGCGAACTCTTCAGCCACCAGTCTCTCGAGGGGCGCGCCGTCGAGGTAGTGGTCCAGGGCCCAGCGAGTCGCGACGTGGCCGACGACGAGCACCCGCGCGCCACCCCATCGCAGCGGCAGGTCATCGAGCCACCGCGCGACCCTGGCGGTGGCCTTCCGCCAGCTCTCGCCGCCAGAGTACGGCTCGTCCACGTGGCGGGCGCGATCGCGCATGTGCGCGTCCACCGAGCCGCCGTTGTCGTCGCCGTAGTCGCACTCGCGCAGCCTCCAGTCGAGCAGGACCGGCGGGGACCCGGACGGGAAGGCGATCTCGGTGGTCTCCACAGCCCGGCGGAGGTCCGAGCTGAACACCGCCGCGATGCCGTCGTAGAGACGGCGTTCGCCAAGCTCGTGCGCCAGTCGGCGGCCTCGCTGGGACAGATGGCTGTGCGCCCACCCAGAGGCCACGCCGCGCTCGTTGTCCTCGCTGATCGCGTGCGTCTCGAACACGATCGTCGTCATCATGGGCCGAAGCTACGACGGACCGGTCCCCGCCCGCCCCCGGGCGCTGGCCGTTCTGGGTGGGAGACTGGCGGTTCTGTCGACCCTCGATGAACAGTGCTCAGTGCGCTCTCGAACGATGGGCGACGCCAGATCCTCCGCGTGATCGCCGGTCGAGGCGGCGAAATGACCTCTGGCGAAATCGCGGAACAGTTCTCGACTGCCTGGTCGACGACCACTCGCCACCTGGCGGTCCTTCGAGACGCCGGACTGGTCTCGGTGGAGAAGCGCGGCCGTGAGCGCGTCTATCGCGCCGATCCCGCGATCGGTGAGCGGGCGCTGGCACTGGCTCGCGCAGATCTCCATCCTGGCAAGGAGCGCACGATGACAAAGACCACGACGGACCTGACCCTCGACTCGGCGATGCTCTATGTGCGCTCCGTCCCTGGGAGCGTCGCCTTCTACCAGCGACTCGGCTTCGACCTCGCCGACGAGATCGAAGGCGTCGCCATCGTCACCGCGCCCGGTGGCGGCCACCTGAAGCTGCATCCAGTACCCGGCAACAGCAGCACCGCGTCCGACGGAATCAACCTCTACTTCGCGGTCGGCGACGTCGACGCGCACTTCGCACAGGCGAGCGACGCAGGCGTGGAGTTCGACTTCCCGCCTACAACGATGTCGTGGGGCGCCCGGCATAGCTACCTCACCGACCCCGACGGTCACACCATCAGCTTCGTGCAGTCGCCCGCTTGAACGGCCCCGGCCTGTACCGGCCACGGGACCAGCACCGTCCGTGACCCTGCAGATCGAGCCTCCAAGGCAACTCACCGCCCGTCCCAGGGGTGCTGAGATCTCCCCCGGCGGGCCGGATGTTCGTCACTGCTCGCATGGCGAACGGGCGAGGAGCGAACACGAAAGGGTGTCACAATCGTCCGTCGGGCATCTCGATGCTGCTGGCTTGGATTGAGATGTGGCCGCCGCCCTGTATCTCGATGTTCAGTTTCTCATGTCCGACATCGACACGGCTGATCGGCTGGCTCGGTGCGCCGGACAGTGCCCAGACAATTGACAGCCGGCGGAGCCCTGAGGCCCTGATCGCCACATCGCGTTCCCCCTCGCGAACGAGGATGGACAACACCCCAGCTTCCCAGTCGACGATCAGTCGAAGAATCGACGAGCCATGCAGGTCCACCGGCGGAGGCTAGCGAGCGCAGCGCGCGCTCGAAGAGGCCTCCAGCGATCTGCGGACGGGGACCGAACCGGACGAACCCCTTGCACCCGGCGTCATAAAGGCTCGGGATGTCCGACGCGCACGGCCCGCAGCGCCTCTCAGATGAGCCCGGCCACGGGATTCCCGCCAGCGAGGCCGAACGGTCATTACACCAACATCACCGTCGCTGGATCGCCTGCCGCTGGCCGGCACGTTACGCAGCGTGCTGCATACCAGCCGTGACCCAGTAGCCGACGTCGGCCGCGGTCAACGGACCCCGGAGCTCAGGGCACATCGTCGAGGGCGGTCAGGTCGATACGTGCGGTGTTGTCGGTCCTGTCGGGATCGAGGGTCTCCGACATGGTCACCGCGATCGCCGACAGCGTGGCGGGGGCCGCGGTCGTGGCCGTGACGGTGATCGTTGCTTCGGCTCCGTTGCCCGGCGGGAGCGGGTCGGCGTCGCAGACGAGCACGTTGGGACTCGCCGGATCGGGCGAGGTGCACGTCCACCCTGGCGCCATCAGCGCTGATCACCGGATCCGTCGAGCGGTGGTTCCCGGCGTTGTCGCCAGCAAGGTTCACGCTCACGAGCTCGCTGCTCCACGGCTGCGTAGGCGCACACCCTGCACTCCCGACAGCGAGCGCGACCACCACCGCGACTCCACCACGCGTCTCCCAGCTCATGAACTCCCCCTCCGGCGCTCAGCGCTCCCCTGGGTCACCGACGTCATCTCTGTCTCGCCCATGCAACCGTGGCCAACCAGAAGGGTGCGGGCTCGGGCAGCGTGGTCTGCCCCGGTTTCCATGAAGCCACGCCGCGGCCTGAGCCGCGGCGTGGCTCAGGGCGTATCAGCTCTCGCTGTTGGCGCGAAGGCGCCGGGTGGCGACCACGACGCCGGACCCGATGCCGACCATCACGAGAGCGAGCGCCACCAGGGTGAGGCTGTTCGAGCCGGTGACCGGCAACCCCCCGCTCGAGCTGGTCGCCTCCACGTCGACGGGCTGACCCGGCGACTGCGGGTCGGACGGCCCGCCGGGCGTGCCGGCCCCCGGGACGACCGTCGTCGACGGCCCGGGGGTGATGTCGTCGGTGGTGGTCGTCGTCGAGCCGGGCGTGTCGTCGACGGTGGTCGTCGTGGTCGACGACGTGGTGGACGTCGGCGGCTCGTCGGCCTCGCAGCTGGACACCCAGAACACCTTGAACTTCGTGTCGGCCCCCTGCGATCCGTCGGCGTGGACCGTCAGCTTGACGTGCCAGCCCTGCTGGGGGTGCGGGGCAATGGCCGCCAGGACGTCGGTCAGGTCGTAGGTCTCGGAGGCATCGAGGCCGGCCTCGCTGCCGCCGCCCGAGTTGTCGTCCTCGCCAATGAAGACCGTGTCGGTGAGCAGCGGGTCGGCCTGCCCGGTCGGCTCGACGGCCTCGAAGGTCACGTCGGCGAACATGTCGCCCTCGTCGAAACCGTAGAAGTCGATCTGGAACACGCACCCGGGGTGAGGCTCGTTGTCCGGATGATCGTCGAACTCCACGCCATCGACCTTCACGGTGCCGTTGTTGCCGGGCGGGTCCGCCTGAGCCCCCGCCGGAGCGGCAGCACCGATGATCGCGGTGAGAACGACCCCACCGGCCACCGGCAGCGCCGCGCGAAACAAACTGGTTCGCATGCCTCTCCCTCAGCTCCTGTGCCCGCGCACAGCCTTCGTGCTGTCCGTCCCTCCCCGTCATCGCCGCGAGACCCCGCGGGGTCACGCCCCGCGGGGAAGACATCCCCCGCCGCGGCTCAGTCCCGGTCGACGCGGAACACGAACCTCGACGAGCGGTGCGCGCGGGAAGGCGTCAACGACGATCGACGCCACCAGCCGGTCGCCGGCGCCGACCAGCAGGCAGGCGTGGCGGCCCAGAGCCCCCGCGGCGAAACTCACGAGCACCAGGCTGGGCACCCGGGCGGCGCGCGGACTACACGCCGCCCCGGCCGAGCCCGGCCCTCGGCGGGTCGGCCATGACCACGGGGGCGGGCCCGCCGGTGAGGCCAGGTGGGCGTCGACCCGGCTTGCATGCGCATCCCCACGGTGACGAAGCTCGGTTTGCCAGAGGCGGGACCTGACCGCCGCTGCAGGCGCGGGTTGGGGTGACATCTCGACACAGAACCGGACGCCAGCGCACGCCCGCCCCCGTGCGTTGCCGGCCTGGCTGGGGCACGAGGCGATGGACGAGAGACGCGTCAGCTGGTGGATGGATGCCGGTAGCCACTGGCATCGGGGCTTCCCCCCATCGGGGTGGTGGCAGGCCGAGGACGGCCGGTGGCACCCGCCTGGCGACGACGAACCGACAGTGGAGATGCGGGAGGGCCCGAGCGCCGGGGCCGCCCACCTCGCCGGCGGTCCGCGCTCGCCGACCGTCGTCGGCGGGTGGGGATGGCCCCGGTGGGCACGCATCGCGGTTCTGGCCTCGGTGGCGCTGATCGCGGTCGGGGTGGTCGGCACCGCGGCGATCACCGACGGCGGTGGAGACGATGACCAGGCCACCGTGACGGCCTCGACGACCACCACCGACACACCCGACACCTCCGCGGGGTCGCCAACGCCGACGAACACGCCGCCGGGGTCCGCGTCCGTGGCCAGCCCGCCCACGAGTGACGACACCGCCCCGCCGGCCCCGCCCACGACCGCCCAGGCCACGACGACCACGACCGCTGTATCCCAGGCGCCCCCCACGCCCGCGCCGACGAACCCTCTCCCGTCCGACCCGGGCGTGCGTCAGGGTGAGTCCTGTTCGCCCGAGGGCGCGACAGCGGTCTCACCGGAAGGCGTGCCGATGACGTGCACGACGCAGAAGTGTCACGGCGCGCCGTTCGACAGCGCGCGGTGGCGGCGCTCAGCCTGCTGACCGGCGCTCGAGTCAGGGTGCCGGTACGCCGCGATTCGTGACGCCGGCCGGAGCCCCGGCGATGCCCAGTCGGCGGAGCTTCTGCCACCGCAGCCGGGTGCCGGCGAGCGCGGTGGCGACCGACTGGATGACGACGAGGTACATCAGCTGGCGGTAGGCGATCTGCTGCAGGGGGACCGCCCAGAGAGGCCGCAAGGACTCGCGGTCGAGGCGGAGCGCGAACGCGGCGAGGGCCACTTGGACGGCCGTGAACGCGACCCAGGCGCCGACGACGGCCGGGGCCTGCGACGTGAGCAGGCCGTACAGGGCGGCCACGTCGACGACAGGGGCGAGCAGGGCGACGATCACCTGGAACACGAGCGCGTAGGGCAGACCGACGATGCCGATGCTCCGGCCCTCGACCACTGCCCGCCGGTGCTTCCACACCGCCTGCATCGTGCCGTAGCACCACCTGTAGCGCTGCCGCCACAGGTCGCCGAGGGACGATGGGGCCTCGGTCCAGGCGACGGCCCGGTCCTGGTAGGCGACCCGCCAACCGGCCCGCTGGATGGCGATGGTGACGTCGGTGTCCTCGGCGATCGTGTCGTCGCTGATTCCGCGGACGTCGCGGAGCGCCGCGGCCCGGAACGCACCGACCGCGCCCGGGATGGTGACGATGGTGCCGAGGCTGGCGAGCAGCCGGCGGTCGAGGTTGAAGCCCATCACGTACTCGATGTGCTGCCAGCGTCCGAGCAGCGAGCCGCGGTTGGCGACCTTGGCGTTGCCACTGGTGGCACCGACGCGCGGGTCGGCGAACGGCGCGACCAGCTCGGCAATCGTGCTGGGCTCGAACACCGTGTCGCCGTCGACCATGACGACGACCTCGGTCCCGGCGACGGCGAGTCCGGCGTTGAGAGCCGCGGGTTTGCCCTGGTTGACCTGCCGGAGGAGGTAGGTGCGGCGCAGCCCGAGGCGGCCGACGATGTCGGGCGTGCCGTCGGTCGACCCGTCGTCGACCACGATCACGGACAGGCCGTGGGGCCAGTCGGACGCGATGAGCGACCACAGCGACGCCGCGATCCCGGCGGCTTCGTTGTAGGCGGGGACGATCACGGTGACGGGACCGGTCCACGGGACGCCCGACCCCTGGCGCCGCCGAGCGCGGCGGGCGTGGCCGGCCGCCAGGGCCATGGCGACGACCGCCCGCGCCCCCATGAGCACGGCGAGGGGGACGAACAGAAGGTCGACGCCGGCGGTCACGAGGTCGGCGGATCGCAGTGCGGCCGTCACCGCCACGGCGTTGAGCCGCGTCGGCGTCGCGACGGGGGTGTTGACCGTGGCCGGGTCGATGCCGGCGGCCTCGGACACCCGTACGGGCCGGATCCCTTGGGAGGCGAGTCTCGTGAGGAGTGCGTCCAGCCGCGCGGGTGCGCTCCGGTCCAGGGCGATCACCGCGACATCGCCGCCGGCGACCACCTCCGGTTCGGCGCCCACCACCAGCGAGTACCCCTGGCGGGCTGCGGTGCGCGCCGTGGCGACCGCGGCGCGATCGACCGAGGCGCGGGTGGCGCTCGAGGGCAGCAGCATCAACGGCGTGGTGATGCCCTCGCTGGCGGCGAGCGCGGCCTGCGTGCTCGACAGCTCGACGCGGACGCGCCATGCGGGCAGGGCGGCCAGGTCCGCGCCCGAGAACCCGGTCACGCCGACCTCGTCGCCGCGGTCGCGCACCGCGGCGACGGCACCCGGGTCGTCGAGCAGCGTCCGTCCCGAGACGAACCAGGTGGCGGTCGCTCCGTGGTGGGCGAGGATCGCGGCCGCCCCGGTCCTGACGTGATCCGACCCGGCGTCCACGAGCGCGATGCCGACAGCGTCCGGCGTGCCCGGCGCCGAGCGCACGGATCCGTCGCCGAGTTCGAGCACCGGGCCCAGAGCGGCGATCTCCTCGAGCACCGGAGGGCCGACCTGCCGGCCACCGGTCGTCGACCCGAGGAGCCCGTGTAGTGCCAGCGACGCCATGATCCCGACGAGGAGGGTGGCGAGCAGCACCCAACGCGTCACCGGGCGCGCCCGTTCGTTCCGGCGGGGCGCCCGCGGGGTCACGCCTTGCCGGGCGGTTCCGGCGGCGGGCCCCCGGTCGAGTGCGTGCGCTCCGGGACCGTCGAGGACGGGGTCGGCACCGTCGAGTTGGTGCTCCGGCCCGGAGCCACCGTGGTCGTGGTGGTCGTCGCCGTGGCGGCGGCAGGCAGACGCGTCGCCTGCGCTGCCGGGGTCTCGGCGGGGCGAGGCGCGCCGTCTACCGGTTCGTTCTCCCGCCCCTCCGGTGTCTCGGCCGCGGCGGCGGGGAGCGGCGACTCCTGCGCCCCGGGTCCGACACCCAAGCCGGTGTCGCCCGCCGGACGCGAGAGCTGATCGACCCCAGGAGGCGCAAGCCGGCCGATCAGCGGCAACCCGGAGAACGTCAGCCCAACCACGGCGATGTACGACAGCATGAGTGCTGCGAGGCAGGTACCGAGGAGCCTGCCCGCACGCCGGCGACGTCCGGAGTCGTCGACGAACACGGGCGGGGGCGCGGGCCGGACACGGCGGACGGCGCGGGGACGGTCGAGCTGCCGCGCGGGGGGCCGTGCCCATGGCGTCGGGTTGCCGGTGCGGGACAGGCGCGCAGGGCCGCTCGGGACAGCTTCGGCGCGCGGCGACATCACGGGCCGGGTCAGGGTGCGCCGCCGGCGGTGTCCGCCAGTGCCGGCGGCTGGACGGCACCACCATCCACCCCGGATGCGGACGAATCGGCCGAGGGCGACGACGTCGCACCAGGCGCCGTCGCACCGGATGTGTCGCCCGGACCGCCGGGGGTGCCCTGCGGATCGCCGCCGGCGGGCGTCACCTCCGACTGCCCGGGTGTCTCGGCCGGCCGGTGCGCGGCACCGGGGGCCTGGTCGGCGACTGTCGGGCCGTCGACGCCGGACTCGCTGTCCGCCTCGCCGGTGGCGTCGGATGAGACCCTGTCGCCGTGTTCGCCGGGGAGGCTGGGAACGTCGGTGTCGCCCGGCTGGTCGGCGGTGACGTCGGGTCCTCCTCGGTCCGCCCGATCGGTATCGCGGTCTTCCTGCCGATCACGACCGTCGCTGAACTCGACCGGCGAGACCGCCTCGATCGCCCTCCGCACGGGGCCGTCGGTGTCGCCAGGCAACACGCCGGCCGCGGCCGCGCCGACCACGCTGACCGCCACGGCCGTCGTAGCGACGCCGACCTTGGCGACGAGACGCAGCCCCGAGGCGGTGGCGACGGCGTGCCGCCGGCGGGTGGGCCGCGAGGTCGCGCTGGCTGCGCCGCCCGCGCCCGTGGCCCGCACACCGTGGGTCAGCAGTGCCGCCAGCTCAGGAGAGGGGGCCGGTGGCGGTCGGTCGGCGAGGGCCCGGACCCCGGTCGCGAAGGCCGCGAGGTGGTCGAGCCCATCGGGAACGCGGTCGCCGTCGACGATCGCGTCGATCGTGGCGTCGTCGAGGAGCGGGACAGGTGGCATCTCGGCAACGTGATCGCCGGGATCGCTCACAGCGGTACGCCCTCTCGCTCGATCAGGCGCGAGATCGCGAGGAGGCCCCGCCGCTGCAGGGCCTTGACCGAACCTGGCGTCCGGCTCATCAAGGCGGCGATCTCGTCGATCGTGAGCCGGCCGAGCAGGCGCATGAGCAGGACGTCCCGGTGGTCGTCCGACAACCGCTCGCACAAGGCGCGGATGTGCTCCGCCCCCAGTGTCTCGACCACGGTCGCCTCGACGTCGTCCGGCGCCGGCCTGTCGGGCGCCTCGGCGAGCGCTGCGGGCACTGGCCGCCGGAAGATACGCCGCCGCTCGTCGAGCAGGCGGCGGTGGGCGATCGTGAACACCCAGGACCGGAACCCGCGTTCGTTGCCGTCGAACGAGTCCAGCTTTCGGAAGACCGCCAGGAAGACCTCGCTGGTCAGGTCCTCGGGCTCGGATGCGCCCTGGAGCCGGAGGTACCCCTCGACGACCGGGGCGAGCGCGGTGAAGATGCGCGTGAGCGCCCGCGGGGAACCGGTGCGGGCCGCGGCCAGCACGGTGTCGAACTCCCCGTCGAAGCGGTCCTTGTGCGCCATCGGTCCCCGTCGCTGATCGTGAAAGCGCCACCCACAGTCCCCAGGCCGCTCCACCCTGCCGCCTCACGGCGAGACGCCTGTTGTAGCGCCTGCCCCGCCCTGTCGCCAGCGGATCAATGCCCTGCATCGCTCGCAGCAGGGCTCCCGTCGGCACGCACCTCGGCGGGGGACTGTCACTCCAGACGCGGTCGCGCACGAAGGTCGTCCCCTCCCGGCAGGTCGGGCCGAGCGTCGCGTCAGAGAAACTTCAGAATCTCACAAGGAGCGGGATGTAGACTCCGTTGCGTGGGCGGCGCGTGAGGGCTCGGCGGTGAGGCGGTCGGAGGGCCGCGGCGAGTCGAGCGGCGAACCGACGTCCTGACGGCGGGGACCGACGGTCCCCGAGGCGAGGACGAAGCGGGAGTGCGGACATGCACGACAACGGTGCGACCGCGTGGATCGAGGACATGAGCGTTCACGTCTGCGGTCATCACCGTCGAGCAGCCGCCGGGCACCACCGTGCTCACGGCCACCTGCCCGATCACTCCGTCCAACAGCGACGCCTCGGTGCCCGCCGCCGGCTGCACCCAGAGCTAACCCCGCGAGCCCATCCGGGTCGCGTTCCCATCGCCACGAAGGAGCATCGACCATGAGCACGAAGAAGTCCCTCCTGGCGGGCGCGGCTGCGGCCGCCCTCGCCGCTGGCATCACCCTCGGCGCCGGCAACCCGGCCGGCGCCGGCAAGCCCCGGAACCAGGCGTGTGTGGGCCAGAGCCTGTCGGCCCTGGCCAGCGACCAGCCGGCCCCTGGCGCGTTCGGGCAGGCGGTCCGGAGCTTCGCCCAGGACCCGGCACCGCCGCCCGGGCTGGGTGCCGGCATCCAGACCCTGCAGGCGGGGCTCGTCCCGGACGAGGTCGTCCCGAACACCTGCAACGACTGACGTTCCGCTGGCCGACGCGTCTGGCACAAGCGAGGCCCTGGTCAGGTCACTGACCAGGGCCTCCAGTCGACCTGCTCCGGATCAACCATGACCGCGCCCAGCAACGACACCATCGCGCCGTCGACCCGAAGCATCCACCGGCGTCCGCGTGATCACCCGGCCGGCGCCACCGCCCTACGCCCCACACCAGACGTTCGCCGAGGCCCGACCCGGAACCGACACGCCGGCCGCCTGGGAACGTCCGATCCAGCCCGTATCCGGGCGTGACGCCGCACGCTTTACGCCGTCGGGTCGCACCAGAGCGATGTTGTTCTGTACGTCAAGCTGCGTCAGCGACGTCCACCCAGACGCGCCGTTCGGAGCGCAGTCTCCACGCACGACGGCTCGACGTTCTGGCGCGAGTGATCTGTGCTCACGTTCTGGCGCGTTCCGCGTATCCGAAGAGTGCGCGAGATCGGCAGATCTGTACGTCGTCCGCGTTACGGGTCCACGTAGAACTCGTCGGGATGGCTCTCCATGTGGTCGAGCATCGTCGCGGTCATCTCGTCCTGAAGTTCGCAGAACCGTTTGTCCAGTGGATCCCAGTACGAGTCCTACGTCTCCGGCAGAAGGTCGAACACGGCCTCGCGAAATTCGCGGTCACGTGGATAGGGGTCACCGATGGGTCGCACCGCCTCGACGAGGACCTGGCCTAGCTCCACCGGACCGAGTCGCCGGGCGGCAGCCGCCGCTTCCGGCCCACAGATGGCCAGTGGAATTCGTGAAGTCTTGTTCACCTGCCCGTATGTTGCGACCTATCGGCCGGCGATGACGTTGAAGCCGTCAGGCACAGCGTCGTTGATCGTGGTCGTGGTAGCGGTGACCGTGTCGACGGCGGTGACGGTCGTCAGACCTACCCGGCCTGCCTCCGAATGGAGAACGATCGCGGTTCGGTCGTCGCGCGCCCAGAAGGCCTCCAAACCGTCGGGGTCTTCGAAGACGATGTCGGCGGTGCCAGCCTCGATGTCAACGACAACGAGACGGGTCGGAATGGTGGAGGTGGGATTGCTCGGATCCGTGAGCGTGAGCAGCAGCTTCGAATCGTCGGAGGTGAGTGTGCGCATGCTTCCGATGCCGGTTTGGCTGCCCAACCACGCCCATCGACCGCCTGCGCCCGCGGGTACCGGGATCGAGGTCGTGTCGCCGTCGTCGGCAACAACGAGCACGGTTTCACCAACCCCGACGAGAATGCTGCCGTCGGGTGTGACCCTGTCGCCGGCGATCCAGACCGAACGTGACGGGCTGGCGGCGACGAACGATGCCGTTTCGGGCGGTTCGAGGATGGTCGTCTCGCCCGCTGGCGATACCACGACCACTCTGCCGGGATCGTTGAAATCGTCGTAGGCAACGGCGTAGTCGCCGACGACATCGACCAGGCGCGATCCCGACGGCCTGGTGATCGACTGTCGAACGTTGCCGGTTTCGGCATCGACCAGCTCGAGGTCGCCGACATGGGTTTGGATCCAGACTGCGTCACCGCCTTCAGTAGGCAAGAGGTGGCTCCACCCGACGGATCCGAGGATCTCGCGGCCCGGTTCCTGCAGCCCACCGGCGACGAGCTCGTGTTGACCATCGGCCGCCCGCCCGGCGGGGAACGCGACGACGGGCCCACCTTGGACACCCGCGATGAGCTCCTCGGTGGCCGTCAGAGCTGCGGCGACAAATCGAGACGATGTGGAGGCGGATCCGCCGTCAGCCGGAACGTCCTGGATGTCTGCAGCGTCTTTGAAGTCGAGTGAGTGCGCCCCATCGGGGTAGGTGGCACGGAACCCGCCATCGAGGTCACTCACCAGGAGCGAGCCGTCCCAGACATTCGTCGCGAAGAGCACGGCTGGAATGCCACTCTCGGAGAGCTGCGTGGCGCCCTGTGGGCCGACGGGGTCGGGTGGGCCGCCGCTGACAACCTGCCCGTCCTCGCCGTCGCCGCTCAGTCGCACGAACACGACCGGCACCAGGGCCAGCACCGTCAGCACACTGAGCGCACGGACGGCCCAGCGTCGGTGCCGACGCTGCTTTCCACGACGCGCCACCCGGTCGGAAGTGGGTAGATCGGGCGGGATGACCGAGCGGCGCAGCTCCTGGAGTCGGTCCTCGATGGTGGTCATGATGCGCTGGCTTCCTTGCGGTCGGTGAGCTGGTCGGCCAGGCGTCGTCGAGCGGCAACCAGGGCCGCCGACACCCCTCCCTCGCTGATGCCGAGAACACTGGCGACGTCCCGCTCGGTCAGGTCACCGACGTATCGGAGCACGATCGCCTCACGTTGGCGGACGGGAAGCGCCGCCACCGCATCCCACAGGTCCGGATCGATGTCCGCCGGCGGGATCGGATGGGGTCGTTCCCGCCGCAACAACCGAGACTCGTGCGCACGGCGGCGCATGCGGCGGCGCAGCTCATTGAGTGCCACGCGGTAGACCCACCCGCTGGGCGAATCCATCGCTGCGATGCGAGGCCATCGCTCGTAGGCGCGGCTGAACGCCTCGGCCACGGCGTCGCGCGCCGCCTCGGCGTCGCCACCAATCACAAGCAGCGATCGGGCCATCCCGTCCCGCTCGGTCTCATACAAGGTCGTGAAATCGATCCCGCTACCCCCCACTGCCCCAGTAAGTCACGAGACCACCCAATCCCCTTAGCTGAGTCCCTCGACGGTCCGAAGCGTGCCGGGCTGCAGTCGAGCTTCGCGCTGCGCCCGCCAGCAGCCGAGGTGGGGGTGGACCCCACGACTCACGGTACAGAAGGCGATTCCCTGGGTATGGTCATGCGGTGGTCGGCCCCACGGCCGTTCTCGTCGGCTCGGTGAGCTCGGGGAACCGGTTTGCCGCGGGCGGATGGCCGACGTGTACGACGCTTACGACGGTCTGCTCGGGTGCATTGTCGCGGTCAGGGTCCTCGCGTCAGCGTTCGATCGCGACGGGGGGCTTCGTCGAGCGGTTCCGCCGCGGGCCCGTGCGGTCGCCCACTTCAGCTAGCCGAACATCGTCGCGGCCTCCGAGAGGGTTTCGCACGATGTCCCGGATCCAGGAGGAGGGTTCGCATGCATCGCTCGAGAAGCAAGGTCGTGGCGCTGGGTACATCCGTGGCCGTTCTGGCCGTGGTCGGCTCCGTTCCGGCCACGGCCGACCCGTCCACAACGGGCCCGCTGGTCACCGTCTCTGGAGCCAGCCCGATCGCTGCCTGTGAGGGTGACACTGGGTTCCGCGATGTTGGCGGCGTACCGGCCAACCAGTTCGTCAACAGCGAGGTCGAGCCCCACGTGGTGGTGGATCCGTCGAACCCGGACATCATCATCGGGGCCTGGCAGCAGGACCGGTGGAACAACGGCGGAGCGGAGGGCAACGTCAGCGCCACCAGCCTCGACGGCGGGGCGACCTGGACGATCAACGCGCAGACCAAGTCCTCGAACTGCACCGGGGGAACCCCGGCGAACGGGGGGAACTTCGAGCGGGCCTCCGACCCATGGGTGGCCATCTCCCCGGACGGGACCGCGTACTTGATGAGCTTGTCCACCGACACCGCCCCCGGCGGCTTCGACACGAACCCAGACGACATGCTGGTCGCCCGCTCGACCGATCACGGAGCGACGTGGGAGGACCCGATCTCCCTCAACCGCGACGAGAGCCCGAACGCGTTCAACGACAAGAACGCCATCACCGCGGACCCGAACGACTCCGACTTCGTGTACGCGGTGTGGGATCTGGTGATCTCGCCGCCGAGCGGCAACGACAACCAGCAGGCGTTCGAGAACGCCATCGCCTTCGCCGGCGACCCCCTGTTCGCTCGGACCACCGACGGCGGCGAGACCTGGGAGCCCGCCCGGAGGATCTTCAGGGCCGGGGTCATCGCCCAGACGATCGGTAACCAGATCGCCGTGCTGCCCGACAACGACGATTTCGACGGCGAGCTGATCAACGTGTTCACGCTGATCCGGGGGGCCAGGAACGATCAGGGAACCCGGGGCTCCCACATCGCCGTGATCCGGTCCGCGGACCACGGCGCGACCTGGGACAAGCAGGAGACCATCGTCGACAGGTTCTTCCGGGGAGTGGTGATCGACCCGGATTCGCCGTTGCCCGCAGGCGTCGTGGCCAGCCACCGCACCGGGGACATCAACGCCGAGGTCGCCGTCGACCGGACCACCGGCGCGGTGTATCGTGGTGTGGCAGGACAGCCGGTTCGGCCCCCGGTCCAGCATCGCGCTGAGTCAGTCCCTCGACGGGGGCCTGACCTGGTCGGCCCCGATCAAGGTGAACCAGACGCCGGATCTGGCGAACAACCTGAACGAGCAGGCGTTCACGCCGATGGTCCAGGTGCTGGACGACGGCACCGTGGGTGTTTCGTACTACGACTTCCGGAGCAACACGGCCGACAACGGCGCGACCACCCCGACCGAGGCGTTCGTCGCCCACTGCCACGCCGCATCCGAGGACTGCTCGGTGGCGGCGAGCTGGGATGAGGAGGTCGCGGTGACCGACGCCGCGTTCGACAGCCGGAGGGCGCCCGTGGCCCGGGGGTTCTTCCTGGGCGACTACGTCGGGCTCGGGCAGAACGGGTCAGCTTTCTTCCCGTTCTTCACCGTCACGACGGCGACCGATCCCGCCAACATCGTCACCCGGGAGGTGGGCCAGTAGCCCGAACCGGTCGCGGAAGGGCCCCGGCGTTCACCACCGGGGCCCTTCCAGATCCCGAGCCGCACCCAGCTGAGCGGCGATCTGTGCGCGGTGGCGGCAGCCGAAACGACGATGTTGTGTCGCGGCGTTCTGTACCGCCGTCACCGGCGAGGACCGACACCGATCGCCGATTTCGTTGCACGTGGCGACCGTCGCCGCCTCCGAGATGCCGGGGATGTGTTCGTCTCCGCGAGCTCGGGACACTCGGCTGACCGTGAGGGCGGCCGGTTCGTCTCAGCTGAGCGCGGCTCGGAGCTGGTCGAGCGTGGGTGATCCGGCGGGCCCGTCTGGTGTTGTGTAGACGCGGCAGGCGAGCCCGGTCGGCTCGTTCCCGGTGGCGAAGGGGTCGCGGCGGTCGATGAGGATGGTGGGCGACCCGTGGAAGCCGACGGCCGCGGCCTGCGCGTCGGTGGTGACTTGACGATGCTCGACGGTGAGGCCGAGCTCGGCGGCGATCGTCGCGAGCCGTGCTGCCGCCAAGCGCCAGTGCGGGCAGGACTCGAAGTAGAGCAGCTCGAGCGTCGGGTGGGTCGAGAGCTTCACAGACCTACCGTAGACATTCCAGTCGACGGGAAGGTCAAGGGGGAGGTCAGATGAGGATCGGTGAAGTCGCCCACGAGGCCGGGGTGCCGGCGAAGACGATCCGCTTCTGGGAGCAGGAAGGGCTGCTGGCATCCCCCGAGCGGACACCCGCCGGCTACCGCGACTATCGACCCGAGGTGGTCGAGCGGTTGACATTCATCCGTCAGGCCCAGGCAGGCGGGTTGACCTTGAGTCAGATCCGCCAGGTCCTCGACATCGGGGACAGCGGCGACCCGCCGTGTGAGCACGTCGGGCACGTCGTCGAGGAGCGGCTCGCAGAGATCGACGTCCGGATCGCGGACCTCGCCGCCACTCGTGCCCACCTGCACAGGTTGGTTCGCAGGGCGGCGACCCAGGACCCGGCGGACTGCCGCGGCTACTGCTCGATCATCACCGGTTGACCGTTGCACCCGCTCGCGGCGCCGGGGCCTTGACCTTCCCCTCGGCGGGAAGGTGCACGATCGGGAACGTGCGTGCGACGACGACCACCACCACGCCCCGCCCGCAACGGCGCAGCATCGGCCCGATCGGGACCGCCGCCCGCATCGCGGTCGGGATCGGGCTCGTCTTGCTTGCCTTGCTGTGGCGCGATCCGAACTGGGCCGATGTCGCCGTCGGCTTGGCCGTGCTCCCCGCCGTGGCAGTCGGATTGCTGGGGTGGCGGGCGCGGCGGAACCCGGGTCGTCTCGACGCCACCGGCCCGGTCGCGCACGGTGTGAACGCGGCGGTGTTCACGCCGCTGCTCGTCATCCCGGCGACGGCCGGTGGCGCGTTGTTGTTCTATGGGTCGTCGATGCTGGTGGCCGCGGCGCGGCGATCGGGAGGCTGCGAGGTGACCACGATCGCCAACGTCGCACTTGGGCGCGACGACCAAGTCGGCTGTGTGCTGTTCGGGCCGATCGACGCGGTCGAGACCCGTCGGAGGTGAGCGCCTCGACCGGCGGGGGTAGAGACGGAGTGACCTGGTTCGAGGAGGACGAAGCCGCCCGTCGGTTGGCCGTCGACGGGTTCGTCGCGCTGTGGCGCGGGGAACGGCGGTTCATCGCCGACCTGACCGAAGAGCCGCGCGCCGTCGATGATCTGGTCGCCGCCGGACGTCTCGAGGTCGATCAACACGGGGTGCTGGTCGGTGTCCATGGGCTTGTCACCCGCCCGACCCGGCATCGCATCGCCCACACACAGGGCACGGTCAACACCTGGTGCGCCCTCGACGCCATCGGCATCCCCGCGGCGTTGGGCATCGACGCCGACGCGATCACCTCCTGCCCCGCGTGCGAGACAGAACTACGGGTGACCCTCCACCACGGGGCTCCCGTCGACGGGGGTGCGATGCGGCTCTGGTTGCCGACTGGTCGCTGCGAACATCTCGTCGAGGACTTCTGCAATCACGCCAACCTGTACTGCAACCACGCTCACCTCTCGTGCGCGGTTGCGGACCTGTCCGCAGGCCAGGTGCTCAGTGTGGATGACGTCGCAGCGATCGGTCCTCGGACATGGAGCGACGTGGCCAACGCGATCAAACGTTCGGGACCGGCGACATGACTTCCGATCCGGCGGCAGCCCCATCGACCGACTGCTGGTGCTGTGGCACGACGAAGCCGGCCGAGGAGCTCGTGCGTCTCGGTTGTCACGACGAGGTGGGCCGTGTTCTGTGTGCCCGGGAGGGTGTTGCGGGGTCATCGTCTGTGGGCCGGGCGTCATCGGGGTGTGTCTGGGTCGCGTTGCATCGGCGGGAGGTGGAGGTGGAATGCTGCGCCGCTGTCGGGGTGGTTGGTGGCGGTGAGGTTGCCTCGGTGTGCTTGGGCGATCCATCGGGCTAGGGGGAGGCCGAGGCCGTGTCCTGGTGATCCTGGTCTGGAGCGGAACCGTTCGAAGATGGCTGTCTCGTCGCCGGGTGGTAGGCCGGGGCCGTGGTCGCTGATCGTGACGCCGGTGTGGTCGACTGTGATGGTGGCGGGGGTGTCGGGGGTGGCTGTGCCGTGGGTGATGGCGTTGTTCACGAGGTTGCCGATCGCCCGGTGCAGCAGCCCGGGGTCGCCTCGCACCACGACCTCGTCGGCTTGGACCACGATCCGGGGGTCGTCGTCGACGACGGCCTCGACGAGCAGGTCGAGCCGCAGAGGTTCGGTTGTTGGCTCGAGCCGTTCGGCGTCCATCCGGGCCAGTGTGAGCAGGTTGTCGGTCAGCTCGGATGCGTCTGCTGCCAGGGCGGCGACCCTGGCGAGGCGGGCCTGGGCGTCATCGGGGCCGGTCGTGGGCGCTTCGGCGGTGCTGCGGATGGCGGCCACGGGTGTGCGCAGCTCGTGGGCGGCGTCGGCGAGGAAGCGTTCCTGGTGTCCGAGCGCGCGTGCGGCGGGTCGCAGGGTACGGCCGGCCACGAACCACGCGGCGAGCGCCGCAAGCGTCACCAGGCCGGCTGCCACGGCGATGACCTGGTTGCGGAACCGGCCGTGGGCGGCCTCCGATCTGGCCGGGTCGGCCAGCGCCACCACGGCACCCCGCACCTCGGGGCCGTCCCGAAGCGCGGTCCCTCGCACGAGCACCGTGCCGTCGGGTCCGTCGATGTCGAACACGCCCTCGACGCCGTCGTCGGCGACGGCGCTCACCGCGGCCTCGAGCTCGGGTTCGGGCAGCAGCGGGTCGGCGCCGGTGAAGACTTCGGTCTCCGGCTCGAGGTCGAGCTCGGCCTCGTCGCTGGCCTCGGTCAGGTACTGGCGGTAGGCCTCGTCGACCAGCTCGTCGGGAGGGTCGGCGAGCAGCGCGTCGACCCGGGCGTCCCAGTCGCCCTCGTCGTGGGGCGCGAGCAGGAGGCTCTGGGTCTGCTCGTCCAGATCGAAGAAGACGGCCTCGGTCCGGCCCTCCAGCTCCTCGTCGGTCGGCTCGGGAATCTCGTCCCACAGGTCGTAGTCGTCGAGCAGGTCGATGATGTCGAAGGCCGGTCGCACGCCCACGGCCACCTCGTCGTCGAGCAACCTGCCGGGGTCCGTGGGTTCCAGCTCACCGCCATCGATGGTGAGCGCGCGGGTCACGCGATCGGTCTGGCGCAGCAGCTCGGCGTCGACCTGCTCGTCGCGCAGCCGGTGATCGAGCCGGACGACGATGACGGCGAAGACGGTGACGACGACGGCCGCCAGCGCGGTGATGAGGGCCGTGACCCGCAAGCGCAGCGCCCGGAGCTGCCGCGCCGTCGGGGGGCTGAGGGCCACGGTTGTGGGGCGCATCCGGCTACGCGCCCGCCTGGTCCAGGACGAAGCCTGTCCCCCGCACCGTGCGGATGGGGTTGGGCTGGCCCAGCTTGCGCCGCAGCGATGCGATGTGCGCGTCGACCACGTTGGACATCGGGTCGTGGACCTCGTCCCAGCAGTGCTCGATGAGATCGCTGCGAGACACGACCACGCCGACGTTGTCGGCGAGGAAGCCCAGGACGCAGCGCTCCTTGGTGGTGAGCGGCAGGAGCACGCCCTGGCGCCGGACCTCGGCCCGGGCCCGATCGATCTCGAGGTCGCCGACCACGACGGTCACCGGCGCCCGGCGGTCGCGGCGCCGGCACAGCGACCGCACCCGGGCGACCAGCTCCTCGAGTGCGAACGGTTTGACCAGGTAGTCGTCGCCGCCGATCTCGAAGCCGTCGACCCGGTCCGCCACGGCGTCGCGCGCGGTCAGGAACAGCACCGGCGTCGTGTCGCCGCCCGCCCGGAGGTCGGCCACCAGGTCGAGGGAGTCGCCGCCGGGCAGCATCCGGTCGGCGACCACGGCGTCGTAGTCGTTCACGTCGCCGGCCAACGCCGCGTCGGGCAGGTCGGCGACGGTGTCGACGGCGAACCCGGCGGCTCGCAGGCCGCGTTCGACCGCCTCCCGGATGTCGCCGTCGTCCTCGATCACCAGGACGCGCAATCGTCACCCCGCCTCGTCGTCGGTCGGTTCGTCGTCGGCCAGCAGCCCGACCTCATAGCAGATGTCGACCGCCTCGACGAGCTCCACGTCGCTCAGGCCGGCGACGTCGAGCCGATCGGGGAAGTCGGGGAACGTCGGCCGCTCTCCGTCCGCCAGCACGTCGCCGGTGAACGGATCGCCGGTGATCGTCACCGACTCCAGCTCCCGCTCGGTCGGCTCCTCCTCAGGGTCCTCGAACGCTTCCCAGTCGATCATGCCCGCCTCGTCCCGCCGGTCCAGCTCGGCGAGCTCCGCGCGACACATCCCCTCGGCGTCGTCGGCGCCGGTCGCGTCGGTGTTGTCGCTGGTATCGGTGGCCGGCGGGTGCGTCGCGTCCTGATCGGCGGGCGCGGCGTCGTCGGACGAGCTTTGCGCGCACGCTGCGGCGACCAGGCCGGCGGCCACGACGGCGAGGACCGGCCGCGCGGTCATCGGACCAGCTCCAGGGGCCCGGTGCCGCCGGGGACCACGGCCGAGCCGTCGACGGCCAGGGTGCCCTGGACGAGCCCGCCGAGGTAGTCGCGGTAGTCGGTGGTGACGAGGAAGTTGCCGTCACGGTCGAACCGGTCGAGCGAGACCGGCTCGCCGTGGTGGCCGCCCCGCACCACCGACCCGATCACGAGCTGGGTGCCGGCGGTGCCGTGGTCGGTGCCGCTGCCGTTCCACTCCGGGCGGCGGCCGAACTCGGTCCAGGTGGCGACCACCACCCGTTCTGCCGCCGGCCCGAGCGCGGCGTGGAAGTCCCGCAGAGCCCCGTCGAGCTGACCGAGCAGGACCGGGAGAGAGGTCGCCTGCTGGGCGTGGGTGTCGAACCCGTCGTGGAGGACGTGGTAGGCCCGTGACGGCAGGCCACCGGCGATCAGGTCGGCCACCACCGACAGCCGGTGCCCCACCCGTCCCGTGCCGCCACCGGGAGCCTCGCCGTCGTCCGCTGCGTCCTCGGCGTTGCCGATCTCCTCGTCCGACGCCGCCAGCCGCTCGAGCCCCACGGCGCCGTCCAGTTGCTCGCCCACGGCCCGGACCAGTGACTGGCTCGCCCGCACCTGCTCGGCCAGTTCCTGCCGTCCCCTCCCGGACATGCCCCCGGCGGAGGTGCCCCTGGGCGTCGTGGGCCCGGCGGAGCCGAACAGCCGACCGTAAGCCCGGACCAGGTCGGGGTTGTCCTCCACGAACCCCGCAGTCCACGGCAGGACCCCGTCGTCGGGCACCGCCACCGGATCCCAGCCCGACGCCCGCAGCGCAGGGCTGAGGTCCCCGACGCCGACGGCGACCAGCGGGTCGACGTCTCGTCCTCCGAAGCGGTCGAGGGCCCGGCCCAGCCAACCGGTGGACATCGCCGGGTCGTTCGATCCTCGTTCCCACATCGCCGTGTCGACGAAGTGCGAGAGGCTCGACTCCGGGTGGCCCACACCGTGCACGATGGCCACGTCACCGGCGTGCCACCGCTCCGCGAGGTAGGGAAGCGAGAACAGGCCGTAGCCGTCGTCGATCGGCACGGTCTGGTCGCCGCCGATGGCGGCCCGGCCCCGCAACGCCCGGTAGCGGCGAGAGTCGAGGGGGACGACCATGTCGAGGAAGTCGAGGCCACCACCGAGCTGCACCGTCACGAGGACCAGCCCGGGGTCGGAACCCGATGCCGACTCGTAGCCCGTGTCCTCACCCCGCAAGGTCCTGGCCAGGCGATCGAGGGCACCGGGGCCGGCGGTGGCGGCCGCCGTGCCCAGCGCGATGCCGGACGCGGCCAGTCCCAAGAAGCGCCGGCGGCTGGGTGAGGTTGGTGCGCCGTCGGGCAGGGGCCCGGGCGTCGGTGGGTGGGTCATGCGAGCGTTACCTCCGGGGACGTGAAAGCCACGGCGAACGCCGCAGCCAGGGCGGGTGCCCGATCGGGTCCGTTCGCCGCGGCGGCGACGGCGGCGGCGGTCTCCTCCGACCACTCGACGACACCGAAGCGACGGAACAGGACCGCGGTCAGCTCGTCGCCGCCCGCCGCGGCCCGGCGGAGCTCGTCGCCGACCGGCGTGTCCGCCTCGGCCAGATAGCGGCCGATCTCCCCGCCGACCAGCAGCCGCCCCGCGGCCCGGTTCGAGCCGAGCCACGCCCGGTTGTGCGGCCAACCACCGACGTTGGGCGGGTAGCCCGGCCACTGGCCCATGCCCTCGAACCAGTCGATGAGCTGGAAGGCGACGTGCTCGTCGCCGAGTGACTCCTCGATCTCGTCGAAAGTCCGGCCCTCGATGTCGATCGTGGGGATCTCGAACCCACGCACGGTCCGGATCAGGACCTCGACGGGCTGGCTGACGAGCCCGGAGCGCACCTCGTCGGCATAGAACCGGGGGTGGGTCAACAGGGCTCGGAGGACGTCGTCGATGCGCAGCCGCGCTGCCAGCGCCCCCGCCAGCTCGTCGAGCACGCCGCGGGGTGGCTCGGTGCCCGCGTAGCGCGACCAGAGCCGGCCGGCCACGAAGCGGTGGCACTCGGGCCGCTCGACGACGATGCCCACGATGTCGTCGACGTCGAAGTTGCCCCGCTGCCCCAGGAACGTCTTGGGCCCGTAGTCGTGCAAGCCTCCGTCGAGCCGAACGCCCACCGGTCGATCGGCGCGGGGGTCATAGCGCAGGCCGTAGCCCGTCAGAGCCCTCGCCGCCTCCACCACGTCGCGCTGCGTGTAGCCGTTGCCCGCACCCATCGAGAACAGCTCGAGCAGCTCACGCGCGTAGTTCTCGTTCGGTCGGCCCACCACCGAGGTGTGCAGGTCGAGCCACACGTTCATGGCCGTGTCATGGGTCATGGCCACCAGCAGGTCGTCGAGCCGGCCCATGGCCAGCCGGCGAAGGGTCACCCACTGCCGGTGGAGCAGGTCGGGGAACTCCACCTTCTCGAGGCTGGTCGCGAAGTGGCCGTGCCAGAACCACAGCAGGCGCTCTAGCGCCGGCGTCGGCGAGGCGACAGCGAGATGGACCAACCACAGCCACAGCGCTACATCCGGGTAGGGCTCCTCACCCCTCGACCGGCCCGGCTCGCCGACAGGCGGCGCCGCCGACACATCGAGCAACCGGTCCACACCGGCCTCGATGCCCTCCCGGGTCACCAGGTCGATCTCGGCCTCGGTCCCACCCCACGCCGCCCGGCGCAAGAGATGGGCAGCGTTCCGGCGACTCGGCTCCACAGGCATGCCGCCAGCATCCGAAACCGACCATGAAAACACCGTGAAGGCACAGCCGAACAACCCCACCAGCTACAACCCGTCGTCGACCCAGCCAGCGGACCAGCGTCAGACGCGCCGTTCTGTGCGCAGTCTCCACGGCGCGACGGCTCGACGTTCTGGCGCGGGTGAGCTGTGCTCACGTTCTGGCGCGTTCCGCGGATCCGCAGAGTGCGCGAGATCGGCAGATCAGTATCGCCGCGGATCGCTCCTCGGGTCGGGTTGATCGAATCGGAGATGCTTCGCCTCCCGCACGAGAACCGTCGATCTGTCGCGCCTCCCGGTTTCGCCTTCCGCTATCCCGGCGGACCGGGGGCCCTGCTCGACAACGAGCGGCGCATCGATGACCCCCCGCGGTACGGGCATTCGCCAAATTCTGCTGGCAGACCGCGCCACGGGCGCGTAGTAGCCCGTTCAGAGCGGGCGTCGATCGGCGTGGAGCACGACCATCACGTCGAGCAACTCGCGATGAGGTTCATCCTTGATCTGGTAGGTGCCAGCCAGAGTGCCTGAGAGGTTGGTCTCGCGCCACTTCTGCAACGAGTCGTCCGAGTCCCAGACGTACACGCCGCCGTACTCGTCGGTCTCCGGGTAGTGGACGTAGTACTTCTGCAGCAGCCCGGGAACCTCGCGGTACTGATCGGATCGAGCCTCGAACCTCTCCATCACCTCGTCGTAGGTGAGGCGCGAAGCGAATCGAACGAGCTGAATAATCACCGGCAACCCTCGGGCTTGGATCCGAACGGCGATTCGAGCGTACCGGACGGCGAGCATGCCGGCCGGGCGCCTGCGAACAAGGGCCGGGAGTCCCCAAGGTGCCGTAGCGGGCGCACCGGCGGGCGCAGCACGGCGCGACCCTCTGGCGCTACGGAAGCACCATTGAGTCAGGCGCCGATCCGTCGATCTGGACGGCACCTGCTCTCCCACCAGGCGCGGCGTAGCATCGTCGGCGGTGGCGATCTCTCGCGTGCTGCTGGTGCACGGGGCGTGGCACGGGGCGTGGTGCTGGGATCGTGTGCTGGAGCGGCTGCGGTCCAGCGGCTACAGGCCGGAGGCCATGGACCTTCCCGGCCATGGCGATTCACCAGAGCCGTTCGGCGACCTCCACCGAGATGCGGATGCAGTGGCATCGCGCCTCGATGTGATCGGCGAGCCGACCCTGCTCGTCGGTCATAGCTACGGTGGGATGGTGATCACCGACGCCGGCTCCCGTGAGGCCGTGGCGGCGTTGGTGTATGTCTGTGCCTTCATGCCAACGGCCGGCCAGTCGCTGATGGACGCCTGGCGTGGGCAACGCCGACCTGAGGGTGCGGCGGAGTCCGATCTACTCGGGTGCGTGCGATTCACCGACGACGAGTCCGCTATCTACCTGGAAGGTGACGGTGTCGTGAGCGCCCTCTACGGAGACTGTGATTCGCCGGTGCAGCAGTGGTCGCTCGAACGGTTGGGTCACCAGCCGACAGCGTCGTTTACGCAAGTACCCCGTCATCTCGCTTGGGCATCCAAGCCGACGACGTACGTCGTGTGCACCGAGGACCGCACCATCCCGCCCTGGCACCAACGGCAGATGGCAGGGAACGCCAGTCGCGTGGCCGAGTTGACGGCGAGTCACTCGCCATTTCTCTCCATGCCTGACACGCTCACCCGGGTCCTCGAAGACGCGGCGGCGAACGGGTAGCTGACAGCCGACAGCGAAGCGTGGTCATCGGAGCGCGCCCGATTCGGCATCGATCTGTTACGCCGGCCGCGCCGACACGCACCTCTCTCGGGTCGATGGCGGCTGATCCTGCAACCCGCACGTAATGCCCTGATGGAGCGATCTCGCTGACCAGTCGTACGGTCGGCTGCTCCGATCGCTGCTGGGGCTGCTTGACCGGTCCCGGCCACTGGAGCCTCGGCTCGACGCGTGGAGGTTCCGCCATGGATGTTCGCGTCTCGACAAGCACCGCGCTCGCGACGCGAGACGAGCTGTTCAGCACGAACGAGCAGTTGGCGCTGGCCGGGTTCCTGGCCGGCTACAGCGGTCTCACCCGTGACGCCTACACGCTGGACCTGCGCCAGTACGTCGCCTGGTGCACCGAACACCGCGTGGCGGTGTTCGGGGCGCGCCGCGCCGACATCGAGTGCTTCGCCCGCCACCTCGAGTCCCTGGGCCGGGCCCGGGCCACCATCGCGCGAGGGTCGTGCACCGTGGCCTGTTTCTACCGCTACCGAACAGGAAGGGCTCGTCGTATCGCCGGCGGCTCATGTTCGTCGCCCGCGCCTGGATTACGAGTCCTTTCGCCGGGCAGCGCACCAGTGAGGTAGATCGTGGTGTGGGCGGAGGTCGATGACGGCGACAACGTTCTTGTCCTGGACGGGGTCGACGTCGTCGACCACGGTCTCAGACCTCCTTGCCCTTGGCCTCCAGCTCCTCGACCACCGTGCCATATCCAGCACCGGTCAGCATCCGGCGCAGGTCGACAACCTGTTGGACGTCGATGTCCTTGTGCTTCGGGCGGGTCAGGACCTCGTTCTGGCCGCCGACGTGGACAAGGTACTTGCCGTCGTGGCGCAGTTCGACCGACCCGGCAGCTTCCAGCAATGACAACACAGCCTGCCACTCGATGTTGTGGCTCGTCGGATGCTGAAAGATCTGGAGGAGAGTGTCACGTTGATGGTTGTTGAGGTGCTGGGGCTCTGAGGTCGACATTGAGCTCCCTTCGTATCGAACCCCGTGGGGCCGCCCGTCACCTGCGCCTGTCGAAGATGTTCAGGATGAAGAGGAATGCGTTGAGGCCATCAAGAAGGATCGGTGCCGCCAGCAGCGGGGCGGCAACCGCGTCGCTTGTCGCGCGCAGCCTTTGGACGTCGACCAGGGCTGAGTCCCGCGGAGATTACCAGCCCAGTGATGGCGCAGATGAGTGAGCCGTTGGGTATCCGTACGAACATCGCGATGATGCCGAACACGATGGGGGCCACGAGCGCCCAGAACGACACACGGCCGAGGGCCGACAAGTCCATGGCCGCCGCCCGCGCGCATCCTCTCCTGCGTTACCGGCTCGTGGCCGAGATGCTCGCCCGCACCGGCCTGCGCGCCACCGAACTCTGCGAGCTCGCCGCCGTGTACCGCATCGTGGCTCGCGTCGGCATCAACGCCGGCATCGGACACGTCCACCCCCACCAGCTCCGACACACCCTCGCCACCGAAGCGATCAGCCGAGGGATGCGCCTCGAAGCGATCGCCGCGCTGCTCGGCTACCGCTCACTCGAGACGACCCTCGTCTACGCCCGCATCGCCGACCGCGTCGTCGCCGACGACTACGCCTCCGTGTGCGAACAGATCGACGCCCTCTACAACACCGCCGCCACTCGCTCGAGGATCAGAGAGTCGCCAGCTCGACGTCCTGTCGTCAGGTGGGCAGAGGGTCAGGTAGAGAGGAGCGACTGGATGAGTGCCGTGGTGCGCTCCAGATCGCCGAATGGCGCGACGTTGAGATCGGTCACGCCGGCGTCGGCGTAGAGGGCGATGCCCTTGCGCACGGTGTCTTCGTCGCCGACGAGCGCGATGTCGCCCGGGCCCGCCGCCCCCTCGCGGTCGAGCATGGCTCGGTACGACGGCAGCGTCCCGTAGATGGCGAACACCTCCTCGGCGTCGGCGCGAGCCGCGGAGGGATCGTCGGTCACGGACACCGGGACGCCGGCGATCACCAGCGGCGCCGATCGGCCAGCCTCGTTGGCCGCCTCGCGGATCGTCGGCGCGATGTGGTCGGCGATCGTGTGCGGACCGGTCATCCAGGTGGCGGTGCCGTCGGTGAGCCGTCCGGCGAGCTTGAGCATCACCGGGCCGAGGGCAGCGACGACCACCTTCGGCGGAGTGGTGCCCATGCGCTCCAGCGGGCCGAACGCGTTGTTCACCCGGTACACCTCGCCCGAGTGCTCGACGGTGCCCTGGTCCAGGATCGGCATGAGCACCTCGAGGTACTCGCGCATGTGGCGGGCAGGCTTGTCGAAGGAGAGGCCGAGGATCCCCTCGATCACGATCTGGTGGCTGAGTCCGATGCCGAGGATGAACCGGCCACCGGTGGCCGCCTGGGTTGTCATCGCCTGCTGCGCCATGTAGAGGGGATGTCGGCTGTAGGTGGGCACCACGAACGTGCCGAGCGTGATGTCGGGAACCTCCCGACCGGCGATGGCGCACGCGGTCATGCCGTCGAGGCCGAAGATGTTGCTGAACCACGCCGAGCTGTAGCCAGCGTCCTTGGCCTGCCGGACGCTGTCCACCGCGCCGTCGATCGTGCCGCCTCCGCCACCGATCCCGATACGCATGTTCCAGACGCTACCCGGCGCCTCGGCCCAGCACCGAGCGGCTGGTACACGGCACTGTCGTCGGCATTCTTGCGGAATGTGGTCAGCCGGGCCTCGAGCCGCTCCGGGGTGAACACCGCTTGGAGCGCCTCGTGCACCGGGGGACCGGGATGCCGCACCTGCTCGGGGGCCACGAGAACCTCGGCGAGGACGTCGTCGTAGTCCGGCCAGAAGGTCCTCGACGAGGCGGGGCGCGGGCCTCAGACGTGCGCGGCCGCGAGGGGCCGTCGGCGGGAGCGTCGATGTGAAACAGCGGCGAGCACGCGGACATGCCACGGGGGACGGTCCCATCCCGAGGAGAGTCATGATCCTGTCGAAAGCCGCCGTTCCGATAGCAGCCGTGACGATGCTGTTGACCACCATGTCGAGTCCGGCGGTGGCCGAGCCGCCGCCGGGTGGCCCGCCGCCACCCACGGGTGACGTCGACGCGGACGGGCCGTTCAGCCATTCGACCGGCGCCCCCGCGCGGGCGGCGGACGGGGTGTCGGCCACGGCTCAGCTCGACATCCAGGTGCTCGACCGTGCGGGAACGGTGCCCTCGGCCGAGCAGTCGAGCTATGTGCTCATCCTCGATGTCGAGGACATGAGCGACTACACGACCGCGCTCGTGGACGGGGCCGCGACCGTGAAGGTGCCACACGGGACCTACAGCGTTGCGTCGTTCGTGCTCACACCGGAGGCGGACGGGCGGGTGTCGAGGACGCTGGCGGTCGATCCCGTGGTCGAGGTGAGCGGTGACGGCACCGTGGTGCTCGATGCCAGCCGAGCCCGCCGGCCGATCCAGGTGAGCGTCGACAGGGAGGACGCGGCGCTGTCGGGCGGCACCGTGCTGTTCAGCCAGCCGGGGCCCGGGACCGATCCCTGGGGCGATGTGTTCCATCCCTGGTACGCCTTCGACCTGGATCCCTCCGGCCTCAACTACGTCACGCCGACCGAGCGCGTCCCCGGCGCCGCGCTGCACGTGTACTCCGCCCTCACGCAGGCGGGCGCGGAAACCAGTCCGTACTCGTACCACCTGATCGACTCGACGCTCGGGCGTGTCCCGCACCGTCCGTCGTACCGTCACCGCTCCAGCAGGCTGGCCGAGCTCGTCTCGACGGTGGCGGCTCAGGGCCGGCCGGGCTGCGCGGCGTTCACCCCGAACACCCTGCTTCCGGGGGAGGCGGTGGGGATGGGATGGCCCACGGTGACCGGCGCCTCCCCGGGGTCGCACACGAGCTACTTCACCCCTGGACCGCAGACCTGGGGATTGGGCCTCGCGTACACCGGCCCGGATTGCGACTTCGGCGGACCAGACGATGCCGACTACTTCCACTCCGGCCAGACGTTCCCCGCCGCGGGCAGCTACACCGAGGCGTGGCACACAGCGCCGCTCGGCCCCGGCCTGGCCTGGCCGAAGCCGACGTTGCCGCCCGACGTAGCCGAGTGGTTCGGCCCCGCGCGTCGTGAGGGTGACCAGCTCGTCTTCCGCATCCCGCTGCTGGTCGATGGCGGGGCCAGCCACTGGGGACAGGCCACGCCGGGCTGGCCGATGGCCGGCACGTCGGGGTGGACGCTGCTCGTCCGCGACGGGCAGAAGGTGGGCGTCTCCGACCAGCCCGGCATGGGCGACTTCACGGTCGGTGGCGAGGCTGCCAGCTACCGGCTCGTCACCGAGTTCACGCGGTCGGTGCCGTGGTCCGATCTCGCCACCATGCAGAACGTGTCCTGGGACTTCACCTCGTCGCCCGTCGAGGGGGAGCTGCCCGGGCCGCTGCCGCTGCTGGCCGTGCGCTACGACCTCGATCTGGATGGCGATGGCCGGGCACCGGCCGGGCAGCCCTACCGGTTCGGCGTCCGGGTGGAGCACTGGACGAGCGCACCCGTCGGCACGATCGAGACCCCGACCGTGGACGCGTCCTACGACGACGGCGAGACCTGGCAGGAGGTGCCACTGACCGCCGACGGCGGAACCTGGGTCGCATCCCTGGACCATCCCGCGGGCGCCGGCTACGTGTCGCTGCGGGCGCGGGCCAGTGACTCGGCGGGCAACAGCGTCGAGCAGACGGTGATCCGCGGCTATGGGTTGGCGGAGTGACACCGTGACACCATCCACCATGCGTGACGAACGGCCCGGCGGTGATGCCGAGGCCCGGTTCGAGCGCCTCTACGACCGCCACTACGGCGACATCCTGAACTACGCCCTCCGGCGGATGGACCAGCCCGAGCACGCGGCGGATGCTGTCGCCGACACCTTCCTGACGGCGTGGAGGCGGATCGAAGACGTCCCGGCGGACCCCGACGCCCGGCCGTGGCTCTTCGGGGTGGCACGCCGGGCGATGGCCAACCAGCGGCGCAGCACCCGGCGCCGGAACGCTCTCGTCGACCGGCTGGGTGCCGAGCTCGGGACCGTGCGGGTCACCCCGCCGGCAACGTCGGACCTGACGCTGTCGGAGGTCGGACAGATCTTCCGCACGCTGTCCGAGACCGATCGCGAGACCCTCACCCTGGCAGCGTGGGAGGGCCTGGACACGCGCGAGATCGCAGTGGCCCTGAACTGCTCGCACACCACGGCCCGCGTGCGGCTCCATCGTGCCCGCCGCCGCTTCGCACGCGCCCTGCGTGCGGCCGGCATCGATGTCGAGCCGCACCTCGGTGCCCCACGGCAACCCGCCGTGCAGCCGGTCGTGAAAGGAACCCGGCGCACCGCCGTGGATCCCATCGTGGAAGGAACAGGAACGTGACCAACGAACACCGGATCGATCAGCTCGTGCGCGAGCTGTCCCCCGCGTCGCCCCCCCGGGGGCCGACGACCCGACCAGCCCGACGGCGCGGGAGCTGCGCTCGATGATCATGTCCGAGCAGCGGACGGTCCAGGCGACGGGGCACGGTCCGACGAGCGGGCTCGCCCCGACGGGCAGGCGCCGGCCCGTCCGTCGGCTGGTGCTGGTCGGTGCGCCGGTCGCGGCCGGCATCGCCGCGGTGGCCATCGTGCTCTCGCCGTCGTCCCCGACCGGCCCTCGGCCGGCCGAGGCGCACGCGCTGGAGATCTCGACCGAGGGCGACCTCATCGTGGCACGGGTCAGCGACCCGGATGCGGACCCGGCGCGCTACGCCGCGGAGTTCGCCGAGCACGGCCTCGACGTCGACCTGAGGCTGGTGCCGGCCTCGCCGAGCGCGGTCGGCACCGTGGTCTACCTCGATGCCAACGCCGACGTCACCGGCACGGACGATCGTCCCGTCGAGGTCATCGAGGCCCCCGGCGAGTGCGAGACGCCGGGAGGCGGCGAATGCCCCGTGGGCATCCGGATCCCCGAGGACTACGGGAACCGCGTCGACATCGCCTTCGGCCGCGCGGCCGAGCCGGGCGAGACCTACGACGCATCGAACGGGGCGACGGCGCCCGGGGAGGCGCTGGACGGCCTGGACCTGACGGGGATGCGCGTTGCGGACGCCGTGGCTGTCCTCGAGGAACGCGGTCAGACGGCAACGCAGTTCCGGGCGTTCAGCCCGGACTCGCCCGAGACGCTGACCCCGTCGGCCGACGAGGTGCCGGGCGACTGGTACGTCCACGCCGCGGTCCTCGACGCGCCGGGTGAGGTGATGCTGTTCGTGGGCGAGTCACCCGAGCCGGCCAGGCCGCAGCCGCCGGCCATTCCGCCGACCAGCGTTCTGCCGGGCTCGCCCGAGGCCGCGGAGCTCGGCCTCTCCGGTTAGGGCTCATCCACCCGCAGCCTGCGCGTCCCGAGCGCTGCGGGAGGCACGAGCAGGGGGCGGCCACCACGGCATCGTGGATGGCCGCCCCCGGCAACTTCTCCTTCGACGACCCGCAGGATCGACTTGCTGCGGCGCCGCGCGCTGGGATCTCGTCGCCGAACGCGTGGGATCGCTCGACAAGCCCTCGGCGGTATGGGGCACGGCTCGGCGCCCTTGGCGACACGCGTGACGTGGCAGGGTGTCGCTTGGCTCGTACCGGGTGGTCCGCCTCCCCGGCTACGCCCGCGGTGCCGCTGGGTACCCTCCGATTCATGCTCCTGATACCTCGGTACGACGAGCCCTCGTTCTTCCAGCTCGAGCTGGCGCTGGGCGATCCAGGGGCGCCGTTGCTGCGGCAGCGGCGGCGGCTCGCGTCGCTCCTAGGTGGGCTCGACGATGAGCAGTGGGCGACGGCAAGCCGGTGCGAGGGGTGGTCGGTCCAGGACGTGGTCGTCCACCTCGTCAGCACCAACCAGTTCTGGGCTTTCTCCATCGGGGCCGCGCTCGCGGGCGAGCCGACCCGCGTCCTCGCCACGTTCGATCCGGTGGCGTCACCGGCTGAGCTCGTCGACGCTGGCCGATCGCAGCCGACCGCCGACGTGCTCGCCCGCTTCGTGGAGACGAACGAATCGCTCGCCGACGCTGTCGCCGAGCTCGGTGACGACGGCTGGTCGATGCTCGGCGAGGCGCCGCCGGGCCACGTCCCGCTCCGCGCGGTCGCGCTGCACGCGCTGTGGGACTCGTGGATCCACGAGCGTGACATCGTTCTGCCGCTCGGGTGCATTCCGGTCGAGGAGAACGACGAGATCGCCGGCTGCCTCGTCTACGGCGCCGCGCTCGGCCCAGCCTTGTCGGTGGCCGGCGGCGCCAGCCGCCAGGGCGCGATCGCGGTCGTGGCCACAAACCCGGACTTCCGCTTCGTCGTGGAGGTCGGCGAGTCGGTGATCGTCCGCGCCGGCGACGCCCCCGCCGACGCGCTGCGCCTCACCGGCCCGGCTGTCGAGCTGATCGAGGCACTGAGCTGTCGTGGGCCGCTCCCCTGTCCGGTCGCCGACGACGAGCAGTGGCTCATCAGCGGTCTCGCGGAGGTCTTTGACTTGCCAGTTTAAAGAGACGTGCTTAGGTTGTCGGGTGGATCGCGGCGACCGGGGCTGAAGTCGGTCGTACATGGGGCGGTACGACCTGCTCTGTGTCGACGACGAGTGGATCCGGAGGGCTCGCGCCACCACGCCGGGCGGGAGGACCCCAGGTTGACCACCACCTACGAGCTCTCCCACCTGCGGGCGTTGGAGGCCGAGTCGATGCACATCATCCGCGAGGTGGCCGCCGAGTTCGAGCGGCCCGTGCTGCTCTTCTCGGGCGGCAAGGACTCCATCGTGATGCTGCGCCTGGCCGAGAAGGCGTTCTGGCCGGCCCGCATCCCGTTCCCGGTGATGCACGTCGACACCGGCCACAACTTCCCCGAGGTCATCGAGTTCCGCGACCACCGGGTGGCGCGACTCGGCGTGAAGCTGGTGGTGGCATCGGTGCAGGAGAGCATCGACCAGGGCCGGGTGGCCGAGGAGTCGGGCCCCCGCGCCAGCCGCAACCGGTTGCAGACCACCACGCTGCTCGACGCCATCGAGGAGCACCGCTTCGACGCCGCGTTGGGCGGCGCCCGCCGCGACGAGGAGAAGGCCCGGGCGAAGGAGCGGGTGTACAGCTTCCGCGACGAGTTCGGTCAGTGGGACCCCAGGAACCAGCGGCCCGAGCTGTGGAGCCTCTACAACGGCCGCCACCGGCCTGGCGAGCACATCCGGGTGTTTCCGTTGAGCAACTGGACCGAGCTCGACATCTGGCAGTACATCGGCGACGAGGGCGTCGAGATCCCGTCGATCTACTACGCCCACCAGCGCGCGGTGTTCCGCCGCGACGGCATGCTCCTGGCCGTCACCGAGCACCTCGGTCAGGCCGACGGCGAAGAGGTCGTGACCATGACCGTTCGCTACCGCACGGTCGGCGACGCCACCATCACCGGTGCCGTCGAGTCCGCCGCCGCCACGGTCGAGCAGGTGATCGACGAGATCGCCGCCACCCGGCTCACCGAGCGCGGCGCGACGAGAGCAGACGACCGCGTCACCGAGGCGGCGATGGAGGACCGCAAGAAGGAGGGGTACTTCTGACCAAGCCGACGTGAAAGAAGGCGCTTGCGGACTTAGAGAGATGTGCTTAGGTTGGGTCTCGCAAGGGGATCTGCGGACGGGCCGTGACGGCCCGCCCGAGGGGGCAGAACAACCGGAGGGCACATGGTCGAGGGGACCGGTTCGCCGATGTCGGGGGCGCGTGGCGTGCCGCTGGCTCCACGATCGACCACGGCCGGACGCCTGGCACCCCGGCGGCCGAGGGGCGGCCGGCGGGCGGCGACCGTCGCGTGTCTCGCCGTGGTCGGGCTCGTCGCCGCCTCGTGCAGCGGCGACCACGGCTCGTCGGACGCCAGCGGGGCCGCGGCGCCTGGCGCCAGCACGACCACTGAAGCTGCGGGCGGCGCGGGCGACGGCGAGGCGTTCGGGACGCTCGCATCGCCGTGCGGCGAGGGCGACGCCGCCGGGGCCACGGCCACCGGGGTGACCGACGACGCGATCACGATCGGCTACGGCGACGACGCCGGCTATGCGGCGGCGCCCGGGCTCGACAAGGAGCTCTCCGACGCCATGGTGCCGATGATCGAGTGGTGCAACGAGCAGGGCGGCATCAACGGCCGAGACGATCGTCGGCAACTACTACGACGCCAAGGCCACCGAGGTCAGTGCGGCCATCACACAGGCCTGCAACGACGGGGTGTTCATGCTCGTGGGCCAGGGCTGGGTGCTCGACAGTGGCCAGGAGACGGCGCGCATCGAGTGCGAGCTGCCGTCCGTGCCGGGCTACACGGTGGCCACCTCCGTCGCCCACGGCCCGGGCATCGTGCAGCCGCTGCCGAACCCGGGCGACCAGGTGCCGGCCTCGGCTGCCTTCCAGCTGGCCGAGCTGTTCCCCGAGGCGGTGACGCACGCGGCGTTCGTGTTCGCCGAGTTCCCCGCCACCCGGGAGACCCGCGACAAGTACGAGGCCTCGTTCCCCGAGGCCGGCTGGGAGTTCCAGGACTGCGACCAGATCTACAACATCGCCGGTGAGTCGGACTGGAAGCCGTTCGCCAGCAACCTGAAGGACTGCGGCATCGAGGCCGTGGTCTGGGTCGGCTCGCCCAACCCGAACTTCGAGAACTTCCTGGCCGCCGCCGACCAGGTGGGCTTCGAGCCGCAGGCGTGGCTCAGCGACGCCAACCAGTACGACGCCGCGTTCGCCCAGTGGAACGGCGAGAACGGCGGGGTCGGTGACGACGTGTACGTGCGCATCGCCACCACGCCGTTCGAGCAGGCCGACTCGGTGCCGGCGGTGCAGCAGTACCTCGACCTCGTCGAGGGCTCGGGTGGCACCCCGGCGCTCCTGGGCGTGCAGGCCACGTCCGCCTTCCTCCTGTGGGCCACCGCCGTCGACGGCTGCGGGTCCGACGTGACCGCCGCCTGCGTGTTCGAGCAGATCGGCGAGCAGGACGAGTGGACGGCCGGCGGGCTGCACTCGCCGACCAACCCGGCGGGGAACCAGGCCGCCACCTGCGGGATCCTGCTCAAGCTCGACGGCGACGGCTTCGAGCAGGTGGTCCCCGCCGACGGCGAGGACGGGTTCGACTGCCGCGACGACTACCTGATCGACGGCCTGAGCACCGACGCGCTGGACCTGGCGAGGCTCGACGGTGACCGCGTGGCCACGGAGTACGGCACCTTCACACCGTGAACCTGCTCGTCAACGGCCTCGTGACCGGCGCGATCTTCGCCATCGCGGCCTGCGGGCTGGTGGTCACCTACTCGACGTCGGGCATCTTCAACTTCGCCCACGGGGCGCTCGGGATGTTCTGCGCCTACGTCTACTGGGACCTGCGATACAACGCCGCGCGTGACTGGCCGCTGGTGCCCGACGGGCCGTGGCCGGCCCCGCTGGCGTTGGCCACCGTGCTCCTGGTCGTCGCGCCGCTGCTCGGTGCCGGGCTGTACAAGGCGGTGATCGGCGGCATCGTCGACTCGTCGGAGATCGTGAAGCTGGTGGTGCCCATCTCGGTGCTGCTCGCGCTCATCAGCCTGGCCAACTGGATCTGGAAGACCGACCAGCCCCACACCATCCAGCCCTTCTTCGGGGCCGACCACCAGGTGACCGTCTTCGGCGTCGTGCTCCTGTGGCACGACCTGACCGTGGTCGCGGTGGCCGTCGGGCTGGCGTTGGGCTTGCGCCTGCTGCTGTACCGGACCCGCACCGGCGTGGCCATGCGGGCCGTGGTCGACGACCGTCCGCTGCTGGAGCTCACCGGCGGCCGGCCCGACCGCACCTCGCTGGTGAGCTGGATGCTGGGCGTCTCGCTGTCGGCGCTGGCCGGGATCCTCATCACGCCGTTCAACGGCGGCTCGCTCAGCACCACGCTGCTCACCCTGCTGGTGATCAACGCCTTCGCCGCCGCCATGTTCGGCCGCTTGCGCAACCTCCCGCTGACGTTCGTCGGCGCGATCGTGTTGGGCTTGGCCACCCGCATGGCGTTCGAGCGGCCGACCGGGCTCATGCCCACGTCGTTCGACTGGCGGGGCAACCTCCGGGTGGCGGTGCCGATGATCCTGCTGTTCGTGGTGCTGTTGGTGCTGCCGCAGGACCGGCTGCGGGGAGCGGTGCAGCGGCGCGACCGTGAGCGCTTCGCCCTGCCGAGCGGCCGGGACGCCGTGGTCGCCGGCGCCGCCTTCCTCGTCATCACCTTCGGGCTGACCCGGATCCTCGAGCCGTCGCCCCTGCTGCTGGTGAGCAACGCGGTGGCGGCCGGGATCATCCTGCTGTCGCTGGTCCTGCTCGTGGGCTACGCCGGCGAGGTCAGCCTGGCCACCATGGCGCTGGCCGGCATCGGGGGCACGGTGCTCTTCCACCACGTCGGTCGAGACGCCGCCGACCGGGCCGGGCCGATGGCGTACCTGATCGCGATGGTGGTCTGCGCGCTGGTGGGGGCGGCCATGGCGCTGCCCGCCCTGCGCCTGCGGGGCCTGTACCTGGCGCTGGCCACCGCGGCGTTCTCGCTCGGCGTGGAGCAGCTGGTCTTCAAGGAGTTCGCCGAATCCCGGCGGATCTACCCGGCGACGCTCGTCGTGTTGGTGGGGCTCGGTGCGTTGGTCACGTGGTCGGTGGCCCGGTCCCGGGGTCTGCGGGCCGGCGCGGTGTCGCTCGCCGTGTCGGCCGCCGTGATCGCCCTGGCCGCCACGAACGGGTGGCTCCAGCGGGAGCGGTGGAGCCCGATCTTCCCGAACGGCAACCTGACCGTGCCCCGGCCCCGGCTCCTCGGGGTCGACTTCACCCCGGAGGCGAACTTCCTCCTGCTCCTGTCGACCGTCTTCGTGGCCGTCGGCCTGCTGCTGGTGGGCCTCCGCCGCAGCGCCTACGGCCGTCGCCTCACGGCCATGAAGAACAGCCCCGCGGCCTGCGCCACGCTCGGCATGGACATCGTCCGGCTCAAGCTTTCGGTGTTCATGCTGTCGGCCGCCATCGCCGGGCTCGGTGGCTGCCTCTACGCCCAGCAGATCGGCTCGGTCACCGCCGACCGGTTCAGCCTGTTCGAGTCGATGTCGCTGCTGATGCTGCTGGTGGTGGCCGGCGCCGGCTTCGTGTCGGGCGGGCTCACCGCCGGCCTGCTCTACGGCGCCGCCTTCGTGGTGCTCCAGAACGTGCTGGTGTCGGTCGGCGAGGACCACGAGGCGTTCGATGGGTCCCTGCGGTGGCTGGCGCAGTTCACGGCCGTGCTGCCGGCCCTGATCGGCATCGGGCTCGGGCGCAACCCCAGCGGATTTCTCAGTGACCTCTTCGCCGACCACCGGCCGTTGTTCCGCTCGGCGAGGCCGGTTCTGGCCGCCTGGGTGGCGGCCGAGGTGGTCCTGTGGGCCCTGGCCGTGCGGGGGACGATCGGCAACTGGACGTTCGCGTTGGTCACGATCGCGCTCGCCTGGGCCGCGCCTCGGGCGGCGGCGCTGCTCCGGCCCGAGGCCTACGGGCGGCCGCCCCTCGCGTCCCGCTCGTCGCCCGCGGCCGACGGCGTGCCGCTCGAGCTGGTGGGCATCGCCCGCCCCTTCGGTGACGACGACCGTCGGGAGATGGAGCGGGTGCTCGACCTGGGGGAGCGGGGCTGGTGAGCCGCCACCCCCTCCTGGCGCTCGACGAGGTCACCGTGCGGTTCGGGGCCAACCAGGTCCTGACCGACGTCGACCTGGTGGTGCCGGCCGGCGACGTGGTCGGCCTCATCGGGCCGAACGGTGCGGGCAAGACCACATTGTTCAACGTGGTGACCGGGCTCCAGCGCCCCACCCGGGGACGGGTGCGCGTCGACGGGGTCGACATCAGCCGCCTCGACACCCACCACCGCGCCCGCCGGGGCATCGGCCGCACGTTCCAGCGATTGGAGCTGTTCGGCGACCTGACCGTGCGTGACAACGTGCGGGTGGCCGGCGAGATCCGCAACCGGTGGCGACTGCTCGGGCTGGGCGGGGGACGGGTCGACGTGGACCGGGAGGCCGAGCGGTTGCTCGACCTGCTCGGCCTCCGTGCCGTCGCCGACGTCGACGCGGGCGAGGTCCCCACGGGCACCGCTCGCCTGGTGGAGTTGGGGCGGGCGCTGATCGCCGGGCCCCGGCTGGTGCTGCTCGACGAACCGGCCTCGGGGCAGACCGAGCCGGAGACCGAGGCGTTCGGTGTGCTGCTGCGACGGCTGGTCGACGACGAGGGCGTCACGGTCCTGCTGGTCGAGCACGACATGAACTTGGTGATGGAGGTTTGCGACCACGTCCACGTCCTCGACTTCGGCCAGGTCATCGCCCACGGCTCGCCCGACGAGGTGCGGGCCGACGGGCGCGTCCTCGCGGCCTACCTCGGCGCCCCGGGCGCATGACCGCCGCCGACCGTGGACGAGCGTGGGGGGCCGACGCGTCCGCGCCCGTGACCGTGCCCGCGCTGGAGCTGCGGGGCGTCCGGGCGACCTACGGCTCGATCGAGGTCCTGCACGGGTTCGACCTCGTCGTCGCACCGGGCGAGGTCGTGGCGCTGCTCGGCCCGAACGGTGCCGGCAAGTCGACGGCGCTGCGGGTGGTGGCCGGCCAGGTGCAGGCCACCGCCGGCGAGGTGGTCCTGGCCGGGCGCGTCGTCAACGGCGCGGCCCCTGACGTCCTGGCCCGGCTCGGGCTCTGCCTCGTGCCCGAGGGCCGGGGCGTGTTCCCGAACCTGTCCGTGCGCGAGAACCTGTGGATGGACTCGCACCGGGGCGTCCCGGTGCGTGACATCGAGGAGATCGCCTACGCACGGTTCCCCCGGCTCGGCGAGCGGCGCACGCAGCTCGCCGGCTCCCTGTCGGGCGGCGAGCAACAGATGCTGGCCATGGCCCGGGCCCTGGCCACCGACCCGGCGGTGCTCCTCCTCGACGAGCTGTCGATGGGGCTGGCGCCGATCGTCGTCGGCGAGCTCTACGAGCTCGTGGCCCAGCTGGCCGCCGACGGGGTCTCGATCCTCGTGGTCGAGCAGTTCGCCCGGGCCGTCCTGGGCGTGGCCGACCGGGCCGCCATCGTGGTGCACGGTCGGGTCACCACGGTGGGCACGCCCGCCGACATCGAAGCCGAGCTCTCTACCGCATACCTGGGCGCTCGAGGGGCGCGACCATGACCGACACGAACACCACCCCAACCGCCGGCCTCACCACCGCCGAGACCGAGACGGGGACCAGCGATCGCATGATCCGGTTCACCGCCGAGGTCGCCGACATGAAGCTCAAGACCGGCCGGACCCGCACCGAACACGTCCTCCAGGTGGCGGGCGTCGTGCTCATGGTGGGCGGCATCGTCCTGGCGCTGGGGGCCTACGCGGCCTCGCTCGACGTGGCCGCCACCCCCGGCACCAACGTCGACGTCCTCAACTCGAACTCCTTCGAGGCGCTGGCCCTGGTCGGTGTGGCCACGAGCGTGGTCGGCGGCTTCGTGTTCCTGCGCTACTCGCTGGCCCAGTTCCTCCGCTTCTGGCTCCTCCGCCAGTCCTACGACCAGCAGCGCGCCGTCGACGCCGCCGCCCGCCCCGACTGACCCCCGCCGAGGCCAGCGGGTTCAGGTGCGGAGGGACTCGGCCGGGATGTCGTAGCGCGCGGTGTAGGCGGCGAAGCGTTCGGTGAGCTCGGCGGCGTCGAGGCCGTAGGAGGCGAGGTCGTACCCGTGGGTGCCGAAGGTGCCCTTGGGGTGGGTCTCGACGTAGCGGGCCATGGCGTCGTGGGCCGGGCCCGCGAGCTCCTCGCCGAGGGCGTCGTAGAGGGACCCCATCGCGTCGATCGGGTCGCCGACGAGGTCGGCGTAGCGCACGTCGGTGATCGGGTGCTCGGGGTGGCTGTCCCGGAAGGCGCCGATGCGGGTCACCGACTCCTCGAGCATCGACGTCCAGTGGTCGGCGATGTAGCGCTGGTGGTCGGCATCGGTGAACGTGCCCGACAGGGTCGAGATGAGGCTGCACACCGACGCTGACAGCACCACAGGGTCGCGGTGCAGCAGGACCAGGCGGGCGTCGGGGTAGACGGCGGTGAGGGCGTCGAGGGCCAGGGCGTGGTGGGGGCTCTTGAGCGTCCACCGACCGCGGACGCCGGCGCTCTGGAGGACCTGGAGCACGGTGCGGTGGTACTCGTAGGCCGATCGCTGGTCGGCGGCCCGGAGCCAGGCACCGTAGGTGGGCACGTTGGCGATGGCCTCCCACGACAGGCTCTTGAAGTCCTGGCTCATCACCGCGATGCACTCGGTGGGGCCGTCGGCCTCCTCGTGGTGGATCGCCCGGACGGCCGGGTTGAGCGCCTCCAGCATCTCGCCGGCGGCCCGTGCCTCGTCGACCCGGGGCCCGACCCGGTGGTCGGCGGGGGACGGGGGCGGCGCGCTGTCGGCCGACTCCCAGCGTAGGAGCGGCCGGTTCGCCCGGTCCTGGTCGAGCAGGTTGCTGAGGAACGTGGTGCCGGCGCGGAACATGCCGATCACCACCACCGGCGCCTCGATCCGCTCGTCGGCCACCTCGGGGTGCGTCTTGACCCAGTCGGCCACGCGCAGCCGGTTGGCCAGCGCGGCCACGATCGTCGAATGGATGGCGAGGCCGCCCAGCTCGCTCAGCTGCGCCTCGGCCTCGACAGACGCCACGTACGTCTCGAGGCCCTCGCGGAAGTCGTCGGGCCCGGGGTCGTCGAGGCGAGTGGCCGCCATCGCCTCGGCCAGCAGGGCCTCGGCGTCGACGTCGAGTGCGCTCATGCCTGCCCTACGAGCGTGAGAGGTCGACGACCGTGCGGCCCGACGTGCGCCGGGCCTCGTGGTCCTCGAGGGCGGAGGCGACGTCGGCGAGGCCGATGCGACGGCCGATGGTGGGGCGGATCGCCCCGCTGGCCACCAGCTCGAGCAGGGCCGCGTGGACCCGCCGACCGGTCTCGGGGCGGAACGGGTTGATGCCGAAGCGGCGGAACTCGAGCGGGGCATCGAGGTAGGCGAGGATCACGCCGACCACCGACACGTTCGCCATCGACACCTTGCGCAGCGGGCGGCCGGTGAGCCCCGACTCGGGATCGTCGTTGAAGCCCACCGGCAGGTAGCGCCCCCCGAGCGCCGCACACGTCCACATGGCCTCGGTCTGCTCGCCGCCGATGGGGTCGTAGATCACGTCGGCACCGTGGCCGCCCGTGTGGTCCATGACGACGTCGAACACGTCGTCGGCCGTGTGGTCGATCGCCCGCTCGGCGCCGAGCTCGAGGCACAGCCTCGCCTTGTCGGGCCCGCCGGCCACGGCGAGCACGTGGGCCCCGGCGGCGACGGCGAGCTGGATGGCGGCGGTGCCGACGGCGCTGGCCCCGGCCCGCACCAGCACGGTCTCGCCGGCCTGCAGCTGGGCCCGCTCGTGCAGGGCCAGCCAGCCGAGGTGGAACGGCAGGGTGAACGCCGCGGCCTGCACGTCGTCGAGCTCCGGCGGCGCCTCGAACACGGCACCGCACAGCGCGTACTCGGCCATCCCGCCGAGCGACTGGGCGGCGATGCCCACCACCCGCTGACCGACGGTCGCATCGGCGCCGTCACCCACCGCGTCGACCGTGCCGGCCACGTCCATGCCCAGCGTGAACGGGGGCTCGGCCATCACGGCCGCCACGCCGCCACGGCAGCGGGCGATGTCGCCGAAGTTCAGCGACGCGGCGCTGACCGCCACCCTCACCTGGCCCGGCCCCGGCTCGGGCACCTCGACGTCGTCCAGCTCGATGGCCTCGGTCGGTCGCCCGTGACGGACGACCCGAACTGCCTGCACGACCGTCCCCCTACGCTCGCCGTTCCCCTGGCGTGACCGTAACTAAAGAGGGCTCCTTATGTCAACGATCACGAGGGCGGACGCCGTCACGCGGGAGCGGTGACCATGGCGGTGACGAGGGCGATGAGGTTGGCGGTGAAGCCGTCGAGGTCGAGCTGGCGTCGACCGCCGCGGGTGGTGCGCTTGCGGGCGCGGGCCCGGTCGGCCACCGCGCGCAGGATGAAGGTGGTGACGAGCGAGATCCGTTCGGTGGCGACGTCGTCGGCCACCGGCGTCATGCGCTCGGCCAACAGGGCGTAGACCTCGTAACCGCCGGTGCGCGACAGCACCTCCTGCACCTCGGGCGCCAGCGAGGCCTGGTCCTCCTCCACCAGCTGAGCCAGGATCACGAGGAAGCAACGCCCGCGCCACCCGGTCTCGGCCAGCTCCACGGCAGGGCGGACGATGGCCTCCACCACCGAGCGCACATCGTCGTCGCCCGACCGGCGGGCCACCTCCAGCAGCTCGCCCTCACGCCGATGGAGGAAGTCGACGTGGCGGTCCAGCACGGCGCACAGCACCCCGTCGCGCGACCCGAAGTGGTAGTGCAGCGCCCCCCGGTTGCGCTGGCCCGCCCGGCGGGTGATGTCGAGGAGCGACGCCGTGAACACCCCGTCGTCGGCAAAGCCCCGCGCCGCGGCGTCGATCAGCTTCCGGCGGGTCTCCTCGGAGGATGGCGGCATCGCCGGGATCCTACGGTCGAGCGCATCCACGGCCATCGCCAACGCCTACACCGTCGAGTCGGTGCGGCAAAACCGCGACAGCGGCATCACCGGCCGTGCTGTTGGAGGTAGCGCTCGACCTGCCGCCTCTCCCAGTCGGTCCCGAAGAGGCCGCCGACGCCCATGAGCACGACGGCCGTGACTGCGACGGCAACGCCGGTGCCGAGCCCTTGACCCAGTTCTCGGACCATGCCATGTCGATGGCACCACATGAGGCTGAGGACGGCGTCGATCCCGAGGTCCCCGGCACATCACCGCTGGGTCGCTTCGTGGGCTCGTCCGCCGGGTGGAGGCCGTGTCCCGGCGTCAGACCGCGGTACGACCCGTCTCGGCCCCTCCGCCCCGGACACGGCGACCCAGGCGGCGGGTCTCCTCGGACGGCTCGACCCCGAGCTCGGCCATGGCGGCCAGCCCCCGCTCGAGGGTGCGGCGGGCGGCCGATCGGTCGCCTCGGGCCAGCGCGACGGAGACCAGCACGGCATAGGCGTCCTCGGCCCACGGGTCGACCTCGACCGCACGCCGGGCCATGCGCTCCGCCTCGTCCACGTCGCCCCGGCCGACCAGGAGCTCGCCGGCCCGGGTCGCCGCGGCCACGAAGCGGCTGCGAAAGTGCTCGCGCTCGAGCGCGATCCAGTCGGCATCGGCGACGCCCTCGTGCGCCTCGCCCCGGTAGAGCGCGACGGCGGCCAGGTTGTGCTCGAGCGCCAGTGACGGTGTGCCGTCGGCCTCGGTCCGCGCCGCGCTTGCCACGTGCTCGTCGAACCGGTCGACGTCGATCCGCAGCCACTCGCTGGTGACGAGCGTGACGGCCTGGCCGTCGACGCGGACGAGGTAGGGGGACTCGCGCGCCGAGCGCCAGGGCTCCAGCACCCCGAGCAGATACGTCATCGTGACCCGCAGGTTGTTGGCGGCGGCTCGTTCGTCCAGGTCGGGCCAGAGCCCGGCGATGATGGCCGCCCGGCTGGTCGTGCGGTGGCCAACGAGGAACGCGAGCAACGCCCGCACCCGTTCGCGTCTCAGGGCGCCATCGGTGACGGGCTCGCCGTTGCGCGCGAGCGCGAGGGGACCCAGCACCGCGATCTCGGTGAGGTCCACGGGCGGGGCCGGCACGGCCGCGAGGAGCGATTGAGCGGGCTTGGCTCGATGCGTGTGCGTCGCGGCCTCGGCGCGCATGGCGTCGCGCCCCGCGGCCCGAGAGCCTCGAGCAGCGCCCCGCCCTCGGGCCGGCCGACCACCTCGAGGCCGAGCGCCAAGTCGACGGCGAACCGATGGTGCAGCCCGGCGCGCACGCGAGACATGTCGCTCAGGTCGAGGTCGCACAAATGTCGGCGCATCTCGTCGGCGTGCCGGGCGCCGAGCCCGGCGCGGTTCGCGCCGTCCCGCACCGCGACCACCGCCCGGGCCAGAGTGCGCGCTCCAGCGACGTGGCCACGAAGTTCGGCCGCATCCCAGCGATCGCGAGCCGACGGAAGGAGCACATAGGTCAGCGCCAGGCCGCGGCGCCACACGCGCCGGTCGACCCCGCTGTCGAGGCCATGGATGGCGATGGCCCGCTCGAGCAGGTCGGCGGCGGCCGGCTCGTCGCCGGCGGCCACGAGCACGGCGGCTTCCGCCAGTGCGAGACGGGCGGTCTGGCCGACATCGGTATCCACCTGGGCGCGCTGGAGCCGCGCCACCAGGCGTTGCGCGCCCTCGACGTCGCCGACCCAGGCGAGCACGAAGGCGGTCTCGGCCAGGCTCACCAGGACGAACTGGAGCACGCCCGCGGCCCCGATGCGATCGGCGATCGACGGCGCGGTGGCGACCACCTCCTCGATCTGGCCCAGCGCCCAGCGGGCCCCGAGGCGGGCGCCCTCGACGTTGAGCTGGAACGCAGGGTCGGGGATCGGGGGAATGGCGTCGAAGACAGCGATCGACTCGTCGGCTCGGCCGCCGCCGGCCAGCGTGGTGGCGCGCAGCCAGCCGGCCATCGCTTGCCACGCGTCGTCGAGCACCCCCGGCTCGATGGCGTCGAGATGGGCGAGCACGTCGTCGTCGCCGCCCACGATGTCGGCGAGGACCGCCTGGCCGAGCCCTGCCAGGGCCCGGGCGAGGGGATGACCCTCGGCCTCGAGCTCGACCACCCGCGGGAGCAGCCCGGCTAGCAGCTCGAGGTCTGCCCGCCACCAGGCCACCTGGCCGAGCAACGCGATGGCCCCCAGCTCACCGTCGGGGTCGCCCGCCTCGCGGCAACGCCTGATCGCCGTTTGCAGTGGCTCGGTCGCCTCGGCCGGCGCGAGCACGGCAGCGCGGACGCCAGCGGCGAGGGCGGCGCCGGCGGTGTCCCGCACGGCGTCGGGTAGGTCGGCGAGCCAGCGCTCGAGCTGGCGGCCCGGGGGGCGATGGGGACCGATGCAGGCGGCCCGCAGGATCCCCGGCACGACGTCGACCAGGCCGGCCCCGCGGGCCAGTGTCACGGCCTCGTCGTAGCGGTGCTCTGCGACCAGGTGGTCGACTGCCCTGCGGCGCGTGGACACCCGCTGGTCGTTGGCCAGGGTCAGCGCCGGCACCCCGTGCCAGAGCGGGTGCGGCACCCGCCACCCGCCGGCGCCGTAGGCGACGAGCGGCACGCCGTCGAGCACGCGCGCCAGGTCGACCGGAGCCCCCAGCGCGGCGCCGGCCAGGCCGTCGTCGGCGCCGCCGAGGTCGGACAGCACCGCCAGCACCCGGCGCCGCTCGGGTCCCAGGGGCTCGACGACCTCCTCCCAGAGGTAGTCACCGGCCAGGTCGTGCCCGACGCTGGCCGCCAGCTCGGCCATCGCCGGCCATCCGCCCGTGTCGTCGAACTGCCCGACGGCGATGCCCCGGCGGGCGGCGAACCCGGCCAGCTCGTCGTCCGAGAAGCGCAGGTCGTCCTCGGCCAGGCGCAGCACGGCGCCCTGCGTGGCGAGACGGGCGAGGGGCACGGCTGGTGACCACCGCCCGGCCAGCAGGACGTGACCGTTGGCGGGCAGGGCGTCAACCAGGGCGGACAGCCAGGTGGCGCCCGGCGAACCGGGCGCGAGCCAGTGCGCGTCGTCGACCACGAGGCACACGGCCGTCGGCGCCCGCCGCCACACGGCGTCGGCCACCGTGGCCGCGTCGGGCGCCTCGTCCGTCGTGCCGGGCACCACGCCGGCGGCTCGGTCACGGCCCTCCGCACTGACCGCGGCCATCACGTCGCGGGCCAGGGTGACGCCGTCGGCGTCACCGTCCTCGAGGCCGATCCAGACGTCCTCGCCCCGGGGCGCGAGCCGGTTCTCGGCGACAGCCTGGGCCAACAGCGTCGTCTTGCCCAGGCCGGGTCCTCCCACCACCGACGTCACCCGGTGCTCCCAGCGACCGAGGAGGGCGCGCAGCAACCGCGGTCGGGTGAGCGAGCCGGGCTGCGGCTCGGGTGGCTCGAACCGGAACGACCGAGGCATGTGGCCGACACCCTAAAGCGGCCGCGCCCGCGCGGCTCGTCCGCCCTACGGGGCCCTGACGACATCGCCCGCGTCTACCTCGAGATGCTCGAGGGTCGCTCCGACCCTGCGACGGGTCAGATCCTGCGCCCCTGACCCGGCGGTCGGGCGCTCCTCAGCCTCCGTTCGAGGACATCCCTCTCAGGCCCCTGGCGGAGCGAAGAACGCCGCCAGCGACTGGGACACCTGCTCGGGAGCCTCCTCCTGCAGGAAGTGCCCGCACTCGGGAATCGACGTGATCTGCGCGTGGGGCACGTCGGCGGCCAAGCGGGTCATGGTCTCGGCGACATCGGGCAGGATGCGGTCGTCCTCGCCATAGACCACCCGTACGGGGACGTCGATCGTGCCAAGGCCGGCGGCTATCTCGGCGAAGCCGGAAGGGTCCAGACCGATCGCCGCATTGGCCAGCGCCTGGCGCGCCTCGGCTGTCGCGAACGGACCCAGCACCTCGGCCATCACGTCATCGGTGATCACGGCGGGGTCGGCCACGCCGAGGCGCATCACCTCGGCCAAGCCCGCGTCGCTCACGCGGTGGTCACGCGTCGTCGGCGTCAGGAGCTCGGTCACGAACTCGACCACCGCGTCCGAGAACTCCGGGTAGAGCAACGTGTTCAGCAGCGCGAGACGGGACACCCGTCCACCCCGGGACAACATCCAGTGCACCGCGATCGGCCCACCGAGGTCGTGCCCGGCGACCGCGACCCGGTCGATCTCGAGCGCGGCGAGGAAGCGGTCGATCGCCTCCTCGAAGTAGCCGAAGTCGAAGCGCACGTCGGATCGCTTGTCGGAGGCGCCGAAGCCCGGGAGGTCGAGCGCCAGGACGCGATTGTGTTCGGCGATCGCCGGCATGACGTTGCGCCAGAGGTACGACGAGGTCGGCCAGCCATGGAGCAGCAGCACGGGTGGGCCCGACCCGACGTCGCGGTAGGCGAGGGTCGACCCGTCGTCGAGGGCGACGGTGTTCACGGGCGGCGCGATGGGGGTGACCGGCATCTCGAGTCCTCTCCGAGGTAACTAGGCAACAAACCGACTGTCGGTCGTGAAGATAACAGACCGATAGTCGGTCTGCTAGCCTGAATTCGTGGACGGACGCTTGGAGAGGGGCCGGGCGACCCGCGAGTCACTCATCGACGCCGCGCGCGAGCTGTTCGGCAGCCACGGCTACGACGGCACGTCGATCGAGGCGATCCTCGGCCGGGCAGGCGTTGCTCGCGGCGCTCTGTACCACCACTTCGCCACCAAGGCGGACCTGTTCGACGCCGTGCTCGACCGCGAGACGGCGGCCATCGCCGACGCCTCCGCGCAGGCCGCCGCGGTCGATCGGGGATCCGCTCGAGAGCCTGCGCGCCGGGTGCGACGCCTTCCTCCGTGGGGCCCTCGACCCGGCGGTGCAGCGCATCGCCCTCATCGACCCGCCGGCCGTCGTCGGCTGGGTGAGGTGGCGGGAGCTCGACAAGCAGCACACCCTCGGCGGGCTCCGGGCCAGCGTCAGGCGGTTCGCCGACGCGGGCCGGGTCGACGAGGCCCAGGTGGACATGCTGGCACACATGATCCTCGCCGCCGTCGGGGAGGTCGCGATGTTCGTCGCCACCGCGGCAGACCCCGACGCAGCCCTGCGCGTTGGTCAGGCCTCGGTCGACACCCTGCTCACGCGCCTCTTCGGCGACGGTCACCAGGCGTGACCCCGGCCGCCTGCTGAGGCAGCTAGCCCGGCGGGACGATGAGCAGCGGGACTCGGGTGGTGTTCACCAGGCGGTGCGGCACCGAGCCGAGGACCGCGCCCGCCAGCGGTCCTCGGTCCGTCGCGCCCACCGCGATCAGCGATGCGCCGCGCTGCTCGGCTACCGAGAGCAGCGCGTCGGCGCCCCGCTCGGCCACCAGCAACGCGTCGGCCTCCACCCGGCCGGCGATGGTGGCCAGGGCCTCGTCCAGGTGCTCCTTGCCGATGGCCTCGATGGCGTGGCGCAGGTCGGCGGCCTCTCCGGCGTCGGGTTGTTTGTGCTCAGGTCGTGGTGTAGTTGGGGACCGGGTGGTTCCGATGCCCGCAAGGTAAGGAGTTGGTGATGGAGCTTGACGAGGTCAGGTCCGAGGCGTCGCGCCTGTCGGCGTGGGCGCACGTGGCCACCGTCGGTGCCGACGGCAAGCCGGACGTGGTTCCGGTGCACCCGGCATGGCAGGACGACACGCTGTGGATCATGACGGGCGCCGACAGCGTCAAGGCCCGCAACATCCGCCACAACCCCGCCGTGGCGCTGCATTGGCAGGTCGACGAGAGCGGCGACGGCGTCGAGGTGTGGGGTGAGGCGTCGGTGCACACCGATGCAGAGACCAAGCACCGGCTGTGGACGGGCGTGTTCGACTACGACCTGAACGCCTTCGCGCCCGACGGGCCGGACTCGCAGGACGTGTGCTTCGTGGCCGTCACTCCCGAACGAGCGCTCGTGCTGAAGGCGTACGGCATGGGCGGGCGCGACACCTGGCGGCGCTGACGGGGGCTGTCGTCCGCACCGCGGTCCTCGTCACATCCGCGCGGTTCGCTTCGTCATTGCTTTGACGGAACGGGACGAAGGAACGTGAGCGATGGAAGAGAGCGACTGGCTGGCGGAGCGATTCGAGGAGAACCGCACCCACCTGCGCGCCGTGGCCTACCGGATGCTCGGTTCGGTGAACGAGGCCGACGACGCGGTGCAGGAAGCCTGGCTACGGCTCAGCCGCGCCGACACCAGCGGCGTCGAGAACCTGGGCGGATGGCTGACGACGGTTGTCGGCCGGGTGTGCCTGGACATGCTGCGCTCGCGCCGGTCGCGGCGCGAGGAGTCGCTGGGCGCGCACGTGCCCGACCCGATCGTGAGCCGCGAGGGCGGGATCGACCCGGACCAAGAAGCCCTGCTGGCCGACTCGGTCGGGCTTGCGCTGCTCGTGGTGCTCGAGATGCTCGCCCCCGCCGAGCGGCTCGCGTTCGTGCTGCACGACATGTTCGCCGTGCCGTTCGACGAGATCGCGGACATCGTGGGGCGCTCTCCGACGGCGGCACGGCAGCTCGCGAGCCGGGCCCGTCGCCGGGTGCAGGGAGCGGCGACGCCGCCGGACACCGATGTGGCCCGCCAGCGAAAGGTGGTCGACGCCTTCTTCGCCGCCGCCCGAGGTGGCGACTTCGACGCGCTCGTGGCGGTGCTCGACCCGGACGTGGTGCTGCGATCCGACGGCGGGGCCGTGCGTCCCGGCGCCACGGTGGTGCTGCGCGGTGCGGAGACCGTGGCGAGACAGGCGCTCACTTTCGCGCGGCTCTCCCCCTTCGTGCGGCCGGCGCTCGTGAACGGCGCGGCAGGGGTCGTCGTGGCACCGGGCGGACGGCCGGTCTCGGTCATGGGCTTCACGGTCTCGGACGGGAAGATCGTGGCGATCGACGCGCTCGCCGACCCCGAGCGCCTCAGAGAGATCGACCTGACGGTCCTCGACGACTGAAGACCCCACCCATCCCTACACCGGCTGGGTCATGGACCACGAGGGCCCCGAGCAGCGCGGGGCGCCTTCGTCACGCCGCGTCGTCGTACCGCCGAGACGCGCCGAGACGTCCGAGGGCACGGAGGAGTCGCACGACAGGGCCCGACGGGTTGACGAGCGTGACCCGAGCGTCGTCGCGGAGCAGGCTGGCGAGGCCCCTCGAGTCCATGAAGGTCACGTCGGAGCAGTCGACGGCAAGACGGCGGCGCTGTTCGGGAAGTGTGTGGATGCGATCCACGTACGTGCGCACGGAGCGCGCCGCGTCCACGTCGATCTCGCCGTGAAGGTGGAGGGTGACGGCGCCCACGCGGTCGATGCCGACGACCACGCTCCACGGCCTCCTCGGCCTGTCTCGCGGTGGGCGCCGGCCCGACTCGTTGACGTGATCGTCCATCAGAGGCTCCTCGACTTGTCGGTCATCGTGAGGAGGACGGCTGGGTCGGCGGGAAGGTGACATCGGCGTGGCGATGTCACATTGCCCTCGACGTGGTGGCTCACGTCGCCGCCCTGTCCGTGGCCGAGACGCTCGACACCCTCGCTCCCGCAGGTCGACCCGCCGCTGATCGGCGCGGCCTGAAGGTCCGTCATTGGAACAGGGCGCTTCTGCTGCACCCGTAGGTCGGGGGGTCGGGTTGGCGAGGCAATAGCGGGTCGCTGCGGGATGCTGAGGCAATGGCGAACGGTGTCCGATCGCTATTGCCTCAGGCTCGGTCGAACGTTCGCCATTGCCTCGTCACGGACGCCTCGACCGGCTCGTCGCGCCGGGGTCGCGCGGAACGGCGGCACCCCGCAGGTCCGCGCCGGCTGGGAGAACTTCAAAGCCCAGCTCCACATCCACCACACGTCGAGGACAGTGAGCTGTGGCCCCGCCTCCGCAGCGTCGTGAGCCGGCATTCGTTCGGGCCGCTGCGGTGGAGATGCCACCGAGGGCTCCGATTGAACGTGGTCAGTCCCGGGTGGGTCCAGGAGAGCCTCTCGGCGCTGGGCATGGACCCCTCCAGCGGCATCACCGCGCGCAGCGTCGCCCGCTCGTATGTCGAAGCGATCGTGGGAACGATGCAGGGCACGGTGATCGTGCCCCGTTCGACGTGATCGCGACCTCGACGACGAGGGCGGCGACGGCTGACGACCCTGGTCGGGTCAGTCCCGCAGCGCGTCGGTGATGGGGGCGAGCTTGACCGGGTCAGCGAGCGCGTGGAGGTGCTCGACGACACCGTCGCGGATCGTCAGGGTCACCAGGATCACGGCCCGGCCGTCACGCAGGGCCAGGATGCTCGGCTGTCGCGGGGTCGGCAGCGAGAGCAGCGTGGTGTCCGAGTCGGGCCCGAGGAACACCAGCGTGCCCCGCGCGACCCGGTCTCGCCCGACGACAGGTCGGAGGAGCCCGAGGGCGCCGCCGATGTCGGCCTGGCCGGCGACGTCGGGGTCGAGCACGGTGAGCAGGGCGTCGAGGTCACCGGTCGACACCGCGGCGATGAACCGTTCGGTGACCTGGCGTTGCTCGGCAGACTCGACCGCGAAACGGGCGGGGTTGGCGTCGCTGCGGATGTGGCGGCGGGCGCGGCTGGCGAGCTGCCGGCAGGCGGCGGGCGAGCGGCCGACGATGCCGGCGACGTCGTCGAACGAGAGCTGGAACACGTCGTGGAGCACGAAAGCCGTGCGCTCGGCCGGGCTCAACCGCACGAGCATCACCTGCAGGGCCAGGCGCACGCTGTCGTCGAGCGTCACGCGGTCGGCCGGGTCCACCGCCCCGGCGGACGGCGTGCCGAGCCCGTGCACACCCGGTGACGGCCGCTGCGCCGGCTCGTCGAGCGGGTCCTGGCGTTGCCGTCGCGCCGACCGCAGCTGGTCGAGGCACAGGCGGCTGACGACGGTGACCAGCCAGGCCCGCACGTCGTCGATCTCGTCGATGTCGGTGCGGAGCAGCCGGGTGTAGGCCTCCTGCACGACGTCCTCGGCGTCGCCCAGGTCGCCGAGCATGCGCAACGCGATGTCGAGCACGTAGCGGCGGTGCTCCCGCCAGGCTCGGCCGAGCCTGGCATCGATCTCGCTGCGGTCGGTGGGCGGGTGGCTCATGGCGGGCTCCACGGGAACGGCTGATCCGCCGTCAGGGCGGACATCTCTCACTGGGGAGGACGGGTGGACCGACCGGAATGTGACATCGCCGCCCCGATGTCACCTTTCCGGCGACCGGCTCGTCCTCCTCACGATGACTGACACCCCCACCATCGAAGCCCACCAGCTCACCAAGACCTACCCCGGAGGCGTCGAGGCCGTGAGGTCCATCGACTTCGCGGTCCCGCCCGGGGAGGTGTTCGGGCTGCTGGGCCCCAACGGCGCGGGCAAGTCGACGACAGTCGGCATGCTCACGACCACCATCGCCCCAACCTCGGGCCGGGCACACGTGGCGGGCTTCGACGTCGCCTCTCACCCGATCGCGGCCCGCCAGGCGAGCGCCGTCGTGTTCCAGGAGCCGGTCGTCGACCGGGGCCTCACGGGTCGCCGCAACCTGGAAGTGCACGCGCGGTTGTGGGGCCTCGACACCGCCGGCACCCGGAAGCGCATCGCCGCAGTGGTCGACCCCTTCGGTCTCGGCGAGGTGATCGACCGGCCCGTCGACAGTTACAGCGGCGGCCAGCGCCGCCGGCTCGAGATCGCCCGTGCCCTGATCTCGGAGCCCGAAGTGCTGTTCCTCGACGAGCCCACGGTGGGCCTCGATCCCCGCTTCCGCTTCGAGCTGCTCGACCTCATCGCCGGTCTGCGGGCCCAAGCACGGATGACCATCCTGCTCACCACCCACTACCTCGACGAGGCCGAACAGCTCTGCGATCGCGTCGCCATCGTGCACCAGGGCCGCATCGTCGCCCTCGACAGCCCGGCCGCGCTGCTGGCCCACATGGGTCGCGAGCTCGTCGAGCTGCGCCTCGACGGCGACGTGTCGGCCGCGGTGTCGTCGCTGCGCGCCCACGGTGTCGCCGGCGACGACGCCTTCGCCGTCGGCGCCACCCTCCGGGTGCCATTGCAAGACCGACCGGCACGTGAGGCGATCGCGACCATCAGCGACCTGGGGTTGGGCGTCACCGCCATCTCCGCCCGTCCCCCCACCCTCGACGACGTCTACCTCCAGCTCACCGGCGAGTCGCTCGCCGCCTGAACCTCGTCGGGTGTCGGCCCGCGGCGGCGCCGACGCCCGACGGCCACCCACCCGCCACCCCCCTGCCCTCAACCCAAGGAGAACTCCATGACTGCCGTCACCAGCACCGTGACACTCGACACCCCCACCGCCACCCGGCCCCGGGCCCGGACCGGCGGCCGGGCCGCCGTGGCCACCCTGGCCCGCCGGCGCCTCGCCATCAGCGCCCGCACGCCCCGTGAGCTACTCATCCCGCTGTCCGCACCGTTGCTGTTCGCGATGGTGGTCGTGCCCGCCCTGGCCGACACCTTCGGGACCCCGGTCGGAGGCGTCGACTACATGACCTTCGTCGCGGTGGCCACCATCGGCTTGCTCGTGCCGCTGAGCTGCATACAGTCCGGCCTCGGCGTGGTCGTGGACCGTCTCGGCGGCGGCCAGCGTGATCTGCTGGCCGCACCGGTCTCCCGCCCGTTGATCGTGGCCGGCAACCTCGTCGTCGCCGTGGCCCTCGCCAGCCTCCAAGTGGCCGTGCTCCTCGGTGCCGCCGCCATCCGCGGCGCCGAATTCGAGCTCGAAGCAACCGGACTGATGTGGTTCGCCGCCGCCACTCTGCTCTTCGCCGTCGCCATGTACGGCATTGCCGAGGTGCTCGCCAACCGCCTCCACACTCAGGAGGAATACATCGGCGCGTTGCCACCCGTCGCCATCGTGCCCTTCTTCTTCGCCGGCTCGTTCTTCCCGATCAGCGCCCTGCCCGCCGGGCTCACAGTCATCGGCAAGCTCCTGCCCATCACCCACGTGCTCGCCCTCGTCCGCTACGGCCTCGCCGGCGACAACGGCGCCGGCCTCCACGACATCTGGGGCATGAGCAATACCACCGCCATGGCCTCCCTCAGCCTCGGCGTCGTCGCCCTGTTCGCCGTGGCGCTCACCGCGGCTGCGGTCCGCACCTTCCAGCGCACCGCCGTGCGCTGACCGACGTCCCCACGCATCTCGATTCCCCCATCGTGAAGGAGAGACACCGATGACACTCCCCGGTCTCGTCGTGTTGAGCGGAGATTCGGTCACATCGATCCAGGACTACCGCGCCCGAGGCGGCGGCGAGGGCCTGCGCACCGCCCGGTCCATCGGACCCTGGAGAACCGCCGAGGAGGTGAGCCTGTCGGGCCTGCGGGGCCGGGGCGGGGGTGGGTTCCGCACCGGTCGCAAGTGGCTCTCGATCCTGGAGGCCAGCCAGGACGGCGAGCGCCGGTTCGTCGTGTGCAACGGCGCCGAGGGCGAGCCCGGCACGTTCAAGGACCGGGCCATCCTGCGCCACAACCCTTACCAGGTGATCGAAGGGCTGGCCATCGCCGCGCTCGTGGTGCGGGCCTCGCATGCCTTCCTGACCATCAAGTCCACGTTCACCCGCGAGGCCGGGATCCTGCGCCGGGCCCTGGCCGAGATGCAGGTCGCCGGGCTCGCCGGCGACGTCCCGATCAGCCTCGTGCTGGGCCCCGACTCGTACCTGTTCGGCGAGGAGAAGGCGTTGCTCGAGGTCGTCGAGGGCGAGGACCCGCTCCCGCGCCGCGAGCCGCCCTACGTCCACGGCCTGTTCGCGTCGTGGCCCCAGATGGGGTGGAACTCCCGGGACGGGGCCGACGCCGACGAGGTCTCGGCCAACCCGACGATCGTCAACAACGTCGAGACCCTGGCCACGGTGCCCCACATCCTGACCGGAGGGGCGGAGTGGTACCGGTCGCTGGGCACCTGGGAGTCCCCGGGCACCATGGTGTTCACCGTGGTCGGCGACGTCGTCCGCCCCGGCTACGCCGAGCTGGAGCTCGGCACGACCGTGAGGCAGGTCATCGACCTCGTCGGCGGCGGCACCCACCCCGGCCGGACCGTCAAGGCCGTGTTCTCCGGGGTCGCCAACGGGGTGATCACCGCGGACCACCTCGACGCGCCGGCGACCTACGAGGACCTGCGTGCGATCGGCAGCGGGTTGGGCTCGGCGGGGCTCATCGTCTACGACGACACCGCCGACATGGCCGCGGTGGCCCGCATGTTCGCCCGCTTCCTGCACGTCGAGTCGTGCGGGCAGTGCGGCGCATGCAAGCTCCACAGCGGCAGCATCAGCGCCACGCTCGACCGCCTGACGCAGGGCGCAGCGGAGGATCGCGACATCGAGGAGCTGGGTTCACGGCTGCGCATGGTCACCGACCAGAACCGCTGCTACCTGCCCGTCGAGCTCCAGACCGTCGTCGCCAGCATCCTGCGAGAGTTCCCGGAGGACGTCGTCGCCCACCTCGACCGCGCGGCGATGCCCCCGCGCGAGTACAGGCTCCCGAAGCTCGTCGACCTGCATGACGGCGTCGCCGTCTACGACCCCCGGATCTCGCGCAAACAGCCGGACTGGACCTACGCCGTCGAGCGACGGGCGGGCTGAACGGATCCGGCGGTGGCGTCGTCGAGAGGTTGACGCGGGGAGGTGCGGTGGCCATAGTTTATCTATGGTCTTAGGTAAACGGGTTAACTCGTGATCAGCTTCCGGATCGACGCCCGATCCGGCGTGGCGCCGTACCAGCAACTCGTCCACCAGGTGCGCCAGGCACTGCGCCTCGGCCTGCTCCGCGAAGGCGACCAACTCCCCACGGTCAAGCAGGTCGTCGCCCAGGTCGCGATCAACCCGAACACGGTGCTCAAGGCCTACCGCCAGCTCGAGCAGGAGGGGCTGGCGGCGGGCCGGCCGGGGCGGGGCACGTTCATCACCCGGAGCCTCACCGACGGCTCGCTCATCGCCCATCGTGGCCTGCGCGACGACCTGGTCAGGTGGCTCGCCAAGGCTCGTCGGGCCGGGCTCGACGACGACAGCATCGACGCCCTGTTCCAGGTCACGTTTCGTGGCTCTGCCGGTGAGGGTGCGGCATGATCGCTCCCCTCGAGGCCCGTGGCCTCGGTAAGCGCTACGGGCGTCGCTGGGCGCTGCGCGACTGCACCCTCGCCGTGCCGTCGGGACGCGTGGTGGGCCTCGTCGGGGCCAACGGTGCGGGCAAGACCACCCTCCTGCACCTTGCGGTCGGGCTCCTCCAGCCGACTGCCGGGACCATCTCGGTGTTCGGTGACCCACCGGCGGACGGCCCGGGGCAACTCGCCCGCGTCGGCTTCCTCGCCCAGGACGCACCGCTGTACCGCTCGTTCAGCGTCGCCGACCATGTCAGGCTCGGCCGCCACCTCAACCCCCGGTGGGACGACGACCTGGCCAACGGGCGCCTCCAACAGCTCGGTCTCGACCCGCGCCAGGCCGTGGACCGCCTCTCGGGAGGCCAGCGGGCCCAGGTCGCCCTGACCCTCGCCATCGCCAAGCGCCCCGACCTGCTGGTGCTCGACGAACCGGTCGCCAGCCTCGACCCGCTCGCTCGCCGCGAGTTCCTCCAGGGCCTCATGGAGGCCGTCGCCGACCAGGACCTGACCGTGCTGCTGTCGTCACACGTGCTGGTCGACGTCGAGCGTGTCTGCGACCACGTCGTCGTGTTGGCCGGCGGACGTGTGGTCGTCGCCGGCGACGTGGACGAGCTGCTCGCCACACACCGGCTGCTCATCGGCAACCGCCGCGACCCCCGGAGGCTCCCCGACGGCCAGCACGTCGTCCAGGCCAGCCACACCGACAGGCAGACCACCCTGATCGTGCGCACGACCCAGCCGATCCTCGACCCCACCTGGTCGGTCGCCCAGATCGGCCTGGAGGACCTCGTCCTCGCCTACATGGCGGCCCCGTCCGGCTCGCCGGAACCGCGGGCGGTCGTGCCGGACGACATGGAGGTCGGTCGGTGATCTGGCTCGCCTGGCGGCAGTTCCGGGCACCGGCCACCCTCGCCATGGCCGCGCTGGCCGCCATCGTCGTTCTGCTGCTCCTGACCGGGCCGCGCCTCGCGCACGACTTCGGCACCAGCGGGTTGACCGACTGCGTCGCCGGCGAGGAGATCGACGTCGGCACGCTGACGTGTGGCGATCTCGAAAGCCAGTTCCGCGGCCGCTACCCGCTGCTGCGGGTCGTCGGTTCCGTGCTCGTCGTGCTTCCGGCGCTGGTCGGGGCCTTCTGGGGCGCACCGCTGCTGGCCCGCGAGCTCGAGGGCGGGACACATCGCCTGGCGTGGGTCCAGAGCGTCACCCGGACGCGGTGGCTGGCCGTCAAGCTCACCCTCGTCGGAGTCGCCAGCGTCGCGCTCACCGCCGTCCTGAGCGTGGCGTTCACCTGGTGGTCCGCTCCCACCGACCGACTCGGCAGCCGGATGGAACCCGGGACCTTCGCTCAGCGCGGGCTCGTGCCGATCGCCTATGCCGCGTTTGCCTTCGTCCTCGGCGTGGCGCTGGGCGCGGTCATCCGCCGGACGCTGCCTGCCATGGCCACCGTCCTCGCCGCGTTCGTCCTCGTGCGTCAGGGGATCCAACTCTGGGTTCGGCCTCGCCTCCTCGACCCGGTCCTGATGAGCTTTCCCACCTTCACCTTCTTCGGGGACGAGCCCGCCGGTCGCATGGACGCCCAGGCTGGCTGGGTGTTGTCCACCCGAACCGTCGATGACGCCGGGCGGGTGCTCAGCTCGGGTGGAACGATCCGAGACGACGCGGCCGCCGACCTGTGCGGGCTGGCCACCGCGCGGCCCACGAAGGCACAGCTGGACGCGTGTGGCGAGCGGCTCGGCCTCCAGGATGTCGTCACCGTCATCCCCGCCGACCGGTTCTGGGCCCTGCAGGGGTGGGAGACCGCCATCCTCGCCGCCCTCGCGCTCGCCACCGTCGGGTTCTGCTTCTGGTGGGTCCGCCGCCGGATCACCTAGGCCGGGGTGAGCCCGGCGCGCCCCTCAGGAGAGCTGGGCGTAGCGGTCGAGCAGCGTCCCCAGGTCGCGCCGGCGCTCCTCGAACGTCGCGCCCACCGCCAGCAGCACCAGGCCGCACGTCCCGAGTGTGGCCCAGTTGGGCAGCTCGGCGATGACGGGGCTGAGCTGGCGCAGGCCGAGCGCGACCACGGTCACCGCGCCCACATCGACCGCGGCCCGCGTGCGGGTCATCGCTCCGACCACCAGGACCACGACGCCGGTCACGAGGCCGCCGAGCGGCCGGACGAAGCCGGGGTCGTCGACGGCCAGCAGCACGGTGGGTGCGATGGCGGCGACGAGCCATGGACCGTGCACCGTCCACGAGGGCTCGTCGGCGGCGTGGCCCAGCCGCCGGGCCACCAGCGCCGCCGCCAGCAGGGCGACGGCCACGGGCAGGGTGTACGCCTCGGGCACGCTCACCTCGGCCACCGCCAGCCGCTGCCACACCAGCACCAGGCTCTCGGCGATCGCCCACACCGCGGCGAGCCGGCGGCCCGGGCGGAGCGCGTGCACCGCCGCGGCGCCGGCCCCTGTTGCCAGCACCACGGTGACGAGTGCGGGATCGGCCAGGCCGGCGACGGCGCAGGCGGCCAGCACATGAAGCGCCGCCGCGGTCAGCTCGCCGCCCAGGGCGACGCGGCCCCGCCCGTCCGGACGGGTGCCCGCCGGGTCCAGGCCCGCCACCGCGGCGCTCGCCGCCGCCGCCGCCAGCGCGGCGACGGCCCACGCGGTGGCGGGCGCAGATCCGAGGGCGGCGGCGGCCAGCCCGGCCTCGGCGACGACGGCGACGACGGTCGTCATCGTCGCACCGTGGGCCAGCGGTTCGTTGCCGTCGCGCAGCGCCAGCGCGGCGAGCCAACCGGCCAGGACGCCGACGGCGGCCACGGCGGCCACCGTGGTCGCCGGGGCGGCCGCCGCCCAGGCCAGGGCCAGCACCGAGAGGACGGTGACGGCGGCCAGCGCGACGGGCGCCGGCACCGGTGCCGTGCGCCGGGTGCCCCCCGGCGGGGCCAGCCACAGCATGGGCGCGTAGGCGGCCACGACCAGCCCGCCCACGACGCCGGCGAGCGGCACGTCGACGAGCACGGGAGCGACCGCCACCGCCGCCACGCCCACCGCGGTGGCCGCCACACCGGTCGTCCGGCGCCCGGCGCGGGGGTGGACGGCTGCCAGCGCCGCCGCGGCCACGGCCAGGTGGGCGATGACCGCCCCGGGGGTGAGCCAGTCGGTGATGCCGTCCGCGAGCGCCAGGCTGGTGGTGGTCGCGTCGTGTCGCCACGCCTGGTCCAGGGCGCCCACGCCCACCGCGACGGCGGACGAGACGGCGGCCACCAGCGGCAGCGACAGGGCCGCCGCCAGGGTGCCGGCCACGCGGGCGGGCGCGTCTCCCCAGGCGCGGGGCACCCGGACGGCGACGGCGACGGCCGCCACGCAGACGCCGGCCGCGGCCGGCCACCAGGCGTTGCCCGTGGCGACCGTCGAGATGGCCAGGCCGACCGCCGCCAGCCCCACGCCGGTGGCGGCGCCCGCCGCCGCGGACCGCACCGACTGGTCGTGCGCCCACAGGGCAGCGACCAGGGCCGCGATGGCGGCGGCGACGCCGACGACGCCCGCCCCGGACAGGCGGTCGGCCGCCCCACCGTCCAGCGCTTCGCCGGCGGCGACGGATGTGGCGGCGATCCAGGTCGCCGCGGCCACGATGATCCCTGCGGTGCGGGCACCGGCCACGGCCCGCTCGGCCCGCCGGCAGGCGACCAGGACGATGGCCGCCTGAGCCAGGCAGAGGAGCTGCCCGGCGGCGCCACCCACGGGCCGGTCGAGCACGAAGAGCGGCAGCGGAACCTGCGCGGCCACCGCCGCCAGGATGCGCGGTGCCCGGGTGTCGCTGAACCGCCCGAACCACCAGCACACGCCGGCAACCATCCAGATGGCGAGGCACCAGTAGACCAGCGGGTCGCCGCCCGGCCCCGCGGTGAGGCCGAAGGCGCGGGCGGCCTCGCGGAGCGCCTCGACGTCGACGGGGAGGAGCGCCACGGCGACCACGCTCACGGCCTCGGCGGTGGCGGCCAGCCCCCGGCGCCGCAGGGCCCGCGTGGCCCAGACGGCCGTGCCGGTCAGGCCCAGCAGCACCAGGCCCTGCAGCGTGGCACCGAGCCGGCTCCAGCTCACCGCAGCGAACACGATGGCCGCCATGACCACCAGCGCGGTGCCCAGCCCCAGCAGCAGCGTGGGCACCGCGATGTCCGCGGGCGAGGGGCCTGGCGCGCCCCACGCCGGCGCGCCCTCCGGCGGCGGGGGTGGTGGCGGTGGGGGAGGCAGCGGCACTGGGCCCGACGTGCCAGGCCCGGCGACCGGCGCCGCGACCGTTTCGGGCGCGCGGGGAGCCCGCGCCCGGAGCCGGCCGAGGACGAGACGGCGCTGGCCGAGCAGTTGGTGGATGCCCTGGTCGATGCGCCACAGGGCGTAGGCGTCCTCGCCGGTGAGGACGAGCCCGCAGGTCGTGCACCGGGCGCTGGTGAGTGCGCCGCCGCAGTCAGGGCAGCGGTGGCGCGATGGCTCCGGGAACGACGGGTCGGTCGGCACCCTCGGAACGTACGGGCGGCGCCGGCTCGGGGGCATCGGGGGTGGCCCTCACGTCCCCCTGGGGGGGACCCGACGAGATCACCAACGCTGGCGCCGGCGCGGCGGCCGGCTCGGCGAGCGGGGCGGGAGTGGGCGACGTCCGCAGGATCACGTAGCCGACCAGCCCCGACAGCGTGCTGCCGACCAGGATGCCCACCTTGGCCGAGTCGGCGAGGGCCACCGTGTCGAAGGCCAGGCTGGTGACGAACAGCGCGACGGTGAACCCGACACCGGCGGCCGTGGCCAGGCCCAGCATGTGGCGCCACGTCGTGCCGGCGGGCAGGCGCCCGATGCCGAGCTTCACGGCCAGGACGGTTGCCCCGAGCACGCCCACCGTCTTGCCGACGAACAGCCCGAGGATCACGCCGGACGTCGTCGGGTCGGAGACGACACCGCCCACGGCGTCGCCTGTCAGTGCCACCCCGGCATTGGCCAGCGCGAACACCGGCACGACGACGTAGGCCACCCAGGGAGACAGTGCGCGCTCGAGGCGCTCGAGCGGGCTGGTGCTGAACATGGCGAGGCGGGCCACCTCGGCGATGCGCTGCTCGTTCTCGGCGAACTCGTCGCGGGTGAGCACCCTGTCGTAGTAGGCCGCCTCGACCCGGTTGGCGACGCGGCGGGCCTCGGGGGGGAACAGCCGCGGCGAGCGGAGCGGCCAGGCCGGCGTCAACAGGCCCAACGCCACTCCCACCAGGGTCGCGTGCACGCCCGATTCGAGCAGGGCGAGCCAGGCGAAGGCGCCGACCGCCAGGTACGGCGTCAGGCTCTGCACGTCGCCCCGGCGCAGGGCGAATATGGCCGCCAACCCCACGGCGGCGCACGCCAGCCAGCCCCACGAGAGCGCGCCGGCGTAGAAGACGGCGATCACCACGATGGCGCCGATGTCGTCGGCGACCGCCAGCGTGAGCAGGAAGATCTTGGCCGGTAGCGGGACCCGGGAGCCGGCGAGCGTCACGACGCCGACGGCGAACGCGATGTCGGTGGCCATCGGCACCGCCCAACCGTCGGCCCCGGGCCCCCCGGCGTTCATCACCGCGTAGATGGCAGCGGGGACGACCATGCCGCCGACGGCGGCGACGATCGGCAGGGCGACGGCGCGGGCGTCGCGCAGGTCGCCGTGCACCACCTCGCGCTTGATCTCCAAACCGACCAGCAGGAAGAAGACCGTCATGAGGGCGTCGTTCACCCACGCCTGCAGCGACAGGTGGTCGAGGTGGAGCAGGCCGCCCAGCTCGACGCGGAGCGGCGTCTGCCACACCTCGGTGTACGAGTCGGCCCAGGGCGAGTTGGCCCAGCCGATGGCGAAGGCGGCGGCGACCAGCATGACCACGCCGCCGGCGGCCTCGTGGCGCAGGACGCGCTGGAGCGGCTGGACCACCGTGCGAGGCACGTAGCGGTCGGACTCGCTCCATGGATCCCTGAGCGGCATGCCGGGCACGACAGTCTCAACTACGTAGCGCAGCGGCCGAGGGCAACCCATCGGGTGCTCGGTTCACAAGGCGTTCACGCCAGCCGTCAGACGGGCGAAAGAAGGGTGCCGCGAACGCCGTCCCGCCGCTGGTCGCCGACACGGTCGGTCCCCGGTCGGTGCGGGTGACACCGCGAGCCTCCGTCCGAGCCTGAGCCGCCTGCGCGTACCGAGTCCCGCATGGCGGCGACGGAGACAGAACCGACGACCGCCTGATCGTGGCGCGTGCTCGACGGGCCCACCGCCCGAGCCCGCACCGCCGACAGCCGGTCGCACTGCGCAGGAGCTGTGCCATGGCAGAGGTCACCCTCCCCGACCCACCGCCCGTCCGTTCGGATCGTCGACACCGGTTCCCCCGACGTCGACCCGCCCGTGCTCGACGCGGACGGCCTCCTGCGCCACGCCGGGTGCCGGTCTCCGATGCGCAGATCCCGCTGGCCGAGCTGCTGGTGCGCAACGTCGGCCGCCTCGTCACGAGCGGGGAGATCCGCAACGCCTACACCTGGACGGGGCAGCGGCTCTGCCACCTCGCTGCGGTCGGCCATGCATCGGCTGGGCCGGCGTGGCCGAGGTCGGGCTGCGGCTTCACGTGGTCCGAGGCCGGGGGGGTCCTCGATCGTCGCCGGATGACGACGGCCCGGCAGCGCCCGGCAGCGCGACAGATATGCGACAGGAACTCGCGACGAAGGAGCAACGGGCGGCGCGCGCAGCCGAAACCCGGGCCTCGTACCGTCCGAGATGTGTCGGAGGACATCCTCGGGCTCCGCCCGAGCGACGACAACGGTGTCGGCCACGCCGGTCACGCCGACGATGACGAGGTCGCGGTCGTGCACTGGCCGGCGGAGGCACAGCGCCGGGACGAACTCGTCCTCCGGGGGCGTGCCCGCCTGGTGGTCATCGCCGCGGGCGAGCCGCCGCCCTTGGCCCCCGACGGCCTCGAAGACTGGGTGCGCGCCGGCAGCGACCCGGTCGAGCTGTACGTGCGCAAGGAGCGCCTGCGCCGCCGGCAGGCGGCCCGCGCGCCAGCCGTGCTCGACGACGACGGCCTGCTGCGCCGGGGCACCCGCTGGGTGGCGCTGTCACAACGCGAGCTGCAGGTGGCGACCGTGCTGCTCGCCCGGCCCGGGGTCCTGGTGGGCCGGGCGGAGCTGATCGCCGCGGTGCGCCCGGACGTCGCGAAGGACGATCGGCGCATCTTGGACACGGTGGTGCGCCGCCTGCACAGGCGGATCGTGCCGCTCGGCCTGGCGGTGCACACCATCCGGGCGTCGGGCTTCCTGCTCGAGTTGGGCGAGCTGCCCGGCTGAGGCGCGTCAGACCATCGTCAGAATCGCGCAGCAGAGGCTGCAGTCTCGTGGCGCGAACGGCGCAGGAGATGGCACTCGGCGGTTCATCAACGAGACATGGACGTGTGACGTTTCGTGCATACGTTCACGCTTGGGTCAGACATCGGGGTCCGACCTATGTCTCGGGGAATGTCCTGAAAGGAACGCCTACCCATGTCCGTTGGCTCTCGTGATCGTACGAGTGCCGGCATGTCGTCGGGGCGGAAGGTAGGGATCGGGTTGGCCATCGCCAGCGCCTTGATCCTCGCCACGCCCGGCGTCGCCGGCGCTCAAGAGATCGACCCTGCCGAGGCTGTCACCAGCCTCGGCCAGCAGACGAACCTGTTGTGGATCGTGATCGGCGCCGTGCTGGTCATCTTCATGCAGGCCGGCTTCGCCCTGGTCGAGACCGGGTTCTGCCGTGCCAAGCACGCCGCCCACGTCGTCTCGACCAACTTCGCCGTCTTCGGCCTCGGCTTCGTCGCCTTCTTCCTCGTCGGCTACGCCTTCATGTTCGGCGGCTGGAGCTACGTCCTGCCGGGCTACGACTTCGGCTACACCCAGCCGGTCGGCGACGCGCTCATCGGCAGCGGCAACTGGGTGTTCCTGTGGGAGGGCGGGTTCGCCCTGTCGGGTGACTCCGTCCAGGCGGCCGGCGGCGCCTCCGTGTTCGGGTTCTTCCTGTACATGGTGGCCTTCATGGACACCACCGCCACGATCCCCACCGGCGCGATGGCCGAGCGGTGGAAGTGGACGGCCTTCGTGGGGTGGGCCCTGTTCTGCGGCGCCATCTACTACCCCCTGTTCGGCGCCTGGACGTGGGGCGGCGGCTGGCTGGCCAAGACCTGGGACTCCCTGGACCTCGGGGCTGGCTACGTCGACTTCGCCGGCTCCGGTGTGGTGCACGCCATGGGCGGCGCCGCGGCGCTGGCCGGTGCGCTCGTGCTGGGACCGCGCCTCGGCAAGTACAACAAGGACGGCACGCCCAACACCCTCCCCGGCCACCACGTGCCGATGGCCATGCTCGGCTGCTTCATCCTGCTGTTCGGGTGGTTCGGCTTCAATGCCGCCTCCACGTTCGCCGCCACCGACGTGCAGTTCGCCACCGTGGCGACCAACACGGCCATCGCCGCCGCCTTCGGCGCCACGGTGGCCATGTTCGTGATGATGCGCAAGACCGGCAAGCCCGACCCGGGGATGATGGTCAACGGCATGCTCGCCGGGCTCGTCGCCATCACGGCGCCGTGCGCCTTCACGAGCCCCGCCTGGTCGGCGCTCATCGGCAGCATCGCCGGCGTGATCGTCATCTACGCCGCCGAGTTCATCGAGAAGCGCGGCGTCGACGACCCGGTGGGTGCCATCGCCGTGCACGGCGTCTGCGGCATCTGGGGCGTGCTCTCGGTCGGCATCTTCGCCAACGGCAGCTACGGCGGCGGCTGGAACGGCTCGGACGTCACCGCAGTCGAGGGTGTCGTCAACGGCGAGTTCAGCCAGCTCGGCGCCCAAGCCCTCGCGGCACTGGTGCTCTGCACGGTGATGTTCGGCATCGCCTACGCCTTCTTCAAGATCCAGAACGCGGTCATGAAGGGCGGCATCCGCACGCCGGCCGAGGAAGAGATCACCGGTCTCGACCTCCCCGAGATGGGCGTGCTGGCCTACCCCGAGTTCCATCAGCTCGAGGTCGTCACCGGCCTGACGACGGACGGCGACGGCGAGAGCCCTGCCGAGGAATCGGAGCCCGCTCCGGTCTGACCCGTCCACTCACGCCATCGGGCGGGCACGGTGTCACCGTGCCCGCCCGATCGCGTCCGGTGCCGTGTCAGGCGCTCACGGCGTCAGCCGGGAGGCCAGCCAGCTGAGCGCCAGCGGGTAGCGGTAGTCGATGCCCCCGTGGGCGGCGGGGAAGAGCTCGAAGCACATCCGCTCGCCCGGCAGGCCCGCGGCCAGCAGGGCGTCGCGGAAGGCGGTGGCCCCGAGGTCGAGGTACCACTCGTCACGGGTGCCGGCGTCGATCCACACCGCCCGCAGCCCGCGGACCACCTCGGGGCTGGCGGCGGCGATGCGCACGGGGTCGCGCTCGAGCCACCGCTCCCACATCTCGTCCCGGCGGGCGCCGGTGGCGGTGTCGAACGGGAGCTGCACGGTGCCGTCGTCGTCGGCCGTATAGGCGGCCGCGTAGGCCCACGTCTCGATGAGCTCGGCATCGGACTCCCTCGACAGGGCCGGGCGCGACTGCAGGTCGGCCCAGAACCGGTCGTACGACCCCTGGTACTCGTCGCGCAGGATCCGGACCACCTTGGGGAAGCTGTCGGGGTAGCACAGCTCGAAAAGCGCGTCGCCGGCGTGGGTCGCCAGCGCGCCGAACAGGTCGGGGCGCCACAGCGCGCTCACCATGGCGCCGTAGCCGCCGCTGGACTTGCCGCTGACGCCGCGGTGGGCGGGGTCGGGCAGCGTGCGGTAGCGGGCGTCGACCCACGGCACGACCTCGTCGCACAGGTACGTGTGGTACCGGCCGGTGCCCGGCGAGTCGACGAACTGGCTGCCGCCGAGCGCGGTCCAGGCGTCGACGTACACCACGATGACCGGCGGACAGGTGCCGGCCGCCACGGCGGCGTCGGCCGTCTCGGGGAAAGGCTGGCGGAACGGCGTGCGGTTGCGCCACATGGCGAGGTGGCCCGTGAACCCCTGCAGCACGTACACGCTGGGGTACCGGCGTTGGGGCGCGTCGTCGTAGCCGGGGGGCACGTAGACCCACAGCGGACGCACGTGCGGGTCGCCCAGCGGGTTGCCCTGCAGGGTGGCGCTGGTGAACGTGTGCTCGTCGACGCGACCGGCGAGAGGCACCGACCACGGCAGGCCGACAGTGACCGTTGCCTCGTTCATGGGCCCGAGGCTACGAGCCGACGCGGCGCGGGCGCGACGCCACGCCCGCCCCCCGCCGTGCGTCCCCGTCGGTCAGCCCGTGGACCGCTCCATAGCGGCCTTGGCCCGGCGCTCCGCGGTGCGCCGCTTCCACATCTTGAGCTTCCAGTGGCGCCGGCGCCGGGTGGACGGCTGGGCCCTGGTGGGGTCGTGGTGGTGCTCGGCACGGAAGCCGACGCCTGGCTCGATCACGTCGTCGGGCTCGATCCCGCCCTGGATCTGGCCGGTGACGTCGGCCAGGGCGGTGTTGACCCGATGGCGCTCCGAACGAGCCTGGACCCGACGCTCCTCATGGTGCGGCAGGACGACCTCGGTGGTGCGGTGACGGTTGCTCATCGATGCCCTCTCTCGAAAGAGTCGAGAACTACTGCTCCGTACGCCGCGACGGTAGCCCCGCATCTGGCGTCTGTCTCGACGAGTTCGAGATCGGGTCGTGACCTGCCGGAACAGCCTCACCGTCACCCGGTCGAACACGTTCAGTGACCGCGCCGACGCCCATCGCGACCAGTCGACCCGCCTGTGCTTCCCGCTCATGCAGCTTCGCTGCGGGCCGCTCGGGCCACGGCCTCGCCTGACGGCTCGGCCTCAGGTCAGAGCGCGTCGAAGTCGAGCTCGCCGGTGCGGATGCGGACCACCCGGATCACCTCGGTGACCCAGATCTTCCCGTCGCCGATCTTGTCGGTGCGGGCGGCGGTCACGATGGCGTCGACGACCGCATCGACGTCTGTCTCGGCCGCCAGCACCTCGATCTTGACCTTGGGCACGAAGTCGACCGTGTACTCGGCGCCGCGGTACACCTCGGTGTGGCCGGCCTGCCGGCCGAAGCCCTGCACCTCGCTGACGGTCATGCCGGTGATGCTGGCCTGCTTCAGGGCGGTCTTGACGTCGTCGAGCTTGAAGGGCTTCACGATGGCGGTGATCAGCTTCACGGCGCGTCGGCTCCTCGGTCGTGCGCAGGGGGACACTAGAGTCCGGCAAGCCTGTCACCAGGGGAGGGGCGGCGCTGTTCACGAGCTTGTCGACGGCAGGACCCAGGTTCGACACTTACATTGACAGTTCGACCGCGAGGGTCGACGCCGGGTCACCTACAGTGCCAGGGGAACGCACGATGTGTGCCGGGGCAAGGCGCAATCGCCAGGGGAAGGGCGACATGCGGGGATGCGCGAAACGATGACGGCGACCGAGATGTCGGGCGGCGATCGCAGGTCCGTCGGCGAGCCGGACGACGAGAGCGCCGACTGCGACGTCGTTCCTCGCGACGCGGACGAGACGCCTGGCCTGCTCAGGGACCCGCTGGTCGGGCGGCTGGCGCTCGCGCTCACGCTCATGCCGCTCGTCGTCGGCGCGCTGGCACTGCTGTTCGCGGTGGGCGACCAGTACCACCCGCTCTCCGACCACGCCCTCACCGAGCTGCAGATCCGCAGCGTCGGCCGCGACGAGGTGCTGGTCGGCCTCTACTCGCGTGAGAAGTGGAACCACCCGGGGCCCGCGCTCTTCTACGTGCTGGCCCCCTTCTACTGGCTGACCGGCGGCATGTCGGTGGGCATCAACGTCGGGGCGCTCGCCATCAACGGCGGCGCCGTCGCCGGGATGGGGCTCATCGCCCGCCGCCGGGGCGGCACCCCGCTGATGCTCGTCACGCTGCTGTGCAGCGCCCTCCTCATGCGCATGCTGAGCGCCGAGTTCCTGCACGACCCGTGGAACTGCTTCGTCACGGCGCTGCCCTACGGCCTGCTGGTCTTCCTGTCCTGGTCGATGTGGCGCGGCGAGATGTGGGCGTTCCCGGTCGGGGCGGCGGTCACCACCTTCCTCGTGCAGGCGCACGTGGGGTTCGTCATCCTGGCCACGCCCCTGCTGGTCTGGGGCGTCGTCGGCCTGGTGGCCTCGATCGCGCTCGAGACCGACGGCGAGGCGCGCTCGACCGCCCTCCGCCGCGGCCTCCGGGCGGGCCTGGTGGGCACGGGTGTGCTCGTCGTCGGGTGGCTCCCGCCCGCCATCGATGCGTTCACGCAGTCGCCCAGCAACGTGTCCGAGATCGTCCGGTACTTCCGCCACCCGGGCGACGAGGCGCACTCGCTCGCCGACGGGTGGCGGGTCATCTCGGGTCAGTTCGGCGGGGCGCCGGAGTGGCTCACGTTCAAGCACGGCAGCGCGTTCGGGGGCCAGTCGCCGTTCCTGTACAGCGCGCCCCTGCCCTGGATGCTGGCCATCCTCGTCGTCGCCGGCGTGGTCCTGTGGCGGCGCGACGTGGGCGGCGTCCGGTCGCTGCTGGCGACGCTGGCCGTGACGTTCGTCCTGGGCATGGTGGCGGTGGCGCGCACGGTCGGGCTGGCCTTCGACTACAGGTTGCGGTGGACGTACATCCCCGCCATGGTCGGCCTGGTCATCATCGGGTGGGCGGGGTGGATCCTGGTCGCCGAGCGGTGGCCCCGGGCCGGGTCACGGGTGCTCACCCCGGTGGCGCTGGCCGCCCTCGCCGTGGTGGGCGGGGTGAACGTGTACACCGCCGCCACCGCCGGCACCCCACAGAACGACGACAGCGCCGCGGTGGCGTCGCTCACCGAGCAGGTGCTCGACCACCTGCCAGACACCGAGGGCACGGTGCTGGTCACCGACGCGCTCCACTCCGGGGCGTGGCACGCACGGGGGCTGGTGCTCCAGCTCGAGCGGCGGGGCATCGACGTGGGCGTCGAGGAGTCGCTGGCCAACGAGTACGGCCGCCACCGCGTCGTCGACAGCCCGGCCGACGTCGGCACGCTGCTGGTGGTGACGCGCGACGAGTACATCGACGACATCGCCGCGCGCCCGGGCATGCGCATGATCGCCGACTGGTACGCGCTGCCCGAGGCAGAGGTCGACGAGCTGGTGGCCCGACGCGACCAGGTCGACGCCGATCTGGCCGCCGGGCGCATCTCGTACGAGGAGGCCATGCCCGTGCAGAGGAGCATCATCCGCGAGCTGACCAACGACGAGCTCTCGCTCGCCTACCGGGCCGCGGTGTTCGTCGACGAGCGGTTCAGCGCCCCCGCGCCGCCCGCGGGCTGACCGGCGCGGCCGTGGCCCCGCTTGGGTCGCGCCCGGCCACGCGGCCTAGCCTCGTAGCTGTGCAGAACGTGGCCACCGCCCCCCGCCCGGCCGCCGACGTCGCCATGCGGCGCCTCCTCCGCATCCCCGACGGTCACACCGCCACCGACGGGGCCGCGCAGCGCGCCTTCTCGACCTCGGTGCTCGTCTCTGCGGTCCGGTGCGTCCTCACCTACCTGGTGCTGCCCTTCCTGGCGCCGGCGCTGGGCCTGGCCGCCGGCGTCGGGCCGGCCATCGGCATCCCCATCGGCGTGGTGGCGATCGGCTGCAACGTCATGACCATCCGCCGCTTCTGGGCGGCTGACCACCGCTGGCGCTGGGCCTACACCGCGCTCGCCCTCACCGTGATCGCACTGCTGCTCGTGCTCATGGTCGAGGACGTCGTCACGCTCGCCGGGTAGTGCCGGGCACCGTGCGCCGGGTCGGCCTGCTCACCTGCGGCTGGGTGGCCGTGGTGGTCGGCTCGATCGGCATCGTCGTCCCGGGCCTGCCGACCACCGGCTTCTTCGTGCTGGCGGCCGCGTGCTTCGCCCGCTCGAGCCCCCGGTTCGAGCGCTGGGTGCTCGACCTGCCCGGGGTGGGGCCAATGGTGCGCGACCACCGGGCCGGCCTGGGCATGCCCCGGCGGGCCAAGGTCCTGGCCATCGGCATGATGCTGACCGCGTGCACGTTCAGCGCCGTCGCGCTGGGCTCACCGGTGGCCGCCGCCGTCATCCTGGGCGCGGGGGCGGTGGGCACCTGGTATGTCGGCTGGCGGGTGCCAACCCGCGAACGCGAGTTGGCCCACCGGGCGGCAGACAGCGGTCAGCCGGTGTAGGCGTCGGCCTGGCTGGCCACCAGGTCCACGATGTCGCCCATGGCCACGTTGGCGTCGATGAGGTGCATGCCCCACTGCTCGTTGAGGTCGCCGCCGATGTCGTCGGTCCGCGGGTCGGAGGGTTCACCGTCCACGGTCAGCGACAGGTAGGTGTAGTCGCCCTCGCTCACGCATTCGGCCGCGACGAAGTCGGGGTAGGTCACCCACGGCGTGGCGATCTCGGCGGTGCGGGCCGGGTCGGCGAAGGGCTGGGCGCCGGACGTGCCGCCCAGCAGCGTGCCGTCGGGCTGGGTCACCAGGAAGTACGGCTGGACCGGGGCCGGGCCGCCCGCGAGGTCGGCAGGGTTGACGCAGGCGGCGCGGGTGCCGTCGCCGCCGCGGCCGAAGAAGCCGGCGCCCGTGGGCGGGCTCGTCGAGCGGTACGACGCGTACGACACCACGCACCCGGTCTGGTCGTCCTGCTCGCACAGGGGCACGTTGGCGAAGCTGCCGCCGACGACCTCGCCCTCGGGCACCTGCACCGACGCCCCCAGGATGTAGGCCGACACGAGCCGGTCGCGCAACCGCGGCTCGTCGTCGATCTCGTCGGTGATGAGCCGGCTGAGCATGCCGGCCCCCTGCGAGTGGCCGATGAGCACGAAGCCTCGGCCGTCGCTCTCGTTGACGACGTAGTCCTTGAAGGCGTCGACCACGTCGCCGTAGGCGACGGCCCCGGGGTCGGCCCCGCCGCCGTCACCCGCGTCGCCGCCACCGATGGACGACAGGGTGAGCTGGCGGTAGATGGGCGCGTACACGCGGCAGGTGGAGGTCAGGCGGGCCACCTGGTTGTAGGTCGTGAAGATCTCCTCGGGCTCGCCGGCCTCGAAGTCGCTGTTGGGGCCCGGGTCGTAGCTGGTCGTGGGGTACACGTAGAAGCAGTCGACCGGCGGGTCGTCGGCCACCTGGTGCTCGATGGCCTCGGTCGAGCCGTCGGCGGCGACCGCCGTGGCGTCGAGTTCGCGGCTGCACACGTCGTCCGCGATGCCGGGCTTGCACAGCCAGTGGGCGTCGTCGGCGTAGACCTCGCTTGCGTAGCCCTCGTAGCCGGCGGGCAGCGCCGCTTCCGCGGCGGTCGTGTCGGCGCCGGCCTCATCGTCACCGCCGGCGTCGTCGCCCGACGAGCACGACACCGCGAGTGTGGCGAGCGCGGCGGCCAGAGCGATCGTGGCCAGCCGGTGCTCGGCCTTGTCTGCCCGCATGTGGTTCCCCCTCGTGTTGACCCCAGCGTCAACAGGCACCGTAGCAACTCCCGCCGCCGACGCACACCTGCGGGTGCCACGCTGGTCCGCATGCGATTCGTGATCTACGGGGCCGGGGCCATCGGGGGAGTGATCGGCGGTCGTCTGTTCCAGGCCGGCCACGCCGTCACGCTCGTGGCCCGGGGCGACCACCTCCGCGCGCTGCAGGGCGACGGCCTGACGCTGGCCTCGCCCGACGCCACCGTCACCCTGCCCGTTCCCGCCGTGGGCTCCCCGGCCGAGGCGCAGCCGGCCGAGGGCGACGTCGTGGTGCTGGCCATGAAGACCCAGGACACCGCGGCGGCCGTTGCCGAGTTGGCCCTGGTGGCAGGGCCCGGCATGGCCGTCGTGTGCGCCCAGAACGGGGTCGAGAACGAACGGGCGGCGCTGCGCTCGTTCTCCGACGTCTTCGCCATGTCCGTCATGCTGCCGGCCAGCCACCTCGAGCCGGGGGTGGTCGAGGCGTCGTCGAGCCCCGTCACCGGCCTGCTCGACCTGGGCCGCTTCCCGTCGGGCGTCGACGACACGGCCCGCGCCGTCGCCGCCGCGCTGTCGGAGGCGACGTTCAGCTCGGAGGCGCGCGCCGACATCATGCGGTGGAAGTACCGCAAGCTGCTCCTCAACCTCGGCAACGCGGTCGAGGCCGTGACGGGCGAGTCGGGCTGGGCCAGCCCGCTGGCCGGGCGGTTGACGACCGAGGGCGAGGCGGTGCTGCAGGCCGCGGGCATCGACGTCGCCTCGGCCGACGAGGACACCGAACGGCGGGGCGACCTGCTGCGCATGCGACCCATCGACGGTCGGCGCCGCCAGGGCGGGTCGTCGTGGCAGAGCCTGGTCCGGGGCCTGGGCAGCATCGAGTCCGACTACCTGAACGGCGAGATCGCGCTGCTGGGCCGGCTGCACGGCGTGCCGACGCCGGCCAACGACCTGCTCCAGCACCTGGCGCGCCGGCTCGCCGCCGAGGGCCGGCCGCCTGGCGCGTTCACGATCGACGAGGTGCTGGCCCAGCTCGAACCCGTCTGACCCGCCCCACTCCCGCGAAAGTCGCCGACCTCGGGTGCGCGCGGGAGCTATCGGCCGGCGACCTCCGCCAGCCGCCGTGACAGGAAGGCCCGCTCGGCCCTCGTGCCCACCAGGTCGAGGGCCGCCCGGTACGCGGCCTCGGCCTCGCCCCACCGGCCCAGCCGTCGTAGCAGGTCGGCGCGTGTGGCCGGGAGGGCGTGCATGCGAGCCAGGCGCGGGTCGTCGGCCACGGCATCGACCACCGCCAGACCCGCGGCCGGCCCGTCGGCGAAGGCGACCGCCACCGCCCGGTTGAGCTCGACGACCGGGGACGGCAGGCGGCGGGCGAGCCGGCCATACAAGCACGCGATGCGGGGCCAGTCGGTCTCGGTCCACGTCGGCGCCTCGGCGTGGGTGGCGGCGATGGCCGCCTGCAACCGGTACGGACCGGGCGGTCCGAGGAGCCGCGACCGCTCCAGCTGGGCCCGGCCCTCGGCGATGCGGTCGGCGTCCCACCGGGACCGGTCCTGGTCCTCGAGCAGCACGAGGTCGCCGTGCCGGTCCGTGCGCGCCGCCCGGCGGCTGTCCTGGAGGAGCACCAGGGCGAGCAGGCCCGCGACCTCGGGCTCGTCGGGCATGAGGTCGACGAGCAGCCGGGCCAGCCGGACGCCCTCGTCACAGAGCTCGTGGCGGACCAGGTCGTCGCCGGCGCTCGCCGCGTAGCCCTCGGAGAACACCAGGTAGATGCAGGCGAGCACGGGCGGGAGTCGCTCGCCCAGCAGGTGCCCCGGAGGCACCCGAAACGGGATCTTGGTGGTGCGGATCTTGGCCTTGGCGCGGCTGAGGCGCTGGTAGACGGTGGGCTCGGGTTGCAGGAAGGCCCGCGCGATCGCGGCCGTCTGCAGCCCGCACACCATGCGCAGGGTCAGCCCCACCTGGGCGGCCGGGGCCAGGGCCGGGTGGCAGCACGTGAAGATCAGGCGCAACTGGTCATCGTCCACCGGGAGCACCTCGTCGGCCTCGCGGTCGGTGCCGGCACCTGGGGAGGGGGTGCCGGCGCCCGGCACGGCGCTGTCGTCGCCCGGTAGGCCGGTCGCCCCGGGCTCGGGCGCGGCCAGCCCGGCAGCCGCCTCCCTGGCGGGCCGCCGAGCCTCGCGCCGCACCCGGTCGAGCGCCCTGTTGCGGGCAGTGGTGGTGATCCAGGCGCCCGGCTGCCGCGGAACGCCGCGGGTGGGCCACGTGCGTAGAGCCTCGACGAACGCCTCCTGCACCGCGTCCTCGGCCGCCGACAGGTCGCCGAGCAGGCGGGCGAGCGTCGCGAGCGCCCGCCCGGCCTCGGCCCGGAACGTGCGCTCGACGACCGTCCGGGCGTCGTCCATGCGCCCCGCCCGCCGCTCCTTCCCTGGGTCCGACATGTCGCCCACCAGCTCGTGTCCCGTCCGGTCGACCGGTTACCCGAGCTCGAGGATCGGGCGCAGCTCGACGGCGCCGCCGGGGTTGGCGGGGATGGCCGCCGCCAGCTCCATCGCCTGGGCGTCGCTGGCGGCGGCGAGCACGTAGAACCCGCCGATCACCTCGGCCACCTCGCTGAACGGCCCGTCGGTGACCAGCAGTTCGCCGTCGCGCACGCGCACGGTCGTGGTGGTGTCGAGCGGATGGATGGCCCCGCCGGCCAGCACGCTTCCGCCCGCACCGTCGACGAACCGGCCATGCTCGGCCGCGCCCTCGTCCCAGGCCGCCGTCTCGGGCACGTCGCCCTCGGACTCCTTGCCGTACATCAGCGCCATGTAGCGGGCGCCCGTGGGCGGCTCGCCGTCGGTCGCCGCCTGCCACGTCACCATGGGGCGCAGGGCGACCCAACCGCTCCTGGCCGCGGGGATCTCGCGAGCCAGCTCGATGGCGTCGTCGAGCGTGGCGGCCTCGAGCACGTAGAAGCCCCCGAGGGCCTCGACCGTCTCGGCGAAGGGACCATTGGTGACCAGCGGTTCCGCTCCGTCGCCGTGGCGCACGGTGGTCGAGGTGGCCGCGGGCTGGAGAGCCTCGCCGCCGAGGATGGCATCGGCAGCCAACTCGCCGAACCGCTCGTAGCCGGCCATGTCGGCGTCCCACTCCGGGGTGCCGAACTGGGGCGCCGCGGTCTCGTCGTCGCCCAGAAGTGCGAGGTAGCGCATCGTGATCTCCTCCTCCGTCGGGCGACCGTCGCCCGACACCGTGTCGACGTGCGGAACGGCCGGATTCGACAGGTCCGACCGCCACATTCTTGTCGCCAGGAGGAGTTGCGCGGGCTGCTGTAGGTTTCGGCCGTGCTGATCCTCGCCATCCTGCTGTTCGGTCTCGTGGCCGGTGCGATCGCCCAGCTCGTGCTCGGCACCGGCCTCTACCGCATCGACTGGGCTCAGGCCCTGGTCACCGGCCTCGTCGGCTCGTTCGTCGGCGGGCTGCTGGTCAGCCTCCTCGCGGGTGACGGTCTGGCGCTCCGACCCAGCGGGCTGATCGGGTCGATCGTGGGCGCGATCGCCGTGCTGGCCGCCTACCGCTGGCACGTGGCGCGCCAGGGCACCGCCGGCTGAACGGCGGTCGCCCGCGCCGAGCGCTGCTCGACTCCGCTAAGGCGCCGCGACATACTGCGCCCACCGCCGACAACAACGCGTTAAGGCCCTTCTGAGCGGCTGTTTTTCCAGGTTAGAACGCTTCGGCGGCACGAATTGGTCGTCCCGCGGAGGTGTGCGTGATGGGTGATCTGATCTTCGTGGCCGTGGTGGTGGCGTTCTTCGCTCTCACGGTCGCCTACGTGAAGGGCTGCGAGTGGATCGTCGGTGGGGACGCCGGGGCCGACGCCCAGGTCGACGCCGACGCCGACGACGCCGCCAGCGCCCTCGAGGGCGCGGGGTCCGGCCGATGAGCGCCGACAACCTCATCGGCCTCGTGCTGGCCGTGCTCCTGACCGGCTACCTGGTCGCAGCCATCGTGTTCCCGGAGAAGCTGTGATGTCCGGGGCATCCTGGCTGCAGTTCGCCGTCCTGATCGTCCTGGTGGTGGCCGCCACGCCGCTGCTGGGCAGCTACATGGCCAAGGTGTTCAGCCCCGAGACCGCCGGCGCGCCCGTCGGCGATCGGGTGTTCGGCCCGATCGAGCGCGGCATCTACCGCCTGACCGGGGTCAACGCCGAGCGCGAGCAGCGCTGGACGGTCTACGCCCGTTCGCTGCTCGCCTTCAGCCTGGTCTCGGTGCTGTTCGTCTACCTGATGCAGCGCATCCAGGGTTCGCTGCCGGTGAACCCCACCGACGTCGGTGCCGTTCCCGAGGCGCTCGCCTTCAACACCGCGGTCAGCTTCGTGACCAACACGAACTGGCAGAACTACGCGGGCGAGATCACGATGAGCCACTTCACGCAGATGACGGCGCTGGCGGTGCAGAACTTCGTGTCGGCCGCGGTGGGCATGGCCGTCGCCGTCGCCCTCATCCGGGGCCTGGTGCGGCGCCGCTCGAACACGCTCGGCAACTTCTGGGTCGACCTGACCCGGGCGGTCACCCGCATCCTGCTGCCCATCTCGATCGTCGGCGCGTTCGTGCTCGTGAGCCAGGGCGTCATCCAGAACCTGAGCGGCTTCACGGTCGCCAACACGCTCGAGGGCGCGACCCAGCTCATCCCCGGCGGCCCTGCGGCCAGCCAGGAGGTCATCAAGGAGCTGGGCACCAACGGCGGCGGCTTCCTCAACGCCAACTCCGGCCACCCCTTCGGCAGCCCCAACGGGTTCACGAACCTCTTCCAGATGTTCCTGATCCTGCTCATCCCGTTCGCGTTCACCTACACGTTCGGGAAGCTGGCCAAGGACCGCAAGCAGGGCTGGGCCGTCTTCGGCGCCATGTTCGTCCTGTGGTTCGCCTCGGCGATCATCGCCCCGGTGTTCGAGACCAATGGCAACCCCGAGCTCGACGCCCTGGGTGCCGATCAGCACGTGGCGGCCGAGACCGCCGGCGGCGGCAACTACGAGGGCAAGGAGGTGCGCTTCGGGCCGGCAGCGTCCGGCCTGTTCGCCGCCACCACCACGGGCACGTCGACGGGCGCGGTCATCTCGGCGCACGACAGCTTCACCCCGGGCGGCGGCGCCGTGCCGCTGGTGAACATGATGCTCAGCGAAGTCAGCCCCGGCGGTGTCGGTGCCGGCCTCTACGGCATGTTGGTGTTCGCCATCCTGTCGGTGTTCATCGCCGGGTTGATGGTCGGTCGCACGCCCGAATACCTGGGCAAGAAGATCCAGGCGTCCGAGATGAAGCTGATCACGATCTACATCCTGGCCGTGCCGATCTTCGTGCTCGTGTTCGCCGGCATCTCCGTCGTGATGGACACGTCGCAGGCATCGATCCTCAACCCGGGCCCGCACGGCCTGACGGAGGTGACCTACGCCTTCACGTCGGCCAGCAACAACAACGGCTCGGCGTTCGGTGGCCTGACGGGCAACACCGACTGGTACAACACCACGCTCGGCATCTGCATGCTGTTCGGACGGTTCATCCTGATCGTCCCCGCCCTTGCCCTGGCCGGCTCACTGGCCCGCAAGCAAACCGTTCCCCCGTCGGCTGGCACCTTCCCCACCGGCACGCCGCTGTTCGTCGGCCTGCTCGTGGGTGTCGTGTTGATCGTGGTCGGCCTGACCTACTTCCCCGTACTGGCGCTCGGCCCCATCGTCGAGCAGTTGGGTCTGTGAGGAGTCTGATGACCAACGCAACCCTCGATCTTCCCGAGCAGCGCCCCGAGCGGCCCGACCGGTCGGAGCGCGTCGGCGGCCGGGCCACCAAGTCGCTGCTCGACCCCACGATCATGCGCAACGCGGCGGTCGACAGCCTCCGCAAGCTGCACCCCCGGTTGATGGTGCGCAACCCCGTCATGTTCGTCGTGTGGGTCGGCAGCATCGTCACCACGGTCCTGTTCTTCCGCGACCTCGGCGACTCGACCGCCAACGAGAACGTCTTCGCCGGGCTCGTCGCCCTGTTCCTGTGGTTCACGGTGCTGTTCGCCAACTTCGCCGAGGCCGTGGCCGAAGGGCGGGGCAAGGCGCAGGCCGACACCCTGCGCAAGGCCAGGTCCGACACCATCGCCAACCGGCGGCTGGCCGACGGCTCGCTCGAGCCGGTGGCCTCGTCCAACCTGTCGGTCGACGACGTGGTGGTGGTGAACGCCGGCGAGATGATCCCGTCGGACGGCGAGATCATCGCCGGCATCGCCTCGGTCGACGAGTCGGCCATCACCGGCGAATCGGCCCCGGTCATCCGCGAGTCGGGCGGCGACCGCTCGGCGGTCACGGGCGGCACCAAGGTGCTGTCCGACCAGATCATCGTGCGCATCACCGCCCGGCCCGGTGAGACGTTCCTCGACCGCATGATCGCCCTGGTCGAGGGCGCCAGCCGGCAGAAGACCCCCAACGAGATCGCGCTCAACATCCTGTTGGCCGGCCTCACCGTCATCTTCCTGCTGGCCACCGTCACGCTGCAGCCCTTCGCCATCTACTCCGGCGATGAACAGACAGTGATCGTGTTGATCGCCCTGCTCGTCTGCCTGATCCCGACGACGATCGGTGCCCTGCTCTCGGCCATCGGCATCGCCGGCATGGACCGCCTGGTGCAGCACAACGTGCTCGCCATGTCGGGCCGGGCCGTCGAGGCGGCGGGCGACTGCTCGACGCTGCTGCTGGACAAGACCGGCACCATCACGCTCGGCAACCGCCAGGCTGCCGAGTTCCTGCCTCTCTCCGGGATCAGCGAGGAGCGTCTGGCGTCGGCGGCCCAACTCGCCAGCCTGGCCGACGAGACGCCCGAGGGGCGCTCGATCGTGGTGCTGGCCAAGCAGAGCTATGGCATCCGGGAGCGCGACGTCGGCCACGCCACGCTCGTCCCGTTCACCGCGCAGACCCGCATGAGCGGGCTCGACGTCGACGGCACGTCGGTGCGCAAGGGCGCCGCCGATTCGGTGCGCCGTTGGGTCCTCGAGCAGGGCGGCAAGGCCCCCGACGACCTCCTGCCGCTCGTCGAGGGCGTGGCCACCGCCGGTGGCACGCCGCTGGTGGTCGCCGAGGCTCGCACCGCCGCCGCCGCCGTCGAGCCGGCGCCGACGGTGCGGAAGCCGGTGGCGACGCTGGGGTCGCCACCGGCTCCGAGGCCGGTGCGGTCGACGGCGTCGAGGTCCTGGGCGTGGTCCACCTCAAGGACGTCGTCAAGGAGGGCATGAGCCTCCGGTTCGACCAGCTGAGGGCCATGGGCATCCGCACGGTGATGATCACCGGCGACAACCCGCTCACCGCCCGGGCCATCGCCACCGAGGCCGGCGTCGACGACTTCCTCGCCGAGGCCACTCCGGAAGACAAGATGGCGCTGATCCGCAGCGAGCAGGAAGGTGGCCGGCTCGTCGCCATGACCGGCGACGGGACCAACGACGCTCCCGCGCTGGCTCAGGCTGACGTGGGTGTGGCGATGAACACCGGCACGCAGGCGGCCAAAGAGGCCGGCAACATGGTCGACCTCGACTCGAACCCGACGAAGCTCATCGAGATCGTCGAGATCGGCAAGCAGCTGCTCATCACCCGGGGCTCGCTCACCACGTTCTCGATCGCCAACGACGTGGCCAAGTACTTCGCCATCATCCCGGCGATGTTCATGGGCGTGTTCCCCCAGCTCGACACGCTGAACGTGATGGACCTGCAGTCGCCGCGCTCGGCGATCCTGTCGGCCGTCATCTTCAACGCCCTCATCATCGTCGCCCTGATCCCCCTCGCCCTCCGGGGCGTGAAGTTCCGGGCCATGGGCGCCGCGTCCGTGCTGCGCCGCAACCTGCTGATCTACGGAGTCGGCGGCCTGATCGCCCCGTTCATCGGCATCAAGGCCATCGACATCGTCCTCACTGCTCTGGGAGTCTCGTGATGCGCGCTCAACTGTTGGCCGCCGTGCGTGCGGTCATCGTCTTCAGCCTGTTGCTGGGGATCGCGTACCCCCTGGTGGTGACCGGGCTCTCGCAGCTGGCGTTCGACGACAAGGCCGACGGGTCGCTGATCCGCCAGGACGGCGAGGTGGTCGGCTCCGAGATGCTCGGTCAGACGTTCAGCAGCCCCGAGTACTTCCACGGGCGCCCGTCGGCGGCCGGCGGCGGCGCCTCGGGCTCGGAGATCGACGTGCTCGACGACGCCGGTGAGCCCACGGGCGAGACCGTGCTGGCGAGCGCCGACGACATCTCGACCGCGGCCTCGGGCGCCTCGAACCTGGGCCCCACCAACGAGGAGCTGCTCGCCACCATCGACGAGCGCATCGTCGAGTACCGCGACGTCAACGGCCTGGCCGACGACGCCCTGGTGCCCGTCGACGCCGTGACCGCATCGGGCTCGGGCGTCGACCCCCTCATCTCGGTGGCCAACGCCCGCCTCCAGACCGAACGCGTGGCAGAGGAACGGGGCCTGACCGCCGACGAGGTGCTGGCGCTGGTCGACGACCACACGTCGAGCCGGACGCTCGGGTTCCTCGGAGAGAAGGGCGTCAACGTGCTCGAGCTCAACCTCGCGCTCGACGGCGCGAGCTGATGACCGGGCTCGACCGGCCGGGCAGGGCCACGCGGCCCGGCCGGTCGGGCACGATGTGACCTGGTGATGGCGACAGACCCCCCGCAGGCGGCCGTCGGCGAGATCCCGGGCCAGCGCGCCCGACGAGGATCGCTGCGCATCTACCTGGGTGCCGCGCCCGGGGTCGGCAAGACGTTCGCCATGCTCAACGAGGGGCGGCGCCGCCGGCAGCGCGGCACCGACGTGGTGGTCGGCTTCGTCGAGACGCACGGGCGGGCCCGCACCGCCGAGCAGCTCGCCGAGCTCGAGGTCGTGCCCCGCCGCACGCGTCGAGTACCGCGGCGCCACCCTCGAGGAGCTCGACACCGATGCGGTGCTGGCCCGCCGGCCCGAGGTCGCGCTCGATCGACGAGCTGGCCCACACCAACGTCCCCGGGTCGCGCCACGCCAAACGGTGGGAAGACGTGGGCGAGCTGCTGGACGCCGGCATCGACGTCATCTCCACGGTGAACATCCAGCACCTGGAGTCGATCAACGACGTCGTCGAGCGCATCACCGGCGTGCGCCAGCGCGAGACCCTGCCCGACCAGATCGTGCGGGCCGCCGACCAGATCGAGCTCGTCGACATGTCGCCCGAGGCGCTGCGGCGCCGCATGGCCCACGGCAACATCTACGCGGCCGAGAAGATCGACGCCGCGCTGGCCAACTACTTCCGGCCCGGCAACCTGGCGGCGCTGCGCGAGCTGGCGCTGCTTTGGGTGGCCGACAGGGTCGACGACGCGCTCGAGGACTACCGCGAGCGCCACGGCATCACGGAGCCGTGGGAGACCCGCGAGCGGGTGGTGGTGGCCGTCACCGGAGCGCCGAGCGCGGACGACCTGATCCGGCGGGCCGCCCGCATCGCCTCCCGAACTCACGGTGAGCTGCTGGGCGTGCACGTGCGGTCCGACGACGGGCTGCGGGACGACGACGGGCACGTCGGCGACCAGCGCCGCCTGCTCGAGGAGATGGGCGGCACCTACCACGAGACGGCCGGCAGCGACGTGGCCGCGGCGCTGGTCAACTTCGCCCGCGCCGAGAACGCCACCCAGCTCGTGCTCGGCGCCAGCCAACGCTCGCGGGCGGCCGAGCTGGTGCGGGGCTCGGTGATCAACCGGGTCGTGCGCCTGTCCGGCCCCATCGACGTGCACGTGATCTCGCACCGCGACGAGGCGGGCGAGGACGGCGAGGCCGACCGTTCCGTCCCTCGCGTGCGCCGCCATCCGGCGGCGGTGAGCCCCCGCCGCCGGTTCTACGGCTGGGCCCTGGCGGTGGCCGGGATCCCGGCGCTCAGCGCCGTGCTCGTGCCCATGCGGTCCGAGGTGAGCCTGCCCAGCGTCCTGCTGCTGTTCCTGCTGCTCGTGGTGACCGTGGCCACCGTGGGCGGGTTGGCGCCGGCGCTGGTCGCCGCGCTGGCCGGGTTCCTGGTGGTCAACCGGCTCTTCACCCCACCGATCCACACGTGGACCGTGGCCGAGGCCGAGAACGTCCTCGCCCTCGTCGTCTTCCTGGTCGTCGCCGGTGTGGTCAGCGCCCTGGTGGCGGCTGCCGCACGCCGGTCGGCCGAGGCCAGCCGCGCCGCGGCCGAGGCCACCACTCTCGCCGGCCTGGCGGGCACCGTCGCCGAGCCCGACCCCCTGCCCGTGTTGGTCGACCACTTGCGCCACGCCTTCGGCCTCGCCGGGGTCGCACTGCTGCGCAAGGTCGACGGCGCCTGGCAGGTCGAGGCGACGTCCGGCAGCGACGTGCCCGTCTCGCCTGCGGACGCCGACCAGGTCCGGCCCCTGGGCGACGACCTGGTGCTGGTGGTGCGGGGCACTGACCTGGCGGCCGAGGACCGGCGGGTGCTCAACGCCTTCGTCGCCCAGCTCGCGGCCGCCATCGACCGGCGCCGCATCAGCGCCCAGGCCGCCCAGGCGTCCGCGCTGGCCGAGGCCAACGAGCTGCGCGGCGCGCTGCTGCAGGCCGTGTCCCACGACCTTCGCACCCCGCTGTCAGGCATCAAGGCGTCGGCCAGCAGCCTGCGCCAGCCCGACATCGAGTGGTCAGACGCCGACCGCGACGAGTTCCTGCGCACGATCGAGGACGAGACAGACCGCTTGACCACCCTGGTCGGCAACCTGCTCGACATGAGCCGCATCCAGGCCGGCGCGGTGGCGCCCGCGCCCCGGGCGGTGGGGCTCGAAGAGGTGGTGCCGGCGGCGGTCGCCGGGTTGGGGCCCCGCGGCCACGCGGTCGAGGTCGACGTCCCCGAGACGCTCCCCCCGGTGGCCGCCGACCCGGTCCTGCTCGAACGGGTGGTGGCCAACCTGGTCGAGAACGCCGTCGCCCACTCACCCGAGGGCTCACCGGTGAGGGTCGAGGCGGGCGAGGTGGGCGGCCGGGTGCTGATCCGCGTGGTCGACCGGGGCCGCGGCATCGCGCCGGCCGAGCGCGAGCGGGTGTTTCAACCGTTCCAGCGGATGGACGACAGCCCGTCTCACGGCGCCGGCGTCGGGCTGGGCCTGGCGGTCGCCCGCGGCTTCACCCACGCCATGGGCGGAGAGCTCACGATCGACGACACCCCCGGGGGAGGCACGACCATGGTCGTCGAGTTGAAAGGGGCGTCATGACGACGCCTGTCACGTCAGAAGCCGAGACCGCGCCGAGCCCGCGCGTGCTGGTCGTCGATGATGAGCAACCCATCCTGCGGGCGCTCGCCACCAACCTGCGGGCCCGTGGGTACGCCATCGACGCCGCCCCCTCGGGGGAGGAGGCCCTCACCCTCGCGGCGCGGCACCGTCCCGATGCCGTGATCCTCGACCTGGGCCTGCCCGGCATGTCGGGCATCGACGTCGTCGAGGGGTTGCGCGGGTGGACGACCGTGCCGATCATCATCCTGTCCGCCCGGGGTGCCGAGCGCGACAAGGTGGCCGCGCTCGACGCCGGCGCCGACGACTACGTCACCAAGCCGTTCGGCATGGACGAGCTGCTGGCCCGCCTGCGCGCCGCACTGCGGCGCAACGCACCGGCGCCCGAGTCGGCCGTGATCTCCACGCCCGACTTCGCCGTCGACCTCGCCGCCAAGCGGGTGCGCGTCGACGGTGACGAGGTCAGGCTCACGCCCACCGAGTGGGGCCTGGTCGAGGTGCTGGCGCGCAACGCCGGCAAGCTGGTGTCGCAGCGTCAGCTCCTGCAGGACGTGTGGGGCCCGCAGTACGGCGAGGAGACCAACTACCTGCGGGTGCACATGGCTCACATCCGCCGCAAGCTCGAGCCGGAGCCGTCGCGGCCCCGCTACTTCATCACCGAGCCGGGCATGGGCTATCGCTTCGAGGGCGCGAGCGACATCTGACGGCGCACGGTCGGCATCGACTCCTGTCGCCGGCAGCCGCCTGACGCGACCCGACGCCGCCGGTCAGTCGCGCCAGTCGTCCCACTCGCACGCCTCGCCGTCGTGGTCGCGGTCGAGGCGCGGGCTGTAGCCGGGCTCGCCCTCGTACAGCGGCAGGGCGCCGGCGAACATCGCCTCGCCACAGTCGCGGTAGCTCACCGGCTCGGTGGTGGTGGTGGTCGTCGGTGCGGCGGTGGTGGGCGGTTCGGTGGGCGGCGGCACGACGGGCGGGGCGGTGGTCGTGGTTGTGGGCGGCGAGGTGGTGGTGGTCGGCGCCGTCGTGGTGGTGGAGGGAACCGTCGTGGTCGTGCTGGCCACGGTGGTCGAGGTCGTGGTGGACGTCGACGCGGGCGTGCTGTCGGCAGCGGCCCGCTGTGGGCCGTCGTCCTGGCGCAGCGCCAGCGACACGCCGACGATCAGCACGAGCACCAGGCCGGCGGCGGCCAGGTCGGCCGTCACCCGGGCCCACAGCGGCGCCGATCGGTAGCGCCAGGCCGCCTCGGAGGCCCCGACCCGCAGCGCGGCCACGACGCCGCCCGCAGGTCGGCCGTCGTCGTAAGGGTCGTCGTCGTAAGGGTCGTCGTCGTAAGGGTCGTCGTACCGGTCGTCGGACCGGTCGTCGTCGTACTGGTCGTCGTCGTACTGGGTGTCGTCGTACTGGGTGTCGTACTGGGTGTCGTGGTACTGGGCCCCGTGGTACTGGTCGTCGGGGGGCGCGGCGTCAACCGGTTGGACGTAGTCGGGCACCATGAAGGGCCGGGCGTGCGCGCCGTAGCCGAGGTCATACTCGGCCGGCGCACGGTGCCTGGACGGCAGGTGCCGGGGCGTGCCCTCCTGTGGCCGGTGGTCGCCGCCCTCCTGTTGCCACGGCCCATTCGGGTCGCTCATCGTCGCCTCTGCCCCAACTGGCGTCGGTGTCGGCGCGCCCGCTGCGCCCCGACCAGCCCGCCGATCGCCGGGAACAGAGTATCCGCGTCGCGACGCCCGAGCGTCAGGCGAGCCGATCGTGGTCCCGGAGGCGCCGGACGAGTCATTGCCATAGCCCGAATGACATCGCTAGTATTTGTCACGCTTGGGCCCTGGCCGGGGTGGGGCGCGGCATACACGGAGGCCTTACTGGACATGGATTGGAAGAGGGCTCTTGGGATAGTCGCAGCGGCGTTCCTCATCCTGTCGATCTGGAACAACCCGACCGGCACGGCCAATGCGTTCGGCGACTTCCTGGGCGAGGTCGGGGGCTTCCTCGAAGATGCGATCGACAAGTTCACCGAGTTCTTCCGGAGTTTGACCGCGTGACACGTCTGCGCCGCCGGCGCGCAGACGACACCTTCGCGGGCTCACTCGACCCGGCGTACCCGCAGCAGGCACCCGACCCGTACTCAGGTCGCGGTCGCGCTCCCGATCCGGGCGCAGCACCTGACGATTCCGAACTCGTCGATCGCCCACCCAGCGTGATGCGCCGGGTCGGCGGGAGCCTGGCCGAGACGCGGCGCCGGGTGCTGCCGCTGCCCGACGAGGTCATCGACCAGTACCTGGGCAACGGCGAGCGCATGATCCACAACGACCATCCGTCGTTCAGGTCATTCATGGTCCAGAACACGTTGCTGTTCGCCGCGTTCCTGGTCGTGGCCGTGCTGTTCCTGGGCATCAGCTACAACGGGTCACTGGTAGCCGCCGGATTCCTCTTGCTCGTGTTGTGCGTCGTGCTGCTGGTGCTGGTGCTCAAGCGCCTCGGCGACCGATACACCAGCTACGTGGTCACCGACACGCGCATCATGCGCATCTCGGGGGTCATCAGCCGCCGGGCGCACTCCATCCCCTGGGTGCGTGTCACCGACCTCACCATCGAGCAATCGTTGTCGGGCCGGTTGTTCGGCTACGCCACCCTGCACATCGAGTCCGCCAACGAAGATTCGGGCCTCCGCGACCTCGACGGGGTGAGCGATCCCATGCAGTTCAACCAGTTCGTGGTCGACATGGTGGTGGCCAAGCAGGGCACCACGCAGCCGAACTGGGAGCAGACAGGCGAGCCCGCACCCATCGGCATGGGCCGCGGCCTGCGGCGCATCCGCCTCTCCCGCCGGCGCGGGCCCGACGCCGACGACTACGGGTCGGGCGAGGGCGAGCCCGGGCGGGGTGGGCGTAGCGACGAGCGCCGGCGCCAGCGCGGTGGCGACGAAGACACGCAGGCGTCGTCCGGCGCATACGACGCCGAGAGCGAGGACGAGATCGGCGGCCTCGACCCCGAGACGTTGGCGGCGCGCCTCCAGTCGAGCGACAGCGACCTGCCCTGGCGCCGGTAGCGCGCCCGGCCCCGCCCGGTTCCGGCGGTCAGGCCAGGGCGCGCTCGTTGAGGGCGTTGAGACGCTCGCAGGCGTCGAGGTACTCGGCCACCAGGCGCTGCACGACGTCGGCGGTGCGCTCGATGCGGTTCATCTGGCCCACGACCTGCCCGACCGGGTTGAAGTTCACGTCCTTGGCCGCCTCGGGGTAGCGGTGGCCGCGCTGCACGGCATCGAGCGCCACCATCATCTGCAGCGGCATGGGCAGCGTGCCGGGCGAGTCGTCGCCCTCCCACGCCTCGGTCCAGTCGTTGCGCAGCATGCGGCACGGCTTGCCGGTGAACGAGCGTGAGCGCACCGTGTCGTGGCTGGTGGCCTCGACGTAGGTCTGCATCTGTGCGGGGGGCACGTCGGCCTCCTCGACGGTCAGCCACAGCGAACCGGTCCACGCGCCCTGGGCCCCCATGGCCAGCGCGGAGGCGACCTGGCGGCCGTCGCCGATGCCGCCGGCAGCGAGCACCGGCAGGGGCGAGATGGCGTCGATGACCTGCGGCCACAGCACGACCGACGCGACCTCGCCGCAGTGGCCGCCGCCCTCGGTGCCCTGGCACACGACGAAGTCGAGGCCGGCGTCCTTGTGGCGCAGCGCGTGCTTGACCGAGCCGCAGAGTGCGCCGATCAGGCGCCCGGACGACTGGATCTGCTCGACGACATCGTCCGGCGGTGTGCCGAGCGCGTTGGCGACGAGCTTGGCCTTGTCGTGGCGCAGGATGGCCTCGACCTGGGGGGCGGCGGTGACCGCCGTCCACCCCAGCAGCTCGTGGTGCTTCTCGTCGGCGGGCAGCTCGGGCACGCCGTGGTCGGCCAGGACCTTGCTGCCGAAGTCGCGGTGCTCCTGCGGGATGTGCCTGGCCATCTCCGCCTCGAGCTCCTCGGGGCTCATGTCGTCGAGGTCCATGCCCTCGTACTTGGACGGGATGACGATGTCGACGCCGTAGGGCCTGTCGCCCACGTGCTCGTCGAGCCACGCCAGCTCGATCTCGAGGTCGTCGGGGCTGAAGCCCACGGCGCCCAGGACGCCCAGGCCGCCGGCCTTGGACACGGCGGCGACGACGTCGCGGCAGTGGCTGAAGGCGAAGATCGGGAACTCGATCCCCAGCTGCTCGCAGATGTCGGTGCGCATGTCGGTGTCTCCCGGATGTCGTTCGGATGGGGTCGTCGGTCAGGTCAGGTGCGGGGTGGGAACACCACCGCGGCCGTGGCCGCGGCACGGCGTTCGAGCCGGTGGGTGCGGTCGTCGTCGCCCAGCAGCATCTCCTCGAGGAACACGGCGAGGAGCTGGCCCGTGACGACCGATGTCGCCGCGGCACGGTCAGGTGTGGACGGGTCGGTGTCGAGCTCGGGGAACAGGTCGCCGAGCCAGCGGTCGACCGCCTGCTCGAGGGCGACGGACAAGCGGCGGGCCTCGGCCAGCGCCACCGCGTCGTCGCGCAGGCTCTCGCCGATGAGCAACCGCCACAGGCGCAGCTCGCCGAGCGACTGCCTGGCGAGCTGTGTGAAGAAGGCCGTCAGGCGGGGGCGGGGTTCGAGGCCGGCGTCGACCGGTAGGGCCAGCTCGCGCAGCCCGGCGTCGTAGTGCCGTTCGTCGACGATGGCTCCGAGCAGGTCGGACTTCGACCCGAAGTAGTGGTAGAGCGTGGCGATGTTGAGCCCGCTGGCCGAGGCCAGCTGGCGCATCGTCATGCCCTCGACCCCGTGGGCGGCGATCAGCTCGGTCGCCGCCGCCAGGATGTGCGACCGCTTGGCCCGTCCCTGCGGCGCAGGCTGGGTCCTTGCGTCGGTCGTGGCGCCCGTCGCGGCGCTGGCTGCCCCTCTCGGCATGCGGTCGAGGGTAGCCCGATCAATCGCTTGATCGGGAACCGCCCGCCGCCATCACGCCGCGGGCGCGGCGGTACGGTGCCGGCCGTGTTGTTCCCGCAGCGGTTCCACGCCGGCTTGGCCGACGGGACGGTGACGCTCGCCTTCCGCCGCTGGCGCCGGCCTGCCGCCAAGGCAGGTGGCCGCCAACGCACACCCGTCGGCGAGCTGGCGATCGACGCCGTCGACGCGGTCGACCTCGACGACGTCACCGCGGACGAGGCCCGCCGAGCGGGCTACGCCGACCGCGCCGAGCTGGTGCACGAGCTGGGCCGGTTCCCCGAAGGGACGCTCTACCGCATCGAGCTGCACCTGGCCGGCGCCGATCCGCGCCTCGCCCTGCGGGAGCAGGCCGACCTGTCCGGCGACGACTGGCGGGTGGTCGAGGCGTGCCTGGCCCGGCTCGACCGGGCCAGTTCCCACGGTCCGTGGACCACGACCGTGCTGCGCCTGATCGCCGACAACCCCGCCGTGCGAGCGGCCGACCTGGCGGCGTCCGTGGGGAGGGAGAAGCCGCCGTTCAAGGTCGACGTCCGCAAGCTCAAGGAGATGGGCCTGACCGAGAGCCTGGACGTGGGCTACCGGCTGTCGCCCCGCGGCCGCGCGGTCCTCGCCCGCCTGTCCGGCGGCGGGTGAGCCCGCACGAATCTCACCACGGCCAGGTCGGGGCGCATCGGTAACTTCGAAGCGTGTCGGTGTCTGCTGACGAGCGGTCCGCGGTGCTCGAGTTCCTTGCCGCGTGGGACCGCGCCGCGCCAGGCCGTCGCCACCGGTCGATCCCCAGGTTTCCGACGGCGGCGATGCAAGCGATGGCGATCGACGATCCCGATCCGTGGTTGCGACGGCGCTGCCTCGGTTTGCTCGATCACCACGCCAACGACGCATCGACCGAGGTGTTCCGCCGGGCGCTCCACGATCCCGTCCCGCCGGTCCGCGAGGTGGCGCTGCACGGTCTCGCCTGCGAGCGGTGCCGGTCAGACGACCTGTGCGTGCCCGACGTCGTGCAGGAACTGGTCAGCGTGCTCGAGCACGACTCCAGCGGTGAGGTGCGGTACAAGGCGCTAGCCGCCCTGGTCCGTTTCATCGGGCGCGATGCCGGCGCGCTCACAGCGATCCGGACGGCCGCCGTTGCGGACAGCGACGGCCTGGTTCGCGAGGCCGCCGGCCATGTTGTCGATGGCCGGCATCTTCCGAGTCGTGAGCGCCTTCGACGTCGCGCCACGAGTCGGCGAGGCAAGGCGCAACGCCGGGCGTCGGTCGACGCGTGACCCGGGAGCAGAAATCGGCGAGGCCCGTCGGCCGACCCGGCATACCGTTCGGGGATGGGCGAGGAGTGGCCGATCGACGAGCTGTTCGACCAGGACTACCTGCACTTCTACGCTCGGCGCCTCAGCGACGAGACCGACGACGCCGAGGCGGACCTGGTGTGGCGACTGCTCGGGCTCGGCGACAGCAGCCGGGTGCTCGACCTGGCCTGCGGGCACGGTCGCATCGCCAACCGCCTCGCGTCCCGCGGCGCATCCGTCACCGGCCTCGATGCGACGCCGCTGTTCCTCGACGTCGCACGGCGCGACGCCCAGCGGCGTGGGGTGGCGGTCGACTACGTCGCAGGTGACATGCGGGCCATCCCGTGGGCCGACCGGTTCGACGCCGTGATGAGCTGGTTCACGGCATACGGCTACTTCGACGACGAGCAGAACCGCGCCGTGCTCGTCGGCGTGCACCGCGCCCTGCGGCCCGGCGGGCGCTTCCTCGTCGAGCTGAACCACAAGGACGGCCTGCTGCCGCATTGGCTGCCGTCGACCGTCGAGCGGTTGGGCGATGACGTGTTGATCGACGAACGGACCTACGACCCACTCACAGGTCGGGTCCACGCGCATCGCACGACCATCCGGGACGGGCGCGTGCGCCGGTCGTCGTTCTTCGTGCGCATGTTCTCCTACACGGAACTGCGTGACTGGCTGCTGCAGGCCGGGTTCCGTGCGGTCGCCGGGTTCGACGGCGACGGCGCGCCCCTGACCGCCACCTCACGCAGGATGATCCTGATCGCCGAGAGATGACCAGCTAGCGGCCGAACATCGCGAGCCACTCGGACTCGGTCTTCGGCGCGAACACGAAGTTCCACTTGCGGGTCTCGCCCATGGTGGCCGACGGCTCGGCCGAGTACAGGTGGCCCGGGAAGAGCACGGCGTCGTCGGGCACCTTGGCCAGCTTCTGGGTCAGGCTCTCGTACAGCTTGGCCGGGTCGCCCCCGGGCAGGTCGGTGCGGCCGCAGCCCTCGAGGAACAGCGTGTCGCCCGACACCAGGTAGCGCCGATCGACCAGGAAGCACTGGCTGCCCGGGGTGTGCCCGGGGGTGTGGATCAGCTCGATGCGCACATCGCCGGCCGTCACCACGTCGCCGCTGTCGTGCTGCACCAGGTCGGCCTCGCCGGCGCCGGTGACCCGCTGGACCCAGGGGGCCTCGTCGCGCTGGATGTGGACGGGCACCGGGTTGAGCGTGAGCAGCTCGCGCACGCCGCTGATCTGGTGGCCCATCATGTCGCCGCCCACGTGGTCGGGGTGGTAGTGGGTGGCGAGGGCGCCGGTGACCTTCATGCCGTCGGCCGCGGCGACGTCGAGGATGCCCCGGATGTCGTATGCAGGGTCGACGACCACGGCCTCGCCCGTGGCCCGGTCGCCGACGAGGTACACGAAGTTGACCATCTGCCGGGCCAGCGGATCGCTGGTGGCGATGTCGCGGCCGGCCAGCAGCTGACGGAAGTACAGGCGGTCGGCACGGTCGTCGGCATCCACGGAGCTCATCGCCGCCGAGGCTACCGGCGGCTGCTCGCGGGCGCTGCCGGCCGGGGCCGGCTGCCGGTGACGCCTGCGCTGGGCGCGCCCCGGTTTGCCCGTGGGCGGGCGCAGTCGGGAAGGTGGGGGCATGACCGACGCCGGGGCCCCGCTGCCCTTCGACCGCGCCGCGATCGACGCCGTCAGCCTCGACGTCGGCGGCGTGCTGCTCGTGCCCGACCACGGCCTGATCGGGCACGCCCTCACCGTCGCGGGCATCGACCACGACCGGTCGCGTTTCCTCGACGGCCACTACCGGGCGATGGCCGAGGTCGACCGGGCCCGGTCCCACCCCGAGGTGCTCACGGACTACACCGGCGCCTTCCTGCGGGCGGTCGGGGTGATCGACGGCGCGGTGACGGACGGTGCAGCGGCCCTGACACCGGTGCTCGTGGCGCCCGTGTGGAACCAGCCGGTGCCGGGGGCCCGGGCGGCGGCGGCGCGGCTGGCGATCGCCGGGTTGCGGCTGGCCGTGACCAGCAACTCGGACGGATCGGTGGCCGACATGCTGCGCCGGCACGAGATCCTGCAGGTGGGCGAGGGCCCGGGGCTGGCGGTCGAGCACATCTCCGATTCGGGCGTCATCGGTGTGCACAAGCCGGACGCCGCCATGTTCGAGGCGACCGCCGCGGGCCTGGGCCTGCCCCTCGGGCGCATCTGCCACATCGGCGACGCCGGCGGGTTCGACGCCGACGGCGCCGCCGCGGCCGGCATGGTGGCGGTCCACGTCGACCCGCTGGGGCTGTGCCCAGCCGACCACGTGCACGTCGACTCGCTGGCCGACTTCGCCGACCGCCTCCTGGCCGGCGGTTGACGACCCTGGGGATGGTGCGTCGTCTCGGCGAACGGTCGCTGTGCTTCCCGCTCTCGCAGCTCCGCTGCGGGCCGCTCGGGCCACGGCCTCGCCTGTCGGCTCGGCCTCTCATTGACCCGTTGGTCAAGCCGCCCTACGGTCCGGCCCGATGACGAGGGGGAGCGAGGGTGCCGGCTCGGTCGGCTCAACTGACGTCGCGTCGGTCGACGTGCACACCGACCTCATGTGCCCGTGGGCCTACCAGGCCTCGCTGTGGATCCGGTCGGTGCGCGACCAGACGGGCCTCGACGTGCGCTGGCGATGGTTCAGCCTGGAAGAGGTCAACCACACCGCCGGCAAGAAGCACCCGTGGGAGCGCCCCTGGGCCTGGGGCTGGTCGCTGCTGCGCATCGGGGCGTGGCTGGCGCGCGAGGCCGACTCGCCGGACGCCACCGACCGCTGGTGCGCGGCGGCCGGACGGGCGCTGCACGTCGAGGGCCGCAAGGTGCACACCCCGGAGGTCGCACGGGCGGTGCTGGCAGAGGCCGGGCTGGACCCCGGCGCGGTCGACGCCGCCACCGACGACCCGACCACCCACGACGAGGTGCTGGCCGACCACCGTCGGGTCACCGACCTGGGCGGGTTCGGCGTGCCCACGCTCGTGTTCCCGGGCGAGCGGGCGATCTTCGGGCCGATCGTCCGCGAGGCCCCCGCCGATCCGGCCGCGTCGCTGCGGCTGTGGGGGCTGGTGACCGGCTGGCTCGAGTTCCCCGCGCTGTACGAGATGCGGCGCCCCAAGACCGACGCCGACTGGGCGCAGATCGGCGACCGCTTCGCCCCCTACCTGGCCGCCCGCGACTGGCCGACCATCCAACGAGAGGTGCTGTGACCGTGACCATCGTCGACCGCGAACAGGCCGTGGCCGCTCTGGACGAGGCCTTCGACGCCATCGTCGCCCTGGCCGAGGGGCTGACACGCGCCGACTGGGACCGTCCGACGGCGTGCCCCGGGTGGTCCGTCAAGGACAACGTGAGCCACGTGATCGGGGTCGAGTCGATGCTCCTGGGGCGGCCGACACCCGAGGACACCCTGCCCGACGACCTCCCGCACGTGCGCAACGACTTCGGTCGCGTCAACGAGGTGTGGGTCGAGTCGTACCGGCACCGGCCACCCGACGAGGTGCTGTCCGACCTGCGTGCCGTCATCGCCGAGCGGCGCGAGGCGCTGGCCGGCATGGACCAGGCGGCCTTCGACCGCGACTCCTTCACCCCCGCCGGGCCCGACACCTACGGCCGGTTCATGCTGATCAGGACCATGGACATCTGGTTCCACGACCAGGACATCCGCGAGGCCCTCGGCCGTTCCGGCCACCTCGATGGCCTGGCCCCGGACGCGGTGCTCGACGAGGTCTCGCGATCGATCGGCTACATCGTCGGCAAGCGGGCGGGCGCGCCAACGGGCTCGTCGGTGCGCTTCGACCTGACCGGCCCGATGGCCAGGCGCATCGACGTCGACGTGACCGATCGCGCCCGGGTCGTCGACGCTCTGGCGGGCGAGCCGACGGTGACGCTGACCGTGCCGGGAGCGCACTTCACTCGCCTGGTCGGCGGCCGTGGTGCGGACCCGCAGATCGTGGAGATCGCCGGTGACACGGCGCTGGGCGGGACGGTGGTCGCCAACCTGGGCTTCATGATCTGACGATCACCAGGTCAGCGTGGCCGACATGACGTGGGCGTCATGGTGCCCAGGTCGTAGCATGCCCCCACGTGGGTTTCACCGACCGGTTCAAAGAGGCTGCTGAGGCCGCTCGGGCCAAGCTGACCGAGCACGGCGTCATCAGCGACGCGGACGCGATCCACGGCGTCCACGCCGTCGACCCCCACGATCACGACATCGATGTGGCCAAACGGGCCATGGCGCTCGGAGCGCCGGAGCCCTACTCGCTCATCACCCACGACGAGGTCGTCGCGCTCACCGGCATCCCCGTCGGCGGGCCCTCGCTCACCTACGCCGACGACGACCTGGGCGTCCGCTTCGACGCCGAGGACGGCCATCACCGGGCCTGGTCGTTCGGCGTGCACGCCGGGCACGCAGTCGACGAGGCCACCCAGTTCGATCCCGTGAGCTGGTACGAGTGGATGGTCGACCTCATCGACGACCCCGAGCCGGTGCCCGACCTGGGCGACGCCGCCGTCTACGGCCGGGGCCTGCTCTACGTGCGGGGCCAGGGTCGGGCGTTCTACGTGCTCATCGACGCTCCCGACGGGTCGCCGGCCAAGCTGTGGGCCACGGCGCTGGCGCGCCGTGTGCTCGACCGGCTGGCCTCGGGCGCCGCGGGCTAGCGGCGAGCGGCGAGCGGGCGCACGATGGCGACTCCCTCGGGCGCCCCGCCGTCGTCACCCGAGCCGGGTCTCGCCTTCTCGTCCGCCCAGGGGCGGTGGGTGCTGGCCGCCACGGTGCTGGGCTCGGGCATCGCGTTCCTCGACTCGACCGTCGTCAACGTCGCGCTGCCGCACATCGGCGAGGACCTCGACACCGATGTCGGCGGGCTGCAATGGGTGCTCAACGGCTACCTGCTGGCCGTCTCGTCGCTGATCCTGCTCGGCGGGTCGCTGGGCGACCGGTTCGGCCGCAAGCGCATCTTCCAGATCGGCATCATCGTGTTCGCCGTCGCCTCGCTGCTGTGCGCGGTCGCCCCCAACGAGCTGATGCTCGTGGCCGCCCGCATCCTGCAGGGTGTCGGCGGGGCGCTGCTCACGCCCGGCAGCCTGGCCATCCTCGAGGCCAGTTTCCGTCCCGAGGACCGCTCGCGCGCCATCGGCGCGTGGTCGGGGCTCAGCGGGGTGGCGTCGGCCATCGGGCCGTTCCTGGGGGGCTGGCTGGTCGACGCCGCGTCGTGGCGGTGGATCTTCCTCATCAACCTGCCGCTTGCCCTGTTCGTGGTGGTGGTGGCGGCCAGGCACGTGCCCGAGTCGTCCGACCCCGAGGCGTCGCAGCACGTCGACGCCTCGGGCGCGCTGCTCGTCGCCATCGCTCTGGGCGGGCTGAGCTGGGGGTTGATCGCCGCGGGCGACGACGGCTGGGGGGCCGTGAGCGTGTGGGGGTCGCTGGTCGTGGGGGCGGTCAGCCTGGTCGGGTTCGTGGTCGTCGAGCGGCGGAGCAGCCACCCGATGGTGCCCACCACGATCTTCGCGTCGGCCCAGTTCCGGGCGGCCAACCTGGTGACGGCCGCCGTCTACGCCGCGCTCGGCGGCGTGTTCTTCCTGCTCGTGGTCCAGCTGCAGAACGTGCTGGGGTACTCGGCGATCGAGGCGGGGGCTGCCACGTTCCCGATCACGATCCTGATGCTCGCCCTGTCCGCCCGCTCCGGGGCGCTCGCCACCCGCATAGGCCCTCGCCTGCAGATGACCGTCGGCCCCCTGCTCGTGGCGGTCGGCACGCTGCTCATGACCCGCATCGACCAGGGCTCGGGTTATGTGAGCGACGTGCTGCCCGGTGTGCTGGTGATGGGCCTGGGGCTGTCGACGGTCGTGGCGCCGCTCACCTCCACCGCGCTCTCGTCGGTCGAGGACCGCTACGCGGGCACCGCGTCCGGGGTCAACACCACCGTGGCCAGGGCGGCCCAGCTGGCGGCCGTCGCCGCGCTGCCGCTGGCGGCCGGCATCACGGGGGCGACCTACCTGGTCCCGGCCGAGTTCTCCGACGGCTTCCGCACGGCGATGTTCATCACCGCCGGGCTGTCCCTGGTGGGCGGGCTGATCGCGTTCGTCGGCATCCGCAACCCCGAGCGCGAGCCCGAGGTCGAGCCCGCCCCGCCGCCGCCCGCGGCGCAATGGTTCTGTGGCGCCGAGGGCACGCCCCTGTACACCTGCCCGGGCTCGTCCGCGGGCCAGCCACGCCCCGGGGACCACGCCGCGTAGCGGGGAGCGTCGCCCGCTGCGCTGTCGGCGCGGCCCCGCCGGGCCGTCGCCAGCTCGACCGCCCGGTTCTGGAGGCATTGGCGCACCTGGGTGGTGGCCTATGGCCTCGGGTTCGTGGGGTTCGTGGGGTTCGTGGGGATCGTGGGGATCGGCGGGTGGGCGCCGCGGCGAGCCGGGCAACGTTCCCGGTCAGGCGGGCTGGGGGTCGTCGTTGGGGCCGGTTGGCGGGCCAGAGCGCCGACGGGCCTCGGCCTCGGCCAGCGAGATGACCTCGCGCAGCGGGAGCCGGCCGAGGCGGGCCACGCGGGCCGCATCGTCGTGCTCGACCTTGATGCGGCCAGGGCTGATCTTGACCCGCACGGGCAGGCCGGCGACCTCGACCGTGTCGACCGCCCGCGAGCGCGGCCACCGCTCGAGTGTGGTGCCCCGCACACCCAAGGACCCGGTCTCGGCGCTCAGCACCTGTGACACCTGGGCCGCGACGGCCGGGTCGGCCAGGGCGCTGACCACGTGCGCCGGCCGGCCCTTCTTCATGACGATGGGCGTGACCCAGGCGTCGTGCGCCCCGGCGCCGAGCAGGGCGGCGACAGCGTGGGCCAGCACCTCGCCGCTGGCGTCGTCGACGTTGGCCTCGAGCAGCACGACCGGCTGCCCGGGGGCGACGCCCACCTGGCTCGTGCCGGCCTCGTCGGCGCCGAGCGACCGTCCGACCACGACCTGGACGGCGTTGGGTCGGCCGTCGATCTCGCGCGTGCCGGCGCCGAACCCGCTGCTGTCGATGCGCATGGCCGGCAGCGGTCCCCAGGCAGTCACGTTGGCGGCCAGCAGCGCCGCGCCGGTGGGCGTCGTCAGCTCCATGGCGATGTCGACCCCGTGCGTCGGCGCGCCCTGGAGCAGCCCCACGACCGCCGGCGCGGGGTTGGGCAGGAGCCCGTGCGCCGCCCGGATCATGCCGGTGCCGTTGGCCACCGAGCTCGACTGCACCTCGTCGACGCCCAGGACCTCGAGCGCGGCGGCGGTGCCGACAACGTCGACGATGGCGTCGAGCCCGCCCACCTCGTGGAAGTGCACCTGCTCGGGCGGCCGGCGGTGGAGCCGGCCCTCGACCTGGGCGAGCGCCCGGAAGGTGGCGAGCGCCCGGCGGGTCACCCGGTCGGGCAGCCGCGCCTCTTCGACGAGGCCGGCGATGTGGGCCGCCGTGCGCACGACCCCGGTCTCGGGCGCGTGGACGTGGGCCCTGGTGGCCGCGATACCGCAGCGCAGCACCGGCTCGACCTCGAGCGCCCACCCGCCGACCGGTAGCCGGCCGAGCAGCGCGCGGACCTCGTCGGGGTCGGCGCCGGCGTCGACGAGGGCACCGAGCGCCATGTCGCCGGCGATGCCTGAGAAGCAGTGGAACCAGGCGATCGTGCGGCCGGGTTCGTCTGCCTGGGGGTGCTCACCGCCGGGGCGGGCGCCGGGCCGCGCGGCGGGGCGCGGATGCTCGGGCTCGTGGCCGTGGCCGTGGCCCTGGGCCTCTGGCCTGGCCGTGCACGTGGCGGTGGTCGTCGTCGTCGATCGTCACTTGAACATCCGCAGCACGGCGCACGCGGCGCCGAAGCCGTTGTCGATGCCGACGACCGTCAGGCCGGCGGCGCACGAGGCCAGCATGGCGAGCAGAGCGGTGACGCCGCCCAGGCTCGCGCCATAGCCGACGCTGGTCGGCACGGCCACCACCGGGGCGGGCGTGATGCCGCCGACCAGGCTGGCCAGGGCGCCCTCCATGCCGGCGACCACCACCACGGCGTCGGCGTCGGCCAGCACGTCGGCCGAGGCGAGCAGGCGGTGCACGCCGGCCACCCCCACATCGGTCAACCGGACGGGGTCGAGGCCGTGGGCGGCAAGGGTGGCGGCGCATTCGTCGGACACCGGCAGGTCGGCGGTGCCGGCGGTGGCGATGACCACCCGCTCGGCCCGGGGCGCCGCCGGCCGCCAGCACACGGTCGACACGTTGGTGCCGGTGCGCTGCCCGTCGGGGTTGCGGGCGAGGGCGGCGGCGACCTGGTGGTCGTCGGCCCGTGTGAGCAGGACGGGGCCGCTGCCGGGCACGGAGAGCAGCTCGGCGACGATCTCGGCGCACTGGTCGGGCGTCTTGCCGGGGCCGTAGACCGCCTCGGCCATGCCCTGGCGCAGCGCGCGGTGGTGGTCGACGCGGGCGAAGCCCAGGTCGGCGAACGGGAGGTGGCGCAGGCGGTCGACGGCGTCGTCGGTGGTGACGGCGCCGACCTGCACGGCGTCGAGCAAGCGGCGGAGGGCAACCTCGTCCACGACGCCAGCATGCTCGCTCGCAGCGTCGCCGACCGAATGCAGGGTCGGACTGTGGTGGTCCGCACCGCCATCGGCCCCGGCGGTCGGGCGTTCAGCAAGGTGACAGTTGACACAGGGTTGGTTTGTAACCTAGACAAACAAACCATGACGAGCGGCTCCGGGAACCATGCGCCTTTCGCCCGGCGGGGCGAGCCACGGCGCAAGGCCGTGCCCGGCGACGCCCGCCGGCACAACCGGGCCCTCGTCCTGCGCACGATGTTCCGCCACGGGCCGCTCAGCCGCGCCGACCTCGCCCGCGAGACCAACCTCACGCGCGTCACCACCAGCGACCTGGCCACCGAGCTGCTGGCCGACGGCCTGGTCGAGGAGCTGGGCACCCGCGTCGACCAGGGGCGGGTCGGCAAGCCGGCCACCATGCTCGGCGTCGTGGCCGACTCCCGCTTCACGATCACGCTCGACCTGAGCGACGACGAGCGGTTCCGCGCCGCGCTGGTCGACCTGGCCGGCAAGGTGCTCGATCGCCGCACGGCCGAGCGCGACGGCCGCACGGGCGATGCCGCCCTCGACCTGGCCCGCGCGCTGTGCGCCGACCTGGCCGGCGCGGCCGCCCGCCCGCTGCTCGGCGTCGGCGTCGGCAGCCCCGGCGTCGTCGATCCCCGGGGCACCGTGCTCGAGGCGCCCAACCTGGGCTGGCACGGCGTCGACCTCGCGGCCAGCCTCGGTGGCGGGCTGGGCGTGCCGGTGCACGTGGCCAACGACGCCAACGCCATCGCCCTGGCCGAGCTGGGCCTCAGCGAGCCGCCCGAGCGCAGCCTCCTCGTCGTCAAGGTCGGTCAGGGTGTCGGCGCCGGTCTGGTGCTCGACGGCCACCTCGTGCTGGGCGACCGCTTCGCGGCGGGCGAGATCGGCCACGTGGTGGTCGACCCCCACGGCGAGGCCTGCGCGTGTGGTCGCACCGGCTGCCTCGAGACCGTGCTCGCCGCTCCCCGCCTGCGGCGCCGATCGCGCCAGGGCGACGCCGCGGCCGAGCGGACGGCCGCCGGTCACCGGCTGGGCGAGGCGCTCGCCCCGGTGATCAGCACGCTCAACCTGCGCGAGGTCGTGCTGTCGGGGCCGCTCGACGTGCTCGATGAGACCTTCCGGGCCGCGGCGCTCGACGCCATCCGTGCCCGCACCATGCCGGCGGTCGGCGACAACGTCGACCTCCGGTTCAGCTCGCTCGGGGAGGACGATGTCCTCCTCGGCGCCGCGATGCTCGTTCTCGACCGAGAGCTGGGCGTCGCATGACAAGCGCGACGAGTCCGGGGGCTCGCCGCCCGACGTCTGGGAGGACGACGTGAAGACCAAGAAGCTCCTTGAGGCAGCGCCCTCGGGTGCTGCCGGGGCCCGAGCGGCCCGCGGCGAAGCCGCAAGAGCGGGAATCCCGGCGCGACGTGCCCGAAGGGCCGTCGCCATGGGGCTCGCGGGTGTGCTCGCACTGGCCGCCTGCGGGTCTGACGACGACGATGAGGCCAGCACCGGTGAGTCAGGGGGCGAGAGCACGGCGCTCGAGGCGCCCTCCGAGGACACCGAGGCGACCCTGCGCGTCTGGCTCAACGGCCCGGACACACCTGACGAGATGATCGATCTGGCCAAGTCGGAGTTCGCGGAGACATACCCGAACGTGACGGTCGAGGTCGAGCGGCAGGAGTGGGACGGCCTGGTCAACAGGCTGGACACCGTCCTGCCGACCGAGGACAGCCCCGACATCTTCGAGGTGGGCAACACGCAGGCCCAGTCCTACGAGGCGGCCGGTGCCATGGTCGACCTCACGGCGCACCAAGAGGAGCTGGGCGGCGACGACCTGGTCGACAGCCTCGTCGAGGCCGGCAGCTACAACGACGCCTTCTACGGAGTGCCGTACTACGGCGGCGCCCGCATCGTGGTCTACCGCAAGGACCTGTTCGAGAAGGCCAACCTCGAGATCCCGACGACGCTGCAAGAGTTCGTCGACGCCGGCAAGGCGCTCAAGGCCGACAACGCCGACGTGCCGAACTTCTCAGGCATCTATTTCCCGGGCCGCAACTGGCAGGCCTCGCTGTCGTTCATCTGGGACGCTGGTGGCGACATCGCCGTCAACGAGGACGGCGAGTGGGTCGGCGAGCTCAGCTCCGAGAATTCGGTGACGGGCCTCGAGACCGTGCAGGACATCATGCAGAACGCCAACGCCGCACCGGCCGACACCGACGATGCCGAGGACTACCTCGACTTCTGCAACGGCGAGGTCGGCATGCTGATGGGGCCCGGGTGGAAGATGGGCCAGATCACCGGCGAGGACGGCTGCCCCGGCAAGTACGACGCGGTGCTCGGTGCCTTCGCGCTGCCCGGCAGCGACGGTGGCGTGGCCCCGTCGTTCCTGGGCGGATCGAACCTGGGCATCTCGTCGCAGAGCGAGAACCAGGGTCTGGCGCTCGAGTTCCTCAAGGTGCTGACCAGCGAGACGTACCAGACGGAGTTCGCCGAGATCGGGCTCATCCCGGTGCTCAAGTCGCTGCTCGGCGAGGTCCAGGGCGACGAGGCGGCCCAGGCCCAGGCCCAGGCGGCCGAGGTCACCCGGTTCGTCCCGTCCAGCGAGAACTGGGCCGACGTCGAGGGCGGCAACATCCTGCAGGACATGGGCACCGCCATCTCCGGCGGGGCCGACGTCCAGGACGAGGCCACCAGGGCCGACGAGACCATCGTCGGCATCCTCAACGGCTGACGCCGGTCGAACAACCACACCCGCATCAGGCACGTAGGAGCGATCCATGACCGTCGTGATGTCCGAGGAGGGGACCGCGCCACTGCCGGCCCTCCCGGACGGGCGGCGGTCATGGCGCTCCGGCCGCCGTCGCCCGTCCCGTCCGGGGGGCGACAGCGGCCGGCGGGGTGGGCTGCTGCCCTACGTGCTGCTGGTGCCCACGCTGATGGCGTTGGGGGCCGGCCTCGGCTACCCGCTCGTGCGGCTCCTGGTCATCTCCACGCAGGAGTTCGGGCGCAGCCAGCAGTTCGGGGCCCCCGCGCCCTACATCGGCACCGACAACTTCGCCGAGATCTTCGGCAGCTCCTACTTCTGGGACGTGCTCTGGCGCTCGCTCCTCTTCTGCGCCGTCAACGTCACGCTCACGATCGTGCTGGGCACGCTGCTGTCGCTGCTGCTCTACCGGCTGGGGCCGGTCATGCGCACGGGCCTGTCCGTGTCGCTGCTGCTGGCATGGGCGACGCCGGCACTGACCGCCACCATCGTGTGGCAGTGGATCTTCGACGCCCGCTACGGCGTGGTGAACTGGCTGCTGACCCGGCTGGGCGGCGACTTCGAGGGCCACTCGTGGCTGAGCCAACCCCTGTCGTTCTTCTTCGTCGGCACGCTGATCGTGGTGTGGATGGGCGTGCCGTTCGTGGCCTTCACCCTGTACGCCGGCATGACCCAGATCTCGAGCGAGGTCATGGAGGCCGCCGCCATCGACGGGGCCGGCGGCTGGCAGCGCTTCCGCGACGTCATCTGGCCGGCGCTCAAGCCGATCTTCGTGGTGCTGGTGGCGCTCAGCACCCTATGGGACCTGCGGGTCTTCACCCAGGTGTTCGTGCTGCAGCAGGCGGGCGGCATCGTGCGCGACACCAACACGCTCGGCGTGTACGCGTTCCGCCAGGGCGGCAGCGGCAACTTCGGCCTGGGCGCGGCCGTGGCCGTGGTGATGGTGGGCATCACCCTGCTGCTCACGCTCGTGCACCTGCGCCAGATGTTCCGCCAGGAGGAGGTGTGATGCCCAGAGGCCGAGCCGAACGGCGACGCCGTGGCTTGAGCGGCCCGGCGCGCAGCGCCAAGAGCGGGAGGCACGTTCCCAACCGCTGGCTGTGGAACGCCGTGGCGCTCGCGGTGATGGTGGTCGTCGCCTTCCCCGTGTACTGGATGTTCGTCACGTCGTTCCGCGACAACAGCGACATCCGCTCCGCACCGCGCTTCCTGCCCGTCGGCACGCTCGAGAACTACCGGTCGGTGTTCGAACGCGACAACTTCTGGTCGTCGTTCGGCAACAGCGTGCAGGTCACGCTGCTGACCGTGGTGTTCGCCCTGTTCACCGCGTTCCTGGCCGCCGTGGCCGTGTCGCGGTTCCGGTTCCGGGGGCGGGTCGGGTTCCTGGTGCTCATCCTGCTGGTGCAGATGGTGCCTGCCGAAGCGCTGATGATCTCGGTGGTCAAGACGCTCGACGGGTGGAACCTGCGCAACTCGATCGTGGGCCTGACCATCACGTACGTGGCGTTCGTGCTGCCCTTCACCGTGTGGACGCTGCGCGGCTTCGTCGCCGGCGTGCCCCGCGAGCTCGAGGAGGCGGCCATGGTCGACGGGTCGAGCCGGCTGCGGGCGTTCTTCACCGTGACCCTCCCGCTGGTGGCGCCCGGCCTGGTGGCGACCGGCATCTTCGCCTTCATCCAGGCGTGGAACGAGTTCACCTTCGCCCTGGTGATCATGGACCGACCCGAGAAGGAGACGCTGCCCGTGTGGCTGCAGGCCTTCAACTTCGGCGCCCGGGGCACCGACTGGGGCGGCGTCATGGCGGGGTCGACGCTCATCACCGTGCCGGTGATCATCTTCTTCCTGTTCGTCCACCGCCGGGTGGCCGCCGGCATGACGGCGGGAGCGGTGAAGGGATGAGCGAGCGTCCGCAATGCAGGGAGCGTGGCCCGAGCGGCCCGCTGCGGAGCAGCAAGAGCGGGGAGCGATGAGCGAGCGTCCCGTCGAGGAACAACACCGGGGCCAGGGAGAGACGACCGAGCTCCGGCGAGCCGCGGCGGGCACGCTGCTGTCGTCGTTCCCCGGTGACGCCGTGCCCTCGTGGATGTGGCGTCAGGTCGACGCCGGGCTGGGCGGCGTCTGCCTGTACGGGTCCAACCGGGGCGCCGACGTCACCGCAGTGGCCGCCGCGCTGCACGAGGTGCGGCCCGAGCTGGTCGTCGCGCTCGACGAGGAGGGAGGCGACGTCACCCGGATCGAGGCGGCCACCGGCAGCTCGATCCCCGGCAACGCCGCGCTGGGGGCGGTCGACGACGTCGAGCTGACCCGGGCCGTCGCCGCTGCGCTGGGTGCCGTGCTGCGCGACCTGGGCGTCGACCTCGACCTGGCGCCGTGCGCGGACGTCAACAGCGACCCGACGAACCCGGTCATCGGCGTCCGCTCGTTCGGCGCCGATGCGGCGGTGGTCGCCCGCCACACGGCCGCCTTCGTCGCCGGGCTGCAGTCGGCCGGGGTCGCCGCCTGCGCCAAGCACTTCCCGGGCCACGGGGCGGTCGCGGTCGACTCGCACCTGTCCTTGCCCACCGTGACCGCCCCCGTCGAGGTGCTGCAGGCGCGCGAGCTGGCGCCGTTCCGGGCGGCGATCGAGGGTGGGGTGGCGGCGGTCATGCCCGGCCACCTGCTGGTCCCCGCGCTCGACGACGTTCCCGCCACGGTCAGCCGGCGCATCGTCACCGACCTGCTCCGCGGCGAGCTGGGGTTCGACCGGCTGGTGGTCACCGACGCGCTCGACATGGGTGGCATCGGCCGGCCCGACGCCATCCCAGCCAACGTCGTGCGGTCGCTCGCCGCCGGCGCCGACCTGTGCTGCCTGGGGCCCGACAACGACGAGGCCTTGGTCGAGGCGTGCGTCGACGCTGTGGTCGCGGCGGTGGCGGCCGGGACGATGGCCGCCGACCGCGTGGTCCAGGCGTCTGCCCGGGTCGCGGCCGTACGGTCGTCGCTCGTCTCGTCCACCGTCAGGGTTCCTGCGTCCGAACGTGCGGCGCACGCGGTCGCGGGGGCGCCGGTTCTGCCGCAGGAACCGTCGCAGGAACGGTCGTCCGGGGACGTCCTGGCGGCGCTCGGCGCCGACGCGGCCCGGCGGGCTCTGCGGATCGACGGTGTGCTGCCGAGCCCGCGTCGGGGTGCCCACGTGGTCGAGCTCGACCGCCCCGCCAACATCGCGGCGGGCGCGGTGCCCTGGGGCGTCGCCGGCGCACTCGCCGAGCTCGACCCCACGATCACCACCACCCGTATCGCCGAGGGCGACGACCACGCCGTGGCCAGCGCGCTGCTCGCCGCCCGCGACCGCCCGCTCGTCGCCGTCGTGCGCGACCCCCAACGCCGGCCGCTCCAGGCCGACGCCCTGGCTGACCTGCTCGCCGCCCGGCCGGACGCGGTCGTCGTCGACATGGGCTGGCCAGGGTCGCTCGACACTGAACCAGGCGCCACGTCGTCAGGCGCGGCCCGCATCACGACCTACGGGGCGTCCCGGGCCAGCGGCCACGCGGCCGCCCGCCTGCTGTTGGGCCGCGACGATCACGCCCCGACAGCGACCCACGCGACCCCCGCGACCGACGCGGCCCCCGCGACTCCCGCGACCGAAGGAAGGACCCCCCGTGGCTGACATCGCCATCCGCGGCGTCACCAAGACCTACGACGGCCGCACCCTCGCGGTCGACGCTGTCGACCTCGCGATCGCCGACGGCGAGCTGCTGGTGCTCGTCGGCCCGTCGGGGTGCGGCAAGTCGACGCTGCTCCGCATGATCGCCGGGCTCGAGGAGGTGACCGACGGCGTCATCGCCATCGGCGGCGACGACGTCACCCGCCGCCAGCCCAAGGACCGCGACATCGCCATGGTGTTCCAGAGCTACGCGCTCTACCCCCACATGACCGTGGGCCGGAACATCGGCTACCCGCTCAAGCTGGCCGGGGCGTCCAAGCCCGAAGTCGCTCGTCGGGTGGCCGAGGTGGCCGAGGTGCTGCAGCTCACCGAGGTGCTCGACCGCAAGCCCTCCCAGCTCTCCGGCGGCCAGCGCCAGCGGGTGGCCATGGGGCGGGCCATCATCCGCCACCCCAGGGCATTCCTGATGGACGAGCCGCTGTCGAACCTGGACGCCAAGCTGCGGGTCGAGATGCGGGCCGAGATCGCCCGGCTGCAGCGCGAGCTCGCCGTCACCACCGTCTACGTGACCCATGACCAGACCGAGGCGATGACCATGGGCACCCGGGTGGCGGTGCTCAAGGACGGCCGGGTCCAGCAGGTCGACACGCCCCAGCGCCTGTACGACGAGCCGGTCAACCTGTTCGTGGCCACCTTCATCGGGTCGCCGGCCATGAACCTGCTCGCCGGCACGATCGAGCCCGCGACCGCAGGTGGCGGCGCTGCCGGACCGCTGGCCGTTCGGGTCGGCAGCCAGCGCCTGGCGCTCGACGACTCCGTCGTGGCCGCCCATCCCCGCGTGCGCGACCTGGTCGGCGAGACCGTCGTGGTGGGCATCCGCCCCGAGGCGTTCAGCGACGTGGCGGTCCAGCCGGGGGCGCCCGCAGACCACGTGGTCGACGCGACGGTCGACCTGGTGGAGTCGCTGGGGGCCGAGCTCGTCGTGCACGTCGCCGTCACCGATGCGCCGCCGCTCGGCGACGACCCGTCCGAGCCGTGGCGTCAGGTCGTCCAGCGCAAGGGCCGGGCCGTGGCCCGGCTCAGCACCCGCAGCCGGGTCGACGCCGGTGACACCGTCAGGCTGGCCGTCGATCTCGGCAGCGTCCACTTGTTCGATGCCACGACCGGCGACTCGCTCCGCGGGCCCCTCGAACCCGCCACCGCCCGGGCGCAGCGCGACGACGCGGCCGACGGGACTGTGACCGACCCGGACTCCCTGGGCGGCCGGAGCGACCAACCGCCGACTGGCGAGCGCCCCACCGACGAGCGCTCCACCGACGAGCGGCCCGTCGACGACCCGGGGATCGCCCCAGCCGCCACCACGGGAGCCGACCAGCCGGCCGACGAGGTCGCAGATGTCTGACCCGGTGCTGGTCGCGGGCCTCGACGTCGGCGGCACCAAGACCCTGGCCGTGGCCGTCGACGCGGCGCGCGCGGCGACGGCGTGGCCCGACGGCGACGGCACGCCGCACCCCGCGGTGGTGGCCACCGTGCGCCGGCCCACCGGGGTGGGAGGCGGCCACCGACTGCTCCGCTCGACCGCGGACGTCCTCGCCGACCTCGCCGAGGCCGCCGGCGTGCCCGTCGACGGGTTCGCCACCGTGGGCGTCGGCGTCCCCGGGCTGGTCGACCGGGGGGCGGGAACCGTCCGTCACGCCGTCAACCTGGGTGTCGACGACACGCCCGTGCCCCTGGCCGACCACCTGCGCGCCCTGACCAAGGCTCTGGTGGTCGTGGACAACGACGTGAACCTGGCCGCCGTCGGGGCGGCCGTCGCTCTGGGCTGCCGGGGCGACCTCGCCTACCTGAGCGTCGGCACCGGGCTCGCCGCCGGGCTGCTGCTCGACGGTCGCATCCGGCGCGGGGCGCACGGCGCGGCCGGCGAGATCGGTCACCTCCCCGTCGATCCAAACGGCCCACGGTGCGACTGCGGGCAGCGGGGTTGCCTCGAGGCGCTGGCTTCGGGGACGGCCATCGCCGCACGCTGGCCTGCGCCCGACGGCGAGCTCGCCGCGACGTCCGCCCTGCTGGCCGCGGCCGGCGACGGCGACCCGGCGGCCGTCGCCGTGCTCGACGACGTGGCCGGCCACCTCGCCGGCGCGGTCGCGCTGCTGGCGCAGACGGTCGATCCCGAGGTCGTCGTCCTCGGGGGTGGTGTGGCCGAGGCCGGCCCCGGCTTGCTGGAGGCCGTGCGCCGTGCCCTGCGCGCCCGCGCCGCCCGGTCCCCCGTCCTGGCGGCCATCGACCTCGCCAACCGGGTCGCGCTGGTGCCCGACGGGGTGCCCGCCGGCGCGCTGGGTGCCGCGGTGTTCGCCCGTCACCAGCTGGGGCCGCACGACGACGCGGTGTGGCCGGCGGGCACAGGTGCCGGCGTGCCGTCCGACACGCCGTGACCGGTCTCGCCGTCACCGGCGGTACCGTCCTCTCACCCGGCGGGCCCGTGCGGTGTGATGTCTTCCTCTCTGAAGGCCGCATCGCCAACGTCGATGCGAACGTTGGCACTACGGGGACGGGACACGGCGGGCCCGGCGGGCGCAACAAAAACGGCACGGTCGGTGCCGGGGCCGAGCGTTCTGTGGTCGGTGTGCCCGTCCAGGACGACGCCGTCCCGGTCGTCGGGGATTCGCCCCCGGCGGCCGGCGGCGCTCCTGGTTCGGCGATCCCCAGCACGGCCACCCGGCTGGACGCCACGAACCTGCTGGTCGCCGCCGGTTTCGTCGACCTCCAGTGCAACGGTGCGACCGGCGTCGACCTGACGACCGAGCCCGAGCGCCTGTGGCAGATGGCCGCCGCCCTGCCGCGGTGGGGCGTCACCGCCTGGCTACCTACTGTGGTCACCGCGCCGCCCAGTGTCCGGGCGCGAGCCCTGGCGGCCCTGCGAGCCGGCCCGCCGGGCGACGACGTCATCGCCACGCCCCTCGGCCTCCACCTCGAGGGACCGTTCCTGGCCCCGGAGCGCAAGGGCGCGCACGATCCCCGGCACATCGTCCCGCCGTCAGTCGAGGTGGTCGAGGGTGAGGGGTGGTCCGGTGACACCGGCGTCGCGCTCGTCACCCTGGCGCCCGAGCTGCCGGGCGGGCTCGAGATGGTGCGCCGGCTGGTCGACCGGGGCGTCGTGGCGTCGGCCGGCCACACGTCGGCCACGGCGGCCGAGGCGAGCGCCGCGGTCGACGCCGGCGTCACCTACGTGACCCACCTGTTCAACGCCATGGCTCCGCTGCACCACCGCGAGCCCGGCCTGGTGGGGGTCGCGCTGACCGACGAGCGCGTGCGAGTGGGGGTGATCGCCGACGGCCTGCACGTCGACCCCGCAGTCGTGGCGCTGGCCGCCCGGGCGCTCGGCGGGCGGCTGACGCTCGTCACCGACGCGGTGGCCGCCCTGGGCGCGCCGGCCGGACCGATGCGCCTGGGCGACCTCACCGCCACGGTGTCGGCAGTGGACGGCGCCGTCCGCCTGGCCGACGGCACCCTCGCCGGCAGCACGCTGTCGCTCGACCGGGCCGTGCGCAACCTGATGGCGTACGCGAGCCCACCTCTGATCGAGGCGGTGCGAGCCGTGACGGCGGCCCCCGCCGCCGTGTTGGGACTGGCCGATCGCGGGGTCGTGGCGCCTGGCGCCGTCGGTGACCTGGTGCTGCTCACGCCGGCCGGCGAGGTGGTGGCCACTGTCATCGGCGGCCGCGTCGCCTACGACGCCCGGACCGGGCCGTGACCCGGGGACGTTCATGGAGGTCGTGATCGTCTCCGGGCCCGACGAGGCCGGCGCCTTGGTGGGCGGCGCCATCGCGGCGCTGATCGACCGCCGGCCGCGGGCCGTGCTGGGCCTGGCCACCGGCAGCTCGCCCGTCGCCGTCTACCGTGACCTCGCCCGCCGAGTCGCAGCCGGCGACCTGACCCTGGCCGGCACGCGGGCGTTCCTGCTCGACGAGTACATCGGGCTCCCCAGGGGCCACGCCCAGGGCTACCGCACGTTCATCGCCCGCGAGCTCGAACAGAGCGTGGACCTCCACCCCGATGCGGTGGCGGGACCCGACGCCTGGGCGGGCGACCTGCTCGCGGCCTGCGTTGCCTACGAGGCTGCCATCGCCGATGCGGGGGGCGTCGACCTGCAGCTCCTGGGCATCGGCACCGACGGGCACATCGGGTTCAACGAGCCGGGTTCCTCGCTGGCGTCACGCACCCGGATCAAGACGCTCACCGACCAGACCCGGGCAGACAACGCCCGCTTCTTCGCCTCGCTCGACGCGGTGCCCCGCCACGTCATCACCCAGGGCGTGGGCACCATCCTCCAGGCGAAGCACCTGGTCATGCTCGCCTTCGGCGCCGCCAAGGCCGAGGCGGTGGCCCGCGCGGTGGAGGGGCCGGTCACGGCGATGGTGCCGGGCTCGGCGCTGCAGCTGCACCCGCACGTCACCGTCGTGGTCGACGAGCCGGCCGCCGCCGGTCTGTCGCTCGGCGGCTACTACCGCGAGACGTGGGCCCACAAGCCCTCGTGGCAGGGGCTGTAGCTGCCCGCACCGGTCCGCGCGCCCCCGGTTCTGTCGTCGGTCATCGGGCGGCGCCGAAGGCGGCGGCGACGACGTCGGTGGCCTCGGGCGGGGCGTGGACCTCGAGCGCGATGCCCTGGTCGTCGATGACGAGGGCGAAGCGGAAGAAGCGGCAGCACCCCTGCTCCGCCGCCGCGAGGCGGGCGATCTCGGCGACGTCGGAGTTGGGGCCGAACTCGAGGCGCACGCCGTCGTCGAGCGGCCGGCGGGCGGTGACGCCCTGGAGCAGGTCGCTCTTCTCCGCCAGGAGGGCGCTCCAGTCGTCGAGGCGGATGGCCATCTCGCCCGCGTCGAGCGTGCAGGCGATCGCCGGGCCGTCGGCGGCGCTGGTCGTGGCGGCTGGTCGCTGGCGTCGGCCTTGGCGACGAGCGGCACGGCCGAGGCGACCTCAGGGGCGACGGTGTCGCCGGTGCACCCGCAGGCGTCGTCGCACGGGCCGTCGGGCCGGTGGGTCCTCAGGGATGCGGCGGCGCGCTGCAGGTCGGCGGCGAACGTGGTCAGCTCGGCGATGCGAGCGTGGGCCTCCGCGACCTTGGCCTCGACGGTGGTCAGCAGCCGTTCCTGCACCGGGCCGCACTCGCCGCCGTCCCAGGCGGTGGCGAGGTCGGTGACCTCCTCGAGCGTGCACCCGAGCTGCTTGGCCCGGGCGATGAACCGGAGCCGCTCGAGCGAGATGTCGTCGTAGAGGCGGTAGCCGGCCTCGGAGCGCCCGGCGGGTGCCATGAGGCCGATGTCCTCGTAGTAGCGCAACGTCGCTGCGGTGAACCCGCTGCGCTGCGCCACGTCCGCGATCCGGTAGGTCGTGCCCATGAGGGTCACGGTAAACCTTCGAGCCCACATGAAGGTCAAGGGCCAACGTCCGCGCTAGGCGCCCCGACATCACGGCCGGTAGCGTCCCCGCGGTGTCGGTGCTGCGGTCGCTCGTGCTCTTCGGCGTCGCCGCCCTCGCGGAGATCGGTGGCGCCTGGCTCGTCTGGCAGGGCGTGCGCGAGCACCGCGGCGTCGCCTGGGTCGGCGCCGGCATGGCAGCCCTGGCGGCCTACGGATTCGTGGCCACGCTGCAGGACGACGCCAACTTCGGGCGGGTGCTCGCCGCCTACGGCGGCATCTTCGTGGCCGGCTCCCTGGCCTGGGGGGTCGTCGTCGACGGGTTCAGGCCCGACCGCTACGACCTGGCCGGTGCCGCCGTGTGCCTCGCCGGGGTCGCCGTCATCATGTTCGCCCCCCGGCCCGGCTGAGCCGTCGGCTCGGTGGGTCGCTCGCAGACGGCGGGCCGTCAGCCGGTGGCAGGGGCACCGGCACACCGGCCCACCTGAGCAGCTCGGCGATGGTGCCGTGCTCGGTCAGCCACCGGTCAATCGGCCTCGGGGCGCCTCAGCGACCGGCGGTAGCATCAGACCTGTATGTCTGACGCCGATATCCCTGCTGGACGGACGCGCATCGGCTTCCTGGGGCCCGAGGGCACGTTCACCGAGCAGGCGCTCCTTTCGCAGCCCGACCTGGCCGCGCTCGACCTGGTGGCGCTGCCGTCGATCCCCGAGGTGCTGGCCTCGGTCGAGGCGGGGCGGGTCGACCTGGGTTTCGTCGCCGTCGAGAACTCGATCGAGGGCGCCGTCACGGTCACCGTCGACAACCTGGCGTTCGAGACCGGCCTGCTCATCCAGCGCGAGGTCGTCATGGGCGTGCAGATGAACCTGCTGGCGCCCAGCGGGGTCGGGCTGGCGGATGTGCAGCGCGTGCTGTCCATCCCCGTGGCCACCGCCCAGTGCCGGTCGTTCCTGCGGCGCGAGCTGCCGGGTGCTGTCTCGCTGGCCACCTCGTCGACGGCCGAGGCGGCCCAGCTGGTGGCGGGCGACGAGCACGACGGCCACACCGCGGCCATCGCCCCCTCGGTGGCGGCCAAGGTCTACGGGCTCGACGTGCTGGCCACCGACATCGAGGACCACCCCGACAACGCCACCCGCTTCGTGGTGGTGTCGCGCACCGGCATCCCCGCGCCGACCGGGCCACGACAAGACGTCGGTGGTGATCTTCCAGCGCACCGACCGGCCGGGCTCGCTGCTCACGATCCTGCAGGAGTTCGCGGCCAGGTCCATCAACCTGACCAAGCTCGAATCGCGCCCCACCAAGAAGGGGCTGGGCCACTACTGCTTCCTCGTCGACCTCGAGGGCCACATCGGCGACGAGCTCGTGGCCGACTGCCTGCGTGACCTCAAGTCCAAGGTCGAGGACGTCAAGTTCCTGGGCTCGTTCCCGGCGGCCGGCGAGCACGGCCCCGCCCTGCGCCGCGACGCCGAGGCTGCGTGGCGGTCCGCCAGCGAGTGGGTCGAGCGCCTGCGGGGCGAGATCCTCTGACACGCCCCCAGCGCGGGCGCAGTACCCTCGCTGGGTCCTGGAGCGGTGGCCGAGTGGACGAAGGCAACGGTCTTGAAAACCGTCGACCTGCAAGGGTCCGTGGGTTCGAATCCCACCCGCTCCGCCACCTGGTCCGGAGGCGTTCGTAGGCGTCGCTCCGAATGCGCCCTGACCTGCGGTTACGGTCCATCGCCGTCCGCCGGTGCGCTGGCCGGGTCGGAGCCGTAGCTCCCACCGTTGCTCCCAAGATCGGCCGGGTGATTCCGAACCCCGGGCGCCCCGTCCTCGTCGCCCTGGTCCTGGCCGTCAAGCACCGCCGCGGCCCGCTTGGCGAGGGCCTCGGGACGCCGGCCCAGCCGCTTCACATAGCCGGCCGTGGCCGAATCCGCCAGCCGCGACACGGCCGAGCGTGACCGGTGGGTAGGGTCCGGGCTCAGGGTGCGTTCGGCGGTGCGGTTCGGTCGTCGCCGCCGGAACCGGGCGCCGGCGCATCGGGGCCGGAGCGCACCGGAGCCGGTCAACTCGACAAGCTGGGCAGACGAACCGGAAGAGGCCAGGATGTTGCTGTTTCGAATCCGATGGACCGGGGTGGGCTGCCTCGGCCCGGTGCTGTGGCTACCAGCCCTCGCCATCGCGCTCGCCCTGGTCGGCGAGGGTGGCTCCGCTCCCGGCATCGCCATCACCCTCGGCTTCATCGGCGCAGCGGTGGTCGTCTGGATGCTCGGTTCGTGGCTCAACTCGAGGTCGCCGGTGCCCCGGCATACGGTCGGAACGACGTCGGGCACGGTCCCGATGGAGCACAGCGCGGTCGCCTACCTGGTCTTCGCCCTGGTGTTCGCCGCCAGCGTTGTCGGCCGGGAGACCTCGCCGGTGCTCGGCTGGGCCATCTTCGTGGGCGTCCTGGTTGGCGCCATCATCAGTGCGGTCGGCTACCGGAACAGGCGCCGCAGCCGGCAGCACCTCGCCGCGGTCGCCGACCGTGCCGAGCTCGCGCGTCACCGGGACTGGCGCTACGAGGCCAAGGCCGCCGAGTTGCCACAGCGCTGGAAATCCCTCATCGGGTGGCGCGTGTACTCGATCGCGCCGTTCGGGGTGGTAGGCGGTGAGCTGGACGGCATGCACTTCACGGCGTTCGACTCGGAGACCGACCTTACCGGGCACACGCAAGACGCGCCGTGCACGATCTGGGCAGTCCACCTTCCCAGCGCCTATCCGCGGATCGCCACGACCGTCCGGCTCTCGCCGCAGGTCAGCGAGTCACCGTCACTGACCGGGCTACGCTTGGACGACATCGCGGCCGTAATGGCCGGCGCAGCGGACCTCGACGAGGTCCTGCCCGAGCCTCTCCCGCTCAGACCCGACGACGTCGAAGCCACCACCGACGTTCCCGGCTTCGCGCAGGCTGTGCTCACCCCGGCAGTCCGGCACGCGACCCTCGAGTTCCGGCTGATCGGCTGGCGGATCGAGGGACGCGACCTCCTCTTCACCTCCGGCCGGCACGTCACCCCGCGCTCGGCGAACGAGATCCTCGACACGGCCCAGCGCCTCGTCTGCCTGGCGCGGCTTTTCCCTGCCGACCTCGCCCCCCGGTACGGCACCGAGCCGACGACCGGCATCCCGCTGCCAATCGACGCCGGCTGACCGACCTCACCCGGGTCATTCGCTCGGCTCTACGTGATGCCGGGACTGCCGGCTGTCGTCGGCGTACGCGACTTGCTCGCCGAAGCTCGACAAATCAGGGCAGGAGGTCGATCACCGTCCGCGCCGCCCGCGGGTGCCGCCCGAGCTCTTCGGTCGCGGCTTCGAGGTGTCGTCGCCACAGCTTCTCCGCGTCGACGTCCTCGCCGGCGGCCACGAGCTTCACGAGTCGGACGTGGGCGCGATGGGCGTCGGCCAGCGCTGACGTGTCGATCGCGCCCGACCGGGGACGGCTCTTCTCGACGCGACGGGCGATCTGCCCGGCCACGATGTTGTTCGCAACGGCGCTCAGCAATGCGAGGGGTCGGTTGCCGGTGAGCTCGACGATCGCCCGGTGGAACCGTCCCTCGGCGCGGATGAGATCGTCCTCGTCGGCGGCAGCAACCTCCTCGTCGAGGATCGCCTGCAAGGCCGCGATCGCCTCGGGGTCGCGGGCCCGGGCGAGGAGTCCGGCAGCGGGTGCCTCGATGAGCGTCCGGGCCGTGTGGACGTCCTCGAGCGTGGCCCGCTCGAACTGGAGCAGCAACGCCGCGTAGTCGGCGACCATCCCGGCTCCGGGGGCGCGCACGCGTCCGCCGCCGCCTGCTCCGCGGCGGACCTCGAGCAGACCCTCGGTCTCGAGGACGCGGAACGCATCCCTGATGGTCGTGCGGGCCACATCGAAGCTCGCCATGAGCTCGCCCTCGTTGGGCAGCACCTCGCCGACCTCGTACTCGCCGGTGACGATCTGGCGCCGCAACGCGTTCGCCACCACCTCGGCGACCTTGGGGATCCGGATCGGCGGCCTCGTGGGCGGGTCCATCGACGCTCCTCGCTGTACCGGTCGATGATACAACGATTCGTCGGTCGTGCCGGGACCGGCGGCGTCGGCGGATCAGCTCAGGAGGTCAACGACCGAGCGCACGCCGCCCTCACGGAGCATGTCCTGTCGGGCGGCGTCGAGGTGGTCCGTCCACAGCCGCTCGGCTTGGTCCGCGTCACCGGCCCGCACGAGCTCGACGAAGGCACGGTGCTCTTGGTGGCGCGCCGGGCCCTGCCGGTAGCGGCCGAGGGGCTGGTACCGGCTGGCGTGCTGCTCGATCACGCCATGGATCATGGCGGCGAGGACGATGAGCGTCTTGTTGCCGGCGAGCTCCACGACGGTGCGGTGGAAGCGGAGCCCTGCTCGCCGGAACGCGGCTCGGTCATCCGTCGCTCGCTCCTCCTCGTCGATCAGCGCCTCGAGCTGCGCGATGGCGTCGGGGTCCCTACCTTCGGCGACGATCCTGGCGGCCGGCGGCTCGACCGCCGCCCGGGCCTGGTGGACCTCGTCGAGGGTGACACCGCGGAACTGGAAGTAGACCCCCGCTCGTCGCGCCAGCACGCTCGTCGTCGGCGCGTTCACCCACGCGCCGCCCCTCGAGCCGCGTCGAACGGTGATGAGCTGCTCGCTCTCGAGGATCCGGAGCGCCGCTCGCAGCGTGGGCCGAGAGACGCCGAGCTCGTCGACGAGCCGCATCTCGGGCGGGAGCGAGTCGCCGACGTCGAGATCCCCGCCGATGATGCGCCGCCGCAGCACGTTGGCGACCGCCACCGCCGCCTTCTCGGTGCGAACTTCGGCCGGGCGCTCGGTCTTCACTTGCTGGGTGGCCACGGCGTCAGTGTGCCATCCGGGCCGATGTCATCGACGCGCATCCGTCGCGAGGAAGTCCGGGCGGTGCCGAGCCCGTGCTGCGGCGACAGCCGCGGCGAAGCTCGGTCCTCGCAGCGCCTCGTCCATTTCGGCGACCGACCGTCGATAGGCGTGCTCGAGGTCGCCCCACGCGTCGACCAGGACGGCCCGCTTCATCGAGGCGAGCGATTCAGGGGCGCTGTGCCGAGCCAGGCTCCGCGCGTGCTCGAGCACCGCGTCGAGCAGGCTGTCGGACGGGACCACGCGATCGACGAAGCCGAGGCGCATGGCTTCCTCAGCCGAGCGGGGAGCTGGGTCGTAGAGCAGCTCGAGCGCGCGCGACGTTCCCACAAGGCGGGGCAGCATCCAGCCGATCCCGTACTCCGCCGGGAGCCCGAGGCCGGCGAAGCTCGTGGCGATCTTCGCGCCCGCTGCCGCCCAGCGATGATCCGCGTACGTCGCGAGGACGAAGCCCGCGCCAGCGCAGGCACCGTTGATCGCGACGATCACCGGTACCGAGATCGTGAGCGGCGCGAGGTGGTTGTGCCGGAAGGAGGCCGGCGTGCCGTCGGGGAATGACGGGAGGTCGGCCCGTTCCCTGGTGTACGCGCCGCCCCCGTCGCCGATCGCCTGCAGGGCTCCGGTGTCGGCACCGGCGCAGAAGGTCTCGCCGGCCCCGGTGAGCACGACGACCCGTACCTCGGGATCGCGGTGCGCGTGGTGCAGGGCCCAGCGGTACTCGACGGCCATGGGACCGCTCCAGGCGTTGCGGCGGTCGGGGCGGTCGAGCGTCACCGTCGCGATGCCGTCCGCGACCTCGTACCGGAGCTGACGGAACGCTGCGGGGTCCACTGAGCTCCTAACGCAGCTCGTACGTCGGTCGCTCGCCGTTGCGGTCGAACTCGAGCTTCGACAGCGGATTCGCGAGCTGGGGATAGTGCAGCGGGACCTCACGAGCCCCGTGGAAGCTCATGCCGTAGCTGTCCCAGATCGCCTTCACCGTCGCCTGCACCGCCAACGGCGGCTTGGCGGCCAGGCGTTCGGCCAGGACACGTGCGCGAGCGCGGAGCTGCTCGACGGGCACGACCTCCGAGACCAGGCCGATCTCGTACGCCCGGCGGGCGGACAGGCGCTCGTCGAGCCCGAAGAGCGCGATGCGCATCACCTCACCGAACGGCATCCGACGGAGCATGCCGATCGGTTCGAGCGCCGACGCCATGCCGTAGGTGGTGTGCGGGTCGAAGAACTCGGTGCCCTCGGCGGCGATGACGACGTCGCTCTCGTTCAGCCAGTAGAACGCGCCGCCCGCCACCAGGCCGTGCACCGCGCAGATCAACGGCTTCCACACGCGGTTCTGCTTCGCACCGAGGCTCTGACCCGGGTCGTCCTCGCTGAAGGGGTTGGGGTGCCGGAACCGGCCCTGGACCCGGTCGACCCCCGTCGAGAACGCCCGATCGCCGTTCGCCTGCAGCACGACCGCCCGGACATCGTCGTCGAGCCGGCACCGTCGCCAGACGGCGGCGAAGTCGTCGAGCATGTCCTGGTTGAAGGCGTTGAGGACGCCCGGGCGATCGAGCGTGATCGTCGGGACGTGGTCGGCGACGTCGACCTGGATCGTCCGGAACTGGTGGTCATCCACGGGCGGGCTCCCTCGGCAGCCCGAGAAGCCGCTCCCCGAGCATGGTCTTGAGGATCTCGTCGGTGCCGCCACCGAGGCGGTAGCCGGTGGCGCCGAGGATCCACTTGCTCCACGCCGCCGTTCCCCACTGTCCGGTGTCGGCGATCAGCGATGCGCCGACGAGCGACGCGGCAGCGTCGCCGATCCGCCGGAGGTTGTCGGCGAGCAGCAGCTTGTCCATCGCCCGCTCCGGGCCCCGGAGCCGCTCGGCCGACGTGGCCTGCATCCGGAGCTGGTGGTAGCCGGCGACCCGGAGCCGGATGACGAGATCGGCGAGCAGCTGACGCGGGAGCGGCTCACCGACTGCGCCCGTCCGGTCGGCGACGGCGAGGAGCAGCGCGAGCGCCCGCCCGGTCAAGCCGTGGGAGCGGTCGCCGGTCGAGGCACGCTCGGCCGTCAGCGCGCGTCGTGGCGACGCGCCACCCGTCGCCGACGGGCCCGATCACATGGTCCTCGGGTACGACGGCGCCGTCGAGGAAGACCTCGGTGAAGCTGGCACCACCGGTGAGCTGGCGGAGCGGTCGGACCTCGACGCCCGCCTGGCGCATCGGGACGACCATGATCGTGAGGCCCTTGTGCTTCGACTCGCCGCGGTCGGTGCGGACCAGGGCCAGGCCGATGTCGGCGAACTGGGCGTTCGAGGTCCAGACCTTCTGGCCGTTGAGGATCCAGACGGCACCGTCCCGCTCTGCCTTGGTGCGAACCGCCGCGAGGTCGGAGCCGGCCTCCGGCTCGGAGAACAGCTGGCACGCCACCGACCGGCCCTGCTGGATCGGCACCGAGAACAGCTCGACCTGCTCGTCGGTGCCGCAGGCGGTGATCCCCGGGCCCACGGTCGACAACCCGATCCGCAGGGGACCGAGGTCGTCGACGTCGTAGCGCGCCTCGAGCGCCCGGTAGGCGCGGTCGAAGTCGACGGGCAGGCCGCGGCCGCCGTGCTCGACGGGACCGGTGATCCACCCGAACCCGTGCTCCCACTTGGCGGCCTGCCACGCCTTGGCGGCCTCGACCTCGGCCCGTTCCTGGTCACCGCTCGTCTCGTGGAAGATCGTCAGGCCCTCGTCGCCCTCGCCCCACGCCAGCGATTCGGGGCGACGCGGCTCCGCCACGGTGTCGAGGAACTGGCGAGCCTCGTCGAGGAACGCGTCGACCGACGTCGTCAGGGTCATCACGACAGGGACACGTGGACGTTCTTGCACCGGAGGAACTCCTGGATTCCCCAGCGACCGCCTTCGACGCCATAGCCGCTCGCGCCGAAGCCGCCGAACGGCGCCGCCGGCGGCAGGCTCGCCATCCCGTTCACCGAGATGTAGCCGGCATCGAGGGCGGCGGCGACGCGATGGGCTCGTGCGAGGTCGCGCGTCCAGACGTAACCGGCGAGCCCGTAGCGGGTGCCGTTGGCCACGGCGATCGCCTCCTCCTCGGAGTCGAACGGAGCGATGGCGAGCACCGGTCCGAAGATCTCGTCCTGGGCGAGCGGGCTCGACGGGTCGACGTTGCCGAACACGGTCGGCTCGACGTAGCTGCCCGCGGCCAGGTCGCCACCGGCGCGACCGCCACCGACGAGCAGTTCGCCGTCGCCGCGCTCGCGGGCGCCGTCGATCACGTCGACGATCCGCTGGCAATTCCGCTCGCCGGCCACCGGGCCGATCGACGTGGCGGGGTCGAACGGGTCGCCGAGTCGCATGTCGGCGACGGTCGCGACGACGCGCTCGACCACCGCGTCGTGCAGCGAGCGGTGCACGAACAGCCGGGTCGGGAGGAAGCATCCCTGGCCGGCGTTCTGCTGCACGCCCAGGACGGCGGCGAGCTTGCCGGCGACGGCCGGATCGGCGTCCTCGAAGACCAACGATGCCGACTTGCCGCCGAGCTCGAGCACCAGGGGTGTGTGGTGCTCGGCGGCCGCCCTGGCGACCGCCCGCGCCGCGACCTCGCCGCCGGTGAAGCTGATCTTGTCGACGCCAGGCTGCGCGCACAGGGCCTCCCCTGCCTCCGCGCCACCAGGGACGACGTTGACGACGCCGTCCGGCACGCCGGCCTCCACGCAGAGCCGCCCGAAGGCGAGGGCGGCGAAGGGGCTCAGATCTGACGGCTTGGCGACGACCGTGTTCCCTGCGGCCAGCGCCGGAGCGAGCTTCAGCGCGAGCGACATGATCGGCCCGTTCCACGGGACGATCGCGGCGACGACGCCGTACGGCTCGGGGACGACGTAGTCGAGCACGCCGGGGCCGGCAGGCACGACGGCGCCGTCGAGCTTGTCGGCCCATCCCGCGTAGTACCGGAACCACTCAGCGGCGAATGCCGCGCCCGCGGTCGCGGCGCGGACCGGTTGCCCCATCTCGAGCGCGAGCAGCGTGCCGAGGTCTGGCGCGGCAGCCTCGATCCGCTCCGCCAGCGCGAGCAGGACGTGACGGCGCGTCGCCGGTGAGGACGAGCGCCAGGCGGGCAGGGCATCGCGGGCCGCCGACACGGCAGCCTCGACCTCGGCGGGACCAGCTGGCAACCACGGTCCGATCGTTTCGCCCGTCGCCGGGTCGACGTGCGCGCGCGTCGGCTCTTTGGACTCGACCACCCATGCCCCGCCGATCAGCAGCGCCGGCGACGGCAACAACGCGAGGGCGCCATCGCGCGACACGGGCATGGACGAACCGTAGCCACGTGGTGTTGAATCGTCAATACTATGAACGATTCCCGACCCGCTGTGGGCGGCGACCACTGGAACCCCAGCGCGCAGATGATGCCGGTCGCGGAGCTCCGGGCCCTCCAGGACGAACGCCTCCGCGAGGCGGTCCGCCGGTGTTGGGAGCACAGCAGCTTCTTCCGGGAGCGCTGGATGGCCGCGGGGATCGACCCCGCCGCGATCGCCGGTGTCCCGGATCTGCCGAAGCTGCCGACGTTCCGCAAGCAGGACCTCCGCGACAACGAGGCGGCCAACCCCCCACTCGGCACGTATCGGTGCACCGGCCTCGGCTCGGCCATTCGGCTGACGACGTCGACGGGGACCACCGGCCGCCCGACCTTCACGATGTGGACGCAGCGGGACCTCGACGTCGAGAACGAGTTGGCCGCTCGAGCGCACCATCGCGAGGGCATCCGGCCCGGTGACGTGATCGTCAACGCGCACCCCGGCTACCTCAACGGCGGGCAGGCCCAGGCGGCATCGGCGTACGCCCACATGGGCGTGCTCGCCATCTGTGTCGGCCCGCCGGAGACCGAGGCGTACGCAGACCACGTGGTCCGGACGATCGAGGGCCTTCCGGTCGACCACTGGCGCCTGTTCCCCGCCGCGCTGGCGCGGTACCGCGAGGCGGTGGCGCGCACGGGCGTGGCCATCGATCTCCCGCCGCCCGAGGCCGCTGGCCCCGCCGCCCAGTACCGCAAGCTGAGCGCCGGCCAGGAGTGCGTCGCGTACCTCGGTTCGGCCTGCTCGGTGAACGACGGCGCGCACATCGCCGAGGACTTCGCCATCGTCGAAGCGCTCGAACTCGACTCCGATGATCCAGTTCCCGAAGGCCAGCGCGGTCGGCTCGTCGTCACCTCGCTGGGTCGCGACAACCCGATGATCCGCTACGACGTCGAGGACGTCGTCCGCGTTTCGAGCACGCCGTGCCCGTGCGGTGAGACCAGCAGCCGGGCATGGTGGGACGGCCGCATCAAGGACCTCGTCGACGTCGGCGGGACGACGGTGCTGCCGGTGGACGTCTGGTGGGAGCTCGAGCCTGATGCCGAGTTCGTGCTCGTCCGTCGTGCTGGCCAGCGGCACCTCGAGGTCCGAGTCGAGGGCGACCAGCCGGCGGGCCTCGCCGAGCGTCTCGGGCGTCGCCTCGGGGTCGAGGTCCGGGTGACGTCGCTCCCGCCCGGCACGCTGGCTCGGTCGGGTTACAAGTCCGTCCGCGTGGTGGACGAATGAGCGAGCGAAGCGAGCGCCACGCGAGCCACCCGAGCGAGCTGCTCCTCGGCGACGTCCTCGAGGGCCATGCGCATCGCACGCCGGCACGGGTCGCGGTTCGGTGCGGTGAGGTCGCGCTCACCTGGGCGGCGCTCCACGACCGCGTGGAGCGCGTCGCCGACCTGCTGACGGCGAGCGGCGTCCGGCAGGGCGATCGGATCGCGTGGCTGGCACAGAACTGCCACCGCTACCTCGAGGCACTGCTGGCGTGCGGGTCGATCGGTGCGGTGTTCTCACCGCTGAACTGGCGACAGAGCACGAGCGAGCTGCGTTGGACCCTCGATGATCTCGAACCCGCCGTGGTCCTGTGGCAGGACGAAGAGATCGGCAGCCGGATCGCCGAGCTGCGGGACGGCGCCGGCGCCTGGCTGCAGGTCGACGCCGACCAGAGCGACCCGACGGGGTACGAAGGGCGCCTCGCCGTCGCGTCACCCGCCGGGTGCGGGACAGCGACGACGCCCGTTGCCGTCGGACCCGACGCTGCTCCTGTACACCGCAGCCTTCGACGGGCGGCCTTCGGGGGCGCTACTGACCCACCAGGGCCTGCTGGTGCAGGCGTCCTACGGACTCCACTTCGCCGATGTCACCGCCGACGACGTGTACCTCAACGCCGGGCCGCTCTTCCACGTCGGGACGCTGAAGGCGACGCTGGCGACCTACATGGCCGGTGGCGTCAACGTCTTCGTCCGCCGGGTGGACGCCGAGGAGCTGTGCCGCACGATCGCCGAGCACCGGTGCACCGGCGCTTTCCTCCAACCACCGACGATGGCGGCCATGGTCGAGGCGAACCGGGATCGGCGCTACGACCTCCGTTCCCTTCGTTCGAAGCCCGGTCCTCCTGGCTGGGACGCGATGACGACCGTCGCCAGCGCCGCGCGCTTCCGGAGCGGGTTCGGCCAGACCGAGCTCGGCGGCGTCGTGACCTTCGTCGACGCGGAGCGACCATCGGCTGGCACCGCGGGATGGCCCGCGCCGCTCTGCGACGTCACCGTGCTCGGCGCCGACGGCACCCGCGCCGAGCACGGCCACGTCGGGGAGCTCGCCGTGCGCGGGCCCGCGGTCATGCACGGCTACCACCGCCGCCCCGAGCTCACCGCGCGGCGTCAGGCAGGTGGCTGGCACCGGACGGGTGATCTCGGGAGGGTGGAGGCGGATGGGTCGGTCTCCTTCGTCGGACCGGCTGTCCGCCTCATCAAGACAGCCGCCGAGAACGTCTACCCCGTCGAGGTCGAGGCCTGCCTGGCCGCCCATCCGGACGTCGCCGACGTCGCCGTCCTCGGTGTCCCGGATCCGACGTGGGGCCAGGCCGTCGCCGCGGTGGTCGTGCCGCGTGACGGCAGGGCACCGAGCCAGGAGGAGCTCGTCGAGCACTGCCGCGCTCGCATCGCCTCGTACAAGAAGCCGCGGACGATCACGTTCGCCGACACGCTGCCGCGGATCGGCGGGCAGCTGGACCGCGATGCCGTCGATGCCGCCTACGGCGGTGGCGGCTACCCGTCCAGCGGCTGACCGCGAGTCACCCGACGAGCGGCTCGGGAGCGACGAGCAGGCGATCGCGCAGGTGGCCCGTGTCGTTGAACGAACGGACGATCCACCGGCTGCGGATCACGACGAGGTGGGTGATCGAGCCGTTGTCGGCACCGATGAAGGCATGCGGTCGGGAGCTGGCCGCGTCGGCGAGGACCTGCCCGATGACACCGCCGTGGGCGAACACGGCGACGGCGCCATCCTGGTGGGCGGCGGCGATCGCCTCGATGGCGGCTCGCACCCGCGCCCCGAACTCCTCGACGGGTTCGGCGCCCGGCAGCAGGTCCCATCGCTCGTCGCGCAACGCCGCTCGCACGCGGTCGTCGCTTGCCACGAGGTGGCCGAGGTTCAGCCCGTCGACGTCACCGAGGTACACCTCCCGGAGCTCATCGAGCACCACCGGTTCGAGCCCGGTGGCAGCGGCGAGCGGCGCCGCGGTCTGCCGGCAGCGGGTGAGCGGTGACGTGTAGATGGCGTCGATCGGTTCGTGCTGCAGCCGCTCCGCGACGCGACGGGCCTCGACCTCGCCCTCCGAGTGCAGCGGCGGGTCGGCCTGCGCGCCGAGGCGCGGCATGACAGCCCCATCGGCCGGTCCGACCGATTCACCGTGACGGACGAGCAGGAGCTGCGTCGCGCCCGCAGGTGGGTGGAAGCGGTGCTGCCGGCCCGGGACGTCGCTCACTGGATCGTCGCCCCACCGTCGACCGGCAGTGCATGGCCGTTGACGAATGACGACGCGTCGGAGCACAGCCACGCGACGGATCGGGCGACCTCCTCGGTCAGCGCGAGGCGCCGCATCGGCGAGATGTCGGTCAGCGACTTCTCCAGCGCCGGGTTTGCGTCGATGCGCTGCTGCATCATGGGCGTGCGGACGGTTCCGGGGCACACGGCGTTGACCCTGATGCCCTTGCGGCCGAACTCGACGGCCGCCGCCTTCGTGAGCCCGACGACACCGTGCTTGCTGGCGACGTAGGCAGCCGCGAACGGGACCGCGACGAGGCCCGAGAACGATGCGGTGTTCACGATCGAGCCGCCGTTCGCGCCACGGAGCATGGCTGCGATCTCGTGCTTCATGCACAGGTAGACCGACGTGAGGTTGACCTCGAGCACGCGTCGCCACTCGTCGTCGTCGACCTCGGTCAGCAGGGCGGTCGGGCCGAGGAGCCCGGCGTTGTTGTGGGCGCCGTCGAGGTGGCCATGGGTACCGACGGCGTGCTCGACCATTGCCGCCACCTGGGCCGGGTCGGTCACGTCGGCCACGAAGACCGACGCGTCATGGCCGGCCGCGACGATCGTCGCCGCGGTCGCCTTGGCAGCGGTGTCGTCGATGTCGACGACGACGACCGACGCGCCCTCCTCGGCGAGGGTGGACGCACTCATCTGCCCGATGCCGGACCCGGCACCGGTGACGAGGATGACCTTGCCTTCCAAGCAGCCCAACAGAACCTCCGATCAACTCCCGAAGAACGCGCCGTCCAGGCGACCGAGGTCGTCCTCGAGCTCCGACGCGGGGCACTGCATCGTCACGTCCCCGTGCACGATCACGACCACGTCGCTGGCGACGGCCATCGCCGTCCGGATGTGCTGCTCGACGAGGAGCACGGCGACACCGGTGGCGGCGATCTCGGCCACCGTCCCAGCGAGCTGCTCGACGACGAGCGGTGCGAGTCCCATGCTCATCTCGTCGATCAGGAGCGTCCGCGGCTTCTGCACCAGGGCTCGGGCCAGCGCCAGCATCTGCTGCTCGCCACCGGAGAGCGCGCCGGCGGTGACGTCGAGGCGTGACCGCAGCAAGGGGAACACGTCGAGCGCCCGCTCGAAGGCGGTCGCGCTCCGACAGGCGAGCCGGAGGTTCTGCTCCGTCGTGAGCTCGCGGAACAGGGCCCGGTCGTCGGGCACGAACACGACGCCCCGGCGGTTGAGCTCCTCGGGTCGTCGACGGCGGGTGTCGCCGTCGACGGCCACCGTCCCGCGGATCGGCGGAAGGAATCCGGCGAGCGTCCGCACGAGCGTGGTCTTGCCGGCGCCGTTCGGCCCGAGCACGGCGGTGACCCGGCCGGGATGGAGGTCGAGGTCGACGGCGCGCAGGACCGTGATGGACCCGTAGCCGGCGTCGAGGCCACGGCAGGCCAAGGTGGCGGTCATACCCTCGCCAGTCCGTGGGCAGGGTCCTCGCCGAAGTACGCCGCTGCCACCCCGGCGTCAGCGCGCACCTGCTCTGGCGGACCGGACGCGATGAGCCTGCCGAGGGCGAGCACGTGGACGGTGTCGCACAGCGTCAGCACGAGCTCCATGTCGTGCTCGACGAGCAGGATCGAGGTGCCGCCGTCGCGCACGGCGCGCAGGCGCTCGCCGAGGAGCTGGCTCTCGCGGGTGTCCAACCCACCGGCCGGCTCGTCGAGCAGCAGGACCGCCGGTCGGCTGGCGAGCGCCCGGGCGACGGACACCAGCTGGCGCTGGCCCGGCGACAGGTCCCGGACGAGCTCGTCGGCGAGCGCGCCGACGTCGAGGAGCGCAAGGACGGCGTGCACATCTGCGTGCTGGTCCGCGCCGCGGCGGGCGCCGACCACCGCGTTCTCGTACACCGTGAGGTCGTCGTACAGGTGCGCCGTCTGGAACGTCCGCGCCAGCCCGCGCGCGGCGCGCCGATGCGGGGTGAGGCCGTCGATCGCCTCGCCGCCGAGCCGCACCGTGCCTGGGCCCCCGACGAAGCCGCTGAGGCGATCCATCAATGTGGTCTTGCCGGCACCGTTCGGGCCGATGAGTCCCACGATCTCTCCCGGCGCGACCGAGAAGCTCACACCGCTGAGCGCGGTCACGCCGCCGTAGGACACCGTGAGGTCGCGCACCTCCAGGATCGAGCCGTCGCCGGCGGCCGCCACCGCCGTCGGCATCGGAGGCGCCGTCGGGCGGGTGGGCGGCTCGGGACGCGCACGCCGTCGCCGGCGGCGCAGCTCGTGGGCGGGGCCGACGATCCCCTCGGGGTTGAGCAGCACCGTGAGGACGAGGCCGGCGCCGACCGCGATGTCGTACCAGACGCCGATGTCGGCGGCGCGGTCGAGCGCCACGAACACGAGCCCGCCCGTCGCCAGGAACCCGGCGAGGATCCCACCGCTGACCGACGTGATGCCGGCCAGGTATGCGGTGGCGAACAGGCCGAGTCCGGCGAGGGCCGCGTACGACTCGAAGGTGACCGTCGTCTGCTTGTAGGCGAGCAGCGCGCCCCCGAGGCCGGCGACGAACGCGCCGATGCCGAACGCCACCAGCTTCGTGCGCACGACGTCGACGCCGGCCGCGGCCGCCGATCGCTCATCGGCTCGCACAGCGAGCATGGCGGAGCCGAGCCGGGACCTCCGCAGCCGCGCGACACCAGCGGCGACGAGCGCGAGGGCGACGAGGCACACGATCCCGAACGCCGGACGTGGGAAGTCCCGCCCGCTGCCGATCCCGAGATCGACACCGAACAGCGACGGCGCGGTGACCCGGGCGCCGTCGGTGCCGCCGTTGAGTTCGTTGTTCCGGAACCACAGCGCCTCGAGGGCCACGGCCGTGGTCAGCGTGACGATCCCGACGACGATGCCTCGCGTCCGCAACGCCGGCAGCCCGAGGAGCACGCCGAGCACGGCGGCGGCCGCGGCGGCGAGGATGGGTGCGAGCGGGAACGGCACGCCCAAGCCGTCCGTCAGGCCGCTGAGCAGGAAGCCGGCGACGCCGCCCAGGGTGAGCTGGGCGAGGGAGATCTGACCGGCGTAGCCCGTGACCACGACCAGGGACAGCCCGAAGATCGCCATGATGAACGAGACGATCAACGCGGTCCGGTACGAGTTGTCGAGGACGACGACAGCGAGCGCGGCGAGCGGCAGGAGCGCCACCGGCGCCCAGGACGACGGCCTCGGCGCCCGGCCGACCGAGCGGGCGATCAGTTCGCCCCGCCGGGGCAGGGGCTGACCGCGAGTGACGAGAACGACGAGGACCAGCACGAGGGGCACCAGCTCGGCGGTGCCCTGCGATGGCAACCAGTCGAAGCGCGTCTGGAGGTACACCGCCTCGGACTGGAGCATGCCGATGGCGAACGCGCCGGCGACGGCCGGACCGAGCGAAATGAACCGGCCGAGCACGGCGGCGGCGAGCGCGGGGACGACGAAGAGGGTGTAGGTGCCGGGGACCAGCGGCGTGAGCGGCGAGATCAGGACTCCTGCGACGCCGGCCAGTGCGAAGCTCAGGATCCAGTTGGCCAGCGCGATCCGCTCCGGCCGGAGCCCGCTGACGACGGCGCCGACCTCGGAGGCCGCCGCCGCCCGGGTGGCCAGCCCGAAACGCGTGTGCCGGAACAGCAGCCAGAGCGCGACGGCGAGGGCGACGACCGTGAGGGCCAGGTAGGCCCGGTCCTGGGCGACGCGGACACCTCCGATCTCCCAGACGCCGGCGGGGAACACGCGCTGCACGACGACCTGCACTTCCTCGACTCGTTCGCGGAGGATCGCCGTGAGCAGGAACATCACCCCGAGCGACGCGACCGCCTTGGCGAGCGCCGGTGCTGGGCGAAGCCGGCGGAACACCGCCAGGTAGAGCAGCCCGCCGACCGCCGCCTCGACGGCGACGGCGGCGAGCATGGCAGGCCAGAACCCGACGCTGTCGGCGACGTGGATGAACCTGGGTGCCCCCGGCACGGGGACGAGGAGGTCGCCGTTGCGCAGGAAGGCGTAGGTGTAGGCCGCGTGGAGCGATGCCGCGCCGACGGCGAAGTTGACCACGCCGGAGCTGCGGTAGGTCGACACCAGGGCCATCGCCAACAGCGCGAAGACCGCGCCGTTGGCGATGCCCAGGAGCGCGAAGCCGACGTGATCGGCCATCGGCAGGCGTCAGCCCGCGTAAAGGGCAGCGCCGTCGACGGCGCGTGCGTCGGTGATGGATCCGTCGGCGTCGAGCTCGCCCATCTGGACCGCTCCGGAGCAGATGTTGGCCAGCATCGGCACCGCGGTGCCGTCGCACGTCGCCGTGCCCCCGCCCGACAGGAAGATCGGCACGTCAACCGCGGCTTGCATCTGGGCACGCACGGCGTCGGGCGTCGGATCGCCCTCGAGACCTTCCATGAACCGGGCGAAGGTGACGAGCGTGCTGACACCGAACGCGACGCCGGAGCTGATCTCCGGGTCGGGATCGATGTCGTCGTCCGCGTACTCGGCGAGCATGGCGGCGTAGAGCTCGGCGTCGTCCCCACCGACGAGGTTCGTGGCGACGATGGCGCCGTCGAGGCCGCCGGGCACCGCGTCGATCACGGACTCGTCGACGCACGGCGGGATGACGTAGCGCGGCACCTCGGCGCCGACCGTCTGGAACGACTGCAGGAAGCTGGTGCAGAAGGTCACGTCACCGACCACGGCAAGGGCTTCGGCGCCGTCGCTGAGCGCGGCCTGGATCTGGGGCGTCATGTCGGGAGTGCCCGGCGGCACCGGCCGCACGTCGAGCTCGACGCCGGCCGCGCCGAAGACGACGCCGCCCAGCGCCTCGACGCCCTGCGTGGCCGCGGGGACGTCGATGGTGATGAACGAGACCTTCTCGAGTCCGCGGTCGGCCGCGTCCTGTGCGAACGCGCCGAGCTGGACCGGGAACCCGCCGGTCATGCCGAACGCGCCGGGGCTCGTCAGCTCCTCGTTCGTCGCACCCTGGTAGCCGATGTACGGGATCCCGGCGTCGAGGAGCAGTGGGACCTGCGCCGAGCCCTGTCCGGAGAACGTGACGACGACCGCAGCGACGTCGTCCTGGATGAGCTGGTTGGCGCAGTCCTGGGCGCCGGCCGGCGTCGACTGGTTCCCGCAGACGACCAGCTCGATCGGGCGCCCGCCGATGCCGCCGAGGTAGTCGTTGACGTAGTCGACGGCGATGTGGGCCCCCTGCTCGGACAGCGCGGACTGGCCGATCGCGTCCGAACCGCCTTCGGTGATGTAGCCGATGCGCACGGGCTCACCGGTGGCCTCGTTCCGGTCCCCCAGCACCGCTGAGTCGACGGCGGCTGCCGTGGAGGTGGGCCCCCCTGTGGTACTCGAGTCGTCGCCGCATGCTCCGAGCAGCGCGACGGCGAGCAGGGCGGCGGTTGTGGTCGCGCCGATCCTCACGTGTTCCCCCTCGATCGATCCTGATCGTCTAATCATGTAACGATTCACACATTCGGGGCCTGAAGTCAAGAGGGCGAACCAGCCGCGCCGGTCGGGTGGGGTCGCGAGACGTCCTGCCAGGCGCGCACGTGGATGCGGTCGACGACGGAGTCACGCGGTTGGTCGGCGAGGAAGACGACGGCCTCGGCGATGCGCTCCGGGTCCTGCGAGACCGTCCCGCTGACGCGCGCCAGGTGACCCGACGCCGCCCACCGGTCCATGGCCTCCTGGCGGCGACTCGGCTCCCAGGTCGCGGTGAGCCCGCCGCCTGCCGTGCGGCCGGCGACGAGCGTCGTGACGCGGATGCCGTCGGGCCGCAACTCGTGCCCGAGCGCGGTGGAGAGAGTCTCGAGAGCGGCCTTGGTCGCCGCGTAGACCGACAGCATCGGGAACGGATCCGCCACCGACTCCGACGACACGTTGACGACCTGCGCCCGCGTGGATCGCCGGAGGAGCGGGAGCGCCGCTCTCGTCATCCAGATCGGACCGAGCAGGTTCGTCGCCACCTGCCCGGCGATCTCCGCCTCGGTGGCGTCGTCCAGCGTCGCCGGCCACGCGACCGCGGCGTTGTTGACGAGCAGGTCGACATGGTCATGGCGGCGGGTGACCTCTTCGAAGAGGGCGCGGACGGTGTCCGGGTCGCCGACGTCCGCAGGGTGCCCCCACGCACCGTGACCGAGGTCGGTGACCGCCCGCGTGATGGCGTCGGCGTCGCGACCCACGACGCCGACCTGCCACCCGTCGGCAACGAGGCGCCTCGCGACAACGAAGCCGACGCCCCGTGACCCGCCAGAGACGAGGGCGACGTTCGCGTCATGCAGCACTACCACCGTGCGAGAATGTTGCCATTAATCGTCGAACTATGCAACGATTCATCGGCCGAGACGACGAGGAGGCGGCATGGCCATCGCGGAGACGAACGACCGTGGCAGGACCGGCGAGCTGACCGACGAGGGCATCGAGCGCTTCCGGGAGAAGGTCGGCGTCGATTGGCCGTACACGAGGTGGACGACCTGGAACGAGGAGGCGACCCGTGACGGGATCCGCCACTACGCCTACGGGTTCGGTGACGACAACCCGCTGTACGTCGATCCGGCGTACGCGTCCCGGACACGTTGGGGTGGCGTGATCGCCCCTCCTGGGTTCCTAGAGGGCGCCGGGCTGACGCCACAGCTCCCGGACGCCCCCGACCTCAAGGGGCGAGGGCGGGGCGCGCTCACCGGCGTCCACATGTTCTGGGCAGGCGACCACACCCGCTACTTCAACGTCGTACGCGAGGGTGACCGGATCTGGGTGCGTCGCTTCTACGTGGACATCGCGGCCAAGGAGTCGAAGTTCGGCGGGCGCTCGGCGGTCTCCGTTCGCCGGCGGGTGTACTGGAACCAGCGCGGCCAGCTGATCGCCATCTGGGACGCCGACTTCGTGCACACCGAGCGACACACTGCGGCGAAGCGGGACACGCTCAAGGCCGCGCGCGAGCAGCACGTGTACACGGACGAGGAGTTGCAGGTCGTCGACGACCACTACGCGGCCGAGACGATCCGCAACGCCGAGCCTCGATACGTCGAGGACGTTGCCGTCGGCGACCGGCTGGGCGACCGCTATCGAGGGCCGCTCGTCGTCGGGGACGTGATCGCCTGGTTGATGGGCAACGGGCGCCACGAGATCTTCCCGTACCGGTTGAATTGGCGGAACCGGCAGCGGATGCGCGGGTTCTACAGCCGCAACGAGTTCGGCGCCTGGGACTCCGCCATGCGGGTCCACTGGGACGATGCCTACGCCCGCTCGGTGGGCGCGCCGCGTGCGTACGACTACGGCATGCTCCGCAACGCCTGGATCATGCAGGTCGTCACGGACTGGATGGGCGACGACGCGCTCCTGGTGGCCGTCGACGACCGAATCACGGGCTTCAACACCATCGGCGACCTGACGAAGATCTCGGGCGAGGTCGCGGACATCGACCGGAGCGGCGAGTGGCCGGAGGTCGTCATCCACGTGTCGTGCACGAACCAGCACGACGAGGAGACGGCGTTCGGCAGCCTGCGCGTGCGCCTGCCGTCTCGCACTGATGGCCTGCCGTCGTTCCCGGCGCCGCCCGACGGCCACGGGATCCTCGAGGGGATGCTCCAGCCGGTCGAGAGACCTTGGGCCGAGCCGTGACCGCGCGGCCCGATCCCGAGCTCATGGATCGTGCGGCAGGCCGAGGACGCGCTCGGCGAGTTGGTTCTTCTGGATCTCGTCGGTCCCGCCGCCGATGCTCACCCCGAAGCTGCCGAGCCCGACCGTGTGCAGCTCACCGCCCAGCGCGGCGTCCGCTCCGTCGAGCATCGTCGCCGCGCCCAGGATCGCGTACGACACCTCCCGCGACATGTGTGCGATGCGCGAGACCAGCAGCTTCGTGATCGAGGGATGAACTGCAGGCGATCGTCGCTGGTTGAGGCGGTTGACCTCGGTGAGGACGACGTACCGGGCGAGGCGGTCCCGCACGATGGCGTCGTCATTTCGTCGTCGGCCGCGAGCGAGATCGGCGAGCTCCCGTGCAGCGATGGCACGCCGGCGGAAGCCCGGTTGCTCGTGCCCAGCGGCGACGAGCGATCCGACCTGACGATCGAGGTTCCCTGCCAGCTCGCCGGAGGCGACGGTTGTGAGGCCGCGAGCCGGGCGCCGCGAGGTGTTCGCTCTCTCGTGGGCGAGGGTCGTGCGCGCGACTCGCCAGCCGTCGTGCGGGGCTCCGACGAGCTCGTCGTGTTGGACGAATGCCCCGTCCAGGAACACCTCGCAGAACGAGGAGCCTCCGTTCATCTGCCTGATGGGGCGGACCTCGACGCCGGGCTGGGCCATGTCGAGCACGAAGCAGCTGATCCCGCGGCGGCCGGGATCAGACGGGGCCGTTCGAGCGAGGAGCAGCCCCCGACGCGCGATGTGCGCGTGAGAGCTCCACACCTTTCGACCGTGCACGACCCAGCCGTCGCTGTGCGTCCTCGCGCTCGTCGACAAGCTCGGCAGGTCGGAACCGGCGTCGGGCTCGCTGAACAGCTGGCACCACGATTCCTCGCCTCGAAGCAGCGGTGGCAGGAACCGACGCTGCTGCTCGGGGGAGCCGTGGTCGAGGAGCGTGGGCCCGGCAAGGGAGGCGCCGACGCCGCCCTCGGGGGCGGCGATGGCTCCCGCCGCGGCGAGCTGGTCGGTCACCCTGCGCGCGTCGGCGGCGGAGCACGACCGACCGTACGGGACCGGCCAGCGCGGCTGTGACAGGCCAGCATCAGCCAGCCGCGACCACCACTCCCGCAGCGTGAGGTCCTCGCACCATGCGTCGCGGATCCATTCCGCCAACTCGCCCTGGTCCAGTGCGGTGCTCATCTGCCGATGGTGGCGTCCTCGAGGTCGGCCGTGAAGCAGAGGAGCTCCCTGGCGTTCAGCTCGACGATCCGATGGACCTCGTCGTCCGGCACGCTCGGCGAGCACCTCCGCCGCCCGGTCTCGGCTGTGCGGCCAGTTCGAGTCGGAGTGGGGGTAGTCGGACTCCCAGGTGATCCGATCGATGCCGATGTCGTGGCGGTTCTTCAGGCCCGCTTCGTCGTCGATGAAGCAGCCCCAGATGTGCTTCCGGAACAGGTCCGACGGCCGCGTGTCGAGATCGACGCCCGTGTAGTGCTTGTGGCGTTCCCACGTGTAGTCGATGCGCTCGAGGAGGTAGGGCACCCAGCCGATGCCGCCCTCGGCGAGCGCGACCTTGAGCCGATCGAAGCGGTGGAACACGCGCGAGAAGAGGAGGTCGGCCGTCGCGGACATGGAGTTGCAGCCATAGAGCGCGATGCTGACGGCGAAGGGTGCGTCGTCGGCGACGAGCGGCGGCCGCCCTGAGGATCCGAAGTGCAGGCACAGCGGCATGCCCGCGTCCTGGGCGGCGCTGAGCACCGGGTCCCAAGCGTCGGTGTGGAAGGACGGGAGCCCGAGTGGCGCGGGGTTCTCCGGGAAGGAGATGGCGCGCGCCCCCTTGGCCGCGCAACGGTCGATCTCGGCGGCGGCCAAGTCGACATCCCACAGCGGCAGGATGATGAGCGGGATGAGGCGATCGGGTGCCGCCGCGCACCACTCGTCGATCATGAAGTCGTTGTAGGCCTCGACGCAGAGTCGGGCGAGGTCCTTGTCCTTTGCCCGCAGGAACACCGTCCCGGCGAACTTGGGGAACGACGGGAAGCACAGCTGGGCGGCGACGCCGTCGATGTCCATGTCGGCCACGCGGGCCTTGGGGTCGTAGCACCCCGGGAGGATCTCGTCGAAGCGGTTGGGCTCGAGGCCGAATTGCTCGCGGGGGCGGCCGGCGACGGCGTTGAGCGCGATCTGCGGGTACAGCTGGCCCTCGAACAGCCAGATGTGGGCTGCCGGGGCGCCCTCGGGTGCATCGTCGGGCACGACGTCGACGATCCGTGGCCCGCGCTCGCGTGCGGCCGCGGGCAACCTGTCCTCCCAGACCTTCGGGTGCTCGACGACATGGTCGTCGGTCGAGATGAGCTTCATGTGGTCGCGGAGCGGCACGGCGTAGACCTTGTCACAGAACGATGAATCATGCAACGATTAGGCGGTGCTTCCGTGTACGGATCTCTTCATCGACGGCCGCTGGTGTGCGGCCTCCGGGGAGGGTGTCGACGAGGTCGTGAACCCGGCCACCGAGGCGCTGCTCGCCCGGGTGACCCAGGGCGGCGCATCCGACGCGGATGCCGCCATCGGCGCGGCCCGCCGGGCCTTCGACGACGGGCCGTGGGGGAGGACTGCCGGCGCCGAGCGGGCGTCGCACGTCCGACGGCTGCAGGAGGCACTGGCCCGGCGCGAGGCCGAGCTCACCGATCTCGTCATCGCCGAGGTGGGCACGACCCGGGCTGCGGCTGCGAGCCACCAGGTCGGTCTCCCGCTCGAACAGCTCGCCTACTGGGCCGACGTCGCCACGCGTCCGGAACTCGTGCCGGTGGCACCTCATGTGTCGCGGCGCGGCGACGGCAGCCGGCGACTCGGGAGCTGGGTTGTCCGGCGCGAGCCCGTCGGCGTCGTCGCCGCGATCACCGCGTACAACTTCCCGCTCCTCCTCAACGTCATGAAGCTCGGACCGGCGCTGAGCGCCGGGAACACCGTCGTGCTCAAGCCATCGCCGTACACGCCGTTGACAGCACTCGTCATCGCGGAAGCCGCCGCCGAGGCGGGTTTCCCTCCCGGAGTCGTGAACGTCGTGACCGGTGACGCGTCCGTCGGTCACATCCTGACCACGGACCGCCGCGTGGACCTGGTGACGTTCACAGGGTCGGACGCCGTCGGCGCCGCCATCGCCGCGCAGGCGGCGCCGACCTTGAAGCGCCTCGTCCTCGAGCTCGGCGGCAAGTCCCCGTTGATCGTCCGCCGCGATGCGGACCTCGATCTCGCCGTCCAGCTCGGATTGCAGAGCATGGTGTTCAACGCCGGCCAGGGCTGCGCCCTCACCACCCGGCACCTGGTCCACCGCGACCTGGTCGACGAGTACTGCAGCCGCGTCATGGGCGCCGCATCGCGTGTGCGCATCGGTGACCCCGCCGACGCCGCGACCACCATGGGACCACTGATCCGGCCGGTCGCGGTGGAGCGCGCGGAGCGGTACGTCGCAGGCGCGGTGGACGCCGGCGCGACCGTTGTCACGGGCGGCGCTCGACCGCTCGAGCCGTCGAAGGGCTACTTCTACGAGCCGACGCTCCTCCGCGACGTCGACAACCGGTGGCCGGTCGCCCAGGACGAGATCTTCGGCCCTGTCGCGGTCGTCATCACCGTCGAGGACGACGACGATGCTGTGCGCATCGCCAACGACTCGCGCTACGGCTTGGACGGCCACATCGTGTCCGAGGACGCCGGCGCCGCCTTCGAGCTCGCCCTCCGGTTGCGCACCGGCGGGATGAGCATCAACGGAGGCGCCGGATGGACGAACCCGGCCGTGCCCTTCGGGGGGTACAAGCGCTCGGGCGTCGGGCGCGAGAACGGTGACGCCGGGCTGGACGAGTACGTCCAGCTCAAGACGATCAAGTACCACGCCCGGATGAACGGGGACCGCCAGCCCGCCGGGTCCCTGGCGCAGCTCGTCGCCTGGCGTGCCGCGGAGCGGCCGGACTTCCCGTTCCTCCACGTGGAGCGCGACGGGCCGTGGACGACTCGGCGCCATCGCCTCCGCCGCCGCCGCATCGCCGACCAGCTCGCGGCCGTCGGCGTGCGAGCGAGGCGACCGCGTGCTCGTCCGTCTGGGCAACGACGAGCGGTTCCTCGCCGCCCTGACCGGCGATCTGGCTGCGCGGCGCGGCGGCGATCGCCATGCACCCGTCGGCTTCGGACGCCGATGCGGCACGAACCGTGGCGACGATGGACGCGTTCGCCGCCATCGGCGATCCCGAGCGACACGGTACCGCCACCACGCCGACGTGCCGTACCTCGCCCTCGACCGCCTTCCGACGAGCGGCCCGAACGTCGTGTCGCTCGACGTGCCGCCGCGTCGGCGACGACGACGAGGCCCTCGTGCTCCTGACATCGGGCTCCACGGGAGCGCCCAAGGGTGTCGTCCTCACGCACGGCAGCGGGTGGTCGAACCTGCGGGCCACCGTCTCGGCCTTCCGCAGCGACACGCGCCTGACCGCGATCCCGACCGACCGCAAGCCGCCGAACCTGATCGCCAACCCGCTCTCGCACACGGCCGGGATCGTCCGGCTGCTGTTCGCCCTCTACGTCGGTCGGAGCGTCGTCCTGCTCCGCAAGTTCGATGCGGTCGCGGCGAAGACCGCCATCGACGCGCACGGCATCGACAACCTCACCATCAACCCGGCCATGCTCCGGATGCTCCTGGAGGCGCTTCCCGAGACCGCCGACCTCGGTCCGGTGCGCTACGTGTCGTCGGGGACGGCGCCGTTGCCACCGGCACTCCGCGACGCGTTCGAGGCCCGCTTCGGCGTCCCGGTGCTGCAGGCGTACGGACAGACGGAGGCGTTCGGCGGCATCGCCATCGAGAGCGTCAAGGACGTGCTCGCCGGTCGACGGCGTCCCGGGTCCGTCGGACGTCCGCTCCCCGGCGTGGAGGTGCGGATTGTGGTCGACGGTCGTCAAGCGGCTCCGGGTGAACAGGGCGAGATCTGCGTTCGGACGAGGTCAGCGACGGCCGGCTACGTGGGTGATACCGCTGGCTCCAGCAGCCCGGTCGACGAGGACGGTTGGCTCCACACCGGCGACCTCGGTCACCTCGACGCCGACGGCTACCTGTTCGTCACCGGCCGGTCGAAGAACGTGATCATCTGCGGCGGCTTCAACGTCGTGCCCGAGGAGATCCAGGCCGCGCTCATGACGGATCCCGAGGTGCTGGAGGCCGCGGTGGTCGGCATCCCCGACGAACGGCTCGGCGAGGTGCCGGTCGCGGTCGTCGAGGGCGACGGAGACGCCGCCGACATCCTCGAGCGGACGGCGCACCTGCTCGCGCCCTACAAGCGACCGAGACACGTCGTCGTCGTCGAGAGGCTGCCGAGGGTCCCCAACGGCAAGGTGGACCTCCGAGCCTGCGCGTCGCTCGTCGACGCGAGGGAGTGACCATGCTCATCGACGCCCGCATCAACGGCACGACGCGAGGGCATCGCCGCACGGGCGGCGGCGCGCGAGCAGGACGGGTACGACGGCGCGTGGGTGAGCGAGCGCGGCCACGAGCCCTTCCTGCAGGTGCTCCGTGCGTCGGATGCGACGGATCGGATGACCGTCGGGACCGCCGTCGCCGTCGCCTTCGGCCGGACGCCGCTGACCGTCGCGCACGCTGCCTACGACCTGGCCGGGTACAGCCGAGGGCGCTTCGTCCTCGGCCTCGGTTCGGAGGTGAAGCCGCACATCGAGCGCCGGTTCTCGATGCCTTGAGAGGCCGAGCGAGCTGGGCGGTCGCCACAGCCCACGCGCGTGGGGATCTGGCGTGCGAGCACCGGCGCTCCACCGCCGGCCGACAGACAGCGCCGCGACCGCAACCCGCGTCGACGTGACCTATCCGCGGATGTTCTAAGACCGGATGATCAGCGGGTCAGGAGCAGGCAGCCCCCGAACGGGCCGCCGCCGGCCGCGGCGACGGCGACCTCGGGATCGCCGGCGACCTGGCGGTCGCCGCCATCGCCCCGCAGCTGCACGACGGCTTCGTGGAGCATCCCGTAGCCGTGGAGGCGGCCACCCGAGAGCTGGCCGCCCTGGGTGTTGAGCGGCAGCTGCCCCTCGAGGGAGATCCGGTCGCCGCCCTCGACGAAGGCGCCACCCTCGCCCTCTCGACAGAAGCCCAGCGCTTCGAGCCAGGCGATCACCAGGATGCTGAACCCGTCGTAGAGCTCGGCGACGTCGACGTCGCGGGGCCGAAGGGATGTGCGCGACCACATCGACGTCGACGCGGCCGTCATCGCCATGCCGGCAAGCCCATCGAACTGGTCCCAGGCGAACGGTGTCGACAGCCCCGTCCCGACGGCCTCGACGCGCACCGGCGCATGACGCCCGTCGCTGGCACGGTCGCGGGCGGACACCACGATCGCGGTCGAGCCGTCGACCGGCACGTCGCAGTCGAACAGGCACAGCGGGGTCGAGATCATCCTTCCGGCGAGGTAGTCGTCGAGCGAGAGCGACTCGCGGAACACCGCCGCAGGGTTCCGAGCCGCGTTGGCACGCGCGCGGCAGGCGATCGCTCCGAGCTGCTGCCGCGTCGTGCCGTAGACGTCCATGTGACGCTGGGCGTACAGGGCGATCCAATTCGCAGCCGACGGCGCGCCGAACGGCACCAGCCATCGGCGCCAGTCGTCCACGGCGCCGCCGTCGGCGATCGCCGCGGCGCGCCCGCCGTCGCCCTGCGCGCTGGACTCACAGACGGTGCGGAAGCACAGCACGTGCCGCGCCAACCCGCAGGCGATCGCCATGCACGCGTCCACCACCGGGCCGAGCTGGCCCGAGGTCTGCGGCGCGCCGACGAACCATCGCAACGGCAGGTCGAGCGCGTCGCGGAGGTCCCACACGCTGCACCCGGCAAAGCCGCGGTCGCCTGACTCCCCGGGGTAGGTGGCGATGCCGTCGATGTCAGCAGGCACGAGGCCGGCGTCGTCGACGGCCGCGAGCGCAGCGTCGACGGTCAGCGCCAGCCCGCTCCGCCCGAGACGGCGGCCGATCGACGACTGGCCGATGCCGGTGATGGCGACACGGTCCTCGAACCGGCCCATGCTCACGAGCCCTCGGGTCGGAACACCGGCAACCACATGTCCTCGGCGATGCGATCGAAGCAGACCTCGACGCGAAGGCCGCGGCGGACGGCGTCGGGCCGGCAGCCGACGACGTTCGTCAGGAACCGGAGGCCCGGCTGGTCGTCGAGCTCGACGATGGCGACGACGTAGGGCGGCGACATGGCCGCGAACCACGTCTGGTGGTTCACCGTGTGGGACCAGACGACGCCGCGCCCGCTGGCTGCTTCGGGCCCGACGTCTCGACTGAGGCACCGCCGGCACACTGGGCCCGGCGGGTGGAACCACGATCGACACTGGCGGCAACGGTGGACGAGCAGCTCTCCCGTCCGACCGCCCGACCAGAAGGCGACCTCGTCGGACGTCGGGACCGGGACGGGGCGAGGCATGGCGTCGGATCGTGTCGAGGAGCTCACAGGCGGGGCGTGATCCCGCCGTCGACGACGAGGGTCTGTGCCGTCACCCAGGCCGACGCGTCGGAGCACAGGAACAACAGGGTGCCGACGAGGTCGTCGACCGTCCCGATCCGCTTGATGGCTGCGGTGGCGATCAGCGCGTCGAGCCGGTCCTGCGGCACCGTCACCCGGGTGGCCTCGGTGAGGATCGGCCCTGGCGCGATCGCGTTCACCGTGATGCCGTGACCGCCGAGCTCGCGGGCGAAGCCTCGCGTCAACTGCAGCAGCGCCAGCTTCGACACGCCATACGCGCCGCCGCTGCCGTACGCCGCCGTCGACGTCTGCATGATCACCCGCCCCCAGCCGGCGTCGATGAGCATCGGCGCCAGCGCCTGCGTCACGAGGAGCGGACCGTCGAGGTTCACCGAGAACACCTTGCGCCAGTACTCGATGTCGACCGTCAGCTGCGGGTCGAGGCGCATCGAGTGGTAGATGGCGGCGTTGTTCACGACGATGTGGCAGGCGCCGAGCTCGGCCCGCACCCGATCGGCGAGCGCCAGCGTGCTCTCGCGATCGCTGACGTCGACGCCGACAGCCAGCGTCGTTCCACCGCTCTGGGCGATGTCCGCCGCGACCTCCTTGGCGGCTGGCTCGTTGATGTCGGCGACGACGACGGTTGCGCCATCCGCGGCCAGCGCACCGGCGTAGGCGGCGCCGATGCCCTGGCCGGCGCCGGTGACCACGGCGACGCGCCCGGCGAGCTCGCGGCTGGTCATGTGCGGCCGACCAGTTGGAATTCCCCCATGATCTCGACCTCGTGCGCGAGCCGAGCGTCGAGCAGGTCCTCGATCTCGCTCCGGAACGGCGAGTCGGCCGGGACGTCCTCGACGGCGCACGAGAGGACCTCGCTCGCCGCAGAGTACCGGGCCGACACGTCGTCGTAGTGGAGGGACCCGGACGGGAGCGACCCCGCCGCGGCGACCGCGGACGCGACGCGCGACGCGGCCGGGTGCGCCTCGACGATCCGATCTCCGAGGGCGACGAGCGCCGCGGCCTCCTCCTCCATCCAGGCGATCTCGTGCGCGACGCGCACGGCGAGGGTCGAGAGGATGTGGTCGATCATCTGCACGCTCGCGCGCGCAGGCTCGTCGCCGATCGCCGGCAGAACGTTCTCGGCCAGCTCCCGACGGATCACCTCGATGAGTCGTGTCGTGCTGGGCTGGCTGATCATGACGCCGCCTCCACCTTCGCTTCGACGATGGACATCGCCGCCTCGAGCCCTCGGACGTTCTCCCGCCACAGTCGATGAGTGAACGGCATCGCCGACACCAGGTACGCGGACGTGACGAGGTGGTTCGTGCCGGTGGCCACACCGGCGATCCCGTCGAGGAACGAGGCGAGCGCCTTGTACCCGGCGCCGACGGCCCACCAGGCGACCGTCAGCGGGTTGACCACGTCGTCGGACAACCCGGTCACCTCGCAATAGCGGGCGCAGAAGGCGACGGGATCGAGGGCGATCGGATCGGGCGGCATGAAGGCGCCGCAGTTCTGGATCCAGCCGAGATCGATTCGCGGGTCGCCGACGTGGGCGTACTCCCAGTCGATGACCTTCTGCGTCCCGTCGCGGTCGACCATCACGTTGCCGGTCTGGAACTCACCGTGAACGAGCGTGAGCGGGGCCGGGCTCGGGCGATGTGCGTCGAGCCACGTGGCGACCCAGCGGATGAACGGGTTGTGCTCCGGGAGCCGCATCTCCAGCTCGCGCCATCCGGCGATGAAGCTGTCGACGTACGCGTCCCAAGACGACGGGCGCTCGAACGTCGCCGGTACGACGGCTTCGCCGGCTCGATGGACGGTGCCGATCGTTGCCGCGAGGTCGAGGGCGAGGCGGCGCTGCTCCGCCTCGTCGCAGCTCTGGAGGTGGCCGAGGAGCTGCACACCGTCGACGTAGTCGATGACGATGGCCGGCGTCCCCAGCGCCTCGCCCGTCGGGTCCGCCCACCGCGCCGCTGGCATCGGCACCGCGCCGGCCACGGTCAGCGCCTCCAGGAGCTCCCATTCCCGGCGCCGATCGGTCCGGGCGAGCGCAGCATCCGCCGGTGGGTTGGCCCGGAGCACGTAGTCACGATCGCCGTCGGGCGTCGAGGCCGTGAACCGGATGGTCACGAGGCTGTAACCCCCCGTCAGCAAGCACATCCCGTCGACGACGACGGGAGCATCCGTGACGCCGCCGAGGAACGCCTCGAGGCGTGGTCGGAGCCCCTCCAGGTCGATCATGAGTCCCCCTTTGCCTCGTAGCAGCATGGCGCAGCCGCCGCACGAAGGCCTTCGTGTTCGTTCGCTCGTCCTAGACTGCGAGTCGATGAATAGAGTAACGATTCAAGAGCCCGAGCGCCAGGGTCCGGTGACCGCACGGGGCTGGAACTTCGCCGACGTCTGGGAGGCGGTCGCCGAGCGCTTCCCCGACGCTCCGGCGGTGGTCGGCGGAGGCCGCACGGTCACGTGGCAGGACTTCGACCGGCGGGCCGACGGCGTGGCCCGAGCCCTGCGGGACGCCGGTCTCGGCCACCAGGCCAAGGTCGCCCAGTACCTCTACAACGGCCCCGAGTACCTGGAGAGCGTGTTCGCCTCGTTCAAGGCCTCGATGGTTCCGGTCAACACGAACTACCGGTACACCGGCGAGGAGCTGGCCTACCTGTGGGACAACGCCGACGTCGAGGCGGTGGTGTTCCACGACGATCTGGCCGATCGGTGCGACGCGCTCCGGCACCGGCTCTCCCGCGTCCGCCTCTGGCTGTGCGTCGACGCTGGTGGTGCCTGCCCGCCATGGGCCGTGCCCTACGAGGACGCCGCGACCGCCGGCGGCGAGCGAGTCGGCGCATCCCGATCGGGCGAGGACCTGCTGCTCCTCTACACCGGGGGCACGACCGGCCAGCCCAAGGGCGTGATGTGGCGGCAGGACACCCTGTTCCGGATGCTCGAGGAGCTGAACGGGCGGCCGCCGGCGGAGCAGCCCGACGCCCAGGCGCACGCCGCCGCCCTCGCCCGCCCTGGGCCGCGGGTGCTGCCGGCGCCGCCGCTCATGCACGGCACCGCCTTGTGGTTCGCCATGCCCGCCCTCGACCAGGGCGGATGCGTCGTCACCGTCCCCGACCGCAGGTTCGACCCGTCCCGGCTCCTCGACGCCATCGTCGCCGAGCAGGTCAAGGGGCTGGGGATCGTGGGCGATGCCTTCGCCCGTCCGATCGCCGATGCCCTCGATGCCTCGCCGGGGCGCTGGGACCTGGCCGGCCTCCGCGTCCTCTTCTCCAGCGGCGTCATGTTCAGCGCGGCCACCAAGGACCGCATCCTCGCCCACGCTCCCGCGCTCACCATCGTCGACAGCCTCGGCACCTCCGAGTCGGGCGGGCTGGGCAGGACCCTGACGACCGCGGGCGACGCGCCCAGCACGGCCAGCTTCCGGGTCGGACCCACAACCCGGGTGGTCGACGAGCACGGGAAGGACGTCATTCCCGGCTCCGGCGCGCGGGGCCGGCTGGCCGTCACCGGCCATATCCCGGTCGGCTACTACGGCGACCCGGAGAAGACGGTGGACACCTTCGTGGAGCTGGACGGCCGCGGCTACGTGATCGCCGGCGACTGGGCAGAGGTCGAGGCCGACGGCACCATTCGCCTGCTGGGCCGAGGCTCGGTGTGCATCAATACGGGCGGCGAGAAGGTGTACCCGGAGGAGGTCGAGGAGGTCCTCAAGGACCATCCCGGCGTCCGCGATGCGGTGGTGGTCGGCATCCCCGACGACCGGTTCGGTGAATCCGTGGCCGCGGTCGTCGAGCCCACCGGCGACGACCTCGACGTCGACGCCCTCCTCGTCGGTGCTCGGCAATCCATCGCCGCGTACAAGGTGCCGCGCCGCGTCGTCGTCGCCCCCGTCATCCGGGGACCCAACGGCAAGGCCGATTACCGGGCTGCGCGCGACCTCGTGCTCGGCAGTGCCTGACCGACCTCAGAACCGCGCCCGGTACGGGGCGTAGATCGCCGTCAGAACCAGGCCAGGTGCCGCCGCCACCAGTACGTCGTCAACGCCGTCGATGTCGTGGTGCCTCGATGCGCATCACGACGGGGACGCCTCGACGATCCTGATCGCCCGTTCCGGGCACACCGCGGCGCCCTGTCGTGCCGCGTCTTCCATGCCCGCCGGAACCTCGATGTCCTCGACGGCGCTGAAGCCGTCGTCATCGAGGACGTACAGGTCCGACGCCTCGGCCCAGCACCGGGCGTGGCCCTGGCATCGAGCGCGGTCGACATGGACGCGCATTTCAGACCTCCCACTCGATGGGCAGCCGGTCGATGCCGAGCGCACCGCCGCCGTGGGCGACGATCGGCTCGCCCGGTGCGAGGCGGAACGAGGGGACACGGGCGAGGAGCTCCTCGATGGCGATGCCGACCTCGAGGCGAGCCAGGTGCGAGCCGAGGCAACGGTGCGGTCCGGCGCCGAAGGCGAGGTGACGGTTCGCCTCGCGGTCGAGAACGATGTCGGCTGCGTCGGGGAACTCGTCCGGGTCCCGCGACGCGAGGGCGGTGGCGAGCAGCACCCGGTCGCCGGTCTTCATGGCGACTCCGGCGAACGTCGCATCCCTCGTGACGACTCGGGCGGTGTTCACGATGGAATGGGCGCGGAGCAGCTCCTCCACCGCGGTCGGCATCAGCGTGGGGTCGTCGACGAGGCGCCGGCGGAGGTCCGGCCGGGTCGCGAGGCACCGGAACGCGAAGCTCAACATCGCCGTGACCGTGTCGAGCCCGGCGATGAACAGCATGAAGGCGTAGTCGAGGAGCTCCTCGTGGTCGAGTGGGCGTCCGTCGACGCGCGCCCGTAGCAGCACCGACAGCAGGTCCTCCGTCGCATCGGGGCCCTCGGCCTCCCGGCGGGTCACCAGATCGTCGAGGTAGGTGAGGATCTTCTTCCCGGCCGCTTGGCGCGCCTCGGGGTCGTCGTAGGCGTGGAGCATGGTGTGGTTCCACTGCTCGAACGTGCGCCCCTCGCTCAGCGGCAGTCCGAGCATGGCGACGAACACCGTCGTCGGGAAGGGCCGGGCCAGCGCCTCGAGCAGGTCGCACGACCCTCGATCGGCGAAGGCGTCGACGAGCTGAGCGCAGATCGCCCGAAGCTCCGGCTCCCGGCGGGCGACGGACGGCGGCGAGAAGAGCGGCGCCAGCGGCTGCCGGTACTTGCCGTGATCGGGCGGGTCGAGCTCGAGCGGCCGGAGCGTCCTCGGGAAGATGCTGGACGGGATCGTGAACTCTGCGCTCGAGAACAGGTCTGGCTGCTGGAAGGCGGCCCGGATGTCCTCGGCACGCGTCAGCACCCAGTAGCCGCCGTGGGTGAGCGTGAAGAACACCCGGTCGCCACGCGCCGCATCGAAGCCCGCGAACGGATCGACGACGAACGCCGGATCGGTGTGGTAATCGAACGCCCGGACGAGCGCCGGGTCGACGTGCGCAGGTGCCGCCGTCATGCCGGTATCACCATCCCACGAAGCGATGCATCATGCAACGCTTGCGTCCGAGCGGTCGCGTTCGATCACGTCGGCGCCGTAGCGGCGGAGCTGCTCGATCCCAGCAGCCGCCGACGACGCTGGCGCATCGACGACGAAGCCGGTGACACCGACGGCGGCGAGCTCCTCGAGATGACCCCGGTGCTTCGCGAGATCCGGCGCCTCCGTCCACGCATGGGACTCGACCGACCGCGTCTGCACCTCGACCGATGACGGGTCCCGGCCGGCGTCGCGAAGCATGTCGCGCAGCTCGGCGATCCCGCGTCCGAGTGACGCCGGCGTGTCGAACGCGGTCGTGCGCAGGGTCGACGACGGGATCTCGTCGGTCAGCAAGGGTGCCCACCCCTCGCCGAGGGCGACGACTCGCCGACGGGCCGCGAGGCTGTTCCCGCCGAACCAGAACGGTGGGTGAGGACGTTGCACGGCGACTGGGCCGGCCGCGGTGCCCAATGCATGGAAGTGCCGACCCAGGTAGTGGAACTCGTCGCTCGTCCACACGAGTCGGAGGACCTCCAGCGCTTCATCGAACAGGGCGCCTCGCTCCTCGAAATCGACGCCGAGCGCGGCGAACTCCGACCGCAGGTAGCCGCTCGCCACGCCGAGCACGAGCCGGCCGCCGGAGAGGACGTCGACCGTCGCCGCGCCCGTCGCCGCCAGCAACGGGTTGCGGTACGGCAGGACCAGCATGTACGTCAGGAGCCGCAGCCGATCGGTGACCGCGGCACAGAAGCTCAGGGCGGCGAACGGGTCGAATGCGTCATGTCCGCCGGCAGCGCGCCACTTGGCGGACGGCGCCGGGTGGTCGGTGAAGGCGATGGCCCAGAAGCCCGCTTCCTCAGCCGTCGCCGCCACCTGACGGACGACGGAGGGGTCGAGGTACGCGGGGTCGTAGCGGGCGTGGGCGATCGGGTACTGGAGCACGAACCGCATGCCCGACCCTCGCATAAACCGATGAATTATGCAACGATTCGGCCATGGCGACGACCCGTTCATGCGACGATGTGGCCGGCGAGGTCGAACAGGTGCTCGGCGTGGCCGTCCTCGCCGTGCGTCGTCAGACCCGCTGGCGCCCGACGTGGTTCGTCGACGCGGAGAGGGCCGGCGAACCACTGGGCCTGGTCGTCCGGGGCGAGCGCGTCGACACGCAGGTGTTCCCGCTCGAGCACGAGGTGAGGTTCCACCGACTGCTCGAGGCGCGGGGCATCGCCGTGCCGGCCGTCCTCGGCTGGCTCGACCGCCTCGACGCCGTCGTGCTCGAACGGGTCCGAGGCAAGCCCGACTTCGACGGGGTGCCGCTCGACGAGCGCGACGCCGTCGTCGACGAGTACCTGCAGCTCCTGGCGACCGTGCACGCGCTCGATGTCCAGCCGTTCGTGGACGCCGGGATCTTCGGTCCCGGGCCGGGCGAGGATCCCGCGTTCGTCGGCCACCTCCGGCTCGAGCGACAGTGGCGCGCGAAGAAGCGCTACCCCCATCCGTTCATGGAGTTCTGCCTCGGCTGGCTGCACCGGCACCCCCCGCGCAGCAACGGCCGGATCGCGCCGATCCTGTGGGACACGGGCCAGTTCCACCACGAGGGCGGCCACCTCGTCGCCGCCCTCGACCTCGAGTTCGGCTCGATCGGCGATCCGATGCTCGACCTCGCCCTGTGGCGGATGCGCGACACGCTCATCCCGTACGGCGACTTCTCTGTGCTCTACAAGCGATACGAGCAACTCAGCGGGACGCCCGTCGACATCGAGGCGGTGAAGCGCCACCACTTCGCCGGGACGTTGGAGAACGAGCTGATCTTCGGGCCCGCGGTCGTCGACCCGGTCGACGAGACCGATCTCATGAACAACATGCAGTGGAACAGCGAGACGAACCTGCATGCCACCGAGGCCCTGGCCGAGGCGCTCGGCATCGAACTACCGGAGGTCGAGACACCCGACCCGCGACCGAGCCGGCAGACGAAGACGCACGCCCACCTCGTCCGGGCGCTGCGAACGCTGTCCCTCGGCGAGGACGACGAGCTCCGGCAGCACCAGCTTCGTCTCGCGTTCCGCACCGCCCGGCACCTGGCGCGAGTCCACGAGATCGGCGCGGCCGCCGAGGACGCCGATCTCGACGACCTCGTTCTCGTGCTCGGGTTCCGCCCCGACAGCTGGGCAGAGGGCGATGCCCTGCTCGAGCGCTACGTCCTCGCCGACGCCGACACCGGTGAGCACGACGAGCAGCTGGTCCAGCTCTTCCATCGGAGGAACCTGCGCACCCACAGCCTCCTCGGCCCGCCGGGGTCGAAGATGGTCGCGCACTTCCCGACCCAACCGTTCGCTGCCAGCTGATGGATGCGCGGGCTGCGCGCTATCGCCAGCGGTAGGCCACCCGGTCGTGGGTGAACACCGTTGCCCGCTGCGCACGGGCGTCCTCGAGCTGGCTCGCGAGCACCTGCGTGCGGTTCTCGAGGTCGATGGCCGCCTGCTGGCCCGGGATCTCGAGCGCCGACCACATGACCTCCTTCGTCATCCACACGCCGAAGGGACTGTTCGCGGCGATCTCCGCCGCAACGTCGAGCGCAGCGTCGATGAGTTCGTCGTCGGGCACGACGTCGACGACGAGTTGCATGTCTCGCGCGGCCTGCGCGTCGATCAGCCTGCCCGTGAGCATCAGCAGGTGGGCGTTGCCGGCGCCGACGATGCGCGGCAGCAGCCAGCTCGTCGATATGTCAGCGCCGGACACGCCGACCTTGATGAAGCTGGCGGCGAACCGGGCGCGCGTTGCCGCCAGACGCACGTCGGCGGCGAGCACCAGGGCCAGCCCACCACCGGCGGCGGCACCGTTGACGGCGGCGACGATCGGCTTCCGTAGCCGCCGCATGTTCGTCACGAGTCCGGCGATGTGCTGCTGAAGGAGGAAGTTGGCAGGGATGTCGCCCATCGCCTCGCTGTTGGGTGCGTCGCCCATGCCCGACAGGTCGGCGCCCGAGCAGAACCCGCGGCCTGCCCCGGTCAGGATGACGCACCGCACCGACGGATCGGCGTCAGCCTCGGCGAGGGCGGTGGTGAGCGCCGAGATCAGTTCGACGTTCAGGGCGTTCAGCCGGTCGGGCCGGTGCATGGTGAGTAGGCGAACGCCGTCAGCCGGGGCATCCACGAGCACGGCACGTTCATCGGCAGTCATGCGAGTAATCGTTGCATGATTCATCGACCCGTGGAAAGATTCGAGCGTGGCGTTCACCTTGTCCGGCAGCCATGCGGTCGTCACCGGCGCGTCGAAGGGCATCGGTCATCAGCTGGCGCGCGAGCTCGCTTCGCGCGGTGTTCGCGTCACGGTCGTCGCTCGCAGCGACGTGCCGCTGAAGGCGCTCGCCGACGAGATCAACGGGACCGCGGTCATCGCCGATCTCTCGAACGCCGACGACGTCGACGGCCTGATGCATCGCATCGAAGACGAGAACGGCCCGGTCGACCTGCTCATCAACAACGCCGCGGTCGCCATGGTGGACCGCTTGGTCGACCAGGCCGCCGCTGACATCCGCGCCAGCTGGGCCCTGAACTGCGTGGCGCCGGCGGAGCTCACCCGCCAGGTGCTCGGCGGCATGCTCGAACGTGGGAGAGGTCGAGTCACGAACATCTCCTCGATCGCCGGCATCACCGCGCTGCCGACCCTCACCACCTACGGCGGCACGAAGGCCGGGCTCACGCAGTTCACGGCCGCGCTGCAACGCGAGCTGCGCCGCACGCCCGTCCGCGTCACGATCGTCCAACTCGGCGAGGTGTCGGGGACCGACATGATGGAGCACGCGCGCCGGTCACCGACGATCGCCGCCATCTCGAAGCGCTTCGCCCGGATGAAGGCGATGCCGACGATCACCACGACGACCGTCGCCCGCAAGATCGTCGATGCAACCGTCGCCGGCCGCAGGAACTCGGTCGTGCCGCGGCGCATGGGTTCGTTTCACACGATCCGTGAGTTCCCTAGCCGCCTCAACGACCTGCTGATGGCCGGCATCGAGTAGGGCGCTCCCGGCTACGAGCGAGGAACGTCCCGCCATGGGCGGTCCTTGTCCACGCGCGGTTCGGCGGGGAGCTCGAGGACTCGCTCGGCGAGGATGTTCTTCATGATCTCGGTGGTGCCGCCCTCGATGGAGTTCGCGCGCAGCCGCAGGAACATTCGGTGCGGGTCCGACCATCGCATCGTCTGGGTCTCGGTCGGCCGCTCGTGCGGATAGCCGCCCGGGAACAGCATCCCGTTCGGACCGAGGAGGTCGAGACAGAACGCGGACAAGTCCTTGTTGAGCTCGGCCCCGAGCGCCTTGCTGATCGACCCGTCCGGACCCGGCGTCCCACGCTGGCGGAGCTCACGGGTCCGCACGTTGGTGAGCCGCAGCACCTCGGCACGCACCCACAGTCGGGCGAGCGCGTCACGACGGACGGTGTCGCCGCCGACCTTGCGCCAGACGTCCAAGACGTTGCCGACGAAGCCGTCGCCTCGTTCGAGGTGGTCGGCACCGAGCGTCACTCGCTCGTTCATGAGCGTGGTGATCGCCACCGCCCAGCCCTGGCCGACGGCTCCCAGTCGGTGTTCGTCGGGCACGCGCACCGCGTTGAGGAAGACCTCGTTGAATTCAGCCTCACCCGTCATCTGGTACAGGGGCCGGACCTCGACCCCCGGTGCGGTCATGTCCACGACGAAGCACGTGAGGCCCGCGTGCTTCGGGACGTCGGGATCGGTCCGGGCAAGCACGAGGCCCCACCGCGCAAGGTGGGCGAGGGTCGTCCACACCTTCTCGCCGTCGATCACCCACTCGTCGCCGTCGAGCCTGGCCCTCGCCGCCAGACCGGCCAGGTCGCTCCCAGCACCCGGCTCGCTGAACAGCTGACACCAGACCTCGTCGCCGCAGAACAGCGGACGCAGGTACCGGGCCTGCTGCTCCGGGGTGCCGTGGACGAGCAACGTCGGCGCCACCATGCCGTGCCCGATGGGGTTGCCGGACGCCGGTGACGGTGCGCCCGCCTGCCTGAGTCGCTCATCGATGGGCAGCTGGAGGGCTGGGTCGAGGCCGAGCCCGCCGAGCCCGACCGGGAAGTGGACCCAGGCCAGGCCCATGTCGAACTGCGCCGAGAGGAACGTCGCCACGTCAGTGGCGGCGGGGGGATGGCGGGCAACGAGCGTCGCGACCCGGGCGTCAGCCAGCTTGTGGTGCTCGGCCATAACGATGAATCATAGAACGATTCGAGGCCCAGGGAGGTCGGTGTGCGATCTGTCGCGAGGTCGTCGAGCCGTTGTGCCTCGACCACGACCGTGAGACCGGTTTGGTGAGGGGCTTGCTGTGTCGATGGTGCAATGTCGGGATCGGCCACCTCCGCGACGATCCAGACGGCTGCGTCGAGCCGCCGCGTACCTTGAGGAGCACGCTGCCCGGCGCGGCTACCATGCTCGACCTAGCAATGGAGAGGTGGCGGAGTCCGGTCGATCGCGCTTCCCTGCTAAGGAAGTGAGGGCGCAAGCCCTCCGTGGGTTCAAATCCCACCCTCTCCGCCAGACCGCCCGGCCCTCGTGCCGGGCGGTTGCGCGCCCGGGTGGCGCCCGGTCGTGGCTCGGCCGCGACGCGTGCGGGTACAGCGCGGGTGCACGACCACAGAGGAGGTGGCGTCCATGCCCCGAGGTGGAAGTCACGGACCGAGCGTCAGGCGTCCCCGCCAATACGAGGCGATGCGCGACCAGGGCATGAGCAAGTCCAAGGCGGCTCGCATCTCCAACGCCGGCAAGCCGGCCGCCCGCAAGGGCGGGCGCTCGTCCGACTACGAGGACATGACCAAGGACCAGCTCATGGATCGGGCTCGCCAGCGCGACATCTCCGGCCGATCGTCCATGAACAAGGGCCAGCTCATCAAGGCGCTGCGCAAGTAGCACGCCAGCGAGCGACCAGGCCCCCATCGCCGTAGCGTTCACGGCGATGGACGGTCCACCGGACCCCGGGCAAGCCCCCAGCGACGGCGAGGACGTGGCGCTGCGCGCCTGGCTGGCCGGTCAGGGCATCGATCCGGATAGCCAGGATCTGTCGCCTCACGGCGGGGCGGAAGCGATGGCCGGCGACCTGGTCCTGCAGCGTGGTGCGGAGCTGTCGGCCCACGAGGTGGCGGCTCGGGCCGGCGTCGACGTCGGCAAGGTCGTCACGCTGTTCCACGACGTAGGCGTCGCGATCCCCGACCTGGACGCGCCGCAGTTCACCGATGTCGACGTCATCCTCGTCGAACGCATGAGCATGGCGGGCGAGCTGGGCATCGTGCGCGGCCCCGACCTGCTGCGGGTCGTGGCCGGCGCCATGGAGCGCATCGCCGAGGCGGCCGTGGCGGTCTACGTCCAGGGGCCCGAGGAGGACCTGCGTCGCCGCTGGGCGACGGTGCTCGAGTGCGCCCGGTCCAACATGATGGCCACCGAGCTGGCCCTCGACCTGGGCACGGGCCTGGGCCCGGTCTTCCGGCACCACATGCGCCAGGCCGTGGCCCGCCAGCGGGTCATCCAGGAGGGCGTGTCCCGGCGAGAGCTGGCGCGCCTGGCCATCGGGTTCGTCGACCTGGTGGGGTCGACGACACTGCAGGCCGGGCTCGACCCGGCGGCGCTGGGCGAGCAGGTCAGCCGGTTCGAGGCCCGGGCGTTCGACGTCACGGCGGCGGGTGGGGGCCGGCTCGTGAAGTTCATCGGCGACGAGATCATGATCGCCGCTGTCGACCCCGTCGCGGGCATGCGCATCGTGCGTGACCTGGTCGCGGCCTTCACCGACGACGGCACCCAGCCGCGCGGGGGCCTGGTGTTCGGCGAGGTGCTGTTCCGCCACGGCGACTACTACGGGCCGGTGGTCAACCTCGCGGCCCGGCTGGTCGACGCCGCCATCCCGGGCGAGGCGCTGGTCGACGGCTCGGTCGTCGAGGCGCTCAAGGACGACGACGACCTGTGCTTCGAACCGGCCGGCCGGCGCATGCTCAAGGGATTCGATGTGCCGGTCGCCGTCTGGAGCCTGGCCACCGAGGCGTGAGCCGGTGCGGCGCTGACGGGCACCGTCGTGCCAAACGACCGGCCTCCCGAGCGGCCATCCGTCGTACCATCGCCCCCGATGCCGCGCCGCACCAGCCGGACAGGCGCCAAGCGCACCAAACGCCACGTCGAGCTCGTCGCCGAGGCGGCCGTCACGCGCACCACCCACGTGCACGGCCACGAGGTCGCCTACCGCTCGGCGGGCGAGGGCCCGGTGCTCGTGCTGGTGCACGGCATCGCGGGCAGTTCCAACACGTGGGCGCCGGTCATGCCGCTGCTGGCCGAGGACTACACCGTCATCGCGCCCGACCTGCTGGGCCACGGCGAGTCGGCCAAGCCCCGGGGGGATTACAGCCTGGGCGCCTACGCCTCGGGCATACGCGACCTACTGACGGTGCTGGGGGTCGAGCGGGCCACGTTCGTGGGCCACAGCCTGGGCGGCGGCATCGCCATGCAGCTCGCCTACCAGTTCCCGCAGATGTGCGAACGGCTGGCGCTGGTGGCCTCCGGCGGCTTCGGGCAGGAGGTCAGCCCCATCCTGCGGGCCATCGCCGCCCCGGGTACCGAGTACGTGCTGCCGCTCGTCCTCACCCGCCACCTCCACGGCGCGGCGACGACCGTGGGACGGGTGTTCGGCAGCATCGGGTTGCGGGGCGACCCGCTGCTCACCGAGGTGTGGGACTCGTACACACGCCTCACCGACGCCCGGGCCCAGCGGGCGTTCGTGCACACGATCCGGTCGGTCATCGACGTGGCCGGTCAGCGAGTCAGCGCCCGCGACCGCCTGTACCTGGCGCAAGAGGTGCCGACGCTGATCGTGTGGGGCGACCGCGACGGCGTCATCCCCGTCGAGCACGCCCACAGCGCACACGAGCTCATGCCCGACAGCCGGCTCGAGATCGTCGAGGGCGTCGGCCACTTCCTGCCGTTCGAGCAGCCCGAGGTGCTCGAGGGCCTGCTGCGCGACTTCCTGAGCACGACCGAGCCGGCGTCGGTGTCGCCCGAGCGCTGGTCGCAGGTGCTCGCCGCCCACGCCCTCGAGGGCTGACCCAGGGTGGATGCACGATCGCGGGACCAACTGCCCGAGCACGTGGCCGAGAACCGCCGCCACTGGGACGCGCTGTCCGACCAGTGGGTGGCCCGGGGCGAGCGGTGCTGGGCGCAGACAGAGCCGTCGTGGGGCGAGTGGCAGATCCCCGAGTCGCAACTGGGCATGCTCCCGCCCGACATGACCGGGCTCGACGCCGTCGAGCTGGGCTGTGGCACCGCCTACGTGTCGGCCTGGATGGCCCGGCTCGGGGCCCGCGTGGTGGGCGTCGACAACTCGGAGGCGCAGCTCGCCACCGCCCGTCGCCTGGCGGCCGAGTCCGGCACCGACCTCACTCTGGTGCACGCCGACGCCGAGGCTGTGCCCTACCCAGGCGGATCGTTCGACTTCGCCATCTCCGAGTACGGCGCCGCCATCTGGTGTGATCCCTTCGCCTGGGTGCCGGAGGCCCACCGCCTGCTCCGCCCGGGTGGCTCGCTGGTGTTCCTGGGCACGACCCCGCTCGCCATGGTGTGCTCGCCGCTCGACGGGTCGGTGCCCATCACCGAGCGACTGGAGCGCGACTACTTCTCGCTGCACCGGCTCGACTGGCGGGAGGCGGCAGACGACCCCGGCGGCATCGAGTTCAACCTGCCGATCTCGGCCTGGCTCCGGCTGTTCCGCGACACCGGGCTCACGGTCGAGGACTACGTCGAGATCCAGAGCCCGGCGCCCGGCGCCGAGGTGCACGACTTCGTCACCGCGGACTGGGCACACCGGTTCCCGTCGGAACAGGTGTGGAAGCTGCGCAAACCGGCCGCCGGGTGACGCGCGGCCCGGCCACCGGTCGGTTCGCCCCCAGCCCCACCGGGCCGCTGCACGTCGGCAACCTGCGGACGGCAGTGCTGGCATGGCTGTTCGCCCGGTCGACGGGGTCGACGTTCCTGCTGCGGATCGAGGACCTCGACCGGGTCGCGTCCCGCGACGAGCACGTCCGCTCGCACGTGGCCGACCTGCGGGCGCTGGGCATCGACTGGGACGGCGAGGTCGTACGCCAGTCCGGGCGCTTCGACCGCTACGAGGCGGCGCTGGCCCGGCTGGACGCCGACGGGCTGCTGTACCCCTGCTACTGCACGCGCCGCGAGGTGCAGGCCGCGGTGGCCGCGCCGCACGGACCGTCGCCCGAGGGCGCCTACCCCGGCACGTGCCGCCACCTGACCGCCACCGACCGCGCCGCATGCGAGGCCGACGGGCGGCGGCCGTCGTGGCGGGTGCGGGCGGGAGGCGAGCGGGTCGAGGTGAGCGATCGCCTGCACGGGCGGTTCGCCGGGCTGATCGACGACTTCGTGGTGCGCCGGGCCGACGGCGTCCCCGCATACCAGGTGGCCGTGGTGGCCGACGACCACGACCAGGGTGTGGCCGAGGTGGTGCGGGGCGACGACCTGCTCGACACGACGCCTCGGCAGGTGTGGCTGGCCCGGCGCCTGGGGCTGGCGGTGCCGACGTACGCGCACGTGCCGCTGGTGGTGGGGCCCGACGGGCAGCGCCTCGCCAAGCGGCACGGGGCGGTCACGCTGGCCGAGCTCCGTGGCCGCGGTGTCGAACCGCCCGCCGTGCTGGGGGCGATGGCGGCGTCCTTGGGTCTGGTGCCGGGCGGCGTGCCGGTGACGTCGGTCGCCGACCTGTTGGCCGGGTTCGACCCCGAGCGCGTGCCTCGCGACCCCTGGCGGTTCGATCCCGACCGCGCTTTGTGAACTGCTAGGCGCGCTCTTTGTGAACAGCGCGCGAACGAGCGGGAGTTTCGGGCTAACTCGCTTCTGATCCGGCGCCCGACCGTGAATGCTGGTGCCCATGGACCAGGACCTCTTGGATCTGGCCATCCGAGCCCGTGGCGGAGAGCTCGAGCTTGCGGCGGCCCTACATCACGACGTGCCGGCCATCGACTGGTGGCGGCGCACCGGCGTTCCGGACGAGATGCGCACCCTGGTGGGTGCCATCGCCGGACAGCCCCACGACGGCGGTTGACCCTCGGCGGGAGCGAGCTGCCGCCGGGTCAGGCTGCGACCGGGGCGAGCGCCGACCCCATCAGGTCGACGAAGTTGTCGGTGTAGAACCGCTGGCGGGCGTGGCCGTCGACCTCGCCCTCGGCCAGCGACGCCTCGAACCGCTCGATCGGGCGGCGGCCGCCCTCGACGTGCGGGTAGTCCGACGAGAACAGGCACACCTCGGGGCCGGACTGGGCGATGATCCAGCCGACGTCCTCGGTCGGGTACGGCGTGAAGCGCACCTGGCGGCGCACGTACTCGCTGGGTCGCAGCGACAGCGCCTGCAACCGCTCCTCGTGCCTGACGAAGGCGTCGAACGCCGACTCCATCTGCCGGGTCCACGACGGCACCCAGATGGCGCCCTGCTCGATGACGCCGATGCGCAGATCGGGGAAGCGCTCGAGCACCCCGTCGAAGATCATCGTGGCCAGCGTCTGCGCGGGCGGCCCGGGGATGCCCATGTAGTCGACTGAGCGGAAGTTCTCCTCGCCGCCGTGGAAGTCGGGCGGGATCGGCAACCCGTTGGCGAAGTAGCCGGAATCGATCAGGTCGCCCGTGCCGCCCACGTGGAACACGACGGGGATGCGGGCCTCCTCCGCCCGGGCCCACACGCCGTCGAGGCCGACGTGGCTGGGCGAGTGATCTGGCGGGCACCCCGAGGCGACCAGCAGGGCGGCGGCGCCGCCGGCGATCGCCTCGTCGGCCAGGCCCGGCGCCCGCCCGACGTCGGCCAGGGGCACGTAGCAGGTGGGCAGCAGCCGCGGGTCGACGTCGCAGAACTCGACCATGCCCCGGTTGTGGGCGCGGGCCACGCCGACGGCGAGGTCGAGGTCGCCGCCGTGCTCCCAGTCGTGCAGCCGCCGGTTGTGGAACGTGTTGAACACGAGCTGGCTGGCGAAGCCCAGCAGGTCGAGCGCCCGGGGCCGGTCGTCGGCGACGAAGCTGCCGGTGGCGGCGAAGTTCTTGCGGGCCATGATCTCGGCCTCTTCGACCGACCGATACTCGTCGGACGCATGCTTGGCGGCCAGCTGCTCGAACGACGCCTCGAGGTCGCGCTGCTGCTCGTCGACATCGCCGGTCTGCCGCAGCTCGTTGCCGGACGTGTAGCTCAGCGGCTCGATGCGGTCACGGAGGCCAGGGTCGGCGTGGTCGCGCAGCCACCCCGGTGTCTCCATGATGTGGGCGTCGGCGTCGTGCACGACGAGCCCCGTCTGGTTGTACGGCACCCGCTCTCCCCCTCGGTCACACCGCGGTCGACCTACGAGGTTAGCCGTGGTCGGCGGCGACCGATCCGGTTGGGTGGCGGCGACGGGCCGCGGTAGGCTCGTCTCTCCCAACCGGCGCTCGTAGCTCAATTGGAGAGAGCATCTGACTACGGATCAGAAGGTTGGGGGTTCGAGTCCCTCCGAGCGCGCCACATAAGTCCAGGTCAAGGCCGGTCCGCAAGGGCCGGCTTTCGCTTTCCCGTCCGGGCATGTGACCCAACTGGACTCTGAGTTCCCAATCTCCGAAGGCGTAGGAGGATGTGACAGAGGTGGCCGGCGTGGCGGCCTGTGGCTGAAGACGCTCAAGACGCGCGTGCAGGCGAGCGGCATCGGACCCCTGTGCCCTCGAATCGCACTCCCGGGCTGGCCCTCGCCATCCATGTGACGCTCGTTCTGCGACGCGTCGCGGGTGCACCGGGTCGGTCGTCCGGGGCAACAGCACAGGAACTCCTGATGGCAGCACGGAACCTCGCCCCGAGCTGCAACAATCCGAGAAGGACCCCGCGCTTCAGCGACCTCGTCGTCAGCTCGCGAGCGAGAGAACGTGCTTCACGGCGACGTGGTCAGCCATGGCTGGTGCCTGGCGTCGTAGCTCTAGTGCGGCGTTGAGAGCGGCGACGAAGTGGGCGGACTCGCGCTGCTCCGGGTCGAGTTGACCGAGCCAGTCCGCGACGTCGGACCAGCGCCAGAGTCGGCCTCGCTCCCTCGAGTGGGACATCGGACGCGGGAAGCCCCCCGGGCCTCGCTGACCGGCAATGAGCAGCCTGACACTCTCCCGAGTCCGATCCAATCGATCGGCGATCTCGGCCATCGTCACGATGTCGTCAGGTTCCACGCGCATTACCTGAAGACCCTGGATCGACTCGACCTGGTCAACCGCGCTGAGCACCGCGGCGGCGAACGACGGGGCCTCACGGAGGAACTCGCCGTAGCCGACGCCGTCGACCACACCGAAGGTCGCGTCGTCGCAGCCGGCCTCGAACAGCGCTCGGGCGATGGTCTCATCGGCGAGGTCACCGTCGATCACCAGAGTGAACTCATGCTCAGTCATCGCTGTCCTCCTTGGCGTCGCACCGGTAGACGGCTCGCCGGATCTGCTTGCCGTGGTTCGCGGCGTTCCTCGGCGTCGATCAGATCCAAACCAGGCAGTCGTGCCCGGGCCGCCCACATGTAGCTCGTCCCCAGGGATGACCCGGGCGTGGCGACTCGACGAGCCATCTGTGAGCCTCTGCGAACTCGAGCGCATCCTCGACCTCCCTCTTCGGGTGGCGAGGTCTGCGCGGCATGTTGACAGACTGCAACGGTCGTTGTGCGTTGTCAACAGCGGGGTTGCGCCACGCCACCAACCCTCTGCTCGCCATTCCCGCCCGGGCACGCGTGATACGACGCACCGATCGGCGAACGCCCACATGCCGTCCACGCCATGCCGCGCACCTGATCGGCCTTGCTCACCGCCTGCGAATCTCGCCTCCCGCGCCCGATCCAGTCGATCTGCTCGGCCTCGTGACCCTCGTCGACCCAGCGGCCAGCGGCATCCTTGGGGGCGCCTGGCCTCAGCCGCCCGAAGTCATCTGCGTCCTGGAGCCGGCGGTAGGGGGCGCCGTGATCCGCGGCTCAGGCTGCAGGTTCCGGGATGCGACCTCGCCGATGTGGCGGGGGCTGGTGACGCGTGTGTGGGCAGATGGGGTCAGGGGGTCGTCTTCGCCGGTGAGAGCAGGCGCCGTACGGTGAGATGGGTGGTGCGCCTTGACCTGCAGCGAGTTCGTGACGCGGTGGCATCGATCGATCCCGTGTTCCTGGGTACCCCGCAGTTCGAGTCGCTCGCGCTTAGTGATGCGTTGGGCTGCTCGGTCACGTTGAAGGTCGAGACCCTCAATCCGGTGCGGAGCTTCAAGGGTCGAGGCACCGAGACGGTCATGTCCGCGCCGTTACGCGAGGGTCGCTACTCGGCGGCGGTGTGCGCGAGCGCCGGCAATCTCGGCCTGGCCCTCGCCTACAGCGGTGCACGCCGTGGGATCCCGGTCACCGTTTTCGCTGCCGAGACCGCCAGCCCGCTGAAGGTCGCTCGGATGCGGTCGTTGGGCGCGACCGTGCACCTCGAAGGAAACGACATCGAGATGCCGCGTGTCCTGGCCCGAGCGCACGCCGAGAACGACGGCAGCTACCTGGTCGAGGACAGCCTCGATCTCGCGACCTGCGAGGGCGCCGCGACGATCGGGCTCGAGCTCGCCGACGTGGCGGTGCGGTTCGACGTGGTTCTCCTCGCGCTCGGCGGCGGTGCTCTGGCCAGCGGTGTCGGCTACGTGCTGGGCCAGCTCAGTCCTGAGACGCAGGTGATCGCGATACAGCCCGTCGGGGCGCCGGCGATGGCGTTGTCGTGGCGAAGACGGGCTGTGGTCACGACCGACACCATCGACACGATCGCCGACGGGGTCGCCGGGCGCTACCCGATCCCCGAGGTCCTCGACGATCTGCTCGAGATCGTCGATGATGTGGTGCTCGTCGACGAGGACAGCATCAAGACCGGAATGCGGCACCTGTTCGAACTCGGTGGGCTGATCATCGAGCCATCAGCAGCGCTCGGGGTGGCCGCCATCCTCGAGGACCGCGAACGCTTCCGCGACCTCACAGTCGCCACCGTCGTGTGCGGCAGCAACATCTCCTCCGACGACTTCCGACGCTGGACACTCGATCCCGACCGCTGACTGAGCCCGACATACCGAGCAACGCTGCAGAAGTGCCGTTCGGGGTGTACATGACACTGCGCGGCGTCGGCCAGAGCCGAACCGCTGCCGTCGGCTGGGGCGGGCCCGAAGGGCCGGTCCCGCGATCCGTTTCGGCATCCCTCACCCACACCATGGGCACCGAGAGCCGCCAGATGCGAGTGATCTCAGGCTTGGGCCGCTGATCGCGGGTGGTCGGGTTCGGCGTAGACGGGCCAGCCGGGTGCGCCAAGCTCGCGGGAGATGTTCCGGGCTGCTTCGCGAAGGTCGTCGTGGAGCCCGTCCGGTGGCGGCCACTCGGAAGACGGGATCACTACGCCGACCGCGCCCACGGCCAGCCCCGTCGCGTCGAAGACGGGGGCGGCCAGGCTCGACTCGCCCAGCACCGCCTCGTCGTGCTCTGCCGCCACCCCGGTGCGCGACACGTGCGCCAGCTCGTCGTCGAGCGTTTTGGGGTCGACGATGGTCTCCCCGGTCATGCTTCGCAGCCGGCTCAGGGTGAGGAGTTCAGCGGTCTCGTCGGGGCGGAAGCCCAGCAGAGCCTTGCCCAGGGCGCTCGCGTGCGCGGGCATGACGAAGCCCACCTCGGGCATCTGGCGGCTGCCGTCGGGACGCGGTTCGTGGTGGACGATGATGACGTCTCCGAGGAGCAGCACTCCGGCCCGGACGGAGAGGCCCGTGCGTCGGGCCAGCTCCTCTGACCACTTCAGCGTTCGGCTGCGGAACTCGAGGCTGTCGAGGTAGACGCTGCTCAGCCGCAGCACGGCGGGTCCGAGCATGTACCTGAGCGACCCCGCCTCCTGCTCGACCATGCCGTGCGCGGTGAGCGTCTGCAGCAGGCCGTGGACGGTCGAGTTGGGGAGCCCGAGCCGCGTGCCCAGATCGGTGAGGCTCAACCGGCGCGCCCCTTGGAGCGCCAGCAGGATGCGGATCGCACGGTCGACGGATTGGATCACTGGGGTTCCCGCGGGGTCGAGGCGGAGCCTCGGCCCGCCAGGCTTGTGAAAGATCTCTTGACGGAAGGCTACCAGGGACCTACTGTCCGAATAGTGTTCGACGATACCGAATGAGCTTCGGAGAGCGCGACAGATGAGGTAGGCCGGTCCGGCGGAGGCCAGACCGGCGGGGGAGTTAGTCCGAAGGGGGACTTATGGATGACACCACCTCGCCGCAGAGGCTTGCGGCCGAAGTGCTCGGGACCGCGCTGCTGGTCTTCATCGGGGTCGGGTCGGTGCCTGCGACGCTGATCGTGAACGGCGATGCCCCGTTCACGATGGCGGACCTGGGCATGATCTCGCTCGCGTTCGGGACGATCGTGGTCGCCACCGTGTACGCGCTCGGGCACGTGTCCGGCAATCACATCAACCCGGCGGTGACCCTCTCGCTGGCGGTCACCGGCAACTTCCCCTGGAGACGGGTCCCTGGGTACCTCGCCGCACAGCTGACAGGCGCCACGCTCGGCGCACTGGCCATCGTCGGCGTGCTCGGTCCCCGTGCACACGAGGTCGGGCTCGGGGTGGCATCGTTCAACGAGGGGCTCGGCGTGGGGCACGTCCAGGGCTTCTTCGCCGAGTTCGTGGGAACGTTCATCCTGGTCTTCGTGATCTTCGGGGTGATCCACACCAAGGCCGCCCCGGGGTTCGCCGGTGTCGCCATCGGCCTGGTCGTCTTCGCGGCGATCATCCCCGTCGCCCCGGCCACCGCGGCGGCCATCAACCCGGCGCGCGTGGTGGGGCCGATGGTCGTGCTGCAGGCATTCGGCGGCACCGTGCACTGGGACCAGCTGCCAACCTATGCCTTGGCCGAGCTCGCGGCCGGCGTGGCTGCCGGGCTCACCTACACGCTGGTCGCCCGCGGCCGGCCCACCCGGTCGGTCGACATCACGGCCGACCACATCGTCCGGGCGCCGCGGCCGGCCGAGCCGGTGGCGTGAGCACCCCGACTTCGGACAGGAGGACGTCCACGATGAAGAAGCTGATCAACGACCCCACCTCGGTGGTCGCCGACGCCCTGGCGGGCATCGAGGCGGCCCACCCGGAGCTGCGGGTCGATCACGACCACAAGATCATCTACCGGGCCGACGCCCCGGTCAGCGGGAAGGTCGGGCTGATCTCCGGCGGCGGGTCGGGACACGAGCCGCTCCACGGCGGCTTCGTCGGCCACGGCATGCTCGACGCCGCGTGCCCCGGCGAGGTGTTCACCTCGCCGACGCCCGACCAGATGCTCGACGCCACCAAGAACGTCGACGGCGGCGCCGGCGTGATCCACATCGTCAAGAACTACACGGGCGACGTGATGAACTTCGAGATGGCCGCCGAGATGGCGGCCGACGCGGCTGGTGCGAAGGTCGAGTCGGTCGTGACCAACGACGACGTCGCCGTCGAGGACAGCCTGTACACGGCGGGCCGCCGGGGCGTGGGCGTGACGGTCCTCGTCGAGAAGATCTGCGGCGCCGCCGCCGAGGCGGGCCAGGACCTGGCTGCCGTCGCCGCCGTCGGCCGGAAGGTCAACGGGTGGGGACGCACCATGGGCATGGCGCTCACCTCGTGCACCGTGCCGGCCGCCGGGAAGCCCACCTTCGCGCTGGACGACACCGAGATGGAGATCGGCATCGGGATCCACGGCGAGCCGGGCCGGTACCGCGAGCCGCTGGGGTCGGCGGCCGAGATCGCCGAGCGGCTGGTCGACCCGATCGTGACGGACCTGCCGTTCCGCTCCGGCGATGCCGTCCTGGCCTTCGTGAACGGGATGGGCGGTACGCCGCTGATCGAGCTGTACGTGATGTTCGCCGAGCTCCGGCGGATCCTCGACGGCCACGGCATCACGATCGCCCGCTCGCTCGTGGGTCCCTACATCACGTCGCTCGAGATGGCGGGCTGCTCGATCACGCTCTTGAAGCTCGACGACGAGCTGGTCAGGCTGTGGGACGCGCCCGTCAAGACCCCTGCGCTGCGGTGGGGAGTGTGAGCCGGTGACCGTCGACGTCGTGACGCTCGGACAGATGGAGGGCTGGATCCGGACCTTCGCCGAGCAGGTCGCGCGGCACAAGGCGCACCTCACCGACCTCGACGCCGCCATCGGCGACGCCGACCACGGGATCAACATGGACCGGGGCATGCGGGCCGTGGCGGAGGCGCTCGAGGGCACGAGACCAGGGGCGGCCGACGAGCTCTTCAAGCTGGTCGGCATGACCCTGGTGAGCAGCGTCGGCGGCGCGAGCGGTCCGCTCTACGGGACGTTCTTCCTGCGCCTCGGTGCGGCCTGCGGCCCGGTCGCCGAGCTCGCGCCGGAGGACTTCGCCAAGGCGCTGCGCGCCGGCAACGAGGGCCTCGTGGCGCGCGGCAAGCCCGAACTGGGCGACAAGACCATGTTCGATGCCCTGCACCCGGCGCTCGAGGCGCTCGACCGGGCGCTCGGTGCGGGCGCGAGCACGGCCAGCGCGTTCGACGCGGCCTCGGAGGCAGCGGCCGGGGGCCGCGACGCCACCATCCCGATGGTGGCGCGCAAGGGCAGGGCCAGCTACCTGGGTGAGCGCAGCGCCGGCCACCAGGACCCCGGTGCGACCTCGGCGGCGTTGCTGCTCCAGGCCGCGGCGGCCGCGTTCGCCACCACGCCATGAGACCGGCAGAGCAACCCCACCAGGGAACCGACATGGTCGGGATCGTCGTCGTCTCCCACAGCCGTCAGCTGGCCGAGTCGGCCGTCGAGCTGGCGCTGCAGATGGTCAGGGGTGCGCCGCCGCCGATCGCGATCGCCGCCGGACTCGACGACGGCGTGCTCGGCACCGACGCCGTCAGGGTGCGCGAGGCCATCGACCGGGTGGCCTCCGCCGCGGGTGTGCTCGTGCTCATGGATCTCGGGAGCGCTGTCCTCAGCGCCGAGCTGGCGCTCGACCTCGGCGGCACCGCCTCCGACACGCCGGTCGTGCTGTCGGAGGCGCCGCTGGTGGAAGGGCTGGTCGCGGCCGTCGTCCTCGCTGCCGCCGGCGCCGGGTTGGACGAAGTGGCCGCAGACGCCCGGCGGGCGGCCGAGATCAAGGCCACGCTCCTGGGCCCTGGCCCGTCGACCACGGGAGACCGATCGCCCGCGGTTGGCGGCGACGGGCCCTCGGCCACGATCGAGCTGGCTCTTCACAACCAGCACGGCCTGCACGCCCGACCTGCGGCCCGCTTCGTCGAGACGATCCGCCGGTTCGACGCCGAGGTGAGCGTGCGCAACGTCACCTCCGGCGGCCCGCCGGTGAGCGGCCGTAGCGTGAGCGCGCTGTCGACCCTCGGGGCGCTGACCGGCCATCACATCGAGGTGCAGGCATCGGGCCGGCACGCGCGCGAGGTTCTCGCCGCCGTCGCGGCGATCGTCGGACGCAACTTCGACGAGGACGTTCGGCCCGCCGGCCCTGCCACCGCTCCTGCTCCCGCCGCCGTTCCCGGACCGCTCCCTGCCTCCCCCGGGATCGGCGTCGGACCGAAGCTCTCGTTGACCACGACAGCGCTCGAGATCGCCGATCACGCCGCCGGCGAGCCAGGCGTGGAGCGAGACCGGCTCGTCGCGGCGGTCACCCGTACGCGCAAGGAGCTCGTCGCCACCCGCGACCAGGTGGCACGGGCAGTGGGCGAGCGCGACGCCGCCATCTTCGATGCCCACCTGCTGCTGCTCGAGGACGACGACCTCGTCGGCGCGGCCCAGGGGCTGATCGACGAGGACGAGGTCGCGGCGGATCGCGCATGGCGGCAGGCGGTCGACGCACTCGCCGAGCGGTTCGGGGCGCTCGCCGATCCGTACCTGCGGGCCCGGGCTGAGGACGTGCGCAGCGTCGGAGACCAGGTGTTGGCTCACCTCCTCGGCGTCGAGCTGGACGTGGGCGACGCGGCGAAGGGCATCGTGGTGACCGCCGACCTGACCCCGGCGCAGGCGGCCCGGCTCGACCCGGCGCACGTCGATGGCATCGTGACTGCCTTCGGCAGCCCGCTGTCGCATGGCGCCATCCTCGCGAGATCGCTCGGCATCCCCGCGGTGGCGGCGGCCGGCGAGGAGGTCCTGGCTGTCCCGGACGGGACGGTGCTCGTCGTCGACGGCTCCGCCGGCGCCGTCGTCGTCGATCCGCCCCCCGAGGTCCTCGCCGACTACCTCGACCGCGCCACCGCCCAACGGCGCCACGCCGAGACGCTGGTCGCCACCGCGACGCGGCCGGCGGTCACCGCCGACGGCCTGGGGATAGAGGTGACCGCCAACATCTCCTCGCGCGACGACGCCGTCGTCGCGGTGCGGAATGGCGCCGACGGCGTGGGGCTGCTCCGCACCGAGTTCCTGTTCCTCGACCGGAGCGACCCACCCGGAGAGGACGAGCAGGTCGCCGCCTACCTGGCTGTCGCCGACGCCCTCGAGGGTCGCCGCCTCACGGTCCGGACCCTCGACGCCGGCGGTGACAAGCCCGTCCCCTACCTGCCGTGGACGCCCGAGGCCAACCCGTTCCTGGGGCGCCGCGGCATCCGGCTCAGCCTGCAGCAGACCACGCTGTTCAAGCAGCAGCTGCGTGCGATCATCCGCGCCGGCATGGAGCATCCGGTGAGCGTCCTGTTCCCCATGGTCACCACGCTGGACGAGCTCCGTGCGGCGCGGCGCCTGCTCAGCGAAGCGGCGGCCGAGGTCGGGACCCCGCTCGGCGACCTACCCCTCGGGTTCGAGGTGGGTGTGATGGTCGAGGTCCCCGCGATCGCCCTCCAGGCTCGGGCCATCGCACCCCACGTCGACTTCTTCAGCATCGGCACCAACGACCTCACCCAGTACACGTTGGCGGCCGAGCGAGGGAACGCCGCGGTGGCCCACCTCGCCGACCCGCTCCATCCCGCCGTGCTCCGGCTGATCGCCGGGGTCACCCAGGCGGCCGGGTCGCGAGTGCGGGTCGCCGTGTGCGGCGAGGTCGCCGGCGACGCCGCGGCCACCCCGTTCCTCGTCGGGCTCGGCGTGCGCGAGCTCAGCATGAGCCCCCCAGCCATTCCCGCGGTCAAGGACGCCGTGCGCTCGCTCTCGGCGACCGAGGTCCCGGCCCTGGCCGACCTCGCCCTCGACCAGCACTCGGCCGCGGGCGTGCGTGCCCTGCTCGACCCTCGCGCTCCGACCTGATCCGCGGTGACGGGTCAGTCGCGCCAGCAAGGGTGCGTAGGTCAAGGTCGTCTCGCAAGGAGGTACGCCCGGCGGGTCTGGGCCTCAACCTCGACGATTGGTCGCGTTGGTGCCATGACGGCACACCGGGGAGCGGGTGAGAGACCGGTTTCCAGCGCTCGGATGGGCACTGGCTTGGGCGCGTGAGCTCGGTCGAGGCCCTACTGGCCGCCATCGTCGTGCCCGACCCTGACCCCGAAGACATCTACCCGCCCGAGATGCGCGACGAGGTCCTGCCCGAACTGCACGACAAGGTCGAACGGGAACGCCGCCGGTTCATCGCGGAGTTGTCCGAGCGTTGGGACACAGCGGTCCACGACGCCGAGGACCACGGCTTTGACCCGCTGCTCGACGAGATCGCCCAGGTCACCTCCGAGATCGGCTTCTTGGATCGTCGTCGGCGGTTGCTGATCGCGTACGCCCGCGAGATCGTCCGGCCCCGCGGTTACAAGCTCGAGGACCTGGCCGCCGCGTCGGGCATGTCGATCTCCGGTGTCCGCACCGTCTACAGCGACGACGAGGTCGCCCAGGTCCGCTGGCGCCTCGGCCTCGAGCACCCCGCCGAACCCTTCGACGTGTCCCCCAACTGACCGGCCCGACCGTCACCGGGCGCTCGGCCCGGAACGTCCGCACCAACTTGCCATTTCGTCGGATCGCGATCCTGATCATGGATCGCTCGCCATCCCGGGCCCGCAAGCGACCGCCTGACGAGACCGTTGTCTGGCTCGGTGCTCAGGTGCCCCGCGTGCTTGGCGGATCGAGCGCACGCCAGCTCGCTCGCACAGGTCGGCGAGCCAGCGGTTCACGTTGCGCGGGTCGACGGCTCGCCACGCGGAGATCGTGCTCACCCTCACCGAGCACGTCCGACAACAGGTCCTGCGCCACCTGGCCGAACCCGGACGCCGGATGTCCGTGCGCGTCGCGCCACCGGGCATCACCCCGAGCGGACCCCCCGACGCCACAGCCATCGACCACGATCCGTGCGGGCTGGACGGTCCGTGAGGAGGGCCAGCAGACTGCGACGGCGAGCCCCGTGGAGCGGCCGCTGGATGACGGGAGTCTCGATGGAGATCAAGGCCCACAACTCGACCGACGGCGTCTATCCGGCGACCGGCGATTACATCCACGCGCTCGAGGTGCGTGGCGCTGGCCGGCTGCTGTTCGTCTCCGGGACCATGGGCCTCGACCAGGGCGGTGCCGCGGGAGCCACGCTCGCCGACCAGCTCAGGCTCATCTGGTCGAACATCGGGGCGATCCTTGCCTCGGCCGACATGACCCTGGACCACGTCGTACGGGTGACGAGCTACCTGCGTGACGCCGCCTACGCAGACGCCAACGCGGAGGCACGCGTGGAAGCGCTCGGTGGCCGCCTGGTGCCGACGACAGCCATCGTCGTGGAGACCCTCGTTACCGACTGGCTCGTCGAGATCGAGGTAATCGCCGCCGCGTAATCCTCCCAACTCACCCTGCACGCAGGGCAACGTTCCATCGAACCGTGGCGGCGGAAAGAACAGTGGGTCCCATCGCCCGGAAACCGCGGCACTCCGGCCGGCGACGTCAACTGGGACTGGGGCCGATGGGCCACTCTGACGCCGATCGGGAGTCACGCTGTGTGCTGGCCGCAGTTGGGCACACAACTGGCGACTCCGGGCAATTCCTGGTGGCCACTGACAACCTGGTCGAGGGCGGCTCGTCCGCGTCGGACTTTGGCGATGATCTCCTCCACGGTGCGGTGCCACACGAAGGGTTGGGGGTCGTCGTTCCAGTGCTCTGACCAGTGATCGATGGCCGCGATGAGCTCGTCGACGGAGCGGAAGCTGCCCCGGCGGATCCGCTGGTCGGTGATCTCCTTGAACCACCGCTCGACCAGGTTCAGCCATGACGACGACGTCGGCGTGAAGTGCAGGTGGAACCGGCGCCGCTTCGGGTGCGCCAGCCACTTCGTGACCTTCTCGTGGCTGTGGGTGTTGAGGTTGAGCCGTCTGCCTACGCCGTGTGCGTCGCCGTCACGGCCCACTCTGTCCTGGGTCGCCGCTGAACTGTCCGGAACCCATCGGTCGGGGCGTCGCTGCCCGGCGGTGGGCCCAGTGCGCGCCATCGCCTGCCGCGTCGACGATCTCGATCACGCCGTCAGCCACCGCCTCGTCCTGGCGGGCGAGCCAGGCGAGCACGTCCTGCGCCTCAGGACTCAGGTCGACATCTGGCCGGAGGCCAGCCGCGGCCACGATCCGCTGGTACCGGTCGTCCTCAGGGTCGGCATCGGGTCGCTCGACGTTCACCGGGCGGAGACTAGTACGTAGTCCACGCCGCGTCTACGCCGCGAACTACGCGATAGTCGCTCGCGGCGTGGACTGTCAGTAGACCTCTGGGGGTGGTGCGCGTGAACTACGAGATCGACAGCGATCTGCACAGGCGCGCGAAGACCCTCGCGTCGTGGAAGGGCCAGACGTTCAAGGCGTGGCTCGAACGGGCCATCGCCGAGGTCGTCGAGCGTCAAGAGGACGAACGGTCCGAGGACGAACGTCAGCGCCGTCACCGGTAGGCCTCCCGGCGGAACATCCGTGACCAATCGCGGCGATCGCGGCATCGCGATCGTCCCCGACCGCGTGCCCGCGACCTCCGCTGTCCAGCGCGGGAGGTCCCGTTCGTCGGTCGGGCATCGGGACATCGACGGAGGAGCGAGTCATCGACAAGGTGACATCGGCAGACGGCACCCACATCGTCTACGAGCGGTTCGGCGAGGGGGCGCCCCTCCTGCTGGTCGGCGCGGCGTTCAAGGATCGGCAGTCCCCGTGGTCGGGCATCCCCTTGGCTCGGCGGTTCTGTGCGTCCCCGAGCCGGCGTTCCGGGACGGTTGCGTGCTGTTCGAGAGCGGGCGGGCGGCCGGGAATCTGGTATTTGGATGTCGAGAACACGGCCCCGCTCCGTCTCTGGGTCGGAGCAGCCGACGGGTTGCACAGGACGAGGAGAACGAAATGGCTTCCACCGAGCTTCAGGCCATCGTCAGGTTCCGGTTCCACGACGGCGACGTCGAGGAGTTCAAGCGCTTGTCCGCGCAGTGCATGGAGATCGTCCGCACCCAAGACAGGGGGACCCTGCAGTACGACACCTACTTCAACCACGACGAAACGGAATGCATCGTCATCGAGCGGTTCCGCGACTCCGACGCACTCATACAGCACGGCGAGAACCTCGCCCACCTGATGGACGCGATCGTCGCCACCGGCTCGGTGTCGGGCGAGCTCCTCGGTGAACCCAGCACGGAGCTCCGGGCAAGGTTCACCCACGGCGGCCCGGTGCAGCTCTTCATGCCCTGGGCGACGATGTAGCGAGCTGACTGCCGACCGGCGCTCGCAGTTCTGAATCGGGACTACAGCAGAAGTGCCGGTCGGCGACACGAACCCCGCGGTAGGCCACGCACGCCGATGCGTGATTCGCGTCGATATCGCATAGGTCGTACAGCTCGCTGGATGTCCGAGCTCGCGTCCAGCGGCCCGCCCCGTGCCGACGGCGGCGGTCAGCGGGCGAAGAGGCGCACGAGCGTCTCCACCCGCTCCGCGTGGTGCTCGGCCGAGTAACGGTTCGCCCGCTGCAGGGCGACGAGGCCGTGCACGGCACCCCAGAGCACCTCCGCCGTCGTCTCGGCGTCCGTCGGCGGGACGTCGAGGCGTCGCAGCGTGCCCGCGATCGCCTCGAAGGCCTCGCGCATGACCTCCGGGGTCTCCGCCGACGCGAACGGGACCACGACGGGGAGCAGGAACATCGCGTCGTACGTCGCTGGGTTGCGGTCGGCGATGTCGAGGTAGGCGGTCACGAGCGAGCGGACCCGCTCGACGTCGGACGCCTCGGGGCCGAGCGCCGATCCCGACAGCGCCGCCGCCAGCTCGGCGAAGCCTGCCAGCGCGACGGCCGTGACGATCTGGGACCTGCCCTGCGGGAAGTGCCCGTACAGCACGGGCTGGCTGTACTCGATCGCGTCCGCGAGGCGCCGCGTCGTGACGGCCTCCCACCCCTGCTCCTCGGCGAGGGCCCGGGCTGCGTCGACGATCCGCTCCCGCCGAGTCCTCGACGCCGAGGACCCCGACTGGTCGCCCGACGGGTCGTCGATCGTCTTTGTCAGGGTCGCCACCGAGCTCGGGGGCGTCTTCGGCTATCGGTCCGTCACGCGAGCCTCCGTGTAGACAGCAGGGGTGCCTGTCGCGCCCCTGACCGAGATCGAACGTGCGGCGCTGCGAGAGCTAGTGGTGGTCGAGCGGGCTCGGGCGCAGCAGCGGCTGTCGTCGCTGGAGCGCACGTTCGACGAGATGGTCGATGCTGCCGACCTCGAGCCGCCAGACGACGAGCACGACCCTGAGGGGACGACGGCCTACGAGCGCGCGCAGGTCGCCTCGCTGGCGGCGGAGGCTCGGGCCCGGCTGACCCAGCTCGACCGGGCCCTCACCGAGGTCGACGACGAGGGCTACGGCGCCTGCCAACGATGCGGGCAGCCGATCGGTTGGCCGCGCCTACAGGCCCTGCCAGGAACCACATGCTGCGTGCGCTGCGCCGTGTCGCCACCGCACGACCCAACTGCCGGCCAGGTGCCAACGCGCGCGAGCCTCGAACCAACCCAGGGGGATTCACCGTCGCAGGCTGGCCGCCCGCCTGTGTCATCGTGTCTGACGAGCTGTTGATGCAACGGCCCCCGCGGTTGGGAGCACCCTGACCGGTAGTGGGCGTTGCGGGTCTACGGGTTGGCGATACCCGCACGGTCCGCTTCGCCGACCTCGGCTCGATGGCCGGAGCTCGGCCGAGACCGTGGCGGCGCCCGTTGGGACACCGGACGTTTCCCGGCACCGAGGGAGCGCTGGGGGCCGCGGTAGGTTGCGGTCATGGAGCGGCGGATCTTCGGGCTCGAGAACGAGTACGGGATCACGTTCACCCTGCGGGGGCAGCGGCGCCTCAGCCCCGACGAGGTGGCGCGCTACGTGTTCCGCCGGGTTGTGTCGTGGGGCCGGTCGAGCAACGTGTTCCTGGTCAACGGGGCTCGCCTGTACCTCGACGTGGGCAGTCACCCCGAGTACGCCACGCCCGAGTGCGACTCGATCCTCGACCTGGTCACCCACGACAAGGCCGGCGAGCGGATACTCGAGCAGCTCCTGGTCTCGGCGTCGCAGCAGCTGCGCGACGAGGGCATCCGGGGCAGCGTCTACCTGTTCAAGAACAACACGGACTCGGCCGGGAACTCCTACGGCTGCCACGAGAACTACCTGACCTCGCGGCGAGACGACTTCGGCCACTACGCCGAGGTTCTGATCCCCTTCTTCGTCTCGCGGCAGATCTACGCCGGGGCGGGCAAGGTGCTGCAGACGGCCCGGGGTGCGATGTTCTGCATCGCCCAGCGGGCCGAGCACATCTGGGAGGGCGTGTCGTCGGCTACGACCCGCAGCCGCCCGATCATCAACACCCGCGACGAGCCCCTCTCCGATGCCGAGCGCTACCGCCGGCTCCACGTGATCGTGGGCGACTCGAACATGAGCGAATACACGACGTTCCTCAAGGTGGGGGCCACGTCGATCCTCTTGCGCATGCTCGAGGACCCCACGTTCGTGGTGCCGGACATGACCCTGGAGAACCCGATTCGGGCCATCCGCGAGATCAGCCACGATCCGACGATGAAGCGCCTCGTCCGGCTGGCGAACGGCCGCGAGGCCTCCGCGCTCGACATCCAGTCCGAGTACCTGGAGCGAGCGCAGCGCTACGCCGACACCCGCGACGTCTCGCCGCTGGAGGCCCAGGCGCTGCAGATGTGGGAGCACTGCCTCACCCGCCTCGCCGACGATCCCCTGTCGCTCGACCGTGAGGTCGACTGGGTGATCAAACACAAGCTGATCGAGTCGTACTGCGCCCGGCACGAGCTGCCGCTGTCGGACCCGCGGGTGGCGCTGGTCGACCTGCAGTACCACGACATCGACCGACGCCGGGGCCTCTTCTACAAGATGCAGGAGCGCGGGCTGGTCGAGCGGGTGACCACCGACGAGGCGATCGACAGGGCCGTCGAGGTCCCACCCCAGACCACCCGGGCCCGCCTCCGGAGCGAGTTCATCCGTCGGGCCAAGGAACGCAAGCGCGACTACACCGTCGACTGGGTCCACCTGAAGCTCAACGACCAGGCCCAGCGCACCGTCCTCTGCAAGGACCCCTTCCGCTCCCACGACGAACGCGTCGAGCGCCTGATCGCCAGCCTCTAGCCCGGCTTCCTAGGCCAGATGACAACGCTGATCTAGCCGGTCAGGAGCACCTGACCGGCGATCTGCTCGCCTGGCAGAGGGGTGCCCCGAAAGTGTTGTTATACGGGTGATCCGGCCGGGCCTGGTCCGGGGTCATGGAACCACGTTTCATCCGCTGTCGTCGACGCCGTCGAGTAACCCGGTGAACAGCTGAGCGCGGTCGGGCTGGTCGTGGTCGGCGGCGTGGTCACGTTGACGGCGGAGGATGGTGACGAACTGGGGCCCGGTCTCGAAGCAGCCGCAGCGTTCGCAGATGGTCTCGAAGTTGCAGTCGAGCGCGGCGGGCCGGGTGCAGTGTCCGTTGCCGAGCAGCCGGCGGTGGTCAGCGGCGAGGCGCCGCATGTTCGGCCCCTCGACGTCGGCCGGCATGGGCTCGGTCTTCTGGTAGGCGGCTTCGACGGCTTGGGTGACGCGGAAGTACTCGTCGGCGACGGTGCGATCGGAGATGCGGGCGTAGGTGAGGGTCATGCGCATCGACCGGTGCCCCAACAGCGCGGCGATGGCCTCGAGGCTCATGCCTCGGTTGATCGCCTGGGTGGCGAGGGTGTGGCGCAGCTGGTGGGGGTGGACGTGACCGACGCCGGCTCGTTTGGCCGCAGCCACGACGTAGCGGTGGATGGTGCGCCGGTCGAACGGGTTGCCGTCGTCGCGTTCGACGAGTCGCCCTGACCGCGACGGCCGACGGACCGCGAGCCAGTCGGTGATGAGCTCGACCAGCAGGGGGTGCAGGGGCACGTAGCGGTCGTTGTGGAGCTTGCCGACGGGGATGCGCAGCCAGCGCGTGTCGCCGATGCGGACCATGGCGTCGGACTCGAGCGCAGCGAGCTCGCCCGAGCGCATGCCGGTGCGGGCCAACGACGTCGGCCCGATGGCCGTTGACCACGCACCGAACGGCGGTATCCCACCCAGAACTCTCCAAATCCGCACCGCCCAGTGGGGTCAGTCGTTGACCTGGAGCGTGCGGTAGACCTCGTTCATGCCGTCGTTCAGGTCTGCACGGTTGTACGGGATCGAGGCGTAGAACACGCCCGGCCGGGCGCGGCCGGTGTCGACCACGACCACGATCACCTTCTCGCGGGTCGCCTCGAGCCCCTCCTGCGAGAACGTGAGCTCGTGGTGGATGAAGTAGCCCGCGTGCCCGTCGACGGTGACAGGGGTCTCCTGCACGATCGTCGTCTGTGCGCCCTCGACGTAGTAGGTGGCGATCAGCTGGTTGGCCAGCGCATGCGTGGTGGCGGGCAGGTCGGCCTCGCCGGTGTAGGCGAACGTCGAGGCCAGGTCGCCGATGAGCAGGTTGCCGATCCACTGGCCACCCGAGGGCGCCTGCTCCTGCACGACGACGAACTGGCCGGCGGTGCCCGACAGCTCGGAGATCTGGCCGCGGCCGTCGCTGAGCCAGTCCTCCCACGGCGCGGCGAGGCGGGTGAACGTCAGGCCGCCGGAGCTGACGAACTCGCTGTCGGGGCTCGTCGCCGCGGTCGTGGTGGTGGTCTCGTCGTCGGTCGTGGTGGTGGTCGTGTCGTCTGCGGCGGTCGTTGTGGTCGTTGGATCCGTCGCGGCCTCGTCGTCGCCGGAGAGCACCACGAACCCGCCCACGCCGACCAGGACGACGATCAGCGCGACGACGGCGATGAGCAGGGTGCGCTTCGAGTCGCCTGGCTGACCCTGCGCCGGGGGGAACCCGCCGGGGGAGCCGGACGAGGGGTACGGCGGCGGAGACCCCGGGGGCGGCGCGGCGGCGGGGCTGGGCCACTGGTCGCCACCGAGGGACGAGCCCACTGCCGGGGGTGCGACCGCGGCCGGCACCTGGTGCTCACCGCTGGCAGGGGCGGGCGTGTCGGCGGGGACCGGCGACGGCGGCGGGCTGGTGTGCACGGTCCACGCCGAGCCGTCCCACCAGCGCAGGTCGGGGCCACCGTTCGGATCTGAATACCATCCCGCGTTCACGGGCTGGCACCGTAGCCAATGGACGGGCCCGGGACGGATCGCCGCCGAGCGGCGCTCGCACGGCGCCGCTACCGTCCGCCCGGAATGACGCCCTCGGACATCACGTGGTCATGAGCGATCGCTTCCGGCTGGTCGCCGTCGACCTCGACGGCACGCTGCTGCGGTCGGACGACTCGCTGTCGGCCCGCTCGGCGGCGGCGCTCGACCTGCTCGCCCCGGTCGGCGCCGTGCTCGTGCTGGTGACCGGCCGGCCGTGGCGGTGGCTGCACGACCTGGTCGACCTGGTCGACGACGACGCCCTGGTGGTCTGCCTCAACGGCGCGGCCACCGTCAGCGCCTCGACCGGCGCCATCGTCGACGCGTCGCCCCTCGCGGTCACCGCCGCAGCGGCCACCACCGCGCATCTGCGCGCCCGCGTGCCCGGGACGTGCTTCGGTGTCGAGACCCCTGACGGCGGTGGCCACGAGCCCGGCTACCGGCAGCGACGCGGCACGAGCTCGCCGGCCGTCGAGCGCATCGAGGCCACCTTCGCCCCGGGGCAGGTGCTGAAGCTGCTGGCGCAGCACCCCACGGTCGACGCCTCCGGGCTGCGGGCCGCCATGGCCGATGGCGAGCCCGGCGGGGTGAACGCCACCTTCTCCTCACCGCGCGTGCTCGAGATCAGCGGCTCGCAGGCGACCAAGGCGACGGCGCTGGCGCGGCTGGCCGACCGCCTCGGCGTGCGCTCGAGCGAGGTGCTGGCCTTCGGCAACATGCCCAACGACACGCCCATGCTGATGTGGGCGGGCCACGGCGTGGCGGTGGCCAACGGCCACCCCGAGGTGCTGGCCGCCGCCCACGAGGTCACCCTCAGCAACGACGACGACGGCGTCGCCGCGGTGCTCGAGCGCGAGTTCGGGCCGACGGGCTGTCACTGATCGGCCACCCGCGGCTGGACACGCGGGCGGGAGCGCCCGGTACCCTCCGCGCCGTGCAGATCATCCACGAGGGTGCCCCCATCCCGTCGACCGTCCGGGGCGCGGTGATCAGCCCCGGGATGTTCGACGGCGTGCACGTCGGCCACCAGATGGTCATCGAGCGCACCGTGGCCACGGCCCGGTCGCTCGGCGCCGCCTCGGTGGTCATCACGTTCGACCGCCACCCGGCCTCGGTGGTGCGGCCCGAGGCGGGGGTCCGGTTGCTGACCGACCTGCGCCAGCGGGCCGATCGCATCGCCGAGCTCGGGGTCGACCTGCTCTACGTCGTGCGCTTCGACGAGGAGCGGTCGCTCGAGGACCCCGCCGCGTTCATGGCCGACCTGGTGCGGGACTTCGCGCCCCGGGCGGTCGTGGTGGGCGAGGACTTCCACTTCGGGCACCGGGCCCGCGGCGATCTGCCGCTGCTCGAGACCGCCGGCGGCAGCGCCGGCTTCAAGGTCGAGGGCGTGGGCACCGTGTCGCTCGACGGCCTGGGCCGCGTGTCGTCCACCGCAGTCCGCGAGGCGCTCGTCGAGGGCGACGTGGCGCGGGCGGCACGCCTGCTGGGTCGCAGCCCTTCTGTCCGCGGCGTCGTCGAGCACGGCGACCAGCGGGGGCGCACGATCGGGTTCCCGACGGCCAACGTGGCGGTGGCCGGCGACGTCCAGCTGCCGGCCGACGGGGTCTACGGCGGCTGGTACCACCGCGACGACGGCACCACGCACCGGTCCGCCATCTCGGTCGGCCGCCGGCCCACCTTCTACGAGGAGAGCGGGCTGCTGCTGGTCGAGGCCCACCTGCTCGACTTCGACGGCGACCTGTACGGCGAGCACGCCGAGGTGGTCTTCGACGAGTGGGTGCGGGGCCAGGTCCGGTTCGGCGGTGTCGACGAGCTGGTCGCTCAGCTCGTCCGCGACGTCGAGCAGGTGCGCGGGTCCACGGGTGCTTAGGTACCTCACCGCCGGCGAATCGCACGGCCGATCGCTGGGGGTGATCGTCGAGGGCCTGCCCGCCGGGCTGGCCGTCACCGTCGAGGACGTGGCCACCGACCTGGCCCGCCGCCGCCTGGGCTTCGGCCGCGGGCCACGCCAGCGATTCGAGCGCGACGAACTCACCCTGGTCAGCGGCATCCGGCACGGCCGCACGCTCGGCGGCCCCGTGCTGATCGAGATCCCCAACCCCGAGTGGCCCCGCTGGGAGCAGGAGATGTCCCCGGCGCCCGGCGAGCCCACCACGCGGCTCACGACCCCGCGGCCCGGCCACGCCGACCTGGCCGCCATGCAGAAGTACGGCTACGACGACGCCCGCGACGCGCTCGAGCGGGCATCGGCCCGCGAGACCGCGGCCAGGGTCGCGGCCGGCACGCTGGCCCGGCTGCTGCTGCGCGGGCTGGGTGTCGAGATCCTTTCGCACGTCGTGGCCATGGGCGGCGTGGCCGCCCCGCCGGGCACCCGCCCGGGCCCGGACGACCGCGAGGCGGTCGACGCCTCGCCGGTGCGCTGCTTCGACCCCGAGGCCAGCGAGGCGATGGTCGCCCGCATCAAGGCCGCGGCCAAGCAGGGCGACAGCGTGGGCGGCATCGTCGAGGTGGTGGCGCACGGTGTCCCCGTCGGCCTCGGCAGCCACGTGCACTGGGACCGCAAGCTCGACGCGCTGCTGGCGTTCTCGCTGATGAGCATCCAGGCCGTCAAGGCGGTGGAGATCGGCGAGGGGTGGGACGTCGCCGGTCGGCCCGGGTCAGAGGCACACGACCCGATCTCGTGGGACGCCGACGCCGGGACCTACCGGCGCGAGTCGTCGCTGGCCGGGGGCATCGAGGGCGGCATCTCGACGGGCGAGCCGCTGATCACCCGCCTGGCGATGAAGCCGCTCTCGACCCTCAACCGGCCGGTGCTCAAGACGGTCGACGTCGAGACCAAGGAAGAGACGGTCAGCTTCAAGGAGCGCACCGACGTGACCGCCGTGCCGGCGATGGGCATCGTGGCCGAGGCCATGGTCGCCCTGGTGCTGGCCTCGGAGACGTTGCGCAAGTTCGGCGGCGACTCGGTCGACGAGCTCCACCGCAACGTCGCCGGCTACCTCGCGGCGTTGTAGCGCTCAACGATCGACCCGGTCCGGCCGAGCGTCAGTCGTCGATGGCGGCGTAGGCGCAGGTCCAGAAGTCCTGGCAGACAGGCGGGGGGCTGGGCGACGTCCATGCCTGGTTGGTCAGGAGGATGCCGACCAGGTCCTCGACGGGGTCGTTGGCCCACGAGGTGCCGAGGCCCCCGTCCCAGCCGTAGGTTCCGACCGATCGGGCCGGGCCCGTGCGGCGCAGTTGGACGCTGACACCGAAGCCCCACCCCAGCGCGTCCGAGGGATCGAGGCCCGAGGCGCCGATCTGTCCGGGGGTGAGATGGTTGGTGGTCATCGCCTCGATGGTCGGGCGGGACAGGATGCGCTCGCCCCGGTGGGTGCCGCCGTCCCGCAGCATCTCGGCGAAGGCCAGGAAGTCGTCGACCGTGGACACCAGGCCGGCGCCGCCGCCGGGGAAGGCGGGTGGCGCGCCCCACTGCCCGTCCGTCGGGTCGTACACCTCGCGGTCGCCGCTGGGGACGCCGAGCCAGAAGGCCGGCCCGAACCGGGCGAGCTTGGGCGCCGGCACGGCGAAGCCGGTGTCGCCCATCCCCAGCGGCTCGAAGATCCGCTCGGCCAGGAACGTCTCGAAGGGCTGGCCCGCGGCGCGGGCGATGAGCACGCCCAGCACATCGGCGCTGGTGTGGTAGAGCCAGCGATCGCCGGGCTGGCGCTCGAGCGGCAGCGTGCCGAGGCGGCGCACCCACTCGTCTGGCTCCGGCGGCCCTGCGGGTGCGGGCGGGCCCACGCCGAGCCCGAGCTCGGCCATCGCCGCCATCACGGGCTGTTCGCCTTTGGCGGTGAAGTCCCCACCGAGCCCCATGCGGAAGGTGAGCAGGTCCCGCACAGTGATCGCGCGCCGGGCGGGCACGGTGTCGTCCAGCCTTCCGTCGCTCCGGGCGAGCACCCGGCGGCCGGCCAGCTCGGGCAGGAGCCGGTCGACCGGCTCGTCGAGCCGGAGGCGGCAGTCCTCGATCAGCAGCAGCGCGGCGACGGCCGTGACCGGCTTGGTCATCGACGAGATCCGGAAGATGCCGTCCCGCCTCGTCGGATCGCTGCCGTCGGCGCCCAGGCTGCCGGCGACGCCGACGTGCACCTGGCCACGCCGCGCCACCAGCCAGACCGCGCCAGGCACCTCGTCGCGTTCGACGTGACCGGCCATCACGTCGTCCAGCCGCGCCAGCCCGGCCTGCGCGAGTGCGTCTGCGGTCACCGATCCTCCTGGGTTCGTCCGCGGGCCACCCTGTCCGACTCCGGTCGCAGCTCGAACTCATCGGCGCGGGATTCTTCGTTCTCCCGTTGACGGGTGTTCACGTTTGGTCATATGGTCTGACCATCGGATCGCCAGACCGGCCAGGGGGCCGGATCGTGACGGCGACGACGGACCGAAGGGGGACTGATGCCGATCTCTCGCATGAACCATGCCGTGCTGTACGTGCGGGACGCCGAGATGTCGGCGCAGTTCTACGAGACCGTGCTCGGGTTCAAGCGGGTCGTCGACGACCCCGCCAACCGCTTCGCCTTCCTGCGCGCCCCCGCGTCGAGCAACCACCACGACCTCGCGTTCTTCACCGTGGGCGACAACGTCGGCCCGTCCGCCGCCGGCCGGACCACCGTCGGGCTCTACCACATCGCCTGGGAGGTGCCCACGCTCGACGACCTCGAGGAGGTCCGCGAGCGCCTTGCCGCGGCCGGCGCCTTGATCGGTGCTAGTGACCACGGCGTGAACAAGAGCCTGTACGCGAAGGACCCCGACGGCCTCGAGTTCGAGGTCATGTGGCTGACGCCGCCCGACCAGTGGGGCCCAGAGGAGTCGCAAGCCATCGTCCGACCCCTCGACCTCGAGGCCGACAAGGCGCGCTTCGGTGCCGCCACCGTCTCGGCGAGCTGAGACGGCGCCCGCGATGACCACCCACTTCGATCCCATCAGCCGCCAGACGGTCGCCGAGGGCGTCCGCGAGGCGCTGCTCGAGGTCATCCGCAACGGCGAGCTCGCCCCGGGCGCCCAGGTGCCGGCCGAACGCGCGCTGTGCGAACAGTTCGCCGTGGCCCGCACGTCGGTGCGCGAGGCGATCCAGGGCCTGGTGACGCTGGGCGTCATCGAGCGCCGCGGCAACCGCGCCTACGTGGTCGAGCACCTGCCCGGCGTCAACTGGGGTGCCGGCGACGACCAGCGCAAGCGCAAGGTCACGGACATCTTCGAGGTGCGGCGCGTGGTCGAGGTGCCCATCGCCGAGCTGGCCGCGTGCCGGGCGACCGACGACGAGCGCGAGCTGATCAGCCGCCTGGGCCGGCAGTTCGATGCCAGCATGTCGCTCGACGACTTCCGCCGCTGCGACCGCGAGTTCCACACGGCGGTGGCCACCGCCAGCCACAACCCGGCGCTGGCCGAGCTCTACGGCAAGGTGCTCGAGTCGCTGTTCAAGTCGACCGACTTCGACTCGCTGCTGACGGCGAGCCAGAACGAGAAGGTGGTGCGACAGGTCATCCGCGAGGCGACCGAGGCGCACCAGGAGATCGCACGGCACCTGGCCGTGGCGGATGTCGAGGCCGTCGGCAAGGCGGTCGAAGACCACCTCAACCAGGTCGAGACGCTGATGATCGCGCAGATGACCTGATCGGCCGGCGGTTCCCGCGCCCGTGGAGCCGCCGCCACTCGCACAACCCGGAGGATTTGTGAGCAGTCCAGAGATGTGGACCTTCGACGAGCGCGCCTTCACGGAGGTCGCGCCGGGCATGCGGCGCCGGATCATCAACGGCGACGGCATGTCGCTGTGCCTGTGGCGCATCAAGGAGGGCGTAGGCCCCACCCCCTACGCGGGGCACCGCGACAACGAGCAGTTCGGCTTCATCATCGCCGGCCAGCTCGACTTCCGGATCGGGTCCGACGAGCGCGTCGTGCTGGGCCCCGGCGACGTGTACTGGGCGCCCACGGACATGCCGCACGGCGACAGCAAGTTCATCGGCGATCCGGACAAGGACGGCGAGGTGTGGATCCTCGACATCTTCCACCCCGTCCGGGAGGACTACCGCAATGGCTGACTGGCGTCTCGCCGTGGACATCGGCGGCACGTTCACCGACGTCGTCCTGCTCGACGCGGCCAGCGGCCGGGTCGTGGTGGACAAGACCCTGTCGACCCCGTCCCGCCCGCTCACCGGCGTGCGCACCGGCGTCACCCAGGTGCTGGCCAAGGCCGGCGTGACACCGGCCGAGATCACGGCCCCGATCGTGCACGCCACGACGCTCATCACCAACGCGCTGATCGAGGGCAAGACCGGGCGAGCCGCCCTGGTGACCACCCGCGGCTTCGGCGACACCCTGCTCATCCGGTCCGAGCACCGCTTCGACATGTACGACCTGCAGATCGAGTTCCCGGCGCCGCCCATCGCCCGGGACATGACGTTCGAGGTCGACGAGCGCACGCTGGTCGACGGCACGGTGCGCCAGGCGCCCACGCCCGAGGCGCTCGACGCCCTGGCTGATCAGATCCGGGCCGCGGGGGCGGAGGCCGTCGCGGTGTGCTTCCTGCACGGCTTCGTCAGCGGCGCCAACGAGCAGCTCGTGGCCGACGCGCTGGCCGAGCGGCTCGACGTGCCGGTGTGCACCTCGTACGAGGTCGCGCCGCAGATCCGCGAGTACCCCCGCATGGTCACCGCCGCCTGCAACGCCGCCACCATGCCCCTCATCGGGCCGTACCTCGACGAGCTGCAGGAGTGGCTGCGCACCGAGGGCTTCGGCGGGTCGGTGCTCATGATGCTGTCGAACGGCGGCGTCATCAGCGCGGACGACGCCAAGCGGGTGCCGATCCGCCTGGTCGAGTCCGGCCCCGCCGCCGGTGCCCTGGCCGGGGCCTGGTACGCCCGCCGCATGGGCGAGCCCCGCCTGCTGTGCTTCGACATGGGCGGCACCACCGCCAAGTCGTGCCTGATCGAGGACACCGAGCCCGACCTCACCACCGACTTCGAGGTGGGCCGCGTCTACCGGCACAAGAAGGGCTCGGGCTTCCCGGTCACGGTGCCGTCGGTCGACCTGGTCGAGATCGGCGCCGGCGGCGGCAGCCTGGCCCGGGTCGACGACCTGGGCCTGCTCAAGGTGGGCCCCGAGTCGGCCGGAGCCGAGCCCGGCCCGGCCTCGTACGGCCGCGGCGGCCTGCACCCGGCCACCACCGACGCCGACCTGCTGCTGGGCTACCTCGATCCCGGGTTCTTCCTGGGCGGCGACATGGCCCTCGACGTGGCCGCGGCCGAGGAGGTCACCGCCAAGGTGGCCGCCGGCATCGACAGCACGGTGGCCGACACCGCGGCGGGCATCCACGCCGTGGTCAACCAGAACATGGCGGCCGCCGCCCGCATGCACGGCGTCGAGCGGGGCATGGACCTGCGGGGCGTGCCCATCATCGCCTTCGGCGGCGCGGGGCCCGTCCACGCCATCGGTGTGGCCGAGATGCTGGAGGCCAACCGGGTGATCTTCCCGGTCAACGCCTCGGTGCTCTCGGCGTTCGGCACGCTGGTCAGCCCCGTCCGCATCGACCTGGCCCGCAGCCTGCTGGCCATGCTGGACGACTCGCTCGAGGCCGAGCCGACAGGCGAGGCCGTGGCCCGAGCGGCCCGGCGCGACGCGCCGAGAGCGGGGAGCACGGCGTCAGAGCGCGATGCCCTGCTCGACGAGATGCGCACCGAGGGCCGTCGCATCCTGGCCGCCGCCGGCGTCGACGCCGACGCCGTGGCCTTCCGCTACGGGCTGGACGCCCGCTACCGGGGCCAGGGCAACGAGGTGACCATCTGGGTCGGCGAGGGCGATGCCTGGCCGACCACGCGGGACGAGACGCTGGCCCGCTTCGCCACCGAGTACGAGCGGGTCTTCGGCATGAGCATCCCCGACGTCCCCGTCGAGGTCGTGACCTGGCGGGTGGCCGCCTGGGCGCCGGCCGCGCCGTTCGGGGTGGCCGAGCTACCCGCAGCCGAGGGCGAGCCTGTGCCGCACCGCACCCGGCCGGCCCGCTTCGACCGGGGCAGCGACCAGGTCGAGGTGCCGGTGTACCGCCGGGACGAGCTGGGCGTGGGCGCCACCATCGCCGGCCCCGCCATCGTCGAGGAGCGCGAGACCACCGCGGTCATCCGCCCCGGCTGGACGGTCGAGGTGGCGAGCGACGGTTCGCTGATCGCCACCCGCCAAGAGGAGTCGAAGTGAGCGACCAGACGATCGACGCCATCGAGCTCGAGGTGCTGTGGGGCAGCCTGATCAGCACGGTGAACGAGCAGGCCCGGGCGCTGCAGCGGGCCGCGTTCAGCCCCATCGTGCGCGAGGCGGGCGACCTGGCCAACGCCCTGTTCGACCGCGAGGCCCGCATGGTGGCCCAGGCGGTCACCGGCACCCCGGGCCACATCAACTCGTTGGCCCGGGCGGCCGGGGCGATGCTGGCCGAGTACCCGGTCGATTCGCTAGAGCCCGGCGACGTCCTCATCACCAACGACCCCTACAAGACGGCGGGCCAGCTGCTCGACGTCACCGTGCTCAGCCCGGTGTTCCGGGGCGGGCGCGGTGATCGGGCTGTTCGGCTCGACGATCCACCACACCGACGTGGGCGGGTACGGCATCGGTGCCGGCGGCCGCGACGTGTTCGAGGAAGGGCTGTGGATCCCCATCACCAGGCTGATGGTGGCGGGCATGCGCAACGAGGACGTCTGGAAGTTCATCCTGTCCAACGTGCGCCAGCCGGAGCACATGGCGGGAGACCTGCACGCCCAGATCGCCTCGGGCCAGGTCGGCGCCCAGCGGCTGTTGGCGCTGTGCGAGTCGCGGGGGCTCGACGACATCCAGGCCGTGGCCGACGAGATCATCACCCGGTCCGAGGAGGCGACCCGCCGCTCGATCCGGGCCCTGCCCGCCGGCACGCACCGGGCCCACTCGGTGCTCGACCTGGCCGACGGCAGCGAGATCGACATCCGCGTCGCCATCACCGTCGACCCGGTCGCGGGCGAGATCCTGGTCGACTACGAGGGCTCGTCGGGCGCCAGCCCCGCTGGCATCAACGTCGTCAAGAACTACACCCACGCCTACACGACGTTCACGATCCGCAGCGTCCTCAACCCCGACATCCCCAACAACTTCGGCAGCCTGGCGCCCATCAAGGTCGAGGCGCCCGAGGGCAGCATCGTCAACGCCGTGTCGCCCGCACCGGGCACCGCCCGCCACGTGGTCGGCATGTTCCTGCCGATGCCGATACTGGCCGCGCTGGCCGAGATCGTGCCCGACAAGGTGATCGCCGAGGGGGCCGGCGCCGTGTGGACCATGCAGGTCAGCGGCACCCACGACGACGGCAGCCCGTTCATCACCGCCATGTTCACCTACGCCGGCGGCGTCGGCGCCCGGTCGGGCAAGCCCGGCCTGGGGGCGACGTCGTACCCGACCGGCGTGTCGGCCGTGCCGCTCGAGGTGGTCGAGGCGTCGGCGCCGGTGCGCTTCCTGCGCAAGGAGCTGCGCCCCGGCTCGGGCGGCACCGGCCGCCACGAGGGGGGCCCCGGCCAGACCATCGAGTTCACCGTCGACACCGAACGCCCGTGGATGCTCAACGCCGTCACCAGCCGGCTGAAGCACGGGCCCGCCGGGCTGTTCGGTGGGCGGTCCGGCGCCGTGGGGCGCTTCCTCGTCAACGGCGAGCCGGTCCGCACCCAGGCCCGCATCCAGCTCCAGCCTGGCGATATCGTCCGGCTCGAGCTGCCGGGTGGCGGCGGCTACGGCGAGCCTGCCGGCACCGCCGCCGGCGAGCCCGAGCAAGTCGAGGCCGTGCACCAATGACCTGGGGCCCGGCGACGTTCGCGGCGCGTTGGCGCCAGGCGGTCACCGCCAACGGTGACGGCACCTTCCTGGTGTGGGAGGGGCCGGACGGTGCGGTGACGCGCTGGTCCTACGCCGAGTTCGACGCGCTCGTCGCCCGGGTCGCCGGTGGACTGTCCGATCGGGGCCTGGCCCCCGGCCGTGCGGTCCACCTCGCAATCACCAACTCGCCCGCGTTCGTCGCCACGTGGCTGGCGGTCACCCAGGTCGGCGGGTGGATCGTGCCCTCCGACCCCAAGGCCACCGCCCCCGAGCTGGCCGGGCACGTCGAGCGCACCCGCCCGGCGGTCGGCGTCTGCTCGGTCGAGCGGGCCGCGACCTACCGCGAGGCCCTTGCGGCCGCCGGCGATGCGGGTGCCGCGGCGTCGGTCGTGGAGGTGGCCGAGGACGACACGGTGCTCGGCCCGTTGGTCGGGGGCGAGCCGCTCGCCTGGGCGGGTGTCGACCCACCGGGCCTGCGCGACCGGGCCGCCGTGATGTTCACGTCGGGCACGACCTCCGCGCCCAAGGGGGTGGTGATCACCCAGGCCAACTACGCCTTCGCCGGCGACGTGATGGCCGCCGCCGCCGCTCTGACCGGTGCCGACCGCCAGCTCGTGGTGCTGCCCCTGTTCCACGCCAACGCCCAGTACTACTCGTTCGCCTCGGCCATCTCGGCGGGGGCGAGCGTGGCGCTCATGCCCACGTTCTCGGCCTCGGGCTTCCTGGCCCAGGCGGCCCGGCACCGGGCCACCCACGCCAGCCTGTTCGCGGCGCCGGTGCGGATGATCCTGGCCCGGGGCGCGACGCCGGTCTCCGGGCTGCGGCTGCGGCACTGCTGGTATGCGCAGAACATCACCGACGACCAGTACGAGACGATCGCCGCGTTGCTCGGCTGCCGGCCCCGTCAGCTCTACGGCATGACCGAGACCATCCCGGCCGTGCTGACCAACCGGGCGCTCGGGCCGGTCGCCTCGTCGATGGGCGGCATCACGCTGGGCTGCGCGGTCGAGCTGCGGCGGCCCGAGGACGGCGGTCCCGTGGCGCCGGGTGAAGAGGGCGAGATCGTGGTCGCCGGCGAGCCTGGCCTGACGCTGTTCGACGGCTACCTCGACGACCCCGAGACGACGGCCGCGTCGTTCCGCGACGGCTGGTTCCGCAGCGGCGACCTGGCCGTGGTCGATGCCGAGGGCCGCTTCGCTTTCGCTGGCCGGCGGTCCGACGTGCTCAAGGTGGCCGGCGAGAACGTGTCGGTCGTCGAGATCGAGAGCGTGATCGCGGAGGACCCGTCGGTGCTCGAGGTGGCGGTGGTCGGCGAGCCCGACCCGATCCGCGACGAGGTGCCGGTCGCCTTCGTGGTGCAGGCGCCCGGCGTCGCACCGATCGACCTCGACGGGCTGGCGGCGCTGTGCGAGGGCCGGCTGGCCAAGGCCAAGCGGCCGCGCCGCTTCGAGATCGTCGCGGAGCTGCCGCGGACATCGGTGGGGAAGATCCGCAAGTTCCTTTTACGGCCCGAGGTGTAATAGCTAAATCGACTACCGAGAGTGGAGGCTCGAATGCTCAAACGTTCAGGAAATGACGGCGTGGGTGCAGGCGCGCGTTCCTCGATATCAAGGGTGGCGACGACATGCAGATCATCGACTTGTGAGCACAGCCCGTTCACTGACCTGTAACACAGTCGAATTCGGGAGTTATCTGGTCTAGGAAAAGCTCATCGCCATGCCGCCATTTGGCCATTTGAAGACCAAGGGAGGGGGGAGAACGTGATCATCTTCGATCCGGCGGGGCAGCCGCCGGCCAAGAGCCAGGGCATGCTGTCGTCGCTGATCGTGCCGCGGCCGATCGCGATGATCTCGACGGTCGGCGACGACGGGGTCGTCAACGTGGCCCCGTTCAGCTACTTCATGCCGGTCACGGGCCAACCTCCCCTCGTGGCGGTGACGATGGGCGGCCGCCGCGAGTCGGCGCCCGAGCCCAAGGACACCTGGCGCAACGCCACCCGCACCGGCGAGTTCGTCATCAACACGACGACCGACGCCATGCGCGACAAGATCGAGCTGGCCGCGATGGAGCTCCCGCGTGACGCCAGCGAGCTCGACCTGCTGGGGTGGCACACCATCCCGTCGGTCAAGGTGGGGCACCCGTCCATCGCCGAGTCGCCCGCGCACCTCGAGTGCCGCGTCCACCACGTGGTCGACCTGGGTGACGACGATGTCGCCTACTCGACGGTCCACCTCGTCGTGGCCGAGGTCGTGTGCATCACGATGGACGAGTCGGTGTGCTCCCCCGACCTGCGGGTCGACCCTCATGCGCTCGCCCCGGTCGGCCGCATGACGTTCCCGTGGTTCGTGCGGGCGGGCGGCGACGCCCTGTTCGAGCAGGAGCGGGTGCCGTACGCCGAGTACGAGCGGACCGGGTACCACCCGGCGGTCGACCGGTGACGACCAGAGGCCACGCCTTGACGGGCCCGGGAGCGACCGAGAGGAGGGCAGGCGTCTCGACGGCGGGCGGCGGTCTCGAGATGCGATCACAGCGCAGACCAGCGACGACGTCATGAGGGAACGCCCGTCCCCGAACGTCGGGGCGGGCGCGGTGAGGCAGTTCAGGACGAGATCAACGGATCGAAAGAGAGTGGAGACGATGAAGCAGAAGCTGGGATGGATGGTTCCCGCACTGACGCTGGCCCTGGTGGCCGGTGCGTGCGGCAACGACGACTCCTCGGCGGCCGACGACGAGGAAAGCTCGGGCGGCGGCAGCGGAGAGTCGTGCATCGGTGAAGAGGGCTGCGTGCCCGAGGGCCAGCCCGACGTCAACGGCGACGGCACGGTCAAGATCGGTGTGCTCAGCCCGGGCGACACCAACGACAACGGCTACTACGAGAGCTTCGTGGTCACGGCCCGCGACTACGCCGAGGAGAACGACTGGGAGCTGATCATCCTCGATCAGGTCAACCCGTCGGATTCGGCCGAGCAGGCACGCAACCTGTGCCGCCAGGAGGTCGACATGGTGGCGATCGCAGCCGGCGAGCTGGCCGACGCCATTCCCGTGGCCGAGGAGGAGGTGTGCGCCACGGCCGTGTGGTACGTCGCCGGCGGTGCGGGCGTCGAGCAGACCCCGTACTTCTTCCAGACGAGCGAGGAGCCCGGCCCCACCCAGTTCGTCACCGGCTACGCCAGCGGCCTGGCCATGGAGGCGCTGGGCGTCGACAAGGCCGGCTATGTCACCGGCCCCGAGCTGGACTTCTCGACGCTGGCGTTCGCCTCGTGGACGGCCGGCATCAAGCACGTGCTGCCCGATGCCGAGACCGTCGCCACCTACACGGGCGACTTCGACGACTCGGCCCTGGGTCAGGCGGCCGCTGACGCCCAGCTGGCGCAAGGCGTCGGCCTGCTCTATCCGTACCTGGGCGGCGCCACCGACGCGGTGGCCACCGCGGGCAACGACAGCGGCGTCCCGTCCGTCACCCCCGGCACCGACCGCTGCGAGGAGCCGCAGTTCGCGGTCTCGTCGATCTTCAGCCCCGGCGACTACTTCGCCGCTGCGCTCGAGGACTTCGCCGCCGGCGAGGTCGAGCTCGGTGTGACCCGGGTGTTCCTGATCGGCCAGGATCCGGTGCCGACGGTCGAGATCTGCCCGTCGGTGCCCGGCTACGAGGCGCTGCAGGAGCAGGTCGACACGATGATCGCCGATGTTGCCGCTGGCGAGGTCGACGTCGAGGCGCTCATCGCCGAGCAGGGCTGACCGGGCACCACCCGCGACGACCGAGGACCACGAGGAACAGGATGGTGGAGCTCACGACGTCAGCCAACGGGGCCGGGGAGGCCACCGCCTCCCCGGCCCCGGCGGTCGAGCTGCGCGGCATCACCAAGCGCTTCGGCGACGTGGTGGCGTGCGACCGGGTCGACCTGTGCGTCGAGCCCGGTGAGATCCACGGGCTCCTCGGGCAGAACGGCGCCGGCAAGTCGACCCTGATGAAGGTCCTGCTGGGCCTGCTCACGCCGGACACCGGCTCGATCCTCATCGGCGGCCGGCCGGTCGTGGTCAGGGACCCCCTGGCCGCGGCCGAGCTGGGCATCGCCATGGTCCACCAGCACTTCAGCGTGATCGGCGCGCTCACAGTGTGGGAGAACGTCACGCTCGGCGAGCGCAACAGGCTCGACGAGCGCCGCTCGGTCCGCCACGTGGCGGAGATCTCCGAGCGCTACGGCCTGGACGTCGACCCGCACGCCCGGGTCGACTCGCTGACCCCCGGGCAGCGCCAGCGGGTCGAGATCGTCAAGTGCCTGCGGCGCGACCCGAGCATCGTCATCCTCGACGAGCCCACCTCGGTGCTCACCCTGGCCGAGTCCGAGGAGCTGTTCTCGACCCTGCGGCGTGTCGTGCAGGACGAGGACCGGGCGGTGGTGCTCATCAGCCACAAGCTCGACGAGATCCTGCACGCCACCGACCGCGTCACGATCATGCGCAACGGCGAGGTCGTGGCCCGGCAGGACACGTGTGACACCGACGCCCGCAGCCTGGCCCGCGACATGGTCGGGCGCGAGGTGTCGCTGCGCTCCGAGGCCGCCGCCCTCGGCCTGGTCCACGAGGCCGAAGCCGCCGCCGAGGAGTCGGCCGACGCCGGCGTCGTCACCGACGCGGCCGGTGTCGCCGCCGCCGACCGCCCGATCGTGCTGCGGGTCAGCGACGCTGCGCATCGGACCCGAGACGGGCGCCGACTGCTCGACCGCCTGTCGATCGACCTGCACGAGGGCGAGATCCTGGGCCTCGCCGGTGTCGAGGGCAACGGCCAGGCCGCCCTGGCCAACCTGCTCAGCAGCCTCCTGCCGCTCGACGGAGGGTCGGTCGAGGTCGCCGGCGAGCGGGTGCGACCCGGTCGCCCGGGCGCCATGGCCCGGGCCGGCATCGCCGTCATCCCCGAGGACCGTCACGAGTCCGGGTGCGTCCTGGGCATGAGCGTGGCCGAGAACCTGGTCCTCGACGACGTGTGCCGCGTGGGGCGGCGCCGTCGGATCATCTCGCCCAAGGCGATCCGCCAGCACGCCGACGTGCTGATCGAGCAGTACGAGATCAAGACCCCGTCGGCGGACACGCCGATGAGCTCGCTGTCGGGCGGCAACCAGCAGAAGGTCGTGCTGGCTCGGGAGCTGTCCCGTGGTCCCCGGATCCTCGTGGCCGCCCAGCCGACCCACGGGCTCGACGTCGGGGCCGTCGAATACATGACCGATCAGCTGCGCGCCGCCGCGTCCCGAGGCGTGGCCGTGCTGCTGATCTCCACCGAGCTCGAAGAGATCCTGAGCCTGGCCGACCGGGTGGCCGTCATCCACTCCGGGCGGATCATGGGCTGCCTCCCCCGGGGCGAGGCCGACCTGGAGCTCATCGGCATGATGTTGGGAGGCCGCGAGCTGTGACCGATCTCTCCGGCCGGATCGGCACCGAGCAGGTGCTGGCCGCGGCAACCGACCCCCGCGGCCAACGCGCCCGCCGCGCCGGCGTGACCGTCGGCCTGTACGTGGTCGCCGTGATGGTCGCGCTCGGCCTGGCGTCGCTGCTGATCGTGACCGCGACCGACGCCTCGCCCGGAGAGGTCTACCGCGCCCTCTACGAGGGCAGCCTCAGCCGTCCTTCGGCCGTCGGGCTCACGCTCGACCAGGCCATGCCGATCCTGATCGTGGCCCTCGGCGCCGTCATCGCCACCCGCGCCGGCATGTTCAGCATCGGCCCCGAGGGCCAGCTGCTCATCGGTGCGCTGTGCGGTGCGTTCGTGGCCTTCAAGGTCGGCGGGCCGCCGGCCGTGATCCTGCCCCTGTCGCTGCTGGCCGCGGCGGCGGGCGGCGCCCTGTGGGCCGGCATCGCCGCCCTGCTGCGGTTCTGGCGGGGCGTCGACGTGGTGATCAGCACCCTGCTGCTCAACTTCATCGCCGTCGAGGTGCTGTCCTTCGCCATCAACAAGTCGTGGCTGCTCCAGGAGACCTCCTCCAACACGCAGAAGCTGCCGCAGTCCGACCGCCTGGCCGCCGGCTACCAGATCACGCGGCTGGGCTCGACCCCCGGCTTCTCGGTGTCGTCGGGCATCTTCATCGCCGTGGCGCTGGTGGTGGTCGTCGCGTTCGTGATGGCCCGCACCCGGTGGGGCTTCCGGCTCCGCATGCTCGGCCTCAACCCCAGCGCCGCCCGCACAGCCGGGGTGAGCATGGCGATCGTCGGCAGCACGGCCCTGATGCTGTCGGGTGCGTTCGCCGGGCTGGCCGGCGGCGTGATGTTCACCGGCACGGTCTTCCGCATCCAACCGGGCATCTCGGCCAACGTCGGCTTCGACGGCCTGCTGTGCGCCCTCATCGCCCGGCGCAACGCGCTGGCCACCGTCCCGGTGGCCTTCTTCTTCGGCATGCTGCGCGCCGGCGGCGGGTTCCTGGCGGCGACCGGTGTGCCCCGCTACCTGGTCGACATCGTGCAGGCGCTGCTGGTGCTCGCCGCCCTCCTGCCGCCGATCCTCGCGGCGATGTGGGACCGGCGCCAGGCCCTGCGCAGCGCCGCGCCGCGAGGCCGAACAGATCGAGGACGTCCCCGTGATGGCAGGGGCCTCGCATGAGCGAGCATGACGCGGTCACGACGATCCTGGCCAGCTCGATGGCCCTGACCGCGCCCCTCGCCTTCGCGGGGATGGGCGAGTACGTCGCCGAACGGGCGGGGCCGCTCATCATCTCGATCGAGGCGATGATGCTGGGCGGGGCGTTCTTCGGCATCCTCGGCTCGTCCGCCTTCGGCAACCCGGCCATGGGCATGGTCTGCGGCGTGCTGGCGGGCCTGGCCGTCTCGTGGATCCACGCCCAGATGTCCTACCGGTTCAACGCCAACACGTTCGTGGTGGGGCTCACCCTCAACGTGCTGCTGCTGGGCATGACCAGCTTCCTGCTCGAGACCCTGGAGATGACCCCGCACCCGGCCGGCGAGATCCGCATCCCGGTGCTGGCCGGCATCCCCACGATCGGCGAGCCGCTGTTCGAGAACCCGTGGCCCATCTACCTGCTGCTCGTGGTCGTGCCGGTCACGTGGTTCCTGGTGAGCCGGACGCGCTGGGGCCTCGAGGCCCGGGCGTGCGGCGAGGACCCGCAGGCCGCCGACGTCACCGGCATCGACGTCAACAAGCGCCGTCGCCAGGCCGTGTACTGGTGCGGGCTGATGGCCGGCCTGGGCGGCGCCTACCTGTCCGTGGCCGAGGTGGGGCTGTTCAACCAGAACATGACCGCCGGCCGTGGCTTCATCGTCAATGCGGCAGTGATCTTCGGCGGCTGGCGCCTGTGGGGCACCCTGGGCGGGGCGCTGCTGTTCGGCTCGGCCGACGCGCTGCGGCTGGCGCTGCCGGCCCTGGGCTACACCATCCAGCCCCAGCTCCTGATCGTGCTGCCGTACCTGCTGGCGCTGCTGGCCATGTGCTTCTTCGCCAAGCGCAACCGCAAGCCCGAGGCGCTCGCCGTTCCGTTCGAGAGAGGGCTCACATGAAGGCTGCGGTGCAGCGCGCCCACGGGGGGCCCGACGTCCTCGAGGTCGTCGACGTGCCCGACCCGCAGCCGGGGCCGGGCGAGGTCGTCATCGCCGTGGGCGCGGCCAGCCTCAACCGGTTGGACGTGCTCCAGCGCGAGGGCCCGGCGCTCGTGCCCGGCTTCGCACTGCCCCACATCGCGGGCATGGACGTGGCCGGCGAGATCGTCGCGCTCGGCGACGGCGTCGACGCGGCCCGTCTCGGCGAGCGCGTCGTCGTCAACCCGGCGCTGCACTGCGGCACCTGCGCGTCCTGCGTGAGCGGCGACGACTGCCGTTGCTCGGCGATGCAGGTCGTGGGTGCCACCCGCGCGGGTGGCCACGCCGAGCTGTGCGTGGTGCCCGCCACCCACGCCTACCGGGTGCCCCATCACATCGGCACGGTCGAGGCGGCGACGGTGCCCACCGTCTACTCGACGGCATGGCACGCCCTGTTCGAGACCGCCGAGCTGCGCCTGGGCGAGACCGTGCTCATCCATGCCGCGGGCAGCGGCGTGAGCACCGCCGCCATCCAGCTCGCCAAGCGGGCGGGCGCCACCGTCCTCGCCAGCGCCCGGTCCGCCGCCAAGCTCGACCACGCCCGCAAGCTGGGCGCCGACGCCGTGGTGAACAGCGAACGCGACGACGTCGTGGCCGCGGCCCGCGAGCTGACCGACGGGCGCGGCGTCGACCTGGTGTTCGACCACGTGGGGCCCGCGCTGTTCGAGGCGTCGATCCAGTCGTTGCGCCCTCGGGGCCGGCTGGTGTTCTGCGGGTCGACCACCGGCGCACAGGCGACGCTGAACCTGCCCTACGCCTACCACTTCGGCATCCGCCTGCTCGGCGCCGACTCGTACACCTACGCCGAGTTCGAGCGGATGCTCGACTTCTACTGGGCCGGCGGCTTCGAGCCGGTCGTCGGCCACGAGCTGCCCCTCGCCGACGTCGCCCGCGCCCACGAGCTGATGGCGGCCGGCGACGTGCTCGGCAAGATCGTCCTCCGCCCGTCCTGAAAGGACCGCCATGACCGCCATCGAGGCTCCGCCCACGTCGCTGCTCACCCACATCGCCCTCCCGGTGCGCGACCTGCAGGCGATGCTCGACTTCTACGGGCGCTACACGACCATGAAGGTCATCCACGAGCGCTTCGACCCCGAGACCAGCCTGCGCACCGCGTGGCTGGCCAACGAGCGCGACATCACCGAGCAGGGCGCCCGGTTCGTCATCGTGCTCATCGAGGGCTCGGTCCCCCGGGCCGTTGTCGGCGACGAGATCACCGAGCAGTACGGCTTCCTGACCTCGTTCAGCCACCTGGGGCTGTCACTCGACTCGCGCCAGGACGTCGACCGGGTGGCGGCGCTGGCCGAGGAGGAGGGTTGCCTGGTGCTCGGCCCCATGTACCGCAACGAGGTCGTGGGCTACATCTGCCTGGTGCGCGACCCCGACGGCAACAACATCGAGTTCTCCGTCGAGCAGGTGCTGGGGTAGCGGCCGCCCGATGGGTGCGGCGGAACTTGCGGCAGATCTGGTTGCCAGAGCTCCGCACACGCCGCACGATCGGCCGCAGGAACGCAGGTCGAGCTGTGATCTCCGACGATCCCGTCGACGCCGTCGTCGTCGGCGCCGGCCTGAACCTGTTCGTGGCCGGTGCGGGCGGGTTCGTGACGGCGGCGGGCCTCAACCCCGCCCTGACGATCGCCGCCCTCGCCCTGCGCTCGGTCCACCGCATCGCCGGGGTCTGACAAGCGTCCCGTCGGCTCCCGCCGACGCATGCATTGTGCATGCTTCTATGCTCATCGCATGAAGACGCTGCAGGTGAGGAACGTGCCCGACGAGCTACACACGACGCTCAAGGTCCGCGCGGCTCAGGCGGGTATGTCGCTCTCGGAGTTCGTCCTCGCGGAGCTTCGCCGCGTGTCCGAGAGGCCGACGCGTGCCGAGCTGCTGTCACGCATCCGGTCGAGGCCGCGGGTCTCGCGCCCGGTCGACGCCGCGGCGCTGGTCCGAGACGAGCGCGACAGCCGGTGATCGTGCTCGACGCGTCCGCCGCGGTCGAGTTGCTCCTGGCCACCCCGGCCGGCGACGAGGTGGCCGACCGCGTCGTCGACCCGGCCGAGACCATCCACGTCCCCCATCTGCTGTCCGTCGAGGTCGCGCAGGTGCTCCGGCGTCTGGTGGGTGCAGGCGAGGTGGCACCCCGGCGGGCGGCCGAGGCGCTCGGCGACCTCGGGGATCTCGACGCCGAGCGGTACCCGCACGAGCCGTTCCTGGCCCGGATGTTCGCACTGCGAGGCAACCTGACCGTGTACGACGCCGTGTACGTCGCCCTGGCCGAGGCGTTGGCCGCGCCGCTCGTGACCTTCGACCGCCGGCTGGCGAACGCGCCCGGCAACCGGGCGACGGTCGAGCTCCTCGGCTGAGAATCGGTCGCCCACGACGCGCCCGGCCGGTCAGTGCGCCGGCTGGGGACGGCGGTTGTCCCAGAGCATCTTGAGGGCGACGAAGCTGAGCAGACCGGCGAACAGGCGGTTCGACAGCTGCTCGTCGAGGCCCACCGAGATCTTCGACCCCAGGAACGACGACACGACGCCGGACAGGCCGACCAGCGCCGCGATCCGCAGGTCGGCGTTGCCCTTCCTGAGGTTCCGCTGCGTGCCCACCAACGCGGTGGGGATGATCACCGCCAGCGACGAGCCCTTGGCCACCGCCGCGGGGATGCCGACGAACACGACCATGGCCGGGACCATGATGATGCCGCCGCCCACGCCCAGCAGCCCCGCCGCCGTGCCCGCCACCACGCCGACGAGCACCAGGGCGAGCGCCGTGCCGACCGTCAGGTCGGGCCGGCCGGTGGCGTCGCTGTTGTCGAGCACCAGGCGGGCCGCGGTGGCCAGCAGAACGAACGCGAACACCAGGGCCAGGGCCCGCTGGGGCAGCACGTGGAGCAGGTGCGTGCCGATGCGGGCCCCCAGGCCCGCCGACCCGATGATCAGGAACAGCGACGCCGCCCAGTCGACCTCGCCCTCGAGCGCGTAGCCGAGCACGCCGGCGAGCGCGATGGGCACGATGGCGGCGAGCGAGGTGCCGTGGGCCAGGCGCTGGCCCATGGCGAGCACGATGACCAGGGCGGGCACCATGAGGATGCCGCCGCCCACGCCGAAGAGCCCGGACAGGAACCCGGCCGCCAGGCCGACGAGCACGATCTTCACCATGCTCACGTCGGCGGCGGTCGTGGGGTCGGCGGCCGGGACAGCCTCTGTCATCGTGGCTTCCTCGTCGCGCTGCCCATCAGCTGTGGACAGCGTCCATCAGTCGTGTCACCAGCTTGCCGGGGTCGGGCGAGCCCCACACATTCCGGCCGAACGCCACCCCGGCGCCGCCGGCGGCGACGACGCCCCTGGCCACGGCGACGACGCCGTCCTCGTCCTCCATCTTCGGGCCGCCGAGCGCCACGACCGGGACGGGGCAGCCCTCGACGACCGCGGCGAAGTCCGCGGGGTCGGGCGGGCACACCGTCTTGATGATGTCGGCGCCCAGCTCGGCGCCCAGCCGGGCGGCCTTGGTGATGTTGTCGACCGACCACTCGACGGCCTTGCCGAACCCACCGGGGATCATCTCGGCCATGACCGGCAGGCCTACGAGCTCGCACTCGGTGCACACGGCAGCCAGGCGCTGGAGCGACAGGTGCTCGTCGGGGGCGCCGGGGTAGCCCAGGATCACGACGGCATCGGCCCCGATCTTGAGGGCCTCGTCGACGCCGTGCAGGAACCCGCTCACGTCCTCGGTGGGGAACCCGCCCAGCTCGGACACGCCGCCGTCGAGCCGCAGCACCAGGCCGCTGCCCGCGAACTCGCCGGCGTACTGGCGGGCCACGTGCCAGGTCGTGAGCACGGCGTCGGGGGCCGCCTCGGCGATCTGGTGCATCGGCTCGCCCAACGGCGGGCCCGAGCCCATGTAGGCGGCGTGGTCGAGGGCGACGAACACGCTGCGCCCGTCGGCGCCGAACAGGTGACGGCCACGGCGCAGCTTGCCGGCGCCGATGGCGGAGGGGAAGGGGTGGCTCACAGGTGTCCTTACGTCGCTGAGGGGGTGGTGGGGGTGATCTGGGCGGTGATCTGGCGCCGGAACTCCCCGCTGTCCCAGTAGTCGATGCGGTGGGCGACGGCGCCGTCAGCGACGCGGAAGCGGAAGACGCCCCGGATCGTCACCGGGTGCACCGCGCCGTCGTCGTCCAGCCAGCGGCACGACATGCGGTAGGCGGCGGCCGCCCGGTCGCCGTCGACGATCAGGTCCTCGACCTCGTAGTGCAGGCCGGCGAACTGGCCGAGGAAATGCGGCAGCCGCTCGCGGTACGCGGCCCGGCCGCGCAGGCTGTGGCCCAGCGTGGACGTGTGCTCGTTGTGGAAGTCGTCGGTCACGCAGGCGGCGATGCCGTCGGGGTCGCCGGCGTTGAGCGCGTCGAGGAACCCCAGGACCGTGGCGCGCGTGCCGGTCGTCGCGGCCCGCCCGCTCACTCGCCCCCGCCCCAGAGCGTGCGGACGGTCGAGAAGACCTTCTGGTTGTGCGAGAACTCGACGACGTTGCCGTCGGGGTCCTTGAGGGCGCAGATGTAGCCGATGTGCTCGGGCATCTGGCGGGGCTCCCAGTGCAGGTAGCCGAGCTCGCGGCCCTTCTCGGCGATGGCGTCGACGTCCGAGCGCTCGGGCACCTCGATGCCGATGTGGGCGAACGGCGTCAGGATCGGCACCGGCTGGCCGGGCTCCTGGCCGAAGTTGCCGGCGACCTCGGGCAGGAACTCGGCCAGCACCAGCACGAACGGGTCCTTGGACTGCTTGTCGTTGGACAGCCAGGCGCCGCGGCCGTTGGCGTCCTCGTTGCGCGCCACCACCACGAGGGGGGTGACCGACGTGTAGAACTCGATCGTCTTGTCGAGGTCCGAACACGGCAGCGCCACGTGGGTCAGGCGGGGCTCGGCGAGCTTGTGGGCGGGTGCGTCGGACATGGGGGTGGACTCCTCTTCGATCTCGGTCAGGTGGCGGGGCCGTAGAACTCGTCGGGGGCGAGCGGCGTGGCGACGTCTTCGCGGATGCGCTGCATGACGTGTGCGGCACGTCCCTCCCACATGGTGGGCGGGCCCACCCGGTAGAAGGGCGAGTGCAGGTTCTCCATCAGGATGGTCACCATGTCGGTGTCCTCCTGGTTGGTGATCTCCAGGTTCTCGAGCTGGGCATCCTGCTCGGCGACGTCGTGGGTCAGGCCGTAGATCCGTGAGAACAGCCGGGTCTTGTCGGGGGCGATGGGGTCGGCCCGCACCATGATGAGCTGCGTCGGGTAGGGCAGCGGGGTGAGGTTGGGCATGACGAAGTCCGCGTAGTGGCCACGCAGGTCTTCCTCGGGCAGGTCGGCGCGCCCGCCCGACGGGTCGTCGTGGGTCTGGTGGGGCTTGTACCCGCTGGTGGTGCGCCCCTCGAAGCGCACGACCGTGTCCATGTTCCTGCGCACCTTGTTGAGGCGCCGGTGCACGAACCGCACGTGGTAGTCGTCGTTCGAGTTCTCCGCGAATGCCTTCCAGTTGATGGGGTACACCCGGTCGAGCTCGCGGTGGAAGCGGTGGAAGCTGCCGATGTCGTAGCGGTCGTAGCGGTCGGCGAACGGGCCGATCCAGTCGCGGAAGCTCGGGGCCCGGCGCGAGAGGCAGCCGAACACGAGCTTGCCCCAGGCGACCTCGATGCGGATCGGCACCAGGCCGTAGTCCTCCATCGGGAAGTCGGGCGTGTACATGCGGTTCTTGTCGGGGATGCCGACCAGGGTGCCGTCGATGTTGTACGCCCAGTTGTGGTACGGGCAGGTCAGCGTCTTGCCGCAGTGGCCGGCCGGCTCGAACGCCAGGCCCGAGGCGCGGTGGCGGCAGTTGTTGAGGAAGCCCTTGACCGAGCCGTCGACCTGCCGGATGACGATCACCTGCTGGCGCCCGATCACACCCGTGAGGAAGTCGCCCGGGTTCTGCAGGTCCTCGGTGTCGCCCAGCCACACCCACGAGCGGGCGAACACCCGCACCATCTCGAGGTCGAACAGGTCCTGGTCGAACACCTCCCACGGCTGCAGCATGGGGCTGTCCGGCGTCAGGGGCACGAGCCCGCTGAACTCGCCTTTGTGCTGGGCCTCACGCTCGGCGATGCGGTCGAGGGCGAACACATCCTGGTCGGTAGCCATCCTGCCTCCGCGACTCCGGGTGGTTGCCGCGAGGGTATCGAGGGGTTTCGGGCCGAAGAATGTGCCGGGGGCACGATTGTCGGGCGGTGGCGTTTTCGTATCGTGCCCGCATGCCAGGCCACGGAGCGAGCAGGCGCGCAGCGGGGATCGGCACCTACGACGACGCCAGGCGGCTGGCCCGCCGGCGCGTGCCTCGGGCCGTGTTCGACTACGTCGACGGCGGCGCCGAGTCGGAGCTGACCATGCGGGCGAACCGGGCGGCCTTCGAGGCCGTGGGCTTCGTACCCCGGATGGGCGTGACCACGGGGCCGTCCGACCTGGCGACCACCGTCCTGGGCTCACCCGTGTCGCTGCCGGTGCTGCTCGGCCCGGTCGGGTACACCCGCCTGGTGCACAGCGAGGGCGACGTGGCCGGCGCCCGGGCCGCTGGTGCCGCCGGCACGATCTTCACGCTCTCGTCGATGGCCGGCCACACCATCGAGGAGGTGGCCGACGCGGCGACCGGGCCGGCGTGGTTCCAGCTCTACTTCCTCGGCGGACGGCCCGGCGCGGAGCAGCTCATCGACCGAGCCCGGCAGGCGGGCTACCGGGCGCTCGTCGTCACGATGGACTCGCAGATCCCCGGCAACCGCGAGCGCGACGGGCGCCACGGCATCAAGTTCCCCCTGCAGATGACCCCACAGACCGTGGCGCGCCTCGCCGTCCAGCTCGCACCGCACCCGGGGTGGTTCCTCGACTTCCGGCGGGGCGGCCTGCAGTTCGACATCCCCAACGCGGTCACGGTGCCGGGCGGTCCGCCCCTGTCGATGGGCGACGCCATCGGGTCGATGACGGCCAACGCGCCGACGTGGGACGACTTCGCCTGGATCCGCGAGCGGTGGGATGGCCCGATCCTGGCCAAGGGGCTCGTCACCGCGGAGGACGCCCGGCGGGCCGTCGATGCCGGCGTGTCCGGGGTCGTGGTGTCGAACCACGGCGGCCGCCAGCTCGACGGAGTCGCTGCCAGCCTGCCGGCCCTCGTCGAGGTCGTCGACGCCGTCGGCGACCGGGTCGAGGTGCTGGTCGACGGGGGTGTGCGGCGGGGCTCCGACGTGGCGCGGGCCGTGGCCCTGGGGGCGCGGGCGGTGATGGTGGGCAGGCCGTGGGTGTTCGCGCTGGCCGCCGGCCGGCCGGGTGTCGAGCGCCTGCTCGAGGTGTTCCGCACCGACCTCGACCGCACGCTGCGGCTGCTGGGCTGCCCCTCGGTCGCTGCGCTCGACCGCAGCTACGTGGCCGTGCGCGACGCCGGCTGGTAGACCGACCTCGGGCCGCGGGGTCGGCTGTGCCGCGAGCACAGCGGAGTGGCCCGCCGGGTGCACCCGCGCCACATGGTGAGGCACACGGGCGGGTGCCAGCCTGTGTGTCCGCCGCCGACCGGGAGGAGCGCCAGTGGACCAGCGTGTGCTGGGAGGAACCGGGATCCGAGTCAGCCCCCTGTGCCTCGGGTCCATGATGTTCGGCTCATGGGGCAACCCCGACGAGGACGAGTGCGTGCGCATGGTCCACGCGGCCCTCGACGCGGGCGTGAACTTCGTCGACACCGCGGACGTCTACGACCACGGGACGTCCGAGCGCATCGTGGGCCGCGCCCTCGCCGGTCGGCGGGACGACGTCGTGCTGGCCACCAAGTTCCACAACCCGATGGGCGACGACCCCAACCAGCGCGGCAACTCGCGCCGGTGGATATTCCGAGCCGTCGAGGACAGCCTGCGCCGGCTCGGCACCGACTGGATCGACCTCTACCAGGTCCATCGCCCCGATCCCGACACCGACATCGACGAGACGCTCGGCGCCCTGAGCGACCTGGTGCATGCGGGCAAGGTGCGGGCGATCGGCACCTCGACGTTCCCGGCCGCCGAACTGGTCGAGTCCCAATGGGTCGCCGAGCGCCGGGGCCGCGAGCGGTTCTCGACCGAACAGCCGCCGTACTCGATCTTCGCCCGGGGGGTCGAGGCCGACGTGCTGCCCACCTGCCAGCGGTACGGCCTGGGCGTGGTGGTGTGGTCGCCGCTCAACGGCGGCTGGCTCACCGGCAAGTACCGCCGGGGAGCGTCGCTGCCGGCCGGGTCGCGGGCCGAACGCCAGCCCGACCACTTCGATTACAACGACGCCGTCCGTGAACGCAAGCTCGACCTGGTCGACGCCCTGAGCAAGTTGGCCGCCGAGGCGGGGGTCTCGCTGACCCACCTGGCGCAGGCGTGGGTGCTCGAGCACCCGGCGGTGACGTCCGCCATCATCGGTCCACGCACCCCCGACCAGCTCGCCGACGTGCTCGGCGCGACCGAGGTCGTGCTCGAGGACGAGGTGCTCGACCGCATCGACGAGCTGGTGCCGCCGGGCACGAACATCAACCCGGCCGACGCGGGCCACGAGCCGGCCGGCCTGGACGCCGCGGCCCGGCGGCGCCGTCCGCCCACCGGGAGGAAGCACGCATGAGCGAGCGTCCGTCGAGGGTGACGGGGAGACGATGCGAGAGCGAGCGTGGCCTGAGCGGCCCGCTGCGCAGCAGCAAGAGCGGAGAGCAACCATGAGCGAGAACCGGCTCAAGCTGACGTTCGCCGACGGCGGCTCGGCCATCGGCGGCTGGTGCACCACGCCGTCGGCGTTCAACGCCGAGCTGCTGGCCGTCGAGGGCTACGACTACGTGTGCATCGACTGCCAGCACGGCCTGATCGGCTACGACGCCATGGTGCCGATGCTCGCCAGCCTGAGCCGCACGGAGACGACCCCGCTGGTGCGGGTGCCGTTCAACCACACGCCGTGGATGGGCCAGGCGCTCGATGCCGGCGCCGAGGGCGTGATCGTGCCCATGGTCAACACCCGCGAGGATGCCGAGCGGGCGGCCGCCGCCTGCCGCTACGCCCCCGAGGGCGTGCGCAGCTTCGGGCCGGTGCGGGCGGGGCTGTACCTCAACGAGGCGCCGCCGGCCGAGGTCAACCGGCAGGTTCTGTGCTTCGTGATGATCGAGACCGTCGAGGGGGTCGAGAACGCCGAACAGATCTGCGCGACCGCCGGGGTCGACGGCGTGTACGTCGGTCCGGCCGACCTGGCCATCAGCATGGGCGTGGCCTTCGGCGTCGACGCCATGCCGCCCGCCCACGCCGAGGCCATCGACCACGTGGCCAAGGTGTGCGCGTCCAACGGCATCGTGCCCGGCATCCACACCGGCGGCGGGGCCGGCGCCCGCGCCGCGATCGAGTCCGGCTACCGCATGGCGACGGTGTCGACCGACGCCGCGATCTTCCGCGGGGCGATCCGCGCCGAGCTGGCCGCGGCCCGAGGCGAGGAGCCCGGCTCCGGCGGCGGCATCTATGGCTGACCGCCATCCGGATCCGGAACCTGCGGCACAGGCGGCTGCCCCACCACCAGATCCGCCGCATGTTGCGACGCAACGTCTCGCGGACGTAGGGGACGGCGGCCGCCCCCGCGTCGCCGTCACCCGCACCCTGCCGGGCGGGGCCCTCGACCGCCTGCGCGCCGTTGCCGACGTCGCCGTGTGGCCCGAGCGGCTGCCGCCCTCGCCCGACGAGCTGCGCACGCTGGTGGCGGGTGCCGTCGGACTGGTCGCGATGCTCACCGACCGGGTCGACGCCGCGCTGCTGGACGCCTGCCCGGACCTGCGGGTCGTGGCCAACGTGGCGGTCGGTTACGACAACCTCGATCTGGCCGAGCTGACCCGCCGCGGCATCCCCGCGGGCAACACGCCGGGTGTCCTCACCGACAGCACCGCCGATCTGACCTGGGCGCTCATCCTCGCCGCCTGCCGCCGCCTGCCCGAGGGCGCCGCCGCGGTCCGCGCCGGCGACTGGCTCACCTGGGAGCCCGACTGGCTGCTGGGGGTCGACGTGGCCGGCGCGACGCTGGGCATCGTGGGCTACGGCCGCATCGGCGCCGCCGTCGCCCGGCGGGCCGCAGGTTTCGGCATGGAGATCCTGGCCTGGAGCCGCACCCCCAAGGCGGCCGAGGGCGTCAGGTTCGTCGAGCTCGACGAGCTGCTGCGCCGGTCCGACATCGTGTCGCTGCACTGCGCGCTCACCGACGAGACCCGGGGCCTCGTCGGCGCCGACGAGCTGCGGGTGATGAAGCCGACGTCGGTGCTGGTCAACACGGCCCGGGGCCCGATCGTCGATCAGGGAGCGCTGGCCCAGGCGCTGCGGACGGGCGAGATCTTCGCCGCAGGCCTCGACGTCGTCGACGACGAGCCCATCCCGCCCGACGACGAGCTGCTGGCCCTGCCAAACTGCCTCGTGCTGCCCCACGTCGGCTCGGCGACCGTGGCGACCAGGTCGAAGATGGCCGACATGGCCGTCGACAACGTGCTCGCCGTGCTGGCGGGCGCCCCACCCCCGACCTGCGTGAACCCCGAGGTGCTGGGTGCCTCGGGTCCGACGCCACCGGGTGGGTAGGGTCGGCTGCCGATGGCGACCACGATCGAGGCGGTGCGGGAGCTGGCGCTGACGCCTGCCGCGGTCGTACGAGGCCTTGGTGCGAGACCGGGTGAAGTTCCGCGTCGGCCGGATCGTCTACCTGGCGTTCTCCCGCGACGAGTCGCTGATGGGCTTCGCGTTCCCCAAGGAGGAGCGCACCGCGCTGGTGGCCTCGGAGCCCGACAAGTTCCTGATGCCGAAGACGTCGGACCTTCGCTACAACTGGGTGGTCGTCCGCCTCGCCGCCATCGACGACGCCGAGATGCGCGAGCTCGTCCTCGACGCCTGGCGCATGGTCGTGCCCCGGCGCGTGGCCGCCGAGCACCTGGGCGACTGACCGCTGACGGCCGCCGGGCGCGTGGGAGTCGCCCGGCTGACTGGCAGCATCCGCATCGACGAGCGCTTCGCGAGCGACGCTCGAGCCGTGGTCGGGGCGTGAGCGTGAGACGGCGGAACATCCCGCCATCGGCACGATCGTCCTCGGGCGCGAGGTTGTCCGTGCGAATCGGCGCCGCCATCTCGGTCGCGTCCCGCCTTGTAGCGACAACGTGGTACTCCTGACATCCTGCGGGCGGGGAAAGCACGGCCGATCCGTGGCGGGGCGCCGCCCTTTCAAGGCGAGGCGTGTGGGACGGCGCGTGCCGCGGGTGCACGATGGATTGTCGCTACAACGTGGGACGTGGGGCCAATGGCGAGACACGGTGCCGGAGCGGACGGGGTCGCCGCGCCAGGTGGCGCCGTCAGGCTGTCGCGACGTGATCTCGCAGGAGCCGGACGCGGCGGCGGATGCGGCTCTTGGTCTGGCGAGGCATGGTGCCCGGTGCGTAGATCCCGCGGCCGTGGCGGACCACCCGACCCCGGCCGATCTCCCAGCGGAGCGCGTCGGACACCACCTTGCTGGGTCGGCCTCGCAGCACGAACCCCTCGTGTGCGACCGCGTCGACCAACGCATCCAGCGTCATGCGAGACCCTGCCTCGAGCAGCAGCGTCGTGAGCAGGTATCGCAGTTCGAGCCCGACGATCTGCGGCCGGCCGCCGACGTAGCCGAGATAGAGGCCATCCCGGTAGGCCGCGGCGCCACGATCAGCGGAGTCGACGTCGAGCAGTGTGCGGGGGTGCTCGGTGGCGGTCAGACGATGGTCCACGACGCCATCATCCCGATGACCACTGACACTTTCGATTGTCGCTCCAAGGCGGGACACTGAGCCGGGCCTCGTCGGCTGTCAGGCGAGGACGCGGTGGCCGACGCCTTCGGGATCGCACCCAACGGCTCGTGCGGTTCGACAGCGCGGGCGAGCGCCCTGAGGAGGTCATCGACGTCCAGTGGGGGCCCGGCCCCAGCCCCGCCGAACCCAGCCCCGCAAGTCCCGACCTCACCGACCCGCTACGAGTCGAGCCGGAAGGTGCCCTTGTCGCGCCACAGGCAGATCTCGCCACCCCACGGGTCGCGGAACGCCGCGTAGCGGGCGTCGAACTCGTCCCACCGCTTCTCCTCCCACAGCACCGTGGCGCCCATCTCGACGGCCCGCCGCAGGTACTCCGGCGGGTCGTCGACCATCACGTACACGCGGGGCACGGGCCCGGTCATAGCGGCTTCGGCCCGGTGGATGCCCAGGTTGGGCTTCTGGCCGGGGAGCACCTCGTGGAACTCGCCCGCCGGCCGGCGGTTGTAGGTCCAGCCGAACAGCTCGGCGTAGAAGGCTGACATGGCCTCGGGGTCCGTCGTCGGGAAGTCGACGAAGATCACAGGGTTCACTCGGTCGGTCACAGGGTCTCCTCGGGAGCCATCGGGGGGCAGGACAACCGGGCGACGGCCGCGTCGCCCAGCTCGACGAAGCGGGCGTAGCCCTCGTCGTAGGCGGGGTCGGGGTGGGGGTCGATCGTGCGGGCCGGGACCCGCGGCCACGAGCCGGCGGCGCCCACCCCGGGGGCCGGCCACCACCCGGCGACGGCGCCGGCCGCGAGCGCGGCGCCGTAGGCCGCCAGGTCGGTCTCGGCGGGCATCTCGACCGGCACGCCCAGCACGTCGGCCTTGACCTGGCACCACAGCTCGCTGCGGGCGGGCGAGCCGCCGCACATCGTCACCTCGATGCTCACGCCCGCGTCGGCGAGGTCGGCGGCGATGTGGGCCAGGCCGTACGCGGTGCCCTCGAGCACGGCGCGGGCGAGCTCGGCCGGACCGTGATCGCTGCCCAGGCCGACGACCTCGGCCCGCAGCTCGCTGCGCCAGCGGGGAGCCCGCTCGCCCTCGAGGTAGGGCAGCACCAGCACGCCGCGCGCGCCGGGCGGAACGGTGGCGGCGAGGGCCAGCAGGTCAGCCTCGGACCGGCCGAGCGTGCGGGCCAGCCACTCGAACATGAGCCCGTGAGCGGCGACCGGCCCGCCGACGATGTCGATGCCCGGCACAGCCGACGGCATGGCGTACATGCCGACGGGGCGGCGGCCGGCGTCGACGGCGACGGCCAGGCCCCCGGTGCGGCCGCCGGGGTCGAGCGCCCGCCCGGGCACGTCGATGCCGGCGGCCCAGCAGGCCAGGTAGGCGTCCTGCGCCCCGCCGGCCAGCGGCGTGCCTGCGGGCACGCCCCAGGCGCCGTCGGCCTCGCCGACCAGGTGCCCGGTGGCCACCACGGGGCCGTAGCCGTCGAGCGGCGGGTCGCCGGGCCAGCGCGACTGCATGTCCGGGCGACCGCCCAGCTCACCGTTGAGCCAGTCCCAGAGCTGACCGACCTGGACGTCCGGCCCGTGCTCGTCGCGCAGCAGGTCGCGCTGGGCGTGGTGTTGCTCGACCGGCGTGCCGGTCACCCCGGCGGGGTGGCGGCAGGTGACGGCGTCGCCCCGGACGACGGGGACCGTGGTGGGGCTCTGGCTGCCCAGGGCGAGGGCAACGGGACGGGCGGCGGCGGGCATCTCGGCCGCCAGCGCGGCCAGGGCGTCTGCGAGCCCGGCACGCCACGCCGTGGGGACGGCCCGACCGGGTGCCCACCGCTCCTTCCCGGGGAACGCGCCCGAGCTGCGCCCGAGCACGCGACCGTCGGCGTCGACGGCCAGGGCGCGGGCCGAGCCCGTGCCCACGTCGACACCGACGACGACCGACACGGCGGATCAGCCGCCCACGAGCACGCGGTAGACCGGCGAGCCGGCGGCCAGAGCCAGGGCGTCGCCCACCGCGTCGAGCCCGAACCGGGCCGTCACCAGGAGGTCGAGGTCCGCGGCCAGCGCCCCCGAGGCCAGCAGGCCGGCGGCGGTGCGCCAGTCCTCGGGCTCCTGGCTGTACACGCCGACGATCGACAGCTCGTGGTGGTGGATGGCGTCGGGCCACACGGGCGCGGTCAGGTCCTTGGGGAACGCGCCGTACAGCACCACCGTGCCGCCGTCGTCGGTCAGCGACACGGCCAGCTCGAGCGCCCCCGGCGCCCCGGCGGTGACGAAGGTGATGTCGGCGGCCCCGGCGCGGGCGGCGGCCTCGTCGGGGGTGGCGACCCAGGTGGCGCCGGCCTGGGCGGCGTCGGTCAGCCGGTCGGCGCTCACGTCCACGACACCCACCTCGGACGCGCCCAGGTGGCGGGTCATGGCCTGGTGGAGCCGGCCCATGTAGCCGCCGCCGATGACGGCCACCCGGTCGCCCGCACGGAAGCCGGAGAGGCGCACCGAGTGGGCCACGCAGGCGAGCGGCTCGCCCATCGAGGCGTGGTCGCTCGAGGCCTCGCCCACCGGCCACGCGGCCACGGCCTTGACCCGCACCAGCTCGGCCAGCCCGGCGCCCATCGAGATCGTGCCGTCCGACAGCGCACCGCCCTGGGGCACCCGGCACAACGCGCTGCGGCCCCGTCGGCACTGGCGGCAGGCGCCGCACCGGGTCAGCAGGTCGACCGTGACCTGGTCGCCCACGTGCGGGGCGCCCGGGAGCTCGGCCACCGCGGACCCGGCGGCGACGACCCGACCGGCGACCTCGTGGCCGGGGGCGACGGGGTAGATCGGCTTCTCGCCCGAGAACAGGCGCCGCTCCATCGTGCACAGGCCGCAGGCCGCGACCTCGACGAGGACCTCGTCGGGGGCCACCTCGGGCGTGGGCTCGTCGCGCAGCTCGACCTGGCCAGGGGCGGTGACAACGGCAACCTTCACAGGGTGTGGCCTTTCTCGTGGGTGCCGGCCGGGGCGAGGGGGCGCACGACCGGCCAGCGGTGGGGGACCTCGATGCCGGCCCGCGCCAGGATGGCGCGCGACGCAGCGACAGCCTCGTCGTGGAGCGCGGCCTCGTCGACCATGGTGGACCGGCCGTCGCGCACGACGACCTGCCCGCCCACCAGCACGTCACGCACCGATCGGCCGTCGGTGCCCCACACGAGCTGGAGGGCGACGTCGGCATCGGGCGCCCACTGGGGGCCGGACGCGTCGTGGATGACCAGGTCGGCCAGCTTGCCGGGCTCGATCGAGCCGATGCGATCGACCATGCCGACGGCCTCGGCGCCGGCGACCGTGGCCCACTCGAACGCGCCGTGCGCGCCGAACCAGGTCGGGTCCACGCGGGTGTCCTTGGCCAGGCCGGCAGCCAGGGCGGCGGCCCGCAGGATGTCGGGGGCGTCGCCGGCGTTGGAGGCGTCGCAGCCCAGTGCGATGCGCCCGCCCCGCACCGAGATCTCGGCGTGGCGGCCCTGCCGGCTGACGCCCTGCCCCAGGCGCAGGTAGGCCCACGGGCAGTAGGCGATGGCGGTGCCCGTGGCGAGCACGGCCTCGACCTCGTCGTCGTCGAGCCACACGCCGTGGCCCAGCAGCAGGTGGCGGCCGAGCACGCCGAGGTGCTGAAGGTGCACGATCGGGCGCCGGTTGTGGCGCTCGAGGTAGACCTCGGGGTCCGACGATGTCGGCGACATGTGCATCGTCATGCTGGCGCCCCGCTCGCGGGCGAGGTCGGCGGCGCCGACGAGCAGATCGTCGGACGCCAGGCTGTGGCCCACGAGCGTGACCCACCCCTCGACCTGCCCGCCGGCGGGGAAGCGGTCGAGCACGGCGCGCTGGCGGTCCAGCGTCTCGTCGGCGGGTGCCGCGAACGGGCCCTCGTCGACGTCCCACCCCCACGTGCCCACCGTGCCGCGGGCGCCCGCGGCCACGACCCCCGCCGCCACCCGCTCGGGGAAGGCGACGGTGCCGGCCTCGATCAGCGTGGTCACCCCGTTGCGCAGGCTGTCGACCGCGCTGATGGTGGCGGTCAGCTCGTCGTCGTCGGGGGTGTGGGCGCCGTGGACAGGGACGGCCCACTCGAAGATCGACCGCCCCGAGCCGAGGTCGTCGGGGATGCAGCCGCGCACGAGCGGGTCGCCGGTCAGGTGTTGGTGGCCGTTGACCATCCCGGGGGTGACGACGCCGCGCCGGGCGTCGAGCTCGGCCACCCCGGGCCAGCGGGCGCGCAGCGCGTGCGGCGAGTCGACGGCCACGATCCGCTCACCGGCGACGGCCACCGCACCCGGGTCGAGCACCCGGCGCGACTCGTCCATGGTGACGACGCGACCCCCGACGACCAGCAGATCGGGCCTGTTGTTGTGCTCGTCGGCACCATTGTGCTCCCCGGCCATGCTGTGTGATCCTACGGCCCCGCCAGGCCCCGGTTGTCGGGGTCGGGGCACCACGACCGCCGCCGATCGTTGGTGCTCAGAGCACACCAGCAGCACCGCATCGCTGGAGAGAGGACCAGACGCCGTGGCCCAACCACGCATAGCCGCCGACCTGTTCGACCGCGATCCCTATCCCCAGCTGATCGCCGGCGAGGCGCACCGGTCGGGCGCCACCAACCCGATCGTCGACCCGTCGACCGGCGACCAGCACGGCACGTGGGCCGAGGCCACGACCGACGAGGTCGACGCCGCCCTGGCGTCGGCCCGGTCGTCGTTCGACGGCGGCGTCTGGCGGCGCATGCCCCAGGCCCGCCGGGCCGACGTGCTCGACGCGGTGGCAGCCCGCATCCGAGCCGACGGCGACCGGCTGGCCACCCTGGAAGCGGCCGACACCGGCAAGGCGGTCGGCGGGGCGCTCACCTACGACGTGCACGAGGCGGCCACCGCGTTCTCCTACGCCGCCGGTGTCGCCCGCGATCTGCACGGCGACGTCCGCCGGGCCTCGTTCCCGCCCGAGCTGCTGCCCGGCGGCGGCCCCGAGGTGCTCACCCTGCGGCTGCGCGAGCCGGCGGGCGTCGTCGTCGAGCTGCTGCCGTGGAACGGCCCGCTCATGACCGGCAGCCAGCGCATCGCCGCCGCCCTGGCCGCCGGGTGCTCGATGGTCGTGAAGCCCCCCGAGGAGGCGGTGGTCACCACCGTCGAGCTGGCGCGCATCCTGGCCGACTGCGGGATCCCCGCCGGCACGCTCAACGTGGTGCTCGGCGCCGGCGAGACGGTGGGCGAGCAGCTCGTATCCGACCCCCGGGTCGACCTGGTGAGCCTGACCGGCGGCGTCGAGACCGGGGCCCGGGTCATGGCCGCGGCGGCGCGCAACATCACGCCCGTCCACCTCGAGCTGGGCGGCAAGTCGCCGGTCATCGTGTTCGACGACGCGGACCTCGACCAGGCCGCCGGCTGGGCGATGATGGCCGCGTTCGTGAACATGGGCGAGGTGTGCGTCGCGGGCAGCCGACTGCTCGTGCACGAGAAGGTGTACGACGAGGTCGTGGCCCGGGTGGCCGAGTCGGCGAGCTACCTGCCGATCGGCGACGCGCTCGACCCCGACACGTTCATCGGACCGCTCATCAACGAGGCTCACGCAGACCGCGTGCGCGGCTTCGTCGACCGGGCCGTGGGCGAGGGCAGCGCCGAGCTGGTGGGCGGCGGGTCGGTGCCCGACGGGTCCCGCGCCACGTTCGTCGCCCCCACCGTGCTCGGTCGGGTGCGCCCGGGCTCGGAGCTGGAGCAGACCGAGGTGTTCGGCCCCGTGCTGGCCGCGGTGCCCTTCAGCGACGACGACGAGGCCGTCCGCCTGGCCAACGACACCCGCTACGGGCTCAACGCCACCGTGTTCACCCGCGACATCGAGCGGGCCTTCCAGACGGCCGACCGCCTCGACTGCGGCGAGGTCAACGTCAACTGCCACTTCGCGCCCGACATGAACGGCGGCCGGGGCGAGCCCCGCAAGATGAGCGGGGCGTCCCGCACGGGCGTCGAGGCCTACACGGCGCTCAAGGCGGTCAACGTCCAGATCCGCGGGTAGCGCGCAACGGGTCAGCCGACGAGACCCGCCACGATGTTGACACCCGCGGCCACGATCACGACGCCGAAGAGGTACGACAGCAGCCCGTGCAGCAGCACCGTGCGCCGGATGTGGCGGTCGCGCAGCGACGTGTCCGACACCTGGTACGTCATGCCGATCGTGAAGGCGAGGTAGGCGAAGTCGCGGTAGTCGGGCCGGTCGGAGGCGGCGGCCCCGCCGAAGTCGATGCCGTCGGCCGGGGCTCGGTAGTACTGGTCGGCGTAGCGCAGGGTGAAGACGGTGTTGACCACCGTCCAAGACACGATGACCGTCACCGCCGAGACGGCGATGAGTACCACCCGGTGCGTCCCGCTCTCTCGGCTCGCCAGGTCGAGCGCGAACACGACGGCGACCAGGCTCGCGACAGACGCGGCCAGCACGAGCAGGCGGGCGATGTCCCGGGTCAGGTCGTCGCGCGTGGCCAGCCTCTCGGTGGTGGAGCCGTCGGCCCTGGCGAAGATCCACCAGATCGCTCCCAGGAACGTGAGCGCCGCCGCATCCCAGCCGACGAGAGCGGCGACCTGCCAGGCGACGACCGTCGAGGCGACCACGCCGATGACCAGGCCCACCACCGCGGCGCTCACGAGGCGCCGCAGGTCGGGCGCGTGCCGGCCCAACCACCGGTGGTACATCGAGGACGCGGGCACGGCCACTGTGACTACGGCCGGGGGTTGACCGGGGCGCCGCGGGGGCGGTCACCGTGCTCGTCGAGCACGGCCAGGATCTCACGGGCGAGCAGGGCCGACTGGATCTGCACCCCGGCCTGGGCGTCGAGCGGGTCGAAGTCGAGCAGTTCGCGGATCTTGCCCATGCGGTAGCCAACCGAGTTGCGGTGGATGTCGAGGCGGTGGGCCACGGCCGCCCGGCTGCCGTTGGTCTCCATCCACGCGGCCAGGGTGGCGAGCAGGTCCTCGCGGTCGGCGATGGGGCCGAGCTGGCCCTCGACGAACTGGCGCAACCGGTCCTGGGGGACCGAGAGCAGCAGGCCAGACAGGCCCAATGACGAGAACCGCAGCTCGACGGCGCGGCGGCGGCGCAGGAACGACAACGCCACCTCGGCCTCGAAGAACGACCGCGCCGTCTCCGTGACGTCGCCGACCACCGACCCGGTGGCGGCGAGCACGCGGGCGTCGTCGCCCACCATGCCCTGCAGCCGGGTGCGGATGCGGCTCAGCTCGGCGTCGACGTCGTCGACGAGCAGCGTCCAGCCCAGGCCGTCGTCCTGGCGGACCGGCATCTCGATCCAGCTCAGCGCGGTGGCCCACGTGCGCCGGTTGGCCCCGTCGTAGGCGAACACCGCCGCGGCGTGGGACCGGTCGAGGGCGAGGCCGAACCGCTCGGCCGCCCGCAGCACCTCGTCGGGGTGGCGCAGGGGCCCGTAGCGCACCTCGTCGATGAGGCGGCTGGCGCTCTCGGCGCGGGCGGTGGCCTCGACGTCACGGCGCACGGCCTCGATGCACACGGGCACCCGGGCGGCCATCAGCAAGTCCCGCTGGCCATCGGTCAGCGGCTCCTCGAGCAGCAGCAGCCCGGCGCGTCGGGGCCCGGCCCGCAGCGGCACGGCCGCGCCGGTCCACCCGTCGGCGCAGGTCACCGAGGTGGGGACCTCGGCGTCGGCCAGCGCGGCGACGACGGACGGTTCGACACCCTCGGCGCTGCCGCCGTCGGGAGCGGCGGCGACGACGCCTCCGTGCACGCCGACCAGCCGGGTCTCGCGACTGGTGGCGTCGGCGAGGCGGGCGAGCAGCTCGGGCCAGCCCTGGCCGGCCAGGGCCAGCTCAGCCAACTCGTCGGCGAGGTGGGCGACCTCGCTCGGCCCCAGCTCGGGCGCATCGGCCGACGGGTTCGCCACCAAGCGCCGCACCTTACCCCTGGGTGCCGGTGTCACACGCCGTTCACGGACTCGCGCGCTCGTCGCCATCACGGAGATGGTAGACCCACTGATGAACTGATGGTCAGTCCATCAGTCCGCACCACCGCCGAACCCAGGCCACCGATGACCACGACGCTCGCCCTGCAGCCAGGTGACGGTGCCATCCCCGGGCGCCACTACCTGCCGACCACTCCACGCACCGTGCAGTGGGGCTGGCTGCCCAACGCCGTCACGCCGCCGGCGCTCACCGTCGCGCCCGGCGACACGGTGACCATCGACACGCTGTCGCACGAGGGCATTCTCGAGGACCAGGGTCGCGACCCCCTCGGCTTCTTCGACGGCCACGGCGTGGACGCGTCGAACGTGCTCGCCGATGCCGTGGCGATCGCCGGGTCGGACATCGACCGCTGCGGGGGCGGTCCCCACGTGGTGACCGGGCCCGTCGCCGTCGAGGGCGCGCGGCCCGGGGACGTGCTGCGGGTCGACGTGCTGCAGCTCGCGCTGCGCACCCCCTACGGCGTGGTCTCCAACCGTCACGGCCTGGGCGCGCTGCCGGGCGAGATGCCCGAGACGCCGCCGGCCGCCGGCACCGTGATGGTGTTCACCACCGTCGAGCAGCACGGCGGCGGGCTGTACGGCGTCATGCCCTACGCCGGCGGTCGCCGGGTGCACTTCCCGCTGGCGCCGTTCATGGGCGTGATGGGCGTCGCCCCGGCCACCGACGAGCCCGTGCACTCGACGCCGCCCGGCTGCCACGGTGGCAACATCGACGTCAACCTCCTCAGCGTCGGGTCGACCCTGTACCTGCCGGTGCAGGTCGACGGCGCCCTGTTCCACGCCGGCGACCCGCACTACGCGCAGGGCGACGGCGAGGTGGCGCTCACGGCCATGGAGGCCAGCCTGCGCGGGACGTTCCGCCTCGACCTGTTGCGGGGCGTCGAGGCGGCGGCCCTGGTCGGAGCCCTCGACCGCCCGATGGTCGAGACGGCCGATGCGTGGGTGCCCATGGGCCTGGACGTCGACCTCGACGAGGCCATGCGCAAGGCGGTGCGGGCGGCGATCGCCTTTCTGGAGCAGACCCAGGGCATGGAGCGGCACGTGGCCTATGCGTACCTCAGCGCGGCGGCCGACTTCGAGGTGTCCCAGGTGGTCGACACCGTGAAGGGCGTGCACTGCGTGATCCGCAAGGAGGACTTCCGGCCGTGGGTGTGACCGCGGGCCCGACCATCACCCCACCGGCGTCGCCGTGACGCGCCAGTGAGCGGTCCGGCGCCTCACCAGACGGCCACGCCGCCCCCGAGGGCACGGGGGTCGGCGGCGCCGGCCAGGTGATCGTCGTGCCGCACGATCACGTGGGCGTGGCCGGCGCGGTAGTCGTAGTCGTCCATCGGCTCGACGGCGTGGCCGCGGTCGGCCAGACCCGGCGCCCAGCCGGCCGGGGCGTGGCCCTCGACGCGGACGCGGATCGACTCGGGGTCCTGCCAGACGTCGAAGGTGGGGTCGCGGCGCGAACCGAGCACCCAGCGGCCGGCGGCCACCGCCGTGGCCGGGTCCTGCCCGGCGGCGAGCAGGCGGGCGAGGAGCTGCAGCACGACCTGGGGTTGGCTGTCGCCGCCCATCGTGCCGACGATGGCGTGCAGCGAGCCGTCGGGACGGGTGGCGACGACGGGGGCCAGGGTGTGCGGCGGTCGCCGGCCCGGGCCGTACTCGGCCGGGTGGCCGGGCACGAGCGAGAAGCCGCAGCCCCGGTTGTGCAGGAAGATGCCGGTGCTCGGCTCGACGAGGTACGAACCGAAGCCGGCGGCGTTGGACTGGATGAGCGCCACGCCGTTGCCGTCGGCGTCGGCCACGGCGAGGAAGATCGTGCCGCCGGCCGCGGCGGGAGCGGGCAGGTCGCCGGCCTTGTCGGGGTCGATGCCGGCGGCCCGGGGCCCCAGGCGGGCGGGGTCGAGCAGCGCGTCGCCGTCGGCGTGCTCGTGCAGCACCGCCAGCCGGTCGTGGCCGGCCTGGCGGGTGGCCTCGACGAGGAGGTGGGCCCACCGCGGATCGTCGGGGCCGTCGGCTCCGGCGGGCAGGCCGAGGCGGTCGGCCATCCACGCCGACGACAGCGTGAGGTAGGTCTGCGAGTTGGGTGGCGGGCCCCACAGGTCGTGCCCCCACGCGCGGGTGCGCACGGGCTCGACCCAGTCGGCGTGCACGCGGGCCAGGTCGTCGGGCGTGTACTCGCCCGCCCCCAGCTCGAGCAGGCCCCGTCCGAACTCGCCCTCGTAGAAGCCGGCGCGCCCGTCGGACGCGATGGCCCGCAGCGAGCGGGCGACGCCCGGTCGGCGCACCCGGGTGCCGGCCCGCAGCGGGGCGGCCCCGGTGAGGTCGTCGGCGCCCGGCCGGCCCAGCCACCTCGGGGGCCTTGGCCGCCAGCAGCGGCGACGCCGGGAAACCGTCCTCGGCGTAGCCGAGCGCGTCGGCCAGCACGTCGGCCAACGGCAGGCGGCCGTGGCGCCCGTGCAGCGCGAGCCAGCCGTCGACGCACCCGGGCACGGTCACCAGCCGGATGTCCTCGCGGAACGGCATCACGGGGCCGACATCGGCCCGCATCCGCTCGGCATCCGCCCCCGACCCCGCCCGCCCCGAGGCGTTCAGCACCTCAGGCGGCGCCCCGGGCCGGGTGACGACGGCGAACAGGTCGCCTCCCATCCCGCACATGTGGGGCGTCGTCACGGCCAGCACCGCGCTGGCGGCCACCGCGGCGTCGGCGACCGAGCCGCCGGCGCGCAGCGCGGCCACGCCGGCCTCGGCGGCCAGGCGGTCGACGGCGGCCACCATGGCCCACGGCGCGAGCGCGGTGGCGAAGGGGGCGAGCGGGGTCGGCACCGGCCGGGGTCAGCCCGCGTCGGGCGCGGGTCGCACCGAGCCCTTGGTCCACAGCAGGATCTGCACGCCCCAGGGGTCGGTGAAGGCGCCGCACCACCCGCCGAATTCGCCCCACCACACGGCCTGCCAGTCGATCGTCGCCCCCTCGGCGGCCGCCCGGTCGAGGACCGCCTCGATGGTGTCGTCCTCGCTGACCAGGATGTACACGCGCGGCATCGGGCCGCTGGGGCGGTCGCCGGAGTGGATGGGCGGGTCGTTGGGCTCGGGGATCTGAGTAGCGGTGTTGAAGATGCCGAGGTGCAGGTTGCCCACGCCCGAGTCGCTGCCGTCGGGTAGCGGGAACTCGCCGCCGGGCACGGCGCGGGCGAATGTCCCGGCGGGACGCCCCTCGACCTTCCAGCCGAAGACGGCCTCGTAGAAACGGCCGGACGCCTCCGGGTCGGGCGCCGGGAGGTCGACGAAGATGAGCGTGTGCGGTTGGGCCATGGGTCGTCCTTCTGCGGCGCGGTCCGTGTGGACTGAGGCTGTGGACTGATGGACTGACCATCAGTTCGTCGGATCGTAGCCTCCGCTCACACCGGGGCGTCCAGAGGCAATCGCGGGGCGCGGGCCGGACGCAGATGGGACACCAGGTCGTCGACCAGGTCGTCGCGCGTCGCTGCGCACCGCGGGGTCGTCCCACCGGTTGATCCGCTGCAGCGGGTCGTCGGTCAGGTCGTACAGCTCGCCCTCGGTGCCGTCGTGCACGGTCCCCGGCCCGTAGGTGGTGCACACCCAGCCGTCGCGGGTGATCGTCCGCAGGTGGACGGCGACGCCGAGCAGCTCGCTGTCCCACTCGGTGATCACGCGACCGGACCGCCGGGCGTCGGCATCGCCGTCGTCGACCGGCAGGGCGTCGCCCTCCATCCACGGCTCGGCGGGCAGGCCGGCGGTGGCGCAGAACGTGGGGGCCAGGTCGACCAGCCCGACCGGGCGGGTCACGGTGGCCGGCGCGATGGCGGCCGACGGCGCCGGGCGCCATACGAGCGGCAGCCGCATCAGGCCGTCGACGTGGTACGGCCCCTTGAACAGCAGCCCGAAGTCGCCCTGCAGCTCGCCGTGGTCGGTCGTGAACACGACGTCCAGGTCGTCGGCCCAACCCCGGGCGGCGGCCGCCGCCAGTACGCGCCCGAGCGCCTCGTCGATGAGCTCGACCTCGACCGCGTTGCGGGCGTTGACCTCGCGCACCTGGTCGGCCGTGAGCGTGGCCGGCACCCAGCGGGTGGGTGCCTCGTAGTTCGACACCAGCGTGCCGTCGTACCAGAGGCGCCAGTGGCGCGGCTTGGCGTCGAGGACGCGCTCGCGCTCGGCGGGGTCCTCGATGTAGCCGGCGGGCAGTGGCACCTCGCGCCAGTCGATCCGGCCCATCTCCGACGCCGGCGGGTCCCACGGGTGGTGGGGGTCGGGGAAGCTCATCCAGCAGAACCAGTCGTCGTCGGCGTCGAGGCCGTCGAGCCAGGCGATCGTGCGGTCGGCCACCCAGTCGGTGTGGTACCAGCCGCGGGGGATCGGGTTGTCCTTGACCTGCGGGGCGCCGGTGTCGCCACCGCCCTGCGCGTTCACCTCGAGGTCCGCGTCGAGCACCGGGTAGAAGCCACCCACCGCCTCGGGGTGGGTGGCGTTCAGCCAGCGGGCGTAGTGCAGCGGGCCGACCGGGCCGTGGGTGGCGAACTCGAGGTGCTCGAACCCGCGGTGCGGGCCGGTGCTGCCGTCGCGCCAGGGCGACTCGACGGTGGGCACGCCCTCGCGGGCCAGGCTGTTCTCGACGAAGCGCCCGAAGGGGTCGACGAACGGCTCGAAGTGGGGCTTGCCCACCAGCGCAGTGCGGTAGCCGGCCCGTTGCAGCACGGCGGCGACAGACGGGGCGTCGACGGGCAGCGCCACGCCGTTCATCCACACGCCGTGCGTGCTGGGGTGCTGGCCGGTCAGCATGGTCGACCGCGACGGCATGCACACCACGGACTGCGGGACCGCCCGCTCGTAGCGGATGCCCCGGGCCGCAAGCCGGTCGATCACCGGTGTGCGGCTGAGCGTGCCGCCGTTGCAGCCCAGCGTGTCGTAGCGCTGCTGGTCGGTCGTGACGAACAGGATCTTGCGGCCCATCAGATGCTTCCTGCCTCGAGCTGGCGGCGCAGCTCGGCGAGCGCACCGGTCATGGCACCCCCGAGCACGATGGCCATCGTGGCGGGGTCGGCGTCGCTGGCGTAGGTGACCAGGCAGGCGTCGTCTCCGAGCGCGATGACGTCGAGTGAGGCGAGGTGCTCGTTGAACAACCCGCCCGAGATCCGGTACTGGAAGCGCCGCTGCAGCGGGTCGTTGGTCAGGATCGTCTCGACCAGCGTCAGTCCCGAGCCCAGGGTGACGGTGCGCTCGTCGCCGTCGACCCGGCAGTCGACGATGCCGGGGAACCACTGGTGCAGCACGTCGGGCCGGCCGACGACCCGCCACGCTTCGTCAGCGCTCACGTCGATGGCGACCTCGCGCCGGACCGAGGCCCGCATCAGCGCCCGGTCGCCGGGTCGAGCAGCCGGAGCAGCGCGGCGCCCATGGCCGCCCGGACGGCCTCGCGGCCGAGGCCCTGGTCGTTGTGCATGAGGTCGAACGACTCCCACGACGTGACGACGTCGGCGGCGGCGGCCGTGGCTCGACGCGCGGGGGGCGGTAGCGCGTCGAGCTCGGCAGCGAACAGGTCGGTGAGCTGGCGGCGGAGCGTGTGGCGGATGCGGGCGAGCTCGGCCAGGATCAGCGGTTGGCGGGCCGCCAGTGCCCGGGCCACGCGCCCGACCTCGCCCATGCCCTCGAGCAGCCTCATCCGCCCGGCGACGAAGCGCTCGACCCGCTCGGCGAGCGGCTGGTCGGGCGAGGCGTCGAGCGCGTAGAGCGGGGCGAGGTGCTCCTGTTGACGGGCGATCGCCGCCCGCACCATGGCGTCGGCATCGTCGAAGTAGCGGAACAGCGAGCGCACCGAGATGCCGGCCCTCGCCGCGATCTCCTCGGCGCCGGGGCTGAGGTCGCCCGCGCGGTACAGCCCGAGCAGGGCGGTCACCACGGCGTCGCGGTTGCGGTCGCGCCGGAGGTTGCGCCCGTCGGGCGAGGTGGTCGTGTCGCCGGATGTTGCGGTCACGCCCCGACCCTAACTATTGACAGGCCTGATGACAATACTTATGTTGCACGCATGACGGTGACGACCGACGACCTGGCGATCGACTCGCTCCGCCGGCGCATGCGGGCGATGCACTCGCTCTACGCCGACGCCCTCGCCACCATGCGGCCCGACCACGTCAACCACTTCGAGCGGGAGGGCGTGCTCCCCATCGCCTTCTCGCTCTTCCACTACACCAACATGCAGGACGTCTCGTTCGCCGTGATCAGCGGCGACGGCGTGCTGTGGGACGCGGGCTGGCAGGCCCGGGTGCAGATGGCCATCGACGACCACGGCAAGGAGCGCACGGTCGACGAGATGGTGCACCAGCGCATCGGCGACTACGAGGCGTTCGGCGACTACCAGCGGGCGGTGTTCGCCCGCACAGAGGCGTGGCTCGACGCGCTCGACCCAGCGGAGGTGACGCGCGTGATCGTCCCGCGTCCGCTCCCGCCCGTGGTGGCCGACACCTACAGCGCCCGCGTGGCCGGCCCCCAGGGCATCACGGTCCTCGACGCCCTCGAGTGCTGGATCTACCAGCACGGCCTGCGCCACATGGGCGAGATCGAGCTGGCCCGCGGCCTGGTCGGCCTGGGCGGCATGACCAGCTGACCGCCGGCCCGCCGAGGTCTTGTCAGCCCACGTCGCCCCGAGTGGCGCCCGGGTAGGTGTTGTCCGGCAGCCAGTCGCCCCGGCCCGACGGCAGGAGGTCGAACAGGTTCCACACAGCCGAGATCGGGTCGATTCCCCGTTCCCTGCCGTCGGGGAAGTCGGCGCTCTGGGTGTAGGTGTGACGCACCACGTCGCCCTCGCGGGTGAAGACGCTGACGGCGGGGATCTGGCCGCCCCGGCTCCCCTCGGTGCCGACGTCGGCGATGAAGCCCGTGCCGTGGGCCGACACCAGGCGCAGGCCCTGCCAGCCCCGCCGGCGCCCCCAGGCCCGCAGCTTGCCGACGGGCGCCTTGGCGACGATCGCCAGCCCGGCCCGCCTCGTGACGTGGTGCGACACACCGTGGAGCCCGTCGACCCACAGGGAGCACATGGCGCAGGCCGCATCGTCGTCGGGGTGGAACATCAGGTGGTAGACGACCAGCTCGTCGTGGCGGCCGAACAGGTCGGCCAGGCCCACGGTCCGCACCGGGCCGTCGGCGGCCAGGTCGAGCGGGCCCTCGGTGAGGTCGTAGCGGGGCATCGCCGGGCCCGCCGGCAGCGCCCGGCGCTGGGCGGCCACGGCCTCGACCTGGTCGGACAGTGCCTGCTCGGCCTCGACCAGAGCCGCACGCGCCGCCCGGTACTCGTCGCTGGCGCCGGCGGCGAACAGCCGGGGCCGCTCGCCCTGCACGTGCAGCGTCACGCTCTTGAGCTCGGTCCACCACTCGGTCGAGGTCATCGTTCCTCCGTCGTGTCGACCGCCCGTGCGAGCCGCTCGAGCATCTCGGTCCACCCCCCGGCGTGATCGTCGACCTGGTCGAGCGGCAGGTCGCGGTGCACGAGCGTCACGCGGGTGCCGGCGCCGGCGGGCTCGAGCGTCACCTCCACGACGGTCGACCCCGGGGGAACGGGGATGTCAGGATCGGTGAAGCCCCAGGTGAACACCACACGGCGGGGAGGGTCGACCTCGAGGAACGTGCCGTGCATGTGGTACGGGCCACGTTCGCGGTCGTCGGCCTCGTGCTCCTGGATGCACACGCCGCCGGGGCGCGGGTCGAGCGTGGCGCCGACGGTGAGCCACCGGTTCAGCTTGTCGGGCTCGACGAAGAACGCGAACACCGTCTCGGGGGTGGCCTCGATGTCGATCGTGCGGATGACGGGGTCAGCGACGGCGGCCATCGGGTTGCCTCCTCTGCTCTCGTTCGGCCTCGACCTTCAGGACGTCGAGGCGGTCGATCCAGAACTCCTCGAGGAACGCCCGCAGCTCGCCGAGGCCCTCGGGCCGCGTGCGGTACAGCCGGCGGGTGCCCTGGCGCCGCTCGGTCAGCAGGCCGGCATCTCGCAGCACGCGCAGGTGCTGCGAGACGGCCGGCCGGGACACGTCGGCGAAGTGGGCGGCGATGGCGCCCGCGGGCAGCTCGTCGTCGCGCACCAGCTGCAGGATCTCGCGCCGGCGGGGCTCGGCGACGGCGTCCAGCACGGCTTGCATGCCAGCCATTGTAGGCGGCGACTTACGTAAGTAACAACCGACACTTGGCGGGCGAACCACGTACGAAAGCGGGGGCCATGACCCCCGCTCGTGAACCACATTCGGCTAGGCGCCGACGACGGCGAAGGCCCGCACCGTGAAGGTGCCCAGCCCGGCCACCTTGGGCGGGGCTGCGGTGAACCGGAAGCCGGTCGGCGGCAGCTGGTCGAGGTTGGTGAGGTGCTCGACCACGGGGATCCCGGCCGCCAGCAGCTGCGAGTGCGCCGGGCGCTCGCCGGTGTGGGTGCCGTCGATGTTGAGGCTGTCGATGCCGACCAGCGCCGCCCCGTGCTCGACCAGCCAGCCCGCCGCGGCCGCCGTGAGGTAGGGGTGGTCGCGGAAGTAAGCGTCGGTGCCCCAGTGCCGGGCGTGGCCCGTTTCGACCAGCACGGCCCGGCCGCGGACCTCGTGGGCCGCCAGGGCGAGCACGTCGATCTCGGGCCGCTCGCCGGTGTCGAGGCCGTCGGCGACGCGGACGACCAGACCCTCGAGGTCGGCCATGCGATCGAGCGGCACGGCCGCCAGGTCGTCGCCGCCGCGATAGCGGTGGGCCGGTGTGTCGAGGTAGGTGCCCGTGTTCGTGGCCATGGTGATCATGCCGATGCTGAACTCGGTGCCCGGGGCGTAGTGGTCGGCGGAGTCGTCGAAGCTGAGATGCGATCCCAGCGCCGGCGCGGGGATGCCCGGGTAGGTGACCAGGCCGTCGGTGATGACGTGCGCCAGATCGACCACCGTGCGGTGTTGCGTCGGTTCAGTCATGCCCACATCGTGCCCTGTGGCGGATCAGTCGAACACGACGGTCCGGCGGCCGTAGATCAGCGTGCGGTCGTCGATGTGGGCGAGCACCGCGCGGGCCAGCACGGCCACCTCGAGGTCGCGGCCTTTGCGGCGCAGGTCGTCGACGTCGTCGCGGTGGCTCACCCGGATCACGTCCTGGTCGATGATGGGTCCGTCGTCGAGCACCGCGGTGGCGTAGTGAGCGGTCACGCCGATGAGCTTCACGCCCCGCTCGTGGGCCTGGTGGTACGGCCGGGCGCCCTGGAACGACGGCAGGAACGAGTGGTGGATGTTGATGATGCGCCCGGCCCACTCGTCGCAGAACTCGGCCGACAGGATCTGCATGTAGCGGGCGAGCACGACCAGTTCGACGTCGTGGTCTCGCAGCACCTGGCGGACCGCCGCCTCCTGGCCCGCCTTGTCGCCGTCGACGATCGGCAGGTGGCGGTGCTCGACGCCGAACCACTCGGCGGCATCCGCGTGGTCGGTGTGGTTGCTGACCAGCACCGGGATCTCGACCGCCAGCTCGCCCTCTCGCCACCGGTGCAGCATGTCGTGCACGCAGTGGGCCTCCCTCGAGGCCAGCAGGCCTACGCGGGGACGGTGATCCGAGAAGCCCAGCTCCCAGCGCATGGCGAACCGCTCCGCGATCGGCGCGAACGCGCCCCCGATGTCGCCGCGCCCCAGGTCGAAGTCGTCGAACTCGAACTCGACCCGCAGGAAGAACGCCTCGTCTGTGTGATTGGTGTGCTGCTGCAGGTCGATGACGTTGCCGCCGTGCTCGGCCACGAAGGCGGTGGCGGCGGCGATGATGCCCGGCCGGTCGGGGCAGGCGACCAGCAGCCGGGCGGTGGTGGTGGGAGGCACGAGTGAAGCCTCCCACCACCACCGAGTGCCCGGAGTCCCCGGCTCGCCCGTCAGCGGTTCGGGCGGGTGGTCACGGTGAGCCGCCGGGCGGCGTCGACGGCGATGTCGATGCGGTCGGTCGCGTTCTCGTAGCCGGGCGTCGCCAGGACCGTCGGCCCACCGGCGGCGCCGAGCGCCTGGTCGTCGACCCGGAGGCTGCGGGCGCCTCGGCGCACCGAGACCCGGACGGCCACGCCTGCGGGGCGGCTGATGGTCACGTCGTCGACGCTGCCGAGCCGGACCGGCAGCGTGCCCACCGGGGTCGGCAACGCGAGGGCGGAGCCGGCGACGCCGCCGCGGACGTCGACCGACCGCACCGTGACGTCGCTCAGGTCGGCGGTCACATCGCCGACGCCGCCGTCCACCTCGATGCGCCAGGGGATCGCGCCGGCGAGCGTCAGCGCATCGGCCGTTCCGCGCCGGCGGAACGACAGCAACGGGTAGGTCAGCTCGACGGTGCCGCCACGCACGTCGCGGCGCGGCGCCGGGCCGGCGAACCGGGCCGCGTACAGGTCGGGCAGGCCGTGGTCGGTGGCGATGGTGGTGCGGCCGAGCCCGCGTCGCACCAGCAGGTGGCCCTCGGTCGGTCCGGTCGGCGCAGGGCCGCTGTTCTCGTGGTCGGCGGGCCGGAGGGTGGGTTCTGTTGTCGTCATGGTCGTCGTCCTTCGGTGTGGGCGGGTCTGTGTTCCCACTATCAACTGAACACATGACAATGTCAAACGAACAGATGATTCAAGTATGCGGGTGCATGACGTGGCTCGACCGCGCGGGTACCCTCGGCCACATGCCCACCACGACCCCGTCGGACCGGACGCCGGTGCGCACACGGCGCGCCCCCGCGCCCGGTGAGCGACGCCGCGACGCCGAGGGCACGCGCCAACGCATCCTCGACGCCGCCCTGCACGAGTTCGCCGCCCAGGGTTTCGCCGGCGCCCGGGTCGCCGACATCGCCCGCGGCGCCGGCGTCAACCAGCAGCTCATCTCGTACTACTTCGGCGGGAAGGAGGGCCTGTACGACGAGCTGCTGGCGCAATGGCACCGTCGCGAGGCCACGTTCGCGCAGGCGGATCAGCCGCTCGCGGACCTGGTCGTGGGTTACCTGGCGGCCAACCACGACCAACCCGACATGGCCCGACTGCTGATCTGGGACGAGCTCACCTCACACGGTGGCGACCGATCGCCCGTCGTCGGCGGGCCCGGCGAACCGGGGGCGGCGGGCGAACCGGGGGAGGCGGGGGATGCGGGCGAGCCGGGCGACGTCCCCGAGGTCGCCGACATCCGGCGCCGACGGGCCGCGGGCGAGATCGCGGCCGACCTCGACCCCGGCTTCCTGCTGCTGGCGCTGATGGGGGCGGTGGCGGCGGGTGTCACGATGCCCCACATGGCCGAGCGCGTCTGTGGCGTCGACCCGGCGACCCCCGAGTTCCGCGAGCGGTACGGCGAGCAGCTCCGCCGCATCGTCGCCCACCTCACCTGACGCCGAACGGAGCCGCAGACGCGCCATGCCGATCGGCTGCTACCCGGGGTCGTTCAACCCGCCGACCATCGCCCACCTGGCGGTCGCCGAGGCGGCGCTGCGGCACGCGGGCCTCGACCGCGTCGACCTCGTGCTGTCGCTCGTGGCGCTCGGGAAGGAGGAGGTCGAGGCGCCAAGCGTCGACGAGCGGCGCGCGGTGCTCACGCAGGTCGCTGCGACGCGCCCGTGGCTGGGCGTGGCGGTGACCGACCGCCGGCTGATCGCGGACGTCGCCGCGGGTTACGACGCGGTGATCATGGGCGCCGACAAGTGGGCGCAGGTGCTCGACCCTCGCTGGTACGGGGGCTCTGCGGAGGCGCGCGACGCGGCGATCGCCCGGCTGCCGCGGGTGCTGGTCGCGCCGCGCGCGGGTGACCGTCCCCGCGGCGTCGAGCTGCTGGACGTGCCCGACCACCTGGGCGAGGTCAGCGCCACGGCGGTGCGCTCGGGCGCCACCCACGCGCGTGGCTGGGAGCTGCCCGAGGCGCGCGGTTAGCGCAGCGGCATCGACGGCCCGAGTAGAACCACCGCATGGCCCACCCCCGCCGCTTCCGCTTCGCCACCGAGCTGCACGCCCCGCTTCCCGGCCTGTCGTGGGTCGAGTCGGCCCGCGAGGTCGAGCAGCTCGGCTACTCGACCCTGTTCTTCCCCGACCACTTCGACGAGGGCCCGGGCCCCATCGCGGCGATGGCCACCGTCGCGGCGGTGACCGAGCGGTTGAACGTCGGCGTGCTGGTCTTCGACTGCGACTTCCGCCACCCGGCGGTGCTGGCCTGCGAGCTGGCGACGATCGACGCCATGTCGGGAGGCCGACTCGAGGTGGGTCTGGGTGCCGGATGGAAGGCGCTCGACTACCGACGGTCGGGCATCACGATGGACCGCCCGGGGGTGCGCGTGAGCCGGCTGATCGAGCACGCCACCGTGCTCAAGGGCCTGTGGGCCGACGGCCCGTTCACCTTCGCGGGCGCGCACTACCAGATCGCCGAGATGGAGGGTTCACCCGCACCCCATCGCCCCGGCGGGCCCCCGATCCTGGTGGGCGGGGGCGCCCCCCGCCTGCTGCGGTGGGCCGGCACCACGGCCGACATCGTGGGGGTCAACGCGTCGATTCACTCGGGCGAGATCGACCAGGCCGCGGCCCAGGACGCGCTGGCCGAGCGCATCGACGAGAAGGTCGCCTGGGTGCGCGAAGGTGCAGGCGGCCGCTTCGAGGATCTCGAGCTGAACGCCTGGCTCGCCACCGCCGAGATCACCGAGGACCCGACTGTGGCCGAGACCGTCGCCGCGTTCTTCGGCACCGATGCCGCCTCGCTGCGCCAGTCACCCCTGGCGCTGGTCGGCAGCGCCGGTGATGTGTCCGACATGCTGCACGAACGCCGCGAGCGCTGGGGCTACTCGTACCACGTCATCCCGGGCGACAGGCTGCACGACTTCGCCCCCACAGTGGCCGCCCTGACCGGCACCTGACCGGACCTGACCGGACTCGCGTCGGCTGATCGCGGGATGATCGTCTCGTGAGCGACGGGGACCTCGAACGCATCGTCAGGACGATCGTCGACGAGAACCTCTACATGGTCCTCGGGACAGCCGACGAGGCTGGCGCTCCCTGGGTGTCGCCCGTGTTCTACGCAGCGGACGCGTGCCGCGACTTCTACTGGGTCTCGTCGCCCGAGGTCACGCACTCGCGCAACCTCGCCCGCCGTCCGCAAGCCAGCATCGTCGTCTTCGATTCCCGCGCGGCGGTCGGAACGGGTGGGGCTCGCGCCGTCTACATGACGGCGACCGCCGCCGAAGTGCGCGTCGACGAGCTCGACCGCAGCCTCGCCGACTTCCCTGGCTTCGCCCAGCGCGGGGGACGTGACTTCACTCCGGCCGATCTCCGGCCGCCGGCCCCATACCGCCTGTACCGGGCCACGGTGGCCGAGTACTCCGTCCTGTGCCCGCGCGCCTGCGGGCGAACCGTGCACAGACCACGGCCTCGCCTACGACCACCGCACCCAGGTGCACCTCTAGCGGCTGCATCCAAGCCGGTACCTGTCGTCGGTGCACGTTCCGACGTCCAGGGCCAGCACCTGCCGATCCTCAGCCGGATCAGAGGTCGGCGGCCAGCTCGCGTTCGATCGCGGCGGCGAGGGCGTCGATGTCGTGGGCGCCCTGGTGGCGGCGGCCGTTGACGAACATCGTCGGCGTGCCGACGGCGCCGCTGGCGTCGGCGCTGTCGACGTCGCGGTGGATCCGCGCCGCGTGGCGGCGGGAGCGTAGGTCCTCGCCGAACCGGTCGACGTCCAGGCCCAGCTCGCCGGCGTAGCGGATCAGGTCGGGGTAGATCAGGCCCGCCTGGTTGTCCATGAGGATGTCGTGCATCTCCCAGAACCTGTCCTGCTCGGCGGCGGCCTCCGCGGCCTCGGCGGCGAGCTCGGCGTGCTCGTGCACGTCGACGAGGGGCAGGTGGCGGAACACGAATCGCAGGTCGTTGCCATACGTCTGCACCAGCTGGCGCACCACCGGCTCCGCCTGCCCGCAGTAGGGGCACTCGAAGTCGCCGTACTCCACGAGCGTCACGGGAGCGCTGACCGGCCCCCGCACGTGGTCGACCTCGGGATCGACGTCCTCGCTGAGGTCGAGGATCGGCGGCGCCAGCCCGGCGGCGCCCCGGATGCGCTTCTGGGCGGGCATCCGATGCACGACGCTGAACACGGTCCAGCCGGCCAGCGACGCCACGATCGAGGCGGCGAGGATGCCGAGCTTGGCCTCCTCGAGCTCGCGGCCCTCGAAGCTGATGTCCGCGATGAGCAGCGACACGGTGAACCCGATGCCGGCCACGGTGGCGGCGCCCACGAGCGGCGGCCACGGGATCGTGCGGGGGAAGCCGCCGAACCACCGCCGCGACACCAGCCAGGTGGCGCCGATGATGCCGAGCGGCTTGCCCACCACCAGGCCGACGACGATGCCGAGGAGTATCGGCTCGGTCGCCACGTTGCGGAGCACGTCGGCCTCGAGCGCCACGCCGGCGTTGGCCAGGGCGAACAGCGGCACGATCACGAGGCTGGTCCACGGGTGGAACAGGCTCTGCAGCCGCTCGTTGGGCGAGACCGCGGTCGACATCGTGCGGCTGACGGTGCGGGCGTACTCGGGTGTCGGCTCCTCGCGGAACAGCCGCCACAAGGCGCCGGCCTGCCTCAGCTGGTCGCGCGACGGCGGGTAGGCGGTGGCCAGCAACCCCACGGCGACGCCGGCGATGGTGGCGTGCACGCCCGACGCCAGCGTGGCCAGCCACATCGCCATGCCCACCAGGAAGTAGGCCACCCCGTGGCGGACGCCGGTGGCCCGCATCACCAGGACCACACCGAACAGGCCGACCGCCACCGCGAGCGCCGCGAACGAGAGGTCGTCGGTGTAGGCGAGGGCGATCACGAGCAGCGCCACGATGTCGTCCACGATCACCAGCGTGAGCAGGAACGTGCGCACCCGGGGCGTGGCGCCGCCCACGAGCGTGAGGACGCCGAGGGCGAACGCGGTGTCGGTGCCCATGGCGATGCCCCAGCCGCGGGCCGTGGGCTCGCCGGCGTTGATGGCCAGATAGATGAGCGCGGGAGCGACCATGCCCCCGATCGCGGCGAGCACCGGTGTGGCGACCCGGCGCCGCTCGCGCAGCTCGCCCATGTCGAACTCGCGCCGGATCTCGAGCCCCACGACGAAGAAGAAGAATGCCATCAGGCCGTCGTTGATCCAGTGACGCAGGTCGAGGGCAAGCTCGGCGTCGCCGAAGCTGATGGCGACCTCGGTGTGCCAGAACGATTCGTAGCTCGCGGACCAGGGCGAGTTCGCCCACACGAGCGCGGCCACCGTCGCCAGGAGGAGGATGACGGCGCTGGCGTTCTCGGTGGCGACGTACTCGCGGACCGGCGTCAGGCGACGAGCCCACGGAGTGACGGACCCAGCCGCCCCACCAGGATCGTCGGTGCCCTCCGCTAGCTCGTCATCGATCGACATCGGCCTGGTCCCGGCTCGCTCGGGCTGGGGATCGTACAGCCAGACGCCCGCGACCCACCGGGTGGAGGGCGTTCGACCTACGTCTGACGCCTTGTGTCAGACAGCGTGTCGGGCGACGTGTCAGACGGCGGTGGTGTCGAGGACCGTCGCCACACCCACGATGGTGGACCGCGCGGGGGTCACGGTGGGGTCGGCGCCGGTGGTTCGATGGCCACCGGCGAGCCCAGGCCGGCGAGCTCGAACAGCAGGTGGAACGGCGGGCCCGCGGGCGACGCGGTGATCTCGACCCGGACCGGGTCGCCGACGTCGTCGAGGGTGAGCACGATCGTGGCGTCGACCGGCCGCCGCTCACGCTCGATCTCGCCGAGAACGTCGGCAGGGATGGTGCCCCGGAACGTGCGGCGGCCCAGGCTCGTCGGCGGCCACCTCGGTCGGGTCGATGGCGGCAGCGAGCCACAGCGGCAACAGGGCCGCTCCCTTGGACGGCAGCCCGTCTTCCGACAGCGCGGGGATGGCCTCGTACCGCTCGTCGGCCAGCGCGTCGACCGCGGACGCCCGACGCCCCCACACCGTGGCACCATCGGCCACCGTCTCCGCGGCCTGGCCGTCGTCGGTCACGGCCACCTCGTGGAGCCGACTGGTCGACGTCGCCACCTGGCCCTCGATGCTGGCCTCGACCGCCAGCCACAGCATGGGGCGGGCCTGGCTCACGTCGGTGGCGCTGACCGTGCCGGTGTAGGTGAACGACCCGGCGCCGGTGAGCCGCTGGGCGGCCAGGCCGAACGCGTCGGCCGCGGTGACCGGCGGGAGCGTGGTGGTGGTCGGCCGTGTGCTGGTGGTGGCGTCCGGGGCGGGTTCGGCGTCGGCGGGGGCCGGGTCGTCCTCGCCCGTGCCGGCGGCGACCATGGCCCCGGCGCCGACCAGCAGGACGACCACGACCGCGACCACCACACCGGCGATCGCCCGCGACCGGCGGCGCGGGGACGCGTCCGAACCGATCGCCGGCGCATCGGTTGCGCTGCCGGCGGGCGCGCCGACCTCGAGGCTCGTGGCCAGGTCAGGGTCGGGCGCGGGATCGTGGTCGAGCAGGGCACCACCGACCGGGGTGGTCGCAGCGTCGGCCGCGGGCGGCGCGGTGTCGACGGTGGACTCGGGGCTGACGGACGGCATCGCGGGGTCGACGGACACGATCGCGGTCGCCACGAGTGGCGTCTTGTCGCCCGGCGCCTCGACCTTGTCGACCGAGGGACTGATGGTCGTATCGACTGCGGGCCTGACGGTCCTGTCGATCGCGGGTCCGGCGAGCGAGTTCTCGGGCGACATGGCGGTCGTGCGGCGGCGACCGAGCCGGCGGCTTGCCACGGCGGCGACCACGACGGTCGCGCCCGTGGCCGCGGCAACCAGCGGGCCCAGTTGCCGGCCCGCGCGCCGCCTGCCTCCGCCTTCCGCGCCGTTCCCCATGCGGACGCAACGATAGAACGTGCGCGGACGGGTCACGCCATCACCCATGTCTGCCGTGCTTCCCGCCCTCGCAGCGTCGCTGCAGGCCTCGCCCGTCGGCTCGGCCTCTGGATCAGCTGGGCGTGACCGGCAGGCAGGTCGGGCCGTCGCCCGGCGTGCCGGCGACCCGGTGCAGCACGGCCCGCGTGGGCAGCACGGCCAGCGGGCCCTCGCCGGCGGCCTCGACCGCGGTGCCGTCGACGATCAGGCTGTACTCGCCATCGGTGCGGGGAGGCGGCCAGAGGAACGTCGCGGTGTCGCGCTGGGCCAGGTTGGCGCCGGTGCGCCGCCCGACGCTCGTCGCCAGGTGCTCGCCCCGGAGGCTCACCTGCACGGAGACGACGTGGGGCAGGTGGTCGTCGGTCACGGTGAGTAGGTAGGCGCGGTCGCCGTACTCGGCCAACCGCTCGCCCAGGGCCTGGAGGTCGACGGCGATGCTCACGTGTCGAAGGCTAGGCGCCCGGACCCGCGCAGAACGGTTCTGCTGCGAGATCGTCCTGCGGCCGGCGGATGCGCTCACGGCGATGGTCCGACGTTCGTCCCGCTCCTGACCGTCTCGGCCAGGAACGCCAGCAGGACGGCGTTCACGTCGTCGGGCTTCTCCTGGTGCACCCAGTGCCCGGCGCCATCGATCATCCGGGTCCCCCTGTGATCGGTCAGCCAACCGTCCATCAGCGCGGGCGGGTGGAGCGCCAGCATCGGGTCGTCGGCACCGGCGATGAACAACGACGGCATGTCGATGGTGGCGCCCGCCAGGTGGGGGGTCAGCGCCCAGTTGCGGTCGAAGTTGCGGAACCAGTTGAGGCCGCCGGTGAACCCGGTGCGCGAGAACTCGCGGTCGTAGTGGTCGAGGTCGTCGGCCGTCAGCCACGGCGGCAGCGTGGTCACATCGTCGAGCCGCTCGACGATGCCCCGGCGGTCGTCCAGCGTGCGCGGTGCGACCACCGCCTCGGCCCGGAGCCCGGCCATCAGGCGTCGAAACGTCGCCCGCACGTCGCTGCCCAGGTCGGCCTCGGCGACGCCGGGCTCCTGCACATACAGCAGCAGGAACCACTGGTCGCGGCTGAACTGCCGCAGCATGGTCGTGGGCACCGTCGTCCCCCGGGCCAGGAACGGGGTGCCCAACGCGGCCACGGCGGTGACGCGCTCGGGGGCCATCTGGGCCAACGCCCACACCACCAGGGCGCCCCAGTCGTGCCCGACGAACACGGCGCGCTCCTCGCCCAGGTCGTCGAGCACGCCGAGCAGGTCGTCGGTCAGGTGGTCGATGTCATAGGCGTCGACCGGCTCCGGGCAGCTCGACCGCCCGTAGCCCCGCTGGTCGAGCGCCACGGCCCGATACCCGGCCCGGGCCAGCGCGGGGATCTGGTGGCGCCATGTGTAGGAGATGTCGGGGAAGCCGTGCGCGAGGACGACCGGGGGCCCTTCGCCGGCCTCGACCACGTGGAGCTCGACGTCGCCGCGCACGAGCGTGCGGGCGCGCTGGCCTGGTGCGCCGCTACTGCCTGGCCCCTCCGACACGTGCCTGCCCCTCGGCCGAGCGTCTCCTCGATGGCGGTCACCGTAGCCAACCTGGCGACCCGCCCCGGCATGAGCGGCCCGGCCACGCGGCCCGGGGGGCGGACGCCCCCGTCGACCGCGGCCTGGGGCTGGCGATGATCGACGAGTACGTGCGCTACCCGGGGGCCGACCACGAGGCACCCGTGGGCTGACCGGGCCCGGGCGTCAGCCGTCGCCGCTGCCGTACGGGCGGGTGATGATCTCGAGCAGGTGGCCGTTCGGGTCCTCGAAGTAGACGCCGCGGCCGCCGTCGTGGTGGTTGATCTTGCCCGCCTGGTGCTGCATCGGATCGGCCCAGTGATCGAGGCCCCGGGCGCGGACGCGCCCGAAGATCTCGTCGAACTCGGCCTCGCTCACCAGGAACGCGTAGTGCTGGGGCGTGATCTCGCCGGCGTCGGAGAAGTCGAGCGACACGCCGTTGCCGGTCTCGACGATGTGGAAGTGGGCGAAGGCGGTGGGGGCCGGCAGGCCCATGACCTCCGCCAGGAACGTGGCCGACGCGCGGGCATCGTGCGCCGCGACGATGGTGTGGTTCAGCGCGACCGTCATGGGCGTCAGGCTACGACCGGAGCCGGCCCGGTCAGCCGAAGCAGGCGGTTGCGGTGGCGGGGTAGGGGTTGACGGCGGAGCCACCGCCGGGGTGGATCTCGAAGTGCAGGTGCGGCCCGGAGGCGGAGGCGTTGCCGCTGGAGCCCACGTACCCGATGAGCGTGCCGGCCTCGACCCAGCCGACGCCCTGGTTGGCGTACCCCGACAGGTGGGTGCCGTAGTACATGTTCCCGTTGTCGCCGTAGACGTACCACGACAGGCCGCCCAGGCTGCTGCCCCGGTGCTGGACCTCGCCGCTGACGGGCGCCACCGTGGGTGTGCCCGACGAGGCCATCATGTCGACGCCCTGGTGGGAGCGCCCACCGGAGCGGGCGAAACCCCAGGAGTCGATGAAGTCGACCGCGCCGTCCACCGGGCAGAACATGATGCCCGCCTCGACCCGGCGCCGGTGAGCCTCTGCGGCTGCCCTGGCGGCGTCGGCGATGGCCTGGGCCTCGGCCGCCGCGGTGATGGCGGCGGCGATCTCGCCCTGCCGGGCGGCCAGCGCGGCGGCGGCCTCGGGATCGGTGGGGGCGGGCTGGCCCGCCTGCTCGGCCAGGGCGGCCTGCACCGCGGCGACGAACTGCGCCTGGGTGGTGAGCGCGGCGTCCAGGTCGGCCAGGCTGGCCTCGGCGTCGGCCCTGGCCGTCTCGGCTGCGTTGAGCGCCTCCTCCTGGGCTGCCTTCTGGACCTCGTAGTCGGCGAGCGCGGCCTGCAGGCCGGTGAGCGAGTCGGCCGACCGGTCGGCGTCCATGTCGAGGAGCGTCTGCTTGACGGTGGCGTCGGCCAGCGACTCGGCCGCGAGCACCTCGAGGGCGCTCTCGGCGGGCGGGTTGATGAACGCCTCGATCACCACCTCGTCGCTGGCGGTCGTCGTCTCTTCGATGCGGAACTCGGTGTCGCTGAGCGCCGCGTCGGCGGTCGCCAGCTCGGCGTTGGCGTTCGACACCCCGGTCTGCGCCGTGTTGTAGGCGGCGAGCTGATCGCTGACCTGGGTGCCCAGATCGGCCAGGGCGGTGGCGACGGCGGCGGCGTTGGTGGACACCAGGACGTCGACGTCGACGAGGGTGGCGTCGGCGTTGGCGCGCTCGTCGCTCGAGGGCTCGGTCTGCGCGGGCGCCCCCGGCGCCGCGGCCGCGCTCGTGGGCACGCTCGCGAGAGCGACGGCGATGATGGCGGCGGCCCAGCGACGGACGACCTGGCTGCGGACGTCCAACATCCCTCCCTCAGAGGCGGTGATGAGGTCCCAGTTCCCCCGGCGGTTGCCGCAGAGATGGACGTTGCAGGCGAACGGTAACAAAGCCGCGCCCGCAAAGTCACGATGGCGCGGGGACCCGTTCCCGCAGCGCCCCCGCCCACTACCCTCCTGACGTGGCCGTCCAGGTCGACCCCGTGGCAACGACACCGCCCGGCGAGCTGCGGGCGGGTCAGGCTGCGGGCGGGCGCGTGCTCACCGCCCGGGGGCGCCGCACGCGGTCCACGCTGGTCGGGGCCGCGAAGGTGGTGTTCGCCGAGACCCCCTTCGCCGACACCCGCATCGCGGACATCACCGCTCGGGCGGGGGTGGCGAACGGCACCTTCTACACCTACTTCGACTCGAAGGAAGAGATCTTCCGAGAGGTGGCGGCCGAGGTGCTCGACGCCATGCTGCGTGCGGCCAGGCGCGATCCCGACGCCGCCCAGCGCGACGCCATCCGCGATGTCGAGCACGCCAGCCGGGCGTACTTCCAGGTGGTCGTCGACAACGCCGTCGTCGCCCGGTCGATCGAGCAGCTCGTGCCGGTCGACGCCCACATCGCCGGCGCGCGTCGTACGACCATCGTCGGGGCCATCAAGCGGGCCGACCAGTGGATCCGCAGGCTGCAGGCCCAGGGCATCTGCGACGACATCGACCCCTGGACCACCGCCATCGCGCTGCAGACCATGACCATCCGCGTGGCCTACGACCACCTGCTGCCCCACGCGGGCGAGGTCGAGGCCGACGTCGATGCCATGGCGCGGGCGGTCAGCCGCATCTGGGCGCGTACCGTGGGCCTCGAGAAGGTGACGACGGCCGCGGTGACGACCGAGGCGTCGTGATCCGGGAGGGGACCATGACAGCACCGTTCGAGCTGAGCGGCATCAACCACCTCGCGCTGGTCTGCCGCGACATGGCGCGCACCGTCGACTTCTACTCGGGCGTGCTCGGCATGCCGTTGGTCAAGACCATCGATCTGCCGTTCGGCATGGGCCAGCACTTCTTCTTCGACTGCGGGGGCGGCGACTGCCTCGCCTTCTTCTGGTTCCCCGACGCACCCGAGCCCGCGCCCGGCGTCTCGGCGCCGCGGGCCCGGCCCGACCAGGGCGAGCTCACCAGCGCCATCGGCTCGATGAACCACGTGGCCTTCGCCGTGCCGGCCGACGAGATCGACGACTACCGCGACCGGCTGATCGCCGCAGGCGTCGACTGCACCGAGGTGGCCAACCACGACGACAGCGAGTTCGGGCTCAGCAAGGAGTTGCACCCCGGCGTGTTCGTGCGGTCGGTCTACTTCCAGGACCCCGACGGCATCCTGCTCGAGTTCGCCGCCTGGACCCGGGCGTTCACGCCGGACGATGTCGGCCACGAGCCCGCCACGGCGATCGAGCCCACGGGGGCGCCCGAGTCCGCGCCCACCTGACGTGTCCCCCAGGACACGATCCGTGTCATAGTCACCTCGTCGACCGACCTGTGACGTACGACACAGGTCACCGAACGAGGGGGAAGATCATGAGGGGACGACGACTCCGAGCTGTCGCGGCCGGTCTGGCGGCGGCGGTGGTCCTGCCACTGGTCGCCGGCAGCGCAGCGCAGGGGGCACCCGCCGCGGCGCCGGCCAAGGACCCGGTCATCGTGGTCAACGGGCTCTTCGGCGTGGGCATCGCCTACCAGCCGTTGGTAGTTCGCCTGCGGGCCGACGGCTACCGGGTGTACGACTTCGAGCTGCCCACCTTGGGCACGCAGGACATCCACCTGACGGCCCAGGCGCTCAACACCTTCGCCGACCAGGTGCGGTCCCAGACCGGGGCGGCCAAGGTCGACCTCGTGGGCCACTCCGAGGGCGGCCTCGTGTCGCGCACCTATGTGAAGTACTACGGGGGCGCCAACGAGGTCGACAGCCTGGTCACCCTGGGCACGCCCAACAACGGCACGGCCATCGCCAACATCATCAGGTTCTTCACGCTCGGCACCTGCGTCGGCATCACCGCCTGCGAGCAGATGAACCTGGGGTCGGCGTTCCTGACGGACCTCAACGCCGGCGACGACAGCATCGGCAGCGTGCAGTACACCAACATCGCCACCGTCGTCGACGAGCTGGTCCAGCCCTACACCACCAGCTTCCTCAACGTGGGCGACGGCAACATCACCAACAAGACGTTGCAGTCGCAGTGCTGGGCGCGCTTCCCGGGGCACCTGGGGCTGATCGTGGACGGTGCCGTGTACAGCGGCGTGCAGGATGCGCTCGAGAAGCGCTCGATCGGCTTCAACTGCTGGGCGCTCTAGCCGCCTGATGCTCTGACGAATGGTGGAGGCCGCCCGGCCGCTCGCGCGCCGGGCAGGCGGCTAGCTGATCGTCACCTTCTCGATCAGGTCGACGCGTGGTTCGCCGCGTGTCGGCTCGATCCACGACGCCTCGGGGCTGTCGGCCTGGGGCACGGCCCGCCAGTGGCGCCGCTTCACGGCCTTGTCGATGCCCAGCGCGTGGACGGTGAGGGCGCCCGTGCCGTCGATGTGCATGCGCAGGAAGTTCTTGTAGCCGGTGATGCGCGACGCCGCGAACGCCTCGTTGGCGTGGGCCCGCAGGCCGGGCAGCCCGATGGCCAGTGCCAGGTAGGCGCCCAGCACCAGGGCGCCCGCCAGGCCTCCGACGACGAGCGCCACCGCGCTGGCCACCAGCGCGAACCACCAGCCGTCGAAGCCGGACGCGATCGTGAGGGCGATCAGCGACACCGTGGCGATCGTCGCCACCTGGGCGGCCAGGTGGACCAGGGCCAGCACCGACTTCGCCAGGTAGCGGGGCACCCCACGGGGAGCCCACGGTGGGGACTTGGCGAACGCCCACAGCCCCGCGAGCAACACCAGCAACATGAGGGCCGACAGCGAGTTGCGGAACACACCGCCAGCCAGGTCGCCCCAGCCCCACTCGTCGCCCGCGTCGGCGAAGCTCTCTCCCGAGCGCTCGAGGCTGCGCAGCCCGAACTGGATGGTCCACAGCAGGACCAGGTTCACCACGGCCGGTATCCAGAAGAAGCTGGGGTTGCGCAGTGGCAGCAGCAGGGCCCGCAGCGAGAGGAGGCGCGACCGGCCGGCGCTCGGATAGCGGGTGGCCAGCCGGTACTCGGCCACGTCGTCGAGGTCGTCCGGGGTGATGCCGATCGTCGCTGCCGACGGCAGATCGTGTGTCGGGTGCAGGAACGCCCCGCCGCCCCCGGAGGTGATCTTGTGGGTGGGCCCGATCTCGTCCCCGACGTCCGCGGGGGTGTAGCGCGAGTAGTGGTGCAGGTCGCCGGCCACGGTCAGCTTGAGGTCGAGCCCGGCCGGCCGCAGCACCGCCCGCTCCAGGTAGGCCAGGTTGCGGTAGGCCTGCGGGTCGCGCTCGAGCTGGGTCCATGTCGGCACCGCGGTGGCGAGCACCAGGCGGTCGCCGTCGTCGGCCTGGCGGGCCACGCGGGCGAAGAACTCGAGCTGGGGCTCGTCGATGAGCGTGTCCGACTGGATGTCGATGCCCCACAGCCACCAGTTGTGCGGCAGCTTGACCGCGAAGTAGCTGCGGGTCTGGCGGGTGAGCCAGCCGCCGATCCAGCGACCCTGCCCGAACATGCGCAGGAAGCCGGTCAGGCCGTCGTACCAGTCGTGGTTGCCGGGGATGGCGTAGACGGTGGGGTGTGCCGGACGGTCGGGGTCGGTCGGGTCGGCGGGCGCCGGCTCCGTCCACGGGAGGGCGGCGCGCCAGGGGCCCTCGAGGCGGTTCTCGTACCCCTCGGTGCTGGCCCCCGGGTAGACCTCGTCTCCGCCGAGCACGAGGATGTCGCCCCGCGGCAGCGACTGGTCGACGCCGTCGGGCTGCAACCGTCGCTTGGCCACCTGGTGGGCGACGGTGGCCGTGGCCTCGAACCCGTCGCCCGTGTCGGCCACGTAGTCGAGCCAGATCTCGTCGCGGTCGGCGTAACGCATGTCGGGCTCGCACGGCCTGGACGACTGCAGCTCGCGCTTGTCGAGGAACGAGCCGAAGACAGAGGTGACACCGACGTGCAGGCCAGACGCGGTCAGGACCCCCGGGCTGAACCACCGCGTGGCCGGCTGCGGCTCGAAGCGCAGCTCGCGGGCGGTGAACCGGGTGGGGCGGTCGGGCGGGCGGAGGTCGTCGTCGCTGCGCCGCCGCCACGCCGGACCGGATCGGAGACGGGACGGCGGACCCGGTGTTGCCGCCGGCGTGGGTGGCGACGACGACGCTGCGCTGACGTTGCTGGGTTCCCGGGCTTCCATGACCTCCGCCTCCACCGACCGCCACCGGGCATCTTCGCAGCGTCACGTCAGCCGCGCGCGCACGCCCCGGGCGATCTCGAGGTCTTCGCGCGGCCACCACGAACACACGGGCGGAGGCGCCGGCGGCGGTGATGTCCGCGTCGCGCCGTTCCGCGGTGTCGACCGAGTTGTCGACCGCGGCGTCGACCGCGGCGTTGGCGGCGGCGTCGACCGCCAGACCCAGGAACGGCAGGGCGTCGGCGGCCGCGGCGCGCACCGCGGGGGCGTTCTCGCCGACGCCGCCGGTGAAGACCAGGACGTCGAGCCCGCCCAGGCTGGCGGCCATCGCGGCGATGCCGGCCCGCAGCCGGTGGAGGTAGACGGCCAGAGCCGTGCCGGCGGTGGGGTCGCCGCGGTCCGCCCGGTCGATCACCGTGGCCATGTCCGGCGTGTCGGCCAGCGCGGCCAGGCCCGAGCGGTGCTCGAGCGCGTCGGCGACGTCGGACGCCGTCAGGCCCTGGTGGGTGATCAGCCACAGCACCGCGCCCGGGTCGACCGAGCCCGACCGTGTGGCCATGGTCAGCCCCTCGAGCGGCGTGAAGCCCATCGTGGTGTCGACCGAGCGCCCGTCCTGCACCGCGGCCAGCGACGCGCCGGCGCCCAGGTGGCAGGTCACGATGCGAGCGGGCGACCCGCCTGCCGCGATCGCCAGAGCGGCCGCCCGGCGCGACGCGTAGGCGTGCGACAGGCCGTGGAACCCGTAGCGGCGCACGCCGAACCGCGTGCGCCACTCGACCGGCACCGCGTAGGTGGACGCCTCCGGCGGCAGCGTGGCGTGGAACGCGGTGTCGAAGCAGGCCACGGCCGGCACCCCGGGCGCCGCCCCGGTGACCGCGTCCAGTGCGGCCAGCGACTTGGGCTGGTGCAGGGGCGCCAGGTCGGTGAGCCGGTCCAGCCGGCGGCGGACGTCGGCGTCGACCACGACCGGCTCGCGGAACTGCTCGCCACCGTGGACGACCCGGTGGCCGGTGGCGTCGAACGGCCCGAGGTCCGCGAGCGTCCGGGCCAGGTCGCCCTCCGTCACCTGCCCGACCGCGGGCAGGTCGGCCCGACCGACGACCTGGTCGGCATCGTCGACCAGCCGCAGCTTCAGGCTCGACGATCCGGCGTTGACGACCAGCACCCGCACGTCACGACCTCACGGGCTCGGGGTCAGTAGGGCCAGGCCCAGTCGCGGACCGAGGCGATGTCCTCGCCGGCGGCGCGGGTGTGGGCACGGGCCGCCCGGCGGCGGGCCTCCATCTCCGCGCGCACGTTGCCGGCCGCGTCGGCCAGCCCCGGCACCCGGTCGATCACGTCCATCACCAGGTGGAAGCGGTCGAGGTCGTTGAGCATCACCATGTCGAACGGCGTCGTGGTGGTGCCCTCCTCCTTGTAGCCGCGCACGTGGATGTTGCGATGGTTGGTGCGCCGGTAGGTGAGCTGGTGGATGAGCGACGGGTAGCCGTGCCAGGCGAACACGACCGGCTTGTCGGCGGTGAACAGCCGGTCGAAGCCGACGTCGTCCAGCCCGTGGGGGTGCTCGGACGCGGGCTGCAGGCGCATGAGGTCGACGACGTTGACCACCCGCAACGCCAGGTCGGGCAGGAGCTGGCGCAGCAGGTCGACCGCGGCCAGGGTCTCGAGCGTGGGCACGTCGCCGCAACAGGCCAGCACCACGTCGGGACCGCCGCCCCCCGCGACGCTCGGCGACGACGCCCAGTCCCAGGCGCCGATGCCGGCCCGGCAGTGCTCGGCCGCGTCGTCCATGGCCAGCCAGTCGGGCATCTCGTTCTTGCCGGCCACCACCACGTTCACGTAGTCGACGCTGCGCAGGCAGTGGTCCATCGTGGACAGCAGCGTGTTGGCGTCGGGCGGCAGGTAGACCCGCACCACCTCGGCCTTCTTGTTCACCACGTGGTTGAGGAACCCGGGATCCTGGTGCGAGAAGCCGTTGTGGTCCTGGCGCCACACGTGGCTCGACAGGAGGTAGTTGAACGACGGCACCGGCGGTCGCCAGTCGAGGTCGCGGGTGACGTTCAGCCACTTGGCGTGCTGGTTGAACATCGAATCGACGATGTGGGTGAACGCCTCGTAGCAGTTGAACAGGCCGTGCCGACCGGTGAGCACGTAGCCCTCGAGCCAGCCCTGGCACAGGTGCTCCGACAGCACCTCCATGACCTGTCCCGCGGGTGCGAGGTGGTCGTCGCCCGGCACCCGCTCGGCCATCCAGGCGCGGTCGGTGACCTCGAAGACGGCCGACAGCCTGTTGGACGCGGTCTCGTCGGGGCCCATGATGCGGAACGTCTCGCGGTTGCCGGCCACGACGTCGCGCAGCCAGGTGCCCAGCACGCGGGTGGGCTCGGAGCTCGACCGGCCCGGCGCCGGCACGTCGACGGCGAAGGTGCGGAAGTCCGGCAGGTCGAGGTCGCGCCGCAGCCGGCCACCGTTGGCGTGGGGATTGGCGCCCATGCGCCGGTCGCCGTCGGGCGCCAGCGCCGCGACGTACGGCCGCAGCGTGCCGTCGTCGGCGAACAGCTCGCCGGGCCGGTAGCTGCGCATCCACTCCTCGAGCAGGCGCAGGTGCCCGGGCTCGGACGCCAGGTTGGCCAGAGGCACCTGGTGGGCCCGGAACGTGCCCTCGACCTGCTGGCCGTCGACCACGGCCGGGCCGGTCCACCCCTTGGGGGTGCGCAGTACGATCATCGGCCAGCGGGGCCGCGGGCGAGCGGTCGCCGCCGCCTCGGCACCGCCCCCGTCGCCGCCGGCGCGCCAGTCCCGCTGGATGGCGGCGATCTCGTCGAGCGCGGCGTCGAGCGTGTCGGCCAACGCCCGGTGGACGGCGGCGGGGTCGTCGCCCGCCACCACGTGGACGGCGTGCCCGTAGCCCTCGAGCAGCTTGACCAGCTCGTCGTCCGGGATGCGGGCCAGCACGGTCGGGTTGGCGATCTTGTAGCCGTTCAGGTGCAGGATCGGCAGCACCGCCCCGTCGACCGCGGGGTTGAGGAACTTGTTCGAGTGCCAGCTGGCTGCCAGCGGGCCGGTCTCGGCCTCGCCGTCGCCGATCACGCATGCCACGACGAGGCCGGGGTTGTCGAAGGCGGCGCCGTACGCGTGCACCAGGGCGTAACCGAGCTCGCCACCCTCGTTGATCGAGCCGGGCGTCTCGGGCGCGGCGTGGCTGGGGATGCCCCCGGGGAACGAGAACTGGCGGAACAGCCGTTGCATGCCCTGCCCGTCGCGGCTGATCGCCGGGTAGATCTCGCTGTAGGTGCCCTCCAGCCAGGTGTTGGCCACCATGCCCGGCCCGCCGTGGCCGGGCCCGCACACGTAGACGGTGTCGAGGTCGCGGGCCTGGATCACCCGGTTGAGGTGGGCGTAGACCAGGTTGAGGCCGGGCGTGGTGCCCCAGTGGCCGAGCAGGCGGGGCTTGACGTGGTCGAGCGTGAGCGGCTCGCGGAGCAGCGGGTTGTCGAGCAGGTAGATCTGCCCGACCGACAGGTAGTTGGCGGCACGCCACCAGGCGTCGACGAGCGCGAGCTCGTCGGTGGACGCGGCCGCCGCCGGGGGAGCAGTCGTCGTCATGCCACGATGCTGCCACGTGGCCTCGCCCAACGGCTCGGCCTCTCGGTGGAGGGGGTGTGGCACTGGCCGTAGTCGTCCCTAACCTCACTGGCTGACGGCCGATGACGTGGGACAATGCCCGTTACGCGACTCGGCGGGCAGCCGGAGGGAGACAACGCGTGGAGTTCAGGTTGCTGGGCAACCTCGAGGTGGCGATCGACGGCGCGCCCGTCGACGTGGGCGGCACGCAGCCGCGCACAGTGCTCGCCATGCTGCTGGTGGGGGCGGGCCGCGTGGTGCCCGCGGAGTCGATCATCGACGCACTGTGGGGCAACCAGCCGCCCGACTCGGCCGCCGGCACCCTGCAGAGCTACGTGTCACGGCTGCGCCGCGCGCTGGTGCCGGGGGGCGCTCGGGGAGAGGCCGCTCGGGTGCTCGTGTGGGACCCGCCCGGCTACAAGCTCGCCGTGCCCGCCGATGCGCTGGACACCCACCGGTTCGAGAAGCTGGCCGACCGCGGCCGGTCGCTGCTGCTCGCAGACGACCCGGCAGGGGCACGCCCGCTGCTCGACGAGGCCCTGGCGCTGTGGCGGGGCCCGGCGTTGCTCGAGTTCTCGCACCTCGACTTCGCCTGGGGGTTCGCCGCCAAGCTCGAGGAGCGCAAGCTCGTCGTGACCGAGGACCGCGTCGAGGCCGACCTGCGCCTCGGGCGCCACGATGCCGTCGTCGGCGAGCTGGGCGAGCTGGTGGCCGCCAACCCCCTGCGCGAGCAGTTCCGGCACCACCTGGCGCTCGCGCTGTATCGGTCCGGTCGGCAGGCCGAGGCGCTGCGCATCCTCGACGACGCCCGCCGCACGCTGCGCGACCAGCTGGGCATCGACCCCGGCCGGCCGCTGGTCGACCTCGAGTCGGCCATCCTGGCCCAGGACCCCGCGTTGAACGCCGACCAGCAGCCGGGCGCGGCCGCACCCACCGTCGATCGGCGGGCGCCGGGTGCGCCGGCGCCGACCACCGACGCCCCGGCCGACGCGGCCGGCGGGCCTGCCGCCCAGCCGGCGACGTCCGCCGGGCTCGTGGGGCGCGACGTGGAGCTGCGCCAGGCCATCTCCGCCCTGGACGAGGCGCGCAACGGCACCCGGGTGGTGCTGGTCGAGGGCGAGCCCGGCATCGGTAAGACCCGCCTGGTCGAGGAGCTGGCGGCCCAGGCCGCCGCCCGCGGCACCGCCGTGCACTGGGGCCGGGCGTACGAGGGCGGGGCCACCCCCGCGCTCTGGCCGTGGCTGCCGCCGCTGCGGGCGCTCGTCGGTCGGCTCAACGGCGCGGCCACGCTCGCTCCCGAGTTGGCGGCCCTGGTCGACACCGACGGCGGGGCCGACGGGGCCCCTCACACCGACCGCACCCGCTTCCGCCTGTTCGACTCAGTCGCCGGGCTGATCGTGGCGACGGCGGCCGCACAGCCGCTGATGCTGGTGCTGGACGACCTGCAGTGGGCGGACCTGCCGTCGCTCGAGCTGCTCACGTTCCTGGCCGGCCAGCTCGCGGACGAGCCGGTGCTGCTGGCGTGCACCGTGCGCGAGCTCGAGGTCGGCCGCAACGACGCCGTCGTCGAGGCGCTGGCCGCGCTGTCGCGGGCGCACGCCACCCGCCGCATCTCGCTGCGCGGGATCTCGCACCTCGCAACCGCCGAGCTGGTCGAGACCGCGGCGGGGCGGGTGGTGGAGCCCGAGGTGACCGCCGCCATCCAGCACCGCGCCGAGGGCAACCCGTTCTTCGCCACCGAGCTGGCCCGACTGGTCGTCGCCGAGCGCGACCGGGACGATGCCCTGGGGGCCGTGTCGCCGGGGGGCGACGTGCCGTCGGGCGTGCGTGACGTCGTCCGCCGCCGTGTCGCCCTGCTGCCGGAGAACACGGTCGGGTTGTTGCAGATCTCTGCCGTGGTCGGTCGGGACGTCGACCTCGACCTGCTCGTCAACGCGTCGGGCGACGACCTCGACGCGGTGCTCGACGGCATCGACCCCGCCGTCGTGCACCGCCTGCTCGCCCCGGTGCCCGACCGGCAGTCGACGTTCCGTTTCGCCCATGCACTGGTGCGCGAGGTCCTGGCCGACGACGTGTCCGCCCTGCGCCGCGCCCGCATCCACATGCGGGTGGCCGATGCCATCGAGGCCACGGCGGGCGAACACGACGACGTCGCCGAGATCCTGGCCGAGCACCTGTGGTCGGCCGCGCCGATCGGGGTGGGCCAGCGGGCCGCCGTCGCCCTCGAGCGTGCTGCCGAGGTGGCCGTGCGCCGCTACGCGTTCGAGTCGGCCGAGGGCATGCTCGAGCGGGCGGTCCAGTTGCGCCGCACCGCCGGGGGCACGTCCCAGGACATCGAGGCCGAGCTGCTGGCGGCCAGCCGCCTGCTGTCGATCCAGCGGTCGCTGCACGGCTACGCCAGCGTGGCCGACTCGCCCCACCTGCGGCGCGCTGCCGACCTGGCGCGGCGGATCGGGCGGGTCGACATCCTGGCCCGGCTGCTGTGGACCGAGTGGGCCGCCTACGAGTCGCGCTGCGACTTCGAGCGGTCGGACGCCATCGCCCAGGTGCTCCACGAGCTGGACGATGACTCCGACGACCCGATCGTGCGAGTCACGGGGCTGGGGTCGCTCGGCATCAGCCGCTGGCACCGGGGCCGCATCGGCGAGGCGTCGGCCCTGCTCGACGAGGCGGTGCGGGTGGGTGCCGAGGCCCGTCCGCCGGCCATGTCGCTGGGCCTCGACCTCGAGGTGCTGCTGTTGCCGCACCCGTTCAGCCGGTACCTGCACGTGCTCATCGGCGACATGGGCGACCCGGCCGAGGCCGAGGCGGTGCTCGAGGGGCTGGCCGATGCCGCCCCCGACCGCTACGCGGTGTCGCTCGTCGAGATGTTGGCATCGGCCGGGGCGCTCACCGTCGGCGAGCCGGCCTGGGCCGAGCGGGCGGCGCGGCGCGGCATCGAGGCGGACCCCGAGTCGACCTTCACCTTCTGGGGCCGCGGCCTGCACGGCTACCTGGCCGGCGCGCTCATCGACCAGGGGCGCCTCGACGAGGGCCTGCCGATGCTCGACGAGGCCGTCGAGCGCTACCTCGCCGCCGGAGGACGCACCGGCATGGTCATCTTCCGGGCGAGCCGGGCGGCGGGCCTGACCGAGGCGGGCCGCCTCGACGAGGCCACCGAGGCCCTGGCTGCGGCCCGGAGCGAGCTCGAGACCTACGGCGAGCGCTTCGGCGAGCCGCTCGTGATCGAGGCCGACGCCCGGCTGCGCCTGGCCCGTGGCGACGATCCGGCCGAGGCGGCGGCGCTGCTGGCGGCGGCGGCCGACCTCGCCACCACCCAGGGCGCCCACGCCGTCGCCCGCCGGGTGGCGGCCACCGCCCGCCGCCTGGGCATCGACCTCGCTGGCTGAGATTGAGAGGCCGAGCGGACAGGGCGCCGGGTCAGGGCTCCCGGCGGAGCAGCAGGGCCACCGCCGCCAGCCCCCGGGGAGGGAGGTGGTGCCCACCCGGGCGGGCCGCAGGCGCGCCCGGCGGGTGGGGAGCCCAGCCGGACGGCCATGCGGCGCGCCGTCTCGTGGCCGTCGTGCGCTACGCCACAGCGGTGGTGTCGACGGTCTCGGCCAGGCGGGCGTAGAGGTCGAGGGCCTGGTCCAGGCAGTGGTCGCCGTGCAGGTTCAGGACCACCTCGTGGGCGCCGGCGCGGCGGGTGTCCGAGATGTCCGCGGCCACCTGCTCGACCGTTCCGGTGTACGACGCTCGCTCCGCGTCGACCGGACGGTCCGAGATGGCGACGTTGGCTCGCACCACCAGCTCGAGCTCGTCGGGGTCGCGCCCGTGGCCCGCCGCCAGGTCGCGCACCGATGCCCACATCGGCGCCAGCCGGTCGACGGGCAGGCCGGCGGGGTTCCAGCCATCGGCCCGCCGGGCGACGCGGTCGAGGCCGTCGGGTGTGTACGCCGCCAGCAGCACCGGCGGTCGGGGCCGTAGGTCGACCCCCGGGATCGCCGAGCCCGGGATCGGGACCGCGGTGGAGACGGGGTCCACCCGTGCGCCGTCAGCCCCGCCGTCAGCCCTGCCGTCCGCCTCGCCGTGCGCCCGCCGGGGGCCCCACACGGTGCCGAGCATGTCGAGGGCGTCGTCCAGGCGGCGGCCGAGCTCCTGCTGAGGCACGCCCACGGCCGCGAACTCGTCGAGCGACCAGCCCAGGCCCAGCCCCACGGTCAAGCGGCCCTCGCTGAGCACATGGAGCGAGGTCAGGGACCGGGCGAGCAGCGCCGGCCGGTACCACGGGGCCACGAGCACGCTGGTGCCCAGGCGCACGCGGGTGGTGACGGCCGCCGCATAGGTGAGCACGCTGAGCGGGTCGAGGGCGGCGGCGATCTCGGCCGGCGGCCCGTCGTCGGCGCCCGTCCCGGGTGCCGCGGCTGCCGTCGGCAGGCGGTCGGACACCCACAGCGACGAGTAGCCGACCTGCTCGGCGGCCATGGCGGCCGAGCGGATCGAGGCAGGGTCGGCGCAGCGACCCGCCTGGGCAAGGGAGACACCAAGTCTCATCGGTTGTTCCTCCAGCAGAGCGGCGGCGGTTGTTGCCTCCGTTGTGCTCCTCCGCGCTCGGCGTGCGCTTGACGCTCGCTTGCAGGGGCCGGGCCCCGCGGCGGCGAGTGTCGTGCGCCGTCGCCAAGCCGCAACCAAGCGCGGGATGGCCCACTGTCGGCGACCACCCGAACCACCTGCACGTCTCCGACAGCGCGCACCCCACAGGAGCACCCTCCCCATGGACGTCCCCGTTCGCTTCATCGACACCGAGCGCGTCGCCTCTGACACGTTCGTCATCCGCCAGCTCTTCGGCGAGGGCATGGGCCCGGTCGCCCACTACGTCAACTCGGCCGTCATCACCGGGGCCGAGCCCGTGATCGTCGACTGCGGCCCGGCCCTCACCCGCGAGGGGTGGCTGGAGCGGGCCTTCGAGATCGTCGACCCGGCGGACGTCCGCTGGATCTTCCTGTCACATGACGACATCGACCACACGGGCAACCTGGCCACGGTCATGGACCGGTGCCCGCAGGCGACGCTGGTGACGTCGATGTTCAGCATCCAGCGCATGGCGGTCGAGGCCATGGTGCCGCTCGACCGGGTGCGCCTGGTCAACGACGGCGAGTCGTGGCGGGCGGGCGACCGGGAGCTGGTCGCCGTCACCCCGCCGACCTTCGACAGCCCCACCACGCGCGGCCTGTACGACACGACGTCGGGCATCTACTGGGCGTCCGACTCGTTCTGCGCCGGCGTGCCCCACCCGGTCGACGACGTGGCCGACCTCGACACCGGTGTCTACACCGACAGCTTCCTGGCCACCCACCAGATGCTCAGCCCCTGGCACCAGTGGCTCGACCCGGCCCGCTTCGCCGGCCACCTCGCCCGCATCTCGGCCCTCCGCGCCCGTGCGGTCACCTCGGCGCACGGCCCGACCCTGCGCGGGGCGCAGGTCACCTGGGCGCTCGGGCTGCTCACCGAGCTGCCCGACCGACCGCCGATGACCGACCTGAGCCAGGCCGACCTCGAGCTGATGCTCGCAGCCCTGGGCCCGGCGGCCGTCCAGCCGCCGGTGGCCGCCTGAGGGGGCGGCCGTTCGCTGCCGGGGGCGGAGGCGCGCCTGCCGGACTGGTGGCGGCCGCGGAACCCCGGCACGATGGGCCGCCATGAGGGGCACCATGACCGCCTACCGCATCGTGCGTTGGGGCGAGCCCCCGCAGCTCACCGAGGTGCCGGTGCCCGAGCCGGGCCCGGGCGACGTGCTCGTCGAGGTGGCCGGCAACGGGCTGTGCCACTCCGACCTGGGCATGGCGCAGATGCCCGCCGAGATCGCCGAGGCGCTCGGCTGGCAGCTGCCCTTCACGCTCGGCCACGAGGTGGGCGGGCGCGTCGCCGCACGGGGGGCGGGCGTGAACGGGTTCGCCGACGGCGACGCCGTGGCGCTGGTGTCGCCGACCTCGTGCGGCGAGTGTGTCGCCTGCCGGCGTGGCCAGGACAGCGCCTGCCCGCACGGCCTGGCCGGCCGCGGCTACGGGCGTGACGGCGGTCTGGCCCGCTACGTGGTCGCCCCCGCCCCGCGGGCGGTGGTCAAGCTCGGCGCGCTCGACCCCGTGGTGGCTGGGCCGCTGACCGACGCGGGCGCGACCTCGCACCACGCTGTCGACCGGGTGGTGCCCCGGCTGCCCGACGGGTCGACGGCGGTGGTGGTGGGCGCCGGCGGGCTCGGTGCGTTCGCCGTGCAGCTGCTGCGCGCGCTCACGCCCGCCCGGGTCGTGGCGGTCGACACCAACCCGGCCCGGCTGGACCTCGCCCGCGAGCTGGGCGCCGACGATGTCGCCGACGACATCGCCGCGGTGGGTGGCGCCGAGGTCGTGCTCGACTTCGTGGGCATCGACGCCACCATCGCCGCCGGGCTCGCCGCCGTGCGCCCGTACGGCGCGTACGGCCTGGTCGGCGCGAACGGGGGCACGTTCCGCCGACCCTGGTTCGGCGGCCTTCCCCGCGACGCGGAGGTGTTCACGTTCCAGGGGTCGTCGATCGCCGACGTGCACGCCGTGGTCTCCCTGGCCGAGGCCGGGGTGATCCGCAGCGACGTCGACACGTACCCCCTGTCCCGGGTGGCCGACGCCTACGCGGCGATGGAGCGCGGCGAGCTTCGCGGCCGGGCCGTGGTCACACCCGATCCCTGACCCCCGATCGCTGAGGAGCCCGCCCGACACCCGCTTCACCAGCGCCGGCCCCAGGCGCGAAGCCTGAGCCTGCGCGCCTTCAGAGCTACGGGGCGGTCACAGGGTCTGACGACGCGCGGTCCATCACCAGGTCGCGCAGCAGGGTGACCACCGCCGGGTCGGCCTTGGCGGTCGAGCCGGCGTCGAAGGGCGGCTGAGGGTCGTACTCGATGCCGAGCTGGATGGCCTTGGCGATGTCGTCGCCGGCGATCTGGGCTGCCAGCCACAGCGCCATGTCGATGCCCGCCGACACACCCGCGGCGGTGACGACCTTGCCCTGGGGGATGACGCGCCGGTCACCCACCGCGGTGGCGCACAGCGGGGCCAGCTCGTCGAGGGCGGCCCAGTGGGTGGTGGCCTCGAGGCCCTCGAGCACGCCGGCCGTGCCCAGGATGAGCGAGCCCGTGCACACCGACGTCGTCCACTGGGTGGTCGGGTGCACGGCCCGGATCCACTCGTGCAGCGGCCCAGGCTCGAGCATCGCCCGGGTGCCCGGCCCGCCGGGCACGACCACGACGTCGGGGGACCTGACGTCGTCGAGCCGCTCGTCGATGGTGATGGCCAGCGCGCCGGTGTCGGTGCGGACCGGGCCGGTGCGCTCACCCACGAACGTGACCTCGGCCCCCGGCAGGCGCGACAGCACCTCGTAGGGCCCCACGGCGTCGAGGGCGGTGAAGCGGTCGTAGAGCGGGATGGCGATGAGCATCGTGGTCTCCTGTCGGGACGTGTCGGTTCAGGCGGAGATGGGCTCGCACGCCGCGCCGAAGTGGCGGCGGTACTGGCCGGGGGTCGTGTTGACGGTGCGGCGGAAGGCCCGGTGCATCGTCTCGACCGTGCCGAAGCCGCAGGTGCGGGCGATCTCGGTGGTGCTCAGGCCCGTCGTCTCGAGCAGCCGCCGGGCGGCCTCGACCCGGCTGGCCTGCACGAAGGCCGCGGGCGTGGTGCCGACCTCGGCACGGAACGACCGGGCGAACGTGCGGGGGCTCATCGCCGCCCGACCGGCCAGGACCGGCACCGACAGGTCGGCGTCGAGGTGCTCGGCCACGTAGGTCAGCACCTCGCGCAGCGGCTCGCGCTCGGTGCGGCCGACGGCGAGCTGGGCGCTGAACTGCGACTGGCCGCCGGCCCGCCGGGTGAACAGCACGAGGTGGCGGGCGACCTCGAGGGCGATGGCGCCGCCGTTGTCGTCCTCGACCAGGGCGAGGGCCAGGTCCATGCCCGCGGTCACGCCGGCCGACGTCCACACGCGCCCGTCGCGCACGTAGATGCGATCGGCGTCGACCTCGACGGCCGGGTGCAGCGTGGCCATGACGTCGCACACCGACCAGTGGGTGGTGGCCCGCAGCCCGTCGAGCAGCCCTGCGGCTGCCAGCACCAGCGAGCCGCTGCAGACCGAGGTGACCCGCCGGCTGCGGCCCGCGGCGCCCCGGAGCCAGTCGAGCAGCCCGGTGTCGACACGCGCCGCGGCGGTGCCCAACCCGCCGGCGACGACCAGGGTGTCGATGGGCCCGTGGCAGTCGGCGGTGGCGCGATCGACCACGATGGCGAGCCCCGACGACGTGCGGATCCCGCCGCCGCCGGGTGCCACGACCTCGGTCACGTAGGCCGGGTCCGCGCCCAGGCCGTTGGCCGCGGCGAACACCTCGAGCGGCCCGGTCACGTCGAGCGACTGCACGTCGGGGTAGGCCACGATGACGACGCGACGGCCGCTCGGCGGTGGGGACATGCTGCCCATCCTGCGACCGCCCGACTCGTGGCAGCAAGGACCAATCCTTGACGTTTCCTGCCACCCCGTCGGGACACTCGGGGCGCGGGTTGACCGGCGGGGACCGGCGGTTAGGGTGCGGGCGGCATCCCCTCTCTATCTGACTGATTGATGACCAACCGTCGATCGCTCCCACCGATTGAGCCGCCCGGGCGATCGATCACACCGATCGCAACCCGGCACTACCGCGACCTGCCGCTGCGCGACCTGGTGAAGGCCAAGGGCGACCAGGTGGTGTCCGTGTGCATCCCCGCCCACGACGAGGCCACCACCGTCGGCTGGGTCGTGCACCGGCTGCGCCACTACCTCGTCGAAAAGCTCGGCCTGGTCGACGAGGTCATCGTGATCGACGACCACTCGAGCGACGACACCGGCCGGGTGGCGGCCGAGGCCGGCGCCCAGGTGGTCACGGCCGCCGACGTGTTGCCCGAGATCGCGGGCGGCGGCGGCAAGGGTGAGGCGCTGTGGCGGTCGCTGCACGTGTCGAAGGGCGACATCGTGCTGTGGTGCGACGCCGACATCAGCGACTTCGGCTCGCGCTTCATCATCGGCCTGCTGGGCCCCCTGTTCACCGACCCGAGGATCAGCTTCGTCAAGGGCTTCTACGAGCGGCCCCGCACCGGTGCGGTGGGCGGCGGGCGCACGACCGAGCTGATGGCCCGACCCATCATCGCCACCCTGTTCCCCCACCTGTCGTCGATCGTCCAGCCGCTGTCGGGCGAGTTCGGCGGCCGCCGCACGCTGCTCGAGCAGCTGCCGTTCGTGCGGGGATACGGCGTGGACATCGGCCTGATCATCGACGTGGCCGACACCGTCGGCGTCGCCGGCATGGCGCAGGTCGACCTGGGCACCCGCGTCCATCGCAACCGGACGCTCGACGACCTGGGCCCGCAATCGCTCGTGGTGCTGCAGACGGCGCTCGACCGTGCCGGCGTGCGGTCGGCCAACCCGGCCACCCTGGTGCGGCCCGGGCACCCGCCGCTGGTGCGGGGCTTCGGCGAGCTGCCACCCATCGCCAGCCTGTCCGAGCTGTTGACGGGCAAGCCCCCGCCCCCGGAGCCGCCGACGGGACCGAGCGGTCGGCGCTCGCGCCTGCGCTGGGCGCGGGCACGCGAGCAGGCGCACGCCGCCGACCCCGGCCCGGCCGACCCCGACCCCTGCCCGCCTGACGCTCTGCCCGCCTGACCCCCTGCCCGCCTGACCCCTGCCCGCCTGACCCCGGCCCCGTGTCCGGTGCGGGCGGTTGCGTGGCTGGCTCCGGCTGGTCGGGCGTTGCCGGCGCCCGGCTGTCCGGGCGTTGCCGGGGGCGGTCCATCCGGGCGCTGCCGGCGCCCGACTGTCCGGGCGCACCTCCTAGCCTGGCGCCGGTGACGGCCCCTCCCTCCCTCGTCGTGCGCGGTCGCCGGGTCGACCTGGCCGAGCCCGCGCTGATGGGCATCGTGAACGCCACGCCCGACTCGTTCTCGGACAGCGGCGATCACGGCACCACCGAGGCGCGCGTGGCCCTGGCGCTCGAGCAGGTGGCGCAGGGGGCAGGCATCGTCGACGTCGGCGGGCAGTCGGGCATCACCGGCGTGCCCGAGGTGCCGGTCGAGGAGGAGGTCGCCCGGGTCGTGCCCGTGGTCGCCGGCCTGCACGAGGCCGCACCCGACGTGGTCATCTCGGTTGACACGTACCGTCCGACGGTGGTCGAGGCCGTGCTGGCCGCCGGGGCCGCCATCGTCAACGACATCAGCGGCCTGCGCTACCCCGAGGTGGCGGGACTGGTGGCCGACGCCGGCGCGGGCCTGGTCATCATGCACACCCGGTCGCGGCCCAAGCACAAGGTGCTCGACGACGCGCTCTACGCCGATGCGGGTGGGGTCACGGCCGACGTCGTCGGCTTCCTGCGCGAACGGCTCGACGCGGCCGTGGCGGCCGGCGTGCCGGTCGAGGCGACCATCCTCGACCCCGGGCCCGACTTCGCCAAGACCCCGGCGCAGACGGTCGAGGTGCTGCGCCACCTCGACCGGGTGCGGGCGCTGGGCCGCCCACTGCTGCTGGCCCTGTCGCGCAAGGACTTCATCGGCGCCATCACCGAGCGCCCGCCCCGCGAGCGGCTCGGCGGCACGCTGGCGGCGGTCGGCCACGTGCTCGGCCACCCCGGCACGATCCTGCGGGTGCACGACGTCGACGTGGTCGCCGACTACCTGGCCGTGGCGGCCGTGCTGGCGGGCCGGGCCGACCTGCCGGCCGACGCCCGCCTCACCCCCACCCTCCGCCGCCAGCGCCCCACCGCCTGACGCGTTCCCCTTCGGCGGCCGGCCACCATTGCCTCGCCGATCTCGTCTCGATCGCCGCGGCGAGGGCAGGTGCGCGGCATGACGCGCCACCGCACGCGGTTCTGGCGTCCCTCGGTGCCGTCGGGGGCACTCCGGGACGCCAGAACCGGGGGAACTCGGGCTCGTCTGCCGCCGGCACTCGGGATGTCTGGTCGTGCCGCCCTGCGGGCGTCACTCGGGATGTCTGGTCGTGCCGCCCTGCGGGCGTCACTCGGGATGTCTGGTCGTGCCGCCCTGCGGGCGTCACTCGGTCGCGATGGCCTGCAGCACGTCGAGGCGGGCCGCCCGGCGGGCGGGGCGCACGCCGGCCAGCACGCCGGCGATGGCCCCGACCACCAGGACGATGGCCAGGCGGCCGGCCGGCAGGGCGAACACGCCCAGTCCACCCGACGCCGTGCCCACGGCCTGCACCAGGGCCCACCCCAGGAAGACGCCCAGGGCGATGCCGCCGACAGCGCCGAAGGTGGCGATGACCACCGACTCCCACCGCACCATCGACCGCACCTGCCGCCGGGTCTGCCCGACCGCCCGCAGCAGACCCAGCTCACGGGTGCGCTCGTGGATCGACAGCGACAGCGTGTTGGCGATGCCCATCAAGGCGATGAAGATGGCCAGCGCCAGCAGGGCGTAGATGATCGTCAGCATCATGTCGACGCCGGTCGTCATGGTGGCGGCGAACTCGTCGCGGTCCTCGACGTTGGGACCGCCGTAGCCCTCGGCCACGTCGGTCACCGCCGCCTTGGCCTCGGCCACCGACGTGCCGTCGGCGGCGTCCACGATGAGCATCCTGTCCGTGTCCTGCACCGCGTGGGGTGTCCACACCGTGCGGGGGAGCAGGTAGCCGCCGGCGATGTCGTCGGTCTCGTACGTGGCGCCGATGGTCAGGTCCTGGGTCTGGCCGTCGGCGAAGGTGACCGGCACGGCGTCGCCCAGCTGCCAGTCGTGCGACTCGGCGGTGGCGTCCGACACCGCCATGGTGCCGTCGCCCAGATCGGGGAGCGATCCCTGGCTGACGTCCAGGTCGAGCACCTGCGACAGCTCGGCCGGATCCGCCACCGAGAGCTCCTTGGTGCTCCCGTCGATCTGGGCCGCGCCCTGCCCCAGGCCGACGGCCAGGTCGACCTCGGGCAGTGCCGCGACGTCGGCCGCCATCTCGGGGCTGATGGCCCCGCCGAACACGCCGGGGTTGACCACGAGGTCACCGCCGAACGAGCGGTCGATGGTGTCGTCGAGCGACGCCTGCAGCGACGCGGCGAACACGGTGAACAGGGTCACCACCGCGATGCCGACCATCAGGGCCGACGCGGTGCCCGCCGTCCGGCGCGGGTTGCGCATGGCGTTCTGGCGGGCGAGGCCGCCAGTCATGCCCCGCAGCCGGGCGACCGGGGCGCCGAGCAGCGAGGCGGCCGGACGGGCCGCCACCGGACCCAGCACCACGGCCCCCACCACGGTGAGCACCGTGCCCAGGCCCACGACGGCCAGCATGTCCTCGTCACCGAAGGCGGCCACCAGCGTCGTGGCGACGCCCACCACCGTCATCACCACTCCCACGACGATGCGGGCGAGAGACGGCGCCGTGCGCTCGACGGCCACCTCGCGGATGGCGGCCAGCGGGGCGACCCGCGACGCCTTGACCGCTGGGAACACGCCGGCGACGAGCGTCACCAGCACGCCGACCAGCAGGCCGGTCACGATCGTGCCGCCCGAGATGACGATGCCGCCGGCGGGCAGCGCGAAGCCGGCCGCGTCGAACAGGCCCTTGAGCAGTCCGGCGATGCCGATGCCGCCGGCCAGTCCCACCAGCGAGGCGATGACGCCAACCAGCAGCGCCTCGACCACCACGGACCGCATGATCTGCCCGCGCGAGGGCCCCGAGTGCCCGCAGCAGCGCAGCCTGGCGGGTGCGCTGGGCGACGATGATCGAGAACGTGTTGTAGATGCTGAACGTGGCCACCAGCAGGGCGATGCCGGCGAACATCGTGAGGAACGTGGTCAGCATGTCGAGGAAGGTGGCCGAGATGTCGTCGGTCGCCTCGGTGGTGATGTCCGCCCCGGTGGTCGCCTCCAGCCCCTCCGGCAGGACGTCGCTGATCCGGTCCGCCAGATCCTGCTGCGACACCTCGCCCGTGGCCTGCACCGCGATGTTCGACACGCCATCGGGCGACTTGGCGATGTTGGCCATGGCGTCTTCCAGGTCGAAGGCGGTGAACGTGACGCCGCCCAGCCCGTCCTCGTCGCCGAACGTGGAGACGCCGACGATGGTCACCTCGACCGGCTCGGGCGTGAGCAGCGTGGTGGTGTCGCCCAGCGCCAGGTCGCCGTCGTCGAGCGTGCCCTTGTTGACCACCACCTCGTTGTCGCCCTCGGGCGCCCGGCCGTCGACCAGGCGGTACGCGTTGAGGTCGGGATCGGTGACCCAGCTCCCGGCGAGCTGGGGCGGGCCGCCGCCGCCGACGGCGTCGCCGTCGGCGCCCAGCAGCTGCCCGAAGCCGCTGACGACGGGTTCGGCCGCGGCGACACCGTCGACCTGTTCGACCTCGTCGACCAGCGACCGGTCGATCAGGCCGCGCGGCGCGTCCATGCCCAGGTCGGTGGCGTTGCGCACCACCACGTCGGTGCCGGCGTTGACCTCGGAGAACAGGTCGTCGAAGTTCGCCCGCAGCGTCGACGCCAGCACGAGGGTGCCGGTGAGGAAGGCCACACCGAGCACGACGGCCAGCGACGTGCCGGTGAGGCGGCGGGCGTGCGCCCGCATCTCTCGGAGGGTCAGGGACAACATCGGTCAACCTCCCATCTGCGTGATGCGGTCACGTCGTCTCGGCGTCGGGCTGTGCTTCCCTCTTCAGCGGTCGAGGACGGTGGCGGGGGTGGGCGACTCGATCCGGTCGACGATGCGGCCGTCCGCGAGGAACAGCGCGCTCGTCGGCCGTCGAGGCGGCGATGGGGTCGTGGGTGACCATCACGATGGTCTGGCCCATGTCGTCGACGGCCCGCCGCAGGAACCCCAGGATCTCGGCCCCGCTGCGCGAGTCGAGGTTGCCGGTGGGCTCGTCGGCGAAGACGATGTCGGGTTGCCCGGCCAACGCCCGGGCCACGGCGACCCGCTGCTGCTGGCCGCCGGACAGCTCGGACGGGCGGTGCGACAGGCGGTCACCCAGGCCGACCGTGCGCACGACCTCGTCGAACCAGTCGGCCCTCGGCTGGCGGCCGGCGAGCCGGTCGGGCAGCACGATGTTCTCGCGGGCCGTCAGGGTGGGGACGAGGTTGAACGCCTGGAACACGAACCCGATGCGGTCACGCCGCAGCAGGGTCAGCTCCTTGTCGGACAGCGTGCTCAGGTCGACGTCACCGATGAACACCTGGCCCTCGGTGAGGGTGTCGAGCCCGGCGACGCAGTGCATGAGCGTCGACTTGCCCGAACCCGACGGGCCCATGATGGCGGTGAACCGCCCGGCCTCGAGGTCGACCGACGACCTCGTCGAGGGCAACGACGGCCGTGGGGCCCTCGCCGTAGACCTTGGTGGCGTCGACGGCTCGGGCGGCGGAGCCGCCGACGGCGACAGGCGACCCGTCGAGGCGGGTGGGAGTGGGCGTCGGGGCGCTCATCGGTTCTCCTCCCGCAGGACGTCGCGGCGCTCGCGGTACTCGTCCGCGGTGATGTCGCCGCGGGCGTAGCGCTCGGCCAGGACCGACTGGCCGTTGTGTCGGGCCCACGGCGGGCCGCCGCCCCGGCGGAAGCGGAACACCGCGAAGGCGATGACGGCGACCCAGAGGAAGAAGAAGGTGAACGGGATGAAGATCCACGGGCCGGGCCCGCCGCCCCACCCGTCGTGATGGGCTAGCAGTGTGCTGAACATGTCCCGATCGTCTGCCCGCCGGCACGCTCGGTCGTCCTCCCGGGGGATGCTTCCGGCGTACCACCGGCGACGTACGTCCGGACTGTTGCCTCGCCCATCTCCCCGGCCATGGCCGTCCCTCGGCGGTCGTCGGGGCTCCGGGGCCGGCCCTCGAGGGCCGCAGGCGTCAATCGGACCAGCCGGGGCGGACGAGACCGGACTCGTAGGCGAAGACCACGAGCTGGGCCCGGTCGCGAGCGGCGAGCTTGGTCATCGCCCGGCTGACGTGGGTCTTCGCCGTCATCGGGCTGACGTACAGCCGCTCGGCGATCTCGTCGTTCGACAGTCCCTCGGCGACCAGCCCCATCACCTCGCGCTCGCGCTCGGTCAGCAGGTCGAGCGCGGGCGTGCGCCGGGGCTCGCGGGTCTGGGTGGCGAACGCGCCGATGAGCCGGCGCGTCACGCCTGGCGACAGCAGCGCGTCGCCGTTGGCCACCGCACGCACCGCCCGCAGCAGCTCGACGGGCTCGGTGTCCTTGACCAGGAACCCGCTCGCCCCCGACCGGATCGCCTCGAACACGTACTCGTCCAGCTCGAACGTGGTGAGGATCACGATGCGCACGCCCGCCAGGCGGTCGTCGCCGACGATGGCGCGGGTGGCCGCCAGGCCGTCGGTGCCGGGCATGCGGATGTCCATCAGGACCACGTCGGGGCCGAACCGGCGGGCCATGGCCACCGCCTCGTCGCCGTCGCCGGCCTCGCCCACGACCTCGATGTCGTCCTGCGCGTCGAGCAGGGCCCGGAACCCGGCACGCACCAGCGCCTGGTCGTCGGCCAGCAGCACCCGGATCATGCGTCCTCCCGCAGGGGGTAGCGGGCGCGGACCCGGTACCCGCGGCCGGGCCGGGGCCCCGCCTCGAGCGTGCCGCCCAACGCCAGCGCCCGCTCGCGCATGCCGGTGATGCCGCGGCCTGCGCCGGCGGGCGGGGGATGCGCCGGGGCGGTCGCGCCGCGTCCGTCGTCGTCCACCTGCACCTCCAGCTCGTCGTCGGTGCGCCGCAACCGCACCGTGGCGTAGGTCGCCTCGGCGTGCCGCACCACGTTGGTCAGCGCCTCCTGGGCGACGCGGAACGCGGCGAGGTCGACGCCGGCCGGAAGATCGTCCGTCACGTCGGCGGGTGAGACCGCTGCACCCGTGCCGTTCAGCCGTTCGACCCGCACGTCGAGGCCCGTGCCCCGCGCCCGCTCGGCGAGCGCGTCCAGGTCGTCCAGGCCCGCGGTCGGCGCCAGGGGCGCGGCCCCGCCTTCGCCGTGGCGCAGCACATCGAGCACGGAGCGCAGCTCGCCGAGGGCGTCCTTGCTGGCGTCCTTGATCGCCGCCAGCGCGGGGCGCACCTGGTCGGCGTCGATGCGGTCGGGCCGCTCGTCGACCAGGTGCAGCGCCACGCCGGCGCGCACGTTGATGAGGGAGATGTTGTGGGCCAGCACGTCGTGCAGCTCGCGGGCGATGCGCAGCCGCTCCTCGCTGGCGCGGCGGCGCGACTCCTCCTCCCGGGCGCGGGACCGCTCGGCCGAGCGCTCGACCCAACTGCGCGCCAGCTCGGTGAAGGCGCCCAGGAACAGCAGCCAGGCGGCGAAGGCGGCCGCCATCCCCCAGTCCGGCCAGGACCCGTCGTGGGCGATGTAGGGCCTGACCCAGGCAGTGAGCACATAGCCGAGGCCGAGGCTGGCCCAGGCGAGCGCCCGGTACCCCCGCATGACCACGGTGACGAAGGCGATCAGCAGGGACACGAAGACTGGCCCGCGGGGGTAGTCGGTCAACCAGTAGGCCATCGTGGGAACGAAGGTCAGCCCGAGCGTCAGTGCCGGCTGCCGGCGGCGGAGCAGCAACGCCGCGGGCCCGGCCAGCAGCAGTGCGATGCCGACGGCGTCGAGCGAGCGCGCCTCGGGCTGGTGCCCGCCGGCCACCGAGGTGATGCCGACCTGCACGACCGCGGCCAGTATCGCCGGGCCGACGACGCGCGCCCAGGCGGGCAGCGCGAACGTAGGCGCGGGTCGGCGGACAGCGGTCACGACCCGCACGGTACGGCGCGGCGTGCCCACCGTCATCGTCCCCGGGGCGTGTCCACCGCTACCGCGGGCGTGGTACCTCTCGACGTGCTAGACGACGGCCCCATGACGCCGGACGACCTCGTCGAGATCGAGCAGATCCACCAGCTCAAGTACCGCTACGTGCGGTTCATCGACACCAAGCGGTGGGACGAGCTGGGCCAGCTGTTCACCGACGACGCCACCGCGTCCTACGGGGGCGGGGCCACGACGCTCGCCGGGCGGCCGGCGATCATGGAGTTCCTCACGGGATCGATGGCCGACGAGTCGATGCTGACCAGCCACAAGGTGCACCAGCCCGAGATCACCCTCACCGGCCCCGACACGGCCACCGGTGTGTGGGCGCTCGACGACGTCGTGGTGCTGGGAGCGCTGGGCCTGACCGTGCGGGGCGCCTCGTTCTACGACGACCGCTACGCCAAGGTCGGCAGCGCGTGGCGCATCGCCCACACCGGCTACCGGCGCGTCTTCGAGGAGATCGAGCCCCGGTCGCCGGAGCTGAAGCTCACCGCCAGCTGGTGGGGAACGGACGGTCGCTCCAGCCTGCAATGACCCCGGCGACCGGGCGGCCAGGTAGGGACAACCCCACCCGCACGATTCCCGGTCGCTCCATGGTTGCCACGAGCTCGGATGCTTACGGTTGACCGTGTGATCCGCGATCTGCTCCGGCCGTGGCGAGACTCGACCACGTGGTGGTCGCTGACCCACGTCATGCTCGACATCCTGGTGGGTGTCGTCGCGTTCGCCGTGACCGTCAGCCTGCTGGCGACATCCGTCGCCCTACTCATCACGTTCCCGCTGGCGTTGCCGGTCGCGTGGGGCCTGTTCGTCGCCTCACGTGGCATGGCCGCGCTCGAGCGCTCCCGCATCGCCGCGCTGCTCGGCGAGACCATCGCCGACCCGGTGCCCCCGCTGCGCTCGCGCGGGCCGTGGCGCCGGCTGGTCGAGCGGGTGCGCTCGCGCGACCGCTGGCGCGAGATCGCCTACCACCTGCTGGCCCTGCCCCGCAGCGTGCTGACGTACCTGGTGGCTGCCGTCGTGTGGTGTGGCTCGGCGGCGCTGCTGCTGCTCCCGCTGTACGTGTCGGCGCTGCCCGGCGACACCGCCAAGTTCTGGCTGTTCGAGGTGTCGCAAGGGCCCGCCGCCGCGGCGACCGCGCTGGTCGGGTTGGCCGGCCTACTGCTCGTCGCCCCCTGGGTGACGAGGGCCCTGGCCCGCCTGGACCTGGCCACCGCCCGCTGGCTGCTGGCCCCTCGCCGCCGCGACGACCTGGGAGAGCAGGTGACCCGCCTCGAGACCAGCCGGGCCGCGGCGGTCGACAGTGCCGAGGCCGAGCGGCGGCGCATCGAGCGCGACCTGCACGACGGTGCTCAGCAGCGGCTGGTGGCGCTGGCCATGGGGTTGGGCACCGCCCGCGAGCGGATGGAGGCCGACCCCGAAGGCGGTCGCCAGCTGGTGGCCGACGCCCACGAGGAGGCCAAGGCGGCCCTCAAGGAGATCCGCGACCTGGTGCGCGGCATCCATCCGGTCATCCTGGAGGACCGCGGGCTCGACGCCGCCCTGTCGGCCGTGGTGGCCCGGTCCCCGGTGCCCGTCACCCTGAACGTCGAGGTGGCCGAGCGTCCCCCGGCCGTCGTCGAGAGCACCGCGTACTTCGTGGTGACCGAGGCGCTCACCAACGTCGCCCGCCACGCCCACGCCACCCGGGCCGCCGTGAACATCGCGCGGGCCGGCGATCGCCTGGTGGTCGAGGTGCGCGACGACGGCGTGGGCGGCGCCGACCCCGCCGGCGGCTCCGGGCTGCGGGGCCTGCGCGACCGGGTCACCGCGCTGGGCGGCTCGATGCACCTGGTGAGTCCCCCGGGCGGGCCGACGACCCTGCTAGTGGATGTGCCATGCGCATCGTGATCGCCGAAGACTCCGTCCTGCTCCGGGCCGGCCTGACCGGCCTGCTCGTCGACGCGGGCGAGGAGGTCGTCGCCACCGTCGACAACGCCGTCGACCTGCTGACGGTGGTCGAGCGCCACCAGCCCGACCTGGCGGTGGTCGACGTGCGCATGCCGCCCACCTTCACCGACGACGGCCTGCGCGCCGCCCTGCAGATCCGGGCCCGCTGGCCCAAGATCGGCATCCTCGTGCTGTCGCAGTACGTCGAGGAGACCTACGCCAGCGAGTTGCTGGCCAACGACACCACCGGGCTGGGCTACCTGCTCAAGGACCGGATCGCGGACGTCTCCGACTTCCTGTCCGGCGTGCGCCGGGTGGGCGAGGGGGGCACCGCCCTCGATCCCGAGGTGGTGGCGCAGCTGCTGGCCCGCACCCGTCGTCGCGACCCACTCGATCGCCTGTCGCCGCGCGAGCGCGAGGTGCTGGGCCTCATGGCCGAGGGGCGCACCAACGCCGCCATCGCCCGGGAGCTGGTGGTCAGCGACGGGGCGGTCGAGAAGCACGTCAGCAACATCTTCACCAAGTTGGACCTGCCGCCCACGGAGCACGACCACCGCCGCGTGCTCGCCGTGCTGCGGTGGCTGGACAGTTGAGGCGGTACCCGATGCGACGATCCATCGAACGAGCCATCGAGCGAGCGACCGACACCGCCGACCGGGTGTCGGCCTGGGGCGCCCGGCTGCTGCGGGGCCGGGGCATCCGGCGCACGTGGCTCGTCGTCGCCTGCCTCGTGGCGGTGCCGCTGCTCGCCCTCGGCACCATTCAGGCGGCCAGCGCGCTCGCGCACGAGGAACGCACCGAGGTCACCGAGGTGGAGGCCGCGGCGCTGGACGGCCTCTCCGTCCAGAACGACGCCGGCTCGGTGACGATCGTGGGCGTCGACGACGCCGACACGGTGACGGTGCACGCCCGCATCAGCGACGGACTGCGCGCCACCGGCCACGAGATCTCCGAGCGAGACGGCACGCTGTACGTCGAGGGAAGCTGCCCGCTGTTCGGCTCGGAGTGGTGCAGCGTCGACTACACCGTCGAGGTGCCGGCCGACCTGTTCGTCAACGTCGACGGGCTCGAGAGCGTGACGGTGTCCGACGTGGCGGGAGGACTGGTGGCGCACAGCACCGCGTCGGCTATCGAGCTCGCCCGGGTGGGCGGCGACATCACCGTGTCGGCCAACCAGGGGCGCCTCGAAGGCACCGACCTCACCACCGAGCGCGTGAACGCCAGCGCCAACCAGGGGCGCCTGACGCTCGAGTTCGCGGAGTCGCCGCGCGAGATCGTCGCCGAGGCCGACCAGGGCCGGGTCGACATCGTGCTGCCCGACGACGAGGGCGTCGCCTACGCCACCGTGACCGAAGCCGACCAGGGCGCGGTCAGCGACCGCATCCGGCAGGACCCGAGCAGCGACCGGTCGATCGCCGTCAAGGCCGACCAGGGCAGCATCACCATCACCTACGCCACGCCGTAGAGCGCGCGCCGACGTTACTGCTGGGCGTCGCCCTCGCCCGTGATCTTGCCGAGGGTGTCCTTGGCGGCGTCCTGGCCCTTGTCGACCGTGTCGGCGTACTTGTCGCCGGTCTTGTCGTCGATGGTGTCACCGGCCTTGTCGATGCCGCCCTCGATCTGGTCGGCGTGTTGCCCGAACATGCCCCTGACCTTGTCCATGAAGCCCATGGCGACTGGTCCTCCTGCCGGATCGTGCCGGCGGCAGCGGGTTGCCCGCGCCCGACGTTCTACCGCAGACGGCCGCCCGTGGCGATGGGGGCCGAGGTTTCGGCCTGCGCAGCGGCGAGGCTGGGTGGATGGCCAAGGCGTACTGGATCAACACCTTCCGCTCTGTGAGCGATGCCGACAAGCTCGCCGCCTACATCGAGCTCGCCGGGCCGGCGATGCGGGCCTCGGGTGGCCGCTTCCTCGCCCGGGGGCTGCCGTCGGCGGCGTTCGAGTCGGGCGCGATCGAGCGCACGGTGCTCATCGAGTTCGACAGCGTCGAGCAGGCCGTCGCCACCTACCACAGCCCCGCGTACCAGGACGCGCTGCGGGCGCTCGGCGACGGCGCGGAGCGTGATCTGCGCATCGTCGAGGCCGTGTCGTAGCGGGCGACGCGACACAGTCGGGCTTGCCACCGGCACGGGGTGGGGTTGTCCCCACCCCGCAGACGCCGGACCGCTCCATTCATCCTGCGAGCGCCCGTCTTTACCGTCGAACCCATGACTGCACACGACGTGATGACGAGAGAGGCGGCCGGGTGGGGCACGTCAGACGCTCCCCTCGCCGCGGTACGAGCCGCGGCCGCGACCAAGGTCTACGGCAAGGGCGACACCGCCGTCCGGGCCCTCGATGACGTGACCATGGCGATCCCCGCCGGGCGGTTCACGGCCATCATGGGCCCGTCCGGCTCGGGCAAGTCGACGCTCATGCACTGCCTGGCGGGGCTCGACACGCTGACGAGCGGCCAGGTGTTCGTGGGCGACGTCGACCTGGCCACGCTGTCGGAGAAGCAGCTGACCCGGCTGCGGCGCGACCGCGTCGGGTTCGTCTTCCAGGCGTTCAACCTGCTGCCGATGCTGTCGGCCCGCGAGAACATCACCCTCCCCCTCGACCTCGCCGGCCGGAAGCCGGACAAGGGCTGGTTCGACAAGGTGATCGAGACCGTCGGCCTGGCGCCCCGCCTGAAGCACCGCCCGTCCGAGCTGTCGGGCGGCCAGCAGCAGCGCGTGGCCGTGGCCCGGGCGCTGGCCAGCCGGCCCGAGGTGATCTTCGCGGACGAGCCCACCGGCAACCTCGACTCGCGCAGCGGGGCCGAGATCCTGGACTTCATGCGGCGGGCCGTCGACGAGATGGGCCAGACCATCGTGATGGTCACCCACGACCCCGGCGCCGCCGGCCTACGCGGATGCCGTGGTGTTCCTGGCCGACGGCCGCATCGTCGACCACATGTCGGCCCCGACCGCCGAACTCGTGCTCGAAAAGCTGAAGGTTCTGGGGAGCTGATCGTCATGTGGAGAACCACCCTCAAGTCGATCAACGCCCACAAGCGGCGTCTGCTCGCCACCTGCTCGGCCGTGCTGCTGGGCGTGGCCTTCCTGTCGGGCACGCTGGTGCTCGGCGACACGATGACCGAGGGCTTCGGCGACATGTTCACCGAGGCCAATGCCGGCACCGACGCCATGGTGCGCTCGAGCGTCGAGGTCGGCGAGGACGACTTCGCGGAGCGCGGCCTGGTCGACCGGTCGCTGGTCGACGAGATCGCCGCCGTCGACGGCGTGGCCGCGGTCGCGCCCCGCATCGAGGGCACCGGCCGCATCGTCGGCGCCGACGGCGACCCCATCGGCGGCAACGGCCCGCCGACGGTGGCCGGCAACTGGGTCACCGACGACAAGCTCAACCCCTACGACCTGGCCGAGGGCCGGCCACCCGAGGCCCCGGGCGAGGTCGTCATCGACAAGGCGGCCGCCGAACAGGGCGACCTGGCGGTCGGCGACACCACCACGGTGCGCACTCCCGACCCCATCGACGTGACCGTCGTCGGCCTGGCCACGTTCGGCAGCTCCGACAGCCAGGGCCCCCTGACCTACGCGGCCTTCACCGAGGACTTCGCGGAGCAGGTGCTCATGGCCGAGCCCGGCCAGGCGTCGAGCATCGTCGTGACCGCCGAGCCCGGGGTGAACCAGGACGAGCTGGTCAATCGCATCGACGCCGTGCTCCCCGACGGCGTCGAGAGCCTGACCGGCGCCGAGCTCACCGCCGAGATGGAGGACGGCATCCAGGAGCGACTTCCTCGGGTTCTTCGAGACCTTCCTGCTGGTGTTCGCGGGCGTCGCCCTGGTGGTGGCCACGTTCAGCATCTACAACACCTTCTCGATCCTGGTGGCCCAGCGCACCCGGGAGTCCGCGTTGCTGCGGGCGCTCGGCGCCTCGCGGGGCCAGGTGCTGCGGTCGATCACGGTCGAGGCGCTGCTCGTCGGCGTGCTGGCCTCGCTGGGCGGCATCGCCGTCGGCATGGGCCTGGCGTCCGGCCTGCTGGCCCTCATGGGCGCGATGGGCATGACCATGCCGGCTTCGTCGCTGGTGCTGGGCACCAGCACCGTCGTCACCGCAGTGGCCGTCGGTGTGATCGTCACACTGGTGGCGAGCCTGGCGCCCGCCATCCGGGCGTCGCGGATCGCGCCGCTGGCCGCGCTGCGCGACGTGGCCGTCGACCGGTCGGCCGCCTCGTGGGCTCGCGGCATCGCCGGTGCGGTCGTGACGGCGGCCGGTGTGGCCGCCGCCATCAGCGGTGCCACCGGTGGCGAGCTGTCGCTGACCGGGCTCGGGGCCCTCGGAACCCTGGTCGGCGTCGTCATGCTGGGCCCGGTCGTGGCCCGGCCGGCGGCCGCCGCCCTCGGCGCCCCGCAGGCCGCACGCTCGGGCATGAGCGGCACGCTGGCCCGCCGCAACTCGATGCGCAACCCCCGCCGCACGGCGAGCACGGCTTCGGCGCTGATGATCGGCGTCGCCGTGGTCTCGCTGTTCACGGTGGTCGCCGCGTCCATCAAGCAGTCGATCAACGACACCGTGGACGAGCAGTTCGCCGGCGACCTGGTGGTCATCAGCGACGGGTTCGGGCTCGCCGGCCTGAGCACCGACCTGGCCCCCGCCGTCGCCGACCTCCCCGAGGTGGCGGCCGTGGCCGCCGCGGGCAACGCTCCGGTGCGCATCGACGGCGACGACGAGCTCGCGACGACGTTCGACCCCACCACGATCGAATCGGTCATGGACGTCGGGCTGTCACAGGGCTCGTTCGCCGACATGGGCGTCGACCAGGTGGCGGTGTCCGAGGACTACACCGAGGATCACGGTCTGGCCCTGGGCGACCCGGTGTCGGTGGCCTACGCCGACGGCGTGACCGAGGAGCCGACGGTCGGCGCCATCTACGCCGAGGAGGACCTGATGGGCCCGGTCATCCTGCACCGGGACGCCTTCGTGTCCCACACGGCGCAGCCCAGCGACTTCGCCGTGATGATCGCCCTGGCCGACGGCGTGTCCGAGGCCGACGGCGAGCTGGCGGTGCAGCAGGTGGCCGACCGCTTCGGGTCGCCCGACGTGCAGACCAACGCCGAGTACACCGACTCGGTGGCCGGCCAGGTCGACCAGATGCTCAACATCGTCTACGTGATGCTGCTGCTGGCGATCATCATCGCCCTCATGGGCATCGCCAACACGCTGTCGCTGTCGGTGCACGAGCGGACCCGCGAGCTGGGCCTGCTGCGGGCGGTGGGCCAGACCCGCCGTCAGCTGCGGGCGATGGTGCGGGGCGAGGCGCTCACCGTGGCGCTGTTCGGCACGGTCGGCGGCGTCGGCCTGGGGTTGTTCCTGGGCTGGGCGATGGTCGAGGCGCTTGCCGACGAGGGCTTCACCGCCTTCGCCGTCCCGACGGGGTCGCTGGCGGTGGTGCTGGTGATCGGTGCGCTGGCGGGGGTGGTGGCGTCGGTCCGTCCGGCCCGCCGGGCCGCCAAGCTCGACGTGCTGAAGGCGATCGCCACCGAGTGACGCCCCGCAGGGGCGGCACGACCAGGAATACCGAGTGACGATCGCCACAGGCTTCGCCGCCACCGACCGACGTCCCAGCGAGGTCGGTGGCGAGCTCGGCCCGGTGACTCCAACCCCCACCCGCCACCGGGCTGTCGGTGCCCCCTCCACCCGCCGGAGGGGGCATCGGCGCGTCTACCAGCTGCCGCCGCCACCGCCACCGGCGCCGCCGCCCACCGAGCCGCCGCCGAAGCCGCCTCCGACGCCGCTGCCGCTCGACGACGGTGCCGTGGCAGTCGACATGGTCGACGCCAGGAGCAGTGGCGCCATGTAGGCGTAGTGCACGCCGGCGACCTCCGGCGCGATCGTCGAGGCGCGGACTGCCTGCGACCACCGGTTGATCTCGCCGAGCGCCAGGGCCCACGCGGTGTACTCGCGCAGCACGCCCCGCTTGGCGGCCTCCTCCGCGTGGTAGGCCTCGGACCCGGCCAGGAACCGGCGGAACGACTCGACCCGCAGCCACAGCGCCGACCCGGCCGCCGTGCGCACGTGCAGCTCCCAGGCGCCGGCGGCGGCGGCCACGCCGGCACCGGCGATCGCCCCGCCCAGCGCCGCCAGCGCGAGCCACGGCGCCCCGTTGCGGGCGGCGAAGGCGCCGCCCGCCGCGGCGGCGATGGCGCCGGCGATCGCCGCGACGATGCCGATGACCCGAACCGACACGCGCCGACTGTCGGCGCGGGTGTCCCACAACCCGGAGGTCCGGCGCCAGTCGTCGAGCCTGCTGCCGACCAGGCTCCACCCGGAGGCGAAGTGCTTGTCGTAGCTGCCCAGGTCGATGACCGGGTCGTTGACGAACATGCGGCTGAACACCTCCTGCTGCTCCGCGGAGGCCGGGGCGCCGGCGATGCGGCGGATGGTGGTCCCGGCGCCGGGGCGGGCACCCTCGCCGGTGCCGTCGTCGAGGTCGATCACGCCGTCGACGGCGGCCTGGATGAGCCACGCCACCTTGTGCTCGTTGCGCACCTCCTCGTGGAGCACGATGCCGCCCTGCGCAGGCGAGATGCCCGACGGGGGCGCGAACTCGGTGGTCGCCATCTGCGCCAGCTCGGCCGCGTCGACCCTGATCTCCGAGGCGGAGTACCCGGTGTCCGGCGGTGTCCAGCTCGACACGGGAGGGGTGGGCTCGGGTGCGACCGCAGCGGGCGAGGGGGCGGGGGCGGTCGCGACGTCGGCGCCGGGGAGGGCGGGCGGCGGTGGGACCGGCGGCGCGGTCGGCCACGGGCTCGAGCCGCCGACCGGCGGTCCCCCTGCGAAGGCGGCATCGGCGGCGCCACCGGGAGCGACACGCTCGCGACCGGCGCGGCGCACGACCAGCGTGGTCGGCACGGCGACGAGAGCGGCGGCGGCGGCCGCGGTGCCGGCCGGGGGCAGCAGACCGGTGCCGGGGTCGTCGGGCGCGCCGGCCGGCGGGGTGGGCACGGCCGGCGGACTGGTGAGCGCCGCACCGACCTGGCCCTCGATCGACACGCCCTCGTTGGCGCCCAGGCTGTCGACCGTCGCCACCACGTGGCCGGGCTCGACCTGCTCGATCGTGCACGGGTCGGACGAGCCGGCCGGCCCCTGGTCGCACTGCGCGCCGTCCAGCTCGAACGGCGTGACGAGGTGCACCTCGACCTCGTCCATGCCCACGTCCCAGTCGAAGCCGACGGCCTCCCAGTCGACGGTGTCGCCCCGGCGGACACCGGGCAGGTCGTAGTCGATCTGGTAGCGATGGCGGCCCGACACGGTCGTGTTCGGATCGCCGACCCTGATGCGGATGCCGTCGGACTCGGAGGTGATCTCGGTGCCGGCGGGGGCGTCGGGCGACGAGACCGAGACAGGCGTGGTCACCGTGAGCCCCGGGATGACGCGGAAGATGCCGTGCCTGTCGGTGGAGATGCCGAAGTTGTAGTCGATCACCTCGGTGACCTGGGCCGACCCGTCGTCACTCACCTCGGCCGCGGCCCAGTAGCGACTGACGCGCTCGGTGTTGCCGGCGACCCCGCCGACGAACGCGACCGCGCCGACGACAAGGCTGCCGCCTGCGATCAGGCCCATGTCGAGCTTGCGCCTTCTGCTGGTCCGCACGACCGCCGACGCTAGCGCCGCCCCGGGTGTGTCCGGTCCGCAGCTGGTAGAACACGTTCTACCTATGCGCTTCACCTACGCCGAGACCTTCTGCGACCCGACGTTCCTGGCCCCCCTGGCCCGGGCGGCGGAGGAGGCGGGCTACGACTCGTTCTCGGTGCCCGACAGCCTGATCTTCCCGGCGCAGTCCGACGCCCGCTACCCCTACACGGCCGACGGCGACCGCCACTTCCTCGAGGACAAGCCGATCATCGAGCCCTTCGCCCTCATCCCCTGGCTGGCGGCGACGACCGAGCGCATCCGGTTCACGACGTTCGTGCTCAAGGCGCCCGTCCGTCCCGCGGTGCTGCTGGCCAAGCAGGCGGCGAGCGTGGCTGTCCTGTCGGGCAACCGCCTGCGCCTGGGGGTCGGCATCAGCCCGTGGCCCGAGGACTTCGTCGCCCTCGGCCAACCGTGGGAGAAGCGCGGCGCCCGGCTCGACGAGACGATCGCGATCGTGCGGGGGCTGACCGCCGGCGGGTGGTTCGAGCACCACGGCGAGCTGATCGACGTCGAGCGCATGAAGCTCTGCCCCGTGCCCACCGAGCCCATCCCCATCCTGGTTGGCGGCCACGCGGACCGGGCGCTGCGTCGGGCAGCCACGCTGGGCGACGGCTGGGTGCACGGCGGCGGCGACCCCGCCGACCTGCCCGGCCTGCTCGACCGCCTGGCCGAGCTGCGCCGCAAGGCCGGCCGGGCCGACGAGCCGTTCGAGCTGCACGTCATCTCCATGGACGCCTTCTCGGTCGACGGCGTGCGCCGCCTGGAGGACATGGGCGTGACCGACGTGGTCGTCGGCTTCCGCTACCCCTACGTGCGCGAGCCCGACACCGAGACGCTCCAGGACAAGCTCGATCCCCTGCGCCGCTTCGCCGAGAACGTCATCGCCAAGGTCTGATGCGGTCGCCCTGCAGGCGCCGGAGCCTCGGCGTCATCGCCTGCCCGGGCGGGGTGGGCGAGTGGGCGATGGCGCGGGGCGCGAGCCGGAGCCCTCGTCTGGTCGGCCGAGGTCGTGTGCGAATGCGTCGAGCAGCTGGAACAGCTCGTCGCTGGTCCATTCCCGCCCGCGCCGGAAACCGGGACAGTCATTCGGGATGGGGTAGCCGGATGACGACGACGGGGCAGAGGGCGTGGTTCACGCAGGCCATCGCCACCGATCCCAGCACGAAGCGCGACAGCCCGGTACGGCCGTGAGACCCGACGACCAGCATGTCGGCGCCCTCGCTCACCTCGACCAGGGTGACCGCTGGGCCGCCCGGCAGGATCGTGCGCAGCACCTCGGGCGGCTGTTCGTCCATTTCGTCCAGCGCGGCGTCGACCAGGGCATCGACCGAGGCGCGGGCGGCCGAGTCGATGGCGGCCTCGTCGACGGGGATCACCAGGGTGGCGCCGAAGGGCAGCGCCGAGAGCGGCGGCGACCACGAGTGGACGACCTCGACCGTGGCCTGGCGAAGCACGCCCTCGGTCAGTGCCCAGCGCAGTGCGGCGGCGGCCTGCTCCGAGTCGTCGACGCCGACGACGACGCGCCCGGCGATCGTCGCGCTGTCGCGGTCGGGCTCGAGGGTGGGGTCGGCGGTGTCATCGGGTTCGCTGCTCATCACCCAGGGTCTACCCGATGGAGGGCCCGGAGAGCTTGACATCAACTAGAACCGCATTTCATTATTGCGGCATGGCTGCGCTCGACACCACCGCCCTGGGCTTCACCGCGTTCGATGCCGACAACCACTACTACGAGGCCACCGATGCCTTCACGCGGTACCTCGATCCCGCGTTCCGCAAGCGGGGAGTGCAGTGGGCGCAGGTCGACGGGCGCAACCGGCTTCTCGTCGGCGGCAGGATCTGCCGCTTCATCCCCAACCCCAGCTTCGATCCCATCGCCCGCCCGGGCGCGCTCGACCTGTACTTCCGAGGCAGGCAGCCGTCGGGCGACATCCGGTCGGCGTTCGGCGACCTGGAGCGCATCGGGGACCGGCCCGAGTACCGCGATCGCGACGCCCGCATCGCTCGCATGGACGAGCAGGGCCTCGCGGGCGCCTTCCTCTTCCCCACCCTGGGCGTCGGCATCGAGGAGGCGCTGAGCCACGACACCGACGCGCTCTACGCCAGCTTCCGGGCGTTCAACCGTTGGCTCGAGGACGACTGGGGCTACGCCTACCAGGACCGGCTGTTCGCCGCGGCCATGCTGTCGCTCGCCGACCCGGTCCAGGCCGAGGCCGAGCTGGCCCGGGTGCTCGACGCCGGCGTCCGCATCGTGTGCCTGCGGGCGGCGCCCATCCGCACGGCCAGCGGCGGGCGGTCGCCCGGTGCCCCCGAGTTCGACCGGTTCTGGAGCATGGCCGCCGAGGCCGGCATCACCGTCGGCTACCACTCGGGCGACAGCGGCTACGGCCGCTACGCCGACGACTGGGGCGCTGGCGGCGAGATGGAGGCCTTCCGCTTCGACCCGTTCCGCACGCTGCTGACGACCGACCGGCCGATGCTCGAGACGATGGGCGCGCTGGTCATCCACGGCGTGTTCGCCCAGCACCCCAACCTGCGGGTGGCCACCATCGAGAACGGCTCGGCCTGGGTGCCCGAACTGTTCCGCCGGTTCACCAAGTTCTACAAGCAGGTCCCCGACGCCTTCCCCGGCGACCCCATCGAGACGTTCTGCCGCCATGTGTGGGTGGCGCCGTTCTACGAGGACGACATCCGGGGCCTGGCCGATTCGATCGGCGTCGACCACGTGCTGTTCGGGTCGGACTGGCCCCACGCCGAGGGCCTGGCCGAGCCGGTCTCGTTCGTCGACGACCTGCACGGCTTCGACCCTGTCGAGGTCCGCACGATCATGCGCGACAACGGGCTGGCCCTGGCCGCCACCCGTGTGCCCACCACCACGTCCGTCTGATCGCCCACTCACCGCCGACCCCGCCAGGAGACCCAGTGAACCCGCCCTTCGACATCGGCATCATCGACACGATGATCGGCTTCCCCGCGGCCGACATGCGCAAGCTCTACTCCTTCATCACCCAGCAGACCAAGGACAAGGAGTCGCAGGAGGAGTTCGAGTTCCCGGTCGAGTACATGTTCAAGGACGTCCCCGACAAGAAGATCGGCGCCGGCGTCGACCGCGTGGGCGTGACCCTCCGCGAGATGGACCTGTGGGGCATCGAGAAGGGCCTCATCGGCGTGCACGGCGAGGACGGGGCCCGGGCGATGCGCGAGCACCCCGACCGGTTCATCCCGTCGATCTCGGTCGACGCCAACGAGGGCATGCAGGCCGTGCGCGCCATCACCGAGGCGTACGAGACGTGGGGCCTCAAGGCCGTCGGCATGTTTCCCGCCGGGATGTTCCCCCAGGTGCCGATCAACGACAAGAAGATGTATCCCATCTACGCCAAGTGCGCGGAGCTGGGCATCCCCGTGTTCGTGTGCGCCGGCATCCCCGGGCCCCGGCTCAAGTTCGCCTGCCAGCACGTCGAGCTGATCGACGAGGTGTGCTTCGACTTCCCCGACCTGGTGTTCGTGACCCGCCACGGGTGCGAGCCGTGGGCCGACCTGATCGTGAAGCTCATGCTCAAGTGGCCCAACCTGCACTACTCGACGAGCGCGTTCGCGCCCCGCTACTACCCCAAGGCGATCGTCGACTACGCCAACACCCGGGGCGCGGACAAGATCCTGTACGCCGGCTACTTCCCCATGGGCTTGTCGCTCGAGCGCATCCTGGGCGAGCTGCCCGGCGTCGGGTTCAAGGACGACGTGTGGCCCAAGTTCCTGCGCCACAACGCCGAGCGGGTGCTCGGCCTGTAGCAGACCCATGGCCCGCATCCCCATGCCGCCGCAGGCGACCGACACGATGACGGCGGCCCAGCTCGACCGGCGGCGCCGTGTGCTCGACGCCGTCATCGAGCTGGTCGCCGCGGGGCGGCTCGACGACATGGGGATGAAGGACGTCGCGGAGCGCTCGGGCGTGGCGCTCGGCACCATCTATCGCTACTTCTCGTCGCGGGACCACCTGGCTGCGGCGGCGTTGCTGGAGTGGGCCCGGGCGCTCGACGGGCGGCAGCCGGCAGTCTCGGCGGGCACGGCGGGCGCGGGCGCCAACGGTGGCACGATGGCCGACCGGTTGGTGGCGATCCTTCACCGCGCCGTGCGGGCCTACCAGCGCCAACCCAACTTCGCCCGGCTGCTCATGCTGGCGGCCACGTCAACCGACCCGTTCGCCAGCGAGTGCTACGCGCAGATGGGCGGATCGGTCTACGACACGCTGGGCACCGCCCTCGCCGACCTCGACCCGGCCGACCGCCGGCGGGTCCTCGACGTCGTCGGGGCGGTCTGGTACCAGGCGATGATCGAGTGGGTGAACGACCGCAAGACGATCGCCCAGGTCTACGAGGCGGTCGAGTCAGCCGCCCGCCTGGTCCTCGCCGGCTACGAGCCCTGACCCGGCCCCCAACCCCGTCGTTTTCCCCGCAGATCTGGCTGCTCCAACGACCAGATCTGCGGGAAAAGTCCGGCGGGTTGCGGAGTTTCCATGCATTTCATGTTCATACGCGATCATGTGCGCATGGGGATCCCGTCCGAGGTCTACGAGGTCGCACGCTCGCAACACGCCCTCGTGCTGGTCGCGCAGACGCAGGCAGCGGGGATGACCCGGTCCGCTGCCCGCCACGCGGTGGCGAGCTCACGTCTCGACCGAGTGAGCGACCGGGTGTTGCGCCTGCCCGGAGCGCCGACCACCGACCGGCAGCAGGTTCTGGCAGCGGTACTCGATGTCGCGCCGGGTGCCTACGGGTGCGGGCCGACGGCGGCGGCGCTGTGGGGCGTGCCCGGATATCGGCTCCTGCCCGCCCACGTCGTGCGACCTGTGGGCCGCCGTCGACGGTCAGAGCTTGGCGTGATGCACGAGATCGCCCGGCTGAGCGCCCGTCACGTGACGGTGGTCGACGGCATCCCGACGGTGCGTCCCGAGGTGGTCGTCCTCCAGCTCTGCGGCTCGACGTATCCCGACCGAGCGGCGAGCGCCCTCGACAACATGTGGCGGCGCCGGCTGCTGTCCGGCCGCTCGCTGCGCCGGACGCTCGACGACCTGGCGGCGTCGGGCCGCAACGGAGTGTCCGTCATGCGTGAGCTGCTCGACACGCGGGGAGACGACTACGTACCGCCGGCCAGCAACCTCGAGCGCCGCTTCGCCACCATCCTGGAGCGAGCGGGCGAACCGCCCATGCGCCGTCAGGTCGACTCGGGCGACGACGACCGATGGGTAGGCCGGGTCGACTTTCGTGACGAGCGGCGTCCGCTGATCGTGGAGGTGCAGAGCGAGACCTTCCACTCGTCGCTCGTCGACAAGGAGCACGATGCCCGGCGCCTCGCGGCCCTGCGCGAGGCGGGCTTCGACGTGATCGAGGTGACCGACGAGCAGGTCTGGCACCGGCCTCACGAGGTCGTCGTCGCCGTGCGGGACGCGCGGCGACGCCCACTCAGCCCGACCTGAGACTTTCCCCGCAGATCTGGCTGCTCCAGCGACCAGATCTGCGGGGAAACGCCCCCGGGGGGAACGCGGGGGCTTAGGCCGGGCGCTGGGGCCAGACGACGTCGACGACGAGGCCGGTGTGGTCGCTGGCGACGCGGCCGGTGAGCGAGGCATCGAACGCCAGCTCGGCCGCCACCACCCGGCCGGCCCCGCCCTGGCGCAGGAACGGGTCGCCGACGAACACGTAGTCGATGCGCTTGCGGGTCACGTTGAGCGCGGCGGCAATGGGGTTGGCGCGCCAGTTCTGCGTCCACCCCGGGCCGTCTCCGGCGACTCGCCACGCGTCCTGGTAGTGGGTGGTGCGGCCGTCGAGCGACGTCAGGCCACCGAGGAACCTGATCTCGTCGCTGTCGGGCTCGGCGTTGAAGTCGCCGCAGAGCACGGGGGGCATCGCCTCGCGGGGCGGGCCGAACGGCACGACCGTGTCGAGGACGCCCCGGACGCGGCGGATGTGATCGTCGATCGCCAGAACCTGGCGCGCCCGGTGGAGCCCGTGCTCGGGTGCCGGCGCCAGGTGGGTGGAGAAGACGTCCAGCCCGGCGGTGCGCACGTGGAGCAGCTCCCACGGCACCTGCTCGACGATCGGGTCGGTGCCAGGGATGAACGGCAGCCGGTGGTGGGCGTGGTCGTCGATCGGCCAGCGGGACAGGATGGCCGAGCCGAACCGCAGGTCCGGGTCGGGCCAGACGCCGGCGTCGAAGCGGTCGCCGCCGAACGCCCAGTGCCAGCCGGTGTGGGGCATGTGGTCGACGAGCCAGCCGGCGGTGTTCTGCCCGCTGGCGTCCTCCCAGATCTCCTGCAGGCACACGATGTCGGGCGCCAGGTGCTCGAGCCACGCGACGATCACCTCGCGCCGCTCGTCCCACCCCGGCTCCAGCAGCGACCCGGCGTTGAGCTGCGCGACCCGCAGCATCCCCTCGGCCATCGCCCGACACTACCGACGGCCCCGTGGCCGCGGCCTTCGGGCCGGGTGCGGAGGACCAGCTGCTCCGCCGCGTCGTCGAGCTGGCGGACCTCGACGCATTCGCTCACCCACGACCAGGCCATGGACCGCCTGGCGGTCAGCCGGGCCACCTACTTCCGCTACCTGCGCCAGGCGCGCCAGCGGGTGGCGGCCACTCTGGTGGACCAGGCCCAGGGCTCTCTGCAAACCTGACGGTTCGTCAGGTCGCCCGGCGAGTCGGGCGCGGGCGGGGTGGACACCGAGGGGGAGCCATGAGCGAGCGGGCCGGCCGAGGGCCAGGAGCGGACAACAAGACCTACCGAGTCGTGCAGTGGAGCACGGGCAATGTGGGGCGTCACGCCATCATCGGCATCGACGCCCGCCCGGAGCTCGAGCTGGTGGGGGTGTGGGTCTCCAACCCCGACAAGGTCGGCGTCGACGCCGGCCGGTTGGCCGGGCTCGGCCGCGACCTGGGCGTGGCCGCCACCGACGACGTCGACGCCCTGCTGGCGCTCGAGCCCGACTGCATCGTGCACACGGCCTGGGCCGACGACCGACTCTTCGAGGCGCTGGCCGACCTCGAGCGGTTCCTGCGGGCCGGCGTCAACGTCGTGTCGTCCAGCCCGGTGTTCCTGCAGCACCCCGAGGGCGCAGTCGGACGCGAGCTGTACCAGGGCGTCGTCGACGCGGCCGACGCCGGCGGGGTGTCGCTGTGGGTCAACGGCATCGACCCCGGGTTCGCCAACGACTGGCTGCCGCTCGTGCATGACGAGCATCTGCGAGCGCATCGACGAGGTGCGCTGCATGGAGGTGCTCAACTACGCCACCTACGACCAGCCCTCGGTGCTGTTCGACATCATGGGCTTCGGTCAGCCCCTCGACGAGGTGCCGTTCATCCTGTCGCCGGGCATCCTCACGACGGCGTGGGGCAGCGTCGTCGCGCAGCTCGCGGCCGGGCTCGACGTCACGCTGGACGAGATCGTCGAGTGGCACGACCGGGTGCCGGCGACCGAGGCGTTCGACGTGGCCGCGGGCCGCATCGAGGCGGGCACGACCGCGGCGATGCGCTTCGAGGTGCGGGGCATGGTGGGCGGTCAGGCCCGGGTCGTGCTCGAGCACGTCACCCGCCTGCGCGACGACCTGGCCCCCGACTGGCCCCAACCCACCGGCCACGGCGGCTATCGGGTCGTGCTGACGGGCGAGCCCAACTACACGGTCGACGTCCAGATGCTGGGGACGGACGGCGACCACAACACGGCCGGGCTCAAGGCGACGGCCATGCGGCTGGTCAACTGCGTGGCCGCCGTGGTCGAGGCCCCACCCGGGCTGCTCACCGCGCTCGATCTGCCGCTCGTGACCGGGCGGGGTCTGGTGGGTTGACCGCCGCGTCCGGGTCGAAGTGCCAGGGCACCGACGTCACCACCGTGTTGTCGCGATAGAGCAGGCGGGCCTTGAGCGCCAGCGCGCTCTGGTTGTGGAGCAGGTGGTGGTACCAGCGGTGCACCACGACCTCGGGGATGATCACCGTGATGGTGTCATCGTCCCAGCGGGCGTCGAGCTCGTCGAGGTAGTCCATCACGGGCTGGGTCAGGTCGCGGTACGGCGACTCGACGACCTCGAGCGGCACCTCGAACCGGTGCGACGCCCACTCGGCGCGCACCCGGTCGACGTCGACGTCGTCGGTGGTCACGGTCACCGCCACGAGGTGCTCTGGGTGCAGCGACCGGGCGTACGCCACCGCCACCGGCACGCCCCGGTGCAACCGGCCGACGAGCACCACCACGGTGTGGCGCAGCTCGACCGCGCCGTCGCCGGGCGGCAGGGCGATGTTGCGCTCGAGCCGGGAGTAGTGGCGGTGGATGGCGACGAACGTGGCGACGATGAGCGGGATGACGACGACCGGGATCCACGCTCCCGCGGTGAACTTGGACACGATCACGATCACCAGGACCATGGCCGTGGTCGCCGCCCCCACCACGTTGATGGCCAGGCCCCGGCGCCACGCCGGCTCGCGCAGGCGCCAGTGGTGCACGACCATGCCCGCCTGCGACAGCGTGAACGAGGCGAAGAGGCCGACGGCGAACAGGGGGATGAGCTGGGTGGTGATGCCGCCGAACGCCACCAGCAGGCCGGCCGCCGCCAGCGCCAGCGCCACGATGCCGTTGGAGAACACCAGGCGGTCGCCGCGGGAGTACAGCTGCCGGGGCAGGAAGCCGTCGCGGGCGATGATCGACGACAGCCGTGGGAAGTCGGCGAAGGCGGTGTTGGCCGAGAGCACGAGGATGGCCGCCGTCGACGCCTGCAACAGCCAGTAGACGGGGCCATCGCCGAACACGGCCCGACCCATGATCGACAGGATGGTCTGGTCCTCCGAGAGCGTGGGGCGCAGCTGCGAGGTCAGCAGCGCCACGCCGAAGAACAAGGTGGCCAGGATCGAGCCGGTCCAGGTGAGGGTGATGGCCGCGTTGCGCGACTCGGGAGGCCGGAACGCCGGGATGCCGTTGGAGATTGCCTCGACGCCCGACAGCGCCACGGCACCCGACGAGAAGGCACGGGCGAGCAGGAACCAGGTGGCCCCGGCGGCCAGGGCCTGGTCGCCGGTGAACGATTGCAGCGACTCGTCGTCGACGGGCAGGGGCCCCAGCCCGCCGAACTCGGTGCGGTAGAGCCCGTAGACGATGAGCGCGCCCAGCATGACGATGTAGACGTAGGTGGGCGGCGCGAACAGCCGGCCCGACTCGCGCACGCCCCGCAGGTTGGCCAGCGCCAGCAGCGCCACCAGGCTCACCGCCACGCCGACCCGGTGGTCGCGCAACGGGGCGACGGCCGAGACGATGGCCGCCGTGCCGGCGGCGATCGAGACGGCGACGGTCAGCACGTAGTCGACCAGCAGCGACGCTCCCGCCACCAGCGACGCCCCGACGCCCAGGTTCTCGCGGCTGACGATGTAGGACCCGCCGCCGTGGGGGTAGGAGAAGATCGTCTGCCGGTAGCTGGTGACGACGATGGCCAGCAGCGCCACCACCACCAGGCTGATCGGCACGAGGTAACCGATGGCCGCCATGCCGATGGCGGGCACGAGGACGTGCAGGATCTCCTCGGTGGCGAACGCGCTGGAGGCGATGGCGTCGGCCGAGAAGATGGGCAGCGCCACGAGCTTGCGCAGGCGCTGTTCGTGGGCCTCGGTGCTGGCGAGCGGCCGGCCGAGCAACACGCGCTTGAGCAACGATGCCCCGGCGGTCGAGAGGTGCCGTGACGGCCGACGCGATCGAGCCATGCGGATGGGCAGCGTACGGCCCGCGGCGGGCGGGCTCCGCGCCACTCCCGGCGCATGTGAGCCGGCATGAGCCGGCGCGCGATGCTCTACCGGCTCACTGGCCGGACGACAAGGGGAACTCGAGTGGATTCACGACCGTGCATGCGTCTCGTCGCGGCGGCGTTCGCCGCGTCGCTGGTCGTCGCCGGGTGCGGCGGAGGCGGAGACGACGAGTCGACCATCCCGCAGTCGGGTGAGCGCGCGACCACCACCACCGAAGCGACGACCGCGACGCCCGAGGGTGCGGCGGCCGACGGCGACGCCCTGCAGATCGTCGTGACGAACGACGACGGCGTGGGCGCCGCGGGCATCGACGCCCTGGTCACCGCGCTGACCGCCGTCGAGGGTGTCGAGGTCACCGTCGTCGCTCCGGCCGCCCAGCAGAGCGGCACCGGCGGCAACGCCACTGAGGGCCCGCTCACCTCGTCGCCGGCGCAGACCGCGGGCGGCTACGAGGCGACCGCCGTCGAGGGCTTCCCCGCCGACTCCATCCGGGTGGCCTTCGAGGACATGGGCCTCACGCCCGACCTCGTGGTCTCGGGCATCAACGAGGGCCAGAACCTGGGCCCGCTCGTCGACGTGTCCGGCACGGTGGGCGCCGCGCGCGCCGCGCTGCGCCTGGGGGTCCCGGCGCTGGCCGTCAGCCAGGGGCTGGGCGGCACCCTCGACTACGCGTCGGCGGCCGATCTCGTGGTCACCTGGCTCGACGAGAACCGCGAGGCCATCGTCGCCGGCGAGCTGCCGACCGACACGGTGGTCAACCTGAACGTGCCCACCTGCACCACGGGCGAGCTCCGGGGCAGCGTCGACGTGGCGTCGGCCACGGCCGGTGACCCGCTTGCGGCGTCCGACTGCGCCTCGACCGGCGAGGGCTTCACCGACGACGTGACCGCCTTCGCCAACGGCTTCGCCACCTTCACCGACGTGGCCGTCGAGCCGGCGCCACAACCGGCCGCGTGAGATCGCGACGAAACCGCGCGTTCCCCCGCTAGAGTCACCCGGTCACTTTCCGGCACCCCCGCCGGTAGCTGTCGGTACAGATCGCCGACGGGGCCCTTTCGAGATTCCTGTTCGAAATCGGCCTGCCTGCCATTCGACTAGGAGTCTCATGTCATCCTCGTTCGCCGACCTCGGCGTGCCCGCGCACCAGTGCGCCACCCTGGCCCGCCGCGGCATCAACGAGCCGTTCCCCATCCAGGCCGCCACGCTGCCCGACGTCCTCGCCGGGCGCGACGTCGCCGGCAAGGCCCCCACCGGCTCGGGCAAGACCCTGGCCTTCGGCCTCGCCATCGCCCAGCAGGCCGCCAACGCCGGCCCGCTCACGCCCCGGCGCCCCCGGGCGCTGGTGCTGGTCCCCACCCGCGAGCTGGCCGCCCAGGTGCAGCGCGAGCTGTCGGCCCTCATCGACGAGCGCAAGCACGGCGCCGTCGTCTCGATCTACGGCGGTGTCGGCTACGGGCCGCAGCGCAAGATGCTGTCCCGCGGCGTCAGCGCCGTGGTCGCCTGCCCGGGCCGCCTGGAAGACCTGGTGGGCACCGGAGACGTGGTGCTCGACAAGGCCGACCTGGTGGTCCTCGACGAGGCCGACCGCATGGCCGACATGGGCTTCATGCCCGCCGTGCGCCGCCTGCTCGAGGAGACGCCCGACCGGCGTCAGACACTGCTGTTCTCGGCCACCCTCGACGGCGACGTCGACAAGCTGGTCAAGCACTACCAGCGCGATCCGGTGCGCCATGAGGTGGCCGGAGCCGACGACGACGGTGCCGTGGTCGACCACCTGTTCTGGAAGACGCCCCGCGAGAAGCGGGTGGCGCTGACCGCCGACATCATCAACCGCGTCGGGTCGACCATCGTGTTCACCCGCACCCGCCACGGTGCCGACCGGGTGGCCAAGCAGCTCGGCCAGGCCGGGGTCAAGGCCGTGCCCATCCACGGGCGCCGCAGCCAGGCCCAGCGCGACCAGGCGCTCCGGCAGTTCAGCACCGGCCGGGCGCCGGCGCTGGTGGCGACCGACGTGGCCGCCCGCGGCATCCACGTCGACGATGTTGCCTGCATCGTGCACTTCGACATGCCGGACGACCCCAAGGACTACGTCCACCGCTCGGGCCGCACGGGCCGGGCGGGAGCCGACGGCATCGTCGTCTCGCTGGTCGTCGACGACGGCCACCGCGCCATGCGGGCCCTGCAGCGCCAGGTCGGCCGCACCGAGCCCATCGAGGACGCCGATCTCGAGCGCCTGGGCGAGGCGCAGGCGATCGTTCCCCGGCCGGAGCCCGAGGCCGAGGTCCCCCGCACCCGCAGTGGCGAACGGCCCGGCCGGCGCGAGCGCGCCCACCGGCAGGACCGGGCGTCCCGGCCCGACGGCAGCGACCGCTCCCGGCGGCCCGAGCGGCCCGACCGCCGCGACGACCGTGCCCGGGGCGACCGCCCCGTCGCCGGCACCGTGTCGAGCTACAACCCCGACAAGGGCTTCGGCTTCATCTCGCGCCGCGGCGGGGGCGACGTTTTCGTGCACGTCTCGGCCCTGTCCGGCCGTGACCAGACGCTCGAGCCGGGCCAGCGGGTGCGGTTCGAGTTGGCGCCCGGTCGCCGGGGCGAGCAGGCGAAGAACGTCCAGCCCGTCTCCTGACACGCGGGACGTCCTCGCCCTGACATCGCGGGAAGTCCCGCCACACCGCGCCGCTGACGACGTAGCGTGGTGGGCAACCGCTGGTGGCATCTCCCCGACAACGCCGCCGGATGGGGGAGGAGGTCGACGTGGACGACGATCCTGTTCTGCTCGAGGTGAAGGGCGGCGTGGCTGTCATCAGCCTCAACCGTCCCGACAAGCACAACATGATGGGCGATGCGGTGGACGCTCTGTTCTTCCGCTACCTCGACCTGTTGCGCACCGACCGCGACGTGCGCGTCGTCGTGTGGCGGGGCAACGGCCCGTCGTTCTCGACGGGCCGCGACATCGGCGAGCTCACGGGCGAGCCGGACGGCAACGGGAACGGTCGCGGCCACGCTCAACACCACGGCTTCGGGGCCAGCGACTTCGAGGTGCTCGAGCGTGGGCACTGGGGCACCCGGTTGCTGTACGACTTCCCGGTGCCGATCGTGTGCGCCCTCAAGGGCTGGTCGCTCGGTACGTCCTTCGAACGGGCGCTGCTCTGCGACATCCGGGTCGCGGGCGAGGGCGCCAAGATGGCCCTGCCGGCCATCGACCACGGGATGATCCCCGACTCGGCGGGCGTGGCCAAGCTGTTCGAGATCGGCGGCGCCTCGCTGGCACTCGACCTGGCGCTCACCGGACGGCGCATCGACGCGCGACGAGGCGCTGCGCCTCGGGCTGGTGTCGCAGGTGGTGCCCGACGAGGACCTCGACGAGGCGGCGCTCGACCTGGCCCGCAGCATCGCCGAGCGCCCGCCGCTGGTGGTACGGCTCGTGCGCGACCACGTCCAGTCGCTGGCGGCCCCCGGCGTGCGGGGCACGCTCGGCCGCGAGCTGGTGGGCCAGACCATGGTGCTGGCCTCGCAGGACTTCCAGGAGCACCGCCAGGCCCGGGCCGACGACCGCGAGCCCCGGTACGAACGTCGCTGACCGGGCCTCGCCGGGCCGGTACGCTGCGCCTGTGGCGTACAGCCCGGGTCGCAGTGACGTCCCCCTGGAAGAGGGCGGCGAGGGCATCGACAAGCGCCGCGCCGCCCGCTTCGCCGTGGCCGGCATCGCCGTCCTGGTGGCGGTGCTGTTCATGGCCCAGAACAACGAGCGGGTCGAGCTGAACCTCCTCGTGTTCAGCGTGACCGCGCGGCTGTGGCTCGGGCTGCTCTTCAGCCTGGTGCTCGGCGCGCTGCTGGGCCAGGCCCTCCAGGCGCTGTGGGCCCGGCGCAAGCGGCGCGGCGGCGAGTCCTGATCCCGCCGGCCGCACTAACCTGACGATCCGTCAGATGGTCAGGGCACCGGATCGGGTGGCCGGAGGGGAGCGCGCGTGGGTCTGCTCGAGGGGAAGGTGGCGCTCGTGTCGGGCGCCGGTCCGGGGCTCGGACGCGACGTGGCGCTCGCGTTCGGCCGCGAGGGGGCGATCGTCGTGGTGGCCGCGCGCACCGAGGACAAGGTGCAGGCGCTGGCCGCCGAGGTCGAGGGGCGGGGGGCCAAGGCGCTCGGCCTGCGGCTCGACATCACCGAGCCCGACGGGTGCCGGGCCGTCGTCGACCGGATCGTCGAGACGTTCGGGCGGCTCGACGTGCTGGTGAACAACGCCTTCGACGACGGCGACCACACGCCCTTCCTCGACGCCGACCTGGCCCGGTGGCGTCGGACGATGGACGTCAACTTCTTCGGCACGGTGCAGCTCACCCAGGTGGCGGCGGCGCAGATGGCCGAGCAGGGCGACGGGCGGATCGTGATGATCAACTCGATGTCGGCAGTGCGAATCCGCCCCAACTTCGGCGCCTACACCGCGTCGAAGGCGGCGCTGGCGGCCGCCACGAAGATCCTGGCCGCCGAGTTGGGCGCCCACGGCGTGAGGGTCAACGGCGTGCACCCCGGCTACATCTGGGGCGACAGCGTCGAGATGTACTTCGAGCACCTGGCCAGGAAGAAGGGCATCACCGCCGACGAGCAGTACCAGGCGGTCGCCGCCGACACGGCCCTGGGGTACCTGCCGCACTCGAGCGAGATCGCCGAAGCGGTGGTGTTCTTCGCCTCGGACATGTCGAAGCCGGTCACCGGGCAGGCGCTGGGTGTCAACGCCGGCCAGTGGTTCCAGGGCTTCTGACCCTGTGCCCGACCTGAGCGGACAGTCCGCCGTCGTCACCGGCGGGGCGCGGGGCATCGGCCGGGCCGTCGCCGACCGGCTCGCCGCCGACGGCGCCCGCGTCGCCATCGTGGACGTCGACCTCGACACGGGCGGCCCGGTGTCGGGACACGTGGAGCTGGCGGCCGACGTCGCCGACGCAGGCGCGCTCACGGACGCCGTCGCCGCGGCGGCCGCGGCGCTGGGCGGGCTGTCGATCCTGGTCAACAACGCGGGGTTCGGGGCGGCCAAGCCTCTCGACCGCTACGACGACGACGAGTGGGCCCGGCTCGTCGGCGTCAACCTGACGGGTGTGTGGCACGGGATCCGGGCGGCCGTCCCGCTGCTGCGGGCGTCGGCCGACGCCGGCGTGCCCGCCAGCATCGTCAACATCGCCGGCACGACGGCCACGCGCCCGACCCGCGGCGAGGGTCCCTACGCCGCGGCCAAGGCCGGGGTCGTGGCGCTGACGCGCACGGCCGCCGTCGAGTACGCCCCGGCCGTGCGGGTCAACTCGGTCTCGCCCGGCTACATCGCCACCCGGCTCACCCGGGCGGTCGTCGACGACGACACGCTCCGCGCCCGCGTCGAGCGACGCATCCCGCTCGGGCGCATCGGCCGCGTCGACGACGTGGCGGGTGTCGTGGCGTTCCTGTGCTCGGCGGACGCCGCCTACCTGACCGGCCAGGACGTGATCGTCGACGGCGGCAGCATCCTGCCCAGCCACCAGTCCGACGAGCTGCTCAAGGCCCTGCTCGACAACTGGCGCTGACACCCGACGGGCCACCCGTGTTTCCCGAGGCGATGGCGATCGGTCGGTCGGCGGTTCCCGAGGCGATGGGTTCCCGAGGCGACCGCCGACCGCCGCACCGGCCGGTTGCTCCTCGGGGCGGAGGGGTGGAGCGCACGTGGCGGGTGATCGTGGTAGGCCGGAGCCATGAGCGCCCCGAGTGATCACGGGCGTGGCCGTCCCTTCCGCACCGGCATCGTCGCCATGAGCCCGCCGGCCACCCGGGGCGAGTGGCGTGACCGGGTGCGCCGCATCGACGGGCAGGGTCACGATGTGTTGCTCACCCCCGACCACATCGGCCGGGTGGCCCCGCTGACCTCGCTCGTGGCCGCGGCCGAGGTGAGCGCCCGGCTGCGGTTCGGCACCCAGGTGCTCAACAACGAGTTCTGGAACCCGGTCCTGCTCGCCCGCGAGGCGGCCGCCGTCGACGTCTTGACCGGCGGGCGGCTCGAGCTGGGGTTCGGCGCCGGGCACGCCGCGGTCGAGTTCGCGGCCGCCGGCATCGGCTACGCCCGCCCAGCGGAGCGCGTCGACCGCATGGTCGAGGCCGTCCCGGCGGTGCGGCGGCTGCTCGCCGGCGAGCGGGTCGACATCGATGGCGCCTACCGGCTCGCCGGGGCCGAACTGGGCTTCTCCGCAGCCCAGGAGCGCGTGCCGGTGCTGGTCGGCGGCAACGGTGACCGGGTACTGCAACTGGCGGCCGAGCAGGCCGACATCGTGGGCCTCGTCGGCTTCACCGCCGGCACCGGGCAGGTCCACACCGACCTGAGCCACTTCACCTGGGACGGCCTGGCCGACCGCATCGGCCACGTGCGCCGCCACGCGGGCGACCGGTTCGCCGACCTGGAGCTGTCCGTGCTCGTGCAGGCGGTGCGGCTCGCCGACGATCGCCGGCAGGCGGCGGCCGACTTCGCCCACGGCACGGTCGACGACCTCGGTCCGCTGCTCGACAGCCCCTTCCTGCTGCTCGGCACCCGGGACGAGCTGACCGCCCAGCTCGCCCGGCTGCGCGACGAGATGGGCGTCACGTACGTCACGACGTTCGAGCACTCGTCCGAGGCGCTGGCCGCCGGAGCCGCCGGTCTGTGAGCGCGCCTCCGGGGCTCAGGGGCAGGTCGGCGGGCGCTGTCACTGCGATGGTGCCACCGCTGGTACCATACGTCCGTGCAGAAGACCACCGTCTACCTTCCGGACGATCTCAAGGCGGCGCTCGCTCGCACCGCGCGCCAGCGCGGTGTGGCCGAGGCGGAGGTGATCCGCGAAGCGGTCGCGGCCGTCGTCGCCCGGCCGCGACCCCGGCCGGGCATCATCGTCAGCGACGAGCCCTTCGCCGACCGAGCCCACGATCTGCTGCGCGGGTTCGGCGAACGGTGATCATCGCCGACACGAGCGGGCTGCTCGCCCTCTTCAACCGCGGCGAACCGGCCCATGCGGCCGTGAGTGACGTCGTCGTTTCGGCGACGGACGCCTTGGTGGTGTCGCCGTACGTCATTGCGGAGCTCGACTACCTGGTGGCCACCCGGATCGGTGTGGATGCAGAGCTGGCTGTGCTGGACGAGCTGTCGGGGGGAGCGTATGAGCTCGCGAGCCTCGGAACCGAGGAGCTCGCCGCGGCACGCGTGTTGGTCGAGCGCTACCGCGATCAGGACATCGGTGTGGCGGATGCGTCCATCGTCGTGCTCGCCGATCGGTGGAAGACGCGTGAGGTGCTGACGCTCGATCACCGTCATTTCGGCGTCGTCCGCCCGATGTCCGGCGGACGTTTCAAACTCCTGCCCTGATCTGAACCGGCGCGGGCGCCCCGGGGCCGGTCAGGGCAGCTTCGATGCTGCGGTCTCGACGTCGCGGACGCGGACGTCGGTCACCCCGGACAGCGGCGGGCCGGGCGACGCGTCGGCCCCGGCGTGCGCGGGGGCCTCGGCGGGGACGGGCTGCGGTGCCGCAGCCTCGGGCGCCGCCCTGTCCGGCGGACCGGCGACCGCGGCCGCGCAGGCCCGGCCGACGCACCGGCCGAGCGCCTGGTACGCGTCGAAGGTCTCGCCGCTGAACAGCTGGTCGGTCGTGGGATGGACGGGGAACTGCGGGTCCTTGGTGCCGTAGGCCCGCACGTCCCACGGCGAGCCCGCCGTGACCAGTGCCTTGCCGTACACCAGCGTGCCTGTGGTGCCGTCGGGGTAGTGGATCGTGCCGGTCACGTGGTCGCAGTCGTTGACGCCGTCGGTCTGCGCACCCATCACCGCGGGGTCGATCTCGACGGTGACGTTCAGCTCGGATGCCGCCAGCGCGATCGCCTCGCCGAGCGTCGAGAACCGCGTGGTCGACCCGCCGGCGGCGTCGAGGCACACGATCGTCGTGCACCGCCGCCGCAGCAGCTCGAGCAGGCCCAGGTTCTCGATGTGGCCCCCGTCGGTCACGTACAGGAACTTCGAGCGCACCCGGTGGCGGCCCATCACCTCGTACAGCAGGCGCACCTGGCGGGGGTTGGCCGGCAGCCGCCCGCCGCCGCCGTCGTCGGACGAGCACCCCGCCGGCATGTTGGCGGGGTTGGGCAGCCACACGCCGAGGCGCACGTTCGTCAGCGCCAGCAGGAAGCGGTAGGGCGCCCGGGTCATCTTGCCCATCGACGGCGCGATCGCCGCGCCCGACATGGCCACCGCGGCCGACAGCGTGATGTCCCGCCGTCGCCGCGTGCCGACGATGCCCTCGTACTCGGTGGTGTCGATGTCGAGCGGGCCGTAGGCCACCGTCTCGAGCTCGGTCTCGGCCGGGTACAGCAGCCGTCGCCACCACGGCGCCGTGCGGGTGACGACGACCCGGCCGGGGTACCCCACCCGGCGGGGACTGAACACGAAGCTCAGGCTGCTGCGCCCCGGCGGGGTGGTGCCCTGGTCGGACACGTTGACGGCCGCGCACACCAGCAGCTCGGGGAACGCCGGCCGGCCTGGTGCGCTGCCCGGGAACTGCTCGGGTGCGAACTCGCTCAGCGTGAGCGGCTTCTCGTAGGGGAGCTGGGCCGCCTTGCCCGCGGGGGAGTTGGCGCCGTCCCGCGCACGCACCACCGAGAACGTGCGCGCCAGGCGCCACTTGTAGAGCGGGTGCATCGACCACGAGGTGACGTCCGCGAACCAGAGCATGACGAGGGTCAGCACCGCCATCGCGCCCCACAGCAGCAGCTCGCCGCGGCTGGGCGTGCGGGACTGGGCGCCGCCGTTGAGGATGAACAGCGCCGCGGCGGCGAGGGCGATCGGGCCGATCAGCGCGCCCAGGATCAGGTTCGCCACCCGTCGCAGGCCCCGCGACAGGCGCTGGGTCCAGCGGGTGGCGTCGGCGACGGCCCGGCCGCCGGCCACGGCGACGGTGCGCAGCGGCACGGCGATCTGAACGATCAGCGCGAGCGCCGTGGCGGCGCCGCCGACGGTGGCGATCAGGCCCAGGTTGGCCGCGCCCTTGTCGCTCGACGAGCCGGCGCCCGTGGTCTCGCTGACCGGGCCGGTCTGCGGTTGGCCGCCGAGCACGTTGCGGGTGAAGACGATCAGCTCGGGCAGCACCAGGGTCACGAGCGCCAGCGCGGCGCCGGCCGCCAGGATCACGCCGGCGACGCGGCGCAGGGTCTGGCGCAGCGGCCAGCCCGGCTGGAACATGCGCACGCCGACAGCCAGCACGAGCCCGGCCAGGGCGAGGCCGCCGGCGGCGAGGGCCCAGCCCCCCTGCCCGGTGAGCCCGACCTGGTCGTAGCAACCGGCGGCGGTGGCGGCCTCGGGCGACAACCCGGCCGTGCAGTCGGCCGGCACCCGCAGGCTGGGCTGCCACCAGGCGTAGAACCAGCCGAGCGGCCGGGCGAGCGTCCACAGCAGCGTGGTGAAGAAGATCAGGTTGGCGAGCAGGCCCACGAGCGCGATGGCCACCACCCGGACGGTGTCGGTGAAGCCGTTGGTGAGGTAGGAGCAGTGGTTGCGGACCCAGGACTCCTCGGGCGTGCCGGGGGCGAACGCGGGCTGCGCGGCCAGCAGGTCGGGGTCGCTGTGCCGGCTGGCCACGGCGTAGGCCGAGGCGATGTAGGACCCGCCCGATACGGCCGACAGGTAGTCGGCCCGCCGCAGCACGCCCGCCTCGTCGAGCGTCTGGAGCGCCCCCAGGTTGAAGGCGGCGGAGCGGATGCCACCGCCGGAGCAGCAGATACCGATGCCCGAGCCGGTCGCGGTGCCGGGGCCGGTTGCGCCGCCTGGCTCGGTGCCTGCGTCCACGTCGTCGCCCACGGGTGAAAGAGGCGCTTGGCGCGCGGTTGATACACGCCCGGGGTCAGAACGGCTGGTCGGACTGATGCGCCGCTGACACTCGGCGTGTTGCCTTCGCCATCGCGAACACCTGGTATCAGAGCAGAGGCCACGGCACTCTCTTGTGGCGGGCGGCGGAAGACGAGGCGCAACGAGATGGACGACCTGCGGGCGGGACGGGGTGACCCCTGGGAGCACGACCCCGGCCCGCCGCGCAACCGCAGCTGGGCCCGGCTCTTCGCGGAGACGCCCGACTACCGCGGCCTGGGGGGCGCGCTGTCGCCCGGCGGCGGAGCGGGCGAGGGCGGCGGCGAACGGTTCCGCTGGCAGTTCGGCCCGGTGTTCTACCGGGGCCGGCTGGGCGACAACCAGGTCAAGGTGCTGGTGGTGGGCCAGGATGCCGGGTCGGACGAGGCCCTCGGCCACCGCTCGTTCGTGGGCGAGTCAGGCAGCCGGGTGCAGCACCTGCTGGCGCACCTGGGCATCACCCGGTCGTACCTGTTCCTCAACACGTTCGTGTACTCGATCACCGGCCAGTTCGGCGGGCGCATCCAGGACCTGGCGCTCGAGCCGGGCTCGCCGATCGCCCGGCATCGCAACCGCATCTTCGACTACGCGGCGGCGCGCAACGACCTGCGGCTGATCATCGCCGTCGGCCGGGCCGCCCGCGAGTCGGTGCTGGCGTGGAACCGGGCGCGGGGCGGGACGGGCAGCCCCGGCGGGGGCAACCTGCACCTGCTCGACGGCTCGGCGCTCGGCCCGCACGTGCGGCTCGTCGACGTGATGCACCCCGGCGCCGGCGCCCAGGGCGCGTCCGCGGAGGTCGCCGAGTCGTTCGCCCTCGCGGCCACGCGGGTGCTGGGGTGGGCACGCCAGCACCCGGGCTGGCTGCCGGTCGATCCCCACGCCCAGCGGGGCACGGCGTCGGGCTTCACCTACGCGCGCGGCCCCGGTGCCGCTGCGCGACCTGCCGTTCGGCACGGCGTGGCGGCTGGGATCGGGCGGCACGGGCACGACCCGGCGGGACGACGGGCGCAGCATCGAGATCGAGCCGGGGGTGCGCCAGACGGGCGACCCGACCTACCCGGCCGAGCCCGCCGGCGGCAGCCGCGAGGGCTACGACGACGACGTCGACGAACTGCCGTGGGAGCCACCCCGCGCCGTGATCGAGTTCGACCGTGGCCCCGACGCGGCGATGGCCCGGCTGCTGGTCGGCGGCAGCGCCGGGTTGGCGTGGCCTGACTTCGCCGCGCTGGGGGTACCCGGGGCGGCCACCTACGGCGGCGGGCCGCTGTACCGGGGCCGGTTCACCGGTGTGCGCCTGCTCGTCCTCGCCGACCAGGCCGGCCACGACGACCTGGCATGGGGCCGGGCGTTCGCGGGCGAGGCCGGCCAGCGGTTCCAGGGCCTGCTCGCGGCCCTGGGCATCACCCGTAGCTACCTGGTCCTGCGCACGCTGCCGATCGACACGGCGGGGCTGTCGGCCGGCAAGGTGTGGGCGCTGGCCGATCGTCCCGACGTGGTGGCCCTGCACCGGGCCGTGAGCGGCCGGGTGCTCGACGACAACCCCGTGGCCGCGGTGGTCACGGTCGGCCCGCACGCAGAGCGCGTCGCGGGGCGGCTCGACCTCGACAGCCAGCCGGTCGTGTCGCTGCCCCCGTGGTCGGCCACCGGTGCCCGTGACGACTGGGCACGGGCGCACGCCCGGCTGCGCGCGCTGGGCATCCCCATCGACCAGCCCCCCACCGCCGCGACCTGGGACGGCGAGCGCGCGCAGATTCCCCGCGCCGACCTGCCGTTCGGGTTCCCGCGGTGGCAGGGCAGCTCGGGCGACCGGGTGGTGCGGTCCAAGCGGGTGGCGGGGGCGGACCCGCCGGAGGAGCCGGCCTACAAGGTGTGGGCGCCTCGCTGGGTCGACGCCCTCGACCCTCGTTAGCACTGCAGACACCAACGCAAGACCAGGAAGGCGGACAGGACAATGGTGGACCGCTACATCCTCGAGGGCCGCGTCGTCACGATGGACGACCGGTTCGGTGTGCACGACCCCGGCCACATCTACGTCGACGGCACCACGATCGCCGCCGTGCAGCCCGCAGCGAAGCCGGCGCCCGACGGCTGGGAGGAGGTGGGCGTCGTACGCACCGGCGACACGATCTACCCCGGACTCATCGAGCTGCACAACCACCTCAGCTACGACGCCCTGCCGCTGTGGCAGGTGCCCCAGCGGTTCGACAACCGGGGTCAGTGGATGCGCCACCGCGACTACCGACGGTTCGTGAGTGGGCCCGCCAGCGTGCTGGGCCGCACCGGCGGGTTCCTGGAGGCGGTCGTGCGCTACGTCGAGGCCAAGTGCCTGCTCGGCGGCGTCACCACGTCGCAGGGCATCGCGCTGTCGTCGAACATGGGCATCCGCCGCTTCTACAAGGGGCTGGTCCGCAACGTCGAGCAAACGGACGACGACGCCCTTCCGCCGGCGGGCACCCGCATCGCCGACGTCGAGGGCGGCACCGCCCGCTCCTTCCTCAAGGCGCTCGAGCGGAAGCGTTCGTCGTCGTTGCTGCTCCACCTGGCCGAGGGGGTGGACGCCGCGGCCCGCGAGCACTTCACGTCGCTGCGCATCGGACCCGACGAGTGGGCGATCACGCCGTCGTTGGCGGGCATCCACTGCGCCGGGCTGGCGGGGCGCGACTACCAGATCTTCCGGGCGCGGGGCGGGTCGATGATCTGGTCGCCGCTGTCGAACCTGCTGCTCTACGGCGGCACGGCCGACATCCGGCGGGCCGCGGACGAGCGGCTGCCGATGGCGCTCGGCTCGGACTGGTCGCCGTCGGGCTCGAAGAACCTGCTGGGCGAGCTCAAGGTGGCGTGGCTGGTGTCCGAGGCCCGGGGTGGCGTGTTCTCGGCCCGCGACCTCGTGGCGATGGCCACGGTGAACCCGGCACGCATCCTCAAGTGGGATGCGGCCGTCGGCTCGATCGAGGCGGGCAAGCGCGCCGACCTGGTGGTGGTCGACGGCCGGGGCGGCGACCCCTACGAGCATCTGCTCAAGGCACGCGAGAGCGCCCTGACCATGGTGGTGGTCGACGGCGCGCCGCGCTACGGCCAGCCGCGGCTGATGAAGCCGTTCACCGCCGGGCACCAGGTCGAGCGGCGCACCGTCGGGGGTGCCGACCGCGTCATCGACCTGACCGACGCTGCGTCCGACCCGCTGGTCGGCGCGCTGTCGTTGTCCGACGCCGAGGCCCGCCTCACGGAGGGTCTGCGCGACCTGCCCGAGCTGGCCCGCGTGATCGAGAACCCCATCACGGCCGGCGCGGCCCTGGGGGCGAGCGACGGCGCCACGCCCGGCGTGTGGTTCCTGGAGCTCGACCACGAGGACGGGCCGGGCATGTCCGACCGGCCGTCGCTCGGCGGGCTCGACGTGTTCAACCGCGCCGACGGCGACGGCGCCCGGGCTGGCAACGGTGCCCGGGCCGACCGGCCGGGCCTCGGCGCCGGTGGGCTGGACGGTGGGTCGGCGCCGCTGTGGGCTCTGGGAGCGGCCGACCCGCTGTCCGAGGTATTGGGACCGCTCGACCTCGACCCGCTGACCGTGGCCGACGACGACCGCTACATCGACCGGCTGGCCGGCGTGCCCGAGCTGTCCGACGAGGCGTTCGAGGTGGTCCGGGGCCTGGCGAAGCTGTACGGCCACAAGGCGCCGGCCCGCCGGCCCGCGGGCACCGTCCCCGCCACGCCCGAGACGCGCCGCGAGGCCCGGCCCGACGTCGGCCTGGGCGAGGCGGCGGCGGGCGCGGCCCAGGGGGCGCTGCTCGCCGACTTCCTGGCCGGCGTGGGCGACGGCACGCTGACACTGGCCGACAGGGTGGTGCTGGTCGACCAGGCGCTGGTGATGATCGAGCAGTGCTACGTGCACCTGGTGCTCAAGCAGTCGATGCACGCCGTCGACCCGGTGCAGCGGCTGCGACTGCTGCGCGACCGGCTGGCGATGCTGACCGAGGACACCCGGGGGCCCGAGGTGGTGTTCCACCGCGAGCTGGCCGACATCTTCGCCTCGGTGCGCGACCTGCACACCAACTACCTGCTGCCCGCGCCCTTCCGGGGGCGCACCGCATTCCTGCCGTTCCTGGTCGAGCGGTTCGTCGACCCACCCGACGACGGAGGCGACGGCGGCGAGCACTTCGTCGTGACCAAGGTGGCGGCGAGCCTGGCCCACCCCACCTTCGTGCCCGAGGTCGAGGTGCTGCACTGGAACGGCACGCCCGTCCGCCGGGCGGTCGAGGCCAACGCCCGGCTGCAGGCGGGTAGCAACGCGGACGCCAGCTTCGCCCGGGGCCTCGATGCCCTGACCATCCGCCCGCTCGTGCGGTCGCTGCCGCCCGACGACGACTGGGTGGTCGTGACCTACCGGGGGCTCGACGGCGTCGAGCGCGAGATCCGCGTCGACTGGCAGGTGGCCACGGCCGCCGTCGACGGGTCGGACGGCACCGGCCTGGGCCGGGCGGGCCGGACCGCCCTCAGCGTCGGGGGCCAGGCCGCGCAGGGCCTCGACATCGAGGTCCAGGCGGTGAACGAGGCGAAGAAGTTGATGTTCGCGCCGCGTGCCGTGGAGGCCCAGGCCGACATCGCCTCGCCGGCTGTGCCGGTCACGCGGGTCGCGGTGAGCGCCGCCGACGTGGCCACCAGCATGCCGACGGTGCTCCGAGCGCGCCCGGTCACGACGCCGTCGGGCACCTTCGGGCACATCCGCATCTTCACGTTCGGGGTCGACGACGCCGATGAGTTCGTGGCCGAGTTCGTCCGCCTCGCGGGGCTGCTGCCCGCGAACGGCCTGGTGGTCGACGTGCGCGGCAACGGTGGCGGCCTGATCTACGCCTCGGAGCGCTTGCTCCAGGTGCTGACCGCCCGGCCGATCACGCCCGAGCCCACCCAGATGACCACGACGCCGCTCATGCTCGACCTGTGCGAGCGCCACGACCCCTCGCCGCTCGACCCGACGTTCGACCTGGCGCCGTGGGTCACCTCGCTGCGGCAGGCGGTGTCGACCGGCGCGCAGTACTCCAACGCGTTCACCATCACCGACGAGGCCTCGGCCAACGCCGTGGGCCAGCGATATCACGGCCCGGTCGTGCTGGTGACCGACGCGCTCTGCTACAGCGCCACCGACATCTTCGCCGCCGGCTTCCAGGACCACGGCATCGGCCCCGTGCTGGGCGTCGACGGCAACACGGGCGCCGGCGGGGCCAACGTCTGGACGCACGACCTGTTCAAGCTGCTGCTCGACACGCCCGCCAACCCGGCCAACCCCTTCGTCGACCTGCCGGCCGGCGCCGGGTTCCGGGTGTCGGTGCGGCGCACGCTGCGGGTGGGAGCGGAGCGGGCCGGCACCCCTGTCGAGGACCTGGGGGTCGTGCCCGACGAGCGCCACCACCTGACCCGCGCCGACATCGTGGGGTCGAACGACGACCTGCTGGCCCGGGCCGGCGAGCTGCTGGCGGCCCGGCCGTCGTACACGCTGGCCCTGGACGGCCCCGCCGAGGTGCGCCCCGACGGCAAGGTGCGGTTGCGTCTGACCACCGCGGGCCTCGACAGGGTCGACGTGGCCTTCGACGGGCGCCCCGTCACGTCGCTCGACGTCACGGACCGCACGTCCACCCACACGGTCAAGCCCGCGGCACCGTCGCCGTCGCGCCTGGGCCTGACCGGCTGGGCGGCCGGCGAGGTGGTCGCCCGCCGCCATGAGCCGCTCTGACGTCGGCGTGCGTCGGTCCAATCAGGTGGCGGCGGTCAGGTGGCGGCGGCCAGAGGAGGTTGGGCGACGTCCTTGGCCGAGATCTGGGACGGGTTGCCCGTGTCGACGGGCAGCGGCCACTCGATGCCAAGCGCAGGGTCGAGAGGGTTGACCGCTGTGCCCGTCATGCCCGGGACCCACTCGTGGTCGAAGCAGTAGACGTACTGCGTGGGATCGTCGCTGACGGTCTGAAAGCCGTTGCCCACGCCCTTGGGCACCAGCACCTGGGTGCCCTTGGTGAGCTCGAGCGTCACGACCTCGCCGTAGGTGGGCGAGTCGCCTCGGGTGTCGACGTACGCGCCGAACGCCTCGCCCGCCACGACGGCGACCAGCTTGAACATGTCCTCGGCGTGCAGGCCGCGCAGCGCGCCCCGCCTGGTCTCGGTGACGTTGACCTGCAGCCACGGACCGAGCGACGGCAGCCCCGCATCACGGAACGCCGATTCCCGGTAGAACTCGCGGACGGTGCCGCGCTCGTCGGTGACCTCCTTCATCGAGATCAGCCACAGGTCAGCGATGGCGGTGCGTTCGACGGAGAACTCACGGATGTCCGGCACGCCCCACAGTATGGAGGCGCCGTCGGGACCGGCTCGACCCCGGCGCGCCCGGCGGCGGGTGGTCCCCGGAACCGCCTCCCCAACGCGCGCACGGTGGCGTAGGGTGCCGGGGTTCGGCGCGAGCAGGTCACGTCGAGCCGATGCGGCGGAGTGTGAGGCGCGCGAGATGAGGTCCTGATGGCACCGCAGCCGAAGTGGTTCTCAGTCAGGACGATCGTCCACCGGCGGGCAGAGGGCGTGTTCGAAGAGCGCATCACGCTGTGGCACCGCACCGACGCCGACGAGGCGGCCGACGCCGCCCTCGCCGAGAGCGCCGAGTACGCAGCCGACAACGGCGCCGACGACTGCGGCCTGGCGCAGGTCTACGAGCCCTACGGCGACGCCGTCGGCGGCCTGCGGTCGCCCGCCGACGGGTCCGAGATCTTCTCCCTGGTGCGCCAGAGCGACCTGTCACCTGGCAAATACCTCGACGCCTTCTTCGACACGGGGCGCGAGCAACAGCACTCGATCTGACGCACCCCCACGCTCGAGACGGTGCTCGGCGCCCGGCGGCGCGAGGCTGGAGCGGTGATCGTCTGGTCAGACATCGACTCGGTGGTCGGGCAGAACTGGTACCGGCTCGACCCCGACCTGCAGGCCCGGGTGCGGCGCGACTGCCCCGCCGACGACCTCGACTGGTCGGTCGGCACGCTCGACGGGTTCGGCGCCCTGGTGGGCGGCACCATCGCCCGGGCGGCCGACGTCGTCGACGCCCACCCGCCCGAGCTGGTCCGCTACGACCGCTGGGCCAACGAGGTCAACGAGCTGGCCCACCACCCGGCCATGCTCGAGGCCAAGGCCGCCCTGTGGCAGGCCGGCTACCCGTCGGGCTTCACCCCCCAGGCCGGTGCCCGGGGCCGGGCGACGCCGGGCGTGGTCCTGGGCGGCGCCAGCTACCTGCTGGCCCAGGCCGACACGGGCATGGTGTGCAGCCTGGGCATGACGACCGGGGTCGCCGGGCTGGTGGACGCCTACGCCCCGCCCGACGTGCGTGACGACCTGCTGGCCGGCCTGCGGGCGGCCGACGTGGCGGACGCCGTCGACGGCTCGATGTTCCTGACCGAGCGCGACGGCGGCTCCGACCTGGGCCGCACCGTGCACTGCTCGGCCCGCGACGTGGGCGACGGGCGGGTCGAGATCTCCGGCGAGAAGTGGTTCTGCTCCAACGTGGACGGCGCCGCCATCGTGATGCTCGCCCGGCCCGAGGGTGCGCCCGACGGTCCGGCGGGGCTGGGCCTCTACCTGGTGCCCCGGGTGCTCGAGGACGGATCACCCAACCGGTACTCGATCCGCCGCCTGAAGCAGAAGCTCGGCACGCGGAGCGTGCCCACGGGCGAGGTCGAGTTCCACGGCGCCCTCGGCTACGCGCTGCGGCGCCAGCCGAGCGCCGGCGATGACGCACCGATGCCGGCGACGGAGCCGGTGCGGGCGATGGTGCGGGCGGCGACGCCAGCGGCCGGAGCCTGGGTGACGCCGGCGGGCTTGGTCGCATGATGGAGATGGTCAACGGCAGCCGCTTCGGCGTCGCGCTCATGGGTCTGGGCATCGCCCGCCGCTGCGTGGCCGAGGCCACCGCCTGGGCCCACCACCGCCAGGCCAAGGGGCGGGTGCTCGTCGACCTGCCGCTGGTGCGCGAGCAGCTCGTCGACCTTCTGGCCGAGCTGGAGGCGGCCACGGCCCTGGGCTTCGAGTGCACCGCGGCCGCCAAGCACGCCGACGGGGCCCGGCTGCGGCGCATCCTGGTGCCGGCGGCCAAGGTGCGGTTGTGCCGGCTGGGGGTCGAGGCCGCCTCGTACGCAGTCGAGCTGCACGGCGGCAACGGCTACTGCGAGGACTGGGGCCTGACTCGCCAGCTCCGCGACGCCCAGTGCCACCCCATCTGGGAGGGCAGCGAGAACATCTGCGTGCTCGACGTGCTGCGAACCCTTCGCCGCGACGCCGCCCACGAGCCCCTCCTCGCCCGGGTCGACGCCGCGCTGGCCACCGCCCGCGCCGGGGCGCCGGGGTGGGTGCAGCCGGGGGTCGACGCCACCGCCGCGGCCCGTGACGAGCTGGCTGCCCGCATCGACGCGCTGGGCGGGCTCGAGCCCGACGCGGCCGAGGCGACCGCGGGCCGGCTGTGCGAGCTGCTCCATCGCACGACGTCGGCCGCCCTACTGCTCGAGCAGGCGGGCGAGGGCGGCGAGCTGGCCGTGCACAAGGGTCTCGTGGGGCTGCGGTTCGCCCGCCGCCACCTCGCGCCGGCGCAGACGTGGAGCGACGGCATCGCGGCCGGGCTGGGACGCGAGCTGCTGGCCTTCGCCGAGGTGGACGACGCAACTGCTGGAAAGGCGGCCGCCTGACGGGTTGACTTGTCGCCGGCGGGCAGCGTCTCCCCAGGAGGTCCCCATGTCGGTAGCCAAGACGATCGAGATCAGCTCCGAGTCGAGCACCGGGTTCGACGACGCCGTGAAGGTGGGCATCGCCAAGGCGAACGAGACCGTCCACAACATCGACGGCGCGTACATCAAGGAGCAGAAGGTCGTCGTGACCAACGGTGCCATCTCCAACTACCGCGTCCACATGCAGGTGACCTTCACCCTCGACTGATCAGCCCCTCAGCCGTTTGGCCTCTCCGGCCAGGCGTGCTTGGGGTACCGGCCCGCCATGTCCTTGCGGACCTGGTGCCACGAGCCCGCCCAGAACCCGGCGAGGTCGCTGGTGACCTGCACCGGCCTGTCCGCAGGAGACAGCAGGTGCAGCGTCACCGGCACCCGGCCGTCGGCCACCGTCGGCGTCTCGGTGGCGCCGAACATCTGCTGCACCCGCACGGCCAGCACCGGGGGGTCGCCGGGGGCACCCTCGCCGTAGGCCAGCCGCACCGTGCGCCCGCCGGGCACCGTCAGCGCCACGGGCGCGAGCCGGTCGAGGTCGCCCACCACCTGGTGGGGCACCATCCCCCGAAGCACGCGGGCCAGGTCGAGCCGGTCGAGGTCGGCCCGGCCGGTGGCGCCGCCCAGCCGCGGCGCCAGCCACTCGTCCACCGTGCGGCGCAGGGCGGCGTCGGACAGGTCGGGCCACGGCGCGCCCATCACCGCCCGCAGGAACGCCACCCGGGCCTGCACCGAACGGGCGGCCTCGGTCCACGGCAGCGCGGCCAGCGTCGTCGAGCGCACCCGGTCGAGCAGCGCCGTCGTGGCGGGCAGCCCCGGCGTGGGGCGGCGCTCGATCGTGCCCAGGCGCAGCCGCCCGAGCTGGCGCTCGACGCGAGCCACCAGGTCGTTGCGGTCGCCGTCCCACACGAGCCGGGCGTGCTCGACGACCTGGTCGCCGGCGATCTCGTCGAGCTGGTCGGCGCTCAGCGGCGCGGCCAACCGGATGCGTCCGTTGCTGCGCCGCCCGTCGACCTCGGCCACCGCCAGCAGCGGCTCGTGGGCCAGCGGGTCGGCGGTGGCGAGCCAGCCCTCTGTGCCGGCCCGCAGCACGTACCGACCCCGGCCGCCCCGGGCCTGGGCGATGCGGTCGGGGTAGGCCGACGCCAGCAGCGCCCCGGCCTCGGCGGGGTCGGCGCCGCTCGGGGCGATGCCCACGCGCCGGGCCAGGTCGTGGGCGCGGTCGCGGGCGCGCCGCAGCGCCCGGCCGTCGGCCTGCGGGTGCCGCTGCGAGGGGTCGTCGAGCAGGGCCAGGCGCAGGCCCACGTCGGTGGGCAGGTCGTCGGGGCGGCCGCGCAGCACGTCGCGGTCCTCGAGGAGGGCGGCCAGCACGCACCCGAGCCAACCCTGCCCGCGCTCGCGGGCGACCAGCACCATGCGCGCCAGCCGCGGGTGCAGCGGCAGCGCCACCATCTCGCGGCCCGCGTCGGTGGGCAGCAGGGCGGCACCGCCCTCGACCTGGTCGAACGGGGCGAGCGCCCCCAGCTCGACGAGCAGCCGGCGCGCCTCGTCGAGCGCCCGGGCGGGGGGCGGGTCGAGGAACGGCAGGTCGTCGACGTCGGTGCCCCAGACGGCCAGCTCGAGGGCGAGGCCGGCCAGGTCGGCCTGGCGGATCTCGGGCTCGCTGAAGCGCCGGCGGGCCGCGTGCTCGACCTTGGACCACAGCCGCACCGCCACCCCGGGCCCCAGCCTCCCGGCGCGCCCGGCCCGCTGGTCGGCCGACGCCCGCGACGCCGCCACGGTCTCGAGCCGCGTCAGGCCGGTGGTGGCGTCGAAGGCCGGCCGCCGGGCCAGGCCGCCGTCGACCACGATCGACACCCCCTCGACCGTCAGGCTGGTCTCGGCGATGTCGGTGGCCAGCACCACCTTGCGGCGCCCGGGCAGGCCCGGGACCAGGGCGGCATCCTGCTCGCCGGCCGGCAGCGCCCCGTACAGCAGGTGGACGTCGACCGGCCCGCCGTCTGGCAGCGCGGCCGTGAGCTGCTCGGCCGTGCGGGTGATCTCACCGGCGCCGGGGAGGAAGACCAGCACATCGCCCTCGGTCTCGGTGCGCAGCGCCTGGCGCACGGCCGTGACCACGGCCGGCTCGATGTGCTCGCGGGGCCGGCGGGGCGCCCACCGGATGTCGACGGGGTACGACCTGCTCTCGCTGGTGACGACGGGCGCCGGGCCGGGCTCGGCCTCGGTGCCTGCGCCCCCGGCTGTGGGCGCGGGATCGGTCGTGCCGCCGCCGTCGCCCGCGGGCGGAACCGCGGGGGTGTCGCCCAGCAGGGCCGCCACGCGCTCGCCGTCGAGCGTGGCCGACATCACCAGCAGCCGCAGGTCGGGGCGCAGGTGGCGGCGGGCGTCGACGGCGAGCGCCAGCCCCAGGTCGGCCTGCAGGCTGCGCTCGTGGAACTCGTCGAAGATCACCAGGCCCACGCCCGCCAGGCCCGGGTCGCGCTGTAGCCGGCGGGTCAGGATGCCCTCGGTCACGACCTCGATGCGGGTGGCCGGCCCCACCTGGCGGTCGTCGCGCGTGCGGTAGCCGATGGTCTCGCCCACCCGCTCGCGGCGCAGCGCGGCCATGCGGCGGGCGGCGGCCCGGGTGGCGAGCCGGCGGGGCTCGAGCATGACGATGCGCTGGTCGCCGAGCCATGGCTCGCCCAGCAGCGCCGGGGGCACCGCCGTGGTCTTGCCGGCGCCCGGGGGCGCCTGGAGCACGGCGATCCCCCGGTCGGCCAGTGCGCCGCGCAGCTCGTCCAGGCAGGCGACGACCGGCAGCGTCACGACCCGGCGCCCGGGTCCCGGGATCGGTCGTGCGGCCGACCGGTGGCCAGGGGGACACGCGGGACCGGCCCCATCTCGGCGACGAGCTGCTCGCGCGCCCGGGCGACCCGCGAGCGGATGGTCCCCACCGGGCAGCCGCAGATCTCGGCGGCACCCGCGTAGTCGAACCCCAGCAGCTGCGTGAGCACGAACGCGGTACGGCGATCGGTGTCGAGCAGGGCCAGCGCCTGGTTGGTGAGCACGCCGTCGGCCAGCCCGACCTCGATCGTGTCCGGGCCGGTGCGGGCGGTGAGCAGGCGGGCCAGGCGACGGCGACGTGACGCGGCGCGCACAGCGTCGACCGCGGTGCGGCGGGCGATCGACAGCAGCCACGTGCGGGCGCTGGAGTCGCCCCGGAAGGCGGGCAGGGCGCGCAGGGCCCGCAGGTAGGTGTCCTGGGCGGCGTCCTCGGCCAGGTCGCGGCCGGCGACCGCCGTGACGAGGCGCGCGACGTCGGTCCACGTCTGCCGCACGAACGACGACAGGGCGACCCGATCGCCGTCACGCGCCGCCAGCGCCAGTGCCGTGACGTCGTCCACGAGCATCAGAACCTAGTGCCGTGTCAGGGGAAGTCCCCTGTGCGGGAACCAGACGGCCCGTTCGGGCGACTCTTGCTCCATGCGCTGTAGCACTTTCCGAGAAGCCTTCTCGGCCCGGCTCGACGGGGAGGACACCGGTCACCCCGACGCAGAGGTCGACGCCCACCTGGCCGGCTGTGCCGACTGCCGGACCTGGGTCGTCGGCGCCGCCACGCTCGCGGGCGTCGTCAGCCGTGCGCCGCGCGACCACGTGGCGCTCGATCCGGCGCTGCTGGCGTCGCTCACCGCTCCGCCCGGCGAGGCCCGCACAGGCCTGCTGTCGACGAGCGAGTGGCGCATCATCCTGGGCCTGGTCGCCGTGGCCCAGCTCGTCGTGGCCTTCCCTGGCGTTCTGTTGCACGACGGGCACGCGTCGGTGCACCTGGCGCATGAGCTGACGGCCTGGGACATGGGCCTGGCCGTCGGCTTCCTGGTCGCCGCGCTGCTCCCGGCCCGGGCGTGGGGCATGTTGCCGCTGGCGGTGGTGCTGGTCGCGTGCATGGTGGTGACCTCGGTGGTCGACACGCTGTCGGGCCACGCCCTGCTCGGGCGCGAGCTGGTGCACGCCCTCGAGCTCGCCGGGTTGGGCGTGCTGTGGGTGCTCGCCCGCCGGGCGCCGCGCCCGTCGGTGGTGGTGAGACTGGCGTGATCCGCCGCGGGGGCTGGGGCCCGATCCGCCGCGAGGCACAGGCCGGCCGTTGCGACGGGGGGCCCGAGCGTGTCCGGCGCCCCGGGCGGGGCAGGAGCCGTCCGGTCGCCGCCGGCGCCTGCGCCCTGGTGGCCGTGGCCACGCTGCTGCTCATGCCGGCGCGGGCCGACGCGCACGCCGAGCTGCTCTCGACCGAGCCGGCCGCCAGCGAGCAGCTCGCCACCGCGCCCGACGCGGTCGTGCTGCGCTTCAGCGAGGCCGTCGACATCAGCGACGACACCCTCGAGGTGCTCGGCGCCACGGGCGAGCGGTTGGACATCGGCGAGATCGAGCACCCCGCGGGCGAGCGCTCCGCGGTCTCGGCGTCGCTGCCCGACCTCGACGACGGCGCCTATGTCGTGGCCTGGCGGGTGGTGTCGTCGGACAGCCACCCGATCGGCGGCGCCTTCACCTTCCGCGTGGGCGAGGCCGGCGCCGTGTCCGTGGACGACCAGGCCCTCATCGACGACGTGCTCGGCGGCTCGCGCCGACGGCGACACGGCCCTGGGTGCGGTCTACGGCGCCGTGCGGTTCGCGGCGTTCGCCGGCGTCACGGTGTTGGTGGGGTCGGTCGTGTTCCTGGCGTGGCTGTGGCCCGCCGGCGCAGCCGATCGGCGGGCCCGGCGTGTCGTGGCCGGGGCCTGGATCACCGCCGCGGCGGCGACCGTGCTGTGCATCCCCCTCCAGGGCGCGTACGTGATCGGCGGCACGCTGGGCGACGCGTTGGACCTGAGCGTGATCGCCGACGAGCTGGGCACCCGCACCGGGCGCTCGTGGGTGGTGCGCCTGCTGCTCCTCGCCGCCGCGGCCGTGGTGCTGCCACGGCTGCGTCCCGACCGCGCGGGCAGCCGGGGTGTCGACCCGGACGGTCCGGGCGACTCGGCGCCCGGCGGTCGCGGCCGGGCGCCGATCGGCGACGCGATCGCCCGGGCCGTCGCCGTGGTCGGGGGGGTCGCCCTGGTGGTCACGGTCAGCCTGACCGGCCACGCGGTGTCGGGCGACCTGGTGCCGCTCGCGTTCGTCACCGATGTCGTGCACCTGTCCGGCGTCAGCGTGTGGCTGGGCGGCCTGACCGTGCTGGTGTCCGCCGTGCTGTGGCCGGCGCCGGGCGGGTCCGCCGCCGCGGCGGTCGACGAGGCCGCGGCCGTCGTCGGCCGGTTCTCGCAGGTGGCGTTCGGCGCGGTGACCGCCATCGTGGTCAGCGGGACCATCCAGGGCTGGCGCCAGGTGGGCAGCTACGACGCCCTGCTCGACACCACCTACGGGCGCCTGCTCGTCGTCAAGGTGGCGCTGTTCGCCTGCATGCTCGTGGCCGCCGCGGTCAGCCGGTCGTGGGTGCGCCAGCGGGCCGTGGCCCGGTCGGCCGCGCTGGCCCTGTCGCCCGGCCCGGGCGCCGCGGCGGCGTCGCCGGACGCCGGCCGGTCCCGCCTGTCGGTGCTGCGGCAGTCGGTGGGCGCCGAGGTGGGCCTGGCCGTCGCGGTGCTGGCCGTGACCGCCCTGCTGGTCAACGCCGTGCCCGGCGAGACCGCCGAATCGAGCGGCGGCGGCGGTCCGTTCACCACACAGGTCACCGAGGACGACATCGTCCTCAGCCTGGACGTCGAGCCCGCGGCCGTCGGCCCGGTCGACCTGCACCTCTACATCAACGAGCCCGACGGTACGCCCATCCAGCCCGAAGAGGTGCGGGCCGCGTTCGCCCTGCCCGAGCGCGACCTGGGCCCCATCACCGTGTCGCTCGTCGACTACGGGCAGGGCCACTACTCGGCCGACGGGGCCGAGATCCCGTTCGCCGGCGACTGGGACCTCGAGGTCGTCGTGCGCACCAGCGACATCGACCAGACCACCTTCGACACCGTCGTCCCGGTGTCGTGACGACCGATCGCAACCACAGACAGCCAACAGAGGAGCAACCAGTGAAGAATCATCGAGTGACCCGGGCGCTGGCGGTCGCCGCCGTCGCCCTCGTGGCCGCGGCGCCCATGGCCATGGCCCACGTCACGGTCAACCCGGGCGAGGCGCCCAAGGGCGGGTTCGCCGCGCTGGCCTTCCGGGTGCCGAACGAGCGGGACGACACGGGCACCACCACCCTCGAGGTGAACCTGCCCGAGGACCACCCGATCTCCAGCGTGCGGGTCAAGCCCATGCCGGGATGGACCTACACGATCGAGAAGCGCACGCTCGACACCCCCATCGACAACCACGGCACCGAGATCACCGAGGTCGTCTCGAAGATCACCTGGACCGGCGGCACGATCAACCCCGGCGAGTACGAGGAGTTCGAGGTCTCGGCCGGGCCGCTTCCCGAGGACGTCGACCAGATCACCTTCCCGTCCATCCAGACCTATGCCAGCGGCGAGGTCGTGCGCTGGATCGACGAGCCCGTGGCCGAGGGCGAGGAGGAGCCCGAGCACCCCGCGCCGGTGTTGACGCTGGTCGACGCCGAGGACGAGCACGGCGGCGGCAGCGACGACGCCTCCAGCACCGCCGACGGCGCCGAGGGCGAGACCGCCAGTGGCCTGAGCGTCGAGAACACGGCCAGCCAGGACGACGTCGACTCGGCCAACACGCTGGCCACGGTCGGCGTCGCCGCGGGCGTGATCGGCCTGCTGGTCGCCCTGTTCGCGGTGTTCCGGGGGCGCAAGGCCAAGGCCTGATCACCAGGGGAACGACCCCGTCGGCCGCCGGGTTGCACCGGTCGGCCGACGTTCCCGCCGCCGTCACCGATTGCCCCGTGGTCGGTGACGGCGGCGACGCGACCCGGGCCGCGCGGCTCAGTCGGTGGCCGCTGGTGACGACGTCTCGCCGTCGCCGGCCGCCGATGACGCCGCACCGTTCGCCGGGGCGAGGCGGCCACCGATGCCGCCGCTCCACACGACCAGCCCCGCGGCGGCGACCGACAGGCCCAGCGCCAGCGCGGTGACCGCCCGGTCGAGGGCCTCGGGCACCTCGGTGGGCAACACCGGCATCCACAGCACGCTGGCCCGCAGGATCGCCCAGCCGATCACGGCCGCGGCGGCCGCCAGCGTGAGCGTGGGACCGATCGCGCGGCGCCGCAGCACCACACCGGCCGCCGACGCCAGCAGGCCCACGAGCGGGACGGCGACCAGCAGCGGGTTGGCACCTGACCCGGCCGGGGCCACCGAATACTCCTCCCAGCCGACCGCGAGCGCGCCGACCGCGGCGACCAGCGCCGCGGCGCCGGCGACCAGCGACGGCCGGCGGCGGCCGACCAGGGCGACGACCCCGCCGCCCGCCACCGCGAGGGCGACCCACGGCAGCGGGCTGATGCCTTCGGCCATCACGAGCTCGCCCCGCAGCTCGGTGGGCGTGCCGTCGACGGTGAGGGCGACCGCCCACTCCTGCACGACCCGGCCGGGCTCGGCCCCCGGGGGCGTGCCGCCCCCCATCCAGTGGATGCGGTGGTCGTGCCAGGCGTAGGTGCCGTCGTCGGCGACGGTCTCCCACTCGGGCTCGGCCTCGTTGTCGGCCTGCGGCGGCAGGTCGACGGCCCCCTGGCGATCGTCGTTGAGGTACGTGGCCGCGGACCGCGTGTTGCGCTCGACCGTGCCGTCCGGCAGGAAGCGCAGGTAGGGCTCGTCGCCGTACCCCTGGACGACGACCTCGTGGCCCTCGTCCACCTGCAGCTCGAGGAAGGCGTCGCCGCCGACGACGCGGGCGTCGAGCCCCTCGGCCGAAGGGTCGACGGCGGTGACGGTGGACCGGAAGTCGCTGGGGCGAGGCGGATCGGCAGCGGCGGGCCGGGCCCCGATCGTGAGCGCCGCGAGCGCCGCGATCGCCCCGGCAGCGCCCCGCATCCCCCGGGCTGTCGACGACCGAGGCACTAGCGGGGCACCACTAGGCGTCGTCGGACGTGTCGCCCGGCGTCGACTTGGCCGAGCTCGCCGCGCCGGATGCCTTCTCCGTCGGGGACGTCTCGCTCGTGGCCGAGCCCGCGTCGGGTCTGTCCGGGGGGGTGCTGTCGCCGGCCGTCAGGTCGGGACGGTTGCGGCGGATGATGTTGATCGCTGTCGCCGCACCGATGAGCACCACGACCGCCGCCGCCACCACGAGGTAGACCGGCATGCCATCGTCGCCGGAGCCGCTGCCGGCGGCCTGCTCGTCGCTGGCACCGGTGTCGTCGTCGGCCGGGGCGAAACCCTCGGAGCCTGCCTCGGAGCCTCCCTCCGAGCCACCCTCGGCGGGGCCGGTGGTGACGTCGGTGCCGCCCTCTGCGGGCTCGGTGGTGGGCGGCACCGTGACCTCCTGCGCCTGCTCGGCGGTGCCCGTGGGGTCGATGGACGTGACGCGCACGGTCCAGCTGCCCGGCGCGGGGTACTCGACCGCCCCGGCGTAGCGGCCGTCGGCGTCGGCCGGTGCGAGAGCCACGGGGGTGAGCTGGGTGCCGTCGGCCGCGACCCCGGTGGCCGTGACCGTGGCGTCGGCCGCGGGGTGGCCGTCGTTCTCCCACGTCACCCGCACGATGTAGTGGATCGACATGCCGGCGGGGTGCACCGCCTCGATGGTGATGACGGCGTCGCCCTCGTGGGCGCCGGCCGGCGCGGCTCCGAGCCCGGCCACCAGCCCCAGCGCGAGGGCCAGGGCGGAGGCGGCCAGGGCGGCCAGCAGGCGGACCGGGAAGTGGCGGGGACGGGTTGTCATGTGATCGGCACCTCGAACGTGAAGACCAGGGGCTCGCCCGCCTGCACGGCCGTCACCTCGACGGTCCACGTGCCGGCTGAGGGCAGCGACGCCCCTGCGACCGTCACATGGTTGGTGCTGACGGGGGTCACCTGCAAACGCCGGGGCGGGACGTCGGTCGTGCTCGCCGTGACCTGCACCGCGTCGACCGCCAGGGGCTCGGTGCCCGCCCCCTCGTAGAAGTAGAGGTGGATGTCGTTCGCCCCGGCAATGGCGGGGTCGACCGTGGCGTTCACGACCTGTCCGCTCTCGGCGGTGACCGTGGTGTCGAACGGCTCGGACGCCGCCGCCGTGCGGGCCGGAGGCTGGTGGATGAGCGCCGCCGTCACCGCCAGCACCACGGCCGCAACCAGCGTCTCGACCCGCAGCGACCGCTGCAGAGGGGCCACCGCTCGCCCGACCAGCGGCACGAGCCTCGCCCTGTTCACCCACCCGATGGCGACCAGCACGACGAAGCCGGCCACCTTGGCCAGCAGCAGCCGGCCGTAGGTGGTCGACGTCAGAGCGTCGAGGCTGCGCACCTGTTGCCACCCCGACACGGTGCCGCTGACCGCCACCACACCGGCGGCCACCAGGGCCAGTCCCGAGAACCGGGTGGCGAGCCGCACCCGGTCGTCCGAGGCGACGAGGGACAGGACCGCCAGCAGGGCCACCAGGCCGCCGACCCACACGGCCACGGCGCCGAGGTGGGCGACGTCGGAGGCGACGGCCACCCACCGGTCGGGCGCCGTCCAGGCGTGGCCCGCCAGCGACGACGTCACGAGCGCCGCGGCCGCCAGCACCAGCACGGGCAGCGGCGAGCGGCGCCAGACGGCGGCCGCGGCGGCGGCCGCGCTTGCGGCCAGGGCGAGCCCGACTCTCGCCAGGGCGAGCTGGCCGGTACGGGTGTCGGGCGCCAGGTCGGGGACCAGCGCCAACGCGTCGTAGAGCCCGCGGCCGGCGCTCTCGGCGAGCATGGCGACGAGGGCGAGGAAGGCTCCGGCTGCGCCCACCAGCGCACCGCCCGCCGCCAGCGCCCGCAGGCGCGCCGATGCCGCATGCGCGTGCGCCGCCGAGGTGACGGTGGCGACCGCCTCGGGAGCGGTGATGGTGGCCGTGACGCCGTGGCCCACGCGTGTCTCGGCCGCCCCGGTCTCGGCCGCGGCGCGCCGGCCCCCGTCGCCGCCCGCGCCGGTCGGCAGCTCCCGGCTCCGGGCACCGCCGTCGCCGGGGCGGCGCGGGCGGAGCAGCGCCACGGTGGCGGCACCGACCGCCGTCAGCGTGCCCGCGAACCCGAGCCACCGGCCGATGCCGCCGGCCACGCTGGTGGTGGTGCCGCCATCGTCGTCCACCGCGACCGCGCCCGTGCGGGTGCCGTTGTGGAACACGAAGGAGCCGGACAGCGTGTGGCTGTCCTCGCTCGTGACCCGCCAGGCGACGGTGTAGGTGCCCTGGGCGGTGACGCCGGCATCGACGGGTGCCCGCAGCGTTGCGCCGCCGTCTGCCGTCTCGACCGTGCCCAGGTCGACCCTGTCGCCGTCCGGGCCGAACACCTGCACCGCACCCTCGGTCGTCTCGACCGGCTCGTCGAACCGCAGCTCGACCACCTCGGGGACCGCATCGATCTCCCCGTCGGCGGCCGGCGCGGTGCCGATGAGCGTGGCGTGGGCCCCGGCCGGCGAGGCGCCGGCGACCACGAGCGCGGCCCCCGCGGCCAGCGCCGCCGCGACGGCGCGGGCGGCGACACGGGCGGCGGTACGGGAAGGCACGCGCCCAGCGTAGGGGCATCGTCGGGAGCGGCACCGGTCGGACCGTGCCTCTCATGGCGCTCGGTAGATGCCACGCCGGTGGTCGACGTCGAGCACGGTCACGACCCCCTGCACGTCGTCGATCACGTAGCGGACGCGGTACTCGCCACGGCGCGCCCGCCACTGGTCGTCGAACGGTGGTCGCAGCGCTGCTCCGACGCGGTGCGGCTGGTCAGCCAGCGGGCCGAAGATGAACTCGACGCACGCAACCGCCGCGGACCCTGGCAGGCGTTCGGCGAGCTGTCGCGCCGCGGTCGGCGCGACCCGGACCTCGAAGGCCACCTCGGCGGCCTAGGAATCGTTGTGGCTGGCCAGCAGCGCCCTGACCTCGTCCTCGGTCAGGAACTCGCCGCGTGCGACTTCGGCCTGCGATCGCCGCACACGTTCCTGGGCCTCAGGGTCGGCGAGGAGCTCGAGCGTGGCCTCGATCGACTCGAGGTCGTCGACGGACATCACGACGACGTAGTCGCGCCCGTTCTTGGTGACGAGCACGCGCTCGTGGGTGCGGTCGACCTCCTCGGCGAGCTCGGACAGGCGAGCCTTCGCCTCGGAGAGGGGAAGCGTCCTCATGGACCAGGATCGTCGTCTGTTTCCTGTCGCCGGAGCACCACCACGGACAGGTGGTCGAACGAGCCGCCGGCCAGGCCGGCGAGGTCGGTGCGCGTGACCTGCTCCTCGGGCTCGCCGAGGTGGGTGCACACGGTGACGGCGCGGTCGTCGCATCCGGCGGCGACCAGGGCGGCGCCCAGTGCCGCCGGAGGCAGGCGGCGCGACACCAGGACGGCGACCTTGGGATGGTCGGTGACGATGGCCACGACCTCGTCGCGCGACTGCGCGTGGGCCGAGGCCACGGCAGCGTCATCCCAGCTCGTGCCGACCCGGGCGAAGGCCAGGGCGACCGACGACGGTGCCGGGTGGACGGCCAGGTCGTCCTCGCCCAGCCGTTCGGCCGCGAACCGCACCATGCCGTGGAAGCCGGGGTCGCCGGCCGCCAGGATGCACGGGCGCCGCCCCGCGGCCCGTTGCTCGACCGCGTGGTCGACGACGGCCCCGAGGTCGCCCCACAGCTCGACCCGCTCGCCCGCGATGTCGGGCGCCAGCAGGTCGAACTGCTGGGCGTGCCCGATCAGGACGTCGGCGCTGCGCAGCGCGGCCTCGGCGCCACGCCCGAACCACTGGCCACCCAGCAGCCCCACGATCGCGATCGGCTCGGTGCTCACGGGAACCGGGCGCACGCCTGGGCGAAGGCGGCCACCGGGGTGGGGTCGCCCCCCGGGTGGAGGTGCAGGTAGGAGGCGAGCAGCGACGGCGTGGCGAAGCCGTCGCCCCGCTCGCCCCAGCGCGACGACAGGGCCAGCGCGTCGCCGCCGGGCGCCACCGTCGAGTAGTGGAACTCGTGGCCCCGCAGCGCAGCGCCGGCCGGGCCGACGGGCGACGCGGTGACCGCCGTGGCCGTGCGGTAGCCGAGGGTCAGCCGGTCGGTCATGCGGGCGTCGGCCGGGACCGCGCCGACCATGGGCGTGCCGTCCAGCGTGCGGCACAGCCACAGCAGCCCACCGCACTCGGCCCACGTGGGCAGGCCGGCGGCGACCCGGGTGCGCACGTCGGCCAGCAGCGGGGCGTTGGCCGCCAGGTCGGCGGCGTGGACCTCGGGGAACCCGCCGCCGGCGATCAGGCCCGACGCGCCGTCGGGCAGCGCGGTGTCGTGGGCGGCGTCGAGCGGGGCCACGGTGACGCCTGCCGCGGCGAGCGCGTCGAGCGTGTCGGCGTAGGTGAAGGTGAAGGCGGCGCCCGCGGCCACCGCCACGGTGACGGTGCGGCCGGGCGGCACGATCCGCTGGGGGAGGGGCACGCCCGCGGCGGGCCGGTCGGCGGCCCCGCGGGCCAGGCGCACCACCGCGTCGAGGTCGAGCCGCTCCGCCACCGCGGCCGCCAACCGGTCGAGGGCGTGCGCCACCTCGCCGGGCCGCTCGGCCACGGGGACGAGGCCCAGGTGGCGGTCGCGCCAGGTCAGCCGGTCGTCGGTGCGCAACGCCCCCAGCACGGGCAGGCCCAGCGGGGCCAGGGCCTCGCGCAGCAGCGCCTCGTGACCGTCGGACCCGACCCGGTTGAGCACGACGCCGGCCACCTGCACCGCGGGGTCGAAGGCGGCGTACCCGTGCACGAGGGCCGCGACCGACCCGGACATGGCCCCGGCGTCGACCACCAGCACGACCGGGGCGTCGAGCAGGCGGGCCACGTCCGCGGTCGACGAGGCGGTGCCGTCCGACGCCCCGTCGAACAGCCCCATCACCCCCTCGACCACCAGCAGGTCGGCCCCGGCCGCGGCCCGCGCCGCCAGCGGCACGACCGCGTCGGCGCCGCACATCCAGGCGTCCAGGTTGCGGGGCGGGCGCCCGCATGCCAGCGCGTGGTAGCCGGGGTCGATGAAGTCGGGCCCCACCTTGGCGGCCGCCGGCCGGTGCCCGGCCCGCCGCAGCGCGGCCAGCAGGCCGGTCGCCACCGTGGTCTTGCCCACCCCCGAGTGGGTGCCCGCCACCACCAGCCGCGGCCCCAGCCGCCCGGCAGCGCTGCGCACGTCCTCCACGGCCTGCGACCCTAGAGCGCGCGGACCGTGGAGCCGTCCCCGGTGCTTGGCCGGGACTCGGCTCAATGTGCTACAACTAGCACATGACGTCAGTCGGTGTGCGCGAGCTCCGCCAGCGGGCCAGCGACCTCCTTCGACTCGTCGAGGCGGGGGAGACGGTCGAGATCACCGATCGCGGGCGCCCCGTCGCCGTCCTGGCGCCCCTGCCCGAGGTGGGTGGCCTCGAGCGCCTGCGTGCGGCGGGTGACGTGACCCCGGCGTCCGGCGCCATCGCCGACCTGCCCACCCCACTCGTCGTCGACGAGAGCGGGCCGACCGCTTCCGAGGTCCTGGCCGACCTCCGCCGTGACGAGCGCTGATCGAGCCACCTACGTCGACTCGTCAGCGATCGTGAAGCTGGCGGTCAGAGAACCGGAATCAGCCGCGCTGCGCCGGTACCTGCGGGCGAAGCGACCGCTCGTGACGAGCGCGCTCGCCCGTACCGAGGTGGCTCGTGCCCTGCTCTCGTTCGGCCCGGCGGCCGTCGACCGCGGGTCCGAGGCGCTCTCTCGTTTCGACGTGGTGCGCGTCAACGACCGCATCCTCCACACCGCGGGTGCGCTGCTCCCGCCCGAGCTGCGCTCGCTCGATGCCATCCACCTGGCCACCGCGCAGCAGCTCGGCGACAGCCTGGCCCGGGTCTGCACCTACGACGATCGCATGGCAGAGGCCGCGGACGCGCTGGGCTGGCGCGTGGTCGCGCCTCGGTAGCGCCGGTGCGGCGAGCTGGCCGCCCAGCAACCCGGCCGCGTCGCGGACCGGGATCACGACGGAGATCACGGGGGCCGCCCCGGCCTGCGGTCTCGCGCCGGCCCGACGGCCGCCCCGGGTCCGGTCAGGTGGGGGCCCAGGACGGGTCGCGGCCGAAGGCCAGCAGCAGGCGGGCCTGCGGGTCGTCGGGCGCGGCGTCGCCCACGGCGGGTCGGGCGGCGATCTCGCCGGCGCCGCGGTACAGGTCCTCGCGGTCAGCGAACCAGGCGGCGCACGCCTCGACCAGGTCGGGGTCGATCGTGCGGTCGCCCCCCGTGGCCGCCGCCAGGTCCCACCCGTGGATGATGTGATCCGCGGCGAGCTGGTGGGCGTACTCCTCGGCCGGGGTGTCGCCGTACGACAGGTGCACGGTCTGGCCGGCCACGATGCCGCTGGCCGCGGCCATCATCGCCGTGTCACACACCGACCGGGCGATCGTGAGCGGGTCGTCGCCCAGCAGGTCGCCGTCGAAGCGGTCGCCCACCTCGTCGATGGTGGCGCCGTCCATGAGGGGGACGGTCCAGAGGTCCTCGTTGACGATGTGGTTGACAAGGGCGCGCACATCCCAGCTCGGACACGGCGTCGGTGCGGACCAGGCGTCGCCGTCGAGCGACGCGAGAGCGTCGAGCCGGGCCACGAATCCCTCGACGCTCCGACGGTGCAGGTCGGTCACGTGCATGGCTGTCCTCCTCGCCTTCACCCGGAGCGACACGCTCGTGCAGCGTCGTCGCCACGGCCGCGCCTGCCGGCGCGACCTCTATTCTCGCGGAGGGAGCACGATGGGTCACTCGCACACGCACTCGCACACACATTCGCACAGCCCGAGCCTCGGCCACGGGCACAGCCACGCCCCTGGCGGCGCCCGCGCGGGTGCGCGTCACAAGGGTCGCCTGCTCGCCGCGCTCGTCGTACTGAGCGTCGTCATGGTGGCCGAGGTCGTGGGTGCGTTCGCGGCCAACTCGCTGGCCCTGCTGTCCGACGCCGGGCACATGCTCACCGACGTGGCCGGGCTGGGCATGGCGCTCGCCGCCATCCACGTGGCCGACCGGGCCCGGGTCGATCGGCAACGCACCTTCGGCCTGTACCGGCTCGAGATCCTGGCCGCCCTGGCCAACGCCGTGCTGCTGTTCGCGGTGGCCGTGTACGTGGTGGTCGAGGCCATGCGCCGGTGGGGCGACCCGCCCGAGGTGCTGGTCGGCCCCATGCTGGTCGTGGCGGTGCTGGGCCTGGTCGCCAACGTCGCCGCCTTCGCCCTGCTGAGGGCGGGGTCGAAGGACAGCCTGAACGTCGAGGGCGCCTACCTCGAGGTGCTGTCCGACCTGGTGGGCTCGGTCGGCGTGATCGCCGCCGCGCTCGTCATCGCCGTCACCGAGTGGGAGTGGGTCGACCCGGCGGTCGGCGTGGCCATCGGCCTGTTCATCCTGCCCCGCACCTGGCGACTGGGCGCCCAGGCGCTGCGCATCCTGGTGCAGGCGGCGCCGCCCGGGCTCGACCTCGCCGGCCTCGAGTCCGAGCTGCGGGGAGTCGACGGGGTCGTCGATGTGCACGACCTGCACGTGTGGACGTTGACCTCCGAGATGGACGTGGCGTCGGTGCACCTGATGGTGTGCGACGGCACCGACGCTCACGCGGTGCTCGATCGGGCCCGGGTCATCATGCGCGACAACCACGGCATCGACCACGCCACGCTGCAGGTCGAGCCCGACACCCACCAGGGCTGCGACGAGCTCGCCTGGTGAGCGTGCCGTCGCCAGCGGTGCCCACTGTCACGTTGCCCTCGTGACCCGGAGCGCCTACTGATAGTTACTGCCGGTAAGTCGACGGGGGCCGCGGCGGGCCCAGCTGGTCGTGCGCTTGGTGGTGCGACCCACCCGTTTACGCGATAGCGCGCAGCACGATCTCGGTGTCCTCGGTGGGCGGGACGCCCAGGTCGTCGAGCTGACGGAGGCACGTGTCCATGGCCCGGCGCGCCGCGGCGCGATCGCCCTTGGCCAGGTGGGCGGCCACGCTCAGCCGGTGGGCGCCCTCGGACCACGGCTCGGTCTCGAGCGCCCGGGCCGCCAGCTGAAGGGCCTCGTCGGGGTCGCCGCCGGCCAGCGTCAGCTCGCCCGCCCGCACCGCCGCGGCCACGAACCGGGCCGTCAACCGGTCGCGGTGGGGCAGCGCCCACTCTTCGTACCCCGCGTCGGTCAGGAACGGGCCGCGGTAGAGCCGCAGCGCCCGCCGGTACAGGTCGAGCGCGGCCGAGGGCTCGCCCAGGCGCTCGGCCTCGGCCGCCCGGTCGAACATCTCCTCGATCGTCCATGCGTCGATGTCGAGCCAGCCCTGGGTGGTCAGCCGCAGCGTCTGCCCCTCGGTGCGCACGAAGAACGACGGCGCTCCCTCGCGCCGCTCGGGCTCGAGCACGGTGAGCAGGTACGACAGCGTGACTCGCAGGTTGCGCAGCGCACCCGAGGTGTCGAGGTCGGGCCACAGCGCGCCGGCCAGCTCTTCACGGGTGCCGCCGCCCCGGGCGAGCAGCACCAGCAGCAGGGCCCGCACGCGCTCGCGCCGCCAGTGCGGGTGGTCGACCGTGCGGCCGGCCCGGCGCAGCGTGGTGGGGCCGAGCACCCCCAGCTCGAGCGGGGCCGACGGCTCTGGTGGGATTGCGTCGAGCAGGGTGCGCGCCCAGGTCCTGAGCGCCTTGGGCCCGTCACGTCGGTCGGCCAGCCGGCGCAGCGCCGGGCGGGCTGGGGGCCCGGCGTCGATGACCCGGGCCTCGGCGCCCGGCTGGCCCCCGGCCGCCGCGGCCGTGGCCAGCTCGACCGTCCATGCCGTGGGCAGGAAGCTGGGCGCTGCCGTCCATGCCGCGGCGTTGAGCGCGGCGGCAGGGACCAGGTCGTCGTCCTCGCGCAGGGCGGTGAGCGCCTGCGCCAGCGCCAGCGCCGGTCGGTAGCACGGGCCCAGGTCCTGGGCCAGGAACTGGTCGCGGGTCTCGGGCAGCAGCACGTACAGCAGGGGCAGGCGCCGGATGTGGCCGTAGCGCTGCCGCCCCTCGTCGACCTTGCGGCCGTCGAGCTGAGCGGTGAACAGCGCGGCCGCACCGGCGTCGTCGCCGCGGGCCAGAGCGATGGCGGCCTCGGACCCCCGGAGCGACGCGACCAGGCTGGCCCGCGGCTCCGGACCGGCGGACTGGCGTGCCTGGGCCAGGTGGTGCTCCGCGCCGTCGATGTCGCCGACCTGGGCGGCGCGCGACGACGCCATCGTGTAGCCCAGCGCCCGGGTGTGGTCGTTTCCCGTCCGGCCCAGCTCGGCCACCATGTGGTCGAGCGCTTCTCCGGCGGCGGCGATCTCGCCGCAGTGGGTCAGGGCGTTGACCAGCAGCATCGTGAGCGCCCCGCGCAGCGCCGGCCCTGCCGAGGCGACGGCCACCTCGACGTTGCGCCGCGCCGCCTCCGGGAACCCCAGCGCGAGCTGGGCCGAAGCCCGCAGCCACGCCACCGGCGTCCGCCAGTAGGGCGCCAGGGCGGACGGGTCGATGCCGTCGAGCGCGGTGAGGACGGCGCGGGCCTCGCCACGGGTGTCGGCCGTCAACGCCTCGCCGATCGCCAGCAGGCCCTCGGCCTCGGGCAGGTCCGCCAACAGCTCGCCGTAGCTCCACAGCGCGCCGAGCAGGTCGATGTCCTCGCGCCAGTGGGCGCACAGGGCCAGGTGCTCGACGGCGCACAGCAGGCCCACGTCGTCGCCGGGCGCCGCGGCGAACCGCTCGGCGGCCGACGACAGCAGCCCGGTCGCCCGCTCGAGGTCGGTGCCCGCCACCGCGATGCCGGCCACCAGCGCGCCCTCGGGGGCGGACCGCACCCCGTCGGGCAGGCGGGCGTGCAGGCGACCGAGGCCCTCGGCCGAGGCGGTCAGGTCCTGCGCGCGGCACTCGGACCGCAGGACGCGGCGCAGGTCGTCGTCGGCGCCGGCCGCCACCAGCAGGTCGACCGCCTGGTGCAGGTCGCGCCGGGCCAGGGCCAGGCCGCCGCGCCGCTGCGCCTCGCGACGGTCGTCGGGGGCGAGGTCGCCGGTCAGGCGCGCCGACCAGACGGGGTGGATGGCGTACCAGCCGTGCGCGTCGCTCGACACCAGCGGCACCTGGGCCATGAGCGCGCCGATGTCGGTGCTTTCGCCGACGACGGCGTCGAGGAGCGCCTGGTCGGCGCCGCCCAGGGCGGCGATGGTGGCGACGACGCGACGGTCGGGGTCGCTGAGCGCCGCCATCACCTCCTCGGTCAGGAAGTCGTCGACGGTGGCCCCCGCGGCGGCCGTGCGCAGCTCGACGAGCGCCGGCCACCCGCCAAGCTGGGTCAGCTGGTCGACCGGGCACTCGCGCAGCTCGGCGAAGGCCGCCAGCTCGTCGTCGCCGAAGGCCAGGTCGTCGTCGTCGATGCGGTCGACCCGGGCCTGGGCCGCCAGGCGCGCCAGCGGCACCGGGGGCTCGCCCCGCCCGCTCAGCACCAGGTGGCCGTTGGCCGGCAGCGCATCGATGAGCGCGGCCAGCAGGTCGGACGAGCCCGACCCCGGCGTGATCTCGTGGACGTCGTCGATGACCAGGCACACGTGGCGGGGCGAACGCTGCCACATCTCCTGGGCCAGGGCCGAGGCCAGGTCGGCCGGGTCGGCGTCGCCGGGCTCGGGGAGCCGGGCCGGGTCGGCCCCCAGCGCGGTCGCCAGCCCGTCGGCCAGGTGGCGCGGGTCGTCGTCGCCGGGCCCGCATCCCAGCCACCGGTCGTCACCCCGGGGCGCCAGCGCGTTCTCGTCGAACGCCTGGCAGAGCAGGGACGACTTGCCGAACCCGGCCCCCGCCACGACGACGGTGACCGGGCGGTCCCATCGGCTCTGGAGCCGGCGAAGCAGGTCGCTACGCCTGACCAGCGGACGGCCCGGCCGAGGCGGAGCGTGGCGGTAGGGCCGCATACCTTTCCGACATTAGTGTCGGTTTGTCCGGGCTAACGCTCAGCTGATTCTCCGGTGGTCTGGTGGCCGCGGGCCAGCCGTGCCACCCAGCGGCGGTGTGGTGCGGTGTGTCGGGCCTGCCAGGAGGGCGGGGCCGGCGGTCGGTGGCGGCGACCGGCGTCGTGACGGCTCCTCAGGCTCGACGGCCCATGGACCCCAGGCCCGTCAGCGGGCGTCCGCTCCACCCCTGGTGGACGCCCGCAACGGGTCGGCACGGCACCAGAGGCCGGGCCGCGTGGCGGTCAGCGCAGGGCGTCGCGCACGGCCGCCTCGACCGTGCCGGGCGACATGTCGTCCAGCCGCAGGCAGCGGGCGTCCATGCTGGTCGCCAGCTGCTGGGCCAGCCCCAGGCGGTTGGGGCCGTCCTCGGCGTCGATGACGACGACGTCGAACCCGGCGCCGGCGACCTCGGCCGCGGCCGCGTTGGCGCGGTCGAGCGCGCTCTGGTTGCCGGTGGCCCGGCCGTCGGTGATGAGCACGAGCAGTGGCGGCCAGCCGTCGGCGGCCGCGCGGCGGGCGAGCGACAGGCCGGCGCTGATGCCCTCGGCCAGCGGCGTGACCCCGCCGGTGGGCAGCTCGGCCAGCCGGGCGCGGGCCAGCTCGACGCTCGCCGTGGGCGGCAGCACCACCTCGGCGGCGTCGCCCCGGAACGTCACCATGGCCACGCGGTCGCGGCGCAGGTAGGCGTCGGCCAGCAGGCCGAGCACCGCGCCGGTGGCCGCCTCGACCCGGCGGTGGGTGCCCATGGAACCGCTGGCGTCGACGGCCACGACGACCGTTCGCCCGACCGTGCGCGAACGCACCGGCTCGCGCAGGTCGTCCACGGTCATGGCCGGGCCGTCGGGATCGGCCTGGCGCCGCTGGGCCGCGGCCCGCACCGTGGCGGCCAGCGCCACCCCCGCCATCGACCCGCCACTGGTGGGCTGGTCGCCGACGACCCGGCCCCGGTCGGGGGCGGGCGCGCCGGCGCGGCCGTAGCGGGCCGACTCACCGGACGACCCGGGCTCGACGTCGGGAGCTGGCGCGCCGAACGGCACCGGGGGATCGCCGAGCTGCGCCGGTGGCGGCGAGGTGTCGAACGCGCCCCCCGCCAGCGACTGCCATATGCCGGTGGGCGCGGTGGGCGGCGGCGGGATCTGGTCCGCGTCGTCGCCGGGTGCGGATGCCAGCCCTGGCGGCGTCGGCCCGTCAGAGGCGCTGCCGCCCGGTCCGTCGTCGTCGTTCCCCTCGCCGCCGCCGTCGACGGGGTCGCTCCCGGACTCGTCGGCGGCGATCTCGGCCTCCAGCTCGTCGAGGGCGGGGTCGTCGGCGCGGCCGCCGGGCTCGCCCGGGCCGCCGTCGGGGTCCGTGTCATCCGCATCGTCGGCGTCGGGTGCCGGCGTGTCGTCGGGCCCGGCCGCGGGCGCGTCGGAGCCGTCACCCTCGGTGGGTGCGGTCCGCCCGTCCCCGGGCTCGACCTCGGCGTTGTCGGCGGCCTCGTCCGGTGCGGCGTCTGCCGGCGGCTCGGGTTGGCGGTAGGCGTCGGCGAAGGACTGGCGGGCCGATGCGAGCGCCCGCTCGAGCTCGCCGTCGCTGAGCACGGGCGGATCGAACGGCCGGCGTCGGCGACGGTGGCCGAGCGCCACCGCGGCGACGCGCTCGACGTCGGCGGAGCTGGCGACCGAGCGCCCCTCCCAGCCGGCGAAGGCGGCCGCGGCGCGGCAGAGAACCAGGTCGGCCCGCAGGCCCTCGGCCCCGACGCTCACCGCCAACCGACAGGCGAAGTCGACCACCGTGTCGGGCAGGTCGGCGGGCATCGACGCCGCCAGGCGGGCACGCAGCACGATGTCGCCCTCGCCCCCGCCGACCTTGCCGCCGGCGTCGTGGGTGAGGCGGCGGCGCACGACCTCGGCCCGCTGCAGCGGATCGGTGGGTGACTTGATCTCGACGGACAGCCCGAAGCGGTCGAGGAGCTGCGGCCGCAGCTCGCCCTCCTCCGGGTTCATCGATCCGACGAGCACGAACCGGGCGGCGTGCGTGTGCGACACGCCGTCGCGCTCGACCCGGTTGATCCCCGACGCGGCCACGTCGAGCAGCACGTCGACCAGGTGGTCGGGCAGCAGGTTGACCTCGTCGACGTAGAGCACGCCGCCGTGCGCCGCGGCCAGCAGTCCGGGACGGAACTGCGTCTCGCCGTCGGTGAGCGCGGCCTTGAGGTCGAGGGTGCCGAGGACCCGGTCCTCGGTGGCGCCGAGCGGCAGCTCGATGAACGGGGCGCCGCCGGGCAGCATGCCGGCCAGGCCGCGGGCCAGGGTGGACTTGGCCGAGCCCTTGTCGCCCCGCAACAGCACACCGCCGATGCCGGGGTCGACGGCGGCCAGCAGCAGGGCGAGGCGGGCCTCGCCCTGGCCGACCACCGCGCTGAACGGGAAGCGGGCGGTCGAGCTCATCGTCGTGCCTTGATCATGTCCGCTGTTCCTCCCAGCCCTCGGCCTCGAGCACGGCATCGACGAGGGTCTTGCGTGCGCTCTCGCTCGCTTCCCACATGCCGCGCCCATCTGCTTCTAGCAGGCGCTCGGCGATCGCGCGCAGTGCCCAGGGGTTGGAGTCGCGGAAGAACTCGCGAATCTTGGGGTCGCCCACGTACGACTCGGTGACCCGCTCGTACATCCAGTCCTCCACGACGTGCGCCGTGGCGTCGTAGCCGAACAGGTAGTCGACCGTCGCGGCCAGCTCGAACGCGCCCTTGTAGCCGTGGCGGCGCATGGCGTCGATCCACCGCGGGTTGAGCACCCGGCTGCGCACGACCCGGGCGGCCTCCTCGGCCAGGGCCCGCACCTTGGGCGCTGCGGGGTCGGACGTGTCGCCGAACCACGACCGCGGCGCCCGACCGCTCAGCGCCCGCACGGCGGCGACCATGCCGCCGTGGTCCTGCAGGTAGTCGTCGCTGTCGAAGATGTCGTGCTCGCGGTTGTCCTGGTTCTTGACCGCGACCTCGATGGCCGCGAAACGGCGGCGCATGGCCTCGGGCGCCGGCTCGCCGAAGCGGTGGCGGCCGTACGCGAACCCCGACCAGGCCAGATAGACCTCGGCCAGGTCGGCGTCGGTGCGCCACGAGCCCCGCTCGATCACCGGCAGGATGCCCGTGCCGTACCCGCCGGGCGGCGGGCCCCAGATGCGGGCGTCCTCGGTGCCGGCGGCGCGGACGGGGTTGTCGGCGTCGCTCTCGTCCAGTTCGGCCACCAACCGCACGGCGTCGTCCAGCAGGCTCACGACGTGGGGGAGGGCGTCGCGGAAGAAGCCCGAGATCCGCAGCGTCACGTCGATGCGGGGGCGGCCCAGCTCGGGCACGGGTATGGGCTCGAGCCCGGTCACCCGGCCCGAATCGTCGTCCCACACGGGACGCACGCCGAGGAGCGCGAGCGCCTGGGCGGCGTCGTCGCCGCTGGTGCGCATGGCCGCGGTGCCCCACAGGACCAGGCCCACGGTCGTGGGCGGTGCGCCGGTCTCGGCGACGTGACGCTCGACCAGGGCGTCGGCCAGCGCCACGCCGACCTGCCACGACAGCGGCGAGGGCAGCGCCTTGGGGTCGACCGAGTAGAAGTTGCGGCCGGTCGGCAGCACGTGCGCGGCGCCGCGGGTGGGCGCGCCGCTGGGGCCGGCGGGGATGTAGCGGCCGGCGAGGGCGGCGAGCGTGTTACCCACCTCGTCGGGCGTGGCCCGCAACGCCGGGACCAGGCGCTCGCAGATCCACCGCTCGGTCGGGTCGTCGTCGACGGTGGCGACGCAGGGGTCGGTGTCCGTTCCGGTGTCCGTTCGTTGCGCCTGCCGGGACGAATGAACGCCGGAATGGAGCGCGACAGCGGCCGACGGGTCGACGTCGGCGTTGACGTCGGCGCCGGCGTCGACGTCGACCAGGAGCTCGACCGTCCAGTCGCGGGCGGCCAGGGCCTCGACGCGGGACCGGCATTCGGCCTCGATCTTGTCGACCTCGTGACGGCGGTCGGTGCGGGGGTCGAAGCCCAGGTCGGCGGCCACCGTCGCCCGCAGGGCGGGCACGCTGCCCTGGGCCAGCCGGGTGACGGCGAGCACCAGGTCGACCAGCGCCTCGCCCTCCGGCGGCCGGCCGAGCACGTGCAGCCCGCCGCGGATCTGGGCGTCCTTGAGGGCGCACAGGTACCCGTCGACGTGCAGCACCATCTCGTCGAACTCGTCGTCGTGGACGCCGTCGTCCAGGCCCAGGTCGCGGTGGATCTCGGCCTCGACCAGCAGGTCCCACACCCGGCGGCGCAGGGCGGGCAGCTTGGACGGGTCCATGGCCTGGGCGTTGGCGTACGCGTCCAGCAGTCCCTCGAGCCGGGCCAGGTCATCGGTGGCCTCGGCCCGGGTCATCGGCGGCACCAGGTGGTCGATGACCACGGCGTGCGCCCGCCGCTTGGCCTGGGTGCCCTCACCCGGGTCGTTGACCACGAACGGGTACACGAGCGGCACGTCGCCCAGGGCAGCGTCGGGGTAGCACGCGGCCGACAGCGCGTTGGCCTTGCCCGGCAGCCACTCGAGGGTGCCGTGCTTGCCCACGTGCACGACCGCGTCGGCGCCCCAGACGGAGTCCAGCCAGCGGTAGAAGGCCAGGTAGTGGTGGGGCGGCGGCACGTCGGGGGCGTGGTACGAGCCGATGGGGTCGGAGCCGAAGCCGCGTGGCGGCTGGATGGTCACGAGCACGCCACCCAGGTCGATGCCCGGGAACACGAGCGCGCGCCCGTCGTCGCGGTCGCCACCCGGCTGGCCGCCGGAGCCGTCCACCACGTAGATCTCGCCTGGCGCCGGGCCCCAGATCGACGTGACCTCGCGCTGGGCCTGCGCGGGCAGCGTGGCGAACCACCCCTCGTACTCGCTCGCGGGTAGCCGTCCCGCGCCCAGCGCCGCCTGCTGGGTGGTGAGGGTGGGGCGGTCGTAGGTCAGGCGGTCGGCCAACTGGGCCATGAGAGCGTCCCCGTCGTCGGGGATGCGGTCGACCCGGTAGCCCTCGTCGCGCAGCGCGTAGAGCAGGTCGATCACCGATGCGGGCGTGTCGAGGCCCACCGCGTTGCCGAGGCGGCTGCGCTTGGTGGGGTAGGCGGACAGCACGACCGCGACCCGCTTGTCGGCCGGGGCGACATGGCGCAGGCGGGCGTGGCGCACGGCCAGTCCGGCCACCCTGGCGGCCCGCTCGGGGTCGGTGCGACTGGCGACGACCGGGGTGCCCAGCTGGCCGCCGTCGTCGACCTCTTCCTTGAAGGCGAATGCGGGGCCGATGATGCGGCCGTCGAACTCGGGGATGGCCACGCCCATGGCCACATCGAGGGGCGTGAGGCCGCGCTCGTCGTCCTCCCACTCGTCGCGGGGGCGGTTGCACGACGGTGCCTGGATGACGGGCACGCCCAGCTCGGCGAGCTGGGGGACCTGCCAGGTGTCGCCGTCGGCGCCCTGCTCGTCGCCGGACCGTCCCATGGCCAGCACGGTGGTCACCAGAGCGTCGACGCCGCGGTCGCGCAGCAGCTCCAGCGCCTCGACCCGGCCGTCGGCGTCGGGGCGTAGCGAGTAGCACGAGACCGCCAGGGCGTCGCCCCCGGCCGCCTCGATCGCCGCGCACAGGTCGGCCACGAACTGGGTGTTCCCGGCGACCCGGTGGGCCCGGTAGAAGACGACGCCCACCAGCGGGCGGCCCGGGTCGGGCGGCGCGCCGGAGGCTCCCAGGCCGGCGCCGTCCCACACCTCGGTCAGCGGCAGAGGACGGGGCGGCTCGAACCCGAAGCCGCCGAGCAGCACGGTGTCGGCCACGAACCGCAGCAGGTGCTCGACGTTGGCCGGGCCACCGGCGGCCAGGTAGCGGTGGGCCTCGCGGGCCGTGCCGGCCGGCACGGTCGACAGGCGGGTCAGCTCGGCGTCGGGGTCGGCCTCGCCGCCCAGCGCCACCAGGGGGATCTCCCGGGCCACGCACGTGGCGCGCAGACCGTCGAACGGTTGTTCCCAGGCGCTGCGCCCTCCGAGCAGGCGGACGACGACCGCGGTGACGCCGTCCAGCGACGGAGCGCCCTCGAGGCGCGCCGGGTGCGACGCCCGGACGGCGGGGAACGCCTCCGGCAGGCGGTGGACGATCGAGCCCAGCGCGAGCAGCTCTGTGTCGGCGTTGCTGAGGAAGAGGATCATGCGGAGGGAGAGCTCCCGGGGGTCGGGGCGGGGTCGTCGGAGGATGGCGTCGGTCGGTCGCGCAGCGAGCAGTCGGCGCACAGCGCACCGTCCGCCGCCGTGGTCTTCCACCAGAGGCAGCAGGTGCGGCGCCGGAAGTCGGGCCCGCCGGCGGGGAACGCCCACCGGCCGAGGGCCCCCAGCCCGTGGGGCGCCGCGGCGAGGAACGCGGCGAGGCGGTCGGGCCAGTCGGGGCCCGCGGCCTGGTGCACGGCGCCGACCCCCGACGCGCAGGCGGCGGCCACGTTCCCCCACACCAGCTGAGCGCCCAGCGCGTGGCGCGCACGCAGGCTGGCCGCCACCGCGTCGAGGTGACCGGCGAACAGGTGGTCGACGAAGGTGGCCAGGTCGGCCACGCCTGCGACCGAGGCGGACGTGGGGGCCAGGTACACGACCGACGACGGGCGGCTGCGGGCGATGCCCACGCCCATGCGGTCGGCCCGCACGTCGGGTGCGACGCCGCCGATCAGCCAGCACGCCAGGGCCGTGCCGGCCACCCGGTAGGCGTACGCCTGCCACCACAGCGACGCCAGGACCTGGGCGTCGTCGCTGCCCCGGCCCCGGGCGGTGGCCGCGACGGCGACGGCCACGGCGTCGGGGTCGTCGGCCAGCACCGCGCATTCCAGCTCGTCCGGCCCGACGGCTGTGGTGGCGGCGATCCGCCACCGCAGGTGCGCTGCCGCGGCCGTGACCGCCTCGAGCGCACCCCGCACATCACCCGACTCGGCGCGCTGACGCCCGCTCTCGCGGCCCGGTTGCGCACGGCGGGCGTCGGTGGCGGGGTCGTTTGTGGCGTGGCCGGGCGGCACCGGCGGCGGTGACGGCCGGCTCACGGGCGCGCGTCCGAGATCAGGGCCGTGAGGCGATCGAGGTCGAGGTGAGCCTCGAGGGTGTCGGCGATGCGGTCGAGGCGGGCCAGCCGCGAGGCCGCGAAGTCGACCTCGCCGGTGACCCAGTGCTTGCCGGCCCGATCGGCCGCCCAGCGCAGCACGTCGGCCCGGAACCCGTCGCTCTCGAACAGACCGTGGAGGGTCGTCCCGGCCACCCGCGTCGTGTGCCACCCCAGCGCCTCGCCGCCGGTGCACCCGCCGCCGGTGAGCCATGCGGAAGCGCCGACGCCGGGGGTCACACGGCCGTGGTGGATGCGGTAGCCCGCCACGGGACGGCCCGCGCCCGGCCCGGCCACCGACGAGCCCGCCGGGCGGTCGAGCACCTTGTCGCCCCGGAACCCGGTGGTCACGGGCAGCCAGCCCAGCCCCTCGTCGGTGCCCGGCGGACCCTCGACGCCGTCGGGGTCGTCGATGCGGCCGCCGACCATCTGCAGGCCGGCGCACACCGCCACCACGGCCGCGTCGGCGTCCCGGATGGCGTCGGCAAGTCCTGTCGACCGGAACCAGGCGAGGTCGCCGCGGGTGTTCTTCGAGCCGGGCAGCACCACCAGGTCCGGGCGTCCCAGCTCGGCCACCGACCGCACCCAGCGCACGTGCACCCGCGGCTCGAGTCGCAGCGGGTCGAGGTCGCCGGCGTTGGCCACCCGCGGCCAGCGCACCGCGGCGACGTCCAGCACGTCCCCCACGGCGGTGCAGGCCCGACCCGCCGACGCTCCCACCGGCGCCTGCGCGGGCGGCGGCGCCGGGTCGGTGCGGTCGAGGGCGAGCGAGTCCTCGTTGTCGATGTCGGCCACGCCGACATGGGGCAGCACGCCCAGGGTGGGGACACCACAGCGGCGCTCGAGGTCGGCGCAGGCGTCGCCCAGCAGCGCCGGGTCGCCCCGCAGCTTGTTGACCACGAAGCCCCGCACGGTCGCCCGCAGGTCGTCGGGCAGCACCGCGACCGTGCCGTAGAGCGAGGCGAACACGCCGCCCCGGTCGATGTCGCCGACCACCACGGCCGGCACGCCGGCGGCCCGGGCCAGCGGCAGGTTCACGATGTCGCCGTCGAGCAGGTTGATCTCGGCCGGGCTACCCGCCCCCTCGCAGATCACGACGTCGAAGCGGCGGCGCAGGTCGGCCAGCGCGTCGAGCACCACGGGGAACAGCGCGCCCTTCGCCCGGTGGTACTCGGCCGCCGACTGGACGCCGGTGGACCGGCCCATCACCACGACCTGGCTCGACCGGTCGCTGGTGGGCTTGAGCAGCACCGGGTTCATGGCGGCCTCGGGCTCGACGCCGGCGGCCACGGCCTGCACCCACTGGGCGTGGCCGATCTCGGCGCCGTCGCGGGTGACCGACGCGTTGAGGGCCATGTTCTGCGCCTTGAACGGCGCCACCGACACACCCCGGCGGGCGAGCAGGCGACACAGCCCGGCGACGACGAACGACTTGCCGGCGTCGCTCGTGGTGCCGCACACCATGAGCGCCCCGCGGAGCGATGCCGGCGCGCTCACGACGCTCGCCCGCGGGGGTGTCCGGTCGGGCTCACTACGCTCGCCCCTCATGGCCCGTGCGAAGTCGATCGTCCTCGTCAACACCGGTCACGGGAAGGGCAAGTCGTCGGCCGCGTTCGGTGTGATGGTGCGGGGCTGGGCCCGTGGCTGGAACGTCGGCGTGGTGCAGTTCGTGAAGGGCGGCAAGTGGAAGACCGGCGAGCGCAAGCTGGCCGAGGAGCTGGGCATCGAGTGGCACACCCTGGGCGACGGCTTCACGTGGGAGTCGACCGACCTCGACCGCACCGCCGAGCTGGGCCGCCAGGCGTGGGCGGTCGCGGCCGGCAAGCTGGCGTCGGGCGAGTACGACCTGCTGATCCTGGACGAGCTGACCTACACGATGAAGTACGGGTGGGTCGACGCGACCGAGGTGGCCGCAGCCATCCGCGACCGGGCGCCGCGCACCAGCGTGGTGGCCACCGGCCGCGACGCCCCCGACGAGCTGGTCGACGTGGCCGACACGGTCACCGAGATGCGCAAGGTCAAGCACGCCTACGACGCAGGTGTCTCGGCGCTCAAGGGCATCGAGTTCTGAGCGCTGCCTGCCGTGCCGCCTGCCATGCCGCCCGCCGTGCCTCCCGGGGCGGCGGCCGCCGACGGCGTGGCCGCCGGCACCGGCGCGGTGGCCGCCCGGCGGGCGGCCTCGGTCCACAGCACGCCCAGGCCCAGGGTCAGCAGCGTCCACACGAGCAGGTTGCCGGTCAGCGAGTTGAGCCGGAACTGCCACGCCAGGTTGGCGGGCACACCCACGGGGTCGGGCGAGGCGGGCAGGGCGGCGAACAGCACGCCGAACGCCACCAGACCGGCGGCGACCAGGGCGGCGATGCGCCGGTCGTCGGGCCACTCGGCCCGGCGCAAGCGGGCCGACAGGTGGGCGACGCCGGCCAACGCCAGCGCGGCGAGCACGATCATCAGCACGTAGAGCCGCTCGCGCTCGCCGACGGTGTCGGGGTCGCCGACGGCGGGCGGGTTGGGTGGGTACTTGAGCCACGGGGCCACCGTGATGGCGGCGGCGAGGATGGTGCCCGACACGGCGACGCGGCGGAACGGACCGCCCGTGGTCGTGCGCAGGGACAGCGAGGTGATCGCCAGGAACAGGCCGAACGCCGCGCCGGTCAGGGCGTAGGCGGCGAAGAGCCCGGCGCCCTTCTGGTCGTTGCGGCTGACCGAGACGTCCTCGCCCTGCGAGTGGCCGGCCTCGGCGGCCGGGGCCGCGTCGGCGGCCGCTTCTTCGAGGGCGATGGCCTCGTCGACGCGTGGTTCGGTGGCGACGGAGTGGAAGATGGCACCGCCGACGCCCGACAGGGCGCCGATGAGCACGGCGGCGGCCACGATGGTGCGCGGGCGCGTGAAGTCGAAACGGGCGAGCATTGTTCGTCTCTCGAGCTCGGGGCTGGTCGCGTGGGGCGCGATCAGTGACAGGGAACGCCCATGAGGTGGCGCCCGTCGTGGAAGAACTCGTGGATGAACAGGTCGCCCTTGGCCAGGACGCTCGTGAGCTGACCGTTGTCGAACGTCACCAGCCAGAGGGCGAGCGCGGCAACGGCCAGCAGGGCGACCAGCGCCCAACCGGGGATCGGTGCGACGACGACACCCGGATCGGGTGCGGCGGTCGTGCTGTCTGCCATGACTTTGTCCTCCATCCACGTGGAAACTGCCACGGTCGGTCTCCTGGCTCCCGAATCGACGCTCGCCCCGCCTTCCCGGGCTGCACGCCCAGTGGCTTCGTGGGGATCGCTCCTCGGTCACAGTGGCGGGACCGCGCCGGATTCTCACCGGCTTCCCGGAACCGTGGTTCGGCGGGAACCCTAGTAGATCCCCCGCGGCCGGTCAGCGGCCGGAGGACAGGTACTCGTGGAGGGTCTCGGTCTCGGTCTCGAGCTCGTCGATGCGGGACTTGACCACGTCGCCGATGCTGACGATGCCCGCCAACCGGCCGTGGTCGAGCACCGGGATGTGGCGGATGCGACGGTCGGTCATGAGCCGCATCAGCTCGTCGACGGTGGCCCGGGGCGCGCAGGTGGCCAGGTCGGTGGACATGAGCGCCGACACCGGCTGCTGCAGGGCGGCCGCCGTGTCGGGGGCGGCGTCGGCGAGCGCGCGCACGACGTCGCGCTCGGAGAGGATGCCGGCCACCGCCGGCCCCTCGTCCGCCGTGCCGGTCGCCTCGTCCGCGGTCGCCTCGCCGGGAGCCGCCGTGACGACGAGCGCCCCGATGTTGCGCTCGCGCAGCTTGACCACGGCGTCTGCCACCGGAGCGTCGGCCGGGATCGTCTCGACCTCGTGGCCCTTGCGGTGGAGGATGTGCTCGATAAGCAACCGACCAGCCTCCTTGTCGAGGTTCGCCGTCCGTACGGAACGGCACCACTGTCCCACACCCGGCGGCCAGGATGGCGGCCACGCCCGCCGACCTGCCGTTCGACGTGGCCGTGCCGCCCGTATGCTCGATCGATGGTGAGGGAGGAGTTCCAGCTCATCTGCGAGGTCGAGCCGGCGACCCGGCCCGACCTCATGCGGGTGCGCCACCAGATCGGCGTGATGAGCCGGGTGGCGTCCGCGTTCCTCATCCCGGACAACCACATCGGGCGGGCCACGGTCTCGAGCATCGCCGTGGCCCACGAGGTCGCCCGCATGGGTGGTCGGGCGATCGCGTGCCTCAACGCGCGCGACCGCAACCTCCTCGGCTTCAGGCGCGACCTGCTGACCGCGGCCGCCTACGGCGTCGACGAGTTCCTCTTCGTCTACGGCGACCGGCCCGAGTCCGGCGCACGGTCCGACGACCTCACGGTCCGTTCGATGATCGCCGAGGCCCGTGCCTTCACGGCCGGAGACGATGCACCCGCGGGGCCGTTCCGCATCGGCGTGTCCTCGGGGCCTGGCCCCCTGCCCGTGTGGAAGCGCGAGGCCGACTACCTGTTCGCCCAGGTCGCGTTCTCGCTCGACGACCTGCTGGCCTGGCGCGCGACGGTCGACTTCGACGGCCCCGTGTACGCGGGCGTGATGGTGGTGGCCAGCGCGGCCATGGCCCGCAAGCTGTCGCACGACATCCCGCAGCTCGCCGTCCCCGGCCCCACGATCGACCTGCTCGAACGCGACAGCGGCGCCGGCCTCGACATCGCCTGCGACCTCATCGACGGCATCCGCGGGTCGGGCGCGTTCGACGGTGTCCACCTGATCCCCGTCAGTCGCTACCGCGAGATGGCCGCCCGCCTCGAACCGCCGCGTTGACGGCCCGCGGTCGGCGCCGGTGGCCTGGCCGACGGCACTCGTGGTGTGGGGCACCACTAGCCTGCGCCGCCGATGGGCAAGCGGTCGGTGACCACACCGAGCGGCGAGGGGTGGCAGGTGCGCCGGGTGTGGGCGCCGCGGCTGCGGGGCGAGCGGCTGTGGTCGCGGTTGCGGCGGCGGACGAAGGGTGGCCGACAGCCCCGGCCGGGCGTGACGCCGACCGACCGGTGACCACCCGTCCGCCTGGCACCCTCGCTGTCGGGCGGGCATCCTGCCGGCATGGTGGAGCTGCTGACCGGTGGTGCCGGCGAGACCCCCGTCCACGACGCGGCGACGGTGGTCCTCGTCCGGGACGCCGATGCGGGGCTCGAGTGCCTGATGCTGCGCAAGACCAAGGGCCAGGCGTTCGGCGGCCTGTGGGTCTTCCCCGGCGGCCGGGTGGAAGACGTCGACGGCACGGGGCTCGACGGCGCCCGGGTGGCCGCGGTGCGCGAGGCCGAGGAGGAGACCGGCCTGGTGCTCGACGCGGACGCACTGGTGCCCTTCGCCCACTGGAACCCCCCGGCCGAGGCGCCTCGCCGCTACGCCACCTGGTTCTTCCTCGCCGGGCTGCCCGAGGGGGCGGCCGACGTCGTCGTCGACGGAGGCGAGATCGGCGACCACGTGTGGACGACGCCGGCCGCCGCGCTCGAGCGGCACCGGGCCGGCGAGGTCGACCTGCTGCCGCCCACGTGGGTCAGCCTGCATCGCATCGCGGACCTGCCCGACGTCGCAGCCGCAGTGGCCGACGTCGTTGCCGGCCGGGTGGACCACTTCACCACCCGCATGGCCGACGCCGACGGCGTGCTGGTCACGTTGTGGGAGCCGGACGCCGCCTACGAGTCGGGCGACCTGGCCACCCCTGGCGCCCGCCACCGCCTGGTCATGGACCCGGCCGGCTGGACGTACGAGCGGTCGGGCTGAGAGAGCCGACCGTCGGCGAGGCCGTGGCCCCAGGCGCGAAGGGGGTCCGATCGACGTCGGCTGCGAACATGGAGGCGATGGACACGCCCGAGTCCGCCGACACGTCGCCGCCCGGCCGTGACGCGTCCGCAACAGCTGAGCCCGTGCCCGACGAGGCGGTGCCCGCCGAGCCGGCATCCGTCGCGTCCGACGCTGTCACGACCGATGCAACCGACGAAGAGGTCGGCGATGCTGACGACGGCGATGAGGACGACGGCGGTGCGGACCTCGCCGCACCGGCGGGCCTGTCCTGGGCCAAGGTGGCGGTGCTGGGGCTGGCGCTGGCGTTCCTGGGGTTCGCCGTGGGCTTCGTGGCCACCCGCGACCGGCCGCCGTCGGCCGACTCGGCCGACGTCGGGTTCCTGCAGGACATGCTCACCCACCACGACCAGGCCCTCGGCGTCGCCACCCTGACCGTCGCCTACGGCGAGGACCCGATCGTGCGCAGCTACGCACGCGAGGTGCTCACGTTCCAGTCCTACGAGATCGGGGTGATGACCCAGATGCTCGAGGAGTGGGGCTTCACCCGCGAGGACCGCTCCGACGAGGCGATGGCCTGGATGGACATGGGCGTGCCCGTCGAGTTCATGCCCGGCCTGCTCACCGAGGAGCAGCTCGACGAGATCGGCGAGGCACGGGGGAGCGAGCTCGACCGCCTGTTCCTCGAGCGGATGGCCGAGCACCACCGGGGCGGCCTGCACATGGCCCAGGAGGGTGCCGCCCGGGCCAGCGACGACGGCGTGGTCGAGCTGGCCGCCCGCATGGAACGCAACCAGGCCACAGAGATCAACGAGTACCGCCTGACCGCCGACGCACTCGGCATCGACGTGGACATCGAGCCGGCCTCCGTCCCCCCGGCCGACCTGCCGCCCACCGGCGAGTGAGCCGCACCGGCGCCGGGGCCGGCGCATCGGTCGGCGCCGTTGTCGGCCGTGAGCGTGGGCTTCGCCGTCACAGGGCGCCACTAGTGGGGTGGCTCGCAGCGCAACGCCGCTAACCGCCGGCCAGCGACGGTTACCTGCCGAGCGCTACGAGCCACCCCACTAGCCTGACCGCATGGCTCGATCCGGTCTTCTGGTTCGGCCCGGCCTCGTGCTTCGATCCGGCCGCCCGGTTGGGTCCGGCGTGGCCGCGGGCCGACGCGTGACCGTCGACGAGCCCCTCGCGCTGCCCGTGGCGCCCACCCGCCCCCGTCCGTCGAAGGGTCCCCGGTCGTGCACGAGCCCCAACCACCCGAGCTGAACGTCCGGTGAGCGCCCCCGGCCCGCGCGCCCTCGGGCGCGGCGTCATCGTCAACGTGGGCGACCCGGTGCCCGCGCCCTGGGCCGGCGCACCCGTCGTCACCGTCGACCAGGCGGTGCTCGACCTGCACCACGACGCACCCTCGCCCGCGATCGTCGCGCTGCACCGGGCCTGGGCGGCGCGCGAGCCGGTGGTGGTCGCCCTGGCCCTCGACCCCGGCCTGTTCCGGGCCCCGCGGTCGTATCCCGTCGACGAGATCGGCGAGCCGTGGCTGCTCGACCCCGCCTTCGAGCTGTGGCACGACCGGCTGCACTTCCTGGTGTGGGCCAACACGTACGACGCCCGCGGCGGCGGCGAGCCCATCTGGTGGTGGGGGCGCAAGGCGCTCAAGGCCGGGGCGTCCGCCATCGACCCCGGCGCCGGCGTACCCGGCGACGTCCTGCTGCCCGACGGCACTCCGGCGTGGGTGGACGGTGGCCCGCGTGGCGATCCACCGCCGGGCCCGGTCCCCGGCGACGGCGCCGGCGATATGGGCGCGGGCACGGTCGTCGTGCATGCCGGATCAGTCGAGCAGGGCCGGCTCGACGTGGTCCCCGGTGCGGTCGCGCCCACCTCGGAGCTGGCGCCCGACCAGCTCGCGGCCGTCACCCACGGGTCCGGGCCTGCGCGCGTCATCGCGCCGGCGGGGTCGGGCAAGACCCGCGTCCTCACCGAGCGGCTCCGCCACCTCGTCGTCGACCGGGGCTACGAGCCGGCCTCGGTCGTGGCCGTCGCCTACAACCGCAAGGCCCGCGACGAGATGGTGAGCCGCACCACCGGCGTCGGCGGGCGCATCCTCACGCTCAACGCCCTCGGCTACGACATCGTGGCGGCGGGCCTGGGCCGCCGGCCCGAGGTGCTCGAGCAGCGCGACGTGCGGCGCATCCTCGAACCGTTCGTCCCGCGGGGCGCCCGCCGGCTCAACACCGACCCGCTGGCCCCCTACGTCGAGGCGCTGTCCACTGTCCGGTTGGGCCTGTGCGAGCCCCTCTCCGTGGAGGACGAGCGCGGCGACGTCCCCGGCCTGGCCGAGGCGTTTCCCGCGTTCCGGGCCGAGCTGCAGCGCCGGGGCGTCATCGACTTCGACGAGCAGGTGCTGCTCGGCATCGAGCTGCTGCTGCGCGACGGCGCCTTCCGCCGGGCCCAGCAGGCGCGGCACCGCCACCTGCTCGTCGACGAGTTCCAGGACCTGACGCCGGCCCACGTGCTGCTGGTGCGGTTGCTGGCGGCGCCGGCGTTCGACGTGTTCGGGGTGGGCGACGACGACCAGGTCATCTACGGGCACGCGGGGGCATCGCCGCGCTTCCTCACCGAGTTCGGGCGCTACTTCCCCGGCGCCCGCGAGCACGCGCTCGAGGTCAACTACCGGTGCCCACCGCCGGTGGTCGACGCCGCCCGCCACCTGCTCACCCGCAACCGCGTGCGGGTGCCCAAGACCATCCGCGCGGCCGAGCCCTCGGTCGCAGCTCCCGGCGGCGACCCCGATGCCCCTGATCCGGGCACCCCGGCCGGTCCCGCGGCGTTCGCCGTACGCAGGCACCTGCCGCAGGCCGGGGCCGTCGAGCTGGTCGACGTGGTGCGGGCCTGGCTGGCCGAACCGGGCGTCGTCCCGTCCGACGTGGCCGTGCTCACGCGGGTCGGCTCGCTGCTGCTCGCCCCGCACGTGGCGCTGGTCGAGTCCGGCATCCCCGTGTCGTCGATCCTGCGCGTCGACGTGCTGGGCCGCACGGGCCTGCGCGCCGCACTCGCCTACCTGCGCATCGCCGCCGCCGCCGACGAGATCGACCCCGCCGACCTGGGCGAGGTCCACCGCCGCCCCAGCCGGGGCCTGCCGCGCTGGATCGACAAGTGGCTGGGCCGGTGTCGCTCGATCGACGACGTCGTCCGGGCGTCCGAGCGCATCGACGACGCCAAGGTGGCCGGCAAGCTGGCGGACCTGGCGGCCGACCTCGCCGGCCTGGCCGCCGTGGGCCGCTCGGGCACCACCCGGGCGGTGCTCGAGTACGTGCGCGACGACGTGGGGTTGGCCCGGGCGGTCGACCTGCTCGACGCGTCGGGCGGGGGCGAGGGCCAGTCGCACCGCGACGACCTCGAGGCCCTGCTCCAGGTGGCCGACCTGCACACCGACCCGGCGGCGTTCGAGCCCTGGCTGCGCTCGGCGCTCACCCGGCCAGACGACGAGGCCGGCGTGGTGCTGTCGACCATCCACAGGGTCAAGGGCCGCGAGTGGCCGCGGGTCGCACTGTTCGGGGCTACCGAGGGCCTGATGCCCCATCGCCTCGCCCAGGGGCGGGCGGCGGTCGAGGAGGAACGTCGGGTCTTCCACGTGGCCATCACCCGGGGCATCGACCGGGTGGCGGTGCTGGCCGACACGTCCCGCCCGTCGCCGTTCCTGTCCGAGCTCGACCGCGACGCCACGGCCGACGAGCTGGCCAAGGCCGACGCCGACGAGACGGCGGCCACGACCGCGGCGACCACCGACCGCGACCGGGCCCGCAGTGGGACCGGTGGGGGCAGCGGGGCCGGCGGGAAGAAGACGCCGGTGCCCACGGCCTCGGGGCCCGAGGCAGCCGGCGTCGAGGCGGCGCTGCGCGAGTGGCGGCGCCAGCGGAGCAAGGCCGACGGTGTGCCGGCCTACGTGGTCATCAACGACCGTCACCTCATGGGCATCGCCGAGCGCCGGCCCACCACCACCCAGGCGCTCGCCGCGTGCCCCGGCATCGGGCCGGCCAAGCTGGCCGCGTACGGTGACGAGCTCCTCGCACTGGTCACGGCGAGCGTCGGCGGCGGTCCCGAGGGGTAGCCTCACGGTCGATGACCAGCCGGAAGCCCTCGCCGCGTCCGTCCCGGCCGGGCCGCCCGCGCGGTCCTCGCCGCGATCGCGACGAGCGGCGGGCCGAGCTGCTGGACGCGGCCGAGCGCGCCATCCGCCGCGTCGGCCCCAAGGCGTCGATGGACGAGATCGCGGCCGAGGCCGGCATCACCAAGCCGATCCTCTACTCGCACTTCGGCGACAAGGCCGGGCTCATCCGGGCCCTGGCCGGCCGGGTCGCCGGGCAGCTCAACCGGACGGTGTCGCAGGCGCTCACGGGCTCCGGCGAGCCGCGCGAGGTGGTGGCGTCCACCATCGAGGCGTTCTGCACGTTCATCGAGAACGAGCCCGAGCTGTACCGGTTCCTGGTGCAGACGGCCAAGCACGAGTCCGACACGTCCGGGCCACGGCTCATGTCCGACATCGGCAGTCAGATCGCGGTCACGCTCGGCAGCGGGCTGCGCCGGGCGGGCGCAGACTCGGGGGCGGCCGAGCCCTGGGCCTTCGCCATCGTGGGCATGACGTTCGCGGGAGCGGGGTGGTGGCTCGAGCGCCGGTCGATGTCCAAGGACGACCTGGTCGGCTACCTCAGCCAGCTCCTCTGGTCGGGCCTGTCGGGCGCCGGCCTCGGCCGGCTCGAACAGTGGGACGCCGACGAGCCCGGCGAGCGCCCCCGCATCATCGCCGTCCCCGACCGCCCCGCCGTCGGCGACGACTGAGCGCCGCTCTGTACGAGACTGTACAGAACTGTACACTCGGCTCATGAGCCAAGTCACGGCAACCGAGGCGCGGGCGACGCTCCCCGAGATCCTCGACCGCGTCGGCGAGGGCGACGAGGTGACGATCACGCGCCACGGCCGCCCCGTCGCGGTGGTGGTCCGCCCCGACGCGCTGCGCACGCGGCGGGCGGAGGCGGCGATCCGCCAAGCCGACGAGATCGGGGAGCTGCTCGAGCGTGCGGCCCGGATCCCCATCGGCGATCTCCCGGGCCTGCCTCCAGGCCGGGCGGAGGAGCTGGTCGCAGCTCTGCGCGAGGAGCGCACGAGGTCGTCCCGGCGGTAGTGGATGCCTTCGACGCCGATGTCCTCATCTACGCGGCCGAGCCCGGGCACCCGCTGGGCCGCCGTGTCCTGCCGTTGCTTGCCGATGGGGCTCCCGGCCCGAGCGAGGACCTCGCGGGGGTGGGCTCGGTGCTGCTGTTGCCAGAGGTGCTCACAAAGCCGACGCGGGCGGCGGCCGCCGACGAGGCGACATCCCTCGCCATCCTCCTCGCACGCCTCGACCTGCGCCCAGTCGATCTTCTCACTGCGAGGCTCGCTGTCTCGCTCGGCGCGACCTATCGCCTGAACGCTGCCGACGCCGTGCACCTCGCCACCGCAGTCGTCGTGGGCGCCGACCGTTTCGTCACCAACAACCGCAAGGACTTCACGGCTCAGATCACAGAGATCGAGATCGCCTACCCGGACGATCTCCCCGATCCGGATGCCGAACCCGTTCCGGGTCGATGACGGCGACTGACGCCGAGCGACGGTGCCCGGGCGGCATCACACGTCGGGGACCCAGCTTCCGTGGAAGCCGAACGGCACCCGCACCGGCAGGTGGATGGTGGCCACCGGGTCGGCCGCGAAGTCCTGGGCGTCGAGGATGACCACGTCGCTGCGGTCGGTGGCGGCGTCGTAGACGTACGACATCACCCAGCCGTCGTCCTCGCCGGCCGTGTCGGAGCGAGGCACGAACAGGGGCTCGAGCGTGACACGCCCGGGCCCGTAGTCATGCACCGTCGTCGTGCCGGCGGTCAGGTCGTGCTTGAACGCCGGCCCGTGCTCGGCGCCCTCGCCCAGGGCGGCGGCGTAGCCGTAGCGGTGGGGCCGGCCGGTGAGCCGGTCGTCCAGGCGGGGGAACTCCTGGGCGCGGTCGTCGAGCGTCTCGGTCTTGACCACGCCGCCGGCCACGTCGATGGTCCAGCGCTCGAGCACGGGCGCGCCCTCGTCGGGCCCGTTCAACGCGGTGGCGAACATGCGGGGGTGGCGCACCAGGTCGACGACGACCGCGCCGCCCGCCTCGTAGGCGTTGAGCGTGTGGAACACATAGCACGGCGGTGCCTCGAACCAGCGGACGTCGTCCGCGACGCCGTCGAGCGGCAGCAGCCCGACCCGCGGCGGGTGGTCGGGGTTCCACCGGTAGGGGAACCGCGCCCCCTGGGCCGCAGCCTCCATGTTGAAGGTCACCGGCAGGTCGAACAACACGACGTGGTTCTCGGTGATGGCGCAGTCGTGCACCATCGGCCCGTCGGCCACCGGCACCTGCAGCTCGCGCCGCACCCGGGCGTCTGGTCCCAGGACCACGTGGCGGATGTGGTCCCACGACCAGTGGTAGGTCACGGCGTGCAGGTCGCCGGTGGCCGGGTCGCGGTGGGTGTGGGCGGAGAACGAGCCGTCGAGCGTGTCGTCGAAGCGGCAGCTCCCGATGGTCTCGAGCTCGTCGGTCAGCTCGACCGGGCGGCCCCCGGCCTCGACCAGAGCGAAGGTGCGGCCGTCGACGCCGATGATGTGCGTGTTGACGACCTCGTCGCCCCGCACCCACCGGTTGCGGTACCACTCGGCCCGCCCGTCGCGCAGCCGCACGCCGTGCGCCATGCCGTCGCCGGTGAACCAGTGGTAGGTGGCCGGGTCGGGCGGGGTCTCGGGGTTGGGGCCGATGCGCAGGAGGCGGCCCGCGAGCTCGGGCGGGATCGCGCCGGTGACCGCCAGCTCGTGGGCGGTCACCTCCTCGGTGACGGGGGCGAAGTTGCCGTCGAGGAATGTGGTCGTGGTGGTCATCCTGGGTCTCCTTGTCGCGATGGTGGGACGGTGGCGTCGAGGTCGAGGATCGTGTCGGCTCCTACCGCCAGCCGTGTGGCCAGGGCGGTCAGGCGGCTCACCGGGTCGCCGCCGCCGTCACCCTCACCGTCACCGACGACGGTGTCCAGCGCGCCGTGCAGCGCCAGCTCGGCCAGGCCGTGGACCTGGGCCCACAGGACGGCCGCCAGGTCCTCCGGCCGGTGGTCGGGCTGCCACCCGCCGGCCTGGGCGGCCTCGACCAGGTCGACGAGCTGGCGGAACGACGCGACAGCCCGCAACTGATACTCGGGGTCGGTGACGTCGATCCTCTCGGGCCGGAACGTCACCGAGAACACCCCGGGGTCGGCCAGCGCGAAGTGCACGTAGGCCTGCCCGGCGACAGCCAGCCGCTGGCGCGGGCCCAGGCGGGCGCCGGTCGCTGCCGCGGCCTGGTCGGCCTCGGCCAACTGGTCGTCGATCGTGGCGACGAGCCGGGCGAAGCCGTCGGCAGCCACGGCTGCGAGCAGCGCAGCCAGGGTGGGGAAGTGGCGCAGCGGGGCCCCGTGCGACACGCCGGCTCGCCGGGCGATGGCCCGCAGGGTCAGCCCCTCGAGCCCGTCGGCGGCCACCACGTCGCGAGCGGCCTGCAGCAGCCGGTCCCGCGGTGTGCCGCCAGGTCTACTCATGCCGCCAACAGCCCGATGCCGAGGGTGAGCAGGCCGATGGCCAGCACCACGGCGCCGATGGGCACGAGCAGGACGAGCCGGTTGGGCTCGGTGGCGCCGGCCTTGGTCGCGGAGAGGAAGAACCCGCCGGGCAGGAGGAGGGCGGCGATCGGCACGAAGGTTCGGGCCACCCACTCGGCCACGCCGGTCAGGGTGGTGACATCGACCAGCACCTGCGCAACCAGGGCGAGGACGAGGAAGACGCCGGCGTGGGCGTGGCCCGCCCGGAAGAACGACTGCTGCAGCGGCGTGGCGGGCTGGCGGCCGGTGACGACCCTGAACATGAGCGCCCCGCCGGACTCGACGGTGACCAGGCTGATCAGCAGGATCCCGGCCAGCACCCGGGAGGCATCGGAGAGTTCCACGTAGACACTGTCTACGCAAATGTAGACAGTGTCAACCCTTCTCGACCGGCCACGCCCCCACCGCCATGGTCACCAGCGCGACCAGGGCGTCGTCGATGAGGGTGATCACCTCGTCGCGCTCGAGCGTGCCGCTCGACAGCCAGTCGACCGTGACCTCCTCGGTCAGCGCCACCCACCCGCGCACCGCGGCGCGCAGCCGCGGTGGCACGGGCGACGTCACGCCCAGGCCGTCGAGCACGCGGTCGGTGAAGGCCGCGCGCGTCGCCTCGTACACCTGCAAGAGCTGGGGGTCGCCGCCCGAGGAGCCGCGGATGAAGGCCACGTAGGCGTCGCGGTTGTCGGTCACGTGGTCGACGAACGCCTCGACACCCGCCCGGAGCCGCCTGGTGAGCGGCAGGTCGGGGTCGGGATCGGTGCGGTCGAGCAGCTCCTGGGCCGCCGCCTGCGCCACGGCCACGTGGAAGTCACGCTTGGTCGGGAAGTAGTGGAACAGCAACCCCCGGCTGATGCCGGCCTCGGCGGCGATGTCGTCGATGGCCACCTTGTCCAGAGGCCGGGTGCTGAGCATCCGCAGGCCGTGCCCGACGAGCTGGGAGCGTCGCGCCTCGGGGTCGAGGCGGGTGCGGGGAGCGTTCGCCACCGGGTGATCCTATTGACTTGCGCTCAACATCGCGTCGATGATCGGTTGAACAATGTTCAACAGGACGACCTGGGGTCCCGCCTGATCACGGAGCTCGGCATGGCACGACGCATTGACTTCGACCTGGACGGCGCGCTGGCGCTGGTCACCGGCGCCGGCAGCGGCATCGGTCGCGAGATCGCCCTCGAGCTGGCCCGCAAGGGATCGCGGGTGATGGCCGTCGACCTGCACGCGGACACCGCCGAGAAGACGGCCGTGGCCTGCACAGAGGTGGGCCCCCAGGCCCGTGGACTCGCCTGCGACGTCGCCGACCTCGACGCCGTGCGCGCCCTGGCCGACACGGTGCACGGCGAACACGGCCCGCTCGACGTGCTGGTGAACAACGCCGGCGTGGGCATGAGCGCGCGGCTCACCGACATGAGCATCGACGACTGGCGGTGGATCCGCAGCATCAACCTCGACGGGGTGGTGCACGGCTGCCACACGTTCGGGCCGGCCATGCTCGAACGGGGCCGGGGGCACGTGGTGAACATCTCGTCCGGCCTGGGCTTCACCATGCGGGCCACCGAGCCCGCCTACGTCACCACCAAGGCCGCCGTGCTGGCGCTGTCCCGCTGCCTCCGGGCCGACTGGGCCGATGCGGGCGTCGGCGTCACCGCCGTCTGCCCCGGCGTCATCAACACGCCGATCCTCGACGGCACCCGCTTCCTCGGCCGCCAGGCCGACACCGTCGAGCGCACCCGCAAGGCGTTCCGGCGTGGCCATCCGCCCGAGCTCGTGGCGCGCGACGTGGTCGTCGCCATCCGCAAGGACAAGGCGGTCGTGCCGGTGGGTTGGGAGTCGAAGCTCGGCTGGTGGGCGCAGCGCGTGCTCCCCCTGGCCGCACAGCAGCGGATCGCTCGGTACGGGCTGTGACCGTCCCCACCTCGGACCCCACCGCGGCGGCTGCGGGCCCTGTCCCCGCCGCGCGTCCCGCTCCGGTGGTCGACTCCCCAGGTTCGGCGACCCCCGGCCCGGCGCCGGCGGGCGAGGCCGATGTCGGCGTCGGCGTCGGCCTGCCCGACACCGACCTCACGCTGCCTCCCGGCGACGACGCTGTCCTCACCACCGACGACGGCCCGCCTGGCCGCCACGATCGCCGGCACTGGGTCGACCGCCGGGTCACCATCACCTACACGGCGGACTGAGGCCGAGCCGACAGGCGAGGCCTGCAGCGGAGCCGCCAGAGCGGGAAGCCCAGACCTCGGGCCGGATCGCCGTCGGCTAAACCTGACGGTATGTCAGAACCTGCGGTCATCGTCGAGCGTGCGGGTCACGTCGTGACCCTCACGCTCAACCGTCCCGACAAGAAGAACGCCTTCGACGCCGAGGTGCTGTGCCGGCTGTGCGACGCCTGGGACATGATCGACGCCGACGACGACGTGCTCGCCACGATCATGACCGGGGCCGGCGGCAACTTCTCGGCGGGCGCCGACCTCGACCGGCTGGTGGGCGCCCTCACCTCGGGCAAGCCGGCCCAGGACGAGTTCGAAGAGCGCATCCGCCAGGACTTCACCCTCATCTACAAGGGGTTCCTCAAGGAGTTCCGTCCCCGGACGCCGATCATCGCCGCCGTCGAGGGCTACTGCTACGCCGGCGGCATCGAGATCCTGCAGGCGTTCGACGTGCGGGTGGCCGCCGAGGGTGCGCAGATCGCGGTCAGCGAGGTGCAGCGGGGCCTGTTCCCCATGTCGGGCTCGACCGTGCGGCTGCCGCGGCAGATCCCGTGGACGGTGGCCATGGAGATGCTCGTCACCGGCGAGCCCATCTCGGGCCGACGGGCGTACGAGGTTGGCCTGGTCGGCCACGTCGTGCCCGACGGCACCACGCTCGACCGGGCCCGCGAGATCGCCGACCGCATCGCCCGCAACGGGCCTCTCGCGGTGCGCAACATCAAGGCGTCCGTGCTGGCCGCCGACGCCCTGCCCGAGGCCGACGCCTACCAGCGCGAGCTCGAGCTGGGCATGCAGGTCATGGCGTCCAAGGACGCCCGTGAGGGCCCACGGGCGTTCCTCGAGAAGCGCCAGCCGAACTTCACCGGGCAGTAGCGCCTGGCCGGCCGGCCGCTGCCGGTTCACCCGGTCAGGCCGGCACGGGCTCGGCGGCGCAGCGGCGGCGGGCCTGGATCCGGGGCAGGGGCTCGCCGGCCGCGAAGCGCAATGTGCCGAGCAGCAGGTGCACCGCCGGCAGGACCACCGCCTGGCTCACCAGCCCGGGGTGGGGCACGCCGAGCATGTCGCGTGCCCAGGCGGGCACCAGCCCGATGGCCGCCCTGACCACGACCTGGTGCGCTGCGGTCATGACCGGGTTGCCGGGCATGGGCGCAGTCAGGAACGCCATGGCGCCGAGTGCCTGGTCACCGGCCTCGAGCTGGGGCCTGACATTGCGGAAGTAGGCGCGCAGCGCCAGCCGGCCGCGGGGCACGTCGTCGGCCCCCAGGCGCTCGGCGATCGTCGCTACCTCGTGCAGGTAGCGGTCGGCCTGCTCGCCCCGCACCGGGAACGGGGTGAACCGCTGGTGCGCCTTGAGGAAGCTGGCGACCTCGGTGGCGTGCACCCACGTGAGCAGGTCGGGGTCGTCGGCCGAGTAGGGGCGTCCGTCAGGGGCGGTGCCGCGCACCTTGCGGTGGATGCCGCGCACCAGCTTGATCAGGCGCTCGGCGGCCTCGGTCGAGCCGTAGGTGGTGCCGGTCACGAACGACCCGGTGCGCCCGAGGCGGCCGAGCGGGTCGTCGCGGTAGTTGGAGTGCTCCTCGACGCCGGCGATGGCCAGCGGGTGAAGGGTCTGGAGCATGAGGGCGGCCAGGCCGCCGATCATCATCGATGGGTCGCCGTGCACCCGCCAGGTGACGCTGCCCGGGCCGAACAGACCGGGATCGCCGGGCGGATCGGTGTACTGCACAAATGGCAGCCGGTCGGCCGCCAGCGAGCGGGCGACGGGCCCCATGACCTGGTCGCGCAGGGCGCCACCGATCAGCGGCAGGCTGCCCAGCGTCGGAAGCGAGACCATCGGCCCTCCCGGTTCGTGTCGGTCTGTCGTCCCGGCAGCGAGCCTATCTTGACAACCGTCAAGGTGCGTGGCCATCGGGATAACCTGCAGCTGTGGCCGTCGTCGTGACCGAAGCCGAGCTGCTCGACGTCGCGCTCGATGCCTTCGCCGACAGCGGCTACGACGGCACGTCGGTGCGCGAGGTGTGCCGCCGGCTGGGGGTCAGCCACAACCTGGTGCACGAGCGGTACGGGTCCAAGGAGCAGCTCTGGTACGCCGCCATCGAGCACGGCTTCCGCACCCTCGCGGGCGAGCTCGGCGCCGCGGCCCAGGCGTCGGAGGGCGACGAGCTCGACCGGCTGCGGGCCATCCTCGTGCGCTACGTCGAGGTGACCGCCGAGCGGCCGGCGCTGATCCGCATCATCAACCACGAGGCCGCTCGCCCCGGCGGCCGGCTCGACTTCGTGTACGACCAGTACATCCGGCCTGCCCACGAGGTTGCCGACGTGGTGCTGCGCGGCCTGGCCGCCGATGGCCGGGCCCATCCGGTCTCGCCGGCCACGCTGCATTTCCTGGTGGGTCACGGTGCCGGCGGCATGGTCAGCCTGCCGGCGCTCGCCGGACGCTTCCCCGGGGAGCACGGCACGGTCACCGACCAGGCCCGCGAGGCGGTCGACGTGGTGCTGCGGGGCATCGTCGTCTAGACCTTGCTCATGTCGCAGATCGACTCGTCCGGCCCCGCCGCCCTCGCCCAGCACATCGCCGCCATGTCCGACGAACCACTCGTCGAGGGCGACGCGCCCCTCTCGGTCTGGATGCTCGTGAAGTCGCGCGACGCCGACGGCGACCTGGTGTGGGGCGTGCGCAACGCCGGGGAGCCCTTCACGTCCGAGGAGTTGCTCGGTGCGCTCACCGGCTTCACGCAGTCGCTGACCCGCGACCTGTCCTCGGACTGGGAGTAGCCCGTCACGCCTCGGGCCTCGGCATCGCCCGCCTCGGCATCGCCTCGGGCCTCGGGCCTCGGCACCGCCGTCGACCCGCCCTCGGGCCTCGGCACCGCCGTCACGCCTCGGGGACCACGCCCCGCAGGCCGTCGGGTCCGAACAGGCCCTCGAGCAGGCCGGACATGTCGGGGCCGCGACGCCAGCGCGTGGCCGCCGTCGACGGCGACGTTCTGGCCCGTGATCCACCCGGCCTCGGGCCCCACCAGGAATCGCACCAGAGCCGCAACCTCGTCGGGCTCGCCGATGCGGCCGAGCGGCATGCACGACACGTAGTCGTCGAGCACCGGGCCGGGGGCGGTGATGGCCTCGACCAGGTCGGTGCGGGTCAGGCCCGGGCGCACGGTGTTGACCCGGATGCCGCTGGCCCCCAGCTCGTCGGCGGCCACCATGCACAGCATCTCCAGGCCCGCCTTGGCCGGCCCGTAGGCCCCGAACCAGCGGTGGGTGACGACGCCGGCGATCGACGAGATGGCCACGATCGACCCGCCGCCCTGGCCCGCCATGACCCGGGCGCCGTGCTTGATGGAGAGCATCGTGCCGGTCAGGTTGAGGTCGACCGTGCGCCGCCATGCCTCGACGTCGATCTGGGTGATGGGGCCGATCGTCTCCGAGCCCCCGGCGCTGCTGACGATGCCGTCGAGCCGGCCTGTCAGCGCGGTGGCGGCGGCCACCGCGGCCTCGACCGACGCCTCGTCGGTGACGTCGGCGGGCACGGCCTGCACCGTGGCGCCGTCGGCGGCGACCGCCTCGATGGCCTCGACACCGGCCCGCAGCCGGTCCTCGGAGCGGCCCGCGATCGTGACCGACGCGCCGTCGGTCGCCAACCGCTGGGCGCAGGCCAGGCCGATGCCGCTGCCGCCGCCCGTGACGAGTGCCGAGAAGCCGGCAAGGCCGCGGCCGCGGCCGGCGCCGTGTGCGTTCGTGCTTTCCACCCGGGGTTCCCCTCCTGACGAGACCGTCACCGAGACTACGATCTGGCGGGCACGGGCGGGAACCGAGGGGAGCGCGACGTGGCCGATCTGGTGATCCGCAACGGACTGGTCGTCGATGGCACAGGGGCCGCTCCGGCGCGGGGCGACGTGGCCATTGCCGGCCACCGCATCGTCGAGGTGGGGCAGGTCGACGGGCGGGGCGCCCGCGAGATCGACGCCGAGGGGCACGTGGTCGCGCCCGGCTGGGTCGACGTCCACACCCACTACGACGGCCAGGCGACCTGGGACGAGCAGCTCACCCCCTCGTCCTGGCACGGCGTCACCACCACGGTGTTCGGCAACTGCTCGGTGGGGTTCGCGCCCGTGCGCCCCGGCGCCCAGGACTTCCTCATCAACCTGATGGAGGGCGTCGAGGACATCCCCGGGTCGGTGCTGGCCGAGGGCATCGACTTCCGGTGGGAGTCGTTCGGCGACTACCTCGACGCGCTCGAGTCGACCGCGCGCGTCATGGACATCGGCGCCCAGGTCCCCCACGCCGCCCTGCGCTTCTACGTGATGGGCGAGCGCGGCGCCGACCACGACCAGGCCGCCACGCCCGACGACATCGCCGAGATGGGCCGGCTCACGGCGCAGGCCATCGAGGCGGGTGCGCTGGGCTTCACCACCTCGCGCACGACCAAGCACCGGGCGGCGGACGGCCGGTTCACGCCCAGCCTGACCGCGGCGGACGCCGAGTTGCTCGGCATCGCCGAGGCCGTGGCCACCACCGGCCGGGGCGTGCTTCAGTGCAACTCCGACTTCGGCGACGACCACGAGCTCGACCTGCTGCGCCGCATGGCCCACGTGTCGGGGCGGCCGCTGTCGTTCTCGCTCATCCAGGTCGACTCGGCGCCCGACCGCTGGCGTGACCTGCTGGCGGGCGTGGCGGAGGCCAACGCCGCGGGGGCCGCGCTGCGGGTGCAGGTGGGTGCCCGGCCGATTGGCGTGATCTTCGGGCTCGAGGCCACGCTCAACCCGTTCATGATGCACCCGACCTACACCAAGGTCGCGGGCCTGCCGCTGGCCGAGCGGGTGGCCGAGCTGCGTCGGCCCGAGGTTCGTGCCGCGCTGCTGGCCGAGCAGCCGGACGGGGGGTTCGCCGCCTTCCTGGCCCGGGCATTGGGCCGCACGTTCGAGTTGTCCGACCCTCCCGACTACGAGCCGGCTGCGTCCGCGTCGGTCGCGGCGCGGGCCGCCGCCGAGGGTCGCACCGTGTGGGAGCTGCTCTACGACCTCGTGCTGGCCCACGACGGACACGCCCTGCTGTACCACCCGTTCGAGAACTACTCGAACGGCGACCTCGAGCCGGTGGCCGAGATGATGCGGTCGCCCCACGCCATCGCCGGGCTGGGCGACGGCGGGGCGCACGTGGGCACGATCTGCGACGCTTCGTTCCCGACGAGCCTGCTCACCCACTGGGTGCGAGACCGCACCCGGGGCGAGCGGTTCCCGCTCGAGTTCGTGGTCAAGCGGCAGTGCGGCGACACCGCCCGGGCCATGGGCTTCACCGACCGGGGCGTGCTGGCGCCGGGGCTGCGGGCCGACGTCAACGTCATCGATCTCGACGGGCTGCACCTGCACGCGCCCGAGATGCTCCACGACCTGCCGGCGGGCGGTAAGCGCCTGGTCCAGCGGGTCGACGGCTACCGCCACACGTTCGTGGCGGGCGTCGAGACCTACGCCGACGGCGAGTGGACCGGCGCCACCCCGGGCCGCCTGCTCCGGGGCGCGAGCTGACCCCAGGTCCCGCGGCGACCCTCGGCTCGACGTGGGGACCGCGCTGCTCACCCGAGGCACTGGTGGTCGCTCGGGGATGGCCGAGGCAATGGTCTTCGGCCCGATCACTCGTGCCTCGGGAGTCCTCCGGCGACCACCATTGCCTCGGGACGATTGGGGACGATTGGGGCGATTGTGGGATCGGCCGGGGGGCTCAATGGCCGCGGGCGATCCAGTCCTCGAGGTGGGGGGCCTCGGCGCCGATGGTGGTGGAGTCGCCGTGGCCGGTGTGGACGATCGTCTGCGGGGGCAGGCCCAGCAGACGCTCGCGGATCGACCGGATGATGGTCGGGAAGTCGCTGTGGCTGCGGCCGGTGGCGCCCGGGCCGCCGCAGAACAGCGTGTCGCCCGAGAACAGCACGTCGGCGCCCTCTTCGCCCGCGCCGGCCACCGCGAAGCAGCAGCAGCCGGGCGAGTGGCCGGGCGTGTGGAGCACGGCCAGCTCGACCCCGCCGGCCACCAGCACCTCGCCGTCGGCCAGGTCGAGGTCGGGCTCGCGGTCGGGGTAGACGACGTCCCAGAGCATGCGATCGGCCGGGTGCAGCCACACGGGGGCGTCGACGGCGTCGGACAGGGCGGCGGCCGCGTTGATGTGGTCGTTGTGGCCGTGGGTCAGAGCGATGGAGGCGACCCGCCGGCCGTTCACGGCGTCGACGATCGGCGCGTGGTCGTGGGCGGCGTCGACGACCACCACCTCGCGGTCGTCGCCGACGAGCCAGATGTTGTTGTTGACCTCGCACTCCCCGCCGTCGAGGGCGAAGATGCCGTCGGTGGTGACCAGCTCGATCGTCGGTGCCGGCATCACAGCACCACCACGGAGCGCAGCACCTCGCCCCGCTCCATCCGGTGGAACGCCTCCTCGACCTCGTCGAGGCTGATCGTCTCGCTCACGAACGCGTCGAGCGGCAGCCGGCCCTGCAGGTGGAGGTCGACGAGCATCGGGAAGTCGCGGCTCGGCAGGCAGTCGCCGTACCAGCTCGGCTTGAGGCGCGCCGCCCCGGCCGAAGAACTCGATCATCGGGAGTGTCGATGCGCATCTCGGGGTTGGGCACGCCGACCTGCACGACGGTGCCGGCCAGGTCGCGGGCGAAGAACGCCTGCTCGCAGCACCTTCGGGGTGGCCGACGGCCTCGATGCACACGTCGGCGCCGTTGCCGTCGGTGAGCGCCGCGGATCGGCCTCGACCGGGTCGGTGCTGCCGAGCGTTGACCGTGTGGGTGGCGCCGAACTCCTGGGCCAGCTCGAGCTTCCGGGCGTCGAGGTCGACGGCGATGATCGTCGTGGCGCCGGCCAGCCGGGCGCCCGGCGATGGCCGCGTCGCCCACGCCGCCGCAGCCGAACACGGCCACGGTGTCGCCCCGCCGCACCTCGCCGGTGAGCATGGCGGCGCCGAGGCCGGCCATGACCCCGCAGCCGAGCAGGCCCGGCGACCTCGGGCTTGGCCGCGGGGTCGACCTGGCGTGCACTGGCCGGCGGCCACCAGCGTCTTGTCGGCGAAGGCGCCGATGCCGAGGGCGGGCGACAGCGCCGTGCCGTCGGTCAGCGTCATCTTCTGCGTGGCGTTGTGCGTGGCGAAGCAGTACCAGGTGCGGCCGCCCTTGCCGGCACGACCGGCACTCGCCGCACACCGCCCGCCAGTTGAGGATCGACGAAGTCGCCGGGCGCCACGTCGGCGACGTCGGCGCCCACCGCCTCGACCACGCCGGCGGCCTCGTGGCCGAGCAGGAACGGGAAGTCGTCGTTGATGCCGCCCTCGCGGTAGTGCAGGTCGGTGTGGCACACGCCGCACGCCTGCACCTGCGACGAGCGCCTCGCCGGGGCCGGGGTCGGGCACGACGATCGTCTCGATCGTCACCGGCTCGCCCTTGCCCCGGGCCACCACCCCGCGTACCTCGTGCGCCATCGTCGTCCCCCTCGTGTGGCGCGGCTGCGCCAGTTGTGACCAGTGCCACGACCCTACGGCGGCGGGGCCGTGGTAGGCACCCGTAGGTCGACGCGCATGAGGCGACCGCGCAGGTCTGGCGCGGGCCTGTTCCGCTCGGGCACGACGCCCCGACCTGGGACTGGCGGTGAGGTCAGGCTGGCGGCACCACGGCGCGGGAGGTGATGGCGATGCGGTTCCAGGCGTTGATCGTCACGACGTGGAACACCAGCTGGGCGAGCTCGTCGGGGGTGAAGTGGAGCCGGGCCCGGTCGACGACGTCGTCGGGCACGTGGGTGTCGGCCACCAGGGTGATCGCCTCGGTCAGGGCGAGGGCCGCCTGCTCGCGCTCGGTGAAGAACGGCACCTCGCGCCACGCCTGCAGCACGTCGAGCCGCTGCTGCGACTCGCCTGCCGCGCGGGCGTCTTTGGCGTGCATGTCGAGGCAGAACGCGCAGCCGTTGATCTGCGAGGCGCGCTGCTTGATCAGGTTGAGGAGCGATTCTTCGAGGTCGGACTCGCCCACGGCCCTGTCGAAGGCGAGCATGGCGCGGTAGCCGGCCGGCCAGGGGCCGGTGAGGTCGAGGCGGGGCGAGGCCGTGTCAGCGGTGTCCGTGGTGGTTGCGGTCATGCGTCGACCCTACGGACGCACCGGACCGATGACCTGGGCCAGTGGCGGGGCGACGGATTGGACCAGTTGCACCTGATCAGCCGCTGGCTCCAGGCGCCGGGTCTGGCGTACTGGACCAGTGGCCGATGCCTGGCACGGTGCGGTTGACTGGTCCAGTGGACGTGCTCCTGGACCTCGACCTCTCCGGCGGGAGGCGGCGCGGCATCGAGCAGGCGATGCGCACCGCCATACGCGACGGACGGCTGGCCGGGGGTGCGGCGCTGCCGTCCACCCGTCAGCTGGCCACGGACCTGGGCGTCGCTCGGGGCACGGTCGTGGACGCCTACGACCAGCTGGCCGTGGAGGGCTACCTGACGGTGCGGCCCGGAGGCCGCACGGTGGTCGCGGCGCGCGCCTCGGTGGAGGCCGTCGCGGAGGTGGCGGCCGTGCCGCCGCCGCCCCGGGTCGACCTGACGGCCGGTGCGCCGGACCTGGCCAGCTTCCCGGTGCGCGAATGGACGAGCGCCGTGCGGTCAGTGCTGACCGACGGCCCGGCCGACGCCCTCGACTACGTGGGGCCGCGCGGGCGGCCCGAGCTACGCGCCGCGCTGACCGGCTACCTGGCGCGAGCCCGTGGGGTCGTCGCCCGCCCCGAGCAGGTGGTCGTGTGCCGTGGTGCCGACGATGCCCTGGCGGTGCTCACGCGGGCCCTCGCCGGCACAGGGCGGTGCACGGTCGCCATGGAGGACCCGTGCCTCCCGTTCCACCGCACGATCGTCCGCCGGGCCGGGGGCGTGGTCGTCCCCGCCCCGGTCGACGACGATGGGGTCGATGTTGCCGCCGTCGCTGCGTCGGGGGCGGACGCGGTCGTGGTCACGCCCGCCCGACAGGCGGTCCTCGGCGCCACGCTCGCCCCCGACCGGCGGGGTGCGCTCGCGGCCTGGGCCCGCGACACCGGTGCCGTCGTCATCGAGGACGACTACGACGGCGAACTGCGCTACGACCGCCAGCCGGTCGGCTCGCTGCAGGGGTTGGACCCGGCACGGATCGTGTACCTGGGGACCACCAGCAAGAGCCTGGCCCCCGGGTTGCGCCTGGGGTGGGCGGTGGTGCCGCCCGGCCTGATCGGCCCCGTGGACGAGGCCGTCGGGCCGCACAGCTCGGTGTCGTCGCTCGATCAGCTCGTCCTGGCCGAGCTCATCCGCACCTACGCCATCGACCGCCACCTGCGCCGGGTGCGGGCCGCCTACCGCCGCCGGCGTGACCAGTTCGTGGCGCGGCTGGCTGAGCGGGCGCCGGCCGTCAGGGTGGCAGGCGTCGCCGCGGGCCTGCACGCCCTGGTCCGCTGGCCGGACACCCGGGCGACCGAGGCGGAGGTGGTGGCCGAGGCGGCGACGCGGGGCATCGGCGTCACAGCCGTCGGCCCGACCTGGCACGGTGGCGACCGACCGTTCGGCGGCGTGCTCGTCGGCTATGGGCGGCCTCCCGCTCACGACCTGCGCCGCTGCTACACGGCGTTCGCGGACCTCATGGCCGACATCACGGCCTGACGGGTGGGGGCCCGCTCGGCACCGGGGACCGGTCGGCGAGGAACGGTCCCAGCAGGCCGGGCACCGCCTCGTCGGCGAACAGCACGCCGTCACCGGCATCGACGTCGACCAGCGCGTACGAGCCGCGCCCCGCCGCCGTGGTGACGACGACGGTCGCCAGCCCGAGCCTGCGCTGGAACACGGTGCGGCGCACGGTCCAGCCGATGACGCCGGCGCGCTGCAGGGCGACCGTCCGGCGCGCGAGCGAACCCCGGCGCACGACCAGGTAGCGACCGGCGAGCGTGTGGCCCAGGCTGCGATAGGCATCGAGGGCGTAGGCGACGGCACCGACGGTCACCGCGGCCGGCACGGCCCACGTCGTTGGCGGCACCCCGTCCGCGGCGCCGTGCGCGCCCACCGCCAACGCCCACGCCGCCAGGCTGGCGACGATCGCCCGTGTGAGCCGGCGCCGCCGGGCGGCACGGGGGTGGGCGTGCAGGTCGGGGCGGTCGCTCGGCGCTGTCGGCTCGTCCAGCACCGCGGCGGCGACACGCTGCGCCTCGCCCATCGGGACGGGGGGCACGAGCGCATCCGCACCCTCGCCGCGCGACCGATCGGCGCCCGCGAGGCCGGTCGTGACGGCGTGGAGGCGGGCACCCCCGGCCGCCCGCAGCAGCAGCGGCTCGGAGAGCTCGACGCCGCGCAGGCGGGCCTCGTCGAGCGAGATCGACCGCGTGGTGAGCAGCCCCCGGCGGATGCGGAGGCGACGCCCGGGCTCACGCACCAGCCGGAACCCCCACCAGGTCTCGACGAACAGCACCAGTGCGCCGACCGCCCCCACGACGACGACCGCCACCACCGCGAGGGCGATGCCGGTGGCCAGGGACAGGTCGCTGACGCGTCCGGTGACGCGCTCGTCGTTCGCCACCTCGTCCGGGGTGACCCCGACCGACTGCAGAGCCTGGAGGAGGCCACCGAGCGCCAGCGCGGGGATCGCCAGTGTCCAGAACGACAGCAGGTCGTACGGCGCCCACCGCCAGTTCAGCGACGCCAGCACCTCGCCGCTGTCGCCGCGGTCACCGGCGCTGTCGCCGTCCGCCCGGGCGGCGGCCGGGCGCGTGCCCAGCAGGCGGCGGCGCAGCTCGGCCGCGTCCGGCGTCGTCACGGCGTCGAGCTTCAGCTCGTCCTCGGAGGCGCCGGACTGCTCCCCGGTGGCGATCGTGACCACCTGCAGGGAGAAGACACGGTGCAGCACCTTGGCCGTTGCGTCCACCCGCCGGATGCGGTCGCGGGGGATCGACCGGTGCCGGCGGGTCACCAGCCCGCTCCGGACCTCGACCCGCGCGTCGGTGATGCGGTACCAGGTCGTCGCCCAGCGCAGCAGGTCGAACACGGCGCTCGCGGCGGCGATCAGGGCGAGGGTCGTGAGCGTCGAGGCGGCGGCGCCGGCGTCGGCGTTGCGCAGCAGGACGGCCACGCCCAGCGGGACGAGCGCTCCGGCCAGGCGGGTGACGTCGACGGCAATCATCCGGGCGTCGAGCCGCTGCCACGGCACCTCGCCCAGGGTCATGTCGCGTCGCCGGGAGTGGCCTGGGTGCGCTCGGTCAGCCTGTCGACCAGGTCGGCGGCCAGCACGTGATCGAGCCCGTCGATCACCACGTCGCCCGCCGCGGATGCCGTCGTGATGCGCACCGACGACAGCCCGACGGCCTGCTGCAGCGGCCCGCGCCGGGCGTCGACCGTCTGCACCCGCGACAGGGGCGCCACGCGCCACTCGTGGGTCAGCCAGCCCGCCTTCGTGTACACGGCCTCGTCGGTGACCTCCCACCGGTGCACCCGGTAGCGGATGCGGGGCATGGCGACGACGTAGCCGATGCCACCGGCAGCGGCGAGGGTCGTGGCCGCCAGCAGCCAGGCGCGGGCGGGCTCGATCAGCGCGGCGGCGCCCGCCAGCAGGGCCACCACCACGACCGCGGTGAACGCCGCGTGCACCGACCACAGGAGGATCGATCGTCGGTCCACCTGATGGCGGGGCGGCCGCAGCCGAAGCTCGGCGACGGAGCCGTCGGCCGCTCCCACGTGGACATCGGAACCGACATGGCTCGCGGCGGGGCGCGCAGCGGGAGGTTCGGCGGCGGGAGGCTCGGCGTCGGACGGTTGAGGCACCGCAGGCATCATGCCGGTCGCCGGGGTCGGCCCGGCGCGCGGCCCGGTCCGGGCGGGGCGTCGACGAGAGTCACGAGTCGGTGGGGCGGGCGGCGGGCAGCAGGTCTCGGACCGCGTCGATGGTGTCGGCCTCGGCCGGGGACTTGTCGCCGCGGTAGCGGCGCACGCGGGCGAAGCGCAGGGCCACGCCGCCGGGGTAGCGGGTCGACACCTGCACGCCGTCGAGCGCGATCTCGACCACCTGCTCGGGTCGCACCCACACCACCTGGTCGGTGCGCGAGGTCTCGAGCGCGAGGAAGCGCTCCGTCTGCCATGTGAGCAGCTCGTCGGTCAGGCCCTTGAAGGTCTTGCCCACCATCACGAACCCGTCGCCGCCGGGGTCGCGGGCGCCCAGGTGGAGGTTGGACAGCCAGCCCCGGCGCCGCCCGCTGCCCCATTCGACGCCGATCACGACCAGGTCGAGCGTGTGCACGGGCTTGACCTTGCGCCAGGCACCGCCGCGCCGGCCGGCGTCGTAGGACGACGCCGCGTCCTTCACCATGACGCCCTCGTGACCTGCGGCCAGCGACTCGTCCAGAACCTGTTGGGCCTCGCCGGCGTCGGACGTGATCACGCCCGGGATGCGCCAGGCGCCCGCCACCCGCTCGAGTGCCTCGAGTCGCTCGGTCAGTGGTCGGTCGATCAGGTCGTCACCGTCCAGGTGCAGCAGGTCGAAGAACCGCGACTGCAGCCCGGCCCCGGCGACACCGTCGGGCCCCTCGCGGCTGGTGCCGAACGCGCTCATCGTGTCCTGGAACGTCCTCGGGAGCTCGTCCTCGCCCACGCCCACCGCCTCGCCGTCGAGCACCAGCGCGGTGGCGGGCAGCGACCGGGCCAGGGCGACGATGCCCGGCAGCCGGTCGGTCACGTCGTTGAGGTTGCGCGTGTAGATGCGCACCTCGTCGCCGGCCCTGTGCACCTGGATGCGCGCGCCGTCGAGCTTCCACTCGACCGACGCGGGGCGCGGGGCGTCGCCGTCCTTCACCCCGGTGGCGAGCGTCAGCGCCTCCGCCACGTCGGTGGCGGTCTGCGCCAGCATCGGCTGGATCGGCCGCAGCACGGTCAGGCCCACGGCGGCCAGCCCCGCCTCGCCCTCGTCCCGGGCGATCACCGCCACCCGGGGCAGGTCGCCGGCCAGCATCGCCGCCCGGCGGACCGCGGCCAGGGGCACGCCGAACGCCTTGGCGGTGGCGTCGGTGACCAGCCCCTCGAGCGCCCCGTGGCGCAGCTCGCCCACCAACAGGCGGCGCAGCAGGTCCTGCTCCGGCTCGGTCGCCCGCCCGAGCACCGAGGTCAGCAGCGCGGTGCGCGCCTTCTGCGACCCGGGGCCCTGCAGCCCCGCGAGCTCGTCGAGCGTGCGGTCGACGTCCAGCACGGTGAGTGACGGCGCCTCGGCGGGGTCGGCCTCGATCGCCGCGACGGTGCGCCAGCCGACGCCGATCCGTCCCTGGCGTGGCGCCGCCATGAGCATGGCCACCACCACCGGCAGCTCGTCGCCGCGCAGCCGCGCCAACAGGTCGGCCAGGGCGGCGACCTTGGTCGACCGGGCCCGGGTGGCGACGACCGCCTCGGTGGTGGCGACGACATCGGCCAGTGCGGTGTCAGGCGGCACGGCCCCATCCTGGCGCGGAGCGTCGGTCGCCGCGTCCTCCCCGTCGCGTTCCTGTTGCGCACCTGGTTGCCCAGCAACCGATCGCGCAACAGGAACGGGAGCCGACGTGGCGACGTCGGGCGGGTCCGCGATCAGCCGCTGGTCCGGCGGCGCACCTCGGCGTGGCGGGCGCCGGTGGCGGTGTCGACCGACAGCGTCGCGCCGCCGTCGGCGATCTCGACCGCGGAGTCGCCGAACGCGGTGGTGCCGAACGGGTTGTCGAACCGGTTGGCGCGGTGCAGGGCCACCTCGGCCCCGTCGACGGTGAACGCGCCGGCCGACGAGAACCGCAGCTCGCCCTCGGTCGGCGACTGGTACGACACGTCGAAGCCGGCCGGCAGGCCGTCAGCCCCGGCGCCCAGGGGAGTGGCGGACACCGGCGCCGCGGTCACCGCCGCGGCGAAGGCGTCGAACGTCCCCCAGCCGCCGGCGTCGCCGACCTCGACGATCCACGCGTTGTCGGCCCCACCGGGCGCCACCAGGTCGAACGGCTGGGTCAGCCCGTTGGTGAACGTCGCCGCCGGGTCGTGGGTGCGCCAGGTCGTCGGCCGCCACGACCACAGGGCGACGTAGCCGTCGCCCGCCCGCCCCAGGGTCCAGTTGCCGATCTGACGCACCTCGTCGAACCGCTCGGTCGGGAAGTAGGCGTGCGTGTAGGGCAGGTACGAGAACGCCTCGAGCGGCCCCGGCCCGTTGGCGGCGAACCTCGGCGCGTACAGGTGGACGGCCGCCGCACCCTGCTGAGCGCTGCGGGGCATGGCGCCGGTGCCCGACCAGTACAGGTCGGCGTCGACCCACCGGTCACCGGCGCGGGGCTCGTTGCCCGGCAGCGTGGTGAACACGACCGCGTCCTCGTCGAGGGTGGCCTGCCAGGCGTGGTACTGCTGGCCGAAGCAGCCGGGCCGGTAGTCCTGGGCGCTCGACAGCATGGCGTCGGGGCTGCGCCAGGTGACGGTGTCGACCTCGCTCAGCACGCCCACGTTGATCACGCACCTCAGCGAGTGGGCGAGCTGGCGGGCCGCCGCCGGGTCGCCGCCGACGATGTCGACCAGCGGCTTGAACGGCTGGAAGAGCGACGTCTCGAACAGGTCGTGTTCCTCGATGGTGGCGAGGGTCAACGGCACGGTCTGCCAGGCGGTGAGCGCGCCGCGCTCCCACCAGAACGGGATGGCCTCGGGGTCGGTGAACGACACGCCGGGCACCTCGGACTGCGGGTCGGTGCTGAACGGCTGTTCGAGGTCGAGCGGGGCGCCCATGTGGGTGCGGTCGACGAACGTCTGCTCGCTGGTGGCCACCCGGCGGATCACGTCGGGCAGCCGGTAGCGCTCGGCCCCCGCCAGGAAGGTTGTGCTCCTGCTGGACCGCGACGTGTACGGCTGGTCGCTGGTGCCGAACAGCAGCTTGACGGTGCCGAACACGTCCTGGTCGGCGGCGCGGCTCTTGTCCTTCATGTACGACCGGCCGTGGGTGACCCCGTTGTTGCCGTTCACCTGGTGGATCGCCAGGTCGTAGAGGAACAGGTCGAGCATCGCCGCTGCCCGGCGGGCCAGGTCGCGCTCGCCGTGCTCGGCGAGCAGGGTCAGGGCCTCGATGTCCTCCTGGTAGTAGACGTCGCTGTGCCATTCCGAGAAGCCCCACGCGGCCTTCTCGTCGAGCCACGCGTCGATGCGCTGCCGGCCCCGGTCGGCGTGGGTCATGCCCGGCTCGCCGGTGACGGCGAACGTGTCGTCCGGCAGGCCCCGTCCCGCCAGGTATTCCAGCGTGTGGACGATGATGCGGTGGTTCTCGGACCAGAACCACTTGTCGTCGATCACGCCCTCGGGCAGCGGATCGGTGTACCAGTAGCGGAAGCCCAGGAACCGCTGCTCGATGGCGGCCCGCAGCTCGGGCGTGATGTCGCGCCGGTGGCCATGCCACAGGGCCATGAGCGCCAGCATGTCGAAGTCGCTGGTGTCGCGGTGGGCGTCGATCTTGGCGAACGTGTCGGCGAAGTCGTCGGGGCCGATGGCGGCGGCGTCGAAGGCGAAGCCGCGGTCGCGCTCGGCGCGGGTCAGGTGGGCCAGCACGTTGACCGGCGACGACGGCGTGAGCTGCTCGGTGGCGAACGCGAGGTAGTCGTCCTGGCTGGCCCGCCAGTCGGCCCGGTCGACGTAGCCGTTGCCCGACCCGAGGCCCCGGCCTCCGCCCCCGCCGTGGCCGCTCCCGCCGCCCGGTCCGCCGGGGCCCGTGCACGCCACCGCGGTCATGCCCATCACCAGCGCCAGCACCATCGCCACTCGTCTCACGGTCGTCCCCCAGTCGTCCGCCGGCGACCGTAGTGGCGGCGACTGCGGTCCGTTCGTGGACCCCGCCGGCGGCCGAGCCCAGGTCTACAGTCGCCCCCCGTGGCTGACCAGCGAGGGGGCGACGTCGACATCGTGCAGGTGCGCACGCTGCGCACCCACGACCGCCTCGTGGACCGCCTCGCCGCGCTCGGGCTCGACCTGGCGGTCGACGCCGAGCTCGATCCCGGAGGGCCGCTGGCCGCTCCTCTCGAGGTGGCGGGCCGCGAGGCCGCCAACCGGCTGTGCGTACTGCCCATGGAGGGGTGGGACGGCGAGGCCGACGGGCGGCCGTCCGACCTGGTGCGGCGGCGCTGGCGACGCTTCGGCGCCGGGCTCGCAGGCGTCGTGTGGGCCGAGGCCACCGCAGTGCGACCCGACGGCCGGGCCAACGCCCGCCAGCTCGTCATCAACCAGCACACCGTCGACGACCTGGCCGCCCTGCGCAGCGACCTGGTGGCCGCTCACGCCGACGCAGGCGGGTCCCGGCACGGCCCGGTGATCGGGCTGCAGCTCACCCACTCCGGGCGATGGAGCCGACCCGACGGGTCGCCGCGACCCCGGATCGCCTACCGGCACCCGCTGCTCGACGACCGGGCTGGCGCCGGCGAGGCCGACGTGATGACCGACGCCGACCTCGACGGTCTGGTCGCCGACTACGTGCGGGCGGCCGTGCTGGCCCAGCGGGCCGGGTTCGATTTCGTGGACGTGAAGCACTGCCACGGCTACCTGCTCCACGAGCTGCTGTCGGCGGTCGACCGGCCCGGCCCCTACGGGGGCGACCTGGCCGGCCGGGCCCGGTTCCTGCAGCGGGTCACCGAGGGCGTGAGGGCCGAGGCGCCCGGCCTGGGGCTGGCCATGCGGCTCTCCGCCTTCGACCTCGTGCCCCACGCGGCCGCCGGTGACGACGGGCGGGGCGCGCCCGTCGCCGACGGCCGCTACCGCTACGCCTTCGGCGGCGACGGCACGGGGCTCGGTGTCGACCTGGCCGAGGCGCACGAGCTGGTGCGCCTGGCGGCCGGATGGGGGGTGTCGCTGGTCTCGGTCACCGCCGGCAGCCCCTACTACTGCCCGCACGCCCAGCGGCCGGCCTATTTCCCGCCGTCCGACGGCTACCTGCCGCCCCGCGACCCGCTGGTCGACGTCGCCCGCATGGTTGCGGTCACCGCCGAGCTGGCCGCCGCCCATCCCCAGGTCACGGTGGTGGCGTCGGGGCTCAGCTACCTGCAGCAGTGGCTGCCCCAGGCCGGACAGGCGCTGGTGGCGAGTGGCGGCGCGGCGGCCGTGGGGTACGGGCGCATGGCGCTCAGCTACCCACACCTGCCCCGCGACGTTCTCGCCGGCGGGCCGCTCGACACGCGGCAGATCTGCCGCACCCTCAGCGACTGCACGACGGCCCCCCGCCTGGGTCTCGTGTCGGGCTGCTACCCGTACGACCCCTTCTACAAGGCGCTGCCCGAGCGCGACGTCCTGGTGGCCGCGAAGCGGACGGCGGCTCGATGACCGCCGGGACGCGGCCCACCGTCGGCTTGTCGATGTACCCCGGGCTCGAGCCGCACGCGCTGCGGGACGAGCACCTGGCCGAGCTCGGCGAGGTGGCTGACCTGCTGGACCCCGTGGCGGTGCAGGCCCTGCCCGAGGACCGGGCCGCCGACGTTCTGGCCCGGGCCGACGTGCTGCTCGGCCACTGGGGCTGTGTCGTCGTCGACGAGGCGCTGTTGGCCCGCGCGCCCCGCCTGCGCATGCTGGCCTACGCCGGCGGCACGGTGCGCGACACCGTCACGTCGGCCGCCTTCGACCGCGGGCTGCTCGTCACCTCGGGGGCGGCGGCCAACGCCGTGCCCGTGGCGGAGTACACCGTCGCCGCGATCCTGTGGGCCAACAAGGCGGCGTTCGTGGAGCGCGAGCGGCTGCGCGGCGTCGAGGTCCCGCCGCCGCGTCGGCGCCACCCCGTGGGGAACTGGGGCAAGCGCATCGGCCTGGTCGGCGCCTCGCACGTGGGGCGGGCGGTGGTGGACCTGCTGCGCCCGCACCGGTGCACGGTCGTCGTCGCCGACCCGTTCCTGGCCGCCGCCGAGGCCGCCACCCTGGGCGTGGCCCGGGTCGGGCTCGACGAGCTTCTGGCCACGAGCGACGTCGTCAGCCTGCACGCGCCGGCGTTGCCCGCGACCGAGCGCATGATCGGCGCCGACGAGCTGGCCCGCATGATGGACGGTGCCACGCTGATCAACACCGCTCGGGGCGTGCTGGTCGACCACGACGCCCTGCTCATCGAGCTGCGCACCGGACGGCTGTCGGCGGTGCTCGACGTGACCGACCCCGAGCCGCTGCCGAGGGGCCACCCGCTGCTGCACCTGCCCAACTGCTTCGTGACCCCGCACCTGGCCGGGTCGCAGGGCACCGAGCTGTCGCGCCAGGCCGAGCTGGTCATCGAGGAGATCCGGCGCTTCGCCGCGGGCGAGCCCCCGCTGCACCCCGTCGTGGCCGCGGACATGGATCGGGTGGCGTGATGGACGTGCCCGCGGTGCGTGCCGGGCGTCGCATCACCGGCATGTCGGCGGTGCTCTTGCCGTACGACGCGGCCGGAGAGGTCGACTGGGCGGCCTTCACCGCCGGCGTGGAGCGGACCGCGGCCGCCGGCCTGGTTCCCGCCGTCAACATGGACACCGGCTACGGCCCCAGCCTCGACCCCGAGACCCGAGCGCGCGTGCTGGCGGCGACCGCCGGCGCCCTCGCCGGTGGCGAGGCGGTGAACGGATGGTCGTTCGTGGCGGGCGCCCACGTCGAGGACCCGGGCGACCCCCACTTCGATGTCGACGCGCACCGCGCGGCGCTGGCCGTGGTCGCCGAGGCCGGCGGCGTCCCCATCGTGTTCCCCACCGCGGGGCTGGCCGCCCTGCCCGACGGCGAGGTCGCGGCGGCGCATGCGGCGATCGCGGATGCCGTCGATCGCCTGCTCGGGTTCGAGCTGGGACAGCAGTTCCACCCGTGTGGGCGCATCTGGAGCCTCGACACCTACGCCGCCGTCCTCGACATCCCCCAGGTGGTCGGCGCCAAGCACTCGTCGCTCCGCCGGGAGCCCGAATGGGCGCGTCTCGCGCTGCGCGACGAGCGCCGTCCCGACTTCCTCGTGCTCACCGGCAACGACCTGGCCATCGACATGGTGCGCTGGGGCAGCGACTACCTGCTCGGACTGTCGACCCTCGCCCCCCAGGCGTTCGCGACGCGCGATCGTCTGTGGGCGGCGGGCGACGCTGGGGCGCTCGAGCTCGACGACGCCCTCCAGGCGCTGGGCGCCGTCGCGTTCCGCGACCCGGTGCCCGCCTACCGCCACGATGCCGCGCTCGTGTGGCGCCACCGGGGCTGGTCGAGCACAGCCGCGGTGCATCCTGACAGCCCGGTCCGGGGCGACGGCGAGGGTGCGCTGCTGGCGACGCTCCTCGGCCGGCTCGACGACGTCGTGGCCTCGGTCGGAGCGACCCCGGCAGCCCGGTGACGGCCGGCGACGCTGTGCGGTTCGCGGCGGGCGCGGGTGGCTGGACCTATGTGTGGGACCACCGGCGCAAGCCGCACATCCACCCGCTGGCCACGCCGGCGGGCGTCGTGCTCACCCAGGTCGAACCCGCCGACCACCCCTGGCAGCGGGGGGTGTGGTTCGTGGTCAAGTTCGTCGACGGCGACAACTTCTGGGAGGAGTACGACCCGGGCGGCTGGGGCATCCAGCGCCACGACGGGCCCCCGGAGCAGACCGGCGTGCTGCTGGATCCGTCACCGGGACCCGGAGGGGACGATGCCGGCGGAGCGATCGTCGGCGAGCTCGACTGGATCCGCCCCGACCGTCGCACCGTCGCGGTGCGCGAGCGCCGCACGCTGCGCCACGTGCCCCTCGGGTCGGATGCCTACGCCGTCGACTGGGACGTCACGCTCACGTCGCCCACCGACACCGTCCTCGACCGCACGCCGTTCAGCGGCACGTGGGGCGGCTACTCGGGCCTCGCCATCCGGGGCCGGTCCGACTGGCACGACACGCGCCTGCTGCTCGACGACGGCGTCGAGCGCGACCGGGTGGCACCGCTGCGATCGCGCTGGTGCGACCTGTCGGGCACCGCCGACGGGCGGGAGGTGGGGGTGTGCGTGCTCGACCACCCCGCCAACCCCTCTCACCCCGTGCCGTTCTATGCCACGTGCCGGGCGGGCGGGGGCTACGGCGCCGGATGGGCCAACACCGTGTATCCGGCGTTCCTGTGGGACGGTCCGCTCCGGCTGGCGGCGGCAGAGCCGTTGCGCCTCCGGTACCGGCTGGCCGTGCACGACGGTGCGTGGGACGCCGCCCGGGCGGAGCAGGCGTGGGCGGCGTGGCGGGGTCTCGATCAACCGACCTGACCTGCGCCGACGCCCGATCCTCGGAGCTGAGCCGACGCACCGGGCCATGACGCACCGGCGCCGTCGGGCAGGAACCCCGGGAGCAGAGCGCCCGGAATGGCGGCAGCGCCGACGATCCACGGAAACTGCTGCCCGTGGACTTCGCGACGATGATGGCCCTCGAGCCCCACGGCACCGACGTGTGGGTGGGGGCCGGCCCCCGCTACCCGTGGGGCGGGCTGTACGGCGGGCAGATCGTGGCCCAGGCGCTGCGGGCCGCGACCTTCACCGTCGCTCCCGAGTTCCGGGTGCACTCGCTGCACGCCTACTTCATCCGTCTGGGTGACCACACCGAGCCGATCCGGTTCGAGGTCGACCGCGTGCGCAACGGCCGCTCGTTCTGCACCCGCCGGGTGACGGCCCGCCAGTCGGTGGGCGTGATCCTCGAGATGACGGCGTCGTACCAGGTGGACGAGGACGCTCCCGAGGTGCAGACCGCGGTGATGCCCACGGTGGCCGCGCCGGACGACCTCATCGAGGACAGTTGGACCCCGATCTTCGAACGGCGGGCCGCGCCGCGGAAGCGGGGCGAGACCACCTCGTGGCTCAAGATCACCGACCCCGTCGGCGACGACCCGGGGCTGCACGCGTGCGGCCTCGCCTACCTGTCCGACGACCTGCCCACCGACTCGGTGGTGTCGCTCTACCCCGGCTGGGACGTGGCCCAGCAGATGGAGGGCCGTTTCTTCTCGGCCAGCCTCGATCACGCCATCTACTTCCATCGCCCGATGGCGGCCGACCGCTGGCAGCTCCAGACGTTCACGTGCCACGGCCTCATGAGCTCGCGGGGCGTGAGCATCGGCTATGTCTTCGCCGACGACGGGGCCCACGTGGCGACGGTTGTGCAGGAGGTGCTGCTGCGCGAGGTCCGTCGCCGGGGTTGAGCCGGCCGGCGCCGCTCAGTTGCGCTTCTCGGTCACCTTGACCGGTTCGCCCGGGTGCCACGCCTTGACGTACATCACGTCGTCGGCGACGCCCACTGACGAGGCGCCCAGCAGGTCGACGTCGAACGCATCGAACGAACCGACGTCGAACCGGTACCCCACCGAGGCATAGATGTCGTCGGAGAACTGCGACAGCGTGTCGTGATCGGTGACCTGGCTGGCCACGCCCCACATCTTCACGTCGCCGTCGCTGAGCATCTTGTCGGCGGTGGCCGTGTGCAGCGAGAAGCGGCCGTCCCGCTGCAGGTCGCGCGACTTGGTGGAGCCGACCATCATGCCCAGCCACAGTCGGCCGTCGTGCAGCACCAGCCGGTCGTCGGCGAGCACGGGCTCCATGGGGCTGATGCGGGGGAACCCGTCGCGTCGCAGGGTGGCGAGCATCATGAGCCCCGTGGCGGCGAGCCGGCGTTCGGCCAGCTCGGCGATCTCGGGTGCCTGTGTCGAGAAGTCGGTCCAGGTGGCCATACCGGAACGGTACGACCGGGCCGTGACGCGATGTGACCCACATTCGATTCCCAAACAAGTGTGACGGCACCGTCCGGTGCGCCACACTCGTCCCATGACGGCGGACGATGTCACCGCCGCGGTCGATCCCCCGTTGGCCGCGGCTGCGGAGCGGGCCCACGCCTACCTCGCCGGGCTGGCCGAGCGGCCGGTGGCAGCGGCCGCCACCGTGGAGGACCTGCGGGCCGCGCTCGACGTGCCGCTGCCCGACGACGGCGTCGACGCGGCCGAGGTCGTGCGGGCTCTGGCCGACGCGGCCGAGCCCGGGCTGGTCGCCACGGGGTCTCCCCGCTACTTCGGGTTCGTGATCGGTGGGGCGCTGCCCGCGGCGCTGGGGGCGGACTGGCTGGCCAGCGCCTGGGACCAGAACGCGGGTCTGTACGTAGGTGGCCCGTCGGCGGCGGTGGTCGAGGAGGTCGCGGGGCGCTGGGTGCTCGACGTGCTGGGCCTGCCGGCCGCGGCCTCGTTCGCGTTCGTGACCGGGTGCCAGATGGCGCACGCCACGGCGCTGGCGGCAGCACGCAACGACGTGCTGGCGCGAGCGGGATGGGACGTCGAACGCCGCGGCCTGCCCGGTGCGCCCCCGGTCAGGGTGCTGGCCAGCGACGTGCGCCACGTCACCGTCGATCGGGCCCTGCGCCTGCTCGGCCTGGGCGCCGAGGCCGTCGTCCCGGTGGCCTCGGGACCGGACGCACGTCTGCGGGTCGACGCGCTGGCCGATGCGCTGGCCGAGTCGAGCGGCGGCCCGACCATCGTCTGCGCCCAGGTCGGCGAGGTGAACACGGGAGCCGTCGATCCGGTCGGCGAGATCTGCGACGTCGCCCACGCGGCGGGGGCATGGGTCCACGTCGACGGCGCCTTCGGGCTGTGGGCCGCGGCCAGCCCCACGCTCCGCCCCCTCGTGGCGGGCGTCGAGCGCGCCGACTCGTGGGCGACCGACTTCCACAAGTGGCTCAACGTGCCCTACGACTCCGGGTTCGCGGCGTGCGCCCATCCCCAGCGGCACCGGGCGGCCATGGGCACCCGGGCCGCCTACCTGGAGCAGGCGGCGCCCGACGGCCCGCGCGACCAGATGGACTGGAACCCCGAGTTCTCGCGCCGGGCCCGCGGCTTCGCGGTCTATGCCGCGCTGCGGTCGTTGGGGCGCCGGGGTGTCGCCGATCTCGTCGACCGCTGTTGCGCCCACGCCCGGCGGTTCGCTGAGCGCCTCGCTGCGATCGACGGTGTCGAGGTGCTCAACGACGTCGTGCTCGACCAGGTGCTCGTCGGCTTCTCGCCACGACCCGGCGACGGCGTCGGGGAGGGAACGGACGCGCTCGCGCCGCGGGTCGTCGAGGCGGTGCAGGCATCGGGCGAGTGCTGGATGAGCGGCACGACGTGGGCGGGGCGACCGGCGATGCGGATCTCGGTCGTCAACTGGCAGACGACCGAGGCCGACGTCGACCGTTCAGTGCGGGCCATCGAGGAGGCGCTCAGGGCGGCCCGGCGATGAAGGTTCGCTGATACGCCCGTCATCGTGCGATGCACGACAACTAGGGTCGGCCTCATGTCGTCGGCTCCGCTGGTGGATCAGATCGACCTGTCCGACCTCGACTGGTGGACCCGGCCCCTCGACGAGCGCAGCGCGGCGTTCGCCGCGCTGCGGGCCGAGCGGCCCGTCGCCCCGATGGTGTTCCCGGGCCTGCCGCACATGGGCGTGCCGGAGTCGACCTACTACTCGGTGACCCGCCACGCCGACATCGTCGAGGCCAGCCGCCATCCCGACCTGTTCTGCTCGGGCAAGGGCACCAACATCGCCGACCTGCCGCCCGACTTCAACGAGTTCTTCGGCTCGATGATCAACATGGACGACCCGCGGCACGCCCGCATGCGCCGCATCGTGTCGCGGGGCTTCACGCCCCGGCAGCTGGGCCTGATGAAGGCCGACGTCGAAGGGGTGGCGGCGCAGATCGTCGACGAGATCGCCGAGCGGGGCGAGGCCGACTTCGTGACCGAGGTCGCCGCCCGCCTCCCGCTGCGGATCATCCTGGACATGATGGGCATCCCCCGCAGCCAGGAGCAGTTCGTGTTCGACCGCACGAACGTCATCCTCGGCTTCACCGACCCCGAGTACGTGTCCGACATCGACGACCCGATGGGGGTGACCACGGCCATCCTCACGGCCGGCGCCGAGCTGGCCCAGCTCGTGACCGAGCTGGGCGAGGCCCGCATGAAGGACCCCGGCAACGACCTGGTGTCGGCCCTGGTCACCAGCGAGGTCGACGGCGAGCACCTCAGCCCGCCGGAGCTGGCCTCGTTCTTCATCCTGCTGGTGGTGGCCGGCAACGAGACCACCCGCAACGCCATCGCCCACGGCATGTGGGCGCTCTCCGAGCACCCCGAGCAGAAGCAGCGCTGGCTCGACGACGTCGACGGCCTGGCCCCCACTGCGGTCGAGGAGATCGTGCGGTGGGCGTCGCCGGTCATCCACTTCCGCCGCACCGTCACCCGGGACGGCGCCCGGCTGGGCGACCACGAGTTCTCCGAGGGCGACCGGGTCGTGCTGTGGTACTGGTCCGGCAACCGGGACGAGGCCGTGTTCGACGATCCGCTGACCTTCGACCTGGGCCGCACCCCCAACGACCACATCGGCTTCGGCGGCCCGGGGCCCCACTTCTGCCTGGGCGCCCACCTGGCCCGGCGCGAGGTCTCGGTCATGTTCACCGAGCTGCTGCGCCGGCTGCCCGACATCCGCTCGGTGGGCGAGCCGGCCCGCCTGCGGTCGGGCTTCATCAACGGCATCAAGCACCTGCCCGCCGAGTGGACCCCGGTGGCGCCGCGCCCGTAGGGCGCGTGCGCGAGATGTCGGCGAACGGCGCGCCAAGGGTCGTTTCTGCCGACACCTCGCGGCGATGGTTCGTGGGACGGCTTCGCGCCGCCTGTCACCCAGTGTCCCGGAAGGCTGCTCCGCCGCGAAATCGCCGGATCAACCTTCCGAGACACTAGCGGCCGTGCGGCCGCGCTCGACGCCGACCTCGGGCGCCAGCGAGGTGTGATCGCCGGGCACCTCGACGATCGGCTCGTCGCGGTCGTCCCACTCGGTGCGCAGCGCCCGGCTCATGGTGGCGTGCATCTCGTACAGGCACGTGATGTAGGTCAGCTCGAGGATCTGCTCGTCGGTCAGGTGCTCCCGCAGCGCGGCGAAAACGCCGTCGGACACCCGCCCACCTTCGAGCACGAGGGCGTCGGTGTAGGCGAGCACGGCCCGCTCAGCCGGCGACCAGCACTCGGCCACGGGCCAGTGGGGGAGGGCGGCGATCTTCTCCTCGGACATGCCGAGGGCCCGGCACGACTTGGCATGCTGGCTGTAGACGAACTGGCTCTGCCGCGCCCACCCCGTCCGGAACTGGCCGAGCTCCCGCAGCTCGGCGGGCAGCGTGCGCTTGGGCGACCGGTAGAGGCCGAACCCGGCGACGCAGTGCTCGAGCACGTCGGGGACCAGGGCGAACGTGGTCCACCAGTCGCCCGGGGTGCCGGTCGCCGTGCCCGGATCGGCGACCGGGTCGCGGTCCGGGCCGAACATGAAGTCGTACATCACGCCGACGATGGGCGCGGTGGCCTCGTCGCGGCTGACCTGGCGAAGGCGGGGCATGGCCGCAACGTAGCCACGCTCGGACGAGGCTGCTCGGGCCGTCGTAACGGGGCGCCCGCCGTTGCCCGAGGTCACGACGCTCACGGCGGCGGTCGCTGGTCGTTGCTCGGTCGTGCGGTGCGGCTTCGGGCCCCGGCCCGACCTCGTGTGACGCGATTGGTTGCCCGGCAACCAATCGCGTCACACGAACCCGGCGCGCGGCCGTGACCCTGAGCCGGCACCTCCGCCTGCGCCCCAAGATCGCGTTCCGTGGATGCGCGATCAGATCGGTCACGCGGCGGAGATCAGGCTGACTCCGTACTGGGCGAGCGCGCCGAGTGGAGCGGTCCTGGCGTCGTCGAGCGGGTGGCCGAGTACACGCCGGCGAGTCCGGTGATCGTTGCTTGCAGCCCCGTCTCCTCGCGGACCTCCCGGGCGAGCGCCTCGTCGGGAGCTTCGCCCCACTCGAGGCCACCGTCGGGGAGTCCCCCACCGGCCCGCCTCCGGGAGCGGTGGCGCGAGGCGGACGACCAGGATCATGCGCTCGGCGACGCAGATCCCATGAGCCGCGACGCGCGTCGCGGGTCGATGTTTCACGGGGCCTTCGTAGCAGGCACGCCAGAGGCCGCACGCGGCCCAGGTGGGATCGCCCCCGCTCCGGACGAAGGTCAGGCCGGCCCGGGCGTGACCGCGGCGGCGGCCAGGGTGGCCAGGATGTCGGCCCAGGCGGTGAAGGCGACGTAGTGCCCCGCGCCGTCGACGACCGTCAGCGACGAGCGCGGCAGGGCCGACTCGTACCAGTGCCCGAACGCGGGCGGGGCGACGCGATCGTCCGTGCCGTACAGCAGGTGCACCGGGCAGGAGACCGCACCGAGGTCGACGGTGAGCGGCCGGGCCTGGGCCTCGACGTCGGCGGCGACGCCCGCCGGCCCGGGGCGGACGGCCTCGACCAGCGCCGCCGCCATGCGCTCGGCCCCGCCTGGCACCGTCGCCAGTTCGGCCGCGTCGGCGGCCGAACGGTGCTCGGCCTGGTGCTCGGCGGCCAGAGCGACGTCGCAGGGGAAGGGGGCCAGCAGCGGGGCCACCTCGTCGCCCAGCTCGCCCGGTGGCATCGCATCGGCCAGCTCGACCACGCCCAGGCGGCTCTCGCCCGCTGCCCGCACCGCGGTGTCGTCGTAAGCCTGGCGGGGCACGAGCCCGGCCACGATGCCGAGGGCCGCCACCCGCCCGGCAAGGGGCGCCCCCTTCGCCCGCGGTGACGTACCGGCATCGCCCGCGATGCCAGCGTCGGCCGTCCCTGTAGCACTCGCACCTGCGCCGGTGCTGGTGGTGGTGGTCGCTGCGCCGGCCAGCGCCAGGCCGGTCAGCGCTCCGCCCGACCAGGCCAGCACGGCGCACCGGTCGACACCGAGCTCGTCGAGCACGCGGGCGACGTCCGCAGCCACGGCGACCGGCCAGTCCGCCGACCACAGCCCGGCCGTGGCCGAGGAGCCGCCGTAGCCCGGGCGGTCGATGGCCAGCAGGCGCACGCCGGCGGCGGTGGCCAGCCCGTCGTCGGGGTGGCGGGCCAGCCGCGAGTCGGGCGTGCCGTGCAGGTAGAGGACCGGCGTGCCGCCGGGATCGCCGACGTCGTCGACCGCCATGACCCGGCCGTCGCCGAGTCGCACCGTGCGCATGGGGGTGGGGCTGGCCACGGGCGCGGAACCTACACTGACGGGCTGGCGGTACCGGCTACCCGCCTCACCAAAACCGGAGGTCACCCCCCGCATGCAGCCCGCTTCCCCTGACGCGCCCGCACCCCCGGCCGAGCAGCCCTCCCGTCCCACCATCACGGCCACACGCGTCGCCATCGTGGCCGTCGGTGCCTACGTCGGGGCCCAGGTGATCGCCAACGTCACCAGCGTCAAGATCGGCTCGACGTTCGGTCGCGCGGTCGACATGGGCACCTTCGTCTACCCGCTCACGTTCACGCTGCGCGACATCGTCCACAAGTCGCTCGGCAAGCGGCTGGCGCGCACGGTCGTGCTCACCGCGGCGGGGGTCAACCTGTTCCTGGCCGTGTACCTGCAGTGGGTGGTCGGCGTGCGACCCGACGCCTCGTACGGCCTGAACGACGAGTTCGAGGCGGTGCTCGGGCCGCTGTGGCGCATCGTCGTGGCCTCGATCGTGGCCCAGGTGATCAGCGAGCTGGTCGACGGTGAGGTGTACCACTGGTTCGTCAGGCGGGTGACGACCCACTACCAGTGGGCCCGGGTGGCAGTGAGCAACGCCGTGAGCGTGCCCCTCGACAACGCCATCTTCGCCGTCGGGGCGTTCGGCGCGCTCCCCTTCCTGGCCGACGACGCCGCCACGCTGCCGTGGTCGGCGGTGTGGGACGTCTTCCTGGTCAACCTGGTGATCAAGGGCGCGGTATCGGCGCTGAGCCTGCCCCTGATCTACCTGTCGCCCGACCGCGACTGGCGCAACGACCCCACTGACGCCTGACGTCGGTCAGCCCGCCGTCCGCACGACTCGTGGTCCCTGTCGTCGCGCACGACTCGGGTCACCTGCCGTCGCGCGACGACTCGGTGGTCAGCTGTCGTCGCGCACGACTCGTGGTCAGCTGTCGTCGCGCACGACTCCGTGCAGGCACATCTCCGCGTAGTCGTCGACGAAGTCGGGGTCGTTGGGCCAGGGCATGCCCGGCTTGCTGATCTGCAGCGACGTCAGCCCGTGCACCCGGGCCCAGAACCCGATCGAGAGGCCGTAGGCATCGGTGTACTGGGGGCGGAAGCGGTCGGCGTCGATGCATGCCTGCACGCACTTCATCAGGTGGTCGAACGCGGCCGACTCGGCCAGCACCGCGCCCTGGTACTGCTCGGGGGCGACGTCGGGACGGGTCATGAACATGATGCGGTAGGGCTCGGGGTTGGCCACGCCGAAGGCGATGTACGCCTTGCCCAGAGCCACCAGCTTGTCGACCGGGTCGTCGATGCCGGCGCACGCCCGGCCGATGTGGTCCTCGAGGGCGGTGAAGTGCCGGGCGCACACCTCGAAGATGAGGGCCGTCTTGTCGGCGAAGTGGCGGTAGATCGAGGGCGGGGTCACGCCGACCGCCTCGGACACGGCCCTGATGGACACGGCCTCGAACGAGCCCGTCTCGAGCAGCATCTCCTCGGTGACCTCGAGGATCTCGTCGCGCAGCTGCCGCCCCTCGCCCTTGCGCAGGCGGGGACGGCGGCTGGCAGCGGTGGTGGCCTGCGGGGTCATCGTGAGCTGAGGGTACCTCCGGGCGAGGGGTCGGGCTCCGGCCCACCACCGTTGGGGTGGCCGTCGGCTCGGTGCCCACCGACGCCAGCCGGCACCGAGGGGTCGCCGCCCGGACCGGCACCACGGCCGAGGTCGCCGGCATCGCCGGCGCCCGGCCGGGTTCCACCGCCGCCGTCCCGGTCGTCCGGGTGGTCGTGGAGGTCGCCGTCCAGGTCGTCGAGGTCGACGGACTCGCTGATGCCCCACCGGTCGTGCAGGCGGCGCAGAGGCCCGGGCGCCCACCAGTTCCAGTCGCCGGCCAGCCGCATGAACGCCGGCACCAACGTGCCCCGGATGAGGAAGGCGTCCATCACGACGGCGAGCGTCAGCCCCAGCCCGAACAGCTTGATGAAGCTGACCCGGCCGATGGCGAAGGACAGGAACACCACGGCCATGAGCACCGCGGCGGCCGTCACGATGCGGCCCGTCCGCTCGAGCCCGGTGGCCACGGAGCTGACGTTGTCGGCGCCGTGGTCGTGCTCCTCCTTGATGCGGGACAGCAGGAAGACCTCGTAGTCCATCGACAAGCCGAAGGCGACGCAGAACATCAGGATCGGCATCGCTGCGGCCAGCCCGCCGGTGGCCGTGAAGTCGAGCACCCCGGACAGGTGCCCGTCCTGGAAGATCCACACCATCGCCCCGAACGTGGCGGTCAGGCTGAGCAGGTTCAGCACGATCGCCTTGAGCGGGATGACCACGCTGCCGAACATCATGAACAGCAGCACGGCGGTGATGACGGCGATCAGGCCCAGGGCGAGGGGAAGCCGCGAGAACAGCGTGTCGTTCACGTCGACCAGGCCGGCCGACTGCCCGGTGACCAGCATCGGGGCGGGGGCGTCGGCGTCGCGCACGGCGTGCACCAGGTCCTCGCCCTCGGGCGACAGCGGCTCGACGGCGGGGACGACCGACAGGTAGGTGCCAGCGTCGGCCCGGAAGCCGGCGTAGCGGGGCGCGCTGTCGGCGCCCAGCACGAGCTGCCCTGGCTCGCAGCCGAACTGCGTGGCGATGCCCTCGCCGCAGTAGGTGCCGGTGGCGGCGTCCACCCGCGACACGCCGGGCAGCGTGGCGAGCGTGGCGGCGTAGGTGTCGACCTGGGCGTCGGTCAGGTCGCCGTCGTCCTCGTCCTCGGTGACGACCGACAGCGCGCCGGCCTCCTCCGACGAGAACTCCTCGCGTACGACGTCACCCACCACGCGGCTGTCGGAGCCGGGCGGCAGCACCCGGTCGTCGGGCTGGGTCAGCCGCAGGCCCAGGAACGGGGTGCCGAGCAGCAGCAGCACCGCGATGGCGGCCGTGGCCACCGGGATCGGCCGGCGCATGACGACGGTGGCCACCCGGTGCCAGAAGCCCTGGTCGGTGGGGGTGACCGACCGGCGCCACAGCGTCAGTGAGTTCACCCGGTGGCCGAGCACGGCCAGCAGGGCGGGCAGCACGATCAGAGAGAACAGCCCGGCCAGCAGGGCGACGGCCACGCCCGCGTAGGCGAAGCTGCGCAGGAAGGCGATGGGGAAGACGAGCGTGGCGCAGAGCGACGCGGCCACGGTCAGGGCGCTGAAGGCGACCGTGCGACCGGCTGTGCGGACGGTGCGCACAACGGCCGCCCGCGGCTCGTGGCCGGCGCGCAGCTCTTCGCGGTAGCGCGACACGACGAACAGGCTGTAGTCGATGGCGAGCCCCAACCCGAGCGCGGTGGTGAGGTTGAGGGCGTAGATCGACACGTCGGTCAGGCCCGACATCACCTGCAGCACGAAGAACGTGCCGATGATCGACATCACACCGATCAGCAGTGGCAACGTCGCCGCCACCACGCTCCCGAAGATGAGCACCAGCAGCACGAGGGTGATCGGCAGGGCGATCATCTCGGCGGTGAGCAGGTCCTCCTCGATGGTGGTGCCCACGTCGTGGAACACCTGGGCGAAGCCCCCGACCTCGACGTCGATGGCGCCCGCACCGGTGGCGGCGGACTCCCCGCCGGCTCCGGCGCCGGCCTCGTCACCGGCCGCCCGCTGGTAGTGCGGGCCCAGCTCGGCGATGCGTTCGTCGACCTGGTCGTCGTCGCCCTCGATGCGGGCGATCACCAGCGCCCGGGTCCCGTCGTCGTTGCGCAGCGGCGGGGCACCGCCCTCCGACCAGTAGGACACGACGTCGGTGACGCCCTCCTCGCCCGCCAGCTCGGCGGTGAGGGCCTGCCCGGCGTCGGCGACCGCGGGAGTGTCGACGTCTGCGCCGCCGGTGGCCGTCACCAGCAGGATCACGTTGGGCACGCCGGTGTCGAACCGGTCGGCCAGGGCGTCGTCGGCCCGGGACGACTCGGTGGACGGGTCCTCGAACCCGCCGGACGTCAGGTTCTCGGCCACGCCGCCGCCGAACGCGCCGGCGAGGACGACGAACAGCAGGGCGGCGATCAGGACGCCGCGCGAGCGGCGGGTGGCGAGGCGGGCGAAGCGGGTGAGCATGGGGGTCCCCCGGGGGAGGTAACGGAGTTACGTTATCTCTGATATGTGACCGCGGTTGACCCCTCCATGTCGAGATGACGTCGGTCACCTGCGGTGCATCGCCCGGCCGGCCAGGGGCAGTAGCGTGCGCCGGTGCGTACACGGATCTTGCGGGGACCGCGCCAGTGGGCGGCGATCGGTCCCGTCTGGACGGCGTTGCTGGCTCGGGTGCCGCTGGTGTCGCACGACCAGCTCCCCGAGTGGGCGCAGGCCATCTCCGACGAGTTCCACGACGACCACTCCCGCTGGTTCGTGGCCGAGGACGACCGAGGGCCCCTCGCCGTCCTGCCCTACCAGCTCAGCGTCCGCCGGCTGGGTCCGCTGCGGGTCCGCGTGCTGGCCAAAGAGCGCGGCACCGACGGCCTGGTCGCACCGGGGGTCAGGCCCGGCGAGCTGCGCCGGGCGTTTGTTGGCCGCGGCGGCGCAGGACGGCGAGCCGCTCGACGTGCTGTCGCTCAACGGCCTGCGGTCGCGCTCGGCGTTCCTGCTGCTGGCGACCGCCGCCGCCTCCGGGCTGCGGGCCGAGACGCAGCACGGCGGCCACTCGGTCATCGACACCGGCATGACCGGCGACGAGTGGTTCGCCGCCACCAGCAAGAACCTCAAGGCCAGCCTGCGCAAGGCCCGCAACCGGTTCGAGCGCCAGGGGAAGATGACCATCACCACCGCGACGGCGCGCGACGGAATCGAGGCCGCCTTCGAGGAGTACGTCGCCATCGAGGCCACCGGGTGGAAGGCCGACAAGGGTGCCCTCGCCAACCAGCCCGCCGACTACGGCGTGATGCGGCACTTCCTCCTGGCCTCGGCCGACAGCGGCAGGGTGTCGGTGCGCACCCTCCGCCTGGACGGCCGGCCCGCCGCGGCCCAGCTCGCCAACGTCACCGCCGGCACGCTCGAGCTGTTCAAGGTCGCCTACGACGATGCCCTGGCCGACCTGTCGCCCAGCAACCTGCTCATGGCCGACCTCATCCGCGAGTGCTGCGACCGCCCCGACATCGCCCGCATCGACCTGATCACCAACCAGCCATGGCACGACCGGTGGCACGCGGACGAGCTGCCCACCTACCAGGCCCGCGACATCAACCTGCGCCGGATGGGCGGCCTGGCAAGCCGCGCCGCCGTGGCGCTCGACGGCCTGGGGGCCCGCTTGCCGCGCCCTTGACCCGTGGGTCAATCTGGGCGTGTGTCAGACGTCGTCACCTTCCCCGGCACCCGTGCCCCCGACCGCCGTCGCACGGTCGATTCCCACGGCATCCGGCTCGCCGTCTACGAGTGGGGCGACGTCGACGCCCCGCCGCTCGCCCTCGCCCACGGCGGCTTCGACTTCGCCCGCACGTTCGACGTGTTCGCTCCGCTGCTGGCCGACGCGGGGTGGCGGGTCGTGTCGTGGGACCAGCGGGGCCACGGCGACTCCCAGCACGCGCCCATGTACGCGTGGGAGGCCGACCTGCGCGATGCCCTCGCCGTCGTCAACTCGGTGACCAGCGAGCCGCTGCCGGTCGTGGGCCACTCCAAGGGCGGGGCGGTGATGGTGCAGTTCACCGCCGCGCTGCCCCACCGCGTGAGCGCGCTGGTCAACCTCGACGGCATGCCCGGCCGCGGCTCGATGCCCGACGTGTCCGACCACGAGCGCACCAAGCTGCTCGCCGGCGACCTGGCCGGCTGGCTCGACTTCCGTCGCACGGTGGTCACCAAGCAGCGCCGGCCCGACACGCTCGACGGCCTCGCCCGGCGCCGGGCCGTCATGAACCCCCGCCTGTCTGCCGAGTGGCTGCGCTACCTCGTGTCGGTGGGCGCCCGCCACGACCCGGACGGCTGGCGGTGGAAGATCGACCCGTCGCTGCGGCTGGGCGGCTTCGGCCCGTGGCGCCCCGAGTGGGCCATGGCCCGTCTCCCGGGCCTGAGCGTCCCGATGCTCGCCGTGATCGGCCGGCAGCCCGAGCTGATGGGCTGGGCCACGCCCACCGACGAGATCGAGCACAACCTGCCGCCCGGCAGCCGGCTGGTCGCATACGACGACCTCGGGCACTTCGTCCACATCGAACAGCCGCACCGCGTCGCCGAGCTGGTCCTCGGCTTCCTGAGGCCACGCCGAACGGCGGGGCCGTCGCCCGAGCGGCCCGGAGCGGAGCGACGAGAGCGGATGGCACGTGAGGATGGGTCGTGACCCGCGTGAGCAGCCCCAGCGTCACCCTGCGCCACAACAAGGTCGACCTCGCCCTCCACCGGCTGCGGGAGAAGGCCGACGGTCGGGACAGCATGGCCCGCACCCCGGGCGCCGTCGGCGACCCCGACGAGGGCGCATCGCAGACCGGAACGAGGCGCCCGCTGCTGCACCTGCACGGGCTGGGCGAGCGCTCGCCCGCCCAGGTGCCCGGGCACCTCGCAGCCTGGCCCGGGCCTGTGTGGGCGCTCGACTTCACCGGCCACGGGGCGTCGACCGTCCCTGCGGGCGGCGGCTACTTCTGCGAGCTGCTCATGGCCGACGTCGACGCCGCGCTCGCACACCTCGGCCCGTGCACGCTGTACGGGCGGGGCCTGGGGGCCTACGTGGCCCTCATGACCGCAGGTGCTCGCCCCGACCTCGTGCGCGGCGCCATCCTCGACGACGGGCCCGGCCTGACGGGCGGCGGCGTCGAGCCGACCACCTCGTTCGTGCTGGGCGCGCCGCTTGCCGTGTCCGGCTCGCCCGACCCCTACGCGCTGCTCGAGCTCAGCCACGACGTTCGCCCGCCCGACTACGCCACCACCTACGCCCGCCAGGCAGCCACACTGTCGGGGCTCGACGTGGCGTTGGCGGTCTCGGCCGTCGTGCGCCCCTCGTGGCTCACCGCGGTGGCCGCCGAGCCGGGCGTCCGCTCGGTGCCCCGCGCCACCTGCACCGAGGTCTTCGCCACCGTGGCGTGAGCGGGCCCCGGTGTTGCCGCCGTCGTGGGCCGAACCATCGGTGCTCGGGCACCGGTTCCCGAGGCAGTGGTGCTCGGGGACGGGTTCTCGAGGCAGTGGTGGTCGGGGGCGGGTTCTCGAGGCCGTGGTGGTCGGGGGCCGAGCACAAGTGCCTCGGGTTCCGCGGAGCGGCCTCTATTGCCTCGGGACGACGGGTCGCCGCCCGTGGCCGAAGGGCGTCTGCCATCGGGTACCCGAGGGAGGGTCAGGCTGGCGGGCGGCCGTGGGGCGATGCGGCCGGGGGGTCTGGCCAGCGGGCAGGTGGAGCTGGCCGGCGATCTACGCGTCCCGGGAGGCGACGAAGCGGGCCAGGTCGACCAGCTCGTCGCGGGCCTCGGCGGTGACGTCGGCCGCTTCGAGGGCGTCGATCGCCCGACTGGTGAGCGCGTCGATGAGCTTCTCCACCGCCTCGACCGCCCCCGTGTCGACCAGTACCCGTTGGATGGCGGCGACGTCGTCGCCGGTCAGCGACGGGTCCCCCACCCGGTCGAGCAACGTGGCGGCACCGGCGGCGCCGTCGGCCGCCCCGTCGGCCGCCCGCTCGACGGCGATGGCCAGCAGGGGCGTGGGCTTGCCCTCGCGGCAGGTCCTGACCGACGGGCTTGCCGGTGCGCGCGGGGTCGCCGAACGCCCCCAGCACGTCGTCGCGCAGCTGGAACGCCTCGCCCAGCGGGTCGCCGTAGGCCGACAGCGGCCCGCGCAGGTCGGCCAGCCGCCCGGCCAGTGCTGCGCCCACGTGCAGTGGGCGCTCGATCGTGTACTTGCCCGACTTGTAGCGCGAGATGCGGTGCGCCAATGCCCGGTCGCGGTCGGCCCGGGCGGTGCCCAGCAGGTCGAGGTACTGACCGACGTTCAGCTCGAGCCGCAGCTCGTTCCACACCGACCACACGTCGCCCGGCACGTCGCCCAGCAGCTGGTCGGCATACACGTGGGCCAGGTCGCCGATGAGGATGGCGGCCCCCTCGCCGAAGCGACGCGCCTCGCCCCGCCAGCTTGCGGACCGGTGCTCGTCCGCGAAGGCCAGATGGGCGGTGCGCTCGCCCCGCCGGGTGTCTGACCCGTCCATCACGTCGTCGTGCACGAGGGCGAAGGCGTGGAGCATCTCGAAGGCCGCGCCGGCGTCGACCACCCGTGTGTCGTCGTGGTCGCCGCCCGCGCCTACGAACGCCCAGTGGCAGAAGGCGGGGCGGAGCCGCTTTCCTCCGGCGTCGACCAGCCGCCCCAGCGACCGGAGCGGCTCGACGAGCACCGGGTCGATGAGCTGCCAGCGCGCGATCTCGCCCGCGAACAGGTCGGAGAGCCGCTGGTCGACGCGGGAGGCGAGGGCGCTCAGGCTCGGAGGGGCGGGGGAGCGGGGGCGCATGTGTGCGCCCACGTTACGAGCCGCGCCCCGAGGTCAACGCATCCTCACCAGCGGATCGGTCCCCGGTGCGGGCTGTCAGCCGGCGGGCGGCGCCAGCGAGGTGTCGAGGTGCAGCCTCCACTCGCCGTCGACACGGCGCAATGGCAGCTCCCGCTCGGTCTCCTGATCGCCCGTCGTGACGGTCACCGCGACGGTGGCCTGGTCGCCGTCCTCGGAGACCAGCCGAACGTCGTCCCACTCTGCGGCGGCGGCCGCCGCGGTCCCGGCGGCGTCGTCCTCGCATTCGGTGACGGCCTCGGCGGCGGACTGGCCCAGGGTGCCGAACGATTCGGGGGTCATCCGCGCCACGATCCCCGCACAGTCGCCCGATTCGACGGCGGCGAAGAACGCCTCGGCCACCTCGACCGGCGACTCGTCGCTCGAGGAGGGGGCCGGGTCGGCGTCGCCGTCGGCCGGCGGCTCGTCGGCCGCGGGCGCCGACGTGTCGGCCTCGTCGGCGCTGCCCGTGGCGAGGACCGCTCCGCCGGCGAGGGCGATGACGGCAACGACTCCCGCGAGCGCCAGACCGAGCCTGCTCTTGCCCCGGGAGCTGGACGGCTCGGACAGCGCCGAGGCGGGCAGCCCGGCACCGGCGGTCGGGCCCGTGGGGCCGGCGGTCGGGCCGGCGGGGCCGGCGGCCACGGGGACCGGGATCGTGGCAGTCGCGGGGGAGGACTCGGCCGCCCCCGGGTGGGCCGGCGACGACGGTGGGGCGGGACGTATGTCGGCGCCCGGTTCGCCAGCGGCGGTCGCCCCGGCGACGGGCGGGGGCGGCGGCGGTGGTGGCGGCGGGGCGGGAGGCTCGGCGAGGTCGTCGTCGTGTGGATCGGGAGGAAGCGACATGACCGTGTCTCCGGCGCAAGGTGACTGAGGCGACGCCCGTGCGGCGCGATCGGGGAGTCTGGCACGCCCTGGCTACGGTGCGGTGTCGTGCCCGCCCCATTTCGCCGTGCTGCCCTCACGGTTGCCGGCGCGGCCGTCGTCGTAGCGTCGTCGGCCGGGTGCGGTGGTCGCGGCGGCCCGGCGCGTGACGGCCTGGCGGCGGACACGGCCCGGTTCACCTACGGCGACCGAACGGCCGAGGTGCCGCTGACCGCGTGCGGCCGCGAGGACGACGTGGTGGTGCTGGCCGGCACCACCGGCAGCCTGGTGGTGCAGGCCGAGGCAGACCTGGGCGACGGCGGCGTCGACCGCACGGGTGTGACCGCCGACCTGGGCGGCGACGGCATCCTGGGCGCGTTCGGGGCGGACATGGAGCACGGGCCGGCGGGCCAGATCTCCGATGTGCGGGTCGAGGGCGACCGGCTGATCGTCGAGGGCACATGGGTGACGTTCGACGACCAGCTCGTGGCGCAGGCCCCGTCAGCCGTCGACGGCGTCGACGGCCGGCTGGTGGCCCGCTGCCCGGAGACCGACGATGACATGGCCGCCGCCGGCGGCCGTCGGTGGGCCGGCGGCCCCGTCGTCGGCCCCGGCCGTCGGCCCTAGCTGTCTGACCGTCGGTCCTCACGCTCAGCGGCCTCGTCGTCGGCCCTGAGTGTCTGGCCGTCCGTGGGCCGGCGACGGCGCCACTGCCGCGACCTGGGGCCTCGCTGTCTTAGCCGCAATGGCCTTCAGTTAAGTCGCGTCACTGCCCACTGGCGGTCCCCTACGCAGTGTGCTCAGTGCAGATGGCTCGTGGGCGACGACCGCCGTCTCCGAGCCGGCGGTAGGTGACGCAATCTCCGAGCGGGGGGTCGCGCGTTCGGTGACACCCGCCGGAGGGCTCCAACGGTGGGACAGATCGCCGATTGTTCCGAGGTCGTGATTGTTCCGAGGTGGGCGTCGTTCGGTGGGTGGGGCGGCGGGATCGGCGGTGGCGAGGTCGGAACAATCAGAGGCTGTCGAGGAAGGCGAGGAGCGTGTCCGCGGGCCGGTAGCGGCTCGGTGTCGTGCCGGGCGGCGTGACTCGGGCGATGGCCTTCTCCTTCTGGTTCATGTCGGCGTGCAGGTAGATGTGCGCGGTGGCGAGTTGCTCGTGCCCGAGCCAGAGCGCGATGACGGCGATGTCGGTGCCGGCGTGGAGGAGCCGCATGGCGGCTGTGTGCCGGAGGGTGTGCATGGTCACGTGCTTGGCGCGCAGCGACGGGCAGCTGGTGGCGGCAGCTTCGAGGTGACCGGCGAGGCGGTCCTCGATGGCGTCGTGGCTGAGTCGTGTCCCCGTGCGCGTCGGGAACAACCGATCGGTCGGCCGACCGCCGCGCTCGGCAAGCCATTCCCGCAGCACCGCGACGGTGAGCCGTGTGAGGGGCGTGGCTCGTTCCTTGCGGCCTTTGCCCATGCAGCGCACGTGGGCGCCGCGTTCGAGGACGACGTCGCCGCGGGAGAGGCCGATGAGTTCGGAGATGCGCAGCCCGGTCTGGACGGCGAGGACGAGCATGGCGTGATCGCGACGGCCGGCCCAGGTGCCGCGGTCAGGCGCGGCGAGGAGCGCGTCGACCTCGACATCGGTGAGCCAGGTGACGGCTCGCCGGTCGTGCCGCTTGGTGGGGATGGCGAGCACGCGCTGGATTGTGCCGGCGTGTTCGGGATGGCTGAGCGTGGCGTAGCCGAACAGGGAGTGGATGGCGGCGAGCCGCCAGTTGCGGGTGCGGACCGTGTTGTGCCGGTCGACCTCGAGGTGGTCCAGGAACGCGGTGATCAGCGGCGCGTCGAGATCGGCGACGTCCAGCGCGGACGGCGTCTTGCCGGTCTTGGTGGTGGCGAAGCGGATCAGCAGTCGGAACGTGTCGCGGTAGCCGGCAATGGTGTGGGGCGAGGCCCGGCGTTGGGCGATGAGCCGGTCGGTGAAGAACGCTTGCAGCACCGGGGCGAGCGTGGTCACGACCGACCCTCCTGTGGTTCGAGTCGCGCCGCGGCGAGCTGCATGAGCTCGGGGACGGCGGACAAATACCAGTAGGTGTTGGCCGGCTCCACGTGACCGAGGTAGGTGGACAGCACCGGCAGCAGCGCGGAGAGGTCGGCGCCGTGGCGGTGGGCGTCGATGAGGGTGTGGACCGCGAAGGCGTGGCGCAGATCGTGGACGCGGGGATGGACGGTGTCGGCGCGCAATCCGATCGACGCGGTGATGTCGCGGAAGACCACGTCGGTCTCGCGTCGATGCAGAGCCCGGCCGGTGACCGAGAGGAAGAACCGATCGACGCTCGGCGTGCGGCAGAGCCGGTCCCGTGTCGTGGCGTAGTCGCGGAGCTCGGTGGTGACCGATGGGTGCAGGGGGACGAGGCGCATGCGGTCGAACTTGGCGTGCCGGACCGTGATCAGACCCTCGACCAGGTCGACATCGGCGCGGGTCAGCGCCATCGCCTCGCCGCTCCGCATGCCTGTGGCCGCCACCAGCCCGAGCAACGCCGTCTGGGTTGCGGCCCGCAGCGGTGGCCGCAGCCGGCGTGCGGCGGCCAACACATCGGCGATCTCGCGCGGTGTGTAGATGTAGGGCGTCGGCCGCCGCCGCGGCAGCGACAACAGGCCCGCGGGTGGGATCTGATGGGCTGGATCGAGGGCGTGCAGGTAGCGGGCGAAGCCGCGCACCGCGCTGAGCCGGAACTCGACGGTGATCGGCTTGATCCCGCGCTGGCAGACGCGCCCACGCGACCGCCACTTCGACGGTGATCGTCGCCGCGCCGTTGGCCTCGAGGTAGGCGACGAAGCCGGGCAGGGATTCGCCGTGGCGGCCGAGCTGAAAGCCCAGCGCCCGGCGCAGCCGCAGGTAGTCATCGAGATGCTCGGCCAGCGTGGTCATGACGCCGTCCCCGATGGCCAGGGCCGGGCGATGGTGCGGAGCCGCTCGACATCGACCCGCGTGTAGATGGCGGTGGTACCCAGCGAGCGGTGGCGCAGCACCTGGCCGATCTCGGGCAGCGACGCGCCCGCCCGCAGCATGTCGGTGGCCGCGGTGTGGCGCAGGCGACGGGGGCGGACCACGCCAAGCCCGGCGCGGCGCGCTGCCGCCGCGACAAGGGAGCTCACCCCGACGCGGGTCAGGCCAACCAGCGGCGGCTGCACCCGCAGGAACACCTCCCGTGCCGCCGCCGAACGCGGCCGGCCGCGGCACAAGTACGCGGCGATCGCCTCGCCGACATCCACCGGCATCGGGAGCTGGTCGACGTGGTTGCCCTTGCCGTGCACGGTGAGCTGCCCGGCTCGCCAGTCCATGTCGTCGAGGCGCAGCGTCGCGACCTCATTCGCCCGCAGCCCGAGCCGCAAGATCAACAAGATCACCGTGTAGTCGCGTCGACCGGCGGCCCGTCGCCGATCACACGCGCGCAGCAATGCCTTCTCCTGTGCGGGTGTGATGCCTTGGGGCAACAGTGATCGCCGCCGGCCCGACACCGGCAACGCCGCCCCCGACAGGTCGCGCTCGACCAGCCCGGTGACAAAGCAGTAGCGGAGGAACGAGCGCAGCGCGCACCCGAAGCGCCGCACCGACGCCGGCGACCACGCGCCGACCTGACCGAGCACCGCGTGCGACACGTCGGCCGGGGTCAGCTCGCTCAGGTCGCTGTTGCCCCGGTCGGCGAGGAACCTGCGGACGTCGGCGACATACAGGTCGACGGTGAACATCGACACGCCCCGCTCGCGGCGCAGGTAGCCCACGAACCCCTCCAACAGCCGATCCGTCTCGCTCGCGCTCGAACTGGACATGGCACTGCCTCCTTCGCTCGACATCGACGAAGGAAGCGTGACCCCCAGCCGTCGGATTGTTCCGACCTACGAGCCCCAGATCGCCCTACCGACCAGGCCGATACGCGCTCACCTCGGAACAATCACGACCTCGGAACAATCGGCGTTGTGCCGAGGTCGGAACAACGCCGATTCGGTGCCGCCCCCAGGCGGGCCGCCGGCGTCCCGCGCTCGCCAGAGAGTTGCCGGTCATCTGACAGCACCTCGGTGGGCGGTGACCCACGCCGCTTGGGCGCCCGTTCTCGGACACGTTGTCGGCCTCGGCGGCACGTTCGTCGGTGAGGATCGAGCGGAGGCGGGACCTTGCGCCGGTATTGCCTTGACGAATCACTTCACGACTTGGTTAAGTGACCGGCGTGACCGCCACCGATCAGCTCAGCCTCGTGTTCGCGGCGCTGGCCGACCCCACCCGGCGAGCAATCCTCGCCGAGCTCACCGTCGGCGACGCCACCGTGACGCAGCTCACGGCGCCGCTGCCGATCTCGATGCCGGCGGTGTCGCGGCACCTGAAGGTGCTCGAGGGCGCCGCCCTGATCTCCCGCTCGCGCGAGGGGAAGTGGCAGCGGAGCCACCTGGAGGCGGCGCCGCTCCGGGAGGCGGCCGTCTGGATCGAGCGTTTCCGGAGGTTCTGGGACTCGTCCTTCGACCGCCTCGACGCCCACCTCGCCACACTGCAACAGGAGCAGGAGAACCGATGACCACCGAAACACCCGACCTCTCCATCTCGCGCGTGTTCGACGCGCCCCGGGCCCTCGTCTACCGGGCCTTCACCGACCCGGAGCAGCTGGCGGCCTGGTGGGGGCCGACCGGCAGTGTGCGGCCGCTCGACGAGATGGAGTTCGACGTCCGACCCGGCGGCTTCCAGCGGTTCGTGGAGGTGTTCCCTGACGACCCGTCCATCCGGACGGATGTGCACATCGACCTCGCCGACGTCGCCGAGGGCAGGGTGCTCGACGGCGTGATGCGCGTGCGTGGCCACCTGCCGGGGGGCCTCGAGCCGTTCGAGACACGGTTCCGGTTCGAGTTCCACGACGAGCCCGATGGGCGCACCCGCCTCGAGGTGCGCCAGTGGCTGCCGGCGCAGGTGACCGGAGCAACCGAGGAGGGCTGGCGCCAGAGCTTCGCCGAGCTCGACGCCCACTTGGCGACGACGGCGGTGTCGTGAGCATGGTCAAGCTCGTCTACCTCACCAACGTCTCCCTCGACCTCTTGATCGAGGACGAACACGGCAGCCTCAACTGGGGGGCGCCGTCCGACGAGCTGTTCGTGCACCCCACGAACGTCATCCGCCCGCTCGGGACCCACCTCTACGGCCGGCGACTCGACAAGACCATGGCCCCGTGGCAGACGTCGCCCGAACTCGCCGCCCAGTCCGACCTCACCGCCGAGTTCGCCGGCATCTGGGCGGCCGCATCAAGGGGGACATCTCGGTGAGACCACTTCGATACTCGATCAACGTCACGCTCGACGGCTGCTGCCATCACGAGGCAGGGCTCCCTCCGGACGAGGAGTCGATGCGCTACTGGACCGCTGAGATGGAACGAGCCGATGCCCTGCTGTTCGGCCGAGTGACCTACGAGATGATGGAGACGGCGTGGCGGCGGCCGGCCACGGGCACGTGGCCTGACTGGATGGATGAGTGGCAGATCCCGTTCGCCGAGACCATCGACCGGGCGAAGAAGTACGTCGTGTCGAGCACGCTGAGCCAGGCCGATTGGAACGCCGAGCTGGTGCGAGGCGACTTGGGGCAAGCGGTTCAGCGGCTCAAGCAGGAGCCAGGCGAGGGCCTGTGGGTGGGTGGCGTGACGCTCCCCCTGGCGTTGGCAGATCTGGGACTGATCGACGAGTACGAGTTCCTCGTGCAGCCGGTCCTTGCCGGACACGGGCCGACGTTGCTCGCCGGTCTGCGTGAGCGCATCGAGCTCGAGCTCGTGGATCGCCAGGAGTTCCGGTCGGGGGCGGTCGCCCTGCGATACCGGCCCACGCGAGCTCCGGCTTGACGTAAGTTGTCCGAGCACGTTGGCCGTTGCCTCGCGACGGAACGACAGCTCTGGTCGCACTTGAGCAGGTGCCCGGTGTCCCTAAACGATCGGGCGTGCCGACACGGGACATGCCCTCAATGTGCCGGTTGGCCACGGGTTCCGGCGACGGTGTCGGTGCCGGCCACCAGCACGCTGCGTGGCGAGATGGCCGTGAAACGGGCGGTCTCAGTTGGCGACCACCGGGCAGCTCTGGTGTCCGCCCGCACCCCCGGGAACATCGAGGTCATGGGACCCCGCCATGGCTGTCAAGCGCTAACTGAACGGCATTGTGTCTAGCCGTCGTCCTCGCGGGCGCCGGCCCCGACGTCGGCGTTGCGATCCGCGCTAGCCGTCGAGCTCGTCGTCGAGCTCCACGTCGCCGAGCTGGTTGTCATGGTCGGCACTGGGGTCGCCCGCGTCGGCATCGCCCGCGTCGGCCACCGCGGTGGCCGCTTCGGCCTCGGCCTCGAGCTCGCCCACCACCTGCTCGACCTCGAAGCGGGCGCCGGCGATGCGCTCGCGGCACAGGCGCAGCAGCTCGGACGCCCGGCGCACGCGCGCCCCCAGGACGTCGACATCGACCTCGTCGCCGTCGAGCTCGTCGAGGATGCGTTCGAGCTCGGACAGCGCGTCGGCGTAGCCGATCTCGTCGGGTGCGGTGTCGGAGGCCTCGGTCATTGTGTGCTCCCGGGCGGAGGGGGGTGGTCGGCCGACGGGTCGGCACGGGGCGGGACGACGAGCGAGGTGCTGACCGTACTGCCCACCTGGCCGTCGGCCAGCGTGGTGACGAGCGCGTCGCCGGGCGCCACCGCGGTGGCCGACCGCACGACGCGACCATCGGCGTCGCGGGTGATCGACCAGCCGCGTGCCAGGGCGCGCCCGGGGTCGAGCGCCCGGACCTGGGCCTCGACGGCGTCGAGGTCGCGACCGGCCGCGGCGAGCACCCGGGGCGCCCGTTGCACCAACCGGTTGGCGGCGACCACCAACGCCTGGTCGTGGGTGCGGAGGTGGGCGCGGCCGCCGGACTCGACCCGACCGACCGCGCGGTCGAGCACCGCGGTCGAGCGGGCCAGCGCGCCCTGGGCCGACCGGCCCACCCGGGTGCCGTGGCCGGTCAGGTCGCGGTCGGCCGCCGCCAGCCCCTGGCGGGTGGCGAGGGCTACGTGCCGGCCCCAAGAGCGCAGGCGCTCGGCCTCGCGTTGACTGCGGTGGCGGGCGGCCGAGACGACGCCCCGCCAGGCCTCGGTGGTACGGCGCTCGACCCCCCGCACGTCGGCCACCACGGCCTGGGCGCAGGCGGTGGGCGTCTTGTAGCTGGTGTGGGCGACCTCGTCGGCGATCGAGCGGTCGATGTCGTGGCCGATGCCCGTGAGGACCGGCACCGTGAGCCCAGCGATGGCGCGGGCGATGACCTCGCCGTCGAACGCGGCCAGGTCGGTCGTGGCACCACCGCCCCGCACGAGCAGCACGGCGTCGACGCCGCGGGCGGCGACGGCCTGCAGGCCCCAGGCGACGGAGCGCGCGGCGTGGGCGCCCTGCACCCGCACGTCGGCGCGCACGACCGAGAACCCGATGCCCGAGCGGCGCAGCTCGTCGAGCACGTCGTGCTCTGCGGCGCTGCCGCCACTGGTGACCAGCCCGAGCCGCAGCGGCACCAGCGGCCGGGCCAGCCCAGCCTGGCGGGTGAGCAGGCCCTCGGCGTCGAGCGCCCGCAGCAGCCGCTCGCGGTCGGCCGCCAGGCGCCCGAGCGTGAACGCCGGGTCGATGTCGGACATCTGGAGCTGCAGCCGGCCGCCCCGGTCGTAGAACGTGACCCGGCCCCGCAGCCGCACCTCGGTGCCGTCGGTCATGCGTACGCCGCCGCCGGCGTCGGTGAGCCGGGCGTTGACCCGGCGGCGCGCCATGTCGAACAGCACGACGGACAGGCTGGCCTGCGGCGGGCGGGACAGGTCGCCGTCGACGGCCGGCTCGACCAGGTCGAACCACACGGTGCCGCCCCGCCGCCCGGGGTTGAGGTTGCGGATGACGCCCCGCACCCACAGCTCGTCGGGGAACGCGGCCCGCAGGCTGAGCCCGATCGCCTCGCCCAGCTCGGGGACCGACCACGTGGGGTCGCCCGGATCGTCCCACAACGTGGGCGTCGTCGCCGCGGTGGGCGTACCAGGGGTGCCACGGGTGCCTCTCACCATGCGCCAGTCACGCTAGCCACGGGGTGTGACACCCAAGCGGCCCGGCGCCATGTCGCCGGCGCCGCGCCCGGGCGCGATATCGCTGGGCGCTGCGCACAGCGCCGTGTCGCCGGGCGCCGCGGGGCCGGTACGCTCGGCTGCTCACGACACGGGTCAACGGGTCGCGCCGTCGAGAGGGGTGACGTGCACACCGAGATCGCGCCGGGTGTCCTGCAGATCGACACGCTGCTCGGCGGCTGGCAGCAGGTGACCGCCGGCTACCTCGTCACCGGCGACGCCCCCGTGCTCGTCGAGACGGGCAGTCAGACGTCCGTGCCCCACCTGCTGGCAGCGCTGGCCGACCTGGGCGTCGACCCGGGCGAGCTGGCCGGCGTGGCCGTCACCCACATCCACCTCGACCACGCCGGCGGAGTGGGCGACGTCGCGGCGGCGTTCCCCCGGGCCACCGTCTACGTCCACCAGCGGGGCGCCCGGCACCTGGTCGACCCCACCAAGCTGGTCGACAGCGCGGCCATGGTCTACGGCGACCTGCTCGACTCGCTGTATGGCCGGCTCACGCCCACGCCGTCCGAGCGGGTCAGGGTGCTGGAGGACGGCGACGAGCTCGTCGTGTCGTCCAACCGCACGCTCACCACGGTCGACTCGCCCGGCCACGCCAAGCACCACCTGGCGCTCCACGACAGCGAGTCCGGCCTCCTGTTCGCCGGTGACGCCGTGGGGGTGCGGCTGCCCGACGTGGGGGTGCTGCGGCCGGCGACGCCGCCACCCGACTTCGACCTCGACCAGGCCGTCACCTCGCTGCGGCGGTTCGCCGACCGGCGCCCTGCCGGCATCGCCCTCGCCCACTTCGGCCTGGTGCCCGATCCTCAGGCGATCCTCGACGAGGCCCAGGAGACGCTGACGCAGTGGGCCGAGGTGGCCGAGGCGGCGTGGCGTGACGGTCACGACATCGCCGAGGCCCTGGACGCGCGGTTCGGGGCCGACCTCGACGACGTCGAGCCCGCCCGGCGCGAGAAGCTCGAGACCCTGAACGGCATCCACTCCAACGCCGCCGGCTTCCGCCGCTGGCTCGACCAGGGGCACCACGTGCACTCGCACGCACATGCGGCTGCTGACCACCACCACCCAGACGATCCGTCCGGTCACGCGCAGAACGGCCGGGTTGGTGACCGACCGGTAACATAACTAGACATCGCGGACCAGATCCGTTCAGGAGGAAAGCCGCCATGACCGAAGCAGTCATCGTCTCGACGGCCCGCAGCCCCATCGGGCGGGCCATGAAGGGTTCGCTCACCGAGGTCCGGCCTGACGACCTGACCGCCACCATCGTGAAGGCGGCTCTGGACAAGGTCCCCGAGCTCGACCGCACCACCATCGACGACCTCATCCTGGGCTGCGGCCAGCCCGCCGGCGAGTCGGGCTACAACCTGGCCCGCGTCTCGGCGATCCTGGCCGGGCTCGACGACGTTCCCGGTGTGACCATCAACCGCTACTGCTCGTCGTCGCTGCAGTCGATCCGCATGGCAGCCCACGCCATCAAGGCGGGCGAGGGCGACGTGTTCGTAGCCGCCGGCGTCGAGACCGTCAGCCGCTACATGAGCGGCATGTCCGACAGCGGCCCGCACAACGCGCTGTTCGCCGACGCCGAGGCCCGCACCGCCGAGCTGGCCAACGGCGCTGACGCATGGGAGCCGCTCGCCGGCCTGCCCGACATCTACATCGCCATGGGCCAGACCGCCGAGAACGTGCGCCTGAAGGAGAACGTCGCCCGCAAGGACATGGACGAGTTCGCCGCCCGCAGCCAGCAGCTCGCCGTCGCCAACCAGGAGAGCGGCTACTGGGACGGCGAGATCACGCCGATCACCACGCCGTCGGGCAGCGTCGTCAGCAAGGACGACGGCCCCCGCGCCGGCACCACCGCCGAGAAGCTGGCCGAGCTGAAGCCGGCCTTCCGCCCCGACGGTGAGATCACCGCCGGCAACGCCTGCCCGCTCAACGACGGCGCCGCCGCCGTCATCGTCATGAGCGACACCCGGGCCCGCGAGTTGGGCATCACCCCGCTCGCACGCGTGGTGTCGACCGGCGTCACCGGCCTCAACCCCGAGATCATGGGCCTGGGCCCCATCGAGGCGTCGCGCCAGGCGCTGGGGCGGGCCGGCATGACCATCGACGACATCGACCTCGTCGAGATCAACGAGGCGTTCGCCGCCCAGGTCCTGCCGTCGGCACAGCACCTGAACATCCCGATCGAGAAGCTCAACGTCAAGGGCGGCGCCATCGCCCTCGGCCATCCGTTCGGCATGACCGGTGCCCGCATCGCCACCACGCTCATCCACGCGCTCCAGGACGAGGACAAGACCTTCGGCCTCGAGACCATGTGCGTCGGCGGCGGCCAGGGCATGGCGCTCATCCTCGAGCGCCTTTCCTGAGCCCTTCCCGTTCTTGCGGCGGATCCGGTGGCACCAGCGCCGGATCCGCCGCACGTTCGGTCGCCAGCAGCGCCCGCTCCCGCTCTCGGCCGCCGGCCGCCCGCCTCAGCGGGTGACCAGGCCGCGCAGCATCGGCACGTCGACGTCGGTCAACGACGGGACCAGGGCGTCGACGGTGTCCGCCGGCACCTCGACGACGTGAGGCACGCCGAGGACGACGCACCCGGCGGCACGGGCTGAGAGCGCGCCCGTGGGCGAGTCCTCGATGGCGATGCACGCGGCCGGGTCGACGTCCAGCAGCCGGGCGGCCGCGAGGTAGGGCTCGGGGTGCGGCTTGCCCCGGTCGACCTCGTCGCCCACGACGGCGTGGGCGAACGTGCCCGGCGGCAGCAGGTCCACCACCGCGCCGGCCAGCCGGCGCCACGACATCGTGACGAGCACGCAGGGGATGCCGGCGCCCCGCAGCGCCTGCAGCAGCTCGACGGCGCCGGGTTGCCACGGCGGGTCGTCGGCCATCTGGTCGATGACCCGCTCCATCATCGCGTTGACGATGTCGACCGGGTCCATGTCGACGCCCCCGACCCGGCGGATGTAGGCCGCGGAGTCGAGCAGGTCGCTGCCGACGAGGGCGTGGGCGTCGGCCTGGGTCCACGTGCCGCCGTGCTGCGCCACCAGCTCGGTCTCGGCCCGGATCCAGAACGGCTCGGTATCGACCAGCGTGCCGTCCATGTCCCACAGCACGGCGGCCGGCCCTGGCGGGTGGATCGCCGGGCCCGGTCCGGCCGCGCTCATCCGGCCGGGACGTTGATCGGCGTCTGGTACACGTTGGCCCCGAAGTCCACGGCGACGCCACCGGGTTGCGGGACGATCCCGCCGATGTTGAGCGTGCCCGTGGTGAAGTCGGCCGGGACCTCGAAGACGATGATGGCCTCGTTGACCGGGTCGGGTGCCAGGTTGAACGCCGGGAGGGTCCGACCGTCAGGCAGGGTGAGTGTGAACGCCTCCTGCGACAGGCCGGCGTCGGGGGGCGTGATCTCCACCCAGTTGTAGTCGAGCACCGGGACCAGGAGCGCGACGTCGCCGTTGGCGGCGCGCTTCGTCGGGTCTTCCTGCAGGAACCAACCGAGGTGGACGCTGCTCACCTTGATCGTGCCGGTCAGCGGCACGGAGCCCACCGCGTCCGTGCCCGTGGCTGCGACCTGGTGGACCGCGCCGACGTTCTGAGTCCTGTTGGTGCGGGTCAGGACCCGCAGGTTGCCCGCGGCCGGGGTGCCGTCCAGCAGCGACAGGCGCTGTTGGACCTCGGCATCTGTCACCACGAGGTCGACCGATTCGGCGTCTTCCGGCGCCGAGACGACCACGGTGTCGCCCCCGTCGATCAGGTCGGCCACGTCCCGCGGCGTCTCGTCGTCGATCTGCACCTCGACGGCCGGAACGCCGGTGGCCGCCAGGCCCTCGCCCGGCCCCTGCGAGAAGTTGAAGGCGATGAGCCGGTGGTCGTCGGCGGGTCGCCGGGCGCTGTCCCCGACGCCATAGCGGTCGATCGTCGCCAGCTCGGTCAGTTCGTAGCTGGCGTTGAGCGAGCCGATCGAGGCTCCCTCGGGCGGGGTGCCCGTCGAGGTGGGTCCGAGGTCGACAGCCTCGAGCAGGTCGTCGGCGGCGGGCGGCGGTTCGGGCGGCTCGAGGTCGCCGGAGCCCTCGGGGGCCTGCTGGTCGTCGGGGCGTACGAGCCGTTCGCCGGTGTCCAGCGCGGTGGGCTCGGGCTCCACGGGCTGATCACCGACCGCGAGCCGCAGGTCGCCCTCACCCTCGCCGCCGGACGCGGTGAGCGGGAAGGACAGGTACGGCTCGCTCGCGTCGCCGTCGACGAAGAGGACGGGACCACAACGCACGTGGTCGTTGACGTCCTTCACCTCCTCGTCCTGGGGGAGGCTGAAGTAGCAGCGGCTGTCGTCGCTGAGCGCGCCGTGGCGTTCGTCGACCAGCGAGCCGAGCACCCCTTCGGCGTCCTCCAGCGTCGTGTCGGGCTCGGCGATGGCCTGGCCCTGCCACCGGAGCGCGGGCTCGTCGTTGCGCAACACGAGAAACCCGCCCGCGGCGAGGAGCGCGGCGAGCACGACGCCGCCCCCGATCAGCAGCCCGCTGTTGTTCGTGCGCGCAGGCGTGGCGCCGCCCACGGGCGGCGGCGGCGGGGGATAGCCGCCGGGAGGCGGAGGCATGGCGCCGTGCGCGGGTTGGCCGGTGGTCGGGCCGACCAGTCCGGGTGCGGGGATGCGGGTGGTCGTGTCTATCGGTCCGGGTCCGGGGATGCCGGTGCTGGCGTCGGGCGGTCCGGGTTCGAGGATGCCCGTACTGGCGCCGGGCGGTCCGGGTTCGGGGGCCTGGGCGGGGGCGACCGGTGCCGCCGGGGGCGCGGGTGACACGGCTGGCGCCTGCGGTCCGTCGGGCGGCAGTGGAGCGGCCTCCGCCAACCGGTCGGCCGGGGCCCGACCCGTGGTCCATGACGTGCCGTCGAAGAAGCGCAGGAACGCCGGGTCGTCGGGGTCGGCGTACCAGCCGGGTGGTGTGGGTGTCGACACGATGTGATGCTTCTCGGCTTCCGGGTCCGACAGTGCGCCGCCGAGAGGCTAGTGGGGTGGCTCGCAGCGCAACGCCGCTAACCGCCGGCCAGCGACGCCTCTGGACTGCGTCCTCGTCCTCGCCGCAGCTACGGCTGCGCCTTCGTCCTGCGTCCTTGCCAGAGGCGCCGCTGACTCGGCGGTTACCTGCCGAGCGCTACGAGCCACCCCACTAGTGGTGCCCCGCAGAGGTACCGGATCGCCCTGCATCCGTGGTGCCGCGCGGCGCCGTCTAGGGAGCCGCAGGCAGCTCGACGACCAGGCGTGCGCCGCCGAGTGGGCTGCCCGTCGCCCCCACGCGCCCCCCGTGCCTGGCGACGATCGATCGCACGACCGCCAGCCCCAGGCCGGCGCCGCCGGAGTCGCGTACGCGGCCGTCGTCGAGCCGGGTGAACCGCTCGAACACACGCTCACGGTCGGCGGCGGGGATGCCGGGCCCGTCGTCGTCGACCGTCAGCCGCCACCACTGTGCGCAGGCCCAGCCGGGGGCCGGCGAGACGGAGACGGGCATGACGGAGACCCGCACGGCCGTGCTGGCGTGGCGGGCGGCGTTGTCGACGAGGTTGGTGACCACCCGGGCGAGCTGTCCCTCGCTCCCCACGACCGGGGCAGGGTCGTCGACGTCGGCCGCGACCGGCACCCGATGGGGACGAGCCGCCTCGACCTGCGCCAGCTCGGCCACGTCGACCTCTGCGCCGGCGGGCACAGACGCCCCTTCGTCGGTCGACGCCAGGATCAGCAGGTCGGCCAGCAGGGCCTCGAGGCGCGACTCCTCGGCCAGGACCTCTCGCGCCACGGTCGGCCAGTCGGCGTGGTCGCCCTCGGACAGCGCCACCTCCAGGTCGGCACGGATGGCCGTCACCGGGCTGCGGAGCTCATGCGACGCGTCCGACACGAACTGCCGCTGGTGGGTGGCCGATGCCTCCAGGCGACCGAGCATGGCGTTCATGGTGTGGGCGAGCCGGCCGATCTCGTCGTCGGTGGCCGGGGCGGGCACCCGGCGGTGCATCGTCGCGCCGCCGATGGCGGCCACCTCCGAACGGATGGCCTCGACCGGGCGCAGGGCGCGCCCCACCAGATGCCACGCCACGACGGCCACGACCCCGACGAGGATGGGAAGCCACATCCACAGCGCCCGCCGGATCGCGTCGACGCTGCGCTGCACCTCGTCGACAGGCGCGGCGGCGTAGACCGTCATCGGCCCGGATCGGCCGTCGACCTGGCGGACGATCGGCTCGAGCTCCTGGCTGAGCACCATGTCGGACGCGACCATCCGAACCTGGCGCCCCTGCGGGTCGGCGTCGACCGGCTGACCGCCCGCGCCGGTCGTCTTGCCCGACCCGGATGCCTCGGCCGTGGCGTCGCCGCCCGCTGTGTCGCCGCCGGCCGCGCCGCCGGCCGTGCCGCCGCCCCCCTCCGGCACGGGCGCCCTGCTCGGGACGCCCGTCTGCGCCGGCGCTCCGGGCGCGGGCGCCGAGACCCCGCTGTCGACGAGTGTTTCCCCGCCACTCGAGTGCAGCGAGAGGGCGACTTCCCCCGCCCCGGCGGGCAGCATCGGGCCGACGGCCAGGGTGCGACCGTCGCCGTCCACGATCTCCACGAACAGGGGCCCGCTCGCCATGGCGTCGGTGTCGGTCTGCGTCGGCGCCACGGCCGTGACCGGGTCGGTCCCGGCCTCCAGCCGGTCGGTCACCTCGTCGAGGTACGCCTCCGTGTCGTCGCGCAGGCGCCCGAGCTGGGTGTCCTCGACCGAGCGGACGAGCAGCGAGCCGGCGGCCATCACGGCCACGGCCGTGACCACCACCGCGGCCAGCGTGATGCGCACCCGCACCGACCGGAACGGGCGGCCGAGCACCCCGGGGGCGGCGCCGTCGTCAGGCACCCGCCACCACCCGGTACCCGGCACCCCGCACGGTCAGCAGCGTCCGCCGGCCGAATGGCACGTCGATCTTGCGCCGCAGATAGCCAACGTAGACCTCGACGACGTTGGCGTCGCCGTCGAAGTCGTCGCCCCACACCTCGTGAAGCAGGTCGTGCTTGGGCGCCACGTCGCCGTCGCGGCGCATCAGCGCGCTGAGCAGCGCGAGCTCCCGCGGTGTGAGCGCCACGGGCGCGTCGCCCCGGTGGCAGGTGCGCGTCGTGGGGTCGACCACCAGGTCTCCGGCCGCGAGGACCGGCGGCCGGGGCGAGGTGCCGCGGCGGGCCAACGCCCGCAGCCGCGCCACCAGCACGACGTAGGAGAACGGCTTGGACAGGAAGTCGTCGGCGCCGGTGTCCAGGGCCTCGGCTTCGTCGTACTCGCCGTTCTTGGCCGTGAGCATGAGGATCGGCGTCCACACCCCCTCGGCGCGCAGCGTGCGGCACACCTCGTAGCCGTTCATACCGGGCAGCAGGATGTCGAGGACGATGGCGGCGTAGCGACGCTCGCGGGCGCGCCACAGCCCGTCGAGCCCGTCGTGGACCAGCTCGACGTCGAAGCCCTCGGCCTGCAGGCCGCGGGTCAGCACCTCGCCGAGGTGCACCTCGTCCTCGACCACCAGCACACGCATGGCAGAGAGTCTGGCGGCCTGCCGCCCTACGCGTGCATCGCTCGCTGAGAGTGCTCTCAGGCGATCTCAGCGACCCCTCAGCCGCCGGTCGTCATGGTCGGCCCCATGACCAGACGATTGAGCTGCCTCCTGGCCGCGCTCGCCCTCGCCGGGGCGGTCGCCGGCTGCGGAGGCGGAGACGACGGATCCGACGACGCGGTCGCCAGCCTCGACGAGGAGGCGGCCGCGCAGACCGACGACGCCGACGACGAAGGAGGTGGCGGCGACAGCAACGTCGACGAGGCCGAGTTCGAGGACGCCATGCTCGAGTACGCGCAGTGCATGCGAGACAACGGCGTCGACATGCCCGACCCGGAGTTCGACGAGAACGGGGGCGTGAGCATGCGGGCGGCGGACCCTGACACCGGCGAGGGGCCCGATCCGGAGTTCGAGGCGGCAGACGAGGCCTGCAGCCCGATCATGGAGGACGTCCGCCCGGACATCGAGCTCGACCCCGAGGAGCAGGCCGAGATGCTGGACGAGCTGGTCGCGGTCGCGGAGTGCATGCGCGAGCGCGGGCACGACATGCCCGACCCCGAGGTCAGCTCCGACGGCGGCGTGATGATGAGGGCCGGCGGGCCCGACGGAGGCGATGGACGCCCGGACGAGGAGTTCGAGCAGGACATCGAGGAATGCCACGACGAGGCCGGCTTGGAATCCCCCGAGCGTGGCCCGGGCGAGGGCCCGAGCACCGAGGGAGGCGGCGAATGAGCGCCTCCGACGTGCGCGGCGCCGCCGGCGAACCGGTCGGCGCAGACGGGCGCCGCGACCCTGCGGCACCCGCCGGAGGGCGGGCTGGAGAGCCGGTCGCTCGGGAGCAGGCGGGCCTCGGACAGGCGGCCCCTGGGCGGCTCGACCGTCCGGCCGTCGACGAGCGGGCGGCCGGTGCGCCGGCGCCGCCCGAGCCCGTCCACCTGAGCGGCCCACGCCGCGGCCGTCGCCGCGCCGTCCTGGCCGGCGGCGTCGTCGCTGCCGCCGCGGTCGGCATCGGCGCCGTCGTCTGGCGGAGCGGGGACTCCGGGTCGCCCACGGCGGCCGACACCCCGTCGTCGACGGCCACGGCCGAGGTCACGGCCCGCGACCTCGAGGAACGGACCGACGTCGAGGGCACCCTCGGCTACGGCGAGACCGTCGAGCTGTCGCTGGCCGGGCAGGGCACCCTGACGTGGTTGCCGCCCGAGGGCACCGTCGTCGAGCGGGGCCAGGCGGTCGCCCAGGTCGACGACCGGGTCATCCCGCTGATCTACGGCGACCAGCCCCTGTGGCGGGAGCTCGGGCCCGACGTCGACGACGGTGCGGACGTCGAGCAGCTCGAGGCCAACCTGGTGGCGCTGGGCGTGGTGACGGCCGACGAGCTCACCGTCGACCAGGACTGGACGTCGGCCACCACCGACGCCGTCGAGGAGTGGCAGGAGGCGCTCGGCCTGGAGGAGACGGGCCGCCTCGGCCTCGGCGACGTGGTGGTGCAGCCCGCCGCCGTGCGCGTGACCGGGCAGCCGACCCCGCTGGGCGGGCAGGTCGGCGGCCCGGTGCTCGAGGTCGGGGGTACCGGCCGGCAGGTGACGGTCGACCTCGAGGCCACCCGCCAGGGCCTGGTCGCCGTGGACCAGGCCGTCGACATCGAGCTGCCCGACGGCTCGACCGTGACCGGCAAGGTGGCGTCGGTCGGGACAGTGGCCGAGGCGCCCGAGGACGACAACGGCGACCCGATGGCCGACCAGACCCCGACGATCGAGGTCACGATCGCGCTCGACGACCCGGCCGCCGCGGGCAACCTCGACGAGGCACCTGTCACCGTGAGCGTCGTGACCAGCGCCGCCCAGGGCGTCCTGGCCGTGCCGGTCGACGCCCTGCTGGCGCTGGCCGAGGGCGGCTACGCCGTCGAGCGAACGGGCGCCGGCGGCGCGACGGAGCTGGTCGCGGTCGAGGTCGGTGCGTTCGCCGACGGATGGGTCGAGGTCACGGGCGACCTCGCCGAGGGCGACGATGTCGTGGTGCCGGCATGAGGGCGCTGATCACCACCCCTGCCGGAGGCGGCGATGGCGTCGTGCTCGCCCTCACGGACGTCGTGAAGGAGTACGCCGGGGCTCCGCCGGTGCGGGCGCTCGACGGTGTCAGCTTCGCCGTCGAGTCCGGCGAGATGGTGGCGGTGGTCGGCCCGTCGGGGTCCGGCAAGTCGACGTTGCTGCACCTCATCGGCGCCCTCGACCGCCCGTCGTCTGGCACCGTGCGCGTCGCCGGCGCCGACATCGGTGAGCTGTCCGACCGCGAGCTGTCGGCGCTGCGGGCGTGGCGGGTGGGCTTCGTGTTCCAGCAGTTCCACCTGCTCGACGGCCTGACCGCCCTCGACAACGTCGCCACGGGCCTCGTCTACCGCGGCGTCCCACCGGCCGAGCGCCGGGAGCGGGCCGCCGAGGCGCTCCGCCGGGTGGGCCTCGCCCACCGGGCGACCCACCGGCCCGCCCACCTGTCGGGCGGCGAGCGCCAGCGTGTGGCGATCGCCCGGGCCATCGTCGGCGAGCCGGCGATCGTGCTGGCCGACGAGCCGACCGGCAACCTCGACTCGGTCACCGGCGGCGAGGTGCTCGACCTGTTCCACGGCCTGCACGCCGCGGGCACGACCATCGTGGTGATCACCCACGATCAGCAGGTGGCGGCAGCGATGCCGCGCTGCGTCTCGGTGCGCGACGGCCGGGTCGAGTCGGACACGGCGGTGGCGGCGTGAGCGCGACCACCCTGTCCCCCGGTGACGCTGCGCCGTCGGTGTCCCCTGGCCCCGGTGGGGGCCCGAACGACGGTCCCGATCCGGGCCGCCGGCTCCGCAACCGGCTCCGGCTGGGTGACGTGCTGGCGGTGGGCACCGTCGGCCTGCGGGCCAAACGGGTGCGCACCACGCTCACCGCGCTGGGCATCGCCATCGGCATCGCCGCCATGGTGGCGGTGGTCGGCATCTCGGCGTCGAGCCGGGCCGACCTGCTGGCCGAGCTCGACGAGCTGGGCACCAACCTGCTGCAGGTCCAGCCGGGCAACGACATGTTCGGCGAGGCCACTGAGCTGCCGGTCACGGCGCCCGACATGATCCGCCGGATCGGGCCGGTCACCTCGGCGGCGGCGACCCGCAACGTCGATGGCGTGACCGTCCGCCGCAGCGACCTGATCCCTGCCGACCGGTCGGGGGGCATCGCCGTGGTGGCCACCGAGCCGAACCTGCTCGAAACCGTCGGAGGCACCATGGCGGCGGGGACGTTCCTCAACGACGCCACGGCCACCCAGCCGACCGTCGTGCTGGGTTCGGAGACGGCGGTGCGGCTCGGCATCGACGACCTGGACGGCGACCCGCTGGTGTACATCGGCGGGCAGTGGTTCCGGGTGATCGGCATCCTCGATCCCGTGCCGCTCGGCCCGGACATCGACCGCTCGGCGCTGGTCGGTTACCCGGTGGCGCAGGAGCTGTTCGGCATCGACGAGTCAGCGTCCACCGTGCGCGTGCGGACCGACCCCGACGAGGTGACCGCCGTCCGCGATGCGCTGGGCGCCACCGCCAACCCGGAGGCGCCCGAGGAGGTGAGCGTCACCCGTCCCAGCGATGCGTTGGCCGCCAAGGCCAAGGCCGACGAGACCCTTACCGCCCTGCTGCTCGGCCTGGGAGCCGTCGCCCTGGTGGTGGGCGGGGTCGGCATCGCCAACGTCATGGTGATCTCGGTGCTCGAACGGCGGGCCGAGATCGGCGTCCGCCGGGCGCTGGGGGCCACCCGCCGCCACATCCGGGCACAGTTCCTGGTCGAGTCGGTGCTGCTGGCCGGCCTGGGCGGGGCGATGGGCATCGCGCTCGGGGCGGCCACCACGGCGGTCTACGCCGACATGCGGGGCTGGCGCCTCGCCGTCCCCCTCACCGGCCTCGCTGGCGGGGTGGCGGCGTCGCTGGTGGTCGGCGCCCTCGCCGGCATCTATCCGGCCGCCCGGGCCAGCCGCTTGGCACCGGCCGACGCCGTCCGCTCGGAGTAGCTCCCCCTGCCCCGAGCAGACCGGCGGCCTGCGGTCTGCGGCAGATCCGGCGGCGCCGGCCCCGGATCTGCCGCACCCACCGCGCCCCACCCAACTTGCGGCAGATCTGGTTGTTCCTTGGCCAGATCTGCCCCAAGTTCCGTCGCAACAACTCCTCACGCCACCGACGGCGCGGGCGACGGCGACGCGGTGCGGGCGGCGGCCTGGGCGAGGGCCTGACGCACCTCGCGCACGATCCGCTCGGGCTCACGCAGGTACATGCGGCGGCTGTAGCGGAGCACGATCCACCCCGACAGCACGACGTCGTTCTGCCGCGGATGGTCCGACTCCCAGACTTCGACCTCGGCGTGCTGCCGGCCGTCGTACTCGATCGCCACCCACTCGGCGGGATGGGCGAGGTCGATGCGATAGGCCCGTGCTGACGCGCGGCGAGTGCGGCGACGTCTCTGTCGATGGTGTGCGTGGCTCCTGCTCCCGAGGCGCGGTTCAGCGTGTCGGGGGAAGCCGATGGGCGGAACCGTAGCGTGGCCCGCTCGCCGCAGGTTCCTGCGGCGGAACGTGCGGCGCGACGGGCTGTTGGACGACCGGATGTGCCGCAAGTTCGGTCGGGACGTACGGCGGCGGCGCGTCTACGGCAGGCCCGCGTGCGGGACCTCGACGGTCGTCGTGAGCAGGACCGCCTGGAGCTCGGTCTGGCGGCGGCGCTCGTCGAAGTCGGGGGCGCAGCAGACCAGCAGCGTGCGCCCGTCGTCGCCGCCCAACATGCAGGCGTAGGTGCCAAGGCCGCCGGGGACGGCGATCTCGTCGATGACGCCCCGGTCGGCCGCCACCCGCACCACCCGGTTGCCGAAGCAGTCGGCGGCCCAGATGTGGCCCTCGGCGTCGAGCGTGCACCCGTCGGGCGCCACACCCTCGACGGCGGCCCACACCCGGCGGTCGGTGAGCAGCCCGTCGGCCGTGATGGTGAAGGCCGTGTAGCGGGCGCCCATCGTCTCGCCCACGACGAGCATCGTGCCGTCGGGGGTGATGACGGACCCGTTGGGGAAGGCGAGGCCGTCGGCGGCCACCGCGGTCGTGCCGTCTGGGTCGATGCGCACCAGCGCGGCCTGCCGCGGCCGCTCGCCGGCCATCAGGTCGAACCCGAAGTTGCCGACCCACGCCCGCCCGTCGGCCGCCACCACGATGTCGTTGGCCAGGCCGCCGCAATGCTCGCCGACGTCGGCGTGCACCGCGACGGTGCCGTCCGGCGTGCGTCGCAGCACGCGCTGGTCCTTCATCGACACGACCAGCAGCGAACCGTCGGGCATCCACCCCAGTCCCGACGGTTGGGCCTCGACGGTCATGACCACGTCGGTGCCCCCGTCGGGGGAGATCGCGTACACGCTGTGGCGGTAGAAGTCGGACACCCACCACCGACCGTCCCGCCAGCGGGGACCCTCGAAGAACCCGCCGCCGTCGGCCAGTGTCGCGAACGTGCGATCAGCCATGGCCGGCAACGTACCGCCTGCTATTGGCCGCCGTAGACGGGGGCCGGTGCGGGGGCCTTGGCCAGGAGGTCGTCGACGACCGGGCCCAGCTCGGCCGGGTCCCAGCGGGCGCCCTTGTCGACGGCGGGCCCGTGCTGCCAGCCGTCGGCCACGGACACCTTGCCGCCCTCGACCTCGAACACCCGGGCGCTGACATGGGCCGACTGGGGCGAGCCCAGCCACACGACCAGCGGGGCGACGTTCTCGGGGGCCATGGCGTCGAAGGCGTCGGCCTCGTCGGGGGCGGCCATCATGTCGGCGAACACGGTCTCGGTCATCCGCGTGCGCGCCGACGGGGCGATGGCGTTGGCGGTCACCCCGTAGCGGCCCAGCTCGGCGGCTTGGATGAGCGTGAGCGTGGCGATGGCGGCCTTGGCCGCGCTGTAGGCCGACTGGCCGACCGAGCCCAGCAGTCCGGCGCCCGACGAGGTGTTCACGATGCGGGCGTCGACCGTCTCGCCCGCCTTGGCCTGGGCCCGCCAGTGCTCCGCCGCGAAGCGGGCGACGGCGAAGTGGCCCTTGAGGTGGACGCGGATGACGGCGTCCCACTCGTCCTCGCCGCACGACACGAACATGCGGTCGCGGACGATGCCGGCGTTGTTGACCACGACGTCCAGGCCGCCGAAGGCCTCGAGAGCGGCGCCCACCAGGCGCTGGGCGCCCTTCCAGTCGGCGACGTCGTCGCCGTTGACCACGGCCTCGCCGCCGGCGGCGACGATGTCGTCGACCACCTGCTGGGCGGGCGACCGCGAGCCGCCGGTGCCGTCGAGCTCGGCCCCGATGTCGTTGACCACGACCTTGGCGCCCTGTCGGGCGAACTCGAGCGCGTGCCCGCGGCCGATGCCGCGCCCCGCTCCGGTGACGATGACGACGCGCCCCTCGCAGATGCCGGTCATGCCGCGATGATGACACATGACCTGACGACCCGTCAGAAACGGGCGCAGTCCGCCGACGCGGCAGGCGCGCCAGGCGTCGGCGGACCCGCGCCCGTACCGTCGTCTCCTGCCGACACCTTCCGGTCCGAGGCGCCCGTCGTAGGGGCCGTGACCGAGAACGGCCCACCGGCGTGGGCAGGCGGCGGCCGGTCGGGGCATGATCGGTCGTGCGGCGGGCACACGGTCCGCCCGCCACCGCGAGGGAGCCCCGATGCGCTACGGCGTCACCATGTTCGCCACCGACGTGTCGATCGACGTGGTCGAGCTGGCCCGCGCCGTCGAGGAGCGCGGCCTCGACTCCCTGTGGCTGCCGGAGCACACCCACATCCCCACCGGCCGCAAGACCCCGCACCCCAGCGGCGAGGAGCTGGACGAGAAGTACAAGCGCTCGCTCGACCCGCTGGTGGCACTGGCCGCAGCGTCGAGTGCCACCACCACGTTGCGCCTCGGCACCGGCATCCTGCTGCCAGCCCAGCGCGACCCGCTCGTCACCGCCAAGGCCGTCGCCTCGCTCGACCACGTGTCCGGCGGTCGGGCGGCCATGGGCGTCGGCTTCGGGTGGAACGAGGACGAGATGGCCGACCACGGCGTCGACTACCGGGGCCGCCGCGCCGTCGCCCGCGAGCACGTGCTGGCCATGCAGGCTCTGTGGCACGACGACGAGGCCGAGTTCGCCGGCGAGCACGTGCAGTTCCCGCCCACGTGGTCGTGGCCCAAGCCCGCCCAGCGCGATCGCGACGGCCGGCCCCACGTGCCGGTGCTCATGGGGGGCGGGGCCGGCGCCAAGCTGTTCGCCCACGCCGTCGAGTACGCCGACGGGTGGATGCCGATCGGCGGTGCCGGTCTGTCACAGGCCCTGCCCACCCTGCGGGCTGCCCTCGACGAGGCGGGGCGAGACCCCGAGCACTTCGAGGTGGTGCCGTTCGCCGCGATCCCCGAACACGGCAAGCTCGACCACTACCAGGGCCTGGGCGTCACGGAGACCGTGTTCGACCTGCCCTCGGCGCCGCGCGACGAGGTGCTGCCCGTGCTCGACCGCTTCGCCGCCATCGTCGCCGAGCGCGTCGAGGGGCGAACGGGGGCGTGACCGGGGTCCGGCCGACGGCCGCACCGGTCTGACCGCTGCCCGTGGACGCCGCCATCCACCTCGACCCCGCCGGGTATGCGGTGGTGCTCGTCGTGGTCGCCGTCGGCGCCGCCGTCCAGGGCTCGGTCGGCTTCGGCGCCAACCTGCTGGCTGCGCCGGTGCTCGCCGTCATCGAGCCCGAGGCGCTGCCGGCCACGCTCACGCTGCTGATCCTGCCTCTGGCGGTCGCCATGGTGCGGCGCGAGAGCCACGGCGTCGACTGGCCGGCCGTCGGGTGGCTCATGGTGGGCCGCGTGCCCGGCACGGTGATCGGGTCGCTGGTGGTGGCGGCCGTGGCCGGCGACACGCTGTCGGTGCTGGCGGGCGCAGGGGTGCTGGTGGCCGTGGGGATGAGCCTGCTCACGACCACGGTGCCGATCACCCGGGGGACCACGGTGGCCGCCGGCGTGGCGTCGGGCGCCATGGGCACGGCCACGTCCATCGGCGGGCCTCCGATGGCGCTGCTCTACCAGCACCACGAGGGGCCGACGCTGCGGGCCACGCTGGCCGCGGCGTTCTCGCTCGGCACCGTGCTGTCGTTGGTGGCCCTCGCGCTGGTGGGGGCGGTCGCTCCGTGGCAACTGGCCCTGGCGTTGGCGCTGGTCCCCGGGACGGTGTTCGGCATCGCCGTCAGCCACCGGCTGATCAGCCGGCTCGACGGCGCGTGGCTGCGGCCCACGGTGCTGGCGTTCGCCGCGGCGACGGCGGCGGCGGCCGTCGTGCGGGGCCTCGTCTGACCCGGGCCGCGTACGCACTCAGGGGACCAGGACGACCTTGCCGGCGACCCGGCGGCCCTCCAGGTCGGCCAAGGCGACGGCCGCCTCGTCGAGTGGGTAGGTGGTCGGCTCGGGTGGGTCGAGGCGGCCCGACTCGACGGCCGCCATCAGCTCGGCGGTCAGCGCCCGGTTGTCGTCGGGGTTGTGCATGGCCCACGCCCCCCAGTCGACGCCCACGACCGTGCGGTTGTTGAGCAGCACCTGGTTGGCCGGCAGGCGGGGGATCTCCCCGCTGGCGAAGCCGATGACCAGGAACCGGCCGCCCACCCTGAGCGCCCGCAGCGCTTGCTCGGCGTGCGGGCCGCCCACCGGGTCGACCACGACGTCGACCCCGCCGCCGGACAGCTCGCGGGCCCGCACCTTGAGGTCCTCGGCCTCGTAGCCGATCGTGTGCTCGGCCCCGGCCGCCCGGGCGGCGGCGAGCTTGGCGTCGTCGGACGCAGCGGCGATCGTGTGCAGCCGCAGCGCTCGGGCCACGTCGATCGTCGCCAGGCCCACGCCGCCGCCGGCGCCCAGCACCAGGATCGTCTCGCCCGCGACCACCGGGGCACGCCGGGTGAGGGCGAACAGGGCGGTCGAGTACGACTGCAGCATGGCGGCCGCCCGCGTGAACGACATCGAGCCGGCCAGCGGGATCACCGACTCGGCCGGCACCGCCACCTGCTCGGCGTAGCCGCCCAGGCCGACGGGGGCCAGCACGCGGTCGCCGACGGCGACGCCGTCCACCTCGTGCCCCACTGCGGCGACCTCGCCGGCGATCTCGCTGCCGGGGCTGAAGGGCAGGGGCGGCTTGATCTGGTAGCGGCCCTGCACGAACAGGGCGTCGACGTAGTTGACGCCGGCGGCCCGCACGGCCACCACCACCTGATGGGGTGCGGGCAACAGGTCGGGCCCGTCCTCGAGGGCCAGTTGGTCGAGTGGTCCGAGCTCGAGGCACACGATGCGGCGCATGAAGCATCTTCGCTACCCGCCACCGCCCGTCGCCAACCTCGCTCGGGCCGCCGCGCCAGGATGGGACCGTGCCGCCGCCCTCCGACCCGCCGCCCGGCCCACCCGGCGGGACCGCGCGCCGTGACGCCGAGAGCGAGACACCCGGCACCGATCCGCTCGGCACCGACCCGTTCGGCACCGATCCGCTCGACGACTTCCGGGCGCTCAACGACCCGACCCGTCGACGCCAGGTCGAGCGCCGGGGCGGCTACTTCGTGGTCGAGGGCGTGTTCGCCCTGGAGGCGCTGCTCGACTCGCCGTATCGGATCCGCTCGGTGCTGGCGACCGACCGCCGGGCCGACCGGGTGCGCGACCTGGTCGCCGGGCGGGCTCCGGTGCTGGTGCGTGCCGATGACGAGGTGGCGGCCGTCGCCGGGTTCGACTTCCACCGTGGCGTGCTGGCGGCGGCCGACCGGCGACCCATGCCGGCGGTGGCCGAGGTCGTGCGTGACGCGCGCCTGGTCGCCGTGGTCGAGGGCGTGGGCGACCACGAGAACCTGGGCGCGCTGTTCCGCAACGCGGCCGCGTTCGGCGTCGACGCCGTGCTGCTCGACCCCACCACCGCCGACCCGCTCTACCGCCGCAGCGTACGGGTCTCGCTCGGCCACGTCCTGCGGGTGCCGTGGACCCGCCTCGCTCCCTGGCCGGGTGGGCTGGGCACCCTGGGTGAACTGGGGTTCGAGGTGCTGGCCCTCACGCCGGCGCCGGACGCCGAGCCGATCGACCTGGTGGCCGGCGACGCCGCTGCCCGGGATCGGGCGACGGGCCAACCGCCCCGCCTCGCCGTGATGGTCGGGGCGGAGGGACCGGGCCTGACGCCCGCGGCCGTCGCGGCCGCCACCCGACGGGTGCGCATCCCGATCGCCGGCGGCGTCGACTCGCTGAACGTCGCCACGGCGGCGGCGATCGCGTTCCACCGCCTCGGTCCGACCGCGTAGCCGAAGTCGACGGGCTGGCATGCGGGTGATCGGGCGCCGCACGCGGCGCGGGTGATCGGGCGCCGCCCGCGGCAGCATGGAGGCATGGCTGCCACCCACGAGGTCACCAACCAGCCGCCGCCGCTCGAGGGCTACGACGTGTTCGAGGCCGACGTCGCCCTGGCCGAGGCCGTCGAGCGGGAGGGCGCGGGCTGGGCGGTCGACGACCTGCACGCGCTCGGTCGGCTGGCCGGGTCGCCCCAGGTGATCGAGTGGGGGTTCGAGGCCAACCGCAACCCGCCCGAGCTCCGCACGCACGACCGCTACGGCCACCGGATCGACGAGGTCGCCTATCACCCCGCCTACCACGAGCTGATGCAGGTGGCGGTGGGCCACGGGCTGCACGGCGCCCCGTGGGCCGTCGACCAGCCGGGCGCGCACGTGGCCCGGGCGGCCGGGTTCGTCACCTGGTCGCAGGTCGAGGCCGGCCACGGCTGCCCCATCTCGATGACCTATTCCATCGTGCCCGCGCTGCGGAACCAGCCCGACCTGGCCGACGACTGGGAGCCCCGCCTGGTCGCCCGCGCCTACGACCCCCGCAACGTGCCCGCTCGCGAGAAGCCGGGGGTGCTCGCCGGCATGGGCATGACCGAGAAGCAGGGCGGTTCGGACGTGCGGGCCAACACCACCCGCGCCGAACCGTCCGCCGATGGCGGGACCTGGCTGCTCACGGGGCACAAGTGGTTCTGCTCGGCGCCGATGTCCGACGTGTTCCTCATGCTGGCCCAGGCGCCGGCCGGGCTGTCGTGCTTCCTCGTGCCCCGGTGGTTGCCCGACGGCGAGCGCAACGTCGGCTTCCGGCTGCAGCGGCTCAAGGACAAGCTGGGCAACCGGTCGAACGCGTCGAGCGAGATCGAGCTCGACGGCGCGGTGGCCTGGCTGGTGGGCGAGGAGGGGCGGGGCGTCCGCACGATCATCGACATGGTCGCCCACACCCGGCTCGACTGCGTGCTCGGCGCCACCTCCACGATCCGCCAGGCCACGGCTCAGGCGCTGCATCACGCGGCGCACCGGGCCGCGTTCGGCAAGGCGCTGGTCGACCAGCCACTGATGCGGGTGGTGCTGGCGGACCTGGCGGTCGAGTCCGAGGCGGCGACGGTCACGGCCATGCGCCTGGCCCGGGCGTTCGACGATGCCGCCCGGGGCGACGAGGGGGCCGAGGCGTTCCGCCGACTGGCCACGGCCGTCGGCAAGTACTGGGTGTGCAAGCGCCAGCCCACGGTGGTGGGCGAGGCGCTCGAGTGCCTGGGCGGCAACGGCTACGTCGAGGAGTCGATCATGCCGCGGCTCTTCCGCGAGAGCCCGCTGAACGGCATCTGGGAGGGGTCGGGCAACGTCATCTGCCTCGACGTCCTCCGGGCCATGGCCCGCGAGCCGCAGGCGCTCGAGGCGTTCCTGGCCGAGCTCGACACGACGGCCGGGGCCGACGAGCGCCTCGACGCCGCCACCGCCCGCGTGCGCGCCGAGCTGGGCGACATCGTGGGCATCGAGCCCCGGGCCCGGCGGGTGGTCGAGGCCATGGCGCTGGCGTTCCAGGGCAGCCTGCTGGTGCGGTTCGGCCACCCGGCGGTGGCGGACGCCTTCCTCGCCTCGCGGCTGGCCGGCGACGAGGGCCTGGCGCTCGGCACCCTGCCCCCGGCGGTCGACACGGGCACGATCATCGAGCGCGCCCGACCCAAGGTGGCGTGAGAGCGTGCGCGGATAGGTCATGTCGGCGCGGGCTGCGGTCGCCGTGTTGCTGGTCGGCCGGCTGTGGAGCTGGTGCTCCAGCACCAAATTCCCACGCGTTGGCTGCGGCGAACGCCCTATCCGCTCGGCCTCTGAGCCCGGCCAGCGGTGGCCGGGCTCCGAAAATCGGTCGTCGGCCGCCGAGAGATCCGTTTCCCCCTCGGCGTCGTAACTCCATCGGCGAGTCCGTCACTGCAAGGGGGAGACGCATGCGCACACGCGTGGTCGGCTTCTACGCCAACGTGCACGACGCGCCGTTCCCGGCCGGCGCCATCCGCAGTCAGCTCCGCTGACACGCCCTGGCGGGCCGGCGGCACCCCGGCGCCGCCGGCCCGCCGCTCCCACGAGCGCGACGGTCTCGGCCTGGTCTCGGCCCGGTCTCTGTTGCGCGATTGGTTGCCTGGCAACCGATCGCGCAACACGAACCTCCGTAGGGGTCAGAGGCGCTCGACGATGGTGACGTTGGCCTGGCCGCCGCCCTCGCACATGGTCTGCAGGCCGTAGCGGCCCCCGGTGCGCTCGAGCTCGCTGAGCAGGGTGGTCATCAGGCGGGCGCCGGTGGCGCCGAGGGGGTGGCCGAGGGCGATGGCGCCGCCGTTGACGTTGACCTTGGCCGGATCCGCGTCGGTCTCCTTGGCCCAGGCGATCACGACCGAGGCGAACGCCTCGTTGATCTCGACCAGGTCGATGTCGTCGAGGCGCATCCCGGTCCGCTCGAGCGCGTAGGCCGTGGCCGGGATGGGCGCGGTCAGCATCCACACCGGGTCGTCGGCGCGGACCGAGATGTGGTGGATGCGGGCGCGCGGGGTGAGGCCGTGGGCGGCCAGGCCCTTCTGGTTGACGATCAGCAGCGCGGCGGACGCGTCGGAGATCTGCGAGGCGCAGGCGGCTGTTACTCGCCCGCCCTCGGTCAGGGTGGGGAGCGAGCGGATCTTGTCCCAGTTCGGCTCGCGGGGGCCCTCGTCGGCCGTGGCGTCGCCCAGCGGCACGATCTGGCCCTCGAACCGACCCTCGGCCCGGGCGCGGATGGCGCGGGTGTGGGACTCGACGGCGAAGGCCTCCATGTCGTCGCGGGTGATGTCCCACTTCTCGGCGATCATCTCGGCCGACCGGAACTGGCTGACCTCCTGGGTGCCGTAGCGGGCGACCCAGCCCTCGGACCCCGTGAACGGGTCGTCGAACCCGTACTCCTGGCCGGCGGTCATGGCCGACGAGATGGGGATCTGCGACATCTGCTGCACGCCCCCGGCGACGACGACGTCCATCGTCCCCGACAGCACGGCCTGGGCGGCGAAGTGGATCGCCTGCTGCGACGAGCCGCACTGCCGGTCGATCGTGGTGCCGGGCACGTGCTCGGGCAGCCCGGCCGCCAGCCAGCAGGTGCGAGCGATGTCGCCCGCCTGCCCGCCGATCGAGTCGACGTTGCCGAACACCACGTCCTCGACGGCGGCGGGGTCGATGTCCGTGCGGTCGACGAGGGCCTTGAGGCTGTGTGCGCCCAGGTCCGCGGGGTGGACCTGCGACAGCCCGCCCCCGCGCCGGCCCACCGGCGTGCGAACTGCGTCGACGATGTAGGCCTCGGCCATCGTGGTCTCCTCGAGTTCGGTCGAAATCCTGCCGCGGTCCGTGGGGTCATCGCCCCCGATCCCGCGGCAGGAAAATGGCGGGTCCGATCAGATGCCTATCGCCTGGGCGACCCGGTCGCGGTGCCAGGCGGCGTCGCCCCACGCCGTGGCCAGCGCCCAGGTGCGCTTCAGGTAGAGCTGGAGGTCGTGCTCGACGGTGTAGCCGATGGCCCCGTGGCACTGCAGGGCCTGGCGGCCGACGAACCGGGCGGCGTCGGACGCCATCGCCTTGGCCATCGACACGTCACGGGTGCGGGTGTCGGCGTCGGTGGCCAGCGAGTGGGCGGCCCGGTAGACGGCGGGCCGGGCGAACGCGAGCTCCTTGAGCGCGTCGGCCAGGTGGTGCTTGACGGCCTGGAACGACCCGATGGGCACGCCGAACTGCTCGCGCTCTGTCACGTAGGCCACGGTCAGGTCGAGCATCCGCTGACCCAGGCCGACGAGCAACGCCGCCGTGCCGAAGGCACCGCGGTCGAATGCCATGTCGACGGCCGCGGGGTCGTCGGTGACGAGCGACGCGGGCGTGGGCCGCCAGTCGACCGTGGCGGCGCGGCGGGCGCCGTCGACGGTGTCCACCGGGGTGAGCACCGCGGCCGCCGGGCCGACCAGGTGCAGCGCGCCCGACGCGGCGTCGCGGAGCAGCAGCCGGTCGGCGTCGGCCGCGCACGCCACATGCGGGCCACCCAGGTCGGTGGCGACCATGCCCAGCCCGTGGGCATCCGGGAGGCCGCCCGCCAGCAGCGGGGCGGCCACCGCCGCGGTCTCGACCAGCGGGTGGGGGAGGCCGGCCCGGCCGGCCTCCTCGAGCACCAGCACCAGCGCCTGCTCGTCGAGCCCCAGGCCGTCGCTCGCCTCGGGCACCAGGGTGGCCAGCACGCCCATCTCGGCGAGCCGATCCCACACCGTGCGGTCGAGCGCGCCGGCGGGCGCATCCCAGGCCGATCGGACCACCGCCGGCGCGCACTCCTTGTCGAACAGGTCGCGAGCGGCGTCGCGGAAGGCGAGCTGGTCGTCGTCGAAGCCGAAGTCCACGACCGGACCTACTTCCTCGGCAGCCCGAGCACCCGCTCGGCCGCGATGTTGCGCTGGATCTCGTTGGTGCCCGCGTAGATCGGGCCGGACAGCGCGAACTGCCAGCCCTTCGACCACGGGCCCTCGAGCTCGGCCGCCGCGCCCAGCAGGTCGAGGGCGATCTCGTGCAGCTCGCAGTCGAGCTCCGACCACCAGATCTTGTTGATCGAGCTGTCGGCGCCCATGACGGCACCGCCCGACAGGCGCGTGACGGTGTCGAGGGTGAACAGGCGGTAGGCCTCGGCCCGCATCCACGCCTCGGCGATGCGCTCGCGCAGGCGCGGCTGGGGGTCTTGACGGTACAGCTCGATGAGCCGGGCGGCGGTGGCGAGGAAGCGACCGGGGGACCGCAGGGTCAGGCCGCGCTCCGAGCCGGTGGTCGCCATCGCCACCTTCCAGCCAGCGCCCTCGTCGCCCAGCAGCACGCCGCCGGGGATGGCGTCGTCGGCCAGGAACGCATCGTCGAAGAACACCTCGGCGAACCCCTCGTCGCCGTCGAGGCGGCCGAAGCCCCGCACCGTGACGCCGGGGGTGTCCAGCGGGACGAGCAGGTAGCTCAGGCCGCGATGCCGCTCGGAGGCGGGGTCGGTGCGGAACAGCCCGAACAGGTGGGTGCAGAACGCGCCCCGTGTGGTCCAGGTCTTCTGGCCGTCGAGGCGCCAGCCGCCGTCGACACGCGCGGCCCGGGACGTGATGCCGGCCAGGTCGCTGCCCGCGTCGGGCTCGGACCAGCCCTGGCACCACAGGTCGTCCGCCGCGGCCATGCGGGGCAGCACGTGGGCCTGCTGGGCGGGCGTGCCGAACTCGAACACGGTGGGTGCGAGCAGGAAGATGCCGTTCTGCGTGACCCGGGCCGGGGCGCCGGCCCGGTAGTACTCCTCCTCGAAGATCAGCCACTCCCACAGCGAGGCGTCGCGCCCGCCGACGTCGGCCGGCCACGACACCGCCGCCCAACGGCCATCGTGCAGGCGCCGCTCCCAGTCGAGGTGCTGGGCGAAACCTGCGCGCGTGTCGCCGGAGGCGATGGCGGCCTCGCCGCCGTGGTCGGCGTGCCAGGCGGCCAGGCTGTCGGTGAGCCAGGCCCGGGCCTCGGCCCGGAACGCCTGCTCGCTCTCGCTCCAGCTCAGGTCCATGTCAGCTCCGCTGCGGTCGTGACGGCGAGGCGCCCAGCCCGCCGGCGGGCACCGGCGTCCGGCGAGGCAATAGGGGTCGGTCAGGAGCTCTCGGGGCAATGGTGCTCGGCCCCCGATCAGCACTGCCTCCGGACCCCGGCGGCGACCGCTATCGCCTCGGGGCGTGCGGACCCCGGGCACCCCGATAGGTGTTGCACCGGCGAGGTGACCGGGACGGCTGTTGCCTCGGGGCGGGCGGCGACGTGCGGTCGTCACTGGTGGCCTCCCCCCGCCAGACGGGTCAGGGTGGCCGTCGCCTCGGCGGCGATGCGGTCGAGCAGCTCGGCGACCGTCGGCAGCTCGCCGATCACGCCGGTCACCTGGCCGGTCGGCAGCACGCCCACCTCGGCCCGGCCGTCGACCAGCGCCGCCTTGATGAGCATCGGTGCGTTGGCGGCCATGGCGAGCTGCGCCCAGGTCAGGTCCTGGTTCTTGCGCATCGCCAGCCCCTCGCGCACCAGCTCGCGCAGCGGGGTGCCGGTCAGCTTGCGGAAGGCCAGGGCGGAGCGCAGCGCCCGCGGCAGCCTGGTGACCACCGACGACCGCTCGAGCCGGTCGACGGTCTCGGTGCGGATGACCCGCTGCGGGGCACCGTCGAGGGCGGTGGTCACAACGGTGTCCGTGACCGCGGCAGCCACGTACCGGGCCTTGATCTCGTCGGGCACCCTGCTCTCGGCCGTGAGCAGGAAGCGGGTGCCCATGGCGACGCCGTCGGCGCCCCAGGCCAGCGCGGCGACCAGGCCCCGCCCGTCGTGGAACCCGCCGGCGCCCAGCACGGGGATCGCGTGCCCCACGGCGTCGACCACCTGGGGCAGCAGCAGCGAGGTGGGGACGGTGCCGGTGTGGCCGCCGCCCTCGCCGCCCTGGGCGATGACGGCGTCGACACCCCAGTCGAGCATCTTCTCGGCGTGGCGGCGGGCCCCGACGGTGGGCATCACCAGGATGCCTGCGTCGTGCAACCGGCCGATCGCATCCTTGGTGGGGGCGCCGGCGAAGCTGACGAGCCGCACGCCCTCCCGCACGCACAGGTCGATGCGATCGCCGAGGTCGGGCTGGTCGGCCCGGAAGTTGACGCCGAACGGAGCGCCGGTGCGCGCCTTGACCGCGGCGACGGCCTTGGCGAGCTGGTCGCCTGTCATGGTGACCGCGGCCAGGATGCCGAACCCCCCGGCGGCCGAGGTGGCGGCGGTGAGCGAGGCGCCCGACACCCAACCCATGCCCGTCTGCACGACGGGCAGCCGGCTGCCCACGAGGTCGCAGAAGCGGGTGTGCAGAGCCGGGTGAACCCCCGAATCTGACGGTGTGTCAGACATGACGCCAGCCTACGGTCACCGCCCCCGGCCCGCCAGATCCGGTCGGGCTCGGGCGCACTCCCCGTGCGTGCGCCAGCGGCCGGGACCCGTTGACGCCGCTCAGCTGTCGTGGGACGAGGAGTCGACGCGGCAGACGGCCACCAGCCTCATCGCCGGTCGGGCGGCGTCAGCAGTGCCCCGGAGGCGCATCCTCGTCGCGCTCAGTGACGAGCAGCGTCACTGGACGGGGCCGGGGATGTGTCCGGCCCCGGTGAGCGGCGGGCGCAACGAGCCGAGCCGGGTCGTACCGTGAGGCGGCGGGCGGTCACGTCGACCAGGAGGTGCACTCATGTCGGGAGCAGGCCTCGTGAAGTTGTCGCTCGCCGCGGCGGCGGGCGCCGCGCTCGCCTACGCCTTCGACCCAGCCCGCGGCCGCCGCCGGCGGGCGGCGGTCCGCGACCGTGGCGGTGCGATGGTGCGCCGTGAGTTGCGGATGGTCGAGCGGCAGGCGCACTACGGCAGGGGTCGGGCCGAGGGGTTGATCCACCGGTTGCGGCCGGCGGCACCCCATGTGCCCGACGATGACATGACGCTGGTCGACAAGGTGCGCAGCGAGGCGCTGGGCCGCGTGGTCGATGGCCCGCACCTGACCGTCGACGCGTGCCGGCGCGTCGTCACGCTGCGGGGCCAGGTCGACGGCCGTGACGTCGCGCTCGCCATCGAACGCGAAGTGCGGACCGTGCCCGGCGTGGACGATGTGGTCAACCTGCTGCACGTCGCGGGCACGCCGGCACCCAACAAGGTCGACGCACTGAGGGCAGGCCGGCGGTAGAGGACCGCCTGTGCCGGCCCTGGCCTGCGGTAGAGGACCGCCTGTGCCGGCCCTGGCCTGCGGGCGTCGGTACCCCCGCGGTCAGGGGGGATCCGGGACCTCGCGCTCCCGGGTGCCCTCGGGGTCGATGACCTCGCGGATGAGCTCCAGCTCCGTGGCGGTCGGCAGGCGGGACGACGGCACGTCGGACGGCACCACCAAGTCGAACCCCGTCCCCGTCACCACATCGTCGACCGTCACGCCCGGGTGGACCGAGCGCAGGCGCATCGTGCGGCCGGGCGTGTCGAAGTCGAACACGCCCAGGTTGGTCACGACCCGCCGGATCTCGACGAACCGCCCGTCGGTGCCCAGGGCCGCTGCCCGGTCCCAGCCGATGCCGGTGACGGTGTCGACCGCCGGAACGAGCACCTTGGGCCCGTGGTTCGGCACCCAGTAGCTGGTGGTGTCGTTGATCGTGTTGCCCGGCGCGCCCCGGTAGCCCAGGAGCTGCACCTTGGGCTGGGCGTAGTCGCCGATGGCGGCCAGGTTCTGGTTGCCGTACCGGTCGACCTGGGTGGCGCCCATCATCACGTGGCGCCGCCCCGACCACACCCAGTCGAACATCGACCGGTAAGGGTTCCAGTACTCGTAGATACGGTCCTCGGGGGCCACGATCGCCTGGTCGTTGGCGATGAGGGCGGCCTCGCCGTCGGTCATGCACAGGTCGGGCTCGAACGTGGCGCGGGCCAGGCGGCCACCGATCATGGGGATGGTGCCGATGGGGTTGGCCAGGATCTCGCCGTCGCCGCGGAAGCACTCGGCCACCGCCACCACGCACACCTCGGCCCGGGTGACGTGCACCTCGGTGATGGTGTCGGTCGTCGTCTCGCCGGTCATGCCGCTCCCCGCACCTTGCGCTGGTACTCGTCCTCGGTGATGTCGACCCACTCCGCGCGGAACTCGGCCCACGCCTCGGGGCTCCTGGCCGACGCGGCGTACGCCTTCTGCACGGCCTCGTCCCGCGGGTACTCCGGGTCGCACAGCGTGAAATGCGCGCCGCCGGGGGCCGCCACGACGCCGTCGACCATCATGCGGCTGATCCGCATCTGGTGGATGGTGCCGTGGCCAGCCAGATCGGGCGTGTCGACCACGCGCTCGGCGGAGATGAACCGTCCGCCCGTCGGGGCGGCCTGCAGCATGAGGTCGTCCCAGTAGAGATCGGGGCCGAGGAACATCGCGTTGCCGCGCCGGTCGGCCACGTTGAGGTGGCAGAGGGCGGCGTCGAGCTCGATGGCCGGCATGGCGACGAGCTGCTCGGGCTCGCCCCCACCCGGCCCGGGCACCGGCGACCTGAAGGTGGTCAGGCGGGGGTTGTCCCGCAACAGGTCCGACCCCAGGCCCGCCCGGCTGGGCAGGAACGGCACCCGCCAGGCCGCCGCCTGCAGCCCCAGGTGGAACAGTCCCTCGTCGAGCGGCTCGTCCTCGATGGCGCCCGACTGGCGGGCGGCCCGGAAGTGCGGCTCGAGCGGGATGGTGTCGAGCGAGACGAACGCGTAGACGGCCCGCCGCACCTTGCCCGCCGCGCACAACAGCCCCAGGTCGGGGCCGCCGTGGGTGACGACGGTGAGGTCGTCGAGATCGCTGCGGACGATGGCCCGCACGATCGACATGGGCTTGCGCCGGCTGGCCCACCCGCCGATGGCGATGGTCATGCCCGACCGCAGCCCGTCGACCACGTCCTGCTCGGTTATCAGCTTGTCCCTGGAGGTGCTCGTCATTGCGTCCTTTCGTGAGACAAGCTCAGGCCCGTCGCGGGTCTTGCTCCGGAGCGCGGGGCTTTGGAGGTGCCGGCGGCGGCGAAGCCTTGCCGCCGGCAAGAAATGAGTCACGGTGCTCGTCGGCCACCCCCGACAGGTTCAGCTCGAACGTGAAGCCCTGTTCGAAGCGGTAGCTGCGCTTGACGTCCCACAGGTCGATGCCGTTGAGCGATTCCTTGGCGGCCCGGATGACGGCGGGCGACTTGGCGGCGATGTCGGCGGCCACCTCGAGCGCGGCGTCCCGCAGGTCGGCGGGCGGCACGACCCGCAGCACCGACCCGAAGGCGTGCAGCTCGGCGGCTGTGGCGGTGGCCGAGGTGTAGACCATCGCCCGCATCTTGTGCTGGGGGACGAGGCGCGACAGGTGGGTGGCGGCGCCGAGCGCACCGCGGTCGACCTCGGGCAGGCCGAAGGTGGCGTCGTCCGCGGCGACGATGACATCCGCGTTGCCCACCAGGCCGATGCCGCCGCCCAGGCAATAGCCGTTGACGGCGGCGACGACGGGCACGGCGCACTCGTAGACGGCGGCGAAGGCTGCGTAGCAGCCGCGGTTGGCGCCGACGAGGGCATCGAAGCCATCGGTCGCCTGCATCTCCTTGATGTCGACGCCCGCGTTGAAGCCCCGGCCCTGGGCCCGCAGCACCACCACGCGCACGGTGGCGTCGTCCCCCAGTCCCCGGATCGTCGACGCCAGCTCGAACCAGCCGGCGACGGTCAGGGCGTTGACCGGCGGGTTGTCCATGACGACCTCGGCGATGCCGGCATCGTCGATGCTGGTGGTGATGGGCATGCTGTGACCCCTCGTCGGTGCGGTGGATGCGTGTGGGCACCATTTCTGACGGCACGTCAGGTCTCTGTGGCAAGGTAGGCCGAGGGAGGCACGGTGAACAACCCACTCGCGCACAACACACTCGATCACACGGGCACGGTCGTGCTCGTCACGGGCGGCACCAAGGGCATCGGCCGCGGCATCGCCGACTGCTACGCCCAGGCGGGCGCCACGGTGGTGGCCTGCGGGCGCACCGCACCCGAGGGCGACGTCGGCACCAGCGACGCCGGAGCCACCTTCATGGCCTGCGACGTGCGCGAGCCCGAGCAGGTCGCAGCCCTGGTCGACGGCATCGTCGAGCGGTTCGGCCGGCTCGACGTGGTGGTCAACAACGCCGGTGGCGCCCCGTGGGCCGACTCGGCGACAGCCTCGGCCCGGTTCAACGAGAAGATCATCGCCCTCAACCTGATCGCCCCGTTCACCGTGGCCCAGGCGGCCAACCGGGTGATGCAGCCCCAGGACGGCGGTGGGTCCATCGTGAACATCGCCAGCGTGTCGGGCGTCCGCCCGTCGCCGGGCGCCGCCGCCTACGGCGCGGCCAAGGCCGGCTTGCTGAACCTGACCGAGACGCTGGCCGTCGAGTGGGCGCCCCAGGTGCGGGTCAACGCCGTGGTGGCGGGGCTGATCGCCACCGAGCAGGCCCACCTGCACTACGGCGACGCCGCCGCCATCGCCCGCGTGGCCGCCACCGTGCCCGCCGGCCGGCTGGGCACGCCCGACGATGTCGCGGGGGCGTGCCTGTTCCTGTCGTCGCCGCTGGCGCGGTACGTCACCGGGGCGGCCCTGCGCGTGCACGGCGGCAACGAGCGCCCTGCGTACCTGGGCGCGGTCACCGGCGGGTAGCGCCCGCGCGGCCCCCGGGCCAGGGGCGTTCCGCGGGTGCGGCCGCCAGCGGTTGCCTTACGGGGTAAGGCGGGGCGTAGCCTCTGGTCATGCATCGCCGTCGCGTCGCCCTCTCCGCCCTCGCCGTGCTGTTCGCCGTCGCGTCGGCCGCCGCGTGCGGTGGTGGCGACGACAGCGCCGCCGACGACGGGGGGAGCGACGGCGGTGGGCTCTCCAGCTCCGGCGACGACGACACGTCGGCCGCCGGTGATGTGCCGGACGATGTCGTCGTCATGGACGGCAGCGAGGTCGGCGTCGAATCGCTCGACAACACGTTCCGGGCCCAGAACATCCAGGTGAAGGCGGGCACCACGGTGACGTGGACCAACGACGGCCGTAACGAGCACGACGTGCTGCCCGTCGAGGGCGATGCCTGGGGTACCGAGGTCGAGACCTTCCAGCCCGGCGACGTGTACGAGCACACGTTCGACGAGCCCGGCGTCTACAACTACTACTGCTCGATCCACGGCACGACCACCGCAGGCATGATCGGGGCCATCCTCGTCACGGAGTGACGACCCGAGGAGCAGCCGTCACGCCGTGACGAACCGACGAGCAGACGAGCAGCCGTCACGCCGTGACGACCAGCAGCGCAGCAGCCAGACCGAACCAGACCACGACGCACCACCGAGAACTGGGGATCCCACCATGACAACTGCCCGACGCGTGCTCGGCGTGCTGCTGGCGAGCGTGCTCGTGCTCACAGCCGCCTGCGGCGGTGACGACGACGGTGCCGGTGCCGGGTGCCGGCGACGAGGCGGCCGGCGACGGCACCACGCTGAACGTGCCCGACGAGTTCGACACCATCCAGGCCGCGGTCGACGAGGCCGTCCCGGGCGACCTGATCCTCGTCGGGCCGGGCACCTACGACGAGGCCGTCAACGTCGAGACCGACGAGCTGACCATCCGCGGCCTCGACCGCAACGAGGTCATCCTCGACGGCGGCTTCGAGCTCGACAACGGCATCCGGGTGGTCGGTGCGAACGGCGTGGCCATCGAGAACATGACGGCCCGCAACTACACCAACAACGGGTTCTTCTGGACGGGCGTCGAGGGCTACCGCGGCTCGTACCTGACCACGTACCGCATCGGTGACTACGGGGTCTACGCCTTCGACTCGACCGAGGGCCTGCTCGAGCACAGCTACGCCTCGGGCAGCCCCGACGCCGGCTTCTACATCGGGCAGTGCTTCCCGTGCGACGCGGTCATCGACGACGTCGTGTCGGAGCACAACGGCCTGGGCTACTCGGGCACAAACTCGGGCGGCAACCTGGTCATCGTCAACTCGACGTTCCGCAACAACCGGGCGGGCATCGTGCCCAACTCGGGCAGCTACGAGCTCTGCTACCCCGAGCGCGACACGACCATCGTCGGCAACCTGGTGTACGACAACAACCAGTCCGACTCGCCGGCCATCGATGTGGCGTTCGACGCCCAGGGCAACGGCATCCTCATCGCCGGCGGCGTGGGCAACACGATCGAGCGCAACCGGGTGTGGGACCACGACCTCACCGGCATCGGCCTCGTGCCCTTCCCCGAAACCGACGCCAACGACGTGGTGCCGCCGGCCGAGGACGACGACCAGCCGTGCAGCGAGGCCGAGGGCGAGCCCGCCGCCGACCCCGCCGACATCCCGGAGACGGTGCTGTGGAGCCCCCGGGGCAACAGCGTCAGCGACAACGTGATCGAGGACTCTCGCCTCGCCGACATCGCCGTCGGATCGCTCGAGGACGTGTCGGGCATGGGGAACTGCTTCTCCGGCAACCAGATCGCCTCCAGCGCTCCCATCGATCTCGAGGCCCTGGCGCCCTGCGAGGGCGACGGCAGCGGCGGCGACTGGTCGAACGGGCCGCTCGACTTCGGTCCCTTCCTGGCGGAGAAGCCGCCGTCGGGCGACTACAAGACCGCGCCGGTGCCGGAGGCGCAGGAGAACATGCCAGACACCGAGTCGGCGCCGGCCAACCCGGCCACCGACATGCCGCCGTCGGTCGACGTCGACGCCATCGAGGTGCCGAGCAAGCCCTCGTGACGTCCTCGGTCCGCTCGTGAGCCACCGCCTCCTCGCCCGCCGGCTGGTGATGGCCACCGCACTCGTCGCCCTCGTGGCCGGGTGCGGCGGCTCGTCCACCGACGCCGGGCCCGACGGCGTGGCCGATGCCGACGCGCCCGCCGTCTCGCCCGTGCGGCTGTCGCCGACGGAGCCCGGCCCCCAGGGCAGGGTGCCCCAGTTCGTCGTCGAATGCGGCTTCAGCCACTCGGGCCCCGACGACCCGATCGTCCACCCCGGCCACAGCGGCCGTTCTCACCAGCACGTGTTCTTCGGCAACACCACCACCGACGCGGACACGACCGTCGAGGACCTGGCTGCGGGCGGCACCAGCTGCGACCAGCACCTCGACCTGGCGTCGTACTGGGCGCCGGCGCTGCTCGACCACGGCCAGATGGTCGAGCCAACCGGGGCCGTCGCCTACTACCGGCCCGGCGTGGGCATCGACCCGGCCACCGTGGAGCCCTACCCCTACGGCCTCAAGATGCTCGGCGGTGACCAGGTGGCAGCCGAACCGCAGTCGCTCGACGTCGTGGCCTGGTCGTGCGGCACGGGGTCGGAGCGAGCGGTCACGCCGCCCACATGCCCCGACGGGCGGCCGCTGCGCATGGCGATCAGCTTCCCCGACTGCTGGGACGGCGAGCGGCTCGACAGCCCGGACCACGTGTCCCACGTGACCCGCAGCGAGCAGGGCGCCTGCCCCGACTCGCACCCCGTGCCGGTGCCGCAGCTGCTGCTCACGATCTCGTACCCGATCACGGGCGACGGGCACGACCTGGCGCTGGCCTCCGGATCGCTGATCACGGGGCACGCGGACTTCTTCAACGCCTGGGACGAGGACAAGCTGCAGACCGAGGTCGAGCTGTGCATCCGGCGGGGGCTCACCTGCGGGGTCGCCAGCAACCGCTCGTGATGGGGTATGGCCTCGCGCAGGCGAGGGTGACAGGCTGTGCGTTCGTGATGGCCCGCCCGCCGGCTGCCGGGGGGCGGCGGGCGGGCCCTCACGGCTCGCGGCCGCCCGGTGATCGCCGGCTCGCCCCGCCGGGTGTGTGATCGCGCCTCGCCCCGCCGGGCGGCTCAGGGACGGGCGTAGCCGGCCGCGTACGGCGGCACCGGTGCGTCGCCTCGCAGGTCGTCGACGGTGACCGGCGCCGCGGCCACCGTGGTCAGGGGGATGACGCCGGCCCACACGGGCAGGTCCATGTCCTCGGGCTCGTCGAGGGGGCCGCCGGCGCGCACCTTGACCGAGCACTCGTCGAGGGGCAGTGCCAGCACCAGCGTGCCGCGCACCTCGCGCTCGCTCGGCTCGCGGGCATCGGCCGTGCGGCCGGGAACGATGTGCTCGACCAATGCCCCGAGCGCGGCGCGGCGCTCGGCCAGGTCGTCGACCCGGCTGGCCTGCCCGAACGCGACGACCGACCGGTAGTTCATCGAGTGGTGGAACTGCGAGCGGGCCAGCACCAGCCCGTCGACCAGCGTGACGGTCACGCACATCTCGGTGCCCTTGGCTCCGCCCCGCAGGAGCCGGCTGGCCGGCGAGCCGTGCAGCAACAGCCGGTCGCCGTCGCGCCCGTAGAGCATGGGGATGACCACCGGCCCGTCGTCGGTGGCCAGTCCGACGTGGGCCACCAGGCCCTCGTCGAGGATGGCGTAGGCGGCCGCCCGGTCGTAGGACCCTCGCTCGGGCAGCCGCCGTACGGTGGTGCGTGCGGTGGGCGGCGTCGTCGAGGTCACGGGTCCGTACGGTACGGGCGGCCGCTCAGCTGGGGCCACCGGGTTCTAGCGCCGTCCGGGGTGCGTCAGCCGGCGCGGAACCGGAAGATGCCGAGCTCGTCGTGGCTCTGCTGCCCCGAGTGGCGAACGGTCCCGATGACGACGAGCTTGCCGTCAGGCTGGACGGCGGCGTCGACGGCGCCTTCGTTGCCGTCGAAGTGATCCGTCGTGCTGATGCCGTGCTGGCCGAAGCTGTCGTCGAGACGCCCGTCGCCGAGGTAGCGGATCAGGATGAGCCCGTCGTGGGGGTCGGTCCCGTGGGCGTCCGGCCACTCACCGCCGACGACCAGGATCTTGTCGTCGGCGAGCAGGGTGACGGCCTTGGCGCTGCCGTCGTCGACCGCATGGGCGAGCCCGCCGGCGCCGAACGTGGCGTCCCGGGTCCCCGCGGCGTCGTACTGAGCCAGGAAGAACTGTGCCTCCCCGTTGGAGGAGTACCGCGGATGGACGGTTCCCGTGACGAGGATGCGGCCATCGGGTCGCGCTGCCATGTCCACCGCCGTGCCACCCAGGTCGTCGATGCGCCCGCCCTGGCGCCCGAACGTCGTGTCGATGCTGCCGTCGGGGTTGAAACGCGCGACGACGACGTGGCGCGGCGGGTTGCTCGCCGGGTCGACGTGCTCGGTGCCCCCGCCGGCGGCCACGATCCTGCCGTCGGGCAGCACAGCGATGGCCGTCGTCCACTGCCTGAGGGCCGGATGGGTCGGGCGGTCCTGCACCCAGTTCTCCGCGAACCCGTTCGTGCCGAAGCCCGTGTCTACGGTGCCGTCGGCGTTCCAGCGGGTGAGCATCATGCCGGTGTTGTGGTCGTCGACCGCGGCCACGATCTTGCCGTCAGGTTGCAGTGCCAGGTCGCACGTCTCGTCGGGGGCATCGATGTCCACGGCGGTCGAGCCACCGACACCGAAGCTGGTGTCGAGCGACCCGTCCGGGTTGTAGCGCGTGACCCCGGATGCCGATCCGGGGTAGAGGTAGCTCGAGACGAGGTACTTGCCGTCAGCTTGCACCTCGAGGTCCGCGCAGCTCCAACCCCCGTTCAGGCCGGTGTCGAGGCGCCCATCCGTCCCGAACGTGTCGTCGAGGGTGCCGTCGGGCTCGAGGCGCACGATCGACAGGTAGGCCGAGTTCGAGAAGAGCACGACGATCTTGCCGTCGGGCTGCACCGCCACCGCCCCGGGGATGTTGTCGGACACGCCCACCGGGTCGTCGAGCGTGAGGACCCCGGTGCCGTCGCCGAACCCCGTGTCGAGCAACGGCGAGCAGCCGGCCGCCAGTGACAGCGCGATCGCCAGCCCAGACCCTCTCCACAGCCGCCGTCGCCGCGTCGCCGTCGTGCGCCGCGACCGCCGCGCGCCGTCACCGATGCCCGCCACAACCTGCCCTCGCCTCAGCCACCTCATCGACCGTTCCTCCCAAGTCACGAATCTCCGCCGTTCTTGCCGTGTCGATGTGCCAGGGATCGCAAAGGTTCCCGGGACCTGGTGCAGCTGTCGGACATGCTCAACACGTGTCCGGCCAGGCGTCCATCGCGGACGAGGCCGAGGCGACGTGGAGGACGTTGCCGCCGGCGTCGCGCGCCTCCACGTGGTCGAGCTGGCCCAGCGGCTCCTCGCCGATCCAGGCACGGAGCCCGGGGACGACCTCGGGGCCGAGCTGGGCACGCGCCATGATCTGGCTGGTCGACACGAGACGGACCTCAGTTGCGTCCGCTCGCACCAGGCCCCAGTCGACCGCGTGGGCGGGGGTGCCACCGAAGGCCACGTCGAGGCCGCTCCCCCCGAGACAGTTCTGGCCTGGCCTCTCCGACCAGTTCCACATCGTCACGTAGGAGCCGTCGGATCGCCATATGTTCATGTAGTACGCGCCGTTGGCGGCGTCGTGCCAGGCGGTCACCTGCAACTCGTAGTCGGCGGTCGCCAACGTCACCGTCGGGACGCGGCCGTCCGGGGCCGTGGGTTCGGACGGGACCGCCGGGCCGGGGGCGGGAGCGGCAGGTGCGGAGGGGCTGGCCGGGGCGGTGCCACCGTCGGTCGGGGCTGGTGTGGGGGCCGGCCGACCGTCGGCGCTGACCCTCCCGAGCCCGGAGCCCACCGGCGCGTCGCCGCCGGTGGCGCCGCCTGGGATCCCGACCGCGGGCGGCGCGCCGGGCTCGAGGGGAGCCGAGGGCGCCGTCGTGGTGGTCGTCGTAGGATCCCGATCGGTGGTCGTCGTCGTGCGATCCTGGTCGGTCTTGACCTGGGAACCGCGGTCGCGCTGGGTCAGGACCACCGCCCCGACGACGAGCACGATCGCCGCCGCCACGGTGGCCAGCCGCCATCGCGTCGGTCGGGTGACGGCGGTACGTTGCCGGATCTTGTCCATCGCCTCGGGATCGACGGTGGTGGCGGCGGCGATGTCGGCGAGGCGCCGGCGGAGCGCCGCCTCGCCATCGGTGGTGTCAGGTGCGGCGGTCATCGATCGATCACCTCCTTCAGCTCGGCCAGCGCCCGGTGCAGCATCGACTTGACCGTTCCGGTGCTGCATCGCAGGATCACGCCGATGTCGGCCAGGGGCAGGTCCGCGTAGAACCGCAGGACGACGACGGCCCGACGTCGCGGCGACAGGCGCTTGAGGGCGTTCCAGGTGTCGTCGATCTCGGACGACGTCATGTCGGTCGACACCATCAGGTGCCGCACCCGTTCGACCACGGTGCGGTGGCGGTGACGGGCGCCGCACCCGTTGACCACGGATCGGTAGAGGTAGCCGGCGGGATCGGCGACCGCGTCGAATCGGCGGTAGAGCCCCACGTAGGCGTCCTGCACGATGTCCTCGGCGGCCTCGTTCGACCCGGTGAGCATGTGCGCCACGCGCACCATGCGGGCGTAGTCCGCCTGGTACACGTCCTCGAACGACGGGGACGTCACGACGCGGATGTCCGGCCCGGGTCGTGTTGGGACCGCCGCGTCCCTGTCGTCGAGATCCACCTCACCTCCAGCCCCGGCCGCCCTCACACACTCAGCCGATGCGCCAGGGCGCCGAAAGGTTGCCACCCACGCCGCCGGAGCGTCGGAGGCGGTCGGTCATGGCGGCGTCGTGGCCCGCTTCGACGGTGGAAAGCTCTGGTACGTCTACGAACGTCACCTGGCTGCGGCGATGTCACGCGACTGACGCCGGTCCACCCCCAGCTCGGGCTCAGACGTCGACGTAGATGAACCCGTAGGCCTCGTCGCGGCACGGGATACCGGTCGCGGCGAGAGCCGGCGCCCAGTCGCCGGTGACCTCGGGGTTGCTGTCCTCCATGCCGTGGTCGGCCACCAGGAAGAACGCGGTGCGGTCCCACGCGCCCGAGTGCTCGACCGCGTCGAGGATCTGGCCCAACCGGGCGTCGCTGTCGTGGATGCTGGCCCGGGCGATCTCGGCGTATGGCCCGCTGTGGTGGAAGGCGGCGTCGGTCAGCGTGAAGTTCACGAACGTGAAGCGCGGCAGCGGCGCCCCGTCCGGGGACCGACCGTCGCGGGCGCCGTCCCACACGTCGAGCGCCTGGACCATGCCGGTGTGGTCGATGCGCGACGCCACCTCGTAGGACTTCTCCGGGCGCACGAACCGCTCGGTGGCGAACGGCAGCTCGTCGGCCCGGGGCGGCCGGACGAGGTCGCCGCCGGTGCGCAGCACCTCGAACGTCGAGTAGTCGGCGCCCACGTCGCACGGCTCGTTCACCGACACGGTGCGCGACCCGGGGAAGGCCCGGTGCACCGCCTGGTGGATGGTCTCGACCCGGGGCGAGAGCCTCTGCATCGACCACGGCCATGTCGCAGGCGAGTTGGTCACCACCTGCTGGCCGGTCGCCCGGTCGTACCAGGCGTTGTGCAGGATGCCGTGGTGGCCGGGGTGGGTGCCGGTGAGGATCGTCGTGTGGTTGGCCAGCGTCACCGACGGCAGCGACGCCATCGCCCCGTGGCCGAGGCCGGTGCCCATGGCCAGCAGGCGGGCCACGTTGGGCACCTCGCCGGCCGCCATCATGTCGTAGAGCACGTTGGCGTTGGTGCCGTCCCACAGGAAGCCGATCACGTGGTTGGGCGGCGCGGCGCGGTCGTCGAGCAGTTCGTGCAGCACGCGGCCGTCCTGTCGGGCCATCAGGGCGCCGTCGCTCGCCTCGCCGGTGGTGCCGACGCCGCCGGCCGTCGGGTCGGCGCCCAGCAGCGCCAGCACGGTGGGGGCCACGTCGACGAGGCGGCCCGAGCGGGGGACGAGCCCGTCCTGGCGCACGCCCGCACCTGCCAGCACGAACGGGGCCCGCACCTGCACGATGCCGAGCGACCCGTGCTCGCCGCGCTCGCCGCCCTGGTCCTCCCAGTTGTGGGCCGGGGTGTGGAGGCACACCAGGTCGGGGGCGGCCGGGTGGTCGAAGATCTGGGCGATGTGCTCGTGGGCGTGCGGGTACGACTGGGTGGTGCGGGTCGGCCAGCGGTGGTCGAGCTCGTCGGCCAGCCCGGTGAACCGGTCGGTGGCCGTGTCGCCCAGCGGGTTGCGCCCCTCGACGGCGGTCTCCACGAAGCGCCACGCGGTCGCTCCGCCGTTCCCGTCCCCGTCGCCGTCGGTCGCGGGGGCGGGCTCACGCCTGAACCGCACCCGCCCGTCGATGGCGCGCACGTCGTAGCCCGCGTCGTCCGTGGTGACGACCATGTCGACGATCGGTTCGAGCGCGGCGTCGAGCAGCGCGTCGGCGACCCGCCCCACCAGGTCGGGATCGGGCGCCTGATGGGCGGACGGGCGGGGCATCGCGCTCGTCGAGGTGGACTCGTCGCTCCCTGCCACGATCATGGCGGCACGCTAACGGACCCCGGTGACGCCCGGCTGTCCTGCGCGGGAACAGCAGGGCCGGGTCGTCAGCGGCCGGCCAACGCCGCGATGCCGTTGGCGGCGGGACCGGCGAGGTCGAGGTCGCCGTCGAGCGACAGCGCTCGCCTCACGTCGCCGAGGACAGTCCCGAGGGCGGTGCGGATCACTTTCTGTTGCGCGACTGGTTGCGTGCTAACCAGTCGCGCAACAGAAAGCCGGCTAGCCGGCAGCGACGATCGCCAGCGAGCGCCGGTTGGGTCGCCGTGGCGCATTGGGGCGCACGCATGGAGGGGGAGGGCCAGTGGCCGAGGGTGGACGACGGGTGGACGTGCTCGCGGTGGTGGCGGGATCGATCAGGCTGGCCTCGGGGGTGTCGTTCCTGGTGGCGCCCGCGGCGGCCAACCGACTGTGGGGCGACAGCGAGGACCAGGGCCCCACGGCCAGCCTGCTGCTGCGGTCGATGGGCTACCGGGACGCGCTGGTCGGGGGGATGCTGCTCAGGGCCGGCTTGGTGGGCGACGGGTCGTCGGCGGGCTGGTTCCTCGCGTCGGGCGGCGCCGATGCCGCCGACCTGCTCGGGGGCATCGCCAATCACGACCGCATGTCGGACCAGCAGCGCGCCCGTGGCCTGGGCGGCGCCGCGGTCGGCATCGGTGTGGGTCTGCTGGGCGCCGCCCTCGCCCGACGCCGCTACCGCTGACGCCGTGCCGTTCGGCGCCCGGTCGGTAGGTCAGGCCTCCGGGGTGTCGAGGTTGGTCCAGTTGGCCTGGGCGTAGCGCTCGCCGACCGGGGTCAGCGCGCCGAGCCGGGCGAGGTCGTCGGCCGACAGCGTCACGTCGAGCGCCGCCACGTTCTCCTCGATGTACCGGCGGCGCTTGGTGCCCGGGATGGGGACGATGTCGTCGCCCTGCGCCGTCAACCAGGCCACCGCGACCTGCCCGGGCGTGGCCCCGTGGGCCGCGGCGATCTCGCGCACGACGGCCACCGCCTCGAGGTTGCGGTCGAGGTTGTCGCCCTGGAACCGGGGCTGGGTGCGGCGGAAGTCGTCGTCCTGCAGGTCGTCCAGGCTCGACACCGCTCCGGTCAGGAGGCCCCGGCCGAGCGGGCTGTACGGCACCAGGCCGATGCCCAGCTCGCGGCACACGGGCACGATCTCGTCCTCGATGTCGCGGGAGAACAGCGACCACTCGGTCTGCAGGGCGGCGATGGGGTGCACGGCGGCGGCGCGCCGGATGGTGTCGACCGAGGCCTCGGACAGGCCCAGGTGGCGGACCTTTCCGGCCGCGACCAGCTCGGCCATGGCGCCGACCGTCTCCTCGATCGGCACGGTGACGTCCGGCCGGTGCTGGTAGTACAGGTCGATGTGGTCGAGGCCCAGGCGGCCGAGCGAGGCGTCGCAGGCCTGGCGCACGTACTCGGCGTCGCCCCGGACGCCCCGGCCGCTGGGGTCGTCGGGGTTGAGGTAGATGCCGAACTTGGTGGCCAGCACCACCTCGTCGCGGTGGCCGGCCAGGGCCTTGCCGACCAGCTCCTCGTTGTGGCCGAAGCCGTACATGTCGGCGGTGTCGAAGAAGGTGACGCCCAGGTCGAGGGCCCGGTCGATGGTGGCGACGGCCTCGTCGTGGTCTGGCGTGCCGTAGGCGAAGCTCATGCCCATGCAGCCCAGGCCCTCGGCCGAGACGGTGGGTCCGGTACGCCCGAGGGCGCGCTGCGGGAGAGTCATTGGTTCCTCCGATGGATCGATGTCTGGCGGGTGGCGTAGCGGGTGTCCGGCGCTCGGCCCGGCATCGGCGGCCTAGGGGACGCAGGTGCCGCCGTAGCTGGCGATCTTGAACTCGACGACCCCGAGGGCCGACTCGAGCTCTGTGATGCGGGCCTTGACCTGGTCGCGGTGTGCCTCGAGCAGCGCGAGGCGCTCGTGCTCGTTGCCCGGGCCCTCGGCGACCAGGCGGAAGTAGGCCTGGATGTCGCGGATGGGCATGGCCGTGAGCCGCAGACGGGTCACGAACACGACCCGGGCCAGCTCGCTCTGGGTGTACACGCGGTGACCCGCGCGGTCGCGGGGCACGGTCAGCAGCCCGATGCGCTCGTAGTACCGCAGCGTGTGGGCCGTGATGCCGGTGCGCTCGGCCACCTGAGCGATGCTGAGGGCCACGTCGCCGTCCGGCAGCACCGGCGCGGGCGCGCAGGCGACCGACTCCCCGGCATCGGCCGGCCCGGTGCTGGCCACGGTCTCGTCGACGAGTCCGACGGGGCTGGGATCGAGGATGCTGGCGGCGCTCACGGCATCGACGGTAGGGGGTGGAGCGCGCTCTAAGTCAAGGGGTTCCCCGATTCGCGGCCGCGGGCCGAGGCCGCGGTGTGGCGGTACGAGTCTTGTTAGGTCAACCTAACCTCGATTACGGTCCGCCCCGAACATCTGCCGGACCCCCGAGGTACGCCGCCATGACCGACACGACCTCCGCCGGCCCGTCGACCGAGGCGGACGACACTGTCGCCGCCGCCATCGCCGAGCTGGCCATGCAGGAGATGACCTCGATCCGCACCTTCGTCACCTCGGTGGTGGCGGTCGAGGGCATCCACCCCCACCTGCGCCAGATCACCTTCGGCGGTGGGGACCTGGCGACGTTCGCCCCGGCGGGGCCCGACACGTTCCTCCATCTGCTGCTCCCGCCGCCGGGCCGCGCCGAGCTGACGATCGACCAGAGCTTCACGTGGTCCGGCTACGAGGAGATGCCCCCGGCCGACCGACCGGTCGGCGCCTACTACACCCTGCGGCGCTGGCGGCCGGAGAGCCAGGAGCTGGACGTGCTGTGCGTGCTGCACGGCGATGCCGGCCCCGCCTCGGCGTGGGCAGCGCGGGCCCGGCCCGGCGACCCCGTGGCCCTGTGGGGCCCGCGCACCGCCTACGCGCCGCCGCCGGTCACCGACGCGTACCTGCTGGTGGCCGACGAAACCGGCCTGCCTGCCGTGGCGGCCATCCTGGAGTCGCTGCCTCCCGGCACGGCCGCCCGGGTGGTGGCCGAGGTCGACAACCCCGCCGAGCACCAGGAGCTGCCGTCGTCGCCGGCCACCGAGGTCACGTGGGTGTACCGCCACGGTGCGCCGGCGGGCACGACCTCGCTGCTGGTCGACGCCGTCCGGGCGCTGCCCTGGCCCGGCGGCACGCCGTACGTGTGGGGCGGCGGCGAGAGCCGGGCGATGACGGCGGTGCGCCGCTACGTCCGCGGCGAGATCGGACTGTCCCGCGAGCAGGTGTCGCTCGTCGCCTACTGGCGCCATGCCGACGGCGCTGATGGTTGCGCTTATGGCGCTGACGGTGCCGACGAACTCGACGACGAGGACTCCTGACGCCGGCGGCCGGCGACCCGGGGTCAGACGCCGATGCGGCCCCACGGGCCCCAGATCGCGAACGTCATGCCTCGGCTCGCCTGGATGTTGACGAACAGGGTGTGGCCGTCGTGGCTGAACGTGGCGCCGGCGAACTCGTCGCCGAAGCGGGGCGTGCCCGTGCCGCTCACGAGCCGGTTGAGGGCGATGTCGAACAGCTCGCCGTGGCGCGTCAGGCCCCGGACGAAGTTGTCCCCGGTGCTGTCCTCGCACAGCACGAGGGTGCCGCGCTTGCTGGTGGTGACGTTGTCGGGGAAGTCGAGCGCCTCGGGGCCGGGGGACTGGTACACGAGCCGCAGCCGCGACGAGAACGTGTCGTAGGCCCAGACCTGCCCGAAGCCGTTGCCGAACCCCTGCACCGTGTCGCTGGGGCCCGGCTCGGCGGCCCCGCCGCCCTGGGTCGACGTGAAGAACACGACCCCGCGGTCGTACACCGCGCCCTCGAGGCGCGAGAACCACGCCGCGCCCTGGGCCCGCCCCTGGTTGCCGACGTGGTTGATCGCGTCGTTGTTCGACGTCGGCGCCGTCTGTCCCGGCGTGTACGGGAACGTGGGCGCCGGGTCGTCGATGTCGACCCACGTCACCCGGTACGTGGCCCCGTCGGGCTGGGCGGCCGCCAGGTCGGCCTGGGGCACCCCCCGAACCGCCAGCATCTGCAGTCGGCCGCGGTTGCCCAGGCGCCGGCGCCACAGCGGATGCTCGTCGGGCAGGTAGCGGTAGAACCCGGACGGGAAGCCGAAGTTGTCCTCGGTCAGGTAGAGCGCGCCCCGGAACGGGTCGAAGGCGACTGCTTCGTGAGCGAAGCGCCCGGCGGCGGTGATGGGCTCGCGGTTCGACTCGCCGTCGGCGGGAACCTCGAAGACGAAACCGTGGGGCTGGGTGAGCGTCACGTTCGAGGCGCCGGTGAAGTCGGGCCCGACATCGGGCCCGTTGATCGTCTCCTCGCACGTCACCCAGCTGCCCCACGGCATCGGCCCGCCCGAGCAGTTCATCTGCGTGCCGTTGAGGCTGGTGAAGGCGCGGACGACCTCACCGAAGCGGGTGACCTCGGTGGTGGTGGTGCCGCCGCCGGTCTGCGGGTCGTACGCCTTGGTGGCGTCGCCGAACGCGGGCACCGGGCCGTTGACCTCGTGGTTGCGCACGAGCAGCACGTTGCCGTGCCGTCCCCGGAAGGCGGCCATGCCGTCGTGGCGGCCCGGCAACGCGGTGCCGTCGTCGAGGGTGATCGGCGTCTCGGTGTCGTGGAACGAGCGGTACTGGAACCCGTCGGGCAGCCACAGCCGTACGGCACCGTCGCGCAGGTCGGGGACCGGGCCCAGGACCGGTTGCACCGCGGCCGCGGCCGGCCCGGCGGTGAAGCCGGCGAACGGTCCCGCGAGGGCGGCACCGCCGGCGACCGCGGCCGACCCGGCGAGGAAGCGGCGCCGATCGAGGCGAGCGGTGCCTGCCGACGCTCGTGCAGAACCAGCGGTGTGAGCCATGCGCATGTCCCCCTGTGATCGGTCTGACGGGACAGATCGTGGCACGTCGCGCCAAGCGGCGGCGCGAAAAGTCGACTGCCCCCCGAGGCCCCCGGGCGGATCGAGGAGCTGCGCCCGGCCGCCTACCCCGGCGAACTACGTATGAGAGCGGGGGCGATGGCCCCCGCTCTCGTGCCACATTCGATGTGGGTGAGGGTCAGCTCACCCGGGCGGGCGTTGACTCCGCGACGTCGCTCGGGCCTTGGCCGTTCTGCGTGCCGTCGGCCTTGCCGGCATCGGCGATGCCGGCGCCCTCGCGCTTCGAGAACGCGATGGCCCCGAGCAGAACCACCAGCGCCACCGCGGCGACGGCGTAGCCGCCGGCCTTGGGCGTGGTGCTGAGGATGTTGTCCTCGCTCACGTTGGAGAGGCTGATGATCGCCGGGAGGATCAGCAGCGACACCAGGTTCATCACCTTGATGAGCGGGTTGAGGGCCGGGCCGGCCGTGTCCTTGAACGGATCGCCGACCGTGTCGCCGATGACGGTGGCGACGTGGGCGTCGGAGCCCTTGCCCCCGTGGTGGCCGTCCTCGATGTACTTCTTGGCGTTGTCCCAGGCGCCGCCCGAGTTGGACAGGTAGTTGGCCATGAGCTGGCCCACCAGGATGACGGCCGCCAGGAAGGCGCCGAGGGCCGTGTAGCCGATGCCGAAGCCGATGATGACCGGCGTGAGCACGGCCAGCAGGGCCGGGGTGGCCAGCTCGCGGAGCGAGGCCCGGGTGCAGATGTCGATGACCGGGGCGTAGTCGGGCCGCTTCTCGCCGGACATGATCTTGCCGTCGGCGAACTGGTTGCGGACCTCCTGCACCACCACGCCCGCCGTCCGCTGCACGGCCCGGATTGCGAGGGACGAGAACAGGAACGGCACGGCGCCGCCGATCAGCAGGCCGATGAAGACCTTGGGATCGGCCACGTTGATCGGGATGGCGCTGAAGATGCCGCCGGACGTGTCCTTCAGCTCCTCGATCAGGCCGGCGGGCAGCACCTCGGTGCCGGCGATCTCGATGAAGCTGGCGAACAGCGCCACCGCGGCGATGACCGCCGAGCCGATGGCGAAGCCCTTGGTGACGGCCTTGGTGGTGTTGCCCACCGCGTCGAGGCTGACCATGACCCGCTCGGCCTCGCCGTGGAACTCGCCGGTCATCTCGGCGATGCCCGCCGCGTTGTCGGCCACGGGGCCGAACGTGTCCTCCGACACGACGACGCCGGTGGTGGCCAGCATGCCCATGCCGGCCAGGGCGACGAGGTACAGCGTGAACTGCGTGTCGCCGCCGCCGAGGCCGATGGCGGCTCCCAGGGCGATGGCGATGGCCACGACGGCCCACACCGACGACTCGAGGCCCGACGAGGTGCCGGCCAGCACCGTGGTCGCGGGGCCGGTCTCGGCGGCATCGGCGATCTCCTGCACCGGCGCCCTCTCGGTCGAGGTGAAGTACTCGGTGATGCGGCTGACGATCTGGGCCAGGACCAGGCCGATCAGCACGGCGCCGAACATGCGCAGGCCCACGTTGTCGATCTCGCCATCGGGGTTGCCCACATAGATGAGGGCCACGGCCAGCGTGCCGAGCACGGTCAGGATGCCAGCGGTGAGGAAGCCCCGGTTGATGGGCCCCATGGCCGACTTCTCGTCGTCGCGGGCCCGCACCATGAACACGCCCACGATCGAGGCGAGCACGCCCACGGCCCGGGCGGCCAGCGGGAAGATGGCGCCGACGGCCCACAGCTCGGGGTTGTCGGGGAAGATGCGCTGGAAGGCGGGGACGCCGAGGATGATCGAGGCCACGAGGGTGACCTCGTACGACTCGAACAGGTCGGAGGCCATGCCGGCGCAGTCGCCCACGTTGTCGCCCACGTTGTCGGCGATGGTGGCCGGGTTGCGGGGGTCGTCCTCGGGGATGCCCGCCTCGACCTTGCCGACCAGGTCGGCGCCGACGTCGGCGGCCTTGGTGAAGATGCCGCCGCCGACCCGCAGGAACAGGGCGAGCAGCGAGCCGCCGAACCCGAACCCGATGAGGATCGCCGAGCTGGTGTTCTGGAACACCATCATGATCAGCGTGGCGCCGATCAGGCCCAGGCCGACGCAGAACATGCCGCACACGCCGCCGGTGCGGAACGCCACCTGCAGCGCAGGCGCCATCTTGCCTTCGCGGGCCGCGGCCGCCGTGCGGACGTTGCCTCGTACGGCCAGGCTCATGCCGATGAAGCCGGTCAGGCCTGACAAGAGGCAGCCGGCGACGAACGCCAGCGTGCGGAACGTGCCCGACTCGAAGAACGACAGCGCCTCGACGCCGTTGGGCTTGTCGACCGCGACCGAGGTGACGAAGACGATGATCGCCAGCGGGATGAGGATGAACCCGATCGTGCGGAACTGGCGCTTGAGGTAGGCGAGCGCCCCCTCCTGGATCGCCTTGGCGATCTCGATCATCTTGGGCGTGCCCTGATCGGCGGCGAGGACCCCCTTCATGAGGAGGAAGCCCACGGCGAGCGCCAGCAGCGCCGTCAGCGCCGAGCCGATCAGTACGAACCATTCACCCCCTCTGAGGGTGAACTCCTGGTAGCCGCCTTCTGCGGCGAAAAGCTGCACCATGATCGTGCATCTCCCCCTGTGGTTGTTTACTCAGTGGTGTCGGATGTCTCGTGTTGCCTGGCGCCGTTGACCCCCGGCCCCGTCCCGGGGTCGATCGTGCGGGTCACGTACACCTGGCGGGCCACCCGCTCGCCGATCGTGCGGCTCTGGCCGTCGATCTCGACGACGAGCGGCCCGTCGAACGGGTGCTTCTCGATGACGGCCACCTCGACCCCGGGGACGACGCCGAGCGTGCCGAGGAACGACACGATCTCGGCGTCGGTCGAGCCCGACACGGCGACCTCGGCCACGTCGCCGGGCTCGAGGTCGTACAGCTCGGGCGTGTTGGGCAGGTCGGCGGCCTCGGGCTGGGGGATGGGGAAGCCGTGCGGGCACGTGGTCGGTCGGTGCAGCGCCACGAACAGACGCTGCGTGACCTCGTCGGGCAGGTCGTGCTCGAACGACACGGCCAGCTCGTCGGCCTCGTTCCACGCGTAGCCGAGCATGTCGGCCAGGAACCGCTCGACGATGCGGTGGCGCCGGATGGCGGCGACCGCGGCCTGCCGCCCCTGGTCGGTGAACGTCACGCCCTGGTACGGCCGGTGGTCGACCAGGCCACGGTCGGCCAGGCGCTTGACCAGGGTGGTCACGGTGCCCGGGGACAGGCCGAGCCGGTCCGCGAGCGTGCCCGTGTGGGCCTCGGACCCGTCCCGCGTGAAGCGGTAGATGGCCTTGAGCGCCTCACGCTCGGTCTTGGTGAACTCGGTCTGCTGCATAAAAGGGTTTGGCTCCCCCAAAACCCGACCTTCGGGCATTGCGATCTGCTTGCCTACCACGGTCCGCAACTCGCCCCCAAACCCAGGCTGTGCCACACTGCCCGGCAGTCTCTGACGGTGTGTCAGGAACGTGCGGCAGGACACGCGCGCACGACCGTCCCAGGAGGATCGCCATGGCGAGTGCGAACGCGAGGCCGGACACCGCGCCGGCCCCCGAGCCGGCCACCTCGTCGATGACGCCGGCGGTCGACGGGTGGTTCACCACCGAAACCCTGGAGCCCGCACTTCTGGGCACCCGGTGCGTCCAGTGCCGCACCGTGTTCTTCCCCCGTGAGTCTGCGTTCTGCCGCAATCCCGCCTGCACCAGCGAGGCCTTCGACGAGGTCGAGCTGTCCCGCCGGGGCCGCGTGTGGTCCTACACCGACGCCCGCTACCAGCCGCCGCCGCCCTACATCCCCCGCACCGATCCGTACGAGCCGTTCGCCCTGGCGGCCGTCGAGCTGGCGGCCGAGGGCATCGTCGTGCTCGGCCAGGTGGCCGACGGCTACGGCGTCGACGACCTGACGGTGGGCACGCCGGTCGAGCTGGTGGTCGAGCCGCTGTACACGGACGACGAGGGAACCGAGCGGTCGATCTGGCGCTGGAAGCCCGTCACCGTCACCGCACTCGACCCCGGGGAGCAGAGATGAGCGGGAGCACCGAGGTCGCCGTCGTCGGGGTGGGCATGCACCCGTGGGGCAAGTGGGGGCGCCCCTTCCAGTCCTACGGCGTGCACGCCGCCCGCGCCGCCTTGGCCGACGCCGGCCTCGACTGGACCGATGTCCAGCTCGTCGTCGGCGGTGAGACCGTCCGCAACGGCTACGCCGGCTACGTCGCCGGTGCCACGTTCGCCCAGGCCCTGGGCTGGAGCGGCGCCCGCGTCGCCACCGCCTACGCCGCGTGCGCCACCGGCGCCCAGGCCCTCGACACGGCCCGGGCCCGCATCCTGGCCGGCATGTGCGACGTCGCCCTGGTGGTCGGCGCGGACACCACGCCCAAGGGCTTCCTCGCCCCGAACGCCGGCGAGCGCTACGACGACCCCGACTGGCTGCGCTTCCGCCTGATGGGCATGACCAACCCGGCCTACTTCGCGTTGTATGCGCGCCGGCGGATGGACCTGTACGGCGCCACGGCCGAGGACTTCGCCCGGGTCAAGGTCAAGAACGCCCGCCACGGGTTGGCCAACCCCAACGCGCGGTACCGCAAGGAGGTAGCGCTCGACGACGTGCTCGCCTCGCCGGTGGTGGCCGACCCGCTGCACCTGCTCGACATCTGCGCCACCTCCGACGGCGGCGCCGCGGTCGTGCTGACCTCCCCCGAGTTCGCCCGCACGCGGGGGCTGGACGCCCTGCGCCTGCGGGCCGTGGCCACGGTGGCGCCCCGGTTCCCCAACACGGTCATCGAGATGCCCAACTTCGCCACCGACTCGACGGCCGCGGTGGCCGCCGCCGACCTCACGTTCCGCGACTCGATCGCACACGCCGCCTACGAGGAGGCCGGTCTGGGTCCCGAGGACGTGTCGCTGGCCGAGGTCTACGACCTGTCCACGGCGCTCGAGCTCGACTGGTACGAGAACATCGGCCTCTGCAAGCCGGGTGAGGCCGAGCAGATGGTCCGCGACGGCGACACCACGATCGGCGGCCGCGTGCCGGTCAACCCCTCGGGCGGGCTGGCGTGCTTCGGCGAGGCCGTGCCGGCCCAGGCGCTGGCCCAGGTGTGCGAGGTGGCCTGGCAGCTCCGCGGGCGGGCCGACGGCCGCCAGGTCGAGGGCGCCCGCGTCGGCATCACCGCCAACCAGGGCCTGTTCGGCCACGGCTCGAGCGTGATCGTCTCGGTGTGAGCCCCGTGCCGGTGGCGCCCGCGGCACCGGTCGACTAGCAATCTCAGGACTGTCCAGGAAGTGGGGGCACAGAGGACATGGCTGTCACCGGGGCCGGGCTGCGCGCACGCCCTGCGACCTACGCAGGGTTGTTCGTCGTCACCCTGACGACCCTCATGTACGAGATCGCCCTGACGCGGATCTTCAGCGTGGCGATGTGGTACCACTTCGCCTTCGTCGCCATCTCGGTCGCGCTGTTCGGGATGACGGTCGGCGCGCTGATCGTCCACCTGCGGCCCTCGTGGTTCACGCCGGACAAGGTCAAGCGGCAGATGTGGCGCTGGTCCCTGGCGTTCGGGCTGTCGGTGGTGTTGGCCTTCTTCACCCAGCTGGCCATCCCCTTCGTGCCCCATCTGACCATGGCCGGCGTCTGGTCGGTGGTGCTGACCTGCGTCGTCATCTCGGTGCCGTTCGTGTGCAGCGGCGTCGTGGTGTCGCTGGCGCTCACCCGCTTCCCCGACCGGGTCAACCGCCTCTACGCGGCCGACCTCGTAGGCGCCGGCCTGGGCTGCCTGGTCTTGGTGGTGGCGTTCAGATTCCTCGACGGGCCCAGCCTGATCGTGGCCATCGCCGCCCTCGCCTGCGCGGGTTCGCTGCTGTTCGCCGTCGACGCCGGCCTGCGGGCCGGCAAGGTCGTGTCGGTGGCGTGCGTGGCCTCGCTGGCCCTGGTGGCCGGCGGCAACGCCTACCGGCACGACCAGGGCAACCCGTTCATCCGCATCGTGTGGGCCAAGGAGACCAAGGACCCGCTGCACCGCGTCGACCGCTGGAACGCCTTCTCCCGCGTGACCGTCGACGGCGACGAGGACGCCTGGGTGCCCGCCGGTGGCTACGGCGCCAGCAGCCGCCTCCCCGCCGGCACCCGGGTGCAGGACCTGTCGCTCGTCATCGACGGCACGGCCAGCACCTCGATCATGGGCTGGACGGGCGACGCGTCCGAGACCGACTTCCTGCGCTACGACATCACCAACCTGGGGTACTACGCGCACGAGGGCGACTGCCGCACCGCCACCATCGGCGTGGGCGGCGGGCGCGACGTGCTGTCGTCGCTCGAGTTCGGGTGCGAGCACGTCACCGGCATCGAGATCAACAACAGCATCATCGACCTGCTCACCGGGCAGTTCGGCGAGTTCTCCGGCCACATCGACCAGGACCCCCGGGTCGACCTGATCAACGACGAGGCCCGCAGCTGGCTCACCCGCACCGACGAGACCTACGACCAGATCCAGATCTCGATGATCGACACGTGGGCGGCCAGCTCGGCCGGGGCCTTCGCCCTCACCGAGAACTCGCTGTACACGACGGACGGCTGGGAGACCTTCTTCGATCGCCTCGAGCCCGGCGGCATCCTGTCGGTGTCGCGCTGGTACGAGATGCCGTCCTTCAGCGAGCCGTTCGAGGCGTTCCGCACGGCGTCGCTGGCGTCCGAGGTGCTCGACCGCCACGGCGTCGACGACCCGCGCGACCACGTGCTCATCTACGAGGGCCCGGTCAACGGCTTCGGCACCTCGGCGGCCACCTTCCTGGTCAGCCCCGACCCGTTCACCGACGAGACCCTCGACACCATCGCCGACACTGCCGACTTCATGGGCTTCCGCCCGATCCTGACGCCCACCGAGGTGACCGACGAGCGGTTCGCCGACATCGTCGCCCCCGGCGGGCCGGGGCCGGGCATCGCCCAGTTCGACGAGGATCTGCGACCGCCCACAGACGACCGGCCCTTCTTCTTCCAGATGGCCAAGATCGACACGTTCCTCAGCGGCGGCGGGCTGGCCGACAACCTGGTGTTCCGGCCGGTGCTGGTGCTGAGCCTGCTCGCCGTCGTCGTGCTGGCGCTGGCCGCGGTGTGCATCGGTGGGCCGCTGGTGGCCATGGGGCGCAGCACCCGCCACCGGGGCCGCATCCCGTTCTACGGCTACTTCGCCAGCATCGGCCTGGGCTTCATGCTCATCGAGTTCTCGCAGCTCCAACGGCTGAGCACGTTCCTCGGGCACCCCACCTACGCGCTGACGGTGGTGCTGTTCACGGTGCTGCTGTTCAGCGGTCTCGGCAGCATGGCGATCGAGCGGCTGACCGATCCCGACCGGCCTCGCTCGCTGCTCGCGCCCGTGGGCGCGCTGCTCGCAATGCTGGTGGTGTTCGGCCTGCTGACCGAGCCCGTCATCTCGTCGTTCGCCGGGTCGACCACGCCCGTGCGCATCGCCGCTTCGGTGGGGGTGCTGGCACCGCTGGCTCTGCTCATGGGCATGCCGTTCTCGATCGGCATGCGGGCGGCCGCGACCGACGACGACGCCCCCACCGCGTTCCTGTGGGGCATCAACGGAGCCATGTCGGTGGTCGCCTCGGTGCTGGGCGCGCTGGCGGCGATGTTCTTCGGCATCACCGTCACCTTCGTCGCCGGTGCCGGCGCCTACCTGCTGGCGGGCGTGTCGCTGGTGCTGATCGTCCGCTCGCTCCTGGCCCGGACGCCGGATCCGTCCGCTGACGGCTTGGCCGGGGCCGACGGTTCGGGCACGTCCTCGGGCAACGGCGACGACTCACCGGGCAAGGGCGACGGCGAGGCCGCTGACCAGCTCACACCAGCCAGCGGCTGAGCGACTCGACCACGCACGCCGGCTTGGCGCCGCCCTCGATCTCCATGGTGATCACGATGGTGGTCTGCACCCCGCCGACCACGTCGTCGCAGGCCACCAGCTGCGCCGTGCCCCGCACCCGGCTGCCCACGGGCACCGGGGCAGGGAACCGCACCTTGCCCGTGCCGTAGTTGACGCCCAGCGACACGCCTCGCACCTCGAGCACCTGGGGCAGCACCAGATTCGAGAGGGACAGGGTGAGGTACCCGTGGGCTACGCGCCGATGTTCCCCGCTCCCTGCGGCTGCGCCGCCGGGTCGCTCGGGCCCGGTGGGCCCGCCGAACGGGCTCTCCCTGGTCGCCCGGTCGACGTCGACGTGGATCCGCTGGTGGTCGCCGGTCGCCTCGGCGAACCGGTCCACCTGCTCCTGGGTCACCTCGATCCACTCGCTCGTGCCGAGCGAGGTCCCCACCGCCGCTCGCACCTCGTCGAGCGACTCCAACACCGTCTGCGCCATCGTCATGCTCCCGTCGTCGGTTGCCGCTGGATCTGGCGTCTCCTGGTGGCCCCGTCAGCATTGGGAGACGCCGATTCGCGGACGTCGGTCAGCCTTAGCGGTGGCCCGTCGGATCTGGCGGTGCCCACGCGCCGGGTCGGCACTGAGCGACGCCAGAACAGTCGGACCCTCTCGTCACGGGTGCTGCGAGCTGACGCTCACCACCTCGCCCGTCATGTACGTCGAGTAGTCGCTGGCGAGGAACGCGATCACCGTGGCGATCTCCCAGGGCTCGGCCGGGCGGCCGAACGCCTCGCGCTGCGCCAGCTCGTCGAGCAGCTCGTCGCTCGTGACCTTGGCCAGGAACGGGTGCATGGCCAGGCTGGGTGCCACGGCGTTGACGCGCACGCCGTGCGGCGCCGCCTCGATGGCCGCGCTGCGGGTGAGCGCCATCACGCCTGCCTTGGCCGCCGCGTAGTGGGCCTGGCCGGCCTGGGCCCGCCAGCCGAGCACCGAGGCGTTGTTCACGATCACGCCGGAGCCCTGCGGGTTGAGGATCCGCAGCGCCGCCCGGGTGCAGCGCAGCGTGCCGGTGAGCGTGACGTCGATGACCTTGTCCCACTGCTCGTCGGTCATGTCGACGATGTCGGCGGTGCCGCCCAGGCCGGCGTTGTTCACCACGACGTCGATGCGCCCGTGAGCCTCGACCGCGGCGGCGAACAGCGCCTGCACCTGACCCTCGTCGGTGACGTCGCACGCCACGGCCAGCGGCTCGTCGCTGGCGGAGCCGTCGGCCCGGGCGGTGCCCGCGAGCTCGGCGGCGGTCTCCTTCAGCCGGCGCTCGTGGGCGTCGCTGACCACGACCGTCGCCCCCTCGGCCAGCAGCCGTCGGGCGGTGGCCGACCCGATGCCCGTGCCGGCCGCGGCGGTGACGACGGCGATCTTGCCGGTCAACAGGTCGTGCCCGGCCGGTTCGACAGGAAGGGGAGGTGTCACCGTGGCTCCTGGCTGTCTGTCGCCATCCGTGGCTCCTGGCTGTCTGTCGCCATCCGTGGCTCCTGGCTGTCTGTCGCCATCCGTGGCTCCTTGGGCAGGCCGAGCGCCCGCTCGCCGATGATGTTGCGCTGGATCTGGTTGGACCCGGCGTAGATGGTGTCGGACCGGCTGAACAGGAACAGGCGCTGGAAGGCGTCGGGGTCGTACCCCCCGCCGTCGACCGCCTCGCCGCAGACCGTGGCGTCGGCGCCGAGCACGTCCATGGCCAGCTCGCCGAGCCCCCGGTGGAACGTGGCCCAGTAGAGCTTGCCGATCAGCGCCTCGCGGCCGAGCGCCCCGGACCCGGTGCCCGACAGCGTGCGCAGGGCGTTGAGCCGCATGATCTCGAGCCCGATGTGGGCCCGGGCGAGCCGCTGGCGCATGACCGGATCGTCGGCGCTGCCGTTGCGGCGGGCGGCATGGGTGACGGCGTCGAGCTCGTTGCGGAAGTTGAGCTGCTGGCCCAGGGTCGACGCACCGCGCTCGAAGGCGAGGGTGCCCATGGCCACCTTCCAGCCCTCGTCGACCTCGCCGACCACGTTGTCGGCCGCGGTGCGGGCGCCGTCGAAGAACACCTCGTTGAACTCGCTGTCGCCGGTGAGCTGCACGATCGGTCGGATCTCGATGCCGTCCTGGCGCATCGGCACCAGCAGGTAGGAGATGCCGCGGTGCTTGCGCTGCGGGTCGGCGTCGCGGGACGTGCGGGCGAGCACGAAGCACCAGTCGGCCCAGTGGGCGAGCGACGTCCACACCTTCTGGCCGCGGACGGCCCACTCGTCGCCGTCGCGCTCGGCCCGGGTGGCGATGTTGGCCAGGTCGCTGCCGGCGTTGGGCTCGGAGTAGCCCTGGCACCACAGCTCGTCGCCCGCCACGATCGGCGGCAGGAAGCGTTGCTGCTGGGCGGGGGTTCCGAAGGCGATGATCGTGGGGCCGAGCAGCCCCTCGCCGATGTGGCCCAGCCGGCCGGGGCCCTGCGCCCGGGCGTACTCCTCGTAGTAGATGACGTGGCGCCGCAGCGAGAGGCCGCGGCCGCCGTGCTCCTTGGGCCAGCCGACGCACGTCCAGCCGTGCGCACCCAGGTGCCGCTCCCAGGCCAGCCGCTCGTCGAACAGCGCGTGCTCGTCGCCGGGGCCGCCCCGTCCCCGCACCACCGAGAAGTCGCTGCGCAGGCTGTCCTCGAGGAACGAGCGCACCCCGTCGCGGAACGACCGGTCCTCGGCGCTGTCCCTCAGGTCCACGCCGAGAGAAACTATCTGACGCATCGTCAGAAATCGACTCGCCGGGAACACGTCGTCGACGTCGATCCCGAGCGCCACGTGGCCGGCGGTCCCGTCGACGTCGCATCGCGGAGTGAGCGACCCGGGCCTGCCGTACGCTCGGCGTCGCCATGGCCGATCGCGACCGCGTGCCCTATCTGACGAGCCGGCTCCAGGGGTTCGGCACCACGATCTTCGCCGAGATGTCGGCGCTCGCCGTGCGGACGGGCGCCATCAACCTGGGCCAGGGGTTCCCCGACTACGACGGCCCGCCGCAGGTGCTCGACGCGGCGGTCGGGGCCATCCGGTCCGGGCACAACCAGTACCCGCCCGGGCGGGGCGTCCCGGCGCTGCGCGAGGCCATCGCCCGCCACCAGCAGCGGTGGTACGGGCTCCGGTACGACCCCGACACCGAGGTGCTCGTCACCGCCGGCGCCACCGAGGCCATCGCCGCCGCCTGCCTGGCCCTGTGCGAGCCGGGCGACGAGGTCGTGGTGCTCGAGCCCACCTACGACAGCTACCAGGCGTCCATCGCCATGGCCGGCGCCACGCCGGTGTTCGTCACGCTCCGGCCTCCCGGCTACCGGCTCGACGTCGACGCCCTGCGGGCCGCGATCACGCCCCGTACCCGGCTGCTGCTCGTCAACTCGCCTCACAACCCGACCGGCACCGTGCTCGACCGGGCCGAGCTCGAGGCCGTCGCTGCGGTGGCGATCGAGCACGACCTGGTCGTCGTCACCGACGAGGTCTACGAGCACCTGACCTTCGATCGCCACGAGCACATCCCCTTGGCCACGCTCCCCGGGATGCGCGAGCGGACGGTCACGATCTCGTCCGGCGGCAAGACGTTCAACACCACCGGCTGGAAGATCGGCTGGCTGTGCGCACCGCCCGCCCTGGTCACCGCGGTGACCACGGCCAAGCAGTTCCTCACCTACGTGAGCGGCGGTCCCTTCCAACCCGCCATCGCGGTGGGCCTCGACCTGCCCGACGCGTACTTCTCCGACCTGGCGACCGACCTGTCCGCCAAGCGCGACGAGCTGTGCGCAGGGCTCGAGGACGCCGGGTTCAAAGTGTTCCGGCCGCAGGGGACCTACTTCGTGACCGTCGACATCCGGCCACTGCGCCCCGACGGCGATGGCATGGCGTTCTGCCGCTCGCTGCCCGAGCTGTGCGGGGTGGTCGCGGTGCCCAACCAGGTGTTCTACGCCGATGCGGCGACGGGACGGCACCTGGTGCGGTTCTCGTTCGCCAAGCGCACCGAGGTGCTGCGTGACGCCGTGGCCCGGTTGGGCAAGCTCGGGGGACGCGGCGGATCCCGTGAGGTGGCGCTGTGAAGGTCGCCGTCGTGCAGCACGACATCGTGTGGGAGGACAAGCCCGCCAACTTCGCCCGGCTCGCGCCGCAGGTGGTGGCAGCGGCGTCCGCGGGTGCCCGCCTGGTGGTGCTGTCGGAGACGTTCTCCACCGGCTTCTCGATGCGGGTGGACCGCACGGCGGAGCCCCAGGGCGGGCCGTCGTCGCAGTTCCTGGTCGATCAGGCCACCGCCCACGGGGTGTGGGTGTGCGGTTCCTGCCCCGAGGTGGCGACCGATGGCGAGCCGCCGTACAACACGCTGGTCCTGGCCGGCCCCGACGGCACGGTGCACCGCTACCGCAAGATCCACCGCTTCGCCCACGGCGGCGAGGACCGGTGGTTCTCGGCCGGGACCGAGCGGGTCACGGTCGAGGTCGAAGGGCTGCGGATCAGCCTGTTCGTCTGCTACGACCTGCGGTTCGCCGACGACTGGTGGGCGGTCGCCCCCGACACCGACCTCTACCTGTGCGTGGCCAACTGGCCCGACACCCGTCGCGCTCACTGGTCGGCACTGCTGCGGGCCCGTGCCATCGAGAACCAGGCCTACGTCGTGGGGTGCAACCGGGTGGGCACCGGCGGACGGCTCGCGTACGCGGGCGACAGCGCCATCGTCGACCCGCTGGGCGAGACGCTGGCGTCCGGCGCCGGCACCGAGGCCCTGCTCGTGGCCCAGGTCACCGCCGACCGGGTCGCCGAGGTCCGCTCCGCCCTGCCCTTCCTCGCCGACCGCCACCGGGCCCCCGCCTGACCCGACCCCGGCCGGCGTGATCGCCGGAGCATCGCCCTACCCTCCCTCCCATGGCCATGGGTGCTCGAGTCGGAGGAGGTGGCGGCGCCACGCGCATGGGCGGCGGCATGCTCGGCGCCGACCCGAGCCAGCTCGGCGACGCGAGCTTCGACTGGAACGTCGTGCGGCGGGTGCTGCGGTTCGCCCGGCCGTACCGGGCGATGCTGCTCGGCTACCTGGGCGTCATCGTCGCCGTGGCCCTGGTGCAGCTCGTGCCGCCGCTCATATTCCGGCAGATCATCGACGAGGCCATCCCCCGGGGCAGAGACCAGGGCGACAGCACGCTGCTCCACCTGCTCGCCGGGGTGGCCGTCCTCGCGGCGGTGGCCGGCGCCGGGCTGGCCATCGTCGACCGTTGGCTGTCGGCCCGCATCGGCGAGGGCGTCATCTACGACCTGCGGGTGGCCGTGTTCGGCCACGTGCAGCGGATGCCCATCTCGTTCTTCACCCGCACCCAGACGGGGGCCCTCACCAACCGGCTCAACAGTGACGTCATCGGGGCCCAACGGGCCTTGACCACGACCATCGGCGGCGTGGCGTCCAACCTGATCATCCTGGTCACGACCCTGGCGGCCATGGCGCTGCTCGAGTGGCGTCTCACGTTGCTGTCCCTCGTCGTGCTGCCGCTGTTCATCGTGCCGGCCAGGCGGGTGGGCCGCCGCCTGCAGGCGATCACCCGCACGCAGATGGATCTGAACGCGTCGATGAACGCGACCATGACCGAGCGGTTCAACGTGTCGGGCGCGCTCCTGGTCAAGCTGTTCGGCCGCACGTCCGACGAGGAGCGGTCGTTCGCCGAGCGGGCCGACGGTGTGCGCCGCACCGGCATCCGCTCGGCGCTGTACGGACGCACGTTCTTCATCGCCCTCGGGCTGGTGGGGGCGATCGGCACGGCGGCCGTCTACTGGGTGGGCGGCCTGCAGGTCATCAACGGCACCCTGTCGCTGGGAACGCTCGTGGCCCTGGCCGCCTACGTCACGCGCCTGTACGGGCCGCTCACGGCGCTCAGCAACGCGCACGTCGACCTGCTCACGGCCATGGTGTCGTTCGAGCGGGTGTTCGAGGTGCTCGACGCGCCGCTGCCGCTCGTCGACCGGCCCGGCGCGGTCGACCTGGTCGACCCCCGGGGTCGCATCGAGCTCGACCGGGTGCGCTTCACCTACCCGGACAAGGTCATCGTGCCCACGCTCGAGCTCGACCCGACCGTCGGCCTGGGCCGGGTGACGGGCAACGGCAACGGGCGCAGCAGCAGTCCCGCTGCCGACGCCCCCGGTGGCGACGAGGCCGGTCAGCTTGGCGGGCGCAGCGACGTCCGTGGGCGCGACGCTGCCCGTGGGCGCGGGGAGGCGCCCCGAGACGGCGACGTGGGCCGCGTGGTCGGCGGAGACGCAGCCGATGTCGGCGCAGGCTCGCCGGCGCGCGAGGTGCTGCACGGCGTGTCGGCCACCATCGAGCCGGGGCAGCTCGTGGCGCTGGTCGGTCCGTCGGGCGGCGGCAAGACGACCGCGTCGATGCTCGTGCCCAGGCTCTACGACGTGACCGACGGGGCCGTGCGCATCGACGGTCTCGACGTCCGTGACGTGACCCAGGATTCCCTGCACGCCGCGATTGGCGCCGTCACCCAGGACCCGCACCTGTTCCACGACTCGGTCGGCAACAACTTGCGCTACGCCCGGCCCGACGCCTCCGATGCCGACCTGGTCGAGGCGGCCCGGGCGGCGCAGATCCACGACGTCATCGCCCGGTTGCCCGACGGCTACGACACGCTCGTCGGCGATCGGGGCTACCGGCTGTCGGGCGGCGAGAAGCAGCGCCTGGCCATCGCCCGCATGCTGCTCAAGGACCCGGCCGTCGTGATCCTCGACGAGGCGACCAGCCAGCTCGACAGCGAGAACGAGGCGGCGATCCAGCGGGCGTTGGCCCAGGCGCTCGCCGGCCGGACGAGCATCGTGATCGCCCACCGGCTGTCCACGATCACGAGCGCCGACCAGATCCTGGTCATGGACGAGGGGCGCATCGTCGAGCGCGGCCTCCACGCCGACCTGCTGGCCGCCGGCGGCTTGTACGCCGATCTCTACCGCACGCTGGTGCGGGACGACGTCGACCGGGTCGCCCAGGACCAGTCGGCCGCCCTGGGCCTGGCCTGACCCCGATCGCCACGGCCCGACCCCCGACCCGGCCGCACGACCCGACCCGACCCGATCCGGCCGCACGACCGAGGCAACTGTGGTCGCCGCTGTCAGGGCGAGGGGATGGTGGTCGGCCCCCGACCGCTACCGCCTCGAGTACACCTGTGCGATCGCTGTTGCCTCGGGCCGGCCGACGAGCGGGCTCAAGCGCCGACGTTGGACTTGAGGAAGGCGATGTCGTCCTTGCGGCCCTCGTCGGCGGTCTCGCAGATGACCGGGGCGCCGGCCGCCGACACCACGGCCACGAGCACATCGGGGTCGATGGTGCCGGTGCCCAGGTTGGCGTGGCGGTCGCGACCCGAGCCCGCATCGTCCTTGGAGTCGTTGCAGTGCACCAGGTCGATGCGACCGGTGATCCCGATGATGCGTTCGACCGCGTCGACCAGGGCCTCGCCCGCGGCCCAGGCGTGGCAGGTGTCGAGGCAGAACCCGATGCCCTTGTCGCCGATGTGGTCCCACAGGCGCCCGATCGTGTCGAAGTGGCGGGCCATGGCGTGGTCGCCGCCCGCCGTGTTCTCGAGATAGATCGGCACGTCGGTCTCGAGCGAGTCGAGCCCCTTGCGCCACCGCTCGAACCCGGCGTCGGGGTCGTCGTCGGCGGTGACGTGGCCGCCGTGGACGATGACGGCCCGGGCCCCGATCTCCGCGGCGGCGTCGCACGACTGCTGCAGCACCTTGCGCGACGGGATGCGCACCCGGTTGTTGGGCGACGCCAGGTTGATGATGTAGGGCGCGTGCACGTAGATGGGCACGTCGGACGCCTTGAGCTGCTCGGCGTCGTCGCGGGGCTTGGGCTTCTTCCAGCTCTGCGGGTCGCCGAGGAAGATCTGCACCACGTCGGCGCCTTCGGCGGCGGCCGTGCCGAGCGGGTCGGCCGGGGGGACATGCGATCCGATGAGCACGGCTCAACCCTACGCGACCGTGTGATCGGTCAGATACCCCGTTAGGGTATGAACGTGGCTGGTTACACGATGACCAAGGACGACTACCTCCGGCGCCTGCGCCGCATCGAAGGCCAGGTCCGGGGCCTGCAGCGGCTCGTCGACGAGGACACCTACTGCATCGACGTGCTGACGCAGATCTCCGCCGTCACGAGCGCCCTCCAGAGCGTGGCGGTCGGCCTGCTCGACGAGCACCTGCACCACTGCGTCACCGACGCCGTGGCATCGGGCGCGCCCGACGCCGGCGACAAGGTCACCGAGGCGACCAAGGCCATAGAGCGCCTGGTCAAGAGCTGACCGGTTCGTCGCTGCACCCATGACGGCTCCTCACGTCGACATCCCGGCCCCCGCGCACGTCGACCTGCCCATCGAGGGCATGACGTGCGCGTCGTGCGCCGCCCGCATCGAGCGCACGCTCAACGGCCTCGACGGCGTGGACGCCACGGTCAACTACGTGACCGAGCGGGCGAGCGTCGACTTCGACCCGACCGCCGCCTCCCGGGACGACCTCGTGTCCGCGGTCCAGCGCCTGGGCTACCGGGTCGAGGCCGACCTGGCCGACCTGTGCCGACCCGGCCGGCCTTGCGGCGCCGGTTGCGCACCCGCCTCTCGACCAGCCGGTGGCGCCGGCCCCTCCCTCGACTCTGGTCGAGGGGCTGGGCATCGGCGGCCTCGGCGACCGGTTCCGGCGTTCCGACGTGTCGGAAGGCGACACGGATGTCCGCCGGAACGCCCGCGCCCCCGGCACCCCCGCGACGACCGGCGGACCCGCGCCCGGGACCTCCGCTCCGGAGCCCGCCGCGCTGGTCGACCTGCGGCAGCGCCTCGTCACGGCGGTGGTGCTGGGCCTGCCGGTCGTCGCCATGGCGATGATCCCCGCGCTCCAGTTCGACGAGTGGATGTGGCTCAGCTTCGCCCTCGCCTCGCCGGTGGCTCTGTGGTGCGCGTGGCCGTTCCACCGGGCCGCGCTCGTCAACCTGCGGCACGGGGCCACCACCATGGACACGCTCGTCTCTCTGGGGGTGCTGGCCGCCTACGGGTGGTCGATCTACGCCCTGTTCTGGGGCCACGCGGGCGTGCCGGGCATGACCCACGACTTCACGCTCACCGCGGCCGCCGGCGAGGCGTCGGGCCAGATCTACCTCGAGGTGGCCGCGGGCGTGCCGGCGTTCCTGCTGGCCGGCCGCTACGCAGAGGCCAGGGCCAAGCGGCGGGCGGGCGCCGCCATCGAGTCGCTGCTCGACATGAGCGCCAAGGATGTCAGCGTGCTCCTGCCTGACGGCGCCGAGCGCCGCATCGCCGTCGCCGACCTGGCCGTCGGCATGCGCTTCGTGGTGCGTCCCGGCGAGAAGGTGGCCACCGACGGCGTCGTGGTCGACGGCTGGTCGTCCGTCGACCAGTCGCTGCTGACGGGCGAGAGCGTGCCCGTCGAGGTCGGCCCTGGCGACCAGGTGGTCGGGGCCACGGTCAACGCCGGGGGGCGGCTGGTGGTCGAGGCCACGGGCGTCGGCGCCGACACGGCCCTGGCGCAGATCGGCCGGCTGGTCGAGCGCGCCCAGACGGGCAAGGCGCCGGTGCAGCGGCTGGCCGACCGCATCTCGGCGTGGTTCGTCCCGGCCGTCCTGGCTCTGGCGGCCGGCACGTTGGCCGGGTGGCTGATCAGCGGGCACGATGCCGCCGACTCGTTCGCGGCCGCCGTCGCGGTGCTCATCATCGCCTGCCCGTGCGCCCTGGGCCTGGCCACCCCGATGGCTCTCATGGTGGGGACGGGACGGGGCGCGCAGCTCGGCATCCTGATCAGGGGACCCGAGGTGCTCGAGTCGACCAGGCGTGTCGACACGGTCGTGCTCGACAAGACCGGCACGGTCACGACCGGTGCCATGCGCCTGGTCGACGTGGTCACCGTCGGCCCCGACGCGGCGACCGGTCACCCCGATCCATCGACCGATGACGCCCGCGACGGCGACCGCGGCCGACGAGGCCGCCAATGCCCGCGAGGCCGCGCGGCGGCCCTGCACGACGACGTCGCCATGGCGCTGCGCCTGGCCGGAGCGCTCGAGGCGGCGTCGGAGCATCCCATCGCCCGGGCCATCGCCGCCGGCGCGGCCGCGCAGGTCGGGCCGCTGCCGCCGGTCGACGAGTTCCAGAGCCGCACGGGCCTGGGCGTCGAGGGCGTCGTCGAGGGCCACGGCGTCGTCGTGGGGCGCAGCGCCCTGCTCGCCGATTGGGCACTCGCCCTGCCCGGCGTGCTGGCCGACGCCCTTGACGCCGCAGAGGCGGCCGGCAACACGGCGGTCGTCGCCGGCTGGGACGGCCGGGCCCGAGCCGTGTTCGTGGTCGCCGACGAGGCCAAGCCGACCAGCGCCGCGGCCGTGCGCGAGCTGCGCGGGCTCGGGCTCGATCCGGTGCTGCTCACGGGCGACAACGCGGCGACCGCCCACACGGTCGCGGCAGCCGTGGGCATCGACCGCGTCGAGGCCGAGGTCCTGCCGGCCGACAAGGTCGACGTGGTCGCCCGGCTCCAGCACGAGGGCCGGGTCGTGGCCATGGTGGGGGACGGCGTCAACGACGCGGCCGCCCTGGCGCAGGCGGATCTGGGCCTGGCCATGGGCACCGGCACCGACGTGGCGATCGAGGCCAGCGACCTGACGCTGGTGAGCGGCGACCTGGGCAGGGCCCCGGACGCCATCCGCCTGTCGCGCCGCACGCTCGGCACCATCAGGGGCAACCTGTTCTGGGCGTTCGCCTACAACGTGGCCGCCATCCCGGTGGCCGCCGCCGGACTGCTCAACCCCATGCTGGCCGGGCTGGCCATGGCGGGGTCCAGCGTGTTCGTCGTCAGCAACAGCCTGCGCCTGCGACGCTTTCACTAGCAGGCCCCGACCGTGCGCCCGGGCGCCGCGAGCGCGGCGCGCCTACGACGCCGGAGTATCGGACGCGGTCGTCGACACGGCCGGCGTCGCCGCCGGCGCGGCACCGGCACCGGGGGCCACGGCGACGTCGTCCGGCACCCGCCGCTCGACGATCAGGCCGCCCAGGGGCACCACCGCGGCGACGATGACCATGACCGTGGTCCAGCCGTTCCAGCCCAGCCGCTCGCGCACGTACAGGGCGAGCGCGACGTAGGCCAGGAATATGACGCCGTGGATGGGGCCGACGACCGTCACCAGCTCGGGGGCATCGAGGGCGCGCTTGGCCACCGAGGCGGCGAGCAGCACCAGGTACGACACGGCTTCGGCCAGGGCGATCACCTTGAACCAGCGGATCGACGACACGGGTGGCTTCCTTCTCTGGGCCGGGATCGGACTCCGCGATCATCGACGCCGCACGGCCGGACCGCCAAACGCGACGCTCCCACCCAGGTCGCCGAACCCGGGTGGGAACGTGGGGGCCGATCGGGGCCAGAGACGCTGCGAGGGTCAGGGGAGCAGGCCGTGGACGTCGACCGTCCGCTCGGCCCCGGTGGCCAGGTCGTAGACGTGGACCGGGCCGTTGCTTTCGTAGAAGTTGCCCACCGCGACGGTCGTGCCGTCGTAGGCCAACTGGCCGCCCTCGACGGACGCGGCCACGGTCGTGCGGAACAGCTCCGTCCCGGTGGCCAGGTCGGCGACGACCACCTCCGCGGTCCCCGCCGAGGGGTCACCGACGACCGCGGCGAGCGTGGCGCCGTCGGGCGAGAGCGCCAGGTCCGACGTGAGCGGCCCGCTCGTCGCATCGGCAGCGCGCACCGGCAGGTCGATCGGCGCCACGGCGAGCGGCTCGCCCGTGGCCAGGTCCCACAGGCCGAGCCCGGCGTCGGTGACCATCGCCAGCCGGCCGCCGCCCACGCCCGCGCTGCGGGGCCCCGAGCTGAGGTCGATCGCTAGCGGGGTGACGTCGCCGGTCGCCAGGTCGAGTCGGTTCAGGCTGAACGTGGCCGGCGAGACGTGGACGAGCGCGTCGTGCCCGCCGACCTCGGTCACCCCCAACGAGTCCGCCACGCAGAGAACGTCGACGCTCAGCGGCTCGGGATCCTGGCCGGCGCGGAACCGGTACGTGTTCGGGGTCCTCGGTTGGGGCTCGACGTCGGGCAGGGACGGCATCGTGCCGGGGGAGTTCGGGTCACGCGCCTCGAACGCGGTCTCGGAGGGCAGGTCGATGCCGGTGGTCGTGGTCGCGCCCTCTGACACCGGCGGAGACTCGATCGGGGCCTGGGCTGGCGTGCCGCAGGCGATCCATCCGCCATGGCGGTCGGAGACGACGGACTGCACGTCGGTCAGCGGCGCCAGCGGCAGTGTGTCGCCGGGCTGACCGTCGGGACCGAGGCTGACCAGGTCGGTGCCGACCACGACGGCGCTGCCGGCGGCCGGGTCGACCCCGGGCCCGGCGTCGGGGACGGTCGTTGCCGTCGTCGAGGGGCCCGTCGTCGGTGTCTGCGAGACCTCGAGGTCAGGGGCGTCGGGACCGTCGTCGCCGCCGAGGGAGGCGACGCCGACACCCACCGCCGCGGCCACGACCGCGGCGGCCGCGGCTCCGGCTACCCACGCACGTCGCCGGCGGTGGAGGTGAGGGCCGCCCGGACGTTCGGACCACCGACCCGGCCTGGCCGGGTCGGCCGGCTCGACCGGGGGGAGGGCCTCGCCCGCGGCGCGGAGGCCGGTGCGGAGGCGGGACTCGAGGTCGGTCTCGGCGGTCATCGGGGAACCTCCAGGTGACGGGCCAGTTGGTCGAGGGCGCGGGCCAGACGGCTCTTGACCGTCCCGACCGGGATGTCGAGCGACGCCGCCGTGTCGTCCACCGACCAGTCGAGGAGGTAGCGGCACACGACCACCGCGCGCTGGTCGACGCTCAGGCGGCCCAGCGCGACGGTCAGGTCGGGGTCGCCGGGCACGGGCGGGACCGGCACGTCGGGCACCGGGCGCGCGTCGTGCCAGCGGCGTCGGCGTTGCCGGCTGCGGGCCCAGTTGAGCCCGACCCGGTACGCCCACCCGGCGGGGTTCGCGTAGGCCGACACCTCGGCCCAGCGCTCGCATGTCCGGGCCATGGCCTCGTCGGTCGCCTCGGTGCCCAGTTCGACATCACCGAGCGCCAGGCACAGCGCCTGGCGCAGCGGGTCGGCGTGCGCCCGGTAGAACCGATCGAACCCCTCGGGCTCTGGCACCACCCCCAACCTCCGCTCCGGAGTCACCGTCGTCAGCGGGTCGCTCATGGCGCCTAAACGAACGGGCCGCCCGGCAGGTTCCCCCGACTCAAGGATGCCGGACGCGCCACGACCCCGGCGCGAGCCGGGGCCGTGGAGGAGCGGAAGGTATGGGATTCGAACCCATGGTGACCCGGAGGCCACAACGGCTTTCGAGGCCGCCCCATTCGTCCGCTCTGGCAACCTTCCGAGGTCGACGCTACCAGAGGGCCCGCGTGCCTCCGAAAGGCGATCCGGGCCCGCGAACCAGGCTGGAGCCGCTGGTCAGACCACCACGGGGCGGGGCGTGCTGCGGGGCTCGTCGCTAGGGGCGTAGGCCTCCCACGCCTGCGCCAGGCGGCGGATCGTCTCCTCCAGCACGGGAGGCTCGGCCGTGTAGGGCAGCCGCAGCTTGCGGCGGTCGTCGCCTGTCGGCGACATCTGGTCGCCGGGGATGACCTCGACGCCGAAGCGCAGCGCCACCTGCGTGTAAGCCGAGGCGTTGCCCGACGGCAGCTCGATCCACAGCGACGGACCGCCCTTGGGCCGGCGCCATTGCCAGCCGGGCAGGAGCTCGGCGAGCAGGTCCGACACCAGATCGAGGTTGCGGTTGAGCATCTCCCGGTGGTCGACGCGCATGGCCTCGAGGTGGGGGACGATGCGGGCCGCCACGGCCTGATCGAACAGCGGCGAACCCAGGTCGTTCATGGCCTTGAGCTCGGTCATGCGGGTGATGAGCCCGACAGGGCCGCGCATCCACCCCACGCGCAGTCCGCCCCACGCCGCCTTGCTGAACGAGCCGGCGGTCAGCACCGGTGCGTCGGGCGGGGCGAAGGCGGCGATGGGGGGCAGGCGCTCGTCGTCGAGCGGGGCGTTCTCGAGCGCGTTGTCCTCGATCAGGGGGATGCCGTGCTCGGCCACGAGCTCGGCCAGGTCGCGGCGCCGGTTGGCGGCGAGCAGCGCGCCTGTCGGGTTGTGGTAGGTCGGCATCAGGTAGATGACCGCCGGGGCGCCCTCGGCCACCGCCCGCTTGACGCCGCGCACGTCGACTCCGTCGTCGTCGACGGGTACCACGGTGACCTGGGCGCTCCGGGTGCGGATGACGTCGAGCGTGCCGCTGAAGCTGGGCGACTCGACGATCACCTCGTCGCCTGGCCCGACCAGCATCTGCGCCGCCAGGTTGACGGCCTGCTGCGCCCCGGTCGTGACGACGATCTGCTCCGGCGTGGTGGGTGTGCCCAGCATGGTCAGCCGGTCGGCCAGCGCCTCGCGTAGCGCCGGCAGGCCGGCGGGCAGGTAGCCGTGGTGGGCCAGCAGCTTCTCGGCGTCCTCCATCACCACCTCGGTGGCCGCCTCGGCCACGCGGGGGTGAGCGGGGAAGGTCGCGCAGGCGAGGGAGATCACGTCGTCGCGCACGTCGATGAGCGTGCGGTAGACGGGGCTGACCGTGAACGACGGCGCCACCAGTCCACGCGCGCCGGCGGCCCGCCCGCGGATGCGCGTGCCGCTGCCCTGGCGGCTCTCGACCACGCCCTCGGCCCGCAGCGTGTCGTAGGCGGCGACCACCGTGCTGCGGCTGACAGCCAGCCGCAGGGCCAGGTCGCGCTCTGACGGCAGGCGTTCGCCGGCCGGGAGCCGCCCTTGCTCGACCGCCGCGCGGAGGGCGTCGCTGAGCTTGCGGTGCAGAGGACCGGCGCCCTCGGACCACAGGCCGAGGACCGTCTCGAGTGGACTGCTCATACCAATGCTCCCCGAAATGGCTATGGATCGGACCGGGCCATGCACGGCACTCTACATACCAATTCCGATGACGTCCATAACTGGACTGGCAATTGGACTGAGGTGGTCGCATGGAATCGACCGAACCGTTCCGGGCGGACGAGCGAGCACGTGAGTTGCGGCGAGACGGCGAGCTCGTGCGGCTGGGTCGCGGGCGCAGACGTGCCCGGCGGGCGCGGTACCGGCGGAGGTGGCGGGTCTGAGGGTCCGCCACCGAGATCGAGCGAGGAGCACGCCATGATCGAGGTCTACTGCCACATCCACGAGTCGCGGGTCCTGCTCGACTGGTCGCGGGTCGAGTCGATGCGCAACACCGACGACGGTCCGGTGATCGACTGGCACTGCTGGTGCGGTGCCCGGGGCAGCCTGATCGCCGGGGTGCGGTCCGAGCCGCGCGTCGACGAACCGGTCCTGATCGACCTGGGTGACGCCCCCGACCCGGCCGACGCCATCGACGCCGCCGGCTCGGCGGCGGTGGCCGGCTGAGCGTTTCCGGCGGTGGGGTCAGCCCCGCAGCTCGTCGAAGAAGCCGGTCAGCAGAGCGGCGGACTCGTCGGCCCGCAGCCCCGCCACCACCTCGACCTCGTGGTTGAGGCGGGGGTCGGCGCACAGGTTGTAGAGCGAGCCGCAGGCCCCGGCCTTGGGGTCGGCTGCGGCGAAGACCACCTGGTCGACCCGGGCGGCCAGCAGCGCACCGGCGCACATCGGGCACGGCTCGAGCGTGACGACCATCGTCGTGCCCTCGAGGCGCCAGGTGCCGGCCACCTCGGCGGCGTCGCGCAGCGCCAGCACCTCGGCGTGGGCGGTGGGGTCTCCCGTGAGCTCGCGCTCGTTGTGCCGCTGGGCGATCACCTCGCCGTCGCGCAGCACCAGCGCCCCCACGGGCACGTCGGCGTGCTCGACCGCCAGAGCGGCTTCGTCGAGGGCAAGTCCCATGGCGGCGTCGAGGTCCACGACTGCCGACGCTACCGGCTCGGCGACGACGTCCTGTTCGCCCGGATTGCTAGCATTGCCTTCAACGCGAGCAAAGGAGCGCGATGGCATCGCTCACGGTCAGGGACCTCGACGACGACATCAAGGCTCAGTTGCGCGTGCAGGCGGCAGAGAACGGACGCTCGATGGAGGCCGAGGCCCGGGCGATCCTGCGCGACGCCCTGGCGCGACGATCCGCCGGCCACGGGCTCGGCACCCGGATCCGCCGACGGTTCGCCGACCTCGGCGACGTACAGCTCGACCTGCCGGACCGGTCTGACCAGCCTCGTGCTGCGGACCTTGCCGATTGATCGTCCTCGACACCAACATCATCTCCGAGTTGGTGCGGGCACGCCCTGAGCCAGCGGTCGTGGGCTGGCTCGACGAGCAAGGGGCTTCCGGCCTCCACCTCACAGCTGTCACCGCCGCCGAGCTGCTGTATGGCGTCGCCCGACTGCCCGAGGGCAAGCGGAGGACGGCCCTGTCCGTCGCTGTCGAGGGTCTGCTCGACCAGGACTTCGGCGGGCGGATACTGCCGTTCGACGTTGTGGCGGCGGGCCACTACGCGGACATCGTGGCCTCGCGCGACCGCCGCGGGCGGCCGATCAGCGCCCCGGACGCCCAGATCGCGGCGATCTGTCGCAGCCACGGGGCCACGCTGGCGACGCGCAACACTCGGGATGTCGCCGGGACCGGGATCGAGGTGATCGACCCCTGGACCGACGCCAGCCGGACCCGCAGGTCCGGGCGCTGAGCACTGTTCGTGCCATCGTTGGTCGTGCGACTGGTTGGAGCGGAGCCCCCGCCCACCGCCCTGGCCAGCCCGTGGTAATCTCGCGGTCCACCTCGACGATGGTCGCATGGCGACTTCGGGGGTACAGGATCGTCGGTCCCGAACCCCATGGTCGAGGGCGTCATCGGACTCGCCTGTAACAAAGCCGAAGGTGCACGGTCAGCATTCGTGCAGCATCCGAGCGTCGACGAACGAAGAGCGCAGGGCAAGGCCGCGCGCAAGCTGGTCTCTCCTTCGGGCCATACGGGATGGATGCCGGCGGCGGATCGTCCCGACCCGGTGGCCTTGCTCGAGGCGCAGAACCTGACCCGTGCGCCCGACCTGGTGCCGGTGCGCCACGGGCGCATGATGGCCTCACCGTTCACGTTCTACCGGGGTGCGGCGAAGATCATGGCCACCGACCTGAAGGACACGCCGAGGGCCGGTTTGGGCGCCCAGCTCTGCGGTGACGCGCATCTTTCGAACTTCGGTGTGTTCGCATCACCCGAGCGAACACTGCTGTTCGACCTGAACGATTTCGACGAGACGCTGCCTGGCCCCTTTGAGTACGACGTGAAGCGGATGGCGGCGAGCTTCACGATCGCGGGCCGCAACAACGGCTTTGCCAAGGCGGATACGCGCGACGCGACGCTCGTGTCGGTCAGGGCGTATCGAGAGGCGATGGCCGAGTTCGCCGAGATGTCCACCATGGACATTTGGTACGCCCGCCTGTCGGAGCAAGATGTGGCAACGGCGGCCAGCACGGCGGTCCGCTCGATGAGGCGCGCCGGCAAGAAGCAGCAGGCGAAGACCGATGAGCGGGGTGCCGAGAAGATCGTGGAGAAGGCGCGTACGCACGACAGCTTGCAGGCGCTGTCGAAGCTCGCCGAGCTCGTCGACGGTCAGTATCGGATCGTGAGCCAGCCACCGATCGTCGTCCCATTGCATGACATGGCCGCGAGCCGCGGCATATCCGCTGACGACATTGAGCAAACGATCCACGAGCAGTTCCGCGCCTACCGGGCGACCCTGCAAGACGATCGCCGCCAATTGCTCGAGCGCTTCGAGGTGGTCGACGTTGCCCGCAAGGTCGTGGGCGTCGGGAGCGTCGGCACCGAGGCGTTCATCGTCCTGCTCGAGGGCCGCGATCAACAGGATCCGTTGTTCCTGCAGGTCAAGGAGTCGACCACGTCTGTGCTGGAGGATCACTTGCCGAAGAGCCGCTATAGGCAGGCCGGGGAGCGAGTCGTCCAGGGACAGCGGATCATGCAGGCTGCGAGCGACATCTTCCTCGGCTGGACGAAGGCCGAGGAGCCAAACCGCTACCGGTACTGGCGCCAGCTGCGCGACATGAAGGGCTCGGCGGTCATCGAGTCGATGTCGCCGGAAGCACTCACGTTCTACGGACGGGTCTGTGGTCAGACGTTGGCGCGGGCCCACGCGCGATCGGGTGACCCGATCGCGATCGCCGCCTACCTGGGCAAGAAGGATCGGTTCGACCGCTCGATCACCGACTTCGCCGAGCGGTACGCCGATCAGAACGAGCGGGACTATCAGGCCTTCACGGGAGCGATCCGGTCGGGTCGATTGGATGCGCTCGAGGGTGTCTGATCGAGGAGGGCCGGCGCGGTCACTGGTGCACCTCGGCGACCCTGGCGTCGGCCTGACGCAGCCGAGCGCCGAGACCGATCGCGACGCGGCGGGCGACCTGCGGGTAGGTGGCCATCACGGTCCGGAACTCGCGCCGGGCGAACACGAGCAGCGTCATGGGCGAGGTGGCCACAACCGTCGCCGTGCGCAGTCCGTGGTCGAGCAGCGACACCTCGCCGGCCACGTCGCGCGATCCGACCGTGGCGATCACGTCTCCGTTGACCGCCACCGACGCGGTACCGGCGGCGATGACGAAACACTCCTGCCCCAGGGTGTCCTGCATGGTCAGGCGCATGCCTGCGTCGACGTGGACCACGTCGCACAGACGGGCGATCTCGTCGATGTCCCTGTCGCGCACCTCGGCAAGCAGTCCGGTCACCGCCAGCGCCTCACGCTTGGTGTCCACAGCCTTCATGTCTTGGTCCCTCCGTCGTGGGCAGCACTTGCCCTCCGACGAAGGTGCTCCCAGCCGCCACCGCGCTCCAGGTACCAACCGGCACGCCGAACCGGTACTTCTACGCAGACGGGGTCAGACCCGGGCGCGTGATCGCAGGCCCTCGGGGTCGACGACCACGATCGAGCGGCGGCCGGTACGCACCCAACCCCTGGCCCGCATGGCCTGCAACGCTTTACCGACGGCCTCGCGCGAGCAGCCGGTCCATCCCGCAAGCTCGTCTTGGGTGATGGCGAGCCGGATCTCGACACCGCCTTGCCGGTCGGGCACACCGAAGCGTTCGGCCAGCTCGACCAGCCGCGTGGCCATGGCCACGCGGCTCATGGAGTCCCAAGGCGGTGTACTCGACCTCACGGCGGTCGGCGTCGCGCATCCGGCCGGCGATCGACTCCAGCAGAAGCAGCGACGCTGTGTGGCTGGCCCCGAGCAACCCGCGGAACCCGTCGACCGTCACGACCAGCGCCTCGACGGCATCAACCGGCATCTCGCGGAGCTGGTCCTCAGCACGACGAGCGACCTCGAACGCTGTGTCAACTGCCGTCGCCTTTGAGGCGACGACTTCGGCGTGGTGGACGAGCCGGTCGATCATGGCGGCGGCGACGATGGGGTCGCCGAAGACTTCGCCCCAGCGGCCGAAGGGCTTGTTGGAGGTGACGATCACGCGAGGCGCGTTCGTAGCGGGCGGAGACGAGTTGGAAGAACAGGTTGGCGGCTTCGGCTTCGAAGGGGATGTAGCCGACTTCGTCGATGACGAGGAGCGGGTAGCGGCCGAGCCGGCGGAGCTCGTCGTGGAGTCGGCCGGCGGCGTGGGCGGCGGCGAGACGGTCGACCCATTCGGCGGCGGTGGCGAACGCGACGCGGTGGCCGGCTTGGCAGGCCCGGATCGACAGGCCGATGGCGAGGTGGGTCTTGCCGGTGCCGGGCGGGCCGAGGAACACGACGTTGTCGCGGGCCGTCGACGAAGTCGAGGGCGCCGAGGTGGGCGATCACGTCGCGTTTGAGGGAGCGTTGGTGGTCGAAGTCGAACTCCTCGAGGGTCTTGCGGGCCGGGAACCGGGCGGCGCGGATGCGGAGCTCGCCGCCGTTGGATTGGCGGGCGGCGACCTCACGTTCGAGGCAGGCGGCGAGGAACTCCTCATGGGTCCAGCCCTCGGTGCGGGCCCGTTCGGCGAGCCGGTCGACGGCCGTGGCCAGCGACGGGGCCTTGAACGCCCGGCACAGATAGGCGAGATCGGCGGCGGGCTTGTTGCGTGGTGTGCCATCACGCCACTCCGCCGATGCGGTCATAGACGGTCAGGTCGCGTTCCTCGACGACGGTGTCGACGGGGGCCGCGATGGCGGCCTCGGCGCGCATGGCCCGCAGGATGCGGGCGTGGTCGGGGGCCAGCAGCGACTGGTGGCGTGGCGAGGCAGCGGCGGTGGCGGGCGACCTCGGTGCCGTCGCAGCACACGATCACCGAGTACGTGGCAGGTCTCAGTGCGTAGGCCGGCTTTCGGCAACTGGGCGGTGCGGTGCTGTGGCTGCGCGGCGTAAGGGCAAGCGGGTCGCCACGCCCGACGGGGGTGCGGGTGTTCGGCAAGGCCGCCAACAAGGAGGGGTCGGTCTACCGGCAGGCGGACGGTCGCTGGTGCGCGACATGGTGGGTGCCGGGGGAGAAGCGGCCGCGCAAGGCCACCGGCAAGACGCAGCAGGAGGCCGTCGAGCGGCGGGCGAAGCGCCACGAGCAGGCCGGCCTTGAGCTCGGCCGTCTGCGCACGGTTGGCGGGCTGGCGGACTGGTGGCTGCACAACGTGCACCGGCACGCCGTGCGACCCTCGACGTGGGCCAAGTCGGAGGATCGGGTCCGCAAGATCAAGGCGACGTTGGGCGAGCTCCCTGTGGTCGACCTCGACTACCGGGTCGTCACGGAGTGGCAGGCGAAGCTCGCCCGGACGTTGGCGCCGCGGACCGTCCGGCACCATCGTCAGACGCTTGCTCAGGTGGTCGATGAGGCGGTGAAGATGGGCGCGCTGGTCGGGAACCCGGTGCGGTCGGTCAAGCCGTTGCGGGTCTCTGACGCCGGCGGGGTCGCGCTCGATCGTGACGAGACCCGGGCGTTGCTGGCGGCCGTGGCAGATCATCGGCTCGGCGCCGCGGTGGCGTTGCTGTTCCTGCAGGGGTGGCGGGTGTCCGAGGTGCTGGGCCTGGCGTGGGAGGACGTCGATCTCGATGCCGGCACGGCTCAGGTGCGGCGGGCCTCGGTCTACGTCGACGGACGGGGCCAGCAGTTGGGACCGCCCAAGACCGATGGTGCCCGGGGCGAGCACTGGCTCATGCCCACCGTCGTCGAGCTGCTTGCGAAGCGGCGTGAGGCCCAGGCACAGGAGCGGGCCGCATCGCCGTGGTGGGATGTGGTGCGTTACGACGGGGAGGCGGTCAGCCTCGTGTTCACCACACCGATCGGCGGTCTGGTGCTGCGCCAGACCGTCGCCAAGGTGGTCAAGCAGGGCGCCAGGACGGCGGGGATCACCGGTCAGCTCGGGACGCATGCCGGGCGGCGGACGGTCGTCACGACGTTGTTCGTCGATGGCGACGAGGCGCTCGAGGACATCGCCCGGTTCGTGGGGCACGCCAAGCCGTCGACGACCGCCGGCTACGTGAGGCGGCTCGGCCGGCGCCCCCAGTCGGTCGCGAAGCGGGCCGCTGCAGTTCTCGACGGCCAGGCGGACGATGACCACGCTACCGCGAGCCCTGGTCTGACGCTTTGGAGACCTGGCGCCTTCCGGACGACGAGACCAACGGCGAGCGCCCGACGCCACCCTGATGACGAACGACTCCCTGCGCGTGCTGCTTCGGCGGCGCCAGCATCCACGACCTCGAACGCTCGTCGCCGGACTGCCTGCTGAGCAGCGACGCCGGCGCCCCCCTCGACGTCCGCTTCCTCCTGGTGCCACCCGTTGACGTGGGAGCTGTGCTGACGCGGTATCCCGCGATCTCGCGGCTCGTGGAAGGCAAGCTGAGGAAGGGACCGGAGGGGGATCCGTGATGGCCACAGCAACGACGTCCGTGAAGAAGGCGTTCGACACGCAGGAGGATCTCAAGGACCGCCGCGAGCACTGCGCACCGGCGGCGAGAGTCCTCGCGTCCCTCGACGGCGGGCCTGGCCGGCAGGTGAGGGTCCATCGCGAGGGCGAGTTCGCGCTCTACACCGTGAGCGAGCTGCTGCACGAGACGACGGAGTCAGTCGTGCGCATGGGTCTCGGCGGCCGGCAGCGGCTCGGGGAGGAGGAGGAGTTCGAGGGCGACCTGGACACCAAGGTCGTCGATCCGGACTTGTCCGACAACAAGGCCAGAGACGCCGGTGAGCTGGTTGAGCGGCTGGCCGACGACGATGTCACCCAAACGCACCTCATCGTCATCGCCCCCCACGGTGGCGACATCGAGGAGCACACCGACGGGCAGGCCGAGCGGGTGGTCGAGCGCCTCGGCCCCCAGCTGGCCAGCGCGTGGCGGGCCAAGGGCTGGGGGTCGAACGGTGGCGCCTTCGTTCGCTGGCACATCACCTCCACGGATATCAACCCGGTCTGCTTCCCCCTGCTCAACTCGCTGATGTCCCGGCGCTTCGCCCATGCCGTCGCCTTCCACGGCTTCAACGATGAACCGGGGGTGCTCATCGGGGGGACGGCGCCCGCCGACGTGAAAGAGGGGCTCAGGCAGGCCATCCAGGCGGTGCTCCCCGATCGGCTCCACGTCCGGGTCGCGCTGCCGACCGAGCTCTACGGGGGCGACGACCCGGACAACATCGTCAACCGGCTCAGCCCCTGCGGCGGCATCCAGATCGAGCAGGGGCCGAGCCCCCGCGAGGACCACGGCCGCGACATCGCCGCCGCAGTGGCCGACTTCTTCCGCCCCGCGCCGGCCCCTGAGCGAGACGTGGGCCCGCCGGATCGAGGGCGTGCTGGCTCGACTGTGGAAGGCGGCACAGTCACTCATCGACCGCCTGCGCGGACGTCGAGCGCGAGGGTTCGGAATGACCTGGTCGATCTTGGGAGCAACGCTGGGAGCTACCGCCCCGGGCCACGCGAGTCGGCCGGGAACGGTCCCGGACCGAAATCCCAGGTCAGGCGCTATGGGCCCGGACGGTGCGGAACCGTCCGGACCTGCGGTGATGGCGGCCCGGGCACGATCGCTTGGATCCTCGAGCACCGCCACGGCCTGCGGGTAGGAACGACCACGATCCACCGCTACCTGCGCCGCGCCGGTCTGGTCACGCCCCAACCCCAAAAGCGCCCTCGCTCCTCTTACGTTCGCTTCCAAGCCGACCAGCCCAATGAGACCTGGCAGGCCGACTTCACCCACTACCCCCTGTCCACCGGCGAGGACAGCGAGATCCTGTCCTGGCTCGACGACCACGCCCGCTACGCCCTGTCGGTCACCGCCCATGTCCGGGTCACCGGCCCAATCGTGGTCGACACCTTCCTGGCCGCCGTCGAGCGCCACGGCCCACCCGCGTGACGCTGACCGACAACGGCATGGTCTTCACCACCCGCCTGGCCGGTGGCCACGGTGGCCGCAACGCCTTCGAAGCCACCCTGGTCCGCCTGGGCGTCACCCAGAAGAACTCCCGGCCCAACCACCCCACCACCTGCGGCAAGGTCGAACGCTTCCAACAGACCCTCAAGGCCTGGCTGCGCGCTCAACCCCAACCCGCCACCATCGCCGAACTCCAAGCCCTGCTCGTCGTCTTCGTCGACATCTACAACCAGCAACGCCCGCACCGATCACTGCCTCATCACGCCCCGCCCGCCATCATCTACCGCGCCCGCCCCAAGGCCAGCCCAAGCCCCCACGTCGATGACCCCCACCACCGTGTCCGCCACGACCGAGTAGACGACAGCGGCTCGGTCACCCTCCGCCACCACGGTCGACTGCACCACATCGGTGTCGGACGAACCCACGCCCGAACCCCCGTCGCGATGCTCATCGCTGACCTGGACATCCGCATCGTCCACGCCGCCACCGGCGAGATCCTCCGCCACCTCACCCTCGACCCCACCCGCGACTACCAGCCCACCGGCAAACCACCCGGACCCCCACCAAAACCACCACAGCCCGAACCCCAATGAGGGTTCGGGCTGTCCGGGACGTCTCGGGACATCACAGGGCGGAGGGAGTGGGATTCGAACCCACGGTGGGTTGCCCCACACACGCTTTCCAAGCGTGCCGATTCGGCCGCTCTCGCATCCCTCCGGGGACGCCGCGCCGGGCCGGCCGCTGGGCGACCGGGGGCAGTGGCACCCAGGACTCGACAGGCTATCGTGTGCGTTGCCCGTGATCGCAGGTGGCGGCCGGGTCCTGTGCAACTGCAGCCCGTGAACCGAGTCAGGGCCGGGAGGCAGCAGCTCTCAGCGGAAACTGCGGTGTGCCGCAGACCGCCTGGCCGTCACCTGGGGTCACGGGCTGTTCTCTGCCTCGGTCGAGGCGGCGCCTGGCGGCGCCGCCTCCCTCGGCACTTTCAACGCCTCGCCCTCCGGGCTCACTACGGTGCGGGGTGTGCGTCGGTGCAGGGCGTGACCGCACGGCGGACCGACTGCTTCTCGCTCCGGGGTGGGGACGGGCGCCGGTAGCATCGCCGCGATGGCCACCTACCAGTCGCTCTACCGCCGCTACCGGCCACAGCGGTTCGACGAGGTGCTCGGCCAGGATCACATCACCAAGGCGTTGCGCAACGCCGTGCGCGACGACCGGGTCGGTCACGCCTACCTGTTCAGCGGCCCGCGTGGCACCGGCAAGACGTCGACCGCTCGCATCCTGGCCAAGGTCCTCAACTGCGCGGCGCCGGTCGACGGCGAGCCGTGCGGCAAGTGCGAGAGTTGCGTGGCCGTGGCCGAGGGCCGGGTCACGGACTGGCTGCTCGAGCAGGACGCCGCGTCCAAGAGCAAGGTCGACGACATGCGCGACCTGCTCGAGCGGGTGCCCCTGGGCACGTCGGGCAACCGCAAGGTGATCATCCTCGACGAGGTGCACATGCTCAGCCAGGGCGCGGAGAACGCCCTGCTCAAGACGTTGGAGGAGCCGCCGTCACACGTCGTGTTCGTGCTGGCGACGACCGATCCGCAAAAGGTCCGGCCCACCATCCGCAGCCGCACCCAGCACTTCGAGTTCCGGCTCCTGCCGCCTGACCTGCTGGCCGACCACGTCCGCCACGTCATCGACGACGCCGGGCTCGGCCTCGACGCAGCGGCGGTCGAGCAGGCGATCGACCATGTCATCCGTAGCGGGGGCGGCTCCGCGCGCGACACGCTCTCGGCGCTCGACCAGGTGGCCGCGCTGGGCGAGGTGGTCGACGAGTCCCAGCCCGTCGACGCCGTCCTCGACGCCCTCTGCGAGCGCGACCCCGGCCAGGCGCTGGTCGCCGTCGCCGACGCTCTGGCCTCGGGGCGGGACCCGCGCTCGCTGGGCGAGGCGATCATCTCCGCGCTGCGCGACGCCTTCCTGTCGGTCATGGGCGCCGCCGACGAGCATCTGGCGCCCGCCGAGCGCGAGCGGGCGGCCCGGGTGGGAGAGCGCCTCGGCGCCCCCGGCCTGACCCGGGCGCTCGACGTGCTGGGCGAGGCACTCGTCGAGCTGTCCCGCAAGCCCGATCCCCGCATCGTCGTCGAGGTGGCGCTGGTGAGGCTCACCCAGCCGGCGGCCGACCGCACCCTGGACGCCGTCCTGGAGCGGCTCGACCGCCTCGAGCGAGGTGTCGCATCCGGCACGGCGCCGACCGGTCCTGCCGGCGCGGCGGGTGGGGCCTCCAGCCCCCGGGCCGACGGCTCCGAGCCGGCCCGTTCCACGGGGTCCGCGCGGGCCCGTTCCGCCGGGCCCGCGGGTGCCGCCGGGTCGGAGGGCCCCGGCGGGTCCGGTTCCGCGGGGTCCGCCCGTGCCGCCCGGTCGTCCGAGGCTGCCGGGTCGGCCGACGATCCGGGACCGGCCGGCGCGGCCGGGGCATCCGGTGCTGCGGGCGCCGCCGGAACGTCCGGAGCTGCCGGTGGCGTGCCGTCGTCCCAGTCGCCGGCCCACGTCACGTCGCGAGCACCGGTGACCGACGCGGCCGACGGACGGGTGGGGATGGGTGCCGCGGCGGCCCGCGATGCCCTGTCCACCGCGCGCGGTGGTGGCGAGACGGTCGCCGACACGGCCCAGGCGGCGCCGGTCCCGGCCGGGCGCGGGTCGGGCCAGCCCACGCTGGGCGCGGTCGCCCGCGGGCGGCGCGGCCGAGCCACGGGCGGCGCCGAACCGGCCACGTCGCCGACGCGGGCCGGCAGCGCACCCGGCGACGAGCCGCCGGGTCCGCTCGCCACGGGCGCGGCCGCAACCGACGCCCCGGCGGCGCCGTCCCACCGACCCGGCGCCACCACCGACGAGGCGCCCTCCGGTGCGCTGCCCACCGTGGCCGAGCTCGACGCCGCATGGTCGGGCGGGGTGCTGGCCGGCCTGCCGGTCAAGATCCGCAGCAAGTGGCGGGGCGGCCGCTGGGCCGAGCCGGCCGACGGCGCGCTGCGCTTCGCCGTACCCAACGCCTGGCAACAGAACGCATGCGACGAGTTCCGGCGCGAGGTCGAGCAGGCGCTGGGCGCCCGGTTCGGCCGTCGCCTGCCGGTGACCTTCCTGGTCGAGGGCGACCCGGCCCGGTCCGACAGCTCGTCGCCGGGCGCGCCGGTCGTCGCGCCGCCACCGAGCGGCGCGCCAGGCCCCGCGGTCGACGACACCGACGAACACATCGACCCCAGCGAGCTGCGCGACGCCGACGACGTCGCCACCAACGGCGTCGACATGCTGCTGCGCGAGTTCGGCGGTGGCGAGCTGCTCGAGGAGGACCAATGACCGACACGCCCGACACTCCCCGCGAGCCCGAGGTGCCCGAGGTGGTCGGCGGCCCCGACAGCCCCCAGGAGCTCGGCGACCTTGGGGGCCTGCTCGAATCGGCCCAGCAGGCGTTCAGCGCCCAGGCGCAGGCGGCCCAGCAGGTCGTCGAGGGCAGCGCCGGTGGCGGGGTCGTCACCGTCGAGATGACCGGCAACGGCGAGGTCACCTCCGTGAGCCTGGCGCCCGAAGTGGTCGACCCCGACGACATCGAGATGCTCCAGGACCTGATCGTCGCCGCCCTGCACGACGCCGGCGTCAAGGTCACCGACCTGCAGCGCGAGGCCCTGGGCGCGCTGGGCGGTCTCGACATCGGCGGCCTCGGCGACATGCTCGGCGGGATCGCCGGTGGCGTCGGCGGCGCCGGTTCCGGCGGCCCGGGCGCGTCCGACGAGCCCGGATAGGCGGGCATGGCGGTCTACGCCGGTCCTGTCCAGGACCTGATCGACGAGCTGGGACGGCTGCCGGGTGTGGGCCCCAAGTCGGCACAGCGCATCGCGTTCCACCTGCTCAAGCTGGACAAGCAGGATGCCCTGCGCCTGGCGACAGCGATCGCCGAGGTCAAGGACAAGGTGTCGTTCTGTCGCACCTGCTTCAACGTCGCCGAGGGCGAGCTGTGCGGCATCTGCGCCGACAGCCGCCGCGACACCACGGTGGTGTGTGTGGTCGAGGAGCCACGCGACCTGGTGGCCGTCGAGAAGACCGGCGAGTTCAGCGGTCGGTACCACGTGCTGCAGGGGGCGATCAGCCCCATCGATGGCGTGGGCCCCGATCAGTTGCGGGTGCGCGAGCTGCTCGATCGGCTCGGGCGCGAGGGCATCGCCGAGATCATCCTGTGCACCAACCCCAACCTCGAGGGAGAGGCGACGGCGATGTACCTGGCGCGCCTGCTCAAGCCATTGGGTCTGCGGGTGACCCGCATCGCCAGCGGCCTGCCGGTGGGCGGCGACCTGGAGTACGCCGACGAGCTGACCCTGGGCCGGGCGCTCGAGGGACGGCGAGAGGTCGACGGCTGACCAACCGGTCGCTGCGACGACGAGCTTGCGTGCTCAGGTGCGCCGGCCCGACGGTCGAGGCGGGCGGACGGGACCGACCACCGGACCAGCGCACCTGGGGACGCAAGCTCACAGCATCTCCCAGCGGATCTCCCCCTCGCTGCTGTTGACGAGGTTGCGTTGAGGTTACACCTGTAACGCATGCGGCGCCAGACGCCGCTCTCAGCGCTCAATTCCGTCCCCACCGTGGTGAAATCGACGAAAGAACCCCACGTCAGGACGCAGCGAGGTCGGCGGCTCCCGGGCTCATCCCGCCAGGTGTGAACGCAGGGCCGCCAGCATCTCGGCCCGTGTGGACGCCCCGAGCTTCTGACGGATCTTCGCCACGTGGTGCTCGACCGTCTTGGGAGAGATGTAGAGCTGGGCGCCGATCTCCTTGTGGGTGAGGCCGTCGACGATGTACTGAGCCACCATCTGCTCGCGCTCCGACAACACGCTGGCGGCGGTCGCCGCCTCGGCAGGGTCGGAGGCAGGCAGCGCGGCCTTGAGGTCGCGTGCCTGCTCGAGCAGCGCCCGGGTGACCGAGGGGTCGGACGAGCGGATGGCCGCCTGCCCGGTGAGGCGCGACGCCTCCCAGGTGAGCCCCAGGCCCGACAGCCCGCTGGCCGCCGCGGCCACGGCGACGGGATCGGCCGTTCCGCCCAGGATCGCCACCCAGGTGCGGGCGGCGTCGGCCAGAGCGCCGAGGCGGGGGTGCACAGGCTTGGTCGCCTCGACCTCGGCGGCGCGGCGCACGGCCGCCTCGTGGTCGTCGGTGGCCAGCGCCACCTGCAGGCCGATCCACCGCAGGGGCAGCAGCCACAGCGGGGGCTCGCCGAGCGAGCGCACCACGTCGCCCAGCTCGCGCGCCTTGGGTGCCACTCGGTCCCACAGGCCCAGGCGGGACGCCCCGATGGCCAGCTCGCCCACGATCTCGAGCGAGAACAGGTCAGCCGGGTGGCGCAGCAGCACACCCTCGGCCCGGGCCCACGCGTCGCCCAGCCGGGCGAGATCCCCCGACCGGCGGGCCAGGCCCGCCTCGATGGCGGCCGCCGTCAGCACTTCGCGCGGCGCCAGCGTGGCGCTGCCGACCTCGTCGAGCGCCGCTTGGGCCGCCGCCCACCGGCCGCTGCGCACGGCCAGCCACCCCAGGCCGAGCCGGTGATGGTGCTGCAGCGTCGCGCCGCCGACCGCGTGGTCGCGAGCGCGGGCGAGCAGGTGCTCCGCGGTCGACAGCTCGTTGAGGGCCAGCGCCACGGTGGCCCCGATGGCGTGGGGCGTGGTGGGCAGCACGAGAGAGGTGTGCGCCGATTCGAGCAGCTCCGCCGCCTCGAGGAACATGGCCAGCGGGTGGCCCCCGTCCGACCCTGCGGACGCGGCGAGGGCCTCGCGGGTCAGGCGCAGGGACTCGATCTCGAGGCCCGGGACCACGCCGTCCCCCCGGGCCGCATCGACGCCCGCCCCATCGCCGCCCGGCACATCGGCGCCCGCCCCACTGTCCACCACACCGTCCAAGCCGCTGGCACCGGCTGTGCCGTTGGCGCCGTCCTTGTCCGCACCTTCGACGCCTTGGCGGGGCAGGGGGCCGCCGGTCGCCACCGCGCCGATGGAGGCGAGCAGCGGCCACGCACCGGCATTGCGGCCGGCTCCACCCCTTGATGCGACCCGGTCGCGCGCCAGGGCGTCGAGCTCGGCGTAGGCCGACGACGAACGCCGCCAGAACCCCCGGCCGGGGAGGAGGGCGGCGACGACCGCGAGCGCCCGTTCCCGCTCCCCGCTGGCGGGCTCGGCGATCACCTCGTCGGCCAGGCGCAGGGCGGTGACGGCGTCGCCGCTGAGCGCCGCGGCCTCGGCCCGGCGGGCGGCGATCTCGGTGGCGGCGGTGCCGGCGGCGATGGCGCGGTCGTACCAGCCGATGGCCAGCTCGGGGGCCTCGGTCAGGGTGGCGTCGCCCGCGGCCACGTAGGCGGCGGCGACGTCGACACCCTGCGCCCCTGCGGCCGCCAGGTGCTCGCCCGTGCGGGTGGCCGGGGCCCGACGTTCGGCGAGCGCGGCCGCCAGCCGCGAGTGGAAGCGGCGTCGGTCGGCCACAGGCGTCATCTCGTCGGCCGCGGCGGCGACGAGGGGCACGACGTCGCCCGTGCCTGGCACCACCAGGCCTGCGGCATGCAGGTCGTCGATGGCGTCGCCCAGGCGGTCCGGCGGGATGTCGGTGGTGGCGCTGAGTAGGTGGTCGTCGAGGTCGGCGCCGGCGCTGAGCGCTTCGAGCACCGTCCGCGTGGCCGGCGCGAGCTCGTCGACCCGGGCCCGCAGCGCGGCCACGAGCGACGGGCCGGGCGGCGGGGGCGGGCCCGTGAGCCGACCGCCGCTGACCGTCCCGGAGTCGGCCCAGGCCGACAGCAGCAGCTCGACCAGCTCGGGCATGCCCCGGGTCTGGTCGTGGACGGCGTCGACGAGCCGGTCGTCGACCGCGGAGTCGAGGATGATGGCCGACAGCTCGCTGACCTCGGACTCGTCCAGTGGGCCGAGCGCAACCAGCAGCTGGCTGCGGCCGAGGACGGCATCCAACGCCGCGATGAGGGCATCGCCGGGCACGGGGCGGTGGGCGACCGTGATGCTCAGGCTCCGCACGGCCGACCGTTCGGCGACGCCGACGACGACCCGCAGCGAACCGGTGTCGAGCCACTGCGCCTCGTCGACCACCAGCGCGGCGCCCTCGGCGGTGAGCCGGTCGACCAGCGCATCGCGGCGGGCGCGCTCGTCGGCCTGGTCGCCAAGGGCGGGCACGAGGTCGCGGACGGCCCCGAAGGCCTCGTCGGCCTCGAGCCGCCGGCCGGACACGCGCACGACCGGCACCCCGCGACCGTGCAACCGGGCGACGACGGCGTCGACGACCGCGGCGGCGCCCCCTGTGCCCGACGCGACCACGCCGAGCTGTGCCGCCCCGCCGCCGTCGGGCACCGCCAGGGCAGCGGCACGCGCCACACGAGAGGGAAGACGGGGCGCCATGCCGGCGCGATGCTACAGCGCCACCGCAACCCGTTCTCCCGTGTCACGCGCCGGCCTGCGCCGGTCGGGCGCGCCGCCCGTCCCGGCCCGGGGCGGTGCAGCCCGGGCCTGCAGTAGGTTTGTGGGCCGGTCTGGGGAGGAAGAGACCGGTCCAACCATGGGGGGACAACGCATGATCCGGCGCACGCTGCTCACGTTGCTCGCGCTCGTCCTGGTCACGGGCGTCACCGCCTGCGGCGGAGGAGGTGACGACGACTCGGCCGACACGCCGTCGGACCGCGACGCCGAGGCCGGCGCGGACGCCGCGCAGGGCGGCGGAACGACCACCACATCGACCGCGCCCGCCGCCGAGTCACCCGACGGCGAGCCCGTGCCCGGCGCCGAGGGCGCCCCGGGTGGGGTCGCCACGCAACTGGGAGTCGACCGCACCTTCACAGGCGAGGGCAGCCAGGCGTTCTGCGATGCCGTCCAGGCCCTGCAGGCGCCGGGGGCGGACGACCCGGCCGCGGTCGACGAGGCGGCGTTCGCCGACCAGATGGCCGCCATCCCGCCTCCGGCCGAGATCGCCAACGAGTGGACCAACCTGTTCACGGTGCAAGCGGCGGTCGCGTCCGACCCGTCGGGCAACGCGCTCGCCGACATGAGCCAGGAGGAGCTCGATACGTGGGGCATGTCGGGCGCGGTGGTCGCGGCGTACCTCGGCGACGTGTGCGGGTTGACCGACGGCTCGGGGTGATGTCGGCGCGCGGTCGGCGCCGCAGCGGTGGGTGGCACAGCGACGTTCGCCGCGATGGGGTGGCCTGTCAGCGGATGCTCTAGGGTCGTCGTTTCCGCGCCCTCAGGGCACGGTCTCGTTCGTGCGGGCCTGAGTAGGGCGGCCCCGAGCGCACCCCCGATCGGAAAGAGGCATTCCATGCGACGTACCCTCATCGGACTGGCGGCCGCCGGGCTGCTGCTCGTCACCGGATGCAGCGACAGCGACGACGACACCGCGAGCACCGGCGGCGAGAGCGGCGGCGAATCGTCTGGTGGGGGAACGACCGAGGAGTTCTGCACCGAGTTCCAGGCGCTCGACGACCAGTTCAGCGAGAATCCCGAGGCTGCCAGCGACCCTGACCAGGTGATCGCGGCGCTCGAGGGCCTCGACCCGCCCGAGGAGATCGCCGACGACTTCGAGACCGTGCTCGAGGTCAGCCGCCAGACGGCAGAGGTCGACATCGAAGATCCCGACGCGGTGGCCGAGGCCCAGGAGCTGGGCGCGTCGGCCGCCGAGGCCAACCAGCGGGTGTCCACCTTCCTCCAGGACGAGTGCGGCATCGAATCCGGCTCGGGAGACACGAGCACGACCGAGACGACCGAGGGGTAGCCCTCGGTCACGGCTCGCCGGCCTGCTGCTGATCGGCATCACCAGGGGACCGCCACGGCGGTCCCCTGGCGCGATCGGCCGGGCGGGCTCAGGGCGGCGGTGGTCGGTGGACGGTCAGGCTGACCGTCGTCCCGTTGACCGCCCGCGTGAACGCCACCTCGTCGGTGAGCGTGCGCATCAAGGGGATGCCGAGGCCGCTCTCGTGGCGCAGGCGGCGGGGGTCGGTGGCGGCCGGCAGCGTCTCGACCCGGTCGGGGTCGAAGCCGCGACCGTGGTCGACCACCTCGACCGTCACGTGGTCGTCGTCGATCAGGCAGCGCACCACGACCGGGCCGTCGGCGTAGATCGATTCGTGCGCCTCGATGGCGTTCGAGCACGCCTCGGTCACGGCGATCTTCAGGTCGTCGAGCCGCGCCGCGGTCAGGCCGGGTGCCAGCGAGCCGACGGCGGCGTCGACGACGAGCCGAACCAGCGACAGATAGGAGGGTCGGGCCGGGATCGCCAGCTCGACGACCGCCACCGGTCAGCCTCCGGCGACAGCCGCGTCGAGGGTGGGCAGCAAGGGGACCGCCTTGTCGAGGCCGGTGATCTCGAACAGGCGGGTGATGCGGGCCTGGGTGGAGACGAGGCGCAGGTCCCCGCCGTGGGTACGGGCCCGCTTCAGGCCGCCGATGATGGTGCCCAGGCCCGTGGAGTCGAGGAAGTCGACGCCCTCGAGGTCGAGGACGAGGCGGTTGGACCCGTCGCCCACGAGGCGGATGAAGAGCTCGCGCAGCTGGGGCGACGTGGCGACGTCGAGCTCGCCGTAGACGTTGACGACCGTCCACCCGGCGATCTCGGACACCTCGGTACGCAGCTCCATGGCGCGCTGACACTACCGCCCCCACGCGGCGTGGTCGGTGAGCGGGGCGTGTCTCGCGCCCGGCGCCGCAGGAAGTCGCGCGTGCGCCGCTCCGGCCATGTCGGGCCACGCGGCACATCGGGCTACACGCGTGGAATTCCACGGGCGTAACCTGAGCGTCGGCCATGGCTCTCGTCGCCTTCGATCCGGTCGATCCGCTCGACTCGTTGCAGGCCGCCCTTGCGGTGCGTGCCGGCGCGCCACCGGGCGCGGGGCGGGCGGCGGGGTCGCCGGAACGACTGGTCGGTCTCGCCGCTCACGCCGAGGCCGGCGGGACCGCATCCGACGGCGACCGCGGGACCGCATCCGACGGGGGCGGCGACCGCGACGGCGCCGGCGCGGCGTGGGCCTCGCCCCTGGTGCACGTGCACCGCATCCCGCCCCGGGCGGCCCGCACCGGCACGCTCGACCGGCCGCTGCCGCCCGACGTCGCCGCCCGCATCGGCGTCGACTCGCTGTGGGCCCACCAGGCCCGGGCCATCGACCTGGCCCGGAACGGACGCTCGGTGGTCGTCGCCACGGGCACGGCGTCGGGCAAGTCGCTCTGCTACCAGGTGCCGCTGGCCGAGGCGGCCGCCGCCCCGGTGCGCCGGGGCACGTCGCTGCTGATCTTCCCCACCAAGGCGCTGGCCCACGACCAGCTCCGCGCCCTGGCCGGGCGCGACTACCCGGGCGTCGTGGCCGGGGCATACGACGGCGACACCGGCACCCAGGAGCGGGCCTGGATCCGCCGGCACGCCACCGTCGGTGCTCACCAACCCCGAGATGTTGCACAGCGGCATCCTCCCCCATCACGACCGTTGGGCGACGTTCCTCGGCCGGTTGCGCTACGTCGTGGTCGACGAGCTGCACGCCTTCCGGGGCATCTTCGGGTCGCACGTGGCGCACCTGCTGCGGCGGCTCCGCCGGTTGGCCAACCACTACGGCGCCGACCCCACGTTCGTGTGCTGCTCGGCGACCATCGGCCAGCCCGAGCGGCTGGCCTCGGCGGTGTGTGGCGTGCCGGTCGAGGCGGTGCTCGACGACGGGTCGCCGCAGAGCGAGCGGCTGGTGGCGGTGTGGAACCCGCCGCCGCTCGACGAGGCGACCGGCGCCCGGGTGTCGCCCAACGGCGAGACGGCCGGGCTGGTGGCCGAGCTGGTGCGCTCGGGACAGCGGACCATCGCCTTCTGCCGCAGCCGGCGCACCACCGAGGTGGTGGCGGCCGACGTGCGCCGGCGGCTGCCGGCGCGGTCCCGGCGGCGGGTCAAGGCCTACCGCGGCGGCTACCTGGCCGACGAGCGCCGCGAGATCGAGGACGAGCTGTTCGGCGGGCGGCTCGACGGTGTGGTCGCCACCAGCGCACTCGAGCTGGGCATCGACGTGGGCGGGCTGGACGCAGTGGTGCTCAACGGCTTTCCCGGCACGATCGCCTCGTTCTGGCAGCAGGCGGGCCGGGCAGGGCGATCCGGCCGGCCGTCGGCCGCCGTGCTCGTCGCCGGATCCGACCAGCTCGACCAATGGATGGCCGCCCACCCGCACGAGCTGGTCGGCCGCCCACCCGAGCCGGTGGTGATCAACCCGGCCAACCCGTTCGTGGCCGACGCCCACCTGCGCTGCGCCGCCCACGAGAAGCCGCTCACCCACGCCGACGAGCGCTACTGGCCCGGCCTGCTCGACGAGGTCGTGTGCCGGCTGGCGGTCGACGACCAGGTGGTGGTGCACGAGCGGGCGCGGGACGCGGGCCCCAGGCGCTGTACTCGGCCGGTGGGTGGCCCTCCCATGGCGTTGGGCTGCGGGTGGGCGCAGGAGGCCAGGTCGCCCTGCGCACGGCGGATGGCGATGCCGTGGGCACCGTCGAGCTGGCCCGCGCCTGCGAACAGGCCCACCCGGGCGCCTCGTACCTGCACGCCGGCCAGTCCTGGCGGGTGGTCGAGCTCGACCTCGACGGCCGGTGCGCGGTGGTCGAGCCCGACGACGGCACGACCTACACGGTGGCCCGCACCGACGTCGACATCCGGGTGACGAGCTGCGAGGCTCGCCGCCCGGTCGGGGCGCTGGAGGTGGGGCTGGGTGCCGTCGAGGTCCACCAGCAGGTGACCGGCTACCAGCGCAAGGACGCGCTCACCGGTGCGTCGCTGGGCGTCACCCCGTTGGAGCTGCCCCGGTCGACGCTCACCACCCGGGCGTTCTGGTACCGGGTGCCCGAGTCGCTGCTGGCCGCCGCCGGCGTCGACCGGCGTGATGCGCCCGGCGCACTGCACGCCGCCGAGCACGCCGGCATCGGGGTGCTGCCGCTGTTCACGATCTGCGACCGGTGGGACGTGGGCGGCGTGTCGACCCTGCACCAGGCCGACATCGGCGGCCCCGCCATCGTCATCTACGACGGCTACCAGGGTGGTGCCGGGGTGGCCGAGCTGGGCTACGAGGCCGCGGAGCGTCACGTGCGGGCCACCGCGGCGGTCATCGAGGCGTGCCCGTGCACCACCGGCTGCCCGTCGTGCGTGCAGTCGCCCAAGTGCGGTAACGGCAACGACCCGCTCGACAAGACGGCGGCCCTGTCCCTGCTCCGCCGTGCCCTGGCCTGACCTCGTCCGGTTTCCACGCAGATCTGACTCCGGGGGTTCAGATGCCGAGGTGCAGACGCATGGCGTCGTCGAGGGCCTCGACGAGGTCGGCCGGTAGCTGGCCGATCACCGAACCGATCCGCTCGGCCCTCGGGCGTGTCCCGCCCGGCGTCGTAGCCTGTGCGGGCGGCAGCCGGAGCACCCTTCCGGGGCAGCAGATCGGTGACCATGGACCTCCTCCTGCTGTCGAACTCGATGAACCACGGCCAGGCGATGTTCTCGCATGCGGCCGAGGCGTTCGTCGACGTGGCGGCCGGCGAGCGCGTGACGTTCGTCCCCTACGCGCTGGCCGACTGGGACGACTACGCCGACCGGGCGATCGCCGCGCTGGGCCGCCTCGGCATCGAGGTCACGTCGGCCCACCGTTCCCCTGCTCCGGACCGGGCCATCCTCGACGCCGACGTGGTGATGATGGGCGGCGGCAACACCTTCCGACTGCTCGACTCGCTCTACGGGCTCGACGTGATCGAGGGGCTGGGAGAGCGGGTGCGCGCCGGCGCGACCCGCTACATGGGCGCATCGGCCGGCACCAACGTGGCCTGCCCCACCATCCGTACGACCAACGACATGCCGATCTGCCTGCCCCCGCGGTTCGACGCACTCGGGCTGGTGCCGTTCCAGATCAACCTCCACTACGTCGACGCCGACCCCCTGTCGACCTACATGGGCGAGACCCGCGAAGAGCGCATCGAGGAGTTCCTCGAGGAGAACGACTGCCCGGTGCTCGCCATGTACGAGGGGTCGTGGTTGCGGGTGCGCGGCGACCGCGCCACGGTCACAGGGCCCGCCCGCCTGTTCCGGCGCGAGGGCTGCGACGCGTTCGACGACGGTGTCGACGTGTCGCGGTTGCTGGGGCTGACGCCCGTCTTCGACGGCGGTGTGCGCCCGCACAAGGGCGTCCACCCGGTGTGAGGAGGCGCGCATCGGCGCGTTCGCACGCGTCGCGCCGTTCTCCGGTCGAGGTTCCGGCGTCGGCCTGCGGTACCATCCGTGGCCTAAGCCTGACTTAGTGGGGACCTCTCGTTGACACTCGGCCGCATCCGGCCGGCATTCTCCCGTCGCCTCCTCTGAGCCCACCTCGAGGAGCGAAGATGTCAAGAGCCCCGCTGTCCGCGCTGTCGAACGCGCCCGACCCCGCACCCGGCGGACCGGCCACCGCGGTCGTCTACTGCGAAGCCAACTTCGGTGCCATCGACGGCAAGACCGCCAACGGGCTGGTCCGCCATTCGGAGAGGTACGAGATCCTCTCGGTCATCGACAGCGAGCAGGCGGGGCTCGACGCCGGCGTGGTGCTGGGCGAGAAGCCGAACGCGATCCCGGTCTGCCGCGACCTGGCCGAGGCGGTCGCGCACGCCGGGCGCGTGCCCGGGTACTTCATCTTCGGCATGGCGCCGTCGAGCGGGATGCTGTCGCCGCACGAGCGCACGGTCGTGTTGGAGGCCATCGGCCTGGGGATGAACATCGTCAACGGCCTCCACGAGTTCCTCAACGACGACCCGGAGCTCGCGGCGGCAAGCGCGGCGAACAACGTGGCGATCCTCGACGTACGGCGGCCCCGTGCCAAGAAGGACCTGCGGATGTTCAGCGGCCGCATCGCCGATGTGACCTGCCCGCGCATCGCCGTGCTGGGCACCGACGGCGCCATCGGCAAGCGCACCACCGCCACGATCCTGACCCGCGCCCTGAACGATCGCGGGCTCAAGGCCGTTCTGGTCGGCACCGGCCAGACGGGCCTGATCCAGGGGGCCCGGTACGGCATCGCCCTCGACGCCATCCCGTCGCAGTTCTGCTCGGGCGAGATGGAGGCCGCCGTCCTCGAGGCGTTCGAGGGCGAGGACCCGGACGTGATCGTCATCGAAGGCCAGGGCGCCCTGAGCCACCCCGCCTACCTGACCTCGACGTTCATCCTGCGCGGGAGCCGGCCCGACGGCGTCGTCCTGCAACACGCCCCGGGGCGGACCCGCCTGGGCGACTTCGGGACCGTGGCCATGCCGACGCCGGCCAGCGAGATCAACCTCATCGAGACGTTCGCCGACACCACGGTCATCGGTCTCACGATCAACCACGAGAACATGACCGACGCCGAGGTCACCGCGGCCATCACGCTGTACGAGCTCGAGCTCGGGATCCCCGCCACCGACGCGTTGACCCGATCTCCCGACCGCCTGGTGGAGATGGTCTTCGCCGCCTTCCCGGACCTGGAGGGGAAGCTCGCCGCCGGCGCACGATGACGGCGCCGCGGCTCGAGATCGACCTCGACAAGATCCACCACAACGCCCGCACGCTGGTGGGGCGGCTGTCGGATCGGGGCATCGCGGTCACCGGCGTGACGAAGGCGACGCTCGGCTCGCCCGAGATCGCCAGCGCGCTGCTGCGGGCGGGCGTGAGCTCGCTCGGCGACTCGCGCATCGAGAACATCGAGGCCATGCGCCGTGCCGGCGTGCTGGCGGCGATGACCCTGATCCGCTCGCCGATGCTCAGCCAGGTGGACCGGGTGGTGAGGCACGCAGACGTGAGCTTCAACACCGAGGTCGAGGTCATCAGCGGGCTCGCAACCGCGGCCCGGGAGGCGGAGCGGAGGCACCGGGTCGTGCTCATGGTCGAGCTGGGCGACCTGCGGGAGGGGATCATGCCCGCCGACCTCGCGGGCGTCGTGCGGGAGACGCTTCGCTTCCCGACCATCGTGCTCGAGGGCATCGGTGCCAACCTCGCCTGCCAGCACGGCGTGGCCCCCGACGCCGACAACATGGGCGAGCTGTCCGCGCTCGCGGGCTCGATCGAGGCGACGTTCGGGCTGACCGTGGGCGTCGTGTCGGGGGGGAACTCCGGCAACCTCGAGTGGGCGCTCAGCGGCGCCGCCACCGGGCGGGTCAACGACCTGCGCCTGGGTGAATCCATCCTGCTCGGACGTGAGACCCTGCACCGCCAGCCGATCGACGGTCTGCACACCGATGCCATCACGCTCGTCGCCGAGGTGATCGAGTCGAAGCTCAAGCCCTCGGAGCCCTGGGGCGAGATCGCCCAGACGGCGTTCGGGGAGGCGCCACCGCCCGCGGCGCGGGGCGAACTGCTGCGGACGATCGTGGCGATCGGGCACCAGGACACCGATCCGTCCGGGCTGCGGCCCGCCGCGGGCATCGACGTGCTGGGCGCCAGCAGCGACCACCTCGTGTTGAGCACCGGCGGCCATCGACTGCCGGTCGGGGCCGAGGTCACGTTCGAGCTCAACTACAGCGCCCTGGTGCGCGCCATGACCTCGCCGTTCGTCGGGAAGGACTTCATCACCGCCGAGGGTGGACGACGCGTCCCCCGCGCCGACGCTCACGCCGATCGGTGAGGCCGGCGCGGTGGCGCTGGTCACCGTTCGACCCGCATGGTGGCGGTGGCCGTGAGCGTGACGTCGTCGAGCGCCCGACCGACGACCGGGAGGCGGGTGGGGAGTGTGTAGCGGACGACGACCCGCACCCGGCTGCCCACCCCGTCGCGGCCCGTGACCTCGACCTCGAGGCGATCAGCGGCCAGGGGCCCCGCCTGCTCGGCCGCCCGGCGCGCCGCATCGACGTCGTCGTCGACCGCAGCGGCCCGGACGGCCTCACGCGCGGCGTGGGCGACCAGGATCTGGTCGCGGGCGACCACCGCCGCCTGCACGAGGACGAGCAGCAGCATCGCGACCAGGGGCAGGATGAGCGCCAGCTCGACCGTGGCCTGGCCGTGCTCGCCATGCCCGTTGTCCCGCCGACAGGGCCGGTGGGCGCGCGGGTGGGCTCGTTGGTCGGGCCGGGTGGCGGGTCGTCGTCGGTGCCTCACAGCGACTCGGACAGCTTGTCGATGACCGCCTCGAACATGTCGGTGAAGCTGCCGGTGCCGCTGGCCCAGGCGATGACGCCGAGGGCGATGCCGCCGGCGGCCAGGATCACGAGCCCGTACTCGGCGGTGGCCTGGCCGCGGTCGCCGCGGCGGGCGAGCCGGCCCGTCACGGCCGTGGTGAACGAGACGCGGACGCGGCGGATCGTGTGTCGGGACATGGGTGTGCCTCCTCGGCAGGCGGGCCCGGGGGCCGCGCTTCAGGTGGGTGACAGGCTCAGCGAGCCGAGTGATCCCGCCAGCAGCGGGACGACCGTCAGTAGGACGAACGCCGGGAACGTGGTGAGGACCAGGGGGAACAGCAGGGTCACCGGCAGCCGCCGGGCAGCCTCTTCGGAACGGCGTCGGCGGCGGGCACGCGCCTCGATCGCCACTCGCTCCAGCGCGGGCAGGAGGGGCGTGCCGTAGCGGTCGTGCTGGACGAGCGTGTCGACCAGCGGCCGTGCCGCGGGCCCGACCGTGGCCAGCGCGGCCAACGCGTCGGCCGTGGTGCCGCCGTGGCGGACATGGGCGCTCGCCCGGGACAGCGCGGCACCGAGCGGGCCACCGGGCCGGTCGTCGATGGCCATGAGCGCGGCGCTCACCGGCAACCCCGCGGCGGCGGTGAGCGCGAGCAGGTCGACCACGTCGGGCAACTGGTCGTGCAGCCCGGCCTCGTGACGGGCGCCATCGCGACGTGCGGCCAGCACGGGCGCGGCCGCCGCCCAGGCCACCGGAGCCGCGGCCAGGCCCGGAGCCACGACCAGCAGGCCAGCGCTCGCCAGCGCCGCCCAACCGGTGCGGCGATCGGCTTGGTGGGCGGCGTCGGCCGGCGCCCGCTCGGGCGGACCCCCGGGCGCGGGGCGTGATCGGCCGGCCCGCTGGTCGCTGCTCGCCGGCGTGGCCGACACGGGTGACCCAGACGCGCTCGTGGTCGCGCCCGCCAACCCGCGGATGGCCGCCCCCAGCGCAACGACGGGGGTGCGCCGCGCCGCTCTCGCCGACGGATGCGTGCCGGCCGAGGCGGCCGGCCGGCGTCGTGCGCTACGGCGGATCCGGCCGGACATGCCGGCGGCCGCGACGACCGCCCACCCGATGCCGAGGACCAGACCGACGGCGCTGTCGACGGTCACCATCCGTCGCTCCGGCTGAGTCGGGCCATCCACCAGGCGCCGGCCGCGTCGAGGCCGAGGCCCGTGACCAGGCACGCCCACCCGGCCGGCGTGCCGAGCAGGAAACCGGCCGCCGCCGTGTCGCCCAGCACCAGCAGCGCGGCGAAGCCGACCGGGGCCACCGACAGCACGAGCGCGCTCGTACGCGCCTGGGCGGCCATCGCCCTCCGCTCGGCGGCCAGGTCGAGCCGCTCGCGTACGGTGGCGGCCACCCCGTCGATGGCGCGGGCCGGGGCGGAACCGACGACGGTGGCCAGGACCATGGCCGACGCGGCCAGCCGGGTGCCCGGGTCGTCGTGGCGGGACGACCAGCCGTCGAGCACGTCGCGGACAGGCCGCCCGTGGCCGGCCTCGCGCGCCAGGGCGGCGAGCTCCGGGCCGATCGGCGGCTCGAGCGCCGCACCGACCTCGTCGAGCGCCATGGTCAGCGAGGCGCCGGAGCGCAGAGCCGCCGCCAGTCGGTCGAGCGCCGCGGGGAGTTGGAGCTCGCGCTCGCGTCGGCGCGCCAGCCGTTGCACGAGTCGCGCCCGAACGGGACCGATGGCCGCCACCGCCACCAACCCCGCGACCGCGTGGGGGCCGATCGCCACCCCGGCGGTGACCAGGCCGGCTGCGCCGACCAGAGCCATGGCCGCCGGCACCCCGGCCGGGCGCGCCGCCGACTGGGTGGCCGGGGCGGCCAGGCGGGAGCGGAGGCGCCGCCGGGCTCGTGTGCGCGCGACGGCGACAGCGCCCACGCCCGACGTGACGAGGCCGACCAGCATGGTGAGTGTCATGCCGCCTGCCCTTCGGGGGCCGGGGCGGCGGACGCAGCCGCCAGGCGGGCCGGGCGCTGCCACGTGCCGACCACACGGCCGGCGTCTGTGAGCGCCCGAACCCGGACCTCGGTGCCATCGCCCGCGATCACCTCGGCGATGTGAGCCACCCGACGCGCGGCGCCCGCGCTCCGCACCACGTGCACCACCAGGTCGACGGCGCTCAGCATCTGGCTGCGCACCGCGGCCAACGGCACACCCGCGCCGCCGAGCAGCGCCATCGTCTCGATGCGCCGCAGCGCGTCGACGGGCCCGTTGGCGTGACAGGTCGACAGGCAGCCGCCATGGCCGGTGTTCATGGCCTGCAACATGTCGAGAGCCTCGGCGCCTCTGACCTCGCCGACCACGATGCGGTCGGGCCGCATGCGCAGCGCGGCCCGGACCAACTCGCGCACGCCCACGGCCGCCAGCCCGTCGGGAGCAGGAGGCCGTGTCTCGAGGCGCACGACGTGCTCGCCGGGCAGGCGGAGCTCGGCGGCGTCTTCGACCGTCACGACGCGCTCGCCGGCGGGGAGGTGGTGGCACAGGGCATTGAGGAGCGTGGTCTTGCCGGCGCCCGTACCGCCCGACACGACCAGGTTGAGGCCGGCGGACACGGCGTCGGCCAGCAGGCCGGCCACGTCGTCGGCACAGAACGAGGTCAGCGGGAGCGTGGCCGCCCAGAAGCGGCGGATGGTGACCACAGGCCCGTCGACCGCCAGCGGTGGCAGCACCACGTGGACCCGGGACCCGTCGGGCAGGCGGGCGTCGATGACGGGCGTGGCCCTGTCGGCGCGCAGGCCCAGCGGTGCCACCACCCGCTCGACGAGCAGGCCGATGCCGGCCCGGTCGAGGCACACATCGGTGCGTTCGAGCCGGCCCGAGCGCTCGACCCACACCGGCCCGGGGCCATTGATGAGCACGTCGCTGACCGCGGAGTCGGCGAGGAGGGGCTCCAGCGGGCCGAGGCCGCCGATGCGAGCCCGGACGCGCGCCACCACGGCGGCGACGTCGTGGGCGCCGAGGAGCGGTGCCTCGGCGCGCACCAGGTCGGTCAGGGCGGGGTCGTCGAGCGGGGCGTGCGTAGTGCCGGCCAGCACTTGCTCGTGCACGCGGACGTCCAGCAGCGCGGGCGGGCCGAGCGCGGATCGTGTCCCGGGCACGTCAGGCCGCCGCGCGCGCAGCGGGTGCAGGGAACGGGGCATGCGGCCGGTGAGCAACCCGGCGTCGACCAGGCGGGCGACTGCGGGGTCGACCTCGACCTGGGCCACGACCGGGGCCTTGACCACGCTCGTGACGTCGTCGCTCGACAGCACACGCCCGGGCTCGTTGACGACGACGACCCCGGTGGGCCGCAGCGGCGCCTGCGAGGCGCGGCGCAGGGCGACGTAGCAGGGCCGCGTCACGAGCAGCGAGTGGTGGGCCCGGCCGAGGACGGCGGCCACGACCGCACCGCCTATGCGCCCGCAGTCGACCACCGTGGTGCGGGGCGAACCGTCGAGCAGCGCGGCGAGCACGTCAGCCCGGCCCGGGTGCAGGTGGCCGGCGCCCCGTGGCAGGAGCCCCAGGCCGGGGGCGGCGTGGACCTCGATGCGGGCGAGCGCATCGGCCGGCACCCGGGGGCCGGCCGACAGCCAGCCGGCCAGCCCCGGCGACGCGGGCTCGGCCAGCCCCAGTACTGCCGGCGCATCGCCCGCGAGGTCGGCCAGCACGACACCGGGCACATCGCCCTGGGCCAGTTGGAGCGCGAGCGAGGCGGCGACGACGGTGGTGCCGACACCACCCTTGGCCGACCAGAGAGCGACGAGCACGGGGTACCTCCACGACGGGCAACAGTCACGAACGGAGCGTCGGACGCGACGGCCTGCCGTAGGGGATCGAGTGGGCCCCGGGCACCAGCGAAGGGTGGCAACCGTACTCAGATCAGCCGAGGGTGATCAAGGGGTGATTGTTGTCACCTTCGGCCCGGCTCGGCGCCGCACGTGGGCAGGCGCCGATAGGGTCGCCCGGCGTGGAGGCGGCCTTCTTCGACCTCGACAAGACGGTGATCGCCAAGGCGTCGATGGTGGCGTTCAGCGGCCCGCTGCACCGTGCCGGGCTGCTGTCCCGGCGCATGCTCCTGCGCGCCGCCTGGGGACAGCTCGTGTACGCCCAGTTCGGTGCGTCGCCGGAGAAGCTGGCCAAGCTGCGCGACTCGGTGCTGCGACTCACCAAAGGCTGGGACCAGGCGGTCATCGGCCAGATCGTGCGCGAGACGCTGGTGGACGTGGTCGAGCCGATCGTCTACGACGAGGCGCTCGAGCTCATCCGTGAGCACCGGGCCGCGGGCCGCAAGGTGTTCATCGTGTCGGCCTCGCCCGAGGAGATCGTGGCCCCGCTGGCGCAGTACCTGGGCGTCGACGAGGCCATCGCCACCCGGGCAGAGCTCGACGACGACGGGCGTTACACGGGTCGCACCGAGCTGTACTGCTACGGGCCGGACAAGGTGGTGGCCATCGCCGCGGTGGCCGAGCGCGACGGCATCGACCTTGCGAGGTCGTACGGGTACAGCGACTCGGCCAGCGACAAGCCCATGCTCGAGGCGGTGGGCCACGCGGTGGCGGTCAACCCCGACCGCGAGCTACTGCGTGCGGCCAAGAGCAATGGTTGGGAGGTGCGCCGCTTCACCCACCGGGTGCCGCTGCGCGAACGGGTATCGATGCCAGCCCCCCGGCACGCCGCCCTGGGCGGCGGCGCCCTGTTGGCGGCTGTGGGCGCCGGGGTGGCGGCCCGCTGGCTGTGGGATCGACGGCAACCCCCGCCCACACCGCAGCGCCGCTGGGGCCGTGCGGTGGGAGCGGGGGCACCGCCGAAGGTCAGGCGGCCCGCACCTTCTTCGTGGCGATGGTGGCGAGCGCAGCGATCACGACGAGCAGCAGAAGCTTCTTCATGGCGGCGATGCTAGCGGGCGTCGCCGCGACGTTCGACGCAGCATGTGTCACACGACACGCGTCCGACAGCGTTGCGTGAGGTCGCGAACCCGGTGCGCGGCGCCTGCCAGCAGAGGGCCCGCCGCGTTCTAATGTCACGTCCCATGCTCGCGTCGCGCTCCCTGCTGCCCACTCACCGGCAGGCAGAGGCGCGGGCCATCGGTCGCCGTTCCAACCAGACACTGCTGTTCGCGGCGGTGACCGGAGTGCTGGTGGGGCTGGCCGTCCTAGCGATCGAGCGCATCACGATCGAGGGCCTGCTGGCCACGATCCTCGAGCGGCCGCTCTGGTTCCAAGTGTTGGCTCCCACGGTGGGCCTGGTGGTCGCCCTCCTGTGCCTGCGCTGGATCGGTGGCGATGCCTCGCCGTCGACGGCCGACGAATACATCCGCAGCTTTCACGACCAGGGCGAGGAGCGTCCCGACAGTCGCCCGGTCCTGGGTCGGGTCATGGCCGGCATCGCGACCATCGGATACGGCGGCGCGCTCGGGCTCGAGGGCCCGTCGATCTACGCGGGCTCGGTCATCGGCTCGTCCGTCCAACGCCGGTTCGCCCGCTTCTTCTCGCGTGAGGACGCCAAGCTGCTGCTGGTCGCCGGCGCGGCGGCGGGCATCGCCGCCATCTTCAAGGCCCCGGCCACGGGTGCGCTCTTCGCCATCGAGGTGCCTTACCGGGCCGACGTGGCCCGCCGCAACGTGCTGCCCGCCATGGTGGCCGCAGCCACCAGCTACGTCACCTTCGCCCTCGTCGACGGCACCGAGCCGATCCTGCCGGTGCCGGGCACGCACACGTTCGGCTGGCGCGACCTGGGTGGTGCGCTGCTCGTCGGCCTGCTGTGCGGCGTCGGCGCCCGGCTGTTCAGCGCCGCCATCGGCGTCCTCCGGGGCTCGGCCGTCCAGGCCAAGCCGTGGTTCACCCGCATCGCGGTCGCCGGTGCGTCGCTGGCGGTGCTGGCGTGGCTGTCCGATGTCGTGGCCGACGCACCGCTGTCGCTGGGCCCGGGCTACGACGTCGTGCTCTGGGCGACCGATCCGGGCAACGGGGCCTGGGTGGTGCTGTTCATCCTGGTCGTCCGTGTCGGGGCCGTGATGGCGACCTACGGCGGCGGAGGGGTGGGGGGCCTGTTCGTGCCGCTGGTGGTCACCGGCGCGCTCACCGGTCGGTTGGCGGGCGACGCGCTCAGCCTGGCCGACACCGACCTGCTCGTCGTGGTGGGCATGGCCGCGTTCCTGGGCGCCGGTTACCGCACCCCGCTCGCGGGCGTGATGTTCGTGGCCGAGACGACGGGCAGCCCGTCGTTCGTGGTGCCGGCGTTGCTGGCCACGGCCGCGTCACAGCTGCTGCTGGGCGAGTCGTCGTCGGTGGCGCTCAACCAGCGCACCGGGCGGTTGGGCCACCTGGAGCGGCGCTTCGAGCTGCCCATCAGCTCGGTGATCTCCACCGATGTGCGCACCGTGCCGCCAGACGCCACCATCGAGGAGTTCCTGTCGGTGCACCTGGTGGGTCATCGCCGCCGGTCGGTGCCGGTGGTCGACGAGAACAACCGCTACCTGGGACTTGCCGTGCTCGACGAAGTGGTGGCGGTTCGCCGCGAGGCGTGGGCGACCACCGACGTGCGCACGATCGCCCGCACCAACGCACCGCAGGGCCGCACGACCTGGCTGGTGCGCGACGCCGTGGGCGCCATGGAGCGCGGCGACACCGACGTGCTGGCCGTGGTCGACGGCGAGGACCGCTTCGTGGGAGTGGTCACCACCGACGACGTGCTGCGGCTCGACGAGATCCTCGAACGCACGGGCATGAGCTGATCCCGGGCCGACCGGGGGTTGGACGTGCGCGGCGACGACGCGTGCCTGGCGACGCGATGCGTCAGACCGCGAGCAGGTCGCGGGCGCCGGTGTCGGACGACGGGTGCCGCAGCTTCGACATGGCCCGCGCCTCGATCTGGCGGATGCGCTCGCGCGTCAGGTTGAAGTGCTCGCCGACCTCTTCCAGCGTGCGAGGCTCGCCGCGGTCGAGGCCGAAGCGGAGCTTGAGGATCTCGCGCTCGCGCTCGTCGAGCGGGGCGAGCAGCCGGTTGATCTCCTCGGGCAGCAGCGCGGTGGCGGCCACCTCGAACGGCGACTCGGCCGAGCGGTCCTCGACCACGTCGCCCAACTCGGCGTCGCCGTCCTCGCGCAGGGGCTCGGACAGCGACAGCGGCTCGGCGGCGAAGCGCAGAGCCTCGGTCACCTTGTCTTCCGGCATCTCGACCTCGGCCGACAGCTCGGCGAGGGTGGCCGGGCGCCCGAGCTTGAGCTCGAGGCGGGCGCGCGCCTTCTGCAGCCGGGCCAGCGTGTCGCCGGCGTGGACGGGCAGCCGGATGGTGCGCCCGGTGTTGGCGATGCCGCGGGTGATGGCCTGGCGGATCCACCAGGTGGCGTACGTGGAGAACTTGAAGCCCTTGCGCCAGTCGAACTTCTCGACTGCGTGCATGAGGCCGAGGTTGCCCTCTTGGATGAGGTCGAGCAGCGGCAGCCCCGATGCCTGGTACTTCTTGGCGATGGACACGACCAGGCGAAGGTTGGACTGCACGAACGTGCGCTCGGCGTTCTCGCCTTCGCGCGACGACCGTCGCAGCTCGCGCTTGCGCGCCGGAGTCAGGGCCTTGCCCTCGGCCTCGAGATCGACGCGGGCTGCATTGCCCGCCTCGATCGCTTGGGCAAGGCGGACCTCATCGTCCTTGGTGAGCAGGGGATACTGCCCTATGTCTGTGAGATACAGCCGGACGAGATCTTCCTCGTCGCGCTCGACGCGCTCCTTGGGCAACGTAACGTCCTTCTCGCGTGTTGCTCGGTCCGTGGGGAGCCCCGCATGGCCTCGTGCCGGTGCCCGAGACGGTGGCGGTCGACTCGATGCGTCAGGGTCCCCAACCGGGAAGCCTGAGCGCGCTAAAGGATACCGGTGCGGTCAAGAGTGACCACCTTTCGGTCGACTTTCAGATCGGACGGGCGCGCCGTGCTGCCACGGAGGGCGTCCTCCGGCGACGGCCCGCGCGGTTCGCTAAGGTGCCGCCGGGGAGGCTCGAGGGTGCTTGGCACTCACGGTCAGCGATGACTCCGGGGGAAGGACGCCGCGTGCAGTCCACCGATCAACGGACCGAACCGACCACGACGGCGCCGGGTGGCCCGCAACGGCCACCGCCGTCTCTCGCTCTGCTCGTCGACGATGCGAGGGCCGGGTGCCCCCGCGCGTTCGAGCGCATCTACCGGCTGCTGGCGGGACAGGTGGCGTCGTACCTGCGTTGGCATCGCGCCAGCGACCCCGACGGCCTGACCAACGACGTGTTCGCCCAGGTCCACCGCAGCCTGGCCACGTTCGAGGGTGACGACCAGGGGTTTCGCTCGTGGCTCTTCACGATCGCCCACCACCGGATGATCGACGACCGCCGCCGCGTCAACCGGCAGCCCCAGCTGCAGGGCGACATGGGCGTCGACGACAGCATCGGCTGCGGTGACGTCGAAGAGGACGCCTTCGCGGTGATGGCGCACGACCACGTGCGCGAGCTGGTGGCGGTGCTGTCGCCCGATCAGCGCGACGTCGTGTTGCTGCGCGTCGTCGCCGACCTGTCCGTCGACGAGGTCGCCCGGCTGCTCGACAAGCGGGCGGGCGCGGTCAAGGCGCTGCAACACCGGGCTCTGGCCGCGCTCCGCCGGCACCTCGACCAGCGTCCCGCAGTCGTCTGACCCCTCTGGGCACCGGTCGATTCTTCACCCTGAAACGCGCTCAGCCATATCCCCGACACGCTCCGTGACGTTGGTACTGGTGAATGACGTTTCTCGACCTGAGCAGGCGTGACGCCGACGACATCCTCGACGGTGGCTTCCTCCCTGGGAGGAGCGATCTCGAGTGCGTGCTCGAGCTCACGGCCTTCATGCGCGTCAGCAGCGAGGTCGAGCCGGCACCGCCGATGCGCGCCGACCTGATCTGCCAGATCGACGGCACGCCCTCGTCGCGCTGAGCGGCCCGCCCGGCGGCGCCGGGGTGCACGATTGTGCGGATGGGCCACGCCGTCAGGTGGGCGGGATGGGGGTGTTGGACAGCAGCGCCCCGATCAGGGCCTCGCCGTCCGCCCGGTCGTCGGCCAGGTCGGCGAGCGCGAGGCGCAGCGCCCGTGCGGTCGGTCCGTCGGTCACGACCGTGGTGTGCTCGAGGTGGTCGGTGTAGGTGGCGTGGAGGCGGGGGAACGCCACCCGGTAGAGGGCGCTCAGCCGGGCGACCGTGCCGTCGTCGGCCGCGGCCTCGTCGTCGTGGTCGAGCGAGGTGAGGGTGGCGACGATCTCGGCGTCGGCCTCGTCGGGTGCGACCAGCTGGGATGGGGCCAGGTGGGGCAGGGCGGGCAGCAGGGCGTGCCACAGCTCGGCGTGCCAGGCGTGGTGGTGGCTCTGGCGGGCGAACAGGGCCCGGGCACGCGGCTCGGGCACGGTGCCCGACCAGCGGCCCACGGTCTCGAACAGGCGCATCTCCACCCAGACGTGGTGGCCGATGCGGCGGCCGCTCTGCTCGATCGTCTCGGCCACGTCGGCCATCGCTGTCCTCGGTTCCGGCTGTCCGCACGGGGTGCGGCTCGGGGCACTCAGGGGCCCTCAGTATGTCCCGGCCCCCGTCCGGCGCTCCCGCTGCGCCGCCAGGAACGGCGGGACCACCTCGGCCACCACGACCGCCGCCAGGATCAGCACCCCGCCGGCCATGGCCGACGCGGTCAGCGACTCGCCGGTCGCCCAGGCGAGCAGCGCCGCGAACACCGGCTCCAGCAGCAGGATCAGCGCCGCTCGCGACGGGCTGACCACCCGCTGGGCCCACACCATGGCGAAGAAGGCCAGCGCAGTGGCGAACACGCCGGTGAAGGCGGCGGCCCAGAACGCGCCGGCCGGCATGTCGAGGCCGCCGGTGACCAGACCGGCGGCGAGGCAGGCCAGACCCACCGTCGTCACCTGCACACAAGTGAGGCGGATGGCGTCGTGGCGGGCGGCGGTCTCACCCATCAGGACGATGTGGGCGGCGAAGGCGACCGCGCACCCCAGGGTCAGCACCTCGCCGCGGCCGAACGACATGTCGGCGCCCCCGGTGAGCAGCACCAGGCCGCCCACGGCGAGGACGAGCCCCACCAGCGTCAACGGGTGCGGGTGCCGACCCAGCGCGAGGAAGGTCAGCAGCGGCACGAACACCACGAGCAGGTAGGTGATGAACGCCGAGGTGGACGGCGACGTGTATTGCAGGCCGATCGTCTGGAGCACGTACCCCGCCAGCAGCGCCACGCCCGCCGCCACGCCGTGCCGCAACTCGCCCGGCGTGGCCCGCCGCCCCCGGCCCAGCAGCCCCAGCACCGCGCCCGCGATCAGGAAGCGCACGGCGATGAACGGCACCGGGTCGGCCTGCTCGACGGCGTCCTTCACGACAAGGAACGTCGTACCGAAGAAGAAGGCCGCGACCACGAGGGCGACGTCGGCCTGCCACCGGGGCGGGGCCGGCGCCCGGGGGGCGGGCTCCTCCGGGACCGGGAGGGGGACGGCGGCCTCGGACATCGGCCGCTCAGCCTGTCAGATCACCGGGCCGTCCCGGCTGGTCGGTCACGCCGCGGGCTCGGCCCGCCCGAGCAGCAGGTCCAGCTCGGCCAACGCCGGGGCGGGCGGGTCGCCCACCAGGATCGTGTGGAGCCCCGCCAGCCGGGCGCCGGCCAGGTTGCCCTCGACGTCGTCGAGGAACACGGCGCAGTCGGGCGCGATGTCGCCCAGCAGGTCGAGGGTGTGGGTGAAGATCGCCGGATCCGGTTTGCGCATGCCGACGGCCGAGCTGTCGACGACCACGTCGAACAGGTCGTCGACGGCGATCATCGCCCGCCAGGCGGCGGCCCCTTCCCGCACGTTGTTGGTGACCAGCGCGGTGCGGTAGCCCTCGGCCCTCAGGTCGCCGATGCGATCGACGACGACGTCGTGCACCGTGAGATCCGACAGGAGCGACTGCATGGGGGTGAGGTCGAGCGTCCGGCCGGACTCGTCGGCTGCGGCATGGACGGCGGCGAGCCATTCGTCGATGGTGATCTCGCCCCGCTCGAGACGGTGCCACGGGTGGTCGGTGTCCTCGTGGTAGGGCCCGACCAGGAAGGCGAGGTCACCCTGGGCCGAGGCCGCGATCGCCGGCCACGGCGACGTGGTGAGCACCCCGGAGAAGTCGAACAGGACGGCCTGGATGGAGGGGGACGACGCGGCCGCGGCAGGCGATGGCGATGCGGGACTGTCGGAGGACACGGCCGACAGCATCGCCGCTGCCGCGCGGTCGTGCGCAACCGGGCCAGGTCCGAGGTCGCCCCGTCGCGTCAGCCGCGGTAGCGGTTGGTGATGGGGACCCGGCGGTCCTTGCCGAACGCCTTGGGGGTGACCCGCACGCCGGGGGGCGTCTGGCGGCGCTTGTACTCGGCCGTGTCCACGAGGCGGGTGATGCGCTCGACCATGGCGGCCTCGAAGCCCATGCCCACCAGCTCGGCGCGGGTGCGGTCGTCCTCGACGTAGGCCTCGAGGATGGGGTCGAGCACGTCGTAGGGCGGCAGCGACTGGTCGTCGCGCTGGTCGGGACGCAGCTCCGCCGACGGCGGCTTGGTGAGGACGTCCTCGGGGATCAACGGTCGGCCGGCCCGGGCGTTGCGGTGCCGGCACAGCTCGTAGACCAGCAGCTTGGGCACGTCCTTGATGACCGCGAACCCGCCGGCCGTGTCGCCGTAGAGCGTGGAGTAGCCGACGGCCATCTCGCTCTTGTTGCCGGTGGTCAGCACCATCCAGCCCCGGAACTTGTTGGACAGGGCCATCAGCAGCACGCCCCGGATGCGCGACTGCAGGTTCTCCTCGGTGATGTCCGGGTCGAGGCCCGCGAAGCTGGGGGCCAGCATGTCGAGGAAGGCGGCGTGGGCCGGCTCGATGGCGATGGTCCGGTGGTCGATGCCCAGTTCGGCGACCAGCTTCTCGGCGTCGGACAGGGAGTGGTCGCGACGAGTAGCGCGACGGCATGAGCACGCCGTGCACGTGCTCCGGGCCGACGGCGTCGGCGGCGATGACGGCCACCAGCGACGAGTCGATGCCGCCGGACAGCGCGATGGCCACGTCGGTGAACCCGTTCTTGTGCACGTAGTCGCGGGTGCCGGTCACGAGGGCCGTGTACACCTCGTGCACGGGCGGGAGCCCCTCGGCGATCGCGGGACGGCGGATGTCGTCCGGGTCGTCCACCCGCGGGGCCGACGAGATGTCGACCACGGGCAGCGGCGCCTCGGTCGCCCGCCCCCGGGGGTCGAGCAGGCGCTTGCGGAAGACCGGCTGCACCTCGATGTCGCAGACGAGCGTCTCCTCGGTGAACTGGCCCGCCCGGGCCAGCAGCTCGCCGTGGGCGTCGAAGACCATCGACGCGCCGTCGAAGACCAGCTCGTCCTGGCCGCCGACCTGGTTGACGTAGACCAGGGCGCACGAGGCGTCGGACGCCCGGGTGGCCAGCATGCGCTCACGCTCGGCCAGCCGGTCGGCGTAGTACGGCGACGCGTTGATGTTGACCACCAGCTCGGCGCCCCCCGCCGCCTGCGCGGCGATGGGGCCGGTGGGGCTGAAGGCGTCCTCGCAGACCGACACGCCGACGCTCACCCCGGCCACCTCGACCAGCGGCGACGTGCCGGTGCCGGGGGCGAAGTAGCGCTGCTCGTCGAACACCGCGTAGTTGGGCAGGTTGCTGCTTGTGGTAGATCGCCTGCACCCGGCCGAAGGCGCACACGGCGGCCGCGTTGTACAGGTCCCGCCCGGCGTCGACGAAGCCCACGACCGCGGCGCACGACCCGCTCGCCTGCGCCACCTGGTCGAGCGCCCGCCGGTTGTCGGCCACGAAGCCGGGCTTCAGCAGCAGGTCCTCGGGCGGGTAGCCGGTCAGCGCCAGCTCGGGGAAGACGGCGAGGTCGCAGCCCTGCGCTTCGGCGTCGGCCAGCGCGGCCACGACCCGGGCGACGTTGCCGTCGAGGTCGCCGACGATGGTGTTGATCTGGCACAGGGCAACACGCACGCGAGCCACGCCATCAGGCTACGGGCCGTCGGATGGGCCGACCCGGTTTTCCGGCCGGCTGGGGTCGTGGGCGCACGCCCGAGAATCCTGCCGCGGTTCCCGGGGTCCTGACCCCCGTTCCCGCGGCAGGAAAATGGAGGGGGCAGACTCGGGCCGTGGATCTCGCCGATCTGGTCGAGCGCAGCGCCTTCCCCGAGGCCGTGCGCACCGCGCTCGACCGGCTCGACACGGGCGCGGGCGACCGGATCGCCGCCTCACCCGCCCTGGCCGAGGCGTTCGTGACCGTGGTGGCCGCCAGCCGCAGCGCCACCCGGCTGATCGAGACCGAGCCCGTCGCGCTCGACGTGCTGGCCGACCTCGATACCGCCGCCGCCGCCGGCGCCGCCGACGTGGCCATCACCGACCTCGACGGCATCGCCGGCGTCGCCGATGCGGGCGACCCCGACCAGCTCGTGCGGGCCAAGCGGCTGGCCCAGCTACGCATCACCGCGCTCGACCTGCTGGGCCGCGACGACCCTCGAGCAGACCACCTCGGCCCTGGCTGACCTGGCCGGCGCGGTGCTCGGCGGCGCGGTCCGCCTGGCCGGGGCGGACGGGATGGCGGTGATCGGGATGGGCAAGCTCGGCGGCCGCGAGCTCAACTACGCCAGCGACGTCGACCTGATGTTCGTCGAGGGCGAGGCCAAGGCGGCCCGGGCGGTCATGGACATCGCCCGTCGCTGCTACCGGGTCGACGCCAACCTGCGGCCCGAGGGGCGGGACGGCGCGCTCGACCCGGTCGGTCGACAGCTACCGCACCTACTGGGACCGGTGGGCCCAGCCGTGGGAGTTCCAGGCCCTGCTCAAGGCCGTGCCGGTCGCCGGCGACCCCGATGTCGGGCGAGCCTGGGCCGAGGCGTCGTCGTCCGCCCTGTGGCGCCGGGGCCTGAGCGCCGACGACCTGCGGTCGCTGCGGGCGCTCAAGGCCCGCGCCGAGGCCGAGGTCCAGCGGCAGGGGGCCGCCGAGCGCGAGGTCAAGCGCGGGCCGGGCGGCATCCGCGACATCGAGTTCGCCGTGCAGCTGCTGCAGCTGGTCCACGGCCGGTCCGACCCGGAGCTGCGCTCGCCCACCACCCTCACCGCCCTGGCCGAGCTCGACGCCGCCGGATACGTCGCCCACGAGGACGCCGACGACATGGCCGGCGCCTACCGGTTCCTGCGCCGGGTGGAGCACGCCCTGCAGGTCGAGGACGAGCAGCAGACCCACACCGTGCCGGCAGATCGCGACCAACGGCGCCGCATCGCCCGGGTGCTCGGCTACCGCGGCAGCCCCGAGGCCGGGCCGACCGAGGCGTTCGACCGCGAGCTGGCCCGCCGGCGCAACCTGGTGCGGCGGGTGCACGAGCGCCTGTACTTCCGCCCGCTGCTCGACAGCCTGGCCGGTGCAGGGCGCCTGTCGCCCGAGGCCGCCGCCGGTGCGCTCGCCAGCTTCGGGTTCGCCGACGCCGAGCGCACCCGGGCGGCCGTCCGCGAGCTGACCCGAGGCCTGACCCGGTCGTCGCGGATGATGCAGCAGCTCCTGCCGCTGGTGCTGGACTGGTTGTCCACCTCGCCCGACCCGGACCTCGGACTCCTGGGCCTGCGCAAGCTGGCGTCCGGCGACCAGCGGGCGCTGGCGCTGGCCCACGCCTTCCGCGACAGCCCCGACGTGGCCCGCCGGCTGTGCGAGGTGCTGGGCACCAGCGCACTGCTGGGCGACATCCTGGCGGCGAACCCGGACCTGATCGAGCGCCTGGCCGAGCAGGAGCGGTTGCGCACGCTCGACCGGTCCGGGCTCGTGGCCTCTGCGGCCGGCACGGTGGGGTGGCGGGCCGACGGGGACGAGCGGCAGCGGGCGCTGCGCCGCTGGCGGGAACGGCACCTGCTGGGCGTGGCCGCCCGCGACGTGTTCGGCCAGGCCGACGTCGACACGGTGGGCGCCGACCTGACGGCGCAGGCCGAGGCGAGCGTCGAGACGGCGCTCGCCCACCTCGACCCGCAGGTGCCCTTCGCGGTGGTGGCGCTCGGTCGGTTCGCCGGCGGCGAGCTGTCCTACGCCAGCGACCTCGACGTGCTGTTCGTCCACGAGGGCACCACGGCGGCCGAGCACGACGAGGGGCTGCGCGTGGCGGCGGGCGTGTTGCGGTTCCTCGCCGGCGCCACCCCGGCGCAGCGCATCTACGAGATCGACGCCGCGCTGCGCCCCGAGGGGCGCCAGGGGGCGCTGACGCGCAGCCTCGACGGGTACGCCGCGTACCTCGACCGGTGGGCCCAGACCTGGGAGCGCCAGGCGTTCACCCGGGCCCGCCCGGTGGCCGGTGACGCCGACACCGGCCGACGGTTCCTCGCCCTGCTGGACGGCGCCGTGTGGGACCGGCCGTTCGACGCCGAGCACGAGCGCGACATCCGCCGCATGAAGGCCCGGGTCGAGCGCGAGCGCATCCCGCCCGGCGAGGACCCGAGGTTCCACCTCAAGCTGGGCCGCGGCTCGCTGTCGGACGTCGAGTGGACCGTGCAGCTCCTGCAGCTGCGCAGCGGCACCCGCGCCCCGTCGACGATGGGGGCGCTCGCCGCGCTGGAGGCGGCCGGCGTCGTCGACCCGGACGACGCCGAGGTGCTGCGCGCCGCGTACCGGTTCTGCGAGCGGGCGCGGAACCGCTGGTGGCTGGTGGGGTCGGCACCGGCCGCCGCCGACGCCCTGCCGTCTCGCCAGAGCGACCTGTTGCACCTGGCCCGGTCGCTCGGCACGACGGCGAGCGACCTGCGCGAGGACTACCGGCGCGTCACCCGCCGCTCGCGCCGGGTGGTCGAGCGGCTCTTCTACGGCAGCGGGTGACCGCCTTCTCCCGACCCGCCGTTCCCACGTTTGTGGCGCCGGTCACGGGCGCCCGCGATGATGACGCCACCGTCAGCCGCTGGAGGGATGCACATGCCGGTCACGCCCGAGGTCCAGAACATCCTCGACTTCATCGTCGCCGCCGAGGGCCCGCCCGGCGAGCAGCTGGACCCGACGGAGCTGCGTGAGGCCTACGCGGCGCTCAGCATGGTCGAGTCCCGGCCGGAGATGGCGTCGGTCGTCGACCACGCGGTACCCGGCCCGGCGGGCGACGTTCCCGTGCGCGTGTACGTCCCCACCGACGAACCGGGCCCGCGGCCCGTGCTGGTGTACTTCCACGGGGGCGGCTGGGTCATCGGCGGCCTCGACACCCACGACGGCACCGTGCGAGCCGTGGCCGAGGGCAGCGGGGTGACGGTCGTGTCGGTCGACTACCGGCTGGCGCCCGAGCACCCTTTCCCCGCCGCCATCGACGACTGCCTGGCCGCGGTGCGCTGGGTTGTCGACAACGCGGGCGAGCTGGGCATCGACCCGGCGCGCCTGGCGGTCGGCGGCGACTCGGCCGGCGGCAACCTGGCGGCGGTCGCCGCCCACGAGCTGGCGGCGGCCGATGACCCTGGCGTCCGCTTCCAGCTGCTGATCTACCCGGTCACCGACGGCACGATGGCGCACCCGTCGATCGACGCGAACGCCGAGGGCTACTTCCTGACCAAGTCGACCATGGCCTGGTTCTGGCAGCAGTACGTCGGCGACGGCGACTGGACGGGGTCGCGGGTGTCGCCGATGCACGCCGCCGACGAGACGCTCGCCGGGGCTCCGCCCGCCCTGGTGATCACGGCCGAGTACGACCCTCTCCGCGACGAGGGCGAGGCCTACGCCGCCCGCCTGGCCGCCGCCGGCGTCGACGCGACGGTGTCTCGCTACGACGGCATGATCCACGGCTTCTTCTCGATGCGCGACCTGGTGCCCGAGGGCAAGGCCGCCGTCGATCAGGCCTGCGAGGCGCTGCGCGCAGCGCTCGCCTGACGTGGACCACAGCGGCCGGAGCCGGTCTGACCTGGGCCGGCCCCGGGATTTCGCACGCTGAGGACAATTCTCAGAACGTTCTGTAGTAGGCATACCTCCCATGCTGGAGGGCCACCGGGGGAGCGACGCCACCGCTCATGCCCTGCGGGCGATCTACGACGACCTGGTCGAGTGCGCAGCCGACCTGCGACCAGGGCCGCAGGTCGACGCGGTGTTCGGCCGGCTCGTTCGGCTGGTGCTCGACGTGCCCGCCGACGAGGCCGCCGGGGTGCTCGCGCACCCGGCCGTGCGCGACGTGGTGCCCCACCTGCGTGCGCTCTGCTTCGCCGGGGAGTACCAGCTCGAGCTGGCGTGGGCCGAGCGCATCGCCGTCAGCCTCGACCCCCGTGCCGAGCTGGCGCGGTTCCCCTACGTCGACAACTACCGGCTCCTCGGCGGGTTGGAGCGCGAGGTGGTGGGGCGTCTGGCCGACGGCCTGGCGGCACCGGCGGTCGAGCGCGTGGCGTTCGTCGGGTCGGGGCCGCTGCCGCTGACCTCGTTCCAGCTGACGTCCGGCACCGGCGTGCGCGTCGACAACCTGGACCGCGATGCCACCGCTCTCGAGCGGTCCCGGCGGGTGGCCGACGCCCTCGGCGTCGGCGGCCTCGGCTTCCGCCACGTGGACGTCGGGCGACCGTCGCCCACGCCCGGTGCCCCCCGGGCTCCCGAGGTCGACCTCGATGGCGCCTCGGCCGTCGACCTGGCCGCCTACGACCTCGTGGTGCTCGCCGCGCTGGTGGGCCAGACCCCCGCCGACAAAGCGCGGGTGGTCCGTCACCTGGCCGCAGGCATGGCACCGGGTGCGTTGCTGCTCGCCCGCAGCGCCCGTGGCCTGCGCACCCTGCTCTATCCCGAGGTCGACGTCGGCACCCTCGCCGGTTTCGACGTGCTCGGCATCGTTCACCCCACCGACGAGGTCATCAACTCGGTGATCCTCGCCCGCAAGCCCAACGACTCACCCGACGACACGCTCGAGGTCCGGTGATCCGATGGCAACGCTCGTCATGGTCGAGAGCTGGCTCCAGTCCACGGGGCAGGCGCTGCCTCGGCTGCTGCGAGAGATGGGGCACGACTACGACCAACGACGCCGCGGCTGTGGCCGAGCGGGCCGCCGGCCTGGCCACCGACCCCCGGGTCCACCGGTGGACCCTGCCCGTTCCGGCCCGGGCGGTGCGGCCGATCGACAACGAGGCGTACCTGGGCCACGTCGTCACCGTCGACCCGGCAGGTGCGGGTGCCCGGGCGCACGCCGAGCGGCTGGCCGGCGCGCTGCGCCTCGACTTGGCCGACGGCGAGTCGTGGCCGCCCGTGGGCCTGCCCAGCGGCCTCGCCGGCGCCCGCAGGAGCGCGCCGCGGGCCGAGCGATGAGCCGTCGGCGCCGCGTCGTCCGGCTCGGGCGCCGGCGGGCGAGACTGTGCCCGGCATGAGCGTTCCCCTCGACCTCCGCTTCGTCCTGTCGGCCGACGACATCGACCGGCTCCCCGACACCCCGGCCGAGGTCGCCGTGGTGGGCCGCTCGAACGTGGGCAAATCGTCGCTGCTCAACGCCCTGGGCAACCGCAAGAACCTGGCCCACACCTCGAAGACGCCCGGCCGCACCCAGCTGCTCAACTGCTTCGCGGTGGGCGAGCCGGGCGGGCCCACGGTGGTCGACTGCCCGGGCTACGGGTACGCCACGGTGTCGAAGACCACCCGGGCGTCGTGGCAGGGCATGATCGAGGACTACCTGCTCGGGCGCGACCAGCTCACCATGATGATGGTGCTGGTCGACGGCGAGATCGGGCCCACCAAGCTCGACGTCCAGATGCTCGGCTGGCTGCGCGAGAACGTCCTGCCCCACACGGTGGTGGCCACCAAGCACGACAAGGTCAAGTCGTCACAGCGCGAGAAGCGCAAGCGCGACCTGGCCGAGGCCTGCGACCTCGACCGCGGCGACGTCGTGTGGACCAGCGCCGCCAAGCACGTCGGCATCGACCGCCTGCGCGACCTCACCCGCCTCTGGCTCGGGTTGGCCTGACCGGTCAGCCGCCAGCCACGTCGCGGCCGCCCTCGAACAGCGCCATCAGGTCGTCACGGCCGAACATGCGGGCGGTGTCGACGGCGCTGGGTTGGCCGGCTCGCGGGTCGGCGCCGCCGGCCAGCAGCGCCCGGACGACGTCGACCTCTCCCTTGAAGGCTGCCCCGGCGAGGGGGGTCTGGCCCTTGTCGTTGGCCCGGTTCGGGTCCGCGCCGCGGGCGATGAGCGCGTCGACCGTCGCGGCGTGGCCGTGGTACGCCGCCAGCATGACGAGTGAGTCGCCGGCCTGGTTGCTCAGGTCGGGTGGCAAGCCGGCGGCCAGGTACGCGTCGAGGCCGGCTGTGTCGCCCACGCGGGCCATGGCGAACAGCCGCGTCGCCATCTCCTCGATCTCGGCGTCGTCGGCGGGCATGCCCGCACGTTAGGTGAGCCCGGTCGCGCGCCGCCCACAGGTCGGATTGCGATAGCGACAGGCAATCAACGGTGCTCTGTTGCTGGCGGCGCTCAGAGCGACGCGTAGAGAGCATCGACGAGCGCTCGGTTGCGCGCGCTCTGCCAGCGGGGGATGACGTGGTTCATGACGTAGCCGACCTCCGCGCTCGTCGACGCCCTGTGTCAGAGGTCGTAGTAGAGGGCGAACTCCCACGGGTGCGGGCGCAGCCGCATCTCGTCGACCTCGTGAACGCGCTTGTAGGACAGCCAGGTGTCGATGAGGTCGTCGGTGAAGACGCCGCCGACCTTGAGGAAGTCGCTGTCGCCCTCGAGTGCGTCGAGGACGTCTTCGAGCGAGCCCGGCACCTGGGGAACGGCCGCCAGCTCCTCGGGCGGCAGGTCGTACAGGTCCTTGTCGAGCGGGTCGGGCGGCTCGGTGCGGTTGTTGATGCCGTCGAGCCCGGCCATGAGCATGGCCGAGAACGCCAGGTAGGGATTGGCCGACGGGTCGGGGCAGCGGAACTCGAGCCGCTTGGCCTTGGGGCTCTGGCTGTAGAGCGGGATGCGCACGGCCGCAGACCGGTTGCGCTGGCTGTAGACCAGGTTGACCGGAGCCTCGTACCCGGGGACGAGCCGCTTGTAGCTGTTGGTCGTGGGGTTCGAGAACGCCAGCACCGCGGGCGCGTGGGCCAACAGGCCGCCGATGTACCAGCGGCCCATGTCGGAGAACCCGGCGTAGCCGGCCTCGTCGTAGAAGAGCGGCTCGCCGCCCTTCCACAGCGACTGGTGGGTGTGCATGCCGGACCCGTTGTCCTGGAACACCGGCTTGGGCATGAACGTGGCCGTCTTGCCGTACTGGTGGGCCACGTTCTTGACGACGTACTTGAACAGCATGACCTTGTCGGCCATGCGGGTGAGCTCGTCGAAGCGGATGTCGATCTCGGCCTGGCCGGCGGTGCCGACCTCGTGGTGCTGCAGCTCGACCTCGATGCCCACCTGCTCGAGGGCCAGCATCATCTCGGTGCGCAGGTCCTGGAAGTGGTCGGCCGGCGGGAGGGGGAAGTAGCCCTCCTTGTAGCGGATCTTGTAGCCCAGGTTGGGCTGCTCGTCGCGGGCGGTGTTCCACGCGCCCTCGACCGAGTCCACGTGGTAGCTGGCCGAGTTGGCGTCCTGGTGGAAGCGCACGTCGTCGAAGATGAAGAACTCGGCCTCGGGGCCGATGTAGCACGTGTCGGCCAGGCCGGTGGACTGCAGGTGCTCGGCCGCCTTGCGCACGACGTAGCGCGGGTCGCGGCTGTAGGACTCGCCGGTCAGCGGGTCGTGGACGAAGGCGTTGATGGCCAGCGTCTTGCGGGTGCGGAACGGGTCGACGAAGGCGGTGTCGGAGTCGGGGATCAGGATCATGTCCGATTCCTGGATCTCCTGGAAGCCGCGGATCGACGAGCCGTCGAACCCGAGGCCCTCGTCGAACACGTCGGATGTGAGCTGCGACGCCGGTATCGAGAAGTGCTGCATCAGGCCGGGCAGATCGCAGAACCGGACGTCGACCACTTCGACGGCCTCGTCGGCGATGAGTGCCAGCACCTCGTCGGGGGTTCGCTCTTGCACAGGGGCTCCCTTCAGCGCCTCAGCGGCGCCCGCACGCTAACAACTGGCTTCGCCCCGGAGCGGGAAACGCAGGAGGGCGCCCCGTAGGGCGCCCTCCCGTGAGTTCCCCCAGCGGAACCTCTTGTGACCGATCCGTCAGGCGCTCGCGGCGTCGGAGCAGATCGTGTCGACCAGCAGGCGGGTCACGACGTACGGATCGCAGTTGGCGTTGGGCCGGCGATCCTCGAGGTAGCCCTTGCCGTCGACCTCGACCTGCCACGGGATGCGCACCGAGGCGCCCCGGTCGGACACGCCGTAGCTGAACTCGTCCCACGGGGCGGTCTCGTGCATCCCCGTGAGGCGGTGCTGGATCTCGGCGCCATAGCCGGCGATGTGCTCGTCGATCTTCTTGCCCAGCGCCTCGGCACCGGCGACGACGGCCTCGTAGCCGTTGGTCTCGCGCATCGCCTTGGTCGAGAAGTTGGTGTGGGCGCCGGCGCCGTTCCAGTCGCCAGGGACCGGCTTGGGGTCGAGCGTGGCGGCGACGCCGTAGTCCTCGGCGATGCGGTAGAGCAGCCAGCGGGCGACCCACAGCTCGTCGGCCACCTGGGGCGGGGCGACCGGGCCGACCTGGAACTCCCACTGGCCGGGCATGACCTCGGCGTTGATGCCGGACAGGTGCAGGCCGGCGGCCAGGCAGGCGTCGAGGTGCTCCTCGACGATGTCGCGGCCGAACACCTCATCGGCGCCGACGCCGCAGTAGTAGCCGCCCTGGGGAGCGGGGAAGCCGCTCGGCGACGGGAACCCCAGCGGGCGCCCGTCCTTGAAGAAGGTGTACTCCTGCTCGATGCCGAAGACCGGCTCCTGGTCCTTGTACTTGGTGGCGACCTCGACGCACGCGGCACGGGTGTTGGACACGTGCGGCGTCATGTCGATGTAGAGCACCTCGCACATCACGAGGACGTTGTCGCCGCCGTGGATGGGGTCGGGGCACGAGAACACGGGCTGCAGCACGCAGTCGGACTTGTCGCCGGGGGCCTGGTTCGTGCTGGAGCCGTCGAAGCCCCAGATGGGCAGCTCGGCACCGTCGTCGAGGATCTTGGTCTTCGAACGCAGCTTGGCCGTCGGCTCCGTGCCGTCGATCCAGATGTATTCGGCCTTGTACGTCATCGGGGGTCGGTCCTCCGTCGAATGCGAGTCCAGCTAACGGACAGAAACGCTGCCAGCAGCCGGTTTCCCGGCTGTTGCCCGTTTGTGAACGCACTGTGAACCGAATCGGCCCAGCTTGCGGGCCGCGTCGAACCGCCGCAGGATTTGCCCATGGACAGCTCCGAGCGCCAGCGAGAATACGTGCTCCGCACGGTCGAAGAGCGCGGCGTGCGCATGGTCCGTCTGTGGTTCACCGACGTGCTCGGCCAGCTCAAATCCTTCGCCATCTCGCCCGTCGAGCTCGAGGGTGCGTTCGAGGAGGGCATGCGGTTCGACGGCTCGTCGATCGACGGGTTCTCGCCGCGTCCAGGAGTCCGACGTGCTGGCGAAGCCCGACCCCAACAGCTTCGAGATCCTGCCGTGGGCCGACGGCGTGGGCACGTCGGCCCGGGTGTTCTGCGACATCGTCAACCTCGACGGCAGCGCGTTCGAGGGCGACCCGCGCCAGGTGCTGCGGCGCAACCTGCACCGGGCGCGCGACAAGGGCTTCAGCTTCTACGCCGCCCCCGAGATGGAGTTCTTCTACTTCGCCGACAGTGACCCCGCCAAGGCACCCGCGCCGCTCGACCAGGCGTCGTACTTCGACCTGACGACGGCCGACGTGGCCACCGACCTGCGCCAGCGCACCATCCACACGCTCGAGGCCATGGGCATCCCCGTCGAGTACAGCCACCACGAGGACGCTCCCAGCCAGCACGAGATCGACCTGCGCTACACCGATGCGCTGACCATGGCCGACAGCGTCATGACCTTCCGCCTGGTGGTCAAGGAGGTGGCGCTCGAGGCCGGGGTGCACGCCACGTTCATGCCCAAGCCGCTCACCGGCGTGCAGGGGTCGGGCATGCACACCCACTTCTCGCTGTTCGAGGGCGACACCAACGCCTTCTACGACCCTGGCGACGAGCACAGCCTGTCCAAGGCCGCCCGGGGCTTCATCGCCGGGCTGCTGCACCACGCCCGCGAGATCACCGCCGTCACCAACCAGTGGGTCAACTCCTACAAGCGGCTGGTCGTGGGCTACGAGGCGCCCATCTACACGGCGTGGGCGCGCAACAACCGGTCGGTCATCGTGAACGTGCCGCCCATCAAGCACGGCAAGGCCGAGAGCGCCCGCCTCGAGTTCCGGGCGCCCGATGCCGCGGCCAACCCCTATCTGGCCTTCTCGGTCATCCTGGCCGCGGGCCTCAAGGGCATGGAAGAGGGCTACCCGCTGGCCGACGAGACGGTCACGAACCTCTACCAGCTCACCGACGCCGAACGCATCGCCGAGGGCATCGACACGTTGCCCCAGTCGCTGTCCGAGGCGCTCGACGAGATGGAGCGGTCCGAGCTGGTGGCCGAGGCGCTGGGTGAGCACGTGTTCGAGTGGTTCATCCGCAACAAGCGCAACGAGTGGATGGAGTACAAGACCCACGTCACCCAGTTCGAGCTCGACCGCTACCTCGCGCGCCTCTGAGCCGACCGGCCGACCTGCGACGCTGCCGATGGAACCCCTGCTCATCTACCCCGATCCGGTGCCGCCCGAGCTGGCGCAGGCGCTCGATCTGTCCGGCTACCCGTGGAAGGCCGTGTCCGACGAGCGGGCCGCCGTGCGCAACGAGCCCGACGACGGCTGGGCCGGCGGGGTGATCGTCGCCGCCAACGAGCCCGACGGCGCCTTCGCCCTGTGCCGGGCGCTGCGCAAGCGCGACCTGCCGCTCGAGCCCATGCTGCTGCTGGTGTCGGGGGCCCAGCTGGGCGACCTCGAGCTGCGGGATGACCTGTTCGACGACTTCTGCCTGTACCCGTTCCAGCCGCTCGAGCTCGAGGCCCGCCTCAAGCACCTGTTCTGGCGCACCGGGCGGGGCACCCGGCCGGAGCTGGTCGAGTACGGCCCGCTGGTCCTCAACCTGGAGACGTACCAGGCCGCCATCGAGGGCACGCCGCTCGACCTCACCTACATGGAGTACGAGTTGCTCAAGTTCCTGGCCTCGCACCCCGGCCGGGTCTTCACGCGTGAGACGCTGCTCAGCCGGGTGTGGGGCTACGAGTACTACGGCGGCGCCCGCACGGTCGACGTCCACATCCGCCGGCTGCGGGCCAAGCTGGGCGAGGAGCACGCCAACCTCATCCAGACCGTCCGGTCGGTGGGCTACCGCTTCGGCCAGTCCCGCTGGGGGCTCTGAGCCCGCCCGCTCACGGCCGGACCTCGACGACCTGCGGCGTTGCCCTGGCTGTCACAGGTCGTGCGCACACTGGTGCGCGTGGCCGCCACCGAGGATCCGCCGGACCCGCATCGTCCTGCGGCAGCGCTTCGCCTCGTCGACTTGCGCCGAGCCGTCATCGGGCACCTGCTCGTCGTCGGCTCGCCCGTGACCGTCGGGCAGGTCGTCGACGCGCTCGCGGACGTGTTCGGCCGAGATGCCGTCGGCCCCAAGCGCGTCTCCGACCTGCTCCGCTACCAGGTCAGACTCGGGCGTGTTCGCCGGCTCGACCGGGGTGTGTACGAGTCCGTGCCCGGAGCGCTGTCGAAGGCCACTGCCTGGCGTTGCGTGAACTGGCAGCGGGAGCAGGAGCGGGAGCGCCAGCGCTGGCTCCGTGACTGTGCGGCTCGCTGACCGTGCCCGCCGCGTGCGCCTGACGGCTACTGCGCGGGGTGGGGTCGGTGCTCGTGTCCGAATGTGGGCATGGGGTGCGCTGCTGCCGGTTTCACCTCTTTCCGAATTCGAGGCCCCGACCCATGGGTGGCTGCCGGTTTCCGGATCGCCGGTGACTGAGCTGAGAAAGCGGCATCGAGTCGGTTCGCAAGAACGCCCCCGACGCACCGGTCGTCGAGCAGGACCCCAGGCCCGACCGGTGCCTCGACCGACCGACCGTGTTGAGGAACCCATCGCGGACGCCGACGAGCTTCATGAGGCAATCGGCGCAGCGCGAGCCACTGCTGCCGTGGCGACCGGAGACGACACACCCTCCAAGCAGGGCGACCAGGCCTCGCACGACAACCTCGTGGAAGCCCCATTGCCAGTGTGCAGTCTGCGCCTGCGGCCGACTGACAGAGGCGGGGCCTCGGGTCCGGCCGTGGTGGCCCGGCATCGGCAGGTGGGTGGCCAGGGGCGTCCTCCAGGCGCCGGTACACCGCGGGTGTACACAGGTCGCAAGCGGACAAGGAGGTCACCCAGGCCGATCAGCCCCCTCCCCTCCGCCGCCACCTCCGCCACCGGCATCGCCGCCAGTCAAGGACAGGCGGCGACTCTGGCTGTGGATCGGCGGTGGCCTCTCTGCGATCCTCGTCATCGGGGCGGCGGTGGTCGCCAGCGGTGGAGACGACGACCCGACCCTGGCCGACGACCAGGCTGCGGCCAGCCCGACCACGGCCGAGGACAGACGACCTTCACTCCGGAGGAACCGACGCCCTTGCAGTGGGGTGGAGGCGCGTGCTCGGGACCGGGCGTGGGCGAGCTGGCCGCCGTCGAGCAGTCCCTTGTGGCCACCCCCAGCAGATCGTGCTGGCCGCAGACAGGTCGATTCGGGGGGAGATGAATCCGGCAGCGGGTGCCCGCCTGGTGGAACCCCGGTCGGGGGTCGCGGGTGTCGGTGCCGGATGGGTAGTCGCGCGATTCGGAAATAGGTGAAACCAACCCCGGGCCGGGGGTGTGCGTTCGGCGGCTGCGAGGCCGACCGCCCACGCGAGGCCAGCCGAAGACGGCGCGGCCTGCGGCGCTAGCGGTTGAGGGCGATCAGCTCGCTGCCCTCGTTGCGGACCTCGGCGTCCTCCTTGAGCGACCAGCCGAGCACGGCCGCGACGAGCGGTCCGGTCATCATCACCGCCACGGGGATGACGACGACGAGGACGACCGCGATGAGGATTCCGCCGAGCATGGGCCCATCATCCCCCGACCCAGGCCCACGCCTCCACTTCGACCAGCGCACCGATGGGTAGCTCGGCCACGCCGATCGCCGAGCGGGCCGGTCGGTGGTCGCCGAAGGCGGCGACGTAGGTCTCGTTCATCTGGGCGTAGTCGCTCATGTGGCGCAGGAACACGGTGGTCTTGACCACGTCGCTGAGGGCCGCCCCTTCGGTGGCGAGCTGGGCCTCGAGGTTGGCGATGGCCTGGCGCAGCTCGCCGGCGACGCCCCCGGCCACGATCTGGCCGCCGGCGATGCCGACCTGGCCGGATACGACGAGCCAGTCGCCGGCCCGCACGATGGGCGTGTACGGGCCGACGGGCTTCGCAGGCGTGGTCATGGGGGCAGACGCTACCTGGCCGGTCCGCGGGGCAGGGCGCCCGTCGGCCAGGCGGGCGGGCAGTCCTGGGCGAGCCACGAGGCGGCGGCGACCGCCGCGAAGACGGCGTCCGAGCCGTTGACCGGCGGTCCGTCGTCACCGGGGTCGACCGACACGGCCACCGGCGGCGTGTCGACGGCCCGGAGCACGCCGAAGCTGCGGATCGTCAGGTCGTGGATCTCGCCGGCCTCGTCCACGGCCAGGCCCTCGCTCGTCACCCACCCGAGCGCCATGTGGGCGGCGCCGACGCAGTAGGAGCGCAGCACCACCTCGTCGAGTACCTGACCGCACGCGACCCGCACCACGACGCCGGGCTCCGGGTTGAGGCGCACCTCGGCCCGGGCGACTGCCCCGTCGGGTGAGCGCACCGTCACGGTCGCCTGCCCGTCGCCCCGGTCGATGGCCAGCACGCCGGGTGCCCCGCCGTCCGCCACGGTCACGCCGGCTCCGGTCGCGAGGACCAGCGCCTCGGCCCAGCCCGCCGCCCGCAGGTCGAGCGACGTGGCCGGGCCGGGGACAGCGACCTGCTCGACCGCCAGGCCAGGCGCGACCGCGGCGACCGCGGCGTCGACCCCGGGCGTGGATGCCACTCGCAGCACGCCGGTGCCGTCGGCGTGCATCCCGCCGGCGACGGGCGGACGCTTGGGCCCGAGCCGCACGGCGTCCTCCCGGGCGAGCACGACGCGCACCGTCCGGCCGTGCTGGTCGGCGAGCGAACGGGCGGCGGCCGTCACCAGCGACGTCAGCTTGCCGCCGAACGCACCGCCGTTGGCCAGCGGGGTCGCCGGCTGGCCGCCGGGTGAGCACCACGAAGCGTCGAGCTCGAGGTAGGCCGGCTCGACCCAGGTGGTGCGCAGGGTCGCGGCCCAGTCGCCCGGTGGCAGGTCGAGGGGGTGGCGCAGCTCGGCCGTGGTGCGCCGGCCCTGCACCTTGCCCGCGGCCGCGCGTGCATCCGCCAACGTCTCGCTGACGGCCCACCCGCCCGCCGGGTCGAGTACGGCGACCAGCGCGTCGGCGGGCGCCTCGTCGTCGGCGAAGCCGCCGTGGCCCAGCGCGACATCGGGCGCCACGCGCTGCGGCGAGCGGCCCTCGATCGTCGCCCGCTCTGCGGCGGCGTCGAGGTCGCGGTCGGCGACGGGCGGGGCGCCGGCGGTGCCGCCTGCGTGGAGGGCCCAGGCGTCGAGGATCGTGCGCCACCCGGTGCACCGGCACAAGTGGGCGAGCAGGGCCTGCTCGACGGCGGCCGTGTCGTCGGGCCCCGCACCCCTGGCCGCCAGCCCGGACAGCCGGACGACGATGCCCGGCGTGCAGAACCCGCACTGGCTGGCGCCGGCGGCGCAGAAGGCCTCGCCCCACGACTGCCGCTCGCCGTCGTCGAGCCCGTCGAGCGTCGTGATCGACCGGCCGCGCACCCGGCGGGCCGGCGTCACGCACGCCACCCGGGGCTGGCCATCGACCAGGACCGTGCAGCAGCCGCACTGGCCCTGGGGGCTGCAGCCGTCCTTGGCCGACCGCAGGCCCAGGCGCTCGCGCAGGACCATCAGCAGGCTGGACCCGTCGTCGGGCACCTCGACCGGCCGCCCGTCGACGGTGAAGGCGATCGGCGGTGGGGTGCCAGCGGCCGAGACGTCGGTCACGCGTCGAGGATGGGTGCGGAGGTCACGCGTCGAGGATAGGTGCGGGCCTGGCCGGGGTCAGGCGTCGCCGATGGCGTAGAAGCGACCGCCCCGGGAGCCGACGAACAGCCGGCCCTGCCAGACCGCCGGCGTCGACTCGATGCAGCCCTCGAGCTGCACGGTCCACAGCTCGGGCGGCGCCACCGTGGTGTCCGACACGTCGTAGGCGTGCAGGCCGCCGTTGCAGTCGCCCTGGATGAGCGTGTCGTCGACGATGACCGCCGATTGCCAGGTCGGCGGGGGCAGCTCGAACGTCCAGCGCGTCGCGCCGGTCTGACGGTCGACGGCATACACCGTGCCGCCGTCCGACGCGGCGATGACGATGTCGTTGTAGAGCGCCGGCGTCGTCCAGAACCCCGCGCTGTCTTTGACGGACCACACGAGCGGGTTGTCGGGCTGGCGGGGATCGAGCTTGATGAGCTGGCCCACCTCGGCCGCGCGTGCGTTGCCGCGCTCGTTCTCGACGCCGACGTACAGGAAACCTTCGCCGTCGATGACGACCGAGGCGTCGACGTCGTCGCCCGTCCAGTAGCGGAACACCCGCGTGGGCTCGACCCCCTGGGGCAGGCCCGACACGTCCCAGCCCTGCACGAGCCCGCCCGAGTTGGCGAAGTAGACGACGCCGTCCTTGTAGGCGACCGAGTTCTCGATCGACACGTCGTTCTGGCGGGTGTTGAGCGACGAGAGCAGCTCGTCGTCCCAGCCCGGCGCGTTGAACACAAGCTCCGGCGCGACCTGCACCAGCCCGTCGTCGCCCGTCGTGCGGTTGAGCTTGACGACGTGGAACTGCGAGTTCTCGCCGCCCTCGTACAGGTAGTCGTCGAGGACCAGCGGCGAGCCGTCCCAGTCGTCGTTCCACATGGTGGGGCTGACGGCCTGGGCGTCCAGCGTCCACAGCTCGGTGGGGGTCGGCCGGTCGAAGGCGATCACGTGCAGCTCGTTGTCGCGGCTGCCCGAGTACACGAGCGGCAGGCCGTCGGGATCGACGGTGACCGAGCCCTTGATGATGTCGCCGGTCTCGAACGGCGGGATGATGTCCTGGCCGGTGGCGTAGTCGACGAAGTGGATCTTGCGGTCGTAGGCGCCGAACACCACCCACGTGCGCCCGTCGCGCTCGAACACCGAGGGCTGGCCCGTCCACCCGCTGCCGCACCAGGTCTTGACCTCGCTGCCCACGGTCGACTCGGCGCACATGCCTCCCGACGTGCCGGGGTAGCTCCACAGCACCTCGGGGGCGGTGGGCACCGGGCCCTCGCCGTGGTAGCTGCGGGTGGCGCTGCCCCGGAACGTGAGCAGGCCGGGGGTGGCGAACCCGGAGGCGGGCGCCTGGACCGGCGGCTCGGTCGCCGGCGGCGCGGTGGTCTCGCCGGGCAGCCCGCCCGGCGGCACGAGCGGTTCCTCGTAGGCCGTCTCGTCGCTGCTGTCGCTGGTGTGCAGGATGAACTGCTGCACGCCCACCGCGCCCGCGATGAACACGACGGCCACCAACAGCAGGGCACCGAGCCGCCGCCGGTCATGTCGTGGGGGCAGGTGGGCGGGGCCGGACTGACGGCCGCGGGGTCGCTGGCCGATGGGGTCGGTCAGCCGGTCGCGCCCGTCGCGTTGCTCGCCGGGGGGCCTGCCGCGCCGGTTGGTCTCGCGGTAGCTGCCCGCGGCGAAGCGGTCTCCGGGGTTGCCGTAGCCACCGCCGCTGCTGTAGCCGCCACCGCGGTGGCCGCTGGCGGCAGGGGGCTGGGCGGCCGGGCCGTCGGGGGCGGGGCGCGGCTCTATGTCACGTTCGCGCGGTCGCCCGCGTCGGCCCCCTCGATCACGCCCCAACAGCGTCCCAGTAGCGCAGCCCGCGAGGGCTCAGCGCCAGGACCTCAGCTGAAGCTCTGGCCGCAGCCGCAGGTGCGCTGCGCGTTGGGGTTGTCGATGGCGAAGCCGGCGCCCTGGAGGCCGTCCTTGTAGTCGAGCGTCGCGCCCTCGAGCAGCTGGGCGCTCGACGGGTCTACGACCACCTTGACGCCCTCGTAGTCGAGGGTCTTGTCGTCGGAGGCCACGTCGGTGTCGAAGAACATCTCGTAGCTGAAGCCCGAGCAGCCGCCCGGGCGAACGGCAACGCGCAACGCGAGGTCGGCCACGCCCTCTTGCTCGATGAGCGAGCGGACCTTGTCCGTTGCGGTGTCAGTGAGGACGATCACTTCTCTGGAGCCTCCTCTGGGATCCCAAGAACAGAGCCAGGCTATCGGTGTGACGGTGGCGACGGCGACACGTCGGGCACGATCACCTGGTCACGAGGGGGACAGGGCCAGGTCGGCCTGGCACGGCGTGCGATCGGTGAGCGGGTGGAAGGCGTCGACGACGGCGCCGCCGAGCGCGTCGACGATGCCCTCGACGAGCCCCTGGTGCAGGGCGCACACGATCTCCGGATGGGCCTCGGCCAGCTCGCGGAACGGGCAGTGGGCAAAGGCCACGGTCGCCTGGTCGCCCTCGCCCGCCACGGCCGGATCGAAACCCAGGGCGTCGAGCCGTGCGACCAGTCCCTCGACGCAGGTGCCCGCGTTCGGCGTGTCGACATCGAGCGCACGGGCGATGGCGACCGCGTCGGCCTCGCCCTGCTCGCGCCCGGCGTCGACCACGTCGTCCGGGCCCAGCCCGCCGGCGGCCGCCACGCGCAGCAGCATGCGGGCCAGCACGGGGAAGGTGGCGGGTGCCAGGCCCAGCGACGGCGCGTCGGGCGCCAACGAGTAACGGTGCTGGGGCCGCCCCACGGTGCCCCGGGCCTCGGTCTCGATGGTGAGCAGCCCGACGTCGCGCATGCGCTCGAGGTGCGGGCGCACCGTGTTGGGGTGCAGGTCGAGCGTCTCGGCGATCTCGGCCGTGGCGAGCGGACGGGGTGACCGGGCCAGTTCGAGGTAGATGGCGTAGCGGGTGTTGTCGCCCAGCGCCTTGAGCACGGCGAGCCGGGGAGCAGCGAGCCCCTGCGGGGCGACCTCGGTCACGGGCGGCAGTGTACCGCCGCCCCGGGTTTCACCGGCCTCCACCGGTAGAATCCGGCGCGTGGATGCCTTCCCGCCCACCACACCTGCACCGAGCGGCTCCGTGCCGTCGTTGCCCACCTCCGACGACGTTTTGGCCGTTCTGCGTGGCGTGATCGATCCCGAGCTGGGCAGCGACATCGTCGACCTCGGCATGGCGCGGGGTGCCGACGTGCAACCCGACGGCTCGGTCGACGTCACCATCGCGCTCACCACTGCGGGCTGCCCGCTGCGGGCCCAGCTCCAGCACGACGTCACGGCCCGCGTCGGCTCCCTGCCGGGCATCACCGATGTGCGCCTCCATTGGGGCGAGATGACGGACGAGCAGCGCAGCACTGCCATGTCCAAGGCCCGGTGGAACGTCGCCCAGAAGCCCGAGGACACGTCGGTGCCCCTGGCGGCCAAGGTCATCCTCATCGCCTCCGGCAAGGGGGGCGTGGGCAAGTCGTCGGTCACCGTCAACCTGGCCGCGGCCCTGGCCGCCCGCGGGCTCACCGTCGGCGTGCTCGACGCCGACATCTGGGGCTTCTCCGTGCCCCGCATGCTGGGTGTCGAGGGCCGGCTCGCCGGCGTCACGCACGACGGCCGCAAGCAGATGGTGCCCATCGAGCGGCGTGTCGGGGACGGTGTCATCCGGGTCGTGTCGATGGGCCTGCTGGTCGACGACGAGGAGACGGCCCTGATGTGGCGGGGCCTCATGCTCAACCGTGGCGTGCAGCACTTCCTGCAGGACGTCCGGTGGGGCGACGACCTCGACTACCTGCTGGTCGACATGCCGCCGGGCACCGGCGACGTGCAGATGGGGGTGGCCAAGCTGCTGCCCCGGGCCGAGGTCGTGGTGGTCACCACGCCGGCGCGCGCCGCGCAGAAGGTGGCGGTCCGGGCCGTCGGGATGGCCCGCAAGAGCTACCTGCGGGTGGCGGGCGTCATCGAGAACATGAGCGCCTTCCACTGCGAGCACGGCGAGACGTACGCCCTGTTCGGCGAGGGTGGCGGCGAGCAGCTGGCCACGGATGCCGGCGTGCCCCTGCTGGGCGCCGTGCCGCTCGAGTCTGCGGTGTCGGCCGGCGGAGACGCGGGTACGCCCGTGGCGCTCGCCGACGGCCTGGCGGCCGACGCGTTCCGGGCCATCGCCGGTCACATCGCCGACGAGGCCGTGCCGCTTGCGGCCATGGCGGGTTGCAGCGCCCGCATGCTCGACGCCGCGGTCGCGGCGCTCGACGCCCGCGACGCGGCCGACGTCTGAGCGTCGGCACCCGGCCGTTCGCTGCCGGTCAGCCCACTGTGTCGGGCGGTGGGGTGAGCTCGCGCTCGGCGGCGAGCTCGCTCTCCCTGGCCAGAGCGACCCCGAACAGGCTGGCGACAGACGTGGCGGCCAGCGGGCGCAGGCGCTCGACGGCGTCGGTGAGCGCCGTCCACGCGGCCGGGTCGCCGGCGTCGTGCGACGACGGTCGCCACAGGTAGTCGACGAACAGCTGGACCACGGCGCGGGCCATGGCCTGCGAGTGCTCCTGCAGCACCCGTCCGATCTCGACGCGCCGCTCGAGCGGGACGCCCGCCTTGGCCAGCTCGGCCGTGGCCTCGAACGCGGCGGGGGCGATGATCATCCAACGGCCGTCGTCGAGCACCCGGGCCAGTCCGAGCTGCTCGATCAAGGCGGTGTCGGCGTCGTCGGCGTGGATGTGCAGCCGGGCCGCGCCCTCCGCGGCCGAGATGACCTCGGCCCCGGGCTCGGCGGTCTGGGAGACGGCGGCCTTGACGAAGGCGAGCGCGGTGGTCGCCGCGCTGCCGGGCGCGCGGTCGAGCAGCCGCCGGATTGCGGTCAGGGTGAGGCCGTGCGCCTGCAGGTCTCGGATCGACTCGAGCCGGGCCACGTGGTCGGCGTCGTAGACGGCGACCCGGCCCGCTCGGCGAGGCGCGGGCAGCAGCCCCTCGGACTGGTACCACCGGATGGTCCGCACCGTGGTACCTGTGATGCGGGCCACCTGGTCGACCGTGTACTCGCCCTGCGAGGCGGTCGACAGGTCCGATGTGGCGGTCACCGGGCGCAGGTTAGAGAAGTGTCAGGTAGCCGACCACTCGCCGTCGAGCTGATCGCCCTTGACCGTGCCCTCGTCGGCCAGCTTGCGCAGGTGGGCCCACACCGTCCGGTTGGCCACCGGGTGCAGCTCCGGCGCGACGTCGACGTAGATGTCCTCGACCAGCTCGGCGATGGTGGCGGTGCCGCGGGTCCGCAGCACGTCGAGCACCTGGGCCTCGCGTGCCAGGCGGTGCTCGATGGTGGCGTCGATGGTGGCCAACGGGTCGTCGATGACGTGTCCGTGGCCCGGTGCGATCGCCTTGAGCCGGGGTCGGATGCTCTTGAGCCGCTCGAGCGAGGCCAGGTAGGCGGCCATGTCGCCGTCGGGCGGGCTGATCACGACCGTCGAGCCCTGCATGATGTGGTCGCCGGTGAAGAGCGTGCGCTCCTCGTTGAGCAGGTAGCAGAGGTGGTTGGACGCGTGGCCGGGCGTGTGCAGGGCCGTGAGGTGGAACTCGGTGGCCTCGATGACCGCCTTGTCGGCCAGCGTGCCGTCGAGGCGGACCTTGCCTCGCCCCTCGCCGGGGCCGAACGCCAGGACCTCGGCGCCCGTGCGCTTCTTGAGGCCGACGGCGCCGGGGGAGTGGTCCTCGTGGGTGTGGGTGAGGAGGATCCAGCGGATGCGGTCGCCGCCGCAGCCGGCGATGGCGTCGAGGTGGGCATCGTCGCCCGGGCCGGGGTCGATGACGGCGATCTCGTCGATGCCGACCAGGTAGGTGTTGGTGCCGGGGCCGGTCATCATGCCGGGGTTGTCGGCCACGATGCGCCGCACCATGGGTGACAGGGCGCCGGCGACGCCGTAGACGATGGGCTTGGGCTGTGGCTGCTCGACGGTGGCGTCGTCGGTCACGGTGCGTCTCCGAGCTCGCCGCGGGTGGGGGAGCGCGGGGTCTCCTCCCAGCTCTCGACGTCCCAGACGTCGACATCGACCCGACCGTTGCCGGGGGCGCCCATGCGGGACCCGACGACCACCCGCCCCTTGCGCGACGCATAGCGCAGCACAGGACCGCGGACGAGGGCCCGGGTGGGCGGGAGCAGCAGCAGGATGGCGAGCGCGTCGCTGATGAAGCCGGGGGCGATCATGAGGGCGCCGGCCAGCAGGATGAGGCCGCCGTCGGCCACCTCGGTGCTGGGCGTCGCGCCCCGGTCGAGGGCGGCCTGGATGCGCCGGAGGACGCCCATGCCTTCGCGCTTGGCGAGCCAGCCACCGACCAGCGATACGGCGATGAGCAGGCCGATGGTGTTGAACGCGCCGATGGAACCGGCGACCTGGACGATGACGGCCAACTCGACGAGGGGAGCGACGAGGAAGACGATGACGAGCAACAGTGCCATGCGTGGGGTGCGCCGGTCGGGGGTGGGCGGGACGACCGACTGTCGGGTCAGCCTACCGCCGCCCCTGCCCGCTGGGCGGGCGGACCACTGTCGCCACCAGCGGCGACGCAGGCCGTGATGTGACCCCCTTCACATCGGAGTTACGGTCGGGTAACCTGCCGCCACAGGGTACGAGGGGAGGGGTACCTCGTAGGGCGTGGCTGGAGCGACGCGATCGATAGGGGGGAGCAATGGCGCTGCTGGGGTTCCCAGGGAACACACCCAGCGGACGCCGGGGGGTTGCTCGTCGTATCGCTCCAGCCACGCCACCTCACCCCGAAACGACAGACGCAGCGCCCCCACCCCAGGTGGACGGCGCTGCGCCGGTGTCGTGCTCGTGGATGCAGCTAGTTGTGCTGCGCCACGGTGGCTCTGCGCTCTGCCTCGCTGAGACCTCCCCAGATACCGTGAGGCTCACGGATGCGCAGTGCGTAACCGAGACACGGCTCGCGCACCGCACAGGTGGCGCAAATGGCTTTCGCTTGTTCTTCTCGCCGCAGCTTCTCGCTCTTGCGCTCGAAGTGCGACGGTGGAAAGAAGACCACAGCTTGTGGACCGCGGCATGCAGCCCGAACCTGCCAGTCTTCCTCGACGCGCTGTGCACTCACAGACACACCCCCCTTCCTCGGCGGACCATACAGCCGGTAGGTACCCGAAACAAGGAAAAGTTCCGGGCCGCCCAGGGCCTCCAGCGCGGACGATGTCCCAGGTCAGCATGCTTGTGAACAGCTGGTAACTCCTACCTGCACTCATATGACGCGGGGCGTCGCTACACGAAATGCCGGCACCCGGTTCGGGGGCTCCGGTAGGGATATGTCACTCGCCGGATGGGGTCCGCTCCCGATAGTCACGCGCGCCGCCTTCCTCGGGCTCGACCTCGAGCACCAGACCCTCGATGGCGACCACGCGGGCGGGCTCGTCCTTGCGAATCGGGGTCGCCCGGTTGGTGCGCGCCCGCCAGGGGGCGTCGCGCAGGGTCACGATGCCGTCTGGGTCGATGTCGGTGCGGGCCGAGCCCAGCTCGCCGATCATCCAGTCGCGCCCGATCGTCGGGGTCGAGAACCGGCTGCGCACCATCGTGGGCATGCCCGCCACCATCGCCAGCGTGATGCCGACGAAGGCGACGAGCAGCGTGATCCAGCTGACCGACACACCGTCGAACAGGAACAGCGAGCCGAGCACGAAGCTCACCGTGGCGATGCCGGTCCACAGGCGCGGCACCCCGGTCTGCACGTCGATGGCGTAGCCGAACATGGCGAACAGCAACAGGGCCACACCCACCGGCCGGGTGGGCAGCACGGCCAGCCCGTAGCAGCCGAGCACCAGCGAGCCGGCGCCCACCATGCCGGCGATGCCCACGCCGGCGGTGAAGAGCTCGAACAGCAGGAGCGCCAGGCCGATCACGAACAGCAGGTAGGCCACGGCCGGGCTGGCGACCGTGTGCATGAGCTGGCCGACGATGCTGAGCCCGCCGAACGTCACGTCGGTCACCGGCTGGCGCTGGCCGTCGACCACCTCGGTCTCGAACCCGTCCAGCTGCACCACGTACTCGAGGATGGTGGGTGCGTCGTTGTCGACCAGGTCCAGCTCGACCGCCCGTTCGGCCCCGACCCGATCGCCCACGTCGACGTTGCCGAGGTCGGCGGCCTCCAGGCCCCGCGCCGCGAGGAGGGCGGGCGTGACCTCGATGCTCGACCCGGGGCCACGCCGGTCAGGTCGGCGGCCGCCGCGATGCTGACCGCGTCGCCCGTCGCCTTGCTGCCCGACGGGCCGATCCACACCCCGACGGGCACCGCCGAGCCCTCGATCGTGGCGACCAGGTCGTCGAGCTCGCGCTCGGACACGACGGCGCCGCCGCTGTCGAACTGGAGCACGAGCGCGAGCGCACATGCCTCCTCGGCCGCGGCCACCTGGTCGTCGATGAGGTCGGCGAGCACGGGGTCGACGAGGCCGTCGACCTCGACGACGACGACGGCGGGGTCGGCTCCGGTGTCGTCGCACGCGGCCTGCCGCGCCGCCTGGTGGTCCGAGCGCGACCAGGGCCGCGCCCGCGGTGACGAGGGCCAACCCCAGCTTCGCTACAGTCCCGCGGACCGCCCTTCGAGAGGCGGATGACGACGTGCGCTGTGGATCCTGAACAGTTCTTCGCTGCATCTCGGCTGGTCATCGTGGCCGGGAAGGGCGGGGTCGGCAAGACGACGGTCAGCGCGACGCTGGCCCGAGCCGCCGCCCTCGCTGGTTTGTCGACCCTGATCGTCGAGGTCGAGGGCAAGTCCGGGCTGCCGGTGATGTTCGGCCAGGGCGAGCTCGGCTACGACGAGGTGGTGCTCTCACCAGGGGGCGGGCCCGACGGGGCGGGCGACGTGCGGGCCCGCACGCTCACCGCAGACGCCGCCCTGCTCGAGTACCTCCGCGACCACGGGCTGTCGCGCATCTCGAAGCGGCTGGTGTCGTCGGGGGCGCTCGACGTCGTCGCCACCGCCGCGCCGGGCATCAAGGACATCCTGCTGCTCGGCAAGGTCAAGCAGCTCGAGCGCGAGGGCGTGGCCGACCTGATCGTGCTCGATGCGCCGGCCGCCGGTCACGCGATCACCTTCCTGCAGTCGGCCCGCAGCCTGATCGACACCGTGAACGTGGGGCCCATCAACGCCCAGGCCCGCGACGTTCTCGAGCTGCTCGAAGATCACGAACGCTGCCAGGTCGTGCTGGTGACCATCCCCGAGGAGACGCCGGTGAACGAGGCGGTCGAGACGGCGTACTCGCTCGAGGACCGGGTGGGCATCGGCCTCGGCCCCATCGTGGTCAACGGCGTGTACCCGACGATCGAGGGCGTGACGGCCGACCCGGTGGCCGCGGCCGCTGCGGCCGACGTGTCCCTGCGGGCCGGCGAGGCCCAGGCGCTCGCTGCCGCCGCCCGCTTCCGCCTCGACCGCACGGCCCTGCAGGTCGAGCAGGTCGGCCGGCTCGAGGCGCGGCTCCCGCTGCCGCAGTTGCGCTTGCCCTTCATGTTCAGTGCCGAGATCGGCCCCGCAGAGCTCGACGACCTGGCCCGGGCGATGCTGGCCGAGATCGAGGCGCTGGCGGGGCTGCTGGCATGAGTGACGGCGGACCGAGCGCGCTCGCCGGGCTGGTGGCCGAGCGCAGCATCATCGTGTGCTGCGGGTCGGGCGGGGTCGGCAAGACCACCACGGCGGCGGTGGTGGCGCTGGAGGGCGCCCGCCTGGGGCGCAAGACGGTGGTCGTGACCATCGACCCGGCCAAGCGGCTGGCGGACGCCCTGGGGCTGTCGGGTCTGACCGACACGCCGCGCCGCATCGACGGCGACTGGCCCGGCGAGCTCTGGGCCACGATGCTCGACACCAAGTCGACGTTCGACGCGCTGGTGGTCAAGCACGCGGCGACGCCCGAGCAGGGCGAGCGCATCCTGGCCAACGCCTTCTACCGCAACATCTCCGGCGCCCTGTCGGGCACCCAGGAGTACATGGCGATGGAGAAGCTGTACGAGCTGCACGACGAGTCCGACTTCGACCTCGTCGTGGTCGACACGCCCCCGACCCGCCACGCGCTCGACTTCCTCGACGCACCCCGTCGCCTGTCGCGCTTCCTCGAGCACCGGCTGTTCCGCCTGCTGGTCGCGCCCGGCCGGGGCCTGGTCAAGGCGGTCAACGTGGCGGCGCAGACGTTTCTGCGCACGGTGTCCAAGGTGGTGGGGGGCGACGTGGTCGACGACGCCATCGCGTTCTTCCAGGCGTTCGAGGGCATGGAGGAGGGCTTCCGACAGCGGGCCGCGCGGGTCAACGAGTTGCTGGCGGCCCCCGAGACGGCCTTCGTGCTGGTGGCGTCGCCCCGGCGCGACACTGTCGAGGAGGCGCACTACTTCGCCGACCGGCTGCACGAGGCCGGCATCGTCGTCCAGGGCCTGGTCGTCAACCGGGTGCACCCGTCGTTCGGCCGGTCGTCGAGCGCCCCTGTCACGGCCACAAGCACGGCCACGTCCACGGCCGCCGCCCCTGTCACGGCCGCGGTCGCCGCGGGTGCGGCCAGGCGGGCCGAGACCCTGGCCGGCACCGACATCGGCGGGCTCTACCAGAACCTGGCCGACTTCCAGGCGGTGGCGAGCCGCGAGCAGTCCCACCTGGCGGGCCTGGCCGAGGCGGTGGCGCCGGCCCCGGTGGCGTGGGTGCCGTTCCTGAGCAGCGACGTCCACGACATCCCCGGCATGGACGAGGTGGCCCACCACGTCTTCGCCCGCCCGTCCGCCGACTGAGCCCACTGGTTGCCTCCCGGATGCGGGGCACGTGTCGTCGGGTCTGGTGCCCGCTTGTGCGGGCTACTCGTCGATGGCGGCGGCGGCCTCGTCGAGCGCGGCAGCGGCAGACTCCACGGTCTCGGTGACCGGCACGATGCGGTCGAACCCGGTGGTGTGGAGCAGGCGGGTGAGGGTGGGGCGGCTGCAGGCGACGGCGACGTCGCCGCCGGCCTCGCGTGCCCGGCGGATGCCGCCGATGAGGGCGCCGAGGCCGGCCGAGTCCATGAACGGAACCGAGGACAGGTCGATGAGCAGGTAGCGCTTGTCGGCCAGCTCGCCGAGAGCATCACGGAACTGCCCGACCGTGTAGGCGTCGAGCTCGCCGACGGGGCGGCACACCGTGTAACTGTCGGCCTCGTCAACCTGGATGTCGAGCACTGATTCTCCTCCCGGAACCCCGCCGGGCGATGGTAGCTGCGCGTAGCCGACCCGTCGGCCGGTGTATGTCACGCCGAGTCCGGCCTGTCCCGGTCGCCGTCGAAACCCGGCCGCTGGCACCCGACTGTTCCCGGCTCGTAGCCTGCCCAACCGTGTCAGATGTGCTGATCGCCACCGACGCCGACTGGATCTTCGACGACGTCGACGCCGCCCTGTCCGACGAGGACACCCGTGTCGTGCGTGTACGCCGCGGGCGTGACGTCAGCGCAGCCGTGCGCAAGCTGCACCCGGCGCTGATCGTGCTCGACATGCAGATCGGCAACATGGGCGGCATCGCTACTGCGCTCAACCTCGAACAGGAGTTCGAGGCCGGAACCACGCCCGATGCCCCGATCCTGCTGCTGCTCGACCGTCCCGCCGACGTGCCCCTCGCCCGGCGCTGGGCCGTCGACGGCTGGATGATCAAGCCGCTCGACGCGTTCCGCCTGCGCCGGGCCGCCCGGGCGCTGATGGCCGGCGAGCCGTACGAGGAGCCGTCCGGCCTGGCCAGCTGACCGCCGGTCGGGTGCCGCCGACAAATCCATGGGCGGACGCACCCGGCGGTCGCGACCATGAGGCGATGGAATCGTTGCAGAAGCTCTGGCCACCGGCGGGCGTGGTGGTCCGGACGCCGCGCCTCGAGCTGCGCTGGCCGTCGGAGGACGATCTGACGGCGCTGGCCGACCTCGCATCCCGCGGGGTCCACGACGAGGCGGCGATGCCGTTCATGACCCCGTGGACGCGCGGCACGCCCACCGAGGTGGCCCAGAGCGTCCTGTGCTGGAACTGGCGCAGCCACGGCGAATGGGACCCCGGCAAGTGGTCGTGGTCCGCGGTTGCGGTCGTCGACGACGTGGTCGTCGGTACCCAGGGGATGATGGCCACGGACTTCGGCGTGTGCCGCACGGTCGAGACCGGCTCGTGGCTGGGCCGGGCGCACCAGGGCGAGGGCCTGGGCAAGGAGATGCGGGCGGCCGTGTTGCACCTGGCGTTCGAGGGCCTCGATGCCGAGCGGGCCGAGACGGGCGCCTACGACGACAACCCGGCGAGCCTGGGCGTCACCCGGGCACTCGGTTACCGCGAGAACGGCGACCGGGTCATGGCCGTCGAGGGACGGTGCCGGCGCGAGCTCCTGTTCGCGCTCGATCGCCAGATGTGGGTGACCCGGCAGCGCGACGACATCGCACTGGCGGGTGTCCGCGAGGCGCGACCGCTGTTCGGCCTGGCCGACGATCCCGCCGAAAGCGAAGTCGAAGCTGCCGGGTCGAGCGGATAGAGTCGCGTCTCCGGTTCACCGGATGATCCGGGTGGTGGCTCAGCTTGGCAGAGCGCTGCGTTCGGGACGCAGAGGTCGGGAGTTCAAATCTCCCCCACCCGACTCCACAGAGAGGGCCTGCTCACAGGCCCTCTCGCCGCGTCCGGGGCCGAACGGCCGACTCGGCCGAATCCCCGTCCATCGCGCGTTCATCGCGCGGGGACGCCTCGAAGAAGCGCGCTCCCATCGCTGCCGCAGCCGCCTCGCTCAGCTCGGTCACCACCTGGGCGTAGTGGTCGGGCGCGTGGTCAGGGTCCGCCGATCAAGGAGGCGAGGACGAAGGTGCGCTCCCGCTGGTAGGGGCAGCCGAGGGCCGCGAAGGTTGGTGCGAGGCTCGCGATGGCCGTGCGGTCGCCGGCCACGATCGCGGCGGCGCGCCGGATGATCGCCGAGGCGACGGGGTTGTGGCGAGCGGCGCGGTGGGCTTGCTCGAGCCGCTGGAGGGCGTCGTCAGATTGGGCGAGGACACCGGCCTCCGCCCATGTGGCGGCGTACCACGGCCGGAACATCATGGTGAACGTGTGCCACCATGCTTCGGGGTCGTCGACGTCGGTCGTGAGCCGGGCCACCGCGGCGTCGACGTCCATGCGATGGAGGTCGACGAGCGCGTCGAAGGTGGGCTTCCACGCGACGGCGGCGACCATCTGATAGCCCGCGCCGAGTTCATGTGTGATCTGCACCCACCGCTCGCGGCGGTCGTCGTCACCCAGGATGCCGTGGACCATCGCGACGGCATGGGCGCAGTTGGCCAGGTTGGAAACGGCCGGACGGCCGACCCGCTCCCAGCTCACGCGGAAGCGTTCGCTCTGATCGACCACAGCGTCGAAATGTCCCGCGAGCGCGGCGATCTTGAGCCCCGGCGCAAGCGCGAGGTGCTCGTCCTCCCGGTTGAAGGGCATGCCGGTCAAATGGCGGGCGAGGTCGGCAGCTCCGGGGAGGTCCCCCGCCGCGAGCAGGATCTCGGCACCGTACTTGTAGTGGTCGCTGTGCTCGAACCCGGTGGTCGCCACCGGAGGGAGGGCGTCGATCACCGCATCGCGGCGTCGCACCACATCGACGGCAGCAGGAAGATCGTCCTGATGGAGGTGAACGGAGGACAGCAGGTCCAGCGCAGCATCCTCCATGACGAGGTCGCCGGCCTCGTGAGCGAGTGTGACAGCGTCTTCCACCCTCGCGGCGGTGAGGTCGGGGTAGTCCCCGTAGGCCGCAGCGACGGCGAGGGCGGCATCTGCGAACGGCGACCCGTCGGCGACGGTCGTCGCCTCGACCAGGAGGGCCGCGGCCTCGTCGGGAGCCGGGACCTCCGTCATCGTGCCCGGGGACCGGGTGATGAACAACGACGCCCAGGCCAGGTCGCGGGCGGCGCCGACACGGTCGGCCGCCGACGTCGCCATGTCCGCGGCCGACCGGAGCAACCGCATCATCTCCGTGCCGGCAAAGCGGGTGGCCGCTACACCGGCCGCCCGCCGCAGCAGCGCCACTCGTTCGGTCGGTGAGGGGTCGAGGTTTGCGGCCTGCTGGTATCGCTGCTGGGCCTCGGTGAGCCGCCCGCGGAGGAACAGCTGGCCGGCGAGTTGAGCCGCGAGCGTGGCCGCGGGCCCGGCTCGCTCGGGATCGCCGGCGCAGCGGAGGAGCGCGGCGCGAACGTCGTCGACGAGGTGGTCGAACCGGTCGCACCAGGCGTCGTCGGGTGGTACCGCAGCCAGCTCGGCGAGCCGGGCGCGGCACCACTGGTCGTGCCGGGCCTGGACCGCCGGGAGCTCGCCCGCCAGCTGGAGTTGCTCCTCGCCGTAGTCGAGGATGGTACACGGCACGCGGTAGCGGGTCGGCGCACCGCGCTCGACGACGAGCAGGCTGTGGTCGGCCAGTCGCGCAAGCCCATCGGCCACCAGGGCTCGGTCGATGTCCGGTGCCGCGATGGCCTGTCCGGCGTCGACGTCGAACCAGGACGCGAAGACACTGATACCCCGCAGCAGCGCCTGGTTGGTGGGATCGAGCAGGCTGTAGCTCCAGCTGATCGTGTCCCGGATCGAACGATGCCGGCCGGCAGCCGCCGAGCCGCCGACGTCCAACAGGCGCAGCCGCTGGTGCAGGCCAGCTTCCAGCCCGTCGAGGCCGAGGGTCGGGTACCGGGACGCCGCCAGTTCGATCGCGAGGGCCATGCCGTCCAACGCCTCACAGAGCGCGCTGAGGCGACGAGGGTCTGGTAGTTCCTCGCCGGTTGCCTCGCTGGCGCGGGCGAGGAACAGCGCCACCGCGTCGCCATCGACTGCCATCCCCGGCACCGTGTAGAGACGTTCGTAGGGCAGCAGGAGGCGGGTCCGGCTGGTCGCCAGCACGGTGACGCCGGAACAGCTGGCGACAATTGGCTCGACGCAGGCGCAGACAGCGTCCGCGAGGTGCTCGCAGTTGTCCAGCACGAGCAGCCCGTCGCGCGTCGCCAGCGAGGCGACCAGGGCCGCCTCCAGGGAGGTGGTCTGCTGTTGGGGAACGCCGACCGCCTCAGCCACGGCCGCGACCACAGCGGCAGGATCCGTGATCCGCACCAGGTCGACGAACCATGCGCCGTCGCGGCGCGCGGGGGCCAGGTCGGCGGCGACGCTGATCGCCAGGCGGGTCTTACCGATCCCGCCCGGGCCGACCGCCGTTACGAGCCGATGCTCGGCGAGGAGCTGGGCGAGTGTGGCGCGCTCGGTCCTCCGGCCGACAAACGGCGTCACCGGGACCGGCAGGGCGCCACGTCCACGCATGCGTTCGACCCCCGCCTTGCGCGCCAGGGTGCGCCGGTCTGGCGCTTGCAGCTTCCGCAACAAGGCAGCGACGTGGCTGTCGACCGTCCGCACGGAGATGCTCAGCGTCTGGGCGATCTGTGCGTTCGTCAGATGCTGGCCCACCAGCGCCAGGACCTCTGTCTCGCGCGCAGTCACTGCCGTGCCAGCCGTCGCCACACACCAAGTGTGCCGCTACGAGGCCCGCTGGGTCGGCTCGTCGGTAGTCGAAATCGGTAGTGGCCGCGGATGTGCGGCGCCGGCATCGGCGCGACCGTCGGATCAGCCCAAGTCACACCCGGAGGCCCTCGATGCTCACCCACGACTACAGCTATGCCAGCTGCCTCGACGCGTCGGTTCACAACGCCTGGACCGTCGAGGACTGCTTCCAGGGACGTGACTTCGACTTCGCCAAGCCCTTCCTTCCCGAGCGCATAGCCGGTGTCTCAGGCATCAGCTGCCTCAACGACGACGAGAAGCGCCTGCTGAACCAGATCCGCGGCAACAGCTACTGCCACATCTTCGCCTTCGTGGAGGAATACATCGTCCCCATGGTCCTGGCCAACGCCACCCGGGACGTCTACGGCGACGAGACCCGACTGTGGGCACTGGTTCGCTTCGCCGAGGAGGAGGTCAAACACCAGGAGATGCTGCGCCGCGCCTGCCAGCAGTTCGAGAACGGCTTCGGGACCCCGTGCGAGCTCATCCCTGGCCGCGAGGCCGTCGCCGAAGTCGTCCTCGCCACGTCACCGCTGACCGCACTGTTGCTCACGAGCATGATCGAGTGGTTCACCCAACTCCACTACGTCGAACACGTACGTGACGGCAACGACCTCGACCGGTTGTTCCGGGACATCCTCCGGTTCCACTGGATCGACGAATCCCGCCACGCCCGGCTCGACTCCATGCTGATCGACGAGGTCGCCAGCAACCTGTCGGCCGACGAGCGGGAACGGGCGGTCGACCAGCTGCTCGACCTCGGCGGCGCGATCGACGGCCTCCTGGCCCAACAGGTCGAACTCGACATCGAGGCGCTCGCCCAGCGCACGGGACGCTCCTTCACCGACAAAGAGACGTCGGAGATCCGCAACGCCCAGCAACGCGGCTACCGATGGACATTCCTCGTGTCCGGCCTGCAGCACCCCAAGTTCACCCAGATCGTCGCCGACCTCACCACAACCGGCAACGACAAGCTCGCAGCTGCTGCCACCGCCCTCTCTGCACCCAGCTGACCACGAGACGGCACGCTCGATCCCGCGTCGATCCCGCGCGACCTGCCAGCCTCGCCCGTACGGTCCGTCGCCCGGAGGCCACCTGCGTGTACGCCGGATGGCCGGTACCGGCGGGCTGGACGAGGGAGCGCCCGGCGGTGGTTGACCCCAGGTGGTGTGGGGCTTGTCTTGCCTCGTCCCGTTCGGCGTCTGGACACTCCGGTACGTCCGACGAGCGTGGCACGGTACGGCAGCGGCGTGTCGTGTGGTCGTCGTGTGCCGGTGGCGGTCAGGCGATCCGTCGGCGGATCCAGTAGATGGTGGCGAGGACCAGGCCGACGGCGAGAGCGACGAAGATGGCGGTTTCGATCGTCTGGAAGGCCCAGAAGTCACCGGCCGGGTGGATGGTGAGCTCCTCGGACGCCCCGGTGGGCGAGCCGGGGGCGCGACCGGGGGCATCGACGGCGCCGCCAGCGGCGATGATCCAGTCGCCGTTGAGGTCGTTTCGCATCGTGCCGACGTCGAGCCTGAGGTCGGGGAGCACACGTGTCTCTGTCGGCATGTAGCGAGGTACGTGCCGCCAGCATCACGAGCAGTCGGGTTCCGAGGAAGCCGACGAGGGTCGTCGCCATCGCCGGGAGCATTCGGCCGGTGACGGCGCCGGCGAAGACGCCGAGGGCGAGCGCGAAGAGCGCGTACCCGAAGACGACGATGCCGTGGCTGTCGAAGAAGGTGTAGGCGAACCGCTGGCCCGACGTCTGCATCACTGGCGTGATCCACCAGTTGAGCATGCCGGCGTAGATCGCGGTCATGACGAGGACGGCGATGGAGACGAGCCCGATCTTGGTTGCCGCCCAGCGCAGCCGCGAGACGCCCTGTGTCCACGCGAGGCGGTGGGTGCCGTGTTCGATTTCACGGGCGACGAGGGGTGCCCCCCAGAACATGCCGGCGAGCATCGGCAGGACCCACAGCAGCGTTCCGACCAAGAGGACGTTCTGGTAGTCGCCGTAGAAGTCGCGTGCCGACCTGGACGCAGCGGCCGACCGCCAGCGTCGCCTCGTCGACCGCCGAATTGTCGACGCCGTCGCGGTCGAGCGCCTCGGTGTCCACGACGACGGGCGCGTCCATGGCTGCGGGCAGGCACTCGGGCAGGCCCAGCCTTCTCGAACCGGTCGTGGATCGGCCTGCCGGTGCCGACGAAGAAGGCACCGAGGACGACAGGGCGACCACACCGAAGAGGAGTTGCTTGCGATGTTGGCGCCACACGAGCCAGGTCATGCGCTCAGGTCCTGGCGGTCGGGCGGTGTCTCGACGTTGGCCGCCAGGTAGGCGAGGACGAGGTCTTCGAGGCTGACGTCGCGTTGCTCCCAGGCGGGTTCGATGGCTTGTGCGTTGGTTCGGACCAGCAGCGTGCTCTGTCGTTGCGCGTCGGTGGCGTGGACGACCTCGTTCGACGCCGGCGATCTTCGCTCGGCGTGGTCCTCCTGGGCCGATCAGGATCTTGTGGGTGGCCAGCAACTGGTCGGTCTCGGCGAAGACCTGGACGCGTCCGGCGTGCAGCACCAGGAGGTGGTCGCAGACCCGCTCCAGATCGGTGATGAGATGGGACGACAAGACGACGGTCGTGGGCGTCTCGGCGACGGCGTCGACCATGGCGGAGAGGAACTCCCGGCGGGCGAGTGGGTCGAGGCTGGCGAGGGGTTCGTCGAGGAGCAGCAGGCGTGGCCGCTTGGCGAGCGCGAGGCACAACGCCATTTGGGCGCGTTGGCCGCCCGACAGCCGGTCGACGCGACGGTCGAGTGGCACGCCGACCTTCGGCAGGCGTTCCCGGCCGAACGCAACATCGAAGTCGCGGTTGAGCTTGTCGCCCATCGTGAGCAGCTCGCCGGCGGTGAAATCCCCGTACAGCGGGGCGTCCTGGGCAACGAAGCCGACACCGGGCAATGTCCGGTCTCCCGGTTCTCCGCCGAGCACCCGGATCGTGCCCGCGGACGGTCGGGTCAGCCCGGTGGCGCAGTGCAACAGGGTCGACTTGCCGGCCCCGTTCGGGCCGACGAGGGCAACGATCGCCCCTTCGGGGATCGCAAAGCTGCAGTGGTCGAGCGCGAGCGTCCGTCGGTAACGCTTCGTGACGCCGTCGGCGACCAACGCGCCGCTCACGCCGAGTCCTTCACGTCGAGCAACCGGTGCAGCGTGGTGTCCACGACCGCCCTGATGTGCTCGGGCGACAGTCCCGCAGCGTGCGCCTGGCCCACCCAGGTCTCCAAGCGCTTGCGCAGCCCGTCGAGGGTCCCCGGTGGCGGCCCCGCCAGCGAGCCCACGACGTAGGTGCCCAGCCCGTGCCGTCCCTCCACCAGTTGCTCGTACTCGAGCTCGCGGTACGCCTTGAGCACCGTGTTGGGGTTGATGGCCAGCGCCGCTGCCACCTCGCGGACCGTCGGCAGCCGGTCACCCGGCTCCAGCCGACCCAGACGCAGCGCCTGTCGCACCTGCTCCACGATCTGCAGGTAGGTCGGCACACCCGACGTCGAGCTGAGGTGAAACGCAAGCATCGACGTCGGAGTGTACTACAACACTAAGACAGACGACAAGACCAACACGCGACGCACCCGGTACCCAGCAGCGCCGAATGCCCGATGTCGTTGCCCGGGTCGCCCATGTCGGTCGTGAGGTCGCAGCGCTCGAGGTCGAACTTGCTCGACGCCTCGCCGACGTCGGCTCCCCGACCGGCGCGCTCGACCATCGAGTGGCGCCTCGCGTGTACGAGCGTGACGGCTACACGGTGACGCTGTGGACCTACTACGAGCCGACGACGTCTGCGCTCTTGCCCGTGGCCTACGCCGACGCGCTCGAGCGCCTACACGCCGGCATGCGCAAGCTCGATGTCCCGACGCCGCACTTCACGGATCGAGTGGAGGAGGCCGAGCAGATCGTCACGAGTCGTGATCTCACGCCGGAGCTCACCGACGCGGACCGGGAGATGCTCGCCAGCACATTGCGACGGCTGCGACGGGCGATTCGCGACCACGGGGCTGCTGAGCAGCTGCTTCACGGCGAGCCGCACCCAGGCAACGTGCTCAGCACCGCGAACGGACCGCACTTCGTCGACCTCGAGACGTGCTGCCGCGGGCCCGTCGAGTTCGATCTCGCCCATGTCCCCGAGACCGTCAGCGAGCGTTACCCGGGCGCCGATCAAGCGCTGCTCCGCGACTGTCGGCAACTCGTTCTTGCGATGGTCGCCGCATGGCGTTGGGAGCTGGGCGATCAACTTCCGAACGGGATGTCATTCGGTCGAGAGCTGCTGAGCGTGCTTCGTGCGGGTCCTCCGTGGCCGACCATTGACGAGGTGTTCGGCCGACTCGATGCTCCGTAGCTCCCCGGAGAGCACCACGCCGAACGCGCACTCGCGAACTCGGTCACGTCGGCGTCGCCGAACAGCGCAGGCGGCGCGTAGCGATCGGCGATCTGCCGCATCACTCGCGTCCCGAAGACACGGCTCCCGTATCACCGAACGCCGGTTGCCGGGGGCGACCGCTTATCAGGGCAGCCACACCTAGCGACGAGCTGGGACAAGTGCTGCAGCGAGTTGTCGAGGTGGTCCGGCGGGAACGGCGGGAACTGGAGGTACTCGCGGATGTGGTGCGGGACCGCTGACCAGTCGTACGTCAGCGTCACCGTCGTCCGCGACGGGCCGGTCGCCTCGAGGTCGTAGCGCCAGATCCAGCCGCCGAAGCTGAGTTCCCCGGTCTCGCGCGACTCCGTCCCGGGCTGCCACGCAATGGACCGAGGCTCGTCGAACACCTCGACCCGGTTGGCGATCTTGTAGTCCTTGTCCGGGTGATTCGGGTGGTACATCGCCATCCGGAACACCTGGCCGGCGGCGGTGATGCGATCGCTGCCCAGGGACTCGCGCACCCAGCCGGTGCCGTCGATGTCGGCGTGGGCCGACGGGTCGGCCAGCACCGCGAACACCGCCTCCGGCGCGGCCTCGATCGTCGAGGACGCAGTGACGCTCTCGGTCTTGTCGGCCATCGTTGCTCACCTTTCGTTTCAGCCCCGATCTACGGAGTCAACCGTGCAGGGTGGGCCGGTAGATGAGCTCTTGGATGTGGCCGTCGAGCGTCCGGCTCTCGATCAGCTCGAGGTCGAAGTCGGCCGCACCCTGGAAGATCGGGTCCTGCTCCGGTCTGACCGGTGATCACGGGGAAGAGCGTCACCTGGACGCGGTCGACGAGGCCGGCGGCCATCAGCGCCCGGTTCAGCGACAGGCTGCCGTGCGAGCGCAACGGCACGTCGGACTCCTCCTTGAGCCGGGCGACGACGTCGACGGCGTCGCCGCTCACGACGGTCGCGTTCGGCCAGTCGAGGGGTCCTTCCAGCGTGCTCGACACCACCGTTGCCGGCATGCTCCTCATCCGGGTGACCCATGGGTCACGGTTCTCGGACTCCTCGGTGCTCGAGCCCAGCATCTCCACGAACTCCCGGATAGGTGGTGGCCCCGAAGACCATCCGCTGCTCCGCGTCGTACAGGGCGAGGCGGTGGTCGAGCAGCTCGGGGCCTTGCTTGCCCCAGTAGCCGCCCCAGTCGCCGCTGTGGGAGCCGTAGCCGTCGAGGCTGGAGAAGACGTCGAAGGTGTAGGTCGCGGTCATGGTTCCTGTCCTCTCGTTTCGGCCCCGGGTCCTCTGCCGGGTTCCTGCACCAGCTACGAACGGGCCCGGCGGTTTCGACAGGACAGGTCGAAGAATCTTCTCGCCGGGCCGGGTGTCGATTCGGGCGGTCGCGTTCGTGGAGGTGATGAGCGGCGCATCGGGCGCCGCCGAACCCAAGGAGAACGCCATGTCCGTCACCACCACCACCGTCCCCACCGTCACCGAGCCGTCCGCCGTTCGTCGGGCGAGCTCGCTGCGGCGCACCACCGTCGTCGCTGGTCTCGTGGCCGCCGCGGTCGCCACCGCGGTCGCCGCCGCGGTCCACGCCGCCGGCGTGTCGTTCGAGGTCGACGGCGAGATGATCCCGCTGGCGGGCTTCGCCCAGATGACCTTCCTGGGCGCCGTGATCGGCGGTGTGGTCCTCGCGGTGCTCAACCGGCGCAGCCGCTCGGCCCGTCGCCGCTTCCTCCAGACGGCCGTGGCGCTCACCGCGCTGTCGTGCGTCCCGTCGGTCGCTCTGGCCCGACGACGCCGCCACCAAGCTCGCGCTCGTGGCGCTTCACGTCCTGGCCGCCGCCATCGTCGTCCCCGCCCTCGCTCCGTCACGCCCACGACTGACCGCCCGCCGACGTTCCGTTCACGCGAAGGAGACTGTGACCATGCCCCAGTACCTGCTGTCCGTCTGGTTCGACGAGCCCTACGACGACGTCGACCTCTCCGCACCCGAGACCCAGCGCCAGATGGCTCAGACGGCCGAGCTCAACGCCGAGATGGAACGCGCCGGCGCCTGGGTGTTCGTCGCCGGCCTGCGGCCGGCGTCGTCGGCGACCGTGGTGCGAGCCGCGGGCGGCGACATCTCGATGACCGACGGCCCCTACGCCGAGACCAAGGAGCAGATGGGCGGCTTCTGGGTCATCGAAGCCCCCGACCTCGACGCCGCCCTCGACTGGGCCGCCAAGGCGTCGACCGCCTGCGAGCGGCCCATCGAGGTCCGACCCACGCATGCCTGACCTCGCCGAGATCTTTCGCGGTGAGGCCGGCCGCTGCACCGCCACCTTGATCCGCGTCCTCGGCGACATCGACCTCGCCGAGGACGCGGTGGCGGAGGCGTTCGCCATCGCCGCCGAGCAGTGGCCGACCCAGGGTGTGCCGCCGAACCCCGGCGGCTGGATCACCACCACCGCCCGCAACCGCGCCATCGACCGGCTGCGACGCGAATCGACCCGCACCGACCGCCACCTGGCGGCCCTCCGACTCGAAGCCGACGACATGCAACCCGACCACAACCCCGAGCTCGACGACCTCGACGGCTTCGTCGATGTCGTCGCGGACGACCAGCTGCGACTGATGTTCCTGTGCTGCCATCCCGCGCTCGCCACCGACGCCCAGGTCGCACTCACCCTGCGGCTCCTCGGCGGGCTCGACACCCCCGAGATCGCCCGCGCCTTCCTCGTCCCCGAACCCACGCTCGCCCAGCGGATCGTCCGCGCCAAGCGCAAGCTGCGCGACAACCACGCCCCCTACCGCGTCCCTCGCGCCGCCGAGCTGCCCGACCGGCTGCACGCCGTGCTGGCGGCGATCTACCTGATCTACACCGAAGGGCACACCGCGACCACCGGCGACAGCCTCACCCGCGTCGACCTCTCGCGTGAAGCCATCCGCCTCGGACGCGTGCTCACCGAGCTCATGCCCGACGAGCCCGAAGCCGTCGGCCTCCTCGCCCTCACGCTGCTCAGCGAAGCCCGGCGGCCGGCCCGCACCGCCGCCGGACGGATCGATGATCCGCCTCGCCGACCAGGACCGCACGCAGTGGGATCGCATGCTCATCACCGAAGGACACACCCTCGTCCGCGCGTGCCTGCGCCGCAACCAGCCCGGCCCGTTCCAGATCCAAGCGGCCATCGCCGCCGTCCACGCCGACGCCGCCACCGCCGCGGCAACCGACTGGTCCCAGATCGTCGCCCTCTACGACCAGCTCTACGCCATGCGCCCCGAACGCGGTGATCGCGCTCAACCGGGCCGTCGCCATCGGCGAGATGCGTGGCGCCGCCGCTGGTCTCGACGCCCTCGACTCGCTCGACGTGACCCTGCTCGAGGACTACCAGCCGTACCACGCCGCGCGCGCCGACCTCCTCGCCCGTGCTGGACGGCGTGACGCAACCGTCGCCGCCTACGACCGCGCCATCGAGCTGACCGCCAACCCAACCGAACGGCGCTTCCTCGAACGACAGCGCATCGCGGTCGCCGACCGGACGTAGACGCCCGCAGCGGACGAGGAACTCGACCTCCCAACGCTCGGCCAGGGAGTGAGTCCCATCTCGTGTTGGCGGGTCGCGCGGGGCTTCATCGCGACAGGAACCGCGACGTCACGTGCCACCCAACGCCGGCTCCAGGACGCGCGATCCGTGCCTGCCTTCTGACGCGGGGCCGATGTCGCACTGCCGACGGCAGGCGTCGTGGATGCTGCGCCCGATGAGGGTCGCGGACTCCGCGGCCTCGCGCTCCTCCAAGAAACCATGCGCCGAGGTTCCAAGGCCCACGGTGCGCGATCCCGAAGGCGAGCGTCGCTCCAAGGTGAGCCATAGCGCCGGCTCAGAGATCGCGTGAGCCGAGTACGCAGAACTCGTTGCCCTCGGGGTCCGCCAGCACCACCCATGACTGCTCGCCTTGTCCGACATCCGCTCGCGTAGCGCCAAGCGCAAGCAACCGTTCGACTTCCGCGTCTCGATCGTCTGGCCGGAAATCGAGGTGCAGCCGATTCTTGATCGTCTTCCGCTCGGGGACAGGCACGAACAGGAGTCCCGGCAGACGATCTGCAGTGGGCCGAATCTCGAACTCGTCGGGGTCGTCGTTGACGACGATCCACCCGAGCGTCTCTCGCCACCAGTCGCCGAGCGCGCCGGGGTCGCGTGCGTCGATACTTGTCTGCTCCCACTCAAGGCTCACAGGTTGATCGTAGAAGCGGTGCGTTTGTGCTGCCCCGAAACGCCGGCTGCGTGCGCGCTGGCGCAGCGGGCCACGGGCCGCTCGACTTGAAACGTCCGTGTGCCAACGTGAGGCGGTGGAACCCGCAGTCGAGTTCCGAAGGTTGGGCCGGACCGAGCTGTCGCACGTCGTCGAGATCGACCGTAGGGAACGCATCGACGTGCTCTACGACCAGCACGGCACCGAACTCGTCGCGCGGCACGGCAACTGGAGCGCGTCGGCCTGGGACCCGGACGGTCACGGCGAACACTCCGTCGAGGCCCAGGTGCACACGCTCGAGCACTACGTCGACGCCGGCGGGATCGCGCTCGGTGCGTTCGCCAGCGGACGGCTGGTTGGCATCGGTGTCGTCGTGCCACACCTTCGGCCCGGGATCGCGCAGCTGGCATTCCTCCACGTCAGCGCACCGTTGCGTGCGACGGGTGTCGGCAGCCGTCTGTCCGAGCAGCTCGAGCAGATCGCCCGCACCGCCGGCGACTCCGACATGGTCGTCTCGGCGACGCCATCGGAGAACACCGTGCGGTTCTACCTCGGTCGCGGCTTCCAGCCCATGGCGGAACCGTTGGCCGAGCTGTTCGAACTCGAGCCCGAGGACGTGCACATGCGCAAGGTGCTGTGAGCGCCCCGTCACCTCGGCGCGCAATCGGCCCTCGATCAAAGCCGTGCAGCGCACTGGACATACCTCGAACGACCTTCGGTGCTCTTGAGGCCGGGCGGGTGGACGGTGTCCCCGATCGCCGGGAGTAGGTCCCGGTACGGCGGCTGCGCCAGCCGGCGACCCGTCACGCTGCGTGCTGGCCGTCAGTGGGAAGCCGATGGTCGTGGGTGGGCAGAGATGGCAGCTGACAGTCTTCACGACCCCGCCGACCGGTGGGGCCGGGGCACACCGGATTTCCCACATTCTTCCCACGTGCGGGCCGCAACGTAGGTGGTAGAGGGCACCAGGTGGTGCCGTGTGGTGCTTATGTTGCCCTGGTAGCGGGTGCGCGGGCTCGTTCGGGACGCAGAGGTCGGGAGTTCAAATCTCCCCCACCCGACTCCAGCTCAGGTGGCATTTCGGTGCCGCCTGAGTCGCGTTCACGACCCCAGAGCACCGCGGCCTTCCCGGCGGTGTGGGACTGCGCCCAGCCCGGGCGGTGTCCATTCGTAACGGATGTCGGGGGCACCTTCCTCGTTTTCGCCTGCGGTGGTGCCGGTCGCAACGAAGTCGTGCCGCTCGTAGAAGCATCGGGCACGAACATTGGCCTGGAACGTCCAGAGCTTGAGTCCCGCAGGTCGCCGCCTCTTGGCCACGGCCACGAGCTGTCCCCCGACGCCCCGGCCGACGTGATCGGGATCGACGTAGAGCTGGTCGATCCACGCATCCTCGAGCACGAGGAGACCGAAGACGGTGCCACACACCCCCGCCACCCAGACCTCATTCGTCGGACACACCACTTCAGCGAACCATGCCTGGACCTCCTCCTCGGTGTGAACAGGTGGGGGGATCTCCGGCACCGATGCAACCCTCGACCGAAGCCACACCTCGGCGATCTCAGCGGCCTCATGGGAACCCGCGAGTCTGAGGTTCATCGGCGTCCTCCTGCTGAAGGCTGTCCGCGGCGTGTGGCACACGCTCGAGAGTCCAATCTCCCCGCCCGACTCCAGCTCAGGGAAGGTTTCCGGCGGTAAAGCCGGCGGCATGCCCACGTCGCGATTCTGCACGCAGCAGGGTCAGCGAGGGCGGTACGCCTGTGATCGATGCTCGATGCGGACCACGTTCACCGTCTCTGACTTCTCGTCGATCCGGTAGACGATCCGATACGCCCCACGGCGTGCGGAGTGATAGCCAGCGAGCTCGCGCTGCAGCGGCTTGCCGACCTGCCGGGGCTCATCGAGCAGGGGTCCGAGCATGAACTCGACGACTGCGGCCGCCACGCTCTCGGGGAGACGGCGAAGTGTCCGCTCCGCGGGCCGGGCGACCACCAGGGTCCATGGGCTCACCGGGCCAGGTACGTCGCCCGAAGCTCCTCGGCTGTGACGACGTCGGCGTCGTCGATGGCGCGTTCGGAGTCTCGGATCTCCTGCATCGCTGCGGGGTTCGCGAGGATGTCGAGGGTTTCCTCCAGCGACTCGAGGTCGTCTGGGCTGAGGATCACCGCCGCCGGTCGACCGTGTCGGGTCAACACGACGCGATCGTGATGGTGCTGGACACCGTCGACGATCTCCGACAGGCGCTTCTTGATCTCCGCCAGCGGCAACGTCAGCTCAGACATGACCATGATTATAGTCACGGACTGACTCGCTGACATCAGGCCGCCGATCGGCCGGCCAGGAGTTGCTCCGCAATGCCTGACCCCTACCCGGCCGCGAGGACCTCGCGAAGGTTGGCGGCGAAGGCGGCGGGATCGTTGCCGGGCGACCACTGGTTGGCCGCGAACCCGCCGTGATCGCCCGGGAAGACGACAAGGTCGACCTTGAGCGCCGCCCCGAGCGCCTCACCGCCGCGTCGAGCCATGGTGCCCTCTCCTTGGGCGCCGATGGCGGGGACGATGCGCACCGACGAGGTTCGGAGGGCCGCGACGTCGGGCGCGAACGCCGGCATGGCGAGGTTGCGGCTCAGTAGCGGGTCGTCACGGGAGCCACCGTCGTCGGCGGGCAGTCCGAAACTCGCCGGGTCCGGAGCGGGCTGGTCGAGATAGTCGGGAGGCAGCGGCCCGGCGTGCATGACGAGCTGGATGAATTTTGCCATGGCCGGGCCGTACCCGTCACGCTGATAGGTGTCGACGATGTCGGCCTGCACCCGGAGGGCCACGTCACGGTCCTTGAGTAGAGTCACCAGGGGCGGCTCGTGCGAGACCAGGGTGCGGACGTCGTCGGGATGGTCGACGATCCAGCGCCAGGGCGAAGGCGCCGCCACCGCTGGACCCGAAGGCGTCGACGGGGCCCAGGCCTGTCGCCTCGACGATTCGGTGCAGGTCGTCGGCGTGGAGCTCCGCGGTCACCCGCCCGTCGGCCGCCAACCGGGCTGCGCTCCATGCCCCGCGGGTCGTAGGTGATGACCGTGCGGTCATTGAGTTGACCCACAAGCTGCGCGAAACCCGACGCAGCCATCGGCGAGCCGAAGACGAATAAGGGCCGGTACTGGCCCGACGGCTCGCGGTGGTGAAGGTCGTAGGTCAGGACCGCGCCGGGCACCTCGAGGGTGTGGGTGGTCGGCTCAGACATCGCTGCTCCCTCGTGGAGTGTCACCCCATCTGACTGGCACTGACTCCAGAACTCATGGCAACTGACTCAGGAGATCGCATGCGGACCTCCTACCCTCGCAGCTCGCCGCGGCGACCCGCGTCGACGCAGGCGAACCGCCGCTCGCAACCACCGGCCGTCCGCGACATTGACGCTGCCAGACGGCGTCAACAAGCGCGCCTACTGCGAAACGAACGCGCCCCTCCCAGCGGTCGGGGATGGTCGCGCGCCGAGGCGTTTCCATCGTTCTGGGGCAGACTGCGCCGGAGTCCAGCTGGGACGGCTACTGCTCGGCTGTCCGAAGCGCATCATTGGTGCGGTGCGCAGCGCAGTGGGCGAAGAACACCGCCTCCGGCTCGAAGGCCTTGATTCGACGAATCGAGTCGATCGCGACGTCGTGGTACGCATCGGAGAAGACGTTGCTCGCCGTCGCCCGCTCCTCGACGAACTCTCCCAACCCCCAGACCGCCTGCCCAGCAAGCACCACGCGCCCCGCCGCCGACTCGATCAGGACCGACTGATGTCCGGGGGTGTGCCCTGGTGTCGACAGGATCGTCACGCCCTCAGCGATCTCGAAGTCGCCATCGATGAGCCGGCGTTGCGCGACCGGGGGGAGCGCCCACTCCTGGTCCGTGTAGAAGCGGTCGCGCTCGACCTCATCTACCTCGGGCCGCTGCACGAAGAAGGGCACGTCCGTGCCGTACAGAAGCGGGTTCTGGCCACAATGGTCGAAGTGCAGGTGGCTGTTGATCACGCCGACGATCGACGAAGTATCGATTCCGGCTGCGCCCAGGGCTTCGTCGAGCCGAAGGCACTCGGGCTTGTACACCTCCTCGATGAACTCATTGCCGAACCCGACGCCGGTGTCGAACACGATCGGGCCGTCAGGATGAACGATGACGTATCCATAGACCGGCGCCGTGGGCTGGTTTGGGGCCTCTGGATGCCAGTCGGGAAGTCTGACTACCGCGAGGTCCAACCGTTCGATGCGTGGCAATGACTTCAGTACCACGCCGAATCCTGACAAAAGCGAATCGAGCTACCCCGCCCTCGACGCGGCGATCCACCGAGCCGTCTGCTCGTCCCACGTAGGCGCCCGGCCGGGCAACGAGCCGTCGGCGCGGGAGGAGATCCCGTCGACGATGACAGCGAGGTAGCGCTGGCGGAGCTCGGCGTTGCGATCGGCGTCCCCGAGTCGGGTCGTCGAGACCAGCTCGAGCAGGAGGCTGACGTCGACGAACGTGAGCCCGGGCCGGAGCGCGCCAGCGGCAGCGGTCCGTCGGACCAGCCGAGTGCCCAGGCGCCGCATGCGCTCGGCCCGCTCGAGGTGCCCGGCGTCGGGCGTGAACGTGCCGGCCAGGCGCACCGTCATCGCGTGCGTGTCGGCGTCGACGATGCGCTGGAGCCAGCCCACGAACGCGTCCCACGGGTCGCCGTCGTCAGCGAGCGCACGCTCGACCTCGGCCAGGTACGTCTCCTGACCTTCGGCGCACAGGCGGCCGAGCAGGTCCTCCTTGCTCGCGTAGCGCCGGTACAGGGCGCTGATGCCGACGCCGGCGCGCTCGGCGACCGCGGCGATCGGCGCGGTCGGGTCGGCGACGAACACCTCGCGCGCGGCCCGCAGGATCACTTCGTCGTTCGTGGCGGCCTGGGCACGCCGGCCGCTCAGCGGACGGTCGTCCGTCACACGCACCCCTTTCCTCTGGAACAGAGCGTTCCGCTCTGCTACTGTCGAACGGAATACTCCGTTCCGACACCATACCAGAGGGAGACGCCGAGATGACCGACCTCCAGACCGACACCTCGATCCGACCCTTCCGAGTCGAGATCTCCGACTCGGAGATCGGCGACCTGGGTGACCGGTTGGCCCGCACGCGCTGGCCCGACGAACTGCCCGACGTTGGCTGGAGCCGTGGCGTGCCGCTGGGCTATCTGAAGGAGCTGGCCGACTACTGGCGCGACGGATACGACTGGCGCAAGTACGAAGCGGAGCTCAACGAGTTCTCGCAGTTCACAACGACCATCGACGGGCAGAACATCCACTTCATGCACGTCCGCTCCCCCGAGCCGGACGCCCTTCCGCTGTTGCTCATCCATGGCTGGCCCTACACGGTCGCGGATTTCACCGGCGTCATCGGCGCTTTGACGGACCCGCGTGAGCATGGCGGCGACCCAGCCGATGCCTTCCACGTCGTGGCACCGTCCATCCCCGGCTACGGATTCTCGACACCGTTGAGCAGGGCAGGCTGGAACCACAATCGCAACGCCCGGGCCTACGCCGAGCTGATGGCCCGGTTGGGATACAAGCGCTACGGGACTCAGGGCGGCGACCACGGCTCCTTCGAGGCGCCGGAGGTCGCACGTATCGACCCCGACCATGTGGTTGGGGTGCATCTCAACGCCTTGCTCACCTTCCCGTCCGGCGACCCTGCCGAGCTCACCGACGCCACCGAAGCCGAGCAGGCCCGCCTGAAGGGGCTCGACACGTTCGAGATGGGCTACATCCAAATCCAGAGCACCCGCCCCCAGACACTCGCCTACAGCTTCGCTGACTCCCCGGTCGGCCAACTCGCCTGGGTCGTCGAGAAGTTCAAGGAGTGGGCCGACCCGGCTGTGGAGCTGGATCGAGACCGTGTGCTCACCGACGTGACGTTGTACTGGTTGACCAACACAGGCGGATCATCCGCCCAGCTCTACTACGAGGCAGCGAACGACCCCAGCATGTGGGGTCCGAAAGAGCGCGGCACGGTGCCCACGGGTGTCGCCGTGTTCACCCAGCACGACATCGCCATTCGGCCGCTCGCGGAGCGTGATCACAACGTGGTGCACTGGTCAGAGTTCGACCGCGGCGGGCACTTTGCCGCCCTGGAGGCGCCCGACCTGCTCGTCGACGACGTGCGCGAGTTCTTCCGTGTGATCCGGTGACGGGTGAGACAACCCCGGCTCAGGGCTTCCGCGGGGCGTCCCGCCGGAGCCCGGTGGCCACCGGTGCCCCCGTGAGCTCGATGGCCTCTGTCCGGAGGCAGCTGTGATCGTCACGTTGCTACGGGTCGAGTGCCGCGACAATGCAGCGGCCGCTGAGTTCGACAAGCTAACGGCAAAGGTGTTCCAGCAGGTGAGCGACCAGGAGCCAGGCACGCTCGTCTTCGCCAGCCACCGAGTGCAAGGCCAGCCGCTCACCCGGGTGTTCTACGAGATCTACCGTCATCAGGCAGGCGCCAAGATCCACGCCCGAGCCGAGCCCCTCCGCGAACTCCTCGCAAGGCAGAATTCGTTGGTGGCCGGCGTCCAGATAGAACAACTCACCCTTGACCAAGCCAAGGGCCTGCCATTCGACGCCAGCTGAGCGTGGCGCGACGCCGGACCCGGTGGGTTAGTTGTGTCTGGGCCCCAAGCCTGTCGGAGGCAACCTGCGCACCTGTCTGCGAGGCGCAGCGAACGAGGCTCTGGCGCATGCACGAGGCCGAGCGGTGGGCGCGAAGTTCGGGGAGTCCTTCGCCGTTGGGAGTTCCTACCCACGCCGACGATCACAGTGGGGAGTGCCGCTGATCCGGCGGTACCGGGCAGCTGTATCCCACCGCGCGCCATAGTGCGGAGCATGCACGAGCACGAACACGGCGAGCAGCGGTTCGGCGCGGCGCCGCAGGCCGCCGAGTGGGACGTGAGGTACAGCGAGGGCGACGCGGCGATGTGGAGCGGGCGGCCGAACGGGCGGCTCGTCGCCCAGCTCGTCGGCCTCACCCCGGGCCGGGCGCTCGACATCGGTTGTGGCGAGGGCGCCGACGCGATCTGGCTCGCTCGGCGCGGCTGGACGGTCACCGCGATCGACATCTCCGATGTCGCCATAGGCCGGGCACGGGACGCGGCCGAGCTGGCCGGCGCCGCGGTCAACTGGGTCCGCGGCGACGCCCTCCAGACCCCGTTCCCGTCCCGCTCTTTCGACCTCGTGTCGATCCAGTACCCGGCGCTGCCCAAGGCCGCCGGCGAGCCCGCCGTGCGGACGCTGCTCGACACGTTGCGCTCCGGCGGGTTGCTGCTCGCCGTCTACCACGACCTCGACGACGAGCACCGCCAGCACATCAAATCGAAGGGCGTCGACCCGGTGGGTTACGTCGGTGCCGACGATCTCGGCCGGCTGCTCGGCGACGACTTCACAATCGAGCTGCACGCGGTCGAGCCGCGCATCGACCCGCCGCCCGGCGCTCCCCACATCGCCGACATCGTCCTACGCGCCCGACGTCGCTGACCGGCAGCCGGGTATCGGCGGCAGGACTGGCGTCCCCGAGATGCCGATCGGCCGATAACGAACACGAACGCTGGTCAACCGGCGTTCGGGGGCGGTCGCTGCACGCACAATCCACCGGAACCCGGTGGCGACGTGGCGCGCCGATCGGGTCTGCTGTCGGTGATGAAGTACCGGGGGCTACGTCGACGGATGCGGAGGCGATCGCCGCGCTGCATGCCGACAGCTGGCGACGCCACTACCGGGACAGCTACTCCGACATCTACCTGGACTGCGCTGTCGATGACGACCGCCTCCGCGTCTGGTCGGACCGCCTCCGCACGCCCGACCCGGCGCAGGACACGACCGTCATGTACGACGGGGAGGTCCTGGTCGGCTTCGTGCACACCATCCTCGACGCCGACCCCACCTACGGCGCGCTCCTCGACAACCTTCACGTGGCTCACGATCGCCAGCGGCTGGGTGTCGGGAGCGAACTCATGGCTCGAGCCGCTGACTTCGTCATCCGCGCCGCCCCCGGTGGCGCTCTCCACCTCTGGGTCCTGGAGCACAACCGACACGCGCAGGCGTTCTATGAGCGCCTCGACGGCGTGTGCGTCGGCCGCGAGCCCTCCGAAGCCCCGGGCGGCGGCAGCATCATCGGTCTGCGGTACCTGTGGACCGACCCAAGCGTCCTGCTCCCGCGCTGAACGCCTTTCATGCAAATTCACTCGGCCCGCATCCGGCGTTGTGTGCTACCCCGGGCCGGCTGGGCTTCATGCGGGTTCTGGGACACCTTCGGTGGCCTCGCGCGCCGAACAGGTCACCGACGTCGGGCGGCCCACCTGACCCTGTAAGGCAGCGGCGGTTGGCTCCGCCGGGCGCCCTGGATCACCTACGATGTGGGGCCGGTTGAAGCCCCTGCAGTAGGGCGAGATCGCCGGCTGTCTGCTCACCGGCAGCGGATCGGGCGCCGCCGTTGTGTGTGCGCTCCGGCCGGTCTCCGCGGGATCGTTGAGATCCCGGTGAGGTGCAGTAGGGGGCAACCCGTGGTGTCACCGGGATCGGCAGCAGCGATGCGACGGGCGACCGGCGGGGAGACGTTCGAGCCGAGGTGCGTCGGAACACGACGGGCCCGTCTTCTGTTCCACTTGGTGGCTTATGAGACGCCTAGGAGAGGTGATTATGACCGAGGCACTAGAGCGCGCTGTCCTCGCCGGAGGCTGCTTCTGGGGGGTCCAGGAGTTGGTCCGCGAGATTCCCGGTGTCATCTCGACCCGGGTGGGGTACACGGGCGGTGACGTCCCCGATGCCACGTACCGGAACCATGGCACCCATGCGGAGGGCATCGAGATCGTCTTCGATCCGTCGGTGATCAGCTATCGCGACCTGCTGGAGTTCTTGTTCCAGATCCACGACCCGACCACCAAGAATCGTCAGGGCAACGATGTCGGGATGAGCTACCGGTCTGCCATTTACTACACCTCTGACGAGCAGCGGAGGGTTGCGGAGGAGACGATCGCCGACGTCGACGCGTCTGGCCTGTGGCCGGGCAAGGTTGTTACCGAGGTGGAGCCGGCGGGGCCCTTCTGGGAGGCCGAGCCCGAGCACCAGGACTACCTGCAGCGCTACCCGAACGGTTACACGTGCCACTACGTCAGGCCGAACTGGAAGCTGCCCCGCCGCCAGGCTGCGTCGTAGCGCCCGAAGCCGGTCCGGACCCGGCTGATATCGAGCCTGTTTGGGTGCTGGTGTTCGGTCGGGCATCGGTCGGTCGGTTTCGGCGAGAGGGGATGGCGTGTGCCGTGCCGGCCGCTGTGTCGTGAGCCGGGGTGCCCGCCGGTCAGCTGGCAAGCAGCGACAGATCGAGGGCGTGGAGCCGCTCGGGGTCGGAGATGACCTCGATCGTCGCGATCCGGTCGTCCGCGAAGGTGAACGCCAGCGCCAAGGCCAGGTGACCATGGGGGCCACCACGGCGCCGACTGTCTCGTCGACCAGGACTGCGACCGCGAGCCGGGCGCGGGCGGCGTTGCCCACGGTCTCCTCGGCGACTTCCCGGGCGCCACGAAGCTCGGCGGGCACGCCCGCTGGTAGGACCGCCATGTCGGCTCGCCGGACGACATCGGGTGCCAGCACCGCCAGCAGCCCGGCGACGTCGCCGGAGCGGGCGGCGGTGAGGAAGGCGTCGACCAGGTGGCGGTGCCTGGTGAGGTCGGCGTCGGGCGGCGGAGCCTGACCCCGGACCCGGTGGCGGGCGCGACTGGCCAGCTTCTTGGTGGCGGCCACCGAACGCTCCACAACGGGGGCGATCTGGTCGAACGGCACCGCGAACAGGTCGTGCAACACGAACGCCACCGGCTCAGCCGGTGACACCCGGTCGAGCACCACCAGCAAGGCAAAGCCAACCTCTTCGGCCACCACCGCCTCCTCGTCGGGGTGCGACCCGCGGCCGCGGGGTCGGTGAAGCGGGTGTCCAACGACGCCACTCGCCGAGACGAACGGGAGCGGAGCATGTCCAGGCAGATCCGGCCGACCACCGTGGTCAGCCATCCGCCCAAGTTTGTCGATGGTGCCCGGGCCGTAGTAGCAGATGTCGCCCAGCAGGGCGACCAGACCATACGGCACCGTCTGATAGGTGATGGCCACACGCTCGGCGACCGCCAGCCTGGCGGCCACCCGCAGCCGTTGTCGCCCAGTGCCACGAACGCCAGGCGGTCCTCCGCTCTCTGCCGGGCATGGGGCGTGAGCTGCACGTCCGGCCCCGGGCCGGGCAAGAGGTCCTCGTGTGACAGCAGCGGCCACACGTCACCGGCCAAAGTGCCGGCAGTCGCCGTGGCGCCGACCAGCCCCACGCCTGCCGGCCAGAAACTGCCGCCGGTTGACGCCACCATATTTTCGAGTCCGGCGCCCCGAACGAGCCCCCGCGACCTCCTCGCCGAGTCGCCTGGAGTTCACCGCCGTCGTCCGCCTGGTGTCGTCGCAGTTGACACCGGCGAGACGGACGCGGTCGCGTGGAGCCAAGACTCGAGCTCGTCGGCACCTCGAGGATGTCGGTGAGGGGTTCAGAAGGAGGTCCGGCATGCAGTCCATGGACGACGCCACCTTCAGCGAGGCCGGCCGGGAAACTGTCGCGAGCTATGCGACGTACCTCGAGGCCCAGCGGGCCGTCGACACCCTCTCCGACGCCGGCTTCCCCGTGGACAAGGTCGAGATCGTCGGGCACGGCGTGCGTCTCGTCGAGCGTGTGACCGGCCGGCTCACCACCGTGCGGGCCGCGGGCGCCGGAGCGTTGAGCGGCGCGTGGTTCGGGCTGTTCATCGGACTGCTGGTCGGACTGTTCACCAGCGGGCCAGAGTGGCTTGGCCTGGTGCTCGGCGGACTGCTGATCGGCGCGTTGTGGGGCGCTGTCTTCGGATTCGTCGCACACTGGATGACGCGTGGGCAGCGCGACTTCTCGTCGGTCCGCGGCCTCGTTGCCAGCCGCTACGACGTCAGCGTCCAGCAGGACCAGGCGCAGAGGGCGCGAGAGCTCCTGGGAGCACTCCGGTAACAGCCGCCCCGAGTCGTCGTGGTCACGCACCGACGAGACCGGACGTGCGGATGAACCTGGGCGGACGCGGCGGACGAGTAGGCCGGAATCGCCGCCGATCGGTAAGCACCACAGCTGATCGAGAGCGAATGCTCTGAGATGCTGTCGAGACTCAGGCGATCGTCTGCCCAGACGGGCGTCCCCTCGTCTCGTCGCATCTCTCTCCGGCGGATCGGAGCGTCGTACATCGAGGTCCGCTGTCTCACCCACCTGGGCGTCCTGACCGGCCTTACGGCTCCTTCGTCCTGGGACGAGGCCGGGCCTGGAGGCGATCGCGGCCGGGGAAGCCCTAGGGCTGGGTGTCCGAGCCGATCGGGCATGGCCAGCGTGAGTCACCAGGTGGCCCATGACCGGTCCCCCGGCGAGACGTCGTCGTCGTTGCTGCGTTCCTCGTGGTCACGTCCCGATGTAGTTGTCCCGCACGCGAGTCCCGGCCGCCGGTTATCCGACCGGTCCCCGTCCACACGTGGCTTCTTCACGGCGGCGCAGCACGGCTCGAGCTCACCGGCCACGCTCGAGTCAGGAGCGCTCAACCCGCGTGGACCGGATGTGCCTCGAGCACGTTCCGGGCGTGCCCTCAGCTGTTGACGTTGCTGCGACGTTGGGAGACCATTTTCTCCGGCTCTCTTCGGGAGAAGGTTCCATGGCGGCGCAGACCACGAATCTCTTCCTCCTCGAGGATCTCGAGGACTCCAGCAGGACGAGGGACCTGGCGGACAGCGATCTAGGTGCGCTTCGCGCCACCGCAGACTGGATCAAGACCTACGTGGTCAAGCCTCACATGGATCTCGGTCGCCCTGGGACCGTCTGTCCCTTCGTGCCTGGGTCATTGGAACGCAGGGTCCTTTGGCTCGCTCCTGAGCAGATCGCCGACCGGGGCGAGCCAGACGCTATCGAGCTCATGAGCGGCTACAAGAGACTGTTCCTGGAGACTCAACCCACTAGCGGCGACGATGCTGACTACAAGGTCATCGTCGTTGTCTTCACCGACTTGCCGGCTGATCGTGCCCAGGGCGTCTTTGACAACGTCCTCGAGCATCTTGCAATTCCGTCGTATGCGCACGATGGAGTCTTGTTCGGGCCGTACTACGAAGGCAACGAGGTGACTGCGATTTACAACTCGGCGTTCCGACCATTCGAATCGCCGGTGCCGTTTCTGTTCGTGAGGCCTACGGTTGTCAGCGACTGGAAGTTCTTTCTGGACGACGACGAGTGGGTCAACCTGTGGGCGCGTCGCTTTGGAGAGTCCGCAGTCCAGGCCCTTGCTGAGGAACTACGCCGCTTGCCGTGGAACGCGAGGCGCGACTGATTAGAGAGACCAGTACGCGCTCGCCAACAGCCGGTGACGGCTCGCTTCTCGACCTGCCGCCGATGATTCGATGGGACGGAACCACACCCAGAGCTGCCGATCTCGAGCAGCGTCGTTCTGTGCTGACGACCCGACGGGCGAGGGGTGCGCGGTTCGGGCATTCTGCGCTATCTCACGGCGGTACGGTGCGTTGGTGCCCGCGCGTCGGCGGTGGCCACCTCAAGTTGAGTCTCGATGCCCTCCGCGCGCTGGAGCAACGGGTCCGATCACCCGACCGGAGGGGAGTTCGTCATGGTGTCGATTTCTGAGCGGGAGAACCGGGAGATCGAGGCGGCCAACGCCTCGGGCAACACCCCGGTCGTGTTCATCCATGGCCTCTGGCTGCTGCCGAGCAGCTGGGCCAACTGGGCGGACTTCTTCACCCAGGCTGGCTACGCGCCGCTGACGCCGGACTGGCCAGACGATCCGGAAACGGTCGAAGAGGCCCGGGCGAACCCCGACGTCCTCGCCAAGAAGACCCTGAAGCAGATCGCCGATCACACCACCGAGATCATCGATGCCTTGGACGAGAAGCCAGCCGTGATCGGGCACTCGACCGGCGGCTTGCTGGCGCAGATGCTCGCGGGCCGGGGCCTGTCGGCGGCCACCGTCGCGATCGACCCCGGGATCTTCCGCGGCGTCCTGCCCCTGCCGGCCTCCGTGCTCAAGGGGGTGGGCCCGTTCCTGGTCAACCCGCTCACGCGCGGCCGTGCGATCACGTTCACGTTCGACCAATTCAACTACGGCTGGGCCAACGCGCTGGACGACAAGGAGGCGAAGGAGCTCTACGACACGTTCCACGTCGCCGGCTCCGGGATCGCTCTCGTGCAGATGGGCAACGCCAACCTCAACCCGTGGACCGAGGCGAAGGTGAACACGAAGAACCCCGACCGCGGTCCCCTGCTGATCATCGACGGCGAGAAGGACCACACGGTGCCGTGGGCGATCGCGCACGCCGCCTACAAGCGCCAGCGGCGCAACCCCGCCGTGACGGAGATCGTGAAGATCCCGAACCGAGGCCACGCCCTAACGATCGACCACGGCTGGCGCGAGGTCGCCCAGACGGCGCTCGACTTCGTCAAGCGGTTCGCCTAAGCGGTCGCTGCGCGGCGACGACGTCCTTACCGAGGGCTTCGAGTGGGCCACAACCGATCCCGCGAGCGAGCGGCAGGGCTAAGCGCAGATCTCCCGATCTCGCGCCGTGTCGTTCTGTGCCGACGATCCGCCGGGCAAGCGGTGCGTAGGTCGGGCTACTTGTGCCGTGGCGTTCGGGCGGGTCCGGCGCGAACGTACTGGGACGGGGGAGTGATCCCGGAAGGAGCCCGGAGATGGCAGACGACGAGGTAGCCCGCAACCTCCAGAGCATGGATGAACTCGACTTCACGGGGTGGAACCAAGCTGACTGGCAGGGGGTGTTCGCCCGCTACCACACCGACGACGTGCTCGTAGATGTCCACGGGCAGCCCGAAACCCACGGCATCAAGGAGCACATCGATGCCATGAAGGCCTTCGTCGAGACCACCGGTGGCACGCCTGTCCAGGTCAGGTCGCACCCGATCAGCTTCGGATCAGGAGAGTGGACGTGCGTGGTCGGCGAGTTCGAAAACGGTGGCCGGATGGTGACCGTAGCGAGATGGCGCGACGGTGCCATCGCCGAGGAATACATCTGGCTGTAGCGATCGACCGACGGATCGCAGACGGGCGGCTCCCGGGCTGCTGTGCGCCGCGTACCACCGGCCCAACCGTCGCTATCGCCTGTCGTCGCTATCGCCTGTCACTGCGCGGCCACCGCGCCTCGGCGTTGCGCGTCCCGGCGTCGGACCGAAACCGGGACACTCACGAGTGCCACTCGCCTCGGTCGTCGCAACACAGAACTGCCGATCCGCGCCCATCTACCGAAGGGGCTGGACCGGTCGGCCGTCTCGTGCGCACCTACGTCACGTGCTTCTTGCAGGTTCCGGCAACGGGCCGTTGCGACAACTGCGACTAGGACTAGCGCGATCGCGCCGACTTTCAGAACCGCCAACGCGTTGAACCCGGCGTCTCTTCGGCGGTACCGACTGCGGTCGCGGTGCGCGGCTTGACTTCGTAGACGAACCACGGCGGCGGACCGAGCGTCGGCGCGTTGAACGGCGCGGTGATGCCGGTTCCCGAGTCGTCGGGCTGCGCGGGCCATCCGCTCTTCGCCCACAACGCCGCGATCTCGGCCACGATCTTCGGGTCGGTCACGCGCCGGGCTTCGCCTGAGACCATCACGTCGAAGCCTTTCGTGGCGACACTGATCGTGCAGCGCGGGTCGCGTGCAACGTTCTTCGCCTTGCGGGTGCGTTCGCCGGTCTGGAACCAGCATGAGCCCGCGTGCCAAAGCGCGCCCACACTCGTCACGTGCGGGCTTCCGTCGGCGTTCAGGGTCGTCAGCCAGAACGTCGAGCGGTTCGGCGAGCGCGGGTCGTCGTGCGTCAGGAGGTCGGCGAGCTGCGTTTCGACTTGGGACCACTCGATCGTGGGCAGCCCATCGGCCTCACCAAGGTTTGTTGTTTTCATGGTTCTTGAGACTCCACCCCTTCCCGAAACTCATCGCGAGCCTGTCAGCGCGTCCCATCGACGCAATCGGCTTCGGATCCACCACACCATTGCGACGGCCAGGACGATGATGGCCGGGAACAGCTTGCGCATCACGGACGCCTCCGGTTGGAGTCATACCCATCATGCAGGTCTCAGTTACAACAAGCTTTTCGGTGTACGACATCGCGTCTGACATCCGAGGCTGGCAGCGCATAACTGCCAGTGAGACTGCTGGTGCGCCGTTGGTCGAGGTCCACCAGCTCGTGGGAGCGGGTGGCTACGGTCAGCGGCTCCCGCGTCTGGTCTGACTCTGGTTGGGGCACCGAGGTTCGTCAGGTGCTTGTCGACCGGTCGTGGGGTTCCCCAAAAATGGCACGCCCCGTTCCAGAGGGTGACCGAGCCTGCTGTTGACGCAGCCTGCTCGCCACGGTCCTCCTTCGCGGGACGTGCGTGCCATCCCTCACCACCTTGAACAGAGAAGGGATGGCGATGACCATCGTAGAGACGCGCCCGATCACGGGCGGGATCGACACCCACCTCGAGGTCCATGTCGCCGCGGCGCTCGACGCCAACGGCGGGGTGCTCGGAGTCGAGTCGTTTCCGACGACTCCGGCGGGATATGTCGGTCTGCACGCGTGGCTGGCTGGGTTCGGTCCGGTCGGCCGGGTCGGGGTGGAAGGCACTGGCGCGTACGGCGCGGGTCTGGCCCGGCACCTGCGTGCTGGTGGGACTGGAGGTGATCGAGGTCGACCGTCCCAACCGTCAGGTCCGGCGTCTGCAGGGCAAGTCCGACACGGTCGACGCGGTCGAGGCCGGACGTGCGGTGTTGAGCGGCCGAGCGAGCGGGGTGGCCAAGACCGCGGATGGCAACGCCGAGGCGATGCGGGCCTTGTTGGTCGCCAAACGCTCCGGGCGCGAGGCCCGCATCACCTGCCTCAACCAGCTCCGCCACCTTGGGTTCTGCGCCCCCGACGAGCTGCGGGAACGCTTCCGGGGCGTGCCCCGGGCCCGGCTCGCGGAGACCGCCGCCGCGCTGCGACCGCGGGCCGACAGCGACCCAGTCCTGTACGCCACCAAGCTCGCCATGCGCACCCTGGGCCGGCGAGTCCTCACCCTCGGCCAGGACACCGAGGCCCTCGATGCCGTCCTGGCCGAGCTCGTCACCGCGACCGCGCCGAGCCTGCTCGAGCTCTACGGCGTCGGCGTCGACACCGCCGCGATCTTGTTGGTCGCCGCCGGCGACAACGCCGAACGAGTCCGTTCCGAAGCGGCGTGGGCGCACCTCTGTGGCGTCGCGCCCCTCCAGGCTTCCTCGGGCAAGACGACCCGTCACCGGCTCAACCGCGGCGGCAACCGCCAAGCGAACCACGCCCTGTGGCGGATCGTGTTCACCCGCATGGGATCCGAGCCCCGCACCCGCGCCTACGTCGCACGCCGCATCGACGAAGGCCGATCCAAGCCCGAGATCATGCGAATCCTCAAGCGCTACGTCGCCCGCGAGGTCTACCGCCACCTCCCGCGCGCCTAGCCAACATCGGAATGGCGGGCCTGGCCCGATAACTGCCTGACGCCACCGGCTGTCCTTCGAACGATCTGCCGGCCCGCCACTCCAACACCCTCACCGGCACCGCATGGCCTGATAAGAGCCCGCCCTCACCGAGTGGCCCATCACTGGTCTGCCAGCACCGCCGGAGCCCCTTGACAACACATAGGAGCATCGATCTCGCGCACCCTGCGGATACGCGGAACGCGCCAGAACGCGAGCACAGATTTGCGCCAGATAGTCGAGCGGTAGCGCCGTGGGGCCGAGCACCGAACTACGCGTCTGCGTCGGACACCCAGAACCGACGGTGACGCGCATATCGACGGCTCAGAGTGCAGGCGCCAAAGCCGCGGGGTGTCCCAGAAGATCCGCCCCAGAACGCGAGCGTGCGCCGGGTGAGAGCCGTCCCCGAAGTGCCGTTCCGGGCGCACACATAACGCCCGCCCAGAACGTCCTACTGCCCGCCGCTCGCCGGCGCACCGAACGGCGCCTCTGGCGCCCGTCGGTTGGCGCCCAGATCGACCGATCCGGGACTCGCCAACCCGCCCGCCGCCGGGCGAGTCTCGCCGGTCCTGGAGCGGCGCTGCGCCCTTGGCACGTCAACTGGATCCGTACTTGTCAGGTGCATCCTCCAGCCGGCGATAGGAGATGCCTTGCATGGTCGTGCCCGGTCGGGATCTGAGCGAGTGCCTTTGCCGCCGTCGCATACGATCCAGCGCGCATGGCCGGGGAAAGGACGATCGACGCGGGAACGCCGGAGTCGCGCCAGATGGCCGAGGGCGTGCGGCGGGCCGTGCGCTGCACCGAGCGGCTGAACGCGCTCCCATACGGCGACCGCGAGCGCATCGCAGCGGCTTGGAGCGAGCTCACCGGCCAGCCCGTCGACCCGACCCTTCACCTGATCCCGCCGGTGTACAGCGACTGCGGCCTGAACCTCCGCATCGGCCGGAACGTCTTCGTGAACCAGGGCTGCCGGCTTGACGACATCGGCGGGATCGATCTCGGCGACGACGTGATGCTCGGCCCCGGCGTCTGCATCATCAGCTCGGGCCACCCGCTCGACCCCGCGCTGCGTCGACGCCAAGTCACCGCTGCGCCGATCGTCGTCGGACGCAACGTTTGGATCGGCGCCGGTGCCACCATCCTCCAGGGCGTCACGATCGGCGACGACGCCGTGGTGGCCGCCAGCGCGGTTGTCACGGGTGACGTCCCGCCCGCCGTCCTCGTCGCCGGCGTCCCGGCGCGGATAGTGAAATCCGTGGTCGAGGGGTCCTGACCGCAGAGCCCGAGACCTCGCTGTAGGGCTCCTGCAGTCGGCGGACTTTGAACGATCCGCTGCTCTCACTTCCAGCTGGGTCCTGGCGACATCATGCGGTGGGGCCGAGCGGTGGGTGCTCGAGGACGCGGGGCCGGTACTCGACCAGCTGGATGCGGCCGTCGAAGGTGCGGTTGTCGATCATCTCGAGGGCGACGTCCGGGTAGCCGTCGTAGATGCGTTCTGCTCCCGTGGCGCCGGTGATCACCGGGAACATCACGACCCGGAAGCGATCAACGAGTCCGGCTCGCAGCAGCGACCGGCACAGGCTGATGCTGCCGATCGTGCTCATGAGGCCCGAGCCGTCCTCCTTCATCGCCCGGACCGCGTCGACCGCGTCATCGCGCACGAGCGTGGAGTTGGCCCACGTGAGCGGCTCCTCGAGAGAGGCGGAGAACACCACCTTCGACGCTCGCGTGAGTCCGTCGACGGACGCCTCCTCGTCGGCGGTGAACTCGTCCGTTCCCGCTGGGGTCTCTCCGGCAGCGAAGCCCGACATCAGCCGGTAGGTGTTCGCTCCCATCACGTACGTGACCTGGGGTTGTTCACCCAGCCAGGCGAGGTACTCAGGCCCCTCGAGACCCCAGAAGCCGGGCCAGCCCTCCGCCGACGCGTAGCCGTCGAGGGAGGTGATGAAGTCGACGAGGAGTTCTGGCATGGTCGTGTCCTTGTCCTTGGATGTCAGGTAGCCGCTCCTGCCTTCGCTACCACGGCGGCACGAGGTTGGACGGGCGGCGAGTCGAGAACTCATCGCCAGCGCGCGACCGAGTCGGCGACGTGGACGTGGCAGATGCGTACCGAACGGCGCCCAGAAGGCGCGTTCTAGGCACGCCGTTCGCGCCACCTGACGCCGGCTGAGCGGTGAGCCTCGGCAGCCCACGCTCCAGCGCTGCTACCGCCCACGAGCGCGCCCGATCGACGGCTCCGCTCGCGCCGCCAGAGAGAGGGTGTCGCCGAACGCGCGGCCATATCGACGTGGGGCGTGCCCCCGAGGTGCCGCGTTGGGTCGGTTCTGGCTCAGCCGCCGGCGACGAAGGCGACGACGACGTAGGCGGCGTGGCGGTCGAAGTTCTGGCGGCGCCGGGCGTAGATGGTTGTGGTGCGGGGGTCGGCGTGACGGGCGGCGATCTGGACGTCTCGCAGCGGGACCCCGGCGTCAAGGGCGGCCATGATGAACGCGGCTCGCAGCATGTGCGGGTGGACAGGGCCGAGCCCGGCCCGCTTCCCGATCGACCGGACCCACCGATGCGCGGTGCGCCGGTCGACATGGTGGCCGTCACGGCACCGCAGGATCGGCCCCTCGTGGCGCTCACCAACGGCCAAGTCGATCGTCCGGGCGGTCCTGGGCACGAGCGGCACGGCGGCCGGCTTGTTGCCCTTGCCCACGATCCGCAGGGTGCGGTGGCCGCGCTCGAAGCCGAGGTCCTCGATGTTGGTGGCGCAGGCTCGCTGACCCGTAGCAGTTGAGGCCGAGGAGAACGGCGAGCGCGGCGTGGTCACGTTCGTACTGCTCCGCGGTGAACAGGAACACACCAAGCTCCGAGCGATCCAGGCTGCGGGCGTCCGAGGGGTGGACCTGCGGTCGGCGGACGTACTGGGCCGGGTTCGAGCGGATGCGTCCGTCGATGTGCGCGAACCGGTAGAACCCACAGACCGTCGACAGCCGACGGTCGATCGTCGACGGGGCGAGGCCACGGTCTTCCATCCAGGCGCGGAACAGCTCGATGTGCACGCGGCTCGCCTCGAGCACGGCCATGCCCTGGTCGGTGGCCCACTGGAAGAAGCCGCGAAGGTCGTGGCGGTACGCCTCGAGCGTCCGGCCGCTGTAGCGGGCAAGGAACGAAACCGCAGCAAGCTGCGCTTCATCGAACTCGAACCCGGCACCGGGCTGGCGGATCCTCGTCGCTGCCGACTTGATAGCGGTCATGGCTGGTCCTCCTTGCGTTCGGAAGACCAGCCAACCTGCGGCGGTAAGCCGGCGTTCGGCGACGTTCCTAGGTGGTGTGGGCGAGTACGGAGATCACGCGCCGGCGGCCGGGTTGATGGCGGTCGATCGAGATGTCGGAGAAGCCGGCGGTGCGGCATTGTTGCCCGAACAGGTGGGCCTGTTCGGTGGTCCAGCCGTGGCTGGCGAGGCCGGTGGCTCCCGGTTCGACCTGACGCTCGATCGCGAGGAAGCGGCCCGAGGGACGCAGCACCCGACGGACTTCGGCGAGGCCGGCGTCGAGGTCGTGCCAATGGTGCACGGTCGCGAGCGACCACGCGACGGTTGCGGAACCGTCGGGCAGAGGCAGCGCTTCGGCGGCGCCGTCCTGGTAGCGGACCGTCGCTGCGGCGCGCCCGCTGGTTCGGGTCACGGCGCGGGCGACGCGGAGCATCACGGCCGCGGGGTCGACGCCGACGACCGACGATGCCTCGCGGGCCGCCGCGCGACGCACCGCGACACCCGGACCACACCCGATGTCGACGACATCGTCGCCAGGGCCGGTGCCGGTCAGCGCGATGGCGAGGTCAGCGGCGGCGCCTCGTCCGATGGTGAAGCAGATCGCCGCGATGACACCGCCGATGCCCGCGAAGCCCGGGTGGTCAGCGTGGTGGTTCGGCGGCAGGGTCACATCGCCTGTGGGAGTCGCGCTCATGGATCGACCTTGACAGTTGAACCCAGGTTCAAGTCAAGGTGGTCGCATGGACGACGCCCAGCTCACCATCGGGGAGGTCGCGCGACGCGCTGGCGTGGCGACCTCGACGGTGCGGTTCTACGAGCGGCAAGGCCTGCTCACGGCGGACGCCCGTCGTTCCGGACAACGTCGCTATCGGGTCGAGACACTGCGCCGGCTCGTGTTCATCGGCATGCTCCAGGACACTGCCTGTCGCTCGAGGACACCGCGGGAGTGCTCGATGCCGCCCACGTCGCCGACTGGAAGGCGATCGCCCATCGACACCTCGCCCTCCTCGACGCCGAGATCGCTCGCCTCCAGCAAGCACGCGGCTACCTCGAAGGTGCCCTGCTCTGCCGCTACGACCACCCTGCGACCGAGTGCCAGATCATGGGCTATGAGATCGATCGACGCCTCGCCCTGCCCGCGACCGACCGCAACTGATCCGGCGTTCGGTGACACGGGAGCCGTGTCTTCGGGGACGCGCGTTATGCGGCAGGTCGCCGCTCCCTATGCGCCGATCTGTTGCACGGCGCCCATTCAGTCGCTGCGGAGTATTGGGCGGTCGATATCTGCTGGCTTCATCCCGCCGGTCGGCGTGGTCCGTGCAACATGTGACGCCGCGATGGTTGAGCGGCGTCGCCCCGTTGGTGTCCGGCTCATGTCGCTGGGCCGGTGGTATGGAGGGGCCGCTCGAGGATGAGCACGATCTCGCTCTTCATGCTCTTCCAGAGGCTGGAGACCATGAATCCCTCGGCAAGCCGCCATCCATCCGCGGCGTGCGCATTGAGGCTGCTTCAAGCTCGGTGGGGTCGAATGCGCCGGAGAAGGTCTTGTCGCGTTGGGTGTGGATCTTGTACTCGAACGTGGGGATTCCTTTCGTTGAGCTCCGTGAGGGAGCGGGTTCACGTGACGTCCCGTTGAAGGACGAACCGGGTTTCGGCGGCGACCGACGCATCTCGATCAACAGGGCCCCGGTCGAGCCAACTACATGACGTCGCGACGTATCGTCCGGACGACGCCGGCGGCTAGCGGGACCGCCACCCAGAAGAGGACCGAGACCGAGATCTGCGGCACGTGACCGCCCCATTCGTTCTCGAGCACCAAATTCCAGGTTGTGGACATGTCGATCCAGTCAGACACCAGCGTCGAGGCGGTGCCGAGCACCGCGAACGCGGCAGGGAGGGCGAAGGAGGCGGCGATGGCAGTCGCCGAGCTCTGCAGCAGCGACCCGAGCGCCACGCCGGCCAGGACATTGAGAAGCACGAAGAGCAGATAGCCGGTGATGGCGCCGACGGTTAGGTTCGCGTCCAGATCGCGGCCCGAGGCCGACGCCAGCCCGAGGCCGGCGGCGGTGACCAACCCGCCGAACACCGCACCGCCGCTAGCCAGCACCAGCGACGCCGCCACCTTGGCGTTGACGACTCGGATGCGTCGCGGTTCCTGGGTGAACGTCGTGAAGGCGCCGCGTTGGCTCCATTCACCGGTGAGCATCAGGATCGCCACCACAGGCAGGAGGATCGACAGCGCGAGGGCGGCAACGCCGAGGTAGCTCGTGTGGGTCTGATCGAAGCTCGTTGGGGCAAGGACCGGGGCCAGCATCATCCCTGCGGTCGACAACGCCACGAGAGCGAGGAGCCAGCGGGCGGCGCGGGTATCGGTGGCCTTGGCCCACTCCACCCGGACAAGCCGTGGGAACGGGATCGGTCCGAGGGCCGACGACGGCGTCGCTTCGATGCCGTTGGTTCGATGGGCGATGGTCATGGTCATGCTGCCGCCTCCTGCGGCATAGCCGCGTTGGCGGCGGTGAGAGAGAAGAACAGCTGCTCCAGCCCGTTCGCATCGGAGCGACGCAACTCGGTGAGCAGCACCTGGTGGTCGCGGGCGACGCCAGCTACTACCTCGGTCGTGACCCGACCGCCGGAGACGTCCACGGTGAACACATCATCCGGGCCGGCGATGTAGTCGATCCGCGCCGCTTGGAACGCCCCGGCCAGGGCAACGGGGTCGGGGCTGCGCGCGAGGATGGTGGAGCTGGCCAGCAGATCGTCCAGCCGGCCGGCGGCCACCACGGCACCGTTGGAGATGACGACGAGGTGATCGGCGGTGGCCTGCACCTCGTGGAGCAGGTGGCTCGACAGCACCACGGTGCCGCCATGGTCGGCGAAGTCGCGCAGGAGCGTTCGCATCCAGGCGATGCCCTCGGGATCGAGCCCGTTCGCCGGTTCATCGAGGATCAGTGCAGCCGGTTCGCCCACGAGGGCTTGGGCGATGCCGAGGCGCTGGCGCATACCAAGTGAGTAGGTCCCGACCCGCTTCTCCGCGGCGTCGGTGATCCCGACGAGGTCCAGCAGGTGCTCGACCCGTCTCGCGTGAATGCCTGCCAGCCGCGCGGCGATCGTGAGCGTCGCCCGGCCACTGCGCCCGGGATGCATCGCTGACGCGTCGAGCAGCGTCCCGACCACGCGCGTCGGGTTGGGCAGGTCGCGGAACGGTCGGCCGTCGACGGTCGCCGTACCGCGATCGGGTCGCACCAGTCCCACGATCATCTTCAGTGTGGTGGACTTCCCGGCGCCGTTGGATCCGAGGAAGCCGGTGATGGTCCCGGGTTCGCAGCGCAACGAGACGTCGCGGACGACCGGAACGTGCTTGTAGCTCTTGGTGAGAGCGGTTGTCGTGATCATGTGGCCAGCCTGAGCCGCCCGGTGCGCGGGCGCATCGGGCGGACGGCCATGATCCGATGTCCGAAGGGAGGCCGGCCGCTTCCGACGTCTCGCCTTTCGTTGGTTGCAGTGTCGACTTTCGTCGATGTTGCAGCGCCGCTCAGAGCCGTACGCTCGGGTCATGTCCTGGTTGCGCAGATGGTGGGCTCAGACCGCTCCCACGGCGATACTGGGATCCAGCGACCCGGCCCATCCCTACACCGCGGGGCCCCGGACTGCGCGTGACTGGTCCGTCGACGCCGGTGCGTTCGTCGTCTCCGTCGCTCTCGGCGCCCTCATCCTGAGCGTCGCGGTGGACGACACCGCCAATCGGATGACCTCGGGGCAGGTAGCCACCGACGCCGCGTTCGGAGCCCTCTGCTGTCTGTCGCTGTGGTGGCGGCGGCGCTGGCCGTTCGGGGTGGCGCTGGTTTGCGTCCTGTTCGGCGCGTTCTCGACGTTCGGCACGGTCGCCGGTCTGCTTGCACTGTCCTCGCTGGCTGTCCACCGCCATGTCCGGCCCGCCTTGGTCGTCGCCGCGCTGTTCGTTCCGTCCGCTGTGGTGTGCTCGATCTGGCTCGGGCGGGCCAATACCTGGTCGGTGCTGCTGCCAACGACGGCGCTTGCGGCCGCCGCAACCGGATGGGGCATGTTCGTCCGCGCCCGGCGTCAGCTCCTCTCCACCCTGCGCGACCGTGCCCAACGTGCGGAGGCCGATCAGCTTGTCCGCGCCGAGAGTGCGCGCCTGGCTGAGCGAACCCGCATCGCGAGGGAGATGCACGACATGCTCGCCCACCGCATCTCCCTGGTGGCGCTGCACGCCGGTGCGCTCGAGGTCGCACTCGACTCGCCTCCCGCCCAGGTGCGGGAGAGCGCAGCGCTGTTGCGGTTGACGGCCCACCAAGCGCTGGAGGAGCTGCGGGACGTGATTGGGGTGCTGCGGGAGGAGCCGGGGCAGGAGCGGCCGTCGACGGTGCCACAACCGACGTTGGCTGACATTCCACGCTTGGTGGAGGAGACTCGCCGGTCCGGCGCGAAGGTCGACTTCGAGATGCGGGTGGACGGTGCAGCTGCCGCGCCTGGCCCCTTGGGTCGTGACGCCTATCGCATCGTGCAGGAAGCGCTGACCAACATCAGCAAGCACGCTCGCGGCACCCTCGCCCAGGTTCGCGTGGCGGGAGCGCCGAACCGCGGCCTGCACGTAAGCGTTCGGAACCCACCCGCAGTAGGCGCCCACGACCGCCCGGCTCTGCCGGGTTCCGGCACCGGCCTCCTTGGTCTGCAGGAGCGGGTGACCCTGGCCAATGGCGTCCTGGTCCACGGACCGGACGCTTCCGGTGACTTCGTCGTCGAGGCCGACCTGCCGTGGTGAAAGTCCGGGTGCTTCTGGTCGACGACGACGCGTTGGTGCGTGCCGGTCTCCGGATGATCCTGTCGTCGTCAGAGGAGCTGGAGGTGGTGGGCGAGGCCGCCGACGGCGCCGACGCCGTCGCGGCCGCGCAGGAGCATCGACCCGATGTCGTCTTGATGGACATCCGGATGCCCGGGATGGACGGCATTGCCGCCACGTCAGCCCTGCGCCGTCTTGCGACTCCGCCGCACGTGATCGTCCTGACCACATTCCAGGCCGACGAGCATGTTATGAGCGCGCTTCGGGCCGGCGCCGACGGGTTCCTGTTGAAAGACACCGCGCCCACGGAGATCGTCGACGCAGTGCTCCTCGTGGCTGCAGGAGAAGCGATGCTCTCACCGTCGGTCACCCGCACACTTCTCTCTCACCTCGGCAACGACGAAATGACAGATCGCCGTCGCTTCGCTGCCCAGCGCCTGACGTCGCTCACAGACCGAGAGCGGGAGGTCGCGACTGCGGTGGGGTCCGGCGCATCCAACGCCGAGGTTGCCGCATCTCTGTTCATGAGCGAGGCCACCGTCAAAGCGCACGTCTCGCGCCTTCTCACCAAGCTCGCAGTCACGAACCGAGTGCACATCGCGATTCTCGTGCACGACGCGCAATCGTGACCTGACCGCCCATCTCCCTGAGCGCCTTCCCAGGCGGGCTATCGGCCCGGGCCGACTCCAGCGCGAGGTCGGGCTCCGCGAGCTAGCGAACCGGCCTCGGAAGGGTTCCGCTCAGAGTCTGCGATCGTGCGACGCTCGGGGCCGCCACATAACGACGGGCGCGGCGCTCGTGGCGGTCGCGCCTACCCGCGATCGCGCGGTGCGCCGAGTGTCCCATAACCACGACGCCAACGAGCCGCGACAGCATCCTCAATGTGCCGTTTCGGGCGCACACATAACGCCAGCGCAGAACGTCGTCCCGCTCGCCGCTCTCCGGCGTACAGATCGGCGCCTCGGTGCGGTCAGATCGAGAGGTGCCGCGCGCTCATAACGACCGATCCCGAGCCTGCCGACGCGTCGCCACCTTTGCACGGATCGCCGGCTATGTGTGCCTCGGGTGACGCTCGTCGAGTGATGTTCTGTGCTGCAGGCGGATACCACGTGGTGCACGCGACTGGGCTGAAGGTGACTGATCTCTAGCGAGACGACGGAAGTCGGCGGAGGACTCGGTCGGCTTCGGCCGTGTCGTGCTGCGGCGGTCAGACCGCCTCCTTCGCTGGTTGGATGATCAGTTCATCGATGAGTTCGTCGAGGCTGCCTCTGCGGGCTGAGGCTGTGGCGGCGGCAACTCCTGCGGGGTCGAGCCGAGCTCTCGTCGTCTCGATCATGTCGGCCAGCCAGCGTCTCCACGGTGCAGAACCCCGGGTTGGACGGACAGCGCCCCTGGCCGGATGCGCGTCGAAGGCGCCCAGCGCGGCGGTCGCCAGTGGCGTTTGACCACGGGCATCGTGTACGACGGCCGCCTCCGCGAGCAGGGCGGACCGCCCTGGGAGTCTGCCGATCTGCTGGTTGCACCGTACTGATTCGACCAATGCCCGAAGTCCGTCGGCGCCATGCCCCGCGACTGCTGCCTGCACGGCCAGCTCGCCCAACGTGACGGCGAGCTGGAAGGGATCGTCGAGCTCCCGATAGAGCGCTGCCGCGTCTTGGAAGAACTCGAGGGCGGCGTCGTGGCGGCCGCGCCGGTTAGCGACGTACGCGAGATTGCACAACGCTTGGCCCACAGGGTGGCGTGCGCTGGCGCTGCATTCTAGGACGACTTGATTGGCGAGCTGTTCGGATCGGTCTAGATCCTCGTTCATAAACGCCTGAAGGCTGAGCGCGATTCGACACCAGCCGGCCCAGACTCTGTCGCAGGGCCGTGTGAACAGCCGCAGGCTCTCCTCGAAGCATCGCGTGGCCTCCGTACCGTGGTCCCCACCCCCGGGTCCGAGCGCCCATCCGAGCCAGTAAAGCGATGTGGCTTGACCGGTGGCCGCGTCTTCCGCCCTGTAGATGGCCAATGCGGCACGGATTGAGGCGATTGATCGGTCCCAGTCTTCATCGTGCTGCGCCACCATCCCGTCGCTGAGCAGGGCCTTTGCACGTCGCCCGGGGGTGGCGCCCGCGCCGGACTCGACGACTTCGGCACACCAGCGTCGCCCGCTGTCCTGGTCGTAGAAGTACCAATACTGGCCGAGTGATCCGACGATGCGAACGGCGATCTCGTCGTCGTGGTTGTCGAGCGCCCAGCGCAAGGCGAGGTCGATGTTGGCACTCTCCTCCCGGAGACGCAGGCTGCCGCGCTTCTGGTCCTCGAGCAGCCGGGTACCGAGCCGGTCACACAGGCCCGCCACCCATTCGGCGTGCGCCCGCCGGGCGGCCTCAGTCGCACCCGACTCCCCCAGGCGTTCGGCGAGATACTGGCGGAGCGGTTCGAGGAGCCGGTACCGGGCGGTTGTGCCGTCGAAGGTAACCAGCGACTTGGCCACCAGCTCGTCAACACCGTCGAGCACGTCGAGGTCGTCGTCGCACAGCGCCTCGACCGCGTCCAGACGGAACCCACCGGCGAAGACCGACAGTCGCCGGGCCAATGTCTGCTGGTCGGCGGTGAGCAGATCGAAGCTCCAGTCGAGGGTCATCCGAAGTGTTTGGTGCCGCGCCTCGTCGCCCCCAGCCGATCGGCAACGGGCCAAAACCCCCATCTGATCGCCGAGGCGCGACGCCAGGTCAGCGAAACCGAGCGAGCGAAGCCGGCCGGCAGCCAACTCGATCGCCAGGGGGATCCCGTCGAGCGCCCGGCAGATGCGCACAACCGATCCGACCTGGTCGTCGCCCACCTCGAGGTCGGGTCTAACGGCCCGGCCCCGGTCGAGTAGCAACTGGACCGACTCCACCTGGGCCAGCTGCTCGCGGTTGCGCAGGGAATCGTCGGGCACCGCCAGGGCTCGAAGGGGCCAGACCCGCTCGCCGGCCAGACCCAGCGGCTCCCGGCTGGTGGCGAGCACCCGCAACTCGGGTGCAACCGCAAGTAGCCGTCCAGTGAGCGCCGCGCAGGCGTCGAGAAGGTGCTCGCAGTTGTCGAGCACCAACACCCCCGCCAGCGACTCCAGCTCGGCAAACAGCCGGTCGAGCGGATGCGGCCCAGACTCGACTCCGACCGCGGCAGCCACCGCCTCGGCCACAAGCCCCCCATCGCGCAGCGGAGCCAGCTTGGCTAGCCACACCAGTTCGCCCCGACGCGTGGCGTCCCGTGCCAGCTCCAGCGCCAGCCGCGTCTTGCCGCTTCCCCCGGGGCCCGTGAGCGTGACCAGCCGTTCATCCTCGACCAGCCTGATTAGGTGTTCAAGATCTTCAGCTCGTCCAACAAACCGCGTCAGCGCAAGCGGCAGGTCGCCCACCCTGGCCGTCCTTGGACCCGCCAACCTCGGGTCGTCGGCTGCGACTAGTTCCCACACTTCCTCGGGCCGCTCGATGCCCCGTAACACGCGTCGACCCCGGTACAACAAGCGCACGGTCGCTGGGAGCTGGTCGGCCACTAGCCCTGCGGTCACCCCCGACACCAGCGTCTGGCCCCCGTCCGCCAGGGCCCGCAGCCGGGCGGCACGATTCACCGCCGGGCCATACCAATCGCCGCCACGCGGCTCGGCGTCGCCCGTGTGCACCCCCGCTCGCACCCGCACCGGCACCGCCGTCGGCCACTCCTCGGCCGCAACCGCCCCCTGGATCGCGACCGCCGCCGCCACCGCCTCGGCAGGATGGGCGAACACCGAAAAGGTCGAATCACCTTCTCCCTTGGTCCGCACCAGCGTGCCACCGGCACCAACCACCTCACGACCGATGATCGCGTCGTGGAGTGCCATGGCTCTCGACATCAGCCCAGCGTCGCGTTCCCACAGCGACACCGAATCCACGACATCCGTCAACACGAACGAGCACGGATACCAGCCGCCGGCGCCGGTAGACACCGCCACATTGTCGCAGCCAACACCCGCTTCGAGGCCAAACGCCGCCGCCACCGAGGGAGCGAGGCAGGCCGGCCATTCGTCCGGCGTAGAGGCGCAGGCCTAGCCCGAGGGCTAGTGGCGGACAGCGACGAAGATGTACTCGCGGCTCTCGTCGTTGAGTGGGCTGTGATCGAAGTTGCCGTAGAGCGCCTCGAGGTCCAGGCCGGCGACGTCGAGTAGGCCGAGCCATTCGTTCTTGGTCGCCCACCACAACGAGCTGGTGCCCCCGTCGTCGAGCCGGAGATCGATGCGGTTGTCGGCGATGTCGTAGTAGATCCAGTGCGGGACCGGGTTGTCCTGGTGCTGCCCGTCCAGGCGTGCGGCGACGTGATGGTCGAACGCGAACGCGTTCCAGGCGAACTTGCCACCGGGGTGCAGCGAACCGGCCACGCGCTCGAACACACGGCGGCGGTCAGCCCACGTCGGGAGGTGAAGGAGCGCCCGGAAGGGGCAGTAAATGAGGCCCGCTGGCTCATCGAGCTCGAGATCGCGCATGTCGCCCTCGCGCAGATCGAGCACGACGTCTGCCTCGGCGGCCGCGGCGCGGGCCTGCGCGAGCATCGCCGGCGAAGAGTCGATCCCGATCACCGTCCGACCGGTCGCAAGCGCCACAGGAATCGCGACGCGACCAGAGCCGACAGCGAGCTCGACGAGTGGCCCGTCGATGTCGGCCGCGAGGCTGACATAGAACGGCACGTCCTCTGTCACCCCCGCTGACCACTCGTCGTAGCGCGACGCGAACTGCTCGTCCCAACTCACCCCGCGAGCCTACGAGCAGCCCGGTGCCCCCGCCGGCGGCATCGACCCCGGGTGGTCCCATCACTGGCTCGAGGCGGTTCCACGCCCCTGGCGAACCAGCCCACCTCTAGGCGGTCCCATGCTCCTGGCGAGCGACAAGTGCAACCTCCATGCCCTCCGTTCCCCGTGAGGGGCGGGCAGCTCCGCTGGCCACCTGCGCGCGGGTTCGTGGCGTCACCGGGCAGGCTCCGATGGGCGGCCGACAGATTCGCCTGATCCGCGCAACGACGATGCACACATAATGTCGCGACAGAGTGGCTTGTCCGGCAGCCGCCGGCTGCGCACCGAACGGCGCTTCTGCGGCCGTCGGACAGCGCGTTGGCAGGCAGCAGATCGACCGCCCGGGCTCTATGAGGCTTGGGAAGTCTCACGCGATCAGTTCTCGTTGCAGCCGTCGAGCGTCTCATGGCGCTCGGCGGGAAGACCCGGCCGGGCGCCGCACGCATGGCCGGGACGCCGAGTCTGGGACACCCGGCACCTGTACGGGTACTTCCGGCCCAGGTGAGTGGCGGTGTCAACGTGAGAGAGGAGTTCGGGGAGACGTTCAGCGTTGGGCGTTGCCGCTGACGCTCACATTGCGGTCAAGCGTTCACAGCGGCGTCGACCTACGCCACTACGAGGGACGCGATCCGGATCGGGCAGGTGCTTCACAGGCCGGGACTGGGCGACGAGACGTCCCGCTCGCCGAGCGTGCTTGGCGCCGTGGCTTTCAGGCTGTGTCGACCGGGAGCGGCTTGGGGATGGACGTCGCCGATCAGCCCGCGATGGCCTCGCGGGAGCGCCCGTGGACGGCTGTGTGGTTCCGCGGTAGAACAGGTTGGGTTTCTACCGGTCGTGCTCTGGGAGTTCTCAGAATGGTCGGTGCTGTGGCGCTACGTCTGGGTGGTGTGGCTGCCTGGCTCGTCGTGGGCACGCGGTCGGTCGCGGTGGTGGTGATCCCGCCGCACGCGGGTGTCGAGTGATGCTGGCCGACGGTGGGGGGCTCGACCCGAAGGGGCCGGTCGCCGAGACGATGGCCGAGCTTTGGTGGCTGATGCTCGCGCTCGGCGCGCTGGTGTTCGTCGGCGTCGTGGTGCTGCTGGTGCTGGGCCTGCTCCGGGGGCGCCGGGACGCCGAGTCGACACCGGCGCCAGCGACGGGGCGGAGCAGCCGTTGGCTCATCGGCGGTGGCGTCGTCATGCCGGTGCTGGTCCTCGTCGTCGTGTTCGGTGCCACGGTCGCGGCGATGCGGGACGTGCCGACCGAGGCGCCGGCGGGAGCGCTCGTCGTCGAGGTGATCGGGCACCAGTGGTGGTGGGAGGTCCGTTATCCCGAGGAGGAAATCACCACGGCGAACGAGCTCCACCTCCCGGTGGGCCGTGCCGTGTCCATCGAGCTGACGCTCGGCGGATGTGATCCACAGCTTCTGGGTGCCGGCTCTGGGCGGCAAGCTCGATGCCCTTCCCGACGGGACGAACACGCTGGTCCTCGAGGCCGACGAGCCGGGCGAGTATCACAGCGAGTGCGCCGAGTTCTGCGGGTTGCAGCACGCCAACATGGCGCTGGTCGTCGTGGCCGAACCGCAGGACCGGTTCGCTGTCGTGGGTGGACGCCCAGCAGAGGCCGGCGGCGGACCCCGGCGACGCCACGGCCCGGCGTGGCCGGGAGGTGTTTCTCGGCGACGAGGCGCGGTGCGCTGCCTGCCACGCCGTCAGGGGCACGGCCGCCGACGCCACCGACGGACCGGACCTCACTCACGTCGGCAGCCGTCCCACGATCGGCGCCGGCACGCTCTCCAACACGCCCGACGAACCTCGCGGACTGGGTTCGCGATCCGCACACCGCTAAGGACGGTGTCGGGATGCCCGCGTCCAGGCTCAGCGACGAGGAGCTCGAGGCGGTGGTCGCCTACCTGGAGACGCTGGAATGACCGACGCGCCCGGGCCGCCGCGATCCGGCGTGGACACGCCGCTGGTCGAGGAGCCGATGACGCACGAGGCGCTCGACCGCCTCTTCGCCGATCCTCCCGGTCTGTGGGGACAGCTGACCGGCGTCCAGAACGACAAGATCGGTGCCCGTCTCATGCTCACCGGGTTCTTCTTCCTGCTGCTCGGCGGGCAGCGTCGACTCGGTGGTGATGCGCCTTCAGCTCGCCGTGCCGGAGAACGACCTCGTGTCGCCGCAGCTGTACAACGAGCTGTTCACCAACCACGGCACCGTGACGATGTTCCTGGTGATCCTGCCGATCTTCGAGGGCTTCGCCATCCTCCTGTTGCCCTTGCTGCTCGGCACGCGTGAGCTGCCGTTCCCCCGGCTCGGCGCCTTCAGCTACTGGGCGCTGCTCTTCGGCGGGCTGCTGTACTACAGCAGCACGCTCTTCCAGCTCGTCCCCGACGCCGGCTGGTTCGCCTACACACCGCTCAGCGGCCCGGACTTCTCACCCGATCTCGCCCTGGACTTCTGGGTCCTCGGGCTCGGGGTAGCCGAGGTGGGGGCGATCGCCGCCGCGCTCGAGCTGATCATCGGCATCTGCAAGATGCGCGCGCCGGGGATGACCCTGAGCCGGATCCCGCTGTTCGGATGGGCGATCCTGGTGTTCGCCTTCATGATCCTGTTCGCGTTCACGCCGCTTGATCGTCGGCAGCCTCCTGCTCGAGCTCGATCGCGGCTTCGGCACCGAGTTCTTCAACCCGGAGCTGGGAGGCAGCTCGCTGCTGTGGCAGCACCTGTTCTGGATCTTCGGCCACCCCGAGGTCTACATACAGTTCGTGCCGGCGACCGGCGTGGTGTCGATGATCGTGCCAGTGTTCACGCGTCATCGGATCGTCGGTCACACCTGGCTCATCGCGGCCTTCGTCGCCATCGGCTTCCTGTCGTTCGGCCTGTGGGCTCACCACATGTTCGCCGTCGGGCTCCCTCCGCTGATCCTGAGCTTCTTCGCCGCGGCCAGCATGACCATCGCCATCCCGGCCGGGGTGCAGATCTTCGCGTGGCTGGCGACGATCTGGGAGGGCAGAGCGGTGTTCGCGACGCCGTTCCTCTTCGTCATCGGCTTCCTGGCGATCTTCGTGCTCGGCGGGATCACCGGCGTGATGGTCGCTGCCCCTCCCTTCGACCTGCAGGCGCACGACTCCCACTTCGTCGTCGCCCACCTCCACTACGTGCTCATCGGAGGCGTCGCGTTCCCGATCTTCGCCGGCGTGTACTACTGGTTCCCGAAGTTCACCGGCAAGATGCTCAACGAACGGCTCGGCCGCTGGAACTTCTGGCTGCTGTTCATCGGCGTCAACGTCACGTTCTTCCCCATGCACATCGTCGGGCTGCTCGGCATGCCGCGACGGATCTACACCTACGACTCCGACACCGGGTGGGGCATCTACAACCTGATCTCCACCACCGGAGTCGTCGTGTTCATCGTCCCCGGCATCGCCATCTTCATCTGGAACGTGATCCGCAGCCTCCGGCGCGGAGAGCCGGCGCCGGCCAACCCGTGGGGCGGCGACACCCTCGAGTGGGCGGTGCCGTCCCCTCCGGCCCAACACGGCTGGTCGATCATGCCGATCGTGCACAGCCGCAACCCACTGTGGGACCAGGACAGCCTCCACCGAGGTGACGAGCGCCTCGAACGGTTCGTCCGCGGCCTGGCGGACTGGCCGCTGCGGTGGCGGGCCGCCGTCACCGTCGGCACGGCCGACGCGCGACCCGCAAGAGGTCTTCCGGATCGCCGACCCGTCGATCTGGCCACTCGTCACCGCGGTCGGGCTCGTGGTCATCTTCATCGGCGAGCTGACCAAGGTCCGCTTCGGCATCCCCCTCGGCGCGTTGATCATGGTCGTCGGCGGGATCGCCTGGAACTGGCCGACGGAACCACCGATGAGCGTCGAGGACGAGGACGCCTTCGAGCGCGAGCACCACGTCCCGGTCAACGCCGGCGGCAGCGTCGTCGTCGCCGCCTGGGGGATGGGGCTGGCCATCCTCTTCGTCGCCATCGCGTTCGCCAGCCTCCTGCTCAGCTACTTCTACCTGCGGCTCGAGAACCCCCACTGGCCACCTCGCGGGATCGCCGACCCCGACCTCACCCTGCCCCTAGTCGCCGTCGCTCTAGTTCTGCTCGCCGGAACGATCGGCCGTGGCGGTCTACGCCGGCTAATCACCGACGACCAACCGGGCTTCATCCGTGGCCTTGCCGGAGGGCTCGTCGTCGGGGGCGCCGCCATCGTGGTGCAGATCGTCGATCTCGTGCGCCTGGACTTCAGCTGGACCGCCCACGCCTACGGATCGATCTTCTACACCCTGTCCGGCTTCGTGCTCCTGGTGGCGGCGGGCGTCACGATCATGTCCGTGATGGTCCTGTACTGGGCACTGCGCGGGCTGTACACCTCCCGCCGCCACGCCGCAGTCGCCAACGTCGCCCGGTTCTGGACCGCAACACAGGTCATCTGGATCGCCGGGTTCGGCACCGTCTACCTCGGGCCGCACCTCACATGAGCCGGCCCGACCCGCCTGAGAACAGCGCGCCGCCGACCCTCGGGGCAACCACCGCCGTCGGCGGTACGCCGTTCGCGGTCGACGTCTCCGCAGACCGGCGCGCACGCATCACGTGGGTCGTGCTCCTCGCCGGCCCCGTGATCTGGGTCACCCACTTCATGGTCGTGTACCTCACCGCCGAGGCCGGCTGCACCGGAGACGGGCCGGGCCTCGACCTGTTCGACCCGCCCGTCCCCCGAGCGGTCACGCTGGCGGCCACCGCCCTCGCCGCCGCCGGATGCATCGGCTGCGCTGGATGGGCGTGGCGGCGCTGGCGGGCCAGCCCGATCGTGCCTCACACCGCAGGTGCCCGCGAGATCGCCGACACACACGACGGCGACGGCCGGGGCCCGCTGGCGTTCGCCGGCTTCCTGCTCTCGGTGCTGTCGTTCGCCGCCGTGCTGTTCGTCGGAGTGCCCGCCCTTGTCCTGGGGTGCTGATGACGACGCTGGCCCACACCGGTCAACCGCTCGCCCCCCACGATCTGTGGGGTTCGTGGAACGCCGACCCGGTGCTCGTCGCAGGTCTCGTTCTCACCGTGTGGACGTATCGCCGCGGGCACGCCGCCAGCCCGGGACGGACTGTCGACGGCTGGCGAGCCCGATGCTTCGCCGGAGCGTTGCTTGCGATCGGCATCGCCCTCGTCTCCCCTCTCGACGCCATGTCCAGCTCGCTGGCTTCCGCCCACATGGTCCAGCACGTGCTCCTCCTGCTCGTCGCCGCGCCGCTGCTCGCGCTCAGCGCGCCCACGGCCACGCTCCTGCGGGGCAGCCCGGCCCCGGTGCGGCGCGGGAGCCCCAGGTTGCGCCGACGCCTCAGACTCACCCGGACCACCCTCAGCCCCCTGCGCGATCCGGTGACCGTCTGGGTGCTCCATGTAGCGACGCTATGGTTCTGGCACGCGGCGCGCCCCTACGACGCAGCGCTCGACAGCGAGCTCCTCCACATCCTCGAGCACGTCGCCTTCCTGGCCACTGGCGTCTTGTTCTGGCGGGTCGTCGTCGGCACCCGCGCCGCCGGACGGGTGTCCAACGGCTTCGGTGTCCTTCTCGTGTTCACCATGGCGCTGCAGAGCATCTTCCTCTCGGCCCTGCTGACCTTCGCCCGAACGCCGTGGTACTCCAGCTACGCGGCGACGACCACGCCGTGGCGCCTCGAGCCGCTGGCGGATCAACAGCTGGCCGGGGCCATCATGTGGATCCCTGCCGGCCTCGTCTACATCGGCGCCGCGCTGGCCCTGCTCGTCGCATGGGTACAGGCGACCGAAATCGAACCAACTATGTGATCGCCGCGGCAAGACGCTGAACGCTTACGTGCCGTCCAAGGAGGCGCTCGCGATGCGAGAGTGTGAGCAACACGATGTCGGGCCACGACACTTGACGCGCTGGATCTGCCTGAACCGCGCTACGACGAGCAACACAGAACCCGCGACAGAACGACATCGCCCGTGGGCCGCGACTGGGCACCGAACGGCGCCTCGGTGTGGGTCAACCGGCGGCTGCCACCCGCCCAGAACGACCGGTCCAGGGCGCTCGCGACAGTGAGCAACGCCACGTCGGGCCACCGTTGACGCGCCACATCTGCCTTGATGGAGGATCTGGGCGAGCGTTGAGCGTGTGCTCGTGGCGTCCTCGGGTCTTGGTCGGCTGGCTCTCGAACTGCCTGCTGCTCGCATGTCGGGTTGGCTTCCGACCGAAGCGCCAGCCGGCCAGGGTTCGGTCACGGCGTAGCTCGAAGGACGCGAGCAGCACCTTCGATCACACCCCTCGTGCTGTACCGAGTATGGGATGGGCGTCGATCAGCCGACAGCGAGCAATGTGCGCCTGAGTCTGCCTCGACCAAGAAGGTGGGTGGATCGTGGGGATGGATACGGGATGCGCCTCCCCCGATCAGTCCAGCGGGATCTTGATCACCTCGCCACCGCCCACGCAAACCGCGCAAGTGGTGACATAGGCCGCACTCTCGGTCAGGGCGACCCCATAAGGGGCGAAGAGATCGCCGGCCACGGTGGTGTGCTGGCTGGCGCCGGGGGTGACCCTTACGAGTGCGCCGACCGGACCGTTCAGCAGCCCGGTGCTGGCGATCTCGACCGCGTACAGGGATCCGTCCGGAGCGAAGGCCAGGTCGGTCAGGTTGGTGAGCCCGGACGCGTACACGGTCGGCGCTTGGCCGGGGACGACACGCCAGATGTTGGCGTCACCCTGCTCGAACGGGAACCCCGTCAACTGGCTGATGTAGTAGGCACCGTCGGGACCCTGGACTACCGATGTCGGCACGGCATCCGTGGGAATCTGGGTCCCGGGCGGCAGCCCCAGGAACGGGGGCGCCAGCGCGCTGCCCGGGGGCAGTGCCGCGATCGTGGTGAAGGTCCCCTTGTGTGACGCGCGCACCACGGCGTTACCGCCGGCATCGGCGACAATGTACCCCTCGCCCTGGCGCACCAGACCGACGGGGTTGCTGTCGATGTCGGTTGCGTCGGGGTTGGCCACCGCCTCGTTCGCCAGAACGTCCGCGAACAGCGAGAACCCGCCGTGGCGCAACTTGCCGGTAACCAGAGTGCCGAGCAGGGCACCATCGGGTCCGAACCCGGCGCGGAACTCGTCACTGCCGCCAAGGCCGACAGCAAGCACGAACTTCTGGCTGCCGGTGAACGCGATGTCCGACGGCCCGAGGGCGTCTTCTTCGCTGAGGATGGACGGCAGGCCGGTCAGGACCCGCTCGTCGGGCCCGTCGTCGCGGACCTGGGTGACTGCGCCGCTGAACCCGAGACAGAACTCGCCCAGTTCGGGATGCTCGACGCACGGGCCCGCACCACCCCGGCCCGCCTCCACCACATACAGCGCACCCGTCGGCGAGAACGTGAGGTGTCGAGGGTTGTCGAGGCCGGAGGCCACCACTTCCCAATCCGAATCCGCCGAGACCGGGGCGACCGACACGGCAACAGCCACGATGAGCGCTCCGGCCAAGGCCATGGTCTTGGCGACACGGGTCTTGGCGACACGATGCGATCCGGGCATGTGCACCCCCTGTGGATCCGGTAGAGCCGTCGACACGCACGGTTCGACCGAGACATCCTGCATGCCGGTCCGCCCGAACCGCTCAATCGCACGGTACCAGCGGCCACGCGGGATGTCGCCCCCGCGTTTCCATCATCTGGACGTGACGGTCTACCAGCGGCTCACTATGAGGTGCGTGACTCGAGCGGGCATTCCCGACCGATGTGCGTCGATACTTCGAGCGTGTCGTTGAGATGGCAACGATCGTGCTCGATCAGGCACTTGACCCGATGCCGATCCGCGCCACGACAACGAACACAGAACACCGCGACAGAACATCGTCCCCCCGATGGCTGCCACCTCGTTCCGAACGGTGCCTCGGTGTGGGTCAACCACCGGCTGCCACCCGCCCAGATCGACCGATCCGCGACGTCAGCCGCCAGGGCGTCAGGGCGTCAGGGCGTCAGGGATGGATCGAGCGCACAGATCGGCCGGTCACCGAGCCGCTGTTATACGGGTGATCGACAGACCCTCGGGCTGGGGTCATGCAAGCACGGTCATCGGGTGGTGTCGAGGTTGTCGAGGAGGTTGGTGAAGAGGCGCGGCGCGTTCGGCTTGGTCGTGATCGGTGGCGTGGTCGCGTTGGCGGATGAGGACGGGCACGAACTCGGGTCCGGTCTCGAAGAAGCCGCAGCGTCTCGCAGATCGACTCGTGGACGCAGTCGAGGGCGGCGGGTCGGGTGCAGTGTCCGTTGCCGAGGAGGCGGCGGTGGTCGGCGGCGAGTCCGGTCATGATCGGGCCGGCTGTCTCGGCGCCCAGCGCTGCGCCGGTTGTAGTTGGCCTCGACGGCGGCGGTGACGCGGAAGTACTCGTCGGCGACGGTGCGGTCGGAGATGCGGGCGTAGGTCATGGTCATCTTCATCGAGCGGTGGCCCGAGGAGCGCGGCGATCGCTTCGAGGCTCATGCCGCGGTTGATGGCTTGGGTGGCGAGGGTGTGGCGGAGCTGGTGGGGGTGCACGGGTCCGACGCCGGCGCGTTTGGCGACGGCGGTGACGTAGCGGTGGATGGTGCGCCGGTCGAAGGGTCGGCCGTCGTTGCGTTCGACGAGTCGCCCGGAACGTGGCTGGCCGCGGCGGGTGGCGTGGTGGTGGTCGATGAGCTCGACGAGCATCGGGAGCAGGGGGACGTAGCGGTCGTTGTGGAGCTTGCCGACGGGGATGCGGAGCCAGTGGATGTCGCCGATGAGGACCATGGCGTCGTCGTCGAGGCCGGACAGTTCGCCGGAGCGGATCCCGGTGCGGGCGAGGATCTCGACCATGAGCCGCCGGCGCGGGTTGGGGTCGGTGGCGAGGCTGGCCATGAACTTGGCGGCGGTGGGGTCGTCGAGGAACTTCGGGAGCGGTTCGTCGCGGTCGGGGAAGTCGCCGGCGAAGATCGGGACGCGGGCGGGGGCGTCGTCGTAGTCCCACTCGATGATCCGTTCGAAGAACGTGCGCAGCAGCCCGAGGCGACACGAGATCGTGGTCGCGGACAGCGTCGCCGTGCTTGCCGGGGCGGCGGGCGAGCCAGCGCTTGTAGTCCTCGAAGTGGCCGCGGGTGACCTGGGCCATGGTCCGACACGTCGGGTCGGTCAGCGGTGACGCACTCGGCGAACTGGCGCAACGTGAGATCGACCGACGACGACGGTGCGCCGGCCGGGCGGACACGGCGAGCTGGTCGAGGTAGCGGGCCATCGTGGCTGCCATCTGCGGGGCCGCGACGATGATCTGGGGCCAGGAGATCTCCGGGCGACCGGACGGGCGGCGACGGGCTGGTCGGCGACTGACGCGACGGCGCGGGAGCGGTCTGGGCGCTCATCGGATCGCCTCGAGGTGTCCGCATCGATCGCTCCGGCGGCGCGCCAGTACTCATCGGCGAGCCAGTCGGCGCCGAGGTGGAGGTAGATCCGGGTCGACTCGATCGAGCGGTGACCGGCGAGCGCTTGGAGCGCTTCGATGGCCATGCCCGCCTCGCGCAACCGGGTGAAGCAGGTGTGGCGCAGCTCGTGGCAGGTCCCCCGGCCAGCCCAGCCCGGCCCCGGGCGCCGGCCATGACCTCGTCGAGCCCCGACGCCGACAGCGGCGCGCCGCGGGTCGGTCCCTTCAACGCGACGAACACCCGGTCTGTGGTCGCGTCGGCCGGGCGTTCGGAGTTCGAGGTACGCGGCGACCGTCGCGAAGAACGTGGTCGACATCGGCACGAGCCGCTCGTGGCCGCCCTTGCCGTCGGCGACGAAGACCCGCCACTCGCCGAGGCGCAGGTCCTCGAGCCGCAACCCGAGGACCTCGCAGCGGCGCAGCCCCGCCAGCAGCATCGCCTGGACGATCGCCCGGTCCCGATCGGTGCGCAACGCGCCCAACAGCCGGTCGACCTCGACCGGCGCCCAAGATCCGCGGCAAGCGGCGAACGCCGCGCACCAACGGCACGACCTTGCGGGCCGTTGCGGCGGCGCTGCCGCGTGGGCAGCCCGCGCGGCACCGGGTTCGCCGTCACGCCGGCGTCGCCGCGCACCACCAGATAGCCGTAGAGCGCCGACACCGCGGCGAGACGCCGCTTGATCGTCGCCGCCGACAACCCCGCCGATCCGTCGATGATCCGCACCACGTTCTCGACGCCGGCGCGACCCCGGCGCTGCTGCGGCACGAACCCCATCACGTCGCGGCGACGTCACCTCCGCCGGCTCCTTCGCGACGACCGTGAAGAAGACCTTCAGGTCGTGCGCGTACGCCTTGACCGTGTTCGGTCGGGCCCGCGCCGCGATGAACTCCAAGAACTCATCGATCAGCTCGTGACCGACGCGATAGCTCGCCTCGCCGTCCTCGCCAACGACACACTCGAACTGCGGGCTCCACATGAGACGCTTCCCTCCGTCGACGGACCTGAGCCCGAGAAGGGTCCCCGGGCTCACAGCCCAGGAGGTGGATCACCCGTATAACCGGCGTTCGGTGATACGGGAGCCGTGTCTTCGGGGACGCGGTTATGCGGCAGGTCGCCGCTCCGTACGCGCCGTTCGGTGCTCGCATCGACCGACCCAGCGGCGGATTCGCGAGCGCGCGTTCGGGGGCGGATCTTCCTTTCGACGGTCGGGCTGGCCGGGCGGGTGTCGTCCGAGCAGACGGCTCAGATGCTCACGGATCGAAGGTGGCGGCTGACTAGAGGATGGCGATGGGGTTCACCGGCGAGCCGGTCCCGCCACCGATCAGCAGCGGGGCCACGACGAACAAGAACTCCCACCGGCCGCGCTCGGCGCAGGCATCGGCCAGCAGGTCCAAGCGGAGGTTGTCGAGCAGGTGGATGCCCATGCCGACGATGGCGCACATGTGGATCGCGATCGGCCACGCAGGGTCGGGTCCCGGCATCACGTCGGACACGCCGTCGCTTCCGAGCACCGACGGGTCCTTGTCGTACAGCCACCGGGCGCACTCGGGATCGAGGCCGGCGAGTCCCTCGGCGTAGGTGTTCCACGGCCCGAGGGCGTCGCGTCGGCGGTCACGCCCGGTGTGGACGAGCACGATGTCGCCCTGTTCGACGGTCACGCCGGTGGCGTCGAGCTCCTCCGGCGTGATGGCGTCGCCGGGCTCGAGCCAGTCGACGCCGCGGAGCCGTGGGATGTCGAGCAGCCCGCGCAACCCGTCTATGTCTCGGCGAGCTGTTGGAGCTACGGCTGGACTCTCTCATCGACTATCGCCGCAGGGCGGCCTGCGCCGCCAGGGGCGTTCCCTGTCGGGCCAGATTGCCAAGGAGGTAGGCCATTCGTGTCACGCCCCGTGCGACCAGGGCGTCCGGTCGTCCCGCTGGGAGACCGTTCAGCCTCCGAAAGCGAGGGGCCGCTCGTTCCTCGCCTCGCTGGTCGGCCTGCCCGCCGACGTGATCGCCCGCTGGTCCCTCGGCTGGCACCCGCCGAATCGGTTGGTGGCGCCCACCGTGTCGTGGCGTGGATCGATCGGCACGCGGCACCCATGGCGACGACCGATCCCGCAGATCCCCTCGGAGATCTGGGCTCGCTGCCGCGCTTCGTCGGTGACGCGTCAGTCGTCGGGCTGGGCGAGTCGACCCACGGCTCGTCGGAGCAGCTCCGGATGAAGCACCGCATCGTGCGATTCCGGGCCGCGTAGCCGCCCCGGGTCCACCGCTCGTGCTCGACAACCTCAGCGACGTCCGCCCGGAGCACACCTACGAGTAGCAGGTCGTTGGCCGGCCGGCCGCCAATCGAGCCGAGCCAGACCGGACCGATGCGAAGGCAAGTCGTGTCGCAGCCCGGGATTGATCCTCCCGTCCATCCCATAAGGTGGTGAGATGACGACGACGGATAGCGCAGCGGTGCGGTGCTCGGCATGGATCAAGGAACAGGGCGTCGATCCCATCGGGACCGCCGGCTCGTACGCCGGCTATCTCCTCGTCGAGTGGCCACTCCCCTGGCCCCGCGACCTCAGCGATGTAGCTGAGTTGGCGCCGGTACACGAAGCCATGGCGGGCACGGGACTCCGGCTCCAGGGACTAGTGCCGATCTTCGGCGACCAGGAGGCCCGCCGGGTCATCCGCTACGCGGCCAAGCCGGGCCAGGGCTTCCGCGGCTACGAGCGGGCCGAGCGCCTCGTGCCGGTCGACCGGGTGCGAGAAGCGGCGATCGACCTTGCCCGCGGCGACGACGGTGATCCCGAGCGGGCCCGGGCCGGGATCACCGACGACGTGCTGGTGTGCACGCACGGCAAGCGTGACATTTGCTGCGGCTCAAAGGGCATGGCGCTGGTCAAGGATCTGTCCACCGATCCGGCCTGGTTCGGCGGCAGCATTCGGCTGTGGCGCACCAGTCACACCGGGGGCCATCGCTTCGCTCCCACCGCGATCGTGTTGTCGCAGGGCACGGCATGGGCGTTCCTTGACGCCGACGCCCTCCACCGCATCGCGGAAAGGGAGGGCGCGCTTGACGACCTGCTTTCCCGCTATCGCGGGTGTGCGGGCATGGGATCTCCACCGATCCAAGCGTTAGAGCGCGAGGCGTTCTGTGACGTCGGCTGGGAGTGGCTCGACTGGTCGAGATCCGGCGAGGAGCTCGGCGAGGGAAGGGTCAGGGTCACAGGCGAGTCGCCCGCCGGCGAGCGGCGGATCTGGGAGGGCGTCGTCGAGGAGCTCCGCCAGATACCCGTCCCCGAGTGCGGCCGTCCCATCGAAGACGCTAAGAAGTCCGAACCCGAGTTGCTTCTCACGAAACTGCGGTCAGCTGTGCTGCCCCGCATGCTCGGTGGGAATTGCAGTGACACCCCCCTGAGCCCCCTAACCGGTCGCGGCGAGGGGACTGGCCCTAGATTGCCCTGACACCCAGCCGGGTCGTCCTCCGATCGACCTCAACGCTCTGAACGCGGAGCTGTCCGCCGCCTTCCTGACGGCCTTCTCCGAAGCGTGCGACAACCCAGACGTCTCGTGCATCGCGGGCGCCGGCCGGGCGTTCTGCGTCGGCCATGACATCGCGCGGCCGGACGCCGAGCGTCCGACATCGGCGGTCGACGACTGGCGGCGCATGCGTGAGATGTTGCACGCCTGGCTCCCGATCCGGACGGCACCGGTTCCCGTCGTTGCCGCTGTCCACGGCTACTGCTTCGGGATGGGCACGTTCATCGCGTCGATGGCGGACGTCATCGTCATCGCCGAGGACACCAGCTGGGGATCCGCCCAGATCCGAGGCGGTGGCACGTGGCTCGGGCCGACGATGGCGAGCTCGGTCCATCATCGCAAGGCACGTGAGCTCGAGCTCCGCAGCGCGAAGTTCGACGGGCACGAGGCGGTCGCCATGGGCTGGGCCAACTACGCCGTGCTAGCCGAGGAGGTTCGGAAGAAGGCGCTCGAGATCGCCGAGGACATCGCGCGCACGCCGCGCGACACCCTGGAGATCAAGAAGGCCGTCATGAACCGGGTGCAGGACATGCAGGCCTTCATCGAGATCCTCGATGACGGCGCGTTGTGGCACACCGTCTTGAACTTCGCTCCCGCCGCCCAGCAGCTCCACGCGACGCTCCGGAGCGACGGTCTGAAGGCGGGACTGGCCTTGCACGCACCGCAGTAGCGCCCTGGCCGCGACGAGCGCGGGGAAGCGGCTCACGTCGCGGTGCCCTGCTCGCCGTCCGGATTAATGATGCGCGTTGTCGCGGTCCCGGTCCCGATGAGCGACGGGTTGAGTTCGGCGGGTAGCGGCGCTCGGTGGAGCGCGAGCTCGCCGACGGTGCGGCCGCGCACGGCGTGTACCTCGATGGTCCAGCCGTCGACGACGAGCGTGTCGGCGACGTTGGGGATGCGTCCGAGCTGGTCGAGGACCAGCCCGGCGATGGTGGCGTACTCGCCCTCGGGGAGGTCGACGCCGATGTCCGGCAGGTCGTGGATCGGGAAGCGGCCGGGGAGCAGCTGGCGCAGGTGCACGAAGCCGACCACGTCGTCGAGTTGCCGCCCGTGGCCACGGGGGCGCGGCTGTGGCCGGACTCGTTCAATGCCGCGACCATGAAGCGCAGTTCTTCCTCGGTGACCTCCTCGCTCTGCACTTTGGGATCGGCGCCGAGCAACCGCACCGGCCGCGGTGTCGGTGGTGACGTTGGCGGTGGCGTTGGCTCGTCGTCGGTTCGTGGCCGTGGTGTTGCTGGGCGGGGTGGGCTATCGGCTGGCGTTGCTGTTCTTCCTCTACGGCGCCCCGGATCTGGCGTTGACCCAGGTGCTGGTCGAGACGTTGATGATCGTGGTGTTCATGCTGGTGCTGCGCCGGCTCCCGGAACGGCACACGCCCGTGCCGTCGTGGGCGCCGTGGGCGTGGCGGATCGGGATCGCCACCGCGGTCGGTATCGGCATGGCCGGGTTCGCGCTGGTGGCGGGCACGGTGCGCACCGACCGGCCGGTGACCGACGAGATGGCCGCCCGGTCGGTGCCGGAGGCCGGGGGCCACAACCTGGTCAACGTCATCATCGTCGACTTCCGCGGGTTCGACACGATGGGCGAGATCACCGTGTTGGCGTTGGCCGCGATCGGTGTCGCCAACCTTGTCCGGGCCGCCCGCCGCGCCGAAGGCAGCGCCGACGTTGACCCGATCGACGTGGACCCACCTGCGGTCGGGGCCCGGTCGGCGATCTTCGACACCGTGGCCCGCATGGCGTTCCACCTGACGCTGGTGCTGTCGGTCGGTGAGATCGGGCGGGCGACACCGTGGCCGTGTTCGGCTGTGGTGGCGTCGGGGATGCAGCCATTGCCGGGGCAGGTTTGGCCGGCGCCCGCACGATCGTCGCTGTCGACCTCGACGCCACCACGCTCGAGTAGGCCGGGAGTTCGGGCCACCCACACCCGTCGATGCCTCTAGTTCCCATGGCCCCTGGCGGGGTCCCCCCTCGCGGGATGAGAATCGGGGTGCCGGTCCGGGCAGAGGTCGTTCTCCTATGGCGCTTCGGAGCCCGTCTCTAGTTTGAGATCCCATGGCCTTGGGCCGCCACGACGGATGAGAATCGTGTGGGGTCCGGCTGAGCTCGTTCTTGCTTGGTGCGCACGAACCCGCGTTTGAGACTGACGCCAGGGGCCTTCCCGGCACCACGAACTGTTGTCTTGTGCACGCTTCACAGCGTCGTTGATCGGTTGGCCCTGCCGGTCCCCGCTCCGAACCGGGGAGGACGAGGAGGCCGATGGATGGATGTGGTGTTGGAGCGATGCGCCGGCGTCGACATCGGCAAGGACGAGGTGGTCGCCTGCGTGCGGACACCGGGTCCGAGCGGGCGAGGGCCGTCGCAAGGAGACCCGGACGTTCTTGTCGTTCACGGGTGAGCTGGAGGCGATGGCTGACTGGTTCGCGGCCGAGGGTGTCACCGAGGTGGTGATGGAAGCGACCGGCTCGTATTGGAAGCCGGTCTGGTATGTGCTCGAGGAACGGGACTTCGAGCTGAAGCTGGTGAACGCCCAGCACGTCAAGATCCTGCCGGGCCGCAAGAGCGACGTCCTCGACGCCGAATGGCTGGCCGAGCTGCTCGAGCACGGGCTGCTGCGGGGCAGCTTCGTGCCGCCACCGGCGATCCGGGAGCTGCGGGACCTGACCCGCTACCGCAAGCGGCTCATCCAGGCCCACACCTCGCGAGTGCCAACGGATCCAGAAGACCCTCGAGGACGCCGGCATCAAGCTGGACTCGGTCGCCTCTGACGTGCTGGGCGTGTCGGGCCGGGCGATGCTGCACGCCCTGGTCGCCGGCGAACGGGACCCCGAGGTGCTCGCCGAGATGGCCAAAGGGGTGCTGCGCAAGAAGATCCCCGAGCTGCGCCAGGCGTTGCGGGGCCGGTTCCGGGACCACCATGCCCTGCTCATCGGGCTGTGTCTCGACCACATCGCCCACCTCGAAGCGGCGACCGCCACGCTCGACGACCAGATCGACGCGGTGTTCGCCGCCAACACCAGCGAGGCCGGTGTCCCTTTCGAGCGGGCCCGTGACCGGCTCGACACCATCACCGGGGTCGGGAAACGGGCCGCCGAGACGATCATCGCCGAGATCGGCGTCGACATGTCCCGGTTCCCGACCGCCGCGCACCTGGCATCCTGGGCGGGGATGGCGCCAGGAACAACATCACCGGCGGGAAACGGCAGTCGGGCAAGACGACCAAGGGCGACGTGTGGCTCCGCGACATCCTGACCCAGTGCGCCTGGGCCGCGGCCCGGACCCGCGACACCTACCTGTCGGCCCAGTTCTGGCGGCTCGCCCGCCGGATCGGCAAGAAGAAGGCCGCCGTCGCCGTCGGCCACTCGATCCTCGTGATCAGCTGGCACCTGCTCACCAACGACTGCGACTACGACGACCTCGGCGGCGACTACTTCCACCGACGCACCAACCCCGACCGCCACCGTGACCGCCTCATCGAGCAGCTCCACGGCCTCGGCTACCAAGTCACCCTCAAGAAGACCGCCTGATCAGCCCGTCGCGGCGCTTCCCAGGTTGATTCTTTTCACAGCCCGGGGGGCTCGGGCGCTCCGCTCTGTTGCTTCGAGCACGTATCTCAGTCTCTTCGTGACGAGTCCCCCATCCGGTCCGGCACCGACGTGTGTCGACCGGGAGGGAGCTGGTGGTGGAGATGGAAGTGATCGTGGAGCGGTGCGCGTTCTTGGACGTGCATCGCGACACCGTGATGGCGTGTGCCCGCACACCTGACGGTCATGGTGGCCGGCGCGAGGAGGTGAGCGAGTTCGGGACCACGACCTCCCAGCTGCTGGCGCTGGCGGACTGGCTGGCCGAGCGGCGGGTCACGCTGGTGGGGATGGAAGCGACCGGCGTCTACTGGAAGCCGGTGCACTGGGTGCTGGAGGCGTCGGTGCCCGAGGTGTGGGTGATCAACGCCCGGCACATGCGCAACGTGCCGGGCCGCAAGACCGACGTCGCCGACGCGGTGTGGGGGGCGTCGCTGCTCGAGCACGGCCTGGTGCGGCCGAGCTTCATCCCGCCCGAGCCGTTCCGGGCGCTGCGGGACCTGACCCGCTACCGCAAGTCGGTGATCGAGGAACGGGCCCGGGAGTCCCAGCGGCTCCACAAGGTCCTCGAAGACGCCGGCGTGAAGCTGTCCAGCGGTGGCGTCGAGCGTGCTGACCAAGTCGGGTCGGGAGATGATCGACGCGCTCATCGCCGGTCAACGCGACCCCGAGGTGCTCGCCGAGATGGCCAAGGGCCGGATGCGCTCCAAGATCCCCGCAGCTGCAGGACGCGCATGGCCGGCCGGTTCAACGAGCACCACGCCCTGCTGTGCCGGGCGATGCTGGCCCGCATCGACCAGGCCGACGCCACCGTCGACGCGCTCACCGACCGGATCGACGAGCTGCTGGACCCTTACGAAGCGGCGGTGGCGTTGCTGGTGACGATCCCCGGGGTCGCTCGACGCAGCGCCCAGGTGATCCTCGCTGAGATCGGCGCCGACATGTCCCGCTTCCCGACCGCCGGGCACCTCGCGTCGTGGGCGGGCATGTGCCCCGGCAACAACGAGTCCGCCGGCAAGCACCGCTCCGGCCGGACCCGCCACGGCTCGAAGTGGCTCCGCAAGGCCCTCATCGAAGCCGGCCAGGCCGCCGGCCGGTACCAAGGACACCTACCTCGCCGCCCAGTACGCCCAGATCCGCGCCCGGCGTGGACCCCAACGAGCCGCCGTCGCGGTCGGCCACTCGATCCTGGTCGATCGCCTGGCACCTCCTCACCACCGGCGAGCCCTACAACGACCTCGGAGGCGACTACTTCGACAAGCGCCGCAACAGCGCCGCCCGCCAACGCCGCCTCGTCGCCCAACTCGAAGCCATGGGCCACCGCGTCACCCTCGAACCCGCCGCCTGACCAACCTGACCTCAGGCTCCGCCCCGAACGGGGGCCACGCCCCCGCACCCCCACGCGCCCAAGCCACCTGCGCACAGAGTGATTCACATCTCAGGGAGGATGTGGTCGAGGCGGTGCGGGCGGCCACCGGCGGCAACGGGTGCCGACGTCTGTATCGAGGCCGATCGGCAGCCCCACGGTCTTCGAGCAGGCGTTCTTCGCCCGCGACCTGGCCGGCACCTCGTCCAGGTCGGCGTGCCCACCGCCGACCTGCTCCTCGACCTCCCATTCACTTGAGCTGTTCGGCCGGGTCGGGCGGAGCCAGCCGAGTTCGTACGGCGACTGCCTGACGTCCCGCGACTTTCGACGCTGGTCGACCTCCACCTCCAGGGCTGCCTGCCGTTCGAGACTTCCTGAGAAGCTCGGTCGGATAGGAGGCATCGCAAAGCTGATCCGACCTGGAGAAGGCATGGACTCGGGATCCAGGATGCGATAGGATAGTGTCGACACACACTCGATGAGGAGGGATGCAGTGGCGACGCTACGGACCCGTATGACATCTGACGCGAACCCCGTGCGAGCGGAGTTCGATCATCCCGTGATCGACAACGACGGTCACTACGTCGAGTCGGTCGACCTCTTCCTCTCCTTCCTCGACGACATCGCCGGTCCAGCGATGGTGGACCGGTACCAGCGTGAGGTACGCGAGCACCCCCTTGGCTCGCTGGGGAGCCGCGAGCGTGGGGAAGCGACCGGTTCGATATGGGGCTATCCGATGGAGGCACGCGATCTGGCGACGGCGATGGTCCCCGGTCTCCTGCATGAGCGCATGCACGAGTTCGGGTTCGACTTCGCCGTCATCTATCCGACGCTTGGACTCGGCCTCGTCACGATCCAGGATGCGGAACTTCGCCAAGCAGCGGTGCGGGCGAGCAACACCATGGCTGCCCACATGTTCCAGCCGTACGCAGCCAGCATTACTCCTGCGGCAACGATCCCGATGCACACGCCCGAGGAAGCGCTCGAGGAGATCGAGCATGTGGTGACCTCGCTCGGCTTCAAGGCGGCCCTGATCCCCGCAGCGGTGAGTCGCCCGCTCCCCGATTACCCGGACGCGTTCCCGGCCGCCTGCCACATGGACTACTACGCCATCGACAGCGACTACGACTACGACCCGGTGTGGAAGCGTTCGTGGCTCGCGGGGGCCGGCCGTCACGTCGCACGCCGGGCAGGCACTGCGCTACATGCCTGCGGGCCGAAGGTCGCCATCCAACTACTGCCTGAACTCCATCGGTGGCCATGCCTCCCTGCAACAAGAGCTCTGCAAGTCGCTGGTCATCGGCGGGGTGATGCATAGGTTCCCGGGCCTTGCGGTCGCCTTCCTCGAGTGCGGGGCCGGTTGGGCGAGCGACCTGCTCCACAGCATCGAGGAGCACTGGGAGAAGCGGCGAGGTGAGAGCCTCCGGTCCTACTTGGATCCAACTCTCCTCGATGAAGACAAGTTCCGACGCTACATCGCGGAATACGGCTCCGATACGTTCGCTCGCATCGGCGTCGACCGTGTCACCGCTCCGATCACGAACCCCGTTCGCTCGGCAGGCGCGTCCATAGAGGAACGTGACGATTGGCTGCTCGCGGGCATCCAAGACGAAGAGGACCTGGAAGGGTTCTTCGATCGGTTCTACTTCGGGTGTGAAGCAGACAGACCTCAGCGTGCTCCACGTGTTCGATCGAAACTCCAATCCGTCCGGTGTTGCATTGAAGCCGATCTTGAGTTCGACATCGGCCATTGGATCGTCGTACGATGCGCTGGCGTACTGGGCGAAGCGTACGACCCATCCGAGATGGACGCCTATCACCGGAGGACTTCCGAGCCTTCGTCTGCGACAACCCCGTCAAGCTGGACGGCGGCGAACCCGAGATTCTTCGAGGGCACCGCCATCGAATCGTACTCTGGCATGAGAGAAGGGCAGCGCATGATCTTTCGATCGTCGATGGAGTCCGTATCTACGACGGCTCATCACGGCCGAACGACTCGGACGGTCTCCGATCGTGGCTGTCGACGAAGAGATGATGATGAAGCCAACGGGCGACGCTCCTGTGGGCCTCAACGACCCCCCGACGGTTCCGTCGAACGGCACGTCGCCCGTCGAGCGACAGTGGTTCCAGGGCCCAGGTGGCGCCCATGTCAGCATCGGCGTCATTTCTCCTCGGACGACGCAGCGTGACGGAGGCGAGGAGTCCCCGCTTTCACAAGACGACACGGTCGATGTCCATTCTCATACTTTCTCGATCGCTCCAACTGACTCTGGAGAAGGGACACGTCGAATTGGGGCAGGGACGTCGTTGTTCACGGAACGTTACGAATCATGAGTGGACGAAATGTCGGAGATGGCCCATCTATTGACGGCGGCGTTCGCATCGGTGCACATCGAGCGTGACTCCTGCTGATCAACTCCTGGAGAGACCGATGGGTAGAGCCACTGTCGTCACTGGCGCTGCTGGCGCGCGCTGGGTCAAGTCGTTGCTCGTGCCGCTCGCCGCCGGGACGGTGGCGGCCTCGCACTGTTGGACCGGGACGCCCCGGCCCTCGAACGCCTGTGGCTCAGATCACCGAAGAGCATGGCGGCGATGGTGTCCAGGTGCTTGGTGTACCGGTTGATCGCTGCTGATGATCAAGCGGTGCTCGAGGCCGTCAAGGCGATACATGACAGGTGCGAGAGTGTGCGCGGCCTGGTGAACAATGCGGGGGTAACTCATCGAGATAATCTCGAGGACTTGAGTCTTTATGAATGGGACGCTTCTCAATCTCAATCAGATCTGTTTTTCTCTTGTCTCAGGAGATTGGTCGGAGATGATAGACACAGGAGAAGAAGGGGCAATCGTAAACGTCGTGTCTACTACCGGTCATATGCCAAATCCATTCCAGTGTGCGTATGCAGTGAGCAAGGCTGCGATGTTTTCGCTGACTCAGCAGATCGCGGTGGAGTGGAGTCGATACGGGATCCGCTGCAACGCCGTGAGCCCAGGACTCACGGGTTCGGCGATGACCGGTCAGGCTCCGGACCCCGAGATGAGTAAGGCAGGCCCGTTGGTTCCCCTGCTCCGTGTGGCAACCGTGGAGGATGTCTCCAACGTGATTCGTTCCTGCTGTCAGATGAAGCGGCGTATGTGAGTGGGGAAGTCGTCCGCTCATGGTGGGTCTCGTCGAGCTTGATGCTGCAGCGGTTGCGCGCCACGTCGCTCTCGACATAGCGCTTCCCAGGGCAGCCGGGCGACGAACTCGATGGCGTGCGCGGTGGGTAGCGTGCCTAGCGTGCCGTGGATAGCCGAGAACGGCAGATCCGATCCGGTTCTGCCCCGACACACTGGACGATGAAGGACTTGCCGTGAGGAACGGGTTGTCAGTCGAGAAGACGGCTCGTGGTCACCGGCTGCATGATCAAGTCGTCGCTCGTCGACCGAGCACATCTTCCAGGGGCCGCTGCCGCCTGGTGCCGTGCTCGTCCAGGAGGAGCTGTGCGAGGCGTTGGGCGTGAGTCGCACGCCGTTGCGGAAGCACTGCGGGTGCTGGAGCGGACCGCCTCGTCGAGGTGACCAGCAGCAACCGGGCCATGGTCGTCGCCCTCAACCGGCCGACGTCCGTCACCTCCTCGACCTTCGGAAGGTCCTCGATGGTCTGGCGGCTCGGCTCGACTGCTCAACGCGAGCTCAAGCCGGCAGAACTCAAGGGCCTCGAGCGACGGCATCCGCGCTTTGTCGAGTGAGCGACCCGTTCAACCCGAAGGCGTTCCGTGAAGGCCCACGTGGAGTTCCACGGTCGGCTCACGAGCTGTCCGGGATCCGCGGCTGATAGACCTGAACTCGATCGTCCGGTCAGTCGGCAGATCCTCTACTCGCAGGTGGAGTCGAACCCCTCACGCATGCGGAGTCAGGTCATGAGCACTACGGCATCATCGACGGCGATCAAGGATCGTGACGCCAGTCGGGCCGAGGAGCTGGCCCGTGAGCACGTCCGTGCGACGCTCCCGGGCTTGGGTGATCGACTGAAGGCGAGCGGGTCGATCTCGAAGCTCGGTCCTGTCGCTGTGCTGAATCATCCGCACGTCACGCGGCACGGGCCGGGGAGCGAGATCGAGCACGCCTCGCTCCCAGTTCGGCCCGTCCTGCTTCGTCGATAGGTGTCTAGGCCTGAAGTGAAGTGAGTCCGATGACGAGGCGCCGTAGCGTCGGGATGCCGGGCGCACCCGCCCGGTCGCTCAGTCCGGGGGCTCGATGCGATCTGCTCCGTCAGGTGTCACCGCGCTGAGGAGACGTCGGCGGCGCCTCGCTGCGAAGCGAGATCAACAACTGGCTCGTCTGGGCACACGACTGTGATTTCGAGAGGCGCCAGGCCGCGGGCCAAGCGCTCGAGGTCGACAGTCATCCGGATCAAAGATCGAGGTCCGCACCCTCAGTAGCTCCGCCGCCGCTTGTTGGTGGTCGGAGTCCAGTTGGCACCGTGCCGTCAACATCAAGACGCGAACTGCTGTGAGACGGTTCAGAAGACGGTGCGCCACGACGGCTACCAGGGACGCTTCATCGAGCATGAACACACCCCTACGATCAGTCCCCCGCCTACTGAATGACGGCACCGTAGGCGGTGAAGCTGGGAAAGGCCCTGCCGTGCCACGCCCTTCGGATCACGACCTGCAGCTCAGCGGACGAGCGTGCCATCGCCGGATGCCGGGCCGGTTGGCGATGATCGAGCAGCGGCTTCAGCTCTGCTGCTGCGCCAGATGCGGCCAATTGACTTGGCGCGGGCGAGGTCACTCGCAACAGAGCTGCGCAGCCGGCGTCAGTGGCACTCGCCGTTGACGTCGCAGACGCCTGCGACGCCTTCCGGAGGCGAGTGAACGTCGTCAGTAGGTGCAGTCAGCAGGGCTAGTGGTTCGGCGTAGCCGTTCCCGTTTGGCCAGACGAGGTTGACGCTCGCTGGTGCTCCGTGAGACTCGGGCATCCTTCTCCCTTCCCTCCCATCGAGACTGCGGCCGTCGGTTCTCCGCGAGGCTCGACAGCAACGACGTCAGCCATGACGTGCGGCTGCGGATTCAATCGCCCGAAGGATGACGTCCGGGGGCTGGGCGCCGGATAGCGCTACCTTGCCGCCGAAGACCGCGAAGGGGACTCCTCCGATGCCGATCTGGGCTGCCAAGGCGACGTCGGCGTCGACATCACCGCCATGTAGCGCCTCGTCGTCCAGGACTGCTCGAGCGACGCCGACGTCAAGACCGCCATCCTTCGCGATCTGGAGGAGGTCCTCGGGTTCGTTCAGCCGCAACCCGAGGGTGAAGTAGCCACGGAAGGCCGCCTCGGTGAACGTCAAACCGACACCGGCGGCATCTGCGGCCTTCGCGAGGCGGTGAGTGGTGCGGGTGTTGCAGGACCACATCCGGCTGTAGTCCAGCGTGAGACCGACGGCGCGGCCGGCGGCAATGATCGGCTCGAGCACCGCGTCGGTCTCGGCGGTGTCACCTGGATGGCCGGGATAGACGAGCGGCCAGAAGTCGCGGATTGGCATCGACTGATCGGCGGGCGCCTGCGGGTGCAGCTGGAACGCCCGGTAGGTGATCTCGACCGCAGTCTCGGTGCGGGCGATTGCGGCTTCGATGTGACGCTTCCCGACGTAGCAGTACGGACAGACGACGTCAGACCACACATCGATGCGAAGAGGCGCTTCTCCTTCAGCCACCGGTCATCCCTCGAGGCGTTGGCCGAGCAACGTGCCGATCCGTGTCGCGCCTGCGGGTGAGCCCGGGTCGGTCGGCAGCCGCAACCCCCAGCCGTCGCTGGCGTCGGCGACATATGGCACGACGAACGCGGGCGTACCGATGTCAAAGCGGCGGCTCTCCTTCAGTGACCCGGCGTCCACCGCATCCCAGCCAAGCCGGTCGAGCAGCCGGGTCGTGACCAGTTTCGCCTCGATCGAGTCGCCGGCAATCGGCAGGGCGCTGCGGTCGGGCGCACCCGCTGGCCGGCTCAGAGCTGCCAGGTGGTTCGCGAAGATGCTGCTAAAGGCCTTCACGACGCTCGCGCCGGCCAGCCGGGCAGCCAACAGCTCGGCGGGCGTCTGCCCGGTTTCGATCAGGGCGGCAACTGCCCCGTCGCGTCCGGGGTCAAAGTTCATCGTGTCGATCACGGTGCGGTCAGCGAACGCGGCTGCGGGCAGGTCCCGGAACCGGAAGAACGGGATGGCGACCACCACGCACTCACCGGCGCGGGCAGCCTGATCGACGGACCCAGCCCGAACCCCGGGGCCGAGCTCGTCAACCAGCCCAGCGAGGGACTCAGGCCCACGCGAGTTCGCGATAACGACCTCTAGACCTGCTTTCGCCGCCAGCCGGGCCACGACCGAGCCGATGTTCCCGGCTCCGACCACACCAACGGTCCCTTCATCTGACACGCGCTACCTCAGTTTCGTCGTCACAGTCGCGAGCAGGAGCCCGCGACGAACAACGTTACCAGCAAGCGGACATCACTGTCCGTTTATGGCCTGCTGGCTGCCTTGACGATGCTCCCGAACGCAAGCTGGACAACCCGCTCAACGGCTCCCTGACGGCCCGCGACCGTGCGCTGCTGGCGAAGCGCGCCATCGACCATCGCCATCACCAACGTCACGTCCTCGACCGTCAGATCCGATCGGACCAGACCGGCCTCCACCGCATCGCCCAGGGGCCCGGCGAGCAGCCTGTCGACACGCTCCTGCAGGGCATCGATGCGGACATCGACACCTCGCGGCGTTGCCAGACAATCCGCCAGGCCGTGGAAGCGGACCTGACTCGTCACCATCGCCTCGACCAACGCAACGAACGCCGTCGGATCACCCGCACGCGCACTGGCCTCGCTCTCCAACCGATCGACCTCTTCGCAGAAGATGGTGAGGACCAAGTCATCGCGCGTCGGGAAGTGCCTGTACAGCGTCGCTTGGCCCACCCCGGCCCGCCGGCCGATCTCCGACATAGGAGTTTCGGCGGCCTCAGCAAAGAGGACCCGAGCGGCGGTCAGGATCGCGGCGCGGTTGCGTTCGGCGTCGGCCCGACGAGGCGTTGAGGAAGACGAAGTTGAACTCGGCACGAGATGCACGCGCCCACCACGACCGTGGGAAGAGGACGCCGCATCACCCTAGGGGTAGGACGACTACGGGACTTGACGCGGCTCGAACCTATGGCGTCAGTGACGTGCGAGGCGGCAATGCCACGCGAGATCGAGGCCCGGGAGGCACTGATGGCCGACCTGCTGCGCCGGGGACCCGATGATCCCGAGGCTCGGCGGGTGCTTCTCGCCGCCCTGGGTCCGGGCCTGCGGCGGCTTGTTCGCAGAGCTGCAACCTTCTGGGACGCCGAGGAGGCCGAGAGCATCGTCATGGCAGCCGCCATCGACCGGTTCGCCGACCGCGACATCACGGTGCCGAGGCGGGTCTCGGCTGGTGTCCTCGGTTCCGTCTGGACCACGGTCTGGAACCGGCGCCGCCGTGAGCGGTGGGAGGAGACCTACTGGGGCGGACGATCCGGCCCGGAGGCTGTCGACCGGCTCGAGGTGCGGTCCGACGATGCAGCCCTGAATCAACTGCTCCGGCTGGTCGATGAGGCGGTCCGGCGTGGCGTCGTTCCCGAACGTGGCGCGCGCCTGATGGTTCTGCACTGGGTCCACGGCTACACCAATACCGAGCTCGCTGATCTTCACGGGCTCAGGCCCTGCACCGTCCGCAAGCAGCGCCGAGACGCCGAGCAGCGGCTCGCCGAGTTCGCAGCCTGAGGCGTCTTGGATGACCTCCTCCAACCCCCAGGTCGGCTCGCCGGGCGCCGCTGGAGAGGGATCGGTACTCGATCTCCTGGCGCCGCTTCGAGCTAGCTACATCAGCAGGACTCCCCGGGAAGACGACTGGCTTCGCCAGGCGTGCGACGTGGCTCACGCGGTTACCGCTCCCGAAGCACGCTCGATTTCATGCACCGTCGAGGCTGTTGTCACCGTCGACCCTGAGGGACGAATCCCGTGGAGGTTCCACTTCGACGGTCTCGACATCAGCGACGTCGGGCTCTCGCTCGGAAAGGTCGAGGGCCTCATCGATGTCTCGGTGCATCGATGGCATGACGGTCTGCGTCGCGGCCGTGACCGATACGGCCGGCTGCACCTGCCCCAGGGCCTACTGCGCTCGATCGGGTGTTGGCCGGAAGATCGGCTCGCAGTGGCGCGCCTCCAAGACCGGCAGGGAGTTGTTCTGGTGCGCGTGGACCGCCTGAGCATCCGCGCAGGGCCGGAATGAACGCCGATGCTGAGCGAGCACTGCGAGCGGTCGCCACGCAGTTCGGGGCGACACGAGAAGATCTCGAACGGCTTGCCCTCTCGCTGGAGCACTCTCCGGTTCCCAGGGTTCGATCGTTCGCTGAGGAGGTGAAGGGACTGCTCGTTGGTCGCACACTGACGGCCTACGTCAGTCATCTCGACCGTCTCGTCGAGGTATTCGGAGAGCGACGCCTCGACGAGGTAACCCTTCTCGACCTCGAGCAGCTGGCCGTCGAAGTTCGCCAAGTGGCGCTCACCAACGAGCGCTCCAAGCATGGCTTCGGGGCGCAGGAAACCTTCGTCAACACCTGCCGGTTCATGTTCGCCTGCGCGGTCAAGGCCGGGCACCTCCGCGAAAGCCCGGCAAGCGGTCTGTGCCGTCCCCGCCGCCGACGGACGACGCGCCGTGCACTCGCCGAGCACGAGCTCACCGCACTCTTCGACGCTGTGCTGGCGACCAGTCGTGATCCCGACCTCGACCTACTGATCCTGGCGTTTGCGAGGAAGACGGCCTGTCGGCGCGACGGCATCCTGATCTCGGCAGGGGCGACCTCCAAAAAACCGACGCCTTCCGTCCTTCTCTACGAGAAGTTCGAGGAGCGACGGGAGATCCCCGTAACGCCGCAGCTCCTCCAGGCGCTCGACGCCCATCGGGTGGCACGCGGTGTCAATGGCCAAGTTGCAGTCCCCGGTGGTGGCCATGAGAAGTCCCCGCTCCTCGGGCGTGTTCCAGGTGGTTGTTCGGGGGTGCGGCCTCCGTGCGTTCGGGCTTCTTTCATGCGGTAGGACTCGCCGTCGGTGGCGACGATGACGGCGTGGTGGAGGAGCCGGTCGAGGAGGCTGACGGCGGTGGTGTGTTCGGGGATGAACCGTCCCCAGTCCTCGAAGGGCCAGTGCGAGCCGATGCCGAGTGAGCGTCGTTCGTAGGCGCCGGCGACGAGCCGGAAGAAGAGTTGGGCGCCGGTGTCGTCGAGTGGGGCGAAGCCGATCTCGTCGATCAGGATCAGGTCGGCGCGGAGGATGGTCTCGATGACGCGGCCGACGCTGTTGTCGGCGAGGCCGCGGTAGAGGGTCTCGACGAGCTCGGCGGCGGTGAAGTAGCGGACCCGGTGGCCGGCGTCGACGGCGGCGTGGCCGAGGGCGACGAGGAGGTGGCTCTTGCCGGTCCCGGCGGGGCCGACGAGGCACACGTTCTCGCGTGCGGCGATCCACTCGAGCGAGCGAGGTAGTCGAACGTGGCCGGCTTGACCGACGACGCGGCGAGGTCGAACTCGTCGATGGTCTTGGTGACCGGGAACCCGGCGGTCTTGAGCCGGTCCCGTGGCGTTGGACTCGTCGCGTGAGGCGATCTCGGCTTCGACGAGGGTGCGGAGGAACTCTTCGGGCGACCAGCGTTGGGTCTTGGCGGTGACGAGCAGCTCGGGGGCGAGGCGGCGCATCGCGCCGAGCCGCAGCCGGCGGAGCCCGCCGTCGAGATCGGCGGCGCAGTGCCGGCGTCGTCGGGGCGGTCATGGCTTCTCTCCGATCGCGTAGTCCGACAGCGGTCGGGTGGCGACGGCGGGCAGCGGGATCACGAGCGCGTCGCCGGCGCTCGGTCGGGCGGGCGACGCCGGTGCCCGCGGCGAGGATCGAGCGGACGTCGCTCGCTCGGTAACGGCCGAAGGTGACGGCCCGTTCCAGGGCGGCGATCAGGGCGTCGCGGCCGTGGGCGGCTTCGAGGGCGGCGAGCTCGTCGAGGTCGCCGCCCAGCTTGCTGTTGCCGGCCGCGGCGGCGGCCTTGATGAACGCGACGGCGGCCGGTCCGAGGGCGCAGAACGCGATCTCGGCCGTCGTCTTGGGGCGGACCGCCCGGGCGCGGTGTCGGGCGCGGGCCGCCGTAGTGGTCGTCGTTGATCGACGTCTCACCAGGCGCAACAACGGCGATGTGTCGGCGATCACGCCCAAGAGGACCACCTCGACGTGCGCCGTCGACGACACGGACCTCGACCTGGCGGCCGATGTGGCGGGTCGGGACCGAGTAGCGGGCCGAGCCGAACCGGACGCAGCGAGAGCCGGTCGACCTTGCGCAGCGACCAGCTTGCCGATCCGGGCTCGCAGCGACGGCAACGGCCCGCAGCAGGTCCCGTTCGATCGCGAGGCGTTCGTCGGGGACCGCGCTGAGATCTCGGAGTGGACCGCGGCGTTGACCTCGGCCCGCCACACGACGCCGGCGGCGTTGGCGGCGGCGAGGTCGGCGACGGTGAGCTCGGCCGGGATCATGAGGTCGGACTTCACGTAGCCGACGAGGTTCTCGACGAGGCCCTTCGACTCGGGGTCGTGGCCCTCGCAGAAGTCGGGCCGGAACCCGTAGTGGGTCGCGAACCGCACGTAGTCCGCGGTGGGGCACCACCGCCCCGGCGACCGTGCCGCCCTTCAGGCACCCCATGCGGTCCGACAGCACGGTGGTGGGGACACCGCCGAGCGCTTCGAAGCACGCGGCGAGCGCGGCGAAGGTCGTCTCGGCGCCGTGGTTGTCAGCGAAGTACACGAACCGCCAGCGGCTCCAGGCGAGCACCGCGCAGAACACCGACAGCGGCCCGATCTCACCCCAGTCGATCACGAGCATGTCGCCCGGTGACCACACCCCCGGCCGGCGGCCACGGTGATTCGATGCGCCACGCCCTTCTCCTCGGCGACGAGACGGCGGAAGTTGCGGGCCGAGCCCGTCGTAGCCAGCCGCGACCGCGACCGGCAGCAGACGCTTCGCGGTGATCCGACCGTGGGTCTTCTCGACCCGCGCGGCGACGACATCGCGGACATCGTCGTAGTTGTGGGCGACCACCTCGACGCCGGGATCGGCGTCCACGGCGAGCACGGCCCGCTTCACGGTCTTGGGGGTGGTGCCGCAGATGTCCGCAGCGCCTCGATAGGAGCCGACCTCGCGGTAGGCGGAAAGGATGTCCATGCGTTCCCTCACTGTGATCATTGAGCAGTCCCTCGGTCGGAGTCGGTGTTGGCAGACACCGCCACCGTCACCGGCCGGGGGACGCTCGACGTGGATGCTTCAGCGAGGAACGGGGACTTCCGCTGGCCACCAGCGGGGACTTCTCGTGGCCACCAGCGGGGACCTCAACTGGCCACCAGCGGGGACTTTCTCATGGCCACGGACCACGCCCTCCGACCTGCGATCGCGTCTTTCACTACCAGGACGGAAGTTGCCTGAGCGAGCGTCGCTTCGACTCGATCTTCCTACGAGCTGGACGGGAGCTGCCGTGGGTCCGATCCCTCGGCGTGAGCCTTCACTGGCTCCGCTACTCGACTCTGACCGACATTCGGGATGATCACCAGGGCGAGCACGTAGCGACCGCGTATGCCGGGCACGCCGATGGCGCTGGCGGCATAACGGCTCTCTACACACGGGCCACGTTCGCGGAGATGCAAGACGCGCACAGTCGCCTCTTGGGGTGCAGCCGCCTCAGGCGAGAGGATGAGGTTCGCCGGTGAGGTGCACGACCGCTCTGGCAACCTCGGAGATATCCGCCTTTGTGTAGGTGCCCGTGACCGAGCCGGGGGTGTGACCAGCGAACTTTCGCGGCTACTGCGAATCCGGCGACGCGCTCGACGGCGGTCACCGCCGTGTGCCGGAGGACATGCGCGGTGAGCGGGGTACGGGATGCCCAGGGCACCCGCTCCTGGGCACGAGTGAAGATCCGGTCGTAGGTCCGGTCGGTGAGCGGGGCGGGATGTCCTGCTCGGCGATACGAGGTGACGAACACGGGATCGTTGGGGTGGCAGGACCCGCGTTCGGCCGCCAGCGCAGCGATGGAAGCTTGGAGGCTCACGCTGACCGGCTGCTCACGCTCGCTGCCGGCCTTCTCGTGGAGCCACACCGTCTGCCTAGCTGTAGATCCCATCCACGTTCGTCATGACGGGCTCCTTGAGGATTGGGGGTGCGACCCACCCTCACCTCAAGGAGCCCGATGGAACTGCACGGTAATGCTCGACTGACCCCGCACGGCCGAACACTGATGTGCCAGCGAGTGCGCGACGAGGGCTGGACGGTGGCCGAGGCCGCCGAGGCCGCCGGCTGCTCGGAACGAACCTGCTACCGGTGGCTGGTTCGCTACGACGCCGGCGAAGCGCTCACGGATCGCTCCTCGGCACCGCACCCGGTGCCGGGGCGCACCCCACCGGAGACCGAGGCGCTCATCGAGGCGCTGCGGCACCTGCGGTGGACCTCGACCCAGATCGCCGCCGAGCTCGACCTGGCGACCTCGACGGTCTGCGCGGTGCTGCGCCGCCAGGGACTGCACCGGCTGTCTCGGCTGGAGCCACCGGAACCGCCGAACCGCTACTGCCGGCGTCATCCCGGCGAACTGATCCACATCGACATCAAGAAGCTCGGCCGCTTCGATCGCCCAGGCCTGCCCGCCCACCGCCGCCATGGCGGCTACCGGGCCACCTACCGGGCCGGGTGGGACTACGTGCACGTCGCGGTCGATGACACCAGCCGCCTCGCGTATGTCGAGATCCTCGACGACGAGACGGGCGCCACCTGCGCCGGGTTCCTCCGACGGGCCATCGCGTGGTTCGCAACCCACGGTGTCACCGTGGTGCGGGTCATGACCGACAACGGCACCGGCTACCGCTCGAAGATCCACGCCGACGCCGTCGCAGACCTGGAGATCAAACATCTCCGGACTCGGCCCTACCGGCCCCGGACCAACGGCAAGGCCGAGCGGTTCATCAAGACCCTCCAGGTCGAGTGGGCCTACGCCGTCAGCTACCA
>CAVTKV010000008.1:0-849723 GCA_963735395.1 uncultured Acidimicrobiales bacterium | reverse complement strand
GGACGCCGGGGCGACACACGATCGCGTGAACCGAGCGCCCGACCTCTGGGCGGTGCAGGCCCTACACGGTCGCGTGATGCGGCGGGCCGATCGGCCCGCGACGGTCGGGGTGATCCGGCGCGCCGGCGAGCCACCGCCGCGCGCTCCGACCCAGGAGGCGGCGATGCATGCTGTCGTGTACCACGGCCCGGGGAGCAAGTCCTGGGAGGAGGTGCCCGACCCACGCCTCGTCGACGAGGGCGACGCCATCGTGCGAGTCGACACCGTGACGATCTGCGGCACCGACCTGCACATCCTCAAGGGCCACGTACCGACGGTCACCGACGGGCGTGTCCTCGGCCATGAGGCGGTCGGCACCGTGGAGGAGGTCGGCCCCGATGTGAGGACCGTGGGCCCGGGCGATCGGGTGCTGGTGTCGTGCATCAGCGCCTGTGGCCGCTGCCTCTACTGTCCGCGGCGGTCGCTACGGCCAGTGCATCGGCGGTGGCGGATGGATCCTGGGCCACCTCGTCGACGGCACGCAGGCCGAGAAGGTCAGGGTGCCGTTCGCGGACACGTCCACCTATGGCGTGCCCCCCGGGGTGAGCGACGAACAGGTGCTGATGCTGGCCGACATCCTCCCGACCGGCTACGAGGTCGGCGTGCTCAACGGACGCGTGCAGCCGGGCGACGTCGTCGCGGTGGTGGGCGCAGGCCCGATCGGGCTCGCCGCCATCGTCGGAGCCCGGCTCGTGTCGCCGTCCAGGATCATCGCCATCGACCTGGCCGACAACCGCCTCGACTCTGCGAAGCAGTTCGGCGCCGACATCAGCATCAACAACGGCAGGGACGACCCGGTGTCCAGCGTCCACGAGATGACCGATGCCCCAGGCGGCGCGGACGTCGCCATCGAGGCGGTCGGGGTGCCCGAGACCTTCGAGCTCTGCACGAGGCTGATCCGGCCGACCGGTCGGGTCGCGAACGTGGGTGTCCACGGCGGCCCGGCGCGGCTCGACCTCGACGTGCTGTGGATCCGGGACATCACCGTCACGACGGGCCTCGTCGACACGTACTCCACCCCGACGTTGCTCAAGCTGCTCGCCAGCTCGCAGCTCGACGCCGGCCGGTTCGTCACCCACCACTTCACCTTCGATCAGTTCATGGAGGCCTATGACGTGTTCTCGCAGTCGGCGCAGACGGGAGCGCTCAAGGTGGTCCTCACTCCCGACGGCGCAGGCTGAGTCCCGTGGCGCCCGAGGAGCCCTCGGCCCGATCCTCGCACCCGACATCGGCTGCGTCGCCCGGATCTCCCCACGACACGCCGACAGGCTCGGCCCCGCGGCGACCGCCGTGGTGGCGGGCGTGGCTGATCCCCCTCGGCATCGCGGTCACGGCGTGGCTGCTGCTGTCCTCGTGTTCCACGGCGCGCCGGGGCTCACGTACACGGAGTTCCTGGACAAGGTCGACCAGGGCCAGGTCGCCTCTGTGACGATCGCATCGAACGGCGAGGCCCACGGCAAGCTCGAGGACGGGTCGTCGTTCAGCACGGCGGTCCCCGTCGATCTGGCCGGAGACCGGCTGCTCGACCGTCTCGAGGCCAGAGAGGTGACGGTCGAGGCCGTCCCCGAGCGCACGTCGCTCTGGTCGATACTGCTGTCCTTCGCCCCGTTCCTCCTCCTCGTGGGGCTCTGGATCTACATGGGCCGTCGAGCCGGGGCCCAGTTCGGCGGGATCCTCGGGGTGGGTCGGTCACGCGCCAAGATCTTCGACACCGAGCGGCCGAGGGCGACCTTCGCCGACATCGCCGGGTACGAGGGCGTCAAGCAGGAGATCTCCGAGGTCGTGGACTTCCTCAGGAACCCCGACCGCTACCGCCGGGTCGGCGCTCGCGCCCCCCGTGGCGTCCTCATGGTGGGGCCGCCCGGCACCGGCAAGACCCTGTTCGCCCGCGCTGTGGCCGGAGAGGCGGCGGTCCCCTTCATCTCCGTGACCGGGTCGAGCTTCGTGGAGATGTTCGTCGGGGTCGGCGCCGCCCGGGTGCGCGACCTGTTCGAGGAGGCCCGCAAGCGCGCCCCGGCCATCATCTTCGTCGACGAGATCGACGCCATCGGCCAGCGGCGGGGCGCCGGCGGCGCGATCGTCTCCAACGACGAGCGGGAGCAGACGCTGAACCAGCTCCTCGCCGAGATGGACGGGTTCGACCCGCTTCAGGGCATCGTGGTCCTGGCCGCCACCAACCGACCGGAGATACTGGACCCCGCCCTGCTACGGCCCGGGCGGTTCGACCGCCAGGTCACGATCCCGTTGCCCAACCAGCTGGAGCGCCGCGCCATCCTCGAGCTGCACTGCCGGGGCAAGAAGCTCGATGCCGACGTCGACCTGGACAAGGTGGCCCGGGGCACGCCGGGGTTCAGCGGGGCCGACCTCGCCAACCTCGTCAACGAGGCGGCCATCTTCGCCGCCCGGGAGAGCCGCGAGGTCCTCACCGCCCTCGACTTCGACGAGGCGCGCGACCGCATCATCCTGGGACGGCGCGAGGGCTCGAACGTGCTCCTACCGGACGAACGGCGAGCGGTCGCGGTTCACGAGGGTGGCCACGCCCTCGTGGCGGCCCTGTGCGAGCACGCCGACCCGGTGGCGAAGGTGACGATCCTGCCGGCGGGGCAGGCGCTGGGCGTCACCCACCAGCTCCCCCTGGACGAACGGCACCTCTACCGCGAGAGCTACCTCCACGACTCGCTGGCCGTGCGGCTCGGCGGGCGAGCGGCCGAGCTCGTCGTGTTCGGCGAGGGGTCCACCGGCGCGGCCAACGACCTCGCCTCGGCCACCGACCTCGCGACGAAGATGGTCAAGGAGTACGGGCTGTCGCCCGAGCTCGGGCCCATCGGGTACCCCTCCGGCGGACCGATGTTCCTCGGCGACGGCGCCCAGATCCAGCACCGCAGCTACGCCGAGGCGACGCAGCACCTGATCGACCGGGAGGTGGCCCGGCTCCTCCGCGAGGCCGAGGAACGGGCCCGCAAGCTCCTGGCCGAGCATCGTGACAAGCTCGACCAGCTGGTGGATCTCCTTCTCGAACACGAGACCGTCGACGGCGAGGCCGTGTACGAGCTCGTCGGCAGGCCCATGCCAGGCGGGCATCCGCAGGTCTTGACGGCATCACCGGACGGATAGGTCGTCACCCCTGCGCCGGAGGCGCCGCGCCGAGCTCGACCTCGACGGTCTGTTCCTCGCCGTCTCGGAGCAGCGTCAGCTCGACGTGCTCTCCCGGGTCGCGCGTGCGCAATGCCGCCAGCAGGTCGCCAGGCCCCCTCACCTCCTCGTCGTCGATCGCGATGATGACGTCGCTGGCCCGGATCCCGGAGACGTCCGCGGGGCCGCCCGGCACCACCTCGACGACGAGCACACCGGCGTCGGCGTCGATCCCGTACTGCTCGGCGAGCTGGGGCGTGAGCGCCACGGGCGTGATGCCGAGGAAGGCGTGCTCGACGTCGCCGTCGGCCAGGAGCTCGTCGGCGACGTCGACCACCACGGCCGAGGGGATGGCGAACCCGATGGCGACCGCACCTCCTGCGGGCGGGATGTACGCCACGTTGATGCCGACGACCTCGCCGGACGGCCCCACGAGCGCGCCGCCCGAGTTGCCCGGGGAGATCGCGGCATCCGTCTGGATCAGGCCGACGAGGGCCGTCCCCGCTCCGGGGATGCTGCGCTCGAGGCCGGAGATGATGCCCGCCGTCACCGTGTTCTCGAAGCCGAGCGGGTTGCCGATGGCCACGGCGAGCTCGCCCACCACCGGGGTCGTCTCGGAAAAGCCGGCGGCCCGCAGGTCGTCCCTCGTGGTCCGGATCACGGCCAGATCCACGGTCGGGTCGATGCCGACGAGCTGGCCGTCGGCCTGCGACCCGTCGGCGAAGGTGACCGAGACCGCTTGGGCATCGGCTACCACGTGGGCGTTGGTGACGATGCTCCCGTCGTCGTCGTAGATGACCCCGCTGCCCTCACCGACATCGGTCACCACCGCGACGACCGAAGGCTGCACTTCGTCGAGCAGCGCCGGGATGCCGGTGAAGATCGTCGGCTCCGACTCGCCGTCCGACGCGGCCTGGTCGGATTCGTCGGGCTGCTCGGTGTCTGTGACCGGATCGTCGGTGCCGTTGCAGGCGCTCACCGACACCGCCAGGAGCACGGCCGCCAGAGCCCGCCCCGGGTCACCGAGGTCGATCGCCATGTGGCTCACCGGTTGCGCCTCTCATCAGGCGGCGGTGTCGGCCGGGGCGGCAGGGTTGTCGTAGGTGACGACCAGGTTGCCGTCGCGGGCATCGATGTGGATGGTCGCACCGTCCTGGACGTCGCCGCTGAGCAGGGCGCGACCGATCCGCGTCTCGACCTCGTGGCCGATGAAGCGCCGGAGTGGCCGAGCGCCGTACACGGGGTCGAAGCCCTGCTCGGCGATGAAGCGTCGCGCCGCCTCCGAGAGCTCGAGCGTCATGCGTCGCTCGGCGAGTCGCGTGCGCAGGTCGTCGAACATGAGGTCGACGATGTGCTCGATCTCGTCGAGTGTGAGCGGCTTGAACAGCACGATGTCGTCGACCCGGTTGAGGAACTCGGGCCGGAAGTGGCGGCGCAGCTCACCGAACACGCGCTCGCGCGCGTCGGGCTTGAGGTCACCGTCCGGCGTCACGCCGTCGATCAGATGGTCGGAGCCGATGTTCGACGTCATGATGATCACCGTGTTGCGGAAGTCGACCGTGCGGCCCTGGGCGTCGGTGAGCCGCCCGTCGTCCAGGATCTGCAGCAACGTGTTGAACACGTCGGGGTGGGCCTTCTCGATCTCGTCGAACAGCACGACCGAGTACGGCTTGCGCCGCACGGCTTCGGTGAGCTGGCCGCCCTCCTCGAAACCGACGTAGCCGGGCGGCGCACCGACCAGGCGACTCACGGTGTGGCGCTCCTGGTACTCGCTCATGTCGAGCCGGACCATGTTGTCCTCGGTGTCGAACAGGGCCGCGGCCAGCGTGCGCGCCAGCTCGGTCTTGCCGACGCCGGTCGGCCCCAGGAAGATGAACGACCCGATCGGGCGGCGGGGGTCCTTGATGCCCGACCGAGCGCGGATGATGGCGTCGGCGACGAGCTGCACGGCCTCGTCCTGGCCCACGACCCGCTCGTGGAGGATCTGGTCGAGGCGCAGCAGCTTGTCCCTCTCGCCCTCCTTCAACCGGCTGATCGGGATGCCGGTCCAGCGCGACACGATCGACGCGATCTCGTCCTCGGTCACGACCTCACGCAGCAGGCGCTTGCCGCCCTGCTTGGCGGCGAGCTGCTCCTCCTCGGCCCGGAGCCGTCGCTCGAGCTCCGGCAGCTCGCCGTGCTCCAGCTCCGCGGCACGGTTGAGGTCGTAGTTGCGTTCGGCCTCCTCGGCCTCGCGGCGGACTCGCTCGATCTCCTGGCGCAGCTCCTGCACCCGGCGCAGGGCCTGGCGCTCGGCCTCCCACTGGGCGCGCATGGCGTCGGCTTCGCCCCGCAGGTCGGCCAGCTCCTTGCGCAGCTCCTCGAGGCGGCGCTTGCTCGCAGGGTCGGACTCCTTGGACAGCGCCGCCTCCTCGATCTCCAGGCGGGTGACACGCCGGGTCAGCTCGTCGAGCTCGGCCGGCATCGAGTCGATCTCGGTGCGCAGCATGGCGCACGCCTCGTCCACCAGGTCGATGGCCTTGTCGGGCAAGAACCGGTCGGAGATGTAGCGGTGGCTGAGGACGACGGCGGCGACGAGCGCGTTGTCCTGGATCCTGACCCCGTGGAAGATCTCCAGGCGCTCGCGCAGGCCGCGGAGGATCGAGATCGTATCCTCGACCGACGGCTCGTCGACGATGACGGGCTGGAAGCGCCGTTCCAGCGCGGCGTCCTTCTCGATGTGCTTGCGGTACTCGTCGAGGGTGGTGGCGCCGATCATGTGCAGCTCACCGCGTGCGAGCATCGGCTTGAGCATGTTGCCGGCGTCCATGGCACCCTCGGCTGCGCCGGCGCCCACCACGGTGTGCAGCTCGTCGATGAACAGCAGGATCCGCCCTTCGGCGGCCTTGACCTCGTTGAGCACGGCCTTGAGCCGCTCCTCGAACTCGCCCCGGTACTTGGCGCCGGCGACCAGCGCGCCCATGTCGAGCGCGAAGACCGTCTTGTCGCGCAGGCCCTCGGGCACGTCGCCCCGCATGATGCGCTGGGCGAGGCCCTCGACGATGGCCGTCTTGCCCACACCGGGATCCCCGATGAGCACCGGGTTGTTCTTGGTCTTGCGGGACAGGATCTGGATGACCCGGCGGATCTCGCCGTCCCGGCCGATGACCGGATCGAGCTTCCCGGCCCGTGCGTCGGCCACGAGGTCGCGCCCGTACTTCTCGAGCGCCTCGTAGGCCACCTCGGGCATCGCCGACGTCACGCGCTGGTTGCCCCGCACGGCCGTCAGCGCCTGGAGGAACTTGTCCCGGGTCAGGCCCTCCTCGTGGAGCCGGCGCCCCGCGGCGGTGCTGGTGCCCTCCTCGAGCAGCGCGATGAGGAGGTGCTCGACCGAGACGTACTCGTCCTTGAGCCGCTTGGCCTCGCGGTCGGCGGCATCGAGCAGGCGGGACAGCCGCTGGGTCACGAAGACCTCGCCGGGCGCGGCGCCGGGACCGCTGACCCGGGGGCGACGGCCGAGGTCGGCTTCGACGTTCGCCTGCAGCCGTGCAGGATCGCCGCCCGCCTGGGTGATCAACCGGGGTACGAGGCCGCCCTCCTGGTCGAGCAACGCGAGGAGCAGGTGCTCCCCGTCGACCTCGGTGTGCCCGAAGCGCAACGCCTTGGTCTGGGCGTCGTGCAGAGCTTCCTGTGACTTCTGGGTCAGTCGTTCGGCGTCCACGATGGTCCTCCAGGTCGTCGGGCGCGGCCACGCAATGCCGCCTCCAGCTCGGTGATGCGGTCGAGCAGGTCGATCACGACGCCGAGCGCCGCGTAGTTGAGCGCGAGGCCGGCGTGCAGCCGCTGGATGCGGGCCGCGGTGGCGAGCTGGGCCGGGGGAAACCACAGCTCGCCAGCCGCGTCCGCGGTGGCATCGAGAAGGCCGAGGGCGACGAATCGGCGCACGAGGTCGGGATGGAGGCCGCACGCTCGCGCGAACGACTCCAGGTCATAGCGGCGGGGACGGGCCAAGGCGAAGGTCATCGCCGCTTCCTCGGGTCGAACGTCGAGATCCGGGACAGCTCCTCGAACAGCCGGCGCTCGTCGTCGGTGAGCGTGGACGGCACCATGATGCGGACCTCCGCGAACAGGTCTCCCGGCCGACCGCGCCGGTTGGGCATGCCGCGGCCGGCGAGTCGGAGCCGTCGCCCGCTCGACGACCCCGGCGGAACGCGGACCTTGGCCTCGCCTCCGGGCGTGTCGAGCGCGACCGACGTACCGAGCGCCGCCTCCCACGGAGAGACGGGGAGGTCGACGTGGATGTTGCGCCCCTCGAGCCGGTAGCGGCGGTGCGGCGCGATGCGCACCACGAGGTACAGGTCGCCGGGTTGTCCGCTCCCCGTTCCCCGACCGCCCTGGCCGGCCAGCCGGATGCGCTGCCCGTCGGTGACGCCGGCGGGGATCGTGACCTCGATCGTCTGGGGGCCGTCGGGGCCGGACACGGTCAGGGTGCGGCGCCCGCCGTGGTAGGCCTCCTCGACCGTCAGCTCGATCTCCGCCTCCTGGTCCGCTCCCTGGATCGAGCCCCAACCGCGGCGTCGACCGGCGCCGAACAGGTCACCGAAGAGATCGTCGATGTCGACGTCCTGGTCGCCGAACCCCGTCGTGGACCACACGCGCTGACCGCCGGCGGCGCGACCGCTGCGGCGGCGGCCCCCCGCGCCCGGGGCGCCGGCTTGCGCCCGTGCCCAGGTGTCCGGGTCGACGTCCTCGGGCACCTGGCGGAACTGGTGGCCGAAGGCGTCGTAGCGGCGGCGGGTGTCCGGGTCCGAGAGCACGTCGTACGCCTCGGCGATCTCCTGGAACCGCATCTGGGCGTCGGGGTCCTTGTTGACGTCGGGGTGGTAGGTGCGCGCCAGCTTCCGGTAGGCGCGCTGGATCTCGTCCTGCGATGCGTCGCGCGCGACACCGAGGACCTCGTAGAAGTCGCGGCGCTCGGCCATCAGCCCGGATCCCGGGCGACGACGTCCCGCTCCGCGCCCTGGCCCGATCGAGCGACGACCACCCCTGCGGGCCGCAGGATGGCACCGTCCGTGCCGTACCCGGGGCGCACGGCCGCCACCACGGTGCCGGGCGGTGCGTCGCTGTCGACGACGCCGACCGCCTCGTGCCGTGCCGGGTCGAAGGGCGCCCCGGTGTCCTCGTAGCGGGGGAAGCCGAGCTGTGCGAGCACCGCGAGCGCCCGGTCGCGGACGGCCCGCACGCCCTCGACGACGACGTCGGCGCTGGCATTCCCGTGCTCGAGCGCCCGTTCGAGGTCGTCGACGACGGGCAGCCATTGGGCCGCCACCAGCGCCCGTTCCGCGGCACGCTCGCGCGCGACCTCCCGTTCGTACCGTTTGCGCAGGTTGTCGAGGTCGGCCAAGGCGCGTCGCAGCCGGTCCTCGAGCAGGGCGACGGTGTCCTCGGGAGCCGGTTCGTCCGGGCTGGTCGCAGGCGTCTCGTCGAGGCCGTCGTCCGACGCGGGTGCGTGTTCGTCGTCGGGGTGTCGGTCTTCGGACACGGTTCCTCCTGAGTCGGCACGCGCCCTTCGGTTTTCGGTACCTGTGTCAGCTCACGGTGAAGTCGGCATCGATCACGTCGTCGTCGCCCCCGCCCGGTTCTCCGGTCGAGGTGTCGGCCTCGGCCCCACGTGCGGCGCCGAGCCCGTGGAAGACCTGCTGCAGCTCGGTGGTGAGCTCTCGCACGCGGTCGAGCGGGGCCTGGTCCTTGACCGCTTGCCGGGCGTCGCTCACGAGCTGCTCGGCCCGGGCCTTCTCGTGCACGGGCACCTCGTCGCCCAGCTCACCGAGGCGCCGCTCCACCTGGTGAGCGACGGCATCGAGCTCGTTGCGGGCATCGATCTCCTGCCGCAGCCGGAGGTCCTCCTCGCGGTTCCGCTCGGCATCGGCCACCATGCGCTCGACCTCTGTCTGGTCGAGGTTCGCGCTCTCGCTGATCGTGATCTTCTGTTCGGCTCCGGTGTCCTTGTCGCGGGCGGACACATGGAGGATGCCGTTGGCGTCGATCTCGAACGTGACCTCGATCTGCGGCGTCCCACGGGGCGCGGGGCGGATGCCCTCGAGCCGGAACCGACCGAGCACCCGGTTGTCGGCCGCTCGCTCCCGCTCGCCCTGCAGCACGACGATGTCCACCGAGGACTGGTCGTCCTCCGCGGTGCTGAACACCTCCGTACGTCGAGCCGGGATCGTGGTGTTGCGCTCGATCACCTTGGTCATCAGGCCCCCGAGCGTCTCCACCCCGAGCGAGAGCGGCGTGACGTCGAGCAGCAGCACATCGGAGACCTCGCCCTTGATGATCGCCGCCTGGGTGGCTGCGCCCAGCGCCACGACCTCGTCGGGGTTGACGGTCATGTTCGGGTCCTTGCCACCGGTCAGGCGACGCACCCGGTTCTGGACGGCGGGGATGCGGGTGGCGCCGCCCACGAGGATCACCTCGTCGATGTCGTCGGCCGTGACCTTGGCATCGGCCATCGCCTGCTGGACCGGACCCATGGTGCGTTCGATCAGGTCGTTGGTGAGCTCCTCGAACGTCGAGCGCATGATGGTGGTGACGAGGTGCTTGGGGCCGCTGGCATCCGCGGTGATGAACGGCAGGTTGACCTGGGTCTGGGTCACCGACGACAGCTCGACCTTGGCCTTCTCGCTGGCCTCGAACAGGCGCTGCAACGCCTGCGGGTCCTGACGCAGGTCGATGCCGTTGTCCCGCTGGAACTCGTCGGCCAGGTGGTCGACGAGCCGTCGATCGAAGTCGTCGCCGCCCAGGTGCGTGTCTCCGTGACGTGGCCCGCACCTCGACCACGCCCTCGCCCACGTCGAGGATGCTCACGTCGAACGTCCCACCGCCGAGGTCGAAGACGAGCACGGTCTCGTTGGACTTCTTGTCGAGCCCGTAGGCGAGCGCGGCGGCGGTCGGCTCGTTGATGATGCGCAGCACCTCGAGCCCGGCGATCTTCCCGGCGTCCTTCGTCGCCTGCCGTTGAGCGTCGTTGAAGTACGCCGGCACGGTGATGACCGCCTCGGTCACTCGCTCTCCCAGGAACTTCGACGCGTCCTCGGCGAGCTTGCGCAGCACCATGGCCGAGATCTCCTCCGGCGCGTACTGCTTGCCCTGGATCTCGAACCGGGCCATGCCGTCCGGCCCGGCCACCACGTCGTAGGACACGGCGTGGATCTCCGTCTCGACCTCGTCGAAGCGCCGGCCGATGAACCGCTTGGCGGAGGAGATCGTGCCCTTGGGGTTGAGGATCGCCTGCCGTCGAGCCACCTGGCCGACGAGTCGCTCACCCTGGTCGGTGAACGCCACCACGGAGGGGGTGGTTCGCGCGCCCTCCGAGTTGGGGATGACCGTGGGATGGCCCCCCTCCACCGCAGCGATCACGGAGTTGGTCGTTCCCAGGTCGATGCCTACGGCCTTGGCCATGGTGCTTCCTCTCCTCTTTGTCGTCGGTCGCTCGACGGGTCACGACTCGGTGGCGCTGGCGGGAATCGCTCGACCCCCGCCGCCGCTCGCGGTCACCTCGACCTTGCGCGGCTTGGCCTGCTCGGCGATCGGGATCGTGAGGGTGAGGACGCCGTGGTCGTACGACGCCTGCACGTTGTCGGCGTCCAGGCTCTCTCCCAGGAAGAGCTGGCGGCTGAAGGTGCCCTGAGGGCGCTCCGAGATGAGGACCTCCTGGCTCTCCTTGGGCTCCAGGCTGCGCTCTGCTCGGACGGTCAGGACGTTCTTCTCGACCGTCAGGTCGATCGAGCCCGGATCGACGCCCGGCAGGTCGAACTGGACGACGAAGTGGTCGCCCTCGCGGTAAGCGTCCATCGGCATCGAGGCCTGACGGACCGATCCCGGCGGCGTCAGGGCCTGCGTCAGCCGGTCGAGGTCTCGGAAGGGGTCGAAGCGCATGAGCATGGCGGTCCTCCTGTGTTGCGGGCTCGTGTGGGCATGACCTGGCGGGTGGTCGGATTCTGCGCGGTCCCGAACCTCGCACCGCCGGGCGTGGGGTCGAACCCCGTGATCGCGTGGATCTGGCCGCGCGCGCGGCTCAGCGCGCCTTCGATGTCACGTCCCGGAGCGCGTCCAACATGCCGTGGAGGTGGGCGGTGGCGAGCTCGATGTCGTAGTACTTGCGCTGACCGGCCCGCGATTCTGCTGCCAGCACGCCACACCGGTGGACCTTCTCGAAGTCGCCGTAGGGGAACTTGTAGCGACCCTTGTTGTCCTCGTCCTCCTCGTCCTCCACGCCCAGGAACCAGCGTGCGTAGTCGTCGAACCCATGCGCCTCCAGGTAGCTGTTCTCCTGCTGGGCAGACGGTTGGTGCTCGCTCCACTCGTCCCGGTCGTCAAGGACGAACAGTCCCCGCTGGATCGTCGACTTCGCGTGGTCGAACGCTCGTTGGTTGAGCTTGACCGCCATGTCGTCTCTCACCTCCTCCCGACGCGCCGGGGGCGCGCCCACATCGTCACGGACGCAGCGCACTGCCGATCCGTCGGGGCTGCATCCCGTAGGCGCGTAGTTCTTCCGCGGCGACACGACCCCGACCGTCAGGCTCGAGCGGTGGCGGCGACGGGAAGGCCGTGCGTCAGGGTGTCGCCGGTGGGCGGATCGAACAGGTGCATGTGTGACGGCTCGAACCAGAGCTCCATGTCGGCGCCTTCGGCTGCTTGGCTGGTCGCGTCCAACGACGCGACGATCTGGGTGCGCACCTGTTCGGTGTCGAGCTCCTGGGCCAGGTCGGCGAGTTGGCGTTCGATGTCGGCAGGTGCCTCGAAGGGGATGTACGCGTACTGCACGCTGCCGAGCCACTCGATGACGTCGATGGTGGCTCGGAACGAGATGCCGGTGGCCCGTCGTTGGTCGTCGACCAGCGCCGCGTCCTCGAGGTGCTCCGGACGGATGCCCGCGATCAGGACCTCACGCCCGGAGACCTGGTCGGCGAGGTCGGGGGGCAGCGGCACGTCGGCGATCGGCAGGTGCAGGATCGGGCCGTCGACCGCCGCGGGCAGGAGGTTCATCGGCGGCGATCCGATGAACCGGGCGACGAAGAGGTTGGCCGGCTCGTCGTAGAGCTGCCGCGGGGTGTCGATCTGTTGGAGCTGGCCCTTGCGGAGGACGGCGAGCCGGTCGCCGAGCGTCATCGCCTCCGTCTGGTCGTGCGTGACATAGACGGTGGTCATCCTGAGGCGGTTGTGCAGTCGCGAGATCTCGGTGCGCATCTGGCCGCGGAGCATGGCGTCGAGGTTCGAGAGGGGCTCGTCGAAGAGGTAGGCGTCCGCCTCGCGCACGATGGCTCGGCCCATGGCCACTCGCTGGCGCTGGCCACCGGACAGCTCGGCGGGCTTCCGGGACAGGAGGTCGGTCAGTTCGAGCATGCCAGCAGCCCAGAGCACCCGCTCGCGAACCTCGGCCTCGGGCCGGTTGTGCAGTCGCAGGGGGAAGGCGATGTTCTCGAAGACGGGCAGGTGGGGGTACAGGGCGTAGTTCTGGAACACCATGGCCAGGTTCCGGTCTCGTGGCGTCAGGTCGTTGACCCGTCGTTCACCGATGTAGATGTCGCCGGACGTGACGTCGAGAAGTCCGACGATCATGCGCAGGATCGTCGACTTGCCGCATCCGGACGGCCCGACGAGGATGACGAACTCGCCGTCGGCCACATCGATGCTGACATCGTCGACCGCAGGCCTGTCACCCCCGTAGCTCTTGGTCACGTGGTCGAGCCTGATGCTGGCCATACGCCGCGCTCCCTTCACGTCCTGGACGGGCGCCGGGGCTTCACGCGGGCGACAGCGTCGCGCCACCCGAACGGCCGCACACCCCGTGAACGCGTGGGCGTGACGGGCGCCGGTCGGCGCGTGGATCCGGGCCCGTCATCCACGCGATTGCGGGGTGTCCGCGGCGGGGCCGGGGCTCAGGCTGTGGCTGAGGGAGGTCGGTGCCCGTGCTCGGTGGAGCAACCATGGTGCTCGTGCTCGTCGTCGGCTTGCCGCTGGTCTTCATGGCGACCGGGGCGGTGCTGGCCGCGGTCCTCGGGCAGTCCCTGTGGCGCGACGGCGAGGTTCGCCACCGTGGTGGCGAACTGGTGGACGTCAACCGCTAGCTGGCAGCTGCCTTCCGGCGTGGGCTTCTGCGCCCACGCGCTCGCGTGATGCGCGTCGGAGGCGTCGCCGAGAGGAGGCGCAGGTGGAGTCGAGCTTTCGCATCGCCCGGGTCGGCGGCATCGAGATCGGTGCGAGCTGGTCTTGGCTGATCGTGTTCGGGATCGTGGTGTGGTCGCTGGCCACTGCCGTGTTTCCCGCCGCGTATCCCGATCTCGGTGCCGGTGCCCATCTGGCGATGGCTGTCGTGACCGCCGTCCTGTTCTTCGCCAGCATCCTCCTGCACGAGCTGGGGCACGCCCGGAGGGCGTTGCGCGAGGGGGTACCCATCGAGGGCATCACCCTGTGGCTGCTCGGCGGTGTGGCCCGCATCCGATCGCATCCGCGTTCGGCGGGCGCTGCCTTCCGGGTCGCGGTGATGGGCCCGGTGATCACGGCGGCGCTCGCCGTCGGCCTGGGCATCCTCACCTACGTGGCGTCGAGGCTCGACCTGCCCGACGGTGTCCAGGGCGTCCTCGGGTACCTGACCCGCATCAACCTGATCGTGCTCGGCTTCAACCTGATTCCCGCCCTGCCGCTGGACGGTGGCCGGATCTTCCAGGCGTGGATCTGGCACCGCACCGGTAACCCCACCGAAGCGACCGTCCAGGCCGCGGCCGCCGGCCGCGTGTTCGGCTACCTCCTCGTCGTGATCGGGCTGCTGGGGTTGTTCGGCGGCAGTGACCTCGGCGGGATCTGGCTCGTGTTCGTGGGCTGGTTCCTCGTCCAGGCCGCAGGCGCCGAGCGCACCAATGCGCTGCTCCGCCGCACGCTGGGGAACCGCAGGGTCCGGGACGCCATGACCCCGGCACCGGTGACCGTGCCGCCCGACCTGCCCCTCGACGAGTTCGTGGCACAGGCGTGGCAGGGGCGCCACTCGACCTATCCCGTCGTGGCCGATGGCGAGCTGCTCGGTCTGGTCGGCGTGCGCGACGTGTCCCGGGTCCCCCCGGACGAGCGTCCCTCCCGTCGGGTCGGCGACATCATGGTCCCGCGCTCCGAGCTCGCGACCATCGACGCGGACAGCGAGTTGGCCGACGTGCTCGACGCGCTCGACGGCGGTTCCAGGAGGCTGCCGGTGCTCGACGGCGGGATGCTCGTGGGCATCCTCGCGCCCTCCGACGTGGCGAAGGCGATCGAGATCGGCGAGGTCGCGCCTCGCGACGGAGAATCGACCGCGGTGCGCAGACGGTCGGCCGGTCCGGTCGTCTGGGCGCCCGTCGGGCTCGCCTTCGTCCTTGCTGCCGGCTTCCTGTACCACCCACCGTTCGTCGTGGTGGAGCCCGGGGTCGTGCTGCCGGCCGAGGACGACGTGACGATCGAGGGCGCGACGGTCACGGAGGTCAACGGCGACTACCAGTTGACGGCGGTGAGCCTCGGGCGCGCCAACGCGCTCGGCACGTTGGTCGCCTGGGTGCGCCCCGACCGCGAAGTGATCCCGATCGACGAGGTCATACCGCCGGGCGTCGACCCCCAGGAGTACGACGAGAGCCAACGCGAGCTCTTCGACGAGAGCCGTCAGGTGGCGGCGGCAGCCGCGGCGCAGGCCGCGGGTCTCGACGTCACCATCGACGGCGACGGTGCCACGGTCGTCGAGGTGGTGGCCGACGCCCCGGCCTCCGGGCGTGCTCGAGCCCGGCGACGTGATCGTCGCCGTCAACGGCGACCCGGTTGCGACGGCGCCCGCGCTGCGCGAGCACCTGCGAGGGCTCGGAGCCGGGACCGAGGTCAGGCTGACCGTCGAGCGCGCCGGCTCGTCGCGCCCGGAGGAGGTCGAGATGGAGGTCGCGTCGCTGCCCACCGTCGCGGGCGGCTCGGGGCTCGGCGTCGCTGTCACCACCCGCGACCTGCAGATCGACCTGCCGTTCGAGATCTCGTTCGCGCCGCGCGACATCGGCGGACCGTCCGCCGGCCTCGCGTACGCCCTCGCCATCACCGACATGCTCGAACGCGAGGACCTCGCCGCTGGCCGCGACGTCGCCGCCACAGGAACCATCAGCGCGACCGGCGAGGTGGGACCTGTCGGTGCCGTGGCCATCAAGGCCGTCGCGGCCGACGACGCCGGCGCCGACCTCTTCCTCGTGCCTGAACGCGAGGCCGACGACGCGCGTCGTGACGACCTCGAGACACACGCGGTCCGCTCCCTCGACGACGCGCTCGAACTGCTGCGCACCACTGCGTGAGCCCCGGCCCGTTCTCGCCGCCCTCAGCGCTCCTCGTCGGGTGGGACGCGGCTCAGGTGGCGGACGAACCAGTCGCGTGCCAGGCGGGCGACCTGCTCGAGGGCGCCGGGCTCCTCGAACAGATGAGTTGCTCCGGGAACGATCTCCAGGCGGGTCTCGCCGGCGAGTTGGCCCATCGCCTGGCGGTTGAGCTCGATCACGACGTCGTCACGCCCGCCCACGATCAGCAGCGTCGGTTGGCGCACGGCGCGGAGGTGGCCGCCGGCGAGGTCCGGCCGACCACCGCGTGACACGACCGCGGCGACCGTGTCCGGCCGCTGGGCGGCGGCGACGAGCGCGGCCGCCGCTCCCGTGCTGGCGCCGAAGAGCCCGACCGGCAGATCAGCGGTCTGGTCGTGGTGAGTCACCCAGTCGGTCAGCGCGACGACACGCGTCGCCAGCAAGCCGATGTCGAAGCGGAGGTGCCCGGTTCGTGCGTCGAGTTGCTCCTCCTCGGCGGTGAGCAGGTCGGCGAGCACAGTTGCGAGTCCGGCACGCTGCAGCTCGCCGGCCACGAACCGGTTGCGAGGGCTGTGACGGCTGCTGCCGCTGCCGTGGGCGAACAGCACGACTCCCCGAGCGGGCTCGGGCACGACGACGTCAGCGTCGATCGCCACCCCTGCGTCCCTCAGCGCCAGACTGTGATGGACGACGCTCACAACCTGCTCCCGGTTCCTACCGACTCTGCGCCGTGCCGCACCGTCCGTCCATCCCGCGATCGCGTGGTTGCCGTGCTGGTGGCGCAACCGATCTTCGACGGTCTACGCAGTCGCGTGATGTCCGGCCGCGCGACGGAGGTGTAGATCATCGGTGTGCCGGACCGCGTGTTCCGTGATCGTAGGGATGCCGGTCGGGGGCTCGCGAGGCTGCTCGACCACTACCGCGATCGCGACGATGTCATCGTGTTGGCGCTGCCCCGCGGCGGCGTGCCGGTGGGCTACGAGGTCGCCACCAGGCTGGGTGTGCCGCTGGATGTGTTCATCGTTCGCAAGCTCGGCATCCCCGGTCGCGAGGAGGTGGCCATGGGGGCGATCGCCAGCGGCGGTGAGGTCGTCCTGAACGACGATGTCGTGCGCGGCATGAACATCCCGTCGGAGGTCATCGAGCGCGTCGCCCGAGAGGAAGGGCGCGAGCTGGAGCGACGCGAGCGCGCCTATCGCGACGACGCTCCTCCGCCCGACCTCGCCGGAAAGGTGGTGATCGTGGTCGACGACGGGCTCGCCACCGGGTCGAGCATGCGGGCCGCCATCCTGGCGCTGCGGCGGCTGCAACCGGCACGGATCGTCGTCGCCGTGCCCGCCGCCCCCGAGTCGACCTGCCAGGAACTGGCCGCCGAGGTCGACGAGGTCGTGTGCGCGACGACCCCGTCGCCGTTCTTCGCCGTGGGTCAGCACTACTGGGACTTCACCCAGACCACCGACGACGAGGTGCGCGACCTGCTGCGTGCCGCCCGGGCGGCCCGCCCGACCCGAGCCAGGGAACGGGGCCCGGCGGAGGTCCCCGCCCTGCGGTCGGCGGTCGCCCCGCTCGACGAGGGCGACCACGATCGTCAGGCGCTGCTCGACCTGGTCGGCGACGCCAGCTTCGTCCTGCTCGGTGAGGCATCCCACGGCACGCACGAGTTCTACGAGGCGAGGGCGCGCATGACCCGCTGGCTGATCGAGGACAAGGGCTTCAGCGCCGTCGCCGCAGAAGCGGACTGGCCCGACGCCTACCGGGTGAACCGCTACGTCCGCGGCCGCAGCGACGACGCCACCGCCGAGGAGTCCCTGCGCGGCTTCGAACGGTTCCCGACCTGGATGTGGCGCAACGCGGTCGTGTTGGACTTCGTCGGCTGGCTGCGCGAGCACAACGACCGTGCCGGCACGGAGGAGCAGGCCAAGACCGGCTTCTACGGGCTCGACCTCTACAGCCTGTACCGGTCCATCGAGGAGGTCATCACGTACCTCGAACGCATCGACCCCCTCGCCGCGGCCCGCGCCCGTGAGCGCTACTCCTGCTTCGACCACTACCGGGGCGAGGCACAGGACTACGGCATGGCCGCCGCGTTCGGCGCCGGCGCCTCGTGCGAGCAGGAGGTCATCGACCAGCTCGTCGAGCTCCATGGCCAGGCGCCGGAGTACGCGCGCCGCGACGGCCTCATCGCCGAGGACGACGTGTTCTACCTCGAGCAGAACGCGCGGACCGTCAAAGACGCGGAGGAGTACTACCGCAGCATGTTCGGCGGGCGGGCGTCGTCGTGGAACCTGCGCGACCAGCACATGGTCGACACCCTCGACGCCCTCGCGATCCACCTCGGCCGACAGCGCGGCGCGCCCGCCAAGGTCGTCGTGTGGGCCCACAACTCGCACCTGGGCGACGCCCGCGCCACCGAAGTGGCCGCCCAAGGCCAGCTCAACGTCGGGCAGCTGGTGCGCGAACGACACGCCGGCGACTGCCGGCTCGTCGGCTTCACCACCTTCACCGGCACGGTGACCGCGGCCGACGACTGGGGAGGACCGGCCGAACGCAAGAAGGTGCGACCCGCGCTGCGCGACAGCTACGAGCGCCTCTTCCACGGCGTCGACGAGAAGGCGTTCTCGATCGCGGTCGCCCACGCACCGCCGACGGCCGCGGAGCTGCTGCGGTCCCCGCGCCTGGAACGGGCGATCGGGGTCATCTACCGGCCCCGCACCGAGCGCCAGAGCCACTACTTCCGCGCCCGGCTGGCCGACCAGTTCGACGCCCTCATCCACGTCGACGAAACCCGCGCCGTCGAACCGCTCGAACGCACCGCCCGGTGGGAAGAGGGCGAGGTGCCCGAGACCTTCCCGTACGCCGTCTGACGAGGCGACCATGCACCGGACGTCGACGAGGAGGACGTAGGACGATGGCAGTCACCCTGAACGAGAGAGCGTTCGAGTACGCCAAGACCCTGGTCAATCGCGGGCCGGGCAGCGCAAGTACTACGACATCGAGCTCGCCGTCGCTCACCTGCACGGGATGCTCGACGCGCTACACGCAACGGCGCGAGCCGGCCGGTAAGCGCGTGATGGCGATGCGGTGCAGCGCCGCGTTGGCCTGACGGTTGCCGCCACGGTTGAGGCGGGACGGTCTTCGTCGCCGGACCACATCGGGTCGGCGCAGTGCCGTTCCAGCGAGCGAACACTTCCCTGGAGTGGACCGGCCGGATCAGCGTGTTTGCCAGATGGGCGTGGCACCATCTCACCTGGGACCGGGCCTATCGCGTCATCATCGAGCTCCCCGGCCCGGAGCCGCCTCGCTCGGCATCCGAGGATACGCGACGCGGAGGACCTGGAGCGACGCGGCGCAGGTGGCGGACGAACCAGTCGCGGGCCAGGCGGGCGACCTGTTCCAACGCGCCGGGTTCCTCGAAGAGATGGGTTGCGCCCGGGACGACCTCGAGGCGCGTCTCGCCGGCCAGCTCCAGCATGGCCCGCCGGTTGAGACCGAGGACCAAAGGATCGCGCTCTCCCACGACCAGCAGGGTGGGTTGGTGGACCGAGCGGAGCGCCGGACCAGCGAGGTCCGGCCGGCCGCCGCGCGACACGACCGCCGCGACCGGGACCGGACGAGCCGCGGCGGCTAGGAGGGCGGCCGCAGCGCCGGTGCTCGCACCGAAGAGGCCGATGCCCAGCCCGGCGGTGATGTCGTGCTCGACGAGCCAGTCGCATAGCGCCGTCAGCCGGCCCGCAAGCAGGCCGATGTCGAAGCGGAGCTCGGCCGTGACGGCGTCGACCCGTTCCTCCGCTGGGGTGAGCAGGTCGACCAGGACGGTGGCCAGGCCCGCGTCTTGCAGCTCATCCGCCACAAAGGCGTTCCGGGGGCTGCGGCGGCTGCTGCCGCTCCCGTGCGCGAACAGCACCACCCCCTGGGCCGGCTGGGGCATCGAGACGTCCGCGTCGAGCTCGACGCCGGCGGCAGGGATCTGCAGGCTCTGCTCGATGAGGTCCATGGCGTCCTCCCTCGGACCGACGGCGCGCGGTGGCTACATCAGCCTCTTGGCGGGCTCGAACGCTCGGTTGTTCAGCTTCACGGGCATGTCGCCTTCAATCTGGTCGTCACACGGTGTGCGGATAGGTCTCGGGCACTTCGCCTCTCTCCCAGCGAGCCGTCCGTTCCAGCGGCTCGACCGCCCGCGTCTCGTCGATGTGGACGAGCGCGTCGAACTGGTCCGGCACGCGGGCACGGGAGTAGTGGCTTTGCCGTTCGGTCCGCGGGCGGTAGATCACCCCGATCGCCCGCTGAAGGAGCGCCGACCGCAGCTCCTCGGCGACCGCCGGCTCCCGGGCCAGCGGCACCAGGAACGCCTTCTCGCCTGTCTCGTGGAACAGCTCCTCGACGCTCCCGGTCAGCGCCGGCCGCAGGCGCATGCGCTCAGCGGGCCCGCCCCAGCTTTCGGCGGCCGTGACCGTACCCGCGTACGTCGTGTATCCGAAGAGCCGGACATCTCCGGGGTGCCGTTCACGGGCAAGCTGTCCGACGTTCAGCTCGCCCTGCGCGCCCGGCTCGGTCGCGCGGGCGTCGCCGACGTGCGAGTTGTGGGCCCACACGACGATCTTCGCCGCCTCGCCTCGCTGCTGGCCGAGGTGGCCGGCGAGCGCGTCGAGGGTCTCGGCCATGTGGCGGTCGCGGACGTTCCACGACGAGAGCCGCCCGCCGAACATGGTCCGGTAGTACTCCTCCGCGTTGCGGACGGTCCGGGCGTTCTGCTCGGCGTAGAAGGCCTCGTCCTCGGCCACGAGCCCATCGCGGCGAGCGAACTCGAGAGCGTGCCGCTGGATGTCTACGAGTTGCTCGACCGCCTCGGTCTCGCAGGGCTCGCCGGCGCCCAAGGCGGCCGTGAAGCCGTAGTTCTGGGCGTCCTCGTTGTAGTGGTCGAAGCACGAGTACCGTTCCCGGGCGCGAGCCGCCGCAGCCGGGTCGACCCGCTCGAGGTACGAGATGATCTCGCCGATCGAGCGGAACAGGCTGTAGAGGTCCAGGCCGTAGAAACCCACCTTGGTCCGCTCGTCCCCCTCGACCCGGTCGTTGCGCTCGCGGAGCCATCCCACGAAGTCGAGCACCGCCGTGTTGCGCCACATCCAGGCCGGGAACTGCTCGAAGCCGCGCAGCGCCTCCTCCGCCATCACGTCGTCGCTGCGGTCCCTGACGAATTGATTGACGCGGTAGGCGTCGGGCCAGTCGGCCTCGGCGGCGACGGCGCAGAATCCCTGCTCCTCGATGAGCCGCTGGGTCAGGCGCGCCCGCTCGGCGTAGAACTCGTGTGTGCCATGCGTCGCCTGACCGAGCAGCACGAAGTGGGCGTCGGCCACGATGTCGAGTAAGACGTCGAGGTCGTGCGCGCCGCCCTCGAGCGCCCGAAGCTCGGAGCGGATGGCGTCCGCTTCAGTCACCTGGCGGGGGCGTGGCCCCGTGGGCTGCCGTTTCCATGCGGTGCTCAGCAGCTGGCGGACCTCGTCGTCGGTCGTCTGCGTGAGGTCCCAGTACGACTGGCCCACCGCGAAGAACGGCGACGGTGTGGTCGCGCACACGACCTCGTCGACCTCCGCCGTGAGCTCCCGCCACGTCGACTCGGGGACTGCGGGCAGGGCGACGACGATCCGTGCGGGCCGAAGTTGGCGTAGCGCATGGATGGCGGCGCGCATGCTCGAGCCTGTGGCCAGGCCATCGTCGACCAACACCACGGCCTTGCCAGCTACGTCGGGCGGAGGCCGGTCGCCGCGGTAGGTGCGCTCCTGCCGCTGGAGCTCACGGCCTTCGGCGTCGGTCACGCGCTCGATGACCTCCGGCGGTATCCGCAGGCCTCGGATGACGTCGTCGTTGATGACGACGGCCCCTCCTCCGGCGATGGCCCCCATCGCCATCTCTTCGTGACCGGGGACGCCGAGCTTGCGGACCACGAAGACGTCGAGCGGCGCCTCGAGGAATCGGGCGACCTCGTAGGCAACGGGAACTCCGCCCCGCGGCAGCGCGAGGACCACCACGTCGCTGCGGCCCCGGTAGCGCTTCAGCAGGCGCCCCAGCACGCGACCGGCGTCGCGTCGGTCACCGAACAGCTGCCCTGGCATCGTCACGCCTCCGCTGGGTCCGGGCCCTTCGCTTTGCCCATCTGCTCGATCCAGCGGCTCGACCATGGCGAGCGTCCTTTCGTCGACGGCCGGAGCGATCTACCTCCCGTCCGTCCCAGCATCGCCGCCCAAGGCGCGGGCCACACCACGAGACCTCGTAATCTCAGCGCCCGTCCGCTGACCGTGCACGAAGCCCGGCCGGTTGAGGCTGGACGGATCGACCCACCGGCGGAATACGCGATCGCGTGATGTTCGACGCCCGCTCGGTCGGACTACGTGAGTGATCCCCTCACTACCCCACGTCACTGCCACGGTCCGGGCGGAGGAGCGCCATGTTGGACATCCCCGATGTGAGGCTGGGTCCCGACCCGGCGGTGAGCCGCGCCTCCATCGTTCCGTCGCCCGGGTCACAGCATCGGACTGCGTCCACTGACGGGGCGCCGGATCTGGCCCGTCCCGGTGCAGCGCTGGTCGCAATGGGCATCTTCCTGGCCGTGTTCACCACGGTCCGCTACCAGGCGGCGTTGGTCGTGGCCGCCGATGCCGTGCTCGATGGCCGCTCGATCACTGGTCGTCGCTCTGGCGGCAGCAGGAGCCCGATGGAACCACCTGGCCGGATGGTTCCCCCATTCGACCTCGCACCGGGCTGGCGGCTGCGCCTGGTCGCTCTCGGGGGCCATCCCGCTCGGCAGCCCCAGGACACCCCTGTCGTCGTGTCCCGACCGGTCGAGCCCACGTGGCCGCTCGTGATGCTCCTCGTCCTGCCGGGGGTCATGTTCGGAACGTGCGCACGCACTCCGCGTCATCCGTCGTTCCCGGCAGCTCACCTCGAGGTGCTGGGGTCCGCGAAGCCCACTGCCGGGTTCAGGCTCGACCGGGCGTGATCGCGACGCTCCTGGTGCCGGTGTGGCGCTCGGTGGGATCGCGGTCGCCATGCCAGAAGCGAGCCCGAGCACGCGTCCTTGCTCTCTCGGCCTGTTCGGCTGCTGTCCGCCTTTGTGGCGTCAACAGACGACCCGGCAGACTGCCCCGAATGGTTGGCCGTGGACGCGACTGAGGAGGCTGCCTGCGGATACGCCGACGCGGCCGAGATTGTCCGGTGGAAGTCGACTACCCCGACGTCAACAGGGAGCCGCGATGCCAGGCGTATGACCGGATCCGGGGGGAATGTCGACTGGTCATGCAGCCGCTACATGAAGCCGCCGGCTGCGTTGCCCATGATTGTGCCAGCGGTTTGGGCTCCGACATCGCGAATGAACGACAGCACCGAATCCCGGAACTGCTCAAGCGCCGACCGTGCATCCGGATCCGTCGTCGTAGCGATCTTCCGGTTGAGCGCCTCGATGAGCGCCTCCGCAGGTCCGGGTGGCCATTGGTCGATCGTTCGGCGACCGCGCTCAGTCAACCGGAGGCCCATGTAGGAGTCTGCGGGCGTACTGAGGTCTCCCTCGTGGCCAGTGACATAGCCCGACTCGTAGAGCCCGCGCATCGCGCGGACGGCCACGTCGGGGTCGATGCCGGCGGCTCTTGCCGCATCCTCCGTTGTGAGCATCTCTTCGCCGGCCTCCTCGCCTTGGTAGACGGCTTCAAGGAGTGGGAGCTCACGTTCGTTCCAGGTGCTCGGGACTGGCATCGGACACCGACGCTAGCTGGGGCCAGGCCCGTGGCGGTGATTGAGTCCCGTTCTCCCTCGACGGGGTCTTGCCACGGGCTGACGGCGCCGCCGTGGCCAGCATGAGAGTGGTCGCCACGCGACGACGGCTCAACTGGCGGTCGGTGGCGTTGCATCGCCGGCTGCGTTGGCCGGCACGAGGATCGCGTACCAGGCGCCGCGTCCGCCGCCGTGGACGTGGGCGGGCAGCGCTACCCGGCCGTGGTAGTGCAACTGGTGGCGAACGACGGCGGCCGTCGTGTCCACAAGGCCCGAACCCTCGCCCGGCGCCCCGCCGACGAGCTTGCAGTAGGGAAATGGCGGCCGGTCCCACGTGGCAACTACGCGACTCCGGGGTGTCTCGAACCGGCGCCGGGCGCATCCTCGAAAGAGTTCATATCACCACCGCGACACCAGGCCGGCGGGCGACGCGCCCAGGCGTCGACACCCGCGAGATATCGCTCGAGGAAGGTCGAAGTCCGCGAACATGGGCGGCGTGCCGCCGAGTGGACCAAGGAGTCGAGAGATGACTGCAGTCGACACCCATGGAATCGACATCGGTACCGCGAACCGGGTCTGCGAGATCCTGGGCGATCGGTTGATCTCGTTGCTCGACATGCAACTCACCCTCAAGCACGTCCATTGGAATGTGGTCGGCCCCAACTTCATCGCCGTGCACAAGATGCTCGACCCCCAGGTGGATGAGGTCCGTGACATGTCCGACGTCCTTGCGGAGCGCATCGCCGCGCTCGGTGGCGAGCCGCTCGGGACGCCGACCGCCATCGTCGAACGGCGCCGATGGGGTGACTACGCCATCAACCGCGCATCGACTCAGGTACACCTTGCCGAGCTCGACCGGGTGTACAGCGGCATCATCGAGAACCACCGGCGGGCGATCGCCGAACTCGGCGACCTCGACCTCGTCAGCCAGGACGTGCTGCTGTCACAGACCGAGCGGCTCGAGCTGTTCCAGTGGTTCGTAAGGGCGCACCTAGCTGGCGGCGAACCGTCTCGATCAATGGGCCCGCTCCCCGCCGACTAGCCGCCGTAAGGCAGGCGGTCGCCGCTGTGGTGGAGTCGTCGCCCACCAGCCGAACCGAAGCCGCGGGGGAGTCGGCGTGACCGCCGGCCCGCCGCTTGGCCTCGACGTGCGATGAAGGCCCGAGGTCACATCGAGCAGACGGAGCGGGAAGCCAAGCTGTCGGTCGAGGCCGACTTCGAGGTACCAAACCTCAGCGACCTCGTCCCTGGTCTCGTGGCGGTTGCGGGGCCGGACCGCGAACTGCATGCGACGTACTTCGACACCGGCGACCTGCGCCTCGCCCAGCGCGGGGATCACGGTGCGCTGTCGCACCGGCGACCGCGACACGCGCGGCGGTGAGTGGACGGTGAAGTTGCCCGCCGGAGTTCACGCGACCGGCCATCTCGCCCGGCGTGAGATCACCTTCCCGGGTGAATGCGTTGGTGGCGGTGTCCCTGATCCGGTGGCCGACCTCGTGCGCGCCCGCGCACGTTCCGCACCGCTCGTACCAGTGGCCTCCTTGGTGACCCGACGCCGAACGATCGAGCTGCGTGACGGCGAGGCGCACCCGTGCGTCGAGATCGACGACGATGAGGTCACCGTGGTGGCCGGCGGCCATGCCGTCGAGCGGTTCCGCGAGCTCGAGGTGGAGGTGGTCGATGGCGCCCCAGTCGGGCTGCTCGCCCTTGTTGTGGACAGGCTCCGCGCCGCTGGTGCGCGTCCCGCCCCACCGCATCCGAAGGTGATGCGTGCCCTCGGACCGGCCGCATGCGAACCACCCGATCTCGCGGTGCCGCCTCTCAACAGACGGTCGTCGCTGGCCACAGTTGTCGCGGCGGCGGTCGCGGTCAGCTTCACTCGCCTCGTCGAGCACGATCCCGGCGTCCGCCTCGGCGAAGATCCCGAAGCGGTACACCAGGCTCGAGTCGCGACCCGGCGTCTGCGATCCAATCTGCGCACATTGCGACCGCTGCTCAACCAAGAGACCGTGCGCACATTGCGCGACGAGCTCAAGTGGCTTGGCGCCGCGCTCGGCAAGGTCCGGGACGCCGACGTGCTCCTTGAACGCCTACACGCCGACGTCGCGACACTCGACGACCCGGACCGACGTGGCGGCAACGTGCTCGTCAAACGGCTCGAGCGTGAACGCGACCAGGCACGAAATGAGCTGCAGAACGACGCTCGCCACCGAACGCTATGTCGCGTTGCTCGACTCGCTCGTCGCATTCGGAACCTCCCCGCCAACGACTAAAGATCGGGATCGACCAGCGCGCAAGGCGCTGCCCAGACTCGCGGCGCGTCCGTGGCGTCGCCTCCGACGCGGCGTCGCCAACCTCTCCAAGTGGCCCTCCGACGACGAGCTGCACCAGCTACGCATCCGAGTGAAACATGTCCGCTACGCCGCCGAACTCGCCGCTCCGGTCGTAGGGAAGACCCCTGGCCGCTTCGCGCGAAGACTGGGCGCGCTGCAGGACGAGCTGGGCGAGCTCCACGATGCCGCCGTCGCCGAACGATGGCTACGCGCAACCGCCAGGCGTGTGCGTGCCCCCGGACCCTTCGTCGTGGGCCTCCTCACCGAGAAGAACCGCGAACGACAAGCCAAAGGACGCCAGCGGTGGTGGCGCCTGTGGCGCCAAGCGCGGCGCAAGAAACTGAGACGCTGGCTCCAATGATCCCGGACAACGCTCCGAAGAACGATCATCGTGACGCGCGCGGGCCGCAGCATTGAGCTCCACCTCGCCGCCGCGTTGCTCAGCGACGGCTACCAGGTGGGGAGCACCTCGGTGCCGATACCCGGACAACATTCTTGTCTCCCGGTGCGACATCATCAGCGATCAAGACCTGCGAGCGGCAGGGGACGGCGTCCGCTCGTCAACAACGCAGCCATCGCGCCCGTCACACGAGCTCGTCGGTCAGGAGGTGGGCGAGGGTGCGGGCAGCGCGCACGCAGAGCTCGCCGGGACGGTTGTTCATGAGGAGGTGTACCGGTCGGCGGCCGTCGTGCAGGACCTTGATTCGCGACACCCACTGCGCCAACTCCTCTCGCCGGTAGTCGTAGCGGTGGCGCTCGGCCGGGCTCACAGCCCTGGCTTCCCACAGCTCGGCGTTCCTTCCGTGGAACCTCACGTCGGCGACGTCGCCGGTGGCGACCGCCACTGGTGGGAGGGAACTAGCGAACCCTTGTGGCTCGTCGACGCACACGTACAGGAGGTTGTGCCGGCTGAGGAAGTCGATCGTTGCTTCCTGATGCTGCTCGTCCATCCAGCGCTGCTGCCGAAACTCGACGCCGACTCGGATCCCGTGAAGCTCGTCCGCCACCCACTCGAGGTACCCGAACGACGCCCGTGACGGATACACGTACGGGGGAAGCTGGAAGAGCACGAGCCCGAGGCGACTCGCGGCCCGCAGCGGCTCGAGCGCGGTGGCGAACCGCCGGAATGCCTCGGTCAACAGCTCGGGCGGCAGGTCGCGGGCATACACCGTCTTCTTCGCTGCCTGCTCGGGGGAGAGCGTGTCGCGCAGGTCGCGCCACAACCCCGACGGAGGGGTGGGGTGCTGCGTCAGCAGCCGAAACGCCTTGACGTCGAACAGGAATCCCGGCGGTGTACGCGCCACCCAGGTCGCAGCAGTGCGCCCTGCGAGTGGGTGGTAGAACGTCGAATCCACCTCGGTGATCGGGTAGCGCGAGGCGTAGAACCGCAGTCGCTGCTCAGCGGTCGTGGCCGTCGGCGGGTACAAGGCCCCAACCAGGGAGGGGTCCGTCCACGCCGTGAGTCCGAGGTAGAGCCCATCGTCGGCCAACCGACGGACGACGGGATCGTCGCTCGCTGGGCGCGCGGTCGCGGCCACCTCGGACGCCACGCCTTCACGATGCGCTCCTGCGTGTTGCTCCGACAACGGGGATCCGACCAAGCGATCGCGCCTGTGGTGTCGACCTCGTTGGCGACCTCCACGGCTGACTCCTTGGTGACGCTCGTGACACCGCGGGGGTGAGGCCGCGGCTGGTCTGTGCCGTCAGCGCTCGGTGGCGCTCGCGGGGATAGCTCGTCCCTCGCCGGACGAAATTTGGACCTTGCGGGGCTTGGCCTGCTCCGCCACGGGGATCGTGAGCCGGAGAACCCCGTTGTTGTAGGAGGCCTCGATCTTGTCCCCGTCGAGGGCGTCGCCGAGGAAGAGCTGGCGGCTGAACGTGCCTTGCGGCCGCTCGGAGATCAGAACCTCCTGGCTCTCCTTCGGCTCCCACGACCGCTGGGCCCGGACGGTCAGAGCGTTCTTCTCGACTGTGAGGTCGATCGATCCCGGATCGACCCCGGGCAGGTCGAACTCGACGATTAACTTGTCGCCCTCCCGGAACGCGTCCAGTGGCATCGACGCCGGCCGGGCCGAGCCCTGCGGCAGCAGGCCCTGGGTGAGGCGGTCGAGGTCACGGAAGGGGTCGAAGCGCATAAGCATGGGCCTTCTCCTCTCGTGTTTGGTGCAGCAGGATCGATGGCGTCTGTCCGTCGAGCTCGATCGCAACGACGATCCCCACCAGCGACTGAGGGCCCGACCGTTCCGAGTGACTCGAGGGCGACGGGCCTTCCGTTGACGGTGCGCGACGGGAGCCGAATCAGATCAACCATGGCCCCGAACGCGGATCGATGCCGTACACGCACCCGAACGTCGCGCGGCGTCAGCGGGCGGGGACCCCGCGATCGCGTGGTCTCGGAGTTCCTTGCGCCGCTTCGAGACATGCGACTAGCGCAGGGTTGGGGGGGCGGCAACGAGCGCGGCCAGGATCGCGGCCGTCACCGAGTCAGGGGGTTGGGCAGCGTCGACGGTCACGAGAAGCCCGCGGTCCCGGTAGTAGTCGACGAGCGGCTCCGTCTCGGCGTGGAACGCACGCAGCCGGCGCTCGAAGACCTCGGGGTCACGGTCATCCGATCGTCCCGTTGCCATGCGCTGTGCGAGGCGTTGTCGCGCCACCTCGTCGGATACCTGGAGGAAGACCACCGCATCGGCGAACCCGGCGCCGTATCGGGCCTCGGCCTGCCGTGCCTGGGAAACGGTGCGCGGGAAGCCCTCGAGGATGTAGCCGGGCCCTGCGCGCGAGAGTGCCTCGGCCACGACCGCCATGACCAGATCATCTGGCGCCAGCTCACCACGGTCGAGGTAGACGGCAACCTTGCGTCCCAGCTCCGTTCCCGCGGCGACGTGGCCGCGGAGCAGCGCACCGCTCGAGATGTGCGGCACCCCGAAATGCTCGGCGAGCGCCGCCGCCTGGGTGCCCTTCCCTGCACCAGGGGCTCCGAGCAGGATGAGTCGCATGCGCTCAGATCACGGCGGGGAGCACGCCGTCTGCCGGCGCGGTCGCCAGCCCGATGGCTCGCGGGCTCGCCTGTGCAGCCTGAGGGCCATGTCATCTTCCGACATTGCTCCGCCTCCGGGCGCCGGGGAGGACCACAGCATCGGCCGCAGCTTGGTCACAACTCGATCGCCCCTGCATCACGCGGGCGCGTGGTTCCTAGCTGGTCTGCCGGGGCTTTCGTGGAGCCGGGTAGCTGGAATGTGATGCTGCTGTCCTGGAGGCGGACGGCATGGGAAGGCGCGGCTACCCCCGGAGTTTCGGCGTCGCGTGCTCGATCTGATACAGACGCCGCACCCGGGTGATCGGTTGACGCGACGACGTCGAGTGCACGAAGGACCCGCGACCTGAACCGCCCCGGTCTGGAGGCTGATGTGCTCCGGGGCGGTTCGATCGCCGTCTCGGTCGTTACGACGAGGTCGTGAAGAACGAGGACGAGAGGGTCTGGTTACCGCCCTGTTCGATGGCCAGCACCTCCCATTCGTACTCCGTGTTCGCCTGGAGGAAGCCCGGTGGGACGGCCATGCTCGTGGCGGTCGGAGGCATCATGACGTCGAGGATGATCTTCGGCAGGGCGGGGAGCCCCGTGTCCGGCCGCACGACGAGCACCTGGTAGCCGATGATCGGGCTGCCGTTCGGTGGGTCGACCGGCTCCCAGACGACCGTTGTGCTCTGCGGGTCCTGAGGCTCGCCTCCTTCGAGCGGGGACACCAGCGTCGGCCCGTCCGGCAGGTCGTGGGTCAGCTGGGCTGAACCTACGTATCGCTCACCCTCGAGCCCGACGCCGCGGAACCGATACTCCCCTTCGGGGAAGCGGTCGAGCAGCTCGTCTATCGGGAGCTCGGCGAGCGGTGGCTCGGCACTCTCGAGGAACAGCTCGGTGCCGCCCTGCTGGCCGATGCTCCCGTGCGTGGACGTGGTGTAGATCAGACGACCGCTCGGGTCGAAGATCGACATCCGCTTCCAGGGGTCGGCATCGAGGAAGATCTGGATGCCCGCATCCTCGTCGGTCGAGTTGATCTCGAACTTGAGACGAGCGTCCTTGATCTCCACGACCGGCGGCGGGCGATCTCGCCGGTCGGCGTGTGACCCTCCTGCCTGTGAGCCTCCGTCGGCCATCGCGGGCGGCGCGATGACACCCGCGAACAACAGTGCCGTGGCCGCAGCCACATGAGTGGGTTTCATTGGGGTTGCTCCTCACGATCGCTTGCGCTGCAAGGTGTGAGGCCTCACGGGTGGACACGGTAGGGAACCGGTCCTGAAGTCGGCCTGAACGACGGTCGGACGACGCGGTCGCGGGAGGTTCCCGCGCCGGAGGATCGCGATCCTCGACGCCGGCCGGCGAGATCATCCGGTCACGTCGTCGAGCGCCCGGGCCACGATGGTGACGTCGCGGTCACCCCATCCGTCAGCCGCCGTGTCGCCCCAGACCGCGGCCAGGCGAGTCATGGCGGGCAGGCGGACGTCATCCGGGGGTCTCCCTTGGCGAGGGCCCGACGACCGGCGCGGCGGCGGCGAGGATGTCGTCGATCTCCGCCAGGACGTCGGCCGACAGGTGCACGTCGGCGGCGGCGGCGATCTGGCGGAGATGCTCCGGGCGGCGGGCGCCGACGATGGTGACGTCGAGCGTGACCATCTCCATGTCGGCTCCTGGTTGTACGAGGCGCTCGCGGCGCCATGACGGAACCCCATCAGGGTCCGCCCAGCTCGACGTAGAAGTCACGGGTCGCAGCGACATCGTCGGCGCAGATGGTCGGGAAGATGCTGTCAGCGCAGGCGTCGACTGTGGGGTGGTGGCTACCTCGACGAGCCGCCCCGGTTCGAGGTGGGTGATCTCATAGTCCTGCTCGTCTGTCCGTCGCACCTGGTGGAAGCGGGTGCCGACGTCGATCGGACCGGGGGTGAGCTTGTCGACCCGGGTGACGAAGTAGTTCCACGTCGGCATGTGTTCGAAGTCGGCGATGAAGTCGAAGACGTCGTCGCGGGGGCGGTTGATGTCGATGCTCGCGGTGAAGTGGATCATGTTGGTGTCTCGGCGTGGTGGTCGGCTGGGTCGTCCGCGCGCAGGGCGACGCGTCGTTCGAGCGCCTCGGCCTGCAGGCAGACCCGCGACGAACGCCCGCAGGAAGCCGAGCACCTCGTCGACGTCCCGACCTGCGGCGGCGGTGTCGATCGCTCGGTACATGGCGCGTTCGATCGTGGCGATCCGGCTGGCGAGCTGCTGGCCGTGCGGCGTGAGCGTGAGCTCCACCTCCCGGCGATCGTGCTGGCCGGGTCGACGTTCCACCGCTCCGGCTGCGACCAGCCGGTCGACGAGGCGGCTGGGGTTGGTGCCGGTCTCACAGACGAGGAGCTCGCCGAGCCCACTGACCGTGAGCGGTTGATGGTCGTCGAGCACGCGCAGCACCTCGGCTTGGGACGGGGTGAGCCCGAGTGGCCGCAGCCCGTGCGCCAGCAGCCGGTTGCCCTCGCGTTGCGCAGCCAGCACCAGGTAGCGCAGTTCCTCGGCGGTCCTCACAAGCGCCCACCGACCGGTTCGGACACCTCGTCCGCGGCCGCCAGGCGCGCCGCTGCGCCGGGGTCGTGGGCGGGCAGGATCACCAGGCCCGGGTGACGTTGGCGCAGCGCGTTGGTCATCGCGGTCGTGGCGCGGGAGCGGCGCCTTCGGCCCACGCCCGGGATGTGACCGGCCTCCAGGTGGTGAACGTCGTAGGTGAGGTCGCCGACCATCATCAGCGGGCGACGTCGCGGCCGGCGAACGAGCATCGACATCGAACCAGGTGTGTGGCCGGGAGTGGGGAGCAGGACGATGCTCCCGTCGCCGAGGAGGTCATGGCTGGCCGTGAACGGCGCAAGTGACGGGTCGTCGGTGGGGGAGAGGTCGATCGGGCGCCAGCGCAACCCGGGGAGCTCGATGTGGCGTCGCAACAAGCCGCGCGCCTCGGGCAGAGGTGCGGAGAGCGTCTGCCACTCTGTGCGGCTGATGACGAGCTCGGCGTTGGAGAGCTCGCGCAGACCGCCGATGTGGTCCTGGTGGAGGTGGGAGATCACCGCAGTGCTCACGTCGCTGGCGGCGTAGCCGAGCGCGGCGAGTTGCGCAGTGAGGGTCTCGTCGGCGGCGACCTCGAACTTGGCCAGGTGGTCGTACACCTGCCCGTTGAGGCCGCCCGGGAAGTAGTCGTCGTCGGTCACCGATGCCCGGTCCTGGCCGGTGTCGAAGAGCACCAGGCCGTCGCGGTGTTCGACGACGTAGACGTTGATGGGCCTCGGCTCGGTCCAGCGCCGCGAGGTGAACAGCCACCAGTAGAGGGGGCGCCACGTCGAGAGGGCGTGGTCGGGGCGTATGCGGACGCTACCTGTGCTCAGGACCGAGACTCGCTCGATCGGATCGGTGGCGGGTGTCGGGGGAGTGGCCATATGCATGTCGTGTAATCTATGTCGCGACATGCATCTTGCCAACCCGACGTTCAGGATCGCCGGCGACCGGGGGCGGCGGGCTGCTTGATCACCTCGAACAGGCTGGTCCAGTTGTCACCGCCGTGCCCGGCGGCGATGGCGCGGTCGTACTGTGACTTGATCGCCCGCGGCAGCTCGAGGTCGATGCCCGCGGCCTGGCTGGCACCGACGATGTGATCGGCGGTCGCACCCATCATGGTCGTGGTGCTGAGACCGCCGGGATGGACGCCCGCCTCCAGCTGCCGGGCGGTCTCCTCGCCGTCGCCCATCATGGCGGGGATGCCGACGATGGTCTCGATCGCCTGGGGCACGAACTCGGCGGCCGACACCCCCGCCGAACCGACCAGGGCGGTGGCGTGGAGCAGCCCCGACAGGGTGGTGAGGAAGACATCGAGCTGCGCCTGGTAGAGCAGCTGGGCCAGGCCGGGGTCGTCGCCGAGGTACCGGGGGGCGCCGATCAGCCGGAGCGTCGGCTCGTGTGCCTCGAGGACCTCCTTGGGCCCGCTGTAGTAGACGTACGCGCCCTCGGTGCCCACCATCGGCGCCGGGTTCATCACGCCGCCGGTGAGGAACCGGGCGCCGCGTCCGCTGGCCCACGCCGAGGCCTCGCGGGTCCGATCCGGCGTGTCCGAGCTGAGGTTGACGATGACCTTGCCCGCCAGGTCGTCGTCCCCAGGCCGGGGCGCGGCGGTCGAGCCGAGGATGTCGTACATCGCCTGGTAGTCGGTCAGGCTGAGGATCACGAGGTCGGCGGCGCCGACCGCCTCTGCCGGCGTCGCGGCCCGCGTCGCGCCCTCGGCGACCAGGTCGTCGGCCCGGCCGGCGGTGCGGTTCCACACGGTCACCGGGTGGCCGCCCGCCAGCAACGCTCGGGCCATGGCCTGGCCCATCGGCCCCAGGCCGATCACGGTCACCGGGGCTGCGGTTTCGCTGGTGCTCACGACGCTCGGCTCCTGATCTCCTCGTAGATGCGGGCGAAGCCCTCCTTGCCGTGGCCCGCCGAGATCTGGCGGGCGATGAGCGTCTGGACGGGCTCGATCACCGCAGTGCTGACGCCCTGGTCGACGCTGGCTTGCACCATGTCGGTGAGGTCGGAGAACTCCAGGCTCTGCTGGCCGTCGACGGTGTAGTCGCCGCCGTCGATGACCTGGCCGAACCCGGACAAGGCCCCGGTCATGGCGGCCAGGAACGGGGCAGCCCGCTCGGCGAACTCGGTCGCCGAGACGCCCTCGGAGCCGACCATGGCCGCGCCGTGCATGAACCCGGCGAACAGCACGTACATGCCGGACAGGATGGCGAGGTCGTAGAGCGAGGCCATGCCGGCGTCGGGGCCGACGTAGCTGCTCTCGCCCCACAGGTCGAGCAGCGCGGTGTGCTCGTCGAAGACGGCGGCAGCGCCGCTGTAGAGGATGGTCGAGCCCGGCTGCCCGATCATGCCCGGCACGGCCATGATCCCACCGTCCAGGTAGTCGACGCCGTGGTCGGCAGCCCAGGCGGCGAGCTCGCGGGCCTGGAGCGGCGACGTCGTGGTCACGTTGACCAGGGCCCGGCCGGTCAGGGTCGCGACCACGGGGTCGAGCACCTCGTGCACGGAGTCGTGGTCCAGCAGGCAGACGATCACCAGCGGGCTGGCCGAGACCGCCTCGCCGACGGTGCCCGCCACGATGGCGCCACGATCGGCCAGGCCTTGCGCCTTCCCGGCCGACCGGTTCCACACCGTCGTCGGGCGCCCGGCCGTCACCAACGCCGCGGCCAGCGCCTGGCCCATCGCGCCCAGTCCCAGGACGGTCACCGGCGTGCCGTCGTTCCGTGTCATGCATCGGTCCCTTCGTGGTGTGGCTACGACGGCCATACTCAGCGGACACGCTCAACCTGACAAGTACCTACTAATTTGTCCGATACTTACCTTCTGGTAAGTGTTGGCTAGGAGCGTCGACAAGGAACGAGGCCAGAGGCGCATGACATCGACGACGAGGCAGGGGCCCTACATCTGCGGCATCGACGCGGCCATGGACGTCGTGACCGGCAAGTGGAAGTCGCTGATCCTGTGGGAGCTGGACAACTACGGGACCCGCCGCTTCGGTGAGCTCAGGCGCGGCCTGCCGGGGGTCAGCGAGAAGATGCTGATCCAGCACCTGCGCGAGATGGAGGCCGACGGGCTCATCCATCGCGAGGTGTACCGCGAGGTGCCGCCCAAGGTGGAGTACTCGCTCACCGAGCACGGGATCTCCCTCAACGCGGCCCTCGGTCCGCTCGGCGCGTGGGGCACGGAGCGCATTCAGCGGATCGGTGCCGAGATGGTCGCGTCCTAATGCCGCTCGAGGAGGCGGTCGGGCGGGACTCCGCCCGAACCAGGCGGCAGCGTGGTGTCGTCGGTGGGGCCCGTGGCCGCGGAGGCTCGTGCCGTCCCCGGCGTCACAGCTCGACGTAGGTGTCGGGGTCGCCGCCGCGGCGGCGACCCAGATCGAGCGTGTCGAGCGCGGCCATGTCCTCGTCGCTGAACGCGAAGTCGAAGACCCGCAGGTTCTGGGCGATCCGGTCCGCGTTGGTGGATCGGGGCAGGGGGATGGCGCCCCGCTCGACGTGCCAGCGGAGCACGATCTGGGCGGGTGAACGGTCATGGCGCTCGGCGAGCCCGGTGATGACCGGGTCGGCGAGGATGGCGTTGCCCGCGCCGAGCGGGCTCCACGCCTCGATCGCGATGTCATGGCTGGCCAGCCAGGCGCACAGCTCCGGCTGGGCGAAGTCGGGGTGCAGCTCGATCTGGTTGACCGCCGGCCGCACCCCCGTCTCGGCGACCAGCCGTTCGATCTGCGGCGGCGTGAAGTTGGACACGCCGATCGACCGCACCAGGCCCTGGTCACGCAGGTGGACGAACGCCCGCCACGTGTCGACGTACAGGTCCCGCCCGGGGAGCGGCCAGTGGATGAGGAACAGGTCGACGTGGTCGAGCCCGAGGCGGCGCCGACTCTCCTCGAACCCGGCGAGAGCGGCGTCGTAGCCGTGCTGCGAGCCGCGCAGCTTGGTCGTCACGACGACCTGCTCGCGGGGGACGTCCGAGGCCGCGATCGCCCGCCCGACCCCAGCCTCGTTGCCGTACCTGGCGGCCGTGTCGATCAGCCGGTAGCCGGTCTCGAGCGCGGAGGTGACCGCAGCGAACGCGCCGTCATCGTCCATGGGCGAGGTGCCGAGGCCGAGGAGCGGGAGGGCGTGGCCGTCCAGCAGTTTCGTCTCGGGGGCGGTGGTCATCGGTGGGCTCCTCCTCGGATCACGATCTCTCCGCCGTCAAGGGTGTGAGATCCGGCGCCGCGCGACATCCCGCGAACGCGTGGTCACCCGCCGTCGGTCTCGCCCATGAGCTGACGGCTGACCGAGTCGTCCGCGAAGCACAGTGACGGTTTGCCGGGACGTTGTGACCGGTCCGTGCGTACGTGACACTGATCCGCGGCATCGCGTCGGCGACGAAACGATGAGGTCTGCGCCATGACATCGAACATCGGGGTGACGGGGCTCGGCGTCATGGGCACCAACTTGGCGCGCAACTTCGCTCGCCACGGGTTCACCGTGGCGGTCCACAACCGCACCGAGGCCCGCACAAGCGCCCTGGTGGCCGACCACGGGGGCGAGGGCGCCTTCGAGCCCGCCGCCACGACCGCGGAGTTCGTCGCCTCGCTCGAACGGCCCCGCCGCGTGGTCGTCATGGTCAACGCGGGGGCACCCACCGACGCCGTCGTCGACGAGCTCGCCGGGGTGCTCGATCCCGGCGACATGATCGTCGACGGGGGCAACGCGCACTTCGTCGACACGCGCCGGCGCGAAGCCGCGCTGCGCGCCCGTGGCATCCACTTCGTCGGCACCGGCATCTCGGGCGGCGAGGTCGGCGCGCTCGAAGGCCCGAGCATCATGCCCGGCGGCTCCGAGGAGGCGTACGCCGCCCTCGGCCCGATGCTCGAGACCATCGCCGCGCAGGTGGACGGCACGCCCTGCTGCACGCACGTGGGGCCCGACGGTGCCGGCCACTTCGTGAAGATGGTGCACAACGGCATCGAGTACGCGGACATGCAGCTCATCGCCGAGAGCTACGACCTGCTGCGCCAGGCGCTGGGGGAGGAGCCTGCCGAGCTCGCCGGCGTCTTCCGCGAGTGGAACACGGGCGAGCTCGAGTCGTACCTCATCGACATCACCGCCGAGGTGCTGGACCACGTCGACCCGTCCACGGGGCGGCCGTTCGTCGACGTGGTCCTGGACCAGGCCGAGCAGAAGGGCACGGGTCGCTGGGGCGTGCAGTCCGCCCTCGACCTGGGCGTGCCCGTCACCGGCATCGCGGAAGCCGTGTTCGCCCGGTCGTTGTCGGCCCGGGTCGACCAGCGCGCAGCTGCTGTGTCGTTGCCCGGCCCGACCGCCGAGGCCGCGGCCGCGCCCGGCACGGACGTCGACCGGGACGCGCTCGTCGACGACGTCCGCCGGGCGCTGTACGCGTCGAAGATCGTCGCCTACGCCCAGGGCTTCGACCAGATCGCGGCGGGCAGCGAGGAGTACGGGTGGGACATCGACCTCGGGGCGATGGCGACGATCTGGCGCGGCGGCTGCATCATCCGGGCACGGTTCCTCGACCGCCTGCGCCTCGCCTACGACGCCGATCCGACGCTGCCGACCGTCCTGATGGACCCGTCGTTCCGCGACGTGCTGGCCGACGCGCAAGGCGCATGGCGGCGGGTCGTGGCGACCGCTGCGTCGCTGGGCGTGCCGACGCCGGGGTTCGCGTCGGCGCTGGCCTACTACGACGCACTCCGCCGGCCGCGGCTGCCGGCCGCCCTGCTGCAGGGCCTGCGCGATCTGTTCGGCGCCCACACCTACCGTCGCGACGACCGCGACGGCACGTTCCACACGCTCTGGTCAGGCGATCGCTCCGAGGTCGCCGGGTGACGACACCGGAGACGATGCGAGCGTGGGTCGTCGATCGGCCCGGGCCGGTCGATGCCGCGCCCCTGCGGCTGGTGGAGCGACCGGTCCCGCAGCCCGGTCGCGGCCAGGTGCGCGTCCGGGTCAGCGTGTGCGGCGTGTGTCGCACCGATCTCCACCTGGCAGAGGGTGACCTGACGCCCAGGCATCCCCAGGTGGTGCCCGGCCACGAGGTCGTCGGAACGGTCGAGACCGTCGGCGAGGGCGCGTCGCGCTTCGCCGTGGGGGACCGCGTCGGGGTGCCGTGGTTGGCGCACACGTGCGGCGTGTGCGCGTTCTGCCGGAGCGGCCGGGAGAACCTGTGCGTCGATCCACGATTCACCGGCTGGGACGTCGACGGCGGCTACGCCGAGTACGTGGTGGCGGACGAGGCCTACGCCTACGCGCTGCCCGACGGGTTCGCTGACGTGACCGCCGCCCCGCTGCTGTGCGCGGGCATCATCGGCTACCGGGCGCTGCGGGTGTCCGGGTGCCCCGCCGGGGGGCGGCTGGGCATCTACGGCTTCGGCGGCTCGGCCCATCTCACCGCCCAGGTCGCCATCGCCGAGGGCACCCGGGTCCACGTGCTGACGCGGTCGGCGGAAGCGCAGGCTCTCGCGCTCGAGCTCGGCGCAGCCAGCGCCACGGCTGCCGACACGCCGCCCGAGCCGCTCGACGCGGCGATCCTGTTCGCACCCGTCGGGACCCTGGTCCCGCCGGCGTTGGCGGCCCTCGACAGGGGCGGCACGTTGGCCATCGCCGGGATCTACCTGACGGACATCCCTCCGCTCAGCTACGACCGGCACCTGTTCGAGGAGCGCGTGCTGCGCAGCGTGACCGCCAACACCCGCGACGACGGCCGCGAGTTCCTCACGACCGCCGCCCGCATCGGCGTGCGCGTCACCACCACGCCCTACCCGGCCGATCAGGCCGACCAGGCGTTGCGAGATCTGGCCGACGACCGGGTCAACGGGGTCGCCGTGCTCGACATGACCGCGGTGTGACCCGTTCAGAGGTCGCGCTCGCCGAACCCCGACAGGACCGTCTTGCGTCGTCAGCTGCTACGACGGGGGCTCGTGGTCGAGGAAGCCGGCGATGGCGGCGGCGCAGTGCTCGGCCTGATCGAAGAGCAGCAGGTGGCCGGCGCCCTCGACCAGCTCGAGCTGTGCCGCCGGGATCCGGCGGGCGAGGATGCGCGCGTTGCGGGGCGGGACGATGGGGTCGCGGTCGCCGGCGAGCACCAGCGTCGGGGTGGCGATCCGACCCAGCCACGGCAGGCTGGTCCAGCCGGCGCCCGCGATGAGCTGGCTCGCGTAGCCCCAGAGTGAGGGCGGTCGGGCGCGCCGGGCGGTGATCTGCGCTCGCAGCAGGTCGTCCCGCGGCGTGACCGTCGGGCCGTAGAGCACGCCGGCCACGAGGCGCAGGAACGCGGGGGAGTAGTACCGGAGCGGCGTGGCGAGGAGGGACACCGCCAGCGGGTTGCCGGGGACGCCGCCGAGCCCGCACATCGTCGAGGCGAGCACGAGCCGGCGGACCCGGTGCGGGTTGCCGACGGTGAGCTCCTGGGCCACCGCGCCGCCGAACGACACGCCGAGGACATCGGCGTGGGGGTGGCCGAGAGCGTCGAGCAGGTGCGCAGCCTGCCGGGCGAGCCCGGGCATCCGCTGCGGCACGAGCCGGGACGGTGAGTGGCCGGTCCCGGATGCGTCATAGGCGATGGTCTGGATGTCGTGGCGGTTGAGGGCCCGTTCGAGCGGGTCCCACATCTCGATGTTCCCGCCCAGGCCCATGACGAGGAGCAGCGGCCGCCCCTCGCCCCGGATCGACACCCTGAGCAGGTGGCCGTCGACCTGGACGAACGTGAGGAGACGCTTCATCGCCGGCGCCGGGCCGTCACAGGTGGACGTACCGGCCGGGCGCGGCCTCGATGGGCGGGTGGCGGCGGTTGCCCAGCTTGGCGGGGGCTCGGCGCTCGTCGCCCGAGCGGTCGCCGAGCCACCGCAGCCAGTGGTCCCACCAGCTCCCGTCGTTCGTGGTGGCGCCGGCGCGCCAGCTCGAGGGGATCGGGCGGCGGCGGCCCGGGATGGGTCATGAACCTCGACCTCCGGCTCCCCGGCGGGTTGACGATGGCCTGGATGTGCCCGCTCGCGCCCAGCACGAACTCGCTGTCGCCGCCCAGCATCTGTGTCGTCTCGTAGGCACCGGTCCACGGGATGATGTGGTCGGTGGCGCCGGCCACCACGTAGGCGTCGCACGTCACCTTCCGCAGGTCGATCGGCGTGCCGAGCACCTCGACCGACCCGGGGCTGGCCAGCCCGTTGGAGCTGAGCAGGTCGAGGAAGTCCGAGTGCAGCGCCGCCGTCAGGTTGGTGGTGTCCGCGTTCCAGTAGAGGATGTCGAAGGCGGGCGGGTTCTGGCCGAGCAGGTAGTTGTTGACCCAGTAGTTCCAGACCAGGTCGTTGGGCCGCAGCCACGCGAACAGCCGGCCGAGGTCGTGACCGTCGAGCACGCCCCGGCGCTGTGAGCGGCTGCGGGCCGCTTCGATCGACGCCCGCGAGGTGAGGAGGCCGACCGTGGACTCGCTGGAGGTGTCGAGCCCGGCGACCATGAAGGTCGCCGAGTTGACCAGCGTCTCGCCGGTGGCGGCGAGGTGACCGAGCAGGCAGGCCAGCGTGATGCCGCCGGCGCACATCCCCGCGACGTTCGCATCGTTGGTCGCGCTGACGTCGCAGGCGACCTCGATGGCCTCCTTGCAGGCGGACACGTAGGTGGCGAGGTCCCAGTCGCGCTGGGCCGGCGTCGGGTTCCGCCAGCTGATGGCGAAGTAGGGGATGCCGGCGCCGACGGCGTGCTCGACGAAGCTGCGGTCCGGGGCGAGGTCGGAGATGTAGTACTTGTTGATCTGCGGCGGGATGGCGACGAGCGGCCGCCTGTGGGTTCGAGTACCCGCGGGCGAGTACTGGATGAGCTCGAACAGCTCGCTGCGATGGATCACCTCCCCGGGTGTCACGGCGAGGTTCTCACCGACCTTGAACGGCCGGGTGTCGACCATGGACGGCATGCCGAGGTTGTGGCGGAGGTCGTGACGGAAGTGGCGCAGCCCAGCGACGAGGCTCTGCCCGCGCGTCTGCCACGCCTTCGCCAGCGCGCTCGGGTTGCCGAGGAGCGTGTTGGTGGGGGCGGCCGCCTCGGTGACGAGCGACAGCGCGAAGTGCGCCCGTTCGCGGCTCTTGTTGTCGAGGCCCACCTCGTCGATCAGGCGGACCAGCGCGTCGCGCTCGACGAGGTACGCCTGCAGGAGACGGTGGTAGGCGGGGTTGCTCGCCCAGGCCGGGTCGACGAACCGCTTGTCCGACGGGTCCGGGGCCCGGTCGCTGCGTCCGAGCGCCACGTCGACGAGCTGGCGGCCCGTCTCCACGGCGTTGTTCACGACCACGCCGGGTTCGACGGCGACCCGACCCACGAGCCGGCCCAGCGCGGCGCCGACCTGCCGCCCCGTGAGGCCGACGAACGGGTTGGCGCCGAGGACGGGCGGGTCGTCGCGGTCGAACGGACCGGGTGGGGTGGGACGGGAGGCGGGCGGGCCCTCGACCACCGTCATCGCCCGAACCCGTGGGACGCGGCGAGCTGCTCGCGCAGGTCCTTCTTCGAGAACTTGCCGACCGAGGTCTTGGGGATCGCGTCGAGGAACACGACCTCGTCGGGCAGCCACCACCGGGGCACCCGCCCGTCGAGGAAGGCGAGCAGGTCGAGCTTCGTCTCGGGGGTCGGCGCCGCGGTGGTGTGGAGGACGACGCAGGCGACGGGCCGCTCGCCCCACTTCGGGTCGGCGACGCCGACGACGGCGGCCTCGGCCACCTGGGCGTGGGCCATGAGCTCGTTCTCGAGCTCGACCGAGCTGATCCACTCTCCGCCCGACTTGATCACGTCCTTGGCGCGGTCGACGAGGCGGATGTAGCCGTGCGGGTCGATGGTGGCGATGTCGCCTGTCCTGAGCCACCCGTCGCTCGTGAACGAGTCAGATGAGCGGTGGTCGTCGTGGTACCCGGCCGCGATCCACGGGCCTCGGACCTGGAGCTCGCCGGCGGTGCCGCCGTCCCACGGCAGCGGCTCGCCCGGCGTGGCCCCGTCGGGGCGGGTGATGCGCGCCTCGACGCCCACCACGGGCTGGCCCACGCTGGTGCGCAGGTCGGCCCGGTCGTCGTCGTCGAGGGCGGCGTCGAGGGTCGACTTGATGTGGCAGACCGTGCCGAGGGGGCTCGTCTCCGTCATGCCCCAGGCCTGGAGTATGGGCAGCCCGACGGCGGCCTCGTAGGCGTCGGACAGCGCCCGGGGCACCGCCGAGCCCCCGCACACGATGCTGCGCAGGCTGCTCGTGTCGCGACCCTCCAGCTCGGGGAGCGCCCCCATCCAGATGGTGGGCACCCCGGCCGCCACGGTGACCTGCTCGGACGCCATGAGGTCCGCGACCGCGCCGGGCGAGAGGTCGGGCCCGGGCATGACCAGCGATGCCCCGGCTGCGACCGCCGCGTGGGCCAGGCCCCAGGCGTTGGCGTGGAACATGGGGACGACCGGCAGGACCCGGTCCGTCTCCTGGATCGCGAGGCTGCCCGCGGCCATGACCCCGAGGGTGTGGAGCACCGAGGAGCGGTGGGTGTAGACGACGCCCTTGGGGTTGCCCGTGGTGCCGCTCGTGTAACACATCGACGCGGCTCGTTGCTCGTCGTCGACGGCGAACCCGGTGGGCGTGGCGGCGGCGAGCAGCATCTCGTAGTCGTGGACCTCAGGGCCTGCGTCGACCGCTGGGACGTCGCCCGCGCCGTCGTCGATCACCACCAGGTGCTTGACGGTCGTGAGCTCCGGCACCAGCGGGAACAGCAGGTGAGCGAGCGACCGGTCGACGAACACGACCTCGTCCTCCGCGTGGTTGACCACGTAGACGAGCTGCTCGGGGGACAGCCGGATGTTGAGGGTGTGCAGCACCCGCCCGGTGCAGGGGGCGGCGAAGTAGAGCTCGAGGTGGCGGGCGGTGTTCCACGCGAACGTGCCGACCCGGCCCTCGGGGCTGACGCCCAACGCCTCGAGCACACCGCCGAGCCGTCGGGCCCGGTCTGCCCAGGCGCCGTAGGTGAGGCGGTCGCGGCCGGTGGCGGTGACCGTGACCACCTCCTTGTCGGCGTAGAGACGCTCGGCCCGCTCGAAGAGATGCGGCAGCGTCAACGGGAAGTCCTGCATGAGGCCACGCACGGCCCGGTCCTTTCGTCGGGGATCGATCGTCGACTGGTGGTCGAGGCGGTGGCGCCGCCGATGACGGCGCGGCGGCACCACCGCCACGGCACCCGGGGGTTCAGGTGCCGAGCTGGAAGTCGGTGGCGAGCGGGGAGGCGAACAGGCCCTGCACCTCGGTCAGGCCCCCGTCGACGCCGGCGTCGGGCCTGAGGATGAGGACCTCGCGGGCGGGCGGCTGGCCCGGGTCGCTGAAGTCCATGGGCGCCATCAAGCCGCGCGTGTCGACGTCGTCGAGGCTCTGGAAGGCCTCCTGGAGCCCGGGACGGGTCAGCGCACCGTTCTCGCAGGCGGTCTCGAGGATCTGGGCCATCAGCTCGCCCTGGGCGTAGCCGTACATCACGAAGTGCGTCGGCGTCTCGCCGGCGAACTCGGTGGCGAACGCATCACGCACACCGGTCGGCCCGGCCGCTTCGCTGGCGTAGGGGGCGATCGACGACACCATGAGATAGGACGCCTGCAACGCCTCGGCCGCCGGGCTGGCGAGCAGCGCCGGGCTGAACGAGGGATTCGACCCGACGAAGGTCAGGTCGAGCCCGTTGGCCTGGGCCACGGCGACGGCCGAGGCAGCCTGGGGCGGGGTGGTGGTCAGCAGCACGACGCCGGCGCCGGCGTCCTCCAGCGCGGTCACCGCCGCGGTGAGGTCGGTGTCGGTGGGCTGGACCTTCTGCTCGGCGATCTCCACGCCGAGCTCGTCGGCTGCGTACTCGCGCGCCGGCCAGCGCGTTCTCGCCGTAGTCGCCCTCGAGGTAGATGTGGCCGACCGTGTCTCCCTCGGCGATGCGGCCCTCGTCGAGCAGCCACTGGATGGCGTTGATCATCTCGACGTCGTAGGTGGTGCCGGTGACCACCATGGACGGGCTGTCGAGCACGCTCGACGAGAACGACACCGCCATCGTCAGCATGCCGTCCTGGTCGATGCTGGGTAGCAGCGCATCGATCATGGGCGACCCGAGCAGCTCGTCGAACGCGAGGACGTCGGGCTGCATGTCCGCGTAGAGCGTCGTGGCGTTCTGGGCGTTGTAGGCGTGGTCGGTGACCGTGAACTCCACGGTGCGGTCGCACACGCCGCCCTCGGCGTTGCGGGCATCCCAGAACAGCTGGCGTCCCTGGGCGATGCCCCTCGACGCTCCGGCGAACGGGCCGGACTGGTCGGTGAGCACACCCAGCGTGATCGTGTCGTCGGTGACACCGGGGCCGGTCTCGAGCGACGTGGCACCGGCATCGCCGCCGCTGCCGCCCGTCGCGGACGAGTCGTCGTCCTTGGTCGAGCATGCGGCGGCGGCCGCGATGACGAGGGTGGCCGTGAGCCACACCAGCAGGCGGCGGGGAACACGTGGGACAGAAGGACTGGACATGGGTTCTCTCCTTGGAAGCGTGAGGTGCGTGCGCTAACTGGGGCTGGTGGCGGCGACGTCGTCGCCCACCGCCTCGACCGCGGGCACGGGCACGGGACGCGCGACGGGCCCGCTCGATCCGCTGGCCACCCGCCGCCGGGCCCGCCGGGCGAGCGCGGCGAGACCGCCCGGCTCCACCAGGAGGATCACGACGATGGCGGCGCCGTAGCAGAAGCGCGCGGCGACGCCGGCGGTCATGCCGCCCCCGGCGGATGTCTCCGCCACGAACGGCAGCGCGTCGCTGTAGCGCTGCAGGACGACCGGCAGGGACGAGACGAACAGGGCGCCGGCCAGGGTGCCGCTGGGCGAGCCGACGCCGCCGATGACGATCATGGCCAGGTACTCGATCGCCAGCAGCACGCCGAAGGTCTCGGGCACGATGTGGCGGAACGCCAGCGCCAACAACACGCCGCCCAGGCCGGCGAGCATGGACGACACGAGGAAGGCGCGGCCCTTGAACCGGGTGACGTGCACGCCCATCACCGAGGCGGCGACCTCGCCGTCACGCACCGCGTGCATCGCCCGCCCGGCCCGGCTGGAGCTCAGGTTGCGGCAGAAGATCCACGCCAGCGCGGCGACGACCAGCCCGACGTACCACAGCTTCTCCATCCGGGTGAACGGCACGCCGAGGACGTGGAGGGTCTCGCCGGGGACGTCGTCGAGGCTGAACCCGAACAGCGTGAGCGGTGGGACGTCACGGCCGTTGAACCCGCCGGTGATGGGCTCGGCGTTGACCAGCAGGTGCTGGCAGAGGAACACCAGCCCCAGCGAGGCCACCCCGAGGTAGATGCCGCGGAGGCGTGCGGCGATCGGGCTGAACAGCAGGCCCGCCACTCCCGCGGCGACGACGGCGAGTGCCACGGCCACGAGCGGCGGCAGGCCCCAACCCACCGGGGTGTCCGCGCCCGCCGGCTGCGACGGCGAGGCGAAGAAGGTGTAGCCGTAGGCGCCGACGGCGATGAAGAACGAGTGCGCCAGCGACAGCTGGCCCGCGTCGCCCACCAGCAGGTTCAGCCCGAGGGCGGCGACCATGGCCGCGAAGGCGAAGACGCCGACCTGCAGCCAGAACACGTCGAGGTAGAAGGGTGCGACCAGCCCCGCGACGAGCAGACCGAGGCGGGCGACGAGCGTGGTGGCGTCAGACACGGGTCGCCTCCGTCGCACCGAAGAGGCCGGTCGGGCGGACGAGCAGGACACCCACCATGACGACGTAGGGCATGACCGCGGAGAACCCCTCGCCGAGGAAGGAGAGCTGATCCTGGTAGCCCTGGGTCAGGGTCTCGGCCAGCCCGATGAGCAGGCCGCCCACGATGGCGCCCCCGGTCGAGTCGAGGCCGCCGAGGATGGCCGCGGGGAAGGCCCGCAGCGCGGCCGCCGAGGTCGTCGGCGATACGCCGGGCGAGGGGAAGGCGGCGAGGAACACCCCGGCCAGCACCGCCAGCACCGCGGCGATCACCCACACGATCGCCGACACCCGCCCGAGCCGCACCCCCATCAGCTCGGCGGTGCGGTGGTTCTCGGCGCTCGCCCGCATGGCGATCCCCCAGTCCGAGAACTTCGACCAGGCGAAGAAGCCGGCGAGCAGCACCAGCGCCACCAGCAGCGCGGCGACGCGCGTCTGGGGAACGGTGATGCCGAGGATGTCGACCGTCGCGCTCTGCCACGGGTCGCCCACGGGCAGGATGTCGATGCCGAGGCGGCGGGTGACCTCGGTCTGCAGCACCACGTCGATGCCGATGGTCATGATGGCGACGGCGACGATCGACCGTCGTACGACCGGGCGCACGAACACCCGCTCCACCAGGACCGCCACGATCACGGCGACGGCGATGCCACCCAGCAGTGCCACCGGGAACGCCCACCCGTCCACGGTGCGAAACCGTGCGACGCAGTAGGTGCCCACCATCAGCAGCCCGGCGTGGGCGAAGTTGACCACCTGGGTCGCCTTGAAGACCACCACGAACCCGAGCGCGAGCAGGGCGTAGACCGCGCCCAGCGCCACCCCGCTGAACAGCAGCTGCAGGAGCTTCTCCATCAGTGCACTCCCATCCGGGGCTCGTCGTCCCCGGTCCCGAGGTAGGCCCGGATCACGTCCGGGTCGCCCTGCATCTCGCTCGGCGTGCCATCCGCGATCACCCGGCCGAAGTCCAGGACCGTCACCCGATCGGCGATCTCCATCACCAACCCCATGTCGTGTTCGACGAGCAGGACGGGGATCTCGAAGGCGGCCCGGATGTCGCGGATCATCTCGCCCACCTCGTGCGTCTCGTGGGCGCTCATGCCCGCGACCGGTTCGTCGAGCAGGAGCAGCGACGGTTCGACGCACAACGCCCGGGCGATGTCGACCTTCTTCTGGTCGCCCTGCGACAGCTCCCCGGCGGGCACGCGCAGGAGCGGCCAGATCCCGAGGAAATCGGCGATCTCCGTGACGCGGGCCCGGTGGCGGCGCTCTTCGTGGCGGGCCGAGCGGAGCCGCAGGCCGCAGGCGACGAACCCGGCGCGGGTCAGGTGGTGCCGGCCGAGCAGCAGGTTCTCCTCGACCGTCGCCTGCGGGTACAGGGCGACGTTCTGGAAGGCCCGGGCCACGCCGAGGCGGGCGATCTCGTGCGGGCGCCGCCCGACCAGCTCGTGGCCGGCGAACCGCACCGAGCCGAGCACCGGCCTGTAGACGCCGGACACGACGTTGAACAGGGTCGACTTGCCGGCCCCGTTGGGCCCGATGACCGCGTGGACCGAGGCGGGCGCCACCCCGAGCGACACTCCGTCGAGCGCAGTCACGCCTGCGAACCGCATCGTGACCGAGTCGATCTGCAGACCGGCCGCGGGGCCGTCGGCGCGGGTGGCTGGCGCCGTCATCCGACCCACCGGCCCAGCTGCCTCCGGTCGGCGCGCGCTCCGGCGAGCGACCGGACGACGCCGGCCGTGGACTCGGCGCCCCCCAGGTAGAGCTTGCGGATGCGCTCGTCGCGAGCGAGCTCGGCGGCCGTCCCGCTCAACGACACCTCGCCCACGGTGAGCACGACGGCGTGCGTGGCCACCCGCAGCGCCATGACGGCGTTCTGCTCGACCAGCAGCACTGCGGTGCCCTGGCGGTTGATCGTCCGGATGACCTGGCCGATGCGGGCGACGATCTGCGGTGCCAGCCCGAGCGATGGTTCGTCCAACAGGAGCAGCCGCGGCGACGCCATCAGCGCCCGCCCGATGGCCAACATCTGTTGCTGGCCCCCGGAGAGCAGTCCCGCCGGCTCGTGGCGTCGGTCGTGCAGGATCGGGAACAGCTCGTGGACGCGCGCCCGGGTCGTGGCCTTGGCCACGCGGTCCCTCCGGCTGAACGCGCCGATGCGGAGGTTCTCGTCCACGGTCAGGCGGGTGAAGATCTGCCGCCCTTCGGGGACCTGCACCACGCCCTCGCCCACGATCGTGGCCGGCGACCGCCCGTCCAGGCGCCGCCCGTCGAGGTCGATCGTGCCGGCGTCGATGGCACCACCGACGCCGCGCAGGTTGCCCGACACGGCCCGCAGCAGGGTCGACTTGCCCGCACCGTTGCTTCCGAGCACGGCCACGACGCCGCGGTCCGGCACGTCGACCGACACGCCCCGGAGCGCACGGACGCCGCCGTAACTGACCTCGAGCCCCCTCACCGACAACATGCCGGTCAGGATGAAGGGGTGACCGCGGTCACGGTAGCTGCCGACGGAGACCTCCCTTCGGGGGGTCTCCACGCGGAGACGGTCAATGGGAGGTGGCTACCCCGGGGGCGCTGGCGCACCATGTCCGCATGGTTGCTTGCAGGCCCGGCGTAGCATGCCCGTGATGGCCAGACGCCGTCGACCTCCGGCGTGGGCGCCTGCTGACGTGCTGCTCGAGCTGGACGACGACTACGCCCAGGTCCTCAGCCTGCTCGACCGGCGTACCGCATTCCGTTCGATCCTCGACCGCCTCCCCGACGAGATCGGCATCGACGTCGCCTGGATCGGCGAGCTCGACCCCACCGGCAACATCGTGTTGGGCCACGCGGTCCGGGCACGGACCGACGCCGTCGACGGTCTGGTCGTCCCGCCGGGGATCGGGCTCGCCGCCCGCGTGTTGCAGACCGGGCGGCCCCAGTGGGTGGCCAACTACTCCGTGGGCGAGGGCCTGACCCGCCCCTTCAGCGCCCACGCCGACCGTGAGGGCGTCAAGGGGATGGTCGGGGTCCCGCTGGTCCACGCCGGCCGCCGGCTCGGAGTCCTCTACGCAGCCGATCGGGCCGAGGGCAGCTACAGCGACCTCGCGGTCGCAGCGCTCGAGGCGGCGGCATCGCGAGCGGCCAACGCCGCGATCGTCGCCGAGCGGGCTCGCCACAGTGCCGAGGTCGCGGTGCACGAGGAGCGGCGCCGGGTGGCGCTGCAGCTCCACGACACCGTGGGGGCGATGCTGTTCACCATCGGCGCCGGCGTCCGCAAGCTGGGCGACGAGTTCGCCGATCATCCCGACCTGCAGGCGCAGCTCGAGACGATCGAACGGCAGGCCGCCGAGGCGGCCGCCGTGTTCCGCGAGTCGCTCCAGGCGCTCCACGCACCCCCCGACTCGGTGGCGCTCGCGGTCGCGCTCCGTGCCGACTGCCGCAGCTTCGAGGAGCGCACCGGCATCGCCACCCGGTTGCTGGTGCTCGACGACCTGCCGCCGCTCCATGCCTCGCGCACCGGGGCGCTCGCCGCGGCCGTTCGTGAGGCCCTGCTGAACGTCGAGAAGCATGCCGGAGCCAGCTCGGTGCTGGTGAGCGTCTTCCGCACGCGCGAGGGGGCCACGGTGGCGGTGTACGACGACGGCGTCGGGCCGCCCGCCGACTGGCACGATCGGCCCGGCTTGGGCCTGGCGGCGGCGACCGATCGGCTGGGTCGCGTCGGTGGCTACCTGACCGTCGGCAGGAACGACGACGGCGGGGTCACCGTCCGGGCGTGGGTCCCCACGTGATCCGATGACGGGCACGGTCAGCGTCCTGGTCGTCGACGACCACCCCATCGTCCTGGACGGGGTGCGCCATCTCGTGGACAGCACGTCGTGGATCACGCTCGCCGCCTACGCGCGCACCGGCCGCGAGGCCGTGACCCTCGCCGAGCAGACCCAACCCGACGTGGTCCTGCTCGATCTCCGCCTGCCCGACATGCTGGGGCCCGAGGTGATCCACGGCATCCTCCGGGGCGCACCCGCCGCCAAGATCGTCCTGTTCACCGCCTATCCGGACCATGCCGCGGTCGAGCCGGCCCTCGCGGCCGGCGCACAGGCCGTCGTGCTCAAGGACGTCGACCGCGCGGACCTGGTCGACGTGATCCGCCGTGTCGCCACCGGCGAGACACTGTCCTCGGACACCGGCCCCGGCCCCGGCGAGGTCAGCCAGCAGCTCACCCGCAGGCTGCGGCAGTGCGCGCTCACGCGGCGGGAGTACGACATCCTCCGACACATCTCCATGGGCGAGACGAACCCCGAGATCGCCACCGCCCTCGGGCTCACCCGCAACACCGTCAAGACCTACGTGCAGAGCGCCCTCACCAAGCTCGGCGCCCGCAACCGCATCGAGGCGCTCAGACGCCTCGACGAGCTCGGCCTCCTCTGAACGCCGGGGCGCCGGTGAGGTGGGGACTGTCTATAGTCCGCGAGCGGAGCCGAACTGCCAGGAGCGCGTGTGCATCCCACCGACGTCGGCGTGATCGCGCCGTGAGCTACGCCAGGCTGCGCGTCGAGCGCGACGGTCGACATCGGCTGGCTGGTCTTCGCCCGTCCCGACGTGGGCAACGCCATGGACGCACTGATGCTGGACGAGCTGGAGGCGGCCTGGCGCGAGCTCGACGCCGACGACCGGGTGAAGGTCATCGTCAACACGGGCGAAGGCCCCGCCTTCCAGACGGGCCTCGACGTCGTGCAGCTCAGCCGCGACCCGGAGGCGCTGCGCGAGCAGTCGCGCCGCACCCGGCAGGCCGAGCTGCGCCTCAGTGCCTGGCACAACGGGGTGCAGACACCGGTGATCGCCGCCGTCAACGGGGTGTGCGCCGGCGGCGGCCTGCACTTCGTGGCCGACGCCGACGTGGTCATCGCCTCGTCCCGCGCCTCGTTCCTCGATCCCCACGTCTCGCTCGGCCAGGTCACGGCGTTCGAGGCCATCGCCCTGATGCGCAAGATCCCGGCCGAGGCGGTGATGCGCATGGCGCTCGTCGGCCGGCACGAGCGCATTCCCGCGCAACGGGCGCTCGACCTGGGGCTGGTGAGCGAGGTCGTCGCCCCCGAGCGGCTGCTGGACGCCGCCCGCGAGCTGGCCGGCCGGATCGCCCGCAACTCCCCGGCGGCCATGGCGGCCACCAAGCGGGCGCTGTGGGCCGCGTTCGAGCTGGGGCTGACCGACGCATGCCGGGCGGGCGCGGCGGAGCTGACGTCGATGTGGGGTCATCCCGACCAGGAGGAGGGGCCGCTCGCCTTCGCCGAGCACCGCGAGCCCCGCTGGGCCGCACGCTTGCCCGCCGACCCGCCTGGTGGCACCGGATGACGTCGGTGCCCGCTCAACGTCCTCGGTAGTGGGGGTCGCGCTTGTCGCGGGCGGCCCGGCCGTGCTCCTTGAAGTCGTCGGAGCGGCTGGACACCTCCATGGCCCACGCCTCGTCGGCGAGGTGGCGGTCGATGTCGGCGGTGAGACCGCGGTGGACGAGCAGCTTGGTCAGGCCCGAGTGCGACGGTGGGCGCCGCCGCCAGCCGGGCGACGAGCTCGTCGCCGGCGGCCTCGAGCTCGGCGGCGGGCACGGCCCGGTGGACCAGGCCCCACGCCGCCGCGTCGGCGCCGGTGACCTTGGTGCCGAGCAGCAGCATCTCCTTGGCCCGGGCCACGCCGGCCAGTCGGGGGATCAGCCACGAGGCACCGCTGTCGGGCGTGAACCCGAACGTCGTGAACGGCGCCCACAGGCGGGCGTCGTCGGCGACGATCGTGAAGTCGGCGGCGAGCGCCAGGTCGAGGCCCAGGCCGATGACCCAGCCGGGCGCGGTGCACACGATCGGCGTCTGGGTGGTGAGCATGGCCGGGATCAGCCGGTTCACGTGCCCGTTCATGCGCCGGTGGATCGAGCCCACCCGTGGGCCGCTCGGGCCCCGGCGTCGCGCTCGCCGAGGTCGAACCCGGAGCAGAAGTGGTCGCCCGACCCGCTCAGGTGGATCGACCCGCACCGCCTCGTCGCTGCCGGCGGCGTCGACGATGTCGACCAGTGCGTAGACGATCGGGTCGGTCAGGCTGTTGCGCCGCTCGGGGCGGTCGAGGCGGACGCGCAGCACCGGACCGTCGTGGCTCGACGACGAGACCGGCGTGGGGCGGCGCGGGTAGGGCTTCACCCGGCCTCCTCGGCCGCGAACCGCTCGGCGAGCGCGTCGAGCGCCTCCTGGCAGGTGGTTGCCCCGCCGGGCGGGTCGGGCAGCCGCACCGGGCCGTGCTCCCGCGAGGGCAGCAGGATCGTGGCGTGGCCGGGCGTGGTGGTCTCGCCCCGCTGGTTCTCGCCCCACACGTCGAGGTCGACGGCGGGTCGGTCGCCCTCGGCCAGGTACTTGCGGGTCACGCGGCCCCGCATCCAGTGGGTGTCACCGACGTAGTTGAACTTGCGGAACTGGCAGTCGAGCTTCCACAGCCAGGCGTCGTCGCCCATCCAGTCGGTGCACAGGTGGATCAGCCAGGTCTCGCGCATGCGCCCGTAGTCGTAGGTGGTCGGGTTGCCGGCCGCGCGCGCCCACTCGGGATCCCAGTGCACGCGCTGCTGCACGTCGGGGATGTTCAGCTCGTCGGGCTTGAAGAAGCGCGGCATGCGCCGGCGCTGGTCGTACGCCAGCCGCAGGGCCTTCGACGCCGTACAGGCCCATGCCCACCCCGGTGTGCCACACGACCATGTCGGTGACCCGCATCGGGCCCTTGACCAGCGGGCCGACCTCGTCGCCCTCGTCGACGTCCTCCCACCAGCGCGGGCTCGGCGCCCCGGCGCCGCTCGCGCTCGCCGGCCACGGCGTCGTCGATGGCGGCGATCTCATCGTCGGTGTACGGGCGGATCTCGATCTCGTCGTTCGACCTTGCGCTCGGTCGCCTTGTCCCGCTCGGCCCGGATCATCAGTCGGTACTGGCCGGACAGGACCGGCCCGCCGGCGGCGGCGAACACCTCGCCGAACCACTCGTGCACGGCACGACCGGCGAACTCGCCGTCCTTGTCGTGCACCCCGACCAGGGCGTTGCGCCGGCTGACGCGGGTGCCCGGGCGCAGCGGGTTCCACCACTCGCGGAACGACCCCGAGTAGAAGGCGTGCACCCCGCCGAGCGGGTCGCCCTTCATCAGCGCCGCGGGTCTCGCCCTCGAGCCGGGTCACCTCGTCCTCGCCGATCAGCGTGTCGCCGCCCACCAGGTGCGGGCGGAGCGATGGGCCCGCCCCACCGGGTCGTCTCGCCGTAGGACGGGTCGCACCACAGCGGGTTGTCGTCGCCGTAGGCCTCGGCGACGTGGCGGAAGGCGTCCTCGTTCGGGACCAGGTAGTGCGGGCGGCGCGGTGTGTGGGCGGGCGACGCCGATGCGCTGGCGCAGCCGTGCGACCCCCTCGTCGGTGATGCGCGTCAGGCATGGGTTGAACGGCGGGTCCTGGTCTCTCCGTCCAGCCGTGTCGGCGTGGCTGTGGTGGCGACGCGAGCGTCGGGCATGGATCAAGTATATGAACACGCGGGCGGTCACCTGGTCGTCGGGCGAACGCGATCGGGGGAGCGTCGCCAGGTGCTGCGGGATATAAACGTGTCATGCAGGCGCTCTACTCCACCACGGCCCACGCCACCGGCGACGGCCGCAACGGTCATGTCCAGTCCGACGACGGCCTTGTCGATGCCGACGTACGCATCCCCAAGGAGATGGGCGGGGCGGGCGGCGCGACGAACCCCGAGCAGCTGTTCGCCGCCGGCTACGCCGCGTGCTTCCACTCGGCCCTCCGGCTCGTCGCGGCTCAGGACGGTGTCGACACGACCGGCACCGAGGTGTCAGCGACCGTCTCGATCGGCACCCTGGACAATGGCGGGTTCGGCCTCGCCGTGGAGCTGGACGTGAGCGTCCCGGCGGCTGATCGGGACACGGCCGAGGCCGTGGTGGCCAAGGCCCACCAGGTCTGTCCGTACTCCAACGCCACCCGCGGCAACATCGACGTGGCACTCGTGGTCGTCTGAGAGCGTGGCGCCGTAGGCGATGGCGCCGAGCGTGACGGCGAACCCGGTGAGCTGCAGCGGCGACAGCGACTCGCCGAGGATGGCCCAGCCCAGCAACGCCCCGGTGACGGGGGCCGCCAGGCCCAGGAGTGGCGGCGCCGCGGCCGGCAGGCGGCGGATGCCGTTGAACCAGAGCACGAAGGCCAGAGCCGTGCCGATCAGGCTGAGGTAGGCGAACCCGGCGACGTCGCCCCCGGTCAGCGGCGGCGGCGCGCCCTCGACGATGGCCGTGAGCGGCACGAGGACCACGCCGCCCATGAGCAGCTGCCAGCCCGTCGCCGCCAGCCGGTTCGACGGCGTCGGATGTCGCTTGGTGAGCACCACCCCGGTGGCGAACGACAGGTTGGCGCCGACGGCGGCAAGCACGCCGACGGGATCGAGGTCGGCCCCCGGGCGGATCACGACCAACCCGACACCCAGCGCGGCGACACATCCGACGGCAAGGTCCAGGGCCCGGGGCCTGCGCCCGGTGATCGGCCAGGACAGCGCGGCGACGAGGAGGGGTTGCAGGCCCCCCACGGCGGCCGCCACGCCGCCGGGCAGCCGGTAGACCGCGGCGACGAGCAGCGGGAAGAAGATGCCGAAGTTGAACACGGCGAGCATCGCGGTGCGCCACCACTCCGCACCTCGTGGCCGCCACCGCGACGCCACGGCGCCGGCGACCAGCAGCACCAGGCCGGAGGGAACGACGCGCATCGTGGCCACGAGGAGCGGGCGGTCGTCGGGAAGCAGCTCGGTGATCGTGACGTAGCTGGTGCCCCACGAGATCGGCGCCAGCACGGTGCCCGCCGTCGTCCACGCCGTCGCGACCGCACCCGATCTTGCCTTCATGTTCAGTAGCTTAATGTTGAGATAATGAACATCAACCCATGTGCCGGTACAGTTCCGCCGTGCCCCGGCGGGACCACGATGCGGTCGACCGGATCACGAGTCAGTGGAACGCCGTTCGCCCCGACATCGACGTATCGCCGATCGAGGTGATCGGGCGCGTGTCGCGGCTGTCACGGCTGGCGGACCGGCGCCTGGCCGAGAACTTCGCTCGTCACGGCATCGAGAGCTGGATGTACGACGTGCTGGCGACGCTGCGCCGAACGGGCGAGCCCTACGCGCTCACTGCCGGCGACCTGGTGCGTCAGACGATGGTCACGACCGGCGCGATCACCAACCGCATCGACCGCCTCGAGCAACGGGGGCTCGTCGAGCGTGCACGCGCCGACGATCGGCGCAAGGTCATCGTGCGGCTCACCCCGCGGGGCCTCGACCTGGTCGAGCAGGTGGTCGACAGCCACATGGCGACCGAGCGCGAGATCCTGGCCGCCCTCTCGCCCCGTCAACAGCGTGACCTGGCCCGCCTGCTCCGCACCACGCTGCTCGCCCTGGGCGACCGGGCCGACGCCCCCGACGTCCGATCCTGAGCGCCGGCCGCGGAGCGGTCACCTCGTCCCGTCGAACTCGACCCGCACGCCGAGGAGGCGGACCGGGCGGCCGTGGTCGAACCGGTCCAGCGCGGCCAGCGCCCCGCGTTCGATCTCGTCGGCGTCGCTCGTCGGTGCCGCGAGACCGATGCTGCGGGTGTGGGTGAAGAAGGGCGCGAACCGGACCTTGACCGCCACCCGCACGACCGGTCGTCCCTCGTCGCTGACGTCCTGCGCGACCCGCCTGGCGAGCACGACCAGGTGCTCGTCGAGCTCGGAGCGGTCGGTGACGTTCTGCTGGAAGGTGGTCTCCCGGCTGCGAGACCGCGGCACATACGGCTCGTCGCTGACCTCGCTCGTGCCGGCGCCGAAGGCGAGTGCCCGGTACCACGGGCCCATCGTGGGGCCGAACCGCGTCGCCAGCTCCGCCGGGTCGGCGCCGGCCAGCTCGGCGACCGTGGTCACGCCGGCGTCGGCCAGCTTCCGGGCGGTGCGGCGGCCGATGCCCCACAGCGCGTCGGTGGGCCGATCGGCCATGACGCTCACCCAGTTGTGCCGGGTGAGCCGGTAGATCCCGGCCGGCTTGGCGAAGCCGGTGGCGAGCTTGGCCCGCAGCCTGTTGTCGCCGATGCCCACCGAGCACGACAGCCCGGTGGCCTCCTTCACCGCTCGCTGGATGTCGGCTGCGAGCACCTCGGGCTCGTCCGTGTGGGCGCCGAGGAACGCCTCGTCCCACCCGAGGACCTCGACCACCGCGAACGTGCGCAGCGTGGCCATGACCTGCTCGGACACCTCATCGTAGGCCGGAGGGTCCGAGGGCAGGAACACCGCGTCGGGGCAGCGCCTCGCCGCGGTCCGCAACGGCATGCCCGAGTGGATGCCGAACTCTCTGGCGGTGTACGAGGCCGTCGCCACGACCGCGCGTTGGGTGGGGTCGCCGGCCCCGCCGACGACCACCGGCCTGCCGCGCAGCTCGGGCCGGCGGGCGATCTCGACGGCGGCGATGAACTCGTCGAGGTCGACGTGGAGCACCCAGTCCAGGTCGGGGGCAGACGGGCGCGAAGCCATGTCGCGCCGATCCTACGGTTCGGCGGTGGCGCGGTCATCGCTCGAACGGGGCCATAGGTCAGCCTGGACTGAATTCATCGGTGCCTGTACTGTCGTCGCATGGCGACATTCCCTGCCGAGCAGAGTGCGACCGGAGAGGACGGCTGATGGCGGTCGCCGCACTCGCGCTCTACCTGGTGTGGTTCGTGCTGGCCTTCGGCGTGCGCACGCTCATCCACCTGCGTCGCACCGGCGACAGCGGGTTCAAGGGCCTGGGTGGGCGGCCGGGCTCGCTCGAGTGGTGCGCCGGGGTGCTGTTCGCCGTCGCCCTCCTCGTCGGCGTGGCCGCTCCCGTCGCGTCCCTCGCCGGCCTCGATCGCCTCGGCCCGCTCGACGCTCGATGGCTCGGCTGGCTGGGGGCCACGGTCGCCACCGTCGGCGTCGTGGCCACCCTGGTCGCGCAGCTCTCGATGGGCAGCTCCTGGCGGATCGGCGTCGACGAGGGCGAACGCACCGAGCTTGTGACCGGCGGCGCGTTCGAGCTGGTCCGCAACCCCATCTTCTCGGCGATGCTGGTCACGGCCGTCGGCCTCACCCTGATGGTGCCCAACATCATCGCCGTCGTCGGACTGGCCGCGCTGGTCGTCGCCCTCGAGCTGCAGGTGCGTGGCGTCGAGGAGCCGTACCTGGCCGCCGTCCACGGTGAGACGTACGTCGGCTACACGCGGCGCGTCGGACGCTTCATGCCCGGCATCGGCCGAGCCTGACCCGCGACGGACATCGCAAAGTAGAACGCGTTCTACCTTCTGGGCTAGACAGTGCCGGTGATGCTCCAGGGGAAGACCGTCATCGTCACCGGCGTCGGGGGTGGGCTGGGCCGCGAGTGCGTGACGAGCGCGCTCCGCGAGGGTGCCAACGTCGTCGTGGCCGCCCGCACCCAGGCCACGCTCGATGCCCTCGCCGGCGAGCTCGACCCGTCGGGCGAGCGCATCGCCACCCGCCAGACCGACATCACCGACCCGGACGCCTGCGTGGCCCTGGTGGACCTGGCGACCGACCGCTTCGGGTCGGTCGACGCGCTCGTGCAGGTCGCCGCCTACGAGATGGCGTTCGGCGGGCTCCACCAGACCGATTTCGGCGACTGGCGCTCGGCGTTCGAGACCAACGTGATCGGCGCCCTCACCGTCCTCCGCCCCGTAGCCGAGGCGATGAAGGCCGGCGGCGGCGGCTCGGTGGTGCTCATCGGCTCGCAGTCGATGTTCAAGCCGTCGATGCCCCAGGCGGGTTACGCCGCGTCGAAGGGGGCCCTGCTCACCGCCATGTACTACCTGGCCGACGAGCTGGGGGCCGACAACATCCGCTGCAACATGGTGGTGCCGTCGTGGATGTGGGGCCCGCCGGTCGAGATGCTGGTCACGGGTAAGGCGAAGCACAAGGGCATCCCCGAGGAGGAGGTCCTCGACGGGATCGTCGGCGACTTCCCGCTGGGCCGCATGACCGAGGACGGCGAGGTGGCCGACGTCGTGATGTTCTTCGCCTCGGACTTCGCCAAGGCGGTCACCGGCCAGCACCTCATGGTCAACGCCGGCGAGATGATGCGCTGACCGCCAGGTCAGCCGCAGGAGGGGTCCTCATGGCCAAGCGAGTCGTCGTCTGGGGCACCGGCTTCGTGGGGAAGCTGGTGATCGCCGAGATCGTCCCCCACCCTGCGTTCGAGTTGGTGGGCGTCGGTGTCAACAACCCCGACAAGGTCGGCAGGGACGTCGGCGAGATCTGCGGGCTCGACCCGGTCGGCATCACCGCCACCGACGACGTCGACGCGCTGATCGCACTCGAACCGGACGCGCTCGTCCACTACGGGCCTACGGCCGCCTACCCGGCGGACAACCTGCGGGTCATCGGTGCGTTCCTCCGGGCCGGCATCGACGTGTGCTCGACGGCCATGACCCCCTGGGTGTGGCCCTCCATGGCCCAGAACCCGCCCCACTGGATCGAGCCGATCACCGAGGCCTGCGAGGCCGGCGGGGCGTCGTGCTTCACCACCGGCATCGACCCCGGCTTCGCCAACGACCTGTTCCCCATGACGCTCATGGGGCTGTGCGGCGAGGTGCGCGTCGTGCGGGCGCTCGAGATCCTCGACTACGTCAACTACGAGGGCGACTACGAGAACGAGATGGGCATCGGCCGCCCGCCCGAGTTCAAGCCCATGCTCGAGCACCCCGACATACTCGTGATGGCCTGGGGCGCGACCGTGCCGATGATGGCCCACGCCGTCGGCATCGAGCTCGACGAGATCACGACCACCTGGGACAAGTGGGTCACCGACACGCCCATCACCACGGCCAAGGGCGTGATCAACCCCGGCGAGGTCGCGGCCATCAACTTCACGATCAACGGCGTGTACAAGGGCGAGACCCGCATCCAGCTCGAGCACGTCAACCGGGTGGGGCGCGCCGCCGCACCCGACTGGCCCCGGGGCACCCAGGACGACGTGTACCGCGTCGTCATCGAGGGCTCGCCGTCGATCACCCAGGAGACGGCCTTCCGATTCGACGACGGCAGCGGGCGCGACGCCGCCACGGCCGGTTGCCTCGCCACCGGGCTCCGCGCCCTCAACGCCGTCGGCGCCGTCAACGACCTGCCGCCGGGGTGGGTCACCGCCCTCGACCTTCCGCTCGTCCCCGGAGTGGGGACGATCCGGTGAGGGGGCTGGCCGACAAGCGCGTCGTGGTGACCGGGGCCGGCCGGTCGGTCGGTCGACGGATCGCCGAGCGTCTGTGCGATGAGGGCGCGCGTGTCGCCATCGTCGACATCGACGCGGACGCCGGTCGCGCCGCGGCGAGCGACATCGGCGCCCACTTCGTCGAGGCCGACGTCACCGATCCCGAGGCGTTCGAGCGAGCCGTCGCCACGGCCCGGGACGCGCTGGGCGGGCTCACGACCCTGGTCAACAACGTGGGCGAGGGCACCCTCAAGCCACTCAAGGACTACAGCCCCGAGGAGTTCGATCGCTCGCTGCGCGTCAATCTGGTGAGCGTGTTCAACGGCGTACGGGCGGTGCTCCCCGTGTTCCTCGCCGGGGGTGGCGGCGTGATCCTGAACCATGCGTCGTGCAGCGGCGTGCTCCAACCCCCGCAGGGCGAGGGGCCCTACTCGGCGGCCAAGGCGGGCGTGCTCAGCCTGACCCGGTCGGTGGCGGCGGAGTACGGGCCCACCGTGCGGAGCAACGCCGTGTCGACGGGCATGATCCGCACGCCGCTGAACGTCATGCTCGAGGAGCAGACCGACATGCTGGCCGAGGCCCTGGCCAGCCACCCGTTGCAACGGCACGTGGAGATGGACGAGGTGGCCGGCGCTTTCGCCTTCCTCGCGTCCGACGACGCCTCGTACATGAACGGCCAGAACCTGGTCCTCGACGGCGGGGCGGGCCTGCCGATCGCGGGCATGGAGGTCTCGGTGCGCAAGCTCGAGGCGATGATCCGGCAGCTGGAGTCGCAGGCGACCTGACCCGGTGGCGGCGTCGCGCCGTGCGTCGGCGGCCCGGCGGTCGACCGACCCACCGCCTCACACGAACCCGTGCCGGCCCAGCCAGCGGAGCGCGAACCAGCCCCACACCGGCGGCAGGTAATACGTCACCATGCGGTGGGTGAGCGTGGCGGCCAGCGCCGCCGACTCGTCGATGCCGACGGCCACCAGTCCGGCGGTCAGGCCCGCCTCGGAGACGCCGATGCCCCCGGGCACGGGCACCAGGCCGCTGAGGAGTGAGACGCCGGTGTTGATCAGCAGCAGCTCGGCCAGCGACGCCTCGCCCCCGAACGCCCGCACCGACGCGCCGAGCGCCAGCGCGTACAGGATCTGGGAGGCGACATTGGCCAGGACCAGGCGGACCAGCCGATCCGGCGACGTGGCGAGCTCCTTGACGTTCGACACGGCGGCCTCGACCACCGGCCACACCCGCCGGCGCAACGCCGGCACCAGCGCGGTGACCACGACGGCAACCGCCCCCGCCGCCAGCACCGCGATGCCGGCCCACACCAGCGGCCCGGCGTCGGCCTCGTCGAGCGACACGTCCAGGTCGACGATGGGCACCACCACCAAGAGCACGAGGGCCTGCACCACGAACCCGGCCAACCCGTCGATCGAGCCCTGCGTCAGCGCCACCGAACGCGCCACGCCCTGGCGCTCGAGGAACCGCATCGTCAGGGCGATCTTCCCCGCCGCGCTGGGCACCGTGAGGTTGATGAACTTCACGGCCGACTGGAGCACGGTCGTGGGCCCCATCGGCAACGGCAGGCCCACGGCCGCCACCGTGGCGGTGGCGTCGCACACCAACGGGAGCTGGGCCAACACCAGTGCGAGCACCACCCAGCTCCAGCTGGCCCCGGTCAGCTCGTCGGCGATCGTGTCGAGGCCGATGTCGCCGATCTGCGCCAGCAGCGCGTAGGCCGCCACGGCGGTGAGCGCCATCAGCAGGACGTCGCGCAGCGAGACGCGCCGCACCTCGGCCACCTCGGGCATCTCGCCGCCGGTCACGGCGACCACTCGCTCGCGCAGCCGCGACACGTCGACGTCGCCGGTGCGGACGTCGTCGCGCAGGCCAGGCGAGAGGGCGGCCCGCTGCACGTAGGGCAGGGCCTCGTGCAACGCGTCGTCGCCCAGCGCGGCACGAGCGGCCCGCACGGTCTGGTCCTCGCCCACGAGCAGCGAGCACGAGACCAGCAGCTCGGCCACGTCGGTGGCGAGCACCGGGGCGTCGGCGTTGATCCGGGCGCCGGCCATGTCGGTCACCAGCACGCCGTGGTCGGTGACGACCATCGACCAGGCGTTGAGCCGGCCGTGCCCGATCCGTGCGGATCGCAGGGCGGCCGCGGCCGCCCACACGCAGTCGATCAGCGCGTCCGTGATGGTGCCGGGGCCGAGCGAGGCCAGGGCCGGCGCGTCCGGCTGGTCGGTGACCAGCAGCGCGTCGCCGTTGACCGTCGGGCCCGCCACCACCAGCGACGGGACCGACACACCCGCCCGCGCCGCCGCGAACAGCATGAGGCCCTCGTGCTCGACCTGCTCGCGGCGCGTGATCGACGCAGCCGGGCCGGGATCGCGGTACCAGAGCGTGCGCCAGGCCCGGGCGAACAGCTGGGTGTCGCGGGCGTCGCGCCCGTACACGGCGACGCTGAGCGACTCGCCGTCCAGGTCGACCGCCCGGTAGCGGGCCACGCCGCCCCGCTGGTGCGTGTCGCGCCACACGTCGGCGGCCTCGACCCCCAGCGCCGCCAGCCCGGCCACGACCCGCCGCTCGTGCGGGAAGCCGGCGGACGAACCGAACGCGAGGCGCACCGCCGCCGCGATGGCCACCCCCAGGCCGGCACCGCCGAGCACATGCGCCGGGAACGCGCCGCCCTCCACGATCGACCCGACGGCCGACAGGCAGACCACCACGATGCCCAGGTAGCGCATCGGCCGGGTGAGGTCGGGGCCGGCCACCATGACCACCGCGGTCACGAGCGCCAGGCGCAGCGACGGGTACGTGGGGTCGGCCTCGGCCCAGAGCGCACCCGAGAACGACGGCCAGCGCCCGTCGGTCGCCCTGGTGAGCAGGGCACCGATGGCTACGACCAGGGCGCCGGCCAGCACGAGGTCGCGGGCCAGAGCCAGCCGGCGGGCCACCAGCGCGGCGGTGACCAGGACCAGGCACACGATGCCGGCACCCGCGTAGGCGACGGCCCACAGCGGGTCGAGCCACCCGAGCAGGCGGTCGAGGGCGACGACGGCCTCCTCTGCGCCCGTGGTCGACCCCTGGGCCGCCAGCGCGGCCCCGAGCACCGCCAACCCGGCCAGGCCGAGCACGGCGGCGTCGTCGACGCGGCGGCGCCGTGGTTCGTCCCCGGCTGACGCGAACAGCGAGTGCGGCACCGGCGCGGCAGGGATGCCGTCGCTCACGAGCGAGACCCTACGTCGGAGAGGTAGCCGGATCGCTCACCCCGGGTGGGTGACGACGGACGGTGCCCCGCCTGGCAGGCTGGTCGGATCGTGAGCGACAACGACACGAGGTCGGCCTTGGCGAGCGCGGCGTCGGCCGGCGGGCCCCCCGGCGACCCGCCCGCCCCTGGCATGGTGTGGGTGCCCGGCGGCGCGTTCGTGATGGGCTCGGACGACCACTACCCCGAGGAGGCGCCGGCGCGCCGCGTGAGCGTCGGGGGGTTCTGGATCGACCGCTGCACGGTGACCAACGACGAGTTCGCCCGGTTCGTCAAGGCGACGGGGCATGTGACGCTCGCCGAGCAGGTGCCCGATGCCGCCGACTACCCCGGCGCCCGCCCCGAGCTGCTGGTGGCCGCGTCGACGGTGTTCCGCCGGCCCGGCCACCCCGTCGACCTGCGCAACGCCTACGAGTGGTGGGCCTGGGTGCCGGGCGCCGACTGGCGCCACCCCCGGGGGCCGCAGAGCTCGATCAAGGGCACGGGCGACCACCCGGTGGTCCACGTGGCGTGGAGCGACGTCCAGGCCTACGCAGCGTGGGCCGGCCGGGACCTGCCCACCGAGGCCGAGTGGGAGCGGGCCGCCCGTGGCGGCCTCGACGGCGCCGAGTTCGCCTGGGGCGACGAGCTCACGCCCGGGGGACGCCACATGGCCAACGTGTGGCAGGGCGACTTCCCCCACGACAACACGCTGGCGGACGGGTGGGAGTACACGGCCCCGGCCAAGTCGTTCCCGCCCAACGGCTACGGGCTGTTCCAGGCCACCGGCAACGTGTGGGAGTGGACGTCCGACTGGTACCAGGACCGTTCCTCGTCGGCGGATCTCGCGCCCGAGCACGCGTGCTGCGCGGCCGACGACCCCCGGGGCGGCAGCCGCGAGGCCAGCATCGACCCCGCCGCGCCGGGCTCGGTCGCCCGCAAGGTCATGAAGGGCGGCTCGCACCTCTGTGCGCCCAACTACTGCCGCCGCTACCGCCCCGCGGCCCGGATGGCCCAGGCGATCGACACGTCGACCTCGCACCTGGGCTTCCGCTGCATCGTGCGCCCCTGAGCTTCGGGGACCCCGGGTGGACGTGGCCCCCGCTCAGGCGTGAGCAGGCGCGCCGGTGATCTGGAACACGTGGTCGACCCACTCGGCCACGTCGGCCCGTGTGGTCGGTCGGGGAACCACGGCCCGAAGGGGAACGGCCTCGGCCCGGTACACGGCGGAGTACCGGTCGACAACCGGACCGACCCGCAGCATCGTCACCGCCGGCGCCACCGTCGCGAAGAACCGGTGGACGTACCCGGGCGTGCCCCCGGAGCGGTCGCCCGGGCGCAGGTCGACGTGCTCGCGCTCGGCCAGGCGGACGGGCTGCGGGTCGCCGAGCGTGAAGCGCCGGTGGCCGACGACACCGTAGGAGTGTCGCCACATCGGCTGCCCCTCGTCGGATCCGTCTCGTGGTACCTGATCTCCCGCAGCTCGCCGCCGACGACCACCGACTCGTAGTGCCAGGCGTGGCCGTGGATGTCGTCGTCGACCGGCAGCGTCGGGCCACACGTGCAGGCGCAGCTGGCCCTCGCCGGGCTGGTCGTCGAGGACGAGCTTGATGAACCCGTTGGGGTGCCAGTAACTGCGCTCTGCGATCGCGTCCTGTTCGGATCGGGACCGACGGATCTCGTCGAGCCGGGCCCCGAGCCCGTCGCGCCGATCGACGAGCTCCGCCTCGATGTGAGGCGGCCTGCCGTCGTCGGACACCATCGGGTCATCAACAACGCTGTTGACGGTCACCGCTACCCCCAGCGCGCTCGTCAGCGCGACTCGTCCATGGCTGCACCGGTGCCCAAAGATGCGTCCACAGCCCCGCGTCGTGACGCCGGCTGGCATCGGTGCGAACGCACCTGAGCGGCCACCGGCTGGCACGTACGCGCACGTTAGCCCGTCGACACGTGTGCTTGTGGCACGCTTCGAAGCGCCGCGCCGACTACCCGATCTCGCGGGCCCCCGCCCAGGCCACCAGAGCGGCCAGGCCGTGGTATGTCATCCACACGGGGTAGGAGCCTCCACCCCTCGGCCAACGCCACAGCGCGACTGCGGGCGTGTAGTACGACAGCGTCTCACGCAGCGCGCGGGTCGCCACTCCCGCCTTGGCGTCGCCGCCTGCCTCGATCAGCGCCCGCACGACCCAGGCCGGGGTGAAGTGGCGGATGGAGAGCTGTTCCTCGCCTCCATCGGCGCGCTCGCTGCGAATCTCCTCGTCGTCGAGCTGCAGGTCATCGTTGTGCTCGAGCCACGCCCGTCCCGATCGAGCGACCTCTGCAAGACGGTCGTCATCGAGCCGCCGGCTCCAGGCCGCCAACGCGCACACTGCGCTCGCGGTGTGGACAACCGACGGACCAGACGCTGCGATCCCCGAGGTCCTGACCACGACCGGCCACGAGCGGGTGCCCGCCTCGACCAGCGACAGGTCGACGAGGTCGTCGAGGAACCGCCGCGCCGTCGCGACGTCGAGATCCAGGCGGCTCAACTCGAGCAGCGAGGTGGTGAGCACGTAGGGGCGAGCGGGTTCCGAGCCCTCGACGCGGCGCCTCAGGGTCTCGACGAGCAGGTCGATCCTGCTGGACACGTAGTCGTGAGACTCGCCGGCGTCGTGCAGGGCGGCGACGACAACCGCGGTGACCTCGGGCCGCGCCAGCGGGCTCGTCGTGAGCGCGCTCCAACCCGCCGTCCGGCAACTCGAGTCGACGAAGCATCGCCCGGACGCCCGGCAGGCTGACCCGCCAGTCGCGGCCGCCTGCCAGCAGCACGGCCTTCAGGGCGTAGGCCGTCGACAGCGCGGAGAGTGGTTGGGCGGTGTCGTCCAGGTCGTGACGCCACCCGTAGCCAGGCCGGGCGTCGACGGCCTCGTCGACCGACAGGTGCTCGATCAGGCCGTCGGCGGCCTGGCGCAGAAGTCCGGTGACCGAGACCGGAGTCTCGAACAGGGGAGCCGAGTCGCTCGCCGTCCGCGTCGGCCGGCCATCGGACGAGATCGCCCCCGTCGTCGAGTGCCTCGGCCAGCGCTTCGAGCTGGTCGGCCTTGGGTCGGTGGCGGTTGTTCTCCCAGGCTCGAGACGTTTGTGCGGGTGACGCCCAGCGCCGCCGCCAGCTCGTCCTGGCTCAGGCCGCGGGCCTTCCGCAGCTCCGCGATGTGCGCCCCGAGTGTCCGCCCTGTGCTGTTCACGCCACCAGTTTCGCGGCGATCGCCGTTGCGCGCGCAGGCGAACGCGCTGCGCGCACGCTGCGCGCATCGTGCGCGCCCCTCCGCGCACGTTGCCGGACCGTGCGCGGGACGCTCCGGAACGTGAGAACGGCTGCGCGCGGAGAGTGTCGTAGACGCGCCTGGGCGCGCCCCTCAGGATGCGCGCATGGAACCGGTCGGTGAGGTGCACGGTGGCTAGGACCACCCGATCGGCTTCCGGAGAGCTCGTGCTGCTCGTCGTGCTGGCGCTCGCCGCAGCTGTCGCCGTGCTCGCCGCGACAGCGACCGCGCTGTTCGTGTGGCTGTGCCTCAGGCACCCCTACCTCATGGCGGCCGTCGGCGCGACGGCCGTGGCTGGTTCCGCGGGTGGCCCGCTGGCGGTGGCGGTGCTGTGGACGCTCCTGGCCGCTGGCTCGCTCGTGTGGCGGGCGCAGCGGAGGGCGAGCTTCGACCGGTGGGTCCTGCGCCGCTGGCGGCGCACCGTCGTCTACGGCTGGCGGTGGCGGCGGGCGATGACGGCGTGCGACCTCGACCGGGCCGGACGCGGGTGGCGCCGGGTGCCCCGCCTCGGCAACGTGTGGTCGACGCGTTGGACCGACACAGTCACCGTCCACCCGCTCGACGGGCAGGACGCCCGGTGCTTCGGTGCCCGGGCGGACGAGCTGGCCCGGGCCTTCGGTGCGCTGAGCTGCCACGTCTCCGGCGACGCCGCCGGGGTCGTCCGGCTGGAGCTGCGGCGGGGTGACCCGCTGCGGCGCCCCCTGCCGGCGCTGCCGATCGCCGACAGGCCCGACCCGGATGCGCTGCCGGTGGGCATCCGCGAGGACGGGGCCTCCTGGACCGTGCGGCTCGGCGACGGTCACCTGCTGGTGGTCGGGGGCGCCGGATCGGGCAAGGGCACGGTGGTCTGGTCGCTCATCCGGGCACTCGCCGTGCCGGTGCGAGACGGCTCGGTCGAGCTGTGGGGTGTCGACGGGTCGGGCGGCCTGGGCCTCGAGGTGGGCGAGGCGATGTTCGCCCGGCTGGCGCTCGACGGCCCGGCCGACGGTGCCGCCGTGCTCGACGCGGCGACGGCGCTGGTGCGGGAGCGGGCACGTCGCCGTCGCAGCCGTGGGCCCGGGCACGGGCCGCCGGCGGAGCCGCTGGTCGTGGTCGTGGTCGACGAGGTGGTCCGTTGGGGCCCGGTGCTGGACGACGACCTGCGCCGGCGGCTCGGCGGCGCGCTGGAGCTGCTGCTCGCTCACGGGCGCGCCGCCGGCGTCGTCGTGGTCGCCACGGTGCCGATGGCGGACGCCGCCGTGGTGGCACTGTTCCCGCAGAGCGTCACACTGTGCCCGGCTGGACCACGGCAGGCGTGCCAGCCCGGCGTGGGCTACGCCACGTCGGGTCGCGAGGCCCCCGTGCGGGTGCGGGCTGCGTTCGTGAGTGACGACGAGATCGCGGCGATGGCCGACCGCTTCTCGTCGCCGGTCCACGGCCGTGGGCCGATCAGCTATCCCGACGTGCGCCTGTCGCTGGACGCGTAACACAGGGCCGGGCCGGCCGCGTCAGCGCTGGAGCGCCCGCAACGCACCTTGGGCCGTCGCCACATCACTGTCCGCGTCGTCTCGCGCCGCGGCCGCCGCGTCGGCCTCGCTGCGGGCGCGGCGTGCCGCGTCGAGGGCCTGGTCCGCCCGTCGTCGCGCCGTGGCCGCCCTGGCCTCGGCCTCGTCGACCGCCTTGTCGGCCGCATCGGCGGCGGCGGATGCCCTGCGCGCGGTGGTGGCGGCCGTTTTGGCGGCACGCTCGGCGGCGCCGACCGCCCGGCGTGCGGCAGCGATGGATGCGCTGTCCCGCGGGGGAGCGGGCCGTTCGCGGTCAGCAGGTGCGGGTGCGGGCGCTCTGACCTTCGTCGGCCGTCGGCGGTCGTGCGGCGGGGCTACCTCGGGTGGCGTGGGTCCCCGGGGCGACGTGGGGCGCACGCCCCCGACGCCGGGAACGTCGACCAGCCGACCGACCACCAGCGCAGCCATCGCGTCGGGATCGCCGACGACCGCCCGCAGCGCCGCGGCCAGTGTCGTCGCGTCGACCGGGTGGTCGTGGCGGCCTGTCGCATCGCCGGCCGCGGTGACGAGGGCCGACTCGGCGGCGCGCAGGCGTGCGATCGCGGCGCGCACGTCGCCGCCCCCGGACTGCGCCTCTGTCACACCGTCGATGGCAGAGGCCAGCTCGGACATCGCGTCCGGATCGGCGTGACCACCGGCATCCAGCGCCCAGGCGACGGCCTTGGGCTTCCTCAGTGCCTTGACCCGGCCCGCCTCGTCGCGTCGCCCCGCCGAGCGAAGGGTGCGGGCGAGCGCGTCGCGCTGCGCCACGAACGAGGCGAGCGACCCTCCGTACAGCTCGGCGATGCGGAGGTCGAGGTCGGCCGTGTCCCCCGTGTCGTCGGGTGGGGCGTCACCGGGTCTCGCCATCCGCACCAGATTGCCAGGGTCGAGGACTCTGGACGAGGTACTGGGTGACCCAGGGGCGCCGCCGACGTCGAGCGCGCCACCGACCCGCCCCCGGCGGCCGGGGAGCTCACGGAGTGAGCGCTCCCTCGGTGCACCGGGCTGCGGGTCGGCGGAATGCCCCTCGCGGGGCGGCGGGATATCAGTCGTCCCCGGGGCCCTCGTCCTCACCTGCGCCGTCGTTCTCGGAACCGACGACCTTGAAGTCCGCGTCGAGCTGGACGTCGACCTGGCTGCCGTCGTCGAGCGTGACCTCGACCTCGTAGAGGCTCTCCTCGTCGCCCACCTCGGTCTCGGACACCGAGCCCTCGCCGGTGTGCTCGAGCGCCGCGGCGCTGGCCTTGTCGAGGTCCGACCCGGTGATCGGCGCCTCGTTGTCGTCGCCACCGCCCGCGGCCACGGCAGCGCCGGTCCCGCCGGCGGCCACGACCACCAGGCCGGTGGCAGCGGCGATGGCGATCTTGGTCCGCTTGTTCATCGTTCGCTCCTTGTTGTTCGGTCCCCGACCCTTCGGGGATGGCTGCATCGTGCACCAGCTGGGCTGAACCCAGCCTGACACGTTCAGGTGGTGTCAGGCCCCCGGTGTGAACTCGATCAGCTCGACGCGCTCGTCACCGCCGACGGTCTTGACCTCGAGGACCATGCCGATGCCCTGGGCGTAGGACTTCTCCTCCACGACCTCGGGCTCGAGGGGGTTCCACTCCTCGGTGACCAGCAGGTCCTCGTACGCCTGGCCGTCCACGGTCTCGCTGCCGTCCAGGCGGAGCACCTCGGCGAGATCCTCGGCCTCGCCCTCGTAGAACTCCTGGCGGTACGCCTGGCCGACCTCGGGGGTGGCCTGCATCACGATGCCCGGGAGGGCGCCGTCGACGCCTGCCTCCCACGACCCCTTGGTGCTGGTCACCTGGCCGGACTCGTACTCCTTGGAGTCCTCGCCCAGGTACCAGACGTTGCCCTCGCTGTCCTGGGCGTACCAGTCGTAGGTGTCCTCGATGACCTCGCCGTCGAGCGTGACGGTGTCGCGCACCACCACCGCGTCGATGCCCATCACCTGGCGCCGCTCGTCGGACACGGCGACCTCGATGCGCTCGAGGCCGTCCTCGGACATGCCCTCGTACACCCAGCGCGCGCCGGGCAGGAAGGGCAGGTAGGGGTTGTCGATCGGTCCGCCGAAGTTCGCCGGGTCGACGTCAGGCTCGTAGCGCCCCCCGTCGCCCGGGTCGATCACGACAGTGGTCTCGGTGGACGACCCGGTGCGGGCCGCGTCGCCGTCCGAGGAGTCGTCACCTCCGCCACAGGCGGCGAGCGCGACCAGACAGCCGGCGACGGCCACGGCCGCCACTGACCGGGCCGGCGGGTGCGCAGAGGCATTGTGTGCGGGCACGAGAGGCTCCTTTCGTCCGGCGGCGGGCCCGCCGGTGCCCCGCGACCGTGGGCGCCGGCAGCTGAACATGACCTGACCGGGCACGCGTGCCCACCTGCGATGTTCAGCAGAGGTTCAGTGTGGCTGACCACGATGAGCCACCGGATCGACAGTCCGGCCGCAACACTGGAGGGCGAGAGGTCGCCGTGAAGCTGCTGCTCGTCGAAGACGACACGAAGATCGCCGCCGCCGTCAAGCGCGGCCTCGAAGCCGAGGGGTTCACCGTCGAGGTGGCCACCGACGGCGAGGAAGGGCTGTGGCGGGCCACCGAGGGCACCTACGACCTGGTGCTGCTCGACATCATGCTGCCCGGTCGCAACGGCTACCGGATCTGCGCCGACCTGCGGGCTGCGGGGGACTGGACGCCCATCCTCATGCTGACGGCCAAGGACGGCGACCTCGACGAGGCCGAGGCGCTCGACACCGGCGCCGATGACTTCCTCACCAAGCCGTTCTCGTTCGCCGTGCTGGTGGCCCGGGTGCGGGCGCTGCTGCGACGGGCATCCGACCGCACGGTCGCCCCGGCCGCGGTCGGCGACCTGCGCATCGACCCCGCCCGGCGACGGGCCTGGCGCGGCGAACACGAGGTGCGGCTCACCGCCCGAGAGTTCGACGTGCTGGCCCTGCTCGTGCGGCGGGCGGGGCAGGTGCTGTCCAAGGCGCAGATCCTCGCGGCCGTGTGGGACAGCGACTTCGAGGGCGACCCCAACATCGTCGAGGTGTACGTGCGGCGGCTGCGCCGGAAGCTCGACGAGCCGTTCGATCGCCGGTCCATCGAGACCGTGCGGGGCGCCGGCTACCGGATCACGACCGATGAGCCCTGAGTCGCCGCGGGCGGGCCGCCTCGGGACCGTGCGGTTCCGCATCACCGCCTTCGCCGCGCTCGCGGTCGCCGCGGTGCTGGTGGTCACCGGCGTGGGGCTCGTCCTCACCCAGCGGCGCCTGCTGACCGAGAACCTCGACGAATCGCTGGAACAACAGGGCGCGGCCATCGCGGCCGCCTGGTCCCGCGGCGACACGCCGTCGACGCTGGCCCCTGTCGGCGACGACGACGCGGTGGCACAGGTGGTGGTCGACGGCGAGGTCGTGCGGTCGACGGCCAACGCCGCGGGCGCGCCGCCGCTCGTCCCGTCGTCCGCGGGGGACGGGCAATCCGTGCGCACGATCGACGGCGCGCCGACCGACGACGACCAGCGGTTCCGCGTGGCGACCCGCCCCGTGGACGGCCCCCTCGGCGCCGGAGTGGTGCACGTCGCCGCTCCCCTTGACGACATCGACGACACCATCGGCCTGCTCACCGGGTCGCTGGCCGTGGCCGTGCCGGCCGTGACCCTGCTGCTGGCGTTGCTGGTGTGGCGGCTGGTGGGCCGGACGCTGCGCCCCGTCGAGGCCATGAGGCGCGAGGCGGCCGCCATCGGTGGCGCCGACCTCGAGCGCCGGGTGCCCGTGCCCCCCGGCGGCGACGAGGTCGCCCGCCTGGCCCGCACCCTCAACGCCATGCTCGGCCGCATCGAGCATGCCGCGCGGCGGCAGCAGCGGTTCGTGGCCGACGCATCCCACGAGCTGCGCAGCCCGCTGGCCCGCGTCCGTGCGGAGCTGGAGGTCGACCTGGCCCATCCCGCCGGCGCCGACCCCGAGGCCACCAGCCGCAGCGTGTTGGACGAGACGATCGGCATGCAGGCTCTGGTCGACGACCTGCTGGTGCTGGCACGCAGCGACGCGGGGTTGGCCGCGGCGGGTACGGCCGGACGGGTGGGGCCCGTCGACCTCGACGACGTCGTGGCCGACCAGGTGCAGCGCCTGCGGGCCGAGACCCAGGTGGCTGTCGACGCCCGGGGGGTCGGCGCCGCGCAGGTGGTGGGCGACGCCGCGCGCCTCGGTCGGGCCCTGGGCAACGTCGTCGACAACGCCGTGCGCCACGCCCGGTCGACCGTCACGATCGCGCTGGCGGAACGGGACGGGCTTGCTGTGTTGTCGGTGGCCGACGACGGGCCGGGCATCCCCGCGGACAGACAGGACGACGTGTTCGAGCGGTTCACCCGGCTGGACGGCGCCCGCAGCGTGTCGACCGGTGGTGCGGGGCTGGGCCTCGCCATCGCCCGCGACATCGTCGAGGCCCACGGCGGCACCATCTCCGTCGACCCGGAGCACCACCCGGGCGCGCGCCTGGTCATCAGCCTGCCGCTCGCCCCTGCCGACTGACCCGTGGGGGCGGTTGCACCGGGACAGCTGCGTAGTGCGACTGAGCCCGGCGCTCAACCGGCGGCGGCCGCGGAGGTGTCGAGGGCGAGGCTGGCGGCGCACTCCGACAGCGGCTGGCCGCGGTGGAAGACCGTGACCGGCCCGTCCTCGCTCACCACGATCGCCACCGACTCGGGGTGGTCGAACGTGTAGCGGGCCGCCGACCGGTGACGCATGCCGCGGGTCGTGCCCACGGCGGCATCGGCCTCGGCCGACGAGTTCAGTCCGACCCCGATGTGGTGGACGATGCCCTCGGCGTCGACGACGGTGGCCAGGTCGGTCTGCATCAGCGCCGCGAACAGCGCCGGGTAGTGGTACCGGGTCGTCACCGACAGCCGTGGCACGGCGGTGCCGTGCTCGATGTCGAGCCCGGACCCGCCGTGCGAGACCGGCACGACGAGCGTGGCGCCGACCCGTCCAGGGCTGAGCCAGTGCAGCGCCAGCTCGAGCAGCCCCGCCAACACCGGCGGGGCGATGCCGGGGAGGAAGGGCTGGAGCAGCTCGTGCTGCGCCCGGGCGTTCGGCCGCGCCGTCCACTGGTAGCCCGACCACTCGATCGTGCTGGTGGCGGTGAACAGCCGGGTGACCTCCAGCACCGGGGTGCGCTGCACGATGTAGACCCCGGTGTCGGCCTGGACCTCCACCAGGTCGGCCTCGTACTGCACGCTGCGACGGAAGAACGCGAGCTGACGGGTGCCGTCGGGGTGGATCGCCAGGTAGGCCGAGCGGCCGTCGGCGAACCGGCGGGCGATCTCCAGCGGCTGGTCGTCGACCGGGATCAGGTCGACCAACTCGCCCGCGGTGATGAGCGACCTGTCGTCGGGCACGATCATCGACCCGTAGAGCGGCACGCGGCGCTCGAACTGCGGGGGCCGGCGGGCGTACCCCACCTCGTCGAGGATGAGGGCGAGAAGCTTGGGCTCGGCGTCGATGGCCACGCCGTCGTCGGCCAGCTCGGACTTCAGGCGGCGGGCCGCGCGGCTCAGGTCGAGGGCTCCGTCCATCGGGCCACGATACGGGCGACCGGCACGATCCCCTGCCTGCGCGGGACGTCAGGCCAGGTAGCCGGCCTGGTGGGCGGCGATCATGGCGGCTGACTCGGCGTAGGTGGTGGGGCCGTAGGTCTGCGCCGGGGGCATGCTCGCCCGCACGGCCTCGACGTCTTCCGCGCTGAGGTCGCACTGGCCGGTGATGGGCTCGATGCCGTAGAGCCGCGACGAGTTGATGCCGAAGATCTTGGCCTTGATCTCGTCGGTGAGCGCCGGGTAGCCGTGCCGCTCCTGCAGCTCCTCGCTGATCTGGAAGGTGCGCAGCGCCTGGATCTGGTCCTGCGGTGTGCCGAACCAGATCGAGTCGGTGCCCCACACCACCCGGTCCTCGCCCACGTAGGTGAGCAGCTTGCCCAGCACGTGGGCGGCGGCGGTCGGGTCGCGCATGACGAACCACCACGTGCCGCCCAGCTCGGCGTACACGTTGGCGTTCGGCTCGACGCCTGCCGTCTCGAGCGAGCGGATCAGCCGGTCGACGCCCTGGGGCGCAGGGTCGGTGGCGTCGTAGGGGCCGATGCCGCTGCCGCCGGGCTCGAACCCCGAGTGGTAGACGACGAAGGACACGTCGGGGTTGCGGGCCGCGGCGGGGCCGATGTCGCTGGGGTCGGCCAGCTCGGGCGTCGATCCCACGATCGAGCTGATGCCCTTGTGCGTGCAGATGATGGGCGGGCCGATCTCGCGCACGTGGTCGATGAACCGCTGACCGATCTGCGGGCGGGCCGGGTCGTGGTCGTCGAAGTAGAAGTGCGCGTCGGTGGGGGTCATCGTGTAGATCTTCCAGGCGGCCAGGTCGTAGCGGTCGCGCAGGTCGGTCATGCTGGCCAGCGCCCCCTCGATGGGGCCCTGGTGGGGGTAGGCCCCGCCGTGCATCAGCACCCGGCCGTCGCAGCCCAGGCGGGTGGCGACGTCGATGGCGAACACCATGTCCTCGGGCTGCAGGCCGGCGAGCGCCTGTGACGGCAGCGCGGACAGGATGGTCATCGACGTGTCGGACCGCACGAACACCTCGCGGAAGTAGGCGTCGGCGGTGAAGCACACCTTGGAGTTGCCCTCGGTGGCACCCTCCTCGCACTGGCTGCCGGGGAAGGCGCCGGTCCACTCGCCGATGCCGGGGTCGGCGTCGTAGTTCACGTAGTGGGTCTGAACGTCGAAGATGAACTCGTCGCCGCCGAGCTGCTCCAGTGCCGTGGCGGTGTCGGAGGTGGCGTCCTCCGACACGTCGAAGCTGCCGCCCGGCGACTCGCCCCGGCTGTTGGACTCCTCCTTCGAGCAGGCGCCCAGCACGAACAGGGTGGCGGCCGCGCCCGTCGCCCCGCTCAGGAACCGGCGGCGCGAGATGCCGAGCCGGCGCGCGTTGTCGTCGGCCAGCCGGTACGTCCGGCGGATGGCCTCGCGCACCACCGGGCTGTGCGGTTGCGGGTGGAACTCGCCGTTCGACACCGGGCCGAGCTTGATGGGCAGCCGGCCGCCGTCATTGCGCTCGGTGTCTCCCCAGTCACCCATGGGAGCCAGTCAACCATTCGCGAAAGCACCCTGCCGGGCGTGCCAGGCTCGGGCATGAGCTTCGGTCGCCAATCCGGGCCGCCCGCGTCGGCCAAGCAGATGGACTACCTGCGATCGCTGGTCGAGCGGGCGGGGCACACGGGCCTGCGCGACGCGCGGGGGCCGCTGGGGCTGACCCAGCGCCAGGCCGGCGGGAAGTTCACCAGGGGCGAGGCGTCGGCGCTCATCGACCGCCTCGTGAACGGCGATGGCGCCGACGGCAGTGACCCCACCGCGCTCGCCGAGGCCGAGTACGACTCCGCAGCCGAGCGGCTCGAGGCCGAGCAGGCCACCATCCTGCGAGGCATGCCCGCCGGCCTGCTGGCCGCCGAGCTCGAGCGCCGTGGCTGGACGGTGACCTCGCCGTTCTGACCGCGGACAGCCGACGCCAGGCCCTCAGGCCCCGAGCGGCACCAATCACCCCGACGGGACGATGTGCGGAGGACGCAATCGGGGGTCTCCTGGCCTGGGGGTGTGCAGGTGTGAGGCACGACCACGAAGATCTCCTGCGGCGACTGGCTCTGAGTGACGAGGAGGCGGCTGCCGCCACCCTGGCCATGGGCGGGGAGGGTCCGCTCGGCCTTGATCCGAAGACGCGGGCGCTGGTCCAGCTGGCCGGCCTGATCGCCGTCGCGTCGTCTTCGGCGTCGTATCAATGGAGCGTCGCCGTCGCCCTCGCCGCGGGCGCGAGCGACGACGAGGTCGTGGGGGTGCTGATGAGCGTGGCCCCGCTGGTCGGGACGGCTCGCGTGGTGGCGGCGGCCACCGATCTTGCGCTCTCACTCGGCTACGACGTCGACGCCGCCTTCGAGGCCCCGGGAGCCACAGACCAGTGCCTTCCCACGCAGCGGACAGGGGGGAGGCCAGCCCAACACGACCATTGATGCCCTGAGCAGTCGCGCGTACCCTCTCCGCACATGGCGGACACCGCGAAGCGGGTCCACGTAGACACCCCTCGTAGCGGCGCCCGCCGAGGCCGGCACGCCGTCGAACTCGCGGACTGGAAGCTGCGCGTGCCCGCGAGCCGGGCAGGCACGGTGTACCGAGCCGCCCTGGTCGACCGGCTGCTGGGCGCTGTCCGACACGACTGTCGTGTCGATCACCGGACCGCCGGGCTACGGCAAGTCGACCCTGCTGGCGCAGTGGGCGGAGCGGGCGGAGCAGCCGGTGGCCGCCGTGTCGCTCGACCCCGGCGACAACGATCCTGCGGTCCTCCTGGCGTATCTCGCAGGCGCGCTCGACCGCATCGGGCCCGTCGACGTCGAGCTGTTGCGCACGCGGGTGCCCCACGGCAGCTCGGTGCCGGTGACCATCGCGCGCCGGGTCGCGGCCGTCCTGTCGTCCATGAAGGGCCCCGTCACCCTCGTGCTCGACCACGTGGACGCCGTGCGCAACCCCCAGTGCCGCGACGCCATCGCCGAGCTCGCAGCCCACGTGCCGCCCGGCCACCGTCTGGCGGTCGCGTCGCGGGGCGAGCCCCCGCTTCCGCTCGGTGCGCTGCGATCCCGGGGCGACGTGCTCGAGATCGGTGTCGACGACCTGGCCATGGACGTCACCGAGGCCCGCGCCCTCGTCGAGGCGGCGGGGGCGCGGGTCGCCGAGGCCGAGCTGGCTGAGCTGCTGGACCGGACCGAGGGCTGGCCTGTCGGGCTCTACCTGGCTGCGCTGGCGGCGCAGGCCGGCGACGGCGGCGAGGAAGCGGCCACGTTCGCGCTGACGGGCGACGACAGGCTGGTCGTCGACTACCTGCGGGCGGAGCTGCTGTCGCTCCTGCCCGATCGGACCGTCGGGTTCCTGACCCGCACGTCCGTGCTGGATCAGCTCACCGGTGGACTGTGCGACGCCGTGACCCGCACGGTCGGGTCCGCCGAGCTGCTCGAATCGCTGGCCCGCTCGAACCTGCTGGTCGTGCCGCTCGACCGGCGGGGCGAGCGGTACCGCTACCACCACCTGCTCGGGGGGCTGCTGCGGTCCGAGCTCGATCGTCGCGAGCCGCGCACGGTGCCGCAGCTTCACGCCCGGGCCGCCGCCTGGTATGTCGCCAACGGCCGGTCGGAGGCGGCGATCGCCCACGCGCAGGCGGCCGGGGACCCCGATCTGGTGGCGCGGCTGGTGGCCCAGTCGGCCTTGCCCGCCTACGCCAGTGGTCGTGTCGACACCTGCCTCGCCTGGTTCCAGTGGTTCGCGGACGAGGGGTTGGCGGATCGCTACCCCGAGGTGGCGGTGCTGGCGGCGGTGGTGTACGCCCTGCTGGGGCGCTCGGTGGCCGCCGAGGAGTGGGCGGCCGCGTCGGAGCGCGGTGCCGCCGAGGGCGCGCCGCCCGACGGCAGCACGATGGAGAGCTGGCAGGCGCTGCTGCGCGCGTTTCTGTGCCGCGACGGTGTGCGCGAGCTGCGTCGTGACGCCGAGGTGGCGATCGACGGGCTGGCCCCCGGCAGCCAATGGCGGGCGACGGCGCTGGTGATGCAGGGCATCGCCTACATGCTCGAGGACGAGCCGGGACGGGCCGACGCCGCGCTGCTGCGGGCGTTCGACGTGGCCCTGCACGTCGGGGCCCTGCCGGCCGCGTCGGTCGCCCTGGCGGAGCGGGCGCTCCTCGCGCTCGAGGGCCGCGACTTCGACGAGGCCGAGCAGCTCGTCACCCGAGCGCTGTCACTGATCGCCCAGGGGGAGCTGGACGACTACCCACACAACGCCCTCGTGTACGTCGTGGCCGGCCGCGCCGCCGCCCAGCGGGGCGACGTCGAGACCGCGCGCGCCCGTGTGGCCCAGGCCGCCCGCCTCCGGGTCGGGCTGTCCTACGCCGTCCCCTACGTTGCGGTACAGACCCGCCTCGAGCTGGCCCGGGCGTACCTCGAGCTGTCGGACGCGGCGGGTGCCCGCCTCATCCTGCGGGAGGTGCGCGACATCCTCCAGATCAGGCCCGACCTGGGCAACCTTCCCGCCGCGGCCGACAGGCTGCGGGACAAGCTGGCGGCCATGGGCCCGGGCACCGTCGGGGCGTCGTCGCTCACCACCGCCGAGCTGCGCCTCCTGCCGTTGCTGCCGACCCACCTGACGTTCCGCGAGATGGGCGAGAGGCTCCATGTCTCCCGGCACACCGTGAAGACCCAGGCCATGTCCGTGTACCGCAAGCTCAACGTGTCGTCGCGCAGCGAAGCCATCGAGCGGGTGCACGAGGTCGGGCTACTCGAGGACTGATCGCTTCATCCGAGGTAGGCGATGAGCCTTGACCTACTCCCGCGCCATCAGTGCGACCGCTTCCTTCTCCAGGTCGACGAACGGCTCGCCCGAGACGTCGACGATCGCCTGGCGGATCGTGCCGCCGGTGAAGGCGTAGGGCGTGGTGCCCGCATAGTCGTCGGTGATCGGCTCGGCCGGGTCCTTGCCCACGTTCAGGCCCTCGCCGACGAGCGAGAAGTTGCCGGGCTGGGTGATGATCCGCCCCTCGCCGACCTTCTCGTCGTCGATGTGGAGCGACAGCGTGCCCGTGGTCGGCATCTCGTCGCCCTCCTTCACGAACACGGCTGAGAGGACGACCTCGCCGGTGGGGATCTCCTTCGTGGACTCGACGGTCTGCACCTTCGTGCCGACGAAGTTGTAGACGTACTTCAACCTCCTGTCCTTCACGTAGAGCGCGTGCCCGCCGAACCGCGCCCCGTGCGAGAAGAGCACGCCGGCGGCGTCCTCTGACGTGATCTCCACGCCGACCGCGATGCTGTAGCTGCGGTTCCGGATGTTGACGGCGGCCGACTCGGGGACCTCGGCGGCGTCGGGGTAGTAGACGTAGCGGTCCCGGGGCGGAGCCACCTGCGGCCGGGTGGGATCCGCCAGCACCTCCACCGCCGTGCGGTCCAGCAGCGGCAACCCGTGGTACTTGCCGGCCTCGTGGAACCACAGGTTGACCATCTCCTGCACCTTCTCGGGGTGCTCGCCGGCGAGGTCGTGGCTCTCGGTGGGATCGGCTCCGGTGTCGTACAGCTCCCAGCGGTCGCGGTCGAAGTGCCCCCACCCCGAGATCGTCGGGTGCACGCTCACCGCCTTCCATCCCTTGTGCCAGATGGCGCGGGAGCCGAGCATCGAGAAGAAGCCGGTCTCCTTCGGCGTGGGCACGTCGTCGCCCTCGAAGGTCGAGCGGAAGCTCACCCCCTCCAGCGGGACCTGCGGGTAGCCCTTGACGACCTCGGGCAGCTCGATGCCGAGCAGGTCGTACATCGTCGGCACGACGTCGGTGGCATGGAGGAACTGGTGGCGCAGCTCGCCCTGCGCCTCGATGCCCTTCGGCCACGAGACGACCATCGGGTCGGCAACCCCGCCCTCGAAGTTGTAGCGCTTCCACATCTTGAACGGCGTGTTGAACGCCCAGGCCCACCCGACCGGGTAGTGGTTGTAGGTCGCGGGCGAGCCCAGCTCGTCGATGTACTGCAGGTTCTCCTCGATGTCGTCCGGGATGCCGTTGAAGAACTTGTTCTCGTTGACCGACCCGTTGGGCCCACCCTCGCCGCTGGCCCCGTTGTCGGAGACGAGGACGACGATCGTGTTCTCGCGCTGGCCCGACTGCTCGAGGAACGCGAGCAGGCGTCCGATCTCGTGGTCGGTGTGGCTGAGGAACCCGGCGTAGACCTCCGCCATGCGGGCGAAGAGCCGCTTCTCGTCGTCCGACAGCGAGTCCCACGGGCGCACGACGTCGAGCGGGTTCCACGGCTTGCCGTCGACGCTCGTCTCCTCCGCGTACGGGTTCAGCGGCGACAGGACCGCGTCGTCGGGGAAGATGCCCATCTGCTTCTGCCGGTCGAACACCAGCTCGCGGTAGCGCTCGTAGCCCATGTCGAACTTGCCGGCGTACTTCTCGATCCACTCCTCGGGCGCGTGGTGGGGCGCATGGGTCGCGCCGGGGCAGAAGTACATGAAGAACGGCTTGTCGGGCGCGATCACCTTCGCGTCCTTGACGAACTCGATCGCCTTGTCGGTGAGGTCGGTGGTGAGGTGGTACCCCTCCTCGGGCGTCGCCGGCTGGTCGACCGGATGGTTGTCGTAGACCAGGTCGGGGTACCACTGGTTGGTCTCGCCGCCCAGGAAGCCGTAGTAGCGCTCGAAGCCGCGCCCGACGGGCCAGTTGCGCTTGGTCGACGCCAGGTTCATTTCGTCCGCGGCGACCAGGTGCCACTTCCCGAGCATGTACGTGTTCCAGCCCCGCTCGCCGAGCACCTCGGCGATCGTGGCGCACTCGAACGGGATGTGGCCGTTGGCGTTCGGGAAGCCGCTGGTGGCCTCGGCGATGCAGGCCATGCCGTTGGTCGTGTGGTTGCGGCCGGTGAGGAGGGACGAGCGGGTCGGCGAGCAGAGGGCGGTCGTGTGCCAGTTGGTGTAGGTGAGCCCCGTCGCGGCCAGCCGGCTGATGTTGGGCGTCTCGATCAGACCTCCCCACGGCTCCATCGCGGAAAAGCCCACGTCGTCCAGCACGATGTACACGACGTTGGGTGCGCCCTCGGGCGCGACCGGCTGCACGTAGGGCGCCCAATCCGGAACCGAATCGCGTTCATCGATGTTGATCGTGCCCTGGAACGGCCTGGTCATCGTGACCCTCTCCTCGCACGGTGATGCGTGACCCGTCGACGACGGTACGGCGGGGGATGCCAGCGGACGTCACCCCAGGGGGATGAACGCGCCCGACGAGCGAGCGCCGATTTCGCCCGATCCGGGTGATGTCCGGCCGTGTCATGACGGGTCGGATGAGGCCGTAGGCGACGCTCGGATGTGCTCGGCCCAGATCTCGGCGGGCCGTGCGGCCCTTCGAAGGTGACCAGATGGCCAAGCGCCACGAGGAGGCAGAGGCCAGCGACCGCGAGGCCCGCGCCGTTCGACGCCTGCTCCGCTCCTTCCGCTCGACCAACAGCTACGGGCTGGTGCTGTTGATGATCGTCGCCACCTACGTGCTGGCAGCTGCGCTGTCAGAGCGGTGGGGCGCGACGATTCTGGTGTTCGTCCAGATCGGCACCGTGCGACTGGCACTTCGCACGTCTCAGGCCCGGCGAGGTTTCCTCGTGCTGGCGAACGTCCTGTTCGGGGTGGCGGCGGTGGGCGCCGTGGTCAACCTGTTCACGGACCGCGAGTCGGATCTGAGACCGTTCGTCTTCATCGCCGCGAGCCTCCTGTACGTCGTGGCGCCCGTCTCGATCGTCCGACACGTCGCCTACCGTCGTGAGGTCGACCAGGAGACGATGCTGGGCGCACTGTCCGCGTACCTGTTGATCGGGATGGCCTTCGCGTTCACCTACCGCGCTCTGGGTGCCATCGAGACTGCACCGTTCTTCGGTGCCGACGGCGAGGGCACGATGAGCCAGGACCTGTTCTTCAGCTTCGTCACGCTCACGACGACCGGGTACGGCAACCTCGTCCCCGCCGGCAACCCCGGCCAGAGCCTGGCCGTTTCGGAGGCGCTCCTGGGCCAGCTCTTCCTCGTGACCGCGGTGGGGAAGATCGTGACGGCCTGGCGGCCCCGGGCCTGGCGCGAGTCGTCCGAAGACCCCGACGACGGGAGTCCTACGTGACGGCACCCTCCGATCCGCGCGCGGTCCTGCGAACTCCGGGGTACCTGAAGTTGTTGGTGCTCGCCGCGGTCATCGGCGCGCCGATCGCCGCAGCCGCCTGGGGCTTCCTCTGGGTCGTGGACGAGGCGCAGGACTGGCTCTTCACGGATCTTCCGGACGACCTGGGCTTCGACAGCGTGCCGACGTGGTGGCCGCTGCCCCTGCTCGCGCTCGCCGGCCTGCTCGTCGGGCTGACCATCCGGCACCTGCCCGGCAAGGGTGGCGAATCGCCCGCGGACGGGTTCCAACCCGGCCGGGGCGCGCCGTCGCCCATCGAGCTGCCCAGCATCTTCCTCGCGGCGCTGGCCGGCCTCAGCCTGGGGGTGGTCATCGGGCCCGAAGCACCCCTCATCGCGCTGGGCGGCGGGCTCGGGGTCTGCGCGGTGCGCCTCGCCTCCCGGGACACGCCGCCGAGAACCGAGGCCGTGATGGCCGCGGCGGGGAGCTTCAGCGCCATCAGCACGCTGTTCGGCTCACCTTTGCTGGCGGCGTTCCTGCTGATGGAGGCCTCGGGGCTGGCGGGACCGACCATGGCGCTGGTGCTGGTGCCGGGCCTGGTGGCGGCCGGCGTCGGGTCGCTGATCTTCATCGGCCTCGACTCGTGGACGGGACTCGGCACGTCCTCGCTCGTCATCCCCGACCTGCCCGCCGCGGGGACGCCCACCCTCGCCGAGTTCGGCTGGGCGATCGCGATCGGCCTGGCGGCCGCGGTCCTCGGCACGGGCGTGCGCAGGCTCGCCCTGGTCGTGCGCCCTCATGTGGAACCGCGGACGGTCGTGCTCACACCCGTGGTGGGCCTCGTGATCGCGGGACTGGCGATCGTCTTCGGAGAGGTGAGCGACGAGAGCTCGTCGCTCGTGCTGTTCTCCGGCCAATCGGCTCTCGGCCCGGTTCTCGACAACGCGGCCAGCTACTCCGTGGGCACGCTCGTCCTGCTGATCGCCTGCAAGGGACTCGCGTACAGCCTGGCGCTCAGCAGCTTCCGCGGCGGACCGATCTTCCCGGCGATGTTCATCGGTGCCGTGGGCGGTGTCGCGGTCGCGCACCTCCCCGGACTCGACATGATCTCGGGGGCGGCCATCGGCATCGGGGCGATGACGGTGACCATGCTCGGGCTCCCGTTCACGTCGGTGTTGCTGGCCACCCTGTTGTTGGCGTCGAGCGGCCTCGAGGCGATGCCGCTCGTGATCATCGCCGTCGCGGTGGCGTACGTGGCAGCGGAACGGCTCAGCCCATCGCCATCCCCGTCGCCATCCCCGTCCCCGACCGCGGCCGAGGGGACGGCGCCTCCACGTGACGCGCAGGCGCCGACGTCTTGACCGACTCGCAGATCTTCGTAGGGCTCGGGCTGACGATCGCCCTCGCGGTCGCCAGCCAGATCACGGCGGACAAGCTCCGGCTCCCCGCCATCGTGCTGCTGCTCCCGGTCGGGTTCCTGGCCGGCGCGCTCGTCGACGAGGTCGATCCGACCGCCCTCTTCGGGGACGCGTTCACGCCGCTGGTGGAGCTGTCCGTGGCGGTCGTGCTGTTCGACGGTGGCCTCGACCTCGTTTTCACCGAGCTCGAAGGGCACAGCGGGCGGGTGGTGCGCCGCCTCATCTACCTGGGCGTGCCGATCACGTGGGCGGGTGCCGGGGCGTTCGGCGGCCTCCTGCTCGGGCTCTCGCTACCGGCCTCGGTCATGCTCGGCGCCATCCTGATCGTGTCCGGGCCGACCGTCGTCGCCCCCTTGCTGCGGCTGGCGCGGCCCGTTGGCCGGGTCGAGAGGATCCTCACGTGGGAGAGCACGACCATCGACCCGATCGGGGCGCTCATCGGGGCGCTCACCTTCCAGGTCATCAAGACCCGACCGACGGACGAGGTCGGTTCAGGTGTCCTGGAGTTCGCAGCCAACGTCGGCGTGGGTCTCGTCGGAGGGGCGATCGGCGCCGCCGTGCTGTGGGTGCTGCTGCGCAGGATGAAGCTGTCGGGCCCCCGCGCCACCCTTGGCATCGTCGCCACCGTGGTCGCCGTCGCCGCGTTCTGCAACGCGCTCCGTTCGTCGACCGGGCTGGTCGCCGCCATCCTCATGGGCATCGCCCTGGCCAACCTGCCGGGCTTGGGGTTACCGGAGGACCGGCCGTTCTTCAAGACCGTCGTCGAGCTGCTCATCGGGCTGCTCTTCATCTCGATCTCGGCCACGGTCACCCCAGAGTCGGTCGGCGACGTGCTCTGGCCCACGCTCGCCCTGGTCGCCGGCCTGGTGGTGATCGTGCGCCCGCTCGTTGCCGCCACCGCGACGTTCCGCACGAATCTGCCGAAGCAGGAGCGGGCCTTCATCGCCTGGATGGACCCCCGGGGCATCGTGGCCGCGTCCACCGCCGCCACGTTCTCGGCCCAACTCGTCCACGAGGACGTGGCGGGGGCCGCCAAGCTCCTTCCCGCCACCTTCATCGTCATCGTGTGCACGGTGTCGATCTACGGCCTCACCGCGGTCCCTGTCGCCCGGCGGCTCGGGCTGTCGACATCGGACGAGGACGAACGGCCGCCGGTCAGCGGGCGTCCTCGACGTGCAGGGAGAACCGAGCCGTGAACGACGCGCCCGGAGCCACGAGGGCGTAGCCGCCGTCGATCAGGGCGTTGACCGGGGCGCTCATCGGCTCGAGGCAGACGGTGTCGGCTCCGGCGGGGGTGAAGACCTGGGCGTAGCGGTAGCCGTCCCCGAGCTCGAGGGTGAGTCGGCGTCCACCGCCCGTCAGCGCGAGCCGTCGATCGTCATCGAGCTCGTAGAGGTCGTCGAACGCGCGTGTCCCGAGCGCCTCGTCCTCTGCGGCCTCGACGCTCCCGGCTCCGGTCGGAAGTTGGCGCTCGTCGAGCTCGAGGTGCCGACGGGCCGGCAGGCGGAGGTGGATGTCGTCGCGTCTCGCACCGGGAAGGCGAGAGGTACGGGTGATAGCCGAACGCGACGGGCACGGCCAGGCCGGTGGTCGGTGTGAGGGTCGTCGCCACGGTCAGGGTCGTCGCGTCGACCGCCACATCGATGCGGATCTCGTGGGGGAACGGGAACGAGGCCAGCAGCTCCGGGTGGGCGCCGAAGTCGAACCGGCTGGCCAACGAACGCCCGTCGACGGCGATGACCTCCCAGCCCGGCCGGGCCGACATCGTGCCGTGGATGGGGAGGCCGTGCCCGTCGGTGTGGAGGTCGAGACCCTCGAGATCGACGACCACGCCCTCGACCTCGTAGCGGCGCGCACCGAGCCGGTTGGCCCACGGCGCGAGCAGGGGGAGGCCCGTCACGTTGCCCGCCCGGTATCCGTCGAGCCCGCCCGGGAGCGCGAGGAGCTCGTCGCCGCGGTGGCGGAGCGAGGAGCCGAGCATGCCGAGCTCGGGCAGGAACGTGGCATCGAGGACACCGGACGACAGGGTCACCCCGGTCTCATCCTCGCGAATCGAGTTCACAGGCACGGTTCGACCGTCGGTGTGGCGAAACGTACCGTCATCGCCTCGAGAGGATGAAACGGAGCAGGGGCCCTCGTGCTGGCCACGGTGCTCGTGCGATGGGACGAGTCCGATCCCGTCGACCTCTCGAGCTCCTTGAGCGCGGTCAGCGCGAGCACCGCGCTGGCCGCCCTGGGCAGCGGCATGCTGGCCTTCACCGGTTTCGTGACGTCCGTCGTGCTGGTGCTGGTGCAGTTCGGGACGAGCGAGTTCTCGCCGCGACTCGTTCGCTGGCTCCGACGCGACCGGACGCTGACGTTTGCGCTCAGCACCTTCGTGGCCACATTCCTGTTCGCCCTGGTGGCGACGGCGCAGGTCGGTCGCGGTGACGCCGACTTCGTGCCGACGCGCACGCTCCTGGCCGCCCTGGCGCTCACCCTGCTCAGCACCGCGATGTTCCTGCTCCTCATCGACCGGACCGCCAACGGGCTGCGGGTGGCGAACGTTGTGCAGCGCCTCGACGCGGCCGCACGCGCCGTCTTCGACACCGTATACGCGGCCGACGCAGCCGAGGTGGCGGACGCCGACCGCACGGCACCGTCCCTCGGCGAGCAGCCGCCCGTGCAGGTCGTGTGCCACCACGATGTGGGCGCCGTGCTGGTGACGTTCGACCGTGACCGGCTCGTGCGGACCGCCCGGCGCGGCGGGGCTGTGATCCAGCTCGTGCCTGCCGTCGGCGATCACGTGCCCCCGGGCGGCGCTCTGCTGAACGTCTACGGCACGCACGCGGTCTCAGAGCGCAAGCTCGTCTCGTCTATCCGACGCCGACCTGGGACGATCTCGTCGAGCTCGCCCTCGACGAGATCAGGGCGTTCGGCGCTGGCCAGCACCAGATCGCCACGGATCACCGGCAACGCCCGGTGAGCTCTCGCAGCGGTGATCGGGCGGCGCCGACCAGGTCACGGGAGATTTCATCCGTTTCGGGCGACGCCGGTTCCGGGCCAGTCGTTTAGCGTCGCCGCGGGCGCGGCAACGAAAGGGAGACTGAGGTGTCATCTCCCAGCGACAGGACAGCGGACAGCCCTGACGACACGCCCACCCGGCGCCCGCACGTGCTGGTGCTCGGGGGCGGCTTCGGTGGCATCGGCGCTGCTCGCAAGTTGAAGTCGGCCGACGTCGACGTCACGCTCGTCGACAAGCACGACTACCACACGTTCCAGCCGCTCTTGTACCAGGTGGCCACCGACCTGCTCGAGACGACAGCGTGCGGCCATCCTCTGCGTGACCTGTTCCACGAGCAGCCGCACGTCGCGGTGCGCGAGGCCACCGTCACGGGCATCGACCTCGCCCGGCGCGAGGTGCAGTTCGCAGACTTGGCGCCCGTCGCCTACGACTACCTCGTGCTGGGCCTCGGCGCTCGGGCCAACTTCTTCGGCGTCGAGGGCGCCGAGGAGCACGCGTTCCCGATGTACACGCTCGCCGACGCGGTGCGCCTGCGCGAGCACGTCCTGACGAGATGGGAGGCGGCCGACAAGGACCCCGCCCTGGTCGACGACGGCGCGGTCACCATCGTCGTCGTCGGCGGTGGGCCCACCGGCATCGAGAGCGCCGGAGCTCTGGCCGAGCTGTACCGCAGCAACTTCGCCCAGGACTACCCCGGGATCGCCCAGGACAAGGCGCGCCTGGTCCTCGTCGAGGCCGGTCCGGTGCTCATGCCGATGTTCCAGTCGAAGATCCGCTCCTACACGCGCAAAGAGCTGGAGAAGCGGGGCGTCGAGGTACTGCTGGGCGAGGTGGTCGCCAAGATCGAACCGACCCGCGTCACCCTCGAGTCGGGGAGGGTGATCCCGGCCCACACGCTCGTCTGGGGCGCCGGCCTGCAGGCGAGCCCCCTCGCCGACGCGCTCGGCCTCGAGCTGCAGCACGGCCACCGCGTCCCGGTCGAACCCGACCTCAGCGTCGCCGGACATCCCGAGGTGTTCGCCGTCGGCGACGTCGCCTGGATCACCGACACGAAGACGAACGACGTCCTGCCGCAGCTCGGCTCGGTCGCGCTCCAAGCCGGGGCGCATGCCGGCGAGAACGTCGCCCGGCTGGTCGCCGGCAAGGACACCGAGCTTTTCGCCTACCACGACAAGGGCACGATGGCGACGATCGGCCGTGGAGCCGCGGTGATCCAGACCCGGGGCGGACACACGATGAAGGGCAGGGCGGCGTTCCTGGCGTGGGGCGCGGTGCATCTCGCGCTGCTGTCCACCGGCGAGGACCGGGCCAAGGCGGTCGTGGACTGGACGTGGGCGGGGTTCACGCACGAGCGCGCCGGCCGGATCTCGGTGAGGACGGACGAGGACGAGTAGACGAGTAGGAGGAGACGACCGTGGCAGGACCCGACCCCCGGGAGAGCCCGGGAGACCAGCCGGCTGACGTGTTCGTGGTGTTCGGCATCACGGGTGATCTCGCCAAGGTGATGACCTTCCGATCGCTCTACCGCCTCGAGCAGCGCGGGTTGCTGACGTGCCCGATCGTCGGTGTGGCGGTCGACGACTGGACAGAAGACCACCTGCGCGACCACGCCCGCGAGTCGATCGTCGGGACTGGCGAAGCCCTCGATCCCGAGGTGTTCGAGCGTTTCGCCGCCCGACTGTCGTACGTGCCGGGTGACTTCGCGGACCCCGCCACCTACGAACGGGTCGCCAGCTCGATCAAGGGGGCCGAGCAGCCGGTGTTCTACCTGGAGATCCCGCCGTTCCTGTTCGGAAGGGTCGTCGAGGGCCTGGCCGCCGCCGGCCTCACCGAGAGGGCTCGGGTGGTCATCGAGAAGCCGTTCGGCCACGACCTGGACTCAGCCCGGGCGCTCGCCGCCGACCTACACAAGCACCTCGACGAGTCGCAGATCTACCGGATCGATCACTTCCTCGGGAAGATGGGCATCGAGGAACTGCTCTACCTGCGGTTCGCCAACACGATGCTCCAGCCGGTGTGGGACCGGAACAGCATCGAGTGCGTCCAGATCACCATGGCCGAGAGCTTCGGGGTCGAGGACCGCGGCCACTTCTACGACCCCGTCGGCGCGCTGCGCGACGTCGTGGTCAACCACCTCATGCAGCTCGTCTCGGCCACCGCCATGGAGTCGCCCGCCCGGGGCGATCCCCAGACGATCAAGGACGCCCAGCTCGCCCTCTTCCGAGCGGTCGACACCGCCGATCCCGCGCACTACGTGCGGGGCCAGTACGACGGTTACCTCGACACCGAGGGAGTCGCTGCGGCCTCGACCACCGAGACGTACGCCGCGCTGCGCCTCGACATCGAGAACTTGCGCTGGTCGGGGGTGCCCTTCTTCATCCGCACGGGCAAGCACCTGGGGGCCACCCAGACAGAGGTGAGGGTCGTGTTCAAGCGCCCGCCGAAGCTGGGCTTCGGCTTCACCGGCGACCGCAAGCCCGAACCCGACCAGCTCGTGATCAAGCTCGACCCGTCGACCGGGATCAGGCTGCGGCTCGACGCCCGGCGCGCCGAAGCGGTGCGGCCCCAGACCATCACGCTCGACATGGAGTTCTCGGAAGAGGGAGGCGAGGGGGCGACGCCGTACGAGGTGCTCCTCCACGCCGCAATGGTCGGTCAGAGCACTCGCTTCGCCCGCCAGGACGCCGTCGAGGAGACGTGGCGGATCATGCAGCCGCTTCTCGACGCGCCGCCGCCCGTCCACAGCTACCCCCGAGGGTCCTGGGGACCCGCCGCCGCCGACGACGTCGTCGCCGGCCACAGCCACTGGCACCCGCCGTGGGAGGTCTCATGAGCACAGTCGACGCACCCCCCGACCCGACCACGCAGAGCGCGGCCATGCCCTCGCCGTTCCCGCCGATCGAGGACTACGCCTTCCTGTCCGACTGCCACACGGGCGCGCTCGTCGCTCCTGACGGCGCCATCGGCTGGTTGTGCGTGCCCCGGTTCGACGCGCCGAGCCTGTTCGGATCGCTGCTCGACCGCGAGGCCGGCTACTTCAGGCTGGGGCCGTTCAGCATCAACGTGCCCACGGCGCGGGCCTACGAGCCGGGAACCAACATCCTCTCCACGACCTGGAACACACCGGGCGGCTGGGTGGTCGTGCGCGACGCCCTCGCCATGGGGCCGCGCCAGGGCGAGGACGAGGTCACCCCGCACACCCGGCCACCCGCCGACGACGACGCGGACCACGTGCTCGTGCGGACTGTCGAGTGCATCGACGGCCAGGTCGAGGTCGAGCTGGTGTGCGAGCCGGTGTTCGACTACGGCCGCACCGGGGCGTCGTGGACCCTGGTCGACGGTGACCGTCATGTCGGCGAGGCCACCGGCGCCGGCCAGTCCGTCAGGCTGCAGACCGACATGGCGCTCGGCATCGAGGGCGGCCGGGTCCGTGCCCGCCACGTCCTCGGGCGGGGCGACCGGGTGTACTGCGCCCTGTCGTGGGCGGAAGGGCTGGCGGCACCCACCGACATCGACGAGGCCGACCGGCGGTTGGCCGCCACCACCCGCTTCTGGCGCGACTGGCTGGGACGTTCGCGCGCCGTCGACCATCCCTACCGGCAGGCGATCGAGCGGTCCGCGCTGGCGATCAAGGGCCTGACCTACATGCCGACGGGGGCCACGGTGGCGGCGCTGACCACCTCGCTGCCCGAGACCCCCGGCGGCGCCCGCAACTGGGACTACCGCTACACCTGGATGCGCGACTCGACCTTCACCCTGCAGGCGCTGCACTTCCTGAACCTCGACTGGGAGGCCGACGAGTTCATCCAGTTCGTCTCGGATCTCGACCCGGTCGACGACGGGGGACTGCAGATCATGTACGGGATCGACGGCCGGCGCGACCTCACCGAGTCGACCCGGGACGACCTGTCGGGCTACGCGGGCGCCCGTCCCGTGCGCATCGGAAACGGCGCGTGGGACCAGCGACAGAACGACGTCTACGGCGCGGTGCTCGACTCGATCCTGCTCCACACCCGGCGCAGCGAACGCCTGCCCCGGGGGCTGTGGCCGATCGTCCAGTCGCAGGCCACCTGCGCCACGGCCGTATGGAAAGAGCCCGACCAGGGCATCTGGGAGGCACGCGGGAAGCCCCAACACTACGTCTCCTCGAAGCTCATGTGCTGGGTGGCGCTCGACCGCGCCTCCAAGCTGGCGGCGATCCGGGGCGACAGCGAGCTGCAGGCGACCTGGGGCGCTACCGCCGACGAGATCAAAGCCGACATCCTCGAGCACGGGGTCGACAGCCGCGGCGTCCTGCGCCAGCACTACGACACCGACGCGCTGGACGCCTCGACGCTGCTCGCCGCCATGTTCGGGTTCCTGCCAGGCGACGACGAGCGCTTGCGCAACAGCGTCCTCGCCATCGCCGACGAGCTGACCGACCACGGCTTCGTCCTGCGCTACCGCACCGACGAGACCGACGACGGCATGTCGGGCAAGGAGGGATCCTTCCTCATCTGCTCGTTCTGGTTGGTCTCGGCACTGGCGATCATCGGCGAGGAGCAGCAGGCCCGCGACCTGATGGAACGCCTCCTGCATGTCGGATCCCCGCTGGGGCTGTACGCCGAGGAGTTCGACACTGATACCGCCCACCACCTCGGGAACTTTCCTCAGGCGTTCTCCCACCTGGCGCTGATCGAGGCGGCGGCGCGGATCATCCTCACCGAACGGCTGCGGGAGTTCACGTGACCGGCGATCACTACGACGTCGTCATCATCGGCACCGGGGCCGGCGGCGGCACGCTCGCCCGGCACCTGGCTCCGTCGGGCAAGCGCATCCTCCTGCTGGAGCGGGGCGACTGGCTGCCCCGCGAGCCGCAGAACTGGTCGGCGCAGGACGTGTTCGTCGACGGCCGCTACGTGTCGCCGGACACCTGGTACGACGCCAAGGGCAAGGCCTTCCAACCCCAGATCCACTACTTCGTGGGCGGAGCGACCAAGCTCTACGGCGCCGCCCTCTACCGCCTGCGGCGGGAGGACTTCGGCGAGCTGAAGCACCGCGAGGGCATCTCGCCGGCGTGGCCCATCTCGTACGACGAGATGGAGCCCTACTACACGCTGGCGGAGCAGCTCTACCAGGTGCACGGCGCCCGCGGCGAGGACCCGACCGAGCCGCCGTCGAGCGCGCCCTACCCGTTCCCCGCGCTCTCCCACGAACCGCGGATCCAGCAGCTCTCCGACGACCTCGCCGCCGCCGGCTACCACCCGTTCCACGCGCCGTGCGGCGTGATGCTCGACGAGGCGAACATGCCGTACAGCACGTGCGTCCGCTGCGCCTTCTGCGACGGCTTCCCCTGCCCGCTGCACGCCAAGTCCGACGCCGAGGTCCACGGCGTCCGCCCGGCGCTGGAGCACCCGAACGTCACGCTGCTGACGAAGGCCAAAGCCGTGCGGCTGGGCACCAACCCGACCGGCACCGCCGTCACCGAGGTCGTCGTCGACCACGACGGCGAAAGCGAATCCTTTGCCGCCGACGTGGTGGTCATCTCGTGCGGGGCGGCCAACACGGCCAAGCTGCTGCTGGCGTCGGCCAACGACCGGCACCCCAACGGCCTGGCCAACGGTTCCGACCAGGTCGGGCGCAACTTCGTGTTCCACAACAGCCAGGCGGTGCTCGCCCTCTCGCACGAGCCGAACCCGACGGTCTTCCAGAAGACCCTCGGCGTCAACGACTTCTACTTCGGCACCGACGACTTCGAGTTCCCGATGGGGAACATCCAGATGGTGGGCAAGTCCACCGAGGAGATGTACCGGGGTGAGAAGCCGATCGAGACCAAGCTCGCCCCCACCCGGGTCCTGCGCGACATCGCCACCCATGCCGTCGACTTCTGGCTGTCGACCGAGGACCTGCCCCGGCCCGACAGCCGCGTCACCCTCGAGCGTGACGGCAGCATCAGGCTCAGCTACGAGGTGGGGAACCAGGCGGCCAGCGATCGGCTGTACCACCAGCTCAAGTCGATGCTCGGCCCTTTGGGCATGCACCAGGACCACCTGATCCCCCGTCACGCCTACCTCAAGACCGACATCCCCGTGGCGGGCTGCGCCCACCAGGCCGGCACGTGCCGGTTCGGTACCGATCCGGCCACGTCGGTCCTCGACGTGAACTGCCGGGCACACGAGGTCGACAACCTCTACGTCGTCGACACCAGCTTCTTTCCCAGCATCGGTGCGGTGAACCCGGCGCTCACGGCGATGGCCAACGCCCTCCGGGTCGGTGATCACCTGCTCGAACGGCTGGGCGCTCCGACATGAGCACGCTCGACCTGGCCCCGAGGTAGTTCGCGAGCGAGACGAGGAGGGAGCATGTTGTTGGCGGTCGACCCTGTGCCGTGGGCGCGAGCGCAGATGGCGTTCACGCTCGCCTGCCACATCATCCTCGTCCCGCTGGGCGTGTCGTGGGCCTGCATGACCTTGGTGGCGAACTGGCGGGCGATCAAGCGCGCGGACCACGACGCGTTGCTCCTCGCCCAGCGGTGGTCGAAGTACATGGCCGTCACGTTCGCGGTGGGCGCGGTCACCGGGACCGTGCTGACGTTCGAGTTCGGGCTGCTGTGGCCGAAGTTCATGGGCACCTGGGGTGCGGCGTTCGGGATCCCGTTCGCGGTCGAAGGACTGTTCTTCTTCACGGAGGCGATCTTCATCGCGATCTACATCTTCGGCTGGAGGCGGCTGCGGCCGTGGCCGCACTTCTGGACCGGGGTGCCGATCGTCGTGGCCGGCATCGGCGGCACGCTGTCGATCGTCGCGGCGAACGCCTGGATGAACGAGCCGGCGGGGTTCACGCTGAACGACGCCGGCGAGGTCGTGGACGTCGATCCGCTGAAGGTGATCTTCAACGACGCCTGGCCGTACGAGGCGTCGCACATGCTGGTCGCCGCCTATCTCGTCGGCGGCTTCCTCGTCGCCTCGGTCTACGCGGTCGGCATGCTGAAGGGCCGCCGGGACCGGTATCACCGGCTCGGCTTCCTCATCCCCTTCACCGTCGCCGCGATCGCGACACCGATCCAGATGCTGGTCGGAGACACGCTGGCGCGGTGGGTGTACAACAACGAACCGACCAAGTTCGCGGCGATCGAGCTCGTGGCCGAGACCGACAGCGACGTTCCCGAGACGCTGCTCGGGCGGCTCAACTCGGATGGAGAGGTCACCGGTGGGATCGCGATTCCCGGGCTCGCCTCGTTCCTGTCCGATCCGGGCACGGGCACGAGCACGGTCGTGCAGGGGCTCGATGCGTTCCCCGCCGATGAACGACCGACGACAGGGGAGGTGAACACCGTCCATCTGGCGTGGGACGTGATGGTCGGCATCGGCACGCTGTTGTTCCTGCTGTCGGCGTGGTATGCGCTGGCCTGGATCTTCCGGCGCGACATGCCGAGGTCGAGGCTGTTCCTCTGGATCGCCTCGGGAGCGGGTGTCGCCTCGGTCCTGGCGATGGAGGCGGGGTGGGTGGTCACCGAGGTCGGGCGCCAACCCTGGGTCGTCCGCGGCCACATGAAGGTGGAGGACGCGGCCACGACCAACGACGGCGTCTGGATCACGTTCATCGCCGTCGTGGTGATCTACCTGGCCCTGGCGACGACCGTGGTCCTCGTGCTCCGGAACATGAGCCGGCGGTTCCGTGAGCAGGCCGAGCTCGTCGACACCGACGTCCCGTACGGTCCGAGCGAGCTGCCTGGCGAGATCGCGGAGGAAACGGAGCACATCGGTGGATGACGCGGTCGCCGTCGTGCTGTTCGTCGCCGTGACCGCGTACGCGGTCTTCGGCGGCGCAGATTTCGGCGCAGGGTTCTGGGACCTCGTCGCCGGGGGAGCGGCGCGGGGCGCTCGGCCACGCGCGCTCGTCGACCACTCCATCGGCCCGGTGTGGGAAGCCAACCACGTGTGGTTGATCTTTGCGTTGGTCGTGTTGTGGACCGCGTTCCCCGAGGCGTTCGCGTCGATCACGCTCACCCTCTTCGTTCCGCTCACGCTCGTGGCGCTCGGGATCGTGCTGCGCGGTGCGAGCTTCGCGTTCCGCAAGACCCTCTTCCGTACGTCCCAACGGCGGGTGTTGGGCGCGATCTTCGCGTCCTCGTCGGTGCTCGTGCCCTACTGCATGGGGGCCGTGGCCGGCGCGATCGCGTCGGGCCGGGTACCCGCAGGCGGCGAGGCGGGTGATCCGTGGACGAGCTGGGTCAACCCGACGTCGATCGTCGGTGGCGTGCTCGCCGTGACGGTCGGCGCCTACCTGGCCGCCGTCTACCTCATCTGGGATGCCCGCCGGTTGGCCGACGACTCGCTCGTCGAGTACTTCAGTCGGCGTGCGGTGGTCGCCGCGGTCGTCGCTGGTGCGGTGGCCTTCGTCGGGATCTTCGTACTGCGGTCCGACTCCCGCTACGTCTTCGACGGGTTGACCTCGCGGGCGCTTCCGCTCGTGGTGCTCTCCGTGCTGTGCGGCGTCGGGTCGCTCGTGCTGCTGGTGCGGCAGTCGCCTCGCGGTGCTCGCCTGCTCGCCGCCGGCGCCGTGGCGAGCATCGTCTGGGCCTGGGGTGTCGCGCAATGGTCGTACATCCTCCCGACGAGCCTGAAGGTGTCGGCCGCCGCGGCGCCGTCGGCCACACTGACCGCCGTGCTCGTGGTGTTCGGCGTCGCCGCCGTGGTGATCGTGCCGTCGATCGCCTTCCTCTACGTGCTCGATCAGCGGAGCCTGCTGCCCGAGGAAGGCGTGGACTCCCCGCCGGCGACCAGCGGGTCTGCGCCAGCCTCGTGACGCTCCGATCGTGCCCAGGCGCCGGAATCTGCACCGTCGGGTGGACAACGGGTCAGAAGATCGCGATCGGATTGACCGGCGATCCTGTCCCGCGCTCGATTCGCAGTGGAGCGGCGACGAACAGGAACTCCCAGCGGCTCGCCTCCTCGCACCGTGGGACGAGATCCTCGAATTGCAGGTAGTCAAGCAGGTGGAGGCCCATCGCGTTGATCGCGAGGACGTGGATCGGGAACGCGACCCCTTCGGTGGTGCTCGGGGCGGTGTCGTTGTTGCCGTCCGACCCGAGCGCAGCGACGGATCGCTGCGCCAGGAACCGTGCCACGCTGGGGTGGAGGCCCGCCTTGGCGTTGCTCGTGTCCCAGGGCGCGAGTTCGGCGAGACGGCGCGCATGGCCTGTGCGGACCAGCAGGATGTCGCCGGCGCCGACCCTGATGCCCTGGTCGCGCTCGGCCGCTTCGAGGTCCGCGGGGAACACGTGCTCGCCCGGCTCGAGCCAGGCGATGCGCCGCGTGCGGGGTACGTCCAGCAGCACCCCACGGCCGACGAGCCCGTTCTCGAGGAGGTCGATCGCCCCTGCCGCTGCGCCTCGCGCGGTGACCACCGCGTCGGGCGTCCCGCCGTAGAGCGAGCGGGCGTAGGCGACATGGCAGAGGGCGTCGATGTGACTGTGCCCCTCGTTGTGGTAGTCGACGCCGACGTAGTCCTTGGCGAAGCCCACGCTTCCGGACCCGACGTCGGTCAACATCGTCATGTGGTGATCCGCCGGCGCGGGGTTGTCGATGCGTTCCTTCGTGTCGAGTGGCCGGCCGAGCGTGACCGTGACCCCGCCGCGAACCAGCTGGGCGGCCGCGGCAATCCGCTCGGCGGTGAGGTGGTTGAGGGCCCCGAGTTGTCCCCGCTCGCCCCAGCGACCCCAGTTGGAGACTTCCCGGAACAGCTCGTGGAACTCGCGGGCGCTCATATCCACGCGACCGTCTCCCTGGGAGTGCTCGTCAAATGGGCAAGAACCTGAGCCCTTGTGGTGCGCCGTCCTCTGCTCGGACTACTCGGTCCGACAGCGCGGCGCCGACGTCCTCGATGATGATTGAGCCACGGAAACAGGTTCGCGCAGTTGCCGTTCGGGTGGTGGGGGTACCTGAGAGGTCGCTTCGGGTGCAGTGCCCCATAGCATCCATGTGCCGTGGATGAGGAAGGCAAGGACGGGGCGGCCGGCGTGATCCAATTCGGCCATGACAGCTCGTCCAACAGCCAGTTTGGTGGAGGCGCGAGCCGTCAACACCCTGGCCTGAGAGCCGTTCCGGCGGCCGTGCGCCCTAGCGGGCGAAGAACCCGGCGCCGAGGTCTCGCACCACCGCGTCGATGGGCTCACCGGTGGAGACCAGTCCGCCGTCCCAGGGCGCGGCGATGGCGAACAGCAGGGCGAGGCTCAGCCCGACCACGCAGGCGAGGCCCGCCACCAGCAACGACGTCCGGACACTGGTGCGGAAGGCGAGCGCGCCGGCGTTGACGATCAGCGCCACGCCGCTGGCCACCAGGGTGGCCACGTAGAGCCCGGGCAGCTCGCGGTCGGCCGCCGCGATCCGGGTCCGGCGGCCGACTGTCACTGCGTCGAGCGAGGCGAGCAGCTCGGTGCTCGCCGGTGTGCCCAGCTCTGTGCGCGCCGCCTCGTCGCGGACCACCCGTTCGAGCATGGCGATGGCGTCGGTGGTGGCCTCGTCCGGCCGCTCGGCCTCGTCGATTCCCCGCCACTCGTGGGCCCGGGTCGCCTGCAGGTAGCCCGCCAGGGCCTCCTGGATGGGCGCCGAGTCGACCTCGGGGCTGGTCGAGGCCCACGCGAGGCGGGACGCCTCGGCCGCCTCCCGGCTGACGATGTCCTGCGCCGAGCGCAGGTATCCGGCCTCGCTCGACAGTGTCAGGGCGGTGAAAACGGCGAACGTGGCGCCCAGCGCCGGCATGAGTGGCGCGGCGATGGCGTGGACGTGGTCGCGTTCGGCCTCGGGCACGATCGCCGCGATGGCGAGCCTGCTGCCACCGGCGATGACCAGGGCGAGGGCCAGCGAGCAGACGACGAGCAGCCACACGGGCTGCGACGTGAGCCAGGTCACCCGGGCCGACTGTCGCGTGGCGCCACTCGTCCCTTCACCGGGGACCGGCGCCGCCTACAAGGGGCTGCCACTGGTGTCGCAGGGCACCGGGTCGTCATCGCCGATGACCTCCATCTCTTGGTCGATGATCAGCAGGGTGCGCTCCATCGCCTCGGGTTGCAGACTTCCCACCCCGCCGTGGAACGGGTCGTCCAGGAACTGCAGCAGGATCAACATCGTGACGATGACCGACACCACGGTGCCCATGAGCAGGGCCTGGACGACCGCACGCTCGCCGCTGTCGGCGAAGAACAGCATGTACAGGAAGATGACGGCCGCCGTGAAGAACAGCACGAACCACAGCGGGGTGGGGATGACGCCGATGGCGCCGTGGATGCGGTCGGCGCGCGCCTGCTCGCGGTCCGACGTCTGATCGAGCCACTTGCCGTAGGCGGCCTGTTCGGCCGCCGTCTCCGGCTCGACTGTCTGGATCGTTTCGAACAGTGCGACGCCCCACGGGTTGAGCTCCTCGCCCAGCGTGCCGGCCTCCATGCGGTCCCACTGCACGCCGGCGACCGACCGGGCGTAGCACACGAGCTCCACGGTCAGCTGCCCGGAGACGTCCGACGGGAGGAGCTGGGCCGTCTCGATCTGCTGCGCGACCGTGGTCGCTTCGGCCTCGGCGCCGGCCCGAGCCGAGTCGTAGCTGGTGAAGGCCAGGAACACCACGAACCCGAGCAGCACCGCGAAGCCGGTGGCCAGCACACCGAACACGCCCGCGGCCCGGTCGCCGTCGTTGAAGTAGCTGCCGTCGGGGGCCCTGCGCCGCACGAGGAGGATCGCCGCGACGGCTGCACCGCTGGCAACCGCCACGATCAGGGCGGCGACGGCGATGTTCATCCCCTCACCTCTCTCGGTGCGATGCGTGCGCGTGTCGCCGCGATGGGCGCGGACTCTACCGGCCGCGTCCCCGGCGCGCCCCGGGTGCCTACGACGGCGAGCAGTTCAGAGCGTCGAGCAGGTTGCTCCACGCGGTCTCGATCGAGGACTGGGCCGACGACACGGCGTCTCCCGCCTCGGCCAGTGTCTCGTCGCTGGGCAAGTCGTCGATCGCGCTCTGCAGGGCGGACGTCGCCGTGTCGAGGGCCGACGCGACACCCGACGGCAGGTCGCTGTCCTCGCTCTGCACCTCGTCCAGCTCGGACTCGAACTCGTCGATCGCGTCCCCGACGTCGGCCACCGTCGTGTCGGCGTCGCTGGTGCTGCCTGTGCCCGTGATCTCCTCGACCGTCGGCTGGAAGCCCTCGAGCGTGTCGCAGACGCTGCTGGCGTTGCCCGACCCCGACCCCGATCCCGAGCCATTCCCGCTGCTGCTGCTGCTGTCGTCGTCATCCCCGCAGGCCGCGGACAGCAGGAGGCAGGCGGCCACGGCGGCCATGATCGTCCTCGACACCCTCATCGGTCGGTCTCCTCGTCAGTGGTGGAAGCCGTGGCGATGCTCGGGCTGGGGGAGATGCGCGGGCATGTGCTCGAGGTAGTCGACGTGGCGGTGCAGGTCGGCGATGAGCAGGTCGGCCAGGTCGCGCGACATGCCGTTGCGCACGACGATGCGCAGGGCGGCGAGGTCCTTGCGGTTCTCGGGGAACGTGTAGGCCGGCACCAGCCAGCCGCGGTCGCGCAGCCGCTCCGACACGTCGAACACCGTGTACGGCCGGTCGGTGCCGTCGAGGGCGAAGGCGAACACCGGCAGCTCGCTGCCGTCGGTCAGCAGGCGGAAGGGCCCCAGCTTGGAGACGGCGTCGGAGGTGTACTGGGCCACGTCGCGCGACGTCTGCTGGATCTGCTTGTAGCCGTCGACCCCGAGGCGGACGAAGTTGTAGTACTGCGCCGCCACCTGGTTGCCCGGGCGCGAGAAGTTGAGGGCGAAGGTGGGCATGTCGCCGCCCAGGTAGTTGACGTGGAAGACGAGGTCGTCGGGCAGCGCGTCGGGGTTGCGCCAGATGGCCCAGCCGACGCCTGGGTACACCAGCCCGTACTTGTGGCCCGAGGCGTTGATCGACTGCACCCGGGGCAGGCGGAAATCCCACTCGAGGTCGGGGTCGATGAACGGGGCGACGAACCCGCCCGACGCCGCGTCGACGTGGACGGGGATGTCGAGGCCCGTGTCGGCCTGGTGCCGGTCGAGCGCGGCGCAGATGTCGGCGACCGGTTCGTAGGATCCGTCGAACGTCGAGCCCAGCACCGGCACGACTCCGATCGTGTTCTCGTCGCAGTGTTCCACCGCCCGGTCGGCGGTCAGGTGGTAGATCTCGCCCTCCATGGGCACCAGCCGGGCCTCGACGTCCCAGTAGCGGCAGAACTTCTCCCAGCACACCTGCACGTTGGCGCCCATCACCATGTTGGGCCGGTCGACCGGCTTGCCCGCCGCCCGCTGCCGGTCGCGCCAGCGCCACTTGAGCGCCATGCCGGCCAGCATCGCGGCCTCGCTGGAGCCGGTAGTCGAGGTGCCGGTCGCCTCGTCCTCGTCCGGCGAGTTCCACAGCCGGCTGAGCATGTTGACGCAGCGCTGCTCGAGCTCGGCGGTGCGCGGGTACTCGTCCTTGTCGATCATGTTCTTGTCGAACGTCTCGGCCATCAGGTCCCTGGCCTGGGGCTCCATCCAGGTGGTCACGAACGTGGCCAGGTTGAGCCGGGCGTTGCCGTCGAGCATCAGCTCGTCGTGCACGAACTGGTAGGCCGTCTCGGGGGCCGTCTCGAGGTCGGGGATGCGGTGCCGGTGGGCGCGATGCGCCTCGCCAGGCCGGGCGTAGATGGGGCCGAGGACCATCGGGGTGAGGTCCTCGACGAGCTTGCGGTGCAGGGCCACGGGTCCCCCTTGCGTTCGGCTCTCATGAGACCCTGGTGGGGCCGGGCGGGCATCGTCCCGACGGGATGATCCGCGGCCCCGGTTTCACCCCGGTTGGGTGACGGCGGGCCGGCCGGCGCGGCGTACCGTCGGAACCAGGCGACCCAAGGGAGACGAACATGGCGACCACCGGTGGTCCGCTCAGCGAGGACGATCTCCTCAAGATGATGGCCCTGGTCAATGACGCGGACAGCGTCGAGCTGAAGCTGAGCATCCCTGACTCGGCGCGATGGTCGACGATCACCGCCCTCGACATCGACCCCCTCGATGCCCAGATGCGGCAGGTGTTCTTCCTCGACACCCCCGACCTGGCGCTCAACCAGCGGGGCGTGGTCGTCCGAGCCAGGCGCGTGCAGGGCAGGGGCGACGACACGGTGGTGAAGCTGCGACCGGTCGTGCCGGACGAGCTGCCGGACAAGCTGCGCCGGTCACCGGGCGTCGTGGTCGAGGTCGACGCCATGCCGGGCGGCTACGTGTGCAGTGCGTCGTTCAAGGGCTCGCTCGAGCAGGCGGTGGTCAAGGAGGCGGCCGCCGGCCGTCACCCGCTCCGCAAGCTGTTCAGCAAGGACCAGCGCCGGTTCTACGCCGACCACGCGCCCGACGGCCTCGGGCTCGACGACCTCTCCATGCTCGGGCCGGTCACGGTGCTGAAGCTGAAGCTCGAGCCCCCCGAGTACGGCCGCCGGCTCGTCGCCGAGCTGTGGGTGTACCCCGACGGTTCGCGCATCCTGGAGCTGTCGACCAAGTGCAGCCCGGCCGAGCCCTTCCAGGTGGCGGCGGAGGCCAGGGCGTTCCTCGCCGGGCGGGGCATCGACCTGGGCGGCGAGCAACTGACCAAGACCCGCACCGCCCTCGAGTTCTTCGCCAGCGAGCTCGGCGGCGACGCCCCCGCCCGCTGACCGCGACCCAGCGTTCAGCCGGCGAACCGGCGGAGCTGCCAGCCCACGCCGATGGCGACCAGGCCCGATCCGATGGCGCGCACGCCGAGGATCACGGCGAGCACCACGAGCGTGGCGTCCGGCCAGACCAGCACGAGGATGCCGAGCGCGATGGTGAGCCCGCCCAGCCCGAGCTGCAGCGGCATGTCGGTACTGTCCCGGTCGGTGAGCGCCAGCGCGACATGCAGCGCTCCGGCGACCACCAGGCCGATGCCGGCCAGCACCGCGATGGCCCACAGGGTGATGTCGGGCCACACCAGGACCGCGATGCCCGCGACCACCAGCAGGCCCCCGGAGAGCCAGGCGGCCCATCCGATCTCGTGCTCGCCGTGCAGCGCCATCACCTCGACGACACCGGCCACGATCAGCGAGATGCCCACCAGCCAGGCAAGCACCACGACCGACTCGAACACGTTGGTCAGCATCCACACGCCCAGCACGACCAGGGCGAGGCCGCCGAGCACCGAGATCCACCAGCCGCTGGCGTCGGCGTCGGTGTACTCGATGGGGCGGGGTGGGGGCGGGACGGCGCTGCCGAACCCGGCATCGAAATCAGACACGGGAAGCTCCTCGAGACGTCGGTCCGAACAGCTCGATCGTGCGCTCGCGGGGCTCCCGCGCATCGCCCGCGGCGGGTGATTCGGGTCCGACCGGCCCACATGCGGCCGCGACCCGCGGCCGGTCTGGCACGATGGCCGGCGTGGACGAGACGCGCGTCGACAAGTGGCTCTGGGCCGTGCGGCTCGTCAAGACCCGAGCCCTGGCCACCGCGGCGTGCAAGGGCGGCCACGTGCGTGTCAACGGGTCGCCGGCCAAGCCGGCGGCGGTCGTCCGGGTCGGCGACCGCGTCGAGGCTCACGTCCACGGCCGCGAGCGCATCCTCGAGGTGGTCCGCATCATCGACAAGCGCGTCGGCGCGCCGGTCGCCGCCGAGTGCGTCGTCGACCACAGCCCGCCGGAGCCGCCCCGCGACCAGGCGCCCGAGGTGTTCGTTCGCGACCGTGGGACCGGCCGTCCGACCAAGCGCGACCGGCGCCGGCTCGACCGGTTCCGCACCCGGTGAGTGCCGCCGGGCCCGGCTCCGCGGACGGCGGTTCCCCGGCGCTCGCCCTCGACGAGCGGCGGGTGGTCGAGCGCCTGCTGGCCGACGCGTGGGGCGAGCCGGTCGCCCTCGTGGCCGCCCATGTCGTCGCCGAGCGCTCGCACGTCCTGCGCGTGGTCGCGGACGACGGCCGCAGCGCCATCGTCAAGCGGCCGCGGCGGGACACTGGCGGCCGCTGGGGTCTCGAGCCCCGGGGATTCGCGACCGAGTGGGCCAGCCTCGAGTTCCTGAGCGCCATGACCGATGCCGTCGTGCCGCGTCTGTGGGGGAGCGACCTCGACCACCACCTGATGGTGATGGAGGACCTGGCAGTCGAGCGGACCCTGGCCGACTCGCTCCTCGGCCCCGACATCGGGCGCGCCCGCGCCGACGTGGTGGCCTACGCCGAGGCGCTCGGGGCGATCCACGCGTGGAGCATCGGACGCGCAGCCGAGCACGCGGCTGTGCGGCGCGCCCACGGCATCGACGACGGCGGTCATAGCTGGTGGGTGAAGGTGATCGGCCGCCAGCGTCCGGGCTTCCTCGCGGCGGTCGCCGACCTCGGCCTCGACATCGGCCTTCGGCCCGACCGGGCCGGGCCGGCGATCGCCCCGCAGATCGACGCCGAGATCGACACGGTCGAACGGCTGCTCGACGGCGGCCGTCGCCCGGGGTTCGTCCACAGCGACCCGTGCCCCGACAACGTCGTGGTGGTCGACGGCGGGTGCCGCCTGGTCGACTTCGAGCGGTCGAGCCCCGGCTCCGTGGCCCTGGACGTCGCCTACCTGATCGCCCCGTTCCCGAGCTGCTGGTGCTTCGCCCAGGTCCCGCCCGACCTCGCCAGCGAGGCGCTCGCGACCCATCGCCGGGTGCTCGCCGGCCACGGCGTCACGCTCGACGACGACTGGGACCTCGAGGTGGCGGCCGCCCTCGCGGGATGGGTCGTGGCGCGGGGCGCCGACATCGCCCGCGCCCTCGACGACGACCGCCCGTGGGGGACCGCCACGATGCGCCCGCGGCTGCTCGCGTGGATGGGTGCGTTCCTGGCCTCGACTTCCGGTGCCGACGCCTTCCCCCGCCTGCACACCCTGGTCGGCGATCTGCGGGACCGGTTGCGTGCGGTCTGGCCCGACGTGGCGGTGCCGCACTACCCGGGCCTGGTCCGGCCGGGCGTCACCGCCGTTCCGTTGGCGGTTGCCCCCGACGGCTGGTCGCCGGTGGCGTGAGCGCGCCACCCGCTAGCGGACCGCGGCCGCGGCGTGTGCGGCCAACGTGAACGGCGGGCGGGGTGGGGCGTCGTCCAGCGCCATGGCGGCCAGTCGGCGCCCGATCTCCGGCACGAACTTGAAACCGTGCCCCGAGAACCCGGCGCCGACCACGATCGGGCCCACCCGGTCGAGCACGAAGTGCTGCGTGGGGGTGGATGTGTACAGGCAGGTGGTGGCGTCGATCACGGTCGGGACCAGCCCCGGTAGCCAGGCGCGGGCGTAGCGCTCGATCCGTTCGACCCGGGCCGGGTCGGCCGCCCCCGTGCGCCGGTCGCCGGTGGTCACGGTGCCCGAGTGGTGCTCGCCCACCTTGACCCGCCCGTCGGCCGCGGGCAGCCCGTAGCGGGCGGTGCCGTCCCAGTGGATGAACGACGGCACGCCGTCGGGGCCGACCTCGGCGCGCCGCTCGAAGAAGAACACGTGCTCCTCCGTCGTGGTCAGGCGGGGGAGCGAGCGCACGTCGGTGGCCGTCAGGACGTCCTCGGTCCAGGCCCCGGCCGCGACCACGGCGACCGGGGCGGTGAGGACAGCGTCGCCGGCGGTCACGCACACGCCGTCGCCGCCGTGCTCGACCCGGGTGACCGGCACGCCGTGCCGCAGGTCCGCACCGGCGGCCGCCGCCCCGGCCCGGAGGGCGTCGAGGCCGTCGGCCGCCCGCACCCAGCCGGCATCGGGCTGGACCAGCACGTCGGTGGCGAAGGCGAGTGCAGGCCACCGGTGGGACGCTTCGCCCGCCGTCAGGCGGTGGATCGGCACCCCGAAGGCGCCGGCCGTATGGGCCAGGGCGTCGAGCTCGGCCTCGGCACCGTGCTCGACGCAGCCGATCCGGTGCAGGAGCGCCCGCCCGCCGTCGTGCTCCAGGCGCCGCCACCCGTCCTCGGCGGCCAGCGCCATCTCGACGTAGGCGGGGTGCGTGTAGGCGTGACGCCAGATGCGCTCGCCGCCATGTGACGCGCCGCGGGCATGGCCCGGCTCGAACCGCTCGACCATCGCCACCGTCGCCCGCGGCGCAGCCGCCCAGGCGGTGGCGAGACCCATCGCTCCGCCTCCGACCACGACGAGGTCGACGTGTCGCTCGGTCATGTGACACAGGATGACTCACTGGCTGTCCCGGCCCTCGCCTGCGGCCCCGCTCCGTCGCATGGGCCAGACTCGCCGGGTGGGACATGGACACGGACATGCGCACGATCACGACGCGCCCCGGCGCGAGGTCGAGGCGGGCTCGGTGCGCCGGCTCCTGACGATCGCCGTCTGCGCGATCGGGCTGGCCGCCCTCGTGGGCCTCGCCGTCTGGTGGCCGGGCGGCGACCCCGACGTCGACCGCGAGGCGCTCGGGTTCAGCGACCGGGTCCAGGCCACGGTCACGCGGGCGGAGACCGGTCCCTGCGCCGGCGCCACGACCGACCCCGCCGCCGGATCCGCGATCGACCCCGCGGCCGACCCCGCGGTCGACCCCGCGGTCGACTCCGCGACCGGCCAGGCGCCGGAGTGCGTGATCGTCACGGTCCGCCTCACGAACGGGACCGGCGCGGGCGAAACGGCGACCCTGGAGACGTCGTCGGACTTCGAGTCGTCGGTGTCGCGGCTCGAGGCCGGCGACGAGATCGTGCTCAACGATGCCGGGGCCGAGGTGCCCGCCGAGGTGCGCTACTCGTTCGCCGACATGCAGCGGTCGACACCCCTCGCCGTGCTCGCCGTGGTGTTCGCCGTGGTCGTGGTGGCCCTGGGGCGCCTTCGGGGCCTGCTGGCGCTGGTCGGCATCGTCCTGAGCCTGGGCGTGCTCCTGGTGTTCATCTTCCCCGCGCTGCTCGACGGCGCCGCGCCGATCGGCGTCGCCCTGACGGGCGCCACCGTCATCGCCTTCGGCACGCTCTACCTGGCCCATGGCTTCAACGACCGCACGACCGTGGCGCTGCTGGGGACGATGGCCAGCCTGGGGTTGACCGCCGCCCTGGCCGTGGGGTTCGCGGCAGCCGCAGAGCTCAGCGGGCTGGCCTCGGAGGAATCGCTCACGCTGCTGACGTTCGCTCCCGGCCTCGACTTCCGGGGGCTGCTGCTCGCCGCCGTCATCATCGGCACCCTGGGCGTGCTCGACGACGTCACCATCACCCAGGTGGCCGCGGTGTGGGAGTTGCACCGCAGCGACCCGGCCATCGGCCGCCGCCAGCTCTACGGGGCGGGCATCCGCATCGGGCGCGACCACATCGCCTCGACGGTCAACACGTTGGTGCTGGCGTACGCGGCCGCCGGGCTGCCCCTGCTGCTCATCTACACGCAGTCGGGCCTGGCCTTCGGCGAGGTGCTCGCCACCGAGACCGTGGCGGTCGAGATCGTGCAGACCCTGGTGGGGTCGATCGGGCTGGTGGCGTCGGTGCCGCTGACCACCGCGCTGGCGTGCTGGGTGATCACCCAGTCTGCGACCGCAGGTGCCGGCCGCGGCGGGCCGCCGGGCGGCGACGAGGGGGATGAGCGCTGGGACACGTGGGAGCCGGTGGCGCCCCAGCCCCGGCGACAGACCCGCGACCGGGGTGACGAGTTCTGGACGAACGACCCCTGGTGAGGATCAGCCTGTGGTGGCGGGGTCGCCGCCCCACAGGTCGGTGCAACGGGCGCAGACCTCGGCGGGGATGACACCGGCCCGCATCAGCACGGCGAAGATGCGGCACCCGAGGCAGTAGGCGAAGACCGACTCGAGGGTGGCGGCCACCGCCAACGCGCCGAGCAGCACGTCGGCCGCGCCGTGCAGGCCGAGCCCCAGGGCCAGCACCGCGGCCGACACCGACAGCACGGCGCCGATCCCCTGCGCGAACCGCTTGGGCGGCCCTGGCACCAGCTTGGGGGCGACGGGCAGGCGCGGGGTGACGACACGCGTGACCAGCTGGCCCAGCGGGCTCAGCGTGGGGCCGGTCAGCACGCGGGCGACGAACCCGTAGGCGATCACCGCGGTCAGCCAGGGCAGGTCGAACACGATGGCGGCGAGCGCCATGACAACGACGCCCCCGGCGACCAGGCGGGCGGACACCTCGTTGACCGGGTCGGGGAACGAGAAGAGCGCCGACCCGCGAGACCGCCCGGCGGGTGTCGAGAGAATGGGGGACGAGGCGGCGGCGTCGCGCTCGATCGTTGTCATGCCCGACCTCCGGACGTCCAAACCTGATGTGACGGATCGGGTTTGTACCCTACCCGCACTGCGCAGGAACGATCCCGGTTCGAGGCCGTTGCGTCTCCGTGGGCGGGCGTGCACAATCCGTTGCATGGGGGAACGACCGGCACGACGGCACCGGGTGCTCATCGAAGACGCCCGGCGGAACGGACAGCACCTGCGTGCCACATGGCACCCCGAGAAGCGGCAGTTCGTGCTCAGCACGTGGAGCTCGGACGTGTGCACCGGCGCGGCCCGGTTGGCGGCCGAGGACGTCGCCGAGCTGACCGGCCTGCTGGTCGACGGCCTGGCCGACGCGGCCGCGCCGCCCGCCGGGCCCGCCTCGCCCGCCACGGTGCCGCCGACGAAGCCGGGCCTGGCCGGATTGGTCGACCGCCTGCGCTGGCTGGTGCGGGGCACGGCGCCCGGCGGAACGGCATCCGCCGCCACCAACTCCGGCCGACGGGCCGCACCGGTCCGCCCGTTGCGTCGCCGGTCGGCCTGACCGCAGCAGCCGCCACCAATCGGGACGAGCCACGAGAACGTGTTCTACCCTAGGGGCATGGACGAGCTCGGGCACCCGGTCTTCGACGCCGACAACCACTACTACGAGGCGCTCGACGCCTTCACCCGCCACCTCGACCCGGCGCTCGGGCCGCGCTGCGTGCAGTGGGCCACCATCGACGGCCGCCAGTACCACGTGCTCGGCGGCCAGGTCAGCCGGGCCGTCACCAACGCCACCTTCGACCCGATCTCCAAGCCGGGCTGCCTCAACGACTACTTCCGCGGCAACCCGACGGGCGTGAACCCGCTCGAGCGCCTGCGCGACCACGAGCCGATCCGGCCCGAGTACCGCGACCGCGACGCCCGGCTGGCCACGCTCGACGAGCAGGGCCTGGCCGGCTGCTTGCTGTTCCCCACCCTCGGGCATGATCTACGAGGAGCCGCTGAACCACGACCCCGAGGCGGTGTGCCATCACCTTCCGGGCGTTCAACCGGTGGCTGCACGAGGACTGGGGCTTCGACCACGAGGACCGCATCTTCACCGCGCCCTACCTCACGCTGGCCGACGCGCAGTGGGCGGTCGAGGAGCTCGAGTGGGCGCTCGACCAGGGCGCCCGGCTGATCGTGATGCGCACCGCCGCACCCACCACCGCGCTGGGGCGGCGCTCGCCGTTCGACCCGATGTTCGACCCGTTCTGGGCGCGGGTCGAACGAGGCCGGCATCACCGTCGTCGTCCACGCCGGCGACAGCGGCGTCTCGTCGGACGGCTACGCGGTCGACGGCTTCGCCGCCACGTTCTCCGGCGGCTACGCACCGTCGCTCAAGAACTTCGCCATCGAGAAGGCGATCCACGACTACCTGCTGTCGATGATGCTCGCCAACCACTTCAAGAAGTTCCCGAACCTGCGGGTCGCGTCGGTCGAGAACGGCGCCGAGTTCCTCCCCGACCTGTTCCGCAAGCTGCGCTCGGTCGACAAGAAGATGCCCGGCTGGTTCGGCGAGGACCCGGTCGACATCTTCCGTCGCCACGTGTGGATCAACCCGTTCTGGGAGGACGACCTCGGTGTCGGTCGTCGAGTGGATGGGCGCCGACCGGGTGCTGTTCGGGTCGGACTGGCCCCACATCGAGGCGCTGCCCCAGCCGCTCGACTACCTGCCCGAGACCAAGGCGCTCGACGCGGCCGACCGGCGGCTGGTGCTGCACGACAACGTGATGGAGCTCACGACGCCGCGTCGGGCGTGAGCGGGCACCCACGCACGCAGACGGTGGGTGGTCCGGGGTCGCCCGCCCGACCCCGACTCACCTCACCTCTGCGCCGGTGGGCCGCCCGCTCGCCCGAAGGCTCCTGCGGCAGGGAGCCGAGGTCCGCCCGAACCTCGCCTCCCCAGCACCGATGCAGAGCATGTTGCACCCGATAGATCGCGTGAGCGATCACCAGCGTTACAGCTCTGCCGAAAATTTCTGGGAAGCCTCAGGGTGCGTCGACGGGAGCCGACGTCGTGCTGCCGTGCGACGGGCCATCGCCGGGCGCAGACAGGGGCGTGACCAGCGGATCGGGCGGGGTCTCGGGGACCGTCGTGGTGGTGGTCTCGGGCACCGTGGTGGTGGTCTCGGGCACCGTCGTGGTGGTGGTCTCGGGGACGGTCGTCGTGGTCTCGGGTGGCGTCGTGCCCTCGGCCGCGAGCGTCGTCGGGGTGGTGGACGGCACGGACGTCGAAGCCGTGGGCTGCGGCGGCCTGGCCGGGAGCAATAGCTCCGCGCAGGACGGGAGCATCGGGCAGCCCAGCTGCGAGAGCTCCTCGGCCCAAGCGGGTGTGCCCCCACCCACATCCTGGATGGTGCTCGGACCCTGAGGGCGCTCGGTGGACACCGGCGGCGGATCGGGCTTGCGAGGCTCGTTGCTGCTGAGTGCCGGCACCACCACGGTGGCGACGATGCCGGTGGTGGCGGCCGCGGCCGCGGCGACGCCGATGACCACGGCGGTGGTGACCGCGGCGGCCTTCATGGCGATCACGCGGCCCAGCGTGCGCACGGCGGGGTGCCGTGATGCCTCGAGCCGGGCCGCCGCGTGCTTGGCCCGATAGGTGCGGTCGCGGCCGTGCCGGGCTCGGTGGTCGCCCAGGTCGGTGACGCTGGCCATGGCGGCGTGCCCGGGCGCCGAGGGCCCGGTGCCTGCCGCGACCACGGGCCCCCGGGAACCGGTCGCGACCGCGGGGTCGGTCGTGGGATCGTCGCCGGCGAGCGCGGCGAGGCGCGCCTCGCCCATGCGCCGCACGATGTCGTCCTCGCCGGCCAGCTCGTCCGGCCGCGGCGGCGCCTGGGCGGCGCGCACGAGCAGCGCGAGGTTGCCGGTCCACGGCGGAGCGTCGGGCCCCGGGTCGCCGCCCGCGAGCAGGCGCTCGAGCAGGGCGTCGACGTCGTTGATGTCGCTGATGGTCTCGTCCGGGTCGGTCATTCGGCGAGCGCCTCCTCGCTCATCCTGACGGCCAGCCGCTTGAGTGCCCGGTGGCAGAGCACCCGCACGTTGCCGGGGGAGCGGTCCATGATGCGGGCGACCTCCGCCACGTCGAATCCGCCGAGCACGCGCAGCAGCACGGCCTCGGCCTGTTCGGGCGCCAGGTCCGCCACCAGCGCCTCGATCGTCTGCTGTACGCCGAGCTGCTCGATCACCAGCCACGCGGGGTCGCCGCCCAGCCCGTACTCGACAGCGCGGTCGAGGCGGTCGATGGGCAACGGCTCGGTGCGGCGCCGGGCCTGGCGTCGTCGGTGCTCGATGAGCCGGTGGCGGGCGATGGTGAAGATCCAGCCCCGGAACCCGGCCTCGTCGCCGCTGAAGCCGTCGAGCCCCCGCGCCACCGCGAGCCACACGTCGGCGGCCAGGTCGTCGGCCATGCCGGGCTCCTGGGCGCGCAGGTAGCGCAGCAGCCGGGGCTGGTAGGCGCGGAAGATCTCGGTGAGCGCGGCCTGCTGACCCTGTCCGGCGGCGGCCAGGAGCGAGGGAAATCCGAGGTCACGGGTGTGTTCCGTGGGCGGGACTCTAGTCACGGGCCGCGGGCCGTCGAGGCATGAAGCGCTGAGGGTGAGACGCGGTCACGCTGGGCGTGTGACCAGGCGCGATAGGCGACAACGACGCGCCACGCCCGGGGTGCGCACCCGGGTATCCTGGGCGATCGACGTCCGGCGTGTGCCCGGCGTCCAGGAGGATCGCCACATGTCCGCCGCGCCCGTGGGCTACCGCCCGGTCGCCACGCTCGACGACGTCGCTCGGGGCGAGTTCATCACCCGCGTCTACCAGCACCTGCTGGTGGCGATCGGGGCATTCATCGCCTTCGAGGCTCTGCTCATCAACCTGGGCGTCGCCGAGGCGATGTGGGACTTCATCGCCGGCAACAGCGCCGCGTGGCTGCTGCTGCTCGGCGGGTTCATGGTCGTGAACTGGGTGGCCACCACCGCCGCACACGACGTGCTCGAGCCGTCACGCCAGTACGCGGGCCTGTTCGCCATGGCCGCGGCCCAGGCCCTGATCTTCGCCCCGTTCCTGCACTACTTCTTCGAGGTCCAGCCCAACGGCACGTCGACGGTGGTGGCGGCTGCCGTCATCACGATCGTCGGATTCGCCGGGCTGTCCGCCGTCGCCTTCGTCACCCGCCGCGACCTGTCGTTCCTGCGCCCGCTGCTGCTGTGGGGCGGCGTGTGCGCGCTGGTGCTCATCTTCGCCGCCGTGCTGTTCGGCCTGGAGCTGGGGATCTGGTTCTCGGTGGCCATGATCGCGCTGGCCGGCGCCTCGATCCTGTACCAGACCCAGACCATCCTGCGCCGCTACCCCTCCGAGGCATACGTGGGCGCGTCGGTACAGCTCTTCGCCTCGGTGATGTTGCTGTTCTGGTACGTGCTGCGGCTGCTGGGGCAGCTGCGCGGCTGACGGCGCGCCTGCGGCCGGTCGGTTCCCGAGGGGTCAGCCCTCGAACGGCCGGCCGCCGACGCGATCGACCGTGGCCCACTCGGCCACGGGAGCCCGGGAGAGCCGGCGCGGCTCGCGCACCGGATGACCCAGCGCGATCACGGCGGCCACGACCAGGTCGTCGGGCGCGTCGAACAGCGCCTTGACCCCGTCCTCGCGGCGGATGGGCATCGTGGTGACCACGCCGCCCAGACCCTCGGCGCGTGCCGCCAGCAGCAGGCTCCAGGTGAACGGGTAGATCGACGCACCGCCGGCCAGCGTGTAGCGCTCGAGGTCACGGTCGACGGCCGCCAGCGCCCGCAGGTCGGCGAACACGACGAGCAGGACGGGCACCTCGTCGAGGTGCTCGGCGAAGCCGCCGGGCCCGGCCGCCGCCTGCTGCGCCAGCCGGGGGGCGTCGGCCGCGGCCCGGGCCTCGGCCTCGCGGTCGGTCACGGGCGCCCAGGGCGTGAGCCCGGCCGCGGAGATGGCCAGGTACTCGTACCAGCCGTCGAGGTACAGGTCGCGCAGGCGCCGGCGGGCGCCCGCGTCGTCGACCACCACGACCCGCCAGCCCTGGCGGTTGCCACCGCTGGGGGCGAAGCGGGCGGTGTCGAGGATGCGGCCCACGACGGCGTCGGGCACCGGCTCGGCGGTGAACTCGCGGATCGCTCCGGTGGTGCGCAGGGCGTCGATCAGATCCATCGGCGGCACGGTAGGTCACGCCGTCGCGGTCGTACGTTGACGATCGACCGATACCCCCATAGGGTATGGGCGGAGGTCGTAGACCGATGAACCCCTCGCCATCCCACGCCGCCCACGAGCACGACCACGCTCCGGATCACGAGCCCGGCCACCATGGCCCCGCGGCCGATCGTGGCCACCACGGCGACGTCGTCCCTGCGGACCATGCCGGTCACGGCGGGCACGAGGGCCACGACCAGCACTCGGGCCACGACCCCGAGATCTTCCGGCGCAAGTTCTGGCTGAGCCTGGCGCTCACCATCCCCCTGGTCGTCACCAGCGACATGGTCATGGACTGGTTCGACTACACGATCGAGTTCCGGGGCATGAGCTGGCTGGGCCCGGTGCTGGGCTCCATCGTGTTCTGGTGGGGCGGTTGGCCGTTCCTGGCCGGCGGCGTGGCCGAGGCGCGGTCGCGGCAGCCGGGCATGATGCTGCTCATCTCGATGGCCATCGTCGTGGCCTACGGCGCGTCGATGTTGACCAGCCTCGACGTGCTCGACCTGGACTTCTGGTGGGAGCTGGCCGCCCTGGTCACGGTCATGCTCCTGGGCCACTGGCAGGAGATGAAGGCGATCGGCCAGGCGCAGGGGGCGCTGGCCGCGCTGGCCGAGCTGCTGCCAGACGAGGCCGAGCGGGTGGGGCCCGAGGGCGAGGTGTCCCCGGTCGCCCTTTCTGAGCTGGTGCCCGGCGACGTGGTGCTGGTGCGCTCGGGCGCCCGGGTGCCGGCCGACGGCACGATCGTCGACGGCGCCGCCGAGGTGGACGAGTCGATGATCACGGGCGAGTCGCGGCCTGTGTCCAAGGCGATCGGCGATCGGGTCGTGGCGGGCACGGTGTCGACCGACTCGTCGATCCGGGTGCAGGTCACGGCCGTCGGCGATGACACCACCCTGGCGGGCATCCAACGGCTCGTGGCCGAGGCGCAGGCCAGCGGCGGTCGGGCCCAGGCGCTGGCCGACCGGTTCGCGGCCCTGCTTTTCTACGTGGCGACCACCGTCGGCCTGGTGACCTTCGTCACCTGGTGGGCGCTCGGAGACGTCGACGACGCCATCGTCCGCACCGTCACCGTGCTGGTCATCGCCTGCCCGCACGCCCTCGGCCTGGCCATCCCGCTGGTCATCGCCCTGGCCACCGCGGTGTCGGCCAGGGCCGGCATCCTGGTCAAGGACCGCCTGGCGCTCGAGCGCATGCGCACCGTCGATGCGGTGCTGTTCGACAAGACCGGCACCCTGACCAAGGGCGCCCACGTCGTCACCGGCGTCACAGGCGACGGCGACGCCGGGTTCGGTGAGGCCGAAGTGCTGCGCATCGCCGGCGGGGTCGAGTCCGACAGCGAGCACCCGCTGGCCCGGGCCATCGTCGGCGAGGCCCGGCGCCGGGGCGAGCCCGCGACCGCCGGTGACTTCCGCTCACTGACCGGACGGGGGGTCGAGGCCACCGTCGACGGCGTCGCCTACTCGGTCGGTGGGCCTGCCCTCCTCCGTGAGCGCGGGGCCGAGGTGCCGACCGGAATGCGCGACCAGGTCGACGCCTGGAAGGGACGGGGCGCCGCGGTGCTCTACCTGGTGCGGGGCGGCCGCCAGGTGGTCGGCGCCCTGGCGCTCGAGGACGAGGTGCGGCCCGAGGCCCGCCAGGCCGTGGCCGACCTGCAGCGGATGGGTGTCGACGTGGTGATGATCACCGGCGACGCCCGCCAGGTGGCCGACGCGGTGGGCCGCGACCTGGGCATCGACGAGGTGTTCGCCGAGGTGCTGCCCGAGGACAAGGACAAGGCCGTCAGCGAGCTGCAGGGCCGAGGACTGCGGGTGGCGATGGTGGGCGATGGCGTGAACGACGCGCCGGCGCTGGCCCGGGCCGACGTCGGCCTGGCCATCGGCGCCGGCACCGACGTCGCCATCGAGTCGGCCGGCGTGGTGCTGGCCAGCAGCGACCCCCGGGGCGTCACGGGCGTGATCCGCCTGTCGCGGGCCTCGTACCGGAAGATGATCCAGAACCTGGCCTGGGCCGCGGGCTACAACGTCGTCGCCATCCCCTTGGCCGCGGGCGTACTGGCCTGGGCAGGCATCACGCTGTCGCCGGCGGTCGGCGCCATCCTGATGAGCCTGTCGACCATCGTGGTGGCCCTCAACGCCCAGCTCCTGCGCCGGGTCGACCTGACCCCCGAGCCGGCGGGTGGCGCGGCGATCGCAGTCACGCCGGAGAACCAATGGGTCGGCTCCCACGAGCACAGGTAGGTGGAACTGCTCCCTCAACTGGTGCGCACGGTGGCCGGCTGGGCCGCATCCCTACACTCACCAGCGTGACCTGCTCCACGTGCGGCGCCGAGGTGCCGGACGGCGCGCGGTTCTGCCCGACGTGCGGTGCCGACCTGCAGGTGCGCGGCGACGAACGGCGCGTGGTCACCGTCGTGTTCGCCGACCTGGTCGGGTTCACCGCACTGTCGGAGCACCGCGACCCCGAGCAGGTCAAGGAGTTGGTGGACAGGTGCTTCCAGCGGCTGGTCGCCGACATCGTCGCCTTCGGCGGACGGGTCGACAAGATCGTGGGCGATGCCGTCCTGGCCCTGTTCGGCGCCCCCATCGCCCACGAGGACGACGCCGAGCGGGCCGTGCGGGCCGCCCTCCAGCTGCACGAGACACTCGCCGCCGTGGACGCAGAGCTTGGTGTCGGCGTGCGCCTGCGCGTGGGGGTGAACACGGGCGAGGTCCTCGTAGGCTCGCTGCGGGCAGGCGGCGACTACACCGCGATGGGCGACGTCGTGAACACGGCCCAGAGGCTGCAGTCGGCCGCCGAGCCGGGGCAGGTGCTGGTGGGGCAGACCACCCACCTCGCCACCCGTCGGGTGGTCACCTACCGATCGGTGGGCGAGATCACGGCCAAGGGCAGGGAGGCCCCGGTGCCGGCCTGGGTGGCCGAAGGTGCCCGACTGCCGCCCGGCTACCGACCCGACCGCGCCCGCGCCGCGCTGGTCGGCCGCGACGACGAGGTCGCGCTCCTCTCCCACACGCTCGACCTGGCCATCGCCCGCCGTCGGGCGGCGCTGCTGCTCCTCGTCGGCGACGCGGGCGTCGGCAAGTCGCGGCTGATGGACGAGGTCGCCGAGATCGCCCGCGGCTGCCACGACGCCCTTGTCCTCCACGGCCGTTGCGTGCCGTACGGCGAGGCCAACGTGTGGTGGCCACTGGCCGAGGCGGTGCGTGCCGCCTGCGACGTCCAGCCGGGCGACAGCCAGGAGGACGTGACAGCCAAGGTGCGCGGCGCCGTGGCCGCGGTGGTTGACGCTGCCGGGCACGACGACCCCGCGGCGACGCAGGCGACGGGCAGGGAGGGAGAGGTCGAGCGGGTGACCGACGGGCTGCTGCACCTGCTCGGGTTCGAGGTGCTCGGCGGCGTCGACGTGGCGCGGGCCCGCGACGAGGCGACCAGGGCCGTGCTGGCGTTCACTGCCGCCCTGGCGTGCCGTCGGCCGTTGGCGATCGTCCTCTCCGACCTGCACTGGGCCGACGGCGCCGTGCTCGACGTGCTCTGTGCGCTGCTCGAGCGCAACGCCAGGCAGCCCTTCGTCGTGCTCGCCACGGCGCGGCCGACGCTGGCGGACCGTTGGTCGCCGCCGGACGGTGGGCACCACTCGGCGGTTGTGCACCTCGATCCGCTCGAGCGCGACGCGGCCGCGCAGATGCTGCAGGGCCTGGCCGGTGGGCGCACGGGCGCCCTCGAGGGGCGCGTGGCCGCCGACCTGCTCGACCGGGCCGGCGGGAACCCGTTCTTCCTCGAGGAGCTCGTCTCGTGGCTGGAGGAGCCCCGTTCGGCCGACCTGCCCGACACACTGCCGCGGTCTGGTCGCCGCGAGGATCGACGGGCTGACCCGGCCGGAGCGTCGTGTTCTGGAGGACGCTGCGGTGCTCGGCTCGCGGGGCCGGGTCGAGTGGCTGGCGACCATGCACCGCAAGGGGCACGGTGGGGACGACGCGGTGCCGGGTGCGCTGGTGGGGCTGCACGCCAAGGACCTCCTCGAGGTGGACGGCGACCGGTGGGAGTTCCGCTCCGAGGTGGTGCGCGAGGTCACGTACGGCACGATGACCAAGGACCGGCGGGCGAAGGTGCACGCGGGCATCGCCGGGTGGTTGGAGCACGAGGGTCAGGCCGGCGATGCCGTGGTCGACAGCATCGCTCACCACTACGGGCGGGCCGCGGCGCTCGCTGCCGAGGTGGGCGGATCGGCCGCGGTGCCGCGCGACGCGGCGGCGCGCGCGGTGGGTTGGCTCCGGCGCGCCGGCGAGCGCGCTGCGCAGGTCGACACGCCGCAGCGGGCGGTCTCGCTGCTCTCCGAGGCCCTGACCCTGCTCGACACCGTCCCGGCGGCCGCGTCCGGGGTCGACGCTGGCCCCGTCGACGACAGCGACGAGCGCGTCGCGCTCCTGCTGGCTCGGTCGGAGGCGTACGGCGAGCTGCGCGACCTGGCGCGGTCGCGGGACGATGCCGCAGCGGCTCGTGCGGTGGCCGAGGCTGCCGGCGACGAGCGCGCCGTGGTGCGGGCGACCGTCGCGCTCGCCGATGCCGCCGTGCGCGACGCGACGCCCGACGAGGTCGAGGCCTACCTCGACGACGCACTGGCCCGCGCCGCGGCGATCGGCGACGACGAGGGCCGAGCGAGGGCTCTCCGGGTACGGGGTTTCGCCGCGCTGATGCGCAACGACCCCGAGGCGGCGGTGGCGTCGCTCGAGCCGGCACTCGAGCTCTACGGCGCGTCGGGCGATCGTCGGGGACGCGCCTGGGTGCTGCAGAACCTCTCCTGGGCTCACTTCATCGGCGGCCGCATCGACGATGCCGAAGCGCTCCTCCACGACTCGGCGGCGCTCTTCGCGGAGCTCGGCGACCGCGGCGGGCTCGGGTGGGCGCTCGGGCTGCTCGCGTTCACCCGCTTCCACTCCGGCTACCCGGAAGAGGCCGAGACCATGGCCGAGCAGGTCTTCACCGGTGCCGAGGAGGTGGGCAACCGGTGGGCGGCGGGCATGGGGCTGGTCCTCACGGCCAGCACGCGGCTGTGGACGGGGCGCGCCGAGTCGGCAGTCGAACGGGCTCGCGAGGCGCTCGAGACGTTCGAGGCGATCGACGACGACTACGGGCGGGTCCAGGCGCGGGTGCCGCTGGGGCGGGCGCTGGTGACGTCGGGGCACGTCGGCGAGGGCTTCCAGGTGCTCGAGCAGGCGGCCGCCTCCCTGCTCCCCAGTCGCTCGCCCGGCTTCATCACCTTCTCCGCCACCGGGCTGTTGAGCGCCGCGGTGCAGGTCGGCGACTGCGAACGGGCCGAGGCCGCCCTGGCCGTGCTCCCCGCAGGCAAACTCTCGTCCGACGATCTCGCCACCGTCGGCGCCGGCGAGCAACTCGTCTCGCAGGCGCTGCTCGAGGTGCAGCGCGCGTGCCCCGATGCCGCGCTCGACCTGCTGCGCGACGTGCGCCGGGCGGCAGGCGACCGCGGCGAGGTCGGGTACACGGGTGCCGTGACATCCCTCGCGCTGGCGGCCGCCGGTCGGGCCGACGAGGCCGTGGCCGCCGCGAGCACGGTCGAGGCGGACGAGCGGTCGAGCTACCTGGACCGGCTGTGGGCCGGGTTGGCCATCGCTGCGGTCGCCGCTCGTCGCGGTGATCGGGCGGCTGTCGACGCTGGCCTCGCGGAACTGATCGCGCGGGCGGACGAGACCGACGACCGGGTCGCGCAGGCGTTGGTCCGGCTCGGCCGGGCGCTGGCGCTCGAGGCGATCGGCGACGCCAGCGCGCCGGCCCATCGCGCGTCATCGTCGACCAGGTTCAGCGAGCTCGGCCTCGACCCCGACGGCTGGGCGGTGGTACTCCGGCAGGCCGTGGGGCTGGCACCGGCGGAGGCGAGCCTGGTGTAGGCCCTGAGGTTGCTACGCGGTGCGGCGGTAGACGCGCACGGCGAGCGGCGCGAACACGGCGACGATGCCGATGCTCCACGCCAGCGATCCGAGCACCTTGGCCGTGTCGTGGAACTGTCCGCCGAGCATGAGCGACCTCACTGCGTCGACGGCCATGCTCACCGGCTGGTACGTGGCGAAACCTTGCAGCCATCCCGGCATCGTGTCGACGGCGACGAACGCCGAGGAGGCGAACACCAACGGTGCGAGGATCGGGAACGACATCGCCTGCGCCGTCTCGGCGTTCGGCGCCGAGAGCCCGATGATGGCGAAGATCCACGTGAGCGAGAAGCCGAAGAGCAGGATCACGGCGACACCGGCGAGCAGGCCCAGCACGCCGGTCTGCACGCGGAACCCGACCATGTACCCGACGACGATCATCAACGCGACGACGAACACGTTGCGCACGAGGTCGGCGAGCGTGCGGCCCGCGAGCACCGCGGAACGCGCCATCGGCAGCGAACGGAACCGCTCGATGAGCCCCTTGTGCAGATCCTCGGCGAGGCCGACGCCCGTCTGGATCGCACCGAACGTCACCGTCTGGGCGAAGATCCCCGGCATGAGGTAGTTGACGTAGTCGACGCCCGGGATCTGGATCGCACCCCCGAAGACGTAGCGGAACAACAACACGAAGATCACGGGCTGGATCGTCGAGAAGATCAGCAGCTGGGGCAGCCGCCGCAGCGTCACGAGGTTGCGCCACGCGATGGCCTTCGTGTCGGCGATCGCCCATGCGAGCGCGCTGCGCTGCTGTGGTGCGAGGGCGGGCGAGCTGAGGGTCGTGGCGGTCATGCGGCACCTCGATCGCGATCGCGCTCGCCGTCGGCCCCCACGTCGTCGGCGACGGGTTCCTCGGCGGCGTGGCCGGTGAGCGTGAGGAAGACGTCGTCGAGCGTCGGTTCGCGCAGCGTGAGCGACACCGGCTCGAGCCCCTCGCGGTCGAGGGTGCGCACGACGTCGACCGCGGCCCGTGAGCCGTCGGTGACCTTGAGCTCGACGGTGTGACCGTCGGTCTCGACGTCGCACATGCCGTGCTTGGCGAGCGCCGATCGCGCCCGCTGGGCGTTCGCCGGGTCGGCGACGTCGATCTCGATGATGGTCGCGCCGACGGTCGCCTTGAGCTCCGACGACGTGCCCTGCGCGATGACCTGACCATGGTCGATCACCACGATGCGGTCGGCCAACAGGTCGGCCTCCTCGAGGTACTGCGTCGTCAGCAACACGGTCGTCCCCTCGCGGACGAGCTGCGAGATCACGCCCCAGAGATCGGTGCGGCTCCGCGGGTCGAGTCCGGTCGTGGGCTCGTCGAGGAACAGCACCGGGGGGCGGTGGACGAGGGCAGCGGCGAGGTCGAGCCGGCGCCGCATGCCACCGGAGTACGTCCGCACCGGGCGGTTCGCCGCATCGGCGAGGTCGAACCACGCCAACAGCTCGTCGGCGCGACCGCGCACGACCGTGTCCGACAGGTGCGTCAGCAGGCCCACGAGCCGCAGGTTCTCGTGGCCGGTGAGGTTCTCGTCGACCGCGGCGTACTGGCCCGCGAGCCCGATGCGCTCGCGCACGGCCTGCGGATCGTCGTCGACGTCGATGCCGAGCACCTCGGCGCGGCCACCGTCACGACGCAGGATCGTCGTGAGGATGCGGACCGCGGTCGTCTTCCCGGCACCGTTCGGGCCGAGAAGCCCGAGGATCGTCCCCGTCGGCACTGCGAAGTCGACGCCGGCGAGCGCGACGACGGTTCCGAAGCTCTTGCGCAGATCCTCGACCACCACGGCGTTGTCGGTCATGGAGGCCAGCCTCGCGCCGTCGACCGAGCAGTCAAGCTCTACGGCTGGTCGCCGTCGGCGGGGGCGGCGGCGAGGACGCTGCGCAGAGTCTGGGCGGCACCGAGCAGCCCGGCGCTCTCGAACGGGACGACGATCTTGGCGTTGTCGCTGTCGGCGAACTTGGCGAGGGCGTCGAGTTGGAGGATCGCCACGAGCGTCGGGTCAGGCTCCCCCTTCTTGATGGCGCCGTACACCGTGGTGATGGCCTGCGAACGGCCTTCGGCCTCGAGGATCGCGGCCTGGCGGTTGCCCTCGGCTCGCAGGATCGCCGCCTCGCGGGCCCCCTGGGCCTTGCGGACGGCCGCTTGCGCGTCGCCCTCGGCGACGTTGATCGCTGAACGCTGCTGACCTTCCGACTGCAGGATCTTCGCCCGCTTCTCCTGGTCCGCCTGCTTCTCCAGGGCGAGTGCCTCGAGGATCTTGGGTGGCGGCGCGATGGCGATGATCTCGATGCGGCTGATCCGGATGCCCCACTTGTCGGTGACCACCTCCATCTGCTCCTGGACATCGGTGTTGATGCGCTCGCGTTCGGAGAGCGCCTGGTCGAGGGTCATCGTGCCGATGACCGACCGCAGGGCGGTGCGTGCGAGCGCGTCGATGGCCACGTCGAACTTGGCGATGCTGAACAGCGCCTGCTGGGCGTCGACCACCTGGGTGAAGATCGTGGCGTTGACCGTCACGACCACGTTGTCCTTGGTGATCACGTCCTGACGATCGCCGGGCCGGGGGATCTCGCGCATGTCGACTCGCTGGAGCGACTCGATGAACGGCGCGATGATCACGAGCCCGGGCTCGTGCGTCTTGCGGTACTCGCCGAGGTGCTTCACCACCCCGACCTCGCCCTGCTGGACGATGTTGACCATCTGGCGCAGCGCCAGGAGCAACACGACCACCACGAGGCCGACGACGACGAAGCCCACGGCACCCGCGGCACTGATGTCTGCGATCACGGCTGTTCCTCTTCTCCGTTGTCCGAGGGGGGACCTTCGCCCGCCTCCACCTGCCCAACCGGTGGCAGGTGACCGTCGACCGGCCACACGGTGAGCGTCGTGCCCCGCACGGCCGTGACGAGGACCGTCGTGCCCGCGGGGATCGGGGCATCGCTGCCGCTGACGGCGCGCCAGCGCTCGCCGGCGAGCCGGACGTGGCCGACCTGGTCCAGGCCTCCGACGAGGTCGAGCGTGAGCACTTCCTGCCCGATCAGGCCCCCGTGGACACCCGGGACATGCTCGCCCTCGTAGCGGTGCGCGAACGCCGCGCTCACGCGGCTGCGGACCAGCAGGATCCCGGCCGCGGCCACGATCACCGCAGTTACCACCTGCACAGCGAGGGCGTCGGGGGCGACGGACGCCACAGCCGCGCCGGCGAAGCAGCCCAGAGCGGCGAAGAGGGCGTAGAACGCCACGTTGTGGAGCTCCACGGCGATCAACACCACGCCCACGGCGATCCACGCGATGGTCAACACGACCTCTCTTCTGCGTGGAAGTCTACGGCGCTCGCCGGCCGGAGGCGCCGCGCCCGACGACGGCCGACGTGCTCTGGGGCGTCGTCGTCGTTGCGTGTGTCCCGCCTTGCAGCGACAAGGTCAAGTGGCGGCGTCGGTGTCGCTCCGAGGCGGGACAACGACGGCTCCCGCATCCGAACACCCGGCGCCGTCCCTGGTCGATCGAGAGGGGCGGAGAGCGTCCGCTCTCATACGGTGCTCCACGGGTCGGGGCCGGGGTCGCCGCCGGCGGCAGCGACGGCGAGACGGTCGAGGAAGTGCCCCCAACCGATGCCGTGCTGAGGGAGCTCCTCGGGTGGCAGGCCGCGGTGGGCGAGCTCCACGAGCGTGCCCTCGCCGTCAGCGCGCAGCACGATCTCGACGGTGGTGGAACCGGGCGCAAGCGTGCCGCTGCCCGCGGCGCCCCAGGTGAAGACGACTCGGTTCGGTGGGTCGACGACCAGGTATTCGCCGCGGATGGGGATGCCGTTGATGTCGACTGCCAGCGTGCCGCCCGTCGTGGGTTGCAGTTCGGCCCAGTCGCCCATCCAGCGGACGAGGAGCCCGGCGTCGGTGAGATAGGGGAACACTTCGGACGGCGAGGCATCGATTCGCACCGTCGTGATGAACGTGTCGTCGCTCACGATCAGGGAGCGCTCCGCCGCCGATCGTGCTCCACGGTTGCCTTGAGTCGAGCGAGCGAGGCGGGCCAGAGCTCGTCGAGAAATGCTCGGACGGACTCGATCGCTTCGGGGCGGATGGCGTAGAGGCGTCGGGTGCCCTCTCTGCGCTCGCGCAGCAACCCGGCGTCCTTGAGGATCCGGAGGTGCTGGGAGACCGCTTGGTGGGTGATGTCGAACTGCTCGGCGATCTCACCCGCGGGCAGCTCACGGTCGCTCACCACGGTGAGGATGCGGCGGCGTTGCGGCTCGGCGAGTGCTCGCAGTACCGCGTCGGTGCTCACGGGCGGCGGCCGAGAAATCCCACGAGCTGGTCGGTGATCGTCGCGCCGGGAGCGACCGCGATCTCTGGCCCGATGCGGGGGCGCGAGTGGTGGCGGTGATCGTCTGTCGTGCGAAGCCCAGGACGTCCTCGGCGAGGCGCGAGTCGAGGGTGGTGTCCTGCCCGGTCGCCTTGGCGAGGTCCCAGCCGTGGACGGTGATGTCGAGGGTGGTAAATCCTCCGAGCACCGCGCCGGGCATCTCACCGAGTGGTGTCGTGTGGGATCGGGTCAGGGCGTCGCCGCGGGCCGACCCGAGTAGCGCCTCCACCCCAATCCGGTACGCCTTGAGGGGGTCGTCGCTCACGAGGTCGACGTCGGGTAGCTCGCCGGGAGCCATGTTGACGTCGGGTGGGGTGTCGCCGAGTAGCGCGGAGCCGAGCGACAGGGTGCCGAGAACGTGGTTCATGAGGGCCCGCACGTCCCAACTCTCGCACGGTGTGGCCAGGCCGTATTGGGCTGGTGTCAGGCCGTCGAGGATCCGCTCGGTCGAGGCGCATGCCCGTTGCATCGCTGTCAGGTCCATGAACGCTACTAAAGCCTACGCTTTGCAAAGCGTCAAGTGAAGGAACGGCGTTCGTCTCTCTGGTCACCCTGTCGTCTGGAGCGGTCGTCTGAGCCAGGCTGACCATGCAGCTGGCGGGTCTCCTTGCCGCAGGTGGTAGGTGTGCTTACTATGCGTCCCGCCGTGCGGACGCCTGGAGGAAACGTGCCCCGCAACCGATTCATCCCTGCCGCTGCGCTCTCGCTCGCGCTCCTGACTCTGGGCGCAGCCTGTGGGAGCGAGGACGACGGCGCCGACGTGCGCAACATCGGCGAGGACTGCGGGGGCTCGGCCTCCGGCGGGGGCTCCGCCTCGGAGGGCTCCGCCTCGGACGCGAGCGCGAGCGGGTGCGCGTCGGGCAGTGGCTCCGGGTCGGGCAGCGGCATCGCCGGCGACGTCGAGGGCTCGTCGACCGACAACCCGCTCGTGCAGGACGCGGTCGCCGCGTACACCGACTACGTCGCCGAGCAGGTCGACCTGACCATTGCCGACACCACCACGTTCACGGATGCCGTGCGCGCCGGCGACCTCGAGGCGGCCAAGGCCGCCTACGCCCCGTCCCGCCAGGGCTGGGAGCGCATCGAACCCATCGCGGGCCTGGTCGAGGAGCTCGACGGGGCGATGGACGCACGCGTCGACGACTTCGAGGGCGAGGACGACCCGGCCTTCACCGGCTGGCACCGCATCGAGTACATCCTGTGGAGCCTGGGCACGACCGACGGCGCCGCCGAGTTCGCCGACAAGCTCGACGCCGACCTGCAGACGCTCAAGACCGAGCTGGCGGACATCGAGATCCCGCCGGCGGCGCTGGCCGTCGGCTCGTCCGAGCTCATCGAAGAGGTCTCGACCGGCAAGATCACCGGCGAGGAGGACCGCTACTCGGGCACCGACCTGTGGGACTTCGCCGCCAACGTCGAGGGCTCCGAGAAGGCGTTCGAGCTGCTCACCCCGGCCCTCGAGGCAGAGGACGCCGACCTGGTCACCACGATCGAGGACGAGTTCGCCGAGCTGGACGCCCAGCTCGCCGCCTACTCGGACGGCGCCGGCGGCTACCAGCCCTACAGCACCTTGACCGAGGCCGACAAGACCGCCATGCAGACCACCCTGGCCGAGCTGTCCGAGAACCTCTCGACCATGGCCGGCGTGCTGGGGCTCGAATGACCGCCGGGCCGACACGCTGATGGGTGACGTCAGCCGGCGCCGGTTCCTGGCCGCTGGGCTGGCGTCGACCGCCGCCGCGGCCGGCATCGCGCGGCACGGCCGCGGCGTGCGGGAGCGACGAGGGGGCGCGTCGTCCGCCACCGGCCGCGGCGGCCCGCGCGTACCTCGACTTCCGCGGACCGCACCAGACCGGCATCACCCATCCCGGCCAACGAGCAGGGCCTGATGGCGGCGTTCAAGGTGACCGCCGCCGACCGCGACGAGCTGCGCGAGACGTTCGGGGCCCTCAGCGGCGAGATCGAACGCCTGATGACGGGCGAGCCGTACGAGGAGCGCGACCCGGCCTACCCGCCGGTCTACACGGGGACGGTCGGCAACCCGCCCCCGCCGGCCGACCTGTCGGTGGTCGTGTCGGTGGGCGCGTCGCTGTTCGACGACCGCTACGGCCTGGCCGACCTGCGACCCGCGGCCCTCGAGAAGATGCCGTTCCTGGCCAACGACCGCCTCGACCCCGAGCGCTCGCACGGCGACCTGCTGCTCACGATCACCAGCGCCCACGAGGACATCAACCTGTTCGCGCTGCGCCAGCTCCACCGGGCCACCCGGGGCACGCTGGCCCTGCACTGGATGCTCGGCGGCTACAACCGCCGCACCCAGGCCGAGCCGGGCGAGGCGGGCAACCGCAACCTGATGGGCTTCATCGACGGCACGGCCAACCTCGACGCCACCGACGACGAGCTGATGGACCGCTACGTGTGGGTGCAGGCCGACGACGACGAGCCCGCGTGGGCGGCCGGCGGCAGCTACCACGTGGTGCGGGTGATCCGGATGCTGGTCGAGTTCTGGGACCGCACCCGCCTGTCGGAGCAGGAGGCCCTGATCGGCCGGCGCAAGGACACGGGCGCCCCGTTCAACGGCGAGGTCGAGACCGACCTGCCCGACTTCAGCGACGACCCCGACGGCGAGGTCACCCCGCTCGACGCCCACATCCGCCTGGCCAACCCCCGCACCCCCGAGACCGAGGTCGACCTGATCTTCCGGGCCGGCCTCAGCTTCTCGCGGGGGTTCGACGACAGCGGGCAGCTCGATCAGGGGCTGGCCTTCGTGTCGTACCAGCGCCGCATGGCGCAGTTCCTCAACACGCAGCAGCGGCTGGCCGGGGAGCCCCTCGAGGAGTACATCCTGCCGGAGGGCGGCGGCTTCTACTTCGCGCTACCGGGCGTCGAGACCGCGGACGGGATCCTGGGCGACGGCCTGTTCACCTGATCGGGAAATTGCGCGCGCGCGATCGCACCGGACGTTGGTATGTTGCGTCCACCAGAGAAGGGAGGTGGTCCAAACATGAATGACGGTAGACCTGGGACCCTGGAGGTGGCTGGCCGCTGAGCGGTTAGTCGGGCCACTTGGTGGAGTTCAACCAGACCGCCACCTGATCGGTTGCTGGGGACTTGTCCCTCCCGGCGCGCAAACGACCGACCAGGATCTTTTCCGATGAATTCGTGCGAAGGGAGGCCCCTCGGGCCTCCCTTCGTTCACGTCCGGACGGCCTCGGCGGAGATCTCGATCTTGACCTGCTTGCCGACCAGCCAGCCGCCGGTCTCGAGCGCCTGGTTCCAGGTGAGGCCGAAGTCCTCGCGGTTGATCTCGGTGCGGCCGCTGAACCCGATCCGCTTGTTGCCCCACGGGTCGTCGGCGACGCCGTCGAACTCGACATCGAGCGTCACCGGCCGGGTCTCGCCCCGGATGGTCAGGTCCCCGTCCACCTGCCAGTCCGATCCGGCGCTGCGCACGGCGGTCGAGTGGAACTCCAGCGTGGGGTGCTCGTCCGCGTGCAGGAAATCGGGGCTGCGCAAGTGCGTGTCGCGGTCGTTCTCGCGGGTGTCGATGCTGGCCGCCTGGATCGTCGCCTGCACGGACGACTCGTGGGCGGCCTCGGTGATCGTGATCGTGCCACTCAGGTCGGTGAACGCGCCGCGGACCCTGGCCAGGCCGAGGTGGCGGACCACGAACTCCGCCATCGTGTGGGCGGGATCGAGCTTGTACGTCCCCGGTTCGGGAACGACGCTTCCGTCGACCGTCCGGGAGCCAACGTCGTCGGCCATGGGGCTCACCTCCGAGGCGAGGGGCGTGCCGCTCGCCTGATCTGCCACCCCGGTGGTCCTGCCCGACCGTAATGCTGCCCCGTCGGCGTGCTTCACGCACGCCGCGTCGCCCACATCCTGCCCGGGCGATGGCCGGACGGCGGTCACCTGGTAGAACCGAACGGTGCGCTTGGCGAACCTCGCAGGACGGGCAGTCGTCGTGACCGCCGACGATCGGGCCATCGACGCCGAGAAGGCCTCGGAGGGCCGGTTCGGCCACGACCTCGCGGCCCTCTACGACGACTGGGACGCCTTCCGCGAGTGGGCGACCGGTCTCGACGCGGCCGGCACCGAGACGTCGCCGATCGACCGGTCGCTGCTCGGCCCCCCGTCGCCGCGGCCCCGCCAGGTGTTCGGGATCGGGCTCAACTACCGCGAGCACGCGGCCGAGACCGGCCAGGAGGTGCCCCGCATCCCGGCCACGTTCACCAAGTTCCCCACCTGCCTCACCGGCCCCTTCGCCGAGGTCGGCCTGCCCAGCACCTACGTCGACTGGGAGGTCGAGCTGGTGGTGGTGATCGGCCGGCGGGCCCACCGCGTCGACGAGGCCGACGCCTGGTCGCACGTCGCGGGCGTGACGGTCGGCCAGGACCTGTCCGAGCGGGTCGTGCAGCGGGCCGCGGGCGGGCAGTTCTCCCTGGGCAAGTCGTACCCCGGGTTCGGTCCCACCGGGCCGTGGCTGGTGACCATCGACGAGCTGGACGACCCCGACGACCTGGGCCTGCGGTGCACCCTCGACGGCGAGGTCGTGCAGGACGCCCGCACCGGCGACATGATCGTCGCGGTGCCGGGCCTGCTGCGGGTGCTGTCCGAGGTCGTGGCCCTGCTGCCGGGTGACGTCATCTTCACCGGCACCCCGTCGGGCGTGGGCGTCGCCCGCGACCCCCGGCGCTTCCTCGCCCCGGGCCAGGTGGTCGAGAGCTGGATCGAGGGCATCGGCACCATGCGCAACCGCATGCTGTCAGCGGTCAGCCCCTAGGCTCGTGGGCCGTGACCGACCGGATCAGGTGGGGCATCGCCGCCACCGGCAACATCGCCCACTCGTTCGCCGCCGGCCTCGGGCAGCTCGATGACGCGGAGATCGCGGCCGTCGGGTCGCGGTCCGCCGAGCGCGCCGCGGAGTTCGCCGCCCAGGTCGGGGCCGGGCGATCGCACGGCTCGTACCAGGACCTGGCCGCCGACGACGGTGTCGACGTCGTGTACGTGGCATCGCCCCACACGCGACACGAGGCAGACACGCTGCTCTTCCTCGAGGCGGGCAGGCACGTGCTGTGCGAGAAACCGATGGCGGTGAACCGCGCCCAGGCCGAGCGCATGGTCGCCGCGGCGCGTCGCCGCGGGTTGTTCCTGATGGAGGCCATGTGGAGCCGGTTCCTGCCCTCGTGGCAGCTCGTGCGTCGCCTCCTCGACGAGGGGCGCATCGGCGACCCGCTCGTGGTCGAGGCCAGCCTGGGCTTCCGCCGGCCCATCGACCCCACCCACCGGCTGTTCGACCGCGCCCTGGGCGGGGGAGCCACCCTCGACCTGGGCGTCTATCCGGTGTCGTTCACATCGTTCCTGCTGGGCACACCCGACGGGGTGGCCGCGCAGGGTCACATCGGCGAGACGGGGGTGGACGAGCAGTTCGCGGCCGTCCTCCACCACCCGGGCGGCGAGCTCGCCGTCGTCAAGGGCGCCATCCGGGCCTGGATCAGGTCGACCGTGCGAGTGACGGGGTCGGAGGGCTGGGTGCACCTGCCGGCGATGATGCACCACTCCCCGCACGTCGACATCGGCGACGCCTCCGGCGGGCGCGAGCGCGTCGAGACCCCGGTCGAGGGCGAGGGCCTGCGGTTCCAGGCCGCCGAGGTGCACCGGTGCGTGCGCGAGGGTCTGACCGAGAGCCCGGTCATGCCACTCGACGAGACCTGCGCCATCGCCGGCACCCTGGACGCCATCCGCGCCCAGATCGGCATGACCTACCCCGGCGAGTAGCCGGTTCTCCGCGTTTCCCGGGAAGTCGCTGTCAGGTCGGCTCGAACTCGAACTCGACGTGCGCCGACCGCAGCCCGTAGACGAAGGCGTTGGGCATCTCGACCGGCTCGGTGCCCGGCACCAGGCGCATCGACCTCACGCGCCGCACCAGTTCGGCGAAGAACAGGCGGATCTCCATGCGGGCCAGCGCCGCGCCCAGGCAGAAGTGGGTCCCGAACCCGAACGCGATGTGGTTGTTGGGGCTGCGGGTCACGTCGTAGCGCTCGGGCTCGTCGAAGTGGGCGGGGTCGCGGTTGGCCGAGCTGTACATCAGCACGAGCTGCTGGCCGGCCTCGATCGGCTGGCCGCCCACCTCGGCGTCGACGGCGGCGACCCGGCACATGTTGTGGATGGGGGTGACCCAGCGGATGAGCTCCTCGGTGGCCACCGTCAGGTCGGCGCCGTCCTTGAGCGCCTGCCATTGGTCGGGGTGGGCGATCAGGTCGAGGATCGAGCGGGCGATGACCGTGCGGGTGGTCTCGGCCCCACCGTCGAGCAACAGCAGGCAGTCGGAGATCACGGTGTCGACCGACAGGGGCTCGCCGTCGACCGGGGTCTGCGTCCAGATCGACATGATGTCGTCGGCCGGGCATCCCCGCTTCTCGGCGTGCAGCTCGCTGGCGGCCTGGGCGAACTCCATGGCGGCGACCATGCCGTCGTCGTTGTAGTAGCGGGGCCCGCCGCCCATCACGATCGTGCGCTCGGACCAGGCCTTGAGGTCGGGCCAGCGGTCCTGGGGGAAGCCGAGCAGCCAGGCGATCGTCATGGCGGGGAGCGGCGCCGCCAGCTCGTCGACGATCTCGGCGGTGCCGGCCTTGGCGGCGACCGCGTCGATCAGGTCGCGCACGGTGTCCCGCACGTGGTCCTCGCGCGCCGCGACGGCCCGCGGGGTGAAGCGGCGCGACACCAGGTTGCGGCGCACGTGGTGTTGCGGGTCGTCCAGGCCGATGATGGCCGGGTCGGCCGGGATGTTGGGCCGGTAGCCGCCCTTGGCCTGGTCGGAGTTGACGAACACATCCTTGCGGCGCTCGACGTCGACGATGTCGTCGTAGCGGGACACGCCCCACAGCTCGTTGGTGGTGTCCCAGTAGACGGGGGCGCTCTCACGCATCCAGCGGTAGGCGGCGTACGGGTCGTCGACGTAAAAGTCGCCGTCGAGCAGGTCGATCACCCGTACGTCCATGGTTCCCCTCCGGCTCGCGCCCACGATTGTCCCGCCGACACTAGAACGTGTTTCCGTCGTTGTCCGTCCGTGGGGCGTACGGTGGGACGACGTGCCCTGGTCGGGCGCACATGTCCGGGAACACATCGCCGGGAGCACATGGCCGGGGAAAGCGGAGAGCGCGAGGGGGCATCGATGACCGACGCGGCTGCGTCCACCGAGACGGCGACCGGCGCCGCGGGCCGGCGCCCGGTCCCCGTCGTGGTCGACGACGTCGACCAGCTCACCCCCGCCTGGTTCGACACGGTGCTCGGCACCGTCGGCACCCGCTCGGCCATCCGTGCCGTCGCCACCGAGCCGGTGGGCACCGGGCAGATGGCGTCGACCGTGCGGGCCCACCTGCTGCTCGGAGACGGCACCGACCGCACCGTCATCGTCAAGTACGGGCGCCCCGACGTGCAGTCGGCGATGGCCGGCATGGCCTACGCCAAGGAGGTCGCCTTCTACGCCCAGCTCGGCGACCGGGTGACGGTGCGCACCCCCGACTGCCTCTACGCCGCCATCGCGGAGGGCGCGCCGCGGTTCGTGCTGGTGCTCGAAGACCTGTCCGACGCCCGGCAGGGCAACCAGATCGCCGGGTGCCCCGTCGACCATGCCCGGGCCGCCCTCGTGAACCTGGCCGGCCTGCACGGCCCCACCTGGTGCGACCCCGACCTGGCCGCGTCGCCGTGGCTGGGGGGCGACAACGCCATCACACCCGCGTTCATGGCGCCGGTGCTGGAGGCGGCGGCCGACGCCTTTGCCGAGCGGTTCGCCACCGACCTCGACCCGACGGAGGCCGCCGCGCTCGAGGCGGCGCGTGAGCTGCTGGCCGACTGGATGTTCGACCGCGGCGAGCGCTTCGCCGTCGTGCACGGCGACTACCGGCTCGACAACCTGCTCTTCCCCGTCGACGATCCCGCCCGCGTGGCGGCGGTCGACTGGCAGACGACGGCGCTGGGCCCGCCGGGCCGCGATGTCGCGTACTTCCTGTCGACCTGCCTCGAGGTCGACGAGCGACGGCGGCACGAGCACGAGCTCGTGGCCGCCTACCACCGTGCGCTGGGCGACCACGACGTCACCGACTACAGCCTGGACCAGTGCCTCGCCGACTACCGGCTCGGCATGCTCCACGGCCCGTTGATCATCCTGCTCGGCCGGTTGACCGCAGGCGTCACCGAGCGCGGCGACGAGATGTTCCGGGCCATGTGGCGCCGCAGCGCGGCGGCCATCGACGACCTGGGGACCGTCGACCTGGTGCGCGCCCGCATCGCCTCCACCGGGTGACGCCGGCCCCCGTCGCGGGCCCTGTTCCGGCCCCGTGGCTCGGGGGCGTGCCGGCGCGCTGTGTGCGGGCGGCGCCGTGCGGGTACACCTGTGCGCAGCCGGACAGCGAGCGAAGGATGGCGGCGATGGTCACAGGAACCGAGAGCGACGGGGCGCCGGTGGACGGCGGTCCGGTGGGCGGTGACCCGGAGTCGTTCACCGACGACACCCGCGTCGCCCACGATGTGCGGGGCGTGGTCCAGGCCGCGATCGACGCGCTGTCCCGTGCGGGCACCGTGTCGGCCGCCGGCGTCACCGACGCGCTCGAGAGCGCGGGGCGCTCGCTCGCCCGCCGGGTCGTGACCGGCGCGGCGGCCGGGCACGCCGCGCTCACCGACCGCGACGGCCTGGCCCGGGCCCTGGCCGACAAGCCCCGGGTGGCGGCACTGGGCAGCGCCACCACCGCGGCGGTGGTCATCCGGTTCGCCAGCCGCTTCCGCCGCCTGGGGTTCCTCGCCCGGCGCACGCCCGCGTTCCTGCTGGCCGCAGCGGTGCCCGCCCTGGTCGCCTCGGTCAGCCGGGGCGCCGACGAGCTGGGCATGGTGTCGTCGCACCTCGTGCTCCGCGCCCGCGCCCAGGGCATCGAGCCCGACCTCGAGCGTGTGCGCCGCACCGCAGTGCAGATCGTGTCGCACCAGCCGGTCGACCCCGAGGTCGAGCCAAGCCACGGTGCCCTCGCCCTCCAGTGGCTCAAGCGGGCGGTGCGGGCGGCGCTGCCGTTCACCGCCGGGGTCGCCACCGCCGACCCGGAGGGCCTGGCGTCGGCGGCGGCCGAGGTCGACCCGAGGCTGCTCGGGGCGGCCTGACACCGCGGCCGAACGTCGCGGCCGGGTCAGCTCGTGCGGCGCGCCACCACCAGCGCCACGTCGTCTCGGAGCGAGCCCGGGGTCGGCCGGCGGTCGAGCAGGTGGTCGGCGAGGGTGTCGGCCGACCCGGCGCCGGCCTGGCGCAGCTCGTTCGCCAGGTCGGTGATCGACTCGTCGATCACCGTGCCCCGCCGCTCGATCAGGCCGTCGGTGTAGAGGACCAGGATCGAGCCGACGGGGAACGGCACGTAGCCGGGCGGCTTTGGCGCCAGGTCGATGCCGAGCACCGAGTGCCGCCCGCCGGTGAGCGTGTCGACGGTGCCACCCGGCCGGCGTACCAGCGGCGGAGGGTGGCCGGCGGTGACGTAGCTGAGCGAGCCTGCGGACGGGTCGATCACGGCGACGAGCACGGTCGCGTAGCCCCTGCCGTCGCGCTGCATGACCGCCGATGTGCGCACCAGGATCTCCGGCAGTGGCATGCCGCCGGCGACCAGGGTGTGCACCACGGTGCGCACCTGGGTCATCTCCGCCACCGCGCCCACGCCGTGGCCGCTCACGTCGCCGACCACCAGGCACAGGCGACCGCCCTCGAGCGTGATGGCGTCGTACCAGTCGCCACCCATGCCCACGGCCTGCGCGGCAGGGAGGTAGCGGGTCGCCACGTCGAGGCCGTCGACCACCGGCGCAGGAACCAGCACGGTGCGCTGCAGGTCGCGCCGGACGCGGTGCTCGGCATCGAACAGCCGCGAGCGTTCGGCCGACTGCGCGCACAGGTCGGCCACGGTCAAGAGGCGGGCCCGCAGGCCCGGGTCGAACCGCGGGGGCTCCGCCCACAGGGCCACGAACACGCCGGTGGCCTCGCCGTCGCTGCTCATGAGCGGCGCGGCAGGCGCCGGCCCGGAGGCCGGCCCGGGCCAGGTCGCCGGCGACCGCGGCGTCGGGCACGGCGTCCAGCGTCGAGAACGTGACCAGCTCGCGGCGGCGCAGTGCGAGCAGGGCCGGGAAGTCTCCGTGCAGGTCGAGGTCGGCGTAGGGCGCGAGCGCGTCGAGGTCGGAGCCGTCAGGGACCAGCAGGTGGAAGCGGTCGCCGTCGACCACCCCGACCAGCGCGAAGTCGGCGCCGAGCGCCCCGGTGGCGTCCGCGACGATGGCGGCGCCCACATCGTCGAAGCTGGTCGAGGCCGACAGGTGGCCGGCCAGGGTGGCCAGGGCGGACGACCGGTCCTGGTCGCGATCGGTGGCCCGGGACCGCCCCAGGCTGGACGCGCACAGGTCGGCCGTCGTGTGCAGCACGTCGACGACCTCGGCGTCGAAGCGGTGGGGCTGAGCCCACGTCAGGCCGAGCGCGCCGAAGGTCTGGCCGTCGTCGTCGACCAGGGGCAGGCAGGCGATCGCAGCCATGCCCGCAGCCCGCATGCCGTCGACGGCTCTGGGGAACCGCTCGGCGACGGCGTCCAGGTCGCCCAGCAGGACCGGGCTCGACCGGCGGAACGCCTCGACGAGCGGCCACGGGTGGTCGAGCGGGCGGACGTCCACGCGGTCCGACGTCGTGTCGAGGCCGGCGTGCACCACCACCAGCGTGCGATCGTCGTCGGCCAGCAGGCCGATGTGGGCCGTGCGCGCCCTGGGGACGTCCGCCGCCCGCTCGACCAGCGTGCGGGCCACCTGCTCGGTGGTGCGGGCGGTGCCGGCGGCCTCGGCCAGGCCCGCCAGCAGGCGGCTGCTGATGGCGTCGCGGCGGGCGCGGTCGGCCAGGCGGGCACGCCCCAGCGTCTGGCCGCACATCTCGCCGACCGTGGAGAGGCCGGCCGCGGTCAGGTCGTCGGGGTCGCGACCCGGGGCCCACGCCACCTCGAGGGAGGCCACCGTGGTGCCGGCCTGGTCGGTGATCCGCCGCCGCACGACCGTGCCGGGGAGTCCGTCACCCCCACCCGTCCGCGGCTCCGCCCCTGGCCCCTGGCCGGTCGGCTGCTCGCGGAGGCGCGCCGACTCGGCCCCCAGCACGGCCGGCACCTCGGCGGTGACGACCCGGGACAAGTCCTCGACCGAGCCGGCGGCGGTGAGCGACCGGCCCAGGCCGGCGATGCCCTCGACCATGGCGACGTGGCGGTCGACCTCGCGCTGGTGGCGCACGGCCCGCCGTGCCAGCAGCCCCGAGACCAGTGCCAGGGCCACGGTCCCGGCCAGGATCCACCAGGGCGCGGCGGTCGTGACCGGCTGGCGGTCGTCGACCGTGACGCGCCAGCCCCGGCCGCCGGCCGTGCGCTCGGCGATGGTGCCGCCGTCGGGAGCCGGGTCCGACTGTGCGAGCACCAGGTCGGCCCGGCCCGCGGCGGTGGGCAGGTCCTCGATGCGGACGCCGAGCGGGTCGGTGACCTCTGTGCCGACCGCCTCGAGCAGCACCTCGCCCAAGATCCCCGTCGTGGCGTAGCCCACGATCGCGGCCCGGCGCTGGGCCACCGTGGCGTCCGCCGCGGTCCCCGGCAGGTAGATCGGGTGCACGACGAACACCGCCGGCCGACCCGAGGGCTGCGACGGCACGGTCTGGGTGATCACCGTCGAGCCGCGGTCGCGCGCCTGCTCGATCGCCGCCCGGCGGGCCGGGTCGGTCATCAGGTCGAACCCGATGAGGGCCTGGGTCAGCTCGCGGGGCGGCGTGACCCGTTGCACCGGGACGTACTCGGCGCGTCCACCCGCGGCCGCGCCGCCGGGGCTGTCGGTGATCGGGCGGCCCGTGGTCGCCTCGAAGCCGGCCCGCTCAGCCGACGACACCACCGGTGCGAACGCCAGGGTCTCGAACGGCGAGGCGCCCACCGCTCCAGAGGCGTAGGCGTCGAAGGCCATCGAATCGACGTTGCCCGCCGCGTCGGGCAGGCTCGACACGCCGCCGACCGCAGCGAGCAGCTGCTGCACGGTGGCCGCCACCAGGTTCGCGGTCTGGTCGGCGACCAGCTCCTCGCGCCGGTCGGCGTCCCGCTGGGCGTCGCGTGCCGTCGCCCACGCGGCGGTCGTCCCGACGACGACCACGGCGACCACCGCCGCGACCCGGGGCCAGACGCGGCGCGGGGCGGGCGCCTCCGGGGTCGCGCCCCTGGTCGGCGCCCGGCCCAACCAGGCGCCACGGCGCCCGGCCGGCGTCACTCGCGCCGGAGCCAGCCGTCGACGTCGGTCAGGTCGAGCACGCGGGCCACCGCCGGTGGCACGTTCTGCAGGACCATCTCGACGCCGGCGTCGCCGGCCGCTCGTCGGATGTCGAGCAGCGCCCCCAAGCCACTCGAGTCGCAGAACGTCACCTGGCCCAGGTCGATCGCCAGCCGGGTCGGGCCCGACGTCGTCATCTGCCCCACGACCTCGTCGGCGAGGATCGTCCGGGACGACAGGTCGAGCTCGCCCGACAGGCGGACCACGAGCTCGCCCGCCTCGGTCGCCACGTCGATGTCGAAGCTCTGGGGCATCTGTTCTTTCCTGGTGCTGCGCCCGCGCGCCCGCGCCGGGCCTGAAGCAACGTGCACTCGGATCGACCGCGGGACAGGCCCGGGTGTCTGGTGCTGTCGCCTGTCCGCGATGGTTCCTGGGCCGTGATTGTGCCCCACCTGGGAGGCGTCGGCCACAGATCTGCCCCGGCGCCGGGCAGCACGATGCGCTCCTCGACTGCGTCGCCGGTCACGCCCCTCACTTTGTCATAGCCGGCACGTACAGTCGTTCGCATCACTGGGGGTATCCGCCGCCGGGCTCGTGGTACGGGAGAGGATCAGCTCATGGGAAAGCGCACGCGCGCCCGATCGGCACGACACCACCGCTCCGTCGATGCTGCGGTCGAGGCAGCCGTCGCCTCGGCGGCGTTCGGTGTGGTCGCACCGGCCCGGCAGCTCGTCGACGCACTGGCACGCTGGCCGGCGCCCGACGACGGCGAGCCCGACGCGGTCGACCGCGCGTTCGGTCGTGTGCTGGTGGGCACCATGGCGGGCGCCTGGCAGGGCGGCTGGCAACCGGCCGACGTGCACCGCGTCGTCGAACGTCGACACGGACGCGCTCACGCCCGCCTGGTGGCACGGGCCATCGGGCGCGAGGTGCAGGGCCACGGCGAGTCCGAGGTGCCACCCCGGTGGCGGCTGCAGCTCGACGCCATCGGTGCCGCCGACACCTTCCGCGACGGGCCCGACGACGACCCGTGGGCGGTTCCCTGGCCGCCGGTGGCCGGTCGCGATGGCGAGCCCAGCGTGGCCCGGGTGCAGGCCATCGAGGTCGCGGTCGTGACCGTGGCCCTCGTTCGGTCGCTGCCCCGCCTGCCGCGGCTCGGGCCGCTGCCGGGCGAGGCTGCGGCGGTGCCCGGCCCACGGTCGCGCGTGGGGCGTCGCGGGGGCGGCCAGCCAGGTGCCGACCCCCGGGTGCTGCACAAGGTCACGTCGCTGCTGGCCAAGGCCGAGTCGACCAACTTCCCCGACGAGGCCGAGGCGCTCACGGCCAAGGCGCAGGAGCTCATGACCCGCCACGCCATCGACCGGGCGCACCTCGACGCCCAGCGGGGCGATGCGCCTCAGGTCGGTGGCCGCCGGGTGGGCATCGACGACCCCTACGCCGGAGCGCGCTACCTGCTGCTGTCCGCCGTGGCCGACGCCAACCGATGCCGCGCCGTGTGGTCCAAGCAGTGGTGGTTCTCCACGGTGTTCGGCGACGAGGGCGACCTGGACGCGGTCGAGCTGCTGTACACGTCGCTGCTGGTGCAAGCCACGCGGGCGATGGTGGCCGAGCCCCGCCCCGGCGCCTCGTCGTCCGGTGGCACCCGGTCGTTCCGCCAGTCGTTCCTGGTCGCCTTCGCCGGGCGCATCGGCGAGCGGTTGAGCCAGGCGGCCGAGGCGGTCACGGCCGACGAGGCGACCCGCAGCCGGGCGCTCGTGCCGCTGTTCGCGGCTCGACGCGAGGCGGCCGAGCTGGCGCTCAACCAGGCGTTCCCCGAGACGCGGACCACCCGCATGTCCGCCCGCAACGCCGCGGGCTGGCACGCAGGCGTGCGCGCCGCGGACCAGGCCCAGCTCGACCTGCACCGGCCCGTGCGGCGGGGTGCTGCCAGGGCGCTGTCGTAGTCGGCGTCCCGCGCCCGTGGTGCGGCCGCTCCCAGCCCGCCGGTGTCAGGGCGACCCGGTGGCCACCTTCTTGGCCCACGGGTAGTCGGCCTTGCCGCTGGGCGAGCGCTGCATCAGCGCCACGATGTGCAGCTCGCGGGGCACCTTGTACCCGGCGATCTTGGTGCGGCAATGCTCCTGCACCGACGCCAGCTCGGGCGACATGCCCTCGCGTGCCTGCACGACCGCGGCCACTCGCTGGCCCCAGCGGTCATCCGGCACGCCCACCACCACGGCGTCGTACACGGCGGGGTGCGACTTGACCGCAGCCTCGACCTCCTCGGGAAAGATCTTCTCGCCGCCCGAGTTGATCGACTGCGAGCCCCGACCCAGCAGGGTGACCGACCCGTCGGCCTCGACGAGCGCCAGGTCGCCGGGGATCACGTAGCGGGTGCCGTCCACCTCGACGAACGTCTCCGCGGTCTTCTTCGGGTCGCCGTAGTAGCCGAGGGGGATGTCGCCACTGCGGGCCACGCGCCCGATCACGTTCGACCCGGGCTCGACCGGCTGCATCTGGTCGTCGAGCACGATCGTGCCCGCGACGGGGTTGACGGTGGGCCCGCCCTTCATCTCGGTCTTGCCCTTCTCGACGATGACGATGCCGTTGGCGCCGCCCTCGGACGAGCCGATGGCGTCGGTGAGCACCAGGTTGGGAAAGCGGTCGAGGAACTGGTCCTTGAGCGACGGCGAGAACACGGCCGCAGTCGACGACAGCGAGATGAGCGACGACACGTCGCGGGTCTTGCTGGGCTCGTCGTCGAGGGCCTCGATCAGCGGCCGGGCCATGGCGTCGCCGGTCATCATCATCGAGTTGGCCTTTTCCTCCTCGACCAGGCGCCACACCTCGTGGGGGTCGAACTGGCTCATCAGCACGACCCTGTTGCCCACGAAGCTCTGGCCCATGACCGCCCACTGGGTGGCGCCGTGCATGAGCGGGGCGATGGGCAGGAACGTGAGGGCGAAGCCCAGCTTCTTGCCGCGCTCAGCGATGTCCTCGGGGGTCTGGGCCCGGTCGCCGCTCAGGATGTCGATGCCACCGCCCAGCGCGAACAGCACGTCCGTGTGACGCCACACGACGCCCTTGGGCATCCCGGTGGTGCCGCCGGTGTAGAGGATGTAGCGGTCGTCGCCCGATCGGGGGGCGAAGTCGCGCTCCGGCGACCCCTCGGCCACCGCGTCGTCGAAGTCGCCGCCGATGACGAGGCGGTGGCGCAGCTCGGGCATGTGCGGGGCCACGCCGGCGACCCGGTCGTTGAACGCGCTGTCGTGGATGAGCGCCTTGAGATCGGCGTTGCCGAACAGGTAGGCGAGCTCGTCCTCGACGTAGCGGTAGTTGATGTTGATCCAGACCGCCCGGAGCTTGAAGATGGCCCACAGGCTCTCGATCCACTCGACGGAGTTCACGCCGTAGATCCCGACATGGTCGCCCGGGCCGATGCCCTGGTCGGCCAGGTGGTGCGCCAGGCGGTTGGCCCGCTCCTCCATCTGTGCGTAGGTGCGGCGCCGGCCGTCGGCCACCAGGTACTCGCGCTCACCCCACGTGTCGACCGACTGCTCGAACAGGTCGGCCAGGTTGAAGTCCATCGTGTCCCCTCGTCCCCCTGAACATCTACCACATGCGCAGACGCAGTTTGTAGCGCACGTTACGGTTCGTGTCTATGCTCGCCGCCATGCCCCGGCCGCGCCAGGCACGCAGCGTCGAGACCAGGGCCCGCCTCTTGGCGGCGGCCGCCGCGATCATCGCCGAGCAGGGTATCGAAGGCGCCTCGGTCGACGCGATCGCCGAGCGGGCCGAGCGTACGTCCGGGTCGCTGTACGGACAGTTCGGCAGCAAGGACGGGCTGATCGTCGAGCTGCTCGATCAGTCCAAGGTGGTCGTGGCGCAGAGCATGCTCGTCGACATCGAGGCGGCCACGTCGCTGGACGAGCGCCTGGCAGCGCTGTGGCGCAACTTCGCCGACCCTCCGGCGGCGGCCCGCGACTGGGTACGGTTCGAGCACGAGGTCTGGGTGTGGGCCAACCGACCGGGCAACGCCACGGCCAAGGCCCGGCTGGCAGCGCGCTACCGGTCCAACTTCCACACCCTCGCCACCGCGCTCGACGAGTGGGCCACCGAGGGACTGATCGCTCCGCCGGGGCCTACGGACCGGGTGGCGACCGTGGTGGTGGGCACCCTGCTCGGGCTCGAGATGTCGTACCGGCTGGACCCGGCGAGCATCGACGAGCGGTCCGTCGTCTCGGCGCTGCGGGGCATCCTGCGTGCCTGCGACGGCGCCGACGCCGCAGCCGATCTCGCTGTCACCGTTCCTGATCGTCCCGCCATGGGGGAGCCCTGATGCAACTCGCCGACATCGACCTGCCTGGAACGACGCCGGGCGCCACCGCTAGCGCCGGCTGATCAGCCGAGGCGTTCACGCCCCGCATGATCGCCCAGCTCGTCGAGACCATCGAGAAGCGGGCCGAGCGCATCGTCGACGAGGTGGTCGACCGACCGGGGTGGATGCGAGTTCGTCGAGGACGTGGCGGCGAAGCTGCCGCTCGAGATGATCTGCGAGATGATCGGGCTGCCGGAGGCCGACTGGCCGCGCATGTTCGAGCTCTCCAAGAAGCTGGTCGGCTTCGACGACCCCGAGTACCAGGCCACCCCTGACGCCGGTGCGGAGGCCGCCGCCGAGATCTACGCCTACTGCGACGCGGTGGCCGCCGACCGGCGGGTCAATCCCCGCGACGACCTCATGACCGCGCTGGTGCAGGCCGAGGTCGACGGCGAGCGGCTCGACGACCTCGACCTCAACCTCAACCTTTTCTTCCTGGTGGTGGCGCACTTCTGCCTGGGCGCCAACCTGGCCCAGGCCGAGATCACCGCCGTCGTGCGCCAGCTCGTCGACTGACTCGACGGCTTCGAGCTGACGGGAGACGTGCGCCGGCTTCGCTCCGACTTCGTCAATGGCGTCAAGCAGATGCCGGTCTCGTTCTCGCGCCGGTAGGCGTGTGCGGGGGCACGCTGTCCTCATGAAGCGAGCCGGACAGATCGTGGTGCTCAACGGTGCGCCGCGGTCGGGGAAGTCGAGCATCGCCCGAGCGATCCAGTCCTCCTTCGACGGACCGTGGGTGAACCTCGGCGTCGACGTGTCGCTGCGTGCGACACCGGAGCGGTACCTGCCGGGCATCGGCCTCCGTCCCGGCGGTGAGCGCCCCGACCTCGAGCCCGTCGTCGACGCGCTGTACCTGGCGCTCTACGACTCGGTGGCCGCGCACTCGCGGCTCGGCCTCAACGTCGTGGTCGACGTCGGCCACCACGACGACTACTCGGCGCCACGCGGCATCCTCCCGAAGGTTGCCGCCCGCGTGGCCAGGCTGTCTGCGCTGTTCGTAGGGGTGCGGTGCCCGCTCGACGTGATCGTCGACCGGAGGAGCCGCGTCGAGCCGGGCCGAGAGGGTGCGTACCTCACCCGCGACGCCGACGGCAGCGTTCCCGAGGCCATCTTGCGGTGGCAGCGGGCCGTGCATGAACCGGGGATCTACGACGTCGAGGTCGACACGTCGGTGCGGACACCGGAGGAATGCGCCGGCGTCATCCGCGAGCGGCTTGGCTCCGGTGATCCGCCCACGGCATTTCCGCGGTTGGCGGCCCAGGTTGCGTAGGTCTGCGGTTCTCTCTGCTGCATAACTACGGTTATTGAGTGCGTTTGAGCCGTTTTCAACCCGAACAGGTGTACGCTACCCGGCATGCCGGTAGGGGTCTCCGAGCTGATCGACGTGGTCGAAGGTGTCGACATCGCGGTCGACGGCACCGAGCTGCGTCGGGCGCTGTGGGCGATGGATCGCCTGGCGGCCAAGGTCAATGCCGTGGTCGGCGAGTTCGACGCGGTCGAGGGGTGGGACGCCGACGGCGCGCATTCGATGGCCTCCTGGCTGGGCTACCACGCGGCGATGACGGGGCCCGACGCCCGTCGGCTTTCGTCGACGGCGAAGCGGTTGCGTTCGCTCCCGGTCACCAGCGAGGCCTGGGTCGACGGCGCACTGTCGGGCGGGCAGGTGCGCATCGTTTGCGCCAACCTCACCGACCGCACCGCGCCCCTGTTCGCCGAGCACGAGGGGGCGCTGGTCACCCGTCTGGCCGCACTCGACATCCCCGACACGCTCGTCGCCATGCGCGACTGGGCCGCCAAGGCCCGCGCGCTCACCGACCCCGACGACGAACCGGCCGAGGCCGACCGCAGCCTGCACCTCTCGCCCACGCTCGACGGACGCCGGGCCCTGAAGGGCGGATTCGACGCCGAGGGTGGCGCCGTCATCGCCGCTGCTCTACGACTCGCCGCGAGCCGCGACCCCGACGGCACTCCTGCACGCAGTGCGACCCAACGGCGCGGCGACGCCATGGTCGACCTGTGCCGATGGTTCCTCGATCACCAGAGCGGCCACACCAGCGGCCGCGAGCGCCCCCACCTCAACGTCGTCGCGGACCTCACCGAGCTAGAGGCCCGCGGGCAAGCGCGCCTCCTCGACGGCACACCACTGGATGCGGCCACGTTGCGGCGCATCGCCTGCGACGCCGGCATCCACCGCGTCATCACCGACGGCCCGTCCTCCGTCCTCGACTTCGGCCGCGCCACCCGCACGATCTCCCCCGACCTGTGGACCGCCCTCGTCTTGCGCGACCAGGGATGCCGTGGCCCGTGGTGCGACCGCGGTCCTGAATGGACCGAGGCCCACCACATCGTGCATTGGGCCGACGGCGGCACCACCGGCCTCGACAACCTGGGTTTGTACTGCACCCGTGACCACCACCGGTTCCACGCCCAGGGCTGGATCCTCAAGATGCTCCCCGACGGCAGCATCGAACACGTCGCCCCCGACGGCACCGTGCACACCTCCCACCCGCCGCCACGGGAATGACCCGCACGACATGCTCGGCCGTGCAACGCTCGGGCCGGTGAAGCTGGGTCTGATCTCTGACGTGCATGGCAACCGCATCGCGCTCGACGCGGTGGTCGCCGACGCAACGCGCCAGGGCGTCGACTCGTGGTGGGTGCTCGGCGACGTCGTGGCCATCGGTCCCGAGCCGGTGGAGACCGCCGAGGTCGTGGCGAACCTTCCGAACGTGAGCGTCACGCGCGGCAACACCGAGCGCTACCTCCTCACCGGGCATCGGCCGCCGCCGTCCCGTGACGACGTCCTTGCTCGCCCGGAGCTGTTCGACCTGTTCGTCGCGATCGAATCGTCGTTCTCGTGGACCCGCGGTGCGTTGGCGGCCCACCGCTGGCTCGACTGGGTCGCCGGCCTGCCGCTCGAGGTGCGTCTGGACCTCCCCGACGGCACCCGCGTCCTGGGCGTGCACGCCTCGCCCGGTCGCGACGACGGCGACGGGATATCGCCCGGCCGGCCCGAAGCCGAACTGCGGGAGGCGTTGGCCGGCGCCTTGGCCGACGTGGTCTGCGCCGGCCACACCCATCAGCCCACCGACCGTCGGGTCGACGGCGTGCGGGCCGTGAACCTCGGCAGCGTCAGCAACCCGATCACCGACGACCTCCGCGCCAGCTACGTGGTCCTCCACGCCGACGGGCACGGTCACCGCGTCGAGCATCGCCGGGTGGCCTACGACCACGACGCGGTCCTCGCCCGAATCGCCCGGTCGGGTCATCCCGAGTGGGACTACATCGAGTCGTTCCAGCGCGGCGAACAGGTCAAGCATGCCGCCGTTCGTCCCGGCGCACCGGACTAGGGGCGCTGGAACCTGCTCGTCAATCAGCGGGCCGGGCGAACGAGCGCTTCGGTCGATGAGGGGAGCAGCTCGTCGCGGTGTTGTCGTACGCGCCGACAGACCAGTGATTCGAACAGATGCCTCCGCACCGCGCCGGCTTGCGTTCGAGCGCGGTCGAAGGGCTACACCGTGGTGTGTGGAACAGACGACACAACTCGACGGAACGGTCGCCCTCGTCACGGGCGCCAGCAGCGGGATCGGCGAGGCCTCGGCCCGTGAACTGGGGGCCCAGGGCTCGGCCGTGGCGCTGGTGGCCCGGCGCAAGGACCGGCTCGATGCACTCGCGGCGGAGATCCAGGGCGACGGCGGGCGTGCGTTGGCGATCGAGGCCGACGTCACCGACCACGAGCAGGCGGTCGCCACGGTGAAGCGCGCGGTCGACGAGTGGGGGCGGCTCGACACCGTGGTGAACAACGCCGGCGTGATGCTGCTCGGCCCTGTCGTCGGCGCGCCGATCGAGGAGTGGGACCGCATGGTGGCGCTCAACGTGCAGGGCCTGTTGTACATCGCCCACGCGGCCGTGCCCCACCTGCTGGACGCGGCGGAGACCAGCGAGCGGCGGGTGGCGGACCTGGTCAACGTCAGCTCGGTCGCCGGCCGCACCGCCCGGGTCGGGTCCGCGGTGTACAACCTGACCAAGCACGGCGTGGGGGCGTTCAGCGAGTCGCTCCGCCAGGAGCTGGCCCGCCGGCATGTGCGGGTGTCGCTCGTCGAGCCGGGTGCGGTCTCGACCGAGCTGGCCACCCACCTACGCCCGGAGATCCGCGAGCAGCTCGTCGAGCGCCTGGCGTCGGTCGACAGGCTCGAGGCCGCCGACATCGCCGACGCCGTCGGGTACATCGTGACCCGCCCGCGCCACGTCGCGATCAACGAGATCCTCATCCGCCCCACCGAACAGGAGGGGTGACGCGCGGGCTCGTCACCTCAGCCGGTCAGGTCGTAGTCGGCGGGGTCGGGGGCGAGCGTGCGCTTCCAGTACTCGAGCAGGGTGAACGGCCAGTTCTGGGCGACGCGCCCGCTGGCGTTCTTGTACCAGCTGTTCACCTCGGACACGCCCCAGGCCATGCGGCGGTTCTCGTCGTCGACCTCGACGTTGAACCGGTCGTGCACCTCGGCGCGCACGTCGACGGCGCGATGGCCGGTCGACAGCAGCAGGCCGAGCAGCCCCAGGATGTACCGCACCCCACACTCCGAGAAGTAGATGATGCTGCCGTTGATGACGATGTTGGTGTTGGGCCCGTAGAGGCAGAACAGGTTGGGGAACCCGGGGACGGTCACGCCCAGGTAGGCCCGAGCTTCGCCCTGCCAGTGCTCGTGCAGGTCGACGCCGTCGCGGCCGGTCACGGTCATGGGGGTGAGGAACTTCGACGCGGTGAACCCGGTCCCATAGATGATCACGTCGACGTCCTCGTCCGTGCCGTCGGCCAGGATGACGCCGGTGGGGGTGATCTCCCGGATCCCGCCGGTCAGCAGCCGCACGTTGTCGCGCTTGAGCGTGCGGGCCCACACCCCGTTGTCGCGGATCATCCGCTTGGCGCCCGGCGGGTAGCTGGGGGTCGTCACCTCGAGCAGGTCGGGCCGGTCGGCGAACTCGGCCTTGATGTACTCGGTGAACAGCATGCGGACCATGTCGTTCATCGGGCCGATCGAGCCGGGCTGGTCCCAGTCGGGGTCGACGGTGACGCTGGCGAGCGCGCCGTCGCCCATCTTCCAGAAGATGCAGAACCGGTTGAACTCGCTGTACGCCGGCACGTGGTTGTAAAGCCACGTGAGCCCGTCGGGCACGCCGTCGTGGTACTCGGGCGTGGGCACCATCCACGCCGGCGTGCGCTGGAACACCAGCAGTTCGCCGACCTCGGGGGCGATCTCGGGGATGAGCTGCATGGCGCTCGCCCCCGTGCCGATGACCGCGACCCGCTTGCCTGTCAGCTCGACGTCGTGGCGCCATCGGGCCGAGTGGAAGGCCGGGCCGGCGAACGTCCCGACGCCCGGGATCTCGGGGTAATGGGGCCGGTTGAGCTGGCCCACCGCGCTGACGACCGCGTCGGCCTCGAGCGTCTCCTCCTCGCCCGCCGGCGTGCGGACGAGCACCGACCACCGCCGGTCGTCCTCGGACCAGGTGGCCGACAGGACCTCGGTACCGAACCGGATGTGGTCGCGCAGGCCGAACGCGTCGGAACAGTCGCCGAAGTACCGGTGGAGGACGGGCTGGGTCGAGTAGTGGAACGGCCAGTCGTGGCGCTGGGCGATCGAGTAGCTGAAGTTGTGGTTGGGGTTGTCCACCCGGCAGCCCGGATAGCTGTTCTCGTACCAGGTGCCACCCACGTCGTCGTTCTTGTCGACGATGACGAAGTCGACGCCGGCCTGCGTCAGCCGGTGGCCGGCGAGCAGGCCGGACATGCCGGCCCCGATGATCACCACGCGGAAGTCGACGCCCGGGGCGACGTCCTGCTTGTGCCAGGTGGGTGCCCGCCGGTCGGCACCACGGTGGGACAGCTCCTCCTCGAGCAGGGGAAGGTAATCGGCCATGGCCGCCCCCCCGGCCGCGAACTCCATGATCCGCAGCACGTCGTCGTCGGCCGGCACGGGAGCGGGCTGGCAACCGCCGTCGCGGAACCGGATCAAGACCTCGAGCGCCAGCTCGCGCACGGCCTCAGCCTGCTCGTCGGTGAAGCCACCGGCGGGCAGCGACAGCAGCAGGGGATCGGGCCGCAGGTCGTCGCGCAACAGCGTCAGGTCGCCGGTGGTGTAGGCGAGCGCGGGCAGCAGGGGCTGGAGCTCCGCGTCGGCCAGGTACGTCCGGAGCTCGTCGTCGGAGGCGGTGATCCGTGCGATCTCGCTGACGAACGGGCTCGTCGTCCCGGTGGTTCCCTCGGCCATCGATCGACGCCTCCCTGCTCGACGTTCCCGTAGGTGTACTTGACCCGCCGGTCATGTGACTAGTCGCCTCGGGGTAGAACGCGTTCTCGTCGACGGGTCATACTGGGCGCAACCGGAGCTGGAGGGGCACGTGCACCTGGCCTATACCGACGAGGAAGAGCAGCTGCGCACCGAGCTGCGCGAGTACTACGACAAGCTGCTCGACGCCGACACCGTCCGCGACCTGCGACACGCCGAGGGCGTGGGGCCGGTCATGCGCAAGGTCGTGCGCCAGATGGGGGCCGACGGGTGGCTGGGCATCGGCTGGCCGGCCGAGTACGGCGGCCGGGGCCGCGGTCCGATCGACCAGTTCATCTTCTTCAACGAGTCGATGCGGGCCGGGGCGCCCGTGCCCATGCTGACCATCAACTCGGTGGCGCCCACGATCATGAACTTCGGCAGCGACGAGCAGAAGCAGCGCTTCCTGCCCGACATCCTGCGGGGCGAGATCCACTTCTGCATCGGCTACAGCGAGCCCGGTGCCGGGACCGACCTGGCCTCGCTGCGCACCAGGGCGGTGCGCGACGGCGACAGCTACGTGATCACCGGCCAGAAGATGTGGACCAGCCTGGCCAGCGACGCCGACTACTGCTGGCTGGCCGCCCGCACGGGCGAGGAGGACAGCCGCCACCGGGGCATCTCGATCTTCATCGCCCCCATGGACAGCCCCGGCATCGAGCGCACGCCCCTGCACCTGCTGTCGTCGCACGACATCTGCTCGGTGTACTGGGACGACGTGCGCATCCCGGCCGAGAACCTGGTGGCGGGCGAGAACGAGGGCTGGAAGCTGATCGTCAACCAGCTCAACCACGAGCGGGTCACGCTGTGCAGCCCGGGCATGGCCGAGCACATGCTGCACGAGACCATCGACTGGGCGCGCCAGACCGCCCTCCCCGACGGCCGCCGGGTCATCGACCAGGAGTGGGTGCAGGTCAACCTGGCCAAGGCCTACGCGGGGTTCGAGTTCCTGCGCCTCGCCAACTGGAAGGTCGCCTGGGACGCCACCCGCAGCACGCTGGATGTCGCCGACGCCAGCACCATCAAGGTGTTCGGCACCGAGCACTACCTCGAGTCGTTCCGCCTGCTGATGGAGGTGCTTGGCGAGCGGGCTTACCTCACCGAGGGCGCGCCGGGCGCCCTGCTGGGCTCGCGGCTCGAGCAGATGTACCGCAGCCTGCTGATCCTCACCTTCGGGGGCGGCACCAACGAACTGCAGCGTGACCTGATCGCCGCCTTCGGCATGGGCATGCCCATGGCGAAGCGCTGACCAGAGGTGGCGCCGGATGGCGACGCCGTGGCCCGAGCGGCCCGCTGCGAAGCAGCGAGAACGGAAAGCACGTACGAGGGACGAGGACGAACGACATGGACTTCGATCTGAGCGACGAGCAGCAGGCCACCATCGACGTGGCGGCCAAGCTGCTGGGCGACAAGGCGACCCCGGAGGCGATCCGGGCGCTCGAGCAGCAGGACGACCTGCGCTTCGACCGTGAGCTGTGGGCGGCGATGGCCGACGCCGGGCTGCTGGGCATCGCCGTGCCCGCCGAACACGGCGGCGCGGGGCTGGGCCTGCTCGAGCTGGCGCTGGTGCTCGAGGAGGTGGGTCGGCACACCGCCCCCGTCCCGGCCCTGGCCGCCCTGGCGTTGGGCGGGTTGCCGGTGGCCCGGTGGGGGACCGCCGCACAGCAGGCCGCCATCCTGCCCGGGCTGGCCGCCGGGACCACCGTGTTGACCGCCGCCCTCGTCGAGCCGCTCGGCGACCCGCTGCGGCCCTCGACCGCGGCTCGGCGGGACGGCGACGGCTGGGTGCTGGACGGGACGCGCACCAACGTGCCGGCCGGCGTGGTGGCCGACCTGGTGCTGGTGCCCGCCACCACCGACGGAGGCGACATCGCCGTGTTCGTCGTGCCCACCGACGCCGCCGGGGTGACCCGCGAGCGCCAGGACACGACCAGCGGCACGCCGGACGCCCTGGTCACGCTGGCAGGCGTGCGGGTGGGCGACGACGCCGTGCTCGGGCCGGTCGACGGTGACGGGACCGCGCTGCGCTGGCTGGTCGAGCACGCCACGGTGGCGACGTGCGCCGTCCTGTCGGGTGTGGCGGCCGAGGCGGTGCGCATCACGGGCGAGTACACCTCGAGCCGCGAGCAGTTCGGCCGGGCCATCGCCACGTTCCAGGCCGTGGGGCAGCGGGCGGCCGACGCCTACGTCGACGCCCAGGGCATCCGGCTCACCATGCTGCAGGCGGCGTGGCGCCTGTCGGCCGGTTTCCCGGCCGACCGCGAGGTAGCGGTCGCCAAGTACTTCGCGTCGCTCGGGGGCCACCGGGTCGTGCACGCCGCCGCCCACCTGCACGGCGGCATGGGCGTCGACCGCGACTACCCCCTGCACCGCTACTTCCTGCTGGCCAAGCAGCTCGAGCTGTCGCTCGGCGGCGCCAGCCGCCAGCTCGTCGCCCTCGGCGGCATCCTCGCCGCCGAGGGGCCCACCCGGTGACGGCCACCTGGCCGGCACCACGGTCAGCTGTCGGCAGAAAACGACCGCAGGCGCGCCGAATCGTCGGCACCTCGCCGGCCGACGGCACCTCGGCGGCCGACAGCGTCGGGGACGTCGGCGACGTCGGTCAGCGCTGATGGCCGGTCCGCTCGCGGGCGTCCGCATCGTCGAGCTCGCCGGCCTCGGCCCCGCGCCGTTCGCCGGCATGGTGCTGGCCGACCTCGGCGCCGACATCGTGCGGGTCGACCGGCCCTCGGCCAGCGCCGGCGGGTTCGGCCGCGCCGACGTGCTCAGCCGGGGTCGGCGGTCGATCGCCGTCGACCTCAAGCACCCCGACGGCGCCGACGTCGTGCTGCGCCTGGCCGCCGAGGCGGACGCCCTGATCGAGGGCTTCCGCCCCGGCGTGGCCGAGAGGCTGGGCATCGGGCCCGAGGAGTGCCTGGCCCGGAACTCCCGCCTGGTCTACGGACGGATGACCGGCTGGGGGCAGGAGGGGCCGTACGCGGCCGAGGCCGGCCACGACATCACCTACGCGGCGGTGGCGGGCGCGCTCGCTCACATCGGCCGGGCCGGCCAGCCGCCCACGCCGCCCCTCAACCTGGTCGCCGACTTCGGCGGTGGCGGCATGCTGCTGGCGCTCGGGGTCGTGTCGGCCGTGCTGTCGGCCCAGCGCACCGGCGAGGGGCAGGTCGTCGACACGGCGATGGTCGACGGGGTGGCGCTGCTGATGGCGCCGTTCTTCATGGCCCTACGCACGGGCTTCTTCACCGACGAGCGGGGCACCAACCTGCTCGACTCGGGGGCGCCGTTCTACGACTGCTACGCCTGCGCCGACGGCCGCTACGTCGCGGTCGGCGCGCTGGAGCCGCAGTTCTACGCCGCGCTGATCGCGGGCCTGGGCCTCGACGCCACCGAGCTGGGGGAGCAGAACGACCAGGCGAACTGGCCGGCGATGCGGGCGCGGTTCACCGAGGCGTTCGCCATGCGCCCGAGGGACGAGTGGGTGGCGCACTTCGCCGGCAACGACGCCTGCGTGGCGCCGGTCAACACCACCGACGAGACGTTCGCCGACCCGCACATGGCCGCCCGCGGCACGGTCGTCGAGCCGGATGGGGTACCGCAGCCGGCGCCGGCGCCCCGGTTCAGCGCCACCCCGGCGACCCTCGACCGCCCGCCGCCCCAGCCGGGCGAGCACACCGACGAGGTGCTCAGCGACCTGGGCTACGACGCCGGTCAGGTCGCGGCGCTGCGTGAATCCACTGTCGTCGCGTAGCCACTGCGGGCGCCCGTCATGACGGCCCCGACCGGCGAGGTGCCGGACGGACTCGTCGGGCGAGATGGCGTGGATGTCCGCCGTGCCCTCGTCGTCGATCACGAGGTGTCGTCAGCAGGCCTCCACACGTCGTGCCACCAGGGTGAGCGTAGGCCGCTGACGCATTTCTTCAAGACCGGCGGGAGATGTGTTTCTAGGCTGGCATGCATGAGCGAGATCGATCTGCTGTCCAGCGTGCTCACGAAGACGGGCGACGTGATCGAGGGCGTCACCGCCGACCAGCTCGATCGCCCGACGCCGTGCCCCGACTACGACGTGGCGGCGATGGTCGACCACCTCGTCGGCTGGGTCCGGTCGTTCGATGCGGCGGCCAACGGGCGCACCTACGAGGGCGACCCGTCCCAGGTGCGGGCGGGCGACGACCCGGCGGGCCAGTTCCGCACGACGGCCGAGAGCCTGGTGGCCGGCTGGCGTGACAACGGGCTGGACCGCACGGTGTCGATCGCCGGCGGCGAATCGCCCGGCGAGCTGGCGTTCAACATGACGCTGATGGAGTACCTGACGCACGGCTGGGACCTGGCCGTGGCGACCGGACAGCCGGTCCCGTACACCGACGACGAGGCCGAGCAGGTCCTCTCCCGTGCCGAGCGCACGCTCCCCCCGCAGTACCGCGGTGGCCACATGCCGTTCGGCGACATCGTCCCGGTCCCCGAGGATGCCCCGGCGATCGACCGGATGATCGGGTTCATGGGTCGCGACCCCGCTGGCGAAGCGGTGACCACGGGAAGCGGATGCGGGCCTCAGGTCGACCCGGGTGTCGACCCGGTCGACGACCGCGTCGGTGTGCTCGCTCGCCTTGGCACAGTGGGCGCAGCAGTAGAAGCGCCCGTCGACCTCGGTGCCGTGGCCGATGACCTTGCACCCGCAGTGCTCGCAGATCGGGGCCATGCGGTGGATGGCGCACTCGAAGCTGTCGAACGTGTGGTGCGCCCCCGCGGCCACCACCTCGAAGGCCTTGTCGTAGTCGTTCCCGCAGACCTCGCATCGGGCCATGACCGGCACCTCCCGGTACTCGTCGACTCGTCCTTGGGCGTCATCCTCGCGCTCGCACCTCCGTGCCGGGGTGAATAGACATGGGCGCCATGGCCGACGTCCTGTCCCCGCTGACCGGCACCGTGGCTCGGGTCGAGCGAGCGGCGGGCGCCTCCGTCGACGCGGGCACGACCGTGCTGATCCTCGAGTCGATGAAGATGGAGTACGCCGTCGAGGCCGGCATCCGCGGCACGGTCACCGAGGTGTGCGTCGCCGCGGGAGATGCGATCCAGGTCGGCGACCTGCTGGCCGTGGTGACGACCGACGCGGCCACCGACGCTGGGCTCGACGCAGGCCCCGACCAGACCGCCACCGCCACCACGACCGATCGGGAATCGGGCGCCGCCGAGCGTGGCGATCGCGACGACCTGGCCGAGGTCGTCGAGCGCCACGCCGTCGGGCTCGACGCCGCCCGCCCCGACGTCGTGGCCCGCCGTCACGAGCGCGGGCACCGCACCGCCCGCGAGAACGTCGACGACCTCGTCGACCCCCGGTCGTTCGTCGAGTACGGCCCGCTGGCCATCGCCGCCCAGCGCCGCCGCCGCCCGGTCGAGGAGCTGATCGCCCGCACGCCGGCCGACGGCCTGGTGGCCGGGGTGGGCATGGTCGACGGCCGCCCGACCGCGGTGCTGTCGTACGACTACACGGTGCTGGCCGGCACTCAGGGGTACCAGAACCACCGCAAGAAGGACCGGTTGTTCGACGTGATCGAGCGCCAGCGCCTGCCGGTGGTGTTCTTCGCCGAGGGCGGCGGCGGCCGGCCCGGCGACACCGACGCGCCGGGCGTGTCGGGGCTCGACACCGTGGCCTTCCACCTGTGGGGCCGACTGAGCGGGCTGGTGCCCCGCGTCGGCATCACGACCGGGCGCTGCTTCGCCGGCAATGCCGCCATCCTGGGCAGCAGCGATGTCGTCATCGCCACCCGCGGCTCGAACATCGGCATGGGCGGCCCGGCCATGATCGAGGGCGGCGGCCTCGGCGTGTTCGCGCCCGAGGACATCGGGCCGGTCGACCAGCAGGTGGCGAACGGCGTCGTGGACGTGCTGGTCGACGACGAGGCCGAGGCGGTCGCCGTGGCCAAGCGGTACCTGTCGTACTTCGCCGGCCCGGCCGATGGCGGCACCGAGGGCTGGACGTGCGCCGACCAGGCTGCGCTGCGCGACCTCGTCCCCGAGAACCGGCGCCGCGTCTACGACGTGCGGTCGGTGATCGCGCGCCTGGCCGACACGGCGTCGGTGCTCGAGCTGCGGGCGGGGTTCGGCCTGGGCATGATCACCGCGCTGGCCCGGGTCGAGGGCCGTCCGCTGGGGATCGTCGCCAACAACCCCGCCCACCTGGCGGGTGCCATCGACGCCGACGGCGCCGACAAGGCCGCCCGCTTCCTGCAGCTGTGCGACGCGTTCGACGTGCCGCTGCTGTTCCTGTGCGACACGCCGGGCATCATGGTCGGCCCCGAGGCCGAGGCGACCGGCCTGGTGCGCCACGCCAGCCGCCTGTTCGTCACCGGCGCCAGCCTGTCGGTGCCGTTCGGCACGATCATCCTGCGCAAGGGCTACGGGCTCGGCGCCCAGGCCATGGCGGGCGGCAGCTTCAAGGCGCCGCTGTTCTGCGTGTCGTGGCCCACGGGCGAGGTGGGCGGCATGGGGCTCGAGGGGGCGGTGAGGTTGGGGTACCGCAAGGAGCTGGCCGCCATCGACGACCCGGGCGAGCGCGAGGCGGCGTTCCAGGGCATGGTCGACGCCGCCTACGAGCACGGCAGGTCCCTCAACTCGGCCAGCCACTTCGAGATCGACGACGTGATCGACCCGGCCGACAGCCGGCGCTGGATCACCACGATGCTGACCTCGGCCCCGCCACGCCCACCCCGCGACGGCAAGAAGCGCCCGGTCGTCGACACCTGGTGACCCGGGGGGTTCGCCACAACTCGACCCGGGGTCAAGCCTCGCGGCAAGCTGCGGGGATGACGGATCTGTTCTCCATCGCCGGGAAGACCGCTGTCGTCACCGGAGGGTCACGGGGCATCGGGCTGATGATCGCCCGGGGCTTCGTCGAGGCCGGCGCCAAGGTGTACATCTCGTCGCGCAAGGCCGACGTGTGCGAGCAGGTGGCGGCCGAGCTGAGCGAGGTGGGGGAGTGCATCGCCCTGCCGGCGGACCTGTCGAGCGAGGCCGAGTGCCGCCGCCTGGCCGGCGAGGTCGCCGCGCACGAGCCCAGCCTCGACATCCTCGTCAACAACGCCGGCGCCACCTGGGGGGCGCCCCTCGAGGACTTCGACGAGGCCGCCTGGGAGCGGGTCCTCGCGCTCAACGTCAAGGGCGTGTTCCACCTGACCAAGTTCCTGGTGCCGCTGCTCGAGAAGGCCGGCTCCGCCGATGCGCCGGCCCGGGTCATCAACATCGGCTCGATCGACGGCATCCACGTGCCCATCCTCGAGACGTACTCGTACTCGGCGTCGAAGGCCGCGGTGCACCAGCTCACCCGCCACCTGGCCAAGCGCCTGGCCCCGGCCGTCACGGTGAACGCCATCGCCCCCGGGCCGTTCGAGTCGAAGATGATGGCCGCCACGCTCGAGGCCGCCGGCGACGCCATCGCTGCGTCGGCGCCGCTCAAGCGCATCGGCCGCCCCGACGACATGGCGGGCACGGCCATCTTCCTGGCATCGCGGGCGGGCGCCTATCTCACCGGCGCCATCATCCCCGTCGACGGCGGCATCGCCACCGTCGCCTGACGGCATCCCCAGGTCCGGCGTGTCGAGCAGCCGACCAGGGGAGAAGGTGACCTTGCCTATATTGTTGACCAACTTAGTGGGGATTGCCTAGGGTCTGCCGACGAACGACCGACATGGGCCGGTCACGACGCTGCCTGCGGGCGCAAAGGACAGCACCACGATGAACAACCGCTTGCGAACAGCACTCGGCCTCGCCGCCGCCAGCCTGCTCGTGGTCTCCGCGTGCGGCGGCGACGACGATGACGCCTCGGCCGACGAGGGTGGCGGGGGCGGCGAGACCACGCTGAACATCGTCGGGTTCGCGGTGCCCGAGGCGGCCAACACGGCCATCGCCGAGGCGTGGAACGAGACCCCCGAAGGCGAGGGCGTCACGTTCCAGACCTCGTACGGCGCCTCGGGCGACCAGAGCCGCGCCGTCGTCGCCGGCCTCGAGGCCGACTACGTGCACTTCTCGGTGGCGAGCGACGTCACCCGCCTGGTCGACGAGGGCCTGGTCGCCGAGGACTGGGACGACGGCCCCACCAAGGGCATCGTGTCCTCGTCGGTCGTCGTCTTCGCCGTCCGCGAGGGCAACCCCGAGGGCATCGAGACCTGGGACGACCTCATCCAGCCCGGCGTCGAGATCGTCACGCCCAACCCCGCCTCGTCGGGGGCCGCCCGCTGGAACGCGCTGGCCGCCTGGGGTCAGGTCATCGAGAGCGGCGGCACCGAGGCCGACGCCGAGGCCTACGTGACCAGCTTCTTCAACAACGTGGTGGCGCTGCCGGGCAGCGGACGGGACGCGACCACCGCGTTCCTGGGCGGCACGGGTGACGTGCTCATGGCCTACGAGAACGAGGCGATCCTGGCCCACCAGAACGGCGAGGAGTTCGACTACATCATCCCGGACACCTCGATCCTCATCGAGAACCCGGGCGCGGTGCTCACCGAGGCCGACCCCAAGGCCCAGGAGTGGCTCGACTTCGTCCTCAGCGAGGATGGCCAGCGGCAGTTCGCGCTCAAGGGCTTCCGGCCCGTGATCGAGGGCGTCGAGTACGGCGAGGTCGAGGGGGCCAACGACCCTGCCGACCCGTTCCCCGCGGTCGAGAACCTGCTGACCGTCGAGGAGGACTTCGAGAGCTGGGATGCGCTGTCCGACAAGTTCTTCGACGAGGAGACCGGCATCGTCACCGAGATCATCGCCGCCTCGGGAAAGGCTGAGTGACGGCGACCGCGGTCACCCCCGGTCGGCCGGCGCGCACGCGCCGGCCGGCCCGGGCCGGCGGGCTGACCCGCGTCTCGGGCCTGGGGCTCGGCGTGGCGATGCTGTGGTTCAGCCTCCTGGTGCTGATCCCGCTCACCGCCGTCGTGGTGACCGCGGCCGAGGGCGGCTGGAGCGCCTTCTGGCGCACCATCACCAACGAGCAGACGGCGGCCGCCATCCGGCTCACCGTCAGCCAGGCCCTGCTCGTGACCGCGGTCAACGTCGTCATGGGCACCCTCATCGCCTGGGTGCTCGTACGCGACCAGTTCGTGGGCAAGCGGGCGCTCGAGGTGCTGATCGACATCCCGTTCGCTCTGCCCACCATCGTCGCCGGCCTGGTGCTGCTGTCGCTGTACGGGCCCGACAGCCCGCTGGGTGTCGACGTGGCCAACACGCGGGCGGCCGTGTTCCTCGCCTTCCTGTTCGTGACGCTGCCGTTCGTCGTGCGCACGGTGCAGCCCGTGCTCGCCGAGCTCGACCGCGAGGTCGAGGAGGCCGCGGCGTCCCTGGGCGCCGGCCGGTTCACCACCTTCCGCCGCATCGTCCTTCCCAGCCTGACCCCGGCCATCGCCGCGGGGGCCGCGCTCTCGTTCGCCCGGGCGGTCAGCGAGTACGGGTCTCTCGTGCTGCTGTCGGGCAACCTGCCGTTCAAGACCGAGGTGACCTCTGTACGCATCCTGAGCAGCGTCGAGAACGACAACCTGCCCGGCGCGGCGGCGGTGGCCACCGTGCTCCTCGTCATCTCTCTCGCCGTGATCGTGGCCCTCGACGTCGTCCAGCGGCGGGTGGTGCGGCGTGGCTGAGCGGCGCCGTCGGCCGCGGCGCGGGGTCGGGCGCTACGTGCTCCGCCTGATCGTCGCCGCCTACCTGATCCTGCTCGTGGCCTGGCCGGTGTCGCTCGTGGCCAAGAACACCTTCGACGGCGGGCTCGACAACCTGCGCGGCATCCTCGAGGACCCCGACGTGGTCCACGCGCTGAGGCTCACCGTGGTGGTCGCCGTCACCGCGGTGGTGATCAACACCCTGTTCGGGGTCGGCATCTCGATTCTGCTGGTGCGCTACGAGTTCCCCGGCAAGCGGGCACTCAGCGCCCTGATCGACCTGCCCCTGGCGGTGTCGCCCATCGTGGTCGGGCTCGCCCTCGTGCTCGTGTACGGCGGCCGGGACGGCTGGTTCGGCCCGGCCCTCGAGGACGCCGGCTTCCAGGTGATCTTCGCCACGCCCGGCATCGTGCTGGCCACGGTCTTCGTGGCCCTGCCCCTCGTCATCCGCGAGGTGGTGCCGGTGCTCGAGGAGGTCGGCGTCGAGCAGGAGCAGGCCGCCCACAGCCTGGGCGCCAGCGCCCTGCAGACGTTCCGCCGCATCACGTTGCCGGCGATCAAATGGGCGATCGTGTACGGCGTCGTCCTCAGCCTGGCCCGGTCCCTGGGCGAGTTCGGGGCGGTCAAGATCGTCTCGGGCAACATCCTGGGCGACACCCGCACGGCCACCCTCGTCGTCGAGGAGAAGTACCTGAACTTCGACAGGGGCGGCGCCTACGCCACCGCGTTCCTGCTGGCCCTTGTGTCGGTGGCCTGCATCGTGGTGGTCTCGATCATCCGTCCCAATTCGTCCAAGGAGCGTCAGTGAGCATCGAGATCAGCGGCGTCGGCAAGCGGTTCGGCGAGTTCGTCGCCCTCGACGACGTGTCGGTCAGCATCCCGACCGGCCAGCTGACCGCGCTGCTCGGGCCCAGTGGCGGGGGCAAATCGACCCTGCTGCGCATCATCGCCGGGCTCGAGCACGCCGACGACGGCACCATCGAGATCGAGGGCGTCGACGCCACCTGGCTGCGGCCCCAGAAGCGCAACGTGGGGTTCGTCTTCCAGCACTACGCCGCGTTCAAGCACCTGTCGGTGTACCGCAACGTGGCCTTCGGGCTCGAGATACGCAAGCGGCCCAAGGACGAGATCCGCCGTCGGGTCACCGAGCTGCTCGAGCTGGTGCACCTCGAGCAGTTCGCCGACCGGCTGCCGTCCCAGCTCTCCGGCGGGCAGCGGCAGCGCATGGCGCTGGCCCGTGCCCTGGCGGTCGAGCCCAAGGTGCTGCTGCTCGACGAGCCCTTCGGTGCGCTCGACGCCAAGGTGCGCAAGGAGCTGCGCGACTGGCTGCGGCGGCTGCACGACGAGGTGCACGTCACCACCGTGTTCGTGACCCACGACCAGGAGGAGGCCCTCGAGGTGGCCGACGAGATCGTGGTCATCAACGACGGCCGCATCGAGCAGATCGGCTCGCCCGACGAGCTGTACGACGAGCCGGCCAACGACTTCGTCATGCGCTTCCTCGGCCCGGTGACCCAGCTGGGCACCGACCTGGTGCGGCCCCACGACCTCGAGCTGCACGGCGCCGACCCCGGTGGTGCGGTGGCGGGCGAGGTCAGCCGGGTCGTCCGGGTCGGCTTCGAGGTGCGGGTCGAGGTGACCACGCCCGACCAGGTCGTGCTGGTGACGCTCACGCGCACCCAACTGCAGGGGCTGGGCCTCGGGGCGGGCTCGGCGGCGTGGGTGCGACCCGCGTCGGGCGCGCCCACGGTCACGGCGGTCGGCCCGCCGCCCGGCGGCGGGGAGCTCGTCCGCGGCTGACGCCGTCCCGCGCGTCCTGCTCGGCTCAGCCGGCGCGCAGGTCGGTGACGGTCGCCGTGTCTGCCAGGCGCGTCGAGGGCGGGACGATGCGGGTGGCCGCAGCAGCGAGCACGAGCGCGACGGCGGCGACCACCACGAAGGCCCAGCGCAGGCCCACCGTTTCGGCCAGCGCACCCATGACGAGCGGCTCCACCAGGAACCCGAGGCGGGCGGTGAGCGACACTGTCGCCGCGCCCGCGCCGGGGGCGACGCCGGGCGTGTTGCCCGCTGCCGAGAACGCCAGCGGGAAGAACCCGCTCGCTCCCAGCCCGGTCAGCACCAGGCCGAGCGCGAACACGACAGGCTGGTCCACGAGGGCGCCGGCCAGGAGCCCTACGGCGACCAGCGCCATCCCGCCCCGCAGCACGCTCGCGCCGCCGAACCGGTCGGTGAGGCGGTCGCCGACCAGCCGTCCTGCCAGCATGCCGACCATGAGCGCCGCGAATCCGAGCGCGGCGACCCCGGGGCCCGTGCCCAGCCGCTCGAGCCGGATGGCGGACCAGTCGGCTGGCGCTCCCTCGAGGATGGCGCCACCGACGGTGGCGGCGCCCAGCACGACGAGCGGCCGGAGGCGGCCGGGTGCCCGCCGCCCGGCGTTGGCCTCGCGTCGGGCGCCCGCTGGACCGGGGGTCGCCGTGTCGCCGGCGCGGTCGCCGCCGACGTCGGGGTGCGATGCATCGGCGATGGGTCCCCCGTGGTTCTGGCGTCTCTGGTTGACCGTGTCGGCGCTGAAAGACGCCAGATCGTCGGCGTCGTCGGCGTCGTCGGCGTCGTCGATGCCGTCGACGCCAGGCGCCGGGATCGAGTCCTCGGCATCGCCGCGCACCAGCCGCCCGCGGGAGATCAGGACCCCTGCGGCGATCACGAGGCCAACCGCGGCGAGCTGCCACGTCAGCGACACCCCTGCGCCGGCAGCGGCGGCGGCGAGCCCGGCGCCGGCCAGCGCACCCAGGCTCCACGCGCCGTGCAGCCGGTGCATCAGCGACCCGCCGGCCCGGCGCTCGTAGGCCGCGCCGTTGGCGTTAATGGCGATGTCCATGGTGGCGTCGGCGGCCCCGATGAACGCCAGCGCCAGGAACAGCACGACCGGCTCGGGGGCGGCGCCGGCGGTCCACAGGCTGGCCGCCAGCGCGAGGGCGGCGGCCACGACCACCGGCCGGCTGCCGACCCGGCCCACCGCCCGCCCCGCCAGCGGGCTGGCCGCCAGCGCCCCGGCCGCCATCCCGACCAGGACGAGTCCGAGCCCCGCATCGGACAACCCCAGGTCGGCCTGCCGTTGGGGCAGGCGCGGCAGGAAGCTGGGCCCGCCCAGCCCGTTGGCCACGAACACGACGGCCACGGCCGAGGCGCGTGCGGTCATGTGCGGCGAGACGGCTCAGGCATCCGGCCAGTGTGCCCGGCCGCGCCGCCCCAACCCGCGGCCGGATGCGAGGAGCGCGCCTAGCGCGGCACCTTGGACCAGGGGACGTCCTTGTCGACCCGCGGCTCGCCCGGCAGGCCGAGGACGCGCTCGCCCAGGATGTTGCGCTGGATCTCCGACGTGCCGCCCTCGATCGAGTTGGCCCGGGCCCGCAGGAACATCTTGCGGGACGTGCCGGGCGGGCCCGTCAGGCCCAAGCTCTCCGCCCGGCGCATCTCGTAGTCGTAGCCGACCAGCCCGTCGGCGCCCAGCAGATCGACGCACAGCTCGTAGATGGCCATGTTGACCTCGGCGAACTTGAGCTTGGCGATGGACCCCTCCGGGCCGGGGTTGCCGGCCTTGCGGTTCTGCCCGGCCCGGATGTTGGTGAGGCGCAGGGCCTCGGCCTCGATCCACAGTTGCACGAGCCGGTCGCGGGTGGCGGGATGTTTGTCGGCGACCTCGTCGGTCCAGATGCGGACGGCTTCGGCGATGGCGCCCGAGCCCCGCGGGGGAGCGCCGCCCCCGCCGCCGATGCTGGTGCGCTCGTTCATGAGGGTGGTCATCGACACGCGCCAGCCCTCGCCGACGTCGCCGATGCGGTCGGCGTCGGGCACGCGCACCTCGGTCATGTAGACCTCGTTGAACTCGGCCTCGCCGGTGATCTGGCGCAGCGGCCGCACCTCGACGCCAGGCGCGTGCATGTCGAGGGCGAAGTAGGTGAGCCCCTTGTGCTTGGGGGCCTCCGGGTCGGTGCGCGTCACCAGCATGCCCCGGTCGGCGATGTGGGCGAGGGTGTTCCACACCTTCTGCCCGGAGATGACCCACTCGTCGCCGTCGCGCACGGCCCTGGTGGCCAGGCCGGCGAGGTCGGAGCCGGCGCCGGGCTCGCTGAACAGCTGGCACCAGGCATCCTCGCCGGTGAAGGCCCGGCGAAGCAGCCGCTGCTTGATGGCGTCGTCGCCGTCGGTCACGATCGTGGGCCCCGCCATGGCGAGCCCGAAGAAGTGGCGGGCGCCGGGGTAGTCGGCCCCGGCGCCGTAGACCCGGCTGTCGATGTCCTTCTGGAGCACCGGGGGCAGGCCCAGGCCACCCGAGCCCTCGGGGAAGTGCACCCAGGCGAGCCCCAGGTCGAACTGGCGCCCACGGAACTCGACCTGGTCGGTGGCGGCCGGGTCGAGCTCGGCCAGCAGCTTGTCGACGCGCTCGGCGACGAGGGACGTGGGATCTGTCATGCCCCGACGATAGGTCCCCGGTCCAGGACTTGACCAACGGTCAGGAACGCTGAAATCCGACAAGAAGAGTCGGATTTAGGTTGCGGGACGCGTCCGCCGTCCTGTAGAAAACATGACTAAGCGGATCAACTTTGTAACTGAGAGGACCCCATGACCACGTTCGCCCCCGAGGTGCCCAAGCTCGACGTCCGACCGCTGAGCGGCACCATCGGCGCCGAGGTCCGCGGCGTCGACCTGCGCGAGCCGCTCGAGAGCGACACGGTGGCCCGGCTGCGCGACCTGTGGCTGCGCTACAAGGTCGTCTTCTTCCCCGAGCAGCACCTCGAGCCCCACCACCAGGTGGCGTTCGCCCGGGCCTTCGGCCCCCTGACCAAGGCCCACCCGGTCGTGCCGGGGCCCATCGACGAGCACCCCGAGATCCTGGTGCTCGACAGCGAGCGGGCCCGGGCCCGCAACGAGTACGCCCCCGCCCGGCGGCGCACGCGCGAGGCCGGCTGGCACACCGACGTCACGTTCGTGGCCACGCCGCCCACCGGGTCGATCCTGTCAGGCCGGGTCATCCCCGAGGCCGGCGGCGACACGCTCTGGGCCGACACCGCCGCCGCCTACGACGAGCTCGACGAGCCTCTCCGCCGGCTGGTCGACGGGCTGACCGCGGTGCACGACGGCACCCGTACCTTCGGCGGGTTCCTCGAGGCCGGGTTCGCCATCGAGTGGGACGGCGAGCGGCTCGACGCCCTCGAGCCCCACGAGCACCCCGTCGTGCGCACCCACCCCGAGACGGGCGCGCGGTCGTTGTTCGTGAACCCCCAGTTCACGTCGCACATCGTCGGCCTGTCGGGCCGCGACAGCGAGGCGCTGCTCAGCCTGCTCTACGCCCACATGACCGTCCCCGAGCTCACCGTCCGCCACAAGTGGCGGGCCGGCGACGTCGCGTTCTGGGACAACCGCTCGACCATGCACTACGCCACGCTCGACTACGGCGAGGCGCCCCGGGTCATGCACCGCGTGACCCTTCAGGGCGACCGCCCGGCCTGAGCCGCGGCCGAACGGCACGATGTCCCCGCTCTCGCGGCCGGCCGGTGGGCGCTACCCCCTCAGGCGCTCGCCGGCCGCCGCGGTTCACCAGCCCCCGGAGCAACCATGACCACCCACTCCGTCAACGGCAGCCCGCCGCCCTCGTCGAAGACCCGGCTCCTCGCTCGGCTCACCCTCGACGAGGCGCACGTGGTCACCCGCCGGGCACACCAGCCGTGACGGCCCCCGCGTCCGTCCAGCCATCCCTGGCGGCGGACAGCCCCGGGTCGCAGTCGCTCGACCCTCTGCCCGCGCACACATTGGCCGACATCGCCGCCGGCTTCGCGGCCGCCAGCCCGCTGTGGGAGGCCCTCGTGCGCCACGATCCCGACGGCCGCCAGCCCGTGCGCCTGATCGCCACCGAGCGCTACGAGGTGTGGGTCATCGGCTGGACGACCGGCCAGAACGTGCGCGTGCACGACCACGGCGACTCGGCCGGCGCCTTCGTGGTGACCGAGGGCGAGCTGACCGAGGTGCTGCCGAGCGGGCGAGGGGGCGCGGTCGAACGCACGCTGGGGACCGGTCGACTGCGCCACCTCGCCCTCGGTACGGTGCACGACGTGGTGAACCGGGCGGCCGAGCCCGCCACCAGCATCCACGTCTACTCGCCGCCCATCACGACCATGACCTACTACGACGCCGACTCCCTCGAGCCGCTCGAGACCGAGGCGGTGGCCGCCGAGCACCCGGTGGTCGGCCCCCGGGCGGGCTCGTACGCGCTCCATCCCTCGCAGCGGTCGACGGGGTGACCACAGAGGTCAGCGGCATCGACCGCCTGCTCGCCCGCGCCCGGGCCGTGATCGCGCCACGGCCCGGGCCGGACGACCTCGACGACGTGTGGGCCGCGGGCGGGCTCGTCGTCGACATCCGTCCCGTCGAGCTGCGCCGGCGCGACGGCGAGCTGCCGGGCGCGCTGATCATCGATCGCAACGTGCTCGAGTGGCGCCTCGATCCCACCGGTGCCCACCGGCTGGCCGAGGTGACCGGCCCCCACCAGCCGATCGTGCTGTTCTGCGACGAGGGCTACGCGTCGAGCCTCGCGGCCGCGGCACTGCGCGAGCTGGGGCTGCGCCGCGCCACCGACCTCGACGGTGGGTACCAGGCCTGGCTGCGCAGCCGGGCCCGTGCCGAGGTGCCGGCCACCGCGGGCGAGTGACCCCCCGCTGGCTCAGGTGCCCAGGATCCTGGCCTTCTGGGCCTCGAACTCGGCGTCGGTGAGGATGCCCTGTTCCTTGAGCGCGGCCAGGTCCTTGAGCTGGGCGATCACATCGCCGGTGCCAGGGGCCGCCGGTGGCGGCGGTGGTGCCGGCGCGGGCGGGGGTGGTGCCGCCTGCTGCTGCACCTGTTCCTGCTGGTCGGCCTCGGCCATGGCGGCCTGCTCGGCGCGGGACTGCTGGCGGCGTTGCACGCCGCCCGCCACGGCTGTGGCGGTGCCGGCCACCACGGCCGTGCGCGCCACGGTGCCGATCAGTCTGGGCCGGCCCATGCGGGCGACGGGTCGTCGTAGCATCGATCCTCCTCAGAGACCTGCCATGGCCGCGTCGACGACGGCGGCGGGTATGCGTTCGCCCGCGACGATCTCGCCGTCGGCCGCCCGGATGGCATTGGCGATGCCCTCGGCCCACGCCTGCTCCCACACGAAGAGGGCGGCCGAGCTGTCCGGGGCCAGCGCGGCCGCGGCCAGCTCGAGGTCCTCCTCGTTGAGCAGCCCGCCGGCCTCGCCGTCGAGGTCGTCGAGGCCCAGGTCGTGCGCCTCGTCGAGGGCGTCGATCTCGAAGATCGTCACCTCGCCGTCGGCGTCCTTCTTGACGAACACCAGGTCGATGATGCGGATGATCCCGCTCTCGACCAGCTGGGCCAGCTCGGGGGCGATGGCGCCCGAGAAGCGGTTCCCGGGGAATCGGATGATCAGGTACTCGACCGGCGCGGTCATGGCACGAGCGTGCGCTCACCCCCGGCGTGCCCGCATCACCCGTCCGGGGTGACAATCTCGTCCTCGGCGACGAGGAACACGTTGTCGTTGAGCTCGGTCAGGGGCACGTCGGTGTTGGCCGCGATGACCTCGGCGAGGGTCTGCCGGTAATCGATGCCGTAGTCGCGTCGGATGTCGGTGAGCCCGGGATCGTTCCCGTAGAAGAACCGGTCGCCGTCCCGCAGCGCCCGGAACTGCCTGGTCCAGATGGCCCGTTGCAGCTCGCCGAGCTCGGAGCCGCGCACGTGGGCCTCGGCGAGCATGCCGGTGAAGGCGTCGAGCTGCTCGACCGAGCCGTAGACGGCCGCCAGCCGGGCGGCGAGGGTGGTGCGGCGGACGGCTTCGACCGCCGACGTCTCGGCCTCCTCGCTGTCCAGCGCGATGTCGTTGCCGTCGATGTCGAGCAGGCGTACGACCTCGAGGCTGTCGGGGTCGTCGACCTCGCCGCCGGGGCTCAGCAACGGATCGACGGGGAACGACCCGGTCGACTCGCCCGTGATGGCCTGGAACGACGTCTTCGGAGCGAGCCCATAGGCCTCGCGCAGCTCGTTGTAGCTCGGTATGCCGTGGTCGCGGCCCCGCTCGATGTCGAGGGCGCCCAGATCGACGACACCCTGGTAGCAGGCCGGCAGCTCCGGCCCGTCGAGGCATGTCGGGTTGCCCGGCGCGGGGATCTGGAACAGCACGCTGCGGAGCTGGTTGTCGATCATCGCGTCGTTGTTGTACTGGGCCTCCAGCCCGACGCCCTGCAGCAGCGGGCCGAGCTCGAGCGACTCGACGAGGTCGGGGTTGAAGAACCCGAGGTTGAGCGGGACGGCGATCGCGACGTCGGCGCCATCGGCGCTGGGCTCGACCTCGAGGCCCATCGCCTCGTACACCGCGAGCTGACCGGGCGTGTAGCGGTCGGCCTGGGTCTCGAGCTCGAGCTCCCCGTGGATCATGCTGTGGGCGCGGTAGCCGACAGTGGCGAACTCGTTGCTCAGGGTCGGGTTCGTGTCGGGGCGGTAGCCGCGGTAGCGGCCGAGGCGCACCCCGACCGCCGGCAGGAACTCGTGGTAGGTGATGTACTGCTGCTCGGCGATGACGACGCGGCGCGCCGTCTGGAACTTCTGCTCCTCGGTGAGCGAGTCGGGCAGCAGCGACACGATGCGGTTGTGCTCGCGGGCGAACAGCGTCTGGGTCGCCTGCAAGGCGATGTTCTCGTTGGCTCGCACGTCGCCGGCCACGGCGGCACGGTCCGGTTGGTGGCGGAGCGGTCCGTCGACCTGCATCTCGGGTGCGCTGGTCGCGTCGCCGCGGCTGTCGCGGCGGGGGAGTTGGCCCTCAGGGAGCAGCAGGTAGGCACTGTTGTTGGACATGTCGCCGTCGACCGGTCCGTCGCGCAGCCACTCGAGGTGTTCGTCGGTCTCGCCGTAGACGGCCGAGGCGTCGATGTACGAGCCGATGGTGTTGACCTGCTCGCGGGGTGTGTCGACCCCTGTGCCGGGGGCGGCGGCCGACCGGCTGAAGGCGATGTGGCCCAGCGTGTTGGTGAAGTCCTCGAGCGGGTCCTGGCTGTCGAAGCCGATGTTCTGCTCGGTGCCCGCCGCATCGCGCAGGCCGATCGTGTGGTCGACGAACTGGCCCCACGTGAGCGCCCATTGCGAGATGTCGCGTTCGGAGAAGAGGTTCTGGTGCGTGTCGTTGAACACCCGGTTGCTGACGTACCGGCTGTTCGGCCCGGTGACGGGCTCGCCCAGACCGTCGGCGTAGGCGGCGGGGGCGACGCGCGAGTAGTTGGTCCCGGCCGTGCCCCAGTCGGGGTGGCGCCGGTTGTTCCCGGTGCCGTCCAGGCTCTGGACCTCGAGCTCGGTCGGTGGTCGCGGCCGCCGCCGTGAGCCGACGTCCTGGGCCAGGTAGGTCTGGCCGAACAGGTCCGCGTCGGACAGCGCGAGACCTGCGGCGATGAGCACCACCACCAGCCCGATGGTGAGGGACCCCCGGCCCGGCCGGTCCCGCCTCGCCCTGTCGCCCCGTGACCGGGGCCGTCCCTTGCCCCGCGATGGCCTGGCATCGATGACACTTCGATTGCGACGCATCGGTCCTCCCGTTGAGCGTCATCACCACGTCTGTGCCCAAATGACGACACGTGATCGCCCGCGTCAGAGTCAAATAGCCGGCAACGACGACGCCTATCGGCCGGTCGGTGGCGCCCAATGCACCGTCGAGGTCGAGATCGTCGTCTGCAGGCGACAAGGCAGCCATCGACGCAGATGTCGACCAGCGCAGCTCCCCAGCCACAGCACCTATTCAGGACGAACCACGGTGATGACCACCGTAAGACGCGGGCCGCATCGCCCTGGCGCCTTCGTCCTGCCCTCCTTCGCCATCTCCTAGCTTCCTCACACCATGAACCGCTTACAGGGATTTGTCAACGATTTGCAATAGATACGACCGTCGACCGACACATCGATGTCGGGCGATACCGATATTGGAGATGGCCGGCCACGCATCTAGCCACAATGGGTGGCACCAAGGGCAGAGATAGTGGCTGATCGACGGGGAATGCCCGGCGCTATTCCTCTGTGCGTCACGGCGGCCACCCTCCGGGCCGAGGGCACACGCGGCGCGGGTCGAGCGTCCGGTGAGGTCCGCGCCTCGCTCAGACCGGCGAGCCGGCGGCCCGCCAGGCCCGCCAGCCGCCGAAAGGGGTCAGGTCCGGATGACCGGTTGCCTCGTCGGCGGCGGCCACGAACCCGGGCAGCACCGCACCGTCGGCCAGGTCGACGCGCCCGACGGCCAGGCCGGGCACGCCCAGGGCCACGAACCGGGCCCACCCCTCGGGAGGCAGCGCCCACACGTCGACCTCGATGGCGGCGCCCGGACCCGCCGTGCGGATGAGGCCCGGGCGGGGCGGCGAATCGGCGATGAGGTGGAGGGCGTAGCACGGCGCGGTGCGGGTGGTGCCCCGCCACTGGCCACCGCAGTCGACGACCTGGTGGTCGAGCGCCTCTCCCCGCAGGTGGGCTCCCGCCACCACCAGGGCCACCATTCCCTCGGGCACCGCCGTCGCAGGCGACGTCGAGCCGCCGAGCCTGGCCGCCGCCTCCGGCCAGGGGGCCGCGCTGGCTGACGGGCTCCCCGGCGTGGCCGCCGCCGTCCCCAGCTCGTGGGCCAGGGCCGCCACCACCCCGTCCGCGAAGGCCGGCGCCAGCAGCTGGACACCCCACGGGTGCCCGTCGGACCGGGCGGCGACGGGGGTCACCGCCGCGCACAGGTCGAGCAGGTTGGCGAAGGTCGTGTAGCCACCCAGGGCCTGGTTGGTGCCGAACGGGTCGGCCGCCACGGCGTCGTGGGTGAACGTGGTGGGCACCACCGGCAGCACCAGCGCGTCGACCGCGTCCCATACCGGCCGGGTGTCGGCCCGCAACGCGCGGAGCCGGTCGAGGTCGGCGAAGGCCTGCCACGCCGGCACCTCGGCCGACCCCGTGACGATGGCGTCGACGACCGGGTCGAGCCCGCCGTCGGCCCGGGACTGGTCCATGAACCGGCCGACGGCGGCATAGCGCTCGCTCACGAACGCACCGCCGTACAGCAGGTCTCCGGCGGCGCGGAACGGGCCGAGGTCGACATCGACCAGCTCCCATCCCCGGCCGGCCATGGCCGCGAGCGCGGCCCGGTGTGCGGTCGCCGCCACCTCGTCGCCCGCGAACCACAGGTCGCCCGGCCGCGGCACCCCCACCCGCGGTCGCCGCCCGAGCGGCCGCCACCACCCCGTGTCCGGCGACGCCGCCCGCGACCAGGGGTCGGTGGCGTCGACGCCGGCCATCACCCGCGCCACCAGGGCGGTCTCGGCCGGGGTGGCGGCGAACACACCGATGCAGTCGAGCGATCGGCAGGCCGGCACCAGGCCGGTCGTGCTCACCCGCCCCCGGGTGGGCTTGAGGGCGGCGATGCCGTTGAGCGCGGCCGGCACCCGACCCGACCCGGCGGTGTCGGTGGACAGCGCGAACGGCACGTCGCCCTGGGCCACCGCCACGGCGGAGCCCGAGCTCGACCCGCCCGACACCCACCCCGGGTGCCCGACGGCGTGGCAGGCCCCGTAGGGCGTGCGGGTCCCGACCAACCCCGTGGCGAACTGGTCGAGGTTGGTGGTGCCCACCGGCATGGCGCCGGCCGCCACCAGCCGCGCGACCGCCGTGGCGTGGCCTGCGGCCGGCCCGGCGGCGAAGCCGGGGCAGGCCGCGGTGGTGGGCAGCCCGGCGACGTCGATGTTGCCCTTGACCGCGAACGGCACGCCCCACAGCGGCCGGTCGCCCGGGCCGTCGGCCGCGAGTCGGGAGGCCAGCGTCCGCAGGTGGTCGGCGGGAACGTGGTCGATCCAGGCGGCGGCCTGGCCGCGGCCGCGGCGGGCGATCGTCGCCTCGGCCACGTCGACCGGCGACCACCGACCCGCGGCCAGGCCCGCCTGCAGCCCGACGAGCGAGCCGAGCGCGCCGTCCACCTCGTGGTCACCCACCGGGCTCGACCCCCACCAGCGCCTGGCCGGCCTCCACCAGCTGACCGGGGCGGCAGCCGACCCACGTGACGACGCCGTCCGAGTCCGTGGGCACGGACACCTCCATCTTCATGGCCTCGAGCACCGCGACGCGATCGCCGGCGGCCACGCTGTCGCCCTCGCGCACGTCGACCTGCCCCACCTTGGCGGCGAAGGGTGCCGTCACCAGCGCCGCACCGGGAGGCGCCGGAGGGTGGCCACCGCCGCCGCTCACGCCGCCCACCCGCCCGCCGGCGTCGGCGGCCGTGGCCTCGGCCTGGGCCAGCCGCTCGACCCGGTCGAGCTCGCCGCTGTCGTGCCAACGCCTGCGCTCCTCGGCGAACGCAGCGCGCTGGTGCGCCCGGAAGGCAGCGATCTCCTCGGCGTTGGCGGCCAGGAACCGGCGGTGCTCGGCCGCGTCGAACACGGTCTTGTCGACCCGCACCTCGCCCCGCCCGGCCACCATGTCGGCCCGGAGATCTGCCAGCTCGTCGGCGCTGACCGGGTGGAAGCGGATCTGGTCGAAGAACCGCAGCAGCCACGGCCGCTCCGCGCTGGTCTGGCGGAACGGTCGGTGCCGGCTCCAGACGGGCACGGTGCGCCCCACGAGCTGGTAGCCGCCCGGTCCTTCCATGCCGTAGATGCACAGGTAGGCACCGCCGATGCCCACGGCGTTCTCGGGGGTCCAGGTGCGGGCGGGGTTGTACTTGGTGGTGACGAGCCGGTGCCGGGGGTCGAGGGGCGTCGCCACCGGGGCGCCCAGGTAGACGTCGCCGAGCCCCAGCACCAGGTAGCTGGCGTCGAACACCACCGAGTGCACGGCGTCGACGTCGTCGAGGCCGTTCATGCGGCGGATGAACTCGAGGTTGCTCGGGCACCAGGGTGCGTCGTCGCGCACCACCCGCACGTACCGCTCGATCGCTTCGCGTGTAGCGGGGTCGTCCCAGCTCAGGGGCATGTGGACCACCCGGCTATCGATGCGCACCTCGTCGCCCGCCGGCAGCTCGTCGTCGAGCTCGCGCAGCATCGACAGCGCACCCTCCACGGTCAGGCGAGACCCGTCCACGTGCACCTGCAGCGAGCGGATGCCGGGCGTGATGTCGACCACCCCGGGGACGGCGGCGGCCGTCAGCCGGTCCATCAGCAGGTGCACCCGCACCCGCAGGTCGATGTCGAGGACGGGCTCGCCGAACTCGACCAGCACGTACCGGTCGCCGCTGCGCCGGTACGTGGCCGCGGGCCGGTCGCCGTCGGCGGGCCGCCGGTGCAGCACCGCCCGCGGTGCCGCCGAGGGTGGGGTCAGCGAGCGGAAGCGGACCGTGTCGCCCGCCCGGAGCTGGCCCAGCTTCCACCGCTCGGCCGCCGCCACCGTGAGGGGACACACGAACCCCCCGAGGCTGGGCCCGTCGGGCCCCAGGATGACGGGCATGTCGCCCGTCAGATCGACCGCGCCCAGCCCGTAGGGGGTGTCGTGGATGTTGGAGGGGTGCAGGCCGGCCTCGCCGCCGTCGGTGCGCGCCCACCGGGGCTTGGGCCCCACCAGCCGCACGCCGGTGCGGGCCGAGTTGTAGTGCACCTGCCAGTCGGTGGCGTAGAACGCGGCGACACCCTCGGTCGTGAGGAAGTCGGGGTCGGCATGGGGCCCGTCGAGCACGCCCACCTCCCACGAGGCGGTCAGCACCGGGCGCTCGCCCACCGGCAGCGGCTGCGGCTCGACCGGGGCGTCGGCCGCGTCGCCGAGCCGCAGCACGTCGCCCGGGCGCAGGGCCCGCCCGCCGTGGCCCCCGAAGCCCCCCAGCGTGAAGGTGGCCCGGCTGCCCAGGTGCTCGGGCACGTCGACGCCGCCGTGCAGCAGCACGTAGCCCCGGGCGCCGGGACCGGTCACCGGCCCGCACACCAACGTCGACCCGGCGGGCACCGCCACGGGGGCCCACGGTTCGACCGGTGCGCCGTCGAGGGTGGCTCCCATGTCGGCGCCGGCGACGCACACGAGCGCCGGGCGGTTGAACCGCAGCGTGGGGCCGTGGACCTCGCACTCGAGCCCGGCGGTGCCCTCGGGGTTGCCGACCACCCGGTTGCCGAGCCGGAACGACAGGTCGTCCATGGGCCCGCTCGGCGGCACCCCCACCGCCCAGTAGCCCACCCGGCCGGGCCAGTCCTGCACCGTCACCACTCCCGCCGGCGCCAGCACCTCGACGGTCGGCGCCGTGAACGGCATGCGCTCGTACGTGGCCGTGCCGTGGGTGACGTCGGCGAAGGCGGCGTCGCCCAGCACGGCGCCCACCCACTCGCGGTTGGTTTCGACGCCCGACAGCCGGGTGCCGGCGAGCGCGGCGGCCAGCCCCGCCACCGCGTCCGCCCGGTCGGCGCCCCGGACCAGCACCTTGGCCAGCAGCGGGTCGTACAGGGGGGTGACCTCGGTGCCGGCGTCGACCCAGGTGTCGACCCGAGCGTCGGCCGGGAAGCGCACGTCTGTGAGCAACCCGGCGCTGGGGCGGAAGCCCTGCGCCGGGGCCTCGGCGTAGATCCTGGCTTCGACGGCGTGGCCGACCGGCGTGACGTCCGGCGGGATCGTCCCCGTGGCCGCCACGTCGAGCATCACCTCCACCAGGTCGAGGCCGGTGACCAGCTCGGTCACGCCGTGCTCGACCTGGAGCCGGGTGTTGACCTCGAGGAAGTGGTGCTCGCCCCGCGCCGGGTCGACCAGGAACTCGACCGTGCCGACCGATCGGTACTCGACCGAGGCGGCCAGCGCCCGGGCCGACCCGGCCAGGGCCTGGCGGAGCGCAGGCGGCAGCGCGGGCGCGGGGGCCTCCTCCACGACCTTCTGGTTGCGGCGCTGCACGGAGCAGTCGCGGTCGCCGAGCACGGCCACGCCGCCCCGCCCGTCGCCGACGACCTGGACCTCGACGTGCCGGGCCACGGGCAGGAACCGCTCGATGAACAGTGCGCTCGACCCGAAGCTGGCCTGGCCGGCCCGGGCGACCCGCGCCCAGGCGTCGGCCAGCTGGTCGGGGTCGTCGCACCGGGCCATGCCGATGCCGCCGCCGCCGGCCGTGGCCTTGAGCAGGACCGGGTAGCCGATGGCTTCGGCCTCGGCGGCGGCCGCCTCGAGGTGGGCGATCACGCCGGTGCCGGGCAGCAGCGGCACGCCGGCGGCGCGCGCCAGCGTGCGGGCCCGGTCCTTGTCGCCGAAGGCCATGATCTGGTCGGGCGTGGGCCCCAGGAACGTCAGCCCCGCCGCCTCGGTGGTGCGGGCGAAGTCGGCCGACTCGGACAGGAACCCGTAGCCGGGGTGCACGGCGCGGGCGCCGCTGTCGAGTGCGGCCTGCACCACCCGGTCGATGCGCAGGTAGCTGTCGGCCGCGGTGTCGCCCCCCAGGGCGACGGCCACGTCGGCCTGGCTCACGTGGGCCGAGGGCCGGTCGGGCTCGGAGTGGACGGCCACCGACTCGATGCCGAGGCGGCGCAGCGTGGCGATGATGCGGCAGGCGATCTCCCCGCGGTTGGCGACGAGGACGCGCCCGTAGGGGAGGGGAGCGGCAGCGGAGGTCATGCGGGCGGCAGGCAGCGACGGAAGCGGGCGGGCCGTCGGGTCAGGCGGGCCGGGTGACGATCATCCGCACCGGCGTGGGGTCGAACCCGTTGCACGGGTTGTTGATCTGCGGGCAGTTCGACACGAGCACGACCACGTCGAGCTCGGCCCGCACCTCCACGTGCTTGCCGGGCGCCGAGATGCCGTCGACGATGCCGAGCGTGCCGTCGGCCTCGACCGGCACGTTCATGAACCAGTTGACGTTGCTCTGCAGGTCGCGCTTGCCCAGGCCGTGGTCCGCACCGCCCAGCAGGAAGTTCTCGACGCAGGCGTGCTGGTGTCGGGTGTGGTGGCCGTAGCGGACGGTGTTGGACTCGCACGAGCAGGCGCCACCGATGGTGTCGTGGCGCCCGCAGGTGTCGTCGACGATCGTGAGCATCGGCCGGCCCCGGTTGGTCATGAGCACCGTGCCGGTGGTGAGGAAGACGTTGCCCGCCGCCGCGATCGTGTCGGGGGCGCTGTAGCGCTCGACCGGATCGTCGGCCACGTAGGCGAGGAAGTCGACCGCCTGGTTGCCGTGCAGATCGACGATGCGCAGGTGGTCGCCGGCGTCGAGCACGTGGGTCCAGGGCGCGCGGGCGGCCACGACCTCGTCGCGGACGACGAGCGCACCGACCCCCCCGGTCATCGGGCGGCCTCCGCCAGGCGGGTCTCCTCGTCGGTGTTCTCGAAGGCCCGGGCGGCCTCGGGCGTGGCGGTGCGGAACGGGTCGTCGGCCGGGGCCGGCGCCCCCCGCCAGGCGGTGATGCGCACGCGCCCGGCGGTGTACGTGGGCCGGGGGTCGAGCCGGTGGGGGACGTCGACGACCGTCACGATCAGCGGGACCTCCGCCCGCAGCACCACCTGAGCTCCGGCGTGCGAGCGCCCGCCGCGCAGCGTCACGCTGCCGTCGGCGCCGATGGACACACCCGTGAACAGGTTGACGTTGGGGGCGACGTCGCGCTCGGTCAGGCCGTGCTTGGCCAGGGCGACGACGAACCGGTCGCGCCCGTTGGGCGTGGGGCCGTGAGCCGAACCGTCGCCGTAGCGGCCCTCGTTGTCGGTGCGGTTCGAGGTGGCGCAGAAGGTGTCGTGGTGCCCGCAGGTGTCCTCGACCATCGTGGCCAGGACCCGGCCCATGTCGGACAGCAGCAGGTAGCCGGGGGCCGGGTAGGCCTGCCACTGCAGCTTGACCGTGTCGGCCACGTTGAGCCGCTCGGCGGGGGCGTCGGCCCGGTGCAGCAGCAGCCCGGCGCACGTGTCGCCGTCCACGTCGACCAGCCGGACCCGGGCGCCGCGGGGGAGCCTGCGGGTGGCGTAGCCGCCGGCACCGATCGTCTCGTCCCACAGCACGTCCGCGGCGTCGACGCCATCCGGCGGGTCGGCCAGCGACGTGGCGGGCACGGTGGGCTGGGTGGCCGCCACGGTGCCGGCCTGGGCGCGGGCATGGGCGCGGGCGCCGTCGGTGCTGGCTGTGCTCACGCCGGGACATCCTTTCGAAGTCGGATCGAAAATCGCGGGTCCGCCGATGCTGGCGGCGGTCGGCCGCGGCGGTCAACGGTCCCGGGCGCCATTTCACGGTGCGGAAACAGAGCCCGCGAACGTGCGCCAAGGCACCCGGCGGTGACTCCGGTACCGTCCCCGGCATGCCGAGCCAGTCGCACGCCTCGTCGTCCGGCGGGCGGCGTCGGGTGGGTCGGCCCCGGGCCAACCCGACCGCCGGCGACCTGGCGCCCCGCGACGAGATCCTGGCCGCAGCGACCCGCCTGTTCGCCGAGCACGGCGTCGCCGACGTGACCATGTCCGAGATCGCCAGCCGCGCCGGGCTGCGTCAGGCGTCGCTCTACTACTGGTTCCGGCGCAAGGAGGAGATCCTGGCCGAGATCGTCGAGCAGGTGAACCGGGTGCCGCTCGACTTCGTGCTCAAGCTCGAGGAAGAGGCCGGCGACCCGGCCGTCCAGCTGTGGCGCCTGGTCCAGTTCGACGTCGGGGCGCTGTGCAGCTTCCCGTTCGACATCAACGAGGTCCACCGCCTGAGCCGGCGGGCGCCCGATGCGTTCGAGGTCTACTGGGGCGAGCGCCAGGCGCTCAACGACGCGGTCGAGCGGCTGATCGCCCGGGGTGTCGAGTGCGGCACGTTCCGCCCGGTCGACGCCCGGCTGGCCGCGCTGGTCGTGCTGTCCGACGACGAGGGCCTGCAGAACTGGCACCGGCCCATCGACGGGCGCCGCCTCGGCGGGCGGCCCGACGGCGACTACGCGGTGGACGAGATCGCCACCTTCGTGGCCGACCTGACGCTCCGGGGCCTACTGGCAGAGCCCGACGACCTCGACCGGGTCCGCCGCGCCGCCATCGCCTGACCGGTCGGGGTCGGCCTGGGGTTCACCACTCGCGAGGGCGGCCGGGGAACACTTGTCTGGATGTCCCAGACCGTCAGCCACGGCGTGCCCCACCGGGTGTTCCGCCTGCGCCGGCTGGCGGCACTGGGGGCGGGCGGACTGGTGGCGATCGTGGCGGCCAGCGGCTTCGACGTCGCGCGCGATCGGGTGGAGGGCGACGCGGCCGCCTCGTCCCCGGCCGGCGCGTCCGACGGTCCGTCCACGACCACGACCAACCCACCGTGGGTGTGGGACCGACCGGCGTCGGCGCCGGCGCCGCTGCCCGCCGCGCCGGCCGTCGCACCGGTGATCACGCGGGTCGAGACCACCGATCCCGTCGTGTTCCTGACCATCGACGACGGTCTCGTCCGCAGCCCGGAGGCGGCCGCCGAGCTGCGGTCGCTGGGCATACCGGCGTCGCTCTTCCTCGTCGACGCCCCCGTCGAGGCCGCGCCCGCCTGGTTCGGCGAGCTGCCCGGCACGCTGGTCGAGAGCCACACCCGGACCCACCCCGACCTGACCACCCTGCCCGAGGCGGCCCAGCGGGCCGAGATCTGCGGCAACGCCGACCTGATCGAGCGCACCTACGGGCGTCGGCCGGTGCTGTTCCGTCCTCCCTACGGCACCTACGACGAGGCGACCCAGCGGGCGGCCGCCGCGTGCGGCATGCGGGCCGTCGTGATCTGGCAGGAGACCGTGAACGGGGACGTCGTCGCGTTCCGCGAGACTCCGCGCCTCCGGCCCGGCGACATCATCCTCATGCACTTCCGCGCGTCGTTCGTGCAGGAGCTCAACGTGATCAGGGACCGCGTGCACGCGGCGGGCCTGCACTTCGCGCTGCTGGAGGACTACGTCGCCCCGGACACGATCGCCGCCGCCTGACCGGGCACCGAAGGTCCCGCATCCAGGTGAGCGTCAGGCAACGGCAACGGCGCCGTGTTTCTATGGAAACTCGATTGTGACCGCGGCTGCCTACGGTCGCCGGTGTCCGCTGCCCTTAGCTGGAGGTTCGCCCGGTCATGGTCCTCACCCCTTCCCGCCCGGTGCGCCGCTCGCGGCCGCGGCGCTGGCTCGCGGCTTCGGTGGCGTTCACGATGGGCGCCGCGTTCGTCGCCGGGTGCGGATCCGACGACGATGATGCCGCCGCCACCGGCCAGGGAGACGACGCGCCGGCCGAGTCGTCGGGCGATCCCCTCGTCCTCGGGTACTCGGCCTGGCCCGGCTGGTTCCCGTGGAAGGTGGCCGAGGAGCAGGGCATCTTCGAGGAGGTGGGCGTCGAGGTCGAGCTCAAGTGGTTCGACGACTACCTGGCGTCGCTCACCGCGCTCAGCGCCGGCCAGCTCGACGGCAACAGCCAGACGCTCAACGACACGCTCGTGGGCGTGTCCGCCGGCGACGAGCAGGTCGTCGTGCTGGTCAACGACAACTCGGCGGGCAACGACGCCATCATCGTCGACGCCTCGATCGGCTCGATCGAGGACCTGGAGGGCAAGACCATCGCCGCCGAGCCGGGCGTTGTCGACCACTTCCTGCTCCTGCAGGGCCTCGACTCCGTGGGGCTGACCGAGGCCGACATCACGTTCCAGGGCCTGCCCACGGCCGACGCGGCCGCGGCGTTCTCGAGCGGCGAGTTCGACGCCGCCGGCGTGTTCGCCCCCTTCACCCTGCAGGCGCTCGAGCGCGAGGGCAGCAAGGTGCTGTTCGACTCGGCCGACTTCCCCGGCACCATCCCCGACTTCCTGGTGCTCGACGCCCAAGTGGTGGAGGAGCGCCCCGAGGACGTCCAGAAGCTGGTCGACGCCTGGTACCAGACCATCGACTGGATCGAGGCCAACCCCGACGAGGCCAACGCCATCATGGCCGAGCAGGCCGGCATCTCGGTCGAGGAGTACGCCTCGTTGGCGGGCGGCACCAACATCTTCACGCCGGACGAGGCCCTGGCCAGCCTGACCGGCACGGGCGCCACCGACCTGGGCCCGATGGCCGAGAAGGTGGCCGCCTTCCTGCCCGACGCGGGCCTGGTCGAGGAGGAGCCCCCGCTCGACGGCCTGTTCGATCCGTCGTTCACCGAGGACTACGTGGGGCGCCAGGGCGGATGACGGCGACCGCCCACAGCGCCCCCATGGTGGGGGAGGCCCGGACGACGCGGACAGCCGATGCTGCCCGGGGGGAGACCGGTGCCTCCGCCGACGGACGACCCCGGCCAGGGCGCCGGGGTCGTCCGCTGGGCACCCTCAGCCGCATCCGGGGCCCCCTCCCGTTGCGATGGCAGGTGGTCCTGGGCGCGCTGGGGCTGGTCGGGCTGATCGTCGTCTGGGTGGTGGCCGCCGAGCAGACGGCCGACGCCCAATCCGGCGTGCGGGTGCCGACGATCGCCGCCACGTGGACCGCGCTGCGCGAGCTGTGGTCGTCGGGCACCCTGCAGGCCGACCTGGCCGCCAGCGGCGAGCGCATGCTCTACGGCTACGGCATCAGCATCCTGATCGGCATCGTGGTCGGGGTGGCCATCGGAGCCTTCCCCGGGGTCGAGGGCGGGCTCGAGGCACCCATCGGCTTCCTGCGCTACATCCCGGCCAGCGCGCTCACGCCGCTGATGCTGCTGTGGCTGGGCGTCGACGAGGCGCCCAAGATCGCCCTGATCGTGGCGGGCACCATGTTCTTCAACATCCTGATGGTGGCCGACGTGGCCCGGGCCGTGCCGCGCGAGCTCATCAACGCGGCGGCCACGTTGGGCGCCTCCCGGCGTCGGATCATCCTGCGGGTGGTGCTGCCGCACTCGTGGCCCGGCATCGTCGACGTGGCCCGCATCAACCTGGCTGCCGGCTGGCTCATGCTGGTCGTCGCGGAGCTGCTGGCGTCGGACGAGGGCCTGGCCGTGCGCATCACCCGGGCCACGCGGTTCCTCAACTTCGACGTGATGTTCGCGGTGCTCATCGTGTTCGGTGCGATCGGCGTGATGAGCGACCTCGCACTGCGGGGCCTGCGCCGATGGGTGGCACCGTGGGACGGGTGACGCCGACGGCCGCTCCCGCAGATGCGGTCACCGTCGACGGCGAGCGCCCGCCCAAGCTGGTCATCCGCGGGCTGGCCAAGCGGTTCACCGGCCGCGGCGAAGACGTGCTGGCCCTTGGCGGGGTCGACCTCGACGTGCCGGCCGGGGGGTTCGTGTCGCTGGTCGGCACCTCGGGCTGCGGCAAGTCCACGCTGCTCAACATCGTCGCCGGTCTCGACCGGCCCACCGAGGGCACCGTGCTGGTCGACGGTGACGAGATCGTCGGCCCCGGCCCCGACCGGGGCGTGGTGTTCCAGACCTACTCGCTGTTCCCGTGGCGCACGGTGGCCGACAACGTGGCCTTCGGGCTCGAATGCCTCAAGGTCGGCCGAGCCGAGCGACGCACGCGCGTGGCCGAGATGCTGGGTGTCGTCGGGCTGACCGAGTTCGCTGCCCGCCTGCCCCGCGAGCTGTCGGGCGGCATGCGCCAGCGTGTCGCCATCGCCCGGGCCCTGGTGACCGAGCCCGACCTGCTGCTGCTCGACGAGCCCTTCGGCGCCCTCGACCTGCAGACCCGCCAGAGCCTGCACGAGTTCCTGCGCCAGGTGTGGCAGCGCACCGGGGCGACGGTCCTGATGGTCACCCACGACGTGGGCGAGGCCGTCTACCTGTCGGAGCAGGTGGTCGTGCTCTCGAGCCGCCCCGGCCGCGTGACCGAGGTGGTCGACGTCCCCTACGGCCGTTCCCGTGGCCCGGAGATCCGCCGCGACCAGCGGTTCCTGGCCATCGAGGACGAGATCGACGACCTGCTGCGCCAGCCGTCGTTCCTCTAGCCCGGCGCGGCCGGCGAGGGCGGGATGGCGGTGGAGATCGTCTCGACCTCGACGGCGTGCTTGGTCGTGAACACGTCGCCGTAGCGGGCGAGCAGGTCCCGGCGCCGGTCGTCGGCCATGTAGGCCTCGAGCGCCCGGCGGTGGGGGAACCACAGCAGGTGCACCTCCAACGGCAGCGCGGTGTCCTGGCCGTCCGCTCGCCGTCCCCGGTAGAGCACACGGCCGCCGTGGTCCTCGATGAGGGGCAGGACCTCGTCCTCGTAGGCGGTGGCACGCTCGCTGGTGTCGGGCCCGGCGTAACCCACGAAGGCGAGTGTGAAGGGTCCGTCAGCGGCGGCGGTCACATCGGCCAGTCTGGCGCCTGGTGCCGCGGGGAGGCACGCGCTGGCGTGACTGCGCCGACGGTCCGTGCTCGTTGTCCTGAAACGCTACCGAGGCATGTCCTAGAACGATAGCGAGGCCTGTCCCAGAGCGTTAGTAGAAGCGAGCCGTCGACGACCAGCCGTCGCCCGGCCGCTTCATCCTTACCGGATCGACCGGCGCGGACCTCACGGCGGCCGGCTGGCCGGCAACGGGACGTGTCGTGCGGGTCCCGCTCTGGGGGCTCACGGAACGCGAACTGGCCGGACGCGCCGCAGCCGCTCCCTTTCTGAGCCGTCTCTTCCAAGGTGGCATCGACGGAGTGTCCGCTGCTGCGGATGCCCCCGATGTGCGCGGCTACGTCGAACTTGCGCTCCGCGGTGGGTACCCGGAAGTTGCACGCCAGACCAGTGACACGGTTCGTCGGACCTGGCTGGCGAGCTACGTCGACCAACTCGTGACCCGGGACGTGGTGATGGCGGGGGTGGCGCGCGACCCCGTCCGGCTTCGCCGCTACCTCCAGGCCGCCGCGGCCAGCACGGCCGGCATCCCGCAGCACAAGCTGCTCTTCGACGCTGCGGACGTGAACCGCCTGACGGGCGTCGCCTATGACGATCTACTGCAGGCGCTGTTCGTGACCGAGCACCTGCCGGCGTGGACGTCCTCCCGCCTCGGACGGTTGGTGGGAACCCCGAAGCGCTACCTCACTGATCCGTCGCTGCTCGGGCCCCTGCTGGGGCTGGACGTTCGCTCGGTCATTCGTGATGCCGATGTGCTAGGTCGGGTGATCGACACATTCGTCGCGTCCCAGCTGAGGCCGGAGCTCCCAGTGTGCGAAGAGGCGCCCCGGTTGTTCCACCTACGCGAGGCCCACGGGCGCCACGAGGTCGACCTGATGGCCGAAGCCGCCGACGGTCGGGTTGCAGCCTTCGAGATCAAGGCCAGCGCGGCGCCCGGCGCGAGCGGCGGCCAGCACCTCGCGTGGCTCCGCGATCGGCTCGGCGATCGGTTCGCGATCGGTGTTGTCTTCCACACGGGCCCGGCGCCGTTCCGAATCGACGAGCGGATCGTCGCGTTGCCGATCTGCGCCATCTGGTCGGCGTGACCGATTGTCAGACTGGCGGGTCGGCGCAGCAGAGTGACGCACCACCTGCGGGGCCAACGAGGGGAGCGCGCATGGATCGCCAGGAGCTGCTCGACCGGTTCGACATGACGGGCCGGGTCGCCATCGTGACCGGCGGCAGCCGGGGGATCGGTCGGGCCGTCGTCGGCGGGTTGGCGGCGATGGGGGCCAAGGTCGTGATCGCCAGCCGCAAGGCCGACGCCTGCGAGCGGGCCGCGGCCGACGTGACCGCGGCCGGGGGCACCGCGCTGGCCGTGCCCACCCACGTGGGCGACCTGGTCCAGCTCGAGGCCCTGGTCGCCGCGACCGTCGACGCGTTCGGCGGGGTCGACGTGGTGGTGAACAACGCGGCCAACGCGCTGGCGCTGCCGATCGGCAGCATCACGCCCGAGGCGTGGCAGAAGTCGCTCGACGCCAACCTGCGGGCGCCCGTGTTCCTGGTGCAGCACGCGCTCCCGCACCTGCGGGCCAGCGAGCACCCGGCGGTGATCAACGTCATCAGCGCCGGGGCCTTCACCCACGGCACCTACATGTCGATGTACCTGGCCGCCAAGTCGGCGATGCTCCAGATGACCCGCACGATGGCCGCCGAGTTCGCCGGCGACGGCATCCGGGTCAACGCACTGGCGCCCGGCACGGTCGACACCGACATGGTGCGCAACAACCCCGAGGAGGTGCAGCAGGCCATGTACTCGACCCAGCTCATCGAGCGCATGGCCGATCCGGCCGAGATGGTGCCGCCCGTCCTGTTCCTGGCCTCCGAGGCGTCCAGCTTCATGACCGGCCAGGTGCTGGTGGTCGACGGGGGCATGACCGTCCACTGACGGCGACGCTGACACGGCCGTCATCCCTGGCCTTCCCAGCAGAAGCGGAGCCCGGAATGGACGTCCATGTGAGGGCAACATGAAGTCGAGCACAACTTCATGACAGTTGGCGGGCCGCTATTGCACACGCAGTGAAAAACCCTACGGTGCCCGCCGTGCGTGAGACATCCGTCACAGCAGCGTCCCCGGACGCTGCCGAGCCGAGCGACTCGTCCGCTCAACAGGACGGTCGCCTCACCCGCGCCGCTCGCACCCGGGCCTCGGTCGTCGACGCGCTGCTGACGCTCAACGAACAGGGCAACCTGCGCCCCACAGCTCGCGACATCGCCGCCCAGGCCGGCGTGTCGCTGCGGTCGCTGTACGTCCACTTCGACGACCTCGAGGCGCTGTTCATCGCCGCCGGCCACCGACACGCCGAGCGACTCGGCCAAGCGCTGCCCCCGATGGTGACCGAGGGCAGCTTCGTCGAGCGCCTCGACGCCTTCATGGAGCGCCGAGTGCGCATCCACGAGTTCGGCGCGGGCGTCCGCCGGGCCGCCGTGCTGCAGGAGCCGTTCTCCCCCGCGTTGAAGCAGGCCTTCGGCGCGGGGCGCCAGGCGCTGCGGGCCGAGGTCAAGCTCTACTTCGCCCCCGAGGTCGCCGCGGCCGAGGCCGACGCGCCCGGGCGCCTCCTGCCCGCGCTCGACATCGTCACCGGCCCGATGACGTGGGAATCGCTGCGCGTCCACCAGGGCCGGTCCGTCGACGACGCCACCGCGCAGGTGCGCGACATGGTGCTCGCCTTCATCCATGCCTGGGTGCCCACCCACGCCGACGACCGGGCGCCCGCCACGACAAGACCATTGGCGGCCGGCCCGCTGGGCTGACCGACCGCCCACATCCGACTCCAGGAGACACGTGCGATGACGACCGCCGCCATCGATCGCACCAGACGATGGGACCTCGACGCCCTGCGCCGGCGCCTGGACTTCCTGGTCCCGCTGGTCGCCCTCGTGGTGTTCCAGCAGATCTTCTTCCCTGCGCCGATGGGCATCGTGCTCAACGGCGCCCTGGTGGGGGGCCGCATCGCCCTCATCGCGCTCGGCATCGCGCTCGGTGTACCGGGCCAACCGGATCGTGAACTTCGCCCAGGGCGACCTGGGCGCTCTGCCCGCGGTGCTGGGCGTGATGCTCGTCGTGGCCTGGGGGTGGAGCTACTGGTTCGGCCTGATCGTCGGCCTGCTGGCGGCCGTGGTGTTGGGCGTGCTGGTCGAAGGCCTGATCGTGCGGCGCTTCTTCAACGCCCCCCGCCTGGTGCTGACCGTCGCCACCATCGGCCTGTCACAGCTGTTGGCCGGGGCCGGCCTGTTCCTGCCCCGGGCGTTCGGCGACACCTCGTTCGGCACTCGGCTGCCGCAGCCGTTCGAGGCCAGTTGGGTCTTCGGCGGCGTCACCTTCAACGCCAACGACATCTTCACGATGATCGTGGTGCCGGTGTGCCTGCTGGCGCTGGCGCTGTTCCTGCAGCGCTCGACCATCGGCATCGCCATCGTGGGCGCCGCCGAGCGGGCCGACCGGGCCTTCACGCTCGGCATCCCCGTCAAGCGCCTGCACACGGTCGTATGGGTGGTGGCGTCGGTGTTGGCCTTCCTCGCCATGTTCCTGCGGGCGGGCGCCGTGGGCCTGCCCATCGGCGAGGTGCTGGCGCCCGTCTTCCTGGTGCAGGCGCTCGCGGCCGCGGTGTTCGGCCGGTTCGAGCGGTTCACGACGATCACCGCCGCAGCCATCGGGCTCGGCATCGTCGACCAGGCCATGACGTTCCAGGACGGCAACAAAGAGGCCTACAACGTCGCCGTCCTGTTCGGCATCGTGCTCGTCGGTCTGCTCGTCACCCGCAGGGGAACCAGCAACGGCCGGGTCGACAACGACTCGTCGGCGACGTGGCTGGCGACCAAGGAGATCCGCCCGGTGCCGCGCGAGATGAGGCGCCTGCCCGAGGTGGTGTGGGGTCGGGCCGGGCTGTGGGCGGTCATCGGCTTGTTCGTGCTCACGCTGCCGGCGTGGTTGTCGACCAGCCGCCTCAACCTGGCGACGATCATCGTCATCTTCGGCATCGTGGCGGCGTCGCTCGTGGTGCTCACCGGCTGGGCCGGACAGGTGAGCCTGGGGCACATGGCGTTCGTCGGCGTCGGCGCCGCCGTCGGCGGAGCCCTCACCGACCATCGCAACTGGGACCTAGCGCTGGCCGCGCTCGTCGCCGGGCTGGTCGGCGCCGTGGCCGCCATCGTGGTCGGCTACCCGGCGCTGCGCCGTCGGGGCCTGACGCTGGCGGTGAGCACGTTGGCGTTCGGCCTGTTCGTGTCGTCGTACCTGCTCAATCGCACGATCTTCGACTGGCTCCCCGGCCGGCGCATCGACCGGGGGACCATCCTGGGCATCGAGCTGGCCAGCGAGACGGCCATGTTCTACGCCTGCCTCGCCGTGCTCGCGCTCGCTCTGGTCATGGTGGTGGGGCTGCGGCGCAGCCGCACCGGGCGGGTGCTCATCGCCATCCGCGAGAACGAGAAGGCCGCCCGCGCCTACGGCGTCAACGCCACGCGCTCCAGCCTCGCCGCCTTCGCCTTGTCCGGGTTCCTGGCCGCAGTGGCCGGCGCCCTCTACGTGCACCAACAGACCGGCCTCAGCGCCGAGCCGTTCCTGCCCCAGCGCAGCCTCGAGCTGTTCACCATGGTGGTGATCGGCGGCCTGGGCTCGCTGCCGGGGGCGCTGCTCGGCGCCACCTACGTGCACAGCGTCGACTTCTTCCTGCCCACCGAGTGGCAGTTCCTGGCCACCGGCGTGGGGCTGCTTCTGGTGCTGCTCCTGTTCCCGAGCGGGTTCGGCGGCGTGCTGGCCGACCTGCGCGACGGCGCCCTCCGCAAGATCGCCACCCGCCGCGGCCTGGTGGTGCCCAGCCTGCTGGCCGACGTGCGCGTCGAGGACGAGGCGGTCGACGAACCTCCCCCCGAGACCGTGCTGGCCAAGGCGGGCGAGATCGCCGAGCTGGCCGAGGCGGACACCGGCGCCCACGCCGGCGACCGACGCCGATGGGGATGGCGACACCGACGCCGGCGCGACAGCCGGCGCCCACCCGAACGGCACGCCGGCCGACGCCCCGGCGACCGACGACGATGCCTCGCCCGACGACACCACGGTGGAGGTGCGGTCGTGACCCGCTCCGACGAGACACACGTCGACCAGGCACCGGGAGCCGCCGAGGCGCCGCTCGAGGCCGCCGTCGCCGCCATCGGGATCAGCGCCCCGGTGCCCGACCCCATCGTCATCGAGGAGGCGGCCGAGGACGCGGCAGCTGACGCCGCGACCGCGGACAGCCCGAGCGGCTCGACCGTGACTGCTGCGTCCGACGAGGTGCGCGGGGGCGTGTGGGCGCGCTGGAAGCAGCGCACGACCCAGGGCGCACCGATCTTTCCGCTCGGCGTGCTGTTCGGGCTCAACATGGTCGACGAGCTCGACCGCACGGCGTTCGGCGTGCTGCTGCCCGAGATCCGCGACCACTTCGGGCTCGACAACAGCGGCATCCTCACCGTGGTGTCGCTGTCGCTGGTGGCCGGGCTCATCCTGGCGCTGCCCATCGGCTTCTACGCCGACCGCTGGCGGCGCGTGCCCATCGCCGGTGTCGGCGCGTCGATCTGGGGCGTCTTCTCGGTGCTCACGGCGCATGGCGACGAACCTGTGGGTGCTCGGCAGCGCCCGCGCCGGCGCCGGCCTCGGCCGGGCGGTCAACGACCCGGTGCACAACTCGCTGCTGGCCGACTACTACGACATCCCCGCGCGGCCCCGCGTGTACGCCGTCCACCGCTACGCCAACGCCCTCGGCCAGTTCCTCGGGCCGATGCTCGGTGGCCTGATCGCCTTCTCGCTGGGATGGCGGGCGCCGTTCATCGTGTTCGCGATCGTCACCGCGTTCTTCGTGGTGCTGACGTTCCGGCTGCGCGAGCCGATCCGGGGCCATTTCGAGCGCAAGGCCATGGGCGTCAGCGCCGAGGTGGCCGACACGGAGGAGGAGCCGCCGTCCTGGGCCGAGTCCTTCCGCATCGTGTGGCAGGTGCGGTCGCTGCGCCGCATGTACATGGCGCTGCCGTTCGTGGCCATCGCCATCGTCGGCCTGCTCACCCTGGGCGGCCTCTACTACGACGAGGTCTTCGGGCTCGACGAGCGGGCGCGAGGGTTCACCGTCGCCGGTCTCGAGGGTGTGGCCCAGCTCGTGGGCCTGATGGTCGGCATCCCGCTCACGACCCGGCTCATGGCCAAGGGGCCGGGCCATGTGGTGCGGTTCCTGGGCAAGGTGTCGTTCGGCATCGCCGCGGCGTGGGTCGTCTTCGCGCTGGCGCCCACCCTGCCGTTGGCCATCGCGGCCAACTCGGTCGTGTCGGCCGCGTTCTTCCTGCTGATCCCCGGCATCTTCGTGACGCTGTCGCTCGCGGTGCCCGCCAAGGTGCGGTCGTTCGGATTCGCCATCGGCACGCTGTTCATCCTGCCCGGCCTGCTGCTGTTGCCGGTGATCGGCTGGCTGGCCGACGAGTACAGCATCCGCACCGGTCTGGTCGTGGCCGCACCGGTGTTCGTGATCGGCGGCCTGATCCTGGCGTCGGCCGGCGCCTTCGTCGAGCACGACATCGCCCAGGTGTGGAAGCAGACCGCGGCACGGTCGGAGGTGGCCCTCCTGCGCCGTCAGGGCAAGGTCAAGCTGCTGCTCGGCCGCGACATCGACGTCCACTACGACAACGTGCAGGTGCTCTTCGGCGTGAACTTCGAGGTCGACGAGGGCGAGATCGTGGCGCTGATGGGCACCAACGGCGCCGGCAAGTCGACGCTGCTGCGGGCCATCTCGGGGCTGGTGCAGGCGAGCGGCGGGGCCATCGTGTTCGACGGCCGCGACATGACCCACACGCCACCCGACGAGATCGCGGGACGGGGCGTGTCGGTGGTGCCCGGCGGGCAGGGCGTGTTCACCCAGCTCACGGTGGCCGACAACCTGCGCCTGGCGGCCTGGAACCACCGCAAGCGGGCGGCCGAGACCAGAGCCGACACCGAGCGGGTGCTCGAGATGTTCCCCATCCTGCGCGAGCGCGCCGACGAGCCGGCCGGGAACCTGTCGGGCGGCCAGCAGCAGATGCTCACGCTGGGCATGGCGTTCATCGGCAAGCCCCGCCTGCTGATGATCGACGAGCTGTCCCTGGGCCTGGCGCCCTCGGTGGTGAGCCAGCTGCTCGAGATGGTGCGGACGCTGCGCGACGGCGGCACCACGGTGATCCTGGTCGAGCAGTCGGTCAACGTGGCGCTCACGGTGGCCGACCGGGCCTACTTCATGGAGAAGGGCGAGATCCGCTTCGAAGGCCCCACGTCCGAGCTGCTCGAGCGGCCCGACCTGCTGCGGTCCGTGTTCCTGCGGCGCGGCCGCGGCCGAGGTCGAGAGCGAGGACGGCGAGGCACGCGCCCACTCGGGCCTGCGCGAGGGCCCGCCCGTGCTCGAGGTGCGCGACGTGACCCGCCGCTTCGGTGGCGTGCGGGCGCTCGACGGTGTGTCGTTCGACGTGCGCCCCGGCGAGATCCTGGGCTTCATCGGCCCCAACGGCGCGGGCAAGACCACCCTCTTCGACGTCATCTCCGGTTACACGCCGGCCGACGGCGGCTCGATCCGGCTGCTCTCCGGCGGTGAGATGGTCGACCTGCACGACGCGCCCACCCACGTGCGCTCGTGGCGGGGGCTCGGCCGGTCGTTCCAGGACGGGCGCCTGTTCCCCGGCCTGACCGTGCACGAGGCCATCGCCGTGGCCCTCGAGCAGCACGTCGACGTGCGCGACCCCATCGCCGCCGCGCTGCACCTGCCGTCGGTCAACGACTCCGAACAGAACGTGCACGCACGGGTCGACGAGCTGATCGAGCTGCTGGCGCTGGGCGCCTACCGCGACAAGTTCGTGCGCGAGCTGTCGACGGGCACCCGCCGGGTCGTCGACCTGGCCTGCGTGCTGGCCCAGGGGCCGACCGTCCTGCTGCTCGACGAGCCCTCCAGCGGCATCGCCCAGCGGGAGGCCGAGGCGCTCGCCCCCATGCTGCGGCGGGTGCGTGACGACCTGGGCGCCAGCCTGCTCGTCATCGAGCACGATCTGCCGCTGCTCGGCTCGATCTCCGACCGCATGATCGCCCTCGACCTCGGCCGGCTGGTGGCCGAGGGCACGCCCGCCGAGGTGATCGAACATCCGGCCGTGGTGGCCTCGTACCTCGGTACCGACGAGGCCGCCATCACCCGATCGGGCGCGCCTGCGCCCGGCTGACGCACCGGCAAGGCCGACAGAGACAGGCAGAGACACAACCGCAGCGACAGGAGGGGATCGGCGATGACGACAGCAGACGAGACCACGGCCGAGGGCGGCACCGCTGGCGGCGCGCCGCCGGGGAAGCCGTCGGGGTGGACCAAGGGGATAAGGCGCTACGGGCCGATCGCGGCCGTGGTGGTGCTCATCGCGGGTGCCGTCGTGCTGTTCGGCGGGGGAGACGACGACGGGGGCGACGGCGGGGCGGGCGGCGAGACCGAGCTCGGCTCGTCGGAGGACCTCATCCGCTCGGGCCCGATGACACCCGAGCGGGCCGAGCTCGAGGGAGTCGACGTCGACTTCGGGCCTACGTGCGACACCGAGACGGGGCGCATCATGCTGGTCTCGGTGTACGCGGCGCCGTGCGTGGAGCCGTTCGAGGGCGACAACGGCGGCGCCACGTCGCCCGGGGTCACCGCGGACGAGATCACGATCGTCAACTACATCGCCGATCCCCGGCTCGACCCGCTCACCGCGGCCACGGTCGAGGGCGCCGGCGCGGACATCAGTCCGGAATCGGCCGCTGAGACGATCCAGGGCTACGCGGACCTCTACAACCAGCTGTACGAGACCTACGGGCGCACGGTCAACGTCGTGACCTACACGGGCACGGGGGCGGGGGACGACCCGACGGCGGCCCGGGCCGACGCCATCGCCATCGCCGAGATGGATCCCTTCGCCGTGGTGGGCGGGCCGACCCAGGCGTTCGGCTCGTTCGGCGCCGAGCTGGCGTCGCAGGGCATCGTGTGCGGGCCGAACTGCTCGCTCGCCACGCCCGAGGACGTCCTCGCCGAGTACGAGCCGCTGCTGTGGGGCGCAGGACCGACGCCCGACCAGGCGGCGGCGCTGGCGTCCGAGGCGATCGGCAACCTGGCGGGCCCCGGCCCGGCGGCGCTGGCGGGCGACGAGGCGCTCCAGGGCGAGGACCGCGTCTACGCCCTGCTGCACTACGACAACGCCGACGGCGACTTCGAGCCCGTGTTCCAGGCCTACCAGGACCAGCTGGCGGCCAACGACATCGAGCTGGAGACCGACATCGAGTTCACGCTCGACCTCGCCCGCGCCCAGGAGAACGCGCGCACGATCATCACCCAGCTCCGCGAGGCCGGGGTCACGACGGTGATCTACACCGGCGACCCCCTCACCCCCGCGTCGCTCACGGCGGAGGCCACGGCCCAGGGGTACTTCCCCGAATGGATCCTGGGCTCGAGCGTGCTCATGGACACGACGATCTTCGCCCGGGGCGCCGATCCCGAGCAGTGGAAGAACGGCTTCGGCATCTCGCTCCCCTCCGCCCGCGGCGAGCGCTCCACCAACGGCGCCTTCCGCATCTGGGACTGGGCCTACGGCGGCTCGCCGCCCAACAACACCGCCAACGTGCTCGAGCCGCCCCTCCGCACCATGTTCACCGGCATCCACCTGGCCGGTCCGGATCTGACGCCCGAGTCCTTCCGCGACGGCTTGTTCCGCTACCCCATCTCGGGTGGGGGTCCCACCGAGTCGCAGCAGTCGCGTGGCGACCACGGCGTCTGGCCCGACCTCGACTGGGGCGGCACCGACGACGCCGCCCTGATCTGGTTCGATCCCGAGGCGACGGGCGAGGACGAGGTCGGCAACGAGGGCACCGGCATGTACCGGTACGCCAACGGGGGCGAGCGCTACACCATCGGCGACATGCCGACCTCGCTGGAGGAGGCCGGCCTGTTCGACGTCGACGCGTCGGTGACGGTCTTCGACGAGGTCCCGGAAGAGGACACCACACCCGACTACCCGCCGCCCGCCTGACGGCCGGCGCCACCGACAGCAACGGGAGAGGACCCGCGATGTCCACCACGGACGAGACCACGGACGCGGGCGCGTCCCCGGGCGGCACGCCGTCCGGGAAGCCGCCCGCGTGGATGAAGGCCGCTCGGCGCTACGGGCCGATCGCGGCCGTGGTCGCGCTGATCGCCGGGGCCGTGGTGGTCTTCGGCGGCGGGGGAGACGGTGGCGACGACGGCGGAGGCTCGGGCGGCGACACCGAGGTGGCCAGCCAGGAGGAGCTGATCCGCTCCGGGCCGATGACACCCCAGAAGGCCGAGCTGGAGGGTGTCGATGTCGCCGACATCGACTTCGGGCCGAACTGCGACACCGAGCTGGGCACCATCATGCTGGTGTCGGTGTACGCCCCGCCGTGCGTCGAGGCGTTCGAGGGCGACAACGGCGGCGCGACGTCGCCCGGGGTCACCGCGGACGAGATCAAGATCGTCTCCTACCAGGCCGACCCCGCCCTCGACCCGCTGACCGCGGCGACCGTCGAGCAGGCCGGCGCCGACGTCGATCCCGAGTCGGGAGAGCGGACGGTGCAGGGCTACGCCGACCTGTACAACCAGGTTGTTCGAGACCTACGGGCGCACCGTCGTCGTCGAGAACTACACGGGCACGGGACGCGGGCGACGACGTCGAGGCCGCCAAGGCCGACGCCATCGCCATCGCCGAGATGGAGCCGTTCGCGGTCGTCGGTGGGCCCCAGCAGTCGAGCTCGGTGTTCGCCGCAGAGTTGGCATCGCGCGGCATCATCTGCGGCCCCAACTGCGCGCAGGCCGTCCCCGAGGACATCGTCGAGGAGTACGAGCCCTACCTGTGGCAGGCGCTGCAGACCCCCGACCAGGGGGTCAGGGCCGCGTCGCCGCGCCATCGGCACGTACGCCGCCCCGGGCAGGGCCGAGCTGGCCGGCGATCCGGCCATGCATGATCAGGACCGGGTGTACGCGCTGGTGCACTACGACAACCCCAACGGAGACCACCAGCCGGTCTACGAGGAGTTCGTCCGCCAGCTCGAGGCGTACGGCATCGAGCTGGCCACCGACATCGAGTTCCAGCTCGACCTGGCCCGCTCGCAGGAGAACGCCCGCACCAACATCAGCAAGCTCGAGGACGCCGGCGTCACCACGATCATCTACTACGGCGACCCGATCACCCCGGGTGCCCTCACCGCCGAGGCGACGGCGCAGGACTACCGGCCCGAGTGGATCCTCGGCCCCAGCCTGCTGATGGACACGACGATCTTCGCCCGCCTCACCGACGGCGAGCAGTGGAAGAACGGCTTCGGCGTGTCCACCACCCCGGTCCGGGGGCCCCGGGCCGACACCGACGCCTTCCGCATCTGGAGGTGGGCCTACGGCGAGGAGGTGCCCAACAACACGGCGCGCATCCTCGAGCCGCCCATCCGCACGATCTTCACCGGCATCCACCTGGCCGGGCCGGATCTGACGGTCGAGAGCTTCCGCGACGCCATGTGGCGCACCCCGCCGGCCGGGGGCGGGTTGACCCAACCGCTGGTGTCCCGCGGTGACCACGGCTTCTGGCCCGAGTTCGACTGGGGCGGCAGCGACGACGGCAGCCTCATCTGGTGGGATCCCACGGCGACGGGCGAGGACGAGGTCGGCAACGAGGGAGCCGGCATGTACCGCTACGCCAACGGTGGCGAGCGCTTCACGTTCGACGAGGGACCCGAGACGCTCGCGGAGTCCGGGCTCTTCGACGTCGAGTCGTCGGTCACGGTCTACGACGAGATCCCGGAGGTCGACCAGGTCCCCGACTACCCGCCGCCGTCGGGCTGAGCGTCGGCCTCAGAACGCCTGGCCGACCGCATGGATGACCAGGCCGGCCAGGCCGCCGACGACGGTGCCGTTGATGCGGATGAACTGCAGGTCCGGGCCGAGCAGCAGCTCGAGCCGGTCCGATGTCTCGCGCCCGTCCCAGCGGGCCACCGTGCCGCTGACCATGGTGCCGATCTCGTCGCTGAACTGGTCGGCGACGTAGCGCACCCCCGTCTCGATGCCGTGCTCGACCCGAGCTGCCAGCGCCGGGTCGTCGACCAACCGGCGGCCGAAGGCGGCGATCGCCCCTGCCAGCCGGTGCCGCAGCTCCGAGTCGGGGTCGGCGGCCTGGGCACGCAGGCCCGCCTTGACGTCGGACCACACCGAGGCGACCCAGGCCCGCAGCTCGGGCTGGTCCAGCAGGTCGCGCTTCAGCTCCTCGCCCCGCTCGCGCATGGCGGGTGACGACTGCAGCTCGTCGACCAGGCGACGCACCCGGGCGTCGAAGTCGACCCGCAGCTCGTGTTGCGGGTTGCGGGCCACCTCGCGGAGGACGTTGCGGGCCCCGTCGAGCAGGCGGTCGAAGATGCGGTCGTCGGCCGCCTCGGGCAGCCACCAGGGCGACTCGGTGCCGAACCGGTCCCGCAGGCTGGCGCGGTTGTCGGTGAGGAACCGGTCGAGCGCACGCAGCAGCGCGTCGAGCAGGTCGTGGTGGCGACCGTCCTCGGTCATCACCTGCAGCGCCTTGCCCGCCAGCGGGGCCAGCGGCGTGGCCTCGATGCGCCGGCGGGTCACCTCCTCGAGCGCCCGGTGCACCTCGTCGTCGCCCATCAGGTCGGCGGCGGTGACGGCCGCGTCGGCGACGTGACGGGCCAGGCGGGCGGCGTTGTCGGGCTCCGACAGCCACCCCGCCAGGCGGGGCACCACGCGGGCGGCGCGCACCCGCTCGGCGATGATGTCCGGGGTCAGGAAGCTGGTCTGGACGAAGTCGCCCAGGGTCTCGCCGAACTGGTCCTTGCGCTCGACGATGATGGCCGTGTGGGGGATGGGGATGTGCAGCGGGTGGCGGAACAGCGCGGTGACCGCGAACCAGTCCGCCAGTCCGCCGACCATGCCGGCCTCGACCATCGCCTCGAGGTAGCCGACCCAGGTGGCGTCGTCGTCCCACACCTGCAGGCCCACGAACACGGCGGCCACGGCGACGAGCAACCCGGTGGCGCGGCGCCGCCCCTGGGCGAGCAGCCGGCGCCGGGCCCGGTCGTTGGCGGTCTCGGGAGGGCGCGGGCGCTCGGCCCGGCGGGGCAGCTCGTGCGTGTCGAGCGACGTCATGGGGGAGGTGTACCCCGTCGCACCCGTCCTGGCAGTCACCGGCAGGCGATGTAGCTTGGCCCATGAGCGCGGACGTCACCGTCGTCGGGGCCGGCGTGGTGGGCCTGACCTGCGCGTTACGGCTGGCCGAGGCGGGCATACCGGTGCGGGTCGTGGCCCGTGAGCGGCTGGCCGACACGACGTCCGGGGTGGCCGCCGCGGTGTGGTTTCCGTACCGGGCGTTCCCGTTCGACCGGGTGCTCGGGTGGTCGCGTGCCGGCTACGAGGTGTTCGCCGGGCTGGCCGCCACCGACCCCGCCGCCGGTGTGCGCATGCGCCTGGGCACCGAGCTGCTGCGCGACGACGCCCCCGACCCGTGGTGGGCCGACGCCGTGCCCGACCTGGTCAAGGCCGCGGACGTGCCCGCCGGGTTCGCCATGGGCTGGCGGTTCTCGTCGCCCGTCATCGACATGAGCCGGTATCTGCCGTGGCTCGAATCCCGCCTCGCGGCGCACGGGGTCGAGGCGACGGCCGCGACGGTCCGTGACCTGGGCGAGCTCGGCGGCGTCATCGTGAACTGCGCCGGCCTCGGCGCGCGCGAGCTCGTGCCCGACCCGACGCTCACCCCGATCCGGGGCCAGGTCGTCGTGGTCGACCAGGTCGGCCTCGACGAGTGGATCGTCGACGACGACGGCGGTCGGGCCCTCACCTACGTGGTGCCGCGCATCGACGACATCGTGGTGGGCGGCACGGCGGAGGAGGGAGCGTTCGACCTGGTCGTCGACCCGGACGTCGCGGCGGGCATCCTCGACCGTGCGATCGCCCTCGTCCCGGCGCTGGTCGGCGCCACCGTCGTCGCCCACAAGGTGGGCCTGCGGCCGGCCCGCCCCACGGTGCGCCTCGAGCCCGAGCAACGCGATGGCCGCACGGTCGTCCACTGCTACGGCCACGGCGGCGCGGGCGTCACCCTGTCGTGGGGCTGCGCGGCCGACGTCGTCGACCTCGTCCGCCGGGCCCTCCCCGCCTGACCTCGGGCGTGGCGCGTCAGAACCGCAGGTGGGCGCGGACCGGGCGGTGGTCGGACATGACCTGGCGCACGACCTCGGACGACACCACCTCGACCCCGTCGTTGACCAGGATGTGGTCGGTCTGGCTGTGGGGGCGGTGGGCGGGGTAGGTGCGCCCCCGCACGACCCGCCGCCACCCCGGGCCGGCCAGGCGGTCGGCGCACCAGCCCCACATGTTCATGTCGCCGGCGAACGCCGCCGGCTCGCCCGGCCCGGGCAGGGCGGCCCGCACCGCCGGGGCCAGGCGCCAGACCGGGTCCTTGAGCAGCGGCATGTGCGTGCCCACCACGGTGAACGGCGACCCGTCGACCTCGACCACCACGCGCACGACCGCCCGGAGGCCAGGATCGCGGGGGAGCTGCGGGGCCAGGGGGACGACATCGCCCGTGCGGACCGGTAGGCGCGACAGCACCGCGATGGTCCAGTCGCCGTCGCCCTGCTCGCCGTCGCGGGCCACCAGGCGCACCTGGTCGTGGCACTCGGCGCGGGCGACGGCGAACGTGCCGGCCACCTGGTAGCCGAGCGCCGCCGCCACGGACAGCACGTCGCCCTCGTCGTCGTCGGGCACCCAGCCCTCCTGCAGCACGAGGACGTCGGCGTCGACCTCCTTGCACGCGGTGACGACGTCGTAGAACGGCGCGGCGTGCCCACCGGCCCCCCGGCCCATGTGCAGGTTGAGGCTCCCCAGCGTCAGCTCCGGCATCGGCGAGAGTCTGCCACCTGGCCGGGCCGGTGCACCCCTGGCGGCCGGTCCGCCGCCGAACCTGCGACCGAACGTGCGGCACATCCGGTCGCTCCACGACCGCACCTGCCGCAAGCTCGGTCACAGGAACTACGGTGGCACCCGACAACCACGCGGGAGCTCGGGCGACCGGGCTGAGAGGGCGCACCAGGCGCCGACCGCCGAACCTGATCCGGGTAATGCCGGCGAAGGGAGTGATGCTGCATGGGCATCCGCCGCAAGACCTACGTCGCGGGGGACCGCGACGACGTGCACGTGCCGTTCTGCGAGGTCGTGCTCGATCCACCCAACGAGCCCGTCCGCCTGTACGACACCAGCGGGCCGGGGAGCGATCCGTACACGGGGCTCGATCCCGTCCGGGCGGGTTGGATCCACGAGCGGGCCGACGTCGAGCACTACGAGGGTCGTGTCGCCACGCTGCGCGACGACGGGCGGGCGTCGTTCCGGGCCGGGCGGTCGGGCGCCGAGCCGTTCCCCGGCGAGGGCGCCGACCGCCCGCGTCTGCGGGCCGCCTCCGGCCGCACGGTCACGCAGATGCACTACGCCCGTCGGGGCGAGGTCACGCCGGAGATGGCGTTCATCGCGGTGCGCGAGGGCATGGACCCCGAGGTCGTGCGCGACGAGGTGGCCCGGGGCCGGGCCATCATCCCGGCCAACGTCAACCACCCCGAGACCGAGCCGATGATCATCGGCACCCGTTTCCTCACCAAGATCAACGCCAACATCGGCACGTCCGCGGTCACCTCGTCGGCGGCCGACGAGGTCGACAAGCTCACCTGGGCCACGAAGTGGGGTGCCGACACGGTCATGGACCTGTCGACGGGGCGCGACATCCACACCACCCGCGAGTGGATCATCCGCAACAGTGCCGTCCCCATCGGCACCGTGCCGATCTACCAGGCGCTCGAGAAGGTCGACGGCACGCCGGAGGAGCTCACCTGGGAGGTGTTCCGCGACACGATCGTCGAGCAGGCCGAGCAGGGCGTCGATTACATGACCATCCACGCCGGCGTGCTGCTGCGCTACGTGCCCATGACCGTGCACCGCACGACGGGCATCGTCAGCCGCGGCGGCTCGATCCTTGCCGCGTGGTGCCTGGCCCACCACCGGGAGAACTTCCTCTACACCCACTTCGACGAGCTGTGTGAGATCTTCGCCGCCTACGACGTGGCCTTTTCGCTGGGCGACGGGCTGCGCCCTGGCTCGATCGCCGACGCCAACGACGAGGCCCAGCTCGCCGAGCTGGCCACGCTGGGCGAGCTGACGCAGACGGCGTGGGCGCACGACGTGCAGGTGATGATCGAGGGACCGGGCCACGTGCCCATGCACAAGATCAAGGAGAACGTCGACCTGCAGATGGAGCTGTGCGGCGAGGCGCCCTTCTACACGCTCGGCCCGCTGACCACCGACATCGCCCCCGGATACGACCACATCACCTCGGCCATCGGCGCGGCGATGATCGGGTGGTTCGGCACGGCGATGCTCTGCTACGTGACGCCCAAGGAGCACCTCGGCCTGCCCGACCGCGACGACGTGAAGCAGGGGGTGATCGCCTACAAGATCGCCGCCCACGCCGCCGACCTGGCCAAGGGCCATCCCCAGGCGCAGGCGTGGGACGACGCGCTGTCCAAGGCCCGGTTCGAGTTCCGGTGGGACGACCAGTTCGACCTGGCGCTCGACCCCGACACCGCCCGCGCCTTCCACGACGAGACGCTGCCCGCCGAGCCGGCCAAGACCGCCCACTTCTGCTCGATGTGCGGTCCCAAGTTCTGCTCCATGGCCATCACCGAGCAGGTCAGGGCCTACGCCGCCGAGCAGGAGATCGAGGCGGGCATGGAACAGAAGTCGGCCGAGTTCCGGGCCGCCGGCGGCGAGGTCTACCTGCAGGACCCGACGGTCGCCGCCCCGTCCGGCACGTCGTGACCGATCCCGCGGGCGCGCCCCACGTCGACCCCCGTCTCGGCCGGCTGCACGTGCTGGTCGACTCGCTGATCGTGGCCGAGGCCGCGCTCGAGGCGGGCGCGCCCACGCTGCAGGTGCGGCTGAAGTCGGGGCCCGACGGCGACCGCTACCGCCTGGCCCGGGCCATCGCGGAGCGGTGCCGGGCGGCCGGCGCCACCTGCCTGGTCAACGACCGGGCCGACCTGGCCGTGGCCGTGGGCGCCGACGGGGTGCACGTCGGGGCCGACGACCTGCCCGTGCCCATCGTGCGCCGCATCGTGGGGCCCGCCGCCCTGGTCGGGGGCACCGCCCGCGACCCCGAGACGGCCCAGCGCCTGGTGGACGAGGGTGCCGCCTACCTGGGGGTCGGGCCCACGTTCGCCACCACGACCAAGGTGGGGCTGCCCGACCCGATCGGGGTCGAGGGCGTGCGGGCGGTCGTCCAGGCGGTGGACGTGCCGATCATTGCCATCGCCGGCATCACGGCCGACACCGTGGACGCCGTCATGGCCACCGGCGCGTGGGGCGTGGCGGTGATCGGTGCCATCGCCGAGGCGCCCGACCCCCACGTCGCCACCCACGACCTGATGATGGCCGTGGCCAAGGCCGTCGACTCGCTGGGCGGTGCCCTCGGGGGCACGACGTCGTGAGCGCGGTGCGGCCGTTCGGGGCCGACGTGGTGGTCGTCGGCGCCGGGGTCATCGGGCTGTCGTCGGCCTGGCGGCTGGCGCAGCGGGGTGCGTCGGTCGTGGTGGTCGACCCGTCGCCCGGGTCGGGCGCGTCCGGCGTCGCCGCCGGCATGCTCGCCCCGGTCACCGAGGCACGCCTGGGCGAGGAGCCACTGCTGCGGCTCAACCACGCGTCCTGGGCGCGCTGGCCCGCGTTCGCGTCCGAGGTGGCGGCGGCGAGCGAGCGGTCGATCGGCTACCGCGCCGACGGCACGCTCGTGGTGGCGCTCGACGCCGACGACCGGGCGGTGCTCGACGACCTGGCCTCCCGCCACCGGGCCATGGGCCTGGACGTCGAGCCCCTGCGCGGGCGGGAGGCGCGGCGGCTCGAGCCCGGGCTGACACCCGCCGTTCGGTCCGGCCTGCTGGCCACGGGCGAGCGGTCGGTCGACCCGGCGGCCCTGGTCGAGGCCCTGGAGGTCGCGGCCCTGGAGGTCGCGGCCCTGGACGTCGCGACGACCGGGGGCGCGACCATGGTGCGAGCCCCGGTCGCACGGCTGCTGACCACACGCGCGGGCGACCGCGTCACGGGGGTGGCGCTGCGGCAGGCGGCCGAGGTCGGCCCAGACGGGTCGGGCAACGAGCGGGACGTCATCGCGGCCGGCACGGTGGTGCTCGCCGCCGGGTGCCGGTCCGGAACGATCTCCGGGGTGCCCGAGCACGTGCGGCCCCCCGTCCGCCCGATCAAGGGGCAGATCCTGACCCTGCGACAACCGGTTGACGACCCCATCGTCACCCGCACCGTCCGAGGCATCGTGCGGGGGTCGAGCATCTACCTGGTGCCCCGCGACGACGGCCGCGTGATCGTGGGCGCCACGGTCGAGGAGCGCGGCTGGGACACCACGCCCACCGCCGGCGGGGCCTACGAGCTGCTGCGCGACGCCCTCGCCCTGGTGCCCGGGCTCGACGACGCCGAGCTGGTCGCCGTGCGGGCCGGGCTGCGGCCGGGCTCGCCCGACGACCTGCCGATGATCGGCCCCAGCGGCGCCGACGGCCTGGTCGTGGCCACCGGCCACCACCGCAACGGGGTGCTGCTCACGCCCGTCACCGCCGACGCCATCGCCGCCACCGTGGCCGGCGAGCCGATGCCTGCCGAGGTGGCACCCTGCGATCCCCGGCGCTTCGCCGTCGCCGGAGCGACGACGTGAGCGGGCGTCCCGACACCCTGCAGGTGACGGTCAACGGCGCCGCCCGCGACCTTGCCCCGGGCACCACCGTGTCCCGCCTGGTGGCCGAGCTGGACCTCGAGCCCCGGGGCATCGCCGTGGCCGTCGACGGCGAGGTCGTCACCCGCCGCCGCTGGGACGACCGGACGCTGACCGGCGGCGAGCAGGTCGAGGTCCTGTCGATCGCCCAGGGAGGATGACGATGGCCGAGCCCCTCCGCCGCGCCGACGCCGACGTTCGATCCGACTCCGCCGACCCGCTGGTCATCGCCGGGGAGTCGTTCGGCTCGCGGTTGATCCTGGGCACGGGCGGTGCGCCCAACCTCGACGAGCTCGAGCGGGCCCTCGTGGCCTCGGGCACGGAGATCACGACGGTGGCGTTGCGCCGGGTCGACCCCTCCGCGCCCGGTTCGCTGTTCGACCTGCTGCACCGCACCGGCATCCGACCCCTGCCCAACACGGCCGGCTGCTTCACCGCCCGCGACGCCGTGCGCACCGCCCAGCTCGGGCGCGAGGCGCTCGAGACCGACTGGGTGAAGCTCGAGGTGGTGGCCGACGAGCGCACGCTGCTGCCCGACCCGGTCGAGCTGCTCGAGGCCGCCGAGCAACTCGTCGACGACGGGTTCGTGGTGCTGGCCTACACCAACGACGACCCGGTGCTGGCCCGCCGGCTCGAGGACACCGGTGTCGCGGCGGTCATGCCGCTGGGGGCGCCGATCGGCAGCGGCATGGGCATCCGCAACCCCTACAACCTGGCGATCATCCGCGAATCGGCGCAGGTTCCCGTCGTGCTCGACGCCGGCATCGGCACCGCATCCGACGCCGCTCTGGCCATGGAGCTGGGCTGCGACGCCGTGCTGCTGGCGACCGCGGTCACCCGGGCCCGTCACCCCGTGCAGATGGCGACGGCGATGCGCCACGCGGTGACGGCCGGCCGCCTGGCCCGCGGCGCCGGGCGCATCCCCCGCCGCCTGTACGCCGAGGCCTCGACGAGCTTCGAGGGCCTGGCCGACCTGTGACCGCGATCGATCCGGGGCGGGTGATGGTCGTGACCGACCGCCGCCAGGCGGAGGAGGGGGGCCAGCCGTTGCGCGACGTGGTGGCCGCCGCGCTCGACGGGGGCGCCGGCGGTGTGCTGCTCCGCGAGAAGGACCTGGCCGACCCCGCACGGGCGCGCCTGGCCGCCGAACTGCGGGACGTCACCGCCGCGGCGGGTGCGGCGCTGGTCGTCGGCGGCGACATCGACCTGGCCCTCGCGGTGGGGGCGGACGGGGTGCACCTGGCGGCCGCAGACCCGTGGCCCGATCCCGCCACGCGGGACGCCCTCGAGCGGCAGGGCCCCGGCCACCGGGTGGGAGTCGGCCGCTCGTGCCACACGGTCGCCGAGCTGACCTCCGCCGCGGAACGGCGCAGCGACTGGGCGACCTACTCCCCGGTCTTCGCCACGGCATCGAAGCCGGGATACGGCCCCCCGCTGGGGCTCGACGGCCTGGCGGCGGGGTGCCGCGCGACCCCGGGACTGGCGGTCGTCGCCCTCGGGGGCGTGGGGCCGGGCAATGCCCGGGCCTGCATCGAGGCCGGGGCGGTCGCCCTCGCGCTCATGGGTGCCGTGATGCGCGCGGCCGACCCCGCCGCCCTGGTGCGATCCGTGATCGACGAGCTGAGAAGGGCGGACGCATGAGCGAGCGTCCGCAATGCAGCGAGCGTGGCCCGAGCGGCCCGGCCGAAGGCCAGGAGCGGGAAACATGACCCCCACGCCGCCGGTGGCGCTGACGATCGCCGGGTCCGACTCGGGCGGAGGCGCAGGCATCCAGGCCGACCTGGTCACGTTCGCGGCCCTGGGCGTGCACGGCGCCAGCGCCATCACGGCGCTGACGGCACAGAACACGGTCGGTGTGTTCGGCGTGCACGTGCCGCCCGTGGAGTTCCTGTGCGCACAGCTCGACGCCGTGCTCGACGACCTGCCGGTCGCCGGCGTGAAGACCGGCATGCTGGCCACCGAGGCGGTCGTGCGAGCGGTGGCCGACGTGGCCGCCTCGCGACGCCTCCCCAACCTGGTGGTCGATCCGGTGCTGGTGTCGTCGACCGGCGCCCGGCTGCTCGACCCGGGCGCCGAGGGTGCCTACCTCGACGCGCTCTTCCCGCACGCCCTGGTGGTGACGCCCAACACCCGCGAGGCGACGGCCTTGACCGGCACCGAGATCGTGACGGTCGACGACGCCCGGTCGGCCGCCCGCCGGCTCGCGGACCACGGTCCCGCCTGGGTCGTGATCAAGGGCGGCCACCTGCTGGGTGGCGACGATCACGACACCGCCGGTGAGCAGGCGGTCGATGTCGTGTACGAGGCCGCCAGCGGCGAGGTGACCGAGCTGCGCAGACCCCGTGTCCCCACCCGCAACGACCACGGCACCGGCTGCACCTTCGCCGCGGCCACCGCTGCGCTGCTGGCCCGCGGCGCGCCTGTGTCCGACGCCCTGGCGACGGCCAAGGGCTTCGTGCACGACGGCTTGGTGGCGTCCGCCGGCTGGCGCCTCGGCGGCGGCCACGGCCCCGTCGGCAAGCTGGGCGCCTGGGCGGCGTTCCGACGGCGTGGCGGGCGACCCGGCCTAGGTCCGGGACACTAGGTCGGGCCGGGTGGGGGCGAGGTCAGGGATCCTCGCCGTCGGCACCCGCGGCGAGCGCCATCGCCTGGAGCCCGGCGCTCTCGTTGATGTGGAGCTGCGTGCGGTCGGGCAGGTCGTCCTCGAAGTCGCGCAGGTGGTCCTGCAACGGCGCGACCTCGTCGGGCACCGTGGCGAAGAACTGCAGGGTGCGGCTGACGCCGGAGAGCGGCTCGCTGTCGATGCGCCACTCGCCCGCCCGCACCCAGCCGCGCGGCACGTTGAAGGCCGCCGCCTTGTCGTAGAGCACGACCACCCGGAAGCCTCGCTCGGCAGCCAGCTCCGGCCACACCTCCCTGAAGGGCCGGTCTCCCGGCTCCTCGAGCACGGCGTAGTCGCCCAGGCCCGCGAAGTCGGTGAGGGGCCCGTCGTGGAAGTAGCTGATGTAGCCCAGCTGGTCGGTGGCCACGGGCTCACCGTCGTAGTACCGGTCGAGGAAGCGCCCGGCCTGGTACTGCTGGCGGTACATGTCGTCGGCGGCGATCGGCGCCTCGACCAGCAGGTTGGCCTTGGTCACGCAGAGCAGCACACCCAGGACGGCCACCGCCGCGACGGCCCGGCCCCGCAGTGACGCCGGCACCTCGGCCAGGATCGCCAGCACCATGTAGACACCGACCGCGATCAGGTACGCCTGGTAGCGCTCGTACCAGCCGACGTCGGCAAGCGCGGCGTGCAGGGGCGCCGCAACCGCGAGCGCCACCGCGGGTACGGCGGCGGGCGAGCGGAGGCCGCGCAACACGAGGTAGGCGACGGCCACCCCGAACAGGACCGCCAGCACGGGGTCCTGGGTCAGGCGGCCGGCGATGTCGACCGGCCCCGTGCCGTCGGACTGGGACAGCCCCGTGCCTTGGCCCTTGGCCAGGATCGAGTTCGGCAACCAGCCCCCGCCCATCGCCCTGTTCACGACGCCGAAGGCCGCGATGGGCACGGCGGCGGCGGCCACCAGGCCGGCCGCTCGCCGCAGGTGGGCCCGGCGGTCGACGGCCAGCAGGGCGGCGGCCAGGCCCACCACCAGGAACGCCGTCTCGAAACGCGTCAGCGCCGCCAACACCACGACGGCGTAGGTGACCGCGGGCCGCGCCCCGGGCCGTCCGAGCGCCCACCGGTGCACGCCCAGCACGGCCGCGAGCACGAGCGCCACGTGCAGCGTGTGCTCCATGCCGACGACGGCGAGGCCTGGCAGGAACAGCACGAGCGTGACCAGCACGACGGTGGCGACGGCGTCGGCCCGTCGGCTCCGAGCGGGGCGGACGACGGTCTGGCTCTGGGCCAGGATCCACACGGCGCCGACGCCGGCGGCGACGTTGAGCAGGAGCGGAACCCACGCGGCCAGCGGCCCGGCGATCAGCAGGGCGGCGGCGACGAGCACGGTCCACAGCGGCGACGACGACGCCGACTGGAACTCGCCGGCGACCACGCCCCAGGTGCCGTCGTGGGCGAGCCGGTCGGCGATGCTCAGGTGGATGGCGGCGTCGTCGAGCACGTAGGCGAGGTGGCCGTCGAGCCACCAGACGATGGCGGCGACGAGCAGGCCGACGGCGACGAGGTATGACGCCAGGCCCCAGCGGAGGAACGATCTGGCATCGGGCTCGGCCGGATCGCCCTCGGCACGGCGAGGTGGCTCGGTTCGAGGCGCTTCGGTGATCGCCACGTGAAGAACGGTTCCCCCTGCTGGTCCCAGCGGCAGAGACGGTAGCGGGGGCGGGGCGCCTGCGCCCACCCGCCCCCCGGGAACCGGGTTGTGCCGTAGCGTGTCGCTCGCATGGGGGAGAGCGAGGGCCGGGCAGGACTGCGCCTGGCGATCGTGTCGCTGGTGGCCACGCTGGTGCCGCTCGTCGTGGCCGCCGGCCGGGCGATCGGCGAGGGGTGGGTGCCGGTTGGCGACTCGGCCCTGATCGCGATCCGGGCGCGTGACGTGCTCGGTGGCGGGCCTGGCGGTGACATGCCGCTGCTCGGCATGTGGGCGTCGACGTCGTGGAGCGTCGGCTTCGACATGAACCACCCCGGTCCGCTGCTGTACGCGGTGTTGGCGGTGCCGGCCGCACTGGTGGGTGGCGGGGGTGGCCTCGTCCTCGGCACCGCCGTCGTCAACGTGGCCTCCGTGACGGGCATCTTCGTCGTCGCCCGCCGCATCGGTGGCGACGCGGTGGCCACCGCGGCCATGGCCGTGACCGCGCTGTTGTGCTGGTCGTTCGGCAGCGCGGTCCTGGTCGAGCCCTGGCACGCGACGACGGTGCTGCTCCCCTTCGTCTGCTTCGCGACGCTCGTCTGGGCCGCCATGAGCGGCGATCGGCCGTGCCTGCCCTGGGCGGTGGTGGTGGGCAGCGTGGTGCTCCAGACCAACCTGAGCTACGCGGTCTTCGTGCCGGTGCTGGTGGTGGCGGCGACCGTCGCGGTGGGTGTCGCGGCCCGCCGCGCCGACGGCGAGCGGCGCGGGGCGCTCGTCACCCTTGGCGTGTCGCTGGCCGTCGGCGTGCTGTGCTGGGCGCCGGTGCTGGTCGAGCAGGTGGCCGGCGAGGGCGACGGCAACCTCTCTCGCCTGCGCCGCAGCCTGGGCGAGACGACCATGACGCTCGACGTGAGCGACAGCGTGCGCTCGGTGGCGCGGGTGTGGGCGCTGCCCCCGTGGTGGGCCCGCCCGTCGTATGGCGAGTCGTTCGGGCTGGGGCCCTTCGGTAACCCGCTCCCGTCGCTGGCGGCCTCGGTGGCGGCGCTGGCCGCCCTCGTCGCCGTCGGCGCTCTGGCCCTGGTGGATGGCCGCCGGCGCGGCGATCGGGTCACGACGTCGGCCGTGGGGCTGGCCGGCCTGTTGCTGGCGGCCGGGTACGTGACGGCCATGCAGACCCCGACCAGCGACTTCGGCACGGTCGCCTATCAGCTCCGCTGGCTCTGGCCAGTCGGCGCGTTCCTCACGCTCGCCCTGCTCGTGGCCGTGGTGCGCCAGCCGTGGGCGACTGCGACGGAGCGCCAACCGTGGGTCCTGGCGACGCTCGTCGGTGTGACCGTGGTCGCGGGGGTGGCCAACCTGCCGGCGAGCCATCAGGAGACCACCGCGCCGGCCGCGGCGTATGGCGTGGCCCGGACGGTCACCGATGCCGTGGGCGATGCTGCTGTCACCGGGCCGGTCCAGGTGGTGTGCGGCGAGGGCGTGTTCGACCCCTACTGCGAAGCGGTGATGGCCCGGCTGCAGGACGACGGGGTGCCGTTCGTGGTCGACGAGGGCATCGGCGTGCGTCAGCTCGGCGCCGGCCGCCGGGCCGACCCGGACCATCCGCTGGACCAGCTCATCGTGGTCGCCGGCGACTACGCCATCTTCGCCCCGCCCGGGGCCCGGCCGGTGACGGTGCACGAGGGGCTCACAGAGGACGAGCATCGGGAGCTGTTCTTCCTGCGGGCCGACCTGGAGGAGGCGATCGGCGCCGGCGAGGTGCGGCTCGACGCTCGCGGCCAGCGGGTCGCCCGCGTGGGTGGCCTGCCGTCGGTGGCGCAGGACGGCGACCCGTTGCGCATCGACCCCGCCGCGGCCATGGACGTGCGCCCCGACCTCTTCGGCATCCATCGTCGCGATCTGGTGGCCATGGTGCACGACGACCTGATCGTCGCCGACGACCGGTGGGCCGCCCCGCTCGCGCGCTACGTCGACCTGCAGGACCGCTGGGACACCGAGACCGTGGGGGTGTACCTCGCACCCGCGCCGGGCTGACCCTCATCCGGCGCCGAGCACCGGCAGGCCGCCCCGCCAGCGACCCGGTCCGGCCAGCCAGGCGGTGCCCGCCGGACACTCGCCGGCGAGCTCGCACCACCGGCACCGGGCCGACGGGGTGGCGTCGGCCGGGTCGTAGCCCCGGTCGACGGCGACGACCCGTTGCCGCACCACCTCGACGAGCAGGTCGCCGCCGGCCTCGAGCAGCGCCTCGTCCACGACGATCCGCGAGCGTTCTCCCGTGTCGCCCGCCGTGACCAGGACGGCCGACGGCGCCACGCGCTGCACCAGCGCGCCGGCCGCCGCCTCGACGGTGGCCCGCCGGTGCACGTCGCGGTCGTCTCCTGCCGACGGGCGGTGGACCACCAGGACGTGGTCACCGGCGCCGGTCACCCGCCCGACCCGGGCATCGGCGCCGCTGCCCACGCTCACCGCCGATCCCTTGCGCGGCCACCACTTCGGCGCCGCCGACTGCGCGCCGTCGCGCGTGACGTTGAGCAGCGCCAGGCGGTCGGGCAGCGGCCATCCGAGCACCCGGACGAACCCCGCCAGCCAGCGGCCGGCGGCGGCGGCCGCCGCGGCCAGGGTCGCGCTGTCGCCCTCGGCCCGCAGGTCGCCCACCCACCCGGCGACGCCGCTCGCCCCGGTCGTCCCGGCGGCGCGCATCCACCGCCGCACCGCCTCGAGCGGCTCGGGCAGCTGCCCCGCACCGGTCCCGACCTCGTCGAGGTGGCGGTCGAGGGCGGCGCGGCCGATCGCGCCGGCGGCGGTGGCGGCCGACCACCCCGGGAAGCCCCAGCCGTCGTCACCCTGGGCCCGGAACCGCGCCGGGCAGGTCGAGGCGTCGACGGCCGCGACCCACCCGACGAACACCTGGCCGGGCGGCGCGGTCGCGCCTGCGACCAGGTCGTCGATGGCCTGGGTGACGGCGGCGCGCAGCCGGTCGGAGGCTCCTACGGCGTCCCTCACAGCGGGCTCACCGGGTCGCTCACCGGCCCGCCACCGCGCCACGCTCGAGCAGCACGGCCGCGTCGTCGGGGCGCCACTCACGCCCGACGGCGCAGTCGGGACGCACCGGGCAGTGCAGGCAGTGGGCGCCGGGGTACGCGGCGGGCGGTTCGCCGGCGGCGATGGTCGCGGCCACGCCCATCGCCTGCTCGACGCGGTCCGCGGCGGTGGCGAGCACCGCCGGCCGGACGGGCTCGACCTGGGTGGTGCCGTCGGCCACCAACGTGACGACCGCCGCCGGCGGATGTGCGTTGCGCAGGGTCACCAGCAGGGCGTACAGGTGGCCGTCGGCCCGCATGCCGTCGTACCAGCGCCCGCCCTTGACCTCGACCACGATCGCGGCGCGCGCGGTCGGCGGACCGCCGAGCAGCAGGTCGAGGCGCCCGCTCACCATCACGGCGCCGTCGGCCAGTCGGGCGCGCACCGGCTCCTCGACCCGCGGCCACCAGCCGGGATCGATCTCGGGCCACGCCGCGGTCAGGCGCTCGACGCGGGCGCCGATGTCCGTGAGCAGGGGCGCCGCCGCGTCGCCGCGGTCGGCCAGGTGGTCGGCGGCCGTGGTGTCGCCGGTGGCCTCGAGGAAGGCGAGCGCGGCGTCGACGGTCGGGTGACGCTGGGGCACGAGCGTGGCCAGCTTGGCGGCGGCGTCGACGGCGAGGCCCGCCACCAGGTCGTCGGTGGCCCCGAAGCCGCCGCCGGCCAGGGCCCGGCGCGGGCAGCGGAGCAGCCAGGTCACCATCCCCTTCGACAGGCGGAGCGGATCGTCGTCGCTCCAGGCGCCGACGCGGCGCAGCCTCGCGGGCGGCGTGGTCGAGCTGGGCCCGGAGGCCGCCGATGCCATCGTCGTCGGGCTCGTGGTCCGGCTCGTGGTCCGGCTCGTCGCCCGGCTCGTCGGGGCGTTCGTCAGTGGCCGGCAGGGCCACCGCGTCAGCGAGGACGTCGGCGAGCGTCCGCGCTGGTCGTCGGGGCATCCACCGCATCGTAGGGACGGCGGGCGCCGCGGCGGGGGAGCCGCCGACGCGACTCAGGCGCGGCGCGCCGCGAGCCAGTCGGCCTCGGCCTTGCCCATCTCCGTCGACGGTGGGCCGTCCACCCACGGCCAGAGCTCGTCGGCGATGCCCCGGAAGTTGGCCGTGGCCTCGAGGTCGCCCAGGATCGCCATCAGGCCCAGGTTGATGCGCTGGATGATCACGAAGCTGGCCGGCAGGTTGGCCGCCTTGATGATCGGCCCGTAGGGCCCGGTGGGGTCGAAGTAGCGCGACACCGCGTCGGTGGACCACTGCGGGGTGATCGTCACCTCTGCGTCGTGCAGCACGAACTCGTAGAAGTGGCTGAAGTAGTCGTACACCTGGTCGTCGGACACCGGCGTGCCCGGCTTCAACAGCCCGATGCGCTCGATGATGCTGCGGTAGCGGGCGGTGTCGCCGTCCATGACCAGGGCGCGGATCATGTCGCCGAAGATCTCGATCTCGGGCTGCGTGAAGTGCTTGACCAGCCCGAAATCGAGGAACGTGACCCGGCCTCCCGGCTGGAACAGGTAGTTGCCGGGGTGCGGGTCGCCGTTGAAGGCGTGGACCCGGTACAGGCTGCGGAACACGAACCGGTAGATCGACTCGGCGGCCAGGTTGCGCTCGTCCTGGCTCCACGTGGCCATGACCTCGAAGCGCACACCCTCGGCCAGGTCGGTGGTGAGCACCCGAGATGTCGACAGCTCGGTGACGACGTCGGGCACGTGGATGAACGGGTGGTCGCGGTAGAAGTCGGCGAAGAGCTGCTGGTTGCGGGCCTCGTTGGCGTAGTCGAGCTCCTCGATCACGCGGGCCCGGATCTCGTCGACCAGCGGCCCGGGGTCGAAACCCGAGAACGCCAGCCCCATGGCGCCGAAGACCACACCGGCCGAGTCGAGGTCGGCCGCGATGGCCTGATCGACGCCGGGGTACTGGACCTTGACCGCCACCGCTCGGCCGTCCCGGGTGATGGCCCGATGCACCTGGCCGATGGAGGCCGACGCCAGCGGCGCCGGGTCCCACTCGAGGAACAGGCTGTCGGGGCCCGCGCCCAGCTCGCGCTCGATCACGCCCGCGGCCAGCTCGGCCGACATGGGCGGCGCGTCCTGCTGGAGCCCGGCGAGCGCCTCGCGAGCGTGGTCGGGCAGGCCCACGTCCAGGTAGGACGCCATCTGGCCCAGCTTCATGAAGGCGCCCTTCATGCCGCCCAGCGCCTCGGCGACCTGCTCGGCCGTGCGCAACTCGAACTGCTGGTCGAGCTCGGCCTGGCGCTCGGCCGAGGCGAACACCCGCCGGGCCCGATGGACGGCAAAGCCCGCCCCGGCCCGGCCGCCCAGCCTGGCCAGCTCGGCCCGGCGCTGGCTGCGGGTGCGGGCCCGCAGCGCCGTGGTGTCGGCGGTGCCTGCCGCGCCCGCGGTCGGGGACCGCCGACGGCGGAGGGCGGCGACCGCGACGGCCGCGGTGACGCCGATGGCGAGTGCCTTGGTTCCCCTGCGAGCCACGGTCGGTCAGCCTACCCAGGGGTAACCGGCGGCCGGCCATCCCCACCGACGGCGACCGGCGAGGGTCACCAGCCCTGGTAGTCGGGCTCGCGCCGCTCGACGAACGCAGCGACACCCTCGTTGGCGTCGTGGGTGGTCATGTTGAGCTCCTGGGCCAGGGCCTCCTCGCGGAAGGCGGTGGCCCTGTCGCTGTCGAGCGACCGGTTGAGCAGCCCCTTGGTCAGGCCGATCGACCGGGTCGGGCCCGCGGCCAGCCGCGCCGCCCACTCCCCGGCGACCTTCTCGAGGTCCGCCACCGGCACCACCCGGTTGACGAGGCCGATGCGCTCGGCCTCGGCGGCGGGCAGGTCGTCGCCGAAGAACATCAGCTCCTTGGCCTTCTGCAGGCCGGTCAGCCGGGGCAGCAGCCAGCAGCCGGCGCCGTCGGGCACCAGGCCCCGGCGCACGAACACCTCGATGAAGCGGGCGCTGTCGGCGGCCAGGACCAGGTCACATGCCAGTGCCAGGTGGGCGCCGATGCCGGCGGCCGTGCCGTTGATGGCGCCGATCACCGGCTTCTCGCAGTCGACGACCGCGGCCACCAGTCGCTGGGCCCCCGCCTGGATGACGCGGGCGACGTCGCCGGCCACCCGGTCGGGCACGCCCTCGGGGCGGGTGGGCCCCGGGGCCGAGTGGCGCAGGTCGGCGCCGGTGCAGAAGTGCTTGCCCGTGGCGGTGATGACGACCGCCCGCACCTCGACCCGGGCGCTGGCGTCGCCCAGCAGCTCGATCATCCGGTCGCGCTGGTCGGGCGTGACGGCGTTGGCCGCCTCGGGCCGGTTGAGCGTGAGCCAGAGCACGCCGCCGTCCTCGCGGGCGGTGAGCTGGTCGTCGTGGTCTGCGCTCTCGGCCATGGCAGAACGGTAGCCACCTGTCTGACGGGTCGTCAGATTGAGGGCCTCGCGGCCGCGGACGGTCGACGGTCAGGCCGTGGCCGACAGCCCGTGCGGCAGCCCGCAGTCAAGCACCGTGGCCTCGCCCACCCGGCGGACGGTGAAGCCGAGCCCGGCTCGGCGCAGGGTGCGCTGGAGCCCGTCGCCCCCGGTGGGGGCGACCGCCCGGAGGTATCCCACGTCCGCGTTCGACGCCAGCACCGCCAGCTCGCCCACCAGCAGCGTGCCGATGCCCCGTCGCTGGTGCCGGTCCTCGACGATGACGGCCACCTGGGCGATCGCGCCGGCGCCGTCGAGGTCGTAGCGGGCCACGCCCACGATGTCGCCCCCGACCAGGGCGGCGAGGGCCACGTGGTCGCCGCAACCGTGGGGCACGGCCTCGCCGGCCACGCTCGGGGACGGCAACGTGCCGGGGGTGAGGAACCGGCTGTGCTGCCGCGTCGCATCGGAGCAGCGCTGGTGGTGGGCCACCAGGTCGTCGCGGTCGCCGGCGCTGAGGTGGCGCAGCCGGACGAGGCCACCGTCGGCCAGGGCCACCAGCCGTTCGAGCGTGGTGGGCGGGCGGCGCACCGGCTGGTCGACGACGGGGCGCCGGGTGGCGGGCACGTGCCGGGGCGAGGGGACGACAGCCGGGGCGTCGTCGACCTGGGTGGCCGTGGACGTGTTCGCGCCATCGAGGGGCCGCAGGGTGGCGCCGCACCTCTGGGCGACCACTGTCAGCTCGTGGCTGCGGGCGTCGGGCACCTGGACGACGAGGCGGTCGATCACGGTGTCCCCGGGGCCGGCGTGCACGTCCAGGTGCACGATGTTGGCACCGCAGGCGGCCAGGTCGCCGGCCAAGGCGGCGAGGTTGCCCGGTCGGTCGGCCAACTCCACCCAGAGCTCGTGTCGAGCCATGCGTCCTGCGTTCCCCGTCGCTCGTCGTGTCTGACGACCACGATGCGCGGGACTGTTTGCCGCAGGCTCAACAGAGCACGACCACTTTGCTAACAGAACCTGACGCGTATCTGACACGCTAGATGTCGAGCACGTCGGCGGCGATGAGCTCTTCGAGGTCGCGATCGCTCCACCACGACACCTGTAGCGCCTTGGCCCGGCGGAAGTAGAGCTGCACGTCGTACTCGAGCGTGAAGCCGTTGCCGCCGAAGATCTGCTGGGCCGTGGCCGTCAGGTCGCGCAGCACCCTGGCCGCGAACAGCTTGGCCATCGGGGCCAGGCGGGTCACCGGTCGGCCGGTCGAGCGGGCCCACGCCGCCTCGTGCACGAGGGTGCGGGCGCCGTCGAGCTCGGACTGGCGGTCGGCCAGGTAGTGGGCGATCGACTGGAAGGCGCCGATCGGCTTGCCGAACTGCTCGCGGTCCTTGGCGTACTGGACGGTGATCTCCTGGGCGTAGTCGGCGGCGCCCACCGCCCACGCGGCCAGCAGGATCAGCACGTCGTCGCGCACCGCCGTCCACGTGGCCCAGCCGGTGCCTGCGGCACCGATGCGGTCGGCGGCCGTGACCCGCACGCCGTCGAGGTCGACCCGGTACTGCGTGTCCGAGGCCACGGTGAACTGCTGGGTGAGGGTGACCCCGGCGGCGTGCGGGTCGACCAGGAACAGGTCGATGTCGCCGCCACCATCGCTGTCGCCGGCGCCCGTGCGGGCCAGGACCACCAGCCGGGTAGCGGCCGCGGCGAAGGCCACGTGCCGCTTGACCCCGGAGAGCGTGAAGGTGGCGCCCCCGTCGTCGGACGTGGCCCGGGCCTGCACGCCCCGGGGCCCGAAGCCGCCGTCGGGCTCGACCCACGCCGGGGTGAGGATGGCCTCGCCCGAGGCGATCCGGGGCAGCCACTCGGCCTGTTGGGCCTCGGAGCCGCCCACGGTCAGGGCGGTGCCGCTGGCCACGCAGCTCACGAAGTGGGGGGTGGGCGCCAGGCCGCGGCCCAGCTCCTCGTACAGCACCACGCCCTCGAGCAGGGTCATGCCGGAACCGCCGTGCGCCTCGGGCAGCAGCAGGCCGAGCAGGTCGAGGGCGCCGAGCTGCTTCCACAGGTCGGCCGGGTAGCCGACGGGGTGGTCCTCCATCTCCCGCACGACGGTCAGCGGCGCGTGCTCGGCGAGCAGGCTGCGCACGACCTCGCGGAGCATGTCCTGCTCCTCGGTGAAGGCGAGATCAAGCATGGGTCCGGTTCCTTCTTCCGTCTCAGGGCACCCAGCGCTCGCCGGAGCGGCGCCAGGGGTTGTCGTCGGGTGCGGTCGGCACGGCGATGCGCACGGTGGCGCTGGTGCACGAGCGGGGCGGGTCGCCCGCCCGCACCTCGATGGCCACCGTCGCCCACCCGCACCCGGCGGCGTCGGTCTCGGTGGCGGCCACGGTGCCGGTGAGCGTCATGGTGTCGCCGGGGTAGACCGAGTCGCGCATGCGGAAGTGCAGCCGACCCGGACGCCCGAGCGGCCCGGTCCAGTCGGTGACGAACCGCTCGAACCACGCCTGCTGGTTGGGCGTGTTGAGGAAGATGTCCCGGGCGCCGTTGCGCTCGATGGCGAAGTCGCGGTCGTGGTGCATGGGCCGCCAGTCGCGGGTGGCCAGCGCGCCCAGCACGACGGTGGTGGCGCTGACGTCGTAGACGAGCGCCGGCAGCCGGTCACCCACCGCGACGTCGCCGAGCACGACCTGGCCCGCCCTCCAGCGCGGGTGGGCGGCCGCCGTGGGAGTGGTCGCCTCCGTGGGCCCCGCCGCCGGGCGGGCTGCGGTGGTCGACGGCGCCTCGGCCCGCACGTACCCGAAGCCGGTGAACGTCTCGACCCCCACCAGCTGGTCGCGCTGGTTGCGGTACGGGACGTCGATAACCCAGAACCGTCCGGTGCCGAGCTTGGTCGTCTTCGGCTCGCTGAGTGAGCGCAACACCTGCGACGTGCTGACGACGTCGCCGGGTCGCACCGGCTCGTGGAAGACGACCTCGCTGTCGCTCATGATCGCCTCGGGCAGGCCCAGCCGGTCCTTGAGGTCGAAGTGCACCTGCAGGGGCAGCTTCTGGGCGGCATGGCCCGGCTGCCAGTGGTGGGGACGGAACCACAGCGACAACGTCGACGGGGGAGCGATCGGCCCGTCGGTGACGTCGGCCGCCACCTTGTCGTCCCAGAACAGCGGGTTGCCGTTCTCGACCGAGGCGCACGACGTCCACACGTAGCCCCGCTCGACGGGGAAGTCCGCGGTCTCGGCGTACCGGGTCTGCCCGATCCAGCCCCGGACCTCGTCGGGCACGGGCGCGTCGGCAGGGGTCATGCGATCACTCCCTCGGCGAGCAGGGCCTCGATCTCGTCCTGCGCGACGCCGGCCTCGGCCAGCAGCGACGGCGTGTCGGTCAGCGTGGCGTCGCGCAGCTCGTACGCGGGCGGGCGGGGCGTGCCGGCCAGCAGCGGCCCGAGCTGGCGGAAGGGGGGGCGTTGCGGGTGGGTCGCCTCGACGACGGCGCCGCGGGCGGCGAACTGCGGGTCCTCGGCCACCTCGGCGATGTCGAGGACAGGGGCGACGCAGGTGTCGGCGTCGGCCAGCACCTCCACCCACTCGTCGCGGGTGCGGCCGGCGAACGCCGCCCGCAGATCGGCGCGGATCTGGTCCTGCACCTCGTCGTCGGTCTGGTGGTCGATCCAGCGATCGAGCCCCACCAGGCGGCACAGGTTGGCCCAGAACACGGGCTCGATCGCCCCGACGGCGAGCCACCCTCCGTCGGCCGTGCCGTAGGTGTCGTAGCAGGCGTAGCGGCCGGTGAGGATGTAGTGCCCAGGGCCCGGCGCCTCGCCGGTGGCCAGGTACTCGTCGATGTAGAGCGACAGCATCCACAGCACGCCGTCGGCCACTGACACGTCGAGGTAGCGCCCCCGCCCGGTGGTCGACCGGCCGACGAGGGCGGCGAGGACGGCGGCCGCCGCGTGCAGGCCCCCGGCGGCGATGTCGGCCACCGTGGCGCCCGGCAGAGGGGGCCGGCCGTCGGCGGTGCGCTCGGACATGTGCAGGTAGCCGCCGGCGGCCAGGTAGTTGATGTCGTGGCCCGCCCGGGTCGCGTAGGGGCCGGACTGCCCGTAGCCGCTGGTGGAGCAGTAGACGATGCCGGGGTTGACCGCCGATACGGCGTCGTAGCCGATGCCCAGCCGGTCGACGACCCCGGGCCGGAAGCTCTCGATCACCACGTCGGCTGCCGCGGCCAGGCGCAGGAACGCGTCCTTGCCGGCGGGCGACTTGAGGTCGATCTGCACCCGTTCGAGGCCCCGCTGCCCGCTGTAGGCGTGGAACGGCGGCACGATGGGCGTGGCCCCGGCCTTGGGGGGAGCGCCGACCTTGACCACCCGGGCGCCGTAGTCGGCGAGCAGCCGTGTGCAGCGGGTGGCGGGCCCGACGGTCGAGAAGTCGAGGACGGTGGTGCCGGCGAGCGGGCCGTCAGTCACGTCAGAAGTTCTTCGGGAGCCCGAGCTTGCGGGTGGCGATGATGTTCTTCTGCACCTCGGAGGTGCCGCCGCCGATGGTGTCGATGACCGTGTAGCGGTAGGTCGACTCGGCCCGGCCGGCCATGGGTGCGTCCTCGGTGCCGACGCGCAGCTGGGTGCCGGGGCCGCCGATGTCCATCGAGGCGTCGGCCACCCGTCGCGACAGCTCGGTGGAGAAGAGCTTGTACTCCGACGCCTCGGACCGGGGCGGGTCGCCGCCCTGGATCGACTTGTGCACGAAGCGCAACCCCAGCATGCGGGCGACCTCGCCCTCGGTCACCAGGTGGGCGACCCGCTGACGGATGACCGGGTCCTCCTTGAGGGGCTCGCCGTCCCGGGTCGCATCCTTCACGTAGTCGGTGAGGATGCGGATGCGCTCCTCGATCTGGCTGTAGGTGAACATGGTGAACCGCTCGAGGTCGAGCGCCTGGGCGATGTACTGGAAGCCCCGGTTGAGGTCGCCGACGACGTAGTCGTCGTGCACGAACACGTTGTCGAAGAACACCTCGTTGGTGCGCTCGTCGCCCATGGTCCAGATGGGGCGGATGGTCAGGCCGGGGTCGTCGAGCGGCACCAGGAACAACGTGATGCCGTGGTGCTTGGGGGCGTCCGGGTCGGTGCGGGCGCCCACCCAGTACCACTCGGCGAAGTGGGCCGAGGTGGTCCACGTCTTCTGGCCGTCGAGCCGCCAGCCGTCGCCGTCGCGGGTGGCCTTGAGCTGCATGGCCGCCGCGTCGGACCCGGCGTTGGGCTCGGAGTAGCCGACGGCGAACTCGACCTCGTTGCGCAGGATCTTGGGGAGGAACTCGTCCTTGAGCTTGTCCGACCCGTACGTGATCAGCGTCTTGCCGATGATGCCGACGCCCTTGCCGATCTGCGGGGCGCCCCGCCGGGCGAGGGCCTCGTTGAGCAGGTACTCGTAGACGCCGTCGCCCTCGGAGCCGCCGTACTGCTTGGGCCAGGTCATGCCCAGCCAGCCCTGCTCACCCACCTTGGCCATGAAGTCGCGGCGCTCGGGTGTGTCGCAGATCTGGGCCATGTTCTCGCGGGTGGGGTCCATGACGTCGACGGCCTGGTGCTCGTCGAGGAACGCCTCGACCTCGGCGAGGAACCGCTGCTGCTCCTCAGAGAACTCGAAGTCCATCGTGCTGGTCCCCTTGGCCGGCGGTGCCGTCTGACGCACCGAATCTGACGGATCGTCAGATTAGCCCCGGCGAGGGTGCCGGGTCACCCCCGGCTAACGGGCGGCGTGGGCGAGATCCATCTGCGAATAGAAGAAGTTGCGGGTCTCGTCCAGGATCTGGGTGCGGTGCTGCCCGTAGGGGACGTGGCCACCGCCCTCCCACGTCCGCAGGCGCACCATCAGGCCGGCGTCGGTCGCCCGGTCGACGGTCGACTGCGCCCAGGCGTACGGGACGACCGCGTCGTTCGTCCCGTGGAACAGCAGCGCTGGTGCGTCGCCGGCCCCGATGGGGCCGCTGACCAGCTCGGCGCCGGAGATCGACTGCACGGCCCGCACCGCGGACGAGAAGCCCTGATGGTCGCCGGGACCCGGGTTCTCGGGGCTGTAGCCGACGTTGAGGGCGGTGATCGCCCCCGCGGACGACCCGCCGATGGCGATGCGGGTGGGGTCGATCCGGTAGGTGGCCGCCTGTGCGCGCATGAACCGCACGGCCGTCTGCGCGTCCTCCCTGGCCTGGGCGATGGCGGTGAGGCAGACGTTGAGGTCCGCACTGCCGGTGCAGCCGCCGGGCGCGAGCCGGTAGTCGATCGAGACGCTGACGTAGCCCTTGCGGGCGAACGTGTTGGCCTCCTCCACCAGCTCGGCCGAGCCCTTGTTGCCGCAGCAGAAGCTGCCGCCATGTACCCACACGATGGCCGGCCGAGCCGTGACCGTGTCGCCGGTGGGTTGGTACATGTCGAGCTCGAGGGTCACGGTCTGACCGCTCTGGTCGACCGCCGTTCCGTAGGTGATGTCGGCGGTCTTGGTCACCGACGAGAACACGTCGTCGCGATAGCGCAGGGGCGCGGGTCCCGTCGGCGTCGCCAGCGGATCGCAGCCGACCAGGACCAACAACAGCGCCAACGCGCCGGCGATGAACAGACGACGACGCATCCGACCCCCTCGAGACCGGCCGACGTGCGGCACGGGACAAACACCGTCGCCGGAACGGTACACCGAGCGTTCACCCAGCCGACGTGCTCCCGCCGCCGGACGTCAGCCGATGATGCCGTCGGCCCGGAGCTTGGCCAGGTCGTCGTCGCCCAGGCCCAGCTCGGCGGCCAGCACCTCGTCGGTGTGCTCGCCGAGCCACGGGACCCGGGTCTCGGGGCCTTCGGACAGCTTCGACATCTTCACCGGGTTGCCGGGTACCAGGATGGGCTCGCGGGTGCCGTCGGGGTCGTCGGTGCGGGGCACCTCCACCAGCATGTTGCGGGCCGCCACGTGCTCGTCCGCGATCACCTCGGGCGGGGTCAGGCACGGCCCGGCGGCCAGGCCGGCGGCGCTCAGCGCGGCGGCGGCGTCGTGCTTGGTGAGCGGTGCCGCCCACGCCTCGATGGCGGCCCGGACCTCGGTGATGTTGTCGATCCACCCGGCCGACGTGGCGAAGCGGGGGTCGTCGTTCCACTCCGGCCGGCCGATCGCCTCGGCCAGCGCGGTGAAGTGCTGCGGTCGCACGCACTGCAACACGAAGTAGCCGTCGCCGGCGGCGAACGTGTCGACGATCGCCTTGATCTCGTCCTCGACCGAGCCGTGGATGCCCATCGACCACAGGTTGGTCACGATGTCGGTCATCGCCACGACCGCATCGAGCATGGCCACGTCGATGCGCTGGCCCAGCCCCGTGCGGTCGCGGTGGCGCAGGGCGGCGAGGACGCCGATGGCGCCGAACAGGGCCGAGCTGATGTCGCCCAGGGCGCCGACCGGGTTGGCGCGTGGCCCACGGCCGGGCTCGCGCTTGTACTCGTAGATGCCGGACATGGCCTCGACGATCGCGGCGTAGGCCGGCCACGCCCGGTAGGGCGTCTCGACCGTGTTGCCGAAGCCGGACAGCGACAGGAAGATCGCGCCGGGGTGGCGCGCGGCGACGGCGTCGTAGCCCAGGCCCAGCCGGTCCATCGTGCCGGCCTTGAAGTTCTCGCACACGACGTCGAAGCGGGGGACCAGCGACAGGAACAGCTCGCGGCCCTCGGGATGCTTGAGGTCGATGGCCACGCTGCGCTTGCCCAGGTTGTTGCGGAGGAAGGTGGCGCCCACCCGGCGGCCTTCGGGGTCGAGCATGTGGGGGAACGAGCCCCGGCCCGACTCGCCCGCACCCGGGTGCTCGACCTTGACCACCTCGGCGCCCAGGCGACCCAGCAGCTGGGTGCCGTAGGGCAGCGCCTGCATCTGCTCGGCGGCCAGGATGCGGACGCCGTCGAGCGGCGTGCCGTACTGCGCTGCGTCCCCGTTCACCACGTCACCGAGCTGCATGGGCGCAGGCTACGACCGAATGTGACGGGTCGTCAGATTCTGGAGAGCGAGAGCGAACCGGGCCCGGAGGGTGGCCGCAGGCCATCATCTGTGCCGTGGCGCACACGAGCACGGTGCGGCAGTCCGAACGTGGGCGGGAAGTGCTGCCCGTCCTCGGGGTGGCCGCCGCCGTGTTCGTGCTCCACCTGGTGCTGAGTGGGCGCTACGGCTTCCACCGCGACGAGCTGTACTACGTGGCCGCCGGTCGGCACCCTGCACTCGGCTACGTCGACCAGCCGCCGGTGGTCCCCCTGCTGGCCCGGGTGGTCACCGAGGTGACCGGCGAGCATCTGTGGCCTCTGCGGACGGTCGCGGGAGCGGTGCACGCGGGGGTGGTGGTGTTGACCGCCGTGCTCGCACGCGAGCTGGGAGGTGGCCGGCGGGCGATCGTGCTGGCCGCGGTGGCGACGGCCACGATGCCGCTGCTCTTGGCCTCGGGCTCGCTGTTCCAGACCGTCGTGTTCGACCAGTTGTGGTGGACGGCGGCGCTGGTGCTGGTCGTTCGGTTGCTCCGCGGCGCGGACCCCCGGTGGTGGTTGGCGGTGGGGGCCGTCGTCGGTGTCGGCCTGGAGACCAAGTGGACGATCGGCCTGCTCGCCCTGGGGCTCGGGGCCGGCATCGTCGCGGTGCCCGCTGCTCGGAGCCACCTGCGCTCGCGCTGGCTCTGGGCGGGGTGCGCCCTGGCGCTGGCGTTGTGGCTACCCAACCTGGTGTGGCAGGCGCTCAACGACTGGCCGACCCTCGAGTTCATCCGTAACAGCAACGATGGGGTCGGCGACGAGGAAGGGCGGCTGGGGTTCGTTTTCCTGCAGGTCGCCTACGTCGGCCCGCTGGCGCTGCCCCTCGCAGCTGGCGGCCTGGTGTGGCTGTGGCGATCGCCGCCGTGGCGGGTGCTGGCCGTCGCCGCCGCCACCGTGGCCGCGGTGTTGCTGGCGGTCGGCGGCAAGGCCTACTACCTGGGGCCGCTGTACGTGCTGGCGATCGCGGCGGGGTGCGTCGCCGCCGAGGGGTGGCTGGCGGCCGAGCCGCGGCGATGGCGCCTGGCTGTCGGGGCAATGGTTGTCAACGGGCTGGTTCCGCTGGCGGCGCTGGCACCGGTGGCGCCCGTCGGCGTCTACGCCGACCTGTTCCGCGACATCAACGGCGAGCTGGCCGAGGAGGTGGGGTGGCCCGAGATGGTCGACCTGGTCGCGGCCGTGGTCGACGTGTTGCCGGCCGACGAGCAGGCGGGGATCCGGGTGGTCACCGCCAGCTACGGCGAGGCAGCGGCCATCGACCTGTACGGGCCCGCCCGCGGGCTGCCGCCCGGCACGGCGCTGTCGGCCCACAACAGCTACGCCGACTGGTGGCCGGACGGCGAGCCGGCCGGCACGTTCCTCACCGTGCGCTACCCGCAACCTGCGATCGAGCCGTACTGCGACGCCATCGGACCGGTCGCCGTGGTGGTGAACCCCGAGCGGGTGGACAACGAGGTGGCGGGCGCCCCCATCCTGGTGTGCCGAGGGCTGCGCGTCAGCCCCGAGGCGCTGCGCGATGCGCTGCGCCACCTCGAGTGAACCGAGATGTGACGACCCGTCAGATATCGCCGTAGCCTGGTGGCATGGCCTCACGGGGGATCCTGAGCTACGGCGCCTACCTGCCGTACCGCCGCCTCGACCGGTCCGAGATCACGGCCGTGGCGGGCACGGGTGGCGGCAAGGGCACCCGCACCGTGGCCTCGTACGACGAGGACGCCACCACGATGGGCGTCGCTGCCGCCCGCGCCGCTCTGGCGGCCGCGCCGATCGACGGCCAGCTGCTGGCCTCGCTCTGGTTCGCCACGGTCGCCCCGCCCTACCTCGACAAGACCAACGCCACCGCGGTCCATGCGGCGCTGCGCCTGCCGGCCGGCGCACCGGCCTACGACGTCAACGGCGCCGTCCGTTCGGCCGTCGGGGCGCTGTCGGCCGGCATGGCCACGGGCAAGCCCGCACTGGTGGTCACGTCCGATGTCCGCACCGGCCGACCCGGGTCGAGCGACGAGGCGAGCGGCGGCGACGGGGCCTCGGCCTTGCTGGTCGGCACCGCCGACCACGGCCCGCTCCTGGCCGAGGTGATCGGCACGGGCGGTGCCACCGAGGAGTTCCTCGACCGCTGGCGCACCCCGGGCGACACCGGCTCCAAGCTGTGGGAGGAGCGGTTCGGCGAGAACCGCTACGTCGGGCTCGGCCTCGACGCCTGGGACGGAGCCCTGGAGGCCGCCGGGCTCACCACCGACCAGGTCGACCGGGTCGTCATCGCCACCTCGCACAGCCGGGCCGCCGCCACGCTCGGCAAGAAGCTGGGCCTCGGCGACAAGCTGGCCGCCGGGCTCGACGCCACCGTCGGGTTCACGGGCGCCGCCCAGCCCGGGCTCCTTCTGGCCGACGCCCTCGACGCCGCTGGCCCGGGCCAGACCATCGCGCTGGTCGTCCTGGCCGACGGGGCCGACGTGATCGTCCTTCGCACCACCGAGGCGCTGGCCGCCGGCCGGCCCACCCCGAGCGTCGCGGACCAGATCGCCATCGGCGGCAGCGTCCCCTACGGCAAGGTGCTGGCCTGGCGGGGCTACCTGCCGGTCGAGCCGCCTCGCCGCCCCGAGCCGGCCCGCCCGTCGGCGTCGGCCGCCGGCCGCTCGCGCCAGTGGAAGTTCGGCTTCGTCGGCTCGCAGGACGACGACGGCGACGTGCACCTCCCGCCGTCACCGGGCGACGATCACGCCCGTCCGATGGCCGACGCCACCGGCACGATCGTCACCTACACGATCGACCGGATGGCCTACTCGCCCTCGCCGCCGGTGGTCTTCGCGGTGGTCGACTTCGACGGCGGCGGCCGCCTGCCGGTCGAGCTGACCGACGTGGATCCCGACGACGTGACCATCGGCGGTCGGGTCGAGATGACGTTCCGCAAGCTGTTCACGGCCGACGGCATCCACAACTACTTCTGGAAGGCCCGCCCGGTGCGGGCCGCCACCACCGCCACCACCGCAGGGGAGCGCTGACATGGGCTCACACGGCATCCGCGACCGCGTCGCCATCGTCGGCATGGGCTGCACCCGGTTCGCCGAGCACTGGGACAAGGGCATCGACGACCTGCTGGTCGACGCCACGGACGAGGCGTTCGCCGGGGCCGGCGTCACCAAGCACGACGTCGACGCCTACTGGCTGGGCACCGCCCAGTCGGGCATGAGCGGCATGGTGCTGGCCAAGCCGCTGCAGCTCGAGGGCAAGCCGGTGACCCGGGTCGAGAACATGTGCGCCACCGGGTCCGAGGCGCTGCGCCAGGCGGCCTACGCCGTCGCCTCGGGCGCCTACGACATGGCCATGGCGGTCGGTGTCGAAAAGGTCAAGGACTCGGGCTACCAGGGCCTGAACGCCTTCCCCATCCCCACCGACGGCACCAACCGCACGCTCACCGCCGCCGCCATGTTCTCGATGGTGGCCCCCGCCTACGCCCAGCGCTACGGCGTCGATCGCGACGAGCTGCGCCGCGTGCTGGCCCGCATCGCCTCGAAGAACCACTACAACGGCGCCCGCAACGAGCGCGCCCAGTTCCGTCGCGAGATGTCGGTCGACCAGATCTGCGCCATGCCCGCGGTGGCCGGCGACCTGTCCGTGTTCGACTGCGCGGGTGTGGCCGACGGGGCGGCCGCCGCCATCGTCGTGCGGGCCGAGGACGCCCACCGGTACACGGACGACCCGCTGTACATCAAGGCGCTGTCGCTCGTGGCCGGCAACGGCTCGGGGCTGACCGACCCGGCCTACGACTACACGACCTTTCCCGAGATCGCGGCCTGCGCGGCCGACGCGTACGCGCAGGCCGGGGTGACCGACCCCCGGGCAGAGATCGCCATGGCCGAGGTGCACGACTGCTTCACCCCCACCGAGCTGGTGCTCATGGAGGACCTGCAGTTCGCCGAGCGGGGCACGGCCTGGAAGGAGATCCTGGCCGGCACGTTCGACCTGCACGGCGACCTGCCGGTCAACCCCGACGGCGGCCTCAAGTCGTTCGGCCACCCGGTGGGGGCCAGCGGCCTGCGCATGATGTTCGAGGCGTGGCTGCAGCTCCGCGGCGAGGCGCCCGAGGAGCGCCGCATCGACACCGTCGGCGACCGCACGCTGGCCCTGACCCACAACCTGGGCGGCTACCCGGGCGAGATGGTCAGCTTCGTCTCGATCCTGGGCACCGAGCTCTCGATCTGACGCGATCAGAGGGCGATCGAATCGACAATCCCACCGCGACCTGCCAGTGGTATCATGACTCTGTGAGTGGGACACACACTGTCGTGGTGGGAGATCGAGGTCGGATCGTCGTCCCGGCTGAGGTACGTCAACGCGCCGGGCTCTCCGAGGGAACCCCGCTCGTCCTCCTGGAGACACCCACCGGCCTCGTCCTCTTGACGCGCGAGCAGCTCCGGGCGCGAGTTCGGGACGAGCTCGCCGGTCTCGATCTGGTCGCCGAGCTCCTCGCCGACCGGCGTCGCGCTGCCCAGCAGGAAGACGCCGCGTGAGCGTCGTCCTCGACGCGTCGGCCATCCTCGCGTTCCTCCAGGACGAAGACGGCGCCGGCGTCGTCGAAGCGGCACTCGCCGACGATCCCCGGTGCGGCGCGGCGAACTGGTCAGAGGTCGCGCAGAAGGTGCTCGCAGCAGATCGCGACTGGGCACTCGTTCGGGCGCTGCTGACCAGCTACCCGATCCAGGTCGACCCGGTGTCGGTCGACGACGGTGAATGGGCTGCCCGTCGATGGCGGCGCGGTGAAGGGCTGTCGTTGGGGGATCGCCTGTGCCTCGCGCTGGCGGAGCGCGTGGGCGCCGACGTGCTGACGGCCGACACCTCGTGGGGTTCGGATGGCCGCGTGAAGCAGATCCGCTGACGGAGCCCGTGCGTCAGCCTGCCAGGCAGAACCGGTCGACGAGCTGGGTCACCACCTCGGACGGGTGCGGCATGGCGGCGATCTCGTCGCGCACCTCGTCGAGCGCCGGTCGATCGGAACCCTGCAGTGCCGCCCGCGCCAGCGTCGCCACCGCCTCGGGGGTCACCGCCGCCGGTGTCAGGACCTCGGCCAGGCCGGCGGTGGCCATCTTGTCGGCGTTGAGGAACTGATCGGCGCCCTTGGGCAGGAGCACCTGCGGAACGCCGTGCACCAGAGCACCGAGCGTCGTGCCGCTGCCGCCGTGGTGAACGGCCAGGTCGACATGCGCGAGCAGCCGGGCCTGGTCGACGAACGGCTCCAGCTCGACGTTCGGCGGCAGCGGTCCGAGGTCTGCGCCGGCGGCGGCGCCCAGGGCGACCAGGATGTCGGCATCGAGGGTGGCCAGACCGTCGATGGCCGGTCGGAGGATGGCATCGGTGGCGGCCACCGTGCCCAACGTCAGGTAGACGAGGGGCCGGGCGCGGCCCTCCACCCGCGCCGGGATCGGCAGGGTCGGCTCGGACCACGGGACGGGCCGCACGGGCACCCGTTCCGGCGACGCCAGGAACGAGGGCTCCTGCAGCCTGGTCGGGAAGATGTCGAGGTAGGCGTCGCCGGCGAACACGTCGAGCGGGGGACTGGACATGCCGTAGGCAGCCCACAGCCGCTCGAGCCGCCCAGAGCCGAAGCGCTCGATGAGCTCGGGAGGCAGCTGCGGCGAGATGGAGTGGCACACCGCAGGCACGCCCTTTGCGTGGGCGGCGACGGGGGCCCCGAAGTCGTAGGCCTCGTACACGACCAGGTCGGGTCGGAGCTCGTCGAGCAGGACGAACAGGTCCGTTGCCGTGTGCCAGGCGACGATGTCGATGAACATCGACGCGGCCACGTCGTAGCTGACCTGGCCGTCGTCGCTTCGCGGCATGTCGCGGCCGGCGAGCAGGACCTGCTCGGCCTGCCCGATCGAGATGCCGGCGATTCGGGTGGGGAACCCGAGCGCCTGCAGCTTCGGGACGAACTCGGGGCCGGTGGCGAAGGACACCTCGTGCCCGGCGTCGCGCGCCGCCTCGGCCAGCGGCATCAGGGGATAGAGGTGCCCGTAGGCCGGACGGCTGCTGAACAGGATCTTCAGAGGTTCGGGGGAGTGGAGCATGAGCCCCACTACGGGGCCCACCGCTCCCGCGGTTCGCGATCCGTCGCTACCGGCCGCCACCACCCTGGCCGTGGGTGGCGAAGAACGGGTGGTGCAGGTCCATGTACTGCACGTCGTGCATGGTGGCCTGCTGCTCCCAGTTCCCCATCTCCGGCGGCATCTCCTTGGACTCGTTGGCGCGGGCCGTCGCCTCGTCGGTGAAGAAGACGGTGTCGGTGAAGGTGCCGTCGTCCTCGATGGCGAGCGTGCTCCCGATGACCTCGGGCCGCGCGTCATGGAGCATCTCGCTGCTCTGCTCCATCATCGTCTTCATTCGCGCCGGATCGTCGACCTTGCCCCGCATGATCTGGACGAAGCCCGCGTTGTCGGACCCACCGTCGAGCATGAGGCTCACGTCACGGCAGTCGTGGAACTCGACCGGCCCGTCGAACAGGCCGTTGGTCGCGTTCCACCACCGGTCCTGCTCGGGCCGCGCCGAGTTGGCGCGGGCCGCCTCCTCCGACTCGAACCGCACGACACCCACGAACGTGCCGTCGTCGGTGAAGCCGTAGGTGCCGCCCAGCCAGCCCTCGGAGCCGGGCTCGCACTCGGTGCGCCACCGGTCGAGCGCTGCCCGCATCTCGTCCTCGCGGCTGCACTTGCCCTGCATGATCTGGATGAACATGGTCAGCCTCCCATCCTCGTGGCCGGTTCGTGGTGACATGCCTCGCTGCCGACGGTAGGTCTGCAGGTGGAGCCCGTCCACGGCCAGGTCGTAGCGTGCGGCAGGCACGACGAGGGGGATGGCAATGGTGATGGACAGCGACCCGGCGCTCCACGCGACCGCCCGGCGATTGCGCGATCTGGTGGAGCCGATCGCGGCGGCGGTCTACTTCGCGCCCGAGGCGCAGAGTCGCTACGAGGACCTGGGCCTCAACTACTTCGAGGGCTACTTCTGCAGCCGGTCGGCGACCCTGGGCGCCGCCCCGTGGCAGGTCGTGTCGGCGGCGTTCGCGGCGTTCAAGCCCGCGATCGTCGAGCGGGCGGTGACGGGCGGCTGGGCGAACACCACCCCCGAGGCGCTACTCCAGGCCCGGCTCGACGGCGCACGCGACCAGATCGTGCGCATGGCCGGACCACCGACCGACGACATGGTGCGGGCCGCCGACCTGATGCTGGAGGTGACCGACGGCCTCGACATGTCCGGCAGGGCCCTGTTCGCCGGCCTGGTCGGCCAGCCGGTGCCCGCCCCCGACGACCCCGCGGGACGCCTCTGGCGGGCGGCCGACCGCGTGCGCGAGCACCGGGGCGACGGCCACATCGCCGCCTGGATCAGCCACGTCGACTCGACCGAGGTCACCGTGCTCACCGAGCTGTGGTGGGGCATCGAGCCCGGCAGCTACGTGTGGACCCGTGGCTGGGACGGCGACGACGTCGCCGCGGCCCAGGCCCGCCTGGCCGAGCGCGGGTTGCTCGACGGTGAGGGGGCCGTGACCGACGTGGGCCGCGATCTGCGCGAGGACATCGAGCGCACCACCGACCGTGCCGCGCGCGCCGTCATCGACCGCCTGGGCGATCGGGCCGACGAGCTGTTCGCGCTGCTCGAGCCCTGGTCGAAGGCTCTGACGGGTGACGGCGGGTACCCGGCGAGCGTGTCGAAGATGTTCGGCTGATCGGCACCGTTGCGTTCTGGCGTCTCCACACGCGTGTGCCTGCGGGCTGGCGGGGCGGAACCGGCGTCTCTGAGCACCGTCGCGGCTGCCCAGGGACGCCAGAACGGTTCGGTCGCCGTGCCCGACGAGCGGGCGGTCGACCCCGCCTCGCGGCCGTCAGGGTGCGGCGGTCGAGCTTCTGCATCGGCGTGAGCGGCAGCTCGTCGACCAACCGGAGGGCCTCCGGCAGCTTGTAGGCGGCGATCCGCTCGCGCAGGAACGTCCGCACCTCCTCGAGGGACGGGGGTGCGGCGGAGTCGGCCGGTACGACGACTGCGACGCCGATCTCGCCCATCACCGGATCGGGTCGCGGCACCACCGCCACGTCGGCCACGGCCGGGTGGCGACACCAGCACCGCCTCGACCTCTGCCGGGTAGACGTTGTAGCCGCCGCGGATGAACATCTCCTTGGCCCGGCCGGCCAGTCGCACCAGGCCCCGCTCGTCGATGCGGGCCAGGTCGCCGGTGCGCAACCAGCCGTCGGGCGTGATCGCCGCGGCGGTCCCCTCAGCGTCCCGCCAGTAGCCCGACATCTGCGTGGCCGAGCGCAGCCACAGCTGGCCGACCTCGCCGTCGGCCACGGCGGCACCATCGTCATCGCGCACGGTCACCTCGACGCCCGGCCGGGGCCTGCCGACGGTGTGCAGCGCTTCGTCGTCGTCGGCGTCGAACGCCGTGCCGGTGCCGCACCCACCGGACTCGGTCGACGAGTAGCGGATCGAGTACGCCGCGCCGAACCGCTCGCGCACGGCCGCTACCAGGGCGGGGGGCGACGCGGCGCCGCCCACCACGATCGTCTTCACGTGGTCCCAGTCGTGGCGCGCGGCCTCTGGCGATCGCACCATCAGCGCCAGCTGCGGCGCCACCCCGCCGATCGACGGCATGCGCTGGGTGGCGATGGTGCGCAGGGCGTCGTCGGCCCGCCACCGCCCCAGGATGTGCGTGCGCGAGGCCAGCCGCAGGTACCACGGCAGCTTGGTGGTGATGCCGATGTGGGCGAACTGGGTGGACGCCAGCATCGCCGGCCCGGCCTGGCCTCCCGACGCCCACACGCCGCCGGTGTCGGCCCGCGCGACCGCCTCGAGCTGGCGCTCGCAGAACACGGCCCCCTTGGGCAGCCCGGTGGTGCCCGACGTGAACACGATGGCGACGGGCCGATCGGGGTCGTCGGGCAGCGCGGGTGGCGGGCCGTCCCGGTCGACGAGCGCTGGGCCGTCACGCAGCAGCTCGGCCAGCTCGGCCGGTTCGGTCAGCACGACGGCCGGGTCGGCCAACGCGACCAGGGTTTCCTGCTCCGGCGGAGCGAGGCGGGGGTTGATCCCGGCGGTGATGGCGCCGATCTTGGCGGCGGCCGCGTAGGCGACGACGTAGCCGCTGTCGGACGGGATGCGCAGCACGACCCGGTCGCCCTCGCTCACGCCCCGGGCGGCGAGCGCAACGGCGACGTCGTCGGACCGGCGGTCGAGCTCGCGGTACGAGACGGTCGACCCGTCGGGGTCGACGAAGGCCACCAGGTCACCGAAGCGACGGGCGGCTTCCCGGACGGTGGCGGCGAGCATCTCCGGTGTCGGTCGGTCGGGATCGCGGGGCCGAGCTCAGCCCAGCGTGGTCAGGTCGATCGACAGCATGCGAGCCGCGTTGGTGCGCATCACCTTGTCGACGACGTCCTGGGGCACGCCGGCCATCAGCTCCTCGGCCACCTTCCGGGTGTCGGGCCACGTCGAGTCGGTGTGCGGGTAGTCGGTCTCGAAGGTGACGTTGTCGGGGCCCACGATGTCGATGGCGTCGATGCCGTGCTTGTCGCGGAAGAAGCAGCCGAAGATCTGCCGGTAGTAGTAGGTCGACGGCGGCTCCGGGATGAGGTCCTGGGTGTGCGCCCAGGCCCGGTGCTCCTGCCACACGGTGTCGGCCCGCTCGAGGATGTAGGGGATCCAGCCGATCTGGCCCTCGCTGTAGGCCAGCGTGAGCTCGGGGAACTGCACGAGCTTGCCCGAGAACAGCCAGTCGCTCATCGACGCCATGGCGTTGTTGAAGCTGAGGGTGGCGGCCACGCCGGTGGGGGCGTCGGGCGAGGTGGCGGGCATGCGCGACGAGGACCCGATGTGCATGTTGATGGTGGTCTGCGTGTCCTGGCAGGCGGCGAAGAACGGGTCCCACTCGCCCGAGTGGATCGATGGCAGCCCCAGGTGGGGCGGGATCTCGCTGAAGCACACGGCGTGGACGCCCCGCTCGCTGTTGCGGCGCACCTCGGCGGCGGCCAGCGCGGCGTCCCACAGCGGCACGATGACGAGCGGGATCAGCCTGCCGCCCGAGTCGCCGCACCACTCCTCGACCATCCAGTCGTTGTAGGCCCGCACGCACGCCAGCCCCAGGTCGCGGTCCTTGCCCTCGGTGAAGGTCTGGCCGCAGAACCGGGGGAACGTCGGGAAGCACAGCGATGCCTCGACGTGGTTGAGCGCGTTGTCCTCGACACGGGCCTTGGGGTCGTAGCAGCCGGGCCGCATCTCCGCGTAGGTCATGGGCGTCATCGTCATCTCGTCGCGGCGAGTAGCCCACGGCCGCCACGTGGCGCTTGTGGATGTAGACGAGGTCCTCGTAGACCCAGCAGTCGGCCTGCTCGGGGGAGTCGTCGTCGAACTGCTGCTCGTAGGCGCCGCCGCCCACGTGGCGCATGCCGGCGATGCCCCGACGCTCGACCTTGGGACCGCGGTCGCGGTACGTGGCGGGCAGCCAGGTGTCCCACACGTGGGGCGGCTCGACCACGTGGTCGTCGACGCTGATGATCTTGGGGATCACGACAGGCGTGGTCATGCTGGGCTCCCGGGACGGCGAGGCAGATCTGACGCTCCGTCAGATCATACTGAATCCAGGTTCAGGCGCGCGAGCTGAGCACGCACAACTCGTTGCCGTGGGGGTCGGTGAGCACCGTCCAGGTCTGCGCACCCTGGCCCACGTCGGCGTCGGTCGCGCCCAGGGCCCGCAGGCGATCGACCTCGGCCGCCTGGTCGTCGGCGGCGAACGGCGCCACGTCGAGGTGCACCCGGTTCTTCCCCACCTTGGGGTCGTCGACCCGCAGCAGCTCGAGCCGGGGGCCGAGCCCGTCGGGTCGCGTGCAGCCGCACATCGCCGTCGTCCTGTGTCTCGCCCTCCCATCCGGAGGCCGCCTCCCAGAAAGGCGCCACCGCGCCCGGATCGGGCGTGTCGAGGATCACCGCCGCCAGTGCGCCGGCCCGGGCGTAGTCGTCGCGGGGGTCGAGGATGCAGAACTCGTTGCCCTCCGGGTCGGCCAGCACCACCCACGGCACGGCGCCCTGACCGATGTCGATCGGCATGGCCCCGGCCCGGCGCGCCCGCTCGACGAGCTCGGCGTGCTCGTCCGCCGTGTGGCTGTTCAGGTCGAGGTGCACACGGTTCTTGACCACCTTCGGGTCGGCGCCCAGCCCGAACACGAGCGGCAGTCCCGGCGTCGGTGGCGTTTCCCGCCTCGTCTTCGGGCGGCTCGACGACGACCTCGTCGGGCTCTTCGTAGGTGATGGGCCACCCGGTCGCCGTCGCCCAGAAGCGGGCCAGCGCCGCAGGATCAGCGGCATCGAACACGACCGAGTGCAGGCGGGTGGGCATGTGCCGACCGTACCGCCCTACGTCGTGTCGGGATCGGGGAACGCCGGCGGCCGCTTGTCGAGCCAGGCTCGCACGCCCTCGGCGTAGTCGGCGCCGCCCATCATCTCGTCGGTCAGGGTGACGGAGCGCTCGACGGCCGTGCCGACGTCGTCGTGCTGGTCGGCGTAGAGCTGGTGCTTGGCCTCGCGCAGCGACGCCGGTGACACCTCGGTCGCCAGCGCCCGGGCGTAGTCGTAGGTGGCCGGCAGCAGTGCGTCGGGCGGCAGCACCCGGTTGACCAGGCCCATCCTCGCCGCCTCCTCGGCCAGAACCACCCGCGACGACAGCAGCAGGTCGGCGGCATGACCCATGCCCACCAGCCGGGGCAGCACCCAGGACAGGCCGTACTCGGCGGGCAGCCCCAGCCGGGGCGCCGACGTCGTCAGCTTGGCGCCCGTGGCGGCGAAGCGCAGGTCGCAGAAGCAGGCGAGCACGAGGCCGACGCCCGCGGCGGGCCCGTTCACCGCGGCGATCACCGGGGTGGCCATGCCGTAGTGGAAGGCGAAGGCGTGGTCGAACTCGGGGCGCACCCCATAGCCGGGCGTGGCCAGGGGCTCGCGCACCCCGTCGTCGTAGCCGCCGGCCTCGACGTTGCGCTCGAGCGCCCCGAAGTCGGCCCCGGCGCAGAAGGCCCGTCCCTCGCCGGTGACGACCACCACCCGCACGCCCGGGTCGGACTCGGCCCGGGCCAGGCACCACCGGTACTCGGTGTGCATACGCCCGGTCCACGCGTTGAGGCGGCGGGGACGGTCCAGGGTCACGGTGGCGACCCGATCTGACACCTCGTAGCGGACGGCGCGCAGCTCCATCGACATCGCCCGAGTGTGGCCCGGCACACCGCCCGCGTCGCCCCGCGACCGGTCGTCGGCCCGTCGACATGTCCGTTAGGGTCGGCCCATGTCCGTCGACCTCCCCGAACTGGTCTCCTCCTGGCGCACCGCGGTGGTCACGTCCGAGATCCAGAACGGGGTCATCGGCGAGCAGGCCGCGCTCCCGGTGCTGGCCGACGCCGCCCGAGACACCATGCTCCCGGCGCTGGCCCGGCTGGTGAAGTCGGCCCGGTCGGCCGGGGTCGAGGTCGTGCACGCCACCTTCGAACGCCGACCCGACGGCAAGGGCGCCAACACCAACGCGCGCCTGTTCACCGGGGTCGCCAAGTCGCCGGTCAAGCTGCTGCGTGGGTCGGAGGCCGTCAAGGTCGTCCCCGAGGTGGGCGTGATGCCCACCGACCTGGTGCTCACCCGTACCCATGGCCTCAACCCCATGGCGGGCACCGACCTCGACGCGGTGCTTCGCAACCTGGGGGTGTCCACGATCGTGGTCGCGGGCGTGTCGGTCAACGTCGCCATCACCAACCTGGTCATGGACGCCGTCAACCGGGGCTACGACGTGGTGCTGCCCCGCGACGCGGTGTGCGGTGTGCCGGCCGACTACGCCGACGCCGTCATCGACAACACGCTGAGCCTGTTGGCCACCGTCACCACGGTCGATGCGCTCACCGCCATCTGGGAGTCCTGAGCACCCCGCGATGAAGTTCTGCCAATCCCTCATGTACGCCGCGCCCGACGATTGGGTCGAGCTGACGCGGGTGGCCGAGGCCGCCGGCTTCGACCAGGTGTCGCTGTCGGACCACGTCTTCTACCCCGACAAGCTCGACTCGTCGTACCCCTACTCGACGACCGGCCGGCCGATCTTCCCGCCCGAGACGCAGTGGCCCGACGTGTGGGTCATGACCGGGGCGCTGGCCGCCGTCACCGAGCGCATCACCTTCTCGACGCACGTCTACGTCCTGCCGGCCCGCAACCCCTTCGTGGTGGCCAAGGCGGTCGGCACGGCCGCCCACCTGTCGGGCGGCCGGGTGGTGCTGGGCGTGGGTGCGGGTTGGATGCGCGAGGAGTTCACCCAGCTCGAGCAGCCCTTCGAGCGCCGAGGTGCCCGCATGGAGGAGCAGATCGAGGTGCTGCGCACGCTGTGGCGGGGCGGCATGGTGGAGCACCACGGCGAGTTCTACGACTTCGACCGGCTGGAGATGGCGCCCGCCCCTACCGACCCGGTGCCCATCCTGATCGGCGGCCACAGCGAGACGGCCCTGCGCCGGGCGGCCCGCATCGGCGACGGCTGGATGGGCGTGTACTACGGCGTCGACGAGCTGACGGCGATCGTCGAGCGCCTGCAGGGGTACCGCCGCGAGTACGGCACCGCCGCCCGGCCCTTCGAGATCCAGGCCTCGGTCGTCGATCGGCTGCCGACGCCGGACGTGTGCGCACAGCTCGACGAGGTCGGTGTCACCACCATCATCACGTCCGCCTGGATGATGTCCGGCCTGCAATTCGCATCGCTCGACGAGAACATCCGGACGCTCGAGCGCTTCGGCGAGGAGTACATCGCGCCGCTGCGCCCGTGAGCTGATCGGCGCCGCGCCCCGCCGCGACGATCCCCCTGATGGATCGTCAGAAACAGGTAGCCTGTCGGCCGTGTCAGAACAGGTGGAGCAGGCCGACGACCTGCGGGCAGCCGACGGGCGCGTGCCCGGGCGCCGTGGGCGGGCCACCCGCCAGCGGCTGCTCGACTGCACGGCCGAGATGCTGCGCACGACGTCGTACCGGTCGGTCAAGGTCATCGACATCGCCCGCGAGGCGGGCACGTCGCCGGCGACCTTCTACCAGTACTTCGCCGATGTCGAGGCGGCCATCCTGGTGCTCGCCCAGGAGATGGCGCTCGACGGCGAGCGCCTGGTCCGCCTGGTGGCCGACGGCACCTGGAAGGGCAAGGCCGGCTACCAGACGGCGCTCGACCTGACGGACGCCTTCTTCGCGTTCTGGGACCAGCACCGCCCGGTGCTGCGGGTCGTCGACCTGAGCACCGAGGAGGGCGACCGCCGGTTCCGCAACATCCGGGTGCGGTTGCTCAACGCCGTCACCACCGAGCTGGCCCGCGTGGTCAGCGGCCTGCAGGCCGAGGGCAAGAACCTGGGGGTCGAACCGCTGGCCCAGGCCGGCACGCTGGTCACCACGCTGGCCAACGTGGCCGCCCATCACATCGGCTTCGAGTTCTGGGGCATCCGCACCGCCGACGTGCGCATCTCGGTGGCCCGCCAGGTCTACTGGGGCACCACCGGCCAGCGGCCGCCCGCCCCGGCCTGATCCATCGTCCCCGGCGGCCGACGTCCTACCGTGGCGCGTGCCGTACGAACCGTGTTGGACTACGGTCCAGGTTCGAGGCCACGCCGGGGATGGCCGAGGAGGAACAACCGTGGGGCGCTTCGACGCTGAGGGTGCCGTGTCGTTCGGCATCCAGTTGCCGATCCAGGCCCAGTCGACGCTTTTCGCCGAGGGCTGGGAGGCGCAGGCCGGGGTCGACGAGCTCACCGCCATCGCCCGGGTCGCCGAGCACGCCGGGTTCGCCTACGTCGCCGTGTGCGACCACGTCGCCGTGCCCAAGGGTCGGGCCCACGCCCTCACCACCACCTGGTGGGACTGCGTCGCCACCCTGTCGTACCTGGCGGCGGTCACCCATCGCATCCGCCTGCTCAGCCACGTCTACGTGCTGCCCTACCGCCATCCCCTCGTGGCCGCCAAGCAGTGGATGACGCTCGACGCGCTGTCCGGCGGCCGGGCGATCCTGGGGGTCGGGGCCGGCGACGTCGAGGGCGAGTTCGCCGCGCTGGGCGTGGACCACGGTCGCCGGGGCGCGCTGCTCGACGAGGCGATCGACGCGGTGCGGGCCGCGTTCGACGGCGAGTTCTCGTCGCACGCCGGCGACGCCTGGGCCTACGACGAGATGGGCCAGGCCCCCCGGCCGGTGCAGGACCGCCTGCCCATCTGGGTCGGGGGCTCGTCCCCCGCTGCGCTGCGGCGGGCCGCCGAGCGGGGCGACGGCTGGCTGCCGGCGGGCCCGCCCGACGGCGGCATGTCGGCCGGCATCGCCCACCTGCGCGAGCTGCGCGAGCGGGCCGGCAAGGGCGACGAGCCCTTCACGGTCGGGGCCCTGGCGGGGCCGCTGTACGTGGGCGAGCCGCGCTGGGACATCGGCCGGGCCGTGCACGGGTCGCCCGAGCAGATCGCCGGCTTCCTGCGGGTGGTCGCCGGGCTGGGCGTCGACCAGATACAGGTTGCGTTCCGCAGCCGCGACGTGCACGAGCTGTACGACCAGCTCCGCATGTTCGGCGCCGAGGTGGCACCCCTCGTCGGCTACGCCACCGTCCCGTGACAGGCGGCGTCAGATCAGGCTCAGCCCGCCGTCGACGACCAGCACCTGGCCCGTGATGTAGCTGGCCTCGTCCGACAGCAGGAAGCACGTCACCGACGCCACCTCCCAGGCGGTTCCCTGCCGTCCGAGCGGCACGGGCGTGCGCCCACGCGACGGTCGGCCCGCGGTGGCGTTGCGGCCGAGCGGGGTGTCGATCAGCCCCGGGGCGATGACGTTGGCGCGCACGCCCCGGCGGGCGCTCTCGAGGGCGACGTGGCGGTTGAGCCCGATGATGCCCGCCTTGGACGCGTCGTAGGCGGGCGACCGGCTCCCCGGCTGCAGCCCGGCCAGCGAGCTGACGAACACGAACGCCCCACCCTCGGCCAGGTGCGGTGCCGCCTCGCGGGCGACCAGGAAGTGGCCCCGCAGGTTGACGGCGAACACGGTGTCCCAGTCGGCGGCGGTGGTGCCGGCCAGGCCGCCGCCCCGGCCGATGCCCACGTTGAGCACCACGCCATGCAGCTCGCCGCCGCCGGCCTCGACGGCGGCGGCCACGAGCGCGGCGCAGTCGGCCTCGTCGGTCACATCCGCGACGACGACGGTGGCGTCGCCACCGTCGGCCTCGACCAGCTCGGCCGTCTCGGCGGCGGCGTCGCCGACCCGGTCGACGCACACCACCCGCGCGCCCTCGCGGGCGGCGGTGACGGCGATGGCCCGGCCGTTGCCGACCGGCGCGTCCTCGTCGGCGCTGGGCTGTGTGCCGGCGCCGACGACGAGCACTGTGCGGCCGGCGAGCCGGCCGGCGGAGCCGGCGCCGTCGGTCACGATGTCGCGGCGGCGTCGGCGGCCACGTCGTCCTCGACCTGCACGCCCAGCGAGTTCAGCGTGAACGCCACGAGGTGGTAGTGGCCCACCAGCATCGGCAGCTCGATCAGCTGCTGCTCGTCGTAGTGGTCGGCCAGTGCGGCCCAGGTGGCGTCGCTGAGGCAGGCGTCGCCGTGCAGCTCGTCGGCCGCCTGCATGAGCAGGGCGTCGAGCCCCGACCACCCCTCGTCCTCGCCGGCCTGGCCGCCGGACCTCACTCGCCCGATCTCGTCCTCGGTCACCCCGACCGCCCGCGCGATGCGCACGTGCTGCGCCCATTCGTAGTCGGACCGGCAGTTCCACCCGGTGCGCAGGATGAGCAGCTCACGGTCGCGGGCGGGCAGCTTGCCCGCCATGAGCTTGCCGCCGAAGGGCAGCCACCGGCGGAACAGCCCGGGATGGCGCACGAACGTGGCGAAGATGTTGGTCGCCCCCACGGTCGGTCCACCGGTCTGGGAGAGGAGCTCGCGGGCCTGGTCGTCCTGTTCGGCCTCGGCGAGGGGAGGGATCCGCGGCTCGGTCGGTCGCCGCGGACCGCGGCCTTGGTCGTCGCTGGGCATGGCCAGGCAAGCTAGTGGCTTCAGTCACATACCTGGAAAGGGCCTCCGCCGATGATCCGCCTGACCGCACTGCTGCGCCGCAACCCCGCACTGACCGCGGACGAGTTCCACGCCCACTGGCGCGACGTGCACGCCGCCAAGATCCTCTCGGTGCCCGGCATCGCCGACAAGGTGGTCCGCTACGAGCAGCATCCCCGGGTGCCGGACGAGCCGGGCCACTGGACCGGAAGCGACGGCTTCGACGGCATGACCCTGCAGTGGTACCGCAGCCTCGACGACTTCGAGGCCATGATCAGCGACCCCGAGTACCAGCGCATCGTCGGCCCAGACGAGACGTACCTGCTCGACCTGGCCACCAGCGTCTTCCTGCTCACCGACGAGCCCCGCACCATCATCGACGGCGACGTCGCGAAGGACTGACGGGTCCGGCTACCGTCCCCGGCGATGATCGAGCTCGCCACCGCGGCGGTCGAGGCCGCCCTCGCGGCCGGGGCCCGCTATGCGGATGCCCGGGTCATGGTGATCAGGCACGAGTCGATGGAGGCCCGCAACCGGGTCGTCGAGGACCTGTCGCAGTCCGAGGACGCCGGCGTCGGCGTGCGGGCGCTGGTCGACTCGTCGTGGGGGTTCCAGGCCACGCCCAGGCTCACCGGGCCGGCCGCCCGGGCGGCGGGGGCGGGGGCCGCGGCGGTGGCCAAGGCGTCCGCCCGGGTACCGGGCCCGCCGATGCACCTGTCCCCGGTGCCCGTGGTGGTCGAGTCGTGGTCGTCGACATGGGCCGAGCACCCCCTCGACGACGTCAGCCCGGCCGACAAGGCCGACCTGCTCGTGGCCGCCACCGGTGCAGCCAACGACGCCGGGGTATCGCTGGCCCAGGCCAGCTACCAGGCGTGGGACACCGAGAAGTGGTTCGCCTCCAGCGAGGGCAGCCGCGTCGACCAGCGCATCGTCGAGTGCGGCGCCGTCGTCGACGCCACCGCCATCGGCGACGGCGAGACGCAGCGCCGGTCGTACCCCGGCGTGCGGGGCCAGTACGGCACCCAGGGGTGGGAGCTGGTGCGCGGCCTCGACCTGGTGGCCAACGCGGCGGTGATGGCCGACCAGGCCGTCGCGCTGCTGGCGGCGCCGCAGTGCCCCGAGGGCGTGACCACCGTGATCCTCGACTCCGACCAGGCTGCGCTGCAGATCCACGAGTCGGTCGGCCACGCCGTCGAGCTGGACCGCATCCTCGGGTGGGAGGCCGCGTTCGCCGGCACCTCGTGGCTGGACCCGGGCCAGATCGGCCGCCTGCGGTTCGGCAGCGAGCTCATGCAGATCACCGCCGATGCCACACTGCCGGGCGCCATGGGCAGCTTCGGCTATGACGACGAGGGCGTGCCCGCCCAACGGGTCGACATCGTGCGCGACGGCCAGTGGGTCGGCGTGCTCTCCGGCCGCGATTCGGCGCCGCTGGTGGGTCTGACGTCGGGCGGCATGGTGCGGGCCGACGGCCCTGCCCGCCTGCCGATGGTGCGCATGACCAACGTGGGCCTGCTGCCGGGCGACTCGTCGCTGGAGGAGATGATCTCCAGCACCGAGGACGGCATCTACATGCAGACCAACCGCTCGTGGTCGATCGACGACAAGCGCCTCAACTTCCAGTTCGGCTGCGAGATCGGCTGGGAGATCAAGGACGGCACCATCGGCCGCATGCTGAAGAACCCGACCTACACGGGCATCGGCCCCACCTTCTGGGCGTCGCTCGACGCCGTGGGCGGGCCGGACGAATGGACCGTGTGGGGCGTGCCCCACTGCGGCAAGGGCCAACCGCTGCAGGTCGGCCACACCGGTCACCACTCCTCGCCGTGCCGCTTCCGCGACGTGCGCGTCGGGGTGCGCTGACCTGCTAGTGGTCCTGCCGATAAATACAGTCCGCTCGACTGACCCCTCCGACGCGTCCTGAAGCCGGTCGGTCGAAACGCCATTAGCCCTCGCGCGTTCGCGCGATGCGCCCCCGGGCCGGAGACGAGGAGGCTTCGTGCTGTATGAACCTTTGCTCGCACCGCGACCGCGTTAAGCTGGCGCATCTGCCAGCGGTGGTCGCGGGCTGCGAGGACTGCCTGCGGGCAGGCGACAAATGGCTCCGCCTTCGAATCTGTCTCGGATGTGGCCATGTCGGCTGCTGTGACGACTCCCCCAACCGGCATGCGACGGCACATGCCGGGGCGGCGGGCCATCCGATCATCCGTTCCCTCGAGCCGGGCGAGGAGTGGGCGTGGTGCTATATCGACGGCATCGGTTTCCTGGTTCCGGAAGTCCTCGGCTCGACCCGCATCCCTCCTTCCCCGCTGCTGCCGTGAGGCCGCGTCGCTCTGAGTGCATTGCCTGATAGAACTCGCGCACCGCGGCGTCCGCCGAGGGGGAAGGGCGAGCGATGGGCGAAGCTAACCCGATCGGAGTCACGGAGCGGGAAGCAGCGGCGACCACGATGGAGACCATCCACCCCATTCGAGGCCGGGACGGCGAGTTGATCGCCGTCGGCGAGCAGCTGGATCGTCTGCTCGCCGGAGAGGGTGCGGTTCTGGTGATCGAAGGACAGGCCGGCATGGGCAAGAGCCGGCTCCTTGCCGAGGTGGAGACGATGGCGCGGCGGCTCTCGATACGGGTCGGGCGCGGCGCTGGCGATCCCGGCGACACCATCGTTCAGCTGGCGCCGCTGATGGCGGCGCTTCACGAGGGGCGGGCACCCATCCTCGAGCGTGACGCGCTCCGCGCCGCGCATACGTCGCCGGAGCAGCGCTACTGGCTCCTCCAGGACATCGAGGCGCTGCTGGAGCAGACCGCACTCGAGAGCCCGATCGTGATCTGCCTCGATGACCTGCAATGGGCGGACAGCGCCACCGTGGCGGCGCTTCGCAGCATGCCGGCGCACCTGTGCACGGTGCCGGTCGGGTGGTTCCTCGCGATCCGCTCCGGTGTCGCCCCGGTCGACGTGCGCGCCGCGCTCGATCAGATGGAGCAGCGCGGCGGGGCAAAGGTGACGCTCCGCCCCCTGGACAGCCGGGCGGTGGCCCAGGTCACCGCCGACCTCCTCCGAGCGGAGCCCGATGATGCGCTGCTGAGCATGGCGACGCGGGCCGACGGCAGCCCGTTCCTGCTGGCCGAACTGGTGTCGGGCCTCCGGGAGGAAGAGCTGGTGCAGGTGAGCGCGGGAAGGGCACAGCTGGTGGGTGAGCGCCTTCCCGATCGCCTCGGAGACAGCATGCGCCGTCGCCTCGAGCGGGCATCGGAGCAGGTCGGTCGGGTGGCGACGGTCGCGGCGTCGCTCGGGCGGCGGTTCTCGCTGAGCGACGTCGCGGTGATGCTCGATGAGACGCCCTCAGCGCTCATGGAGCCGGTGGACGAGCTCCTCCACAGCAACGTGCTCGTCGAACGCGATGGCCGGCTGGCGTTCGTCCACGACCTGACCCTCGACGCGGTGCGGGCGAGCGTCCCGGTGCCGGTGCGTCGCGCCTTGGACCGCCAGGCGGCGACCGTCCTGCTCGCCGCGGGCGCGCTCCCCGTCGAGGTCGCCACGCAGCTCGCCGCCAGCGCCGAGCCGGGCGACGAGGTCGCGATCACGACGCTGCTCAAGGCCGCAGAGGCGCTGGGGCCGACCGATCCCGGGGTCGCCGCGGACTTGAGCCGGCGTGCTCTCGACCTCGCCCCGCCGAACCACCCGCTCCGCGGCCCACTCGTCGCCGGCGCGGCCGTCTGGCTCCATGCCGCCGCCCGCGGCGACGAGGCCAAATCCTTCGCCGACGTCGCGCTGCGTCAGGCGCTGCCGCCGATCCCGGAGGCCCAGGTTCGCCTGAGCATCGCGAGCATGTTCTCGATCTCCCCCGACGTCCGGGCCGCATCATGCCGCGCCACGCTCGCGCTCCCAGGCCTGCCGCCTGAGCTCCGGAGCCGCCACCACGCCCACCTCTTTCACAACCTCGTCACCGCCGGCAGGTTCGCCCAGGCGCGCACCGCGTTGGAGGACGTGCGCAAGGCGATCGCGGACGCCGGCGACATCGGTGGCCGGTTCATCCTGGAGCTGGCGGAGTCCGGTCTCGACTACGCCGAGGGCCGGTTCGCCCGGGCGCTGGAGGGGGCCCGGACCGCGCTACGAACGGGCGCGGTCACCGGCGATGAGACCCGCGCCCACCTCGCCCGGCAGTGGCACTGCGACTGCCTCGCTGCGCTCGACCAGCTCGAGGAATCCCTGGCGTTGTCCCGCGAGCACGTGGCCGACGCGCAACGACACCGCCAGGGTTGGGCGCTTCGCATCTTCGAGACCGGCCGCGCCCGGCTCCTGCTGCAGATGGGCCGGCTCGCCGATGCCGCGGCGATCCTCGAAGAGCAGGTCTCCGAGGAGTCGGCGCCCCGGATCGTGAGCCCCCTCGACGCCGCCGGGGTCACCGCACTGGCCCGCACGGCGATCCACCTCGGCGACGAGACCTCGCTGCGTCTGGTCGCGCAGATCGCGCGCGAGATGCTCACCGAGGAGACCCCGTGCGTTCGCCAGCACGGCAGGTGGATCCTGGCCTTGCAGGCCGCACCATCCGGCGACGACCTCGGCGCACAGGAGTGGCTGCGCCGGGATGGCGACGACGAACGCCTGGCGGTCGTCCCGTTGTTCCCCATGGACATCTCCGATGAGATCCGCATGGTCCGCATCGCCGTCGGCTCGCGTGACTTGGAGCTCGCCGAGGCCACCTGCGAGAGCGCCGCCGCCCGAGCCGCGCAGAACCCCGGGGTTGCGTCGATCGAGGCCGCTGCGGCGCAGACACGGGGGCTCCTGGAGCAGGATCCCGACGCCCTTGAACGCGCCGCGTCGCTGTTCGAGCGCAGCGCGCGGCCCCTGTTGGTAGCAGGAGCGCTCGAGGATCTCGGCGTCGTACGGACCGCCGGCACCGACACCGAAGGCGCGATCGAGGCGCTGAGCCGCTCGCTGGTGCTGTTCGCCGAGTCGGGCGCGGCGTGGGATGCCGGTCGCGTGCGCGGTCGCCTGCGGGCGCTCGGCGTCCGGCGACGGCTGGTCACCACCCAGCGTCCGAGCCACGGCTGGGCCGCGCTCACCGACTCGGAGCTCGCGGTTGCCCGGTTGGTCGCGGCGGGCATGACCAACCGCGAGGTGGCGGCTCACCTGTTCGTGTCACCCCACACGGTCAGCGGTCACCTCCGGCACGTCTTCACCAAGTTGGGGATCACCTCGCGGGTCGAGCTGGCCAGCCACGTCGCCCAGGCCGACCGGCCCTGAGCAAAGAAACGACATACCCGCGCGATGTCCACGGTCGCGCGCTTGTCGACGATGGGCCGATGACCAGCTACGCCGATCCGCGGACCAAACGGGTCACCGCCGAGAACGGGATCGAGTACGCGTACCGCGACCTCGGTGACGGCGGTGTCCCGCTCGTCCTGCTGCAGCACTTCCGCGGAAACGTCGACAACTGGGATCCCGCCCTCGTCGACGCGCTGGCTGCGGATCGGCGCGTCGTCGCCTTCGACAACGTCGGCGTCGGCGCCACGACCGGCACGACGCCGGCCACCGTCGAAGCGATGGCCCACGGGGCGATCGCCTTCATCGAGGCGGTGGGCTTCCCGACGGTGGATCTACTCGGCTTCTCGCTCGGCGGCTTCGTCGCGCAAGAGATTGCGCTCATCCGCCCCAGCCTGCCGCGACGCGTCGTACTCGCATCCTCCGCGCCGCAAGGGGCGGCGGGAATGCACGGCTGGGCCCCGGCCGTGATCGGCGCCATCGGCAAGCCGGAGACGGACCCGCAGGACTACCTCAGCGTCTTCTTCGCCCCGACCAACACGAGCCGTGAAGCCGGCATGGAGGCCATGGGGCGAATCTTCGGTCGACCCGCAGACCGCGACGATCCGACGACGTGGCAGACCCGCCAGGCGCAGTACGACGCCGTCTGCGCCTGGGGCATCCCCAACCATGCGCTGCTCCAGCGAGTCGCCGCGATCGATCTGCCGGTCTTCGTCGCCAACGGCGACAGCGACCCCATGATCCTGCCCGGCTACTCCCACCTCCTGGCCGGGCTCCTCCCGGACGCCCGGCTGACCATCTACCCGGACTCGGCCCACGGCTTCCTCTTCCAGCACCACAGCCAGTTCGCGGCCGACGTCAACGCCTTCCTCGAGGAGACCAGCTAATGCAGATCAGTACCTACTTCCGAGTCTGTGACGGGGTCCGAGTCCGCTTCGCCGACAGCAAGGCAGACTCGGACCTCACCGTGTTGCTGCTGTCGCCGTGGCCCGAGAGCCTCTGGGCCTTCCGTCGCATCTGGGACCGTGTCGCGGCCGTCGGACGGGTGGTCGCAATCGACCTGCCGGGGTTCGGCCACTCCGATGGTCGCCCGGAACTGATCGCCCCGGACAGCTCGGGAGCGTTCCTCGCCCGCCTGATCGACGAGTGGGAGCTGGGAGCGCCCCACATCGTCGGCCCGGACGTCGGCACGGCTGCGGCGCTATTCCTCGCGGCGAAGGCGCCCGAGCGGGTCACGAGCCTGACCATCGGTGGTGGCGCGGTCCGCTTCCCGATCGACGCGGGCGGCGCGCTCAAGGACATCATCGAAGCACCGAGTCTGGAGGTGGTGCGCGGGCTCGACGCCAGGACCAACATCGGCTACGCGGTCGAGCCTGGTGCCGCGAGCGCCGGCGAGCCCGAGGTCCACGAGGACTATGTGAGCGCCTACGACCTCGGGCGCTTCGCGGAGTCGGCGCGCTTCGTGCGGCACTACCCCGAGCAGAACCCGGTGCTGCGTGAGCTGCTGCCGTCGATCACCACGCCGACCCAGGTCGTGGCGGGCCGTGACGACGACCTCGTACCGTGGTCGAACAACCAGTACCTCGACGACCTGCTGCCCAACAGCGAGATCCACCCTCTCGATGCCGGACACTTCGCGTGGGAACAAACAGCGGAGGACTACGGCCGCCTGGTCGTCGACTGGGTCAGTGGCGGGTATCGGCGAGTGATCACGGGCTAGTGGTGCCGCGCGTTAGTTCGTCGGTGTATCGGGCAGCCATGGGGTCGGGTCGTTGAGGTAGAGCCCGCAGGCACAGTCGAGGGCTTCTTCCGCGGTGCCGATTGGTGTTCCGGTTGGGAGGAACGAGTCTTCGTAGTCGTCGTGGCTGGCTCGGTAGATGGCGAAGCCCCAGAGGTGGGCGGAGCCGCTGTAGCGCAGTCGGCAGAGCTTGATTGCGGCTCCGTCTGGGTAGCGGCCGTCGACGTAGGCGAAGTTGGCGCGGAACCGCAGGTCGACCCCGGCGAGTTCGGGCCAGCGGGTTCGAGCGTGGTCGTTGAGGCGGGCGGTGAGGCTGTTCTTGGTCGACTGGGGAGGCGCCTTCATCGCCTCCCATCTTGCCTGCCCTGTTCGTTCAGGCGGCGAGGGTCGCGTCGGGCTCGGGCCGATGGGCGTCGAGGCGTCCCAGCATCTCGGCGAGGTCGCTTCGCGTGAAGCGCCAGTCGAAGGGGCGCGCCGTCTCGTTGTAGCGGTGCTCGAAGCGGCAGAGACGATCCGCCAGGGCGGCGAGGTCGGCGAAGTCAGCCGGCTTGACGACCTTGCGCTGGATGATCGAAAAGACGATCTCGATCTGGTTGAGCCAGTTAGAGATCAAGGACCCGTGCTGCCTTCTCCGCGAAGTCCGGGTCGCGCGGGAAGATCCATGACCGGTAGCGCCAGGGCTTGATCGCATCGGCATGCAGCCAGCGGCGCACCGTCGACCTCGACGGCGAACGGCGAGACACGACGGACCCCCGGCGCAAGCGTCAGGTCTTGGCTGCGCTCAGTTCCACCGCTGTATTTATCGGCAGGACCTCTAGCGGCCGCCGCCGGCCACCCGCTCGACCAGGTCGGGCAGCTCGCGGATCGACGTCAGCTCGTGGTAGCCGTGCTGGGCGCCGTTGGCCCCAGGAACGTGCTCGAACTCCCACGTGTAGGTGTACGGCAGGTGGGCGGCGTGCCCACCTAGCTCGATCACGGGCAGCACGTCGGACTTCACCGAGTTGCCGATCATGAAGAAGTTCCCGGGCTCGACCCCGGCGGCGGCCATGACCCGCTCGTAGGTGGATACGTCCTTTTCCGACACGATCTCGACCCGGTCGAACCGGTCGGCCAGTCCTGAGCCGGCGACCTTGGCCTCCTGATGGAACAGGTCGCCCTTGGTCACCACGATCAGGCGCCGGCCGGTCCGGGACAGCTCGTCGACCACCTCGGCCACGCCGTCGAGCAGCTCGATCGGGTGGTCGAGCAGCCGCTTGCCCAGCTCGAGGATCGAGCTGATCTCGCGGCTGGTGATGCGGCCCTCGGTCAGCGTGATCGCCGTCTCGATGAGGGACAGGGTGAAGGCCTTGGACCCGTAGCCGTACAGCGCCAGGTTGGCCCGCTCGGTGGCGATGACCTGGTCGTCGATGCGCTGCGGGTCGTCGACGTAGGGCTCGACCAGCTCGCAGAACTGGTGGTGCGCGTCCACGAAGTGGCTCTCGCTGTGCCACAGGGTGTCGTCGCCGTCGAAGGCGACCACCTCGATGCCTGCTGCGTTGCCACCGCTCGTGCTCACGACCGTCCTCGCCGCGTTTGGGGGAAGCGCAGGGTAACCGTTCCGCCGCCGGTTGCCGACCCGGTTCGCTACGGTCCGGGGCCGATGGCCGACGCTGCTGGTGGAATCGACGGTGGAGACGACACGGCGTCCGACGCGTGCGAGCGCACGCTGTCGCTCCTGCGGGGTCGGGCCGAAGGTGTCGCCACCGCGGTGGTGGGCGTCGCCGCGCTCACCCGCTTCGCCAACAACCGCATCCACCAGAACGTGAGCGAGGACACGCGGGGTGTGCGCCTGACCGTGGCCGTCGACGGCAAGGTGGCCCGGGCCGCCACCACCCGCACCGACGCCGACGGGCTCGCGGCGCTGGTGGAGCGGGTCCTGGCGGCCGCGGCGCTGCGCCCCGCCGACCCCGACTTCGCCGCCTTCGCACCCCCCGCCCCGGTCGCCCCCGTCGAGCACTGGGACGACGGCACGGCCGCCGCCACGCCCGACCAGCGCGCCTCGGTCGTCGCCGCCTTCGTCGACGCCGCCGGCGCGGAGGACCCCTCGCAACCGTTCGTCACCATGGAGGCCGCGGGGTACTGCTCCACTCGGGCAGTGACCCACGCCCTGCTGTCGACGACGGGCCAGCGGGCCGCGGCCCGCAGCACGATGGCCCAGCTCGACGGCATCCACCGCGCCTCGGGCCGCGAGGGCGACCCGGCAGACGGCTACGGCCAGGTGACGTCGGTGCTGCTGTCCGACATCGACGGCGCCGCCTACGGTGCCCGCGCCGCCGGCAAGGCGCGGGCCGGGCTCGACGCCGTCGAGCTGGCGCCGGGGAAGTACGAGGTCGTGCTCGAGCCCAAGGCGGTGGCCGCCGCGCTCCTGTACCCCGCCTACATGGGGTTCAACGGCAAGGCGCACGCCGAGGGCACCTCGTTCGTGCACCTGGGCGAGATGCAGTGGGACGAGCCCGTCGAGATCTGGGACGACGCCACCGACCCCCGCGCCCTGGGCGACGCCTACGACGCCGAGGGCACGCCCAAGCGCCGGTTCGACCTCGTGCGCTCCGGCGTGTCGGTCGGGCTCACCCACGACCGGCGGTCGGCTCGGCTCGCCCAGGTCGAGCCCACGGGCCACTCGGTGGGGTCCGAGGCCTTCGGCGGCTACCCGACCGACCTGTTCATGGCCGGTGGCGACCGCACGCCCGACCAGCTGGTGGCCGAGGTCGAGCGGGGCCTGCTGGTGACCGACCTCTGGTACAACCGCATCCTCGACCCCAAGACCCAGGTGGTCACGGGCCTGACCCGCAACGGGCTGTTCCTCATCGAGGACGGCCACCTCACCCGGCCGGTGCAGAACATGCGCTACACGCAGTCGATCGTGGGCGGCTTCGGGCCGGGCACGGTCCTGGGCCTGGGCGACGACGCCCAGCTCGTGGGCAGCGAGGGCGGCGTCATGCACGTGCCGAGCGTCCGCCTGGCCGCCTGGTCGTTCACCGGGAACGCCCGTGGCTGACCTTGCTTGTCACACCCCCTGGGTACCGTTCGGGGCATGGCAACCACGACTGTTCACGCTGGCTCCACTCCCATGAGCGGCATCGATCCCGGGGCCGGCCTCGTGCGGGGCGACGACGGCCGCATCCGCTGCGCCTGGGGCGCGGGCGACCCCCTGTACACGGCCTACCACGACGACGAGTGGGGCCGTCCGCTGCGCGACGAGCACGCGCTCTTCGGCCTGCTGTGCCTCGAGTTCTTCCAGTCGGGCCTCTCCTGGCTCACCATCCTGCGCAAGCGACCGGCGTTCTTCGCGGCGTTCGGCGGCTTCGACCCCGCGATCGTTGCTCGGTACGGCGACGACGATGTCGCCCGGCTCATGGCCGATGCCTCGATCGTGCGCAACCGGGCCAAGATCGACGCCGCCATCGCCAACGCCCGTGCCCTCGTGGCCATGCACGACCAGGGCGAGACGCTGGTCGACCTGCTGTTCTCGTTCGCGCCGGAGCCCGGGTCCGACGAGAGGCCGGCGGCCCGCTACGCCTCGCTCGGCGAGATCCCGAGCCAGACCGAGTCGTCCAGGGCCCTCGCCAAGGCGCTGCGCCAGCGCGGGTTCCGTTTCGTCGGGCCCGTCGTGGCCTACGCCCTCATGCAGTCGGCCGGCGTCGTCGACGACCACCTCGCGGGCTGCTGGGTGGGCGAGTGACAGCTACCAGAGCTGGTCGGTGTAGCGGTCCGTGCCGGGGATCGTGGGGATGAACGGCGATGCCCAGCGCACCGACCCGGCGCTCGCCTCGGACACCGTGTCGGCGTAATCGCCAACCGCGACCCACCACTCCTCCGGCTCGGCGTCGGCGAACCAGAGCTGCAACTCGCGCCGGTCCGCTCCGTCGGTGCCGGGCTGTGACACCGGTGCGTCCGGTGGCAGGGGCACGCCGCGGAAGCTCAGCACCAGGGCCACCGACCCGCCGGCGGGCAGCGTGGGCCGGGCCACGGGCTCGTCGCCCGTCGGCTCGACGATCACCGCGCCCAGGCCACGGAACGGGTGGTCGAGCGCCAGCTCGGCGGGCACGCCGTCGGCGTCGCGGTCCTCAGCGCCCTTGTAGATGTAGAGCAGCGTGTGGATGTGGTCGCGCTCGGCGAACATGCGACCGTTGGCGTGCAACCAGTGCACCTGCCGGGTCGACCAGTCGGTGTTGTCGCGGAACCGTCCCTTGGGCGTCCAGTACAGCGCCAGGTACGAGCCCAGCCGGTCGTCGCCGAACAGCGGGTCCTTGCCGCCGATGCGCTGGTCCTTGAGGTCCTTGGTGCACACCCACCGCCGGCCCGAGAAGTAGAACGGGCCGTTCATGCACCCGGCGTAGAAGTGGTCCCGCTCGTACCAGCGGTTGTAGGACACCTCGTGGCCCTGGTGCGGCTCGACCAGCGTGAACAGCGCGCTGCCGAGCGCGATCTCGCCGCCCAGGTCCCAGTCTGCTTCGCGTTCCATGTCCCTCACTCGGTGATGCCGAAGCGCTCCAGGCCGAACGCCGTGATGGCGTTGCCCCGCAGCAGCTTGTAGGTCTCTGTCTCGTCCAGCCCGGCCTGCGCACAGATGTCGGTGGCCACCTTCTTCGAGTGCGGGAACGTCGAGTCGGCGTGCGGGTAGTCGGTCTCGAAGCAGATCTGATCGATGCCGACGGCGTCGCGGTTCTTGAGCCCGGTCTCGTCGTCGAAGATGCAGCCGTAGATGCGCCCGGGGAGGTAGCTGGTGGGCGGGTTGGGCAGCGACGTGCCGAAGCTGTTGTCGCTGCGCTCGGCCCACAGCTTGTCCGCTCGCTCGAGCACGTAGGGCATCCACCCCACCTGGCCCTCGGAGTAGGCGATCTTCAGCGTCGGGAACCGTTCGAGCGTGCCCGAGAAGATGTAGTCGAGCATCGAGCCCATGGCGTTCTGGAACGTGAGCGTCGACGACACGATGAACGGGGCGTCGGGCGACGTGGCCGGCATGCGGGACGACGAGCCGATGTGCATGCACACGACGGTCTCGGTCTCCTGGCAGGCGGTGAAGAACGGGTCCCAGTGGTCGGTGTGGATCGACGGCAGCCCGAGCGGGTGCGGGTTCTCGGAGAACGCGACGGCGTGGCTGCCCCGGTCGGCCGATCGCCGGACCTCGGCGGCCGCCAGATCGGGGTCCCACAGCGGGATCATCGTCAGGGGGATGAGCCGACCCTTCCCGTCGCCGCCGCACCACTCGTCGATCATCCAGTCGTTGTAGGCCTTGACGCACAGCAGCGCGAGCTCGGGGTCGCCGCCCTCGCGCTTGACTCCCTGCTCGTAGAACGTCTGCCCGCAGAAGCGGGGGAGCGTGTTGGGGAAGCAGATGGACGCCTCGACGTGGTTGGCCGTCATGTCCGCCAGGCGCTCGGACTGGATCCAGCAGCCGGGGCGGATGTCGTCGAACGTCGTGGGCGTGACATCCAGCTCGTCGAACCCGACGGCGGCCGACAGCTTGGGGAAGGGGTAGACGAGCTCGTCGTAGAGCCACCAGTCGCACCACTCGCCGTCGGGCACGCCCTTCTCGTAGCTGAAGACGCCACCGGTGAAGCTGAACCTGGCCCGGTCGCGCACGACCCGCGGCCCCACCTCCTGGTACCTGGCGGGCAGGCGGTTGGTCCACAGGTCGGGCGGCTCGACCACGTGGTCGTCGACCGAGATGATCTTCGGGATGTCAGGCCCGTCGGTGGTCATGCCCCGACTGTAGAACACGTTCTAGTCCGTGGGAACCGCCGGCCGGTCAGGCTGCTGCGTGGCTTCGCGCCCGGCACGCCAGTTCTTGCATGGCTGATGCGAGTAGTGTCCGCGGGGGAGGGAGCCGATCGTGGGATCTGCGGAGATGACGAGGGGCGACGGTGACGGCGGTGCCGCTCGCCGCTTCCCCCTGGTGCCGCTCGTGGTCATGGCCCTCGTCAGCCTGGTCGACCAGATCGACGTGTCGGTCGCCCGCGGCGTCCTGCCGATCCTCCAGGACGAGTGGCACCTGGGCGACACGCAACTCGGGCTCATCTCGTCCGTGTTCGTGGTGGTGAGCGCCGTCGCCACCATCCCCGCCGGCTGGGTCGCCGACCACTACCGCCGCACACGGGTGATCGGGTGGACGTTGCTGAGCTGGAGCGGCCTCATCCTGCTGTCCGCCACCGCCGTCAACTACGTCAACCTGCTCCTGGCCCGGGCCGCCATGGGCATCGGCCAGGCGGTCGACGACCCGGCGTCGACGTCGTACCTGGGCGACAGCTTCCCGTCCCGCATGCGCGGGCGGGTGTTCTCGCTCCAGCAGGTCAGCTTCTTCCTCGGCGGCGGCATCGGGCTCGCGCTCGGCGGCTGGGTGGGCGAGGCCCTGGGGTGGCGGTGGGCGTTCGCCGTCGTGGGCGTGCCGGGAGCCGTCGTCGCGCTCGCCGTGTTCCGCCTGCGCGAGCCCCGACGGGGCGAGGCCGAGCTGCCCGAGACGATGAGCTGGGACGACATCGCCGCCCTGCCCCCGCGGGTCGACGACCGCCCGTCGGGAGCCGAGGGCCTGAGCCCGCGCCAGTTCGCCCGGCTGGCGGCGACCGAGCTGGCCAGCCAGCTCCGCATGATCTTCGGCATCCGCACCATGCGCTACGTGCTGGTGGGCGTGGCGGCGCTGCTGTTCACGGTGGCCGGCATCTCGACGTGGCTGGCGATCTACCACGAGCGGTACTCGGGCATGACCGTCACCCAGGCGACCGCGGTCACCGGCGGGCTCCTGGGCGTGGGGGGCGTGATCGGCACGTTGGCAGGCGGCGCGTTCTCCGACCGGTACCACCACAAGTGGATGGGTGGTCGCATCGTGATCGTGGTGTGGTCGTCGGTGCTGTGCGCGCTGCTGTTCATGCTCTCGTTCGCCCTGGAACCGGTGGGTGTGCGTGTCGCCCTGCAGTTCGTGGGGGTCGTCGCCGCGGCCGGGGCAGCGCCGGGGCTGCGGGCATCGATGCTCGACGTGGTCCCGCCCGACTCGCGGGGCGTGGGAGCGTCGGCGATGGCCCTCACGACCTCGGTGTTCGGCGCGGCGCTGGCCCCGGTGCTGGTGGGCGGGGTCTCGTCCCTCACGGGCTCGCTGGTCGCCGCCTTCTACCTGACCTTCCCGCCGGTGATCCTGGGCCTGCTCCTGCTGCTGCGGGCGCGTCACACCCTCGAGGACGACGCCCGCGCCATCGTCACCGCCGTCTACGAGGAGAACCAACTCCTCGAGAAGGAACGCGCCGAGATGGAGGCGGTGCCCACCGACTCCGGGTGACCGGTCGCCGAGTCGCCCGTCGGCGTCGCTCTGGCCATTGCCTCGACAGGACTCGCTCGACAGTGTCCGGCTTGCCCGGAATTAGAACACGTTCTAGTCTCAGGGTCGTGAGCGACGACGACTACGCAGTCCTCGTGGGGGGCGACCGGGCGGCCGGCGCTCGCGGCACCTACGACATCGTCAACCCGGCCACCGAAGAGGTGGTGGGCCAGGCGCCCGAGGTGTCGGTCGACCAGGTCACCGCCGCCACGCGGGCCGCGGCCGAGGCGTTCCCCGCGTGGAGCCGCACCACGCCACAGCATCGGAGCGAGCTGCTGGCCCGCCTCGCCGACATCCTGGCCGACCAGGCCGACGAGCTGGTGCCGCTGGTGCAGGCCGAGACCGGCGCCACCATGCGGGTCGCCAAGACGATGCAGGTGCCGCCAGACCATCGACCCGCTTCCGCCGCTACGCCCGCGGCGCGTCGAGCCGATCGCCATCCCGCTGCCGCCCGCGAGTCATGCCGACGACCCCGCTGGCCCCCGGCGGGATCGCTGGGCACGGTGGTCGAGCGGCGGCCGGTCGGCGTCGTCGGCTGCCATCACGTCGTACAACTTCCCGCTGATCAACATGGCCGGCAAGGTCGGCCCGGCGCTGGCGATGGGCAACACGGTCGTCGTCAAGCCGGCGCCCCAGGACCCGCTCGCCGTGCATCCGGATGTCGCCGACGCTGTTCGAGTCGAGGCCGGGTTCCCGCCCGGCGTGGTCAACGTCGTCACCGGCAGCGGCGCAGACGCGGCGCCGAGGCCCTCGTCGGCCTCGCCGCACGTCGACATGATCAGCTTCACCGGCTCGACCGCGGTCGGTCAGCGCATCGGCGAGGTGGCCGGGCGCGACATGAAGCGCCTGCTCCTGGAGCTCGGCGGCAAGGGCGTCGGCCATCGTGTTCGACGACGCCGATCTCACGACCGCCGTCGGCGACCATCGCCAGCGTGTGGGCCTTCCACTCCGGGCAGATCTGCACGGCGCCCACGCGGGTCGTCGCCCAACGCGGCATCTACGACCAGCTCGTCGCCGGGCTGCAGGCCGTGGCCGGGCGCCTGAAGGTCGGCGACCCGCTGGAGCCCGACACCGTGGTCGGCCCGGTCATCACCGGCGCCCACCGCGACCGCGTCGAGGGCTACGTCCAGCCGGGCGTCGACGAGGGCGGCACGCTGCTCGCCGGCGGCGAGCGTCCCGACATCGAGACCGGCTTCTACGTCGCGCCGACCCTCCTCGCCGACTGCAAGCCCGACATGACGGTGGTGCAGGAGGAGATCTTCGGCCCGGTCGTCGTGGTGCTGCCCTTCGACGACGAGGACGAGGGCGTCGCCCTGGCCAACGGCACCGACTTCGGCCTGTACGACTACGTGTTCTCCGGCGACACCGCCCGAGGCGTGCGATGGCCGTCGCCAAGCTCCTGCGCTCGGGCAACGTCGGCATCAACACCGCCCAGCGCAACCACGAGGCCCCGTTCGGCGGCTTCAAGTTCTGCGGCGTCGGCCGCGACGGCGGCAGTCTTCGGGCCTGCACGCCTACAGCGAGCTGCAGTCGATCGTCTGGCCCGGATGACCGGGCCGACGACCGGGCCGCCACAGAGGGGGACCGGTGAAGGCGATCGTCTGGACCGGCGCAGCTCGAGGTGCGCGACGACGTCGAGGTGCGCGACCCGCGGCCCGCACGAGGTGCGGGTGCGCATCCACGCCGCGGGCCTGTGCCACAGCGACGTGTGCGTGATCGACGGCACCATCCCGTTCCCCACGCCCGTGGTCCTGGGCCACGAGGGCGCCGGGGTGGTCGAGGAGGTCGGCGACGCGGTCACCAAGGTGAAGGTGGGCGACCACGTCGTGCTCACCACGCTGGGCAACTGCGGGCGGTGCGACGCCTGCGACCGCGGCCAGCCCACGCACTGCCGCGACACCATGGGCAAGCTGCAGCCGGCCCTTCACCGTGGGCGGCGAGAAGGCGTTCCAGTTCGCCAACACGGGTGTGTTCACCGAAGCAGGTCGTGGTCAACGAGACCCAGGCCGTCGTCATCGACCCGGACGTGCCGCTCAGCGTCGGCGTGCCTCATCGGCTGCGCCGTGCTGACCGGCGTCGGCGCCGTGCTCAACCGGGCCAAGGTCCAGCCACGGCCAGTCCGTCGTGGTCATCGGCGTGGGCGGCATCGGCCTCTGCCATCCAGGGGCCCGCTCTCCGCGGCCGGCCGATCATCGTCGATCGACACCAACCCCGCAAGGAGGCGGTGGCCCGCCTGTTCGGCGCCACCCACTTCGTCGACGGCGTCGCGGTCGACGACACGGTCGCCGCCGTCAAGGACCGCGGTCTGCCCAACGGCGTCGACCACGTGTTCGAGTGCGTCGGCCACCCGGCCCTCATCCGCCAGGGCGTCGACCCTGCTCGACTGGGGCGGCACGCTGCATGCTGCTGGGCGTGCCCAAGCTGGGCACCGAGGCCAGCTTCGTGGTCAACGACCTCTACAACGACAAGTCGATCCTGGGCTGCCGCTACGGCGTCGACCCGGCCGCACCACGACATCCCGCTGTTCGTCGAGCTCTACAAGGACGGCCGCCTGATGCTCGACGAGCTGGTCAGCCAGCTACCCCCTCGACGAGATCAACCAGGCGCTCGACTGACATGCACCACGGCAAGCTCAACCGCGGCGTGCTCGCGGTGTCCGGATCCTGAAAGCCAAGGAGTCAGTCCCATGGAGTTCGGCGTCTTCGCCCAGCTGTTCGTGCCGCAGTTCGAGCGCGATGCAGACCCCCACGCGGAGCACAAGCGCATCTTCCGCAACATCGAGATCGCCAAGGCGGCGGACAAGAACGCCTTCAAGTACGTGTGGTGCCCCCAGCACCACTTCCTCGACGAGTACAGCCACATGCCCGGGCCCGAGGCGTTCCTCGGCTACTGCGCCGGCCAGACCGAGCGGGTGCACCTGGGGTCGGCCATCTTCAACATCACGCCGCCGGTGAACAAGCCGCAGCGCATCGCCGAGAACGTCGCCCTCCTCGACCACCTGACGAACAACCGCTTCGAGTTCGGTACCGGCCGCGGGTCGTCGAGCACCGAGGTGCTGGGCTTCGACATCCCCAGCGTCGACATCACCAAGGCCATGTGGCGCGAGACGATCCGCGAGATCCCGAAGATGTGGAAGGACGCGCCCTACAGCTACGACGGCGAGTTCTTCCGCATGCCCGAGCGCAAGGTGTTCCCCAAGCCCAACGGCCCGCTGCACCCGGCCATGTGGGTGGCGGGCGGCAGCCCCGGCACCTTCACCGAGGCCGGCGAGCTGGGCCTGGGCGTGTTCTGCTTCTCGATCGGCCGGCCCACCGACATGGAGCCGTTGCTCAAGGCGTACAAGTCGGCCATCGTCAACGCCACGCCCGTCGGTGACTACGTCAACGACAACATCATGGGTGTCACCAACATGCTGTGCATGGAGGACCGCGACAAGGCCTTCGAGACCGCCTCGAACATGGGCATGAACTACTACTCGACGCTGGCCTACCACTGGCTCGACAACGTGCCCCGTCCCAAGCACCTGCCCGAGTGGCCCGAGAAGATCCCGGAGCCCACGCCCGAGCAGGTCGAGCAGCTGTCGGCCGAGGGCTACATCGCCGTGGGTGACCCCGACGACTGCGCCCGCTCCGTGAAGCGCTGGGTCGACCTGGGCTTCGACCAGCTCACCTTCAGCCCCACCACCAACACGCTGCCGACCGAGGTCGTCGTCGGGTCGATGGAGCTGTTCGGCCGCGATGTCATCCCGCAGTTCGACACCGATCCGGAGCACTCGACCACCCGGTACCGGCGCGAGGCGGCTTCTCTACTCTGATGGGCGTGCCGCGCACGTTCAACATGGCCGATGTGTGGGAGATGGCGGCGGACGCCGTGCCCGAGCGCGAGGCGCTCGTGGTCGGCGATCGCCGCCGCACCTACGCACAGCTCGAGGACCGGGCCAACCGGCTCGCCAACCACCTGGTGTCCCTGGGCATCGGCCCCGGCGACCACGTGGCTCTCTACCTCGAGAACTGCCCCGAGTACGTCGAGACGATGCTGGCGGCCTGGAAGCTGCGGGCCGTCACCATCAACGTCAACCACCGCTACGTGACCGACGAGCTGCGCTACCTGCTCGACAACAGCGATTCGGTGGCCGTGCTCACCCAGCCGTCGCTGCTGGCCACCGTGCAGTCCGTCGCCGGCGACCTGCCCGACGTGCGGTTCACCCTGGTCACCGGCGACGACTACGACGCCGCCCTGGCCTCGTCGCCGGCGGAGCGGCCCACAGTCCCCGGTCGCGGCGACGACGACCGCTACATCATCTACACGGGCGGTACGACCGGCATGCCCAAGGGCGTGGTGTGGCGCCATGTCGACGCCTTCTACTCGTGCATCGGCGGTGGCGACCCCATGCGCATGCACGGCGCGGTCGATCGTCCGGACGAGCTGCCCTCCCGCATCACCGAGCAGCCCATCTGCTACCTGCCGTTGGCGCCGATGATGCACGCCGCCGCCCAGTGGACCTCGTTCTCCTGGCTCTTCGCCGGCAGCAAGGTCGTGCTCATGCCCGGCTCGCTCGACCCGGACGCCGTGTGGCGGGCGGTGGCGGCCGAGAAGGTCAACCTGATGACCGTGGTGGGCGACGCGGTGGCCCGCCCCCTGCTCGACGCCTGGGACAGGGCGCTCGCGGCCGGCAAGCCGTACGACGCCTCGTCGCTGTTCTCGTTCTCCAACGGCGGTGCGCCCATGGCGGCCGCCACCCGCGAGCGGGTCTTCGCCACGCTGCCCCACGTGATGGTCACCGACGGGTTCGGGTCGTCCGAGGCCGGCACCCAGGGGGCGATGCGGGTGGCGGCGGGCGACCGTCCGGTCGGGTCGAGCATGGTGCGCTTCGACCAGCCGACCAAGCCCACCATCGTCGTGGACGCCGACGGCGTCGAGGTCGTCCCCGGTTCCGGGGTGGCCGGGCAGGTCCTGGCCGGGGGGCGCCTGCCGCTCGGGTACCACAACGACCCCGACAAGACCGCGGCCACCTTCGTCGAGCGCGATGGCGAGCGCTGGCTGGTCACGGGTGACATGGCCACGGTCGGCGCCGACGGCGCCATCGAGCTGCTGGGCCGGGGCTCGGTCACCATCAACACCGGGGGCGAGAAGGTCTTCCCCGAAGAGGTCGAGGGCACGCTCAAGGCCCACCCGTCGGTCTACGACTGCCTCGTCGTGGGCGTGGCCGACGACCGGTGGGGCAGCGCGGTCACCGCGGTGGTGCAGCCGGTGCCCGGCACCACGCCCACGCTGGCGGAGCTGGCCGCCCACTGCAAGGCGACGATGGCCAGCTACAAGGCGCCGAAGCGCCTGGTCGTGGTCGACGCCGTGGTCCGCTCGCCGTCCGGCAAGGCCGACTACCGCTGGGCGCGCCAGACCGCCGAGAAGGACGGTCAGCCTGCGTAGCAGTAGGCGCGCCATTCGCCGGTGCGACGCACGGGGCAGAGGGCGCCCGTCGCCCGCAGCAGCCAGGCGAGCACCTCGTCGAGCTCGGCGGCCGACGCAGCCGGCGTCGGGACCAGGACCAGCCCGCGCTTCGGGTGGTCCTGCAGCCGGCGCCAGCCGTCGGGCAGCAGCACGCCCCGTTCCGCCAGCTGAGCGACGGCTTTCGTGCCCTCACCGTGGTGGATGCCCACCGTCGCCGGGTCGCGGCGGTGGGCCGGAGACCACGTGCCCAACGGCACCGTCGGGCCCCGACTGCCCAGCAGCGCCGCGAGCCCTGAGCGGGTGGGCGGGGGCACGTCGACATCGAGCCCCGGTGACAGGTTGATCCACCCCGATCCGGCCGCGGCCATGGTTTCCATGCGACTGACGACGGGCGACCGTCGCTCCTCGTTGAACTCGATGACGGCAGGCTCACGTGCGGGCACCCTGCCAACCTAGGCCGACACTTCGCATGGCTAAGGTCCGGCGCATGCGGACGGCCACAGTCCTCCGGCTCGCGGTCGCCCTCGCCCTGGTCCCGCTGGCCGTCTCGGCGCTCGCGCTACGCGTGGGACACGGCAGCTACGCGCCCATCGGCGACCTCGCCGCGACCGAGCTCGTCACCCGCGACGTCGGCCGGTACGCGGTCGAGGTCGGGCCGTACTCTCGCGACGGCTGGCACCATCCCGGGCCGGCGCTCTACTACCTGCTCGCCCTGCCCTACCGGCTGCTGGGCAGCGCCTCGTCGGCCGTGGACGTGGGCGCGTTGCTGATCAACGGTGCCTCGGTGGCCGGCATGGCGTTCGTCGCCCGCCGGCGCGGCGGTGCCGGCCTCATGCTCGTCACGCTCCTGGGCTGCGCGCTGCTCATGCGGTCGCTCGGCCCCGACGAGGTGCGGCTGCCGTGGAACCCGTACGTCACCGTGCTGCCCTATGGCCTGCTGGTCTTCCTCACATGGGCGCTGACCTGCCGCGACCGGTGGGCGTTGCCCGTCGCCGTGTTCGTGGCCTCGTTCGTGGCGCAGACCCACATCGGCTATGTCGCCCTGGCGCTGCCCCTGGTGGTGTTCGGCGCCGGCTGGCTCGTCGTGTCGACGGCCGTGCAGGCTCGCCGAGACCGGTCCGCGCCCGGCTTGCGCACTCTGGCGGCGCCGGCGTCGGCGGCGGTGGCGATCGCGTCGCTGATGTGGCTCCCGCCGGTCGTCCAGCAGATCACGGGCGACCGCGGCAACCTGGGCGCGGCCCTCGAGTGGTTCCGCGAGGGCGGCGTCGCGCGCGAGGCGCCCCGCGGGTTCCTCACGGGCTGGCGGCTGGTGAGCGCACAGTTCGGCCTGCCGCCCGAGTGGCTGTTCGGCGAGCGGGGCGTGGGCCTCGTCAACGAGCCCGTGTACCTCTACGAGCCGATGGTCCCCGTGCTGCTGCTCGTCGTGGTCGGGGCCGGATACGTGCTGTGGCGGCGCCGGCCCGCGGGGGCGGGCCGGCTGATCGGAGTCTGGCTGGTGGCCACGGTCGTCGGCATCGTGGCGACCGCGCGCACCGTCGGCCCGGTCTACGAGTACCGCGTCGGGTGGGCCCGGGTGCTCGGCATGGTCGCCGGTGTGATCGTGGGGTGGGCGGGATGGTCCGCGGTGACGAGCTGGCGCCCCGGGCTCGAGCGACGAGTGCTGATGCCGCTGACGCTGGTGGCGCTGGCGGTGCTGGCGGTCGTCGGGTCGGTGGCCCACGTCGACGCGGGCCGGCCGCAGCCCGAGGAGTCCGAGCGGGTCGAGGCGGTGATCGCGGCTGTGGTCGACGGGCTGCCGCCCGGCGAGGGCCCGGTGCTGGTGGAAGGGCCGGCGACCTTCGAGTCGGCGACCTACAGCCTGGGGTTGCTGCTCCAGCTCGAGCGTCGGGGCATCGACGGCCGCATGGTCGAGGGCGACTCGGCGGCGGGGGAGCACCGCATGGACGACGGCGTCCCGCGGCGTGCCCACCTGGTCGTCGCCACGGCCGAGGCCATCCCCGGGCTCGCCGCCGACCCGGGCGCGACGCTGCTCGCGTACGACGGCGACGTGTCTATGGACGATCTGCGCGACCACGTTGCCGCGCAGGCTCCGGTGCCGTTGGGGACCACGCTGGCGGTCTTCCTCCGCGCTGCCCCTGTCGAGCCGCCCGAGGAGACCTAGGCTGCGCGGCCATGGATCTCCCCCATGCTCTCCGTGACGCGATCGAGACCCAGGTCATCGAGCACGAGCCCGCGCAGGCGGCTCTGGTGCTGCGCAACGCCGTCACCGAGCTGGGCGCCGAGGAGGTGACGGGCGGCCTGCTCGACAGCGCAGCCGTGGCGTTGCGCCGCATGGTGGCCGAGACCGACGAGGCCTACGACCAGGTCGAGCTGCTCGACCGGCTGGCGCTCGATGGTGCGGTGCCGGCCGACAACATCGACATCCTGGCCCGCATGCTCACGCTGGCCGCGTCGACCGCCGGCGGGGTGCGCCCGCCGATCGACGGGGTGGTGGCCGAGCTCGGTGCCGAGCGTGCCCTGTTCGGAGCCTGGCTCACGGCGCTGTCGGTCATCCGGGTCGTGTCGCTCAGCCTCGAACGCACCGAGGTCGACGTCGCCGAGGAGATCGTCGCCGCGGTCGAGGCGTTCTGACCGCGCGCTGATTCGCGGGCGCCCAGCCCCGCCCCGTAGAATCTGACACGACGTCAGATTGTTGGACTGAGGAGAGTCATGGGGCTGCTCGACGGCAAGGTCGCCATCGTCACCGGCGCAGGGCACGGCATCGGCCGGGGCCATGCGATGGAGCTGGCCAAGCACGGGGCCAAGGTCGTGGTCAACGACCTGGGTGGCACCGTCGGCGGCGAGGGTGCGTCCAAGGACGCCGACCTCACCGTCAAGATCATCGAGTCGCGGGGCGGCGTCGCCGTCGCCAACTACGAGGACGTGTCCGACCACGAGGGCGCCGGGCGCATGATCGCCCAGGCCGTCGACGAGTGGGGTCAGCTCGACGTCCTGGTCAACAACGCCGGTATCGTCCGCGACGGCGCGATCTGGAACATGTCCGCCGACGACTTCGACGCCGTTCTTCGGGTGCACATCAAGGGCACATGGGGCCCGTCGCACTGGGCGGCCAGGCACTGGCGGGCGCGCGCCAAGGCCGGCGAGACGTTCACCGGTCGGATCATCAACACCACCTCGGGCGCCGGGCTGGTCGGCAACTTCGGCCAGACCAACTACGCCACGGCCAAGGCGGCCATCGCCGGCCTGACCCAGACGCTCAGCCTCGAGCTGTACAAGCTTGGCGTCACCGTCAACGCCATCGGCCCCGCCGGCGCCACCCGCATCACCGCCACGATGCCCGGCTCACCCGCCGTCATCGAGGCCGACGACCTCGACGACGGTGAGTGGAACCCCATGGACCCGGCCGTGTCGTCGCCCGTCGTCGCCTGGCTGGCCTCGGACGAGGCCCAACACGTCACCGGCCAGGTCATCCGCGCCGTGGCCGAGAACATCATCTGGATGCGGGGCTGGACCGACGGCCCCAGCATCGGCAACGGCGGCAAGCGCTGGGACGCGTCGACGTTGGGCACTCGGCTCAACACCGACGTGTTCGGCACCCGTGCGCCTGGCCTGCGCTACTGAGGTCTGCAGCGACTACGGTCGTCCTGATGGGGGGACGCGACCAGCGAGTCGCGGGAAGCGCCCAGGCGTACCTGCGTGACGTCCAGTACCGCGACAGCTCGCGGCTCGCGGCGCGCGCCCGCCTGCACGTCAAGTACGGCACCGCGTCCGTCGCGTGGTTCCCGTGGCTGGCCACCCAGGTGGACTGGCCGGCCGGGGCGCGGGTGCTCGAGGTGGGGTGCGGGGCGGGGTGGATGTGGGCCGAGGCCGCCGCCCGCCTGCCCGGCGACCTCGACCTGACCCTCACCGACCTGTCGCCGGGCATGGTCGCCGAGGCGATCGAGCGGGTGGGGTCGCTCGGCCGCTACCGCCGCACCTCGGCGCGGGTGGCCGACGCTCAGGAGCTGCCGTTCCGGTCGGCCTCGTTCGACGTGGTGGTGGCCAACTACGTGCTCCACCACGTGCCCGACACCCGCAGGGCGGTCGGCGAGATGTCCCGGGTGTTGCGGCCCGATGGGACGCTCGTCGTGGCGTGCGTCGGTGAGGACCACCTGACCGAGCTCCACCAGATCCGCCGCGAGGTGTTCGGGGAGCCGTTGGCCGACGTGCTCACGTCCACCTTCGGTGCGTCGGCGGGGGCACAGGTCCTGCCGGCGTCGTTCGCGGCCGTCGAGTGGCGCCCGTACCGTGACCGACTCGACTGCCGCGACCCCGACGATGTCATCGAGTACCTCTCGTCGACGCCACCGGTCGAGGACGCCGACGCCGTGCAGCAGGAGCGCGTGGTGGACGCGGTGCGCGCCCGGTTCGCGGCCGGCGGCGGTCGCCTGCGCGTGAGCAAGGACACCGGGCTGTTCGTCTGCCGGGCGCCGCGCTCGCCCCGTTGAGACGCGCCGAGGGCGGTGCCCCAGCGACACCGCCCTCGGTCGAGCTTGTTCGGTTGTGACCTGACCCTGCGACGGGTCAGGGCGTCAGCCCAGGCCCAGTTGGCTGCTGCAGTGCGGCCACTGGCCCCAGCCCGAGCGGGCCTGGAGGATCTGGCCGAAGTGGATCTGCGTCTCGCGCGAGTGGTCGCTCGGCAGGCCCGAGCCGCCGACGGCTTGCCAGGTGCTGGCCGAGAACTGCAGGCCGCCGTAGTAGCCGTTGCCCGTGTTGGTGGCCCAGTTGCCACCCGACTCGCAGTCGGCGAGGGCGTCCCACGTGGCGTAGTCGCCCGGGTCGCCGAAGCCGCCACCGGTGTCCGGCGGGGCCGGGTCCTCGGCGGGAGGCTCGGGAGCAGGCGCCTCGGTCGTGGTGGTGGTGGGCGCCTCGGTGGTCGTGGTGGTGGGCGGCGCCGTGGTGGTCGTGGTGGGCGGGAGCGTCGTGGTGGTGCGCATCGACGCCAGGCCCTGTGCCCGAGCCTCGTCGGCCTCGGTCGCGCTGCGGCGCAGCGCGACGAGCGAGGTCTCCGACTCGGCGGCGGCCTCGACCTGGTCGCCCTCGTCGTCACCGGGGACGATGACGTTGGCCAGGGCGACGGGCCCCACCAGCAGAGCGAGGCCGGCGATGCCGCCGAGTACGGCTCGGCGCGCGGACTTGCTGCGCGTCGGGTCGTCGTCGCTTCTGGGAGGGTGGTCAGTCCGAGGGGACATCAGTGGCGGTCTCCTTCCGTCGGCGCGCGCGTTGGATGCGGAATTAGAGAGGGAAGAGCAACCAGGGGCGCCCCAGCGCGTGCCGTCCTATGCGGTTGGTGAAAGGAGTTTGTCACGATTGACATGATTTCGCAACGTTGGGTGACAGTGGGGGACCCCCAGTGGTTGCCCCTGACCCAGCGGCTGACACCGTAGATCGCCGCGCAGGGCCCGTGTGGCATTGAGGCCGATCGCAAGATCTGACGGTGTGTCAGACCCTATGCGATGATCGTTGCGACCCGCACGCGAGAGGAGCCCAGACGTGAGCGAGCGCAGCGAGCGACCGCCCCTGGCCGGTGTCCGCATCATCGAGTGCTCGATGCTCGGCCCCGGCGCCATCACGACGCACCTGGCCGACCTGGGCGCCGACGTGATCAAGGTCGAGCCGCCGTCGGGCGACTACATCCGAGAGATGACGTGGCCCATCGTCGAGGGCGTGTCGCTCATGCACCTGCACCTGAGCCGGGGCAAGCGCTCGGTCACGCTGGACCTGCGCACCGACGCGGGCCGCGAGGTGTTCCTCGACCTGGTCAGAGGTGCTGACGCCGTGGTCGAGGCCATGCGCCCCGGGGGCCTCGAGCGCCGGGGTGTGGGCTACGGCGCGCTGCGGGAGATCAACCCCGCCGTCGTGTTCATCACGATCTCGGGCTACGGCATGACGGGCCCCTACAAGGACATGCCGAGCCACGGCGTGGCCTACGACACCTGGGCCGGCCTGGTGAACCCGGGCATCGACGACGAAGGGTTCGCGTACATCCCCGAGCACCCGTCGATGGGCATCCACGCCGGCCCTCTGTTCGGCGCCCTCGGCATCCTCGCCGGGATCGTCCGCGCCCGCGCGACGGGGCACGGTTGCCGCATGGAGATCGCCCAGTCGGACGCGGCCGCCGCCATGGACTGGTACCGCAGCGAGACGTGGAAGGCCTACGAGCGGCCTGAGACAGAAGTCACGGGCAACAAGTCGGACAACTACGAGCGACGCGCCCCCGGAACGGCGGGGATGCGCCACGGGGTGCGCTACCAGATCTACGAGTCGAAGGATGGCTTCGTGCTGTTCCAGGCGTCGGAGCGCGAGTTCTGGCAGAACTTCTGCGCAGGTGTGGACCGGACGGACATGTTCGAGCGCTGGCCCGGTGCCAAGTTCGCCGACCACGCCCCCGGCAACCGCGAGATGCAGGCCGAGCTGCGCGACATCTTCCGCGGGAGAACCACCGCCGAGTGGGTCGCGTTCGGCGACGAGCACAACACGCCGATCGCGCCGGTCAACACCCCGCAGACGCTGGCCGGCGACCCCCAGTTCCGGCACCGCATGCCGTTCTACCCGCACGAGGCCCTGGGCGCCGATCAGCTGCCGTCCCCCATCAAGCTGCTCGACGAGGTGCCCGTCGTGCCCACCAAGGCGCCCACGGTGGGCCAACACACCGACGAGGTGCTGCGCGAGGTGCTCGCCTACGACGACGCCCGGGTGAACGAGCTGCGCCAGGCCGGCGCGCTCGGCTGACGCGATGCGTAGACGCCTCGTCGCCCTGGCGGGCATCGCCCTGGTGGCCACCCTGGCCACGGTGCAGCTCGTGGCCGTGGTCGTGCACGCCGTGGGCGACGACGACACCGGGGGAGCCGGCCTGGCGGCCGTGCCCGCCCTGCTGCGGGCGCCCGCACCGGCCGAGCGCAACCTGACCGCGTACGAGGGGGCTGGCGCCTGGGTGGACGTCTTCGACACCCGTGGTGCGGTGGGGGAGGCGGCCGTCACGCCGGCAGCCGTCGACGCGATGGCGGATGCGGGCGTGCAGACGCTGTACCTGCAGGTGGCCCGCGACGACCAGGAGGGCGCGGCCGAGCTGGAGGATCCGGAGCTGGCGGCGCGCTTCCTGGTGCGGGCCCACGAGCGCGGCCTGCGCGTGGTCGGCTGGTACGTGCCCCGCTTCGGCGACGTGGCCCGCGACCTCGACCACCTGCGGGCCATCGCCGAGTTCGACGTGCTTGGCCACCGCTTCGACGGGGTGGCGGTGGACATCGAATGGACGGAGTCGGTCGGTGACGCCGCCGAGCGTTCGGCCCGCCTGGTGGAGCTGTCGCAGCGGTTGCGCGACGCCGTGGGCGACGACGCGCTGGGGGCGATCGTGCTGCCCCCGGTACAGATCGAGGTCGTGAACCCGGCCTTCTGGCCCGGCTTCCCCTGGGACGAACTGGCGCCGTTGTACGACGCCTGGCTGCCCATGGGGTACTGGACGCAACGCACGGCGGCGTCGGGCTACCGCGACGCCGCGACCTACACGACCGAGAACCTGCAGCGCCTGGCGGACCACCTGGGCGACGACGCCCCGGTGCACGCCATCGGCGGCCTGGCCGAGGAGACCACGCCCGACGACGTGGCCGGGTTCGTGGCCGCCGCCGACGCGGGAGGCGCCGTCGGCGCCTCGATCTACGACTGGGCGACGTTCCCGGTGGAGGCCCAGCGCCAGCTGGCCGACGCCTTGGGCGGCTGACGCCCACACGGCTATGCCCACACCTCACCCGCCACGAGGTCGACGCCGTCGGCCAGCACCGGCGGCAGCAGCGCGCGCACAGCGGCCATGAGGTCATCGGCAGCCGGCAGGCGCGACAGCAGCCACCGCGCCCACATGCCGTCGTCCATCCATGCCGCCAGGTCGGGCGACGGTGGCGGGCCGGGCACGTCGGCCACCGCCGGGTCGTCGCGCAGGCGGGACCACGTCCACGCCTGGGCCAGCACGTCGGCGGCGGCGGCGAGCGCCACCGGGTCGAGCGCGGCCGGGGGCTGGGCGCCGGGCGGGCCGGCCGCCGCGTGCAGGCCGGCGACCGCCGACCAGGACTTCAGCCGCGAACCCGCATCGGCCCGGCTGGCGACGTCGACCACACGGTCGAGCCAGGCCAGCGTCCATAGCCCGAGCGTCGAGGGCGGCGGCGGCGACGTGGGCAGGGCCAGTGCTCGCCGGCAGGCGTCGGCCACCGCCCCCTCGGGCCGGCCCGGCAGGGGGGTGGCGTCGTCGCCCCGCCGCATGACGCCCGCGGCCGCACCCGCCCGATCGACGAGCACGGTCACGGTCACGTCGTCGGGCGCGACCGGCGCCCCCGTCGCGTCGCGCCGCGGCCGGCCGGCGCCGTCGAGGCTGTGGGCGCGCCCCGCGCACGACACGCCCACGGCCCGCCAATGTGGTGGGGCGACGAAGCCCAGCAGGACCTCGAGGGGGTGGGTGCCGTCGAGCGGGAACCAGGTGAAGCACTCGGTGATCGGGGCCAGGTCGCTGATGCGCAGGATGGCGCCGTCGACCGCCGCCGCGGACAGGTCTGCATCGGCCGCTCTGACGAACGTCATGAGCGGGTCGTGGTCGGGCGAGGGGTGCATGGGGATGCCTCCGGACAGAACTGATCGCCGTTCATCGGTGATCAGTGCCGGAGGCGCCGGCGGGGAGACCACGAACCCGCAGGAAACGAACGCTACAGCGGGGGTGTGACAGCCAGGTCGACGCAGCGGGCCACACCCGGCCAGCGTCGCTCGGCCAGGATGCGGGCCAGACGGGCGTCGCTGGCCACATAGGCGTCCAGCACCGCCCGCGACAGCTCGTGGATGCGCTCGCGGTCGACCTCGACGGGCGTCAGGCCCACCATCCGGGCGATCGACTTGAGCGAGCACGACACCCGCAGCACCCGCCCGACGTCGTTGCGGTAGACGCGGTACGCATCGAGGTGGCCATGGCCGTACCAGGTGGCCCGGTAGGCGCCCGCGTGGCCTGGCAGGGGGCCGTGCCCCAGCACCACGGTGGGGTCGGGGGCGAGCCGCAACCCCAGGTCGAGGTCGCAGGCCGCCGCACGATCGGCCAGGAACGGCAGGTCGAACGCGGCGCCGTTCCACGTGGCGATGACGCCCGGCCGGAGGGTGCGGAGGCGGGAGTCGAGCGCGGCGAGCAGGTCGGCCTCGCGACCGACGAAGACCTCGTCGGCTGCCGCGGTGGACAGCGCGGCGGTGACGACCGGGGACACGACGGGGTCGAGGCCGTCGATCGTCGTGTCGGTCTCGATGTCGAGCCCGTAGATCGGGGCCGGCCCACGCATGGCGCCAGTATGGCGGTCGCCTGTGACGCGTTAGCTGACCGCCAGCGCGACCGCGAGGTAGTGACACACGAAGCCGACGATCGTGCCCGTGTGGAAGATCTCGTGGTAGCCGAACGTCGCCGGCGCCGGATCGGGCCGCCGCAGCGCGTAGACGACGCCCCCCGCGCTGTACGCCAGCCCGCCCGCCACGACGAGGCTGACCACGGCCCTGCCGCCTTCCCGCGCCATCGCCGGCAGCACCGCGAGGGCCACCCACCCGAGCGCCACGTAGAACGGCGTGTACAGCCATGCGGGGGCCGACAGCCAGGCGACGCGGAACACGATGCCGGCCAGCGCGCCCGCCCACACCACGGCGAGCACCGCCCGCTGGGCCGTGCCGTCCAGCAGGGCGACGCACAGGGGCGTGTAGGTGCCGGCGATCATCAGGAAGATGTTCGAATGGTCGAGGCGGCGCAGGCGGGCGTGCGTGCGGGCGTCCCAGTGGCCCCGGTGGTACAGCGCGCTGACGCCGAACAGGATGGCCGTGGCCACCGTGTAGATCAGGCATGCCCAGCGCTCGGCCGGCTCGTCTGCGATGGCGACCAGCAGCAGCGTGCCGGTCATCAGCGAGACGGGGAAGGCGACCAGGTGGAGCACGCCCCGCAGCCGTGGCTTGGGTGGGACGGGGCTGACCGGCTCGCCGGTCGTGGGGCTCGCGAGCGACATCGGCGAGACGCTACAGACCTACCGATCGCTGGCGACCAACCGGTAGCCCCGCCGGTGCACGGTCGACACCGAGAGGTTGTGCTCCGCGATCCGCCGGCGCAGGCGGGCGACGGTCACCTCGACGAGGTGGGGGTTGCTCGACGAGTCGCCCCAGCAGCGCGCCAGCAGCTGAACCTTGGACAGGACCACCCCTGGCTGCGCGGCGAGCGCGTGCAGGACCAGGCCCTCGCGCTCGGACAGCTCGACCCGCTCGCCGGCCACGGTGACGCCGACGCCGCGCAGCTCGACCGCCACGCCCTCGACGTCGACGGTGCGGGCCCGCCCGGCCAGGTGCTCGGTCAGGCAGGCCACCATCGAGCCCATGCGCGCACGGGCGGGCACGATCGGCTGCGCGATGCCCTCGGTGCGGGCGCTGGCCGCGCACACCGGCCCGATGCACACCGTCGCCACTCCGCCGGCCAGCGCGGCCCGCACCCCGTCGTCGTGCCCCGCGGCCAGAGCCGCGACCAGGAAGTTCCGCAGGGCGGGGCTGCTCGTGAACGTGAGGGCGTGGACGCGGCCGGCGACGGTCGCCTCGATGAGCCGCTCGACCGGGCGCGGGTCGTCGGGGGCGTGCCAGCGGTAGACCGGCACCTCGACCACGTCTGCGCCGCGTGCGCGCAGGCGGCCGATGCAGTCGTCGAGCCGGCCCCCGTCGCACTGGAGCGCGATGCGCAGCCCGTCGAGCGCCTGGCGGGCCAGCACGTGGTCGACGACCTCGGCCAGCGTCTCGGTGGGCGCCCGCCACACCACGTCGAGACCGGCGGCCAGCGCGGCGCCCGCGGCCTTGGGGCCCCGGGCCAGCACCTCGGCCCCCGTCAGCGCCTCGATCAGCGCATCACCGAGGCCGTGGCAGTCGGCCAACGCCAACCACGAGCGCATGCCCAGACCCGTGTGGGCGATGACCAGGTCGGGAGGTCGGGCGACGAGACGCTCGGTCGCGGCACGCACCCCGTCGTCGGCCGCGAGCGGGACCGTGCGGATGGCCGGGCCGTGGATGACCTCGGCCCCCCGGCGACGGAGCATCTCTGCCTGCTCGTGCCACCGGCGGTCCGCCGTCACCCCGACTGTGAAGCCGGAGAGCGATGGCGCCATGCGCGGGGAATCGTCCCAGCTCTCTGTTACGCGGCCATTTCCGCCTGGAGAAGCCCTAGTAGACGGGACTGGATCTCGCGGTAGTGCGGGTCGTCGATGACCGACACCCGGTCGCGGGGCCGCGGCGAGCTCGACGGGGATGACGTCCATGATCGACGGGCCGGGCGGGTTGCCCATCACGACGATGCGGTCGGACAGCAGGATCGCCTCGTCGATGCCGTGGGTGACCATCACGACGATCTCGGTGTCGGACTCGCTCTGCCACAGCTCGATGAGCTGGGCCTGGAGCCGGGCCCGGGTGAGGGCGTCGAGGGCGCCGAACGGCTCGTCGAGCAGCAGCACCCGGGGCTCGACGGCGAACGCCCGGGCGACCGCGGTGCGCTGCTGCATGCCGCCCGACACCTGGTGCGGGCTGCTTGTCGCGGTGCGTCCCACAGCCCGACGGCGGTCAGGTAGCGCTCGGCCATCGTCGTCGGCCTCGGCCCGGCGCAGTCGGGCCGGGCCGAGCGGACCGCGGCGCGCACGTTGTCGACCAGGCTCAGCCGCGGCAGCAGCGAGTAGTTCTGGAACACCATCGCCCGGTCGGGCCCGGGTCCCGTGACGGGCTCGCCGTCGAGGGTGACCGTGCCGCGCGTCGGCCGGCAGCAGCCCGCCGAGCACCTTGACCAGCGTCGACTTGCCGCAGCCCGAGTGGCCGATGAGCGAGACGAACTCGCCGGGCTCGCACGGTCAGGTCGATGTCGCGCAGCACCTACTGGCGGGTCGCCCTTGTGGGCGAAGCGTCTTCCACAGCGTCGGTGATCTCGAGAGTCACGGCTGGGCCTCCTCGATGGGCGACGGCACGGGCCAGTCGCAGGAACAGCAGGTCGAGCACCAGGCCCGACCACGCCGATGAGCACGATGGCGGCAGATGACGTGGGCGAGGTTGAGCGCGTTGTACGCGTTCCACACGAAGAAGCCGATGCCGACGCCGCCCGACAGCATCTCGACGGCCACGATCACCATCCAGGCGATGCCCATCGACAGCCGCAGGCCGGTGACGATCGACGGCAGCGAGTTGGGGATCAGCACGTGGCGCAGGTAGGCGAGCCGGCCGAAGCGGAACACCCGGGCCACGTTGCGCTGGTCCTGCGGGACCGTCGGCGACGCCGGCGGCGGTGTTGAGCACGATCGGCCACAGCGCGGTGATGAAGATGACCCACACGCGCGGCCTGGGCGGCGTCCTTGAGCACGACCAGCCAGATCGGGAACCAGGCCAGCGGCGACACCGGGCGCAGCAGCTGCACGACCGGGTTGAAGGCCTGCCAGGCCCGGCGGCTGGCGCCCAGCGGCAGGCCGAGCGGGCACGCCGACGACCGCGGCCAGGCCGAAGCCCTTGAACACCCGCTGCAGCGACTCGCCGACCAGCACGCCGATGCCCTTGTCGTTGGGCCCGTTGTCGTAGAACGGGTCCGACGAGCAGGGTGCCCAGCGTCGCCGAACGTGTCGGCGGGCGTGGGCAGCTCGGGCACCGACGACGCGGCCAGCTGCCACAGGCCGACGACGATGGCGAGGCCGACGAACGACCACGGCCAGCGCCCGACGCCACCGCGTCTGAGCCGGGAGACGCCCGGTGGCAGCGGCGGAGCGGCCGGCGTCGGCGCCGACGTGGGCCCCGATCGGCGTGACGGCAGCCAGGGGCGCCTCCTCCGGGGTCGATGACGGGGAGCTCGGTGGACAGTCATGGGCGTGCTGCCTCCTCGTCCGGTGCTGGCTGGATCGAACGTGACGCCGTCGAGCTTCACCTCGAACGGCGCCATGTCGTCGTCGGGCACGTCGACGCCCTCGGCCGCGGCGACCTCGGCGTAGAGGTCGCGAGAGGATCAGCTCGTCGGCGAGCTCGGTGTACGGCGGCGCCTCCGTCGAGGTAGGCCGAGGCGCTGGTACTGGGCGAGGAACCAGATGCCGTGCGACCGGCGGGGCAGGTTCACCTGGCCGTCGCGGAAGAACCGCATCTGGTCGCCGTCGAACGTCGTCTCGCCGAGGTCGGCGCCGAGGTCGTAGTTGCCGGTGAGGCGGCCGCGGATCTCGTCGGCGCGGGGCGTTGACGTAGTTGCGCCGCGCCGAGCGTGTCGGCCGCCTCGGACCGGTTGTCGGGGTCGTCGAGCCACTTGCGCGGCCTTGAGCACCGCGCCCATCACGTCCTTGAGCACGTCGGCCTTGCTCCTCGGCGAACTTCTGCGTTGACGACGAGCGCCTTCTCGGGGTGGTGCTGCCAGAGGTCCTGGGTGGCGAGGTGCGGTGAAGCCGATGCCCTGCTGCGACGGCCACCGCGTTCCACGGCTCGCCGACGCAGTAGCCGTTCACGTTGCCGACGGTCATGTTCTGCACCATCTGCGGCGGCGGGATCGGGATCGATCTTGACGTCGCCGAGTCGGCGTGCCGGTGGCCGCGCAGCCAGTAGCGCAGCCAGATGTCGTGGGTGCCGCCGGGGAAGGTCATGGCCAGCGTCGGGCGTGCCGGCTCGCGGCCAGCGCCTTGGCGGCGGCGTCGAGGTCGCCGTAGCCGGCGGCGGCCAGGCTCGTTGGCGAGCGTGATCGCCTGCCCGTTGTTGTTGAGCATCATGGCGATCTTGCAGGTCGCGGCTGCCCGTCGCCGCCGATGCCGGTGGCCACCGAGAGCGGCATGCTGAACAGGCAGTGGGCGCCGTCGATCTCGCCGTTGAGCAGCGCGTCGCGGGTCGCCGGCCACGAGGCCTGCTTGATCGACGCTCGACGTCGAGGTCGCGCTCGGCGAAGTAGCCGAGCTCCTTGGCCATGACGATCGAGGCGCAGTCGGTCAGGGCGATGAAGCCGAGCTTCACCGGTCGGGTGCCGCCCCCGCCGCTGCCTCCGCTGCCGGACGAGCCGGTCGACGCGTCGGAGCCGCCGTCACCGCACGCGGCCAGGCTCGGTAGCGCCATCGCCCCCAGCGATGCGACGCCTGCGGCCTTGATGAAGGATCGTCTGTCCACACCGGCGACCGTACGGATGCCGCCGGTCGTGCCGGTTTCCGACCCGTCACCATCTGGGGACGGGGCGCGCACCGCACGGACGGCCCCCTGTGCGCGACTTCTCAGCCACCGTCGGCGCTGGTGAGCAGGTAGCTAGAGGATCTGGTGGAGGAACAGCTTGGTGCGCTCCTCGACGGGGTTCTCGAAGAAGTGCTGGGGCGTGCCCACCTCGACGATCTCGCCGTCGGCCATGAAGACGACCCGGTCGGCGACCTCGCGGGCGAACCCCATCTCGTGGGTGACGACGATCATCGTCATGCCCGAGCCGGCCAGCTCGCGCATGACGTCGAGCACCTCGGCGATCATCTCGGGGTCGAGGGCCGAGGTGGGCTCGTCGAACAGCATGATCTTGGGCTGCATGGCCAGCGCCCGGGCGATGGCCACCCGCTGCTGCTGACCGCCCGAGAGCTGGCCGGGGTACTTGGCGGCCTGCTCGGGGATCTTGACCCGCTCCAGCATCTCGCGGGCGACCTCGGTGGCCCGGGCCTTGGGCCAGCGCCGCACCTTGCGGGGCCCGAGCGTGATGTTGTCCAGGACCGTCAGGTGGGGGAACAGGTTGAACGACTGGAACACCATGCCCACCTCGCGCCGCACCTCGGCGATGTGGCGCACGTCGTTGGTGAGCTCGGTGCCGTCGACCACGATGCGGCCCCGGTCGTGCTCCTCGAGCCGGTTGACGCAGCGGATCAGGGTCGACTTGCCCGACCCCGACGGGCCGATCACGACCACGACCTCCTGCCGGCCCACGGTCAGGTCGATGCCCCGCAGCGCCTGGAACCCGCCGAACCACTTCTCGACGCCCTCGCACTCGATGATCGGCTCGCCCGTGCCCCCGGCCTCGGAGGCGAGCCTCGTCAGGTCGTCGGCAGCAGCATCTGAGCTCATCGTTCTCCCACTCCCAGGCGTCGTTCGAGGCGTTGGCTCTCACGCGACATCGTCGAGCAGCCCGCCCAGTAGATGAGCCCCACGAACGCCAGCGTGAGCGGGCGCAGCCCGGCGCCGCGGAAGGCGTCCTGCTGGGTGACGGCGTTGGCCACCTCGAGCAGTTCGAAGAACCCGATGATCGCCAGCAACGACGTGTCCTTGAACAGGCTGATGAACTGGCCGACCATCGCCGGGATCACGGCCCGCAGCGCCTGGGGCAGCACCACAAGGCGCATGACCTTGACCGGTGAGAGCCCGACGGCCTGCGCCGCCTCGATCTGGCCGCGCGGCACAGCCTGCAGGCCGCCTCGCACGATCTCGGCGATGTATGCGGCCTCGAACAGCGTGATGGCGATGACCGCCCGCACCAGGAAGCTGGGCGGGTCGATCGTGTTCGGGAACATGAGGCCGATCATGTACTGCCCGAGGAAGAGCAGCGTGACCAGGGGAACGGCGCGAACCGCCTCGATGTAGCCGACGGTCACGACGCGGATCGCGGGCAGCGACGACCGGCGGCCCAGCGCCAGCAACAGGCCGAGCGGGAAGGCGAGGACGATGCCCGCGACCGTCGCCGACACGACCAGGTGCAGCCCTCCCCAGTCGTCCCACCCGGTGCCCGGGCCGCCGCTGAGGATCACCTGCAGCGCGACGACGAAGCCGGCGAGGACGACCAGCCAGGCCCACCGGCGCAGGCCCGGTGGCGCATGGGCCCCGAGGACGCCGGCCACCACGCCCACCGCGACGAGCCCGATCGTGCCCACGGCCGGCAGCGGCGTGCGGGTGAAGCTGAGGACGACGGCAACGCCCAGCACCGCGGGCCAGAAGCGATGGAGCGCCGACGCGGCCCGACGAGCCGGCGAGGGGGTCCGTGCGTCGTCCCGTGAGGTGGCGTCGGTGTCGGCGTCGGCGGCGTCCAGCGGCCGGCGCACGGTCGCCGTGACCGCGCCGACCGCGAGCCCGACGGCGGCGACCACCACGTAGCCGGCCACCCACAGCCGCCACAGCTCGTCGACCGGGAAGAAGCCGACCATGAACAGCTTGAGGTTGACCCGCACGATCGTCCAGTCGGCGGTGACGAACACCCAGCGGGCCAGCCGGTACACCACCCACGCGACCGCGAGGCCGACCACCACCGTCAGCGCCGCGTTCAATGGCGTGGAGGCCAGGTTGGCGCGGATCCATTGTCGCGGGGTGAGCCCCCGCACCGGGGGCTCCGGCTCGGGGGCCCCGAGCGGCTCGGCGAGGACGCCGGTCGCGGCTTCCATCAGCGCTCGACCAGCCGCAAACGATGGTTGGCGACGTTGGCCACCAGCGAGATCGCCAGCGACAGCACCAGGTAGAAGCCCATCGCCACCAGGATCGACGGGATGGCCGGCTGGCCGTTGCCGATGACGGTGCTGGTCACGCCCATCAGCTCGGCGAAGGCGACCGCCACGCCCAGCGACGTGTTCTTGGTCAGGTTGAGGCACTGGTTGATGATCGGCGGCGTGGCGACCCGGAACGCCTGGGGAAGCACCACATGGCGCAGGCGCTGGCCCGTCGACAGCCCGATGGCGCCGGCGGCCTCGGTCTGGCCCTTGGGGACGGCCAGGATCGACCCCCGCACGATCTCGGCGACGTGCGAGGACGTGTACAGCACCAGGCCCACCAGGGTCGCCACGAACGGCAGCCCCATGCGGCTGCCCCCGGTGATGCTGAGCCCCGACACCTCGGGATGCGACAGAACGACCGGGGCGGACAGTGCCACGTAGCCGCCGACCGCCACGGCGAGGAACAGCCCGCCGCCCCATGCCCATCGGCGAGCGGGCGTGCCGCCGCGCTCCTCGACCCGTTCGCGCCAGGCGGCCACGGCGAGCGCCGCGACCAGCCCGCCCGCGAGCAGCGCCAGGTAGAGCCAGCCGTTGCCGTCGCCCCGCGGTGCGACGACGCCGAACTCGGCCACCGACAGGACCAGCACGCCGCCGATCTCGTTCGCTTCGTCGATCGGCGGCAGCGTGGCCAGCGCCGCGGCGTTGACGAAGACGATGACGAGCAGCGGTGGCACGTTGCGCAGCGCCTCGACGTACGCGCCGGCCGCCCGCCGCACGAGCCAGTTGCCCGACAGGCGGGCGATGCCGAGGACGGTGCCCAGCACCAGCGTGAGGACGATGCCGACCAGCGCCACGGTGATCGTGCTGCGGAGCCCGGTGAGCATGGCGTCCAGCACGGTGTCGGACGGCTTGAGGTCGGTGTAGGCGATGCGGAAGCCCGCCTGCTGGTCGAGGAACGCGAAATCGAGGTCGACGTTGTTGGCGAGCAGGTTGTCGTAGAGGTACGCCACCAGCGCGACGACCGCGGCCAGGACGGCCACCTGGAACGCGACGCGCAGAACCCGCACGTCGCGCCACAGGGGTGGCCGTGATCTGGTCGCAGTCGTTGCCATCGGACGGATCGGCCTCAGGCCGTCACCGTCACGTCATCACCGGAAGGGCGGGGCATACAACAGGCCCCCGTCTGTCCACTGTGCGTTCGGGCCCCGCTCGAGGCCGAGGGGCGTGTCGGGGCCGACCGTGCGGTCGTAGATCTCGCCGTAGTTGCCGACCTGGGTGATGACGTCGACCGCGAAGGCAGGGTCGAGACCCAGGCCGGGGTCGAACGGCGCCGGGTCGGCGTCCTCGTCCTCCGGGTCGGGGATCGGCTGGCCGAGGAAGCGGAGGATGTCCTGGTTCTCGCTGCTGGTCATCTGCTCGACGTTGTCGGTGGTGATGCCGAACTCCTCGGCCTGGATGGTGGAGATGACGGCCCAGTTGACCGCGTCGGCCCACTCGTCGTCCCCGTCGAGCACCACGGGTCCGAGCGGTTCCTTCGAGAACGCGTCCTCGAAGACGATCAGCGCTTCGGGGCCGCCCGCGTCGGCCGGGAAGGCCGACCGGACGCCGGCGAGCTGGGACTTGTCCGAGGTCCAGCCCTGGCACTGCCCCGCAGTGAACGCGTCCTGGATCTGGTCGGCGTCGTCGAACGTGAGCGCGGTGTAGTCGATGCCCTCGTTCGCGGCCGCGGTGGACAGGTTGAGCTCGGTCGTGGTGCCGCCCAGGACGCAGATGGTGGTGCCGCCCATGTCGGCGATGGACGCGTAGCCCGAGTCGGCCCGGACCATCATCCCCTGGCCATCGAAGAACGTCGTGGCCAGGAACCGGCTGCCCTCGCCGCCGTCGCGGCTGGCCGTGAAGGTGGTGTTGCGGATGAGCACGTCGATGTCGCCCGCCTGCAGGGCGGTGAAGCGGGTCTCGGCGTCGAGCGACGTGTACTCGACGGCCTCGGCGTCGCCGAGCACCGCCGCGGCGACGACCTTGCAGAACTCGATGTCGAAGCCGGCGTAGTCACCCGCCTCGTCCACCAGGCCGAAGCCGGGCACGGTCTCGTTGACGCCGCAGCGCAGCGTGCCGCGGTCCTGGACCTCTGCGAGCAGGCCGCCGCCGCCACCACCTTCGGCGGCGGCGTCCTCGTCGCCGCCGCTCGAGTCGTCGTCGTCGCTGCAGGAGGCGGCGACGAGGCTGAACGCGACCAGTAGGCCGGCCAGCTTCCATACGGAAGCACGTCGGATCATTGTGTTCCCCTTTGTCGGCTGTCGTAGGTGGCCGGGCCGTGCCCGCCCTTCGCCACTACGTACGCCGCCCCCGACCGGTTCTCGGCGGGGCCGACAGTACCCAGGGTCTTCGGTCAGGTGGGAGGAAATGTATGTTGCGATCGTGCGACGAACGCTGATCTTCGCTGGGCGATCTGCTCAGGTCGCAGCCGCCCCGTCGAGCACCTGGGTCACCAGGGCGGCGACCGGGCTGCGCTCGGCCCGGGTCAGGGACACGTGCGCGAACAGCGGGTGGCCCTTGAGCGACTCGATGACCGAGGCGATGCCGTCGTGGCGGCCCACCCGCAGGTTGTCGCGCTGGGCGACGTCGTGGGTGAGGATGACCCTGCTGCCCTGGCCCAGGCGGCTCAGCGCGGTGAGCAGCACCGTGCGCTCCAGGTTCTGCGCCTCGTCGATGACCACGAAGCTGTCGGTCAGGCTGCGGCCGCGGATGTGGGTGAGCGGCAGGACCTCGAGCAGACCCCGATCGAACACCTCGTCGATCACCTCCTGCCCGGCGATGGCCTCGAGCGCATCGGCGACCGCCGCGCCCCACGGCAGCATCTTCTCGGACTCGGAGCCCGGCAGGTAGCCGAGGTCCTGGCCGCCCACCGGGAAGATGGGGCGGAACACGATGACTCGGTTGTGGGTGCGCTGCTCGAGCACGGCGTCGAGCCCGGCGGCCAGGGCCAGCACGCTCTTGCCGGTGCCCGCCGGGCCGCCCAGGCTGACGATGCCGACCTCGTGGTCGGCCAGCAGGTCGATGGCGATGCGCTGCTCGGCCGAGCGGCCCCGCACCTCGAACAGGGCGCGGTCGCTGCGGGCCAGGTGCACCTGCTTGTCCTCGTGGACGCGGCCCAGTGCCGACTGGCTGCCCGCGTGCAGCACGACACCCGTGTTGCACGGCAGGTCACGGGCCTCGGCCATGTCGACGACGTGCTCGTCGAAGAGCACGTCGATCGTGGCGCCGTCGACGTCCAGCTCGGTGACCCCTGACCAGTTGCTGTCGCTGGCCAGCTCGTTGCGGTACTCGTCGGCGTCGAGGCCCACGATCGAGGCCTTGAGCCGCAGCGGCAGGTCCTTGGTGACGATCGTGACGTCGCGGCCCTCCGTGGCCAGGTTGCGCCCGACCGCCAGGATGCGGTGGTCGTTGGTCTCGCCGCTGAGGGCAGCGGGGAAGCCGGCCATCTCGGTGTGGTTGACCTCGACCCGCAGCGTGCCGCCCTCGTCGTTGGCCGGCATGGGGCGCAGCAGCGACCCGTGCACCAGGCGCAGGTCCTCGAGCATGCGCAGGACCTCGCGGGCCGCCCAGCCCAGCTCGGGGTGGTGGCGCTTGGCCTCGAGCTCGGTCAGCACGACCAGCGGGACCACCACCTCGTGCTCGGCGAAGCGCTGCAGCGCCCGCGGGTCCGAGAGCAGTACCGACGTATCGAGAACGTAGACGCGCGCGTCCAGGGCGGAATCGGTCAACGGAACCCCCACGTGAGCCGGACTGGTCACCGATCGCCAGTCAAGCGCGCTACTTCGCGCTGCTGGTGGATGCGCGGCCTGGCCCATCGGTCACCAGCACCACGTGCAACGCGGTGGGACCGTGGGCGCCCAGCGTGAGGAGCTGTTCGATGTCGCCGGTCCGACTGGGACCGGTGACCAGCACCAACGACGGGGGCAACGCATCAGTCGCGGACCCTAGGCGGCGGAGCACGTCCGCCGGCGTCGGCAGCAAAGTGTTCACGGAGGCGACACACAGGTGGACGGTGGGTAGCAATGACGCTATGCGCCCGCCCGCGGCGCGGCTGTCGAGCACGAGCGAGCCGGTGGCGGCAATGGCGGCCACCGCGCCGGTGACTCCCAGGCCCGCCCGCGCTGCGCTCTCGACGGTGGCCTCCTCGACCGTCACGCCCCGGTCGGCCAGGCGGCGGCCGACGGCCAGGGCCGCCGGCTCCGGGGTCGTCACGACCGACCGGTCGCCGAGCTCGGCCACCAGGCGGTCGAGCAGGTCGTCGGGCACCTCGCCCGCCACCACGTGGCAGGTCCCCTCGGCGTGGGCGACCGCCTCGGCGAACGTGGTGACCAGGTCGTCGGGGTCCAGGTTGCGGTACCCGGGCAGCGGGACGGGCGCGCCCGCGGCCGGTGTCGGCGGAGGCACGTGGACGGGGTTGGTGAAGATGTCGCCGGCCAGCCGTTGCCGGGCCGTGGCGAGGAAGGCGTGGCGATCGCCGGTCTCCCGACCCGCCTCCGCGCCTGTCACAGGCCGGCCCGCCAGCGGTCGCGGAACCGTTCGTCGGCCGGGTGGGGGACGCTGCGGCCCGCCGCCCAGTCGCGCCCGACGGGCAGCCGCCCGGCCAGGTCGGCGGCCCACCGCCCCCAGGTCGCGGCGCGGGTCGTGGCGCTGTAGCGCCGAGGGTCGGACCAGGCGGTCGACCACGCTCGCCACGCGGCCTTCTCGGTGCGGCCGGCGTCGGCGGCCTTGGCCCGGCGCAGCGAGAGGAGCAGGTCCTGGAGGGGGATCTGCACGGGGCAGGCGTCCATGCAGGCGCCGCACAGCGTCGACGCCCCGGCCACCTCGGCGGCCTCGGGCTGGTCACCGGCCAGCAGCGGCGTGAGCACCGCGCCCATGGGGCCGGGGTAGACCCACCCGTACGCGTGGCCGCCGGTCTGGCGGTAGACGGGGCACACGTTCAGGCACGCGCCGCAGCGGATGCAGCCGAGCATCTCGTGGTACTCGCCGGCCAACATGTCGCTGCGGCCGTTGTCGAGGATGACCACGTGCAGCTCGTCGGGGCCGTCGACCTCGCCGGCGCCCCGCGGGCCGGTGACGACGTTGGTATACGACGACAGCCGCTGGCCGGTGGCCGACCGGGCCAGCAGCGCCAGCAGCAGGTCGGCCTGGGGCCAGTCGGCGGCCAGCCGCTCCATGCCCAGCACGGCGATGTGGACGCGGGGGAGCGCGGTCACGAGCCGACCGTTGCCCTCGTTGGTGACGAGGACGATCGACCCGGTGTCGGCCACCGCGATGTTGGCGCCGGTGATGCCGACCTCGGCGGCGAGGAACACCTCGCGCAGCCGCCCGCGGGCGAAGCGCACCAGCTCGGTGGGCTCGGTGTCGAGAGCCGGCGGCGCGGCCACGGTGTCGACGAACAGGTCCCTGATCTGGTGGCGGTCCCTGTGCAGCGCCGGGGCGATGATGTGGCTGGGCGTCTCGCCGGCGAGCTGGATGATCCACTCGCCCAGGTCGGTCTCGACGACCTGCTTGCCGGCGGCCTCCAGGGCGGGGTTGAGGTCGATCTCCTCGGTGGCCATCGACTTGGACTTGGCCACCCGGGTGGCGCCCGCGGCCTCGACCACCCCCACGATGTAGCGGCGTGCGTCGTCGGCGGTGGGCGCCCAGCAGACGTGTCCGCCCCGGGCCAGCACCTGGTCGGCGAAGCGCTCGAGCAGGTCGGGTAGGTCGGCGAGCACCTGCTGCTTGGCGGCCCGGGCCGCCCGGCGCAGCCCGTCGGACCCGCCGAGCTCGCTGTCGAGCTCGGCCAGGCCGGTGGTGCGGTGGCTGGCGAACCGGTCGACGGCGCGGGCGACGTTGGTGCGCAACCGGTCGTCGGCCACCGCGTCGGCGGTGCGCTGGCGCAGGCTCGTGCCGGGCAGTAGGTGTCCGCTCACGTTCCCACCTCGTCGTCGCCCGGCAGCCCGGCGGCGAGCACCTCGGCCAGGTGGCGGACGTGCAGGGGTCGGTCGGTCGCCTCGGCGCGGGCCTGCAGGTGCATGAGGCACGACGTGTCGCACCCGACGAGCACCTCGGCGTCGGGTGCGCCGGCCGCCAGCGCGCGCAGCTTCTCGTCGGCCATGGCGACCGATGTCTCGGGCAGCTTGACGCTGAACGTGCCGCCGAACCCGCAGCATCGGTCGGACCCGTCCCAGCCGACGACCTCGCACCCCTCGACGCGGGCGGCGAGCGCCCCGGGCTGGTCGGCGATGCGCAGCTCGCGCAGCATGTGGCAGCTCTCGTGCAGGGCGACCTGGACGGGCCGCTCGAGCCGGAGGGCGGGCAGGTGCTCGGCCCGCTCGGCGAGCAGCTCGGACAGCTCGCGGGTGCGCTCACCGACCCGCCGGGCCCGGGCGGCGGCGTCGTGGTCGCCGACGACCTCGAACAGCTCGGGCCAGAAGACGCGCACCATCGTGGCGCACGACCCGGCCGGCACGACGACCATGTCGGCGCCGTCGTCGAGGTCGTCCTCCAGCGCCCGGAGGGTCGTTCGCGCCACCCTGGCGGCGTCCTCCGCGAACCCCGCGTTCCAGCCCGGCTGGCCGCAGCACGTCTGCGCCAGGTTGCACGTCACCTCGCACCCGGATGCCCGCAGCAGTCGCACGGCGGCTGTGGCGACGTCGGGTGCCACCACATCGACGACGCAGGTGATCAGCAACGAGACGCGCACGGCGTCACCCTACGGCGGTCCGTACGCTGGCGACCCATGCCGTCCCGGCCCTGTGTGTTCTGCGAGATCGTCGCCGGTCGCCACGCTGCCCACGTCGTGCTCGACGACGAGGTGGCGGTGGCGTTCCTCGACACGCGCCCGCTGTTCCCCGGGCACACCCTGCTGGTGCCCCGCGTCCACGTGGAGACGCTGCCGGACCTGCCGGCCGAGCTGGTGGGGCCGTACTTCCAGCGGGCGCAGCGTCTGGCCGGGGCGATGGAGGCCGACCTCGGGATGGGCGCCGCGGGGTCGTTCGTGGCGTTGAACAACCGGATCAGCCAGAGCGTGCCCCACCTGCACACCCACGTCGTGCCCCGCAACCCCAAGGACGGCCTGCGCGGGTTCTTCTGGCCCCGCACCACGTACGCCGATGACGCCGAGGCGGCCGCGGTCGCCGGGCGGTTGCGGGCCGCGCTGTCGGAGCGCTCAGGGCTCGAAGCGAACTGACGGCGCCCCGCCGGCCACGGTGATGGTCGCCGGGACGCCGAGCAGGTCGAGCGGATCGCCCTCGAGGCCCGTCGCCCGCAGCGTGACGACCTCGCCCTTGGCCGCCCCGGCGATGATCGTCAGGTCGACGGCGACCGACCCGTCGTCGTCCTCGCTGGTGTCGACGACCAGCGCGTCGTACGTCCCGTCGGGGAGTGCGCTGTCGCGGTCGTCGGTCACCGGCCCAGTCTCGCTCAGTCGAGGCTCAGTTGAGGAGGGCGTCCAGGGCGTGTTGCGGTGACCAGTGGGGTGCGCCGCCGCTGCGGGCGCCGGTGGTGTGCCGCCCGATGGTCGTGCCCTGCGCCGCGTGCGTCCGCCGGAGTGCGGTGAGGCCGCGGTCGCGGTCGGGTGGAGTTGGGTCGGGTGGTCGGATCTCGGTGCCGTCGGGCCGGAAGAACCGGGGCCGGCCGTCGACCATCGTGATGGTGTACCCGCCTTCGTGGTGCAGTCGGTGGTGGTGTCGACACAAGAGCGTCAAGTTCGCGAGGTCCGTTGGCCCCTCGTCGGTCCACGCGACGATGTGATGGGCGTCGAGCCAGAACTGTGCCTCACACCCCGGGAAGGTGCAGCCGCCGTCCCGGAACCGTAGCGCCCGTCGCTGCGCCCGGTTGGGGGTGCGGGTGGCCCGGCCGATGTCGAGGGGCTGGCCGCCGCGGTGGATCAACGGGCGGATGCGCGTGTCACAGCAGATGCGCCGGGCGGTGGCGACCGGCACCGAGCCGCCGTGCGCGAAGTGGCTGCGCCCGACGTCGGCGTGGCCGGTGAGCAGGTCGTGGTCTATGTGCAACATGACCTGGGTCGAGTCGTCGGCCAGGTCGGGAATGTCAGGCTGGGCCAGCGCCGCGCGGAGCACGGAGACAAGGGCGTCGACCCGGCGCGTGGCGAGTGGATCAGCGGCCGCCAGGGTGGGGTCGACCTCACTGGCGGTGGCCGGCTCGACGTGGGGCTCGTCGGTCTCGCTCGGGTCGCCGGCATCGTCGGTTTCGTTGGGCTCGTCGGGTTCGTCGGCGGGGGCGCGGTCATCGGCGGCGTCGGGTCGGGCGGAGGCTTCGCCGGCGTTGTCGTCGAGCGTGTCGCCGGGCGTCCTGGACGTCACGGGGCTCGGGCGGTCGCCGGCCTCGACACCTGCCTCGTCGGAAGCGGCGGGGCGGTCGGCCGCGCCACCGGCCTCTTGGTCGCGGCCGTCGCGCCAGAGCAGCTCGACGTGGGCGGCCAGCGCGGCGCGTAGCACCGCGGCGTCGTCGGGCTCCAGCAGGGCGGTGATCCGGACCAGGCCGTCGGGCTCGTCGAAGAGCCAGATGCCCCGCCGGCGCCGGGCCTGGTCCTGGGCGTCCGGGTCGGTGTCGTCGTCCGACGCGCGCCGGTAGGCGGATACCACCCGGCGGAGCTGGCCTACCGACATCTCCCGGGCCAAAGTCAACCAGTGCGACTCGCTGGCCGGCTCCACCACCCGGTCCAGCAGCTGGATCTTGTCCCAACCGAGCTCGCCCGCCCGAGCCGCGGCCTCGACCGCAGGCACGGTCGCCAGCCGCAGGCCCGCTCGGGCTTGGGCCGAGGCGGTGCGGGCGTCGATGCCAAGCTCGATCGAAGCCCAATGTCCGATCGAGCGCAGGCCCACGCCCCGCCAGCCACCGCTGGCCTCGAGCTCACCCAACAGACCCACCAGCTCCGCGTTGGCTGCATGGATGTGGCCGGCCAGCTCGCACAGCCGCGAGATCAACTCGTCAGCCCGGGTGCGCACCACCGACAGATGAGGCCCGGCGCCGGGGAGGTCGTGAGTCATGTCGGCAGTCATGTCGGCAGTCATCGACATGCCGACAACCTACACGAACACCTGTACGTGTAACCAGTGCTATCTCAGGAAATTTCGGGTAGAACGAGTGCATCAGAGATCAGGCAGAGGAAAGCAGCCATGGTCCAGCGGGTTCCGTTCACCGGCGGCGAGAAGGAGAGCCTGCACGTCAGCCTCGACCGTCACCGCGACGCCGTCCTGTGGAAGCTCGAGGGGCTCGACGAAGAGGCCGCTCGTCGGGTCATGACCCCGTCGGGCACCAGCCTGCTCGGCCTCGTCAAGCACCTGGGGGCGGTCGAGTACGGCTGGTTCTGCCAGACCTTCGGTCGAGAGACCGAGCCCCTGCCGTTCGACGAGGATGACGAGGACGGCGACCTGCGGGTCCGGCCGGACGAGACGATCGCCGACATCGTGGCCTTCTACGATCGGGCGCGTGCCGTGGCCGACCGGGTGATCACGGACCTTGCCATCGACGACACCGGCACGGCCTGGTTCGGCGACGCCGTGTCCCTGCGGTGGGTGTTGATCCACATGATCGAGGACACTGCCCGGCACGCCGGCCACGCCGACATCGTGCGCGAGCTCATCGACGGCACGACCGGCGACCACCGGCCCGGCTGAGCCCGCGCGTTATCGGTGGCACGACGGCCTCGTCGTCAGGGCAAGGTCGCGCCGACGACGAAGTACGTGACCGCGTAGACGAAGCCCGCATCGCGCGACCCGTCCAGCCGGCCGCGCCACAACGCGTCGTCCTCATTGCTGAACCCGCCCTGGTCACGCCAGTGATCGACCCAGGTGGCGATGCCGAACGCATCGGCCGGGTCGCGCAGCACCAGGGGGAACGCGTCGATGGTCACGTCGGCCGCGCCCATGGCCGCCAGCATCGCCGGCAGCCGGGTCACGAGGCGACCATTGCGGTAGCCGACGTCGCGGCGCAGGCGCCGGACCCCGTCCACGAGATCCGCGGGCACGCCCGGGACGTGGATGACCAGCGACTCCTGGTCGGGATCCGCGATCGCGATGCGCCCGCCGGGCCGGATCACCCGGGCCATCTCCGCGATCGCCGCGTGAGGATCACGGACGTGCTGCAGCACACGATCGCTGCGAACCGCGCCCATCGCATCGTCGCCGAGTGGAAGCGCCGCGGCGTCGCCCACCACGACCGGCACGCCCCTCGAGCTCGCCCGGGTGGCCATCGCCCGCGACCGGTCCACACCGACGGCAGGCGAGCGAGCGGCGTCTGTGCCGGGGCCACACCCGACGTCCACCACCGGCTCCGAGCCCGCGACGAGAGCATCGATCCTGGCCTTGTAGGCAGCGATCGCCGGCCAGGCATCGATGCGCTCCTGCCAGTCGACGGCCGACGCGACGTCGCTGCTCTCGTCCACGGCGGCGTAGGTCTCGCTCACGACGACGCCAGACGCGTGGCCACGTGCAGCGACAGCGCCCCAGTGGCGTCGAACCCGGCCGGACGGGCGGTCGCCCAGGCGTCGGCGGATCTCGCCGTAGAGCCGGTCACGTTGCCACTGCTGCATGGCGATGTGGCCGGAGAACGTGTCCAGCAGGGCGATGTACCCGTCGGCGTCCATGACCGTCTCCCAGTCGACGTGCCGAACGTGGACGTCGGTGAACAGCCCGGTGCGCTCGATCTCGTCCCGGTGGTCGTCGAGGTCACCGGGCCGGGGCCACGGGGCGTCCGCGGGGAGGCCCTCGCCGATCTCGTCGTAGACGGGTTGGATCTCGCGGAAGAACGGGTCGCCGTCGTCCGGGAAGACATGGGTCGCGGACCAGAACGCCAGGTGGCCGCCCGGTCGCAGGGCCTGCCAGGCGCGGGCATAGCGGACCTCGGGGTCGAGCCAGTGCCAGGCGGTGGCGGCGAAGACGAGGTCGAAGGGCGCGGACGTCGTCGGATCCCAGGCCTCGAACGACCCGTGGACCACGCTCGACGTCGGGGAACTCGGCGAGATGCCGGCGAGCGACCTGGGCGAGCCTGGCGCCGAGCTCGATGCACGTGATGCGGTAGCCCCGTCGTGCCAACGGCAACGTCGCCTTGCCGGTGGCGCACCCGACCTCGAGCAACCGATCGCCGGGCCGGAGACCAGCCAGACCGACGAGCGCGTCGACGAGCTGGTCCGGGTAGTCGGGGCGGGCGGCGTGATAGCGGTCCGCGGCGACGTCGAACCCCGCTCGGAGTCGCTCCCTGTCGTCGGCCACGGCGAGGACCGTAGGCGCCGCGGCGCGCGGCCGGCGCGATCCGCGGCATGCTGGGCGCGGTGACCTCAGGCGACAGCACGGTCGGACAGCTCCTCATCGCCGAGCCCCTGCTCGGTGACCCCAACTTCGACAGGACCGTCGTGCTCATGATCGAGCACAGCGACGACGGAGCGCTCGGGGTGGTGCTCAACCGGCCGACCGACCTCGAGGTCGACGCGGTGCTCAGCGAATGGGCCGGCCTGGCCGCGTCGCCGCCGGTGCTCTACATGGGTGGCCCGGTCGAGCAGAATGGCGTGCTCGCCCTTGGGCGCCGGGCCGGCGCGGACGTCAGGGTGCCCGGGTGGACGTCGGTGCTCGGCGAAGTCGGCACGATCGACCTGCACCTCGAGCCGCACGAGCTGGCCGACGGCCTCGAGGGCATCAGGTTCTTCGCCGGCTACTCGGGCTGGGGCGGCGGCCAGCTCGAGGCGGAGCTGGCCGAGGGCGCGTGGCTGGTCGTGCCGGCCGTGGCCGACGACGTTTTCGCCCCCGACCCCGACGCGATGTGGCGCTCGGTCCTGCGGCGCCAGGGCGGCAAGGTGTCGATGCTGGCCGACTTCCCGGCCCACCCGTCACTCAACTGACGGGGCGGCCAGGACGGGACGGCCAGGACGGGACGCGGCACGCCCGTCCTGCCGCTCACAGATCGGCGATGACCTTGAAGGCCTCGCCCCACGGCACGCCGGCGAGCTGGCCGTGCTCGACCAGGCGGTCGCGCACCCGGGCCCGGAACGCGGCGAGCTGGGTCTCGCCCTCGGCCGATTCGAGGTCGACGAACATCGTCGACAGCAGTTGCGACCGGTGGGCCTCGAGGGAGCCGAGCTTGCGGGCGACGTCCGCGTCGTCGACCTGCTCCACGTGATCGGGCTCGTCGGCCTCGAACAGCAGCAGCGCGTTCGGCCGGTGGTGGGCGACCTGCTGCTCGGGGAAGAAGTGGGGGTCGCGGGCGGCGACCACCCCGTCCACGGTGAGGAACCCTGCGTGGCGGTGGTCGGGGTGCAGGCGGTAGCGCTTCCACGGGTCGTGGCCGAGCACGACCGCGGGCCGCAGGCGGCGGATCCAGTACGCCACCTGCCAACGCTGGCGCACGCCCGAGTCGAGCTCGCCGTCGGGCCAGCCCAGGAACACGACCTCGCCGGTGGCGCCCAGCGCCTTGGCCGCCTCGCGCTGCTCGGCCTGGCGCTGGGCGACGAGGTCGGCCAGGTCCTGGTGGGGATCCCAGGTGCCCTTGGACCCGTCGGTGCACACGAGGTGGTTGACCACGCACCCCGCGGCCGCCCACTTCGCCAGCGTCGCCCCGCACCCGAACTCGATGTCGTCGGGGTGGGCGGCCACGGCGAGGGCGCTGGCCGGCGTGGGCAGGTCGACGTCGATGGAGCTCACGGCAGCCGGCTCTCGACGCGGCTCACGACAGACGGTTGGCGATCGCGCCGGTGGGTGCTACGACGGGGACCGGCTCGTCTGAGCCGTCGGCGGGCTCGCCCCACGCCGACGGTGCCCCGGGGTAGGCGAGGTCGGCGGGCAGGTCGACATCCCAGCCCAGGTGGGGGTCCTGGACGATGCGCGCGGGGAGGTCGAGCCGGGCCGCCTCGGCCCGGTGGCGACCGAACGACCCGGCGCCGTACGAGAACGTGAACTCGGCGGCGGTGGGCAGCGCCAGCACGTTGGTGCCGTCGAACCGGCGGTCGGGCACGAGAGAGACGCCGGGGAAGTCCGCGAGCCAGTCGAGGCTGGTGGCGAGAGGCAGGTCGGCGTGGGCGACGATGGCGTGGGCCACTCCGTCGGCCCGCAGCGCGGCGACCCCGTCGGACACGGCGCCGTTCAACCCTCGGCCCGGGCACCAGACGACCCCCGCCCCCGAGCGCTGGGCCCACGCCCGCACCTCGTCGTCGTCGCACACCACCACCACGGGCAGCGGATCGGCGGCCAGCAGCACGATCTCGGCCATGTGGCGCGCCAGGTCGGCCCGCTCACCGGGGTCGAGAGCGCTGGCCAACCGGGCCTTGGCGTGAGTGAAGCCCTTGACCGGCACGACCACGGCCGCGGACGTCGTCGCTGACACTGCCGCGCAGCGTACCGCCGTGCCGTGGGACTGACGACGGCCCTCATGGCGGGAACCGATCGCCGGTCCGAGGCCGGTGGCCCGAGGCGCCCGCAGCGAAGCTGCACGAGCGGGGAACACAGCGGCCGGTCGTTTGACGACGTGAGTTGGCCCGCGGAGGTTCTACGGTGGCGGCATGCCCATCCGAGTCGCCGTGGTCGGCGCCGGGTCGTGGGGCACCACGGTCGCCGCGCTCGCTTCGCGCAACACGCCGACCGTGCTGTGGGCCCGACGTCCCGAGCTGGCCGCAGAGGTCGCCCAGACCCATCGCAACAGCGAGTACCTGGACGGCTTCGACCTGCCCGAGCAACTGGAGGCGACCGCGTCGCTCGACGAGGCGGTCAGCGGTGCGGACGTGCTGGTGATGGGCGTGCCCTCGCACGGCATGCGGTCGACCCTGCGCGAGCTGGCGTCCTACGTGCGCCCGTGGGTCCCGGTGGTGAGCCTGGCCAAGGGCCTGGAGGTCGGCAGCCACCTACGCATGACCGAGGTCATCGAGGAAGAGTTGCCGGGGCACCCGGTGGGGGTGCTCACCGGCCCGAACCTCGCCCAGGAGATCCTGTCGGGCCACGCGGCGGCGACCGTCGTCGCGTTCAGCGACGACCACATCGCCCACGAGCTGCAGCGCATCTTCGCGAGCGAGATGTTCCGCGTGTACACCAACCCCGACGTGGTCGGATGCGAGGTGGCGGGCGCGCTCAAGAACGTGGTCGCCATCGCCTCGGGCATGGCCGACGGGCTGGGCACCGGCGACAACACCCGGGCGGCGGTCATCACCCGGGGCCTGGCCGAGCTGTCGCGTCTCGGGCTGGCCATGGGTGGCCAGATCATGACGTTCGCGGGGCTGGCCGGCATGGGCGATCTGGTCGCCACGTGCATCTCGCGCCAGAGCCGCAACCGCTACGTGGGCGAGCAGCTCGGCAAGGGCCGATCGATCGACGAGATCGTGGCGGAGATGAAGATGGTGGCCGAGGGCATCAAGACGTCGAAGGTCGTGGTCGAGGTGGCCGAGCAGTACGGCGTCGAGATGCCGATCGCCCAGGAGATCTACCGGGTCGTCCACGAAGGCTGCCCCGCCACCGATGCCTACCGGGGCCTGCTCAAGCGCGGCCACCGGTCCGAGCTCCACGGCATGAGCTGAATCAGGTCCCGAGATGTCCGTACGCGCCTGGATGCTGCGCCGCCTGATGGGCCGCCTGCGCATCACCGACGACGTCGTCCGCCACCTGTCGACCTTCCAACGCCTGGGCGAGAACGTCGAGGTCGAGCTGCCCAGTGAGCTGTTGCCCGTCGGGGCGCGCACGGTGTTCCGCGCGCTGCGCACGCGGGCCGCCGCCCAGATCGGGCCGGACTGGGTGTGGCCGTTCTGGCTGGAGCGACAGCTGGACCCGACCTCGCCGGCGTTCGTGCCCCGCGGCCACCTGCCGTTCCTCACCAACCTGACCCACCGCAACTGGACCGCGGTCGGCAACCTGGACTCGGCGTGGGAGGCCATTGTCGACCCACGGGGCCTGGTCACCCCCTGGTACGACGGGTGGTCGCTCGACTGGTGGATCGGCGCCGACGACCGCTGGCACCTGCCGTCGCGCGACGTGGCCGTGCGTCAGCGCCTGGTGGGCGCGTCGCCGGTGGTCGAGACGGCGATGAGCATCCCCTCGGGCGACGCGGTGCAGCGCGTCTACGCGGTGCGGCGCAGCTCGACCGAGGGCGGAGGTGAGCTGGTGGTGGTCGAGGTCGAGAACATGTCCAGGGTGCCTTTCGCCCTGGCCATTGCCGTGCGGCCTTACACGCCCGAGGGCCTGTCGGTCATCGAGCGCATCGACCTGCGGGGCAGCACAGTCGCCGTCGACGGCCGGGTGGCGTTGATGCTGCCGAGGCCGCCCATGCGGGTCGCCGGGTCGACGTTCCACGAGGGCGACTCGGCCGCCACGGTGGTCGCCGGCGAGGCGCCCGAGCGGTGGCGCGGCCCCGTGCGCGACCCGGCGGGGCTGGCCCAGGCCGCCTTCGTCTACCCGCTCGCCCACGGGGCCACGTTCCGGGTGGCGATCCCGCTCGTCCCCGAGGCGAGGACGCGGCGTCCGGGCGTCGCCCGCCGCCGGCTGGCCGGCGCGCCGGCCTTTCCGGACGCGCTGCCGCCCGCCCAGGCCGTGGCCAAGGGCTGGCAGGCGCAGAGCGACCGGGGCATGCGCCTGGTACTGCCCGATGACCGGCTGGCCGAGGCCGTCGCGGCCAACCGCCGCTACCTGTTGCTGCTGCACGACGGCGACGAGATCACGCCGGGGCCGGCCACGTACCACCGCTTCTGGTTCCGCGATGCCGCGTACCTCCTGGGGGCGCTCGACCGCTACGGCTACCACGACGAGGTCGCCCAGGTGCTGGCGTCGTACCCCGGGCGGCAGCGCAACGACGGGTTCTTCTTCAGCCAGGCCAAGGAATGGGACGCCAACGGTGCCGCCCTCGTCGCCCTCGCCCGGCACTGGCTGCTCACCCGCGATGCCACGCTGGTCGACGCCATGGTCGGGCCCATCGCCAAGGGCGTCCACTGGATCGACAAGAAGCGGCGGGCCGGCAAGGGGCGTTCCGCCGACGCCGCGGTGGCGGGCCTGCTGCCCGCCGGGGTGTCGGCCGAGCACCTGGGCCCGTTCGACTACTTCTACTGGGACGACTTCTGGGGCGTCGCCGGGCTGCGGGCCGGCGCCGAGCTGCTGTCGGCGATCGACCAGCCCGACGCGGCCGACGACGCCCTCCGCTTCGCCCGCGCCATGTGGGCCGACGTCGAGGCATCGCTGGCCCTCACGGCCGTGCGTCTGGGCACCCCCGCCATCCCGGCCGGGCCCCGCAGGCGCATCGACTCGGGCGCCATCGGGTCGCTGGCGGCGTGCGCCCCGCTGGACCTGCTGCCCCCTGACGACCTGCGCATCGCCGCCACCGCCGACGTGATCCGCGAGCGGTTCACGTTGGCCGACGGCCGTGCCTTCTACCAGGGCATCAGCCACAGCGGGCTGGGCACCTACCTGACGATGCAGCTCGCCGCGGTCGAGCTGCGGGCGGGCGACCGGCGCGCCCTCGACCGGCTCGACTGGCTGCTCGACGCGGCCACGCCCACGTGGACCTGGCCCGAGGCGATCCACCCGCGGATCGACGGTGGCTGCATGGGGGACGGGCACCACGGGTGGGCGTCGGCCGAGCTGCTCACCTTCGTGCGCGACCTGCTGGTGCGCGAGGTCGAGGGCGGCGACGGCGCGGCGGGGGGCCTGGCCCTGTCGACGCTGGTGCCGGGAGGCTGGTACGGCCTGGGGTGGGAGGTCCACGACGCCCCCACCGCGTTCGGCCACATCTCGTACGCCGTGCGCTGGCACGGCGACCGGGTGGCGCTGCTCTGGGAGGTCGACCCGCACGAGGGCCTCGGACCGGTCCGATTGACGGCGCCCGGCCTCGACGCCTCGTGGTCGACCATCGAACGGCGAGGCGAGGCCCTGCTGGGGCCGGTCCCCGCGCCTCCGCCGCCGACCAACGGATCCGGGGCGTCGGTGTCGGTGGGGGCGGCCAGCGGGGTCGCCCCACCGGGCGCGCCGCCGGGTCCGGCGCCGTCTCCACCACCCGAGGGCGGGTCGTTCGCGTGAGCTCGCACCCCGGGCTCGACCCCGCCGCGCTGGGCGAGGATGCGGTCCAGGCGGTCCGGGACATGCTGTCCGAGCTGGGGGTCAGCGCCGACGAGCTCGCCCAGGCCGAGCGCGAGGGCACCCTGCCGCTGCTGGCGGTCGAGCGGCTGATGGTGCCCGAGGCCGCGACCTACGACCTGGCGGCCGTGTCCGAGCGGACGGGGCTCGATGTCGACCAGGTGCGCAACCTGTGGCGCACGCTGGGCTACCCGGTGCCGCGGCCCGACGAGGTGGCGTTCTCCGACGCCGACGTCGAGATCCTGACCGAGGTGGGCCAGCTCATGGAGGGCGACATGGCGTCGGCCGACCTGGTGCTGCAGATGAGCCGGGTCATCGGGTCGTCGATGGCCCGCATCGCCTCGTCGCAGGTCGACGTCATCAGCGCTCGGGTCGCAGGGTCTCCCCGGTCGGCGGCCGTGGCCGACGCCGAGCTGACCGACGAGCAGATCGTGGTGAGCGCGGGGGCCCTGCTGCCGATCGTGCCCAGGGTGCTCACCGCCACGTGGCGTCGGCACCTGCAGGCCGCCATCCGCCGGCGACTCAGCATCGCCGAGGCGGGCCAGGGCCACCTCGGGGTGGTGGGCTTCGCCGACCTGGTGGGTTTCACCGCGCTCAGCCAGCAGGTGGGCGACGAGGAGCTGGCCGCCATCGTCGACCAGTTCGAGCAGCTCGCGTTCGACGTGGTGACGGCCAACGGCGGGCGGGTGGTGAAGATGATCGGCGACGAGGTGATGTTCGCGGTCGACTCGCCGGTGGCCGCGGCCGAGATCGGCCTGGCGCTGGCCGAGGGCACCCGGGGCGCCGACGAGCTGTCCGACCTGCGCGTCGGTCTGGCGCAGGGCCCGTTGCTCGAGCGCGAGGGCGACCTGTACGGCCCGGTGGTCAACCTGGCCAGCCGCATCACGGCCATCGCCTTCCCCGGGTCGATCGTGGTGAGCGAGTCGCTCCACGACCATCTGGCCGACCGCCAGGAGTACCGGATGCGCTCCATGCGACCGCGCTTTCTCAAGGACATCGGGCGGGTGCCGCTGTGGGTGTTGCGCCGCTCGGCGCCGGCGGAGAGCCGCTTCGCCGAGCGCCGCCGGGCCCTGCGCGACGCGGTCAAGGCCCGCTTCGAGCCCGACGAGACGAGCTGAGGTGCCGATGTGGCGGCCGCGCTGGCCGACGGCCTCTGATCGTCAGGCCACGCGGGCGAGCCGGACGTCGTGGTCGGCGGCGTCCGCGGCGAGGAACGCCAGCACGCGCCCGCCCTCGGCGGAGACCTCGTCGGCCTCCCCGGACGAGAGCCGGTCGAGGTGGTCGACCACGAGCGCGGCGCGGCCGCCGTCCTTGCTGCGGTCGATGTGCCAGGTGGCCGAGCAGGTGCCGTCGATCAGCACGGCGCCGTTGAGCGGTGCGGCGCCCCACGGCAGGCCCTTGGGATCGTCGCCGGGCACGAACCGGCTGCGGTCGGCGTGCGACAGCAGCACGTTGTCGTACTCGGGCAGGAAGCGGGGCGGGGCCGGCGTGTCGGAGTGGGGCCGTGGCGCGTCGGGCAGGTCGAACAGCTCGCGGCCCCGCTCGTCGCGGAACGTGCGCAGCCGCGGCCGCAGCCGCTCCACGACGGCGCGGAACCCCGTCAGCCGCGACCAGGCGGCGACATCGCCGGGCGTCACCGGCCCGAACGCGGCGATGTAGCGCATCACGACATCGTCGATCGACGGGTCGGCGACGACGGGGCGGCCGAGCCACGACTCGGCCGTGGTCGAGGACACCTGCGCCGACCGTCCCCACAGACCGCGCGGCGGCACCTGCACGAAGGCCAGCAGGTTGCGGCAGGCATACGCGAGCGCGCCCGCGTGCAGGTCGGGGAAGCGCTCCGCCATCGCCGCCCGCAGTTGGGTGCCGGTGCGCGGCGCCTCGGCGAGCAGGGGCCGGGCGAACTCGAGCACCGGCGCCAGGTCGACGCCCTCCAGCGCAGGGCCGAACTCGGGGTGGCGGGCCAGCTCGGCGTCGAGGACCGGCTGCACCAGCGGCCGCAGCAGCAGGCAGTCGTCGGCACTGACCAGGTGGATGGTGCTGCGCATCACTGCGATCCGCACGGCGGCCCGCTCGTTGATGAGCCGCGACACCGCCTCGGGGTCGAACCCGTCGAGCCGCGACCAGAGTCCGAGATAGGGGTTGTGCGGGATCTGCGCCTGCATGCCCACCAGGTGTTCGACCGCGTCGAGCGGCGCCATGTCGTGTCGCTCGAGCAGGAGTTGGCGGGCCAGCGTGGCGCGGTTGAGGGCCCGCAGGGTCAGCACGTCGTCGCTCACCGACCGATCATCCCCGATGGTGCGGGCAGATCGCGGCCACGATCGACGGCCGGCACACTGGAGCAGGTGAGCGACGACCTCGAGGAGATCGACGACGGCGACACGGTGTGGCGCTTCGACCGGTCGTTCCTGCAGTCCAACTGGAGCTGCATCTGGGGCCGGGGGTGCCTCGGCATCGGCCCCGAGCCCGCGCCCCACCGCGGCCACGGGTGCTGCTCGCTCGGCGCCGACCTCGACGAGGACGAGGCGCCCAACCTCAGCGCGCTGGCGGCCACGCTGCGCGCCGAGCGGTTCGAGCACCATGCCGACGCGGCCGACGGGGGCATCTTCCGCGACGCGACCCGCCGGTCCACCCGCATCGTCGATGGCGCCTGCATCTTCCTCAACCGGCCCGGCTTCTCCGGGGGCGCGGGATGCGCGCTGCACCTGGCCGCGGTCGACGCCGGCGAGTCCCCGGTCGAGTGGAAGCCGTCGGTGTGCTGGCAGCTCCCGCTCCGGGTCGAGTGGGCGCCCGGCGAGGGCGACACCGAGGTCGCCACCGTGCGGCGATGGACACGGCGCGACTGGGGCGCCGCGGGCGAGACCATGGCCTGGTGCTGCACCGAGGGCGACGTGGCCTACGTGGGTGACCGGCCGGTGGTCGAGTCGTTGGGCGACGAGCTGGAGGCGATCGTGGGCACCCCCGTGTACGTCGAGCTGCGCCGCCGCCTCGACTCGTCGTAGAACGGCCGGCGGCGGTCACACGGCGACGGTCAGCGAGGCGACGAACCCGTCGTCGACGCCGCCGGTGACGGCGGCGAGCTGGTCGTCGGCGCCGTCGCTGAAGACCATGTCCGACTCCAGCGAGGTGCGGGCCATGTTGGTCACGCTCTGGTCGTACCCGTCGGTGGCGTAGACCAGCTCGCAGATGTCCTCGGGAAGGGCGATCTGCGATGTGGTCGTTGGCGTGCCCGCGCTCGTCGCCTCGGCCAGGTCGGGGTACACCTCGAAGTGGATGTGGGGCCAGCGGCCCGAGTAGGCGGCGGGGAAGATCGTGGTGAAGCTCAGGCGCCCGTCGGCGTCGGCCTCCTGCACACCGCGCAGGTAGTTCTCGTCGCTGACGCCCTGCGAGTACATCGAGTACCGGCCCTCGCGGTCGCAGTGCCAGAGGTAGACCGCCGCGCCCGCCAGGGGCGCGTCGCCGTCGGCGTCGACGATCACGAGGTCGACGGTCAGAGGCACACCCTCGGCCACGCCGGAGGCCGACCCGAAGCTCGACCGGATGTCGGAGCGCACCACCCCGTCCTGGGTGAGGATGTTGGGCCCGTTCGAGCCGTCGGCGGGGTAGGGGCCGGCGGTCTCCTCGGGGATGGCGTCGCCGCTGGCGGTCGTCGCGGGGGCGGCTCCAGCGCCCGCTGTGGTCGATGTGGTCGACTCGGCCGTGGCGGTGTCGCCGCCGCTGCCGCGTGAGCCGCACGCCGCCAGCGTGGCCACACCGGCACCGGCGAGCAGCGCCAGAGCGCGGCGCCGGCCGATCGGGAAGCCGGTCGTCGCCGTGTCGGCGCGAGCGGGGTGCTGGGTGTCGGGCTCCATCGGGCTCTCCTTCGTCGTCAGGGGGTGACAGCACCGTGGACGTCCAACCACAGAGCCGGCTGTGAGCCGGCCGTGAACCTGGTGGGCGCCGGACTGCCGACATCGCGCCCGCCCGGTGTCGCTCCGGTTACGAAACGTGCGCGTGTCCGGCCGGGCCGACGTCGATCGACCCGGAAACTGGTGTCCCCCCGTGCCGTCAGGGCAGCTGACAGCCGCCAGTTCCCCGGGTGCATGCGGTCACGTAGCGGCCAGCGTGACCGTGCCCACGCCCCACGGGCGCAGCTCGAGGGTGCCCTCGAACGGCGCGAGCGGACGGCCGCGCAGGTCGACCAGCCAGCCGCGGCGGCCGTCGAAGGCGACCTCGGTCGGCTCGGCCGTGGGGTTGTACACGCGCACGACCAGGGCCTCGCCCTCGCGCACCACCGCGGAGACCACCGCACCCTCGACGGTCAGCGCCGAGGCGACCGCCGGGAGGTCGGCCGCGGCGCCCGACTCGGTGGCCGCCGCGGTCGTGCCGCGGCTGGGTCCGTCGGCTCCAGCGACCCGCAGCGGGACCAGCACCTCGTCGGCCAGCGCGTACGGGTCGACGTCGCCGACGGCCACCGCGTAGCGCAGGGTGAGGCGTCGCTGGAGCTGCGAGCCGTCGAGCGCGATCAGCGGGCCGGCGGGTAGGGGGCGGGTGGCCATCGGGCGCTGGGACAGCATCCCGGACGCCCGCAGCAGCGTCAGCGCCAGCTCGTGGGCGGCGTCGTCGTGCACGTCGACCAGCTCGTACTCCGACACGCCGTCGTGCACGATCGTCAACCCGCCCGCCTGCACGAACCGCTGGGCCGGGTAGGTGGGCAGCGGCGGCTCGGTGGGGCCGCCCTCGGCCACCAGGCCGCGCTCGACCACGCCGTAGGCGCACTCGGCCCGCGAGCCGGCGGCGGGGGAGGGCAGCGGGAAGTGGGCGCGCAGGCGGTGGTCACGGCTGCGGTTGTCGACCGTGACCTCGACCCGCACCGCCCGCTCGCCGGCCCGCAGCTCGAGCCGCGTCTGCACCTCGTGGGCGATCTCGCCGGCGCGGCGCTCGAGGCCCTCGCAGGCGGCCGGCCACCGGTAGCGGGCGACGACCAGCACGCGGGCCCGCACCGGCCCCCGGTCGACCACGGTGACCTCGACCGCATCCGGCGTGTCGACCAGCGTGTCGTCGGTTGGTGGGCACCAGTTGTAGGTGTCGCCGCAGTCGCCCCCGTCGACCAGCCGTCCGAGGCCGCGGTGGCCGTCGACGGAGAACGTTCCGTCCGTCGGGTCGACCGTCAGCGTCACCAGGCCGTTGGCGACGACGGGGCCGCCCGCAGCGTCGGCCGGCTCCGTCGTGGTGTCGATCACCGTCACCGGGTCGAGTGCGCCGGCGTCGTCGGGCGTCCATCCCCGCCAGCCGAAGCCGGGCACCTGGGCCACGGGTGCGAGCACCGTGACCTGGGCGGGCGTGCGCACCTTGAGGCGCAGCGGCCCCGTGTCGTGGAGCGCCTCGAGCCTGGCGCGCACATCGGCTGTCACCATCTGGCCCGTGCCCTCGCGCTGGCTGGCCACCAGCACCGCACCGTCGAGCGTCTCGAGTGAGAACGCGGAGATCACCGGCACCCAGTCGACCTCCTCGGTCGCCGGCACCACGATCTCGGGCGGTCCCTCGTGCAGCACCGACTCGCCGGGGCGCGCCCGCAGGAGCTGCGTGCCGGGGGGTGCGTCGGTGCCGGGCAGCACCAGGGTGACGACACCGCGGCGCGGGCGGGCGGTCGGGTTCACGATCACGGGGCCGTCATGATCGACCCGCGCCGCGAGCCCGGCGATCGCCCGGTCGGCCAGGCCCGCCCCGATGTCGGCGGCCTCGCTGTAGCGGTGCAGCACCGCGTCGCACACGTCGTCGATCGAGCACGCGCACACCGAGTCGTGGGCCGAGTTGAGGATGACCCCCCGCCACGCCTCGTCCAGCAGGGCGCTCGGCCAGCGGCCCGGCGGCAGGAACAGGGCGGACAGCGGCTCGGCGCCCTGCAGCAGCGCCCGCTCGGCCCGGGCCGAGGCCTGGCGGACGTCGACCCGGTTGGACACCACGCCCATCAGCAGGTTGGCCCGGGCGCCGGAGCGCAGCTCGCCCCGCCACGTGGGCAGGCCATCGGTGGGGGCGGCCGCCAGGTGCTCGGCCAGCGACGAGATGCGCAGGTCGAGGTCGTCCTGGATGTCGTTGGCCTCGGCCACCACCCGACCCAACCAGGGTTGCGGCATCTGGTGGTCGGTGCCGTTCATCCACAGCACCGGCCCGGCGATCAGGTCGCCCCACAGGTCGGCGAACGCGCTCACCGCCCGCACGAACGCCTTGGCGTCGTCGGGCAGCGCGGACCCGTTGCCGTAGCCCTGGGGCATGTACTCGGCCCGCACGGCGGTGCCGTCGAGCGCCTGCCACCAGAACCCGCTGCGGTCGACGGCCGAGGGCACGCCCCGCCACACGACGGCGTGCTCGAACCCGAACCCGGCCAGGATCTGGGGCATCTGGGCCACGTGGCCGAACATGTCGGGCAGGTAGCCCACGGGCATGGCCCCGCCGAAGCGGTCGGCGGTGCGCAGACCGAGCTGCAGGTTGCGCACCAGGGTCTCGCCGCCGACCAGGAACTCGTCGGGCAGCGTGTACCAGGGGCCGACGGCGATGCGGCCGCTGCCGATGAGGCGACGCAGGCGGTCCTCGGCCTCGGGGCGCACGGCCAGGTAGTCGTCGACCACGGCGAGCTGGCCGTCGAGCAGGAAACGGGCGTACGCGGGATCGGCCTCCATGCGGGGCAACAGGTCGTCGAGCAGGTCGACCAGCCGTAGCCGGAACGTCTGGAACGACGAGTACCACTCGCGGTCCCAGTGCGTATGCGGCACGATGTGGACCCGGCGACGGGCTCCGTGACCTGGGCTCTTCTCGGCCGCCACGTCGTCCGTCGTGCCCATCAGACCACCTCAGTCCTCAACCAGTCCTCAGCGTCGCCGCCGAGGGTCACGTCCACGATCGCCCGAACCCTCTCATCATCCTGGCGGATCACATGGGCGTACGTGCGCAGCAGCGTCTTGAGATCGTGGCCCAGGCGCTCGGCCACCAGTGCGGGGCTGACGCCCTTCGACAGGAGCACGCTCGCATGGTGATGACGCAGATCGTGCCAGCCCGGGCCGACGTACCGCTGCCAGCTCTTGCCCTCGACCTCCACGAGCTTCCCAAGGCCTGAGGCCAGACCCGCCCGGCGTGCGTAGCTTGAGGCCTGCGCTCGAACGGCCATCCCGCCGGGGCGTGTGTGGAACACCAGGCCATCCGGGCGCGCCCCGTACGCGGCGAGGTGCGCCGACAGACCATCCGCCACCACGCTGCTCACGGCGATGGTCCGGTAGCTGTTCTGCGTCTTCGGAGGCGCCAGCACCGCCGGCCCCTTCCTCGGTGTCCACAACTGCTGGTCCACCCGCAGCTCCCGGCGCAGGAAGTCGATCCGATCGACCGTCAGGCCGAACAGCTCGCCCTGACGCAACCCCGTGCCCGCCGCCACGAGCACCGCCGCCCTGATGTGCTCGGGAGCACCGGCCGCGAACGCGCGCACCTGGGCGCCGGTCAGCGGCACCAACGGAGGCCGGTCGACCTGGGGCACCCGGGCACCCGACACCGGGTTGGACGCCAACCGGCCATCCTCGACCGCCGACGCGAACAGCGCGCTCAGGGTCTGCGCCACCGCGGCGACGGACGATGGCTTCAACCGGAGGGACCCTGCCCACCGCTCGACGTGCTCCGCCGCATAGCCGCCAGGCGGCCAGTCTCCCAACCCCGGCAGGATGTGAAGCCGCAGCTCGCGCTCGTACCGCTGCGCCGTCGCGTCCCTCCACCCCGACCGGCGACGCGCCGTCCACTCCGCCGCGTAGTCCTCGATCCGCATCCTGCCGGCAGCCGGCGGGACGTAGCTCCCCGACAACAGCCGGTGCTCGACAGCCGTCAGGAACCGCTCGGCATCGATCTTCCGGTCGAAGTGGCGAGCCCGCTGCGGACCGCCCGGGTACTCGTGCCAGCGCGCCCGCCACTTGCCGTTGGGGCGGCGGTCGATTCTGGCCACGTCAGGCGATCCAGTCCCGACGTGTGCGCGTGCAGTCCTCGCTCAGCCACCGCCGCACCTCGGCCGGCTCATAGCGCAGGTGGCGGCCCACGCGCAGGGCCTAGAGGACCCGCCTACTTCCACGCGCCCGAACGGCTACCGGAACCCTCCCCTTGACACAAAGAGGATTCGGTAGGCGCTCGCACTGCCACGCCGATGCGCCGCACAGATCGAGCATCGTCTACTGGGGCAGGGGCTCGTCGCACAGCCTGCCGCATGGCCGGTGGCGGCACCCACCCAACAAATCGCCACCGACACTCGCGTGGCAAAGCCGGCCAGGTCGGACCCGGTGGCGTGGCAACTTCTACACTGCCTCCGTGCCCCTTCACGAACGCGCTGCGACCGCTCTCAGTGAACTGGGCTCCGGACCCTGTCCTCATCCTGGCGGATCGGGTGAGCGTAGGTGCGCGGCAGCGTGTCGAGGTCATGGCCCAGGCGCTCGGCCACGAGAGCCGCGCTGACACCGTCCGCCAACAGCACGCTCGCGTGAGGGACCATGTGACCTACCCATGAAGGAGTTCACGACCCAACTCGACAACGAGCCGGTGGAAGTCGTTGCCTCCCGGCTACCGGCACCGGTGCTGACCTACCTGGGCGGGCGCCGATGGCGGCTGGAGACCGACTACCTCTATGACGACGGTGACCATCGCATCACGGTTCCGGCCGGCTTCGAGTTCGATCTCTCCTCGGTGCCCCGGGCGTTCTGGTCGCTGATTGCTCCGTTCGAGCTCTCCATCGTCGCTCCCCTCGTACATGACTTCCTCTACAAGTACGGCGGCGAACCACCACCCGGGTCTGTCCAGCCGCGGCGCAGCTACACGCGCCGCGACGTGGACGACATGTTCCGATCGATCATGGAGAAGGAAGGCGTGGCGCCCTGGCGGCGCCGGCTCGCCTACTGGGCGGTGCGGACGTTCGGTCAGTGGGCATGGCGAGCCGACGGACCTGTGGTGCCCTGACGTCCGGCGGGCCACGCGGGTCATCGCATGGCCGGGTGCTCTCCATGCAGTCGCTGTTGTGCCTCGACTGGGTCCCGCCACACGGTCCCTGGGACGACGCCCTCGTGTTCATCTTTGACGGCGGCGCACGAGCCTGAGCAGATCACCATGATCAAGCTGTCGGACCAGGAGCTGGATGACTGATGCTTCTGCACCAACGCCGAAGCATCAGACCTTCTTCGTCCGCACGTCTGGAGCCGCGCTCCGCTGGCACTCGACGCCACACGGACTGGTCAGGTCCGCTACGCCCACTATGGCGTCGCTGTCGACACCTGACCCGCGGTCATCTGCACCACGACGCATGAGGTCGGTCTGCAGTCAAAGCCGGTCGGCGACCAGGCGGCCGAGGGTCTCGATCTTGCGCTCGGTGGCGGGGCTCCACGGGAACCCGGTGTTCAGGCGGATGAAGCTGCGGTAACCCAGCGAGGCCGAGAACAGGGGGCCGGGCGCGATGCGGATGCCGTGGGGCACGGCCGCGTCGTACAGCTCCATCGAATCGACCTCCTCAGGGAGCTGGACCCACAGCACGTGGCCGCCCTGCGGCCGGGTCATGCGGGTGGCGTCGGGGAAGTGCCGGGTGACGGCGTCGATCGTGCGCGCCATCTGCTCCTGGTACATGCGCCGGACGCGGCGCAGGTGCCGGTCGAAGCCGCCGCTCTCGGCGAAGCCCGCCACCGCCAGCTGGGGGCCGACGGCGGTCGCCTGGTTGACGACGAGCTTCAGCAGCTCGAGCTCGTTCTGGTAGCGGCCGGGGATCGCCCACCCGACCCGCAGACCGGGCGACAGCGTCTTGCTGAACGACGAGCAGTAGAGGACGCTGCCGCGGCGGTCGAACGCCTTGATGGCGTGGGGCCGGCGGCCGTCGAAGGCCAGATCGCCGTAGACGTCGTCCTCGACGAGAGGCACGTCGTGGACGTCGAGCAGCGCGACCAGCCGGCGCTTGTGGTCGTCGGACATGCACGCGCCGGTCGGGTTCGAGAAGTTCGACACCAGGGCCAGCGCTGCGATCGGCCGCGAGCTCAGCGCCCGGTCGAGGTCGTCGAGGTCGATGCCGCGCTGGGGGTGGCTGGCGATCTCGACCACCTTCAGCCCGAGCGAGCCGACGACCTCGAGCAGCGCGTAGTACGTCGGCGACTCGACGGCGACGGTGTCGCCGGGGCGGGTGACGGCGCGGATCGACAGGTAGACGGCCTCCTTGGCGCCGCTGGTGATCACGATCTCGTCGGGCCCCACCGCGCACCCGGTGTCGACGCCGCGCTGGGCGACCACCCGCCGCAACGCGGGGCTTCCGGGAGGGGCGTCGTACGAGTGGCACGCCGCCGGTTGGTAGCGCAGCGCCTGGCCGAGCAGCCGGTTGAGCGCAGCGATCGGCATGAGCTCGGGTCCCTGCACGGCGGCGCCCAGTGTGGGCTCCTGCGGGTTGCCGATGCCCAGGTTCAGCCGGAGTGCCAACGAGGCGTCGACGTGGCGTGCCTCGGCGGACGGGTGCGAGTGGTCGGGCTCTGTCCGTGTCGGCTCTGGGCGTGGCTGCACGTAGTGGCCGGACTGCGGGCGGGCCTTGACCAGGCCACGGTCCTCGAGCACCCGGCAGGCCTCGAGCACGGTGCTGAGGCTGACGCCGTGCTGTTCACGGAGCTTGCGGACCGAGGGGATGCGGTCGCCCGCGCGGTAGGTGCCCGCCTCGATCTGTGCCTGGATCGCGTCGGCCACCTGCTCGTAGAGGGTGGGAGGTGCCGGTGTGGTCTCGACGGCCATGAGGGCAACTGTATGCCGGAACAGTCCGTCTACTAGCTGCCAATCGGGCGGAACTGTTCTGGTCGAGATCGAGCGGATCTGTGCCTGTCGTACCGAGGCCGTCGGTCCCTACGGTCGCGTCATGGCGCACTCGATCAACCTCGGCATGCCGCGCATCGGCCCCCACCGTGAGCTCAAGCGAGCCGTCGAGCGCTACTGGTCGGGCCACGTCGACGCAGCCGAGCTCGCCCGGGTGGCGCGGGCCCGGCGGGCCGACGCGTGGCGGGCACAGCGGGCGGCGGGCGTCGACAGCATCCCGTCCAACGACTTCTCGCTCTACGACCAGATGCTCGACACCTCCTGCCTGGTCGGCGCCGTGCCCGAGCGGTTCGCCTGGGCGGGCGACACGGTCGACCTCGACACCTACTTCGCCATGGCCCGCGGCACCGAGCGGGACGGCACCGCCGTGCCGCCCCTCGAGATGACCAAGTGGTTCGACACCAACTACCACTACCTCGTCCCCGAGTTGGGCCCGGATGCCGAGTTCCGCATGGCGTCGGACAAGCCCGTCGCCGAGCTCACCGAGGCGGCGGCCCTGGGCATCGCCACCCGGCCGGTGCTCGTCGGGCCGGTGACGTTCCTGCTGCTGGCCGCAGGCACCGAGCCGGGGTTCTCGCCGCTCGACCTGCTGCCGCGGTTGCTGCCGGTGTACGAGCGGGTGCTGGCCGACCTGGCCGCGGCCGGCGCCACGTGGGTGCAGCTCGACGAGCCGTGCCTGGCGACCGACCTGGGCCAGGCCGCGCAGGACGCGATGCGTCGGGCCTACGTCACGTTGTCCGGCGCCTCGGGCGCGCGGATCCTGCTCGCCACCTACTTCGGCGGGCTGGGCGACAACCAGGGGCTCGCGGTCGACCTGCCCGTCGACGGCCTCCACGTCGACCTGGTGCGCGGACCGGACCAGCTCGACAGCCTGGTCGACCGGGTCGAGGGCGAACCCGGCGAACGCGTCCTGTCCGTCGGTGTCGTCGACGGGCGCAACGTGTGGCGCACCGACCTTCGCCGTGCCCTCGACGCGCTCCGCGACGCCCACCGACGGCTCGGCGACCGGTTGTGGATCGGGCCGTCCTGCTCGCTGCAGCACGTCCCGCACGACGTCGATCAGGAGGAGGGCCTCGATCCCACCGTGAAGGGGTGGCTCGCCTTCGCCCACCAGAAGCTCGACGAGCTGGCCACGCTCACCGCCGCGTTGCGCGCAGGAGACCGAGACGCCGAGCGCGATCCCGCCGTCGCCGGGCGGCTCGCCGCCAACGAGCAGGCGGTCCGGTCGCGGCGCCAGGCGCAGGCCGCCGGGTCCGACCACGTCCGCCGCCGGGCCGCCTCGGTGACCGGCGACGAGGCCCGGCGCGCCACCGGCCACGCGGAGCGGACCGAACTGCAGCGGCGCGAGATCGGCCTGCCCCTGCTGCCCACGACGACCATCGGCTCGTTCCCCCAGACCGCCGACATCCGCCGCGCCCGACGCGCCCACGACGCCGGCGACATGAACGACGACGACTACCGCGCCTTCTGCCAGGCCGAGATCGAGTCGGCGATCCGCACCCAGGAGGAGCTCGGCCTGGACGTGCTGGTGCACGGCGAGCCGGAGCGCAACGACATGGTGCAGTACTTCGGTGAGCGCCTGGCCGGCTTCGTCACCACCGGCAACGGGTGGGTGCAGAGCTACGGCACCCGCTGCGTCCGTCCGCCCATCCTGTTCGGCGACGTCGAACGGCCGGCGCCGATCACGGTCGACTGGCTGCGCTACGCACAATCGCTCACGGACCGCCCGGTCAAGGGCATGCTGACGGGCCCGGTCACGATCCTGCAATGGTCGTTCGTCAGGGACGACCAGCCCCGGGACGAGACGTGCCGCCAGATCGCGCTGGCCATCAGGGACGAGGTCCTCGACCTCGAGGCCGCCGGCATACGGATGATCCAGGTCGACGAGCCGGCCCTGCGCGAGGGGCTGCCGCTGCGGATCGCGGACCGCAAGCGCTACCTCGACTGGGCGACCGAGTGCTTCCGTCTGGCCACCGCCGGGGTGCAGGACGCCACCCAGATCCACACCCACATGTGCTACGCCGAGTTCGGCGACATCATCGACGCCATCGCGGCGCTCGATGCCGACGTCATCTCCATCGAGGCCACGCGCAGCCGCATGGCCGTGCTCGACGATCTGGTGGCGGCCCGCTACGCGGCCGGCGTCGGCCCGGGCGTCTACGACATCCACTCGCCCCACGTCCCGACGCAGGACGAGATCGCCGCCCTCATCGACGCGGCGGTCGAGGCACTGCCGCCGGGCCAGCTGTGGGTCAACCCTGACTGCGGGCTAAAGACCCGGCGCTGGGACGAGGTGCGGACGGCGCTGGCCAACATGGTCGCCGCCACGCGCGACGCCCGAGCGAGGCTGGAGGAGCCCTCCGACTGAGCGCTCCGCGCCGCCCGGTGGTCGGGCATCGGGCAAGTCAGAACACATGTGCGATCTGTGCGGCAATGGGGATGGTGAGTAGGCGCTGCGCGCCGTACCTCTGAGCTAGCGTGCGCGATCGGGCTGACCGACGGCCTCTAACAGGGGGAAACCATCCATGCGGAAGATCTTTCGGTCCGCCGGCGCGGCTGTTGCGGGCATCGGAGCGTTGTTGGTCGCGGTCCTCCCGGCGACGGCGATAACCGGTGGCACCGAGGACACGGCGAACACCTATTCCAACGTGGCGATGGTGGTCTTCTACCAGCCCGATGGACGTTTCCGGTGCTCGGGCACCCTCATCGAGCCGCGGGTGGTGCTCACGGCCGCGCACTGCACCTTCCAGGATGTCGGTCAGGTGGCCGTGACGTTCGATCCGGTCATCTCCCGCACCGAGGCGGAGGCCGAGCGGGACGTCCCCCGTGCTGTCGATGACACCGGTCCGGACGACGCGATCTCCGAGATCGGGTTCACCGAGGCCGATGTGACCGCGCCGGGCTACGAGGGCGAGCAGACGTGGTTCCTGGGCACGCCGCGCACGCACCCGCAGTACAGCGACTTCACCGATCTCTCCAACTGGAACGACACCGGCGTCATCATCCTCGACGATGCCCCAGGGCTGCCGACCATGCCCCTGGCGCCGGAGAACTACCTCGACCGGTTCGCGCAGCCGCGGCTGAACAGCACCGAGTTCCTCACGATCGGGTACGGCACCGAGGTGCGCCAGGCCGAGTCCGGCCCTCAGAGGCCTACCCCGCAGCGCCAGCCGATCGTGCGCCGGTACACCACCGAGATCGGCCAGAAGCTGACCGCCCAGATCCTGCAGATGAACGGCAACGAGCACGACATCCGTGCTGGCGGTGGGACCTGTTTCGGTGATTCCGGTGGGCCGGCCATCCGTGACGGTTACGTCGTCGGCGACACGAGCTACGGGTACACCAACAACTGCCGATACCTGGGTGGCTACCAGCGCGTCGACATCCCTGTGGTGCGCAACTGGCTGCTCGACTGCACCGCCGACCTGATGTGCGTCACCAAGCCATAGCGCGACCACGCCATAGCGCGACCGCGCGCCGCCCGGGTCCTCGGGCATGGGGCAAACTAGAACACGTTTCGCTCTCGACATCGTGCCGAAGGGGACCTCCATGGCGTTGCCCGACCACATCAAGCAACTCGCCGCCCGGGTGTCCAACACCGGGCGGTGGGGCGCGGACGACGAGCGGGGCACGCTCAACCTGATCGACGCCGCCGCGGTGCTGCGGGGCGTGGCCGCCGCCCGCCAGGGCCGGGCGTTCTCGCTGGCCATCCCCTTCGACGAGGACGGGCCGCAGACCGGCGCCGTCCCCGGCCGCGAGAACCCCCACCGCACGATGCTGGCGGTCAACAGCGCGTACACCGGCGACCCCGACGACTTCTGCGCCAACGACGACGCGGTGAGCATGGGCGTGCAGGCCGCGACCCATTGGGACGCGCTGTCCCACGTCAGCTACGAGCGGCGCCTCTACAACGGCATCGCCGCCTCGGTCATCGACGACCGCGGTGCCGCCAAGCTGGGCATCGAGACCTTCGGTCCCGTTGTCACCCGGGGCGTGGTGGCCGACGTCGCCCGGGTGCACGGCGTCGACCACTTCGACGAGGGCCACGCCATCACCGGCGACGACCTCGACGCCGCCATGGCCCAGGCGGGCGTCACGCCGGAACCGGGCGACGTCCTGCTGGTGCGCACCGGGCAGATGCACTTCCTGCGCCGGGGCGACCCCGTGCGCTTCAGCAACCCCTCACCCGGCCTGTCGACGCAGTCGGTCGAGTGGCTGCACGACCACGACATCGCCGCCGTGGCGACAGACACGCTGGTGTTCGAGGTGTGGCCGTGCGAGGACCCGGCCGTGCTGCTGCCCGTCCACCTGCTGCACCTGGTCGACATGGGCATGCCCCAGGGCCAGTTGTGGGCGCTGGACGACCTGGCCGCCGACTGCGCCGACGACGGCCAATACGACGTCCTGCTGTGCGCCACCCCGCTGCCGCTGACCCGCTCGGTGGGCGGCGCGGTGGCGCCGACCGCCGTCAAGTGACGTGAGAGGGCACCAATGACCGCCATCATCCCGCCCGGCACCGTGGCCTGGGGGCTTCAGCTGCCCATCCAGGCGCAGAGCACGATCTTCGTCGAGCCGTGGGAGGCCGACGCCGGCCCCGACGACCTGGTGGCCGTGGCCCAGGCGGCCGACCGCGCCGGCGCGCTGTACGTGGGCGTGTGCGAGCACGTCGCCATCCCCAAGCCCTACGACGAGCCGATGGGCACCACCTGGTACCACCCGTTCGCCACGCTGGGCTTCCTCGCCGGGGTCACCACGTCGGTGCGGCTGCTCAGCCACGTGATCGCCCTGCCGTACCATCACCCGCTCGAGGTGGCCAAGGCGTTCACCACCCTCGACGCGCTGTCGGGCGGGCGGGCGATCGTCGGCGTGGGCGCCGGGCACGTCGAGCCGGAGTTCGACCTGCTCGGCGTCTCGTTCGCCGACCGGGGGCGCTGGGTCGAGCGGTCGCTGCCGGCCATCCGGGCCGCCCTCGACGACGAGTACCCGACGCTGCCCGACGGCGCCTGGGGGCTGGACGGATCCGCGGGCATCTCGCCCCGCCCGGCGCAGGCGTCGGTACCGATCTGGGTGGGCGGGTCGTCGCCCGTCGCCGTGCGGCGGGCGGCCCAGTTCGGCGACGGCTGGCTGCCCCAGGGGGTCACGCGCGGCGACCTGCCCGGCGTCGTCGCCCGAGTGCGCGAGCTGCGGGCCCAGGCCGGGCGGCCCGAGCAGTTCGATGTCGGCGCCCTGGTGGGCTGCTACGTGGGCGCGCCGGGCTGGGACGTGGGTCGCACCTACGTCGGCGAGCCCGACCACCTCGCCGACGACCTGCGCCCCTGGGTCGAGGCGGGCGCCAGCCAGCTCCAGGTGCGCTTCCGCTCGCGCGACCGGGCTGAGCTGGTCGACCAGATCGAGCGCTTCGGCGCCGAGGTCGCCCCACTCCTGGCCGGCTGAACGGCGTGGGTCGACCGCGCGCGGTTCCCGTCGGCGGTTGGTCGCGGTTCCGGCGTGCATGCGCGTCGACATCCGACACGCATGCACGCCGAAATCCGTGATGCGGGTCAGACCACGCGGGACGCCTCGGCATCCGTCGGCGCATCGTCGGCCGGCGGGCCGTCAGCCGGCGGCCTGGCGGCCGGCGCCTCCTCGGCCTCGACGAGGCGGTCGGCCAGCCCCCGGGCCGCCGTGGCGGCGGGCCCGGCGCCGGCGACGTTGCCGGACCCGTTGCCGGTGCGCAGCAGGTTCATCAGCGTGCCGGCCAGGCCGTCGAAGGCACCGCCCCCGCCGCCCGTGACCAGCACCTCGGGCATGATGTCGATCTTGCCCTCGGCCACGGCGCCGGCCACGGCCACCAGTGCGGTGGCCATCTCGCCGATGGCATCGCGCTGCGCCTCGTAGCCCGCCGCCCGGGCCAGGCCCAGCGCCTCGGCCGCCCGAGCCTCGGCCAGGCCCAGGGCCTGGGTGCGGTCGGCCTCGGCCTGGCCGGTCAGGCGCACGTAGGCGGCGTCGCCGCCGGCCGCCGCCTCGCGGGCCCGGGCCTGGTTGGTGCTGATCTCGACCGACACCTGCGCGGCAGCCAGCTCGGCCTGCATGTCGGCGGTGCCGCGGGCCTTTTCGACCTCGACGCGCGCCGTCTCGGCCCGCTCCTGCTCGACGTAGGTGGACCGCTCCTGGTTGGCGATCTCGCGCCGGGTCAGCACCTGCACGAGCGATTCGGGGAACACGACGTCCTGGATGTAGACGCCCCGCGTCTCGACGTCGTAGGCGGCCAGGTACTCGCTGATCGCCAGGAACGCGCTGCCCTGCACCTCGCGCCGGGTCTCGATGAACCGCACCGCCTCGAGGTCCTGCAACGTGTTGCGGAAGTGGTTGCCCACGGCCGACTGCAGCACCTCGTTGACCAGGTTGAGCATGGTGCCCACCATCGAGATGACCTTGGGCGCCTTGGTGTCCGAGACGTGGATCTGCACCTGCAGGTCGATGGTGAAGATGAAGCCCTCGCGGCTCTTGCCCACGATGGGCTCGAGGCGGGCGTCGAGGTCGTGGGCCTGGCTCTGGGCGTTGGCCCAGTTGAGCGTCAGGATGAACGTCGGCACGATCTCGGCCGCGTAGACGCGGGGGTTGATGGCGTACTTGCCGGTGCGCAGCGGCTCCTGCCAGATGCCGCGGTGGCCGGGGCGAACGATCGAGCCGAACTTGAACTCGGCGCCCGATGTGTCGAGGGTCGGCAGGCCGACGAAGCCCTTGACCACCGCCACCTCGCCCTGGTTGACCACCAGCATGGGCACGAGCTGCACCCGTACCAGGAACGGGTTGAGCAGGTAGGCGCCGTACAGCAGCGGATCGTGCTGCAGGCCGATGCGGCCGCCGGCGTCCAGGAACGCCTGGAAGTCCTGGTAGTTGTTGTGCAGGTCGTTCTTCGAGCCCAGCAGCGTCTCGATGAGCTGGGCGTCGGTGGCGTCGGGCTGGGCCTCGAGTGCGGCGATGTCGTCGAACCCGCCGAGGCGCGAGGCGATGTCGCCCTTGTCGAGCGGCGTGCCCTCGAGGGTCGTGATCAGGCCCACCACGTCGTCGGCGCCCTGCGGGGCGATGACGACGACCTGGAGCTGTTCGGGGACGAGCCCGAACGACTGGGGCGTGAGGCCGCCGCTGCCGGCCAGTGCCGCCAGCTCGGGGGCGACGGGCAGGCCGAACACCTCGCGCGAGGTGATGACCACGAACGCGACGGGATGGATGGGCACCAGGGTGCCCGGGGGCAGCACGGGGCGCTGGACGCCCTTCTCGCCACCCTCGAGGAACGGCGCGAGCTGGGAGAAATCGCCGAACGACGGCCGGTAGACGGCGCTCTTGGCCCCGATGGGCAACGGGCCGCCGACCTGGGCGATGACCACCCCGATCTCGCCCGCGGGCACCTGCACCCAGGGGTGCCGGCTGACCGAGAAGATCGGCCACAACCGGAACCGCAAACCCGGCATGAGCATCTCGGCCTGATAGCCGGCCTCGCCGCGGAAGGCGATGGGGTTGTCGCCGTGCAGCTTGCGGAACCCCAGCTTCTTGGTGACCAGACCGACCTCGGACGGTCCGATGCGGTGCACGGACTTGAGCACCACGAGCACCACGAGCAGTGCCGCCAGCGTGCTGGCGACGAGTGTCGCGTTCATCCCTCTCTCTTCCTGACCCACGCCTGCGGGTCTTGTCGGCCGCGAGCGTAAGCGTGCGCGGGCACGGCCGGCTGGCACCAACGGTGTCGACCGGGGTCGTCACTCGTGTTCCTGGTCGTGCCGCCCCTGCGGGCGTCACTCGTGTTCCTGGTCGTGCCGCCCCTGCGGGCGTCACTCGACGACGACGCCCGACAGGTCCTCGACGGCCTCGGGGTAGCGCAGGTCGAGGCCCTCGAGCGTCTGCACGAGGGTGCGGCAGATCACCAGGTCTCGGTGCCACTTGTGGTCCGCCGGCACGACGATCCACGGGGCGTCCTTGGTCGCCGTGCGGCGGATGGCCTCCTCGTAGGCGGCCTGGTAGTCGTCCCACCTCTTCCGCTCGGCCAGGTCGCCGGGCTGGAACTTCCAGTGCTTGGCCGGGTCGTCGATGCGGGCCTGCAGGCGTCTGGCCTGCTCCTCCTTCGAGATGTGCAGGAAGAACTTGCGGACGACGGTGCCCTCGTCGGCCAGCATCTGCTCGAACCCCTTGATGGCCCCATACCGGGCCTTCCACTGCTTGGTGGGCACCAGGCCGCGCACTCGCACGATGAGCACGTCCTCGTAGTGGCTGCGGTCGAAGATCGAGATCTGCCCCTTCGCCGGCGTGTGCGGGTGGATCCGCCACAGGAAGTCGTGGGCCAGCTCGGGCGCGGTCGGGGCCTTGAACGACGACACCTGCACGCCTGCCGGGTTCATGCCCTCGAACGACTTGCGGATGGCGCCGCCCTTGCCCGCGGTGTCCATCCCCTGGAGCACCACGAGCAGTCCGCGGCGCCCGTCGGCGTAGAACGTCTCCTGCAGCTTGTCGAGCCGGGCGGTGAACCCGGCCACCTGAGCCCGGCCCTCGGTCTTGCCGGCGACGCCGCTGGTGGCGCCCGGGTCGTGGTCGGCCAGCCGGAAGCTCTTGCCGTCGGTCACCTGGTAGCCCTTCATGGAGCAGGGTCTACCGCGGCCGTCGCCGCTTGTCGCCGGCGACCGGTTCCGGCGCGGCGGCTGCCTAGGATGGTCCCTCGTGCAGGGCACGTCGCGCTGGCACCGCGGGCGGGGAGGAGCGACCGGGAATGCCTGATCTCGCAGCAGACGAACGATCCGCCCAGGGTGCGGCGGGGGTCGCGTCGCAAGACATCGACAGGCGGCTCGAGCAGCACCGGGCGGAGCTGACCGGCTACTGCTACCGCATGCTCGGCTCCGCGTTCGAGGCCGACGACGCCGTGCAGGAGACGATGGTGCGGGCGTGGCGCGGCTTCGACCGCTTCGAGGAGCGGTCTGCCCTGCGATCGTGGCTCTACCGCATCGCCACCAACGTCTGCTACGACCAGCTGAACGGCCGGCAGCGACGGGCCCGCCCCATGGACCTGGGCCCCGCGCAGACCGCCGCCGCTGGTCTGCCCGCGGCGCAGCCCGAAGCCACGTGGATCCAGCCCATGCCCGACAGCCGCATCCTGCCCACCGACGGCGATCCGTCCGAGCTGGCCGCGGCCCGCGAGTCCATCCGGCTCGCGTTCATGGCGGCGCTGCAGCACCTGCCTCCCCGCCAGCGGGCGGTGCTTATCCTGCGGCAGGTCCTGCGCTGGAAGGCCAGCGAGGTCGCCGATCTGCTCGAGACCTCGGTCGCCTCGGTCAACAGCGCCCTCCAGCGGGCACGGGCCACCCTGGCGGCCAGCGACCTGGCGTCCACCGACACGGCTCAGCCGCTCGACGAGGCGCAACAGGCCCTGCTCGCCCGCTACGTCGACGCCTTCGAGCGCTACGACATGGACTCGCTCACGTCGCTGCTGCACGACGACGCCACCCTGTCGATGCCGCCCTACTCGCTGTGGCTGGAGGGGCCCGTCGAGATCGTCCGCTGGCACCTCGGCGCCGGCCACGGATGCCAGGGGTCGCGCCTGGTCCCGACCGTGGCGAACGGGTCGCCGGCGTTCGGGCAGTACCGGCCCAGTGGTCCGGGTGGCCGCCACGAGCCGTGGGCGTTGCAGGTCATCGAGATCTCCGACGGTCAGATCGTCGGGCTCAACGCGTTCCTCGACACCGCCACGCTGTTCCCGCTCTTCGGCCTGCCCGACCGCCTGGAGCCCTAGGTCCCGCCCCGGGCCGTTCTCGGCCGCACCCGGGAGCGCCCGGCCGTAGGCTGGACGAGGTGCGCATCGCCTTCGGGACCGACGAGCAGACCGAGGTGACCGACCGCCTCAAGGCCTCGCTGGCCGCCCGCGGCCACGAGGTCCTGGTGGTGGGCGAAGGCGACCCCTGGCCCGACGTCGGGCGGCGGGTGGGCAAGGCCGTCGCCGCCGGCCGCGCCGACCGGGGCGTCGTGTGCTGCTGGACGGGAACCGGCGTGTCGATGGCGGCCAACAAGGTGCCGGGGGTGCGGGCCGCTCTGTGCACCGACCCGGAGACGGCGGCGGGGGCGCGGCGCTGGAACGACGCCAACGTGCTGGCCCTCGGCCTGCGGCTCACGTCTCCCGCGCTCGCCGACGAGATGGTGGACGCGTTCCTGGCCACCGGGCCCGAGTCCGACGAGGCCGACAACATCGCCAAGCTGGGCTGATCGCCCCGAGGGGTGTCGGGCTAGCGTCTGTGCGCGTGACGATCCTGCTGAGACGGTCCACCTTGCGCGGCGCAGCTGCGATCGTGGCCGGTCTGGCGCTGGTGGCGGCCTGCTCGTCGGGCGACGACGACGGCGACGGGGCCGAGGGGTCCCGGGCCGACGCCGCGCCGGCCGAGCAGGACGACGGCGCCGGCGATGTCGTGTATCCCGGGGCCGAGTGGGACCGGGCCGCCGATGCCGCTGAGCTGGGCTTCGACCAGGCCCAGCTCGACGCCATCGCCGCGGTGGCCGAGCAGGCCGGGTCGAACTGCCTGCTCGTCACCCGCCACGGGCAGGTGGCCGCCGAGTGGTACTGGAACGGCACCGACGCCACGTCGAGCCAGGAGGTGTTCTCGGTCACCAAGTCGCACACCAGCACGCTGGTGGGCTTGGCCCAGGCCGCGGGCGACCTCGACATCGACGACAAGGCGTCCGAGTACATCGACGCCTGGACGGGCACCGAGTCCCAGGACGTCACCATCGGCAACCTGGTGAGCAACGACTCGGGCCGCGAGTGGTCGCTGGCGATCGACTACGGCCAGCTGCCCGGCCAGGCCGACCTCGACGCCTTCGCCACCGGCCTGGGGCAGGACCACGCTCCGGGCGAGTCGTGGGCGTACAACAACGCCGCCATCCAGACGCTCGACGTCGTGCTGCGTGAGGCGACCGGCCAGGACACCCACACCTTCGCGGCCGAGAACCTGTACGAGCCCATCGGCATGGACCACTCCGAGATGTCCACCGACGCCACGGGCAACACCCGCACCTTCATGGGCCTGCAGACCACGTGCGAGGACCTGGCCCGGTTCGGCTACCTGTTCCTGCGCGGCGGCAACTGGGACGGCACCCAGGTCGTCCCCGAGGACTGGGTCGACGCCGCCGTCGGCCAGCCGTCCCAGGACATGAACAGCGCCTACGGCTACCTGTGGTGGCTCAACAGACCGGGCACCGTGCTCGGCGCGGTCCAGGCCACGTCGCCTGGTGCGCCGGCCGAGGGCGGGGCCACCCAGCTCGTGCCCGGCGCGCCGGAGGACATGTTCTTCGCCCTGGGGCTCGGCAACCAGATCGTGGCGGTCGACCCCGGGTCCGAGACCGTCGTGGTGCGGCTGGGCGGGGCGGGTGCGCCGCCCGGTGCCACGCCGTTCGCGACAGCCGACGCCACGGCCGTCGTCACCGACGCGCTGGTGGACCCGGACGCTTGATCGGCTGCCCGTCGCGCCGGCATCCGACCGCCGCGGATTACCCTCGCCTCGATGGCCGCCACCGCCCCCACGTTGCGAAAGGCGTTGCAGCGCCAGTCGCCCACGCTCGCCTTCGAGCGGGCCATGTGGGACGCGGGGCACGAGGTCGTCGTCGGCATCGACGAGGTGGGCCGGGGGGCGTGGGCCGGGCCGCTGACGCTGGGCGCGGCGGTGCTGCCCCGCGACCGCCGGGTCTACAAGGTGCGTGACTCCAAGCAGCTCACGGCCCGCGAGCGCGAGGCGCTGTTCGACCGCATCGCCGGGTGGTGCACCGCCTGGTCGGTGGGGCACGCCAGCCATGAGGAGTGCGACGAGCTCGGCATGAGCGAGGCCCAGCGCCTGGCCGCCCGCCGGGCCATCGAGGGTCTGGGCGTGCGGCCCGACCGGGTGCTGCTCGACGGCAAGTGGGACTTCGTGGGCGGCGGCATCACCCAGCGCATCGTCCGGGGTGACGCGCGCTGCCTGTCGATCTCGGCGGCGTCGATCCTGGCCAAAGTCACCCGCGATCGCATCATGCGCGTCGAGGCCGAGCACCACCCCTGGTGGTGGTTCGACCAGAACAAGGGCTACCCGTGTCCCCGCCACCAGGCGGCGTTGCGGGGCATGGGGCCGTCGGCCATACACCGCCGGAGCTGGGTGTTCATGGACGGCCTGCCGTGGACCGGCATCCCGCGCATCGTGCGCCCCGACGCGCAGGGCACCCTGTTCGCCTGAGCCGCCGACCCGCGGATGAACGCGGTGCCAGGTGGGTACGGTCGCCACCGTGGCTGATGACCCGGACACTCCGGACCCGACGCCGGTCGAGCGTCTCAACGACCACCTCCACGAGGTCAGCGACAAGCCCGACGAGATGCAGGAGCGCCTCGACGACCTGGGCGAGAGCATCGAGGCCGCCCGCCGCCAGGCCCAGGCCGACGACCTGCTGCCCGACGACGAGGGCGAGGTCGAGGGCGGTCCCGTGTCCGACGAGGCGGGCTCGCCCAAGGGCGAGGAACGGCGCGAGGCGCCGCGCAACGACGCCGACTTCGAACCCGGCGCCTGACGGCCCCTACCCTCGGGGCATGCGCCACCGTCCCTTCGCCCTCGCCCTGGTGGGCTGGACGTTCCTCGTCTGGACCACCCGCATCGCCAACATCTGGCGCGACGAGGCGCTGGACACAGGCGAGAAGCTCGGGCGCACGGGTCTGGCGCTCAGCTTCACCCTGCTGGCCGTCGCTGTCGTGGTGACGCTGTGGCGGCGGGCCGAGCGAGCGTCACTGATCGCCGTCGGCGCGCTGGCCGGCTGGTCGGTCGTGGTGTGGGTGGTGCGAGACGGTCGCATCCTGTTCGCCGACCACGAGGTGGCGTTCAAGGTCGTGCACACCGTGCTGGCCGTGGTGTCGATCGCCTTGGCCGTGCTCGCCTGGCGCGAGGCACGGCGGGCGGCGACCTCCACCGGGGCGTCGGCCACCACTACGTCATCGGTGCTCGCCGGTTGAGCACTACGTCATCGGTGCTCGCCGGTTGAGCACTACGTCATCGGTGCTCGCCGGTTGAGCACTACGTCATCGGTGCTCGCCGGTTGAGCACGGTGTCGAGGGCCAGGGTCAGGCAGCGGCAGCCGCCGCCCGCCTTGAGGAACTCGTCGACCCGGCACTCGACGACGTCGAACCCCCACGCCTCGAGCTGGCGGCCGACGCGGGGTGGGGTCGACGGCATGACGATCGTGCGGTCGACGACCACCGAGTTGGCGCAGAACGACAGCGCCTCGTCGTCCGTCAGCACCAGGGGCTCTGGTACCAGCGCCTCGACCACCTTGCGGCCGTAGCTGTCCCAGCCCAGCGGGGCGATGATGGCCCGTCGGCCGTCGAGCGGGCAGAACGTCAGGTCGAGGTGGTAGAGGCGGGGGTCGACGAGCTGCAGCGGCCGCACGGGACAGCGCAGGATGGTCGAGAGCTTGGTGGCGGCGGTGGCATCGGACCGGAACGAGTAGCCCGACAGCAGCACCGTGTGCCCGCCGTAGGGGGTGAAAGGCAAGGCGTCGCCCGCCCCCTCGTGGTCGAGCTCGGGCGGCAACCGGTCGACCTGCCACCCGCGCTCGGCGAACCAGGCTGCGTTCACCGGCGTCTCGGCCTGGCGCTCGGGGTGGCGGAAGTGGCTGGGCACGAACTGGCCGGCGCCTTTGCCGTCGGCGTTGACGAGGCCGGCGTTCGCCGTGAACACCAGGTCCGGCACATCCGCGTTGGCGTCGATCATCTCGACCTCGGCGCCGGCCGCCCGCAGCGTCGCCACCAGCCCGTCCCACTGCGTGCGCGCCTGGTCGGGATCGACGCTGACCTCGCGGCTCATCCACGGGTTGATCTCGTACAGCACGCCGAAGTGCCGCGGCGGGCACATCAGGTAGCGGCGGCCCCACGACAGCGGAGCCGTCGTCACGCCGGGCCCACGAGCTCGTCGGAGAGCTGGCGGATGAACGGCCCCACGTCGGTCACGATGCCCAGCGCCTGGTGGCTGCCCCGGTCGGCCAGCTTGGTCACGACTGCCTGGTTGATGTCGACGCAGAACGTCTCGACCCCGGCCGGCAGGCAGTTGCCGGTGGCGATGGCGTGCAGCGTCGACGCCAGCATGAGCGCCACCTGCACGCCGCCCAGGTGGGCGCGCATGGCGTCGACCGCGGCCACGGTGTCGGAGATGACGTCCGGCAGCGGGCCGTCGTCGCGGATCGAGCCCCCGAGCACGAACGGCACCCCCCGCCTGACGCACGCGCGCATGACCCCTGCGGTGATGAACCCCGCGTCGACAGCCGCGGCGATCGACCCGTGCCGGCGCACCTCGTTGATGACCCGCAGGTGGTTGGCGTGGCCCCCCTCGGTGGGCGTCCCCTCGGACACCGAGACGCCGAGCGACGTGCCGAGCACGTTGGACTCGATGTCGTGTGCGGCGAACCCGTTGCCCGCGAACAGCACGTCGACCCAGCCGTCGTCCACCAGCCGGGCCAGGTCGGGGGCACCCCCCGTGTGGACGACGGCCGGGCCGGCCACCACCAGCACCTTGCCGCCCCGCGCGCGAGCGGCGCGCAACCGGTCGGCCACCCGGGTGACGAGCAGGGCCTTGGGCTTCTCCGACGACACCTCGGACGCCATGAACTCGAACACCTGTGTGTCGCGGGCATGCGCCGGCGCCTGCACCCGCACCGCCTCGCTGCCCACCACGACAAGGTCGCCGGCCCGCACGCGGTGCATCGGCGCCGTGACGGCCCGGCCGTCGCGCACGATCAGCCCGCAGTCCATCTCGGGGTTGTCGACCGGCAGCCATGTGCCGTCGACCCGCACCGCGCTGGCCAGGTTGGTGGTCGAGTAGAAGCCTGCGGGCAGCACCCCGTCCTGGTCGGCCGCCACCAGGTGGGCGTCCTGCTGGGCGGTGCGGTTGGCCCCGTGCACCTGGAGCTCGTCGAGCAGCGGCCCCAGGACCTCGTCGTCGCCGCTCACCGCGATGCGGGCGCTGCTGGCGTCGAGGCTGGTCTTGCCGATGGTCACCTCGACGATCTCGTAGTCGCAGCCGGCGTCGAGGATGGTGTCGAGGATCTTGGCCAACAGCAGCGAATCGACGATGTGGCCGGTGACCTCGATCGTCTCGGTACCCATGCGACCTCCTGGCAGGCGCGTCGTTGCGCGTTTCGGGTGGACTTCGACCGCAGGGTTATCATGCCGCCCGCCATGGGACAGCCGATCAACGTCGTCGAGAAGCCCTCGAACACGCCGGGCCTCGCCCGCTTCGAGATCAACCGGTCGCTCACCGGCATGGGCCACGAGCGCTACGCCTCGGTCGACGACATACTGGCCGATCGGCCCGTCGACGAGATGGCCCGCCGGCTGTTCGCGAGCGGGGGCGTCACCCAGGTCCACGCCAACGGCAGCATGATCACCGTGCACCTGGCCGACGGGTGGGTGGGTGAGCAGCTGCTCGACGTCATCCGGGGGCTGTACATCTACTACCCGCCGGCCTCGGCTGGCGACGGCACCGCGGAACCGGCACCCGCGGGCGACATCCCTCCGGAAACGGCCGCGGCGGCCACCACCGAGAGCGAACCCGCGCAATAACGTCACTCCCACCCTCGGAGCGGGCATGCTCTGAGGGTCGATCGCCAACGTCGTCGATCGGCAGAGGGAGAGATGATGAGTTCCAGGGCCTGGCAGGCCGTCCTCGACCACCTCGACGAGGCCGCCGAGCTGGCAAAGCTCGACGCCGACGTCCACCGCATGCTGCGCACGCCGCGGCGTGTGCTCGAGGTGTCCGTCCCCGTCCGGCTCGACGACGGGTCGGTCGAGGTGTTCACCGGGTGGCGGGTCCACCACGACACCACCCGGGGGCCCGGCAAGGGGGGTGTCCGGTTCCACCCCGACCTCGACGCCGACGAGGTCAAGGCCCTGGCGGCGATGATGACCTTCAAGACCGCCCTGGTCGACCTGCCCTTCGGCGGGGCCAAGGGCGGGGTGCGCTGCGATCCCAGCAAGCTGTCGCTGAGCGAGCTCGAGCGGGTGACCCGCCGGTACACCTACGAGATCAGCCCCCTGCTGGGCCCCGACACCGACATCCCGGCCCCCGACGTGAACACCGACGGCCGGGTGATGGCGTGGTTGATGGACACGCTGTCGATGGTGCAGGGCCGCAACCTGCCGGGGTCGGTCACGGGCAAGCCGCTGTCGATCGGCGGCACCCGCAACCACTCGGGCGCCACCTCGGCCGGGTGCCTCGACTGCGCCCGGGTGGCGCTGCGCGAGCTCGAGATCCCGCTGGTGGGCGGCCGGGCGGTGCTGCAGGGCTTCGGCAAGGTGGGCGGGCCGCTCGCCTTCCTGCTGTCGTCGGCCGGCATGCGGGTCGTGGCGGTCAGCGACATCGGCGGGGCGGTGCACAACGAGGGCGGGCTCGACGTGGGGGCGGTGGCCGACCACGTGGCCGAGACGGGATCGGTGGCCGGCTTCGGCGGGGGAGAGCCCATCGGTGCCGACGCCATCTGGGACATCGAGTGCGAGCTGCTCGTGCCCGCGGCACTGGGTGGGGTGATCGACGCGTCGGTGGCCGAGCGCATCGCAGCCAAGCTGGTCGTCGAGGCGGCCAATGGACCCACGACGGTCGACGCCCAGCCGATCCTCGACCGCCGGGGCGTGGTGGTGGTGCCCGACATCCTGGCCAACGCCGGCGGGGTGACGGCCAGCTACTTCGAGTGGGCGCAGGCCCAGCAGGGCTACCCGTGGGACGACCAGGTCGTGGCCGAACGGCTGCGCCAGCGCATGGAGTCGGCCTTCACGGCGGTGTGGGCGCGGGCCCAGACGCTGGAGGTGGGGCTGCGGACCGCGGCTCACGTCGTGGCCGTCGAGCGGGTGGCCGACGCCATCACCGCCCGCGGCCTGTTCCCGTAGCTCGGACCGGAGAAATCTGCCCGAGTTCGGGCAGGAACTTTGAATTTGAGCCCGCCTCCGGGCATGATCGCCTGTATGGCGGAGCGACACGGCGACCTCGTCGACCACCTCGTGCGCACGACGCACCTGCCCGCCGGGGTGGCGCGCCGGGTGGTCGACGACGTCGTCGCCTACTTCGGCGAGCCGGTCGAGGCCGTGGTCCGCCGGCGTCACCGCGAGCTGCACGCAGCCGGCCTGGCCAACGCCGAGATCTACGACCGCATCGCCGCCGAGCTGGCGGCTCGCCCGGTCGCTGCGCCATCCCTGTCCCCCCGGCAGATCCGCCGGGTCGTCTACGGCTGAAGGAACAGACCATGTGTGGAATCGTCGGGTACATAGGCAGCGGCGACGCGGTGCCGGTGCTGGTCGAGGGCCTGCAGCGCCTCGAGTACCGGGGCTACGACTCGGCGGGCATCGCCGTGGTGGGAGCGTCCGGGCTCAAGGTTCACAAGCGGGCCGGGCGGGTCGACGACCTGGTCGCCGCCCTGCCCAAGCGGCTTCGGGGGACCGTCGGCATCGGCCATACCCGCTGGGCCACCCACGGCGAGCCCACCGATGTCAACGCCCACCCTCACACGGACGCCTCGGGCCACGTGGCCGTGGTGCACAACGGCATCGTGGAGAACGCAGCCGAGCTGCGGGCCAAGCTGGCCGCCGAGGGCATCGACATGGTGTCCGACACCGACACCGAGGTGATCGCCCAGCTCGTCGGGCTGCGGGCCGCCGACGCGCCGCTCGAGGATGCCGTGCGCGAGGCCCTGTCGATGGTCGTCGGCACCTACGGCCTGGCCGTGGTCGACGACCGCCAGCCCGACCGCATCGTCGTCGCCCGCAACGGCAGCCCCGTGGTGCTGGGCGTGGGTCGGCGGGCCCACTACGTCGCGTCCGACGTGGCCGCCCTGGTGCGCCACACCGACCAGATCGTGCACCTGGACGATCACGAGCTGGCCGTGCTCCACGCCGACTCCTACCGCACCTTCACGCTCGACGCCCGGCCGACCGACAAGCGACCGGCCACCACAGAGGTGACAGCCACCGCCTTCGACCTGGCCGGCCACGAGCACTTCATGCACAAGGAGATCCACGAGCAGCCGGCCACCGTGGCCCAGACGCTGAGCGGGCGGCTCGACCGGCGCTTCGCCACCGCCCACCTGGGCGGGCTCGAGCTGTCGGCCCGCGACCTGCTGGGCGTGCGGCGGGTGAAGATCCTGGGCTGCGGCTCGGCGTACTACGCCGGGCTGGCCGGGGCGCTGCTCATCGAGGGGTTGAGCCGCATCCCCGCCGACGCCGAGACCGCGTCCGAGTTCCGCTACCGCAACCCCGTCATCGACCCCGAGACGCTGTACGTGGCGGTCAGCCAGTCGGGCGAGACGTTCGACACCCTGGCGGCGGTGCAGGAGATCAAGCGCAAGGGAGGCGACGTCATCGGCGTCGTCAACGCCCCCGGCAGCACCATCGCGGGGGAGTGCGGCTCGGGCGTGTACATCCACGCCGGGCCCGAGGTGTCGGTCACCTCGACCAAGAGCTTCACCTCGACCGCCGTGGCGTTCGCCCTGTTGGCCCTCCACCTGGGGCGGGTGCGCGACCTGGGCCCCGGCGACGGGGGCCGGCTCATCGACGGGCTCGAGGCGCTGCCGGCCCAGATCGGCGCGGTGCTGGGCGACGAGGCGGCGATCGCCGCCGTGGCGCGCGACGTCGTCGCTCCTGCGGCCAGCATGTTCTTCGTGGGGCGGGTGGGGGGCTACGCCGTGGCGCTCGAAGGGGCGCAGAAGCTCAAGGAGGTCTCGTACATCCACGCCGAGGCCTACCCGGCGGCGGAGCTGAAGCACGGGCCGCTGGCGCTGGTCGGCCCCGAGGTGCCGACCGTCGTGGTGCTGCCCGACGACCACCTGCTGGAGAAGAACCTGGCCTCGGTCGAGGAGATCCGGGCCCGCCGGGGCCCGGTCATCGCCGTGACCGACGCGGACCTGGGCGCCGCGGCCGACACCGGCACCGACGACCGGTTCGTGGCCGTGCTGCGGGTGCCCCGCGCCCAGCCCGAGCTGGCGCCGATGCTGCTGGGCATCCCCCTGCAACTGCTCGCCTACCACGCCGCGCTGGCGCTGGGCCGTGACGTCGACCGCCCCCGGAACCTGGCCAAGAGCGTGACCGTCGAATAGCCGGTTCGCCTGTCGGCCGCACTGACCATTGCGCCCGCAACTGTGAACCGAAGTGGTTGGAAAGCAACCATTTCGGTTCACAGTTTCCCCAGCAACGACTGTGGCGGGCCCAATTCGGGACGGGATGTGCGGGGACCGGCACACCGTTTGCTCTCGGCGAACGTATGTTCGAACATTCGGGTGTGGCACAAGCGGAGGGTCTCGCTCGCGACCTCGGGGAGACCCAGGATCGCCTCGTCGGCCCACCGTCGGCGCCCGATCGCCGCGTGGCCGGAGGTGCCGGCCGGGTCGGCCCGGTCGCCACCGAGGCGGTCGCCGCCCTGGGTCAGCGGGTGCGGCCCACCGACCTGGCCCGCGACCGCTGCCTGGCCGTGCTGCCGGCGTTCGATGCCCTGCTGCCCGCATCCGGGCTGCGGCGGGGCACCACGGCGGCGGTCGGCGCCCGGCCCGGGGTGACCGGGGCGACGTCGTTGGCCCTCGCCCTGGCGGCCGGGGCGTCGCAGGCGGGCTCGTGGGTGGCCGCCGTCGGCCTGGGGTCGTTGGGGCTGGTCGCCGCGGCCGAGTTGGGGGTGTCGCTCGAACGACTGGTGCTGGTGGCCGACCCTGGGCGTGAGCCGACCGGGTGGGCCACGGTGGTGGCGGCGTTGGTCGACGGGTTCGACGTCGTGCTCGTCGCCGCGGCCGGCAGCCGGCGCCCGGGTAGGCATGGCGGGGTGGGCGGGGTGGGCGGGATGGGCGGCCAAGGCCAGGGCGGCCAGGGCGGGGCGAGCGGCCAGGGCGGTCCACGCCCCCGAGGCAGCCGGCTGCGGGCGGGCGACGCCCGGCGGCTGGTCGCCCGGGTGCGCGAGCGGGGGTCGGTGCTGGTGGCCGTGGGGGGCGACCTGCCCGGCGAGCGCAGCCCCCTCCGCCTGACGGTGACGTCGTCGACCTGGCAGGGGTTGGGCGAGGGCTGGGGGCACCTGCGGGGCCGGCGGGTGGCGGTCGAGGCCGAGGGGAGGGGCGAGGCGGCCCACGGCCGGCGGGCCGAGCTGTGGCTCCCGGGCCCAGACGGCACCGTGGAGGTGGCCGAGCCCGTCGCCACACCGATCCCGCTCCGCCCGCGGGGCGACGACGAGGCCCCATCCCCGGAGGTGTCGGCAGAAGACGACCGTGAGCGCGCGGTTCTGCCGACAGCTCGGTCGGTGCGCCGGCGGCGGGCGGGGTCGGCGGTCCAGCCCGTGCCGCCGGCGGGGCCCGCGGCGTCGGGGGACGGTACGTGGCAGAGGTGACCCGCACGCTGGTGGTGTGGTGCGCCGACTGGCCGCTGGTGGCGGCGGGCGTGCCGCTCGACCGCCCGGCGGCGGTGTTCCACGCCAACCGGGTGGTGGCCTGCTCGCCCGCAGCCCGGGCCGAGGGTGTGGAGCGCCACCAGCGCCGGCGCGACGCCCAGTCGCGCTGTCCCGGGCTGGTGGTGCTCGACCACGACCCGGCCGGGGAGGCCCGGGCGTTCGAGTCGGTCCCCGCCGCCCTCGAGGCGCTCACCCCCCGCATCGAGATCACGTACCCGGGGGCGTGCGCCTTCCCCACCCGGGGGCCGTCCCGCTACCACGGCGGCGACGAGGCGCTGGCCGAGAAGGCCGCGGTGCTGGCCGCCGAGGTGCTGGCCGGGCGGGGCCCCGTGCGGGTGGGTGTGGCCGACGGTCCCTTCGCCGCCGCGCTCGCCGCCCGCCGCTCGTCGGTGGCACGTCATCCGTCGGCCGGGGGTCACCTGTCGGCCCGGGACGTACGGCCGAGGCTGTCGGCGTCGACGGTGGTGGCACCCGGTGGGAGCCCCGGCTTCCTGGCGCCCCTGTCGCTGAGGGTGCTGGCCGAGCAGGGCGGCCCGGCGGGGCCCGAGCTGGTCGACGTGCTCGAGCGGCTGGGGGTGCGCACGCTCGGCGACCTGGCGGCTCTGCCCGTCGCCGAGGTCGTGGGCCGGTTCGGCGCAGAGGGGCGGGTGGCGCACCGTCTGGCCCGTGGGCTCGACGAGCGGCCTCCGGTCACCGCGCCGCCGCCGGCCGAGCTGACGTTGGCGGCCGAGATCGACCCGCCGGCCGAACGGGTCGAGGCTGTGGCCTTCGTGGCCCGGGGCCTGGTCGACGACCTGCAGGCTCGGCTGGCCGCCGCAGGCAGCGCCTGTACCCGCCTGGTCATCGGCGCCGAGACCGAGCACGGTGAGGTGCACGAGCGGGTCTGGCGCACCGAGGGCACGTTCACGGCCCTGGCCGTCGCCGACCGGGTGCGCTGGCAGCTCGACGGCTGGCTCCACGCCGGCGCCCACCGTCCCTCCGGCGGGCTCAGCCGGTTGTGGCTGGCGCCCGACGAGATCGTGCCGGCCGGCGGCCGGCAGCTGGCCTTCAGCGCCGGCGGCCCGGGGTCGGTCGACGCCGTCGAGGCGGGCGATCGGGCGGCGCGGGCGCTGGCCAGGGTGCAGGGGCTGCTGGGCGTCGAGGCGGTGCGGGTGCCCGAGTGGCGGGGCGGCCGGACGCCGGGCGAGCGGGTCGGGCTGGTGGCTGTGGCCGCCGATGACGTCACCGAGTCGCGCCCGGCGGCGCAGGCCGGTTGGGTGGGCGAGCCGTGGCCGGGGGTGGTGCCCGACCCGGCGCCGGCCACGGTGCACGACCCGCCGCTGCCCGCCGAGGTGGTCGACGCCGCCGGCCGGCCGGTGCGGGTCGGCGGCCGGGGCGAGGTGAGCGCCGCGCCGGCGACCGTGACGGTGGCGGTCGGCGAGGGGCCGGGTCGGGGCCGGGGTCCCCGAGCCGCCGTCGTGGCCTGGGCCGGCCCGTGGCCCTGTGACGAGCGCTGGTGGGACGCCGAGGGCCACCGCCGCCGGGCCCGCCTCCAGGTGACCACGGCCGACGGTGTCGCCTACCTGTTGACGGTCGAGTCCGGCCGCTGGTCGGTCGAGGCCACCTACGACTGACGACGTGTCGGTCACAGCCCCACGTCGGCATTCGCCCGCTGGGTCACCGTCGCCAAGACGCGATGCGCGGTCGCCAGGTCGGCCGCGGGGATGTCGCCGTACAGGCGCTCGGCGATGTGCCGGATGCCGCCGCGGATCTGCTCGACCCGGGCGGCGCCGGCATCGGTCAGCGTGACGAGCGTCGCCGGTGCGCCCGAGGTCGCCGTGCCGCCGTGGGCAGGGGCCGTGCTCGTGCTGACGAGCCCCGTCGCGACCAGCGACGGCAGCGCGTCGGTGACCTGCGGTGCGCCCGGCGCGAGCGCGACGCGTGCGGCCAGGTCGGACTGCGTGACGGCCCGTCCATCGATGTCGAGCGTGTTGAGCACGAGCCAACCGGCGAACGTGGTCTCTGTCTCGGCGAGCAGCACGTCGAAGACACGACTCGTCGCGGCCGACACCTCGCCGATGTCCTGGCCCGTGAGGGTGGGGGCGTGGGTCATGGTTGCTCTCCTTGGGGGTTGCCTGGCAGTGGCGCTGCCAGCAGGGTCTCGAGGGTCTCGCCCAGGGCTCGGGCACCCGGGCTGCGGGGCCCTCCGAGTGGGGCGAGGAGCTGGTCGTGCAGTGCGTGCACCGTGGCGATCGCCTGCTCGGCGACGTCGGCGCCCCGTTCGGTGATCGTGAGCTGCACCGCCCGGCTGTCGGCCGGGTCGACAGCCCGGTCGATCAGGCCCGCGGCCTGCAGGGCGCGCGCGAGCTTGGACACGTAGAGCGGCTCGAGGCCGGTGTGGTCCGCGAGCTGCCGCTGGCTCGGGCTCTGGCCCGCCCGGGACATGCCCAGCAGCGACGCCAGTACCGAGTACTGCGCGTGGGTCAGGCCGTGGGGGGCCACGGCGCGGTCGACTGCGGCCCGCCACTTCATCGACAGCCGCCAGACGAGGGAGCCTGTCGTGGGGGTCTCAGAGGGAGGCACCCCATAAACTGTACATGGCTATTATGTCCATGTACAGCAAACTGCTCTGAGTGTCAGCGCAGGCGGACGACCCGGAGGACGTCGGCGGCCGGGTCGGGGTCGCCGGGGTAGCCGCCGATGACCACGATCACGTCGCCGGCACCGGCGATGCCGGCCGCCATCGCCTGCTCGGTGGCGAACCACACCATCTCGTCGGTGGTCTCCCACGCCGGGCCGCGCACAGCGGTGACGCCCCAGGTCAGCGACAGTGCCCGCACCGCGTGCTCGGACGGGCTGACCGCCAGCACCGGCACCGTGGGACGGAAGCGGGCCACGGCCCGGGCCGTGTCTCCGGACGGGGTGCAGCAGACGATGGCCGCCGCCCCCACGTTGGTGGCGGCCCGCCACGCGCCCTCGCTGGTGGCGTCGGTGATGCGCGCGGTGGTCGACAGGGGACGCGACCGCCGCAGCTTGCCCAGCTTGGCGCCCCACTGCAGGTAGTCGGCCTCTCGCTCGGCCCGGGTGACCACGGATGCCATGACCGCCACCGCCTCGGCGGGCTCGGCGCCGACCGCGGTCTCGGCCGACAGCATGACGGCGTCGGTGCCGTCGAACACGGCGTTGGCCACGTCGGACACCTCGGCGCGGGTGGGGTAGGCGGCGGTGACCATCGACTCGAGCATCTGGGTGGCCGTGATGACCGGCCGCCCGGCGGCGATCGCCGACCGCACCAGGCGCTTCTGCACGTGGGGCACGTCCTCGATGGGAAGGCGGATGCCGAGGTCGCCGCGGGCGACCATGATCGCGTCGGCGACGGCGAGGATCTCGTCCGCCTCGTCGACCGCCGATGCCGTCTCGATCTTGGCCACGACCTGGGGGCGGTCGTCGCCCAGCACGTCGATGAGCCGCTGGACGTCGGCCGCCCGCTGCACGAACGACGCCGCCACCGCGTCGGCGCCGGCGGCCTGCGCCGCGATCGCCAGCTCGAGGTCTCGATCTGTCGGCCCGGCGATGCCGCCGGCCGCGTCGGGCATGTGGATGCCCGGCCGGCCCTGCAGCCGCCCGCCGCGTCGGACCAACGCCTGCGCCGCCCGCCCGTCGGGGACGCGACCCTCGTCGGTACGGCCCGCGCCGTCGTCATCGGGTCGGCCGGCGCCGCCGGTCTCGACCACCTCGAGCACCACTGCGCCGTCGCCGCCCATGACGCGGTCGCCGACGGCCAGGCCCAGGTCGTCGAGGTCGACGCCGATGACCCGGCCGTCACTCGCCGGCGCGCCGCACCGCAGCTCGACGCGGTCGCCGGGGACCAGCTCGACGCCGGCGTCGGGGAACGGGGCCATGCGCAGCTTGGGGCCGGGCAGGTCGACCAGCACGCCGACCGTGCAGCCCTCGTCGGCGCTGACCTGCCGGACGCGGTCGATGAGCGCGAGCTGGGTGGCCGGCTCGCCGTGGGAGAGGTTGATGCGGATGACGTCGGCGCCGGCCGCGATCACCTTCCGCAGCACCGGTTCGTCCCACGACGCCGGTCCGATGGACGCCACGATCTTGGTTCGACGCACAGCCTGTCCTTCCGATGCGCTGCCCCGGGCGCGCGTGCCGCACCCGACAGGGTTTCGTCACCGCCCCAGCTTTCGACCACGGGCACGGTACCGAGGTCACATGCCGATTGGATAGGGGTTATCCGTGCCGCGCGCCCGACGGCGGTCCGATCTCGCCGCTCTTCCCGTTGGGAACATAGGCTACGAGCGGTGACATCCGTGGCGAGCGCTCCCGTCGAACCGACCCAGACGGGCTACACGCTGCTCGGGCTCCTGTCGTTCGGCAGCGAGCTGTCGGGCTACGAGCTCAAGCAGTGGGCGGACAACCTGCGGTTCTTCTGGGCGGCGCCCGCGATGAGCCAGGTGTACCGAGAGGTCGAGCGCCTGGCCGCCGACGGGCTCGTCACGCAGCGGCGCGTGGTGCGCGACGGCAGCCGGTCGACGAAGGTCTACCGGTTGGCCCCCCGGGGCGAACAGGTGGTCCGGGCCTGGTTGGCCACCCCGCCCGAGGCACCGATGCTGCGCCATCCGGTGGTGCTGCGGCTGTTCTTCGGGCACCTGCTCGACCCCCACGAGCTGCGGGCGACCATCGAGGCGCACCGGGCGTGGTGCGACGACATGCTGGACCAGCTCGGCGCCGTGCGCGTCGAGCTGGGCGACGACGAGCGCTGGCGCAACGTGGCGCTGGTGGCCGAGTGGGGCCTGGACTACTACCGGGGCGAACGTGCCGCCGTCGAGGGCATCGCTGCGGCCTCGGTCAGCACGGGACCTCTCACAGAACCGACGTGATCCTGTAGCCGGCGTCGACCGCTACCCGCCGGTTGTTCGCCCACTCGGTCGACGGGAGTTCTGTCACATGCGGTGGAGGCACGAACGTATGTTCGTAGACTCCGGGGATGGGGTTCAACAACCCGGACGTCCCCTGGAGCGAGATCGAGCGCACGCTGTCCGACCGCAAGCCCGGCGGCGACCCCCGCGGCTGGTGGTCGACCGGCGGGGCCCGGCGCGACCACCGGCCGACCGACGTGCCCGAGGGGGCCAACGGAGGCGACAGCCCGGCGTGGTCGCCGCGGCGGGCCGACTACGAGCCACCCGCCCACCTCGAGCGGCGCACCAGCGACACCCCCTACGCCGAGCTGCACTGCCACTCGAACTTCAGCTTCCTCGACGGGGCCAGCCACCCCGAGGAGTTGGCGGAAGAGGCCGCCCGCCTGGGCCTCGAGGCCCTGGCCCTCACCGACCACGACGGGTTCTACGGCGTGGTCCGCTTCGCCGAGGCCGCCCGGGCGGTGGGCGTGCCCACCGTGTTCGGCGCCGAGCTGTCGCTGGGCCTGACCCGCCCGCAGAACGGCGAGGCCGACCCCGAGGGCGACCACCTGCTGGTGCTGGCCTGCGATCCCGAGGGCTACGCCCGGCTGGCGTCCACGCTCAGCGCTGCGCACCTGGCTGGCCGCGAGAAGGGCAAGCCCGACTACTCGGGGGTCGACTGGGCGGCGGCGCACGGTGGCCACTGGCTGGTGCTCACCGGGTGTCGCAAGGGCGCGGTCCCCCGGGCGCTGGTGGGAGGCGGGCCGTCGGCGGCGGGGCGCGAGCTGGGGCGGCTGGTCGACACCTTCGGCGCCGACAACGTGGTGGTCGAGCTGTGCGACCACGGCCACCCGCTCGACTCGGCCCGCAACGATGCACTCGCCACCCTGGCCGTGCGGGCCGGGCTGGGGCTGGTGGCCACCAACAACGTCCACTACGCCACGCCCGACCGGCGCCGGCTCGCCACCGCGCTGGCCGCCGTGCGGGCCCGGCGCAGCCTCGACGACCTCGCAGGCTGGCTGCCGGCGGCGGGGTCGGCGCACCTGCGGTCGGGCGACGAGCAGGCCCGGCGTTTCGCCCGCTGGCCCGGGGCGGTCGAGTGGGCGGCCGAGCTGGGGCGGGCGTGTGCCTTCGATCTGGCGCTGGTGGCGCCGCAGCTGCCGCCCTTCCCGTGCCCCGACGGGCTCGGCGAGATGGTCTACCTGCGCCGCCTCGTCGAGGAGGGCGGCGCGCACCGCTACGGGCCGCGAGGCGGCGCCGACCCTCGTGGCGACCGCGACCGCAACCGGAAGGCGTGGGCCCAGATCGACCACGAGCTGGCGGTCATCGAGGCGCTGGGCTTCCCCGGCTACTTCCTGGTGGTGTGGGACATCGTGGCGTTCTGCCGCCGGTCCGACATCTACTGCCAGGGTCGGGGCAGCGCCGCCAACTCGGCGGTCTGCTACGCGCTGGGCATCACCAACGCCGACGCCGTGTCTCTCGGCCTGTTGTTCGAGCGCTTCCTGTCGCCCGAGCGCGACGGTCCGCCCGACATCGACATCGACATCGAGAGCGGTCGTCGGGAAGAGGCCATCCAGTACGTCTACCGGCGCCACGGCCGCCGGCACGCCGCCCAGGTGGCCAACGTCATCAGCTACCGGGCCCGCTCGGCGGTGCGCGACATGGCCAAGGCGCTCGGTTACTCGCCCGGCCAGCAGGACGCCTGGTCCAAGCAGATGGACATGTGGTCGACCGTGTCGTCGACGGCTGGCGAGACAGGGCACGACATCCCCGACGCCGTGCTGGCCCTGGCGCGCGACATCGAGCGGGCGCCCCGCCACCTGGGCATCCACTCGGGGGGCATGGTCATCTGCGACCGGCCCATCGTCGAGGTGTGCCCTGTCGAGTGGGGCCGCTTCTCGGGCAGGGCGTCGCTGCGCGACGGCACGCCCCTCACCGACGGCACGGCCCGCGCCGACGGCCCGGGGCGTGACGACCCGATCGTGCCGCTGCGGACCGTGCTGCAGTGGGACAAGGACGACTGCGCGGCCGTGGGCCTGGTGAAGTTCGACCTGCTGGGCCTGGGCATGCTCGAGGCGCTGCACCACTGCATCGACTTCGTGCGCGAGGCCCACGACGAGGAGATCGACCTGGCCTTCCTGCCGCACGAGGACCCCGAGGTCTACGCCATGCTGGGCCGGGCCGACTCGGTGGGCGTCTTCCAGGTCGAGTCGCGGGCGCAGATGGCCACGCTGCCCCGCCTGCGTCCCCGCACGTTCTACGACCTGGTGGTCGAGGTGGCGCTCATCCGCCCCGGGCCCATCCAGGGCGGGTCTGTGCACCCGTACATCCGCCGCCGCAACGGCCTGGAGGAGCCCACCTACCTGCATCCCCTCCTGAAGCCGGCGCTGGAGAAGACGTTGGGCGTGCCGCTGTTCCAGGAGCAGCTCATGCAGATGGCCATGGACGTGGCCGACTTCTCGCCGGCCGAGGCCGACGAGCTGCGCCAGGCCATGGGGTCGAAGCGCAGCCAGGAGCGCATGGAGGGCCTGCGCCGGCGGCTGTACGACGGCATGGCGGCCAACGGCGTCACCGGCGACGTGGCCGACCGCATCTGGGAGAAGCTGGCGGCCTTCGCCAGCTACGGCTTCCCCGAGAGCCACTCGGTCAGCTTCGCCTACCTGGTGTACGCCTCGTCGTGGCTCAAGCGGTACTACCCGGCGGCGTTCTGTGCGGCGCTGCTCGACGCCCAGCCCATGGGGTTCTACTCGCCGCACTCGTTGGTACAGGACGCCCGTCGCCACGGCGTCGAGGTGCGCACGCCCGACCTGGCCCTGTCGGCCGCCGGCGCCACCCTCGAGGTCGACGGCTTCGCACCCGCCCGTTCGGGTGCGCAGGGGGACGGGTCCCTCGCCGACGCCGACGCCGACGCCGACGGGCGGACGGCGGGTCAGGCCCGGGCGGGCGGCGGGGGTGGGGGCGGCGCCCGAGACGTGGGGGAAGGGTGGTCCCGCGGTCCGGCTCGGGCTGGGGTCGGTGCGGGGCATCGGCACCGAGCTGGCCGCACGCATCGTGGCCGAGCGCGACGGCCACGGGGCCTACGCCAGCCCCGAGGACCTGGTGCGCCGGGTGCCCGGCCTGTCGACCGCCCAGCTCGAGGCCCTGGCCACCGCCGGCGCCTTCGGTTGCTTCGGGCTCGACCGGCGCCGGGCCCTGTGGGTGGCGGGGGCGATGGCGCAGGCGGGCGCCGACAGGCTCGACGGCATCGTCACCGGTGCCGACGCCCCGACCCTGCCGGGCCTCGAGCCGATCGACGAGGCCCGGGCCGACCTGTGGGCCACGGGCGTCAGCCCCGAGGGCCACCCGACCCGGTTCGTGCGGCACCTGCTCGACGAGGTGGGCGTGGTGCCGGCGGCGAGCCTGGTCGAGCACCCGCACGGGTCGAAGGTGACGGTCGGAGGCGTGGTCACCCACCGCCAGCGCCCGGCGACGGCGGGCGGCACCACGTTCGTCAACCTCGAGGACGAGACCGGCCTGCTCAACATCGTCGTGTCCAAGGGGTGCTGGGCGCACCACCGGCGGGTGGTGCGCACGGCCGCCGCGCTGCTGGTCAGAGGCCGGCTGGAACGGGTCGAGGGCGTGACGAACGTGATCGCCGAGCGCATCGAGGCGTTGCCGATCAAGGCCGACGTCCGCAGCCGCGACTTCCGCTGAGCGGGGGTGGCAGGCGTGGGCCGTTCCACATCAGTCGAACGGGTCCGACGACAGTTCGGGCCGGCCGGCGTTGGCGAGCAGCACGAAGCGGTGCCGTCGCCCTGCACGGAAGCCGGGGTCCCACCAGCGGACCGCGTAGCGGTGCCCCCGGTCGCCGGCGCCCAGGTGGACCACCTCGACGTCGCACCCGCCGTCGTCGACCCGGCGCCCGTGGGCCACGGCCGGCACCCACGCGCCGCCCTCACCGTCGGCCATCTCGACCCGCACCAGCGGGTCGTGCCAGTGGAGCCGGCCCGGAGCGACGTCCCACCAGCGCTGCTCCCACACGGGGTCGGCGGTGCCGGTGGCGTCGGTGAACGCAGCCGACCCGTCAGCCGTCCGCGCCACGTCGGGCCCGTCGGTACCCGGCAGGTAGCGGCGGTGGTGCAGGTCGAAGGGCCGGTCGGGCACCACGTCGCACACCAGCCCGTCGCGCACGGTCTCGCCCGCCAGGCGGGCGGCGTGGGCGGTGACGAACGGCTGGGTGGCCGGGCCGTACAGCGTGTGGCCTCCCTCGTAGCGCTGCTCGGCGTACTCCTCGGGCGTGGTGCAGTAGCCGGCGTACTCGTTGGTGACCGAGGTGACCACGATCCGCTCGACGCCGTGCGCGCCCACCTGGTCGGCGACGGCGGCCTCGATGCGCCGGCCCGTCTCGACCGTGAGCTCGAACGGCAGGCCCACCATCGCCACCCCGCCGATGCGCACCACCTGCACCGGCAGCACCCGGGGGAAGCCGCGCAGCGGCAGGATCAGCCGCTGGAACGGCCCGCCGATGACCCGCTTGCCGCCCTGTGGACGGTTGGTGCGGCGGCGGGGAACGCCGGGGCGGAACGGCGGGATGCGGTGGATCACCGGTGTCTCGTTCTCGTACGCGCCGGCCACCAGCGCCGCGCCGACGGCCGGCCGCCGGGGCAGCGTCGCCTCCCCGATGGTGCGCGACCCGTCGAGGTCGACCTCGCGCAGCCCGCAGGCCAGGTCGACCCGATGGGTCAGCTCGCCGTCGAGCGAGGCGTAGAGCTCCGCCGCCCGGGCGCCGATGCCACGCCCGATGCGCCGGGCCTCGAGGTGGCCGGCCATGCCCGGGTGCAGGGCCGGGGCGACATCCGCGTGGGTGCCCTCGAGGGCACCGACCACCGGACGCCGGCCGTGGGACCGCTCGATGCGCCCGCCCAGCTCATCGGTGACATAGGCCCACAGGTCGGCGTTGTAGACGTCGGATCGCATGGGTACGCCCGTGCCGTGCACCGAGAACACGGCCATCGCCGCCAGCGGTTCGAGGCCGCCGTCGTCCGCCCGGGCGTCGACCCGCAACAGGTGCAGGTGGGGGTTGACCGAGACGTAGGTGCGCTGGCGCTCGGCGCGGCGGTCGGTCACGTCGCGGTTGCGCACGTACGAGGCCAGCGACCGGTTGCGGGTGAGGCCCCACACCTCGGTGTCGCCCCAGGCCAGGACGGCGGGGCGCCGCTGCTCGGCCGCCTGCACCACCCCGGCGGCGATGCGGCCGGCGAGCAACTGGGCCCACGACGCGTCGAACCCGGGCTTGTTCGAGGCGAACCGGTTGTAGAAGTCGGTGCCCAGGAACTGGCCCGGCCCGCCGTGGGTGTGGGTGGCGCCGATGTACACGCCCGCCGCCGGGACGTCGGTGGCCTCGGCCACCGCCCGGGCCACCAGGCGCTGGACGATGGCCGATCCGCCCAGCAGGTCGCACTGCACGAGCGCCACCGACCCCGAGGCTGCCCGCAGGTGCAGCACCCGGGCCCGCAGGCGCGAGCGGAACCCGGCACCGGTGTGGGCGTTGCGGGAGTAGCCGGCCTTGGGCAGGCCGGGCGGCGGGGTGATGTCGACGTCGACGGCGCCGGCGAGCAGGCCGTCGACGGGTGAGGGCGGGGCGGTGGGCAGGGGCACCGGTAGGCGGAACCGCGCCCGCCGACTCGTGGTCGCGGCGATCGGTAGGAGCGGGCTGTCCGCCCCGATGTCCCAGCTCTCGGTCATGGCGTGTGCGCTTTCCCCCGTCGAGTGACGGCCCATGGACTACCACGTGGGTGTGGCGGGCCGGTCACTCGGCGTCCCAGGTCGCCGTCGGTAGCTCGGCGGCTCTACCGTTGTCGTTCGTGCCGGACAAGCGCCAAGAGTCGAAGCAACGTCGAGCGGCCCGCAACCGCGCCAGCCGCGAGTCGCTCGCCGCCCGCCGCGAGAACGCTGTGGACGAACCCACCCCTACGTCAAAGGCGTCGAGTGCGTCGCCCAAGGAGGGGACGGCGAGGCGAGCAGCGCAAGGGGGTGCTGCGAGCAGCGCCACCGGGTCGGGCCCCCAGCCGCCGCCCAGCGGCATCATGGGCACGCTGCAGAGCAAGCGCCCAGGCGACAAGGCGGTGCTCGCCGCGTTCGCCCTGGCCGTCGTGGCGGCGATCTACCTGCTCTTCTACCAGGTGCCCGCCGACGATCGGGGCGAGCCGCTCCCCTCCGTCTTCCGGGGGCTGGCCATCGCCGCCCGCGAGCGGCTGACCGGCGAGCCGATGGCCGACAACCAGGTGTCGCTGCTCGACGCCAGTGGACCGCAGATCTTCCTCGTGCTGGCCCTGCCGATCGCTGTGACCGCCTTCGCCCTGTGGGCCAACCGGCGCCCCGACCGCAGCCGCATGCTCACCTTCGCCATGCTGGCGATGGCCGGCTCGGTGATCCTGACCGGTGGCATCGGCATCTTCTTCTTCCCCGCCCTGATCGCCCTGGCCGTGGGCGGGTTCCGGGTGCGCAAGGCCGACCTGCCGGCCCGCACCGCCGAGCGCGCCACGGGGGGTGGCCTCTTCGGCTTCGGCCGGCCCGGCCGCGGCACGGTCATCGACGCCGACTCCGAGGAGGTCACCGACGAAGAGGTGACCGACGAGGACGTGACCGACGAGAGCGTGGCCGACGACGCCGCGCCTGCCCGGTCACGGCGCCGACGCCGGGGGCGCGCCGCGGCGGGGGGCGAGGAGCCCGACGGTCCCGTCGATGCCGACGGCACACCGGTCGATGCCGGGGCGCGGAGCGGCGACGAGGTCGACCCGCTGGCGGCGCTCGAGGCCGAGCTCGAGGCAGAACGCGCCGCCGAGGCGGAGGCACCCGACGGGGACGACGCCGACGGCAACGGGTCCCGGCGCAAGCGGTGAGCGGCGACCTGCCTGCCCCTGGCAGGCGGGTGCGGGTGCGCGCGGTCGTGTCGGGTCGCGTACAGGGAGTCTGGTACCGCGAGAGCTGCCGGCGCGAGGCCGAGCGGCTGGGGGTCGGGGGCTGGGTGCGCAACACCGCGGACGGCCAGGTCGAGATCGAGGCCGAAGGCGAACGGGCCGCAGTGGGTGCGCTCCTCGACTGGGCGCGTCGCGGCCCTGCCCGCGCCGACGTCGCGACGGTCAGCCTGGACGACCGCTCACCGCTCGGCGAGACGGGGTTTCGGGTCAGCGGCTGACGGCCAGCCGCTCGATCAACCGGCGCTCGCCCAGCCGCTGAGCACGGCCGACATCACCGCCGGTGTCGCCTCGACCTGAGTTGCGGCGTCGGCACCGGGCTGGCCCGGCGTCACGCCCGACGGCTGCGACAGCGCGTAGACCCTGATGTCGTAGTTGTGGGTGCCGGCCGGCGGGCACGGGCCCGCCCACCCGGGCCGCCCGAACTCGTTGGTCGCCTCGACCGCCCCGGCCGGCGGGGTCACCTCGGCCAACCCGCCCGTGGTGGCGGGAAGCCCGGCGATCACCCAATGGACGAAGCCATCGGCATCGATGTCGCGCACGACCACCGCCAGCTCGACCGTTCCGGCGGGCGCCGGCGTCCACTGCAGCGGCGGCGACCCGTCGCCGCCCCGACACGTGTGATCGACGGGGATCTCGCCGCCCTCGGCGATCGCGGGGCTCGACAACCGCATCGGCTCGGGAAGCGAGGTCGACGTGGCACCGTCGCCCGTGGCCGACCCGGGCTCGACCCCGGAGGTCGTCGCTTGGCTGGTGGGCACCGTCGTGGTGGTCTGGTCGGGCGACGGGGTCCGCAGCGCGCGACCGTCGTCGGCGCCGCACGCGGCGACCAGCGGCAGCACGCCGACCGTCAACGCGACCAGAGCCGCCGATCCACACCGCCGCGCCCTGCTCGCCGATCGTGGTCGCCTCGACGCGTCACCCGGCATGGAGCCGAGTGTTGCAGACTGTCCCCACATCCGATGAAGCGGCGCCGCCGGCTCCGTGCTCCCACCAGGTCCTCGATGCGATCGAACCTCGCGTACACGGCGCGGCTGCGCGCCCTTCTGGGGCCGGATGCCGCAGGCGCCCGGCAGAGCCTGGTCGCGCTCGGGCTGAACTCGTCGACGAGCCTGGTGGCCGGCGCCTTCCTGGGTGCGATCACCGGCACCCTGGCCAAGTACCCCGGCCTGCTGGTGCTGGTACCTGCGGCCATCGGCCTGCGGGGCAACATCTTCGGCTCGTTCGGCAACCGCATCTCGACCGCGATCCATGCCGGTACGTTCCGCTGGTCGCTGCGGCGCGAGGCGGCGCTCGGTCAGAACGTGCTGGCCTCGATGCTGCTGACGATGGGCATCTCGCTGGCTCTGGCGGTGGTGGCCAAGACCGTGGCGGTGGGCATGGGCCTCAGCGGGTCGATCGACCTGCTGGCGATGGCGACCGTGTCGATCGTGGGCGGGCTGCTCGGCTCGGTCGTCGTGCTGGCCGCATCGTTGGGGCTCACCGCCGGGGCGGTGCGCTTCGGGTGGGACCTCGACAACGTGACCGCGCCCCTGGTGTCCACGCTCGGCGACGTGCTCACGTTGCCTGCGCTGTACCTGGCCACCTTCCTGCTCGGCATCCATGTGGTGACCCCGACCGTCGGCCTGGTCCTGGTGGCGGCGGCGCTGGTGTTCCTGGTGGCCGGCTGGCGGTCGTCGACCGAAGGCCTGCGCCGCATCGTGCACGAGTCGGTGCCCGTGCTGCTCGTGGCGGGGTGCGTCGAGCGCGGGCGCGGGCGTGACCCTGGAGAAGTCGTTCGCCCGGTTCGAGGCCCTGCCGGCCCTGCTGGTGCTCGTGCCGGCGCACCTGTCGAGCTCCGGTGCGCTGGGCGGCATCCTGTCCGGCCGGCTGTCGTCGAAGCTCTTCCTCGGCCTGGTGTCGCCCGACAGTCGTCCCAACCGCGAGGCTCGGCGCGACATCTCGCTCGTGTTCCTGCTCGCGGTGCCCGTCTACCTGGCCAACGGCATCGGGGCGGACGCGGTGGCCCGGCTGCTGGGCGAGGCCAGCCCCGGGCTGGGACAGATGGTGCTGGTGTCGCTGATCGGCGGCGCGCTGGCGATCGTGTTCGTGGTGGCGGTGGCCTACTACGGCACGGTTGCCGCCTACCGCACCGGGGTCGATCCCGACACCTACGGCATCCCCGTGGTCAGCTCGTCGGTCGACCTGGTGGGCGCGTTCACGCTCATCATCGCCATTGCTTTGCTCGGCCTGTCCTGACGCCGGCCTGTCGGCGCGGTGGACGATGGGTGCGTAATCGCGCGCCTATCGTTGTGGCCGATCCCGACGATGGACGACAGACCCCGCAATCTCCGGGCCATGCTGGCCGAGGCCAAAGACCTCTCCGAGCTCATGGTCGACCTGGCCTATGCCGCGCTCTACTTCGGCGATCCCGACATGGCCGAAGAGGTGGACGAGCTGGAAGAGCGCATGGACGCCCTCGTGCACGACATGCGGTCGGTGTGCGTCATGGCCGCCCGCAACCCGCGCGAGGCCGACGCCATGGCCTCGGTGCTCCAGGTCATCTCGTCGATCGAGCGCATCGCCAACTCGGCGGTCGACATCGCCCGCATCGTCACCCACCGCCTGGGCATCCCCCGCGAGCTGGTGGCCGACCTGTCCAACGCCGAAGAGGTGTCGCACCGCGTGCGCGTGCGCGACGGCTCGCACCTGGCCCGCCGCCCGCTCGCCGACCTCGAGCTGCCGGTGCAGACCGGCATGCGCATCGTCGCCATACGCCGCGACCGCGAGTGGATCACCGACGTCGAGGGCGAGGAGATCATGCTGCCCGGGGACGTGCTGTTCCTGCGGGGGTCGCCCGCCGGCATCCCGCGGCTGCGCGAGCTGGCGGCCGCCCCGCGCTGGGAGCCCCCCACCCCGCCCGAGGACGGCACGCTCACCGACCTCGACCGGGCGGTTGACGTGCTCGTCGAGATGAAGAACGTGTCCGAGACCGCGGTCGGCCTCGCCTACTCGGCGCTCGTGCTGCGCGACCTGGGCCTGGCCGCCGAGGTGCGCCACCTGGAGGACCGGCTCGACGAGATGAAGGACCGGCTCGAGCTGTGGGTGCTGCGGGCCGCGTCCAACGACATCGACCCGTCGCCGCTGAGGGGCCTGCTCCACCTGTCGCAGGCCGCGGAGGACCTGGGCGACTCGGCCCAGCAGATGGTGTGGCTCATCGAGAAGCACGAGGAGGTGCACCCCATCCTCACGATCGCTCTGGGCGACAGCGACGAGGTGGTGGTGCGGGTGCCGGTCGCCGCCGGGTCGCCGGCCGACGGCGCGACGCTGCAGGAGCTGCAGCTCGACGTCGACCCCGGCTTCCACGTGCTGGCGGTGCGCCGCGGCGGCCGCTACGTGTACCGGCCCCGGGGCCACGTGGTGCTGGCCGACGGCGACGAGCTGATCGCCAGCGGGCCCGACGAGGGCCACCCCCTGCTCGCCGCCCGCCTGGGCTGGCGCCTCGAAGAAGACGAGGACACGGGGCAGGACCGGCTCGAGCCCCTCGCCGGCGTCGCCGGTCGATAGGGACGGGCGAGCTCCGGCGCGACGCGCCGCTCTCGGCGCAGATCGGGTGTCCGGAGGGTGCCCTCGCCGGGTCAGGTGCGATCGGGGGGTGGTGTGGAGGGCGGTACGACGGCGGGCCGATCGATCCGGCGCCGTGTCGTCTGGGGAGCCGCCGACTCGGGGGGCGGCTCACCGCCGCTGTCGCCTGACCCGTTGGACCCGCCCCCGCCCAGCAGGTCCGCGACGGCCGTGAGCGATCCGGCGATGCCGGCCAGCTCGGTCGGCACGACGATCTTGGTGGCCCGGCCGTCGGCCATCGACGTGAGCGCGTCGAGGTACTTGATCGTGAGCAGCGCCGTGTCGGGCGCGGCGTCGTGGATGGCGCCGTAGACCGACGTGATGGCCTCGGCCTCGCCCTGGGCGACCACCTCCTGGCGGAACTTCTCGGCCTCGGCCACCCGCTGGATGGCCGTCGCCTCGCCCTCGGCCCGCAGGATCTGCTGCTGCTTGTCGCCCTCGGCCCGCAGGATGACGGAGCGCTGCTCGCCCTCGGCGCGGGTGATGGCGGCCTGGCGCTCGCCGTCGGCCTGGGTGACGACGGCCCGGCGGGTGCGCTCGGCCTTCATCTGCTCGTGCATCGAGTGCATGACGTCGGGCGGCGGATCGATGCGCTGGATCTCGACCCGGCCCACGCGCACACCCCACTTGTCGGTGGCGTCGTCGAGGATCTCGCGCAACTCGGTGTTGATCTTGTCGCGAGAGGTCAACGCCTCGTCGAGCTGCATGTCGCCGACGACGTTGCGCAGGTTGGTCTGGGCCAGCTTGCTGACCGCCAGCATGAAGTTGGCCACGTTGTAGACCAGGCGCTGCGGCTCGGTGGGCTCGTAGTAGATGACGGCGTCGACCGACACCACGACGTTGTCGGACGTGATGACCTCTTGCGGAGGCACGTCGACGACCTGCTCGCGCATGTCGACCAACCGCAGGCTCTGGAACCAGGGGACGATCAGCCGCAGGCCCGGCTCGACCGTCTCCTTGTACTTGCCGAGCTGCTCGACCAGGCCCTTTTGATAGGGCCGAACGATCTTGACGCCCGACAGGACGTAGATGAACAGCACCAGGGCGATGATCGCCAGCAGGATGACGAAGGCCACGAGATCTGCTCCTAGGTCACGAAGGTCTCGACGGTCACGGCGTGTCCGTGGACGTGCTGTCTATGTCGGGTTTGTCGCTCTCGACCGTGGGCGGCGCCTCGATGGCGACGATCACCCGTGTGCCCTGGACCTCGGCGACCCGCACGGTCGTGCCGGCGGCGATGGGCGCACCGTCGGTCGACTGGGCCCGCCACTCTTCGCGATCGATGCGCACCATGCCGAGCTCGGTGTCGCCCGGGATGTCGCGCAGGACGGTGGCCCGGTTGCCGACCAGGCGGCGGGCGCCGACGCCGTGGTCGAGCGCGTCGCGGTCGAGACGGCGCGCCAGCGGGCGCAGCGCGGCGAGCGTGGCGATGGACACCGCGAGGAACACGACCCACTCGACGGCGACGCTCACCCCCGCGAAGGCGAGGATGGCGGCGACGAGCGCGCCCACGGCGAACGGGGCGAGGAAGAACGAGCCGGGCGTCAGCATCTCGCCCACCGCGAAGACGGCGGCGCCGATGATCCAGACCCAGCGCCATTGCTCCGGAGAATCCATGTTGTCTCGCCTCGGTCGGGGCGGGGCGACGCCACCGCCTCACCAGGGAATCTAGCCCGTGGGGTGGGGACCGATGACCGGGTGGCACGCGCGAGCTGGTTACGAGATGGCGTCGCGCCCCTACCGTGCGGCCCGCGGGGGCGGGCCGCACGGCCGGTAGCGTGACGGGCGATGCCCGGACCCCGACTCAGTCTGCTGACCGTGCACGCCCACCCCGACGACGAGGCGTCCAAGGGCGCCGGCACGGTGGCGCGCTACCACGACGAGGGCGTGCGCACCGTGCTCGTGACCTGCACCGGGGGCGAGGCGGGCGACATCCTCAACCCGGCGATGGATCGTCCCGACATCGTGGCCGACCTGCCTGCCGTGCGTCGCCGCGAGCTGGCGCGTGCCGCCGAGATCATCGGCTACGACGAGGTCGTCCTGCTGGGCTACCGGGACTCGGGCATGCCCGACACGCCGCCCAACGCCCACCCTGACGCGTTCGCCAACGTCCCACTCGACGAGGCCGTCGGCCGGCTCGTCGCCGTCATCCGCCGCGAGCGGCCGCAGGTGATCGTCACCTACCCCGACGACCAGAGCGGCTACCCCCACCCCGACCACCTGCGGGTCCACGACATCTCGGTGTTGGCCTTCGAGCAGTCGGGCGACCCCGACGTCCACCCCGAGGCGGGCGAGCCCTGGCAGCCGCTCAAGCTGTACTACTCGGTGTGGTCCCGCAAGCGGATGGAAGCCATGCACCGGCGCTTCGGCGAATTGGGCCTCGAGTCGCCGTTCAGCGACGAGTGGTTCGAGCGCCCGTCGCACGACGACCGCATCACCACGTCGATCGACCTCCAGGGCTACAACGACGTGCGCATGGATGCCCTGCTGGCCCACGAGACGCAGGTCGACCCCACCTCGCCGTTCTGGTTCGGGCTGCCCCGCGACGAGCAGGCCGCCATCCACCCGTACGACGACTACATCCTCGCCCGCAGCCTGGTGGACGCCGAGATACCCGAGTCCGACCTGTTCGCCGGCGTGCGCAGCCACGCCGACCGGCCCTGATCCGCGCCGACCCGGCGATGGCCGACGAGGTCGCGTTCCTGAGCCCGCCCTGGCTCGACGCTTTGCCCGGCGCCTATGACGAGCTGCCACCTGTTGGGGGCTTGTCGGTGGTGGTCCAGCACACCGTCACCGGCGTGCCGCATGCCGCGGGCGAGGTGGCGTACTGGACGGTGTTCGACGACGGCCGGCTGGTCGGCGCCGGCCCGGGGCCGCGGCCCGACGCGGTCGTGACCATCACGGCCCCGTACGCGGTGGCGGCGGACGTGGCGACCGGGCAGGTCGAGCCGGCGGCCGCGTTCATGCAGGGACGCACCAAGGTGGCCGGCGACCAGGCGGTGCTGCTGCGGCTGCTGGCCCTGATGGCCGGCCCGGCCTACCAGGTCGCGACGCGGCGCCTGGCCGACCGCACCCGGGTCTGAGCCGACGGGTCACAGGCCGCGGCGTTGCAGCTCGCGCAGCTCGCGGTAGCCGACGAGCTGGGCCCCGACGCGCTGGAGCAGCGGCCGCAGGCTGTGGGCGTCGACCACCAGGTCGTGGTCGTCGACCCGCGCTGGCCAGTCGGGTGTCTGGGCCCGCAGCTCGGCCGTGTCGACAGCCGGGTGCACGTGGACCTCGGTGACGCCCGGGGGCAGGTCCTGCAGGGTGCGCTCGATGGCGCGCCGGCTGCCCACGTTGCCCACGCGGGTGAAGTGGTCGGGCGACACGACCCCTTCGTCGGCGGCCAGCGTGCGGAACGGGAACCCGATGTTGCGCTCGGTCTCGGCCCCGGGGAGGCGCACGGGCAGCCTGAAGTCGACGGCCAGATCGAGGTAGATGTCGAAGAACTCGGGTTTGCGTTGCAACGCGCCCAGGTGGCTGTCGAGGTGGCTGACGTCGAAGCCCCACAGGATGGCCCGCTCGACCTGGGCCCGGAGCTCGCGTCGTGCCTCGTCGAGGTCGGCGTGGTCCCACAGGTCGGCCACCGTGCGGGGGAAGCCGCCGTCGCCGTCCAGCAGCGACGGGGCGTGCGTGATGGGCCCCCACCGGTACAGGTCGTGCTCGGCGTTGAGCGTGAGCTGGACCCCGACGTCCTCGCCCCGGTAGCGCGACGCCGCCTCGCGTGCCCACGGGCAGGGCACCATCAGCGACGCGCTGGTGGCGATGCCGTCGCGGAGCGCCTCGTACACGCCCACGTTGGCGGCGTGGCTGGACCCGAGGTCGTCGCAGGTCACGATCAGAAGCCGGGCGTCAGGAGCGTGACCGAGGCGTTCGGCGAGCGAGACCATCACCGGTGAGGCTACTGGCGGCCGGCGGCGGTCACGGGGGTCGGGCGCCGGGCGCCAGCGCGACGTCGGGGCCGCCGCACGCCGCCCACAGGCCCAGGCCGGCTTGGCGGGCGGTGCGCTCGGCCTGCTCGAAGTCGTCGCGGTAGGCCGTGTTGGGCGGGTAGTCCTTGGCCTCGGCGTAGCCGTCGGCCACCTGGGCCGCGTTGACGAAGAGGCCGTCGGACGAGCGCTGGACGTAGGCGAGCAGGCGGTCGTAGACGTCGCGGGGCTCGACGTCGCGGGAGAGCTGCACCGCGGTCCCTGCCGGCAGCAGAGCCGCGAGGCGGTCGGACGCCTCGACGCCGTAGCACTCGTTGGGCCGATCCCGGGCCACGCTCTCTGGCGTGTCGATGCCGATGAGACGGATCGACTCCTCGGTGCCGGCCACCTCGACCACGACCGTGTCGCCGTCGACGACCCGGACGACCGTGGCCTCGCCGGCGGGCCGACCTCCGGTGCGCGAGTCCGGGTGCCAGCCGGTGGCGACGAGGGCGAGCACCACGGCCAGCGTGGCGGCGAGCGCGGCGGCGATGACGACGAAGGGGGCGCGTGGCGCGACGGACACGGTGGTCCTCCCTGGTGACGAGGGTGCTGCAGGCGGCGAGGGGCCGCGAGGCGCGTGGCGCGTGGGTCGGCGGCCGAGCGCCGGCGATCGGTGCCCCGGAGGGGCGGAGGCTCAGACGCGCTCGATGATCGTGCCCGTGCCGAGGCCCCCGCCGCAGCACATGGTGACGAGGGCCGTCGAGCCGTCGGTGCGCTCGAGCTCGTGGAGCGCCTTGGTTACCAGGAACGCCCCGGTGGCCCCCAGTGGGTGACCGAGGGCGATGGCGCCGCCGTTGGGGTTGGTGCGGTCGAGGTCGGCCCCGACCTCGCGCTGCCAGGCCAGCACCACCGAGGCGAAGGCCTCGTTGACCTCGCACACGTCGATGTCGCCGATGGCCATGCCGGTGCGCTGGAGCAGGCGCTGGGTGGCGTCGATGGGGCCGGTCAGCATGAGCACCGGGTCGACGCCGACGAGGCACGTGTCGACGACGCGGGCGCGGGGCGTGAGGCCGAGTGCCGCGGCCTTGTCTGCCGTCATGACCAGCACGGCCGAGGCGCCGTCGCTGATCTGCGACGAGTTGCCGGCGGTGTGCACGCCGTCGGGCCGGGCGACCGGCTTGAGGTTGCCGAGCGCCTCGAGCGAGGAGTCGCGCAGCCCCTCGTCGCGCTCGACGCGGTGGGTGGTGCCGGTGGGGGCACCCTGGTCGTCGACGTCGGGAGCGTCGACCGGGACGACCTGGGTGTCGAAGCGGCCCTCGGCCCACGCCGTGGCGGCCCGCTGCTGCGAGGCCAGGCCGAAGGCGTCGGTGTCGGCCCGGGTGACGTCCCACTTGTCGGCGATGCGCTCGGCGCCCTCGAACTGCGAGGTGAACTCGTACTGCCCGAAGTACGTCTTGGGGATGGGCACGCCCAGGCCCAGCTTCTTCGACGAGTTCGAGCCGATGGGCACACGCGACATGAGCTCGACGCCGGAGGCGATGGCCACGTCGACGACGCCGGACCCGACCAGGCTGGTGGCCACGTTGGTGGCCTGCTGCGACGAGCCGCACTGGGTATCGACGGTGGTGGCCGCCGTGGTGAGGGGCAGGCCGGCGCTGAGCCAGGCGGTGCGCCCGATGTTGAACGACTGCTCGCCCACCTGGCTGACGCACCCTGTGACGACCTGGCCGACCTCGGCGGGGTCGATGCCCGAGCGGGTGACGAGCTCGCCCAGCACGGTGGCGAGCAGGTCGGCGGGGTGCACCGTCGACAGTCCGCCGTTGCGGCGGCCGATGGCGGAGCGGACGGCTTCGACGATCACGACCTCGGTCATGCGGTCAACCTAGGGGGACGGTGGCGGGGTTGTCAGGCTGGCGTTGACCCGGGGTCAACACCGCGAGCGGGGGCTGATGGCCTGCAGCACCAACAGCAGCAACACCGAGCCGAGGAAGGCCACGAAGACCGAGCCCAGGTCGAAGTCGTCGAACGCCGTGCCCTGCTCGCCGGTGGCGAGGCGGAACAGCGTGCCGCCGATGAGCGCACCGATGATGCCCACGACGATGGTGGCCAGGCACCCCCGCTTGTCGGCACCGGTGACCCAGCGCGCCAACCCCCCAGCCACGAACCCGACCACCAGCCACGCGAGGATGCTCATCGACGCCGCAGGCTAGTGCCGGCGGGGCACGGTCACGCGGCGGCGCGGTGGGGTGGGGGAGCCACCTCGCGTTCTCCTTGGCCCGGAGGGCCCGGAGGGTCTTGGGTGCGGGCGTGCACGCCGTCGCGCAGGGCGGCACGCGCCCGGGCGATGCCCTCGCGCCCGACGGCACGCGTGCGGTCGTCGAGCCGCCACGACCGGGGGGTGTCGATGAGGGTGAGCTGTGCGTTCCGGGTGGTCATGGGCCCAGTATCCGCAGGGGGTGTGACATTTTGGGGCGGTTCGCACGCCGCCGGTCGAGATTGTGCGCGCCGGCGGCATCACCCCAGGTCAGGCGGGTGCGTTGGGCGCCACCAGCGGCCAGGGGCGCTCGCGTTCGACGACGCCCGCCAGGTCGAGCAGCACGGCGTCGGAGTGGTGGCGCCCGATGACCTGCATGCCCACCGGCAGCCCGTCCACCGTGCCGGCGGGGATCGAGATCGCCGGGTTGCCCACGATGTTGGCGGGGATCGTCAGGGCGCCGTTGTTCTCGGGCCCCACCCCCCGGTCGCCGACCCGGGTGTTGAGCGACACCTCGGCGGGGAACGCCACGTCGGGGTTGGTAGCGCAGATCACGAGGTCGACCTGGTCGAACACGTCGGCCATGCGCTCGTTGGCCTCGGTGCGCTGCAGCTCGCAGGTGGCGGCCAGCTCGAGGTTGAACATCTGGTCGGCCATGTCCATGCCGAAGGCCATCTCGACCGTCATGTCGTCCTTGCAGCCGGGCCAGCTGTCGCCCAGGTCGCGACGCAGCTGGGCCAGGTTCGACATCGCCCACTCGAAGCCGAGGCCCGGCAGGTTCACCGGCACGTCCAGCAGGCGCAGGCCGGCGTCGCGGGCCAGGGCCTCGCCGGCCTCGCGCACCCGGTCCTCGACGTCGGGGTGCACGACTGCGCTGCCCAGGTCGGGAGCGATCACGGCGGTCAGGCCCCGCAGGTCTCGGGTCCCGAGGTCGCGCTCCCACCCGTCGATGCGCGGCAGGCTGTACGGGTCGCGGGAGTCGTAGCCCGAGCAGACGTCGTACCAGCGGGCGACGTCGCGCACCGAGCGCGCCAGGCAGCCGCTGACGACGGTGAGCGGAGCGATCTGGGTGCGCGGCCCCCGGGGGATGCGCCCGGCCGTGCCCTTCATGCCCACCAGCCCGCAGAAGCCGGCCGGGATGCGGATCGATCCACCGCCATCGCCCCCGGTGGCGATGGGGAGCAGCCCACCGGCCACCGCGGCCGCGGAGCCTCCGGACGACCCGCCGGCGGTGCGCCCGTGCCGCCACGGGTTGTGGGTCACCCCGTGCAGGCGGGTCACGCTCACGTTGAGCCCGCCGAACTCGCTCGCCGCCGTCTGCCCCACCTTGACCACGCCGGCGCCCTCGAGGCGCCGCACCATCGTGCTGCTGTGGTCGCCGATGCGGTCGGCGAACACCAGGCTGGCCTCGGTGGCCGGCCAGCCCTCGACCGGCTCGAGCTCCTTGACCCCGATGGGCACGCCGCCGAACGGCAGTGACACGTCGGCATCGGCCGCCGTGGCCCTGGCGCCCTCGGCGTCGACGAAGGGCACGGCGTTGAGGTCGCTGGTCTCGAGGGCCCCCAGGACCGCGTCGAGCTCGTCGGACGGCTTCCGCTCTCCCGAGCGGAACGCGTCGACCAGCGAGCAGGCATCACCCAGCCACGGCGAGTCGGTCATGGTCGGGCAGTCTGCTCCACCAGGACGCGTTCCTGCCTGCCGACGGCGGCGAGGACGCACGCACCGGGTCGGCCCGGCCCGCCTGGCGGGACGAGTGCCGACCCCGCCTACAGTCCCGCCGATGGACGCCCGCACCTGGCTCGGCCTCGAGCCCACGCACAACCCCCTGCGGTGGGTGCTCCCGGTCACACCGGGCATCTCGACCGTCGGGCCGTTCCTGTTCGGCGGGTGCGCGCTGGGCGCCGCCATCGCCGCCCTCGAGGCGACCAGCGGGCGCCCGGTGGTGTGGGCCACGGCGCAGTACCTCTCGTACGCCCACCCGCCGTCGGTGCTCGACATCGACGTGACGCTGGCCGCCCAGGGCCGCAGCCTCACCCAGGGCCGCGTGGTGGGCCACGTGGTCGACACCGAGATCCTGACGGTCAACGCCGCGCTCGGCACCCGCCACCTCGATGCCGAGGGCGTGTGGGTCGAGCGCCCCGCCGTCCCCGCGCCGGGGGACTGCCGGGTGCGGGAGCCCCGCGTGCCCGACACCGAGTCGATCATGGACCGCATCGACGTCCGCCTCGCCGACGCGCGGGCGTGGGACGAGCTCGACGGCAACCCCGCCCCCGGCGGCCGCTCGCTCCTGTGGGCCCGGATGCCCGACCTGTTGGACCCGTCGTCGGGCGCCAGCCTGGCGATCCTGGGTGACTACGTGCCGTTCGGCATCGGCCAGGCCCTGGGCCGCGCCGGCGGCGGCAACAGCCTGGACAACACCCTGCGGGTGTACCGGCTGGTGCCCACCGAGTGGGTGCTCCTCGACATCCGCATCCACGCCGTCGCCCACGGCTTCGGCCACGGGGTCGTGCACCTGTGGTCCGAGGACGGCACGCTGTTGGCCACGGCCAGCCAGTCGACGATCGTCCGGATGATGAGCCCCGAGACGATCGAGGGGCTCTCCGGTCGCGCCACGGGATCGGGAGGGACGGCCTCGTGACCCGGGGTCAGGATGTGGGCGCCGCGGTGTGACAGCATCCGGTCATGCAGCGCTACGGCATGACCATCCCGTTCGACGGCGTCCCCCTGCACGCGCAGCGCGACTGGATCGTCGAGCTGGCCGACCTGGGCTACACCGACGTGTGGTCGGCCGAGGCCAACGGCGCCGACGCGTTCACCCCGCTGGCGCTGGCCTCGGTGTGGGCGCCCTCGCTGCGGCTGGGCACGGCCATCGTGCCCGCCTTCACCCGCGGGCCGGGCCTGCTGGCCCAGAGCGTCGGGTCTCTGGCCCAGGCTGCCCCGGGACGGTTCGTGTTGGGCGTGGGCACGTCGTCGAACGTGATCGTCGAGGGCTGGAACGGCATCCCCTTCGACCAGCCCTACGAGCGCACACGCGACATCGTGCGCTTCCTGCGCCAGGCGCTCACGGGCGAGAAGGTCACCGCCGAGTTCGAGACGTTCTCGGTGCGCGGGTTCAAGCTCGGCGTGCGGCCCGCCGAACCTGTGCCCGTGCTCGTCGCCGCCCTGCGCGAGGGCATGCTGCGCCTGGCGGGCCGCGAGGGCGACGGCGCGATCGTCAACTGGCTGTCGGCCGACGACGTGGCGACCGTGACGCCGATCGTGCACGCCGCCGGTGGGGGTGCGCCCCGCGAGATCGTGGCCCGCATCTTCGTGGCGCCCACCGACGACGCCGACGCGGTGCGGGGCATGGGGCGGTTCGCCATCGCCGCCTACCTGAACGTGCCGGTCTACGCCGCGTTCCACGAGTGGCTGGGCCGCGGCGATCGCCTGGCCGACATGTGGCGGCTGTGGAAGGAGGGCGACCGCCAGGCCGCCCTCGCCGCCATCCCGGACTCGGTGGTCGACGAGCTGATCGTGTGGGGCACGCCCGAGGCCTGCCGCGAGCACATCCAGCGCTACGTCGACAACGGGGTCACAACCCCGGCACTGGCGCTGCTGCCCTTCGGCATCGACGCCCGCCAGGCCATCCGCGACCTCGCGCCCCGCTGACCGTGCGCTGACCCCCTGCGCGTCCCAGCGCCTGGTGGGGTTTACCCCACCGCCGAGACGCAAGCAGACGCCATGTCGCCTGCAAGCGCGCGCCCGTACGGTCGTCCCATGGCCGCTGCGGGGTATGTGACCAGGGCATACGGGGCAACCCTCACCGTCGACCTCAGGTCGACGTCGAGGCCCGATGGCGGCGGAGACCCCCCAGGGGACCGTTCGGGGTCGCTCATCCCCCCGACCCCGAACGGATCTCAGGGGAATCCCCGATGCCCCGCGAGGGTTGCCCTCCGTAGCGTGTCGACCATGTTCACGAGCCAGGGCTGCCGACCGGTGGGGAGGCCGAGGTGATCACCCTCGACCTGCTCGCCGACCTGTCCGCCCTGGCGTACCTGCTGGTGTTGGTCCTGGCCGCGTTCGACGTGGTGGTGCCCATCCTCCCCAGCGAGAGCGCGGTCATCCTCGGTGGCGTGCTCGCCTGGCAGGGTCGCCTCCACCCCGTGCCCCTGGTGGTCGCGGCCGCGGTCGGCGCCATCGCGGGCGACCACCTCTCCTACGGCATCGGCCGGTGGACCCAACGGGGCCGACCGCAACCCAGTCGCCGGGGCGAGCGCCGCATGGGCAAGGCCGAACGCCTGCAGGTGTGGGCGGCCCGGCAGCTCGATCGGCGGGGGCCCGCCCTGCTCATCGTCGCCCGCTTCATCCCCGGCGGACGCACCGCCAGCACGTTCATGGCGGGCCGCACGGCCTATCCGCTCCAGCGGTTCACGCTGGCCACGATCGCCGCCGGGCTGCTGTGGGCGACCTTCGCCACGTTGCTCGGCTACATCGGCGGGCAGGCGTTCCACGAGCAGACTCTCCTCGCCACCGGCCTGGGAATGGTGCTGGCCATCGGCTTCGCGGCGCTGGTCGAGCTCGTGTTGTCCCGGCGCGAGCGGCGCAGCGCCGCCCTCGGCGGCGCCGAGGCCGGTGCGGGTGCCGGGAGCGACGACATCGCCGCCTGATTCCCTATCCCTCCCTGTCGCGTCGGCCCGGTCCGGACCGGTCGGTCGCCGGGCGTACCTGCGGCGGAACGTGCGGCGGCTGTGGTCGCTGGACAGCCAGGTCTGCCGCATGTTGCGAGACACGCATGCGGCGCAGCCTCCACCGACCGGCCTCGGCACCCGCCGGCGGGCGCCCGTAGAGTCGCCGGCATGGCTGATGGCGTGCTCGACCTGACGGACCGGCTGTGGAGCGGCGAGATCTCCGTGGGCGAGGTCCACCCGGTGGGCAGCCACCGGGGTCTCGACGAGGTGGCCGACGGGATCGGCTTCATCGCCAGCTTCGGCAACGTCAGCGCCTTCGCCACGGCCGACGCGCTGGTCCTGGTCGACACCGGCAACCAGGTGCTGGCGGCCGCCAACCACCAGGCGGTGCGGGGGTGGACCGACCTGCCGCTCGACACGGTCGTGTACACCCACGGCCACATCGACCACGTCTTCGGCCTGGCCCCGTACGAGGACGAGGCCACGACCGCCGGGTGGCCGCAGCCCCGGGTCGTGGCCCACGAGCTGGTGCCGGCCCGGTTCGACCGCTACAAGCTGACCGCCGGCTACAACGGCGTGATCAACGCCCGGCAGTTCAAGATGCCCGGCTTCCGCTGGCCCACCGAGTACCGCTACCCCGACGAGACCTACCGGCTGCGTCACGACGTCGAGGTGGGCGGCGAGCGGTTCGAGTTGCACCACGGCAAGGGCGAGACCGACGACCACACGTGGGTGTGGGTTCCGGGCCGCAAGGCCCTGTGCACCGGCGATCTGTTCATCTGGGCCTCGCCCAACTGCGGCAACCCGCAGAAGGTGCAGCGCTACCCACGCGAGTGGGCGGTCGCCCTGCGGGAGATGGTCGCGCTCGAGCCCGAGCTGCTGCTTCCCGGCCACGGCTGGCCCATCGCCGGCGCCGATCGGGTCCGCCAGGCGCTGACCGACACCGCCGACCTGCTCGACCACCTGGTCGACGAGACGCTGGCGCTCATGAACCAGGGTGCCCGGCTCGATGACATCGTGCACACAGTGCGGGCCCCCGCCCACCTGCTCGAGCGGCCGTACCTGCGCCCCGTGTACGACGAGCCCGAGTTCGTGGTGCGCACCGTGTGGCGCCTGTACGGCGGCTGGTACGACGGCAACCCGGCCCACCTGAAGCCCGCGCCCGACGCGGCCCTGGCCGCCGAGCTGGCGTCGCTGGCCGGCGGGGCGGGCGTGCTGGCCGACCGCGCCGCCGCGCTGGCCGCCGATGGCGAGCTCCGCCTGGCGGGTCACCTGGCCGAGCTGGCGGCGCAGGCGGCACCCGACGACGCCGGCGTCCACCGCGTCCGGGCGGAGGTGTTCGCCCAGCGCGCCGGGGACGAGCTCTCGACGATGTCCAAAGGCGTGTTCTCGTGGGCCGCCGACGAGTCGCAAGCCCGCCTGGGCAAGCTGGGCGACTGATCCGGGCCGTCAGCGGACGTCAGCACGCGCCAGCGTGGTGTGGCCAGCGACCTCACCCGTGCCGTCGTCCGGCACGGCGTCGTTCGATCCCAGAGTCAGCGGGCGTCTGCGGCGTCGTCGGCCAGCCGGGCGGCGGCGCGGAGGTGGTCGGTGAGCTCGGAGAGCGGCACGCGAGCGTTGAGGCCACTGGTCGACGGCATGACGTAGACCGGAACGCCCGCCAGGCCGGTGGGCTGGGGTCCGGCGGACGCCCGTCGGTCGACGGCCGCTCGCCAGCCGGCCAGCCCCACGAAGCAGATGGCGCCCGGCCGGAGCCACGCCACCAGCCGCTCGACGCGGGCCAGTCCGGCTCGGTACTCGTCGGCGGTCAGCTCGGCGGCGGCGACCGTGGCGCGCTTGACCAGGTCGGTCATGCCGACGCCCTGATGGGCGAGGGCATGGTCGGCGGAGCGGTCGACGGTCACCAGCCCCGCCGCCCGAGCCGCCGGCCAGAAGCGGTTCCCCGGGCGGGCGAAGCCGACCCCGGCGTCGGCGGCGTACAGGCTGGGGTTGAGCCCGCACACCAGCAGCCGCATGTCGGGCCCCACGGTGTCGGGCAGCGTGCGGGCCCGGGTGGCTCGCGCGACGAGTCGCCGGTGGTCGCCGCTCCCCGGCTCGATCGCCACGCCGTCCGTCGGGTCGTCGATCGTGAACCCGGCGCCCACCAGCAGGTCCTGCAGCGGCCCGGGCTGCCACCAGGTGAACCACCGACCGGGAAAGTCGTCGTCGTCGCCTGTGCGATACGCGCCGGCACCCTGGAACAGGGTCACGTCGAGCACGCCACCGACCGCCAGGGCGCGGTGCAGTCCCGTCAGCACGGTGGGCAGGTGCTCGCGGGCGACGTGTTGCAGGCACTTGCTGGCCCACACGCCGGCCAGCGACCCCGGCCGTAGGGGCAGGGCCGCGCCGTCGCACACGACGCCGGGCGTCCCCGGATGCCGGCGCCGGGCCTCGGCGACCATGGCCACCGCGGGGTCGGCGGCCACCACCGGCGTGCCCAGGTGAGGCAGGTAGTGCCCGGGACCCGCGCCGAGGTCGAGCCGGACTCCCCCTGCCGGCAGGAGCGCAGCGAACGCCTCGGCCCGCTCGGGCGCGTCAGGCGCGCCGGCGGTCGCCGTAGGCCGCGGCGCCGTGCTCGTAGATGTCGACGGTGCGTCGGTCCATGTGGCTCGGCCAGCGGTCGCGAACGGCGGATGCCCGGACTGGCCCTCGCACGCTAGTGGTGGCGCGCACCCGGGATCCTCAGCGGCGAGACCGCCGCTCCGCGGGGAGATCGCTCCCGGGATGTCGCTCAGGACCGCGCGTGCACGTCGTGGCGGTCGTTCCTCGCGCCCAGCTCGTCGACGAAGCGCACCTGGGCGTCGGCGTCGCGCCGGCCGTCCCGGGGCGGCAGCGCGATCAACCGGGTGACGCCCAGCTCGGCATAGGCGGCGATGGTGGCGTCGTCGAGGGCGACGTTCGGCGGCGGGGTGACGGAGATCTCGAGGGGCCCCAGCTCGGTCGGACGGTCGTAGCGGTCGAGGGCCGAGCGGAGCCCGGCCACGGCCTGCTCGGTGGCGGCCAGGTCGAGCGCGAACCCGTACCACCCGTGCCCCCGGGTGACTGCCCGCCGGTACGAGCTGGCGACGTGGCCGCCCACGTGCAGGGGCGGGCCCGCCGGCCGAAGGGGACGGGGCTCGGCCCGCACGCCCTCGTACGACACGTGGCGCCCGGCGTAGTCCGTGGCACCGGACCAGATGGCACGCATGGCGTCGAGGTGGTCGTCCATCCTCGTGGCGCGTTCGGCGGGGGAGACGCCGAGCGCGGCGGAGCTCGGGCTCCAGGTAGCCCACGCCCACGCCGAAGAGGAAGCGCCCGCCGCTGACCCGGTCGATCGAGACCACCTGCTTGGCCAGCATCAGCGGGTGGTGGGCGGGGACGACGGTCACCCCCGTGCCGAGCCGCAGCGTGCGGGTGTGGGCGGCCAGGTGCGCCAGGGCGACGAACGGGTCGAGCATGGGCATGTCCGGCCCGGCGGGCGACGACGCCACGGGCGGGTCGGGCAGGACGTAGTGCTCGCCCGTCCACACGCTCTCCCAACCGGCCGCTTCGGCCGCGACGGCGATGCGGGCGGCCGCAGCCGGGTCGGTGGCGCAGATGTCGGTGTTGATGAGGAAGAGTCCGAGGTCCACGTCGATCACGGTACGGACACCGGAGCCATGCGACCAGCGACGGGATTGAATGGGCGCCATGAGCGGTAGGCATGGCTACGACACCGACGACCTCCGGGTGTTCTGCGAGGTGGTGCGCCTCGGTTCGTTCACGGCGGCGGCAGGCGCAGTCCACTACACCCAGTCCGGGGTGTCGCGGCGCATCGCCGCGCTCGAGCGCGCCACGTGCGGGCCGCTGTTCGCCCGCCAGCCCCGCGGGGTACGGCTGACGCCCGCCGGTGTCGTCCTCCACCGGCACGCCGTCGACATCCTCGGCCGGCTCGACGCCGCCGTCGACGAGATCGCCGCGGTGCGACGGGGCAGCGGTGGCCGGCTGCGCATCGGGTCGTTCGCCACCGCCAACGCCGTGCTTCTCCCCGCCGCGCTGGCCGAGTTCCACCGGTCGTCCCCCGGCGTCGAGACCACTGTGGTCGAGGCGCTCACGGGCGACCTGGTGGCGTCACTCCGGGCCGGTGAGCTCGACGTGGCGATCGTGAGCGACTACCCGACCGGCGTGGTGCCGACGGACGGCCTCGACCTCGTGCACCTGTGCGACGACCCGCTGCTGGTCGCCCTACCGCCCGGCCACCGCCTGGCGGACGCACCGGCCGTCGACCTCCGCGACCTGGCCGACGAGTCGTGGATCGAGGCGGGCGTCCACGGGGACGTGACCGTCCTGGCAGCCGCGGCGGCGCGCGCCGGGTTCGTGCCCCGCACCGACATCACGGTGCCGGGCTGGACGGCCAAGCAGGGCTTCGTCGCCGCCGGGCTGGGCGTCACCCTCGTCCCGTCCCTGGCCGCGCCGGCGATGCGGCCCGACCTCGTGTTGCGCCCGGTGCGCGACGAGCTGGCGCGGCGGCGCGTGTTCGTCGCCGTGAGCACCGACACCGGCGGGCTGGCCGCGGCCACCCACCTCACCGAGCTGCTGGCCGCGGCGGTCGCCGCCACCGGCAACCCTGCGTGACACGGCGTGGCATGGCGGGTCGAGGGCGGGCGGGTCGAGGGCGGGCGGGTCGAGGGCGTGGCGGGTCGAGGGCGGGCGCCGACGGAGTCACCCGCCGGTGGCCGGTGCAGAGGGCTGTCGTCCCCGGCACCGGCGACCGTCGGGGGCTGTCGATCAGCGGCGGCCGGGCAGCCCGACGTCGGGCCTGTCGTAGTTGCAGACGCCGTCGGGGAAGACGCGCTCGAGCTGCGCCCGCTCGTCGACCGTGGGCTGCCAGTCGCCGTAGACCCCGTTGCGGATCGCCCGGCGAACCGACTGCAGCTCGCACTTCCACACGCCGCCCTCGTAGGGGCCGCCCGCCTGCCGCCGCGACGACGAGTAGACGGGGAACTGCTGCGTGCAGGCACCGGGTGCCCGGTCCTGGTCGAGGATGCCGTCCCACACGCGCCGCCCCGAGGCGATGAGCGTGCCGTCGGTGGCGAAGCACGAGTCGACGGCGCGGTCGGGCTTGTTCCGGGACACGCTGCGGTGCGGGTGGGCGGCGATGTTGGCCATCCACTCGTCGATGACCTCGAACGCCATCGGCGTCTGGTCGAACCCCACGGCGGGGCGCGCGTCGGTGAACCAGACGACCTGGTTGGACGCGTCGCCATCGGCGTTGAGCATGCGCTGGCGAGCGGCGAACGACTGGTGCGAGTTGTGCATGTCGAGCTCGTCCTCGAGGTAGTGGCGCCAGTCGATGACCGGGATGTCGATGTCGCCCTGGAACTCCATGCCCGACGTGTAGGCCGCGTTCATCGCCTCGACATTGCCCTGCGTCCGCGCCGCGGGGGTGGCGCCGCCGTCGGGGCTGAGGTTCATGTTGCGCGAGCTCCAGGGGTCGAAGTTCTCGGGCGTCAGCGGCCCGTTGAACGGGAAGCCCTCGGGCACCATCTCGGCCGACGACTTCCACCCGCCCACCTGGGCGTTGAGATCGATGAACTCGGCGGGGGCGATGACCCCGGCGGTCAGGGCCTGGAGCCCGTACTGCACGCCCACGTTGTCCCACGGCACCCGGGCGAAGCCGTCGTCGCCGGTGCCGTAGATGTTGCGGGTGTCGTCCCAATGGGTCCACTCGACCCCCTCGGTGCCCTGGGCCAGCTTGTCGGTGTCGTCGACGTCGGTGAACGTCGGGTTCATCACCAGCGGCGCCAGGCCGAGCCAGCCGGGCTTGCACTCCATCAGCGCTGGGGCCGGCGAGGCCGGGTCGCGGTCCATCACCTGGTAGCCGAACGCGCCCATGAGCGCGTAGAGACCGTTCCATTGGTCGATCTCGCCCTGCGACATGTTCTGGGGGTGGTTGGTGCCGTTGAGGCCGATGACGGCCTGACGCACCTCGGGATCCCTCCACCTGGGGTTGTCCCGGTCGGTGGCGTCGAAGTAGTGCTCGAGCAGCTCGCAGTCGCCCACGTGGATGGTCTGGGTGACCATGTCGGGGTACGAGTACTGGGCGATGGCGGCGTCGATGAGGCCCGGGTGGTTCTGGGCGTAGACGTACTGCTGGATGGCGCCGCCGGAGCCGCCGACAGCCACCGTGTAGTCGGGCACGCCGTGGCCCTCGACGGTGTGCTCCTTGAGCATCAGGGCGGTCTCGCCGCCCACCTGCAGGTTGTAGTGCGTGGAGGTGCGGGTGCCGCTCGACCACATGACGCCGTAGCCGCGGCCGAGCAGGTCGGCCGGCAGCATGGCGCCGTCGCTGGTGGTGCCCTGGTGGTGGCCGATGCCGACCCCGCCCTGGAAGCTGAACACCAGACGGCGGTTCCACAGCGAGTCGTCGGGCGCCGTCGGGTCGGCCTCGCCCACGGGCGCCAGCATGGCCACGCTGTAGACGAAGCGGTTGATCGTGCCGCGCTCCCAGCGGACGACGAAGGGCACGGTGGCGCCGTCCATCGTGGTGGTGGTGGCCACGTCGGCGGGAGGTGCGGTCGGGTCGTCGAGCCAGTGGAACCTGTTGTCGGTCGCCGACCGGTAGACGTAGCCGAAGCGGGTGTCGCTGGCGCAGTCCTTGCTCCACCCGACGATCTGGGCGTCGGCGGTCGGGTAGCCCCGGCCGTCCTGGGGGTAGCTGCCGTCGGGTGCCTCGGCGGCGACCGGGATGCCGTACCGCTCCTGGTTGTCGACGAGCGGCTGGTCGAGGATGGGCCTGCCGTCGAAGCGGCCGCGGGCGGTGGTGCACACGAACGGCTGCTGCTGGGGGCCGGAGAACATGGGGCCGCCGGAGGGGTGGTTGACGAGCGTGACCTCGGCGGCCCGGGGGCGTCCCCGACCGCGGGCGGCCTCGACCCGCACGGTGTTGTCGCCCTCGGCGAGCCCCGCCACCAGCCCGACCAGGGTGCGGTCGCCGTCGTCGTCAGCGAAGGCACCGGTGACGTCGGTGTCCGCCACAGTGATGCTCACGTCGTCGATGGCCACGGTGCGGGGGACGGTGACCTGCACGAGCGCGTCGCCCCCCGAAACCTGCTCGGGTGCGCTCGACAGCACGGTGATCTCGAAGCGGTTGCCCCGGCCGTCCCCGCGGTCCGGCGGTTCGCGCCCGCCGCGCCGCCGCCCACCAGCGCCGGGCCGAGCACGACGAGCCCGACGCCCGCGGCGAGCGCGCGACGACCTCGACCCGACGGCAGCCCCCCACGCCGCCGCGCTGCCAACTTGCGCATCCATCCCCCTCCGGTGCGGCCCGCCCCTCTCGGGTCACGCGGTGCGCAACCTATCGGTGACCTCGGTCACATGCAACGACCGGCACGGGCACGCCCCTCACCGGGGGCGCACGTCGGACGCCGGTGGTTCGGGCTCCCAGAGGCCCAGCTGCTCGGTGCGGGCGGCCCGCTCCGGCACCGCTTCCCACACCAGTCCGCCACGGGGCCCACGGTCGCGGACCTCGAGCCGGTCGGGTCGCAGGGCGCGACTGGCGCCCCGCCCGTCGCGCACGCCCACGCTGCCGTCGCGCTCGCGGCCGATGACCCGTCCCTCGCGCCAGCGCGAGCTCGAGCGGTCGCGCCAGCGCACCCGGTCGCCGGACGTCAGGCCCAGCGCGCGCAGGTCGGGGGCCGCCGGGTGGTCGGCCTGTGTCGTGTCGTCCACCGGGCGCCCGGATCAGGCGCCGGTGACGGATGGGCCGCCGCGGCCGGCCAGCGCGGCGCTGAGGCGACGCATGCCGGCGAGCCAACGGTCGCGGTCGGCGGCGCGCCGTTGCTCGAAGGTGGCCACCTCGGGGTGGGGGAGGATGAGGAACCGCTCGCTGCGCACACCCTCGACCACGGCCTCGGCCACCTGCTCGGCCGACAGGATGCCCTGCACCGCCGCCGCGCCCGCTGCGCTGCCGAGGCCCGCAGGGGCGTCAGCGTCGTCGCCCGCCTGCTGCGCGCCGCCCAGCATGGCGGTGTCGACCGCCATGGGGCAGGCGCACGACACCGTGATGCCCTGGTCGCCGTAGGTGATCGACAGCCACTCGGCCAGGGCCACCGCCGCGTGCTTCGTGACCGAGTACGGGGCGTCGCCCGGCTGGGTGAGCAGGCCGGCCGCCGACGCCGTCGACAGGAGGTAGCCGCCGCCCCGCTCGACCATGCGGGGCACCACGGCCCGGGCCGCGTACAGGTGGGCCAGCACGTTGACCGACCACACCAGCGACCACGTCTCGTCCGTGGCCTCGATGCCGCCGTAGCCCAGGATGCCGGCGTTCGAGGCGAACAGGTCGATGGGGCCGATCTCGTCTTCCGTGTGCTCGACCAGGGCCTCGACGTCGGCCTCGACCGTGACGTCGGCCGTGCGCGGGGTGGCCTGGTCGCCGATGGACCGGGCGGTGGCGATGGCGCCGTCGGCGTCGCGGTCGACCACGACCACGGCCCGGGCGCCCTCGGCGGCGAAGCGCTGGCACAGCGCCCGACCGATGCCGCTGGCACCGCCGGTCACCACGCAGATGCGATCACGAAGCTCCATGGCGCGCATCGTACGACCGCCCACCGACAGGTAAGAGCATGCGCCAGGCCGATTCGCGGGACACTAGGCCCCGCAGGGGCGGATCAGCCGGCGCCGATGGCGGCGCGGATGGTGGCGTCGGCCGACGCCCGCCGGTCTCTGCCCCAGGGCAGGGGCATCAGGACGGGCACGTCGACGCCGGCGTCGACGTAGGCCCGCATCGTGGCGTGAGCGGTGTCGGCGTCGCCCATGACGTCGATCGCGTCGACCATGCGATCGCTGACCGCTTCCACCGCCCCGGCACGGTCGCCGTCCGCGAACCGGGCGCGGATCTCGGCCACCTCGTCGCCGAAGCCCGCCCGCTCGAAGTTGCGGGCGTAGCTGTCGACGACGGCGTACGAGTACAGGTCGCGCTTGGCGTTGGCGAGGCCTTCGTGACGCTCGCACACCCCCGCGTGCACGTAGGCGTAGATGGTGGCGTCGCCGCCCTTGCGCACCTGCTCGACCGACCAGGGCACGTGCGACGCCGGCAGGTAGTTGAGCAGCACGCCGTCGGCCAGCTCGCCGGCGAGCGCCAGCATGCGGGGGTTGAGGGCGCCGACGACGATGCGGGGCCGGCGCTCGCCCAGCCGCACCCCCAGGCGGAAACCCTTGACCTGGTAGAAGTCGCCGGCGAAGTCGACCTTCTCTCCCGACAGGCAGGCCCGGACGAGCGTGACGTACTCGCGCACCTGGTCGAGGGGGCGGTCGGTGTAGGGCTGGCCGTGCCACCGCTGGGCGACGACCGGCGACGAGATGCCGATGCCCAGCAGGATCTCGCGGTCGGGGTGGAGCGCCTGGAGGGTGGCGCCGGCCATGGCCACGACCATGGGCGTGCGGAGCTGCAGGGCCAGCACCCCTGTGCCCAGGTCGAGGTCCGGCGCGGCGGCGCCGGCCGCTGCCAGCAGGGAGAACGCCTCGGGGCCGGTCGTCTCGGCAGTCCAGAAGCTGGTGTAGCCGAGCTCGGCCGCCGACCTGGCGGTCGTCACCGCGAAATCGGGCCCGAGGGCCATCAGCGATGCGAACGTGACACCGGAGCGCTCCATGCCCATGACCGGCATGTCTAGTGCCCTCGCACCAGCTGCCGGGCCGGGGGGTGGCGGCACGCCGTCGCGTCGGGCCATAGCATCGCCCTCCATGGAGCTCACGGCGGCCGAAGGTCGCGTGCTCGGATGCCTGATCGAGCAGGAGGCGGCCGCGCCCGACGCCGTACCCCTCACGCTCAACGCACTTCGGCTCGCCTGCAACCAGCCCGTCGGGCGCGACCCCGTGGTCGCCTACGACGACCGCACAGTCGAGGACACGCTGCTGGTGCTCAAGTCTCGGGGCCTGGCTCGGTTCGTGCCCCCGTCGGCCGATGTGCGCACGACCCGCTACCGGCACCGGGCGGACGAGCGCTGGCGCATGGGGCCGGCCGAGCTGGCCGTGCTCGCGGTGTTGCTGCTGCGCGGCGTGCAAACGGTGGCCGAGGTGCGGTCCCAGGTCCAGCGGCTGCACCCGTTGGGCGATCCCAGCGAGGTCGACGCGCTGCTCGACACGCTGGCGGCCCGCACGCCCAAACCCTTTGCCGCCCGGGTCGGGCGCCGGCCCGGCGACCACGAGACACGTTGGGTGCAGGTGCTCACCGCGCCTGCCCCGGACCATGCCGACGACGAGCAGCCGTCAACGCGCGGCGACGGCGGCGGGCGCGGGTCAGGGTCCAGCCGGGTGCCGGCCGAGCTCGCCTCGCCGTCGTACGCGGCGCTCGTGGCGCGCGTCGCGGACCTGGAGAGGCGACTGGCGGCGTCCCTCGAGCGCCGGGCGCCAGCAGCCACGGCCGCCGACTGGGCCACACCGGCCTACCCGCCTCCACCCCCGCCGCCCGTCGAGGTACGCGGCGTGGCCACACCGCAGCTGGCCCGGGGTGCCGACGACCGCCGGCGCGAGCCGCGCCACCGCCCGTCCGAGGACCGGTGGCCCGAGACGCCCTACTCGGCGGCCGACCTCGAGGACCTGGCCGATCGGCTCGCCGACATCGAGCGCCGCCTGGCCCGCATCGAAGCTGAGCTGGGCGCGCTGCGCTGACGCTCGGTTGGCCCCTTGCCCCGTGGCGGCGGGGTCAGAAGTCGCCGGACCGGGTGAGCACGTAGTCGGACGCGACCCGGGCGCCGCCGACGGCCCGGACCACCACGTCGAGCATCGTCTTGTCGTCACCGCCGCACTCGGCCTCGCCCAGGGTGATGATGGCCGGCGTCTCGGCGGTGGTGGTCGCACCCTGAATCAGGGTGCCGTCGCGATCGAGCACCTCGAGGGCGAGGTCGATGCCCTGCGGCGCCTCGAGCGTGATCTCGACCGACCCGTCGCACGTGAGCTGGAGGTTGTCCTGCACCTCCATGGGATATGTGTCCACGTCGTCACCCGGCACGATGTTGGCCTCGATGGCGGTGTCGAGGGTGCGGCCGTCCTGGTCGTCGGGTTGGGCCTCGCAGCCGTTCTGCCACTGGCCGTCGTAGTCGTCGTGGTCGTCGATGCAGGCGGTGCCGTCGGTGTGGGGCGCTGGTGCCTGCTGCCCGCACGGCTGGTACGGCAGGTCGACGCAGGCGCCGCCGCTCTGGTCGGCGGCACCGTCGCCGACTGCGGAGCCGTCGCCCGCGCGCGAGGCCGCCACGCCGCCCACCACCAGGGCCAGCGCCCCGGCGCACCCGCCGGCGACAGCCCAGGACCGCCGACTCCAGTCGGGCGTGCGCAGGACCATGGTGCGGACTGTGGTGCCGTCCTGGCCATCGCCCGCCAACGCGGCCGCGCTCGGGCGGCGCTCGGGGCGCGGGTCGAGGGTCGCCCGCAGCAGCTTGCGCAACGACCCGGGCACGCTCTTGGGCACCCGGTCGACCTTGCCGCTGGCGGCGCGCACCATGAGCAGGCCTGGATCGCCCTGGCCGTAGGGCCCGTCGCCGGTGGCCGCGAACAGCAGGGTCGCCCCCAGGGAGAACACGTCGGTGGCGGGCGACACGGCCTCGCCTCGCGCCTGCTCGGGGGCCATGAAGCCCGGGGTGCCCACCACCATGCCGGCCACGGTCAGGCCGTGGGTCTGGTCGCGGCTGAGGGCGACGCCGAAGTCGGCGAGGCACGGCTCGCCGCGCTCGTCGAAAAGGACGTTGGCCGGCTTGATGTCGCGGTGGATGATGCCGGCCCGGTGGGCCGACGCCAGCGCCCCGAGCAGCCGGCGGGCCTGCCGCTCGACCTCGTCCGCCGGCGCCGGGCCGTGCTGGGCCACCCGCTCGGCCAGGCTGCCGCCCGACATGTAGGGCATGACCAGCACGATCTCGTCGCCCTCGTCGACCACGTCGAGCAGGCCCACCACGTTGGGGTGGCGCAGCTTGCGCAGCACGTCGGCCTCGCGCAGGAGGCGCTCCCGGGAGCGCGCGATCTCGCTGGCCGACCCCTGCAGGGTGAGGCGCTTGAGCGCGACCTTGTTGCCGTCCTCGTCGCGCGCGAGGTCGACGACGCCCATGCCACCGCGCCCGAGCCGGGCGATCAGGTCGTAACTGCGCTCGCTCACCAGTCGGTCAGGCTACGACGACGGAGCAGTGCTCCCGGGACGCGCGCCCACGCAGAGGCCATCTCCGCTCGTTGTGGTGGCTCAGGCGCGAAGCGTAAGTGTCGCGTCATGTCGTCGTCGGTCGCCCAACGACCGGTATGGTGGTCGCCGTGACCGAGACCCGTGCGCTTGACGAGATGATCAGCGAGGCCTTGGCCGTCATCGACAAAGGCCTGGGCGACCTTGGGCACCGCGAGCTGGTGTCGTCCAACGAGGTCGCCGACCTGTTGCTCGACGTGCGAATGCTGCTGGCCACACCGGTGTCGACCGACGACCGCGACGACGTCGTGGTCGCAGGCTGACGCCCATACGGTCGACCGGCAGCCGGTCTCCCGGCCGCCACAGATCCACGTCAACCCCAGGGGTCGCCTTGATGGTGCCCCGAGCCGCTGCCGTTAGCGCTTCAGCGAGGTGTGCTTGAACTCGTTGAGCTCGGGGAAGCCGGTCAACAGGTCGACGACGCGGTCGATCGTGCGGCGGGCCACGTCGGCGTCGCCCCGAGGCCGCTCCATCAGCCGAACGAACACGGCCTTGTCGTCCTGCACGAAGGTGGGCACACCCCACACGTCGTTGTCGTCGGCGGCCGCGGTGTGCTCGTCGCGCACGGTCTCCAGCGGGGCGCCGCTGGCGATCTCGGCGAACACGGCGTCGGCGTCGACCCCCTGCTCGGTGAGCACGCGGCGCACCTCGGCCTCGTCCTCGAGGTGGCGGCCCTCGTCGTGCCGCAAGGCGAACAGAGCCTCGTGCACGTCCAGGAACCGCTCGGGGAAGCGGTCGCGCACCACGACGCCGGCCTGCAGGGCGAGGAGCCCGCTGTCGGACTCGGGGCGCACCCACACGTCGGGCTCGCCCTCGGCCACGTGCACCTGGCCCAGCGAGAACGGCACGAAGCGCACGTTCCAGTCGGCTCCGTGGCGCAGCCCCTCGATGAGGTGCTCGTGCGCGTTTCGGGCGAACGGGCAGCGGTAGTCCCAGGTCACGGCGAAATCAGTCATCACGGGGTCGAACCGTCGCGCGGGGACTGTCATTCCCGCCCCGCACAGGTTCGCTCACGAGACCTCGGGAAAGGGCCACGCCCGGCGGGCCACGCGGGCGAGCACGATGCCGACCAACGCCCCGGCCACCACGTCGGACGGGTGGTGGATCTTGACGTACACGCGGCTGCCGGCCACCACCGCGCCGACGGCGTAGTACAGCGGCCAGATGGGGTCGTTCTGCGCCAGCACGCCGGCTGCGGTCATGGCCGCCGACGCGTGACCCGAGGGGAAGCTGCTCGTGCGGGGCTGGCGCAGGCGGCGGGGGCGCTCCTGCTCCCAGGCCGGGCGGTGCCGGCGGAACATGCGCTTCACCGGGCCGTTGACCAGGGCCGATTCAGCGCCGAGGATGGCCGCCACCCGCACGGCGTGGATGGGCCGGCGGTCGGGCGCCAGCGCCCGGCCGGACCCGATGAGGTGCCAGATCAGGCTGAAGTCGCCCAGCTCGGATGCGGCGTACATCAGCCGGTCGAGGTGCGGGTGGCCCCGGAGGCGGTCGACCCGGGTGTCGATGGCGGTGTCGAAGCGGGCGACGGCCCGGGTGACGCGGTGGAGCGGGCCGGACATCGGGGCGGGAGCCTACCGGTGGTGGATCCCTCGACCGCGCGCCCCGACCCGCGGATCCGCCGACCGCTCACCCCGCGGGGCCGGACCCTGCGGCCACCGGCACCGCGGCGCCGCGCTCGCTGTCGTGTCCCGAACCCTCGGCGCGGGGGCTGTCGAGGCCCTCGGACCTCTCTGCGGCCAGCTGCTCGGCCAGCCGGCGAGCCTCGGCCGGGTCGCCCCCGAACGACGGGCAGTACGCCTGGAAGGCGCAGAAGTTGCACAGGTGCGAGGGCCGCGGGCGGAAGTCCTCGCGGTCGCATGCCCGCTCGACGGCCTGCCAGACGGCGCCCAGCGTGCGACGGGTACCCCGGGTGGAGCGGTCGCTGGGGTGGGTGGTGATGGCGAGCGGCGCCTTGAGGTACAGCAGCTGCACCGTGCTGGGCCGCCGGCCCAGCAGCTGCTCGCACAGCAGCGAGTAGATGTGCACGCCGGACAGCCGCTTGCGCTCGTACTGCTCGGAGGGCGCGGAGCCGGTCTTGTAGTCGGTGACCACCAGCTCGCCGTCGGCGTCGAGCTCGAGCCGGTCGATGATGCCCCGCAGGCGGATGCCGTCGATCTCGGCCTCGACCTTGAGCTCGAGGCCGATGGCGCTGACGGTGGACGGATCCTCGAGCCGGAAGTAGTTGCGCACCAGGTCGCCGGCCTCGTCGTGGAAGGCGGCCGCCTGGTCGTCGCTCAGGTCGAGGCCCACGTACTCGGGGTCGTCACGCAGGTCGACCGCGGCGTCGTCGAGGCAGGCGAGCGCGGCATCGAGCGTGCGCTCGGCGGGGGCGAGCAGGTGCAGGCGCTCGAGCGCGCCGTGCACCAGGGTGCCCTTGGTGGCCGCGGCGGTGGGCGGCTCGGGCAGCCGGTCGATGGCCGAGAAGCGGAACGCGAGCGCGCAGTCGGTGAACGACGACACCTTGGACGGGCTGAGCGATCGCGGCACCGGGAAGGCCATGACGTGAGAGTACGCCCGGGGTACGACAACTTCGGAGGATGCCGGGAGCGCCGCCTCAGAACGGCTCGGCCTCTCAACCCAGGTGGAGGGCCGAGCGCACGGCCGCGGCCATGAGGGCGGGGTCTTCCATCGGGCCGAAGTGGGTGAGCGACGGGTGGCGCTCGAGGTGCGCGTCGGGCAGCGACTCGACGATCAGCGGCGCGATCATCGCCGGGCCTACCGCGTCGCCGCTGACGGCCACCGTGACCGGGCATCGCACCTGGTCGAGGTGGGCGAACGTCGAGTGTCCCATGCCGCCAGTGAAAACGCGTGCCTCGACGTCGGGTGTGCACTTCAGCTCGACCGCCCCGTCGTCGGGCATGTCGCGCAGGCCGTGGTCGACGTAGGCCCGCAAGGCGGCGGGGGCGAGGGTGTTGAGCGGCGGCTTGGCCGAGAAGTTGGCGTAGGCCGCCTCGCGGTCGGGGAACCAAGGTCGCCGGCGTCGGGCGGCCTCGGCCATGGGGTTCTGGCCGCCACCGCCGCCCTCGGCCGGGGGGAACACGATCGGTTCGAACAGCCACAGCCGGGCGAAGGTGCCGGGCCGGCGCTGCTCGGCCATGAGCAGGGCGGCGCCGCCCATCGAGTGGCCCACGGCCCGCACGTCGGCCAGGCCCAGGTCGTCGACGACGGCGAGAACGTCGTCGGCCATCCCCGACCAGGCAAAGTCGAGCGACGGCGGCGACGTGCTGTCGCCGTGGCCCCGGAAGTCGGGCGCCCAGCAATGGGCGACATCGGCCAGCTCGGCGGCGAGCGGGGCCCAGGTCATCGCCATGAAACCGGTCGGGTGGCACAGGAGCAGCGGGGGCCCGTCGCCGCCCAGGTCGTGCAGCGCGAGGGTGACGCCGTCCGTGGACGGCACCTGGCGGACGGGCACCTGCGAGGCCGGGGTCATCCGTCCATGCTGGCAGCGGGCACGGCGAACGGCACAACTGGCCGCCCCGGCGGAGTGACAGCGCTCCGCCAGGCGCCGATAGGGTCGGCGGCCGATGCCCGAGACCGTCGATATCGCAGCCGTGCGTGCGGCCAACCGCGCCTACTACGAGGCATTCGAGGCACGCGACCTCGATGCGATGTCCGACATCTGGCAGCACGACGACGAGGTCGTGTGCACACATCCCGGCTGGAAGACGCTGCACGGGTGGGGTGCGGTGGCGGGGTCGTGGTTCGCGCTGTTCGGCGGGCCGCAGCAGCTCCAGTTCATCCTCACCGACGAACGGGTCCGGGTGTCCGGCGACGTGGCGTGGGTGACCGTCGACGAGAACCTGATCAGCGACCAGGTGGGGGCGACGGTGGCCGCGGTCAACATGTTCCGCAGGGTCGACGGGCGGTGGCTCATGTTCCTGCACCACGGCTCGCCGGTGGCGCCCACGGCACACGAGTAACCTGCAGGTCCAGTGCAAGAATCCGCCGTTCCCATCGACGGGCGGGCCGCCCGGGCCGTCCGCACCCGCGACGCCATCGTCGATGCCAGCGTCGCCCTCGTCGAAGAGGGCGACCTGCGTCCCACCGCGCCGCGCATCGCCGAGCGGGCCGGGGTGTCGGTGCGTTCGGTGTTCCAGCACTTCGACGACCTGCCCGCCCTGCACACCGCTGTCGTCCAGCGGGTGGTGGAGCGGTTGGCGGCGCTGGTCGTACCCGTCGATGCGGGCCAGCCGCTCGATGCGCGCGTCGTGGCGTTCGCCCGCCATCGGGGCGCGCTGCTCGAGGCCGTCACCCCGTTCCGCCGGGCCGCCGCGGTGCACGGACCGTTCGCGCCGGAGATTCGGCAAGCCGTCGCCGAGGGCACCGCCTTCCTGCGCAGCGAGGTCGAGCAGGCCTTCGCTCCCGAGCTGGCCGCGGCCCCGGCGGGCGGGCGGCGCGAGCTGCTCGACGCCCTCGCCGCCTCGTCGTCGTGGGCGGTGTGGGACGCCCTGCGCTCCGAGGCGGGCGACTCGCCCGACCAGGCGCAGGCGGTCCTGGTGCGCATGATGCGCTCGCTGCTGACGGGGCCGTCCGACCGAGGCTGACCCGCTCCGTGTGCCGATCTGGTTGCCCGCCAACCACATCCGCACGCAGAACCCGGGTCGAACCGGCGTCCTCCAGCGACAGCACCGCTCGCACACCCGAGGGAGCTCGTCACCTAACGTGCCGGCGATGAGCACCGAGCTGCGGGTCGTCGACCCGTTCGACACGCCCGGCGAGGGCGGGCGCGACACCGCGGCCTCCGGCGAGGAGCCTCTCACCGCCCGGCGGTCCCGGCTTGGGCTGGCGGCGATGATGCTGGGCTCCGGTGCCCTGCACCTCGCGGTGCCGTCGGTGTACGAGAGGGTGGTCCCCCGCCCGATGGGCGACGCCCGGCGCGTGGTGCTCGTCAGCGGGGTGGCCGAGCTGGTGTGCGGGGCGCTGCTCCTCAGCCGCCGCACCAGCCGCGCCGGCGGCTGGGCCACGGCCGGGCTGCTGGTGGCCGTGTTCCCCGCCAACGTGCAGATGGTGCTCGACGCAGGCACGGAGCACCAGGCGGTCAAGATGCCGGCCGGACCGTTCCGCCTGCTCGGGCTGGCGCGCCTGCCGCTCCAGGTCCCGCTGGTGCTGCGGGCCGTCAGGGTCGCCCGCGCCTGACCCGGCGCCGGGTCACGCTCAGGTCATCGAGAAGGACAGCGGGGCGCGGGCGTAGGGCTGCGGCACCATGGCCCGCCGACGAGGCACTGGGGGACGACCCCCAGCGCCTGCGTCAGGTCCCGGGCCGGTGACGCGTCACTCGGCCTCGGCGAGGATGGCGTAGAGCTTGCGCTTGGTGTCCGCCAGCACCTCGAGCGCCTTGGCCCGCTGCTCGGGCGTGCCCTCGAACCCGACCTCTCGCAGGGCGTTCATGATGCCCAGCGCCGCCTTGCGCACGTCGTGCGCCGCGGCGACGGTGTCGTCGGCGATCTCGGCCCACGGGGGCGTCTCGGCGGCCTTCTGGGCCGCGGCCGTGCCCTCGTCGGTGAGCGTGAACCGCTTGCGGCCGTCGCTCGTGTCGCTGGCGATCAGACCCTCGTCCTCGAGCATCTGCAGGGTGGGATAGACGGACCCGGGGCTCGGCCGCCAGATGCCGCCCGTGCGGTCGTCGAGCTCCTGGATCATCTCGTAGCCGTGCATGGGCCGCTCGGCGAGCAGCGCCAGCAACGCCATGCGGACGTCGCCGCGGCGGCCGCGCCGCCCTCGGCCCCTGCCGCCCCTGCCCCGACCCCGTGGGCCCGGCCCGAAGCCCGGCCCGGGAAAGGGCGGCGGCCAGTCGCCGTACGCCTCGCGACGGCCGTCGCGGCCGCGCCGTTCGCTTCTCGTTGGGTGATCTCTCATGCGGTCTCTCCGTTCAGATGTGATGTCGACCGGTTGTCGATGCGTTGACGATATATCGCTAATCGATCGTCGACAACCCACAACGGCAAAGAAGGCCAGGGGAATCGGTGGGTCGCTCTCGCTGTGGCTGCCGTCGATGCACGGGCGCGCAACGGCCCCCGCCCAGTAGGCGGGGGCCGTTGCGACCGAGCGGGACGAGCGGGCTGGCTCAGCCGATCGACTTGAGCGCCAGCATCAGCTCCTCGTTGAGGTTGGCCGGCACCTCGTAGCCGTCCTCGTCGCGGATCTCGTCGAACCGGTCGCGCACGGCCTCGACCGACAGGTCCGCGTCGACGATGCCCTTGGTGACACCCAGGAACACCCGGGCCACCCGGCCGCCGCCCACCGAGTACACCTCACCCGACACGGGCACGTCCTCGTGGGCCAGGAACGCCACCACGGGCGTGACCAGCTCGGGCAGCAGCTTGTCGGCCGCAGGGCCCAGGATGTCCTCGGTCATGCGGGTCTTGGCCACCGGAGCGATGGCGTTGGCCTTGATGTTGTTCTTGGCGCCCTCGACGGCGAGCACGCGCGTCAGGCCCACCAGCCCCATCTTGGCGGCGCCGTAGTTGGTCTGGCCGAAGTTGCCGAACACGCCGGCGCCCGAGCTGGTGTTGACGATGCGCCCGTAGTTCTGGCTGCGCATGCGCTCCCAGGCGGGCTGGGTGACGTTGAACGCACCGCGCAGGTGCACGTCGAGCACCGCGTTCACCCTGTCGGGGTCCATGTTCTTGAACGAGGCGTCGCGCAGGATGCCGGCGTTGTTGATGACGATGTCTACCCGGCCCCAGGCGTCGATCGCCGTCTGCACGATCGACCGCCCGCCCTCGGGCGTGGCCACCGAGTCGTAGTTGGCGACGGCCTCGCCGCCTGCCGCGGCGATCTCGTCGACGACGGCCTGTGCCGCGGTGGTGCCGCTGCCGGTGCCGTCAACCGAGCCGCCGAGGTCGTTGACCACGACGAGCGCCCCCCGCCGCGCGAGCTCGAGAGCGTGCGAGCGACCCAGGCCGCCGCCTGCACCGGTGATGATCGCGACCTTGCCGTCGAATCCGAGATCAGCCATGAAGGCCAGCGTAGGAGGCCCTCGGCGGGGCCTCCGAATCGGTCCGCGCCCGCCGGCTCACGGCCCGTGGCGGGTGCCCAGATTCGACGGTGCGACCGGGCGTCGAGCCAGAGGCCCGAGCAGGTCCCGCAGCCGCCGTGCGCAGTCGGCCACGTTGGCGGCCGAGTCGTTGAACAGCGCGAGGAACGCGTCGTCGGCGGGGATCAGCCGGAACGGCACCGGGTCAGGTGCCGTCGGCGAGGTAGCGAACTCGTTCGGCGATGTGCACGGCGTGGTCTCCCAGCCGCTCGTAGAACCTGGCCACGAGCGTGGTCTGCAGTGCGTCGGCGAGGGCGATGTCGGCGGTCTCGAGCTCGCTGACCAGCCGGTCGTGCAGGTCGTCGAGCGTGTCGTCGGCCTTGTCCAGCTCGGTGGCCGCGTGGCTGTCGCGTTCGGCCCAGGCATCGGTGGCGCGGCGCCACAGCTCGACGCAGGTGGTGCCCATCTGCTCGAGCAGGCCGCGGACGGTGGGGGTGAGCCGCAGGGCCAGGCCGTTGGCGGCCCGTTGCGCGATGTGCTCGGCCAGGTCGCCGCTGCGCTCGAGCTCGGGGACGACGCGCAGCACGGAGACGAGGTAGCGCATGTCGCCCGCCATCGGCGTCTGCATGAGCAGCTCGCGCTCGGCGATCTGCTCGAGGTCGACCTCGAGCAGATCGACCAGCCGGTCCTGCTCGGTCAGCTCGCGGGCGGCCTCGGTGTCACCGGAGAGCAGAGCGTCGGTGGTGGCAGCGACGCTCTCGCTCACGAGGGCGAACAGGCGGATGACCTTGGCGTCGATCTCGTCGAGCTGCTGGTGGAACTTGCGGCGCAACTCCTGGTGTGGCTCGGTCACGGCCGCACGGTACCGCCCGTCCACAGGACGTTCACATCGCCGTTGCCTGATGGCTACCTACGGGGTGTCCGTGGGGCAGCACCGCCGTCAGGAGGCCCGCGTATCGGCGGCGAAAGCCTTGAGCCGCTTGTAGTCGACCTTGCCGTTGGGGGCGCGCCCGATGGTGTCGACGGTGAAGATGTACTTGGGGGCCTTGTAGGCGGCGAGCTTCGTGCGGACGTGGGCGATCAGGTCATCCGTGTCGACGGATGCGTCCGGCGCGGTCTCGACCACGGCGGACACGACCTCGCCGAACGTGTCGTCGGGCACGCCCACCGCCACGGCGTCGCGCACGCCCGGGTAGGTCTTGAGCACCTCTTCGACCTCCTCCGGGAAGACCTTCTCGCCGCCCGTGTTGATGACGACCGACCCGCGGCCCAACAGGGTGAGGCTGCCGTCTGCCTCGACGAGGGCGTAGTCGCCGGGGCACGAGTAGCGCCTGCCCTCGAACTCGATGAAGGTGGCCGCCGTCTTCTCGGGATCCTTGTAGTAGCCGATGGGCTGGTGTCCACCCACCGCCACCCGGCCGATCTCGCCGGAGCCGGGCTCGACCCGGCGACCGTCGTCGGTGACGACGATCGTGTTCTCGCCCAGCTGGAACGTGGCCGTGCCGCTGGCGCTGTCGCCGGACGACACCGACTGGCCCATGCCCACGGCCTCGGACGACGAGAAGGCGTCGACCAGCAGCATGCCGGGATGGTGCTTGAGCAGGCCCTGCTTGACCGGCTCGCTGAACATGACGCCGGAGGACGCCACGAGGAACAGGCTGGCCAGGTCCCAGCGGCCGGGGTTCTCGTCCAGGGCCTTGAGCATGGGCTTGCCGAAGGCGTCGCCCACGATGGCGATCTGGTTGACCCGCTCGCGCTCGATGGTGTCGAACAGCTCCTCGATGTCGAGCTTGCGCGAGACCAGGGTCACCGAACTGCCGCCCAGCGACAGGATGATGAGCTGGGTGTACAGGCCGGTGCCGTGCATCAGCGGGCACGCGGGCAGGCCGATCGGCCCGGGGACCTTGACCTGCTGGCGGACAGTCTCGAGGTTGGCCTCGCCGTCCTTGTAGACGGGGTTCATCTGGGCGACCAGGGTGCGGAACAGGTCGTCCTGGCGCCACATCACGCCCTTGGGCATGCCGGTGGTGCCGCCCGTGTAGGTCATGAGGAGCTGGTCGCCGTCGCGGCCCCACGGGGCCACGACCCGCTCGGCGTGGCGGTTGGCGGCCTCTTCGTAGGGCGTGGCCCAATCGGGGCATACCCCGTCGCCGTCGTCGACCCACAGCCAGGTCGTCACCCGCGGCACCCGGTCGCGGATGCGCTCGATCGTCCCGGTGAACGCCCCGTGGAACACCACCGCCACGCAATCGGCGTTGTCCCACAGGTAGACGAGCTCGTCGTCCTGGTAGCGGTAGTTGGTGTTGATCGGCACCAGACCGGCCTTGAAGGCGCCGTACATCGACTCGATGTACTCGGTGCCGTTGTAGAGGTACTGGGCCACCTTGTCCTGCTCGGTCGCGCCCCGGTCGAGCAGCATGGCGGCCACGCCGTTCGCCCGGCGGTCCAGCTCGGCCCAGGTCACCCGACGATCGCCGTGCACCTGTGCCTGTGCGTCGGGGATCTGCTCGGCGATGACTTCCCAGACCTCGGCGAAGTTCCAGCCCGGCATCGGTGCGCTCCTCGTGACGGTGACATCGGTGACAGCGCCGGAGGGTAGCGGCTGCTCTGCGTGGCGCGAAAGAGGGTGATCCTGTCGACGTACTAAGCGCAGCGCCAGTGCAAGTTCTAACGTCCATGCGTGGACTTCGAGCTGCCGCCCGACGACGATCCCCAGCGCACCCAGGTGCGGACGTGGTTGGCCGACCATCCGTCGCCGTCGGGACGTGACCTGGCCGAGGCCGGGCTCGTCGCCCCCCATTGGCCGCGGCCCTGGGGCCTCAGCGCCGATCCCGTGCACCAGCTGGTCATCGACGACGAGCTGCGCCGGGCGGGCGTGCGGCGGCCGGTCAACCCCATCGGCATCGGGTGGGCCGGTCCCACGTTGCTGCACGCCGGCACCGACGAGCAGAAGCACCGCTACCTCACCCCGCTGCTGGCCGGCGAGGACATGTGGTGCCAGCTCTTCAGCGAGCCGGGCGCCGGGTCGGACCTGGCCGCGCTCGGCACCCGGGCCGCGCGGGACGGCGACGAGTGGGTGGTGACCGGCCAGAAGATCTGGACCTCGCTCGCCCAGTACGCCCGCTACGGCATCCTGATCGCCCGCACCGACCCCGACGTGGGCAAGCACACGGGCATCTCGTACTTCGTGTGCCCGATGGACGCGCCCGGCATCACGATCCGGCCGATCATCGAGATGACGGGGGCCCACATGTTCAACGAGGTCTTCCTCGACGAGGTGCGCCTGCCGGCCGAGAACCTGGTGGGCGATGTCGGACAGGGGTGGAGCCTGGCCAAGGTGACGCTGGCCAACGAACGCGTGTCGCTGTCGTCCGGCGGCGCCCTGTGGGGCCAGGGGCCCACCGGCGAGGACCTGATCGACGTCGTGCGGGCGCGGGGCGGCGTCGCCGATCCGGTGCTGCGCGAGCGGGTGGTGCGGCTGCACATCGACGGCGAGCTGCTGCGGCTCATCCGCCTGCGCACGGTGAGCGCCGCCATCCGGGGTGAGGCACCGGGGCCCGAGGCCTCGATCCGCAAGGTGATGTCCGACGAGCACGGCCAGCGCGTGTTCGGTCTGGCCAAGGACCTGGCCGGCGCCGGCGGCATGCTCGTCGACCAGGGGCCGCTCGGCGCGCCGGCCGAGCTGTGGCACCACGGGTTCCTGTTCGCCCCGGCGCTCACGGTGGGGGGCGGCACCGGCGAGGTGCAGCGCAACATCATCGCCGAGCGGGTGCTGGGCCTGCCGCACGAGCCCGACGTCGAGACGGGCCTGACCTGGGCGGAGTCGCGCCGGACCTGAGTGCCACCCGCCGGCCGGGCACCTCGTCCGAGAGGATCGGGGGCGTTCAGCGCCCCCGCTGCAGGATCTCGGTCAGGTACGCGCCGTAGCCACTCTTGGTGAGCGCTTCGGCCCGCTGCCGCAGCGCCTCGTCGTCGAGCCAGCCCTGGCGCCAGGCGATCTCCTCGGGGCAGCCGATCTTCAGCCCCTGCCGGGCCTCGAGCGTGTGGACGTAGTTGCCGGCGTCGAGCAACGAGTCGAACGTGCCGGTGTCGAGCCAGGCCGTGCCCCGGGGCAGCACCTCGACCTTCAGCCGGCCCTGGTCCATGTAGATGCGGTTGAGGTCGGTGATCTCGAACTCGCCGCGCGCCGACGGCTGCAGGTCGCGGGCCAGGCCGACCACGTCGTTGCTGTAGAAGTAGAGGCCGGGCACGGCGAAGTTGCTTCGGGGCCGGGCCGGCTTCTCCTCGAGGGACAGGGCTTTGCCGTCCGCGTCGAACTCGACCACGCCGTAGGCGGCGGGGTTGGCCACCCAGTAGGCGAAGACGGCACCGCCGTCGACGGCGGCGAACCGGTCGAGCCGGTTGCCCAGGTTGGGCCCGTAGAAGATGTTGTCGCCCAGCACCAGCGCGGCCGACTCGTCGCCCAGGAAGTCGGCGGCGATGACGAACGCCTGTGCGAGCCCCTCGGGCTTGGGCTGCTGGGCGTAGGTGACGGAGATGCCGAACTGCGAGCCGTCGCCGAGCAGCCGTTCGAACTGCTCGGCGTCGTGCGGCGTGGTGATGACGAGGACCTCGTCGATGCCCGCCAGCATCAGGGTCGACAGCGGGTAGTACACCATCGGCTTGTCGTACACCGGGACGAGCTGCTTGCTGATGCCCTGGGTGATCGGGTGCAGCCGGGTGCCCGAGCCTCCGGCCAGGATGATTCCGCGCATAGGGGCCAGTCTGGCCCATGGGGGGACAGCGCCAGGCAGCGGGGCTGCGGGCGCAGCGGCCGGGACGGTGGTGGGCGGTCCGGTGCAGCCGTGCTCACGCCGCGGGGGCCGGCCGCACAGCCGGCTCGTGCTCCGCATGGACGGCATCGGCGACGTGAGCCGGCGACCCGGCCGACGCCAGCGCCCGCACCTGGTGGGCGGTCCAGGCCACGACGAGGGCGGTGGCGACGCCGCCGAGCGCCACGGCGACCTGCGGGCCCAGCTCCTCGGCCACGAAGCCGATGACGGGGCTGCCGATGGGCGTCGAGCCCAGGAAGACGACGCTGAGCAGGGCCAGGACCCGGCCGCGCATCACCGGGGCGGCCCGGAGCTGCACGACCGCGTTGGCCCCCGAGATGATTCCGACGTTGGTGAACCCGACGGCCAGCGCAGCGACGAGGGCGAGCGGCAGCGTGGGCGCCAACGCCAGGCCGAACGTCGACGCCGCCAGGCCCGCGCCCGCCCGCACCAGGAAGCCGACGTCGAGGTCGGTCCGGCGGGCGACCACGAGCGCTCCGGCCACCGAGCCCACGCTCATGGTGGCGAACAGCAGGGTGAACGTCGTGGCGGTGCCGCCGAACGTGCGCTCGGCGATGAGCGGCAGCGTCACCTGGTAGTTGAAGGCGAACATGCCGACGACCGCGAGCATGATCAGCGGCAGGCGCAGCTCGGCCGTCCGCCAGACGTAGCGGAGCCCCTCGGTGAGCTGACCCTTGGCCTTGGCCACCCGGGGCGCGGCCCGGAACTGCGACCGGTCCAGGCGCACCAGTGCGACGATCACCGCCAGGTACGTGACGGTGTTGAGCGCGAAGGCTGCGCCGGCCCCGGGCCCGGCGATGAGCAGCCCGGCCAGCGCGGGGCCTACGACCCTGGAGCCGGTCATGAGCGCGCTGTTGAGCCCGACGGCGTTGGGCACGTGTGTCTGCGGGACGAGCTCGACGACCAGCGCCCGCCGGGACGGGTTGTCGAAGGCGTTGATGGTGCCGAACACCAGGGACAGGACGAACAGGACCGGCACCGTGACGTTGCCCGTCAGGGTGAGGGCCGAGAGCGTGAAGGCCAGCGCGAGGAAGGCGCCCTGCGTGACCAACATCATCCGGTGGTGGTCGACCCGGTCGGCCACCACGCCGGCCCAGGCACCGAGCAGCAGGATGGGCAGGAACTCGGCCGCGGTCACCAGGCCGAGGGCGAGGCCGCTGCCGGTCAGGTCGAGGACCAGCCAGACGATGGCGACCGACTGCATCCATGTGCCGGCCTGGCTGACGATCTGGCCACCGAAGAACAGGCGGAAGTTGCGGCTGTCGAACGAGCGGAAGGTGTCGTGCGTCGCGAGCTTGAGGCGTTCGGTCATGGACGGTGGCGTGGCGCGGACATCACTTCGCCTAACTAATTAGCCCAGCGAAACATTCCGCCGAATTCGCGTCCCCGCGGCCCGGTTTGGCAGGATCAGACGCATGGCGAAGCGTGCGGCCCCCGACGAGTTCAAGCGGGGCGACAGCGTCATGACCCTCGACCCCCTCCCTGGTGTGCCCCAGGGCGAGAAGGGCCGCGTCTACCTGGTCGACGGTTTCGCATGGACCCGCTACCGGGTGCTGTTCGCGAACGGCATCGACGTCGGTTCGATCGACGGCTCGGCGCTGGCCCGCCCAAAGGACTACGACGCCGCGCTCGTCCGTCGCGAGGAGGCCGCCGTCGACGCCGACGCTGCCGCCAGTGACGACGGCGACGCAGGCGAGGCCGCCGCGACAGGCGGGGGCGGCGACAAGACCGTCAACGGCGTGGTGGTGCCGGCCCTGTTGCTCGACCGCTCCAAGCGGGCGCGCGAGCGGCTGACCGCCGCCTGACGTCCATCGCATGCGGTCGCTGTGGCCGCGGAGGGGAAGCCAGATGAAGGTCAGCATGCCGCTCAGCTACGCCGGCGGGTTCAAGGAGTCGGCGCAGCAGGCCGTGGCTCTCGAGAAGGCCGGCCTCGACACGGTGTGGGTCGCCGAGGCGTACGGCTTCGACGGCGTCAGCCTGATGGGGTACCTGGCGGCCGTCACCGAGACCGTCGAGATCGGTGCCGCCATCCTGCCCATCTACACCCGCACCCCCACGCTGCTCGCCATGACCGCCGCCGGCGTCGACGCGCTGTCCGACGGGCGCTGCGTGCTCGGCCTCGGCGCCTCGGGTCCGCAGGTGATCGAGGGCTTCCACGGCGTCCCCTATACGCAGCCCCTCACCCGCACCCGCGAGATCATCGACATCTGCCGCCAGGTGTGGGCCCGCGAGCGGGTCACCTACGACGGCAAGGCCTACACCCTGCCCCTGCCGCCCGAGCGGGGCACCGGGCTGGGCAAGGCGCTCAAGCTGATCACCCGGCCTGTCCGCGACCGCATCCCGATCTACGTCGCCGCCCTCGGCCCCAAGAACGTGCGCATGACCGCCGAGGTGGCCGACGGCTGGCTGCCGCTGTTCTACCTACCCGAGAAGATCGACGACGTGTGGGGCGACGATCTGCGGGCCGGCGCGGCCGCCCGGGCCGACGACCTGGCGCCGCTCGAGATCGTGGCCGGCGGGCTGCTGGCCGTCGGCGACGACGCCGCCCAGATGCGCGACCTGGCCCGCCCGATGATCGCCCTGTACGTGGGCGGCATGGGGGCCAGGGGCCGCAACTTCTACAACGATCTGGCCCAGCGGTACGGGTACGAGGCCGAGGCCAAGGAGATCCAGGACCTGTACCTGGACGGCAAGAAGGACGAGGCAGCCGCCGCCGTGCCCGACGGCCTGCTCGAGGCGTCCACCATCTGCGGCCCCGAGGGCTATGTGCGCGACCGCATCGCCGCCTACAAGGCGGCCGGTGTGACGTCGCTGAACGTCACGCCCATCGCCCCCGACGTGCCCGCCCTGGTCACCCAGCTCAAGGACTGGGCCACACACGCCTGACCGGCGCGCCCGCCCGCCGCGCCCGCCCGCCGGCCACGCGTCCTCGCCGCTCGCCCATCGGGACGTCCCGAGGCGATAGCCGAGGCATTGCCTCGGGACGTCGGGACCTCGGGACTTCGAGCGACGCGGCCACGGGCCGACGGCCGGCAGTGCCTGGGGCGATCTGGCCGTGGCCTCGAGTCTCGGGCTGACTCGTGCGGGCGCCGGCGGGCGGCTCAGGGGCGGAGCTTGGCCAGGACGGCTTCGGCCTCGTCGACGATCTGGTGCACCAGGTCGCCGGCAGGGACCAGGCTGTCGATGGCGCCCACGCCCTGGCCCGCCGGGTAGAACTCGCGCTCGGGGTCGACGCCCGACGTGTCCTCGTCACCGCCGAGGTGGTTGGCGCCCTCCTGCATCGAGCGCAGGATCTGGGCCGGGAACCGCTCGGCCTCGGCCTGGCCGTCCTCGTAGGGCTGCGTGTAGCGGTTGGCGATGACCCGGCAGGTCTTGCCGGTGTACGCCCTGGTGACGACCGTGTCGTCCTCGTGGCTGCGCAGCAGCACATCCTTGTAGCCGGCCACGCTGCGGGCCTCCGGCGTGGCGATGAAGCGGGTCCCGATCCACACCCCGTCGGCGCCCAGCGCCAGGGCGGCGGCCAGGCCCCGCCCGTCGACGATGCCGCCGGCGGCCACGACCGGCACCCGGTCGCCCACAGCGTCGACCACCTGGGGGACCAGCGCCATCGTGGCGATGCGCCCTGTGTGCCCGCCGGCCTCGGTGCCCTGGGCCACGACGATGTCGCAACCGGCCTCGACGGCATCGACGGCGTGACGCACCTTGCCGCACATGTTGACCACGACCAGGCCGCTCGCGTGGCACTGCTCGACGACCTCGCGGGGGACGCCCAGGCCGGCCACGAACGCGGTTGCTCCGCCGGTGATGATGTCGCCGACCTTGTCCTCCAGCCCGCGGGGGAGCGCCGTGAGCAGGTCGACGCCGAACGGCTTGGTGGTCGCCTGGCGCACGGCGGCGATCTCCTCGCGCATCTGGTCGTCGGCCATGGTGGACGCGCCCAGGCAGCCGAAGCCGCCTGCCTCGCTGACGGCCGCGGCCAGGCGGTGGTAGGACACGCCGCCCATCCCGGCCAGCATGACGGGGTGGTCGATCTGCAGAGCGTCGGTGAGCCGGGTGGGCAGCATGCGACGATGCTGGCCGCGCTTGACCGCCCGGTCAAGTGGGGAGGAGCCACGGGCGCGGGACGCGCGCCGCGACCGGCGCACCCAAGGGGGAGAGGTGCGCCGGCGATGCGATGATGGCTGGCCCGCCGCGGCCGGCCATCGGCGAATCGGTCTCGGCAATCCTGGGGAGGAGCCGACCACCTCCGCGGAGCGGCACTCTACGGACGAGCGGTGGCGGTGGGATGACGTCCAGGTGAACGACAGTGACCTGCGAGCCGAAGTTCAGATGACCAGCCGCGGGTCACGCGCCGCGGTACGCCCCTGCACCGGAGAACATGCCCCTCCGCCAGCGGCGTGGGGTCACGGCCATGGCCCACGGGTAGTCCTCGAACAACCAGCGGCCGAAGTGGCGACGCGTCCACCCCGTCGCCCCCGCGGCACGCAGGCCGATGCGAACGCCCTTGCGGTGCTTCACCGCTCGGATCAGCAGCATCGACATGCGGTGGTCGGCGACGAGGGCCCGCTGGGCGGCCGTGCGGTAGGCGCCGGTGACCGCGGCGGCCGTCGGCCCGTGCTCGACGATCGCCTCGGCGGCGAGCACACCCGTGAGCAGCGCCTGGCCGATGCCCTCGCCGGTCATCGGGTCGGTCGCCGCGGCGGCGTCGCCCACGAACAGGGTGCGTTCGCCCGGTCGAGCACCACCTGGTCGATGCGGGCGGGGATGGGCCAGGCGCGGTGCGGTGACTCGGGCCGGGCCGCGTCGCCCAGCACGCCGCGGATGTGCGGGCGGTCGAGCAGCTGCGGCCAGAGCGCCGCCATCTCCTGGACGCGGGCCACCTTGCCGCCCCGCTGGATGCCGAAGCCCACGTTGGCCCGACCCCCGGGCAGGGGGAACGACCAGGCGTACCCGGGCAACAGGTCGGGCTCGAACCACACGACCAGCTCGGACGCGGCCCGCGGCCCGACATCGGTGAAGTACTGGCGGAAGGCGTGCCACTCGCCTCGGTACCCCGACGTCGCCAGGCCCAGGTGCTTGCGCACCGGCGACCACATGCCGTCCGCGGCGACGACGAACGGTGCGCCGACCTCGCCGAGGCCGTCGACGGTCAGGACGACCTCGTCGGCGTGCTCGGAGACCCCGGTGCAGGCGTGGCCGTCGAGGACCTTCACCCCCTCGCTCCGCGCCCGTTCGACGAGGGCGGCGTCGAGGTCGGCCCGCCGGGCGACGGCCGCGTAGGTGCCCTGCCCCCGGGGGAGCGGGAAGGTGACCTCGTGACCCGAGGGCCCGCGCACGACCACGTCGTCGACCCGCTGCCACGACGGGACCTCGGCCGGATCGAGCCCCAGGCCCTCGAGCAATCGCAGCGCGCCCGCCGTCAGGCCGTCGCCGCAGATCTTGTCGCGGGGGAACCGCGCCTTGTCGACGATGACGACGTCGCGCCCGGCGCGGGCGAGAGCGATGGACGCGGCGGTGCCGGCCGGGCCAGCTCCGACCACGACGACGTCGGCGGAGGGCATCAGGGGGTTGACGCTATCCAGGATCTGCGTCGGGGTTGATCGGTTGGCCGTCGCAGCCCAGGTTGGCGCCGGGGCGGTACCTCGCCCGGAACGTGTCGTTCTCGGTCCGCCCGTCGGGCCAGGTGCGGGTTCGAGTCGTCGTGACGACCCGGCACTGGCCCTCCATCGACTCGCTGATGCCCGTCTGCTCGCCAGTGGCGTAGGGCGTCGAGTAGAGGGTGATCGTGAGGCTGGTGTCGGTGTAGGACGTCCAGACCATGATCCCGTAGGGCGTGTCGTTGGTGAACTTCAGGTCGGGGTTCGGGTAGCCCATCGTGGCCTCGCGACCCAGGGGATAGCGCGAGAAGTACTCGCTGTGGGCCTGGTACTCGATGATGTCGAGCCCAGCGAAGTAGGCGGCGTTGAACGTCGTCGTGGCGAACTGCGACACACCGCCGCCGATCTCGTCGCGGTGCTCGCCGTTGGCGATGGCCCCGGCGGAGACGAAGCCGTTCTCGGCCGTGCGCTGACCGACGACGTCGTTGATCGAGAACGTCTCACCCGGCAGGACCACCGTGCCGCGGACGATGTCGGCCATGCGGTGGATGTTGCTCACCCGCGCCGCGCAACAGTCGTGGTAGGTCGTGAACCCCGGGCCTGCGGTCGTCGGACCACCGTCCCGCCAGGCGTGGTTGCCGCCGACCGGTTGCACGATGCCGAGGCCCTGGGCGGCCTCGGTCGTGATGCGGGGCTCGGTGACCGTGACCTCGAGCGCCGCGGTGGTCTCCCCGGTGCTGAGCGCCTGCCACACCAGGTCGGGGCTGGTGGGGCCGCAGCACGTGATGCCCTGCTGCGACGGGACGACGACCGGCGTGCCGTTCTGCAGGTCGAACGAGGCGTCGACCGGCTCTGCCGACATGTCCGAGAACAGCGCGACCAGGTCGGCGTTGACCACATCGGGCAGGATGACCGGCTCGAGGGCGCCGTTGGCCGTCGTGGGCGCGATCCAGGTGCGGAGCTGCTCGGCGCTGACCTCCTTCGAGCTCTCACCGGCGGTGAGCGTGATGCCGTTGTCCGTCATCGCGTTCGCCTGATCGGCCAGTTCCTGCGCCTCGGCGTCGGTGAAGCGCGGCGACACCTCGACGGTGCTCGTCTCGACCTCGATGGTTCCGGTGGGCGCGGCGGCGGCCTCGTCGGGGAGCGCGGCGGCGATCTCGTCGGTGTCGACGCCCTGCCCCGGCGTGCCGGGGACGGCCACCCAGCCCTGGTCGCCCAGCTGGATGGTGGGGTCGTGGGGTGCCAGCAGCTCGGGGCCCTGCAGCTCGAACATCTCGGCCACGACCTGCGACTCCTGCACGGAGTACCGCACGTCGACCTCGCGCGGGCTGAAGAACGACGACAGCCAGGACAGGGGGCGGGCGAGCAGGGAGTCGTTGCGCCCGGCGTCGAGAGCGGCCTCGGCGGTGGCGTCGCTGTCGACGGTCAGCCCCAGCTCGCCCGCCGTGGTCTCGTACGACTTGTCGCCGCTGGTGACCACGACCGTGCGACCGGCGAGCTCGTCGTTGACCTCGTCCAGGACCTCGGGCAGAGAGGCTTCACCCAGCCCACCCACGGAACGACCGGCGACCTCGACGTTGCGCATGACCTGGCCCGACAGCGCGGCGGTGTCGACCGCCCACCCGCCGATCAGCACGACGAGCGCGATGAGCGGGATGGCCGCCAGGCCCAGCGGCCACCAGTTGCGGGTCGCGCCGTCGCCGTCTCCGGACGAGAAGTGCCGGCCGCGGTCCTCGGTGGTCTCGGACGTCGCCTCGCTCGCCGTGTCCGACAGCCGAGATGTGCCCGAGGCCGGACCGGCGATGCGCGGGTTGGGCCCGGTGGTGCGGCCCTCGGCGGCGGCGGCGCCGCCGAGCACGATGGTGCCGTCGCTGCCGTTGGCCTTGCCCGACCGTGATTCGTCGGGCAGGTCGAAGATCTTGGGAGGCGCCGTCTTCGAGGCGCCGTAGGCGGGCGGCCCCGGGGGGGCCGCGGTGGGCGCGCCGGACGGTGCCGGCGTGGCGCCGGGATGCCGTGCGGGCTGTGCAGCGGCCGGCGGGTCGGCGGGTTGTGGGGTCGGCGGCGGGGGACGGCTGGGCGGCGCGGGAGCCGTCGGCGCGGGCTGGGTCGGCGGTGCAGGAGGCGTCGGCGCGGGCGGCGTGGGAGGCGTCGGCGCGGGCTGGGTCGGCGGCATGGGAGGCGTTGGCGCCGCTACCGAGTCGGGTGACGGCTTCGGACGTGCGCCGTCGGTGCCGGCCGTGAGCGTCGGTGTGGGCGGGTCGTCCGGACGCTCCTTCGGGCCGTCGGCGGGGGCGCTCGCGTCGGCGGAGCCCGCCTCGGGGTCGCCCGGGCGCGCCGACAAGTCCTGCTCCTCCGAAGGTTCTGTGGGCGCCCCGGCAGCATCCGCGTCGTCGGGCGCGGACTTACGTTCGTTCCCGTCCACGACCTCCTACCCTGCCACGTTCGAGGGGGAGCGATCTAACCACCCCGAGTGAACGGCCGCGGGTCTGTTCGCCCGCGTGCCGCCCCCGGCGGCGGGGTACGACGAGTTGTCTGCGCTGCGCTGCTGGTCAGGTCCCTGGAGCACGCCGGTCGTCCGCCGGAGCGGTGTCGTCGTCGACCCTGCGGGGGTGTTCGACGGACACGTGGTCCTCGACCTCGTTGCGGGAGACGAAGCGCAGTTCGCAGTACGGGCATTGGTGCACGTCTGTCACGGCCCCCAGTGTCGCGCTGCTACGTTCCCCGCGGACGACATACCCGCGACGAACAGTGACCGGCAGTCCCGAGGCAGGGCGGTGCGCTGCCCACGAGAGGGGAGAACTGCCCATGGGCATCTGTGACGGACGAGTGGCCATCGTGACCGGCGCCGGCCGCGGCATCGGCCGCGAGCACGCGCTGCTGCTGGCTGCTCAGGGAGCCAGCGTCGTGGTCAACGACCTCGGCGGCACGATGGACGGCAGCGGCGGCGACACCGGTCCGGCGCAGCAGGTGGTCGACGAGATCGTCGCCGCCGGCGGCCAGGCGGTCGCCAACACCGACGACATCAGCGACTGGGCCGGCGCGGAGAAGCTGATCGGCACCGCCGTCGAGGCGTTCGGCCGGCTCGACGTGCTCATCAACAACGCCGGCATCCTGCGCGACCGCATGCTCGTCAACATGACCGAGGCCGAGTGGGACGCCGTCATCAAGGTGCATCTCAAGGGCACGTTCGCCCCGTCGCACTTCGCCGCCAACCACTTCCGCGACCGCTCGAAGGCGGGCGACGAGGTCGACGGCCGCATCATCAACACGTCGTCGCCGTCCGGCATCTACGGCAACATCGGTCAGACCAACTACGGCGCGGCCAAGGCGGGCATCGCCAGCTTCACGATCATCGCCGCCAAGGAGCTGTCCCGGTACGGGGTCACTGTCAACGCCATCGCCCCCGCCGCCCTGACGCGCATGACCGAGGACCTCGGCATGGGCGCCCTGCCGGACGAGGCCAAGGAGCAGATGTCGCCCAGGCACATCGCTCCTGTCGTGTGCTGGCTGGCCAGCCCGTTGTCCGCCAGCGTGACCGGGCGGGTGTTCGACGTGACCGGCCGCATGCTGTCGGTGTCCGAGGGCTGGCACAGGGGCCCGTCGATCCAGGGCCCCGACGACGACCCCGAGGTGCTGGGCCATGCCGTGCTCGACCTGGTGGCTCAAGCCCGGCCGAACGCCAACATGGCGGGCTACGACGAGACGTGAGGGAGAACGATGCCCATCAACCCTGAGGCAGTCGGCGCACGGTCGGACCCGGCCCGCCGGCGCTGGAGCTCGAAGGACAGCCTGATCTACGCGCTCGGCGTCGGTGCGGGTGCCGAGGACCCGTCGGCCGAGCTCGAGTTCACCACCGAGAACAGCCAGGACGTGACCCAGCGAGCCCTGCCCACCACGGCCGTCGTGCTGGGCGCCGGTGCCGCCGGTGCGTACGGGGCCATCGGGTCGTTCAACCCGGCGATGCTGGTGCACGGCGAGCAGTCGGTCAGCCTGGCCCGCGAGCTGCCCGTCGAGGGAGAGGTCGAGTCGGTGACCGAGGTCGTCGGCATCTACGACAAGGGATCGGGTGCCCTCGTCGTGGCCGAGACCACGTCGACGTCGGTCGACGACGGCCAGCCGCTCTTCACCACCCGCTCGGGCGCGTTCATCCGCGGCGAGGGCGGCTGGGGCGGCGATCGGGGGCCGTCCTCCACGTTCGCTGCTCCGGACCGGGCGGCCGACCACGAGGTCACCTACCCGACCCGCACCGACCAGGCGCTGCTCTATCGCCTGTCGGGCGACCGCAACCCGCTGCACTCCGACCCCAAGTTCGCGGCGATGGCCGGCTTCGACCGTCCCATCCTCCACGGGCTGTGCACCTACGGGTTCACGGGCCGGGCGCTGCTGCATGCGGTGTGCGGGGGCGATCCGGCGCTGTTCCGGTCGATGCGCGGCCGGTTCTCGAGCCCGGTGTTCCCGGGCGAGCCGCTGACGGTGCGCGTGTGGGTCGAGGGCGACGACCAGGCGCTGTTCCAGACCGTCGGCGGCGACGGGCGGGTCGTGCTCGACGCCGGCCAGGTCACCTTCGGCGCAGCCTGACACTCCGGTCGACGGAACCAGCGACGGAGCTTGCGGCGGTTCCGGTCACGTGACGACCGGAACCGCCGCATGTTCAGGTCGTCCAGGGTCAGAACAGGCGCAGCTCGTCGGGCTCGACGCCCCGCAGTGCGTCGTAGTCGACCTCGACGCAGTCGATCTCGCGCTGTCCCGCCAGCACGCGGGCCTGGGGCTTGATCTGCTGGGCGACGAACACGCCCCGCACCGGGCGCAGCATGGGGTCGCGCTCGAGGAACGACAGGTAGCGCGTGAGCTGCTCGACGCCGTCTATCTCGCCCCGGCGCTTGATCTCGATGGCGACCGCCCGCCCCTGGTCGTCGCGGCACAGCAGGTCGACCGGCCCGATGTCGGTGGGGTACTCGCGCCGCACCAGGCGCAGACCGGGGGCGATGGCGTCGCAGTTGGCGGCCAACAGCTCCTGCAGGTGCGCCTCGACGCCGTCCTTCCACAGGCCGGGGTCGACCCCCAGCTCGTGGGCCGTGTCGGTGAGCACCTCGTGCAACGTGATGGTGAGCGTCTCGCCCTTGGGCGACCGGACGGTCCACACGTCGTGCCCGTCGTCGTCGACCGACTCGGACACCGTGTTGGGCGCGTTCATCCAGTTCAGGGGCTTGTAGGCACCGCCATCGGCATGGATGGCGACGCACCCGTCGGCCTTGACCATGACCAGCCGCGGCGCCAGCGGCAGGTGGGCCGTCAGCCGACCCGCGTAGTCGACGGTGCAGCGAGCGACGACGAGGCGCATCGGCGGCGACGTTAGCGGCGCGGGGTGTGCGGCCCGGTGACCGGCCTCAGCGCCTGCGGGGACGGCCGCGCTGCGAGAGGTTGCGGCGGATCGTCTCGCGGCGGCGCTGCAGGTCGCGGTGCGTCAGGTGCTCGGTCGTGTCGTCGAGCCCGAAGCTGGCCTTGACGCCCGTCAGGTCGAGCTCGACCGTGCGGGGGTCGACCCCGACGTCGGCGAGGATGCGGTCCGCGTGGCGGCTGGCGAAGTACATCGACAGCTCGGTGATCTCGCCGAACAGGTCGAGGTCGGGCGCCAGGCTGGCGATGGCCCCGTCGAGGAAGACCATGTTCTTGACGAAGAGCATGAGCTCCTTGGGCATGCGGGCCCCCAGGCCGAGCAGCGCCTTGATGATCTCCTGCAGCTCGCCCACGAGCTGCTCGCCCGAGATGGCCGTCGGGTCGACGGGCGGCTGGTCGAGCTTGAGCTCGCGGACCACCTGGTCGAGGTCGGCGTCGGGCGGCAGCACACCCAGGTCGCGCAGCGCCGCGAGCTGCGACATCACGTCGTTGGCCGAGCCCGCCATCAGCAGGCGCAGGAACGCGACCCGCTTGACCTCGTCGAGCCGGCCCGTGATGCCGAAGTCGAGCAGCGCCGTGCGCCCGTCGGGCAGCACGAACAGGTTCCCGCCGTGCAGGTCGCCGTGGAAGATGCCGTGCAGGATGGCGCCCTCGAAGAAGCCGATCATGCCCGTGCGGATCACGGCGTCGGTGTCGACCCCGGCGTCCCGCATGCCCACGACGTCGTCGAAGCGGAACCCGTCGAGCCGCTCCATGACCAGCACCCGGGGCGTGACGAGGGTGGGGTGGGGCCGGGGGATCACGTAGCCCCGCTGGTCGAGCTCGGCGAACGTGCGGGCGACGTCGAGCATGTTCTCGGCCTCGAGGCGGAAGTCGAGCTCTTCGGTGATGGTCTGGGCGAACAGCTCGACCAGCGCCGGCGGATTGGCCAGCGCCGAGATCGGGATGCGGCCCACGAGCTTGGGCGCCAACCAGGCCATGACCCGCAGGTCGTCGCGCACCAGTCGGGCCACGGTGGGGCGCTGGACCTTGACCACCACCTGCTCCCCGGTGCGCAGCGTGGCCCCGTGCACCTGGGCAACGGATGCGGCCGCCAGCGGCGTGCGGTCGACCCACCGGAACACCTGCTCGAGCGGCCGGCCCAGGTCGGCCTCGATGACCTCGCGCACCACCCGGAAGGGCTCGGCGGGCACCCGGTCGCGGCACAGCTTGAACTCGCCGACCAGCTCGGCGGGGAAGATCCCCTCGCCCGACGAGATGATCTGCCCCAGCTTGATGTAGGTGGGGCCCAGGCGTTCGGCGGCGAGGCGGAGGCGGCGGGAGATGCCGCCCCGGCTCACGGAGCCACCGGCGCGCTTCTCGCGCAAGGCCCACAGGCCCACGGCGGTGCCCAGCCGACGGGAAACGGTGACGAGGCGGCGGCCCGGAGGCCAGCGGCCGGGGGTGGTGAGGGCCGGCACCTCGGCGATCACTCGGGCCCGCACCTCGGCCAACCCCTGCCGCCACTCGAGGGCGTCGGGGTCGTCGATGGTCCACGGCGGGGTGTCACTGAAGCTGCCCTGGTCGAGATCGGTCACGGCGACGGCCATCGGGTCGAGTCTGCCGGGCCGCGTCTCCGACCACACGTCGGTGCCCGCGCACCTCGGGGTGGGACGGGGGGCGTCGGGCGGTCAGTGGTGGCCGTCGGCGGGCACCACGACGTGGCCGTCGGCCACCGCCACCCCCTCGGCCCGCAGGCGGCGGGCGTGCTCGTCCTCGTGGCCCGGCACCAGGCGGCCCGTCGCGGTGACGACACGCCACCAGGGCACGTCGTGACCGTCCATCGCCAGGATGCGGCCGACCGCGCGCCCGGCGCCCGGGAACCCGGCCTCGGCCGCCACCTCGCCGTAGCTCACGACGTCGCCCGGCCGAAGCGAGTGGAGGACCCGCACCACGGCCTGCTCGAATCCGGACATGGAACGCACAGTAGGGGGACCGCCTGTGGTCGAGAGACGAGATCTGCAGGGCCGGGTGGCGGTGATCACGGGGGCCAGCCGTGGCCTGGGCGCGGGCATGGCCGAGCGGTTCGCGGCCCGCGGCCTGGCCCTCGGCCTGTGCGCCCGCCACGAGCCGGCGGGTTCCCGCGGTCGCCGGCGCCGCCGTCGGAGACCCCACCACGGTCCTGACCGCCGCGGCGGACGTGACCGAAGCCGCGGCGGTCGAGCGGTTCTGCACCGACGTCGTGGAGGCCTTCGGTCGCATCGACCTGTGGGTGAACAACGCGGGGCTGGTGGCGCCCATCGCTCCCCTGCGCGAGGCGGAGCCCGACGAGCTGCGGGCCAACGTGGCCGTGAACGTCCTCGGCGTGCTGTACGGCAGCGCGGCGTTCGCCCGCCACGTCCGTGCCCGTCCCGGGGACGGCACCCTGGTCAACATCTCGAGCGGCGCGGCCACCAGGGCCTACGAGGGTTGGGCGGCGTACTGCGCGTCCAAGGCCGCGGTCGACCACGCCACGCGCGTCGTCGCGGCCGAGGAGGCGGATGCCGGCCTGCGGGCCTTCGCCGTCGCCCCCGGCGTGGTCGACACGGACATGCACGCCCTCATCCGGGGCACGACGGCCGAGCAGTTCCCCGAGGTCGGGCGGTTCCACGAGCTGAAGCGCACCGGCGCGTACAACAGCCCGGCCTGGGTGGCCGACCACATCCTGCGCCTGGCGTTCGACCCGGCGACCAGCCCGGGCGACCTCGTGCAACGGGTGCCCGACGAGCCCCACCCGCGGTGAGGGCTGAGCGCGGATCGTCGCCCGGCGACCGTCCGCCCGGCCGCCGTTCGGGTCGTGCGGCCGCGGGGACGGGCGGCTCGACAGCGCAGGTGCCAAGTGGCAGCGTCTCGCCGTGCTCGACGACGACAAGATCTCCGCCCTGCTCGACCGGGCCCGCCGCGAGGTCGACGAGGGCCTGCTCCCCGCCGCACAGGTCGCCGTCGCCCAGCACGGCAAGGTGGTGGTCGATGCCACCTTCGGCGCGCCCGACAGCGCCCGGTTCCTGGGGTTCTCCACGACCAAGGCCCTGGTGGGTGCGGCCGCGTGGCGGCTTGTCGGCGACGGCTCCCTCGACCTCTCCGCGCCGGTCACCACCTATGTGCCGTCGTTCGCCACCAACGGCAAGGACGTGGTCACGGTCGAACAGGTGCTGTTGCACCTGGGCGGCTTTCCGCTGGCTCCGCTCGGTCCGGGACGCTGGACGACGCGGGCGGGCCGCCAGGAGCAGTTCGGCCGGTGGCGCCTCACCCTGCCGCCGGGCGAGGTGTACGTGTACCACCCTACGGCCGGCCACTGGGTCGTCGCCGAGATCATCGAGGAGCTGACCGGCGAGCCCTACGTCGAGGCCATCGAGCGCACGGTCACCGCCCCGCTCGGGCTGCCGCGCCTGCTCGGCATCCCCCTCGACGCCCAGGACGGCATCCTCGAATCGGTCGGCGTCGGCGAGCCCGCCACACCCGACGAGGTCGAGCAGGCGTTCGGCGTGTCCGTCGATCCGGGATTGCTGGTGCCGCCCGACGTCGCGATCGCCGCCCTGCTCACCCTCAACGACCCGCGGGCCCGGGCCGTGGGCGTGCCCGGCGGTGGCGGCATCTTCCGAGCGTCCGACCTCGCACTGCTCTACCAGGCGTTCCTCCACGATCCTCAGGGCCTGTGGGACCCGCCGGTGCTCGCCGACGTCACCGGCGTCATCCGGAGCCGGTTGCCCGACGTGTGGGGCGTGCCCGCCAACCGCACCCGGGGTGGGCTGGTGGTGAAGGGCGACGACGGCTTCGGCGACCGCCGGGGCTTCGGCCACACGGCATCGCCACGCTCGTTCGGCCACAACGGCGCCGGGGGTCAGCTCGCCTTCGCCGACCCGGACAGCGGCCTGAGCGTCGCCTACCTGACCAACGGGCTCGACCAGCACCTGGTGCGCGAGACGCGGCGCAACGCCGCCATCGCCAGCCTGGCCGCTGACGTGTCGGTCGGCTGAGCGGCACGCCGAGCGGGGCGCCGCTACGGTCCCGGCCATGCGGACGCTGACGGAGGCAGAGGTCACCACCCACCTCGACTGCATCGGCGAGCAGGGGTACACGGTGGTCGAGGACGCCATCGCTCCCGACCTGGTCGACGAGCTGGTCGACTCGCTCGACCGCCTGGAGCACGACCTGTCCGTCGTCCCGGCCGACAACTCGTTCGAGGGCCGACGCACGGTGCGCGTCTACAACCTGCTGGTGCGCGGCGACGTGTTCGCCCAGGTGCCCGTCCACGCCAACGTCCTGCCGGTGGTCGAAGGCGTGCTCGACCCTGGTTGCCTGCTGTCGTCGTTGTCGTCGATCGCCATCGGGCCCGACGAGTCACCCCAGCCCATCCACGCCGACGACCAGATCATCCCCCTGCCCAAGCCTCACCCTGCCGTGGTGTGCAACACGATGTGGGCGCTCACCGACTTCACCGAGGCCAACGGCGCCACCCGCCTCGTGCCGGGCACGCACCTGCAGGAGTCGCCGCAGTTCGGCGGCACCTACGAGTCGATCCCGGCCGTGATGGGCCGGGGCAGCGTGCTCGTGTGGCACGGCAGCCTCTGGCACGGCGGGGGAGCGAACACCACGGCCGAACGCCGGATCGGCCTCGCCTGCAACTACTGCGCCGGCTACATCCGCCAGCAGGAGAACCAGCAGCTCGGCATCCCGCGCGCCGTCGCCCGCGGTTTCGACGAGCGGTTGGCCCGCCTGTGCGGCTACGGCATCTACAGCGGCCTGATCGGCCACATCGACAAGCACGACCCCATCGAACTGCTGGGCGACGGCCCCTCGGCCGGGATGGTCTGGGACGCCATCTGACCGACGATCGGGCGGCACATCTCGGGGCGTCGCCGGGCCGCATGCGCCGACGGCGCGGCCCGGGCGGGGGCCAGCGGCCTTGACTCCGTAGCGGGGTACGGCCCGTACGGTCGCCGTCGAGCGACCGGAGGAGACGTGTCATGGCTGGTTTCGTGCAGGAGCTGACGTCGGCGACGTTCGACGAGGCGGTGGGCGGTGCCCCGGTGCCCGTCGTGGTGGACCTGTGGGCGGAGTGGTGCGGGCCGTGCCACGCCCTCGCCCCCGTGCTCGACGAGGTCGCGGCGGAGCACCCCGACACGCTGCGGGTCTACAAGGTCGACATCGAGGCCCACCCCGACGTGGCGGCCCGCTTCGCCGTGATGAGCTTCCCGACCCTGCTGATCTTCGAGGAGGGTCAGCTGATCAGGCGCATGGTCGGCGCCCGGGGCAAACGGCACCTGCTCGCGGAGCTGTCCGACCTGGTGGATCGCGAGCCGTCCGCCGGCCGCTGATCCGGTCGCTCGCGCCTCAGGGCGGCCGCCGTCAGCTCACGACCCGCAGCGCCACGCAGTCGGCGTCGTCGCCGTGCCGGCACAGCTCGGCAAGCTGCTGCAGCCGGCACCGCACCCGGGTGAGCTCGTGCAGGCGCTCGTCGACCGAGGCGAGCTTGTCGCGGGTCGCGGCGAGGACGCTGTCGGCCGTGCCGCCTCCTTCCGGGCCCATCACGTCGGCGATCTCGGCCAGGGTGAACCCGAGGCGCTTGCCCCGGCCGATGAACTGCAGTCGCCACAGGTCGTCCGCCGAGTACTGCCGGTACCCCGACGGCGTCCGGGGCGGCTGATCGATCAGGCCGCGCCGCTCGTAGTAGCGGATGGTCTCGACGTGCACGCCGGCCGCCTCGGCCAGCCTCCCGATGGTGAACGTGGTCATCCCGGCTCCCGTGTCGTCGACCTGAGCGCGGTCGGTCTCCCGTCGACGCTACGGCCCGTACCCGGGTACGGGGTCAAGCACCCGCCGGGTCGGCGCGGGCCGGCCCGGCGGTCGAGCTCAGCCGGCGGCGGCCGCGATGACCTGGTCGGCCAGGTCGGCGCGGCAGATCAGCAGGTCGGGCAGATACGGGTCGGGACGGTTGTACACGAGCGCGGAGCCGTCGAGCCGGGACACGTGCAGGCCCGCGGCGCGTGCGACGGCCACGGGGGCGGCCGAGTCCCACTCGTACTGGCCGCCGTTGTGGACGTACACGTCGGCGTCGCCCAGCACGACGGCCATCGCCTTGGCGCCGGCGGAGCCGAGCGGCACCAGTTCGCCGCCGAGCGCCTCGGCCACCCGGGTGGCCTCGACGGGCGGTCGGCTGCGGCTGACGACCACCCGGGGCGGGCCGCCCCAGGCCGGCGGGGTCGGGGGAGCCGGCTCGCTGGCCAGCGTGAGCTCGCGCGCGGGCAGCGCCACCGCGCCGACGACGGCGTCGCCGCGGACGACGAGGGCGACGTGGACGGCCCAGTCGGTGCGGGGTACCTCGCCGTACTCGCGGGTGCCGTCGAGCGGATCGACGATCCACACCCGGGGCGCGGTCAGCCGGGCGGGATCGGCCACACCCTCCTCGGACAGGACGGCGTCGTGGGGCCGTGCGTCGGTCAGGCCGGCCATGAGCAGCTCGTGGGCTTGCCGGTCGCCCTCGCGGCCGAGAGACTTGCCGTCGACGGCACCGCCGCCGGCCTCGGCCGTCACGCGGGCACGCAGGTCGACCAGCAGCCGTCCCGCCTCGGTGGCGAGCCGTGCCGCCAGGGTGTGGTCGTCTGTCATGACCTCGGGCATGCTCATGTGCTTATCAGATCCGCTTGAATTGCTTACCTACTAGGTCGGCTTTAGCCTGGAGTGTTCATGTCGAGCACCGCGCCCTCCGTGCACCCGACGTCCTATGAGCTCACCCACCTGCAGGCGCTCGAGGCCGAGGCCATCCACATCATCCGCGAGGTGGCCGCCGAGTTCGAGCGCCCGGTCCTGCTGTTCTCGGGTGGCAAGGACTCGGCGGTCATGCTCCACGTGGCCGTCAAGGCGTTCGCCCCGGCCAAGGTGCCGTTCTCGGTCATGCACGTCGACACGGGCCACAACTTCGCCGAGGTCATCGACTACCGAGACCGCCGCGTCGCCGAGCTGGGCCTGCGCCTGGTCGTGGCCAGCGTGCAGGACGCCATCGACGCCGGGCGGGTCGTCGAGGAGCCCGGCCCCCGGGCCACCCGCAACCGGTTGCAGACGGTGCCCCTGCTCGAGGCCATCGAGGCCAACCGCTTCGACGCGGTCTTCGGCGGGGCGCGGCGCGACGAGGAGAAGGCGCGGGCCAAGGAGCGGGTCTTCAGCTTCCGCGACGACTTCGGCCAGTGGGACCCCAAGAACCAGCGGCCCGAGCTGTGGAACCTGTACAACGGCCGCCATCGCCAGGGCGAGCACATCCGGGTGTTCCCGATCTCCAACTGGACCGAGCTGGACATCTGGCAGTACGTCGCCGCCGAGGGCGTCGAGCTGCCCAGCATCTACTTCGCCCACACCCGGCGGGTGTTCGAGCGTGACGGCATGTGGCTGGCGGAGTCGCCGTGGATCACCCTGGGCAACGGCGAGGAGGTCGAGGAGCGCTCCGTCCGGTTCCGCACCGTCGGCGACGCCACCTGCACCGGCGCCATCGAGTCCGTGGCCGCGGACCTGGCCACGATCATCGAGGAGACGGCCGTGACCCGCATCACCGAACGGGGCGCCACGCGGGCCGACGACCGCATCAGCGAAGCCGGCATGGAAGACCGCAAGCGCGAGGGTTACTTCTGACATGGAGTTGCTGAGGTTTGCCACTGCAGGCAGCGTCGACGACGGCAAGTCGACCCTGATCGGCCGCCTGCTCTACGACTCCAAGGCCATCTTCGAGGACCAGCTCGAGTCGGTCGAGCGCACCAGCCTCGAACGCGGCGACGTCCACACCAACCTGGCGCTGCTCACCGACGGCCTGCGGGCCGAGCGCGAGCAGGGCATCACCATCGACGTCGCCTACCGGTACTTCGCCACGCCCAGACGCAAGTTCATCATCGCCGACACCCCCGGCCACATCCAGTACACGCGCAACATGGTCACCGGGGCGTCCACCGCCGACCTGGCACTCGTGCTCATCGACGCCCGCAACGGCGTGGTCGAGCAGTCGCGGCGCCACGCCTTCCTGGCGTCGCTGCTCGGCATCCCGCACCTGGTCGTCTGCATCAACAAGATGGACCTGGTCGACTGGTCACAGGAGCGCTACGACGAGATCAAGGCCGAGTTCCGCAGCTTCGCCATGAAGCTCGACGTGCACGACCTGAGCTTCATCCCCGTCTCTGCCCTGCACGGCGACAACGTGGTCGAGCGCTCGGCCAACATGCCGTGGTACGAGGGCTCGTCGCTGCTGCACCACCTCGAAGAGGTGCACATCGCCAGCGACCGCAACCTCATCGACGCCCGCTTCCCCGTGCAATACGTCATCCGGCCACAGGACCAGGTCAACCACGACCTGCACGACTACCGCGGCTACGCGGGCACCGTCGCCGGCGGGGTGTTCAAGCCGGGCGACGAGGTCGTGGTGCTGCCGTCGGGCCTCACGACCACGATCGCTGCCATCGACACCGCCGACGGCCCCGTCGACGAGGCGTTCGCGCCCATGGCCGTGACGATCCGCCTGGCCGACGACGTCGACGTGTCGCGGGGCGACATGATCTGTCGGGCGCGCAACCGCCCACACGTCTGCCAGGACCTCGAGGCGATGGTGTGCTGGATGACGGCCGACAGTGACCTGCGGGCGGGCGCCAAGCTGGCGATCAAGCACACGACGCGGTGGGGCCGCACCCTGGTCAAGGACCTGCAGTACCGGCTCGACGTCAACACCCTGCACCGCGACGAACGGGCCCACGGCCTGGCCCTCAACGAGATCGGGCGGGTGCGGCTGCGCACCACCGTGCCGCTGTTCTTCGACGAGTACCGCCGCAACCGGGCCACCGGCAGCTTCGTGCTGGTCGACGAGGTCACCAACAACACGGTGGGCGCCGGCATCATCATCGGCCCCACCGACGTCGAGTGACTCGCCTGTGACCGGGCACAACATCGTGTGGCACGAGGGCGCGGTGGCCCGTGCCGATCGGGTCTTCCCCGGTGCCACCGTGTGGTTCACGGGGCTGTCCGGCTCCGGCAAGTCGTCGGTGGCGGTCGAGGTCGAGCGCGAGCTCGTGGCCCGTGGTCGGGCCGCCTACCTGCTCGACGGCGACAACGTGCGCCATGGCCTCAACGCCGACCTGGGGTTCTCGGCCGCCGATCGCACGGAGAACATCCGCCGCATCGGCGAGGTGGCCCGCCTGTTCGCGGATGCGGGTGTGGTGGCATTGGTCCCCGTCATCAGCCCGTACCGGGCCGACCGCGACCGGGCCCGGGCCATCCACGCCGAGGTGGGCCTGCCGTTCGTCGAGGTGTACGTCGACACCCCGCTGGACGTGTGCGAGCAGCGCGACCCCAAGGGCTTGTACGCCAAGGCGCGCGCTGGTGAGATCACCGGGTTCACCGGCATCGACGACCCCTACGAGGCGCCCGGGCACCCCGACGTCCGCCTCACCCCGGCCGACGGCGACCCGATCGCCCAGGCCGCGCTCGTGCTGAGGTGGCTCGACGCCTCGTGACGAGCGGGTAACCTCCCGCTGAGTGGTGGGGCGCACATCCTGGGGGGACCGGATGGTTCGAGTCAGTCGCTGCATCGGCGCCGCGGGGCTGGTGCTGGCTCTCACCGGATGCTGGCCGTCGACCGGCGCGGGGCCGGATCGTCGGGCCTACAACAGTGTCGAGACCGGGGTCACGACCGCGACCGTCGGCGGTTTCGTCGACGTGTGGACCGCCACCACCGACGGCGGGGCGCGGGGCGTGTCATCGGCCGTGGTGTCGGCTCCGGGGCTGGTCCACGTGACGACCGAGCGGTCGATCTACGGCTTCAGCCTGGTGACGGGTGAGCAGCGTTGGGTCGAGACCCCCTACACCGGCGGCGGGGCGCGGGTGGACACCGAGCTGACCGCCCTCGGCGACGACGGCGACGACCTGTCCTTGTATGTGAGCGTCGCGAGCGGGCCCCTGTCCTGGGAGAACGGCATGTTCGACCCTCGGACGGGCTTCTGGATCTCCGAGCTGTTCGGCCGGCAGGAGAGCATCCGCCCGGGCGGCGACCCCGTCGCCGCCATGACGCGGTTCAGCGCGCGGGGCGCCGGGGTTCGACAAGAGATCCTGATGTTCCCGTTCAACGTCGGCGCGTTGACCGATCACCCGGGCGAGTCGCGCCTCACGCTCGGCACGACGCAGGTCTTCTACGCGGGCACGGGGTTGATGGTGACCGTGCCGGGGGACGGCACCGAGGGGCACGGGCTGCGTGCGTTCGCCGTGACGCCGTGGGCCAACACGTGCGGCGCTCCGGGCGACCAGGTCTTCGCGTGTCCCCAGTGGGTGTTGCCGCTCGACGGATCGTCGAGCACGACCCCGGTCCTGAGCGCCGACGGGGCCACCGTCTACGTGGGCACCGACGCCGGCTCGTTCGCCGCGGTCGACGCCGCGACGGGTGCGGTGCGGTGGTCGGCGGCCGTGGGCTCGGCGGTGGTGGCACCGCCGGCGGTGGCCCGGGGCACGGTGTTCGTGCCGACGGCCGCGGGCTCGCTCGTCGCGCTGCCCGCCGACGGCTGCGGCGCCGCGACGTGTGCGCCCCTGTGGGCTTCGCCGGCCGGCAGCGCCCTGACGGTGCAACCCGGGGCGGCGGGCGACGTCGTGTTCGTCGGCGCAGCCGACGGCTCGGTCGATGCCTTTGCCGCAGCGGGGTGCGGCGCCGCGATGTGCCCGCCCGTCTGGTCCGCCGACACGGGCAGCAGGATCACGGGAGCCCCGGCGATCAGCGGGGGCAAGGTGTTCGTCGGCACCCTCGACGGCCGCCTGATCGCGTACGGCCCACCCAACGGCTGACGCTCGTGATCCGCGGGCCAGGCCTGGTTCTCGGCCGACTCGGCGGATGTCGTGGTCGTCGCGCCTCGGTGCCGTGCGTAGTCTCGGGCCGTGAACGATGACTTTCTGCTGTTCGCCGGCTCGGCCAGCCGGACGCTGGGTCGTTCGATCGCGGAGTACCTGGGGGTCGAGCTGGGGGCGTCCGAGACGCTGCGCTTCTCCGAGGGCAACCTGTTCGTCCGCGTCCTCGAGAACGTGCGGGGCCGCGACGTGTTCCTCGTGCAGGGGACGGCCTTTCCGGCCAACGACAACTTCATGGAGCTGCTGTTCTGGATCGACGCGCTCAAGCGGGCCAGCGCCGCGTCCGTCACCGCCGTCATCCCGTACTTCAGCTACGCCAAGGGCGACAAGAAGGACGAGCCGCGGGTGTCGATCCGGGCCAGGGTGTGCGCCGACGCCATCGAGGCCGCGGGCGCCGACCGGGTGGTGACGCTCGACCTCCACGCCCCGCAGGTGCAGGGGTTCTTCCGCATCCCGGTCGACGACCTCTACTCGCTGCCGGTCCTGTGCGACGCGATCTCGTCGAAGGGTCTCGGCGATCTCGTCGTCGTCGCCCCCGACGCGGGCTTCGCCAAGAAGGCGCGGGAATGGGCCGATCGCCTGCACGCTCCGCTCGCGATCGCCGACAAGCGCCGCGTCGACCACAGCGAGTCGGCCGAGGTCGTCGAGCTGATCGGGTCGGTCGAGGGCCGCACGGCGTTGATCGTCGACGACTTCACGATCTCGGCCGGCACGTTGATCGACGCCGCCCGGGTGCTGGTCGAGCGGGGCGCGACCTCGGTGTACGCGGCGGTCACCCACGGCCTGCTCGCAGGCCCGGCGAACGATCGCCTCGACGACAGCCCGATCGAGCGGCTGTTCATGACCGACAGCGTCGAGACGCAGCCGACGTCGTTGTCGCCCAAGGTCGAGGTCGTCTCGGTTGCCGGGCTCTTCGGAGAGGCGATCCGGCGCATCGCCCGCCGGGAGAGCATCTCGGTCCTGTTCGAGTAGCGGCCGCGCCCGTTCCTGCGGCGGAACATGCGGCAGATCCGGCGGTCCTGGCACCGGATCAGCTGCAGGTTCGGGACGAGTTGGCGCCGTGGCTACCGCGCCAGGGGCTTGTACTTGATGCGGTGGGGCTGGTCGGCCTCGGCGCCCAGCTCCTTGTGGCGCCAGGCTTCGTACTCGCTGAAGTTGCCCTCGAACCAGCGCACCTGGCTGTCGCCCTCGAAGGCCAGGATGTGGGTGGCGATGCGGTCGAGGAACCAGCGGTCGTGGCTGATGACGACGGCGCAGCCCGGGTAGGCCTCGAGCGCGTCCTCCAGCGCCCTCAGCGTGTCGACATCGAGATCGTTGGTGGGCTCGTCGAGCAGCAGCACGTTGCCGCCCGTGCGCAGCATCTTGGCCAGGTGCACACGATTGCGCTCGCCGCCCGACAGCACGCCCACCGGCTTCTGCTGGTCAGAGCCCCGGAAGTTGAACGACGCCACGTACGCCCGGCCGTTGACCTCGCGGGTACCGATCTTGAGCAGGTCCTGGCCGTCGGTGATCTCCTCGTAGACCGTCTTGTCGGCGTCGAGCGAGTCGCGCGACTGGTCGACGTAGGCCTCCTCGACCGAGGAGCCGACCTTGACGACGCCGCTGTCGGGAGACTCGGCGCCGGTGAGCATGCGGAACAACGTGGTCTTGCCGGCGCCGTTGGGGCCGATGATGCCCACGATGCCGGCCCGGGGCAGCGAGAACGAGAGGTCGTCGATGAGCAGCCGGTCGCCGTAGCCCTTGGACAGGCCGTCGACCTCGATGACCTGGTCGCCCAGGTGGGGGCCGGGCGGGATGTGGATCTGCAGCCGGTCGGGGCCCCGCTCGGCGGCTTCGGCTTCGGCCTGCAGCTTCTCGTAGGCGGCGAGACGGGCCTTGCCCTTGGCCTGGCGGGCCCTGGGCGCCATGCGGACCCACTCGAGCTCGCGCTCGAGGGTGCGCTTGCGGGTGGAGTCGGCCTTGTCCTCCTGGGCGAGGCGGGCCTGCTTCTGCTCGAGCCAGGCCGTGTAGTTGCCCTCGAACGGGTAGCCGCGACCGCGGTCGAGCTCGAGGATCCAGCCGGCCACGTTGTCCAGGAAGTAGCGGTCGTGGGTGATGGCCACGACGGTGCCGGCGTAGTCGCGCAGGAAGCGCTCGAGCCATGCCACCGACTCGGCGTCGAGGTGGTTGGTGGGCTCGTCGAGCAGCAGCAGGTCGGGGCGCGACAGCAGCAGGCGGCACAGGGCCACGCGGCGGCGCTCGCCGCCCGACAACGTGGTCACGTCGGCGTCGCCCGGCGGCAGGCGCAGGGCGTCCATGGCGATCTCGGTGGTGCGGGACAGGTCCCAGGCGCCGGCGGCCTCGATCTTGGCCTCGAGGTCGGCCTGGCGGGCGCCGAGCTTCTCGTAGTCGGCCTCGGGGTCGGCCCAGCCGGCCATGACCTCGTCGTACTCGGTGAGCAGGGCGGCCACCTGGCCCACGCCGTCCATGACGTTGCCCTGCACGTCCTTGGCGGCGTCGAGCTGGGGCTCCTGCTCGAGCATGCCGACCGTGAACCCAGGGGAGAGGCGCGCCTCGCCGGTGAACCCGTCGTCGACGCCGGCCATGATGCGCAGCAGCGACGACTTGCCCGCGCCGTTGGCCCCCAACACGCCGATCTTGGCGCCCGGGAAGAACGACAGCGAGACGTCCTTGAGCACCTCCTTGTCCGGAGGGTGGAACCGGCTCGCCTTGCGCATGGTGAAGATGAACTGCGCGCTCATGGGCGGACCCTTCGGGCCACGCCGCTGAGCGCATCGCCGTGGCACGGCGGGAAACGCACTGTGTCCATGGTTCGCTCGCTTTGCTCGCTCACAAGGGGCGACGGTATCGGGTCGCCGGTCAGCCTCCGAACCCGGCCGTGGTCCCGGAGAGGGTCCTCACGCGCCGCCGGGGGTGATCGATCTGCGCCGACGGCCCTCTAGCGTCCACGCATGTGCTCGCTCCGGATCGACGGCCTTGCTGAGATGACCGGCGTCGCTGTGCAGGGCGTCGCGGATGCCCTGCGCCTCGCCGCCGGCGGGGTCACGTCCGGGGATGTCACCGTCAAGGCCGGCCGCGACATCGTGACCGCTATGGACGTAGCCGTCGAGGACGCGCTCCGGACGCGGTTGGCCGCTGCGTTCGGCCTACCGGTCATCGGTGAGGAGCGGGGTGGCGAGGCGCCGGCCGACGGCTCGGGATACTGGCTGGTCGATCCGATCTGCGGCACGCGGAACTCCGAAGCCGGTGCGGTGGTGTCCGACGTCGACGGCGAGCCCTGGACCCTCGGCTCCGACACCCTCGTCGCGGCGGCGTCCCCAGATACCCACCGCGAGCTGCTGACCCTCCTCGACGGTCAGACCTGACGTCCTGGCACCGGCCGCCGTAGGAGTGCCTACAGCGCGGACGCCGGCCCGCCGCCCGGAAGAGAGCAGGTCAGCCTGGGTGCACCGACACGAGGTCGTCGAGGGGCACCACCACGTCGGCGTCGTCGACGATGAACCAGGCGCTGTCCTTCACGTACGACAGCAGCGTGCCGCGCCACAGCGCAGAAGCCGTACGGACCACGACGCTCACGCCGAGCAGCGGCCGGAGCACGCTGGCGGTCACCACGGGACGGTCGACGACGGTCGGGCTCATGGCTGCCTCCTTGTCGGGAGGGGCTTTCGTGTGGTCTACATCCGAGGCGTCAGCCAGTGGTGGATGTCTCGGCGTGGCCGATGCCACGCCCGGAAAGGCGCAGGTGAGGGGTCGGTAATCGGCCCGAAACAGCAGGGCAACACGCGGTCGGCACGATGGCGGGGTGCCGTTGGATGTGCTGTCGGGGTTCGTGGTCGGGGTGACGGCCGATCGCCGCGCCGAGGAGCAGATCGCCATGCTCGAGCGGCGGGGCGCCTCGGTGCTCCACGGTCCCGCCATCCGTACCCACCCGGTCACCGTCGACGGTCCGCTGGCCGACGCGCTCGACGACCTGATCGCTCGTCCGCCTCAGGTCACCGTGCTCAGCACGGGCATCGGGGTGCGGGGTGTGGTCGAGGCCGCGGAGGTGCTGGGCCGGGCCGAGGCGCTGGTCGGGGCCCTGGCCGGGTCGCGTGTGTTCGCCCGCGGCCCGAAGGCGCACGGTGCGGCCGTCACCGTGGGCCTGCCGGTGCTGTGGAGCACGCCGTCCGGGGTGTCGAGCGAGATACTGGCCGAGCTGGGGCGCACCGGCATCGCCGGGGTCCGCATCGCGCTGCAGCTCGACGGTGCCAGCTCGCAGCCGCTGGCCGATGCCCTGGTCGGCCTGGGCGCCGACGTCGTGCCCATCCCCGTGTACCGCTGGTCGTTGCCCGACGATCCGGGCCCGGCGGTGCGGCTCGCCCAGGCCGTCGCCGACCGACGGGTCGATGCCGTCACCTTCACCGCCCGCCCTCAGATCGAGAGCCTGTGCGAGATGGCCGAAACAGACGGCCTGCTCGAGCCGCTGCGGCGCGGCTTCGCCGGCGGGGTCGTCGCGGCCTGCGTCGGCCCCGTGTGCGCCCAGGCGGCGGTCGACGCCGGCTTCGGCGAGCCGGTCGTGCCGGTCCGGCCTCGGCTCGGCTCGATGGTGGTGTCGGTCGCCGAGACGTTGGCGCGCCGATCGGTCAACTTCCGCCTGGGTGCCGACGCGGTGCACCTGCAGGGGCGCATGGTGACGCTGGCCGGCGAGAGCGTCCAGCTCAGCGAGCGCGAACGCGACCTGCTGGCCGCGCTCGCCCGGCGCCCGGGCGCGGTGCTGTCGAAGACCGAGCTGCTCACCATGGTGTGGCCGCCGGGCGAGGCCGACGAGCACGCCGTCGAGGTCGCGGTCGCCCGACTGCGGCGGCGGCTGGGTCCGAACGGGCACCTGCTCGAGACGGTCTTCCGCCGCGGCTACCGCCTGGCCGCGTAGCCACGGGTGCCGCCATCGCCCGCGGCCGAAAACATCAGCCCCGGCCGAACGGATGTCGGGCGTCTCACCGGCCGCCGCCGACCGTGAGAGGACCATCGCGGCGGCCGACGTCCCGGGTGCGCTCAGCGTGTCGGTGCGTTCACCCCGATGTCTCCACCGCGAAACAGCCGTCCAGGAGGGTGTTGGGCATGGCCCGACCGAGCGCCCCTGACGCGACGCCCATCGGATCCACCGGCCGTCCCGTGCTGGTGGTGGCCGGCAACGGCATGGTCGGCCACCGCTTCGTCGAGGCCGCCGTCGAGCGCGGCCTGCACCGGTCGCACGAGATCGTCGTCCTGGGCGAGGAGCGCCGCCCGGCGTACGACCGGGTGCACCTCTCCAGCGTGCTCGACGGGAGCGGACAGCCGAGGAGCTTCGCCTGGGCGACCCCGACTTCCACGATGCCAACGACCTGCGAGCTGCTGCTGGGCGAGCGGGCCGAGGTCCTCGACACCGCCGCCCGCACCGTGACCACCACCTCGCGGGCGACATCGCCTACGACCACCTGCGTGCTGGCCACCGGTCGTGCGCCGTTCGTCCCGCCGATGCCGGGCACCGACGCTGGCCGGCGTGTTCGTCTACCGCACGCTCGACGACCTCGACGCCATCCGGGCGTGGGCCGCCGGGTGCGAGCGGGGCGTCGTCGTCGGCGGCGGGCTGCTCGGCCTCGAGGCGGCCAACGCGCTGCGGCCTGCTCGGGCGTGCAGACCACCGTGGTCGAGTTCGCCGCCGGCTGATGGCCGTGCAGCTCGACGACGGGGGCGCACGGGCGCTGCGCCGCCACGATCGAGGCGCTGGGCATCGACGTGCGCACCGGGGTGGCCGCGGCGGAGGTGACGGCCACGCACGACGGGCGGCGTCGCCGGGCTGTCGTTCGCCGACGGCGCGACGACCTCGACGCCGACATGGTCGTGTTCGCCGCCGGCATCCGCCCGCGGGACGAGCTGGCGCGCGACGCCGGGCTCGACGTGGGCGAGCGGGGCGGCGTCGTCGTCGACGACGCGCTGCGCGACGTCCGACCCGGACGTGCTCGGCCATCGGCGAGGTCGCCTGCCACCGGGGCGGCCGTGCCTACGGCCTGGTCGCGCCGGGCTACCGGCATGGCCGACGTCGTCGCCGACCGCCTGGCCGGCGGCGACCGCGACGTTCGACGGGCGCCGACCTGTCGACCAAGCTCAAGCTGCTCGGCGTCGACGTGGCCAGCGTCGGCGACGCTTCGCCCGGACGCCGGGCGCCGACGAGGTCGTGTACGCCGACCCCGTCGCCGGCGTGTACAAGAAGCTGGTGCTGTCGGCGCGACGGCACGCGCATCCTGGGCGGCATCCTCGTCGGCGACGCCGGCGCCTACGGCTCGGTGCTCGCAGTCCGTGCGCGGCGACGTGGCCGCCCCCGCCGACCCCGAGCGCCTCATCCTGCCGGTGGCGGGACGGCGAGTCGGTGGGGCTCACGCCCGGCGACCTGCCCGACGCCGCCACCGTCTGCTCGTGCCACAACGTCACCAAGCGGCGCCATCTGCGCGGCCATCGCCGACGGCGGCCTCGACGACGTCGGCGGCGATCAAGGCCTGCACCAAGGCCGGCACCGGCTGCGGCGGCTGCGTGCCCGTGCTCACCGAGCTGCTCGACGACGAGCTGCGGCAGGCCGGCAAGGACGGTCGTGCAAGCGGCTGTGCGAGCACTTCGCCATGACCCGCCCCGAGCTGTTCGAGGTCGTGCGGGTCACCGGCATCCGCACGTTCGCCGAGCTCGTCGACCGGCCACGGCACGGGCGCGGGCTGCGAGATCTGCAAGCCGGCCGTGGCGTCGATGCTCGCCTCGCTGCGCATCCGGCTACATCCTCGACGGCGAGCAGGCGCAGCCTGCAGGACACCAACGACCACTTCCTCGCCAACCTCCAGCGCGACGGCACCTACTCGGTGGTGCCGCGGGTGCCGGGCGGCGAGATCACCCCGGACCAGCTCATCGCCATCGGCGAGGTCGCCCGCGACTTCGACCTCTACACCAAGATCACCGGCGGCCAGCGCATCGACCTGTTCGGCGCCCGCGTCGACCAGCTCCCGGCCATCTGGGCGCCGGCTGGTCGACGCCGGCTTCGAGTCGGGCCACGCCTACGGCAAGGCGCTGCGCACCGTGAAGTCGTGCGTCGGCGACGACGTGGTGCCGCTACGGCGTGCAGGACTCGGTGCAGCTGGCCATCGACCTCGAGCTGCGCTACCGGGGCCTGCGCGCGCCGCACAAGATCAAGCTGGCCGTGTCGGGCTGCGCCCGCGAGTGCGCCGAGGCCCAGAGCAAGGACGTCGGCGTCATCGCCACCGAGCGGGGCTGGAACCTCTACGTCGGCGGCAACGGCGGCATGCGCCCGCAGCACGCCGAGCTGCTCGCCGAGGACCTCGACGACGACGACGCTCGTCCGCTACCATCGACCGCTACCTCATGTACTACGTCCGCACCGCCGACCGGCTCGAGCGCACCGCGACCTGGCTCAACAAGCTGCGAGGGCGGCATCGACCACGTCGCGGCCGGTCGTCCTCGACGACGCGCTCGGCATCGGCGCCGAGCTCGAGGCCGACATGGCCCGCCACGTCGACACCTACGAGTGCGAGTGGGCGGCGACGCTCGACGACCCCGAGCGCGCTGGCCCGGTTCCGTCCGTTCGTCAACACCGACGAGCCCGACCCGCAGCTCGCCTACGTGCGGGAGCGGGGCCAGCGCCAGCCGTCGACGTGCGCCAGCCGCTGCGACGCGGTCGGACGATCCGACGGCCACGGGTGCCGGCATGACCGACGCGCCGCCGTCGCACCGAGTGGCGTGCCGGTGTGCCCGCTCGACCGGCTCACCGCCGGACCGCGGCGTCGCCGCGCTCGTCGGCGGCGACGCAGGTCGCGCGTGTTCCGTGCTCGACCGACGGCGCAGCTTCACGCCGTCGACAACGTCGACCCGTTCTCGGGCGCCAGCGTGCTGAGCCGCGGGATCGTCGGCGACGCCGGCGGCGTGCCGACGGTGGCCTCGCCGGTCTACAAGCAGCGCTTCGACCTGCGCACCGGTCGCTGCCTCGACGACCCGTCGACGGCGCGTGCGCACGTCTACGACGGTCGCGGGTCGCCGACGGCGGTCGTCGAGGTCGGCGCGTCGCCGTGACCGCGCGTCCGCCGGTGGCGATCGGCGCCGAACGCGAGCTCGCCGACGCGCGAGCTCGCACGGGATCACCGACGCGCGGCCCGAGCTGCTGCCGCTCGACGCCGGCGAGCAGTACCGCTTCGCGTTCGACATGGACGTCGTGCATCGGCTGCCACTCCTGCGAGGTCGCCTGCGCCGAGCAGAACGGCCTGCCCGCCGGCACCGTCGTGGCGGCGGGTCGGCGAGATCGAGGGCGGCGAGCTTCCCCGACACGCAGCGCTTCCACCTGTCGATGTCGTGCAACCACTGCCTCGAGCCGGCCTGCCTCGAGGGCTGCCCGACCGAACGCCTACGAGAAGCTCGACAACGGCGTCGTCGCCCACCACGCCGACGACTGCATCGGCTGCCAGTACTGCACCTGGAACTGCCCGTACTCGGTGCCGGTGTTCCAGCCCGACCGGCGCATCGTCACGAAGTGCGACATGTGCCTGCCCCGGCTCGAGGACGGGCTCGACGCCCGGCGTGCGTCGGCGCCTGCCCGACCCACGCCATCACCGTCGAGAAGGTCGACGTCGAGGCGTGGCGCGCCGATCACGCCGAGGCCGACGCGCCCCACCTGCCCGTCGTCCGAGCTCACGCTGTCGACGACCCGCATCGATGCTGCCCGCCGACGTGCCGGCCGAGACGTTCGCGGCGAGCGACTGGGACCTGCAGCCCGAGCACCCGCACTGGCCGCTCGTGTGGCTCACGCTCCTCACCCAGGTGGCGCGTGGGCGTCAGCGCTGACGGCGACCGACGCTGGCCGATCGGCTGGTCGCGGCCGGCCGTCGCCGGCGGCGCGCTCGGCCGGCTCGCTCGCTCCACCTCGGCCGCCCGGCGCACGCCGTGGAAGGCGCTCCGCAACCTGCGCCGGTCGTGGCTGCAGCCGCGAGGTGCGCGCTGTTCGGCGCTCTACGCCGGGCTGGCCGGCTGCCGCGGTCGCTGGTCGCCGGCGCTGGCCGCCGGTCGCCGCGGTCGTCGGCGTCGGCGGGCGTGTACGCCGGCGGCCCGGCTCTACGTCGTGCCGGGCCGGCCGGCGTGGAACTCGCCGCTCACGGTCGTCGCGCTTCTGCGCCACCGCGGCTGGCGATCGGCCCGCTGCTCACCGGCCACCCGGCGGTGGCCGCGGCGGCGGTCGGCGGCCAGCTCGCCGCCTGCGGTCGCCAACCTGCGTCCGGCTGCGCGACGCGACCCGCGACGTCGAGTGCCGCGGCACCGTGGCCGCTCACGCTCGCACCGGTTCGCGCTGGCTCACGGCGTGTTCGCGTGCGGCCCTGGCGTCGCCGGCGGTGCGTCGCCGCGCTCGCTGGGTGCGCCGCTGGCGGCTCGCCGCTGGCAGTCGCCGGTCGGCGAGCTGGTCGGCCGCTGGCTCTTCTACGTCACGCGTCGTGCCGCTGCAACATGCCCGGGTCGTTCTGGCGCGGCGCGGCGGCGTGCACCGTGACGCGATGACGCTCCGAGCGTCGGCGGCCGCTGCTCGGCGCTCGACCACGGCGGCGACCGCTACACGCTACGAGCGACGACGAGCGGTTCGGGTCCCGGTGCACGCAGTCGCGCGCGCGCCGACCGGTGGGTGCGCACCACGTGCGGCTACTGCTCGGTCGGCTGCGGGATGCTGCTCGGCGTCCGCGACGGCACGGCCGTCGCGGTCGCAGGGCGACCCCGACCACCCGGTCAACCGCGGCCGCCTCTGCCCGAAGGGCCTGTCCGAGCACCACACGATCGCGGCGCCGCGGCCGGCTGACGCCACCCGATCGGTCGACGGGCGGCCGGCCACGTGGGACGCCGCGCTCGACCGCGATGGTCGACGGACGTTCCGCCGGCTGATCGACGAGCACGGCCCCGGAGTCGGTGGCCGTGCTGTCGACCGGTCAGCTCGTCACCGAGGAGTTCTACGCGCTCGGCAAGCTCGTGCGGCTCGGGCATGGGCCTCCGCCACTTCGACGGCAACACCACGCTGTGCATGGCCAGTCGGCGGTGTCGGGCTACAAGCTCAGCTTCGGCAGCGACGGCCCGCCCGGCTGCTACGACGACCTCGAGCTGGCCGACGTCATCGTGCTGCTGGTCGGCGCCAACATCGCCGACAACCACCCGCTGCTCGTGCCCGCGGGTGCTGGACAACCGCGACGCGACGGTCATCGTCGGTCGACCCGCGGGTCACCAAGACGGCGATGATCGCCGACGTGCACCTCGCGGTGCGGCCGCGCACCGACATCGCGCTGCTCAACGGCATCCTCCGCGTCCTGCTCGACGAGGGCCTGGTCGACCTCGAGCTACGTCGCGCCGCACACCGACGGGCTCGACGAGCTGCTCGACCACCTCGCAGGCGTTCGACCGTCGAGCGGGTCGGCGACGAGTGCGGCATCGCGCCGACGACGTCCGCGCGCGCCGCGCTCGCCATCGGGCAGCGCCGAGCGGTGCGCTGGTCGCGTGGACGATGGGCGTCAACCACTCCGTGCAGGGCACCGAGACCGTCACCCTGCTCAACACGCTGTGCCTGCTCACCGGCAACATCGGCCGGCCGGGCGCGGCGCCGTTCTCGATCACCGGCCAGTGCAACGCCATGGGCACCCGCGAGACCGGGCTTCACCGCGTCGATGCCCGGCTACCGCGCCTACGACGACCCGGCGCGCCCGGCGCGAGCTGGCCGCGCTGCTGGGGCGTCGACGAGGAGCGCCTGCCCGCCGAGCGGGGCCGCGCCTACCCCGACATCATCAACGCGGTCATCGACGGCCAGCATCAAGGGCCTGTGGATCATCGGCACCAACCCGGTCGTGTCGTTCCCCAACCGCGAGGTGCTCGAGCACGCCCTCGGCCGGCTCGACCTGCTCGTCGTGCAGGACGGCTTCGAGACGCCGACCACCGCGCTGGCCGACGTCGTGCTGCCCGCCGCCATCTGGGGCGAGAAGGACGGCACGTTCACGAACAGCGAGCGGCGGGTGTCGCGGGTGCGGGCGGCCGTCGACGCCGCCGGGCGAGGCCCGGGCCGACTTCGACATCGTCCTCGCGCTCGCCGACCGCCTGGGGGTGCGCGACGAGCTCTTCGCCGGGTGGACGTCGCCGGCCGACGCCTTCGACGAGTGGCGGCGGGTGTCGGCGGGCCGCCTGTGCGACTACAGCGGCATCACCTGCGAGCGCATCGACGCGGCCGGCGGCGTGCAGTGGCCGTGCCCGCCGACGACCCGTCGGTCCCGCTCGGCGGGCACGCCGCGGCTCTACGCCGACGGGCGCTTCCCGACCGCCGACGGGCAGGGCGCAGCTCCGCGTGCGTCGAGCCCGAGCCGATCCGCGACCGGCCCCGCCCGCGGTATCCGCTTGCTGCTCAACACCGGGCGCACCGTCGAGCACTGGCACACCCGCACGAAGACCGGCCGGGTCGCCGATCCTCGAGCGGCTCGCGCCCGAGGCGCTGGGTCGAGGTCCACCCCGCCGACGCCGACGCGCTGCGGCGTCCGCTCGGGCGACCTGGTGCGCGTCGTCTCGGCAGCGGGGCGCGGTCGACCGCATCCGGGTGCGGGTCACCGCGATCGTGCGTGCCGGCGAGGTGTTCGTCCCGTTCCACTGGGACGAGCGCTGCGCCAACCGGCTCACCGTCGACGAGTTCGACCCCATCTCCCGGGAGCCCAACTACAAGCAGTGCGCCGTGCGGCTGGAGCGCGTGACGACATAGCGGTAGGCCGAGTCACGACCCTGCGTGGGCGTGCCCGATTCGCCACCCAGCTCATGCGGTCACGACGTCCGAGCCGATCTCGGGACTCGCGGGGACCGAGATGGTTGGAGGGGGCAACCATTTCGGTCCCCGCCGGTGCTGCAGCGTCGTTCGTTGCTCGACCAGGCGGGCGCCACCGGGCCTCGCTGTACGATCCGGCGATGCCGCTCGACGAGCCGGAACGTCCCCCGGGCGCCTCGGCGCGGGAGGCTCTCGACTGGCTCGAGTCCGAGAGCGACCCGGCCACCCGCGAGGCCATGGGCCCTCGCTACGGGATCCACACCGAGCGCGCCTGGGGCGTACCGATGGCTCGGATGAAGGTCCTGGCCAAACGACTGGGGACCGACCACGGCCTGGCGGTCGAGCTGTGGGCGAGCGGCTGGTACGAGGCTCGGATCGTGGCGGCTTTGGTCGACGATCCGAAGGCCGTCACCGCCGATCAGATGGACGCCTGGTGCATGGCGTTCGACAACTGGGCGATCGTCGACACCGTGTGCTTCAACCTGTTCGACCGCACCTCGTACGCGTGGTCGAAGGTCGACGAATGGGCCGGCCGCGATCGCGAGTTCGAGAAGCGCGCCGCGTTCGCCCTGCTGTGGAGCCTCGCCCTCCACGACCGGGAGGCCGGCGACGACCGCTTCGTGCGCGGCCTGCAGCTCATCGAGCGTGAGGCGGGTGACGATCGCCACCTGGTGAACAAGGCGGTCGGCATGGCGTTGCGGGCCATCGGCAAGCGACGACCGTCGCTCACCGCCGATGCCCTCGCGGTTGCCGAGCGCCTGGCGGGGTCCGACGACCCCGCGGCTCGCCGTGTCGGCGGCCCCGCGGTCAAGGAGCTCCGAAAGGGCTAGGCGAGCAACTCGCGCAACCGTTCTGGGAACGGGACCACACTGTCGGAATGCAGCTCACGGATGCCCCGGGCTGGGCTCGGAGGAGGGAGCGCTGGGTTCACCAGCAGCACATCCGCGACGGCACCGAAGCGCTGCTCAGGCCGGTCCTGGACGTCCGCGGAATCATCGTGTGAACACGGTTCAGGCACGGCGACGACATCCTGGCCAGGTGTCCGGGGCCCGCCGGCTGCGGGATGACGACGTGCGATTGCCGGCACCCGGCGCGGGCCGTCGCGGCCTGGTTCGAGGGGGTGCGGGCCGGTACGATCGAAACGTGGGTGACGAACCGCAATCAACCGCTGCGCTGGGTCCCAACGCCTGGCTCGTCGACGAGATGTACGAGCAGTACCTCGACGATCCGGGCTCGGTGAGCGAGAGCTGGCGCGACTTCTTCGCTGACTACCGCCGCGATGCCGACCACATGGCGCCTCCGACGCCCACCGATGGCGTGCAGGCCCAGGCGGGCAACGGCGGCATCGCCGCCACCAATGGCGCGACCACGGGCGCGTCCAGCAACCTCGCCCCGGCTCCCTCCGCGCCGGCGACGGTCCCCGCCGCCATGGCCGACGTGCCCGCGGCCAAGGCCGACGCGCCCGCCGCCGCCAAGCCGAAGAAGGCCAAGGGCAAGGATGCCGACGCCCCGGGCGAGCCGCTGCGGGGCGCCGCCGCCCGCATCGTCGAGAACATGGAAGCCAGCCTGGGCGTACCCACGGCCACCAGCTTCCGCGACATCCCCGCCAAGCTGCTCGAGGTCAACCGCCGGGTGATCAACGGCTACCTGGGCCGCACCCGGGGCGGCAAGGTCAGCTTCACCCACATCATCGGCTACGCCATCGTCCGGGCGATCTCCGAGACCGTGCCCCGCATGAACTCGACGTACCTCACGGGCGACGACGGCAAGCCCCGCGTCATCCGCCACGACCACGTCGGCATGGGCCTGGCCGTGGACGTCGAGAAGTCCGACGGCAGCCGCAGCCTGCTGGTCCCCGTCATCCGCGACGCCGACACGCTCGACTTCCGGGCCTTCTGGGGCAGCTACGAGGACATCATCCGCAAGGTCCGCTCCAACAAGCTGACCGTCGACGACTTCGCCGGCGCCACCATCACCCTCACCAACCCGGGAACCATCGGCACGAAGCAGTCGGTGCCGCGGCTCATGCCGGGCCAGGGCGTCATCGTCGGCGTCGGCGCCATCGACTTCCCGGCCGAGTGGCGGGGCGCCGACCCGGTCATGCTCGCCGACCTGGGCGCATCCAAGGTCATCACCGTCACGTCGACCTACGACCACCGCATCATCCAGGGCGCCGAGTCGGGCATCTTCCTCAAGCGGCTGGAAGAGCTGCTGCTGGGCGGCGACGGGTTCTACGACGACATCTTCACGAGCCTGGGCGTGCCCTACGAGGCCATCAAGTGGCGGCGAGACGTCAACCCGCTCGACCACGAGCAGACGGCGCTCGAGAAGCAGATGGCCGTGGCCACCCTCATCCGGGTCTACCGGGTGCGCGGCCACCTCATCGCCGACCTCGACCCGCTGCGGTGGAAGGAGCCGCGCATGGCGCCCGAGCTCGACCCCGCCACCTACGGGCTCACCATCTGGGACCTCGACCGCGAGTTCCTCACCGGCGGGCTGGGCGGCAAGGACAAGGCGATCGCTCAGCGAGATCCTGCGGGTCCTGCGCGACGCCTACTGCCGCACCACCGGCATCGAGTACATGCACATCCAGGACCTCGACGAGCAGCACTGGATCCAGGAGCACGTCGAGAGCCAGAGCGAGCAGCAGCTCGACGTCGAGGACCAGCGCTACATCCTCGACCGGCTCAACGCGGCCGAGGCGTTCGAGAAGTTCCTGGGCACCAAGTGGATCGGCCAGAAGCGTTTCGGCATCGAGGGCGGCGAGAGCCTGATCCCGATCCTCGACGCCATCCTCGAGGCGGCCGCCGACGACGAGCTCGACGGCGCCGTCATGGGCATGCCCCACCGCGGTCGGCTCAACGTGCTGGCCAACATCGTCGGCAAGAACTACGACCAGGTGTTCAAGGAGTTCGAGGGCACGCTCGACCCCGACGGCCGTCCAGGGCTCGGGCGACGTGAAGTACCACCTGGGCCAGGCCGGCAAGTTCCAGAGCCGGGCGGGCAACGAGCATCTCGGTCGAGCTGGCGGCCAACCCCAGCCACCTCGAGGCCGTCGACCCCGTGGTCGAGGGCATGGTGCGGGCCCGCCAGGACCAGATCAACGCTGCCCGACGCCTACTCGGTGCTGCCCATCCTGATGCACGGCGACGCCGCCTTCGCCGGCCAGGGCGTCGTGGCCGAGACGCTCAACATGAGCGACATCAAGGGCTACCGCGTCGGCGGCACCATCCACATCGTGGTCAACAACCAGATCGGGTTCACCACCACGCCCGAGGCCGCCCGGTCGGGCTTCTACTCCACCGACGTCGGCCAAGATCGTCCAGGCCCCGATCCTCCACGTCAACGGCGACGACCCCGAGGCGTGCGTGCGGGTGGCGCGGCTGGCCTACGCCTACCGGCAGAGGTTCCACAAGGACGTGGTCATCGACATGGTCAGCTACCGGCGCTACGGGCACAACGAGGGCGACGACCCCAGCTACACCCAGCCCCTGATGTACGCCAAGATCGACGAGCGGCGGTCGGTGCGCAAGCTCTTCACCGAGTCGCTGGTCAAGCGGGGCCAGCTCACCCTCGACGAGGCCGAGCAGGCTCTCGACGACTTCCAGACGCAGGCTGCAGCAGGCGCTCGACGAGACCCGCCAGTCCGCCCCGCCGTCCAACCTGCGGGCCGCCGAGCCGCCGCCGCCGATCGGTGTGCCTGCCGCCGGTCGAGACCGGCGTCGACCGGGCCGTGCTCGACCGCATCTACGACACGCTGGGCGGCTGGCCCGACGACTTCAACGTCCACCCCAAGCTGGCCAAGCAGTTCGACGGCCCGCGACACGATGGTCCGCGAGGACGGCGAGGTCGACTGGGCGCTCGGCCGAGGCCCTGGCCTTCGGCTCGCTGCTCGCTCGAGGGCACCGACATCCGCCTCGCCGGCCAGGACTCGCGGCGCGGCACGTTCAGCCAGCGCCACGCCGTGCTGGTCGACCACGACGACCGGCGCGCGAGTGCGCGCCGCTCGCGCACCTCGGTCCGGAGCAGGGCAAGTTCTGGATCTACGACTCGCTGCTGTCCGAGTACGCGGCGCTCGGGCTTCGAGTACGGCTACTCGGTCGCCAACAAGGACGCGCTGGTGTGCTGGGAGGCGCAGTTCGGCGACTTCGTCAACGGCGCGCAGCTCGATCATCGACCAGTTCCTGGTCGCGGCCGAGGACAAGTGGGACCAGACCTCGCGGCCTGGTGCTGCTGCTGCCCCACGGGTACGAGGGCCAGGGGCCCGAGCACAGCTCCGGCGCGCATCGAGCGGTTCCTGACGCTGTGCGCCGAGGACAACATGCAGGTCGTGCAACGCCACGACCGCCGGCGCAGTACTTCCACCTGCTGCGCCGGCAGATGCACCGCGACGATGCGCAAGCCGCTGGTCGTGTTCACGCCCAAGTCGCTGCTGCGGGCCAAGGCGGCCCGGTCGCCGATCGACGAGCTGACCGGCGGCTCGCTTCCGCGAGGTGCTCGACGACCCGCGGCGTCGACGACCCGTCGACGCGTGCGCCGCATCGTGCTGTGCTCGGGCAAGGTCGGCGCAGGAGGCGCTGGCCGAGCGCGACAAGCGTGGCGGCGCCGGTGGCGGTCGTGCGGGTCGAGCAGCTCTACCCGTGGCCGTACGACCAGCTCGACGAGGTCGTCGCCCGCTACCCGGACGCCCGGCGAGATCGTCTGGCTCCAGGAGGAGCCGGCCAACATGGGCGCCTGGGCCTTCGCCCAGGACCGGCTGGCCGAGCGCTTCGCCGAGACCCACACGGTCCTGCGGGTGAGCCGCTACGAGTCGGGCAGTCCCGCCACGGGCTCGCACACGATCCACGTCCAGGAGCAGGAAGCGATCATCGACGCGGCGCTCAGCGTGGACCAGGCGTCGGTCAGGTGACCAAGGTCACAAACTCCTGGCCTTCCGTTCTCTTGCCGGCTCGTCGATAATGGTCGTTATCCACGCGGGTTGCGGCCGGTCTGCCGTCCCGCACACGAGCCACCCGAACGAGGGGGACCCATGGCGCTCGACGAGTACTCCGCCAACGCCGAGATCATCGGCCGAGACGAGATCAACGACCTCGAGGCCATCCTCTCGGTCAGCAACACCGACGTGAACGAGGCCATCCACACGGTCGAGGACAACGCCGACGCCATCTTCACGTGGGACTACGAGAAGGGCGCCCGCCCGGCGCTCAACAAGCTCTACGAGAAGGCCAAGGGCGCGCAGTGGAACGGCGAGACCGACCTGCCGTGGGACACCGACGTCGACCTCGAGAAGAACGCCGCGCTACAGCGCCTGCAGTTCGCCGAGTTCGAGACCGACGTCACCGGCACGCCGCTCGAGAAGTTCACCGAGAAGGACTTCATCGACCTGTCCATCGAGATGGACAACTGGACGCTGTCGCAGTTCATGCACGGCGAGCAGGGTGCGCTGCTGTGCACGGCCAAGATCGTCGAGACGGTGCCGTGGATCGACGCCAAGTACTACGCGTCGACCCAGGTCATGGACGAGGCACGGCACGTCGAGGTGTTCGCCAAGTACCTGCAGGAGAAGCAGAACGGCTTCTACCCGATCAACGCCCACCTCAAGCTGCTGCTCGACGACATCATCGCCGACAGCCGCTGGGACATGACCTACCTGGGCATGCAGATCATGGTCGAGGGCCTGGCGCTGGCCGCCTTCGGGTTCATGCAGCAGATGACGCCGGACCCGCTGCTGAAGCAGCTCCTGCGCTACGTCATGTCCGACGAGGCCCGCCACGTGGCCTTCGGCGTGCTGTCGCTGAAGGAGTACTACGCCGAGCTGAGCGACGCCGAGCTGCGCGAGCGCCAGGAGTTCGCCTTCGAGGCGGCCGTCCGCATGCGTGACCGGTTCCTGCAGCAGGAGGTGTGGGAGCGCATGGGCATCAAGCCGGGCGAGATCCTGCCGATGGTGCTGCCGCGACCCGGGTCGTGACATGTTCCAGCAGATGCTCTTCAGCAAGATCGTGCCCAACTGCAAGAAGCTGGGCCTGCTCGACGCCGGCGAGGGCTGGCTGCGCACCAAGTTCACCGAGATGGGCGTCATCCAGTTCGAGGACTGGCAGGACACGGGCGAGGAGTACGAGTCGCTCCAGGCGACGGGCTGACCGCCCGCCGGCCCTCGGCTCCAGCAGATCCGCCTCAGCGAAGGAGGCCCGCACCGACAGGTGCGGGCCTTCGTCGATCTAGCGGAAGACCTCACCTCGGAAACGCCGTGGGTTGCTCCATCACGCCAGTGGAAAGCCGACGACCTCTTCGAGCTGGGCGATGGCCGTGTCGGGATCGGTCACCTTGATGGTGGCCATGCCCATCGCCCGGGCCGGCTTGAGGTTGATGCCCAGGTCGTCGAGGAACACCGACTCGGCGGGCTCGACGCCCAGCTCGTCGCACACCAGGCGGTAGATGGCGGGGTCGGGCTTGCGCAGGGCGACCCGGCTCGACTCGACGATGACGTCGAAGTGGCCCAGCACCTCGCCCATGGGCCCCGCCTCCCGAGCACCGTCATGGCCGTCGTCGGCGGCGACGAAGTTGTTCGTGAGCAGCGCCGTCTTGAGACGGTCGTGGCACCGTCGCAGCGCCTCGACCATCTGCGGCCGGAGCCTGCCGACGAGCAGATCCAGCACCGCCCGGCCGTCGACCGCGTGGCCGGCCGCGAGGGCCTCGGCCTCGAACAGGGCGGCGAAGCCCGCGAGGTCGACCTCGCTGCGCTCGAGGCGGGCCCACGCGTTGGTGTCCGGGTCGCTGGCGTTGAGCCGGCGGAGGAGCCCGGGCGGCAGGTCGTTGTCGGCCTCGTAGCGCGCGAAGGCCTCGAACGGACTGGTGAGGATGACTCCACCGAAGTCGAAGATCACGGCACGCACGGACATGGGTTGCGAAGCCTAGGGCGGGTATGACCAAGCGAGTAGCGTCCCCCGCCAGATGAGCAGCACGGACGGGTGGGTCGTTCCAGGCGGTGGCGACGATCAGCAGAGCCCGCCGGCCGCCGGGGTCGCACCGCCAGTGACCGATCGGCCCGCGGTCGACGGTCCATGGGCCCCGCCGGTGCCACCCGACCCCGGCGTCCCGCGCCGGCGCAACGTCGGGCTGATCGTCGCCGGTGCGTTGGCGGTGTGTGCGATCGGCCTCGGCGCGGTGGCTGTGGCGACGTCCGACTCGGGGCCGGACACCGAGCGCGCCAACGGCTCGCGGTCGGCCGGCGATGACCCGCCGCAGCGACCGGACCTGGACACGAGTGCGCCATCCGCCGCACCGGAAACGAGCGAACCGCCAGCCGTACCGGCCGACCCGATGGCGTCGGCCGCCCGAGTCGAGGCGCCGGACGGCAGCTTCAGCCTCGACCTCCCGTCCACCTGGGTGGCGGGCTACCCCGGCTCGGGGTCCGCGGCTGTCGGTGACCAGATGTTCCCTGGCGACCCTGACGCCGCGACCCGGACCGAGGCCGTCGAGGCCGCGCTGGTCACCCCGCAGACCCGGATGCTCGCGCTCGATCCCGAGGGCTTCGACACGGTGTTGCCCCACCATGTCCTCGTCGTCGAGGGCCTGGTGGGCGTCGATCCCGCCGTCGTCGGCCTCGACGACCTGACCGTCGCGGCCAAGACCGCCAGCGACGGGGCCACGTTGGGCGCAGAGGGCCGGATGCCGGGGCCCTACGGCGAGATCTCGTGGTTCGAGCTCACCGTGGCCGGCGGCGCGATGAGCGGCGTGCGCTTTGTCGTCAGCGGCCTGGACTCGGTATGGCTGATCACGTTCTGGAGCGACGACCTCGCCGGCACACGGGCGACAGCCGACAGCATCGTGTTCTCGTTCGACCCGGGGTGGGGCTGATCTGGCGGAGAGTGGCCCACCCGCCGTGGTCACCCCGCCAGCAGGTCGCGCGCCACCGCCTGCCACAACTCGGTCGACAGGCGGAGCGACTCGACGTCGACCCGCTCGTCGTCGCCGTGGAACATGCGGCCGAAGTCCTCGAACGTGAGCTTCTGGCTGAACAGGCCGAAGCCGTACGCGGTCGCGCCCACGCGGCGGAAGAAGCGGGCGTCGGTGGCCCCCACGCTGAGCATGGGCACCAGGTGGCTGCCGGCGTAGAACGCCTGGGTGGTGCGGGCGAGCGTGTCCCACAGCGGCGTGTCGGCGGGCGAGCGGGTCGACGGGTCGTCGTGGACCTCGATCATCTCGACGCGGTCGGCCAGGTCGCCGAGGGCCTGATCGAGGATCGCCTGCACGTCGGGCAGCGTCTGGCCCGGCAGCGTGCGGATGTCGAGCTGCAGGTCGACCTGGTCGGGGATGACGTTGGTCTTGGTTCCCCCGTGGGCGATGGTGGGGGCGATGGTCGTGTGGGTGCAGGCGTGGAACTGGCGGGCCATGCCCAGGGGCAGGTCGGCCAGCGCACCCACCAGCCGATCCGGGTCGAGCAGCGGGGCCGCGATCTCGTCGGGCAGGGCCATGCCCGCCAGGAACCGGCGCCAGGTCTCGTCGATGCGGGTCTCGGGCCGGTGGTCGGCCAGGCGCTGCACCACTCGTGCGGCGGTGACCAGGGCGTTGTCGGTCTCGTAGGGAAGCGATGCGTGCCCCGGCGTGCCCGTGACCCGCAGCGTGCACCAGCACGACCCCTTTTCGCCCACCAGCACCGGCAGTCGCAGGTCGCCGTCGCCGCCCGCCACGGGGATGCCGCCCGACTCGGTGATCACGTAGTCGGCCCCGATGGCATCGAGCTCGTGCCGGCTCAGGTGGTCGGCGCCCCAGGTGCCGAGCGCCTCCTCGTCGGCCACTGCCAGGTAGATGAGCGTGCCGTCGGGGCGGAAGCCGTCGGTGGCGAGCCGCCGGGTGGCCACGGCCATCGAGGCGGTGAGGTTGAGCATGTCGATGGCGCCCCGGCCCCAGACCTCGCCGTCGACCAGGTCGCCGCCGAACGGGTCGTGCCGCCACCGGCTCTCGTTGGCCGGCACCACGTCGGTGTGGCCCATGAGGAGCAGCGTGGGGGCGTCTGCCCGGCGGCCCTCGATGCGGACGACCAGGCTGGTGCGGCCGGGCGCCGGCTCGTAGCGCTCGGTGTCGACGCCGGAGCCGTCGAAGTAACCTGCCAGCAGATCCGCGCTGCGGACCTCGTTCCCCGATCCGCGCGAGCCGTCGTTGACGCAGACGTTGCGGATGAGGTGTTGCAGCAGGTCGGTGACCTCGGCGGTCGGGTCGGTCATCGCTCGGCACGCTAGCGGGGGCGTCCCCCGGAGTCTCCCGCCCGTTTGGTTGAATGCAGGCTTGTCATGAAGATCTCCCACGTGATCGTCGACGGTTCCAACATCGCCACCGAGGGACGCGACGCGCCCAGCCTGGCCCAGCTGGACGAGGCGGTGCAGGCGTTCATCGAGGAGTACTCGCCGGACTTCGTCACCGTCGTGGTCGACGCCACCTTCCCCAACCGCATCGACCGCAAGGAGCGTCAGACCTACGAGGACGCCGTCAACGCCAACGAGCTGATCACGCCCCCGGCCGGTGCCATCGGTCGGGGCGACGCCTTCATCCTGCAGATCGCCCGCCGGGCGGGCGCGTCGATCCTGTCCAACGACTCGTTCCAGGAGTTCCACGGCGAGTACCCATGGTTGTTCGAGAAGGGTCGGCTCATCGGCGGCAAGCCCGTCCCCCATGTGGGCTGGGTGTTCATGGATCGGGCACCGGTGCGCGGGCCCACGAGCCGCCGGGCGGTGAGCGAGGCACGCAAGGAGGCCAAGGCGACCGAAAAGGCCGCGACCACGACCAAGGCGTCCGGCAGGGCGCGCAAGGTCTCGGGCAAGGCGTCGACGGCGGACGAGCCCACGGCCAAGGCGCCGCGCCAGCGGCGCACGCGGGCCAAAGCGGCCGCGGAGCCTGCAGCCACGGGCGGGACACGAGGTGCGCCGGCTGCCGATGCCACCGCGGTGGCCGAGGCGGCTGCCGAGCTGTCCAACGACGGCCGCTCGGGGGGCTCGGGTCGGGCGCCCAAGGGCGTCGACCCCTACAACGAGGCCCTGCCGTTCATCGAGTTCGTGGGCCAGCATCCGGTCGGCAGCGAGGTCGACGCGGTGATCGAGCGCTTCAGCTCGCACGGTGCGTACGTGATGGTGGGCCCAGCCCGCGCCTACCTCCCGCTGCGCAACCTGGCCGACCCCCCGCCCCGGAGCGCCAGAGAGGTGCTGCGGATCGGTGACGAGGGACGGTTCGTGGTCGTGTCGATCGACCCGCCGCGGCGCGGCATCGACCTCGCGGTCCCCGGCGTCGTGGACGTGCCCGCGGCCGCCGTCGAGCCTCCCGACCTCGAGGCCGTCGAGCTCGAGGCGATCGGCGGGGCCCACGATGCCGCGGACGTGCCGCCTGAGGCCGAGGCGAAGCCCGCCGCCCGGCGCACGCGGGCGCGCAAGGCGGCCGCCGCGACGGCCACAGGCGATGGGGCGACGTCGGACGATGTCGGCGGCCCCGCTGTTGAGTCGGCCGAAGAGGCGCCGGCCCAGCCGCCCGCCCGCAAGGCTCCGGCGCGCAAGGCGCGGGGCCGCAGGTCGGCGCCTGCCACCGAGGCCGAGGCGGTGACCGCAGGCGTGGCCGGCGGCGACGGGTCGACCGGCGACGGCTCTGCCTCGGACACCGATGCCGGCCCGGCGCGTCCACGGCCGCGGAAGGCCGCCGCCAAGGGCACGGCCCGGCGGACCGCGGGCACGAAGGCGGCCAGGGCCACGGCGTCCAGGAAGGGCTCCGGCCGCACGGCGGCGCCGACCCCGGCCGCGACCGGCGAGGCGCCCGACGACGCGCCGGCCCGGTCGGCCGTGCCGACCCCGGCCAAGGCCGCGACGAGGAAGGCGCCCGCCAAGAAGGCACCCACGGCGAAGCGGTCCGCCACCGACGCGCCGGTCCGGGCATCCGCCGCCCCAACGGCATCCGCCACGAAGCAGTCCACCACGACGGCCACCAAGAAGGCGTCCGCCAGGGCCGCGTCCGCCAAGAAGGCGTCCACCAAAGCCGCGTCGAAAGCGACTGCCAGGAAGTCGACCGCCAAGGCCCCGTCGGCCAGGAAGGCGGCCACCAAGGCGGCGGCCGGCCCGGGCGCCACCGGCGGAGACGCTGACTCGCCCGCCGCCGCCCCGGCCACAAGGAAGGCCGCCAGGCGCCGGGCCGCTGCGGACGCCACGCCCGACGACCTCGCCGTGCCGGTGCCGCTCGACGCCGCCGGCGGCTGAGCCCGCGGCAGGCCGTCCGCCCGATCGAACCGCGGGCGCGGCGGGTAGGTTGCGAGACCGTGCGTATCGCCACCTGGAACGTGAACTCCCTCACCGCGGAGCGCATCGAGCGGGTGGCCGGCTGGCTCGACATCGCGCAGCCCGATGTGTTGTGCCTGCAGGAGACCAAGCAGACCGATGATGCGTTCCCGGCGCTCGACTTCCACGCCAGGGGCTACGCCAGCGTCCACCACGGCGAGGGGCGATGGAATGGTGTGGCCATCCTGAGCCGGGTGGGCCTGGACGACCCGGTGTCCGGCTTCGCCGACGGCGAGCCCGCCGACGACGAGGCCCGCCTGGTCACCGCCACCTGCGGCGGGGTGCGGGTGTCGTCGGTGTACGTGCCGAACGGCCGCGAGGTCGGGCACGAGCAGTTCGCCTACAAGCTCCGGTGGCTCGCCCGGCTGCGGGCCCACCTGCAGACCGACGCCCCGCCCGCCGGCAGCTCCGGCGGGGGGCACGGCGGGGGGCACGGCGGGCCGGCGGGCCCGGGGTGGCGGGCCGTGTGCGGCGACTTCAACGTCGCTCCCGACGACATCGACCTGTGGAGCCCCGCGGCGTTCGAGGGGTCGACCCACGTGACGCCCGAGGAGCGGGCGGCGGTGGCAGAGCTGGAGGCCCTGGGCCTGCGCGACGCCTTCCGCGAGCAGTACCCCGGCGTCGAGGGCCTGTTCAGTTGGTGGGACTACCGGGCCGGCGCCTTCCACAAGCACCACGGCATGCGCATCGACCTGGTGCTCCTGTCGTCCGACCTGGCCGACCGGGTCACGTGGGCGCTCATCGACCGCAACGCCCGCAAGGGCCAGAAGCCCAGCGACCACGCCCCGCTCTTCGTCGACGTCGACGTCGACACCGAGGCCGACGTCCGGCCCGACGCGTAGGCCGACGGCGGGCCCGACCCCGCGGCGGGCAGCGACGCCCACCTCGTCGGGTCGGGGTGAGCCGGCTGGCGCCGGGGATGCCCAGCACTCGCATCGCCGCCTCGTCCTGCGCTAGGACGACACCATGTCTGATCTCCCCGCCGACCCGACGGCTGACGGCGACCGGGCCCGCATCGCCGCCCCGGGGTCGGCCTCGTGGCCCGACTTCCTCAACGAGTTCGCCACGGCCGAACCGTCGCCCCGCCGGGTGGAGATGCACCGCACGGGTGACGCACTGCGGCGCATCATCAACCGCCTGCACGGCAGCCCGGCGCCCGACGACGAGCTGGCGGCCGTCGCCGACGAGCTCGAGCGGCTGGCCGAGCGCCTCGACGCCTTCCCCGGTGGGTCGCTCTACGAGGGGTTCAGCGAGTCGCCGCTGGCCGGGCGAGACCCCCACGCGTTCTTCGACCACAGCCCCATGCTCGGCCGGGCCAACCCCCTGGCCCCGCCGATCGAGCTGTGGGCCGACGACGACGTCATGCGCGGCAAGGTCACGTTCGGGTCCGCCTACGAGGGCCCGCCCGGGTGCGTGCACGGCGGCTACGTGGCGGCCGCGTTCGACGAGGTGCTGGGCTCGACCCAGTCGCTCGCCGGCCGCCCGGGCATGACCGCGCGGCTCACGATCAACTACCGCAGCCCCACGCCCCTGCACAGCGAGCTGGAGTTCGCCGCCCGGGTGGTCGAGGTGTCCGGCCGCAAGACGTTCACGCACGGCACGCTGCACGCGGGGGAGCGGCTGTGCGCGGAGGGCGAGGGCCTGTTCGTCGCGATCGACTTCACCAAGGTGGTCGAGATGCAGCGCCGGCGTGACGAGGAGTTCGGCCCCCACGACCAGGGCTAGTCCCCCTGTCGGGGGCCCGCGCCGGTCAGAGCTGCCTGTCGGAGAGCGCGGCGCGCAGCTTGTCGAGGCCGCCGGACAGCGCGACCCGGGTGCGTTCTCGCGACAGGCCCAGCGACGCACCCAGCTCGATCATCGTCTGGGGGGCGTTGCCGTCCAGGCCGAAGCGGGCGGCGATCGCGGCACGTTCGACCGGCGAGAGCAGGGCGAGCGCCCGCGGGCTCAGCGCGTGCAGGGCGACCAGGTCGTCGTCGGCATCGGACCGCACGTCGATCGGCTCGGGCTTCCGGGCGTCGACATCGTCGGGGTAGGGCCAGCCACTTTCGTCGATGAAGTCGAGCGGATCGCCCATGTGACACTTGTCGCGCTCGCACCGCGTGCGGTCAAGCGACCGCGCCCTGCATGACCGCCGCTGCCAGGGTCAGGCCGCGGACCCGGCGGCGAACCGGTCGACGATCGCCACCTCGTCGACCAGGTGCTCGCGCAGCCCCGACACGATGGCTCGTTCGACCGCACCACCCACCACCAGTGCCTTGACCTTGAGCCGGCCCGAAACGGTGCGCTCGCTGCCGGCGCCGTCGGCCGTGATGGTGCACGAGCCCGACGACTGGAGCCGGTCGGGGTAGTGGTCGGGCACGAGTCGGTAGCGCACCGTGCGCGCGGCCAGGTCGTGGGTGCTGTGCTCGACCCACGTGAGCCGGCGCGGGTCGATCACCGCGGTGACCGCCGGTGACAGGCCGCCGACGAAGCGGTAGCGGATCTGCAGGTGGACCAAGCCGTTGTCGTCGCGGCGATCGAGCACCTCGGGGGTGCCCAGCTTGGGCAGCCCCACCAGGTGCGCGTAGAGGTCGGGCGAGGCGTAGGCGCGGGCGATCGCGTCAGCGTCGGCGGCGAAGCTCTGGGTGACCGTGAAGTCCATGGGCAGGTGTTCTCAGTTCGGATCGCCGGCGGGGACGCCGGTGGGGGCATGGAGGGCGGCGAGCAGGCCGTCGCCGACACGGGCGGCCAGCAGCGAGCCCATGCCGGGGATGGCGACCAGCTCGTCGTGGGTGGAGGGATGACGCTCGGCGATGATCTCGAGCAGGCGATCGTCGACCAGTGCGGCGGGCTCGACGCGGGCGGCGCGGGCGCTCTCGTCCCGCCAGGCGTGCAGCGCGGCCAGGGTGGGCGACGGCGGGGGAGCGGCGCCCGCCAGCCGGGCACGTTGCTCGGCCAGCCGGACACGCCAGTCGGGCGGTGGCCCGGCGGGCTCGTCGGGGCGCTCGCGCTGGCGGGTCGACAGGCCGTCGAGCCAGGGGGTGAGCCGCCGCTCGACGGGCTTGCCGCCGAAGGTGCGCAGCCCTGCCCAGGTGCCGCGCAGCTCGTCCTCGGCCCGCGTCATGGCCACGTACAGCAGGCGGGCCTCTTCACCCCGCTGGGCCTGGGTCCGGGCGTGGGCGATGGGCACCAGACCGTCCTCGAGCCCGGCCAGGTGGACGAGCGGCCACTCGAGGCCCTTGGCCGCGTGGAACGTGGCGATGGTCACCGCGTCACGGCGCTCGTCGGCGCCCTCGGACTGCAGGGTGGCGACCAGCCACGACACGAAGCCGACCGCGGTGGCGCCGGGGTCGAGGCGCAGGTGGTCGTGGGCGAGCCGCACGAGCAGGGCGACGTCGGCCGCGGCGCCCGACCCCGCCCCGCCGCCTGACCTCGGCCCGTCGTCGGAGGGCGCCGCGTCGCTGCCCAACGGATCGGTGCCCCGCGTGTCGGTGGCGTCGGCCACCAGGGCCTCGATGTCGGGTAGGCACGCGGCCAGCGGGCCGCGGGCCCGGCGCAGGAGGTCGAGGGCGGCGCGGACCTCGCGCCGCTCGAGCAAGGTGTCGCCGCCCCGCACGCGGTGCGGGATGCCGGAGGCCCGCAAGGCTTCGGTGATCAGCCCGATCTGGGCGTGGGTGCGCACCAGCACGGCCTGGGCAGACCACGACGACCTCGGGCCCCGGCTGTCACGGATGGCGCGGGCGATGGCGATGGCCTCGTCGCGGTCGGTGGGGTGGCGCTCGAGCCGCACCGCGGGACCGTCGTGTCGGGTGGCCCGCACCTGGCGGTCGTCGATGCTCGCGCGCCGCAGCACGTCGGCGGCCGCATCGAGGATCTGTGGCGTCGACCGGTAGTTGCCGCGCAGGGCGACGACCTCGGACGGCGGGTAGAGACGACGGAAGTCCTGCAGGAAGCCGGCATCCGCACCGTTCCACCCGTAGATCGCCTGGTGGGGATCGCCGACGACGCACAGGTCGTAGCTCGTGCCCCGCCAGGCGTCGAGCAGCCGCAGCTGCAGCGGGTTCACGTCCTGGAACTCGTCGACGAACAGGTGCTGGAACCGCCAGCGCTGCGCGGCGGCGAACGCGCTGTCGGTCTCGAGCAGGTGGCTGCACAGCCGGAGCAGGTCGTCGAAGTCGACCATGCGGGCCTGCCGCTTCTCGTCCTCGTAGGTGCGGTACAGCTCCGCGATGCGGTCGGCGGGCGCGGGCGTGCGGCGCCGGGCGCCGGCCGTGGCCTCGGCGTAGCCGTCGGGCCCCACCAGCCGAGCCTTGGCCCACTCGATCTCGCCCGCCAGCTGGGCCACGGTCACCGGCGCGCCCACGACCACGCCGCCGAGCACCTGGCCCTTGCGGGCCAGCAACGCCGGGGGCGTGCGTCCCTCGTCGGCCCAGCGCGAGCGCAGCTGGGCGAACGCCACCCCGTGGAACGTGCCGGCCGCGACCCCGTGGCGCAGGCCCAACGCGCGCGCAGGCGGTCGCGTAGCTCACCCGCGGCCCGTCGGGTGAACGTCAGGGCCAGCACGTGGCTGGCGTCGGCGTCGCCGGACTCCACCCGCCAGGCGATGCGACGGGTGAGCACGCGGGTCTTGCCCGACCCGGCGGGCGCGAGGATGGCCAGCGGCCGGGCGGGCGAGGTCACCGCCTGGCGCTGCGCGTCGTCGAGGTCGTGGAGCAGGTGGTCGGCGGTCAACGTCAGCAAACGTTAGAGCGCCACCTACCATGCCCGCGGTGATCGAGGTTGACCCCGACCGGTTCGACCGCCTGGTCGGTGACGCCCTCGACGGCATCCCCGACGAGCTGGCCCGTCTCATGGACAACGTGGCCGTCGTCGTCGAGGACGGCGTTCCCCACGGCGGGCTGCTCGGCCGCTACGAGGGCGTGCCCCTGACCGAGCGCGACGCGTGGTACGGCACCGGGGGCCTGACCATGCCCGACCGCATCACGATCTTCCGCCGGCCGATCTGCGCGATCTGCTCCACCGAGGACGAGGTCGTGGAGCAGGTCACGGTCACGGTGGTGCACGAGGTCGCCCACCACTTCGGCATCGACGACCACCGCCTCACCGAGCTCGGCTGGGACTGAGTCCGTGGATCGACCAAGGTGCCCGGTCCACCCGCGGCGGATGGCTGCCTCACCCGCGCGGGCAGGGATACGCTGCGGCCGTGCCGTTCCCGAGGAAGCTACTGAACGACAAAGAGGACATCGTCCTCGACCTGCACCCTCACTGGTGGTTCTTCGCGCCGCCGCTGTTCGCGCTGGTGGGCTCGCTCGTGCTCGGCCTCCTGCTCGTCGCCGGCACCGACATATCGTGGCTGCAGGTCCCGGTCGGGGTGCTGATCCTGGGCTTCCTGCTCTGGTTCGGCCTGCGCTACTCGCGCTGGATCACCACCAACTTCGTCGTCACCACCGACCGGCTGATCTACCGGCACGGTGTGCTGGCCAAGCACGGCATCGAGATCCCGCTCGACCGGGTCAACACGGTGTTCTTCCGCCAGTCGATCTTCGAGCGCATCGTGGGCTCGGGCGACCTGGTCATCGAGTCGGCAGGCGAGATGGGGCGCCAGGCGTTCTCCAACGTGCGCAACCCGTCGGCCGTGCAGAACGAGATCTACCGGCAGATCGAGGCCAACGAGAACCGCAAGTTCGATCGGGTGGGCATGTCGGCTGCGGTCGCCGGGACGGCGGCTGGCGAGCGCGACAGCTCGATCCCCGCCCAGATCCGAGAGCTCGACGAGCTGCGCAAGCAGGGCCTGGTCAGCGAAGAGGAGTTCGCTGCCAAGAAGCAGCAGCTCCTCGACCGCATGTGACGCCGCCCCGGGTGCCGCGGATCGTCAGCCTGGTCCCCTCGGTCACCGAGACCCTGCTGGCCTGGGGCGTCTCGCCGGTGGCGTGCACCAGGTTCTGCGAGCAGCCCGACCTGCCGCATGTCGGCGGCACCAAGGACCCCGACGTCGCCGCCATCGCCGGCCTGCGCCCCGACCTGGTGGTCATGTGCGTCGAGGAGAACCGGCGCGAGGATGCCGACGCGCTGGCCGACGCCGGGGTGGTCACCGCGTCGCTGTCGATCGACGGGCTCGAGGACGTCGCCCCGGCCCTGCGCATCCTGGCGGCGCTGGCCGGCGCCGAGGGGGCGGCGGCCGCCGACCTCGACGCGATCGACCGGGTCGTCGGCGCGGACGACCCCGCGCCGGCCCTGCGGGCCTTCGTACCGATCTGGAAGCGGCCGTGGATGACCCTGTCGGCCGGGACGTACGGCTCGTCCCTCCTGGCCGCGATCGGCGTCGCCAACGTGTTCGCCGACGCCACGGACCGCTACCCGACGGTCACGCTCGACGAGGTGCGCGACCGTCGTCCCGACGTCGTGCTGGCCCCCAGCGAGCCGTATCCGTTCGCCGAGCGTCACCTCCCCCTGTTCGCCGACGTGGCCCCCGTCGTGCTGGTCGATGGTCAGGACCTGTTCTGGTGGGGCGCCCGCACCCCGAGGGCGGTCGCCCGCCTGCGAGCGCAGGTGAGCAGGTGAGCCGATGAAATCGGCTGTGGGGCGGGCCCGCCTCAGGTCGTGGTCAACACCGCGCCCGGTGCGGGGCGGCCGCGCCAGACGACCGGGCCGTTGATGCGGGTCTTCGGCTTGCACAGCACGATCACGCAGCCCCCGAAGCCGGCGCCGGTGACACGGGCGCCGTACACGCCGGGCACGCCCCGCACGGTGCTGACCAGCGCGTCGAGCACGGGGGTCGACACCTCGAAGTCGTCGCGCATGCTTGCGTGGCTGGCCACCAGCAGCTCGCCCGCGTAGGCGAGCTGGCCCTTGGCCAGCGCGCTGGCCAGCGCGTCGACCCGCTCGTTCTCGGTGGTGACGTGGCGAGCGCGGCGGCGCAGCACAGGGTCGTCGATCGCTTCGGCGTCGATGGGCGCGGCGTCGCGCAGGCGACCGATGACCTGCTCCGCCGCCTCGCACTCGGCCCGCCGCTGGGCGTACGCGGACCCGCTGAGCTCGCGGTGCTGGCCCGAGTGGATGACCACGATCTCGGCATCGTCGGGGAACGCGACGTGCTCGAGCTCGAGCGTGTCGCAGTCGATGCGCAGGGCCATGCCCTCGATGGCCGCCAGCGAGACCAGCTGGTCCATGAGCCCGCAGGGCACGCCCACGGCCCGCTCCTCGGCCCGCTGGCAGGCCTGCGCGGCGGCGACGGGGTTGACCCGGTCGGCGCCGAGGGCGGTGGCCACAGCCACCTCGAGCGCGGCCGACGAGGCCAGGCCGCTGCCCGCGGGCAGCGTCGTGTGCACCATGCCCACCAGCCCGTCGCGGGGCCGCACCTCGTCGACCACCGCCGCCACGTACCGGGCCCAGGGTGGCTCGACGGCCGACGGGTCGTCGACGCCCGCGAGCGGGATCTCGGCCACGCCCTCGAACCCGTCGGAGCCGAGCATCACCCAGTTGCCGCCGCGGTCGCCGGTGATCTCGGTGCCGAGGCCGATCGCCATCGGCAGGGCCAGCCCGCCCATGTAGTCGGTGTGGTCGCCGACCAGGTTGACCCGACCGGGTGCCCACGCTCGCAGTCCCATTCACGCTCCTCGCAGTGCGGCTGCGGCGTCCTCGGGGACGACCGGGTTGGTGAAGGCGCCGCTGCCCAGCTCGGCAGCGGCAACGTAGCGCTGTACGCCCGGCGAGCGCATCGGGGAGATGATGTGGACGTGCACGTGCGACTCGGGCCACGTGCCCCCGTCGCTCGGACGCTGGTGGATCCACAGCATGTAGGGCAGCGGGGCGTCGAACAGACGGTCGAGCCGGGCCAGCACGTCGACGAGCAGCGCCGCGAGCCCGTCGCGCTGGGGGCCGTCGAGGGACGGCAGGTCGGGGCGGTGGACGTCGGGCGCGAGCAGCAGCGCGTAGGGATACGCACTGGCCGCGGGCACCCACGCCCGCCACCCGGTGGTGGTGGCCACGGCCAGGGCGTCGTCGACGGGTGCGCAGGTGGGGCACTCGCCCCGGGCGGCGCGCCGCAGCTCGGTGAGGGGCACGTCGGGTACCTGGGCGTAGGCGTAGATCTGGCCGTGGGGGTGGGCGATGGTGGCGCCCACCTCCTCGCCCCGGTTCTCGAACACCAAGACGTAGGCCACGTCGGACCGGCTGCCGAGGGCGGTGGTGCGTTCGGCCCACAGGTCGACCACGCGGCGGGCGCCGTCGACGCCCAGCTCGGGGAAGGTCAGGTCGTGATCCGGGGTGTAGAGCACCACCTCGCAGCGGTCGTCGGGCATCGACGGCCACCGGTTGACGAACGCCTTGACGTCGTAGGGATCGGGCGCCTCGGTGCCACCCGCGCAGAACGGGCACGAGGCGCTGGGCCGGTTGGGGCGGTGCTGGCGGCTGCCGGCCATCACCACGGTGGCGCCGGTCAACTCGTCGGTGCGGACGTCGGACATGGGTCAGGTAGGTCAGGCTCTCGGCGGCGTGGTGGGGTCAGCGCAGCGCGGCGACCGCCGCGGCCGCCCGCTCCAGGGCCCCCGGGTTCCAGGGGGCGCGCAGCGCGACGTTCACGGTGTCGGCGCCAGCCGCAACGTAGCGGCCCAGTGCGGCGGCGGTGTGCTCGATGCTCGTGCCGACGACGGCGCCGGGCCGCACGGCGTCGGCCCGTGGGCCGAACTGCGCCTGCAACGTGGCCTCGTCGTCGCAGACGATGACGTTCACGCCGATGCGGATCTCGGAGGGGTCGCGGCCGACGTCCGCGCAGTGGGTGGCGAGCGCGGCGCGCTTGGCCGCCAGCGCGTCGGGCGCCACGAAGGGCAGGTTCCATCCGTCGCCGTGCCGGGCCACGATCCGGGCCGTCCGCCGTTCGCCCGCGCCGCCGATCCAGATCGGCAGCTCGGGCTGCACCGGGCGGGGCTCGCAGCGGGCGTCGGTGAGGCGCACGTGGGCGCCATCGAGCGTGGTGGACCCGTGGCGCAGCAGGCTGCGCACGGCCCCCGCCGACTCGTCGAGCAGGTCGAGCCGCTCGCCGACGGGCGGGAACGCGAACCCGAACGCGTCGTACTCGGCCCGGGCCCAGCCGGCGCCCAGGCCGATCTCGGCCCGCCCGCCCGACAGGTGGTCGATGGTGGCGGCTGCCTTGGCGAGGATGCCGGGGTGCCGGTACCCGGCGCAGTAGACGAGGCAGCCGCAGCGGACGGTCGTGGTGGCGCAGGCGAGGGCGGCGTGCATCGACACGGCCTCGTGGCACTCGTAGGTGGCCAGGTCCGACGAGTAGAGGTGGTCCCACACGGCGATCGCCTCGAACCCCAGGTCCTCCGCGCCGGCCCACAGGTCGCGCAGCTCGGCCACGGTGGTGTTCTGCACCCCGGTGTGCACGCCGAAGGTCGTCACGCCCCGCAAGCTAGTGGTACCTCTGCGGGACACCACTTGGGCATGCTCGCCCGAGAGCGACTTGACCCCTCGGTCAAGAGCGAACACGATGGCCGCCATGCCGACTGCCCAGGCCAATGGGATCGAGATCTGCTTCGACACGTTCGGCGACCCCGCCGACCCGACGGTGCTGCTGGTCATGGGCCTCGGCAGCCAGATGATCCACTGGGACCCCGAGTTCTGCCAGAGCATCGTCGACCGGGGCTTCCACGTCGTGCGGTTCGACAACCGCGACATGGGCGAGTCCACCCGCATCGACCAGCCCGTCGACATCTTCGCCGTCATGGGGGCCGTGGGCTCCGGCGACATGCCGGCGGTGCCGTACCTGCTGGCCGACATGGCCGCCGACGCCACGGGCGTGCTCGACCACCTGGGCATCGAGCGGGCGCACATCTTCGGCGTCTCGATGGGGGGCATGATCGTCCAGACCATCGCCATCGAGCACCCGGAGCGGGTGATCACGATGACCTCGGTCATGTCGACGACCGGCGACCCCGACGTCGGCACGCCGACGGGCGAGGCCATGACCGCCCTGATGTCGCCGCCGCCCCAGACCCGTGAGCAGTTGCAGGACGCCGCCGTTCACCACGCCGGGGTGTGGGGCAGCCCCGAGCTGTATGACGATCAGCTCCTACGTCGCACCGCCGGCGAGGCGTGGGACCGTGGCTACAACCCGGCCGGCACCGCCCGCCAGCTGGCGGCCATCGTCGCCTCGGGCAGCCGGTCGGCCGGGCTCGCCCGGATCGACATCCCGACCCTGGTCATCCACGGCACCGCCGACACGCTGGTGCAACCGACCGGCGGGGAGCGCACGGCCGAGGTCGTGCCCGACGCCAAGCTGCTCGTCGTCGAGGGCATGGGCCATGATCTGGCCCGGCCGCTGTGGCCCCAGGTGATCGAGGCCTTCGTGGGCCTTGCCGCCCGCCACGACTGACCCACCCACACGACTGGAGCACTGATGGGACCCCTTGCCGGAATCACGGTCATCGAGATCGCGGGCATCGGCCCCGGCCCGTTCTGCGGGATGATGCTCGCCGACCTGGGGGCGGACGTGATCCGCATCGACCGCGCCCAGGCCGTGCAGGGCGGCGACCCCGACCGACCGCCGGCCGACCTGCTCGCCCGCGGCCGCCGCTCGGTCGGCGTCGACCTCAAGAACCCGGACGGCGTCGAGGTCGTGCTCGGGCTGGTCGAGCGGGCCGACGCGCTGATCGAGGGCTTCCGCCCCGGCGTGACCGAGCGCCTGGGCATCGGCCCCGACGAGTGCCTGGCCCGCAACCCCAAGCTGGTCTACGGCCGCATGACCGGGTGGGGTCAGGACGGGCCGTACGCGTCGACCGCGGGCCACGACATCAACTACATCTCGCTCGCCGGTGCCCTCGAGCCCATCGGCCGCCGGGGCGAGGCACCGGTGCCCCCGCTCAACCTGGTGGGCGACTTCGGCGGCGGGGGACTGCTGCTGGCGTTCGGCGTGGTCTCGGCGCTGCTCGAGGCGCAGCGGTCGGGCGAGGGCCAGGTCATCGACGCCGCCATGGTCGACGGTGCCGCGTCGCTCATGACGATGACGCACTCGTTCCGGGCCATGGGCATCTGGAACGACGAGCGCGGCACCAACATGCTGGACACGGGCGCCCACTTCTACGACGTCTACGAGACGTCCGACGGCAAGTACGTCTCGATCGGCTCGATCGAGCCCCAGTTCTACGCCGAGCTGCTGCGCCTCACCGGCCTCGAGGGCGAGGACCTGCCCTGGCAGCAGGACCGCACGCACTGGCCGGCGCTCAAGGAGCGGTTCGCCGCCATCTTCCGCACGAAGACCCGCGACGAATGGTGCGAGCTCATGGAGGGCACCGACGTGTGCTTCGCCCCCGTCCTGGCCATCCCCGAGGCGATCGAGCACCCCCACAACGTCGAGCGGGGCACGTTCGTCGAGGTTGCGGGCATCACCCAGCCCGGCCCGGCGCCCCGGTTCAGCCGCACGCCCGGCGAGATCCGGCGCCCCCCGGCGCACGCCGGCCAGCACACCGACGAGGTGCTCACCGACGCGGGCTTCGACGCCGACCGGTTGGCCAAGCTGCGCGAGGCCGGCGCCGTCGCCTGACCGCTCGCCCTCGCCCGCCCCCCGGGCGTAACCCGGTCGGTGTGGGGCATCGGTTCGTGGTAGGACCGAAGGCGATGGCGACCCTGGTTGCGTTCCACGCCCACCCCGACGACGAGTGCATCACCACAGGCGGCACCCTGGCCAAGGCCGTCGACACCGGCCACCGGGTCGTGATCGTCTACGCCACGCGCGGCGAGCTGGGCGAGTCGCCCGAGGGGATGTTGGCGCCGGGCGAATCGCTGGTCGAGCGCCGCCACCGCGAGGTGATGCGCTCGACCGCGGCGCTGGGGGTCCATCGGGTCGAGTTCCTGGGCTACCGCGACTCGGGCATGCAGGGCACGCCCGACAACGACGACCCGGCCTCGTTCTGGCAGGCCGACGTCGACGAGGCCGCCGGGCGACTGGCCGCCATCCTGCGCGACGAGCGGGCCGAGGTGCTGTTGACCTACGACCAGAACGGCAACTACGGCCACCCCGACCACGTGCAGGTGCACCGCGTCGGTGTTCGTGCCGCGGAGCTGGCGGGCACGCCGCAGGTGCTCGAGGCGACGGTCAGCCGCGACAACATCCGGGCGTTCATCGAGCAGATGGTGGCCGGCGGCGACGTCTCTTGGGACGACGTGCCCGACCTCGACGATCCGGACCAGGTGTTCGGCATGCCGGACGCGATCATCACGACCCGGGTCGACGTGCGCCCGTGGGCCGAGCGCAAGCTCGCGTCCATGCGTGCCCACGAGACGCAGATCGGCGACCTCGGCCCGTTCCTGGCCATGCCCGTCGAGGTGTTCCGCGAGGCGATGGGCACCGAGTTCTTCATCCGGCGCGGCGTCCCGTCCGACCACCGTGACGAGGACATCTTCGCCGGGCTCGACACCGCGAGCCGGTGACCGGCACGTCGGCTGCTGTCAGCGGCCCGGAGCTGGCCGGTCGTCTGGCCGCCACGTTGGCCGAGCGGGCCGACCCGGCTCGCGCCCCGTCGATGGCCCGATACATGCGCGACCAGTTCCCGTTCCTGGGCGTCATGGCGCCGGCGCAGGACGACGCCTGGCGAGATGCGACGGCCGACCTGCCCCGGCCCCTGCCCGAGCCGGTGGTCGTCGACGCGGCCCAGTCCCTCTGGGCACGCCCGGAACGTGAGCACCAGTACCTCGCCTGCCGACTCGTCAACCGGCACGCGGGCCTGCCCGCCCGGGCCCCCGACGCGTCCGCCGCCTTCATCGACACGGTCGAGGACCTGCTGACAACGAAGCCGTGGTGGGACACGGTCGACTCGCTCGCCACCAGGGCGGTGGGCGACCTGGTGCGCGTCCACCCGGAGCTGCGGGCCCGCATGGACGCCTGGCTGGCGGGCGACCACCTGTGGCTCACGCGGTCGGCGCTGTTGCACATGAACCGGTGGAAGGCGTCAACCGACGCCGACTGGCTGTTCGCCGCCTGCCTGGCCCGGGCGGACCACCGCGACTTCTTCATCCGCAAGGCGATCGGCTGGGCACTGCGCGAATACAGCAAGGTCGACGAGGCCGCCGTGGTCGGCTTCGTGGCCGCCCACGAGCACGAGCTCAGCGGTCTGAGCCGCCGCGAGGCGCTGATGTGGCTCGAACGTCGTCGGCGGCGGCTCGTGCCCGACTGATTCGCCCATTGGTCGCAGGGGGTGGCGGGCGGGGCATGATGGGCCGCGTGACAGTGATCAAGATCAACGCCATCACCGTGCCCGAGGGGTCGGGCGACGAGCTCGGCAAGCGCTTCGCCGCCCGCGCCGGGGCGGTCGACAACCAGGAGGGCTTCGAGGGCTTCGAGCTGCTCAAGCCCACCGACGACCGCACGACCTGGCTGGTCATCACCCGGTGGCGCGACGAAGACGCGTTCCAGGCCTGGGTCAACAGCCCGGCGTTCGGCCACGGCCACCAGGGCACCGACCGGCCGCACCCGCAGGGTGGCCCGGTGTCGGTGTCGAGCGAGCTGTGGTCGTACGAGATCTCGACGACGTCACCCGGCAAGGCCTGATACTCCGCACGCCGGTGGAGCTCCATGACGCCCACGTCGTCCTGGCGTGGGTCGTCGTCATCTCGAACGCCGTGGCCGGCCTCTGGGCGCTGGGTGCTCACTGGCTGCCGACGCTGCGCCACCGGGCGCTGTGGTGGTTCACGGTGGCGGCCGAGCTGACGATCGTCGCCCAGGTCATCCTGGGCGTGCTGCTCGTCACCACCGAAGATCGCGAGGCCCCCCAATTCCACATGTTCTACGGGTTCGTCGCGCTCGCCTCGGTCGGCATCATCTACAGCTACCGGCAGCAGCTCACCGCCTACAAGTACCTGCTCTACGGCCTGGGCGGCCTGTTCCTGATGGGGCTGGCCATCAGGGCGATGGTCATCGGGCCCAACCGCTGACCTGCGCGCCGCTCGGTCAGAGATGGACGACGGGGCAGGTGAGCGTGCGGGTGATGCCCTCGATCATCTGCACGCGGCTGACGACCATCTTGCCGAGCTCGTCGACGGTGCTGGCCTCGGCGCGGGCGACCACGTCGTAGGGGCCGGTGACGTCCTCGGCCGAGACGACCCCGTCGATGCCACCGACCTCGTCTGCGACCTGGGCCGCCTTGCCGACCTCGGTCTGGATGAGGATGTACGCGCTGACTGCCATCCGGGCCTCCCTCACGCCACTGGGCTGGCCACGGATCGTAGTGCCCGCGTTCTGCTCCCTCGAACCGTTACCCGGACGCGGTCCCGGACCACGTGCGCGACCATGGGCGGCGTGCCACCGCTCCCGTACACCAGGGGACTCCACCAGGTGGGCGACGGGGTGTACGCCTACCTGCAGCCCGACGGCGGCTGGGGGTGGAGCAACGCCGGCCTGGTCGTCGACGGCGAGACCTCGCTGCTCGTCGACACCCTGTTCGATCTCAGGATCACGGCCGAGATGCTCAACGCCATGCGCCAGGCCACGCCTGCGGCGCAGGCGATCGACACGGTGGTCAACACGCACGCCAACGGCGACCACTGCTGGGGCAACCAGCTCGTGCAGTACGCCGAGATCGTCGCCTCGCGTCGCTGCGCCGAGGAGATGGGCGACCTGCCGCCGTCCCTGCTGGCGCAGGTGATGGCGTCGCCGCCCGACGGCGCCACAGGCGACCTGCTGCGGCGCATGTTCGGGCCGTTCGAGTTCGGCGACATCGAGATGGTGCCGCCCACCACGATCTTCGACGGCGAGCTGACCCTGCGAGTCGGCGACACCGAGGTGCACCTCATCGAGGTCGGCCCGGCCCACACCCGGGGCGACGTCATCGTCCACGTGCCGGCCCAACGGGTGGTGTTCACCGGCGACATCCTGTTCAACGGTGGGCACCCGATCGTCTGGGCTGGTCCGGTGGCCAACTGGACGGCGGCGTGCGACCGCATCATCGACCTGCGGCCCGACACCGTCGTGCCCGGTCACGGGCCCGTGTGCGACACCGCGGCCGTGATCGCTGAGCGCGACTACTTCCGGTGGGTCGAGCGCGAGGTGGCGCCCCGGGCCGAGGCCGGGCTCACGCCGCTCGAGGCCGCCCGCGACATCGACCTGGGCGACTACGCCCGGCTGGGGCAGCGCGAGCGCTTCGTGGTCAACGTCGCCGCGGTGTTCCGCGACCTGGGGCACCCGGCGCCGGACGACGCGATGTCGCTGCTCGACCAGATGGCCAGCTACAGCGCCGACGGCACCGTCTGACGACCACTCGACCGCACCCGCTCGAGGCAATGGTGGTCACCCGCGGCTTTGCAGGCAATGGTGGTCGGCCCCCGACGACGATTGCCTCGAGCGTCCAGGGCCGAACACCAGTGCCTCGAGCGGATGTCCGGCCGGCCGACCACGGTTGCCTCGGGTGGATGTCCGGACCTGCCGGCCGCGGTGGTCCCGCCGGCCCCGGCCCCGTACGCGACGGTGCCGCCCCACAGGGGCGGCACCGACCGATCCGGGGGCCGACGCGCGGGGCGTCAGCCGGCGGCGAGGCGCTTCTCGAGCGCCACGAGCTGCTCGCGCAGCCCGGAGGGCACGCTGTCGCCGATGCCCTTGTAGTGCTCGTCGAGCTGGGGCAGCTCCTGCCGCCACGACTGGGCGTCGACCTCGACCAGCTTGGCCAGTGTGGCGTCGTCGATGTCGAGTCCGGCCGTGTCGAGCGCCCCGGTGGCCGGGACCCGCCCGATCGGCGTGTCGACCGCCTCGCCCTCGCCGGCCACCCGCTCGATGACCCACTTGAGCACCCGGCTGTTGTCGCCGAAACCCGGCCAGAGGAACGAGCCGTCCTCGCCCCGGCGGAACCAGTTGACCAGGAACAGCTTGGGCAGCTTGTCGGCCTGCGCGGCCCGGCCGATCTCGAGCCAGTGGGCGAAGTAGTCGCCCATGTTGTAGCCGCAGAACGGCAGCATCGCGAACGGGTCGAACCGCAGTTTGCCGACCGCACCGGCCTGGGCGGCCGTGGTCTCCGAGCTCATGACCGACCCGAGGAACACCCCATGGTCCCACTCGAACGACTCGGTCACGAGCGGCACGTTGGTGGCCCGACGGCCGCCGAACAGGATGGCCGAGATCGGGACACCCTGGGGGTCTTCCCACTCGGGTGCGATCGACGGGCACTGCGAGGCCGGGGTGGTGAACCTGGCGTTCGGGTGCGCCGCCGGGGCGTCGCTCGCGGGCGTCCAGTCGTTGCCCGTCCAGTCGGTCGCGTGGGCCGGCGGCTCGGAGAGGCCCTCCCACCAGATGTCGCCGTCGTCGGTCTTGGCGACGTTGGTGAAGATCGAGTTGGCGTACAGCGTGGCGATGGCGTTGGGGTTGGTGTCGTTGCCCGTGCCCGGGGCGACACCGAAGAAGCCGGCCTCGGGGTTGATGGCGTACAGCCGCCCGTCGTCGCCGAACTTCATCCACGCGATGTCGTCGCCGACCGTCTCGACCTTCCACCCCGGCAGGGTGGGGATCATCATCGCCATGTTGGTCTTGCCGCAGGCCGACGGGAACGCCGCGGCGACGTAGCGCTTCTCGGCCCCCGGCGGCGTGACGCCGAGGATGAGCATGTGCTCGGCCATCCACCCGTCGTCGCGGGCCATGGTCGACGCGATGCGCAGCGCGAAGCACTTCTTGCCCAGCAGGGCGTTGCCGCCGTAGCCCGACCCGTAGGACCAGATCTCGCGGGTTTCGGGGAAGTGGACGATGTACTTGTTGTCGGCGTCGCACGGCCAGGCGACGTCCTCACGGGCGTTGCCGTCGGCGTCGACCAGCGGGTAGCCGACCGAGTGCAGGCAGGGGACGAACTCGCCGTCCGCGCCCAGCACGTCCAGGGGGCCCTGGCCCATGCGGGTCATGATCCGCATGTTGATGGCCACGTAGGCGGAGTCGGTGAGCTGGACGCCGATGTGGGCGATGGGCGACCCCAGCGGTCCCATCGAGAACGGCACCACGTACAGGGTGCGGCCCCGCATGGCGCCGGTGAAGAACCTGGTGAGCTCGTCCCTCATCTCGGCCGGTGGCCGCCAGTTGTTGGTGGGGCCCGCGTCTTGCTCGCGCTCGGAGCAGATGAACGTGCGGTCCTCGACCCGGGCGACGTCGCCGGGGTCGGACAGGGCGAGGAAGCTGTTCGGACGCTTGTCCTCGGCGAGGCGCTCGAGGCTGCCGGCCTCGATGAGCAGCTGCGTCAGGCGGTCCCACTCCTCCTCTGAGCCGTCGCACCACTCGACCGCATCAGGCTGGAGCACACCCGACCAGCGGTCGACCCAGTCCTTGAGCTTCTGGTTGGCGGTGGTTGCAGCCATGATCCTCCGGTCGGCGATGTCCTGGGTGAGCGGGGTCACGCGGAGGTCGGGTCGTCCCCTGGCGGGAAGCGCTCGGGGTCGAGCCCCGGCGTGCCCATGTCGACCTCCGACCCCAACCGCAGCCGCGTGGCACGACCCTCGCCGTCGAGGTCGAAGATCACGCGCTGCCCCTGGCGGAGCAGCCGGAACACCGAGCCCTCGAGCGCGTCGGGCGCGAGGTCGACCTCGGCGAGGTCGGTGTCACGCATCACGATCCCGTCTCTGGACGTCGGGTCGTACGCCTTGATCACGCCTTGCACCGTCGGACTCCCTACTCGGCTCGCTCGCGGTTGGGGTCCTGTCACCGTATCTGACCGTCCCGATCCGGGCGCAAAGCGCGCTGACCGCTGACGCGACAAGGGCGCCCATGCGGGCGCCCTCGAGTCGATGTGCGTGCCGACAGGCGGCCGCAGGGTCAGTCCCGCCTAGTGGACGAGCTTTTGGACCTTGCCGGCCTTGATGCAGCCGGTGCAGACCGAGACCCGCTTGGGCGCGCCGTTGACGAGGGCACGCACACGCTGGATGTTGGGGTTCCACCGGCGCTTGGTACGCCGGTGCGAGTGGCTGACACTCATGCCCCATGACGGGTGCTTGCCGCACACCTCGCAGACGGCTGCCATGACGCGTCACCTCAGAACTGGGCTTGGTAGGACCGAGTGACTGTACTGGCGGCCAGCCCCTGGTCACAACTCGTCCACCGGGTGTCACGCCTCCCGCCCAGGGCCCGTGCTCCGACTGAGTGCGCCGTCCGCGTCACCTAGCATCCATCTCCGTGACAGTGCTCGACCACCTGGGGGCCGCCGACCTGCGGGCGACCGTGCATGCCTACAAGGAGGCGTTGGCCGCGCACCGTGAGCCGATCAACCGGCTCAACGTCTACCCGGTGCCCGACGGCGACACCGGCACCAACATGTCGCTCACGTTGGTGTCGGTGTGCGGCGACCTCGACGCCGCCGGTGAAAGCCTGGCCGAGGTGTGCAAGGCCATCAGCCACGGGTCGCTCATGGGGGCCCGGGGCAACTCGGGCGTCATCCTGTCGCAGATCCTGCGGGGCATGGTGTCGGTCATCGAAGAGGCCGGCTCGGCCGACGGGCCCACGTTCGCCAGGGCGCTGCGGGCTGCGGCCGACGCCGCCTACCAGGCCGTCATGCGGCCGGTCGAGGGCACGATCCTCACTGTCGTCCGCGAGTCGGCCGAGGCCGCCGAGGCGGCGGTCGCCGCCACACCCGACGCCAGCCTCGTCGCCGTGGTCGAGGCCGCCCGCGGCGCCGGCGTGGTCGCGCTCGAGAAGACGCCCGAGCTGCTCCCCGTGCTGGCCGAGGCCGGGGTGGTCGACGCCGGCGGCACCGGCTTGCTGCTGCTCCTCGATGTGTTGCTGCACGTCGTCGACGGGCGCCCGGTGCCGGAGCCCCAGGTGGGCGAGGGCGCCGTCCGCCCCGACGCCCACCTGGTGCGGCACACGGGCGACGAGGCGCACGACAGCGTGTCCGACCTGCGCTACGAGGTCATGTACTTCCTCGAGGCGCCCGACGAGGCCATCCCTGCCTTCAAGGACGTGTGGGCCGGCATCGGCGACTCGATCGTCGTGGTGGGTGGCGACGGCATCTGGAACTGCCACATCCACACCGACGACATCGGGGCCGCCATCGAGGCCGCCGTCGACGCGGGGCGGCCCCGCGAGATCCGGGTCACCGACCTGATGGAAGAGGTCGAGGAGGAGCGCTGGGTCCGCGAGGCCACCGGCGCCGACATCGTCGAGCTGCCACCCCACGCCACCGAGCCGGTCACCACCGCGGTCGTGGCCGTGGCCGCCGGCGACGGCATCAAGCGCATCTTCTACAGCCTGGGCGTGCAGGGCATCGTGGCCGGCGGCCAGTCGATGAACCCCTCCACGGCCGATCTGCTCGAGGCGGTCGAGGCGGTGCCGGCCGACCAGGTCGTCATCCTGCCCAACAACAAGAACATCATCCCCGTGGCCGAGCAGGTCGACGCCCACACCACCCGCACGGTCAAGGTGGTGCCCACCCGGGGCATCGCCGAGGGGTTCGCCGCGCTGATGGGCTACGACCCCGAGGCGCAGGCCGACGAGAACGCCAAGGAGATGGCGTCCCTGTCGGCGAACGTGCTGGCCGGCGAGGTCACCCAGGCGGTGCGTGACTCCACCAGCGACGCCGGGCCCATCGCCGAGGGCGACTACCTGGGCATCGCCCGCGACGGCATCAAGGCCGTCGAGCCGTCGATCGCGGCGGCGGCCACCCGCCTGCTCGAGCTGCTGGTGACCGACGACCACGAGATCGTCACGGTGATCGAGGGCGAGGGGGCCACCGCCGCGGACACCAGGGCCATCACCGAGTGGCTCGACCAGAACAGGCCGGGCGTCTCGCCCGAGGTGCACCACGGTGGCCAGCCGCTCTACCCCTATCTGTTCGGCGTCGAATAGCGGCGTGGCAACGCGCCGATGAGCGACGGGCCCATCACCCTCGGCGAGCTGGCCTCGTGGACGGTCACCCGCCTCAAGGGCGTGGGCGACCGCAAGGCCGAGGGACTGAAGTCGATCGGTGTCGAAAGCCTGCTCGACCTGCTCACCTATTACCCCCGCCGCTACGTCGACCGCACCAACGAGGCACGCATCCGCGACCTGGTGGTGGGCGAGGAGGCGATGGTCATCGTCACGGTGCAGCGGGCGTCGTCGCGCCGCACCCGGGGCCGGCCGCCCAAGACGCTGGTGACAGTCGAGGTCAGCGACGACAGCGGCCACTTGCGGGTCACGTTCTTCAACCAGGCCTGGCGCGAGCGCCAGCTCACCCCGGGCATGACCGTCGCGCTGTTCGGCAAGCTCGAGATGTTCAACGGGCGCCGGCAGATGACCAACCCCGTCGTCGACCTCATCGGCAACCGCACCGGCCGGATCGTGCCCATCTACCCGCAGTCCGAGAAGGCCGGGCTGTCGACATGGGAGATCGGCGACTGGGTGTCCGAGGCGCTGCGCCGCTCGCAGCCCCGCGGCCTGGCCGACCCGGTGCCCGACTGGGTGCTCGACCGCTACGACCTGGTGACGCGGCCCGAGGCGTTCGCCGGCATCCACGCCCCCGACTCGATGGCCCACAAGGAGGTGGCCCGCCGCCGCCTGGTGCTCGACGAGCTGCTGCGGGTGCAGCTCGCCCTCGTGCAGCGCAAGCGCCACATCGAACTCACCACCCGGGGCATCGCCCAGACGACGGACGGGCCGTTGCTCGACCTGTTCGTCGATCGCCTGCCCTTCGACCTGACGGCCGACCAACACGCCGCCATCGCCGAGATCGGCCACGACCTGGCCGCGCCCCACCCCATGCATCGGCTGCTCCAGGGCGATGTCGGGGCTGGAAAGACTCTGGTCGCCGTGTGGACGCTGCTGACCGCCGTGCAGGGAGGCCATCAGGGGGCGTTCATGGCGCCCACCGAGGTGCTGGCCGACCAGCACGCGACCGGCATTCGGGCGCTGCTCGAAGGGGTCGAGGTGCCCGACGCCGGCACCTCGCTGTTCGCCGACCGGCCGCTGCGGGTCGAGCTGCTGACCAACAAGGTCGGGGCGGCCGAGCGGCGCCGCATCCTGGCCGCCCTGGCGGCGGGCGAGGTCGACATCGTCATCGGCACCCATGCGCTCATCCAGGAGGGCGTCGACTTCCGGTCGCTCGGCGCGGTGGTCATCGACGAGCAGCACCGTTTCGGCGTCGAGCAGCGGGCCGCGCTGCGCGACAAGGCGGGAGGGGGGCCCGTTCCCGACGTGCTGGTCATGACCGCCACCCCCATCCCGCGCACGGCGGCCATGACCGTGTACGGCGACCTGGACGTGACGGTGATCCGTTCCCTCCCCGCCGGCCGCCAGCCCATCCACACGTCGTGGGCCAAGACCGAGGCCGACGAGGCCGACGTGTGGGCGTCGGTGCGGCGCGAGGTGGCGGCCGGTCGCCAGGCCTATGTGGTGACGCCGCTGATCGAGGAATCGGACAAGCTCGAGGTGCGCTCCGCCGAGGACACGTTCGCCCAGCTCGCGGCCGACGAGCTGGACGGCCTGGGCCTGGGGTTGCTGCACGGCCGCCTGGGGTCGGCGGAAAAGGAGGCGACCATGCACCAGTTCCGCGAGGGGCGCCTCGACGTGCTGGTGGCCACCACCGTCATCGAGGTCGGTGTCGACGTGCCCAACGCCACGGTCATGGTCATCCTCGACGCCGACCGCTTCGGCATCGCCCAGCTCCACCAGCTCCGGGGTCGGGTAGGACGGGGGAGCGAGCAGTCGTGGTGCTACCTGGTGAGCACGTCGGACACCGACGAGGCCGAGGCCCGCCTCGGCGCCCTCGTGAAGACGACCGACGGGTTCGCGCTGGCCGAGGTCGATCTCGACCTGCGGGGCGAGGGCACGATCATGGGCGAGCGCCAGAAGGGCCGCAGCGACCTCAAGCTCGCCTCGCTACGCCGCGACCGCGAGTGGGTCGAGCGGGCCCGCGAGGTGGCGTTCGCCATCGTCGACGGCACCGAGGTCGGCGGCGACCAGCCCGGCGAGGGCGGCCTCGAGCGCCACCCCGACCTGCTGGCCGAGGTGGCCCTCTTCCTCGACGAGGACGACCAGGACTTCCTGCTCAAGGGCTGAAGATCGACCCTCGCGACCGCTCTGACCTGGACCCGGGTCACTGCGCCTGCCGAGCAGCCGCCGGCGATCAGCATGCTGGCGAACGCGTGCCGCAGCGCGTGGTACGCAGGCCCTTCATCCCGGCCGCCGTCGTCGCCCGCCGCCAACAGTGCGCGAAGGCGTTGTGGTCGACCGGCTCCCCGTGCCGGTGCAGCACGAACGCGTTGTGCCGACGACCGACGTGCGCCGCCAGCTCGTTCAGCAGGAACGGCCGTCCGGCGGGCGCATCACGGCGGCCACCGCGTCGGTCGCCGTCATCGTGTCGACGTGCGGGTGTGCAACCGCGACTTCGAGGCTGCCGGCGAGGCTGCTGGCACCACCCGACTCGAAACGTACGGCGCCAGCATCCGCGTCATGTCGACGGTGTCGAAGTCGGTGACGCCGTGCCGAGCCTTCCACCGCGTGACGGCGTCGTCGATCAGCCTCTGGGCGGTGGCACCGGTGTCGACGGTGACTCCGGCCGGGCTGTTGCCCGGGTAGGCCCCGGTGCCCAGCCAGCAGATGGTCACGTTCTCGTAGAGGTCCCCCGACCGCTCCGGCAGCATCGGGCCGTCCGCGGAGTTGAAGTCCCCGACCATCGAGATGATCGTGTTCCGCATCACCAGGTATGGCGAGTTGGTCTGCATCTTGTAGATGTAGCCGGAGGTGAACACGTCCGAGGGCTGCTTGTGCCCGCCCGGTCCGGAGGTCAACTTCACGACGCAGTTCTCGACGCTCTGGGTGTTGGCCGCCACCGGGGAGCCGGTCTCGTCGTTGGCCCGGGTGGACAGCAGGGAGTGCGCGTCCTCGAACAGGCAGTCGAACAGGTGCAGCTGGCGCTGCTCGTCGTTCTCGATGCCGTCGTCGCGGTTCTTCCAGAACCAGCTGTTGCGAATGTAGATGGTTCCGGTGGCGGTCCGGGTGCCGTTGCCGTAGACCCCGAAGCCGTCCCAGGTGTTGTGGCAACGGATGCCGTCGACGACGGCCCAGGACCCGCTGGCGAAGTACACCCGGGGGTCGCCGTCCATGTTGGTGTTGTCGATGATCTCGTCGTAGGCGAGATCCGGGTCCATGCCGTCGTCGATCAGGCCCTGGATGTAGGAGCCGTGCTTGAGATCGGTCCAGCCCAGCGTGGTGGACTGGTCGCCGGTCACCTTGGCGCCGATGATCGCCGGGGCGGTGGCCGGCGTGGTGTCGCCCAGCTGGATCGGCCGGGAGTTCTTCTGGTGGTTGGTCGGCGCGCTCGGGCTGTTGTACCGGCCGGTCGGGTAGGTGTCCGGGCTGGTCGCGTCGCAGTCGAAGTGCCCGGACGCGGTGAAGTTCCGCATGTCCCAGGTCCTGGAGGCGCTGGGCGAGGCCTCCCAGTACCCGTTGCCGTCGCTGCCGTCGTCGACCCCGGTCGGGGCGGTGAGGTTCGCCCGGGCCAGCAGGTCGGCGGTGGGCGGGCCGAGCGAGTCGCGCGGGTCGGTGGCCGGCTCGCCGCCGGCGTCACCTGCCTCGTCGTCGGCACTGCACGCGGCCAGCCCGAGGACGGCGACGCCGATAACGCCGCGGCCGGCCCTGACGAGGAACAACCGCCGCCCGATGGCCTGGGTCTCGACCCCGCTCATGCCCCGACGGTGCTGCGGCGGCGCCTGCCCGTCAAGGCGACGAACGGTGACGGGCGGACGACATGCGTCGCAGCCGCTCAGTGGGTGATGGATGCGTCGTCGGCCTGGAAGCACACGCCGACGGGTGAGTTCGAGGTGAATGCCTCGACGTCGAGGCTCGACGGTCCGGGCGCGACCGGCGTGTAGACCGCGGTCACCTGCTGCCACGACGAGGTCAGCGCCAACGACGGCGAGACCGACCCCTGCAGCACGCCGCTCACGTACTCGCGCACGCGCAGCTTGAGCGTGAGCCCGGGGGTGTCCGAGCGGGCCCAGATGCTCACGGTGTAGGCACCGGCCTCCGTGGCGCTCACCCAGCTCGGCTTGTCGTCGATTCCGCAGGTACCGCCGGCCAGGGTGTTCGAGATCGCTGCGGCCCAACCGCCCGTGTGCCCGCCGGCGACCCGGCTCAGCGTGTTGGTCGACGCGTCGCCCTTCCAACCGGACGTGTCCACCTCGAACCCCGGGTTTCCGACCAGGTTGCTGGCCGGGGCGACCACGGTCCAGGTCCGCGCCGCCGGGCTCGCGTCGACGTTGAACGAGCCGTCGGTGGCGGCAACCTGGAAGGTGTGCGAGCCGGCGGTCAGGTTCGCGTAGCTCGTCGGTGATGTGCACGGGGCGAACGCGGCGCCGTCGAGGCGGCACTGGAACGTCGACGGCTCGGTGGCCGAGAAGCTGAAGGTGGCCGACGTGCTGGATCACGGAGCCCGACGGGCCCGAGTTGATGAACGTGTCGGGCCGGGTCGTGTCGGGCGTGGGGCCGAGGTCCAGCGGGGCGAAGCCGATCCCGGCGTGGTCTTCGCGTCCGAAATTGGTGCCGTCGCTGCCGACCCAGAGCCCGCTTGAGGTGGCGAACAGGACCATGGTGCCGTGGTCGCGGGACTTGGTGGGATTCCAGGGCGAGAGCCTTGCCGGTCACCGGGTCGATGGCGCCGATGCCCGGGCGCTCGACTGCGCCGGGACCGGCAGAGTCGTGGCCCTGGGGATTGTCCAGCCAGCGTTGATGGCCGCCGACGTACACGGCCGGTCCGGTGACCGCCACGCTGTAGAGGGTGTCGCCGCCGGTCCAGTTGATCCAGGTCGGCGCGGCCGTGGCGCTGACGTTCGCGGTCTCGAACCGTGCCGCAGCATCACACACCCCGTTGGTACCGGTCGGCCCTCCGGTCGCGACGATCACGAAGTAGGAGCCATCGGGAGAGAAATCCACGCCTTGGGCACTTTCCAGCCTGCTGCCGCCCGCCACGCAGGTCACGTCGAAGCGGGGGGCGTGCCAGGTGCTGAGCGTCGCGGTCGAGCCGAGGTTCAGCATGAAGGCCCGTCTGCGGCTCTGGCCGTTGACCGTGGCGAAGTTGCCCGTGGCCACCAACCGGGTGCCGTTCGGGGAGACCGCGATGTGTCGGACCCTGGTCTCGTCGGCCGGGTTGACCATCCCGGCGACCGTGATGGCGATGGCGCCGGTGTCTGCGCCGGTCGTCGGGTCCAGCGCCATCAGCTTCTTCGTGAAGTTCCCCGCCGCGATGACAGAACCGTTGGCGAGCTTGATGTCGTGCACCGTTCGCATGCCCGTCGGCGCGAAGGTCGGGTCGACCCGATCGTTGACCAGGTCGTACTTGAGGATCCCCCGGCGGGTGATCCCGTTGACCCTCGAGAAGGCGCCCGCGATGAAGAGCGCGGTCCCATCGGCGGTCGCCTCGATGGCGCCCACCGTCCCGTCGAACGACAGGTTGAGCGGTGACACGACCCCTGTCTCGCTGTCGAAGGCGACGAAGTTCTGCCTGGCATACGTGGTCGTCCTGGCCGGGTCCTGCACCTCACTGAACAGGCCACCGGCATAGACGGTGCGACCGACCTGCGCGTAGGCGCGTACGTCATACGACGTGTCGCTGAGGACGATGTGCGGGGTGGTATCGGCCGGGTTGTCCGACACCACTGCAGGCTGGGACAGCGAAGCTTGCGCCGGCAGCGTGCTCCCGACGGCCAGGGCGACCGAGCACAGTGCGCATGCCGTCGCAATCTTGAAGATCCTCACCTGGTCCCCCTCTCGGGAGTCTGCAAAGTCGGATCGTTCGTTCAGCGAGCTATGTCAGGGCGTGACCGGCCGGGCATGGGTCGATCCTGGGCTGGCTGGCGCAAGGCGCCGTTCCCACCGATCCCGAGGTGCAGTTCCGGCCGGCCTCGTAGGACGCACCGGCGCGCGCGAAGTCCGGTGCTGCTCGACGGTAGCGAGGCCCTTCGGCGATGCCAGCCCCTCCGAGAGCACCTTGACCGGCGGCCCTCCTGCCGCGGCCGGCGTGATGCCGACCGCGCCGTCGAGGCGGCCATCAGCGCGCCGACTCTTGCAACCCAACGCGTACGTCTCATGATCCGCCCTCCGGTGGTGGCTGAAAGCCCCGTACCGAACCACGTCCGAGGTCACCTTCGCGCCGTCGCCACCGCCTGTCGAGCGCGCTCGACGGCCGGTCCAGCCTCAGCGCCATGGCGATGCGCTCGCGGACCGGCAGGCGGCGCAGCGCGTCCCACACCTCGGGCGACCAGTCGACTGGCGGCCCCGCCAGGTCGCCGGCCCGCCGGTCGCCGTGGTGGCGCAGGAGCGTCGCCTCCAGCCGGGCACGGCGGCGCCGGCGGTGCAGCACGTTCAGCGCTGTGCGGTACGCCCAGCCGCCGGGCGAATCCATGACCCCGACCCTGTCCCAGCGCTCGTAGGCCCGGGCGAAGGCCTCGTCGGCCGCTTCGGCGGCGGTCCCCACGTCGCCGGCGACGACCACCAGCGTGGACGCGAGCCGCGGGTGCTCCCGCCGGTACCACGAGGCGAAGTCGACGACGTCCATGACCCCTCAAGTCATAGGCGATGCCCGTTCTTCATCGGGTCGGAACTGCGACCTGGCCGAGAACGGCGAGGAGCGCCGCCCGACCCGACGGCCGAGCGGCGCTCCTCTGGTGCAGGACGGCGCGGTGGAACGGTGTCAGCCGCTGATGCCGCACTCCTCTTCCATGTACGTGGTGACCCGCTCGGACGCGGCCTGGGCGTCGGCGAAGTCGTTCTCGTCGATGGAGTCGGGGTCGGCGATCTGGGCATCCGAGAGTGTCTCGAGCGATCCGAGCATCGTCTCCCAGTCCTCCGCGATCTCCGCCGGCGGATCGAGCTCGTTGAAGGCGGCGATCACATCGCCGAACGCGTCAGCGTCCGAGGCGCCGGCGTCGCTGAAGTTGGCTTCGAGCGCCCGGGCGTCCTCGCAGAACGAGGCGCCTCCGCCGGCGCTGTCGTCGTCGTCGCCGCAGGCGGCCGCAGTGAGCAGCAACGCCGGCACGGCGGCCAGGCCGACCAGGCGGCGCAGCAAGTGGGTGGATCGGGTGGTGGGCATCACGCAACATCTCCGTTGGCAGTCATCGGCGGTCCCGAGCACCAGACCACGGGCGGCGCTCGGGGACATGGGGGTTCACCCCGGGGCTGGAGGCGGGCCGTCAGGGATCGACGGTCGGGTCGTCGTCCGGCACCACCAGGTCCCAGCGATCGAGGCAGTCTTCGCACCGGTAGACGACCAGGTCGCCAGGCTCCCACTCGCGCTCCGACGGCGGGTAGGAGATCAGGTGGGCCCGACCCCCGCAGTCGATGCACGTGATGATCTGGTCGACCTCCACGGAGCGGACGCTACTGCGGCGCGCCGCGCGTCAGCCGTCGCCCCGCGACCGCTGGTGCGCCCCGAAGCGGCCGACGCCGGCGGCGAAGTCGTCGGCGAAGATGACCTCGCGCCCGAGCCGGTCCTCGTTGGCCAGGGCCTCGACCATGTCGAGGCCCAACCCGTCGTAGACCGCACGCCGGTCGCTGACCACGCACCGCCATGGGAACTCGGCGATCTGCTCCGCCAGCTCGACCGCGGCGTCGAGCGCGGCGCCGTCGGGGACCAGGCGGTCGACGAGGCCGATCCGCTCGGCCTCGGCCGCGGGGATCTCGCGGCCGGTGAGGATGAGGTCGAGCGCCCGGCCGAGTCCGACGATGCGGGGCAGCCGGTACGTGCCCCCGTCGACGAGCGGCACGCCCCACCGGCGTTCCAGGCAGCCGAACCGGGCACCCTCGGCCGCCACCCGCAGGTCGCACCAGGCCGCCAGCTCGACGCCGCCGGCCACGCACCAGCCCTCGATGGCCCCGATGACCGGCTTGGACAGCGTCAGACGCGTGGGCCCCAGCGGCCCGCTGTCGCGGAGCCTGGGCAGGTCACGCAGGTTGGCCCCCGCACAGAACGCGGCGGTGTCCCCCGTGAGGACGGCCACCCTGGCCGTGTCGTCGTAGTCGAACGCCACGAACTGGTCGTGGAGCCGCTGCGCCGTCTTCGAGTCGATGGCGTTGCGGACCTTGGGCTGGTCGATCCTGATCACGCGCACGGGGCCTGTCATGTATTGAGGATGCCACCAAGAGGCCGGGCCATTGGGCCAGGCCGTGGCCCGAGCGGCCCGGCGCGAAGCGCCAGGCGCGGGGAGCACAGCGATCGTTCGCCGAGACAGGGTGACTCGTCGGCGCGCGTTCTCGGTACGGTGCCGCGGATGCGAGTCGTGGCCGGCACGGCCCGGGGCAGGACCCTGGTAACACCCCCCGGGGCGCGCACGCGCCCCACGACCGATCGCGTGCGCGAGGCGATCTTCAACGCGCTCTGGAGCCGCGACGCCATCGAGGACGCCCGCGTGGTCGACCTGTTCGCCGGCAGCGGCGCCCTGGGCGTCGAGGCGCTGTCGCGCGGCGCGGCGCACGTCACGTTCGTGGACCGCGACCGCGCCGCGCGCTACGCGATCCGTCGCAACGTCGAGGCGTGCGGCTTTGCCGACCGGGCCACGATCGTCGAGACGCCCGTCGAGCCGTGGCTGGCGGCGCTCGCCGACGACGTGCACTACGACCTGGCCTTCTGCGACCCGCCCTACGCATTCGAAGGCTGGATCGACCTGCTGGCGTCGATCCCGGCCGACCTGGTGGTGGCCGAGGCGGCGGGCGTCGTGCCTCTGCCGGACGGCTGGTCGCTCGCCCGGGAGTCACGCTACGGCGGCACGTGGGTGGGTTTCGCCGCACGTCAGCCGGTCGCCGGCACCGGCTGACCAGTGGGCCGCGATGCGGTGTGTCGGGGTCCGAGGGGTGACGTCGATTACCGTGGCCCTGTTCGCTCGCGGCTGTCCGCCTGCCCCGTGACCAGGAGCCCCGACCAGTGACGACCGTCCTCTACCCCGGGTCGTTCGACCCGATCCACAACGGCCACATCGAGATCATCGAGGTGGCGTCGCGGTTGTTCGACGAGGTGGTCGTCGCGGCGGTGCGCAACCCGCAGAAGGGCGAGCCGCTCTTCACGCTCGGGGAACGGCAGAGCCTCATCGCCGACTCGACGTCCCACCTGGACAACGTGCGCATCACCATGTTCTCCAGCCTGGTCGTCGACCTGGCCCGCGAGGTCGGTGCCGACTTCATCGTCAAGGGCCTGCGTGTGGTCTCCGACTTCGAGTCCGAGCTGATGATGGCGCAGATGAACAAGCAGGTCTCCGGCGTCGACACGTTGTTCATCCCGTCCGGGTCGTCGCACTCGTACCTGGCGTCGAAGCTCATCCGCGAGATCGCCCGCTACGGGGGGGACATCACGTCGATGGTGCCGCCGACGGTGGTCAAGCTGCTGGCCGAGCGGTTCGCGGACGGCGACGGTCCCGGCAGCGGGGACGAGCGATGAACGACGAGGACCACTCGTTCGAGCACAGCTTCGACGCGCGCGTGGCCGAGCGTGCGCCCGGCGGCGACGTCGAGGCGCTGCTCCGCCACCTGCACGAGCTCGTCGACACCGCCCGCCCTGCGCCCTTGTCGACCCAGGTCAAGGTCGACCGCGACGAGGTGCTCGACCTGCTCGACCAGGCGATCGAGCGCCTGCCCGAGGAGGTGCGGGCGTCGCGTTGGCTGCTCAAGGACCGCGAGGAGTTCCTCGACCGCACGCAGCGAGAGGCCGACGACATCCTGGCCGCGGCCCGGGGACAGGCGGAGCGCATGGTGCAGCGGTCTGAGGTCATGAAGGCGGCCGAGGCCAAGGCCCGCCGCATCATGGAGAACGCCAGGGCCGAGGCCAGCCGCCAGCGCAACGAGGCCGACGACTTCTGCGACAAGCGCCTGGCCCAGATGGAGACCGTGCTCGAGCGCACCATGTCGGTCATCTCGTCCGGCCGCGCCAAGCTGCGGGGCCCGGCCGGAGAGGGCCACCCTCCGGCGGGTGCACCGGGCCCCGGCGCCGCCTCACCGGTCAACGGGCACGAGGGTGACCACGACGACGCCTCCGCCTCCGGCTTCTTCGACCAGGACCGGGGCTAGCCGTCGGGCTAGCCGTGGGCTAGCCGCGACCCCTCGGCCCCGGTCCCAACCCCTCCGCCGCCGCTTGCGCACGCAACTGTGCACCGAAGTGGTTGTGGGCCAACCAAACTCGTGCACAATTGCGCCAGCAACGACCGGGCGACTCGGTCCCAGATGGGGGGCGCCGGCCCGTAGCCTGGTCGTCGTGAGCCGTCCGTTCCTCGTACCCACCGGTGAGCTGTTCCGTCGGCGGGGGGCCCGCCACCCGGTCACCCTCGTCGGCCCGCTACCGGGCCTCGCCCTGTCGACGACCCGCCTGACCAGCGACGACGTGGTCGCAGACGTGGTGCTCGAGGCCCAGGGTGACACGGTCACGGTCTCCGGCACCGTCACCGGGCGGTGGACGGGCGAGTGCCGCCGCTGCCTCGAACCGACCGGTGGCGAGGTCGCCGTCGAGGTGAGCGAGGTGTTCGAGCCCGACCCCGTCGAGGGCGAGACATACCCGCTCGGCCGCGACGACCTCGACCTCGAGCCGGCGCTGCGCGAGGCGCTGGCCCTGGCGCTGCCCCTCGCCCCCCTGTGCGACGAGGCATGCCCCGGGCCCGATCCCGACGCACACCCTGTCACGGTCGCCCCAGACGAGGACGACGCCGACCAGGTCCCGGCCTCCGATCCCCGGTGGGGTGCCCTCGACGCCCTCCACTTCGACAACTAGATGACGCGGGGCGGCGAGGTCGCCGACCACCTCGTGGGCCACTTCGTCGACCAGGCCCGGCGCTCGGGCGCATCGTGGACCGAGATCGGCGGGAGCATGGGGGTCACGAAGCAGGCGGCCCGCAAGCGCTTCGTCGCCAAGGACCCGGGCGAGCCGTCGGACCTCGACCCCAGCCAGGGGTTCAGCCGGTTCACCGACGGGGCGAGGAACGTCGTGATGGCCGCGCAGAACGAGGCCCGCGCCGCCGGCAACGACGAGATCGGCCCCGCCCACCTGGTGCTGGGCCTCCTGGGCGAGCCCGATGCCCTCGCCGCCCGGGTGGTCGTCGCGCACGGTGGCCCGCTCGACGACGTCCGCCAGGCCGTGACCACGACGTTGCCGCCGGCGGTCGAGCACGTCCCCGACCTCGTCCCCTACGACGCCGGTGCGCGCAAGGTCCTCGAGCTGACCTTCCGCGAGGCGCTGCGGCTGGGCCATCACGACGTGGGGCCCGAGCACATCCTGCTGGCCCTGCTGGAGGTCGACGGGGGCACGGGCGTGCTCGCCGGACTCGGCGTCGACAAGGCGACGGCCGAGGCCGAGATCGTCGCCGGGCTGGCCGCCCCGGCCGACCCCGACGAGGCCGCCCCGTGACGGCACGGCCGGCCGACGCCCCGCGGCCAAGGAGGCGCGGGTGGGCGCACGGTCCCGTGGTTCGACGGTTCCGGCGGCGCCCCGCTAGTCTTTCCTGCTTGTGCCCGCCAGGCGGGCGGTTCTCGCGCCGTGCCTCAGGCGCCCCACCGAGACGTTGCAGGAAGACTCCCATGGCCGTCCCCAAGAAGAAGACCTCCAAGGCCAAGAGCCGCAGCCGCAAGGCGAGCGCCTGGCGTCTCGAGCGCCCGGCTCGTAGCGTCTGCCCGCGCTGCGACGCCACCAAGGTGCCCCACGTCGTGTGCGGCAACTGCGGCTGGTACGGCGGCCGTGTCGCCGTCGACGTCGACTGAGCACTGAGCCCGCGGTCACTCCGCTGAGCGACTCGACCGACATCCACCCGCCCGCCGCCCCGATGCTGCCGATCGCCATCGACGCCATGGGCGGCGACAATGCGCCCGGCGCCATCGTCGACGGCGCTCAGCGGGCCGCGGCCGAGCTGGGTGCGCCGGTCGTGTTGGTGGGCCGACCCGACGAGGTCGGGCCGCTGCGGGGCGACCTCGACCTGATCGAGGCCTCGCAGGTCATCGGCATGGACGCCGACGCCGGCTCCAGTGTCCGCACCATGAAGGACTCGTCCCTGGTCCGTGCCGCCGAAGCGGTGCGCGACCGCAGGGCGTCGGCCATGGTGTCCGCCGGCAACACCGGGGCGACCATGGCCTCGGCGCTGCTGCGCATGGGGCGCATCAAGGGCGTGTCCCGTCCGGCCATCGCCACCCCCATCCCGGTGCCGGGCTCCACGCCGACGGTGCTGCTCGACGCAGGGGCCAACGCCGAGTGCCAGCCCGCCTGGCTGGTGCAGTTCGCCCAGATGGGCGCCGTGTTCGCCCGCGAGCGGTACGGCATCGCCGAGCCCCGGGTGGGCCTCCTGTCGATCGGCGAGGAGCCGACCAAGGGCAACCCCCTGGTCAAGGAGACGCACGCTCTGCTGGCCGAGCCGGCGTCGCTCGACCGCTCCGGCGCCCGGTTCATCGGCAACGTCGAGGGTCGCGACATCATGACCGACGACGTCGACGTGATCGTGACCGACGGCTTCACCGGCAACGTGGCGCTGAAGACGCTCGAGGGCGGCATGAAGACGCTGGTGCGCAGCGTGCTCGACGCCCTCGGCTCCACCGACGTGGCGGACCAGGCGTTCCAGGCGCTGCTGCCGCTCTACAGCACGCTCGATCCGGACAGCACCGGTGGCGCCATGCTGCTCGGCGTCGACGGGGTGTGCATCATCAGCCACGGTTCGTCCTCGGCGACGGCGATCGTCAACGCCGCCCGGGTGGCCAAGGAGATGACCGAGGCGGGCCTGGTCGAGCGGCTGCGTGCGGCCGTTGCGCCGGCCTGAGCGCCCACCCGGCGTTCACAAGCGCACAAACTGCGGTCTCGCTACACTGCCCGCCGTTCTCATTCGTGACCAGGAGTAGTTGAGCGTGCCCGCCGAGACCCATGTCGAGCGCAGTCCGATGGATCGCCAGCAGGTCTTCGACCTGATCCGCGACCGGTTGGCCGACATCCTCGAGGTCGAGCCGTCGTCCATCAACGAGGGCGACTCGTTCACCGACGACCTCGATGCCGATTCGTTGGCCCTCATCGAGCTCGCCGAGGCACTCGAGGAGGAGATCGGCGAGCGCAGCGTCGGCTTCCGCATCGAGGACGAAGACCTCGAGGACATCAAGACCGTGCGCGACGCCGTCGACTACGTCCTCGCCCGGCTCTGAGGCATCGCCATCCCACTCCCTGTCGATCGCCTCGACGAACTGGCTGAGCGCCTCGGCGTCAACGTCGAAAGCCCTGACGTCCTGGCGCCCGCGCTCGTGCACCGCTCGTGGTGCGCCGAGAACCCGGGCCACGACTCGAACGAGCGGCTCGAGTTCCTGGGCGACGCAGTGCTGGGCGTGATCATCACCGATCACGCCTACCACGCCTACACGACGCTCAGCGAGGGTGAGCTGACCGACGTGCGCAAGGCCGTGGTCAACGCCGTCACGCTGGCCGAGGTGGCCGACGAGCTCAGCCTGGGCGACTACCTGCTGCTGGGCAAGGGCGAGGAGCAGTCGGGCGGGCGGGAGAAGCCCTCGATCCTGGCCGACGCGCTCGAGGCGGTGCTCGGCGCGGTCTACGTGTCGGCCGGCATGCCCGAGGCCCACGACCTGGTGCTGCGCCTGCTCGGCAGCCGGGTCGCCGAGGCCCACGCCGGCGGCCCGGGCGGGCAGGACTACAAGAGCCGGTTGCAGGAGCTGGCCGCTCGTCAGTTCGACGAGTCGCCCCGCTACGACACGCTGGCCGAAGGCCCCGACCATGCCCGCCGCTTCCACGTCACGGTGGCCGTCGGGGGCGAGGTCCGGGGCACCGGCGACGGTCGGTCGAAGAAGCAGGCCGAACAGGTCGCAGCCCGCGACGCCTACACCACCTTGGTGGCCCAGTTGGAGAGCGAAGATGCCTGAGTTGCCCGAGATCGAGACCATCCGACGGGGTCTCGAGCGCGAGACCGTCGGGCGTCGGGTCAAGTCCGTCGAGGTGCCCGTGGCCAAGGCGGTGCACCGCAACGGGTCGCGCAAGGCGTTCCAGGCCCGGCTCGAGGGTGTGAAGATCAAGGGCGTCGACCGGCGCGGCTCGCTGCTCGTGTTCACGCTCGACAGCGGCGAGCTGCTGGTGGTCGACATCGGCACGTCCGGCCAGCTCCTGCGCACCGCGCCCAAGGACGAGATGTCCAAGGACACCCAGGTCGTCATCACGTTCACCCAGGGCGGGCAGATGCGCATGGCCGACCCCGAGGGTGCGGCCGAGGCGTTCGTCGTCACGCCCGACCTGTTGCTGGACGAGGCCCCGGAGCTCGCCAACCTGGGCCTCGACCCCGTGGCCTCGCCCGTGTCGTGGACGGCGTTCGCCCAGTCGCTGGTCAACCACCGCACCGAGAAGCTCAAGCCGCTGCTGCTCGACCAGAGCTTCGTGGTGGGCCTCGGTGGCCTGTACGCCGACGAGATCCTGCACGACGCCGGCCTGCGCCCCGACCGCGAGGTCTCGACCGTCTCCACCATGGAGATCCGCCGGCTCTACCGGTCGCTGGTCGAGATCCTGCACGAGGCCACCAAGCACCACGGCACCTCCACTCCCGAGCACCCCTTCACCGACCTGCAGGGCAAGGAAGGCAGCTTCCAGGACGAGCTGCAGGTGTGGGGCCGCGACGGTGAGCCGTGCCGCCGCTGCCGCCAGACGGTCACCAAGCAGCGTGGCGGTGGTCGCATCACCTACTGGTGCCCCAGCTGCCAGGTCTGAGCCCCACGTTCGCCCGCATCGGTCATCGGCCGATCACGCTCGGTGGTATCCACGCCCTGGTCAGGGCCCTCCTCTAGCCTCGGAGTCCGATGTTCCTCAAGGCGCTGACCCTCAAGGGGTTCAAGTCCTTCGCGGAGTCGACCGTCCTCGAGATGCAGCCGGGCGTCACCGTGGTGGTCGGGCCCAACGGCTCGGGCAAGTCCAACGTCGTCGACGCCATCGGCTGGGTGCTCGGCGCCCAGGCGCCCTCGGCGGTGCGCAGCCAGAAGATGGAGGACGTCATCTTCGCCGGCACCACCAAGCGCCAGGCGCTGGGCCGGGCCGAGGTGAGCCTCACCATCGACAACGGCGCCGGCCTGCTGCCCATCGAGTTCAGCGAGGTCACGGTCACCCGCACGCTGTGGCGCTCCGGCGAGAGCGAGTACGCCATCAACAACGTGCCGTGCCGCCTGCTCGACGTGCAGGAGCTGTTCAGCGACACGGGGGTGGGCCGCCAGCAGCACGTCATCGTCGGCCAGGGCCAGATCGATGCCGTGCTCAACGCCCGGCCCGAGGACCGGCGACTCATCATCGAAGAGGCCGCCGGCGTGCTCAAGCACCGCAAGCGCAAGGAGCGGTCCGAGCGGCGCCTGACGGCGACCGAGGGCAACATGACCCGCCTGGCCGACCTGCTGCGCGAAGTGCGCCGCCAGCTCCGACCGCTCGAGCGCCAGGCCGAGGCCGCCCGCCGCCACGGCGACCTCGTCACCGAGCTGCGGGCGCTGCAGGTGTTCGTGGCCGGGCGCGAGCTGTCGACGCTCAAGCGGCGGTTGGGCGACGCGACGGCGGCCAAGGCCGAGCTGCGCAACGAGGAGACGCTGCTCAAGCGCACCCTGGCCGACCTCGACATCACGGTCATGGCCGCCGAGGCCGAGCTGGCGACGCTGGGTGGCAGCGAGGTGGGCGACGCGCTGGTGCAGGTGCAGGGCCTGCGCGAAAAGGCCCGGGGCCAGCTCGCCCTGCTGACCGAGCGCCGCCGGGGCGTCGACCGCGAGCGGGCCGCGTTCGTCGACCAGGGGGTCATCGCCAGCCTCGAGGCCGACGCCGCCCACCTGAACGCCGACATCGCCGGGCTGGCCGGCGAGTCCGAGGGGCTCGCCCCCGACGCCGAGTCCCTGGCCGAGGCCGAGGCCTCGCTCGTCGAGGCCCGCCAGGCCTTCGACGCCGAGTGGGGCGAGGGCGTGCCCACGCCGTCCGGCCGGGCCTCCGAGGTGCGGGGCGAGCTCGGCACCCTGCGCAAGGTGCTCGACCGGGCCGACGCCGACGGCCAGCGGGCCGAGAACCGGGTCGCCAACCTGCGGGCCAAGCTCGAGCGGCTCGAGTCCGAGGCGGCCGAGGCCGCTCGGCAGATCGAGGCCCAGGCCGACGAGGCGACGCTGAACGCGGCGGTCGAGACGGCCCGCCAACGGCGGGTCGACGCCGAGACCGCGGCCCAGGACGCCGAACGGCGGCGCGACGCCGCCCAGGCCGAGCGGCACACGTGGACGGCCCGCACCGACGCGCTGGCCATGGCCCTCGACGAGGCCCGCTCGCGCGCCGGGGCCGAGCGTCTGTCCGCGGTCGAGGGCGTGGTCGGCACCCTGCTCGACCTGGTCGACATCGACCCGGGCTGGGAGGCCGCGGCCGAGGCGGCCTGCGGCGAGGCGCTGGCGGCCGTGGTGGTCGACTCGGTGGCCTCGGGCCGTCGGGCGCTGCAGGTGCTGGCCGAGGGCGACGTGCCTGGCGCTGTGCTGGCCATGGGCGTGGCGCCCTCCCAGCACACGCCCCCGCCCGTCGGCGAGCCGGTGCTCCGCCACGTGCGTGCCCGCCGGCCCGAGGTCGGCGCGCTTCTCGACGGCCTGCTGGGTGCCGCCGTCGCCGTCGATGGCGGCTGGACCCAGGCCGTCGACACGGCGCTGGCCCACCCCGACGCCGTGGTCGTCACCCGTGGCGGCGGGCGCTTCGGCGCCGGCGGCTGGCGGGTCTCGACCACCACCACCGGCGCCACCGGCGCCGCGCTCGACGAGGCCCGCGAACGCTCGACGGCCGCCACGGCCGCGGCGGACGAGGCGCTGGCCGCCCACCGCCAGGCCAAGGCGGCCCTCGACCAGGCCCGCCAGGCCGAGGCCGCAGCGACCAAGGTGCTCGACCAGCACCAGCGCACCCTCGTCACCGCGACCACGGCGCGCGAGCGGGCCGCCCGCGACCGCGACGACACGCTGGCCGAGCTCGACCTGCTCGCCGAGCAGCAGGGCGACACCGCCGAGCGCCTGGCCCGCGACCGCGACCGCGCCGCCCAGCTGGCCGCCGAGCTGCCCCAGCTCGAGGCCGAAGAGACGGCGCTGCGCCAACGGGCCCGCGCCATGGCCGACGCCCGTCACCGCCTGGACGAGCAGGCCACCCAGGTCGCCGCCCGCCGCACCGACCTCGACAAGCGCCGCACCGCCCTGGCCGACCGCAACACGTTCCTCCAGCGGCGCCTGGCCGAGGTCGAGGAGCGGCTGGCCGGATCCGTCGAGGCACGCCGCCAGGCCGAGGCGCGCCGCGGCGAGCTCGACACCGCCGAGCGGGCGCTCGACCGGCTGTCCGCCTTCGTCGGCGACCGGCTGGCGCTCGTCGAGGAGCACCTGGCCGAGATGCAGCAGCGCCGCCAGCGCGAGACCGTGGCCCAGCGCACCCTGTCGGCCCAGCTCGACGCCCAGCGGCGCGAGCGGGTCGCGGCCGAGAAGTCGCTCACCGAGAAGCGCGAGCGCATCCAGCGCATCGAGCTGGACGAGGCCGAGGTCCGCCTCCGGCTGGAGCAGGCGATCGAGCTGTGCCGCACCCAGCTCGACGTCGAGCCCGAGGCCGCGGTGGCCGCGCCGCAGCCCGAGCTGGCCGACGGCATGACCCCCACCGTGCGGGTGCGCGAGCTCGAACGCGAGCTGCGGGTGATGGGCCCCGTCAACCCGCTGGCACTCGAGGAGTTCGAGGCGCTGTCCGAGCGGCACACGTTCCTCACCGAGCAGCTCGACGACGTCAAGGGCAGCCGGCGCGAGCTCAACAAGGTGATCCGGGCGATCGACGAGGAGATCGTGCGCGTCTTCGCCGCCGCCTACGCGGACGTGAGCGAGAACTTCGAGCAGCTCTTCGCCACGCTGTTCCCCGGAGGTGTGGGCCGGCTGCGCCTGACCGACCCCGACGACCTGCTCAACACGGGCATCGAGATCGAGGCCAAGCCGTCGGGCAAGAACGTCAAGAAGCTGTCGCTGCTGTCGGGCGGCGAGCGGTCGTTGACGGCGCTGGCCTACCTGTTCGCCGTGTTCCGCAGCCGACCGTCGCCCTTCTACGTGATGGACGAGGTCGAGGCCGCCCTCGACGACGTCAACCTGCACCGCTTCCTCGACCTGGTGGCCGAGTTCCGTCGCGAGGCGCAGCTCATCATCGTGAGCCACCAGAAGCGCACCATGGAGGCCGCCGACTGCCTCTACGGCGTGACGATGCAGCCGGGCGGCTCGTCCCGGGTCGTGAGCGAAAAGGTCGGTGCCGGCGCCTGACGCCGCGTCAGGCGATGGCCTTGACCCGGGTGATCAGGCGCTGCAGCAGGGCGATGTCGTCGGTGGAGTCGTGGGCCTCGTGCACGTCGATCAGGCCGGCGGTGTACAGGTCGGTCACCAGCACCCGGACGACGCCCAACGGCGTGGTCAGGGCGGAGGCCACCTCGGCCACGGAGTGGGGCGCGGCGCAGCGTTCGACGATCTGGCGCTGCTCGCCCGGCAGCGTCGACGACGTGGCCCGGGCCAGTGCGGTGGACGTGAGCATGGCCTCGACCGGCAGGGCCGAGGCCCGCGTCGGCCGGGTGCGCCCGCCGGTGAACAGGTACGGGCGGACGATCCCGGCCTCGAGCTCCCAGGCGTCGTCCGACAGCGGCTGGTCAGGCATCCGGCCCCCCGATCGCCAGGGTCGGCGTGGGGTCGTAGGCCGGGGACGGTGCCGGCTGCGGCCGTGACGCCGGTAGCGGCGCGCCGGTTCCGGCCGAGCCCGCCCCCGGCCCGGCGGCGACGATGAGGTGCGCCGGGAGGAGCACGTGGGCGGTGACGCCGCCGAGCGGTGAGTCGGCGAGCACGACCTGGGCCCCGTGCCGGTCGGCGAGGCGGCCGACCACGTACAGGCCCAGGAACCGCGAGACGGCGAAGTCGTCGACGGGCGGGTCGCTGATGCGGGCATTGGCCGCCGCCAGCCGGTCCGGCGGCATGCCCAGGCCTGCGTCGATGACCGCCAGGCCGTAGCGCCCGTCGACCGTCCAGCGGCCGCTCACGGCCACCCGCTCGGTCGGGGGCGAGAAGGCGAGGGCGTTGTCGACCAGCTCGGCGAGCAGGTGGGACACATCGCTGACCGCGGCACCCAACACCCCGACGGGGTCCAGGTGCGCGATGTCGACCCGCGAGTAGTCGGTCGACTCGGCCAGCGCGGCCCTGACCACGTTGACGATCGACACGGGCCGCGCCCAGGGCCGGGGGGACTCGGCGCCGGCCAGCACGAGCATGTTCTCGGCGTTGCGCCGCAGGCGGGTTGCCAGGTGGTCGAGCAGGAACAGGTCGGACAGCCCGTCGGGGTCGTCGGTGCGGGCCTCGAGGTGGTCGATGTGGTCGAGCTGGCGGGTGATCAGGTTCTGGGTGCGCCGTCCCAGGTTCACGAACACGTCACTGACGTTGCGCCGCAGGGTCGCCTGCTCGGTGGCCAGTGCCACGGCGGTGCGTTGCACCGCGTTGAACGCCTCGGTGAGCTCGCCCAGCTCGTCGTCGGTGGGGGAGACGAGAGGGGTGGCGACCTCTTCGGCCGCCTCCGCCCCCTGGCTGTGGGCCACCGCCACCGCGCGCGGCAGCACCTCGGTGGCGATGTCGTGCGCCGCGCCGGTCAACCGGCGGATCGGCCGGACCACGATGCGGTGGAGGAGTGCGAGCAGGCCCACGATCAACACCAGCGCGGCGGCGCCCAGGATGACGAGCAGGTTCCGTTGGCGGTCGCTGGCGGCGCGGTGGGCGTCAGCCTGCGTGGCGAGGTCGGCGGCGATGCCGTCTGCCGCGGCGTTGAGCAGGTCGACCTTGCGGGTGGTCGAGGTGAACCACAGGTCGCCGTCGTCGCCCACCACCCCGGTCGGCCCGACGGCCAGGGCATCGCTGCGCAGCCTGTCGGCAGCCGCGACCGACGGCGACTCCAACGCGTCGGTGTACGCGTCGACCTGGGCCGTGGTCGCCCCCTGTTCGAACTGCCGTCGCCAGACGGCCTCGGTGGCCACGGCGCCGACCATGCGCTCGTAGGTCCCGGGGTCGAACCCGCCGCGGGCGTACGCCGACATCAACAGGCTCTGCTGCAGGGCGACCGTCTCGGTCGCCCTGGTCAACGACCCGTACGACTGGGCCGTGGAGAGCAGGTCGGCGTCCTCGATGGCGGCGACGCCGGTGCCGCCCGTGGCCAGCAACCGCTCGACCGCGGTCGTGTACTCGGCCAGCGCCGCCTCGACGGTGCCCTGTCCCGCGTCGACCAGTTCGCGCACCCCGGCGACGCGGGTGCGAGCGTCGTCGAGGGCGTCCGAGCCGTCGCTCAGGTCACCCGCCAGCGTGGTGTCGAGGCGGTCGAGCGCCACGTCGGTCTGGCCCCGCTGGAAGCGCAGCTCCGCTGCGTTCCCGCTGTCGGCTCCGGCCCCGCCGCCGGCGGGCCCCGCGCCGAGCACGGCCACTGACAGCCCGCGCTCGCGGGACACGTCGAGCGCCGCGGCGACCGACGCCAGGGCGACCTCGGTTCTGCGGGCGGCGTCGCCGCTGCGGGCGGCGGCGTCGGCCGCCCAGCGCACACCGAGCCCGGCGAGCAGCGCGAGCACGACCAACGGCGCGGCCAGCAGCGAGACCAGCTTGGTTCGGATCGAAAAGGCGCGGCGCATCGGTCCCAGCGTGACGCCCGCCGAGGGGCGGCGGACCCAGCCCAGAGGCTTCGCCACCGTCGCTGACCGATCAAGCCCGCACGGCCGCTCCGCGTGAGCTTTCGACTGATCGATACCCCCGCATCACCGCCCGGTCGTCCCCCGTTCAACTGCTGGTAACCAACCAGCGCCGACGTGGTCGGCGTCACACGCCGGGACGGTCGTAGCGCCAGACCTCGACCGGGAACCCCCGCAGCGTCCGGCGCTCGGTCGGCCGGCCGCCCAGGCGGCGGGCGACGGCCTGCGACGGCCGCGTTGTCGGGGTGGATGACGCTGCACACCCAGTCGGGGGACAGGTGCTCCCAGGCGAGGTCGAGCGCGGCGCGCCCCGCCTCGGTGGCATAGCCCCGGCCCCAGTGCGTGCCGGCCGAGAGTCCACCCCACCTCGAGCTGCGGCCAGCCCGACGGGTTCCACAGGCCTCCGCGGCCGACGACCGTGCCTGTGACCCTGTCGACCCACGTGTACATGCCGTAGCCCCGCATGTCCCAGTGCCCCAGCCAGGTGGCGACCGCTCGCCACATGTCGTCGAACGTGGGCACCTTGCCGTCCAGGTAGCGCACCACCTGGGCGTCGAACAGCGGCAGCAGGCCGGCGACGTCGCTCTCGACCGGCCGCCGCAGCAGCAGGCGCTCGGTCTCGACCTCGGTCGGGATCAGTGGCTCCACCGCCGGCGCTCCTCGGTCGTGGCGGTCAGGGTAGGCGTTGCGACCAGAGCAACGAGAGCGATCCGGCCAGCGCGAGCAGGGCGAGGCCGCCGCCGACGAACCACCCGCTGACATCCTGCTCGGCGTCCTCGTAGCCCACCACGCTGCCGATGTCGGCGTAGACCGCGCTGAGCTCGTCGAGCGAGTCGGCCTCGAACGTGCTGCCGCCGGTGGACGCCGCGATCTCGGCCAGCGGCTCGGGGGCGACAGGGACCGGTTCGGGGTCGCCGAGCTCACCGACGATGGTGCCGTCCGGGGTGCCGAAGGCGATCGTGTCGACGGGGACGCCGGCGTCGGCGGCCGCGGTGGCCGCCTCGGCGTTGTCGCGGCCGACCGTCGTCTCGCCGTCGGACATGACGACGATGCGGGCGGGTGCGGGATCGTCGTCCTCTCCCCGGGGGGCGGCCGCCACGGTGTCGAGCGACGTGAAGATGGCCTCGCCGATCGCCGTGCCCTCGCCCAGCTCCATGGCGTCGATGCCCGCGATCAGGGCCTCGCGATCGCGGGTGGGTGCGACGGCGACCGCCGTCGAGCCGTTGAACGTGACAAGGCCGACGTTCAGCTCCTCGGGCAGGTCGGCCACGAACGTGCGCGCCGCCTCCTGGGCGACCTCGAGCCGCGTGGGCTCGACGTCGTCGGCCTCCATCGACAACGAGGTGTCGACCGCCAGCACGACGGTGGCCCGCTCGTCGCCGACGCGGGTGGCTCGGACGGGCTCGGCGAACCCGATGACGAGAGCGGCGAGCGCCACCAGGAACAGGACGGCGGGTACGTGCCGGCGCCAGCCGGGCTCGCGCGGGGCGACCACGTCGAGCAGCTCGACGTTGGTGAACCGCACGACGTGCCGGCGGCGCTGCAGTGACACGGCCACCCAGGTGCCTGCCATGGCGCCGACGCCCACGAGCAGGAACAGCCGCCACTCGACCAGGAACCTCACGACCGTCCTCCGCGTCCGGTGCCTACCATCTGCTGCCGCCGCAGGTGCGCGAGGCGGCGGGGCCGCTGGGCGAGCCACGCCACCAGGTCGGCGGTGGCGTCGCGGTCGGTGCGCAGCACCAGGTGGTCGACGGCCTGCGCCCGCAGCGCCGTCGCGGTGGTCTCGCGCCGGGCGCGGGCGGCGTCGGCGTAGCGCTGCCGCAGGCCGGCGTCGCCCGTGCGCACTTCGCGCTCCTCGCCGGTCTCGGCATCGGCCACCACGAGCAGGCCCACGTCGGGCAGGTCGAGCTCGCGGGGATCGAGGACCTCGATCGCCAGCGTCTCGTGGCGGGTGGCGACGGAGCGCATGGCGGGGACCCAGCCACCGTCCCCCGGGAAGTCGGAGACGACCACGGCCAGCCCGCGGCGCCGCGTCTGGCGGGCCAGCCGGTCGAGCGCGTCGCCCAGGTCGGGCCCTGTGCCGCTGGGCCGGCTGGCGGGGTCGACGCGGGGCGCCCGGGCCAGCGCGTCGAGCAGCGCCCGGGCCTGGGCCCCGCCCGCCCGGGCGGGGAACGTGGCGACGCCGTCGCAGGTGAGCACGTGGGCGCCCACCCGGTCGCCCGAGCGCGAGGTCAGCAGGGCCAGCGCACCGGCCGCCGCCACCACCAGGTCGCGCTTGGTGCAGCGGGCGGTGCCGAAGTCGGTCGAGGGCGACAGGTCGACCACCAGCCACGACTCGACCTCGCGGTCGGCCACCGCGTCGCGGACGTGCGGTACCTGGGAGCGTGCGGTGACGTTCCAGTCGATGCGGCGGGGGTCGTCGCCGGGGCTGTAGCGGCGACTCTCGCCCGCCTCGCTGCCGAGACCGGGGATGCGCCCGGCGTGGTCGCCGTACAGCAGGCCGTCGACGCGGCGGCCGAGGGTCAGCTCGAGGCGCCGGACGGCCTCGGCGGCGTCGGGCCGGGGGATCGGGCCGGGCGCCGCGGCCTGGACGGCGCTCATGCCGACCAGGCCAGCTGGGGGCCGCCCCCGTCGGTACCGGGGGCCGGCGGCACCGGGCGGGCGGAAGCGTCCTGGGTGGGCGTCAGGCGCGGTGCCGGGACGGTGGCCAGCAGCTTGGTCACCAGGTGGTCGGGCTCGATGCCCTGAGCCAGAGCCTCGTACGAGGTCACGAGGCGGTGCGTGAGCACGTCGGGGGCGACGTCCCACACGTCCTGGGGCAGCACGTAGGACCGCCGGCGTAGCAGCGCCAGGGCACGCCCGGCGGCGATCAGGCCGAGGGTGGCGCGCGACGAGGCGCCGCAGGAGACGTAGGGGGCGATCTCGGCGAGCCCGTAGCGGGCCGGGTCGCGGGTGGCGCTCACCAGGTCGACCGCGTACTGGTAGACGCCGTGGTCGACGAACACGGCCGTGCGGGCCGCCGTCTGCAGGCGGAGCAGGTCGGACAGTGCCAGGCGCTCGACGGGCCTCGGCGGCTCGGTGCCCATGCGCCGCACGATCTCGAGCTCCTCCTCAGCCGAGGGGTGGTCGACCGTGATCTTCATGAGGAAACGGTCGCGCTGCGCCTCGGGCAGGGGGTACACGCCCTCGGACTCGGCGGGGTTCTGGGTGGCCACCACCAGGAACGGCTCGGGCACGGGGTACGTGCGGCCGCCGATCGAGACCTGGCGCTCGGACATGACCTCGAGCAGGGCCGACTGCACCTTGGCGGGCGCCCGGTTGATCTCGTCGGCCAGCAGCAGGTTGACGAAGACCGGGCCCAGCTCGACGTCGAACTCCTCGGTCGAGGTCCGGTAGATGCGGGTGCCTGTGATGTCGGCCGGCAGCAGGTCGGGCGTGAACTGCACCCGGGCGAACGACCCGCCGACCACCCTGGCCAGGGTCTCGGCCGCCAGCGTCTTGGCCACGCCGGGCGGGCCCTCGAGCAGGATGTGGCCGCGGGCCAGCAGGGCCACCATCAGGCGCTCGACCAGGCGGTCCTGGCCGACGATGACCTTGCGCACCTCGAACAGTGCGCGCTCGAGCAGGGTGGCGTCGTCGAACGTGGGGCCGTCGGACGAAGGGCTGTCGGACGCGCGGGGCTGTCGGACGTGGGGCTGTCGGCGGGCATGGGCCGCACGCTACGGGGCCGCCGGGGCTCGCCGGATCGGGGACCACCCCGTGCCTGGCTGCCGCGCCATGGGGGACCGGTAGGCTCCGACTTCGCCATGGAGATCGTCGTCCTGCTCGTCGTGCTCGCCCTTCTCGTCGTGGGCGGCGTCGCCTACGTCGGCCTTCGCTCGCGCGGGGGCACCGACCTCGAACCACCCCCCTCCCGCCCGGTCGAGGCCGCACCGTCGGGCACGGTCACCGCCGACGATGCCCAGGTCGCTGGGGTGGACACCGGCCAGGCGGGCGGCACGGTGGTGGCACCGCCGCCCGAGCCGGCCCCCGTCGCACCCCCCGTCAAGCCCAGCTTCCGCGACCGCCTGGCCAAGGCCAGGGGCACGTTCAGCGGCTACCTGGGGTCGATCCGCTCGCGCCAGGTCGACGCCGACACGTGGGACGAGCTGGAAGAGGCGCTGATCAGGGCCGATGTGGGGGTGGCCGCCACCCAGCAGATCCTCGACGAGCTGCGCGCCACGGCCAAGGACGAGTCGATCACCGACCCCGAGGTGCTGCTCGACCGGCTCAAATCCCAGCTCAAGGCCCTGCTCGTCACCGGCGATCGCGGCCTGCGCTACGAGCCCGGCTCGCCCAACGTCTGGCTGTTCGTGGGCGTCAACGGCGTGGGCAAGACCACGACGATCGGCAAGATCGCCCGCCAGCAGCAGGCGCAGGGGCGCTCGGTGGTCATGGCCGCGGGCGATACGTTCCGAGCTGCGGCGGCCGAGCAGCTCGGCATGTGGGCCGAGCGCGCCGGCGCAGACATCGTGAGGGGCAACGAGGGCGGCGACCCGTCCGCTGTGGTGTTCGATGCCGTCGAGCGGGCCGCCGCACGCGGCAACGACCTGGTGCTGGGCGACACGGCCGGCCGGCTGCACACCAAGACCAACCTGATGGAGGAGCTGCGCAAGGTCCGCCGGGTGGCCGACCGCGATCCGGGCAACGTCACCGAGGTGCTGCTCGTGCTCGACGCCACCACCGGCCAGAACGGCCTGGCGCAGGCCCAGCAGTTCACCGACGCGGTCGACGTCACCGGCGTGGTGCTCACCAAGCTCGACGGCTCGGCCAAGGGCGGCATCGCGCTCGCCATCCAGGCCACCCTCGGCATCCCGATCAAGCTGGTGGGCCTGGGCGAAACCGTGGATGATCTGGTGGAGTTCGATCCCGACGAATTCGTCGAGGCGCTCTTCGCATGAGCGTGAGCGAGTCGCGAAGCTCTGTGAACGGAGGCGAGACATGGTGATCCGAGCGGTGCTGCTGCCGGTGCGCGTGGGCTACGGGGTGGGCAAGATCGGGGCGAAGACCGGCTACACGGCCGGCCGGCTGTCGGTGGGCTCGACCTACAAGGTCGGGCGCTATGTCGGCCTCACACGGGTCCTGGCGCTGGGCACGGGCGTGGCCATCGGCCTGCTCGTGGCGCCCACCTCAGGGCAGGAGCTGCGCGACCGCCTGCGGCGCCAGCTCGCCTCGCGGCGTGCTCCGGCAAGCGACGACGCCGTGGCCGAGCGTGTGCGCTACGAGTTGTCGCACTCACCCCGCACCTGGCACCTGCCCCAACCCGAGGTCGAGGTGGCGGGGGGCACGGCCATCCTCACCGGTGGCGCCCCGCACGAGACCGGCAAGGCCGACATCGAGCGGGCGGCCGGCGCAGTGCCGGGTGTGGCCCAGGTCGAGAGCCACCTGGTGGTCGGCGCCTCGGGCAACGGCGACACGCACACCTGAGGCCCGGCCGCGCGCGGCGGTGTCAGGCCGCGCCGGCGCCGTGGATGACAGAACCGATGGCGACGAGGTGGCACACCACGGCCGCCACCACGAGCGTGTGCCACACCTCGTGGTAGCCGAACACGCGCGGGAAGGGGTCGGGCCAGCGGGTGGCCAGGAAGATGGCCCCCACCGTGAACAGCAGGCCGCCGACGGCGATGAGCACCAGCTCCGCGGGGCTGAGGTGGCGCACGAGCTGGGGCATGGCCGCCAGCGCGAACCAGCCCAGCGCGATGTACAGGCCGCTGCGCAGGGTGGTGCCGCGGCGCCCCTCGCTCCAGGCCAGGACCCCGCCCAGCACCGCCCCCGCCCACGCGGTGACCAGGGTGGCGACGGCCACCCAGCCGCGCAGCACCAGCAGGCACAGCGGCGTGTAGCTACCGGCGATCATCACGAAGATCGTCAGGTGGTCGAGACGCTGCATGCGGCGCCGCCAGATGGGTGACCACGGCCCCCGGTGGTAGGCGGCGCTGACCCCGAAGAGCGCGATCAGCCCGGCCGCGTAGATGGCGGCGCCGACCCGGGCCCGCGGCGAGCTCGCCAGCGCGATGATCAGCACCCCGGCGGGGATGGCCAGGAAGAAGCAGACCAGGTGGAGCCAGCCGCGCAGCAGCGGCTTGGCCAACGTCACCACCGCTGCCGGTATGTCGCTCGGGCTCATCGGGACAACATTAGTGGTGCGTCGCCGAAATGGCGGTGCACCACGAGGGCGTCGCGATGGCCTCGCCACGTCGGACGCGAAGCGACGAGGCGGTGGCCCGATAGGCTTTGCGGCTCATGTTCGAGTCGCTTTCCGAACGCTTCGACGGCATCTTCGCCCGGCTGCGCAGCAAGGGCACGCTGCGCGAGTCCGACGTCGACGAGGTGCTGCGCGAGATCCGCCTCGCGCTGCTCGAGGCCGACGTCAACTTCGTCGTCGTCAAGTCGATCCTGGCCCGCATCCGCGAGGCCGCCATCGGCGCCCGCGTCCACGAGGCCCTCAACCCGGCCCAGCAGGTCATCAAGCTGGTCAACGAGGCACTGGTCGAGGCGCTCGGCGGCGAGTCGATCCGCATCCAGTACGCGTCCCGGCCGCCCACAGTCGTCCTCATGGCCGGCCTGCAGGGCTCGGGCAAGACCACCAACTCGGCCAAGCTGGCCCGTTGGTTCCGCCAGCAGGGCCGCAACCCGCTGCTGGTGGGGGCAGACCTCCAGCGCCCCGCCGCCGTCGAGCAGCTCCGCACGATGGGCGAGCGGGTGGGCGTGCCGGTGTTCAGCCAGCCCGGCGACCCGGTCGAGACCGCCCGCGCCGGCGTCGACGAGGCCCGCCGCCTCGGCCGCGACGTGTGCATCGTCGACACCGCCGGCCGCCTGGCCATCGACACCGAGCTGATGGACCAGGTGCGCCGCATCTCGCAGGCCACCGCCCCCGACTACACGTTCCTGGTCGTCGACGCCATGACGGGCCAGGACGCGGTGACGGTGGCCGAGTCGTTCGACGCGGCCCTGGCGCTCGACGGCGTCATCCTCACCAAGCTCGACGGCGACGCCCGCGGCGGCGCAGCGCTGTCGGTGAAAGAGGTCGTTGGCAAGCCCATCGCCTTCGCCTCCACGGGGGAAAAGGTCGAGGACTTCGACCTGTTCCACCCCGACCGCCTGGCCAGCCGCATCCTGGGCATGGGCGACATGCTCACGCTCATCGAGAAGGCCGAGCAGGTCTACGAGAAGGACGAGGCCGAGCAGACCGCGGCCAAGCTGCTCGAGGGCAAGTTCACCCTCGACGACTTCCTCGAGCAGCTCCAGCAGGTGCGCAAGATGGGCCCCCTGCAGAACCTGATGGGCATGATGCCCGGCATGCCCAAGGAGATGCGCAACGCCGAGATCGACGAGGGCCAGGTCAACCGGGTCGAGGCCATCATCCGCTCGATGACCCTCGACGAGCGGGTCGACCCCACGGTCATCGACGGATCCCGCCGCCTGCGCATCGCCAACGGCAGCGGCACCCAGACGTCGGACGTCAGCCAGCTCCTCAAGCAGTTCCGCGAGATGCAGAAGCTGATGAAGCGCATGCCCGGCATCTCGGGCACCAAGGGCGGGCGCGGCAAGAAGGGCAAGAAGGGCCGCAAGGGCGGCGGTGGGCGGGTCACTCCGCCCGGTGGTGGGCGCACCACGCCGTCGGGTGGACCCTCGCAACCTTTCACTCTGCCCGGTCTCAAGTAACCTGGTCACCGGCCCGCGGTTTGATCCGACCGGCGCGAACAGCGCATCATCTTCGGTCGCTCCGCTAGAGGCCGCGCCACTCCCGCACGAGTCGCGCGGCCGGGTGACACCCCGAACACGAAAGAAGACACGAGTGGCCGTCAAGCTCCGCCTCATGCGGATGGGCAAGAAGAAGCAGCCGACCTATCGCGTGGTCGCGGCCGATTCCCGGTCGCCCCGCAACGGGCGCTTCATCGAGATCGTGGGCGTCTACGACCCCCGTCCCGACCCCTCCGCCGTCCGCATCGACAACGACAAGGCTCTCGGCTGGCTCCGCAAGGGCGCCCAGCCGACCGAGTCCGTGCGCAAGCTCCTCGAGATCTCGGGCGCCTGGGAGGAGTTCAGCGGCGAGCCGCGGACCCGTCCCGTCCTGACGCCCGCGGCCACGCCGGCGCCTGCGGCCACGGCCAAGGCCGCCGCCAAGCCGGCCCAGGCCAAGCCGGCCCAGGCCAAGCCCAAGGCGACCGAGCCCGAGGCCGCCGCCACGCCGGCCCAGGCCGAGCCCAAGGCGACCGAGCCCGCGGCCGACGCTCCCACGGCCGAGGCGTCGGACGCTGACGCCGCGGCCGCCGCCCCTGCCGAGGGCTCGGAATGACCGACACTGCCTCGCCCGTCGAGGTCCCCACGGCCCAGGCCGTGCTCGAGCACCTCGTCGGCTCACTGGTCGAAGACCGCGATGCGGTGCGCATCGATCTGTCCGAGGGGCGCTCGCTGCCGCGCCTCACCGTCCGGGTCGGCCCGTCCGACATGGGTCGGGTCATCGGCAAGCGGGGCCGGGTCGCCCAGGCGATCCGCACCGTCGTCCGGGCCGCCGCCGCTCGCGACGGCAGCGACGTCGAGGTCGAGTTCGAGGACTGAGGGCGAGCCGTGGCGAGGCCGTGGCCCGAGCGGCCCGTCGCCGAAGGCGGCAAGAGCGGGGAACCGCGAGGGCGAGCCGTGGCGAGGCCGTGGCCCGAGCGGCCCGTCGCCGAAGGCGGCAAGAGCCCGTGATGCTCGAGATCGGCCGCGTCAGCAAGCCCCACGGCCTGCGGGGTGAGGTCGTGGTCAAGCTTGTCAGCGACCGGGTCGAACGGCTCGACCCGGGCGCGGTGCTGGCGTCCGACCGGGGCGACCTGGTCGTGCGCGCCGCTCGCCCGCACCAGGACCGGTGGATCGTGGCCTTCGAGGGCCGGTCCACCCGCGAGCACGCCGACGAGCTGCGCGGCCTGGTCCTCCGCGCCGAGGCCGTCGACGACCCCGACGAGCTGTGGGTCCACGACATGGTGGGCGCGGCTGTGGTGACCGTGGCGGGCGACACTGTCGGGCGGTGCACGGGCGTCATCGCCAACCCGGCCGCCGACCTGATCGAGCTGGAGGACGGCGCGCTCGTGCCCGTCGTGTTCGTCGTCGACCACAGCGCCGCCCAGATCACGATCGATCCGCCCGACGGGCTGTTCGACCTCTGAGCGCGGCACGGCGAGACTGGCGCCGGCATGCGCATCGACGTCTTCACGATCTTCCCCGCCATGGTCGAGCACTTCGCCGACCAGAGCCTGGTCGGCAGGGCGCGGGCGGCGGGCTCGCTCGACGTCCGCGTCCACGACCTGCGCTCCTGTGCCACCGACCCGCACCGGTCGGTCGACGACGCCCCGTTCGGCGGGGGAGCGGGCATGGTGCTCATGCCCGAGCCGGTGTTCGCCGCGGTCGAGGCCGTCGACCCGCCCCGACCGCTCTACTACCTGGGCCCGGCGGGGCGTCCGCTCGACCAGCCGGCCGCCCGCGAGCTGGCCGCCCTCGACGGCTTCAGCCTGCTGTGCGGCCGCTACGAGGGCATCGACGAGCGCATCCGCGACCACCTGTGCGACGGCGAGCTGTCCATCGGCGACGTGGTGCTGTCGGGCGGCGAGGTGGCAGCGATGGTGGTCATCGAGGCCGTCGGTCGCCTGGTGCCCGGCGTGATGGGCAACAGCACGTCGGCCGACGACGAGTCGTTCAGCGACGGACTGCTCGAGTACCCGCATTACACGCGGCCCGCCGAGTTCCGCGGGTGGGCGGTGCCCGACGTGCTGCGCAGCGGCGACCACGGGCGCGTCGGGCGCTGGCGCCGGGCCCAGGCCCTGCGTCGCACCATCGACCGCCGCCCGGATCTCATCGCGGCACGGGGGGGCATAGGCCCCGGCGACCGTAAGCTGTTGGCCGAGTTCGATCTCGACGACAGCCTCCCCCCGTCTCCCGCTGGGGGCTCCTGACCTCGCTTTGTGCCGGTCGCGGGTCGCCGGTTACGATCTTCCGTCCGCCTCAATGACGCCTCCGCCGGAGCGACGCGCGATGAACACCACCGACCTGGTCGATCAGACAAGCCTGCGTAGCGACATCCCCGACTTCGCGCCCGGCGACACCCTCAAGGTGCACGTGCGTGTGGTCGAGGGTCAGAAGGAGCGTGTCCAGGTCTTCCAGGGCGTGGTCATCGGCCGCTCCGGCTCGGGCATCCGCGAGACCTTCAAGGTCCGCAAGGTGAGCTACGGCGTGGGTGTCGAGCGCACCTTCCCGCTGCACGCGCCCACGATCGCCAAGATCGAGCGCGTCACCCGGGGCGACGTGCGTCGGGCCAAGCTCTACTACCTCCGCGACCGCATCGGTAAGGCCGCGAAGGTCAAGGAGAAGCGCGAGAACTGAGCCGTGCGGCCTGCCCAGTAGGGTGCGGAGCATGAGCACCGAGGACCTCGAGCGCTACGAGGCCGACATCGAGCTCCAGCTCTACAAGGAGTACAAGGACGTCAGCCCGATGTTCTCGTACGTCGTCGAGACCGAGCGCCGCTTCTACCTGGCCAACGAGGTGCACCAGACGGTCCGCGACGGCGGTGGGCGCACGTTCGTCGAGCTCGACCTGCGCGACGCCTGGGTGTGGGACATGTACCGGACCAGCCGGTTCGTGCAGAGCGTGCGCATCGTCACGTTCAAGGACGTGAACGTCGAGGAGCTCCCCTCCAAGGACGGTTAGGGGGCCTGCCGGTGGCAACCGAGCCCGCGCCAGGTGGGCGCGCCGCGCCGCGGGGGCACCGCCAGCGCCTCGGGGCCCGGGGCGAGCAGCTCGCCGCCGACTGGTACCTGGCCCGGGGCTACGCGGTGGTCGCCCGCAACTGGCGGTGTCGCGAGGGCGAGCTCGACCTCGTCGTCTCGCGCCACGGTGAGCTGGTGTTCTGCGAGGTCAAGACCCGCTCGTCCGATCGCTTCGGCGTCCCGGCCGAGGCCGTCACCCTCGCCAAGCAGCGACGCCTGCGCGTGCTCGCCGCTCGTTTCCTGGCCGATCACACCGGCGATGATGCCGGCGGCCGCCGCGGCATCCGCTTCGACGTGGCGGCCGTCATGGGCGGCAAGGTCGAGGTCATCGAGGCAGCCTTCTGACCGGCGCGCGTGGGTCACGACGCCAGCCGCCGGCGCTCGACGAGGTCGCCGTGTCCGGGCCGCGAGGCAATGGCGGTCGCCTCAGCCGACGAGCGCCTCAGGCGAACAGTGCCCAGGCCACCAGCGCCACGCACACGAGCAGGCCAGCGGCCACCATCACGATGTCGGCGGGGGAGCGGCGCTGCTGGCGGAACGGGTTGAAGCCCACGTCGCCAGTATCGTGCGCCGGACCGGGTCCGTGCAGGTCGAGCGTGAGGGACTCCGGACAGTTCCCGTGTCCTTGCGTGTCATACCGGCCCGCTAAGGTCATGCCACGCATCCAGCCGGCCTCTCCTGTCGGTCCGGCTCCGCCCCGTCGGCCGTGGGCGTAGGCCGGCGGTAGCGCTCGTGGCCAGTCGGCTCCCCGCCGTTCGTGGCCACCTCACGATCACCGTTGTGAGGAGCAGCTGCCGTGCTCGCATCAGTCCGGTCCGCGACGCTGTTGGGCGTCGAGGGCCGTCCCGTCAGGGTCGAGGTCCACGTGTCGTCCGGCCTGCCCGGGTTCACCGTCGTCGGCCTGCCCGACACCACCTGCCGCGAGGCGCGCGACCGCGTGCGGGCAGCGCTGCTGTCGTCGAAGCTCACCTGGCCCAACGCCCGCATGACCGTCAACCTGGCCCCGCCGGGCCTCCGCAAGGTGGGCGCGGGGCTCGACCTGGCCATCGCCGTCGGCCTGCTGGCCGCCAGCGAGCAGATTCCGCTCGGCAGCCTGGCGAGCAGGGCGTTCGTGGGCGAGTTGGGCCTCGACGGCTCGGTGCGCGCCGTGCCGGGTGCCCTGCCGCTGATCGACGCTCTGGCCGATCCCGAGGTGGTGGTGCCCGCGGGGTGCACCGTCGAGGCCCAGCTGGTCGGGCGGCACCTGGTGCGGCCGGTGTCGACCCTGGCGGCCCTGGCGGGGGCGTTGGCCGGCCTGGGCCCATGGCCGGACCCGCCCGAGCCCGTCGAGCCACCGCCGCCGCCCCCAGGTCCCGACCTGGCCGACGTGCGCGGCCAGCCCGCGGCCCGCTACGCGCTCGAGGTGGCGGCGGCCGGCGGTCACCACGTGCTCCTGGTAGGCCCGCCGGGCGCGGGCAAGACCATGCTGGCCCGGCGCCTGCCGGGCCTGCTGCCCGAGCTCCCAGCAGCCCACGCGCTCGAGGCCACCTGCATCCACTCGGCCGCGGGCCTGCCGCTGCCCGCAGGCGGCCTCATCCGGCGGCCGCCCTTCCGGGCGCCGCACCACGGCGCGTCGGCGGTGTCGCTGGTCGGCGGCGGCTCCCACACGATGCAACCGGGCGAGGTCAGCCTGGCGCACCGCGGCGTCCTCTTCCTCGACGAGCTGGGCGAGTTCGAGCCGGCAGTCCTCGACAACCTGCGCCAGCCGCTCGAGGAAGGGGTCATCCGGGTGGCACGGGCGGCGGCCAAGGTGGCGTTCCCGGCGCGGCTCCTGCTGGTCGCGGCCATGAACCCGTGCCCATGCGGCGAGGGCGCGGTGCCCGGTGGGTGCCGGTGCACGCCGTCGGCCCGGGCGCGCTACGCCCGGCGGCTCTCGGGGCCGCTGGTCGACCGGTTCGACCTGCGGGTCGAGGTGGGCCGTCCCGACGTCGCCGAGCTGCTCTCGAGCTCGACGGGTGAGTCGACCGCCCAGGTGGCGAGCCGGGTGGCCGCGGCGCGCGCGGTGGCCTGCGGGCGCGACGTCGCCGCCAACGCCCAGCTGCCGGCCTGGCGCCTCGACGACGTGGCGGCGCTCGACCGGCCGGCCACCCGTCTGGTCGAACGCACCCTCCGCGCCGGTCGGCTGACCGGTCGGGGGTTGGGCGGGGTGCGACGTGTCGCCCGCACGATCGCGGACCTCGCGGGGCACGACGGCCCTCTCGCCGTCGAGCACGTCAGCGCCGCGCTGGCGCTGCGCGCCGACCCGACCTTCCTCCAGGGGCGTGCCGCATGACCGGCGACCTCGCCTCCGTCGAGACTCCGGTGCCCGTCTCGTCCGGCGGTCTCGATGCGGCGGCGGACCTTCCGCCCGAGGCCTACGCGGCGGCGCTGGCGGGGCTGCCCCGCATGGGGCCCACGCGGCTGACCGCCATCCTCCACGGCGAGCAGCCCGCGGCCGTGTGGCGGCGGGCCGTCAGCGGGCGGGGGTGGACCGATCCCCGGGTGCGGCGGTCGCTCGGCATCGATCCTGCCGATCTGACCAGACGGTGGTGCGAGGCCGCGGCGGATGTCGACCCCGCGGCGGAATGGCACCGGGTCGTGCGCGCCGGTGTGGGCGTCGCCGTCATCGGATCGCCCGCCTATCCGCCCGCCCTCGTCGGCGACATCGAGCCACCGGCCGTGGTCTTCCACCGGGGTGCTCCCGACGTCATCTCGGGCGCCCGCGTGGCCATCGTCGGCACCCGGCGGTGCTCCTCCACGGGCGCCGGGATGGCGTTCGAGCTGGGACGCGACCTGGCGGCCGCCGGGGTGGCGGTGGTGTCGGGGCTGGCCTCGGGCATCGACGGGGCGGCCCACCGGGGCGCTTTGGCCGCCGAGGGTGCGCCGCCCATCGGGGTGGTCGGCAGCGGTCTCGACGTGGTGTACCCGCCTGGGCAGACCCGCCTGTGGCAGGAGGTTGCTGCGGCCGGGGTGCTGCTGTCCGAGGCCCCCCTCGGGGCGCGACCCGAGCGCTGGCGGTTCCCGGCTCGCAACCGCATCATCGCCGCGCTCGCCGACCTGGTGGTCGTGGTCGAGTCGCACCGGCGCGGGGGGTCGCTGCACACGGTGGACGAGGCCGATCGCCGTGGCCTCGACGTGCTTGCCGTCCCCGGGTCCGTCCGCAACCCCGCGTCGGTCGGCACCAACGAGCTGCTGGCCGAGGGTCGGGCCCCCGTGTGCTCGGTCGACGATGTCCTCGTCGCCCTCGGTCTGGGTGGGTCGCGGCGCCGTGGGTCGGCCGACCGTCGCGTCCCGCCAGAGCACGCCGATCAGACCGTGCTCGACGCCGTCGGCTGGCAGCCCGCCACCCTCGACCACCTCGTGCTGCGCACCGGCCTCGAGCTGGCGCAGCTCGCCCCCGCCCTCGACCGGTTGTGCGACGCCGGGTGGGTGGCCCGCCGGGGCGGCTGGTACGAGCGGGTGGCTGCGGGCTCGGGGCAGGGGGCGTGATGCGGTCGACGGCGGCGGCGCACCATCCCGCCACGGCAGGGGCCCGCGTCGGTACGGTGAGTCACGTGGCCTGGCATCTCGACGAGTTCACGCGCTCGCTGACGGCCGTTGCGCCATCGACCATCGAGGCGTACGGCCGCGACCTCCGGTCCTTCATCGACTGGGCCGAACGGCTCGGTGTCGACGACCCCGGCGTCGTCGAGCGGCTGACGCTGCGTCGCTACCTCGCCTACCTCGCCACCCGCGGGATGGCACGGCGCACGATCGCCCGGCGCGCCTCGGCGCTGCGTCGCTACTTCCGCTGGCTCGTGCGCTCGGCCCGCATCGACCGCGACCCCACGGCCGGCCTCAGCGCCCCCAAGGGAGAGGCCCGCCTGCCGCGGGTACTGCGCCCGGACGAGCTGCGCGACCTGCTCGGCGACCCCGGCCCCGCACCCGGCAACGGGGGAGCGGGGCCTCGTCCGACGCCACGGGTGAACGCCGCCGGCGGCGACACGGGCGGCGACACGAGCGGCGCGGTGGCGCTGCGCGACATGGCGCTGCTCGAGCTGCTCTACGGCAGCGGCCTGCGCATCGCGGAGGCGACCGCTCTCGACGTCGACGAGCTCGACCTCGCCCGCGAACGGGTCGTCGTGTGGGGCAAGGGGGGCAAGCAGCGCACGGTCCCCCTCAGCGGGCCGGCGACGCACCGCCTGCGCCGCTGGCTGGCCGACGGGCGCTCGGTGCTCACCACCGAGCTCACCCCGGCGGGCGCCGTCTTCCTCAACCAGCGCGGTCGCCGGCTCACACCGCGCGACGCTCGCCGCATCGTCGACCGGCGCGCCAGCGAGCCCACGCACCCCCACGCACTGCGACACACCTTCGCCACGCACCTGCTCGACGGTGGCGCTGACCTGCGAGTCGTCCAAGAGCTGCTCGGTCATTCCGACGTGGCCACCACGCAGCGTTACACTCACGTCTCCAAGGAACGGCTGAGGACAGTTTTCGACGCCACCCATCCGCGGGCATAGGGACGCGTACGTGACGAACGTCGATGTCGAGATCGCCAGGGCTTGGCACGCCTACAAGCGTGCAGGCCAGCGACCGGCCAGAGACGAACTGATCTTGCACTACGCACCGCTGGTCCACATCGTGGCCGGCCGGCTGGCGGCCGGCGCCCCCAGCCACGTCGATCGAGCCGATCTCGTGAGCTACGGCGTGTTCGGCCTCATCGACGCCATCGACAAGTTCGATCCCGAGCGCGGCCATCGCTTCGAGACCTACGCCATCGCCCGCATCAAGGGCCACATCGTCGACGAGCTGCGCTCATTCGACTGGGTCCCACGATCGGTGCGGGCCAAGGCCCGGGCCATCGAGGTGGCGCACCGCTCGCTCGAGTGCGAGCTGCACCGGGCCCCGACCGATCACGAATTGGCCGGTGCGCTGGACATGACCGACCACGAGCTGCAGCGGGCGCTCTCGCAGGTGTCGCTCGTCAACCTGGTCACCTTCGACGCCGCGCTCGGCGCAGCCATCGACAGCGATCAGGCGCTGACCGTCGGTGACGTGCTGGTGGCCAGCGACGACGAGGGCCCCGGCCACCAGGTCGAGCTCGACGAGCTGCGCCGGGCGCTGGCTGCTGCCATCGACCGGCTGTCGATCCGTGAGCGCGACGTCGTCGCCCTCTACTACCACGACGGCCTCACCCTGGCCGAGATCGGCGAGGTGCTCGGCGTGACCGAGAGCCGCGCCTGCCAGATCCACGGCAAGGCCGTGGCTCAGCTCCGCCGGCGGCTCACCGCCGCCGAGCGCGAGCCCGCCTGATCGTCGGCCCGTGGGCCGACGCCTGTCCCACCGCTGAACTCGGCCTGACGGCCTGAGGGCGCTCGCCCTGAGGGCCGGTGGTCGCCCATAGGGCCGCCCCAGCGTGCACGGGCGATCCGTCGCCCCCGGGGCGCGGTCTCGCCGCGCCCGTGCGCCCGAACTTCCCCCGCCACGACCTCCATCCACGAGGGGAACCTCATGCTGCCCGTCCGCCGGTCCCTGCCGCCCGTGCGCCTCCGACGCCGCCGTCGGCACCACGAGCGAGGTCGCCGACCTCCGGTCCTCGACCTCGCCGCGGGCCTCACCCGACGTGTGCGCAATGCCCGCCGCGCCGCCGCGGCCACAGTCTTCTACCTCGTCGTCGCGGGGGCCGTGCTCGGCACCGCGCCCGCGGCAGGCGCGGGCCCTGGCCCGGCCCGGCAGCGGGGGCAGCAACCGCCCCCGCCGGTGAGCTATGCCCCGCCGGTGGACGCCCCGATCGCCGACCCGTTCCGACCGCCGGCCGGCCCGTACGCACCCGGCAACCGTGGGCTCGAGTACGCCACCGCCCCCGGCACGCAGGTGCGGGCCAGCGCCGATGGCACGGTCACCTTCGCCGGCCAGGCGGGCGGCGCGCTCCACGTGACCCTGCTGCACGCCGACGGGGTGCGCACGAGCTACTCGTTCCTGGCGGCCGTCGAGGTGGCGCTCGGCCGCCAGGTGCGCCAGGGCGACCGCATCGGCACGACGGCGGCGCGGTTGCACTTCGGTGCCCGGGCCGGCGACGCCTACTTCGACCCGGCGGCGCTGTTCACGGGCGCCGTCACCCAGGTGGAGCTGCTGCCCTTCGAGGTTCCGCCGGGCAGCACGCCCGACGCCGAGGCGCGCGCGCTCGTCGCGCTGACGTTCGCCGAAGGCCGCGGGCTGCCACTGCCGGGGCTCGACGACACGCTCGGGTGGCTGCGCGACCGGGCCCGGTCGGGGGCCACGTACGCCCAGCAGCTCAGCCCGGTGGGGCGGGGCCTGAGCATGGCGACCGACCTCGCGGACCGGCTGCTCTTCGCGGGACCGTGCTCGGCCGGCCCGCCGCCGTCCAGGCCGGTGGACGGGCAGCAGCACCGCGTCGCACTGACCGTGGCGGGCCTGGGCTCGTCCAGCACGTCAGGGTCGATCGACGAGCTGCGGATCGACGACCTCGGCTACGACCGCGATCGGGTGGTCCGGTTCAGCTACGCCGGCGGGCGCACCCCCTCGACCGGGGCCGCCTTCGGTGGCATCGGCGCGACCGACTACGCCTCGGCCGACACGCAGGGCGACCTGGTGGCGGCCGGCGCCCGCCTCGCCGATCTGGTCGAGCACGTGGTCGGTGCCGACCCGCAGGCCGTCGTCGACGTCTACGCGCACTCCCTCGGCGGGATCGTCACTCGCCTCGCCCTGGCCGACCTGCACCACCGCGGGTTCGACCTGGGCAGGCTGGGTGTCGTCACCACCATCGGGTCGCCGCACGGGGGTGCCGACGCGGCGACCGCCGTGGCCGGAGCCAACACCCGCCTCACGCCCAACCTGGCCCTCGACGCGGCCGAGGGCGTCCTGGGCACGGGGCTCGATCCCGATGCGGTCGCGGTCGGCCAGCTCGCCGAGCACTCGGACGTGGTCGCCGGCCTGGCCGCCCACGGCGTCCCCGCGGGCGTGCGGCTCGTGTCGATCGCCGCTCGGGGTGACCTGGTGGTAGCGGCTCCCCACACCGAGGTGGCCGGGGCCACCAACGTCACGGTCCCGGTGGCGGGGCGGTTCGCCCACGGCGACCTGGTCGGCTCTGACGCGGCGACCGGCGAGATGGCGCGGTCGCTCGCCGGCCAGCCTCCGGGCTGCGAGTCGTGGGCAGATGCCGTGGCCGACGTGGTCGCTGGTCACACCATCTCCGCCGCCGAGGACCACATCGGCGCGGTCGTGTCGACCGCGGGAGGTTGACGGCGGTGACGGCGAGGACACTGACGCGACGGCGGTGCGCCGGCGGCCCTGGTCGGCTCGCGGCGCCGAGGTGCGTGGTCACCGACGGCGCCGATAGGCTGTCACGTCGGTCGGGGACCCCTGACCGTCTCTCACACACCGCAGTCGGCCCAACCCACGGTCGCCCTCGGGCGCCGGGCCGGCCACGTCAACCGATGGGAAAGGAACACCACGTGGCTGTCGTCACCATGAAGCAGCTCCTCGAGGCCGGTGTCCACTTCGGACACCAGACCCGCCGCTGGAACCCCAAGATGAAGCGCTTCATCTTCGGTGAGCGCGGCGGCATCTACATCATCGACCTGCAGCAGACCCTGTCGCGGATCGAGACCGCCTACACGTTCGTGCGCGATGTCACGGCCAAGGGCGGCAACGTCCTGTTCGTCGGCACCAAGAAGCAGGCGCAGGACCCGATCGAGCAGTACGCCGAGAAGTGCGGCATGCCGTTCATCAACGAGCGGTGGCTGGGCGGCATGCTCACCAACTACCAGACGATGAGCAAGCGGGTCGCCAAGATGCTCGAGCTCGAGCGCCAGCGCGACTCCGGCGAGTTCGCCGCCATGCCCAAGAAGGAAGCGCTCCTCAAGACGCGCGAGCTCGACAAGCTGGCCCGCTACCTGGGCGGCATCCGCTCGATGGAGAAGCTGCCCCAGGCCGTGTTCGTGCTCGACACCAAGAAGGAGCACATCGCGGTCACCGAGGCCAACAAGCTCGGCATCCCTGTCGTGGCGGTCGTCGACACCAACTGCGACCCCGACGTCATCGACTACGTCATCCCCGGCAACGACGACGCCATCCGCTCCGGCACCCTGCTGTGCCGGGTCATCGCCGACGCGGTGATCGAGGGCAAGCACATGGCCTCGCTCCAGGCGCCGGTGGCGCCGCGCTCGACGACCGACCAGCAGCGGGTCGCCGCGGAGCAGGCCGAGGCCCGCCGCCAGGCGCTGCTCGAGTCGCAGCAGCGCGAGGCCCGCGTGGCCGGGGCCGTCCCCGCCCCGCCGCCCGCCCCCGCCCGTTGCGCCGCTGACCGAGAGCATCGCTCCCGAGGTCGCCGAGGCCGAGGCAGAGGCAGCGACCGAAGCAGCGACCGAAGCGGCGACCGAGACGGCCGCCGCGGCCGAAACCTCCACTGACGACGCCCCCTCACGCACCCAGGAGTCCTGAGCCCCGATGGCCGACTTCACCGCCAAGGACGTCCAGGCCCTGCGCCAGTCGACCGGTGCCGGCATGATGGACGCCAAGAAGGCGCTCACCGATACCGACGGCGACATGGAAGCCGCACGCAAGTTGCTGCGCGAGAAGGGGCTCGCCAAGGCCGACGACCGCGCTGGCCGCGAGAACGCCCAGGGTGCCATCGCCATCGCCACCAACGTGGGCACGGTGGGCCTGGTCGAGCTCAAGTGTGAGACCGACTTCGTGGCCAAGTCCGACAACTTCATCCGCCTCACCCAGGAGCTGGCCGACTCGGTGGCCGCCCGGGGCGAGGACGGTGTCGCCAGCCACGCCACCGCCATCGACGACCTCAAGGTCACCCTCAAGGAGAACATCGAGGTCGGACGGGCCGTGCAGATCAAGCTGGCCGAGGGCGAGACCGTCGACGCCTACCTGCACCGCCAGGACGGCCGCGGGGTCAACGGCGTGGTGGTCGTGATGCAGGGCGGCTCCAAGGACCTGGCCCACGACATCGCCGTGCACATCGCGTTCGCCAAGCCGCAGTACCTCACCCGCGACGAGGTGCCCGAAGACGTGGTGGCCGACGAGCGCGAGACGCTGCTCAAGATCACCAAGACCGAGGGCAAGCCCGAGGCGGCCTGGCCGAAGATCGTCGAGGGCCGCCTCAATGGCTGGTACAAAGAGCGCGTGCTCCTCGACCAGGCCTTCGTCCGCGACGACAAGCAGACCGTGGCCCAGCTCGCCGCGAGCGGCGGCGCCACCATCGTCCGCTTCGCCCAGCTCTTCATCGGCGGGTGAGGGGCACACCGGTGACCGCTCCGTCATTGCGTGCATTCCGAAGGGTGCACCGGTGATCGAGTACCGGCGCATCCTGCTCAAGTTGTCGGGCGAGGCGTTCGCCGGCGACACCGGTTACGGCATCGACGGCGGCTTCGCCGACTTCATCGCCAACGAGATCGCCGATGTCCGTGCCGCGGGCGTCGACGTGGCGGTCGTGGTCGGCGGGGGCAACATCTGGCGGGGCATGACCGGTGCCGGCGCAGGCATGGACCGCGCCCAGGCCGACTACATGGGCATGCTGGCCACCGTCATCAACGCGCTGGCGCTGCAGGACACGCTCGAGCGGCTGGGGCAGCCCACCCGGGTGCAGACGGCCATCCACATGGCCCAGGTGGCCGAGCCATACATCCGGCGCAAGGCCATCCGCCACCTCGAGAAGGGGCGGGTGGTCATCTTCGCCGGCGGCACCGGCAACCCGTTCTTCACCACCGACACCGCCGCGGCCCTGCGGGCGGTCGAGATCGAGGCCGACGGCATGCTGCGTGGCACCCACTCCGGGGTCGACGGCCTCTACACGGCCGACCCGCGCACCACGCCCGACGCCACCAAGCTCGACGAGGTCAGCTACCTCGACGTGCTCAACCGGGGCCTCAAGGCCATGGACTCGACCGCCATCACGCTGTGCATGGACAACAAGCTGCCCATCGTGGTCTTCGACCTCCTGGGCAAGGGCAACATCCGGTCCATCGTGGGGGGCGAGGCGATAGGTACGCTGATCCACTAGTGGACGGCGGGGGGCGAACGCGGGCCTTTCGGCCCCGCCCCTGCGCCCGCCTCTGTCGCCCTCGACCCAGGAGCACCCGTGTCCGACGACATGATCGCGATGGTCCTCGACGACGCCCGCGACAAGATGGCCAAGGCGGTCGACCACGCACGGGCCGAGTTCACCGGTGTGCGTACCGGGCGGGCGGCACCGGCCCTCGTCGAGAAGCTGCCCGTCGACTACTACGGCACCGAGGTGCCGCTGCAGCAGATCGCCGGCTTCACGGTGCCCGAGGCGCGGCTGCTGGTCATCAGCCCCTACGACAAGAGCGCCATGGGGGCGATCGAGAAGGCGATCCAGAACAGCCGGCTCGGTCTGTCGCCCAACAACGACGGCCAGGTGATCCGCCTCAACTTCCCTCCGCTCACCGAGGAGCGCCGCAAGGAGCTGGTGCGGGTGGTGCGGGGCATGGCCGAAGAAGGGCGCGTCAGCATCCGCCACGCCCGGCGGGGTGCCCGCCACGACCTCGAGGGCCTCGAGAAGGACGGCGACATCTCGGTCGACGACCTGGCCCGCGCCGAAAAGGAGCTCGACAAGCTCACCCACCAGTACGAGGGCGAGGTCGGCGCCGCTCTCGACCACAAGGAGCAGGAGCTCCTCGAGGTCTGACGATGGCCTCGCCGAGCGCATGTGGCGCGTACCGACATCGCTGTACGCGGCCTTTGCCACCACCTGAGGTGGCTGGGCGTGCAGGATTGAGGCGCGACACACCGCGCGACCGGCTAGACGAACGATGCTCGGAGCAGAGCCAGGGTGGGCACGACGAGAGGAAGACGACGTGACCGATTGGGATGACCGCCGCGAGAAGCGTCACCGTGATCCCACCGAGGGCGTGCGGCTGCTGGGTGCCGACGAGGCGGCCGAGGCCCTCGAGCGCGACGACATCCGCCATCGTCTGGGCGAGGACCAGCCCCGCTTCGGCGATCGTCCGGACTCGCCGCCGACCGAGGGCCCCCGCCCCGCCCTCCGCTTCCCCCTCGGGTCGTACGACGACCCCAACACGATCGAGCGGCCCCCCGTGGTGCCCGTGGAGCGGCGGGCCGAGGCGCCCGAGTTGTCGCACTGGGCGGGGTCGGCCGCAGAGGAGGTACCGCACATGAACCGTCGCGATCCCCGGCAGGGCGACGACACCTGGTCGGGGTTCGACGCCGATCCCCGGTGGCGCGACGAGCCGGCGCCCGAGCACACCCAGGTCCAGCCGCCGCTGCCTCCGCGCGGTCAGCCGGCGGGCGGCCAGGGCGGCCAGGGCGGCTGGCCCGATCCGCCCCCGCCCGGTCCACCCGGCCCCCCGCAGGGCGCGCCGGTCAGCTTCGACGAGGGCGTCGACCCCTCGCCCGGCCGGTCGGTGTTCGACGATCCGCCGCCCGCACCCCGCCCCGGCGGGCCCGGCTACGGAGACACCGACCCCGACGACGGCTACGGCGACGAGTACGAGGCGGGCTACGACGACGCGTACGACGACGTCTACGACGACGAGGTGTACGACGATCCCGCGGCCGGTCCCGGGTCGCCGCGCGGTGCAGCCGCGCCGCCGCTGGGCCGCGCCCCACGCCGGTCGACGCGGCGGATGCCCGACCGCGACCTGCGCACCGCCGTGCTCGTGGGCGTCGGCTTCCTCGCCGTGGCGCTCGGCCTGTTCGCCGCGCTGGGCCCGCTGGGCGGGATGATCGTCGCCGTCCCGGTCCTGGCCTACGCCACCTATGAGTTCTTCGTGGCGGTCAACACGGCCGGGTTCGAGGCACCGATGCCCGTGGGGGTGGCCGCCACCACCGGCGTGGCCATCGCCGCCTACAACTACGGCGAGGGGGCGATTCCCCTGGTCCTGGTGCTGGCGGTGGCGGTCGGCTTCCTGTGGTACCTGGTAGGCGCCGGTGGCGATCGTCCGGTGGCCAACATCGGGGTGACCCTGCTCGGCGTCGGGTGGATCGGCTTGTTCGGCGCGTTCGCCGGGCTGCTGCTGGCCGACCCGTTCGGCAACGGCGTGGCGCTCCTGCTGGCGGCGGTCGTGCCCACCATCGGCTACGACGTGGGCGCCCTGTTCGTGGGGCGCAGCGCCGGGTCGCGTCCGCTGTCCGCGGCCAGCCCCAACAAGACCATCGAGGGCTTGGCCGGCGGCATGCTGCTGGCCGTCGTCGCCGCGGTCGTGTTCTCGATCGTGGGGGTCCACCCGTTCGACGAGTGGCAGGAGGGCCTGAAGCTCGGCCTGCTGGTGGCGTTGGTGGCCCCGCTGGGCGACCTGGCCGAGTCGCTGGTCAAGCGCGACCTGGGCATCAAGGACATGGGCAGCATCCTGCCGGGCCACGGTGGCCTGCTCGACCGCTTCGACGCCCTGCTGTTCGTGCTGCCGGCCGTCTGGTACCTGGCCCGGGTCAGCGACTTCTTCCTGACGTGACGGGCGGGTGAGGAGACCGAGCTGGGGGGCGGCCGCACTGGCCGTGGCGTTGGCCGCGTGCGGCGGCTCGTCCGGCCACGGCGACGGCCGGACCGCCGCCGACGAGCCGGCGCCGCCCGGGCGGTCGGCGCCGTCAGACGTCGTGGAGCCGGGCACGCACGGCGTCGGTTCGCGCGTCGTCACGCTGGTCGATGCCTCGCGCCCCACGGCGGCCCACGGAGGACGGCCGGAGCTCCCCGAACGCACGCTCCCGACGCTGGTGCTGTATCCGGCGGAGGTCGGCGGCCGGGCCCGACCCGCGGTCCCGGAAGCCACGTCGCTGCCGGGCCCGTGGCCCACGATCGTGTTCTCGCACGGCAGCGCAGGGGACGGCGACAACTACATCGACAAGCTGGCGACGTGGGTGTCGGCGGGCTACGTGGTCCTGGCCCCCAGCTTCCCCCTGTCCGCCACCGGCACGGCCGGTGGCACCAGGTACGACGACGTCGAGGCCCAGGCCGGCGACGTGTCGTTCGTGCTCGACCAGGCGACTGACCCGGACGGCCCGTTCGGCGCCCTCGTCGACGGCGAGCGGATCGGCGTCGGCGGCCAGTCGTTCGGTGCCATCACGTCGCTCGCGGTCGGCTACAACGCCTGCTGCGCCGACCCGCGGATCGATGCGGTCACGGTGTTCGCGGGCATGTGGTTCCCGCTGTCGAGTGGGGGAGCGGTCGCCGACGGCGCCCGGGCCCCGCTCCTGTCGGTGCACGGTGATGCCGACCCGACGGTGCCCTACGACGGAGGTCGGGCCGCGTGGGAGCTGGTCACCGCCCCCAAGCTGTTCCTGACGCTGCCGGGCGGCGGGCACGACGACGGCTACTTCGGCGCGTTCGCGACGCCCGTCGACGCGGCGACCACGCAGGTGACGCTCGCCTTCTACGACCGGCACCTCAAGGACGACGACGCGGCTCTCGACCGGGCCCGTGGGGCGGTCGTCGAGGCCGGCGACCAGGTGGCGCGGCTCGACGAAGCCCCCGAGCCGCCGTGACGGCACCGACACCGGTCGTGGCGGAGCCGATGGGTACCCTGGCGCGGTGGCCGTGACGACCGTTGCCATCGCGGGTTCGACCGGGTCGATCGGCACCCAGACCATCGACGTCGTGCGGGCCGAGCCCGACCGGTTCGAGGTGGTGGCACTGGGGGCGTGGTCGTCGGTCGACACCCTGGTCGCCCAGGCTCGTGACCTGCACCCCAAGCTGGTGGTCGTCGGCGACGAGGCGCTGGTCACCCAGGTCGCGGACGCGGTGCCGGCCGGCACCGAGGTGCGCGCCGGCGCCCACGCGCTGGCGCAGATGGGCACGGTGGCCGATGTGTGCGTCAACGGCGTCGTCGGCTTCGCGGGCCTGCGCCTGACGCTGGCCACGCTGGCGGCCGGCAAGCGGCTGGCGCTGGCCAACAAGGAGTCGCTGATCGCGGGGGGCCCCGTGGTGCGGGCCACGCTCGCCCGGCCCGGAGCGGGGCATATCGTGCCCGTCGACTCCGAGCACGGGGCCGTGCACCAGTGCCTGGCGGCGAACGCCACGGGCGACCCCGCCCGTGTGTCACGCATCGTGCTCACCGCCAGCGGCGGTCCGTTCCGGGGGCGCACCCGTGCCGACCTGGCCCAGGTGACGGTCGACGACGCCCTGGCCCATCCCACGTGGTCGATGGGCCCCAAGATCACGGTCGACTCGTCGACCCTCATGAACAAGGGTCTCGAGGTCATCGAGGCCCACGAGCTGTTCGGCGACGCCCACGGCATCGACTACGACCACATCGAGGTGGTCGTCCACCCGCAGTCGATCGTGCACTCGATGGTCGAGATGACCGACGGGTCCACGATCGCCCAGCTCTCCCAGCCCGACATGCGCCTGCCCATCGGCTACGCGCTGGCCTGGCCCGACCGCATCGCCACCCCGTTCGGGCGCATCGACTGGGCTGCGTGCGGGCGCCTCGAGTTCGAGCCGCCCGACCACGAGGCGTTCCCGTGCCTGGGTCTCGCCTACGAGGCCGGGCGCCTGGGCGAGACGGCCCCGGCGGTGCTCAACGCGGCCAACGAGGAGGCGGTCGCCGCCTTCCTCGGGGGACGGATCGCCTGGGTGGCCATACCCGACGTCCTCAAAGCGGTTCTGTCCCGGCATGATGGAGGGTGTGCCGACGGGGTCGACGCCGTGATCGAGGCCGACCGCAGGGGTCGCCAGGCCGCCCGGCGTGAGATCGAGAGGATCGCGGAGTGAGCGAACGTCCGCCGAGGGTGACCGGGAGACAACCCGAGAGTGAGCGAGGCCCGAGCGGCCCGCTGCGAAGCAGCATGAGCGGGAAGCGATGACCGACACCGACCGAGGCGACCAGGTGCAGCCCACGGACGCGCCGTCGCGACCGGCCGCGCCCTCGCCCACGACGACACCTGACGACGAGTACGTCAGCTACGAGACGGGCGGTGTGCGACTGGCGCTGCTCGTCGCCTCGGGCGTCGCCCTGGGCGTGTTGGCCGGTTGGATCTACGTCGGCGTGGTGCTCGGCGTCGTCGTGATGATCTTCCTGCACGAGCTCGGCCACTTCCTCACGGGCAAGTGGTCGGGCATGAAGGTCACCGAGTTCTTCATCGGCTTCGGTCCCCGCATCTGGTCGTTCCAGAGGGGCGAGACCGAGTACGGGCTCAAGCTCCTGCCCGCCGGCGCATACGTGCGCATCATCGGCATGAACAACCTCGACGAGACCGACCCGGCAGACGAACCCCGCACCTACCGCCAGCAGTCGTTCCCCAAGCGCCTGCTCGTCGTGTCGGCCGGCTCGATCATGCATTTCCTGCAGGCGTTCGTGCTGCTGGTGATCGCCCTGGGCGTGGTGGGCGTGCCGGGCCGCAGCCTGACCGACCCGGCGGGCGAGGCCAGCGAGTGGAACATCACCAGCGTCTCCGAGGACAGCGCGGCCCAGGCCGCCGGGCTCCGGGACGATGACGCGATCATCGCAGTCGACGGGCGTGCCGCCGACGAGTTCGACTCGTTCGCGGATGCGATCGGGGGCTTCGACGTCGGCGACACGGTGACCTTCGACGTCGAGCGCGACGGCGAGGTGCGCACGGTCGTGGCCGAGCTGGGTGAACGCCCCGCCGACGTACCGGGAGGCCGGCCCGGTTCGGCCTTCCTCGGTGTCGGCACCGCCGCCGTGCTGCCGGACGACCCGATCGGGCTCGGGTCCGCCGTCGTCCAGGCTCCCGGCGAGATGGTGCGGTTCATGGGCGACAGCGTGGGCGCCCTGGCCGGGTTCTTCAGCCCGGACGGCCTGTCCGACTACGCAGGCAACGTCAGCACCGCCAACGACCAGCCGACGACCGGCTCCGAGGGCTCGTCATCGGCCCAGGCCGAGGGCAGCGAGAACCGCATGCTGTCGATCTTCGGCGCGGTGCGGCTGGCGGGCCAGGGGGCCGAGATCGGCGGCCTGGCCTTCCTGTTGATCTTCTTCTTCCAGATCAACGTGTTCATCGGCATCTTCAACATGGCGCCGCTGCCCCCGCTCGACGGTGGTCACGCCGCGTTCGCCATCTACGAGCGGGTCCGCTCGCGCCGGGGCAAGCGCTACCACGCGGACATGACCAAGCTGTTGCCCCTCACCTACGCCGTCGTGATGGTGCTGGTCCTGCTGGGCGTGACCAGCATCTACCTCGACATCGTCAACCCGATCGACATCTGACGCCGATGGAGCTCGGACAGTCCTCGTACCCCCGCCGCAAGACCCGCCAGATCATGGTGGGCGACGTGGCGGTCGGCGGCGACGCACCGGTGACGGTGCAGTCGATGACCACCACCAAGACGGCCGACGTCGACGGCACCCTGCAGCAGATCTACGACCTGGCCATGGCGGGGTGCGACATCGTGCGCTGCACGTGCAACGAGGTCGAGGCCGCCGAGGGCCTGGCCCGCATCGTGCCCCGCTCGCCGGTGCCGATCGTGGCCGACATCCACCACCAGCACCGCATGGCCCTCGCCGCGCTCGAGGCCGGCGTGCACTGCCTGCGGCTCAACCCCGGCAACATCCGCAAGCCCGAGCAGATCAAGCTGGTGGCCCAGGAGGCCAAGGCCAGGGGCGTACCCATCCGGATCGGCGTCAACGGCGGGTCGCTGCACCCCGACCTGTACAAGAAGTACGGCGGCAAGGTCACGCCCGAGGCCATGGTCGAGTCGGCCCGGATGGAGCTGGCCTACTTCGACGAGGTCGGCTTCGAGGATGTGAAGATCTCGGTCAAGGCGTCGTCGGTGCCGCTGATGATCGAGGCCTACCGGCAGCTGTCCGACGCTGTCGACCATCCGCTGCACCTGGGAGTCACCGAGGCCGGCCCGCTGCCCGGCGGCGTCATCAAGGCGACCGCCGGCATCGCCACCCTGCTGGCCGAGGGCATCGGCGACACGATCCGCTACAGCCTCACCGCCGACCCGGTCGAAGAGGCCCGCGCCGGCCGGGCGCTGCTCGAGGCCATGGGTCTGCGCGAGCGCAAGAACGTCGACCTGATCGCCTGTCCGTCGTGTGGTCGCGCCGAGATCGACGTCATCGAGGTGGCCCGCCAGGCGCAGGACGCGTTCGGCGACAAGCAGATCCCGCTGCAGGTCGCCGTCATGGGGTGCGTGGTGAACGGGCCGGGCGAGGCTCGCGACGCCGACATCGGCATCGCCGCCGGCAAGCACAAGGGCCACCTGTTCGTGCGGGGCCAGAACGTGGCGGTCGTGCCCGAGGACGAGATGGTCGACGCGCTGGTCGACTGGGCCACCTACATCGACGAGCACGGCATCGACGCCGCCCTCGAGCGGGCGCGCTCCACCAGCGACGCGGCCCGCCGGGCGGCCGAGCGCGACCGGGCCGAGCTGCTCGACGAGCAGGGCACCGACGCCAACCACAGCGAGCAGCGCGTCGAGGTCATCCGCAAGCTCTGACGGTCCGGGCCGCCCACCGTGGCGCCGGCCGACGAACGGAACGTGTCCCCGTCGTCGGCGTCTCTCGACGTCTCTCTGTGACGATCCACGCGCGGCGACGTCGCGCGCCGCGTTCGTCGTCGTACGCTGGCGGCATGTCCCGGCAGCCGGCTGCTCCGCGAGGAAGCCTGTCCACCCGTCTGCTGGTGGGCCTCGTCCTCCTGATCGTCGCGTGGATCGTGATCCGCATCGCGCTGGGGATGGTGTACTCGATCATCCGATCGGTCCTGTTCATCGCCCTGTTCGCGGTGGTGGCGTGGATCGTGCTGGTCGGCCCGCCCGGCCGCCGCGACTAGCGCGGAACCGCCGGTCACCAGCAGGGGGATCCAGGGCTACTGTGGCGGCGGTCGAACGAGCGGCGAACGGCGTGGATTGTGCCTCCTGATCGGAACCCCGACGTAACACAACCGTCACGGTACGTTCGGTACCGTCCGCCGGTCGTGCGCACCCGCTCCCGCTCCCACAACTCCCGCCTGGCCCTCGCCGGCCTCGGCGTGATGGCCGCCCTCGTCGCGCTCGCCAGCGACGCCCAGCCCACCCAGCCCGCAGGTGCCGCCGTCCGCGACGAGACGCCGTCCGAGGTGGTCCGCGCGATCGACTTCACGACCGTGGCCCAGCCCGGGGGCGGCTGCACCGAGGCGCTGCCGGATGCGCCGCGGCTCATCCAGGTCGAGCACGGCGAGAGCCAACTCCTCGACGAGCAGTCCCTCACCAGGCTCGAGGTCGACGGCGACGCGCTGTACGGCGATCTCGACGGTGACGGGACGGTCGAGGCCGTGGTCCACGCCGTGTGCAACTACGGCGCCAACGGCGCGCAGCACTCGGTGCAGGTGTGGACGGTCAACGTGCGGGTGCCCAAGCTGGTCGCCACCATCTCCAGTGCCCCGGACGACGTTGCCGACGACAGCGACCTGCCGCCGGCGGTGCACGACGTCGCGCTCGACGGCTCCGAGCTGGTGGTCACCTTCACGCGCTACGCGGACGACGACCCCCACTGCTGCCCGTCCGAGCAGGCGGTCGTCACGTACGAGCTCGACGACGGCCTCGAGACCGTCGGCGACGCGGTCATCGGGCCGATCGAGCCGTAGCGCCCCCCGTGCTCGGCGGGGCCGAGCCGGACCCGGCGTTTACGCCTGCCGGCCGCGTCGCCGCCGGCCGGTACGATCCGACCCCTATGGCGAAGGTGCTCACGGCGCAGGCCGACGACTTCCCCCGGTGGTACCAGGACGTGCTGTCCAAAGCGCAGCTGGCCGAGAACGGCCCGGTGCGCGGCACCATGGTCATCCGGCCCTACGGGTACTCGATCTGGGAGCGCATCCAGTCCGAGGTGGACGACCGCATCAAGGCCGCCGGGGCCGAGAACGCCTACTTCCCGTTGTTCATCCCCGAGAGCTACCTGCAGCGGGAGGCCGAGCACGTCGAGGGCTTCAGCCCCGAGCTGGCCGTCGTCACCCACGCCGGTGGCAAGGCGCTCGACGAGCCCATCGTGGTGCGCCCCACCAGCGAGACGGTCATCGGCGAGTACATGGCCAAGTGGACGCAGAGCTACCGAGACCTGCCACTGCTGCTCAACACGTGGAACAACGTCGTGCGGTGGGAGCTGCGCCCCCGGCTGTTCCTGCGCACGACCGAGTTCCTCTGGCAGGAGGGTCATACCGCGCACGCCACCCGGGCCGACGCCGCGGCCTATGCGACGCGGATCCTGCGGGACGTGTACGAGGACTTCATGGTCAACGTCCTGGCCATGCCCGTGCTGGTGGGAAACAAGACGCCGGCCGAGCGGTTCGCCGGCGCCATCAACACCATGACCTGCGAGGCGATGATGCGCGACAACAAGGCGCTGCAGATGGGCACCAGCCACGAGCTGGGCCAGAACTTCGCCAAGGCGTTCGACATCACCTACCTCGACGCCGACGGGGCCACCCAGTACTGCTGGACCACGTCGTGGGGGTCGACGACGCGGATGATCGGCGGGCTGATCATGACCCACGGCGACGATCAGGGCATCGTGGTGCCGCCGCGCCTCGCGCCCATCCAGGTGGTGGTGCTGCTGGTCAAGGACGGCGACGGCGCAGGCGACCAGGCCGCGACCCTGGCCGATGAGCTCGCGGGCGCCGGCCTTCGGGTACGGCTCGACGCCCAGGTGTCGACCAGCTTCGGCCGCCGGGCCACCGACTGGGAGCTCAAGGGTGTGCCGGTGCGGGTCGAGGTCGGGCCGCGCGACCTGGCCCAGGGCAACGTCACGGTCGTGCGGCGCGACACGGGCGACAAGGAGCAGGTGGCGGTGACCCAGGCCGGGGCCCGGGTCGCGGCCCTGGTCGAGCTGATCCAGACGGACCTGCTCGCCGGCGCCGTCGAGCGGCGCGAGGCCGCCACCGTCGAGGTGGCCACCATCGAGGACGCGGCGGCGGCGGCCCAGGCCGGCTTCGCCCGCCTGCCGTGGCGCCTGGTTCGGGGCGAGGGCGAGGCACAGCTCGCCGGCAAGGGCATCACGGTGCGGTGCCTGATGGGTGCCGACGGAGCGCTGCCGGCATCCGAGGACGACGACGATCTCGTGGCGGTGGTGGCGCGGGCGTACTGAGTGCGGTATTCCCACGGTCCGTGAGGGCCGCCGTCCCGCTATACTCCAGCGTCCGATTCGTTCGGATTGAATGTCGTCCCCGTTCGAGAGTATCGAGCGAAGGCGTGGGCTTTGGCCCACGCCTTTCGTATGAAGAAAGGAGGTGCAGCCGATGACCGTCGCCGACCGTGTTCGTGATCTGGTGCTGCCCCTCCTCGCGGAGCGCGACATCGAGCTGTACGACATCGAGGTGTCCGGGCCGGTGCTCAAGGTCGTCGTCGACCGGAAGGGCGGTCTCGACCTCGACGTGCTGGCCAAGGCCACCCGCGCGGTGTCGCACGCCCTCGACGAGGCCGACCCCATCGCCGGGACCTACACGCTCGAGGTCACGAGCCCCGGCCTCGAGCGCACTCTGCGTACGCCGCAGCACTTCGCCGGGGCGGTCGGCGAGACCGTCAAGGTCAAGGCCACCGCCGCCGCAGCCGGCCCGTCCGACGACCGTCGCCTCGCAGGGCAGCTCAGCGCGGCCGACGACGACGGCATCACGGTGCGCACGGGCGTCGACGACGAGGGCGCACCGGTCGAGCGCCGCCTCGCGTACGCCGACATCGAACGGGCCCGCACGGTCTTCGAGTGGGGACCGGGCGACAAGCCGGGCACATCGCGCCGGGCCAAGCAATCAGCCACGGCGCGCACTCAGGGCGCGAGCAACGAGAAGAGGGAACAGAGGTCATGAGCGAGATGATGGAGGCGCTTCAGGCGCTCGCCGCAGAGAAGGGCATCTCGGTCGACACCCTGATGGCGGCCCTGGCCGACGCGCTCGAGTCGGCCTACAAGCGCATGCCGGGTGCCCATGAGTACGCCTGGGTGACGATCGACCCCACCAACTTCGACATCCGCGTCTATGCGCAGGAGATCGACGAGGACGGCGAGCCCTACGGCCCCGAGCTCGACGCGACGCCCAAGGACTTCGGCCGCATCGCCGCCCAGACGGCGCGCCAGGTCATGACCCAGCGCATCCGCGAGGCCGAGCGAGAGCTCCGTTACGAGGAGTACGCAGGCCGCGAGGGAGACATCGTCACCGGCACCGTCCAGCAGGGCGACAGCCGCTACACGCTGCTGAGCCTGGGCCCCGTCGAGGCTCTGCTGCCGCAGGCCGAGCAGGTGCCCCACGAGCGGCCCGAGGCCAACACCCGGCTCAAGGCCTACATCGTCGAGGTGCGGCGCACCTCCAAGGGCCCGCAGATCGTCGTGTCCCGCACCCATCCCGGCCTGGTGCTCGAGCTGTTCAAGCTCGAGGTGCCCGAGATCGCCGACGGCGTGGTCGAGATCAAGGCGTGTGCCCGCGAGCCAGGGCACCGCACCAAGATCGCCGTGTGGTCCAACGACAACAACGTCGACCCGGTGGGTGCGTGTGTCGGCGCCCGCGGCGCCCGCGTCCGCCAGGTGGTCAACGAGCTCCGGGGCGAGAAGATCGACATCGTCCCCTTCAGCGACGACTCGTACGAGTTCGTGGCCAAGGCCCTGTCGCCGGCCAAGGTCAAAGAGGTCCGCATCAACGAGGAGTCGGGCGTGGCCGAGGTCATCGTTCCCGACTACCAGCTGTCGCTGGCCATCGGGAAGGAGGGACAGAACGCCCGCCTGTCCGCCCGGCTGACCGGATGGCGCGTCGACATCAAGAGCGAGACCCAGCTCGTCGAGGAAGAGGCCTACGGCCAGCAGGACTGGGCCGAGGGCGAGTGGGTGGTCGACGCCGAGACCGGCGAACAGGTGTGGCAGCCCGCCGAGGGCGGCCCGGCCATGTCCGTCGAGGCGTGGGAGGCCGCGGTGTCGGAGACACCCGAAGGCGCGGTGTCGGAGACACCCGAAGGCGCGGTGTCGGAGACACCCGAAGGCGCGGTGTCGGAGACACCCGAAGGCGCCGAGTCGGAGGCACCGGAGGTCGCGGTGGCGGTGACACCGGAGGGCGCCGAGTCGGAGGCAGCGGAGGTCGGCGAGTCTGAGACCCCCGCCTCCGCCGACACGCCCGAGGTCACGGCGTCGCCGGACGACGCCTCCGCCGAGGAGGCGGAGGCAGCGACCGAGGACGTCGACGCCGAGCTCGACGAGGAGGAGGCCGTGGCCGACGTGGTGGCCGAGCTGGCCGAGTCGGGGGAAGAGGCCGAAGGGGGTCCCGACGAGGTGCCCGCGGGCGACACCGCGGGTGGCGAGAAGCCGGGCGACGACGGGTAGGCCCACCGCCGAGCCGCAGCGCACCTGCGTCGGCTGTCGTCGCAAGGCGCCGCAGTCCGACCTCGTCCGCTTCGTGCGCGGATGCGACGGATCCCCGGTCCGGGGCCGTACACTTCCTGGTCGCGGAGCGTGGCTCTGCCGAGCCACTCTCGAAGCGTGTCAGGCGCTGGCTGTCCGTCGCAGGGCGTTCGCACGGGCGTTCCGTGATGTCGGCATGCGCCCTGACAAGCGCTGAAGCACACAGTTTTCGTGATCGCTGTTCGTCCCCGGGCGGTGGTCTGCGCGAGGATGGAGGGCCGCGATCCGCACCAACAGGTGCGCGGTCCGCGCCCAAGGAAAGACGAAGGGCTGGTCAGAGACAACTTTGGCAGCGAAGATCCGGGTCCACGAGCTCGCGAAAGAGCTCGGGATGACGAACAAGGAAACCCTCGACCTGTCCAAAGATCTGGGCATCGGGGTCAAGACGCACTCCTCGGGCATCGAGGAGGCGCAAGCCGACCGCGTCCGCCGTCGCGCCCAGCGCGACGGCCTGGTGCGAGCCGAGCAGCCCGAGGAGCCGAAGCCCGCCAAGGCGGGCAAGGCCGCCGCCAAGGCCGAGCCGGCAGCCACGGCCACGGCCGAGGCGCCCGCCCCGGCTGCGCCCGCCAAGGGCACGGCGTCGGAGAGGCCGTCCACCCCGTCACCGGCGGGCGAGGGCTCGCCCCGCGCCGCCAAGCCCGCACCGGCCACGCCGGATGCGGGGGACCGCCCGGCCAAGCAGGCGTGGAACCCCCGCCCGTCCATGCCGCCCGCGGCACCCCCGCAGCGCACGGCCGGTCGGCCCACTCCGCCGCCCCCCGGCCGTCTCGTGACGTCCTCGGGCAGTGATCACCCGCCCCGGCCCCCGCGCCGCGAGGACGAGCCGGGCGTCGCCCGCCCGGCCGCGTCGGCCGGCGCCCCCGCGCCCACCGACACGCCTCGCCCCCCGCCGCGCTCCTGATCGTCCGGCTGCGCCGCGTCCGCCCCGGCCGGCGGCCCCGCCGCCCGGTCGGCCCACGCCGCCGCCCGCCGGCGCCCCTCGGCCCCCGGCCGGTGGTCCGCCGCGCCCGTCCGCCCCGGCTCCTGGTGGCGCTCCGGCTCCCGGTGGCGCTCCGGCTCCTGGTGGCGCTCCGGCTCCTGGTGGCGCGCCTGCTCAGGGCAGTGCGCCCACGTCGACGTCGGGCAAGCCCATCCCGCCCCCGCCCGGACCTCCCGCGTCGATGTCCGGCAAGCCCATCCCGCCGCCGCCCGGCCAGGGTGGTCGCGGCCCTGCGCCGTCGCGCGGTGGCCGTCCCAGCGGCGGTCCGCCCGGACGTGGCCGTCCCGGCGGTCCGCCCAGCGGTGGCGGTGGCAGCAGCCGTCCCTTCGGGGGCGGCGGCGGCGGTGGCCGTCCCGGTGGTGGCTTCGGCGGCCCCGGTGGCGGTGGCCCCGGTGGTGGTCCCAGCGGCGGTCGTCCAGGTGGCGGCCCCCGTGGTGGTCAGCGACCGCCGCGGCGGCGCGGGCGTCGGCGTCGCAGCCGCGAGGAGCTCCAGCCCATGGAGGCGCCCAGCTACACCCCGGCGTCGGCTCCCGTACCCGAGGGCACCATCGTGGTCGAGCGCGCCTCGACCCCGCAGGACCTCGGCCCCAAGCTGAACCGCACGGCGGCCGACGTCGTCCGCTTCCTCATGCAGCAGGGCGAGATGGTCACGGCCACCCAGTCGCTGACCGACGACATGATCGAGCTGTTCGCGGCCGAGATCGACGCGGACATCCGCCTCGTCGACCCCGGCGAAGAGCAAGAGGTCGAGCTGCAGCGGCAGCTCGGCTTCGACGAGCTGTTCGACGAGTCCGGCGGTGCCGACACCGAGCCGCGCCCGCCGGTCATCACGGTCATGGGCCACGTCGACCACGGCAAGACCAAGCTGCTCGACCGCATCCGCAACGCGAACGTGGTCGAGGGCGAGGCCGGCGGCATCACCCAGCACATCGGCGCCTACCAGACCGAGAAGAACGGTCGGCGCATCACCTTCATCGACACCCCGGGCCACGAGGCGTTCACCGCCATGCGCGCCCGCGGCGCCGAGGCCACCGACATCGTCGTGCTGGTCGTGGCGGCCGACGACGGCGTGATGCCGCAGACGATCGAGGCGCTCAACCACGCCAAGGCGGCCGAGGTGCCGATCGTGGTGGCCATCAACAAGATCGACCGCGAGCAGGCCAACATCGACCGGGTCAAGCAGCAGCTCTCCGACCAGGGCCTCATCCCCAGCGACTGGGGTGGCGACGTCGAGATGGTGCCGGTGTCGGCCCTGCAGGGCATCGGCATCGACGAGCTGCTCGAGACGCTGCTGCTCGTGGCCGACGTGCAGGACCCGCCCCTCGAGGCCAGCGTCGACGGCCGCGCCGCCGGCGTGGTGCTCGAGGCCAACCTCGACGTGGGCCGTGGGCCCGTGGCCTCGATCCTGGTGCAGCGGGGCACCCTGCGTGTCGGCGAGCCCCTGGTGGCCGGCGCCGCCTGGGGCCGTGTGCGTGCGCTCATCGACGACCACGGCAACAACGTGCGCTCGGCCGGCCCGTCCACGCCGGTGCAGGTGCTCGGCCTCAGCGAGGTCGCCGACGCCGGCGACCAGTTCGTGGTCGCACCCGACGAGAAGCTCGCCCGCTCCGCGGCCGAGACCCGCGAGCACTGGCAGCGTGTCGCCAGCCTGGGCCGCGAGGCCGCGGTCACCAGCGGTGGCGCCAGGCTGGAAGACATCTTCGAGCAGATCCAGCAGGGCGAGGTCGCCACGCTGAACCTGGTGCTCAAGGCCGACGTGACCGGCTCGCTCGAGGCGCTCACCGAGGCCCTCCGCAAGCTCGAGCGCGACGACGTGAAGCTGTCGTTCGTCCAGCGGGGCGTCGGCGGCATCACCAAGAGCGACGTGCAGCTCGCGGCGGCGTCGAACGCGTCGATCATCGGCTTCAACGTGCGGCCCGACCGGTCGTCCCGCGAGCTGGCGATGGCTGAAGACGTCGAGATCCGCACCTACGAGATCATCTACCAGGTGCTCGAGGACATCGAGAACGCCCTGCTCGGCCTGCTGCAGCCCGAGTACGAAGAGGTGGTCACGGGCGAGGCCGAGGTGCGCGAGATCTTCTCGGTGCCCCGGGTGGGCAAGATCGCCGGCTGCTACGTCACCAACGGCGTCATCACCCGCAACTCCAAGGTGCGGTTCCTGCGCGAGGGCACCGTCATCTGGAAGGGCACCGTCCAGTCGCTCAAGCGGTTCAAGGACGACGCCCGCGAGGTGCAGGCCGGCTTCGAGTGCGGCATCGGCCTGTCCGACTTCCAGGACCTCAAGCAGGGCGACATCATCGAGACCTTCGAGGAGCGCGAGATCCCGCGCACCTGATGGCAGCGTCGATCTCGGCGGTGGGCGGGCGTCCGGTGACGCCCGCCCTACGCTGAGGTCGTGCACGCGGCGGCCCTTCGCATCGAGCTCTACCTGCGGGAGTGCCGGTCGCTCAAGGCGAAGCGCGCCACCCTCAGGCCCATCATCGAGGGGATGTACAAGCGCCACCGCGTGTCGGTGTCCGAGGTCGACCACCACGACGACTGGCACCTGGCCACCGTGGGGGTCGCCGCCGTCGCCCCGTCGCAGTCGCACCTGCGCGACGTGCTCGACGACGTCGAGCGGTTCGTCTGGTCGTTCCCCGAGGTCGAGGTGCTCCGCATCGACCGACTGTGGATCGAGGAGGAAGAGACAACATGAGCGAACGTCCGCCGAGGGTGACGGGGAGACAACGAAAGAGTGAGCGTGGCCCGAGCGGCCCGCTGCGAAGCAGCAAGAGCGGGGAACAATGAAGCGCTCATCCGGCACCGCCAGGGACTATCCGCGCACCGCTCGGCTGAACCAACTCGTCCACGAGATCGTCGCCGAGGAGGTCGAGCGGCTCGACGACGACCGGCTCGGGTTCCTCACCGTCGTGGGCGTCGAGGTCGAGCCCGACATGCGGCGGGCCGTCGTGTGGTACACGACCCTCGACGAGGCCGAGGCCGACGACGAGCTGGTCAAGGCGCTCGAGCAGCACCGCGCCCGCATCCAGTCGGCGATCGGCCGCCAGGCGCGCACCAAGCGCACGCCCGAGCTGTCGTTCCGGCCCGACACGGTGATCCGCCAGGCGCAGCGGGTCGAGCAGATCCTGCGCGACATCGGCGACGCCGACGCCGACGCCGACGCCGACTCGGACGCCGACGGCGGGCGCCCCGACCGCGGCCCAGGCACCGCGCCCGGCGACGGCGGCTGATGGGCCGCCGCGGGTCCGGCCCCCCGGGCCCGGACGGCGTCGCCGTCGTCGACAAGCCGGCCGGCTGGACCTCGCACGACGTGGTGGCCAAGGCGCGGGGCCTGCTCGGCACCCGCAAGGTGGGTCACTCGGGCACGCTCGACCCCGACGCCACGGGCGTGCTGGTGCTGGGCGTCGGCCGGGCGACACGGTTGCTCACCTACCTGTCGGGGCTGGACAAGCGCTATGTCGGCGAGGTGGTGCTGGGCACGGCCACGTCGACGCTCGACGCGTCGGGCGAGGTGACCGGTAGGTGGGACATGGCCGGCGTGGGGCCGGACGACGTGCGGCGGGCGGCTGCCGGCCTGACCGGGGCCATCGACCAGGTGCCGCCCATGGTGTCGGCCAAGAAGGTCGACGGGCGCCGCCTGCACGAGCTGGCCCGCCAGGGCGTCGAGGTCGAGCGCGCGCCCGTGCCGGTCCGGGTGGACGACTTCACCGTGGGCGAGCCGGTCGAGCCCGGTGTGTACCCCGTCGACGTGACCTGCTCGGCGGGCACCTACATCCGCTCCCTGGCGGCCGACCTGGGCACGGCGCTGGGCGGCGGCGCGCACCTGCGGGCGCTGCGCCGGCTGGCCGTCGGCCCGTACGGCATCGACGAGGCCGTGCCCCTCGACCAGCTCACCCCCGAGCGACTGCTGTCCCCGGTCGAGGCGTTGCGGGGCCGCGCCCGCGTGAGCGTCGACGACGAGGTGGCGGCCCTGGTGCGCAACGGACGGGTGCTCGACGAGCAGGTGCTGGCGGTGTCCGGCGACGGACCGTGGGCGGTGGTCGACCGCTCCGGCGCCCTGCTCGCGGTGTACGAGCGGCACCGGGGCACGTCGGTCAAGCCCGGCGTCGTGGTGCTCCCGGCCTGACCTCACCCTCACATCCGCGATGCCGCCAGCTACCGGGGCCTCGCGGCGACGCGACGGTCGCCGAGATGCTCGAGCTCACCTCGGCGCTCGCCCGGGTCGCCGAGCAACGTGGATCGGACGGCGACGAGAGCGACCGCCTCCTCGTGCTCGTCCTCGACGGTCTGCGGCCACCGCACGGGCTGCACCCGAACATCACGGCAGCTGGGTAGGGTCGGGGGCGTTTCCCCCCTCCGCCCAGGAGGCGTCATGTCCGAACGTCCCGCCGCGCCGCAGATCGCCGACTCGCTGGTCGACCTCATCGGCGACACACCGCTCCTCCGCCTCAACCGGGTGACCGAGGGCCTGTCGTGCACGGTCGCGGTCAAGCTCGAGATGCTCAACCCTGGCGGCAGCGTCAAGGACCGTCCGGCGCTGGCCATGATCGAGCAGGCCGAGCGCGAGGGGCTGCTGAAACCCGGCGGCACCATCGTCGAGCCGACATCGGGCAACACCGGGGTCGGCCTGGCGATCGTGGCCGCCCAGCGCGGCTACGACTGCATCTTCGTGGTGACCGACAAGGTCGCTCCCGAAAAGGTCCACCTGCTCGAGGCCTACGGCGCCCGCGTCATCGTCTGCCCGGTGGCTGTCGAGCCCGACGACCCGCAGTCGTACTACTCGGTGGCCGAGCGCGTGGTGGCCGAGACGCCCGGCGCCTTCCGGCCCAACCAGTACGGCAACGAGTGGAACCCGTGGGCGCACGAGCAGTCGACGGGCCCGGAGATCTGGCGCCAGACGGCGGGGCGCATCACCCACTTCGTGGCCGGGGTGGGCACCGGCGGCACGATCACCGGCGTCGGCCGCTACCTCAAGGCCCAGCGGGCAGACGTCCAGATCGTCGGCGCCGACCCGGCCGGCTCGGTGTACTCGGGCGGCTCGGGCCGTCCGTACCTGGTCGAGGGCATCGGCGAGGACTTCTGGCCCACCACCTACGATCCCTCGCTCGTCGACCGCGTGGTGGCGATCAGCGACGAGGACAGCTTCCTGATGGCCCGCCGGGTGACCTGCGAGGAGGGCCTGCTCATCGGCGGGTCCGGGGGCACGGCCGTGGCGGCCGCCCTCGAGGTGGGGCGTGAGCTCGGACCCGACGACCTGGTCGTCGTGCTCATCCCCGACTCGGGCCGCGGCTACCTGTCCCGGGTCTTCGACGAGGACTGGATGGCCGGCTACGGGTTCGTCCGCGGTGGCGAGCACACGGTGGCCGACATCCTCGAGTCGCGGGGCGGCGCCATCCCGCCGCTCGTCTACGTCAACCCGGCCGACACCGGCCAGCGCGCCGTCAACGTGATGCGCGGCTACGGGCTGTCGCAGCTCCCCGTGGCCAAGGGCGAGATGCCGCTCGCCGCGGCCGAGATCGTGGGCGCCGTCGACGAGCTGGCGCTGATGGAGAGGGCGTTCCGCGACCCGCACGTGCTCGACGAACCGGTCGAGAAGGTGATGGGCGACCGGCTGCCCACCATCGGCATCGGGCAGCCGATCGCCCTGGCCGTCGAGCTGCTCGACACAGCCCCGGCGCTGGTGGTCCTGGCGGGCGGACGGCCCCACGCGGTGCTCGGCCGTGCCGACGTCCTTGAGCACCTGGCGCGGGCGACATCATGAGGGGCGTGACGAGGCGACCATGAGCACACAGAGCGACGACCGCGGCTTCGAGACCCGGGCCATCCACGCCGGGCAGGACCCCGACCCCTTCACCGGCGCCGTGGTGCCTCCCATCAGCATCTCCACCACGTTCGCCCAGCAGGGCGTGGGTCGGCACAGCGGCTGGGAGTACTCGCGCAGCGCCAACCCGACACGTGCGTCGCTCGAGATGTGCCTGGCCTCGCTCGAGGGCGCCCGGCACGGCTTCGCCTTCGCGTCCGGGTTGGCCGCCGAGGACGCGGTGCTGCGCCAGCTGCCCCGCGGCGCGGGCATCGCCCTGGGCGGCGACGCCTACGGCGGCACGTTCCGGCTCATCGACAAGGTCTACGGCGCCAGCGGCCACCCCTGGGCCGCGGTCGACCTGTCCGACCCGGGCGGGCTGGCCAAGAACTGGCCGGAGGGCACCAAGGTGGTGTGGGCAGAGACGCCCACCAACCCCGCCATGGCGATCGTCGACATCGAGGCGGTGGCCCAGGTGGCGCACGAGCACGGCGCCTGGCTCGTGGTCGACAGCACCTTCGCCACCCCCTACCTGCAGCAGCCGCTGGCGCTCGGCGCCGACGTGGTCGTGCACTCGGCCACCAAGTACCTGGGCGGTCACTCCGACGTGGTGGGCGGCTTCGTGGCGCTCGACGACGACGACCTGGCCGTGGGCCTGGGGTTCACCCAGAACGCGGTGGGCAGCGTGCCGTCACCCATCGACTGCTACCTCGTCCAGCGGGGCCTGAAGACCCTGGCCGTGCGCATGGACCGCCATTGCGACAACGCCCGCGCCGTCGTCGACCTGTTGACCGACCACCCGGCGGTCGAGCGTGTGCTCTGGCCCGGCCTTCCCGGCCATCCCGGTCACGACGTGGCGAAGCGGCAGATGCGTGACTTCGGCGGCATGGTCTCGTTCGTGATGCGTGGGGGAGAGGCCGTGGCCGTGGCCCTGTGCGAGCGCACCGAGTTGTTCACGCTGGCCGAGTCGCTCGGGGCCGTCGAGTCGCTGATCGAGCACCCGGCGCAGATGACCCACGCGTCGGCCGCCGGTTCCGTGCTGGCCGTCGATCCCGGCCTGGTGCGCCTGTCGGTCGGCATCGAGTCGGCCGCCGACCTGGTGGCCGACCTGCGCCAGGCCCTCGACGCCGTCGCCTGACCACCCTCGGTCGGGGGCCACGGACGGCGCCCGGTACGCTGCCGCCCCGATGGAGGTGATCCGCGACCCGTCCGCGTGCCCGCGCCTGCCGGGCGGCACGGTGGTGACGATCGGTGCGTACGACGGCGTCCACCTCGGTCATCGCGCGGTCGTCGCCGAGGTGCGCCGCCGGGCGGTCGAGCAGGGGCTGACGACCGCGGTCGTGACCTTCGACCGCCACCCGGCCTCGGTGGTGCGGCCGGAGTCGGCGCCCCGATTGCTCACCGACCTCGACCAGAAGCTCGAGCTGCTCGCCGGGACGGGCGTCGACTACTGCCTGGTCATCACGTTCGACGAGGCCCGCAGCCAGGAGCCGGCCGACGACTTCGTACGCGAGGTGCTGGCCGGCTGCCTGACGGCACGGATCGTGGTCGTGGGCGAGGACTTCCACTTCGGGCACAAGCGGTCGGGCAACGTCGACCTGTTGCGCACGATGGGGGCGGAGCTCGGGTTCGAGGTCGAGGGCCTCGACCTGGTCGATGCCCAGGGTCGGCCGGCGGTGGCCGATCCCGGCAAGGTGTCGTCGACGCGCATCCGCCACGCGCTCGTCGAGGGCGACCTGGCGACGGCCAACAGCCTGCTCGGGCGCCCGCACGAGGTGCGGGGCGTGGTGGCCCACGGCGAGAAGCGCGGCCGCGAGCTGGGCTTCCCCACGGCCAACGTGTCGGTGCCCGGCGACATCCTGCTGCCGGCCGACGGCATCTACGCCGGCTGGTTCGAGCGGGCCGACGGCTCGGTGCACCCGGCCGCCATCTCGCTGGGGCGCCGGCCCACGTTCTACGTCGAGGCCCACGCCAGCCTGCTCGAGGCCCACCTGCTCGACTTCGACGACGACCTGTACGACGAGCACGTCAAGGTGCGCTTCGTCGCGTGGCTGCGCGGCGAGGTGCGCTTCGACTCGGCCGCCGCGCTCGCCGAGCAGATCACCCGCGACTGCGACGACGCCCGCCAGGTCCTCGGCACCGGCTGACGGAACGTCAATCGGAACCGAATCGGAACGCGAACGCGTTCCAGGTCTGGCTTATCGTGTAAGTCACCATCCGTTGTCGCCGGCCTGCGGCGGAGCACAGTAGAGGGCAGATGGCGTACGACGACCCGGGCGAAGGAGACCAGGCGATGGCCGACGTCATCCCCCTGGCCGACGCGGCCGCGGGGGCGTCGGGGCGGTCGTCGACGACCCGACTGTTCGCCGATCCCGTCAGCGGCGCCTCCGACGACCCGATCGTCGGGCCGCTGGGCGACGCGCCCGAGACCGACCAGCTCGTGGCGGTGCCCCGCCTGGCCCGCCACGAGATCGTCCTGGACGACGACCACCGGGTCGGGGTGGCCGTCTGCGGCCAGGGGCTACCGGTCGTGCTGGTGCACGGGTTCACGGCCGAGGGCATCCTCTACGCCCAGACGCTGTCCCGGCTCGTGGCCATGGGGTTCAAGGTCGTGGCCGTGGACGTGGCCGGCCACGGCGCCACCCAGGGCCTGCCCACGGGCGGCGACGACTTCGAGTCCTACACCGAGCTGCTGGCGCGGGTGCTCGACGAGCTGGGCGTCAGGCGGGCGGTGTTCGTGGGCCACTCGATGGGCGGCCGACTGGTGACGCAGTTGGCCGCCGCGCACCCCGACCGGGCGATCGCGGTGGTGCTCATCGACGCGGTGGTGGGCGAGTGCTGGGACCGGATGATCCGGCTGTCGCGCTTCGCCCCGCCGGTGCTCATCGGGTTGGCGGCGTTGCTGGTGGCCGACACGCTGTCGACGCTGCCGCTGCTGCGGAACCCGGCGCAGGCGGCCAAGCTCGGTCGGCTGGTCGGGCCCATCCTGCTCGGCCACGCCCGGCGGCCCTGGCGCATGCTCGGCCCGGCGATCTCGATGATGCGTTCCGACCCGAGTGGTCCGATGCTCGAGGACCTGGGCACGGCCGGCATCCCCGTGGTCGTCATCCACGGCGACCGCGACATGCCGGTGCCGTACGCCACCGCGGTCGACGCCGCCCGCCGGTCGGCCGGCACGCTGGTCACGGTCAAGGGCGGCACGCACTCGTGGGTGCTCAAGGACCCGGAGACACTGCCGGCCATCATCGCCGAGATGCTCGACGGCCCGCTGGCGCGGGTGCGTGCCGCGGTGCTGGGCGCGGCAGGCCTGCGTCCGGACGCGACGCCGGAGCAGATCGAGTCGGCGTTCCTCGGCCCGCACGCCTGGGTGCGGCGACTGACCCCGCCCATCGAGTTCCGCACCGGCACCGAGCACACCGGCACCGAGCACCACCACCGAGCCCGCTACCGGTGGACGGTGTCGCAGCCCGCGTGACGGTCCGTAGCGCGGGGTTCGCCGTTCTGGCGGCGGCGCTGGTACCCTGTCTCGACGCTCTGAACCAGGCGTAGCACGACCAGCGGGTCGTCTCGGCTCTCCCAGCCGAGCCGGTGACGGGGCAGGGTAAGCAGTCACCCGAACGAAGGAAACAACGCGTGTCAGACCAGATAGACGCGGCGAAGCCCGACATCATCGCCGACAACAAGCTCCACGACTCCGACACGGGGTCGCCCGAGGTGCAGATCGCGCTGCTCACCGCACGCATCAACCACCTCAACGACCACCTGTCGAAGCACAAGAAAGACCACCACAGCCGGCGCGGCCTGCTGATGCTGGTGGGGCGTCGGCGCCGGCTGCTCGACTACGTGCGATCAAACGACGTCGAGCGCTACCGGGCGATCATCGCCAAGAACGGTCTGCGCCGCTAAGGCCTGACGACGCAGCGGAGCGGCCCCCCGGGGCCGCTCCTGCCGCATATGAGCTACACGCCCGCCGCCGGCCGATACGGCGGCAGGCCTGACAACAGAACCAACGGCAGTGAGAAGGTCAGCTGCCAGTCGCCGTCCTCCGCAACCGATGCGGTGGTTGCCGACTGGGAACTGGCCCCGCTGCCCGATCCGGCGGACGATCCGCCGGGAAGGAGTACAGCCGATGGCTGATCCCATCGTCGTGTCGACGCCCATCTCGGGCACCGACGCCACCCTCAGTTTCGAGACCGGCAAGCTGGCGTTCCAGAGCCAGGGCGCGGTGCTCGCCCGCCTCGGCAAGACCGAGGCGCTGGTCACCGCCAACGGTGCCCACAACATCCGCGAGGGCATCGATTTCTTCCCCCTCACCGTCGACGTCGAAGAGCGCATGTACGCCGCGGGCCGCATCCCCGGCAGCTTCTTCCGTCGCGAGGGCCGCCCCACCGACCTGGCCATCCTCACCTGTCGCCTGATCGACCGCCCGCTGCGGCCGAGCTTCGCCGACGGCTACCGCAACGAGACCCAGGTCGTCGTCACGGTGATGGGCGTCGACGGCGAGAACCCCTACGACGTGGTCGCCATCAACGGCGCCTCGGCGGCGCTCATGCTGTCGGGCCTGCCGTTCGAGGGCCCCATCGGCGCCGTGCGCATCGCCTGGTCGTCCGAGGGCACGTGGGTCCCGCACCCCACCTACGACCAGAGCGAGGCCTCGACGTTCGAGCTCGTGGTCGCCGGGCGCCAGCTCGACGACGGCGACATCGCCATCATGATGGTCGAGGCCGGTGGCACGGAGACCGCCTGGAACCTCTACCAGTCGGGCACCCCGTTCGTGACCGAAGAGGTCATCGCCGGGGGCCTCGAGGCGTCCAAGACCTGGATCCGCGCCTCGATCGAGGCCCAGCGCGACCTGGTCGAGCAGGCGCAGGCCAAGGGCCTGATCCACCCGCTCGACTGGGAGCCGCAGGTCGACTACAGCGACGAGATCGCCGCCCGGGTCGAGGCCATCGGCACTGACAGCCTCACCAAGGTCGGCGCCATCACCGCCAAGGCCGAGCGCGAGGCCGCCCAGGGCGAGGCCGCCAAGGCCATCATCGACACCCTGCTGCCCGAGTTCCCCGAGCAGCAGCGCGAGATCAACAACGCGGCCAAGGCGCTGCTCAAGAAGGTCGTCCGCCGCCGAGTGGTCGAGGAGGGTGTCCGCATCGACGGCCGCCGCCCCGCCGACCTCCGACCGCTGTCGGCCGAGGTCGGCATCCTGCCCACCGCCCACGGTTCCGGTCTGTTCCAGCGCGGCGAGACCCAGGTGCTCAACGTCACCACCCTCGGCATGCCGAAGACCGACCAGATCCTCGACAACCTGGGCAACAAAGACCGCAAGCGCTACATGCACCACTACAACATGCCGCCGCACGCCAACGGCGAGACCGGCCGCGTGGGCAGCCCCAAGCGGCGCGAGATCGGCCACGGCCTGCTGGCCGAGCGGGCGCTGCTGCCTGTGGTGCCCAGCCAGGACGAGTTCCCCTACGTGCTGCGACTCGTGTCCGAGGTGCTGGCGTCAAACGGCTCGACGTCAATGGCGTCGGTGTGCGCGTCGACCCTGTCGCTGTCCGACGCCGGCGTGCCCATCAAGGCGCCGGTCGGCGGCATCGCCATGGGCCTCATCTTTGCCGAGGGCAAGTACACGACCCTGACCGACATCCTCGGTGCCGAAGACGCCTTCGGCGACATGGACTTCAAGGTCGCCGGCACGTCCGACTTCGTCACCGCCCTGCAGCTCGACACCAAGATCGACGGGCTGCCGACCGACGTGCTGACCCAGGCGCTGCAGCAGGCCTACGAGGCCCGCACGCAGATCCTCGAGGTCATGCACGAGGCCATCCCGGCCCCGCGCGACGAGGTGGGCGAGACCGCCCCCAAGATCGTCAGCTTCGAGATCCCGATGGACAAGATCGGCGAGGTGATCGGGCCCAAGGGCAAGGTCATCAACGCCATCACCACCGAGACCGGGGCCGACGTCAGCGTCGACGACGACGGCATGGTCGGCCGGGTGTCGATCGGCTCGAGCGACAAGGGTGCGGTGGAAGAGGCCAAGCGCCAGATCCAGCTCATCCTCAACCCGCCCACCGCCGGCGTCGGCGAGGTGTATCCGGGCCGCGTGGTGAACATCACGAAGTTCGGTGCGTTCGTCAACATCCTCCCGGGTCGTGACGGCCTGCTGCACATCAGCAAGATCGGTGGCGGCAAGCGCATCGACCGGGTGGAGGACGTGCTCGACCTCGGTGACGAGGTCGAGGTGCGGGTCGACGACGTCGACCCCAGCGGCAAGGTGTCGCTCAGCCTGGCCTCGTCGCCCCCGCCCAGCGAGAGCGGCGAGAGCCGCGGTGGCGATCGTGGCGATCGCGGCGACCGCGGCGACCGGCGTGACCGGGGCGATCGCCCCGAGCGCAGCGGCTCGTCCGGTGGCTCGACCACGTCGGCCGCCGAGACGGTCAGCTTCGAAGACAGCTTCGACGACGAGCTGCGTGGCGACCTCGGCGACCTGGGCCCCGTCACGGCCGCACCCGGCGAGGGCCGGGGCGACCGTGGTGGCCGGGGCGGCGACCGTCGTCGTCGCCAGCGCCGCTGAGCGCCCGCCTCGACCAACCCGTCATGACGCCCGCCGCATCGTCCGAAGAGATCCGCGAGACCCGACTGGCCAACGGCATACGCCTCCTCACCGAGCGCATGCCCGAGGCCCGGTCGGTGTCGCTCGGCGTCTGGGTCGGTGTCGGCGGGCGTGACGAGCCCGGCGAGCTGGCGGGCGCGTCGCACTTCCTCGAGCACCTGTTGTTCAAGGGCACGTCCACCCGATCGGCCCGGCAGATCGCCGAGGATGTCGACGCGGTGGGCGGCGAGATGAACGCGTTCACCAACCGCGAGCACACGGCGTACTACACGCGCCTGCCCGCGGCCCGGTCCGACCTGGGAGTCGACATCCTGGGCGACGTGCTCACCGACCCGGCGTTCCGGCCGCACGAGGTCGACGCCGAGCGCCAAGTCATCCTCGAAGAGATCCTCATGAACCTCGACATGCCCGAGGATCACGTGCACACGCTGCTGGCCGAGGCGCTGTTCCCCGGCCACCCCCTGGGGCGCGAGGTGCTCGGCACCCGCGAGACCGTCGAGGCCGCCACCCGCGACCAGATCGCCGACTTCTTCGGCCGCTGGTACCTGCCGCGCAACCTGGTGGTCGTCGCCGCCGGCGACCTCGACCACGACCACGTGGCCGACGCCTTCGCCGGAACGCTGGGGCGCCTCGACGGGGGCGAGCGACCGGTGCGCGACCTGCCGGGTGTCGACGTCGAGCCGCGGGTCGTGCTCGACGACCCCACCGAACAGGCCCACGTGGCCATGGGTTGGCGGGGCATCGACCACCACGACGACGACCGCTACGCCCTCATGGTCGCCAACCAGATCCTGGGCGGCGGCATGTCGAGCCGTCTGTTCCAGGAGGTTCGCGAGGAGCGGGGCCTCTGCTACTCGGTCTACTCGTGGGCGTCGACCTACGCCGACGCCGGCACCGCCGGCATCTACGCCGGCACCGCCCCGTCACGGGTGGGCGAGCTGCTGAGCGTCGTCGACGACGAGGTGGCCAAGCTGGTGGCCTCGGGCGTGACCGAGAGCGAGCTGGCGGTGGCCAAGGGCTTCATCGAGGGCTCGCTCGTGCTCGGCCTGGAGGACTCCGGGTCGCGCATGGCCCGCCTGGGGCGCAGCCTGATGGCCCGCGACGAGATCGTGACCGTCGACGACCAGCTCACCCGCATCCGGGCGGTCACCGCCGACGACGTGGCCGCGGTGGCGTCGCGGGTGTTCGGCGGCCCCCGGGCGCTGGCGGTCGTCGGCCACGTCGACGACGCGGTCCTCACCTGACGTCGCCAGACCGGCTGCCCCTGCGCCAACCAGGGTGACACCGCGCGCCACCGGGTACCGACCGACGGGACCGTGGCCGACGAAGCCGAGGCACTCGTGGTCGGCCGGCGCCTCTCGAGGCAGTAGACGTCGGCCCCCGATCACCATCGCCTCGGGAAGGGTGAGGCGATCTCTATTGCCTCGCACGGTGGTGCTCGCCGTCGCCGGCCGTGGGTCAGCCGGACGGCGGTGCCTCTCCGCTGGGGCGTCAGGGGCGTTCCGTCACCCGGCCGTCGGCGACCTCGACCACCCGGTCGATGCCGACCGCGTCGAGCAGCCGGCGATCGTGGGTGACCAGGATGAGGGTGCCCGTGAAGCCCTCGATGGCCTGTTCGAGCTGCTCGACGGCCTCGAGGTCGAGGTGGTTGGTGGGCTCGTCGAGCACGAGCAGGTTGACGCCCCGCACCTGCAGCACCGCCAGGGTGGCCCTGGTGCGCTCGCCGGGGGATAGCGACTCGGCGGGGCGATCGACGTGCTCGGCCGACAGCCCGAACTTGGCCAGGGCCGAGCGCGCCTGGGACCGGTCGGATACGCCGGTCGCGGCGTGGAACCCCGCCAGCAGGGTGGTGGTGCCGGCGAACAGGTCGCGGGCCTGGCTGATCTCGCCCACCACCACGCTGGGCCCGAGCCAGCGTGTGCCGGACGTGAGCGGGAGCCGGCCGAGCAGCGCGCCCAGCAGCGTCGACTTGCCCGACCCGTTGGGCCCGACGACCGCGAGCCGGTCGCCCGATGAGACCTCGAGCGACGCCGGGCCCAGCGTGAAGCCCGCCTCGCCGTCTGTGCCGGGGCGATCGACCACGGCGTCCACCAACCGGGCGACCACGTCTCCGCTGCGGCCCGCGTCCGCGATGCTGAGGCGCAGGTCCCAGCCTTCCCACGGCTTGTCGACCCGATCGAGGCGGGCCAGCGCCTTGTCGGTGATGCGGGCCCTGGCCGCCACGTGCTGCGAGCTCTGCACGTGGCGGTGGCGGATGAACTTGTCGGTCTCGCCCGACTTCTTGGCCGTCCGCACCCCTTGGTCGGCCCACTGGCGCTGCGTGCGGGCCCGGTCGGTCAGCGAGTCGCGCCTGTCGACATAGACCCGGTAGTCCTGCTGGGCGTGCTCGCGGGCCAGCGCCCGCTCGTCGAGGTAGGCGAGCCACCCGCCCTCGTAGCGGGTGAGCGTGTGGGAATGCTCGTCGATCTCGGCGACGGCGGTGACCGTGCGTTCGAGGAAGGCCCGGTCGTGCGACACGACCATGACCGGTGCGTCGAGCCCGAGGACGAAGCGCTCGAGTCGGTCGAGGCCGTCGAGGTCGAGGTCGTTGGTGGGCTCGTCGAGCAGGAACACGTCGAACCGGGCCAGCAACAGGCCGGCGAGCTGGGCACGCGCCGCCTGGCCACCCGACAGCCGGTCCAGCTCGTGGTCGAGGGCGTTGGCGGCGAGCCCCAGGTCGTCGGCCACGGCGCCGGCGCGGGCGTCGAGGTCGGCCCCGCCGAGGGCCATCCACTGGTCGAGTGCGCGGGTGTAGCGCTCCGCGGCGCCCGGGTCGTCGCCGGACAGGGCGGCGGTTGCCGCGTCGAGCTCGGCGGATGCGGCGGCCACCCCGGTGCGCCGGGCCAGCATGGCGCGCACCGTCTCGCCCGGGCGGGGGTCGGGCTCCTGGGGCAGGTAGCCGACCGTGGCCGTGGGTGGGGCCAGGCGCACCTGCCCGCCCTCGGCGTGGCGCTGGCCACCGAGGACGCGCAGCAGCGTGGACTTGCCCGACCCGTTGGGGCCGACCAGCCCGACGCGGGCGCCGGGGGCCAGCACCAGGTCGACGCCGGCGAGCAGCAGGCGGGGGCCGGCGGCGATGGCGAGATCGCGGGTTGTGAGCGTGGCGAGGGGGGAGGACACGGCACTCCAGTGTCGACGGGTAACGGCGCGCGGAGGGGGAGCGGGCGTGCCAGGGGCGGCTGGCGCCGACGCGGTCAGAGCCGGGAGCAGGGGCGGTCGCCGGGGACGGGCGTGACCTGTCCGAGCACGCGCTGCGTTGCCGTGGTCGCTACATCGCGGCAACGATAGCGACAGAGGCCGCAGGTGCCATCCTGAGATTGCGTCGGAACGTGCGGCCGTCTCGGTTGCCAGACGACCCGGGATGCCGCACGTTCGAGGGCCACGGTGTGCGGTCGGTCGCGCGGCGCCAGGTAGGGTGCGGGGCCGATGACGGTGCGTGTGGGAGTCTTGGGCGCCGGCGGGCGCATGGGCAGCACGGTGTGCCGGGCCGTAGCCGCCGACCCCGACCTCGAGCTGGTGGGGGCCATCGACCCGCACCACTCGGGCCTCGACCTGCGCCATGCCACCGGCGTCGACGTGCCCGACCTGCACATCGACCGCGATCCCGCGGCCCTGCTCGACGCCAAGGCCCAGGTGGTGGTCGACTTCACGGTCATCGACGCGTCGCGCCAGAACCTGGCGTGGGCCGCCGAGCACGGGGTGCACGCGGTCGTCGGTACCACGGGGTTCACGGCCGACGACCACGAGCAGCTGCGCGCCCGGTTCACCCGCAGCAACTGCCTGATCGCCCCCAACTTCGCCATCGGCGCCGTGCTGATGATGCGGTTCGCCGAGTTGGCGGCGCCCTGGTTCGAGACCGCCGAGGTCATCGAGCTGCATCACGACCAGAAGGTCGATGCCCCGTCCGGCACCGCCATGCTGACGGTGCAGCGCATGGCCCAGGCGTCCGGCGACTGGGCGCCCGACCCCACGCAGAAAGAGGTGCTTGCGGGGGCGCGGGGCGCGACCGGGCCCGGTGGCATCCCGGTGCACTCGGTGCGGCTGCGTGGCCTGGTGGCCCACCAGGAGGTGCTGCTCGGCACCGCGGGGCAGTCGCTCACCATCCGCCACGACAGCTACGACCGGTCCAGCTTCATGCCCGGGGTGGTCCTGGCGGTCAAGCAGGTGGCCGACCACCCGGGCCTGACGCTCGGCCTCGACAGCCTGCTCGGCCTCTGACGGCGCCGACGGGACACCGGGCGCCCCGCGCGGCCGAACGAGTGGGGCACCACTAGGATCTGACGAGCCGTCAGGGACCGGAGTCGGCCCCTGACAGACCGAGGGGAGCGCGAGCCATGCTGCAGGCCCGCAACATCTGGGATCTGATCGTCGCCCGGGCCGACGAGACACCCGACCGCGAGATGGCGGTCGACGAGACGGGACGGCGCCTGACCTTCGGCGAGTACCGCGAGCGATGCGAGCGCGCCGCGGCCGGGCTGGCGGCGCGGGGGGTGGGCGACGGCACGGTCGTGTCGTGGATCCAGCCCACCACGCTCGAGGCCATGGTGCTGTTCGGCGCCCTGCGGCGCCTGGGCGCGGTGCAGAACCCGATCCTGCCCATCTACCGCGAGCGCGAGGTCGGCTTCATCGTGCGCCAGGCGGGCTCGTCGCTGCTGGTCACGCCCTCGACCTGGCGCGGCTTCGACTACCAGGCGATGGCCGAGGCGGTCACCGCAGGAACCGGGACCCACGTGCTGGTCAGCGACCGCTCGCTGCCCGACGGTGACCCGGCGACCCTGCCGCCGGCCCCCGACGACGACATGAACACGCCGACGGGCGGGGTGCCCGTGCGGTTCGTGTACTACACGTCCGGCACGACGGCCGAGCCCAAGGGCGCCCGCCACGGGGACCGTTCGTTGCGGGCCGCGTCCGTCGGCATGTCCGAGCGGCTGGGCCTGGCCGACGACGACCGGTTCGCCCTCGTCTTCCCCTTCACGCACGTGGCCGGCGGCGTCTACATCTACGCGGCGGTGGCCTACGGGTTGACGTTCGTGCTCGACGAGGCGTTCGACCCCTCGACGACCATCGACCTGCTGCGCCGCGAGAACATCACCCAGGGCGGGGCCGGCACCTTCTTCCACCAGACCTACCTCAAGCTCCAGCAGGAGCTGCCCCCGGGCGAGAAGCTCTTCCCGCACGTGCGCACCTTCCCCGGCGGTGGGGCGCCCAAGCCGCCCAGCCTGCATTACGCGCTCAAGGACGCGTTCGGCGTGGGCGTCGTGTCGGGCTACGGCATGACCGAGGCCCCGATCCTGACCATGAACCACCACGACGCGCCCGACGACGTGCTGGCCACCACCGAGGGTCCCGCCGTGGCCGAGACGTCGCTGCGCATCGTGACGGTCGACGGCAAGGTGGCGGGGGTCGGCGAGGAGGGCGAGGTGCGGGCCAAGGGGCCACAGGTGACGCTGGGCTACCTCGACCCGGCGCTCGACGCGGCCGCGTTCGACGACGAGGGCTGGTTCCGCACCGGCGACCTGGGCACGCTCGACGCGGAGGGCAACCTCTCGATCACCGGGCGCCTCAAGGACGTGATCATCCGCAAGGGCGAGAACATCTCGGCCAAGGAGGTCGAGGACCTGCTCTTCACCCACCCGCAGGTGGGCGACGTGGCGGTCATCGGCCTGCCGGACGAGGCGAGCGGCGAGCGGGCCTGCGCCGTGGTGGTGACGGCGCCCGACGCCGAGCCCATCACCTTCGGCGAGATGACACGCCACCTGCTCGACGCCGGCCTCATCACCCGCAAGCTGCCCGAGCAGCTCGAGCTGGTCGACGCCCTGCCCCGCAACCCGTCCGGCAAGATCGTGAAGTTCGAGCTGCAGAAGCAGTTCGCGCCCTGACGGGCCCAGGGGTCGTCAGCCGAGGCGCGTGACCGCCGAGGTGCCGTAGAGCCCGGCCAGCGCGCGCTTGAGGCCGGCGATCCCGGTGAGCGCACCGGGCCGGTGGCCGTTGATCAGCTCACGCTGGCACGCGCCGTCGCCGTCCCAGGCGCGGGTGCACCCGTCGGGGTCGACGTTGGCCAGGGCGAGGATGGCGCCGCTGCATCCCATGGCGCGGCCCTGCAGCAGCAGAGCGGCGCTGCCCGTGTAGACGCCGTCGCCCATCTCGTCGAGCTCGACGGCCAGGCGGGCCGGGTCGCCGGTCGAGTCCTTGAGGCCCGCGATCGGCAGCTCGCACAGCAGGTCGACCGGGATGCCGGGCGCCGACATGGCCGGGTAGTGGTAGGCCAGGACCGGCACGTCCACCGAACGGGCCACGGCCTCGTAGTAGGGGCGGGGGTCTTCGGTGCCGGGCGGCGAGAGCACCAGCAGCGCATCGGCCCCGTCGCCCGCGGCGCGCTGCGACAACGCCACCGCCTGCCGGGCAGAGGGTGCTCCGGTGCCGGCCACGACCGGCACCGCGCCACCGACGGCGTCGCGCACCGCGGTCAGCAGTGCGCTGCGCTCGTCGGCGTCGAGGGCGGCGGCCTCGCCGGTCGACCCGGTCACCACCACTCCCCGGACGCCCCGCTCGACCAGGTGGGCGGCGTGGCGGGCGGTGGCGGCGGCGTCGACGGCGCCGTCGCGGTCGAACAGCGTCACCAGGGCGACGCCGATGCCGGTGAAGGGCGGGCGGCGGGTCTTCATCCCCGCGGACCCTACCGCCGGTCGCCACCCGCGTCCGCCGTTGCGCCGACGCGCCGGGCGGTACCATCGCCCGCCCGCCCGACTGCCCGCCGACGCACCCCGGCGCACGCCGACGTACGCCGACGCCGACCCGAGGTCCTCCACATCACCGACGACCACCAGTTCAGCGCGGACGAGGCCGCGGCCGTGTACCGAGCCATCGCGCTCCGTCGCGACATGCGCCACTTCCGGCCCGACCCCGTGCCCGCCGGCACGCTCGACCGACTGCTCCAGGCGGCGCACCTCGCGCCCAGCGTCGGTTTCATGCAGCCGTGGCGGTTCGTGCGCATCACCGACCCCGCGCTGCGCCGGTCGGTGCACGACCTGGTCGAGGCCGAGCGGCGACGCACCGCGGAGGAGCTGGGCCCCCGCCGGGCCGAGTTCCTGAAGCTCAAGGTCGAGGGCGTCCTCGAGTGCGGCGAGCTGCTGGTGGTGGCGCTCATGGACGGGCGCGACCGCTATGTCTTCGGTCGGCGCACGCTGCCCGAGATGGACGTGGCCTCGGCCGCGTGCGCCATCCAGAACGTGTGGCTCGCGGCCCGCGTCGAGGGGCTGGGCCTGGGGTGGGTGTCGATCTTCGATCCCGATGCTCTGGCCCGGCTGCTCGGCATGCCCGAGGGGGCCAGGCCGCTGGCGGTCCTGTGCCTGGGCTACGTCGACGAGTTCTACGAGCGGCCCATGCTCGAGCAGCAGGGCTGGGACCAGCGGCGCGCCCTGGCCGACCTCATCGGCGAGAACCGCTGGCCCGACCGAGCCACTTTGCCCGGCCCCGGAACGGATCCCCGACGCGAGGCCGACGGTGCCCACTAGGGCACGCCGGGCGCCCGTCGTCCTGCTGCCGCCGTCCGAGACCAAGGCGCCCGGCGGTCGCCGCCCGCCGTGGCAGCCCGGCACCGGTGCCCTGCCGGTGCTCGACGGTGCGCGGGCTCGGGTGCTGGACGCCCTCGGCGACGGCGTGGGCGCCGCGCCCACCCGGCGGGCGATCGAGCGCTACACGGGCGTGCTCTACGGCCAGCTCGACTGGCCGTCGCTCCCACCGGCGGCGCGCCGGCTCGGCGGCCGGACCGTGCTGATCGCCTCGGGCCTGTGGGGGGTGTCGGGGGCGACCGACCCGATCCCCGACTACCGGCTCAAGATGTCGGCGAACCTGGCGCCCCTGGGCAAGCTGTCCACCTGGTGGCGCCCGCAGCTCACCGCGGCGCTGGCCGACCACCTGGCGGGCCGCGTCGTCTGGGACATGCTGCCCATCGAGCACGCGGCGGCGTGGCAGCCGGAGGACGTGCCGCTGGCCCGGCGGGTGACCGTGCGCTTCCTCGACCACAGCGGGCGCACCGTGAGCCACTGGAACAAGCTGCTCAAGGGAGCACTGGTCCGCCACCTGCTCACCGAGCGGCCCGACGGTCCCGAGGCCCTGGCGGGCTGGCAGCACCCGTCCGGCTACCGCGTCGATCCGGTCGCGTCGCGACTCGACCACGACCCCGCGCTGCTGGTGCTGTCGGCGACGCGGTGACGAGGTCAACCGCGGTCAGCCGCCGTCAGGCGCCGTCGGGCGACCAGAGCGGCTCGGGCACCTCGAACCCCACCGGGTCGCCCCAGCGGTTGCGGTACGACACCTCGTGGACCGGGCGGCGAGCCGCCACGCCCCAGCGGCCGGTGGGGTAGCCGAACGACACGCAGCAGGCCATGATCCACCCCTCGTCGTCGGGCACCCCCAGGATGTCGAGGGTCTCGCGTGGGTGGAAGAAGCCGAGCACGCTGGTGAGCGAGCTGCCGACTCCCTCGGCCCGGGCGGCGAGCATGGCGTTCCACACGGCCGGGTAGATCGACCCGCCGGTCGGGTCGTGCTGGACGAACCCGAACAGGAACAGGGGCACCTGCTCGAAGTGGTCGGCCAGGTGCTGGGCGGAGCGCTGGACCTTGCCCATCTGCACGCTCTCGGGGTCGTCGGGGTCGGCCTCCGCCGCGGCGATGCGGTCGGCGTACACGGTCTTCCACAGCTGCTCGATGCTGTCGCGGTACAGCGGGCCGATCCGGGCCTTGACGTCGGCGTCGTCGACGAGCAGGAAGCGCCAGTTCTGCGTGTTGCCGCCGCTGGGCGCCCGGATGGCGGCGTCGAGGATGCGGGCCTGCACGTCGTGGGGGATGGGCTCGGCGGTGACCCGGCGCATGGCCCGGGTGGTGTACAGCGCTTCGAGGGCGTCCATGCCCAGGGTCTAGCGCGTGGCGTCGTGCCGCCCGGCCTGCGGATACCGGGGCGCCGCGCCGTAGGCTGGTCTGTCCCCCTCGTACCGACCCCCGAACAGGAATCTCTCGTGCAGACCCGCGCCGACCTGCGCAACGTGGCCATCGTGGCCCACGTCGACCACGGCAAGACCACGCTCGTCGACCAGATGCTCTGGCAGTCGGGCGCCTTCCGTGACAACCAGGACGTCGGCGAGCGCGTCATGGACTCGATGGACCTCGAGCGCGAGAAGGGCATCACGATCCTCGCCAAGAACACGGCGGTCCAGTACGGCGACGTGAAGATCAACATCGTCGACACCCCGGGCCACGCCGACTTCGGCGGCGAGGTCGAGCGGGGCCTGTCGATGGTCGACGGTGTGCTCCTCCTCGTCGACGCGTCCGAGGGGCCGTTGCCCCAGACGCGGTTCGTGCTGCGCAAGGCCCTCGAGTCCAAGCTCCCGGTCATCCTCGTGATCAACAAGGTCGACCGCCCCGACTCGCGGGTGGCCGAGGTGGTCAACGAGGTCGAGGAGCTGTTCCTCGACCTCGACGCGGACGTCGACCAGCTCGACTTCCCGATCGTCTACTGCGTGGCCCGCGAGGGCCGGGCCTCGCTCGACCGTCCGGCCGACGGCGCCGGCCTGCCCGAGGGCACGGGGCTCAAGCCGCTGCTCGACCTGCTGGTCGAGCGCATCCCCGCGCCGAGCTACGACCCCGACATGCCGTTGCAGGCCCTGGTCACCAACCTGGACGCCTCGCCCTACGTCGGCCGTTTGGCGCTGTGCCGCATCCGCAGCGGTGTGCTGCGCAAGGGCAAGAACGTGGCCTGGTGCCGCATCGACGGCACGATCGAGCGGGCCAAGCTCACCGAGCTGTACGTCGCCGACGCGCTGGAGCGCGTGCCGGCCGACAAGGCCGGCCCGGGTGAGATCGTGGCCATCGCCGGCATCCCCCAGATCACCATCGGCGAGACGCTGGCCGACCCCGACGACCCGCGCCCGCTGCCCGTCATCATGATCGACGAGCCCAGCCTGTCGATGACCATCGGCATCAACACCGCCCCGCTGTCGGGGCGCGAGGGCACATCGCTGACCGCCCGCCTGGTCAAGAACCGGTTGGACCAGGAGCTGGTGGGCAACGTCAGCATCCGCGTCGAGCCCACCGAGCGTCCCGACACGTGGGAGGTGCAGGGCCGCGGCGAGCTCCAGCTCGCCGTTCTCGTCGAGATGATGCGACGCGAGGGCTTCGAGCTGACCGTGGGCAAGCCCCAGGTGCTGACCCGCGAGATCGACGGCAAGGTGCACGAGCCGGTCGACCGGGTGACCGTCGACGTGCCCGAGGAGTACCTGGGCGTGGTGACCCAGCTGCTGGCCCTGCGCAAGGGGCGCATGGAGCAGATCATCAACCACGGCACGGGCTGGGTGCGCCTCGAGCACCTGGTGCCCGCCCGGGGCCTGGTGGGCTTCCGCACCGAGCTGCTCACCGAGACCCGCGGCACCGGGCTGATCCACCACGTGTTCGAGCGCATGGACCCCTGGGCCGGCGAGATCCGCCCCCGGCGCAACGGGTCCCTCGTCGCCGACCGCTCCGGTGTCACCACCGCGTTCTCGCTGCTCAACCTGCAGGACCGCGGCCAGATGTTCGTGGGGCCGGGCGTCGAGGTCTACGAGGGGATGATCGTCGGCGAGAACGCCCGCCAGGACGACATGGACATCAACCCCACCAAGGAGAAGAAGCTCAACAACATCCGGTCGTCGACGGCCGAGAGCTTCGAGAAGCTGATCCCGGCCCGCACGCTGTCGCTCGAGCAGGCGCTCGAGCTCATCGCCGAGGACGAGTGCGCCGAGGTGACCCCCCGGTCCGTCAGGCTGCGTAAGGTCACGCTCGACCAGACCGTGCGAGCCCGGGCCGCGAAGCGCGCCAAAGCCTGACGCGCCCCGGCCCGGCACGGGCCGGACACGACGTTACCGGCCGGTACTGCGGTCGTCGCGGCGCGTAGTGTGTGCTGCACGTCACGCTCGCGGTGATTAGTGTCACGGTGACTGATGGGGATCAGGGGGGAAGCAATGACCGGTGACCGGCGACGGCTCCGTGGGGCCGAGACACGTCCGCTCAGGGGGTACGCGCCGCTCGTCGTCCTCATGACGGCGGTCGTCGCCATGGTCGCGCTGGTGCCCAGCAAGGTGCCCGACGACCTGCTGGCGTCGTCCGCGGCGGCGGTCGAGGTCGGCGACGGCGAACCGGCTTCGGGCTGGGGCGAGTCGGTCAGCGCCTGCACCGACCGTGAGCTGCAGGTGCCCGACCTGGGGTACTCGCCGCCCTGCTTCGCCTTCTCCGGCAACAACGGCGGCGAGACGTCGCGCGGCGTCACGGCCGACACCATCAAGGTCAGCTACCGCGTCACGGCCGACCCGAACCTGCTGCTGCTCCTCGGCCAGCTCGGCGGCGTCCCGCTCGACGAGACCAACGAGGAGATGCAGCGCACCACAGAGGCGCTGGTCGAGTACTTCAACGCCACCTTCGAGTTCTACGGCCGCACGCTCGAGCTGGTGGGCTACGAGGGCCGGGGGCTGATCCTGCCCGAGTTCACCGGGGGCGGGCAGGACGCGGCGACCAACGACAGCATCAAGGTCGCCAACGAGATCGGCGCCTTCGCCGACGTCACCGGGCTGACCCAGCCGTATGCCGACGCGCTGGCGCGCAACGAGGTCGTGGCGGTGGGCGCTCCCTACATGTCGCGCCAGTGGTTCGAGGCGCACCGACCGTTCGCGTGGAGCACGGTGCCCGACTGCACGATCACCGCCGAGGCGTCCGCGATCTACACGAATGGTCGGCTGTTCGGCCGCACGGCCGATCACGCCGGTGGCGAGCTGGCGAGCCAGGAGCGCACGATGGCGGTGGTCGCGCCCAACAACCTCGAGTACCAGCAGTGCGTCGACACCTTCGAGTCCCAGATCGGTGCCGAGGGCAACGAGGTCGCGCTGCGGCTCGACTACACGCTCGACCCGGCGCAGCTGAAGACCCAGGCCGCAAGCCTGATGGCCAAGCTCAAGGACGAGGGCGCCACGTCGGTGTCGTGCGCGTGCGACCCGGTCATGCAGATGTACATGGGCCAGGAGGCGACGGCGCTCGGGTACTTCCCCGAATGGCTCATCGCCGGCGTCGGCTTCATCGACTGGGACCTCGGCGGCCAGATCATCTCGAGGAACGCGCCAGACCAGTGGGTCCGAGCGTTCGGCGGCAGTCCCTCGGCAGCGCCCGAGCCGCCCGAGACGAGCGACGGCCACGCCGCCTATCGCACGGTCCGCGACGACGAGCCCTCGTTGCTGGTCGACGAGCTCTACCACCAGCTCCTGGTGCTGGCGCTCGGCATCCAGATGGCCGGCCCCGACCTCACGCCCGAGACGTTCGAGACCGGGCTCTTCGCCTACCCCGGCGGCACCGGTCAGGCCGGCGCCTGGGACTTCGGCCCGGGCAGATACACGCCCGTCACCGACATCCGCGAGCTCTGGTGGGACCCGGACACGATCTCGGCGTTCAACGGCGAGCAGGGGACGTACCGCGACAACGGCCAGCGCTACACCCAGGACGCCGTGCCCGAGGGCGAACCGGAGGTGTTCCCGTGAAGCAGCGAAACGTGGTCGGCGTCGGCGGCGTGCTGGTCGCACTGGCGCTGGCCACCGTCCTGTACCCCGACCAGGTGCCCACGGGCATCGTCCTCAAGGGCGCGCTGTTCGGGTCGGCAACGGGCTTGCTCGGCGTCGGGCTCGTGCTGACCTACCGCACCACCCGCATCATCAACTTCTCGTACGGCGCCATGGGCAGCCTCGGTGGCGGGCTGGCCGCCGCCCTGGCCGAGGGCAAGGGCTGGAACTGGGGACAGGCAGCACTCGCCGGCGTGGCCACCGGCATCGCGGTCGGTGCGCTCGTCGAACGGTTCATCGTCCGCCGGTTCGCCAACGCCCCCCGGCTCGTGCTCACCGTGGCGACCATCGGCCTGGCCCAGTTGCTCGGCGGGCTCGCCGTCTACCTGCCGATCTGGCTCGACGCGCCGGCGTTCATCCCCAGGGTCGAGACGTCGCTGACGAACACCACGTTCTCCGTCGACCCGGTCACCTTCACCGGCAACGACCTGCTGCTGCTGGCCGTCGTGCCGATCGTGCTGGCCGTGCTCACATGGTTCCTGCTGCGTTCCGAGGCGGGCATGGCGGTACGGGGCATGGCCGAGAACATGGACCGTGCCCGGCTGCTCGGCATCCCGGTCAACCAGCTCTCGCTGCTGCTGTGGTCGGGCGCCGGCGGCCTGGCGGCTCTGACGGTCGTGCTGCGCGCGCCGACCGAGGGCGTGCCGCTCACGGCCGCCGCGGGCCCCACCATCCTGCTGCCCGCGTTGGCGGCAGCCGTGGTGGTGGGCATGCGCTCGTTGTCCGGGGCGTTCGTCGCCGGCGTGCTGCTGGGCGTGCTCGACCAGCTCGTGCTGTGGAACGTCGACAGCGCCGCTCCCACCTCGGTCGTGCTCCTGGTCGTCATCGTTGTGGCGCTGCTGCTGCAGCGGCGGTCGGGGCACCGGGCCGACGAGAGCGAGTCGTCGTGGTCGATGGTCGGCGTGGGCCACGGCCTGTCGCGGGCCTACGCGTCGCTCAGCGAGGTGCGCACCGCCAAGTTCGTGCTGGGCTCGGTCGTGGTCGTCGGCGTGCTGGCACTGCCCTTGCTGGGCACCGATTCACAGGTCAACTTCGGCACCGTCACCCTGGCCTACGCCCTGGTCGCGCTGTCGCTGGTGGTCCTCACCGGGTGGGGTGGTGTCGTCAGCCTCGGCCAGGTCGCCGTCATGGGCGTCGGCGCGGTGGTCACCGCCAACCTCATCGCCGACCGCAACGTCGACCTGTTCGTGTGCCTGGGGCTGTCCGCCGTCGCCGGCGGCGCCATCGCCCTGGTGCTCGGCCTGCCGGCCCTGCGGGTGTCGGGTCAGTTCCTGGCGGTGACGACGCTGGCCTTCGCCGTGGCGATGGAGCTGTACTTCCTCAATCCGGCCAACTACGAGCAGTGGCTCCCGGCGGCCTACCAGCGGCCCGAGCTGTGGGGCGCCCTCGAGCTGTCCAACGAGCGCTGGCTGTACGCCCTGGCGCTCGCCCTGGTGGTCGGCGGCGTCTACGTCGTGCGCAACCTCAAGGCGGCGCGGGCCGGCCGGTCGATCTCCGCCACCCGCGACAACGAGCGCGGCGCCGCGGCCGCCGGCATCAACACCGTCGAGACCCGGCTGGCCGCGTTCATCTTCGCCGGCATGCTGGCGGGCGTCGCCGGCGGCCTGCACGCCGTCGCCCTGCGCGGCATCGGCCAGTCGACCTACCCGGCATCGATGAGCCTGCTCGTCTTCTCGATGGCCGTCATCGGCGGCGTCTCGTCGGTGGGCGGCACGCTTGCCGGCGTCGCCCTGGTGCAATGGGCGGGCTACCTGTACCCCAGGGCCCAGCTGCTGCTGACCGGTGTCGGGCTGCTCGCCATCCTGTTGGTCATCCCGGGTGGCCTCGCGCAGGCGTTCGAGCGGCTGCGCGACAAGTTCGTCCACGCGGTGGCGCGGCGGCACGGCATGGTCGACCACGACGAGGTCGAGATGGTCGAGCAGGCCGTCGAGCCGGGGCACGCCGGCCCCATCCACCGTGACGCGGCGGGCGCCGGCCTGATGGTGGGCAGCGTGCGCCGCGAGCGCCTGGGCACCCACCTGCTGATCTGCGAGGGCGTCGAGGCGTCGTACGGCACGCTGCAGGTGCTGTTCGGCGTCGACGTCGGGGTCGAGCGCAACGAGCTGCTCGCCCTGCTGGGCACCAACGGTGCCGGCAAGTCCACGGTGCTGAAGTCGGTCGCCGGCCTGCTGCCGCCGTCCGAGGGGCGCATCCGCTTCGACGGGCGCGACATCACGGGCCTGCCGGCCGAGGAGATCGCCCGCCTCGGCCTGTCGCTCATGCCCGGGGGCAAGGGCGTGTTCCCCACGTTGACCGTGGCCGAGAACCTGCGCCTGGCCTGCTGGATGCTGCGGCACGACCCCACCGCGGCCGAGGCGATGCGGGCCGAGACCGTCGCCATGTTCCCCATCCTGGGCGAGCGCCACGACCAGCTCGCCGGCGACCTGTCGGGCGGCGAGCAGCAGCAGCTCTCGCTGGCGATGGCGTTCGTGACACGGCCCAAGCTGCTCTGCATCGACGAGCTGTCGCTGGGCCTGGCACCCACGGTCGTCGACCGGCTGGTCGACAAGGTGCGCGAGATCCACGACCACGGCACCACCGTGGTGGTGGTCGAGCAGTCGGTGAACGTGGCGCTCCTGCTGTGCCATCGTGCCGTCTTCCTGGAGAAGGGCCAGGTGCGGTTCCGGGGCCCCACGGCCGGGTTGCTCGACCGTCCCGACATCCTGCGGGCCGTGTTCATCGGCGCCGACGACCGCCAGCCCGGCGGCATCCCCGCGGTGCCGCAGGCGGTGCCGCCGCCGTGGGAGCGGCCCACCCGCGGCATCACGCTCGAGGCGCGCGGCGTGACCAAGCGGTTCGGCGGCATCCGGGCCCTCGACGACGTGCACCTCACCATCCACCCGGCCACCATCGTGGGGCTCATCGGGCACAACGGCGCCGGCAAGACCACCCTGTTCGACGTGCTCACCGGCTTCCTGCCCTGCGACGGGGGAGAGGTGCTCCTCGACGGCGTCGACATCACCGGCTGGGCGCCCTACAAGCGGGCCATCGGCCAGGTGGGCCGCACCTTCCAGGAGGCCACGCTCTACCCGTCGCTGTCGGTCGAGGACGCCATCGCCGTGGCCCTCGAGCAGCACCTGGCCAACCGCGACCCGCTGGCCGCCGCGCTGCGCCTGCCGGCGTCGGTCGACTCCGAGGCCTCGGCGGCCGACCGGGTCGATCAGCTGGTCGACCTGCTGGGGTTGGCGCCGTACGCCGATCGCCCCACCGGCGAGCTGTCCACCGGCATGCGACGCATCGTCGAGCTGGCCTGCCTGCTGGCGCAGGATCCGGCGGTCGTGCTGTTCGACGAGCCGTCGGCCGGCGTGGCCCAGCGCGAGACCGAGGCGCTCGGCCCGCTGCTCCGCCGGGTGCAGGCCGAGACCGGCTGCTCGATGGTCATCATCGAGCACGACATGGCGCTGCTGTCGTCGCTGTGCGACGGCTTCATCGCCCTCGAGCAGGGCGGGGTCATCGCCGGTGGCACGCCCAGCCAGGTGCTGTCCGACCCTCGGGTGATCACGTCGTACCTGGGCACCAACGAAGACGTCGTGCACCGCTCGGGCGGCCGCCGGGGCTCGTCGTACAGCTCGCCGTCGCAGCCCCAGTGGTAGCGGCGGGCTCAGTCGTCTCGCCGGTCGGCGGGGTCGGGAGCGCTCTCGGGAGCGCGCTCGCCGTCGGCCGGCGACGGTCCGTCCCGGCCTGACCCAGCCTGGTCGTCGCGGTCGTCGTCGCGGTCGGCCGCGGTCTCGGCGTCGGCCGCCGCATCGGCCTCCTCGAGCTCGTCGTCGAGGTGGGCCAGCGCCGACACCTCGGTCTCGCCCCCCTTGGCCTCGAGGGCGATCGACACGAGCACGAGGCCGATGCTCACCACCAGCAGGATGCCCCGGTTGTCGCCGATCCAACCGACGACGTCGTCGAGCGGCCCCTCGAAGGCCTCGCCGAAGCGGCGCACCAACCACAGGCGGAACACGGTGCCGGCCAGGTTGACGGCGAAGAACGCCCGCAGCGGCATCCCCGCGGCGCCGGCGAACAGGCAGATGAAGTTGTTGGGGGCGATGAAGACGATGGGGTACGCCGCCTTGCCGAACCACCCCTCGGCCTGGCGCAGCAGCTGGCCCCAGGTCTTGGTGCGGCGCTCCATCCACGTCACGGCGGCGTCGCCGTACCAGTAGCCGAGCAGGAAGAACAGCGGGTCGCTGAGCATCAAGCGGACGATGCCGACGCTGTAGAACGTCCACGCGTCGAGGTAGTTGGTGACCAGCACCAGGTTGCGATTGCGGGCGTTCAGGGCGATGAGCCACGCCGGGTGCGAATCGACCAGCGTCGGGGCGAACGCGTCGCCCACGTAGCCGGCGACGACCATGACGACCAGCGGCACGCTCACGAGGGTCACCGCTCGCCGCGACGGCCGGCGCCGCGCCGGAGCGTCCTCGGGCGTGGTCTCGTCGTCCGCCATGGGTTCACGAGCCTAGACACCCAGGCCGCCGGCGAGGCAGGCAGGGGGCAGGCGCGGGCTCGTCCGCACGGGCGCGGCCCCCTGCGCGAGCCGGCCTCAGTCCGCCCTTTCGCCCCGGTCCGTCCGGTCCGCGGGGGCCGCGGCGGCGACGCAGGTGACGTCGTGACCGTCGACCCGGGCACGGGTGATCCGCGGTGGCGGGAACCCGGCGTCGCGGAGGTGGGACGACACGGCGTTCACGTGCGCACGGGCCCGACCCCGGCCGGGCGAGTCGACGGCCAGGATCAGGGTCCCGCCGGGCGCCAGGTGCCGGGCGGCGAACTCGACCCCCTCCGGAGACGACATCGCAGCCACCCTCGCGGCGAAGATGCGGTCGAACCGGTGCCCCCCGAGATCTGCGTCGGGCACGGCCGCGCAGACGAACCGTGCCCGCCCGGACTCGACGGCTTCGCGATTGCGTCGCTCGCCGGCCTCGACCATCGCCGGCGACCGGTCGAGCCCCACGTAGCGGCCGGAGGTCAGGTGAGCCAGCACCAGGGTGGCCGCGACACCGTGACCGCTGCCGATCTCCAGGACGTGGTCCGTCGGGCGCAGGTCGAGCTGGTCGACCGCCCAGGTCAAGCGCGGGTGCGAGCGCATGGGCGCCATTGTGCGCTGCATCCCCGACACGATCTGTCAGGGATGCCCTTCGGTGCGACGCCTACGCGCGGCACGGTGCGCCGTGGCGCGGCCGTCTCCTAGGCTGCTCCCCGTCAGCCGACGACAACAGGGGGAGGGCCCGATGCAAGGGCTCATGCAGGACTTTCCGCTCACGCTGCCTCACCTGCACGCGCGGGCAGAGCGGCTGTTCGCCGACAAGCAGGTCGTGACCGTCACGGCGGCCGGCAAGCAGTCGGAGACGTACGGCGAGTGGGCCGATCGCACGCGGCGGCTGGGGGGCGTGCTCGACACCCTGGGCATCAGCGCGGACGGCCGGGTGGCATCGTTCGGGTGGAACACGGCGCGGCACCTCGAGCTCTACTTCGCGGCCCCGTGCACCAACCGGGTGCTGCACGCGCTCAACATCCGCCTGTTCCCCGAGCAGCTCGTCTATGTGGCCAACCACGCCGAGGACGAGGTCGTCTTCGTCGACAAGTCGCTGGCCAGGCTGGTGTGGCCGCTGTTCGAGAAGTTCGACACCGTGCGCCACATCGTGGTCATGGACGACGGCACCGGCGAGGTGCCCGAGGCGCCTGCCGGCAAGGAGGTGCACGACTACGAGGAGCTGCTGGCCGCGGCGTCGCCGGTGGCCTTCGAGGTGCGGGACGAGAACCAGGCCGCGTCGATGTGTTACACGAGCGGCACCACGGGCAACCCCAAGGGCGTCGTGTACACGCACCGCTCGACGTTCCTGCACACCTACGGCGTGCTGACCGCGGGCGGCCTCGGGCCCACCGAGGAGGACCGGGTGCTGCCGGTGGTCCCCATGTTCCACGCCAACGCCTGGGGCCTGGCCCACGCGGCCGTGGCCTGCGGCGCCGACCTGATCATGCCGGGCCCGGACCTGTCGCCCAAGGGCCTGGCGTCGCTGATCGAGTCGGAGCGGGTCACGCTGGCCGCCGGCGTGCCCACCATCTGGATGGCGGTCCTGCCCGAGCTCGAGGGGCGTGACACCTCCAGCCTCCGTGCCATCCCCTGCGGCGGCTCGGCGGTGCCCAAGGTGCTGTCCGAGGCCTACAAGACCAAGGTCGGCCTGCCCATCACCCAGGCGTGGGGCATGACCGAGACGTCGCCGGTGGCGTCGAGCGGCCACATCAAGACCACGCTGGCGGCCGTGCTCGACGAGGAGGCCCAGGCCGACCTGCGCACCACCGTCGGCCAGCCGCTCTTCGGTGTCGACGCCCGCATCGTGCAGCCCGGGTCGACCGACGAGCAGCCGTGGGACGGCGTGTCGTCCGGCGAGCTACAGGTGCGGGGCCCCTGGGTCGCGTCGAGCTACTACAACGACGAGCGTTCGCCCGAGTCGTTCACCGACGACGGCTGGCTCAAGACGGGCGACGTGGCCACCATCGACGCCCACGGCTACATCCAGCTGCGCGACCGCACCAAGGACGTGATCAAGTCGGGCGGCGAGTGGATCAGCTCGGTCGAGCTCGAGAACGAGATCATGGCCCACCCGGCGGTGGCCGAGGCCGCGGTCATCGGCCTGCCCCACCCCAAGTGGAGCGAGCGCCCGCTGGCCTGCGTCGTGCTGCGCGAGGGCGAGTCGGCCACCAAGGACGACATCATCGCCTTCCTCGACGGCCGGGTCGCCAAGTGGTGGCTGCCCGACGACGTGGCGTTCGTGGCCGAGATCCCCAAGACGAGCGTGGGCAAGTTCTCGAAGAAGGACCTGCGCACGCAGTTCGCGGACTACACGCTGCCCACGGCCTGACCGTCGCCGGCATGTGTACACGTTCTGTGTACGGAGGCGGTAGGGTCCGACCATGAGCACTCCCGTGACGACGAGGCTCGATCCGGCAGTGGTCGACGCGCTCGACAAGGCGGTGTCGGCCGGGCTCGCGTCCACCCGCGCAGCCCTCATCGCGGACGCCGTATCCGAGTGGCTGGCGCGGCACGGCGAGGACGCCGTGGCCGAGTCGTACCGGCGTCGCTATGCCGACCCTGACCCGGATCATGATGCGCTCGTCGCCCAGATCGGCGCGTTCTCGGCCGCGGCATGCCTCGCCGTCGACGGGCAGTAGTCGTACGAGGTGACGTCGTCGACGCCGACATACCGGGCGCAGGCCGTCACCCTGTCGTGGTCGTCAGCCGAGATACCGCCATCCCCGTTCTTTCGTCGCTCGTGTGTGTGCTCGTGACGAGCACGTTCCACGGGCACGTCGCCGAGGTCGAGCTCGGCCATGCGGAAGGCCTGGACCAGGACTGTGCCGCCAACTGCGACAACGTGTTCACCCTGGCGAAGACGATCCTCTCCGCGCCGCGCGGGCGGCTCGGGCCTGCCAAGCTCGCCCAACTCGACACCGCGCTGGCCGTCGCTCTCGGCCTCGCCTGAGAGCGGTCAGTCCCGGGCTCACCCGCTGTTGCGCAGCGCGGTGGCCAAGCCGTTGATGGTGAGCTGGATGCCGCGCTTGGTCAGATCGTGGTGGTCGCCGGCACGCCACCGCGCCAGCAGCCCGACCTGCAGGTGGTTCAGCGTGTCGAGGTAGGGGAACCGGTAGCGCAGGCTACGGGCCAACGCCGGGTTGTCCGCCACCAGGCGGTTGCCGCCGGTGATCTGGAGGAGCACGCGCATCGTCCGTTCATGCTCGGCCGTGATGCGATCGAAGATGCGGTCGCGCAGGTCGGGGTCCGGCACGAGCCCGGCGTAGCGACGGGCGACGTTGAGGTCGGACTTGGCCAGCACCATGTCCATGTTCGACAGCACGGTGCGCAGGAACGGCCAGCGGGCGTGCAGGTCGCGCAGCCGGTCGAGGCGCGCCACGTCGTCGCCGACCCAGTCGGCGAGGGCGGTGCCGGTGCCGTACCAGCCGGGCAGCAGGATGCGGGCCTGGGTCCACGAGAAGACCCAGGGGATGGCCCGCAGGTCCTCGATGCGCGTCGAGGCCGTGCGCGAGGCCGGCCGGCTGCCGATGTTGAGCTCGGCGATCTCGGTCACGGGCGTGGCCGCCCGGAACCAGTCGACGAAGCCGTCGGTCTCGTAGACCAGCGCCCGGTAGGCACGCCGGGCCGACGCGGCCAGGTCGTCCATGAGCGCGTACGCCTCGGCGGCATCGTCACCCAGGCCCTCGACGTCGAGCAGGCTCGACTCGAGCGTGGCCGCCACCAGCGCCTCGAGGTGGCGCCGGGCCGTGCCGGGCTCGGCGTAGCGGGCTGCTCGCACCTCACCCTGCTCGGTCACGCGGACCGATCCCCGGACGCTGCCTGCGGGCTGGGCCAGGATGGCCTCGTAGCTGGGACCGCCACCCCGGCCAACGGTGCCGCCCCGGCCGTGGAACAACCGCAGCCGCACGCCCGCCCGGCGGCACACCTCGACCAGGTCGACCTCGGCCCGGTACACCGCCCAGTTGGCGGCCAGGTACCCACCGTCCTTGTTGGAGTCCGAGTAGCCGAGCATGACCTCCTGGATGTCACCACTCGAGGCCAGCATCGACCGGTAGCGGGGGACGGCCAGCAGGTCCGCCATCACCCGGCCCGCCCGGTTCAGGTCGTCGATGGTCTCGAAGAGGGGGACGATGCCGGGCTGCCCGGGTGCGTGCCCCGACGCGCCGGTCAGCCCCGCCTCCTTGAGCAGGAGCGCGACCTCGAGCACGTCGCTCACCGATTCGCACATCGAGACCACGTAGGTGGGCACGGCGTCGGGGCCCAGGCGGTCGATGGCGCGGGCCGCGGCGCGGCCCACGGCGAGCTCGTCGTGCGTTCGGGGGGCCAGAGCGGCATCGGGCGACGTGAGGGGCCGGCGGGTGTGCATCTCGTCGACCAGCACCGCTACCCGGTGGCCCTCGTCGAGCCCCCGGTAGTCATCGGTCACGCCCGCCCAGGCGAGCAGATCGGCCAGCACCTCCTCGTGCACCGCCGCGTTCTGGCGCAGGTCGAGGCCGCACAGGTGGAAGCCGAACGCCTCGACCGTGTGGCGCAGCCGGGCCAACCGGTCGTCGGCCAGGACCGCCGCACCGTGGCTGCGCAGCGAGTCGTCCACGGAGCACAGGTCGGCCAGCAGGTCGCCGGGCCCGGCATACGGCGGCAGGGCGGCGTGGGGCCGATGAGGTGCGGGCACCTCGCCCAGCAGACGCTGGGCGGTGGCCGCCAGCCGGGCATGCACGCCCTGCAGAGCCCGCCGGTACGGCTCGTCGGCGCTGAAGGTCGACGGGCCGGCCGCATCGGCCAGGGCGAGCAGCGGGGGCGTCGGCTGCACGAGGCGGATCGACATCGACAGCTCGACCCCCAGCCCGTCGACCTCGTCGAGGTAGCGGGCGAGGGCCGTGGCGGCCTGGCGGTTCACAGCCAGCTCCAGCGCGTCGGCGGTGGCGAACGGGTTGCCGTCGCGATCGCCCCCCACCCAGGATCCGGGGCGCACGATCGGGCGCGGCAGCAGGTCGCGGTCGGGCCACCGCTCCCGCAGCGCCCGCCGGACGGCGTCGTCGAGCGCCGGAACCACGTCGAACAGCGACAGGCCGTAGTAGGCGAGGCTTTCGGTGATCTCGTCGGAGAGGCGCGGGCGTTCGAGCCGCAGGAGCGCCGTCTGCCACAGTGTCAGGACGGTGCGCCACAGGTCGGCGTCCCATGCCGACCGCTCGGCCGGGTCGAGATTGGTGCGGTCGCGCCGGCGGATCAAGTCGATGACGCGTGCCTGCACCTCGAAGACCGTCTTGCGGCGCACCTCGGTGGGGTGGGCGGTGAAGACGGGGCTGACCAGGGCATCCCGTAGCGCGTCCTCCACGTCGGCTCCGTCGGGTGCCGCCCGGTCGATGCGGGAGAGGGCCAGGTCGAGGCTGCCGGGTGTGGGCGGATCGCCGGCGATGCGGCGGCGGCGCAGCCCGCGCTCCTCGTGAAGGTCCTCGGCCAGGTTGGCGAGGAGCGCGAAGTGGCTGAAGGCCCTGACGACGTGCAGCGTGTCGCGGTGGTCGAGCGTCGACAGGCGCGCGATGAGGTCGTCGGCGGGGCCGCCCTCGCGCCGCAGGCGCTGAGACTCGACCCGCGTGCGCTCGACCAGGTCGAACACAGCGTCGCCCGCCTGGTCCCGGATGACGTCACCCAGCACGCCGCCCAGGAGGCGGATGTCGGCGCGCAGCTGGGCATCGTCGGCGTCGCCGGTGGGTGTGCCCATGGTCGTGGCATCGGCCATCCCGGCGAGTATCCCCGGCGGGCGCCGCGACCGGAACCCGGCGGCCGCAGCGTTCGCCCGACGTTCACGAGCCGGCCCGACCCGCGGTGAGCCAACGTGGGTCGTCGGCGGCGACGGTGGTGAATGGCCCCGTCGCAGTGGCCGGCCGTACCCTGACGCCGTGGCGAACGCCCGTTTTCTGCTCCGGCCGCGCTGGTTGCTGTCGCACCTGCTCGTGGCCGTGCTGGTCGTCACGATGGTCGGCCTGGGGTTCTGGCAGCTCCGGCGCCTGGACGAGAAGCGCGACCGGAACGCGCTCATCGAGTCGCGCATGGATCAGCCGGTGGTGCCCGTCGACGACCTACTCACCCCGGGCGGCGCCGACGAGGTGGGCCAGGCCCGGTTCCGGCAGGTCACAGCCACCGGCACGTACGACGCAGAGGCGACGGTGGTGGTGCGCAACCGCACCCAGGACGGGGCCGCCGGTGCCTGGCTGGTGACTCCGCTGGTGCTGGACTCCGGCGACCGGGTCGGCGTGCTGCGGGGGTTCGTGTCGTTCGCGGCCGACGGGTCGGTGGTCGAGGCACCAGCACCCGAGGGCGAGGTCACGGTCGAGGGACTGGTCGTCGACCCCGGCAGCTTCGACGGCACCGCGCCCAAGGACCTGGCGCCGCTGCTCGCCGGCGACGACGTCCTTCGCGGCCTGGTGCTGGCCGACACCTCGACGCCGCCCGAGCCGTCGGCCGCCGACGCCACCACGGCCGAGCCCACGTCGATCCTGACCGTGCCCCCTCCCGAACTTTCCGAGGGCCCCCACCTGGGCTACGCCGCGCAGTGGTTCATCTTCTCGACCATCGCCCTCGTCGGGTACCCCCTCGTGTTGCGGCGGGTCGTCGCCCGGCGGGGCAAGGAGGTCGACGACACGAGCGGCGAGGCGCCCACCGGCGACGACCTCGACGTCGAGCTCGACGACCTCCTGCACCACGGGGGCTGAGCCGTCGCCGCGCCGGCTGACGACGCGGGCACCACGACCCCCAGGTCATGGACGAGGCCCGGCACGTCGAGGTGTTCGCCAAGTACCTCGACGACAAGCTGTCGGGCCATTGTCCGATCAACGCCCACCTCGAGCTGCTGCTCGACGACATCGTCAACGACAGCCGTTGGGACATGACCTACCTGGGCATGCAGATCATGGTCGAGGGCCTGGCGCTGGCTGCCTTCGGCTTCATCCACCAGCTCACCACCGAGCCGCTGCTCAAGCAGCTCCTGCGCTACGTGATGTCCGACGAGGCCCGCCACGTTGCCTTCGGCGTGCTCTCGCTGAAGGAGTACTACGCCGAGCTGAGCGACGCCGAGCTGGCCGAGCGCCCCGGCCCGGGAAGGGCGTCGACCGCTCGGCCGAATGCCCTAGGCTCACCGGCCGTGGACGGCATCCACGACATGGGCGGCATGCACGGGTTCGGCCCGCTCGAGCCCGAGGCCGACGAGCCGGTCTTCCACGAGCCGTGGCAGGGCCGCACGGTCGGCCTGATGGTGGCGACGTCGGCGAAGGGGCTACGGGCCGGATCGATGCGCCCGGCGATCGAGGCCATCGACCCGGCCACCTACCTGGCGTCGAGCTACTACGAGCGCTGGGCGCGGGGCATCGAGGCCCAGCTCGTCTCCGGGGGCAGCCTCACGGTCGAGGAGATCGACGAGCGCGCCGCGACGGTCGGCGGCGATCCCGTCCGCTCGCCGGCGACCGACCCCGATCTCGTCGCCGCGGTACCTGCGTTCCTCGACCGCCCGACCGAGACGTCCGGCCAGCCCGTCGTCGGTGCGTTCGGGGTGGGCGATCAGGTGACCGTCGGCCGCACCGGCCCGCTCAGCCACCACCGGTGCCCGCGCTACGTCCGCGGCGCGACCGGCACGGTCACACGGAATGCCGGCGGGTGGCCCGCGCCTGGCAGCGACGACATCGAGGCGATCTACACCGTGAGGTTCGCGATGCGCGACCTGTGGGGCGACGACGCCGAGCCGGGACACCTCTACATCGACCTGTGGGAGCGCTACCTCACGTGACCGACGCCGACGAGCACCACCATCCCGCCGAGCCGTCGCCGATCGAGCGCCGCGTCGCCGCCATCGAGTCGTTGCTGATCGAGAAGGGTCTCGTCACATCCGACGTCGTCGACGCGGTGGTCGAGACCTACGAGCACGACGTCGGTCCGCTCAACGGGGCCCGGGTCGTGGCACGGGCGTGGGTCGACGACGACTACCGGCGGCGCCTCCTCGACGACGGCACCCGGGCCATCGGCGAGCTGGGCTTCGGTGGTGCCGAGGGTGAGCACCTGGTGGTGCTCGAGAACACGCCCGAGGTGCACAACCTGGTCGTGTGCACACTGTGCTCGTGCTACCCGTGGCCGGTGCTGGGCCTGCCTCCGGACTGGTACAAGAGCTTCGCCTACCGGTCCCGCGCCGTGCGCGAGCCCCGCGCGGTCCTGGCCGAGTTCGGCACGTCGGTCCCCGACGACGTCGACCTGCGGGTGTGGGACTCGAGCGCCGAGATCCGTTACATGGTGCTGCCGCTGCGACCGCCCGGCACACAGGACCTGACCGAGGACGAGCTCGTGCCGCGGGTGACCCGCGACCACATGATCGGCGTGGTGCGGTGAGGCTCGACGCGCTGGAGCGCCTCCTCGGCGAGGACAGCCGCACGCCGGCCACGTGACCCGACGCCGGTCGGAGCCCCCGTCTCCGCTCACGCGGGCACCACGGGTCGTGGGAAGCTGACGGCCGTGCGTAGCCTCTCCCCGGCTGCCCCGTCCTCATGAGGTGACGTGACTCCCCCTCGCATCGCGCTCGCCACGTCGGCCGACCACCCCGAGGGGTTCGGCGCCGAAGGCCTGCTGACCAAGGCGCTGCTCGTGCGCGGCATGCGGCCGGACTGGGTGGTCTGGAACGACCCTGCGGTCGACTGGTCGGGCTACGACCTGGTGGTGGTGCGCTCGACCTGGGACTACCCCGACCACCTCGAGGACTTCCGGGCCTGGGTGCGCTCGCCGGCCATCGCCACACGGCTGGTCAACACCCCCAACGTGGTGCTCGGCAACCTGCACAAGGGCTACCTGGCCGACCTGGGCGACCTGGCGGTGCCCACCGTCGTGGTGCCTGCGGGCATGACCATCGACCTCGCGCGGCTGCGCTGGGACAACTCGGTCGTGAAGCCGGCCGTCGGTGTCGGGGGCATCGGTGCCGTGCGCGAGGCGGCGCAGGCCGACCTGGACGCCCTCACCCTGGCCGATACCGGGCCGGTCGACGCCGTCGTCCAGCCGTACCTGTGGGACATCGAGGAGCGCGGCGAGGTGTCGGTGGTGTGCATCGGCGGCCGGACCACGCATGCGGTTCACAAGCTGCCGGCCTCGGGCGAGTTCCGCATCCACGATCACTGGGGCGGGACGGCCGAGCTGGTCGAGCCCGGGCCCGAGGAGCTGGCCGTCGCCCAGGCGGTGCTGGGCACGTTGCGGAGCCCGGCCGTCTACGCCCGCGTCGACCTGCTGTACGACGGAGACCAGCCCCGCGTGGTCGAGCTCGAGCTCGTCGAGCCCTACCTGTGGTTCGAGATGGCACCCCACGCCGCCGACCTCCTCGCCGACGAGCTGGGCCACCGCATCGAAGCTCGCGGCTAGCAGTCCAGCCGACAACCAGGTGACCACAGGTGCCGCTGGTACCCTTCGGCCGATGTCACAGCCGTCCGACCCTCGCCTGCTCGTGCTGCACGGGCTGCGCCTCAAGGGCGTCGCGCCAGCCGACGGCCTGGCCGAGACGGTCGGCCTGGCCGACGCCGAGGTCGAGCAGTTGCTGGCCGCGCTCGAGGCAGAGGGGCTGGTCGCCCGGCGCTCGGGCGCGCTGGCGGGCTGGTCGCTCACCCCGGCCGGACGGGCCGAGCACGCCCGCCTGGTCGAGGCCGAGGTCGACGCCACGGGCACGCGGTCCACCGTCGCCGGTGCGTACGAACGGTTCCGCGCCCTCAACGCCGGCGTCCTCGACGCGTGCAGCCGCTGGCAGGTGCGCGACCTGGACGGCCAGCCGGTCCTCAACGACCACGGCGACCCCGGCTACGACGCCCGCGTCGTCGCCGACCTCGCCCGGTTGCAGCACCGGGCCGACCCGCTGTGCGACGACCTCGCCGCCGCCCTCGACCGCTACCGGGCCTACGGGCCGCTGCTGCGGCACGCCGTCGACCGAGTCGAGGCGGGCGAGGGCAACTGGTTCACCAAGCCGATCATGCCGAGCTACCACACGGTCTGGTTCGAGCTGCACGAAGACCTGCTGGCCACGCTCGGGCTCGAGCGCAGCGCCGAGACCGTGCCGTGACGTCGCCCCACCGCACTCCCGCTTCCACCCCCACAACGACCACAGGAGCCGCATAGATGGGCACCGCTCGCTTCGGCAAGGTCCTCTCGGCCATGATCACCCCGTTCCAGGACGACGGGGAGCTCGATCTCGACGGCGCCGCCGCGCTGGCGCGGTGGATGGTGGCGCAGGGCAACGACGGCCTGGTCATCGCCGGCACCACCGGCGAGGCCCCCACCCTGTCCGACGACGAGAAGGTCGAACTGTGGCGGGTCGTGCGCGCCGCGGTCGACGTCCCGCTGCTGGCTGGCACGGGCAGCAACGACACCCGCCACACCGTCGGGCTGTCGCTGCGTGCCGCCGAGACGGGGGTCGACGGGCTGCTCGTCGTGTCGCCGTACTACAACCGGCCGCCGCAGGCCGGAATCGAGGCGCACTTCCGCGCGGTCGCCGCCGCCGTCGACCTGCCCATCGTGGCCTACGACGTGCCCAGCCGCACCGGGCGGACGATGGCGGTCGACACCATCGTGCGGCTGGCCGGCGACGGGCCCGCCATCGTCGGGCTCAAAGACGCCCGCGGCAACGTGCCCGAGGCGGCGCGCATCGTGGCCGAAACGCCCGACGACTTCGACGTCTACTCGGGCGACGACGCGCTGACCCTGCCCCTCCTGGCTGTCGGTGCGGTGGGCGTCGTCGGCGTGGCGACCCATTGGAGCGCCGGGCTGCACGCCGAGATGATCGCCGCCCACGACAAGGGCGACCTCCGCGCGGCGGCCGAGATCAACGTGCGGCTCGGGGCCTCGTATGAGGTCGAGACCGGCGACACGTGGGTGCAGTCGAGCGCGGCCAAGGCGGCGGTCGCGGCGTTGGGCCAGCCGGCGGGGCCGGTGCGGCTACCGCTGCCGCCGATCGGTGACGACGTGCGCGCCGCCGTCGCCCGGGTGCTCGACGACCTCGGTGCGCACCGGTGAGCCGCCACAACCCGGTCAAGATCACGTTCCTCGGGGGCCTGGGCGAGATCGGGCGCAACTGCGCCTGCATCGAGGTCGACGGCCGCATCCTGCTGCTCGACGTGGGCCTCATGTTCCCCGAGCTCGACATGCTCGGCATCGACTTGGTGCTGCCCGACTTCACCTACCTGCGCGATAACGCCGAGCGGATCGACGGCGCCATCATCACGCACGGCCACGAAGACCACATGGGCGGGCTCAGCTACCTGCTGCGCGAGCTGTCGTTCCCCATCTACGGCTCCGAGCTCACGCTGGGCCTGGCCCGCAATCGCATCGACGAGGCGGGCCTGCTCGACCGCACCGAGCTGATCCCCGTGCGCGACGGCGAGCGCCGCCGCATCGGCCCGTGCGACGTGGAGTTCATCCCGGTCACCCACTCGGTGCCCCACGGCTTCGCCACCGCGTTCCACACCCCGCAGGGCACGATCCTGCACACGGGCGACTTCAAGCTCGACCTCACCCCTGTCGACGGTCGCCTCACCGACCTGGCCCGCATCGGCGCGTTGGCGTCGGGCGACGGCATCCGCCTGCTGCTCAGCGACTCGACCAACGCGGAGGAGCCCGGGTACGCCCGCAGCGAGACGTCGGTGGGCCAGGTGCTGTACCACCTGTTCCACCAGCACGAGGGCCGGCGCATCGTCATCGCCTGCTTCGCCAGCCACATCCACCGGGTGCAACAGATCGCCGACGCCGCCCTCTCGTTCGGCCGCAAGGTCGCGACGCTGGGCCTGTCGATGAAGAAGAACGTGCGCCTGGCCCGCGAGATGGGGCTGCTGCACATCCCCGACCATGCGCTGGTCGACATCGACGACGTGCGCGACCTGCCGCCGGGCGAGGTGTGCGTCATCTCCACCGGCAGCCAGGGCGAGCCCATGTCGGCGCTGACGCTCATGGCCCAGCGCAACAACCGCTGGCTCGAGATCGATGCCGACGACACGGTCATCCTGTCGTCGCACCCCATCCCGGGCAACGAGATGAACGTATCCAAGGTCATCGACGGCCTGGTGCGCCTGGGGGCCGAGGTGGTCCACTCGGGCATCTCCGACGTGCACGCCTCGGGCCACGCCAAGCAGGAAGAGCTCAAGACGCTGTTGTCGATCGTGCGCCCCGACTGGTTCGTGCCCGTGCACGGCGAGTACCGGCACATGGTCGCCCACGCCAAGCTGGCGCGGGGCATGGGCGCCGTCGCCGACGGTGCCGACGACCACGTGCTCGTCTGCACCGATGGCGACCAGCTGGTGCTCGACGACGACGGCATGCGGGTCGCGGGCCAGGTGCCGGCCGGTTACCTCTTCGTCGACGGCATCATCGGCGACGTGGGCCAGGGCGTGCTGCGCGACCGGCGGGTGCTGGCGGACGAGGGCGTGGTCGTCGTGGTGGTGACCGTCGACGGGAAGACCGGCGGCATCCTCGTCGGCCCCGAGGTCATCACCCGGGGATGGGTCTACGCCCCCGAGGCCGAGCCGCTGCTCACCGAGTGCGCCGACGCGGTGCGCCAGTCCGTCAAAGAGGCGTTCACCACGGGCGCCACCGACATCGAGGCCCTGCAGCGGGTGGTGCGCCGGGCGGCCGGCAAGTTCGTCAACGACTCGACCAAGCGCCGGCCGATGATCGTGCCGGTGGTGATGGAGGCGTAGTTGCGCCCGCGCCGTGCCCGAGCTGCCTGAGGTCGAGACCATCAGGCGCCAGCTCGAGCCGCTGGTGGTCGGCCGCCGGCTCGGCGAGGCCTGGGCCTTTCCCCACCCCAAGTTCACGCCCGCGCTCGACGTCGGCGGCGCGGCCGTCGAGCGAGTCGACCGCCGCGGCAAGTACCTGCTGCTGGGGCTCGACGACGACCGCGAGCTGATCGTCCACCTGGGCATGACGGGGTCGCTGCGGGTGCGTCCCGCGGGCGACGTCGGGGACCAGTACGTGCGGGCCTGGTGGGCGCTCGACGACGGCGGCGGCCCCGGGGGAGAGGCGCTCGAGTACCGGGACGTCCGCCGGTTCGGCCGGCTGGCTGTCGCGGAGGGCGGGCGCTACGCCGGCACGCTGGCCGTGCAGGGCCCCGACGCCCTCGACCCGACGCTGGGCGCCGACGCGTTCTGGCGGTCGCTCCGGGCCAGCCGCCGGGCGGTCAAGACGCAGCTGCTCAGCCAGCGCCCCATCGCCGGGGTCGGCAACATCTACGCCGACGAGGCGCTGTGGCGTGCGCGCATCAACCCGGCGCGGCGCACGGTGACGCGGGCCCAGGCGGCGGCGCTGCTCGATGCCCTGCGCGCGGTGCTGACCTCGAGCATCCGCTACGGCGGCACGACCCTCACCGACTACCGCAACGTCGAGGGGCGCGAGGGTCGCAACCAGCAGCGCCTCGACGTGTACGGCCAGGCCGGCCTGCCGTGCCCCCGCTGCGGCACCGAGCTGCGGTCCCGCGTGCTCGACGGCCGCACGGCCACGTGGTGCCCCACCTGCCAGCCCCGCTAGCCCGGTCAGTGACGGTGGACCTGGCGGGCGCCGGCCTGGTCGCGGGCCAGCACGATCATCTGGTCGACGTTGACGTGGCTCGGACGTGAGGCGACCCAGCGCACGCACTCGGCCACGTCGTCGGCCGAGAGGGGGGTGACGCCCTCGTACACGGCCGCCGCCCGCTGGGCGTCGCCGCCGAAGCGCACCAGGCTGAACTCGGTCTCGACCATGCCGGGGTCGATCTCGCTGACCCGGACCGGTCGACCGAGGAGCTCCTGGCGCAGCACCGACATGACGGCCCGCACGGCGAACTTGGCGGCGTTGTAGCCGGCGCCGCCGGGATAGGGCTCGTGGCCGGCGATCGACCCGATCGTGATCACCTGGCCGTCGCCGCTGGCCTCGAGCGCGCCGAGCAACCCCTTCGTCATGCGCGTCACGCCCAGCACGTTGGACTCGTACATGGAGAGCCACTGGGCCTCGTCGGCCTCGGCCACGGGATCGAGGCCCGAGCGCGCCGCCGGCGCAGTTGACCAGGAGCCGGCACTCGGGCACGGCGGCGACGAAGGCGTCGACCGAGGCCCCGTCGGTCACGTCGAGCACGTGCGCCCGGCCCCCGATCTCGGCCGCCAGCGCCTCGAGCCGATCGGCCCGGCGGGCGCCCGCCACGACCTGCCACCCGTCGCCGGCGAGCGCCCGGGCGGTCGCGGCGCCGATGCCGGAGCTGGCGCCGGTGACGACGGCGGTTCCCCTGTCGCTGTGGTTGTGCACGGCGCCACCGTAGCGATGCGGGTCAGGACGCCGTCCTGGGGAACGCACGTGCCCGGCGGCACCCGGGAGCGCGCGTCCCGGGGGCGAGGCATCGACCGCCGGTATCGACCACCGGTGCGGTCCGACGGGCCATGATCGGCAGGTGAACGCCGTCCGCCCCGTCACCCGCTCCGGCCTGGGTCTGATGGTGATGTTGCCCATGGGGCTGCTGGTAGCGTTGTTGCCACTGTGACGACGCGTCAGGGCTCTCGCTCGCGCTCCCGTTCGGGGGGGTCGTCCCGCTCATCGGGCAAGGGACGGGCGACCGGCCGCTCCACCGGCCGGTCCGGTGGCTCGCGCACCAGCAGCACGCGCAAGTCCACCGGTCGGCGCCAACCGGCGCCCACCCTCACCTCGCGGGCGTTGCGCTCGTCGTCGCGTGTGCTCGGCGACCATGCCGACGACGTCACCGGTCTGCTGCTCGTCGCCCTCGCCGTCGTCAGCGGCCTGGGCATCTACGCCGCCGGAGGCGGCCCGGTGGGGCGTGGCGTGGCCGACCTCGCCGCGTCCGCGCTCGGCTGGTTGCGCTTCGCGCTGCCCGCCGGGCTGCTGATCGGCGGTGGTGCGCTCATCCTCAAGCGCGCGCCGGCCGACGGCGCAGACGGCGACGCCGACCGCCCCTCCGTTGCCGCCCACGTCGGGGTGGGAGCGACGCTGCTGGTCATCGCCGCGGCCGGGCTGCTCCACATCGTGGGCGGCAGCCCCGCGTTCGGCGATCCGGTCGACGACCTGCGCGACGCCGGCGGGAGGCTGGGCGTCGTCGTCGGGGCGCCGCTCGAGAGCCTGATCGGCACCGGCGGATCCGCTGCGGTGCTGGCGCTCGTGGCGGTGGGCGGGCTTGTCGTGCTCACCCGCACGCCCCTGCGCGACGCCGCCGACCGCACGGTGGCCGGCGTCCGCCCCATCACCGCCGGCCTCAACCAGCGCCTGGCCACCCTGTTCCGGCTGCCCTACCACGACGACGACGGCCCGACGCAGACCGACGTCATCGACCCGGCGCTCGTCCCCGACGACGACACGCTGGTCGAGCCGCCCGACGACGACACCGAGACGACGCGCACGGGAAAGCCCAAGCGCCGCAAGGCCCCGAAGTTCGTCGCCCCCGAGGCCGACGACGTCTCCCCGGAGCAGCTCGAGATCGCGCTGGGCCCAGCGGCCAAGGGCTCGCCGTGGAAGCTGCCGGCCATCACGCTGCTCGAGCGCAGCGGTTCGCACCAGGTCGACCGCAAGATGATCGAGGACACCGGCCGGGTGCTCGAGAAGGCGCTGGCCGACCACGGCGTCGAGACCCGGCTGGTGGGCATGGTCGTGGGCCCCACGGTCACCCGCTACGAGCTCGAGCTGGGGCCGGGCGTCAAGGTCAACCGCGTCACCAGCCTGCACAAGGACATCGCCTACGCGATGGCCACGCCCGACGTGCGCATCCTGGCGCCCATCCCCGGCAAGCAGGCCATCGGCGTCGAGGTGCCCAACGCCCGCCGCCAGATCGTGGCGCTGGGCGACATCCTCATCAGCGAGGAGGCCCGGCGGGCCACCCACCCGCTCGAGGTGGCGGTCGGGCGCGACATCAACGGCCGCTCGATCATGATGAACCTCGCGGCGATGCCTCACGTGCTCATCGCCGGCGCCACCGGCGCGGGCAAGTCGAGCTGCCTCAACTCGCTGCTCACGTCGATCCTGATGCGGTCGACGCCCGACCAGGTGCGCATGATCCTGGTCGACCCCAAGCGGGTCGAGATGGGCCAGTACGACCGCCTGCCCCACCTGCTCACCCAGGTGGTGACCAACCCCAAGAAGGCCGCCAACGCCCTGGCCTGGGCGGTCAAGGAGATGGAGCGGCGCTACGACCTGCTGGCCGAGGTCGGCTTCCGCGACATCACCGGCTACAACGCCGCGGTCGACAAGGGCGACCTCGACGGCGACGGCCGGGGCACGGTCAGCGGCTACGTCGACCACGACGGCGACGGCGAGAGCGACGCCGCGGAGACCGGCCGCCAGTACCCGCGGCTGCCGTTCATCCTCGTCGTCATCGACGAGCTGGCCGACCTGATGATGGTGGCCGCCCGCGACGTCGAGGAGTCGATCGCCCGATTGGCCCAGATGGCCCGTGCCGTGGGCATCCACCTGGTCATCGCCACGCAGCGGCCGTCGGTCAACGTCATCACCGGCCTCATCAAGGCCAACGTGCCGGCCCGCATCGCCTTCGCCGTGTCGTCGGTGACCGACAGCCGGGTCATCCTCGACCAGGGCGGTGCCGAGCGGCTGATCGGCAAGGGCGACATGCTCGTGCTCGACGGCGGGTCGTCCGTGGCCCGCCGCATCCAGGGCGCCTGGGTGACCGAGGACGAGGTGCGCAAGATCGCCTCGGTGTGGAAGCGCCAGGCCCCCGAGGTGCGCTTCGACGACTCGGTGCAGCTCAGCGAGGACGGCCAGGGTGGCACGTCGTCCGGCGGCGGTGGGGGCGGGGGCGACGATGACGACGACCTGCTGTGGCAGGCCATGGAGCTGGTGGTGCGCAGCCAACTCGGCTCCACGTCGATGCTGCAGCGCAAGCTCCGTGTCGGCTTCGCCCGAGCGGGCCGCCTGATGGACCTGCTCGAGCAGCGGGGCGTGGTGGGCCCGTCCGAGGGCTCCAAGGCTCGCGCCGTGCTCATGACGGTCGAGGAGCTCGAGGAGCTGGTCGAGGGCCGCGAATAGCGCAGCTGACTCATCCTGGGGGAGGACGAGCGATCGTCTCTGGGCACGACCCGTCGGCGGCCGATCGTCGATACCGTCTGGGTCATGGTGCGCCCCGGTGAGATGTACGCGAAGGTGCGCGACCCGCACCCCGTGGCGCTCGACGTTCTGCTCGCCTTCGTGCTCGCGGCCATCGGTGTCCTCACCGAGCTCGTCCCCAACCCGCAGGCAGAGGCGTACCGCGACGGCAACGCCTTCAGCGTCCTGCTGGCGCTGGCGGCCACGGTGCCGTTGGTCTGGCGACGCTCGCACCCGGCGGCGGTCATGGTGGTGGCCGGCCTGGCCGCGGTGATCCACGCGTTGTGGCTCTTCCCGGGTGCGGGACCGTTCCTCGGCGTTGTCGCGGCTCTCTACGCGGTCGCGGCCTACGGCTCGAGCCGGGCCGCCCGCGTGAGCCTGGCCGGGGTGCTGGCGGTCCAGCCCCTCGCGGTCGTCCACTCCGACGACCCCAACGTCAACTCGTGGGGCGACGTCGCCGTCGGGGCGCTGATCCTCACCGCCACCTGGGTGTTCGGCGACAGCCGCCGGGTGCGCCGGCTGCAACTCGAGATGGTCGAGGAGCGGGCCGCCCGCGCCGAGCGCGAGCGCGACGAGCAGGCCCGCCTGGCGGTGCGCGAGGAGCGCACGCGCATCGCCCGCGAGATGCACGACATCGTGGCGCACAGCGTGAGCGTGATGGTGGTGCAGGCCGGGGCCTCCCGACGCCTGGTGGAGCGCGACCCCGGCGCGGCGGCGGAGGCCGCGGGTGAGGTCGAGGCGACCGGGCGGGCGGCCCTGCGGGACATGCGCCGCGTGCTCGGCGTGCTCCGGGCGGAGGAGGGCGACGTTCCCGACGAGGCGCACCCGACGCCGGTGCTGGAGCCGCAGCCCGGTCTGGGGGACGTGACGACGCTGGTGACCAAGTGCCGTGACGCGGGCCTGGACGTGCGGGTGCGCACCGACGGCGAGGTGCGTCCGCTGCCGTCGGGCGTCGAGCTGGCCGCCTACCGCATCATCCAGGAGGCGCTGACCAACACCATGAAGCACGCGGGCCCGGCCCGGGCCGAGATCCGCGTGGCGTACCACGACGACGCGCTCACCGTGGTGGTGGCCGACGACGGTCACGGACCCGGGTTCGAGCCGGGTGGCAGCGGCCACGGGTTGCCGGGCATGCGCGAGCGCGTCGCGGTCTACGGGGGTGAGCTCGACGCCGGGCCCCACCCCGGCGGCGGCTTCCGGGTGCGGGCCCGGCTGCCCCTCGAGCGGGGCTCCGTCCCGACCGGCGGCGCTCGCTGATGGGTGGTGCGCGCTGATGGGTGATCCCATCCGAGTCTTGGTGGCCGACGATCAGGAGCTGGTGCGCACCGGCTTCCGCATGATCCTGCAGACCGAGGACGACATCGAGGTGGTGGCCCAGGCCGCGGACGGGCTCGAGGCGGTCGAGCTGGCGCGACGTCTCACACCAGACGTCGTGCTGATGGATGTCCGCATGCCCTACCTCGACGGCATCGAAGCGACCGGACGGCTCGTCGGGCCGGGCGCGTCGCCGGCCGTGCCCTGCCGTGTCCTGATGCTGACCACGTTCGACCTGGACGATTACGTGTACGCCGCGCTGCGCAACGGCGCCAGCGGCTTCCTGCTCAAGGACACGCCGCCCGAGGACCTGGTGCGGGCCATCAGGATCGTGGCGGCGGGCGAGGCGCTGTTGGCACCGACGGTCACACGTCGCCTGATCGAGGAGCTGTCCCGCACCCCCGCCCGTCCGAGCGCGCCTCCGGAGATGGCGTTGCTCACCGACCGCGAGCGCGAGGTGCTCGGCCTGGTGGCACGCGGTCTGTCGAACGGCGAGATCGCCGCCGAGCTCGTCCTGGGCGAGACCACGGTCAAGACCCATGTGGGGCGCATCCTCATGAAGCTCGGGCTCCGCGACCGGGTGCAGGCCGTCGTATTGGCCTACGAGTCGGGCCTGGTCACACCCGGTCGTTGAGCCGCCGCGGTCGGCGGGTGCTCCGGCCCCGCAGTCGGGCCGGGGTGTCGTCCCCGAGGATGAGCCGGCATCAGCGGCAAAGGTGACGACAGGTGCCGGGGTCAGGCCGTACCGTCCCTGGCATGGAAACTCCGGCGGATTCCCGCCAGCCGTTCGACCGCCCCGACGCCACCGCCGTCGGGCTCGCTCCCACCCCGGCCGCGCGTGCCGTCGGGGCCACCAAGGTGTACGGCCGCGGCGACACGGCCGTGGTCGCTCTCGACGACGTGTCGGTCGAGATCCCCACCGGCCGGTACACCGCCATCATGGGCCCCTCCGGCTCGGGCAAGTCGACGCTCATGCACTGCATGGCCGGCCTCGACTCGCTCACGTCGGGTCAGGTGTTCGTGGGCGACCAGGACCTGGGCCGGCTGTCCGAGGATCAGCTCACCCTGCTGCGGCGCGACCGCATCGGGTTCGTGTTCCAGGCGTTCAACCTGGTGCCGACGTTGACGGCCATCGAGAACATCACGCTGCCGATGACGCTGGCCGGGCGCAAGCCCGATCGCGAGTGGCTCGACGATGTCATCAAGACGACCGGTCTCGCGGACCGGCTGTCGCATCGGCCGAGCGAGCTTTCGGGGGGCCAGCAGCAGCGCGTCGCCGTGGCCCGCGCCCTCGCCAGCCGGCCGCAGATCATCTTCGCCGACGAGCCGACCGGCAACCTCGACTCTCGGTCGGGCACCGAGATCCTCGACTTCATGCGGCGCGCCGTGCGCGAGATGGGCCAGACGATCGTCATGGTCACCCACGACCCCGTGGCGGCGGGGTACGCGGACACCGCCGTGTTCCTGGCGGACGGTCGCATCGTCGACGAGATGGACGATCCCACCGCCGAACGCGTCCTCGACCGGCTCAAGAAGTTCGGGGAGTAGGCGCCGTGCTCAAGGTCGCCCTCCGGGGCCTGATGGCCCACAAGTCGCGCCTCATCACCACCTTTCTCGCCGTCGCGCTGGGCGTGGCGTTCATCGGCGGGGTGCTCGTGCTCACCGACACCATGAACCGTTCGTTCGACGACCTGTTCTCCGACGTGTACCGGGACACCGATGCGGTGGTCCGCTCCGACCAGACGATCGGCAGCGACTTCGGCGACATCCGCGGTCGGATCGACGCCTCGCTGCTCGACGAGGTGCGATCCGCCGACGGCGTGGCCGAGGCCGACGGCAGCGTCGACGGCTTCGCCCGGATCATCGACCAGAACGGCGATCCGGTCGGCGACCCCGCGATGGGCGCCCCCACGCTCGGGGGCAACTGGAGCGACGTCGGCGACCTCAACCCCTTCGATCTCACCGACGGGCGGGCCCCCACGTCCGACGGTGAGATCGTGATCGACCTGGGCACGGCCAAGGACACCGGCTTCGTGGTCGGCGACACGGTGCAGGTGCAGACCCAGGCCGCCGCCGACGAGTTCGACCTGGTCGGCATCGCGCGCTTCGGCGCCGCTGACAGCCCGGGCGGAGCGTCCTACGTGCTGTGGACCACCGGCGAGGCGCAGCGCCTGATCGGCGAGGAGGGCAAGTTCTCGGCGATCGGCGCGGTGGCCGACAGCAGCGTCTCCCAGCAGGAACTGGCGACGTCGATCGACGACACGTTGCGTGCCGACGAGGCTCAGGGGGTCGAGGTGCTGACGGGCGCCGAGATCAGCGAGGAGACGGCGTCCGACATCAAGGACCAGCTGTCGTTCTTCACGGTCTTCCTGCTGGTGTTCGCCGTCATCGCGGTGGTGGTCGGGGCTTTCGTGATCTACAACTCGTTCTCGATCATCGTGGCCCAGCGCACCCGCGAGATGGCGCTGTTGCGGGCCATCGGCGCCCGGCGCCGGCAGGTGCGACGAGCGGTGGTCGTCGAGGCCGTGGTGGTGGGCCTGGTCGGGTCGGCGATCGGGTTCCTCGTGGGACTTGCCCTGGCGGCGTTCCTCGGCAACCTCTTCGAGCTGCCGCCCGGCTCGCTGGCCATCCTGCCTGCGTCCGTGATCACGGCCATCCTCACCGGACTGATCGTGACGGTCTTCTCAGCGCTCGTGCCGGCATGGCGGGCCGCGCGCGTGCCGCCGCTCGCGGCCATGCGCGAGGTGGCAATCGACACCACGGGCCGGTCGAGGGTGCGCTTCGCCATCGGCGTGGTCGGGGCCGCCCTTGGCACCGCCATCGTCGTGGCTGGCGCGTTGGGCAACGAGGTCGCGACGGTGGGCCTGGGGGTCGGCCTCGTGTTCGTCGCCCTGCTGTTCCTCAGCCCGGGTCTGGCCCGCCCGGTCAGCCGGGTGATCGGGGCGCCGCTCGCCCGCCTGCGAGGCGTCGCCGGCACGCTGGCCCGCGAGAACGCCGCACGCAACCCGAAGCGCACCTCCGCCACCGCACAGGCTCTGATGATCGGCGTGGGCCTGGTGGCGTTCATCCTGGTGATCAACTCGTCCATCCGGGCGTCGATCGACAAGACCCTGGAGGACTCGTTCACCGGCGACTTCGTGGTCGACTCGGGCACGTTCGGCGTGATCGGCCTGCCGCCCGGCGTGGCCGAGCAGATCTCCGAGCTCCCGGACGTGTCGATCGTCGCCCCGGTGCGGTTCTCGCCGGCGTTCGTCAACCCCGACGGCGGGGCTCCGACGCCGAACGACGACACCGGGGTTGCGGGGGCCAACCGCGGGGCGTTCGAGCTGCTCGACCTGCGCCTGGTCGAGGGCGATGCCGATCTGGGCCCTGGCGAGGTGGTGATCACCGAGGACACGGCGACGAGCCAGGGCTTGGCCCTCGGCGACCCGGTGCGGGTCGACTTCCTCGACGATCGCCGTTCGGAGGCCGACCGCGTCGCGACCGTCAGCGGCATCTACGACGACACCCGTGCCGCCGGCGGGATCGGCAACTACGTGCTGGGCCTCGCCGACTGGGATGCCGCCATCGCCGACCCGACCGACACTCAGGTGTTCGTACAGTTGGCCGACGGAGTTTCGGTGGCCCAGGCCGAGCCGGAGATCGAGCGGGTGGTCGCGCCGTTCCCGACCGCCGAGGTGCAGAGCGTCGACGAGTTCAAGGACGCCATCGGCGGCCAGCTCGACATCCTGCTCAACCTCGTCATCGGCTTGCTGATCATCGCCGTGATCATCGCCATGCTGGGCATCGCCAACACGATCGCCCTGTCGGTGCTCGAGCGCACCCGCGAGCTGGGCCTGCTGCGGGCGGTCGGGATGCGCCGTCGCCAGGTGCGGGCGGCGATCCGGTGGGAGTCGGTGATCATCTCGCTGTTCGGCACCGTGCTCGGCCTGGCGTTCGGGCTGCTCGGCGGCTGGGGCATCGTCCGGGCGTTGCGAGACGAGGGCTTCGGCGTGTTCCAGATCCCGGTGTTCACGTTGGTCGTGCTCGCCGTGGTCGCCGCCCTCCTCGGCCTGTTCGCCGCGCTGTTCCCGGCCTGGCGGGCGAGCCGCATGAACGTGCTCGACGCCATCGGCGCCGAGTGACGACCCGGAGGGGCGGCACGACCGGGCAGACCGAGTAGGAGGCAAGGGACGGACCGGACACGAACAGTGTCCGGTCCGTCGTTCTCCGCGCTGGACGTCACCGTCGCGTAAGGTGCCGGCCGCGCAGCGTAGGCTCCGGGCGTGGAAGTGACGGCGGTCTCACATCTCGTCACGCGGGCACGTGAGGGAGACCAACGGGCGTGGGACGACCTGGTGGCGCGGTACCTCGGCATGGTTCACGCCATCTGCCGTGGCTACCGCCTGAGCGCCGACGACGCAGCCGACGTCAACCAGGTTGTGTGGCTGCGGCTGGTCGAGCATCTGGCCCGCATCCGCGCACCCGACGCGGTGGGGGGCTGGATCGCCGCCACCACCCGCAACGAGTGCCTGCGGGTGCTGCGGGTGTCGGGGCGCCTGGTGCTGACCGCCGACGAGGCCACGCTCGATCACCTCGACGTGCGTGACGCCGGCATCGACACCGGCCTGCTGGTCTACGAGCGGGACCGGGCGCTGCTGGCGGCCTTCGGGCGGCTGGGCGGGCGGTGCCAGCGGCTGCTGCGCCTGATGATGGCCGACCCTCCGCCCAGCTATGACGAGATCGCCGCGGCTCTCGACATGCCCGTGGGCAGCATCGGCCCGACGCGCGGGCGGTGCCTGGAGCAACTCCGCCACCTGATGGGATGATGGCTGGCCGAGACGTGGATGTATCAGCCAGGCCGGCACCGCCTCTGTGGTGCCGGTGGGTGGGGACACCGGAGGACGCCGACGTGACAGACACCGCCGCAACGCCGCCAGGTCACGACGCGCTCGCCGCGGAGCTGCGCCGGGTCGCGACGCTGGCCGACCCTGTGCCCGACTCGTGGCTGGACGTGGCCGTGGCGAGCTTCGCCTGGGCGGCCATCGACGCGGAGCCGGCCCAGCTGGCCTACGACTCGCGGTCGGCCCGCGGCGGCCGCGTCGGCAGTGCGCGCACCTCCGGGGCGGCCCCGCGCGAGGTTCGCTACACGGCCGGTTCCCTGACGGTCGAGCTCGAGCTCGACGTCGGCGCGGACAAGCTGCGGGTGCTCGGGCGCATCGTGCCGCCGCGCCGGGTCGACGTGGTGGCGCTGTGGCCCGAGGGCCGCAGCCAGGTCGTCAGCGACGTCGGCGGCGCCTTCCGGTTCGACGAGCTGCCCCGGCGCCCGTTGTGCCTGCACGTGACCGGCGAGCCGGCCGTCAAGACCGGGTGGATCATCACCTGACGCACAGAGCGGTCGTATGACCCGATGGCGGGGCCGGGGGCAGCGGCCAGTAGCCTTGCGTCGATGTCCCGTTCCTTCTGGGTCGAGACGCTGGGCTGTCCGAAGAACCAGGTGGACTCGGACAAGCTGACCGGGACGATGCTCGCGGACGGGCTGGTCCCGGCCGACGCGCCCGAGCAGGCCGACCTGGTGGTGGTCAACACCTGCGCCTTCATCGACGACGCTCGGCGCGAGTCGATCGACGTCGTCCTGGCCCTGTCCGAGCGCAAGCCGGCCCAGGCCCAGCTGGTGGTCACCGGGTGCCTGGCCGAACGCTACGGCGACGACCTGGCCCAGGCGCTGCCCGAGGCGGACGCGGTCGCCGGCTTCGGCGTGCCCGTGACCCTGGGCTCCACGCGGGTGGGTGCGCCCGCGGTGCCCTCGCTCGACCTGCTCAACCTGCCACGCCCGCCGGCCACGGCCCCGTGGGCCTACGTCAAGGTGGCCGAGGGCTGCGACCGCGCGTGTGGCTTCTGCGCCATCCCGTCGTTCCGGGGCAAGCAGCGCAGCCGTGCGTTCGACGCCATCGTCGGCGAGGTCGACGACCTGGCCGCCTCCGGCGTGCGCGAGGTCGTCCTCGTGGCCCAGGACCTGGCCGCCTACGGGCGCGACCAGGGCCGTGGCCAGCGTCGGATCGTGCCGCTGGTCGAGACGCTGGCCCGCCGGGTCGACCGCGTGCGCCTGCTGTACCTCTACCCCTCCGACCTCACCCCGGCGCTCATCGACGGCATCTGCGCCACCGGCGTGCCCTACTTCGACCTGTCGCTGCAACACGCGTCGGCGCCACTGCTGCGACGCATGCGTCGCTGGGGCGACGGCGACCGGTTCCTACGCCGCATCGAAGACATCCGGGCGCGCCAGCCCGACGCGGCGTTCCGGTCGAGCTTCATCGTGGGCTACCCGGGCGAGACCGAGGACGACCACGACGAGCTCCTGCAGTTCGTGGCCGGCGCCGACCTCGACTGGGCCGGGTTCTTCGCCTACAGCCCTGAGGAGGGCACCTACGCCGCCGACCTCGACGGCGAGGTCGAGGCCGAGCTGGTGTCCGAGCGCCTGGCCGAGCTGCGCGAGCTGCAGGACGGCATCACCGCCCGCCATCGCGATGCCCTCATCGGCACGGTGGCCGAGGCGCTGGTCGACGCCCCCGGCGTCGCCCGCAGCCACCGCGAGGCGCCCGAGATCGACGGCATCATCACCGTGCCGGACACGCTGACCGTCGGCGAGCTGGTCAAGTTGCGCATCGAGGGCGCGGCCGGCCCCGACCTCGAAGCCACCCCGGCCTAGGGCGGGCACGTGGCGAGATCGTTCGGTCCCTCGGCGCTGGCCACCCCGGCCAACGTCGTCACCATCGCCCGCCTGCTGCTCGCGCCGCCCTTGTGGCTGCTCATCGTCGTGGCGGGCCCGTCGTACCTGGCCGTGGTGCTGTGGATCGCGCTGGCGGCCACCGACGGCCTCGACGGCTACCTGGCCCGGCGCCACGGCACCACCCGATCGGGCGCCTTCCTCGACCCGCTGGCCGACAAGGCCCTGGTGCTCGGCGCCATGTGGGCGATCGTCGCGGCCGACGGGTTCTGGTGGCTGCCGGTGGCGCTCATCACGCTGCGCGAGCTGGCCATCTCGGCGTTCCGGTCGTATTGGGGCCGCCGCGGACTGGCCGTGCCCGCCGCGTTCTGGGCCAAGGTCAAGACCGTGGTGCAGGCCGTCGCCGTCGGCCTGGCGCTGCTGCCCCCGGTGGCCGATCACGCTGCGTGGCTGGCCTCGAGCGTGCTGTGGATCGCCGTCGCCCTCACCCTGGCCACCGGCGTGCAGTACCTGATCGAGGGCAGCCGGGCCACGGCCTCGGGCGGCGTGCGGGCCTGACGAGCGAGGAAGAGTGAGGCACTGATGCGCTGTGAGATCGTCGCCGTCGGCACCGAGTTGCTGCTCGGGCAGATCGTCGACACCAACTCGGCCTGGCTGGGCGAACAGCTCGCCCTGGCAGGCATCGACCGCACCCACGGCCAGACGGTGGGCGACAACCTCGACCGCATCGTCGGCGCGCTCGAGCTGGCGCTCTCGCGGTCCGATGCCGTCATCGTGTGCGGCGGCCTGGGGCCCACACAGGACGACATCACCCGCGACGCCATCGCCGCCGTCATGGGCGTCCCCCTGGTCACCGACGACGACGCGGCCGACCGCATCCTCGAGCGCTTTGCCGCCCGGGGCCGGCGCATGCCGGCCAACAACATGCGCCAGGCCCTCGTGCCCCAGGGAGCGACGGCCATCGCCGATCCCCAGCCCGGCACGGCGCCGGGGCTGATCTGCCCGGTGGGCGACAAGGTCATGTACGCCGTGCCCGGTGTGCCCTACGAGCTGCACGAGATCGTGACGGGGGCCGTCCTGCCCGACCTGGCCCGGCGGGCCGGCTCGGTGGCGGTCATCCGTTCGCGCACGCTGCGCACCTGGGGTGACAGCGAGTCCGGCCTGGCCGAGCGCCTGGCCGATCACATGCTCGAGCTCGACGCCGCCGGACCCGCCGCACCCACGCTTGCCTTCCTGGCCAGCGGCATCGAGGGGCTCAAGGTGCGCATCACGGTCAAGGCCGCCGACGAGGACACCGCCGACCAGCTCATCGAGGCGGAGGACAAGGTCGTGCGCGACCTGATCGGCGACATCGTCTTCGGTGTCGACGACGAGACGATGGAGCACGCGGTGGCCAAGGCACTGGTCGCTCGGGGGCTCACGCTCGCGGTCGCCGAGTCGCTCACCGGCGGCCTGGTCGCCTCGCGCCTCGTCAACGTGCCGGGGGCGAGCGACTGGTTCCGGGGCGGGGTCGTGTCGTACGCCCCCGAGGTCAAGTTCTCGGTCCTGGGCGTGCCGGAGGGCCCGGTCGTGTCGGCCGGCACGGCCGCAGCCATGGCCGCCGGCGTGCGCGACCTGTTGGGGGCGCAGGTGGGACTGGGCGTGACCGGGGTGGCCGGCCCCGACAGCCTCGACGGCGAGCCGCCGGGGACGGTCTACATCAGCGCCGTGGTCGGTGACGCCGAACCGGTGACCACCAAGATCACGCTGCCGGGCGATCGCGAACGGGTGCGACAGTTCGCCTGCATCTCGTTGCTCGACATGCTGCGGCGCCTGCTCGCCGGGCCTCGTGACGAATCGCGGGCCGGGTGGCCACTCGCCTGACGCCTACCAGGGCAGGAAGGCGGTGGTGCCGGGCTCGGGCAGCGCCACCCAGGTGCGCCCGGGTGTCAGGCGAATCGGGGCGCCGGCCTGGTCGAAGTACTGCGCCGGCATCTCGAGCGACGGCTTGACCCAGCGGGCGGCGAACGCCTGCCCGCCCGTGAGGACCAGCGCCTCGCCCTCGCCGACGAGCGCCGCCTCTCGGATCGGTATGCCGAACTGGTCGTTGACGCCGCTGCTCGCGTAGGCCGTGTACGAGATCACGACGTTCTCGGGGGCGATCTGCACACCCTCGGCGTCTATGTGCGGGGTGCCGGCCTGCGACCGCGCCCACCCGGTGCCGTTCCACACGTACTCGACGGGGGCGGAACCGGGGCCCGTGGCGAACACGATCCTCACGCCTTTGGTCGGCGTGCCCCCCACGGGGGCCTCGCCCTGCGCGCGGTAGGCGAACAGCTGCGAGTTGGGGGAGGTGGCGCCCGGATACACGTTGGCCCAGACGTCCCCGGTGGCGTTGAGCATCAGGTTGTGGGGCGCCTCGCGGTTGCCGGCGCGGCTGTACAGCCCGGACGAGACGTCGTAGCCGATGTCGACGATGCCCGACTCGCGTACCCACTGGGCGAAGATCGCGTTGGCGCCGGACCAGGCGAACAGCGGGGTGCCCATCGGCTTGAACAGCCCGATGTCCGACGTGCGGGCCGAGCGGACGGGACCGACCGGCGTGGCATCGGTCGAGTGGAACATCGCCATGAACCGGGTGACGGCGCCCTCGACACGCTCCTCGTAGACGATGTCGGCCTGGTTGAGGCCGATCTGGGGTCGTGCTTTGGGCTCGGAGTTGTCGATCTTGACGATGAGCGTGGGCCGGGCGGCCACCGCCGGGTCGACGACCGGCATGCCCGTCAGCGGGTAGACGGGCGGTGGGGGCGGGGGAGGGGTGGTCGGCGGGGTGGTGGTGGTGGTCGTGGTGCTGGTCGTGGTGGTGGGGGCTGCTGCCTCTTCGGAGCTGGCGTTGGCGGCGATGACGCCGCCGCCGACGAGCACCACCAACGCGACGAGGCCGGCGATGATCCTGCCCTGGGGGGTCGCCAGCAGCGCCCGGAGTCGGGCACCCATGCCACGGGGGGCGGGGGAGCCGGGGTTTGCGTCCTCGTCGTTGCTGGCCACGGCGCGAGCGTGTCGCAGCGCCGACCGGTGATGCCAATCACGCGGCGAGGCGGTGACCGTACGCGGCGAGCGGTGACGGACCGCGGTGAGCGTGGCGGAGCCCTGCCAGACTCCGTGCCGTGCGCCTGTTCGTGGCGGTGCGGCCTCCCGACGCCGTGCTCGACGTGGTGGCGGGGCTGCGTCACCCGCCGCGTCCTGGCGTGCGGTGGACCACGCGGCCGCAGTGGCACGTGACGCTGCGGTTCCTGGGCGAGGTCGACGATCCGGGTCCCGTGACCGCCGCACTCGAGGCTGCGCCGCTCGCCCGGTGCGACGCGGTGGTCGGCCCGCGGGTGGCGGCGCTCGGGCGAGGTGCGGTGGTCGTGCCGGTCGGCGGCTTGGAGCGCCTGGCCGACGCCGTCGTGGCTGCCACGGGAGGGTTCGGGTCCCCGCCCGCGGCGCGGGCGTTCCGGGGCCACCTGACGCTGGCCCGTGCCCGGCGTGGCCCGGTGCGAGACCTGGTGGGCGAGCCGGTGGAGCTGGGGTTCCCGGTGGACGAGGTGCGGTTGGTGCGCAGCCACCTGGGCGCCGACGGGGCCCGCTACGAGGACGTGCACGTGCGGCGCCTCGACTGATCGGGTTTCTTTGCCAGGGTCCTTGAACGAACAGGCGTTCGAAACTACAGTCGTGTCGTTCCCGAACGTCGGTGGCGCTCCAGGGCTCGCTCCCACGGTCCACCGAAAGTGTCATACCCCGTCCTTAAGGTCTGTGTTGCCGGTGGGGGCACGTTGCGCCCGTCGAGATCGCACCGGGCTCGGCACTGGGTCGAGCCCCCTCCGCCACAACCGCACCACCGCAGAAAGGACCACACCGGTGGATCGACAGAAGAACCTCGAGATGGCCCTCAGCCAGATCGAGAAGCAGTTCGGCAAGGGCTCCGTCATGAAGATGGGCGAGAAGGGCACCATGGCCATCGAGGCCATCCCCACCGGCGCGCTCGCGCTCGACCTCGCGCTCGGGCATCGGCGGCCTGCCCCGGGGCCGCGTCACCGAGATCTACGGGCCCGAGTCGTCGGGCAAGTCCACCCTCGCCATGCACGTCGTGGCCGAGGCGCAGCGCAACGGCGGCATCTGCGCCTACATCGACGCCGAGCACGCCATCGACCCGGTCTACGCCCGCGCCATCGGCGTCGACATCGACGAGCTGCTCATCTCCCAGCCCGACACGGGCGAGCAGGCGCTCGAGATCACCGACATGCTCGTCCGCTCCGGCGCCATCGACGTGGTGGTCATCGACTCGGTGGCCGCGCTCACGCCCCGGGCCGAGATCGAGGGCGAGATGGGCGACACCCACGTCGGCCTCCAGGCCCGCCTCATGTCGCAGGCGCTGCGCAAGCTCACGGGCAACCTCAACAAGTCCGACACCATCTGCATCTTCATCAACCAGCTGCGAGAGAAGATCGGCGTCATGTTCGGCTCGCCCGAGACGACGCCGGGTGGTCGTGCGCTCAAGTTCTACTCCTCGGTGCGGCTCGACATCCGCCGCATCGAGTCCATCAAGGACGGCGTCGAGGTCGTCGGCAACCGCACCCGGGTCAAGGTGGTGAAGAACAAGTGCTTCGCGGCCGGCACCATGGTGTTCGACCCGGTCAGCGGGCTCACGCACCGCATCGAGGACATCGTCGGGAACAGCGTCGGGACGCTCGGTGGTCGCAGCCGACAAGCTCGGTCAGCTCCATGTCCGCCCCATCGTCGAGCGCTTCGACCAGGGCGAGGCCGAGTGCGTCGGTCTGCGGCTCCGTGACGGCACCGAGCTACGGGTCACGCCCGACCACAAGATCCTGACCGACATCGGCTGGCGCGAGGCCGGCGAGCTCGGCGTCGGCGATCGGGTGGCGCGCCCCCGTCGTTTCCTGGGCTTCGGTGACGCCGAGCCGGTCCCTGCCGACCACGCCCGGCTGCTCGGCTACCTCATCGGTGACGGTTACGTCGGCGGCAAGACGCCAGTGAGCTTCATCAACACCGAGCCCGATCTGCTGGCCGACGTCACGGCGATCGTCGACGAGCTCGGCTGCTCGACGGCGCTGCGCGGACGGCATGGCTATCGAGCTGGCGATCTCGCACCGCCCTGGCGAGGCCAACGGTGTCCTCGAGCTGTGCCGGTGGGCCGGCATCTATGGCCACCTCGCACCCGAGAAGCGCATCCCGGCGGCGTTCTTCGCCCCCGATGTGGCCGACGAGTGTCGTCGGCAACCTGTTGTTCGGCCTGTTCGAGAGCGACGGTCACGTCACCCGTGAGCAGACGGGTGGCTTGCGGGTCGGTTTCACCACGACGTCCGAGCAACTCGCCCACCAGATCCACTGGTTGCTGCTCCGGTGGGGCATCGGCAGCTCGGTCCGGGTCTATGACCCGACGCAGAAGCGGCCGAGCCTCATCGACGGTCGGCGGGTGCAGGGCAAGCTCCCGTGCTGGGAGGTGCGGGTGTCCGGCATCGACAACGTCACCCGCTTCTCCGAGGCCCTGCCGATGTGGGGCCCACGGGGCCAAGTGCTGCTGACGAGCCTCACCGATCCCACGCTTGCGACGCATCGCGGGTCTCGCAGCGCGGTTACCTGCCGGCCAACCTCGACCGATCCGGTCCTCGCCTACCTGCGGGGCCGAGGTGTCACGGCGGCGATGGCGGCGTCGATGGTCGGCGAGACCGCCGGCGACCCCCAGGGCGGCCTCAAGCAGGTGCTGGGCGTGTCGCGGCTACGGCGTGACCGGGTCGAGCGGTGGCCGACTGCCCTCGACAGCGAGTTCCTCCGGGGCGTGCTGGCCGAGGACGTCTGGTACGACAAGGTCGTCGAAGTGCTCGATCGCCGAGTGGCGCACGATCTACGACATCGAGGTCGATGAGCACCACACGCTGGTAGCCAACGATGTCGTCGCCTGCTAACTGCGCGCCACCTTTCAAGCAAGCAGAGTTCGACATCATGTACGGCAAGGGCATCAGCCGCGAGGGCTCGCTGCTCGACATCGGCGTCGACCTCGGCCTCGTGAAGAAGTCCGGCGCCTGGTACACCTACGACGGCGAGCAGCTCGGGCAGGGGCGTGAGAACGCCAAGCAGTTCCTGCTCGATCATCCCCGAGGTCATGGTCGAGATCTCCGAGCGCATCCGCTCGCAGCTCGGCATCGGCGCCTCGGCCGCCGAGGGCACCAAGAGCGACGAGGCCTCCGCCGGCGACGTGATGTCGCCGGCCGACGACCTGCCCATCACGCTCGACGACTGACGGTCCGAAGGGCGGGGCGGTGTGGCGGCCGCCCTGCCTTTCGCCAGTCACTAGGCTCCCCGGCCAGAAGACGACGAGCACGAGTCTGGGGACGATGACCGTCGGCAGCACATCTGCGCGGCAAGGCACGGCGACCAGCGATCGCCGCGAGCGGCTCGGTGGCAGCATCCGCTCGTTCGGGCCGGCGCTCGCCATCGTCGCGGTGCAGCAGGTCGCCTTCCCGGCGCCGTCGGGCATCGTCGTGCGCGGCCTTGTGGTCGGCGGCCTCACGGCGCTGATCGCGCTCGGCATGGCCCTCGTGTACCGGGCCAACCGCATCATCAACTTCGCCCAGGCCGACCTGGGCCTGGCGCCAACGGTCCTGACGTTCCTCCTGCTCACCGAAGCCGGCGTGCCCTACCCGCTCGCCGTGCTGGCCGGGCTGCTGGCCGCCGTCGCCCTCGGGGCGGTCACCGAGCGGGTCGTCATCCGCCGTTTCGCCCGCTCGCCCCGGCTGCTCGTCACCATCGCCACCATCGGCCTCAGCCAGGTCCTGGTGGCGGCCGGCATGCTGCTGCCCCGCCTGTGGGACCTCGACCTCATCGCCGGCCGCATCGAGCCGCCGTTCGACGCCACCCGCGAGATCGGCGGGGTCATCTTCGGCGCGAACGACCTGCTGGGTCTGCTCGTCACCCCCATCCTGCTCGTGGTCATCAGCGCCTTCCTGCGGCGCAGCGCGGCCGGCACGGCCATTCGCGCCAGCGCCGACAGTGCGGACCGGGCGGCCCTGCTGGGCGTGCCGGTCGCCCGGCTCCAGACCCTGGTCTGGTCGGTGTCCGGGGTCCTGGCCTTTGCCGCCGTGTTCCTGCGCAGCGGCATCCTCGACCTGCCGACCGGCACGGCGCTCGGGTTCGGCGTGTTGCTCCGGGCTCTGGTGGCGCTGCTGCTCGGCCGGCTGACCGACCTGCCGGGGGTCACGTCGGCTGCCGTAGCACTGGGTGTGCTCGAGATGGGCGTCGGCTGGAACCACGACCCGTCCGTCATCGACCCCATCCTCGGCGTCATCGTCATCGCCGCCCTGGTGTGGCGCCGACGCGAGGTCGGTCGGCTCGACCTCGCCGACGCCTCCGCCTGGAAGGCCGCCGACGAGGTGCGCCCCGTGCCGGCTCGGCTGGCCGCCGCCGCCGGGGCCCGCCTGGCCCGCTGGGGCACGGTGGCCGTGGTCGCCGTCGCGGCTCTGGCGCTGCCGACCGTGCTCACCGCCGATCAGCAGTTCCGGGCTGCGGCCCTGCTCGTCTACGCCGTCCTCGGCCTGTCGCTCGTGCTGCTTTCCGGGTGGGGCGGCATCGTCTCGCTCGGACAGATCGCTTTCTTCGCCATCGGGGCGGCCGTCACCGGCTTCGTGGTGAGCGAGTGGGGGGCCGACCTCTTCGCCGGCCTGGTCATCGCCATGCTGGTCGGCGCGGCGGCAGCCGCCCTGGTGGGCGTGCCCGCGCTGCGCCTGCCGCGGCCTGTACCTGGCCGTGACCACGTTCGCCTTCGCTCTGGCCACGACGTCGTTCCTGCTCAACGACGACTACTTCGGCTGGGTGCCCACCGATCGCATCGAGCGGGCGCCCTTGCTGGGCGGCCTCCAGGTCTCGTCCGAGGCGTCGGTGTACTACCTGGCCCTGGCGGTTCTGGTCATCGTCATGGCCGGGCTGCGCGGCGTGCGCGCCGGCCGGTTCGGCCGGGCGCTCGTGGCGCTGCGCGACAACGAGCCGGCGGCCGAGTCCTACGCCATCGACCCGCTGCGCTTGCGTCTCGCGGCGTTCGCCCTGTCGGGCGCGGTGGCTGCACTGGCCGGTGGGTTGTTCGTCCACCACGAGCGTGCCTTCGACCCGTCGTCGTACTCGCCGATCGAGAACCTGGTCGTGCTCACCATGGTCGTGGTGGGCGGCATGACGTCGCTGGCTGGAGCCGTCCTCGGCGCGCTGTTCCTCTTCGGGGCCCGCTGGTTCCTCGATCCCGAGTGGCAGTTCCTCGCCTCCGGCATCGGCGTGCTGCTCGTGCTGCTGCTCGCCCCGGGCGGACTGGCCGGCCTGGCGTACCGCGCCCGCGACCGCTGGTTGCGGGCGGTCGCCACCCGCGAGGGCCTGGCCGTCGCGGGTTTCGGGGCCGTGGCCGAGGTCGCCGTGGCCGACAACCGAGCGGCACCCGCTGGCCCTGGCCCGGTGCCCGCCGCGGTCGGCTCCGCCGCCAACGGTGGTGGCGGGGGCGACGTGTTGCTCGACGTCGCCGACATCGAGGTGGGCTACGGCGGGGTGCCGGTCCTGACCGGGGTCGACCTCGAGGTGCGCGACGGCGAGGCCGTGGCCCTGCTCGGCACCAACGGGGCGGGCAAGTCGACGCTCCTGCGGGCCGTCTCGGGGTTGGTGCCCCCGCGGGCGGGGTCGGTCAGCTTCGCCGGCGCCGACCTCGCCGGGCTGGCGCCCCACCAGGTGGCGGCGCGGGGCGTCGTGCAGATGCCGGGCGGCGCGGGCATCTTTCCGTCGCTGACCGTTGCGGAGAACCTGCGGGTGGCCGGCTGGCTGCACCGCCACGACGCCCCCGGCCTGGCCGACGACCTGGCCCGGGTGCGTGGCCTGTTCCCCGTCCTCTCCGAGCGGGCCGGCGAGCGTGCCGGCAACCTGTCGGGCGGTCAGCAGCAGATGTTGGCCCTGGCCATGGCGGTGCTCACGCGCCCCCGCCTGCTGATGATCGACGAGCTGTCCCTGGGCCTGGCGCCGGCTGTCGTGGGCGAGCTGCTGCGCTTCGTCGACCACCTGCGCGACGAGGGCACCACGCTGGTCATCGTCGAGCAGTCTGTCAACGTGGCGCTCGAGATCGCGGACCGGGCCATCTTCCTCGAGCGCGGTCAGGTGCGGTTCTCGGGCCCGTCGGCCGACCTGCTCGACCGGCCCGACCTGCTGCGCTCGGTCTTCCTCGGCAACGCCGCGAGCGCGTCCGGGCCGTCGGCGACCGGGGCGGCCCCGGCGGCGCCCACCGACGCACCTCCGCCGGCGGCGCCGGTGCTCCGGGCGGTCGAGCTGAGCGTGTCGTTCGGCGGCGTCCGGGCGGTGGACGGCGTGTCCTTCGATGTCGGCACCCGCGAGATCGTGGGCATCATCGGCCCCAACGGCGCGGGCAAGACCACGCTGTTCGACCTGCTGGGCGGCGCGCTGCCGGCCACCGGGGGCCAGGTGGTGCTGGCCGGCGCCGACATCACCCGGCTGCGGGCGCCCCAGCGGGCCCGCCGCGGCCTCGGGCGCTCGTTCCAGGACGCCCGCCTGTTCCCGTCGCTGACCGTCGACGAGACCATCGCGGTGGCGCTCGAGCGGTGGGTGCAGGTGGGCGACCCGCTGTCCTCCGCCTTCCACCTGCCCAACGCCGTCGACAGCGAGATGGCCGTCGGTCGCCGGGTCGACGAGCTGGTGGAGCTGCTGGGCCTGGGCGACGTCCGGTCGCTGTTCGTGCGCGAGCTGTCCACGGGTACGCGCCGTGTGGTCGACCTGGCGTGCCTGCTGGCCCACCAGCCCCGGGTGGTGCTGCTCGACGAGCCGGCCGCCGGCATCGCCCAGCGCGAGGTCGAGCAGCTCGGCCCGCTGATCCGCCGCATCCGCGACGAGACGGGCGCCAGCCTGGTCGTGGTGGAGCACGACCTGCCGCTGGTGCGCGACGTGGCCGACCGCGTCGTGGCCATGGACCAGGGTCGGGTGCTGGCCGACGGCGCTCCGGCAGCGGTGCTCGCCGATCCGGCGGTGGTCGCGGCCTACATCGGCACCGACGCCCGGGCCGCCAACCGGTCGGGGCCGCGCGCCGCCGCGACCTCCACCACGCCGACCACCACGAGCACCTCGACCACACCGTGACCAGCGAGGACCTGCCGTGCAGCCTGTGAACCAGTCATCCCCGGGCGATCGTCGCCTGCTACGGCGGTACGGGCCCATCGCGGCCGTGATGGTCCTCGTCGCCGGCCTGGTCGGCGTGTCGTTCCTCGGCGGAGACGATGCGGGCGACACCCAGGCCGCAGGCGGCACCGGCTCGACCACACCCACCGGCGATCTGCCCGACGGCGTGGTCACCTGGCAGATGGCCCAGGACGACGACCTGGACGTGACGTTCCCCGACACCTGCGACACCGAGTCGGGCATGGTGGCCGTCCCGTTCTTCTTCCGGCCCGAGTGCGTCGCCGAGAACGACGCCGACGGCGGGGCCACGGCGCCCGGCGTCACCGCGGACACCATCACCGTCGTCGCCTGGCTGCCCAACGACGACGACCCGATCTTCGGCATCGTGCGCCAGGCGCTGGGCATCGACGACTCGGTGGACGAGGTCGAGCAGACGTACCGCGGCCTGGCCGAGGTGTTCCAGCAGTACTACGAGACCTACGGGCGCACCGTGAAGCTCGAGTTCGTGCAGTCGTCGGGCAGCATGTTCGACCCGGTGGCGGCCCGGGCCGACGCGGTCCGCGCCGCCGAGTTCGAGCCGTTCGCCGTTCTGGGCGGCCCGCTGTTGGCGTCGACGTGGACCGAGGAGCTCCACGCCCGCGACATCATCTGCATGGCCTGCCCCGGCATCACCGACCCGGAGCCCACGGGATTCGGCATCCAACCCAGCCAGGGCCAGATCCGGGCCCATGTCGTGTCGTACGTGGCGACGAAGCTCCAAGGCGGCACGGCCGAGTTCGCCGGCGAGGGCAGCCAGGGCGAGGACCGGGTGTTCGGCCTGCTGTCGCTGGCCCAGAGCGACGCCGACGAGCGCACGGCCGAGCGGTACGTCGAGCAGTTCGCCGACGAGGGCATCGACATCGCCGAGACGCGACCTTCCCGCTCGACCCGGGCCGGGCTCAGGAGCTGGCCACCGGCATCATCGCCAAGATGAAGGACGAGGGGGTCACCACCGTCGTCGTGCGGGCCGACCCCATCACGCTGCCGGCCTTCACCCGCGAGGCCACCAAGCAGAACTGGTACCCCGAGTGGGTGTTCGGCGGCTACCCGTTCACCGACTCGTCGACGTTCGCCCGCACGTTCGACCAGGAGCAGTGGTCGCACGCCTTCGGCCTGAGCTTCCTGCCACCCAAGGCGGCCCCCGAGGTCACGCCCGCCTACCGGCTCTACGACTGGTACCACGGCACGCCACCCCCGGCCGACGACAGCCTGATCCTGACCTACCCGCAGGTCGCGCTGTTCTTCACCGGGCTGCACTACGCCGGGCCCGAGCTCACGCGCGAGGTCTTCCGCGACGCCTTGTTCGCATTCCCGCCCACGCCGTCCGCCTTCACCCAACCGTCGGTCGACTACGGCTTCGGCATCTGGTCCGAGCCCGGCAAGGACGAGGACGAGTACGAGGGCGACTACGCCGGCATCGACGACATGGTCGAGATGTGGTGGGACCCCGACGCCGAGGGGCCCGACGAGACGGGTGTCGAGGGCAGTGGCCTGTACCAGTACGCCAACGGCGGTCAGCGTTACCTGCCGGGCGACTACACGCCCGACATCGACGTCTTCGATGCCGAGACGTCGGTCAGCGAGATCACGGATCCGCCGCCGGCGGAGATCCCGCCCGAGTACCCGTCGCCGACCGGCTGAGGCGTACCCTGGCGGGGTCCCGTCGGCCGCTGCGTCGCCGCCGACCCGTTCCCCGTCCGGCCCCAGGTGATGACCGACAAGACCTATGTGGTGCGCACCTACGGGTGCCAGATGAACGAGCACGACTCCGAGCGCCTCGCGGGGTTGCTCGAAGCCGACGGCCTGCGTCCGGCCACCGGCGTCGACGACGCCGACGTGGTCGTCCTCAACACCTGCTGCATCCGCGAGAACGCCGACAACAAGCTGTACGGCCACCTGGGTCTGCTCAAGGCGCTCAAGGCCGAGCGCCCCGACATGCAGATCGTCGTCGGCGGTTGCCTGGCGCAGAAGGACCGCGACCTCATCGTCGAGCGGGCGCCCCACGTCGACGTGGTGCTCGGCACCCACAACGTGGGGCGGGCCGCCGAGCTGCTGGGCGAGCAGCGCACCGCCGGCCGGTCGATCGTCGAGATCCTGGAGGAGACGGCGGCCGACGACCACGAGTCGTTCCCCAGCGCCCTGCCGGCCCGGCGGGAGGTGCCCTACGCGGGCTGGGTCACGATCCAGATCGGGTGCGACAACTCGTGCGCGTTCTGCATCGTCCCCGCCGTGCGGGGCCGGGAGATCAGCCGCACGTTCGACGACATCGTGGGCGAGGTGCGCGCGCTGGCCGAGGACGGGGTCACCGAGGTGACGCTGCTGGGCCAGAACGTGAACAGCTACGGCCGCGACCTCACGCTGGCGCAGCGCCGGGCGGGCGAGGCGGTGCGGGTGCGCCCGCTGTTCGCCGACCTGTTGCGGGCCGTGGGCGGCGTCGACGGCATCCGCCGCGTGCGCTACACGAGCCCCCACCCCAAGGACCTGCGGCCAGAGACCATCGCCGCCATGGCCGACGTGCCCCAGGTGTGCGAGCACCTGCACCTGCCGCTCCAGGCGGGCAGCGACCGCGTGCTGGCCGCCATGCACCGTGGCTACACGGCCGAGCGCTACCTCGAGCGCCTCGCTGCCGCCCGGGCGGCGATGCCCGACCTGGCGGTGACCACCGACATCATCGTCGGCTTCCCTGGCGAGACCGACGACGACTTCGAGCGCACGCTCGAGGTGGTGGCCGAGGCCGGCTACGACAGCGCCTACACGTTCATCTACAGCCCCCGGCCCGGCACCGAGGCGGCTGAGCGGGTCGACCGGTTCGTCCCGGCCGACGTGTGCCGCGAGCGCTTCGAGCGCCTCCGCGTGGTGGTCGAGCGGTCGGCCCTGGCCCGCCACCGGGCCCGGGTGGGTCGGGTGGAGGAGGCGATGGTCGAGGGCCCGTCGCGCAAGGACCCGGCGGTCACCACCGGCCGCACCGAGCACAACAAGCTCGTCCACTTCCGGGCCCCCGAGCCGCTGCGGCCGGGCACCTACACCGCCGTGCGGGTCACCGGGGCGGCGCCCCACCACCTGACCGGCGACCTGGTGGACGTGATCACCCCCGCCCGGCACAAGACCCGGATACCGGTGGCCTCGGCGTGACCGAGCCTCGCCCCACCGGGGGCGAGGCCGGCGTGTCGCCCCCGGCACTCACGGTCGAGCGCGAGCCCTTCGACAGCCTGATCGCGCAGGCGCTCGTCGCCGACCTCATGGCCGACCTCGACGAGCGGTACGCGGCCGACGGCACCGTCGACGGCGACAGTCCGGAGGTCGTCGACCTGCACGCGGTGCGGGCCGACCAGGTGACCGCGCCACGCGGCGCGTTCGTGGTCGCTCGGCTCGGTGGCGAGCCGGTCGGGTGCGGCGCGGTGCGACCCCTGCACGGCGGCCCGCCGGGTGTCGCCGAGGTCAAGCGCATGTACACCGTGCCGGCGGCCCGCGGGCGGGGGGTCAGCCGGGCGATCCTCGTCTGCCTCGAGGCCGAGGCGGTGGGCCTCGGATATCGCCGCGTGCAGCTCGAGACGGGGCTCCGCCAGCCCGAGGCCATCCGCCTCTACGAGACGGCGGGTTACCACCGCATCCCCAGCTTCGGGCAGTACCAGGGCGACGAGCTGTCGGTCTGCTTCGCCAAGGACCTGCCGGCGCCCTGACCCACCCGTGTGACATCGGATCCTTGAGCGGCGCCGTCCTCGTCGTTAGAGTGATCGATCTAGAGCGATCGCTCTAGCCCGATCGCTCGAGACCGAGGACCACGACGAAGGGATCCCCCGATGCCCACGATCGAGCTGTCCGCCGGACCCGTCCACTACCTCGACACGGGCGGCGACGGCCCGGTGGTCGTGCCGGTCCACGGGCTGATCATGGACGCCACGGTCTGGCGGTACGTCGTCGACGACCTGCGGGCCGATCACCGCTGCGTCGTGCCGACGCTGCCGCTCGGCGCCCACCGCACGCCCATGCACCCCGACGCGGACCTGTCGCTCGACGGGCAGGCGCGCCTGCTGGCCGAGTTCCTCGACCGCCTCGACCTGCGCGACGTCACGCTGATGGCCAACGATTGGGGCGGCCCCCAGGTCACCGCGGTCGAGCGCCCCGAGCTGATCGACCGCCTGGTCCTCACCCCGTGCGAGGCGTTCGACAACCTGCCGCCGGGGCTGCCCGGCAAGTTCGCCGGCCTCGCTGGACGCATGCCCGGCGGGCTGTTCATGGCCGCCCAGAGCCTGCGGTTCCGTCCCCTGCGCCGCCTGCCGGTCACGTTCGGGTGGATGGCGACCGGCCCGATCCCGCGTGACCTGTTCGACGGGTGGATCGTGCCGCTGCGCACGCAGCGCGCCGTGCGCCGCGACCTGGCCAAGTACGTGCGCACCACCGACTACTCCGCGCTCGAGGCGATCACGGGCGACCTGGCCGCGCTCGACGTGCCCGCGCTGGTGGCGTGGACCACCGACGACCGCATGATGCCCAAGGAGCACGGGCCGCGGCTGGCCGAGCTGCTCCCGCACGGCCACTACGTCGAGGTCGCCGACAGCCGCACCCTGGTGCAGCTCGACCAGCCGGCGGTCCTCGCCGGGCTCGTCCGCGACTTCATCCGCAACCACCCCGTCCAGGCCGAGGGGAGCAGGGCATTGTGACGGGCACCCGCGAGCGCATCCTCGACGCCACGTCCGATCTGTTTCGGGTCCGCGGCTACACGGGCACCGGCATGAAGCAGGTCGTGGCCGACGCCGAGGCACCCTTCGGCTCCGTCTACCACTTCTTCCCGGGCGGCAAGGAGCAGCTCGCCGGCGAGGCCATCGAGCGGGCCGGGCGCTTCTACCACGACCTGGTCTTGGCGGTGTTCGACGCCGAGCCCGACGTCGTGGCCGGCACCCGCGCGGTGTTCGACGGCGCGGGCGCGGTCCTCCGCGACTCCGGCTACGCCGATGCCTGCCCCATCGCCACCGTTGCTCTCGAGGTGGCGAGCACCAGCGAGCCGCTGCGCCTGGCGTCCGACCGTGTCTTCGAATCGTGGCTGGCGTCGCTCACGTCGCGGCTGGTCGACGCCGGGGCCCCGACCGCCACGGCCCGCGCCACCGCCATCGCGGTGGTCGCCCTGCTGGAGGGCGCGTTCCTGCTCAGCCGGTCGGCCCGCACCACCGAGGCGATGGCGGCCACGGGCGACGCCGCGGTGGCCCTGGTCGAGGCCGCGCTCGCGGGCTGAGCCGGCCGACGCCTCGGGATCAGAGCGTGTCGATGGGGCCCGGTGGCCCGGTGCGCACGTACCACTCCCAGCCGTAGACGTCGGCGAAGTGGTGCTCGGGCAGCTGCAGGGCCGAGGTCGTCTCCGGGATCTGGCTGGCGTGGGCGGCCATCGCCGCCCGCTTCACGTCCAGGACGGGGCGGACGTCGACGGTGGCGTCGACGGCCACCGACGGCACCCCGATGTGCGACCGGACCAGGCCCAGGTCGCCGGCCAGGATGGCCTCCTCCACCAGGTGGGTCTCCACGAAGTGGAGGTACTCGCGGTCGATCGTGGCGTCGTAGACGGTCGCGACCCCGGCGGCCGTCGCGGCGCGGCGCCCGACCCGGTGCACCTGCACGTGGTCGGGGTGACCGTAGATGCCGTCCTCGTCGTAGACGACCACCGCAGCCGGCGCCTCGGCCACCAGCACGTCCACCAGACGGGCGGTGGCTGCGGCGAGGTCGGCGGACCAGAACGACCCGGGCGCGCGGTTGGCCGCGTCGCCGGCCATGCCCGAGTCGTGGTAGCCCAGCCAGGCGACTCGGGCGATGCCCAGCAGCCCCGCCGCCTGCTCGGTCTCGTCGTTGCGCCGCTGGGCCAGGTGCACCGGTGGCCCGGCGCCGTCGGGTGACTCGCCCAGCTCGCCGCCCGTAGCGACCACCAGCACGACCCGGTGCCCGAGCCCCGCCAGGCGGACCATGGTGCCGCCGGTGAAGATCGCCTCGTCGTCGGGGTGGGCGTGCACGAACACGATCGTCTCGCCGGCTGCGCTCACCGGCCCGAGTCTTGCCGGTGGCGGTGTGGTCAGCGCACGCGGGCAGCCGTGAGCGACAGGGGCTGCGGGGGAGAAGGCGGTCGCCCGGCCATCGCCTGCCGGCACTCTGGAGTGCTCGGCTGCCGTTCAGGGCTTGGAGCGCAGCCGGGCGACCGTGATCTGTTGTGCAGTGGCGGCACGCCGAGGTGGTCAGGCCTCAGACGTGCAGCGCCACCGGGCGGCCGAGCGCCGACTCGAGCGAGTCGGCGGCGGCCACGACGAGCTGATGGGAGACGTCGGACAGGGCGCGGGCGACGGCCAGCTCCTCGCCGACGACGGGCATCTCGGGATCGGTCGGGTGGCGGCGGGCCCGCCCCCAGCCGGAGAAGTCGCGGTCGCGCATCCGCACGCGGGCAACGGCCTCGCAGTGATCGGCGTCCTCGCTCAGGGTGAGATCGACCCGCATGGACGCCCGGTTGGGCACCTGACCCTCGCCCATCTCGATGCGCAGGTCGGGCCCGGGAGCGAGGACGGTCTCGTGGTCGTCACCCTGCCACCGCACGCGCAGGCGGTCGCCGCCGGCGCCCCGCATGATCTCGAGCACCTCGCCGCGTCGCGGGGGCAGGCCGACCTTGGCCCCCTCGACGACCACATGGTCACCGACGTGCGCCTCCATGGGCCACCTCCTGGCAGTGGTGGTGTGCTCGCTACTGCTCCGAGGGTAGGCCCGCTCGCCCGGCGCCGAAAGGGGCAACTGGTGCCCCGCCGGGTACCGTCCGTCCGCAGTGGCGCCCGACCGCTCCCACCCCCTGAACGGCACGTCGACCGGCGCTCCCACCTCCCCCCGGCCCCGCCACGTCGCCCTGGTGGGGACGACCGCGTCGGGGAAGTCGGCGCTCGCTCTCGAGCTGGCTCGCCGCGACCCTGCGATCGAGATCGTGTCGGTCGACTCGATGCAGGTGTACCGGGGCATGGACGTCGGCACCGCAAAGCCCACAGTCGCCGAGCGGGCCGAGGTGCCCCACCACATGATCGACGTGGCCGACCCGTGGGACGACTTCACGCTGGCCTGGTTCGCCCGCGAGGCCCGCCGGGCGGTCGACGAGATCGAGGCGCGGGGACACCGGGCGCTGCTGGTCGGGGGGACGGGCCTGTACCTGCGGTCGATCGTCGACGACCTGGCGGTGCCTGGGCGGTTCCCCGAGGTGCGGACGCAGCTCGAGGCCGAGGCCGACACCGCGGCGCTGCACCGGCGGCTCGCCGGGCTGGACCCCGTGGCGGCCGGGCGCATGGAGCCGACCAACCGGCGCCGGGTCGTGCGGGCACTGGAGGTGACGCTGGGCAGCGGGAAGCCGTTCTCGTCGTTCGGCCCCGGGCTCGACGTCTATCCACCCAGCCGCTTCCACCTGGTGGGCGTGACGCTGCCCCACGAGGTCGTCGCCCGGCGCATCGAGACCCGCTACCACCAGCAGGTGGCGGACGGGTTCCTCGACGAGACCCGCCGCCTGGTGGCCGCCCCCGCGGCCTGTCGCGCACCGCCGGCCAGGCCCTGGGCTACCGCGAGCTGATCGCCCACCTCGCCGGCGACACGACGCTGGACGACGCGCTGGACCTGGCCATCCGCCGCACGCGCCGCTTCGCCCGGCGGCAACGGTCGTGGTTCCGGCGCGACCCGCGCATCCGCTGGCTGGCGGCCCTCGACGATCCCTGGTCGGTGCTCCCCGCCCTGGTCGCCGAGGTTGGTGAGGCTGACCCGGACGCCGACACAGGGGCCGGTGGGGCGAAGGCCGGCGGGTCCGGCCCCGGGCCGACTGGGCCGCCCGGGTAATCACGCGCCAGACCCCGGCGGCCGTCGGGCAGACTGGACGCCGACATGCGTCTGACCAAGCACCACGGGTTGGGCAACGACTTCCTGGTCGTGCTCGACACCGACGCCTCCCACCCGATCGACGCCCCGGTGGCGCGCACCCTGTGCGACCGCCACACCGGCGTCGGAGCCGACGGCATCATCCGGGCCACCCCGGCTGCCCCGGGGGGTCGGCGCCGCGCCCGCATGGAGCTGCTCAACGCCGACGGCTCCCGGGCCGAGATGAGCGGCAACGGCATCCGCTGCCTGGCCCAGGCGCTGCTGCTGGGGTGGCCCGACGTGGGCACCGAGATACCGATCGAGACTGACGCCGGCCTGCGCACGGTCACGGTGCACGAGCGCGTCGACCCGGTCACCCACAGCCTGTCGGTGGCGATGGGGCCCGCCCACATCGAGGGCGAGGCGCCCGAGTGGGCCGGCGGCGCCGTGGGCCGGACGCTGGTCGTCGACACGGGCAACCCCCACCTGGTGCTCGACCTGTCGGCCGCCGGTGTCGCCGCGGCTGACGAGGTCGACCTCGTGGCGCTGGGAGAGTCCGTCAACGCCAAGGTCCCCGGAGGGTCCAACGTGCACCTGCTCACGACTGCCGACGGCGAGCCCCTCGGCCGGCCCGGCGAGTCGGGCGGCCGCAGCATCGCCATCCGCACCTTCGAGCGGGGCGTCGGCCTCACGCTGGCCTGCGGCACCGGCGCCTGCGCGTCGGCGGCGGCGGCCCGGGCCTGGGGGCTGGTCGGCGATCAGGTCCCGGTCGACATGCCCGGCGGCCGCGCCCTGGTCACCCTCGGCGCAGGTGTCGACGACCAGGTCGTCCTGCGGGGGCCCGCCACGTTCGTGGCCGAGATCGAGCTGGCAGCGTCGCCGTGGCGCTGATCGAACGGGCATTCCGCGAGAAGATCGTGCTCGTCGGGGTCACCATCCCACCCAACACGGTGGAAGAGACCGAGAACTCGGTCGACGAGCTGTCCCTGCTCGTCGACACGGCCGGCGCCGACGAGGTGGGCCGCATCTACCAGCGGCGCCAGTCCCCGGACCCGCCCACCTACGTGGGCAAGGGCAAGGCGGAAGAGCTGCGAGAGCTGGCGCTCGCCACCGACTGCGACACCGTCGTGTTCGACAACGAGCTGTCGCCCGCCCAGCAGTTCAACCTCGAGAAGCTGCTGGGTCGCACGGCCATCGACCGCACCGCGGTGATCCTCGACATCTTCGCCCAGAACGCCCACAGCCAGGAGGGCAAGGCCCAGGTCGAGCTGGCCCAGCTCCGCTATCGGCTGCCGCGCCTGCGCCGGCGGGCCGGCGCCCTGTCGCAGCAGGCGGGCGGCATGTCTGCGGCCGGCGGCGCCCGCATCGGCACCCGAGGCCCCGGCGAGACGCAGCTCGAGGTCGACCGTCGGCGCATCGTGCGCCGCATCCACAAGCTCGAGGGCGACCTGCGCGAGATCGAGCGCCACCGCGACACCCAGCGCAAGGCGCAGCGGCGCGGGCAGCTCGCCACGGCCGTCATCGTCGGCTACACCAACGCCGGCAAGTCCACGCTGCTCAACCGACTCACCGACGCCGGCGTGCTGGTCGAGGACCGGCTGTTCGCCACGCTCGACGCCACCACCCGCCGGCTGTCGCTGCCCGGCGGCGAAGGCGTGCTGCTCACCGACACGGTCGGCTTCATCCGCAAGCTGCCCCACCAGCTGGTGGAGGCGTTCAAGTCGACGCTCGACGTGGCCGTCGACGCCGACCTGCTCGTCCACGTGGTCGACGCGAGCGCCCCCGACGTGGCCGGCAACATCGCGGCGGTGCGCGAGGTGCTCGCCGAGATCGGCGCCGGCCATGTGCCCGAGCTGCTGGCGTTCAACAAGGCCGACCTCGCGCCCGTGGAGGCCGAGCGCCTGCGGTCGGCGCGCGAGGGCTCGGTTGCACTCAGCGCCACCACCGGCGACGGCGTCGACCGGCTGCTCGCCACCATCGGCGACCGGCTGCGCTCGCTGACCACGGTCGTCGACCTGCTCATCCCCTTCGAACGGGGCGACCTCCTCGCCGCCGCCCACCGTGCCGGCGAGGTGCTGCACGAGGCGCCCGGCGAGGGTGGCATGCACGTGCGCGGCCGGTTCGACGACGCGGCGGTCGGCCGCTTCAGCGAGTTCGTCGTCTAGTGCCCGAGGTGCGTGTGACCGAGCCCCGCGGCTTCCAGCCCCCGCCGTATCCCTACGATCGCCTCGACGACCTGCGCCGGGTGGCCGACCAGCTGCCGGGAGGCGCAGTCGACCTGTCGATCGGCACGCCCTACGACCCGCCACCCGACGCGGTGGTGGCGGCGTTCGGGTCCTCGGGTGCCGAGCGCGGCTACCCCGCCTCGGTGGGCACTCCCGCCTTCCGGGCGGCCGCGGCCGGCTGGCTCGAGCGGCGGTTCGGGGTGGTGCTCGACCCCGACCACCTCGCCGCCTGCATCGGCACCAAGGAGCTCGTGGCCGGCGTGCCCCACTGGCTGCGCCTGCGCACGCCGGGGCGCGACACCGTGCTCTACCCGCAGATCAGCTACCCGTCCTACGCCATGGGGGCGACACTGGCAGGGTGCCGGGCCGTGCCCTACGCCACCCTGGCCGACATCAGCGCCGGTGATGCCGCCCGGGCCCTGTGCCTGTGGGTCAACTCACCGGCCAACCCGACGGGCGTGCTCGACGACCTGGGGGCGGCGGCCGCGTGGGGTCGCGGGCACGGGGTGCCGGTGCTGTCCGACGAGTGCTACATCGAGTTCACATGGCACGGCCCCGGGCGCACAATCGTTGCCGACGGCGTCGACGGCGTGCTCGCCGTCCACTCGCTGTCCAAGCGCTCGAACCTGGCCGGGGCCCGCGCCGGCTTCTACGCCGGCGATCCCGAGCTGGTGCACTACCTGTCCGAGGTGCGCAAGCACGCCGGGTTCATGGTGCCCGGGCCCGTGCAGGCCGCGGCCGTGGCCGCGTTCGGCGACGACCGCCACGTCGACGACCAGCGCGAGCGCTACCGACGCCGCCTCGCCCTGATGGGCGGGGTGCTGACCGCGCTGGGGGTCGACTGCCCACAGCCGGCCGGCGCGTTCTACCTGTGGGCGCCCGCTCCCGGCGGCGACGCCTGGGCGCTGGCGCGGCGCCTGGCCGCCGAGGCGGGCGCCGTCGTGTCGCCCGGCGAGCTCTACGGGCCGGCCGGGGCCGACCACGTGCGCATCGCCGTCGTGCAGCCCGACGAGCGCCTCGATCTGGTGGCCCGTCGCCTGGGGGTGACCCCGGGGGATCTCCCCCATGTCGCTCAACCGTCGAGGTGAGCAGACTGGGCGCATGCAACCCGGTCTGTACGCGTCGCCGGCCCCGTTCTCGCCGGCCATGAGCGATCAGCAGGTCCGGCCAGCCAAGTCGTGGTTCGTGGTGGCCGGGCTGATCGCGGTGGTCGGCATCATCGTCGCCGTCGTCATCCTGGTGCTGGGCATCACCAGCTACGCCGACCGCGTCGACGACTTCGACCGGGCCGACCTGCCCGCCACCCTCCAGGTCGAGATCACCGACACCGGCGGCTACTCGATCTACCACGAGTACGACGGCGCCGACGGCGATGACTTCTCGTTCTCGTCCCAGCCCGATGTCTCCGTCACCGACCCGTCCGGCGACCAGGTCGCCCTCGACCCCTACGTCGGCTCGATCACCTACAGCGCCAGCGGCCACGAGGGCGAGGGCCTGTACACGTTCGATGCCGACGAGCCCGGCGCGTACGAGGTCACAGCCGAGGGCGGCGAATCGGGCGACGGCATCGCCGTCGGGCGCGGCATCGGGCGGGGATTGGTGGCCGCCATCGTCGGCAGCCTGGCCGTCGGCCTGCTGGCGGTGCTCGCCGGCGCCGTGCTGGCCATCGTCGTCGGCGTGAAGCGCAGCAGCAACCGCCGGGCGCTCATGCCCCCGCCACAGTTCAGCGGCTGGGGCCCACCGCCTCCGCCGGGCTGGGGTGGCCCGCCAGGCCCCGCCGGGGGCTACGGCCCACCAGGCGGGGGCTACGGCGCTGGTGCCTACGGCACGGTCCCGCCGCCCGCACCGCCGCCGCCGAGCGGCCCGAGCGACGCCCCGGCCCCGCTGGCACCGCCGCCCCCGCCTCCGCCGAGCGGCCCGAGCGACGCCCCGGCCCCCGCCTCACCCCCGCCTCGACCGAGCGGCCCGAGCGACGCGCCGGCCCCGCCGGCCGACTCGTCGTCGCCCCCCGCTCCAGGCGGGTGGCCTGGTGGCCCGGCGCCTCCGGCCGACTCGTCGCCGCCGCCCGGGCTCCGTGCGTCGGGCAGGTCGTCCGCGTTCGGTGTCGCCGGGCCACGGGCATCACGACCCGGCGCCCCCGCGATGCGGCGCCGCACGGCCGCGGCTCGCCCCGTCGCCGACCCGCCGTCGTTGCGGTCACCGGTCGACTGGGCCCGCGGCGACGTGCCCCTGCCCTGGTCGCCCCAGCCCTGACGGGTCGCCGGCGTCGTCCGGCGGGCGGTGGCCGCCACGGCGGCGGGTCAGCGACGGGCTGGCCGCATCACCACCGCCCGTGCCGCACGGTCGAGGCACGGGCGTGCCCCGCGATCGGCGTCACTCGTTGCTGTGCAGGGCGGCGTTGAGCTCGACCGAGCCTCCGGCCCGGGCCAGCACCTCGACGGCGCCGGTGGTGCTGTTGCGGCGGAACAGCAGGCCGTCGGCACCGCTGAGCTCGACCGCCTTGGTGACCGTGCCGTCGGGCAGGGTCACGCGGGTGCCGGCGGTGACGTACAGGCCGGCCTCGACCACACAGTCGTCGCCGAGCGAGATGCCGATGCCGGCGTTGGCGCCCAACAGGCACCGCCTGCCGACCCGGATCGTCTCCTTGCCACCGCCTGACAGGGTCCCCATGATCGAGGCGCCGCCGCCGACGTCCGACCCCTCGTCGACCACGACCCCGGCGCTGATCCGCCCCTCGACCATCGACGCCCCGAGCGTTCCGGCGTTGAAGTTCACGAACCCCTCGTGCATGACGGTCGTGCCAGACGCCAGGTGGGCACCGAGGCGCACGCGGTCGGCGTCCGCCACGCGAACCCCGGGCGGCACGACGTAGTCGGTCATCCGCGGGAACTTGTCGACCCCGAACACCTGGACCTGCGCCCCGGACGCCCGCAGCGCCAGCCGGGTGTGCTCGAAGTCGTCGGCCGGGCACGGCCCCAGGTTGGTCCACACGACGTTGCTCAGCAGGCCGAAGAGGCCGTCGAGATTGGCGCCGTGCGGGCGCACGAGACGGTGCGACAGGAGGTGCAGCCGCAGGTAGGCGTCGTGGGCGTCGACCGGCGGATCGTCGAGCCGCTCGACGAACGTCGCCACCGCCACCCGCTCGACGCCCCGGAGCTCGTCGAGCCCGCACGCCGCGGCCACGTCGAGGCCGAGCAGACCGGAGGCGGTGGCCGCATCGAGGCGGACCGTGCCGGGCGCGGTGGCCCCCAGTGGCCCCGCGGCGCGGGCGAGGTCGTCGCCGGCGACCAGGGCGGGGGAGGGGTACCAGCTGTCGAGCACCCGCCCGTCGGGCGTCGATGTGGCCAGCCCGACGCCCCAGGCGCCGGAGGGAGGTGCGGTGGTGTCGCTCACGGCGAGCCACGGTATTCGTGTGCGGTGGTGGCGGCGAGACGGGTCGCGTCGGAGGTCGCCCGACTGCCTCTAGCCTCGGCGTCCGTGACCGATCTGCTGGACCGCACCGCCGCCCTGGTGGCCATCCCGTCGGAGAGCCACGACGAGGCGACCCTGGCCACCCACGTCGAGCAGCACCTCCGCTCGCTGGGGCACCTCGCCGTGGAGCGGGTGGGCGACAACGTGGTGGCCCGCACCCATCTGGGTCATGAGCTGCGACTGGTGGTGGCCGGGCATCTCGACACCGTGCCGGCCAACGACAACGCAACCCCCCGCGTCGAAGGCGACGTGCTGTGGGGACTGGGCTCGGTCGACATGAAGGGCGGGCTGGCCGTCATGCTGGAGCTGGCCGCGGCGGTGCCGGACCCGGCGGTGGACGTGACCTGGGTCTTCTATGCCGGTGAGGAGGTGGCCCCGGAGCACAACGGCCTGCGCCACCTGTTCGAGCAACGGCCAGACCTGGTCGCGGGCGATGCGGCGGTGCTGGGCGAGCCCACCGCGGCCACGCTCGAGGTGGGATGCCAGGGCACGATGCGGCTGCAGGTCACCCTCGCCGGTGAGCGAGCACACACGGCGCGTCCGTGGATGGGGCGCAACGCCATCCACAGGGCGGGGCGGGTGCTGGCGGCGCTCGACGGGTACGAGGCCCGGCGGCCCGTGATCGACGGGTGCGAGTTCCGTGAGGCGCTACAGGCCGTGTTCGTCGAGGGCGGTGTGGCGGGCAACGTGGTGCCGGACCGGGCGGTGATCACCATCAACCACCGCTTCGCCCCCGACCGCACCGCCGATGATGCCCGAGCACATGTCGAGGCTGTGCTGGCACCGCACCTGGAGGACGGCGACGAGGTCGTGGTGGTGGACGTCGCCGACGCCGCACCGCCGGGCCTGGCGCACCCGCTGCTGGCGACACTGCGGGAGCGGAACGACCTGGAGGTGCGGGCCAAGCTGGGATGGACCGACGTCAGCCGCTTCGCCGCCGCGGACATCCCTGCCGCGAACTTCGGGCCCGGCGAGTCGACCCTGGCCCACACGCAGGACGAGCGCGTCGACCGGGCGTCGCTCGACGCGGTGTACGCCGCACTCGGGGACCTGTTGCGTCGCGGCGTCTGACGGTGGTGGGCTCGCGTGTGGGCCGACGCCGTGGACCAGCGGCGCCGACCCTCACGACAGCTGTGAGGCTGCGGTTGCTTTGGCCCTGGTGGCCGGTCAGAGGCGTCGCAGGACGGTGACGACCCGGCCGAAGACCTGCACCTCGCCGGCATCGAACTCCATGGGGCCGAGGCGAGGGTTGGCCGGGACGAGGACCACCCGATCGCCCTGGGTGGTGAACGTCTTGACGGTGGCCTCGTCGCCCGGGATGCCGGCGACGACGATGTCGCCCGGGTCGGCCGTCGCCTGGGAGCGGCACACGACGAAGTCGCCGTCGAGGATGCCGGCCTCGATCATCGAATCGCCCCGGACCCGGAGCATGAACAGCTCGCCGTCGCCCGTGAAGTCGACGGGCAGGGGGAGTAGCTCCTCGACGTTCTCCTGGGCGAGGACGTCGGTGCCTGCGGCGACATCGCCCACGAGTGGCACGTGGCGCACCGGGCGACGGTCGGCCACCGCATCGGAGTTGGGATCCCACCGGACCTCGATCGCCCGTGGCTTGGTGGGGTCGCGGCGCAGGTAGCCGCGGCGCTGGAGCGCCGCCAGGTGGGCGTGCACGGTCGACGGTGAGGTGAGGCCCACGGCCTCGCCGATCTCGCGCACCGAGGGCGGGTATCCGTGCTGGCGCGTGTGCTGCTCGATGATCTCGAGCACCTCTCGCTGGCGGGCGGTGAGTGTCTGCGGGGGCATCGTGCCCTCCTTCGCGTGGTGGTCTGCCCTCGAGGGGCGGCAGGCCTGTCAGATGTCATCGAGGCCCGGTCTGCCCCGGGCGATCACACGGACATGCGCTCAAACGGGCGCTCCGCACGAGCCGAACGCATGTTCTGGCGGGACGGTACCATCACGTCTCGGCGAAGGCAAACACCCGTTCGCAACTTCCCTTGACGTCGAACACAGGTTCGTGGTTGGATCATGTCCGAACGGGCGTTCGCTCGCTGCCGTCGTCAGCGATGTCGGGGCGGGGGGCCGCAAAGTGTCACACCCCCTCAGGAGACTCGGGCTCATGGTTGCGATCCACATCCCCTGGCCGGCAGACGACGAGCGGGCGCTCGATCGTGGACCGGGCACCGTCGAGTCAAGTCCGGCACGCCACCGCACCCCCGATGCGGCCGTGCGCCGTCTGCCCGACCGCGCCACCCGGGTGCGCCGCCGCCGCCTTGCCCTCCTCGTGGCGCTGGTGGGCGTGGGAGTCCTCGGGGCTCAGGTGCTGACCGGGCTCACCGACGTTGGCAGCACCGACAGGCCGCAACCCGTCGACGTGGGCCCCGTGCCAGTCGCGGGTCAGCAGTACGTCGTGCAGCCAGGCGACACGCTGTGGTCGATCGCCTCCGAAGTAGCGCCCGACACCGACCCGCGAGCGGTTGTCGACGCTCTGCGTGCCACCAACGGTGGTCCTGAGCTCGAGGTGGGCAGCCGTCTGACGCTCGACATCGACTGAGGTCTCGGGTTGGGCGAGCCGGCTCCAGCGCTTCGCGCGCACCGCGCCGACACCGCCGGGAACCCCACGCCTTCGACGACGGCCTCAGCAAGCCTTTCTCGGGCTCGAATCCTCCCGGCGCCACTCACCCGCCGCGGGACTTGGGATCAACCGGGGGCTAGGCCATGGGCTAGGCCGGGCCTTTGGCCGGGGCGCGTTCGAGGGTGGAACGGCCGACGCGTCGGGCCACGGCATCCCAAAGCCGGGTTCGGGCGTCGAGGCAACGTCGAGCGGCCCTCTCGGCGGCCTGCCACGAGGCGACGTCGTCGCCGCAGATCGATGCGAGGAGGTATTCGGCCAGGCCCCCGTGCGAGTCGCCGTCCAGCTCGACGTGACGCTGGAGGTAGTAGCGCAGCATCTCGGCGTGCTCCAGCGCCCCGGATCGGGCGAGGAACTGGCGGAACATCGGCGGGACGACGGTCTCGCGGCCGAAGGTGAACGCCGCGACCAACTCCGGATCGCTGGCTCGCGCCGCTTGCCAGGTCGTCGCCAGGAAGTCGCACACTGCAGGAGGACAGCCGCTGACGGCGAGGGCGTCGTCGAACGTGTCAGCAGCATCGAGTCGTTCGATGAACCAGTCGATCTGGCCGGTGTTGGCACCAACCTCGACCATGGCGGCGAGGTAGATCTCGAAGTGGCTGCCATAGCCGTCGTGCGGTTGCTTGTCGCTCTCTTCCTCGAGAACTATCTCGTTGATGAACCGGCGCATGGTGGCGTCGCCACGGGGCGTCCAGGGGATCAATGTCGACGTGAACCGCTGCTGGATGGCCTTGAGCAAGTTCATGAAGTCCCAGACCGCCCAGACGTGGTGTTCCATGAACACCTTGAGGTCGTCGGTGGTGCGAACGGCGACGTAGACAGGGTGGTCGCCCACGCTCTCGATCGGACCGTCCAGGGATGTGCGTAGCGCCTCCAGGTGTGCAAGGTGTGCCTGCGGCAGGTCCATCTGGTCCCCCATGCTGCGGTCGGTGATCGCGTACCGGACTACCAGCAGCGGCCTGCGCTAAATACGCCCCCCTGCATTTGGGTTGATTGGCGCTTCGACATAGCCACAACATGACTACGACGTGCAGCCAACTAGCAGGTCGCTACACACCACCTTTGCGTATCAGGGCGCAGATATCAAGCGGTTTGTAGGGACACCACCACGTAGGGTGCCGCCGAGCGCAACCACGTTCCGTGCTGTGGTACTTGCGCACCGAACCGGTGCTGTACCCTGCGTGTGCCCGCCGGTACTGGGACCGGGCGCGGCGAGGAGCCCGAATGCCTGCGATTGAACCGACCGAACATCCATGGACTCTTGCGCTCATCGTGGGCCTGACCTGCCCTGTTGTTGCCGGGCTCGTCGCCCTCGGCCAGTCCGACCGGCCCGTCGTCGGCATCGCCGCCACGGCCGTGGCCGCGGCAGTCGTGTCGCTGTGGCTGGTGCGTATGGGCCGGGGAATCACCGCCGCCGCCCGGGACGCTCAGCAGAATGCCGCGCTTCAGGCCGAGGTGGTGGAGAGGGCATATGAGGGGTTCATCGGCATGGACGCCTCGGGCCGCATCACGGGATGGAACGCCCGCGCCGAGGCCATGTTCGGCTGGCCCCGGGACGACGTCTTAGGCAGGGAGCTCGCCGAGATGATCGTCCCGCCGCAGCACCGCTCTGCGCACCGGGCAGGTCTCACCCACTACCTCGAGACCGGTGTCGGCCCGGTCCTCAACAAGCGCATCGAGATCACCGCCTGGCACCGCTTGGGGCGCGAGTTCCCTGTGGAGCTGGCGATCTGGTCGATCGAGACGCCCACCGGCCCGGCGTTCAACGCCTTCATCCAGGACATCTCCGAACGCCGCCAGGTGGAGAGCGACAGCGAGGACCTGGCATCTAATCTCCGCATGCTGCTCGAGACCTCGGGCGAAGGCATCTTCGAGGTCGACATCCAGGGACGCTGGACCTACGTCAACGTCGCCGCCGCCCAATGGCTGGGCATCGACCGCCGTCGGGTGATCGGCACCGAGGCCTGCCGTGTGCTCCATAGCGACGGGATCGACGGCACGTGCGACCACCAGACCTGCGTGATCCGCTATGTGCTGCACACCGGCGAGCGAGCGCGGTACGACGGCGGCGGGCTGAGCCGCGGTGACGGTACGACTTTCTCGCCGATTGCCGGACGCACCCCACCATCGTCGGCGGCACCGTCAAGGGCGCGGTCGTCATCTTCACCCCACGCTCCGCTGTGTCCGAGCGTGTCCGTCACCTCACCGACGACTCGGTCACGCGCTGATGCGTCGACTTGGGCTGCAGGGTAGGCTCATCCTCGCCGGGCTTCCTGCTACGGCGGGCCTCGCCATAGCTGCGGGGATGGTTCTCACGGACAATGGCGGAGCCGTCGACAACCCGGCGTTCGCCGGCGGCGCGCTCGCCATGGCGGTCGTCGGGTTGGTGCTCGGCATCGCCATCTCGCGCCGGACGATCGCGACGCTCGACGCCACCATCGACACCGCCGAGGCCGTCACTCCAGCCGCGGTGCTCGACGACCTCGCCACCACCATGGCGACCGGCCGGCGACCGCTACCCGCGCCCGCCGCACCCGTCGACCCGGTGTCCGCACCCCTCGCGCACACGGTCGCCATGCTCACCACCACGGCGCTCGCCGCCGCCTACGAGCACGGCGAGGCTGTGCGGGCCAGCGTGAACGACGCGGTGGTCCGGCTGGCACGCCACAACCAGGGCCTGCTCGACCGCCAGCTCGGACTGCTCGACGATCTCGAGGACGCCGAGCTCGACCCCGATGGCCTTGACCGTTTGTTCAAGCTCGACCACCTGGCGACCCAGATGCGCCGGCGCAACGACGCCCTGATGGTGCTCGCGGGCGCGGAGAGCAGCGGCGACACCGAGACCGCGTCAGTCGCCGTCCGGGACGTGCTCCGGGGGGCGGTGGGCGCAGTCGAGGCGTTCACGAGGGTCACGATCGACTCGTCGGCGGTGGCGGCGCTGCCGTCGCCAGCCGCGTCCGATCTCGCTCTGCTGCTCGCCGAATTGATCGACAACGCGGCCCGGGCGTCCCACGTCACCTCCGCGGTGCACATCTCCGCAGCCGTGACACCGGCCGGTCTCGTCATCGACGTCATCGACGACGGCCCCGGTTTCTCAGCGTCCGACCTCCGCGAGGTTGCCGCGCTGTTCGACACCGGTAGTGCCGCTCCGACCCACCTCCCTCCGGACCGACGCGGCCTAGGTCTCGTGATCGCGGCGCGCTCTCGCCGATCGCTACGGGCTCCGAGTCTCGTTCGCGACGAACGGTCCCAGCGGGGGCCACGTGACCATCGAGGTGCCCCCGGCGCTGGTGACTCGACAGGAGGTCGGCGAGGGTCCCGAGATCGAGGGCACCGCCGTTCCCATCGTCGTCGCTCAGGCCCGTCGCCACGACCGGCTCCTGGCCCGGCAGAACGCCGGCACCACCGGCGGCGACACGCCGACACCCTTCGTCGACTGGCAACCTACGGCGCCCCGCGTGCCACCGTCGGACGACACGGTCGACAACCACGTGCCGGCGCCCACACCGTTTCGCCCGGCGCCGTCGGCCTTCCGCTCGGTGGCTTTCCCCGCGGAACCGGCACCTGCCGCGACAGCTTCCGGCGAGCGGCCTCAGCCGATCGATGCGCTCTACCGGGTGGCGGGGCCGGGCAAGCCGGGATCGTCAAGCCTTCTCGGGGCCACCGACCGGGTGGCAGTCGGCGGTCTCGTGCGTCGGGTCCCCGGCGCCTCGTTGCGTGAGGACGACCTCGCAACCACCGCTCCCGCGGACACCGATGCTGGGGTGCGGGACCCCGAGGCGGTTCGCGCCCGGCTGACCCGCTACCGCGATGGGCTCGCGCGCGGCCGGAGTGAGGCTGGCGACCGCTCCCCCCACGAAGGAAGGTGACCATGACGGGCCGACCCTCCAGTCGACTTGGCCAAATGCTCGAGGACATGGCGAGACAGGCCCCCGGGGTCGAACAGGCCGTTATGTTGTCGGCCGACGGCCTGCTGCTCGCGATGTCGGCCGGCCTCGGCCGCGACGACGGGGATCGCTTCGCCGCCGTCGCCGCGGGGCTCCTCGGTATCGCCGTCGGGGCATCCGGACCTCTGAATGGAGGACCCGTCGAGGAGGTCGTCGTGCAGATGCAGGACAAGCTCCTGGTGGTCATGCGCATCAACGCCGACGGCGTGCTGGCGACGCTCGGCAGCTCGGGCTGCGACGTCGCCGCGATCGCCTACGAGATGGCGTTGTTCGCCCGCACGTCCGCTCCGTTGCTCGACGCGGCCGCACGTCTCGACCTGCAGGCAGCGCTCACACGGTGACCAAGGAGCACCGACGGCCGGTGCGACTGGCGCGGCCGTTCGCCATCACCGGCGGCCGCACGCGCAGCGGCGCAGAACTCAACATCGAGGACCTCGTCGTAACCACGATCGTCGGCGCTGACCGGCTGGCCCTCATCCGCGACGAGCGGTACGTGATCGCCTCGCTGTGTGTCCGACCCCGCTCTGTCGCCGAGGTCGCCGCCCTCATCAACCTCCCGATCGGCGTCAGCCGTGTCGTGATCGGCGACCTCGTCTGCGACGGTCTGGCCCGTGTCTACGGCTCCGACATCGGTGAGTCAGACGAGGATGCCGCCCAGATCACCCTTGTGCTGGAAAGGCTCATCGATGGTCTCCGCACGCTTCAATGACCGCCGCACCACGATCCCCGAAGTCGTGGCGCGGCCAGGCGCACGTCCGCTCAAGATCGTGATCGCCGGCGGCTTCGCCGTGGGTAAGACCACGTTCGTCGGGGCCATCTCCGAGATCGAGCCCCTTACCGCCGAAGCGACCATGAGCGACGCCAGCCACGACATCGACGACTTCGGTCAGGCGGGGCTCAAGACGGCAACGACGGTAGGCATCGACTTCGGGCGCATCACGATCGCGGAGGACTTGGTCCTTTACCTCTTCGGCACCCCGGGGCAGGGCCGCTTCCAGTTCGTGTGGAACGAGCTCACCCGCGGAGCGATTGGCGCCGTGGTCATCGTCGACACCCGCCGCATAGCCGACTCGTTCCCCGCCATCGACTACTTCGAGGCGCGTGGCGTGCCGTTCGTCGTCGCCCTCAACTGCTTCGACGGCTGGATCGCCCATGAGCCCCAGCTGGTCCGCGACGCGCTCAGCCTGTCGGACGCTGTGCCGGTCCTCCTCGTCGACGCCCGCGAGCTCCCTTCGACACGCGACGTCCTGGTCGGCCTCACCGAGTACGTCCTGTCCCTCCGCCATTGATCCAGCGCCGGGTCACCGCGAGCCGTGGCGTGGGCACTTCGTTCGGTACGACGTCGATCTGGCTCGCGCCGATCGTGACGCGAGTGGCCGGACGGTCACGGCAAGCGGCTGAGCCGCGCCCGGTAGCTTTCACAGCGTGCGCTGCGCGGTCTGCGGTCATCTCGACTCCAAGGTGGTGGACTCGCGCCAGTCCGACGACGGCGGGGCGATCCGGCGGCGCCGCCAGTGCCTGGCGTGCGGTCAGCGGTTCACCACCTTCGAGCGGCCCGAGTCGTCGGGGCTGGCCGTGATCAAGCGGTCGGGCGACCGCGAGCCGTTCGATCGGGTCAAGGTCGTCGCCGGCGTGCAGGCGGCGGTCAAGTCGCGCCCTGTGGGCGCGGGCGAGGCCGAGGCGCTCGCGGCCGCGGTCGAGGACGAGATGCGCCAGCTGCCCTCCGGCGAGGTGACGAGTGAGCGCGTCGGGCGGGCGGTGCTCGAGGGGCTACGCGAGCTCGACGTGATCGCCGCCGTGCGGTTCGCCTCGGTGTACAAGGGCTTCGACGACCTGTCCGACTTCGAGCGGGAGCTGACCCTCCTCACCAAGCGCACCGCCCCCAAACGCCACTGACGCCGGTGAGGTGACGTTCGGCACGGTGCGTCATAGCGAGGCGTCGGCGGCCTCTCATAGGGCGAAGGTGCCCGTACCGGAACGGCCGTGGCGTGACCGCCTCCGTCGGGTCGCGACGGTGCGGGTGCCTGTCAGTCCGTGGGAGCGGGCGGGGCCTGCTGGGGGGTTCCGCCTCGACCACGGTCAGGCCGTCGCACCGTCCCTGACGTAGCGCAGGAAGAGGAAGTCGTCGTCGGTGAGCACGCGGTCGAGCGTGAGCCCCCGCGGTGACGTGGGGGTGTCCCCGTGGACGATCCGGGACGCCGGCCCCGCCACCAGCATCGGCGCGATCGTGAGGCACAGCTCGTCGACGAGGTCGTGCTGCACCAGTTCGGCGTTGGTCCTGGGCCCGCCCTCGCACAGCACGACCCGCGCCCCCAGCGAGCGCAGCACGTCGACGGCGACCGGCCAGTCGACGTGCTCGTCGCCGGCAGCGTGCACCTCGGCGACGGCTTCGAGGGCTCGTCGGCGGTCGGGGTCGGCCCGGGCGGTGGTCAGCACGATCGGCTGGGCGTCCGGGGTGGCGTCACGGAACAGCCGCCGCCCGGGATCGACGCTGAGCGACCCCGTGACGACGGCGATCCGGGGGCGGGGGTGCTGTCCACGCGCGATGCGCTGGGCCACTGCGGCCGGCGACGGCCGGCTGGGCCCGTAGTCCTCGGCGGTCACCGTGGACGCGCCGGCGACGATGACGTCGGCGACGGCCCGGATGGCGGAGAACACGGCCTTGTCGGCGGGCCCACCGAGGTCGCCCGACAGGCCGCTCGGGTCGGCGGAACCGCCGTCGACGGTGGCGATCATGTTGAGCATCACCCACGGCCGCTCCGCCGGCGCGGGGCGAGGGTCGGCGGCGTAGACCGCTGCCGGATCGACGTCGCCCTGGGGGGACGGCCAGAGCATCCTCATGCCCGCGGCACGGTAGCGAGTTGCGCCCACCGGTGGACGACCGGGGTGGTCTGTGGATGGACAGGCCAGAAATCCACCCGCAATTCACAGGTTCATCCTCTAGCCGTCCACAGCCCTTCCCTCGTAGGTTGCTCAGAGTGCACTGTGCCTCGGCGCGGACGAGCGGAATGGCGGTGGTCGTTTCCGTGTCTGTGGTGGGCTGAGCGACTCCTGAGGTTGCACCGTTCCGCCTCCGGGCAGAGCGGTGCTCCCTCAACCTGCGAGTCCGCGTCGGGCCGGTCGCACGAGAGCTGGGTCAGGGCAGCCGGGGGGCGTTGGTGTTCGCAGCGTCCGCGCCGGTGCCACGACCGCAGCGTCTCGTGCGACCACGCCGTCCGCGCCGGGGACAGCGCTCGTCGCTCCGGCGGAAGCATCGGCGCCCTCGTGTTGTTGAACCATTGCTAGGTCGATCAGCCCCGATCTCGACCCGACCAAGACCTTGACGATGTAGTTACACGGCTGTAGTTTCCACCCACATCTTGTGGCTCGACGGCCTACCCACCACAAGCCCTGGTGGCTGGCCCAGGTCGCAATCTCCCCAAAGCAGTCAGCTCCAATCGACCTGGAGGAATCCATGGCTCTCGCTCCCGAGCAGGCGGGCATCGGCATCAGGCGCCACTTCACGACCGACGGCGTGCACCCCTACGACCAGGTCGAGTGGGACCGTCGCGACGCCCGCATCACCAACTTCCGTGACGGCTCGGTCGCGTTCGAACAGGTCGGGGTCGAGTTCCCCACGTCCTGGTCGCTCAACGCCACCAACATCGTCTCCCAGAAGTACTTCCGGGGAACCATCGGCACGCCAGAGCGCGAGTGGTCACTCCGCCAGGTCATCGACCGGGTGGCCGACACCATCACCCGCTGGGGCGTCGAGGGCGGCTACTTCGTCGACGACGGCGAGGCCGAGACGTACAACGCCGAGCTCAAGCACCTGCTCGTCACGCAGAAGGCTGCCTTCAACAGCCCGGTGTGGTTCAACATCGGCGTCAGCGGGGTGCCCCAGCAGGCATCGGCGTGCTTCATCCTCTCGGTCGACGACGCCATGGACTCGATCCTGAACTGGTACCGGGAAGAGGGCGTCATCTTCAAGGGCGGGTCGGGCGCCGGCGTCAACCTGTCGCGCATCCGCTAGCTCGGTCGAGCTGCTCAAGGGCGGCGGCACCGCCTCGGGCCCTGTCAGCTTCATGCGGGGGGCCGACGCCTCGGCCGGCACCATCAAGTCGGGCGGCAAGACCCGCCGGGCCGCCAAGATGGTCATCCTCGACGTCGGCCACCCCGACATCGAGGAGTTCATCTGGTGCAAGGCGCTCGAAGAGCGCAAGGCCCGGGTGCTCGAGCAGGCCGGCTTCGACATGGACCTCGACGGCCGCGACAGTCACTCGATCCAGTACCAGAACGCCAACAACTCGGTGCGGGTCACCGACGAGTTCATGCAGGCGGTCGTCGATGACGGCGACTGGACCCTGCGCGAGGTCACCACGGGCAACGCGGTCCGCACCGTGCGGGCCCGCGAGCTGTTCCGCCAGCTCTCGCAGGCCAGCTGGGAGTGCGCCGACCCCGGCATGCAGTTCGACACCACCATCAACCACTGGCACACGGCCGCCAACACCGGGCGCATCAACGGCAGCAACCCGTGCAGCGAGTACATGCACCTCGACGACTCGGCGTGCAACCTGGCCAGCCTCAACCTGCTCAAGTTCCTCAACGACGACGAGTCGTTCGACGTCGAGGGCTTCCGTCACGCGGTCGAGGTCATCTTCACCGGCCAGGAGATCCTGGTCGGTCGCGCCGACTACCCGACCGAGGGCATCGCCGACACATCGCGTCGCTTCCGCCAGCTCGGCATTGGCTACGCCAACATCGGCGCGCTGCTCATGGCGCTGGGCATGCCCTACGACAGCGACGCCGGCCGCGCCTACGCCGCCGCCATCACGTCGCTCATGACCGGTCACGCCTACGAGGTGTCAGCCCGCACCGCCTCGCGCATGGGCCCCTTCGCCGGCTTCGCCGAGAACCGCGAGCACATGCTGCGCGTGCTGGGCCAGCACCAGGAAGCGGCCGCCAGGATCGACGAGGAGCTGGTCCCGCCCGACCTGCTGTCCGCGGCCCAGGAGAGCTGGGACATGGCGTACGAGCTGGGCGAGCGCTACGGCGTGCGCAACAGCCAGGCGTCGGTGCTGGCCCCCACCGGCACCATCGGCCTGATGATGGACTGCGACACCACCGGCATCGAGCCCGACCTCGGTCTGGTCAAGATGAAGAAGCTGGTGGGCGGCGGCACGATGTCGATCGTCAACCAGACGGTGCCTCGCGCGCTCGAGCAGCTCGGGTACGGCCCCGGCGAGATCGACGACATCGTCGCCTACATCGACGAGCACAAGTCGATCGTCGGCGCACCCCACCTGCTGGCCGAGCATCTGCCCGTGTTCGCGTGCTCGATGGGTGACAACGTCATTCACTACTCCGGGCACGTGAAGATGATGGCGGCCGTGCAGCCGTTCATCTCGGGTGCGATCTCCAAGACGGTCAACATGCCGGAAGAGGCGACGGTCGACGAGGTGGAGCAGCTCCACATCGACGCCTGGCGCCTGGGCGTCAAGGCCATCGCCATCTACCGCGACAACTGCAAGGTCGGCCAGCCGCTGTCGACGGCCAAGAAGGACACGGCGGTGTCACCCCAGGCCGGCACCGCCGGTGGGCCGATCGAGCAGGCGGCCACGCAGGTGATCGAGAAGATCATCAAGGTGCCGGTGCGCGAGAAGCTGCCCCGCAACCGCAGGTCGAGCACGTTCGAGTTCCGGGTGGCCGACTGCAAGGGCTTCGTCACCATCGGCGAGTACGACGACGGCCGCCCGGGCGAGATCTTCCTGCGGGTGTCCAAGCAGGGGTCGACCCTGGCCGGCATCATGGACGCCTTCTCGATCTCGGTCAGCTACGGCCTGCAGTACGGGGTGCCGCTCCGCCACTTCGTCGAGGCGTTCACCAACACCCGGTTCGAGCCGGCCGGCATCACCGACGACGCCGACCTGCGCATCGCCACGTCGATCCTCGACTACATCTTCCGGCGGCTGGCGGTGAACTACCTCAGCTTCGAGGAGCGGTCCGAGCTCGGCATCCTCACCACCGGCGAGCGGACGCAGCCCACGCTTCCCGGCGTCGAGGAGACGGTGGTGCAGACCAGCCAGGGCCAGGACGTGCCGGCCGATCCGCCGTCGCTCGACTCGTCGTCGCCCACGCTGTTCGACACGGCCGGGGCGCCCAAGGAGCCGTCGCTGCTCGAGCGGGCGGGCGTCACCGACGCCGAGAAGCCGACGCCGGGCCGTCAGTCGCCCGCCATCAAGGCGCCGGCGCCCACCAGCATCGACGCCCCGTACTGCATGCAGTGCGGGGTGCAGATGCAGCGGGCCGGCTCGTGCCACGCCTGCCCGTCGTGCGGCAGCACCAGCGGCTGCAGCTGACAACGGGACCCGAGGACCCGGGGCGGGAGCCTCACGCACAGTCGCACCCCCTCCATCTGGAGGGGGTGCTTGTGTCGGTGGACAGGGCGCCGGATTCGTCACCGGCGTTTCGCGCCCCGACCAACCGGGCGCGGCGCCATCTGAGGAGATCCCGAGCGAGCCCGAACGACGCCCGCCGACCCACAGGCGCACCGCCGCCCACCTCGCCGTCGTCGCCGAGCCCGCGGCCCGAAGCGGTGACTCGGTCAATGTCTAACGGCGTGCGTCGGACACGATCGACGTGACGTAATCGCCCGCTCGTGCCGACGCACGGCACGGTTGAGCAGACGCGCAACTGCCTCGACAGCCGCGTGGTTCGATACCTCTATCGCGGTGGAGGGTTCGGAGAAAGCAGCGCGGGCTGTGCCGATCTACTCGTCCTGTCTCCGGCCGCTGTCCGGGGTAGCGCACCGGTGAACAGATCCCGCCCGACGGAAGACCAAGCTCATATGCAAGGTGCGTGATCGACCGTAGAACGAGGTACTTGGCACCGGAGACACCGTTCCGTAACCTCTCGCCAAACTTTGTCATCTCCCGGAAAGGACAATGAACGATGCGACGCTCAATGCAACGAATGGTGGCCCTGCTTCTGGCGGTGTTCATCGCTTTGGCAGGCGCCGTGGTGGCTATGACGGTGTCGCCGACCACAACCGGTCTGATTGCACCAGCGTCAGCCGGTGACGACGACGAAACTGACACCACGGTCGCCGGCGGTGGCGGTGGCACGGGCGGCGAAGGCACCGGCACCTCACCTACAGGCGGCGTCTCGACCGGGCTCGGCGGCATGGCCACCCCCGTTGGCGATGACGACGAAACTGACACCACGGTCGCCGGCGGTGGCGGCGGTGGTACGGGCGGCGAAGGCACCGGCACCTCACCCACAGGCGGCGTCTCGACAGGGTTCGGTGGCACAGCCGACTCCTTCACGTCTGAGCCGACCCGCGGTGTCCAGTCTGACGGTCGCAGCGGCGTCATCGTCGTCTCTCTGGCGCTCGCCGCGCTGGGCCTCGGCGGCTTGGCCGTACGGCGTTCGGTGCGCGCGCGGTTGGGTGGCCAGCAGGGCTGACCGTGGTGGGTGCCCTCCGGGCAGGCCGTCGCGGGTCACTCCGACTGGTGGCGGCCGCCACGCTCGTGCTCGCCTCGTACGGTGGAACCGTACGAGGCGACGCGACACCGACGCGACGCGACGTTCCCCGATCGACCGCTGTCCCGACGACGACAGCGACGACCGCCGCTCCGCCTGCGACCACCACCACGACGGCGCCTGCCGCACCGCCTCCGCCGGTCATCGACGTGCAGGCGGCGGATCCTGTCCGCGTCGAGATCCCTCATCTCGGGGTCGATGCCCAGATTGTCCCGCTGGGCCTGGACGCGGCTGGTGCGCTCGAGGCGCCTGCGGACGTGAACCAGACCGGATGGTGGAGGGACGGTCCCGAGCCAGGTGAGCAGGGCCCAGCCGTGATCGTCGGTCATCTTGACTCCACGACCGGGCCCGCCGCGTTCTACGGACTGGGCGAGCTTCGTGCTGGCGACCTGATCACGGTCGTGCGCGCCGACCAGTCGCGCGTGGATTTCACGGTGGCACGAACGGAACAGCACGCCAAGGCGTCGTTCCCCACGGACGCTGTCTACGGCCCGACCACGGGCGCAGAATTGCGCCTCATCACGTGTGGTGGCGCATTCGACCGGTCGATCGCGCACTACGTCGACAACGTGATCGTCTACGCCAGCCGCGTCGTCGAGCAGTAGCGGTCGAGCAGCCCGCCGACCTGGAGAGCCAGGTCGATCCGCATCGGTGACTACGGGTCTATGTCTTCGACTCCAGCAAAGGCCTGATCGAGCATTCCTACGCCTCGGGTACAACGGGCTCGGCTACACGGGCACCAACGCGGGAGGCGAGCTCTACATCGTCAACTCGACGTTCCGTAACAATCGTGTCGGGATCATGCCCAACTCGGGCAGCTACGAGTTGTGCTACCCCCAGCGCGACACCACCATCGCCGGCAACGTGGTCCATTCCAACAACCAGCCCGATACGCCCGCGACCCGCAGCGCCCTCCGCAACATGGGCAACGGCATCGTGGTCTACGGCGGCATCAACAACGGCCGGCCAGGCTCGAGGCGCTGGCACCCTGCGAGGGCCAGGGCAGCGGCGACTGGTCGGCCGGTGCACTCGACCTGGCCGCGCCCGCACGGCCCGCCACCGACGAGCGACCCGAGTTCGACCTCGACGCATCGATGTCCCCCCGATGCTCGAAACGCACCCGCAGGTGCTCGCCCGACGAGCCGTCCACGTTGGCCTCGACGCGTCGATGTCCCCCGAGCGACGGCTTCGAGCACGAGGCCGGCGGCCTCGCCCTCGTGTTCGCGGTGCAGCCAACGAAGGTCCTGACCTTCGGTAAGGGTGCAACCTTCCGCCACACCCGTCACCTTCCGCGAGCTAGACGGTTGTCGCCGCCTCGCCGGTGGCACGACGCATCAGCTTTCAGGTCGGTCCCAGGCGAAGCTGTGGGACGGCAGCCGTTCGGCGAGCGGTGGCGTGTAGGGCGAGGGCGCAGGTGGCCGGTCGTCGGGCGGGCCACTGGCAGGTGGTCCAGCGCCTGGTGGTGGCTTCGGGGGCGGATCGAGGCCGGGCGGCTCGATGCGTCGGCCGAAGCGGTCGAGGAAGCGGAGTGTGCCGGCTTCGGGGTCGCCCTCGATCGAGAAGTTGCCGAAGTGCAACGCTCGGTGGTGCGCCGGGCACAACAAGACGAGGTTCGCGGGCAGGGTGAGGCCGCCGTCGGCCCAGTGGACGATGTGATGCGCGTGGAGCCAGAGCCGTTGGGTGCAGAGGGGGTAGGTGCATCCTTGGTCGCGGCGGGCGAGGGCCCGGCGGGTGGCGCGGTTGGGGGTGCGCTCGGTGGGGTTGATGCCGACGATCTGGCCGAGCCGGTAGGCGACCACCTGCACGGTGGCGTCGCAGGCGAGGTAGCGGGCGACCGGATCGGGGACGACCGGCCCGAGGTCGAGCTGGCCGGGGCCGAGGGTGCCGTCGGGGTCGACGTCGTGGTGCAACACGACCAGGTGGCGTTCGCCGCGGTGGCCGGTGCGCTGGAAGGTGGGGTCGAGGGCGTCGGCGGCTTCGGAGGCCATGCGGACGAGTCCGTCGGCCCAGGTGACTCGCCGGGTGCCCTCGGGATGGGCGAAGGCGTCGGGATCGACGGCCGCGGCACCGTCGAGGTCGTTGCGGTCGCGGAACTCGGCGTCCCGGGCCGCAGTCACGCCGAGGTGGAACACGGCGCCCTCGTCGGGTGGGAGGCAGAACTCGCCCCGCAGCCACCCGTCGCGTCGCTCACGCATGCGCATCACCCGCTCGGGCTCGGGGGCGGGCGGTCGGTCGTTGCCGTCGGGTTGCTCGGGCAGCGAGCGCAGCAGCCGGTCGAGCTGGGAGATCAGCAACGTGGGGGCCAGGGCCGCGACCTCGGCGTCACGCGTGGCGGGGACGCGGCGGGCGATGCGGACCATGGCATCCTCACCCAGGTGACCCTCGGCGAACAGCGCCCAGCACGCGGGCAGCTCGGGCGCGCGACGGGCAATGGTCACCAGGCCCTCGGCGCGCGGGCGGGACACGCCTGCCTTCCAGCACAGCCAGTGCTCGGGCGACTGGATGCCCACGCCTTCCCACCCGTTGGCGTCGAGCAGCACCCTGACGGCGGCCACGAGCCGGGCGATAGCCACGTTGACCCCGCCCATGACCGCCACCGCCTCGCCCTCGGCGAAGCGCCAGGCTGCCTCTTGCGGCGCGAGCCCGCCCGCGCCGACGCCCGGCGGGGGAGGGGCGGGGAGCTCGGCCACCACGGACATGCCTCGAACCCTAACTACGGGGTATGACACTTTACGGCTGACATCCAGAGGTAAGGGAAGAAATCTTCGTGGATGGAGAGTTAGCGCAGGTGATTGACGTGCGCCGGAGACGCGGCCGCCGAGGACGACCTTCGGAGTACGTTCCCTCCGCCGACACAGAGGCTGGACAGACCGGACCTGGGTGTCCCGGTTGGGAGGAACGAGTCTTGGTAGTCGTCGTGGCTGGCTCGGTAGATGGCGAAGCCCCAGCGGTGGGCGGAGCCGCCGTAGCGCAGCCGGCAGAGCTTGATCACAGTCCGTTCTCGTGGTGCCCGTCGATGTAGGCGAAGTTGGCTCGGAACCGCAGGTCGACACGGGCGAGCTCGGGCCAGCGCGGTTCGAGCGTTGGCCGCGTCAGGTCATCCGGTGCGATGGACGCTGTCCTTGGTCGAGCCCGTTGGCGATGAAGCGCCGTCCAGTGCGCTTCGCGTATGGCTGGTGCCTCGACCCTGGCTGGTGGCGTGCAGGGACGTCGAGGGCGCGGCCGGCCAGGCTCGCGACCTCGTCTGCCGGATGACCGAGGCCGACCCGGCATGCTGGCCAGGCGAGCGTCACTCTGCGCGAAGGGTCGTCGCGACGGGGTGCGGCGATGACCGCCGAGCTCGCCCAGGTGCCGGCCCAGCGCGGACCGATGGCGCTTCGCGGTGGGGTCGCGCGCGGGTGGCGATCTTCCCGCTTCGCAGCAACCGGGGGCCGGTCGTCGGTCCTGCGGCGCTCAGCGTGGGCGCGGTGAGCCTGACAGGGTTGATCGTCGGCGAAGCGTCCGGGTCGCGAGCGATCAGATGCGGCCCTCGCCCTGCTGGTGGGCGCCGCGGTAGAGCATCTCCTTGTACGCCTCGCGGGTGTGGTCGGTGACGGGTGCGGCCCGCTCAGCCGCCGCGGCTTCGTCGGGCGTCGGGCCACGGCCGGCGCCGGGGAAGACCTGCTCGTCCTCCAGCTCGAACGTGCGGGTCTCGTCCGTGACCTTGTCGTAGCCCGGATCGTCTTCGGCACCCATCGGTCGTCCCTTTCATCCAAGGCGCCCGCTGGGTGTCAGTATCCCGCCAGTCGCGTGAAACAGGAAGGACTCGCTTCCCGTCGGTGGTATGCGGGACCGCCCCTGTGGCCGGGGGATGTGACGATCCCCGGCCACAGACGGGTGTACCGGCCCGGCCGACGGTTGACCGGCGGGTGTCAGCCGTCGGGCGACGGGCAGCGGCGCGGGGAGAACGTGCCCGGAAAGAGGTTGAGCGAAGGCGTGGCCGGCCAGGGGGGAGGCGAGGTCGGCCACGCCCTCGCTCGCTCGCGGCTGGGGAACGCGAGCGGCGTGACCACGCGGGTCGCTGGGGACGCCCGCGACCACCGCCTGGTCCACGGTCGGCCGAGCCGACCGGGTCACCGGCTGTGATCGATCCGTGGTCACGCTACGGACGCTAAGCGGTCACCGGGTGACGTAGCGTCATTCCAACGGGGTGAAACGGGTCACCGACCCGGGACACCCGGGGTCACCCCAGCGAGGCGCAGTCGTGGTCGATGACCGCCGCGGCGGACCGGTCGAGCATCGCCCGGGTGAGCGCTGCGCTGCGTGGGTCGTCCTGGTCGAGCGCGCCGCCGGCGATCACGGCGTAGACCAGCGCGAACAGCGTCGCGACCCGGTAGTCGTGCCAGGCCTGGTCGGCGTCGTAGCCCTCGACGCCCCGGTGGGCCAGCCGTGCCAGGTACAGGTCGACCAGCGGGCGCTCCCACTGGGCGCGGGTGGTGGGCGTCAGGCTCTGGGTGAGGAAGTAGGCCAGGTCACGTGCGCCACGCGATCTGTCGGTGAGTTGCCAGTCGCACAGCCGGACCCGGTCCTGCCCGAAGAACATGTTGTCGAGCCGGACATCGCCGTGCGCCAGGGTGCACGGCGGTCGGGACAGGGCGGCGGCCAGGTCGGGGAGCAGGCCGTCCAGGCGGTCGCCCAGGTCCACGACCCGGTCGTCGAGCTCGTCGGCGAAGCGAGAGCGCATGACCGGCCATGTCGCCCGCAGGGCGTCACCGAACCGGTCGAGGCGCGCCGCGTCGCTGAGGCGGCGGAGCCAGGGGGCCCCGTCGAGGCTGGCCTCGTCCCAATAACGGGCGTGGTGGTCGGCCAAGGCGACAACGACGGCGGTCGCCCGATCCCGGGGGCAGCCCGCGAGCTGGTCGAGCACGACGTGACGCGACATGTCGTCGAGGACGAGGACGAAGTCGTGCGTGCGCTCGTCGACCTCTGCGTGGTGGCAGGTCACAGCCACGTCAGTGCCGCCGCCGAGGTCCCGGTAGAACCAGACCTCGTTGCGGTACATGTCGAGCGCGGTCGCGAGGGCCCGGCTGTGCGCACCGGCGGCCGGCACCTTGACGACGACCCGCGCCGGGCCGTCGCCTCCGGACCACGTGAGGTCCAGGCGGTGCAGGCTGCCCAGCAGGCCGAGCCCGACACCCACCGGTTCGGCCTGCACGTCGACCACCTGTCCCGACCGCGCCATGCCGGTCGCCCGCGCCCGCAGCACCTGGGTGAGCCACGTCGGCGTGAGCTGGGCGACCGATGTCGGGATGGGGCCGGACCGTGGGCGGCCGGGACCGTCATGATGAGCCACGCCTCGTCCCCTGTGTATGGCCCGCGTTGCGGGCGGGAATCTGATCATGGCCACGCTCCGTCGTCAAGCCGCGACGGCCGGCGAGCCAGCCGGCGACTGTCACCCCGACCGAGCGAGGCGGTCTCACCCCGCGCGCCGTCACCATGGATTGCACGTGCACGCGTCGCGGCTGCGACGCGCCCCGCCGCTCCCGAACGAGGTGTCCTGTACGTGCCGTACTACGAGTTCATCGTCAGGGGTGATCCTGACGTCGACGTTCGTGCTGTCGAGTCCGAGACGGGCCTGCGCTGCACCCTGACCGACCGCGCCGCCCGACTCGACGGCGAGCTGATCGACCGGGCGGCCCTCCACGGCGCCATCGAGCGCGTCTACCGGTTGGGCCTCGACCTGCTTGCACTGGAACGGAGGTCGAGCCGTCACGCAACGTGAGTAGGCCGTAAGCTCCGCCCTGATCCTCCGCCCATGGGGGGCCGAGGTAGCGGGAGTCGGAGATGCCACGAGCTCGGGGCGATGCATGACGTCGGCGCGTCCGTCGTCAGCGCACCTGCCCACCCACGTCGTCCGCCGCACGCGGCTGCTCGACGTGATGAGCCGTCCCGGCGCCCGACTCATCGTGGTCACCGGTCCCGCAGGCTCAGGCAAGACCGTCGCGGTCCGTGACTGGTCGAGCACCGCGGAGACGCCGACCGCCTGGCTGTCTCTCGACGTGCGCCACACCGACCCCGAGCACTTCCTGGAGGCGCTCCTCGTCGCGCTCGAAGGCCTGTCACCCGGGGTGCACGACGCCATGTGGCGTGACGACCCCGGCGATCACGCCGCCGACCGGGCCATCGACCGGGCGGTCGAGCACCTGGGAGCGGCCCCACGCGCCACACTTGTGCTCGACGATCTGCACGTCATCGACCGCAGCCCCACGGCCGGGTTGCTGGCCCGGCTGGTCGACGTCATCCCGGCGACCAACCTCACGCTCGTGATCTGCAGCCGATCCGACCCGCCGCTCCAGCTCCACAAGTTCCGCCTGGCCGGCGAACTGGTCGAGCTGCGCGAGTCCGACCTGCGGTTCGACCGTGTCGAGGCCGGCGAGTTCTTCGCCCGATTCCCCCAGGTCGACCTGGACGACAGCCAGGTGGAACGGCTCGCCGAGCGCACCGAGGGCTGGGCTGCGGGCCTGCAGTTCGCCGCGCTGTCCCTCGTCGGGCGCGACGACACCGATGCGTTCGTCGAACGCTTCGCCGGGAGTGACCGCCACGTCGCCGACTTCCTGCTCGACGAGGTCCTCGACCGCCAGCCCGACGACATCCGCGAGTTCCTCCTGGCCACCTCGGTGCTGGACCGGCTGTGCGCCGACCTCTGCGAGCGGGTCACCGGGCGGGCCGACGCGGCGTCCCTCCTGCGCCGCATCGAGGCCGAGAACCTGTTCCTGGTCCCCCTCGACGACGATCGCGAGTGGTTCCGCTATCACCACCTGTTCGGACAGCTCCTGCGACGCGAGCTGCGGGTGACCCAGCCGGGCCTCGAGCGCCGAGGTCACGAGCGCGCCGCGGCCTGGTGCGCCGACCACGACCAGCCGGCGCAGGCTGTCGACCACCTGCTCGACGCCGGCGAGCTCGACCGGGCCTACGTCCTACTCACCCAGCACCTGCGCGACTACCTGCGGGCCGGTCGCCACGAGACCGTGCGCAGCTGGCTCAACCGTTTCCCGGTGACGTTCGTCGACGCCACGCCCGGCCACCAGCTCCTGCTGACCTGGGCACACGCACGCGCCGGCCAGCTCGATCGGGGCAAGCTCGTGCTGGACCGGGCTCGGGCCCGGGCGACGCCCGAGACGGCCGAGACGGCCGAGACGGCCGACGACCTCGGCGTGCACTACGACGTCACCGAGGCAGCGCTCGCCGCCATCCTGGGCGATCCGGAGACGTCGATCGCGCTGGGACTCAAGGCCTGGGACAGGCGGGCCGAGGTCGACCTCACCGCCCTACCGCCTGACCTGGCGACGGCCGCTCGCGAGCTCTGGGGCTACCTGCCGGCTGGCCTCGCCCGTGCCTACGCCCTCCTGGACGACCGGGCCGGCGTGCGCCGCTGGGCGGCCGTCGTGCGACGCCAGGGCCCACGCCTGCCCAGCGACCTCGTGGGCACCCTGGGCGCCGAGGCGTGGGCCGAAGCGCGCAGTGGACGCCTGCGGTCGGGGGCGGAGCTGGCCGACCAGGCGCTCGTGTTGGGAACCGAGCACGGCCGCGGTGCACGCCGGGCGATGATCGGTGCCCGGGTCACCCTGGCGCTCGTGCACCGCGAGCGCGACGAGCTCAACCGGGCGATCGACGTGCTCGCGCCCCACATCGAGGCCGCGCTGCACGAGGGCCACGTGGCCATCACCACCCTGGGCGAGGTCGAGCTGGCCCGGGTGGAGTGTGCCCAGGGCCGGGGCGACGAGGCGATCGCCCGACTGCTGCGTGTGCGGCGCGATCGGGCGGCCCGGGGCACGCCCGCCTTCCTGACCGGGGTGCTCGACCAGGCCGAGTGCCGCATCCGGCTCCACGTCGGCGACCTCGACCGGGCCGGCGACCTGCTCGAGGACATCGGGCCCGGTCCGGAACGGGCGCTCCTCGAGGCCCGCGCCGCGCTGGTGTCCGGTCACGCCGAGGCGGTCGAGCCGCTGCTCGCCGACCTGCGGGCCGCGACGGACGACTGGCGCCGCCAGCTCGAGGCGGCGGCGCTGTCGGCCCGGGCCGCGGCGGGCAGCGGCGACCTGGCAGGGGCCCGCCGCATGCTGGGCGAGGTGGCCGAGGTCGCCCAGCGTGAGGGCGTCGTGCGCACGTTTCTCGACGAGGGCTTCGACATCCTCGACCTGCTGGGCTCCGGCGCGCCGACGACCGGTGGCGCCCCGGCCCGGTCGACCGGCAACGTCGGCCTGGTCGAGCCGCTGAGCGACCGCGAGATGTCGGTGCTCCGGTACCTGCCGAGCCGCCTGTCGAACCGCGAGATCGGGGCCGAGCTCTTCGTGTCGCTCAACACCGTCAAGTCGCACCTGAAGACGATCTACCGCAAACTCGACGTCGAGCGGCGCGACGAGGCGGTGCGGCGGGCCCGCCAGCTCGGGCTCATCTGACGCTTTCGCCCTGCGACGTCAGGCGCGGGCCGCCGCCGGTCCCCGCCCGAGGTTCACCCCCGCGGGGTGTGCAGGGGTCACCCGTCCGGCGTGGACGATCATCCGCATGCCCGACGTCGCCGAGATCACCCTGAGGTGCCGCAGGGCGGGCCGCCTGACCGCGGGCTTCGCGGGCTGGGACGTCGAGCAGCGCGGCGCGATGACCGTGCTACGCCGGGTGGACGCCACGGCCGCGGAGGTCCACGACGCGCTGGTGGAGGTCGGTGACCTTGGCCTAGAGCTCGAATCCTTCCGCCGCCTCGAGCTGGCCTGACGCCCGCACCGCCACGTCCCCCAGGCGCCTCAGACCGGGCGCGGGCTACTCGCCGTCGGGGCGGCCCTTGCGCCGCTGGGCGTCCTTGGCGATGCGGGAGGACTGGCGGTTGCGGGCCCGCAGCAGGTGTGGTGCGGCCCGCTGCTCGGCCGACGCCGCTTCGCGCTCGAGCGCCTGCCACCCCTCGAACCGCTCGGCCGCCAGCGTTCCGTCGGCCAGTGCCGCCAGGACGGCGCAGCCGGGCTCGCTGTCGTGGCTGCAATCGTTGAACCGGCAGTGCGCTGCCAGCTCGTCGATGTCGGAGAAGGTGGCGGCCACCGCCTCGCGGTCGGCCCACAGGCCGACCGAGCGCAGCCCGGGCGTGTCGATGAGCACGCCGCCGCCGGGCAGCGGGTGGGCCTCGCGGGTGGTGGTGGTGTGGCGTCCCTTGGCGTCGCCGGACCGCACGTCGCCCGTGGTCATGACCGAGTCACCCACCAGGCTGTTGGTGAGCGACGACTTGCCGGCGCCGGACTCGCCCACCAGCACGACCGTGCGCCCGTCGACGAGGCGGTGCAGCTCGTCGAGCCCGGTGGCCTCGACGACCGACGTGGTGACCACCTCGACGCCCGGGTGGGCGGCCGCCACCGCGAGGGCGGTCTCGGCCGCGTCGGCGGCCAGGTCGGCCTTGGTGAGCACGACCGCGGGGACGGCTCCGGCGTCCCAGGCGAGCGTGATGACCCGGTCGATGCGGCCCGCCTTGATGGGCCGGTCGAGCCCGCACACGACGAGCACGGCGTCGACGTTGGCCGCCAGGTGCTGGGGGGCCTCGGTGCGGACGGACCGCCGGGTGAGCAGCGAGGTGCGCGGCAGCACGGCCACGGGCACCTCGCCGTCGACGACCACCCAGTCGCCGACGGTGGGGTGCGGTTCGAGCTTGCGCGACAGCGTGACGGGACGGAGGCCGTCGGGCGTGGCCAGGGTCAGGGCCACCCCGTCGTGGCGCACCACCCGGCCCGGCAGCGGGACGTGGCCGGGCTCGACGACGGTGTCGGCGGCGTCGGCGAGCAGAGCGGCCCAGCGGTCGTTCCAGCCGTAGGGCACGAGGGAGGGGAAGGTCAACTGGGCTTGGTCCGCGTCGTCTCGGTGCGACGAGATGGCGGAGACCGTACCGTGGCCCGGCGCCCGGCGGCGAGCGAGATGCATCGGGCCGGGCGACGCCGATCGGCCGCTCGTCGCCGCTCTGAGCGCTGATGCGTCCTGCCTGGTCACGGTGGGTGGTGGCCGCCGTCGGAGATGCCGTCTCAGTTCGCCTGACGCGGTCGTCATGGGGTACTGGTGTGGGGTACCCCGCGCCTCGTCCGCCCCAAGGAGCCGTCAGTGCCGCTGCTCGATGTCCATGGTCAGCCTGTCAACGTCATCGACCGTGGTGACGGCGACGCCGTCGTCTTCCTCCACGCCTTCCCCCTCCAGGCCGCCATGTGGGACTACCAGATCGAGGCACTCGAGGGTTCGCACCGCTGCATCGCCATCGACCTGCCCGGCTTCGGCCAGTCGCCCCCACCCGACGCCCCCGACGAGGAGTCGATGCGGCGGTGGGCAGGCCTGGTCGCGGGCGTGCTCGACCAGCTCGGCGTCGACGATGCCACGGTGGTGGGAGCCTCGATGGGCGGCTACCTGGCGATGGCACTGCTTCGCCACCACCCCGAGCGGGTGCGCCAGCTCGTGCTGGCCGACACCCGGGCGCGGTCCGACGACCCGGCGGTCGCACAGCGGCGTTCGGCGCAGCAGGAGCAGCTGCGCGAGGGCGCCGAGGTCGCCTCGCTGGCCAAGTCGACCGTCGAGGGCCTGCTCTCGTCCGGCTCGATGACGCGCACCGAGCTGGTGGACTACCTGCACGCCCTGGCCGACGGCGCCGACGCCGAGGGGTGGATCGCCGCCCTCGAGGCCATGAAGGACCGTCCCGACTCGATGCTGCTGCTGCGCCAGGCCGACGTACGGGCGCTGGTGATCGTGGGCGAGCTCGACCGGGTCACCCCCATCGCCGAGGCCATGAGCCTGCGGTCGCTGCTCAAGGGCGAGCTGGTCGTGGTGCCCGACGTGGGGCACCTGCCCAACGTCGAGGACCCGCTGGCGTTCAACGGGGCGCTCGTCGCGTTCCTGGCGGCCGGCGCACCGGTCGAGCCCGCGTGAGCCTGTAACTCGCGCGCCCCATGTGGGTACGGTCGAGCTTGCGTGTGTGGATTCAGCGGCGAGCTCGACCTCACGCGAACCGCGGCCGATCCGGTCGCCGTCGCGTGCATGACCGGAACCATGGCCGATCGGGGCCCCGACGGCTCGGGTCTCTGGGCCCAGGGGCCGGTGGCGCTGGGCCATCGGCGGCTCAAGGTCATCGACCTGTCCGAGCGGGCGGCCCAGCCGATGGTCGACGGCGAGCTCGGCATCACCGTGGTGTTCAACGGCTGCATCTACAACCACCACGAGCTGCGGCGGGAGCTCGAGTCGGCCGGGTACCGGTTCTTCTCCACCGGCGACACCGAGGTGCTCATCAAGGCGTACCGCCACTGGGGAGACGCCTTCGTCGAGCACCTCAAGGGCATGTTCGCGTTCTGCCTGGTCGAGCGCGACTCGGGCCGGGTCGTCCTCGGGCGCGACCGCCTGGGCGTCAAGCCGCTGTACCTCGCTGAGGTCGGACGCACGCTGCGCTTCGCGTCGACGCTGCCCGCGCTGCTGGCCGGCGGGGGCATCGATACGTCGATCGACCCGGTGGCGCTGCACCAGTACCTGACGTTCCACTCGGTGGTGCCGGCGCCACGAACCATCCTGCGCGGCGTGCGCAAGCTGCCGCCGGCGACCGTCCTGGCCCTCGAGCCTGACGGTCGGCGCACCGAGACCACATACTGGCGCACCGAGTTCGGCCGCCGCCCGGAGCACGACGGCTGGGCGCCGCGCGACTGGCAGGACGCCATTCTCGGCGCCCTGCGCACCGCCGTCGATCGCCGCATGGTGGCCGACGTGCCGGTGGGATGCCTGCTGTCGGGCGGGCTCGACTCGAGCCTCGTCGTGGGCCTGCTGGCCGAGGCAGGGGTGTCCGACCTGCTGACCTTCAGCATCGGGTTCGAGTCGCACGGCGGCATCGAGGGCGACGAGTTCCGATACTCCGACGTGATCGCCCAGCGGTTCGCCACCGACCACCACCGCATCCGCATCCCCAGCGACCGCCTGCTCCCCGCGCTGGGCGGGGCCATCGGCGCCATGAGCGAGCCGATGGTCAGCCACGACGTCGTCGCCTTCTACCTGCTGTCGCAGGAGGTGGCGAAGCACGTGAAGGTCGTGCAGTCGGGCCAGGGGGCCGACGAGGTGTTCGCCGGCTACCACTGGTACCCGCCGATGCTCGAGCCGGGGGCGGCCGCCGACGGGGGCGTGCTCGCCTACTCCGACGCGTTCTTCGACCGGCCCGACGAGGCCATGGCCGAGGTCGTCGCTGACGCCCACCGCTGTGCCGACGACGCCTCGGGCGCGTTCGTCTCCAGCCACTTCGCCCGCCCCGGCGCGTCGACGCCCATAGACCGGGCGCTGCGCATCGACTCGGAGGTCATGCTGGTCGACGACCCGGTGAAACGGGTCGACAACATGACGATGGCATGGGGGCTCGAGGCCCGGGTGCCGTTCCTCGACCACGACCTGGTCGAGCTGGCCGCCGCCTGCCCGCCCGAGCTCAAGGTGGCGCAGGGGGGCAAAGGCGTGCTCAAGGAGGCGGCCCGCAGGGTCATCCCGGCCGAGGTCATCGACCGGCCCAAGGGCTACTTCCCCGTGCCGGCGTTGACCCACCTCGAGGGCCCGCTGTTCGACATGGTGCGCGACGCGCTCACCGACCCGGCCGCCAAGCAGCGGGGCCTGTTCGAGCCGGGCTACGTCGACCACCTGCTCCGCGAGCCGAACACCGAGCTGACGCCCCTGCGGGGCAACAAGCTGTGGCAGCTCGGCCTGCTCGAGCTGTGGCTGCAAGCCCGCGGGATCGCACCGTGACCGACACGGGTCACGACGCCGACGACATCATCGACGACACCGGGACCGACGACACCGGGACCGACGACACGTCGACCGCGTACGAGCGGGGTCGGCGCCAGGACTCGGGCGGAGAGGCGATGCCGCATCGCCTGGTGGGCGGCTGGGACCGTCACGACGCCATCTCGACCACGAGCTGGCAGCAGCCGCCCGAGCACCTGGTGGCGTCGATGGCCCGAGACGTGGTCGTCGACATGGGGTGGGGCCGGGTGCTGTTCGGCCAGACGTTCCGCTCGGCCGCATCGATCGTGGCCCACCTGCGCGACGAGGCCGAGGGTCGGCGCGACATCTGCCTGTACGCCCGCGACCCGCACGTGCTGGTGGCCAAGGCGCCCCAGGAGCTGTTCGTCGACCCCTCGTACACCTACCGGTTCTGGCTGCACCAGACCATGCCCCGGCGCGACCCGCTCCGGGGCGTGATCGTGCGGGCCCTCACCACCCGCGACGACGCCGACGCGGTGAACCGCGTCTACGTGCGCTGCGGCATGGTGCCCGCCCCTGCCGACGTGCTGTGGTCCAACCAGCAGGCCCGGCACATCACCTACCTGGTGGCCGAGGACGCCCGGACGGGCGACCTGATCGGCACGGTGGCCGGCATCGACCACGCCCTCGCGTTCGGCGACCCGGAGGGCGGCAGCTCGCTTTGGACCCTGGCGGTCGACCCGGCCTCGCAGGTGCCCGGGGTGGGCGAGGCCCTGGTGCGAGCCCTGGTCGAGCGGTTCCACACGCGTGGGCGCGCCTACCTCGACCTGTCCGTCATGCACGACAACCGCCCGGCCATCGCCCTGTACGAGAAGCTGGGGTTCGAGCGGGTGCCGGTGTTCGCCATCAAGCGCAAGAACGCCATCAACGAGCGGCTGTTCGTGGGCGAGCACGAGGGGCTCGACGACCTCAACCCGTACGCACGCATCATCGCCGACGAGGCGCTGCGCCGGGGTGTGACGGTCGACGTGCTCGACGCCCGGGCCGGCGAGATGCGTCTGTCGCACGGGGGGCGCAGCATCGTCACCCGCGAGTCTCTGTCCGAGCTGACGACCGCGGTGGCCATGAGCCGGTGCGACGACAAGCGACACACGCGGCGCATCCTCGCCCGGGCCGGGCTGCCGGTGGCGGCGGGGCGGGACGCCGCCTTCGACGGCTCCGACCACGAGTTCCTGGCTGTCGTGGGCGACGTGGTGGTCAAACCGGCGCGGGGCGAGCAGGGCATGGGCATCACCGTGGGCGTCACCACCGACGACGACCTCGTGCACGCGCTGGACCTGGCCCGCTCCTACTGCCCGGACGTGCTCATCGAGGAGCGGGTGCCGGGTGACGACCTGCGCATCGTCGTCATCAACCACGAGGTCGTGGCGGCCGCGGTCCGCCGGCCCGCCAACGTGGTCGGCACCGGCCGGCACACGGTGCGCGACCTGGTCGAGACGCAGAGCCGGCGGCGGTCCGCGGCGACGGGCGGCGAGTCGTCGATCCCGCTCGACGACGAGACCGCCCGCACGGTCGAGGCCGCCGGGCGCTCCCTCGACGACGTGCTGGCCGAGGGCGACCGCCTGGCCGTGCGGCGCACCGCCAACCTGCACACCGGCGGCACGATCCACGACGTCACGGCCGAGCTGCACCCCGACCTGGCGGCGGCCGCGGTCCAGGCCTCGCACGCCATCGGCATCCCGGTGACCGGGCTCGACATGATCGTGCCGCGGCCCGACGGGCCGGACGGCGTGTTCATCGAGGCCAACGAACGGCCGGGCCTGGCCAACCACGAGCCGCAGCCGACGGCCGAGCGCTTCGTCGACCTGCTCTTCCCCACCAGCAAGGCGCTGCCGTGGGGCTGGCGACCCGAGGCGCCCGGCGACACCTCACGCCGCGCGTGAGCGTCGCGGCGGCGCCCGCGTCGCCTGTTCGCGATTCGGCCTCGCCGGATACGGTGCGGCCGTGACGACCCTCCCCAAGATCGACGTGCCGTGGATGCTGGACCTGCTGCTCAAGCTCCTGCGCACGCCGAGCCCGGCGGGCCGCACCGATGCCGTCATGCAGTTGCTGGGCGACGTGCTGGCCGACCTCCCGGTCGAGTTGGCCGTCACCCGGCGTGGCTCGCTGCTCGCACGCCTGGCCGGCGAGGACGAAGGCGCCCGGGCCGTCGTGGCCCACGCCGACACGATCGGGTGCATGGTGCGCGACCTCAAGCCCAACGGTCGCCTGGCGGTCGTGCCCGTGGGCACTCACAGCTCGCGGTTCTCCGAGGGCTGCCGGGTCACGATCCTGACCGACGACCCGCGCACGTACACGGGCACGATCCTGCCCCTCATGGCCAGCGGCCACGCCTTCGGCGACGACGTCGACAGCCAGCCGACGGGCTGGGACCACGTCGAGGTGCGCGTCGACGAGCCGTGCACCAGCGCGGCCGACCTGTCGGCCCTGGGCATCAAGGTCGGCGACTTCGTGGCCATCGACTCGCTGCCCATCGTCACCGACAACGGCTACATCAACGCCCGCCACCTCGACGGCAAAGCGGGCGTGGCCGCCGCCCTGGGCGCGCTGCACGCCCTGTGCCGCGACGGGCGGCCGGTGCCGCACGAGGTGCACCTGCTCATCACCATCGCCGAGGAGATCGGGCAGGGGGCCAGCCACGGCCTGCAGGAGGACGTGGCCGAGATGGTGTCGCTCGACAACGCCGTGTGCGCGCCGGGCAACCACTCGATCGAGAACGGGGTGACCATCCCGATGCTCGATGCGACCGGGCCGTTCGACTACCACTTCACCCGCCACCTGTGCGGGCTGTGCGAGGCGCACGGCATCCCGTACGCCCGCGACCTGTTCCGGTTCTACCGGTCCGACGTGGCCGCCGCGCTCGAGGCGGGCGCCGAGACTCGGGCGGCACTCGTGGCATTCGGCGTCGATGCCAGCCACGGCGCCGAGCGCACGCACATCGACTCGCTCGAGGCGGTGGCCCGCCTGTTGTGCGCGCACCTGCTGTCGCCGCTCACGTTCGAGCGGTGGGACCTCGAGCCCCACGGCGACCTGCGCGACTTCCCGAGCAGCCGCCAGCCGGCTCCGACCGAGCGCTTCGGCGAGCTGCCTGCCGATCTGGCGACCGAGCTGCCCGCCGATCTGTCCGACGAGTAGGGCGCCCTGCGGAGCGGGCGGTGCGTGCGGTAGACCACCGCTGTGGCGTACTACGTCGTGCTCCGCCGCTCCGGCCCCCGATGGGACCCGTCGCAGCCGATGGAGGAGCAGTCCGGGTGGCCGGCGCACGCGTCGTTCATGGATGGGCTCGTGGATGCCGGGTTCGTCGTCCTGGGCGGCCCGCTCGCCGACGAGCACCGCGTCGTGCTCGCCGTCGAGGCCGAGTCGGAGGACGCCGTGCGCGCCACGCTCGCCCGCGATCCGTGGAGCGGGACCCATCTGCTGGTCGACACGATCGAGCCGTGGACGATCCGACTCGACGGGCGCTCGTAGCCGGTTCCGGTCGTCGAGCCGCTGACCTTCCTCGGGCTCGCAGGCCCTTTACCTCGACCATGGTCTTGTCCCGCCTTGCAGCGACAACGCTGAGCGGCGGCACCGGTGTCGCTCGGAGGCGGGACATGAACAGGGAGCCGTGTGCCTCGCGGACACGATGGATGCTCCGCGCCACCTCTGGCCGTCCGGGGCAGTGACGAATCGCGGTCAGGGCATGGAGAGCTGATGTGCGATCTGGAAGACGTTGCCGAACGGGTCGCGCACCATGGCGCGGCGGTCGCCGTAGGGGGTGGCAGCCGGTTCCTCCAGGGTCGTCGCTCCGGCGGCCAGGGCCCGCTGGTAGGTGTGGTCCGCGTCGTCGACGTAGACGTAGAGGAAGGCGGCGAACAGGTCGCGCTCGCCGGCGGTGCTCACCATGACGATCGAGTCGCCGATGCGCATCTCAGCCGGGCGGTCAGGGGCGACCTCGCCGGTCGCGTCGAAGACCGAGCGGAGGAACTCGGCCTGGGCCTCGACGTCGGTCACCACCATGCGAGGCGTCACCGAGCGGTAGCCGGCTCGGGGGCGGTTCGTCTCGGGCATGCCCGAAGTGTCTCACCCCCGCCAGGGCCGCGTGGATGTCACCGACCATCGGAATCGCCGAGGAGGGACAGGGCGAAGGCGTCGGCCGGGATGTTCTCGAACACCGCGTGGATGTCGCGTGGCGGGGCGTGCTCGGTGGTGAGCCAGGCGCCGGTGATGCGGTCGAGCGGGAACGGGCGGCCGGCCCGGTCGCGGCGGCACCAGGCGAACAGCCACCAGCGGCCCTCGTCCTGACCGAGGGCGAGGGGCTCGACCGCCCGTTTGTCGCCATCGCCGGTGCGGTCGCCGTCGGCGGTCACCATCGGCATCGCCGTCGGCGGCCACCTCGATCACGACGACCACCTGGCGGCGGAGGGCCTCGTCGAGCGTGCGGGCGACGGGGGAGCGGTCGCCCACCAGGCCGCCGTGGCGTACCCATACCCGCCCGACGACGTGGGCGGCGGCGGCCCGGCTCTCGGGCGACATGGCGCCGAGCAGCTTGGTGAGCGCGCTACGCCCGTCGTCGCCGAAGGGCAGGCCGGGCTGGGTGTTGAGCGCGACGGCGATGGCCGTGGCCTCGCCGACGGTGAAAGTGACCGGCGGCAGGGTGGCGCCGGCGTCGAGGACATAGCCGCCGCCGGGCCCGCCCTGGGCCCAGATGGGGACGCCGGCCTGCTGCAGCCCGGCGACGTCGCGCTTGACGGTGCGGGTGGCGACCTCGAACCGCTCGGCCAGCCACGCCGCCGTGCGACCGCGGTCGCCCGCGGCCCGGAGCTCCTCGACCAGGGCGTAGAGGCGGTCTGTGCGGTTCACGGCATGCCCCTGCATGTCACGGCGCCACCGTAGGGCTCGATGTGGCGATCGTCTCTGTTCGGACCCGGATCCCTCGTCGACGGCGCCCGTATGCGAATCACACGCATGTTGTTTGTCACACCCCGTCGGGATCATCACAGGCGTGGATCGGGGCGAGTGCCCCTAGCGACGAGGAGACCGACAGTGGACGGGCAGGGGTGTGACGACGACCTGGTGGCGATCATGCGGCGGCTGGCGGGGGGTGACGAGGCGGCCGTGGTCACGTTGTACGAGCGCTACGGCGGGCCCATCGCCGCCGCGGTGCAGCGCGTCGCCCGGCAGCGGCGGGGCCGCATCGACCGCGACGACCTCGACGGGCTGGTGTTCGAGGTGTGCTTCGAGCTGGCGTCCATCGCCGGTAGCTGGTCGCCCGACGGTGGTGCGCTGCCGTGGGTGTGGGCCCGCCACCGCGTGGCCAACGTGGTCGACCGGGTGCTGGGCCAGTGGGCCGACCCGCTCGACGACGAGCGGGTCGGGGCGCTCGACCTCCGCCTGGGCGAGGCGACAGCGCTGCCGACGGCAGGGGGTTCGCTGCTCGACGCGCTCGAGCGGCTGGTGCCCGACATGGCCAGCGCCCGCCTGCTGGTCGAGGCGCTCGACCACGAGCGCATCAGTCCCCGCGACCGCGAGCTGTGGCTCGAGTACGCGTTCGAGAAGCACTCTGGCAACACCTCGCCTGCGGCCACCGTGGCACCCGAGTTCGGCATGAGAGAGGTCTCCGTCCGCCAGGCCGCCCGCCGGGCGCGACAACGCCTGGTGCGACTCGCGGCCAGCGACGAGCGCTTCGCCCCCCTCGCCGACCTGCCCCTGCTGGCATGAGCGGGTACCGCTGATGGGCCGGGTCGTGCCCCTGGGCGGCGGGCGGTCGGTCGCTGGCGAGGCGGCCCGGGCGGCCGCCCGGTCGCGCCACCCGACCGCCCACTCGTGGGCGCCCGACCGTGCCCGCGTGCTCGAACGGCTGGCCGACCGGGCCCAGGCCCGGGGTGCGCCTTGGCCGCGCGTGGCCGCGGCCGTGGTGCTGCTGCGGGGCGTCGCCGGCGACGACCCTGCCGCGTTCGCCGCCCGGATCGACCTCGCGCCCGCGCTTCTCGAACGGCTCGAGCAGGGTCTCGAGCCGGCCACAGGGGTGCCCGAACGTCTGCGCTCGGTGCCCGACCTGGTCGACTGGGCGTGGGTCGACGAGGCACCGCCCGGCTGACGAGCGCACCCCACCGGCGGATCAGGGGTTCTGATAGATGCGCACGGGTGTCACCAGCACCGCGACCCGCCGCTCGGCGGCCATGACGCGGTCGTACTCCGCCCAGTCCTCGTGCTCGCCGCCAGCGGCGGCGAAGATGGCGCGCAGCAGCATTCGCCGTCCCTGGTCGTCGATGCCCGGCAGGGGATCGTCGGGCCCGCACAGCTCGACGGAGCCCTCGACGGTCGCCCAGGCCCACCCGGCACGCCACGACAGGGTGGCACGCGGATCGGCACGCAGGTGGCCGATCTTGTGGGTGCCGCCGCGGGCGATGAACGCCGCGACCTGGCGGCCGTCCCCCGGATGGCGCACCACGCCCGCGTTCACCACGGTCGACTGCAGCGAGCCGTCCGGGCGCACGGTCGACACCGAGGCCAACCCGTGATCCAGCGCGATCAGGGTGCGCACATCGTCGAGCGACGCCACGCCACGCAGCGTAGGCGGTCGCGGCCCACGCGCTGTTGCGAACAGGTCGGCGGGGCTCACCCGCTGCGCCACAGCTCGTGCGGCGTGCGATCGCGGGGACCGGTGAAGGGCACGGCCTCGGGCGCGCCGGTGCGGGCCGAGGCGTAGGCGGCGCACACGATCTCCAGCAACAGTCGGCCGAAGGCGGGCCCCACCCGCGGGGTGCGTGCTACGGCGACGTCGGCGGCCACCGCCGCCAACTGGTCGATGTAGCCCAGGTGGTGCAGCTGGTCGGTGGCGAGATCGGACGGCGGGGCGGGCAGCCGCAGCGCCGCCCCGTTCAGCTCGACCGACGGCTCGGGCACCAGCTCCAGGCGCACGGCGCTGGTGGCACTGGCGGCCTGCGCGTCCCAGGTGGGTGCGGCCGCCCGCCACGTCGCCAGCACCTGGGCGCGCAGCCCGGTGTCGAAGATCAGTGTGACCGCCGCGTCGTCGTCGACCTCGAGCCCGTCACCGGCGGCCAGGTCGGCCTCGACGCCGACCACACGGGCCGGCGCAGCCATGAGCACGGCCACGGCAAGCGCATGGATGCCCAGGTCGAACAGCGCTCCGCCGCCCCACGACGGCTCGAACCGCGGCGGGCTCGCCTCGGGCCGACCCTGGGCGAAACGCACCTCGAGGTGGGTCATCTCGCCCATGCGCCGGCAGACCTGCACGGCATCGGCGACGACAGGGGAGTGGACCAGGTTCTCGCCGTAGGCGACGCCGCCCCGTTGCGCCAGCGTCACGAGCCGGTCGGCGTCGGCCAGCGTGGCGGCGAGCGGTGTCTCGACCAGGGCGAGCGCGCCCCCGTCGACGGCGCGCTCGGCCTCGCGCAGGTGCAGCGCCGGGGGCGTGGCCACCACGACGGCATCGGCGTCGCCGGGCAGGTCCTCGTAGCGGCAGGGCGTCGCGCCCACCTGGTCGGCCCGACGGATGGCCGAGTCGCTGTGTCGCGAGGCCACGCACGAGACGTGTACGTCGTCGAACGCCTGGGCGGCCAACCCGTGGACGGTCGCCACCCAGCCGGCGCCGGCGAACGCGAGCGTGGTCATGGCCGGGCCGGCTCAGGTGCCGGCGAGACGGGCCACCACGGGGGCGGCGGCGCGCATGGCATCCGGCCCCTGCACGACCAGGTACGAGGCGTCCCAGCGCTCGCGCCGGGCCAGCAGGTCGTCGGCGATCTGGTCGGCCTCGCCCACCCAGGCGTGGGGGTAGGCCGCCAGCTCCTCGGGCGTCAGGCCGAAGAGGGGCGCCATGCCCTCGATGGTGCCGGCGCGGTCGTCGGTCACCACGCAGGCGAACATCAGCATCTGGATCTCGAGGTCGTCGTAGCGGTCACCGGCGGCGTCGCGCACCCAGGCCACCTTCTGGTCGGTCACCGTGGCGGCGCCGTCGCGGGCCGCCGAGCCGTCGGCTCGCCCGGAGCGCACGGCGGGGTTGATGCCCACGATGTCGGCTCGGCGCCCGGCCAGCGCCAGCACCCGGGGACCGCCGCCCCCGATGATGAACGGCGGGTGCGGGGTCTGGGCCGGGGACGGCTGCCCGTCGAGGTCGGCGATCGTGTAGTGCTTGCCCGTGAAGCTGAACGGCCCGGGCGCGAACAGGCCCTCGAGCACGGTCAGCCCCTCCTCCAACCGGTCGACGCGCTCGCCGGCCGGGTCCATGGCGATGCCCGACTGCTCGTAGTCGCTGGCCATCCAGCCGGCGCCGACGCCCAGCTCGAGTCGCCCGCCCGACAGCAGGTCGACGGTGGCCATCTCCTTGGCGGTGACGACCGGGTGCTTGTAGTCGTTGTCGAGCACCAGCGTGCCGACCCGGAGCTGCTGAGTGGCGTCGGCCGCCGCCATGAGGGCCGGCCCCGGGGCGAGCTGGTCGCCGAAGTGGTCGGGGACGAACAGGGTGGAGTAGCCGAGGTCCTCGGCCTCGCGGGCCAGATCGGCCCACTCGGTCGACGAGCCGGCGGTGCTGAGCTGGACGCCGAAGCGGAACCGTCGCGGGTGCGGCATGGCGCTCACCCTAGGGCCGAGGGGCATGATGGGTCCGCGGGGGGCGGTCTGGGTAGTCTCTGTCACGCTTTCTCCCCGTCATCACAGCCCGATGCGTCGACTCCTCCCCAGAATCACAGCCGTCATCCTCGGCACCGGCGTCGTCATGGCGCTGGCCGCCGCCGCGCTCGCCGTCCCCGCCGGCATGATCGGCACCGCCGGCTCGGGCGATCCGGAGCCCATCGAGCTGGGCCCCCTGGCGCAGCGCTCCTACGTCTACTCGGCCGACGGCTCGCTCCTGGCCACGCTGAAGGACGAGGAGAACCGCCAGCCCATCGCACTCGACCAGGTGCCGCCGCACGTGGTCGACGCCATCCTCGCCGTCGAGGACGCGGGCTTCTGGATCCACGACGGCTACGACGTCCGGGGCATGATGCGGGCGTTCAAGGCCAACGTCGACTCCGGCGGCATCAGCCAGGGCGGGTCGACCATCACCCAGCAGCTGGTCAAGCTCAACCTGCTCAGCGACGAGCAGACGCTCGACCGCAAGGTCCAGGAGATCGTCCTGGCCCAGCGGCTCGAGAAGCAGATGAGCAAGGAAGAGATCCTCGACCGCTACCTCAACACGGTCTACTTCGGCAACCACGCCTACGGCATCCAGGCGGCGGCCGAGACCTACTTCGGGGTCAACACCCAGCAGCTGGACGTGGGTCAGGCGGCGTTGCTCGCCGGCATCATCCGCAACCCCATCTCGTACAACCCGGTGCGCTACCCGGATCGGGCGGCCGCGCGGCGCGAGGTGGCGATCGACCGCATGGTCGAGGTCGGTGCCCTCACCGAGGCCGAGGGCACCTGGTGGCACGCCTCGCCGACCGTGCCCCAGATCCACGAGGTGCTCCCCAGGGCCAACGACTACTTCCCGTCCGAGGTCGAGCAGCAGCTTCTGACCAGCCCGGAGTTCGCCTTCCTGGGCGAGACCCCGGCCGACCGCTACAAGGCCGTCTACCAGGGCGGGCTGCAGGTGGCCACGACGTTCGACCCCGCGGCCCAGGCGCAGGCCATCGCCGCCCGCGACTCGCAGTTGCCGATGGAGAACGGTGTGTTCGCGCAACCGGGCGTCAATCCGGTCACCGGCGAGCCCAACCGCGGTTCGGCCGCCATCGCGTCGGTCGAGCCAGCGACCGGCGCCGTGCGGGTCATGGTGGGCGGGCCGGGATTCGAGGGCTACAAGTACAACCTGGCCACCCAGAACGCTCGTGGCGTCGGGTCGTCGTTCAAGACCTTCGTCCTGACGACGGTCATGGAGCAGGGCTACTCGCCCAACGACATCATCAACGGCACCGCGCCGTGCAACTTCGCGAACGAGAGCGAAGAGGGCGGCGTGTACGACGTCAACAACTTCGCCGACGGCGGCGGGTCGGTCGGCACCGTCACGGCGGCCACCCTCGCCTCGTCCAACTGCGCCTTTGTGCGCCTGGGCCTGATCGCCGGCATGGACAACGTGGCGGAGATGGCCTACCGGCTGGGCATCCCTCGGGAGCGCCCGGACGTCGACGGCGACGGCCAGCCCGAGCCCACGATCTGCGGCAGCTGCCAGTCGACCCCGCTGGGCGTGGCCTCGATCACGCCGCTCGAGATGGCGTCGGCCTACGGCACGATCGCCAACGAGGGCGTCTACAACCCGCCGTACCTCATCGAGCGCATCGAGGACCGCAACGGCGTCGAGATCTACGCCCACACCCCGGCCCCCGAGCAGCGCATCGCGGCGGGGACGGCCCGCCTGGTCACCAGCGTGCTGGAGCAGAACGTGCAGAGCGGCACGGGCACACGCGCCCGCATCAGCGGCCAGCGTGCCGCCGGAAAGACGGGCACCAACCAGAACGCGACCGATGCGTGGTTCGTGGGCTACACGCCGGCCCTGTCGACGGCGGTGTGGGTCGGCGGGCTGGGCCACAACTTCGAGATCCGGCTCGAGGGCACTGGCATCACCGGCGGCCGCTTCGCTGCTCCCGTCTGGGGTGCGTTCATGAACGCCTGGCAGGAGGGCCGGCCGTCCGTCGGCTTCGCGGGCCCACCGTCGGTGCCCGGCGGCAAGCTCCTCGCGGTCCCCGGAGGCCTCGACCTCACGCCGCCACCGCCGCCACCCGCACCGCCGGCGGCGCCTCCCGCGTCCGCCGGTGGTCCCGCCCGGCCCGCCGACGCCTCCGGGCCCGCCCGGTGGCCCGCCTGGCCAGGCGCTCCAGGCACCGGGCGGTGGCGAGCAGGCGGTTGACCCGGCGGCGCAGGCCCCCACCACGCCCACGGTCACCCCCACAGCGGTGCCCACGTCGACATCACCATCGTCGGGCACCCGACCCACGTCTACCCGGCCGTCCACGACGGACACCGACTGATGGCGGAAGCGCTCGTGATCGCGGGTAGGGTCGCCGCCTGATGAGTCGCTGGGAGTCGCTCCTCGCCGTCCAAGTGCACGACACCCGTGTCGACCAGCTGGCGCGCCGCCTCGAGACGCTGCCGGTGCGCTCGCAGCTGGCGGGGGTGGCCGAGCAGGTCGCCGACCTCGATCGGCAACTCGCGTCGGTCGACCAGCGCCGGGGCGAGCTCAGCCGCAGCCAGCTGCGCCTCGAGGACGAGATCGCCTCGCTCACCGAGCGGGCCAACCAGGCCGAGAAGCAGCTCTACTCCGGCGCGGTCAGCAACCCCCGCGAGCTGCAGGCGCTGCAGGACGACGTCGCCTCGATCCGGCGCCGCATCAGCCAGATCGAGGACGACGAGCTCGAGATCATGGAGCTGGCCGAGCCGGTCGACGCCCAGCGCACCGAGCTGACGTCCGAGCGCGAGCGGCTCGACGCCGAGACCCAGCGGCTCACCGACGAGCTGTCCGTGGCCGAGGCCGACATCGCCACCGAGCTGGCGGCTGAGCGCAGCGACCGCGACGAGGCCGCGGCCGGCGTGCCCGACGAGCTCTGGCCCGAGTACGACACACTGCGCGCGCAGCTGGGCGGCGTCGCCGTGGCCCGGCTGGTGGGGTCGACGTGCCAGGGGTGCCACCTGGCGCTCTCCGCGGTCGAGGTCGACCGCATCCGCAAGCTGGGCGTCGACGAGATCGTGCACTGCGAAGAGTGCGGGCGCCTCCTCGTACGCGATTGACCCGGGCGGTCGTCTCGGGTGTTCCTCTGGTTCGCGGGTGGCTCGTTCGTCCTGGTGTGGCTGGTGTTCCGCAGCCCGGCCGTCGACTACCGGCTGGTCATGGTGGGGGCGCTGCTCCCGCTGGTCGAGCTGCCGTTCGGGTCGCCCCGGGTGCTGCACAGCCTGACCGGGGCGGCGGCGCTGCTGGGGCTGGCCATGTTGCTGACGCCTCGGCGGCGGCTGGTGCAACGGCGGCTGGTGGCGATCCCCATCGGCGTGTTCATCCACCTGCTGCTCGACGGGATCTGGACCGACACCCGGGCGTTCTGGTGGCCGTTCGCGGGCCTGGCCTGGAGCGACGCCCGCCTGCCCGAGCTGGCCCGGGGAGGCTTCGACGTCGTGCTCGAGGTCGCGGGCGCGGCGGCGCTGTGGTGGTGCTGGCGCCGGTTCCGGCTGTTCGAGCCCGCCCGACGCCAGCGGTTCGTGCGCACCGGCCAGCTCGACCGCGACGTGGCGGCGCCGTGACCGCGCCGAAACCGCGCCGAGAACCACCTTCGGCGGGGGCGCGGGGCGACGTGCAGGGAGGGCGCGCCCGTGATCGTGATCGTCCGCCACGGCCGCACCGCGGCCAACGCCAGCGGGCTGCTGCTGGGCCACGCCGACCCGCCGCTGGACGACGAAGGCATGCGGCAGGCCGCAGCCCTGTCCGGCGCGTGTGCGCCGTTGGACGTGGCACGCGTCATCACCAGCCCGCTCGGCCGCTGCCGTCAGACGGCCGAAGCGATCGCTGCGGCGGCGTCGGTGTCGGCGTCGGTCGACGTCGACGAGCGGTGGATAGAGCTCGACTACGGCGACCTCGACGGGCGCCCTCTCGCCGAGGTCCCGGCGGACATCTGGGCGTCGTGGCGGTCTGACGTGACGTGGCGCCCGCCCGGTGGCGAGTCGCTCGCCGCCCTCGGCACCCGCGTGCGTGAGGCGTGCGAGGCGCTGGTCGACCAGGCACGTGATCGCGACGTGATCGTGGTCAGCCACGTGTCGCCGATCAAGGCCGCGGTGGCGTGGGCCCTGGGCGTCGGCGACGAGGCCGCGTGGCGCATGTGGGTGGCGCCGGCGTCGATCACCCGCATCGGCGTGGCCGGCGGCACACCCTCCCTACGGGCGTTCAACGAGCTTGCCCACCTGGGCTGACGAGCTCGACCAGGGTCTGGCGGCGTTGGCCCTAGCCTTGCGGGATGGGCCAGGCCGTCACCGTCGTCGATTCGTTCACCGACACCCCGTTCTCGGGCAACCCGGCCGGAGTGTGCGTCCTGGCCGGGGCGACGACCGACGACTGGATGCAGCAGGTGGCCGCCGAGCTCAACCTGTCGGAGACCGCGTTCCTGGTGCCCCGCGACGACGGTGACCACGACCTGCGCTGGTTCACGCCGACCTCCGAGATCGACCTGTGCGGGCACGCCACGCTGGCGTCAGCGCACGTGCTGGGGGGCCGCCGCCGGTTCCACACCCGCAGCGGGGTGCTGACCTGCGCCCCGACGAACGACGGCAAGATCACGCTCGACTTCCCGGCAGGCCAGGTCACGCCGGTGACCGACCCACCCGAGTGGGCCCCGGCGCTCGGGCTGGCCGCCGACCAGGTGCGGGGCGTGTGCGCCAACGCGGCGTGGACCCTGGTCGAGGTGGCGTCGCCCGCCGCTGTGCGGGCGATCGTGCCCGACCGCACCGCCATCCTGGCCCTCGGCGGTCACATGGTGGCCGCCGTGACGCCGGGCGACCGCCCTGGCATCGACTCGGTGTCGCGGGTGTTCGCCCCGGCGCTCGGCATCGACGAGGACCCGGTCACCGGCGCAGCCCACTGCGTCATCGCCCCGTGGCTGGCCGAGCGGACCGGCCGCACCGAGTTCACCGGCGAGCAGGCGTCCGCGCGCGGCGGCATCGTCGGCATGCGCCTGGCCGACGACCGTGTCGTGCTGTCCGGCCGGGCCGTCACGGTCATCGAGGGCACTCTCCACAGCGACCCGCCCCCCGCCTGACGATCCGCCACCTGCTGCGGGCGATCAACGATCGACCGGTCGTCCGCGCGCCTCCGTCGTGAACGCCGGCATCGTCGATCATCCAGTGACCGGTGAAGCGATGGTCGGCTTCGTGTCGCGGGGAGCGGCGCGCAAGCTCGACGACCTACGGCACCGACCCGGGATCACTCTGGTGTTCCGATCGGGCTGGGAGTGGATCGCCGCCGAAGGAGCCGCAGAGCTTGCCGGGCCCGACGACGACCTCCCCGGGCTCGCGAGCGAACCGGGGGACCCCAGTGCAGGCCCCCGGCTGCCCGGAGCGGGTGTCGTGGGAGTTCCTCCGCTGGGTGTGGAACTACCGCCGCGACAGCCGGCCCCGGGTCCTGGCGGCCCTCGCCGCCCACGCGGGCGACGCGACGGTGATCACGCTGCCGGTCCCGGGCCGACGTCGAGGCGTTCGTGTCACGGCAGGGCGAGGCGGCTGATCCGCTCGGGGTCGGCCAGCGCGTCGATGGCGACGATGCGGCCACCGGCGACCGTGAACTCCATGACCGACACCGGCCGGCCGCCGACGAGCACGACGACGCCGGGCGCACCGTTGACGAGGACGGGCCGCAGGACCCTGTCGGTGGCGGCGAACATGGCGGCCTGGCGGGCGACGGCGTCGGGTCCCCGACGGACGACCGAGCCGGTTAGCGCACCCCGGTCCGAGCGCAGCACCACGTCCGGGTCGAGGACCGCGACCAGCGCCGCCGAGGTCGCCGTCCCGGGCGGCCGCGAAGAACGCGTCCACCACCTCCCGCTCGCCGGCGGGGTCGCGGCCGGGGGACGGGGCCCGGCCCTCGACCCGGCGGCGGGCCCGGCTGGCCAGCTGGCGGGTGGCCTCGGGCGTGCGGTCCACGACCGGGGCGATGTCGTCGAACGGCACCGAGAACATGTCGTGCAGGACGAACGCCACCCGCTCGGCCGGGCCCAGCGACTCCAGGATCACGAGCAGCGCCAGGCCCACCGAGTCGGCCAGCACCACCTCCTGCTCGGGGTCGAGGCCGCCCGCCGCCGGCGTGACGGCCGGGTCGGGGACGTGCGGGTCGAGCGGCTCCTCCCGCCGGGTCGAGCGGGCCCGCAGCACGTTGAGGCACACCCGGCTGACGACGGTGGAGAGCCAGCCGGCCAGGTTCTCGACGTGGCCGGTGTCGGTGCGGGCGTAGCGCACCCAGGTCTCCTGGACGGCGTCATCGGCCTCGGCCGAGGACCCCAGCATCCTGTAGGCGACGGCCCGAAGGCGGGGGCGGTGCTCCTCGAACCGCCTGGTCAGGGCGTCTTTGTCGTCCATCGGTCACATTCTCGCGGCCGCCCGGGTCACCCGGGGCATGAGCACCAACGACACAACCAACACCACCACCACCACCAGGATCGCGGTCGCCGGCGCCACCGGGCGGCTGGGCCGCCACGTCGTCGACGTCCTCGCGGAGCGGGGCTTCGACGTCGTCCCGATCTCCCGCACCCACGGCGTGGACGTCATCACCGGCGACGGCCTCGACGCCGCGCTGGCCGGCGTGGACGTGATCGTCGACGTCGCCACCGGCCCGTCGCCCGACCAGGCGGAGGCCACCGACTTCTTCACCACCGCCACCCGCAACCTGCAGGAGGCCGGGCAGCGGGCCGGCGTGCGGCAGATGCTCGTCGTGTCGATCGTCGGCACCGACCGCTACGCGGGCGGCTACGGCGCCGCCAAGATCGCCCACGAGCAGGCGGCGCTGGCCGGCCCCATCCCGACCCGGGTCCTGCGGGCCACCCAGTTCCACGAGTTCGTGGAGCAGCTGCTGGCCTGGGGCACCCAGGGCGAGGTGGCCTACGTCCAGACCATGCGGACTCAGCCCATCGCCGCCCGGGCGGTGGCGGAGACGCTGGCGGGCATGGTCGGCGAGACAGGCGGCCCTGCGATCACCGACGTCGCCGGCCCCCGGGAGGAGTCCATGGGCGACCTCGCCACCCGGTTCGCCGAGCACCGCGGCCTCGGCGTGAAGGTCGAGGAGGTCAGCGACCCCGACGACCCCGACGCCCGGCTGGCGGCCGGCGGCGGCCTGCTCCCGGGCCCGGATGTCCCTCGCGTCGGGCCGACCTTCGAGCAGTGGCTCGCGGCGGGGTGACGGGTCAGACGTCGCCGTGGCGGCCCAGCCATCGCAGCGAGAGCCAGCCCCACACCGGCGGCAGGTCGAACGTGCACATGCGGTGGACCAGGGCCGCCGCCAGGGCCGCCGACTGGGGGACACCGACGGCGACGAGGCCGGCCGAGAGGCTGGCCTCGGCCACGCCGATGCCGCCGGGCACCGGGGCCACCCCGGTCAGCAGCGTCGCGCCCGTGTTCACCAGCAGCAGGTCGGCCAGCGACGCGTGGGCGCCGAAGGCCCGCACCGACGCCCCGAGCGTCAGGGCGAACAGCAGCTGGCTGGCGACGTTGGCTCAGCAGATCACGGTAGGACAGCGCCAGCGACCATCCCCAGCGACCATCCGGGCTAGGCAGTGACCGGAAGGATTGTGTCCGCCAACTCGAAGAAGTCAGCGACCGCTGGTGATCCGTCGTGGTCCCGAAGGCGGGTGCGTAGGTCGTGGACGGCCTCGGTTGATCGGGACGACCGGACGGTCGCGGCCAGCTCGACGGTGGTCGTCGCTGCGGCTGCTGCGGCCTCGACGTCACGGTCGATGAGCGCTGCTCGGGCGAGAGTGGCGTGGGCCAGTGAACCCCGCCGGGCTCGATGCTGGCGCGCCGCTTCCTGTGCGGAGCGCGTGGCGAACGTGACGCTCTCGGCGGGGCGGCGCTGGTCGCGGAACGCGTGGGCGTACTCGCCGTTCAGGTATGCGAGGTCGATGAATCGTGCCCATTCGGGTTCGTCGTCCAACTCGATGTTGGCGGCCTGGCGCTCGGACTCGAGAACCGATCGAGCGGCGGCCGTCCCGTCGCTGAGCGCTGTCTCGGCGCGGGCTTGGAGCGCCCACAGGTCGGCTAGGCACGCCGGGCTGTTGCCGCGCCTGAGTCCGGCCCGTCCCGCCCGGACGAGTTGCAGACCTTGGTCGGGGTGTCCTGTCAGGGTGGCCTGATCCGACAGGCCGGCGAGCACGTGGGCGCCCAGCTCGGGACAGCGGGCCTCCTGCGCGAGCCGGAGGGCCTGGACGAGGTAGCGCTGAGCGAGCGCGTGGTGCCCGTCGTCGTAGGCCATCCATCCGAGCAGGTACAGCTGCTCGGCTCCGGCCTCGTAGAGGGCACGGCCGGTCTCGGTGGCCGGGTCGTTCTGGCGCAGCAGCGGGGTCACCACCGTGGTGACGTAGTTCGCGAGCTGGTGGCGGGCGTGGCCGCCGCCTCGCATGACGTCCATCTCCTGGAAGATGCCGAACGTGCGGCGGATGGCGTCCACCTGGGAGGCGCCGACCGTGCGCGTCGAGGCCGTGGCGTCCTCGATCGTGGCGACCAGCCAGTCGCGGCTGGGGGCGATCGATGCGCCGACGGCGAACATGGCGCTCTTGAGGAAGGCTCGGCGTTCCATGTCGGCTCGCCCTAGCGCGTCGACCGCGTCGAGCGCGGCTGGCGCCGGGTCGGAGTAGTCGAACCCCAGGCCGTGAGCTCGTTCGGTGGCCGGGGCGGAGGGCGCGCCCCTGGCGGCGGTTGCCGGGCACCTGGGTGACATGGTGGAGACGGTGAGCCGGCCGATAAGCCGGATTCTGTGAGCGGGTTCCTTGCGGTCGCCGCCCGGTGGCCATCCATCTTTGCGGCCTACCTGGGGACATCGGCCGGGCCGGCCGTCCCACGCTTGGCCTTGCTCCGGGTGGGGGTTGCCAGCCGCCGGGGTCGCCCCCGACGCTGGTGCGCTCTTACCGCACCGTTTCACCCTTGCCTGTGCGGGTTGCCGGTCGCCCGGCGTCCCGCCATCGGCGGTCTGCTCTCTGTTGCCCTGTACCGGCAGGTCACCCCGTCCTGGCTCTCGCCAGCACCCTTGCCCTGTGGAGTCCGGACTTTCCTCGACGCCGCCGAAGCGACGCCGCGGCCACCTGGCCGGCTCACCGTCACCCGGTAGCCTACCGACCCCCGGCCTACGAGCGGAGGTAGCGGAGGACGGCCAGGACCCGGCGGTGGTCGGTGTCGGACTCGGGCAGGTCGAGCTTGGCGAAGATGTTGCCCACGTGCTTCTCCACAGCCCGGGGCGTGACCACCAGCGCGGCGGCGATGGCGGCGTTCGAGCGGCCCTCGGCCATCAGGCCCAGCACCTCGCGCTCGCGGGGCGTCAGGCTGTCGAGGCGGTCGGTGCGCCGGCTGGCGCCCAGGAGCTGGGTGACGACCTCGGGGTCGAGGGCGGTGCCGCCTGCCGCCACGCGCTCGACGGCGTCGACGAACTCGTTGACGTGGGCCACCCGGTCCTTGAGCAGGTAGCCCACCCCGTCGGACCGGTCGGCGAGCAGCTCGGCGGCGTAGCGGGTCTCGATGTACTGCGAGAACACCAGGACCGCCAGGCCGGAATGGCGCTGGCGCAGCTCGATGGCGGCCCGCAGCCCCTCGTCGGTGTGAGTGGGGGGCATGCGGATGTCGACCACGGCCACGTCCGGCGGATCGGCCGCGACGGCGGTGCGCAGGGCATCGGCGTCGGCCACCGCGGCGACGACCTCGAACCCCCGGTCGGCGAGCAGCCCGGCCAGCCCCTCGCGCAGCACGGCCGAATCCTCGGCGATCATCACCCGCATGCCGGCCATCGTCACACGCCGAGCGGCAGGTCGATGGTCGCCACCGTCGGCCCGCCGGCGGGGCTGGACAGCGTCAGCCGGCCGTCGACCGTGCGCACCCGCTCGGCCAGGCCCGCGAGCCCGCCGCCCTCCACCACCCGGGCGCCGCCACGACCATCGTCGGTGACCCGCACGTGCAGCAGGCCACCGCGGTCGGCCACCTCGACGGTGGCCCGACCGGCGCCGCTGTGCTTGGCCACGTTGGTCAGCAGCTCGGCGACGCAGTAGTACGCGATGGTCTCGATCGCCGGCGACGGCCGGACCGACAGCCGGGTGTCGACCCGGGCGGGGACGCCGCTGCGGGCCGCCAGCGTGGTCAGCGCCTCGTCGAGCCCCCGGTCGAGGGCGGGCGGGTGGATCGACCGGGTCACGTCGCGCAGCTCGGTGATGGCCTCGGTGGCGTTGCGGTGCGCCTGGTCGAGCAGCTCGCGGGCGCGGGCGACGTCGCTCTCGCCGTCGGCGGCGCCGTCGGCAACGGCGGCGCCCGCCAGCTTCTCCTTGGCCATGTCGAGGTGCATGGCCAGGGCCACCAGGCGGGCCTGGGTGCCGTCGTGCAGGTCGCGCTCGATGCGCCGGAGGGTGGCCGCCGAATCGTCGACGGCGTGAGCCCTGGTGGCCTCGAGGTCGTCGACCCGCTCGGAGATCCGGGTGGGGCCGAGCAGGCCCCGCACCAGCAGCCCGTCGACGGTGGTGGCGGCCCGGGCCAGCCACGGGATGACGAACAGCGCGGCCAGGCCCAGCGCCGAGACGCCCAGGGCCCGCGGCCACGTGTCGATGTAGAACTCGCCGAACTGCATGGCCGAGTGGCGCACGATGCCGTTCGCGTCGGTCTGGGTGGGGTCGAGCACCTGCCACAGCACCGGGTAGGTGAACATGGCCAGCGCCAATGCCATCGTCGTGGCCACCAGCCAGGTGCCGAACAGCGTGATCGGTAAGGAGACCACCACGTAGGCGATGGCCCGCCATCCGTCGAGGTCGCCCAGCGACGCCCGCAACCAGGCGAAGAAGCCGGTCGACTTCGGCTGCCGGCGGCGGGGGGCCTCGACGGGCTCGCCCAGCAGGTCGCGCGCCAGGGCGCGGGGCACCACGCCGTACTCGCGGGCGCCCAGCACGATCAGGGCCAGCAGCGGGATCCCGACGAGGGCGATGGAGAGGAGCACGCCGAACCAGGTGAAGACGGCGAGCGTGATGAACGCCCCCAGCGCCAGGGGAGCGGTGACGATGAGGTAGAGGTACGCCCGCCAGGTCTGCGCGGCGACGGGGGCCCGCAGGAACGTGGCGAGCGTCGACCGGCCGGGGGCCGCCGACCGGCCGCCCGCGAGCTCGTGGGCGCCGGTGCGTGTGTCGGGAGCAGCCGGGGGAGCAGCCATGCGGTCATGGTCCTGCATCGCGCCGGTCGAGCCAATGGGGGGACCCACCGGACCAGCGGTTCGGTTCACCCCACCCCGCTCGTCCGACCGGTCACTCCCGGGTGAGGAAGAGCTGGAACTCGAAGGTGCCCTCGTCCTTGATCGACAGCACGGAGAACCCGGTCGGAGCCTCGATGTCGAAGTCGGTGAGCAACACGGGGGCCTGGCCGACCACCGCGGTGGTGCCGCCGGACAGCTCGGCCTCGACGTCGAGCGCCACCTCCTTGGTGACCCCGTGGATTGTGAGGTCGCCCGTGGCCTGGGCGGTGGCCCGCTCGCCCGAGTCGACGCCCGCGGGCAGCGCCAGCGGCGACGTGAGCGTGAACGTTGCGGTCGGGAACCGATCGGACTCGAGTCCCCGGGTCCCCAGCGCACCGTCGCGGGTGCCGCTGTCGCTCTGCAGCGTCGTCAGGTCGACCTCGACGTCCACCGCTGTCACCTCGCCGCCCTCGACCGTCATGGAGCCCGTCACGTTCGGGGTGCGACCCACGGCCGTGTTGGTGCCGACGCCGGCCAGCTCCTCGTCGAACCGGTAGCCCGCCCACGTCCCGCTGAAGTCGTCGAACGAGCCGACCGAGGTGTCGACCGTCCACTCGCCCTCGATGCCGTCGCCCGCGGCGGCGCTGTCGCCCTGCTCGTCGAGCGTCTCGCTGGCCGTGTCCAGGTCGGCCTCGGGCGGCGCGTCGTCGCGGATGAGGAACCACCACCCGGCGAACCCGATCACCGCCAGCACGACCACCGCCGACGCGGCGATCACGCCGAGCTTGCGCCGTGAACCTGCCATCTCGCTCCACCCTTCGGGCTCCGGTGCCTCGGCACCGCCGTGACTGCACTCGTGGTACGTCGCCGCCCGTCGGGCGGATCGCTCATCGGACATGCATTGCACTCAACGAACTCAGAAACTGATGGCGCTGAGGTCGGGCTCCCACCCCGCGGCGCGCCCGACAGCCTCGCGCCACCGGTCGCGATCGAGGTCGCGGGCCGGTTCGACGACCGCGCGCGGCCGCCAGGTGTCGGCCAGCTCGTCCCACCCCGACCACGTCCCCACGGCCAGTCCGGCGAGGAACCCGGCGCCGAGGGTGGTGGCCTCGCGCTCCGGCGACACCTCGACGGACCGCCCGGTGGCGTCGGCCACCGCCTGCACGAACGTGGGGTTGTCGCTCATGCCGCCGTCGACCCGCAGGCGGGGGAGGGTCAGACCGGTGTCGGCCTCGGTGGCCTCGACCAGGTCGGCCCCCCGGTGGGCCACCCCTTCGAGCACGGCCCGCACCAGTTGGGGCCGGCCGGTGCCCCGCGTGATGCCCAGCAGCGTGCCGCGGGCGCCGTAGTCCCAGCGGGGCGTGCCCAGGCCCAGCAGCGCCGGCACGTACACAACCCCGTCGGACGTCTCGCAGGCCGCCGCCACGTCGTGCGACTGCTCGGCCGTGTCGAGGACGCCCAGGTCGTCGCGCAGCCACTCGATGTTGGCGCCGGCCGCCAGCATGATCGCCTCGACGCCCCACATGGTGGCGCCCCCGCGGCGCCAGGCGACGATGGGGAACGTGCCGTGCCCGCCCTGGCGGGCGAAGCGGGGCCGGTCGGGACCCACGCACACGTCGAGCATGCCGCCGGTGCCGAACGTGATCTTGGCCATGCCCGGGTGCACGCAGCCCTGGCCCACGAGCGAGGCCTGCTGGTCGCCGACCAGGGCGGCGATGGGCGGCGAGCCGTCGAGCGCGGTGGCCGGCCCCACGACGCCGCTCGAGTCGACGACGCGGGGGAGGGCGACGCGGGGGATGCGCAGCGCGTCGCAGCGCCTTGTCGTCCCAGTCGGTGCCGTCGCCGGCGCACAGGCCGGTGACGGCGAAGTTCGACTGGTCGGTGACGTGCAGGGCGCCGCCCGACAGGTGCCAGGCGATCCAGGTGTCGACGGTGCCGACGCACAGGTCGCGCCCGCGCTCGGGGTCGGCCTGGTCGAGCAGGTGGGCGACCTTGGTGGCCGACTCGTTGGGGGCGAAGCGCAGGCCCTCGCCCTGCCACACGAGGCAGTCGCCCACGGTGCGCAGGTCCTGCCAGCCCAGCCCGGGGCCGACGGGCTGGCCCGTGGCCCGGTCCCACACGATGGTCGACGCGCGCTGGTTGGTGATCCCGACGGCGGCGACCGGCCCGCCCTCGCCCAGGGCCGCACGGGCGACGTCGAGCGCGGCGTCGGCCATGGCCGTCGGGTCGAACTCGACCAGGCCCGGTGCCGGCGACGTGGGCAGGACGCGGCGGTAGTGGGCGGAGTCGACCGAGGCGTCGGGTCGCACGATCGCGCCCCGCAGGCCCGACGTGCCCACGTCGACGACCAGGATCGATCCTGGCGAAGCGTCAGTCACGAGGACGGAGTCTGCCTGATCTCGACCCCGAGGGACGAGGCGGCCGGGATACGGGTCACCAGCCGGGGGGAGCGGCCCAGGGGGAGGGGAGGCCGAGCTTGCCCGGGTTGAGGATGCCGTGGGGGTCGAGCGCCGCCTTGGTGGCCGCGAGCACGTCGACGGCCGGCCCCAGGGCCTCGGCGACGAACCGACCGCGGTTGAGGCCCACGCCGTGGTGGTGGCTCAGCGCGCCCCCGTGGGCGAGGACCGTCCGCTGCCCGGCGTCCCACAGCTCGCGGTAGTAGGCGTCACGTCGGTCCGCGTCGACCTGGCCGGCGAAGGTGAAGTAGAGGCACCCGCCCGACGGGTAGCTGTGCGACTGGTGGGCCGATGCGGCGATGGTGCCCTCGACGCCCAGCAGCGCGTCGAGCGTGGCCCGGTAGATGCCGGGCAGGGCCGACCACGAGGCCGAGACCTCCATGGTGTCGACCGTGTAGCCCTTGCTGGTCAGCGCCTCGAGGGCGGCGACCTCGTTGCGGTGGGCCAGCCAGTGGTCGACGTGCGCCTCGCCGCTCCGGTGGCCACCGGCCTCGATCTCGCACTCCTCGGCGATCACCTCGAACGTCGCGTCGATCAGCGCGCCGTCGCCCTCGTCGAGCGCCAGTAGCAGGGCGCGGTCACCGGTCTGGTAGGTGCGGTCGGCCTCGGCGGCGTCGTACAGCCGCAGCACGGCGGGCGTGGCGCCCCGCTGGATGATGCGGCGCATGGCGGCGAGCCCGACGTCGAACGTGCCCAGCAGCCAGGCACCGCGGCGCTCGCGGCGGGGGGCGGGGTGCAGGCGCAGGCGGGCGCCGGTGATGATGCCGAGCGTGCCCTCGCTGCCCACGAACAGCTGCGTCAGGTCGGGCCCGACGGCTGCCCGGGGCCATCCGCCCGTGGTGATCTGCCGCCCGTCGGCCAGCACGACGTCCAGCCCGAGCACGATGTCCTCGATCTTGCCGTAGCGGCTGGAGAGCTGGCCGGCCGAGCGGCACGCCAGCCACCCGCCGACCGTCGACAGCGCCACCGACTGGGGCCAGTGGCCCAGCGTGGCGCCGTGGTGCGCCCGCAGGTCGTCCTCGAGCACGTCGCCGAACGTGCCGGGCAGCACGTCGAGGACCAGCGGACGTGGCGTCGACGTCGACGATGCCGGCCATGGCGGTGAGGTCGAGGACCACGCCGCCGTGCAGCGGCACCGACGCACCGCACACGCCGCTGCGCCCGCCGGCGGCGGTGACGGGCACCCGGGCCTCGTGGCACAGGGCGAGCACGGCCGCCACCTGGTCGGCGTCGGTGGGCCGGGCCACCGCGGCGGCCAGCGCGGCCACCTGGCCGTCGGTGGCCCAGGCCATGGCGAGGGGCCACCAGTCGCGGCTGGCCTCGGCCAGGGCCGCCGGCTCGACGGTCACCTGGGCGCAGGCGTCGCGCAGCCGGGCCAACAGGTCGTCGCTCACCTGGACCCGCTCGGCATCCAGCCGGGCGGAGGCCGCGGCCGCGCCGCCGGCGATCTCGATCGGCGGGGTGGGCGCGCCGGGGCCGACGGCCGGGAGCGGGTGCGGCGAGCTCATCGTCTGGTCCTCGCTGGCATTGTCGTGGTCCGGCGTTCCCCGTCCACCGTCGTCAGCCCCCGCCGGCCAGGGCGGCGATCTCGGGCAGGCCGGGCACCAGGCGCTCGCGCTCGGACGCCTCGCGGTAGGCGGCCACCTGTGCCGCCCGCTCGGCGTCGGACCAGCCCAGCTCGGCGCCGACGAGCGCGGCCACGTCGTCGGCGGCCGCGGCGGTGGCGTCGCGGTCGCGCAGGCGGGCGCGGGTGCGGCGGGAGAGCACGTCGTCGAGGGACGTCGCCATCTCGTAGCGGGCGGCGTAGAGCGCCTCGGCCCGCAGGTAGGGCAGGCCGGGCACGAGCGGCTCGCCCAGCGCGGGGTCGCCGGCGATCATCGCGGCCAGCACCGCCGGCCTCGCCGCCGTAGCGGTCGGCCAGGTGCAGGTCGGCGTCGGCCGCCTGCTCCCAGCCGTCGGCGCCGCGCAGCCGCAGCTTGCGGGTGCGGCTGCGGCCGGCGCGGCGCGACAGCGGGTCGCCGAGGACGCGCGACGGCGGCGTCGACCGTGTCCGCGGCCATCTCGCGGTAGGTGGTGAGCTTGCCGCCGGTGACGGTGACCATGCCGCTGTCCGACGTCGGCACGCGGTGGCGGCGCGACAGGTCGGCGGTGCGGCTGCTGCCTGCGTCGCTGACCAGCGGCCGCAGCCCGGCCCAGGTGCCGATGACGTCGCTCTCGGTCGAGCGGCTCGCTGACCGAGTGGTTGATGGCGCCGAGCAGGTAGGCGATGTCGTCGGCCGTGCACTGCGGGTCGTCGACGGCGCCGTCGTAGTCGGTGTCGGTGGTGCCGATGTAGGTGACCGAGCCGGCCGCCACCGTGCCGTCGTCGCCCGGCACGGCACGACGAAGACCGAGCGCCGGTCCTTGGGCACGGGCACGACGGCGGCGATGTCGTTGCGCACCTTGTGCCACGGCACGGTGATGTGGATGCCCTTGGCGGGGCGGATGGTGTCGGGGTGGGTGCCCTCGTCGAGGGCCCGCACGTCGTCGGCCCACACGCCGGTGGCGTTGACGACGACGCGGGCCGACACGTCGACCTGCGCCGCCGTCGGTGCCCGTGTCGACGTGGGCACCCGCCACCCGGTCGCCCTGCTTGCGTAGCCCGGTCACGGCGGCGTGGTTGACGACGGCGGCGCCGTAGTCGAGCGCGGCGGTGCGGGCGATGGTGAGGGTGAGCCGGGCGTCGTCGGTCTGGGCGTCGTAGTACAGGTACGCCGCAGGCCAGCCGGTCGCCGGGCAGCGTCGGCATGTGGGCGCGGGCGGCGTCGGCCTTGAGCCGGCGTGTGCAGCTTGCCGATGCGCACGCCGCCGGTGAGGTCGTACATCCACATGGCCGAGCCGAGCGCCCGGGCCAGCTGCTTGGGGATGATGCCGTCCTTGCCCGTGAACACCGGGATGAGGAACGGGAGCACCTTGACCAGGTGCGGGGCGTTGTGCAGCAGCCGCTGGCGCTCGTGCAGCGCCTCGTACACGAGGCGGACGTCGCCGTTGCTGCAGGTAGCGCAGGCCGCCGTGCACCAGCTTCGACGACTTCGACGACGTGCCCGAGGCGAAGTCGTCGCGCTCGACGAGGGCGGTGCGCAGCCCGCGGGCGGCGGCGTCGAGGGCGACGCCGGCGCCGGTGATGCCGCCGCCGATGACGAGCACGTCGAAGGTGCCGACGCCCAGGCGGGCGATGTTCTCATTGCGGTCGAACGTGCCGAGGGGCATGGCTGGCGGCTCCTGGGGATCGCTGAGAAAGCCTAACGGTGCCGCCAGAACGTCAGCGCGCCCTGCCGGTGCGTCGTGCCGGCGTCGTGTCCGTGCGTAAGGCACGCTTCATTAATCAACAATCGTTGCAAATCAGCAACGCGTGCCGATAGCTTGCGCCTCGTGCGGTCACCCGAGGAGCTCACCCAGATCTTCCGGGCGCGAGGGCTCGAAGATCACGCCTCAGCGCCAGACGATCTTCCGGGTGCTCCACGACATCGACCGTGCACCCGACCGCCGAGGCGGTCTTCGACACCGTCCGCAGCGAGATGCCCGCCATCTCGCTGCGCACCGTCTACCAGACGCTCAACGACCTGGCCGCCATGGGCGAGATCCAGGCGATCGACCTCGGCACCGGCTCGGCGCGCTTCGACCCCAACATCGACCCTCACCACCACCTCGTGTGCGATCGTGTGCGGCCGGGTGCAGGACGTCGAGGCCGAGTTCCCCGGCGTCACCGTGCCCGACGCCGCGGCGTTCGGGTTCACGGTCGACGCGACCGAGATCGTCTTCCGCGGGCGCTGCCGTGACTGCACGGCGGCGGGCGAGACGACGCGTGTCGACGACCGGTCTGCGTCACCACCCCCGCACAACCCATTGCAGGAGGCAAGCAGTGCCTGAGATTCAGGGCAGCAAGACCCAAGAGAACCTGAAGGAAGCGTTCGCCGGCGAGAGCCAGGCCAACCGCCGCTACCTGTACTTCGCGCAGAAGGCCGACGTCGAGGGCTACCCCGACGTCGCTGCCCTGTTCCGCTCGGTCGCCGAGGGCGAGACCGGTCACGCGTTCGGTCACTTCGACTTCCTGGCCGAGGTCGGCGACCCCGTCACCGGCGAGCCGGTCGGTGCCACCGAGGACAACCTCAAGTCCGCCATCGCCGGCGAGACCTACGAGTACACCGAGATGTACCCGGGCTTCGCTCGAGACCGCTCGCGACGAGGGCTTCGACGAGATCGGCGAGTGGCTCGAGACGCTGGCCCGCGCCGAGAAGAGCCACGCCGGCCGCTTCACCGCAGGGCCTCGAGAACATCTCCTGACAGCCGTGCTCGGGTCCCGGCGGGGCGCTCCCGTCGGGACCCGAGTGCTGTCCAGCCACCGTCGTCCCCGCTGATCGCCCCACCCGCCCGGCCGCCTGAGGGTTCCATGACCACGACGTACGATCCGTTCCACCCCCGGTACTTCGACGAGGCCGACCTCCGGCAGGAGATGACCCGGGTCTACGACCTGTGCCACGGGTGCCGGCTGTGCTTCAAGTTCTGCACGGCGTTCCCCACGCTGTTCGAGGTCGATCGACCGCACGACGACCAGGACGTCGGCCAAGCTGACGGCCGCCGAGCAGGACCAGGTCGTCGACGAGTGCTTCCACTGCAAGCTCTGCTACGTCAACTGCCCGTACATCCCCGGCCAGCACGAGTGGGAGCTCGACTTCCCGCGGCTCATGCTGCGCGCCGAGCAGGTCGCTGCACCAGACCCGCAAGAAGCAGGTGCAGCGACCCGGCTGACCGACCAGGCGCTCGGGCCGCACCGACCTGGTCGGGCAAGGTCAACACGACGGCTCGCCCCCGCTGGTCAACAAGGTCGTCGACAAGCCCGGCGGCACGCGGCCGCAAGCTCATGGAGAAGGTGGCCGGCATCGCCAGCGAGCGGGTGCTGCCGCCGTACGCCCGGCAGCGGTTCTCGACCTGGTTGCGCAAGCGCCTCCGTCGACCGGCACCGACAGCATCACCCGCAGCGCCAGGGCAGCGCCGTCCTGTTCCCGACGTGCCTCGTCGAGTACCAGGCGCCCGCAGGTCGGCCAGGACCTGGTGCAGGTGTACGAGCGCAACGGCATCGAGTGCTCGCTGCCCGACGGGCCAGGTGTGCTGCGGTGCGCCGTGGCTGCACTCCGGTGACGTCGACAACTTCCGCAAGCAGGGCCGCAAGAACGTCACGGTGCTGGCCGACGCCATCCGCGACGCGCAGGCCGAGGCGACGACCCGGTCGTGGTCGTGCCCCAGCCCACCTGCGGCTACGTGCTCAAGAACGACTACGACGACTACATCGGCGGGGCCGACGCGCGAGCTGGTGGCCGAGCACACCTACGACGCGGCCGAGTACCTGATGAAGGTGCACAAGGGCGAGGGCACCGAGCTCGACACCGACTTCGCCGGCGAGGTGCCCGACGACGGTCACCTACCACGCGCCCTGCCACCTGCGGGCCCAGAACATCGGCCTCAAGAGCCGTGACCTCATCAAGCTCACCGGCGCCAAGATCACGGTCGTGGCCGAGTGCTCGGCCATCGACGGCACGTGGGGCTACCGCCAGGAGAACTACGAGGCCTCGCGCCAGGTGGCCAAGAAGATGGGCAAGGCCATCGACAAGGCGGGCGGCGACGTCGTGGCCGGCGACTGCCACCTGGCCAACGGCGGCATCGTGCAGGAGACGGGCGCGCACCCCGCTGCACCCGCTGTCGATCGTCGCCCGCGCCTACGGCATCCCCGAAGACTGATCCGTCCCTCCTGCCTGACCTCCTCCAAGGACCGCACCCACATGAGCAAGCTGACCCTCGACGACATCGCCGACCTGCGCGCCTACGAGCGCGAGCGCGACGACTTCCGCGCGCGACGTCATCGCCCTCAAGCGCCGGCGCCGGGTGGCCGCTCGGCGATTTCGTCACCCTGCTGTTCGAGAACCGCGACACCATCCGCTTCCAGATCCAGGAGATGGCGCGGGTCGAGAAGCTCATCAGCGACGAGGCCATCGAGAGCGAGCTGCGACATCTACAACCCGCTCATCCCCGAGCCCGGCCAGCTGTGCGCCACGCTGTTCATCGAGCTCACCTCCAAGGACGCTCTGCGTGGAGTGGCTGCCCAAGCTGGTCGGCATCGAGCGAATCGGTGGCGCTCCGCCTGCCCGACGGCGAGCTCGTGCGAGCCGTCGTCGACGAGGACCACGGCAAGCAGCTCACCCGCGACGAGATCACCGCGTCCGTGCACTACGTGCGCTGGGAGCTGACCCCCGACCAGGTCGAGCGCTTCGCCACCGGCCCGGTGGCGCTGGTGGCCGATCACGCGCAGTACGCGGTGGACACCCCGCTCGCCGACGACACGCTGGCCCAGCTGGCGGCCGATCTCCGCGACGGCGGCTGAGGCCGGCGCGGGCGCCCCGGCCGGGCGGCGGCATCAACGGCCGGACCTGCCCGGATAGGCCCTTGCGGACGCCGGGAACGGGTGCCAAGATCGGCCGTCCTCCGGTGGCGGGCCAGTGTGACCGCTCCGTTGCGTGCGGGTTTGCGCGCGGCCTCCCCGGAAACAGAGACTCCGGTCGGGGCTCGTCCATGGGGCGACGCCGGGGGCCGTGCACACCGTCGAATCCAGTCACAGGGGAGACATTCCCGCCACCATGAAGCAGACCTGGCGCCAGCATTCTGCCTGCCGCGGGCTCGACCCGCTGATCTTCTACCCGGCCACTGAGGAAGAGGCCGACGACGCCAAGGACGTGTGCGACAGCTGTCCCGTCCGCGAAGCCTGTCTCGAGCACGCCCTGGCCGTGCGCGAGAAGGAGGGCGTCTGGGGTGGTGCGACCGAGCGCGAGCGTCGGCGCATCATCCGGCAACGCCGCCGCGCGTCGTGACGGGCTCGCCGTGACGTTCGCGGGGTGGCCGGCCGTGCTGGGCGTGCTGTCGGCCCGTGGCGACCTGTCGTCCGACCAGGCCCGCACCGCGATGTCCGAGATCCTCGAGGGCGCGGCATCCCCTGCGCAGATCGCCGGGTTCATCGTCGCCCTGCGCATGAAGGGCGAGACGGTCGACGAGCTCACCGGCCTGCTCCAGGCCATGCTCGACGCCGCCGAGCGGGTCGAGCTGCCCACGGGCACGCCCGTGGTCGACGTCGTCGGCACCGGGGGCGACCGCGCCCACACCATCAACGTCTCCACGCTGTCGGCCCTGGTCGTGGCGGGTGCCGGCGGGCGCGTGTGCAAGCACGGCAACCGGGCGGCGTCGTCGTCGGCCGGCAGCGCCGACGTGCTCGAGGCCCTGGGCGTGCGCATCGACTGCGGACCCGACGATGTCGCCCGGTGCGTGGCCCAGGCCGGCATCGGCTTCTGCTTCGCCCCCCGCTACCACCCGGCGATGCGCCACGCGGGGCCTACCCGGCGCGAGTTGGGCATCCCCACGGTCTTCAACATCCTGGGACCGCTGGCCAACCCGGCGGGCGCCCGCCACCTCATGATCGGCGTGGCCGACGGCACCATGGCCGAGCGCATGGTCGGCGTGCTGGCGGCACGCGGCGCCGGCGCGGGCGCTGATCGTGCACGGCGACGACGGCCTCGACGAGCTCACCATCTCGACCACATCGCGCGTGGTCGAGCTGCGCGACGGCGATGTCCGCAGCTACGAGGTCGACCCGACGGCGCTCGGGATCGAGCGGGCGCCGGCCGAGTCGGTGGTCGGCGGCGATCCGGCCACCAACGCCGACGCTGGCCCGCCGGGTGCTCGACGGAGAGCACGGGCCGCACCGCGACATCGTGACCCTGAACGCCGCCGCCGGCATGGTGGCGGCCGGCATCGTCGACGACCTTCCCGCCGGTCTCGAGGTCGCCCGCGCCGCCATCGACGACGGTGGGGCGGCCACCGCACTCGACCGCCTGGTCTCGGCGTCCAACGCTGCATGACCGCCGGCCGCGGTCCGGCTTGACGCGCGATAACCCCTGTTCTTGACTGACGAGGTGGTGTCCGAACCGGTCAAGCCGTCTGGCGACCCCACGCGCGACCGGTTGGTGGCCGCGGCGGCCGACGTGTTCGCCGAGAAGGGCTACGACAGGGCGGGCGTACAGGAGATCGCCAAGCGAGCCGGGTTCACGACGGGTGCCATCTACGGCCGTTTCCGCGGCAAGGCCGAGTTGTTGCTGGCCGCCATCGAGGCGCAGTCAGACGACGAGTTCGAGCAGCTCTTCGCCGAGAACCGGTTCGAGGGCAACGCCACCGACATCATCACCACGGTCGGGTCGCACCTGGTCACCGAGGAGTTCGACAACGGCCAGGCGCTGCTGCTCGAGGCCTTCGTCGCCGCCCGACGCGACCCCGAGGTGGCCGTGATGCTGCGCCGGGTCATCGAGGAGCGCACCGAGGAGCTGACCACGCTGGTCGACGAGGCCAAGCGCACCGGGGGCATCGACCCGTCGCTCGACACGCTGTCCATCGTGCGGTTCTGCCACGCGGTCGGGTTCGGCTTCCTGTTGTTCGGGGCCGTCGACCTCGGCCGTCCCCGGGCCGAGCCGTGGGAGGTCCTGATCAACGTGCTGGTGGGTGCCGTCGCCGCGCCGCGTGCGTGACGACCGTCGATCCTGTCAGTCGATGCCCAGGTTCCACATCGAGTCGAGGTCGTGCTGCGAGTACGCCTGGAAGGCGATCATCGTGGTGGTGTGCAGGATGCCATCGAGCGCCGAGATGTGGCGCGTGACCACCTCGGCCAGCTCGTCGTGCTGTCGCACACGCACGACGGCCACCAGGTCGAGGTCGCCGGTGACCGAGTAGACCTCGGCCACCCCCTGGACGTCGGCGATCTCCGGCCCCAGGTCGGCGATGCGGTCGGGCTCGGCGTGGATGAGCACGAAGGCGGTCAACACGCCGCGCAGCGTAGACCCGTCGGTTGCGGGCGCGGTGACGCCGCGGGCAGCGAGCTCGACAGCTCGCCGTCGACGCGGAGGGGCCGTAGGCGGTGGGCGTGCCGGTCGAGCCAGGCGGCGACGCAGGTCAGCTCGTCGGCCATCGCCGGGGGCAGCGGACCGTCGTCGGGTGGCAGGTCGACCGCACCGAACGCCAGCCGGTGCTCGAGGCCCACGGTCGGGGCAGGGGCGTCGTCGCACGCGGCCTGGCCGGCTCCGGGCCACACAAGCCGCCCACGCGCCAACTCGACGCGTGCGCCCTCGTCTCCGGCGATGCCGAGCACCACCCGCTCGGCCCGGCGCAGCGACTCGAACCAGCGCTGCCGGCCGACGGCGTCGACCACGGCGTCGGCCATCTCGCGCAGCGCGACGGCGGCCGCGGGGCGCCCGGCATCGATCGCCTCGGCCACGCGCCGGTGCAGGGGAGACAGCACCAGCGCGGGATCGTCGAACAGGTCGCTCGGCTGCGGACCGGCGGCGAGATCGACGGCGTCGATCACGGCCCGGGCCGCGGCGGCCGAGGGCAGGGGGCCGAGGTAGCGCGCGGGACCGGGGCCGGGGGTGCGGGCGACCGACAGGCGGGCCGCCCGCCCGACGCCGAGCTTGACGTAGCGGTAGCTGCGCCAACCGGAGAACCGGGGGGACCGCCGGGGCCGCAGCGCCTGGACGAGCCTGATCTCGGCCACCTCGGCGGCGAGGGACGAGGCGCAGGCCAGGTGGTCGATGGCGTGCACCTCGCGCAGCAGCGGCCCGGCCGTGCGCTGGTCGTCGCCCGAGAACAGCGACCGCACCCGGCGCCGCAGGTCGTCGGGCGCGCTGCCGACGTGGAGCGCCCGGCCCTGCCCGTCGCGGAACACGGAGACGCCAGGCGCGCGGGGCAGGCGGTTGGTCAGCGGCAGCTTGGCGGCCTGGGGGTGGGCGGCCAGCCGCGGGAGCTGCAGCAGGTCGTCGAGCACGGTGACGCCGAACGTGGCCGCCTGCTCGAGCAGGAAGTGCAGCAGGTCGACCGTGGCGAGCACGTCGTCGAGGGCCCGGTGCGTGGGCTGGTGGTCGAGGCCGAGGTGGCGGGCCAGCGTGCCCAGGCGGCAGTCGGGCACCTCGTCGCGCACGAGGCGGCGCGCCAGGGCCACCGTGTCGACCGTGCGCAACCCCACCGGCGACCGGTCGCCGGCCACCAGGGCGGCATCGAGGAACGACACGTCGAAGCGCAGGTTGTGGCCGACGAGCACAGACCCGCCGACGAACTCGGCCAGCGTGGGCAGGACCTGGGACAGCGGGGGAGCGGCCCGCACCATCGCGTCGGTGATGCCGGTGAGCGCGCTGACCCCCGGGGCGATGGGTGCGCCCGGGTCGACCAGCGTCTGGAACGTGCCCAGGCACTCGCCGCCGCGGAAGCGGGCCGCCCCGACCTCGGTGATCTCGCAGGTGTCGGCCGACGCGCCCGTGGTCTCGAGGTCGACGACGCAGAACGTGACCTCGTGCAAGGGCGTGCCCAGGTCGTCGAAGCTGCGGAGCACCCGGCCGACGATAGCGAACACACGTTGGCGGAACAAACGTTCCCGGCGAGCCGGTCGTACGGGAGTTCGCCTGCCCGTGCTCGGTAGGCTGCGCCCGTGGCCAACCGATACCGCTGCTCGGCCTGTGGCAACCTGACCCGCTTCGACGTGGTCACCTCGCGCCGCACCCGCGCTTACCACCACTACACGGTGGGCGGCGACCTCCGGATCGAGGAGGAGACCGTGCTCGACGAGCGGGTCGACGAGGTCACCTGCCGCTGGTGCGGCACCGGTGCCGCGGTCGAGCACGTCGACGAGCGCGCGCTCGACCCGGTCGGCGACGCACCGGCGCCCGAGGGCTCGGGGGCGACCTGAGCGATCCGGCGGGCGTCATCCGTCCGGCGGTCGAGTCAGCGCTCGCCGTCGCCCGCGCCGGCCTCACGGCCGACCCGGTCGTCCTGCCTCCGCCGGCGCTGCGGCGCTACCTGACCTTCGCCAAGCTGACGTCGCGCTCGCTCGAAGCCATCGCCCGCGTTGTCGATCGCGACGACGAGTTCCGCGCCCGCGTGGCCGCTGCGGTCGAGGAGGACGAGGTGGGGCGGGCCGGATGGCTGTGGCTGACGCGGCCCGAGGGTTGGGCACTGGAGCTGGCGGACCTCGAGACCACCGCCGCGGCCCGGGCGGCCGACCTGGTCGAGCAGCGCGAGGAGCGCGCCGCCACCAGGAAGCTGGCCGCCGCCCAGGCGGCGGCGCTGCGGGCCGCGACCGAGGCGTCGGAGCGCCTCGCCGAGCTCGACGACGTGCGCGCACAACTGGCGCACGAGCACGCGGCGAGGGCCACGGCCGAGGCGCGCGCGGTCGAGCTCGAGGGCATGGTGGTCGACCTCACCGCGGCCCGGGCCGACGTGGTGCGCAACCTGAAGGACGTCGAGTCCCGGCTGGTCGACCGGGCGACCGAGGTCAACGCCGTCAAGGCCCGCATCCGCGCCCTCGAGGCCGAGGCCCGGGCGCGCGGCGACGTCACACCTGCCGACGCGGTCGACGCCCGCGACGTGTCGGCCGACGAACCTCCAGCGACTGCGGGCCCAGGGTTCGACCCGGCCGACCCGGCCGACGTGGCCGACGTCGCCACCGAGGTGGCCCGAGCGGCCAGGGGCGCGGCAGGCCTGGCCGACGCGCTGGCTGCGCTGGCCCGCCTGCTGGGCGACGACGATCCGGCCCTCCGGGCCACCGTGACGGGCGCCGGGCTCACCGCCGGCGACGCCGGGACCCCGATCGCGGCCGCCGACGCGACGGGGCTCGCGGTCGAGCCGGGACCCCCGCGCGCCCGTCGCCTCCCCGTCGCCCTCCCGGGCGGGATGTTCGACGACACGGTCGAGGCCGCCGAGCACCTGCTGCGCACGCCAGGAGCGGTGCTCGTCGTGGATGGCTACAACGTGACGATGGAGGGCTGGCCCGAGCTGCGGGCAGCGGACCAGCGTCGACGCCTGGTCGTCGCCCTGTCGGACCTGGCGGCCCGCACGGCCACCCAGGTCGAGCTCGTGTTCGACGGGGCCGAGGTCGAGCCGCTGTCCGTGCCGACCCCATCCCGCCAGCTGGTGCGGGTCCGGTTCTCCGATCCCGGGGTCGAGGCCGACGACGTGGTGATCGACCTGGTGGCCAGCATCCCTGCAGCCACCCCGGTCATCGTCGCGTCGAGCGACAACCGGGTGCGTGACGGCTCGCGGCGCCGTGGCGCCAACCTGCTGCACGCCCGCCAGCTGGTCGCCGCCCTGCGCCGCTGACGCATGCGGCGGCTCCGCCCCTTCGCTGTCATACCCCGTCCGTAGGGTCACACGGGTGGTGCCCGCGGCCGTTCGGTCGCCGGCCGACCGCGAGGAGGCGTGCGTGCCCAGATCCGACATCCCCCGATCCCCGAGACCGTCCGGCGATCACGGGCCACCCGGTGGCGAGCCGCTGACCATCGACTGCGACGAGTGCGCCATGCAGGGCACCGACGCCTGTAGCGACTGCGTGGTCACCTTCATCTGCTCGCGCGAGCCCGGCGAGGCCGTGGTGGTCGACGTGGCCGAGGAGCGGGCGATCCGCCTGCTCTCCGGGGCCGGGCTGCTGCCCCGGCTCCGCCACATCCGCCGCACAGGCTGACCCGATCCCGCGCCGGGGCGTCCCCGCCCCGCGCCGCAAGTTGCCGCCGCGGCCGATGATCGGCACGATGGCCGGGTGCCCACGGCCGTCCGCCCGACCCGACGCATCATCGCGTCCGCCGATCTGGTCGACCTCGGCCGGGCGCAGGGCCTCGACGCGGTGGGCGTCGCCCCGGCGACCGCCTTCGCCACCACCCGCCGCCACCTCGAGCAGCGAAAGGCGGCCGGCCTCCACGCCGGCATGCGATTCACCTACCTGCACCCGGAGCGGTCGACCGACCCGACGACGGCGGTGCCGGATGCCCGGGCGCTGGTCGTCGCCGCCCGCAGCTATCGCCGGGCGGTCGCGTCGGCGCCCGAACCCGACGAGCCGTCGGCGCCGGCGGGGCGGGTCGCCCGCTACGCCTGGGAAGACCACTACCAGCCGCTCAAGGCCGCGCTCACCGTCATCGCCCGCGCCCTCAAGGCCGAGGGTTGGCGGGCCCGGGTGGTGGCCGACGACAACGCGCTGGTCGACCGCGAGGCGGCCTACCGGGCGGGCCTCGGCTGGTACGGCAAGAACGCCAACCTGCTGCTCCCCGGCGAGGGGAGCTGGTTCGTGCTGGGCACGGTCATCACCGACGCGCCGCTGGCCCCCACGTCCGAGCGCGTGCCCGACGGCTGCGGCACCTGCACCCGCTGCCTCGAGGGCTGCCCCACCGGTGCGATCGTTGCCCCGGGCGTCGTCGACGCGCGGCGGTGCCTGGCCTGGCTCCTGCAGATCGAGGGGGCGTTCCCCCGCGAGCACAGGGTGGCGCTGGGCGACCGGCTCTACGGGTGCGACGACTGCCAGGAGGTGTGCCCGCCCAACCGGCGGGTCGACCGCACCGTGGTCGCCCCGGCGGCCAGCGGCCAGGCCCAGGCCACGGTCGACCTGCTCGACCTGCTGGCCGCCGGCGACGACGAGCTGCTCGATCGCCACGGCCGCTGGTACGTGCCCCGGCGCCAGGCCCGCTACCTGCGGCGCAACGCGCTCGTGGTGCTCGGCAACGTGGCCGACCCGTCCGACGGCCGCGTCGCCGCCGCGCTGCGCCGGGCGCTCGCGGCCCCCGACGCGCTCGTGCGTGCCCATGCCGTGTGGGCCGCCCGCCGCCTGGGGCGCGACGACCTGCTGACCGGGGCCGATCTCGGCCTCGAGCACGATCCCGACCCCCTGGTGCGCGCCGAGCTGGCCGCGCCGGTCGAGCGGCGCTGACCGCGCCGAGGAGCCCCGCCACCGCGTGTCCCACCTGCTGGTCACCAACGACTTCCCGCCCAAGCTCGGCGGCATCCAGTCCTACCTGTGGGAGCTGTGGCGACGCCTCGATCCCGCTACCTTCACGGTTCTCACGACCCCGTACGAGGGCGCCGACGAGTGGGATGCCGCCCAGCCGTTCCGCGTCGTGCGCACGCCGAAAAAGGCGCTGCTCCCCACCCGCTCGCTGGCCGGCCGCATCGACGCCCTGACCGCCGAGACAGGGGCCAGCCTGGTGATCCTCGACCCCGCGCTGCCCGTGGGGCTGCTCGGCCCCCGGCTGTCGCGGCCGTACGGCCTGGTCCTGCACGGGGCCGAGGTCACGGTCCCCGGCCGCCTGCCGGGCGGTCGGGCGGTGCTCGGTCGGGTGCTGCGGGGCGCTTCCGAGGTGATCGCGGCCGGCGGCTACCCGGCGGCCGAGGGCGAGCGGGCCGCGGGGCGGACGCTGCCGGTCACGATCGTCCCGCCGGGCGTCGACCCCCGGCGCTTCGTGCCGCTCGACGCCGAGAAGCGGGCCAAGGCCCGGGCGCTGTTCGACCTGCCGGCCGACGGGCGGGTGGTGGTGAGCCTCAGCCGCCTCGTGCCCCGCAAGGGCATGGACGTGCTCATCGAGGCGTCGACGCAGCTCGCTCCCGACCGTCCCGACCTGGTGGTGGCCATCGGCGGCTCGGGGCGGGACCGGTCGCGGCTCGAGCGCCTGATCGAGCGCACGGGGGCGCCCGTCCGCATGCTGGGGAGGGTGCCCGACCCCGACCTGCCGGCGCTGTACGGCTGCGCCGACGTGTACGCGATGGTGTGCCGCAACCGCTGGGCCGGGTTGGAGCAGGAGGGGTTCGGGATCGTCTTCCTCGAGGCGGCGGCGTGCGGGGTGCCTCAGCTGGCCGGCGCGAGCGGCGGAGCTGCCGAGGCGGTCGCCGACGGCGAGACGGGCGTCGTGGTGGGCACCCCCGGCGACGCCACGGCGGTGGCCCGGGTGCTGGCGCCACTGCTCGACGACGCCGATCGCCGGGCGTCGATGGGCGCCGCCGCCCGGCGCCGGGCCGAGACCGAGTTCGCCTACGACGTGCTGGCCGGTCGGCTGGCGGAGGTGCTGGGCCGGTGGTGAAGCCGGTGGACAGAGATCCCGACGACGACCGGGCGGCCGAGGCCGAGGCCACCACCGGGGTGCCGACCCGCCGCGAGCCGCCCCCCGACGAGGGTGTGGGCGAGGGCATCGTGCGGCTGGACGTGTGGGCGACGGTCGTGTTCACCGTCGTGTCCGTGGCGGCCGCCGCCTTGCCTGACCCCCTGGAGTACCTGTCGGTCCCGCTCGACCTGATGCTGTTCGCGATCGGTTGCGGCGCCTTCCTGTGGGCCTACGCGGTGGCCATCGGGCGCAGCCGCTACGAGGCGGTGACGATGGCCGGTGTGTTCTTCCTGGGCGACCAGGTGGCCCCGGCGCGGGTGACCCGCACCCTGCGTCTCGCCCTGGCGGCCCAGTCGGTGGTGGCGGTGGCGGTGGCCGCGGCGCGTCCGTTCACCGCCCTGGCGTTCGGTGTGCTGGTCCCCATGCTCGGCCTGGGCCTCATGGCCCTCTGGGGTGCCCGCCACGGCCGCTTCCCCGCCAAGCCCGACGCCGACACGACCGGCGAGGGCTGAGCCCCGCCGCGCCCGGCCGAGCGATCCCCGTGGGCGCAGTAACGTGCCCTGGACCGTTCGCGAGATGCAGGGGGCTGCACACGATGGCTGACGAGGCGACGCAGCAGATGGTCGTCGGCGCGTCGCCGCAGCGCACGTGGGAGGTGCTCACCGCCTTCGACGAGTACCCCACGTGGGCCACCGACCTGAAGTCGGCCGAGGTCGTCGCCCGCGACGACCAGGGCCGCGCCCTCGAGGTGGCGTTCCGGGCGGCGGCCATGGGCCGCAGCACCAGCTACCGGTTGCGCTACGACTACGCCAGGGCGCCCCAGGTGCTGGCCTGGCGCCTGGTCGAGGGCGACATCACGCGCAAGCTCGACGGCAGCTACGAGCTGGCCCCGGTCGACGGCGACGCCGATCGCACGCAGGTCACCTACCACCTCGAGGTCGACCTGGTCGTGCCGCTTCCGGGCTTCGTCAAGCGCCGGGCCGAGGCCCGCATCGTCACGACGGCGCTGCGCTCCCTCCGCGCCCACCTCGAGCGCTGATGACGCCGGCTGGGGCATCGGCGGCGGGCGGGTCGCCCACCCGCATCCTGCTGTTCACGGGAAAGGGCGGGGTGGGCAAGACCACCGTCTCGGCGGCCACGGCGCTGCGCTGCGCCGACGCCGGCCTGCGCACGCTGGCGCTGTCGACCGACCCGGCCCACTCGCTCGGCGACGCGTTCGACGTGGCGCTGGGCCCTCTGGTGGCTCCGGTGGTCGACGGCCTGTGGGCGCAGCAGCTCGACGCACAGGACCGCATGGAGGACGCCTGGGCCGAGATCCAGCGCTACCTGCTCGAGGTGTTCCGCTGGGCCGGCGTCGAGGGTCTCGAGGCCGAGGAGCTGTCGGTGGTCCCCGGCCTCGACGAGGTCTTCGCCCTCAGCGACATCAAGCAGCATGCCACCACCGGCGACTGGGACGTCGTGGTGGTCGACTGCGCGCCCACCGCCGAGACCATCCGCCTGCTCTCGCTGCCCGACGTGCTCGGTCGCTACATGGAGCGCGTGTTCCCGATGGGGCGGCGGGTCAGCAAGCTGGTGTCGCCCCTCATGGCCCGGGTCACCAACCTGCCGGTGGCGGGCGACGACGTCTTCGCGGCCACCGAGCGGTTCTACGACCGGCTGGCGGGCGTGCGCGAGCTGCTCACCGACGGCCGCCGCACCAGCGTGCGCCTGGTGGTCAACCCGGAGCGCATGGTCATCGCCGAGGCCCGCCGCACCCACACCTACCTGTCGCTGTTCGGCTACCACGTCGATGCGGTCGTCGCCAACCGCCTGCTGCCCGACGACGTGACCGATCCGTGGTTCGCCCGGTGGAAGGCGGCGCACGCCGAGCACCTCGTGGCCATCGACACCGGGTTCGCTCCGGTGCCGGTCCTGCGGGTGCCGCTGCAGCCCACCGAGCAGGTCGGGCTCGCCGCCCTGCGCTCGTTCGCCGACGCCCTGTACGCCGACGAAGACCCGACGGCCCGCTTCGGCAGCCGCGAGCCCATGCGGGTGCGTCGGCGCGGCGCCACGATGACGCTCGAGATCGAGCTGCCCTTCACCGACCACGACGAGCTCGATGTCGGGCGGGTCGGCGACGAGCTGCTGGTCCGGGTCGGCCCGTATCGGCGCGCCGTGGTGTTGCCCGACGCGCTGCGCCGCCGGGCGGTGAGCGGCGCGAGGCTGCGCGACGGCCGGCTGACGGTGACCTTCGCCGACGCGACGGTCGACGGCACCACGGTGGGCGCGGCGACGGCGAGGGCAGCGGGGGCGGCGACCTGAGTCGCCCGGCATTGGCACGGCACAAGGAGCGACCGATGGGGACAACGACGACGAACGGCGAGATGCCGCCCGGTGCGCAGGAGCGCGCACGCGAGGGCGTCGAGCACCTGCAGGCAGCCGCCCGCGAGCTCATCGAGGCCGCTCGGGCGGCGCTCGACGTGGCCGAGGAATGGGTCAACGACCCTGAGTCCGCGGCCTCGCTTGCCGGCACCCTGGCGACGGTCGGCGACGTCGCCCGGCGCGTGACGGGCACCGGCGGCTGGCCCCGGCCTCCGCACGCCCCGTCGGCGCGTCCGCCGTCACCATCCGACGACGAGCCCCGCGTGCAGCGCATCACCGTCACGTGACGCGCGCGGGGGCGAGGGCCGCGGGTCGAGCAGGAGCGGACGCCGGAACCGTGGCCTACCATCGCCTCGTCTTCACCTGATCCGACGGGCCACCCACCCGTCGGACCGACGCACGATCGACCCATCGCACAGGAGGCGCCGTGGCGGCAATCACCGAGGCCGCGATCCGGGAGCTGGCATCGATCAAGGGGGACAAGGCTCCGATCACGTCGTGCTACCTCGACGTCGACGGTCGCCGGTTGGCCCGCCACCAGGATCTCGAACACGAGGTCGACGTCCTGCTCAAGGGCGCCCGGGCGCAGTCCGACGGCGACGCGTCCGTCAGCGCCGACCTGCGCAGGATCGAGCGCTACGTGCGCGACGACCTCGACCGGTCGCGGACCCGGGGGGTGGCGATCTTCGCGTGCTCCGCCGACCAGATGTGGCGGGTCATCGAGCTGCCGGTGCCCGTCCACACCCGGGTGGTCGTCAACCACGTGCCGGCCGTCGGGCAGCTCGAGTCGGTCCTGCGTGAGCACGAGCCCATCGGCGTGCTGATGGCCGACCGCCAGCGGGCACGCATGTTCGTGTTCGAGCTGGGCGAGCTGGTCGAGCGGTCCGAGCTGTTCGAGGAGCTGCCCCGCGAGACCGACGTCCGTGGCCTGCGCGACCGCGGGGGCGACCACCCCCAGGCCCTGGCGGCGCACACCCGGCAGCACCTGCGCAACGCGGCCCAGGTGGCGTTCGCGGTCTGGAGCCAGCACCGGTTCGGGCACCTGGCCATCGCTGCCCCCGACGACCTGGCCAGCCAGCTCGAGGCCGACCTGCACCCGTACCTGCGTCAGCGACTGTGCGGCCGGCTGGCGGTGCCGGTGACGGCCAACCACGCCGAGGTGCTCACGGCCGCCCAGCAGGTCGAGTCGCAGGTCGAGCGCCGGCGCGAGGCCCAGGTGGTCGGCCGGCTCCGCGAGGCCGTCGCCGCGGGGCGCAAGGGGGTGGCCGGGCTGGGCGACACCATCGATGCCCTGGGCGACCACCGGGTCGACACGCTCGTGGTGTCGCAGGGGTTCGTCGCGCCGGGTTGGCGATGCGTCGGGTGCGATCGCCTGGCGGCCATGGGCCGGCGCTGCAAGCACTGCGGCGGCGAGATGGTCGAGGTCGACGACGTGGTCGAGGACGCCGTCGAGGAGGCGCTGGCGCAGGCGTGCCAGGTCGAGATCTGCGTCGGCAACGCCGACCTCGACGTCATGGGGCGCACCGGCGCCCTGCTCCGCTATTGAGCGCCACCGGCGGGCGCCTGCTGGCTGGCATCGACGTGGGTGGCACCAAGGTGCTCGGCGTGCTCGTCGACCCCGCCGAGCCGGCGGTCGTGCTGGACGAGGCGCGGGTGCCGACGCCCGACGGCCAGGTGGCGGTGCTCGACGCCATGGCCGAGGTGGTCCGTCAGCTGGCGGATCGGCTCGGCGCCGGGTCGGCGGGCGGGGTCGCCGCGGTGGGCGTCGGCATCGCCGGCCTGGTCAACCGCGCCGGCATCCTACGCATCGGGCCCAACCTGCCGGGGTTGCGCGGTGTGCGGATCGGTGACGAGCTCGACCGTCGGCTGGGCCTGCCGATCAGGATCGACAACGACGCCACCTGCGCCGCCTGGGGCGAGCACCTGGCGGGGGCGGCCCGCGGGGTGGCCGACGCCGTGTGCGTCACCCTCGGCACCGGCATCGGCGCGGGCATCGTGGCCGACGACGAGCTGGTGAGGGGCGTGCACGGGTTCGGGGGCGAGGCGGGCCACATGGTGGTCGATCCCCGCGGACCGCTGTGCCCATGCGGCCGGCGCGGCTGCTGGGAGCGGTTCGCGTCGGGCAGCGGCCTTGGCTGGCTCGGTCGCGAGGCGGCCGAGGCCGGTCGGTTCCACCGGGGGGTCGAGCTGGCGGGCAATGTGGCCGAGTCGGTGCGCGGCGAGCACGTCACCCAGGCCGCGGCCGAGGGCGACGACGATGCGCTCGCCGTCCTCCGCACCTTCGCGGGCTGGGTGGCGCTCGGCATCGGCAACCTCGTCACGGTGCTCGACTGCTCGCTGGTCGTCATCGGCGGCGGGCTGGTCGAGGCGGGCGACCTGCTGCTCGACCCGGTGCGCGAGGCATTCCCGTCGCGGGTGATGGCACCCGAGGAGCGGACCGACGTGCGCATCGTGGCCGCCGAGCTGGGCGAGCGGGCGGGGGCCATCGGCGCCGCGCTGCTGGGCGGCCGCGAGGCCGCTCAGCTCTCGTCGTCATGACCCTCTACCGTGTCAGTGGGCGTGTCGGTGTAGCGCCTGCGGCAGTTCTCGATCTCGGCGACGGCCGCCTTGACGCCTTCCCACCCGCGCACGTTCGAGTGCTTCTCGGGCTCGAGCACCTTGTAGACCTCGAAGAAGTGCTCGATCTCGTCGACCAGGTGGGCGGGCAGGTCGGACATGTCCTCGACCTGCTGCCATCGGGGGTCGCCGGCAGGGACGCACAGGATCTTGGCGTCGGGGCCGGCGTCGTCCTCCATCCAGAACACGCCGACAGGTCGAGCGGTGATCCAGCACCCCGGGAACGTGGCGTCCTCGAGCAGCACCATGGCGTCGAGGGGATCGCCGTCCTCGGACAGCGTGTCCGGGATGAAGCCGTAGTCGGCGGGGTAGGTCGTCGCGGTGAAGAGGCGTCGGTCGAGGCGGAAGACGTGGGCCTCGTGATCGAACTCGTACTTGTTGCGGCTGCCGCGGGGGATCTCGATCACGACGTCGATCTCGGTTGTCACCCCGCGATGATCCCCGAATCCCCTGGTCGGAGGCAATCCCGCGGGTGTCGCATGGGTCACGTTGTGTGGCGGCCGCCACCCGTGGGACGCTCTGCCGCGGCATTTCCACCCCGGGGCGGGGGCCGACCCGGGACTACCGTTGGCCCATGGAGTTCCGCCGCATCACCGGGCTGCCCCCGTACGTCTTCACGATCATCGACGGTCTGAAGCGCGAGGCCCGGCGAGCCGGCATCGACGTCATCGACCTCAACTTCGGCAACCCCGACATCCCGTCGCCGCCGCTGGCCGTCGAGAAGCTCAGCGAGGCCGCCCACAACACCCGCAACCACCGCTACTCGGCCAGCCGGGGGATCCCCAAGCTGCGGGAGGCGCTCGCCGACCTGTACATGCGTCGCTTCGGGGTGGCGCTCGACCCCGAGCGCGAGGTCATCTCCACCATCGGCGCCAAGGAGGGGTTCTCGCACCTCATGTGGGTGCTGCTCGGTCCGGGCGACGCGGCCCTGGTGCCGTCGCCGTCGTACCCCATCCATCTGTTCGCCCCGTTGTTCGCCGGGGCCTCGGCCCGCGAGATCCCCATGTCGACCGACGGCAACTTCATCGAGCGGGTGCGCGAGGCGTACGAGTACTCGTGGCCCCGGCCCCGGGTCATCGTGCTGAGCTTCCCCCACAACCCCACCACCGCCACGGTCGAGCTCGACTTCTTCCAACAGGTGGTCGACTTCGCCCGCGAGCGCGAGGTCATCGTCGTGCACGACAACGCGTACGCCGAGCTGGGTTTCGACGGGTTCGATCCGCCGTCGATCCTGCAGGCCGACGGCGCCAAGGAGTGCGCGGTCGAGCTGTACTCGATGACCAAGTCGTTCTCGATGGCCGGGTGGCGGGTGGCGTTCCTGGCCGGCAACGCCGAGGTGGTGCAGGCACTGGCCAAGCTCAAGTCCTACCTCGACTACGGCACGTTCCAGCCCATCCAGATCGCCGCCACGGTCACGATGAACGAGGCCGTCGACTTCCCGCGCGAGGTGCAGTCGATCTACCAGAGCCGGCGCGATGTGCTGATCGACGGCCTGCACCGCATGGGATGGGACGTGCCGCGGCCCCGGGGCACGATGTTCGCCTGGGCGCCCATCCCCGAGCCGTACGCCGAGCTGGGCTCGGTCGAGTTCACCTCGATGCTGGTGCGCGAGGCCCAGGTGGCGCTGGCCCCCGGCGTCGGGTTCGGCCCCGGCGGCGAGGGCTACGTGCGCTTCGCGCTCATCGAGAACGAGCAGCGCATCCACCAGGCACTGCGCAACCTGAAGCGCACGCTGACCAAGCTGGGCTGACGCAGCTCACCGGGGGGCGCTCTCGCGGCCCTCAGAGACCCCGCGGCGGCTCGTCGGCCGGGTCGTCCGGCGTGGCCTCGTGAAGGCCGCGCCGCACCCCGGCCGTGAAGCTGCTGAGGAAGCTGTAGACGTCGTCGGCGTTGCGGCGTTGCTCCGGCGTGCGGGCGCTCGGGGTGGTCGGTGCCGGGCGCGGCACGCTGGGCTCGGGGGCGCGCCGCATGCGCACGGGCTCCGTGGTCGGCAACTGAGCGCCCCGGACGCGCCGGGCGAGACCGCCGCTCGTCATGTCGCCGCCGGTGCCCGGCGCGGCGGCCGGTCCGCGGCGCTCGACAGGCGGCGGCGGTGCCGGGGCCGCCGGCCGGGGCTCGGGGCGCGTCGGCGGGTTGGGCGACCAGCCTGCCGGTGCGGGCGTGGGCGACCACGTGGACGGCGGCGGCTCCGGGGGTGCCGGCATGGGCGGGGGCGCGGGCCACGATCGGCTGGTCGACGGCCGGGCCGCCTCGACGGGAGTCCCCCAAGCCCGCGGCGCGGCGGCCGGCGCCGGCGGCGGCGCGTACGTCGGGGGTGGGGGCGGTGCCGGTGTTGTGCGGCCGCCGGCGGCCGGCGGCCCACCGAGGTTCGCCGAGTGGCGGCTCAAGCTGTCGAGCAGGTCCCCGGAGGGCCTCTCGGCACCCACGGGCGATCCGTTGCCGGAACGGGCCGTGCGCTTGACCAGGCCGCTCTGCGTGCGCCGCACCTCGGCAGTCGCGGCCGGGACCGGGCTGGTGGGCCCACGCTGGTCGGCAGCGGGCGGCGAGGTCTGGGTGAGCCAGTCTGGCGCCTGCGCCGGCCACGACTGGTCGGTGGGCGCAGCCTGGATCGCCCGTGGGGTGCGCGCGGCCGCGGCCAGGGCGCGTGTGCCGTGAGGCGGGGTGATGGGGGCGGCGAGCTCGGTGTCGGTGGTGAGGAGGGTGGGGGGGATGTCGATGGTGGCGGTGATGCCGTTGCCGGGGGAGTTGTCGAGGTGGACGGCGATGTTGTGGCGGGCGGCGAGGTTGCCGGCGACGTAGTGGCCGAGGTATTTGGAGGGGGCGATGGTGAAGCTCTCGGCGCCGGCGAGGCGGCGGTTGGCGGCGGTGACGTCGGTGGGGGGCATGCCGAGGCCGCTGTCGATGATGGCGAGGGTGTAGCCGTCTGGTCGGTTGCGGCCGCGGATGTCGACGGTCTGGTCGGGCGGTGAGAAGACGAGGGCGTTCTCGATGAGCTCGGCGAGGAGGTGGGCGAGGTCGGCGGCGGCGGAGCCGATGATGGTGGCCGGATCGGCACCGCGGACGGTGACGCGTTGGTAGTCCTCGACTTCGCCGAGGGCGGCGCGGATGACGTCGGTGAGGCGGACGGGGGCGGCCCATTTGCGGGGTGGTTCGATGCCGGCGAGCACGAGGAGGCTCTCGGCGTTGCGGCGCATGCGGGTGGCGAGGTGGTCGAGGCGGAACAGGTTGGCGAGCGCGTCCGCGTCGGTCTCGTTGGTTTCGAGCTCGGTGATGAAGTCGAGTTGGCGGCCGAGCAGGTTCTGGTTGCGGCGGCCCAGGTTGACGAAGCTGTCGGCGATGTTGCGGCGCAGGACGGCCTGTTCGACGGCGAGGTCGAGGGCGGTGTCCTGGACGGTGTTGAGCGCGGCCGACACGTCGGCCACCTCGTCCCGGGTGTTGACGACCACGGGTTCCACGCTGGGGACGGTGACGTCGTCGCCGAGCGGGGTCTCCAGGATGTCGATGACGGCGTCGGGCAGGCGGCGCTCGGCCATGTCCTTGGCCTGCCGGGTGAGCGACCGCAGCGGCTTGGTGATCGACCGCGACACCAGCCACGTCACGACCGTGGCCACCACCAGCGCCAGGAAGGCGAGCAGGATGAACCACCGCTGCCGCGCCTCGGCGGCCGCCTCGAGCTCGTCGGCCTGGTCGGTGAGCGTGGCGCTGACACCCTCGCCGAACACCGTATAACCGAACGTCTCGGGGTCGTCGCCGGCCGAGTAGGCGAGAACGCCGGGGACGTCGACCACGCTCGTGGCGAGCGCCTCGTCGACCACCTCGGGGAAGCGGACGATCTCCTCGGCGGAGAAGAGGTCCTCGGCGAGCGACCGGTACACGCCGCTGGCCTTGGTGGCGATGAGCTGCTCGTTGGCCCGCAGCTCGCCCAGATGGCTCGCGACGGCGGCGATCTCCCCGGATGTGGTGACCCCGTCCGGACTGCTGCCGCCGACCGCGGCCAGCAGCACGTCGCGGACCAGGATGGCGAGCAGGTTGGTCTGCCGCGAGCTCAGGTCGATCAGCTCGGCGCCCCGGCGCAGGTCCGGGTCGTCGAGCGCGAGAGCGACGCGCTTGTTGGCCGCGAACATCGCGTCCAACACCTCGCTGTAGCGGTCGAAGATCTGGGAAGCAGCGTCGACGTTCTCGAGGCTGCGGCTGGCGTCCGGCGCCGCGTCGACATCGGCGCGGAGGCTCTCGACAGAGCGCATCTGCTCGAGTGCAGGGGCGTACGCCTGTTCGATCTCGCCGCCCCGCCCCTGGACCTCCGACCGGAAGCTGGAGAGCGCGTCGTCGACGAGGGCGCGCGCATCGGCGTTGTTGTCGACTGACAGCGAGATCGAGTCGGCGGCGTCCAGCAGGTAGACCCCTGCGACGTTGCGCTCGGTCTCGAGGGCGCTCAGCAGGCTGGTCGGACCGATGGACGCCTCGGCGAGCGCGGTCTGGTCACGGACCCGCTGGACCTCGCGCGACGACTGCACCACCTCGAGCACGGTGACGATGACCAGAGCGAGGAGCGGCACGGCCAGCGCGCCAGCGAGCTTCATGCGGATCGGGACCCGGCGCAATGTGGCTCTCCGTGGTGGGATGGGACAGGGTTCGCCTGCGGCTGCCGGGTACAGGCCGCTCGACGCCTGCCCGGTCAGCGCGTCGCCGCGTTGTCCGGAGGCACGTCTGATCCCCCAGCGATCACAGTCGTCTCTGCATCATCGCAAACCTGCGCCCCTGGCGTCACGCGGAGCGCGGACGGTCGCACGATGAGCACGATACGTAGTTGCGTCCCCCGCCGTCGGAGGCGCCTCAGAGGCGGGGCGGGCGGTCCGTGCGCGTGTCGTCGAGGCCGCGCTGGACCCCGGCGGTGAAGCTGGAGAGGAAGCTGTACACCGCGTCGGCCGACTGCTCCTGCTCGGACGTGCGCTGCGGCGGCGTCGGCGGGCCCGGTGCGGTCGGGGCGGTCGGGGCACCCTCGGGCGCGGCCGGGCCCCGCCGGAGCGACACCGGGTTGGTGCTGGGCAACTGGGCGCCGCGCACTCGCCGGGTGAGCCCGCCGGACGTCGCGCTGCCGCTGTCGATCGGTGCCGAGACGTCGGGGCCACGGCCGGGCCCCGACGCCGCCTGGGGGCCGCGGAACGGCGAGATCCCGCTCAGCCCGGCGGCGAGGCCGCCCAGGCCGGCGCCGGTCCGCGGTGGCGGCGCCGAGAAGGACGAGCCGTCGCGGGGTGGCGGGTAGGTGACTGGAGCCGAGGGCGGTGCGATGGGCGGCTGCTGCGGGGGACCCTGCGGGATGGGGGTCTCGGCCGCGGGACGCGTGGGCTCGTGGTTGTTGGTGTAGCGGCTGAGCGAGGTGAGCAGATCGTCGTCGGGGCCACGGCCGATGGCTCGCATCTCGCCGGTGTCGAAGACACGGGGCGTGCGCTTGACGAGGCCGCCGGGGGTGCGGCGGGCGAGGCCGCCGCCACCGAGGGGCGGCGGTGCTGCGGCGTCGGCAATGGGGGCCATGGGCGTCGAGAACCACGGTGGCTCCGCCGGGGGGCCCGGGGCCGGGGTGGGGTCGGGCCAGGGCTGGGGCTGGGGCCCGCCGGTGCCGTAGGTGGGGACGGGCGCGGTGTGCCCGAAGTCGGCCCGGGGGAAGGCCATGGGGCGACCTGGGCCGTTCTGCGGCAGGTCGGCGTACCGGTTGTCTTGGGTGGCCGCCGGGAGGGGCGCGGCGGGCGTGGCGGGGCGCCCGGTGGGCAGGGGCGCGGCGGGTTGTGGGGTGCTGCCGGGTGCGGGCGGCCAGACGTCGCGGGCGGCGTGGGGCTCGTCGGCGTGGGGGAGGGCGTTGTCGGTGGTGAGGAGGGTGGGGGGGATGTCGATGGTGGCGGTGATGCCGTTGCCGGGGGAGTTGTCGAGGTGGACGGCGATGTTGTGGCGGGCGGCGAGGTTGCCGGCGACGTAGTGGCCGAGGTATTTGGAGGGGGCGATGGTGAAGCTCTCGGCGCCGGCGAGGCGGCGGTTGGCGGCGGTGACGTCGGTGGGGGGCATGCCGAGGCCGCTGTCGATGATGGCGAGGGTGTAGCCGTCTGGTCGGTTGCGGCCGCGGATGTCGACGGTCTGGTCGGGCGGTGAGAAGACGAGGGCGTTCTCGATGAGCTCGGCGAGGAGGTGGGCGAGGTCGGCGGCGGCGGAGCCGATGATGGTGGCCGGTTCGACGCCGCGGACGGTGACGCGTTGGTAGTCCTCGACTTCGCCGAGGGCGGCGCGGATGACGTCGGTGAGGCGGACGGGGGCGGCCCATTTGCGGGGTGGTTCGATGCCGGCGAGCACGAGGAGGCTCTCGGCGTTGCGGCGCATGCGGGTGGCGAGGTGGTCGAGGCGGAAGAGGTTGGCGAGGGTGTCGGCGTCGGTCTCGTTGGTTTCGAGCTCGGTGATGAAGTCGAGTTGGCGGCCGAGCAGGTTCTGGTTGCGGCGGCCCAGGTTGACGAAGCTGTCGGCGATGTTGCGGCGCAGGACGGCCTGTTCGACGGCGAGGTCGAGGGCGGTGTCCTGGACGGTGTTGAGGGCGGCCGACACGTCGGCCACCTCGTCCCGGGTGTTCAGCCGCACGGGCTCGACAGACGGCATCACCACGTCGTCGCCCAGGGGGGTCTCCAGGATGTCGATGACGGCGTCGGGCAGGCGGCGCTCGGCCATCTCCTTGGCCTCGCGGGTGAGCGACCGCAGCGGCTTGGTGATCGACCGCGACACCAACCACGTCAGGAAGATCGCAGTGCCGAGCACCAGCACGGCCAGCGCGATGAACCAGCGTTGGCGTGCCTCGGCCGCGCTGTTGAGGTGCTCGCTGCGTGCCACGATCTCGGCCGCGACGGCCTCCTGGTAGGCGGCATAGCTCTCGTCTTCGGGCACGTCGAGCGCCCCGAGCATGACGCCGATGTCGACCGTGCTGGTGGCGATGGCGCTGTCGACCTGCTCGCTGATCTCCGTCGTCAGCTCGAGCGGGAACGCGTCGGCGGCGATCTGCGCGTACGGCCCGCTGCCCGCCTGCATCGTCGCTGCGTTGCGCTCGAAGCTGGTGTGGAGGATCGAGATGCGCGAGATCTCCGCCGATGTGTTGATGCCGCCCTCGCTCGTGGTCGCCTCCCGGATCACGGTGCTGGCCAGGAGGGACAATGCTTCGATCTGTCGCGTGGAGGCGTCGGCCATCTCGGTGCCCTGGCGCAAACTGGGGTCGTCGATCGCGAGCGAGATGCGCGTGGTGGCATTGAAGAAGGGCTCGATCAGTGCGGTGTAGCGCTCGAACACCTGCTGGCTGAAGTCGCCGTTGTTGTCGATGGTGCGTGGGTTCAGGGACGCCACGTTGGCGTCGATGTCGGCTCGGAGCTGCTCCAGCTCGCCGAGCTGGTCGAGCGCAGGCTGGTACGCGTTGACGGCATCGTCGCTCGATCGGACGAGATCGCGGAACTGCTCCAGTGCCTGGTCAGTCGCGGTGCGGGTCTGCTCGTAGCCCTCGACGGGCACCGTGACCTGCCCGGCGAAGCCGACGAGATCGACGCCGGGCCAGGTGCGCTCGTTCTGAAGCGTGGTGATGAGACCTGACGGGCCGATGGTGACCTCGGCCAGGTCGGTCTGCTGACGGACCCCGTCGACCTCGTCAGCGGACTTGAGCACCTCGAGAGCCGTGACCACGCCCAGCGCGAGGAGCGGTATCGACAGTGCGGCGGCAAGCTTCAGGCGGATGGGTACGCGGCGCAAAACGATGATCCCTTGCGTGACGAATCGAAACCCCAACGGTTCGAAGCGTAATCATCGCACGGTTGCGGGGGGTCGCCGCGCCACGTCGGTGAGTGCGGGGATCAGCGCACGTCAGCGCATGTGTGCGCGTGCCTGAGCCTTGGCGACCAGGCTCTCGAGCAGCGTCAGCAGCACCATCTTGACCGAGTCTTTGTTACGGGCGTCGCAATCGACGATGGGTGTGTCTTCGACGACGCCGAGCGCCTCGCGGATCTCGGGCGTGGGGTAGCGGGGGGCACCGTCGAAGACGTTGACGCCGATCACGAACGGGATGGCGTTGGCCTCGAAGTAGTCGATGCCCGGGAAGCTGTCGGTGATGCGGCGGGGATCGACGAGCACGACAGCCCCGAGCGCACCCAGGCAGATGTCGTCCCACATGAAACCGAAGCGGTCCTGGCCCGGAGTACCGAACAGGTACATGACGAGCGTGTCGTCGACGGTGATGCGACCGAAGTCCATGGCGACCGTCGTCGTGGTCTTGCCCTGGACGTGGTGCAAGTCGTCGATGCCGGTCGATGCGCTGGTCATCGCGGCTTCGGTGCGGAGCGGCTCGATCTCGGAGATCGCGCCGACGAACGTCGTCTTGCCGACGCCGAAGCCGCCGGCGATGACGAACTTGACCGATGTGATGCGCGTGGCGGCGCTCTCGGCTGTGGATTGCACGGCGCGGTACCTCGTGTGGCTCGTGGCGGCGGTCGGGGCGGTCAGATCGCCCGGACGCGTTCGATCATCTTGGTGAGCATCGACAACTCGATCTCGACCGGGTCGGTGTGGTGCACGTCGAGCAGCCCGGCCGATATCAGGTCGTCGGCGAGGATCATCACGACGCCGACCACCAGGTTGAGGTGGGCGGCCACCTCGGCGACCGACAGGGCTCGGATGCACCGGTCGAGGACGAGCTGCTGCTCGTCGGGCAGGTAGGGCGGGATGTGCTCGTTCTTGGTCTGGAGCAGCGTCTCCACGCGAAGGTCACGCCTCTGGGCGCGTGTGCGACCCCCCGTCATGATGTACGGGCGGACCAGATCGTGACCTTCGTTCATGCGACGACCCCTGCCTTCAGCTCAGCGACCAGGGCAGGAGACAGGACCTGACCCGCACGCTCGACGAGCAGCGTCGTCTGGTAGCCCACCAGCCCGATGTCGCAGTTGCGTGTGGCCACGACGCCGAGGCAGCTGCCGTCGGAGATCGACGATACGAACAGGAAGCCCTGGCGCATGGCCACGATGATCTGTTCGAGCCCGGAGAAGTCGAAGCAGCGCGACGCCCCGTGGCCCAAGCTGACGAAACCGCTGATGATTGCCGCGAGCTGCTCGGCCGATGCCCGGTCGAGCGAGCTCGATGCGGCCATGAGCAGCCCGTCCGATGAGACGGCGACGGCGTCGGTCACCCCAGCGGTCTGGTCGACGAAGCTGTTGAGCAGCCAGTTGAAATTGCGTGCCTCGTCGCTCAGGGTCATGAATTCTCCTTCGGGGTGTTCGGGTCGCGCCGGACTTCCTCGAGCCCACGTTGCACGCCCTGTGTGAAGCTGGTCAGGAAGCCGTAGACGCTTCTGGCCGCGTTGCTCTGCTCGTGATCACCGGTGCCGCCCTGGCGGTTGGCGTCGTGGCCGTTGGTGTGGCCGCTCGCCTGACCGTTCGTGTGGCCATCGGTGTTCGTGTTCCCCAGCATGTGGCCGTTCGCGTTGTCGTTGTCGCCGAGACGATAACCGGCGCCGCCCCCCGATGGGGGTACTTGGTTGCGGCGGACGTTCAAGGGTTGCGTGGTGGGCAGTTGCGCGCCGCGCACGCGGCGTGCGAGCCCGCCGGCCGTGGCGTCGCCATCGCCGGCCTCCGGTCGCGGCGGGAGCGGCGGGCGGTCGCCGCCGTTGGAGCGCGCAGCGGGTGCGGCCGGGCGTGACGCGGGCGGGGCCGGCCAGGAGCGGACGCCGCCGGGGGTGCGGCCAGCCGGGCCTCCGTTGCCGGGCATCGGAGCTGACGGCGGGGCGGGCGGCGGGGCGGGCGGCGCGCCGTGCGGCGCCGCCGGGGGACGCGACCCCAGGTTGCCGGCGACGCTGCTCAAGCTGGCCAGCAGGTCGCCGTCGAGCGTCGCAGCCGCCGGAGCCTCGGGGCCCCGCCTCGCCCGCTTGACCAGACCGCTGGCGGTGCGGGTGGGCAGCGCCGGCGACTCGGGGGACGAGCGGGGTGACGCGGCACCGAGGTGCGCGGCGGGGTTGAGGACCGGAGCGGGCGGCACGCCGGGCGCGTCGGGCTGTGGGTCGTCCGCCGGCGCGATCGCCGCCGCCGCGGACGGGGCCAGACCGGCGAACCGGGACGTCGCCGCACCCGCACCGTTGCCGACGGCGGGCATGCCGTGGGGCGGGGTGACGGGGGCGGCGAGGTCGGTGTCGCTCGTGAGCAGCGTGGGCGGGATGTTGATGGTGGCGGTGATGCCGTTGCCGGGCGAGTTGTCCAGGTGGACGGTGATGCCGTGGCGGGCGGCGAGGTTGCCGGCCACGTAGTGGCCCAGGTACTTGGAGGGGGCGATGGTGAAGCTCTCGGCGCCGGCCAGCCGGCGATTGGCCGAGGACACGTCGCCGGCGGGCATGCCGAGCCCGCTGTCGATGATCGCCAGGGTGTAGCCGGACGTGTCTCCGGCGCCCCCGGCGCCCGCTCGGGCCGGGCGGTTGCGGCCGCGGATGTCGACGGTCTGGTCGGGCGGCGAGAACACGAGGGCGTTCTCGATGAGCTCGGCCAGCAGGTGGGCGAGGTCGGCGGCGGCCGAGCCGAGGATGGTGGCCGGTTCGGCACCGCGGACGGTGACGCGTTGGTAGTCCTCGACTTCGCCGAGGGCGGCGCGGATGACGTCGGTGAGGCGTACGGGGGCGGCCCACTGGCGGGGGGGTTCGATGCCGGCGAGCACGAGCAGCGATTCGGCGTTGCGGCGCATGCGGGTGGCGAGGTGGTCGAGGCGGAACAGGTTGGAGAGCGCGTCCGCGTCGGTCTCGTTGGTCTCGAGCTCGGTGATGAAGTCGAGTTGGCGGCCGAGCAGGTTCTGGTTGCGGCGGCCCAGGTTGACGAAGCTGTCGGCGATGTTGCGGCGCAGTACCGCCTGCTCGACGGCCAGGTCGAGCGCAGAGTCCTGCACGGTGTTGAGCGCATCGGCCACGTCGGCGACCTCGTCGCGCGTCGTGATGCGCACGGGCTGCACCGTGGGCACCGTGACGTCGTCGCCGAGGGGTGTGTCGAGGATGTCGGTCACGGCCTCCGGCAGGCGATGCTCGGCCATGTCCTTGGCCTGGCGGGTGAGCGCCCGCAGCGGCTTGGTGATCGACCGCGACACCAGCCAGGTCACGAGGCCGGCGACGACCAGGGCGACGCCCGCCAGCAACCAGTAGCTCAGCTCGCGTGACGCCGCGCTCGAGTTGAGATCGTCGGCGCGGGCCGTCAGCTCGTCGTTGACCGAGGTGCGGAACCCGTTGAACCCCTCGTCGTCCTCTCGGGACAAGGACTCCATCGTCTCGGTGATCTGCACCTCCCCGGACTCGATCGCCGCCGACGCCAGGTCGAGGAAGCCCGACGCGGCGAACTCCTCCTCGACCTTCGCCGTGGCCGGACCGTACCGGCCGGTCCCCAGGTCGTGGATCTGATCGAGGGTGCCCTCCACCTGCCCGAGCAGCCCGGCCGCCTCGGAGATCTCGGCCGCGTCGTGCAGGCCGTCGTCCACGCCGGCGAGCAGCAGGACGCGGGTGAGCCGGGCGATGTGCTCGATCTGGTGCGAGGCCAGGTCTGTCAGCTCGACGCCGCGGCGCAGCGTGGGGTCGTCGATGGCCAGAGCCGCCTGGCCGTTGGCCTGGAACAGGCTGTCGATCAGGCCCGTGTAACTGCGGAAGAACGGGTCGGAGGTTGCCTGGTTGTCGGGGTTGCGGGGGCCGTCGTACTCGCGGAACGTGGTGCGCAGCCCGTCGAGCTCTTCGGTGACGGCTTCGAGCGCCGGCGCGTAGGTGCGCGCCACGTTCCCGCCCTTGCTCTCGATGTCCGTGCGGAAGGTGGCGATCGCGTCGTCGGTGGCGGCCGTCGCCTCGTCGAACGAGGTCACGGGCAGCTGCAGCGCCGCCTCGAACCCGAGCAGGTAGACGCTGCCGAAGTTGCGCTCGTTCTGCAGCGTCGTGATGAGGCCACCGGGACCGATCGAGGCCGTGGCCAGCTCGGTCTGCTCTGTGGTCTCGGTGCGCTCGCTCCTGCTCTGGGCGACCTCGAGCACCGAGACCAGGAGGAGGGCGCAGATGGGGACGGCCAGAGCGGACGCCAGCTTGAGTCGGATGGGAATGCGTCGGGGCACGTTGCGGTCCTTCGGGGAGATCATGAGACCGGGCCAGGTCGGCTGGTAAGGGGCTCGCCGCGGGACGGCGTGTGGTCGTCGGAGTCGAGGTGCGCCGCCAGACGCGTCACGGCCCCGATGTCGTCGGGCAGGCTGATCGCCCAGCCCAGGATGTCAGGCTCGTCGGTGAGCAGCACCACCGGGCGCCGCGCAGAGGCCGTGACGAGATGGTCGAGCAGCTGCGGTCGGGCCGCCGCGTGATCGACCAGCGGATCGTCGAGGACGGCCGGCACCTCGCCGGTGCCGACCAGGTCGAGGAGCGCTTGGTGCAGGTCGTCGTCGCTGATGTCGTCGGTGGGGACCACCGTCAGGTGGTCGTCGAGCTGCGCCTGGGTCTCGTCGATGTCGCGGCGGGCGCGCTCGAGGTCTTCGGTGGCGCTGGCCAGTGCCACCTCGGCCCGGTCGACCTCGGCAGCGAGCGTCTCGCGCAGGCGCGGCAGCTCGCCCAGCGGGTCGTCGCCGGCGCGGGGCCGCAGGGCCGGGGGCAGCGCTTCGGAGATGCGCCGGAGGCGGCGCACGGCGTCGGACAGCGCGGCGGTCGCTCGTTCGACGCTCGCCTCGGCGGCCACGACGGAGGACTCGGCGGCCGAGAGCGACGTGCTGTACTCGTCCTCGGAGCGCTCGAGGGCCTCGCTCACCGCGGCGATCTGGGCCCGGAGCTGCTCGGCGGCGGCGATGCGCTGCAGCCGGCGCTCGTCCTGGCTCGCACGGTCGGAGAGCTCGTCCTCGAGCATGCGCACCCGGTGGAGGATGGCCCCGACGTCGGCGTGGGCCGAGCTGGCCACCGCATAGACGTGCTGCGACTCGTCGCGTGCCCGGATGTCGTCCTCGTCGAGCGCCGCCAGGTCGCGGTCGAGCCGCTCGACGTCTCGCCGGCACTCGTCGCGCTCGGCGATGTCCTGGTCCTGCTCGACCAGCCAGGACACGGCGGCCTCGCGCACCGCCACGCCGGTGGGGCGGATGTCGTAGCTGCTCAGGACCGAGGCGAGCCCCCGCGTGCGGTTGGCTGGCACGACGGGATGCGCGTAGAGCAGCTCGGCGACGTTGGCGCCGGGGTCGCAGCCGAGCAGGTCGGCCGCCTCGCGGTAGATGCGGTCGCGGCGGGACCGGAGCGTCGTGACGATGGCGGGCGGCTCGGTGGCGGCGCGCAGCGAGGCGACGGTGTCCTCGGCCACCCGGTGCGCCCGCAGGGCGTCGAGCAGGTCGGCCTGGGCGTCGCCCTCCGGTCGGGGCCCGGCCAGGATGACGTCGAGGTAGGTCTCGAAGCCGTTCCGGCGGAGCACGGCGTGCTCGACCTCGCGTGCCTGGTGCAGGCGGGCGAGGTCGTCGTCGTGGCCGCCCGACTGGTCGACGTCCTCCTCGGCCTCGAGCACGGCCTCGTGCGCAGCCTCGATCTCGTCGCGGGCGTCTGGCACGAGCTGCGAGCGGCGACCGGCCGACTCGAGTTCGGCGATGGTCTGGTCGATCTGCGAGAGGCGACGCTCGGCCGCGGCCATCTCGTCGGGCGAGGGCGGGTCGGGGAGCGCCGACTCGATGCGTTCGAGCTCGCCGTCGACCTCGATCCACTCGCGGGCGAGCTCGCGGGCCACCAGGTCGGGCTCGCCCACCCGGGTGTCGTGGTCGAAGGCGGACAGGGCGTCGCGCATCGCCTGGCCGTCGGTCATCGGGGCTTCGATGCGGGCCACCAGCTCGGCCCGCTCGTAGAGGATGTAGTCGCGGGTGGCGGCGCGCGCGGCCGCGGCCTGCTCGATGGCCCGCAGCGCGTCGCTGGCCTCTGTGTGGGCCAGCTCGGCGTCCTGCAGGGCGTGGTTGGCCTTCTCGACCTCGCGCCGCAGGGTCGTCTCGTCGAGCTCGGAGGTCTCGAGGTCGCGAAGCTGGCGGGCGGCGTCGTCGATCATCTGGCCCGCGGCCTCGCGCTGCTCCTCGACGACGACGAGCTTGCCGTGTGCGGCCTCGATGTCGCCGCGGCGGGCGTCGAGCGCCCGACGGGCTTCCTCGGCCGCGTTGGTGAGCTCGCCCGCACGCTCGAGCAGCGCGTCGCAGTCGTCGAGGTGAGCGCTCATGCGGCGCGCCCGGGCGGCGGCCTCGTCGCGCCGGTTGGCCGTGACGGCCTGGAGCTCGCGGGCCCGGCGCAGCTTGGCGGCCAGTTCGCTCCGCAGGCGCTCGTGGTCCTCGACCCTGCGCATCGCGGCCTCGCGGCTGGCGGCCGCGAAGTCGACCGGGCCGAGCGCCAGGCTGGGTGACGTGGGAGCATCGCTCTGGGCGCGCACCAGGAGCCGCGCCAGCTGCTCGGTCAGAGCGGCACGGTCACGAGGGTTCGCCGGGATGACAGTCAGTCTCCCGTGCAGACCCGGCAGTTCACCCGAAGTGCTCATGTGAGTCGACGTAGTCTCAGTGGTGCTGGATGCGCTCACCGGCGGGGTCCCTCCCCAGTCTGGTGACCGCATCGTCGTCCGATCCCCAGGATCGGTCGGTCACGACAGTTGCGTTACGAACAGTCTCGCGCGTTCGACGTGCGTCGCGCGCATCCGATCCTGTCCCGGGGTGGCGGCTCGCGCCGTCGAGGGGTCGGCACGGTGACGAAACGCGTGCCGGCCACGAGCCGATCGGCGGGTCGGAGACGGCCCGATCCCGGCCCGTTCGCGACCCGGTCGCGACCCGGTCGCGTGGTGCGGTGCTCACGCGCTCGTCGCGCGTCCGAAACAATCGGTTCACACCACATCCGTACCGTGCCCGGCGTGGAAACGTTCGTGATCCGCATGTGGCTGCCCGACCGGCCCGGCGCCCTGGGCCAGGTCGCCAGTCGGATCGGCGCGGTGCGCGGCGATGTCGTCGGCATCGACATCCTCGAGCGCGACGGGGGCCAGGCGGTCGACGAGCTCGTGGTCGAGCTGCCCGACGGCGCGCTGGTCGATCTGCTCGTCAACGAGGTGCGTCAGGTCGACGGGGTGGCGGTCGAAGAGGTGCGGCCGCTGGCCGACGCGCTGCACGATCCCCGCCTCGACGCGCTGGAGGCCGCGGCCCAGCTCGTCGGCGCCACCGACGTCGACGGCCTGCTGTCGTCGGTGGTGGTGCACGCCCGCCGGGTCGTCGGGGCGCGGTGGGTGGCGGTGGTCGACATCCTCGGTCGCGGCGACGGCGTGCTGGCGGCCGACGAGGACGCCCCCAGCGCCGCGTGGCTCGAGGCCTACCTCGCCGGCAGCCGGGCGTCCGAGGGCGCCACCCGCGGGCGAAGCTCCGCCCACTCCGACGTGGTGTGGGCCCCGCTGCCCGGGTCGGGCCTGGCGCTCGTGCTCGGACGAGACGACATGCCCTACCGGGCGCGCGAGCGCCGCCAGGTGGCCGCGCTCGCCCGGGTGGTCGACACCCGCCTGCGCGACCTGCACCGGGCCCGCAGCAAGGCCCGCCACCCCAGCCATTGAGGCGCCCGGCGCACAGATCGTCGGGGACAGGTCGGGGGAGTGTCCCCTCCATTCCCGAGGCCCGACCCGATGCACCGGCGGCCGGCCCCTGAGCCAGGGGCCGGCCGTACCGGTGAACGATCAGGCGTGGGCGACCCAGTCGCGCGAGCGGTCGACGGCGCGGCGCCAGCGCTGGTGGCGTGCGTCCACGTCGGCCCCGTCGGCCCCGTCGGCAACGGGCTCGCACCGGAGGTCGAGCCGCCACCGGTCGGCGATCTCCTCTGTCGACCCCCAGACCCCCTCGGCCAACCCCGCCAGGTAGGCGGCACCGAGCGCGGTGGTCTCCTGGATCACCGGGCGGGACACGGGCACCTGCAGCTGATCGGCCTGGAGCTGCACCAGCAGGTCCATGGCCGATGCGCCCCCGTCGATGCGCAGCTCCGCGATCTGCTGGCCGGACGCGGCCGCCATCGCCTCGACCACGTCGCGGGTCTGGTACGCCATCGCCTCGACCGCGGCCCGGGCCAGGTGGGCGGCGCTGGTGCCCCGGGTGATGCCCACGATCGTGCCCCGCGCGTACGGGTCCCACCACGGGCTGCCCAGGCCGGTGAACGCGGGCACCATGTAGACGCCCTCGGTGTCCGCGCACGCCGCCGCGAGCGGGCCGATCTCGGCGCTGTCGCGGATGAGGCCGAGCCCGTCCCGGAGCCACTGCACCGCCGCGCCCGTCACGAAGATGGACCCCTCGAGCGCGTAGGTCGCCCCGAGCCCGGTCGTTGTCCATGCCACCGTGGTGAGCAGGCCGTCGACCGGGGCCGGGCAGCGGTCGCCCACGTTCATGAGCACGAAGCTGCCTGTGCCGTAGGTGTTCTTGGTCATGCCCGGCTCGAGGCACGCCTGCCCGAACAGCGCGGCCTGCTGGTCGCCCAGGATGCCCGAGATGGGCAGGCCGGCCGGCAGGGGCGTGCCCGCCGCCGTGACCCCGAACCGCTCTCCCGAGGGGAGCACCTGGGCCAGGCAGCTCTCGGGCACGCCGAACAGGTCGAGCAGCGGGGGTGACCAGGTGAGCTGCCCGATGTCGAAGAGCATGGTGCGGCTGGCGTTCGACGCCTCGGTGGCGTGGACGCCGCCCTCGGCGCCACCGGTCAGGTTCCACAGCACCCACGAGTCGACCGTGCCGAACGCCAGGTCGGGGCCCGTGGCGACGCCGCCCTCGCCGAGCAGCCACTCGAGCTTGGTGGCCGAGAAGTAGGGATCGAGCACCAGCCCCGTCGTGCGGCGCACCAGGTCGAGGTGGCCGGCTTCGCGCAGCTGGTCGCACCGGGCGGCGGTGCGACGGTCCTGCCAGACCAGGGCGCGGTGCAGCGGCCGGCCGGTGTGGCGGTCCCACACCACTGCGGTCTCGCGCTGGTTGGTGATGCCGACGGCCGCCACGGGCTCGCCCTCGAGGAGCGCCACCAACTCGGCCAGCGTGGCCTGCGTGGCGGCCCAGATGTCGTCGGGGTCGTGCTCCACCAGGCCGGGCGCGGGGAAATGTTGGGGGAACTCGCGGTAGGCGTACCCGGCCGGTGTGCCGTCGGGCCGCAGCGCGAAGCTGCGCACCCCGGTCGTCCCCGCGTCGATGGCGATCACCACGGACATCGGCCGGACGTTAGAGGCCGAGCGGAACGGGCGCTCGGGGGGATCCGCGACGATTACACGGTTGCGGCCCTCGGTAAGGTCGCGGGCATGAGAGTGGCGATGCTCACAGGGGGCGGCGACTGCCCCGGCCTCAACGCGGTGATGCGAGCGGTGGCGCGCAAGGGCGAGAAGGTCTACGGCGACGAGCTCGTGGGGATCCGTGACGGCTGGCGGGGGGCGATCCAGGGCGACCTGGTCGACCTGACGGTCCAGTCCTTCCGGGGCACCCTGCCTCGCGGCGGCACGATCCTGGGCTCGACGCGCACCAACCCCTACAAGGTCGACGGCGGGCCCGAGGCGGTCAGGGCCACGCTGGCCGACAACCGCATCGACGCCCTGGTGGCCATCGGCGGGGAGGACACGCTGGGCGTGGCCGCCCGCCTGGCGGCCGAGGGGGTGTCGGTCGTCGGCGTGCCCAAGACCATCGACAACGACCTGTCCGCGACCGAGCTCACCTTCGGCTTCGACACCGCCGTGCAGGTGTGCGTCGACGCCATCGACCGCCTGCACACGACGGCCGAGTCGCACGACCGGGTGATGGTCGTCGAGGTGATGGGCCGCCATGCCGGCCACATCGCCACATGGGCCGCGATCGCCGGCGGCGCGACCATGGTGCTCGTGCCCGAGCACCTCTTCGACATCGACGAGGTGTGCCGGGTCATCCAGCATCGCCACGAGGGGGGCCGCTACGCCTCGATCGTGGTCGTGGCCGAGGGCGCCCTCCCGGCCGAGGGCACCCTCGCACTCGTGTCCGGCGAGGTCGACGCGTTCGGGCACGTCCGACTGGGCGGGATCGGCGGCCAGCTCGCCCACGCCATCGAGGAGCGCACCGGCTACGAGACCCGGGCCATCGTGCTGGGCCACGTGCAGCGGGGCGGCACACCCACAGCCTTCGACCGCGTGCTGGCCACCCGGTTCGGCATCGACGCCATCGACGCGGTGCACGCCGGCGAGTTCGGCACCATGGTGGCGCTGCGGGCGGGCGACATCGTGCGGGTGCCGCTGTCCGAGGCGACCGCCCAGCTCAAGCTGGTGGACCCCGCGGTCTACGACGTCGCCCAGGTGTTCTTCGGCTGACCCTCAGCCCGCGCCCTTGCCCTCGACCGACTGGTCGAGCGCTTGGCCGTCGGCGTCCCTGGCCAGGCAGTAGGTGTCGGTCTGGCCGTCGTTCCACTGGGCCTCGGTGGGAACGATCGGTTCGAGCTCGAGGCCATTCGACACGAACACCTCGGTCGCGGCGCCGTAGTACCCGACCAGGGTCACCGCGCACACGCTGCCCCCGTCGGTGAGCGCCGTCTCGGCGCCGGGGAAGGCGGCTGCGGGGTCGGGGGCCGCGGCCACCGCGAACAGCTCGAACTGGTGGGGCTCGGTGCAGTCGACTGTCTCGACGTCGTTGGGCTCGCCGGTGAAGCACTCGCCAACGTCGAGGCTGGCCACCGTCTCCTTCCTGTTGGAGCTCGCGGTGAAGGCGATCGTGGCCAACACCGCGCCGATCACGACCACGACGCCGACTGCGAGCATGAGCCGCTTCTTGCGGCGCTCGGACGTGCGGCGCTGTTGCTTGGCATCGCCGGTGAGGTACCCGGGCGGCAGGTCGTCGGAGGTGCCGGGCGCCGGCGGCATGGCCCCGGTCCGGTAGCCGCTCGGCGGGCGCGCCCCTGGAGGCCCCGGGGGAGCGTACGCGCCGCGGCCTGCCGGCGGGGGCGGACTGGGTGCCGGCGGCCGCGCCGACGGCGGCGGCGGGGTGGGTGCCGGCGGTCTGGCGGACGGCGGCGGCGAGGACGGGGGCGGCGAGGACGGGGGCGGCGAGGACGGCGGCATCGACGCGACCGCGGCGGGGACCGGCGCCGGTGGCGCGAGGGGAGCCGGCCGCGCACCCGGCGGTGGCGGAGGCGCACCGGCCGGGGTCGGCGCCCCCGGGCGGGCCGGGGGCGAGGAGGGGGGCGGCGGGAGGGTGCGGGTCGTCGGGCCCAACGCGCCGGCGACGCGAGCGGCCACGATGGCGGCGCCCAGGGCCACGGCGTGCTTGGGGTGGGCGTCGACGGCGACGGGCCGGCCCAACCCGGACGACACCAGCTCGGACACGAGCGGGATGCGGGACGAGCCGCCCACCAGCAGCACGTGGTCGACCATGGCGGGCGTGAGCGAGGCCGATCGCAGCGCCCGCTCGAGCGCGGTGACCGTCTCGGCGAGCGTGGGGCGGATCATCTCCTCGAGCTCGGCCCGCGTGACCCGCACCTCGGTCTGTACCGTGGGCAGCAGCACCGGCACCCGGATCTCGCTGTCGAGCGACAGACCCTCCTTGGCCTGCGTGCAGTCGATGCGCAGCCGTGACACCGCGGCCAGCGCCTGGGGGTCGTCGGGGTCGAGGTCCTCGTAGGCGTCGCCGACCGCGGCCGTGACGCGAGCGAACAGGGCCGCGTCGACATCGATGCCGCCGAGGCGCTCGATGCCCTCGGGCGAGCCCAGGATGGTGAAGCCGCCGTCGGCCTCCTTGCGCAGGACGGCGGCGTCGAACGTGCCACCGCCCAGGTCGTACACGGCCACGACGGCACCCTCGTCGACGCGCTCCTGGGCGGAGTACGAGATCGCGGCCGCCTGCGGCTCGGTGACGAGGACGACGCCGGCCAGGCCGGCGATCTCCGCAGCCTTCTCCAGCAGGTCGCGCTTGTAGGGCCCCCAGTTGGCCGGGTGGGTGAGCACGATCGAGGCCGGCCGCTCGCCGCCGCGCGAGCGGACGACGGTGTCGACGACCCAGCCGAGGAGCCTGCCCGTGAGCACCTCCGCCGGCACGCCCACGCCGCCGACCTGCAGCGGCGTGGGGTCGCCGAGGCGTCGCTTGAACTGCCGGGCGATGCGCTGGGGGTCGGTGACGGCGTGGCGCTCGGCCGCGTCGCCGGCGACGAAGCCGCCGTCGGGCTGCAGGCAGAGCACCGAGGGCGCCGTGGGCCCGCGCTCGCCGAGGGTGACCACCTCGGGTGCCCGCCGGGGCGACCCGTCGTGGACGGCCGCCGCCGTGTAGGTGGTTCCGAGATCGATGCCGAGGAAGTAGCTCATGGTGTCCCGCTATGACCGGCCCGGGCCGCTCCCGGCGCGACCGGTGAGGCTACATGCGCCCGGGGGGCACCGATCGCGCGCCCCGTCAGTTCGCGGGGGCCTCGCGCAGGTTGGCGTAGGACTCGCAGGTCAGCGGGGCGTCGCTCGTCTCGCCCGCGCCGGTGGGGGCCTGGACGGGCTGGCCCTCGATCGCGAAGAGCACGCCCCGGACCTCGTCCAGCGCGTCGGCCGTGCACACCATCTGCCCGTAGGCCAGCCGGGCGCCGTCGCCCTGCACGCCGGAGATGGCCGAGTTGAGGTCGACGGTCAGGACGCCGTCCACCAGGTCGGGCTGGCCGACCAGCGCGGTGTCGGCCGGGATCTTGTTGACGATGTCCTCGGCGCCGGGGTCGTCGTCCTGTACGCCGGCCAGCAGTGCTTCGAGCACGGTGGCCGGGGTGGGCGTCGACGACGATCCGCCCGTGGGCACCTCGCGTTCGACCGACACCAGGTTGTCGCGGCTGCCGTCGAATCGGGTGAAGTACAGGTCGGCGAGCAGCGTCTGCCCGTCGTCGGCGATGTCGCCCTCGCTGTCGAGGTCGTCGGGCACCTGCTCCTGGGAGATGGCCCGGGGGGTGTCGTCGGCGGGGATGCCGCAGGCGGCGGCCCCGCCCACCAGGAGGAGGACGACGGCCGCCAGCGCGGCGCGGGCCCGGGTCATGACGCCTCCGCAGGGAGCTCGATGACGAAGCGGGCCCCCGGCTGGCCGTCGGTGCGGTCCTCGACCCAGACGGCGCCGCCGTGCAGCCGGATGTGCTCGGCCACGAGCGACAGGCCCAGGCCGACCCCGTCGATGCCCCGGCGGTGGCCGGCCGAGGTGCCGCGGTTGAAGCGGAAGAAGATGGCCTCGCGGTCCTCGGGCGGCACGCCGGGGCCGTTGTCCTCGACCGCGATGAGCACGGCGTCGCCCCGCTTGCGCAGCTCGACCCGGGTGGCGCCCTCGCCGTACTTGGCCGCGTTGTCGAGCAGGTTGGCGATGACGCGCGACAGCCGGCGCTTGTCGGCCTTGACCACCACGCCCGCCAGGTCGGAGTCGATGTCGACGGGCACGTCGACGTCGGTCGAGTTGGTGACGGCCTGGATGACCAGCTCGTCGACCCGCACCTCCTCCAGGTCGAGGTGCATGACGCCGGCGTCGAAGCGCGAGATCTCCAGCAGGTCCTCGACGAGCTGCTGGAAGCGCTCGATGTCGGCGACCATCAGGTCGAGCGCGGCACGGGCCCGGTCGGGCATGTCGTCGCGCTGGTTCTCGAGCACCTCGATCGACGCGGCCAGCGTCATGAGCGGCGAGCGCAGCTCATGGCTCACGTTCGGACGCGAAGCGGGCGTCACGCTGGATGCGCTCCTCGAGGGCGACGGCCATCCCGTTGAACGAGTCGGCCAGGGTGGCCAGGTCGGCGTCGTCGCTGGCCTCGACCCGGGTGTCGAGCCGGCCGCTGGCGATGGCGTGGGCGGCGTCGCCGATGCCCCGCAGCGGCCGCAGCACCCGCCGGGCGGCCCACCAGCCGACGGCTGCGCCCGCCATCGTCGACAACAGTGCGGCCGCCAGCAGCGAGATGCTGATCGACTCGAGCGTCTCCTCCAGCTCGCCGAGGGAGACGACCTCGAAGTACGCCCCGTCGATCGACTCCATCGGCACGCCCACGGCCAGCTGCGTGGTGCCCTCGTGGTCGAAGCGCATGAGCGCCGGCTGTCCCGCCCGGACGGTGTCGCGCAGCGCGGCCGGGAGCGCGTCCTCGCCGACCTCGGGCGCCCGGGCGTACCACCGGCCGCCGACCTCGAGCACGGGGTTCGAGCCGGTGGGCGTCTGGATCGACGACAACACGTCGGTGGGGTCGGCGGCCGGCTCGCTGTCGTCGCCGGCGGGGTCGGGGAGCTGGCGGGCGACCGATCGCGCGTTCTGATAGGTGCGTGCCGTGGCCGACGACTCACGCTGGTCGAGCAGGTTCTGGCGGGTCAGCCCCAGGGTGGCCCCGGCGAGCACGGCCGACATGAGCAGTGCCCCGACCGCGAAGGCGATCGTGATGCGGGCCCGCAACCCCATGCGGGGGAGCAGGCGGGAGATCAGGCGCAGGCGCCTCATCCGTGGCCGGTGCCTCGGCGGCCGTCAGGCCTGGAGCTTGTAGCCGAGGCCCCGCACGGTGACGACGTGCCGGGGGTTGGCGGCATCGGCCTCGACCTTGGTGCGCAGCCGGCGGACGTGCACGTCGACCAGGCGCCCGTCGCCGAAGTAGCCGTAGCCCCACACCCGTTCGAGCAGGGTCTCGCGGCTGAACACGCGACCGGGGCTCGAGGCCAGCTCGACGAGCAGCCGGAACTCGGTCTTGGTCAGGTGGATCTCCTCGCCACCGCGCCGGACGACACCCTCGTCGGGGATGATCTCGAGGTCGCCGAAGCGCAGGTGGGTGCTTCCGGAGTCGCTGCTCCGGGCCCGCCGGAGCAGTGCCCGGATGCGGGCCGACAGCTCCTTGGGGGCGAACGGCTTGGTGAGGTAGTCGTCGGCGCCGGCCTCGAGCCCGGCCACGACGTCGTGCGTGTCGGCGCGGGCGGTGACCATGACGATGGGCACGTCGGACACGCGGCGGATGGCCCGGCACACGTCGAACCCGTCGATGCCGGGGAGCATGATGTCGATCAGCACCACGTCGGACGGCTGCCGCTGGAAGGCGTTGAGCGCCTCCTCACCGGTGTCGGCCTCCTCGACCGCCCACCCCTCGTCCTCGAGGGCCAGCTTGACCGCGGTGCGGATGCGCTCGTCGTCTTCGACGGACAGGATGCGGGTGCCCACGCTCAAGATCGTGCCTCATCCGAACGGCGCGCGTGTAGATGGTGTCGCCCGAGGGGCGCCACGGCGCGTCCGGTCAAGGTGCGTCGGCGTCGGTGTAGGCCGCGAGCAGCGCCTCGCGGCCCGGCCCCCGCCCGGTGCGGTAGTGGAGCCCCTCGGGCAGGCGCGACCCCAGGTCTCGGCAGCCGACCAGGGCGCGGGCGCCGGCGTCGGTGTACGAGTCGAGAGCCCGCAGGTCGACGTCGATGCGGCTGGGCCCGGCGTCGACGGCCGCCGATGCGGCGTCGAGCAGAGCCCCGCCCGCGGCCTCGTCGAGGCAGCGGACGACGGCCAGCACGACGGTGCCACCCTCGGTGGTGACGTCGATGGGCGAGCGCGGTAGGTCGAGCGGGGTGTCGACGGTGGCGTCGCTACCGGCGGCGGTGGGACCCGTCGGGGCCCCTGCGGTTGCGGCGGACATTGGGACCAGTGTGCCGACAGTTCGTGTCAGCGCGCGGTGCAGAGGCGTTGCGATCTGGTGACGACTATCCTTCTCGGTGACTCACGGCACATCTTGTGCACCAAGAGAGCACAGCAGGTCACGCAGCGGAGCGGCGAGGCCGGGTCCGGACGCCAGGACCGAGCCCGGCACCACGGGGCCTCCGTCGAGCGACGACACCACGGCGCCCGCCTCGGTGGCGATCAGGCCACCGGCCGCGAGGTCCCACCAGGCCAGCCCGCGCTCGAAGTAGGCGTCGAGGCGGCCGCATGCCACCGAGCACAGGTCGACGGCCGCCGCGCCCATGCGCCGGATGTCGCGCACCTGGGGGAGCAGCCCGGCGACGACCTCGCCCTGCCGACGGCGTCGCGCCGCGTCGTAGCCGAACCCGGTGCCCACCAGCGCAGTGGCCAGGTCGTCGGACGGCGAGCAGGCGATCCGCTCGCCGTTGCGGCGAGCCCCGCCGCCGCGCGTCGCCGTGAACACCTCCGCATGCACCGCGTCCGCCACCACACCGGCGACGACACCGGCGGCATCCTCCGCGGCGATCGAGACGGCCCAGCCCGGCTGGCCGTACAGATAGTTGGTCGTTCCGTCGAGCGGGTCGATCACCCATCGCAGGCCGCTCGTGCCCTCGGTGGCGCTGCCCTCCTCGCCCACGATGCCGTCGTCGGGGCGTTCGGCCAGGATCCCGGACACGATGAGCTCCTCCGACGCCCGGTCCATCTCGCTCACCATGTCGGTGGCCGACGACTTGGTCTCGATCGTCGTCCGGGCGCGCCCGAGCCCAGCGAGCAGCAGGCGCACGGCCCGCCGGGCGACGTCGCTGGCCAGCTCGACGAGCGCGTCGGGATCAGGGGCGGCTGGCGCGGGACGCTCACTCATCATCTTCCGCTCTTGCTGCTGCGCAGCGGGCCGCTCGGGCCACGTTCGCTCTCAAGCCCTTCGGGACGCTCACTCATGACCGGCGACGGTACCGTGCGCCCGATGGCGGCCAACCCACCACCCCCGAGCCCGCCCCCGGTCGATCTTCGCAGCGACACCGTGACCCGCCCCTCGCCCGCCATGCGCCGGGCGATGGCCGAGGCCGAGGTGGGCGACGACGGCTTCGGCGACGACCCCACCGTCCACCGCCTCCAACAGCGGTTCGCCGAGATGACGGGTAAGGAGGCCGCGCTGTTCGTCCCCTCGGGCACGATGGCCAACCAGGTGGCGGCGCGCGTCCTCGCCCCCGCAGGGACGCTGGTCGTGGCCGGGCGGCGTCAGCACCTGGTCACCCACGAAGGCGGGGCCTTCGGGCTCAACCAGGTGGCGCAGCTCCACGTCGTGGACGACGACGACGGCACGATCGACCCCGCGGCGATCGCCCACCTGACGGCCGGGGCCGAGCACCGCTGGCCCGCCCCCGCGGTCGTGTGCGTCGAGGACACCCACCTGGCGTCCGGCGGTCGGCCGTGGCCGCTCGACCGGCTGGCTGCAGTCGGTGCGGTGGGGGTGCCGGTGCACCTTGACGGGGCGCGGCTGTTCAACGCCGCCGTCGCCACCGGCACCACCGTCGCCGCCCGGTCGGCCGTGGCGACGACCGTGACCGCCTGCCTGTCCAAGGGGCTCGGCGCGCCGGTCGGCTCGCTGCTCGCCGGGCCCGTCGACCTCGTCGACCGCGCCCGCCTCGAGCGCAAGCGGATGGGTGGCGGCATGCGCCAGGTCGGCATCCTGGCCGCGGCCGGGCTGGTGGCCCTCGACACGATGGTCGACCGCCTGGCCGACGACCACCGGCGCGCCCGCCGCCTGGCCCGGGCCGTGGCCGACCGTTGGCCCGACGCCGGCTGCGACCCCGCGGACGTGCACACCAACGTGGTGCTCTTCCGCCACGACGAGCCGGCCAAGCTGCTCGCCGCGCTGGCCGACCGGGGCGTGGGTGCGGTCACGCTCGGGCCCGGCACCGTCCGGCTGATGACGCACTGCGACGTCGACGACGAGGCGATCGACATCGCCGTGTCCGCCATCCGAGACGCCCCATGACCGAGCGAAGCGAGGTCCAGAAGCACGGTCCGTCCTGCGCCACGACGTGGCGATTGGGTCACTGGTGCGCCCGCAGGGTGCACCAGTGACCCTGCTCACCGACATCCCCGACCGGGCGCTCGCCGTCTATGCCCACCCGGACGACCCCGAGGTGTCGTGCGGTGGCACCCTCGCCCACTGGTCCGCCCACGGTGCGGAGGTGCGGCTGGTCGTGGTCAACGCCGGCGACAAGGGGTCGCACGACCCCGACACCGACCCCGCCGAGCTGACCAGCCGGCGGGCCGACGAGGTGCGCGCCGCGGCCGACGTGCTGGGCCTGACGGGGCTCGAGCTGCTGGGCGTCCCCGACGGCGAGGCGGTCAACGACCTCGCGCTGCGGGGCCGCCTCGTGGCGCTGGTGCGCACGCACCGGCCGGATGTCGTGATCTGCCCCGACCCGACCGCGGTGTTCTTCGGCGACAGCTACGTCAACCACCGCGACCACCGAGAGGTCGGTTGGGCCGTGGTCGACGCCGTGGCACCGGCCGCCGGGAGCCCGCTCTACTTCCCCGAGGCCGGGCCCGCTCACCAGGTCGGTGCGCTGATGCTGTCGGGCACGTTCGAGGCCGACGTCTGGGTGGACGTGTCGGACGCCGTCGAGGCCAAGATCGCGGCCGTGGCCTGCCACGAGAGCCGCATGGCCGGCGACCCCCAGCTGGTGGCCGAGCTGCTGCGCCTGCGCACCGCCGAGACCGGGGCACAGGCCGGGCTGGCCCACGCGGAGAGCTTCCGCCGTCTCCGCTTCGCCTAGTGTCAGGCACTAGTCGGGCCGGCCGTCCTGGCGGTGCTGGATCGTGCGCCACTCGCCCATGGCCCGCAAGGCGAGGACCGCCACGACGGCCACGCCCCCGGCACCGACCACGGCACCGAACAGGCCCGTCGCGCCCGCGGCCACGCCGCAGTCGCCGTCGCACTGCAGGTCGACGAAGGCCCAGCCGATGAGGCCGCCGCACAGGCCGCCGACCAGGATCGCCGCGAAGGCGAGGATGCGGGCGGTCGTCGAGGGCAGGGCGCTGGGCGCGTACTCGTCCTCGGATCCGGGGGCACGCGGGTCTGACGGGGCGTCGGCCATGGCGACGTCATCGTAGGGTCGGGCGCGCGCCGCCCGGAACTCAGCCGGCGCGGCAGCGGCGCGACGTGCCCGGAGGTGACCCGCACCAACTCGTGGGGGGCGATGGCGAAGACGTGTCGCGGGGTGCCGGCGGCGGCCCACACCTGGTCGTACGCCAGCAGGTCCTCGTCGACGTGGGTGGGGATGGGCTGGGGGTGTCCGAATGGCGGCACGCCGCCGATCGGGTAGCCGGTGGCCGTCCGCACGCCGTCGGCGTCGACCCGGGCGACGGGGGCCCCGTCGCGGCCGGCGGCGGCCGCCAGCCTGGCCTCGTCCAGGCGGTTGGGCCCGCTGACCAGGGCGACCACGACCTCGTCGTCGACGCGGAAGATCAGGGACTTCACGATCTGGCCCACCGAGACGCCGATCGCCAACGCCGCGTCCTCGGCCGTGCGCGTGCCGTCGGGGAACTCGCGCACCGCGATGTCCAGGCCGAGGGCCGCGGCGGCGTCTGTGACGGCGCGTGCGTTGCGGTGCAGGTCGGTGCGTGGGCGCGACGGCGAGGGATCCACCCGCCCACGGTGCCACACTGGGTCGATGCGACGGTGGCTGGTGGGGGGCGGTCTCATCCTGGGGGATGACGGGCTGCTGCTCGTGCGCAACCGCCGCCGCAACGGCGACCACGACTGGAGCCCGCCAGGCGGCGTCATCGACGACGGCGAGACGCTGCTCGCCGGGCTCACCCGCGAGGTGGTCGAAGAGACCGGTGTCGTGGTCACCCGGTGGCGCGGCCCCGTGTACGAGGTCGAGGTGGAGGCGCCCGGCCTGGGGTGGCACCTTCGGGTCGAGGCGCACGTCGCGCTCGACTTCGCCGGGGAGGTGCGCATCGAGGACCCCGACGGCATCGTGGTCGACGCCGCGTTCGTCGACCCGGGGGCGTGCGACGGCCACCTGGCCGGCTGCCACCCGTGGGTGAGCGAGCCGCTGGGTGCCTGGCTGACCGAGCGCTGGGAGGCGCCCAAGCGGTTCCGCTACCTGCTCGATGGCGACGACCCGGCGCGGGCGGTCGTCACCCGGCGGTGACCGTCCGCACCATCCTCCACGTCGACATGGACGCGTTCTTCGTGTCGGTCGAGCTGCTGCGGCGCCCCGAGCTGCGGGGGCAGCCGGTGGTCGTGGGCGGCACCGGCACCAGGGGTGTCGTGGCGGCCGCCAGCTACGAGGCGCGGGCCTACGGCGTGTTCTCGGCCATGCCCAGCGGCCAGGCGCGCCGCCTGTGCCCCCACGCCGTGTTCCTGCCCGGCGACCACGACCGCTACGGCGAGGTGAGCGAGCGGGTCATGGCGGTCTTCCTGTCGTACACCCCGCTCGTCGAGCCGCTCAGCCTGGATGAGGCGTTCCTCGACGTCACGGGGCGCGCCGGGCCCTGGGCGACGGTCCGCAGATCGGCCGGGCCATCCGCGACGACGTGCTGGCCCGGGAGGGCCTCACGTGCTCGGTCGGCGTCGCGCCGTCGAAGATGCTGGCCAAGTTGGCGTCCGAGGCGGCCAAGCCCATCGCCTCCCCGTCGGGGCCCGTCCCCGGTACCGGCGTGCGCGTCGTCGCCCCCGGTGGCGAGCGCGCCTTCCTACGACCGCTGCCGGCCCGGGCGCTGTGGGGCGTCGGGCCGGCGACGCTGGCCAAGCTCGAGCGCCTCGGCGTGCGGACGGTGGGCGACATCGCCGACCTGCCCGAGCCGGCGCTGGTCGGGGTCCTCGGACAGGCACAGGGGCGCCACCTGGGTCGCCTGGCCAACGGCATCGACCCAAGGCCGATCGAGCCCGACCAGCGGGCCAAGTCGATCGGCCACGAGGAGACGTTCCCGACCGACCGCCACGACGCCGACTCGCTGGGGCGCGAGATCGTGCGCATGGCCGACGCAGTCGCCTGGCGCCTGCGCCGCGACGACCGGGCGGCGCGTACGGTCACGCTCAAGGTCCGCTTCGGCGACTTCCGCACGATCACCCGCTCGGTCACGCTGGCCGCACCGGTGGACGAGGGGCCCGCGCTGGCCCGTGCCGCGGCGGCGCTCCTGGCCCAGATCGACCCGACTCCGGGTGTGCGGTTGCTGGGCGTGACCGCCAGCGGGCTCGTCGAGGCCGCCTCCCGCCAGCTCACGTTCGACGACGCCGACGGCCCCTCCTGGAACCAGGCGAGCGGGGCGATCGACGCCATCCGGGAGCGGTTCGGCGGGCGCGCGATCGGGCCGGCGTCCGCCGTCGGTCCACGCGGCCTGCGCGTCAAGCGCCGCGGTGACGCGCAATGGGGCCCGGATGACGCCTCGGTGACGGGCGACCTGCCGTGAGATTGACGATTTCTCCTGCATTCACGCGTTGTCGTTTGTCCGACCCTGTGGAACACTTGTCCGTGCCGGTTCGGTCAGCCGGGCGATAAGGGGTTCAGGTGCCGCTTTCCGAGGACGAGGAACGGATCCTCCAGGAGATCGCACAGCGCTTCTACGAGGACGATCCGACGTTTGCCCGCGAGGTCAGTGAGACCACGCTGTACCGGCACACCGTCCGTCGCATGAAGTGGTCCGTCGTCGGCCTGGTGGCCGGTGCGGTGTTCCTGGTGGCCAGCCTGTCCACCTCGTACATGCTGTCGTTCGCCGGCTTCCTCGTGATGCTGGTGTGCGCCCTCGTCTTCGAGCGCAACTTGCGCAAGCTGGGTCGGGCCGGGCTCGACCAGTTGACCCGCACCGTGCGGGCCAACGGCGTCCGCGAGGCGCTGGGCGGTGCCGGCCGGCGCGTGCGCGAGCGCTTCAAGCGCGACGAGGCCGACAGCGACGACGACTGACCCCGACGGGTAGGTGACCGCCACGGTCGGCGGTCCCGCGGGTCAGCCCGACGGGTTCGGTGCGGGGCCCTGGTGGGCCACCAGGCGCGCGCCTCGTCGGGCGAACAGCAACCGGGCGTCGAAGTACCGCAGGATGCGACGCGGCCACGGTTGCCGCCGGTTCGCCTCGTCCACCGTCGCGGCCCAGGTCTGCTCCGCGCGGGCGACGTCCTCCGCCGACGGGGAAGCCTCGGCGTAGGCGATCGTCTCCATGGTGCGGGCCAGGTCCTGGATCGCCACGCTCGAGCCCGGCAGGGCGGCACCCAGGCGGTCGGCCATCTCCGCGATGGTGAGCGACGGCGGCAGCGCCACTCCGGCCGACGTCGCGCTCTCGGTCGTGTTGCGCCACCACAGGCGGGCCTTGGCCGCAGGGGTGGTGGCGCGCCGACGCCGGATCACCCGTTGGCCGACGACGGCGACCGGCACCAGCAGCAGGTAGGCCACCGCGCCGACGCCCAGGGGCCGACTGACGGCGCGCACGGGCGCGGGGAAGAACGGCGAGCGCTCGTCGGCCCCGCCGGCGGCCGTGGCCGCCGAGTTGCCGAGGTTGACGTCCGGGTTGCGGACCTCGTCGCCCGACGCGCCCGTGCCCCCCGCGTCGCCTGCGCCGCCGGCGCCCTCGAGGGGGTCGGTGCTGGCCCCGCCGCCGCCGGTCTCGTCCTGGCCCTCGCCGATGCCGAGCCACGACTCGGCCCCCGGCGGTCCCCGGCCGGGCGTGGGCTCGAACGGCACCCAGCCGTACTCGCCCAGGTACACCTCGGGCCAGGCGTGGGCGTGCACGCCCCGCACACGGAACAGCGTGGGGTCGTTGGGGTCCTGCACTCCCTGGGTGAAGCCGACGGCCACCCGGGCCGGCAGGCCGGCCGACCGCGCCAGCGCCGCGAACGCGGCCGAGAACTGCTCGCAGTAGCCCCGCCTGGTCTCGAACAGGAACGTGACCAGCGCGTCCTCGCTGTGGCCCGGGCCGACCGTCTGGTCGTAGGTGAAGGTGCGCAGGTGGTCCTGGATGGCCCTGGCCTTGTCGTAGGGCGTCGCCGCGTCCTCGGTGAGCCGGAGCGCCTCGGTCGCGGCCAGCTCGGAGAAGCCGTCGGGGAGCTGCAGGTAGGTCGCCGCGATCTCGTCCGGCACCTCGGTCGACGCCGTGCGCAGCGCGTCGTCGTCGAGCACGGGGAGCCGCGAGGTGACCGTGTAGGTGTACCCGTCCGAGCTGGCCATGTCGCGGTCGACCATCAGGGTGCTCGACCGCGGGTCGATGTCGGCCGGCTGATCATCGGCGCCGTCGATGCCCACCGGTTCGAACGCCGCCGGCAGCCACACCGAGCTGAGCGCCTCGATCGTGACCTGCTGCGTGACGGTCTCGCCCTCGGTCTCCGTGTCGAGCGCCCGCGGCAGCTCGCCGTTTGCGTCGTCGGTGCTGTACGACGACCGCCAGATCTCGCCGTCGAACTCGTCGAGTGACGTCAGGCGCCAGTACGACCTGCGCTCGCTGCGCACGGTGAAGACTTCGACGTTGGACTGCTCGACCAGGTTGGTCTGCAGCGAGACCATGGGGCTGAGCACCACGCGGGTGGGTGTGTCCTTGTTGAGGTCGCGCCAGGCCACCATGGCCTCGGCGTCGGCACCCGGCAGGTTGGGCCCCGCGGCCGCGCCCACCAGCACGGCGACACCGGTGATCGTCGCCCCGGTGCCGACCAGCGACCAGCGGCCCTGGGCTCGGCGCCCGCCGGCCCAGCGCGAGGTGTGCTCCTGGTTGAAGGTGCGGTGCAGCAGCACGTACAGCAGCGCCGCGCCGGAGAAGGCGGCGGCGCTGGCGACCGGGCTGCCCGGGCCGCCGAGGGCGGCGGCGAAGATGAACAGCGTGGTGGCGGGCAGCAAGGCCTCGAACGTGGCCGACACGCGGAACGCCGCCCAGTCGGCCACGTAGACGATCAACCAGATGGCGGCCGCCGTGGCCGCCAGGAAGCCGTTGTGCACCGGTGCGGGGGCGCTCACGTCGCCGAACAGCTTCCACGAGCCTCTGATGTCGTCGCCCAGCTGGGTCATCGTGTCGGGGGTCGGCAGCAACCACCGGGTGGTGTCGGGGAAGCGTGTCCACGTGATGAACAGCACGGCGGCGACGGCGGTGAGGACCGCCGCGGGCACCAAGCGCACGCCCGCCCGGCGCAGCAGCGCCACCACCACGCTGGCGACGATCGCCTGCAGCGCCAGGGGCCCCCGGTAGGAGCCGTCGACGAACAGGCGGTGCATGCCCACGATGGCCGCGAGCGTCACCAGGCCCAGGGCGAGCTCGTTGACGAGCAGCATCTGGTCACGTCGCTGGCTCACCGGCTGCTCCCGATGGTGGGCTTCGTGGTCGCGTGGGCGGCCATGGCGCGGTTCCACACCACGGGGAAGGGGGTGTCGGCGGTGACCCTGACGACCGACGCCCCCGAGGCGCGCTGGTTGGTGTCGGCGCCGGGGTGAGCCGTGGTGTCGACCCGCACGACGGTGACCAGGCCGAACCGCTGGCGCAGCCGGGCGGTGGAGACGAGCTCGTCGCCCGCGGTCTGGCCGACCACGACGATCAGCGCGCCCTGGCCGTCGCGCTGCACCAGGTCGAGCATGGCCCGCAGGCTGGCGCTGCCGGTCGTCTCGACCACCGCGAGGTGCTCGAGCAGCGCCTGCATGTGCGTGCTGCCCGACCCGAAACCGGAGTCGGCACCGTCGGTGGTGGCCAGGCGGACCAGGTCGCGCCGGGCGCCGTTCGCCGTGACGATGCTGGCGGCGGCCGACACCGCCGCCTCGAGCGAGTCGGCGTCGTGGCCCGCGCGGCGCACGTCGAGCAGCACCGTGGTGCGCCCCTGCCACGGCTGCTCCTGCTGACGCACGAGCAGCTCGTCGTGGCGGGCGGTGGACGGCCAGTGGATGCGCCGCAGGTCGTCGCCCACCGCGTACGGGCGGAGCGCGTAGAAGTCGTCGCCCGACCGGCCGAGAGCGTGGGGGTGGAGCACGCCGGCCAGCGGATCGTTGCCGCTGGTGAAGGGCACCGGGCGGACCTGGTCGACGCGGGGGTACACGGTGACCTCTACCCGGGGGGCCGCCCCGGTGCTGGCCTGGGCGAGGCCGAACGGGTCGCCGATCACCACCTGCAGCGGCCCGACGTGCACCAGGCCTCGCCGGTCGGTGGGCAGCCGGTACGACGCGACCGACGCCGCCCCCTGGTCGAGCGGGGGCACCAGCAGCTCGGCGCCGGCCGTGCCGGTGACCGGGTCGCGCAGGCGCAGCACCGGCGTGTCGGTGCCGCGCAGGTTGCGGATGCGCACCTCGACGCGGCTGACCTGGCCGACGTGGACGCGCGCCGGGTGCACGACCCGGTCGACCTGCAGGTCGAGCCGGGAGAGGCGGACGTAGAGGCCGGCGACGGCGACGAGCCCCAGGGCGACCGCCCCGAACACGTACAGCTCGCCGATGCCCAGCAGGCGGGCGAGGACCAGCAGCGTGACGCCGCCCCACAGGCACAGCCACCCCTGGCGCGTCAGCACGCCGGCACGACCCGGGCGCCGCCCGGCGCCATTCAGTGCCCCCCGGGAACGGGGACCGCTCGCAGGACCTCGTCGAGCGCCTCGGACGGGCTGACGCCCTGGAGCTGCGCCTCGGGGGTGACGAGGAGGCGGTGGGCGAGCACCGGCACCGCCAGCGCCTTGACGTCGTCGGGGATGACGTAGCCGCGCCCCTGGGCGGCGGCACGGGCCTTGGCGACCCGCTGCAGCGCCAGCGTGGCACGGGGCGACACGCCGAGCGAGAGGTGGTTGTTGCGCCGCGTCGCCTGGGCCACGTCGACCAGGTACGCCTTGAGGCTCGGAGCCACGTGCACCTGCCGGGTCGCGGCGGACATGCGCTCGACGTCGGCGCTGGTCACCACGGCCCGGATGTCGCGGAACGGGTCGTGGTCGCCGTGCGCGTCGAGGATCTCGAGCTCGGCGCTGGGGGAGGGGTAGCCGACCGACACGCGCATGAGGAACCGGTCGAGCTGCGACTCGGGCAGGGGGTAGGTGCCCTCGTGCTCGATGGGGTTCTGCGTGGCGATGACCATGAACGGAGGGGTGAGGGGGTAGGTGACCCCGTCGACGGTCACCTGGACCTCGGCCATGGCCTCGAGGAGCGCGGCCTGCGTCTTGGGTGAGGCCCGGTTGATCTCGTCGGCCAGCACGATGTTGTTGAACACCGGCCCGGGACGGAAGTCGAAGGAGTTGTCCCCCCGGTTCCACACCGTGAGGCCCACGACGTCGGACGGCAGCAGGTCGGGGGTGAACTGCACCCGCCCGAAGCTGCACTCGATCGACGTGGCGAGTGACTTCGCCAGGTTGGTCTTGCCGACGCCGGGGACGTCCTCGAGGAGCAGATGACCGTCCGACACCAAGCAGAGGAGCATCATCTCGATGACGTCGCGCTTGCCCTGGATGACACGCTCGACGTTGGCGACGATGCTCTCGAAGTAGTCGTTGAAGGTCGCCCCCCGGGGTGGCGCGGTCTCGATGCTGGCCACAGCCTCGGTCTCCCTCCGTCGTGTGGGTGAGCCAGGCCAGGTTACGCGTTCCGCGCGTGAAGCTGACTACGGGGTCGGCCGGTACGTCCCGACGTCCCCGTGAACCGTTGCTGTGCTCCCCGCTCCTGGCGCCTCCGGCGCCGGGCCGCTCGGGCCACGGCCTCGCCTGGCGGCTCGGCCTCTGGGCCCCTCGCGGTACCGTCCCGGCCTCGTGGAGACAGCCCTGGCCATCGACGTCGGCGGGACCAAGCTGGCGGCCGCCCGCGTCGACGGGGCGGGTCGCCTGAGCGACCGTCGGACCGCGCCCACACCGGCCCACGGCGGTCCGGAGGAGATGTGGTCCCGGCTCGCCGACCTGGTCATCGCCGTGGGCCGGGGTGACGAGGTGGTCGTCGGTGTGGGCTGCGGCGGCCCGATGGAGCCCGACGGCGCCACCGTGTCACCGCTCAACATCCCGGCGTGGATCGGGTTCCCGCTGCGGGGCCGGCTGGGCGAGCTGACCGGGCTGCCGGTGCACGTCGACAACGACGCCAAGGCGCTCGCGCTCGGCGAGGGGTGGGTGGGCGCCGCCCGCGGCGCCCGCGACTTCATCGCCATGGTCGTGTCGACCGGTGTGGGCGGCGGTCTCGTGGTCGACGGTCGCCTGCTCGACGGCGCGGCCGGCAACGCCGGTCACGTCGGCCATGTGATCGTCGTGCCCGACGGCCGGCTGTGCGCCTGCGGGGCGCGTGGGTGCCTCGAAGCCGAGGCGTCCGGCACCGCCATCAGGGCGGCCACCGGCCTCGACCCGGCGGCCGTCGGCGACGACGTGCGTCGGCGCACGGGCACGCTCGTCGGCCTGGCGGTCGCCTCGGTCGTCAATCTGCTCGACCTGCGGTTGGCGGTCGTCGCCGGCTCGGTCGCCCTGGGCTACGGCGACACGTTCTTCGACGCCGCCCAGGCCGAGCTCGACGCCCGCGCCCGCATCGAGTTCGCCCGGGGTGCCCGCATCGTGCGGGCGGGGCTGGGTGACGCCGGCCCGTTGGTGGGGGCCGCGGCCGTCGGTTGGCGGGGCCAGGGCCACGACGTGGGCGTCGCCTGACCTCCCTGTAGCGTCCCTGGCCGTGGACGACGCGGACCGTGCGATCGACGGGCGGTGGGCCGTGGCTGCGATCGGCGCCGTCGCCCGCCACCCGTCGCTGTGGCTGACCGGCGCTCGTCAGGCGCTGGTGCTGGCGTCGCCGGGGTGGTGGCGCCGTCGTCCGTTCCTGCCGCTGCCGGCTCCCGCCTACCTGCGGTTCCGCCTGCAGACGGCCTACGGGGGCGACGGCGACCGGGCTCCCGAACCGGCCGACCTGGTCGCCTACCTGCGCTGGTGTCGTGAGGTTCGCTGACGGTCCGCACGCCTCAGCCCCCACGACCCGCGGTCCAATCTGCCGACCGAAGGCTTGCGTGCGCTTGTAGCGTTGCGGCGATGAGCCGGGCGCTCGTGCTCAATGCCACCTTCGAGCCCCTCTGCGTCGTGAGTGACCGCAGGGCGGTCGTCCTCGTGCTGGGCGAGACCGCCGAGATGCTGCACGCCAGCGAAGCGCTCATGCACTCGGCCCGCCTGGTCATGGCCGTGCCGTCGGTGGTGCGCCTGCGCCGGTTCGTGCGCGTGCCCTACCGGTGGAACACGCCCCTCAACCGCCGGTCGATCTTCGCCCGCGACAGTCACCGCTGCCAGTACTGCGACGGCCCGGCCGAGAGCATCGACCACGTCGTGCCGCGTAGCCGGGGCGGCGCTCACACCTGGGACAACGTGGTCGCGGCGTGCCGACCGTGCAACGTGCGCAAGCGCGACCGCCTGCTTGCCGAGACCTCGATGCGCCTCCACCGACCACCCTCCGAGCCCCGGGGCACGAGCTGGCTCACGTTCGCGGTCGGGGCCGTGCCCGACACGTGGACGCCGTACCTGCAGATCGCCGCGTGACAGGACCGGCCCCGGTGGCGGGCTGGGCGGTCCGCCGAATCCAGGGGACCGGCGGCGTCGCTGCACGCCGAGCCGCTGCCCGACAGCCCCGGCCGAGCCGTGTGGGTGCTCGAGGCGACGGCTCCCGCGCTGGTGCTGGGGTCGACCCAGGGCGACGACCTGGTCGACCGTGCCTCCGCCCGAGCTCAGGGCGTCGATGTCGTGCGCCGCCGGTCGGGCGGGGGAGCGGTGCTGGTCGGCCCGGCGACGACGGCCTGGGTCGACGTGATCATCCCGGCCGACGACCCCTTGTGGGACCACGACGTCGGCCGTGCTGCCGGGTGGGTGGGCCGAGCATGGCGGGCCGCCCTGGTCGACCTGGGCGTGGCGCCCACAGAGGTGCACGACGGGGCGCTCGCCTGCGGTCCGCTGGGCCGGCTCGTGTGCTTCGGGACCGTGGGCGCCGGCGAGGTGACCATGCCCGACAGGCGCAAGGTGGTGGGCATCAGCCAGCGCCGCACCCGCTTGGCGGCCAGGTTCCAGTGCGCGGCGTACACACGTTGGGACCCGGCGCCGCTGGTCGACCTGCTGCGCCTCGGCGCCGACGGCGCCCGTGCCCTCGACGGCGCGGCCGTCGGCACCGGGCGCACCCCGGCCGACATGGTCGACGCCTTCCTCCGCCACCTGCCGGCCTGACCGTCACCCGCCGGCGCGCCCGCACCCGGGCCCGCGAGTCCGGCGTTGCTCCGTGTCGGTCGCCGACACGCGCCAACGCCGACGTGCAGTGCCCGCCCCGCCACCTGGGTGGATGTGGGTTGGTGCCTTGTCGTGGGGTGGCTGGTGGGGTACTTTCCCACGAAGTGGAGAGCAGTGGCACGCCCCAGGGCGCTCAGGCGGGCGCCGAACCGGCCGCCGGTGGTGCGGTCGCCGCCCCGCCGCGCCCGGCCGGCCCCCGGTTCTTCACCGGCTCGTTCGAGCATTCGGTCGACGACAAGAGCCGCCTCGTCCTGCCGGCCCCGTTCCGCTCCCGCCTGTCGGGCGGCGCCTACCTGGGGCCGCTCGACGGCTACCTCGGGCTGTGGCCGGACGAGCAGATCGACGCCGTCTTCGCCACGTGGGACGACGGCGTCGCCCTCGGCATCGTCTCCGAGGAGGCGGCCGAGGCGTTCGTGGCCTCGACCTTCCCGGTGCAGCCCGACAGCCAGGGTCGCATCGTCGTGCACAGGTCCCTGCGGGCCTTCGCCGAGCTGGCCGGCCCCGTCATGGTCGTCGGCGCCCGCCAGCGCCTGGCCGTGTGGTCCCGCGACCGCTGGGACCAGCGCATGGGCACCATCCCGGACGGGCCGGACTCGGCCCTGCGCCAGGGCGCGAGGGACCTCAAGCTGTGACCTCCCTCGCGCTGTGTTCGTCAGCCCACCACACAGGTGCGGTCCCGCTCGCCCGCAGGCCTCAGGCCGGCGCGGTGGAAGGCCCACAGGTGCCTTTCTGCACCGACTCCGCTTGCTTGCCGCCGAGCCCGACCCGGGGAGACATCCCGGCGGGTGCCGTCCGACCGGAGGTCGACGGGTGAGCGGGCCCACACCTGACTTCGTGCACCGCCCGGTGCTGGTCGACATGGTGGTCGAGCTGTTCGCCCCCGTGCCGCCGGGCGTGGTGGTCGACGCCACGCTCGGCGGCGGCGGCCACGCCGAGGCGCTGCTCGACGCGCACCCACACCTGTCGATCCTGGGCCTGGACCAGGACCCCGACGCGATCGCCGCCGCCAGCGCCCGCCTCGCCCGGTTCGGCGACCGCGTGACGGTGCGGCGCACGCGGTTCGACCAGATCGCCCGCGTGGTCGGCGAGGTGCTCCCCGGCCTGGGCCACGACGGCGCCAGCGGCGCACTCTTCGACCTGGGCGTCAGCTCGCCGCAGTTCGACCGGCCCGAGCGCGGCTTCAGCTACCGCGGCGAGGGCCCGCTCGACATGCGCATGGACCCGTCCCGCCCCGTCAGCGCGGCCGACCTGGTCAACGGCGCCGACGAGTCGGAGCTGGCCCGCCTGCTGCGCGCCTATGGCGACGAGCGCTTCGCCGGTCGCATCGCCCGGGCCATCGTCGCCCACCGCCCCGTCGCCAGCACCAGCGAGCTGGCCGAGATCGTGCGCGACGCCGTGCCCGCCCCCGCCCGCCGGCGCGGCGGCCACCCGGCGCGCCGCACGTTCCAGGCCATCCGCATCGCGGTCAACGACGAGCTGGAGATCCTGCCGGGCACGCTCGACGACGCCATCGACGTACTCGTGCCGGGCGGCCGTTGCGTCGCCATCGCCTACCACTCGGGCGAGGACCGCATCGTCAAGGACCGGTTCCGCCACGCGGAGACGGGCGGCTGGACCGGCCCCTCGCACCTGCCGACGCCGTCGCACGTCCGCCCCGTCGTCAAGCTGCTGCGGCGCGGCGCCCGGCGCCCGTCCGCCGCCGAGATCGCCGAGAACCCCCGCGCCGAGGCCGCCCGCCTCCGCGCCGTCGAGAAGCTCGATCTGCAGGAGGTGGCGTGATGGCCACAGCACGAGTTGTTCGCCTGCCCCTGGTCCAACCGCGTCGCGACCAGGCCGACCGGTCGCGCCACCTGCGCGTGGTCCGCGGCTCGCGGCCCGGCCTGGGCCTCAGCCCGCGCGCGGCCGTGGTGCTGACGGTGCTCGCCTTCGTGGCGCTGTTCGCCGTGGCCGTGTGCCACGCGCTGCTCATCGAACGCCAGGCCGCGATCGACGAGCTGGAGGCGGACGTCGCCGCCGACCAGGCCCGCTACGAGGAGCTGAGCCTCGATGTCGCCCAGCTCAAGTCGCCCGATCGCATCAAGACGGAGGCCACCCAGCAGCTGGGCATGGTGCCGGCCGGCGAGGTCGTGTGGCTGACGCCCGAGGAGCCCGCGCCGGCGACCGACGAGCCCGAGGACACGGAGGACTCTCCGGACACGAGCGCGGCGCGGGTCAAGCCGTACCTCGAGGTCACACCATGACCACGCGGAGCGGGTCCGGGCGCTCGACCACAGGCGGCCGCAGCGCCCGGGCGGGTGGGTCGGGTCGCACGCAGACCCGCTCCACCACTCGCTCCGCACGCGCATCGTCGGCCCGCGCGATCGTCCGCCCGCTCGTCGACCGCGTCGCGCTCGGGTTCCTCGACCTCGCGCCGTGCCGCCCCAGGACGTACCGCCGCGCCCGGATCGACGTCGCGCCGCGCCGTCGGCACCAGACCGGCCACCCGCCGGGACCGGTCCGCGCCGCGCCGCGCCGCCACACGATCGCGGTCTCGACCGGGCGGTGGTGGTGGCGGCTGGTCGCTGCCCCGCCTGGGCCGGCCGGCCAGCCCGCGGTCGCGCTCGCTGGCGCTGCTCGTGGGCCTCACGGCCATGTTCCTGGTGATCGTGGTGCGGCTCGTCTACGTGCAGGTCCTCAGCCCCGGTCAGTACGTGGCCTACGGCGACGCCCAGCGCATCCAGCCCATCGAGCTGGCCGGCGGCCGGGGCGCCATCTACGACCGCAACGGCGAAGACCTGGCCATCTCCATCCCGCAGACCAGCATCGCCGCCGACCCCAGCATCGTCACCGACCCGGCCGGCGCCGCCCGCCGCCTGGCCCCGGTGCTGGCCCTCGACGAGATCGAGCTGGTGCGGCAGCTCACCGCGGACGTCCGCTTCGTGTACCTGGCCCGCCAGGTCGACGACGACGTGGCCGACGCGGTGAAGGCGCTCGACATCCCGGGCGTCCTCCTGTTCGACGAGCAGGCACGCTTCAACCCGTCGGGCGACCTGGCCAGCGCGCTCATCGGCGGGGTCGGCGTCGACAACGAGGGCCTGTCGGGCATCGAGCAGAGCTACGAGGACCAGCTCTCGGGCGAGTCGGGCCGGCTGATCGTCGAGCGCGACATGCAGGGCCGCACGATCCCGGCCGGTCGCCACCACATCGACCCCGCCCGGCCCGGCGACGACCTGATCCTCACCATCGACCGCGACCTGCAGTACGAGGTCGAGAGCATCCTGTCGCGCCAGATCGGTGCCACCGGGGCCACGGGCGGCATCGCCATCGTGTCCGACCCCGAGACGGGCGAGATCCTGGCGCTGGCCAACGAGGAGACCGACCCGGCCACCGGGATCGTCCACAACACCGGCAACAACGTGGCGATCACCGCCAACTACGAGCCCGGCTCGGTCAACAAGGTCATCACCCTGGCGGCCGCCCTGGAGGAGGGCCTGGTCACGCCCGACCAGGTCATCAACGTGCCCAGCTCGCTGCAGGTCGCCGACCACACCTACAACGACTCGCACCCCGGCAACCTCTCGGTCACCGACATCCTGGCCAAGTCGTCCAACGTCGGTACGATCAAACTCGCCCAGCAGCTGGGACGCGAGCGCCTCGACGAGTACCTTCGCCGGTTCGGGTTCGGCCGCGACACGGGGCTGGGTCTGCCCCACGAGGAGAACGGCCAGATGCTCGACGTCGACGACTGGTCGGGCACCTCCATCGGGTCGATCCCCCTCGGTCAGGGGATCTCGGTCACCGCCATGCAGATGCTCTTCGCCTACAACGTGCTCGCCAACGACGGGGTCTACGTGCCTCCCACCCTGGTGGCCGCCACCCGTGACACCGAGGGCCAGCGCCACCCGGCGGCCCCGGGCGACTCGCGACGTGTCGTGTCGCCGACGACCGCCGCGCAGATGCGTGCCATGCTGACCGAGGTGATCGCACACGGCACCGGCGAGGCCGCCGCCATCGAGGGCTACGACGCGGCCGGCAAGACCGGAACCGCCCGCAAGCCCCAGGAGGGCGGCGGCTACAAGGACGCCGACGGCAACTACCACTACATCTCGACGTTCGCGGGCTTCCTGCCGGCCGACGATCCCAAGCTGTCGATCATCGTGGTCATCGACGAGCCGACCACGTCGCCGTTCGCCAGCCAGGTGGCCGCCCCCGCCTTCGCCGAGATCGGCCGGTACGCCGCCCGCACCATGGCGGTCGCTCCGTCGGCTCCCGAGGAGCAGGCCCCGCTCGCCATCGCCACGCCCGACGGACGGGTGCGGGCCGCCCCGGCCGCCGCGCCCACCACAGCGCCGCCGTCCACGACCGTGCCGCCGTCTACGACCGTGCCCCCCGCAGTGCCACCCCTCGGTGCCGACCCCACGGCCGACCCGGCACCCGGGTCGCCCGGAGGGTAGGGGGTGCGCCTCCGCCACCTCGCCACCGCCGTCGAGGGGGTCCGGGTTCGCACGGCCGGTCCCGACCGCGATCCCGAGCTCCACGCGGTGGTGCACGACACGCGCGCCGTCGCCGACGGCGCGCTGTTCTGCTGTGTGCGCGGCTCCCGTGTCGACGGCCACGACCTGGCGGCCGCCGCCGTGCAACAGGGGGCGGCCGCCCTGGTGGTCGACCACGTCCTCCCGCTCGACGTGCCCCAGCTCGTCGTCGACGACGTGCGGGCCGCGCTGGGCCCCGTGGCGGCTGCGTTCTGGGGCCACCCGTCGCGCCACCTGACCGTCGTCGGGGTGACCGGCACGGCGGGCAAGACCACGATCACGCACCTGCTGGCGTCGATCCTCGCCGCCGACGGCCGCCCGTGCGGCATCATCGGCACGCTGAGGGGCGCCCGCACCACCCCCGAGGCGCCGGAGCTGCAGGCCCTCCTGGCCGATCACCGGCGGCGCGGCGACACGGCTGTGGCGATGGAGGTGTCGTCGCACGGTCTCGAGCTGGGCCGGGTCGACGCCACCCGCTTCGCCGTGGCCGTGTTCACCAACCTCTCGCAGGATCACCTCGACTTCCACGGCACCATGGACGACTACTTCGCTGCCAAGGCCCGGCTGTTCAGCCCCGTGTTCACCGACCGGGCCGTGATCTGCGCCGACGACGCATGGGGTCGGCGCCTGCTGGCCACGGTCGGCGGGCGTGGCGACGTCGAGACCATCGCGTACCGACTCGACGACGCGGCCGACCTGCGGCTGTCCCCCGGGGGCGCCGCGTTCTGGTGGCGGGGCCACGAGGTCCGGCTGCAGCTCGCCGGCCGGTTCAACGTCCGCAACGCTGTCGGCGCGGCCACGGCGGCCGCCGTGCTGGGCATCGCCCCCGCGGTCATCGCCCGTGGGCTGGCGGCCACCGCCCCCGTGCCCGGCCGCTTCGAGGCGGTGGACGCGGGCCAGTCCTTCACCGTGATCGTCGACTACTCGCACAAGCCCGACGCCCTCGAGCAGGCGCTGGCGTCAGGCCGCGAGCTGGTGACCGGCGACGGCGAGCTGACCGTCGTGTTCGGCGCCGGCGGCGACCGCGACAGCGAGAAGCGACCGGTGATGGGCGAGGTGGCGGCCCGCCTGGCGGACCAGGTGCTGCTGACCTCCGACAACCCCCGGTCCGAGGACCCTCTCGCCATCATCGCCGACATCCGGGGCGGCATCCCCGCCGGGGTGGCCGTGCGCACGGAGCCCGACCGGCGCCGGGCCATCGAGCTGGCCGTCGCGTCGGCTCGCCCCGGCGGCGTCGTCGTGGTGGCCGGCAAGGGTCACGAGACCACGCAGCTGATCGGCGATCGGGCCAGGCCCTTCGACGACCGCGTGGTGGCGAGAGAGGCGCTCGACCACTTGGCGGCGGCAGGCACGTCGCAGGCGACAAGACCCACGAAAGGCCTTCATTAAGTGGTCCCGCTTCTCATCGCCGGGGCCATCAGCCTCGCCGCGTCGCTGCTCGGCACGCGCTACCTGATCGACTGGCTCAGGGCGCACCGCATCGGCCAGCCCATCCACGAGGACGTGCCCGACGGCCACATCACCAAGGCGGGCACGCCCACCATGGGCGGCGTGGCCATCGTGGTGGCGGCGGTCGCGGGCTACGCCGCCGCCCACGTGCACGGGGGCCTGGTGTTCACCCGCAGCGGCGTGCTGGTGATGCTGGCCATCGCCGGCGCGGCGGTGGTGGGGGCCTTCGACGACTGGATCAAGGTCAGCAACGAGCGCAACCTGGGCCTGTCCAAGCGGGCCAAGATGGGCGGCCTGCTGCTGGTCGCCCTGGGCTTCGCCGTGGCCTGCGTGGCCTGGACCGACGTCGAGACCACGGTGAGCTTCACCCGCTGGAGCAAGCCGGGATGGGAGCTCACCGACGTCGGGTGGGTGGTCTTCGCCGTGCTGCTCATCGCGGGTACCACCAACGCCGTCAACCTGACCGACGGCCTCGACGGCCTGGCCGCCGGGTCGTCGATCTACGCCTTCATCACCATGACGGTGGTGGCGTTCTGGGCCTTCCGCCACGAGAGCGTGTACGAGATCAACCACGCGCTCGACCTGGCCGTCATCGCCGCGGCGATGGTGGGCGGCATCACCGGCTTCCTGTGGTGGAACGCGCCACCAGCCCAGATCTTCATGGGCGACACCGGGTCGCTCGCCATCGGTGCCGGGCTGGCCACGCTGGCGCTCACCCTCAACGTGCAGCTGCTGCTGCCCATCGTGGGCGCGCTGTTCGTGTTCGAGACGCTGTCGGTCATCGTGCAGGTCGGCAGCTTCCGCCTGTTCGGGCGCCGGGTGTTCCGCATGGCGCCCGTGCACCACCACTTCGAGCTGGGCGGGTGGCCCGAGACGACGGTGATCATCCGCTTCTGGATCCTGGCCATCATGTCGATGGCGGTGGCACTGGGGCTGTTCTATGCCGACTCGATCTCGGCCGGCGTCCTGGACTGACACCGTGGCGGCCGTCACCCTCCCCCAACCGGACGTGCCGGTGGGCGAGGCTGGAGCGATGCGTCAGCACCGCGCCCCTGCACGCCCCGGGGAGGTGACATGAGCACGACGACCGAGCGTCGTGGGCGCGGTGGCGGAGGTCGTGGCGGCGCGCCGGGTGCCCGCCGGCGCCACCCCAGCGCGCGGACGCCACCCGCCGCCGCCGGCCGGTCGGGGCTCTACCTGGCGCTGGCGTTCCTCATCGCGGTGTTCAACCTGCTCGGGCTGGTCATGGTCATGTCGGCGTCGTCGGTCGTGGCCCTCGACGAGTACGGCTCGTCCTGGTACTTCGTGCTGCGCCAGGCGGCGTGGGCGGGGGCGGGCGTGGTGGCGCTCGTGGTGATCGCCCGCATCGACTACCACCGCTGGCGGCGGTACGCGGGCCCGTTCCTGCTCGTGTCGCTCGTGCTGCTCGGCCTGGTGCTCGTGCCGGGCATCGGCGTGGGCGCCAACGGCGCCACCCGTTGGATCGGCGTCGGCTCGCTGACGATCCAGCCGTCCGAGGTGGCCAAGCTGGCCCTGCTCATCTGGGTGGCCGACCTGCTGTCGCGCCGGGCCGCGTACATGCACAACACCCGGGCGACGCTGCGCCCGGTCATCGTGGTGCTGGCGACGGCGGCGACCCTGGTGATGCTCCAGCCCAACCTGGGCACCACCATCGTCCTGGCCGCCATCGCCCTGGCGCTGTGCTTCGTCGCCGGCGCTCCGGCCGGGCCGCTCGCCGGCTGGTCGACGTTCGGCCTGGCCGCGGCCACGGGCCTGGCGCTGGCCGCCCCCTACCGACGGGCCCGGGTGCTCACGTTCCTCGACCCGTGGGCCGACCCGATGGACAAGGGCTACCAGAACATCCAGTCGCTGGTGGGCGTGGCCTCGGGGGGCATCTTCGGGTCGGGCCTGGGCGCCAGCCGGGCCAAGTGGGGCTACCTGCCCTACGCACACTCCGACTTCATCTTCGCCATCATCGGCGAGGAGCTGGGCCTGGTGGGGGCCACGGTGGTGGTCGGCCTGTTCGTGCTGCTCGCCATCATCGGGGTGCGCATCGCCCTGCACGCACCCGACCGCTTCGGCCTGTTGCTCGCCGCCGGGGTCACGGCTTGGTTCTGCGTGCAGGCGTTCGTCAACATCGGGGCTGTGATCGGCATCCTCCCCATCACCGGCGTGCCGCTGCCCTTCGTCAGCGCCGGCGGATCCTCCCTCCTGTTCGGCATGGCCGGGGCCGGGCTGCTGCTCGCGGTAGCCCGTCAGGCCACCGTGCGCTCGCTTCCCCCGCGCGCCCCAGGGCGCGACCGATGACGCCGCGTGCCGCGGGCGCCCGGCACAGCCGCCGCTGCTACGCCCTCATCGCAGGCGGCGGCACCGCGGGCCACGTCCAGCCCGCCATCGCCATCGCCAAGGCCCTGGTCGATCGCGGCCACAAGCAGACCGCGGTCGAGCTGGTGGGCAGCGAGCGGGGCATCGAGGCCCGCCTGGTGCCCGAGGCCGGGTTCGAGCTCACCCTGCTTCCGGGCCGGGGCATCCAGCGCAAGCTGAGCTGGCAGAACGTCAAGTCGTTGGCCTCTCTGGTGGTGGCCTTCCGCCGGGCGTGGCGGCTGGTGGGCGACCGCCGGCCCCGCGTGGTCGTGTCGGTGGGCGGGTACGCCAGCGTTCCGTGCGCCCTGGCCGCCGCCGTGCGGCGCGTCCCGATCGTGGTGGCCGAGCAGAACGCGGCGCCGGGCGCGGCGAACCGGCTGGTCAGCCGCTTCGCCAAGGCGTGCGCGGTGTCGTTCCCCGACACGCCGCTGCCCCGGGCCGTCGTGACCGGCAATCCCGTTCGGGCCGAGGTGCTGGCCATCGACCGGGCCCGCGACGCGGCTGGCGCCCGGGCCAAGCTCGACATCGAGGCGGGCCGCCGGGTGGTGCTGATCTTCGGCGGGTCGCTGGGCGCGCTGCGCATCAACCGCGCCGCGCTCGACGCCGTCCGCCGCTGGGCGGGGCGGGGCGACCTGCACGTGCGCCATGTCATCGGGTCGCGCGACTGGGACGAGCTGACCGCGCCCGGCTCGCCGCTGCCGGCGGGTGCGCCACTGCGCTACCAGGCCATCGAGTACGACGACGACATGCCCACCTCGCTCGCCGCGGCCGACCTGGTGGTGTGCCGGTCCGGCGCCAGCACCAGCTTCGAGCTGCTGGCCGCCGGCCTGCCGTCGGTGCTGATCCCGTCGCCGTTCGTGACCGCCGACCACCAGACCGCCAACGCCCGTCACGTCGAGAGGGCCGGCGCGGCGGTGGTGGTGCCCGACGCCCAGCTCGACGGCGAGCGCCTGGCACACGAGGTCGACGTCCTGCTCGCCGACCCCGGCCGCCTGGCGGCCATGGCCCGCGCCGCCCACGCCGCGGCCCGGCCGCACGCCGCGGCCGAGATCGCCGCCCTCGTCGAGAGGCACGCCCGTGACTGACGACCCCGCCGCCGAGCGCCCCGCTGCCCAGCGACTGGCCGGCACCATCGACCTGTCGCACCCGCGGCGCATCCACGTGGCCAACGTCGGCGGCGCCGGCATGAGCGCGGTCGCCACCCTGCTGGCCGAAAGCGGCCACCGCGTGAGCGGGCACGACCCCGCGGCCACCACCCCGTTCCTCGCCATGCTCGCGGAGCTGGGCGTGGCGGTGTCCACCGGCGACGACCAGCCCCCGCTGCCTGACGACGTCGAGGCGGTGGTGGTGTCGACGGCGACTCCGGGCGACGACGCCGACGTCGTCGCCGCCCGCGGGCGGGGCGTGCCGGTGCTCCACCGGGCCGGCGCGCTCGCCGCCCTGTGCGCCCAGCGGACGACGGTGGCGGTGGCCGGCACCCACGGCAAGACGACCACCTCCGCGCTGCTGACCACCGTGCTGGCCGGCGTCGGCCGCGAGCCCGGCTGGGTGGTGGGCGCGGCGATCCCCCAGCTGGGGCGCAGCGCCGCCTGGGGTGGGGACGGGCCCCTGGTGGTCGAGGCCGACGAGAGCGACGGCACGTTCCTGGCGCTCGGCGCCGGCTCGGCCGTCGTCACCAACGTCGAGCCCGACCACCTCGAGAACTGGGGCGGCGAGGCCCCCCTGCGCGACGCGTTCGGGCGGTTCGTCACCGCGCTGCCCGGGCCCACGGTGCTGTGCGCGGACGACCCGGGTGCGCGCGACCTGGCGGCCAGCGCCGTCCGCCCGGTCAGCTACGGGCTCGACCCGGGGGCCGACTACCAGGTGGTCGCACCCGTGGCCGCGGGCACGGGGGTTCGCTTCGAGTTGCACCACGACGGCGAACGGGTCGATGTCGAGCTCCCCTCCGCCCCCGGGGTGCACAACGCCACCAACGCCGCCGGCGCCCTGGCCATCGCCCACCTGCACGGCGTGCCTCTCGCCGAGGGGGCGCAGGCGCTCGGCGCCTTCCAGGGCGTGGCCCGCCGGTTCGAGCGGCGGGGCGAGGCGGGCGGGGTGACCGTCGTCGACGACTACGCCCACCTGCCGACCGAGGTGCGGGCCGCGCTGGCCGCCGGTGCGGCCGGGCCGTGGGCGCGGGTCGTGGCCGTGTTCCAGCCCCACCGCTACAGCCGCACGGCGGGCGTGTGGCGCGACTTCGCCGACGCGTTCACCGACGCCGACCGGCTGGCCATCACCGACGTCTACGCCGCCGGCGAGCCGCCCCGCCCGGGCGTGTCCGGCAAGCTCATCGTCGACGCCGTGCTCGACGCCCACCCGTGGGACAGCGTGGCGTGGCTGCCGGGGCTGGACGACGTGATGCTGTGGCTGCGGGCCGTGCTGCGGCCCGGCGACCTGTGCCTGACGCTGGGGGCAGGTGACCTGACCACCCTGGCGCCGCGCATCGTCGCCATGCTCCAGGAGCGACGGTGACCACCCCGGTCGACGGCGCCGTCGAGCGGGCCGCGGGCCTGCTCGACGGGCTGGCCCGCCGGGACGTGCCGCTCGCACCCCTCACGACCTACCGGGTGGGGGGCGCCGCCGCGCTGTTCGTCGAGGCGCGCTCGGTCGGCGACCTGGCGGCCACCGCGGCGGTGGTGGCAGAGACCGGCGTGCCGACGCTGGTCGTGGGCAAGGGCTCGAACCTGCTCGTGGCCGACGCCGGGTTCCCGGGGGTGGCCGTGCTGCTGGCCGACGCGTTCGCCACGATCGAGGTCGACGGCACCCGGGCGCGAGCCGGTGGCGCCGCGCTGTTGCCGGTGGTGGCCCGCCGCACGGTCAAGGCCGGGCTCTCGGGGTTCGAGTGGGCCGTCGGGGTGCCGGGGTCGATCGGTGGCGCGGTGCGCATGAACGCGGGCGGTCACGGCTCGGACATGGCGGCGTCGCTGGTCGAGGCCCGCGTCGTCGACCTGGCCACCGGCGACGACGAGCGGCTGCCGGCCGCGTCGCTGGCGCTGGGGTACCGGCGCTCCGCCATCGGCCCCTCCCACGTGGTGGTGGAGGCGACGCTGGGCCTGGCCTCCGGTGACCGCGCCGCGGGGGAGCGCACGTTGTCCGAGATCGTGGCGTGGCGGCGCGCCCACCAGCCGGGCGGGCAGAACGCCGGCTCGGTGTTCACCAACCCGCCAGGAGACTCGGCGGGCCGGCTGATCGACGAGGCCGGGTGCAAGGGCCTGCGGGTGGGCACGGCGTCGGTCTCGACGAAGCACGCGAACTTCTTCCAGGCCGACGCCGGCGGTGCGGCCGACGACGTGGTCGCCCTGATGGGCGAGGTCAGGCGGCGGGTGCTCGAGCGAACGGGCGTCGACCTGCACGCGGAGACCCGCCTGGTCGGGTTCGGCGACCCTCGACCTCAACCTCAACCTCAGCCTCTCTCGACCTGAGGTCGAGAGTTGAGGGTCGGGCGATGGTGACGGGCGACGGCGAGGGCACCGGCCCTGCGGGTCCGTCAGGCCCTGGTCACGGCAACGGTGGGGAGGGGGACGACCGGCCGATCGTCTCGGTGGTGGCCATCGATCCCCGCATGCGGTCGCGCCGCATCGGGGTGCGCCGCGACGCCGGTCGGCGGCGGCTCAGGCGCCTGACGCTGGTCCTCGCGGTGGTGGCCCTGGTGGTGACCGCCCTGGCGGCGACACGCTCGCCGCTGCTCGACGTCGACCGGGTCGCCGTCACCGGCAACGACCGCACGAGCGCGGACGAGGTGCGACGCGCCGCCGGCATCGCCCGCGGCGAGCCCCTCGTCTCGGTCGACCCGGGGGCGGTGGCGGCGCGCATCGAGGAGCTGCCGTGGGTCGAGTCGGCCGATGTGGAGCGGTCGTGGCCCTCGACCGTGGAGGTGCAGGTCACCGAGCGTGTGGCCGTGGCGATGGTGCAGCTGACCGGCGACCACGCCGCGATGGTCGACGCAGACGGGTGGGTGGTCGACGTCGAGTCGCGGCCCGCTGACGCCGCCGCCGATCCCGCCGGGCCGCTCGTCCTCACGGGCATCGACGGTCGCGTCGCCGAGGGGGAGCGGCTGGACGACGACGCCCGAGCGGCACTGGAGGTGGCGGTCGCCGTCGCCGAGCGCATGCCGGGAGCGGTGGCGTCGGTGTCGGCCGACCTCGACGCCGAGCTGGTCGAGGGGGGCGCGATCCGGTTCGGGTCGGTCGACGATCTCGACGACAAGGTCACCGCGGCGAAGACCGTGCTCAGCGGCGTGGACACCAGCTGCCTCGAGCTGCTGGACGTGCGGGTTCCCGGAAGTCCGGCCTTGACCCGCAACCAGAGGTGTTCGTAGGCTGCGAGAACTACCAGAGGTTGAGGAAAAGTATCGACCTTAACTTGAGATTCAGCCGATGTCGAGGGGGGCTCGGCCTTGGTAGGTTCAGGCGGTTCATCCGGGTCTTGGCGGTCCGGGTGAGCGTCATTCTCCCCGGTTAATCCCCTGAATGTGAGGTGGCACGACCCATGGCCGGCAATCCACAGAACTACTTGGCCGTGATCAAAGTGGTCGGTATCGGGGGCGGCGGCGTCAACGCGGTCAACCGCATGATCGATGCCGGGCTCAAGGGCGTCGAGTTCATCGCCGTCAACACCGACGCCCAGGCGCTGTTGATGAGCGACGCCGACGCCAAGCTCGACATCGGCCGCGAGCTGACCCGCGGCCTCGGTGCCGGAAGCGACCCCGAGGTCGGCCGTCAGGCCGCGGAAGAGCACCGCGACGAGATCGAGGAGATCTTGAAGGGCGCCGACATGGTGTTCATCACCGCCGGCAAGGGCGGCGGCACCGGCACCGGCGGCGCGCCCGTCGTGGCCGAGGTCGCCAAGAGCCTCGGCGCTCTCACCATCGGGGTGGTGACGCGGCCGTTCTCGTTCGAGGGGCGCCGCCGCGCCGTCCAGGCCGAGCAGGGCATCCAGCACCTGAAGGAAAAGGTCGACACCCTCATCGTCATCCCCAACGACCGGCTGCTCACCGTGTCCAACGAGAAGACGTCGATGGTCAACGCCTTCAAGATGGCCGACGAGGTGCTGCTCCAGGGCGTGCAGGGCATCACCGACCTCATCACCACGCCGGGCCTCATCAACACCGACTTCGCCGACGTGAAGATGATCATGAGCAACGCCGGCTCTGCGCTCATGGGCATCGGCTACGGCTCGGGCGAGGGCCGGGCACTGGCCGCCTCCCGCAACGCCATCTCGAGCCCGCTGCTCGAGGCCTCGATCGAGGGGGCCCGCGGCATCCTGCTCACCATCGCCGGCGGCAGCGACATCGGCCTGTTCGAGGTCAACGAGGCGGCCGAGGTCATCCACGGCGTCGCCCACCCCGACGCCAACATCATCTTCGGCTCGATCATCGACGACGAGATGGGCGACGAGGTGCGGGTCACCGTCATCGCCGCCGGGTTCGACCGCTGGGACGAGCGCGAGACCACCGGGGGCCACTCGCTCACGCGGGGCGCCAACGGGTCGAGCGGCCGGGTCGACGACGAGCTCGAGGCGCTCACCCGTGGGCCGTCGGTCGACGACCTCGACCTCGACGGCGACGACGAGTTCGACGTCCCCTCGTTCCTCAAGTAGGGGTGACCACCAGTCCGCAACCGTGCGCCCCGGGTGAGGCGGCGTGACTCCCACGATGCCCCGCGACCTGACGCTGACCGACCGGCTCGCCGCGGTCCGTGAACGCATCGCCTCGGCGGCGCCCGACCCCGCCCGGGTCCGCCTCGTCGCGGTCACCAAGGGCTTCGGCATCGACGTGGTGCGCTCGGCACTGGCGGCCGGCCTGGTCGATCTGGGCGAGAGCTACGTGCAGGAGCTGGTGGCCAAGGCGGGCGAGATCGAGGGCGACAGCGACGGCACGGCGGCAACCGACCCCGCGATCGTGCCCCGCTGGCACGCCATCGGTCGGCTGCAGCGCAACAAAGTGCGCAAGGCGGCACCGTTCGTGGCGCTGTGGCACAGCGTCGACCGGCTGTCGCTCGGGGCCGAGATCGCCCGCTGCGCGCCCGGGGCGGCGGTGCTGGTGCAGGTGAACACGTCCGGCGAAGAGGCCAAGGGCGGGTGCACGCCGTCGATGGCCGCCGGGCTGGTCGACGGGCTCGTCGACCTCGGCCTCGACGTGCAGGGGCTGATGACGATCGCGCCGGCCGGGCCACCCCAGGGTGCCCGCCCGGCGTTTCACACGGCGCGCGAGCTGCGTGACCGGCTGGGGCTGTCCGAGCTCTCCATGGGGATGACCGGCGACCTGGAGGTGGCGATGTCAGAGGGCGCCACCCTCGTGCGGGTCGGCAGTGGGCTGTTCGGTCCGCGCCCAGGTGGGGGCGGGGCGCGACACTAGGGTTGACTTCCGGCCGGTGGAGGACACATGGCATCGATGTGGCGCAAGGCGATGCTCTACCTGGGGCTCGGCCCCGACGACGAGTACGACGACTTCGACGTCACCGGCGAGCACCAGCGCGCCGCGGCCCCCCGGCCGGTGGTGCGACGCGCCGGCGGCGATGCCCAGCACGACCCCGAGCCGTCCGGTTCGGTGCGCACGCTGCCCCCGTCAGACGACGAGGTGAACGGCCACGACGTCGGCCGGGCCAACGGGCGCGAGAACGGCCACGCCACGCATGGCCCTCGTACCACCGACCGCGCCGGCGACGGCCACCTCGAGGTGGCACGCGCCTCGGCGCGGCGTTCGTCGACGTCCGACCGGCCGACGTCCGATCGGCCGTCCTCCGGCCGCACCGCCGTGGTGCGGCCGCTGCCCGCCGGTGCCGGCTCCAAGCCCTTCGTGGTGGGGCCGGCCTCGTTCAACGACGCGCAAGAGGTCGCCGACAAGTTCAAGATCAACGTGCCGGTCATCCTCAACCTCCAGGGGATCGAGCGCGACCTGGCTCGCCGCATCATCGATTTCGCCAGCGGGCTCTGCTACGGCCTGGGGGGCCAGATGGAGCGCGTGGCCAACCAGGTCTATCTTCTGACTCCCAGCGACGTCGAGGTCTCGCCCGAGGAGAGACGCCGTCTCCGCGAGCGGGGCTACGAAGCCTGACCGACACCTCCACTGCCGGGAGCCCACCCATCCATGGCAAGCATCATCTGCCTGCTCATCCAGCTCTACATGCTGGTGATCTTCGCCCGCATCATCATGAGCTACTTCCCGCCCACCCCGGGCACCACCTACGCCCAGATCTTCGAGGGGTTCGACAAGGTGACCGAGCCGGTGCTGGCTCCCGTCCGATCCGTTCTGCCGCCTGTGCGGATGGGCGGCATGGGCATCGACCTGTCGCCGCTCGTGGTCTTCCTGATCGGCATCATCCTGATCCGCGCCATCTGCGGCTGACCACCTCATCTGCGCTTGTCCCCTGCGGGTGTGGAGTTTTCGTTACTCTCTTGCGCATGGAACTGACTCCGCAGACGCTCCACGCCGTCGAGTTCCGTGAGGCACGGCGGGGCGGCTACAACACGCGCGACGTCGACGACTTCATCGAGCGCATCGCCGGGAGCGTGGGCCACCTCAACGAGCGGGCGCGCGAGGCCCAGGCCCGCGCGGATGCGGCCGACGCCCGTCTGTCCGAGGTGCAACACGAGCTCGACGAGGCGCGCCGCCGTCCCCCGGCCCCGGCGGCGCCGGTGGTGTCCGAGACCGACGAGACGCTGCGCCGCACGCTGGTGCTGGCTCAGCGCACGGCCGACGCCACCATCAAAGAGGCCAAGGAAGAGGCCAACCGCGTCCTCAGCGAGGCCCGCGAAGACGCCGCGCGCACGCGGGCCGAGGCCGAGGCCGAGGCTCGCCGCGGTGCCGACACCGCGCGGGTCACCGCCCGGCAAGAGGTCGAGACGCTGATCTCGAACCGCGACAAGCTCAAGGGCGACCTCGACCTGCTGACTCGCCGCATCGACGAGCAGCGCAACCAGCTCCGCTCCGGCATCACCGAGATGCAGCGCCTGCTCGACGACCCCGCGGCACTCAAGCCGCTGCCGCCGGTGGCGTTGACCGATGTCGAGACCCCTCCGCCGCTCGAGCGCCGCGTGGCCCCCACCGGCGACAGCCGCGCCGAGCCCGAGAGCACCAACGGTCGCACCCCGGTCGACGCCGGCTCGGCCTTCGGCCCCGGTGCCGAGGTGGCGGCGCTGCAGGAGCCACCGGCGCCGGCGTCGCCCGACGACCTGGGCCCGCCCACGCAGCCCGTGCCCTTCGCCGTCACCGGCGACGGCCGGGGCCCGTGGCTGCCGTCCGAGCTGCGCGGCCCCGACGACGAGCCGCTCGGCCCGCCGCCCGCGCCCCCGCGCCGCTCGTCGGCAACGGTGGTCCGGTGGTCGCTCACGACCCCAACAGCCGCCCGAGCGAGTGGGGCAAGGCGGTGTTCGACCCCGACAAGGCCGAGGGCGACCACAACCGCTTCGGCCGGCGCCGCTGACCGACCGCCGCGTGCGCGGGGTGGCTATCGGCGGTCGATCGTGACGCGCGCGACGTGGCCGTCGACGGCCAGCTCGTGGGCGTCCGGTCCTGCCGGCCCGAGCGTCAGCTCGACGGCCAGGATCTCGGCCGTCACGTAGTCGTGGTGGGCGGCGATCGCCCGGGCGACGGCATCGTCGGCCTCGACGGTGACGGCGATGCGGTCGGCAACGGCCAGACCGACCTCCTTGCGCAGGTCGTTGAGGCTGCGCACGATCTCGCGGGCCACGCCCTCGCGCCGTAGGCCGTCGTCGAGCTCGAGGTCGAGGGCGACCGCCCACCCGCCCTCTTCGGCCAGGCCGAACGCGTCGTGGCGGGCGGCCCGCACCTCGACGTCGTCCGCTGTGAGGCGCTCGCCGGCCACCTCGATGAAACCGTCGGTCTCGAGCTGCTGCTGCAGCGCCGAGCCGTCGGCCTGGGCCAGCGCGGCCTTGACCTCGTTGACGCGGGGCCCCAGGCGGGGCCCGAGGGCCCGGAAGTTGGGCACCACGGTCCACGACATGAGCCCGGACAGCGTGTCGACGTCCTCGACCGCCTTGACGTTGAGCTCGCTGGAGATCTCGCGCACCACGTCCTCGGCCAGAGAGATGCCGGGGTGGAGCACGAGAGCCCGGCTGAGCGGCTGGCGCACCTTGACCTTGGCGTCGGTGCGGGCGGACCGGCCCAGCGCGACGAGCTTGCGGGCGGCCTCCATCTGGGCCGACAGCGCGGCGTCGTGGGCGCCCGAGGGCACGGGCCAGTCGGACAGGTGGACCGAGGTCTCGTCGGTGAGCGCCACGTACAGCTCGTCGGCCAGGAACGGGCAGAACGGGGCCAGCAGCTGGGCGGTGACCACCAGCGCGTGGTGCAGCGTGGCGTGGGCCTGGGGGTCGCTGGCCTTCCAGAACCGGGGGCGGCTGCGGCGCACGTACCAGTTGGACAGGTCGTCGACGAAGCGGGCCAGCCGGCCCGCGCCCCGGAGGGCGTCGAAGCCGTCGAGGGCTTCGGTGACCTCGGCCACGGTGGCGTCGAGCTCGCCCAGCACCCAGCGGTCGAGCACGTGGGCGGGCTGCGGGGCCGCCCGCCCGGCATCGGCGTCGGGGCGCCACCCGTCCAGGTCCGCGTAGGTGACGAAGAAGCTGAAGACGTTCCACAGCGTGAGCAGCGACTGCCGGGTCGACTCGCGGATGCCCTCCTCGGACACCCGCCGCTGACCCCACGGCTGCCCGGACGAGAAGAAGTACCAGCGCAGCGCGTCGGCGCCGACGGTCGAGAACAGCTGCCAGGGGTCGATCACGTTGCCCTTGGACTTGGACATCTTCTGGCCGTGGTCGTCGACGATGTGCCCCAGGCACACGACGTTGCGGTACGGCGTCTGGCCGAAGACCAGCGTGTTGACAGCCAGCAGCGAGTAGAACCAGCCCCGGGTCTGGTCGATGGCCTCGCAGATGAAGTCGGCGGGGAAGGCAGGGGGCAGCCCGCCCTCGACGCGGACCTCGTCGGCGAAGGGGTGGTGGGCCTGGGCCGACGGCATGGACCCCGAGTCGAACCAGGCGTCGAGCACCGGCGGCAGGCGGCGGACGGTGCCCTCGCACCCGTCCGTGTGGCAGGTCCAGGTGACGTCGTCGACGAACGGGCGGTGCAGGTCGAGGTCGGACACGTCGCGGCCCGCCAGGTCGGACAGCTCGGCCACCGACCCGACGCAGGTGTCGCCCCCGCAGCCCTGGCAGCGCCAGATGGGCAGCGGCGAGCCCCAGTAGCGGTCGCGCGACAGGGCCCAGTCGATGTTGCCCTCGAGCCAGCGGCCGAAGCGGCCGTGCTTGATGTGGTCGGGGTACCAGCCGATGGTCTCGTTCTGGGCCATCAGGTCGCCCCGGCGCTCTTCGGTGCGCACGAACCAGGACGTCTTGGCCCAGTAGATGAGGGGGGTGCCGCACCGCCAGCAGTGGGGGTAGCTGTGCCGGTAGGCCTGCTCGGCGACGAGCAGGCCGCGTGCGCGCAGGTCGGCGATGATCTCGGGGTCGGCGTCCTTGACGAACCGCCCGTTCCACGGGGGCACCCGGTGGTCGAAGGTGGCGTCCGCGTCCACCGGGTTGAGCACGGGCAGGTTCTCCGCCCGACCCACCTGGGCGTCGTCCTCGCCGAACGTGGGCGCGATGTGCACGATGCCGGAGCCGTCGTCGTCGGTCACGTAGTCGGCGGCGACGACACGCCAACCGTCCTTGCCCGCCACCGGTTCGAGGAAGCCGAACGGGCGCTCGTAGTGCCACGAGCCGGCGGCCATGTCGGCGCCGGTCCAGCGGTCGAGCACCGGGGCGTCAGGGTAGAGGCGGGCGGCGGCGTGCTCGCCCAGCACCAGGTCGCGCCCGCCGTCGGGCGCCGCCACCCGCACGTAGGCGAAGGTCGGCCCCACGGCGGCGGCCACGTTGGAGATGAGCGTCCACGGGGTGGTGGTCCACACCAGCAGGTCGGCGTCGGGCGCGTCGTCGCCCTGCAGCGGGAAGCGCACGTAGATCGACGGGTCGACCACGTCCTGGTACCCCTGGGCCACCTCGTGCGAGCTGAGGGCCGTGCCGCAGCGACCGCAGTAGGGGGTGACGCGGTGGCCCTCGTACAGCAGGCCCTCGTCCCACAGCCGGCGGATGAGCCACCACACCGACTCGATGTAGTCGTTGCTCATGGTCCAGTAGGCGTCGGCCGTGTCGATCCACACGCCGGAGCGGCTGGTGAGCGACGACCAGTCCTCGACGTACCGCCGCACCGAGTCGCGGCAGTGCTCGTTGAACGCCTCGATGCCGTACGCCTCGATCTCGTGCTTGTTGTGGAGGCCCAGCTCCTTTTCGACCTCGAGCTCGACGGGCAGCCCGTGGCAGTCCCACCCGCCCTTGCGGGGCACGTCGCGGCCCCGCATGGTCTGGAAGCGGGGGAACAGGTCCTTGAAGGCCCTCGCCCACACATGGTGCAGGCCGGGGCGGCCGTTGGCCGTGGGCGGGCCCTCGTAGAAGATCCACGGTTCGCCGCCCTTGCGCAGGCGGGCGGTCTCCTCGATGACCTCGCGTTCACGCCAGCGTTCCAGGGCCCGCACCTCGAGAGCGGGCAGGTCGAGATCGGGGTCGACGGGGCCGAACGGCATGCGTCAAGGTTACGGCATGCGGCGCGCCGTCCCGGCAGCGGAAAACCACCAGGTCAGGACGTGAATGACGGGCCGGTGGCGCAGGTGCGGTGGAAACACGCGTTCGAGGCCTTACCCTGCACGGATTCCTTGACCGGTCCCCCCGGTCGGCATACCATCCGGCACCCTTTCCCCCGAGGACGGCGAGATCTCATGCCCAGAGCAACCAAGGACGCTCCCGTGAAGACCGCCGCCAAGAAGGCGGCTCCCGCTGGCAAGGCAGGCGCCAAGAAGAAGGTCGTGCTGGACAAGTTCCTCCAGGACCAGCTCGCGGAGCTCCAGACCGAGCGGGCCAACTACCTGCGCCAGGCCGAGTCGCTGCAGGCCGAGGCCGACTCGCTCACCGAGGACCGCGAGCCGGGCGACGTGCAGTTCGACGAGGAGTCGGGCGAGGGCGACACGCTGGCCGTCGAGCGCGAGCGCGACCTGGCCCTGTCGGCCCAGGCCCGCGCCGCCATCGAGCAGATCGACGTGGCCATCGAGAAGATCCACGCCGGCACGTACGGCCAGTGCGAGACCTGCGGCACGGCCATCCCCAAGGAACGGCTCAAGGCGCTGCCTTACGCTGCGCTGTGCGTGAAGTGCAAGAGCGGGGGCCTGGGCCTCCGTTGACCACGGGGGCCGGCAGCCCGCGGGGCGGCTCGAACGGCCCACCGGACGGGGGCATGACAACGGACCACGACCGCGAGGACGAGCGGGTGGCAACGCCGACCGACGGCCATGCGCCCGCGGCCCGCTGGCCCCTCCTCCTGGGCGTCGCGGCCATAGCCCTGGCGCTCGACCAGCTCTCGAAGGCGTGGGCGGTCGACCGGCTCGGCGACGGTCACGTCATCGACCTGGTGGGCTCGCTGCGCCTGCGGCTCACGATGAACTACGGCTCGGCGTTCAGCCTGGCCGACGGCCGCGGCCCCCTCATCTCGCTGCTGGCGCTCGTGGTGGTTGCCATCCTGCTGCGCACCGGCCGTCACGCCACCCGCCCGGCGACTGCCGTTGCGCTCGGGCTGGTGCTGGGCGGCGCGATCGGCAACCTGATCGATCGGGCGTTCCGGGCCGGCGACGGCTTCCTGGGCGGCGGGGTGGTCGACTTCATCGACCTCCAGTGGTGGCCGGTGTTCAACCTGGCCGACTCGGCCATCGTGGTCGGCGCCGTCCTGCTCTTCGTCGCCCAGTGGCGCGAGGCCGAGCCCGATCCACCCACCGCCGGCGAGCGATGAAGGAGGTCGTGCCGCGGGCGCTCGACGGCCAGCGGCTCGATCGGGTCGTCGCGCTGGTCACGGGGTGCAGCCGGGCCGAGGCCGCGGGCCTGGTCGACGAGGGGGCGGTACTGGTCGGCGGGCACGCGGTGACGTCGCGCTCGCACCGGGTCATCGAGGGCGACGACCTCGAGGTCGACGTCCCCGAACGGCCAGCCCAGGTCGAGCTCGCGGCCGACGGCGACGTCTCGGTGACCGTCGTGCATCAGGACGACGACCTGCTGGTGGTGGACAAGCCCGCCGGCCTCGTCGTCCACCCCGGGTCGGGCCAGGCGACCGGCACCCTGGTGAACGGCCTGCTGGCCCGCTACCCCGAGATACGAACGGTGGGGCAGGCCGACCGCCCGGGCATCGTCCACCGCCTCGACAAGGGCACCTCGGGCCTGATGCTGGTCGCCCGCACGGAGCGGGCGTACGAGACCCTGGTGGCCATGCTCGCCGCCCGCGAGGTCGACCGGCGCTACCGCACGCTGGTGTGGGGCACGCTCGGCTCGCCCACCGGCATGATCGACGCCCCCATCGGGCGGTCGTCGCGCGACCGCACGCGCATGGCCGTCACGGTCACCGGCAAGCCGGCACGTACCCGCTACGAGGTGGTGCGCACCTTCCACGAGCCGGTCGAGGTCACCGAGCTTCGCTGCCGCCTCGAGACCGGCCGCACCCACCAGATCAGGGTGCACCTGGCCTCGATCGGACACCGGGTGGTGGGCGACGGGCGGTACGGCGGCGAGCGCCAGTCGCTGCCGATGGCGCGGCCGTTCCTGCATGCCGAGCAACTGGGCCTCGACCACCCGGTCACCGACGAACCACTGGAGTTCAGGTCGCCGCTGCCCGCCGACCTGGCTGCGGTGCTCGCGTCGTTGCGCTGACCCGCTGACCCGCTGACGCGCTGACCCGCTGGCTCGCTCGCGGGATCTCAGTCGATGCTGTCGACGGCGTCGACGAGCGGCCACTCCCGGTCGCCCCGCGCCATCAGGGCGATGTCGGCCAGCGTCAGCTCGTCGAGGTGGCGGCGCATGTGATGGCTGACCACGGCCCAGATGGACAACAGCACGCACTGGCCCTCGTGGTCGCACGCGCCGTTCTGGTGCGGCTCGCCGAAGTCGCCCACGGCGATGGGCCCGTCGACCGCGCTGACGATGTCGCCGAGCGTGATGCCGCCGGGCTCGCGGGCCAGTACGTAGCCGCCGCCCACGCCCCGCTTCGACCGCACCAGGCCCGCGCCCTTGAGGGCCAGCAGGATCTGCTCAAGGTAGGGCTGGGGGAGGCCGGTGCGCTCGGCGATGTCGCGCACCGAGGTGGGGCCCGACCCGTCTGCGTGCAGCGCCAGGGAGAGCAGGGCGCGGCTGGCGTAGTCACCTCGGGTCGACACCTTCACGGATGACAACTGTACGAGGTGAGCGGAAGCGAACCTCGGAGGGTGGGGTTTCCCCGGCGCACCTGCCGGTTACGGTGGCCCGAAGAGAGAAAGCACAGGCGTGGACGAACTCATACTTCCCGACTACGGCGGGCCCTGCATCACCAACATCGTTCCGGCTCTGCTGGGCCCCCCGGACGAGACACCCGCCTGGCTGCCAGGGGTCGTCGCCGACGCGCCCCAGGTCGTGTTGTTCGTGGTCGACGGGCTGGGCTGGGAGCAGCTCCAGGCCCGGCTCGCGCTCGTCCCCACGATCGCCACGTTGGCCAGCCTCCCGCTCACCACAGTGGCGCCCTCGACCACGTCCACCGCCCTGACCTCCATCACCACCGGCCTGCCGCCGGGCGAGCACGGCATCGTCGGGTACCGCATGGCCGTCCACGGCGAGGTGCTCAACGTGCTGCGGTGGTCGACCGCGGCCGGCGACGCCCGCCAGAGCATCCCCCCGTCCAAGCTCCAGCCCACCCCGCCGTTCCTGGGCGAGCGGCCGCCGGTGGTGACGCGGGCCGAGTACCAGCGGTCGGGCTTCACCGGTGCGCATCTCGACCCGGCCCGCTACTGGGGCTACCGCACACTGGCCACCATGGTCACCGAGATCGACCGCCTGCTGCGGTCGTCCGAGCCGTTCGTCTACGCCTACTACGAGGGCCTCGACAAGGTGGCGCACGAGTACGGGCTGGGCGAGCACTACGACAACGAGCTGTCGTGGATCGACCACACCATCGACCGCATCCTGGCGGTCCTGCCCCGGGGCGCGGCGCTGGTCGTCACCGCGGACCACGGGCAGGTCGAGGTGGGCGGCAACGTCGTGCCCCTGGCCGGCGACGTGCTCGAGATGTGCTCGATGCAGTCGGGCGAGGGCCGGTTTCGCTGGCTGCACGCCCGCGCCGGCCGGGCGGCCGCGCTGCTCGACGCGGCCACCGCCCACCACGGCGACGACGCCTGGGTGGTGACGCGCGACCAGATGGTCGCCGACGGCTGGCTGGGGCCGGTCGTGACCGAGGCGGCCGCGGCGCGGCTGGGCGACGTGGCGCTGGTGGCGCGCCGCGCCGTGGCCTTCCACGACCCCCAGGACACCGGGCCCTACGAGCTCGTCGGCCGCCACGGCGCCCTCACCTCGGCCGAGATGTTGGTGCCGCTCCTCGCCGCGTCACGGTGAGTAACCGACAGGCACAGCCCGTGGTGGTCGCTCCCGGGGGTATGCGTGGCAGGATGGCTACCTATGTCCTTCCCCGACCAGACCCAGCCGACCGGTGACCAGCCCGGGGGTGGTGCCATCCCCGGGCAGCCGTCGCAGCCGTCTTCGTCGACCCCGCAGGTCGAGCACCCCGAGGTGGTGACGGTCGGCGACCAGTCGGACCAGCCGAACGAGGCCGTCGAGCAGCCGGCCAAGGTCATGCGCATCGGTTCGATGATCAAGCTCCTGCTCGAGGAGGTGCGGCAGTCCGACGACCTCGACGAGCCCAGCCGCGACCGCCTGCGCGAGATCTACGAGACGTCGGTGGCCGAGCTGTCGTCCGCGCTGTCGCCCGACCTGCGTGACGAGCTGGGCCGCCTGGCGCACCCGTTCGCGGGGTCGACCGCCCCCAGCGAGTCCGAGCTCCGCATCGCCAAGGCCCAGCTCGTGGGCTGGCTCGAGGGGCTGTTCCACGGCATCCAGGCCACGCTGTTCGCCCAGCAGATGGCCGCCCGCCAGCAGCTCGACGACATGCGTCGGCGTCTGCCCCCGGGTGCGCCGTCGTCGGGCAACGACTCCGAGGCCCGGCCGGGGACCTACCTCTGAACGCCGGCGCGGGCAGGGAACGGCCCCGAGCGCCCATGGTGGTGGCGCGCCCGCTGCCGGTGAGCAGGGCGACAGTGCGGCAGGCGGCCCCCTAGGCTTCGACCGATGGGGCAGGCCATGACCGACCGGTTGACCGGCCTGCGTGCTGGGAACGCACGCGGTGCGCTGTTGGGTGCGGCGTCGCTCGTCGTCGTCGCGGTGGCGGTCGCGCTCGTGCTCGCGGGGGTGACGAGCGGCGAGGTGGCGGCGACCGTCCTGTTCCTCCCGGTCTTCGCGGCCGGGTTCGTCGGTGGCCGCCCTGCGGGGTACGCGGGCGCGGCGGTCGCCACCCTGCTGTACATCGCGGTACGGCGTGACGACCTCTCGTCCGCCGGCGTCGCCAGCGCCGGTGTCCTGACGCTCACCCGTGCGGCGGCGTACCTGGTGGTCGGTCACGTCGGGGCGCTCGCCCGGGCGCTCGCACCCGACGGCAGCGCGCGGGCGGGCGCGCCCGGGTCCCGCCCCGGTCGCACCGCGGCCGGCCCCGCGGGGCGCCGGCCGGCGGGTCAGCGCTACGACGACCCCCAGCCGCAGCGGCGGCCCGAGCCCGCCTGGGATCAGATGTGGGACGACGACCGGGTGCACGCGACCGCGATCGACCGGCGCGAGCCCGTGCTCGCCGGCGTCGCCTCATCGGCCGCGGGCCGCGATCCCTACGCCGGCGTCGACGGCTACGGCGCCCCGCCGCCCACCACCACGATGTCGGGCGCGTGGCCGCCCGAACCGCCCCGCGAGCCGTGGCGCGACGAGCCCCAGAGCGGGCGCCCGTCCCGCGACGGCGGGCACGATGCCGGCGGTTGGGACGACGCGGGAGCGGGCGGCCGGCCCGCCGACGACGGCTGGCCGGGCGAGGGCACGGGCCAGGGCCCGGCGCCCACATGGCAGGCCGGTGACGAGTCGCATCCCCTCGAAGACGACTCGTGGGCCGCGGTGCAGCAGTCGTGGCGCCAGCAGCACGGCGTGCCCGTCGAGGACGAGCGCGGCGCCGGCGCTGCGGGTGGGGGTGCGGCCGGCTGGCCCTACGAGCCCCAGCGGCCCTACGAGCCCCAGGGGTCCGGCGACGGATGGAACGCACCCGCCCCCGTCGATCCGTGGAACGACACCCGGTCGGCCCATGCCGTGCCGGGCGTGGGCGGTCCGCCCGCCGAGGCGTGGCCCGCAGCGCCGTCCACCGACGACGGTTGGGCCGCGCCGGCCGATACCACGGCCGCGCCGTCCGATCCCTGGGCCGACGCCGCCCCCACCGGCGGGACCTGGCCGCAGCCGCCGGGCCCGGGCGGGCGGGCGACGGCTGGCCGGGCGCGCCCGCTCCCGCCGACACCGGTTGGCCAGCGCCCCCCGTCGCTGCCGCCGACGGCGCGTGGGACGCCGCGGCGCCGCCCGCCGCCCCCTGGGCCGCACCCCCACCGCCCTCCGCCCCCTGGAACGCATCCCCGCCGCCCCCGGGGCCCAACGGTTGGGATGGGCCGCAGGGCGACACGTGGCAGTCCACCGGTCAGACAGAGGCCGTGTGGAACGACCCCGCTGCCGGGCACGGCCAGCAACCCGAGCAGTGGGCCGCGCCCGCCGAGGCGCCGCACACGGAGTTGCCGGCGGTCGACCCCGAAACCGGGTTGTGGACCGCCAAGTTCCTGCGCGACCGGCTGTCGTCCGAGCGCGCCCGCAACCGCCGCACCGGGCGCTCGTTCTCGCTCGTGCTGGTGCAGGTGCCCGACGGCCCGCTGGCGCAGCTCCCGTACCGCCGCCAGCTCACGCTGCTGCGAGAGCTGGGCTACCAGTTCGTCGCCGGCGGGGTGGTCGATCACCTGGTGCACGTGCCCGACCAGGCCCAGCACTGGTTCGCCGTGATCCTGCCCGACACCGACCGGTCCGGCGCCCAGGTGCTCGAGCGCCGGTTGCGCCTGGGCATCGGGGGCTACCTGTCGAGCCGTGGCCTGCGGCTGCGCGACCTCGAGAGCGCCTCGCTGACGGCGCCCGACGACGACCCCGCCATGGGGGCGATCTGGGAGGCCCTGATCGGGCCCGACGAGCCCGGCTCATCGATGTCGAACGGCTACTGAACGCGCTACCCTCGCTGAATCACATCCTTGTCATTTGTCCACAGCCTCCTGTGGATACACGACGGGTGTGACCAACGGATGGTCGCGCGAGACGGAGGGAGTCGGCCGGGGTGACAGGTCGAGGCAGCTTCACCCACCTCCACGTTCACACCGAGTACTCGATGCTCGACGGTGCTGCCCGCATCGGCGAGGTGGTCGGCGCGGCGGTGGCCGACGGTCAGCCGGCGATCGGCATCACCGATCACGGCAACATGTACGGCATCCTCGAGTTCTACAAGGAGTGCCGCAAGCAGGGCATCAAGCCCATCCTGGGCACCGAGGCCTACATGGCGCACGACTCGCGCCACGAGCGGCCCGCCCGCCGCGGCCGGGTCGACGACTCGGGCGGCGACGCCGACGGCGGCAAGAAGCTCTACTACCACCTCACCCTGCTGGCCGAGGACAACACCGGCTACAAGAACCTGATCCAGCTGGCCAGCCGGGCCTTCATGGAGGGCTACTACTACAAGCCCCGCGTCGACTGGGAGACGCTGTCCGAGCACAGCCAGGGCCTCATCGCCACCACCGGCTGCCTCGGCGGGCACGTGCTGCAGTCGCTCATGCAGGGCGACGTCGAGGGCGCCACCACCAAGGCCGCCCGCCTGCAGGACATCTTCGGCAAGGACAACCTGTTCGTCGAGCTGCAGGACCACGGCATCCCCGAGCAGCACAAGACCAACCCGCAGCTGCTCGACCTCGCCCGACGCATCGGTGCGCCGCTCATGGCCACCAACGACAGCCACTACGTGCACCGCGAGGACGCGGAGGCCCACGACGCGCTGCTCTGCGTGCAGACAGGGTCGCTCATGAGCGACCCCAACCGCTTGAAGTTCCACGGCGACGAGCACTACCTCAAGACGGCGGGCGAGATGCGGTCGCTGTTCGACGAGGTGCCCGAGGCGTGCGACAACACGCTGTGGATCGCCGAGCGCGCCGATGTCGAGATCGACTTCGGCAACCCGCAGCTGCCCAACTTCCCCCTGCCCGAGGGGTTCGCGACCGACAGCGACTACCTGCGCCACCTCACGTTCGAGGGCGCCCGCGAGCGCTGGGGCGAGCAACTGCCCGACGCCGTGGTCGAGCGGCTGGCGTACGAGCTCAAGGTCATCGAGGACATGGGCTTCAGCTCGTACTTCCTCATCACCTGGGACCTGATCGACCACGCCCGCCAGAACGGCATCCGGGTAGGCCCCGGTCGTGGCAGCGCGGCGGGGTGCGCGGTGGCCTACTCGCTGTGGATCACCGACCTCGACCCCATCAGGTACGACCTGCTGTTCGAGCGGTTCCTCAACCCGTCGCGGGTGTCGATGCCCGACATCGACATGGACTTCGACTCCCGCTACCGCGACGAGATGATCCGCTACGCGGCCGAGCGTTACGGCCGCGACCACGTGGCCCAGATCGTCACCTTCTCCACCATCAAGGCGCGGGCCGCCGTGCGCGACGCCGCCCGGGTGCTGGGCCATCCCTACATCGTGGGCGACAAGGTGGCCAAGGCCATGCCGCCGCTGGTGATGGGGCGCGACACGCCGCTGTACGCCTGCCTCGAGCCGCATCCCAAGTACGAAGACGGCTACAAGATGGCCGGCGAGCTGCGTGAGATGTACGCAGCCGACCCCGACACCCAGCAGGTCGTCGACGTGGCCAAAGGCCTCGAGGGACTGCGCCGGCAGGACGGCATCCACGCCGCCGCCGTGGTCATCACCAAGGACCCGCTCACCGAGTACCTGCCCATCCAGCGCAAGCCCGAGAACGGCCAGCCCATCGAGGAGGCGCCGGTCGTCACCCAGTACGAGATGCACGGCGTCGAGGAGCTGGGCCTCCTCAAGATGGACTTCCTGGGGCTGCGCAACCTCGACGTCATCAGCGACGCCATCGGCATCATCAAGGCGACCCGCGGCCTCGACGTCGACATCGACCGCGTGCCGCTCGACGACGAGCCCACCTACGAGCTGCTCAAGCGGGGCGACACGATCGGCGTGTTCCAGCTCGAGGGTGGCCCCATGCGTGCGCTCATCCGGTCGTTGGCCCCCACCTCCTTCGAGGACGTGGCCGCCCTGGTGGCCCTGTACCGCCCCGGGCCGATGGCGGCCAACATGCACAACGACTACGCGGACCGCAAGAACGGCCGCAAGCCGGTCGAGTACCTGCACCCCGACGCCGAGGAGATATTGGGCGACACCTGGGGCTTGATGATCTACCAAGAAGGCGTCATGCGGATCGCCCAGCGGTTCGCCGGCTATTCCCTGGCGGAGGCAGACAACCTGCGCAAGGCCTGCGGGAAGAAGGACAGGGCGCTCATCGCCAAGGAGCGCGAGAAGTTCACCGCCGGTTGCGAGGCCCATGGCTACGGTGCCGAGCTGGGAAAGCAGTGGTTCGACATCATCGAACCGTTTGCCGACTACGCCTTCAACAAGTCCCATTCGTTCGGCTACGGCTACGTCTCCTACCAGACCGCCTTCCTCAAGGCGAACTACCCCGCCGAGTACCTGTCGGCCCTGCTCACCAGCGTCAAGGCCAACCTCGACAAGGCAGCCATCTACCTGGCCGAGTGCCGCGCCATGGGCATCACGGTCGAGGTGCCCAACGTCAATCGCTCGGCCTCCGATTTCAGCCCGGTGGTCGTCACCGACGAGGGTCGCAACGACCAGCCCCGGTCGATCGTCTTCGGCCTATCCGCCGTGCGCAACGTGGGCGAGGGCCTCGTCGCCCAAATCGTCGCCGAGCGCGAGGCCAATGGGCAGTTCGTCGACTTCTACGATTTCTGCCAGCGGGTCGACACCCAGGTGCTCAACAAGCGCACGATCGAGTCGCTCATCAAGGCCGGCGCCTTCGACGACGTGGGGCATCCCCGCAAGGGGCTGCTCACCGTGTTCGAGCAGATCGTCGACCACACGGTCGCCCGCCGGCGGGAACGCGACATGGGCATCATGACCCTGTTCGGCGGCGACGGCGGCGAGGGCGACGGGCCCGGCGACGACTTCGAGCGCACCGCCGTCCCCGACCTCGAGTTCGACAAGCGCGACAAGCTGGCGTTCGAGAAGGAGATGCTGGGCCTCTACGTCAGCGACCACCCGCTGCTCGGCGCCGAGGCGGCGCTCTCCCGGCGCTCCGACGTCACGATCGACGAGCTCGACGGCCTCGACGACGGCGTCATGAAGAACATCGGCGGGGTGATCACCGGGCTGCAGCGCAAGTGGACGCGCAAGGGCGACCTCATGGCGGTGTTCACGCTCGAGGATCTGCGCTCGTCGGTCGAGGTCATGGTCTTCCCCCGCACGATGACCGAGCAGGGGCACAAACTGGCCGACGACGCGGTCGTGGTGGTCAAGGGTCGGGTCGACAAGCGCGACGACGCCCCCAAGCTCATCGCCCAGGGCATCGACGTGCTCGAGGTGGGCCACGGCGACGCCGAGCCTTTGCGCCTGCGCGTGCCACCGCAGCTGCTGTCGCAGGCCACCGTGGCGCACCTCAAGCAGATCCTGGCCGACCACCCCGGCGGGGCGCCGGTGGTGCTCCACCTGGGCGACAAACAGGTCGTTCGCCTGCCCGAACAGTGGAACGTCGACACCAGCAACGGTCTGCTCGGTCAGCTGCGTGTGGTGCTGGGACCAGGCGCGATCGTGGCCTGAGGCTCGCGCGCGGCGCGCGCGTGTTCGACCACCGGAGTTGCACGCGGCGTGTCGTTTGACTGGACTAGTGGCTCACTACTCGTCGCAGAACGGGGGCTTTGCAGGAGATGTCGATCGCTGTAGACACCAAGGACTGCACGGCGCTGAGCGACGCAGAGCTCGTCGAGATGGCCGACCTGTGCGCCGAAGGTCCGCATGCCCACGAGGTCGGCACCCTGTCCAAGCAGGCCGAAGCGTGGGTGCTCGTCACGCAGGCCCGAGACGAGGGCAGGCTCAAGGGCTTCGCGTTCTGCACGCTGGAGCGCATCGGTGGTACGCCGTGTGTGCTCGTCGGGCTGGCGTCGGTACGCCGCGCGTCCAAGCGCGACACCGTGCTGCGGGCGCTGGTCCAGGACCTGCTCCGGCGGGCCGTGCTCGCCTTTCCCGACGAGGACGTGCTCGTCTCGGCGCGGTTCTGCCAACCGGGCGGTTTCGACGCCTTCAGGACGCTCAACGACATCGTGCCCCGCGCCGGGCACCGCGCCTCGGGCGAGGAGCGGGCGTGGGGCGGTCGACTGGCCAAGCGCTACGGCATCGAGACGCGCGCCTACGACCAGCGGGCGTTCGTTGCCAAGGGCGACGGCGGTGGCCCGGCCCCGGTGTTCGACCACGAGTCGCTGCACGTCGACCAGATCGACGCCGAGGTCGCCGACCGGTTCGACGGCCTGCACCCGGCCAAGGGCGACAGCCTGGTGGCGTTCGGTTGGGCCATGGAAGAGGACCTGCGCAAGCTCGCCTAGGGCCGTCCTCCATCCGATGACGTGGAGCTGAGCGACGCGATTCGCGCCCGCCGCATGGTGCGGGCCTTCGACGGACGTCCGGTCGCGCCCCAGGTCGTCGACGGGCTGATCGACCTGGCCCGGCGGGCACCGTCGGCCGGGAACACGCAGCCGTGGTCGTTCGTGGTGCTCGAGGGCGAGCAGACGGCCCGCCTGTGGGACGTCACCCTGCCCACCGATCGCCGGCCGGGCTTCCGCTGGCAGCGACTGATCGACGCCCCGGTGGTCGTCGTCCCGCTGGTCGCCCCCGCTGCCTACGCCGAGCGCTACGCCGAGGACGACAAGGCGGCCACCGGGCTGGGCGCCGGCGTCGAGGCGTGGCCGGTGCCGTACTGGTGGGTCGACGGAGGCATGGCGGTGCACGGGCTGCTGCTGGCCGCCGTCGACGCCGGCCTCGGCGCGCTGTTCTACGGGCTGTTCGAGCACGAGGCGGCGGCGCTGGCCGCGCTCGGCGTGCCGGACGGGTGGCGCGCGCTCGGGGCCGTGGCCCTGGGCTGGCCGGCGGCGGACGAGCCGGGCCGGTCGGCGGCGCGGCCGCGCCCGCCGCTCGGATCCGTCATCCACCGCGGGGCTTGGACGGGAGGTGACGCCGGGCACACCTGACGCTGCGTCAGATAGCTTGCGGGCGTGGACCTGCAGACAGCCATCGACCTCGAGACGATCACGAACGAGCGCGTGGTGCTGCGCCGCCGCCCCGAGGGACTACTGAGCAAGGACGACGTCGAGCTCGAGGTGGGCGCCGCGTTGCCCGAGCTCGCCGACGGTGAGGCACTGCTCGACGTCGAGTGGCTCGGCATCGACGCCACGGTGCGCACCTGGCTGTCCAAGGCCGAGGGCTACCTGCCGGCCGTGGAGATCGGTGAGCCGGTGCGGGCCAGCGGCATCGGCCGGGTCGTGGCCACCCGGTGCGAGACCTTCCCGCTGGGCGATCTGGTGTACGGCCTGCCGGGTTGGCAGCGCTACGGCGTCGTCCGCGACGACCCGCTGGCCACCCACCTGGGCGCCGAGGTCGACGTGCCCGCCATGCTGTCCGTGCTCGGGGCGACGGGGCTGACGGCCTATGTCGGCATCGTCGACGTCGCCGCGGCCCAGGAGGGCGAGACGGTGGTGGTTTCGGCCGCGGCCGGCGCCACCGGGTCGTTGGCCGCCCAGATCGCCAAGATCCGTGGCTGCCGCGTCGTCGGCATCTGTGGCAGCGACGACAAGGCCCGCTGGCTCGTCGACGACCTGGGACTGGACGGCGCCATCAACCGCCGGACCGAGGACGTGCACGCCCGGCTGAAGGTGCTGTGCCCCGACCGCGTCGACGTCTACTTCGACAACGTCGGCGGGGAGATCCTGGACGCCGTGCTCGACCGGCTGGCCATGCATGCCCGCGTCGTGCTGTGCGGCGCCATCGCCGTCTACAACGAGCGCGGCCGACCGCCCGGCCCGTCGAACTACTTCCAGCTCATCAACCGGCGGGCGCGCATGGAGGGCTTCCTCTCGCTCGACCACTGGGACCGGTTCCCCGAGGTGGCGGCCACGCTGGGCACGTGGCTGGCCGAGGGCCGGCTGCAGTACCGCACCGAGGTCTACGAGGGCCTCGGGTCGGCCGTCGACGCGCTCAACGCCCTGTTCACCGGGGCCAACACGGGCAAGACGGTGATCAAGCTCAGCGGATGACGGCTGGGCCGCTTGCTCCTGCCTCGAGGCGACCGGGCGGGCGACGAGTTTGACGACCTGCGTGACGTTGCCGTGGAGTCGGTCGCGGCCGTTGCCGTCGCCGACCGCTGATGGCCGGTCACCGAGCACCGACGGACAGCTGTTCGGTGAGCGTCGCGGCGTCGCCCGCGGGGAGCTGGCAGGCGTAGTCGCGGCACACGTACGCCGAGCCGTCGTCGCGGCCCTCCCACAGTGGTGACTCGTAGCGCTCGCCCCAGGCCAGCACGGCGTTGGGCAGGAACATCCTCTGCGCGACGTCGACCAGGTCGGGTCGGTCGCCGGCCACCACCACCTCGTCGATGCCGTGGGCGGCCAGGTCGATCGCCACCAGCAGGTGGCCGAAAGCGGTGGGGTGGCGGGCGGCCATCGGACCGGCGAGGCGCAGGATCTGGTCGGCGTGGTTGCGGTAGCGTGCCTCGCCGGTGAGCGCGGCCAGTCGCAGCAGCCCGACCGCCGCCAGGCTGTTGGCGCCGGGGGTGGCGTTGTCCATCAGGTCCTTGTTGCGGGTGATCAGCCGCTCGGCGTCGGACCCGGTGGTGAACACGCCGCCCCGCTGGGCGTCCCAGAACAGGTCGAGCAGCGCGTCGGCGGTGCCGCGGGCGTGCTCGATCCAGCGGGCCTCGCCGGTGGCCTCGGCCAGGCGGACGAAGGCGTCGACGAGCGCGCCGTGGTCGGCGGCGAAGCCCAGGTGCCGCGCCCCGCCGTCGGCCTGCCACGAGCGCAGCCACCGCCCGTCGTCGCGGCGCAGCGCGGCGCACGAGGAACTCGCCGTTGGCCACGGCGGCCGCCAGCCAGTCGGCCCGCCCGGTGGCCACGGACGCCTCGGCCAGGGCGCCCAGCATCAGGGCGTTCCACTCGGTCAGCACCTTGTCGTCGAGGCCCGGCCGCACCCGCCGCTCGCGGGCGGCGAACAGTCGGCGCCGGGCGTCGTCGATGCGGGCCGGGCGGTCGAGCTCGCCCCTGTGCGCCAGCCGGTTGAGGATGGTGCGGCCCTCGAAGTTGCCACCGGGTGACACGCCGTAGAACGCCATGACCTCGTCGGCCAGGTCACTGTCGCCGTCGAGCGCGGCGACGACCTGGTCGGGCGTCCACACGTAGAACAGGCCCTCCTCGCCCTCGCTGTCCGCGTCCTCGGCCGAGTAGAAGCCACCGTCGGGGTGGCGCAGGTCGCGCAGCACGTAGTCGACGGTCTCGTCGAGCACCTGGCGGTAGCGGTCGAGCCCGGTGGCCTGCCAGGCGTGCAGGTACACGCGCGTGAGCAGGGCCTGGTCGTACAGCATCTTCTCGAAGTGGGGGACCAGCCACGCCTGATCGACCGAGTAGCGGGCGAAGCCGCCGCCGAGGTGGTCGTAGATGCCGCCCGAGGCCATGGCGTCGAGCGAGGTCTCGACGATGGCGCTCACGTCGTCGGCTGCGGTCGCGCCGTCCTCGGCGGTGCGGGCGAGCAACCGGACGAGCACGTCGAGGCTCATGGCCTGGGGGAACTTCGGCGCGCCGCCGAAGCCGCCGTAGGTGGCGTCGTGCTGCTGGCCGAGGTCCGCGGACGGCCGCGGCGAGGGCATCGGCGCCCGGCGTGGCGTCGCCGGGGTCGAGCAGGGCCGTGCGGCCCAGCGCGCCGGTGAGCTGTCCGGCCTGGGTGTCGACGTCGTCACGGCGGGTGCGCCACAGGTCGTCGATGCGCTCGCACAGCTCGGGAAACGAGATCATGCCGCCGCGGCGGGCCTTGGGGAAGTAGGTGCCGCCGAAGAAGGGCCGGCCGTCGGGCGTGAGGAACACGGTCATGGGCCAGCCGCCCTGGCCGGTCATGGCCTGCACGGCCTCCATGTAGATCTCGTCGACGTCGGGCCGCTCCTCGCGGTCGACCTTGACGTTGACGAACAGGTCGTTCATCTGGCCGGCGATGTCGGGGTCCTCGAACGACTCGTGCGCCATGACGTGGCACCAGTGGCAGGCCGAGTAGCCCACCGACAGCAGGATCGGCTTGTTCGCCTCGCGGGCCGCGGCGAACGCCTCGTCGCCCCACGCGTACCAGTCGACCGGGTTGTCGGCGTGCTGGCGGAGGTAGGGGCTCGTCTCGGCGGCCAGGCGGTTCATGGCGCCCAACCTACGGCGACCGCTCCGGTCCTCCGAGGCGACGCGCGCGCATGACCTCGGGCGTCGCCGTGTTCATGACCCTGCCCCCGGCCGGCGTGAGCTTCACCCAGGCGTCGCCGTGAGGTACCGGCGTGGTCAGTCCCTGGCCAGGATCGTGCCATCCAGGGTGCGTACCGTCAGGCCCCGGACACGAGCTACTACGGAGGTCGGGTAGTGACCAACATGACCAACGCCCAGATGGGGCGGCGTTCGTTCCTGTCGGCTGCCGGCGCCGCCACGGCCGGTGCGGTCGTCGCAGGGGCCGGAGGCATCGGCTTCGACGCCCTGGGCGCTGCGGCCGCCGGGGCGTCGACGACGGACGGCGGTAACGGACGAGGCCCGCGACCCCCCGCCGACCTGACCCTTGTCCCCGTCGCGGACCAGGCGACCGGCCTCGAGCTGATCAAGCTGCCGCAGGGCTTCGAGTACACGACCTTCGGCTGGACCGGCGACGTCATGGACGACGGCATCCCCACGCCGGGCGCCCACGACGGCATGGCGGCCTTCCGCCACCGGGGCAACACGGTGCGCCTCGTGCGCAACCACGAACAGGGCAGCCTGAGCGGCGCCTACGCCGCGGGCATGACCTACGACCCCATGGCGAACGGCGGCACGAGCAACCTCGAGTTCGACACCCGCTCCGGAGCGTTCACCCGCTCCTACGCCAGCTTGTCGGGGACGATTCGCAACTGCGCGGGCGGGCCGACCCCGTGGGGCACCTGGTTGTCGTGCGAGGAGACGACGCTGGTCAACGGCGACGTCCGCCACGGCTACGTGTTCGAGGTGCCCTCCGACGGCACCGCCACCGGCCAGCCGCTGCCTGGCCTGGGACGGTTCTCGCACGAGGCGGTCGCCGTCGACCCCCGCACCGGCATCGTCTACCTGACCGAGGACGCCACGCCGTCGGGCCTGTACCGGTTCGTTCCCGACGTGCGCGGTGACCTGGCCGCCGGGGGAACCCTGCAGATGGCCGCCATCGGCGCCGCCTCGGCCGTCACCTACGCCGACACCGCGCCGCACGACTACGGCGGGCTCAGCTGGGTCGACATCGACCAGCCCGACCCCGGCCCCGGCGAGCCTTCGACCGTGAGCCAGGGCATCGCCAAGGGCGGCGCGCAGTTCGAGCGGCTCGAGGGCATCTGGTACCACGACCGGACGATCTACTTCGTGTCGACCTCGGGCGGGCCCGAGCGCGGCCAGGTGTTCGCCTACTCGCCCCGGCGCAACACGCTGAGGATGATCTTCCACAGCCCCGGGGCCGAGGTGCTCGACTCGCCCGACAACATCTGCGTCAGCCCCCGCGGCGGCATCGTGCTGTGCGAGGACGGCAGCGGCCGCGAGTACCTGCACGGCCTCACCGAGGACGGGGCCATCTTCCCCCTCGCCGAGAACAACATCGTGCTCAACGGCGAGCGCGGCCTGTTCGGCGACTTCTCGGGGTCCGAGTGGTGCGGCGCCACGTTCGAGCCCAGCCACGGCGACTGGCTGTTCGTGAACATCCAGAGCCCGGGCATCACCTTCGCCATCACGGGCCCGTTCCGGCGCATCGGCCTGTAGTACCCGGTCACGAGTTCACACGGCCGCCGCCCACCGTTTCGCCAGGGCGGGCGGCGGCCGTTAGGTTGCGGCGCCATGCAGGTCAGCCTCGAGGGCAAGGTCGCGCTGGTGACGGGAGCGAGCCGCGGCATCGGCAAGGCGATCGCCGGGGCGTTCGCGGGCGCGGGGGCGTCGGTGATGCTGTCGTCGCGCAAGCAGGACGCGCTCGAGGCCGCGGTGGCGGACATCGGCACCGGTGGAGGTGACACGGCCGTCTTCGCCGCCAACGCCGGGGAGCCGGATCAGATCGCCGCCTGCGTGGCCGCCACCGTCGAGCGCTTCGGACGCGTGGACATCCTGGTGAACAACGCGGCCACCAACCCGTACATGGGTCGGGCGATCGACATCGACCTGCCGCGCTTCGACAAGACCTGGCAGGTCAACTACCGGGGTCCGGTGGTGTGGGCACAGGAGGCGTGGAACGCGTCGATGTCGCAGCACGGCGGCTCGATCGTCAACATCGCCTCGATCGGCGGCTTGTCGGTCGAGACCCACATCGGCCACTACAACGTGACCAAGGCCGCCCTCATCCACCTGACCCGCACCCTGGCCGCCGACCTGGCGCCGCAGGTGCGCGTCAACGCCATCGCCCCCGGCCTGGTCAAGACCGACATGGCCCGGGCCCTGTGGGAGCCGGCGGAGGAGGCGATCGCGGCGCGGATGCCCCTGCGCCGCCTGGGCGAGCCGTCCGACATCGCCAACGCCGCCCTGTTCCTGACCAGCGACCTGGGCTCGTGGATCACCGGCCAGACCATCGTGGTCGACGGCGGCGCACTGCTGGGGGCATCGCTGGGCTGACGCGCCGCGCCGCCCCTCCCGGCGATTCAGCCGACGAGGGCGCCGGCCAGTTGGCGCCAGCCGTCGCGGGGGAGGTCGGCCGGGTTGTCGGGCGGCACGACCTGCACGGCCACGTGGTCGGCGCCGGCGGCGAGGTGGGCGTCGATGCGCCGACGGACGGCGTCGACGTCACCCCACGCCACGAGCCCGTCGACGAGGCGGTCGCTGCCGCCGCCGGCGAAGTCGGACTCGTCGAAGCCGAGTCGACGCAGGTTGGCGAGGTAGTTGGGCAGGTCCAGGTAGATGCTCAGCGAGCGCCGGCCGAGCGCTCGGGCCGTCGCCGCATCGTCGGCGAGGACGACCTTCTGCTCCGTCACCAGCAGGGGGCCGCGCCCGAGTCGCGCCCGCGCCTCGGCCGTGTACTCGGGCGTGACCAGGTACGGGAAGGCGCCGGCGGCCCGCTGCCCGGCGAGCGCCACCATCCGGGGCCCCAGGGCGGCGAGCACCCGCTCGCCGGCGGGTACGGGCGGCGTGGCGGCGTCGAGCTCGTCGAGGTAGCCGGCGAGCTTGGAGTACGGCTTGGTGTAGGGCTGGCCTGTCGCGGCCTCCACGAACGCGGCGTGACCCGCGCCGAGGCCCAGCACGAACCGTGCCGGGTAGGCCGACGTGACGCGATGGTGTGCCGCGGCCACCCCGGGAGCCGGGGCCGTCCAGACGTCGACGATCGCGCTGCCGACGACCAGGCGGGTCGTGGCGGCGAGCAGCGCCTCGTGCAGGGCCAGATCGCCGGCGGAGGAGCCCAGCCACAGCGCGCCGTAGCCCAGCTCCTCGAGCTCGGCCGCCGCCTCGTCCACCTTCCCGGCGTCACCGCGCCACTGCCGGGAGCTGGTCCACACACCGATCGTGCCGATCGCAGGCGCCACGTCGTCCTCCTCGCTCGCTAACGTCAAGGTCTCCGGATGTTCGATGACCGTCGAACATCTGGCATTGTACGACTGGGATCAAACATGGCAAGCCCCGAGCACGTGCACCCCGACGACGTGGACCTCGACACCGCATTGTCGGCTCTGGCCGATCCCGTGCGCCGGTCGATCGTCCGGCAGCTGGCCCACGACCCCGAGTGGACGCGCAGCTGCGGCAGCTTCGACGTGCCCGTCCTGAAGGCGACCGGTACGCACCACTTCACCGTGCTCCGCCAGGCCGGCCTGCTCGAACAACGCGACGCGGGGACCCGCCGGCTCAACCGGCTGCGACGCCCCGAGTTCGACCGCCGGTTCCCTGGCCTCCTCGACCTGGTCCTCCGGGACCCCGAGGGACCGCGTACCGGCCCGGGGTGACCCGTCGGCGTCGGTGCGGCGCCGACCCGGCTCAGACCGCGGCGTTGCCGATGCGGGCGCGGGCGACCTTGCCCGACCCGGTGCGGGGGAGCGCGTCGACCATGCGCAGCTCCCGCGGCGCGGCGTACGCCGCCAGGTCCCGCTTGACGGCCTCGCGCAGGGCGGCGAGCGACGGCGGGTCGGCCGGGTCGGCCGGCACGACCAGCGCAACGACCCGCTGCCCCCACTCGGGGTCGGGCTCGCCGACCACCGCCACCTCGGCCACCGCGGGAACTGCGCCGAGCACCCGCTCGACCGCGGCCGGCCACACCTTCTCGCCGCCGGTGACGATCACGTCGCCCAAGCGTCCGAGCACCCGGAGGCGGCCGGCATCGGCATCCCACTCGCCGGCGTCGCCCGTGGGGTACCAGCCGTCGGGCGTCTTCGGATCGTCGCCGTCGCGGTAGGAGCGGAACAGCATCGGCGCCCGGATGTTCACCTCGCCGCCCACCACCCGCACTTCGACACCCTCGAGGGGAACGCCGTCGTACACGACCCCGCTGCCGGTCTCCGTCATGCCGTACGTCGTGACGGCGTTGGGCGGCAGGTGCGCCGGCATGGCCGACCCACCGAGCACGACCGCGCGGAAGAGTGCCGGATCGACCCGGCGCAGCGCCGTCGGCACCAGCGACACCAGGGTGCACCCATCGTTTGCGGCCGCCTCGACCGCGCGGGCGTCGAAGCCGTCGTGGACGGTCAGCGGCGTGCCGGTGACCACGGCACGGGTGACGACCGACAGGCCGCCCACGTGGGCGAGCGGTAGGCACGCCAGCCATCGGTCGGCGATCGAGTCGACCGCCAGGCGGGCGCTCGTGGCCTGTGCCGAGGCGGCGACCGCGTCGTGGGTGAGGACCGCCGCCTTGGGGTCGCCGGTCGTGCCGCTGGTGACGACGACGAGGGCGTCGCCCACCTCGGCCGGCTCGTCGGGGCGGGCGGCGGCGAGGACCCGCTGGCGGGCCGGAGCCGGCAGGCGGGGATCGAGGGGCAGCACGGCGTCGCCGTCGTCCCATGCCTGGCGCAGGCGGTCGACGAACGCGTCGCCGCCCCGGGCCTCGACCACGATCAACCGTCGCACGGCCAGGACGCTAACCCGGCCGTGTTCCTACGAGCTCTTCTCGTAGCCCGATGGGGCATCCCCTCATCGGGGCGGCTGCAGCGTTCGATCGCACCCTCTTCTTCGTGGGGGCCGTCATGACCCACCTCCGTGCCCACAACTAGTGAGGCGAGCTCGGGCGGCGGACCTACGCGCCACCATCACACGCCGTGAAATCCGAGGCACCCCGAGAAATGGCTGAAGGATCATCGAAGACCATGGAAACTGGTCGTCGAGGTGCTAGGGTACGAACTGATGTTCGTTCCGGGTGCCCCCGCCGAGTCGACCGTGGTCTTGCCGGTGGGTGCGCTGGTGGCGGCGGTCGATGGCCTGTTGGCGGTCGAGCCGTCCTCGCTGACCGATGACGAGTTGGCGGCTGCGATGGTCTCGCTGCGCCGCGAGCAGGCCCGCCTCGCGGCCGCGACGGTTGAGTTCACTGCTGCGTTCGATGCCCGGCGTGTCCATGCCGAGGACGGCTCCCGCTCTGCGGCCGACTGGATCGCGACCCGGGCCCGCCTGCCCCGAGGTCAGCTGCGCGCCGATGTGCGGCTGGGACGCCGGCTGCGGGCCATGCCCCACACCCGCGCCGCGTTGCGGGCCGGCGAGATCGCGCTGGCGCACGCCCAGCGGCTGTCGGGCCTGGCCGCCAACCCCCGCACCGCCACCCATTTCCCCGAGGGCGAACCGTTGCTGGTCGCCAACGCCCGCACCATGCGCTTCGACGACTTCGAACGCACCCTGGACCACTGGCGCGACGCGGCCGACCCCGACGGGCCCGAACGGCGCCTGGCCCGCGACCACGACCTGCGCCGGGTCCAGCTCGCCACCGGGCTGGGCGGCGTCGGTCACCTCGACGGCTACCTCACCCCGGTCGGCAACGCCACCTTCGGCGGCGCGCTCGAACGGCTCGAACAGGAACTGTTCGAGGCCGACTGGGCCGCCGCCCGCGCCCAGCACGGCGACGCCGCCACCGCCGCCCATGTGGCCCGCACCGCCCGCCAACGCCGCCACGACGCCCTCATCGAGATGGCCCTGCGCGCCATGACCGCCCCCCGAGACGGCAAACGCCCCGCCCCGCTGGTCACCGTCATGGTCGGCTACGAGACCTTCGCCGGCCGGGTCTGCCAACTGGCCGCCGGCACCGTCATCGCCCCCGGCGCCATCGCCGAGCTGATGGGCCAGGACGACACCCTCATCGAACGGGTCGTGTTCGACGGCCCCAACCACATCACCGACATCAGCACGGCCCGTTCCTTTCGCGGTGTGCTGCGCCGGGTGCTCGAGATCAAACACCCCCGCTGCACCCACCCCACCTGCCACGTCCCCGCCCACCGCTGCCAAGGCGACCACATCGTCGCCTGGAGCGAGGGGGGGCTCACCACCCAGGACAACGGCCAACTCCAATGCGGCCCCCACAACCGCTGGCGCCACCGCCACCCCGATAAGGACCTCACAACGCCCACCACCGCGGTCGCTGTGGGCCAGCGCTGGCGGCTGGACACCCACGGCGAGGACCACGTCATCCGCCGGCTGTCGGCTCGACACCCCCGCGAACCCGACAGACCCGACCCCCGCACGCTCAGCGAGCCACCCCTCGACCTGACGACAACCCACCGCTGGCGATCCATCACGCCCCGGTAGCCACGCGCGGTCAGGAACGCGGCGCGAACATCACGCGATGAGGGATCAACCCGGTCAGTCCACGAGCGAGACCGGGTCGCCGGCGCGGATCGTGCCGGGCGTGGTGACCTCGGCGTAGACGCCGACGTTCTGGTCCAGGTCCTTGACGATGTGGCGCAGGATCGTGCGGTCCTGGGGCAGGTCGCCGTCGACCTCGCGAGTGACCATGACGCAACGGGGGCATGCCGTCGGGACGTCGAGCACCGTGTCGCCGACGCGGACCTGCCGGCCCACCCAGTCGAGCTCGGGGTGCCCCGGCGTGTCGCCCGTGTCGATCACGATGCTGGGCCGGAAGCGGCGGACGTCGATGGCGCTGTCGGGCAGCGCCTCCTGCAACGTGCGCAGCGCCGACGTCGTCACCAGCAACAGCGGGAAGGCGTCGTGATAGGTGCCCGGCGGCGACTCGTGTTCCCAGATCACCGGCGGGAACACCGAGAGGTCGGGCAGCGGCTCGTCCTCGGTGCGCCCGAAGATCGAGCGCAGCTCATCCATGGGGTCGTCGTGGTACGCGGAGCCGCGGCGGTAGTGCTCGAGATCCTCCGGCGGGTGCAGCGGTTCGAGCGTCACCTCGTGGCCGATGGCGGCCGACACGACCTTGCTCGCGTCGGGGTCGTCGGTGGACACAGTGGTGCCGTCGGGGAGCGTGATGACGACGGGCCCGCCGGCCTGGTCCGGGTCGCGGGCGGACAGCCGCATCAGGCCCCCGAGCACCTTGCCCCCGCGGATGCCGCCCCGCACCTGGTCGCGCACGGCCCACCTGCGGTCGCCGACCACGCCTCGGGCGTCGAGCTCGGCGGCGTCGACGCGCCCGCCGATCATGGACTTCACCGGGTACCGCCAGATCTGATCGATGTGCACCCACGCATGCTTAGTCGGCATAGCGTCGGTCACATCGACCCCACCATCCGCACACACGCGCTGACCAAGGTCTACGCCGGCGCGCCGGGCGGCACCGGGCCCGTCCCCGCGGTCGACGGCCTCGACCTCGACGTGGCGCGCGGCGAGCTGTTCGGCCTGCTCGGCCCCAACGGCGCCGGCAAGACCACCACGATCGGCATGCTCACGACCCGGGTGGTCCCGACCAGCGGGGCCGCGTACGTCGACGGGCTCGACGTGGTGGCCGAGCCTGCCCGGGCCAAGGAGCGCATCGGCGTCGTCACCCAGACCAACACGCTCGACCGCTCGCTCGACGTCCGCGAGAACCTCGAGTTCCACGGCCGCTACTTCGGCATGGCCGGGCGGCCCGCCCGAGTCGCGGCCGACCGCATCCTCGAGGTGATGCGGCTGACCGACAAGGCGTCCGCGGACGTGTCGACGCTGTCGGGCGGGATGGCGCAGCGGCTGATGGTGGGGCGGGCGATCCTGCACCGGCCCGAGGTCCTGTTCCTCGACGAGCCGACCGCCGGTCTCGACCCGCAGAGTCGCATCGGCCTGTGGGAGATCGTGCGCGACCTGCACCGCGACGGCCAGACCGTGCTGCTGACGACGCACTACATGGAGGAGGCGGACCAGCTCTGCGAGCGGGTCGCCATCATGGACCACGGGCGCATCCTCGCTCTCGACAGCCCGGCGGCCCTGAAGCGGAGCCTGGCGGCCGACACCGTGGTCACCCTGCAGGCCGACGGCGATCCCGCCGGCCTGGCCGACACCTTGCGCACCGTCGACGGCGCCACCGACGTCCAGGTGGCCGACGGTGGCGTTCGGCTCTACGTGAAGGGCGTCGACGGGGTGCTGCCCCGGGTGATCGGCGCCGCCGACCGGGCAGGCCACACGGTGCGCGACCTGCACGTGACCGAGCCCAGCCTCGAGACGGTGTTCATCACGCTCACGGGCAAGGAGCTGCGCGAATGACCACGACCGCGACCACCCCGGTCGCCCCGCCCCGGCGCCGGGGCTGGGGCTGGGGCGGCTGGACGCCGCTGGGGCGCAGGGCGTTCGTCGCCCTTCTGCTGCGCGACCTGGTCGTGCTGCGCAAGGACATCTGGCTGTTCCTGGCGCGCACGGTGATGCAGCCGCTGCTGCTCATGTTCGTGTTCACCTACGTGTTCCCCAAGATCGGCCAGGGGGTCGGCGGGTCGCAGGGCGAGAACGAGGCGTTCAGCACGCTGCTGGTGGGCGGCGTGCTGGCCAGCACCATGATCTTCCAGGGCATCCAGGCCGTCGCCCTGCCGATGGTGCAGGACTTCGGCTTCACGCGCGAGATCGAGGACCGGGTGCTGGCGCCCCTGCCGGTCGAGGGCGTGGCGCTGGAGAAGGTGGCATCCGGCGCAGTCCAGGGCCTGCTGGCGGCGGCGGTGGTGCTGCCGCTGGCGTACGTCGTGCCGGCCACCGACGTGCACCTGCAGGTCAACTGGCCCGTGGCCGTCACCTTCCTGCCCCTCGCCGCGCTGCTGGGAGCGTCCCTGGGCCTGGCGGTCGGCACCCGGGTCGAGCCGCGCAAGGTGGCATTGGTGTTCAGCCTGCTGGTCATCCCCATGACGTTCCTGGGCGCCGTGTACTACCCCTGGCAGGGGCTGGAGCCGCTGCCGTGGCTGCAGTGGGCCGTGCTGGTCAACCCGCTCGTGTACCTGTCGGAGGGGGTGCGCATGGCGCTGACCGGCAACCTCCCCCACATGAACGCGGTGGCGATCTACGCCGCGACGACCGGCTTCACGGTCGTGCTGCTGCGCCTGGGCATCGCCGGCTTCCGCAAGCAGGTGCTGACCTAGATCTCGAACGCCTCACCGTCGGGGCTGGCGACCACGACGGTGTAGCCGTCGGGGTCCTTGATCCAGATCTCGCGGTGTGCTGGTCCGTTGCCTTCGCCTTCGGGCGGGTTTCGCCGAGGTGGCAGCACGACGGGGGCGTCGAGCTGCTGGGCGCGTGCGACGACGTCGTCGAAGTCGGCGACCTCGCCGAACCACAGGACGACGCCGTTGCCGGGCTCGCCAGCTGGGTCACCGATTCGTCCGTGGTCGTGTTCGGTCTCCCAGTTGTGGAGCTGGAGCACGAGGACTCCGTCGGAGAGCAGCCGTTCGTAGTGTGGTCCGCCGTGGTCGCTCTGGAGGCCGAGGAGACGCTGGTACCAGCGGCTGGATGCTTCGACGTCGCGCACGGCGATCAAGGTCTGTGATTGCGCTGAGCGAGCCGGGACGACGACACCGATGCGGTTGCCGGCGGGGTCGTCGAGCTCGGCCAGCCAGCGCTCACCATTGTCGAGTTGCGGCGGCCCCAGCACCTTGGCGCCGTTGGCGACGGCACGCCCGAGCGTCGGTGCGAGGTCGTCGGCGCAGATCCACACGACCGGTCCACCCGTGCTGGTCGGCACCCGGTCGGTCGTCCACTGGCCGATCATCCCGGGCGCCTCGAAGCTTCCGTGGACGGGGTCGACCGACCATCCGAAGACCGACTCGTAGAAGGCCGCCGAGCGAGCCACGTCCAGCGCCGGCAGCTGCAGGTACCCGATCTGGCCGTGCGGTGGGTGCTGCGCGGATGGGCGATGTTGCTTGCTGCTCATCTCGAGCTCCTCCTGCGGGTCGCACTTGACACTGGTGTCGGGGGATCGGCGATCAGCAGTCGACGGGCCGAGCGGGTGAACCAGCCTTCGTAGCGCTCCACCGTCCAGTGGCGCCGTCGCGTGAGCCGGTCGAACACGGCCGGATCCATGAGCACCCACAACGTGTCGATGGCCTCCTGCCGGGAGCATCCCTCTCGAAGGCGGGCTCGGCGCGTGATTCCGTCGACCAGCCACGCGGCGGTCTCGGCTCGCCGGGCGACCAGGTGCTCCAGCAGGCGGGCAAGCTCCGAGTCGGTCGACGATCCTTCGAACACCGCCAGGACGAGGCCGGCGGATCGCACCTGTGCCGGAGCGATCACGCTGGCCACGATCGAGAGGAACTCGTCGAGCGTCTCGGCCCGCACGGCCGTTTCGGTCCAGGTTCGACCGAGCACCGGCACCGGTTCGTCGTCGCCGGCGATGGCGACATCGATCGCTGCCTGGAGGACGCGCGCTTTCGTGCCGAACAGCGCTTCCACCGTGGGCACGGACACTCCCGCTTCGGTCGCGATGGCCCGCATGGTCGCGCCCGCGTACCCGCGACCCAGGAACACTGCGGTCGCCGCAGCAAGGACCCGCAGCCGGGTGAGGCGAGCCTGCGCTTCACGGCGGTTCGACCGGTACGTGCGAGACACCTGCTGCGCGCTGAATCCCACGTCGGCACTATTAGCTATGGGTAAGCCATAGTCAATACTGCGACGAGCGCGCTCGGGTCGCGTCAGATCGCGGTAGGCGGACGGGTGCGGGGCGTGCCAACCTGCCCGACGTGGCCGAGCTTCCCGTCGACGAACCTCGCACCTCGGGCCCCCGGGGCTGGCGGGCATGGCTGGCCGGGGCGCGGCCCCGCACGTTGCCGGCCGCCGTCGTGCCGGTGCTCGTCGGCACCGCCTGCGCTGTGGGCCGCACCGACGTGGTGGCCTGGCGGGCCGTGGCCGCGGGGGTGGTGGCCCTCGCCCTGCAGGTGGGCACCAACTACGCCAACGACTACAGCGACGGTGTGCGCGGCACCGACAGCGACGAGCGCCGGGTGGGCCCGGTGCGGCTGGTGGGGTCGGGCCTCAAGTCTCCCGGCGCGGTGAAGCGGGCGGCGCTGCTGTCGTTCCTGGTCGCCGGCGTCGCCGGTCTGGCGCTTGCGGTGGCGGTCGGGCCCGAGCTGGTGGTGGTCGGCGCCGCGGCCATCGCCGCCGGCTGGTTCTACACGGGCGGCTCGCACCCGTACGGCTACCTCGGCCTGGGCGAGCTGTTCGTGTTCGTGTTCTTCGGTGTGGTGGCCACGGCAGGCTCGGCCTACGTGCAGGAGGAGTCGCTCTCCTGGCTCGCCCTGGCCGCCAGCGTGCCCGTGGGCCTGCTGGCGACGGCACTGCTCGTGGTGAACAACCTGCGCGACATCCCGGGCGACACCGTGTCCGGCAAGCGCACGCTGGCCGTGCGGCTGGGCGACATGCGCACCCGCTGGCTCTACGTCGGCCTGCTCGTCGGCGCGGCGGTGATGGTGCCGCTCGTGGCCGGCCTGGGGGAGCGGCCGGCCGCGGCGGCGGCGCTGGCGGCGGTGCCGCTGGCCCGGCGCCCGGTGATCGAGGTGCTCGGGGGCGCCCACGGCCCCGCGCTCATCCCGGTGCTGGGGGCGACGGGACAGGTGCAGCTCTTCTTCGGGGCGTTGCTGGCCGCCGGCCTGTGGATCTCGGGCTGACGGCGTGCGGGGCCGCGTCCAAACATTGACGCGTTCTTGATAGCCCGGTCGGGCGCGCCGCTGACACACTGCGGCGACGATCGGAGCGAGCTGGGCAGGTCCGTGTGGCGAGGGTGAGGGCGCAGAGGTGAGCGAGGTCCCGTCTGTCGGCTGTGCCGTCCCCGGCTGCAGCGGGACGGTCGTCGACGGCTACTGCGACACGTGCGGCATGGCCCCCAGGCCCGGAACGCCGGGTCACCGCGCCACCGGGGCTCTGTCGGGTCTCGCCACCTCGCCGACGTTCCCCCTGGGCCGGCCGGCCCCTGCGGGCGCGGCGCCCATGCCCCGGCTGCGCCCGACCACCCGCACAGGTGAGTCCCGCGCCTCTGGATCCGCCTCACCCTCGACGTCCTCGCTTCGGACGGGTTCGAGCTCCACCGGGTCCCGCCGGACCAGCTCGTGCTCAAGGGGCTGCTCGACACCTCGAGCGAGGACGCGGCCCTGGCGGCGGTGGCCGAACGCCGCTTCCTGGCCTCGCTCGACCACCCGAGCCTGGTGAAGATCTACAACTTCGTCACCCACCAGGACGCCGGCTACATCGTCATGGAGTACGTCGGCGGCAAGAGCGTGAAGGCGGTGCAGAAGGAGCGACGGGACGCCAACGGCGGTCGCATCGACCCTCTGCCCGTCGACCGGGCGGCGGCGTACATCCTGGGCGTCCTGCCCGCCATGGCGTACGTGCACGCGCAGGGGCTCGTGTACTGCGACATGAAGCCCGACAACATCATGCTCACGGGCGACGCCCTCAAGATCATCGACCTCGGCGGCGTGCGCCCGATCGACGACGACGATGCCGCCATCTACGGAACGGTCGGGTTCCAGGCCCCGGAGGTGGCGGACGTCGGGCCGACCGTCGCCAGCGACCTCTTCACCGTCGGCCGCACGCTCGCCGCCCTGGTGCTCGACTTTCGCGGCTACCAGACCACCTATGTCCACACGCTGCCGCCGCCGAATGAGCAGCCGGTGCTGGCGGGGCACGAGTCGCTCCACCGGTTCCTGTTGAAGGCCACGGCCTTCGCAGCGGAGGACCGCTTTGCCACGGCGGACGAGATGGCCGAGCAGCTGGTGGGCGTGCTGCGCGAGGAAGCCGCGGCACGGGGCGAGGTGCGACCGGCCGTCAGCGCCCTGTTCGGGCCCGGCACCGGCGCAGGTCGGGCCGGCCCGGACGCCGACGCCGGGTGCAGCTGGCGGACTCTGCCGGCGACCAAGGTCGATCCGTCGGACCCGGGGGCCGGCACCCTGCTCGGCCTCGGCGATCTGCCCGCGGCCGCGGTGGTCGAGACGCTCACGACCGGGATGTCCACCGGGTCGGTGCCGGCGTCGACAGAGGTCGTGCTACGGCTGGCCCGCGCCCACCTCGAACGGGGAGATCCGGCCGCGGCCACGGCGGCGCTCGACCAGCTCGGCGACGGCCGGGACTGGCGCGTGTGGTGGCACCGGGGGCTGGCGGCGCTGGCTGCAGGACGGGCGGACGAGGCGGTCGACTGGCTCGACCCGGTGTGCACCGACCTGGCCGGCGAGGTCGCGCCGCGGCTGGCGCTCGCCGTGGCGGCCGAGGCAGGAGGCGACCTGGCGCGGGCCGACGCCCTGTACGACCGGGTGCTGATGGTCGACCCCGGCGGCGTGTCGGCGGCCTTCGCCCTCGCCCGGGTGCGGCTCGCGCGCGACGACCGGGCCGGGGCCGTCGGCGCGTACGAGCGGGTCCCCGCGTCGTCGAGTGCGCGGGCGGCGGCCGACGTGGCCAGCGTGCGTGCCCTGACCGGCGCCACCGCGCCACCCGGCGCCACGACGGCCCCGCCGGCGACGGTCGACGAGCTGGCCCGCGCCGGGCGCATCCTCGAGGGGCTCGACCTCGACCCGGCACGCCGCGCCGCGCTCGAGCGCGACGTCTACCGGGCGGCCCTCGGCACGGTCGCCCACGGCACGGTCGCCCACCGCGCGGGGGACGGCGGCGTGCGCGTCCTCGGCCGCCGCCTCGCCGAGACTGACCTGCGGCGAGGGTTGGAGGGTGCCTACCGCGCGCTGGCGCGGGCCGCCACCGGCCGCGAGGAGCAGGTCCGGCTCGTGGACGAGGCCAACCGGTCGCGACCCCGGACGCTGCTGTGACCGGGTCCCGGTGGGTGGCGGTCGTGCCGCGCCGACCGCGCCACGTACGACCGGCGAGAGGGCGCCGGGGTGCAGTTCCCGGTCGGCGCGCCCGAGCGGATCGTCGAGCTGACCGGCGACGAGGTGACCATCGGCCGCGGCAGCCGCCGCCTCGGCATCGATCCCACCATCGACCTCGGGGGGCCGCCCGCGGACGGCGGCGTGTCGCACGACCACGCTGCGCTGCTCCGCCGGCCCGACGACACGTGGGCGCTGGTCGACCGCGGCTCCACCAACGGCACCTACGTCAACGACGCCGTCGAGCCCCTGCCCGTCGGCTCACCGGTGGCGCTGCGCGACGGCGACCGGTTCCACATCGGCGTGTGGACGCAGATCGTCATCCGGCGGCAGGACGAGTCGTGACGATCACCGCACCTCCGGTCGGAGCACGCAACGGGCAGGCGGGCAGCCCGCGGCGCCGGGTGGCCCCGCCCACCCGCTGGCTCACCCCCACCATCCTCAAGCTCGGCCTGGGACTCATCGTGGCCGGGGCGATCACGCTCGGGTGGGCGGGCCAGCAGGCGGTTGCGGGCCAGCAGGATGCCCTGCGCACGATCGGTCGCGACACGGCGCCCGACGTCGCCGCAGCCAACGACATCTCGTTCTCGCTGGCCGACATGGACGCCAACCTCGCCAACCACCTGCTGGTCGGCGAGCGCGGCGACCTTGGCCTCACCCGGGCCGACACCGAGGACATCTACGCCGAACGCCGGGCCACGGTCACCGATCAGCTGGCCACGGCCGCGGGCAACGCCCGAGATGACACCGAGCGAGCGGCGGTGGGCGCGTTGCTCGAGGGGCTGGGGTCGTTCGAGGCTCTCGGCGCCCAGGCCCGGCTGCTGGCCGACCGGGGTGACGCCGACCGGCGCGCTCGAGTCCTACCGCCAGGCCACCGACCTGATGCACGATCAACTGCTGCCCGCTGCAGACCGCCTGAGCGCCGCCAACGTCGGTGCCCTGGAACACGCGTACGACCGGGCCCAGGTGGACGCCTCGCGACGGTTGGCGCTGGTGGTGGCCCTGGGTGTGGGGCTGGTCGCGGTGCTGGTGGGGCTCCAGGTCTTCCTCTACCGCCGGACCCACCGGGTGCTCAACCCGGCGCTCGCGATCGCCACGCTCGTCGCCGTGGGGCTGGCCGCCGTCCTGGGGATCGTCCTGCGGGGCGGGGCCGAGGATCTGCGCGCCGCCAACCGCGACGCGTTCGCCTCGGTCCTCGCGCTCTCGACCGCCCGCTCGGTCGCCTATGACGCCAACGCCGACGAGAGCCGCTACCTCATCGACCCGGCGCGGGCCGCGGACTACGAGGCCGACTTCCTGGCCCGCACGACACAGCTGGTGGACATCGCCGGCGCCGGCTCGCCACGTTCGACGACGACTTCGGCGCCGCGCTCGACCGGGTGCGGCAGAGCGAGGCCGACGATGACGTGAGCTTCGACGGCCACTTCGGCGACGCGCTGCGCAACATCACGTTCCCAGGCGAGCGGGAGGCCGCGCTCGCCACCGTCGACGCCTACGCCGTCTACCAGCGCGCCGATCGACGCATCCGCGCCCTGGAGGGCGCGGGCGACCACGACGAGGCCGTGCGCTTCTGCCTGTCGTACGACGAGGGTGACTCGAACTGGGCCTTCACCCGCTTCGACGAGACGTTGACCGGCTTCCGCGACCTCAACCAGGGGTACTTCGACCGGTTCGTCGCCCGCGGCGACGACCGACTGGATGGCTGGGCCGGGCGCACACTCGGCGCCGCGGTGGCGATCGCCGTCCTCGCCGTCGTCGGCCTGCGCCGGCGGATCGCCGAGTACACCCCCTGACCCGATCGGCCGGCCGCACGGGACGGTCACGACCGCAGGGCGTCGAGCAGGCCGTCGACCTCGTCGGGCGACGTCACGATGCTGGGACCGACCCGCACGTGCTCCTCGCGGTACGGCGTGACGCTGGCGTCGAACCCTGCGTCGGCGAGCCCACCGACCACGTCGAACGGCGCGCTGCCGGCGACGTCGAAGCACACCATGCCCGAGGACATGTCCTCGCCCGGCGGGGTCACCAGGGTGATGCCGTCGATCTCGGCCAGCCCTGCCTTGAGCTGGGTGGCCTGCTCGTAGGTGCGGGCGGCCACCCGGTCCTTGCCGATGTCGAGGTGGAACCGGAACGCCTCGGCCAGCGCCCACCGGTGCTCGAAGCTGTGGTAGCCGCCGGGCGTGAACCGCAGCCCGCTCGCCGGCTCCGGCGGCAGGCCGTTGAGCCACTCGCCGAAGCTGCCCGGCTCGAACGCGGGGATGACCGGGTCGACCGCGGGCCAGGCATCGGACCGGCCCCACACGATGCCGGTGCCGCGCGGCCCGAACAGCCACTTGTGGGTGCCCGCCACCAGGAAGTCGCAGCCCAGGTCGGCGACCGACGACGTCCTCGACGCCCACGGCGTGCACGCCGTCGACGCACAGCAGCGCCCGGTCGTCGGGGCCGCGCCCCGCATTGACCGCGGCCAGGGCGTCGGCGATGGCCCGCACCGGCAGCTTGACCCCGGTGACCGAGTGCAGCCAGGTGATCGCCACCACTCGTGTCGCCGGGGTGACGGCGGCCATCAGCCGGGCCACGACGTCGTCCGCGGTGGCCGCGGCCGGGTCGTCGTAGAGGCGGACGCGCTCGACCGTCACGCCGTCTCGCGCCGAGCGGAGGTTCCACGCCTGGTGGGTCGAGTAGAAGTCGTGCTCCGTGGTGAGCACCTGCTGGCCGGGCCGCACCCGCAGCCCGCCGTAGAGCAGCCCGAGCCCCATCGTCGTGCTGTCGGTCAGCGCCACCTCGCCGGGCTGGGCGCCCAGGTACTCCGCGGCCGCCGTCGCCACCGCCACCTCGGCGTCGACCTCGGTGGCGGCCAGGTAGGCGTGGGTGTGGTCGTCGAGGCCCACGCGGTGGCGCTCGATGGCCTCGGCGACGGGGCGCGGATGGGACGCGAGCACGAACGCGGAGAACTGCGCCACGTCGCCGGTCAGCGGGAACTGGGCCCGCACCGACGCCCAGTCCGACGGATCGAACGACCCGGCGCTGGCGGGGGACGCGCCGTCGTCCCCGGCGCCGCCGTCGGCGTCGGCGTCGTCGGACGACGAGCACGCAGCCGCGCCGACGGTCGCCAGGGCGAGGCCGCCCACGGCCGCCGACGAACGGGCGATGAAGGCGCGTCGGGTCAATTCGGACATCGATCCCCCTCGGAGCGGTCGCGCCCATTGGACCACGGCGCGTCAGTGGCGGCGATCGATCTCGCTCAGCCAGCCGAGCAGCAGGTCGGTGAACCGCCCGGGCTGCTCGAGGTGGGCGCTGTGCCCCGCGCCCGCCACCAGGGCGGCCCGGGCGTTGGCGCCGGCGGTGGCGGCGGTCCGCTCGGCGATGGCCGCGTAGCGGTGGTCGTCCGCGCCGGCCACCACCAGGACCGGCACGGCGATCGTCGGCCAACTCGCCCCACAGCGGCCGCTGGGAGCCGGTCCCGGCCAGCTCGAGGCTGGTGGCCAGGCCGTCCGCGGTGTTGCGGCGCCGCTCGTCGTCGAAGCGGGCCTCGGGGGGCAGGCCGGCGAACATCGGCATGGCCAGCCACCGCTCGACGAAGGCGTCGACGCCGTCGTCGCGGATGCGCTGGGCGAGCGCCCGGTCGGCGGCACGGCGCCGGGCCCTCTCGGCGTCGTCCTCGATGCCGGGCGTGCCGCCCACCAGCACGAGCGCCCGCACGACATCGGGGGCCTCGGTCGCCACGTGGAGCGCCATGCGGGCTCCCATCGAGTAGCCGAGGTACACGGCGGGACCGCCCGCCTGGGCCATCAGCCGGCCGGTCGTCGGCAGGTCGGCGACCGTGCCGGTGGAGCCGCCGTGCCCGGGAGCGTCGAGCCGGACCACCTCGTGGTCGCCGGCCAGGGCGGGGGCCAGCGGGCCCCAGCACCGGCCGGTCTGCCCGAACCCGTGCAGCAGCACGATGCGGGGGCCCGGAGCCATCGCGTTCGCCGTAGAGCGCCACGGCGAGCGATTCTTGTCGCTGCCATGTCGACGCCGCCTCCCGAGCCGCCGCCCCCGACCGCCGACGTCCAGGCGACCTTCGCCGCGACCCTGGTCGACGAGTGGGTGCGAGACGGGCTCACCGACGCGGTCGTGTGCCCCGGCTCACGGTCGACGCCGCTCGCCCTGGCGCTGGCCGGTCACGACGGCGTGCGGCTGCACGTCCACCACGACGAGCGCTCGGGGGCGTTCCTGGCGCTGGGCCTCGGCCTGGCGACCGGCCGGCCCGCCCTGGTGTTGACGACCAGCGGCACCGCCGCGGCCGAGCTGCACCCGGCGGTGGTCGAGGCCGACCTGGCGGCGGTGCCGCTGCTGGTGTGCACCGCCGACCGCCCGCCCGAGCTGCGCGACGTCGGTGCACCCCAGGCGATCGACCAGGTGCACCTGTACGGCCGGTCGGTGCGCTGGTTCGGCGACCCCGGCGTGCCCGAGCCGTCCGGCGTCGATCGCTGGCGGGCGTTCGCCGCCCGTGCCTACGCCACGACCCTCGGCGCCCACGCCGGGCCGGTCCACCTCAACCTGCCGTTCCGCGAGCCGCTCGTGGGCATGCCGGGACCGCTCCCGGTCGGTCGTGGCGCCGGGCCGTGGGCCTCGCGCACGTCCGTCGGCGGGTCGTCCTCGGCGGTGGCCCCCGTCGTCGCGGGCCTGGCGGGCCGGCGCGGCGTGATCGTGGCCGGGGCCGCCGCGGTCACCGGCGAGGCGGTCCACGAGGCGGCGCGGGCGCTGGGGTGGCCCGTGCTGGCGGAGCCCCGATCGCCGGCCTGGATGGCGGCACCGACCTCGATCGCCCACCTCGACGGCCTGCTGCGTTCGCCCCGGGCGGCGGAGGAGCTGTGCCCCGACGTCATCGTGCGGCTCGGCCCGCCCGGTGCGTCGAGGGTGGTGAACGAGTGGCTCGCCGGCTCGGGCGCCCACGAGATCGTGGCCGGCGCCCCGGGCTGGTCCGACCCGTCGGCGACCGCGGCCGCCGTGCTCGACGGCGCGCCCTCGGCGCTGATCGCCGCGCTGAGCGACGCCGCGGCCGGCGCCCTCGCCGCGGGGTGGCTCGACCGGTGGCAGGCGGCGTCCGCCGCCGCCGAGCTGGCCGTCGACGGCGCCCTGGCGGGCGAGGCGGGGCCCAACGAGCCCGGCGTCGCCCGCGCCCTGGTGCAGGCCCTGCCCGCCGGGTCCTCGCTGGTGGTGTCGTCGTCGATGCCGATCCGCGACGTCGAGCGCTACGCCGCACCGCGGGGGGACGTACGGGTCCTGGCCAACCGTGGGGCCAACGGCATCGACGGCGTGGTGTCGACGGCGGTGGGGGTGGCGGCCGCCACGGGTGGGCCCACGGCGCTGCTGGTCGGTGACGTCGCCTTCCTGCACGACAGCAACGGGCTGCTCGGCGCCGCCGGGCGCGACGTCGACCTGGTGTGCGTCGTGGTCGACAACGACGGTGGTGGCATCTTCTCGTTCCTGCCCCAGGCGCAGGCACTGGCCGACGAGCGGTTCGAGGCCCTGTTCGGCACGCCCCACGGGCTCGACCTGGTCGCCGTGGCGTCCGCCTACGGCGTCGACGCCCGCCGGCTCGACCCCGGCGACGACATCGGCGAGGCCGTGCTCGCGGCGTCGACCAAGGGCGGCGTGCGGGTGCTGGTGGTCGGGACCGACCGCAGCGCCAACGTCGAGATCCACCGCCGGCTCGACGAGGCGATCGCTGCCGCGGTCGACGCGGCGTTGGCCGGGACACTAGGCGGAGCTACGGGCGGACGAGGGCGAAGAGCAGGGCCTGGAACTTGATGCGGGTCTCGGCCAGCTCGGTCTGCGGGTCGCTGTCGGCCACGATGCCGTTGCCGGCGAACACCCGGGCGGTGGCCCCGTCGAGCTCGGCGCAGCGCACCGACACGGCCCAGGCGCCGTTGCCGGCGGCGTCGACCCACCCGGCGGTGCCGGCGTAGCGGCCCCGGTCGATGCCCTCGTGCTCGGCGATCCAGGCGACCGCCAGGTCGAGCGGGCGGCCGGCCACGGCCGGCGTGGGGTGCAGCGCGGCGACGAGCTCGAGGACCGAGGGCGCCGGGTGCGAGAGGCGGCCCTCGACCAGCGTGGCCAGGTGCTGCAGGTTGGCCACCGCCACGACCGACGGTTCGGCCTCGTAGTCGACGTACGAGCACCAACCCAGCAGCGTGTCGTGTACGGCGTCGATGGTGACCTGGTGCTCGTGGCGGTAGACCCGCGAGGCGAGCAGCGAGGCGGCCAGGCGCTGGTCGGTGGCGGGGTCGCCGCCCCGGGGAGCGGTGCCGGCCATGGGGTGCGACCGCACGATGTCGCCCGCCACCGACACCAGCAGCTCCGGGCTGGCCGCCACGAACCCGCCGATGCCCACGATGTGGCAGCCCGGGTAGGCGGTGCGCAGCCGGTCGAGCACGGCGTGGCGGTCGAGCGGCTGGTCGGCTGTGACGTCGACCTGGCGGGCGAGGACGACCTTGTCGAACGCGCCTCCCGCCATCGCCTTGGTGGCCTGCCCGACCAGGTCGCACCACCACTCGGGCGCACGCGTCGACTCGACGGCGTAGCGCTGCGGCTGCCGCCACGTCGCCCGCGGCCCGACGAGGTCGTCGGCCGTCGGCGCGTCCGGGTCGGGCAGCGGGTCGTCGGCGGTGGCGGGCGCGTCGTCGTCGGCCACGACGGTGATCCACCGCGTGCCGCCCTCGGCCCGACCGACGACGACCGAGGGCACCACCAGCCGGGCGGCGCCCCCGGGCGCGAAGGGGAGCGCCCCGAAGGCCACGGGGCCGGTGCCCGGCACGCCCACCCGGTCGTCGACCTCGACGGCCGCCAGCACCTGGGCGCACTGCCTGGCCGCGGCCACCGGGTCGCCCGCGGGCCAGTCGACGACCAGGGCGCAGCCCCGGCCCGCCAGCCCCGACCGTCCCTTCTCGAAGACGAACCCGTCGTCGCCCGCGAAGGTCAGCAGGTCGACGTCGGCGTCGAGGCGGCGGGTGCGGGCGACGAGGGTCACGGTCGGCGCGTCGCCGTGATCAGCTGGGCCACCCCGCCCGACAACAACCGGCGCTCGACGTCGACGAACCCGGCCCGGGCGATCATCGACCGCATCTCCTCGGCGTCGGGCAGGTAGGCGACCGAGCGGGGCAGGTAGCGGTAGGCCGACGCATCCGAGATGAGCCCACCGATGAGCGGCACCACCTTGCCGAAGTACACACCGTGGCCCCAGCGCATGACGGGGTTGGGCGGCGTGGCCACCTCGAGCAGCGCGATGCGCCCTCCGGGCCGCAGCACCCGGGCCAGCTCGTCGAAGAACGGGGCCAGCTCGACCAGGTTGCGTAGGGCGAAGCCGCAGGTCACGCCGTCGACCGTGCCGCCGCGGACGGGCAGGCGCAGCGCGTCGCCCTGCAGCAGTGGGGCGTCGGTGCGGGCGGCGGCCAGCATGCCGTAGGACAGGTCCACGCCGATGGGCGCCAGGCCCGCCGCCTCGATCTCGCGGCAGAGGTCACCGGTGCCACAGGCCAGGTCGAGCACCACCGAGTCGCGGCGAAGCGCCAGCGAGCCGACCCCCAGCCGCCGCCACCGCACGTCGAGGCGGAACGTCATGATGCGGTTGATCAGGTCGTAGCGCGGGGCGATGGCGTCGAACATGCCCCGCACCGCCGTCACCTTCTCGTCGCCCTCGGGGAGCGAGTCCGGCATCGAGAACCTGGCCATCGGTCGCATGGTACGGGCGAGGTGGTCGGGGCCCGAAACTCTGCCGGGGCGGCGGGGCCAGATCACCGCGTGCCGGTCGGCCGCGCCTACGCTGCGGTCCGTGGCCAGGGCGCAGTTCCGCATCTTCGGCATCCCGATCAGGGTCGAGCCGTTCTTCATCGTCGTTGCCGCGCTCTTCGGCATCCGGCTCGAGCCGCTGTGGGTGGTGTTCGCCTGGGTGGTCATCGTGTTCGTGTCGGTGCTCGTGCACGAGCTGGGCCACGCGCTGACCTACCGGGTGCTGGGGCAGCGGTCCGCCATCGTGCTGCACGGCTTCGGCGGGTTCACCGTGCCCACCGGGGGCGGGCGGCGGGTGCTCACCAAACCCAAGTCGGTGCTGGTCAGCGTGTCGGGCGCGTTCGCTCAGCTGCTGTTCCTGGGCCTGCCGATGTGGCTGCTGTACCAGAGCGACTGGTACACGAACACGCTGGTCGACTGGGCCGTCAACGGCGGCAACGGCTTCAGCTGGGCGCCGGTCGTCTACTACCTGCAGTACGTCAGCATCTGGTGGGCGGTGTTCAACCTGCTGCCCATCCGGCCCCTCGACGGCGGGCACGTGGCCGAGACGCTGTTCGGCTTCGAGACGGCGTGCAAGCTCTCGATCGGCGCCGCCATCGTCGCCGGGTTCATCACGTTCCGGTCCGGGCGGTTCGGCCTCTTCGGCCTGATCTTCTTCGGCCTGTTCGCGTACATGAACTACCGGGACCTGCGGGAGGGCCGTAGCACGGGCGCCTTCGACGTCGACGCTCCACAGGGCGCACCGGCCAAGGGTCGCCGCGCCAAGCGGTCGCGCCGCCGGGGCGCCCCCGACCTGCAGGTGGTGCGGCCCCGCGACGCCATGCCCGACCTGACGCCCCGCCTGCCCCTGGCCGAGGCCGAGACCCGGGCGTGGAACGCGCTGCGGTCCGGCGACGGAGGCCGAGCGGCGTCGATCATGCGCCAGGCGGGCGACGGCGGCAACGCCTTCCTCCGGGCCGGCATCGCCCTGCTGACCGGGCCGGTCGAGATGGCCGACGACCTGTTCGAGTCCGCCTACCGGTCAGAGCCGGCCGGTCCGCCCAACCTGGTGCCGGCCACCCTGCTGGCAGACTCGGGCCGGGCCGTGCCCGTCGCCGCCCGGCTCGTGGCCGGCGGCCCGGCGGGCATCGAGGCGGCGAGCGGCCTGCAGACCCACCTGCACTACGCCGAGCGGTTCGCCGCGGCCGCGGAGGTCGGGGAGCAGGTGTTCGCGGCCGGGCCGCAGAGCGCCGCCCAGACCGCGTTCGAGGTGGCGTGCTCGTGGGCCCGGGCGGGCTCGGCCGACGAGGCGCTGCGCTGGGTCGAGGCGGCGGTCGACGCCGGCTTCCGGGCGCCGGGCCTGCTCGACGGCGAGCCCGACCTGGCGCCGGTGCGCGCTCTGCCGGGGTGGCCGGCCGTGCGCTCCCGCCTGTCGGCCTGACGCTGGATCACTCGTAGTAGCGGAACAGGTTGTCCGCCACGCACGAGGGCTTCTCGGCGCCCTCGCACTCGAACGTGAACCGCATGGTGACCTGCACGCCGCCGGTCACGTCGGCCACGTCGACCAGGTCGACGCCGACCCGCAGCTTCGAGCCGACCGGCACCGGCGACGGGAAGCGCACCTTGTCGCACCCGTAGTTCACGGCCATCGTGATGCCGTCGACGCGCACGACCTGGGGCACGAGTCGCGGGCCCATCGACAGCGTGAGGTAGCCGTGGGCGATGGGACCGCCGAACGGGCTCTCCCTGCGGGCCCGCTCGACGTCGACGTGGATCCACTGGTGGTCGCCCGTCGCCTCGGCGAACAGGTTGACCTGGTCCTGGGTGACCTCGACGTAGTCGCTGTAGCCCAGGTGCTGGCCCACGATGTCGCGGAGGCCCTGGATTCCCTGCACGATGGTCGTCATGCCGGCGATGATGCCCCAGGCCGACGAGCGGCTCCCAACCGACGTGTGCGCCGTCGTGCTGGCGGCGGGGGAGGGGCGGCGGCTCGCGCCCCTCACCCGGGCGCGCCCCAAGCCGCTGTGCCCGGTGGGCGACGTGCCGCTGGTCGACCTGGCGGTGGGCCGGGCCCGCACGGCGACCGCGGCGGTGGCCGTCAACGTCCACCACCGCCGCGAGGCCATCGAGGCCCACCTGGCCGCCGGCGCCGACGGCGCGCTCGGTCCCGTGCACGTCTCGGTCGAGAAGGACGAGGCGCTCGGCACCGCGGGCGCGCTCGCGCACCTGCGCCCGTGGATCGACGGGCGGGGCGTGCTGGTGCTGAACAGCGACACGTGGGCGCCCGGCGACCTGGGGGCCGTCACCGCCGGGTGGGACCGCGAGCGGGTGCGGCTGCTGGTGGCGGGCGACGACCGGCTCCGTCCGCCCGACCGCCCGACCAGCCAGCTGGCCGGCGCCTACATGCCGTGGTCGGAGGTCGCCCGGTTGGAGGCGGTGCCGTCGGGCCTGTGGGAGGCGTCGTGGCAGGAGCAGCAGGCCAGAGACCGCGTCGACGTGGTGCGCTGGGACGGCGCGTGCCTCGACTGCGGAACCCCGTCCCGGTACCTGGCCGCCAACCTGACGGCGAGCGGCGGCGCCTCTGTCATCGGCGAGGGCGCCGAGGTCGACGGGACGGTCGAGCGCTCGGTCGTGTGGGCGGGTGCCCGGGTGCGACGCGGCGAGGAGCTGATCGACGCCGTCCGCACCGACGTCGGCATCACCGTGCTGGCGCGTTGACTCCAGCGGTCGGGCCCGGCGTCGCCGGGCGGCGGCGCAGCTCGACCCGCGCGGCCAGCTGACCGCAGGCGGCGTCGATGTCGGTGCCCCGGTTGCGGCGGACGGTGGCGTTGACGCCCAGATCGGTCGAGCCGCCGGCGGAAGCGCTCGACACCGTCGCGGGGCGTGCCCCGGGTGGGGTAGCCGGGCGTGGGGTTGAGCGGGATCAGGTTGACGTGCGCGGGCAACGGCAGCGTGCGGGCCAGTTCGGCCAGCTCGCGGGCGTCGCTGAGGCGGTCGTTGGTGCCGTCGATGAGCGCCCACTCGAACGACAGCCGCCGCCCCTTGGCCCGCAGGTAGTCGGCGCATGCCCCCATGAGCACCGACAGGGGGTAGCGCTTGTTGATCGGCACCAGCTCGTCGCGCAGCGTGTCGTTGGCGGCGTGGAGCGACACCGCCAGGTTGACCGGCAGGTCCTCGCCGGCCAGCCGGCGGATGCCCGGCACCAGCCCGACGGTCGACATGGTGAGGTGGCGGGCGGACAGGCCCAGGTCGTCGTGCAGGCGCTCGACCGCGGGCCACACCCGGTCGTAGTTGGCCATCGGCTCGCCCATGCCCATGAACACCACGTTGCCCAGGCGCCGCCCGTCGTCGCGGGCGCGGCGGGCGGCCAGCACGACCTGCTCGACGATCTCGCCGGTGGTCATCTGCCGCTGGAACCCGGCCTGGCCGGTGGCGCAGAACCCGCACCCCATGGCGCAGCCGGCCTGGCTGGACACGCAGACCGTGGTGCGGTCGCGGTAGTGCATGAGCACCGTCTCGACCCGGGCATCGCCGTCGAGGGCGAACAGCCACTTGACGGTGTCGCCCTGCCGGTTGGTCGACTCGGCCACGGGGGTGAGGGCGGCGGGCAGCTCGTCGTCGAGGCGGGCGCGCAGCGCCTTGGGCAGCGTGGTCAGCTCGGACGGCGCGGCCAACTGGCGGTGCAGGCCGTCCCACACCTGGTCGACGCGGTAGCGCGGCTCGCCCGTGAGCAGGGCGGCGAGCGCGTCGCGGTCGAGGTCGTAGCGGGTGGGCACGGCTGTCAGCCTAGAGGCCGAGCCGTAAGGCGAGGCCGTGGCCCGAGCGGCCCGCAGCGGAGCTGCAAGAGCGGGAAGCACAGCGACCGTTCGCCGAGAGAGCCTGACCAGTCCCCGGAGTTCCTTAGGTACCGTTCTGGCGTGATCCCCCACGTCCCGTCCGTGCATCCCGAGCACCACCATCGCGACATCCAGGGTGGCTCGGCCCGGGCCGCGGTGTTCGGTGTCAGCGACGGCCTGGTGAGCAACATGGGGCTGATCCTGGGCGTCGCCGGGGCCGACCCGGCCCCGGCCGTGGTGCGCCTGGCCGGCCTGGCCGGGCTCGTGTCCGGCGCCATCTCGATGGCGGCCGGCGAGTACAACTCGATGAAGGTGCAGGCCGAGCTCCTGGAGCGCGAGCTCGTCGTGGAGGCCCGTGAGCTGCGCCGCCGCCCCGAGCACGAGACGGCGGAGCTGGCCGGCATCTACGAGGGGCGGGGCCTCGATCCCGACCAGGCGCGCGAGGTGGCCGAGGCGATGATGAGCGACCCCGACAAAGCCCTCGAGGCACACGCCCGCGAGGAGTTGGGCATCGACCCCGCCCGGCTGGGCTCGCCCGGCGGCGCGGCCGTGTCGTCGTTCGGGGCCTTCTCGATCGGCGCCATCGTGCCGCTGGTGCCGTGGTTCCTCGGGTCCGGCGCGGCGGCCAAGGTCGCCTCGCTGCTGCTGGGTGTGGTGGCAGCCGTGATCGTCGGCGCACTCGTGGCCTGGTCGACGGGCCGCGCCCCCGGCCGTTCGATCGTGCGCCAGGTGCTGTTCACCGTCGTGCCGGCCGCCATCACGTTCGCCATCGGCAGCGCCCTGGGCGTCGGCGTCAGCTGACCGTCAACCGGCGGCCACGTCGCCCACGAACGCCCGGTCCGTGTGGTCGAGCGTGAAGCCCAGGTCGAAGTAGAGGCGGGTGGCCCGCTCGTTGTCGGCGTCGACGTACAGCATCCCCACCGCGAGTCCGCGCCGGTGGAGGTCGTCGAGCCCGGCGAGCGTGAGCGCGCGACCTAGTCCGCTGGCGTGCAGGTCGGGGTCGACCGCGACGACGTAGATCTCGCCCAGCGGGGGGTCGTGGTCGGCGTGCACCTTGGTCCAGCAGAACCCGGCCAGCCGCCCGTCGATCTCGTGCAGCAGGAACCCGGCGGGGTCGAACCACGGCTCGGCCTCGCGGCTGCGCACGTCCTGGACGGTCCACCCGCCCTGCTCCGGGTGCCAGTCGAAGGCGCGGTTGTTGACCTCGAGCCAGGCCTCCTCGTCCTGGCCGACCACGAACGGGCGGGTCTCCAGACTCCACGACTCGTCGACGGGCAACGGGCGGCACAGCTGCCACAGGTCGCGCCCGACCGTCAGGCCGACCGCGGCCGCCAGGCGGGCGTGGGCGTCGGTGGGCCGGGTGATCCACAGGTGGACGTGGCCGCCGCCCTCGGCGCCGACGGTGGCGAGGGCCGCGCCGAGCACCTCCTCGGCCGCGACGAGCGCGTCGTCGAGGCGGCCGGGATCGTGGTCGTAGACCAGCTCGAGCTCCCAGCGACGATCGCCGCGGATGACCTGGGAGTAGGCGAGCGGCCGGCGGCCGGCGCCCCACGCCACCAGCCCGGCGAAGTCGCCGCCCCCGCCGAAGGCGCCGTCGTGGAAGCGGTGCTCGGTGATGAGCTCCTGGCCGACCGCGACCTCGGCCGACCGGATCAGCTCTTCGACCGCCGTGACGTCTTCGGGGGAGCGCTGGCGCGTGATCTCGAACCGGGACACGTCGGCAGGCTAGAGGCCGAGCCGACCGGCGAGGCCGTGGCCCGAGCGGCCCGCAGCGAAGCTGCAAGAGCGGGAAGCACAGCGACCGTTCGCCGGGACGGCGTGACCTGTCCGCGGATGCTGTCAGAGGGGTGGGACCACGGGACGGAGGCCGTGGGCCGGCGCGCCGAGCGCACCCACCGCGGCGGCCGTGCGGTCCCACGCCTGCTCCAGGCGGGCCCGTTCCGCGGGATCGGCCACCCCGGCGGCGAGCATCGCCCCGACGTCGACGAGCCGGATCGCCGGGCCGGACCTGGTGACCAGCAACGACGCGAACTCGGCCCCGGACACCCGCCACCCCGCCGCGCCCTCGGTGAACGTGAAGCGCACGAGGAGCCCCTCCTCGTTGGCGGGCAGCGGCGTGCTGTGGTGGGCGACCATGTTGCCCATGCCGTACACGACCCACTCGCCGTCGACGGGCTCGACGGGTTGGACCACGTGGGCGTGGTGGCCGAGCACCAGGTCGACGTCGGCGGAGCGGGCCAGCACCGGGCCCAGCGCCCGCTGCTGGGGGGTGGGCCCGGCCCGGTACTCGTCGCCCCAGTGGAGCGCCACGACGACCACGTCGGCGCCCTCCGCGCGGGCCCGGGCCGCGTCGGCCAGGATGCGGACCTCGTCGATCAGGTTCGACCGCCACTCCTGCCCGCCGGGGGCAGCGATGCCGTTGAACCCGAAGGTGTACGCCAGCAGCGCCACCTTGGCGCCCGCGGCGGGGACGACGGTGGTGGCGGCGGCCTCGGCCGGGTCGCGCGCCGAACCGGCGTGGCGGACGCCGGCGGCGTCGAGGGCGGCGAGCGTGCGGTCGATGCCGTCAGCACCGCGATCGAACGTGTGGTTCGAGGCGGTCGTGCAGGCGTCGAACCCCACGTCGGCCAGGGCGGGCACGATCTCGGGCGGCACGGAGAAGGCCGGGTAGCCGGCGACCGGCCCACCGACCGCGGCGATCGGCGTCTCGAGGTGGCAGATCGCCAGGTCTGCGCCGCTCACGAGCGGCTCCACGCCGTCCAGGAGCGGGCCGAAGTCGAGGCCCGTTCCGCCGGCCGCCGCGGCATCGGCGCGCGCCTGGTCCCACAGCGGTTCGTGCAACAGCACGTCTCCGGTGGCGACGAGCGTGAACGAGCGCGGCGCCGGCTGCGTGGTGGGGGACGCATCGGCGGGGACGGCGGTCCGTGCGCCGTCGTCGCTCGGCGGCGCCGTGGGCGGCGGCTCCGCGCCGGGGAGCAGGGCGAGCGCCAGCAGCCCGGCGACGCCCACCACCAGGGCGGGCGTCCGCGCCGTGCCCGCCCCGGACCCGCGACGACGAACGGTGCGACCCACGGCACCCGGTGTAGCACCGGCCGCGGTCACCGTGCCGGCGCCCGCGCGAGCGGCCGGTAGTGTCCGGCCAATGGCCACCGGTCGCCCCCGCAGCCCCAAGGGTCGGGCCCGTGTCGTCGCCGACCGCCTGGCCGTCGAGTACCCCGGCACGGCCGTCGAGCTCTGCGCGCTCCGCCACACCAACCCCTACGAGCTGCTGACGGCCACGATCCTCTCGGCCCAGACCACCGACGAACGCGTGAATCTTGTCACACCCGCGCTGTTCGCCAGGTACCCCACACCGCAGGACCTGGCGGCCGCCGACCCGGCCGACGTCGAGGAGCTGATCCGCACCACGGGGTTCTTCCGCAACAAGACGCGCAGCATCATGGGCATGGCCAGCGCCCTCGTCGACCGGTTCGGTGGCGAGGTGCCGCACAAGATGTCCGACCTCGTGACCATCCCGGGCGTGGGCCGCAAGACCGCCAACGTCGTGCGCAGCGTGGCGATGGGCGAGCCGGGCCTGCCCGTGGACACGCACGTGCAGCGGTTGTCGGCCCGCCTGGGCCTCACGACGCAGACCGACCCGGTGAAGATCGAGCTCGAGCTCAACCCCATGGTGCGGGCGACCGAGCGGGGCGCGCTGAGCCTGCGCCTGATCCTGCACGGTCGGGCGGTGTGCACGGCCCGCAAGCCCCGGTGCGACGTCTGCGTGCTCGCCGACATCTGCCCGTCGGCGTTCTCGGTCTGATCTGGACCGGGCAAGACATCCATGTCAACGGACCGTGAACGAACCGCAACGAAGTTCTTTGCTCAGCGCGCAACCTCGCATACTCCGTAGGCGATAACGTGGACGACAACCAGGTTCCCGCCACCTGGTTCCAAAGCGACGTCGGGATCCGCCGCCTGACGTCGCCGCGACGGCGCCCTTCGGGGCGCCGTCGTCGTGTCCAGGGACAGATCGTGGTCAGAAATGGGTCATCGCATGGTGCGCAGCACGCGCTCGAGCTTGCGGGTGGCGGCGACGAGCGACCGCTCGACCTCGTAGAGGCCATCAGCCACATCGGCCCGGGGGGACCCCTGGTAGCGGTCCGCCGCGGCGGTGAGCCGGGCCGTGAGGTCGTCGAGGGTGGTTGCCAGCGCCGACAGCTCGGCCCGATCGCTTTCCATGCCGAGCGTTCTACCCGACGCCGGTAGCGTTGCCTGTCGTGCTCCGCCGACTCGACCTGCGTGGTTCCGGCACCGACGACCTTCGTCGCCGGCTGCCCCGCCCCGCGGCGCAGACCGAACCGCCCATCGACGAGGTACGCGCCCTGCTGGCCGAGGTGCGCGAGCACGGCGACCAGGCGGTGCGTGCGTTCGCCGAGCGGTTCGACGGCGTGCGGCTCGACGACCTGCGGGTGCCGCCGGCCGAGGTGGCGGCTGCGCTCGAGCAGATCCCCGCCGACCTGCGCGAGGCGCTCGAGGTCGCCCACGACAACATCGCCGCCTACCACGGCGCCCAGCGGGGCGACGAGGTGGTGCACCACAACGGGGCCATCGAGATCCGCGAGCTGGTTCGGCCCGTCGACCGGGTGGGCTGCTACGTGCCCAACGCGCTGGCCCCGCTGGTGTCGACCGCCCTTATGACGCTGGTGCCGGCCAAGGTGGCGGGCGTGCCCGAGGTGGTGCTGGTGAGCCCGGCGCGGCCCGACGGCAAGGTCCCCACCGGCATCCTGGCCGCGGCCGCTCTGGCCGGGGCCGACGAGGTGTACCGCATCGGCGGGCCCGGCAGCCATCGGCGCGCTGGCCTACGGCACCGAGTCGATCCGCCCGGTCGACGTCATCGTCGGTCCGGGCATCGGCGCGGGTGGCCCAGGCCAAGCGCGAGGTCGCGGGCCTGGGGCTGGTGGGCGTGCCGTCGGCGTTCGCCGGTCCCTCCGAGGTGGTGGTCGTGGCCGACGGCGTCGACGCCGGCCGAGCTGGCCGCCGATCGACGTCATCCTCCAGGCCGAGCACGGCCCCGACGGGCTGGCCTGGCTGGTCACGTGGGACGAGGCGGTGGCCGACGCCGTCACCGAGGCGGTGGCCCGCCTCGTCGCCGCGTCGCCCCGGCGCGAGCACCTCGAGGCGACGCTTGGCCGAGGGCGGCTACTCGGTCGTGCTGCGACGATGCCGCCCAGGCCCTGGCCGTGGCCAACGCCATCGCCCCCGAGCACCTCGAGCTGCTGGTCGACGACGCCGGAGGCGCTCGTGCCGCTGGTCCGCCACGCCGGGCGCCGTGTTCTGCGGCCCGCTGGCGCCGGCGTCGATCGGCGACTACCTGGCCGGTCCCAACCACGTGCTGCCCACCTACGGCTCGGCCCGGTTCTCGGGCGCGCTCCGCGTCGACGACTTCCGCAAGCACGTGCACGTCGTCACCGTCGACGACAAGGGCCTCGCCCAGGTCGGCGCCCCACGTCGTCGCGCTGGCCGAGTACGAGGGCCTGCCCGCCCACGCCGAGTCGATCCGCCTGCGCCAGGGGCCGGTATGACGGAACCTCCCGTGCGAGCCGCGGGCCGACCTCGCGCTGATGGAGGGCTACCACTCGCCCCAGGTCGACGTCGCGGTGCGGCTCAACACCAACGAGGCGCCCGGCCCGCCGCCGGCCGGCGTTCGGCGAGCGGCTGCGCCGCCGCCCTGGTCGACCATCGAGTGGCACCGCTATCCCGACCGCTCGTACCGGGCGCTGCGCACCGCCATCGCCGGCGCTCCACGGCGTCGCGCCCGAGCAGGTGTTCGTGGCCAACGGCTCGAACGAGGTGCTGCAGACGCTGCTGCCTCACCTACGGCGGGCCGGGGCGCACCGCCGCCGTGTTCGAGCCCACCTACGCCCTGCACAGCCACATCGCCCGCATCACCGGCACCGACCGTGGCCGTGGGCGAGCGCGGCGCCGACTTCACCCTCGACCTCGACGAGGTGCGCAGCGTGCTCGCCGAGACGGCGCCGGCCATCACGTTCCTGTGCTCGCCCAACAACCCCACCGGCATGATCGAGCCCGAGGCCGTCGTCCGGTCGGTCGCCGCCGAGGCGCCCGGCCTGGTCGTGGTCGACGAGGCGTACGGCCAGTTCGCCCCGTGGTCGGCGCTCGACCTCGTCGACGGCGAGCGGCCCCTGGTCGTGACCCGCACGTTCTCGAAGACGTGGTCGATGGCCGCCGCCCGCCTCGGCTACCTGGTCGGGCCGGCGTGGCTGGTGGCCGAGCTCGACAAGGTCGTGCTGCCCTACCACCTCGACGCGTTCAAGCAGGCTGCCGGCACCGTGGCCCTCGACGTTCGACGACGAGATGCGGGCCCGGGTCGCGGCGCATCGTCGAGGAGCGGGGCCGCGTCGACCGCCGCTCTGGCCGACCTGCCCGTCGACGTGTGGCCGTCGGACGCCAACTTCGTGCTGTTCCGGCCCCGCGACACGGTCGGGCGACCGAGGTGTGGCAGGACCTGGTCGAGCGGTCGGTGCTGGTGCGCAACTGCGCCTCGTGGCCTCGCCTCGAGGGCTGCCTGCGTGTCACGATCGGCACGCCCGAGGAGGACGACGCCTTCCTGGCCGCCCTCCGCGAGGTGCTCGCATGACCCGTTCCGCCACCCGCCAGCGCGACCACCAAGGAGACGTCGGTCTCGGTCGTCATCGACCTCGACGGCCCCGAGGGCAAGGTCCACGCGGCCACCGGGCTGCCGTTCTTCGACCACATGCTCGACCAGCTCGGGCGCCACGGCGGGTTCGACCTCACCGTCGAGGCGCAGGGCGACCTGCACGTCGACGGCCACCACACGGTCGAGGACGTCGCCATCGTGCTCGGCGAGTGCTTCCGCGAGGCGCTGGGCGACAAGGCGGGCGTGCGCCGGTTCGCCAGCGGGGCGTTCCCGCTCGACGAGGCGCTGGTCGAGGTGGCGCTCGACCTGTCGGGCCGGCCGTTCGTGGCCTACGACGTGCCGTTCGGCGACGTGCTGCCGCTGGGCGACCCGCCGTTCAACCCCGAGATGGCCGAGCACTTCTGGCAGTCGTTCGCCACCGCAGGCCGGCATCACCCTGCACGTGACCCTGCGCGCCGGTCGCAACACCCACCACATCGTCGAGGCGACGTTCAAGGGCGTGGCCCGCTGCCTGCGCGACGCGGTGCGCGTCGAGGGCGGCGGCGTCCCCTCCACCAAGGGCACGCTCTAGCCGTCCATTGCCCCCGCCGGATCGCCGCCCGCCGACCCACCCCGACGCCGCCAGCGTCAGGGCGTGAAGGCGACGCAGTGGACGCCCGGGAGCGTCGTGGCGATGGTGCGCCAGGTGGCGCCGCTGTCCTCGGACAGGTAGAGCTCGCCGGTGGGCGTGCCCACGGCGACGAGGGGCCCGGCCGCGGCCAGTTCGAACGTGTCGATGTTGTGGGGGAACGACTCGGGCAGACCGTTGCCGCACCGGGTGAACGGCACCAGGGGGTCGGCCAGGGGGCGCCGGTAGACGGCGGCCTCGGTGGTGGCCGGTCCGGTCGAGGCGGTGGCCAGCAGCCAGCCCTCGGCCACGGCGACCGCCCGGCAGTAGCGGCCGTGCAAGCCGTCGTCGCTCCAGTGCCAGGTCTCACCGCCGTCGTCGCTCTGGCCCACGCCGATGCCGGCGGCCACGGCGAGCACGTCGTCGGTGAACACGACCTGGTGGTCGTCGGCCTCGGCGGGCACCACCTCGATCCACTCGACCGGCGCACGGCGCCACACGCCGCCCACGTGGACGCCGGCGTACGGCCCGTGCGGCCCCAGCGCCAACGACCGCGTGTCGGGCGGGCCTCCCCACGGGGTGGACCATCCGGTCCGCGTCGGGACCGCGTCGAACAGGACGTCCCGGGCGGGGCCCTCGGGGCCACCGACCTCGACGATCCGTGCGTCGCTGGTGCCGACCAGCGCCCGGCCGCCATCGAGGGCGACGACGCAGCGCGGGGCCAGCCCGTCGGGCAGCTCGACCGCGGCGCCCGTGTCGAGCGCCATCACCCAGCTGTCCGCGATCGCCCAGTCGCCCGACACGGACACCACGTCGGCGCCCGGGAGCGTGCGCCGTTCCTCGGCGCCGTCGAGGGCGAGATCGAGCAGTCCGTCCGCGGTTCCGACCAGGAGCATCCGACAAGCATGCCGGACAGTGGTCCTTGGGCCACTCCATGCGCAGGCCCGTCGCCGGTGCGGCACTCTGTGTCGTGACAGTGGCCCCGGACATCCGACGAGAGGAGCAGGCGTGGCCCGACCCGAGCTGTGGATGTGCCGGCATGGAGAGACCGACTGGAGTCGCGATGGTGGCCACACCAGCCACACCGACCTGCTGCTGACCCCTGCCGGCGTCGACGAGGCGCGCCGGCTGGCCGCCCTGCTCGCCGGGGTCACCTTCGACCTGGTGCTGACCAGCCCGTTGCGGCGTGCGAGCGACACGGCGGAGCTGCTCGGGTTCCCGGACGCCCGCCGCGACCCGGCGCTGGCCGAGTGGGACTACGGCGACTACGAGGGCATGACCACGGCGGCCATCCGGGAAAAGGTGCCGGGCTGGACCGTGTGGACGCACGAGTCGCCGGGAGGCGAGACCGGCGACCAGGTCGCCGGCCGGGCCGACCGCGTGATCGAGCGGGTGCTCACCGAGGCCACCGATCGGGCCCTGGTCGTGTCGCACGGGCACTTCCTGCGGGTGCTGGCGTCCCGCTGGGTCGGGGAGGGCGCCCCCTTCGGGCGCCATCTGCTGCTCGACACCGCGTCGGTGTCGGTCCTGGACTGGGAGCGCGACAGCCGGGCCATCGCCCGCTGGAACCTGACGGTGGCTGCCGTCGGCGCCGTCGACCGGCCGGCGCCGGCACCCGACGTCAACGTGGAGGTGGACGTGGCGGTGGCGCCAGATGTCGACGACGAGGCGGAATCCGGTTCGGGCGACGAGGCGCCCCAACCGTAGGATCGGCTCCTCATGGCCCTCATCGCCGTCCTCGACTACGGCATCGGCAACCTGCGCTCGGCCCAGAAGGCGCTCCAGCGGGTCGGCGCCGACGCCCGGCTCACCGCCGACCCGGCGCTCATCCGCGACGCGGCCGGCGTCGTGCTGCCCGGCGTCGGCAACTTCGGCCGGTGCATGGAGGCGCTCGAGCGACAGCGGCCTCGACGAGCTGGCCATCGAGTGCGCCGGCGTCGGGCCGGCCGTTCCTCGGTGTGTGCGTCGGGCATGCAGATGCTCTACGAGGGGTCCGAGGAGAGCCCGACCGTGCCCGGGCTCGGGCGTGCTCCCCGGCATGGTCCGCCGGCTGCCCGACGACGTGAAGCGCCCGCAGATGCAGTGGAACGTGCTGGTCCGTCGGGGCCCGACGCGGCCTGCTCGACGGGCTGCCCGACCCGACGTGGGTCTACTTCGTGCACTCGTTCGCCGCCGGAGAGCGACGAGCACGCCGTCGCCGTGTGCGACTACGGCGGCCCCGTGGTGGCCGCCGTCGAGCACGAGGCGGCTGTGGGCCACCCAGTTCCACCCCGAGAAGTCGGGCGCCAACGGCCTGCGCATCCTGGCCAACTTCGTGGCCCGGGCCGCGGCCGCGGCCGAGGCGGCGTGACCGTGCCGTTCGACCTGTACCCGGCGATCGACCTGCGCGGCGGGCGCTGCGTGCGCCTCCACCAGGGCGACTTCGCCCGCGAGACCGTGTACGGCGACGACCCCGTCGCCCAGGCCCTGGCGTTCGCGGCCGACGGGCGCGCCGTGGATCCACGTCGTCGACCTCGACGCCGCCCGCACCGGCGAGCCCGCGCAACCGCGACGATCGTCGCCGCCATCGCCGCGGCCGTCGACGTGCCCGTGCAGACGGGCGGAGGCGTCCGCGACGACGACGCGGCCGACGCGCTGCTGTCGCAGCGGCGTGCGCCGGGTGGTCGTGGGCACCGCCGCGGTCGACGACCCCGACTGGGTGCGACGGCTGGCCGCCCGCCACCCCGGCCGGGTGGCGGTCGGGCTCGACGCCCGGGGCCGCGAGGTGGCGGTGCGGGGGTGGACCGAGGGTTCCGGGCGCGACCTGGTCGAGGTGGCCCGGCAGTTCGACGACGCCGGCGTCGCTGCGCTCGTCGTCACCGAGATCGGCCGCGACGGCACGCTCGACGGGCCGGCGCTCGACCAGCTCTCCGACGTGCTCGCCGCGACCACCGTCGACGTCGTCGCGTCCGGCGGGGTCGGTTCGCTCGACGACCTGCGGGCGCTCGCCGCCCTCGAGGTCGACGGTCGTCGGCTGGCGGGTGCCATCGTCGGCCGGGCGCTGTACGAGGGCGCGTTCCCGCTGGCCGACGCCGTGGCAGGTGGCCGTCGATGCGTAGTCGTCCGGGTGATCCCCTGCCTCGACGTCGACGCCGGCCGCGTCGTCAAGGGCGTCAACTTCGTCGACCTGCGCGACGCCGGCGACCCGGTCGAGCTGGCCGCCCGCTACGACGCCGAGGGCGCCGACGAGCTGGTGTTCCTCGACATCACCGCGTCGTCCGACGCCCGCGACACGATGGTCGACGTCGTCCGCCGCACCGCCGAGCAGGTGTTCATCCCGTTCACCGTCGGCGGCGGCATCCGGCTCGGTCGACGACGCCCGCCGGCTGCTGCGGGCCGGCGCCGACAAGGTGTCGGTCAACACCGCGGCCGTCGAGCGGCCCGAGCTCGTCGCCGAGATGGCCGCCGAGTTCGGCGCCCAGTGCGTGGTCGTGGCCATCGACGCCCGCCGCGCGCGACGGCGGCGGCTTCGAGGTGTTCACCCACGGCGGGCGCACGCCCGACGGGCTCGACGCCGTCGCGTGGGCCGCGGCAGGTGGCCGAGCTGGGCGCCGGCGAGATCCTGCTCACGTCGATGGACCGCGACGGCACCAAGGAGGGCTTCGACCTCGAGCTCACCCGCGCCGTCGCCGACGCCGTCGGCGTGCCGGTCATCGCCAGCGGCGGCGTCGGCACGCTCGACCACCTGGTCGAGGGCGTCATCGAGGGCGGCGCCGACGCGGTGCTGGCCGCGTCGATCTTCCACTTCGGCGAGCACACGGTGGCCGAGGCCAAGGACGAGTCATGGCCGCCGCCGGCGTCACCGTCCGCCCGGCCTGAGCGTCAGCGTGTGGCGCCACCGCCAGCCCGATCGAGCACGCCAGCCCGTGATCGCCGGGCCACGTGCGCGGTGGCGCCGGCCAGGAAGTGGTCGGCCACCGGCACGGCCTCGACGCGTGACGTCGGGCCACGTCCGCGTCGCCTCGGCCGCGCCAGTCGGGCGGCGCGAACTGGTCGTGCTCGGGCACCATGCACGCAGCACCGGGCGCGCGGTCGCCGCCGCGCCGGGCGGGCCGGTCGCCGAGAACCGGAGCGGCGGCGCCACGAGCGACCCACCCGGCGTGCGCGGTCGTCGCCGACCGACAGGGCGACGTCGGCGCCGAACGAGTAGCCGACCAGGCACAGCGGCACCGCGTCGTCGAGCTCGGCGGCCAGCCGCGTCGAGCGCGGCCACCACGTCGGCCCGCTCGGCGACGCCCTCGCCGGTGGCGGTGCGGGCGCCGACGCGCCGGAAGTCGAAGCGCAGCGCCGCCACCCCGGCGACCGGCAGCGCCCGGAAGAGCGCGTCGACCACCGCGTTGTGGCGGTCGCCGCCGTACGCGGGGTGCGGGTGGCACAGCACGGCGCCGGCCGCGGCGCCGGCGGCACGCGCAGTCGCCGACGGCGTCGCCCGTCGGCGTGAGCAGCGACGTGCCGTCGGCGGAGTCGTGAGTCACGGAGGCGGACGGTAGCGTCGTGGACGTGCCCGAGCCTGCCGCGACCGCTCGCGACGACGGTCGCCGCCAGACGACAAGCTCCCCATCAAGATGCTCAACGACCGCATCCTCGTGCAGTCGACGCGGCGACGAGGGCGAGCGCACGTCGACCGGCGGCATCCTCATCCCGGCCACCGCGCAGATGTCCAAGCGGCTGGCGTGGGCCGAGGTCGTGGCCGTCGGCCCCAACGTCCGGGCCATGGAGATCGGCGACCAGGTGCTGTTCAACCCCGAGGACCGCTACGAGGTCGAGGTCCGGGGCGACGACTACATCATCCTGCGCGAGCGCGACGTCCACGCCGTGGCCGCCGAGCGCCTCGACGAGGCGGCCACCGGCCTCTACCTCTAGAGCAGCGTCGGCCGCGGCGTCAACCGGTTCCGGGCCGGCCCGCAGCCATACGATGGCCGGGTGCCGGCCGCGACCCCGCATCGATCCGCCGACCGACGAGCAGCTCGCCCAGGTCACGCTACGACGCCGACGGCCTGGTGCCCGCCATCGTGCAGGAGGACGGCACCGGCCAGGTGCTGATGATGGCGTGGATGAACGACGAGACCCTGCGCCTGACCCTCGAGCCGAGGGCCGCACCGTGTTCTGGAGCCGCAGCCGCCAGGAGGTGTGGCGCAAGGGCGACACGTCGGGCGACCGCCAGTTCGTGCGCGAGGCCTACTACGACTGCGACGGCGACACGCTGCTGTTCGTCGTCGAGCAGGAGGGCGGGGGCGCCTGCCACACCGGCGAGCGCATCTGCTTCTTCCGGGCCTTCGGCCCCGACGGCGACGCCTGACCCGGCGCGCCCGTGATCAGGCCCACCCGCGACGAGTTCCGGGCGCTGGCCCGCGACCACACGGTCGTCCCCGTGTGGCGCGAGCTGCTGGCCGACCTCGACACGCCGGTCGCCGCCTTCGCCCGGCTCGTCGGCGACGGCCCGGCTTCCTGCTCGAGTCGGTCGAGCACGGCGAGCGCTGGAGCCGCTGGTCCTTCGTCGGCCGCGACCCGCTGGCCACGCTCGTCGCCCGCGGCCGCGACGTCGACGTCGACGGGCACGCTGCCCGACGGCGGTGCCCCGCGACCGGGGCATCCTCGCCGCGGTCGAGGCGCTGCTCGCCGAGCTACCGCGTCGCCGTCGCTGCCCGACCTGCCGCCGCTGCACGGCGGGGTGCGTCGGCTACCTCGGCTACGACGTCGTGCGCGAGGTCGAGCACCTGCCCGACGTCCCGCACGGACGACCTGGGCCACCCCGACGCCGTCGCTGTCGGTCATCGGCGAGCTCGCCGCCTTCGACCACTGGCGCCAGCGGGTCACGCTCATCGCGAACGTCGTGCGTGCCGGCCGGCGCCGACCGACGACGAGCTCGACGCCGCCTACGACGACGGCCGTGCGGCCGCCTCGAGCGAGCTGGCCGCCGACGGCGCCCGCCCGCTCGACGAGCCGCTGGTCGAGCCGCCCGACCCCGACGACCCGCTGCCCGAGGTCGCGCTCGACGATGGGCAGCGACGCTGTACGCGCGGGCCGTCGAGGTGGCCGCGGAGCACATCCTCGCCGGCGACATCTTCCAGGTCGTGCTGGCGCAGCGGTTCGACTTCGACCTCGACGCCGAGCCGTTCGACGTCTACCGGGTGCTGCGCCAGGTCAACCCGAGCCCGTACATGTACTTCGTGCGCCAGCCGGAGCGTGACGCTCGTGGGCTCGTCGCCCGAGCCGATGGTGCAGCTGCTCGACGGCCGGGTCGATCTCGCCGGCCGATCGCCGGCACCCGCCGCCGGGGCCGCACCGACGAGGAGGACCGCCGCCTGGCCGGCCGAGCTGCGCGAGCACCCCAAGGAGATCGCCGAGCACGTCATGCTCGTCGACCTGGCCCGCAACGACGTGGGCCGGGTGGTGCGGTTCGGCACCGAGCAGGTCGACGAGCATGATGACGCTCGAGCGCTACAGCCACGTGATGCACCTCACCTCGCAGGTGTCGGGCGACGCTGGCCGACGGGCGCAGCGCCCATCGACGTGCTGCGGGCCACGCTGCCGGCCGGCACCGTGTCCGGGCGCGCCGAAGGTGCGGGCCATGGAGATCATCGACGACCTCGAGCCGACCAAGCGGGGCCCGTACGCCGGCGTCGTCGGCTACCTCGACTTCTCGGGCAACATCGACACCGCCATCGCCATCCGCACGATGGTGGTCGACGCCGACGGGCCGGGCGTCGGTGCAGGCCGGCGCCGGCATCGTGGCCGACTCGGTGCCCGACGCACGAGGACCTCGAGTGCCGCAACAAGGCCCGCGCCCTGCTCGCCGCCGTCCCCGCGGCCCGCCGCATGACGGCCGCCCGCCGTCAGCCCGAGGCCGGCAGGTCGACGTAGGTCCAGTCGGGCTGCTTGAGCGCCTGGCGGTCGTCGTAGGTGGCGACGCCGTCGGCCAGGTCGACCAGCTTGGGCAGCGCGAAGCCGCGGGCGGGTACGGGTGCGCCGTCGAGAGCCAGGTTCACCTCGTCGGCGAAGGTCGAGATGATGCTGCCGACCACCCGCTGCTCCTGCACCGGGAGGTAGCAGCGGTTGCCGTCGGTGACGGTGCGCAGCCGGTAGGCGAGTGCCTCGACGTCCTCGGGCACGGCCCGGCCTGCGGCCAACCGGTCGAGCCCGTCGGTCACGGCCCCGCAGCCCAGCTTGCAGGCGGGGCACTGGCCGCACGACTCGACGTAGAGGAACCGCGACAGCACCTGGGCCACCTCGACCATCGACGTGGTGTCGTCGAGCACCAGGAACCCGGCGGCGCCCATGCCCGAGCCGACCGCCTCGAAGCCCTCGTAGCTGCAGGGCACGTCGAGCTGGTCACCGGTGATCACCGGGTTGGCCGCGCCCGACAGCACGGCCTTGACGGTCCGGCCGCCCCGTACGCCGCCGCCCACACGGTCGATGACCTCGCGCAACGGCGTCCCCAGCTCGATCTCGCCCACACCGGGTCGCACGACGTCGCCGACCACGGTTGCCACGACGAGGCCGGGTGATCGGCCGGTACCCAGCGAGCGGTGCCACTCCGGGCCGCGGGCCAGCACCTGGGCGACGGTGGCCAGCGTCTCGACGTTGTTGACCACCGTGGGGTTCGAGGCGGAGAAGTCGGTGACGACCCCGCCGGGTGAGGCGCTCCACCCGCTGCTGGGCACGGTGGCGAACAGGCCGTGGATGTAGGGCGGGACGTTGCGGGGGAGCGGCGCCTCGCCCTCGATCACCTGCAGCAGCCCGGTCTCCTCGCCGTAGAGGTAGTGGTCGGGCCCCAGCACCACCTGGACCGGCGTCTCGCCCAACAGACCGGCGGCGGCGAACTCGTCGACGGCCGCGGCCAGGCGGTCGGCCTCGGGGGCGAAACGCTCCTTGATGCCGATGAACGCCCGCTCGGCTCCCACCGCGAACGCGGCGATGGCGACGCCCTCGACGACCGCGTAGGGGTTGGCCCGGATGATGGCCCGGTCCTTGAACGTCGCCGGCTCGCCCTCGGCGCCGTTGCACACGAGGAAGGCGCGGTCGGCGCCCCCGTCCTCGACGTCGATGTCGACGGCGTCGCGGACCGACTGCCACTTGCGCCCGGTCGGGAACCCGCCGCCGCCCCGGCCCCGCAGCCCCGACAGGATGACCTCCTGGACGGTTGCACCCGGCCCCAGCTCGTAGGCCCGGCTCAGCCCCACCAGGCCGCCCCGCGCCTCGTGGTCGGCCAGGTCGGCGACGGGCGGTTCGGCGAGCAGCACGGGGGCGTCCATGCCGGCCATCCTTCCCGATGCGGCCGACCCCAGCGAGGCATCGTCGGAGCGGGGTGCCAGACTGACGCCATGACCGCCGATCCCGACCGCGCTGCCGATGTCGTCGACCTGCGGACGACCCTGGGGGCCGTCGAGATCGCCCGGGACGTGGTGCGGGTCGCCGGCCCCGACGCGGTGACCTACTTGCAGGGTCAGCTCAGCCAGGACGTCGCCGGCCTGCGGCCGGGGGCGTCTGCGTGGTCGTTCCTGCTGCAGCCGGCGGGCAAGGTCGACGCCTGGTTGCGCGCCACGCGCGCCGACGACGACGAGGTGCTCCTCGACGTCGACGCCGGCTACGGCGAGGCCGTGGTCGCGCGCCTGCGCCGGTTCCTGCTGCGCACCAAGGCCGACGTCGACCCCCTCGATTGGCAGTCCATCGCCCTGCGGGGACCCGGCGCCCAGGCGGCGTCCGGCGAGGCCATGGCCGAGCAGGCCGTCGCCGCCGGTTGGCGGGGCGTCGAGGGGGTCGACCTGCTCGGTCCCCACGTACGGCCGCCGCTGGCGGTGGCCAGCGTGGACCTGACGTCCTACGAGTCTCTGCGCATCCGTTGCGGCGTCCCGTCGCTGGGCGCCGAGCTGACAGACGCCACCATCCCCGCCGAGGCCGGTCAGCCCGTCATCGATGCATCGGTCAGCTTCACCAAGGGCTGCTTCACGGGCCAGGAGCTGGTGGCCCGCATCGACAGCCGCGGGGGCAACGTGCCCCGCCACCTCCGCGGCGTCGAGATCGCCGGCGACCTGGCGCCCCGGCCCGGCGCGGCGTTGCTGGTCGCGGGCGACGAGGTGGGCCGGGTGACGTCGGTGGCGCCGCGACCCGGCGGGGGCAGCGTGGCGCTGGCGATCGTCGGCCGTGCGGTGACACCCCCAGCGGCGGCCGCCGTGCAGGTCGGCGACGGCACCGTGGCCGTGGCGGTGGTCGACCTGCCGTTCGAGAGCTGACCGGCGGCGGCAGATGGGGGACCGGTCCCACTACGACGTGCTGGGGATCACGGCACGGGCCACCCCCGACGAGGTGCGCGCCGCCTACCGGCGGGCGGCTCGCGCCCACCACCCCGACGCCGGGGGCGACCCCGAGCTCATGGCCGACCTCAACACCGCCTGGCACGTGATCGGCCACCCGGTCCGCCGGGCCGCCTACGACCGCCAGCTCGCCCGCCGCCCGGCTGCCGGGCACGGCACGGCGTCGTCGGCCTGGCCGTTCGCTCCGGGCGCCGACGACGGGGCGTGGGACGTCGACGCCGCCGCCTACCGCACGGCCGACGAGTGGGCCGACCTGGCGGACGACCGGCCGCTGCGCGAGACGCAGTCGCTGGAAGGGTGGTGGGCGATCCTGCCCCCGGCGACGCTGATGGCCGCCATCGGCCTGTTCCTCGGTGCCTTCGTGTTCACCGCTCCGGGCCTGCTCGCCGTGTCCGGCGGCCTGTTCGTGCTCGCCCTCGGGCTGTTCGTGCTCGCCCCGCTGCGGGCCATGACCAGGAAGGACCCGAGCTGACCGCGCATGCTCTAGGGTCGCCGCGATGTCGCACATCGCATTCGTGGTGAAGTTGACCGCCGCCGAGGGCAAGCGTGACCAGGCGCTGGCCACCCTGGGCAAGCTCGTCGACGCCGCCGTCGACGAGCCGGGCACGCTGCAGTACCTGCTGCACACCGACACCGCCGAGCCGAACGTCATCTGGTTCTACGAGCTGTACGCCGACCAGGCGGGGTTCGAGGCCCACGCCGGCAGTGCCACCATGGCCGAGGTCATGGGCTCGCTCGGTGGGTTGCTCGACGGCCCGGCCGACATGCGCCAGCTCGAGATCGTGCAGCGCAAGGGCGACACGGCCTGACGCCCGCGGCACCAGCGATGGCCACGTACCTCGACCGCATCCTCGCCGCCCACCGGGCCCGGGCCGCGGCCGACGACCGGGCGATGGCGCCGCTCGTCGCCGAGGCGCGGGCACAGTCGGCCCCCCGGGGGTTCGCCGCCGCGCTGCGGGCGGCCGAGGGCGTCGGCGTGGTCGCCGAGGTCAAGCGCCGGTCGCCGTCCAAGGGCGACCTGTCCGCCGACCTCGACCCGGCGTCCCTGGCGCAGGCCTACGAGCGCGGCGGCGCCACGTGCCTGTCGGTCCTGACCGACGCGGAGTTCTTCGGTGGCTCGCCCGACGACCTGCGGGCCGCCCGGACGGCCACCAGGCTGCCGGTGCTGCGCAAGGACTTCACCGTGTCGCCGGCCGACGTCTGCGACACCCGCATCATGGGCGCCGACGCCGTGCTGCTCATCGCCGCCGCGCTCGACGACGACGAGCTGGCCGAGCTGCACACGCTCGCCGGCGACGTCGGTCTCGATCCCCTGGTCGAGATCCACGACGAGGCCGAGCTCGATCGGGCGGTCGCGGTGGGCGCCCACCTCGTCGGCGTCAACCAGCGGGACCTGGTGACGTTCGAGGTCGACAACGACCGGGCCGCGCGCGTCGGGCGGGCGATCCCCGACACCGTCGTGCGGGTGGCCGAATCGGGTGTGCGCGGCGCGGACGACGCCGCGGCGCTGGCGGCCGCGGGGTTCGACGCCGTGCTGGTGGGTGAGCTGCTGGTCACCTCCGGCGACCCGGAGCGCGCGGGTCGCGCTGCTGCGTTCGGCGTCGTAGACCTGCGCATGTGCCTGCACATGTGGCTGTATCCTCGCCGCATGCTCACGCACCGCCTGCACATCCTGCTCGACGAGGACCGCTGGCAGCGCCTCGACCGTGAGGCGACGCGGCGCAACGTCGCCGTGGCCGCGCTCGTGCGCGAGGCCATCGACGTGTCGTTTCCTGCGTCCGACATCGGCGACCGTCGCCGCGCCTACGAGGAGTTGCTCGCGGCCGAACCGATGCCGGTTCCGGACGACCCGGCTGAGCTCAAGCGCGAGATCGCCGACGCCCGCGGCGGTGGGCTGTGATCGTCCTCGACACGACCGTCCTCGTCTACGCGATCGGCGAGGAGCACCGTCTCAAGGCGCCGTCGCTCCGGTTGCTCGACGAGGTGTCGAGCGGACGGGTACCCGCGACAACCACGATCGAGGTCATCCAGGAGTTCACCCATGTCCGTGCCCGTCGTGGCCGCGCCCGGTCAGATGCGGTCGGACACGCCCGGAGGTATGTCCGGATGCTTACGCCCCTGGTGTCACCCGACGAGGTCGTGCTCGGCGAGGGCCTCGAGCTTTACGCGGACGGGAAGCTCGGGTGCTTCGACGCCGTCCTCGCGGCGGTGGCGAGGCGCGAGGGCGCGACCCTCGTGTCGGCCGACAGCGCGTTCGCGCAGGTCGACGGGCTCCGTCACCTCGACCCGGCCTCGCCGTCGTTCTTCGACGACCTGGGCATCGTCTGACACGCCCGGGCGAGGCCGTCGCCCCCGATCGTCGTGGGGTTGGCATCTATCCGGCTTCGGGCCGGACGCCCCACCTCGGTAGCCTGCCCACGGTGTTCGTCAAGGTGTGCGGGATCACGAGCGAGGAAGATGCCCTGCTGGCGGTGGCGATGGGCGCCGACGCCGTCGGGTTCGTCTTCGCGCCGTCCCCTCGTCAGATCGCGCCCCAGAAGGCGGCCGACATCGTCAAGCGCCTGCCCGCCGAGATCGTGACCGTCGGGGTGTTCCGCGACGAGACGCGCCAGCGGGTCGTCGACGTCGCGCATTCGGCCCGGCTGCGCGCGGTGCAGCTCCACGGGCGCGAGTCGTCGGCCGACAGCCACTGGATCCGCCAGCGGGTCTCGCTCATCATCAAGGCGTTCGCCGCCGGCGACCCGCAGCTCGACGAGGCCGACGAGTACGCGGCCGACGCCTTCCTGGTCGACTCGGCCACGCCCGGGTCCGGCGAGGTGTTCGACTGGTCGCTGGCCGAGGGCGCCCCGTCCAACCGCCGCATCATCCTGGCCGGCGGGCTGACGCCCGAGAACGTCGGCGACGCCGTCAGGGTCGTGCGGCCCTGGGGCGTCGACGTGTCCACCGGCGTCGAGTCGGCGCCCGGTCGCAAGGACGCCCGCAAGATCCGCGCCTTCGTCGAGGCGGCCAAGGCGGCCGAGCCGCCGGCCCCGCCCGAGCAGGGGGACCGGGACGTGCGGCCCTTCGACTGGATGCTCGACGAGCGCCCGTGACCGCCACATCCCCGATCTCCCTCTGGACCTGCGCATGAGCGACCCCACGACCGTGCCCGTGATGGGCGATCCCGGCCCCACCGGCCGCTTCGGCGAGTTCGGCGGCCAGTTCGTCCCGGAGACGCTGGTGCCCGCCTGCCAGCAGCTCGAGGCGGCGTTCCGCGAGGCGTGGGCCGATCCGTCCTTCCGGGACGAGCTCGACCGCCTGCTGCGCGACTACGCCGGGCGGCCGTCGCTGCTGACCGAGTGCGACAACCTGTCGTCCGAGCTGGGCTGCCGGGTGCTGCTCAAGCGGGAGGACCTCAACCACACGGGCTCGCACAAGATCAACAACGTGCTGGGCCAGGCCCTGCTGGCCAAGCGCATGGGCAAGTCCCGCATCGTGGCCGAGACCGGCGCCGGCCAGCACGGGGTCGCCTCGGCCACCGCCGCCGCCCTGCTGGGCCTCGACTGCACCGTGTACATGGGCGAGGTCGACATGGCCCGCCAGGCGCTCAACGTGTTCCGCATGCGGCTGCTGGGCGCCGAGGTGCGGCCGGCCTCGTCGGGCAGCCGCACGCTCAAGGACGCCGTCAACGAGGCGCTGCGCGACTGGGTGGCGACCGTCGAGGACACCCACTACTGCCTGGGCTCGGCCATGGGGCCCCACCCGTACCCGTTCATGGTGCGCGAGCTGCACCGGGTGATCGGCGACGAGGCCCGCGAGCAGTGCCGGGCGCTCACCGGGGGCGACCCCGACGTGGTCGTGGCCTGCGTGGGCGGCGGGTCCAACGCCATCGGCATCTTCTCCGGCTTCGCGGAGCTGCCCGAGGTCGAGCTGCTGGGCGCCGAGCCGGCCGGCGGCGCGGCCGTGGGCCACGGCATCCCCGGCGTGGTCCACGGCTCGAAGTCGTACCTGCTGCAGGACGAGGAGGGCCAGGTGATCGAGGCCGAGTCGGTGTCGGCGGGCCTCGACTATCCGGGTGTCGGCCCCGAGCACGCGTACCTGGCGGCGATCGGGCGGGCCAGCTACGAGCGCGTGACCGACGCCGAGGTGCTCGATGCGTTCGAGCTGCTGGCCCGCACCGAGGGCATCATCCCCGCGCTCGAATCGGCCCACGCGCTGGCCCTGGTCAGCCGCGACCGGGCCCGACTGGCAGGCAAGGTGGTGCTGGTCAACCTGTCGGGTCGGGGGGACAAGGACGTCGCCCAGGTGGCTCAGCTGCTGGGCGCCGACCTGTCGGGCACGGGGCTCTCGTGACCGCCCCGGCGACCACCGACACCGAGAGCATCGGCCCCCTCGAGGCCCGGCTGCGCGCCGCACGCGACGCCGGGCGCAAGCTCCTCGTCCCCTACGTGACCGGCGGGTTCCCCGGTTGGGAACGCACCGTCGAGGCCTGCGCCCTGGCCGGCGCCGACGCCATCGAGGTGGGCATCCCCTTCTCCGACCCGGTGATGGACGGCCCCACCATCCAGGAGGCGTCGGAGCGGGCGCTGGCCGCCGGCGCCACCCCGCAGGACATCGTCGGCACCATGGGCGGCCTCGACACCGGCGGGGTGCCGCTGGTCGTGATGACCTACTACAACATCGTCCACCGCTACGGGCACGAGCGGTTCGCCTGGTCGCTGGCCAAGGCCCAGGTCGCGGGCGCGATCGTGCCGGACCTGCCGCTCGAAGAGGTGGGGCCGTGGGCGGACGCGGCCGACGCGGCGGGCGTCGAGACCGTGCTTCTGGCCGCGCCCACCGGCTCCGACGACCGCCTCGCCCGCATCTGCGCCCGCTCGCGGGGCTGGGTCTACGGCATCGGGCTGCTGGGGGTCACCGGCGAAAGGGCGGCCCTGGCCCGCAGCGCCCTCGACATCGCCCGCCGGCTCAAGGCGGCCACCGACAAGCCCGTCCTTGTCGGCGTCGGGGTGTCCGACGCGGCCCAGGCGGCCGAGGTGGCCACCGTGGCCGACGGCGTGATCGTCGGCTCCGCGCTGGTGCGGCGCCTGCTCGACGGTGGGGGACCAGACGCTGCGGGCGCCTTCGTCGCCGACCTGCGCCACGGGCTCGACTCGACCGCGGGCGGCCCGTCGTGACGTCCGAACCGCCCGGACCGGCCCCGGCGCCGCCGCCTCCCCCGCCACCCCCGCCACCGTTGCCCCCCGTGTGGGCGCCCGCGCCCGCCGCACCGCGTCGCAGCCGGTGGCCGGCGGTGCCTGTGGGGGGCATCGCCGTGATCGGGGCCCTGATCGCCGCGGCGGTCGTGCTCGACGACCAGGGCATCGACCACCCCGACGAGTGGGACGAACGGGTCGCCGACCTGGCCGCGTTCGTGGAACGCGAACGCGGGCTCGAGTTCGACCACCCGGTGACCGTCGAGTTCCTCACCGAGGACGAGTACTCCGACCGGGCCCGCGTCGACGAGGGCATGCTCGCCGACGAGGACCGCGAAGCGATGGAGGAGTCCGGCACCGTGCTCGAGGCGCTCGGCCTGGTGCCGGTCGATATCGACATGTTCGACACCTCGAACGAGATGGCCGACACGGGCACGCTGGCGTTCTACGACCCGGTGACCGAGTCGGTCACCGTGCGGGGCACCGAGATGACGACGAGCCTCGAGGTCACGCTCGTGCACGAGCTGGTGCACGTCGCCCAGGACCAGGCCTTCGACCTGACCCAGCCGCCGCCCGACGAGTCGTCGGGGGCCCACGAGGCGTTCGACGCCCTGGTCGAGGGCGACGCGGTGCGCATCGAGCTGGCCTATGTCGACTCGCTGAGCGCCGACGAGCAGGACGCCTACTGGGACGACTACTCGGCCGACTACGACGAGGCCGAAGCCGACCTGGGCGACGTGCCGACGGCGCTGCAGGCGATGTTCGCCGCGCCCTACGTGCTGGGCCAGCCGATCGTCGACCTGATCGCCGAAGGCGGCGGCAACGACGCGGTCGACGAGGCCTTCGGGGATCCTCCGGGCAGCAGCGAGCACCTCTTCGATCCCCGGTCGTACTTCGGCGACGACACCCCCGTCGACGTCGACGAGCCCGAGATCCCCCCGGGCGGCGACGAGATCGGCGAGGCCGACTCCCTGGGCGCCACCACGCTGTTCGTCATGCTGTCCGAGCGCATCGATCCGCTCGTCGCGCTCGACGGCCACCGACGGCTGGGGTGGCGACATGTCCGTCGCCTACCGCGAGGGCGGCCGCACCTGCGTGCGCGCCGACCTCGTGGGCGACACGCCCACCGACACCGACGAGATCGCCCGGGCGCTCCAGGCCTGGGCGGACGCCGGACCGGCCGGCGCCGCCTCGGTCGACGCCGGCGAGGAGGGCGTGGCGTTCGAGTCCTGTGCCGCCGAGGCCGACGCGGGGTCGGCGCCGCCGTCCTCGGGCCGGTCGCTCGACGCCCTCGGGCTGCCCGCGACCCGCTCGCAGCTCATGGTCATGGCGGCGTCCGACGGGGGCCTCGACCACGACGACGCCTTCGCCTTCGGCGACTGCTTCGTGCGCCGGGTGCCGCTCGACACCATCACCGAGGCGAACGAGTCGCCCGAGCCATCGGCCGAGCTGACCGGCGTCATCGACGCGGCCATGCTCGACTGCGTGAGCGACTGACCGGCCGAGGGGACATGAGCTGAGCATCCGAGGGCCGTGGCTCGCCGTCATCCCGTGGGCGCCGGCCGCCCGGCGGCGCGGGCTGACGGACAGCCACATCATCCTGCTGGCGTTGCTCAGCGCGGTGACCGTGACCGCCCGCTACGTGCCGTCCGGCTGACCGCCGCCGGCGAGGTGCCCGCGCAGGAACTCGACCGTGCGGTCCCAGGCCAGCGTGGCGGCCGCCTCGTCGTAGGCAGGGCGGTCGGACTCGAAGAACCAGTGCCCCGTGCCGGGGTAGTGGTGGAACTCGACGTCCTTGTCGAGCACGTGCAGGTCGGCCTCGAGCAGCGTGCGTTCGTCGTCGTCGACGTAGGGGTCGGTCTCGGCGAAGTGGCCGAGGAAGGCCGACGTCGCCGGCGTCATGTCGATGCTCTGCGTGCCATAGAAGACCACGGAGGCGGCCACCAGGTCGGGGATGCGGCCGGCAAGCCACAGCGCCCACGACGCGCCCATCGAGAACCCCAGGGTGCCCACCGGGGCGTCGGGGGTGGCCGGCATGCCCCGCAGCGTGAACAGACTCGAGCGCACGAGGTGGGCCATCGCGTCCATGTCGCTGTCGGCCAGCAGCGCCTCGGCCTCGGACGGGTCGTCGGCCGTGCGCCCGGCGAACAGGTCGGGGGCCAGCGCCACGAACCCCACCTCGGCCAGGCGGTCGCACACGCCCTTGAAGAAGGGCGTGAGCCCCCACCACGAGTGGAGGACGAGCACGCCCGGTCCCTCGCCCGAGTCGGGGACGGTCACGTAGCCGGATCCGGCCGAGCGGGGCGCCATGGACGCCGACCGTATCCAGCCTGATCGGGACCGAGCCACGCGGCCGGTACGCTCGTTCGCCGTGGCCACCGGCGACCAACACGACACCTGCCTGCTCTGCGCGGCCGACCGCATCACGCCCTGGTACCACGAGGACGACGTGTGCTGGGTCGCCGACTGCGAGATCTGCGCCACCCCCATGGTGGTGTGGCGCTGGCACGGCACCGACGTTCCCGACGATCAGCGCGAGCACATGATGGGCCGGCTCGCCGCCGTCGCCGACCAGGTGTTCGACGGCCACTACGTCGACGGGAACATGCGCAACATCCCCGATCACTTCCATGCCCACGCCCGGCCCGAGGGCGGCTTCTTCGGCCACGGGTTCCGGCGCGACGGCGCGTCGCGGAGACGAGTCCGCCGGCGAGAGCGCGGACGAGGGCGCAGCGTGACCGGCGCCGACCCCACCGAAGGGCGGTCGGCCGGACGGCGTTCCGGCCTGATCCCGGTCGGCGGGCAGCCCTCCCGGCCGGGCGGTGAGGCCCTGCCGGTCGAGAACCTCTACGAGGCGGTCGGCGGGCAGCCCTTCTTCGACGAGCTGGTCGAGCGCTTCTACCGCGGGGTCGAGGCCGACCTTCTCCTGCGCCCGCTGTACCCCGACGACCTCATGGGGCCGAAGCGCCACCTGGCCCTGTTCCTCGGTCAGTACTGGGGAGGGCCCGCAACGTACAACGACGAGCGGGGTCACCCGCGCCTGCGCATGCGTCACGCGCCGTTTGTGATCGGCGAGGCCGAGCGCGACGCGTGGCTGCGTCACATGAGCGCGGCCCTCGACTCGTTGGTGGCCGAGCGCGACATCCACCCGGCCATCGAGTCGCGGATGCTCGACTACTTCGGCATGGCCGCCGACGGCATGATCAACGCCCGCTGAGCGGCTCGGGCCCGCTCACGACGCCATCCCGTCGTGTGCCCGGCCCAGGTGATCGGGCTCGCGCCCGGCCACGGCCCACCCGGCGACCGCGGCGCCCACCGGGATGCCGACCGCCATGACGGTCAGGTGGAGGAAGGGCACGCGACTCAGAGTGCCCACGTTGCCGAGATGGCCTGCGCTCAGTGCGACGTAGACGGTGACGGTGCTGAGCAGCACGCCCAGCAGGGCGAGCGCTCCGGCGGTGACGGACGTGATGCTGCGGCGGATCGAGCGGTTGGCGCCGGTGGCCGTGAGCGTGCGGAGCTCGCCGCCGGCCTCGCTGCGGAGCAGCCCGACCGTCAACGAGAGGATGCCGAGAGCGATCAGCAGGCCGGCGGCCGTCGCGCCGGAGCGCACCACCGACAGCGTCGCCTGCTCGTCTCTCACCTCGACGGCCAGCCCGGCACCTGCCGCGATGTCCCGGGCGTCGGCGATCTGGGCGCCGGTGAGAGGCTGCGCCGCTTCGACGAGCCACCCCACCTGGGCCGGCTGCCATCCGTTGCGCTGCACCGCTTGCGGCGTGACCATGGCGATCGGCCCAGACGTCCACTCGTCGACGTCGACGGTCCTGACCTCGGTGTCGAGCGGCTGGCCGTAGGGGGGCTGCAGCCTCAGCGCGCCCGTCGGCCGCCGATCGTCCTTGGGCCACAGCCGCTGTCGGGGTGCGGCCAGGACGTCGCCGGCCGGGTCGATCGCGTCGAGTCCGTGGTACGCCAGCAGCTCCGGGGTGGCGACGTAGAGCTCGCGGGCGTGGGCTGTCCCCCCGACCGGTTCCTCCAGCATCACCGCGGGCCGCACGTCGTCGCCACCGGGGCCGCGCTCGGGGTCCACCGTCGGGTCCACGGCCATCTCCAGCGGGACCAGTGCCGTTTCGTCGACCAGGGCGCCGATGCGGCCGACCTCGGCCTCGAGGTTCTCGAGCTCGTCGGGCGACCGTTGGGGGACGACGTACCGGTCCGGGCCGTCGCCGATGCGGACGAGGAGCTGCCGCTCGGAGAGGTTGCCCTCGTCCGCGGTGTGCTCCGCGGCCGCGGTGCCGATCACGATGGCCACCGGGATGCCCACGCCGAGGGTGACGGCTGCCAGCGCCGCGCCGGACCGGGCCTGGTAGCGAGCGAGGTCGCGCAGGGCCAGCCGCCCGGCGATCGGCACGCGGGCCGCGCCGATGGCGAGCGCCCGGATCGCCAGCGGACACACGAGGACGACCCCGAGCGTGGTCGCGATCGTCCCGGTGATGAGGGGCAGCGCCTCGCCGGGGTCGGACCCGGCCAGACAGCCGATGCCGATCGCCAACAGGAGACCGCCCAGCGCGGCCGAGCGACGCGCCGTGCGGGGCCGTGGGGGTCGAGCGGACAGGGCAGCTGTGATCGGGATGCGGGTGACGGCCCGCGCCGGCCACCAGGCCGCGGCGGCGGCGGTCACGATGGCGAGCGCGGCCCCTGCGCCGATCGCGCCCCAGGGGAGGCCGAGCCGGTCGATCCGGTGCTGAGCGACGCTCTCCAACTGGGGGGCCAACACCATCCAGACCGCCAGGCCGATGGCCGTGCCCGTCACCGCGGCGCTCAGGCCGACCGCGACACCGTCGGCGACCATCACGAGGCGCAGGTGCTTGTCGGTCGCTCCGATCGCCGCCAGCATCCCGAGTTGGCGGAGGCGACGCTGCGCGACGACCACGAACCCGGCCGCAGCCACCAACGAGACGATGAGCAGGACGACGGTGGTCACGCCGAGCGCGACCGCGGCGGCCGTCGCTCGCTCCGTCTCGCCACGGTCGGCGATGTCGCGCTCACCGCCCACCGCGTCCTCGAAGGACGCCAGCTGCTCGTCGCTCGCGCTCACCAGGAGCGAGGCGGACTCCGGTGCGTCCGCGTCCGTCGGTGACACGAGCGCGAACTCGTCGCTCAGGTCGCTGGGGTTCTCGACGAGCCCGACGACGGTGCGATCGTGCGCGCCGAGCGGGTGAGACGCACCGAGGGCGAGACCGAGGGCATCTGCCGCCCCGTCGGTGACGGCCACCTCGTCCGGGCCTGTCGGATAGCGGCCCGCGCGGAGCCGCAGCATCGGTGCGCCGTAGGGGCCGTCGGGGTCCTGGCCCCGCACGTCGAGGGTGTCGCTCGATCCCGGCACCTGCTCGGGGCGGTGGTGGGTGATCACGTCGACGGCGCCGAGGTGCTCCTCCGCGAGCGCGAGCTCGGCGTCCAGGGCACCCGGGTCGGTCCCGTCGAGGTCGATGCGCTGCTGCGCGGTGCCGAACTCGGCGCTGCGCAGCGGAACGACGTTGTACGCCGCCGACGTGCCGCCCACGGCCACCGCGACCGCCACGGTGAGCAGGGCCAGGACCAGGACCTGTTGCCGCCACTCGCGGCGGAACATCCGCCAGGCCCACCGCACCACGGCCCGCCGGGCGGCGAGGCTCCCGCCTGGTTGCAGCCTCATGGCCGGCGACCGGGTGTGAGCAGCGACTCGGGGCCCGGCGGGGCCACCGTGTGGTCGACCACGCGGCCGTCGCGCAGGAACACCACGCGGTCGGCCCACGAGGCGAGCTGCGCCTCGTGGGTCACGACCACACCGGCGACGCCCCGCTGGCAGGCGGCCCGCAGCAGGCGCATCACGCCCTCGCCGTTGACCGAGTCGAGGGCTCCCGTCGGCTCGTCGGCGAGAAGCAGGCGCCGTTGTCCCACGACGGCCCGCGCGATCGCCACCCGTTGGCGCTCGCCGCCGGAGAGGTCGTCGGGGAAGCGGCCCGACCGGTCGGACAGGCCCAGGTCGTCGAGCGCCGCCAGCGCCCGCGGCCGGGCCGCCCGGGCGCTGACACCGTCGAGCTCGAGGGGCAGCGCCACGTTCTCGGCGGCGGTGAGGCCGGCGAGCAGGTTGAAGTCCTGGAACACGTAGCCGATCGACCGGCGTCGCAGGCGTGCCGCGTCGTTGCGTGACAGCCCGGAGACGTCGTGCCCCTCGATCAGCACCTGGCCGGTGGTCGCGTCCTCGAGCGTGCCGGCGATGGTCAGCAGCGTGCTCTTGCCCGAGCCGCTGGGGCCCATCACGGCCACGAGCTCGCCGCGGGAGACCGACAGTGTGACGTCGCGCAGTGCATGGACCTCGGTGGCACCCGAGCCGTGGACCTTGGACACGGCACGCAGCTCCAGTGCCAGGTCTCGTTCGCTCATCGCTGGGCCTCCCGCATGCGAACACGTCCGGTGACGGGCGTCGGCGCCGACGGCGACAGAACCGGGCGCGCGTGCCGCAACCGGGTCTCCGCCGCGTAGAGCCACCGCACCATCGCCTCGAGCCTGAAGAGCTCGGCGTCCACCACGAGGGCCAGGCTGACGTCGTCCTCGGGTGCTCGACCCTTGAGGTGGGTGTACTGCTGCATCGTCTCGACCAGGTGCCGCCGATGGACCTGCACGATCTCCTGCACGTCGATGCCGGGGACCGCCAGCGCGACGAGCACCTTGATGACCAGCTCGTCCCGGGGTGGGGGAGCGGCCTCGGGCGGGGTGCGTAGCCAGTCGGCCAGCTCGCGCCGGCCGTCGGCCGTGATCCGGAACCCCTTCTGCGGCCCCTCGCTCTCGGCGTCGTCGGACTCGACGAGCCCGGCGCGCTCGAGCCGCTGGAGGGTCGTGTACACCTGCCCGACGTTGAGCGGCCACACCTCCCCGGTCCTCGACTCGAACTCGTGGCGGAGCTGCAGGCCGTACTTCGGCCCCTCGCTCAACAGGGCCAGCAGGGCGTGGCGCACGGTCACGGTCGGCTCCTCGGCGTCGGCATACCCGGTATATCTACTCGGTATACTGTCCGCTGTCAAGGGCTGGCGGCAGCGGACGAGCGGACGGGTGGCGCACGGGCGCTAGCGTCGGCGCCATGGTCTCCGCAGGCGATCCGGCACCCACCTTCGAGCTGTCCGACCAGGACGAGAACACCGTCTCCCTGGCCGACTTCAAGGGCCGCAAGGTCCTCGTGTACTTCTATCCCAAGGCCGACACCCCGGGCTGCACCACCCAGGCGTGCGGGCTGCGCGACGTCCTCGGCGACATCGGCGACACCGCGGTGTTGGGCATCAGCCCCGACAAGCCCGCCAAGCAGAAGAAGTTCGACGACAAGTACGGCCTGGGCTTCCCGCTCCTGGCCGACGAGGACCACGCGGTGGCCGAGTCGTACGGCGTCTGGGGCGAGAAGAAGAACTACGGCCGCACCTACATGGGGATCATCCGCTCGGCCTTCCTGGTCGACGAGGACGGCAACCTGGCCGAGGCATGGCCCAAGATCAGCCCCAAGGACACGCCGACGAAGCTGCTCGCCGCTCTCGGGACATGAGGGCGTGCGGGTGGGGGAGCGCCTCGGTCGTGGCGATCTCACATCCGCCGGGGGAGGGGCGTTGACCTGCCGGTGACGCTCCCGCCCTTCCAGACGCTGCTCGACGAGCACGCCGTCGACCTCCACCGCTTCCTGGTGGCGTCGGTCGGCCCCCATGACGGGGCCGACTGCTTCCAGGAGACGGTGATCTCGGCGCTGCGGGCCTACCCGGGCCTCCGGCACGCCGACAACCTGCGGGGCTGGCTGTTCACGATCGCCCACCACAAGGTGGTCGACCACGCGCGCCGCACCAAGCGCCACGCGCTTCCGCTCGCCGAACCGCCGGAGGTGCCGGTGGTCGATCCCGACCGGATGGTCGACGTCGAGCTGTGGGCCTCGGTCCACGCCCTGCCGCCCAAGCAGCGCACGGCGGTCGTCCAGCGCTACCTGCTCGATCGCCCGTACGCCGAGGTGGCGGCGGTCATCGGGTGCAGCGAGGAGGCGGCCCGCCAGAACGTCCGGGCCGGGCTCCAGCGGTTGCGTCAGGACCTGTCCCAGGAGGTGACCCCGTGAGCGACCTCAGCCCCACCGACGACATCGTCGCCCGCCTGCGCCGGGCGGGGGTGCTGTCCCATCCCGACGCCCCGTTGTCGGCCAACGGGCGGGCCCCCGACCCTGCGCCGGCCCGGGTCGACGCACTGGTCGCCGCCGCCCTGGCGCGGGCCGACGCCGACGACCTGGTCGACGTGGCCTGGGTGGTCGAGGACACGCCCATCGGGCCGTTGACGCTGGCGGCCACGCCCACGGGGCTGGTGCGGGTCGGGTTCGGCCACGAGGACGACATGTTGACCGAGCTGGCCACCCAGGTGTCGCCCCGGGTCGTGCGGCTGCCCGCCCGCCTCGACGACCTGCGCCGCCAACTCGACGACTACTTCGCCGGTCGCCGGCGCCACTTCGACGTGGCCCTCGACCGCCGTCTGTCGCACGGCTACCGCCTGGCCGTGCTCGAGGAGCTGAGCCGGGTGCCGTACGGGCAGACGGTCAGCTACAAGGACCTGGCCGAGCGCACCGGCAACCCCAAGGCCAGTCGCGCCGTCGGCACCGCCATGGCCACCAACCCCATCCCGATCGTGGTGCCCTGCCACCGGGTGCTTCGCACCGGCGGTGCCCTCGGCGGCTACGGCGGCGGCCTCGACACCAAGGTGTGGTTGCTCCAGCACGAGGGCGCGCTCCTGGGGTGACGTGACCCGGCGGCCTGACCGGCGGGACCGTCTCTCGTTCTGGCGTCTGTACGCGCCGAGATCCCGGCGCCACAGACGCCAGAACGGATGCCGCTGGTCTCAGCCCCGAGGTTCGCCGGCGTGGCGACCGATGGCCAGCTCCTGCTCCCACCTGTCGATCGACCGGTTGCGGTAGACCGCCACCCCGACGATCGTCAGACCCAACGCAACGAGGATCAGCCGACGCATGCCGGAAGGGTAGGCTCGTCTGTCTGCGGGCGTAGCCCAACGGCAGAGGCACGGCTCTCAAACAGCCGCAAGTGTGGGTTCGAATCCCACCGCCCGCACGCACAGGTCACGACTTCGGCCCGACGATCTTGTCGAGCCTCTCGACCGCCTCGCGTCGGGCAACGGAGATGCTCCACCTGTTGTTGGGCCGTGCATCCACACCGACGCGAGCGCATGCCTCGAGGTAGATCGCCCTGATGTCTGTCGACTTGTTGGTGAACAGGTAGCGGGGATACTCGTACACGCGGTCCTGACGGTTGATGCGGTTGATACAGCGGCACCCGTCCGAGTGGATGAGCCCCCGCAGGAGACGGTCGGGGTGACGGTCGAGGGCGATCTCGCGCTGCCAGTCGGTGAGCTCGATGGACCGTAGGTGCTTCCTGCCCGGCCCATGAGGCACGAGGCACGGCCAGTGGAGCGACGTGGCGTACACCTCGGTGCACCCCGGCCGCTGGCTGAACCCGACCTTGTGGCCGGGGAGCGTGCGCCGGATCATCTTGGCGGTCTCGCTCATGATGTCCGGGTAGTCGTCGCAACACGAGATGCGTAGCCGGTAGCTTCGCCCGACCTTGCTGACGCAACCGTCGCCGAGGTACTGCCCGAGCAGGTACGCAAACGCTGGCTCGTCAAGGTCAGCGGTCAAGGGGCACCGGTCGACATTTGGCACGTGGATACGCGCTCGACGCATCGGCCGGTCGAGCGTGGCCAGCTCGCCATCGCCGAGCCAGTCGCGCACCGTTGCTCGGGAGATGCCGACGCGTCGAGCGATCCTGGCCTGGGAGAGGCCGGCCTCATGGAGCTGGAAGACGAGGGCCACCTCGTGGTCGGGGCGCACGTCGACAGGTTAGCCGAACATGCGTTCGAGCTTTGCGGGTGCTCGGCGGACGATCAGGTCTCCCGGCTGCCATCGCGACGACATGGGGGGACAGGAGCGGCGGCCACCCGCATCCGTGTCTTGCTCATCGTCGCAGCGGGAACACAATGGGGCGCATGGCCCCGCCGTTCGCCGACCGTCGAGATGCCGGAGGTCGGCTGGCCGATCGGCTCGCCGACCTGGCGGGCGACCGGGGTGACCTGGTGGTGCTCGGGCTGCCGCGGGGCGGGGTGCCGGTGGCGGCGGAGGTGGCGAGCGCGCTCGGGGCCCCGCTCGACGTGCTCGTGGTCGGCAAGGTGGGGGTGCCCGGGCACGAGGAGCTCGCTCTGGCCGCCGTCGCCGACGACGGTCACGTGGCGCTCAACCCGTCGGTCATCGCCGCGGTCGGCCTGTCGGGCCAGGAGGTGGCCGAGCTCGCCCGGCGCCATGTGGCCGTGCTCGCCCGGCGCGCCGGAGAGCTTCGTGGCGGGCGCGAGGCCGAGTCGCTCGAGGGGCGCACGGTCGTGATCGTCGACGACGGCATGGCGACGGGCGCGACGATGCGAGTGGCCGTCGACGTCGTGCGCCGTCGGGCCCCGCGCTTGCTCGTCGCGGCGGTGCCGGTGGCGTCGGCCGAGGCGGCTGACGCGGTGAGCACGGTGGCCGACCGCCTCGAGTGCGTGCTCACCCCGCCCGGGTTCCGGGCCGTCGGGCCGTGGTATGGCGATTTCACCCAGGTGAGCGACGACAAGGTGCGTGAGCTGCTGCGATCGGCGGTGCACGGCGCCGAGGACACGTGACTCCTCCCGCGTGACGCGATCCGGATCGGCGGCCGGCTCCGAATGTGCTCGGAGTCGAGACAGCCGATCGATCGGAGAGGGGTCCGGACGTGTCCTGGGTCAGCGCGAGGAGCACGAGCGTCCGTCGTGTCGGAACAGGGCTCGCCGCCGCGGTCGTGGCCGTCGTCACCACGACCGCGTGGGCCCCGGCGGGCGCGTCGGGCAGGGACGCGACCGACAACGACGTGCCCGGCTTCCTGTTCAGCGACGGTCGCTACACCGCGTTCGAACCGCGCGCCACCTCCGTGGAGATCTTCCCGAGCGGCATCAACGATCGCGGGGACGTCACGGGTGAGTACATCCGACCGGACGGTGAGTCCGGGTTCGTCCGTGACGAGACCGGCAGGATCACCATCTTCGACGTCGGGGGCGCCCGGGGAACGGAAGCCGTCAAGATCAACGATCGCGGCCAGATCGTGGGGCGCTACAGCGAGGACACCCCGTTCGTCGACGACAGCGCCAGGGTCCGCGGCTACCTGCGGGACGGCGACGAGGTCACCAAGATCGACTACCCCGACGCCGTGGACACCCTGCCGACCGGCATCAACGACCGCGGTCACGTGGTGGGCTACTACGTCGACGCCCGGGGACGGACGCACGGCTTCGTGTGGCGCAACGGCCGGTTCAGCCGAGTCGACACCCCCCGTGGCACGGCAGCGACACCCGTCGACATCAACGACCGCGGGGAGGTGGTCGGCCTGAGGCGAGACGCCGCGGGCGAGATGCACGGGTTCCTGCTGAGCGACGGCCGCTACACGACCTTCTCCGCTCCCGGCGCCCAGACCACCATCCCCTTCGGCATCAACGACGGCGGCCAGATCGTGGGCTACACCGCCGACGATCCCAACAGGACGGGAGCCCGCGGCTTCCTGCTGGCGGACGGCGCCGAGGGCCCCTTCACGCCGATCGCGTTCCCGGGCGCGCCGAGGTCCCTGGCGCTCGGCATCAACGACCAGGGCCACATCGTCGGCGTCCACGAGGCTGCCGAGGTCCCACCCGACCCGAACGGGACCGCCGACGACTTGCCCGGTCCCAGCGGGACCGCCGGCGTGGCGACGGCCCCCCGCGGTTCAGGCATGCGCCCGCCGGACATGTTGTCCGACCTCGGGTTGACGACGGTGCAGGGCATCACCGTCAGCTCCACGATCGCGGACCAGGTCGACCGACTGCTGACGGCTGCCGAGGCGGACGGTGTCAGCCTCACCGGGAGCGGCTACCGGGATCGCGCCCGGCAGATCGAGCTCCGGCGAGCCCACTGCGGAACCAGCAACTACGCCATCTACGAGATGCCCTCCAGCAGCTGCTCGCCGCCGACGGCCCGTCCGGGCATGTCGATGCACGAACGTGGGCTGGCCATCGACTTCAGCTGCGACGGGTCGCTGGTTCGCTCGCGCTCTGGTTCGTGCTACCGCTGGCTGGCCGACAACGCCGCCAGCTACGGGCTGTACAACCTGCCGAGCGAGCCGTGGCACTGGTCCACGACCGGCTCCTGACGGTCAGCGGTGCATCGCGTTGATGACGCGTGACACCAGGGGGTCGGTGAACACCTCGGCCAGGGGCAGGGGCAGCGTGGTCGACCAGTTGGGGCGCTCGTCCCTGGTGCCCGGCAGGTTGGGGCGCTGGCGCAGGGCCAGGGCGTCCTCCATCGTGGCGGCGACGAGCGAGCTCGGTGCGCGGGCGAGGCGCTCGTGGGCGGCCACGATCACCTCGTCCAGCGGCGCATCCGGGCCCAGGCCGGTCAGGCCCATCAGCCTGCCCCTCAGGCGCTCGAGCGCGCCCTCGTCGGGCTCGATGCCGGCGGCGCGCTGATCGGCGGCGTCGTCGCCCGACCAGACGCCGGCCACCGTCGGCAGGTCGTGGGTGGTCATGGCCGCGAGCGCCTGGACCGGGTAGTCGTCCGGCGGACCGTCCTCGAACCACACGAGCCGGTAGGACAGCAGGCCGGCGTCGCTCAGCGCGGTCCGCACCTCGGGCTCGACGGTGCCCAGGTCCTCGCCCACGATGACGGCTGCGGCGCGGACGCTCTCGATGGCGAGCACGGCCAGCATCTCGTCGCCCCGGTAGCGGACGTAGGCGCCGTCGGTCGGCCCCGCGCCGGGCGGGATCCAGAACAGGCGGAACAGGCCCATCGCGTGGTCGATCCGCAGGCCGCCGCCATGGCCCATCGCCGCCCGCCACAGTGACGCCAGAGGTGCGTACCCCGCCGCGCGCAGCGCGTGCGGCACGAAGGGTGGGAGCCCCCAGTCCTGGCCGGCCCGGTTGAACTCGTCCGGCGGGGCGCCGACCCGCACACCCTCGGCCAGCAGGTCCTGCATGGCCCACGCGTCGGCACCGTCGGGGTCGACGCCGATGGCCAGGTCGGTGAGCAGCGGCAGCGGCTCCTCGGCTCGGCGCAGCTGGTCGTCGACGAGGAACTGGACCCAGGCCCAGAAGGCGACGCGGCCGGCGCGCTCGGCGGCGAACGACGCCACCCCCGGCCGGCCGGGGTGGCGGTGCTCGTCCGGCCAGTCGTGCCACCCGGCCCGGTGGTGCTCGGCGAGGGCACAGAACCGGGCGTACGTCTCGAGCTCGTCGCCCATCTCGTCGCGCCAGCGGTCGAAGCGCAAGTCGGTGCCGAGGCGTTGCCACAACAGCTCCAGCGCCCGGCGCTTGAGGTCCCACACCTGGTCGCGGTCGACGAGAGGCGCGCCGTTGAGCCGCCGGGCGCGGGCGCCGAGCTCGCCGACGGTGGCATCGCCGGCGGCCCCGGGCAGCTCCTCGACCCGCAGGCCGAGCGGGTTCGACCACCGCCGGCTCGACGGGAAGTACGGGCTCGGTTCGACGTGGTCGACTGGCAGCGGGGCGTGGAGCGGGTTGACGGCCACCATGCCGGCGCCTCGGCCCGCCGCCCACGTGCCGATGGCCCGGAGGTCGGCGAGGTCGCCGATGCCCCAGCTCTCGGCCGAGCGGCATCCGGGGAGCTGCACCGACAGGAGCCAGGCGCGCAGGTCGTGGGGCAGGTGGCACCGGCCGGGCGTGACGATCAGGCGCGTGGCCGGCCCGCCGTCGAGGGGGTGGAGCTCGTGGTAGCCGATGGGCAGGTCGGTCGGGAGCGAGGCCTCGGCCCGCCGGGTGTCTCCGGTCTCGAGGCGGAGCTCGCAGGCGCCCCACAGCGACTCCGGGGCGCCCGCTCGCACCACCCACAGTGGCCGACCGGGAACGGGTGGCGCGTCGGCCCCGGGGTCGCCGTGCATCGCCGCCCGCAGGGCGGCGCGCGTGTCCGGGGGCGTGGGGTGCCAGGTGCCGGCCACGTCGAAGTACCCATCGTCGATGCCCCAGGGGTCGGTGGCCATCGCGGCGCACGGTACCCGCCGGAGCTGGTCTCCGTGGGTCCCGGAGCATCGATGTTCCGCGCGCACAGTGGCAGCGGGCGCGGTCGTCGGCGGTCGGCCCGAGCGATCGGCGACAAGACGGCAGGGCGGGTGCGTCGCGCCCCCTAAACTCGACCCATGTCCAAGTCGTCGGTCGAGCGGCGCCTCAGCCAGGTCGGCGAACGGCTCCGGCAGTTGCGTGGCGAGCTCGAGGTCAGTGCCGAGCAACTCACCCATCTCGCCGACGCCGCGGACGACGCGCGTCTCCGCGCCCTGGTGTCCGAGACGCCGGTCGCCGACCATGACCACCGGCAGGCCGACCGCCATGCCGAGGCGATGCGCAAGCACCGGGCCAAGGTCGAAGCCGAGATCGCCAAGTTGGAGCGCGACCAGGACGAGCTGCTCGACCGGTTCGTGGCCGAGTCGAAGTCGCGCTAGAAGATCAAAGTCGATCGAAAGGAACGCCCTTGGCTACACGCGTCGTCATCGCCGAGGACGAGGCCATCATCCGCCTCGACCTGAAAGAGACCCTCGAGGAAGAGGGCTACGAGGTCGTCGGCGAGACCGGCCGTGGCGACGAGGCGGTCAAGCTCGTGCGCGAGCTCGAGCCCGACCTCGCCATCCTCGACATCAAGATGCCGGGCCTCGACGGCCTGGCCGCCGCTCGCGAGATCGCGGGCGAGCGCCGCGCCGCGGTGCTCATCCTCACGGCGTTCAGCCAGCGCGACCTCATCGAGCAGGCGCGCGACGCCGGCGCGCTCGCCTATCTGGTCAAGCCGTTCGAGCGCAGCGAGCTGGTCCCCGCGGTCGAGGTGGCACTCGGGCGTTTCAAGGAGATCCGGGCGTTGCACGACCAGACGGCCAGCCTCGAGGAGCAGCTCGAGACCCGCAAGATCGTCGACCGGGCCAAGGGCAAGCTCATGGACGAGTTCGGCATGAACGAGAACGCCGCGTTCGGCTTCATCCAGAAGCGCGCCATGTCCGAGCGGGTCACGATGCGCGACGTCAGCCAGCGCATCATCGACGGCGACATCAAGCCCGACGCGTAGCGGATCGTCCCGTGGCCGACGATCCGCTCCTCCTCATCGACGGGAACTCGCTCACCTACCGAGCGTTCTTCGCCCTGCCCACCGACCTGGCCACCGCCTCGGGCCAGGTCACCAACGCCGTGTTCGGCTTCACGTCGATGCTCATCAACCTGATGCGCGACCACGGCCACCGGCGCATGGCGGTGGCGTTCGACCGGCCCGAGCCCACGTTCCGCCACGAGCAGCTCGACACCTACAAGGCCAACCGCGAGACGGCGCCCGACATCCTGCGCCAGCAGATGGGCCTGGTGCGCCAGGTGGTGGAGACCCTGGGCATCACCGTGCTCGAGCTGCCGGGGTACGAGGCCGACGACATCGTCGCCACCCTGGCCACCCAGGGGCGCGACGCCGGGCTCGACGTCATCGTCGTCACCGGCGACCGTGACGTCTACCAGCTGGTCGAGGACCCCCACGTCAAGGTCCTGTACAACCGGCGGGGCGTGTCCGACTACGTGCTCTACGACGAGGCCGGCATCGAGGAACGCACCGGCGTCACGCCCGGTCTGTACCGGCAGTACGCGGCGCTGCGGGGCGACCCGTCCGACAACCTGCCCGGGGTGCCCGGCGTCGGCGAGAAGACCGCGGCCAAACTCATCAACAAGTACGGCGGGCTCGACGGCATCTTCGCAGCACCTCGACGAACAGACGCCCAAGCTGCGGTCCAACCTGGCCGAGCACGAGGCCAGCGTCCGCCAGAACGCCGAGATCATGAAGCTCGTCTGCGACGCCCCGGTGGGCGCCACCGTCGACGAGCTCGACCGCCGCCCCGCCGACGTGGACGAGGTGCGCCGGCTGTTCGACTTCCTCGAGTTCCACAGCCTGGCCGAGCGCCTGACCGAGGCCCTGGGAGAAGACCTGGGCCTCGGCGGCCAGCCGGCCGAGGTCATCGAGGCCGAGGTGCGCGAGCTCGACACGCCGGCCGCCGCGGTGGCCGCGCTCGACGCCGCCCGAGCCGATGCCGCCGGCGAGCCGCTGGCCGTGGCGGCCGCGTGGACGGGCAGCGAGGGGCGCACGCCGCTCGAGGGCATCGCGTTCGTCGCCGACGCCGCCGGGGGAGAGGTGGCATGGGTGCCCGCCGAGGTGCTGGCCGACCAGTCGGTGCGGGCGGCGTTGTCCGCCCTGGTCGCGCTCCGCGAAGACGGCGGCCGGCCCGTGGCCGCCCACCAGGCCAAGGCGCTCATGCGGTCGCTGCTCGACGTCGGCGTCGACGTGCGCTACCTGGGGCTCGACACGGCCATCGCCGCCTACCTGCTCGACCCCGCCGAGTCGCGCTACCTGCTCGACGAGGTGCTCCGCCGCTACGCCAGCGCCGAGCTGCCCGCCGACGGCGCCGCGGCCGAGGGCCAGCTCGACCTGGACGGCTCGGGCATCAGCGCCGCGCTGCGCACTGCCCGCTACGCGTTGGCGGTCGAGCGACTCATCGAGCCGCTGACACAGGCGCTTGACGGCCAGGCGCTGCGCGGCCTGTACGACGACATCGAGGTGCCGCTCGTCCGCGTGCTCGCCCGCATGGAGCACGCCGGAGTGGGCGTCGACGCCGACGAGCTGCGGGGCCTGCGCGACCGGCTGACGTCCGAGGTCGACCGCCTGCGCCAGGCCATCTGGGACGACGCCGACATCGGCGAGTTCAACGTCAACTCCACCCCGCAGCTCCGCGAGATCCTCTTCGACAAGCTGGGCCTGACCCCCCAGAAGAAGACCAAGACCGGCTACTCGACCGACGCCTCGTCGCTCGAGAAGCTGGCCGGCCAGCACCCGATCGTCGACCACCTGCTGGCCTACCGAGAGGTCGAGAAGCTGCGCTCGACCTACGGCGACGGCCTGCTGGCCGAGGTGGCCCCCGACGGTCGCATCCACGCCACGTTCAACCAGACCGTGGCCCGCACCGGCCGGCTGTCGTCCGACCAACCCAACCTGCACAACATCCCGGTCCGCAGCGAGATCGGGCGCGAGTTCCGGCGCGCCTTCGTGCCCGCGCCCGGCTGCGAGCTGCTGGTGGCCGACTACAACCAGATCGAGCTGCGCTGCATCGCCCACCTGGCCCAGGATCCCGGCCTGATCGAGAGCTTCAGGGCGGGGCGCGACATCCACACCGAGACGGCGTCGCGCATCTTCGGCGTCGAGCCCGATGACGTGTCGATCGAGCAGCGGTCCAAGGCCAAGATGGTCAGCTACGGGCTGGCCTACGGCATGGAGGCGTACGGCCTGGGCCAACGCCTCAACATCGAGACCGAGGAGGCGGCGCTGATCCTGGCCGCCTACTTCGAGGCCTTCCCGGCCGTGCGCGACTACATGGACCGCACGGTGGCCGAGGCCCGCCAGCGGGGCTACACCGAGACGCTGTTCGGCCGTCGCCGACAGATCCCCGAGCTGTCGTCGCCCAACTTCCGCATCCGCCAGGCGGGCGAGCGCCAGGCGATGAACGCCGGCATCCAGGGTTTGGCCGCCGACATCTTCAAGGTGGCGCTCGTACGCATCGAGACGGCGCTCGAGGACACGGCCATGAGCAGCGTGCTCATCCTCCAGGTCCACGACGAGGTGCTGCTCGACGTGCCGCCGGCCGAGCACGACGCCGCGGCCAAGCTCGTCGTCGACGCCATGTCGGGGGCGGTCGAGCTGAGCGTGCCGCTCGAGGTCAACCTGTCCTTCGGCGCCACCTGGGCCGACGCCAAGGGCTGAACTGTCGCGTCGAGAAGGCGCGGCCCCCGTCGTTATGATGTTCGTATGAAGAAGCGCCGCGTCACGCTGAACCTCGATGAGGACATCGTCGAGGCCCTCAAGCAGATGGACTCGCCGAGCGTGTCGGCGGCCGCCAACGCCGCCCTGCGCGAATCCGTCGACGTCGAACTGCACCGACGGGCACTGCGGGAGTGGCTGGACGAGCTTTACGAGGAGCACGGTTCGCCGTCGCCCGCGGACTATGCAGCGGCTGACGCCGTTCTCGACGAAGCAATGGGCCGGGCCAACGGGCCGGCCACACACCGTCGTGGTGCCGCATGACAAACCCGGTCGTCGTTCTCGACGCGGCGGCCTTCGACGCTCTCGACGCGGGCCACCGCAGTCCGAAGCTCTGGGCACTCCTGGACCGCACGCTCTCTGCCGGAGGCGAGGTCCGCTGCGCGGCGGTGACGCTGGCCGAAGTGTGCCGAGGCGCTGATCGGACCCGCCGCGCGGAGTCGGCGATCGCGCGACGACGAGGTGGTCAACGCATCCGAGTTGTTCCGACCGACGAGCAGTTGGCCAAGCGCGTCGGCGCCATCCTGCACAGCACTCGCTCGGGATCCGAGCGGCTCGCTGATGCGCACGTCGTTGGTGTGTGCGCGGACGCAGAGGTGGCGATAGTCGTGACGTCCGACCCCGGTGACATCACCGAGCTGAGTACCGCTGTGCCCGGGACGCGGGTGACGGTGCGTCGTCCTTCGCTGCGCTGACGGCCCGAGCCCGCACTGAGCCCAGCCGTGGTCAGCCCAGCGCGGCGAGGGCGTCCGCGATGGGAGTGGCGCCCGAGATCAGCTCGATCGTGCGACCCATCGCCCGGCCGTCGACCAGGATCGCCAGCAGGACCGCGGCCACGTCGTCGCGAGGGATGGAGCCCCACCCGTCCAGGTGCTCGGTGATCGTGACCCGCCCCGTACCGGGGTCGTTCGTGAGCGACCCCGGGCGGACGATCGTGAAGGCCAGGTCGCTGGCCCGCAGGGCGTCCTCGGCCTCGCGCTTTGCCTCGAAGTAGGGGCGCATGGCGTCGTCCCTCGCCTCGGGCGTGTCGGCGCCCAGGGTCGACACCATCGCGTAGCGGTCGACCTCCGCCGCATCCGCCGCCGCGATCAGCTTCACCGCGGCCCCGTAATCGACCGTGCGCTTGCGCTCGGGACCGCTGCCCGGACCGGCGCCCGCCGCGAAGACGATGGCGTCGGCGCCCCGCACGGCGTCGGTGAGCTCGGCCAGGCCGGCCACGGCCTCGAGGTCGAGCACCACGGGCTCGCCGCCGGCCGCCTCGACGTCCCCGGCGTGATCGGGGTTGCGGATGATGGCGCGGGGGCGGTGTCCCGCTCCGGACAGCAGGCGCTCGAGGCGCAGCGCGATCTGCCCGTGGCCTCCGGCGATGACGACGTCCATGACGGTCAGCTTGCCGGACCGCGGGGAGGATCGGAACCCCCGGGTGGTCGACCGTCCGCGTGCCAGGATCGGACGGATGCCGGCACCCGACCACTGGTTCGAACCGCTCGCCGACCACCTGGGCGACGCCTACCTGCGGTACTCGTTCACCAAGGGGACCCGGCAGGAGGTGGGGTTCCTGGTCGACGCGCTGGCTCTCGGCCCGGGCATGCGGGTGCTGGACGTCGGGTGCGGGCCGGGCCGCCACGCCCACGCCCTGGCCGAGCAGGGCATCGAGGTCGTCGGCGTCGACATCAGCCAGCGATTCGTCGACCTGGCCGCCCGCGACTCGCCGCCGGGCGCGAGCTTCGTGCGCGCCGACGCCCGGGCGCTGGCCTTCGACGCCGAGTTCGATGCGGCCATCTCGCTGTGCCAGGGCGCGTTCGGGCTGTCCGGCGGCCCGGCGGCGCCGCTGGATGGTGACCGCGAGGTGCTGGCCGGCATCGCCCGGGCACTGCGCCCGGGGGGCGTCGCCGCGGTGTCGGCCTTCTCGGCCTACTTCCAGGTGCGGTGGCTCGAGGACGCCGACACCTTCGACGCCGAGACGGGCGTCAACCACGAGGTCACCGAGGTGCGCGACGAGGCAGGTTCCCCGGTGCCGGCCGACCTGTGGACCACGTGCTTCACACCCCGCGAGCTCCGCCTGCTGGCCGGCGGCGCGGGGCTGGAGGTGACGGCCATCTGGTCGGTGACGCCCGGGGCCTACGCGGCGGCGCCGCCGTCGATCGACACGCCCGAGTTCCTGCTGGTCGCCCGGCGCCCCTAGCGTCGGCTGCAGGGCCGATTCGCGGTGCGCGATCCGTGTCGATCTGTCGTCACGGGCCGTAGCGGTGCCCAGCAAGGGGCTGCTACGCTGCTTCTCCACGCGTTCCGGCGCGCCCATGCGCTGGTCCCTCGCCCGCGAGGCACCAGCCATTCCGAAGACCCTTGCCCCCGAAGAAAGCCGACTAGTTCGTGTCCGACGTCCAGACAACCGACTCGACCGCTCCCGACCCTGACCCCGCCGCCTCGACAGACAGTTCGAGCGACGAGGCCCAGGCGCCCGAGAGCGGCTACACCCCCCGCCAGATCGTCGACGACGACCTCGGCGGCAGCTTTGCCGACGCCATCGACGCCACCCTCGTCTCTGTCGAGGACGGCGCGATCGTGACGGGGACGGTGGTGCGGGTCGACCGTGACGAGGTGCTCCTCGACATCGGCTACAAGTCCGAGGGTGTGATCCCCAGCCGCGAGCTGTCGATCCGCAACGACGTCGACCCCAACGAGGTCGTGTCGATGGGCGACGAGATCGAGGCTCTGGTCCTCACCAAGGAAGACAAGGACGGCCGGCTCGTCCTGTCCAAGAAGCGGGCCCAGTACGAGCGGGCCTGGGGCGACATCGAGCGCGTCAAGGAAGAGGACGGGGTCGTGTCCGGCCCGGTCATCGAGGTCGTCAAGGGTGGCCTCATCCTCGACATCGGGCTGCGCGGCTTCCTTCCCGCCTCGCTCGTCGAGCTGCGCCGGGTGCGCGACCTGCAGCCCTACGTGGGCAAGTCGCTCGAGGCCAAGATCATCGAGCTCGACAAGAACCGCAACAACGTCGTGCTGTCGCGCCGCGCCTGGCTGGAAGAGACCCAGCGCGAGCAGCGCGAGGACTTCCTCGCCAACCTCAAGCCGGGCGAGACCCGCAAGGGCGTCGTGTCCAGCGTCGTCAACTTCGGTGCGTTCGTCGACCTGGGCGGCATGGACGGTCTCATCCACGTGTCCGAGCTGTCGTGGAAGCACGTCGACCACCCGGGCTCGGTCGTGGCCGTGGGCGACGAGGTCGAGGTGCAGGTGCTCGACGTCGACCTGTCCCGCGAGCGCATCAGCCTGTCGCTCAAGGCCACCCAGCAGGACCCGTGGCAGGAGTTCGCCACCAGCCACCGCGTGGGCGAGCTGGTCTACGGCCGGGTCACCAAGCTGGTGCCGTTCGGTGCGTTCGTCCAGGTGGGCGACGGCATCGAGGGCCTGGTCCACATCTCCGAGATGTCGGCGCACCACGTCGACCTGCCCGAGCAGGTGGTCACCCCCGGCGAAGAGCTGTGGGTCAAGATCATCGACCTCGACCTGCAGCGCCGGCGCATCAGCCTGTCGATCAAGCAGGCCGCCGAGGGTGGCATCGTGGCCGCCGAGTACCAGGAGCACTTCGGCGAGCACGCCTACGACGACCAGGGCAACTACATCGGCCCGACCGTGGAGCACTCACCCGAGGCCGACGAGGCCTGGGCCGAGTACTACGCCGAGGGTGGCACGGCTCCCGAGGGGGCGCCTCCGGCACCTCCCGAGGGGGCGCCTCCGGCACCTCCCGAGGGTACGGCCGACGTCGCCGAGGCCCCAGCGGCAGAGCCGGCTGCCGACGACGCTCCCGCGGCCGAGGGCGACGCCGAGTAGCGCGATCATCGCTGGCCACTGAACCGCACGGGAGCGGGGGCGACAGCCCCCGCTTCTGCGCGTTCCACGCCCTCCGCTAACGTCCGGCGCCGTGCTGGTCATCGGTCTCACCGGGGGCATCGGGTCGGGCAAGTCCACTGTGTCGGCCCTGCTCGCCGCCAAGGGCGCCGTCGTGGTCGACGCGGACGCCATCGTGCGCGACGTGCAGCAGCCGGGCACGGCCGTGTTCGATGCCATGGTCGCGCGGTTCGGGCCCGGCATCGTGGCCGACGACGGCTCGCTCGACCGGGCGGCGGTGGCCGACCTGGTGTTCGGCGACTCGCAGGCGCTGGCCGACCTCAACGCCATCGTCCACCCGGCGGTCGGGGCCGAGATCCTGCGCCGGATGGAGGAGCTGGACCAGTCCGACGAGGTGGTGGTGCTCGACGTCCCGCTCATGGTCGAGTCGAAGAGCGCCTACCCGGTGGCCGGGCTGCTGGTGGTCGACGTCGACCCCGAGGTGGCTGTGGGCCGCCTGGTCGAGCACCGGGGCATGCGCGAGGGCGACGTGCGGGCCCGCATGGCCCGACAGGCGACGCGCGACGAGCGCCTGGCCCGAGCCGACCGCGTGATCGACAACAGCGGTGTGGTCGCCGACCTACGTGCCCAGGTGGACGCGGCGTGGGAGTGGATCGCGGGCCTGCCCCGGGGGTGAGGGGGGCGGCGGTCACAGCGGGGCGACGTCGACCGACACGGTGAGCTCCTGACCCGCTGGGGGACCGAACACGACGCCACGGACGGGCACGACGTCCGTGTAGTCGCGGCCCCAGCCGATGGTCACGTGGTGCCGGGGCTGCACCAGCCCGTTGGTGGGGTCGAGGTCGACCCAGCCCGACCCGGGCACGTACACGCCGACCCAGGCGTGCGAGGCGTCCGCTCCCACCAGGCGCGGCTGCCCGGGCGGTGGCTCGGTCTCGAGGTAGCCGCTCACGTAGCGGGCGCCCAGGCCGAGGGACCGCAGGCCGCCGAGCAGCACATGGGCGAAGTCCTGGCACACGCCCCGCCGTTCGGCCAGTACGTGGTGGACCGGGGTGGTCACGTCGGTGGCACCGGGCACGAACTCGAAGGTCTCGTGGATGCGCCCCGACAGCGCGGCGGCGGCCTCGCCCAGAGGGCGCCCGGGAGAGAACTCGACCGCGGCGAAGGCCCGCAGGTCGTCGCGCCGGGGCACGAGTGGCGAACCCAGCCGGCACAGGCGGGCCAGCAGGCCGTCGTCGCTCAGGTCGTGGCCGGTGGCGGCGACCGCGTCCTCCCACGGGAGGTGCCAGCCGCCGCCGGGCACCGGGCGCGGGTCGACCTCGACCTCGCTGGTGGCGGTCACCTCCAGGTCGTCGTGGGGCTCGTCGACGGCCACGTAGGTGACCACGTTGCCCAGGCCGTCGACGTGATCGCGCGTGTGGGACGGGGCGGGCGCGACGACTACCGCCGCCGCGGCCACCCGCTGGTGGGGGAGCCGCCGGGGGACGAGCCGCGCGATCGTGTGGCCCACCGCAACGGGCTGGTCGTAGTGGTAGCGGGTGCGATGGGTGACGCGGAAGCTGCGGGTCATCGCAGCCGCCGGGGCCGCTCGGTGAACCATCCCTGGGGCACCAGGTCGCCGACGGTCAGCAGCGACCCCCGCACCGCCAGCACCAGTGCGCCCACCGGCCCCAGGCCGTCGACCCCGCCCCGCGACCCGAGCGGCAGGCGGACCTCGAGCTCGCGCTGGGCCGAACGGACCGCGGCGATCTGCGTGCGCCGCACCGGCCGGTCCGGCAGGTCGTGGAGGTCGACGACCAGCTGGTCGAGCTGGAACCGCACCGAGCGGGGGTTGTCGCGGTCGGCCAGCAGCAGGTCGCCCAGCGCGTCGAGCGTCACGTCGCTGCGGTAGCGCCGCCGGTAGGCCACCAGGCTCTCGCAGGCAGCGAGCGCCAGGTCGCCCCGCACCGGGCTGCACCGCCCGGCCTGGCCAGGCCCATGTTCGCTCCCGCCGTCGGGCTCGAACATCGCCTCCACCAGGCCCAGGACCAGCAGCGAGCGCTCGAGGCGGCGCCCGATGTCGAGGAAGCGCCAGCCCGGACCGCGCACGACGCTCTCGTTGGCCAGGCCCGACAGCGCGGCGAGCGGCACGAGCACCCGGTCGAGCGCCTCGGTGGCGTCGAAGGCGGCCAGGCCCGCCCGGTCGAGGCCGAGGCCGGGATCGCCGGCGAGCTTGTCGAGCGCGTCGGCCTCTGCGTCGAGCATGGCCAGCAGCCGCCAGGTGCGGGCGGACAGGAGTTGGCGTGCGGTCCGCGCGTTGAACACCGTCGTCCGCAGGCTGTCGACCACCGACCCGGCGCGGCCGCCGAGGGCGTCGCGCACCTCGAGCCCGATGCCGGGATCGCTGCCGGGACCTACCGAGGCGGGGATGCCGCCCGACACCGCCCGCAGCCCCCGGCGCGCGGCGGCCACGTCGTCCTCGTCGGGCTCTGCGCCCGGAAGCCGGGTCAGCATCACCAGGATGGCGCGGGCGGCCATCTCGGCCCGCTCGGCCGTGCGGCCCGTCCAGTACAGGGCCTCGGCGGATCGGGTGGGCAGCGAGCGGCGAAGGTCGACCTGGGGGACGGCGCGCTCGGCGGCGTGCACCTGGACCCGCTCGCGCCCGGCACGTTCGACCACCCACACGTCCTTGCCGATGCCGCGGGGCCGGCTGGCGATGGGCCCCCGGGTGTCGACCAGCCGGCCGTGCCCGCCCGGCAGCACCATGGGCCTCTCTCCACCCAGCAGGACCTGGGTGCGCAGAGACACCGGGGCCGGCCGGAGCTCGCCGCCGGGGCCGATGCGCGGCGCCGTGCCCGGGGCGGTGACCTCCTGGGCGACGTAGCGCTCGGGTTCGGCCTCGATCCGGGCCAGCCAGGCGGCCACCTCGCCGTCGCCCAGCTCGGCGGGGGCGGCCGACGACTCGCCCGCCAGCGGGTCGGTGTCGTGCAGGACGTACCTCTCCGGTGCCGCGGTCACGGCCCGCCGGTGGTCGGCGTCGCCGCACCACAGGCACGCGACCGTGGGGAGCTGCAGCGGGCGCCCGGTCAGGAACCGCGCCGCGTCGTCGAGGAACGGCCGCAGCGCGGTGGACGCGGCGACACCGGTGCCGTGGGGGTTGACCACCGCCACGCCGCCGCCCCGCACGGCCTCGACGACGCCCGCCACGCCGGCGCCGGTGACCCGGTCGTCTTCGACGGGGTCGAGCGCGGCCTCGGGCAGGCGGCGGAGCAGCACGTCGATGGGCTCCGGCCCCTCGAGCGACCGCAGCCAGGCCCGCCCGCCCCGCACGACGACGTCTGCGCTCTCGGCCAGGTGGTAGCCGAGGTTGGTGGCCAGGTGAGCGTCCTCGACGTAGCCGGGGGCGTCGGGTGCGCCGGTGACCACCACGGTGCGTGGGCTGGCCCGCTGGGCGGGCGCGGTGGCGGCCAGCGCGGCCCGCAGCGCCTGCAGGTAGTCGCGGTGGCCCGCGACCTCGACCCCCGGGCTGGCGTGGGGTAGCACCCGGGCGCTGATCGACCGGGCGAGGAGCGCGTGCCCCTCACCCGACGGCACGTCGGTGTGGTCGGCCACGACCCGCAGCCGACCGTCGCTGTCGACGACGAGGTCGGCGCCGGCCACGATCAGGGAGGGCTCGGGCCCCTGGTGCCAGGCCGACCACAACGTCGTCGCGTGGCGGGCGACGGCCTCGACGGGCACCACGCCGGCTCGCAGCACGTGGCGGGGGCCGTGGAGGTCGGCGAGGACGGCGGCCAGGACATGGGCCCGCTCGATCAGCCCCCGGGCGATGCCGGCCCACGCGGCCGCGTCGACGACGAGCGGGACGACGTCGATGCCCCACGGGGTCAGGGTGTGGTCGGCGTCCTCGTGCAGCACCACGCCGGCGCCCTCGGCCCGCATCAGCCGGTCGGCCGCCCGTTGGCGCCGGGAGAGCTCGTCGGGCCCCAGGGCCGCCAGCCCGGGGAGCACGTGGCGCCACCCGGGTCGGAGGTCGCCGGCTGGATCGACGGCCAGGTCACGGCGGCCGGTGGTCGCGTCGGCCGGAGACGCCAAGTAGGCCGGGATCGACGTGGCCACCGCGCTACTCGTTGCCCGAGCCGGCGTCTGCGCCGGCGCCGGGACCCTCGCCTCGCACGTCGACGGCCACGATGCGGGGCGTGGTCCCGGTCGCGCCGTCGTCGGGGGGCGGCGGGAAGTAGGTCGCCTGGACCGCCTCGTGCACGACGTCGATCGCCACCTGCACGTCGTCGAGACCGTCGTGCAGCCGATCGAGGGGCACGTCGGCCACGGCCGCCAGGGTGCGCACCGCGGACCGCGCCGCCGTGTCGACCCCCTGGGAACGGGGGATGTCGGCGATCACGGCTTCGACCTCGCCCAGGCAGTGGGCGATCGACCCCGGGAAGTCGGGGTCGCACACCAGGAACGCCACCGTCGGGTGCCCGGAGACCGGGCCGCGCCGGCGGCGGTGGTAGGCCTGCAGGGCCGACAGCGAGCGCAGGACCGCTGCCCACTGCACCTCGTCGTGCTCGGGCCCGTCCCCACCGGGCCGGTGGCCGTTCCTCGCGGCGCGGCCGGCCAGCAGGGCCACGGCGCGCACGTCGAGCACCCGGGTGGTCATGTCGGCCCGCTCGATGGCCCGGCCCAGGCGCAGCATCTGGTAGGCCTCGTCGCGGCTCATCGTGCCGGTGACGATGCCGACGAACCGCTGACATTCGGCCACGACCTTGTCGAGGAACCGGCCGCGGCTGCGCCGGTCGACAGCCTCGGCGTGGTGGCTGGTGGCGTAGAGGTACAGGTCGTTCAGCGCCTGCCAGGCCTCGCGGGGGATGACCTCGCGGGCGGTGCGCATGTTCTCGCGGGCGGCGATCACCGAGGCGAGCACACTGGACGGGTTGTCGCTGTCGGCCAGCAGGAACGAGATGACGTGGCGCTCGTCGGGCGACGTGTAGTTGGCCTCGAACTGTCGGCGGGCACCCGTGACGGCGAGCAGCGGCTCCCAGGTGAGGGGCACCGACAGGGGGAGGTCGACGAGCAGGTGGGTGTGCTCGCCTACGACCCGCGCCGTATCCTCGGCCCGCTCGATGTACCGGGCAGCCCAGTAGAGCTGCTCGGCGACCCGTGACAGCAGCACGTCAACCGGCGGCTTGCCGCGCAGGTCCGAGTCAGCACTCGACCACCCACGTGTCCTTGCTGCCGCCCCCTTGTGACGAGTTGACGACCAGCGAGCCCTTGCGCATGGCCACCCGGGTGAGGCCGCCGCGGGTCACGTAGGTGTGCCGGCCCGTGAGGATGAACGGCCGCAGGTCGAGGTGGCGGCCCTCGACCGCCCCGTCGCACAGGGTCGGGGCCGTCGACAGGGCCAGGATCGGTTGGGCCACCCACCGGCGGGGGTCGGCCTCGATGGCCCGGGCCACGGCCTCCAACTCGCCGGCACCGGCTCGGTCGCCGATCACCAGCCCGTAGCCGCCGCTCTCGTTGGCCGGCTTGACCACCAGCTCGCTCAGGTGGTCGAGGACGTACCGCCGCTCGGCGTCGTAGAGGCAGCGGTAGGTGGGCACGTTGGGGAGGATCGGATCCTCGTCGAGGTAGTACCTGATCAGGTCGGGCACCCAGGCGTAGACGACCTTGTCGTCGGCGACGCCGGCGCCCGGTGCGTTGGCGATGGCGACGTTGCCGGCCGCCCACGCCCGCATCAGACCGGGGACGCCGAGCCGCGAGTCGGGCTCGAACGCCTCGGGGTCGAGGAACAGGTCGTCGATGCGGCGGTAGACGACGTCGACCCGCTGCGGCCCGGCGATCGTGCGCATGTAGACGTGGTCGTCGGCGCCCACGAACAGGTCGCGGCCCTCGACGAGCGGCACGCCCATGCGGTGGGCGAGGAAGCTGTGCTCGAAGTACGCGGAGTTGTACATGCCGGGCGTGAGGACCGCCACGGTGGGGTCGACGACGTGGTCGGGAGCCAGCGAGGCCAGCAGCCGGAAGAGCTGGTCGGGGTAGTCGTCGACCGGCTGGATGCTCTGGTGCGCGAACAGGTCGGCGAAGGCGCGCTTGGAGACCAGCCGGTTCTCGAGCAGGTAGCTGACCCCCGACGGCACCCGCAGGTTGTCCTCGAGGACGTAGACCGTGCCGTCAGCGTCGCGCACCAGGTCGCTGCCGCTGATGTGGGCCCACACGCCGAACTTGGGGCGCACGCCGCGGCACTCCTCGCGGTAGTTGGCCGCGTCGGCCAGCAGCTCGGCCGGGAAGACGCCGTCGGCGATGACGGCCTGGTCGTTGTAGATGTCGTCGATGAACCGGTTGAGGGCGGTCAGCCGCTGGGTGAGACCGGCCTCGATGGTGCGCCACTCGCCGGCGTCGATGATCCGCGGGATCACGTCGAACGGCCACGCCCGGTCGATGCCGCGCCCGTCGGAGTACACCGTGAAGGTGACGCCCATGGCCAGCATGTCGAGGTCGGCCGCGTCCTGCCGGGCCTGCAACTCGGCCAGGCCCATGCCCTCGAGGTGCTCCATCAGCGGCTTGGCGGCGGCCCGGGGACGTCCGTCCTGACTGATCAGCTCGTCCCAGAAGGCTGCCTGCACAGGGTGGTCGGCGAGCGTCATGGGGTCGAGTGTCCCGCCTCGGTGTGTCACCGCTGTTCGTCTCGTGTGACTCCCGTGTGAACGGTGCATGCCCTGGTGGCGGGCCACCGCCCCGGGCCGAACTCATGCCGGTCGCCGGCCTCGGGGCTGCTTGAGTGTCGCGATGCTCGCTGCCCTGCTGACCGGCGTCGGACTCGGCGCTCTCGTGGCCGCCCAGGTGGGCCCGGTTTCTCTCCTGTGCGTTCGTACCACGCTGCGCTACGGGTTCGCCCCCGGCCTCGCCGTCGGCGCCGGCGCCGCCGCGGTCGACACCCTCTACGGCGCGCTGGGCATGTTGGGCGCGGCGTCCCTGGTCGGGTTCGCGCCGGTCCGCGTCGTCATGGGCCTGCTGGGCGCAGGCGTGCTGGTGACCATGGGGCTCCGCACGCTGTGGGCGGCGCACCGGGTGCGCATCGGGCTCGAGGTCCCGGCCGAGGTGGTGACACCGGCCACCGCGTGGCGCACCGCCCTGGCGGCCACGGCGTCCAACCCGCTGACCATCGCCTCGTGGGCGACGGCGTTCGCGGCGGCGTCCACGGCGTCGGTCGTCGGCGGATGGGGCGATGGGGCGGCGCTGCTGGTCGGCATCGGGGCGGGGAGCATCGGGTGGTTCGCCCTGCTCACGGCGGGGGTGACGCTGGCCGGTCGCCGCCTCGGCGACCGCTCGGTGCAGGCTGCCGATGCCGTCGCCGGCGTCGGGTTGGTCGGGTTCGGCGCCCTGCTGGGCGTGCGCACCATGCGTGATGGCTGAGCGGGCCCCGCAGGGTCGACGCATCCATTCGGTCTCCGCTCCTTCGCCGGACACCGGGGCCTCATCGGGTGTTCACCTGCGCTCGTTACCGTCCGCGTCGGATGTCCGATTGGATGCGCAGCCTCGCTCGGCACTACGCCGCGATGCGGGTCGCTCACCCGCACGACCACCTGCTCCTCGTCTTCGACATCGACGGGACGATCCTGCGACCCGACGCCGTGCGGCCTGCTCACGCGGCCTACCCCGATGTGATGGCGGTGATCCGCTGGTTCCAGATCCAACCGTCGACCTCGGTGGCTCTCAACACCGCGCGCCCAGAGGCGCTCCGGGTGGACACGCTGGCATCGCTCGCAGCTCTCGGCCACGGCCACCGCGTGCGGTTCGCGCCCGAGCTGGTGCACATGAACACCGGGGAGTGGGGGTCCGACGTCGCGGCATCCAAGGTCGCAGGGCTTCGGGCGTTCGCGGCGGCCGGCTACCGCCCGGTGGCGGTCTTCGACAACGAGCCCGATCTCATCCAGGCCATGGCCGCGGCCGACGACAGCGGCGAGATCCTGTTCCTGCATGCCCGCACGCTGTACGAGTCGCGCCGCTCATCGCCCCCGGACACCCCCGGCGGCCACCGCTACGACCTGCGGGCGCTCATCGGCGAGCGCGACCTGCCCGACCACGTGGAACTGGTGTGGCACGGGGTCAACGACCGAGCCAACCTGCGCCACTTCCTCGCCTCCTCGGTGCGCTGGGGCGAATGCGACGTGCGGCGTGACCCGCAGGGGCGCCTTGCCTTGCGCCACGATCCGTTCGACGCCGCGTCCGCCGACGACGACCAGGAACAGCTCGGCGCGGAGGAGCTGCTGGCGGTGGCCGCTGCCGCGGGCAAGGGCGTCAAGCTCGACATCAAGGAGCACCACGTGGTGGCGGAGCTCCTGGCCCTCGTCGAGCGGGTGGGCCTGGCCGGCGACGACCTGTGGTTCAACGGCCGGCTCGACGTGCTCGGCGAGCGCGGGTTGCGACGTCTCCGTCACGCCTGGCCGGACGCGACCGTGCAGTGCCCCGTGGACGTGATCACACCGATGGTGTTGGCGGCGCCGGAACGGGCCCGGGCGATGCTCGACGAGCTTGCGTCGTGGGGCGTCGACCGGTTTTCGATCGCCTGGGACACCACACACAGCGCCAGGCTGCTGGACCGGTTCGACCAGTGGGGCCACGACGTCAACCTCTACGCCGTAGCGACGCTGGACGACTTCCTCCACGCTGTGGTGCTGCTGCCCCGCTCGATCACCGCCGACTTCAACTTCCCCGAGTGGCACTACTTCGGCCGTGGTGCGGGACAGGGCGGTCGCTACCACCACTACCACCTCGAGCCGACGCGCGCCGCCGTCGACGTGGCCTGACGCGACGCGGGGTCGCCAGCCGGTTCGGATGTCACACCCCGCCGGTACAGTCCTTTCGCGATGGCGCCGAAGAACGTCCCCTTCAAGATGGTGTCCGAGTTCGAGCCGGCGGGCGACCAGCCGGGGGCCGTGGCCGCGCTCAGCCAGGGCATCGCCAACGGCGAGCGCTACCAGACGCTGCTGGGCATCACCGGGTCGGGCAAGAGTGCCACCATCGCGTGGGCCATCGAGCAGGTGCAGAAGCCCACGCTGGTCATCGCGCCCAACAAGTCGCTGGCCGCCCAGCTGGCCAACGAGTTCCGCGAGTTCTTCCCCGAGAACCGGGTCGAGTACTTCGTCAGCTACTACGACTACTACCAGCCCGAGGCCTACATCGCCTCGTCCGATACCTACATCGAAAAGGACTCGTCGGTCAACGACGAGATCGACCGGCTGCGCCACTCGGCCACCGCCGCGCTGCTCACCCGGCGCGACGTCATCGTCGTGGCGTCGGTGTCGTGCATCTACGGCCTGGGCTCACCCGAGGAGTACAGGCAGAACCTGCTGTACCTCCAGCGCGGCGAGGAGATCGACCAGCGGGGCGTGCTGCGCAAGCTGGTCGACATGCGCTACGACCGCAACGACATGAACCTCACCCGGGGCACGTTCCGGGTGCGGGGCGACACCATCGAGCTGCATCCGGCCTACGACGAGACGGCGGTGCGCATCGAGCTGTTCGGCGACGAGATCGAGCGCATCACCGTGGTCGACCCGCTCACCGGCGAGCAGCTCCAGGTGCTCGACGACCTGGCCATCTACCCGGCCACCCACTACGTGGCCGGCGAGGAGCGCATGCAGAAGGCGATCGGTCGCATCGAGACCGAGTTGGCCGAGCGCCTCGCCTGGTTCGAGAAGGAGGGCAAGCTGCTCGAGGCGCAGCGCCTGCGCATGCGCACCCAGTACGACCTCGAGATGATGCAAGAGGTCGGCTTCTGCAACGGCATCGAGAACTACTCGGCGCCCATCGACGGCCGCGGGCGGGGCGAGGCGCCCAACACGCTGCTCGACTTCTTCCCCGACGACTACCTCCTGGTCATCGACGAGAGCCACGTCGCCGTGCCCCAGCTCCACGGGCAGTACGAGGGCGACCGCAGCCGCAAGGAGCAGCTCATCGACCACGGGTTCCGGTTGCCGTCGGCGGCCGACAACCGTCCCCTGCGGTTCGAAGAGGTCACCGAGCGCATCAACCAGGTGGTGTTCCTGTCCGCCACGCCGTCGGCCTACGAGCTCGAGATGTCGTCCAACATCGTCGAGCAGATCGTCCGGCCCACCGGGCTGGTCGACCCCGAGGTGATGGTGCGCCCCACCAAGGGGCAGATCGACGACCTACTGGCCGAGGTGCGCCAGCGCATCGACCGCGACCAGCGCATCCTCGTCACCACGCTCACCAAGAAGATGGCCGAGGACCTGTCCGACTACCTGCTCGAGCAGGGCCTGCGGGTGCGCTACCTGCACTCCAACATCGACACCATCGAGCGCATCGAGATCCTGCGCGCCCTGCGCCTGGGCGAGTTCGACGTGCTGGTGGGCATCAACCTGCTGCGCGAGGGCCTCGACCTGCCCGAGGTGTCGCTCGTCGCCATCCTCGACGCCGACAAGGAGGGCTTCCTCCGCAGCGAGACGTCGCTCATCCAGACCACGGGACGGGCGGCCCGCAACGTCGACGGCCAGGTCATCATGTACGCCGACTCGGTCACCAACTCGATGCGCCGGGCCATCGGCGAGACCCAGCGCCGCCGCCAGCTGCAGATCGCCTACAACGCCGAGCACGGCATCGAGCCCCAGACGATCCGCAAGGCGGTCAACGACATCCTCGCCCACCTGCGCCCGGCCGAGACGGCGCCCACGCCTGGCGACGGTCGTCGCCGGGGTCGCCCGGGCGCGGCGGCCAAGCTGCGCGACGAGTTGGCCGACCTGCCGCCCACCGAGCTGGGCCGCCTCATCCAGACGCTGGAGGAAGAGATGCACGAGGCGGCGGCCGACCTGCGGTTCGAGTACGCCGCCCGTCTGCGCGACGAGGTCAACGAGCTCAAGCGCGAGCTCCGCGAAGCCGGCGTCTGACCAACTCGCGCGGCGGCGCCGGCTCCATCGCGGCATGATGGGTGAACTCCAGGTGGCCGTGACATGTCCTCACGTTGACCCTCAGCGTCGTGTCGCCCCTGTCCGGTCTGCGCACCAGATGGTGGTCGGACCAGGGCGCGGTCACAGGAGCGACGGGTGTCCGAGCCGGGAGTTGAGAACACGTGAGCAGCGTCCGCTACGACGAGATCGCGATCGCCGAGGCCTTCGACGAGGTGCGCGATCGCACGCCCGAAGCCCAGGCCGTCTGGTGCGAACGGGTCGCCGCCCATCTGCCTGACCCTCCACCGCCGGCCATCGTCGACATCGGCGCCGGCACGGGCATCTGGTCCCGGGCGCTCGCCGAGGCGTTCGCTGTCCGGGTCCAAGCCGTCGAGCCCTCGACCGGCATGCGTGCCCGTGCCGAGGTCGCGCACCAGCACTCCCTGGTGTCGTACGCCGAGGGGTCCGTCGAGGCACTCCCGCTCGAGGACGAGTCCGTCGGTGCGGCGTGGCTGTCGACCGTCGTCCACCAGTTCCCCGACCTCGGCCTCGCCGCGCGCGAGATCCGCCGTGTCGTCGAGGCGGGGGGAACGGTGCTGGTCCGCGGCGGCTATCCCGGGCGCCAGGACGAGATCGAGCTGTTCCATCTCTTCCCCGATGCCATGCGCGTCGCCGAGACCTGGCCGCGACTCGGCCGGGTGATCACCGCGTTCGAGGACGCCGGGTTCGACTTCGTCGCCCTCGAGCGCGTGCGCGAGCCCACGTTCGATAGCTATGACGAGATGCTGGCGCGCCTCCCGATCATGCGGCGCAGCGACACCGCGCTGATCGGGATCGACGACGAGGCCTGGGCCAAGGGCCTCGCGGCGGTCGAGCGTGCGCAGGCCGCCGGTGAGCGGCCGTGGGACCTGGGGATGGACCTCCTGGTCCTGCGCTGATCGGCCGGGGATCGACCGCACGCCGTGGCGCGCCCGGGTCACGCCGCGGCCGGGCCTGAGCACGCGCCACCTGTTCGCCGAGCGGTCAACGTGCGGGCACCCGGCCGGCACCGGTGCGTCGCCGCCGCGTCACCGGGCGTTCCTAGCGTCCGGGCTGCATGTCTGGGCCCGCGGTGCTGGAGCGCGTCGACACGGCGGAGGCGCGCGGATCGTCCGCACCCGGGGACGTCCGTCCTGGCGCGCGCCTCCGGCTCGCGCTGCGCCGACCCGGGTTCGCCTGGTCGGTGGCTGCTGCGGTCCTGGTCGCGTTCGCGTTGCGCGCCGCGATCGGCCTGACCGACGACGCGCCGACCACGGACGAGGTCGCGTACCTCGCCTCCGGCGTCTCGCTGGTCGAGGGCGACGGGTTCGCCCGGGGCGACCACCCCGAGTTGCACTTCCCGCCGCTTGTCCCGTTCCTGTTGGGTGTGGTGAGCCGGGTCGTGGCCGATCCTCACACGGCCACGGTCCTGCTCACCTGCCTGGCCGGCACCGCGCTGGTCGTGCCCGTGGCCCTGCTCGGTCGCCGGGTGGCGGGCGACCTCGGCGGGGTCGCGACGGCCTGGACCGCGGCGGTGGCTCCCGGTCTCGCGACGCTGCCGGCGACACGGGGCGCGGGCTCCGAGGCCGAGTACGCCCTCCTGGTGGTCACCGCGGTGTGGCTGGTCGTCGCGGCCGGCGCCGCCCCGCGCCGGGTGAACGCCCGCCTGGCGGGCGCCGGGTTGTCGGTGGGGTTGGCCTACCTCACGCGGCCCGAGGGCCTGGCGTTCGCGTTGCCGCTCGGGGTCGCCGCGGCCGCCGTGGGATGGCGGGCGATGGGCGCGCCGCCAACGTCCGCCAGCCCGTCGTGGCGCGCGGGGCGGAGCCTGGCCGCGTTCGCGCTGCCGCTGGTGGTGTGCGTGGTGCCGTACGCCAGCTACCTGCACGACCACACAGGCCGGTGGCAGCTCACCGCCAAGACCCAGGACGCGTCGGTCGAGGCATGGCACGCCGTCGCCCGCGGCGACCGCGAGGCCCGGGACCGAGTGCTCTACTCCCTCGATGAGTCGGGCCTGCGCCTCGACGAGGAGCGTGCGCCACTCACCACGCTCGCCCGGGACGACCCGGTCGGCTACGCACGCATCGTGGCCACCAACGTGGCGATGCTGGGCAAGGACCTGGCGGGGTGGTGGCTCCTGCCGGCGCCTCTCTGGGCGCTGGCCGGGTGGGGAGCCTGGCGCCGCCGCCGGTCGCGCGCGGCGTCTCGGTGGTGGTCGCGGTGGCGGCGCTGCCGGTGGCCACCGCGCTGGCGTTCTTCGTGCAGCCCCGGTACCTGATCGTGACCGTGGCGATGGCGACCGTGCTGGTCGGCGCGGCGGTGCCTGCCCTGTCTGCCCGCTGGCGGCGGCCGGTCGTGCTCGGAGGCCTCGCGCTGGCGCTCACGGGGTCGCTGGTCACGTTCGTGGGGCCGGCTGGTTGGTGGCACCCCACCGACCACACCGACCAACGCGCCGCGGGCGAATGGCTCGCCGAGCGCACGAGTCGCAGCGAGCGGATCATGACCCGCAGCTTCGTGGTGGAGCACTATGCGGGGCGCACCGCGGTGGCCGTGCCCTACACCGACCTCGACGGCATCGTCGCGCTCGCCCGCCACTACGGCGTGCGCTACCTGGCGGTCGACGAGACGAGCGCGCGCCGCGTCCGACCACAGCTCCTGCCCCTCCTGGGCGACGACGACGTACCCGGGCTCCGGCTGGTGCACGAGGAGCGGGCCGAAGGTCGCACGACGCGGGTGTTCGCGCTGGACCCGGCGCCCCCCGCCTCGTCCGAGGCCGGCCCGACCCTGGGCTTCATGGGTGACGGGGGGTGAGCCCGAACGGACCACAGGCGAACATGCGTTCCTCGGTTGCGCGCGCCCGATAGCCTCTAGATCCGTGGCTGATTCGCTGGTCATCCGAGGTGCCCGCGAGCACAACCTCCGCAACGTCAGCCTCGAGCTGCCGCGTGAGAAGCTCATCGTCTTCACCGGGCTGTCGGGGTCGGGCAAGTCGTCGCTCGCGTTCGACACCATCTACGCCGAGGGCCAACGCCGCTACGTCGAGTCGCTGTCGGCCTACGCCCGCCAGTTCCTGGGCCAGATGGACAAGCCCGACGTCGACTTCATCGAGGGCCTGTCGCCGGCCATCTCCATCGACCAGAAGAGCGCCTCGCGCAACCCCCGCTCGACCGTCGGCACCATCACCGAGGTCTACGACTACCTGCGGCTGCTGTTCGCCCGCATCGGCGTGGCCCACTGCCCGGAGTGCGGTGCCGAGGTCACCCGGCAGACCCCGCAGCAGATCGTCGACCGCATCATGGAGCTGCCCGATGGCACCCGCTTCCAGGTGCTGGCCCCGGTCGTCCGGGGGCGCAAGGGCACCTACGAGACGCTGCTGGCCGACCTGGCCGCCCAGGGCTTCACCCGGGCCCGGGTCGACGGCGAGCTGCACGAGACGTCCGACAAGGTCGAGCTGGCCCGCTACGAGCAGCACACCATCGAGGTCATCGTCGACCGGCTGGTGCGGCGCGACGGCATCGAGCGCCGGCTCACCGACTCGTTGGAGACGGCGCTCAAGCTGGCAGACGGTGTGGCCGAGGTGCAGATCGTGCCCCGCAACGGCGACGGGGCCGACCGGGTGCCCGGCGGGGGAGAAGGCGACCACGCCACCAGCGACGAGTCCGACGCCGACTCGGGGCCCGAGACCCTCACCTTCAGCCAGCACCTGGCCTGCCCCAACGGTCACGGCAGCTTCGACGAGCTGGCACCCCGCAACTTCTCGTTCAACTCGCCCTACGGCGCCTGCGAGACGTGCGACGGGCTGGGCACCCGCTACGAGGTCGATCCCGAGCTCATCGTGCCCGACCCCGACCTCAGCCTGGAAGACGGCGCCATCGCCCCGTGGGCGGGCGGCCACCAGCGCTACTTCCAGCGGCTCGTCGTGGCGGTGGCCGACGAGGTGGGCGTCGACATGGACGCACCGTTCTCGTCGTTCAACGCCAAGCAGCGCAACGCCCTGCTGTACGGCAAGGGCGTCGGCAAGGTGTGGGTGAAGTTCAAGAACCGCTACGGCCGCGAGCGCACCTACCACGCCAACTACGAGGGCGCGATCCCGTACCTGCAGCGGCGCCACGCCGAGGCCGAGAGCGACAGCACCCGCGAGCAGGTCGAGGGCTACATGCGCGAGGTGCCGTGCCCGGCATGCGGCGGCGCCCGGCTCAAGCCCCTGTCGCTGGCGGTCACCATCGACGGCCACACCATCGCCGACATCGGCAACATGTCCATCGGCGAGTCGGCCAAGGCGCTGGCGGCCCTCGAGCTCTCCGAGCGCGACCGCATGATCGCCGAGCGGGTGGTCAAGGAGATCAACGCCCGCATGGGCTTCCTGCTCGACGTCGGGCTCGACTACCTGACGTTGTCGCGCTCGGCGGGCACGCTGGCCGGCGGCGAGGCGCAGCGCATCCGGCTGGCCTCACAGATCGGTTCGGGCCTGGTCGGCGTGCTGTACGTCCTCGACGAGCCGTCCATCGGGCTGCACCAGCGCGACAACCGCCGGCTCATCGACACGCTCATCCGCCTGCGCGAGCTGGGCAACACCGTGCTGGTCGTCGAGCACGACGAGGACACGATCATGGTGGCCGACCACGTGGTCGACATCGGGCCCGGTGCCGGCGAGCACGGCGGAGAGATCGTCCACACGGGCACGGTCAAGGGGCTGCTGCGCAACCGCAAGTCGATGACGGGGCAGTACCTGTCGGGCAAGCGGTCCATCCCGATCCCCGAGAAGCGGCGGCCCACCGGCGACCGCTGGCTCAAGGTGCGGGGCGCCCGGCAGAACAACCTCAGGAACATCGACGTCGCCTTCCCGCTCGGGAACTTCGTGGCGGTCACCGGGGTGTCGGGGTCGGGCAAGTCGACGCTGGTCAACGACATCCTCTACCGGTCGCTCATGCAGAAGGTGTACCGGTCGAAGACGCCGCCCGGCCTGCACACGGGCGTCGACGGCATCGACCAGCTCGACAAGGTCATCGACATCGACCAGTCGCCCATCGGGCGCACCCCCCGGTCGAACCCGGCCACCTACACGGGCGTGTTCGACCACATCCGCAAGCTGTTCGCCCAGACGCACGAGGCCAAGGTGCGCGGCTACCTGCCCGGGCGGTTCAGCTTCAACGTCAGCGGCGGCCGGTGCGAGGCGTGCGCGGGCGACGGCACCATCAAGATCGAGATGCACTTCCTGCCCGACGTGTACGTGCCGTGCGAGGTGTGCAAGGGCGCCCGCTACAACCGCGACACGCTCGACATCACCTTCAAGGACAAGAACATCGCCGACGTGCTCGACATGAGCTGCGAAGAGGCGCTGGCGTTCTTCGCCAACCAGCCGCCCATCGCCCGCCACATGCAGACGCTGGTCGACGTGGGCCTGGGCTACGTGCGGCTGGGACAGCCGGCCACCACGTTGTCGGGCGGCGAGGCGCAGCGGGTCAAGCTGTCGAGCGAGCTGGCCAAGCGCTCGACCGGCCACACGATCTACATCCTCGACGAGCCCACCACGGGCCTGCACTTCGAGGACATCCGCAAGCTGCTCACGGTGCTGTCGCGGCTGGTCGACCAGGGCAACACGGTGCTGGTCATCGAGCACAACCTCGACGTCATCAAGACCGCCGACCACATCATCGACCTGGGCCCCGAGGGCGGCAGCGGTGGCGGCACCGTCGTCGCCACGGGCACGCCCGAGGACATCGCGGCCGAGCCGTCGAGTTGGACGGGTCAGTTCCTCGCCCCGCTCCTCGCCGGGGGCCGCGCCGGATCCCTCCGTTCTGGCGTCTCTCACCGCGACACGTCGGCCTGAGAGACGCCAGAACCGACATGCACCCTCAGCCCGGGGGCGACCAGCCGGGCGGCGCCAGCTCGAAGCCGTCGAACGTGAACCCGGGCGACACCGTGCACCCGACCAGGGCCCAGGCGCCGGTGGGCTCGGCGGCCTGCCACGCGCCCTGAGGCACGATCGCCTGGGGCGCCTGGCCCGCGGCGAGGTCGGCTCCCAACGCCACGTCGACCGTGGGCCCGTCGCCGTCGTGGATGCGGAGCCGCAGCGGGTCGCCGGCGTAGTGGTGCCAGATCTCGGTGGCGTCGACCCGGTGCCAGTGCGACCGCTGCCCGGCGGCCAGCAGGTAGTAGATGGCGGTGCCCGCGCCCCGGCCGCCGTCGCCCGCGTCGTGCCGCCAGGTCTCGGCGTACCACCCGCCCTCGGGGTGAGGGCGCAGGCCCAGCCGGTCGATGATGGCGGCCACCTCGTGATCGGCGGCGGCATTGGTCGGGCGATCGTCCACGGGGCCAGTCTCGCCGCGACCGCCCGGGGAGCGTTCGGCGCTAGCGTCCGGGCCCGCTCTTCCTCCGCGTCGTACAGGAGTCCACACCCGATGAGCTACACCCCGCCCGAAGACGGAGCCGGGTGGCGTACCGCGACGTCCGGCACGCCGTCCCCGCAGGACGGTGTGCCCTCGGCGGTGCCGTCGGGTGGCAGCCAGCGCACCCTGCTGTTCGCGGCCGTCGGCGGGGTGGCGGCGCTCGTGATCGCGGCCGCCGTCGTGGTGATCGGCTCGTCCGGCGGCGACGGGGGAGCGGGCGGCGGAGGTGACGTGGTGGGTGGTGCGTTGTCCACGGCGACCACGGTGCCGACCTCGGTGCCGTCGAACGCGGGCACGGTGGCGTCCAGCACGACCATCCAGGGCGACGAGCCGGACGAGGAGAGCGCGCCGGCGGGGGTCGGCCTGCCGACGGTCACCATCCCCGCCGAGTCGTCGCCACCCACCACCATCCCGGGGTCCGAGCCGAGCTCGATCCCCACCGACATCCTCTCGGGCGAGGAAGCGCCCGAGTTCGGGACCGTGGTCGTCGACCTGGCCGAGGGCGGCTACGAGGACTTCGCCGTGCAGCTGCGCACCGACCAGGAGGTCTCGCTGCTGTCGCTCGGCGACGACGGCATCGGGACGGAGATCGAGGTGTTCGCCCCCGACGGCACCAGCGAGGGGTGGTGGGCCGGGGGCGAGCCCGGGGTCGTCAACGGCCTCGAGTGGTACCTCCCCGACGAGCCGCTTCCCGCCACCGGGACGTACGTGATCCGGGTGATCCACACGGGGGGCAGCCATGAACCGTTCGCCCTCGGCTTCTTCGGCACCGCATGATCGGGTTCACAACGGGCTCGGAATCGGGTAACCAACGGGGACACGAGCTGTCGACCCGACGAGGAGGTGGGCTCGTGCTCGGACTTCCGCCCGCGGTGACGGGCTGCCTCTTCGACCTCGACGGTGTGCTCACCCGCACGGCCAGCGTGCACGCGCGCGCGTGGGCCGACATGTTCGATGCGTTCCTCAGCGCTCGTGTCGGGCAGCCGGGCGAGGACCTGCGGCCGTTTGCCCCGGCCGACTACGACCGCTACGTCGACGGGCGCCAACGCCTCGACGGCACCGGGTCGTTCCTGCGGTCCAGAGGCATCGAGCTGCCGGACGGGACGCCCGACGATCCGCCGGGAGCGGCGACGGTCCAGGGACTGAGCAACCAGAAGAACGAGCTGGTGCTCCGGCTGCTCGACGAGGGCGGCGTCGAGGTGTACGAGGGATCCGTGCGCTACGTGCGGGCGGCGCGAGCCGCAGGGTTGCGGACTGCGGTGGTGTCGTCGAGCGCCAACACGGCCCAGGTGCTCCGGGCGGCCGGCATCGCCGACCTGTTCGAGGTGAGGGTCGACGGCGTCGTGGCGGCCGAGCGCGGACTGGCGGGCAAGCCGGCGCCGGACACGTTCCTCGCCGCCGCGGCCGACCTCGGCCTGACCCCGGCGGAGGCCGCCGTGTTCGAGGACGCCCTGGCCGGCGTCGAGGCGGGCCGGTCCGGGGGTTTCGGCGTGGTCGTCGGGGTGGACCGGGTGGGTCAGGCCGCCGAGCTGCGCCGGCACGGGGCGGACATCGTCGTGACCGACCTGAGCGAGCTCCTCGACGGGGCCGACACGCCATGACCGGGGACGACACCAACGAGCGGCGGATCTTCGCGGTCGAGCCGTGGTGCGTGACGGAGCACGAGCTGCACCTCGACGCGTTGGCCCGCACCGAGTCGGTCTTCGCGCTGTCGAACGGCCACATCGGCCTGCGGGGCAACCTCGACGAGGGCGACCCCCACGGCCTGCCGGGCACGTACCTCAACTCGGTGTACGAGTCGCGGCCGCTGCCCTATGGCGAGCGGGGCTACGGCTACCCGGAGTCGGGCCAGACGGTCATCAACGTCACCAACGGCAAGCTCTTCCGCCTGCTCGTCGACGACGAGCCGTTCGACGTGCGTTACGGCACGCTCGACTCGCACCGGCGCCAACTCGACCTGCGGGCGGGCACCCTCGAGCGCCAGGTGGAGTGGCACTCGCCGGCCGGCGACGGCATCCGCCTCACGTCGACGCGGCTGGTGTCGCTCTCCCAGCGGGCGGTTGCGGCCATCTGCTATGAGGTCGAGCCGATCGACCGGTCGTTGCGGGTGGTGGTCCAGTCGGAGCTGGTGGCGAACGAAGCGCTGCCCGACCATGGGCCCGATCCCCGCGCCGCCGCCGTGCTCGAGAGCCCGCTCGAAATGGAGGAGCACACCGCGTCGGGCACCGAGGCGTTGATGGTGCACCGGACGCGGCAGAGCGGGCTGCGGGTGGCGTCCGGCATGCGCCACGTGGTCGAGGGGCCGACCAACACCGACCTCGACATCCACAGCTCGCGCGATATCTGCCGGCTCACGATCGCCACCCGGCTCGCTCCCGGCGAGAAGCTGCGCATCGTCAAGTTCCTGGCGTACGGCTGGTCGAGCCAGCGCACCCGCCCGGCCCTCCACGACCAGGTCATCGCAGCCCTGGCCGCCGCCCGTCTGACGGGCTGGCACGGGCTGCTCAACGAGCAGCGGGCCTACCTCGACGACTTCTGGGCCGGCGCCGACGTCGAGCTCGAGGGCGACGCCGAGGTGCAGCAGGCGGTGCGGTTCGGGCTGTTCCACATCCTGCAGGCCGGGGCGCGGGCCGAGCAGCGGCCGATCCCGGGCAAGGGGCTCACCGGCCCCGGCTACGACGGGCACACGTTCTGGGACACCGAGACGTTCGTGCTGCCCGTCCTCACCTACACCAAGCCCGACGCCACGGCGGCCGCGCTGACCTGGCGCAAGCTGACGATGTCGATCGCCGAGGAGCGGGCGCAGGAGCTGAAGCTCGACGGCGCGGCCTTCCCGTGGCGCACGATCCGCGGTCGCGAGTCCTCGGGCTACTGGCCGGCGGGAATGGCCGCCTTTCACATCAATGCCGACATCGCCGACGCGGTCGTCCGCTACCTGGACGCGACCCAGGATGAGGTCTTCGAGCGCGAGGTCGGCCTCGACCTGCTGGTCTGCACCGCGCGCCTTTGGCGCAGCCTGGGTCACCACGACCGCGATGGGCACTTCCGCATCGACGGGGTGACCGGACCCGACGAGTACAGCGCCATCGCCGACAACAACGTGTACACGAACCTCATGGCCCAGCAGAACCTTCGGGCCGCGGCCGTGGTCGCCACCCGTCAGCTCGACCTGTCCGAGGCGTTGGGCGTCACCACCGAGGAGACGGCGTCGTGGCGCGACGCGGCCGACGCGATGGTGATCCCCTACGACGCCGAACTGGGCGTGCACCCGCAGAGCGAGGGGTTCACCGACCACGCGATCTGGGACTTCGCCGCCACGAAACCCGACGAGTACCCGCTGCTGATGCACATGACCTACTTCGATCTGTACCGCAAGCAGGTGGTCAAGCAGGCAGACCTGGTGCTCGCCCTGCACCTGAGAGGCGACGCGTTCACCCACGAAGAGAAGGACCGCAACTTCCACTACTACGAGGCGCTGACGGTGCGTGACTCGTCGCTGTCCGCATCGACCCAGGCGGTCGTGGCCGCCGAGCTCGGCTACCTCGAGCTGGCCCACGACTACCTGGCCGAGGCCGCGCTCATGGACCTCGAGGACCGCAACCACAACACCCGCGACGGCCTGCACATGGCGTCGCTGGCGGGCGCGTGGTCCGCGCTCGTCGAGGGCTTCGGCGGCATGCGGGCCCGCAACGGGCACCTCAGCTTCGCGCCCCGGCTCCCCAGCGGCATCGGCCGACTGAGCTTCCGGGTGCGGTACCGGGGCAGCGGGGTGCAGGTGAGCACCGACGGCAGAGATGCGACCTATCACCTGTGGAGCGGGCCGCCGCTGGTGGTGGCGCACCACGGCGAGGAGATCGAGCTGGGCGACGACGATGTCGTGCGGCCGATCGAGCCGGCGGCCCACGGCGCCAGGCCGACGCAGCCGGTCGGGCGCGAACCCGAGCGGCGCGGCCGGCCCACCTGAGCCGACCACGACCGACGGCGGATCCTCTCAGGTGATGTCGAGCATGCGCTGCAGCGCGACCCGGGCCCACTCGGCGGTGTCGGCGTCGACGGAGATGGGGTTGACGGGCCGGCCCGCGACCAGCTCGTCGAGCACCCAGGCCAGGTGGGGCTCGTCGATGCGGTTCATGGTCGAGCAGGGGCAGATCAGCGGGTCGAGCGACACCACCGTCTTGTCGGGGTGCTCCTGCGCCAGGCGGTTGATCAGGTGGACCTCGGTGCCCACGGCGATGGTGGACCCGGCGGGCGCGTCGGCCAGCGCCCGGATGATGTAGTCGGTCGAGCCGACCTGGTCGGCGACCTGGACGGTCTCGTGGGGCACCTCGGGGTGCACGACCACGATGCCGTCGGGGTGCTCGGCCCGGAAGGCGGCGATCTGCTCCGGACGGAACCGCTGGTGGATCGAGCAGTGCCCGCGCCACAGCAGGAACGTCGACTCCTTGCAGTCGCGCTCGGTCAGGCCGCCGAGGTCCTTGCGAGGGTCCCAGACACGCATGTCGTCGAGCCCGTAGCCCATGGCGATGCCGGTGTTGCGGCCCAGGTGCTGGTCGGGGAAGAAGAGCACCTGGTCGCCCCGCCCGCCCGACGAGCCGGGTCCTCCCGACAGCGCCCAGTCGAGGACGGCGCGGGCGTTGCTCGAGGTGCACACCGCACCGCCGTGGCGGCCGACGAACGCCTTGATGGCCGCCGAGCTGTTCATGTAGGTGATCGGCACCACCCGGTCGATGTCGGTGACGCCGGCCAGGCTGTCCCAGGCCTCCTCGACCTCGTCGATGTCGGCCATGTCGGCCATCGAGCAGCCGGCGTTGAGGTCGGGCAGGATCACCGTCTGGTGGTCGCCGGTCAGGATGTCGGCCGACTCGGCCATGAAGTGCACGCCGCAGAACACGATGTACTCGGCCTGGGGGCGCTCCTGGGCCAGCACCGAGAGCCGGTACGAGTCGCCCCGGGCGTCGGCCCAGCGGATGATCTCGTCGCGCTGGTAGTGGTGGCCGAGGATGAACAACCGCTCGCCCAGCGTGGCCTTGGCCGCCGCGATGCGCGGGGCCAGGTCGTCCGATGACGCTGCGGTGTACCGCTCGTCGAGCGGGGTCTGGAGCCGAAGCATGTGGTGGTACCTCCGTCGAGGTGGCTCCGGTTTGTGGACGGTGGGGACAGCCCGGTCGCCTCTCCCACGGGGATGTCGTCCCCGGAACCGATATGCAGCCGGAATGCCGGGCCGGCTTGAACGGCAGTTTACGAACTCCCGACGGAGAACTGACAACGTGACGGCCCCTCCCGCGCACGTCACGCCTCCCCACCACTCGCAGGGCGGCTCGCCCTCCGTTCGCTTCGACCAGTCACAGCCCGTCATCACGGGGCGGTGCCGCCCCCTCCGGCCAGACCGTGACCCAGCCCCGGACGTGCGCGTGGGCCTGATGCGTCAGGCACACCCACATGCGCTCGGTGTCAGCGCTCTCGTCCATGTGCTCGACGACGATCGACCCCCACTTCGCGCAGTACGCCCAGCCGCAGTAGTCGCCGCGGTGGCCGGTCACGCCCCCGGTTGGGGCTGGTCCTCGGTCGGCCTCGGCAGCGGTGGGCGCTGCCCAAGCCGGTAGCCGAAGGTGCAGGCGACCCGCTGGTGTTGCTCCGCACACGTCCTGCTCGATCAGCTCGTCGCCGTGACTTGCGACGCGGGCGCGCCCTCGTACTCCTCACTTATGTCCGTCACCTCGAGCGACGCTGGCGGCGAGCGGTCGATGCCGGGCTGTCGGGCGCTGTCGAGCGCCTCGGCGACTCCGGCCGACGTCACGGCGGTGAGCGAGCGTCCGTCCGGCGGGCCGGCTGCTCGGCCGCGGCTCGCGGCGGCACGGGTGGGCCACGTGTGCCTCTACCCTCCAGGACGTGGTGCAACGTCCGCCGGCCGGCACGATCCCCGATGCCCCCGGGTCCTACCAGTTCAAGGACCGCGAGGGGCGCGTCATCTACGTGGGAAAGGCGCGTTCGCTGCGCCAGCGGCTGTCGAACTACTTCCAGGCCCCCCGCAACCTGCCGCCCCGGACGGCCAGCATGGTGGCCACGGCCGAGACCGTCGAGTGGATCCAGGTCCGCAACGAGGTCGAGGCGCTCATGCTCGAGTACAGCCTGATCAAGCAGCACCGGCCCCGCTTCAACATCCGGCTGCGCGACGACAAGAGCTACCCGTTCCTGGCGGTCACGGTGGGCGACGAGTGGCCCCGGCCCACCGTCATGCGGGGGCGCAAGCGCAAGGGTGTGCGCTACTTCGGTCCGTACGGCCACGCCTACGCCATCCGCGAGACGCTCGACCTGCTGCTGCGCACCTTCCCGCTGCGCACGTGCAGCGACAACAAGTTCGGGCGCCACGAGCGGCTCGGCCGGCCGTGCCTGCTGTTCCACATCGAGAAGTGCTCCGGCCCGTGCGTGGGCGAGGTCGACCGCGAGACCTACGACCGTCTGGTCAAGGACCTGATCGACTTCCTCGACGGCGACACCGACACCGTGGTCCGGCGGCTCGAGGACCAGATGCACGAGGCCGCCGGCACGCTCGAGTACGAGCGGGCGGCACGGTTGCGCGACCGGCTGACCAGCGTGCGCAAGGCCATCGAGCGCCAGCAGATGGTGGCCGATCGCAACGAGGACCTGGACGTCGTCGGCATCGCCGAGGACGACCTCGAGGCCGCGGTGCAGGTCTTCTTCGTCCGCAAGGGCCGGGTGGTCGGTCGCAAGGGGTTCGTGGTCGACAAGGTCGAGGACGTGGCGCCCGGAGAGCTGGTGGGCGACGTGCTCGAGGGGTTGTACGACGATGCCCCCCTGGGCGTGCCCAAGTCGGTCCTCGTCCCGACCGAACCCGACGACCCCGAGCTGTACGAGGACTGGCTCACCCTGCTGCGGGGCTCCCGGGTCGACGTGCGGGTGCCCCAGCGGGGAGCCAAGCGCGAGCTGCAGGCGACCGTCACCCGCAACGCGTCCGAGGAGTTCACCCGCCACCGCCTGCGCCGGGCCAGCGACCACAACGCGCGGGCCAAGGCGCTCAACGAGCTGCAGGACGCACTGGGCCTGCCCGAGGCCCCGCTGCGCATCGAGTGCTACGACATGAGCCACATCCAGGGCACCGACTACGTGGGGTCGATGGTGGTGATGGAGGACGGCCTGCCCAAGAAGTCCGACTACCGGCGGTTCAAGGTGAAGACCGTGCCCGGCAACGACGACTTCGCCGCCATGGAAGAGGTGCTGACCCGGCGCCTGACCGCCTACATCGACGAGCGGGCGCTGCCGGTGGGCGAGCGCTCGGGCAGGTTCTCGTACCCGCCTCAGCTCCTGCTGGTCGACGGGGGCAAGGGCCAGCTCAACGTGGCGTTGCGCGTGCTCGAAGACCTGGGCCTCGACGAGGAGATCCCGGTGGCGTCGCTGGCCAAGCGCTTCGAGGAGGTCTACCTCCCCGGCATGTCCGACCCGGTGCGGGTCCCGCGGGGGTCCGAGGCGCTGTACATGCTGCAGCGCATCCGCGACGAGGCCCACCGGTTCGCCATCTCGTACCACCGTCAGCTCCGCGGCAAGCGCATGACGAAGTCCGTGCTCGACGACATCAAGGGCCTGGGGCCCACCCGACGGAAGCGACTGACCAAGGAGCTGGGCGGGGTGGCGGGCGTCAAGCAGGCGTCGCTCGAGGACCTGCGGGCGCTGTCGTGGCTGCCCGACGACGTGGCGCTGGCGGTCTACGTCAAGGTCCACGGCCAGCGGGTGGGCAGGGGGTGAGCGTGAGCGAGCGTCCCGAAGGGCTTGAGAGCGAGCGTGGCCCGAGCGGCCCGGCCGAAGGCCGAGAGCGGGAGACATGACCGGGGAGGACGATGGGCTCGACACCGCGGCGGTGTGGGAGCGGCACGCCGGCTGGTGGCAGGACGAGTTCACCCACGGGGCCGACGTCGAGTACGCCGAGCAGATCCTGCCCTTGGCCGCCCGCCACCTGGCCGGCGCGGCCCGGGTGCTCGACCTGGGGTGCGGCGAGGGCCAGGTCGCCCGGCTGGCGGCGGCGGGCGGCGCCCGTCAGGTCGTCGGGGTCGACGCCTCGGCCGCGCAGATCGCCGAGGCCGGCCGGCGGGGCGGGGGAGTGGCCTACGCCCGGGCCTCGGCCACCAGCCTGCCGCTGGTCGCCGGGCGGTTCGACGCCGTGGTGAGCTGCCTGGTCCTCGAGCACCTCGACGACCTCGACGCGGCGCTCGACGAGGTGTCGCGCGTGCTCCGCCCCGGGGGTCGGTTCGTGATCTTCGTCAACCACCCGCTGTTCCAGACGCCCGGCAGCGGCTGGATCGACGACCAGGTGCTCGACCCGCCCGAGCAGTACTGGCGGGTCGGGCCGTACCTCAGCGAGGGCGTGTCGGTCGAGGAGGTGGACGCGGGCGTGCGCCTGCCCTTCTTCCACCGCCCGCTGGGCCGGTACGTCAACGCGCTGGCCGAGCGGGGCCTCTACATCACGCGCATGGTGGAGCCGGCACCGCCCGCCCGGTTCCTGGCGTTGGCCCCGCAGTACGAGGACGCGGCCAGCATCCCGCGCCTGTTGCTGCTGCGGGCCGAGAAGCGCTGAGCGAACGTCCGCCGAGGGTGACGGGGGGGACCGTAAGAGTGAGCGTGGCCCGAGCGGCCCGTCGCCGAAGGCGGCATGAGCGGGGAGCACGAGCGCCCATCCCGAAGGGCGCCGTAGCCTTGACCCCGTATGGGTGAGTTCGTCGTGATCACGGGGCTGTCGGGCGCGGGGCGCAGCCTTGCCGCCGACGACCTCGAGGATCTCGGCTGGTTCGTCATCGACAACCTGCCGCCCGAGCTTGTGCCCAAGGTCGTCGAGCTGGCGCAGACCCCCGGCTCGCAGGTCGGGCGGGTGGTGCTGGTGATGGGCACCGGGCACTACCAGGACGAGATCCTGCCCACGCTGGCCTGGCTGCGGTCGACCGGCGCCCGGGTGCGGGTGCTGTTCCTCGAGGCGTCGACCGACACCCTGGTCCGCCGGTACGAGAGCTCGCGTCGCCGCCACCCCCTCTCCGGGGACGAGGACGACGCCTCCGGTCCCGGCCACCTGGGCCCGGCCATCGAGCGAGAGCGGGTGCTGCTGGAGCCGGTCAAGGCCGAGGCCGATGTGGTCGTCGACACGAGCGAGCTCAACGTGCACGAGCTGCGCCGGCGCATGCACACCCTCTTCGGCGGCGACGAGTCCGAGCCGACGATGCAGACCACGCTCCTGTCGTTCGGCTACAAGAACGGCCTGCCGCTGGACGCGGACCTGGTGTTCGACTGCCGGTTCCTGCCCAACCCCCACTGGGTCGACGAGCTGCGGCCGCTGACCGGCCTCGACGCACCGGTGCGCGACTACGTCCTGGGGCAGCCGGCGGCGGGGCAGTTCCTCGACAACCTCGAGACGCTGCTCGAGCAGCTCCTGCCGGCCTACGTCGCCGAGGGCAAGGCCTACCTGACGATCGCCCTGGGCTGCACGGGGGGCCGCCACCGATCGGTCGCCATCTCGGAAGAGGTGGCGCGCCGCCTGCGGGCCGACGGGCAGCGGGTGGGCGTGGTCCACCGGGACGTCGACAAGTGAGCGGGGGGCCGGGGGACGCGCCCCCACACGTGGTCGCCGTCGGCGGCGGCCATGGCCTGGCGGCGACCATCCGGGCCGTACGCCATTACGCCGGCCGCACCACCGCCGTCGTGGCGACGGCCGACGACGGCGGCTCGACGGGGCGCCTCCGCAGCGCCATCGACATGCCCGCGCCCGGCGACCTGCGCCGCTGCGTCGAGGCGATGGCGGGCGAGTCGGGCCAGCCGCTGACCCGTGCGCTCGAGTACCGCTTCGCCGGCAGTGACGTCGAGGGCCACGCCCTCGGCAACCTGCTGCTCGCCGGGCTGCACGCAGTGACCGGCGACTTCGTGGTGGCGGTCGACGAGCTCAGCCGCCTGGCCGGGGTCGACCCCGGCGCCGGCCGGGTGCTGCCCGCCACCGTCGACCCCGTCGTGCTGCAGGCCGAGGTCGATGGCGGGGCCCAGGTCATCGGCCAGGTGGCGATCACCCGGGCCGTGGGCATCGAGCGGGTGGTGATCCAGCCGTCGGATGCCTCGGTGCCCGACGATGCGGTCGAGGCGCTGGTCGACGCCGACCAGGTGGTGCTCGGGCCGGGTTCGCTGTTCACCTCGGTGCTCGCGGCCGCGGTGGTCGATGGGGTCCGCGACGCTCTCAAGCGGTCGTCGGGGCGCCGGGTCTACGTGTGCAACGTGCGCGCCGAGCTGGGCGAGACCCGCGGCTACGACGTCGCCGCCCACGTCGCGGCCCTGCGCCGGCACGACATCGAGCCTGACGTCGTGCTCGCCCAGCGTGGCGCGCTGGCCCTGGGCGACGTCGGGGTCGAGGTGGTCGAGGCCGACCTGGTGCGCCCCAACGGCCTGGCCCACGACCCAGCCCTGCTGGGCGCAGCGCTGGCCGGCCTGGTCGACCAGCGAGCGCCTGGTTGGGGTCCGCGCCGCTCCCACTAGTGTCGGTGGGGCAATCGGTCGACGACAGAGAGAGGTCCATTCGACATGACCATCCGTGTGGGGATCAACGGCTTCGGCCGCATCGGCCGCAACTTCTTCCGGGCGGCCAAGAAGGCGGGCGCCGACATCGACGTCGTCGCGGTCAACGACCTCGGCTCGGTCGAGACGATGGCCCACCTGCTCAAGTACGACTCGGTGCTGGGTCGGCTCGACTACGACATCGAGGCCACCGCCGAGGGCATCAAGGTCGACGGCGACACGATCCAGGTGCTGGCGGTACGCGACCCCAAGGAGTTGCCCTGGGGCGACCTGGCGGTCGACGTGGTCATCGAGTCGACCGGCATCTTCACCAGCCGCGACAAGGCGGCGTTCCACCTCGAGGGCGGCGCCCCGTTCGTCATCGTCTCGGCCCCGTCGTCGGGGGCGGACGCCACGTTCGTGGTGGGGGTCAACGACGACACGTTCGACCCCGACGTCCACAAGGTCGTGTCGAACGCCTCGTGCACGACCAACTGCTTCGTGCCGATGATCAAGGTGCTCGACGACGCGTTCGGCGTCGAGAGGGGCCTGATGACGACCATCCACGCCTACACGGGCGACCAGATGCTGGTGGACGGCCCGCATTCCGATCTGCGCCGCGCCCGGGCCGCCGCCATCAACATCGTGCCCTCGAGCACCGGGGCCGCCCGTGCCACCGGGCTGGTGCTCGAGGCGATGCAGGGCCGCCTCGACGGCCAGTCTCTCCGGGTGCCGGTCCCCGACGGCTCGCTCACCGACTTCACCGGCGTGCTGGCGCGCGACGCATCGGCCGACGAGGTCAACGAGGCGTTCAAGGCCGCGGCCGAATCGGGCCCGCTGGCCGACGTCGTCGAGTACTCCGAGGCACCGCTGGTGTCGACCGACATCGTGGGCTCGCCCGCGTCCTGCACGTACGACAGCAAGCTCACGCAGTCGATCGGCAGCCTGGTCAAGGTGTTCGGCTGGTACGACAACGAGTGGGGCTACTCGAACCGCCTGGTCGACCTCGTCGAGGTCGTCGGCGCCGGCAACCAGCAGTAGCGCGGGTGACGAGCCGCGTCCCGGTGCTCGAGGACCTGCCGCCCCTGGCGGGCAGGCGGGTCCTCCTCCGCGCCGACTTCAACGTGCCGATCCGCGACGGCCGGATCGTCGACGACCTGCGCATCCGCGCCGCCCTGCCCACCATCAGGTGGCTGCAGGACCACGGCGCGCAGGTCGTCGCCTGCACCCACCTGGGCCGGCCCAAGGGCAAGGTCGACCCTGCCTACTCGGTCGAGCCCGTGCGGGCCCGGCTGGCCGAGCTGGCCCCGGGGGTGGAGCTGCTCGAGAACCTGCGCTTCGACCCGGGCGAGGAGGGCAACGATCCCGCCTTCGTCGCCCGTCTTATCGACGGGTTCGACGCGTATGTCAACGACGCCTTCGGGGCCTCGCACCGCGCACACGCGTCGATCGTCGGTCCGCCGCGGTTCCTGCCGTCGGCGGCAGGGCGGCTGCTCGCCCGGGAGGTCGAGGTGCTGACGGGCCTGCGCACCAACCCCCGACGGTCGTTCGTGGCCATCCTCGGGGGGTCCAAGGTGAGCGACAAGCTCAAGGTCATCGAGGCGCTCCTCGACGTGGCGGACGAGCTGCTCATCGGCGGCGGCATGTGCTTCACCTTCCTGGCCGCACGGGGCAACGGCGTCGGCGCCAGCCTGTGCGAGCGCGACATGGTCGACGCCTGCCGGGCGCTGCTCGACCAGCACGCGGACCGGCTGGTGCTGCCCACCGACATCACCGCGCTCGGCCCCGGCGGCAAGCTCATGGACCCGGACGCCGGGGGCGAGGTGCGCCAGGTCGGCACCACCGTGCCAGACGGTTGGATGGGCGTCGACATCGGGCCGGGGACGGCGGCCGACTTCGGCGATCGCGTGGCCGATGCCCGCACCGTGTTCTGGAACGGGCCGATGGGCGTGTTCGAGGACCGGCGCTTCGAGTCCGGGACCCGGGCGGTGGCCCAGGCCGTGGCCGACACCAGGGCGTTCACCGTGGTCGGCGGCGGCGACAGTGCCGCGGCCCTGGCCCAGTTCGGCCTCGACGACCAGGTCGACCACGTGTCGACCGGCGGCGGTGCCTCGCTCGAGCTGCTCGAGCAGGGCGACCTGCCGGGCCTCGAGGCACTGCGCCGCGCACCCAACGCACACCAGAACGTAGACGAGGACGACGATGGCTGAGGCCGCCCGCAAGCCGCTGATCAGCGGCAACTGGAAGATGAACCTCAACCACTTCGAGGCGACGGCGCTCGTCCAGAAGCTGGCCTACGAGCTGACCGTCGAGGATTTCGACGCGGTCGACGTGTCGATCCACCCGCCGTTCACCGACATCCGCACGGTCCAGACCTACTTCCTGGCCGAGAAGGAGCCGCCGCCCATCGCCATCGGCGCCCAGAACTGCCATTGGGAGGATGCGGGCGCCTTCACCGGCGAGGTGTCGCCCGCGATGCTGGCCAAGCTCGACGTCGCCTACGTGATCGCCGGGCACTCCGAGCGGCGCGAGCTGTTCGGCGAGACCGACGAGACCGTCAACCTCAAGGTCCAGGCGATCTACCGGAACCGCATGACGCCCATCCTGTGCGTGGGCGAGACGCTCGACGAGCGCGAGGCCGGCACCACCGAGGCCAAGGTGACCGGTCAGGTCACCGCCGGGCTGGCGGGCCTGTCCACCGAGCAGGTGGCCGGGCTGGTCATCGCGTACGAGCCCATCTGGGCGATCGGTACCGGTCGCACGGCCACGCCCGACGACGCGCAGGCGGTGTGCGGCACCATCCGCGCCACGGTCGCCCGGCTCGCGGGTGCCGACGCCGCCCAGGCCGTGCGCATCCAGTACGGCGGCTCGGTCAAGGCCACCAACGCCGCCGACCTGATGGCCTGCCCAGACATCGACGGTGCCCTGGTGGGCGGCGCCAGCCTCGACTCCGAGTCCTTCGCCGGCATCGTGCGCTACCGCGACCGCGCCTGACGCGCTCCGGATGGGTGACCGGCGACACAGCGTGCTATCACGGAGCGGGTGAACGACCGCCCGGTCGAGGTGGCCTGTTGACGTACAGGTTGTGTGACGATCTGGTTGTGAGCTGCTGTGAATGCCCAGGAGACAGGCGATGTTCTGGCCATCGGCAACCCCAGATCGGCATCGGGCGAGACGTTCCTGCTAAGTTCCGTCCGTTCACTGGGAGCGCGTTCAAGCGCCCCCGCATGCGAACACCCGCAGGGAGAGTCGCCGTGACGACAGCCGTGGCTCGTTCCTCGGTACGGGGGCCGGTAAAACCGGTCCGCGTACCGGGTCGACCAGTTGCCCCGCCCGTCCCTCCTCGCGGTCCCATGACCATCAGCAGGAGGTCCTCCAAGTGAGACGACAGCGCAGGGGCATGAAGCTCCTTGCTCTCATCCTGGGGCTCTCGCTCGTGGCCGCCGCCTGTGGCGGCGACGACGACGACGAGAGCGGCAGCGGTGACACCGGGTCAGGCGGCGAAGAACCCACCCAGGGCGGCGAGGTCATCGACCTCGGCACCTTCGTGGGCGATCCGCCCGAGTACCTCGACCCGGCCCTCAACTCGACGCTCGACGCGTACCAGGTCGTCAACGCCCTGTACGACGGGCTGACCGAGATCGACGCCAGCGACCCCGAGAACCCGGTGGTCGTCGGTCAGGTGGCCGAGTCGTTCGAGTCGAACGACGACGCCACTGAGTGGACGTTCCAGATCCGCGAAGGGCTCAAGTTCTCCAACGGCGAGGACGTGCTGCCCAGCTCGTTCCAGCTCGCGTGGGAGCGGGCCAGCTCGCCCGAGCTCGGCGGTGACTACGGCTACCTCTTCAACTTCATCGAGGGTGGCGCCGAGAAGCTCGACGGCACGGCCACAGAGCTGAGCGGTGTGGCGGTCGACGACGACGCGATGACCCTGACGGTCACGCTCGCCGAGCCGTACTCGAACTTCCCGAACCTGGCGAGCTTCCAGATCTTCTTCCCGATGCCGACGGCAGTCGAGGAGATCGCCGACCAGGCGCAGTGGGACCGCGGTCTCATGGTCGGCAACGGCCCGTTCATGCTCGACACCGAGCGGAGCGACACCGAGATCGTGCTCGTGCCCAACCCCGAGTGGGACGGCACCCAGTACACCGACCTCGACCTGCCCGAGCAGCCCTACGTCGACACGCTCACCTTCCGGGTGACGGCCGACCCCGACACCTCGTACAACTCGTTCGAGGCGGGCGAGGGCGACACGGCGCAGATCCCGGCCGGCCGGTTCCAGCAGGCGCAGGACACGTACGACACCACGCTCGACGTGAACATCCTCGGCACGTACCACTGGGACATCAACATGAACGACCCGGTGCTCGGTGGCGAAGAGGGCTTGCTGCTCCGCCAGGCCATCCAGCAGGCGATCAACCGTGACGAGATCAACACGGCCGTCTACGAGGACATCGGCCGCACGGTCTCCAACGCCGTGACCCCCGAGGGCATCCCGGGTTGGGGCCCCGACCTGTGTGACATCTGCACGTATGACCCCGAGGCCGCTCAGGCGTCGTTCGACGAGTGGACGGCAGCCGGCAACGAGCTGACGGCCCCGCTGCAGCTGCAGTTCAACACCGGTCAGAACCACGACCAGGTGGCAGCGATCGTCATCGACAACCTGGCCGACATCGGCATCGAGGCCGTCCAGGCGCCGATCGATCAGGAGACGTACTTCTCGCAGCTCGCCGACGGCGCCTGCGTGATCTGCCGGGCCGGTTGGTACGCCGACTACCCGACGTACGACAACTTCATGTACGACCTGTTCCACTCGGATGCCGCCAACGGTGGCAACAACTACTCGAACTACCAGAACCCCGAGTTCGACCGGTTGGTCGACGAGGCCAAGGCCACGACCGACCTCGAGGCGCAGGGTGAGCTGTTCCGTGAGGCCGAGGCCATCCTCCTCGAGGACGCCGCGGTCATCCCGATCAACTGGTACAAGGGCGAGTACGCCTTCAACGGCGACAAGGTCGGCGGGTTCACCCAGTCGAACCTCGGGCTCATCCCGTGGGAGACGATCTTCGTCAAGCAGTGAGTCAAACAGCAGTGAGTCAAACAGCAGTGACCCACGGTCCCTGACCCCAGGGGCCTGAACAGGGGTGACCGGGGGCGCATGCCCCCGGTCACCCCGTCACTCAGTCGAGGTTTCGATGACCAGCTACATCATCCGCCGCCTGCTCCTCATCATCCCGACGGTGTTCCTGGCGCTGTCGTTCCTGTTCGTCCTCTTCTTCGCCCTGCCGGGCGATCCGGCGTCACTGATCGCCGGTGGCGAGGACCGCGTGGTCGACGAGGGCGTCGTCCAGCGCATCGAGGAGCGCTACGGGCTCAACGACTCGCTGCCCACCCAGTTCGTCAACTACTGGGAGCGCACCGTCCAGTGGGACCTGGGCGAGTCGTTCCTCAACCGGCGGAGCGTGAACGAGATCCTGGGCGAGAAGGCCGTCAACAGCCTGCGCCTGGGCATCTGGGCCATCCTCATCGAGATCGTCGTCGGCATCTCGGTCGGCCTGCTGTCCGCCCTGCGGCGGTATTCGTTCAGCGACCGCCTCACGACCGTCCTCACGGCCGCGGCGTCCGCCGTCCCCGTGTTCGTGCTCGGCTTCGTGCTGCAATACCTGTTCGCGGTCTTGCCCAACAAGCAGGGCTGGCCCGAGTGGGCCTCGCTGCGAACATCGGGGCTGGGCCCCGACACCTGGACGTTCTTCTTCATCCCCACCGGCGAGCAGTGGCGGTACCTCATCCTGCCAGCGGTCACCCTGGCCTGCGTCTCGACCGCCCTGGCGGCCCGCATGACCCGGGGCTCGATGCTCGAGGTCCTGCGGGCCGACTACATGCGCACGGCCAAGGCCAAGGGCCTGAGCGAGCGCAACGTGGTGCTCAAGCATGGTCTGCGCAACGCCATGCTGCCGGTCGTCACGCTCATCGGCATCGACTTCGGCACGGTGATCGGTGCTGCCATCCTCACGGAGACCACCTTCTCGTGGCCGGGGCTCGGGTCCGAGATCGCCAACGCGGTCGGGGCCCGCGACCTGCCCGTGCTGCTGGGACTGTCGCTGGCGGTGGTGCTCGCCTTCGCGCTCATCAACCTGCTCGTCGACATCTCCTACGCGTTCTTCGATCCCCGCATCCGCCTCGGGAAGGGAGACCAATCGTGACGATCGTCGATCCGGCAACCATTGCCCCGACCCCGGTCCCCGGTGGCGAGGCAACCGCGGGTGAGGACCTGGGCGAGGCCCGCCCGCTGCGGGCCGACGTCTGGCGCCGCTTCCGCCGCAACAAGCTGGCGATGGTGGGCCTCGTCTTCCTGGCCCTGCTGTTGCTGGCGGCGGTCTTCGCCCCGTTGATCACCCCCTACTCGATCACCGACCGCTCGCAGTCGTTCCGCGCCCCGCCCTCGAGCGACCACTGGTTCGGCACCGACGCCATCGGCCGCGACGTGTACAGCCGGGTCGTGTTCGGCGCTCGCGTGTCGTTGCGCATCGGCATCCTGGCGACCGCGTTGTCGCTGCTGATCGGCGTGACCTCAGGTGCGGTGGCCGGGTTCTTCAGCGGCTGGAGCGACACGGTCATCACCCGCATCATCGACGTGTTCCTGGCGATCCCCTACATCGTGTTGGCTGTCGCCATCGCGTCGGTGTTCGGCAAGAGCGAGAACTCCGTGATCCTGGTGCTGGGGCTGACCGGCTGGCTGGCGATGTCCCGCATCGTGAGGGCCAGCTTCCTGTCGCTCAAGAACCTCGAGTACGTCGAGGCGGCCAGCGCACTGGGCTTCTCGCGCTCGCGCATCATGTTCCGCCACATACTGCCCAACGCCCTGCAGCCGATCATCGTGTACGGCACGATCGCCGTGGGCAGCGCCATCCTGGCCGAGGCGGCGCTCTCGTACCTGAACGTCGGCCCCCAGGACCCCACACCCGCCTGGGGCCTGATGGTCAGCCAGGGCAAGGGCCTGATCTCGAACGCGCCCCACCTGCTGTTCTTCCCCGGCATGGCGATCTTCCTGACCGTGCTCGCGTTCGTGTTCGTCGGCGACGGCCTGCGCGACGCCCTCGACCCCAAGCTGAAGTGATGGCCGACGCTCCCACCACACTCTCGGTCCCCACCCTCACGGGCAAGGACGTCCTGCTGTCGATGCGTGACCTGCGCGCCGGCTTCGCCACCGACGACGGGTTCGTCCGCGCCGTGGACGGCGTCTCGTTCGACGTCGCCCGGGGCGAGGTGCTCGCCATCGTGGGCGAGTCGGGCTCGGGCAAGTCCGTCACCGCCATGTCGATCCTGGGCCTGCAGCCCACGCTCGACGTCGCCGAGGGGGAGATCCTGTGGAAGGGTCGCGACCTGCTGACCATGACAGAGGAGGAGCGTCGGGCGATACGGGGCAAGGAGATCGCCATGATCTTCCAGGACCCGCTCACCTCGCTCAACCCGGTCCACACGGTCGGCCGCCAGATCGGCGAGATGGCCCGCATCCACGAGGGGCTCAACAAGAAGGCCGCGCTCGAGCGGGCGATCGAGATGCTCGATCTCGTCGGCATCCCCGAGGCCCGCAAGCGGGCGAACATGTACCCCCACGAGTTCTCGGGCGGCATGCGGCAGCGGGCGATGATCGCCATGGCCATCACCTGCAAGCCCGACCTGCTCATCGCCGACGAGCCCACGACGGCGCTCGACGTGACGGTTCAGGCGCAGGTGCTCGAGGTGCTGCTCGACATCAAGGACGAGATCGACTCGGCGATCATCCTGATCACCCACGACCTGGGCGTGGTCGCCGGCCTGGCCCACCGCGTGATGGTCATGTACGCCGGCCGCCCGATCGAGACGGGCACCACCGACGAGATCTTCTACGAGACACGCCACCCGTACACGTTGGGCCTGCTCGCCAGCCTGCCGCGCCTCACCGACCTGGGTGACGAGCCGCTCGTTCCCATCGTCGGGTCCCCGCCGTCGCTGATCCGCAAGCCGACCGGGTGCTCGTTCCACCCGCGGTGCCGCTTCGCCCGGGTGCCGGGCAACTGCGAGACCGACGATCCGGTCCTGCGCCTGGTCCTCGGCGATGCGCACATGGCGGCCTGCCACTACTCGGAGGAGCTGGCCGACGTGACCATCGAGTCTCTCCGGTCGACCATCGATGTGGTCGCCGAGTCCGAGCTGGCCGACGAGGCCGTACCCCTCGTGCCGATCGTGCCTCGGGGCGAGCCCGCCGACGAGATCATCGTCGACGACGTCGCCGTCGCCGAGGGGGCCTCGCACCCGGGTGTCACCGACTTCGCCGAGGACCAGGTCGACGAGTGGCCGGCGGCGGGTCGGGCACCACGGGACGGCGAGGTGAACCCGTGACCGACGTCGTCACCAAGGCCGAGGACGCGCCGCAGGACGGCGCCGGGGCCCCTGCTGGAGGCGACCGGCCTGGTCAAGGACTTCCCCATCCGCGGGGGCGTGTTGAGCCGCACGGTCGGGCTCGTCTCGGCCGTGGCGGGCGTGAGCCTGCACGTCGGCAAGGGCGAGACCCTGGGCCTGGTGGGCGAGTCCGGTTGCGGCAAGTCGACCACGGGCCGGCTGCTGCTCAACCTGATCACGCCCACCGCGGGGTCCGTGCAGTTCGACGGTCAGCACATCAGCCGCATGCGGGGCAAGTCGCTGTCCGAGATGCGGCGGCGCTTCCAGATCGTCTTCCAGGACCCGTACGCGTCGCTCAACCCCCGCATGACGGTGGGCGCCGTCCTGGGCGAGCCGCTCAAGGTGCACTTCGGGCTGGACCAGGCGGCGATCCAGGAGCGGGTGGCCGACCTGCTCCGCACGGTGGGGTTGGCCCCGGAGCACACCAACCGCTTCCCCCACGAGTTCTCCGGCGGGCAGCGGCAGCGGGTCGGCATCGCGCGGGCGCTCGCGCTCGAGCCCGAGCTGATCGTGCTGGACGAGCCGGTGTCGGCCCTCGACGTGTCGATCCAGGCCGGCGTGGTCAACCTGCTCCAGCGGCTGCAGGACGAGCTTGGTCTGGCCTACGTCTTCATCGCCCACGACCTGTCGGTGGTGCGCCACATCTCCGACCGGGTCGCGGTCATGTACCTGGGCAAGATCGTCGAGGAGGGCGACCGCAAGGCGATCTACGAGAAGCCCGGCCACCCCTACACCCAGGCGCTGCTGTCGGCGATCCCGCTGCCCGACCCGCGGCGCGAAAAGGCGCGCGGGCGCATCCTCCTCACCGGTGACGTGCCCAGCCCGGCCAACCCGCCGTCGGGGTGCCGCTTCCGGACGCGGTGCTGGCGCAAGCTCGAGCTCGACGCCGCCGGTGTGGACACGTCCGCCTGCGTCGAGCAGGAGCCCATCCTCGAGATCCGGCCGTCGAGCGGCATCGACCACCCCGTCGCCTGCCACTTCGCCCAGACGCACACGGTCGTGTAGCGCGCCGCCGCGCACTATCCTGGCCCCTCCGCCTCCGAGGAGACCCTGCCCGTGCTCACCGCCATCACCGCCACGCTCAACGTGCTGGCGTCGCTCATCATGATCGTCCTGGTCCTGCTGCACAGCGGCAAGGGTGGCGGCCTCTCCGACATGTTCGGTGGGGGCATGGGTGCGAGCGCCATGGGGTCGACCGTCATGGAGCGCAACCTCGACCGCATCACCGTCGTGGTCGCCCTGGTCTGGGCGTTCTCCGTGGTGGCGCTGTCGCTCATGCTCGGCTGACCGCAACGTGAGCATCCTCGGCACGCGGGTCGTGCGTGTCGAAGATCCGCGGTTGCTGACCGTGGGCGGCACCTACGCCGCCGACGTGCACGATCCCCGCCTCGACGGCGCGGTCCACGCCACCTACGTCCGGTCGACCGTCGCCCACGCCGCCATCGGCGGGGTCGAGATCGACGAGGCGCGCTCGCAGCCCGGGGTGGTCGACGTGGTCACGGGCGCCGATGTCGACCTGCCCTTGATTCCGGGGGTGTCCAACCCGGCCATGGCCCGGCCGTACCTGGCCGTCGACCGTGTGCGGTTCGTGGGCGAGCCCGTGGCCGTGGTGCTCACCGAGCGGGCCGACCAGGGCGCCGACGCCGCCGAGCTGGTGGCCGTCGACTACGACCCGCTGACCGTCGTGGTCGACCCCGTGGCGGCGCTGGCCGACGACGCCGTGCTGTTCCCGGACGTGGGTACCAACCTGGTCGGCGCGTTCGGCGACGCCGGGGGAGCGGGGGCGCCCGACGGGCCCGCAGGGTGCGAGGTCGTGGTGCGGCAGCGCATCGTCAACCAGCGGCTCGCCGCCTGCCCGCTCGAGGGGCGATCGTCGGCGGCCGCCTGGTTCGAGGGCCGGCTGGTGATGTGGTGCTCGACGCAGAACGCTCACGGGCTCCGGCAGGCGCTGGCCGGGGCGTACGGGCTCGACCCGGCCGCGGTGCAGGTGATCGCGCCCGACGTGGGGGGCGGCTTCGGCGCCAAGATCGGCGGGCACCCCGAGGACGTGCTGCTCGGCTGGCTCGCCCGCCGGTGCGGGCGCCCCGTGCGGTGGGTCGAGACCCGCACCGAGAACATGGTGGGCATGGTGCACGGCCGTGCACAGGTGCACGACGTGACGATCGGCGGCCGGGCCGACGGCACGATCCAGGGCTACCACCTGGGCATCGTGCAGGACGCCGGGGCGTACCCGGGCATGGGGGCGTTCCTGCCCCGCCTCACCCGCTCGATGGCGACCGGCACGTACGCCATCCCCACGGTCACATCCGACGCCCGCATCGTGGTCACGCCCACGACGCCGGTCGGCTCGTACCGGGGCGCAGGCCGGCCCGAGGCGACGGCGGCCATCGAGCGGGCCGTCGACCTGTTCGCCGCCGAGGTCGGGCTCGACCCGGCCGAGGTGCGGCGGCGCAACCTGGTGCCCCGCTTCGACGGACCGCACGTGACGGCGTCCGGTGCCACCTACGACTGCGGCGACTTCCCGGCGGCGCTGGAGCGGGTGCTCGACGCGGCCGGCTACGACGATCTGCGCGCCGAGCAGGGGCGGCGGCGCGAGCGGGGCGACCGACGGGCGCTGGGCATCGGCGTGTCGACCTACGTCGAGGTCACCAGCGGCCCGCGCGCCGGCTCCGAGTTCGCCCGGGTCGAGGTGCGGCGGGCCGACGGAGCCGACGGGGCCGGGACCGACGAGGTCGCGGCAGGTGACGGCGGTGTCGAGGTCCTGGTGCACACGGGTGCGTCGCCGCACGGCCAGGGCCTGGCCACCGCGTTCGCCATGCTCGCCGCGGACCAGATGGGTGTCCCGCTCCACGCGGTGCGGGTGGTGCACGGCGACACCGACCAGGTGGCGCGGGGCACGGGCACGTTCGGGTCGCGCTCGCTGCAGCTCGGCGGCTCAGCGGTGCAGGCCGCGGCGGTCGAGGTGGTCCGCCGGGCGCGGCGGCTGGCCGCCGGCCTGCTGGAGGCGGCGGTCGACGACGTGGTGCTCGACGCCGCAGCCGGCCGGTTCCACGTGGTGGGCACGCCGTCGGTGAGCCACGGCTGGGCCGATGTGGTGGCCGCGGCCGACGGGGCCGGCGATCGTTCCGCGCTACGCGCCGAGCACGACTTCACCACCACGCAGCCCACCTACCCGTTCGGCGCCCACGTGGCCGTCGTCGAGGTCGACATCGAGACCGGCGACGTGCGCCTCGTGCGCCTGGTGGCGTGCGACGACGCCGGCCGGGTGATCAACCCGCTGCTCGCCGAGGGGCAACGCCACGGCGGCATCGCCCAGGGCGCAGCCCAGGCGCTGTACGAACGGGTGGCGTTCGACGCCGACGGCAACCCGCTCACCACCACCTTCGCCGACTACGCCATCGTGTCGGCCGCCGAGCTGCCCTCGTTCGAGCTGGTCGATCTCGAGACGCCCACGTGGGTGAACCCGCTGGGGGCCAAGGGCATCGGCGAGTCGGGCACCATCGGCTCGACCCCGGCGGTGCACAACGCCGTGTGCGACGCGGTCGCCCACCTGGGGGTGCGGCACGTCGACATGCCGTGCACGCCCGAGCGGGTGTGGCGGGCCATCCGCGACGCGAGCTGAACTACGGAAACAGCGGCCGCAGGCCGCGATCGCGGCAGTAGTGTGTCGCCTGTCACAGAAGTGCCGGGGCGGTGCGCGCTCCGGGCACGTTCCAGGGAGGGCCCGCGTGGAGATCACCCTGTCCGTCAACGGCACCGAGCGCTCGAGCGACGTCGAGCCTCGCCGCCTGCTGGTCCACCACCTGCGCGACGACCTGGGCCTGACCGGCACCAACGTCGGGTGCGACACATCGTCGTGCGGCGCGTGCACCGTGCTGATCGACGGCGAGTCGGTGAAGTCGTGCACCGTGCTGGCGGTCCAGGCAGACGGCCACGCCATCACCACCATCGAGGGGCTGGCGGCCACGGCGGCGCCCGACGGCGACGGTGCGGGCCCGGCGCTGCACCCCATGCAGCAGGCGTTCCACACCCAGCACGGCCTGCAGTGCGGCTACTGCACACCGGGCATGGTCATGGCCGCGGTGTCGTTGCTCGACGAGATCCCGCACCCGACCGAGGACGACGTGCGGGTGGGCCTCGAGGGCAACCTCTGCCGCTGCACCGGCTACCACAACATCGTGCGGGCCGTGCTCACGGCCGCGGGCGAGGAGGTGCCGTCATGACGGCCACCGAGACGCCGGCCGCCGGCGTCGGCGTCGAGACTGCGTCGTCGGGCGCCTTCGGCCAGCGCCTGCTGCGCAAGGAGGATGCCCGCCTGCTCACCGGCGAGGCCCGCTTCGTCGACGACCTGCAGATCCCGGGCGCGCTGTGGATGGGCATGGTGCGCAGCCCGTTCGCCCACGCCCGCATCGGCAACGTCGACACCAGTGCGGCGGCCGCCATGCCCGGCGTGCGCCACGTGCTCACCGGCGACGACCTGCGCGAGTCGTGGGCGGCCGCCATGCCCTGTGCCTGGCCGGTCACCGACGACATGAAGGCCCCCGACCACTGGCCCGTCGCGCTGGACAAGGCCTGCTATGTGGGCGACATCGTGGCCGTGGTGGTGGCCGACAGCCGTTACCAGGCCGCCGACGCGGTCGACGCCGTGGTGGTCGACTACGACCCGCTCGACGCGGTCGTCGACATCGAGGACGCCGCCAGCGACCGGGTGGTCATCCACGACGACCTGGGCACCAACCGCAGCTACACGTGGACCCTCTCGCCCGACCCCGAGGCGGTCGAGCGGGCCTTCGCCGACGCCGCCCACACGGTCAGCGAGCGCTATGTGCAGCAGCGCCTCATCCCCGTGGCCATGGAGACTCGCGGCGTCGCCGTGGTCCCCGGCGTCTACGGCGGCGACATCACCGTCTACTCGGCGACGCAGATCCCTCACATCCTCAAGGTGATGGTCGCGGCCACGTGCGGGGTGCCCGAGCAGAAGGTCCGGGTCATCGCCCCGTCGGTGGGTGGCGCCTTCGGCTCCAAGCTCAACGTCTATGCCGAGGAGCTCATCGCCGTCGCGCTGGCCCGCAGGTTGGGGGTGCCCACCCGGTGGACCGAGGGGCGGAGCGAGAACTCGGTCGCCACCATCCAGGGGCGCGGCCAGGTGCAGCACATGGAGCTCGCCGCCGACGCGGACGGCAAGGTCACCGCCGTCCGGGCCAACCTGCTGGCCGACATGGGCGCGTACATGCAGCTGGTGACGCCTGGCATCCCCCTCCTGGGGGCATTCCTGTACCACGGGGTGTACGACGTGCCGGCCTACCACTTCGAGTGCACGGGCGTGTTCACCACCCGCACGCCCACCGACGCCTACCGGGGGGCGGGGCGCCCCGAGGCCACCTACGCCATCGAGCGCGCCATGGACGCGCTCGCCCGCCAGGTCGGTGTCGACGGGGCCGAGATCCGCCGGCGCAACTACATCGCCCCCGACAAGTTCCCCTACGACTCGATCGCGGGGCTCACCTACGACTCCGGCAACTACGAGCCGACGCTCACCCGGGCGCTCGAGCTGGTCGGGTACGACGACCTGCGGGCCGAGCAACAGCGCCGGCGCGACGCCGGCGACACCAAGCACCTGGGCATCGGCGTCGCCACCTACGTCGAGATGTGCGGCCTGGCGCCCAGCCGGGTGCTCGCCTCGCTCAACTACGCGGCCGGCGGGTGGGAGGCGGCCACCGTGCGGGTGACACCCACCGGCAAGGTCCAGGTGCTCAGCGGGACGACACCCCACGGCCAGGGCCACGAGACATCGTGGTCGCAGATCGTCGCCGACCGGCTGGGGATCGACCCGGCCGACATCGAGGTCTTGCACTCCGACACCGCCATCGTCCCCAACGGCATGGACACCTACGGCAGCCGCTCGCTGCCGGTGGGCGGGGTGGCGGTGGCCATGGCCACCGACCGGGTCATCGCCAAGGCACGCACCATCGCCGCCCACCAGCTCGAGTGCGCGGAGGACGACCTCGAGCTGGTCGAGGGCGAGCTGCGCGTGCGCGGCACGCCCACCAGGTCGATGACCCTGCAGGCCGTGGCGTTCGAGGCCTTCAGCGCCCACGACCTGCCCGACGGCGTCGAGCCCAACCTGACGGCAGAGGTGACCTACGACCCGCCCAACTTCGTCTTCCCGTTCGGCACGCACGTGGCCGTGGTGGAGATCGACGAGGACACCGGCCACGTCGAGCTGCTCGACTACGCCGCGGTCGACGACTGCGGTCCCCAGGTCAACCCCATGATCGTCGAGGGACAGCTGCACGGCGGCATCGTGCAGGGCATCGCCCAGGCACTGTGGGAGGAGGCCGTCTACGACGCGGACGGCAACCTGCGCAACCCCAGCCTGGTCGACTACTACGTGCCCAGCGCGGCCGAGTTGCCCTCGTTCAAGCTCGACCACACCGTCACGCCCAGCCCCACCAACCTGCTCGGGGTCAAGGGCATCGGCGAGGCGGGCACCATCGGATCCACACCGACGGTCATCAACGCCATCGTCGACGCCCTCTCACCGCTCGGCATCACCGACATGGCCATGCCCGCCCACCCCGAGCGGGTGTGGGCGGCGATCAGGGACGCGCGATCTACGTCGTCCCCGGCGGGGGAGGGGGCGTCGTGATCCCGGCACCGTTCGACTACCAGCGGGCCGCCTCGGTCGACGAGGCGATCGGGCTGCTGAGCGAGCACGGCGACGAGGCCAAGCTGCTGGCCGGCGGCCACTCGCTGCTGCCGCTCATGAAGCTGCGCCTGGCCGCACCCACCATGCTGATCGACATCGGGCGCATACCCAACCTGTCGTTCGTCTCGACCGGGTCCGACGGCAGCGTGGCGATCGGGGCGCTGACCCGCCACCAGGACCTGTCGACATCCGACATGCTGCGCGAGCAGGTGCCGCTCCTGGCGCATGTGGCCGGCCAGATCGGCGACCCCCAGGTGCGCCACCGGGGCACGATCGGGGGGGCGGTGGTTCACGGCGACCCGGCGTCCGACCTGCCGGCGGCGCTGCTGGCGCTGCGGGCCACGCTCGTGGCCACGGGCCCCGGCGGCCAGCGCGAGATCGCGGCCGACGACTTCTTCACCGGCTTCCTCGAGACCACCCTGGCCGACGACGAGGTGCTGACCGAGATCCGCGTCCCCGCCGTGCCCGGCGTGGGGTGGGCGTTCGAGAAGTTCAACCGCCGGGCCCAGGACTGGGCCATCGTCGGTGTCGCCGCCGTGCTCACCGATGGTGCCGGCGGCCCGGGTGTCGGCCTGGTCAACATGGGGTCGCTGCCGCTGCGCGCCGCCGGCGTCGAGGACGCCCTGCGATCGGGATCGTCGGCGGTCGACGCCGCGGCCCGGGCCGACGAGGGCACCGAGCCTCCGGACGACCTCAACGCCTCGCCCGAGTACCGCCGCCACCTGGCCCAGGTGCTCGTCCGTCGGGCCCTGGAGACCGCCGGCGGCTGATCGAGCAGCTCTCGCCGGCTCTCGCCGGGCGACCCGGCCCGTAGGCTGATGCCCATGTCCGACGAGGGCGCAACCATCGCCGCGGGTGTCGTCGACGTCGACGCCGTTGTCGACGGCTTGGCCGCGCACGACTACCTGGCCGACGAGGGCCTGGCCACGGCCGTGTTCCTCGCCCTGCGGCTGCAGCGCCCGCTGTTCCTCGAGGGCGACGCCGGGGTGGGCAAGACCGAGGTGGCCAAGGCGCTCGCGGCGTGGACCGGGGGCCGGCTGGTGCGCCTGCAGTGCTACGAGGGCATCGACGCCGCGCAGGCCCTGTTCGAGTGGGACCACGCCCGCCAGCTCCTGCACCTGCGGGCCGCCGAGGCGGCGGGTCGGGCCGAGGCCGCCGGGGTGGAGGCGCTCGAGGACGAGCTGTACGACGAGCGGTTCCTCGTCCGCCGTCCGCTGCTGCAGGCGCTGCACACGCCCGAGGGCCACCCCCCGCCCGTCCTGCTCATCGACGAGATCGACCGGGCCGACGACGAGTTCGAGGCCTTCCTGCTCGAGCTGCTGTCCGACTGGGCCGTCACCGTGCCCGAGCTGGGCACCGTCCGGGCGACGACCCCGCCGGTGACGGTGCTGACGTCGAACCGCACCCGCGACGTGCACGACGCCCTCAAGCGGCGCTGCCTCTACCACTGGGTCGAGCAGCCCGACGTCGAGCGCGAGGTGGCCATCGTGCGGCTGCGGGCGCCCGAGGTGGACGGCGACCTGGCCCGGCAGGTGGCGGTCGCGGTCGGCGAGATCCGCACGCTCGGGCTGTACAAGCCCCCGGGCATCGCCGAGGCCATCGACTGGGCCCGGGCGCTGTCGCTGCTGGGGCGGGGCGGGCTCGACGAGCGCACGGCCGACGCCACGCTGGGGTCGGTGGTCAAGTACCGCGAGGACGCCCAGCGGGTGCGCGAGCACGGCGTCGACGCACTGGTCCGCGAGGCGGTGGCCCGCAGTGCCTGACGCGGCGCCGCCGCTGCCCGGTGCGGAGCTCGACGAGATCGCCGTCGGCCTGGTCCGGGCGCTGCGCCGTGCCGGCGTGCCCGTGTCCACCGGGGCGACCGTCGTGTACGCCCGGGCGCTGACCGCCGTCGGCTCGTCGCCCACCGGCGCCTACTGGGCCGGCCGGGCCACTCTGGTGCGGCGACCCGAGGACGTCGCCGCCTACGACCGCGTCTTCGGCGAGGTGTTCGGCGGGCTGCGCTCGACCGAGGTGCTCGCCGCGCCGCGGCCCGTCGAGCTCCGGCTCGAGGTCGACGACGCCGCCGCGCCGCCCGACGGCGACAGCGGAGAGCAACGGCCGCCGGCAGACGTCCAGGCCGTGCGGTGGAGCGCCACCGAGGTGTTGCGCCACCGCGACCTGGCCACCTGCACCCCGGACGAGCTGGCCCAGGCGCATCGGCTGATGGCCGACCTGCGGGTCCGCGGGGCCCGGCGGCCGAGCCGGCGCCGTCGTCCGGCGCCGCCCAGCCGGGGCACGCTCGACCTGCGCCGCACGGTGCGCCGCTCGTTGCGCACCGAGGGCGAGGTGCTGCAGCCCTCCCGGGAGGAGCCGGGGGATCGGCCACGCCGGCTGGTGGTGCTGGTCGACGTCAGCGGGTCGATGGAGCCCTACGCCCGGGCGCTCACGCGCTTCGCGCACGCCGCGGTCGCGGCTCGGCGCCGGGGCCGCGGTCGAGGTGTTCGCCCTCGGTACCCGGGTCACGCGCATCACCCGCGAGCTGGCGACCCACGACCCCGATCGGGCCCTGCGCCAGGCCGCGGACGCGGTCGCCGACTGGTCGGGCGGCACCCGCCTCGGTGACGGCATGCGGCGGTTCAACGACCTGTGGGGCGTGCGCGGGCTGGCCCGAGGGGCGGTGGTGGTGATCCTGTCCGACGGCTGGGACCGGGGCGACCCGGCCGTGCTGGGGGACGAGCTGGCCAGGCTGCGCCGCGTCGCCCATCGGGTCGTGTGGGTCAACCCGCTCAAGGCCTCCCCGGGCTACGCCCCGTTGGCCGGGGGCATGGCGGCGGCGCTGCCGCACGTCGACGAGTTCGTCGAGGGCCACTCGATCGCCTCACTCGAGGCGCTGGCCGAGGTGGTGAGTCGATGAGGGAGCGAGAGAGTGGCCCGGCCGAAGGCCAGGAGCGGGGGACATGAGGGACCTGCTTGGACGATCTCGATCGTTGGCGCGCCGAGGGGAGTGGGGGTCGCCATCGCCCGGGTGGTCGACCTCGACGGGTCTGGCCCACGCTCGCCCGGCGCGGCCATGGCGGTCAACGAGCGGGGCGAGGTGGTCGGGCTCGGTGTCGGGCGGCTGCGTCGAGGGTGCGGTCGTGACCGAGGCGCTCGAGGTGCTCGCGCACCGGCGAACGCAAGGTCGTGACCTTCGGCTACAGCGACGACGACGCCTTCGCGGTTGGCCTGACCTGCGGCGGCACGATCCACCTCTTCCTGGAGACGCTCGACTGGTGACCGCCCTGTACGACCGTCTCGCCACCGCCGTCCGCCATGAGGAGCCGGTGGTGCTGGCCACCGTGATCGACGGCCCGGGCGCGGGCGCCAAGCTGCTCGTGCAGCCCGGCGAGACGGCCGTCGGCTCGCTCGGCGACGCCGACCTCGACCGCGTCGTGGCCCGCGACGCCCTGGGCGAGCTGGCCGCGGGCACGACCGTCGGTGCGCCACTACGGCGAGCACGGCGAGGCCCGCGAGGCGGTCGTGGCGGTGTTCGTCGAGTGCTTCGCCCCACCGCCCCGCATGCTGGTCTTCGGTGCCGTCGACTTCACCGCCGCGCTGGTCCGGGTGGCCAAGGTGCTCGGCTACCGGGTCACGGTGTGCGACGCCCGCGAGGTGTTCGCCACCCGGGCCCGCTTCCCGCTGGCCGACGAGGTGGTGGTCGACTGGCCGGACCGGCTGCTCGAGCGGGTCGGCCCGACGCTCGCGCCCCGTGACGCCGTGTGCGTGCTCACCCACGACGCCAAGTTCGACGTGCCGGCCATCGTGGCCGCGCTCGGCACCGAGGTCGGGCTACGTCGGGGCGATGGGCAGCCGGCGCACCCACGCCGACCGCGTCGCCCGGCTGCGTCGAGGCCGGCGTCGACGAGGCCGAGCTGCGCGCGCATGCCTGGCGCCGATCGGTCTCGACGTCGGCGCCCGCACCCCCGAGGAGACCGCCGTGTCGATCTGCGCCGAGATCATCGCCCACCGCACGGGGCGGGTCGACGCCCGGCCGCTGCGCGACACCGATGGACCGATCCACCGGTAGCGGTGGCCCGCTCGTGACCACTGCAGCGATCATCCTGGCCGCCGGGGGCGGGTCGCGGTTCCGCGCGTCGGGCGGCGACCGCCACAAGCTGCTGGCGCCGTATCTCGGGCGCACCGTCGTCGAGTGGTCCATCGAGTCGGCTGCGGCCGCCAACCTGGACGCCACCTACATCGTGCGGGGAGCGACCGACCTCCCTGTGCCCACGTTGGCGGCCGACGCGGTGCAGTTCGTGCGCAACGACAGCTGGCGCGACGGCATCGCGACGTCGATGCAGGCCGGCATCACGCGCGCCCGGCGCGACGGGCACGCGGCGGTGGTCATCGGGCTTGGCGACCAGCCGCTCGTGCAGACCGAGGCGTGGGGCCGGGTGGCACGGGCGACCACGTCGCCGGTGGCTGTGGCCACCTACCAGGGCGAGCGGGGCAACCCGGTGCGCCTGTCGTCGATGGCCTGGCCGCTGTTGCCCGCCACCGGCGACGAGGGTGCCAGGGTGGTCATGCGCCGCCGGCCCGATCTGGTGGTGGAGGTACCGTGTCCTGGCCGGTCGGCCGACATCGATACTGTCGACGACCTGGCCGAGTGGAGCTGACCCCGGAGGGACGCATGGAGCTCACCAACGATTTCCGAGTAGGGGTGTCGGCCGAGCGGGCGTGGGAGGTGCTCACCGACGTCGAGCTCATCGCCCCCTGCATGCCGGGCGCCCAGCTGCAGGAGATCGAGGGCGACGAGTTCCGCGGGGTGGTCAAGGTCAAGGTGGGGCCCGTCACCGCCCAGTACAAGGGTGCGGCGCGCTTCCTCGAGCGCGACCAGGCGGCCGGCAAGGTCGTCCTGCGGGCCGAGGGGCGCGAGACCCGCGGCCAGGGCAACGCCAACGCCACCATCACCGCCCAGCTCACCCCCGACGGCGACGGCACCGCCGTGTCGGTCGTGACCGACCTGACGGTCACCGGGCGGGTCGCCCAGTTCGGCCGGGGCGTGATGGCCGATGTCTCGGCCAAGCTGCTCGGCCAGTTCGTCGACTGCCTGGAGACCAAGCTGCTGGTCGACGCGTCGGCTCCAGCGTCGTCAGCGTCGTCGTCTTCGGCCACGTCCGCCGCGCCGGCCGCCGGCGCGCCCGTCCCGGGTGAGGGGCACGGTCCGGGCGACATCGCGTCCGAGGGCGCGGCCGCGGCTCGCGAGGTCGACATCGCCGCGGGGGAGGTGGCCGCCTCGTCACCGGCGCCCCGCCCGTCGGGCAACGAGGCCGCGACCTCGGGCCCCGCGGTCAAGGTGATCGACTCGCCCGACGTCGAACCGGTCGACCTGCTCGACGCGGCGGGCGCACCCGTGGCCAAGCGCGCGCTCCCGGTCGTGGCGGGTCTGACGGCCCTGTGGCTGCTGAGCATCTTCCTGCGCCGCCGTCGCCGCAAGCACTGAGCTCAGCGCTGCTACCAGCGCATTCGCCCGATTGGGCGGGCCGCGCGGTCGCGCTACAGTGTTCCCCCTTGCCCGGCCCCGCCGGGCAGCCACGTCGGAGTGGCGGAATTGGCAGACGCGCTAGGTTGAGGGCCTAGTGTCCTAATAGGACGTGGGGGTTCAAGTCCCCCCTCCGACACCACTCACTGGGATTCGTCCCAGGAATCGGTGCTTCAAGCGAACTTTGGCAGGGCCGCTCTGCGGCCCTCGCTTGAACACGACGAAGGCGCCGTCGGCGTCGCGCTGAGACAGCCGTTGGCTGCGCTGCGGGCCATGGCCGCGGCGGCCCCGGCGCCGGGTTGGTGGCACTGGGTCGTGGGCGTCGATCCCACCGGCCGGATCATGGTGCCGGCCAGAGCGTGGCCGCGCGCTCGGCGCCGGGCGGGCCTGGTGCGCGGTCAGCCGGGGGCACGCGCTGGTCGCTGCCGCGACGGGGAGGGCGCCCCGTCGGCGTGGACCGCCGGGGCCGGGTGACGCTGCCGGCGTGGTTGCGGTCGGCGTGCGGTCCGGGCGGATCGGTGCTGGTCGCGGCCCGTCGCCCCGACGCGGCGGTCGTGGTGGTGTCGCCCGTGAGCGTCCTCGACGCGCTGGTGGCGGTCCTGGCCGGGGAGGTGGCGCTGATGGACCGGCTCGTGCGTGCCCGGGTGCTGCTGGCCGAGGCCGAGGCGCTCGGGCTCACGGTCGACGACCTAGTCGCCGCCGTCGGCCGGGTCGCCCCGGCCGATGTCGTCGGCGCCGACCCTGGCCGAGTACGTGGAGACGGTGGCGCCGTCGTTCAGCGAGGGCACCGCCGGCACGTACCGGTCCTACTGGCGGCTGGCGGTGGCCCGCTTCGGGGATCGGCCGGTCGACGCGATCGACGCGGACGACTGCGAGGCGGTCCTGGTCGACGCGGTGCGTCGGGCGCAGCAACGCCGGCCGGGCAGCGACGGGCGTTCGTCGCGGGAGAACTGCATCGCCGCGCTGCGGGCGCTGTTCGGCCGGGCCGAGCGGGCCGGGCTCGTCACCAAGAACCCGGCCACGGGAGCTGGACAAGCCCCGCCGGCGGGCGAGCCGGCGCCGGGCCCTGGACGACGCCGAGCTGGCGGAGGCCATCGACGCCGTGCGCACGACGAGCCAGGACCCGGACCTCGACCTGCTGTTGGTCCGGTTCCACCTCGAGTCCGGCGCCCGCCGCGAGGGCGCGCTCAACCTCCGGCTCGGTGACCTCGACCCGCGCCGGTCCACGGTCCTGCTGCAGGAGAAGTTCGGCCTCGAGCGGGAGCAACCGATTCCCCCGTCCCTGCTCGGCCGCCCTCGACGCCCACGCACGGAGCCGGGGCGCGGCTCGGCGACCAGGACCCGGTGTTCCGGACCAAGCGGGACCACCCGATCACCCGCCGGCGGTACAACACGCTGTTCGACCGTGCCCAGGCGGCGCTGCCGTGGACGGCACGCACACCGGTCACGGCCCACGCCCTGCGCCACACCGCCGGCACCGCCATCGAGCGGATCGCCGGCTACTCGGTCGCCGAGGCCTTCCTCGGCCACGCCCCTCCATCGGTCACCGGCATCTACTCCGCGGGCACGCCTCGACGAGGTGGCCGCCGCGGTGGCCGCACTCACCGGCGAACCCCACCCGCTCGCCGCAGCGATCGGGAGGTGCCCGATGAGCGTCACCGCGTTGGACACCTCGTCGTGGACGGCGGCCGAGCGCCAGGCCGCCGCCCGTGACGCCTACCGCGCCTCGGGCTACCGGCTGTCGGGCGCCGAGCTGGGCCGACAGTTCGGCCGCTCCGGCCGCTGGGGCCGGGCACAGATCCAGGCGGTCGCCGACCGAGGAGCCCACGCCGCCGCCGACAACGGCGGCCGCAGCCACCCGCCGGCAGGCCCGACGGTAGCTGCACGCGGCTCCGTCGGGACGCAGCGGCAGCCATCGAGGATCCATCGACGCCTCCGCAGTCGGTCCGACGATGGCAGTCGGCGGCGGTGCCGATGGGCGTGCGGCCGTGCGCTGGGCATGGTGGGCGCCGTGGTGGCCGTCGCGTTCGTCGCCGCCGTTGCCAGCTACGCCCACATGTTCGACCTCGCCCGCCACGCCGGCGAGGGCTGGCTCGCCTGGCTCCTGCCGGTCTCGGTCGACGGCCTGGTCGTCGCCGGCTCCACCACCATGGTCGTCCGGCGCCGCAAGGGCCACGGCGGCGGCTGGCTCGCCTGGGTGGCCGTCGGACTCGGCATCGGCGCATCGCTGGCCGCCAACGTCGTGGCAGCCGATCCCAGCCTCGTCGACCCCGAGGTCGTCCGCCGCGTGATCGCCGGGTGGCCGCCAGTTGCCCTGGCCATCTCCGCCGAGCTGGCGCTCCAACTCCGGTCCGCCAGCAGCGAGGGTTCGGGGCGAGGAACCATCTCACCGACGAGCACACGACGGGTTGAGCGCCACTCGCTCCTCGGCGAGCGATGGCAAGCCGTACGACGTGTCGGTTCGAAGGGAGCGAACACGTGAAGCCCACGTGGTCGTCATGCCAGAGGACGGCGCTTGGCTGACGGTGGCCTCGCAATCCTTCACTCGACCAGACCTGGTGATCGGGGTTCCGTGGCCAGCGGATGAGCTGGTTGCACCCATGATGCGTTCACGTTGCGAAGCGCACAGGCCCCTACCTTCGTTGACCGCGCTGCCACGACCAGATCGCGTGGTCGAGATCAGTGGGATTCACGTTGAGGTCAGATGCCGCCGCCATCACGAGAGCTCGTGCTTCCGCTGCCGACGGGTAGCGGCCGATCGTCCTGCCAACGAATCGTCGGACCATGACGTCCGCCTTTACCCCGGGTACGCCAAGCAGCATGAGCACGTACGACCAGGTGACCTCGCCCAGCCCGTGCACGCTGCACCATGCAACTCGTTCGGCATCGGCATCGGTCACATCTGATGCATGGCGAACACCCACTGCGACAAGTGCGGCGGCAGCGGCCGCCGCTCCGGCTGCCTTGGTGAGACCGCCGCTGAGTACTTGTCGGTTGTCGACAATCTCGGCGAGATCGTCAGGACGAGCGCCGAAGTCCGCGAGAGCGGCCAGGTCGTCGAGTGTCTGCGCGCGATTCGCGTGCCAGCGCCCAACAACGCCGCGAACCCCGGCTCGTCCGAGTGCCGTAGCGCGCACGGATCGAGAAGACACTGTCGAGTACTGCCGCCTCGATCTCTCCCTGCCAGCCACCAGGCCACGTCGGCCAAGACGACTTTGGCAACTCACGCGATATGTGATCGACGAGCGCGCTCGCTTCGTCGGCGTTGGTTCCGGTCATGTGCCCTCCCGAGGTGCCGCAGGATTCTCCTACGTCGACGTGAACTCGATCTGATTGGGGATCGTGGGGAGCGCCCGGCGAAGTAGATCGGGCGCCGCGGTGGGGTCGTCGGCCTCCCTCGGGACGTCGAAGAACAGGCGGGCGTGAGCGGTGCGAAGGTCCCCGGGGGACGGTTTGGTGTAGATGCCGGTGATCCCGACGCTGCTGTCGGCGTGGCCCGCGTAGGCGGCAGCCACGCGGACCCCTGCGATGCGCTCGATGTCGGTGAGGGTGGTGTGCCGCAGCCAGTGGGCAGAGACGCCGAGCTCGGCGGCCCAGGTCAACTGTTGGATGCGCTGGGCGAACCCCTCGAACCACTTGTCGTTGAGGTGGCCGCCATCGCCGCGGTGCAGCACGCGAGGGCAGCCCCGCGTGATGGCGTGCGTCGCGGTGGGCGACGAGGCGGCGCATCAGGTGGGCGGACACGGGTAGCCGGCGTTGCTTGTCGTACTTCTCGATGAGGCGCACGGTCCTGGTGGCAGGTGCCAGGTCGTCCCCAGACAATCGGATGGCCCCGGCACGACGGCAGGCCGTCTCCCGCAGGAGCTGGAACACAAGGTCATCGAGGTCGGGGTCGCGCGAGTGACCCAGGAGGGCCAGCCGCGCCTGTGCGAGCTGGTCGCAGTCCAATGCGGTTCGGCGCGACGCCGGCCGGTCGGGCAGGTCGACCTCGCTGGCCGGGTTGTGGCGGACGACGCCGTCCCGGACTGCTCGGGCGTACGCCGCTCGGGTGGCGAGGACAAAGGCTTCCTGGGCGCCGACACCGTGACGGGCCTTCGGGTCGCTCCTGGCCTCGTCGCCGGCCTGCTGTGCCCACGCCAAGATGTCTGCTGGCCGGACAGCCGACGCGTCGTGGTCGCCCGCCCAGTCCGCGAGACGGCGGAGGGACTTCACGTAGCGATGGTGGCGGGGGAGATTGGCGAGCTCGGCCTCGGCCAGCTGTCGCACCAGGACGACCTGCCGGTCGGCCTCAAGCAGGCTGGCGAGTGCCCGCAGGTCGTCGGCCGACAGGCCGAGTGCCTCGACGACGGCACGGTGCTGGTCGGCCACGGTCATCGGCCTGTCGCAAACGCAGCTACGACGCGGTCGACGGGCAGCACGGCGACGAAACTCTCGGCGGGCACGGTGAGGACGAGGACTCGGACGCCAGGGTGGAACCCGACGAGCGTTCGGAGCCCGAAGGGGACCTGGACGCGCTGCCGGCTGTCGAATCTGACCGCGACGCCCGCCGCCCGGCCGAGGTCGCCGGTGAGACGCACCATTCCGTCCTGGATGATCATGGTGAGCTGCCTGCCAGCCGTCCACCCCAGGAGGAGCGAAGGTTGGCGGAGCCACACGCGTCCATGCGCGTCGAGGGTGGCCATGTGCAAGTCGGCGACGGGTGCGTCTGACCGGGACGGGACAGCAGACGGGCCTCTCAGGGTTGGCCTGGTCGGAGCGTCCTCGCTGGCTACGGTCGTCATGCGCCGCAGCGTGATCCATCGAGTCCCCCGGCGGTTCACGTCGTCGTGCACGCGTCGGCCCGCGCTCGCAGGCGACGCCGTTGGCCGTCCGTCGACGTACATGCCTGCGTCCCCGCGATTCGTCAGGTGCATCCCCGGCACCGGAATCCCGGTCAATTACGATGTGGGCACGGCATCGCCTCTCGCTCGCCGGGCGGGTCTGGCGGCAGTGAACAGGTATGACCATGATCGGCAAGTCGCACCTTCGCATCTTTGGTGGCTACGTGGTCACGTGGGAAGCCGACCTGCGGACGCGGCCCGACGCTGACGACGCCATGCCGTACCTGCGTTGCGGTCTCCGGGCGCTGCGCAGCCACCCGGAGGTCGCATCTGCGACCTGTCGGTATCGCCGCAGCGAGGGCCGCGTGGCGTTCGGCGTGGAGATCGGCCACGCCCTGACGCCGGACTTCGCGATGGTTCGGGCGGGTGCAGCGCTCCGCGACTCGCTCGAACGGGCCAGTTTCGGCATCCCCGAACCGTCCACGTACGCTACGGCCCCGATGGCGCGGGTTCGGCTCGACCGAGGCCCCGCGTCGATCGCCCGGGCGTGAGGCAGGCAACGGGCGACCGCCGAGGTGGTCAGAGTCCGATGGCCGTTCCCTGTCGCTCGGCGACGCGCTCGCGTGTGTCCTCACGGATCTCCCAGGCGGTGCGTTCGCCCTCGGACGCCGCGAGGCGTCGGGTGATGGTGTCCTCGACGGGGTCGGGCGGGGTGCGGGGGAGGTGCTCGCCGTCGAGGTGGTCGCTGGGGCGGGTGAGGTAGAGGTGGTTGGCGTCCTGCCCGCGGGTGATGTCGACGTAGGTCTCGGCGCGGGTGGCGGTGGCGTCGATCCGGCTGGTGGAGACGGCGTGGGTGGCGCCTTGGACGGCGTAGCGGGTGACGGCGTAGGCGTGGTCGATGCCGACCTCGGCGGCGCCTTGCCGGTCGACGTCGTGCTCGTCGAAGAAGGTGCGCGGGACAGTCGATGGTGCCGATGCCGTCGAAGTCGACGGTGATCGTGTCGTCGTCGGAGCTGGCTCCGTGGTGGAGGGCGGTGATGGTGCCGAGTGGCGCCGTTGCGGACGTAGGCCGTCGGGGCGTCCGGGTGGGTGGAGGTGACGGTCGGGGATGCGGGCGATGACGCGGTCGCCGACGGAGAAGCGGCGGTCGCCGCTGGCGGGGATCTCGTCGGTGCCGATCTCGCCGTCGGCGCGGCGGAGCTGGTGGGCGAGGCGGTTGAGCTGGCGGCGGACGTCGTTGCGGCGGTCGACCATGGGGTGGTCTGGCCGGCCCGGTGGGCGTCCCACCAGCGGGCGAGCGGCGTGGGGGTAGGCGTGGAGGTCGTCGTCGACGACGTGGAGGTGGCCGGCGGCGTCGAGGTCGTCGAGGGCGTCGTCGATGTCGCCGTCCCGCAGGTGCTCGGCGGCGGCCCGGTCGTGGGGGTCCTGGAGCCGGTGGGTGCGGGTGAGCTCGGGGCGTGTCGTGCTGCGTGGCGTTCGCAGAGGACGCGGAACATGCCGCCGGCGGCGATGGCGCCGTGCTGGGCGGGGTCGCCGATGAGCCGGAGGGTGGCGCCGGTCTGGTCGGCGAGCCAGCCGAGCCGGTCGAGGTCGCGGTCGGAGAGGGTGGAGGCCTCGTCGACGACGAGGACGGTGCGGGCGTCGAGTGGGCGAGTGGAGCGGGTCGTCGTGGGCGAGGTACCAGGCGACGGTCTCGGTGGCGATGCCGGCGTCGGCGCCGAGGGTGCGGGCCGCTTCGCCCTTGACGGCGGCGCCGATGACCCGGTAGCCGGCGGCGTTGCCAGGCGTCGCGGGCGGCGGCGATGGTCGTGGTCTTGCCGGCGCCCGGCGCGGCCGATGGCGCAGCTGGAAGCGGTGGCCGCTCGTGCAGAAGGTCGCGGACGAGCGCTTGTTGCTCGTCGGTGAGCCCTGGGTGCCGGGCGAGGGCCTCGCTGAGCATCGCTGGGGGGACGACGGATGGCGCGCGCGGTGCAGGCCCTGGCGGTAGCGGGCGACGATGCGGTCCTGGACGGCGAGCATCTCGCGGGTGGTGTAGCGGCCGGGTGCGCTGTCTCCCCGGGGGTGAGCAGCGTCACGTGGCGGGAGGTGAGGAACTCGTCGGCGATCTGCTCGAGCCGCTCGGCGCCGACGAGGAGCGGTTGGGGGTCGGTTCCGTCGGGCCTGAGGGACGGGCAGGTTGACGAGGGCGGCGAGCACGTCGGCCGCGGTCGAAGACGAGAGGTTGGCGCAGATGCCGTCCGGTGCGGCGAGCGCTGCGAAGAGCGCCTCGACGTCGGGCTCGAGCGGCTCGACTCGGCCCGGCAACGCAGGACGGCGAGGCGGGCTCGCGTCGAAGCCGAGGGCCTCCGCTCGGCGCCACCAATCGGCCAGCAGGTCCTCGAGCGGGACGTGCGTCTTGTTCGGGCGGGTGGTCGTCTTGCACGATGGTCGATCTCGTCGGGCCGGGCGCCGCGGCCGATGGCGTCTTCGAGCTCCCGGAGGGCGTCGTCGATCTCGTTGCGCCGCCGGGAGAACTCGCGCAGCACCGTCGTCCGGGATCCCGGCGATCTCCCAGCCGCCGTGGCGGCCCGGCCGCCAGCGGACGCCGAGGCGGCGGGTGAGCTGGTAGCGCATCTCGGCGGTGGCCAGCGCCGAGGCGGCGTGGGCGTGGCGGTAGAGGCCGCGGGCGTCGAGGGCGCGGCGGCTCGCCGTCCGTGGTCCTCGACCGTGTTGGCGACCACGTTGTGGTGGTGCGGGAACGGGTCGAGCGCCCGGGACGTGAGGTGCCGGAACGAGGCGACCGTCCATCCCTTCGACCGGGACCGATCTCGCCGTCGGCACGGGCGGCGGCCGCGTGGCGTTCCAGCCACGCCATCGCCCAGTCGTTGCCCGCCCGGATGGCGCCGAGCACCGCTCCCGCGGGTCGGCTCGCCGGAGAGCAGGGCGAGAACGCCGAGCGACTTCTCGGTCGTCAGGGTGAGGTCGTAGCCGACCCGCACTGCGGGCGGGCGGCGCCGCTCGAGGAAGGCGGCCAGCTCGCCGCGGGTGACGAACCACCGGTCGCTGGTGCCTCGGGTCGCCGACCAGGTAGGCGCGTCGCACCGGCCGACCCTCTGCCACGGCGGCGTCGATCGAGGCTCGGTCGGTCTCGTAGCGCTTGGCCAGGCGGCGGAGGTAGCGAGGGGTGACCCCGGCGAGGCGGGCAGCCTCGTCCAACGCCAGCAGTTCGTCTGGCGGGCCGGTCGCCGCGACCTCGTCCGCCGTGGTGCCGGCGCTGAGTGCGTCCTCGCAGCGAGACAGTTCGGTGTCCGTCACCCAGCGGCTGCCGTCCGGGTCGATCACCGGCGCGAGATAGGACCCGGCCGGCTGGTCGCGCACCGGCAGCCCGAACAGCCGAGCGATGGCGAGCATCGTGCCGACTTCCACCATCCGGCTCACCTGCGCTTCCGTCAGGCCAAGGACGGCTGAGGCGTCCCGGGCGTCGTAGATCACGCCTCCGGCCACGCCGTGCCGCGTCTCGGTTCCGACACCGAGCTTGGGGCGGCGGCCAGCCGAGCCCTGCGCGGAGATCAGCCGCTCTCCGGTGCGTGGGTCGCGACCGGCGAGCAGCTTGGCGAAGTCCCCGGCGTCTACCTCACCGCGCAGGCCAAGCGAGACAGCGCCCCTTCCCGACCACCGGCCGCCGTCGCCGCTGTCCGCGTAGTACCTCGCTGGCCCGGCGACTCCTGGGTTGCCATCGGGCAGATCCGGTCCGCCGGCAGGGGAGCGTTGCCCCCGCCCCGGCAAGAGGTAGTCGACGACGTCCCCCGCGATCTTGCCCACGGGCCGACCGGCACCACCGAGCGGCGTGATCGTGTACTTCACGCCGACGACCCGGGCACACGGCCAGCAGGTGCCCCGCAGGGGCACCTGCAAAGGTCTGTCCGCTGGACGGGCCGACCGAAGTAGTTGGTCGAGCACCACGGGGCCCGATCGGCTGCGGAGGCGGCGCCCGTCATCGGGGACGCGAGGGTGCACGACATCATCGCGAGAGTCCCGCCGGGCTCGCGTGGCGTCCATTCCGGCCGACGCCAGCTGAGCCGCTCCTCTGGCGGGGACGCGATTGATGCGGCTGCGGCGATGGCCGAGCCCAGACTTCCCCGGCGTTGGTCGTCCGAAGCCCGGCGGCTCGACCCCGCACGGCGCGGGACGTCTCGACCACCGCTAGCCGGTTCGATCTGCCAACGAACTGCACGTGCCACAAGGTCGATCCGAAACGAGGGCGATCAGATCGCCTTCGTCGAGACGCTCCCGGGGGACTCGGACCTCGAGCCGGGATCTACCGAGATAAAGGGATTACGTGCGGGCAGTACCTGGGAGGACGTAACGGGGCGCGTCGAGGTGAACGCGTGGGTGAACGGCTGACGCACGCTGGCGAGGTGCGACCGCTCACACGGGGCGGGAGTGGCCTACCTCAGGCGGCGTGTGGGCGGTCTGCCGCACCAAACTGCGTATCCGGACGCCGGGGATCCGGAGGACGATGCTGGACAACCAGGCTCACAGGGCAGACCTCGCACGGAAATGGCCGTTTACTGCGGACCCTCGAGCTACTGCATCTGATGCATGTGATGTCGTACCTCGGCCACACGAGCGAGGAATTCATCACGTGGCGGAACGAGATGCTGGTCGCGATCGGGCGAGGAGACCTCATCGATCCCTAGCCGGTGGCTAGAACCGGAACCCGTACACAGGGCGAGCCGCCGCGACGTACGGGGTCGATGGCCCCCTCGGAGGGAGGTCCCCCGCTCCCCGTCGGTCGTCGTCTCGTCGGTGGTGGTGTCGTCGAGGTGATGCTGCCCGAAGTCGGCGACGTCGAGCGTGCTCGGGCTGGTGCCGATGCGGTGAAGCGTCACGGCCAACGCGTAGAGGAGGTTCACCACGTACAGACGGACGGGAAGAAACACCATGACGGACTACCCACCCCCGCCGGCCCCGCCGGGCGAGCAGGGCGGATACGAACCGCGCCACGACGTGCCCATGGACCCGCGGGAACAACGCGCTGCCCGCAAGGCCGAGCGTGCCCGAGCCAAGGCGATGCGCCCGTGGTACCGCAAGAAGCGCTGGTGGATTCTCGGTGGGCTCGGGGTGATCATCGTCGTCGCGGTGGTCGCCGGTGCCGGAGGCGACGACGGCGAGACGACCACGGACGAGCCATCCGCCGGTGAGACCGAGGGCGGCCAGGACGTCTATGCCATCGGGGAGACGGCGCACACCGGCGACTTCGACGTCGTCGTGCACACCGTCGAGGACCCCTTCACCCCGGCAAACGAGTTCGAGGTCCCGGAGGAGGGCCACCGGTTCGTCGGCGTCGAAGCGACCGTCACGAACACGAGCGGCGAGCCGTTGCCGTTCTCGACCCTCGCCGGCGTCGAGCTGTTCGATCAGCTCGACCGGCCGTGGACCGTCGCGCTCGCCGGGACGGACCGACCGCAGCTCGACGCGCCGACCGTGACCCCGGGAGAGGCCCGGCGTGGCTGGGTGGTGTTCAGCGTGCCCCCGGATGCGACCGAGTTGAGGTTGCGGGTGAAGGGCAACCTCACGGCCGGCGGGTCGCTGTTCGACCTCAGCTCATGAGCGCCGCCGATCCCCCGCCTCCGGGCGGCTATCCGCCTGCTCCTCCGCCGTACGGTGCGCCACCCCCACCGCCGCCGCCTCCCGGGGAGTCTCCTCGCCGGCCCTACCGGCTGCGCACCCGCGACAAGGTCATCGCCGGGTCGATCGGCGGCGCTCTGCTCGTAGGGGTGATCGCTGCGGCTGTCGCAGGCGGCGGCGACAGCGACGAGGAGACCAGCGCGGGCTCCCCTGCAACCACCGCGGAGGACGTGACCACCGAGGAGACGGAGACGACCGAGGCACCGACGACCACGGTGGATCTCGCGGCGATCCAAGCCGAGCGCCAAGCCGGAGCCCAGGCCGCGTGCGACGCGATCGCGGCGGGTTCCCTCGTCGTCCACCCAGCGGTCGAGAACCATGTCCAGGAGGTGTGGAGGGACGAGTGGGCGCAGGTCGACACCCGGGAGGCGTTCGTCGCCCAGGTGACCGAGTGCGCTGCGCCGCAGGTCGCGGTGCGGGTCGAGGCCGAGTGCGCCGACAGCCCCGACGTCCAACTGCTGGCACGCGACCCCGACGGCCTGTTAGGCGAGTGCTACACGCTGGTCGTGCAGGTCTTGCAGTTCGACGCCGCTACAGGTCCCTGCGCCTTCCGGGGCGCCTTCGATGTCACCGCCCACGACTACGGCTTCGAGTATGCCAGCGACAACGCGTTGTTCTCGGCCGAGGAGCCATGCCCGTTCCTCGACGGCATCTACGCCGAGAGCGTCGCCACGATGCGTGTGCTCGTGATGGGCGCCACCACCTACGAGACGCAGATCGGTGGCTCGACGACCGCGCCGAGCTTCCTCGTCGTCGGCGTCGTGTGACATGAAGCGTGCCCTACCGAGCCTCCGGATCGTGGCGTTCGCCGACGACTTCGATCCGAGGGCGGCTGAGTAGCCCATCCGCGGACGCACCCCCCGTTCCGTCCCTACGTTGCCTGGCTTCTGAAGGCTCAGGTGTCGAGGGCGGCGGCTTGGCCGTTCCCGGTACCGCCTCGTAGAGGCCGAGCACGCAGCAGAGGCGGCACAGGAGCCGTTCGTCCTCGGTGGCGACGAGCGAGCCGAGGGGCTTGCACGCTAGACCGGTTGCCGAAGACGTGCGCAATCGGGGTGAAGTTGCCGGCGCCCTCCGCGGCGAGGCTTCAGCAGCACGCCTCGCGGCCATGAGGTGGTCGGGCGGGGTGAGCGTGAAGAAGTAGCGGAACCGGTAGTCGAACGCTGGCCCAGGTAGGCCAGGGTGGCCAGGCTCACGGCGGGCAGGATCGATGGCGGGCCGGCGGTGCGCCACTGGCGTTGGATGCCGCTCAGGTCGGGCAGGTGGTGCTCGAAGAACTCCCGCAGCGGGCTGCGCCGGTCATCGGGCTGGCTGGTCAGCGACACACGCGGACGGTACTGGTCGGCCGTGACCGTGGGTCCCTGGACGACAGGTTTCATCGCGGCGATATTCGACCTGGCGGAACCGGCAACGTCGGCCGGCATCTACTCGTTGAGGTCGCTGTCGTGGCCGTCATCGTCGCGGGCGGGGAACTCGTGGAGGTGGCCGAGGCTGCCGGGCTGCACCCGCTGGCGCGCGACGTACGCGTCGGCATCGCTGGCTCGCACGCGGATGACCCGTCCGATCCGGTAGGCGGGGAGCTCACCCCGGTCGATGAGCCGGTAGACGGTGCGGGGCACGATCCCCAGCTGCCACGCCACCTGGTTCGTGCTGAGCCACTCGCCGTCACTCGTCATGCCATCAGATGTCATGAGAAGTATTTTAAGGGACGGTGGCAGCTTATGTGCGACGGCCCGCCGTGTGGCGGGCCGTCGCGTGGGTTGGCCGAGGCTGACGGCGGAACCAGCCTGGCCGGGCGCGACCCTACGCGGATCGGTTCGTCGGCGCTCCAGGTGCGGTGGTCGGGTCGGAGCGGCGGTGGCCGGCCGATCGTGGGCGGAGGGGGACGGGCTCGGCGACAGGCTCGATCGACTCGAGAGCGCCGGTGGGCGACGGCAGCCACAGCTCCGCCCGGCGGGGACGGGCGGCTTCGCCCCGCCCGGTGGCCTCCACCGTCACGCGCCGGCCTTGTAGATGGCCCAGCCCTGGCCGAGGCCGTGCCGGGCCCCGGCGGTGACCGTCAGTCGGAGCGGGCTGGGTTGGCCAGGCAGGTCGGCTCCGACCGCGATCAGCACCGAGCTGCGCTCCCGCACCCGGGCGACCAGCCGGCGGGCGTCGGTGGCGCAGACGGCGGGTGTCCATCATCACGATGTCGAACCCGTCGACCAGGGCGGCGGCCGAACTCGAGCAGCTGCGCCGGTCGGTCGTCATGATCCCCGACGGTCAGTGGGTGTTCACCAAGGACCGCGCCCTCGACCTGATCGAGGAGCTCGTGCTGCTCTACCGCGAGCGCCAAGGGCGCGGCCCGCGTGCGGAGCCGGCGCCGGTGGTCGAGCCCACGACGTTGTCGCCCCTACGATCGGTGCACGATCCGTCAAGGGGGCACCGATGGCCGGCAAGTTCGAGCTGTACAAAGACGCTGCGGGGAAGTTCCGGTTCCGGCTGAAGGCCGGCAACGGCGAGATCATCGCCACGGGTGAGGCCTACGAGTCGAAGGCCAGCGCGCAGAACGGCATCGAGTCCGTGCGCAAGAACGCCCCTGACGCCGTCACTCGACGACCAGACCTGAGAGCGTGCGGTGGTCCCACGGCCCGGTGGGCACTGACCTCCCGGCCTCGGCCTGGCGCGGACGGGCGCCGATGGCGATGGCGCACGACATCGGGTGAGCCCACGCGATCGGGCTGCCGTCCCGGGATCGATGACGGCCGGCTGACCCGCGTGGTGGCGTCCTGGTGGTTGGCCTGACGCCATCCTGTGGAGCGGTTGGTCCCCGTCGGCGCAGCTTTCGTATGACCCAGGTTGAATCCGGCGCCGCACTGCCCCAATCGCTACTCGCCGCATCCCTCATGGCTCGCTGGCGCACCTTCATACTGGTGGTCCTCGGGATGCTCGAGCCGACGAGCGCAGAACGAAGAGTCGCTGAGGGATGAGGCATCACGCGTTCATCGATGAGTCAGCCCGCCCGGGCCGGTACCTGTTGACGGCCGCGCTCGTGCCGTCTCATGAGCTGACCGTGGTGACCCGACAGGTCAAGGAGCTGTTCCCGCGGGGAACCGTCGGACGCACCTGTCCGCGGAGAGCAAGCAACGACGGCGTCAGTTGTTGAAGGCCTATGGGCAGGTGAGCGCATCGGTCCGGATCGTGGTGGCCACCTACGAGGGTGGCGATGACCAGCGGGCCCGGGAGGCGTGCCTGGGTGCGATCGTGTCCCGGGCTCGGGCTTGGGAGCTGGGGATGCTGGTGCTGGACTCGCGGGGCCCGCAACGGGACGCACTCGATCGACGCTTCATCGCCCGGTCGCTGCGCGAGGTGCCCGGGATCGGGCTGCAGTACACGCACCGGGGGAGCCGGGACGAGGTCTTGCTGTGCCTGCCCGACGCGGTGGGGTGGGCGGTGGGTGCGGGCGGTCCGTGGCGCGAACTGGTCGACCCGATCGTGGCCGAGGTGCTCGAACTCGGCCCCTGACGCGCAGAACCCGGTGGCTCCTCATGCGGGGGAGAACACCGGGTCCACTTCCGAGAGCTACTGCCCTCGGCCACCACCCAAGATACCGTCTGCGCGGGTCGGTGGCCACCCATCTCTGATAGCGAGGATGTTCGCCAACCGCCCGCCGACCTGGGCGTGGTGAAAGACTAGGCGGCGATGCGGGACGAGCACCGGCGTCGAGCCATCGAGGGCCTGGCTACGGCCCGAGCGGCGCTGGGCCGGCCCGTGACACCGCCGCCCGCGCCGCCGGTCGATGGCGTCGGCGGGCGGCCTCGGCCGGCTGATCGGCCCGTGGGCGACCGGTGGTCCCCTGACCGGGTCGCTGCCGAGCTGGCCGAGGGCGCCCTACGCGACGAGCTCATGGCGCGGGTCGCCCGCCTCGAGGATGAGGTCGAGCAGTTGAAGCGGGAGAACGGGCGCCTGCGCCAGGCCCTGGCCACCGTGATGGAGGCGGCGGCGGGTGGACTTGGCCCCTCAGCCGTTCTCCCCGACCTTCCGCCGACCGAGACGTAGATCTCCCGTCGACGGCTGGGGCACCGGGCTGCGGCTCAATGTCGGCGGTCGAGCGCAGCCTCGGCTGCTGCCATCGCCGCTTCGCCCGTCGGGTACCTGTCGGTGAGCTCGCCTCGGCCGTGGAACAGCCAGACCATCCATCCCAGATCGGCTCCGCCGGCCCCCACGACGTTGGCGACCTGGGCGAGAACGATTCCGTCGGCGGACCCCTGGTGCATGCCTTGTCGTCGCCGTTCCCAACGAAGCTCCACACACGCAAACATATGTTCGTATCTCTGGGGTTGTCCAGACCCGCTCCGGCAGTCGGGCGGCGCCGTTCCTCATCGGTGCGCCGGCTTCCCGGGCGTCATCCGAGGGTCGCTAGGACGAGGACGATCAGGAGGAGCACGACGCAGAGGACGGCAAGGGCCCGCACCCGGCCCCGCGTGGCCGCGTTGAGCCGACCGCTCGGTGGCCGCGGCCCGTTCTGCGGCGCGTCTGGCACGTTGGGCCTGTTCGACTGTGAGGGTGGCTCGGTGGAGCGTGTGGGCGGCGTTGTGGCGGCCGATGTGGTCGGCCACTGCGCTGGGGGTGGGCAGGGCGCGGTGGGCGGCCCGGTCGGCGAGGGTGCGGTTGGTGGCGTGCCCGATCCCGGTGAGCACGGGCAGGTTGCAGCGGCCGATGGCGGCGGCGAGGTCGGGATGGTCAAAGGCCGCGAGGTCGGCGGCGGGTCCGCCGCCGCGCAGGATGGCGATGCAGTCGAGGTCGCGTCGGGCGAGCCGGCTCAGCCCGGCGACGAGGGCAGCGGGTGCGGCGGGACCGGCGGTGGGGACGTCGAGATCGTGAAGCGTGCAGGTGTCGGGAAGCCGGGCGATCCGCGCTCGGAAGTCGGCGCGCGCCGCGGTGCCCGCGCCGGCGATGACGCCGATTCGGGTGATGGGCGTCGGGAGCGTGAGGGTCTGCTGGTGGTCGAGCACGCCGTCGTGTTGCAGCTGCAGGATCATCGCGGCGCGTGCCTCTTCGTGGCGGGTGGTGGCCGTGGTGTCGAGGACGAGGGTGCGGGCGACGACCCGGATTGGCCCGTAGCGGGGGTGGACCTCGAGGCCGCCGGTCACGGTGACGACGGGGTTGGCGGTGAGGGGGGTGCCGTCGCGGGTGCAGCGGGCCTCGATGGCGGCGGCGACCCGGCCGGGCAGGCCGAGCGGGATGCGCGCGGTGACATCGGTGCCGTCGGGTGAGCTGGCGACGAGTTCCCCTGCCCCCAGGCGCCGGTGCGCCGCCAGCCAACGAGCCGGCCGGTGACGGTCACGTCGTGGAGACCCGCCTGATGGATGGCCTGAGACAGGCGGTCGAGCACGTCGGAGACATCGGGCATTGGCTGCGCGGGAGGTTCCGGGAACGGGAGCGGGTCAGGCGACACCGACCTGGTCCCCCCTGGGTGACGATGTCGCTCCGGCGGCCTGCGCCAGGACGGCTCGGGCGAGCTGGTCAGGGCCGCCGAGGGTGGCGTGCTCGAGGACTCGAGCGACCTCACGGAGATCGAGCCTGCCAAGGGTGCCGCCGCCGGCCAGCAGGCGCACGGCGTCCTGGGCGGCCCCGCTGAGCGGAGCGCTGCCGAGGCGGTGGCGTTCGATGACGTCGAGCGTGTACTGCTCGAGGTCGGCGACGAGCTGTTCCCGCTCGGCGTGGGCGTCGGGATCCCGGGGGGTGCGGCCCAGCGCCCACACCCATGGCCCGTCTCGTCCCGGGCGCGGTTCCCACCGGGCCCGGTAGATGGCCGTGGCGGTCAGGAGCCGGTCGCGCCGTCGAGCGAGGAAGGCCTCGGGGGATTGGACGAGCCGGGCGACGATGTCGGGGTCCGGTCGCGCTGTTGCCTGGATGGCCAGCTGACGTTCGCGGATCTGTTCGGCCCGGGCCGCGAGCGCTTGGCCGGCCGGGGTGGTGGCCGCTCGGTGTTCCCGGGTCAGCTGGGCCAGCGTCTTGCCCTGTGCGTGCAACGCGGCGGGTCCGGCGAGCGGGTCGAGGTCAACGGCGGCGGGTTCGTGCCCGGACCGATCGAGCCGCTGTTCGAGCTGACGGCGGTCCGGGTCGGCGGGGACGGCGGGAAGGCGTTCCCCGCCGAGGGGGTCCTCGGAGCTGGTGAGGTAGACGTGGTTGGCGTCGCGGCCCCGGGTGATGTCGACGTAGACCTCCGAGCGCGAGGAGCCGGGGTCGACGTGGGAGGTCGACTCGCCGTAGGTGAGACCCTGGACGGCGTAGCTGGTCACCGCGTAGGCGTGATCGACCCCGACGTCGGTGCGTCCCCAGTCGTCGGTGTGCTCGTCGAAGAACGCCCGGGGCAGCACGATCGTCCCGAGCCCGTCGAAGTCGACGACCAGGCGGTCTCGCCTCGGGTCGTCCTGGTGCGTGTCGATGGCGACGACGGTGCCGTGGGCGCCGTTGCGGACATAGGCCTCCGGGTCGCCCGTCGGGGTGGAGGTCTCGGTGGCCCATGCGGGCCACGACCTCGTCGCCGGCCGCGAACCGTCGGTCGCCGGTGGCCTCGAGCTCGTCGTCGCCGAGTTCGCCCATCTGGCGGCGGAGCTGACGGGCGAGGCGGTTGAGGACCAGCCGGTGGTCGTTGCGTCGGTCGGCCATCGGGTGTGGTGCTGCCGGCGAGGCGGGCGTTCCACCAGCGATCGAGCAGCAGCGGCGTACAGGTCGCGTTCGCCCTCGACGATGTGGAGGTGCCCGGCCGCCTCGAGGGCGTCGAGCGCGTCGGCCGCCCGGCCCTCACGGAGCGCTTCTGCGGCGCGCTGGTCGTCCAGCGTGCCGGACCCTGCGGCCCTCGGTGAGCTGGGGGGTGCGGTCCTCGAACCGTTCGGTGATGACCCGCCAGAGCCCGCCGGCGGTGACCGCGCCGTGCTGGGCCGGGTCACCGATGAACCGCAGCGTGGCGCCGGCGTGTTCGGCGGCGGCCAGCAGGGTGTCGAGATCGCGGTCACCGATGGTGGACGCCTCGTCGATGACCAGCACGGTGCGCGCATCGAGGGGCGAGTGCGCCGGGTCGTTGATGCGGTTGAGGTACCAGGCGAGCGGCTCGGCGGTGATCCCGCACTCGTCTCCGAGGTGGCGGGCGGCCTCGGCCTTCACCGCGGTGCCCAGGACCCGGTAGCCGCTGGCCTGCCAGGCCGAGACAGCGGCCCGCATGGCGTGGGTCTTGCCGGTGCCCGGCCGCCCGACGGCGGACTGGACGGCGTCGCCGCTCGTGCAGAACGCGGTGACGAGGTGGCGCTGCTCGTCGGACAGCTCAGGGAACTGGCGCAGCGTCGCGGCCATGACGGCGTCGGGCACCGTCCCGCTGCCGGTGGCCTGCAAGCTGGTGTAGCGGCGCAGGGTGCGCGCTTGGACAGCGAGGATCTCGGCGGTCGTGTACTCGACCTCGCGGTCGCCGCCGACGGCCACGGTGGAGCCGTCCTGGCGGCGCAGCACGTCATGGCGACCGGTGGTGGCGGCCAGCGGGACAACCGTGCTCGACCGGCGAGGAAGTCGTCGGCCAGGTGCTCGAGCTCGGCGGCCGGTACGACCAGCGGCCCGTCCCCGGCCGGGTTCGGGAGGTCGACGAGGGCGGCGAGCACATCGGTGCGACTGAACACCGACCGTTCCGTGGTGATCGCTGCCTCGAGGTCGGCCAGCACCCGGGCCCGCAGCCGGCGGGTCAGCCGGGTGGGCCGGCTACGGCCGAGGCAGCCGGCCAGCGTCTCCGGTGACAGCCCGTGGGCGGTGGCCCGTTGCCACCATCCGTCGGTGGCGGCGGCTTCGTCGCTGACGGTCTCCTTGGCGGGCCGGGAGCTGGCCACCGCGGCACGGAACTCGGCCAGGCTGGTTGAGCGGCCCAACGAGGCCTCCAGCTCCCGGACGGCGTCGTTGATCTCCCGGGTGCGCTGGCTGAACTCGTCGATGACCGCGTCGTCGATCCCGTCGATCTCCCAGCCGCCCCGCCGGCCGGGCCGGAACGCGACGCCGAGCCGATCGGCGAGTTCCCAGCGGACCTGCGCGGTGGCGAGGGCGGAGGCCGCTCGAACGTTGCGGTAGAGGCGGCGGGCATCGAGCGCCCGCCGGCGGCCGGCTTCGTCGGTCACCGTGTTGGCGACGACGTTGTGGTGGTGCACGAACGGGTCGAGGCGCCGCGAGGTCAGGTGCTGCCACGAGGCCGCCGTCCAACCCGTCACCCCCACCACCTTGCCCCCGGCCCGGGCCGAGGCGGCGTGGCGCTCCAACCAGGACAGGCCGGTGTCGTTGGCGGCTTCGATCGCCGCCAGGACCTGGCGGCGCGTGTCGTGACCGCTGAGGAGTGCCAGGACGCTGAAGGACTTCTCGGTCGTCCCGGTGATGTCGTAGCCGACCCGGACCGCTGGCTGCCGGCGCCGCTGGGCGAACGCGGCCAGGTCGTCGCGGCGGATGCGCCACTCGCCGGTCGTGTCACGGCGGGCGACGAGGTAGGCGCGGCGCGGCGTGTCGCCGCCGGCTATCGCCGCGTCGATGTCGCCCTGGTGCTCGCGGTAGGCGCGACAGAGCCTGGCCAGATAGGACGGCGACGCTCCCACCAGCCGAGCCGCGGCCGCCACGGACAGTTCGTCGTCGCCGGCACCGGTGGCGAGCACCGCCGCCCCCGACCGGGACTCGGTGACCAGGGCCTCGAGCCGCGCGAGTTCCCGTTCCGGGATCAACCGGGAACCGTCGGGATCGACAACCGGGACCAGGACCAGACCGGGATCGCCGGGGTGCGGGTCCGTCGTGCCGCCGCCGGCGGTGCCCGCGAGCGCCTCGAACAATCGCCGCGCCGCCACGTGCACGCCGTCGTCGACCGCGTGGCCGATGTCGCTGCGCGACCAGCCGACGACGGTGGCCACGTCCTCGATGCCATAGAGAGCCTCACCACCGGGCGTCCACCGCGCTGCCGATCCGGCACCGAGGTCTCCCACCCGCCCGGCCGACCCGCGAGCGGTGATGAGCCGCTCACCGGTGAACGGGTTGCGGCCGCCGAGCACGCTGCGGAACTCGCCGCCGCCGACCTCGCCAACCAGGCCCATCTCGGCAGCGCCCTGGCCCAACCACCGGCCCGGCCCCTCGCCGCTGTCCGCGTAGTAGCGGCCGGTTCCCCCAGCATCCGCCTCGCGATCCTCCCCCTGCTCGGTCCTGGGCCCGAGCAGGTACTCGGCGATGTCGCCCACCACCGCCGCGACCGAGCGACCTCCGGTCGCCCCCAGGGCCGTGACCGTGAACCTCACGACGGCCTTCCCTTGGGCCCGCCGACGCGGGCCCGCAGGTTCACCGCAGGTGAACCTGCATGGGTCTGTCGGGTGATCGGGGTGCGTCGCGAGCGTCGTTGGTCGCCGCGTCGCTTGCGGGCGGGAGTGGCCGAGTCGAGCGTCCCGGGTGGGTGGCGGCGCGGTTGGCGCGCAGCGCCGCGCGCTCGCTCGCGTCGCGTCGATGCCGGGGTCACAGCGAGACGCTCGGCGGGGTGACGGTCGCGGGCGCGGCGGCAGCGTCGAGCCGCGCGGTGAGCCTCGCCTGGTGGGCGGCGGTGACATCTGCGGGCGGGCGCTGTAGGGGCCGGCTCCTGGGGTCAGGTCCGGCGGCTGGTGTGCGACTGGCAACGATGCGCAGGGGCAGCTTGTCCGGCTGCTGGCTGAGCTGCGCGAAGGACGCCCGCACCGGGAGGCCCCGCGCCTCGAACCGGAGCTTGAGCGCTTCCATGCACTCGAGGTGGCGCTGTTTCGACCACGCCGGCAGACGGTCGACTTGCCGCTGGGAGGCCGGGTGCACCTGCTCGTAGAGGCAGAACGTCCCGGCCGTGAGATCGGCGCTGCCGAGGCCGAACTGGTCAGCCCGCCGGAGCGTCCGGCCGATCTGGTTGTTCCGCGTCGGCACGTCGGCCCCGCCCCGCTTGAACCCGAGCATCCTGGACACCTCGGCGCAGTCGATCAGCGCGGTGTCCGACGCCGCGGTGAGCTCGTCGACGCGGCGGACGAGCGCGACGACTGAGGGACCGACGGCAGGCATCCAGCAGTGCTCGAGGTACGGCCAGTCCAAAGGGATGCCGGCCTCCTCCACGAGCTTCAACGGGTGTGGGCTACGGCTCAGGGTCAGCTGCATGGCCGCCTAAGGCGGCCGCGACCACCCGAAGTTCTCACCGGGACCACTCCCGGTCGCCAACCGCCAAGAAAACCGTGGCCGGGAAGCAAACCGGGAACCTCCCCGGGAAGGTGGCCGGGACCGGGACTCGCACCGTCGGGGCAACCGAACGACCCGGAGGCCCCGACCCATGTCCCGTAGCGACCAGCCACCCGCACACCCCACCGACGCCTTCGAGGCCCTCGACGCCGACTGGTCGGCGCTCTGCCGGCGTCACCGGCGGACCGGCATCCCTGACCGCTGGGCCGCCGCCGAACCTGACCTGGCCGGCCGGCATCGGCTCGGTGACCTCACACCCGCCGCGAACGTTGACCGCGCCCCGATCTTCGCCGCCCTGGTCCGGCTGACCCGGACCGGTGACACCCTCGCCGCACGAGCGCTCCTGCAGGTGCTCCAACCGGGTCTGGTCCGGCTCAACTGCTCGCTCGACGCCGGACGGTTCGGCGGCGACGTGGGACACGACATCGTCGCGACCGCGTGGACCTACATCGCCCGGCTGCAGGACGGCAGCCTCGTGTGCCACAGCGCCGACTATCTGCTGCGCTCGATCCGCCGTGACGTACTTGCGGACCTGTCACGCCGGCGACGCCCCACGCCACCCGTGCCCGGGCCCTCGGACGCCACCTGGTTGGGGCTGAAGGTCAGCCCGACCGCCGAGGCCGAGGCGCTCAGCGGCTCACTCGCCCGCAACACCCTCGACCACGCCGTCGCCGCCGGCACCCTGACCCAGACCGCCGCCGACATCGTGTGGCTCAACGCCGTCGAGGACCAACCACTCGCGCTGGTGGCCGAAGCCGCAGGCACGCCCCTCTCCAGCGCCTACCGCATCCGCAACACGGCCCACCACCGCCTCCGCCGCACGCTCTCCCACGCGGCGTAGACGAGGGTGCTCTGGAGATGGACCGCCGCCCACAACCAGGCCCGATTCACCACGTCGCTTAGCCCGCCACGGCGCCGGGCCCTGACTCGCGTCGCGTTGGCTGCGGCGGTCTCGGCATGAGCCCGCCGACGAGGGCGGCCAGGTCAGTCCCGCCGACGGCGGCTCCTGCCCACGAGTCGCTCCAGACGCCGACCCAGGCGGCGACGACTAGCCCGACGACCACCACCCTCCAGCCGGCGGCGTGGCCCCACCGAGTCGACCCGCTCGACGCCTCCACGATACGGGTCGGGCGGGCGGTGCGGCAGCGCTGTGACCGGACCATCGCCGCCCGCGGGCACGACCGAGGACGATGCGGAGGAGCAGATGGTCGACTCTGATCCTGAGCACGCCTCAGCCGGAGGCGGCCGACCGGTGCGCTTCATTCGCTGGGCGGTCGACACCTTCGGTTCACCGGCCCCAGGCGACGATGGCCTGATCGTCATCGCCACGACCCAACACGAGCTGGCCCGCGCCTACCAGAACACCAGCCCGGGCACCGTGGCGTGGTACGTGTCACGGCTGCGTGCTGCCGGGATCGTCGTGGACACCCGACCGCTGCTGGTAGACCCTCGAGCCCTCGAAGGACCGGGGCCCACCGGTACGCCGTCGCTGATTGGCGAACCCACCGCACCAGGTCGTGTCGAACCAGTGTGCGACGCTGACCGGATCGCTGCGCGCGGGGGAGCGCCGGCCGCTGGGGCTGGCACGCTGCCCTGGGTCCTTCGCCAGGCGCAGCTCATGAGCCGCCTCACCCAGCTCGTCGCCGAGCTAGCGAGCGTCCAAGCTGAACTTGCCGAGGCCCTGGCCGACATCAACGTCCCCGTCCCAGCCGCGAGCAACGCCCGCGACTCCGCGAGTGATCGACTCGCGGAACCCGCGCCGACCCGCGAACGCCGCGAATCCATCAAGGAAGGAAGTCCAGGTGATGACACCTCCTCCTTCCTGGTCCGCGAACCGGACGCGAATCCGCGACTCGCGGGCACTCGCGGCGACTCGCGGACTCGAACCGCCGGCGGAGGGCGCGAGCGCCTCAGCGACACCGACGTCGACCGGCTGGTGGCTCCGCTGCGGCGATTGTGCCGCGAGACCGGACGAAGCGACCGCCTCGACGACCGAGGGCGTCGCGTCCTGGCACCCCTCGGACACGACGCCCTCGCCGCCGGCGTGGCGGCGATCCAACGCGAAGCACAAGGTGATCCCCGCATCGCACGCCCGATCGGCTTGTTGATCAGCCGAGCCCAGAGCCGCGATCCGGACACCTTCGCCGTTCAGAGGTCATCGCCCCGGCAGTCGACAGCGCCGATGCGCCCGTGGGCCACGAATGAATCGGAACACGCCGAGATCACGCCGGCGATGGTTGAACACCTCGGTCGTCTCGAGACCAGCAGGTCCTCGGCCAACGAGCTCGCCGAGCTGGACGCCGTGGTCGACCGCATCCTGGACACCGAGGGCGCCCCCACCTGGTTGCGCGAGCGAGTGCGGACCTCGCCGCCGATGCGGACCACCTACCGGCTTCGGGCCTACCAGCAGCCTCGAGCTCGCCCGGGACTCGCACCGATCCGAACTGCCGTCGAGCGCCTAGCGTCGCGGCTCTGATCCCCGGAACCCGCCGCCAGCGGCCACAACAGCAGGCGCAGCCTGGCGATGCGATGCAGCCCGACGAGCGCGTGCCCCTCGTCCGGGGCATGGCCCGGGCTCGCGGCCACCGGGCGACCGTCAAGGGGCAAACGAGCTGTCTCTCCCGGTTCCCGGCCCGAAAACCTCCCGAGAAAGGGCATGTCGGGACGCAGACCGGGAAGGTAACCGGGAACGGGATTGACAACGTCGGCGCCAAGGACCCACCCAGGAAGGCACCGATGAACAATCCCACGCATCCCGGGCCCAGCCGCCACCAGCAGCCGCCGATGGCCATCCGAGCGCAAGACACCTAGCGGAGACCGCCATCGACCCGCGCTGGCAGCTGGGCGGCGCCCTGTCCAGTTCCGGGTCGGGTGAACCCCGGCCACCCCGTACCCAGGCGATGAGGCCCGCCGTGGTCAGCCGTCTGTGGCTCACCCGGCCGGCATCGGATCCGAGTCATCGGCTCGGGTACCGCACCCGCTGTCTCGTCGGGAGGTCGAAGACGGCGCCACCCACGCACGGGTGGGAGCTCGCGTCATTCGGTCGTGGCCACCTCGCGGCCGGCCGGGTTGTGAGCGAGCCGCGGGGAAGGCCGCGGACAATCCGCCCCGGGCATGCCCCCGGATTCTCGTCGCGAGCGTGCCCGCGTCGACGGGAAGGAGGGCGGTGGTGAACATGAGCCGACAGACCGACTCCTGGGGGCCATACCGAGCGACGGTCGAGGACCATCTCGCTACCTGCGCCGACTACCTGAGCCGTCTCGAGCGCTCGGTTGCGGGGGAGATCGCCCCAGATCGCCGCTACTTCAACGACAAGGCACGGCACCTTCTCCAGGCAGCGCGCAACCTGGTCCGCCGTGGCCAAGACATCGAGCCGTGGCTCAACGCCTGCGGCACAACCATGGACCCTGCCCATGACGGCCAGGTCGACCGCGCCCAGTGCGAGCTTCCCGCCGGCCACGCGGGCGTCCATGACGACGATCCGCCGACCACACCCCTAGAGCGGGCGTGTACCAGCGGCCGGAACGTGGCCGATCTCAGCGACCAGGTCGCCCAGCGGCTCGGCTGGCTTGTCCCAGCCATCGATCACCGAGCCGCCACCGGCGCCGCACTCGCGGACGACGACCGGGAGTCGCTGCGCGACGTCACCGCGACGCTCGAGCGTGTCGCCGTCGACGCGCGGAAGCTCGCGAACCAGCTTCGGTCGATCGAGCTGAATCTCGACAAGAAGGCCGCGACCTCACGCGCGAGCCTGCCCCGTCGGGAACTCGACGGGGCACCACAGCACGGCGCAGTCGGTCTGTAGCTCACGAGGACCACATGCGCCGCCCACGCCACCAACAACAAACGGACACGGAACACGCCGGACGAGTCAGCTTGGCCGCGGCCACCTGGGCCCAGGTCGAACGACCGGAGGATCGGCCGGCGCACGCGTTGGGCGCCACCTCCTGGCCACGGCGCGAGACCGACTCCCTCTTCTCGTCATGGTCGAGCGAACCGTTGAGGCAACAGCGGATCCAGCCGGTCGACAGGGGCAACCGGATGTCCCGGGTGGACGGCACGCCCTGCCCGCCGACAATCGACCAGGCCAGCCCCTGCCGTGAAGGTGAACGCGAAGGGCGGTGGATCGTGACCGCCGCCGAATCACTGGTCGTGTCGGTGCCGGAGGCCGCGGCGCTCCTCGGCGTGTCGGAGAGACTCGTCTACCAGCTCCTCGACAAAGGCCTTCTGCCCGAGCTGCCACGGTGGTCACGCCGCCGGCTGATCCCACGCCGCGCAGTCGAACTCGTTGTCGAGCGAACCATGGCCGACTACGACCCCGACGGCGTGCTCCAGGCGGTCGTGGCATAACCGCCGCGCACCTCGCCGTGCTCGCTGTCGTCCTCGAGACTGTCCGGCGCCGACGTGTCAGCTCAGCTTCGCGCGCTGTCTTGGCGCCGTGGCGCCGCAGCCAGTCGACCACGTGCGGTGCGTCGCCTTGTAGGGCGACACCGAGAGGGGGGTGAGGTCGTCCCAGCCGATCCAGTTGAGGTCAGCGCCGCGCTCGTGCAGGTACTGGGCAGCGGCCTGTTGCCCGGCGTGGCATGCCGCCGAGTACGGCTCCCGGTGCCTCGATGTCCGCGCCCGCGTCGAGCAGTGCGTCGAGGGCCTCGACGTTGTCGCTGCTGGCCGCCCAGTGCATGGCGTCTCCGCGTGCGAGCCGGCGAAGCGAGCGTCAGACATCGCCCCGGCCGCGTTGAGGGCGCGGGCGTGGTCAGCCACCGTTGCCTGCCAGACTGCGCCGTGCGTCTGGCCGTTGGCACCACGGCCGTCTCGGGCCACCTGTGGCCACACAGCAGTCGACCCATGGCAGCGCCGGCCGTAGCCGGGCCACCAGGGGCCGCCCGCTGCGTGTCTACGTCAGCCGAGCCGCTTGCAGTGCTCGCACTTGGGCTTGCCGCCTGTGCCCGCCCTGCGGTTCTGCCTCTCGATGTTGTTGCCTTCCGTGCACCCGGTGTTGTCGTGGTGCACGGACTGCTGGATGGAATGGAACGGTGCTGCACGCATGGCGTGAATCCTCCGAGGTTTAATTGATGATTGGGTCTTGCATCGACGTGGCCCCGGCAGGTAGCACCTTGAGTGCAAACTGCGAGGTCATCCCCGCCAAGGGCTCACATCGTTCTGAGATGGGAGGTGCCCGTTCGCGGCGGCACGCGACGGGCCTCTCTTCATCTCGGTTTCCCCATCGTCGGGGCGGGGAGCTCCGACGAGAGGTAAGCCTGAAATCACAAGCGTGTCATTCAGGCGTTCAGGACTCTACGTGGTCATCACCGCCGTACCCAACGACTGACCCACAGGTCAGGCGGATTTTTTTCGTTACCGGTGAGTACTAACAGTGGTCCAATACCCTCCACCGCGAATCGAATGCGGCGCGCCGAATGACCCGAGGGTCAAGTTCGCCCGAAGCGGCTCGACGTTGTCTGCCGCCCCGTCTTGCGCAACTGCAGGGACAAGGTGCGGCCGCCGTCTCGGCCTACGGGGGCTCGCGGGTCGGCCCGGGTCGAGGTGCTGACGGCGCACCAGATGCCTGGCAGATCGGGGCGCTGGTGCGAAGTCTGGCGTGGGCTTTCGCCACCGATCCGGGCACAGGCGCCACCATCCTCGATGCAGCCGGGCGTTCAAGCCTTCGTAGGTCTCGAACATGGGGCCGCAGTATGCCCAACCGGCGGTCGGGAACTGGTCAGCGTCCGGGTTGGCGAAGTGGACCCTCGCCCGGTTCGTACAGCACACGGTCAGGCATCATCAGCGGTCATCCCTCCTATCGAGCAGGCGGTGGCCCGGACCCGAGGGCGTCGTAGATGCTGTGGCCGAGTTGGAGGGAACTGTTCGCTAGGCCGACGATCGTGGCAAGTCCGGTGGCGACACCTACCGGCGCTTGCGGATCGCAGACGTCTCTATGTCGTCCTTGTGCTGCGTCTCGGTCCAATACACGACGACACCACCGATCACCATCTCGATCGACGCCCTTATGTCATTCGAGCCGGTGATCTGCACCTCGTCGATGGCGTGCTGCATCGCATAGAGAAGGCGAGTGAGGATACGACAAAGGTCGTTGCTGATATCCGCTTGCAAGACCTCGGCGAGAAGTGCGCTGATCTGGGTTCGCATCTCGTCAAGTTGATCTCGGTCCACAACCAGTTCGGGCACGCTGCGTGAAAGCATGTCCGATGTGAATTCCAAGTTGTTGGCCGCATGACTCCAGTGGTACTGCGATGTCGGACCACTGATGATAGGGAGGAAACTCGAACTGCTGTTCAACTGTCGTGATCCCACGAAGGTCCAGCTCGTGATTCACGTCGAGCGCCAATACCATCGATCGAGCTTGATTCGGGAGGCTTAGAAGTCGGCCAAGGCGTCGAAGGTTGAGACCGAATCATCGTCCTCGGCTTCCAGCACGACCCGCCACACCTCTCGTATCGGGGTCGTTGGCTACGCGCGCGATCGATGCCCACTCAATGAGGGCGAGGAGCCTGCCCGCTGGATTGTCAAGCCTGTCCACGGCGGGCGACGCTACCCGCTGCAACCACGTCGCAGGGGGACGACGTTGTCGGTTCCGGTGGCAGCCGCAGGGGAAGCCGAGAGGAGATCGTCAAGGGCTGACGCAGCTTCACTCTGAGCGGCCTGGCCGGCGTGCTCACCGCGGAGAGATGCACACGGAATCGTCGCGATCCGGACCGCGGCGTAGCCCCCCTGCGCGCATGTGCTCGACCTGATCACCGACCGGGCCGCCGATCTGGACCGACGGATCAGCGAGCTCCAACACCTCCGAACCCAACCCGACCGACTCGCAGACAGGGCCCGACTCCTCAACCCAGCCGACTGCGACCCCCGGCAGGTCTGCCACCTCATCGGCCCCGACACCTGACCGAATCGCCCGCCCTCCAGGCCGAGCTTTCTCCCGGCCGAGGCCCTGGTCCCTCGTCTCTCTTCCGTGCCACCGGCCACCTCGGCGTGCCATCCAACGTGCCATCTACTCAGCGAAACTCGGTGCGTTCAGCGGGTCTGGGTGCGGAGCGCGCAGCCCTGTGACCAGGGCTCCATGGAGACAACAGGCCGCCGTGAGGATCCGTCTGCGCTCTCTCAAGGTGGAGACACGGGTTCGAATCCCGTTGGGGGTGCCACAAGAAACACATGGTCAGAAGCCACGGAATCGCCCCGGCGTTTCTGTGAGGTGGCTCCGACGACACACCAGCCCGTCGAGTCGCGCTGGATCCGGCCACGTCGGCCGACTCGAAGTCCCCACGGCCGGATCGAGCGACAGCTCCCGCCGTCAAGGACGCTTCTGCCTCGGTGGCGCGGAGGGCCTTCGCCACGCCACATGGGCGTCACGATGGATCAGGAGCGTCCCAGGGCATCGCCGCGGAGACCCAGTGGGTGATGGGTTGTTCCTGGTCGTTGTTGTGGAGGTGTCGGGGTGGTTGGGCGAAGGTGCTGTAGGGGCGGCAGCGCAGCACGACCCGGGCTTCTTCTTCGGCCATGGCGGCGACGAAGGGGCGCACGTCGTCGCCGAGCGGCTCGCCGGACATGCGACCTCCCACGGCCATCATCACGTCGACGACCAGCTCGGGGTCCTCATCGAGGGTGGCGTCGCAGTACACCTGCAGGTAGCTGAACGGCCAGCGCTCGTCGAGCACGCAGAGGCTGACCTTGGGGTTGCGGGCGACGACCTTGGCCTTACCACGGTCGCGCATTGTGGACACGAGCAGTTCGTCGGTGTCGGTGGGCACGTAGTACACGATCGACATGGCGGGGCCGTCAGCTCGGCGCGGCGTGCCGAAGACGCAGGTGCGGTGGGTGCGGACGAACTCGCGCCGCTGGGAGGGAGAGCATGTCGCGGTCGGTCGTGGGGGTGAACGGTTCGGCGGCGAGCGGCAGGATGTTCATGGTCAGCTCCCGGCGACGATGCGGTTGTGGATCGTGCCGATGCCTTCGATCCAGGTCTCGAGGGTGGTGCCGGGTTGCAGGAAGCGGGGTGGCTTG
>CAVTKV010000007.1:0-657849 GCA_963735395.1 uncultured Acidimicrobiales bacterium | reverse complement strand
GGCGTGCTGCGATCGGCGAAACGACCCGTGGTCGTCGTGCGCGATCCGCACTGGACAGGCCGGATCATCCGCTGGCATCGCCTTCGCCCACGTCCTGACAACCCGAGCACTGCATGGCTCGGCGGCCGTAGTGTTGGCGCGTGGCCGCAGTGGCGCCGGCCTTCCGGGGAAGGTCACGTGAGCGGGACGTGCTCGACCGGCTCCTCACCGACGTTCGTGGCGGCGGGAGTGCGGCGCTCGTCATTCGCGGAGAGGCGGGAATCGGCAAAACCGCGTTGCTCCGGTATTGCGCCGGCCGGGCCGCTGAGTGCCGAGTCGCGCAGATCGCGGGCTTCGAGTCGGAGTTCGAGCTGCCGTTCGCCGCGTTGCATCAACTGTGTGCGCCGATGCTCCGAATACGGAACGCGCTCCCGGAACCTCAGGCACATGCGCTGCAGGTTGCCTTCGGGCTGAGGACTGGAGGCGCTCCGGACCGGTTCGTCGTCGGTCTCGCGGCGTTGAGCCTGCTGGCGGAAGTCGCCAACAAAGAACCGCTCGTGTGCTTGATCGACGATGCGCAATGGCTCGACGAGGCATCGTGCCACGCGCTCGAATTCGTCGGGCGCAGGCTTCTGGCCGAATCGGTGCTGTTGATCTTCGCGGTACGGGAAGTCGGACAGGACCGCCTGTTCGCCGGCCTCCCCGACCTGACACTCGAAGGGCTCGCCAACGAGGACGCGGCGCGCGTTGCTCGGCGACGTCGTCCCCGGTCACCTCGATGAGCAAGTGCGTGATCGGATCGTCGCCGAGACGGGCGGTAATCCATTGGGTCTGCTCGAATTCCCTAAGGCAATGACGCGCGCCGAACTCACCGGCGGTTTCGGTGTCCCAACCGCGGCAACCGTCGCCGGTCAAATCGAGGAGGACTATCGACGACGGATCAACGCGCTTCCGGCTTCGACACGGCAGTTGATGCTGCTGGCTGCCGCGGATCCGACAGGGGACGCAAGCCTCCTTTGGCGCGCGGCGCGGACGCTGAACGTCGGACCTGACGCGGCGACCTCGGCCGGCGACGCGCAACTGCTCGAGATCGGTTCGTCTGTGCGTTTTCACCACCCACTCGTGCGATCCGCGGCGTACACGGCTGCGTCGCAAGACGATCGGCGTGCAGCCCACCTGGCGCTCGCCGGAGCGACAGATCGTGAAATCGATCCCGATCGCCGCGCATGGCACCTCGCAATAGCCGCCGTCGGACCCGACGAAGAAGCGGCGGCCGAGCTGGAGCGAACCGCGAGCCGGGCGCAGGCCCGCGCTGGGCTCCCCGCGGCGGCAACATTGCTTCAGCATTCGGTTGCCCTGACCGTAGAGCCGGCGCGGCGCGCAGCGCGCGCGTTGGCCGCCGCCGACGCCAACCTGCAGGCCGGTGCGTACGACGTCGCGCTCGGCCTGCTCGCACAGGTCGAGGCTGACACCGTCGATGACCTGCAGCTCGCCCGCGCCGAACAGCTCAGAGGACAGATCCACTGGGCAGCGAGCCCAGGACCCGAGGCGCCAGTGGCGCTGCTCAATGCGGCGAAACGGCTCGAGCCGTTGAATGTCGCGCTCGCCAGGGAGACCTATCTCCACGCGTGGGTCGCATCGACATACGCAGGTCCGCTCGCACAACCCGGCGGCCACCTGGTCGACGTCTCTCGGGCCGCGCGATCAACCGGCGCACCGGACCCGGTGAGGCCTTGCGACCTCTTGCTCGACGGTCTGATCGCGTTGGTCCTCGACCGTCGGGCGCGGGCCGCGTCAAACCTGCGACGCGCGGTGGACGCGTTTGCCAATAGCGCGGTAGCCGTCGACGACCTTCTGCAGTGGGACCAACTCGTCCAAACGGCATCGATTGCCTTGTGGGACATCGACAGCTACCTGGTGCTGAGCAGTCGGCAGGTCGAGGCAGCGCGGGAGGCAGGCGCGCTCTCGCTGCTCTCGATTGCCCTGGGCGGGCGCGGCGCGGCCCTCACATGGTGCGGTGACTTTCGGGCAGCGTCTGCGCTCGCCGACGAGCGCAGACGCGGTCAACGCGGTGACCGGAACGCAGTTGGCCACCTCCCACGACATGTTCCTCTCGGCGTATCGCGGTCGACCATCGGAGACGATACCGCTCGTGTCGACGACCGTCGCCGATGCGGTCGCCCACGGCGAGGGCTGGCCCGTTCAAATCGCGGAATGGTCGACCGCGGTTCTGTACAACGGTCTCGGGCAGTACGAGGACGCCGTGGCCGCGGCTGAGAAGGCTTGTGAAGAGACCTATATGGTCCTCGGGCCACAAGTGGCGCTCCCGGAGCTGATCGAAGCCGCGACACGAATCGGCAAGTCGACACTCGCAGAGGATGCAATGGAGCGTCTGTCGGCGATGACGGCGATCACGGGCTCGGATTGGGCTGCGGGCATCGCTGCACGCGGACGAGCTTTGGTGAGCGACAGCGGGACCGCCGAGCACTGGTACGGCGAGTCGATCGTGTGCCTCGCGCGCACGCCGCTCCGACCAGAGCTCGCCCGAAGCCGGCTCCTCTACGGAGAGTGGCTTCGCCGAGCAAACCGACGGATCGACGCGCGCGAACAACTCCGTACGGCGCACGAGGCGTTCGTCGAGATGGGCGCTGAAGCCTTCGCGGAGCGCGCCCGTCGCGAGTTGGTGGCGACGGGAGAGAAGGTTCGCAAGCGCGACGAAGCCACGCGGAGCGATCTCACCCCCCAGGAAGAGCACATCGTCCGGCTCGCCCGAGGCGGACGCACCAATGCCGAGATCGGTGCCGAGCTCTTCATCAGCGTGCGAACCGTCGAATGGCACCTACGCAAAGTGTTCACGAAACTCGGCATCACCTCGCGTCGCCAGCTCAAAGACGTCTTCCCGATGCCCAATCCGTAGCGCACCGCGCAGCCCGCGTCCTCCACCAGGGTCACGACCAGGGTTCGTCTTCCCTGAGTTCCGACGTCGCCGGAAGCGCGTCTTCGAGATCCGCACCCGCCATGTCGCTCTGCTCGACGTGGGTCAGGCGTCGCTCTGCGCTCGCAGCATCCAGGCGTACCTTTCGATCATGGCGAGGATGCCAGTGAACAGTTGCAGGGTGACCAAGTCGGTTTCGAAGGCCTCCATCGCCGTGTGAACGCGGTCGACAACGGCGTCAAGAATCGCATCGAATGCAGCACTCGCGACCACATCGCGCAGCCCGCCGGGCTCGATGATCGGCAGCGAACTGAGCTTCGCGATCGATGCCGCCCGGCCGTCGGGCGCATGGCCAAGCGTGATGGCTCGCTCGGCGACGCGGTCGGCGCTGCAACGAGCGAAATCGGCGATCTCGTAGAGCACGAGACGCATCGTGAGAAACCGAGGCCCGATGATGTTCCAGCGCGCCTGGTTCGCGAGCAGGCCGAGATCGAGTAGGTCGGCAAGCGCGCCATCCAGGGCGCTCGATTGCAGGTGCTCGGAGCCGTTCATCGCCATCGCTCTCGGCCGAGAGGGTCGACGCCGCCATGTGCCGACACCTCAGCAAGCTGGGGCATGGGGCCTCCTCGTCGGATCGAATAAGCCACGGATGATGACGCTGTCCGCCGCTAGCTCGGCGCCGACTTCGCCGCGAGGTGTCCCTCCCGGTCGAGTTCAACGTCGGACTCGCCGAAGTCGCCGCGCCATCTGAGGACCGATAGTGATGGCGTGAAGAAGTGCTTGGTTGACGAGTTGCTGACCGTCGTCGATGTCGAAGGTTGCGCCGGTCACCGCGGTGTTCGTCATCAGGTGCACTGCCAGTTGTGCAATGTCAGCCGGACCGATCCCCCGTTGGACGGGAGCGTCCGGCGAAGTTCACGACGCGTGTTCTGCATGGGTGTTGACCTCAGTTGTGCTCATGGCTGGCTCTTTGAGAAGTGTTCGTTACGAGTAGATGGTGGGTTAACCCGCGGCCCAGAAGTCGCAGTGGTGCTGAGCGGCGAAGGTCGATTCGATTTGCGGGGTCGGTGACGCAAGCGACAGCACTTGCGATGCGGTGTTGAACGAAGGCCAGGGAACGGCGTTGGTCGACGGGTTGCCGTCGGCCGCAAACGTCGCCCACGCGTTTTGCATGGTGTTCGCGAGCTGCTGTTGTGTCGCGTCGAGCGTTGCCGGCACCGGCGTGTTCGGCTGGTCGAACAGGTACTGGATCTCCGACGAGTGCGTCGCGATCGGCGGCAATCCGCTGTCGGGCGGGGCGAACCGCTGCGGCGCGGTGCCGTCGTCGAACTGGTACGCAAACGTCGGCACGTGCGATGACATCCACTGGTCCACTTGCAGCGCGGGGCATGCGAAGTTCGCGTCGGAGACCAAGAACGTCAGTGCTCCAAGCGCCGATCCGTACGCGGCGGGCGGATACTCCGCGGCGATCGCCGCAGCGCGCGCCGCCGACACACCGAGCACCGACGCAATCACCGACTCGTAGGTGGAATCGTTCACCGGTTGCGGAACCGGGACGAACGTCCCGCTGCTCACGGCCAGGTGCAAGCCGGCGACGAAGAGGAGTTCCTCGTCGGTGTTGATCCCGTTGATCACCGGGACGTGGGCGAAGCGGCCCGCCGCGAGCGCGGTTCCGATCGGCTCCGTCAACACTTTGCCGTCGACGACGCCAGGGATCGCCGAACCCGGAAAGTCGTTGACCAGAGTGTCGACCGGCACGCTGCGCAGGCATTGCGCGGTTTCACTTGCGCACCCGACTTGCGCGGCGAACTGTTCACCGAAGGCTTCGGCGTTCGCGAGCGGCACCTGGTTCAGCGCAAACGCACCGCTCTGGACGATCGCGCGCTCGAAGAGTCCGCGTGAGCCTTGCGAGACCATGTGGGCGAGCACCGACACGCCGCCGGCCGACTGGCCCGCGATCGTGACGTTGCCGGGGTCGCCGCCGAAGCGGTCGATGTTCTGTTGCACCCACTGCAGCGCGGCCTGCTGGTCCATCAGCCCGTAGTTGCCCGAAGGGCCGCCGGGTGACGACGCGAGCGCGGGGTGCGCGAGAAAGCCGAGCGCACCGAGCCGATAGTTGATGGTTACGACGACGACACCGTGCGCGGCGAGCTCGGTTCCGTCGTAGTTACGGCTTGCGTCCTGCGTGAAGCCGCCGCCGTGGATCCACACGAGCACTGGCCGCGCCGCGTTCGGGTGCAACGTCGGTGTCGCGACGTTCAAGTACAGGCAGTCCTCGGAGAAGGGACCCGGGCCCGCGAATGGGCTCGGTGTCTGCGGGCAGCTCGCCGCATACTGCGTCGCATCGCGAACGCCGTGCCATGAACCCGGCGGCTGCGGTTCCCGCCACCGCAGCTCACCTACCGGTGGAGCTGCGTACGGCAATCCGAGGAAGGCGTAGCCGCCATCGACGGCCGCGCCACGCACTACGCCGCCGGTGATGTTGACGACAGCTGCCGGCCGGAGCGGTGTGCCCGTTGTCGCTGCGCGGCGCGGCGCCCGCAGCTGCCGCGGCGATGAGGGTCAGGGCTGTCACGCCCGCGCAGAGCACGACCAGCCGTGGACGGGTTGCGTGGGTTGCTTTCATGATCTGATCCCTCGCGTCGGGGCTGCTTGCTGCACGCGACGCTGACATTCCCGCTCGCAGGTCGCGCCCGTGGTCGACACTGGTCCTCACGCGGGAAGCGAGCGAGGATCGCGATCCTTTCCCCTCGCTTCAAAGAGTCCCTTCGCCAGAGCGGCGCGTCGCCGGACCTCAACAGCCGACGACCCGCCGGGGAACGCACCCGTCTGCGGCACGGCGCCACGGAGTCGTCGCGGCTCGCGTCACCAGCGCGCGACCTGCGGCAGGACTAGTGCCGACCACGGGCGCAACGAATCATCCCGAGGTTCCCTGCTCGAGGCTCGCGTGCCGATCCTTGCGGGGGTCCTCGTCGCCCGTGACCGGTGCCAGACCAGTGGTCACCACTGGTGCCACCGCAACCGGAGAGTGCCATCGTCGAGAGACCAAGCGAGCTCCCAGGAGGAGAAGTCATGAGGTCGCAGTTGGAAAAGGACACGTCGGAAGTGGTGCGGTCTCTGTCGCGCCGGAGCGGCTCGCCTGACACGTTCAGCATCCTCATGCCGGACGGGCCGATCGAGATTCGCGAGGGCTACGCCGACGTCGGCGATCAGAGCTTGCATTACGTCGAGGCCGGCGATGGGCCACTGCTCGTCCTGTTGCACGGCTTCCCGGAGTTCTGGTTCGGGTGGCGGCTCCAGATCCAGCCGCTCGCGGCGGCGGGCTTTCGGGTGGTCGCCCCCGACATGCGTGGCTACAACCTGTCGTCGAAGCCGGAGGGATTCGAGGCTTACGGCGTCGATCTGCTCGCCGCCGACATTCGCGGTCTCATCAGAGAGCTTGGTGCCGAGTCCGCGTACCTGGTCGGTCACGACTGGGGCGGAAGCATCGCCTGGACTACTGCGATGAATCATCCGGAGGTCGTCGACCGGCTCGCGATCCTCAACGCGGCCCATCCGCGGAAGCTCTCGGAGGGACTGCATCACCCGAGCCAGCTCCGGAAGTCCTGGTACTTCTTCTTCTTCGCGACGCCGGGATTGCCCGAGGACGTGGTGCATGCCAGGGACTGGCACTTCTTCCGACACTTCCTGCACGACGCGAATCCGCCCTACACGCCGCAGGAGATCGAGCGCTACGTGGATGCGTGGTCGCAGCCAGGGGCTGCTGCTGGGATGATCAACTACTACCGCGCGTCGGTGAGGCAGTCCCAGAAGGAAGCCGTAGCCAAGCTGCGACCAATTTCAGCGCCGACACTGGTCATCTGGGGCGATCGCGATTCCTACCTCGGCTCCGAACTCGCCGAGCCCGACCACGAAGACGTGCCCAACCTCGACCGGGTCGAGCGCCTCGCCGACGCGTCGCATTGGGTCCATCACGATCAGGCCGAACGCGTCAATCAACTGCTCATCGACTTCTTCGCCTGAAAGGAAGCCTCATGGCCGAGTCAACACACCCCGATACCGCGACGGTCGTGCTCGTCCACGGCGCGTTCGCGGACGCGTCGAGCTGGAGCGGTGTGATCACGCGGTTGCAGAGCAAAGGCGTGCCGGTGACAGCGCCTGCAAACCCGCTCCGCGGAATCACCGTCGACGCCGCCTACATCGCCGCGGTCCTCGCGCAGATCGAAGGTCCTGTGGTCGCCGTCGGCCACTCGTATGGCGGCGCGGTGATCACGAATGCCGCCATGAACGCGAAGAACGTCGTCGGCCTCGTCTACGTGGCGGCCTTCGCCCCCGAGGAAGGCGAGACCCTTGGTGTTGTCGAGGCGGCGTCGAAGGACAGCGTGTTGAACAGCGCGCTCGTGCCTCGGACGTACCCGACCGCGAGCGGCGGTTCGTCGACCGAGTTCTACATCGACCCGGCGAAGGCCCGCGATGCGTTCGCGGGCGACCTCTCCGACCAGCAGGCCGCACTGATCGCCGCCACGCAGCGGCCCGTGGCCGAGTCGGCGTTCTCCGAGCCGAACGGGCCGCCGGCCTGGAAGCACCTCCCCTCCTGGGCTGTCGTCGCCACCGCAGACAGGGCCGCTGGAACCGACGTCACCCGTTCGATGGCGGAACGTGCCGGCGCGAAGATCACGGAGCTCGACGGGTCGCACGTGATCATGGTCTCGCAACCGGAGGCCGTGACGAACGTGATCCTCGACGCGGTGGCCGCGGTCACGGCCTTGCACGTCGGAGCGTGAAGTGTCCATCACGACCGATCCGGAGACCGGGCTCGGCGCCGTCAGCCAGATCGATGCCGGCCCCCTGAACGTCGGGTACCTCGACAGGGGACCGGCAGACGGACCGGCGGTCGTCCTGCTGCACGGCTGGCCGTACGACATTCACAGCTTCGCCGACGTCGTTCCTCTTCTGACGGCGGCGGGCCACCGGGTCATCGTCCCCTACCTCCGCGGCTTCGGAACGACACGCTTCCTCTCCGACGAGACGGTCCGCAACGGCGAGCAGGCGGCGCTCGCGCTCGACGCGATCGCGCTCATGGACGCTCTCGGGATCGAAACGGCCGTCGTCGCCGGGTTCGACTGGGGTGCGCGAAGCGCGGACATCGTCGCCGCGCTCTGGCCCGAGCGCTGCCGCGGACTGGTCTCAGTGAGCGGGTACCTGATCGGAGCTCAGAAGTCGGGCCAGGTGCCCTTGCCGCCCGAAGCCGAGCTCCAGTGGTGGTACCAGTACTACTTCGCGACCGAGCGTGGGCGTGCCGGCTACGAGAGATACCGGCATGAGTTCGCGAAGCTGATCTGGCGGACCGCGTCGCCGCAGTGGAACTTCGACGACGCCACGTTCGAACGCAGCGCGGTGTCCTTCGACAATCCTGACCACGTCGCGATCGTGATCCACAACTACCGCTGGCGGCTCGGGCTGGCCCAAGGAGAACCCGCGTACGTCGAGCTCGAAGAGCGACTCGCGGAAGGGCCGGTCATCACCGTCCCCGCGATCACGCTCGAAGGCGACGCGAACGGCGCCCCGCACCCTGAACCTGATGCCTACGCCGCGAAGTTCTCCGGGTGGTATTCGCATCGGACGCTCGTAGGCGGCATCGGACACAACCTCCCCCAGGAAGCTCCGGATGCGTTCGCCGACGCCGTGCTGGAACTCGATCGCAGGCGATGAGCCTCCGCGCTCATGACCAAGTTGTTTGGTTTGAAGTCGATCGCCGCTCCGGGGCCCGGGGTCGGTGCGACGTCGCAACACTCCCCGATCTACGGGGGACACATGGGACGCACTGAGGAAGGGAGACGATCATGAGTGACACCACGACTGCGGGCACTGAGACCGCGGTCCGCCCGTTCCGAATCGAACTGCCGGAGCATGAGATCGAAGAGTTGCGTCGCCGCATCGATGCGACGCGCTGGCCGACCAAGGAACTCGTCACCGATCGGTCGCAGGGCGTGCAGTTGGCCGCGATACAGGAACTCGCGCGCTTCTGGACGACCGACTACGACTGGCGAAAGTGCGAGGCGCGCCTGAACGCGCTGCCGCAGTTCAAGACCAAGATCGACGGGCTCGACATCCACTTCATCCATGTGGAGTCGAAACACGAGAACGCGTTGCCGTTGATCATGACGCACGGCTGGCCGGGCTCGATCATCGAGCTGCTCGAGACCATCGGCCCACTGACCGACCCGACCGCGCACGGCGGACGCGCCGAGGACGCGTTCCACCTCGTGCTGCCGTCCATCCCCGGCTACGGCTTCTCCGACGAACCGACCGAGCTCGGCTGGGGGCCCATCCGCATCGGCCAGGCGTGGGAGGCGCTAATGCAGCGCCTCGGCTACACGCGCTACGTCGCGCAGGGCGGCGACGTGGGCTCCCAGGTCACGGACGCGATGGGCCGCCTGGGACTCGCGGGTCTGATCGGCATCCACACGAACCTGCTCACGCCGGCCTTGGGCGACCCCGAGGCTCTCAGCGCGTCGCCACCCACGAAAGAGGAACGTGCTGCCCTCGACCAGCTCGACGCGTTCCACGCGACCGGTACGGGTTACTTCATCGAGCAGGCGACGCGCCCCGAGACGATTGGCTACGCGCTCCTCGATTCACCCATCGCACTCGCGGCCTGGATGATCGATCACGATACGGACGCCTACTTGAAGATCGCCCGCGCCTTCGTCGACAAGCAACCGTCGGGCAATCTCACCCGCGAACACATCGTCGACAACATCACGCTCTATTGGCTCACACGTACCGGGGCCTCGGCGGCGCGCTCGTATTGGGAAGAAGGACAAGAGAACGCGCGTGCGGCCGGCCAGCCTCCCACGCCGGTCTCGGTTCCGGTCGGCTTCACCACCTTTCCCGGCGAGATCTGGCGGACGCCGCGCAGCTGGGTCGAGCGCGCGTACCCCGACGTCGACATCTACTTCAACGAAGTCGACAAGGGCGGTCACTTCGCGGCCTGGGAGGAACCACAGCTCTTCTCGGAAGAGTTGCGCGCCGCGTTCCGGCCGCTGCGCTAGCCGACAGTGGTGAACTAGGCGTCAGAGAAAGGCCTCGCGAACATGTCGACCTCCGCGACTTCTCCGCGACTCATCGGAGCCTCCCGACCGCCCGCGCCGTACACCGCGTTACTCCCGCGAGCACTCCCGGAAATGCTCGGCACCCCAGTCCGCGAGGATGCCCGCCGCGGCGGGCCCCGCGACCCACACGCCGAGCTCGACGACACGCACGCCGGCCAAGGGACCGCTCGACGTCGTCACCGCCGCACCCTAAGACATGTAATCGCCCGCAACGCCGACGATGCCTTCATGCGCGCAGCGCATTTGCGGGTTTCAAGGGAGACAGCGTGTGACGAATACGTAGGCGCGTGCAACGGTCATGGCACATCCATGGCACATCCGCCGCCGTCCGGTGGTGTCCGCCGTCGTCCGCGCACCCGTGCTGACCAGCCATGACGGTCCACCGACGTCCACCGTCGTCCGGCTGTGCCTGCCTTCCAAGCTGGTCATGCGGGTTCGATCCCCGTCACCCGCTCTCACGCGAAAGTGCAGGTAGAGGCGGCGCCCGAACGTGGGCGGGGTGCCGTTCTGCGCTGCGCAACCGGATGAGATGACACATCCATGACACACTTCTCTTGGCGCACGATGGTTCGGAGCCGTCGGAAGGACCGCCGAGCAACGAGGCGTAGATCTGGGCTCTAGTGCCGCGTCAGGCAACGTTTGCACTGTCCGCCAACGGCACATTGAGGATGCTGTCGCGGCTCGTTGGCGTCGTGGTTATGGGACACTCGGCGCACCGCGCGATCGCCGGATAGCGGCTGCCAGCGCGTGTCCGGAGTGTTCCGAGGTGCGCGTTGATAGGTGCGGACTCGCAACGCCGCCGCACCTATCCGATGCATCGATGGTGGGTGAGGGCCGGTAGTGCTCCGGCGATGACGTGGTCGAGGACGGCTACAGCGGCGAGCTGTGCTTGGTATCGAGAGCCGTCGAGGTGCGGGATCAGGCGGGAGCGCCTCCGCTGAGCAACAGGTGCTGGCCGCTGACGAAGCCGGCGAGGTCGCTCGCGAGGTACTCGGCCGCGTTGGCGACATCGTCGAGCGTCCCCATGCGGGCCATGGGTCGGAACGAGCGCACGAACTCGAGGACCTGGTCGGTGACTCCGTCGGTGAAGACACCTGCACCGTCGATGGCGGTCGGCAGGATCGAGTTGACGGCGACGCCGCGTGGGCCGAGTTCCTTCGCGAGGACCTCGACGACGAACTGGGCTCCCATCTTGCTGCTCCCGTAGAGCGCGTAGCCGGGAAGCGGGTAGCGAGTGTTGCTGGTGCCGATGTAGATGATTCGGCCGTTGTCGGCGACGTGCTTGGCCGCGAGCTGGAGCGTGAAGAAGGCTCCCTTGGCGTTGATGGCGTAGAGGCGGTCGAAGTCGTCCTCGGTGATGTCGACGGTCGGTGTCTCGATGAGTTCGACGCCGGCGTTGGCGACGACGATGTCGAGGCGGCCGAAGTGGTCGACGGCCTCGTTGAACAGTCGTTCGAGGTCGTCGAGGCGACTCACGTCGGCCTTGACGGCGATGGCCTTGCCGCCCGATCGCTCGATCGCGTCGACGGCCTCGCCTGCTGTCGCCTCGGAGGACGAGTAGTTGATCACCACGCTCGCGCCGAGTGACCCGTAGCGCTCGGCGACCGCTCGTCCCAGGCCCCGCGCGGAGCCGGTGACGAGGGCGACCTTCCCGTTGAGGTTCGTCATGTCTCGCTGCCTTTCGCTAGAGGTTCTGTCCGCCGGAGACTTCGATGCGCTGCCCGGTGATCCAGTGGTTGCCGTCTCCCAGCAAGGCGGCGATGGCGCTGCCGATGTCGTCGGCCTCGCCGTACCGTCCGAGCGCGGTCGCCGAGGTCACCATCTGCTGGATCTCCGGGGTGTCGCGAAGCAGTCCGCCGGAGAAGTCGGTCGCCGTCGCGCCGGGCGCGACGGTGTTGACGGTGATCTGGCGGGAGCCGAGCTCGTTCGCGAGGTAGCGGGTGAGGACCTCGACGGCGCCCTTGCAGGCGGCGTACACGAAGTGATGCGGGACGTAGAAGCGGGTGACGCCGCTCGAGATGTTGACGATCGAGCCGCCGTCGACGAGCAGCGGTGCAAGCTTCTGGGTCAAGAAGAACGTGCCCTTGAACATCTCGTTCACGAGCGCGTCGAAGTCGGCCTCGGTGGCATCGGCGAACGATCCGGGCCGCTGCGCTCCGCCGTTGTTGACGAGGAAGTCGAACTTGTCCCGACCCCACCTTTCGCCGAGTGCGCCGGCGACGGACGTGACGAAGTCGTCGAAGGTGTCGATGGCTCCGAGGTCCAGGGGAAGCGCGACGGCTGTCTGCCCGAGATCGACGATCGACTTGTACACATCGTCGGCGTCGCCGGCGTTCGATCGGTAGGTGATGATGCTGTCGACGCCAGCGCGTGCGAGGTGCAGGGCGGTGGCGCGGCCGATCCCGCGACTACCGCCGGTGATGAGGGCGATTCGGTTGGTGCTTGAAGTGGTCATGGGTCCGATCGTCGGACCTGATCGCGGCCGGGACCAGCGGTCAGTTCATCCAGGGACTGCGTGTCCCTGGCTGGACGCTGGGAGCCGTCGTAGCGTTCGAGCAGTGGATCGTGACGGTGTCGCCGACTTCCTGCGCCGACGGCGCGCGGCACTGCAGCCCGGTGACGTGGGACTGCCGGCTACCCGGCGCCGTCGAACGGGAGGGCTCCGCCGTGAGGAGGTCGCGAGCTTGGCCCACATGTCGGCGGACTTCTACACCCGCCTCGAGCAGCGCCGTGGTGCTCGACCCTCGGAACAAACCGTCGCTGCGCTCGCGCTGGCGCTTCGCTTGACGGACGACGAACGCGACCACCTCCTGCGTCTGGCTGGCCATGAACCACGACCGCGTGGTGCTCGCACAGACCACGTCAGCCCCGCGTTGCTGCGGGTGCTGGACCGTGTCGACGCGCCCGCGCAGGTCGTTTCTGATCTTGGCGTCACGCTCAAGCAGAACCCGCTCGCAGAGGCGCTGCTCGGCGTCCAAACCGGATACACCGGACCGGCCCGAAGCCAGATCTACCGATGGTTCGTCATGCACGAAGAGCGGCGCCGGTTCCTGACCGACGATCACGAGATGCAATCCCGGAGCTACACGGGGCACCTCCGCGCCGCTCTCGGCAGGAACCCTGACGACGTCGAAGCCCGCAGTCTCCTCGACGCGCTCCACCGCGACAGCCCAGAGTTCACGGAGCTATGGAGCGACCACGACGTCGGGGTCCGAGCCAACCTGCAGAAACGTGTTCTGCATCCGAGTGTCGGCGTGCTCACCCTCGAATGTCAGATCCTCACGGCAGAGGACCAACTGCAGTACCTCGTCATCTTCACTGCGACTCCCGGCAGCGAAGACGCCGAACGGCTCGCGTTCCTGTCCGTCATCGGGAGCCAACCGTTCGAGGACAGCAACCTGCCGCCGTCCTGAGCGACCGCGACACCCGTTTCGGTCGCTGTGCGTCGACGATGTGGGTCATCCGTCGGCATCGACGACTTCGGCGCACATCCCAAGAACCACCACGGAACCCGGGGCGCTCGAGTGGAAGCCGCGACCGCGACTAGCGGCGCGAAGGTCAGTCATGGGTGCGGCCGACGACGTTCGCCGAGATCGATCGGCGCCGCCAGGCGTCGGCACCCGGGATGCGCATGTGGGCGGTGCAGCACGGATCCGTAAGCGTGACTGCCCTCCGCCTCCGTGCTGTCCGTGTTCACTCTCATGCTCGATCGAGCGAAGCGACCAGAGAACGTGAACAGATGCTACCGACTGACGTAGGACTCGCGGGGAGCCTTCGCTTGGCGCACACAGCAGACGGCCGCGAGCGTGGCCGTCGAGCGAGCGCCAAACGCGCGCTCAAGAACGAGCATGGCAGCCACTGGAGATCCGAGCCGATCGGCGCGTAGCGAGTGCGCCCTGACGCATCCGCGTGCGTTCTTGACGCGGCCAACACCATCCATCCCGAGTTCGCCGAGCCTGGGCCCGCTGTCCGTGGACGCGGCATCGGCGATATTGAACGGAGAACGTCGTGAGCGCTGAGCTGTTCGAGGCGACCAAGCGGTGGGGCCGTTGGGGCGATGACGACGACCGCGGTGCACTCAACCTCCTGACCCCGGAGCGCGTGGCCAAGGCGGCCGCCCTCGTCAGGGACGGCGTCACCATCCGGTGCGGCCGACGCCTTGCGACCGCACCCGCGGTCGACAACCCCAACCCGGCGCTGCACCACATGATCCACGCGGGCGACGTCGCGGCCAGCGAGCCGGGTCCGCAGTGGGCAGGCGACTTCGTCGGCGTCGCCTTCCACGGCAACAGCGTCAGCCACATCGACGCCCTCTGCCACGTCTTCGTCGACGGGCGCATGTACAACGCCGCGCCGGCCACCGACGTCACCAGCGTCGGCGCCCGCCGCAGCTCGATCGAGGTCGCCGAGGACGGCATCGTGGGCCGGGGGGTGCTGCTCGACATCCCACGGCTCCGCGGCGTCGACTGGCTCGAGCCCGGCGACGCCATCACGCCGGAGGAGCTCGACGCCACCGGCGTGACCGTCGAACAGGGCGACATCGTGCTCGTCCACACCGGGCGTGACCGCCGACGCGACGCCCTCGGGCCGTGGAACACCTACGCCGAGGGACTCGCCGGCCTCGATCCCGAGTGCGCCCGGTGGCTGTACGACAAGGACCCGTCGGTGCTCGGAAGCGACGGCGTGTCCGACGTGATGCCGGGACCCGACCCTGCGTGGCCGATCGCGATCCACATGTGCGCCATCGTCGGCATGGGCATCCACCTGCTCGACAACCTCCGCCTGGACCTGCTGGCCGATGCCTGCGCCGAGCGCGGCCGGTGGGAGTTCTTGTTCGTCGTGGCCCCGCTGCTGATCGGTGGCGGGACCGGCTCGCCGGTGAACCCCATCGCCATCCTCTAGTCAGCCGCCACCTTCGATCCGTGAGCATCTGAGCCGTCTGCTCGGACGACACCCGCCCGGCCAGCCCGACCGTCGACGGGAAGATCCGCCCCCGAACGCGCGCTCGCGAATCCGCCGCTGGGTCGGTCGATGCGAGCACCGAACGGCGCGTACGGAGCGGCGACCTGCCGCATAACCGCGTCCCCGAAGACACGGCTCCCGTATCACCGAACGCCGGTTACACGTGTGATCCACCTCCTGGGCTGTGCGCCCGTGTACCCTTCTCGGGCTCGGGTCCGTCGACGGAGGGAAGCGTCTCATGTGGAGCCTGCAGTTCGAATGTGTCGTTGGCGAGGGCGGCGAGGCGCGCTACCGCGTCGGTCATCGCGCTGGTCGATGAGTTCTTGGCGTTCGTCGCGGCGCGGGCCCGACCGAACACGCTCAAGGCGTACGCGCATGACCTGAAGGTCTTCTTCACGGTCGTCGACAAGGAGCCGGCCGAGGTGACTCGCGCGACGTGATGTGTTCGATCACCGAGCAGCGTCGGCGCGCGTTGACGTCGAGAACGTGGTGCGGATCAGCGACGGCGACGTCGGGGTTGTCGGCGCGCGACGATCGAGCGGCGCCTCGTCGTCGATGCTCGCGCTCTACGGCTACCTGGTCGCCCGCGGCGACACGCCGGCGCGACGGCGAACCCGGTGCCGCGTGGACTGCCGACGCGCCGGCGCCGCCGCAACGGCCCGAGGTGGTGCCGCTGGTGCGCGGCGCTGCGCACGCTTGCCGCGGATCCTCTCGCCGGCCGAGGTCGACCGCGCTGGTGGGCCGCGCTGCGCACCGAGCGGGACCGGGCGATCGTCTAGGCGATGGTGCTGGCGCGGGCTGCGCCGCTGCGAGGTCCTCGGCCTGCGCCTCGAGCGACCTGCAGGCTCGGCGGAGCGGTCGGGTGTTCGTCGCCGACGGCAAGGGCGGCCACGAGCGTCGTCGATCCCGATCTCGACCACGTTCTTCGCGACCGTCGCCGCGACTACCTCGCGTCAGCGAACGACCCGGCCGACACGACCACTGATCGGGTGTTCGTCGCGTTGAAGGGCCCGACCCGGGGCGCAGCCACTCGTCAGCGTCGGGGCTCGACGACGATCCTGGCAGGCGCCCGGGGCCGACGCTGGCCTGGCCGCGGGGCACGTGCCATGAGCTGCGCCACACCTGCTTCACCCGGCTTGCGCGAGGCGGGCATGGCCATCGAAGCGCTCCAGGCGCTCGCCGGTCACCGCCTCGATCGAGTCGACCCGGATCTACCTCCACCTCGGCGCCGACTGGCTCGCCGCTCGAGTACTGGCGCAGCCGCCGACCGCGATCGACATCGAGGCGATCCGATGAGCTGCCCAACCGCTCCGCCGCCGTCGCGTCAATCGACGACCAGTCCCGCCGCCGCCCGTCGGTCGCCCCAGGAGATCTCCTGGCCCCAGATCATCGTCGCGGCCCCGCAGATCGCGGCCACGATGGCCCGCTACCTCGACCAGCTCGCCGTGTCGGCCCGGCCGGGCACGGTCGTATCGGTCGATCTCACGTTGCGCCAGTTCGCCGGGTCTGTCGTCGCCTGCGACCCGTCGTGTCGGACCATGGCCCAGGTCGCCCGCGGCCACTTCGAGGACTACAAGCGCTGGCTTGCCCGCCGCCCCGGCATAGCACGGAACCCTGTCCGCGACCACGATCTCGTGTCGCCTCGGGCTGCTGCGCACCTTCTTCGAACGCATCATCGAGTGGGGCTACGACGACGCCCCCGCCCGCGTCCCGATCCTCGCCGGGGACTTCCCCGACCGCGACGAACCGCTCCCGAAGTTCCTCGACGACCCCACCGCCGCCAAGTTCATGGCCGCGCCTCGCGACAACACCGAACCCCGCCGGCGGCTCATCGTCGAGATCCTCGCCCGCACCGGGATCCGCTCCGGCGAACTGTCCGGCCTCGGCGACGACGCCATGGTCCTGATCGGCGACATCCACTGGCTTCGCATCCCCGTCGGCAAGCTCCGCAACGACCGCTACGTCCCCCTGCTCCCGATGCTCGTCGAGCTCATCGACCACCACCACGCCACCCGCCCGCCGCCACGTTCGGGGCGCCTGGTCGAACGTCGACGACGGCCGCCCCTTCGACCGGCGCACCATCCCTCGGAGACGGCGGTCGTCGCCCACGAGCCTTCTGCACTGAGCACACTGCGTAGGGACCGCCACTGGGCCACCGAAACGGGTGCCCAAATTGCAGCGATGCGACTTAACTGAACGGCATTGGGACTAGGGCGGACTAGGGCTGCTAGGGCTCGGCTGGAGTGGACCGTAGGTAGTCGAAGCGCAGGCCACTGCTGCTGGTCGGCTGGGCGACCTGTTTGCGGACGCCGAGCCAGGTGACCACCTTGCCGTCGTACCAACGCGTCCGCTGGAAGCTCTGCGCCACGGTGACGCCGCTGCGCGGGACCTCCTCTTCATGAACGAGGTACGGCTCCGCGGGCGCGCGATCCAACCCTTCACGCATTAGCGCCGTCCGCGGCCGCACCCTGACGGGCATCGGTGTTGGGTCCCCGTCCAAGATCCGCGGCAGCGAGGCGCGCTGCAGCTGAACTTCACGGTTGTCGCCGTCGACATGCACCGGGATGTACGGGATCCAGTTCTCGGGCACACTGCTCATGATCCGGTACCGGATCGGTGCTTTCGGCTCGTCTGTTGGCGGCACGACAGAGCCATCGTTGATGGCCGCCTCGAGGATCCGACGATGGAACGCGAGGGTCTCGCGGGCGAGTTCCTCACCGGGGCGGCTTCCTCCCGCGGCGAGCAGCACGCGGGTTTCGACACCCCAGACCATGTTGGCCATCTCATCGCGGATCAGCCGCACCTCCTCCAGCGGCTTGCCTTCCTGGATCTTTGGCACGGTCGGGAGCAGGAGCAGGTCACCGGCCGGCGACGTCCCGCCGTCACTGCCGTCGCTGCGCACGCTGGTGGTGAACATCGCCCAACGCTGCCAGTCGTCATCGGCCCCTGAACCGCTCGGCTCGATCCAGAACCGTTCGCCGAACACGTTGGTCACTGCCAGCCCGGCGACGTGGGAGACGCTTCCGGCCGGAAGGACATGCGGCACCACGTACCAGTCATTCGCGTAGACCAGCCCGAACTCCAGGAAGAGCAGCTTGGCCAGATCGGTGGTGTCGGGCTTGATGTCGCCGAAGTTCGTCTTCTGATCCTCGAACGTCCACCAGCGGGTGTTCGGCATCCCATCGAACACCACCTGGACTGGCACGAACGACGTCGTGGTGGGCGGCGGGGCACCAGGAGTGGGTGGGTTCCCCGGGATCTCGAGGCCGCCCTGGGTCGGGTCGCGATCGACGTTGTACCAGTCCAACCGGCCGTGGTAGTACTCCTCGGCGACGTAGACCTTCTCACCGTCATCCGTTGGTGCGGACACCGCGAACTGGTACTCCAATTGGCTCGGCTTCCAGGCATCGCTGGCCGCCGCCGGCTGGTAGAAGAGCCTGTCGGCCCAGTCCATGAACCGCGTCGCCAGATCATCGACCTCGGCGAAGTCAGCTGCTGCGATGGTCGTGTTGTCGTAGCCGTGGTGGGAGGCGTCCTCGCGGAAATACGTGTAGAGGCTGTGGCCGTCCATCACCCTGCCTGCCACGGCGGCCACCTGCTGCCAGACGTGCGGGTGGGCGACGATGTGAGCGTGCTGCGGGTCGTCGGGATCGGGGACCGAGACCGGATAGCCGGCGATGAAGTCGTCGTCGAAGTTGCCTATGGCGGCGCGTATCAGCTTGAGCCAGTGCCGGCCGAGCACCATCCGGAGGTCGAGCGAGACGTCGGCGTCGCCTATGGCGAGCGGGACGGGCCGGGCCTCGACTTGGGCCTCCAAGGGCAGCGCGTTGGAGAACTCTTGCGGATCCCCACGATGCGGCTGGTACTTGGTGAGCTGGGTCGAGCCCATATGGATCTTCGCGAACACGGGCGACCCGGCGTCGTCGCCGAGGAACTCGCCGAGCTGCCATTGCCGCGACAGCATCCACAGCGGATCGCGGACTTCGGCCCGCAATGCCCGATCGAAGTCGGCGAGGCGAGGCCGGCCCTCCAGACGGTTCCACATGGTCACCGTCGGCAGCAGTCGATCGGTCAGTGCTGCCTGCATGTCACCGATCTCAACCATCATCAGCCTCCAGCAGTGTCGCCACGTGGTTGTTCAAGGCCAGATTGAGCACGATCGTGATCGGATGCTGGGTCACGGCCGAAAGCGTCGCCGGCAGCAGGGTCGCGTAGCGGGTCCGGTCGACCTGGGTCGGTTCCACCGCACGCAGCTTCGCCTCGGCGAAGGCCTCGCGCACGCCGTCGACCAGATCGTCCCATCGCCACGGGTTCGACAGTTGGGGGCTGGTCACGAGCAGCATCACCTGAGGCGGCTCCGCGTTCGGCCGGTCGTAGTGGAACGTCAGCCCGGTGGTCTCCCTCCGGTTCGGGATCACCTCGGTCCATTCGTCTAGGAGCAGGCCGCACTGGCGCGCCGTGGAGTCGAACGGCGTCGAGTAGTGGGCGGTATACAGCAACCGTTCGCCGTCGAAGGCGTAGTCGGCCGGATGATCGAGCCCCAGCCAGCGATCGTCGGGGTGGTAGGGCAGCTGGATCGGCGTCAGCGCCGGCTCAGGCGTTCGGAAGGCCCCGGTGAGCATCGTGACCTGTTCCCAGGCGCGGACTGGCTCGCGGACCCGGGCGACGCCGTAGAGCCAGTCGTCGACCGGGCGGTCGACGCCCAGCCCGCCGGGTGCCGCAGCCGTCAGGTAGGAGAGCAGATCGTCTCGATCTGCGTAGGCCTTCGACCACTCGGCCGCTTGCGTCGGCGACAACTCGAACTCCGGGATGATCGTGAAGTCGTCGCCCAGCAGGGCTTTCGCCGCATCGGCGAGCAGCTGGGCGGCGGCACGGCCCGAGGTTGCGGCAGCTGCGGTCACCATTGACTGGGTGGCGACGGCGCGATCGTCGATGGCGGCGATCAGAAGATCGACGTGCGTCATCAGGTCGGTCGCGAAGCGGATCACCTCGTCCTCTACGGCGCTCACGTCAAGGCCCGTGCTCTCGAACGCGGCCAGAGGTTGGGTCGCCGCGATCCGCTGCAGCAGCGTCGACAAGTCCGCCGTGCCCGGGTCGGTGACAAGTGCGTGCAACTCGTCGAGCTTGGTCTCGAACGCCAGCCGCAACGGCTGCAACACCGCGACGTACGCCGCGACGGTGGCCGGCACCGGAACCGTGGCAACGGTCGCGATCTCGGCCTCGGCCCGTCGCAGCAGCGCGAACCGCTCCTCGTCTGTCGCCGCAATCGGGAGCTGAACGTCGACCAGGTCGATGTGCGCGTCCAGCCGGGACTGCCAGCGGTCCACCACGACGTTCACGAGCTCCAGCAGGCGGGAGAACTGCCGCCCCTTCCATTCGTGACCGAACCCTGTCCCGGTGCCCTGGACGGCGAAGAACCCGGCGGCGGAGAAGAGGGCGAAGACCCGCTCGAGCCAGCCATCGATCGCGCCCAGGATGTCCGCTCGATGCAGGATCGGGTCGACCAGCCAGGCGCCGACATCGGCCGACAGGGTGTGCAGGTCGTCGCCTCCCCCCGGTGCGGTGGCGAGCCCAGACAGCTGCGCAAGCGGATCGGTGAGTCGCGCCGGGTCGAAGAACACCGCCTGTTCCTGGTCGCTCGACGTCTCGTTCGGTAGAGACACGTCGACAGGAGTCAGCGGGCGGGAGGCGAGCAGCAGTGAGCGCAGCGGCTGCACCAGGGCGCCCACCTCGAACAGGCAGAACCGCCCGGCGTCTCGGGCCGTGTGGTCGATCCGGATGGCCGTGTCCCAACGCGCCGCGGTGGTGGCCAGCATGTGCCGAACGACCAGGTCGTCCAGCCCCGTCATCGCTTGGTCCGCCTGCGGGTTCAGGGCGTACAGCAGGTCGATCGGTTGCAGGCCGAGATCGGCCTGGGTGACGTCGACCGTCTTGGTGGCGCCGTCGACGGCGTCCACATAGCTGGCCGTGCAGAACACCAGCTCGGGCGCGGGCAGGTGCCGCGCGAGCCAGGTGTTGACCGCCGGCTCGGCCTGGGAACGTGGCGTAACCGGCACCGCGTTGGGCGAGACCGTGGGGTCGAGGCCGGGTTCGAGGTGCAGGCCGACCCGGTGGGTCAGATGGCGACCGCTGCGCGGGCTGGCCACCACGGCGGGCTCGGGCGGGAAGTTGCCGTGGCTGTAGGCGTCCAGGGTGGAGGCCACCCGATCCACGTTTCCCAGCACCGTTTGGTAGACGCCTTCGGCGAGCGCGAGATCGGCCACCGCGTCATTGACGTCCCTGATCCGATCCACCTCGGCGTTGATCACCGTGGCCTGGGCCGATGAGGCTGGTGGGAGCGGTTTCCCGAAGGGGTAGGCCGTCGCACCGGTGTCGTTGACGTGGGTGACTAGGGCGAACCCGTCGACGACATTGCGCGCCTCGACGAGGGTGATCTCGTCGTCATCCTCCGAGACGGTGTCCGTCATCTTGTCGGCAACCAGGGGAAACGCCTTGCGCAGCTCGTAGATGAAGACGTCGACCTCGGCTTCCTGATGCCGGTCGTGCAGGCCGCGTTCGAGTTGGTATCCGAGTAGGGCGCCGAGCTTCTGCCCCGCCCTGATGCCCTCGATCACGCCGAGGGCGGCACGGACCCGCTCCGAGGAGAGGTTCACCTTCAGGCTGTCCGGGTTGTCCCGGGTTGCGTTGGCGAGGTACCCGTTGCGCAGGATCGCGGCCGTGGTCGCCTGGTTGAGCGAGGGCGCATGAATGAAGCCGCCGTTCGTATCGTCGCGGACCAGAGGCGGCTGCGCCGGTTGCCCGGCTGGGTTGAACACGGCGTCGAGGTCGGGCGGGAGCTCGACCGGGCTCAGCACCTTGCCCTCGGATCGGACGTCGGTCAGCCTGCCGAACGCGCCGAGGTACACCCCCGTTCGGACCTGCTCATCGCTGCCTTCGTCCCTACCTTCACCCCCGCCTGCCTCACCGCCGTAGCGGATCGCCGCCAGCTGGTAATGCAGCAGCCCGGCACGCCAGGCATCCAGCCGGTAGGTGCACAGGTCGATGTGCTCCGCGAGGGCCCGTTCGAGCCGGGCCGTCGGGACGCCAGACAACTCGTCCAGCGCACGCAGTTGGCTGTCGAGGTGTCGAGTGCCAACCAGTTCACCGACGTTGGGTCCGATGAAGTCCGCAACCAGGAGGCCGTCGTCGCCCGTGATCGCGCGCTCGGCCCGGTAAAGGAACTCGTAGCGGCTCTCGCTGCGCTGGTCGAAGCGCACGGGCTTGCCCGAGGTGGTCAGGCCATTGGCCGCCCCAGCGGAGGCGGTGACTGGTGTTGCACTGGCCACGTGCACGAAGCTCGGGTCGAGCCGGGCTACCTGCAGTTGGGTGCCGGACAGGGTGCCCGCGGCTTCATGTAGCCGCAAGGAGGCATCCCAGTAGCCCTGTTCCAGGGCGTAGCGGAGCATCAGGTACAGCAAGGCGGTCGGGCGCTTGCCGTCGGTGAACCCCTCCTGCTTGCGCAGCGTGTCGAAGGACGTGCGGGCGGCGTCGGTGAGCCAGGTGATGTAGTTGCGCCCGTCATCGGTGTACGCCCGGATCGGGCTCGTCGGCGACAGCGGCAGATCGTCGATCACCTCACCGAGCAGCTTGAAGGCCTCATCGATGAACAGCTTCTCCAGCAGTTCGGGGATCTCGTCGCCTGGGTAGCCGAGCCGGCTGAGCACGCCCATCCCATTCTGGAGGTAATCGATCCGGATCAACGCCGCGATGAGCGCGCCGAGAAATCCGTCCAGGCGCAGCCGGTTCGTCAGCTGCTCGATGCTCTCGGCGAAGCGCTGGTGGAACTCCACCGACGAGCCGTGCAGCCCGACGACGTCGAGGAGCACCTGATGGGAATCGCCTGGGCCGCCCACGAATGGGACGCCGTCGACCAAGGGCTGCCAGTCTGCGCGGATGATCGTCAGCACCCGCTCCAGACCCGCGATGAAATCGGCGGCGCCCGAAGGAGGCGCGAGGACGCTGGGCGCCGACAGGCCCTTGTCCTTGGTCCAGGCCACCCGGCTGAACGCCGTGGTTGGAAGAATCCCGTACGGCTGATCGGCGATCCTGATGGCAGGCACGGTTCCCCGGCCGACCACGAGGTTCGTGAAGAACCACCGGGTCTGCTCGATCGTGTGGGCGGTGAACACCGGTTCGAGCATGGTCTCCATGACGTAGCCCCACGTCGCCGGCCACAGAGCGGTGTTCATCGCCCGGGCCTCGCACTGGTCGCGACCTCGGGCGTGCAGAGTCCGGTCGAAGGTCGCCAGGTCGATTCCGAGCATCTCGGCGAGCCACTGCCCGTCTGGACGGGTCAGCCAGCTCTCCTCGCGCTGCAGCGCCGGTGGGTTGCCGAGGATCAGGTCGAAGCTCTCGTCCGGGTCCTCGCTCTCGGAGAACCCCGACCCGGCCGCCTCGACGTTGTTCGTGGCCGTGCCCTGAGGCAGCACGCTGAACCCGGCGGTGCCGTCCCGATGGTGCTGGAAGAGCTCTTCCAGCAGCACCTTGCCGGCGGCTTCATCAGCTCCGATCCGGACTCCGACGACGATCAGCTCGTCGAAGCCCGCGGCGGCGGCAGCGGCCGAGATCGGAATCCGAAAGCCCATCCCGATCCGTACGGCCTCGTCGAAATCGGCGATCCAGCGCATCGGCTCGCTGAGCGCGATCTCGCCGTCCTCGGACGTCACCTGGTCGGCGGCCGATGCGAGAGGGTCGAGGCCGACGACGAGGGGGATCGGGATCGGGTTGCCGAGCTCTTCGACGACCAAGGTGTCGTCCCGGTAGGCCTGCAGCACGAGCCGCTCGGGAAGCACCCGAACGTGCGGTGCGTGTGACCACGCCATCCGCTGCGCGTCGGCCGTCGACAGGTCGGGGAGCTCGAGGAACGCGACCTCGACTCGGACCGTCGTCCGGTCGACGCCCGGTGCCGGGGTGAACGACAGGTTCCTTGGGACGGTGCTCTCGCGCACCTCGTTTGCGCGATCGGCTCCGAGGGCGCCTTCGAGCGCAGTCACCGCGACCTGCTGAGCGGCGATGTCATCGCCGGCTCGCCATGTGGCCGCCCAGAAGTCGCCGACGGCTGCCTTCTCCAGCTCCGGCACCGGTGGCTGCGTGGACACCACCAGGATGACGTCGGTCGGGTCCGTGCGCCCCGGGAAGACCGCATCGGCAGCGGGCGAGTGCTGCTCCAGGAGCCAGGCTGCCCGGCCATGTCCCGACGTGGAGGCGAAACCCTTCCAGGCCCCGCGTCGCAGGGCGTCGTCCCCACCCGCAGCTACCCAGTCGACCCAGAACTTCTCCGTCGCCAGCAGCTCCTGCTCGGCCGGAGTCTCCTCGAAGGTGTCGACCAGGCAGTCATCCGGATACACCCGGACCCAGAGCTCGTCGGCTTCGTCGCCGTCTGAAGCGGCGACCTTCTTGAACCTCGTCTCGAGCCGCAGCGGGAACATCAGGAAGGGCACGTCGGGGCGACGCTCGCCGACCCGTTCACGTGGATCGGTGAAGGGGAGGAACTGCGCGGTCAGCTCGCCGATGACCCTCGAATCCTGCGCCACCTCTTCGCGGAGATCCTCGATGGTGGCGTCCAGGCCGGAAGCGCGCCGCTCGAGCGCTTCCGCCATGGCCCGGTCGGCCGCACTCGCCTCGTCGAAGTGACGGTTCAGCTTCGCGGCGTCCGTGTCGACGCGCTTTCGGGCCTCGGTGGCCCGGAACAGCGCGGTTTGCCCTTGGCGTTCGCGTTCGCGTGCTGCTGCCAGCAGACGGCTGACGTCGTCGAAGTCGGTCATCGCCCGCTCACTCCGGCAGCATCTTGGTCGCGTGCACGGCAACCAGCACCGGCACCTGGTACATGACGTAGGCGAGCTCGGCGGCGGACACGTCGTTGCCCCACGTCACCTGGACATCCTCGGCGTGCTGCGCGACTTCTTCGGGCGTTGCCGAAGCGGGCGGCGCCGCCAAGGTGATCACCGGGGCGTTCGTTGGCCGGATGAAATCGCCCGGCACGCCGCCGGGCAAGACATCGGTCCACGAGACGTCGTTCCAGTAGTGCTTGACCGCTGCGCCGTCCTGGTCGACGTCGAACCCGAACCGCGGTTCGCCCGGCCGCTCCTTCACCACGAAGAACCAGCCGGGGTCGTCGGGTGACTCCTCCGTCTCCCCCGCGGCTTCCTCGACGGTCAGGTCGAACCCGAAGAAGTAGATGTCAGGGTCGACCTTCGCCTCGTACAACGGCGTCCGGACCTTGCTCAGCGGCGGCTTGTCGGATTCGGCGTCGGTGAGGGCGACGAGGCGGCGTGGTTGTGACCGGTCGATCGCCCCGGTGTTGTCCAGGGCCCACTCGGCCCTGTGCGCATAGACGACGGCGGTGGGGTATTTCTTCAACAGCTCACCCCGGACGACAAGGACTAGTTCGTCCTCGTTCTCGCCGGGCAACTCGCGATGGTCGTGATCGCCCAGGTCTGATGCCTGGGCCCAGCGATGCAGAGGCGGGATGTCGCGCAGCTTCTCCCGCTGCGTCTCGACATCCGTCGCCTCGGGGTCGAAATAGCTGCTGACGTCCCAGAACTGGCGGAAGTAGCTGCCCCGCTGGTCTGTCGGGTACTCACGCCAGAGCAGCTCGCGGGCGAACTCGTGGTTCAGCCCGACCATGTACGACTCGATGAAGCGCTGGTTGGTCTCCAGCAGCGAGATGCTGTTCTGCGCCACCAGGTGCAAGTTGGGCAGCAACAGCTCGGCCGACAGATCCGCCAACGGCTTGTACATCGGCAGGTCGATCTCGGGGTACGCCATCGCTTCGTCGAAGGCCTCGACCATGAGGTCAGTGATCCGGGGCGGCAGATAGACCTGGGTGAACGTTCGACGCGGAATTGTCACCCCCGGGTCCAGAGTGGCGAAACTGCCCGCCACGACTTTGGGCAGATCGAGCGGTCCGCGCTCCGGTTCGGCGGATGCGGCACGACTTGCAACGACCAAGGCATAGGCGTCACGAAGCCCCTCCTTGAACCGGACCGCCTCGACGCTGTCGGTAGCGCCGGGTCGGGGCTCACCAGCGCTGCCGGCCTGGTCCAGTGTGAAGTCGGGGCTGTTCGGCATCTGGTCGACCGCCTCGGGTGTCTGGCTGCCAGGCCCCACCCTGTCGGCGACCTCGATCTGCCGCACGAGCCGGTGCAGATACCACCCGCCGATGCCGAGGATCACTGCGACGAGTACGCCGATGATCCGGCCGGCCGCTCCGTCCAAGGCGCCCACCAGCACGGCGAGAAGTGCGAGAACGAGGAGCAGCCACACCAGCCACGGCCATCGGCGCAGGGCATTGACGAGCCAGCCGGGGGCTTTCGGTTCCAGCGCCGCGGCGACATCGCCCAGGGTCGGCAACGCCTCGGGCACCACCTTGGGCGGCGCGGGTACGACGGAGCCGTCGTTGATCCGGGTGGCCAACATCTCCGGGCTCAGCTCATCGGTGAACCCCAGCAATTGCACGGTCCGGCTGCGCGGGCGCAGTAGTCGACGCATCGGCGCGGAAACGGCCGCCCGCGGCACGACGCTGGTCCGCATCTCGTGCAGTCTGGTGGTGCGCTGGGCGATGGTGCCGTTCGAGGCGAGCAGGACCCGGCTGTCGACCGGCGCCGTTAGCCCAAGGAGCCTGTCCGGGTTGGCACCCAATAGCCCGGCGAAGTGCTTGCCGTGCCAGACCTGGGTCACCTGCTGGGCGATCTGCGCCCACCTGATCTTCTGGTTCGCGGCGAGGACGTCGCCGACCTGCTCCCAGGCGGCGTTCATGTAGGCCTCCTGGTTGGCCTGCACGACGTTGGTGCCGAAGCCGGCGGCGATCCGAAAGCGCGGATCGAGGTTGAGCTCGTGCACCCAGTTCTCCCGGTTCGCCGCCGGGTCACCGTCGGCGTCCGTGAGCAGCCGCGGGGTCTTAGCGTGCCAGCGCCCGTAGATGGGAGGAGTGATCAGCGGGTCGGGGTCGGCGTCGTCCAGGAGCCCCTGAGGAAGGTCGGGATTCGACTTGGCCGTCTCGGCGTCCACCCGGTTGTAGTCGTCGGCGAGGTTGGCGAAGGCCGCCAGCTCCGTCTGGAACACGTGCGGATAGGGCTGGTCCCAGTTCTCGTAGTTGGCCGCCTGCTCCTGCTCGGTCGGATCCTGGGCGGCTGCCGGAACCTGAAGCGCGCCGCCGAGTCGCAGGACGCCGCCGAGCGCCGGGTCGGTGATCCCCGACAGGTTGCTGCCCGGTGCGAGCACATCCACGTCGCGCCGGCCGACCCGGACGTCCATCGGCTGAGGCACGAGCAGGCGCACGAGGAACTCGAAGTCGCCGACGGTCCCAGTGCGGAAGTACCAACGGTGGTAATAGGGGTACGACGTCGCGTCCGGCCGGTCCGCCGGGTTGGGATATGGGTCCCAGGCGGCGTGCGTCGCGAAGGGCGCCCCGTCCGGGTCGGCTCCGAGTCCCGCCAGTCGTCCGGTCTCGAACACCGGCATCAGGAAGGCGTGGTACGCCGTGTCGACGTCGAGCATCCGGGGCGCCACGATTCGGGAGTACGCCAGGTCGGGGTTCGTTGTGAGGATCTGGCTGAGCCCTTCGAGAACCGGACCGGTGGCGCTCTCGGGGGCCACGACCGGTTCGCCTGGGACGAGGCTCTCGTTCACGTGTACGTGTGCCCAGGCCCAGAGATCCGCTGCGGGCGGGAACACGCTCGGGTCAGCGACGTCGACGAACGGCAGAGGGCGTCCGGTGACCGAAACCAAGCCGTCGGTGTACTCGTCCTCCGTGAGCACGACCAAGGCGATCCAGGGCCGCAGCCGGCTGCGGTTGGCGGCATTCGGGGCCGCCGGCGTGTACCGCCAGGGGAAGTCCTCGTCGTAGAAATCGATGTAGGGCAGGTAGTTCGGCTCGAAGTTGGTGATCCAGTTGCGTGGCTCGACCTTGACGATGGCGCTGGACTCGACGCCGATGACGTCGCCCGGCCCGTAGAGATCGACGTCGCGTTGGATCTCCTGCTGGAGCGGGGCGCCGCCGCCGACCGGTGTCCCGCTCACCCGTAGGCGGACGTCGAGCGAGGCACGCGTGTGGATCGTCGCGTCCAGGTCGGCCGCGTCGATGGTATTGGCGATGCCCTGCCGAAGCCACGGCAGGAAGGTGTAGGAGCCGAGGCCCGTCACGGCACGCCTGCCGTCTCGAAAGCCGGGATCACGTGCACGGAGCCGACCAAGGCAGGGTTCGCCGACTCCTGCTCGGCCAGGTACTCCCGCGCCCTGGCCTCGCTGGTGAAGACGGCCTGGTTGTGGACGGCGATGTTGTCGATGTTCGATGCGACGACGAAGCCTTCGCTGAACACGGCGGCCTTGTCGTCGAACGGGTCGAGTTGCGTCTTGACGTGCTGGGAGAGTGAGGACTGGGCCACGCTGGCCCCGCTGAGGAAGTGCGTGAACAGGACCTGGATGAAGCCGAACAGTCTGATCACCAGTCGGGGGCGGTTCGTGTCGAGGATGGTCGTTTCGTAGCGGACATGGCGTTCGACGGTCCGCCCGGTGGCGAGGGTCTGGTCGGTCGCGGCCAGCTGGACACCGGAGTGCTCGTCCTGGAAAGGAGGCTTGGACAGCTTCTCCGCATCGGTGAAGTCCTGGAACTGGGCGATCGCAAAGGGCTCTTCGACGTCGGCGATGCGAGTGAGCCCACCGAGTATTTCGAGGACGAACTTGTTCGCGTCGGCCGGCTTCTGGGTCCCGATCTTGTCCAGCGTTATCGACAGCGGGGCGAACCGTTGCGAGACGTGCAACGTCCCGAGCGGGTGCATGATCAGCGCGTCGCTCTCCGGGAGCTGGCGCAGCGACACGAGCAGGTTGTTCGCCGCCGGTGCGATGGCTTTCCAGTTGCCCGAGTTGGACATCTCTGCGGCCAAGAGCGGCAGCACGCTGATCGACGGAAGGGCGGTGTTCTGCTCCGCGCCCCAGGTGAAGTCGAAGGACGCCTTGATCGAGAAGAAGAGCAGCTTCAGCTTGCCGTACCCCTTGGCGTGCCAGGGAGTGGGACCTTCGAGGGTGAAACTCAGTGCGATGCTGAAAAGGCCGAGACCGAAGACCTTGAGCTCGACCCCTGCAGAGATCTCGATGATGAAGAAGAACGGGTTGAACTGGAAGAGCGCGTCGAAGGCGAGGTACCCCTCCACGCTCACCGCGTCGAGGCCGAAGAACAGTTCAGCACTCGCGCCGAGTTGCACCGTGTTGGAGGTGACGGCGAAGTACCCGGACACCCTGATCCGTCCCCAGGATTCGTCGAGGATGCTCAGCGACACCCTGCGTGGGCTTGGGAACGGCAACGGCGGCGGGTCGAACTGAGGATGGAATCCGCCGACCGTGAGCACGAATTGGGCGTCCGTGCCCCAGGCGACGAGCAGGCCCATCTCTCCGTCAATGGTGATGAACAGGACCCGCGACTCGTACAGGGCGGCGAAGAACCAGAGGCGCTGCTTGTCGAACTCGATCGCGCCGATGAGGTTGACCTGCAGCCTCAGGATCGAGGCCTCCTCGGTGGGGAGGACGACCTTGAGCACGCCGACGATCGCGATGTTGCCGGGGATCTCGATGATCACCCCGATCGACGCAGTGATCAGCGGAGGCGTCCCCCAGCCGAGCTTGACCATCGGGCCGATCAGGAACGTCCCTTCGTGGGCCGGGAAGAAGGTCCGAAGGTCGCTGATTATGCGTGGGGCGTTCTCGATGATGTTCTCGGGGAACATGACGGTCGTGATGGCGCCGGTGCGGACACCTTCGGCCAGGGCGTCGAGGTTCATCGAGCGGTTGAGGCCGAGCAGGCCGCCGACGCCGACCAGGACGAATCCGAAGCCGAGTTGGATCGGCGTGCCGAACTCGGCCGTGATGATGACGAGAAGCGAGAACCCCGGGGTTCCATCGGGGTTCTTCGTGGTGATGATCCCGATGGCCTTGACCGTGAGGAACCCCGAGAAGACGAGTTCGAGAGCGCCGGCGTACTCGCCTTTCTCGACATCGATGTAGAGATAGCCACCGCCCTTGACCACCCCCGCGTCGAGGGCGAGCCCGATGCCGTTCGGTGGCTTGAACCCGAGGGCGAGGTCGAACGGTCCGAAGTCGGCGTCGACCCCCTCCGCGAAGCGGAGCTCGAGCATGGCACCGATCCGGTCGACGGCAGCCGACAGCGGCCCCAGCTGCCCGGCCAGCGCGGCCGAGGTCTCCAGCGCAAGTGTGCCGTCGTCCCGGATCCGCAACGAGATGTACACCGTGTCGAACGTGACCGGGCCTAGTGCCTTGTGGATCGGCAGCGCGATCTCGATGCCGCCGCTGGCGGTGACGCGCATCCCAGCGTCGGCGCTCCACTCCAAACCGAGATCGAACTCGCCCTGGATGTCGATCGCGGCGAGTAGCGAACCGACGAAGCTGTCAGCGTCGCTGGTGCCCAACTCCAGCGTGACGCCGTCGAGCGAGGCGAAGAGCAGCGGACTGACGATCGCGGCGCCGTCGGCGGCGTTCCATGCGGCCGACAGTCCGACCCCGGCGGTCATGTTGTCTACGGACATGCTGACGAGTCCGGTTCCCGCGATGAGGTCGAAGGGCCGGGCGTCCGGGCTGCGTTCGAGGAACAGCCGTAGGTCTCCTGCGATCTGACCGGCTGGCGGAACCAGCGTGATGTTCAGCGGCGGTGAGATCCGGCCGCCGATCCGGCCCAGGAGGCGCAGGGTCGCGGCCAGCACGACGTCCCATCCCTCGATCACGTCGAACCGCTGGTCGAGGTCGGCCTCCGTGCGGCCGAGCAGCGACAGCTCGAGACCGGGCGGGTTGGTGGTGGAGTCGCGCTGGACCCGGAAGGCGCCGAGCTCCAGGAAGGGTTCGCCGCCCTCGGTTCCCGCCGCCACCTCGGACTCGTCGGGGAAGAAGTCGGTGACGAGGGTGAAGAGGTCGAGCGGTTCGAAGGTGGCAGCGCCCCACCCGAGAGTGTCGCGAATGTGCACCTCGGGTTCGGTGATCAGATCCTTGAAGCGGTCGAGCTGCAGCCGGCGGCGCACGTGCCGTTGACTGAGCGGGTTGCCAGGGTCGGCCTGAGCCTCGCTCCAGTCGAGCAGGCCCAGCAGCCGCAGGATCAGGCCGAGCGACGGGAAGTTGTCTGTGATGGCTGCCCCGAGGGCGAAGTCCGCGATCGTCTTGGCGAGGTCGGCGGCGAAGTCAGCGGCTCCCGCACGCTGGTCCGGATCGGGAATGGTTGCTGGGGTGATCGCGCCCTGGACGGCGTCCATCAAGGCGTCAAGGGCAACCGCGAACTCGCCCAGCGCGGCTCCAAGCCTTGTCAGCGCGGCGAGGATTTCGGGCTCGTCGCTACCCGCCGCAGCAGCTTCGAGTTCCTCGGCCGCGTCGCGCAGGAGCGTCCCTTTGGCCTGGCACTGGCCGACCGCAGACTGCACGGCGGGAGCCGCCACCACGGCGGCGGGCAGGACGAGACCGAGTTCCTCGGTGTCGAACTCCGCGAAGAGGGCGTCGCTGCCGCCCAGTGCGCGACCAAGCCAGGCCGCGAGCCGGAGGATCTGAGCGGTCTCGTCCGCCATCATCGCGTCTCGGTCATCACGGCGGCACGTTGTCGAAGGCGTTCTTGGCGTCGAGGCGACCACTGCCGGCCTCGTCGGCGGTCACCGGTGGGACTGTGCGGGCCCGCGCGGCAAGTGTGGTGACGGCCTCGCTCACCGTTAGCGCCGGCTTCTTCTGCATCATCAGCGCGACGGCCCCGGCGACATGCGGGGCAGCCATGCTGGTGCCCTTCTTCGGCGTGGTCAGCGCCGGGCCCCAGGGTGATGACGATCTGCTCTTGGCCGCGTCGATGGACTTGCCTGGCGCAGCGATGTCGGGCTTTACCGGCTGCGCGACAGGCAAGCCCCCGTACGAGACGAGCGGGCCACGCGCAGAGAACGACGTGATCGGGATCGCGGGTGTTGATTCTGCGTCGTACGCGGCGACGGTGATGACGTTCGCTGCTCCTCCGTCGGTGCCGATCAGCGACAGGTCTTCGATCGTCACCTCGGGCGGTTGACCGGCAGCGGCCAGACGCATTCCCTCCTTGCGCCCAGCCCGGCACCAGAGGTGGGCGGTCATCGGTCCGGCTGCCGTTAGGCGGAGGGTGTAGGTGCCGAGGACGTGTCGGTTCCGATAGGGGTCGATCCGGAAGTCCAACTGATTGCGGATCACCGATCCGGCACCGCTGCGCAGGATCTGCGTCTCCGACGCGTTCGACAGCTCCCAGTGACGGTTCAGGTGAGTATCGACCAAAGCCGGAGAACCGAGAGGGGGGCAAGCCTCGAACGGTGCGGTTGCCGGGAACCGGATGGCTCCGGTCAGCGCAACGGCGCCGTTCGGATACCACACCTCTACGCCCGCAGGCCGGGTCCCCGGTACGTGCGCACAGCGCCGGTACTCGAGTTTCCGGGCACCGCGATCGTCGAACAGTTCAAGCGGGATGTCCACGCTGCCCGCAGCAGGGAAGACGATCCACGCGTGCTGGCCCTTGCCGCCGGAATTGCCGGCGGCAAGCACGCACACCTTGCCGCTGAGGGCCGGCGGGAAAGTCGTGGTCAGGAAGTCCTCGTCGTCGGTGAACCCGTCATGCGGGCCCAGATCGGAGCCGAAGCTCATGTTCAGCACGACTGGCTCGCCCAAGCTGTCCGCCACCTTGAGCACGTAGTCGACGCAATCGCGGAAGATCTGGTCCAAGGGCAGAGCGTTGTTCGGCGGGTTGGGGTCGTTGGGGTGACTCTGCAGGTCGAGGACCTTGACCACGAGGATGTCGGCCTCTGGTGCCACCCCCACGTGGGTGTACGGCCCGCGGCCGTCTCCGGCCGCGATCGAGGCGACGTGCGTGCCATGCCCCACGCAATCCACGTGCCGCACCGGCATGGCCCCGACGACCCCTCGGAGCTGGTCGTTTATGTGGACGTCGGTGTACTCGACTCCGTAGTCGGGCGCGCCCGCCAAGCCCGCCCCCAGGGGCGTCTGCTCGGGGCCGGTTGCCACCAGGCCGGGATCCCAGATCCGCACGATGCGGGAGGTCTTGGGGGCGAGCGAGCTGAGGAAGAAGTTGTGCCGCCAATCGACCCCGGTGTCGATGATCGCGACCAGCACTCCCTGGCCCGTCTCGCCAGTGAACGTGCCCCCGGTAAGCGTCCAGATCTGGTCGGCACGCACGTCCGGGATGCTTTGATCCAGATACGGCGTCTTCGGTTCTCCGAACCGCATCGAGATGACCTGGTCGCTCTCGACGAGTGCCTGGATCTCGGCGAGGTCTACGCCGCCGGTAGCGCGGCCCGGTGCCTCCTCGAAGACCGGAGTGAACCCCAACGGGAGCAGGGCATCGAGGTCTCCGGTGTACTGGATCGTGATGTTCAGCCGGCCGTCCTGGGGCACGGGAAGGTCGGAGTCGGTAGCGCCCGTGCTCTGGCCGGCGCGACTACGCAGGAAGGCCCTGTAGATGCGGCGCAAGCCGCTATCGAACTTGTCCTCGATTCCCGCCATGTGGGCCCCTGATGACGACCCTCGGACACGCCGCGGGTTGCCTCAAACGTGCGGGTCACCCCGACGTTCGTCCAGGAATGGGTTCCTCACGCCGAGTAGTGACTCGCTCACACTCTCGCGTGCATGTCAAGGCTGGCGCTCCACAAAGTGGCCGACTGGCTGCTGTTGAAGCTGACCCTCATTCCCGCAGTACTTCCCCTTACAACATCTCCGGCGCTCGTCCGGCCTCAGGCCATCCGCCTCGCCGCGCCAGCGAGGGCAGCGGCGGAGCCGCGGAGACACGCTCTAGCCAAGCGGCATAGGTCGTTCCGCGCATCGGCTGACGTCTCCAGACACCGGGCGTGCCTTTACGTCTCGAAGTTGTAGGAGTACGTTCAGTGGTGGAAGTCTCCATGGTTGACGTGTTGCTGTGGAGAATCCGCTTTGACGGTTTGCTTCGAAAGGCAGGGCGGGCCATGCCTATTCGACTCCGGGGCGCTTTCGGATCGTGGAGCGACGCTGGACAGCGTCCCCACGACGAGCCCTCGCGTTGCAGGGTCCGCTGGCCTATCGGCACGGCGGCGGTGGTGGCGGCCGTATGTGGCCTGCTCATGGGCGCAGCGCCGGCAGGGGCACAGCAGGAGGACCCGGCAGGGGCACAGCAGGGGGAACCGGAATGCGGCACGACGGCGGACGACGGAACCACCCTCCGCGCAAGTCTGCAGGTGGCGGTTCAGCCTGTCGAGGTGTCGTTGGGGCGGAAGGATGACGGACTGGTCGAGCGCGAGATCCGAATGGCTTGGTCGGACGGCTGCACTGTGCCTCGCAGCGCTCTGGCGGACAACCTGGTAATGCTTCCCGGAGTCCTCGAAGGCGTCGACTCGTCCATCCCCGCTGACGCCGTCAAGATCGTGAGTGTCGACGCCTTCCAGAAGATCGTCCGGCTGGTGGTCGCCATAGACCGGAGCGAGGTCGATCCCGGTCGATACGAGGGAAGCGTCGTGATCGAGGCAGAGGACGGTGGGACGGTCATCGCCCACGGTCAGGTCGCCATGATCGTGAAACGTCAGGAGGCGCTCGTTGGCCCACATCTGTACTGGAACCCCCTGCTTCTGCTGCTCGTCGCGCTTGTAGGTGGGTTGTTGTTCGGATGGTGGCGTGCCACCACCATCTCCAGCGTTGCGCCGAAGGAGTCTCGATTTATCGATCGGCGAACATTCCGCCGAAACATCGTGACGTACGTTCTTGCAGTCGGCGCCGGCATCGGGGCCTGGACGCTCAATTACCTGAAGGTTCCGGACTTCCGCTTCGATGCCAGCGCCGTGATGGGCCTGTTCGCCGTGGTCGCGGGAGCGGTGGTGACGACCGAGATTGCGACCCTCCGCCCAATCGAGAAGACCGACCTCCGTGGCGCGACGGACACACGAAGTCCGATGCCGGATTCAGATGCGACAACGGACACCGTGGCCGCCGTACACAGCGAGCGACAGGCGGGCCCGCCCAGGTCCGACACTGGACCACCCCCAGTTGAGGAGACGGAGAGGACGGAAATCGCGTCGACGGAACCGACGGAGCGACCGACGGAGCTGCCCGCGTACGACTCCGGGCCACCCGTGGCTGACGAGACGGCCATCCGCTGAACCCACGGCCGTATCTACGATGCCCGCGACCATCACGCAGCGCTTCCGCACCAATCTGAAATCGAACTCTCACAAAAGGAACCTACGATGTCTGAGATTCTGATGAGCAGCCTCGAACCACCACAAACAAGAAGCGGGCGCGCTTCCTCGTGCGTGACCCGGCGGCACCACATGGCGTGCTGCTCGTTTGTTCCTGTACATATTCTCGAACTGCTTGCCTCGCGTGAGGCGGAGGAGTCGACGGACCCGGGTCCCAACCAGATGACCGCAGTCGTCACTCGCCAACTCGCGGCTGGACGGCAGCGCGAGCGCCTTTCGTTGGAAGCAATACCGGCGCTGACCTCACCGCAGCCAGGTCAGGCTGACCGAGCGACCTATGATGACCAGAACCAATGGAACTTCGACGTTGCGCTCGTCCGCGGGGAGGGTGACCCTGCCGTCGCGGGCGAGAACGTCAACCAAGCGTACGATCATGCAGGCGCGGCACGGGACCTTCTCAAGGACGTGTTCAACCGCGACGGCGCCGACAACGCCGGACTGACTGTCAACGTCAACGTCAACTTTGGGGTCGCATTCAATAACGCGTTCTGGGATGGCGTCCGTCTCACAATGGGCAACGGCGACGGCGTGGTCTTTGTCGACTTCGCTGCGTCGCCGGACGTCGTGGGTCACGAACTTGGGCATGGCGTCGTGCAGTTCACGGCGAACCTCGACTACTTCAGCCAGTCCGGGGCGCTGAACGAGTCCTACGCGGACATCCTTGGCACGCTTACCGAGCAGCGGCTCCGCAACGAATCCTTTGAGGAGGCGAACTGGTTGATCGGTGACGAGATCATGGCGCCCGGACTCTTCGGGGAGGCGCTGCGATCGATGGCACATCCCGGAACCGCCTACAACAATTCGATCCTCGGCCAGGATCCACAGCCCGATCATATGAGCAATTACTACGCTGGCCCGGCAGATAATCAAGGCGTTCACATCAACAGCGGGATCTGCAACCGTGCCTTTTATCTGACCTCCGCAGAAATCGGCACCGATGCTGCCGCCCAAGTCTGGTACTCGGGTCTGCAGAACCTCTGGCCGACAGCTGTGTTCACCGACGCCGCCGCCGTGCTCGCATCGCAGGCCAGGATCCTTGCCCGCGACGGCTCAATCCCGCGCGAAAGCCCCCAAGCGGTTCGTGCGGCCTGGCGGACCGTCGGCGTGACCTAGTCGACTGGGCGCCCGGCACGTGTCGGGTCGACCCGCGCTCAGTCCCCCATCCGACGCCGGGTAAGGCGCTCGAGCAGCGGCCGGGCCTCGGGCGGAACGGTCGTATCGTCGAAGCTCAGGCGATGTACCCGTCCACCGCGCACGATTGTCAGGTCGTAATGTGTGCTATCGGGCACCCGCCGGGGCGGTTCCTGTGAGGAGCCAGCGCCTTCTAGGGCATCGACGAGGCCGGCGAACTCTCGCGCTTCATCCTCCGGGAGCTCGGCCGAATCCAGCACGCTACGCAGGAACAGACCCCCGAAACCGCCGCTGCGTTCAAGCTCGACGCGGATGCGTTCCATCGGAGCCTCCTATTAGACGTGGACGCTACCAGTTGACGCGTCGACCAATTCAACTCACTGCATCGAGAACTGGTCCTTCAGTAGGTGGAGGACGTGGAGCGGGTGCGGAGAAACGTGAAGGTGTGCGGAGGCGGCCACTCTTCGCTCCTCTTCATTCTCGCCGACGAACACGCATTGCGACGCGGCGGCGGCAGCCCTCTCGCAGGCCAACTCAAGAACCGCCTTTCGGACTTGTTGAGGCCCTCGACCGAGCTGAACAACAATAGAGTCGATTCGAAGGAGGCGAGCAGGCCCGCAGCGGCGAGAAGGCCATGCATCGAAGCGGCGCTCTCTCCTGGTGTATTCGAGATGAGTCCTAGCTTGATCCGAGCGCCTTCGGGGCTCCGCGCATCGTTGAGACTCTGGAGAATATCCGTAACGAAGGGATAGACGTCCAGCTCTTCGACGCGACCAGCGGCTGAGAAAACTGGACTTGCGAGGGTGTCACCGATATCGAAGAACACGAACACAGTCTTGCTCATTGAGACTCCACAGTTGTCCTTTCAAGCTAGCGCAACCCCTCGGCGATCAAGAGAACACCGAACACGACAAACGTGATCGCCGCTCCGATCTTGATGGCGCGTTCGGGAAGCCTCGCTCCAAGGTGGTAGCCCACCACGATCGCCAACGCGTCGGCGGCGACCATTCCCAGGGTCGAGCCGATCCATGTTCCGATGAGGCCGTTCTCGGTGGCAAGGGTGACAGTCGCCAGCATGGTCTTGTCCCCGAGTTCCGCCAGGAAGAACGCGAGGGCGACGGTGAAGAAGACCGACTTCGCACTCCGCGCCGCGCGGGCGGCCTCGTCATCGTCTAGTTCGTCGCCGCGGAGTGTCCAGGCGGCGAAGCCCAGGAAGGCCACGCCGGCCACGACTGAGATGGCCCTGGTGGGCAACGCGACTCCGACGGCGGCGCCGAGCAGCACGCTGAAGAGGTGAACCAGCGCAGTCGCTGCAGTGATCGCTACCAGGATGGTGACCGCTCGGTAGCGGGCGGCAAAGGTCATCGCCATCAGCTGGCTCTTGTCGCCGAGTTCGGCCACGAAGATGATCCCGAAGCTGACAAGAAAGGCGTCCACTGAACTCCTCCGGTCGATCGCCCGGAGGAAGGTGGGATGCCCTCGACCGGGCATCCGCTGATGCCTGGCCGAAGGTCTTGCTCACCTGCGCACAGGCCTGGGGACCGGGGCTCATCACCCAGCGTGTCGATCACCCAGCTTCGGAGCTACTCCCCTTCGCCGAGCTCAAGGGTAGCGGGTCGCCTTGGGACCACCTACTACCCGGGGGACGCGCGACAACTGCCTGATGTGTGGCCCACCGAGAGCCCCGGGAGCGCACAGACCGTGATAGCGCGCAACGGGAGGAAGGCGCCGAAGGTTGAACAGCGCCTACAGCCCGGTGCTCCACCAATCACCGCGGCTGCTCAGCCCGGATCGCCCACGCAGCGTAAGGATCGACGAGTCGTCATCGGCGGTCGTGACGGTGGCTCGCGCTGGGGCGGAGCCTCGGCGCCGGGAGGTGCCTCTCAACGGCATTTACACCCCCAATCCAGCACGAGGCGCACCTGCTGGTGGACTGGCAGCATGGGGCGATGAGACTCAGTGCGCGGAACCAGTTGTCGGGATCGGTTGTCGAGGTGTCGCCGGGCGCGGTGACGACGACCGTGAAGGTGCGTCTGGCTGGCGGAGACGTCGTGACGTCGTCGATCACGCGGGAGGCGGCCGAGGAGTTGGGTCTGGTGGTGGGCGGTGATGTGACGGTGATCGTGAAGGCGAGCGATGTTCTTCTGGGGGTGGAGTAGCCGCTGCTCGGGTTTGGTCCGTGCCGATTGGTCTGGTGGCCGCCGGTGAGGGGCGGTGCAGGGCGGCGTCCGCGGCGGTGTTCGGCGTGGCGGGTTCAGCGTTCGTAGGCGGTGAGGTCGACGGCTTTGGCGGTGGCCCAGACCGTGGTGCCGGGGACGAGGTCGAGCTCGGCGACGGCGGTGGGGGTGATCTCGGCGGTGGCGTGGATGGGTCCGGTGAGGGTGACGCGGACGCGGTCACGGTCGGCTTCGAGGTCGCTGATGGTTGCTTTCCAGGTGTTGCGGGGGCTGCCGTCGGGTTGGTGGGTGTGCAGGGCTATGGCTTGGGGGCGGATGGCGATGGCGACGTTGGGGCTGGGGAGGGGGTCGGCGACGATGAGTTCGGCGCCGGTGTCGAGTCGGACGGTGTGGTCGCCGGTGGTTGTGCCGAAGACCAGGTTGATGCCGACGAGTTGGGCGATGTAGCGGGAGGCGGGTCGGGCGGTGACGGCGGCGGGGGTGCCGGTCTGTGTGATCCTGCCGTGTTCCACGATGACGAGGCGGTCGGCGAGGACGAGGGCGTCGATGGGGTCGTGGGTGACGAGGAGGCGGGCGCCGTCGAAGGTGGCGAGGTGGCGGCGCAGTTCGGTGCGCACTCGCAGGCGCGTGCCGGCGTCGAGGGCGGCTAGGGGTTCGTCGAGGAGCAGGAGTCGTGGTTCGGTGGCCAGGGCGCGGGCGAGGGCGACGCGTTGGGCTTGGCCGCCGGAGAGGGTGCGTGGCTTGGCGCGGGCGTGGTCGGCGAGCCCGAAGCGGTCGAGCCAGCTGTGGGCGAGGGAGCGGGCGGCGGCTTTGGTGTGGCCTCGCGCCCGTAGTCCGAAGGCGACGTTGTCGAGGGCGGTGAGGCGGGGGAAGAGCAGGTAGTCCTGGAACACGAACCCGATGGGGCGTTCGGCGGTGGGGACGAAGGTGCCGCTGGCGGGATCGTCGAGCACGGTGTTGTCGACCTCGATGCGCCCGCCGTCGAGGGGTCGAAGCCCGGCGATGGCCCGCAGTGCGGTGGTCTTGCCGGCGCCGTTGGGTCCGAGCAGGGCGACGACTTCGCCGTCGTCGACGTCGAGGTCGACGGCGAGGTGGAGGTCGTCGAAGCGAACCTCGATGGCGGCGTGGAGCACGTCAGACGGTCAGCCAGCGGTCGCGGAGCGGTAGCAGCACCGCGAGTGACACGGCGATGAGCACGAGCGAGAGGGCGATGGCGGCGTCACGATCGGACTCGAGGGCGAGGAACACGGCGAGGGGCATGGTCTGGGTGCGGCCCTGGAGGTTGCCGGCGAAGGTGACGGTAGCGCCGAACTCGCCGAGGGCCCGGGCCCAGCACAGCACGGCACCGGCGATGATCGAGGGGGCGGCGTGGGGGACGGTGATGCGCCGGAAGATCATCCAGCGGCTGGCGCCGAGGGTGGCGGCGGCTTCCTCGTAGCGCTGGTCAGCGGCGCGCAGTCCGGATTCGACGGTGAGGACAAGGAAGGGCATGGCGACGAAGGTGTTGGCGGCGACCACACCCCAGGTGGAAAACGGCAACAGGAGCCCCGTCGCGTCGTAGGCGGGTCCGCCGAGCAGACCGCGGCGCCCAAAGGCGAACAGGAGGGCGGCTCCACCAACGACTGGGGGCAGCACCATCGGCAAGGTGACGAGCGCCCGGGTGGCCGAGCGGCCGGGGAACCGGGTGCGGGCCAGCATCCAGGCGAGCGGGATGCCGATCAGCAGCGAGATCCCGGTGGCGGCGAAGGCGGTGGTGATGCTGAGCCGCAGGGCCTCGGTGACGACGGGCTCGCGGACGAGCTCTCCGAGGTCGGACCACGGCGCCCGTTGCAGCAGCGCGACGAACGGGACAGCGACGAAGGTGACGGCGACGGCGGCGAGCGGGACGATCACCCACGGGGGCCGTGCGTGATTGGCCCGACTCGCCGCCGTGCGCCGGCGGCTCACGGGGCGCCGAAGCCGAAGGAGGCGAGGATGTCCTGCCCATCGTCCGAGAGCACGAAGGCCACGAAGGCGTCTGCGACCTCCGCGTTGGTCGTCTCGGCGAGCGCGGCGATGGGGTAGGTGGCGGTCACGTTCTCGTCGGCAGGGATCTCGATGCCTTCGACCGTGTCGCCGGCCGCTGTCACGTCGGTGACATAGACGATCCCGGCATCGAGTTCGCCGGCCTCGACCTTTGTCAGGAGTGAACGGACGTCGGGCTCGTTGGTGTCGACCGACGGGGTGACCCCGGCGTTGGCCAGCGCTTCGCGGCCGAACTCGCCGCAGGGGACTTCCTCGGCGCACAGCCCGATGAGCAGATCCGCGTTGGCGAAGTCCGCGAGTCCGGTCACTCCCGCGTCGTTGCCGGCCGGCACCGCGATCTCGAGCAGGTTGGTGACGAACTCCTCCGGATCGGAGGCGGCGCCTGCCTCCACGACCTGATCCATGTTCGACGTGTTGGCCGACGCGAACACGTCGGCGGGGGCGCCGGCCAGGATCTGCTCGCGCAATGCCGACGACGCGGCGTAGTTGACCTCGACCGTGACCCCAGGGTTGGCGTCCTCGAAGGCCGCGTCGATCTCGTCGAACGCGTCCGTGAGCGACGCCGCGGCGAAGACCGTGATGGTGCCTTCGAGATCAGATTCGGCGGTCTCGGTGGTGGTGGTGTCTGCCGCGTCCCCGTCGTCATCGTCGTCGCCGCACGCGGCGAGCACGAGCGACAACGCGCAGACGGCGGCGACAAGCCGTATCGGACGGAGCTTCATGGTTCCTCCACTGGAGTTTGGGAACGGGGACGACGGCGTCGGCCTGACGGTGTTCGGGCACGACGCTCGCCGACAGACGAGCGAGCGGGAGCACGGCTCACTGGTGGATCGCCCCGGTCGTCGCGTGCAGCGGCACCGGCGGTCGTCCTGTGCGCAAGGCAAGGACCTCGGCACAGATCGACAGGGCGATCTCGCTCGCCGTGGTGGGACCGAGGTCGAGGCCAGCAGGACCTCGAACGGTGTCGACAGCCGCGACGATGGCACCGGCAGCGAGCAGTCGATCGCGGCGTTTCCGCTGGGTCCGGCGCGACCCCAACGCCCCCACATACCCGACGCCAGCGGCCAGGCCGGCCACGAGCGCGGGCGTGTCCTGCAGGGGGTCATGAGACAGCACGACCAGCACGTCGTTCACGCCCAGCGCCGCGAGCAGCGACCCGCGCCCATGTCGTCCACGATCGCGGTGTGCCACCCGCCAGGTCGCCGCCGGGTCCCACCGCCAGGACCTCACCCGGCCCCACCCCACCCAGGCCGGCTGTCAGAGGCGCGCGGACGATCACCGGATCCTCGCCGGCATCGAGCCAGGCACTCACCGCTTCGGCCACCCCGTCCATCCGTCCACCCCCTAGCTAGTCGCAGTGAACCTAGCAGTGCCGTGGAGCACCGTGGCAACCTCACAGGTATGCAGCGCCGGCCGACGCTCTCGCTCAACGAATGGGCGGTCCTCGGCGTGCTCGTCGACCGGCCCCGCCACGGCTACGACGTCGCCGCCGAGCTCAAGGCCGGCACCCCCCTCGGGGACATCTGGACCGTCAACCGACAACTCGTCTACCGGGCGATCGAACGCCTCGAAGCCCTCGAGCTCGCCCAGCCCCGCCGCCGCGAACCCGGCGCCGGAGGCCCACCCCGCACCATCTACGGCCCCACCCGAACAGGCCATACAGCTCTACGCACCTGGCTCGCGACACCCGTCAACCACCTACGCGATGTCCGCAGCGCCCTGCTCCTCAAACTCGCCCTCACGGACCGGCTCGGTCTCGACAACCTGGACCTGATCGATGCACAGCAAGCCGCCCTCGCCGACCGACTCCGCGAACTCACCCAGCCCCCCGAAGACCCCACCGACCTCGCAGGCCTCTGGCGCCATCATTCCGCCAACGCCGTCGACCAGTTCCTGCGATCCGTCCGCGTCCACGCGGACCCGCCTTCACACCAACCTCGCACCGCCTGAGTCTTTCCCAACGGGCGACGCCAGCCTCGCTCATTACCTCGAAGGATGTGTGCCATCGTCAACAAATACTTCGATTGGCAGAGGATGATGGATCACATAGCTACCGTAGTTCCGGTCATGCTTGTCAGGCTGGACGCTGCCGTCCGCACCCGTGGCCCGCGCTATCAGGGTGTATCGTCCCGGGTCCCTCGGGGTCAGCCAATCATATTTCCAACGTCGCCACGCATACCGTTGAACGGGGTCGATGAATTCGGCCTCGGCCCAGGTCCGCCCGCCGTCCGTGCTCGCTGCGATCCCGGTGACCTCGGTCTCACCTGCCCACGCAGCGCCGGAAACCGTGTAGACCTGGTTCGGAGCAAGCGTTTCGTACACCCGGGGTCGGGCGATCTCCGACTTCAGCTTCATTGCTCCCAACGGCCGCCGCACGGGCCGTCCATCCAGGTCATCCCAGTAGCCGTAGTCTGATGTCTGCCAGTACCCTCGAAACGGCTCTCGGACTGCATGGACATGCGTCAGCCACTTGACGGACGCCATGCCGTAATGACCAGGGACGATGGCTCGCACCGGGTAACCATGCTCCAGCGGGAGATCACGGCCATTCATCTGGTAGGCGACCATCACCTCCCGTTGAATGGCTTTGTCCCGGGGCACACTCCGGGCATACGAGATAGGGCCGGGAGGCACAGGTGGTGCTTCTGTCGGCGTCCCCCGATCTCCGCCTTCGAGCACGATCTCACGGGCGTCGTCCTCCAGGCCGGCGCGCTCCAGCAGAGTTCCCAGAGGCACACCGGTCCATTCGGCATTGCCGACGGCGCCGAGCTCCCACTGTGCTCCCGCAACCTGCGGGGTAAGAAATACCCGACTGTTACCTGCGCACTCCAGAGTGGCGACCCGCGTCTCGGATGGCATGTCGCGCAACTGCTCGTAGCGCAGAGCAACCGGATTCCGGACTGCACCGTCGATGCGCAGTTGGTACGAGTTGAGTTCGAGCCTCGGCGCCGGGAAATGGGTGCGGATATAGAACAGTTCCGTCGGCGTGAGATACGAGTCAACCTGATCGAATGGAGTCTCCAGGTTGGTAGGCTCCTTCTGTCGAATGATCAGACCCGCTGAATAGGATTGAAACGTCTTCGCCATCGTCGGGCTACCTCCCATTCAAAGAGAAGTATCGTGTTCGGTTTCCAGTCTGCTTCGGGAATCGCCAAATCAGGTGCCGCATGGCGACACCGCAGCCTCCATGGTAGGAGGCTGTTGAGCGACGGCGTGAGCCTGGGTGGTTGGAGTTGTCGGGGATGATCGGGTCGTTCGACACCGCGGCATTGTCGATCTGGGCTCCGCCTTGGCGCAGGTGCTCGACGGGGACCACCAGCTCGTCCTGCTCGACCCCGAAGTTGGTCACGATCGCCACGGCCCGGCTCAGGCGACTTCGTCGAGATGCTGGGGTGACGAGCGCCGGCGCTGGCGACCTGGACCGCAGGGTTGGCGAAGGGTCCCGGCGACGGCCACACGGGCAGGGACAGGCCCAAGCCCGGCGAACCGTCGGCGTGGTCCCTCCAGCGGGCCCCTGATGCACCCGTGACGGACCAGCATGCCCGTGACTCTCGCTCGGAGGTCTGGCTGGTCGGCGTGTGGATGATCCGCCGATAGGTCCGCCGAGGTAGCCGCGGCCCTCCTCAGTTGGGAGACTGTGGTGTGGAACGCGCCCTGGCGCCAGGCGCCTCCAGGCCCGCTCCCGTGACGGACGGGATCGTCTTCCGCCGCGCGCTGTTCGAGCGGCTCCAACACGCGGCCCGGGTCGTTGCGATATCGGCGCCGGCGGGGAGCGGGAAGACGCTTCTGGTCCGCTCCTGGATCTGTGAAGCTGGACTCGCGAACGCGGCGGCGTGGGTCTCGGTGCGGCACAAGGAGCGCGACCCGCAGCGGTTCTGGATCTCGGTGGTCGACGCGCTCGCGCAGCACCGCGACCCCCGTGCGGGGATTCACGGCGGCGCCCTCTCTCGACGGCGGAGCGATCGTCGAGCGGTTGCTGGAGGACCTGGCTTCGCTGGAGGGCCGTGTGTGGCTCGTGATCGACGACCTGCACGAGCTGCTCTCGGCAGAAGCGTTGAGCCAACTCGAGCTGCTCTTGATGCGCGCGCCGGCGGAGCTTCGCTTCGTGGTCTCGAGCCGCCATGATCTCGGGTTGGGCCTGCACAGACTGCGCTTGGAAGCCGAACTGACCGAGATCCGCGCCGCCGATCTCCGCTTCACGCTCGACGAGGCGTGCGCGCTGCTGGACGCAGCCGGTCTGGAGCTGCCGGACAAGGCGCCGGCGCTGCTCCATGAGCGAACCGAGGGGTGGGTGGCGGGTCTGAGGCTGGCGGCGCTGTCGCTCGCCGGTCACCCCGACCCGGAGTCGCTCGCCGCGGAGTTCTCCGGCAGTGACCGCACTGTCGCCGACTACCTGCTCGCGGAGGTGCTCGACCGCCAACCGGAGGAGGTGAAGCAGCTGCTCCTGCGCACATCGGTGCTGGAACGGATCAGCGGGCCGCTCGCCGACGCGTTGACCGAAGGCTCGGGCGCGGAGCGGATCCTGCAGGAGCTCGAGGAGGCCAACGCCTTCGTCGTCTCGCTCGATGCCCGGCGTACCTGGTTTCGCTACCACAACCTGTTCGCGGACCTGCTGCAGCTTGCGTTACGTCGGACCGCGCCGGATGACGTCATGGCACTTCACGCCGTCGCTGCGGAGTGGTACGCGGAGCACGGGTACGTGGTGGAGGCGGTCCGCCACGCGCAGGCGGCGGAGCAGTGGAGCCTGGCCGGCGGTTTGCTCTTCGAACACTGGGTCGGCCTGGTCCTCGACGGGCAGAGCGCCACTGCGCACGGGCTCCTCACGGCCTTCCCGGCGAGCGCGGTCGCTGCCGACGCCGAGCTCACGGCGCTGGCGGCCGCCGACGCGCTCGTCCATGGTTCCGCGCACGAAGTGGAGCGACGTCTCACACTGGCAGTGCGCCGCTCTGCCTCATTGCCCGCTGACCGCCGCACGCGCTTCGAGGTCTTCCTCGCCGTCGTGCGGCTCTCGCTCGCCCGCCAACAGGGCGATCAGGCCGCCGTCGAAGAGGAAGCGGAACGGCTGCTCTCACCAGCCAAGGCCGCGGAAGCCCTGCAGCTCGAGATCGGCGACGATCTCCGCGCGTGGGCGCTGATCAACCTTGGCATCGCCGAGCTCCTCAGCAGCCGGCTCGACGATGCGGAGCGGCACGTCGACGAAGGCATCGATCTCGCGCACCGGATCGAGCGGCCGTACCTCGAGATGACCGGTCTTGCGCACGGCACGCTCCTGTCGATCTACCGCTCGTACGAGCTGGCGGTGCAGCGGGGCCTCCAGGCGGTGGAGCTGGCCGAGCGCCATGGCTGGGCCGAGGACCCGGCCGTCGGTGTCGCGTACACGATGCTCGGCGGTGCGATGTTGGCCCGGGGGCGGCTCGAGGAGGCCGACCGGTGGCTCGGGCGGGCGGAGCGTGCACTTCACGTCGAGGCCGAGCCGGTTGCAAACCTCGCGCTGCACGACGCTCGCGGGCTCCTCGAGCTGGCGAGCGGCCGCTGCGAGGAAGCGCTGGCCTCATTCCGGGAGGCCGAGCGACTCAGCGCCCGAGTCGTCCCAGATGCTCCAACCGTGATGCGCTCCCACACACTGCAGACGCTCGTGAAGATGGGCAACCTCGATGGCGCCGCAGCAGTCCTCGCCGAGCTCGACGAGCACGAGCGCGAGCCGATGGTCATCCCCGTGGCCATGTTGAGGCTGGCTCGGCACGACCCGCACGCGGCGACGGTCGCACTTGCGCCCGTGCTGGACGGCTCGGCGCCGTTCGCCGGCTGGATGGTGGAGGCCTTCCTGCTCGAGGCGATCGCACACGACGCGCTCAGGGACTCGGGCGCCGCCGCGCGGGCCCTCGAGCGCGCACTCGACCTCGCCGAACCCGACAGCATCCTCTACCCGTTCCTGCTTCACCCTGCACCGGGCCAGCTCGAGCGCCATAGCGGGCAGACGGCACACGCTGCCCTCGCCTCAGAGATCCTCGACCTGCTGGCCGGAGCCAGGCCGTCAGAGCGGCGCGAACCCGAACGCCTGCGCGAGCCGTTGACCAGGAGCGAGCTCCGCGTCCTGCGCTACCTGCCAACCAACCTCACCCAGCCCGAGATCGCCGCCGAGCTCTACCTGTCGGTCAACACCGTCAACACGCACATCAGCCACCTCTACACGAAGCTCGGCACGCACCGTCGCGGGGAAGCCGTCGAACGAGCGCGCGCTGTCGGCCTCCTCGCGCCGTCTTCGCGGAGGTCCTGAGAACCGCCGGCTCGTGGCGTCGTCCCGCCGGGCGCGCAGGCAAATCACGGAAATCACGTGATGCGAGATCACGCTGCCGGGCGGAAAGCTTCCCCGCGGTCGAGATGCCAGATCGTCGGACGTCCGCCGAGTGACGGGAGGACTGTCCCGTGCCCGTACCGAAATGGCTGCTCGCGGGAGTCGGTGTTCTCGCGGCATTCCTCATCGGAGGATTGCTGCGCGCCGCGATGGCCGACGACTCGCGTACAACGGAGGTCGGAACGGCCGATCCCTCTTCTCGGGAACCAGTGGCCCCGAGTGGACAATCGCCGGCGGCGCAGCCGGTCTACGTCACGATCGTCGTCGCGGAGACGCCCGTCAGCCCGGGGGGGCCGGTGGGGTCGGTGGGGTCGGGCAGGGCCGGGGGGGTCGGCCGTGCGCGCGGTCGCCACCTCGCACCCGGGACGCGTGCGCGTGCTGGCGCCGAGGCCCAGGCAGACGTTCATCTCGTCCGCCCGTTCTCCCATCTCTTCCGCCCGTTCCCCCGGGCGTTCGATCGTATGGGCATCCCCGCCGACGCAGATGCACAGGTCGGGCGACGTCGCGTCCGCGATTTCTGCTCCGACCCTCTCCATCGTGATGAACCAGCCGCGGGTGTCCGGGGTGACGCACGGCGCGGGCGACGCCTCCGGCACTCCGACGGCGTCGGGGCCGGTCGAGCTCAGCGGCGTCGACGTCGACGGCTTCGCCATCATCGCCAACGGCAACCACATCGTGATCGCGAACAACGGAGCGGTCGTCTCGGTGGGCGACAACACGGTCCTCACGGCGAACACCGGAGACGCGGGCGCAAGCGGTGTCATCGCGCTCGATGTCGACGGCTCTGCGGTCACCTCGGGCACCTCCGAAGTCTCCGGGTGGACCGGCGGGTCTACTGGACCGCCGCCAGGGTCGCCCACCGGCACCCAGGGCAGCGTGTCGACCTCTGCGACGTCGAGCGATCCTGCGGGTGGCGGGCCGGCTACCCGCGCGGTCGCCATCGCGGGCTACCAGGACAGGACGATCGAGGTGGTGGGCAACGGCAACCTGTTGACCAAAGAAGACTCGAACCTCTTCTATCAACGGGCCGGGCACCTCAATGGGAACACCGGGGACACCGACTCGAGCGGGTTGAACGTCGTCGACGCGACGGGCTCGCTGGTCCGCTCGGGCAACTCGGGCGCACCCCCTGCTCCCGCGCCGGTCGACCAGGCGAGCACCGGGCCATCGCCGGCAGCTGTCGCGGCCGCGCCGGCGCCGGGTGCGGCATCGGCGTCGGTCGCCGGTCCGAACGGCACCGCCACCGCGACCGGAGCCGACTCGCTCGCCATCGGCGGCCCCGGCGTCGTCGACACCAGCATGCAGGTGCAGGGCGATCGCAACGTCACGACCTCCGACGACGGGAACGTCACGGTCGGCGGGGTCGGCGACGTGAACGCCCAGGTCGGCGACAGCGACACCAGTGGCGCGGTGGTGATGGACGTCACTGGCTCGCAGATCACGACCGGGAACTCGGTGCCGGCCGGCGACCCCGCCCCCCGATGCGTCCCCTCCTGACGATCCGATGTCACAACCTCCGACCATGCCATGAGACGCCACGAGATGAGGACTGCCCATGGATAGCTCCATCTACATCCCCAAATGGCTGATCGCCGCCTTCCTGGCGGCCGTCGGTTGCGTCGTCGGCTGGATGTTCGGCGCCGCGGACCTGGTCACGGCGAGCATCGGGTTGCCCGCGCCCTCAGCGGACAGCGGCCCTCCGGCAGCCGTGGGCGTGGCGGCCCCCGACGCCGCCGAGAGCGTCGGCGCACCCGACGCGGCGGCGCCCGCGGCCGTGAGCGCCGCGCCACCCCCGCCTGAGCTGGCGCTCGCGGGTGCCGCCACGACGACCAACAACACGGTCCGGATCACCTCGACGCCCGACGACCATCGCGGCGAGGCCATCACCCCCAACAGCACGGTCCGGATCGTCTCGACACCCGACGGTCATAGCGGCACGGCCACCACCCCCAACAGCAACGTTCGCATCGATGCCGCTGTCATCGGACCGGACGTCGCCGGCTCACCCGCGAGCCCGACGGCTGGTCCTGCACCCACCGGCCCCCCGGCCACGCCCGCCAACAGCGCGGTCGCGGCGGCACCGACGGCGGCACGCACCGCTGCCGCGCCCGTCGCGCTTCCCGTCACGGCGCAGCCGCAGGTGGCGCAGCCACAGATGGCGCAGCCACAGATGGCCACACCGAGCTTCGCCCCGGTCACCCGCGTCGGAGCATGGCCGAGCTTCGCCCCGGTCACCGGCGTCGGAGCATGGCCGAGCTTCGCCCCGGTCACCGGCATCGGATCATGGGGCCCGCCGCAACCGTTGCCTCCTCTCGTGAGCCCGCCGCTGTTCGCCGAGAACCTCTGGAACCCCCTGCCGGGCGCCACATCCCGCGGGGTCGCGTTCTCGGAGTGGGAGTCGTACCGGACCGACGTCGCCGGCCGGAACATCCTGGTGACGACGGACGACTCGAACTTCTTCAGAGACCGCAACGGGCTGATCAACGCGAACACCGGAGACATCGACGCGAGCGGCTTGAACGTGATCGACGCCACCGATTCGGTCATTCGCGGGAGCGAATCGGCGGACGAGGCGCCCTGGCAGACGATGGCGGCGGCCCTCGTCGACCTCGCGTCCGAGGGCGGCAACGGAGGCGTGCCGCCGCCCGCAGGTGACGATGACGATGAGAATGGTGACGACGACGAGGACTCCGATGAACTCACGGAGGCGGAGGAGCCGAACGGTGACGTGCCTCCGGGCACTCCCGCACCCATCGGGTCGCAGCCCACACAGGGGTCGGCTCCTACGTCTCCTACGTCGCCGGCACCCGGCGCCGCCCTCGCCGCAGTCGTCCCACCTCCCTATGTTGGGGGCAGCGACGATAACGGCGGGGGCGACGGCTTCGACTTCCCGTACGAGTCGTGGGTCGAGCATGCCAACGCCGGAAACGCGACTGCCGTGCACACCGACGAAGGCACCACGCTCGCGTCCGGCTCGGATGCGATCGTCATCGGCGCTGATGGCTACGACGACGACGACAACCGCGCCGTCGGCGAGAACATCGTCATAACGCGCGATGACGGCAACGTCGTGATCGGCGGCACCGGCCAGGTCAACGCCCAGATCGGCGACGCCGAGCAGGGCGTGCTCGTCATGGACGTGGATCGCACGTTCATCCAAGGGGGCGGCGCCTACTGACACGACGCTCTCGGCGGCGCTCCCCCCGGGGCGCCGCCGGGATGCAGGAACGTCGCGCGCCGCAGGCGCGTTGGTGCTCGAGCCGATCACCCGAGGGGCGCAGCGACCGTGATCTCCGGATTACGACGGCAAATCAGGGAGGAGCAAGAACATTGATCTCGCCAATGTCAGTTCCGGACATCGAAGCACCTCTTCCCCTGCTCAGTGCCCATGCGAGGGCCGAGACGGGCGACCTGCTTCAGCGGACGCTCATAGAGCTGATCGCGCTCTCGTTGACCGGCAAGCAGTTGCACTGGAACATCACCGGCCACGGGTTCCGCTCGCTTCGCCTGCATCTCGACGAGCTCGTCGACGATTGGCGCAAGCTGGCGGACGTCGTTGCCGAACGCGCCGTCGCAATCGGATTCGCACCGGACGGACAGGCGCCGGCGGTCGTCGAGCAGAGCGCGGTCGTGCCCGTCGAGTCGGGGGCGATTCAGGTCCCTGCGGCGATCCGCCTGCTCGTGGCTCGCGTCGCCGCCGCCGACGAGCGCCTGCGAGAGTGGATGGAGCGGCTCGGCGAGATCGATCTCACGTCTCAGGACGTCCTCATCGACGTCACCCGAGTGCTCGAGCAGCAGTTGTGGACGCTTCGCTCCCAGCTCTAGGCGTCATGGACGCGGGCATGACCACGACGGGAACGACCTTCCGATGAGCGTTGCCGAGGCGTCGCCGACAACCGAGGGTGTTGACCTGGTGATCGACGCGCTGGAGACCAACGGGGTCGAGAACCTGTACGGGGTCGTCGGAATCCCGGTCACCGATCTCGCCCGCCGCGCGCAGGCACGAGGCCTCCGTTTCATCGGCTTCCGCCACGAGGCCTCGGCTGGCAACGCGGCCGCCGCCGCCGGCTTTCTCAGCGGCCGCCCCGGGATCTGCCTGACAGTGTCGGCCCCGGGGTTCCTCAACGGCTTGGTCTCGCTCGCGGCCGCCACCGTGAACTGCTTCCCGATGATCCAGATCAGCGGCTCGAGCGAGCGCCCGATCATCGACCTGCAGCGCGGCGACTACGAGGAGCTCGATCAGCTGAACACGGCCAAGCCGTTGGCGAAGGCGGCATACCGGGTCGACCGGCCCGAGGACATCGGGCTCGGTGTGGCCCGGGCGATACGGACGGCCGCCTCGGGCCGGCCGGGTGGGGTCTACCTCGACCTGCCGGCCGCGGTGCTGAGCGCCACGATGGACCGGGCGGAGGGAGCGGCGTCGATCTTCTCCGTCGTCGATCCCGCCCCGGCGCAGCTGCCCGACGAGCAGGCCCTGGCGCGGGCGCTCGACCTGCTCGCCGCGGCGGAGCGTCCACTCGTCGTGCTCGGCAAGGGTGCCGCGTACGCCCAGGCCGACGAGCAGGTTCGGAGCTTCATCGAGCAGACCGGCATCCCCTACCTGCCGATGTCCATGGCCAAGGGACTGCTTCCCGACGACCATCCGAACTCCGTCTCGGCGGCGCGGTCTCTCGCGCTCTCGAACGCCGACGTCGTCATGCTCATCGGCGCCCGGCTCAACTGGCTGCTGAGCCACGGCGAGCCCCCGCATTGGAACGCCGAGGCACAGTTCATCCAGGTCGACGTCTCCGCCACCGAGTTCGACAGCAACCGGCCGATCGGCGCCCCGGTCCTCGGCGACATCGCATCGGTCATGTCCGCCCTTCTCGAGCGGCTCGGAGCGCACACGATCGCGGTTCCCTCGGCCTGGACCGACGAGCTCGCGGCGAAGAAGGCGAGCAACGTCGAGAAGATGAGCGCGCACCTCGACGCGGCGCACGAGCCGATGGGCTTCTACGGGGCGCTCCGGGTGGTGCGTGACGTGCTCGCCGAGAGTCCCGACGCCTACCTCGTGAACGAGGGCGCGAACACGCTCGACCTCACGCGTGACATCGTCGACATGCACAGGCCGCGGCATCGCCTCGATGCGGGGACGTGGGGCGTGATGGGCATCGGGATGGGCTACGCGATCGCGGCGGCGGTCGAGACCGGAGAGCCGGTCGTCGCCGTCGAGGGTGACAGCGCGTTCGGGTTCAGCGGCATGGAGCTCGAGACCATCTGCCGTTACCGGCTCCCCGTCGTGGTCGTCGTGTTCAACAACGGCGGCGTCTACAAGGGCGACGGGGTGAACACCGTCTCGTCGGACCCGTCGCCGACCGTGCTGATGCACGACGCGCGCTACGACAGGCTCATAGAGGCCTTCGGCGGCACCGGCTACCAAGCCACCAGTCCCGACCAGCTCGACTCGGCCCTGCGCGAGGCGATCAAGGCCGGGACGCCCGCAGTGATCAACTGCGTCATCGATCCCACCGTCGGCACCGAGAGTGGGCACCTCCAGCACCTCAACCCCGCGAGCGCGAGCCCCGCGTCGAACCCCTCACCGGGAGGAGCATCCTGATGGCCGGATCCGACCCCTCCGGACACCTCGATCCGGACAAGCCCTATCCGCTCGAGGGGATCACCGTCGTTGACTTCTGCAGGGTTCTGTCCGGTCCGACGTGCTCTCGCATGCTCGCCGACGCCGGCGCCCGGGTCATCAAGATCGAGCGGCCGGACGTGGGTGACGACACCCGCAAGATGGGCCCGTTCCTGCCCGACGGCACGAGCGAGTACTACCGCTTCGCCAACCTCGGCAAGGAGAGCGTGGCCGTCGACCTCAAGGACGCCGAAGGCCTCGCCCTGGTCAAGCGGATGATCGCCAAGGCCGACGTCGTCGTCGAGAACTTCCGGCCCGGGGTCATGGCGAAGCTCGGTCTCGCCCCCGACGATCTCGTCACCGAGCATCCGCGGCTGATCGTCTGTTCGATCTCCGGCTTTGGGCAGTACGGACCGATGCACCAGCAGGCCGCCTACGACACGATCGTCCAGGCGCTGGCCGGCATCATGGACTCCACCGGCTGGCCCGACGGTCCCCCGACGCGTGTCGGCACCTCCCTCTCCGACATCGCGGCCGGCGTCTACGGCTACTGCGGAGTCATGACCGCGCTCGCCGCCCGAGAGCGGACCGGCCGGGGCACCACCGTCGACGTCGCCATGCTCGACGCCACCTTCGCGCTGCTCGAGCACGGCCTGATGGATGCGCTCGGCCTCCGCGAGCGACCGAAGCGCATCGGCAACCGCCACCCGTTCATGTACCCCTTCGACACGTTCGCCTGCCAGGACCAGCCCGTCGCCATCACCGTCGGCAACGACCAGCTGTTCGGCGCGCTCGTCAAGACGCTCGGCAAGCCGGATCTGGCGAGCGACGACCGCTTCGACACCAACGAGAAGCGGAGCGACAACTGGGAGCCGCTGAAGAACGAGATGGAAGCGGTGCTCAAGACCGACACGGCCGCCGCGTGGCGTGAACGACTCGAGAAGGCCGGGGTGCCCGTGGGAGTCGTCCTGAACGTCGCCGATACCCGCGAGCTCCCCCAGATCAAGGCGCGCGGCATGGTCAAACAGGTCGGTGGCTACCACGTTCCGGGCAGCCCGATGAAGTACGGCGCCTACAACTCGCTGGGGACCGACATCCCTTCCCCTGCGCTGGACGAGCAGGGCGACGCGATCCGCGCCGAGTTCGCGACCGGTCAGGGATAGCGGTCGAGTGCCCGAGCCGGATCGCGGACACCGCCCCGCCGCGGCGCCGAACGGGCTCGCCCGACTCCTGGCGGAAGGCGCGGCCACGAACTCGGACCGAACCGCGGTGCGGATGGCGAGCGGCCAGGTCTCCCTGTCGTATCGAGAGCTGAACGCCGGTGCCGCCCGGGTCGGAGTCCAGTTGGGCGCGGCCGGAATCGAACCCGGCGTCCCAGTCGGTCTCGCGGCCACGAACTCGCTCGAGTTTCTGCTCGGCCTCTTCGGGATCGCCTCCATCGGTGCGGTGGCGGCGCCGTTGGATCCCCAGCTCGCTGCGAGCGAGATCGACACCCGGCTCAACGACGTCAACGCCCGAGCGCTCGTCGTGCCTGGTGGATCGTCGCCGATGGCGCGATCGTCGACCACGAGCTCGCCGGTGCTCGCACTGAACGTCCGGCCGGGCCAGCACGGGCTCGACACCTCGATCGACGCCAGCGCTCCGACGACGGCGCGGGCGCCCGGGGCGACGCCGCTGCCGCCCGACTGTGAGCTGATCATGTTCACGGCCGGGAGCACCGGCCGGTCGAAGGCCGTGCCGTGGACCGGGACCAACGTCTCGGCCTCGGTCGACGGCATCATCCGATCGCTGGAGCTCACGGCCGACGACTCGACGGTGTTGGTGATGCCGATGTTCCACGGCCACGGGCTGATGACGGGGCTGCTGGCGACGCTCGCCACCGGAGGCAACGCCACGCTCCCCGAAACAGGTCGGTTCAGCGCGCACCGGTTCTGGGACGAGATGGTCGGCGCCAACGCCACCTGGTACACGGCAGTTCCCACGATCCACCAGATCGTGCTCGCCCGGGCGCAGAAGGAGTATCCGGGTCCCGACAAGGTGCGCCTGCGCTTTGTCCGGAGCTGCAGCGCCCCACTCGCCGATTCGGTCTCGGGCTCGATCGAGGCGACATTCCACGCCCGCGTGGTCTCCGCGTACGGCATGACCGAGACCGCCCACCAGGCCACATCGACGCTGGTGCGCGACGACCACCCACGCATCCCGGTATCGGTGGGAGTGCCGACCTCGGTCGACGTCCGCATCCAGGCCACCGACGGCACCGAGGCCGCCGACGGCAACGAAGGCGAGATCCTCGTGCGAGGAGATGCGCTCACGGACGGCTACCTCAACGACGATCAGGCCACGAAGGACGCGTTTGTGAACGGCTGGTTCGCGACCGGTGACCTCGGTCGTGTCGGTGCGTACGGCGACCTGTACCTCACCGGACGCATCAAGGACCTGATCAACCGTGGCGGTGAGAAGATCGCGCCGAGCGCTGTCGAAGCCGCCCTGCTCAGCCACCCCGAGGTGCTGGACGCGGCGGCGTTCGGCGTGCCTGACGAGACCTACGGGGAGCGAGTGGAGGCGGCTGTCACCCGCACGCACGGTTCACGGCTCACCCAGTCCAGGCTGCGGAAATATGCGGCCGACCGGCTGAGCAGCACCGAGCTACCCGACCGGATCCTGTTGCTCGACCGGATGCCGCACACCTCCAAGGGTGCGCCGGACCGCCGAGCGCTCATCGCCTCGGCGACGGCCGGGGGCTGACCAGTCGGCTGGCTCCACGAGCAAGGCAGCGAGTCACGGTCGGCTGGTGTCGGCGGTAGTGCGCGCCTGCACGCTCAGGCTCTCAGCCAACGCGTCGCGAGGTCCGCACGAGGCCGCCACACCGGTCGTGGGACAGTCGGTGTTCCCAAAGGTCGGTGATCAGGTCCTCGCCTCGACGGGCTCTCGGGCGGGTGTCGCTGGCTCGGTGTCCTTGCGGTCGCGCTCTGTCTGTGTGGCGCGTACGCCTGACTCGATCCGGTTGCCGAGGTCCTTGTCGATCTGCTTCCAGTAGTCGAAGGCGTGCACCAGCACGGGCTCGGTCACCCCGTCGAGAAGGTGGCCGACGGTGTTGGCGACCAGCCGGTCTCGAGCGGCGTCGTCCATCACCTCGCGGACGAGGGTGCCGGGCTGGCCCCAGTCGTCGTCCTCGGCGTGGAGCGTGTAGGCGGCGCGCTGGAGGTCACCGTCGGCGTGCCAGCCGGCGGGCTCGCCGAAGTGCGTCGTGTCGGCCTGCGGTCCGCCCTTGGAGTTGGGCGCGTAGACGGGGTCACCGGGGTTGTGGTGCCGCAGGTGCCCGTCCTTCACGTAGCTGTGCACTTGCGCCGCGCGCGGCGCGTTGACCGGGAGCTCGTTGTAGTTGCTGCCGATGCGGGCCCGGTGGGCGTCGGGGTAGCTGAACATCCGGCCCAGCAGCATCTTGTCCGGGCTGGGGCCGATGCCGGGCACGAGGTTGCTGACCTCGAACGCGGCCTGCTCGATCTCGGTGTGGTGGTTGGTCGGGTTGCGATCGAGGGTCATCCGGCCGACGTCGATGAGCGGGTAGTCCTTGTGGGAGATCACCTTCGTGAGGTCGAACGGGTTGAACCGGTAGGTCTTGGCGGCCTCGAACGGCATGATCTGCATCTTGAGCGACCAGGTGGGGTAGTCGCCCCGCTCGATCGCTTCCCAAAGGTCGCGCCGGTGGTAGTCGCCGTCGGTCCCGGCCAGCCGGTCGGCCTCGTCCTGAGTGAGGAACTCGATGCCCTGGTCGGTCTTGAAGTGGTAGCGGACCCAGAAGCGCTCGCCCTCGGCGTTGACCCACATGTACGTGTGGCTGGAGTAGCCGTTCATGTGGCGCCACGAGCGCGGGATGCCGCGGTCGCCCATCAGCCAGGTCACCTGGTGCGCCGACTCGGGCGACAGCGTCCAGAAGTCCCACTGCATGTCGTGATCGCGCATGTCGTTGTCGGCGCGGCGCTTCTGGGACCGGATGAAGTCCTGGAACTTCATCGGGTCGCGCATGAAGAACACCGGCGTGTTGTTGCCGACCATGTCGTAGTTCCCCTGGGCGGTGTAGAACTTGAGCGCGAAGCCACGGGGATCCCGCCACGTGTCGGGGCTGCCGCGCTCGCCGGCCACCGTCGAGAACCGGGCCAGCATCTCGGTGGTCCGGCCCGGCTGGAACAGGTCGGCCTTGGTGTAGGCGCTCACGTCGTGGGTCACCTCGAACCGGCCGAACGCGCCGGATCCCTTGGCGTGCGGCTGCCGTTCGGGCACCCGTTCCCGGTTCCACTCCGCCATCTTCTCGATCAGGTAGGCGTCCTGTAACAGGATCGGCCCGTCGGCGCCGACGGTCAGCGAGTGATCGTCACTCTCGACGGGGATGCCCGCCGTGTTCGTGGTGAAGTTCTCGGTCACGGCTCCTCCAAGTCTCGGGGTGGAAATGGCCGGCCCTCGCTGCCTCGTCGCAATCGCTGGGCGTCCCGAGTGCTGTCCGTCAATCCTCCTGTCGCTGTTGCTCGAGCACCTCACGTAGGCACGCAGTCCGACTCATCTGACGAGCCGGGACGCACACGCGGAGTCGCGCGTCGAGGGTTCACTCGAGCGAGACTACCCACAGCCTCACTACCACGGCGAGTGATTGTTCGACACCATTGAGTGCGTGCAGCTCTCACGGCGGAACTACTGTCCGTGGTTGTGTGTCGCAGCTACAGTCGCCCTCTGTGGTGGGGTGCAGCCCGCTCCCGACGTCATGCCTCAGTAGGTCAAAGGAGAACGACGTGGCCGATCGCATTGCAGACGTTGAGATCCCCAGTACGCCGCTCGCAACGGAAGCTACCGACCTGGTACGAGCAGCCGAGAGTCCGTTGCTGTTCGATCACTCGCGGCGGGTTTTCCTTTTCGGTTCCCTTGAGGGGCGGCAGCGCGGCCTGACACCCGATCCCGAACTGCTCTATATCGGGGCGATGTTCCACGATATGGGGCTCACCGAGCGTTTTCGCAGCACCGACAAGCGCTTCGAGGTCGACAGCGCAAACCTGGCCCGGGACTTCCTACTGGGACACGGCCGCAACGACGCCGATGCACGCACCGTCTGGCTCAGCATCGCGCTGCACACGACGCCAGGAGTTCCCGACTGCCTCGAGCCGGAGATCGCCCTGGTCACGGCAGGCGTGGAGACCGACGTCCTCGGCCTCCACCTCGAGATGCTCAGCGCCCATGAGATCAAGGCCGTCACCGATGCGCATCAGCGGCCGAACTTCAAGAAGGAAATCCTTCGAGCGTTCACCGACGGGATGAAGGATCGACCCGACACGACGTTCGGGACGATGAACGATGACGTGCTCGCACATTTCGTGCCGGGGTTCACACGGCAGGACTTCGTCGAGATAATTCTGGGCTCTGAGTGGCCCGACTAGGGCATCACTCCAGAGGTTGCCTTCGAGGTGTCAACGATTTCGAGGTCAGGGGGCGCCGAGTCCGTCGGGGCCGTTGGGCTTGAGCACGACCTTGGTCCAGCCGTCGTCGCGGGCGTCGAAGTGCCGGTATCCGTCGGGGGCCTCGTCGAGAGGGAGCTCGTGTGACACGAGGAACGATGGCCTGGCCTTGCCGTCGTAGATGAGCTGGCAGAGCTCGCGGTTGTAGTGCTTCACCGGTGCCTGGCCGGTCCCGATGCGAAGGGCCTTGGACCAGAGCAGTCCCCAGTCGAGCCCGATCCGTCCCTCCTTGGCCGACTGGTCTCTTCCACCGGGATCCTCGGGCGGGAACACACCGACCACCCCGAGACCACCCCCGTAGCGGACCGAGTGGATCAGGGTGTTCATGGTCACGGCAGGATCCTCGTGGCCGCCAGCGTCGTGGGCCTGGTATCCGACGCACTCGCATCCGGCATCGGCGCCGATGCCGTCGGTCGCGTCCATGATCTGGTCGACAGGCGACGCGTGCGTGTCGTCGATCGGGATCGCGCCGATCGACTCGGCGAGACCCAGGCGGTCAGGCTGCCGGTCGATGGCGAACACTTGGCTCGCGCCCTTCAGCATCGCCGAATAGGCCGCCAGCAGGCCCACAGGCCCCGCGCCGGTGATGACCACCGAGTCGCCCGGCTCGACCCCGGCCAACACGGTGGCATGGTGCCCTGTCGGCCAGATGTCGGCCAGCATCACGTAGTCGTTTTCCTTCTCTCGGGCATCGTCCGGAAGGATGAGGGCGTTGAAGTCGGCGTGGGGGACACGGAGGTACTCGGCCTGACCCCCCTGATAGGGGCCCATGTCGGCGTAGCCGTACGCAGCACCGGCGACGCCTTCCGCGGGGTTCATCGTCAGGCAGTAGCTGGTGAGACCTCGCTCGCAGTTCTGGCAGAGGCCGCATGCGACGTTGAACGGCAGCGTGACCATGTCGCCCACGTGGACCTGGTCGACGCCGTCCCCGACCGCGATCACCTCGCCCTGGTTCTCGTGCCCGATGACCCGGCCCGATTCGAAGTCGGTCCGGCCCTCGTACATGTGCAGGTCCGACCCGCAGATGTTGGTGGTCGTGATCCTCACCAGCGCATCTGTCGGCTGCTCGATGACCGGGTCGGCGACGTCGGTCACGCTGACGTCACGTGGTCCGTTGTACGTGAGGGCCTTCATCTGGTGTCTCCTTGGGTCGCTTTTGTCTCCTGGGTCGCGTTGGATCCGTTGGGTGTGTGGCCCCTAGCTGGGGGCGGTACCGCGGCGTAGGAATCGCTCGTAGACGGTGGCCGCGACCGCTCCGCCGACGAGGGGTCCCACGAGGTAGACCCACCAGTCGGTGAACTTGGCGGCAGGGATCATCGGCCCGATGGCTCGCGCCGGGTTCACGCCGGCGCCGCTGACGGGTCCGCTGATGAAGATGGCCGCGGCCAAGGCCCATCCGATGGCGATGGCGGCGATCCCTCGCGGGACGCGGTCGTCGGTCGCCACCGACACGATGACGAGCACGAGCACGAAGGTCACGACGGCTTCGGCGACCAGCGCGCGCCAGGTTGTGACGCCCGAGGCGGGGAAGGTGGCGCCGAGGTCTGCGACCGTGCGGGCGCGATCGCCGAAGATCGTCCAGGCGACCAGGGCCGCACCGACGGCTCCGGCGAACTGGGCGATCACGTAGGCGGGAACGTATGCCCAGGGGAAGCGTTGGTTGAGGGCCAAGCCCACCGTCACGGCCGGGTTCAGGTGCGCGCCAGAGACATGACCCAGGCTGGCCACGGCGATGGCCAGGCCGAAGCCGCCGGCGAGCGGCACCGCAAGCGAGTCGTAGGCCGGGCCGGCGATTGGCCGAGCGAGGGTGGCGGCGATGGCGGTGCTGATGATGGTGAGCACGAGGATGAACGTGCCGACCGCCTCGACGACGGCGACGGTGGCCATGTTGGACGCGAGCGGGTGCCCGTGGAGGCCCGTCTGCGCCTGATCCACTTGGGTGGAGGCCCGGGAGTCCCGACTGGAGGTGACGGGGGGCGTGCTGGGTGCCATGGCGTGCTCCGTGGGTCGGGGTGGGGGACACCTCGTGACGGGCCGCGGCGGCGGAATACGGCATGCAGCGTCGACCATTGCCCGACGCGAGATGCTTCTCCTCGAAAGGATCACCCCTGAGCCCGTCGTTCGCAACCGGGAGCGTCAGCGAATCGAGATGGCCGACGATGACCGCCGGCCCGAGCTCACCGGGCTCAGGCCCCTCTGTGAACCATCCGGCCTCGCTCGTGTCTGCGGGCGCGTCGAGTTCGCCCGACGTGTCCAGTCCGAGCGGGATGATCGAGGCGTCGATGCCCAGGCGCGAGATGTGGACCCGGCTCGGGATGGCGGCCTGCGCATCGGCGATCGGCACGAGGCCGCAGCGGGGGCGCGGCGCCGGTCCGGTCAGGGTTCAGGGCCGCTCGGGGACGTTGATCGCGTCGACGTCGACGTCGGGTGGACCATCTGCCGCGGGTCGTGCGGGAGCGCTGGCGGCGTTGGGCATTGTCGGTTGCGGTGGCGGCACCGGCGTCGTGGAGTACTCGCCTCCGGGCGGTCGCTCGTCCGCGTGGAGCGCCGCCAGGTCGAGCGCACCGGCCGACCAGTCCCCGTCGCCACCTCCCTCGCACGGCGACAGGGTTTCGACGCCGGTGGGAGCGCTCGACGCGTACTGGTTTCCGCTGAAGCAGTTGTCCAATCCAGCCGGGTCGGTGCCGAGCGTGGCCACGGCGAGGTCGGCGACGCGGGAGTCAGTGATCACATTGCCGACCACGCGATTGCCGCTGGCGTCCCACACCAGTGACGAGGGGATGTCCGCAGGGTCGGCCGGGGGATCCTGTGCTGCCTCGCGGCAGGGGCGCTCGTCGCCGGAGGGTGGAGCGGGGGCATTGGGATCCTCCTCGAGGCGGGAGAGGAGGCCGATGCCGATGCTGTCGTGGTCGTACACGAGGTTGCGGGCGACAACATTGTCCCGGCCGCCGTAGACGAGGATGCCGGTCCCCATGTTCCGGAACGCGGAGCGGGTCGCGGGCGTGTCGGGCTGGTTGTTGGCGTGCACGTCGTTGCCGGCGACGATGGCGGAGCGCTGGGGGAAGCACAGCTCGTAGCTGCCGGAGTTGGGCATGATCCCGACGCGGTTGTTGCGGAACGTCGAGTTGATGACGTACAGGTCGCCGCCCGCGTTGGTACCCGTGTAGCCGAGGCCGTTGTACTCCGCCAGCACATCGTCGACCACGGTGTCACAGGGGAAGCACTGGCCGACGTAGAAGCCTCCCTCGGGGGTACCCGACGCGTAGGAGTGCTCGATCAGGCCCTCGGTGGCGTCGAACGCGTAGATGCCGTACGCGCCGATGCGGTACGCCGTCAGGTAGGAAGCCCGGTAGCCGTGGACACCCGTCCAGAAGAAGCCGATGCTCGTGTAGTTGCGCGCGGTCATGTTCTCGACGGCGACCCCGTCGGCGCCGACGACCCGGACGCCGTTGTCCAGCTCGAAGCCGCCGTCCAGGACGACCTCGTTGCGGTCCGTGCCTCGGATCGTCAGCTCGTCGGTCTCGACGTCGATCGACTCTCGGTAGACCCCGGGCTCGACGAGGACCAGATCACCCGGGTCGGCGGTGTCGACCGCGGCCTGGATCGTGTCGTGGTCGCCGGGCACGCGAATGGTCGTGCCGGATCCATCCCCACCGGCACCTCCTGACCGACCGTCCTGTCCGTCGTCGCCGCAACCGGCAACCGAGAGAACACCGACGAGCAGGAGGCGCCCGATGAGCGGCCGCGTCGGACGCGTCATTCACCGAGAGGCTAGAGGTTGGGCACCGAGCGGCGGCGCATCCACGCGCCCGGTGATCCCCGGCCGGCAGGGCCGGGCGTGCCGGGAGGACCGGCCGACGGCAGCGGGGTTCAGGTCGGGACAGTCGATTCCCGGCGGCTCCGCGTCATGAAGACGAGCAGACCGCCGAGGGCGAGCAGCACGGCCCCCACCCGCAGCAGGGGCACCCCGAGGTCGTCGCCGGTGCGCGGCAATCCCCCTGTCGCACCTGTCGCACCGACGCCGGTCGCTCCGGCACCGGCCCCGGCCGCTCCGGCACCACCTGCTCCGGCGCCGCCTGCTCCGGCACCACCTGCTCCGGCACCACCCGCTCCGGCGGCGACCACCGTCACACCCGAGCTCACCGAGCGCCCGGTGTTGTCGGTCGCAGTGATCGTGTGCTCGCCGGCGGTCGCGTTGCTGGGGATCGTCAGCGAGGCGGTGAAGTTCCCGTCCTCGTCCGGCGTCGCGTCGCCGAGGTCCTCCTCGTCCGAGAAGAACGCGAAGCTCACGCTCGTCGCGCCCGGGCTCAGCCTGCCCGTGGCCGTGATCGTCTGGCCCGGCGACGACCGTCGTCGCGCTGAGCGAGAGGAAGAAGGTGCCTGGCGGGTACTGCTGCCCCCCGGCTGGGCTGGCCGCCACGACGAGCCCGATGACTAGTCCGGACACCAGGAGAAAACGGGTCACCATGGCTTCCCCTCCTCGTCGCAGCGGTCTGAGGATCGTTGTCACCGCCACGAGACAGTCTGCGCTCGTCGCCACGCAGAGTGCAAGGGTTGATGACTCCGCGTGGGCAACAGGTGTTCGGCACCGTGCCTGGCTGGCGCGGTCCGGTCGGCCGGGTTCCGACTCACGAGCCGGCCTGGATGCGATAGGCCGTCGACTCGTCGACCAGCGGCCCGGAGGCGCGGGCCGTGTGCCCGTCGACCCGCACCCCGCGGGCGCCGGAATCGGACTCGGGTCGGCGCGCCGTGAGCCCCTCCTCGCCGCTGTCCACCGTCAACGTGAACTGGTCCGGGGTAACGAGCGGCTGAGTCCCGACGACCAGCCGGTACTCGTCGGTCATGGCGAGCCGGCCGAGAAGGTGGAGCTCGAGCGTGCGCGTCCCGCCTGCGGGTGGCACGTCGAGGAACAGCGAGTACGCGAAACGGTCACCTTCGCGCTGCCGCTCGACATGCACGGGTTGCCCGTCGAGCCGTGCCGCGTCGAGGCCCCACGGGCTGTACACCGACAGGTACGAGCGGTTGGTGCCCGGTGGCGGAGCATCGTCGCCGCGCAGCGGGCTGCCGATGACGGTGCCGGGCAGGCCCGACTCGGGCGCCTCGTTGGTGAGCGTCACGGTGGCAGTGGCGTCCACCGTGCCGGTCGCCGGGTCCCAGGCGACGTCGTAGGTCACCTGGCGCTGTGAGGAACAGGTCGACCTTGTTGCCGACGGCGTTGTTGGTCACGACGCCGACGTAGTCGCCGCCACCGGTGGGTGGGAGCGTGCCATCGACGCCGACGTCCTCGAACAGTGCCTGCTGCGCCGGGTCGACGGCGTAGGCGTGCAGATGGCCGCCGGCCACCGCCACGGACAGGCTGTCGCCCACCGTGCGGGGCCCGGGCAGGTCGCCGGTCGTCAGCTGGTCGAACGTGGCGCGGGCGAGCGACTCCAGCGCGTCGACCCGTCGTGTGGTCTCGGGCAACGCCAGGTACTGGTCGCGGAGGAGGAAGGCGGCGGCGTTGTCGGGCGTGAGCGGGTCGGCGACCTCGGGGACCGCGATCGGGCCGGTCAGCCGGAGCAGCGCGGCCAGGCCGACCGGGTCGACGGCGATCACCCCGTCGACCGGTTGTCCGCCCGACTGGGGGTACAGCTCGGCGACGACCTGCCCGACGCTCGGGAAGTCGGGCGACATGGTGATGTTGCGCCAGGTCGCCTGAGGTTCGAAGCGGGCCCACCGGGCGAGGTAGTCGTCCGGGCCGCTGAGCGTGCGCTCGGGCCCGGGCGTGCCACCGGACTCGAGCTCGCTGGCACGGCCGAACCGCGTCATCTCGACCTTGCCATCGGTCGCGGTCAGCTCGGCGAAGTTACCCAGGAACCCCGTGCGGCCCCGGGCCTCCACCGGCGTCACGAAGGCGACGAACCAGCGGGTCGGGCGTTCACCCCCGAACATCGCCGGCACCAGCCGGGTGGCGTCGGCGGCCATCTCGACGTCGGGGCGGGCATCGGTCAACTCGGCGCGCACGTCGTCGAGGCGGTCGGCGACGGGGCGGACGAGCCACGCCGTGTCCTCGGCGGCCAGGCGCTCAGACGCCTCGTCGAGCTCTGCGGCGACCTCGTCGAGCGGCGCTGCGAGCGACGCGATCTGGGCGAGGTCCAGCTGTCCACCCCGGATGGCGAGCGTGTCGAGGTCGCCGCTCGTGGCTGTGGCGGCCCCCTCGCGGGCCACGTCGGCCGCCGCGGCGGCCATGCCCTCGGCCGCCCGGGCATTCTGGCCCACGATGGGAAGCGCCCGGGCCGGTGCCGCGAGCCAGCCGCCCAGGTTGCGCTCGGCGTCGGCAAAGGCGTCGGCGGCCGCGTGGAGGTGGGTGGCAGCTGCGGCGTCGTCGCCGTCGCGTGAGGCTGCGAGCCCTCGCTCGAGGCGGTCCAGTCCTCGCTCCGCGGCGGGTCGGGCGGCGAGCGCCGCGGCGCCGTAGGCCGTGCCGACGACTACGACCGCCGCGCCCGTGCCCAGGAGCGCGAGCCGAGAGACCTTCCGAGTGCGCCGCCCGGCGTGGCGGTAGCCCGACAGCAGGACGAGCGCTGCCGCCAGTGCCGCGACCGCAGCGGACGACGCGTGGCCCGCGGGGTCCTCGGCATGGAGCAGCGCGACCGCCCCGAGGCCGCCGACGGCCGCCCCGACAGCAGGGCGCGGTCGGACGGGGCGGCTGGACAGGAGCGCGAGGGCGAGCGCCGCCGCCGCGCACCCCACAGCGAACTGGTCGGCCGCGGCGGCGAGGCCGACCCCTGCGAGGACGTACCAGGTCCAGCGGCGGGCCGTGGACGCGGCGGCAGCAACCAGGGCGACCCAGACGGCGGTGAGGACCCGGTCCGCGATCCGATCCCCGGTCGGTGCCACGTCGGCGAGCGTGCCCGCCACCGCGGCGACGGCGACGACCGCCCGGCACGCCCAGCGTTCCCGGTCCTGCCGGGACCAGCGCCGCCGGGCGCGTCGGCCGCGGCGGCGGTGCCCCGGTGGTGGCGAGGCGGGGGCGCCGTTCTTCTGGCGCCAGGCGCGCACCGACAGCGTTCCGGCGCCGGCGGCCGGCGGGTCCTCGCCAACGTCCGTGTCACCCACGCCCGTGACGTCGGCCATGTCAGTACGCCCCCCGCCCCGACACGACGGCGAGCGGCGTCCGCAGCATGATCAGCAGATCGAGCCCGAGCGACCAGCGGTCGACGTAGCGGATGTCGAGACGGACGGTCTCCGCCCACGAAAGCTCCGATCGGCCGCTCACCTGCCACAGCCCGGTGATGCCGGGCTTGACGCGGAGCCGGCGGCGCGCGTCACCCCGGAGCGCATCGGGCGGCACGGGGAGGGGACGTGGTCCGACGAGCGACATGTCGCCCCGGACCACGTTCCACAGCTGCGGCAACTCGTCGACTGACAGGCGGCGCATCCAGCGACCGATCCTGGTCACCCGGGGGTCCATGCGGAGCTTGAACAGCAGGCCGTCAGCCTCGTTGCTCGCCGACAGGTCGCCGGTTCGGTCCTCGGCGCCGGCCACCATCGTCCGGAACTTGAGGAGCTCGAACGGCGCGCCGTGCTGTCCCACTCGCACCTGCCGGAACATCACCGGTCCCGAGCCGGACAGGCGCACGCATGCCGCAGCGGCCAGCATCACCGGCGCCAGGAGGAGGATAAGAGCGGCAGCGCCCATCCGGTCGATCACCGCTTTGGCGGCGAGGCGACTCCGGGTGAGGCGGGAGGGCTCGATCCTCAGCAGCGGCACGCCCGCCATGGGTTCGACCGCGACCCGTCGGCCGGCCAGTCCGGGGGTGGCGGGTGCGACGAGCAGGTCGGTGCCGGTGCCCTCGAGGGCCCACGCGAGCGAGCGCACCTGCGCCGGGCCGATCCCGCCTGTGACGGCCACGAGGTCGGCGTCAGCGTCGCGCGCCAGCCCGCGCAGCGACTCGACATCCCGCTCCGGGGATCTCGCCCGAGATGGCGCGGCGTCGCTCCGGCCGTCCGCCCTGACCCCACTCGTCCCCGTGGGGCCGCCCTCACCGTTCCACAGCGGGTAGGTCGCCACGACGTCCACACCGAGACCGGCATCGTCGTGGAGCCGTTCAGCGAGTGCGCGCGCCCGGGCCTCGGGGCCGAACACCACGGCCCGTTGCCGCCACCATCCCTGCACGTGGGCGTGATGGATGATTCGGTCGACCGCGACGTGGAGGAGGAGGCTGGCGAGGACCACGAGAACCGCCACTGCGACGAGGAGGCGACCGGACACGACGGTGCCGGCGAGCAGATGGGCCGCCGCGAGGAGAGCGAAGAACGCCAGCCCGGACCGCAACACGAGCGTCAGCTCGTCGTTGCCCGAGGCGAGGTGCGACGACCGGTAGCACGCGGTGGACGGCGAGCACCGCGACCCAGCCGATCGCGACTGCGACGCACACCACGGCGTCGCCCGCGGGTGTGCCGCCCCCGATGCGCAGGTCCGGGATCTGGCGCGGGTAGCGGAGCCGTACGGCGACTGCCGCCGCGACGAGTCCCACGCCGAGGTCACCGGCCACGACCAGGCCGGGCAGCAGCCGGCGCCACTGGTCGTGCCTCGATGCCCCGATCGCGACCGCGGACCTCGCGTGTCGCGCCCCCGCACCAGCCGTGTGAGACGCGAACGCGGTCATTCCGATCGCGTCGCCTGCGTGCGTCGAGCGGACCCGGATATCCGTGCGGGGCGGGGGGATCTCAGCTGGTGGTGACGAGCCCCGCCCGGGCGGCGAACGCCGAGGCGGGCGGCGAGCTCGTTGTATACCCACCGGTAGGTCGCCTCGATCCCCTCGGCGAGCGGGGTGGAGGGCTCCCACCCCAGCCCCTCCCGGATGCGCGTGTTGTCACTGCTGCGCCCCCGCACGCCCTGGGGCGCGCCGCGGAGGTACCGTCGGCGCAGGCGCACGCCCGCGACCGCCTCGACCACGTCGACCAGCTCGTCGAGCGTCACCATCTCGCTGCTCCCCAGGTTCAGGGGCTCCGACGCGCCGCTGCCGGCGATGAGGCGGGTGCCCGCCACGCAGTCGTCCACATAGGTGAAGCTGCGCGTCTGGCAGCCGTCGCCCCAGATCTCGACGGTGTCGCCGCCAGTGAGCGCCGCGGTCGCCACCTTGCGGCAGATGGCGGCGGGCGCCTTCTCACGGCCACCGTCGTAAGCGCCGTGCGGACCGTAGACGTTGTGGTAGCGGGCAACGCGGGTGGCGAGGCCGAAGTCCTCGGCGAAGTGGCGACACATCCGTTCGGAGAACAGCTTCTCCCAGCCGTAGCCGTCCTCGGGCATCGCCGGGTAGGCATCGGCCTCAGCGAGGCCGGCGACGCTGGGCCGGTCCTGCTTGGCGGCGGCGTACACGCAGGCCGAGGAGGCGTAGAAGTACCGCCTGATGCCGGCGTCCCGCGCCGCGAGGAGGAGATGCGTGTTGATGAGGACGTTCAGCATGCACTCGGCCTTGTTGGCCTGGATGAAGCCGATCCCGCCCATGTCGGCCGCGAGGTTGTAGATGCGCTCGGCACCCCGCACCGCCCGGCGGCAGGCGTCGAGGTCCCGCAGGTCGAGCGTCAGGTTCTCGACGCCACGCCACCGCTGGCACCACTGGTCGACCGGCTTCGTGTCGACAGCCCGCACGTCCTCGCCATCCGCAAGGAGCGCGGGCACGAGATGCCCCCCGATGAATCCCCCAGCCCCGGCAACGATGCACGAGGCCATGAGTGCCACACTCCTTGGGCAGTTGCGGGCAATCAGTCCTTGAGGCTCGACTCCGTGACAGAGGTGCTACGGGTTGTGGTCACGGCCATGGTTCCAGGTCTCTCCGTGCTTGCCAAGCGCGCTGCGAGAGGGCAGCCCACGATCCGGCGGGTGATCCTGAGGTCGTGCCCGGCCCGCCACCGGAGCTCACCATGCGGCGCCGATGCCCTCGCCCGGGAACCAGTGGTCGGCCGGCGTCTCACGGAAGGCGAGGAATCGGCGACCTGTCGCCTCCGCGTGCTCAGCCAGCACGTTCGTGACCGTGGCGTTGTCGCTCATCAGCAGGGCCTCCGGCGCCATGTGGGGCTCGATCGCGTCGAGCTCCGCCGCCTCGTGCCGAGGGTCGTGATCGCTGTCGTGGATGAAGAGGTCGACCTGTCCCCGGATCCCCGGCAGCGCGCGTAACGAGTCGTCTGTGACGAGGTCGACCACGTCGGACCATGGCGACCGGGCGACCAGGTACCCGGCGTCGGGGTTGACGTCGACGGACAGCAGCCGGCCGGGCCGTCCCTCGTCCGCGTTCCGCAGCAGCGCGGACGCCAGGACGCACGTCCCCAAGCCCTTGTCGACGCCCGTCTCGACGACGAGGCGAGGCTCACGGGCACGGACCATCGCGTACCACCCGATCCGGCGTCCGTAGCGCGCGGCGCCGTCGGCTAGTCCGCGGCGGGCGGCGCTGGCGGACCGCCGCTCGACGTGGGTCCGGAGACGGTCGTCCGCGTCCAGCTCGGCGAAGTACGCCCTGACCCGGCTGACCGGGACCTGAGAGACCTCGCTCACGAACCATGCGAGGTGCTCACGGCTCAGAGCGGTCAGGTCGTAGGTGAAGTTGGTGTGCTCGCGCGACGTGACGAGCCAGCGGGCGGACGTGCCGACGACCGAGGCGTCGTGGCGCACCACCGTTGCGAGGCGGGAGGGCAGGGCGGCAACACGCGCAAACCGCGAGCGCGCCAGAGCACGCCGTCCGTCTCGCCACCTGGTGCGGAGTTGCGTCCCGTTGTGCCGACTCTGGACGCTCCGGGCATGCGGCGGCTCGGTGCTCCGACTCGTCACTCCGATCTCCGCCGCCAGCCGAACCGGTCGGCACGATCGGCGAGCGCCTCCCGGAGGAGCAACCACAGGAACCTGGGGTTGTTGCGCAGGTAGCGCTTGCCCAGCCGACCGGGCTCGGACGCCACGCGGTAGGCCCATTCGAGACCGGACCGGCGCATCCACGGCGGCGCCTGGCGCTTGACACCCGCGTGGAAGTCGAACGCCGCGCCCACCCCGACCATCACCGGAGCGCCGACCCGATCGACGTTCGCCGCCATCCACTGTTCTTGCTTCGGGGTGCTGAGCCCGACCCAGACGACATCTGCGTGGGCTGCGGCGATCCGCTCCACGAGCCTGCCGTCGCCCGGCGCGCCCGCGGTCAGGCGGGGCGGGCTCAGGGTGCCGACGACCTGAGCACGGGGGAACCGCACCGCCAACCGGGTCGTGAGGAGATCGAGGGTGGTGGGCGTGGAGCCGACCAGGAAGTGCCGCCAGCCCGTCGTCTCGGACCGCGCGAAGGCGCGCAGCATCAGGTCCGGTCCGTAGACGCGCTCGACCGGCACGGGCGGCGAGCTCGCCGCGCAACCGGTGCCGGCTCAGCCAGACCAGCGGCATGCCGTCGGTGGTCACCATCCCCGCCCGGTCGTGGATGCGCTGCAGCGCGGGGTCGTCGTGGCTCTCCATGACCCCGTGCACGCCGGTGACGCACACGTAGTGCGGTTCACCCTGCTCGATCCATTCCGCCATGACGTCGACGGCGCCCTCGAGCGTCAGCGGGTCGACGCCCACACCCAGCACGTTGACGCGGGTCCCGTGCATTGCTCGTGATGGTAGGAGGGCTCGCGCGATCAGGGAAGTGGTAGCCACGTTCCGTGGCCAGCCGTAGGGTACGCGGCGGTCCTCGAGCGCGACCCGGAAGGGCGACGATGCCGCCACGCGTGGCGATCGTGCACAGCTTCTACAGCTCCGCACAGCCGAGCGGCGAGAACGCCGTCGTTGACGCCGAGCTCGACCTGCTCGCGGACGCCGGCATCGAGGCGCGTCTTTCGCCTCGCGAACCGACGACCTCGAGCTCGACCGGCTCCACCACGTCAGGTCGGCGGTGCGGGTCGCGACCGGCCGGGGGCGGTCACCCCTCGCCGCCCTGGCGGAGTACGGGCCGGACCTCGTCCACGTCCACAACCTCTTTCCGAACTTCGGAAGGTCGTGGGTCCGGCGTCTGGAGGTGCCCTTCGTCGTGACGCTGCACAACTTCCGGTTCGTGTGCGCCGCAGCCACGCTGTTCCGGGACGGGCGTCTGTGCACCGACTGCCCGGATGGGCACCGGTGGTCGGGCGTGCTGCACCGCTGCTACCGCGGCTCGGTGGCCGCAACGCTCCCGCTCGCGATCGCCCATCGGGGCGGCCCCGAGAGCGATCCGGTGCTCGGGCACGCGGCGCGGATCCTCTGCCTGTCGCGGCGCCAACGTCGCCTGCTCGCAGCGGCGGGCGTCGAACACGACCGACTGGTCGACTGGGCCAACTTCCTTCCGGACCACCTCGATCCGAAGCGGAGCGGTGGGCTCCAAGACGGAGATGGACGCGCGGGCTGCGTCTGCGTCAGCCGGCTCACGCCGGACAAGGGGGTGGTCGAGCTGGTCGAGGCGTGGACGGGGGACACGCGGCTCACCGTCGCCGGGGACGGACCGTTGGCGGCGGACGTGCGGCGCGCCGCGGCCGGCCGCGCCGTCGACGTGGTTGGTCGCGTGACACGCGCCGAGGTCGTCGAGCTGATGACTCGCAACGCCGCGCTGGTCATCCCAGGAGGGTGGCCGGAGGTGGCACCGTTGACGTACGTCGAGGCCCTCGCAAGCGGCCTGCCGGTCATCGTCCGCCGGAGCACCGACCTGGCCGAGAGGGTCGTCGAGCAGGGCACCGGCGCCGTCATCGACGACGTGGGCGAGGCTGTGACGGCGGCCCGCCACCTGCACGGCGATCCCCAGCTGTCGGCGCACTGTCGTCACGTCTTCGAGTCCCTGTACGCGGCCGACCGGCACACGGCGCGGGTGCTGGGGCTCTACGACGAGGTCGTCGCGCTCGGCCGCCGGTGAGGGGTGTGCTCGGGCTCTGCGGATGACGTCTCGGCGACCCCGTCGTCGTGCGCAGCATCGACCCACCAGAGGAACCCGATCAGGGTCCACATCACGATGCCACCCTGTGGGCTCTCGAGGTACACGTCGCTGAACGCGACGACGACGGCCGCGGCGATGCCCGCCCGCGCGCCGTCGATGGCGAAGGAGCGATCGTGTTCGCCTCGACGCCTGAAGCTGCGAGCGACCGTCAGGATGGGGACGAGAACGAAGCCGACCGCGACGGCGAGACCCGCACGTCCGGCCAGCGAGAAGAAGATGTTGTGGGGTGCCCGCAGCACGCGGGGGTCCCGGTCGGCTCCCGGAGGGACCACGTCGTAGCGGATCGCCAGGTTGTCGCCCCAGCCGTAGCCATGGAGCACCATCGGGCGGCTCGTGACGTCGTCCCAGATCTCGCTCCACCACGCGATGCGCCAGTTCCTCGTCCCCGTCAGCCGGGAGTTGTCGATGCCCTCGTCGATTCCCACCAGGCTCGCGACCGAGTCGACACCGCTGCGGAAGCTCAGCTCCCGCTGCCGGCCGAGGGTGATCGTCAGGCCGCTGACGTACAACACGACGAGCAGGACCGCGACGGCGAGGAGGCCCCGGAGCGGCTCGAGCGAGGCTCGGGCGGGCGACGGCGTAGCCGATGACGAGTCCGCCCAGCGCAGCGCGGCTGCGGAACGACACGACCAGCGCGATCGCGACCCATACGGCAAGCAGCCAACGTCGATGGCGCACCGTCGTGGGCCCTGCCTGCCGGGCGAGCAACGCGGGGAGCACGACGGAGAGGGCGACGGCGATGTCCGTGGCCTTGGTGATCAGCAGCGGGCCCCCCGAGATCGGCCAGGTCGGACCGAACGACGGACCCCCCAGCAGCCGCATGAGGAGCACGAGCGCGATCAGCACGACCACGACGGGCGCGGCGCCCGCCGACGCGCCTTCGATCGCACGCATGACGGCCCTGTGCCCGGCGCTGGCCTCGTAGCGCCGGAGCAGCGCGTAGACCGCGAAGGCGAACCCCGAGTAGTAGATCGGCGCGACCCCCCGCAGGGACTCGAGCCACGGGTCTGCCGCGGTGAAGCGGTCGACTGCGAGCTGCACCAGCGCGACCCCGACGAGGAGCGCAGCGATGGCGGCGGCGGCGTTCCGCGGCAGCGCGGTGTCCGACCCCAGGGCCACGAACACGACCGTGACGAGCAGCAGCTCGCCCACGAACACGGGTGCCACCCCCGCGTACGCGAAGCCCTTCCCGAACGCGAGGTAGAGCACGAGGGCGATGCCGAGCACGCGGAGGACGGTCGGGACGCCCGGGTGGGCGGGCGGGTGGCCGGCCTCGACGCCTGCCTTGGCACGGAGCTCACTCGGTGGCGGCATCAGCGCATGTTCTTTGTGGCCTCGTCACGACGGGTCGGTCACGTCCGGGCGGCTGCCGCTAGGGCTCGACGCGCCACGCGCACCGTTGCCGGTGATGTGGGCGAGGACGGACGTCCCGCGGTTGGTCTTCTCCCGCTGCCGCCGCCGTTCGCTGCGGCTCTTGTAGGTGTCGTAGCGGTACGTCCGTCCGGCGTAGCCCTCCCGGGCCGGCACGAGGTTGAGGATGGTGCCGGCGAGGGGGGCGTTGACTTGGCCTAGCAGCTCGATGGCCCGGGCGAGCCCCCGCTTCGACGTCTCGCCGTGCGCCACCACGAGCAGCACCGCGCCGGCCACCCGCGACAGGACCTGGGCGTCCGTGACGGGCAGGACCGGGGGAGAGTCGACCACGACCCTGTCGTAGCGGGTCGCCAAGGACTCGAAGAGCTCGTGCGTCCGGGACGAGTCGAGCAGTTCGGCGGGATTCGGCGGCGTGGGCCCGGGCGGCATCAGGTGGAGGCCGGGGACCTCCTCGATCGCGTACGCCGTCGTCTCGGGCGCCGCTTCGCCGAGCAGAACCGACGTCAGACCGGGGCTCTGGGGAGCGCCGAACAGGTCGTGCACGCGCGGACGGCGCAGATCGGCGCCCACGAGCAGCACCTGTTCGCCTCCCTGAGCGAGGGCGATCGCGAGGTTTGCGGCCGTGACCGTCTTTCCCTCTGACGCCGCGGAGCTGGTGACGAGCAGCGTCCGCATCGGTGTGTCGAGACCGAGGAACCGTACGGACGTGCGCAGCAAGCGATAGGCCTCGGACGCCTGCGACGACGGGTGTTCGATCCCGACGAGGTCGATCGGGGACGAGTCGTCGGCTGCCCGAGGAATGACGCCCAGGGTCGGGACCCCGGTGATCTTCTCGACCGTGTCTTTCGACCGCACCGAGTCGTCGAGGCGATCGAGCACGAACGCGAGCACGGTCCCTCCGAGCAGCCCGATCAGGCCGCCGATCACGACGTTCATCACCACCTTCGGCGACACGGGCGAGCTCGGCTCTTCGGCGGCGTCGAGCACCTCGACCCCGCCGAGCTGCGTGAGATCCTGGCTCAGCTCGAGCTGCGAGAGCTGCCCGCGGAACGTGCTCTCCCGGCTCTGGAGCGGCGCGAGCACGGGAAGGACCTGCGCAACGAGCGATTGGCGTTGCTCCTCGAGCTCGATCCGCTCGGGGCTGCCAGCCGCCGCGGCGGCCACCTGGGCGTTGATGTCGTCGAGCGGCCGGCTGACCTCGGCGATCTGCTGCCGCAGGGCGTCGAGACGCGACTGGATCTCCTCGCTCGCGCTCAGCAGCTCCTCGAGGCGTTGCTCGCGCCTGGTGGTGATGTAGGTGTCGACGTACAGGTTCACCAGGTCGGCGGCGGCAGCCGGCTCCGTGGACACCAGGTTCACGTTCACGACGCTGTTGTTGTCGGAGGCCGACGCGGTCGCCGTGACAGCGTCGACATCGAGCGGGCCGTCGTACCGGACTTCGACCGCGTCGCGAACGGTCTGCGACTCGATGAGCTCGATCTCGTTGTTCAGCTCGCGCTCGGCATCGGCACCCGACCTGACCTGGCCCACCTCGTCGACCAGGATCTCGTCGTTCGCCGTGCGTTGCAGCAGGAGCTCAGCTCTCGCCCGGTACCTCGGCGTCGTCAGCAGCGAGACCGCCAGGGCGATCGCAACGGCGGCGACCACCGCCAGCGCCACCACCCGGCGCCGCCGCCTGAGTACGGCGATGTAGTCCTGAAGGCTCGGCTCGTCCATGCAGTCCGGTCCTCGTCGGGCTCCTCACCGCACGCGGCTCGGACCAACCGTACCCTCGACACGCCACGTGGCAAGTCGATCTCTCTGCGAGGCCGACTTCTGGCGGAACCGTGACGGGATCAGGGCTTCACTGCGACCCGCGCCCCCGACACGCGCACGAGCAGCAGCTCGGTCTCCTGCTCGGCGAGGAACTCCTCCGTGGCCAGCCGGGCGCCCTCCCACTCGCCGTAGTCGTCCACGATGAGCACGCCGCCGCGGACCAGGCGCGGGTAGAGGTGGTGGAGCTCGTGGCGCGTCGACTGGTACCAGTCCGTGTCGAGCCGCAACAGTGCGATGTCCTCGGGGGCCTGGTCCGGCAGCGTCTCCTCGACGCGACCGGCGACGAAGTGCAGGCGGTCCGGCGGATACCCGCTCGCCGACAGGTTCCTCTCGACCTCATCGAGCGAGGCCCTCGCCCACGTGGGTGACTCCTCCCCTGTGGCCTCGAGGTGGTCGCGGGCCGAGCCACCGGTGACGTACCTGTCGACGTCGGACGGTGGCGGCATGCCGGTGAACGTGTCGAACAGGTGGATGTCCCGGTCGTCGACGCCGACCGACCGAAGCATCAACGCCGCGGCGAGCATGCTGCCGCCCCGCCACACACCGCACTCGACGATGGCGCCCGGCACCCGGCCCTTATGGATGTAGCGCACGCTCGAGATCAGCGCGTACAGCTTCTCCGCGTCCGTCATCGTGTACGGGCGAACGGCTGCAATGATCTCGCGACTCTGCACATCGATGTCGGGGGGCACGCCCGCGCGTGCGAGCCGCCAGCCGGTCGCGCGCCCGATCGTCGCGTTGAGACGGCGCGCCACATGTCTGGCGCGCACTACGGCCTGGTCCACGCGCCGCGACGATAGGGCCGATCCCCCCGTGGCACATGGTGGACCAGTCGGCCGTCGTCGCCGGCCGACCGGCATTGCGGGGTACGGTGGCATCGATGGGCCTGGCGATCGTCAGTGCGGGCCCGGGGGATCGCCATCCGGACCTCGGGCGGCACGCGCGATGAGCCCGGCAGCGCAGATCCGCCGAGCCCGCTTCCGCAGCAAGGCGCTGCGACGCCCACTTGTTCTCCTGCGGCACCGTGGTCTCCGGCCGAACGACGCGTTCGTCGTCTCGTACCCCCGCTCCGGGTCGACGTGGACCGTGTTCATGCTGCGCCATGCGCTCACCGGCGTCCCGGCGACGTTCGGCAACCTCAACGAAGCGGTCCCGTACGTTGGCGCGCACGCCCACGTCCCCGGGATCCTGGCCGACGGTGGGCGCCTGATCCGCTCCCACGAGAGCCTTGACCTGGGTCCGCGCCGTGTGGTGTACCTCGTGCGGGACCCTCGCAGCGTCGTCCTGTCGGAGTACCGCTGGCAGCTGATGTCGGGGTACTTCGCGGGCAGCCTCACCGACTTCGTCGACGACTTCCTGTCCGGCGCGGCGAACCCCTGGGGCGCGTGGGACCGCCACGTCCAGCGGTGGTGCGCCCATCAGGAAGACAGGACACGTCCGCTGCTGGTGGTGCGCTACGAGGACCTGCGCCGGGATCCCGCGGCGGGGCTCGCACGCATCCTTGGGTTCCTCGGGGACCACAGTCCGCCGATCCGCGTCCAGGAGATCGTCGCCGCGAACGACCTGGCTTCCATGCGGCGATCCGAGCAGGACACGTCGATCCCGAAGATCCGGCAGGACCTCGACTTCGTCGGCGACGGTGGCGTCGCCGGCTGGCGCCACCAGCTGCCGCACGACGCCTCCGCACGCATCGCCGCCCGGTTCGCTGAGACGATCACGCGAACCGGCTACGTCCCGTGACGTCGCGGTCGAGGCAGTCGGGAGCCTGAGGAGCCCCGGATGTCCTCGTCAGCCGGCGGCGCAGCCCACGGGATCCGGGCGCGGCGACGGCGATCGCCGCCGCCAGGTCGAGGGGATGGGGTCTCCCGTGCCGGAAGGCGGCCCCGACGACACGGCGAAAGGCGCGACGCCCGTCCGGCTGCCGCAGGGCCGTGAGGAGGAGAGCTGCTGCCGAGCTGCGGGGGGTCAGGAGGTCACGGTTGCGGCTCACCCAGCGTTCGACGTCCCGCCACGACCCCGCCGACAGGTGGGTGCGGTCGGAGTCGCGGTGGTAGTGCGTCAGGGGATCGGCGAGCTGGACGAACCGCGCGTCGTGGCGCCGCACCGCCCGCAGGAACCAGTCGTAGTCCTGGAAGCGTGGGAGGTCGGGGAAGCCGCAACGCCGAACGAGGGCGACGTCGGCGAGAACGCGAGGATCCGAGACCCAGGCTCCCGCTGTTCAGCGGGAGTTGCGCGCACAGCAGCCACTCGCTCAGGTCCTGGCCCGGACGGGGCGGACGGGCCCGGCGGGCGCCGATGGAGCGTCCGTCCAGGATGACCTCGAAACGGGTGCCGACGATCACCGGCGGTCCGACGCGCTCGGCCACGGCGACCTGCCGCACGATCTTGTCAGGCGCCCAGCTGTCGTCGTCATCGAGGAACGCCACCCACGGTGTGCGAGCGAGCGCGGCGCCGAGGTTGCGGGCCGCAGAGGCACCTCCGGGCTCGGGGCAGTCGACGACGACCACGTCGTCGCCGAGCGCGGGCACGCGAGATCCGGGCGGGGCGCGATTGACGACGACGAGGACGTCGAGGTCGACGCCGCGTTGCGCCCGCACCGACGCCAGCGCCCGGTCCAGGAGCGTCGGCCGCGCGAGCTGTGTCGGGATCACCACGGTCACCCGCGCGCTGTCTGATCGCTCGTGCGGGGCCGCGAGCCACCGCCTAGGCCACCTCGAGGAGGACGAACGACCGGCGATCCGCGACGACGCGGAGGCCGCCGTCCGTCGCCCAGGCGTCGACCATGCGCCGCTCGTCGGGGCGGTCGGTGTCGTCGACCAGCACCAGCCCGCCCGGAGCCATGCGCGTCCTGAGCATCGGCCATGCAGGGGAGCGCGCCCCGCGCCCGGGACCGTTCGGCGGGCCGTCGACGATGAGCACGTCGATCTTCTCCGGAAGGCGCGCCAACGCCGCGGGGTCGTACCACCCGACCGCGCCGCCCGAGACCACCTGCGGAACCAGCGGTGCGTGGATGAGCTCGTAGTCGGCGAGCCCGTGCTGGCGGAGGTACGCGGCGAGTGTGTCGACGAACCGCACATCGTGTTCGAGCCCGACGATGTGGAGGTCCGGCCTCGCCCGTCCCAGCACGATGCTCGACGTCCCGGGCCCGAGCTCGACGACCGTCCGGCACTCGCGGTCGCTCATCTCGAGCAGGAGGCGGTTGAGCGCAGCGGCGCCGAGCGCCCATCCTCCGGGCGCGGGCCACGGCGTTCCGTCGACGACGACGCCCGTGAGGCCCCAAAGCTCACGGGCCTCCTCCCGCGCCTCGACCAACTCGCGCATGAGGTAGTACGAGGCCCAGGCCAGGCCCCACGCGACCGCGCCGCCCGCGACGACCCCGGCGACGGGCTCCCCGGCGATCGCACCTGCCCCCGCGCCGGCGAGGACGATCGACAGCGCGACGATCGCGACCGCACGCCGGGGAACCAGCCGCGGATCGATCGTCCGTCTGATGAGCCAGTCGGCGTTCATCCGGGGTGCTCAGGCGTCGGGAGGGAAGGGAGCCGGCAGTCAGCCATCCGGATAGCCCCACAGCGCGACGAGATCCCGTCCCAGGTAGTCGCTCGCCTTCCGCACCTCCGGAGCGAAGTGCAGCCGCAGTCGTGCCATCAATGCCTCGTCGATCACTGGCGCCTGGGTGAGGTTGGCGCGCCTGTACGTCGCTCGGACGGCATCGCGCGCGCGCTGGGGTAGAGCCGCCCGCGCGGTCCTTCCGAGCGCGGCGGACACCCGGCCCTGGCCCAGCATCAGGCGCTGCCAGACCAGGGCCGCCGTACGGGATCGGACACCAAAGGCCGGGTTGAGGTCATGTGGCGCGACCTCGTACGCCTCGTCCACCTGCAGGAAGCGGAACACGCGGCGCATCGTGTCGACGTTGGAGCTGCGATAGTCGTCGTAGATCAGCACCAGCAGCTGATCCGGAGGGAACACGGCCCGATAGCGCTCGAGCTGATCGACGAAGCGCACGCGTTGCTCGTAGTGGTGCCAGAGGGGGTGGCTCGACCCGCGGGCCAAGGCCACTCCCAGATCTTCGGGACGATCGATGCCTCGGCGCACGTAGTGGTTGTGCAGCGACCGTATGAAGCTCGCGGGCTCTCGCAGGATCGCGATGATCCGCGCCGACGGGTTCGCGGTGGCGATCGCCCCGGGCGCCGAGCGGGACGCCAGGTACTGGGGGCTCGCCTCACCGGTGCGTTGCCCGACCCCGGCCGCGGCGAACAGCCGGAGGTAGTCGGCCTGCGTCGTCTGGCGCAGGGCGGGGAACCGGAGCTCGTCGTCGGAGACGAAGAACCGTGGTTCCTTGACCGGTGACATGAAGATCTGCGGGTGCTGGCGAAGCATGTCGTAGAGCGCCGTCGTGCCGCACTTGGGATGGCCGGCGACGAAGAAGTCGGGGAAGCGGGCCACCGCCGCTCCCTGGGGCGTCCGAGCCTCCCGGGGCGAGAGGCGCATCACGCACCGCCCCGCGCCGTGAGCGCCACCGCGCCCTGGTAGAAGGCGTTGCGCTGCTCGAGGTGCGCGGTGGATTCGAACGCCTCGATGCGGCCGCTGCCGAGGACCATCACCCGATCGCAGACCGCCAGCATCGACAGCCGGTGGCTGACCACGAACAGGGTGACGCGACCCCGCAGGGCGACGAGCGACTCCTGGATCAGCGACTCCGATCGTAGGTCGAGCGCGCTGGTGGGCTCGTCCAGCACCAGCACCTCGGGCTCGCCGGCCAGCGCGCGGGCCAGGCAGATGCGTTGGCGCTGGCCGCCGGAGACCGCGTCCGCCCGCTGGCCGATCACCGCGTCGTAGCCACCCGGCCAGGAGAGGATGTCGTCGTGGACGTGCGCGAGACGGGCGGCCCGCACGATCGCCTCGTCGTCGATCCTGCGGAAGAAGCAGATGTTGTCGCGCACCGACCCGTGCACCAGCCTCGGGTCCTGGGGGACGCATGCCATGACGCGGCACCAGTCGTCCCGGGAGATGTCCGAGCCAGGCTCGCCGTTCACCAGGTAGCGGCCAGCCGTGGGCTCCCGCAGGCGGAGAAGGATCTGCGTCAGCGTCGACTTCCCCGCACCGGACGGACCGACGATGCCCACCGATTCGCCGGCCACAACGTCGAACGACACGTCGGCAAGCGCGTCGGCGCCCCGGCCGTAGGCGTAGTGCACCCGGTCGCAGGCGATGCGGCGCACGTGGTCGACTCGTCGACGGCCGGCGGGCGCCGCCGACGCTCGGTACCGTGCCTCGGCGGCGAAGAGTCGGTCCAGGAACGGGATCGTCTGCACCACCATGAGGTACGAGGCGTAGGCCTGCTGCCCGTAGGAAGCGCTCCGCACGAGCATCAGGACCACTGCGCCCAGGACGGCGATGCGCCCGGTGCCCGACCAGTAGAGGCCGGCCAACCCGGTGACGATGAGGGCGATCGCCAGGCTCTGGTACAGGTTCTGGACCAGCCGCGCCGTGTACTTGGTCTTGAGGAAGGCAGAGCGGTCGGCGGCCGCCAGGTCGCGAACCCGCGACTGCTGCGCGGCCGAGACACCGAAGACCTGGGTCTCCTCCGCGACCCCGACGGCCTCGCTGACGCCGCCGGCGAACGCCAACGACGTGGTCGACAGCTCGCGCGCGTGTCGGCGGCCGTGCCGGCTCATCGGGCGGAGCGCCAACGACAACAGCCACGCCACGCCGATGACGACGAGCGCCACGGGGATGCTCAGGAACATCGCGGACACGAGCAGCGCCAGGAACCCCAGCACCGAGGTGACGAGGACGCCGGCCTGCATGAGCCCCTGTGTCGCCTGCACGACCTGGCTGGTCACGAGCTCCTGGAGATGGCCGTCGCGCTCCTGGGCCTGGACGCTCCAGGACGCGCGGTCGAACTCCTCGAACAGACCGGTCCGCAACCGAGCCTGGATGTCGGCGGCGATCCGCGCCGGCAGGTAGGCGACGGCGACCTGGAGGCCGACCCGGACGGCTGCGCAAGCGCCGGCGATGGCCAGCAGGATCCCGACTGTCGTCCGCACGTGGATCGGTCCCGCCGCCACCGCCACCTGCGTGCCCCCCTCGACCAACGTGGCGGCCACCTGGGCGACCAGCACCAGGATGACCGATTCGAGCAGCCCGGAGATCAGCGACGCCGCCACGTGGGCAGTCGCGAGCCACCGATGCTCCCTGGCGGCGAGTCGGAGGACGCTCCACGTCTCGGCCTGCCGGCGTCGCCAGGACGGCCGCGTCATGGGGCGTGCCTCCCACTGCCCACCGGTCGCCTGATCGCATCAGCGGGCGGGCCGACCACGGAGCACTCGGGATCATCGTTCCGCCGTTGCGTCGGTGGCTTGCGCACGACCGTCACTCCTGCTGGGCCGCACCGACCGTACTGAGGCCACTCCGCGTGATCAACCGCCGCGGGCCGCGGTCCGCAGCATCCTCAGCAAGCTCGGCATCCCACCTGATTGTTGGTGTCGGTTCATGCCTCGGGGTAGTCGCTCTACTAGCTGCCGCACCCCCCGACGTACCGGGTGGCTTCAGTGCGCTGCCATGCCTGCCGTGCGACCCTACTTCTGCGTCCAGCGACGCGCGTTGAGCAGTCGATCTGACTCAAGTATCACCGCCACAGGAGATCTGTGCTCCGTCTAATGACACCAAAGGGAAAGAACGGTGAAACTCGATCCAGAAGGAAAAGAGCAGCCTGTACTCACCCGGCGACGACTCAGGGTGATCGCACCGATGGTGGTGGTGGCTGCGATCGCTGGATCAGCAGCAGCGTTGTGGATGACCAACTCCCAGGAGGGCACGGTGTCGCGCGTGTCGTCCACGCTCACGAGCCAGCTGTCGCAGTGTCAATCGTCGGGCCATTCCAAGCCTACGGTCGTCCTGGTGCACGGCGCCTGGGCCGACACTTCCAGCTGGAATGGCGAGGTGGAGTCTCTGCAAGGAGCAGGTTATGACGCGCGGGCCATCGCGAATCCGCTCCGGAACCTCACCACCGACGCTGGATCCGTCGCCGACGTCCTGCAGTCCATCTCCGGTCCGATCGTGCTGGTCGGACACTCCTACGGTGGCTCGGTCATCACGAACGCTGCGGCGGACAATCCGAACGTCAAGGCGCTCGTCTACGTCGACGCCGCGGCGCCCGATGTCGGTGAGACCACTGCTCAGCTCAGCGGCTCTGACTCTGTCCTGAGCGGGGATCCCGACTCCCTCTACGACATGGTGCCCTACCCGGGAGCCCCCCAGGGAGCGACGGACCTCTACCTCAAGCAGAGCGTCTTTGTCAGTTCGTTCGCGAGTGATCTTCCGCGAAACCCCGCCATTCGCCTCTGGGCTTCTCAGCGAGCCGCCTCGACCAGCGCGTTCATGACGCCGTCGAAGGCCGCAGCGTGGAGGACAATCCCGTCCTGGTACTTCATCAGCACCGGCGACGAGATCATCACCCCGTCCTCAGAGCGGTTCATGGCCCACCGAGCGGACTCGCAGATCACCGAGTTCCCTGGCGGTTCCCACCTGACACTGATATCGCACCCGGACGCTGTGACGTCAGTGATCGCATCCGCCATCTGTTCCGTGCAGTAAGGGGCTCTCGCCGATCCGGAGCTCGACGACTGGGCGGAGGCCTACGACGGCACGAACTACGATCGCTTCGTGGGCGTCAAGGCGCGCTACGACCCCGGGGACGTCTTCCGGTTCCGCCAGTCGCTCCGGCGGCGCCGGCGATGACAACGGCACGGCGGCCTCGTCTCCACAACCACGCATACCCACCGGGCGGGGGAGGACACCATGGGCAAGCTCGTCGTGACCGAGTTCGTGACGCTGGACGGTGTGGCACAGGCGCCTGGAGCACCTGACGAAGACCGCGACGGCGACTTCGCGCATGGCGGGTGGCAGGCGCCGCTACTGGACGAGGAGTCCGGCGAGGTCATGTTCGATCAGGCGAGGAGCATGGACGCCCTCCTCCTCGGCCGCAGGACCTACGAGATCTTCGCCGACTACTGGCCGATCGCGCCGGAAGAGCTCGCGTTCACCGGGCTGCTCAACAGCGTTCCCAAGTACGTCGCCAGCCGCACGCTGGCCGGCCCTCTCGCCTGGCAGGGGTCGACGCTCGTCACCGGCGACCTCGCCGAGGGTGTCACCGCCCTCAAGCAGCGGCACGAGGAGATCAGCGTCATCGGCAGTCTCGACCTCGTGCAGTCACTGCTTCGTCTCGGCCTCGTCGACCGGCTGAACCTGTGGCTGTACCCGCTGCTGCTCGGCAGCGGCAAGCGGATGTTCGCCGACGGGACGGTGCCGACCGCGCTGCGCGTGACCTCGTCTGTCACCTACGGCAACGGCACGGTCCAGCTCTCCTACGACACCGCCGGAGCGCCCACGTACGGCAACCTCGCCGTCGACGAGGAGCCTTGAATCGTGGCCAGGCGCGGTCGATGAGCCGAGCGTCGACTCGCTACGGAGACGGCTCAACATCTTCTCGAACACCCTCTCGCGATCCCGCAGATAGCAGACCAGATGCATCAGGCCGACCTGGCGGCCGGCGAGAGGATGTCGAGCGAGTCATGCGCGGAGTACCAGGGCATGTCCCAGCCCATGAAGTCGCGGTAGCGCACGCTCTCCTCGCACGGCCCCTGGCAGAACGTGGCGTACGTGACGTCGCGCGAATGAAGGTAGGACAGTTCGCCGACCTGGGTGGTGACCCAGGTGCAACCCTCGCACTGGTCCGCCGGGCCGGCCGGCGTGCCACGGTTGCCTCCATTCGCTTCGGCGATCGTGTCGGCTCTCGTGATACCGCAAGCGCTGGTGCGCCGGCGCCCGTCGATCGTCCGGCACAGAGCGATCCCGATGAGCCGAGTGCGCCATGATCTCCTCTCAGCCCTTTGCGCCGTCGGCTCCCAGCCGGTAGGCGAGGCGGACACGTCCGGATGCGATGGGCTCGGCCGACATGAGCTCAATGGACTTGCGCTCGGCGAAGTCTCCGAAGACGTCCGTTCCGCCTGTGGAAATCGTGAGCAGGGCTCAGTGCCAGTTGCTGATGCGCACGTCCTGGGGGTGGGGGGCGCCGGTGCCGGTCTCGACGAGCTGCTTCAGGCTCATCAGGAACGTGGCCCACTTCGTGCTGCAGTGGGACATGAACTCGACCGGCTCCCGCCAGCCCTCGTGCGTGAACAGGACGACCGTGTAGTCACCCTCCTGCTTCAGGTCGAAGCCGACGTGGGTGCCGACCCACTCCTCGGGGCCCTCGGTCACCTCCCACTCGACCCGTTCGTTGGGGCGCTGGTCGAGCACCTTCATGTCGAACCCGCCGGTGTTCCCGAATCGGAACTGGATCGTGCCGCCGGGCGCGGAGTCGCCCTGTGTGTCGGTGGTCCACCAGGCGGCGAGACCGTCGAGTGTGGTGAGCGCGTCGTACACCTTGTCCGGGGTCGCGGTCGCCCCGATGCGATGCAGGATGTCAGCCATTGTCGTTTCCTTCTTTCTTGCGGGGTTGTGAGTTCTGGATCGCCTCGGCGATCTTCTTGATGCGCCGCATCCGGGCGTCCCAGGTCGCGCCGACCGAGGAGAGTTGGGCGACGGCCCGGGACAGTTGGGCGTCGTCGACCTGGTAGCGCTTCTCCCGTCCGATCGCGGTCGCGTGGACGAGTCCGGCGCGGTCGAGCACGTCGAAGTGCTTCGAGACCGCCTGGCGAGTCACCGGGAGGTGTTCGCTCAGGCTCGTGGCGGTGCCGCCGCCGTCGAGGAGCAGCCGGTCGAGCATGCGGCGCCGGGTCGGATCGCCGACCGCGGACCACAGGTCATCGTCGATGACGATCATCACGGCGCGGAGACCTGTCGGACGGCGCGCTCGACGATGCGAGGCAGGTAGAAGTCCCAGCCGGTGACGTGGTCCTGGTAGGCCTCCTCGAGCACCGCGATGTCCCAGCCCCGCTCACGGAAGCCGGTCTCGGTGAGCCGCAGGACGGTGCCGGCGCCGGACGGCGACAGCTCGAACGTCACGAGCAACGAGTTGGACGGCGTGGGGACCTCGCCCGGCCCCTGCGTCCAGCGGAAGGAGAAGAGGTGCGGCGGCTGGACGTCGATCACCGTGATCGGCACCACGTCGACCCGGCCCGACGCCTCGTCGCGCCACGTCAGTTCGCTGGTGGAGCCGGCCACCGGCTCGAGCTCGGTCTCCGCGCTCCACCAGTCCCGGATGTGCTCGGGGCTGCTGATGACCTCGAACACGACCTTCGGCGCGGCCTCGATGTGGACTTCACGTTCGATGGTTCCGTATTCCATGGTGGTGCTCCCTGTGCGCAACGATTAGTTGCGTGTCACCATAGGAAGTCGTCGTCGCATACGCAACCTTTTGTTGCGAATCGGCAGCGATCGCTCCGGCGAGCACCTCCTCTGGACAGGCGCGCGCTACGCCGACGGGTCCGGCCTGATGAAGGCCAAGGGAAAGCCGACGACGGCCCGCCGGGTCGGTGCCACCAGCCGCTCGGTGTGCCACTCGGCGAGCGGCTGCTCCCACGGGAGGTCCACGAAGGTGGGGTGCCCGGCCCGAGTCGTGTAGCGGAAGCCCACGGCGGGATGTTCACCCGCCGGCCCGCACCTGTCGAGTGCCCGAGCCCGCCGCGTCGGGGTCGTCGCTCGTCCGCTCGCCGGGGCCGCGCTCGCGCGGCTCCAGCCACCGGAACACGAGTCGCGCCGTCGCTTCCGCCAGAACCACCGCCACGAGCAGGAGGCCGCACCACAGCGCCACGACCGGGTATCCGCGGCTGGCCAGCGCCGCATGCTCGTCGGGGAACGAGGCCAGCCCGACCAGCACGAGCAGCGTGGTGGCCAGGGCCAGCACCACCAGCGAGTCGAGGCTGGCGATCCACACGTCAGCCCGGCGCACGGCAGTGAGCTCCTCGTCGCGGAGCCGGCGGGCCGCCACGATCGCGTGCGCGGTGGCGATCACCGCGCTCGCGGTCATGAGGTCGAGGTCGGCGGTGGCGCCGATGCCGCCACGGTCGCCCGCCAGCTCGATGGCAATGGCCGGGGCCATGATGACCAGCCAGTCGACGATCACATACACGCCCACGCCCAGCAGCTCGAGCCGCCGGTGGTTCACCGGCCCTCCCGAGCCCGCAACTCGAAGCGGTCGGCGATCTGGCCCTCGGGCTGGATGCACGTGGCGACCAGGCGGTCGCCGTGGATGTCCACGTGGAGGAACTCGAGGATGCGCCGGGCCACCGCGGTGAAGTCGCTGTGCCCCACCTTCGTCGTCTTGCACCCGCCGCCGCTCACGACGTACGTGATCCCGTCGAGCGGCACCGTCCGCTCGTAGTCGTGGTCGTGGCCCGACAGCACCAGGTCGACGTGGTGCCGCCGGAGGATGGGCACGAGCAGCTCGTCCTCCCGCGGCGTCGACCCGTAGTGGCCCGACGAGTAGGCCGGGTGGTGCATCGTCACGATGCGCCACTGGCTGGTGGCCGACGCCAGGGTGTCGTCCAGCCATTCGAGCTGCTCGGACGACTCGGCCCCGAACAGGCCCGGCACGCTCGAGTCGAGGAAGAAGACGTCCGCCGGTCCGTAGGTGCGGGTGTAGAAGCGCCCGGGGGTGTCGAGCAGGCGGATCTCGCCCTCGATCTCTTCGAAGGCCCGGTCGCTGCGACGCAGCCCGCCGTCGTGGTTGCCGATGGCCAGGTCGAACGTGACGCCCGCGTCGAGCAGGGGCGTCATCGGCTTCACGAACACGTCGTCGTACCGGTCGGCGAACTTGCCGTAGTAGCTGATGTCCCCGAGCAGGAACACGTTCCCGAACGGGGCGGTGCGGTACGTCTCGGCCATGCGCGACGCCACGGCCATCGCCTGGCGGCCGCCGCTGCCGTTGTCGCCGATCGCCGCGAACGTGAGTCGGTCGGGCGCGACCGGCCACGACCGGGGGTCGAGGGTGATCTCGGGCGCCCGGCCGGGGATCAGGTCCTCGCGGGCCAGCAGCGGCCACACGTAGCCGCCGAGGCCGGTGGCGGTCGCAGCTGCGCCGACCGCGCCGAGGCCTGCCGCGATGAACTGCCGACGGCTGATGCCGCGCACGGCGTCACACGGTAGTGACCCCTGCTCGGCCCGGTCACCAGCGGACGATCACGATCCACATTCGGCAGTAATGGCCCAACCTCGCCGGCCGTCGACCGGCGCACGGCAGTCGGCCGAGTGTCGGACGTCCCCGCCGTGGATCCGGTGGACAGGCCCTCGGCTAGGCCCAGGTTTGGCGCCGGTTGGGCGCCGATGGACGAGACCGGCGATGGGACGTCTCGCGGATCGATTCGAGGCCAAGGTCGATCGATAGGTCGCCGGTAGTCAGTGTTCTTGGGGGAAGTTGGCGAGCGCGTCCGTGAAGCGGGCCTCGACCACGGGGCGTTCGCCAGGGTGCGTGATGATCCAGAAGCGGCCGGCGCGTATGGCCTCGAGCGTGCGGTCGGCGACCACCGTCGGGGTCAGCCCGGAGGGGCCGGTGAACGAGTCGCGGATGGCGAGGCGAACCGACTCGGCCATCTCGGTGCGGCGCTCGACGCCGAACACGGCTGGGCGCCCACGCTCGGACTCCATGACACGGGTATCGACCGAGCTCGGGCACAGCACACTCACGCCGATGGGGACCTGCTCGATCGCCAACTCTTGGGACAAGGTCTCGGAGATCGACACCACCGCCGCCTTGGTGGCGGCGTAGGGGCCGATGAAGGCGACGCCGCTGAGCAGTCCGGCGATGGACGCCGTGTTGACGATGTGGGCCGGCGTGCCCTGGCTGCGCATGATGGGTACGAAGCTCTGCAACCCGTGGACCACGCCCCACAGGTTGACGTCGAAGACCCAACGCCAATCGTCGAGCGTCTGGTCGCGGAGCAGGTTGAACGTCGAGACACCCGCGTTGTTGCACAACACGTCGACGCGCCCGAACCGCTCCAGCGTTGTCGTGGCCAATTGGTCGACCGCGGCGGCGTCGGCCACGTCGACCTCCACCGCCTCGGCCTCGCCCCCAGCGGCCCGGATGTCGGCGGCGACCACCTTCGCGTCGGCGCCGTCGAGGTCGGCGACGACGACTGCTGAGCCGGCACCGGCGAACGCCTGGGCGAGCGCGCGTCCGATGCCACTGGCCGCGCCGGTCACCACCGCCACCCGTCCGGAACCGATCGCGCTCTCCGATGACATCGTCATGACTGCATCTCCCATGGTTCTCCGCTTGGTCGGCGCGCTCAGCCGCCGTCGAGCAGGATGAGTTCGCCGGTCAGGTACGACGCCGCGTCGCTGGCCAGGTAGAGCGCCGTCCCGAGGATCTCGTCGGCGGACGCGATCCGACCGAGGCTGACGTTCGACGCCATCTCCGCCTGAAGTGCCTCCGTCGGTATCGACGCGTGCAGGCTGTCGGTGTGGAACGTGCCGCACACGATCGCGTTCACTCGGATGCCCCGTGGCCCGAACTCTTTGGCCGCCGCCTTCGTGAGCGCGTTCAACCCGGCCTTCGCCGCCGCGTAGACGACGGTGAACGACGTCGGGTGCAGCGATGCCTTGGAGCTGATGTTGATGATCGATCCGCCGGCCGGCATATTTTCGGCGGCGAGCGCGGTGAGCCGCAGCGGGCCTTTGAGGTTGACGGCGATCGTCTTGTCGAACAGGTCGGCGGTGACGTCGATCAGCGACGGCGGGACAGGCGCAATGCCGGCGTTGTTGACCAGCACGTCGATCCGGCCGAACGCCGCGACGCTCGCGTCGACGAGTGCCGCGCACTGGTCCCAGTCTCCGACGTGGCAGCTCACGGCCATCGCCCGCCGGCCCATGGCGCGGATTTCCTCGGCCACCACTTCACATGGCTCGAGTTTGCGGCTCGCCACGACGACGTCGGCGCCCGCCTCGGCAAATCCCAACGCCATGGCGCGTCCCAAGCCCTTGCTGCCTCCGGTGACGATCACGACCTTGCCGCTCGCGTCCAACGTGGGGATGCTCATCGGCGAGTCCTCCGGCGCGGCGCCGGCGCGAGCGTGCCGTTGTTCGCGGCGTCGCGGGCGATGCCTTCGATCACGTAACGGATGTGGAGCTCGAAGAGCGCCTCGGCGTCGGCCGGGGTCACGCCCCCCGGGTCGCCTCCCGGTCGAACCCGCCGCCGGCCGCGCGCCGGTGGTTCGACGCCGCTCTCGACTGCCCCGAAACCCACGACGGCCCAGGTGAGCAGGCGGCAGGCCTGCACTGCGGCATCGGCGCGCGAAGCCGTCGCGTCGCATCGTCTCGACGAGCGGTCGCGATGCCTCGACGTAGGCGTCGCGTCCCGGCCAGAGGATGAGCCGGCTGTCTCGTGCTCGGCGCAGGCGGGCGCGGAGCTCTCGAGCCCACCGCACGCGCGTACTGGTTCCATGGCTCGCCCTCGTGGGTCGGCGGGTGCCAGGTCGGCGAGGAGCCGGTCGGCGATCGCGTCGACGAGTGCGTCCTTGTTGCCGATCCTGCTGTAGAGCGGGACGGGCGAAACGCCGAGTCGCGAGGACACGCTCCGCATGCTGACCGCTTCGAGCCCGGATTCCTCGAAGATCTCGACCGCGGCGGTGACGATCTCCTCCGCGTCGAGATCGAAGTCGGACGGCTTGGTCATCGCCGTCACGGCACCAGGACGAGCTTGCCGACCACAGCTCGGTCCGCCATGCGTTGCAAAGCGTCCGGCAGCGCGTCGAACGGGACGTCGGCGCTCACCGCGTTGCGTAGCCGGCCATCACCGACGAGGCCGGCAAGGTTCGCGTGGATGCCGTCGAGCTCTGCGCGCGAGTACCCACCGGCGAACACGCCGACGAGGGAGGTGTTCGTGGTGACCAGGTTGTGCGTGGCGAGCTTCGGCCAGGCGCCGCTCGCGAACCCGACTGCGAGCAGCCGGCCGTCGCGCGCCATCGCGCCGGCTGCATCCTCGGCGAGCGATCCGCCGACGGGGTCGTAGACGACGTCGACGCCGTGCCCGCCGGTCGCCTCGCGCAATGCCGACGCGATGGGGCCGTCGCGGTGGTTGATCGCGACGTCGGCGCCGAGGCCGCGGCAGAACGCAGCCCGCTCCGCGTCGCTCACGACCGCGATCACCCGCGCCCCGAGCGCGTGGCCGAGCTGCACGGCCGCGATCCCACTTCCACCGGCCGCTCCGAGGACAGCCAGCCAATCGCCGGCTGCGACGCCGCCGCGATCGACGAGCCCGATCCACGCGGTGAGGTGCGGGATCCAGAACCCCGCCGCCTCGGTATCGGTGAGGCCATCGGGGATGGCGAACGTCGAGTCCGCCGCCACCAGACACTCCTCGGCAAACGATCCGTGTCCCGCCCAGAACGCGGTCACGCACATGATCCGGGCGCCGATCGACAGGGCGACACCCTCGCCGAGGGCCGTGATCGTCCCCGTTGCTTCCTGGCCCGAGACGAACGGCAACGGGGGAGTGAGCGGGTACGTGCCGCGACACATCAACACGTCGGGCAGACCGATCCCCGCCGCAGTCACGCGGATACGCACCTGCCCGGGCCCGGGCTCCGGCGGGTCGAGCTCGACCGCATGCAACACATCGATCGGCTCGCCCGCGCCCTGCACCTGCCATGCGCGCATCACATCCCAGCTCCTTGATCGATGAGGTCGGTGGCGCTGTCGAGGAGCAGGTCCACCTGCGACCCGAAGAACTCGTGAATCGGTTTGTCGGAGAGCCCGCGCAGGAACTTCGCGTAGCTGCCCTCGAGCACGACGGCGAGCTTCCATCGCGCGAACACGTCGTACCAGCCGATCGCGGTCACGTCCCGGCCCGATCGTGTCGCGTAGCGCTCCACGAGCTGCGCGCGATCGGGAAGGTGCGCAACGTCGAACCTCGGCTCCTTCGCCACCCCGAGGCGCATGGTGCCGTCGGGCCCGGGGTGGAAGATCAGCGACCACGCGAGGTCGACCAGCGGGTCACCGATCGCCGCCATCTCCCAGTCGACGACCGCGAGCAGCCGAGGCGGCGCTTCGGGCGCGAACAACACGTTGTCGAGCTTGTAGTCGCCATGGCAGAGCGCGCTCGGCTGGTCGGCCGGACGATGCGCGTCGAGCCAGTCGGAGATCCGCTGCGCCGCGGGCAGATCGCGCCCGTGGTAGGAGTCGAGCTGTGTGAGCCATCGCGTGAGTTGTCGCGACAGGTAGTTGCCGGTGTGCGCCATGTCGGCGAGCCCGCACGCTCGCCAGTCGACGGCGTGGATCGCGACGAGCGCGTCGATGAGTTCGTCGAGTGCCTTCCCGTGTGTCTCGGGCGCGTCCGCCCATGCCTTCGGGACCGCCTGAAGGATGGGACGTCCGTCGATGCGCTCCATCACGAAGAAGGGCGCGTCGAAGACGTCGTCGTCATCGCAGGCCACGACAGGACGGGCGATCACCACCGGTTCGTCCTTGATCGCATCGAGGATGCGGAACTCCCGCAGCACGTCGTGCGCGGTGGCTGAACTCGCGTGGCGCGGCGCGCGGCGCAACACCCATCGCGACGGCCCGCGGTCGAGCGCGAACACCTCACACGAACCGCCCCCGGTCATCGGCGTCACCGTGATGGCGACGCGGTCGCCGAGCGCGTCGTCGAGATAGTGCTGCAACGGCGCCGTGTTTCCGATCGGCTCGGTGTTCACGTGATGCCTGCCAGTGCCCGAAGTTCGGCCCACTTCGCCTCGGCAGCCGGACGACGGCTGGGCAGATGTTCGGTCGGCCACCCCTCGACGGGCGAGTACCCCTTCAGCAAGGTGCGGGCCAGCACCGACTTGTGCAGCTCGTCCGGGCCGTCGCCGATGGGACCGAAGCGGGTCGAGCGGTACCACGATTCGACCGGCAGGTCGCTCGAATAGCCGAGGGCGCCGCACACTTGGATCGTCCGGTCGAGCACCGCAAGGACGACCTTCGAGACGTGCGCCTTGATCATTCCGAGGTCGGCGCGCACCGCCGCGGCGCCGTACTTGTCCATCTTCCACGCGGTATGGAAGGTGAGCAGCCGCGCGGACTGGATCTCCATGTGCGACAACGCCACGTAGTCCTGGACCATCTGGTGCTGCGCGAGCAGCTTGCCGTGCGAGGTCCGGGACACCGCACGCTCGCACATGATGTCGAGCGAACGTTGCGCCTGGCCCAGCCACCGCATGGCGTGGTGGATGCGACCGCCACCGAGCCGCTGCTGGGCGAGCACGAATCCCTCGCCGGGCTGCCCGATCAGGTGGTCGGCCGGCACGCGGCAGTTGTGGAACACGATCTCGGCATGGTTTCCCGGGCGTCCGTACTCGACCTCGGGGTGCGCCATCGTCCCGATGTCACGCACGATCTCCATGCCCGGCGTCCCGGTGGGCACGACGAACACCGAGGCGTGACGGTGGGGCCGACCATCGAGGTTCGTCTCGGCGACCACCAGCACGATGTCGGCCACCGAGGCGTTGGTGATGAACCACTTGCGGCCGTCGATCACCCACTCCTCGCCGTCTCTCACGGCGGTGGTGCCGATCACCGTCGGATCAGCTCCGGCGAAGAACGGCTCGGTGAGCGCGAAGGCGCTCGAGATCTCACCTCGGAGGTTGGGCCACAGCCAGCGTTCCTTCTGGGCGTCCGTCGCGCCGTGGGCCAGCAGCTCCATGTTCCCGCTGTCCGGCGCCTGCACGCCGAAGATCGTCATCGACATCATGCAGCGACCGATGATCTCCGACATCAGCGCCAGCTTCAGCTGCCCGAGCCCGGTCCCGCCGAGCTTCGGGTCCAGGAAGGCGCCCCAGAGTCCGTTCGCCTTCACCTGGTCCTGCAGGTGACGCTTGACCAGCAGCCACTCCTCAGCGGGCAGCCCGTCGAAGATCGGCTCGAGCGGGATCAGCTCTCGGTCGATGAACGCCCGCATCCACGCGAGCTGCTCCTCGAACTCCGGCTCCGTCTCGAAATCCCACGCCATGCCGGCCCCCGGTCCGTGTGTGATCACAGCGTAATCCAAACGCCGCGGTTCACAGGGCAGCGGGGAGGTCCAGCACGGCGCAGATCGCCGCCAGCGCGGCGGCACCCTCGTCGTCCCGTGGCTGGACGAGGGCGAGGTGGTTGGTGCTGTCGACCATCGCCATCGACGCATCGGCGCCGATCGTGGCGAGCTGTCGCCGGAACGCCACGGTGCTCGCCGCGTCGTTCCGAGCGGCGACGAGGTGGACCGCAGGCACGTGAGGCGCGGGGCGCTGCGCCAACCACCACATCGGGTTCCCCAGCGCCCACGGTCGCGGGTCGACGTCCGGTGACGTGCCGAACCAGGCAACGGTCGCCTCGGTGACCATCGAGGCGGGTACGCCCGGGACCTCCCACCCGTAGAACCCGCCGAGGCCGACCAGCGACGTCGGGCCCTCGGTCGCTTATCGGTGCTCTGCATGTGGTGGTGCCGCTGGCCAGCTCGGGCCACCCGAGGGTGACGGCGGCCGCCAGCATGGCGCCGTCCGACCACCCGAGCACGACGACGCGGTGGTGGCGCCCGCCGAGCTCCGACGCCGTTCGTCGCCCGGCGCTGACCGCGCACACGACGTCGTGATAGGAGGTCGGCCAGCCGCCGCCGGCGCCCACAGGGTGGACGTCGGCGTTCACGACCACCGCCCCGCGGCGCGCCAGAGCACGAGCCAGGCCCGCCATGTCGCGCCGGTCCCCGCAGCACCCGTGGATCAGGACGACGACCGGCGCGTCGTCCCGGACCCGAGCGGGCATGTGCTCGTCGAGCACCAGTCCGTCGGCGTAGGCGACCGATGTGACCCTGGTCGACGCCGGCGGCCCGCCCTTCGTCGCCGGCACGGTGACGAGCAGCCCGAGGCACGCGGCGCTCAGGAGGGTTCGGCCGAGCATCGCGCGATCGCGTGCGTGTCGGGGTCGGGGAGGAATGCCGCCCGCTCGTCCGCGGTGAGCTCGCGATCCGCGATGTCGCAGAGGCGACGACGGAGATCGTCACGGTCGAGCTGGTAGAGCTCGATGAAGGTGTCGGCGCCGACCGCGATCGTCGAGCCGTCGGGCGACCCTGCGGCGACGGCCGGGTGATCGCGGGCGGCAGTCGCCAGGGTGCCGATCTGGCGCCGTCGGCTGACATCCCACAGCTCGACGGTGCCGCCATCGGTGCCGATCAGCGCGAGGCCACCGTTCGCCAGCAGCGCCACCGACGTGACCGTTTCCGTGCTCGTTCCCAGGTCGATCCGCGTCCAGTCCGACGGATCGCACGCCGGCCCCGCGCCGGCCGGGTCGGTTGCGAGGGCCTCGACGAACGCGGCGACGAAGCCGTCGGCCGTGCCGGCCACCACCGTGCCGTCGCCGCCGACGGCGATGCTGGTGATGGCGCGCCCGAGGTCGACGCGACCGAGCGGGCGGTCGGGATCGGCGGTGTCGTAGCAGGAGAGGGCGCCATACTCGTCGCCCACGAGCAGCTCCCCGGTCGGGGTGTAGGCGAGCGCGCGGACGCCGAAGCCGCTCTCCGTACGGGCCTCCCGTACCACCCCGTCGACGCTGAGCTGGATCAGGCCGCCGTCGGCCCCGGTGGCGTAGGTCGAGGCATCGAGCACGGCGATGGCGCGCATCGTCTGGCCCGGTCCCGCGGCGATGCGGGCGACCTCGGCCAGGGTGTCCGCGTCGTAGATGACCGCCACGCCCGCCAGCGAGTCCGATCCGGCGGGCTGATCGCCGGCCACCGCCACCAACTCGCCGTCACGGCTGTACGCGATCGCGAACGGGAACGTGGTGCCGAGATCGATCTCGCCCGGGTCACCCGACGGGCGCTCGACGAGGACGGTTCCTCGGTCGGCGTCGTCGTCGGCGGCGGCGACAGCGATGTCGGCCGCCGTGCCGGGGCGGACGGCGATGGCGTTCACCTCGGCTCCAACCGGCACGACGTCGCCGAATCGCGGTGGGCGTTCGAGGTCCCACATGACCAGGCTGTCGGCGCCCAGTGAGGCGAACCTCCCGGAGGAGTGGCACGAGACCGCTCTGATCGTCTGGCTGTGGGCGGCGAACACCAGCGGCTCGAGTGTCAGCGTGGTGCCGTCGAGGGTCCAGCGCCGTACGGCGTGGTCGCGCCCCGCCGTGATGACCGATCTGCCGTCGGGGGCCACGCACAAGGCGATCACCCGCTGCTCGTCCGCGGCGGCGGTCAGCACGATTCCGGGGCCGGTGGCCTCCTGCACGTCCCAGCGCCGGATCGAGCGGTCGTCACCCGCGGTGAGCAGGGTCGCCGTCGACGGCACGAACGCTGCGGCCCGGACCTTGTCGCTGTGGCCGACCAGCACCTGAGGCGGCTGGCCGAGCGCCCCGGTGTCCCACACGGTGACGATGCAGTTGTTGCTGCCCGCTACCAGCCAGCGTCCGGTCTGGTCGACGGCGATCGAGCGCACCTTGCGGTCGTCGCTCCGGTCGGGTTCGCGGCACGCGGCCGGCGCGCCCGCGGGCGAGCTGCCGACCTCGAGCACCCGCTGGACACGTGCCTCCGGTCCGTCGATGGCGACGACGGCGATCGTTCCGTCCCACCGGCCGACCAGCAGGGAGCCACCGGTGAAGGCGAGCGCGCTCACCGGGCTCTCGCCCGTCAGCGGCAACGCCCGAGCCGTCAGGCTCGGTTGGCCGAGATCCACGATGTACGCGGCGCCGTGGCTCCCGGCGAACCCACCCTCCGCCGGGCTGCCGTCGCCACCGCCGACGGCCAACATGTTCGTGCCGGGCCGCCGGGCGATGGCGAGGGGTGTGCCGTCGATCGTGAACGACCTGGTTGCCGTGAGGTCCGGGCCCTGCTCGCCCATGGGCGACACGTCGACATTGCCGCGCCCTGCGCCGACGGCCACGATCTCGTCGTCAGCCCACAGCGCGTCGAAACCCTCTCCCTTGGGTGCGTCGACGCGCGTCGGTGATGAGCCGCTGCCGCTCCGCCGTCGCCAGCATCTCGACGAGGCTGACCGGGGTGGCGTCCAGGCGGTCGGCGGTGCGCACGAGCAGGGCCCGTAGGGGCAGCCCATTGTCTGCGATCTCCGCCGACGAGGCCCGCAACTGGAGAGCCAATCGCTCGGTCGACGCCTGTTCCGCCTCGCGCTCCGAGCGCCTGGCGTTGACCGTGGCGACCGCCAGGGCCCCGGCGACCAGCAGGAGCGCGGCGAACGCCCCGAGCACCGCTCGCCTGCGGCGGCGGCGGCCACGATTGGCGGCCGCAGCGCTGGCGTCGACGAACCGCTCGATGACGGGCTCGGCACCCAGGTCCTCGGCGTCGGGGCCGGCGAGCCAGCGCTGGGCGTCCTCGAGCTCGATGTCGTGCAACAGGCCGGCGTCGGCGCTGCCGTCCTCCGCCCGTTGAGCCCACGCCTCCGCGTCGTCGAGCAGGCGCCGGCGGACGGCCTCGGCGGACCGGCGCCCCTCGATCCAGCGCGCCAAGGTCGGCCATCCCCTGATGATCGCCTCGTGGCTCAGGTCGGCGACCAGGACGTCCTCGCTGTCCGTGTCAGTGGTCACCAGACGGCGTTCGACGAGCGTGTCGAACACCGACTCGAACGTCTGGCGGTCCGGCGCGGCCGTGCGCAGCTTGTCGACCGGCAGTTGGCGCCGCGTGTGCGGTCGGCCCTCGCCGAACTGAACGAGCCGCACCAGCGTGTTGCGGACGATCCGCTCACCGCCCCGGTGTCGGGCCTCGATCTCGCCGACGGCGCTGTCGGCGACGCGCCGTATCGCCTGGACCACGACCGAGGTGCCGGACGGGTCGGTGATGCGGTCGTAGGCCTCCAGCGTCAGATAGCGGTAGCGGAGCCCGCTCCACAGCGTGACCAGCGTCTCCTGGAGGAAGGGGAGCAGCCCCGGCTGCCCCTCGGTCTCCGCCGCCAGCCGCTCGACCAGGCCGTCGGCGACGACGACGCCGTTGTGCCGGGCCGGTGCCCTGATCGCCTCTCGCAACGCCTCGCCTCGGAGCGGTACCACCTCGACCCGACAGCTGCTCACGAGGCTCCACAGCTGCCCGGACATGAGCTGCGGGTAGAAGTCGGCGCGCACGGTCACGACGACGTGGATGTCCGGGTCGGTCAGCAGATCCGCGATGCGGGCTTCGAACCCCGCGGCACCGTCGCCGCCCCCGGCGTAGATGTCCTCGAGCTGGTCCACGATCAGGAGCAGCGGCCGCGCAGGGCCCCGCCCGAGCGATGGTCGCCCTTGGCGCCAGCGCTCGACCGCCGCGTCGAGCTGGCGCACCGGCGTCTCTCCTGGGCGGACGGTGTCGACGACCCAGCCGCCCGTGCCGTCGAGGCCGTGCGCGGCCACATGGGGACCGACGCCGGCGAGGGCCAGGGACGACTTGCCGCAGGCCGACGGTCCGATGATGGCGACGAAGCGCTGGCGCCGCAGCCCGCTCAGCACCTCCGCGATCTCGTTGTCGCGTCCAACAAAGACGCCGTCCTGGAGGCTGGTGAACGACCGCATGCCTGGGTACGGGCAGGGGGGCGGGCCACTGGGCGGCGCGAGGTCGACCCCCACGGCGGCGCACAGTCGGGCGAGCGCGTCGTCCCAGAGCTCGGACCGCGTCGCGTCGATCACCTCCTGGATCTCGTACCGACGGGGGACGGCGATGCCTGCTTCTCGCCGCAGCGGAAGCGCCAGGAGCCGGTCCTCCTTCTCCTCTACGTAGGCGACGAGGTCGTCCGCACGCGGGTGCAATCGCCGCAGGTACGCGCTGGACAGGACGACCACGACACGATCCGCCCGCTCCAGGCGGCCGGTGACGGCGTCGCTCCACGCCTCGCCCGGTTGCAGGTCCCCGTTGTGCTCGGTCGATACGCCGCTGCTGTCGAGGGCCGGGATCACCACACCCTCGACCCACTCCTCGTCGTCCTCGGACTCGAGGATGAAGACGCGCCTGACGACACGGTGGACGGCCTCGATGACGGGCTCGGGGTCGTCTCGCCCGACGAGGTCGACCGTCTCGACCGCCCCGGGCACGACCAGTCCGCCGACCGGGTCGCGCATCACCGCGATCAGGCGTGAGGCGACGAGGCGCTCGAAGTGGACGAAACCGCTGTCCGAGTACGACTCGTCGACCACGGCCACGGTCAGGCGTGCCTCGGAGGCCCGCTCCATCTCCTCGGTCAACACCCCCGCCGGCGTGAAGTCGCGCACGTCGACCACGACCGTGTAGCCGTCGGCCTCGAGCCCGGGGACGAGGACCTCGCGCACCCAGGTCGCGTGGGGTTCGCGGTGCCGGTAGCTGACGAATATGTCGGGCCGCCGCCTCATGGTTCCGCCCGGGTGGCGCACCCACCCTCGTCGAAGGAGCGCCGAGCATCGGCGGCCAGCACGTACCGCTGTGCGGCACCGAGACGGGTGGGCGAGAACGGCGAGCGGCGCTCGTCGAGCGTGAGCTCCGGCCGGACGGCGACCGTCGCGAAGGCGACCTCGTCGGCGTGAGCAGCGCCCGCCAGGAAGCCTGGCACGGCCAGGGGCCGACGGACGGTGACGTCGCCGCCCTGTGTCATCGCAATGCCCACGCGTACCTGGTCGGCGAGCGAGAGCCGGCGGGCCGCGCTGATCGCAGCGGCGAAGTACGTCTGTTGGCGCTCGATCCGGCTGCGATCGTCGTCGGTGGCGAGCACCCACTGGCCGCGACGCAACTCCTCCCAGTGACGCGAGCGCAGGAAGGCGATGGCGGCGGGCGCATCGAGGCTCACCCGGCCAGGCCCGCCCATGAACCCGGTGCGCCGATCGAGGCTGGGCGCCGCCACCTCGACATCCACCGGGCCGACGGCCTCGGCCAGCTCGCTGACCTCGTCGAAGCCGAGGGTGACGGCGGCGAAGACCTCGATGCCGAAGGTGCGCTCGACCGCGGTCGCGAGCGCGTCGATGCCGCCGACGCCGAACACCACCGCCGCGGGTTCGTCCGAACCCTCGAGGATGGCGTCGCGGGGGAGCGACGTGATCTCCAGCCGGTCGCACGAGCGGAGCCACCGCACGACCAGCACGGTGTCCGCTCTGCGCTCCTCGGAGCGCACCCAGGCATACGGATCGCCCGGCGGCTGCGAGTCGTCGGCGACGACGAGCAGCGCCTCGCCGTTGGCCAACTCGGCCACGCCGCTCGACATCGCGTGAACGACGTGCGGTACGGCCACGGCCCCGGCGACGAGCGCGACGGCGGCGACGATGGCCGCCCGCCAGCGTCGCGCCCACAGGGAGCTGCCGGGTGGTGGCCGCCCGGCATGGAGGATCACGGTGAGGGTTCCCCGGTACCCCTGGTGGTACCCGGTCGCGAACCGCCGGTTGACGACCCGGGCGACGATGTCGTCGTCGACCCCGTCCCGCCGTCGGACGATCCCGGCCCCTCGTCGCTCGTCGTCGGGTCGTCGGTCCGCGCCGGGTCGCCGTCGGACCCGCAGGCCACAACAGCCGTCGAGAGGACGACGGCCACCGCGAGCACCATGCGCCGCGCGGTCGCCCGCGCGCCAGGCCGCACGTCACCGTCGCGTGCCCGGGAGGTAATGACTGGACCTGGTCCGGCATTCACGGCCGCCGCTCCCTGCGCCTCGCATCGTTCGCGAGTCGCAGTTACCAGAGGCGCGGACGGGGGTCGCTGATACCACCTGGTGGCTCGCGGCCGGGCTACAGACGCCCGACCGACGCGACGTGTAGGCCTGATGGCACAACTGTCATCGGGTCGCCTTGACGGCACCGGCAACGAGGGCGGTGAGAAGCTCGTCGACGGTTTGGGTGGCCGCCATCTCCGCAGCGATGCGACGGGCGCTCCGCCGGTAAGACGACGTTGCGAGGACGGACGTGATCCCGGCCGTGATGCGAGGTGCGTCCTGCTCCCCGATCCCGGAGCGCCGAGGCGCGCCCGTCGATTCCTTTGCCTCAACGACCAGGCCAGCTCCTCGGTCGGCGATCCGTCGACCGTTCTCGAACTGGTCGGCGAACAGCGGCACGACCACCACGGGGACGCCGGCCGCGAGTGCGCCGAACGCCGTCCCCGATCCTCCGTGGCACACCACGAGTTCGGCCTGGCCGAGGACATCGGGTTGTTCGACCCAAGCCTCGACGTGGACGTTGGCCGGGATCGGGCCCAGGCTGGAGCGGTCGAATCGGCGACCCACGGTGAGCAGCACGCGGACGTCCAGGCCCCTTACCGCGTTCATGGCCGTCCGGTAGACGTCAGAGGCCATGGACATGTGGCCCAGCACGGTGCCGAAGGTCATGTAGACGAGTGGTGCCTCGGACCCGTCCCACCAATCCGGCAGCGGTCTGCCGAGGGCCGTACCCGGGTCCTTGAAGCGGACGGTCGTCGGGAAGGGTGAGGGATCAAGGGAGGCCGGGAAGCGGGTCAGGTACGGCGAGGCCCGCTGGGCTACCGGAAGGCGTTCCCTGATGGGCGCCACGACTGCCTCAGGGGGCTCGCCTCCGGCCCGGAAGGGATAACCGGCGAGCTCGACCATCTCCCTCAGCCCCGGCGGCCCCACCACGAGGGTCTCGTCTCCCTGCCGTTCAGCAGCGGCGAGGAAGGGCAGGAGTGGATTCAGATGACCGGCGCCCCCAAGAGAGCAAGCTGCCAGTAACCGCATGGCGGTGAAGCCTATGAGGGTGGCCGGAACGGTCGGGGCCCGGGACGAGATGCTGCCGTCCGGATGTCCGTTGGCCGTGTCAGCCGAGTCCCCCTGGCCGCCGCTGCTACGCGTGCGTCACAGGTGTGTCGACGAGGTGCTCGGCCACGAACCAGACCTGCAGCTCATGCCGGCGCAGCACGTCGCCCATCAGCAAGTCGTTGCTGCCGTCGTCACGGTTGGCGTCGGTCGCCGTGATGGCGTCGCGGACCTCGCCGATGATCAGCTCGTGGGCCTCCAACAGCCGAGACAACATGGCCGGCACCTCCTCGGCGCCGTCCGGGGGCCGCGGCACCTTGGTGACCTCCGCGACATGCCGAGGATCGGCGATGGCGATGCCTCCCAGGGTCTGGACCCGCTCGGCGATCAGATCGATCAGCTCGAGCTGCTCCGCCGCGTGCTTGTCCAACAGCAGGTGGAGTTGGTAGAAGGTGTGGCCCCGCACCAGCCAGTGATGCTTCTTGTAGTGGCTGTACAGGATCATCGAGTCGGCCAGGATCTGGTTGAGCACCTGGCAGCTCTCCATCCGGGCCTCGTACGACAGCGCGATCGGGAACAGGCGCACTGTCCCGAACTCCTGGATCTCGTCACCACGCTGGTGGATCAGCGGCTGGCTCGTCTGGCTGTTTCCGTTCTGGCTCATGTTGCTCCGTGCCTCCATCGGTTCCTCTCCAGGGTGCCGGGTGGATCCTGAGCGAAACCCCACGCGAGCTCGTGGTCGCGGGCCCGTTCGCCGACTACGTGGTCGCGGGAGGTTCCGATGACCCGCAGGTCGCACCCTGTCGCCATGCCTGTCGAAACTGCCCTCTTCGTCCTTGCCGCCAGCACGCTCGGGCTGTGGGTGCTGTCGATCGCCGTCGATGACCGACGGATCGATCGCCAGCGCCGCGCCCTCCACGAGTGCTCGAGCCCGGCCCGGAAACGAGACCGGTCATGACGACCCACGACGCCGGCGCAGCAGACGACACCCCGACCCCATGCACGGGCGAGATGGCGGCCCGCGGGACACCGCCGGTGGCCGTCCTGGGTATCGGCACGATGGGCCACGGCATGGCCGGGAGCCTGCTGCGGTCGGGGATCCCCACCGTCGTGTGGGACCGCCGCCCCGCGCGCACCGAGGCGCTGGCCGAGCGGGGCGCCTGCGTCGCCGCCAGCGTGCGCGACGCTGCCCGCTCCGCAGGGATCGCGATCACGATGGTCACCGACGCCGACGCCGTGCTCTCGATCGCAGACGACCAGGGCCTGCTCGCGGCGCTGCCACCCGGGGCGATCTGGGCGCAGATGAGCACGGTCGGGGTCACCGGCACAGAGGCTGTCGCTCGCCTCGCCGCCGACCGTCGCCCGGATGTGACCTTCGTCGACGCCCCGGTCGCAGGAACTCGGGGTCCCGCCCAGCAGGGTCGGCTCACCATCTTCGCCTCGGGTCCCGACGACGCCCGTCCCCGCCTTGCCCACGTGTTCGACGCCCTCGGCCAGCACACCGTCTGGGTCGGCCCCGCCGGACTCGGAACACGCCTCAAGCTGGTCAACAACACCATGCTGGCGCTCACCGTCGAAGGGATCGCCGAGGCCATGGCCCTCGCCCACCAGTTCGGCCTCACCACCCACGCGGTCGTCCAAGCCCTCGACAACGGGCCCCTGGCGTCGCCGTTCGTCAGCGGCAAGCTCCAACGCATCGCCGTCGGCGACTACTCGCCCGAGTTCAGCCTCGCCTTGGCGCTCAAGGACGTTGACCTGGCGCTCGACGCCGCCGACCCCGCCGGCCTGCCTGTCACCGACCAACTCGCCACGGTCTGGCATCACGCGGTCGAACAGGGCCGCGGAGATGCCGACGTCACGGTCGTCGCCCGCACCCTCGACGGGTCGCCCCGATGAGCACCGGATCGCCGCCGGGATCGATCCACGCCATCGGGCTGATCGCCCACCCCGCCCGTCGTTGCGACCATGTGGTCGACGAGATCGTGGCATGGGCCGGGGCTGACGGCCATCGCCACCGGGCAGTACCGCGTCGAGGAACGGCTCGGGCTCGAGGCGCTTGTCAGCACCGACCAGCCTGTCCGCCCGTTCCGCGCCTCCAATGACGTCGTCATGACCCGGACGCCCGGCCACCGCCAGGCGGAGCTGGCCGTGTCGGTCGGCGGTGAGCTCTTCGCCCGCTACGTCGGCGACGGCCTCATCCTGTCCACCCCGACCGGGTCAACGGCGTACACGCTGTCGGCCGGCGGGTCGATCGTGTCACCCGTCGCCAAGACCCTCCTGGTTACGCCCCTCGCTCCCCACGCGCTGCTCAACCGCAGCCTTGTCGTCGACGCCACCGAACAACTCCAGGTCGACGTGCTCCCGCACAGCTCCCCCCTCGTCATCGAATGCGACGGCTGGCGTCATGCCGAGGTCTCGTCCGGCGCTCGCCTGACCGCGGTGCAGAGCCCGGACGCAAGCCTGCTCGTCCGGCTCGGATGGACCAACTTCTATGGCCGAGCACGGGGCAAGCTGCAGCTTGTCGACCCACTCGAGCTCACAGACACGAAACCGACCACTGAGGACCACGCGGTCAAGCGGTCCGCTCAGGGCGTGGTCGTCGGAGTCGAGAGCCACGCGTCTTGACAGTGACGCGTGAGTGACCAGGGCATCCGACTGGGGGAGTCCCGGATGCGACGCCCTTGGTTGCGGGGCGACGCTTCAGGTCAGGCGGTGGTTCGCCGTCCGACCGATGGGAGCAGCCCGTGAGCGTGTTGAGCGAGGTGTCCTGTGAGCCCGAGGCGGATGTGGATGGTCGCTTCGTGCGGGCCGCGTTGGCGGTTCTGGAGCGTGCGGGGGGCGATCTTGTCGGTACGCCGTTCTGTCTCGTCCTCGCCGACGAGCGGGCGCGGGTGGTTGAGCGTGTGGATGGGGATGCGGGCCTCGCCTCCTGAGCGAGCGATCCGGGCGGCGTTCAGGTCCCGTCGTTGAGGGGGATGTGGACGGTGAGGGTGGTGCCGTTGCCGGGTGGGCTGGTGATGTCGATGGTGCCGCCGAGGGCTTCGATGCGGTCTCGGAGGCCGACCATCCCGGTGCCGCGGGTGGGGTCGGCGCCGCCGACTCCGTCGTCGCGGAGGGTGAGGTGGACGGTGGTGTCGTTGGTGTCGAGGTCGACGTGTATCAGTGAGGCGTGGGCGTGTTTGGTGGCGTTGGTGATGGCTTCTGAGGTGACGTAGTAGACGGCGACCTCGACCGGTTCGGGGAGCCGCTGGTCGACGTGGAGGTCGAGCTCGACGGGTAGGGCGGAGCGGCGGGCCAGGGTGCGTAGGGCGGGGCCGAGTCCGCCCCGGGAGAGGATGGCGGGGTGGATGCCGCGTGAGGCTTCTTGGAGGTCGGTGACCGCGTCGGTCAGGTCGTGGGCGACGCGGGACAACTGGGCGGTGAGTTCGGGCACCTCGGGGGGTGTCATGGCCTGGGCGGCCCGGAGCTCGAGACCGATCGACACGAGACGTTGCTGGGTGCCGTCGTGGAGATTGCGTTCGATGCGGCGGCGGGCCTGGTCGCCGGCGGCCACGACCCGGGCGCGTGAGGCCTTGAGCTCGGCACGGCTCTGCGCGTTGGCGATGCCCGTGGCGACGAGCTCGGTGAAGTTCGCCAACCGTTCCTCGGTGTCGGCCGGCAGGGGCGCGTGTTGGGAGGCCACCCCGATCGCGCCCCACAGGCGGCCCTCGACGATGATCGGGCTCGCCACGCTGGCCATGTCGTCTTGGTCCACGCGGGCCGCGCGGCCGGTCCGGAACACCGCCGTGGTGGCCTCCATGACGTCGGTGTCGCGCCCTGTGCCGACCGGCATCGCTTCGACGAGGTCCCCCTGCGCTCCGACGGTGGTGGCGGCGCCGTCGGGTTCGAAGCGGACCACGGCGGCGGCCTGGGAACCGGTGAGCCGGCCGATCTCCCCGGTGACCGCCGAGACGATCTCGGTGGGAGGTGCCCGGCGGGCGACGAGGGTGGCGACGCGGCGGAGCGCGGCTTGTTCGTCGAGGAGCCGGGTGAGTTCGTCTCGGTTGGTTTCGAGGGAGCGGGCCATGGTGTTGAACGAGCGGTCGAGCGAGCCGATCTCGCCCATGGCCGATTCCGGTAGTCGCACCGCGAGGTCGCCGCTGGCGAGGCGGCCGGCCATGGCCGCGGCGCGGCGTAACGGCGCCACGATCGCCCGGGACAGGTACCCGGCAACCAGGCCGATGAGCAGCAGCGAACCCACCAGCCCACCAGCGGCAGCGAACAGCGCCCGCCGCGCCGCGTCGTTCGCTTGGTCGCGGCGCTGTTGGAGGGGGGTGTTCTCGGCGCTCCGGTAGCGCTCGAACTCGGAACGGATGGCGTCGACACGCCCTTTGCCCTCGTCGGTGGCGGCCACACTCGACGCCGCCGGGTCGTTGCGCTGCGCCGCTGCTACGAGCGGGGCGGCGTAGTCGTCGATGTAGGACTCGACATCGGCGGTGATCTGTTCCACCAAGGGGTGTTGGACGGGGTCGTCGGTGAGCGCCAGCAGTTCCTCGGCACGATCGGGAAAGACGGCTCGTGCGTTGTCCCACGGTTCCAGGAAACGTTCCTCGTGGGTGATGACGAAACCTCGCACGCCGGTCTCGAGATCGATGAGCAGCCGCTCCATCTCATTGACCAGTCCCAGCTCTTCCAGCGAACCGGTCACCTGGCGCTCCCAGTCCCGCTCGGCGGATATCGCCACCAGCGAGAACACAAACGACGCGCCAACCGTCACCGCCAACAGAGTGCTGGCCACAACGGTCCGCGAGGTCAGTCCGCCTCGCACGTCAGGGCCTGGTTGGTGAGCGGTGATCGCCCCGTGGGGATGGCGGCCTCACCGGCCGGAGGGTATCTCGATCCCCGCGGGCGGGGCGAGGGCCCTGGCTGTGTGCCGACATGTGGCCCTGTGTGTGGTCGATAATCGTGGCGATGGCGACAGTTCCGGCGACACACCCGGGGGTGGAGCGATGAACCAGCGCACGGCGCGTATCGCGCTGGCGGACGACGATGTTCTGCTCCGCGAGGGTGTCGCCAGCCTGCTCGAACGTTACGGCTTCGAGGTGGTGGGCCAGGCCGGCGACGCGGTGGAACTGCTCGCCCTGGTCCGTGAGCACACCCCCGAGCTCGTCATCGTCGATATCCGCATGCCGCCCGCGCACTTGACCGAGGGACTCGACGCGGCGCGGGTCATCCGCCAGGAGTTCCCCACCGCGGGCATCCTGGTCCTGTCCGCCCATGTCGAGGTGGACGAGGCCATGGAACTGCTCGCGGGTGGGCAAGGCATCGGCTACCTGCTCAAGAGCCGGGTCACCGACGTGGCCGAGTTCATCGAGACCATCGACCGCATCGCCCGAGGCGGCTCGGTCGTCGACCCCGGCCTGGTCCAAGAACTGGTCGCGGCTCGCCGCCGCAACGACCCCCTCGAAGCGCTCACCCCCCGCGAACGCGACGTCCTGGCCCTGATGGCCGAGGGCTGCTCCAACTCGGGCATCGCCCGCCGGCTCGCCGTCACCGAGGGCACCGTCGAGAAACACGTCAACAGCATCCTCATGAAACTGCAACTCCCCGAGACCCACGACGACCACCGACGCGTCCTGGCCGTCATCGCCTTTCTCGAAGCCCGCTAACCCGCCGCCAGCACGTCCGACACCGCGTGGGCCGACAGATCGGACTTCGACACGAACCCGGCCGCCGGGCTGACCGTGATCAGATCGGCCAGCTCCGCCTCGGGATAGGCCGAGATCAACACCACACGCCCACCCCCACCCCCAGCCAGCCGCTGCGCCAGATCCAAACCGCTCTCCTCGCCCAGATCCACATCGACAAGCACCACATCGGGGTGCAGCTCCCGGGCCAGCCGCAACGCCTCCGCGCTGGTCGACGCCAACCCCACCACGATCATGCCCTCCCGCTCCAACAGATCACGCGCGACCCCCAGGAACTGGGCATTGTCATCAACGATCAAACAGCGCAACGCCATGCTCTCCAATCCGGATGCCTCGGCGCGATGGTGTTCGGCTCAGAGGCACTCGATCTCGTTGCACGCGCTCAACACTCGCCGTCGTGCATGTCGCGCCGAAGCCAGCGACTCGAACGCAACGGCCGCAGGCGCAGGTAGATCGGGCCGCCTGGCGATCCATCGCAGGGTGCGTTCCGAGTGCGCCAGCTCCTCGCTGATGGCGTCGATCGCGTCGTCCAGGTCGGCGTGCGTGACGTGCCACTCCACTCGACACGGCCACCGGACGTCGGGACCCGCGGCCCCGGCGAGGAACACGGCCTCGTCGGCAAACTCTGCCGCGAATTCCTGCAGCACGGCCGCGACCAGGCTCCTTCCCTGCCCGCCTGCCCATTGCGCGACCCTCGTGCAGAGCTCGGCCGTGGTGCGAGCGACTCGGATCTCACGGTCGAAGTAGCGCGCCGCGGCGCGATCGGGGACCGGCAGGGAGGCGTCGCTCCTTCCCAACCGCCGAGGGCGCCGACACGATGCAGCAACGTCGTTCATGGTGATCACGCCGCCCGACAACGGGTTTCGCAGTCCTCCCAGACATCTGCGATCGCCTCGACCGGCACGAACACGTCGTCGCCGCTGTGGACGATCCAGGCAGTGCCGACACCGCGAGCCCGCGGTTGCGAGACGAGCTGGCAGTCGTCCAGCCGAGTTCCATCGACCAGCGTCAGACTCACGCCTCTCCCCACCAATGCGGCCAGTCGACCCCGTAACGAGTCCATCGTCCCACCTCCACGGTGTGCGAGCACTAGTTGGATGCTCCCACCACCGGTCGACCCCGTCTTCACCGCCAGCAGGCGTCCTCGTGTTGAGGCCAACCGGACTTCGGACTTCCTGGTAGCTGCAATGCGAGGCGTTTCAGCTGGCGCCGCACCGACGAATTTCGCCCGTCGTTGACTCGCGCAACAGCGAAATCGATCTCCGGCGGAGAGCTACGCGGGTGCGTGAGGTACCGGGGGCACGCCTACTTCATCGTGGACAGTCGCAACCGCAACAAGCGCCGCCGGCAACGCTTAGGGGTCCCATGTCCGTCGCTGTCAACTCACCCGTGCCTGTTGGGGCGACTGCTGCACCCGACCCTCGGCGGTGGTTGATTCTCGGTGTCCTCGGGATCGCGCAGATGATGGTGGTACTCGACTCCACTGTCGTGAACATCGCGTTGCCGAGCGCGCAACGTGCGCTCGGCTTCTCGAACAGCGACCGTCAATGGGTCGTCACGGCGTACTCGCTGGCGTTCGGCGGCCTACTGCTTCTCGGCGGGCGGCTGTCGGATCGGTTCGGGCGCAAGCGCATGCTCCTCATCGGGCTGATCGGCTTCGCAGGTGCGTCCGCCGTTGGCGGTGCCGCCACCACCTTCGGAATGCTGGTCGCGGCCCGTGGGGTGCAAGGCGCGTTCGGCGCCATCCTCGCACCGGCGGTCCTGGCGTCGCTGACCACGACGTTCACCGATCCGGCCGAGCGGGGCCGGGCCTTCGGCATCTACGGCGCCATCCTCGGCGCCGGTGGCGGCATCGGCCTGCTGCTCGGGGGCGTCCTCACCACGTACGAGTCGTGGCGCTGGACGCTCTTCGTCAACCTTGTCCTCGCCGCGATCGCATTCGTCGGTGGCTCCGCACTGTTGCACCAATCGCGCGCTGAGCACCGTCCGCAGCTCGACCTGGCGGGCGTGCTCACCGTGTCCTCCGGGTTGTTCGCGCTCGTGTACGGCTTCGCGCACGCCGACACCTCCGGCTGGCAAGACCCGATCACCCTCGGATTTCTCATCGCCGCAGCCATTCTCCTCGCCGCCTTCCTCGCCATCGAGGCCCGTGCCGCCCAACCGCTGCTCCCGCTGCGGGTTCTCCGCGACCGGACTCGCGGTGGTGCGTATCTGGCGATCTTCACCGTCACCGCCGGGCTGTTCAGCGTGTTCTTGTTCCTCACCTTCTACCTGCAGAACACGCTCGGCTACTCCGCCGTACGCACCGGCCTTGCGTTCCTACCGTTGGTTGCTGCCCTGTCCCTGACCTCGGTGCTCGTGAGCACCAAGCTGCTGCCGCGCCTCGGACCGAGACCCCTCGTGCCTCCGGGGCTGGTCGTCGCCGCGGCCGGCATGGTCATGTTCACGCGGCTCGGTGCTGACTCCGGCTACGCCACCGACATCCTTCCGGGGTTGCTCGTCATCGGCGTCGGGATGGGCTTCGCGATCTCCCCGTCGACGAACACGGCCACCGCCAATGTCGGGCCCGACGATGCCGGCGTCGCCTCGGCGATGGTGAGCACGTCTCAGCAGGTCGGCGCCTCCATCGGCACCAGTCTGCTCAACACGCTCGCCGCCAGCGCGGTCACCAGCTTCGTGGCGAGCCACCCACCCGGCCCGACGCTCGCCGCACAAGCCGCGCTGCACAGCTACACGGTCGTGTTCTGGTGGTCGGCCGCCATCCTCGCCGTCGGCGCTGCCGCAGCCCTGTTGCTGTTCCGCTCGGGCGCCGTTGCCGCTGCTCCCGCTGCGTCTGCTCCGTCTGCCGCGTCCGGACGTCCGACCCTCGCCGATTGACGATCCGACAGCTGAGCTCGATGATTATCGAAGGCCCGAAGCGGGGATCTCCGCGGTCGCCACGAGCCAGGCGCGTCCGAGGATGTGGCTCGCGATGTTGAAGCCGAGGAACGATGGCGTGGAGTCGGCGGGGACTCCGATGGTGTCGACGTCGAGCGCCTGCACGATGACGAAGTAGCGGTGCACGCCGTGACCGGCAGGGGGCGCTGCTCCGGTGAAGCGGGCGGCGTGACCGTCGTTGTTGAGCTCGAACGCGCCGTCGGGCAGCTTCTCGCCCGTGCCGTCGCCGGCAGCTTCGGGCAGCTCGGTGACCGAAGCGGGGATGTCCGCGACCGCCCAGTGCCAGAAGCCCGCGCCGGTGGGGGCGTCGGGGTCGTAGATGGTGACGGCGTAGCTTCTTGTGCCGTCCGGTGCGCCAGACCACGACAGCTGGGGCGAGATGTCCTGGCCGCCCGGGACTCCGAACGCGGCGGACATCTGCGCCGGCGGAAACGGTTCACCGTCGGAGATCGTGGTGCTCGTCACGGAGAAGCGCGGCACCTCGGGGAGGCGGGCGAATGGATCGTTCTCTGAGGTCGGCATGGTGCACCGAAATTTAGTACCCGACATCAGATGCGGTGGAGATCGTGTTCGGGACGAGGGGTGGGCTCGCCCCGCTGGCCAGCGGGTCGCCTCCGCAGCAGCTCGGCCACGGCGAGCACCAGCGCGAGCACCATGGCCCCGGCGGCGCACAGGAGCGTGTCCGACACGGCCATCGAGAAGTCGCCGCCGTTGTTGGCGAGCACCATCGCGAAGATGCCGGCCAATGCCGCGGTCCCGATCGCCCCACCGACCCGCTGGGCGGTCTGCAGCGCGCCGCCCGCCGCGCCCGCCGTTGCGACCGGCACCGATTCGAGGGTCAGCGTGACGTTGGGCGCTGTGACCATCCCACCCCCGATCCCGCCGACCAGCAACGGCCCGGCGGCGGCCCACGCCGCCGCGTTCCCCTCGACGTACCGGAGCGCCACCGCCGCGGCGACCAGACCGAGCAGGATGGCGACGAGCCCCATCACCGTCAGGCGGCGGCCCAGGTGCGCGACCAGCCGGCCGGCGATCACCGCCGAGACCGCCACGCCCAGAGCGAACGGGGTCACGGCCAGACCGGAGTGCAAGGGCGAGTAGCCCAGGCCGGTCTGGAAGAACCGAGCGAGCACGAGCCAGACACCCGTGACCCCGAGGAAATAGAGCATCCCGATGCTCAGACCGGCGGCGTAGCCGGGGAGCCGCGCCAACCGCGGGTCGAGCAACGGCTGCCGGCCTCGGCGCGCGGTGCGCTCCTCCCACCGGGCGAACGCGACCAGCAGCATCACCGCCACCGCCCACAGCCACCACAGTTCGGCCAGGCCGCCGTTCTCCGCCTCCACCAGCGGCAACAGCAGGCTGAACACGCTGCCACCGAGCAGCAGCGACCCGATCAGGTCCAGGTCAAAGGTTCTCCCTCCTGTACCACCGGTAGGCGGCACGAAACGGAGGGCCAACAACAGCGCTACGACGCCGATGGGCACGTTGACGTAGAACACCCAGCGCCAGCTGTCAGTCCCCCCGACGAGAGCGAGGATCACGCCGCCGACCACGGGACCGACCGCCGTGGACAGGCCGATCGTGGCGCCGAGGATGCCGAACGCCCTCCCTCGCTCGGCGCCGCGGAACAGGTCCTGGATGAGCCCGGAGTTCTGTGGGGCGAGCGCCCCGCCCGCCAGCCCTTGCAACAGGCGGGCCGCGACCAACAGTTCGGCGGTCGGCGCGGCACCGCTGAGGGCGCTGGTCGCCACGAACGCCGATAGGGCGATCAGGAACATCGGTCGCCTGCCCAACGCGTCTCCCAGCCTCCCGGCTGGCACGAGCGCCAACGCGAACGTCAATGCGTACCCGGACACGACCCATTGGACCGTCTGCATCGATGCGTCGAGCTCGCGTTCGATCGACGGCAACGCGACGTTGACGATGCTTGTGTCGAGCAGGGTCATGAACCCGGCGAACTGCGTGACGGCCAGCGCCCGCCACCGCCCAGGGTTGGGCACCCACGAAGCCGCCGGTCCGTTCACGAGGAAGAGCCTGCCCTCCGAGCGCACGAAGATCTGCCGCGGCGGCCATGGCGCCCGGGCGCTGCCGCGGCAAGAATGTTGCGGACCGACAGGGCAACCGAAGTAGCAGCACCCGGGACCGGGAGGTGCCCCGATGGGCCCGCGCAGCTGGTTGGAGTCATGGCCCGTCTACCGTCAGCTGGCGCAGCGCGACAGGCTCGGCCTTGGCGCGGCGGTCAAGAGCAAGCGCAGCGAGCGGCTGGAACCCCGGGTGCGCACGGCCGACAAGGTCGTCAAGTCGGTCTGTCCCTACTGCGCGGTCGGCTGCGGTCAGGACGTCTACGTCGAGAACGGACGCGTCACGCAGATCGAAGGCAACCCCGACTCGCCGGTCAGCCGGGGCCGGCTCTGCCCGAAGGGCTCGGCCAGCCTGCAGCTGACGACCGGTGACGCCCGCCAGTACCGGGTGAGGTACCGGCGACCGTTCGGCACCGAGTGGGAGGACCTGGACCTCGACACGGCCATGGACATGATCGCCGACCGGGTCATCTCGGCGCGGCGGGAGGGCTGGCAGTCGGAGTTCGACGGGGCTCGTACCCGCCGGACGCTCGGTTTCGCCAGCCTCGGCGGGGCGACCCTGGACAACGAAGAGAACTACCTGATCAAGAAGCTGTTCACCGCTCTCGGCGCGATCCAGATCGAGAACCAGGCGCGCATATGACATTCCGCCACGGTCCCCGGTCTGGGGACCAGCTTCGGGCGTGGCGGCGCCACCAACTTCCAGCAGGACCTGCAGAACGCTGACTGCATCCTGATCGAGGGCTCGAACATGGCCGAGTGCCATCCGGTCGGGTTCCAGTGGGTCATGGAGGCGAAGGCCCGTGGCGCGACGCTGATCCACGTCGACCCGCGGTTCACGCGGACCAGCGCCCTCGCCGACCTGCACGTGCCGCTCCGAGCCGGTGCCGACATCGCGTTCGTCGGTGGGCTGATCAACCACGTGCTCCAGAACGACAAGTACTTCAGCGAGTACGTCCGCGCCTACACCAACGCGTCGACGATCCTGACCGAGGACTACGCAGACACCGAGGATCTCGACGGCGTGTTCTCCGGCCTGGACCGCGACTACCGCTTCTACGACTTCGAGACCTGGCGCTACCAGGGGGAGGAGGAGGTCAAGGCCGTCGCCGGCGAGCGCGACGATCCCGAGACGGAACATCGCCGCCGGCGCATGGTGCGGCAGGCAGGCCGCGGCGAGGCGCACGGTTCCGGCGGCGCGGCCGTCCATCCCACGCCGGACACGGACGAGACCCTGCAGCATCCGCGCTGCGTGTTCCAGGTGCTCAAGCGGCACTTCGCCCGCTACACGCCGGAGCTGGTCGAGCAGGTCTGCGGGGTGCCCCAGGATCTGTTCGCCGAGGTGTGCCGGCTCGTGACCGAGAACTCGGGCCGCGACCGCACGACCGCGTTCGTGTACAGCCTCGGGTGGACCCAGCACACCGTCGGCGTGCAGTACATCCGCACTGCCGCGATCCTGCAGACACTGCTGGGCAACATGGGCCGTCCCGGCGGCGGCGTCATGGCCCTGCGCGGGCACGCGTCCATCCAGGGGTCCACGGACATCCCGACGCTGTTCGACCTGCTGCCCGGCTACCTGCCGATGCCGCACGCCTTCGGGAACGAGGATCTCGACACCTACGTGCGGGCCGAGTCGGTGCAGAAGGGGTTCTGGGCGAACACCCGGTCCTACATGGTCAGCCTGCTGAAGGCCTGGTGGGGTGACGCGGCGACGGCCGAGAACGACTACTGCTACGACTACCTGCCGCGGTTGACCGGCAGCCACAGCACCTACGAGACGGTGCTGGCCCAGATGGACGGCACCTGCAAGGGCTACTTCCTGTTCGGCCAGAACCCGGCCGTCGGGTCGGCCAACGCCAGGATGCAGCGACTGGGCATGGCGAACCTGGACTGGCTGGTGGTGCGGGACATGGTGATGATCGAGAGCGCCACCTGGTGGAAGGACGGCCCGGAGATCGAGACGGGTGAGCTGCGCACCGAAGGGATCGGCACCGAGGTGTTCTTCCTGCCCGCCGCGGCGCACACCGAGAAGTCGGGCAGCTTCACCAACACCCAGCGCATGCTGCAGTGGCACGAGCAGGCGGTCGAGCCCGGCGGTGATGCCCGCAGCGACCTGTGGTTCACGTACCACCTCGGGCGGCGGATCCGGGCGAAGCTGGCGGCATCCGCCGACGAGGTCGACCGGCCGCTCCTCGACCTCACCTGGGACTATCCGCTGCTCGGGCCGCTGGACGACCCGGACGCCGACGCGGTCCTCGCCGAGATCAACGGCTGGGACGCCGAGCGGCGACCGCTGTCGGCCTACACCCAGCTCGCTGACGACGGCTCCACGGCGTGCGGCTGCTGGATCTACTGCGGCGTCCGCGCCGACGGGGTCAACCAGGCCGCCCGCCGCAAGCCCGGACAGCAGCAGAGCTGGGTGGCGCCCGAGTGGGGCTGGGCGTGGCCTGCCAACCGGCGGGTGCTCTACAACCGGGCGTCGGCCGATCCGGACGGCAAGCCCTGGAGCGAGCGCAAGGCGCTGGTCTGGTGGGACGAGCAGCAGGGACGCTGGGTCGGCCACGACGTGCCGGACTTCGTCGCCGACCGCCCCCCGTCCTACCGCCCGCCCGACGGCGCCCGGGGCCCCGCGGCGATCTCGGGCGTCGATCCGTTCATCATGCAGGCCGACGGCAAGGCCTGGCTGTTCGCCCCGGCGGGCCTGGTCGACGGCCCGCTGCCCGCGCACTACGAGCCGCAGGAGTCCCCGTTCCCGAACCTGGTCTACGGCCAGCAGCACAACCCTGTCCGCCAGCTCATCCGCCACCCGGAGAACCGGTACCAGCCGAGCGGCGACCAGCCGGGCGCGGACGTGTTCCCGTACGTGACCACCACCTACCGGCTCACCGAGCATCACACCGCCGGCGGCATGTCCCGGTTCCTGCCCTATCTCGCCGAGCTGCAGCCCGAGTTCTTCTGCGAGGTCTCACCCCAGCTCGCCGCCGAGCGCGGCCTGGAGCACCTCGGCTGGGCGACGATCATCACCGCTCGGGCGGCGATCGAGGCCCGGGTGCTGGTCACCGAGCGGATCCGGCCCCTGCAGGTGCAGGGCCGAACGCTGCACCAGGTCGGGCTTCCCTGGCACTGGGGCCCGAACGGGTACACCACCGGCGACGCCGCCAACGAGCTGGCTCACCTGGCGCTCGACCCGAACGTGCACATCCAGGAGGTGAAGGCCATGGCCTGCGACATCCGCCCGGGCCGGCGACCCCGGGGGCCGGCTCTGCGTCAGCTGGTGCGGCGCTACCAGGAACGCGCGGGGATCACGGACGAGACCGGGATGGAGATGTGAGATGAGCGACGGACCCGCTCAGCAGGTGACGGCCCGACAGGACTGGACCACCAGGCCGACTGGCGATCGTGGCCTCGACCCGGCGGCGCGGGCCGGTCATGTGGATCACCCGCCGCGGATGGGGTTCTTCACCGACACCTCGGTGTGCATCGGCTGCAAGGCCTGCGAGGTCGCCTGCAAGGAGTGGAACGCCGTGCCCGAGGACGGGCTCCTGCTGACGGGCATGTCCTACGACAACACCGGGGGCCTGAGCGCCTCGACGTGGCGACACGTGGCGTTCATCGAGCAGCCCTCCCGCCCCGCGGCGGACCACGACAGCCCGGGCCGGCACGACGGCGAGGGACAGGAGGGGCGGGACGAGCTGCGCTGGCTGATGTCCAGCGACGTGTGCAAGCACTGCACCGAGGCGGCCTGCCTGGACGTCTGCCCGACCGGCGCGCTGATGCGCACCGAGTTCGGCACGGTGGTGGTCCAGGACGATGTCTGCAACGGCTGCGGCTACTGCGTGTCGGCCTGCCCGTTCGGCGTGATCGACAGGCGCGAGTCGGATGGCGGTGCCCACAAGTGCACGCTGTGCTACGACCGGCTGGGTGACGGCCTGACGCCCGCCTGCGCGAAGGCCTGCCCCACCGAGTCCATCCAGTTCGGGCCGCTCGACGAGCTGCGCGAGCGGGCACAGGGGCGGGTCGGCCTGCTCCACGAGCTGGGCAGGCCGGAGGCGCGGCTGTACGGCGCGGATCCGGACGACGGCATCGGTGGCGCGGGTGCGTTCTTCCTGCTGCTCGACGAGCCCGAGGTGTACGGCCTGCCGCCGGACCCGGTGGTCACGACGCGGGATCTGCCCGGCATGTGGCGGCACGCGGGCATCGCCGCGGCCAGCCTCGCCGTCGCCGCCGTCACGGCATGCGTCGCAGGCCGGAGATGAAGGCCAGGACCGGCCGCCGCGGCGGCGACGAGCAGATGGTGCCGGAGGCCGAGTTCAGCTCCTACCACGGCCGGCCGGTGCTGAAGGAGACGGTGTGGGGGCCGGCCATCCCCAGCTACCTGTTCCTCGGCGGGCTGGCCGGCGCCTCGTCCGCGCTCGCCGCGGGGGCGCAGCTCTCCGGTCATCCGCAGCTGGCCCGCACGGCGAAGGCGGGGGCGGCCGGGGCGATCAGCCTGTCGATGGGGGCGCTGGTGTACGACCTCGGCCGCCCGGCCCGCTTCGTCAACATGCTGCGGGTGTTCAAGGTGACCTCGCCGATGAGCGTCGGAACCTGGCTGCTGTCCGCCTACACCCCGCTGGCCTGGGCCGCAGCCGCCTCGGCCGCCACGGGGAAGCTGCCGCGGGCCGGCCTGGCCGCCACCGTCACCGCCGGCGCGCTCGGCCCCGGCGTCGCCGCCTACACGTCGGTGCTCCTCGCCGACACCGCGGTGCCGGCCTGGCACGACGCCCACCGTGAGCTCCCGTACGTGTTCGTCGGCTCGGCCGCCACCGCGGCCGGCGGGCTCGGCCTGCTCGCGGTCGGGCCCGACGGCGCCGGGCCGGCGGTGCGGCTGGCCGCCCTCGGGGCCGCTACCGAGCTCACCGCCGAGCGGCTGATCGACCGGCGCCTCGGCCCGGCGGCAGAGCCCTACCGGACAGGGCGATCAGGGGCACTGATGCGGGCAGGCCGGATCCTCGCCGCCGGCGGGGCCGCCGCGGCCCTCCTCGGCCGCCGGAACCGCGCGGTGTCGGCGCTGTCCGGTGCAGCCCTGCTGGCTGGCTCGGCCGTCACCCGGTTCGGCGTCTTCGAGGCGGGCCGGGCCTCGGTCCGCGACCCGAAGTACACGGTCGGGCCCCAACGTGAACGCCTCCGCCAGCGGGGCGAACCGGCCGCCCGACCGCTGACGGCCTGAACGGACGGATGGTCCGGGGGGTCACGTCGCCCGGAGGGCGGGCAGCAGCTCGGTTGCCGCCCAGTTGATGAACTGCTCCTGGGTGTCGCCGCCGACCTGGACCAACGCGATGTGCGTGAACCCTGCCGCCTCGAACTCGCGGATCCCGGCGACATGCCGCTCGACGTCGGGACCGCACGGCATCTGCGCAGACACGTCCTCCTCGCGCACCGTCCTGGACGCGGCGTCGAACGACGCCGGGACCGGGAGCTCGGCGTTGACGCTCCAGTGGCCGGTGAACCAGCGGAACTGATCCATCGCCCGCTTCACCGCGATCTGCTGGTCGGGGTCGTACGACAACGCGATCTGGCCGATGCGCGGCTTCCCGGCGCCTCCCGCGTCGTCGAACATCTGGCCGAGCTCGGCGCGGGGCTCGATGGCGATCATGGCGTCGGCGTGCCGTCCCGCCAGACGACAGCTTCCCGGCCCCGACACGGCGATGCCGATCGGCGGGGCGGTGTCGGGCAGGTCCCAGACCTTCGCGGACTCGACGTCGAAGTGCTTGCCCCGGTACGTCACCGTGCCGCCCGCCCACAGGGCCCGGATGATCTCCACCGCTTCCTCGAGCATCTCGTGGCGCACGCCGGCGATGGGCCACCGTCCGCCGACGATGTGCTCGTTCAGGTTCTCGCCCGCGCCGAGCCCGAGGGTGAACCGCCCGTCGGACAGCAGCTGCATGGTCGCCGCCTTCTGCGCGACGACGGCGGGGTGATAGCGACGGATCGGGCAGGTGACATAGGTCATCAGCGGAATGTGGTCGGTCGCCTGGGCCGCCGCGCCGAGCACGCTCCACGCGTACGGGGAGTGGCCCTGCGAGTCGAGCCACGGGAAGTAGTGGTCGCTGATGACCGCGAAGTCGAAGCCCGCCTCCTCGGCGAGGGCGACGTCTCGCACCAGCTGCTTCGGGCCTGCCTGCTCGCACATCATCGTGTAGCCGATCAGGGTCATCGCGTTCCTCCCTGCTGCTCGAGCGCGCGCGTCACGACGGTGAGGTCCTGGTCGCCGAGCCCCTGGTCGACGACCTGCTGCCATTCGTCGGCCAGGCACGCGAGCGCGGCGAACCGGTCGTCGCCGGCCGCCTGCAGGGCGAGGTGCACGTCCTTGAGCGCGAGCGACAAGCGCGAACTGGGCGGAGAAGTCGTCCTTGGCGATCCGTTGCAGCTTGGCCGCCTGCCACGGGGACACGAGCGGGCCGCCGCCGAGGGCGTCCGACCACCGTCTCGGTCTCGAGCCCCAACCGGCGGGCGAGGGCGACCGACGCGGCAACCGCTTCCGCTCGCGAACGCGAGCCAGGTGTTGTTCACGACCTTGAGTCGCGATCCGGTCCCGACCGGACCGACCCAGATCGTGCGCTGGCCGAGCGCGTCGAAGAGGGGAGCGACGCCGCGAGCGGGCCTCGTCGGGCCCGACGCGAAGATCGTCAGCTGGCCCTGCGCCGCCGGGTCCTTGCTTCCCGACACCGGCGCGTCGAGGAGCGTCATGTCAGGACGCTCGCCCTCCACCAGGGCCGCGACGCGCTCGATCCCCGCCACGCCGATCGTGCTCATCTGCACCCAGATCGCGCCCGGAGCGAGCGCCGCGAGCATGCCCTGGTCGCGGGCGATCGAGATGACGGCATCGGCGTCGGTCACCATCGTGACGACGATCGCGGCTCGCCGCGCCGCGTCGGCGGCGCGTCTCGGCGACCTCCGCGCCGAGCCCGGCGAGGTCTCGCGGTCGCCTCCGGCTCGCGGTTCCAGACGATCGTCGGGATGCCGGCGCGCAGCGCACTGGTCGCCATCCCGTGACCCATCGCGCCGATGCCGAGCACCGCAACCGGCTCCTGCGTCTGTGCCATCGGTCGGCCTCCTTGCCGGGTGTCGCCTGGACGGCGGGGTCGCTACCCAGGATCGCGCCGCTCGGCCCGCCCGGCTACTGGACCCATGTGCGCTGCCACGCCCGCAACTTCGGCCCTGAACTCGAGTCGTCACCCGGCGATCAACAGCCCGTCGGGATGCGAGCCGTCGCCCCGCATCGCCGACGTTCATACGCCGATCGGCCGCTCGGGTCACCGCGGCAAGACCTGCCTGCATGGCGTTGATGGCCTCCTGGCTGCCGGCGCCGAGCCCGTGCCGTCTCGAACGGGTGGCCGACGATCGCCGTGCCGCCGGCTCGCGACCAGGTGCGCCGACCATCACGGTGAGGAGATCACGACGTCGTTCCATGCCTGGATCTCCACCCTGCGCGAAGGGACGGTGGTCGAGACCCCACCGGGTTCGATGGGGGACCGGGCTGCTGCCCCGACAGGCTGAGCCGCGCCGCGGCCCCGGCGATCTGATCCTCGCCGCGGTGCAGGAGGTCGAGGTGCTCGCTGCCCCAGCCGACCGCGACCGCCGCGGCGGTGCGGGCGCGGTCGCCGGTGATCGCGGCCTCGCGTACGCCGTCCAGAACGCCCGAAGGTACTTCGTCTTCGGCGACCGCCGGCGCGGGCGGCGCGGCGCGCGCGGCGAGCGCAGCCCCCAGCGCGGCGTACCAGACGCGCACCGCCTCGATGTCGCCGCGCAGGTCGCGGGCTGCAGCAGGGCGGGGGGCGCCCTCGCCCTGCTGCCCGAGCCAGGATCCGCTGAAGTCGGCGAAGAGAAGCAGAGCCAGCGCGCTGAACGTGGCGAACAGCGCGGTGTTCGGGTTCCCGACGGCGACCTGGCCTATCGCGAACGCGACCGGCACGACGACCGCGGTCCGCGCCGCGGCGCGCAGCGCGAAGTGGCCGGGATCGGAGAGGCGTGGCAGCCTCACCGATCCAGTCTTCCAGCCGCTGCGGCCGCAAGCCTCGACTCGACAGACGAAGGGGTTACTGTCGAGCGGATGGAGGTGTCAGGCGACCTGGTGGCGTCCCCCGCCTTCAAAGCGGGTGGCACGGGTGATCCTCGTGCGGCGGGTTCGATTCCCGTCCACCTCCGCCGTTCGAGGGATTGTGCGAGGTGCGGGTCGTAGCGACCGCAGGTCACGTCGACCACGGGAAGTCCACCCTGGTCCAGGCGCTGACCGGCATGGACCCCGACCGGTTGGGCGAGGAAAAGCAGCGCGGCCTCACCATCGATCTGGGGTTCGCCTGGTCGACGCTGCCGTCCGGGCTCCAGATCGCCTTCGTCGACGTCCCGGGTCACGCGAGGTTCGTCAGGAACATGCTGGCAGGGGTCGGCATGGTCGATGCGTGCCTTCTCGTCGTCGCCGCGACGGAGGGGTGGATGCCGCAGTCCGAGGAGCACCTCCGGATCCTCGAGCTCCTGGGCGTCTCCCAGGGTGTGGTCGCCGTGACGAAGTCGCGGGCGGTCGACGACGACCGGCGTGAGCTCGTGCGCGACGAGGTGGCCGAGAGGGTCCGCGGGACGTTCCTCGAGGGGGCGGGGGTGGTCGACGTCGACTCCGTCGAGGGGGTCGGGCTCGGGGACCTGCGTCGCCTCCTGGACGGGTTCGCGGCCGGGACCCTGGCTCCGGACGTCGGCCGACCCCGGCTGTGGATCGACCGGGCGTTCGTGATCAAGGGCTCGGGGACGGTCGTGACCGGCACGCTGATCGGCGGCACGCTCCGCGTCGGCGACGAGCTGGCCGTCGTGCCGGGCGGACACGACGGGCGCGTCCGGGCGCTGCAAGCGCTGCATCGGGCCGTGCCCGAGGTCGCGCCGGGGAGCCGCGTGGCGGTCAACCTTGCCGGGGTCTCGCTCGCGGAGGTCGCGCGGGGTCGGGCACTCGTCAGGGCCGCCCAGTGGCGCCCGAGCTCGATGGTCGACGCCTCGCTCCGCGTCCTGGCGGGCCTCCGCCACGACGTGTCCCGCCGGGGCTCGTACGTCGTCTACGTCGGCAGCGGCGAGCACCACGTGCGTGTGCGCCTGCTCGGACGGGACGCGTTGCGTCCCGGCGAGGAGGGAGCCGTGCGCCTGCACCTGCCCGTCGAGCTTCCCCTCCTCCCCGGCGACCGCTATGTGCTCCGGGAGAGCGGCCGTGCGGAGACGGTGGGTGGCGGGGCGATCCTCGACGTGGCCCCGGTGCTGCCTGCATCGAGGGCGCGGCCCTCCAGGGACGTCGACCGCGTCGTGGCCGAGCGCGAGTGGGTCGACGTGGACGACCTCGAAGCCTTGACCGGCGAACGACGGCGAGCCGATCTGGGGAGGTGGGTGGTCGCTCCGGACGCGCTGGCGGCGACGCTCGAGTCGGTGCGCGATCGCGTCCGATCGGCCGGTCGGCTCGGGCTCGCCGTGGCGACCCTCGACGAGCGCCAGCGCGCCGCCCTCGGTCGCCTGGAGGACGTCGGGGTCGACATGGGCAGAGCCCGGATGCGCGGGGCGCCCGCCGATCCGTTGGCCGACCACCCCTACCTGGCCGCCCTCGACGCCGCGCCGTTCAACCCACCCGGGCCCACCGACGTCGATCGGGCGGAGCTGGGCGAGCTCGTCCGGCGCGGGCATGTCGTCGCCTGCGACGGGGTCTGGTTCTCGAGCTCGGCCGTCGATCTCGCGGCCCTCGTCGTCGCCGACCTGGTGGCCGACGATCCCGAGGGCTTCACCGTGGCCGACGCCCGCGACGCGCTGGGCACGACCCGGAAGTACGCCGTGCCGCTCCTGAACCATCTCGACGCGACGGGCGTGACACAGCGGCGCGGCGACCGCCGCATCGCCGGCTCGCGACTGCCGGCCGGCTGACGCCGAGCGTGGACTTACCATGGCCGCCATGCCCGGAGTCCAGTCGAACGAGACGATCCGGCTCACCGACCTGACCTCGTGCGGGGGGTGTGCCGCCAAATGGGGCGCCTCGCTGCTCGGCGAGCTGCTGTCGGCCGTTCCCGCGGGAGACGACGGGCTGCTGGTCGGGTTGGCGCCGTCGGACGACGCGGCGGTCGCCCACCTGGCGGACGGCGTCGCCCTGGTGTCGACCACCGACTTCTTCCCCCCGCTGGTCGACGACCCGTCGGACTACGGCGCGATCGCGGCGGCCAACGCGTGCAGCGACGTGTTCGCCATGGGGGGCGATGTCGTGCTCGCGCTCAACATCGCGGCGTTCCCCGAGACGCTGCCGGTGCCGATCATCCAGGCGATCTTCCGGGCGGCAGCCGAGGTGGTGGCCGACGCAGGTGGGGTCGTGGCCGGGGGGCACACGATCCGCTCACCGGAGCCGATCTTCGGGCTGGCGGTCCAGGGGGTCGTGGCGCCCGGTGAGCAGTTCACGACGGGCGGGGCGAGGCCCGGCGACGCGTTGGTGCTGTCCAAGCCGCTCGGTACGGGGCTGGCGCTGGCCTCGGGGGACGTGGGCGTCGTCGCCGCGGCGGTCGCCAGCATGCGGCGTCTGAACCGGGGGGCGGCGGACGCGCTGCGCGGCCGCCGGGACCAGGTCCACGCCGTGACCGACGTGACGGGCTTCGGTCTGCTCGGGCATGGTTGGGAGATGGCCGAGCGCTCCGGTGCCCGCCTGGTGTTCGAGGCAACGCGGTTGCCGCTCCTCGATGGCGTCGCATCCCTGGCGGCGGCAGGGATCCGCACCGGGGGCGACGCCCGCAACCGCGACTACGTCAGCGGCCACGTGGCGTTGGACGCCGACGACGCCTCGGCGCTGATCGGGTTCGATCCCCAGACGTCCGGTGGCCTGCTCGCCGCGGTCGAGCCGGCGGCGGTCGAGGAGCTTGCTGCCGCGGGGTTCGTCGAGGTCGGTCGGGTGATGGCCGGCAAGGTGGGGGTCAGCCTGGGCTGATGGCCGGCAGCGATCCGCACACCCCTCGCGGGCGGCCACCGTCAGTGGACGCCGTGGCCCGGTCGTTCGCCGGGTCCGGGCTGCCGCACCCCCTGCTGGTCGACGCGGCCCGCGCCGCGGTCGCCAGGGGGGACGCGGCGACGGCGGCCGACGAGGTCGAGCAGGCGCGCGCCAGGCTGCTGCAGCCGGTCATCAACGCCACCGGCGTCCTGCTTCACACCAACCTGGGCCGCGCACCACTGGCCGTCGCCCAGGCGGCGAGCGCCACCAACCTCGAGTTGGACCTGGCGACCGGGCGCCGGGGGTCACGCCAGGAGCACGCGGGGTCGTTGCTGGCCCGCGCGTGCGGTGCGGAGGCCGCGCTCGTGGTCAACAACGGGGCCGCGGCGCTGCTCGTGGTACTGGCGGCTCTCGCGTCGGGGCGTCCGACCGCCGTCTCGCGGGGCGAGCTGATCGAGATCGGCGGCGGCTTTCGTATCCCCGAGATCATGGTGTTGTCGGGGAGCCACCTGGTCGAGGTCGGCACCACCAACCGCACGCGGGTCGACGACTACCGAGCCGTGGCAGACGACGCGGCCCTGCTGCTCAAGGTCCACACGTCCAACTACCGGATCGAAGGATTCGCCAGCTCGGTCCCACTGGCGGACCTGGCGGCACTCGGGCCACCGGTCGTGATGGACGTCGGTTCCGGGCTGCTCGACGCCGCCTGCCCGTGGCTTCCGGGCGGGCCGCCGGGCTGGCTGGCCCCCGAACCGGCGGTTCGCCAGTCGCTCGACGCCGGCGCGGCGCTGGTGACGTTCTCCGGGGACAAGCTCCTCGGGGGGCCGCAGGCCGGTGTGATCGCGGGGCGCGCCGACATGGTCGCCGCCTGCGCCGCTCACCCGCTCTACCGGGTCACCCGCCCCGGGGGCCTCGTCCTCGCCGCGCTCCAGGAGGTGGCGCTCGCCTACCTCGACCGCCGCGCGCACCTGCTGCCGTTCTGGCGCATGGCCACGGTACCGGTCACGGCCCTGCGAGAGCGGGCCGAGACGCTGGCGTCCCAGCTCGCTCGCGGGGCCGCCGTGGCCTGCGCGTCGGTGGCCGGCGGGGGCGCCCTGCCCGGTGTCGAGATCCCGTCGTGGGGCGTGGCCGTGCCGGGGGACCACCGCCTGGCGCTGCGCGCCAGCACCCCCCGGCCGATCGTCGCCCGGGCCCACGACCAGGAGACCGTGGTCGACCTGCGCACCGTCGACCCCGCCGACGACGCTCACGTGGCGGCGGGGCTCGCGGCGGCGCTCGCAGGGTGAACACCTCGGCGTGGCCGTCAGCTGAACGGGTCGGCGTCGAGCTCCATTGAAGCCACCTGGTACGTCGGTCGCTGCGGTGGCTGGGGGTCGAGGTGGTGGCTGCCCTCGAAGACGCGCGGCACACCATGCGCGACCGTTCGAATGGTCCGGTGGCGTTCACCAGGCCGGCCGAATGAGAGGGGAGTCCAATGGGAATCCACGTCGACGGCCTCACCGTCCGGATGCTCGCAGACGCGTCGCGGGCCGCTCGGTCGGTCGACCGTGCGGTGGCACTCATCGACGATGCGGCCCACGTGGTCGTGCTCGTCGACGAGTCGGGTCGCATCGTCGTCCGGCCCGGGACGCCGCAGCCCGCCTCCCGGTGAGTCTCGTGGTTGGGGCGCGCCAGCTTCTCGGCCGGCTCGCTCGTTGCCACGAACCAGGAAGGACGCCTCACGGATGACCGTCACCACGAGCTCGACCGTCGCCGGCCATCGCCCGATGAACGTCGCGGCCGAGGCCGCGTCGGACCCACCGCGATCGGCCGGGTCACCCCCGCTGGGGCGGCTGGGACTCTTCGTCGCGCTCGGGGCGGCGCTCGTCGTCGTCCTCGACTTCAGCATCGTCAACGTCGCCCTGCCGTCGCTCAGTGTCGAGATGGGTGTGTCGACCATGACGGCCGAATGGGTGGTGACGGCGTACGCGTTGACCTTCGGCGGGTTGCTCGTCGTCGGTGGACGGGCAAGCGACCTCTTCGGCAGGCCCCGGTTGCTGGTGGCGGGTCTCGTGCTCTTCGCGATCGCGTCGGCGGCCGGCGGCGTCGCGGTCGACTTCCCGCTGCTCGTCGCGTCGCGGGCGGTGCAGGGCATGGCCGCCGCCCTGGTCGCGCCGGCCGCCCTGTCGATCCTCACGACGAGCTTTCGCGAGGGCCCGGCCCGCGAGCGCGTCCTCGGCTACTACGGGATGACGGCATCGCTCGGCTTCGTCATCGGGCTCGTCGCCGGCGGCATCCTCGTCGACACGGTCGGATGGCGGGGTGTCTTCTTCGTGAACGTTCCGTTGTGCCTCGCCCTGGCCGCGCTCGGGCCCAAGGCCTTGCCGCGGGGGACCAGGGTCGCGCGAGACCGCCACCTCGACCTGCCCGGCGCGCTCCTGGTCACGGCCGGGATGGCCGCCCTGGTCTTCGCGCCGACGCTCGGCACGGACCACGGATGGGGATCGGTGGAGTTCGTCGCATGCCTGCTGGTGAGCGTGGTCATGATCGCTGCGTTCCTGCATGTCGAGCGCCGCAGCCGGCAGCCGATCATCCCGCTGTCGATCTTCCGTCATCACACTCTCGTCGTCGGCGACGCGCTCATGGCCCTGGTCGGGGCGTTGATGGCCGGCGAGGTGCTCGTTTTGAGCCTGTACGCCCAGCAGGTGCTCGGGTACTCGCCGCTCGTGTCCGGTCTCATCGCCATACCGCAGGGCGTCGGCGGGCTCCTGCGAGGCCTGGTCGCGGCCCGGCTGCTCGATCGACTCGGGCTCAGATGGTTCCTGGCCGGGAACTGGCTGCTCGCCGCGGTGAGCATCTCGCTGCTCTTCCGCTTCCCCGTGACCAGCCACTATCCGATGCTCGGCATCGTGTTGCTCGGCGTCGGGTTCGGAACGACGAACGTCATCTTCGGCGGCACCGTCGCCGGCAGCACCGGAGTCTCGAACGACGAGCAGGGCGTTGCGGGCGCCCTGGTCAACGCCGCCCGTCAGATCGGCGCAGCCATCGGTGTTGCCGTGGTGCTCTCGGTCGCCGTGCTCGACGGGGGGACTGCCGCTGCGGGCGGCGCCAGCGCCGCCGGCTATCGCTTGGCCCTGCTGTGTTGGGCGGGCGTGGCGGTCGCGGCCGCCGTCTTCAGCCTCGCGCTGCCCACCCGGGGGCGGACGCACCGCGAGCCCGCGCCGGCGCCGGATGCACCTCGGCGCGTGGCCTCGCCGGCTCGGAGCACCATCTAGCGTTGGCGCAAACCGCTCTGCACCGATGCTCGAACACCGACAAACCAGGAAGGAGCCACCATGGCCGACACGTCGCCAACGAACGCTGTCAACGCCGGGACGCTCGATCTTGCGGGCGACCTCACGGTGCATCGTCTCGGGTACGGGGCGATGCGCATCACCGGTGACGGGATCTGGGGTGAGCCGCCGGACCGTGACGAGGCCAAGGCGGTGCTGCGGCGCGCCGTCGAGCTCGGCGTCAACTTCATCGACACCGCCGACTCGTACGGCCCCGAGGTCAGCGAAACGCTGATCGCCGAGGCGCTGCACCCCTACCCGGACGACCTCGTCATCGCGACGAAGGGCGGTCTGGAACGCACCGGGCCCGGGCGCTGGCCCACCAACGGGCGGCCGGAGCACCTCCGAGCAGCATGCGAGGGCAGCCTGCAGCGGCTGCGCCTCGAACAGATCCCGCTGTACCAGTTCCACCGGCCCGACCCCGACGTGCCGCTCGAGGACTCGATCGGTGCGATCGTCGAGCTCAAGGACTCGGGCAAGGTGCGCCACATCGGGGTGTGCAACGTCACCGAGGCCCAGCTCCGGCGTGCGCAACAGGTGACGCCGATCGTGTCGGTGCAGAACCGCTACAACGTGACCGACCGCGCATCGGAGTCGCTCGTCGACCTGTGCGAGCAGGAGGGGCTGTCGTACCTGCCGTGGGCGCCGATCCTCGATCTCGACAACACGCCGGTCGTGGGAGAGATCGCCGACCAGCACGGTGCGACCCCCCGGCAGATCGTCCTCGCGTGGCTGCTCGCTCGTTCACCCACCATCCTGCCGATCCCCGGCACGGGATCGGTCACGCACCTCGAGAGCAACATCGTGGCCGCAGGTCTGGAGCTCGCACCCGAGGAGGTCGGCGCGATCACCGCGAGACAGCCCACGACCTGAGGGCGGCCGACCCGCGCGGATTCACATGCCTACCGGCCGGTGGGTGGCAGCCTCATCACGGTGGCTGGGGAACACCATGTCCGGCGTGCCGACACCACCAGCACGGTAGGCCTCACGCACGGTCTGCGGGGGGAGGAGGACCGGACGTGAGCTGTACCCGCAGTATGTCGAGCGGTCCGCTCACTTTCCCCACGCGGTCGCGTAGGACGGTTCTGTGTCCGGCAGGTCCGGCGCCGGTGGGTCCTGGCGTCGTCGTGGCCGGTGGGCGCCGGCCGACCGTCCGGGCTGAGGCCGGCGCCCGGCGTCAGGTCTGCGGCGGCGCCTGGCGGGACCGAGCCACCTCGACCGCGGTCCGGTCGAAGGCCCGGATCAGGTGGGTCTCGGCGGCGGTCGGCCAGATGAAGCCCCACTCGAAGGGCGGGGAATCTGGAACCGGGGGTAGTGCCGTGAGCGTGAAGTCTGCCGAGCCACCCCCGACGATGCCGGCTCTGCTGCTGTCGAGCGGGCCGGCCCGCCCGTCGTCGGGACACCCACCCCGTCGTCGTAGCTGACCGTGGCCCTGCACGGTGGACGGAGCTGGCCGGTTTCGGCGGGGAGCCGCTGGTACGGTCCGCTCGGTGGCGACGGTTGGGGACGTGGCGGATGAGAAGCGTCTCGTCGGTGTCGAGCTTCTGCTGGCCACTGTGGTCATGGCCGTGCTCCTGCGGCCGATCGTCGACCAGCGGCTCGACGCTCCCGGCATGCGGACCTGGTCGACGATCCTCGTGTCGATCTGCTTCCAGGCGCTGCCGTTCCTGGCCCTTGGCACCGTCGTCTCCGGACTGGTCGCGGCACTGGTCGAGCCCGCGGCCATCGACAGGCTCCTGCCGCGCCGCACTGCCCTGTCCGTTCCGGCGGCCGGGCTGGCAGGGATGGGCCTGCCCGGGTGTGAGTGCGGTTCGGTACCCATAGCCGGCCGGTTGATGGCCGGGGGCGTCTCTCCTGCGGTCGCGGTGACGTTCCTGCTCGCGGCGCCCGCCGTGAACCCTGTGGTGATGATGGCGACCGCCGTCGCGTTCCCCGGCCGGCCCGAGATGGTGGCGGCCAGGTTTGTCGCTTCGTTCACCACCGCTGTCGTGGTCGGGTGGATATGGCTGGCGAGAGGCCGCGACGATCTGGTGGCGCGGGCCCGGCGGAGGCGGCCCGCACCGGGCCCGCGGCTCGAGGTCTTCCGCGCCGCTGCGGTACACGACCTGCTCCATGCGGGCGGCTACCTGGTCGTGGGGGCCCTGGCGGCGGCGACTCTGCAGGTCCTGGTTCCCACGTCGTGGCTCGACGCCATGGCCGGGCGCGGGCTCCTGGCCGTCTTGGGGTTGGCGGTGTTGGCCGTGGTGCTCTGCCTCTGCTCGGAGGCCGATGCGTTCGTCGCCGCGAGCCTGGCGCCGTTCTCGCCGACCGCTCAGCTTGCCTTTGTCGTGGTGGGGCCTGCTGTCGACCTCAAGCTCGTGGCGCTGCAGACCGGCACGTTCGGGCGCGGCTTCGCCGTCCGCTTCGCCCCATTGACGTTTGCCGTTGCCGTGACCACGGCGATCATCGCCGGTGCGGTGATCCTGTGAGTGAGGGGACGCAGGGAGCGCTCGTCCTCAGCGTAGGGGCCATCTGCCTGCGGCTCGGGTTCACAGGCGAGTTTCTGAGCTACCTCGATGGCCGCATGCGACTTCCGCTGATGATCTCGGGCGCGGCCATGGTGGTCCTCGGGGCCGTGACCGTCCTCCGGGCACGTGAGGTGGACGACGGCACCGAGCGCGCCGGCGCCCCGGGTCGTGATCACGAGCACCACGGACCATGGGCCGGGTGCCTGCTCCTGGTCCCCGTGTTGATGATCATCCTCGCGGCACCGGTCCCGCTCGGAGCTGACGCGGCGCGCCGCGATCGCAGCGAGACGCCGGCGCGCTCGTCTCAGACCGGGTTCGCGCCTCTGCCTTCGCGGCGCGATGGCGCCGTCGACCTTGGCGTCGGCGAGTTCGTGCAGCGCGCCTACTTCGACACCGAGGACGGGATGGACGGCGTTCCCATCCGCCTCGTCGGGTTCGTCGTCACCGACGCCGACATCTCCGACGGGTACCTCCTCACCCGTTTCCAGATCAGGTGCTGCGCTGCTGATGCCCTGCCCGTGCAGGTGCATGTACGGGGGCTCGACGGCCCGCCGCCACAGGACGACACCTGGGTCGAGGTGGTCGGCGACTGGGTTCCCCCCGGCGAACTGGGTGCGCAGGGTTCGCGCCGCAGCGCCGTCCTCGATGTCACGACGCAGGTGGTGGTACCGCCACCCGTCAGCCCCTACGAATAGCGGTCAGCTCCGGTTGCCGGCCGACTGGTGAGTTCGGGTTGCTCGCGTCGCTGCCTGAGCGGCGTTGAGCGCGGCGACGACGTTGTGGCTAGGAGACGTCGACCACGGTCTTGTGACGTTCGCGCGGCGCCTGGAGCGCGGCGAGGGTCAGCACCACGCCGGCGGCGGCCAGCGTCCACGCCCACCACCGCTCGATAGCCAGCTCGCGCTGCAGCTCCTCCGGCTCGATCGCCATGGCTGTGGCCCCGAGCGCCATGGCCAAGGCGAGGACCGCTACCGCGATACGGCTGCCCGTCAGGCCAACCAGCAGCAACAGGATGCCGGCACCGATCTCGATCGCGCCGAGCAGGGCGGTGTGGTCGGCGTCGAGCACCTCGACGCGGGGCCGGAACCAGGTCCCATCGATACCGGTGCGCACGAGGGCGACGGACCCCACGACCGCGAGCGAAGCCCCGGCTGCCATGGCCAGCAGCGGGCCCAAGCTCACGCCCGGCCTGGCGGAGGTGCGCTCGACCGACCGTGACGGGACGGTCATCGTCCGCCTGACCGATCGCTCGGGCACCGTCAGGGGGACTGTCACGGTTCTCCTGCCCCAGCGGTGCCCGGTCGGGCTTCGGCGTGCGGGTGCTGCCGCTTCGTCCGCCGGTTCTTGGACCCGGCGCTCTTCGACCGCAGCTTCGTCGGCGCCGGGCTCGTCGGTGTTGGTCTCGTCGGGATGGTGTTTGAGGAGTCGCATGGCGACCTCGCTTGAGTCGGATCGAATCGTTGGACCATTCCTTCCCCTCCCAGCGCGGTCCGAACCGCATGCGGCACGGAATGTGCTCGGTCGAGACGAAGTCACCGTTGCGACGCGGGGACACGTGCGTCGATGCAAGGGACCGCCAAGGGTCCGTCAAGCCGGGTCAGCGACTCTCGCGTCGTGGATGCGATCCGCGACCGCGGCATCCGCGCTTCCATCCTGAAGGGACCGGATATGACCGACGGCAACTACCGCATGCAGCCCGGGTCGTGGCCGTGGGGCCTCCGCCAGGACCCGATCATGACGCGGCGGCGACCGCGTCGGCGCTCTCGATGGGCGGCGGTCCGCCGCGTCATTCGTCATCGGCGCGATTGAGAGGCCGCCCAGCCCACGGCACATCCACCGGCAGGCAACCTGCTGCGGGCGTGACCGAGGCGGCATTGCGCCCCGGGGTGAACACGTGTTCAACTGGGCCGGGTGACCACGCGTTCACCCGCTGGGGCGCATGGCGCCGTCGAGACCTTCGCAATCGTCCCTCCTACTGCGGCGGCTGCGACCCCGTCCGGCTCCGCCGTGGCCGTGCGCGCCCCGTCCCGGCCTCGGGCCTCGGTTGCGATCGCCGTGCTGGCGTTCTCGGGGTTCGTCGTCTCGCTGACCCATACGCTCGTCCTCCCGCTGCTTCCCGCCCTCCCCGACCTGTTGGGGTCCTCGACCACGGCCACCTCGTGGGTGGCGACCGTGACGCTGCTCGCCGGCGCCGTCGCCAACCCGGTCGTCGGCCGGCTCGGGGACATGTACGGCAAGCGACGCATGGTGCTCGTGAGCCTGTGCGTGCTGGTCGCCGGCTCCCTGGTGGGAGCGCTGGCGCAGTCGCTCGCAGTGCTGTTGGTGGGTCGAGCGCTGCAGGGCTTGGCCATCGGCGTGATCCCCCTCGGCATCAGCATCCTGCGCGACGAGCTCCCGCCCGACAAGGTGGGCAGTGGCATCGCCCTGGTGAGCGCCACGTTGGGCCTCGGTGGCGGGATGGGCCTGCCGCTCTCCGGGCTCCTGGCGGACTCCCTGGGGTGGCACGCCCTGTTCTGGGTCCTCGTCGGTGTCAGCACGCTCGCACTGGTGCTCGTGGCCCTCGCCGTCCCGGAATCCCCTCTCCGCACACCGGCCCGCTTCGATCTGGTCGGCGCGATCGGGCTCTCGCTCGCACTCCTCGGACTGCTACTCGTGGTCAGCAAGGGCGCCGACTGGGGGTGGACCGAGTTGCCGACCATCGCCACGCTGGCCGGGGCTCTCGTCGTCGGACGAGTGTGGGTCGCGTGGGAGCGCCGGTGCCCCGACCCGGTCGTCGACCTCGCCTCGATCCTGCGCCGTCCCGTGCTGCTGACCAACATCGCCTCTGTTCTTGTCGGATTCGCGATGTTCTGCCAGTTCTTCGGGACGATCGACCTGGTCACTCTGCCGGCGGTCACGGGCCATGGCTTCGGGCGGTCGATCCTGGTCGCCGGGCTGTGTCAGCTGCCTGGCTCGCTGATGATGATCGCGACCTCGCCGCTGTCGGCCCGGCTCAGCGCCGCCCGCAGCCCCCGTGTCACGCTGCTGGTCGGCAGCCTGTTGATCGGCGCCGGCTACCTCACCCGCATCGTGTTGCACACCGAGCTCTGGCATCTGTCCGTGGCGGCGATGGTCATCTACTCGGGTGTGGGTCTGGCCTATGGTGCGCTGCCAGCGCTGATCATGGCCAATGTCCCCGTCTCCGAGACCGCCGCCGCCAACGCGGCGAACGCGCTCAGCCGCCTGGCCGGCGCGGCCGTGGGCAGCGCGGCGGCCACCGCCATCCTGGTGTCGCTGACCATGGTCGCCGCGGGGCACAGCTACCCGTCGGCGAGCGCCTTCCTCGTCCTCAACATCGTCGGCGGGGCTGCCGCCCTGGGTGCGGCCGGGCTCGCCCGCTCCATCCCCTCGGGGCGAGTGCGATGAGCCCGGCGATCGGCGTGCCCACCGCGGCTCCCGCGCCGGCGCTCGCCGCCGGCGACAGTCGCACCGCGGTGTTGCGGGCGGCGATGTCCCGCTTCGCGGCCACGCCGTACTCCGAGGTGACGATCCGGATGATCGCCGCCGACGCCGGCGTCAGTGCACCCCTCGTGATGAAGTACTTCGGCACCAAGGACAAGCTCTTCCTCGCGGCCGCCGACCTCGCCGGGCACTTCGACGGCCTGCTCGACGCCCCCGATGCCGAGCTGGCGCGACATCTGGTTGCCGAGGTGGTGGCCATCCAGTCCTGGCCCCAGGCCGTCAACCCCTTCCTCGCCACCCTGTTCATCGGCCGCACGCACGACGCACCCTCCGGCGTGCGCGAGCGCCTGCGCACCGGCTTCATCGACCGACTGGCGAAGCGGCTCTCCGGGCCTGAGGACGCCCTGCGGGCGGAGCTCGTCTGCGCCCAACTGATGGGCCTGTCGGCCATGCTTCGCTCCCTGCGGACGCCCTCGCTCACCGGCGCAGATCCGGCACGGATCGTCCAGCTCTACGCCCCCGCGGTCGAACAGATGCTGCACCCTGACGCGCACAGCAGCGACTGAGGTGGGCGGGCCGTCCCCGCGGGCCGCCCTCGTGTGTGGACGGCGGAACCGAGAGCATCGCCGGCTCCCGAGGAGCCGGCGATCATCTGCCTGGTGGGGCATCGTGGGCGTGCTACTCGGCTCTCACGGCTTCGAGCGGCGGACGTGGACCGCCCCGGCGACGACCAGGCCGGCCAGGACAGCGGCGCCGGCGAAGGCGACCCAGGCGGCGATGCCGGCGATCCGGCCGATGGTCGACCAGGCGTAGCTCGACAGCAGCAGGCCGCGGAGCGTCTCACCTCTGAACAGGCTGTCCCGTTGGCCCCGCAGCTCGTCGGCGGTGGCCTGCAGGTCGGCGATCTCGGCCTCGCTCGCCCCCGATTCCCTGGCCTCCTCGACGGCGGCGGCGGCGCCTCGGTCGTCGATCTCGGAGTAGGTCTGGCCGTTGGCGATGCCTTCGAGGTGGCCGCCGATGTAGCTCGCGTAGGCCTCGGCCTCCGGGCCGGTGGTGACCTGCTCGTCCGCGTACTCGACGAGATCTTCACGCCCCTCCTCGGTGAGGCTGGCCTCGTCGGGGAAGAAGACGTTCTGCGATGACAGCTCGTCGTGGACGTAGTCGTTGGCGAAGTTGGCGCCCCAGGTGAGCAGGCCGGCGGCCACTGCGAACACGATCGCGGCGATCAGGCCGAACCCGATGAGAACCTTGTCGATCGCTCGCCGTCGCAGGGGGATGACGTCCTCGGGCTGATGTTCGTGGCTGGTGATGGTCCGCTCGTTCGATTGAACACTCATCTCAGATCCTCTCGTTCTGCCGGCCCAGTCCGGTCACCAGCCACGGTACGAATCGGTCTGTTCGGCCCGTAGGGCCAGAAGTCCCGCCACAATCCTCACTTTCGTCTGCATCCCTCTCAGCGCGGCGATACTTGGCGCATGGTTCGCGTGTTCCTGCTCGACGATCACGAGGTGGTTCGCCGCGGGGTGCGTGAGCTCCTCGAGGTCGAGGACGACCTGGAGGTCGTGGGCGAGGCGGGCACCGCGGAGGAGGCGCTCGGCCGCATCCCCGCCACTCGGCCCGACGTGGCGGTGCTCGACGTGCGCCTGCCCGACGGCGACGGCATCGAGGTGTGCCGAGACATCCGGTCCCGCCATCCCGAGATCAGGTGCGTGATGCTCACGTCGTTCGCCGACGACGAGGCCGTCTACGCGGCGATCATGGCGGGGGCGTCGGGCTACCTGCTGAAGCAGGTCAGGGGCACCGACCTGGTCGACGGAATCCGACGGGTCGGCCGGGGCGAGGCGCTGCTCGACCCGGCCGTCACCACCCGCGTGCTCGAGCGCATTCGCCACCGACCCGACGACGACCTCCCCGGTCTCACCGAGCAGGAGCGCAAGATCGTGGCGCTCATCGCCGAGGGCCTGACCAACCGCCAGATCGGTGAGCGCTTGTACCTGGCCGAGAAGACGGTCAAGAACTACGTGTCCAACCTGCTGTCCAAGATGGGGATGAGCCGGCGCACCGAGGCCGCGGCCTACGCCGCCCGCCTGGCCGAGCGGCGAGAGCGCCAGAACGACTACGGCGCTTGACTGGTTGACTCGACACCAGGTCCGCCGATCACCGGGCGGCGAGTACGGGGCTCCCTAGCGGTGCGGCCCTCCGGGCACAGCGACATCTATCCAGACGAGGCGGTGATCCGAGCTGGGGAAGGGGAAGTCACCCACCAGACGGAACAGCGGGTCGTCAGCGGTGGGCCAGAACACGGCTGCGTCGACGGTGCGCAGCGGGCGGGACGGCAGCACGTAGTCGACCCGCAGGTTTCCCGGTGCCGAGTCGGCGAAGTCCGCGGTGTCGATCGCAGGGTCGCCGCGGTGGGTGAGGTTGGCGCCGCCTTGGCGGGCGGCCGCGTCGACCGCACCGTCGCTCGCCGGCGTCACCGATGTGTTCACCCGTGGGTGCTCGAGGAGCAGTTGGGCGGCGCCGGGCACGCTGTCGCCGTCGAGCGGGTCGGCGTTCTGGTCGCCGGCGATGACGAACCGGGCCCCGGGCGCCAGTCCGCCCCGCTGCCCGGCGTCGTCGTAGATGTAGGCCGACGCCCTCCCCCGCGTCACGTAGTCGGCCCAGAAGCGGATCTCGTCGTGGTTGCGTCGCCCGTTGCGGTCCTCGGGCCCATCGAAGACCGGAGGCGTCGGGTGGCTGACGAGGAGGTGCACGACGCGCCCGTCGATGTCGACCGGCAGGTCCCAGTGCGACTTTGACGACAGGCGCACGGCGGCCAGCTCCTCGGGGGAGAACCAGTCGGCGGGCTCGGGGGTGGACGGATCGTCAGGCAGCAGGGCCCGGGGCATGTCGGCCCAGAGGAACGTCTGGAAGGTGCGGACGTCGTCGAGCTCGATCGGATGCATCGAGTACACGGCCATGCCGAACTGGCCCGGGAAGAAGCCGAAACCGAAGGCGTCGTCGGGCCCACCGACGGATCCGTCGTTGTTGAGGTCCAGGCCGGACGGAATGCCGGTGTTCGACGGGGCGACGAAGCGGTACGGATACTCGATCGGCGCCGCGCCGTTGTGCGGCAGCGACAGGTAGTTCTCCTGGAACAGGCGAGCGGCGGTCCCGTCGGCGTCGAAGTCGAACTCGTTGATCAGGAGCACGTCGGGCCGTGCCCGCTGGACGATCTCCGCCACTGTCGCGGCTTGGGCGTTGTCGGGGGTCGACAGGTCCTGGACGAGCTGACCCGCGGCGTTGCGGTTCAGGGAGGCGTTGAACGTGGCGAAGCGCACCACCGGCGGCCGGCCGTGGCGCTCGTGCACCGTTGCCGCCGAGCTCGGCGGCGCGGCGCCGATGGCGGTGGCGGCGGCCGCGCAGAGCAACGCGGCCAGGATCCGATGGATTGGTCGGCTTTGCACCACGGCGACCCCCCGAGGCGTGCGGTCTCGAGCCGTGACGCTAGCGGTTTCCGCCGACCCTGTCCGTGCCCGCAACGACTGACACAAGAGCGAGCGGCTCCTGGGCGGCCGACGCCGGCGCGACGTTCTCAGCTCAGATGCGCGTCGAAGAAGTCCCCGACCGGGACCTTGATGTCGCCTCGCATCTGGTGGACGGCGAGCACGACGGCGCACTGATCGAGGATGTCGTTGCGCATGGGTTCGACCGACGCGGGAAGACCGGTGGTGCCCGCCCGCGCGACGACGTCCTCGATCGGGAGGAGGCGCTGGCCGGAGGCGTCCCACGAGCCGGCGGCCACGAGGGCCTGGAACGTGGCGTCGGCCCCGGCCTCGTCGATGCCGGGGATCCGCAGGAACCGGTCGCGGCCGAGGGGCTGCTCGTCGGCGACGACCAGATCGGTCGGCGTTCCCTGGGCGGCGGTCGTGTCGTGGTTGGCGATGATCGGCCCGGGCGGCGAGGTGAAGTCGTTCTCGGCGGTGACGAAGAAGGTGGGCACGGTGAGCCCGCCGCCCGTGGTGACCGGGGGAGCGATGGTGCCCATGACCATGGCGATGGCCTCGACGGGGTAGCCGGCATCCGCCCAGGTCTGGCCCCACAGGCTGACGAAGCGTGCACCGTTGGACATGCCGATGCCGGCCAGCGGGGTGGTCGTCGTGACCGGGGTCGTGTCGACGATCTGCTGCTGGAGTCGTTCGAGCCTGCCGAGGTCGGGGTTGGTCGCAGGCGACGGGTCGAACACGTTCCAGCGCCTGTTGCCCGTGCGCTCGGTGCTCTCGGTGGACACGAACCCGTAGCCCCGGTCGATCATCTCGTTGAGCGTGTCGGTCGTCTCGACCTTGGTGGCGAACGTGGCGTTGCCGCGGCTGCCGTGGAAGACGTAGACGACGCCCGTCGGATCGTCGGGGATGTACGACACGACGTCGAAGCCCTCGAACTCCCAGGTCGAGTACGTGACGCGCGGGGTCACCGCATGGCAGGACGCGATCCCCGACGCGGCGGCCACGAGGACGGCCGCGCCGGCCAGGGCGAGGTAGGCGCGTCGGCGTACGCGTGTGGACATCCGCGACCTCCTCCGTGATCGCGCGGCGGCGGCGCCGACCGCAGCGCGGCCACCGTCGCGCCGCGGCGTTAGGGACACATGAGGGTGCCTCGTGCCATCACGCGGCCCTCATCTCGCGGAGGCAGGGTCAACCCCGTGAGTGGACCGGGTGCACGCGTGCCTGGCCGATGCGTGAGATGGGAGCCCACATGAGCGACGAGCACACCCCCTCCGCCGGCGACGGCGCAACCGGCCCAGGCGTCCAGGCCCCGGTCGGTCGGCGCAGAGTCGTCCGGCGCATCGGCGTCATCGCCGCGGTCTCCCTCGCGACGGTCGCCGTGGTCGCCGCCGCCGTCATCGCGGCGCGGGGCGGGGAGGCGCCCGCCGATGCCGCCGGTACCGGTGACGGTGCAGGCAGCGACGATGCGGCGCACGCCCACCCAGCGACGACGGCCCCGGGGGAGGGGGACGGCTCGGGCGGGCGGGGCACCGCCGATCGCCGAGCTGGTCCGGGTCACGATCACGATCCGCTCGCGCCCTACGAGCAGCGGTACGCGGACGCCACCGATGGCGAGCGCCAGGCCGCCGACGGACTGGTCGACGACGTCCGCACGACCCTCGCCCGCTATGCCGACGTGGACGACGCCGTCGCTGCCGGCTACCAGGCACCGCGCCGACCGCGGGGCCAGACCGCGCACTACCTCGACCCGTCGGTCGCCAGCGACGGGCATGTGCTCGACCCCGGCCGCCCCAACGGGCTCCTCTACGGCACGGGCACTGGTGGCGACCCTGTCCTGCTGGGGGCGTTCTTCGTGGTGCCGCCGGGTACGGCGGCGCCGTCGGACGCGGGGGACCTGGTCGTGTGGCACAGCCACAACCCGGCGTGCCCGGCCTACTTCGCCACCGCCGACGCGCCGTGCGCCGACACGCGTCGCATGCTGCACGTGTGGACCGTCGACCAGGTCGAGCTGGAGGGCAGGCGTGGCCAACCGGTCGAGGTCGAGGTGGTCGACCCCTTCGGCGCGCCGTTCGGTGCATCCGTCGCGCCGGTGGGCTGAGCGGCTGGGCGACGCACCGGCGCCCACGCCGAGCAGGCCTGTCGGTCCGTCCTGACGCCGTGATCGGCGGGGTGAGACCATACGGCCCGATGCAGGACAGGACCGTCGTGCTCGTCGTCGAGGACGACGATCAGATCGCCGACCTGGTCGCGCTCTACCTGGGGCGGGCCGGCCTGGCGGTCGAACGTGCCCGCGACGGCTACGGCGGGCTCGGGCTGGCGGCCGAGCACCGGCCCGCGCTGGTGGTCGTCGACATCGGCCTGCCCGGGGGCATCGACGGGCTCGAGGTGTGCCGGCGGCTCCGGGCGGAGAGCCGCGTGCCGATCCTGGTCCTGACCGCCCGGGGCGACGAGGCCGACCGGATGCGCGGGTTCGAGCTGGGCGCCGACGACTACGTGACCAAGCCGTTCTCGCCGCGCGAGCTGGTCGCCCGGGTGCAGGCCATCCTGCGCCGCACCGGCACCGGCGCACCCGCCGCCACCGTGGCCGTCGGCGACATCGACGTCGACCTCGAGCGCCACGAGGCCCGCCGTGGCGGCGAGGTGATCGGCCTGGCGCCCCGCGAGTTCGCGCTGCTGTCGGCACTCGCCGAGAACCGCGGCGTCGTGCTGTCCCGCCGGCAGCTGCTCGACCTGGCATGGGGCTACGACTTCTTCGGCGACGAGCGGACAGTCGATGTCCACGTGCGACAGCTCCGACGCAAGCTGGGCGACGGCCTGCCCCTCGCCACGCTCCGCCGAACCGGCTACCGCCTGGGGTAGTGCTCCATGCGTCGTCGCCTGGTCGTCGCGATCGTGGGGGCCGTCATCGCCAGCGTCGCGGTCGTCGGCGCCGGCACGCTCGCGCTCACCCGGATCGACGCGCGACAGCGCGGCGAGGGCGCGCTGGCCGACCAGGCCCAGGCACTGGCCGAGGTGCTGGCGGAGGTGCGACCGGCGCGGGTAGGAGCGGTGGCCCGCAGCCTCGAGGAGTCACTCGGCGTCGACGACGTGCGCCTGTTCTCACTCGACACCCCGCCCGCCTGGCTGGCCGCCGGCGACACCCGGGAACTCCGCGCCGGTGACCGAGTGTCCGCCCGACGCGGAGACCGGGCGTATGCGGCAGCACCGCTCGTCACGGTCCCCGGTGACCCGGCCTCGCGGGCCGTTCTGCTGACCGACACGGTCGACGCCGACTTCGGTGCCGCCGGCCGTTGGTTCGTCGTCGCCGGGGCGGCGACCGCGCTGGCCGGCGTCGCTGCCGCGTTCGCGCTGGCGCGCACGCTGGCGCGACCGGTGGCGGCCACGGCCGCCGCGGCGGACCGGATCGCGCAGGGCGACCTCGACGCCCGCGTGCCGGAGCCGAGCACGGGGTCGCGGGACGACGAGCTGGCCCGCCTGGCCCGGTCGGTCAACGCGATGGCGCGTTCGCTGCAGCTGGCGAGCCAGGCGGAGCGCGACTTCCTTTTGTCGGTGTCGCATGACCTGCGCACGCCGCTCACCTCGATCGGCGGCTGGGCGGAGGCCCTCGCCGACGGCGCCGCTCCCGACCCCGCCGCGGCGGGTGAGACGATCCGCGTCGCGGCCGCCCGGCTCGACCGGCTGGTTCAGGACCTGCTCGACCTCGCCCGCCTGCGGGCGCGGGCCTTCACGCTGCTCGTCGCGCCCGTCGACCTCCGCGACGTCGCCGCGGGAACGCTCGAGGGTCTCCGGCCCGAGCTCGAGGACTCTGGCCTCGCGGTCTCGATCACCGTGCCGGCCGCGCCCGTCGTCGTCGACGGTGACCCCGACCGGCTCGCCCAGGTCATCGCGAACCTGCTCGACAACGCCGGTCGCCACGCCGCCGCCCGGGTCCACCTCGAGGTCCGCCTCGACCTCGACCACGCGCTGGTCGTGGTCGACGACGACGGCCCGGGGATCCCGGCTGCAGACCGGCCCGCCGTCTTCGAGCGTCTCCACACCAGTGCCCGGCCGGCCGCCCGGGCCGGGACCGGGACCGGGCTCGGCCTCGCCATCGTGCGCGAGCTGGCCCACGCCATGGGTGGCGACGCCACCGCCACCGAGGCCCCGTCGGGCGGCGCCCGGCTCGTGGTCACCCTCCCGCTGCAGGGGTCCGGATCGAGACGCGGCGACGCGTGACGCGGGGCTAGCGGGCGCTGTGTGCGGCGCGCGACCCACGAAGCGGAAGAGCACGGCGGGCAGGTCTCCCGCCGCCAGGGACGAGTCCTCCCAGTCGGCGATCAGCTGACCGATCGTCGCGTCTGTGTGCGGGTTTCCCGTGTCGAGGCCGACCACGAGGTCCCAGTACAGATACGGGTGCCACGACACGGCGTCTGCCCGGAACAGACGGTGCAGAGGTCGCTCGATGTCGGCCGATGCGTTGAGCTCGTGCTCCACGACGTGTTCCTGCTCCCACTCCCACTCGATGCGATCCGTCGCCGCGTCGGGGCCGAGCGGCAGGGGGGCGTCGCTGCGGAGCTGCCCCGCGGCCTCCAGGAGCCCTCGCAACTCGGCCAGCCAGCGCGCGGCGCGGCGATCGAAGCGATCGTGCAGGAAGTCGATGCACACCAGCAGCCCACCGGGGCGCAGCCACCGCCGCATCCGGCCGAGCGCGGCCGCGGGGTCGGGCACATGGTGGAGCGTGCGGATCGTCGTGACCACATCGAAGCTGCCCGTGTCGGCGTCCCACGAGCCAACGTCGCACTGGTGGTATGTCAACCGCCCGGGCGCGCAGTCGCCCGCCGAACGCCGGGCCACGTCGATCGCGCCCGCGTCGGCGTCGATGGCCGTGACGTCGTGGCCGGCCCGCGCGGTCTCGAGGGCGAGCACGCCTGTGCCGGAGCCGACGTCGAGGATCCGAGCGGGTGGCGGCGGGAGGACGTCTGCGACCAGCCTCCACAGACGGCCGTAGGTCAGTTCGACGAGGCGCGGTGACCGCCAGAGTGTGTCGGCCAGCTCGGGCCACGGTCGCAGGTGCCTGAGGTCTGCAACGAAGCCGTTCGGAACATCGTCCATCCCCGCCATTGGTAGCTCACGACCCGAACCGTCTGCGTTTCGCCCCTGAGTGGCTAGACCGTGAACGTCGCGACGACGGCGGCGTGGTCCGTGGGGGCGGGTGGTCGCGGGCTCGGGTCGTCGTCAACCGATGGCAGGGGAGTGGCCGCGACGATCTCGACCGCGGGGACGTTGCCGGGGTTGACCAGCCGGTGTGAGGCGAAGATGTGGTCGATCAGCTCGCCGCGGCCTCTGTAGATGCGGGTGTAGCCGGGGCCTTCCGGCGGGAGGAGCCGGTGGAGGTTCCACATCCGGTAGCCGTCGCCCTGGTCGCCGCTGTTGAACCCCGAGCCGGGCCGGAAATCGATCTCGGACCCGGCGGGGCCCTGGATGATCTGGGTCGTCGCGGCGAGGGGCTCGTCGTTGAGGTCGCCGAGCAGGATGACCGGGGTGTCCCTGCCGGTTCCGGGACCCGCGCCCGGCTGGTCGCCGTCGGCGGTCAAGACGCGGTCGAGCGTGGCGCGACACGTCATGGCCTCGGCGGTCCGGCGGTAGAGCGCGTAGCCCGCGTAGCGGAGGCGCTCTCCCTCGTCGTTGGGAGCGAACGCGCGGCCGCCGACGACTCCGGGCTGCCGGTCATAGGAGAGGAGCTTCGACTTCAGGTGGCAGGTCACGACGGTGACCCGCTCGCTCCCGGATCGAACCGTGGCGGACAGCACACCACGTCCGGCCACCGCCGTCAGGGCTTCGTTGGCGGCGGTGTCCGGGTCGTCGAACACCAGGTCTCGGGCCTGGACCGGGAGGACGCCGTCAGGGAAGTCCCGGGTGTCGGTCCGGTTCGAGAGGCGGCGGGGGGACAGGAGCGCGACCCTGATGCCGCGGTCGTCCGGGATGCCGGCCAGCCGGTCGTCGAAGTCGGTGGTGCACGCGGCGTCGAGGTCGGCGAGCACCTGCTCGGGCCCGACCTCCTGCAGCGCCAACACGTCAGGTTCGACGCGGTCGATCACCGCGGCGAGGGCGGCCAGCTTGGCTCGATACTCCTCCTCCGTGTCCGGGCCGTCCTCGTGCCCGACGGGCAACAGGTTCTGGACGTTCCAGGTCATCACTGTCAGGGCGGCCATGTCGGGTCCTCCCGAACACAGGTCGAGCAGGCGTGGGAACCACGAGATCGCGTGGGGATCCGCGGTGTTGTGGTGACCATACTGAGCACCGAGCTCCCGACGGACCGAGTGTGTTGCGCCCGTTGGGGCGGCACGCCGGACGCGGTGATCCCCAGCCGCCGCGATGAGGCTGCGGCCCCAGCAGGCTCGACACCCTGGTCGATCTAGTGGTGCCCCGCACCGGCTGGCGGCACGGCGACGCCCGCGGGTTCAGCCGGCTCCACGGAGCTCGCGCCGCGGGCTCCGAGGAGTTGGGTGCCGGGGGCGGCGCGCCGGCCGGGGCCGGGCCGGGTGGTGATGGTGTCGACGGTGATCGTGTCGTGGCAGGCCGGGCAGGTGACGGTCGGGGCGACGACCTCGCCGCAGGCGTGCTGGAACAGGATGGGCGGGCCGGCGTCCGGTCCGACCCATCGGTCGCCCCAGGCGGTCAGGGCCATGAGCACGGGGACCAGCTCGCTGTCCGGCGGCGGTGAGCCGGTACTCGTGGCGTGGCGGGTGGTCCTGGTACCGGTGCCGTTCGACGACGCCGGCGGCGACGAGGTGCTCGAGCCGCGTCGTCAGCAGGTTGCGCGAGATCCCGAGATCGGTCGCGAGCTCGTCGAAGCGGTTCAGGTCGAGGTACAGGTCGCGCAGCACGAGTGGGGTCCAGGGATCGCCGATCACGTCGAGGGCGCGGGCCATCGAGCAGTGCATCGCTCGGAAGTCGGCGCGGCTCATGGCGTCACGGCTGCTTAACGGCGAACCCCACGTATGTGACCGGGCCGCCCTTTCCTGCCGGGTAGAGGTGCATCCCCGCGAGCTGGGCCAGCTCCTCGTCGTCGATGTCGCCGCGCCGTGCCCGCAGCGTGGCCCTGACCAACCGCAACGGGCTGGCAGGGAGGAACCCCCGGACGTCCTCGTTGTGGAGCCCGTGCTCGGCCAGCGCGGCGGCGAGCTCCTCGGGGGGACGCAGCCGGTCCCAGGCGTACCGGCCCCGGGGCATGATGCGGGTCCAACGCCACGATTGCAGGGCGCCGAGGTAGAACAGCCGGCTCAGCCTGGTCCGGTTGACCGTGTCGTACAGCAGAGCGCCCCCGTCCCGCAGCACTCGCGCCGCCTCCGCCAGGACCCGGTCGAGGTCGTGCGTGGTCTCGAACGTGTCGGCGTAGTAGGCGACGTCGAACGCGCCGTCAGGGTAAGGAAGCCGGTGGGGGTCGCCCGCCTCGTAGTTCGCCACCAGGCCCTCCGCGGCTGTGGCGTCGACCGCCGAGCGGACGGCGGCCGCGGACGGATCGAGCCCCGTGACGGCGAAGCCGAGCCGGGCCAGCTCCCGGGCGAGCAGCCCGCGGCCGCTGCCGACCACCAGCACGCGCGTGCCCGTGGGGTCGAGGCCCAGACGGTCCGCCAGGACCTCGCGGGCGTAGTCGACGCGGACGGGCTGGAACGTCGCCGCGCGGATGTGGAACCCGTCGGGCGCCACCGGATCCGGCACCTCTTCCGATGTCGGCGCGTCCAGATCAGGGTGAGTGGTCATCGTCGGCCTCCGTAGGCATGTCAGTTCACAATCTGAATGCACTCACACTACGACAGGAGCAACGCCGTGCCAACGCCGTTCGGTGAGCCGGCCGGCGATGTCGTCCGTAGTAGGACGGGGCCGTGGTGATCGACGCTGTGGCATTCGATCTCGACGGCGTGCTCGTCGACTCAGAGCCCACCTGGACCGACGTCCGCCGCCGGTTGGTGCTCGCCCATGGTGGGCGCTGGGCAGACGGCGCCGACCGTCGGATGATGGGCATGGCGACCATGGAGTGGGCGCAGTACCTGCACGACGACCTGGGCGTGGCGCTCCCCGTGGCGGAGATCGCGGACCGGGTGGTCGACGAGATGGCCGCCCGCCACGCCGACCTGCCGCCGCTGCTCCCGGGCGCCGTCGACGCCGTGCGGCGCGTGGCCCGGCGCTGGCCGCTGGGGATGGCGTCGTCATCTCCGACCCGCCTCATCGAGCGGACGCTCGACGCGTCCGGGCTGGCCGCGTCCTTCTCCGTGGCGATCTCGACAGAGGAGGTGAGCGCCGGCAAGCCCGCCCCGGACGTCTACCTGGAGGTCGCCCGGCGGCTCGGCACCGCACCCGGGCGGATGGCCGCCGTGGAGGACTCGACCAACGGCCTGCGGGCCGCTCGCGCGGCCGGCATGCGGGTCGTCGCCGTCCCCACCCGGACCTACCCGCCCGACCCCGCGGAGCTGGCCCGCGCCGACGCCGTCATCCCGTCCCTCCACGACCTCACGGACGGCGTCGTCGACCCATCCCTGGGCTGACGGATAGAGACGTCGCCCGAGGGCCGCGGCGGCAGCCGCGGGCGTGGCTCAGCGCCGAGCGGAGTCGATCGAGCCGCGGACCACGTCGTCGGCGAAGGCCACCGCCGACGTGGCTGAGCCCCGGGAGCCGAGCACGGCGCCGTTGATGTACAGCCCGTCGATGATCAGCATGATCCGGTCGGCCAGGTCACGCGGATCTCGTGCCCCTGCTCGTTCGGCGAGCCCGAGGCAGCTGAGCCCGCAGGTTCTCGACGTGCCGGACGGTCACCCGGTGGACGGGATGGTCGTCGGGGAACTGGGTGTGGGTGGTGCGGAAGGGGCAGCCCGTGTAGTCGGGGGCGGCGATCTGGCTGGGCCACGGCCTGCACCATGGCGACGAGCTGACCGGCGGGATCGTCGGCGTGGGGCCGGGTCGCGTCCTCCATGACCGCGGTCCATTCCTGCTGGCAGCGCTCGAGGTAGGCGACCACGAGATCGTCCTTGCTGGGGAACTCGCGGTACAGCAGGTTCTTGCCGCAGCCGCAGTCGTCGATGATCTGCTGCGTCCCGACGGCTCGTGCGCCGTGCTCCTGGAACAGGCGCGCCGCGCTGTCCAGGATGCGATCACGCGTCCCTGCTGCGCGCTTGCGTGCCATGGCCGACCTCCTGGGGTGTCCCACACGGTAGCGGACCGAACGGTCCAACGGGGATGACGAGCGGAAGCGTTGACATCACTGCGCCCATCAACCTATAACGGACCTAACGGTCCCGGACCGAACGGTCCGCCATCGTGCCTAGGAGGCCTGCCCATGTCGACGCCCGCCACCAGAGCTGTCCGCTGATGCGAGCGCTTCTCTACGACCCCGAGGCGCCACAGGGCATCGGCCTGGGGGAGACGCCCGAACCGACGCCTGGCCCGTCGGAGGTCGTGATCCGGGTGGCGGCGACCTCGCTCAACTTCGCCGATGTCGCCTTCCTGCGCGAGCGCGGGGTCCCTGGCGCGGTGCCCGGGTTCGACGCCTCGGGGGTCGTGCTGTCGGCCGCCGCGAACGGGTCCGGGCCGCCGCCCGGCACGCGGGTCGTGACGTTCGGCTGGTCGGGCGGGTGGGCCGAGCGGCGGGCGGTCCACGTCGGCGAGCTCGCGGTGGTGCCCGACGGCGTCGACCTGGCGACGGTCGCCGCGGTGCCGGTGGCCGGCGTGACGGCGTTGCGTGCCCTGCGGCAGCTCGGCTCGCTGGTCGGGCGGCGGGTGCTGATCACCGGCGCCTCGGGCGGTGTGGGGCGGTATGCCGTGCAGCTCGCGACGAGAGCGGGCGCGCACGTCGTGGCCTCGGTCGGTAGCGCGGCGCGGGGTGAGGGTCTCGCCGACCTCGGCGCGGCCGAGGTGGTCGTCGGTCTCGACGGCGTCTCCGAGCCGGTGCACGGGGCGCTCGACAACGTGGGCGGTCGCACGTTGGCGGACGCCTTCGCGCTGCTCGAGCCGGGTGGCAGCGTGCAGAGCGTGGGGATGGCGTCGTTGGATCCCACCACGATCGACTTCGAGCAGGCCCGGCTGCGCGGCGGGGACACCCGCATCGAGGCCTTCGCCGTCGGCCCCGGCTTCGGGCCGGACCTGGCCTTCCTCGTGGGGCTCGTCGCCGCCGGCGAGCTCGACCCACAGGTCGGCTGGCGGGGCCCGTGGGAGAAGGCCGCCGACGCCGCCGCCGCTCTGCTGGGGCGCCAGGTGCGGGGCAAGGCGCTGCTGGAGGTGTCGTCGTGGTGACCCTGGACGGCCAGCGGGTCGTGGTCGTCGGCGGCACCAGCGGCATGGGCCTGGCCACCGTGCGAGCGACGGCCCAACTCGGTGCCAAGGTGGTCGCGGCCGGCCGCCGCCCGGTGGCGAACCGTGAACCCGTCTCCGGCGTCCAGGCGCTCGAGGTCGACATCACCGACGAGGCGTCGGTGCGTGGTCTGTTCGACAGCGTCGGCGAGCTCGACCACCTGGTTGTCACCGCCTCGCCCGGGTCGCCCGGCGCGTTCCTCGAACAGGACCTGGCGACGGCGCGCACGTTCATGGACGGCAAGTTCTTCGGCAGCTGGATGTCCGCCCGCTATGCCGCACCCCATCTGCGCGCCGGGGGATCCATCACGTTCGTGACCGGCGGTGCGGTCGTCCGTCCGCCCGCCAACGGCTCGATGATCACCGCGGCCTTCGCCGCCGTCGAAGGCCTCACCCGAGCCCTGGCGATCGAGCTCGGGCCCCGCCGGGTCAACGCGATACGGCCCGGCTACACCGACAGCGAGATGTGGTCCTTCCTCTCCGACACGGAACGCGACGAGCTCCGTCGCCGTGTCGCCGCCGCCATGCCGGTCGAGCGGATGGGCACACCCGACGACATCGCCCACGCCGCGGTGTTCCTCATGACCAACCCGCAGGTGACGGGTGCGATCCTCGAGGTGACCGGGGGCGAGACGCTCGTCGACACGCTGGACGGAACGCCATGATCCTGGTCACCGGCGCCACCGGCAACGTCGGCAACGAGGTCGTCCGCGCCCTGCTGGAACGGGGGGCCCGTGTCCGGGCCCTCACGAGGAACCCGGACCTCGGCACGCTTCCCGCCGCGGCCGACGTCGTGACCGCGGACCTCGAGGAGCCCGACACCGTCGCCCCTGCGCTGGCCGGCGTCCGCAAGGTGTTCCTGCTGGGCGGCTTCTCCACGCTGCGCGAGATCCTGCGACTCGCCCGTGACGCTGACGTCGAGCACGTCGTGCTGCTCACGTCCCGCTGCGTCGTCGGCGGCCAGCCCGACAACGCCATCACCGGCATGTGGCTCGACGCCGAAGCCGCCGTCCGCGACTCGGGGGTGCCGTGGACGGTCCTGCGCCCCAGCGGGTTCCACTCGAACGCTCTGCGCTGGCTCCCGCAACTGGTGCAGGGCGACGTCGTGCGAGCGCCATGGCCCGCCGTGCCCATCGCCTCGATCGACCCCGCCGACATCGCGGCCGTGGCCGCCACGGTCCTCACCGAACCCGGCCACGAGGGGACGGCCCTGACGTTGAGCGGACCGGAGCCGTTGACGCCGGGCGAACAGGTCGCATCGCTCGCGCAGGTCCTCCGACGACCGCTCCGCTACGAGGGGCTCTCCGACGACGACGCACGGGCCCAGATGCAGACCGACACGCCGGCGCCGTTCGTCGACGCCTTCTTCCGCTTCTTCACCGACGGCGAGTACGACGACTCGCTGGTCGTCGACACGGTTCGCACGATCACCGGTCGTCAGCCCCGCACGTTCGACCAGTGGGCGGGGCAGCACGCCGACGCGTTCACGCGGACCTGACGCCAGGCGACCCACGGCGAGGCAGGCATCCTGGCCCTGGGTCAAGCAGCCGGGTGTCGAGCTACCTAGAGTGCGGGCATGCGCACCTCGAAGCGGGGGGTCGGTGCGGTCTCGCACGTCGTCCTCGTCGCGATCCCGGTCGTCCTCGCCGTCGTCGTGGGCTGCTCCTCCGGGTCGGACGGCGGCGACGACGCCGGCGGCGGCGATGTCGGAGCGGCGACGACGTCGACCCAACCCGAGGACGTCGTGGTCGAGGCCGACGACTTCACCGCCCTGGCCGACATGACGCCGGTGCGGGGGTTCTTCGTCAGCAATGTGCTCGGCCACCTGGACGAGGCGGTCGACGTGGCCGAGCGCCCGGACGGCGGCGTCTACCCGGTCGGCACGGTGATCCAGCTCATCCCGCAGGAGGCGATGGTGAAGCGGGCGCCGGGCTTCGACCCGGCATCGAACGACTGGGAGTTCTTCACGCTCGACGCCACGGCGCAGGGGACCACCATCGTCACCCGCGGCGGCAGCGAGGTGATCAACCGGTTCAGCGGCAGCAGCTGCGCCAGCTGCCACAGCGCCGCCGAGCCGCAGTTCGACTTCGTGTGCGAGGACACCCACGGCTGCGAACCGCTGCCCGTACCCGACGACGTGATCGCCGCCATCCAGCAGTCCGACCCCCGACCGAAGAGCTGATCCCGGATCCGGTAAACCCCGGGCGGCACCCCCGCGTCAGTTGGGTATGGAAGCGGGACAGTTGACCCTGGTGGGCACCATGGCGGCGGACAGCACGACCTCGGAGGCGGTGACGGCCAGGCTCTTCCGCGAGCGCTACAGCGAGCTCGTCGGCCTGGCGGGGCTGCTGCTGAACGACGCCGGTACGGCCGAGGAGGTGGTGCAGGACGCGTTCGCGAAGTTCCACCTTGCTCGGCATCGGATCCTCGATCCGGACCGCGAGGTGGCCTACCTGCGGTCGATAGTCTGCAACCTCGCCCGCGGACGGCTCCGGCGTTGGGGGCTCGAGCGGCGCAAGCAGCCACCACCTGTGCCCGACGTCGACGTCCGACCGGACGCCGACGAGGCGCGGCACCGGCGCGACGTCGTGGCCGCCGGGCTGGCCCGGTTGCCCCGGCGCCAGCGCGAGTGCGTCGTGCTGCGCTACTGGCTGGACCTCCCGGTCCGCGACATCGCCGAGGCGCTCGGCATCGCCGAGGGGTCCGTGAAGTCCCACCTGCACCGCGGCCTCGCCGCACTCGAGACCCGCCTGGAGGAACTGCGATGACGACCACCGAGGACCTCGTGCGCGACGGCCTCACCGGCCTCGCTCCCAAGGCGCCCGCCGACGCCGCCGCCTACGCGGGGATCGGGCGGGCGATCACCCGCCGGCGCCGCCGGCGGACCGCGGCACGGGTCGCCGCCGTTGCGGCCGTGGCGCTGGTGGCCGTCGGCGCCGGGACGCTCGCCGCCGGCCGCAACGACACTCCCGGCTACTCGACCCAGCCCGGGGGCACGGCGACCGACCCGAACGAGTCGGGCACTGTGACGTTCGGCAGCGCCACGTTCGACATCCCGGCCGGATGGGCGGTGCTCTGGAACACGGGCACGGAGATGTGTGTCGCCCCTGTCGAGACCGAGGGCATCGAAGACTGCGCCGGCCTCCGGCTCGCCCGGGGCGAGCTGACGGGGTACGAGCAAGGTCCCTATGTCGACCACGGCGACTGGAGCTGGCACACGGGCACCGACGTCATGCGCTGCCCCGACCGGCCGTACGACCCCGGGGGAGAGCTCGACGGCGTCGTGGCCGGCGAGGACGGAACGGCACCCGTCGACACCGGCCGCGAGCCGGTAGGCGACAGGACGGCGGTCTACGACGAGTGGGCGGCGGAGTGTGCGATCTCGGGCTTCACGTTCAACCCCCGAGCGTGGCACCTGCCCGAGTCGCAGATGCTCATCGTCGACCTGGTCGGTCGGTCCGAGACCGAGGCGATCCTGGCCTCGTTCGAGTTCAGCGACGGCGGCGCCGACGGGCAGCCTGACGGCGGCTGACCAGCGGCGGGTAACGACGTCGATGGGGGAGGGTCGCCCGGGAGGGCGGCCCTCCCGTGCGTCGCGGCCCTCGCTACAGGCTGGTCTCGCCCAACCAGCCCTCGGCGTTCTCGAGCAGGTAGCGACTGACGGCCAGGCACGTGTCGAGCACGTCGCACATCTGCTCCTGGCCCAGGAACACCCGGGCCAGCGACACCTCGATGCGGGACACGATGGCCAGGCTGCGCTCGGGCGCGTCGGTGACCGACGGGAACGAGTCGATGGCCGACACCTCGAGCGGCAGGTCGGTGCCCCCGATGCCGGCCAGCTCGGTGGCCAGGATCAGCAGGTCGGGCCCCTTGGGCAGCGGCGGCAGGGCCCAGTTGAAGACCAGGGGGAAGTGGAAGGTGTCGGGCGGGTCCTCGTCCTCGGGCAGGCCCGTGATCACGTCCTCGAACGACAGCAACGCCCGCGGGTCGACCTCGAGGGCGAGGTGCAGGTCGAGCGGGCCGCCGCACGCCTCCTCCGGGTGCAGGTCGACCTCCCAGGTCTGGCGCAGCGAATACGTCTCGACGAAGTGCCGTTCGTCGTGCACGTGGAACCCGTGATCGATGGCGTGGTCCTTGAGCTCGGACACGAAACCGGCGATGTCGATGGCGGCCACGTGCCCAGCCTGCCACGTGTCACCTGGTAGACCCGCGCGATGCCCTCATCCGACGACCGGTTGATCGAGCTGCTGCACGAGGCGGCGATCACGATCCGTGCCGCGCTCGACGGTCTCGACGACTGGGGGCCGGCGGGCACCCGGGCGGGCCAGTACCTGAGCGACCTGGCGGCCGACGCCGCCGCGCTCGAGGTGCTCGACGCCGGTGGGGTGGGCGTGCTGTCCGAGGAGTCGGGCCTGCACGCCGCCGATCGCCCGGTCGTCGTGGTGGTCGACCCGCTCGATGGCAGCACGAACGCGGCGCACGGCATCCCGTGGTTCGCGACCAGCCTGTGCGCGGTCGACGGCGATGGCCCCCGGGCCGCGCTGGTCGTCGACCTGCCCCACGGGCGCACGTTCACGGCCGTCCGGGGTGGGGGAGCGTCGGTCGACGGCGTGCCGCTGCGGCCCTCTGGCTGCACGTCCGTGGGCGACGCGCTGGTCGGCATCTCCGGCTTCCCGGCAGAGCCACTGGGGTGGCGCCAGTTCCGCACGCTCGGTGCCGCCGCGCTCGACCTGTGCGCCGTGGCCGAGGGCACGCTCGACGGCTTCGTGGACTGCAGCCCCTCCGCACACGGCGTGTGGGACTACCTGGGCGGCGCCCTCGTCTGCAGCGAAGCCGGTGCCGCCGTGACCGACGCGTTCGGCCGTGATCTGGTGACGGTCGACCACGGCGCCCGGCGGACGCCCGTCGCCGCCGCCACCCCGGCACTGCTCGACGCGCTGGTGACCGCGCGGCGTCGCGTCGGTGACGAGGACGAGGACAGCGTGTGACGCGAGGTGGGCCGAGCTGCGCTGCGGGCTGAGTACCCTGGCGGGGTGATCGCTGCCACGCAGAGGGCGTTGCTCCTGGTCTGGCGGCGCATCCCCCGCCTGTTGCGCCGGTGGATCGTGCGCGTCGCCGCACCGTCGTTCACCGTGGGCGCGGCGTGCGTGATCGAGCGCGACGACGGGTCGATCCTGCTGGTCAAGCTCGTGTACCGAGAGGCATGGGGCCTCCCCGGCGGGCTGATCAAGCGCAACGAAGCCATCGCCACCTGCGCCCGGCGCGAGGTCGCGGAGGAGATCGGTCTCGACGTCGAGCTGGTCAGCGAGCCCGCCGTCGTGGTCGACGGCCCCCCGCAGCGCGTCGATGTCGTGTTCCGGGCCAGGCCGGCCGCGGGGGTCGACGCGGCCAGTGCCCACGCGAAGTCGGTCGAGATCCGCGAGGTCCGATGGTTCCCGGCCCACGAGCTGCCGGTGCTGCAGCACGAGGCGGTCACCGCGCTGATGGCCCTGGCGTCGAGCGCCCTGGGCCGGGAGGGTGCCGTGCGCGATGGACCTGGTGCCGACGGCGGCGTCGCGTTGCGACGCGCCGCCGAGCAGGCCGCCGAGCAGAGGAAAGCGGCGGTCGGCTGACATCCGTCGCCGGCGACTGCGCCCGTCACTACCCTCCGAGTCATGTCGAACCGGGTGACCAGCGCGTCGCGATGACCAGGCGATGAGCGCCCCCGAGCTCGACGCCGCGGCCCGCGATGCGGTGTTCGCCCAGCTGCACCGTGTCGTGGCGTCGCACTTCGAAGGGATCGGCGACCTGCCGGTCGTCCCGAGCCCCGCCGAGACCGAGGCGGCCGTGACCGAGGCCCGGGCGATCGACCTCGAGCACGGCGCCGACCCGCTCGAGCTGCTCGACGAGGTCGCGAGCATCCTGCGGCGCGGCATCGTGCACACCGGCCACCCCGGCTACCTGGGACTGTTCAACCCGGCGGCGACCTTCCTGGGCGTGGTCGGCGACGCGCTGGCGGCGGCGTTCAACCCCCAGCTCGCCGTCGTGTCGCACGCTCAGGCAGCTGTCGCCATCGAGTCGGCGTGCACCGACCTGCTGATCGGCCGGATCGGCCTGCCGGCCGGATCGGCCGGCCAATTCACCTCCGGCGGCAGCGAAGCAAACCTGCTGGGGATCCTGCTCGCCCTACACCGGGCCTTCCCCTCGGTCGCCGGCGACGGGCTCCACGGGCTCGAGCGCCGTCCGGTGCTCTATGCCTCGACCGAGGCGCACCACAGCGTCACCAAGCTGGCGCAGGCGACCGGCCTGGGTGCGTCGGCGGTGCGGGGCGTCGGCGTCGACGCGGCGCACCGGCTCGACGTGGCGCAGCTGGGCCGCATGGTCGCCGACGACCGGTCGGCGGGCCGGGCCCCCTTCCTCGTGGTGGCGACCGCCGGTACCACGAGCGGCGGTGCGATCGACCCGCTCGCCTCGGTGGGGGCGCTGGCGGCCGATCAGGGATTGCACCTGCACGTCGACGCCGCCTGGGCCGGCGCGGTCGCACTCTCCGACGAGTACCGCCCGTTGCTCGACGGAATCGAGCGTGCCGACTCGGTCACCATCGACGCCCACAAGTGGCTGTCGGCCCCGATGGGCGCCGGCGTGCTGCTCACACCGCACGTCACCGGGCTCCAGCGTGCCTTCGCCGTGGACGCCGGCTACATGCCGAGCGCTCACAGCGTCGACCCCTACATGACCGGGCTCCAATGGTCGCGTCGGTTCGCCGGGCTGAAGGTGTTCCTCGCCCTGGCCGCCGCTGGGCGCGAGCGCGTGGGCGCCCAGATCGAGCGTGACGTCGCGCTCGGCGACCGCCTGCGGACGGGCGTTTCCGACGACGGTTGGCGACTCCGCAACGCGACGGCACTGCCGATCGTGTGCTTCGACGATCCGGAGGTCGGGCCGGCAGCCTCGCCGGCGCACCTGCAGCGGATCGTCGACGCGGTCACCGCGACCGGCGCGGCGTGGCTGTCGCTGGTGACGCTCGACGACCGCACCGCCATCCGGGCCTGCATCACGAGCTACAGGACAACCGACGAGACCATCGAGTCGGTGAGGCGTCTGCTGGTCGAGGCCCGAACGTCGTCACGCGAGAGCTGAGCCGGCCCGCGGACGACGCCGTCAACGGGTCCACGGCTCAACGAGTGAGGGCGTCGACCAGGCGGCGGTGCTGGGCCGAGCAGGGGTGGCGCAGCTTGGTCAGGGCCTTGGCCTCGATCTGGCGGATGCGCTCGCGGGTCAGGTTGAAGCGGCGGCCGACCTCGTCGAGCGTGAGCGGGCGGTCGTCGGCCAGGCCGAACCGCAGCGACAGGATCTCGCGCTCGCGCTCGTCGAGCTGACCGAGCAGCGAGCGAAGGTCGTCGCGCTCGATGGACGCCGCGGCCGCGTCGAAGGGGGCCTCGCTCGTGGGGTCGGCCAGCATGTCGCCCAGCTCGTGGTCGCCGTCGTCGCCCACCGCCGCGGACAGCGACACCAGGTCGGGCGCGGCCCGCAGGGCGGCCTGCACCTTGTCGAGGGGGATGCCGGTGTCCTCGGCCAGCTCCGAGGCGCTGGGCTCGCGTCCGAGCGACTTGAGCAGGGCCGACGAGCTGCGTGACAGCGTGGCCAGGGTGTCCATCAGGTGCGACGGCAGGCGGATGGTACGGCCCTTGTCGGCGATGCCCCGCCCGATCGCCTGGCGGATCCACCAGGTGGCGTAGGTCGAGAACTTGAAGCCCTTGCGGTGGTCGAACTTCTCGACGGCCCGCATCAGGCCCAGGTTGCCCTCCTGGATGAGGTCGAGCAGCGACATGCTGGGCGTCTGGTAGCGCTTGGCGATCGACACGACCAGCCGCAGGTTGGACTGGATGAACCGGCGGCGGGCCTCGGCGGCCGCCCGCACCGTGGCCTGGAGCTTGCTGCGCTCGCGACGCGAGTGGGTGGCCCGATCGTCGGCGAGCTTGGCCTCGGCGACCCGGCCCTCGGCGATGGCTTGAGCGAGGGTGGTTTCGTCGTCGGCGGTGAGCAGCGGGTACGAGCCGAGCTCAGCGAGGTATCGCCGGGTGAGGTCGACACCACTCTCACTCGTGGGCTGGGGGCGCCCAACCATGGATTCCCTCCAGAGTCTCGGCGGGTGGATCTCGTTGGACGGGACAGGTCCGAATCGGCGCGGAAGAGGCGAAAGGCACTCGGCGGTATGGTCGTTTCATGGGCGAACGTAGTTGGCCCCCCACCCCGAGGGAGGGATGGTCGGATCCGCCGCGGCCACCGCTCATCGTGTCGGCATGCCTGCTGGGCGTGGCCTGCAACCACCGAGGGCAGGCCAACACCAGCGCCGCGGTGGTCGAGCTGCGACGTGACCGGCGTCTCATCCCGGTGTGTCCCGAGACCTCCGGCGGCCTGCCGACGCCCCGTCCCGCGGCCGAGGTCCAGCCGTCCGGTCGGGTGCGCACGGCGGCCGGCGAGGACGTCACCGACGCGTACGACCGGGGCGCCGCCCAGGCCGTCCGCCTGGCGGCCGCCGCCGGCGCGGAGGGAGCCGTGCTCAAGGCCCGGTCGCCGTCGTGCGGCTGCCACGAGGTGTACGACGGCTCGTTCACCCGCACCCGGGTGGAGGGCGAGGGCGTGACGGCACGGGCCCTGCGCGAGTCGGGTGTGCGGGTGTGGTCCGAGGAGGACGTCGAGGAGGGCGCGCTCGATCGGCTGGACACCGACGGGGAGCGATAGCCTCGCTCCCTCCGGGCGCGTAGCTCAGTTGGCTAGAGCGCTGCCCTTACAAGGCAGATGTCGGGGGTTCGAGTCCCTCCGCGCCCACCCTGGTCAGAGCGGCTTTCGGCCTCGTCGGCCAACGGGCTGCCATCGGGACAACCAACGGACCCGCCTCGTCGGAGCACTACGGAACCGCTCATGGCAGGCCACAAGCGGTTCCGTGCAGGCGCCTGGCGACTGACTGTCGAGGGACCAGCGGACCCGATCATGGGCAAGCGCCAGCAGATCAACCGGACGGTCCGGGAGCCCAAACACGAAGGCCGGCGGGAAGCTCGCTGACGTCGAGCTGGCCAAGCTGATTGTCGAGGTCGACGCGCAGCGCGTGCTGCCGTCGTCCGGTGTCATGGTGAGCCAGCTCATGGAGCGCTGGGTGGAGAACCGCCGGCCCGGCTGGGAGGAGCGCTCGCCCGGCCAGCCCGACGCCACCCTTGCCCGCATCCGCAACCACATCACGCCGAAGCTCGGTGATGTGGCCCTCGACCGCCTCCGCCCGGTCGACGTCGACAACCTCGACAGCGATTGGCGGAATGACGGCATGGCCGTGAGATCTCTCAACACAAATAGTGGTCATCCCCATCCGCAACGTTGTGTTCGCTTGGCGTTGGCTGCTCGCTCGGTTGAGTGAAAGGTGCGTCCATCAGGCTGACCGCACGGGCTGGATCACTCCGGAGGTCATCGATGGATCGTCGTTCACTGCTCAAACTCGGCGTCGCTGGCGCCACGGCCACGGTTGCGGGGGTGCGCTTCCTGGGCACATCGCTGCCGGCGGCATTCGCCGCCGACGGACCCTATGGCCCACTCCAGACGGCCGACGCCAACGGCATCCAACTCCCTGCCGGCTTCACCTCGCGTGTCGTAGCTACCAGCGGGCAGGTCGTACCCGGGACGTCTTACACCTGGCACGGTGCCCCCGACGGCGGGGCATGCTTCCCGGTCTCCGGCGGAGGCTGGGTCTACGTGTCGAACAGCGAGCTGTCACCCGGCGGTGTTGGGGCGCTGCGATTTGGCTCGGCCGGTGCCGTCAGCGACGCCTACCGGCTGCTGTCCGGGACCACCCGAAACTGCGCCGGCGGCGCCACGCCGTGGGGCACCTGGCTGTCCTGCGAGGAGACCAGCACCGGACGCGTCTGGGAGTGCGACCCGCTCAACGTCAACCCTGCCGTCGTCCGGCCCGCGATGGGCACCTTCAACCACGAGGCGGCGGCGTGCGACCCGGTGCGCCAGCACGTCTACCTCACCGAGGACGCCGGATCGGGCAAGCTGCGGCGGTTCCGCCCGAACACCTGGGGCGACCTGTCAGCGGGCACGCTGGAGGCCGCGGTCGTCAGCGGCGGCACCGTCACCTGGACCACCACCATCTCCAATGGCACCAGCTTCAACGGCGGCGAAGGCGCCTGGTACGCCGACGGGAAGGTGTGGTTCACCACCAAGGGCGACAACCGGGTGTGGGAGCTCGACGTGGCCGCAACGCCCAACACCATCCAGGTCATATACGACGACAACACCTCACCCAACCCGGTGCTCACCGGCGTCGACAACATCGTCGGCTCGGTTTCGGGTGACCTCTTCGTTGCCGAGGACGGCGGCAACATGGAGCTGGTGATGATCGAGCCCGACGGGGCTGTGTCGGTCGTCATGCGGGTGCTCAACCAGTCGGGCTCCGAGATCGCCGGGCCGGCGTTCAGCCCCGACGACGCCCGCCTCTACTTCAGCTCCCAGCGGGGCGGCACCGGCAGCGGCATCACCTACGAGGTCACCGGCCCCTTCCGCACCTCGGTGCCCCCGCCCACCACGACCACCACCGCGCCGACGACCACCACGACGGCCCCGCCGGTCACGATCACCCTCTCGGCCGTCGGCCGCACGGTCGGCCGCAAGCACTATGTCGACCTCACCTGGTCCGGCGCCACGACCTCCCAGGTCGAGGTGTACCGCAACGACGTCCTCCGTACCACGACCGCCAATGACGGCGCCCACACAGACAACCTCAACCGCCAGACCGGCACCTTCCGCTACCGGGTCACCCACCCCGGCGGCACCCCGACCTCCAACGAAGCCACTGTCACCTTCTGAAGCTCGGCACCGACGACGCGCAGACTCCGGCCTGGGCGTCGTCGGGAGCTTCTCTGCGTTGCGTGTCAAATGACAGCGAGGCCGGCCGAGCAGCCACCCAAGTTGCTCACGGCCGAGTTGTTCGGAGGACGTCACCCCAACCGTTGGTGTCGCCATCTACGAGGTTGGAGGCGACGGATTCAGGATGGCGCTCCGACCGGCAAGCGCGGAGACCTGCGATCGTGCCAACGGCCTGCCAACGCACCTACGGCCACACGCGTTGCTATGCCTGCCTATCGGCACGGGCTCACGTGCATAATCCGTGGTCAGTACGCCACCGTGCCGCTTACAAGGCAGATGTCGGGGGTTCGAGTCCCTCCGCTCCCACCCTGATCAGAGGCCATCAATCGTCGCCATCGGCGCCGTCTGACCCGCCGGAAGCCGACTCCATCGCGCGGCGCCCCCTTCGGGCGGGTACTGGAAACGGCGGCGGACGTAGCCGTAGGTCACGCCGCTGCGGGGGTCGGCGAATGCTTGGGCGCCGGCTGCGCCGCTGTGTCCGAAGGCGTCGGGGCCGAGGAACGGATACCGGATCCCCTGGACCTCGAAGCCGAGCGCGAAGGTGTGGACGTCGGTTCGGGTCACCAGGTCGATGCCGGAGGAGTGGACCTTGGCGAACTCGGCGATCGTCTCCCGCTTGAGCAGCGGGGGCCGGTCATCGACCTCCCCGAGAATCGCGGCGTACATCTCGGCCTGTTGTTCGGGGGTGATCGCCATCGGCAGGACGGGCACCCAGCGATCCTCGAGCGACTCCGGCAGGCCCATATACAAGTCGAGCCCATAAGGAGCCCGGACCCGTTCCTCGAAGTGCTCCTGGATCGACCGGCCGGTGACCCGACGGACGACCTCACCGGTGAGCGCCCCGATGACCAAGCCGTGGTACCCGTGGGCCGTGCCGGGCGTCCAGTACGGCCGGTGGGGGGCAAGGCGCGCCGCGATCACTCGGTCGTCGGCCACCTCGTCGAGCGTGAAGCCACCATCGACGCCGATCGCCCCCGATCGGTGGGCCAACAGCTCGCGCAGCGTGAGCTCGCCTTTGCCTTCGGCAGCGAACTCCGGCCAGTACTCCGCGACCCTGCGATCGAGATCGACGACACCGTCTTGCACCAGCAGCGCGACCACGAGATGCGTCGCACCCTTGATCGCCGAGAGAGTCCCGGTGAGCGAGTCGCCGCCCATCCCATCCCCAGCCCAGAGATCGACCACCTGGAGCCCCTTCACATAGGCGCTGAGCTGGGATCCCGGGTCGGCGGGGTCCTTGACGAGGAAGGCGGTGAACGCGTCATGCACCTCCTCGAAGCCGGGGCGACGGTTCCCTGCACCTCGATTTCGGTTGACGGTCCCATGGGTTCCTTTCGGTCAGAAGCTGCAGTCGAGTCGTCGCTGTCGTTCTCTGCGCCCCGAGCCGGTGCTGGGGGGGCGGGCGGTCTCCGGGCCCAGCAACGATCTAGAACGGTCGATCCGCCGAGCGAGCTGGTGTCGGCCTGTGTCGAGGAGGTCTTGTACGGCGGGACTCACGGCTGGAGGACGTACCTGCCGCGCACGCCGCCCTTCGCGACCGCGCGGTGGGCGGCGGCGACCTGGTCGAGCGGTACGACGGCGTGCACCCGCGCCGGCAGGTGGCCGCTCGCGGTGGCGTCGAGGAGCTGGGCGAGCCGGGCACCGTCGGGCTGGGTCACCACCACGCGGACGGTGACGCCGCGCTCCTCTGCGGGCGCCGCGCCCGGCTGCACGCCGACGAAGAGGCCGCCGTCGCGGACCAGCGCGACGCCCTGTTCCTGGAGCACGGCACCGTCGGCTACCGCGTCCCAGCCGGGCGCGGCCTCTGCGGTGAAGTCGGCGCCGAGGCTGCGCACGAACTTCTCGTCGTCGGCCCGGGCCAGTCCGGTGACCTGCCAGCCGCGGTCCTGGGCGAGCGGGACGACGTACCCCCCGACCGCGCCCGCGGCCCCGGTCACGAGCAGGCTCCGGCCTCCGCCGTCGCCGAGCAGGTCGACCAGCTGGGCTGCGGCCAGGCCGTTGAGCGGGACCGTGGCTGCTGTGGCCAGGTCGAGACCGTCGGGCACGAGGGCGGTGTCGCTCGCCGGGACGACGAGCTGCTCGGCGTAGGTGCCGAAGTCGCGGTCGAACCCATCGACCAGCCCCGCGACGCGGCTGCCGACCGGGAGGTCGACGTCCGGGCCGGCCGCGGTGACGGTGCCGGCGAAGTCCCAGCCCAGGCCGGTGTGGTCGGGCTGGTGGATCAGCCCGAGCCGGTGGAACACCCCGGCGGCGAGCGCCAGGTCGACGGGGTTGACCGTGGCCGCGGCGATCTCGACCCGGACCTGGCCCGGCCCGGGCTCGACGACGGGTACGTCGATGATCTCGATGGAGTCGGGACCGCCTGGGGTGCGGACGACCGCGGTGCGGAAGGTGGTGGACATGTTGCCTCCTGTCGACACATCGGTGCTGGCTCCACCACGATGGACCAGTTACTCTCCAATGGGAAGTAGGCACCTCGAAGTGCGTAGGGCACCGCGCGGTAGGAAGGAGTGGTCGATGCCGACGATGACGGCGGCCCAGAAGCGGGCGCAGGCGAAGGTGGAGTACGACGCGTTCCTGGCGAGCTGTCCCAGCCGCCAGCTCCTCGACCGGATCTCCGACAAGTGGGTGGCGCTGGTCCTGGCCGCGCTCGGCAGCGACGGCCCGCACCCCGGGCAAGACTGCGTCGGCGAGCCGCGGTCGATGCGCTACTCCGAGCTGTCCCGCCGGCTGGCCGGGGTCAGCCAGAAGATGCTCACCCAGACGCTGCGCTCCCTCGAGCGCGACGGCCTGCTCATCCGCACGGTGACGCCGACCGTGCCTGTCACAGTCACCTACGAGCTGACCGACCTCGGATCCTCGCTCCACAACGTCATGCGCGGCATCAAGCTGTGGGCAGAGGCGCACATGGACGAGGTGCTCGCCAACCGCGAGCAGCACGACACCCGCGTCCCCGAGCACGGCGGGACATCGGCGCCACTTCCCAGATGAGCATGGCTGACCGAGGCTGAGTGCCCGCCGATCGGAGGATCCCATCCGGGATGCGGCCCCTTTGAGCGTCTGGTCGTGCGTGCTCGCTGGGCTGTCAGTGGGGGGCTGGGTCGGTTTCGAACCCGGCGGCGAGGAGGTCGAGGGCGTCGCCGATGAGGGATGCGACGTCGGCTTGGGCGTCGGTGTCGAGCCATTCCTCGACGGCGACATGGACGGCGGCCATCGCTGCGGCGGCGAGGACGTTGGCCCACAGGTCGGGGGGGTGGTTGCCGGTGCGACGGGCGATGAGGCCGGCGAAGGTGGGGATCCATTCGGCGTGCAGGGCGAGCGCGCGGGGGAGGAGTGAGCCGTGGTTGGTGACGATCGCTCGCACGGCGAGCATCCGGTCGCGTTCGTGTTCGTAGCGGCTGGTGAGGGCGATCAGGGACTGGCGGACGGATTCGAACACGGCCTCGCTTGGGGGGCGGCGTTCGAACTCGTCTTGGAGCTCGAGGAGGAGTTCCGGTTCGTTGCCGATGACGAGGTCTTCTTTGGTGGGGAAGTACCGGAAGATCGTCGCTCGTGAGACGTCGCAGGCGGCGGCGATGTCGTCGACGGTGACGTGGTCGAACCCGCGGGCAACGAACATCTCGAGCGCGGTGGCTTCGATGTGGCGCCGGGTCTGGTCCTTCTTGCGGTCTCGGAGTCCGACCGGTTCGGCGTCGTCGGTCATCTCCGAAGTGTAGTGACTGACTCGCAGGTGATCTTCAGTCACAAGTGCGACTCAGTCTCGTCACCGGTAGCGTGGTGTCCGAACCGACCAGCTCCCCCCGATGAGCTGCGCTCCCTGTCCCGCCTGCCGGTCCCTGTCGAACCGTCCCTCGTGAAAGTGCTGTCATGACGACCGCTCCTGACGTCTCGTCACCCACCGCACCTGCTGCTGCTGACCTGATCGTCGGTGACCGACGCCGGCAGCGTCAGATCCTCGTCGCGATGTGCACCGCGCTCGTCGCGGTGATCGCATCGGTCTCTGGTCTCAACGTCGCCCAGCAGGAGCTGGCCGCCGATCTCGGTGCCTCCCAGAGCGACCTGTTGTGGGTGATCAACGGCTACACCGTCGCTCTCGCTTCCTTGTTGCTACCGATCGGAGCGATCGGCGATCGCTACGGGCGCAAGCACGTGCTCCTGGCCGGGCTGGTGGTGTTCCTCGCAGCCAACGCCGCTGCCCCGTTCTCGACCGGCCCTGGGATGCTGATCCTCACCCGGATCGTGGCCGGCATGGCTGCCGCCGCGATCATGCCCGTCACGCTGTCGGTGATCACGACCAGCTTCCCAGCCGAGGAGCGGGGTCGTGCGGTGGGCATCTGGGTCGGGTTCGCCGGCGCCGGCGCCATCCTCGGCTTGTTCGTCTCCGCGATACTCATCGACACCCTGACCTGGCCGTGGCTGTTCGCGATGCCCCTCGGCTTCGGTGCCGCTGCGCTCGTGATGTCGTTGCGTTGGATCGTGAACTCCCGCGAGCAGCACGACGGCCGTTTCGACGTCGTCGGCTCCGTCCTGTCCGTGGTCGCCATCGGCGGTCTCGTCTTCGGTATCCACGAGGGACCCGAGAGCGGCTGGACACACATGCTCACGCTGCTGGGTGTCGGCGGCGGGGCCATCGCCCTAGCGGTTTTCATCGCCTGGGAGCTCCGTGTCGAGCGGCCGCTGTTGAACATCCAGCTGTTCTCGCATCGGGGCCTGGCGACGGGGTCCGCGACCCTGCTCGTGGTGTTCGCGGTGCAGTTCGGGCTGTTCCTCGTGCTCATCCAGTTCTTCCAGGCCGTCCTGGGCTACTCCTCGCTCAAAGCCGCGACCGCGCTGCTCCCGGTGAGCTTGATGATCTTTCCGTTGTCAGCAGCCTCGCCGACGATCTCCGAGAAGTTCGGCCCGCGCCGGACCCTGTTCGTTGGGCTCGCCCTGTTCATTGCCGGGCTGGTCGCGATGGCGCTGATGACCTCGGTTTCCGGCGGCTACTGGTCATTGATGCCAGGCATGCTCGTCATGGCCGCAGGTATTGGCCTGTCGATGACGCCGTCCACGGTCGCGATCACCGAGTCGCTGCCCGAAGGCCAACAAGGAGTCGCCTCCGCGCTCAACGACACCGTCCGCGAGATTGGCGGCGCCGTCGGCATCGCGTTACTCGGCAGCCTGCTCAACGCCGGTTACCGAGACGCGGTCACACCAGCCACCCGCGACCTGTCCCCCGAGCTCGCCGACCGGGTCCAAGAGGGCATCGGCGGAGCGTTCGCAGCCCGAGCCGAACTCGGCGCCGACGCCCCCGCAGTCCTGGACGCGGCACGCGAGGCGCTCGTGTCCGGTTGGCGGTTCGCGATGTGGTTCGGCGTCGCCCTCGCCGCCGTTGCGCTCATCCACGCGATCTGGCGGGCACCACGAACCAACGAATCAGAGCTGGAGGACAGCCTCCATGACAGCGTCCCGACCGATGCCCAACTCGAGCCCCGATGACCGGACCGGCACGCCCCGTCCCGATGACGACAAATGCATCGACGACCGTAGCGACGACGCCGATGGCGAGACGGTGATCCCGCTAGCTGGCGAGCCGGTAGATCGTCTGCGATGCGCCCGGCGCGTAGGCCGGTCCGACGCGGTCGATGAGCTCCAACCAACCGGCGTCGGCCATCAGGGCGGCCTCGGCCTGCTCGAGCTGGCCGATGTCGGTGAAGCCGCTGGTCCATGCGCAACCGCCGTAGGCACCGGTGGCGCCGACGAGGAACAGTGACGGGACGCCGGTGATCCGGGCCGCTGCCTCGGCGATCTCCACACCGCCGGCCAGTGCGGCGCGCAGCTGGCCGTTGGCGGCTACGGCCCGGGCCGACGTGACGTAGTTCGGCGCGTGGGCGGACGGATCGACGTCGCCCGCCACGACCTGCGCCACGCTGTCGGAGAGCGGTCCAGTGAGCAACCGGGCGCCCCGGTCGGCCAGGTCGAGGAAGCTGTCGGACATCGTCAGCTTGTCGTTGGCCTGCTCGAGGTGCTCGAGATCGTCGGCGAAGGTTGCCCACACGACCGTGCCGAGGTCGGGTGAGAACGTCGACGACCACGCGTGGATGTCCATCCCGGTCTCCTGGCGCGCCTTCTCGGTCACCTCCCCGACGTAGGAGACCACCTCACGGTTTGCACCGGGAGCAAAGCGTCCAGAACGGGTGAACAGGTACATATCGCCCTCCCTGTCGCCTGATGTGACGCAGGGAGGCGTCACATCCCGTGTCAGAGTCGCGCCAGAGTCACGAAACCGCAATGTGATTGTCACGACGGGTGGTCGGGCAGTGCGACCGGAGGGCGTGCGACCTCAGCGAGAGCGGAAGTACTCGGCGGGGGTCGTGCCGATCTCCCGGCGGAACGCCGCCACGAAGGCGCTCGGCGTGGCGTAGCCGACCATGTGGGCGACCGCCCCGACGCCCGTCCCGGCCGCCAGCAGGGGGAGGGCGGCTGCCAGGCGGGCGTTGGTGCGCCACCGGGCGAAGCCCATGCCGGTCTCGGCCGCGAACAGCCTGGCCAACGTGCGGGCGCTGGCACCGACCGTGTGACCCCAGGCGGCGAGGGCCCGCGCGTCGGTGACGTCGGCCAGCAGGCTGTCAGCGACCCGCCGGGCGCGTTCGTCGGTGGGCAGCGGCACCGACAGGGTCGTGACCGGCACGGGGGCCATCAGGTCCCACAGCACGGCCTCGGCTCTGGCCCGTTCCCCGGCCGGCAGCTCGTCCCGGCTGAGGTGGGCGGCGAGCTCGCCCAGCAGGCCGCTGCCGTCGATCACCGTGGGCGCCGCCCAATCGAGCGGGCAGCGGGAGGGGAGGACGTACACGCTGAGCATCGTCGTGTCGCCGCTGGCGGTCACGGAATGGCGGATGCCGGAGGGGATCCACAGCGCCCGCGAGCGCGGCAGCACCCACACGGCGCCCTCGACGGCCATCACGAGCACGCCGCGGGTGGCGAGGGCCAGTTGGTGGTGGCGGTGCGAGTGCCAGTCGAAGCCGGCGTCGGCCGGCAGGTCGACGGTCAGGCCCGACGGCATGCCGCCATCTCGCGGCGACTGTCCGTCTGGCGACATCGAACGTCAGGCTAGGGCGTTCCTGACAGCGCCGACCACGCGTACGGTCGGACCATGAACCGCGAGCACCTGGAGATGTGTGCCAGCGAGGCGTGGCGCGAGATCCTGCGCGACCTCGTCCTGCCCTACGCCCTGGCCGACGCCCGGTTGGGCGACGACGTGCTCGAGGTGGGCCCGGGCCCCGGCATGACGACGGACCTGCTGCGCGCGGAGGTGCCGCGGCTCACGGTCGTCGAGCTCGACCAGCAGCTCGCCGCCGCCCTCGCGACCCGGCTGGCCGGCACCAACGTCGACGTCATCCGGGCCGATGCCACCGCGATGCCCGTCGAGGACGGGCGCTTCACGGGGGCGGTGTCGTTCACGATGCTGCACCACGTGCCGTCCGCCGATCTGCAGGACCGTCTGTTCGCGGAGGTGGCCCGCGTCCTGCGGCCGGGGGCCACGTTCGTGGCCTCGGACAGCGTGGCCAGCGACGAGCTGGCGGCGCTGCACCACGACGACGTGTACAACCCGGTCGACCCCGCCACGGTCGCCGACCGGCTCACCGCCGCCGGGTTCGGTGCGGTGGACGTGCGCGCCAACGAGTTCGGCTGGGCCGCGCACGCCCTGCGGTGAGTCGGCGTGACGGCGTGGTTCCTGTCCGATGTCCCGCGACCCGCCCGGTTACGGTGCAGGACCGGTGTCACCGTCGCGTCGCGTCGTCGCCGCCGTGGTCGTTGCGGCCATGGTCGGGTCCGGGATCGTCGTTGGCGCGCTGCTCACCGGCGGCTCAGCGGGTGACGACGGCGCCGATGGCGTGCGCACCGTGCAGCCGGGCGCCCCGGGGGACGCCGGGCGGGAGCTCACGGAGGAGGACGTCGCTGCGCTCGGTTCGCCCGGGCACACGCCGGCCGACACCGGATTCATGCAGGACATGATCGCTCACCATGCACAGGCCTTGGAGATGACCGCGCTCGTCGAGACACGCACCGAGAGCGCAGACCTGCCGTTGCTCGCCGAGCGGATCACCGTGTCTCAGGAGGCGGAGATCGAGCTGATGGAGTATTGGCTCACCGACCGCGGCGAGGAGGTACCGGACACCGCAACCCACCAGGCGCACGACCTGATGCCGGGCATGGCGACCGCCGACCAGCTCGCTGAGCTCGAGCGCGCGCGGGGAGCCGCGTTCGACCGCCTGTTCCTCGAGCGGATGATCGCGCACCACCAGGGGGCGTTGGTGATGGTCGACGAGCTGTACGCCGCTGGCGGCGGGCTCGAGCCGGCGGCGGATCTGTTCGCCCGCCATGTCGGCGCCGACCAGACCATCGAGATCACGCGGATGGAGGAGCTCCTGGCGTCGTTGGCGTAACGGTGTCGGCGGCGTTCGTTCAGTCGAGCGCCGCGCACTGACCGGCGGCCGGGCCGCGGACGGTGTTCGCCGCACCCAGGTTGATCGGTGCCGGAGAGTTGCCCGAGCAGGCCAGCGGTCCGTTCACGGTGCTACGGGCGACGATGGGCTCGACATCGCCTGTCCGGTTGTTCGTCAGCGCCACGGGACCGTGGACGGTCGAGTCGACGATGGCGACGCTGCCGTTGGCGCCGTTGACGTTGACCGGCCCCCGGACTGTGGTGCCGTAGAGGTGAACCGCGCTGGCATTGGCGGCGGACAGCGGTCCCGAGATCGACGAGTCCAGGGCGAGCAGCGACCCGCCGCTCCGGACGGTGACCGGCCCCGACACGGTCGCGCCGTCGAGGCAGGTGACGCCCGTGACCAGCAGCGGTCCCCGGTGCTGCCCCGACACGGTCGACGTGCAGGTCCTGGCGAGCTGGTCGAACCGGGCACGGGCGACGGCGAAGCTGGGCGCCCACGTGAACGCGGTCTGGTGCTGGGCGTTGAACTCGTCGAGCTGCGCCTCGCCGGCGGCAGCGATCTCGGCCTCGGACATGTGCTCGCTGGGCAACAGCCCGAACACGTCGAAGCCGCGGGCGATCTCGCTGCCGTAGATGTTGCCGTTGTACCAGTAGGCCGACCAGAAACCGCCGAGCACGAGCGACGTCGAGCTGATCGGTCCGCGGTCGAAGAAGGCGATCTCGACCGGGTTGGCGGAGTCGGTGAAGTCGATCAGCGAGATGCCGCCCTGGTACCAGGCCTGGACCAGGATGTCGCGGCCCGGCACCGGCAGGAGCGACCCGTTGTGCGCGACGCAGTTCTCGCTCACCGTCTGGGGCACCGGCAGCTTGTAGTAGCTGGCGAACTGCATCTGACCGTCGACGATGTCGAAGATCGCATCCGCACCCCATTGCGGCTGGTCGGTCTCCCGGCAGCGTGCCCCCGTGCCGCCACCCCACTCGTCGGTGAAGATGACCTTGGTGCCGTCGTTGCTGAGCGTGGCGGAGTGCCAGTACGCGAAGTTGGGGTCGGCGACCTCGTCGATGCGGACAGGGTTCTCCGGGTCGGAGATGTCGATCAGGATGCCGTTGCCCTCGCAGGCGCCAGCGGCGAGGCCGATCTCCGGGAAGGTCGTGATGTCGTGGCACGCGTCGGTGATGGGCGTGGGGCTCCACGGCGAGCCCGACGGGTGCAACGGCGTTTGCGGGGCGTTCTGCAGGCCGTCGATCGCTCCCGTCTCTGGGTCGGTGAACAGCCGGGGCCCACCGACGACGGCAGCCGTCTCGGGCGCGGCCAGGGGCACCTTGATGACATCGATGCGCCAGCGGGACGGGTTCTCGCCGGTCGCCGGGTTGTTGTTGCAGCCCGCCAGCGTCAGCGCGGGCCGGACGCCCGCGGTGCCGGAGACGTACACGTAGACGTTCCCGGTGTCGGGATCGGGCACGAGCGAGTGGGTGTGCGAGCCGCGGCACGTCTGCACCGCCGCCACCTGCACCGGGTTGGCGACGTCGCTGATGTCGAAGACCCGGACACCCTGGAAGCGCGTGCCCACCGTCGGGTCGGCACCGCAATCCACTCGGGCGCGGGACTCCTCCACCGACATGAACAGCAGGTCGCCGTGGACCGACATGTCGCCCTGCCCACCCGGGCACACCACGTTGGTCACGATCGTCGGGTCGGCCGGGTCGGCGATGTCGTAGATGTTGAAGCCGTGGAAGTTGCCCACGAAGGCGTGGTCGCCCCCGAACGCGATGTCCGAGGTCACGAACGCGAAGCTGCCCGGGTTCGTCGGGTCGACGAAGCCCTCGGGCTTGTCGTGGTGGGCCCGGTGCTCGAGGTTCCTGATGGCCGTCTCGGCGTCGAGCCAGCCCGGGTCGAGCCCGACCCGCGGGTCGGGCTCCTGCTGCGCTGCCGCGCTCGACGGCGTGAGGCTGATCGCCAGCAATGCCGCCGCCGCTGCCGGAGCGAACCACCGGCCTCTGCGGCCGAGTCCACGAGCCACGTGACGTGCCATCGGTCGAGCCTCCCCTCACAGCGAGCCCCCCGGACACGCTGCACACCGAGCGCCGCTCGGTGCCAGACACACTACTGCCCGTCGCAGTGCGCGGCCACTGCGAGAACTGAGCTGCCCGAACCGTTGTCGCTGCAAGGCGGGACACCGAACGTCCCCGCGTCACGGACGCGGGCGGCGGCGCGGCCGCCATCCCGCCTCTAGGTGAGCCCCACCGGGCAGGACACGCCCGTGCCACTGATCCCGCAGTAGCCCATCGGGTTCTTGTCGAGGTACTGCTGGTGGTAGTCCTCGGCGTACCAGAAGGTGGGGGCGTCGACGATCTCGGTGGTGATGTCGCGGTGGCCGGCGGCGGTCAGCACCTGCTGGTAGGCGTCGCGGCTGGCCTCGGCGGCCTTGCGCTGCAGCTCGTCGGCGACGTGGATGCACGACCGGTACTGCGTGCCGACGTCGTTGCCCTGGCGCATGCCCTGGGTGGGGTCGTGGCCCTCCCAGAACACCCGGAGCAGCTCGTCGTAGCCGACCCTGGCCGGGTCGAACACCGCCAGCACCACCTCGGCGTGCCCGGTGCGGCCGGAGCAGACCTCGTCGTAGGTGGGGTTGGGGGTGTACCCGCCGGCGTAGCCGACGGCGGTCGAGTAGACGCCCTCGGTCTGCCAGAACAGGCGCTCGGCGCCCCAGAAGCACCCCATCCCCACCACGATGCGCTCGAGCCCCGCGGGGAACGGCGGCTCCAACGGCGTGCCCAGGACGGTGTGGGTGGCCGGCACCTCGAACACTCGGTGATCACGTCCGGGAAGTGCCTGGTCGGGGGCGATCATGCGCTGCTTGTCACGGCCGAACAGCATGTGGTGAGGTTACCGCTGGCCACCCGTTTCTCGTCGGTGGGCCTGCATGCCGTCAGGCCAACCCGGCGAGGCGCAGCATCGAGGGGGGCACCGCGTCGTCGCCGGCCGCCAGCATGGCGGCCCGCTCGACGTTGACCACGTCGTGGTCGCGGTCCGCCCAGTCGTCCCACGGCCCGGCCGCCAGGCGTGCCGGGTCACCCTGTGCGGTCACGCACGCCCGCAGGTAGGCCTGCAGGTCGCGGACCTCTTCCTCGCCGCCGACGGGCCCGTGCCCGGGCACGATGATCGGCGCCAGCTCCACCAGGCGGTCGAGCTCGTCGGCCCATCGGGCGGGGTCGCCCTGCCAGCACAGCGGCGCGGCGCCGAAGCTGCACATCGCCCCGGCGAACAGGATCTGCGCCCCAGGGACGGCGGCCACCAGGTTCTCGTGCATCTGGCCACCGGTGGTCAACACGGCGACCGCGTCGGTGAGCTGCACATCCGAGGCCACCACGTGGCTCACGGGGCGGGTGGCCACCTCGTCGAATCCGGACGCGTCGTGGGGGAACAGTGCCCGCCAGCTGTCGACGTTGGGCGGCTGGTCGAGGTGCACGCTGGCCTGTCGGCTGCCGTAGACGGCTGCGAGCTTGAACCGCCCGGTGCCGCCCGCCTGCTCGACGCCGCTGCCCGTGAGCACTATGCGACGGATGGGCAGGCCCAGCTCCTCGACCGCGGCGGCGAAGGGCTCGAACTGGTCGGGTGTCATCAGCGTGTCGATCAGGGTGATGCCGTCGACGTCGACGACGACCCCGGCATTGGGTCGGCCGCGCCGCGGCGGCAGCTGCAACCAGGCGAGAACGCCGGCGTCGAGGAGGTCGAGAGGCACCGGCAGCAGAGGGTAGGACGACGGCGCGGTCGGCGTGGCGTCCGGGCGCGACGGCGGTCGGCAGGGTGGGCACGCGCGTCGGACCTGTTCGATAGGGGCGTCCGCCACTAGAGTCCGGGGCGGGAAGGGCAGGGCGAGTCTGACAAGGCGGGTCATGACAACGGACGCGGGCACGGGGCGGCGCTCGCCGCCCGATCATCCGAACGACGCCGCGCGGCGACGCGCCTGTCCGGACGCGGGTTGAGCGCGTGGCGAGACCAGCCCCGGGGGCCGACCGCTCGGTCGCGGTGCTCGAGCTGCTCGCCGGCCACCCCGACGAGCGGTTCACGCTCTCCGAGGTCGCCCGGCGGTGCAGCCTCAACAAGGCGACTGCCCACGCGCTGCTCAGCGCCCTCAGCGAGCGGGGCGTCCTGCTGCGCCACCCCGACGAGAAGCGCTATTCGTTGGGCCCGCGCCTCGTCGCCATAGGCGACGCCGCCCGGCACGGCTACACGGCCGTCGACTTCGTGGCGCCCGTGCTGGCCTCGCTGGCGGCCGGGACGGGCCTGTGGGCGCGCGCCTGGCGGATGACCGACGACCACATCGTCACCGTCGCCGACGCGGGCGGCCCTCCCGCCACCCCCGCCGCGGCGCCCGTGCGCGTGCCGCTGGTCCCGCCCGTGGGCGCGCTGTTCATGGCCTGGAAGGACCCGCCGACCGTGGAGGCGTGGCTGGCTCGCGCCGGGGCGGTCGAGACGATGCGCCCGGCACTGGAGGCGCTGCCGGTCATCCGGCACCAGGGCTTCGCCGTGACCATGTCGTCACCCGAGTGGCGGACGCTGTCCGGCTCGGGTCGATCGGCCGCCGGGAACGGCGAGGGCGACGACGGCGGCGGCGCCCGCGTCGGCGGCGATCCGGAGGCGCGGCGATCGCTCGTCGTCGCGGTCGGCCGCCAGTCGCTGCTCGTGCCCGACCTCGACGACGAGCGTGCCTATCGCCCGGCGGACGTCGCCGCGCCGGTGTTCGGCGCGACGGGCGAGGTCGATCTGGCCGTGTCGGTCACGCTGCCCTCCGACGACGACATGTCGGGCGCCGAGGTGCGGGCGCTCGGGCAGCAGGTGGTCGCGGCCGCCGACGGCCTGACCGCCGCGGTGTGCGGGCGGCACCCCTAGGCACACGACGCGGTGCGCGACATGACGTCCGCATCACCTTTCGGTGCAGGTCCGACCGTGCCTAGCGTTTTCGCATGCCCGACTACTCGGCCCCGCTCGACGACATGCGCTTCGTCCTCGAGAACATCGTCGACCTGCCTGCGCTGGCGGCGCTGCCCGGCTTCGAGCACGCCGATCCCGAGATGGTGCACGGCATCCTCGAGGAGTCCGGCCGGTTCTTCTCGCAGGAGTTCGCCCCGCTCAACCGGGTGGGCGACACCCAGCACAGCCGCCGCAGCGACGACGGCTCGGTGACGACGCCCGAGGGCTTCCCCCGGGCGTACCGGCGGTACGTCGACGCCGGCTGGGCGGGTGTGCCGTTCCCGGCCGAGTACGGCGGCGGCGGGTTCCCGTGGCTGGTCGCCGTCGCCATGCAGGAGATGATGACGGCCGCCAACATGGCCTTCTCGTTGTGCCCCCTGCTCACTCAGGGCGCCATCGACATGCTGGTGCACTACGGCTCCGAGGAGCAGCGCGAGGTCTACCTGCCCAGGATGGTGACCGGCGAGTGGACCGGCACCATGAACCTGACCGAGCCCCAGGCCGGGTCCGACGTCGGCGCCCTCACCACCAAGGCGGTCCCGCAGGGCGACGGCACCTGGCGCATCACCGGCCAGAAGATCTTCATCACCTACGGCGAGCACGACCTGGCCGACAACATCGTCCACCTGGTCCTGGCCCGGGTGCCCGACGCTCCGCCGGGGACCAAGGGCATCTCGTGCTTCATCGTGCCCAAGTTCCTGGTGGAGGACGACGGCTCGCTGGGCGAGCGCAACAGCCTCGAGTGCGTGTCGGTCGAGCAGAAGATGGGCATCAACGCCAGCCCCACGTGCGTGATGGCCTACGACGGCGCTGTCGGCTACCTCATCGGCGAGGCCAACCAGGGCATGCGCTACATGTTCAAGATGATGAACAACGCCCGCCTGTCGGTGGGTGTCGAGGGGCTGTCGCTGGGCGAGCGCGCCTACCAGCAGGCGGTCGCCTACGCCCAGGAGCGCCGCCAGGGGCGGGCTCCGGGTGCCCCCGCGGGCGAATCGTCGCCGATCGTCGACCACCCCGACGTGCGGCGAATGCTGCTGACCATGCGGGCCCAGATCGAGGCGCTGCGCTGCCTGGCCTACCTCAACGCCGAGAGCCTGGACCTGGCCGCCCGCCACCCCGACGAGGACGTGCGCACCTGGCGGGGCGAGCTGGCCGACCTGCTCACGCCCATCACCAAGGGCTGGGGTACCGACCTGGGCGTCGAGCTCACGTCGCTGGCGCTGCAGGTGCACGGCGGCATGGGCTACATCGAGGAGACCGGCGTCGCCCAGCACTACCGGGACATCCGCATCGCTCCCATCTACGAGGGCACCAACGGCATCCAGGCGATGGACATGGTGGGTCGGAAGCTGCCGATGCGGGCCGGCGGGGTCATGGCCGACTACCTGGCCGGCATCGACGCCACCGCGGGCGAGCTGTCGGGGGCGGACGGCGACCTGGCCGCCATCGGCAAGCGGTTGGCCGATGCCCACGCCGCGCTCAAGGCGACCACCGACTGGCTGCTGGCCAACGGCCTGACCGACCCCAACAACACGCTGGCCGGGGCGACGCCCTACCTGCGCATGTGCGGCATCGTCACCGGCGGCTGGCTGCTGGCCCGGTCGGCCCAGGCCGCCCAGCGGCTGCTCGACACGGGTGATGGGGACGCCGACTTCCTGCGGCAGAAGCTGGTCACGGCCAAGTTCTACGCCGAGCAGCTGCTGCCCCAGGCGGCCGGGTTGGCCCCCTCGGTGACGGCCGGCCCTGCCGACCTGCTCGCCGCCACCTTCTAGCCGGCGCGCCGTCAGCCCACGCGGGTGCCGTGCTCGGCGAGCACGGCACCCGACAGGGCGGACCACCGCGGCAGCGCCCAGTCGCCGAACTCGCGATCGGTCAACACCGCGCACGCCACCCGGGCCTCGGGGTCGACCCACAGGAAGGTGCCGGCCCCGCCGAAATGGCCGAACGTGCGCGGCGAGCCGCCGGGTGCCGTCCAGTGCGGGACCTTGGCTCCTTTGAGCTCGAATCCCAGGCCCCACGGGTTGGGGTCGTAGCTGCCCAGCCCGGGCACCACGCCGGCCAGGCCGGTGAACTGCTCGCTCGTGGCCTCGGCCAGCGTGCCGGCGGCGACCAGGGTGGGGGACAGCAGCTCCGCGGCGAACCGTGCCAGGTCGTCGGCGGTCGACCACGCGTCCTTGGCGACCGAGCCCCGCAGTTCCGTCGCGGCCATGCCGAGCGGGCCGAGCACGGCCTCGGCCACGTAGGCGCCCGCGGTCATGCCCGCGGCCGATGCGAGCCGGTCTCCGAGCACCTCGAAGCCGGTGTTGCTGTAGATGCGGCGCCGGCCCGGCGCCGCGAGCGGCGTCGTCCCCTCGAACGGCAGCCCGGACGCGTGGGCGAGCAGGTGGCGCACGGTGGATCCCGGGGGGCCGGCCGGGGCGTCGAGGGCGAGGGTCCCCTCCTCGACGGCCACCAGGCAGGCGTACGCCACCAGCGGCTTGGTCACCGAGGCGATCGGCGTCTGCCACCCGGACGGGCCCGCAGCCTCGCGGACGCCACCCCGGTCGACGACGACGCCCGCAGCGGTGGGGACGGGCCAGGTGGCCAGCGCGTCGAGGGCGGTCACGGTCGGTCACCGTACCGGCGTTGCTGCGGGGGCTCGGCCCGAGGAGGGAGGAGCGCCCGGCCACAACTAGCATCCCGACTGTGCAGATGGTGCCTGACGACGAGAACGCCGACGCGCTGGTCCGCCGCAACTTCGCCTTCATCGACCTGTGCGGGTTCACGTCGCTGACCGACGAGCACGGGGTGGGCGAGGCCGTGGCGGCGCTGTCGACCTTCCGCGCCGTGGTGCGCGAGCGGGCGGGCTGGCGCGGCGTGCGCGTCGCCAAGTGGCTGGGTGACGGCGCCATGCTCGTCGCCACCGAGCCGCGACCGCTGCTCGACGCCGTGCTGCGCATGGAGCAGGCGCTCGACGTGCGGGGCTGCGCCCTGCCGCTGCGGGGCGGCGTCGCAGCCGGGCGGGTGATCCTGTTCGAGGGCGACGACTACATCGGGCGCCCGGTCAACCTGGCCGCCCGGCTGTGTGACGAGGCCCAGCCCCACCAGGTGCTGGTCACCGCCTCGCTGTTCGACGCCTCCGGCGAGGGCCTGGCCCACCGGCGGCTCGGCCCGCACGCCATCCGCGGGTTCACCCGGGCCGTCGAGGTCGTCGACATGAGCGAGGGCGGCAACCACCTCTCCGCCAACTGAGGCAGTGCCGCTGACCCGACACCGGGTGACGGTCGGGGCAAATGGGGCCACCTGCCGTGATCCCGGTAAGCTCTTCCAGAACCATGCGCAACGAAGAACAAGAGACGTTCTCTGCGCTGGGCGTGTCTTCCGATCTGGTGGCCGTGCTCGACAGAGCAGGCCTGACCACCGCCTTTCCCGTCCAGCGCCTCTGCATCCCCGACGCCCTCGCCGGCCGCGACGTCTGCGGCAAGGCCAAGACCGGATCGGGCAAGACGCTCGCGTTCGGCCTGCCCCTGGTCGAGCGCGTCGCCGCCGCATCCCCCAAGCGACCGACGGGCCTGGTGCTCGTCCCCACCCGCGAGCTCGCCGTGCAGGTCACCGACGTCCTGCGCCCGCTGGTCGAGGCCCGGTCGCTGCGCCTCGTCGCCGTGTACGGCGGCGCCCAGATGTCCAAGCAGATCTCCGCGCTCGAAGAGGGTGCCGAGATCGTGGTGGCCACCCCCGGCCGGCTCATCGACCTGATCGACCGCAAGGTCGCCGACCTGTCCAACGTGGGCCTGGTCGTGCTCGACGAGGCCGACCGCATGGCCGACATGGGCTTCATGCCCCAGGTCGAGTGGGTGCTCCGCCACATCAAGGGGGGGCACCAGACCCTGCTGTTCTCGGCGACCCTCGACGGCGCCATCCAGGGCCTGGTCGATCGCTACCAGACCGATCCCGTGTTCCACGAGGTGGGCTCGCCCACGCAGACCGTCGACAAGATGGCGCACCGCTTCCTGCTCGTCCACGAAATGGACAAGCACCGGGTCACGGCCGCCATCAGCCGCTCGGGCTCGCGCTGCCTGGTCTTCACCAACACCAAGCGGGCGGCCGACCGGCTGGCCCGCCAGCTCGAAGACGACGGCGTCGACGCCAAGGCCATCCACGGCGACCTCCGCCAGGAGGTGCGCGAGCGGGCGCTCAAGCGCTTCTCCGACGGCAGGCTCGCCGTCCTGGTGGCCACCGACGTGGCGGCCCGCGGCCTCGACATCGACGAGCTCGACATCGTCATCCAGGCCGACCCGCCGCCCGACCCCAAGACCTACCTGCACCGGTCGGGCCGCACAGCCCGGGCCGGGGCTGCGGGCCTGGCCGTCACGCTGGTGCTCTGGAACGAGGAGCTCGAGGTGCGACGGGTCAAGCGCCGTCTGGGCCTCGACGAGCCGATCGTCGAGATGTTCTCCAACGACGAACGCCTGGCCGACCTCGCCGGCTGGAACCCGGCCGCTGAGGGCGCTGCGTAGCAGGGCCCGTGGCCCGAGCGGCCCGGTGCCGCGCCGCAGGTGCTCGACTCAGATGGCCGAGAACGCGAGTGCCCACAGCAACGCCGTGAGCGACAGGCCATCGGTGATCTCGCCGTCGGCGATCAGCGAGCGCAGCTCGTCGACGGCCACCCAGTCGATGCGCTCGCTCTCGCCGACGTCGGTCGGGTCGCCCACGTGCTGGGCGCCGTCGGCCATGAAGACGTGGAAGATCTGGTCGGACGAGCCGTTGCTTGGCGCGTAGGCGCCGAGGCGGGTGAGGGCGCCGGGCCGCCACCCGGTCTCCTCGAGCGTCTCGCGCGCGGCGGCCGCCTCGGGTGCCTCACCGGCCTCGATGCGTCCGGCGGGGATCTCCCACCCCCAGGTGTCGGTGATGAAGCGGTGGCGCCACAGCAGCAGCACGCCGCGCTCGGGGTCGTGGACCACGGTGCCCGATGCCGCCTGCGGGAAGCGCACGACGTGGTGGTCGAAGCGCTCGACCCCGGGGATCTCGACGTCGACGAGCACCAGGCGCATCCACTCGGAGTCGTAGATCGATCGTTCGCCGTGGACGGTCCAGCGCATCGGGCGACGGTAGTTCTCTCAGACCTCGCGCCACATGGCGACGTGGGGCCCGATCTCCGGGTCGACCCACTCGTCCCCGTGGGCCACGAACCCGGCGCGCTCGTAGAACCGACGCGCCGGCACCCGGGCGTTGCACCAGACGAGCGCGCCGCCCTCTGCCGCGACGTGGTCGAGCACCGCGCGGAGCACCCGGCCGCCGATGCCCGTACCCCGCCGGCCCTCGTCGGTGGCCATGCCCCGCAGGCGCCACGCGCCGGTGCGTCGGGGCAGCCAGGGACACGGTTCGGGATAGACGATGGCGGTGCCCACCACCTCGCCGTCGTCGTCGCGGGCTGCGAACGCGGCGGTGTCCGGGTGGTCGTCGGCGCTGAGGTGCACGCGCCCGGGCGGTGCCCCGGGTCGCAGGACCCGACCCCGCAGGGCATGGGTCGCGGCTGGGGGCACGCGGGCGACGGTGAGCGCGCCGGCGGGCGTGGCGGGGGAGGGCGCGTCGCCGGGGTGGTCGCGGGCGGGCATGGCGTCGACGGTACCGTCGGACCCCGGTGACGACTTCCTCCCCGGCGACCACGTCCTCGGCGGTGACCGCGGGTGAGCGCCGGCGGGCGGCCGCCGTCGCCGAGGCCGTGGCCCGCGCCGCCGCCCGGGCCGGGATGCCGCCCGACGACGACTTGCTCGTCTGGTCGCTGGCCGGAGGCAGACCGGGCACCGCGCCTATGCCGGGCGATGCCGCCGACGACGAGGGTGCCGACGCCACCGACGTGCTGGGTGCCGCGCTCGAGGCGGCCACCGACGGCGAGCGCCGGCGGGCCCAAGGCCTGCACGTCACACCCCGCTGGCTCGCCGAGCGGCTGGTGGACCTCGCACTGCCCGCCGGGGCGCCGGGCCCGGACGCCGGCCGGCCCAGGATCTGCGACCCGTCGTGTGGGGGCGGGGCCTTCCTGGTGGCGGCGGCCCGGCGCCTGCACCGGCTCGGCGTCGAGCGCCACGAGGTGGTGCGGCACCTGCTGTGGGGTGCCGACATCGACCCGCTGGGCGTGGCCGCGGCCGAGGCGGCGCTGTGGCTGTGGTCCGGCGAGCGCCCGCCAGCGGGCCGGCTGGTCGTCGCCGACCCGCTCCTGCAGGCGGGGGACGTGTGGCCCGACGCCCCCGGCGGGTTCGGCGCGGTGGTGGGCAACCCGCCCTTCCAGAGCCAGCTCGGGCGGGCGACGGCCCGCACCCCCGCGGACCAGCGGTGCCTGCGCGAGCGGTTCGGGGGCGCGGTACGGGCGTACACCGACACGGCGTGGCTGTTCCTGCTGGCCGGGTGCGACCTGGTGCGCCCGGGCGGACGGGTGGTGATGGTCCAGCCCCAGTCGGTCGTCGCTGCCCGGGACGCACAGTCCGTGCGCCTGGCGATCGACGAGCGGGCCACGTTGCGCGACCTGTGGGTCGACGACGGACGCGTGTTCAGCGCCGCCGTCCGGGTGTGCGCGCCGGTCCTCGAACGGCGGCCAGTCGTGGCCGCGCCCACGCCGCGGGCGTCGGGTGGGGACACCCCGCTCCCCGGTCGCGGCCCTGGTCCCCAGGCCGGCGACCGGTGGGGCTGGCTGTGGGCGCGGGCCCTGGACCTGCCGTTCGTCGAGCTCGACTCCGGGCCGGCCCTGGGCGAGCGGGCCACGGTGGTGGCCGGCTTCCGCGACCAGTACTACGGGTTGGTCGACGTGGTGCGCGAGCGCGCCCCGTCCGGCGCCGACGACGGCGGCGCGCCCCTCGTGACCAGCGGAGCGCTCGACTGGGCGGCGTGCGCCTGGGGCGACCGGCCCGTCCGGTTCGCCAAGCGCCGTTGGCGGGCGCCGGTGGTCGACCTCGGTCGCCTGGCGACCGACGCCCCGCCGGTGGCCCAGCGGTGGGTCGAGCGCACCCGGGCCCCCAAGCTCGTGGTCGCCACCCAGACCCGGGTGGTCGAGGCGGCCGTCGACGTCGGAGGGAGCTGGGTGCCGTCGGTGCCCACGCTGGCCGTCGTGCCCACCGACGGCGACGACCTCTGGCGCCTGGCCGCCGCCGTGCTGTCACCGGCGGCGACGGCATGGCTCGTGCGGCGGGCCGCCGGGACCGGGCTGGACCGGGGGGCCCTCAAGGTGGCCGGCCCCGACCTGGCCGCCCTGCCGCTCCCCGTGGACAGGGAGGCGTGGGACGCGGCCGCCGACTCCCTGCGCGCCTTCGTGGCCGCCCCGAGCCCGGCGGCGCTCGACGCCTACCTCGACTCGGCACGCCGGGCCTACCGGGCGCCCGACGCATTGACTGCCTGGTGGCGACACCACGCGGGAACGGCTGTGCGCGTCGGGCCGCCCGACGGCTAGCGTGACGCCCGACATCACGAGCGGTCCGCCCCGGCGACGGGGCCGGCCCGGCAACCTGGCTCGGACAGCCAAGGTGCCATCCCGGACATCCGGGGATGCGGCTCATGAGGAGCAACCAAGTGTCCGTGCTCTCTCCGGGGGGCGCACCACTGACTGTCCGGGCTCACGACAGCTCCACCCAGGCAGAGGCGCGATGCCCCGATCCGTACACTCGATCCGTGCAGCCGGCACCGGTGCGACCCACGTCGATGGGCGACGGCCGGCGCGACCAGGGGTTGCGAGCCCCCGGCCCATGAGTGCGCCCGCCGAGGGCTTCCGGCGCGCCCACCCCAGCGCCCTGCCGGTCACCGGCGCATGGCGCCCCGGTGACCCGGTCGGCCGGCGCCGGTTCGTGTCGTTTCCCGCCGAGCGGCCGTTCGCGCTCGAGGGCGGGGGGCTGCTCCGCGGGGTCACGCTGGCGTACGAGACGTGGGGCGAGCTGGCGCCGGCGGCCGACAACGCCGTGCTCGTGTGCCACGCCCTCACCGGCGACAGCCACGCGGCGGGCGGCCTCGATCCGGGGCACGCCACGCCCGGCTGGTGGGGTCAGGTGATCGGCCCCGGCAAGGCCATCGACACCGACCGCTGGTTCGTCGTGTGCGTGAACGTCCTGGGCGGCTGTCAGGGGACGACCGGTCCCGCCTCGCCCCACCCCGACGACGCCCGGCCGTGGGCCTCGCGCTTCCCGGTGGTGACGATCCGCGACATGGTCCGCACACAGGCCGCGGTGGCCGACCACCTGGGCATCGGTCGCTGGGCGCTCGTGGCCGGCGGGTCGATGGGCGGCATGCAGGTGCTCGAGTGGGGCGTGATGTACCCCGAGCGGGTCGGGGCGTTGCTGCCGATCGCCACCGCGGCGGCGGCCAGCGCCCAACAGATCGGGTGGTGGAGCAGCGGCCGCCGCACGATCAGCATGGACCCGCGCTGGCGGGGCGGCGAGTACTACGACGCCGAGCCCGGCGACGGGCCACACGACGGGTTGGCGACCGCCCGCATGGTGTCGATGATGACGTTCCGGAGCGACGACGTGTTCAGCGCCCGGTTCGGACGCGAGGTGGTCGAGCCGGTCGAGGGGTTCTCGCTGTGGCAGCGGTTCCAGGTCGAGCGCTACCTCGAGTACCAGGGCGACAAGCTCGTGCGGCGCTTCGACGCCAACAGCTACCTGCTGCTCACCAAGGCGATGGACCTGCACGACCTCGGCCGCGGCCGGGGCGGCATGGAGGCCGCCTTCCGCCGGCTGCGGGCACCGCTGCTGTCGGTGGGTGTCGGCAGCGACATCCTGTACCCGCCGCACCAGTCCCGCGAGATCGTCGATCTGGCTGCGCTGGCGGGCCGGGCCGCGACCTACGCCGAGCTCGACAGCCCGCACGGGCACGACGCCTTCCTCATCGAGAGCGACCAGCTCGGTGCCATGATCCACGACTTCATCGCCCGACTGGAGGCCGACGATGCCTGATCCGACCCGCCCCCCGTCCGACGACCCCGGCCCCGCCCCCGACGAGTCGTGGCGCATCGACACCCGGGCCATCCGCGCCGGTCGGTCGTGGAGCCACGACTCGCTCGCTCCGGTCCTGTTCCCGTCGACCACCTACGAGGTGCCGACCGTGGACGACCACCGCCGCATGGCCGGCATCCCCCGCACGGCGCACTACTACTCGCGCTTCGGCAGCCCCACGGTGCAGGAGTTCGAGCAGGCTGTGGCCGCGCTCGAGGGCGCCGAAGCCGCGCTTGCCTCGTCGTCCGGCATGGCCGCGGTGACGGGCGTGGTGTTCGGCCTGTGCTCGACCGGCGACCACGTCGTGGTGCAGCGCCAGCTCTTCTCCGTCACGTCCACGCTGTTCACCGCCCACCTGCCCCGCTTCGGCATCGACGTGACGTTCGTCGACGGCACCGACCCACGTCAGTTCGCGGACGCGGTGCGGCCCGGGCGCACCCAGGTGGTGTTCGTGGAGACGCCGGCCAACCCGGCGCTGTCGCTGACCGACATCGAGGCGGTCGCCGCCATCCCCGGGCCGTTCACGGTGGTCGACTCCACCTTCGCCACCCCGGTGCTGCAGCAGCCGCTGGCGCTGGGCGCCGACCTCGTGCTGCACGCGGCCACCAAGGGCCTGGCGGGGCACAACGACGCGCTGCTGGGCGTGGTGGCGGGCAGCCGCGACCTGATCGACGCCATCTGGGGCTGGCACGTGGTGCAGGGCGGCCAGGCCTCGCCGTTCGACGCCTGGAACGGGCTGCGGGGCATCCGCACCCTGTCGGTGCGCGTGCGGCAGCAGAGCGCCACCGCCCTCACGCTGGCCGAGCGCCTGTCGGCGCACCCGGCCATCGCCTCGGTCAGCTACCCGGGCCTCGACTCGCATCCCCAGCGCGACCTGGCCAAGCGCCAGATGTCGGCGGGCGGCACGGTGCTGGCCATCGAGGTGGCGGGCGGGCTCGAGGCCGCCGCGCGCTTCTGTGAGTCGACCAGGATCGCCCGCATCGCCCTCTCGTTGGGCGGCCCCGAGACGCTGGTGACCCACCCTGCGTCCACCGTCGCCCACCTGGTGCCGGCCGAGCGGGCCGAGCTGGGGATCTCCGACGGTCTGGTGCGCATCTCGGTGGGTCTCGAGCACGTTGACGACCTGGTCGCCGACCTCGACCAGGCGCTGGCCGCGGCCACCGGCTGACCCTTGCCAGAGCTGCTCGAGGTCGAGACCTATCGCCGCCAGGCCGAGCGGGTGGTCGGGCGCACCGTCGCCGCGGTCGACGCCCCCGACGCCTGGTTCGTCAAGGGCAGCGAGCCCGACGAGGTGGTGGCGGCCGTCACCGGCCGGTGCGTCGTGGCGGTCCGCCGGCGGGGCAAGCTGCTGATCCTCGACCTCGGTGACGGCGGCTGCGACGGGCCTGAGGAGGTCAGGCTGGGGTTGCGCTTCGGCATGACGGGGCGGTTGATCGTCGACGGCGCCGCCTCGATCGACCGGCTCGAGTACTCCAGCGGGCGCGACGACCCGGCGTGGGACCGGTTCGCGCTCCACTTCGCCGATGGCACCGACATGCGGCTGCGCGACCCCCGGCGCCTGGGCGGCGTGTCGCTCGACCCCGACGAGGCGCGCCTGGGCGTCGACGCGCTGGCGGCGACCCGCGCGGATCTGGCCGCCGCCCTGGGCACCAGCACCGCACCGCTCAAGGCCCGGTTGCTGGACCAGGCGCGCCTGGCGGGCATCGGCAACCTGCTGGCGGACGAGATCCTGTGGCGCGCCGGCCTGGACCCTGTCCGGCCCGCCGGCAGCCTCGACGACGACGAGGTGACGACACTGCACCGCACGATGGGCGAGGTGCTGGCGGACCTGATGGCACGGGGCGGCAGCCACACCGGTGACCTGCGCCAGGCGGCCGCCCTCGACGGCCTGTGTCCCCGCGACGGCGCTGCGCTCGTCCGCCGCCGGGTGGGCGGGCGAACGACGGTGAGCTGCCCGGAGCACCAGCGATGAACCTGGGCGCGCCGGGTGTGGCCGCGCGTCCGTTCACGCGCGATTCACGCCGCAGGACGCCGCGTCCTACAGTCGACGCGGGCACGGCGGGTAGCATTTGCCCCGGCTGGGGGCCGACAAGGTGGAGTGGATGCTCGACGGCAGACGAACAGAGGCGGGCCAGGTCGCGGCACCCGTCACGCGACGGCGCCTGGCGCTGGTGGTCGTGGCCGGCGTCGCCCTGCTCGCCACGCTGGGTGCGCCGTCGGTGGCCGGGGCTCGGGGTGACCCGCCAGGTCCGCCCTCGACTCCGACCACGGCGCCCGTGACGACGACCACCACCGCCCCGACGACCACCGCTCCGCCGGTCACCGACACCCAGCCGCCACCTCCCACCGAGGAGCAGCCTCCACCGCCTGTCGAGGAGGAGACGCCCACCACGGAGCGCACGGTGGCCACCGGGGACGACGGCGACGAGCAGGCGTCGGGCGAGGTCGCCGCAGCCGAGGCGGTCGGCAACATCACGTTCACCACCGTCACCAACCTGCTGGTGCCGGGCAACGGGCTCGAGGGCGCCCAGGCCACCACCACGACCACGGCCGCACCCACCTCGGGCGGCGGCAGCGCCGACGACGAGAGCCGCATGATCTGGATGATCATCGCCGCCCTCGCCGGCGTGGGCCTGCTGGTCGCCCTGCTCACGTGGCGCTACTGGCTGCTCACCCGCCCCGGCCTCGAGTTCGCCGACGAGGACGACGACGGCGTCGGCGGACCCGCGGGCCGGCCCCCGGGCCGCCCGGCCGGCGGCCGCTACGCGGCCGCCGGTGCCGCGCCGCCCACGGGCGGCCGCGACCCGGCGCCCGAACCGTCGCGCCGTGGCCGCCGCGCCGACGGTCGCGACCCGTTCTGGGACGAGCCGTCCGAGGCTTCCGGGCCCACCACCAGCGCCTTCGGCGTCGGTCCGCCCCCGGGCGCACCCGGCCCCGGCCAGGGCCGCAGCGGCCGGCGACCGCGCCAGGGTCAGGCCCCGCCTCCCGGGCCCGGCCCACAGGGCGGTCGCCGCCGTGGCGACCCCGGCGCACCTCCGGGCGGCTCCGGTCGGCGTGGCGCGGGTCCCCCCGCCCCCGGTCCCGCATCCGACGGCCGGCGCCGCCGTGGCGGAGATCCCGGTCGCGGCGGGCCGCCACCCGAGCAACGGCGTGCAGGCCAGCAGCGACGCGGTCCCGTCGGCGAGCCACGCTCGGGGCACGGCGCGGTCGACGGCCAACCTGGCCGCCGTCCGCGGCCCGACTCGGGGCGCACGGCCCGAGACGGCGGACCGCCGCCCGCACCGCGGCCCCCGCGGGGCTCGTCACCCGACCGCGGGCGTCCGCCCGGCGCCGGGCGCGGCGATCCCGACGTCGACATGTGGGGCAACCCGCGACGGCGCTGACCTGACGGGAGCAGCCGACGGCGTCCGGTACGGTGCAGCACATGGCCGACTCGCTCGACGTCGACGCGATGATCCAGCGCTTCCGCGACCGTGCGCAGGCGGTCCGCAGCCGGCCGCTGCCACCGGTGGCCGGCGAGGAGCGATTGCGGTTCATCCGCCAGGCCGAGACCGACTTCCAGGACTTCGCCATCATCGGCGACGCCCAGGCGACCGTCGACGACGGCGTCCTGGTCCTGCGCGTCGACCTGCGCCCACCGGACGGGTCCGGCCCAGTCGCCTGACGGCTCGGCTCACCACCACCGTCGTCGCCGATGGGCGAACGCGGGTTCGTGTCGGCGCGGTCCGCCGGTAGCCTGGCCGGGTGCCCCTGACGTGGCAACCGTCGCTGCTCGCCGACGAGCAGCCCGCCGTCGACCCCGCGCTGCCCGGGCTCGAACGGCACGACCTGGGCTCGGGTGCCTGGTACGACGTGGCGCCCGGCTGGGTGACGGGCGCGGACAACCTGTTCGCCCTCATCGGCGCCGCGGCGCCCTGGGCCGCACACGAGCGGCCGATGTACGACCGCACGGTCGCCGAGCCACGCCTCACGACACGCGTGTGGCCCGATCCGCCCGATCCCCTCCCGGCCATGGCCGCGGCCCTGTCGGAGCGCTACGGGTGTGACCTGTCGACCGTCTCGGCCAACCTGTACCGCGACGGGCGCGACAGCGTCGCCTGGCACGGCGACCGGGTCGGCCGGAAGCGCTCGCAGACCGTGGTGGCGATCGTGTCGCTGGGCGCCGCCCGCCGGTTCCTGCTCCGACCCACCGGTGGCGGACGGTCCGTTCGCCTGGCCCCGGCGAGCGGCGATCTGCTGGTGCTCGGAGGCACGTGCCAACGCACGTGGCAGCACAGCGTGCCCAAGTGCGCATCGGCCGGCCCGCGCATCAGCGTCATGTTCCGCGAGGCGTACTGAGCGGCGGTGGCCGGCGCCTGTGCGAGGCTGTCGGCATGGACGCGCCCGCTCCGCCGCCAGACCGGCTCACCGCTGCGCTCGCCGCCATCGACGCCGCCAACGCCGACGATCCGCACACCATCCTGGTCGACGGTCTCGAGCGGCCCAAGGAGCTGGCGCACGCCCAGATGATGACCCGATGGGTCCGCAGCCTGGCGCCCGCCTGCAGCGACGCGCAGCTGATCGCCGCCCGCGCCCACCACCTGCGGCGCTGGACGATCCCGCGCGACGACTACCCGCGCGACCGCCCCGGCTACCTGCGGTGGCGGTCGGCGCTGCGTCGCCAGCACGCCGAGGATGTCGGCGGCATCATGCGCGACGCCGGCTACGACGACGCTGACATCGAGCGGGTGCAGGCCATCGTGCGCAAGCAGGGGCTGGGGCGGGATCCCGACGTGCAGGTCCACGAGGACGCGCTGTGCCTGGTGTTCCTCGAAACCCAGTTCGACGCGCTCACCGCCCAGGTCGACGACGACGACAAGATGATCGACATCCTGCGCAAGACGGCCGGGAAGATGAGCCCGGAGGGGCTCGCTGCGGCCGGTGGGCTGCCGTTGTCGCCGGCGGGCGCGGCGCTGCTCGGCCGCGCCCTGAGCGGTGCCGCGTGACACCTCGGCAGGTCCGCGAAGGAGTAGCGTGACCCGTTCGGTGACGGGCGTCCCAGGGAACGCGGAGGACGAGCACACGTGAGCGATGACGGTCACAACCGAGAGGTCGACGAATCGACGCCGGCAGGCGGTTCGGCAGCGGTGGGCGACGCCCCGCCCCCCGACACGCCTGCCGGCGCCTGGTCGGCCCCTGCGCCCCCTCCCGGCGCCGTGTCCGCCCCGCTCCCGCCGCCGCCCGGCTGGAGCGCCCCCGTCGAGGAAACATCGGTCGACGGGTCATCGGTTGCGTCTCCGGTGTACGCCGCGGCCGATCCGGGCTCACCCGACGCCGCCGTGCCACAGGAGTCGTCGCTCGACGATGCTGCTGCCGGTGGCGCCGACGTGCCTCCGGCCCCAGCCGGCCCCGATGCACCCGCCCCTCCGGCGTCCGATGCACCAGCTCCTCTGGCGCCCGACGCGCCCGCGTCCGAGCCGGACGCCCCGCCGTGGCAGCTCACGCCGACGCCGCCCTGGCCGCCGGCCGCCCCGACGGCCCCCGGTGTGCCGCCCGCCCCGCCGGCGCCCGCGCCACCGGCGCCCGCGCCGCCGGTCGGAGCACCTCCGGTGCCCGCCCCGCCGCCCTACGCAGGTGCGGCACCGCACCCCGGTCCTGTGGGGTACGCGGGGCCGGTCGGCCCCCCTCCCGCGCCCGGCATGGCACCGCCCGGGTACGCACCCCAGCCGGGGGCGCCCGGCAGCTTCGGCGGGCATGTCCAGGGCTTCGGTGGCCCGGGCGGGCCCGTCATCATCGACCCTCACGGCCTGGGCCTCTCGGTCAGCCGGCTGAGCGGGGCGCGCGTCGGGCGGGCAAGGTGGCCCTCGCCGTCCTCGCCACCGTGCTCGACGAGGGCGACGTCGTCGCCGTCGTCGTCCAGGGCCGGTTCCGAGGAGAGGCCGGCGTGGCGGCCCTGGTCGAGGGCAAGATCGTGGTCGTCAACGACCGCCAGTGGAAGCCCGACGTGCTCGTGCTGCCCGTCGACCCCGACCTGGCCGTGCACGGCTGGCAGGACGAGCGCACCGCGGCCCTCACGTTCGTGTCGGGCGACCGGCAGGAGTTCGTCGAGCGCATCGGCGACCGTGGGCTGGCGATCGAGCTGGCGCAACGGGTCCGCCACGCCCTCGGCGGGGCGGATGCCGCCCCGCCCGCGCCCCCTGTACCACCGCCGCCGTCCCTCCCGAGCTGACGCCATCGGGTTGGTGGCCGCCCCCACCGACCTTGCTATGGTGTTGACCCCACGCGGACGTGGCTCAGCTGGTAGAGCATCACCTTGCCAAGGTGAGGGTCGCGGGTTCGAATCCCGTCGTCCGCTCCACAAAAGGGCAGGTCAGGTCCGGTCTTCGGACCGGGCCTCTTGCTTGCCCCGGGCGAGTCTCCGCCCTTGTCCATCCACCACGCGTACTGTAGCTCGCCTGACGCATGGAGCTTGCGGGCCGCCGGATCTTTGATTCTGACGGCCCGATGACAGCGCCCTGAGCCTGGCTGGTCGATCCGCGTCTACAGTCTCCGACCAGCGGACAGGCGGGCACATTGGCGGAATCCCCAATCCTGGCGACCTTCGAGGTCATCTCCAACGGCGCGGGCCTTCGGCTCGGCTCCCCGAACCAGCGGGCCTGCACGGCGATCCTCGCACGCCCCAACGGGTCCGGCCGTGGTTGAGCACTGCACGCCGGTCCGCGGCGCTGTGGACGGTTGGTACCCGCGCACGTTCCTACTGACTGACATCGTCGATTCGGTGTCGCTGTGGGAGCGCGACCCGGTGGCCACGGCGCGGGTGGTGGCGTGGCACGACGCCGTCATCCAGGATGCGGTCAGTGCCGCGGGCGGCGAGATGGTGAGAGCCAAGGGTGAGGGAGATTCGACGTTCTCCGTCTTCGAACAGCCTGCCGGTGCGCTGGCCGCGGCAGCGGACGTCCAAGGGGCGGTCGCCGGAGAGCCTTGGCCCTCGACGATGGCGTTGCGAGTGCGTGTCGGTGTGCACACCGGATATTCGGAACCGCGTGATGGCGACTGGTACGGCCCGGCGGTGAACCGTGCCGCTCGGTTGCGGGCCCTGGCCGAGGGTGGGCAGACGCTCGTGTCGGGGGTGACAGCAGGTCTGGCGGCCGATCGGATGGCCAAGGGCGTGCGGCTGCTGTATCTCGGGCGTCGAGTCCTGCGCGGCATCGAACGTCCCGAAGAAGTTTGGGAGTTGGTCGCCGCCGACGACCCGAGACTGGCCGATCTGCTCTCTGTCGAGGTGGGCGATCTGCCGCACGCACGCACGCGCTTCTTCGGCCGTACGGAGGACCTTGACGGTCTCGCTGGCCTGATCCACACCGAGCAGTTGGTCACGCTCACGGGGCCCGGGGGTAGCGGCAAGACCAGATTGGCAGTGGAGGTGGCGAGGCGCGCTCAACGACGAGGCGTGCGGGTTTGGCTGGCGGAGCTGGCGTCGGTGCGAGACCCGGGGTTGGTGGCCCAGGTCGTTGCGACCGCGATCGGCCTCGAGACGGGGCCGGATCCGCTGGCCGAGCTGCTTGCTCGAGCAGACATACTGGCCGGCGTGTTGGTGCTCGACAACTGCGAGCACCTGGTCGACGCTTGCGGCGCGCTCACCGAGCGGTTGCTGGCTGCCGCGTCCGACATCCGGGTGCTGGCCACGAGCCGGGAGCCGCTGCGCGTGACGGGCGAGCGAGAATGGCCGGTTCGACGGCTGGGCGTGCCCGACGAGTCGCTCCGGGACCCAGCGGCACTGGCTCGGGTCGAGTCGGTCCAGTTGCTGATCGACCGGGCCCGAGCAGTCCGGCCCGACCTGGACGTCGGCCACGACGATGTCGCGTCGGTCGTTCGCATCTGCCGGGCGCTCGACGGGGTGCCGCTCGCGATCGAGTTGGCGGCCGGCCGACTTCGGTCGCTCGGTTTCGCGGAGCTGGAGGCGCGACTGGGTGACCAGCTGGCGGTGCTGGCACGGCCCAGATCCGCCTGCCGGGACGACGCCCGGCACCGAACCCTTCGCGTGACGCTCGACTGGAGCTACGCGCTCTTGACCGACGAGCAACGGAATGTTGCTCAGCGCCTGTCCGTGTTCGCTGGCGGGTTTCGCCTCGATGCCGTCGGGGCGGTGTGCGATGGCGACCACGACGTGCTCGACAGCGTCGACGAGTTGGTGGCCAAGTCCCTGCTCAGCTTCGACGGAGCGACCACCCGGCACCGGCTGCTCGAACCGCTCCGCCAGTATCTCGCCGAGCGGCTGGCCGCATCCGGAACGACCGAGGTCGCCCGACGAGCGCACGCCGAGTGGACGGCAAGTCTTTGCCGGCGGTTGGGCTTCAGCCTGCTGCGCGATCTCAAGGCCCGCAGCACGCGGCTCCGCGAGGAGAGCGCCAACGTCGAGGTGTCCCTGCAGTGGGCGCTCGAACGTGGTGAGCACGAGATTGCGTTGCGGATCGTCGGCTCGCTCGGTCAGTACTGGTTCTTCAACGACAACGCTGCCGCCCACCGCTGGTGTGCTGCCGTGATCGAAGCCAGCACCGCGGCCCCCTCGCGGCGGCGGGCGCCGGCGCTGATGAGCGCTGGGATGGTTGCCCAGAACGACCAGGCTTGGGACCGGTCGCTAGCCTTTCTCCACGAGGCACTGGCGATCTACCGGGCTGAGCAGCTGGCCGCGGGCCAGGCTGCGGCCCTGTTCTGGCTCGGACGTGCGCACGGGGACCCGGCAGAAGCTGAACGCTGCTTCCGCGAGAGCCTCGAGCTGTCCCTGCGGCTCGGCGAGAGCGTCGGAGCCGGCGTGTGTCGGGTCTTCCTCGGTGTGTTGGCAGCACGGGATGGAGACCTGGACGAGGCAGTGCGGCTGGCGGAACAGGTCGTCGAGGAATGCGGTGCGAGCGGGGTCCACTATCCGGTCGGTGAGGCGTTGGTCCTCCTCGCTGTCATCGCTCACCGTCGCGGCCACGACGATGCCGCCGTCATGTACCTTCGCGACGCGGTGACACACAGCCGAGACGTCGACGACCGCCGGCAGCTCGCTGCGGTGCTGATCGATCTGGCCGCCCAGGAGGCCAGCATGGGGCGCGGCGCCGAGGCGCTCCAGGCCCTCGCAGAGTCGTCGCGGCTCGATGAGCAGATAGGACGGCTGCCAAGGCGGTCCTACCAGCTCGCCGCGGCAGCCTTGGCGCATCTCGCGCGCGACGAGCCAGTGCTCGCGATCTCCGCGCTGGGTGGCTACGACGCTCACCCCCGAGAGCTCGCCATCGCGCCTTTCGGCAGGATCGGTGGTCACGTCAACTGGCTCGGCGCTGCAGGCATGGCGGCCATGCGAGCCAGGCTGGACCCCTCCGCCGTGGCCGCGGCCGCCGCCACGGCACACACCAGACCGCTCGACCAACTCGTCGGCGAGTTGATCATCCAACCCGCCGAGCACACCGGGTGATCGCGAGGTCCCAGGGCGTAGACGAGGTTGATCTGCGGATCGCCCTCCACAACGGTGAGGCCCCTCGGGTGCGAGCTGGCCGGGCAGTTCGCCGCGGGCGCACCACCCTGCCGGCCGACGAGCAGCCGCCGCTGCCGGACCTGATCGGCCGCCGTTTCCGACGCGCGGGCGCGGACGGGGATGGACTCAGCTTGGCTTGCGCACGACTGGGCCGTCAGGTGGGCCCAGCGTCGGAGGAACGTGCGGTGTGGATGACGCGCAACACGTCGATCCGCTCCGTTTCGGCGAACCGGTAGAACACGGCAAACGGGAACTTGCGCAGGGGTGCTCGTCGGACGTCGTCGTACCCGGCGACAACCGGGGCGCTCCGCGGGAAGGCTTCGAGGCGCGCGAACAACCGATCGAGAGCCTCGATCAGTTCGTCATCCAGCCCAGATCGAGCCTGACGGTAATAGGCGCACGCTGCACGGATATCCGCAGCCGCGGCTGGTCGGACAACGAACGTCACGCCGGAGGTCGGAGCTCACGTCGGAGTTCTTCCCACGATCGTCCAGAGGCAGGGTCCTCGTGGAGGTCGGCGATCGCCTCGTCGAGCATCCGACGCTCGTCCTCGGTCGGGATGTAGACAGGCCCTCCGAAGTGCGTCCGCAAGGCGTCCTGGATGATCTCCGACCGGCTGCGGTGCTCGAGCTTTCGCGCCCGCTCGACCATCCCAAACAGCTCTTCGGGCAGAGTGACGGCGACCTTCCTGACTGCCATGGCCTGACCTCTCTCGGTGGGGCGGCGCGCCTGGTATGACAGAATCATACCCGTGGACGTATCAAGCGGCGGTAGAGGAACCTAGAGCGCTCTACGACAGGGGCGGACACATCGGACGTATCGGACGACGGGCTGGACGGAGCAGCACGTAGCCGGACGGGGGCGGCCGGGGCGAACGACTGCGGGAACCTTGCCAAGGTGAGGGTCAGGACCGTCGTCCGCACGTCCCTACGATGGCGGAATGGCTGAGCCGAGACGTGTTGCCCTGGCGCTGGGGAGCGGCGGCGCTCGGGGGTACGCGCACATCGGCGTCATCCAGGTGGTGGAGGAGCGGGGCTTCGAGATCGCGAGCATCGCCGGGTCGTCGATGGGGGCGGTCGTGGGCGGGCTGCGCGCCGCCGACAAGCTCGACGCCTACACGACGTGGGTGCGGGGCCTGCGCCAGCGCGACGTCGTGCGCCTGCTCGACCTGTCGCTGTCGGCGCCGGGGGCCATCCGGGCCGAGAAGGTGGTCGCCCGGGTGCGCGAGCTGCTCGACGGCGCGCTGATCGAGGACCTCCCCATCCCGTTCACGGCCGTGGCCACCGACCTGTTCGCCCGCAAGGAGGTGTGGTTCCAGCGGGGCCCCGTCGACACCGCGATCCGGGCGTCGATCGCCATCCCCGGGGTGATCACGCCGGTCATGCTCAACGGCCGGCTGCTGGCCGACGGTGGGGTCACCAACCCGGTGCCCATCGCACCCACCTCGTCGTCACGGGCCGACGTCACGATCGGCGTCTCGCTGGCCGGCGAGTCGCGCGGCCCCAACGGTGGCGCACCCGTCCAGGAGACCGCCGAGGCGCGACCGATGGAGGAGTGGGCCGACCGCTTCCGCGCCGGCGCGTCGCAGTTGCTCGACAGGGACGTCGTGCGCTCGCTGCGCGGTCGCTTCGGGGGAGCCCCAGGACCCGTGCCCATCGCCGAGGTCGACACGGTCGACGGGGTCGAGGAGGTCGACGTGGAGCCTCGGCACGGCGATGCCGCCGAGGTGTTCGGCGCGCTCCCGCCCGGCATGGGCAAGTTCGACATGATGTACCACTCGCTCGACGCCATGCAGAGCGTCCTCATCCGCTACCGGCTGGCCGGCTACCCGCCCGACGTGCTCGTCACCGTCCCCCGCGACGCGTGCCGCAGCCTCGACTTCCACCGCGCCAACGAGATGATCGAGCTGGGACGCACGCTCACCGAGCAGGCGCTCGACCGCGCCGGTGTGGGATGAGCGGACCCGTCACCGCTCAGGATGCGCTGCCCGATCCCGGGTGCGGCACGCCCCACGCGCCCGAGGTCGAGCTGCTGCCCAGCCGTGATGCGATGGTCGGTGGCGTGGCGGTGCGCCGGGCGCTACCCAAGCGCCAGCGTCGCACGGTGGGTGCCTGGTGCTTCGCCGACCACTTCGGCCCGGTCGGGCTCCCGCTGTCCATGCAGGTCGGGCCCCATCCGCACATGGGCCTGCAGACGGTGACGTGGCTGGTCGAGGGCGAGGTGCTGCATCGCGACAGCCTCGGCAGCGAGCAGCTGATCCGGCCCGGGCAGCTCAACCTGATGTCGGCCGGCCACGGAGTGGCCCACGCCGAGGAGACGCCCGGCTCGTACGGCGGCAGCATCCACGGCGCGCAGCTGTGGGTGGCGCAGCCCGCCGCCACCCGCGACGGGCCGGCGGCGTTCGAGCACCATGCCGAACTGCCCCGCGTCGCCGTGGGAGACGCGGCGATCACCGTTCTCATGGGCCAGGTCGGCGGCGAGCGGTCACCGGCCCGCACCGACACGGCGCTGGTCGGCGCCGAGGTGGCGACGCCCGGCGGCCGCACGGTCGTACCGCTCCAGGCCCCGTTCGAGCACGCGCTGGTCGTGCTCGAGGGCGCGGTGGTCGTGGGAGGCGAGTCGATCGCCCCCGGCGTGCTGGCCTACCTGGGGGAGGGGCGCCCGGAGCTGGTGATCGACGCCCCCGGCCCGGCCCGCCTGCTGCTGCTGGGCGGCGAGCCGTTCGGCGAGCGGATCGTCATGGCGTGGAACTTCGTCGGTCGCAGCCGCGACGAGACGGACCGGGCGGCGGCCGACTGGAACGCCGGCCACCAACGCTTCGGCACCGTGGCCTCGCCGCTCGACCGCATCCGCGCTCCCGAGCCCTGGCCCTGAGCGCAGGCACGCTCAGGCCCGAGCGGCGAACCCGTCGCGCAGCTCGCGCTTGAGCACCTTGCCGGCCGGGTTGCGGGGCAGGGCGTGGTCCCACACGGCGACGCGGCTGGGCACCTTGAACGGGGCCAAGCGCTCGCCGACGTGGCTGCGCAGCTCGTCGGCCGTCACCGACGCGCCGGCCAGGGGAACGACCACCGCGGCCACCTCCTCGCCCAGCCGCTCGTGCGGCACACCGAACACGGCCGCCTCGTGCACGGCGGGGTGTTCGTAGATGGCCGCCTCGACCTCGGCGCAGTACACGTTCTCGCCGCCGCGCAGGACCATGTCCTTGGCCCGGTCCTCGACGTAGACGAAGCCCTCGTCGTCGACCCGGCCGATGTCGCCGGTGCGCAGCCAGCCGTCGACGATGGTCTCGGCCGTCGCCTCCGGCCGGTTCCAGTAGCCCCGGATGAGGTTGGGGCCCTTGAACCAGATCTCGCCCCGCTCGCCCACGGGCACGGCCACGCCCGCGTCGTCGCGCACCTCGACCTGGAGGATGGGCGTGGCCCGGCCGGTGCTCGTGGGGTGGCTCAGGTAGTCGTCTCCGCCGTTCTGGGGACCGTACGCGTTCGTCTCGGTCATGCCGTAGCCGATGCTGGGACTGGCCTTGGCGAAGCTGGACGACACCTTGCGCACCAGCTCGGGCGGCGCGGGGGCGCCGCCGCCGCCGACGCTGACCAGGCTCGACGTGTCGAACTGGGCGAAGCTGGGCGACTGCAGCAGGTCCCAGCTCTGGGTGGGGACGCCGACGAAGTTGGTGACCCGCTCGCGCTCGATCAGCTCGAGCGCCCGCTCCGGGTCCCACTTGTACATGATCACCAGCTTCACCCCACTGGCGAAGCAGCCGAGCATGACCGGGATCGACCCCGTCACGTGGAAGAGCGGGACGATGAGGATGAAGGCCGGGACGGGACGGCCGGCGGCCTCCTCGGGCCCCCGGCGCAGGCGGTCGACCGCGGCCCGGCAGCTGTACCCGAGGAGCGCCTGGGTGACGGCCCGGTGCGTCGACACGGCGCCCTTGGGGCGACCGGTGGTGCCCGACGTGTAGAGGATGGTGGCGTCGTCGTCGGGCGTGATGTCGACAGGGGGGAGCGACGCTCCCAGCGGCAGTGCGTCCTCCCAGCGGTCGACGCGGGCGAGGTCGCCCGCGGGTTCGTCGCCGAGGCGCACGCCCAGCACACGGACCCCGAGCTTGTCGGCCGCGGTGCGGGTGCGCTCGACCCGCTCGCGGTCGGCGACGAGCGCCGCCGCACCGCAGTCCTCGAGTGCCCAGGCCAGCTCGTCGTCGGTCCACCAGGCGTTGAGCGAGACCGAGATGGCGCCGACGGAGGTGATGGCGGCGAACGCGACCACCCACTCGGGGTAGTTGCGCATGCCGATCGCCACCCGGTCGCCCTTGCCGACGCCGTACGTCTCGACCAGGAGCGACCCCAGGGCGTCGACCTGGCGCATCACCTCGGCGAAGCTCCAGCGCTCGTCCTCGTAGACGAGGAAGGTGTCGTCGCCGCGGGCCCGGACGGTGGCGAACACGTCGCGGAGGCTGGTGGGTGCGTTGACGAACACCGTGGTGGGGATGCCGTCGATGTCGACCGTGCCGGTCTCGAAGCGCTCGCCGGGCCGGGTGACCGCGGCGACGGCCTCGGGGTAGCTCAATGACATCGTTGGTCTCTCACCTCGGCGATCTCGACCGGTGGCTGCGCCCCGACGACGGCCGACGACTTGACCGACAGTCAGGAGGCGCGACCTTAGCAACGGCCGTGGTCGCATCCCGAACGAGCTCCGGACGACCCGACCGTCAGCGCGCGATGTCGGCGGGAACGCCGTCCCGGTCGTGATCGTCCGCCGGCACGGCGACGCCGTCGGGTTCGCCGGCCGGCATGTCGACCCCGCCGTGCCGTGCGGGCCCGCCGCGGCCGCGCTGCCGGGCGCGCGCCGCCATCACCTGCAGGCCCGCGACCGCGCCACCGACGTACGCCACCCCTTGGGCCACGCACGCTGCGCACATGCCTGGCACGCTAGCGCCACGGCGTCGTGGCACCGTGGTCAGCGCGCCAGCAGGACGAGCACCGCGAGGTCCACCAGCGCCACCGAGCCGGCGAGTAGTGCCACCCCCGCGATCCGGGGCGGCTCTGGCTCCGGGCCGGCCCGCAGGCCCCGGATGCGCCACCACGAGGCCACCAGGCCCGGGACCGCGACCAGCGTGCCGAGCACGAGCGCCAACGTCAGGCCGATGTCGTCGCCGGACAGGTGGACCGAGATCGCGGCCAGGCCGGCGCACGCCAGCGCGGTCCGCACCCAGGCCAATTCGGTGCGCTCGACCTGGGTCTCGACCAGATCCTCGGAGCTCGCGTCCGAGCTCGCGTCCGTGCCCGGGGACGGCGTCACCGGAACACCAGCACCACGGCCACGATGCCGGCGACCACGGCCATGCCGGTGGCCAGCAGAGGGACGGCCCACGGGTGGGGAAGCGGCTCGCTGCGCCGCATGGCCCGCTGGACCTGACGCCACCGCACGAAGCTCGACACCGCCAGCACGAGGCTGAGGGCGACCGCGGCGACGGCCAGCGCGGTGCGCGTGGTCTCGGTCGAGAACGGCCCGGCGATCTCGTTGAGGGCGATGCCGCCGGCCAGCAGCGCGAGCGACGTGCGGATCCAGGCGAGGAACGTGCGCTCGTTGGCGAGCGTCAGCCGGTAGTCGGGCTCGACGCCGCGGTCGTCGTCGGGCTCACTCGGCACGGACGTAGCCTGGCACCCCCGCCTCATCGGGCGTGGGACGCTCGACCTCGCTCTCGACCTCGCTCTCGGCCTCTACCTCGGCGACCGCGCCGGCGTCGACGGTCTCGACGGTCTCGGCGGCCTCGGTGCCCCCGGCGGCGTCGGCTGCCTCGACGGCTTGCGACCGCCGGCCGAGCTCGTCGAGGACGGCCAGGAGGAACACCGCGAGCGCCAGTCCGTACGCGACGCCGCCCACCCCGTACACCTTGTAGCCGACGAGCGCCACGACCCACGGTGCCAGCAGCCCGATGTGCACGCTGTGCAAGGCGATGCGCCGCCGCAACCAGAACGAGTCGCCGATCTGGCAGGCCAGCACGACGACGACGGTGACCACCGTGACCAGGCCGGGCTCGAGGGCCAGAACCAGCAGGATCAGCGGCATCGTGCCGAGCACCAGGCCGACGTGGGGCAGCATCGCCATGACGCCGGCGGCCAGCCCCAGCGCCGCGGGGGAGGGCACGTCGAGCAGCGCCGCCGCCCCCGCCACCGCCAGGCCGACGGCCACGCCCTCGGCCACGGTGAGCAGGATCGCCCGCCGCGACCGCCGCAGGGCGCGGGGCACGATCGTCTCCACGTTCCGCCGCATCCTGGGGTCCGGCAACTGGTCGACCGCCGCTTGCGCGAGGCGGGGGCCGTACGACATGAAGAACAGGGTCAGGATGGCGCCGAGGAAGTAGGTCGGGGCCGTGCCGGCCGTCGAGGCCAGCACGTCCTCGGTGCCGATGACGCGCTCGTCGACGGCGTCGACGAACAGGTCCACGCGCCGGGAGGCGTCGACCTCGCGAGCCGCCCGTCCGATCGAGTCGTCTCGGTCCTCGAGTTCGGCGGCCGCATCCCGCGCCGACTCGCCCAGCCGCTCGACGCCCGAGGACAGGTCGTCGAACGCCACGTAGATGACTCCCCACGTGGCCGCGGCCGCCACCACCAGGGCGATGATGACCGCCAGGATGCGGGGCATCCGCCGGTCGAGCACCTTGACCACGGGGTCGATCAGGACCGCCACGACGACTGCCGCCACCGCCCACGACAGCGGCTGGTGGGCTGCCACGAACAGCCGCTGCGCCAGGATCGTCAGCACCACCGCCACGATGCCCAACACGGCCGACTTGGCGGAGATGCGGATCACCCGGCGGGCAGGCTCGGATGCAGGGGCGGGCACCGCCCAACCGTACCGGCAGGGCGGCTCCGGCGGCGGGGGTGGCGTACGGTACGGCCCGATGGCCGAGGACGTCCCCGAGTCGCGCGGCGAGACCTCCCCGGCGGCCACCGCCGATCCGGCCGCTGTCCCGGCGGTGCCGGCCGAGGTGGTCGACATCGACCCGTGGTCGTACGTCGCGCTGGCGGCGGCCGCCACCATCGCCGTGGCGCTGTTCGCCATCGGCAGCACCGCCGGCGACGTCCTCACCGGCATCGGCGTGGGCGTGCTGGTGGGGGTGGCGCTGTCGCCCGTCGTCGGCGCGGTCCAGCGGCGATGGTCCACGTCGCGCGGGATGGCGGTGATCGTCGTGGGGGCGGGCCTGGTGGTGGCGTTCGCCGGCATCGTCACCGTCGTCGCCCCGGCCGCCGTGTCGCAACTGCGGGACTTCAGCGACGAGCTGCCGTCGACCGTGCGCGACTTCTACACGTGGCCGATCGTCGGGCCCCGCCTCGAGGACGCGGACGCCGCCGGCCGCGTCGAGAAGTGGATCGAGGACGCGCCCGCCGACATCTCCGACGCCACGCTCGCCGACGTGGGCGAACGGCTGATCGGGGGCGTGCTCAGCGCGGTGGTGGTGCTGATCACGGCCCTCGGCGTGATGATCGACGGCGAGGTTTTCGTCCGGCGCTTTCGGGCGCTCGTGCCGCTCGACCGGCGGGCCTGGGCCGACCGGCTCGGGCGCATCATCTACGCGACCTTCGGCAGCTACTTCGCCGGGTCCCTGTTCGTCGCTGTCCTCAACGGGTTCGTGATCCTCTGCGCCGGCCTCGCTCTCGGCGTGCCGCTGGCGCCGGTGGCGGCCCTGTGGGCCACGCTCACCAACCTCATCCCCCAGATCGGCGGGTTCCTGGGCGGGGGGTTCTTCGTGCTGCTGGCGTTGACGGAGGGACCCGTCCAGGCGGTGATCGCCCTCGCCATCTTCCTGGCCTACCAGAACCTCGAGAACCACGTGATCAGCCCGGCCATCGTCGGCAAGGCGGTGAACCTGTCTCCGCCGACCACCATGCTGGCCGCCCTCGTCGGCGCGGCCGCGGCGGGCGTGCCGGGCGCGCTGGTCGCCACCCCGCTGCTCGGCGCGGTCAAGGCGATCTTCCTCGATCGGCGGGGAGCGATGCCCGAGCCCGAGACGCACCGCGTGCACGAGCGGGTGTCGGGAATCGTGCGGCGGATGCCGGGCCGCCGCCGGGCCGCCGTCGAGGACCCACCGGCGCGGCAGCCGCCCGGCGGCTGAGCCCGGGCGGGGGCGCCGTCAGGCCATCCTCAGCGTCTGATCAGACGGGCAGGTCGCCGGTGGCGGTGCGGGTGCTGCCGAAGTCCTTGTAGGCGGCGATGGTGCGCTGGGCGATGCGCATCTGGTGGATCTCGTCGGCGCCGTCGGCGAAGCGGGCCCAGCGGGCGTGCTGGTACATGCTGGCCAGCGGCGTGTCGGTGGAGTACCCGAGTGCGCCGTGCACCTGGATCGACCGGTCGATGATGCGGTTGAGCGCGTTGGCCACGAAGTGCTTGGCCATCGACACCTCGGACTTGAACTCGAGCTTGTTGTCGATGCGGTAGGCCGCGTGCAGGACCATGAGCTTGGCCTGGTACAGCTCCATGGCGGAGTCGGCGATCATCCACTGGACGCCCTGCTTCTCGGCCAGCAGCGACCCGTGGCTGAACCGGTTGAGCGAGCGGTCGACCATCATGTCGAGGGCGGTCTCGGCCTGGGCGATCCACCGCATGCAGTGGGCCAGGCGGGCGGGCCCGAGGCGGTACTGGCCCAGCAGGTGGCCCTGGCCGCGGCCGCCGAGCATGCGGTCGGCCGGCACCCGCAGGTCCTCGATGAGGATCTCGGAGTGGCCGGTGGAGCCGTGCATGGTCTCGACCTCGCGCACCTCGTTCCACCCCTCCGACGGGATGTCGACGATGAACGCGGTGTTGGCCGCCTGGGGCAGGTCGGGGTCGTCCTCGGTGCGGGCCACGAGGATGGCGAACTGCGACCGGTGCGCGTTGGAGATGAACCACTTGTGGCCGTTGATGACCCACTCGTCGCCGTCCTGGTAGGCGCGGGTCTGGATGAGCGTGGGGTCAGAGCCGGCGACCTCGGGCTCGGTCATGGCGAAGCAGCTCATGGCCTTGCCCTCGCACAGCGGGCGCAGGTAGCGCTCCTTCTGCTCGTCGGTGGCCCAGTGGAGCAGCGTGTGCATGTTGCCCTCGTCTGGCGCCTGGCAGTTCATGACCCACGGGCCGAGGCGGCTCTTGGCCCCCTCGGCCTGCACCATGGCCAGCTCGACGTGGCCGAGGCCCATGCCGCCCCACTCCTCCGGCATGTGGGGCAGCCACAGCCCCGCCTTCCGGGCCTCGCCCCGCATCTCGAGCAGGATCGTGATGTACTCGCCGCGGTCGATGTCCTCGTGCTGGCCGATCTTGTCCTCGCCGGGCTTGACCACGCCCTCGATGAAGTCGCGAACCCGGAGGCGGATGGCCTCGTGCTCGGGCGTGAGGGTGAAGTCGATGGCCATGGTGGTCAACCTTTCGCGATGACGGTGCGGGCGCGGGCGAACAGCCCGAGGGTGATGGCATGCAGCAGGTCGCCGGTGGGCTTGGGTGCCCTGCCGGCGCAGGCGCGGGCGTGGGTGCCCTCGAGGACGATGCCGAGCTTGAAGCAGGCCAGGGCCGTGTACCAGCCGATGGCGGCGGTGTCGCGGTCGGAGCGCTGGGCGTAGCGGGCGACGATCTCGTCGGGGGTGGGCAGGCCGCCGACGTTGCCGAGCGCGCCGGTCACCACCGACGCCATCTGGTCGTCGGGCGCCGCGGCCGTCATGTCGTCGCCCGGGTCTCCGGGGCCGATCGGCCAGGTGGCGAGCAGCCAGCCCAGGTCGAGCAGCGGGTCGCCGATCGTGCACATCTCCCAGTCGACGATGGCCGCGACCTGGGGCCCGTCGGGGGAGATCATCACGTTGGCCAGGTGGTAGTCGCCGTGCATGATGCCGGGGCGCCACGACGCGGGCCGGTTGTCGTCCAGCCACCCTGCGACACGGTCGAGATCGGGGATGTCGGGGCCCGGATAGCCGTCGAGCTCGCCGTAGCCGTCGAGCTCGGCCATCCACCGGGGCACCTGGCGTTCGAGGAACCCGTCCGGCTTGCCGAAGTCGGCCAGGCCCACGTCCTCGTGGTCGACGCCGCCCAGGCGGGCGATCGCGTCGGCGACCTCGAGCCCCATCTGGTGGCGTACGCCCGCGGCGTGGGCGTGCAGCTCGGGGAGGCCCGCGGTGGGGTTGAACCCGTCGACCGGCGCCATCAGGTAGAAGACGGCGTCGCCGGCCACGCCGGTGTCGGGCTCGCCGGGGCCGGCGATGTAGGAGGGGTGGGGCACGTCGCTGCCCGCCAGGGCCTGGAGCACCCGGGCCTCGCGTCGCATGGCGTCGTTGCTGGCCCGGCGCAAGTGGCGCGGGCCGCGCCGCAGCACGTAGTCGCGCCCGCCGCGGGTGAAGCGCATCAGCAGGTTCTGCGTGCCGCCGGCCAACGCGTGGGCCCCGCTGATCCGGTCGCCCGGCAGGCCCTGGGCGTCCATCCAGTGGGCCAGCGCGTCGGTGTCGACGAGTTCGGTGCCGGTGTCGCTGCCCGCGGCGTCGCTCACGTGGGCGTCTCCCGTGACCGGGACCGGGACTGGGACCGTGGCCGCTGGGCGTCGAGGCGGCGGGTCTCGTCGGACAGGGGGGCGGACAGCACGCCCGTGACCAGGTCGACCAGGTCGCTGGTGAACAGGCGATCGTCGGTGTGCGGCCCCGACCGGGCCCGGCGCCCGATCTCGACTGCGGCGAAGCGGATGGTCACGTACCGTCGGTGCAGGCGGGTGACGTCCTCGTCGAGCAGGCGCCCCACGAGCTGGCGCCAGCGGTAGATGCTCGATGCGGGGTCGTCGAGGTCGGCGGGGTCGATGATCGCGCGGGGCCGGTTCATGAGGTCGGCCAGGATCTGCAGGTACTGCGGCCCGCCGTCCTGGTCGGCCAGCTTGGCGGCCATCGGGCGCACCAGCGCGCCGGCGAGGGCCCGCAGGTCCTCGCGCCCGTCGGCCTCGTAGGCGTCGAGCATGGCGTGGCGGCGGGCCTCGACGTCGCGGCGGTGCTTGTCCATGAGCGCGTTCAGCAGGCCGTCGCGGTCGCGGAAGTGGTACTGCAGCGCCGATGCGTTCTTGGCGCCGGCCACGCGGTTGATCTCGCGCAGGCTGACGCCGTCGATGCCATGGCTTGCGAACAGCTCCTCGGCGGCGCTGATCAGCCGGTCGGTCGTCGTCCCGCCGTCATGCATGCGCATTAGACCCTAGCCCACCCGCATTGTCAGTCCCGGTGCAACGGATGAATTGACGCGCGTCGCGGCCACCCCGGCGAGCTCACCGGACCCTGGCCGCGATGCCCGGGTAGTCGACGATCAGCCCGGCCTCGTCGTAGGCGAGCTCGCAGGCGACATCGAAGACCGGCGCGGCGTAGGCGTAGCGGTGGCCGTCCACGACGTCGATCCGCCGATACGTCTGGTCGAGGCGCTCGACGTCGAGCCCCACCGCTCGCACGTAGACGGCCGGTGCGTCGGCCAGCTCGCCGACCGCCAGTCCCAGCCGGTGGACGGGGAGCGTGTTGGTGCACGCAGACGACTCGAGGTCGACGTCGAGGCAGCCGTCGAGATGGGGAGCGGCGCGGCCGTCCACACGCCACCTGCCGTCGCCCGTGGACGTGATCTCCCGCTCGACGACACCGTCGACGCTGCGCCCGCGGAGCCGGGCGGCCATCGAGCGCCAGCCGGCGTCGACGTCGATCTCGTAGCCGACGTCCCACACGTGGCCGTCCTCGACCGCGCACGTCCGCCCGGCGATGCGGACACCCGACGGACCGCGTCCGAAGAACACCGACTCGAAGCCCTCGCGGGCGTCGAGGTGCCGCCAGGCGGCCGCCGCGGGAGGGGCGAGGAAGGCCATGCGTTCAGCCCTTTCGAGTCGAGGTCGTTGCGCCGGCCACGGAGGCGTTCCGGCCACCGAACCGGCGGCCCCGACGGTAGGGTCCGCGGCCATGTTGCGTCGCCGGCGAGCTCCCGAGGATCCTGTCGCGCAGGTCGATCCGGCCGCCGTGTCACCCCGCTTTGCCGACGCCGTGGCCGGAGCGCTCGATGCACGGCGTCGCTACGCCGAGGTGCTCGCCGGCGTGCGCCCGGGCCCTGTGCGCGAGCAGTTGGTCGCCTCCGGCGCCCGGCTCGACACCGGCGTGCTCGCCGTGTGGGACATCGCGCAGCGTGCCACCCAGGTCGAGCGCACGCTCGGCGAGCTCGACCCCGACCGCGTCACCCACGAGTACAAGCAGGCCAAGCGGACGGGTGCGTCGCCCGACCTCGAAGCCGCCCTCGCCCAACGGTTCGGGTCGGTGCAACGCTTGCTCAACACGCTCGACGACACCCGGGAGCGTCTGCGGCTGCTCGACGCCCGGTTGGGCGCCGCGGTCGCCAGCGCCGCCGAGGTGGCTCTCGGGGCGGCCGGCGCCGGTGGCGCCGACACGCTGGGCGCCGAACTGGACAACACCGTCGGCGAGCTCGACGCGCTGCGCTCGGCTCTCCACGAACTGGGCTGAGGCTCGGGGAACTGAGTCAGCCGAGACCCATCAGTCGAAGTCGAACATGTCGTCGAGGAACGACCGGCGCTTCTTCTTCCTGTTGCCGCCGCGGTCGCGGTCGTCGTAGCCCCGGCGGTCGTCATTGCCGCGCCGGTCGTCATGCCGCGCCGGTCGTCGTAGCCGCGGCGGTCGTCGTCGCGCCGGTCGTCGTAGCGGGGCGGAGGCCGGTCGTAGCGCTCGTCGCTCCCGCCGGCCGGAGCGGCCGCCGGGGCCAGGGATGCCGAGGCGCGCTCGATCACCTTGTCGAGCTCGCCCCGGTCGAGCCAAACCCCTCGGCACTGCGGGCAGAAGTCGATCTCCACCCCTTCACGAGACGAGATCGAGAGCGCGACGTCACACACTGGACACTTCATGGCGGCCGACCCTACCGCCCCGCGGCACGACTGCGGCCGTCGCCGGCACCGGCCCACCGTGTGGGATCGTGGCCGGGTGTTCGTGCTCGGGCGTCCGTCGGACGAGAGGCTGGTGCAGGCGTTGTACGGCGTGAGGGGCACGCCGCTGACCTACGACGAGGTCGGTGCGACCCTGGGACCCGACGGACTGCCGGCCGGCTACCACCACGTCCGGGCCGAACGTGACCTCGGCAGCGGCGACGACGTGTTCGCGGCTGCGTGCGAGGGCATCCGCGGGTGGCAGCTCCACCGGCGCCAGGGGTTCCGGGTTGCACCGGCCGATCCGCCCATCGAGGTCGGGTCGGAGGTCATCACCGACGTCCCCCTGGTCGGGCCAGTGCACGTGCTGGCGACGTGCCGCATCGTCCGGGTGGTCGACGAGCCCGACCGCTACGGCTTCGCCTATGGCACGCTGCGCATGCATCCCGCCAGCGGCGAGGAGGCGTTCATCGTCGAGCGCACCGCGTCGGGTGGCGTGCGGGCCGTGATCACTGCGTTCTCGCGGCCACGCCACCCCCTCGTGCGCCTCGGCGGCCCCGTCGCCCGGCGCCAGCAGTCCCGTGCGACCGAGGGGTACCTCGACGCCCTGCACCAGCATGTGACCGAGGCACTGGCGTAGCCCCCCGGAGCCGGCTCAGCTCAGGCCCATCAGCTTCGTGATGCCGTGGTCGCGACCAGCCGTGTAGCCGCCGTCGACGGGCAGGGCGGCGCCGCTGACGAAGGATGCGTCGTCCGACAACAGGTAGGCGGCGGTGGCGGCGATCTCGTCGGCCCGGCCGATGCGGCGCAGCGCGTGCTCCTCGCGGTAGCCCTCGCCGACGGCCTCCATGCCCTCCATCGCGAAGACGATCTCGGTCATCGGCGTCGCGACGAAGCCCGGACAGATGGCGTTGACCCTGATCCCCGAAGGCCCGTAGTCGATGGCCATGTTGCGGGTGAGCAGCACCACGCCGCCCTTCGACGCGTTGTAGCAGCTGCCGCCGGCCGTGCCCTCCAGGCCCTCGATGCTCGCGAGCGTGACGATCGACCCGCGCTCGCCGCCATCGCGCCGCTCCTGCGTGAGCATCTGGCCGAGGGCGGCCTTGGCGACGACGAACGTGCCGGTCAGGTTGATCGACACCACCCGGTCCCATTCGTCGAGGTCGAGCATGTGCACCGGGCCGGCCCCGGCCACGCCTGCCGCGTTGACCACGCCGTCCAGACGGCCGCCGGCCTCGACCGCGGCGGCGACGGCTGCGGTCATCGCCGCCTCGTCGCGCACGTCGCCGCTCACGAACCGGAAGCGGTCGCCGCGGTCGGTCGGCCCGCCGCCTTCGCCCGGCTCGTCGACGTCGACGCCGACGACCGTTGCCCCCTCGGCCAGCAGCCGCTCGACGGTGGCCCGGCCGATGCCCGATGCCGCGCCGGTCACGAGCGCGGTCCTTCCGTTGAAGCGCGTCATGACTGAACAATATGATAGAAGTTGTTCAGTCGTTCAATCGACCGAGGAGGGGTGCGGTGCCGACGGTGACGATGCTGACGGCAACGGCGGAGGCCCGCATCCTGGACGCCGCCGAACGCTGCATGGCGCGCTACGGCCTGCGGGTGTCGATGCGTGACGTCGCCGCCGAGGCGGGGATGTCACGCGGCTCGGTCTACCGCTACTACGCCGACCGCGAGGCACTGGTCGACGCCGTGCTCGAACGCACCGCCGACCGCTTCGTCGACGCCGCCGCCCACGAGGTCGACGCCCGGACCACCCTGGCCGATCAGGTGGCCGAGGCCGCCGTGTTCATCTGCAGCCACCGAGGCGACGAGGGCCTGACCCTGCGCCTTCCCGGCGACCGCGACTCGCTGCTCGCCGCGCTCATGACCGCCGGCAGCGGCCGGATGGTCGAGCGCTGGGACGCGTTCTGGCTGCCCCGCCTGGCCGCCGCCCGCGACCGCGGCGAGGTGCGCCCGGATCTCGACCACGCCCGGGCCGCCGAGTGGATCGTGCGCCTCATGCTGTCGTTCGCGCTGCTGCCGTCGGCCGTCATCGACCTCGACGATGCCGAGGCCGTGCGCTCGTTCGTCCGCGACCACCTCGTCCGAGGGTTCGCCTGACTCCGAAAGAGGAGCCCTGCCGTGCGCTTCGCACTGTTCTACGAGATCCCCGTCGCCCGGCCCTGGGGCCCCGACAGCGAGCTCATCGCCTACCAGAACACGCTGGAACAGGCGATCGCGGGCGAGCGGTGGGGGTGGGACGCGTTCTGGACCGTCGAGCACCACTTCCTCGAGGAGTACTCGCACTGCTCGAACCCCGAGGTCCTCTACGGCGCCATCGCCGCCCGCACCGAGCGCATCAAGCTCGGCTACGGCGTGCGGCTCATGCCGCAGCCCTACAACCACCCGGTGCGCACGGCCGAGTCGATCGCCGTGCTCGACCTGATCTCGAACGGCCGGGTCGAGGTGGGCACCGGCCGGTCGTCGACCCGGGCCGAGCTGGAGGGGTTCGGCATCGACCCCGCCCACACCCGGGCGATGTGGCAGGAGGCGATCGAGCACGTCGTCGGGTGCTGGACCCACGACGAGCACAGCTTCGACGGCGAGTTCTGGCAGATGCCGCCCCGGCGGGTTCTGCCCAAGCCCCTGCAGAAGCCCCACCCGCCACTGTGGGGCGCTACCTCCAGCGAAGACGGCCACCGGCAGGTCGGGGCTCTCGGCCTGGGCCTGTGCTCGTTCGCCGTGGGCGTTCCGCCGGAGGAGGTCAAGGCCAAGATCGACATCTACCGCGAGGCGCTCGCCGGCTGCGACCGGCCCATCGGCGCCTTCCTCAACGACGACGCCGCGACCTTCACCATGACGCTCTGCGCCCCCGACCGGGCCGAGGCCCTGGCCGCGGCCCGCGAGTCGTTCGAGTGGTATCCCAAGGCGGGCGCGCGGTTGATCGGCAGCGTCGCCCAGTGGATGAGCGAGACCGGCGACGACCTGGGCACGTACTCCTACGCCGAGGACCTGAAGGCCGTCGACGAGAGCGGCGCGCTCGACCTGCTGTCGCTCGACTACCTGGTCGAGTCGGGCGCCTGCGTGGTGGGCACGCCGGACGAGTGCGTCGAGTCGTGCCGTCGCTACGAGGAGGCCGGCGTCGACACGCTGCTGTGCCTGGTCAACCCCTACAGGATCGCGCACGAGACCGTGATGCAGACCATCGAGCTGATGGGCCGCGACGTCATCCCGCACTTTCGCTGAGCGGTCGGACGAGCACTGCCGGCGGCGGTGCGGCACGGGGGGCAAACGGGCCGTAGATTCGGCCCCATGGGCGCTGGCGCGAGGGGAGTGGTGTCTGCCGACCAGGCCGTCGCGTTCCGGGTCGCCGCCCACAACCTGCACGAGCGGCTCCCACCCGACGGATTGCTCGACGCGGCCGCGGTCGCCGCCGTGCAGGACACACCGCCCGGCAACGCGGGTGTCGCGCTGTCGGCTCGGGTGGCCAAGCTGACGCCCGACGACGTCGAATCCGCGCTGCACGACGATCGCACCCTGCTCCGGATGCTGAGCCTGCGCGGCGCCGCGCACATCGTCCCCCGGCGCGACGGGACCGTGTTCGGCCCGGGGGCGCTCGCCGTCGACGAGGACTCGCTGCGCGAGCAGCTCCTCGGTGCATGGCCGGCGATCGAGTCGCCGGGTTGGTCGGCACGCGAGGCGCTCGGCTCGGTCATAGGCGTGCTGACCGCGGTGCTGGCAGACGCCGAGCCTCGCACCAAGGGCCAGCTCAGCGAGGCCCTCCACGGTCGGGTGCCGCCCGAGCTCGAGCCGTGGTGCGACGCCTGCGACGTGCACCACGTGCCCGACCAGCTCCTGCGCCTGGCCGGCACCGCCGGCGTCTATGCCTACGGGTGGCCGCAGGGCCGCCGCCAGATGCTGATGGCCACCGACATCTGGCTGGGCGAGCCGCTGGGCGGTGACGTGCCGGCCGCCCGCCTCGAGCTGGCGCGCCGGTTCGTCCACGCCTACGCCCCCGTCTCGCCGCGCCACTTCGCGGCGTGGACCGGCGTCGCCCCCGGCGAGGCGCGAGACCGCCTCGAGGCCCTGGGCGCAGAGCTCGTCGACGTCAAGCTCGACGGCGCCATGGCCGTCGTGCTGGCCGACGACCTCGAGGTGCTGGCCGACCCGCCGCTGGCGTCGGGCGCCCGGCTCATCCCGGCCGGCGACCCGTTCCTCGCCCAGCGCGACCGGTCGACCCTGCTGGCCGACAAGGCGCGCCAGCGGGCGGTGTGGCGTCCGGTCGGCAGCCCGGGCCTGGTGCTCATGACCGGCCACCCCGTGGGCTCGTGGCGAGCCCGCGTCGCCGGCTCGCGGCTGCAGGTCACCGTCGAGGCCTTCGGCTCGCTGGGCGACCGGCAGCGCACGGCGATCGAGCAGGCCGCCGCCATCCTCGCCCCGTTCCGCGGTCGCGATGACGTCGAGCTGACCTTCACCTGACCGCCCGCCGCGGGGGATGATGCAGGCATGACCGCCATCGACATCCCGCTCGCGCTCCACCGTGGTGAGGGCGACCTGCCGTTCGTCGACCTCGGCGACGGCTCCGACCTGCAGCTGCTCCAGTGCGACGTCGAGGCCGGGCTGTGGGTCATCCGCACCCGGTTCCAGCCGGGCTACGTGGTGCAGACCCACAAGCACACGGGCGAGGTCTTCGCCTTCACCATCGCGGGCTCCTGGAAGTACGCCGAGTACCCCGAGGTCAACACCGCGGGCTCGTACCTGTTCGAGCCGGCCGGCTCGGTGCACACCCTCACGGTCCCCGAGGACAACGAGGGGCTGACCGACGTCTGGTTCGCCATCCGCGGCGCGAACCTCAACCTGGACGAGGACGGCAACGTCACCACCGTCATCGACGCCGGCGGCATACGCGACTTCTACCTCGCGATGTGCGAGGGCATGGGCCTGCCCCGGCCTGCCGTGATCGGCCTCTGACGCCTCGCCGTCAGCGGCCGCCGCGGCCGAACAACGCCGCCGCCAGGTCGTCGCCGTACGAGGCGACGTCGGCGCCGCCGGTAGCCAGGTGCTCGGTGACCAGCGACAGCAGGGCCCGCCGCACCATGCGGGCCGCGACGGGTGGCGGCGTCGCCGGCGACAGCTCGGGGAACCCGGCGCCGAGCCAGCCGGCCACGGTCACGTCGAGGGCGGCGAGCAGGTCGCGGGCCGACTGGCGGGCGATCTCGTTGCCGTGCAGCCCCTCGCCGAGGAGCAGCCGCAGCACGGTCTCCTCGTCGAGGGTCTGCGCCACCACCCAGGCGAAGAACACCGCGAACCGGTCGTGGGCGCCACGCGCCGGATCGACGGGCGGGTCGTCGGCCGCCATGCGCTCGCCGTAGCGCCGCTCCTCGATGAGCGCCCGCAGCAGGTCGGCCTTGGACGGGAAGTAGTGGTAGATCGTCGCCACGTTGAGCCCGCAGGCCGAGGCCAGCCGGCGCATCGACGTGCCCGCCGCCCCCAGCTCGCTGAACAGGGCCAGCGCCGCATCGAGGATGCGAGTGCGCTGCAGTGGCCCGGTCGGCGCAGCCGCGACCGCCTGCCCGCCGCCCGTCACGATCGGCTTTCGGGCGTGAACACCGCTGGCAGGTGGTTGAGGGCCAGCACCAGGCTGGAGTCGCCACGGTCGATCGTGTCGGGATCGACGGCACGGATGTCGCGCAGGCGGGCGAACAGCTCGGTGAACACGACGCTGATCTCGGCCCGGGCCAGGTTGGCGCCCAGGCAGTAGTGCGTGCCGATGCCGAACCCCAGGTGAGGGTTGGGGTCGCGGTCGACCCGGAAGTCGTCCGGCGCGTCGAACACGGTCTCGTCGCGGTTGGCCGACTGGTAGAGCAGGAACAGCCGGTCGCCTGCCCGCAGGTCCACCCCCTGGTAGGTGTGGTCCTGGGTCACGGTGCGCATGAACGACATGACCGGGCTGACGTAGCGCACGATCTCGTCGACGGCCAGGTCGATCAGCTCGGGATCTTCGATCAGCCTGCGGTGCTGGTCGGGGAAGCGGCTGAACGCCACGAGCCCGCCCGACAGCGCGTTGCGCGTGGTCTCGTTGCCCGCCACCACGAGCAGGATCAGGAACATGATCAGCTCGTCGTGGGTGAGCTCCTCGTTGCCGGCCGACCCGTTGGCGCCCCCGTCGTCGGCCCGGGCGAGCGCGCCCTCGTCGAACGCCTGCGTGAGGATGCCGATGATGTCGTCGGTCGACCCCTCGACCCGGCGCTGCTCGATCAGCTCGATGCACACGGTGGCGAACTCGGCGCCGGCCTCGGCCGCGGCCAGCAGCACCGGGTCGTCGGCCTCCGTGTGGCCGTCGCCGGCCATCATGGCGTCGCTCCAGCGGTACAGCTTCTGGCGGGCCTCGGGGTCGAGGCCCATCAACTCGGCGATGACGATGAGCGGCACGTGGATGGCGAAGTCCTCGACGAAGTCGCACTCGCCACGCTCGGCGATCTCGTCGATGATCTGGTTGGACAGCTCGCGGATGTGGTCGGACAGCTGGCGCACCATGCGCGGCGTGAAGCCCTTGTTGACGAGGCGGCGCTGGCGGGTGTGCTCGGGGTCGTCCATCGAGATGATCGACATGGGCGCCGCCACCTTGGGCCGGACGCCCTGGGCGGCGGAGTAGACGTCCTGGTTGCGGCTGATGTGGCTGACGTCCTCGTGGCGGGATACGACCCACAGCTCGTTCCTCGAGTCCCACCACAGCGGCGCGTTCTGGCGCAGCCACCGGTACGCCTCCCACGGGTCGTCGTAGAACCGCGGGTCGAGGACGTCGATGTCGAACGGTGGTGCGGCCTGCGTCGTTCCCTCAGCGAGCGTCATGGGTGCGAGTGTGTCAAACGAACGTTTGATGGGCAAGGGATCATTCGCCGCCGGATGGCGGCGGGATCCGGGTTCGGGCCGTCGTGGGTCGGCGGGTAGGGTGAACCACCCTCGGCGGCGTGACCGAGTGGCTTAGGTAGCGGCCTGCAAAGCCGCGTACACGGGTTCGATTCCCGTCGCCGCCTCCACCAGTACCAAGGGCCGGGGCCCAAGCTGTGCCCTACGTTGCCCTACACTCGCCGTTCGTCATGAAGAAGACGAGCGTCTATCTGCCCGAACCGCTCAAGGAGCGGCTGGCGCTGCTGGCCCGCCGCACCGGCCGGTCCGAGGCGCAGCTGCTGCGCCTGGCCGTCGAACGGCTGGTGGCGGCCGAGCCGTCCGGCCGCACCCCCGTCGCCAAGCACGGAGGACCCGGTGGCCGTGCCCGCGGGCGGGCCGGCGTTCGTCGGTGTCGGCGTGGGGCCCGGCGACCCGGGGCTGGTGACGCGGCGGGCCGTCGAGGTGCTGCGGCAGGCCGACCGCGTGCTGGCACCCACCACGTCGGCGGCCGCCGTGGGCCGGGCCGAGGCCATCGTGCGCGACGCCGCGCCCGGCGTGGCCGTCGAGCGGGTGAGCTTCGTCATGGAGGTGGCCACCGACGCCCGGCGGGCCGCGTTGGAGGCCGCCGCCGACCGCATCGTCGAGCGACTCGACGCGGGCGAGCGCGTGGCCTTCGTGACCATCGGCGACCCCAGCATCTACAGCACGTTCGGCTCGCTGGCCGATGCCGTGCGCGAGCGGCGGCCCGCGGTGCCCATCGAGGTCGTCCCCGGCATCATGGCCTTCCAGGACCTGGCCGCCCGTACGGCCACGGCACTGGTCGACGGCACCGAGCACCTCGTGCTCGTGCCCGCCCACGCGGCCGCCGACGGCACCACGCTGGCGGCGGCCGCGGCCGACCCGCACGCCGCCGTCGTCATCTACAAGGGCGGTGCCCAGGTCGGGCACATCGCGGCGACCCTGGCCGACCTCGACCGCCTCGACGGTGCCCTGCTCGGCGAGCTGCTGGGCCTGCCCGGGGGGCGGGTGGCGGCGCTGGCAGACGTGGCCGACCGGCCGGCGTCCTACCTGGCCACGCTCATCGTGCCGCCGGTGCGCACGCCGTGATCACGTTCGTCGGCGCCGGGCCGGGGGCCGCCGACCTGCTGACGCTGCGCGCCGCGGAGCGGCTGCGCGCGGCCGACGTCGTGGTGTGGGCGTCGTCGCTGGTGCCGGCCGAGGTGCTCGACCACGCCCCCCCGGGCGCCACGGTGCACGACTCGGCGGGCATGACGTTCGAGGACGTCACCGCCATCTACCAGGCCCACCGCGACGCCGCCATCGTGCGGCTGCACTCCGGGGACCTGTCGCTCTACTCGGCCGTGCAGGAACAGATCGACTGGTGCCTGGCGCAGGACCGGGAGTTCGAGATCGTGCCCGGCGTCGGGGCCCTGGCGGCCGCCAGCGCCGTGGTCGCCCGCGAGCTGACCATGCCGGCGGTCGCCCAGTCGCTCATCGCCACCCGGCTGCCGGGGCGCACGGTGGCCTCGATGCCGCCGGGCGAGACGGTCGCCGCCTTCGCCCGTCACCGCACCACCATGGCCGTCTACCTGTCGGGCGCCCGGCCGGAGCAGCTGCAGGACGAGCTGCGGGCCGGGGGCGACGGCTACCCCGACGACACACCCGCAGCCGTCGTCGTGCGGGCGTCCTGGCCCGACGAGCGGGTGCTGCTCACGACCGTCGGCGAGCTGGCCGCGACCATGCGGGCCGAGGGCTCCCGCATCACCGTGCTGGTGCTGGTCGGCCCTGCGCTGGCCGGTGCCGCCCCCCGGTGCCGGCTCTACGACCCCGCCTACGCCCATGGCCACCGCCGCCGCTCCGCGCCCGGCACGACCACGGGTCGGCCCCGGTGACGATGGTCGTCGAGCTGGTGGGCGCCGGGCCAGGCGACCCCGACCTGCTGACCCTGCGGGCCGAGGCGTCGCTCGCCGCCGCCACCGTGGTCGTCAGCGACGCGGCCGTGGCGCACCTGGCCGAGGCGTTCGCCCCCGGGGCGACGGTGTCGATCTCCACCGCCGGCGGCCCGGGCCTCGGGGCCGGCGCCGGCGACGGGGACAGCGGCGCGACGGTCGACGGTGACGTCGTCCGCATCCTGGCCGGCGCGGCCCGGCGGGGCGAGCGGGTCGTGCGCCTGTACCGGGGAGACCCGTGGCTGCACCCCGCCTACGCCGTCGAGTCGGCCATCCTGGCCGGCGCCGGCGTCACACGGGTGACCGTCCCCGGGCCGAGTGTCGAGCTGGCCGTCCCCACGGCCGCCGGGCTCGCCGTCCACCATCGGCCCCTGGCGGTGACGGTGACCCTGGCGGCCCCGGATGCTCTTCCGCCGGCCACCGACCCTGCCCGCACGCTGGTCACGATCACCCACGACGCCGGGTCCGTCGCATCCCTGATGACCCGGGCGGGCGACGGGACGCTCGCCGCTGCCGTGGTCGCCGACGTCGAGGGGACGGCGGTGGTCCGCCGGGGCACGCTCGCAGGGCTCGCCGACGACCCGTCGATCGGCGCGGGTGTCGTCGTGGTGGGCGCGGTCGCAGCGGCCGGCGGTGTGGAGGTCGCTCGTGGCTGAGGCCGCCGTGTCCGGCTGCGCTGTCCACGTGGTCGGCCTGCTCGGCGGTCGCCCGGTTGGCGACGCCGCCCGCGCCGCGCTGACAGAGGCCGCGCTCGTCGCCGGCGGGCGGGACCAGCTCGCGGCCGTGGCCGACCTGCTCGGGCCCGGCGCCCGGACCGTGACCGTCGGTGCGGGTCTGGGCGCGCTCGACGCCGTGGCCGCCCACGACGGGCCGGCCTGCGTGCTGGCCTCGGGCGACCCCGGCTTCCACGGGATCACCCGGGCGCTGGCCGCCCGCGTCGGGTCGAACCGGCTGGTGGTGCACCCTGCGCCGTCGTCGGTCGCCATGGCCTTCGCCCGGCTGGGCCTGCCCTGGGACGACGCGGTCGTGGCGTCGTGTCATGCCGGGGGCGCGGCCCGCGCCGCGGCCACCGTGGCGGGGGCGCCCCGTGCCGCCGTCCTGTGCGGGCCGGCGGCGCCGCCTCAGGCAGTGGGCGCGGCCCTGGTGGCGCTCGGCGCCCATCACGACCTGGTGGCCGTGGCCACGCGCCTGGGCGAGGCGGGCGAGTCCGTCGCCCGGCTGGCCGACGTCGCCGCGCTGGCCGCGGGCAGCTTCGACCACCGGTCGGTGGTGGTGCTCGGCCACCCGGCGCCGGCCGGGGTGCTGCCGCCCGCGCGCCCGGGCGGCCGCTCGATCGGCGAGTTCGCCCACCGCCGGGGGATGATCACCAAGCCCGAGGTCCGGTCGATCGTGCTGGGCCGGCTCGACCTGCCCGAGCGGGGCGTGCTGTGGGACATCGGCGCCGGCAGCGGGAGCGTCGGCATCGAGGCGGCGCTCGCGGCCCCCGGGCTGCGGGTCGTGGCGGTCGAGCGCGACCCGGCGGCGGCCGACACGATCGTGGCCAACGCCGCCGCGCTGGGCGCCGTGGTCGAGGTGGTCACCGGCGCGGCCCCCGAGGTGCTGGCGGGCCTGCCGGCGCCCGACCGGGTGTTCGTCGGCGGCGGCGGCCTCGACGCGCTCGACGCCTGCCTGGCCGCCGTGGTCCCGGGCGGGCGGGTGGTGGCCACCTTCGCAGCGGCCGATCGGGCGCTCGCCGCCCGGAGCCGGCTGGGCTCGCTGGCACAGGTGTCGGTCGACCGGGCCGCCGACCTGCCCGACGGCGGGGTGCGGTTCGAGGCGGACAACCCCGTGTTCGTGGCGTGGGGCGATGTGGCGTCGGCCGCTGCGTCCGCCGACGGCCTGCCGACTGACGCTCACCAGCGGCTGGTTGTGGGCGTCGGGTGCTCCTCGAGCGCGACCGCCGGCGAGGTGGCCGGCGTGGTCGACGACGCGCTGGCGCAGGCGCCCGCCGAGGTGCGCCGGGGGCAAGGGGCATCGATTCGGGTCGCGACCGTCGACCGCCGTGCGGACCATCCGGCGGTGACGGCGGTGACAGCGGGCGCCACCGGCGGCGACCTGCTGACGTTCCCCGCTTCGCTGCTCGCCGCGGTCGACGTGCCCAACCCCAGCCCGGCCGTCGACGACGCCATCGGCACGCCGAGCGTGGCCGAGGCCGCAGCCCTGCTGGGCGCAGGCCCCGGCGCCCGCCTGGTGGTCGACAAGCATCGGGGACCGACGGCCACCGCCGCGGTCGCCGTCGGGTCGGGTCGCGACCCTGGCCCGGGCCGGATCCGGGTGGTGGGCCTGGGCCCCGGCGCCGCCCGGCACCGCACGCCGGCCGCGGTCGCCGCTGTCCGTTCGGCCGACGCGGTCGTGGGCTACGGGCCATATGTCGACGCGGTGGCGGCCCTGCTGCGACCCGACCAGCTCGTGTCGAGGTCGACCATGGGCGCCGAGGCGGCCCGCGCCGAGGAGGCGGTGGCGCTCGCCGCCGCCGGGTGGACGGTGGCCGTGGTGTCGTCGGGCGACCCGGGCACCTTCGCCATGGCGTCCGTGACTCTCGAGACCGCCGCCGGGTCGCATGTGCCCGTCGAGGTCGACGTCGTGCCCGGGGTGACCGCCGCCAGCGCCGGCGCCGCGGTCGCCGGGGCACCGCTGGCCGGCCCCTACGCCGCGCTCACGCTGTCCGACATCCTGGTGCCCTGGGATGCGATCGAGCGCCAGCTGCGGGCGGCCGCCGGTGCCGGCCTGGCGCTCGCGCTGTTCAACCCCCGCTCGGCGGGCCGGCCCGACCACCTGGCCCGGGCCCGTGACGTGCTTGCGGGCCTGCTCGATCCCGGGACCCCCGTCACCGTGGTCACCGACGCCACGGGCCCCGATCAGGCGGTCGTCGTCACCACGCTCGGTGGGCTCGACCCGACCGCGGCGTCGATGCGCTCGATCGTCCTGGTGGGCACCGCCGACACGGAGGTGGCCGGCGGGCGCGTCGTCACCCGGCGCCACCACCCGCGACCGGCCGGGGTGGCGCGATGACCCCGCCCGTGCACCCGATCGAGGCCGAGAGCTACCGCATCCTCGCGGAGCGGGTCGACCTCGACCGCTGGCCGCCGCTCAGCCGCGCCGTGGTGGCGCGCGTCGTCCACGCCGCCGCCGACGTCGGCTACGCCGACACGCTGGTGCTCGACGAGGCGGCGTGCGCCGCCGGGGTGGCTGCGCTGCGAGCCGGCGCGCCGGTGGTATCGGACGTCGAGATGGTGGCCGTGGCCAGCCACCGCGCCGGGACCGTGTCGCTGCTGGCCGAGGGGCGGGCGCGGGCGGCCGTCGACCGCGCCACCCAGCCCGACCTCACGATCTCGGCGGCCGCCATGCGCGTCGCCGCGGAGCGGTGGCCGTCCGGCGCCGTGGTGGCCGTGGGCAACGCCCCGACGGCCCTGGCCGAGGTCGTCGCGCTGGCGGCTGCGGGGCGGTTCGCGCCCGCCCTGGTCATCGGCCTGCCGGTCGGGTTCGTGGGCGCGGCCGAGGCCAAGGCGGCGCTGCGCGCCAGCGGGCTACCCGCCGTGTCGAACGTCGGCGAGCGCGGCGGCAGCGCCGTCGCCGCGGCGGCGCTCAACGCCCTGTGGCGCATCAGCCAGGAGGCCGGCGCGTGACCGCGGCCGGTGCGGTGCACATGGTGGGGGCCGGGCCGGGCGACCCGCTGCTGCTCACCCGGCGGGCGGCGCGCCTGCTGGGCGAGGCCGACGTCGTCGTGGCCGACCGCCGGTCCACTGACGCGGTGGTCGCCCTGGCCCGCCCGTCTGCCGAGCGCCGCTACGTGGGCCGCACACCCCAGGGCCCGGCGTGGTCGACCGACCGCATCGTTCAGCTGCTCGTCGCCCACGCGTCCGCGGGCCGGCAGGTGGTGCGGCTCAAGAGCGGCGACCTGTTCGTGTGCTCGCGGGCGGCCGAGGAGGTCGATGCGCTGGCGGCCCTCGGGGTGTCCGTCACGACCACGCCCGGCGTGACGGCCGCCACCGCCGCGCCCCTGGCCGCCGGGGTGGTCCCCGTGCCCGGTACCAGGGTCACGATCGTGTCCGGCGACGCCGACCCGGTGGCCGCGCCCGTCGACTGGTCGGCGCTGGCCCACCCGGGCTCGACGCTGGTGGTGCTCACGGGTCGCGCCCACCAGCGCGTCATCGCCAACCGCCTGATCGCCGGCGGGGCGGCCCGCACGACGCCGGCGGCCGTGGTCCACGCGGCCGGCCGTCCCGGGACCCGGGTGGCGGCCACCGACCTGGCGGGGCTGGGCTCGACGCGCCTGCAGCCGCCCGCGACCGCGGTGATCGGGCCGATGCTCGGGGGTGACGATGCACATCCCTGACGGCTGGGTCGACCTGCCCACCTCGGCCACCGCCGCGGTCGTGGCCGCCGGCGGCGTGGGCATCGCCGCCCGCCGGGCCGGCACGGCCCTGCGCGAGAAGGCGACGAGCCTGCCCGCGGTCGTGGCCGCCTACCTGCTGGTGGCGCAGTTGCTCGTGCTGCCGGTGGGGCTGGGCACCAGCGCCCACCTCATCGGGGCCGGGCTGGCCGCCCTGCTGGTGGGGCCGTCGGTGACGATCGTGTGCGTCGCCGTGGTCGTGGTGGTGCAGGCGCTGCTGCTCGCCGACGGTGGGGTGACGGCCGTCGGCCTCAACGTGATCAACGACGGCATCGTCCCGGCGCTGGTGACGGCCGGCTTGTTCGCGCTGACCCGCCCGCTCCTGCGCACCCGTCGGCACCAGGCCGTGGCCGGGGGCGTGTGCGCCGGCGTCGGATCGCTGGCCGCCGCGGGGGCGGCGACGCTCGCGTTCGTCATCGGCGGCACCGACGCCGTGTCGCCCGCCACGGTGGCCGCGTCGATCGGCGGCGCTCACCTCGTGGTGGCGGCGCTCGAGGCCGCGCTGACCGCGCTGGCGCTGGGCACCGTGCTGCGACTGCGCCCCGACCTGGTGCGCGCCGTCAGGCCCCGCCGGCCCGGTCCGCGAGCGGGGGAGGGCGCGCCAGTGCGGGCACCGGTCCAGGAAGCGGGTCGGTCGTGAGCTCGTCGCACGCCGCCGGGCCGGCACCCGATCGCCTGCGGGGGCCGCTGACCGGCCTCGCGCCCGAGGTCAAGGTCGTGGGCCTGGTCGCCTTCCTGGTCGTCGTGGCCGTGACCCCGCCGAGCGCGCCGTGGGCCCTGGCCGCCCAGGGCGCCATCGCGGTGGCTGTGGCCGTGGTGGCGCTGGTCGACGGGCGGGCGGTGGCCGGCCGCCTGGCGCTCGACCTGCCGCTGGCGGTGCTGGCCGTGGCCTACGCGCTCGCCGGTCGTGGGCCGCACGTCGACGTGCTGGGCCTGTCGCTGTCGGAGCCCGGCCTCCGGGTCGGCCTCGGCATCCTGGCCAAGGCCACCATCGGCATCGTGGCCGTCAGCGCGTTGGCCGCCTCGACGTCGGTGCCCGACACGATCGCCGGGCTCGGCCGGGTGGGGGCGCCGGCCTGGTTCCGCCAGCTCCTGGCCCTGTCGGCCCGCCAGCTGCAGGTCTTGCGGGCCGACCTGGCGCGCATCCGCCGGGCGGTCGAGCTCCGCACCGCGTCGCAGCGCCGCACGGTGGCGCTGGCCGCGGGTGCCCGCTCCCTCGGGTCGCTGTTCATCCGGTCGACCGAGCGGGCCGACAACCTGCGCCTCGCTGCCGAGCTGCGCGGGGGCGACGCCATGACGGCGGCCGCCCCGCCCGCCCATGGCGCGGGGTCGAGCGGTCGACGCACGGTGCCCGCATGGGCGGTCGGGCTGCTCCCCGCGGCCGGCGCGGTCATGGTGTCGGTGGTGCTGCGATGACGGACCTGCTGCTCATCGGGCACGGCAGCCGCGACCCGGCCGCCGCCAAGGAGTTCGGGGCGCTGCTCGAGGCGGTGGCGGGGCGGCTCGTCGGCCGGCGGGTGGGCGGGGGGTTCCTCGAGCTGTCCGACCCGCCCATCGACGACGCGCTCGACCGCCTGGTGGCGGCGGGCGCCGAACGACATCGTGGCCGTGCCCTACGTGCTGTTCGGCGCCGGGCCATCTCAAGGACGACGGTCCGGCCGTGCTCGGCCGGGCCCGGCGTCGGCACCCGGGCGTGCGGTTCCGCCTGGCACGCGACCTGGGCACCCACCCTGCGGTGCTGGACGTGGCCGAGGAGCGGGCGCACCAGACGCTCGCCCGGCTGGACGCGTTCGCGACGAAGGCAGATGAGGACGGCGACGCGGACACGGCGGTCGTGCTGGTGGGGCGGGGGTCGACCGACCCGGACGCGTGCGCCGAGTTCGTGAAGCTCGCCCGCCTGCTGGGCGACGGCCGGGGCCTGGGCCTGGTCGAGGCTGCGTTCGTGGCCATGACCGGACCGTCGGTCGAGCAGGCGCTCGAGCGTTGCCGGCGGCTGGGCGCCCGTCGCATGGCGGTCGTGCCACTGTTCCTGTTCTCCGGGGTGCTGGTCGACCGCATCGCCGACCGGGCGACGGTGTGGGCGGCGGCTGCGGGTCACGCCGCCACCGACGACGCCGTCGAGGTGGCCGTCGGCGAGCCGCTGGGCCCGCACCCTCGGCTGGCCGACCTGGTCGTCGAGCGGTTCGGCGAGCCGCAGACGGGCGACGTCCGCATGAACTGCGACGTGTGCAGCTACCGCGTGCGGCTGCCGGGCTTCGAGGAGCGGGTCGGCACGCCGCTGTCGCTCGCCCCGCCGGAGCCCGAGCGGCGGACCCGGGGCTGGCGGGCCCGCCGGGCCGCCAACCAGGCCGCGGACGAGGCGGCTGAGCGGCGCGAGCGCCCCCGACGGGGCCTGGGCCGCCGCAGCGGTGTGCCGGTGCCGCCCCACCGCGACGGCCCCGCGGTCGAGGTGCGCGCCCTGGCCCACCGCTGGCCCGACGGCACCGACGGCCTGGCCGGCATCGACCTCACCGTCGACCGAGGTGAACGGGTCGCGGTCCTGGGGGCCAACGGCTCGGGCAAGACGACGCTCGCCCTGCACCTGGTGGGAGCGCTCGAGCGCGAGCGGGGCAGCGTCCGGGTGTCGGGCCTGCCCGTCGAGCGGGCGTACCTGGCCGAGGTCCGCCGCCGGGTGGGCCTCGTGTTCCAGGACCCCGACGACCAACTGCTCCTGCCGACCGTCGCGGCCGACGTCGCGCTCGCTCCCGCCAACCAGGGCATCGCGCCCGACGAGGTGCACGCCCGGGTGTCCGCCGCGCTCGAGGTGGTCGGCCTGGCCGACGCGGCGGAGCGGGCGCCCGAGCACCTGAGCCTGGGGGAGCGGCGGCGGGTGGCGCTGGCCGGCGTGCTGGCCGCCCACCCCGAGATCCTGGTGCTCGACGAGCCGACGGCCAACCTGGACCCGGCGGCCCGCCGCGACCTGATCGAGGTCATCCGTGGCCTCGAGCTGACGACCCTGGTCATCACCCACGACCTGCCCCTGGCGCTGGAGGTGTGCCCGCGGTCGGTGGTCGTGGCCCACGGCCGTGTCGCCGCCGACGGCCCCACCCCCACCCTGTTCGCCAACCCGTCGCTCCTCGCCGCCCACCGGCTCGAGCTGCCCTACCGCATGGTGGTCACCGCGCCCGACCCCTAGAAACCCCTGGTGGCGGTGGCTGCCGGCGCCGCTAGCGTCACTCGGACGTGTCCAGCTCGCCGACCCTCGACCCGGCCGCCGACGCGCCCGACGGCACTTCGGTCGGCGCACCAGCCGGCGCACCGGGTCTCGACCTCGGCGGCCACGACGCGGACCGGCGGTTGGGCACCCTGGCGGGCGTCGCCGCGTACTCGCTGTGGGGCGTGTTCCCGCTGGTGTTCCACCTGCTCCGGTCGGTGGAACCGGGCGAGATCCTCATCCACCGGATCGTCTGGTCGTTCGTCGTGGTCGCCGCACTGCTGGTGGCCCGGCGGGAGCGGCACTGGTTCCGCGAGGTGCGGTCGCTCCCGGGGGCGTTGCCCCGCCTGACCGTGGCGGCGGCGCTGATCGCCACCAACTGGCTCGTCTACATCTGGGCGGTCAACAACGACCACGTGGTCGAGGCGGCGCTCGGCTACTACATCAACCCGCTGATCACGGTGGCGCTCGGGGTCGCCGTGCTGGGCGAGCACCTGCGCCGTCTGCAGGTCGTCGCCCTGGGGTTCGGCGTGTCCGCGGTGGCGGTGCTGACGGTGGCCTACGGGAGGGTGCCCTGGATCGCCCTCGTGCTTGCGTGCTCGTTCGGCGGCTACGGGTTCCTCAAGAAGTCGGTGCCCGTCGGTGCCGTGACGTCGCTGGCCGTCGAGACGTTGGTCCTGGTGCCCGCAGCGCTCGCCGGCCTGGTGGTGCTCCAGGCGTCGGGCGACGCCGCCTTCCTCCACGGCAGCGTCGGCCGCGACGTGCTGCTGGTCAGCCTCGGCGTGGTGACCGCGGTGCCCCTGCTCCTGTTCGGCACCGCGGCGCGACGCATCCCACTGTCGCTGCTGGGCCTGCTCCAGTACCTGACCCCCACCCTGCAGCTGCTGTGCGGCGTGGCGGTGTTCCACGAGCCGATGCCGCCGGAGCGGTTGATCGGCTTCGTGCTGGTGTGGGTGGCGCTGGCCGTGCTGGCGGGCGACGCCGTGGGCACGCGGCGCCGCACCCCGGCCGTCCCGGTGGCCGAGCCGACGTGAACTTCCTGGGCCACACCCACGTCGCCCTGGCCGGCGGCCATGACGACCCTGTGTACCTGCTCGGCGCGGCGCTGCCCGACCTGGCCCCCATGGCCGGGGTGCGGGTGGTGCGGGCCAGCCTCGACGGCGCGCTGGGCGCGGGCGTGCGCTGCCACCTGTCGGCCGACGCCGCATTCCACGCCCATCCCGAGTTCCGGGCCGGGTCGAGGGCGCTGCGCGGTGCGGTCGCCGACCGCGGCGTCGGCTCGGGCCCGTCCCGGGCGGTGGGGCACGCAGGGTGGGAGCTGCTGCTCGACGGCACGCTGGTCGGCACCGAGGCCGAGGCCGCCTTCCACCGGGCGGTGGCGGTGGGCGAGCACGCGTCGGCCGCCCTGACCCCGGACGACCGCGTCCGCTGGTCGGCGTTCCTCGCCCGGGCCCGCACGTCAGCGGGCCTCCGCTACGACGACCCGCGCTGGGTGGCCGAGCGGCTGCACGCCATGCTGACCCGCCGTCCTCGCCTCCGGCTGCCCGCCCACCAGGTCACGCCGGTGGCTGAGGCGCTCGCCGGCCAGGTCGACGCCGTCACGGCGGTGGCGCCGGCGGTGCTCGACGACACCGCGCGCGCCGTCGCCGGGTGATCGGTGCGTCGCGGGCGTCGCGCGCCCGGGGGAACGCGGTCGACCCTCGTCTAGCCTCTGCCCCACGATGCCCCGATCCTCCCCGCGCCGGCTCGTGCCGCTGCTCGCCGTCCTGGTAGCGGTGCTGGGCCTGCTCGGCGTCGCCGCCTCCGACGCGGTCACGCCCCCGGCCGGGGCCGACGCCGTGCGGGTCGAGCACACCGCGCCACGGCACGACGACCGCGCCGACCTGTCGCTGCTCGCCGGCGGGACGCCGGTGGTCGTCCAGGCCACGGTCGACCACCTGCGGTCGGCGGCGCACGGGGCACCCCTCGTCACGGTGGTGGGTGCCGCGCTCGGGGGGCTGGCCGCCGCTCGGGCGCTGGTCGCGGCGCTGGCGGCGGCCTCGACGCGCCCCGCGCCCGTCGTGCACGTGCGTCGCCGAGGCCCTCCCGCGCTCGCCGTAGTCTGACCAGCGTCCCGCCCCCGACGTGCGGGACGCCCTCGACGCACATGCGTCCGCCACGCGGACCGAACTGAGGAGTCATCGACTGAGCGCTGTCGCCCGGCGCCGTCACGCGGTCGTTCGACCGGACGTCGTGATCGTCGCGCCCGCCGACTGTGGGGGTCGGCGCGCGTGAGCGTGCTGCTCCTGGCCCACCTCGTCGTCGGGCTCGGTCTGGTCGCCGCGGGCACGCGGGTCGGTCGCCGGGGCGTGGTGTGGGCGGCCGCCGCCCCCGCGGCGACGCTGGCGTGGCTGGCGGTCCGGGCGGGCGGGGTGCTCGACGGCGACCCCGTGCGCGAGAGCGTCGCCTGGGTGCCCCGGTTGGGGCTCGAGGTGAGCCTGCGACTCGACGGCTTCGCCGTGCTGTTCGTCCTGCTCGTGTCGGGGATCGGCGTGCTGATCTTCCTCTACGCCGGGCGCTACCTGGCGGCCGGGGGCGCCGGGCAGGGCCGCCTGCTCGGCCTGCTGGTCCTGTTCTCGGGCTCGATGCTGGGCCTCGTCCTGGCCGACGACCTGATCGTGCTGTTCGGGTTCTGGGAGCTGACCTCGATCACGTCGTTCCTGCTCATCGGCAACGACCACGAGTCGGTCAAGGCCCGCGCCGCCGCGCTGCAGGCGCTGCTCATCACCAGCGCGGGCGGGCTGGCCATGCTCGCCGGGTTCCTGCTCATCGGCCAGGCGGTCGAAGGCGGCGGCACGTTCCAGCTCAGCCGGGTCCTGGCCGACCCGCCCGGCGGCACGCCGGTCACCGTCGGCCTGGTGCTGGTCCTGGTGGGGGCGTTCACCAAGTCGGCGCAGTACCCGTTCCACTCGTGGCTGCCCGGCGCCATGGTGGCGCCCACCCCGGTGAGCGCCTACCTGCACTCGGCGACGATGGTCAAGGCCGGGCTGTACCTGATCGGGCGGTTCGCGCCCGCGTTCGCCGGCGTCTGGGTGTGGCGGCCCCTGGTGGTGACCGTCGGCCTCGTGACGATGGTGGCCGGCGGCCTGCGTGCGCTGCGCCAGCACGACCTCAAGCTGATCCTCGCCTACGGCACGGTGAGCCAGCTCGGGTTCATGGTGGTGATGTTCGGCCTGGGCACGGCCGAGACGGTGGTCGACGCGTGCGAGCTGGTGCTGGCGCACGCGCTGTTCAAGGCGGCCCTGTTCATGGTGGTGGGCATCGTCGACCACCAGGCGGGCACGCGGGACATCCGGCTGCTGCGCCGGCCGGGTCCCGGGTGGCGGCCCGTCATGGTGGTGACCGTGGTGTCGGCGGCGTCGATGGCAGGCTTCCCGCTGCTGTTCGGGTTCGTCGCCAAGGAGGACGCCTTCGCCGGGCTCGAGCCCGGGTCGTTCTCCTACGCGGGGCTGGTGCTGGCGCCGATCGTCGTGGCTTCGACCCTGACCGTCGCCTACAGCCTGCGGTTCGCCTGGGGCGTGCTGGGCCTCGCCCGCGACGACGGGCCGCCTGTCGGCAGCGGGCGCGGACGAGCCCGCTCCGGCGCCCCGCCTGTCGTTCGTGGCGCCGGCCGCCGTGCTCTCGGCGCTGACCGTGGCGTTCGGCCTGGCCCCCGCCCTGATCGACCGGCTGATCCAGGGCGCCGCGCAGTCGTTGACCGCGACGGCCGACCCGGTCCACCTGGCCGTGTGGCACGGGTGGAACCTGCCGTTGCTGCTGTCGGGCGTCGTGCTGGTCGGCGGGTTCGTGCTGTTCCTCGGTCGGCGGCCCGTCGATCGGGTGCTGGCGGTCGGGCGGCACGTCCCCAGTGGCGGCGAGGCCTACCTGGCGATCCTCCGGTCGTTGAACGTGGGGGCCGACCGACTGACGGCGGTGGTGCAGAGCGGTTCGCTCCCCGCCTACGCCGGCGTGATCCTCACCACCGCGGCCCTGCTGACGACCGGCGCCCTGGTGCTGGGCGGCGGCTGGCCGGGCTGGCCGGCCGTGTTCGGCTCGGCGGGGCACGTCGCCGTCTGCGTCGCGCTGATCGTCACGGCCGTGGCGGCAGGTGCCGTCCACCGCCGCTTCTCGGCCGCGCTGCTGCTGGGGGCGACCGGGTACGCCATGGCGGGCCTGTTCGTCGTGCAGGGGGGCGCGGACCTGGCCCTCACCCAGGTGGCCATCGAGACGTTGACGACCGTGCTGTTCGTGCTCGTGCTGCGCCGGTTGCCCGACCGGTTCGAGAGCCGAGCCACCGGCGGGGTCCGGGCCGTGCGGGTGGTCGTCGCCCTGTCGGTGGCGGTGATGGTCTTCCTGTTGGCGCTCACGGCCGCGGGGAACCGCGACGCGGCGCCGGTGTCGGGCGAGATGGTGGAGCGCTCGGTCCCCGACGGCGACGGTCGCAACGTCGTCAACGTGATCCTGGTCGACTTCCGCGGGTTCGACACGATGGGGGAGATCACGGTGCTGGCGGCGGCGGCCATCGGGTCCGTGGCCCTGGCCCGGGCCGGCCGTCGGCCCCGGGGCGACGCCGTTGGCGGTCGCGCCGCCTCCACCTCGACAGCCACTCCGGTGTCGACGGCAGCCACCGCGCCCGACGGCGCGGTGGCCGGGACGGTGCCGCCGGGCGGTCGCCGTGTGCGGCGCCTGGTCGTGGTCGACGTGGCCGTGCGCCTGGTGTTCTCGGCCGTGATCGTCGGGTCGATCTACCTGCTGTTCGCCGGGCACAACCAGCCGGGCGGCGGCTTCGTCGGGGGCATCGTCGCCGGCGCCGCCGTGGCGCTGCGGTACGTCGCCGGGGGCATCGACGACGTCCGCAACCTGTCCCGGGCTCATCCGTGGACGGTGCTGGGCACCGGGCTGCTGCTGTCGGCCGCCACGGTGCTGGTGCCGGTGCTGCTGGGGTCGGCCCCGCTCGAGAGCGCCGAGTTCGAGACCGACCTGCCCCTGCTCGGCCACCTGAAGGTCACCTCGGCGCTGCCCTTCGACATAGGGGTCTACCTCGTGGTGCTGGGGCTCGTGCTGATGGTGTTCGAGTCGTTCGGAGACGACCCGCAGACCGCGATGGCGCCGGCCGACGCGGCGGAGGCCGTGGAGGTGCCGGCCCCATGACGGTGCTGCTGGCGGCCACCGCCGCCGCGCTGTTCGGCATCGGCACCTACCTGGTGCTGCAGCGCAAGCTCAGCCGCATCATCATCGGCATCGCCTTGCTGAGCCACGGGGCCAACGTGCTGATGGTCAGCTCGGGCAAGGCGGGCAACGCACCGATCATCGGCAACGGCGACATCGACGACCTGGCCGACCCGCTGCCGCAGGCCCTGGCCCTCACCGCCATCGTCATCAGCTTCGGCGTCACCGCCCTGCTGCTGGCGTTGGCCTACCGCAGCTGGCTCCTGACCAGTGACGACGAGGTGCAGGACGACATCGAGGACGACCTGATCGCTCGCCGGGGCGCGCCTGACGACGACCTGGCCGAGGCCGGCGACCCCTCCGACCCGGACGGTAAGTGATGACGGCCCTGCTCACCCTGCCGATCATGCTGCCGCTCGTCGGCGCGGCCCTGTGCATCGTGTTCGGGGGGTCGCGTCGCGTGCAGCGCACGATCGCCCTGGCCACCCTGACGGCCGTGCTGGTCATGGCCGTCCTGCTGCTCGTCGAGGTCGACAGCGACGGGCCTGTGTCGACCCAGGCCGGCGGATGGGCGGCGCCGGTGGGCATCACGCTGGTGGCCGACCGGCTCTCCGCCATCATGCTGGTCGTCGCGGCGCTGATGCTGCTGGCCGTGCTGATCTACGCCATCGGCCAGCCGGGCGCCGAGCGCAACCACGTCGGGTTCCAGTCGGTCTACCTGGTGCTCGCGGCCGGCGTGTCGGCAGCCTTCCTCACCGGCGACCTGTTCAACCTGTTCGTCTCGATCGAGATGATGCTGACCGCCAGCTACGTGCTCATCACCCTGGGCGGGCGGCTCGACCAGGTGCGCTCGGGCATGACCTACGTGGTGATCAGCCTGCTGGCGTCGGTGCTCTTCATCGCCATGCTGGCGTTCGTCTACGCCTCGACCGGCACGGTCAACCTGGCTGACCTGTCGACCAAGGTCGCGGACCTGCCCGACGGGCTCCGCAGCGCGCTGGCCGTCCTGATGCTGATGGTGTTCGGCATCAAGGCGGCCATCTTCCCGCTGTTCTTCTGGCTGCCCGACAGCTACCCGACGGCGCCCTCGCCGGTGACCGCCATCTTCGCCGGGTTGCTGACCAAGGTGGGCGTCTACGCCATCATCCGCACCCAGACGTTGCTGTTCCCCGTCGACACCCGACCCGGCACGCTGCTGCTGTGGCTGGCCGGCGCCACCATGCTGGTGGGCGTGCTCGGCGCCATCGCCCAGGGCGACGTGAAGCGCATCCTGTCGTTCCAGATCGTCAGCCACATCGGGTACATGATCATGGGGCTCGGCCTGTTCACCCTCGGCGGCCTGGCGGCGGCCGTGCTGTACACGATCCACCACATCGTGGCGAAGACCGGCCTGTTCCTGACCGGCGGCCTGATCGAGCACGCCGGGGGATCGAGCCGCCTCACCCGGCTCGGCGGCATGGTGCGCACCGCGCCCGTGATCGCCGTGCTCTTCCTCGTGCCCGCGCTCAGCCTGATCGGGCTCCCGCCGTTCTCGGGGTTCGTGGCCAAGTTCGCGCTGGTCGACGCCGCGTCGGCCCGGTCGGCGTACGCGGTGATGGCCGTGGCGCTCGTCGTCAGCCTGCTGACCATGTACTCGCTCATGAAGATCTGGATCTCGGTGTTCTGGAGCCCGGCGACCGAACCGCTGGCGGAGCCACCCGACAGCCCGGTCGACGGCGAGCCGCTGGGTGGCCCGCTGCTGATGGTGGTGCCCACGGCCGTCCTCGCCGCGCTGACGATCGCCATCGGCGTGGCCGCCGGGCCGCTCTACGACCTGAGCGAGCGTGCGGCCGCCGACCTGCTCGACCCGAGCGCGTACGTGTCGGTGGTGCTCGGATGAGGCGCGCCATGGGCCTGGCCGCGGTGCTCGTCACGATCTGGGTGCTGGCCTGGGGCTCTCTGACCTGGGCCAACCTGGCCAGCGGCATCGCGGTCTCGGCGGGCCTGCTGATCGCCGTGCCGGACGTGCGCCGGGCCAGCCACCTGCCGATCGTCCGCCCGGGGCCAACCCTGGCGCTCGTGGGGCACGTGCTGCGCGACGTGGCCGTGTCCAACCTGCAACTCGCCCGCGAGGTGCTCACCCCCCGGCCCCGCATCTCGACCGGCGTCGTCGCGCGTCCCGCTGGCCGGCTGTTCCGACGAGGTCGTCACCATCATCGCCAACCTGGTCGCCATGACGCCCGGCACGATGCCGATCGAGGTCGAGCAGGACCCCACCGTCCTGTACGTGCACGTGCTCCACCTCGACGATCCCGACGACGTGCGGCGCGCCATCTGGCACCTGCGCGACCGGGTGGTGCGGGCCTTCGGCACCGCCGAGGCCATCGCCGCGGTCGCCCGGGTCAAGGCCGATGCCGCACGGGGGGAGCCGTCGTGATCGCGGCCAGCTTCGTCCTCGTCGCCCTGGCCGCGATCGGCTTCGGCTACCGCCTCCTGGCGGGCCCGTCGCTCACCGACCGCGTCGTCGGGCTGGACGGGTTGCTCGTCGTGGGCGTCAGCGCCATCACGCTGCAGGCCATGCAGACGGGCGAGGGCGCGTTCCTGCCGGTGGCCGTCGTGATCACGCTGGTCGGGTTCGTGAGCACCGCGGTCGTGGCCCGCTTCATCGAGGGCAGGGGACGCTGATGGGCCCCGCGCTGGCGCTGGCCGGTTCGGCGCTGACCCTGCTGGCGGCGCTGGGCGTCGTGCGCTTCCCCGACGTGCTGGCCCGCATGCACGCGCTGACCAAGGCGTCGACGGTGGGCATGGTGCTGGTCCTGCTGGGCGGCGCGCTCACGCTCGATCACCCCAACGACATCACCTCGCTGCTGCTGGCCGGCGCCCTCCAGATCCTGACCATGCCGGTGGGCGCCAACCTGATGAGCCGCGCCACCTACATGGCCCGCGGCATCGAGAGCCAGGTCGACACGGTCGACGAGCTGGCGGAACACATGGCCCGCGACGACGCGGGCTAGAACGGGACGCATGGACCGGGCACGCATCGAGCTCACGCCGATCGGACAGGTGGAGTCTTCTCTGACCGACCCGGGGTCGGCGCCGAAGCAGGGCAACGAGGGGGCACCCGAGGCCTGGGTGGTGCTCGACCCGGGCGTGGTCGACGGGCTCGACGGCCTCCGCGCCGGCGATCGGGTCATCGTCCTCACCTGGCTTCACCGGGCCGACCGCGACGTCCTGGCGGTCCACCCCCGCGACGACCCGGCCACCCCCGAGCGAGGCGTGTTCGGCACCCGCTCGGCCGACAGGCCGAACCCGATCGGGTTGCACCCGGTCGAGGTCGTCTCGATCGACAGCGGTCGCATCCGGGTGCGTGACCTCGAGGCCGTGGACGGCACACCCGTCCTCGACGTGAAGCCGGTCATCGAGTAGCGCGCGAGGATGCATCCATGGCGCCGATCACCGTCCAGGCGGCCACGAACCGCCGGCGCTTCCTCACGGGCGGGGCCGCGCTCGTGGGCGCCGTGTTGGTGGGCTGCTCGGGCGACGACGGGGCGTCCGGCGGCGACGACGGTGAGGGTGACGGCGGGTCGCAGGCCCGAGCCGGCGATACGACCACGGGCACGGACGCTGCGGCCGGCGCCGACGACGCGCCCACCACGCTGACCGCGGCCGATTTCGCCGCGCTCGACACCTGCCTGCTCACGCCCGAGCAGACGGAGGGGCCGTTCTACCTCGCCGGCGACCTGGTGCGGCGCGACGTCACGGACGGCTTGCCGGGTCACCCGCTGCGCCTCGGCCTGCGGGTGGTCGACGCGGCCTGCGAGCCCGTGCCGGGCGCAGTGGTCGACATCTGGCACGCCGACGTCGACGGCGACTACTCGGGCTACGTCGACGGCACGGCGGGCGACGACGCTGGGGAGGGGACCACGTTCCTGCGCGGCACCCAGGTGGCCGGCGACGAGGGCATCGTCGAGTTCGCCACCAACTACCCGGGTTGGTACACGGGCCGAGCGGTCCACATCCACGTGAAGGCGCACATCGACGGCACGACCGTCTTGACGTCGCAGCTCTACTTCGCGGAAGACATCACCGACGCGGTCCACGCCCAGGAGCCGTACGCCGCCCACGGTCCGCGCGACACCCGCAACGAGGACGACGGCATCGCCGGCGATCCGCAGGCCGCCGGGAACATGCTCACGACGTCCGCCGCCGGAGACGGCACACTCGGGCTCGTCGTGCTGGGCATCGACCCCGCCGCCGTGTAGGCGGCACGAGCCGTCATTACTGGCGGCGGTTGCGGGGGCGGAAGGCGCCCGACAGGTCGGCCGTCTCGAAAGCGACGTCGACCGGTTCCTGGCGGGCGTAGCGGTAGAGCGCGGTCTTGAACACGGCCGACAGCGCCGACACCACCGCGACCACGGCGAGCACCCACAGGGCCCCCAGCGCGACGCCCACGACCTGCAGCGCGGTCACGCCGGTGGCGCCCAGGCCCACGGCGACCGCGATGCCCGGCAGGGCGGCGACGATGCCGAGGAGGCCCAGACCGAAGCTGAAGGTGATCTGCTCGCCCCACGTGGCCCGCAGCAGCTGCGACGAGCGCTTGAACCCCTCGATCGCCCCGACGTCCTCGAACACGATCACCGGCAGCGCCAGGAACGACAGCACACCGAACGCCACGTTGCCCAGCGAGCCGATGATGCGGCCCGCCACCCCCAGGCGCTCCTGGATGAGGTCCATCACGACGGCGACCACGGTGGCCAGCACCGCCCACTCGAACAGGCGGCCGGTGCGACCGCGGGCTCCGGCGAAGGCCGAGCCCAGCGACGGGTCGGCGCCATCCATGCGCTGACCGGCGCCAGAGACGACCGCCGCCTGGCCGATCACGGACACCCACGTCGCCAGCAGGCCGGCGATGGCGACGACGACCCACACGGCCCACCCGCTCGCGCCGTCGTCGCTGTCGCCGCCGAGCAGCAGCACGCCGGGCCCGGCGACGACCGCGAACACGATCAGCGACAGCAGCCCGGCGATGACGGGGATCGCCACCAGCTCGCGGTCCTGCGACAGCACCTGCCAGGACGCCTTGGCCAGCCGCCACCCGTTCGCGATGCGTCCCACGGCGGACAGTGTTCCCCACGGTACGCGCGGCGTCGAGGATCGACGCTGGTCAGGCGAGCATGGCGGGGTCGACGTTGGCGCCGCACAGGACCACCGCCACCCGTTCGCCGTCGTCGGCGAGCGCACCGGTGGTCAGCGCCGCCAGCGCGGCGGCGCCGGCGGGCTCGGTAGCGACGCGCAGCACCGCCCACAGCCGGCGCTGCGCGTCGGCCACCGCGTCGTCGGGCACGACCACCACGCCATCGACCCATCGCTGCGCGGCGACGAACGCGAGCTCGCCGACGCGGCGGGCACCGAGGGCGTCGGCGGCGAGACCGGACACCTCGACGTCCACCGGCCGCCCCGCCCGGCGGGCGGCGGCGAGGGTGGTGCACCCCTCGGTCTCGACGCCCGTGAGCGCGACGTCGCCCTGCTGCCAGCACGCCACGCCGCCGATCAGGCCGCCGCCGCCCACGGCCACGACCACCCGGTCGACCTCGGCCTGCTCGGCCAGCTCGCGGGCCATGGTGCCCGCCCCCGCCAGCATCTCGGGCTGGTCGAAGGCGTGCAGGAAGCGCGCCCCGAGGTGGCGGCGTGGGTGCGGCTGACCGCCAGCGCATCGTCGTAGAACCCGGGCACCACCTCGACGACGGCCCCCAGGCCACGCAGCCGGTCGAGCTTGGCGGGCGCGGTGGTGTCGGGCACGAACACGGTCGCCGGCACGTTCAGCCGCCGGGCGGCGTAGGCGACCGCCACGCCGTAGTTCCCGCCGGATGCGGCCACGACCCCGGCCGGGGGCAGGTCGTCGGCCAGTAGCTGGGCGTGGGCGCCCCGGGCCTTGAACGACCCGGCGTGCTGCAGCAGCTCGAGCTTCAGCACCACCGGCGACCGTCGGGCCGGCAGGCCGAGGTCACGGGCGTCGACCTCGACGACCGGGGTGCGGCGCACCAGCAGTGACAGCCGGTCGGCCGTGGCGGCGATGTCGGCGCGGGAGGGCAGGGCGAGCGGGGTCGGGGGAGCGGGATCCATCACCCGTCGAGTCTGGCGAATGAGACTGCCCGACGACGGGCACCCTTCTCCCGACAATTTGCCGCAGCGGCCAGCCCGCTGCCCGGACGGGAGAGAGACCTGTGATCGGTTTCATCATCATGTTGATCGTCATCGGCATCATCGCCGGATATGTGGCCCGCCTGCTGGTGCCCGGTCGAGACCCCATGTCGTTCGTGCAGACGGCCGTGCTGGGTATCGTCGGCTCGTTCGTCGGCGGCTTCCTCGGGTACGTACTGTTCGACAAGGACTTCGACGAGGGCGGACTGCAGGCCTCGGGCGTCATCGGTTCGATCATCGGTGCCGTGATCGCCCTGCTGATCTACAACGCGGTCAACAGCCGCGGCGTGGGCCGGCGCGTCTGACCTGATCGGTCCGGGGTGTGGTGCGTGCGCTGCGATCGGGCATGATCGCGGCGCACGCACCTCGAACACCCTGGAGGAAAGATCGATGGCGATCTCGGTTGGTGACCGCATCCCCGACGTGACGCTCAGGACCATGACGAGCGAGGGCCCGGCGGCCGTCCAGAGCAACGACGCGCTGGGCACGGGCAAGGTCGTGCTGTTCGCGGTGCCCGGCGCCTTCACGCCGACGTGCTCCGACCACCACCTGCCCGGCTTCGTGCTGCGGGCCGACGATCTGGCGGCCAAGGGCGTCGACACGATCGCCTGCCTCTCGGTCAACGACGCGTTCGTGATGGGCGCGTGGGGCCAGGCCCAGGGAACCGATGGCAAGGTGCTCATGCTGGCCGACGGCAACGGCGAGTTCACGGCCGAGGCCGGGCTGGAGATGGACGGCAGCGGCTTCGGCCTGGGCACCCGGTCGCAGCGCTACGCGGCCATCATCGAGGACGGCGTCGTGACCGAGCTGATGGTCGAGACCGCGCCCGGCCTCGATGTCAGCTCCGCCGACTCGGTGCTCGACAAGCTCTGACCGTCAGGTCGCCCGCGACGGGGTCGGCGCGCCGGTGGGCGGGCATCGGCAGCACGAGCGGCGTCCCGGTCAGCGGGTCGTCGATGACGTGGCAGGCCAGGCCGAACACCTCGTCCACCGTCTCGGCCGTGATGACGTCGCCCGGCGCGCCCTCGGCGACGATCGCACCGTCCTTCATGGCCACCAGGTGGTGGGCGTAGCGGCAGGCCAGGTTCAGGTCGTGCAACACCAGCACGATCGTGCGCTGCTCGCGTTGGTTGAGGTCGGCCAGCAGGTCGAGCACCTCGACCTGGTGGGCCAGGTCGAGGAACGTCGTGGGCTCGTCGAGCAGCATCAGCCCGGTCCCCTGGGCGAGCGCCAGGGCGATCCACACCCGCTGGCGCTGGCCGCCCGAGAGCTCGTCGACCGACCGGTCGGCGATGTCGGTGATCTCGGTGGCGGCGAGGGCGGCGGCCACCGCGTCCTCGTCGGTGGTCGACCATTGGCGGAACCAGCGCTGGTGGGGGTGGCGGCCCCGCGCCACCAGGTCGGCACCGTGATGCCCTCGGGCGCGATCGGCTGCTGGGGCAGGATGCCCAGCCGGGTGGCGACCTCGCGGGACGGCAGGTGGTGGATGTCGGCGCCGTCGAGCAGCACCGTGCCCCCGCGGGGCTTGAGCAGGCGGGCCAGCCCGCGCAGCAGCGTCGACTTGCCGCAGGCGTTGGCGCCGACGATGACGGTGACCGCCTCGGGCGGGATCGTGAGCGACAACCCGTCGACGATGACCCGGTCGTCGTAGGCGAGCGACAGGTCGCTGGCGGCGAGCGACGCTGGTGGCCCTGGTGCGTCTCCGGTCGCGTCCCGGGGCACGGTCTGGGTCATCCGGCGCTTCCGATCCGATTGGCTCTGGCGAGCAGGAACAGCAGGTAGGGCGCGCCGAGCACGGCGGTGACGATGCCGACGGGCAGCTCGGTGGGGGCGAGCAGGCGACGGGCGACCAGGTCGGACGCCACCAGCAGCAGGGCGCCGACGGCCGCGCTCGGCAGCAGGGCGGCGCTGCTGCCGCCCACGAGCCGCCGGGCGATCTGGGGTGACACCAGGGCCACGAAGCCGATCGGGCCGGCGGAGGCGACCCCGACCGCCGCGAGCGCGACCCCGGTGAGGAGCAGCCCGAGCGGACGCCCTCGACCCGGGTGCCGAGGCCGGAGGCCGTGTCGTCCCCCAGGTCGAGCGCGCGCAGGTGGCGGGCCAGCACCACGGTCACGGGCACGAGCAGCACGAGCGCCACCACCAGCGGGCGCACGTGGTCCCACCCGCGCCCGTTCAGGCTGCCGGTGAGCCACACCATCGCTCGCTGGGCGTCGTAGATCTGGGCCCGCGTCATGAGGTACGACGTGACCGAGGTCAGCATGGCGGTGGCCCCGATCCCGACCAGCACCAGGCGGTAGCCGGTGACCCCCCGCTTGTAGGACAGCAGGTAGACGGCGACCCCGGTGAGCGTGGCGCCGGCCAGGGCCCCCCAGGTCACCTGGTTGGACGTGCCGTGGAGCACGACGATCACCAGCACCGCGCAGGCGGCCGCCCCGGCGTTGACCCCGATGATGTCGGGGCTGGCCAGCGGGTTGCGGGCGATGCGCTGGAGGATGGCGCCCGACAGGCCGAAGGCGGCGCCGACGAGCAGGGCGACGAGGCCGCGGGGGAGCCGCAGGGTGCGGATGATGAAGTCGGTGTCCTCGCTGCCCCGTCCGACGAGGGTGCCGATCACGTCGCTGAGCGGGACCGGGAAGTCGCCGACCGTCAGCGACCACGCGAACACCGCCAGGGCAACGGCCAGCACCACCAGCGTGACGACGACCGAGCGCCCGTCGAGCCGGGCCGTCACGCCGCGGTGACGGGAGCGCAGCACCACGTCGCCGTTCGGGCGCGCGTCAGTCGCCGGCGGGGCGATGGCGCGTCGACGGTGACGCTCATCAGAGATCGGCCAGCTTGCGGCGGCGGACGAGGGCGATGAAGAACGGGGCGCCCAGGAACGCGGTGAGGATGCCGACCTGCACCTCGCCGGGACGGGCGATCACGCGGCCGATCACGTCGGCGCTCAGCAGCAGGGTGGGGGCCAGGACGAGCGACCACGGCAGGATCCACCGGTAGTCCGGCCCGCAGATCGCCCGGGCGATGTGCGGCACGGTCAGGCCGACGAAGGCGATGGGCCCGGCGGCGGCGGTGGCGGCGCCGCACAGGACGACCACGGACAGCGCCGAGACGCCCCGTGCCAGGTGCACCCGCTGGCCGAGCGACCGGGCCACGTCGTCGCCGAGCGCCATGGTGTTGAGGGACCGGGCCGTCAGCAGGGCCAGGACCGAGCCGAGCACCAGGAACGGCGCAGCCTGGGCCACGATCTCGCCGTCGCGCCCGGCCAGCGACCCGACCACCCAGAAGCGGAACTGGTCGAGCGTCTCGACGTCGAGCAGCAGCACCGCGGAGGTCAGCGAGGTCAGCAGGGCCGAGAGCGCGGCCCCCGCCAGGGCGAGCTTCACCGGGGTGGCGCCCCCTCGTCCCAGGGACCCCAGCAGGTACACCACCATGCTGGCGGCCGCCGCGCCGGCGAAGGCGAACCACACGTAGCCGCTGAGCGAGGTCACGTCGAACCTGTAGATGGCCACGGCGACCGCCAGGGCGGCGCCGGCGTCGACGCCGAGGATGCCGGGGTCGGCCAGCGGGTTGCGGGTCACTCCCTGCATGACGGCGCCGGCCAGCCCGAGGGCGGCGCCGACGCCCAGGCCCAGGAGCGTCCGGGGCACGCGCAGGCTCCGCACGATCAGGTGGTCGTTGGAGCCGTCGTTGTCGACGAGCGCCTGCCACACGGTGCCGAGCGAGATCGCCTTCGACCCGAGCGCGATCGAGCACACGACCACGGCGGCGAGCACCGCGACGGCGACGATCAGGCCGCCGGTCCTGGTCCAGCCTGTCTCGAGCACGGAACCTCGGGCCCGCGTCGGCCGTGTGGCCGGCGCAGCCGGCTCGATCCCAGGGTCGGCCCGGGTCCTGTCGACGACGGCTGTCATTTTGTTAGGGTGGCTGAACATAGCGCAGTAGGTCAAGCCTGACGGGCATGATCGGAGGGCGGAGTCGGGCCGACCGTCATCGGCGCGCGGCGCTCGTCGTGCGAGGATGACGGCGGTGCAGAGCACAGGTGCAATCGCGCCCGGAGGCGCGACGAGAGACGAGGTTGGCGTCGTGGCCGGCGTCCTCGTGTCGGTCACGCCCCGCCGGCGCGTCCGTTCGCAGGCCGACGTGGTCCGCCTCATCATCGGCCTGGCGCTCGTCGGCGTCGGGGTGCTCGTCGCCACGTGGCTCCGCAACACCATCGGCGGCGCGGAGGCGGACCTGGTCGACGTGTACGAGCGGGTGCCGGACCGCTTCGCAGAGGCGCTCACCGGCCTGGCGGTCATCGGCACGGTCGTCGTGCCTTCGCTGGCGCTCGTGGTGCTCGTGGCCCGTCGGCGCTACCGGCAGGCCGCGACCCTGCTGTCGGGTGCCGTGGCTGCCGGAATGGTCATGAACTGGCTCACCGACCTTCTGGCCAGGCAGGGCGTCATCGCCGCCGTCAACCCCGCCACCGACCGCGTGGTCGAGCTGACCTCGCCGACCTTCGCCACCTCGCCGCTCATCGCCGCCGCGGTCGCCCTCGTCATCATCGCCTCGCCGTGGCTCTCGCAGCAGTGGCGGCGCGTGCTGTGGGTGGGCGTGGGCCTGCTCGTCCTGTTCCGGGTCGTGTCGTCGAGCGAGCCGCCGCTCGACATCGTGGTGGCGATCGCCGTCGGCATGGCGGTCGGCTCGCTGGCGCTGCTCGTGTTCGGCACCGAGGGGTCAGACCCCGAGGCGCCCGAGCTGGTCTCGATGCTGCGGTCGGTGGGCCGGCCTCGGCGCGTCGAGCAGCTGGCCGGCAACAGCCCGCTCGTCTACGAGGTAGAGATGGCCGGCAGCGCGCCACTCGAGATGCGCGTCCGCACCGTGCACGACCGCTCCGAGAACAGGCTCGAGCAGCTGTGGCGGTCGGTGCGGCTGCGCACCTGGGTCAACGACCGGCCCTACGACACCGCGCAGCGCCGCATCGAGCACGAGGCCCTGGCCCAGCGGGCCGCCGGCGACTCGGGGGCCCGGGTCGCAGCGGTGCGGGGGATCGTGGCCTCGACCCACGGCTCGGTCGGGTTGCTCGAGGACCGGGTCGACGGCGGGCCAGTGGCCAGCCTGGTGGCTCACCCGGCGTCCTACACGTCGGGCCCGAGCCCGAGCCCGACCCCGGTCCCCGAGCCCGAGCCCGAGCCGAGCCCCGGCCCGCGAGCGGTGCCCCCGACCTCGGCCGACGCGGCCCACGAGGACCGGCTCGAGCGGGTGCTCGTGCTCGACATGTGGCGGCAGGTCCAGGCTCTGCACGCCGACCGCATCGCCCACCGCAACCTCGACCTCGAGTCGGTGTGGGTCACGCCCGAGGGCCGGGCGGTGCTGCGGGGCTTCGACGGCGCCGCCATCGCCGCCACCGACCGCGACCTGGCGCTCGACCGCGCCCAGCTGCTGGTGTCGACCGCGCTGGTCATCGGCGCGCCGGCCGCCGTCGACGTGGCGGTCGAGGCGCTGGGCGCGCACGCCGTGGTGTCCGCCGTGCCCTACCTGCAGCCGCTGGCGCTTCCCGCCCCCACCCGCAGGGCGTGGCGCGGCAACAGGGACGTGCTCGACGCCCTGCGCTCGTCGATCGCCCGCGCCACCGGGGTCGAGCCGGCCCCGCTGGCCCGCCTCGACCGCATCCGTCCACGGACGGCCATGTCGCTGGCCGCCGTCGTGGTGGCGTTCTACGTGCTGCTCCCCCAGCTTGCCGACTTCGGCGAGACGGCCGACGCCGCCAGCCGGGCCAACTGGTGGTGGCTGGCCCCGATGATCACCGGCGCCGCGGCCACCATCGCGTTCGCGGCGCTGGCGTTCGTGGCGTCGGTGCCGGAGCCGATCCCGTACCTGCCCGCGCTGCGGATGCAGATCGCCTCGTCGTTCGTGAGCCGCATCGCCCCGGCCAACACGGGGTCGCTGGCGGTGGGGGTGCGGTTCCTGCAGCGGTCGGGCCTCGACCCGGGGCCGGCGGCCGCCGCGGTGGGGTTGTGCGCCCTGGCCGGGTTCGTGGTGCATCTGTCGCTGATGGGCGCCTTCCTGTTGTGGGTGGGCTCGAGCGGCGTCGGCTTCTCGCTGCCCCAGGCCGACGTGCTGTTCATCATCATCACCGTCGTGCTCTCGGCCAGCGGCCTGGTGATCGGGCTCGTGCCGGCCGTCCGCCGGCGGGTGCTGCCGCCCCTGGTCGAACAGGCCCGCAACGCCGCCTCGTCGCTGGCCGACGTGCTCACCGACCCCCTGCGGGTCATCGGCCTGATCGGCGGGTCGATGGGCATCACGTCGTCCTTCATCCTGACGCTGGCGGCATCGGTGGCGGCCTTCGGCGGCGGCGTCAGCTTCCCCGAGATCGGCGCGGCCTACCTGGTGGCCGCGGCGCTCGGCTCGGCGGCGCCGACGCCGGGCGGCCTGGGGGCCGTCGAGGCGGCCCTCGTGGCCGCCCTGACCGGCTACGGCATGGACCGTGGCTCGGCGGTGTCGGCCGCCCTGACCTTCCGCCTGGTCACCTACTGGCTGCCGATGATCCCGGGCTGGTTCACCTTCCAGCAGATGCAACGCCGCGAGGAGCTGTAGGCCGCCGGGGCGGCCCGCCGGCGCAGTTGCCTACGCGCGGCGGAGCAGGGGGTCGGCCACGAAACGACGCAGGAAGGCGACCTGCTCGGGTCGCGAGCGCTGCGCCGGGACGTCGACCGCGAGCAGGCCGGTGGTGACCACGCACAACCACTCGGTGGCGTCGCTCGACGGTGATGTCGGGGCGCAGCAGGCCGTGGGCGTCGAGGTGCTCGATGAAGCGGTGCGACCAGCGGCTCGGTCAGGGCCACGAACGCCTGGGGCCCGCCGCCGATGCGGGCCACCGCGGCCGTGGCGCCGTGGCGGGCGAGGCTCGGTGAACCACCATTCGCCGCGGATGCCCTCGACCGTGCGGAGCGACGCCCTCGACGATGCGGTCGGCGGGGTCGGCGATGCGAGCGAGCGCGGGGGCCATCTCGGCGGAGCGTCGTCGCGCCATGCGGATCAGCACCTCGCGGACGAGCTCGTCCTTGTCGGCGACGTGGCGGTAGACGGTCGCCCGCGAGCAGCCCGCCCGGCGGGCGACCTCGTCGACGCGGACGGCCAGCGGACCGTCCTCGGCGATGATGCGCTCGGTGGCGTGCGATGAGGCGCTCGCGCAGGTCGGCGGTGCGGTCGGCGACCCTTGTCGCGTCGATGAGGCGATGATACGTTCGGCCGCTGAGACGAAATCGAGATTTGTCTCACGGGGGTGACATGACGGGTGATCGAGCGGTACACGGTCATCTCGGCCGACTGCCACGGCGGCGGCGCCATCGCCGACTACCGGCCGCTACCTGCCGAGCGCGGCCTGCACGACGAGTTCGACGCCTGGCGGGCCGACGTTCGACAACCCCTACGACGACCTCGACGGCGACCGGACGCCGACCGCAACTGGGACAGCGACCGCCGCCTGGCCGAGCTCGAGGCCGACGGCGTCGTCGCCGAGGTCATCTTCCCGAACACGATCCCGCCGTTCTTCCCGCAAGCCGTCGCTCGTGCACCAGCCGCCGGCGGCCGACGGCCGGCGACCTCGACCTGCGCTGGGCGGGCCTGCGCGCCCACAACCGCTGGCTGGCCGACTTCTGCGCCGCCGCGCCCGGCCGGCGGGCCGGCATCGCGCAGATCCTGCTGCACGACGTCGACGCCGGCGGTCGCCGAGGTGCGCTGGGCGCACGGACGCCGGGCTGACCGGCGGCGTGCTGCTGCCGGGCGCGCCGCCCGGGTCGGGCCTGCCGCCGCTGTACGCCCCCGACTACGAGCCGCTGTGGGCGGTGTGCGAGGAGCTGGGCCTCGCCGTCAACCACCACAGCGGCAGCGCGTCGCCCGACTACGGCGACTACCCCGAGGCCAAGGTCATGTTCCTGCTCGAGGTGACCTGGTGGGCGCACCGGGCGCTGTGGCACCTGATCTTCGCCGGCGTCATGGAGCGCCACCCGACGCTGCAGTTCGTGTTCACCGAGCAGGGCACCGCGTGGCTGCCCGAGCAGCTCGCGACCCTCGACTACTACCGCGAGCGCATGTCGGGCGCGGCCGGCTCGCAGGAGCAGCGTGTGCGGCGCCGAGGTGATGGCCGCGCTGTCGCTCAAGCCGAGCGAGTACTGGGCCCGCCAGTGCCACGTCGGGTCCAGCTTCATCCGGCCGCCACGAGGTGGCGCTGCGCCACGCGGTCGGCGTCGACCGGATCATGTGGGGCAGCGACTTCCCCCACCGCGAGGGCTGCTGGCCGTTCAGCCACGAGCACCTGCGGCTGGCGTTCGCCGGCGTCGACCCGGCGACGAGGTCGCGGCCATGGTCGGCGGCAACGCGGCCGCGCGTCTACGGCTTCGACCTCGACGCGCTGGCGCCGGTCGCGGCCCGGGTCGGCCCGCGGGTCGACGAGGTCGCCGCGCCGCTGCCGCCGGGCGACATCCCCGCCGAGGCGCTGCGGTGCCCGGCGTTCGCCGCGGCGGCGGCCGGTCGCTGAGGTCAGTCCAGGAGACGAGGGGATCACATGGCACGCATCCGCTACGGCGCCCGCACGCCCGAGCAGCTCGCGAACCGCGAGGTGAAGGCCACGTCGGTCGGGGCGTGGGCGACGTCGCTGGTCGCCATCTACGAGACCGACCCCGAGCTCGTCGCCGCGGTGCTGCCGCCGCCGCTCGCGCCCGGCCGACGAGCCGCTGGTGCGGGTCTCGGTGGCGACGGTCGACCTCGGCCGCGGGGCTGCCCGCCGTTCGGCGCCGGCTCGTTCGCGGTGCAGGCCCGCCACGAGGGCACCGGTCGGCGACTACCGCTGGTCATGCCGATGACGACCGAGCAGTCGGTCATCGGCGGCCGCGAGACCTTCGGCGAGCCGAAGAAGCTCGGCGGAGGTCACGCTCGAGCGCGACGGCGACCGGGTCGTCGGCCGGGTCGACGCGGCTCGGCACGACGTTCATCGAGGTCGACCGGCACGGTCGGCGAGGAGCTGCCGAGTGCCCGACGACCTGCACCGCATCGACTTCTACTTCAAGTTCCTGCCCGCGCCCGACGGCAAGGGCTTCGACGACGAGCCGGCGCTCGTCTACTGCCACCGCGACGAGACGACCCGGTCGCGGCCCGGGTCGACGGCGAGGTCGACGCTGCGGGAGTCGCGCTTCGACCCGGTCGCCGACCTGCCCGTGCGGCGGCTCGTCGAGCCTGACCCTGGCCGAGCGGCGCAGCGTGCAGACGGGGCGAGATCGTCAGCCGGGTGCCGGGCGAGTGGCTCGCTGCCGTTCGCCCACCAGCGCTACGACGACCTGTCGCCCGTCGGCGACGACTGATGAGCCGGCGATGATCGAGCGGTTGGCGGGCAAGGTCGCCGTCGTCACCGGCGGCGCCGAGCGGCATCGGCCGGGCCATGGGCGAGCGCTTCGCCGCCGAGGGCATGAAGGTCGTGCTGGCCGACGTCGAGGCGCCCGTCGCTCGACGCGACGGTGGCAGCGCTGCGGGCCGACGGGCCCGACGTCACCGGTGTCGTCACCGACGTGACCGACTTCGCGTCGGTCGAGGCCCTGCGCGACGCCACGCTCGACGCGCCACGGCGCCGTCCACGTGCTGTGCAACAACGCCGGGGTCGGCGCCGGGGCCGAGGGCCAGATGTGGGACCACACGCTCAACGACTGGCGCTGGGCGCTCGGCGTGAACGTGTGGGGGATCATCCACGGCATCAAGGCGTTCGTGCCGGCGATGCTCGGCGGGCGGCGACGACGGGCCACGTCGTCAACACGTCGTCGGGCAACGGCGGCATCGCGCCGCTGCCGGGCACGCCGATCTACGCGCTCACGAAGTCGGCCGTGGTCACGCTCACCGAGTCGCTGTACGCCCAGCTCGCCGCGGTCGGCGCCCGGGTCGGCGCGTCGGTGCTGTTCCCCGGGCCGAACGTGCTGCGCACCGGGCTGTTCGAGTCGTGGCGCAACCGCCCGCCCGAGTGGGCCAACGCCGTGCCGCGCACGACGCCGCCCACGACGATCGAGTCGTTCGAGAAGCGCATGGCCGACGCCGGCGTCGTCCTCGACTACACGCCGGTCGAGGAGGTCGCCGACCGGGTGGCTCGACGCCGTGCGTCGCGGACACCTTCTGGATCCTGCCGCCCAGCGAGCGCAGCGACGAGCAGATCAGCGCCCGGGCGGCCTCGATGCTCGAACGCACGAACCCGACCTACATGACAGATCTCACCGGATAGGGGAGCCGCATGACCTCCGACCCTGACGAGCGGTACCTCGTCATCTCGTCCGACTGCCACGCCGGGCTGCCGAACGCGGAGTACCGCGACGTGGCTCGACCCCGAGTACCGCGAGACCTTCGACACCCACCTCGCCGAGCGCGCGCAGATGCTCGAGCTCGCCCAGCGGGCATCCTCAACGAGGAGTTCGCCGAGGAGTGGGAGAGCGAGAACGAGGAGGGCCTGCGCGGCGGCTGGGACGCGGCTCGCCGCGACAAGGAGCTCGACGCCGACGGCGTGGTCGGCGAGGTGATCTTCCCCGACGCCGACGCGGTCACCGCCGGGCGTCAGCGCCCCGTTCGGCGCCGGGCTGGCGTCCGAGCGGCGACACCGACCCGACGCTGCTCATGGCCGGCGCCCGGGCCCACAACCGCTGGCTGGCCGAGCTGTGCGGCACCAGCCCCGAGCGCCGGGCCGGCGTGGCCATCGTGCCCGATCTTCGACGTCGACGCGGCGGTCGCCGAGATCACCCGGGCCCGCGAGTCGGGCCTGCGGGGCGGCATCCTCATCCCGTCGATGTGGCAGCCGTACCCGCCGTACCACGACCCCCGCTACGACCCGGTGTGGGCGGCGTGCGACGACCTGCGGCATGCCGGTGCACGTGCACTCGGGCTCGGCCGACAAGGCGGCGTACGGCCCCCACGTCGGCATGTACACGACCGAGGTGCGCTGGTGGTCGTCGCGGCCGCTGTGCTTCCTGATCTGGTCGGGCGTGTTCGAGCGCCACCCGGGCCTGCGGTTCGTCGTCACCGAGTGCGGGGCGTTCTGGGCCGCCGACCTGCTGTGGACGATGGACACCGTGTACGACCGCGAGCACGGCGCCGCGCAAGCTCGGCGACCAGCTCACCGCCAACCTGGCGATGCGGCCGAGCGAGTACTTCGACCGCAACTGCGCCATCGGGGCGTCGAACACCCGGCGCCGCGAGCTGGCCCGCCGCTACGAGATCGGCGTCGGCAACCTCATGTGGGGCAACGACTTCCCCCACCCCGAGGGCACGTGGCCGCACACCCGCGAGTGGCTGCGCGGCGCGTTCCACGACATCCCGGTCGACGAGACCGCGGGCGATGCTCGGCGGCAACGCAGCCGAGATGTACGGGTTCGACGTCGACGCGCTGGCGCCGCTGGCCGACCGCGTCGGCCCGACGCCCGCCGAGCTCGGCCAGACCGGCGACGGCCTGGCCAAGTGGGACGCCCTGGCCGCGCGCGGGCCGCCCGTGGCTCACCGGCTCGAGGCCCTGCCGGCGGTGGTGGCCGAATGACGACGCAGGCGCCGGTAGCGTTCGACCCGTTCGAGCCGGGGTTCGTCGCAGTGGCCCTACGAGCAGTACCGCGCGGCTGCGGGCACGCGACCCGGTCCACTGGTCCGAGCTGCTCGAGGGCTGGGTGCTCACCCGCTACGACGACGTCGTCGCGCTGCTGCGCGACCCCACGATCAGCGTCGAGCTCGACAACGCCCGCGCCACGGGCGTCGATCGCGATGCAGCGCGCGCGCCAGGCGCGCACGGGCCGGAGGTCCGACACCCTCGTCCTGCGCGACGACCCCGACCACGCCCGGCTGCGCAAGCTGCTGCAGCGGCCGTTCGGGCCCCGGCCGGTCGAGGCGCCTGCGGGCCTCGATCGCCGAGCGGGTCGACGGCGCCATCGCCGGGCTGGCGCCCCGGGGCGAGATGGACGTCGTCGCCGACTTCGCCTACCCGCTGCCGGTCGAGGTGTTCTGCGAGATGCTCGGCCTGCCCGACGAGGACGCGCCCCGCGTGCGCCAGTGGACCGGCCGTCGCCCGCAGGCTCGACCTGGTCATCGACGACGACGAGCACGACCGCTGCGGGGTGCTGATGAACGAGATGTACGACTACCTCGCCGACGAGATCGAGGTGAAGCGGGCCGCCCCGGCCGACGACGTGCTCACCGCGCTCGTGCAGGCCGAGGAGGACGGCGACCGCCTGACCCGCGACGAGCTGGTGGCCCAGCTCGTCACGCTGTACGTGGCCGGCCACGAGCCGACGACGTCGCTCATCGGCAACGGGATGCTCGCCCTGCTGCGCCAGCCGGAGCAGCTCGCCCTGCTGCGGTCGCAGCCGACCTGTTGCCCAACGCGGTCCACGAGCTGCTGCGCTTCGACGGCCCGAACCAGTTCGTCCGGCGCATCGCCGTGCAGCCGACGGTCATCGGTGGGCGGCCGGTCGCCGCCGGCGACGTGATCTACGCGGCGGTCGGTGCCGCGAACCACGACCCGGAGCGGTGGGCCGACGCCGACCGGGTGCAGGTCGACCGGCCCGACGCCGCCCAGCATGTGCAGTTCGGCGGCGGCATCCACCACTGCCTCGGCGTCGCACCTGGCCCGGCTGCAGGCCGAGGTGGCGCTCGGCGCCCTCGTGTTCCGCCTGGAGGACGTGGTGCTCGCGGGCGAGCCGGTGTGGAGCGAGCGCATGGTGCATCCGCGGCCTGCAGACCCTGCCCATCACCTACCGGGCGGCCGGAGCGCACCCGCTCAGCTGACGGCGACGATCTCGTGACCGACGACCGCGCCGTCGGCCAGCTCGAGCACGCCGACGGTGCGGTGAGGCTGGCGGCGGCGCTGGACGGCTGACCCTGGGTTGAACAGGCGCTGCCCGCCGTCGCCTTCGGCGTCGACGGGCTCGTGGCTGTGGCCGAACACGACGAGGTGGGCGTCGGGGAACCACCGGCGCAAGCGTCCCGCGCGACCGGCGAGGGCGCCGGAGTCGTGCACCATCGCCACCCGGACGCCGGCCAGCACGATCTCGAGCCGGTCGGGGAGCGTGCCCACCAGGGCGTGGTCGTTGTTGCCCAGCACGGCGTGCAGCGGACGCCGGGCCCGCAGCGCGTCGAGCAGGTCGGCAGTGACCACGTCGCCGGCGTGGAGAACGGCGTCACACGCCTCGATCTGGTCCCACACCTCGGTCGGCAGCGCGGACAGGTCGCCGCGCAGGTGGGTGTCGGCCAGCACGAGCAAGCGGAGATGGGTCTCGGCGATGCCCCATCCTGCCGTAGGCGTGCGCCCACAGCATGCAAAGGCTTGTTGCAAAGATCTGTTGCAAATAGTCTTTGCACCCATGGCGGCCAAACGCAGGATCAAGCACCTCGACGGCGAGTCGCTGCGGGCCATGGCCCACCCGCTGCGGGTGCGGATCCAGGGCTCGCTCCGCAACGAGGGCCCGGCGACGGCCACGATGCTGGCCGAACGCCTCGGCGAGAGCTCGGGTGCCACGAGCTACCACCTGCGGGTCCTGGCCGCCCACGGCTTCGTCGACGAGGACGTGTCCCGTGGCACCGCCCGCGAACGCTGGTGGCGGCTCAGCCACGACATGACGTCGTGGCGGTCGGAGCGCTTCCACGACGATCCAGACGAGCGGGCCGCGGAGCAGTGGTTGTCGGGCTTCCTCGCCCGCCAGGCCATGGAGTGGATCGACGACTGGCAGGCACGGCGGCCATCGGCGGATCCTGCGTGGCTGGCCGCCGCGGAGCAGGACGACTACGGCCTGGACATGACGGCCCCGCAGGTCGAGGCGATGCTCGCCGAGGTGCACGACGTCGTGCTGCGCCACCTCGACGCCGCGACGCAGGCCCTCGCCACCGGCGACGCCGACCCGGCGGACGCCCGGTTCGTGCGCCTGCTCGTCTACGCGCTGCCACAGGACACGCGCCGCTGATCGTGCCCGGCACCGCCACCGGCGACCAGCTCGACTCGATCGCGCGCCGCCATGTGGCGCTCACGGCCCTGCGCTGGCTGCCCACCGGGCTGCTCGTGCCGGTGCTGGTCGTGCTCATGCAGTCGCGCGGCCTGTCCCTGGCCCAGGTCGGGCTGGTGTCGGCCACCCAGGGCGTCATGGTGCTCCTGCTCGAGCTGCCCACCGGTGGCCTGGCGGATGCGCTCGGTCGCCGGCCCGTCCTCCTCGCCGCCTCGGTGCTCGACCTGGTGTCCCTGGCCCTGCTCGCGGCGGCGCACACGCCGGGCGCGTTCATGGCCGCATGGGCGGTGCAGGGGGTCTACCGGGCCCTCGAGTCGGGTCCCCTCGACGCCTGGTATGTCGACGCCAGCCAGGCGGTCGACCCGAGAGCCGACATCGAGGCGGGACTGGGCCGGGCGGGCACCGCCATCGGGCTGGCCATCGGCGGGGGAGCGCTGGCCGCGGCGGGCCTGACGGCCTGGTGGCCCGCCGGCGGCCTCGACCCGCTGGTCGTCCCCGTCCTGGTGGCCATGGCGGTGCGCGTGGTCGATGTCGTGGCGCTCACCCGTCTCCTCTCCGAGGCCCGCCGCGGCGCGGCCAGGGGTGTGTCCGCCGTCCGGGCGGGGGCGGCGGAGGTGCCGCAGGTCGTGCGCCGGACCGTCGGGCTCGTGGTCCGGTCGCCGGCCCTGCTGGCGCTGGCGGCCGTCGAGCTGTCGTGGGGCGCGGGGCTGGCGGCCGTCGAGCTGTTCTCGGCGCCGCGGCTCGTCGACCTCGTCGGCGACGCGACCGGGGGCGTCGCCGCCTTCGCGCTGGCGGCGGCGGGGGCCTGGATCGTCTCCGCCCTCGGCTCGGCGTTGACCGGTCGGGTGACGGCGGTGTCGGGCGGCTCGCCCGCGCGGGTCGGCGCCTGGCTGCGCGTCGTGCAGGGCGCCATGGCCGCCGTGATCGCCCTGGTGGGCGGGCCCGCGGCGATGATCGTCGGCTACCTGGGCTTCTACCTGGTGCACGGCACGGCCAACGTCGTGCACAACGGCATGGTGCACCGCCTGGTCGGGCCGGACGAGCGGACGACGGTGCTGTCGGCCCACAGCCTGGCGGCGCGGGCCGGCGGGATCGTGGCCGCGCTCGCGCTGGGGCCGGTGGCCGATCGCGCCGGGATCACCTGGGCGATGCTCGCGGCCGCGGTCGCCCTCGCCGCGGCGGCCCCGCTGTACGTGATCGCGGGGCGCGATCGTGGGCCGCGCCGGTAGCGTCGCCAGCCATGGCGACCGATGTCCGCGACGCTCCCGAACGCAGGCGCTACGAGGTGACCTTCGACGGCGAGTTGGCCGGGTTCGCCGCCTACCGCGAGGTCGAGGGCGCCCGGGTGTTCACCCACACCGAGGTCTTCGACGCGTTCGAGGGCAAGGGTGTCGGCAGCGCCCTCGCCCGCGGGGCGCTCGACGACGTTCGCAGCTCGGGCCGCAAGCTGGTGGCGCTGTGCCCGTTCATCGCCGCCTACATCAAGCGCCACGACGAGTACGCCGATCTCGTCGACATGGACCTGGATGCCCGCCTACGCCAGTGACACGAGCGAATAGGTAGGCACGTAAGGCGTCCTCCCCATGCGGGGCCGGAGTCGTCGGGCGATGATCGCCGGACCAGCCCCGAGAGCAAGGATCGCACCGTGTCCTCCCGACACTCCCTCGCCCCCAGCCCCTCCCTCCACCACCTCGTCCGCAAGAGCTCGGACGCCGACCTCGCGACCATGGGCCGCGTGCTGGCCGCGGCCTTCCACGACGACCCCGTGGTGTCGTGGATCGTGCCCGACGAGCGCCGGCGTCGCCGCGACCTGCCGGCGATGATGCGGCTGTTCGCGTCCCGCTTCCAGCCCCACGGGGAGAACCACGTCAACGAGACCGGCACGGGTGCCGCGGTGTGGGCGCCGCCCGGTGCGGCCTTCAGCCCCGACGACGACGAGCGCTTCGACGCCGCGCTCGTGGCGGTCGCGGGTGATGACATCGCCCGCATGGGCGAGCTGATGGCGCTGCTCGACGGCAACCACCCCCACGACCCGCACCACTACCTGATGCTGCTGGGCATCACGCCCGACCAGCAGGGCACGGGGATCGGCTCGTCGCTGCTCCACGCGGTGCTCGACCGGGCCGACCACGAGCTGCAGCCCGCGTACCTCGAGGCCACCTCGCCCCGGAACCGGGCGCTGTACGAACGCCACGGGTTCGAGGTGACGCGCGAGCTGCGCGCCGCGGACTGCCCGCCCCTGTGGGCGATGTGGCGCGACCCCCAGCCGGCCGGCGACTGACCGCGGCGGTCGGCCGCTACGCCACCGGGATCTCGCCGCCCAACGAGAACGGTGGGACGAGCTCGAGGTCGTCGCCGCTCCAGAAGGTGCCGGGGTCGTACCAGCTCGCCGGGCGGTTGGCCGGGAGCAGGCCGATGTGCTGATAGGTCGTCGCCACGAGCTCCGCGCAATAGATCGTCTCGAGCGACGAATGCCGCCGGAACCGCCCGGTGACCCACTGCCGCACCAGGCCCGCGGTGGTGGGGAACGGGCGGCCGTCGAACCGGTCGATGACCTCCATCAACCGGTCCTCGTGGTGGCGCTCGATCGTGCCGTCGAGCAGCCGCACCCAGGCCCGCTGGCCGTACCTCTCTCGCCAGGTCGTCACTGCGTCGGTGAGCAGGTGCAGCTGGACGCCGCGCTGCTGCTCGCCCGTCCACACGTCGGGCAGTGAGCGCCCCAACTCGGCGTGCCACAGCAGCGGGGGCAGGTCGTCGAGCGCGACGACCATGCCCACGTGGTTGACCGGGCTGTTGGTCACGGTGCGGATGGCGGTGTCGGCCAGCGACCGCCCCCGGAACAGCCAGAGGTCGCCGGTCGACGCGGTCGTGAGCGCCTCGTCGAATGCCAAGGTGGCGATGGTCACGCCCGGTAGCGTACGGAACCGATGCGTCTCCCCTGGAAGATCATCGGTCTCGCCGGGTTGGCCGGCGTGGCGGCCACGGGCATCGTGGTGGCCCGGCGCCGACGTGCGCACCGCGACTACGACCCCGACGAGCTGCGGGCGCGGCTGCACCAGCGGCTGGCCGAGGTCTCGTCGAACGGCGATCAGGCCGCCCGCACGTCGACCAACCGGTAGGCCCACGGCCGGCTCAGCTCCGGCACGTGGCACGTGAGCTGCACGGGCTCGGCCGCCCGTTCGCGCCGCACGATCACCTCGACCGTCTCGCCGTCGCGCTGCTGCAACAGCACGGCGACGGTGTCGTCGGGCCCCGGTTCGGTCGACAGCAGGGTCAGGCCGTCGATGCGGCGCTCGCGAAGATGCTCGCGGGCGAACAGGTCGGCCGCCTGGACGAGCGGCGGCAGGCAGCTCCGGCCTCTGTAGTGGGCAAAGTCGATCGTGCCGGCCCGGTGGTCGGCCAGCAACCGGGCGGCCGCGTCCGGGGTCACCCGGCCGTAGTAGACCCCGTCCGGCAGGCACACGATGTTGGCGGCGAAGCGGTCGCCGCCGACGTGCGACACCTCCCACACGTCCGGCGTGCCCGCGGCGACGAGGGCCCGGACGACAGGGCGGCCGAGGTCGGCGCAACACGGGTCGTGCTTGCCGTTGGTGCACACCAGGTGGAGCGTGGGCGGGCCCGCCCGGCCGACGCCGGGTGGCTCCGGGAACGCCAGCACCCCCAGGTCGATGTCGAGCAGCGCCCGAGGCTCGTGGCGCGGCAGGTCGAGCTGCTCTACCCACCACCGCTCCCTGCCCGAGTGAGCCAGGAACACGCGGCGGTCGCCGTCGCGGCGCCGGTCGCCGGCTCGGCGGGCCAGCAGGACCCGCGCCCGGTGGCGGCGAGCGCTGGCCTCGAGCTCGGCGGCGACCTGACGGTCGAGCTCGCTCTCCACCACCGCATCCCGGCCCCACGCCCCGGGCTGCTCGACGACCAGCCACCGCTGCACGCGCGATGCGGTGCCGACCAGCGGTTCGTTGCGGGCGAGGGACTCGGTGGCGCACCGCAGCGTGAGCTTGTCAGCCATCGGCGCCCGGCGGATGCGTGCGCACGGCGCCCTCGCGGATCAACCGGCGGACGAGGACGCGCCGGCTGCCCTGGTCGAGGAGGTCGGCCAGGTCGCCGACCCGGTGCGCCGCGCCGTCGGTGAGCCGTCGCACCGCCGGGTCGAGGGCGGCGGGCATGACGACCTGGCGGTCGCCCAGTGTGAGCCGCAGCCGCACCTCGCCGTCGGCGCGGGGATCGCCGGCGGGCGGGTCGAGCGTGAGCGATCCGATGGTCCCGGATCGGCGGACGACGACGGTGTCGTCGTCGACGTCGTCGAGCCCGGCGAGCTCGAGGAGCTGGCCGTCGAGCAGCGGCGTGCGGTTGGACACGAAGCGGTCACGCATCCGTCCGGCGACGTCGGCCGCGTCGACGTGGCCCAACCAGTCGACCAGGTCGGCCACCGCGGCCTTGACCGCGGCGGTGGCCGCGTCGCCGTCGTAGGGCCAGCGGGGCGCCAGGCTGCGCCGGAACGCGACGTCGTCCCCGGCCATGTCGACGAGCTGGCGCAGCACGTCGTGCACGGTCGTGGCCAGGACGCCCAGCGTCAGGTGCAACGAGACGCCCTGCTGGGCGGCCGCCGAGTGCACGTAGCCGCGCGGCAGGTACAGGGCGTCGCCCGGGCGCAGGTCGACCTCGAAGAGAACGGGCTGGGCGGCCGCCGCGCCGTGGTCGGTCGGGTGCCGGGGGAGCGGCGTGTCCACCACCGGCTCGCGCACCACCCAGTGCTTGTTGCCGGCGACCTGCAGCACGAACACGTCGTGGGTGTCGTGGTGTGGCGCCAGCCCGGCGGCGCCGGGTGGCGTGAGGTAGGCGTTGGCCTGGATGGGGTGGCCGAGGGCCAGCTCGAGGTCGCGGCAGAACTGTGCGGCCGGCGCCCACCACCGCTGCAGGCCCTGGAGGACGACGGTGGCGCCGTCGGCGAACAGGTCGAGGACGCGGCCCGTGTCGATCAGGTCGTCGATGCGCGACGACCCGGTGCGGGCGCTGCGGGTGTAGGTGGACGGCGGCAGGATGTCGCCGTCGCGGACGACCCGGAAGGCGGGTCGGCGGAGCCCTGAACCGGTGAGCGCGCGATCGACCTCGGCCAGCGACAGGACGTCGTCGAACGACCCGGTGTGACGCCAGCGGTGTGGCGCCACACCGAACGTGGTCGTGAGGAACGCCTCGACGTCGCCGACGCAGCGGCCGAGGGCACCCGGTGCAGGCGGTTCGGTCAGGGGTTCAGGAGTCGGTCTGGTCGGCGTCGCTGTCGGCCGGGCCCTCGTCGGGATCGACGCCGTCCGAGTCGTCGGCGCCGTCCGCGTGATCCTTCGGGTCGGTGGCGTCGTCGTCGGCCGTCTGGCTGGCCGTCTCGTGGCGCCATTCGGTGGCGATGTCGGCGTCCGAGAGATCGGTGATCACGTCAGCCATGTCAGCTCCTTGGTGGCTCGGGGTGTGCCGGACGCGACGCTAACCCGCGCCGACGCTGGCAAACAGGGGGACTTCACACCGGCGCCTCGACGGGCGCGGACGTCTGTGCGCCCTCGACTGCGGCGCCCAGGCCCGCGGCGGCGGCCACCAGCCGGTACGAGGCGAGGCGGTCGGCCGCGCCGTGGGTGAGAGTCGTGATCATCAGCTCGTCGGCGCCGGTGCGCTCGGCCAGTTCGGCGAGGCGGCCGCGCACCGCCTCGGGGTCGCCCACGATGTGCGAGGTGGTCCACGCCTTGATCGCCTCGCGCTCGTGCGGCGTGAAGCGATACTCGGCAGCCTCCTCCGGCGTCGGGTAGCGCCCGGGATGCCCGGACCGCAGGCGCAGGAACGCCAGCGCGCCCGGCCCGGCCCGCCAGCGGGCCTGCTCTTCCGTCTCGGCGCACACGACCGAGACACCCAGCATCACGTACGGCTCGTCGAGGTCGTCGGACGGGCGGAACGCGGACCGGTAGGCCTGCACGGCCGGCAGCGTGTTGCCGGCCGCGAAGTGGTGGGCGAACGAGAACGGCAGGCCCAGCATGCCGGCGGCCTGCGCGCTGTAGTCGCTCGACCCGAGCAGCCACAGCGCGGGGCGGTACCCGAGCCCCGGCACCGCGGTGATGCTGGCGTACGGGTGACCCTCGGGGAACGAGCCGCTGAAGTAGCCCATCAGCTCGACGAGCTGGTCGGGGAAGTCGTCGGCGGCCAGCCCGCGGGGCGAGCGGCGCAGCGCCCGCGCCGTGAGCTGGTCGGTGCCCGGCGCCCGCCCGATGCCCAGGTCGATGCGGCCCGGGTGCAGGGCCTCGAGCATGCCGAACTGCTCGGCCACGACCAGCGAGGCGTGGTTGGGCAGCATCACCCCGCCGGACCCCAGCCGGATCGTCTCGGTCACGCCCGCGGCGTGCGCCAGCAGCACCGGGGGCGACGAGCTGGCGATGCCCGGCATGTTGTGGTGCTCGGCGACCCAGTAGCGGCGGTAGCCGAGGCGCTCGGCCTCGGCCGCCAGGACCAGGGAGCTGCGCAGGGCCTGGGCCGGCGTCGACCCCTCGCCGACCGGCGCGAGGTCGAGGACGGACAGGGCAACGTCGAGATCGCTCACACCGACCCCAACATCGGGCCGCCGGAGTGTGTTCCGTCCGGGTCGGCGACCTCGAGTGGTCGCCCGGATGGTCACCCGTGTCAGGGGGGGCCGGCGGCCTTCCAGGCGCGGTGGGAGGCGAGCGCCCGGTCCCAGAGCCGGTCGAGCACCTCCGGCGCCGTGCCGTCGAAGCGGATGTCGAACACGTCGGCCAGCGCGGCGAACCAGTCGTCCCGCGCCGTCAGCGGCTCCGCCGGGGCGGAGCCGGCGCCGACCCGGGTGAGGACGAGGCCGCGCAGGATATCGACGCCCGTCGCGTCCCGGCGCTGGGCCGTGGCCACGCGCACGAACCCCGAGTCCGGGGATGTCGACAGCCACTGGTGCCGGGCGGCGAACTCGACCATGCCGGCCTCGGCGGCGCGCCAGCTCATGCCCGTGAAGCCGCCGGCGGGATCGTGGGTGAGGTGCCAGTCGCCGACATCGCCGGGGGTCTCGTCCAGGACGAGGCGGAACGGTTCCTGCCCGTAGTGGCCAGGGGCGAGAGGCACCGCCTCGTGCAGCGCGTCGCCGAGCCCCGCGTCGACGTACCAGGTCCCGGACGGGTTCTCGCTCGTCGGCAGCCCGCTGACGGTGAGGACGAGGTGGTTGCTCATCATCTCGCCGTCGGGACCGCCGGGGCCGTGCACGCCGCCGACGTGACGGGTGACCGTGTAGCCCAACGATCCCAACAGCTCGCTGAAGGCCCCGTTCAGGTGGAAGCAGTAGCCGCCGCGACCTCGCAACGCGACTCGTGCGACCGACTCGGCGGGCTCGATGCCCCAGGTCTCGCCGGCATGGATCCACATCGTCTCGTAGGGGATCCGCTCCACCTGGCTGCGGTGCAGTCTCTGCAGGGCGTCGACGGACGGAGGTTCGGCCTCGAGCCCGAGCCGGCGCAGGTAGGCCGCCTGCAGGTCAGCGTCCATGGGCACCGCTGGGCCGAGGGTGGGCGACGGAGTCATCAGAGCAGTGTGGCGGACGCACGCCAGATCCCCGACAGGTGGCGGCCGGGCGATCGGCGATCCAGGAACCCCCTGGACGGACCTCTTGCGAGCCTCTGGGCGGCGTCCCGAGCGCCGCGCGCCTGCGCTCGTGCATCACCTCATCGGCCACGGACCTGCTCGCCGCGCTGGAACGACGCGATGTCGTCGTGCTCGGGATGGCCGGACCGCGCCAGCACGGCGAGGAAGCGGTCGCGGTCGTAGGTCACCTGCTCGGCCGCCGGCGGTAGCCGCCTGTCAACCAGGTGCAGCGTCGAGCCGCTTCTCGAACCAATGGTGGGCGTACGGCTCGTCGTTGAACGGGACGACCTCCTGGTAGCCGGCCGAGCGGTAGAGGGCGATGGCCTCGGTGAGCGACCCGTTGGTCTCGAGCCGGATCGTGCGGGCGCCGCCGGCCGCCGCCCTGGCCTCCAGCTCGGTGAGCAGCCGGCGGCCGACCCCGAGCCCGCGGGCGGCGGGCGCGACCCACATGCGCTTGACCTCGGGCGGTTCGTCGCCGCGGAACCTGAGCGCACCGCAACCGATCGGTTCGCCCCGGAGGGCTGCCACGCAGAACACGCCGGCCGGCGGGCGCATCTCGGCGAGGTCCGTGAGCAGGCTCTTCGCCGGGTCGAAGCCGGTGTCGAACCGGCGGTCGAGCTCGGCGAAGTACTCCCGCAGGCAGTGCCGAGCCTGGTCGTGCGCGGGGTCGACGTCGGCGATCTGGACGAGAGCGGCGGTGAGGAGCCGCTCGACCTCGCCCATCGCCGCGACCAGGCGCTGGCGTTGCGTGCTCGCGAGCGGCTCGAGCAGCGAACGGGCCAGCGCGTCGCTGCGCCGGTGGAGCACGGCCCGCTCCGTCGAGCCCGCCGGGGTCAGGCGAGCCGTCCGAACCCGCTGGTCGTGCTCGCTGGCGCCGACGCTGACCAGGCCGTCGGCCTCCAACGAGCGAAGCAGCCGGCTCGTGTAGCCCGAGTCGAGCTGCAGCCGCGACCGCAGCCGGCGGACGTCGCACCCGCCCTCGCCGATCTCCCACAGCACACGAGCTTCGCCGAGCGGTCGGTCGCGGGCGAGGTAGTGGTCGTTCAGTGCCCCGATGCGTTGCGTGACCGTGCGGTTGAACCGTCGCACCTGCTCCACCATCCCGGCGTCCATATCTCTGACATTAGTCAGAGGTTGATGGTGGGCGCTGGAGGCCTTCGAGAACCTTGCCCAGGTGGTCGAGGCGGTCCTCCCACACCTTGCGGTGCTCCTCGATCCACTCCGAGGCCGACGCCAGGGTCTCGGGCTCGAGCCGGCACGGCCGCCACTGGGCGTCCTTTCCCCGGGTGATGAGGCCGGCCCGCTCGAGCACCTTCAGGTGCTTCGACACGGCCTGCAGGCTGATCGGGAACGGCTCGGCCAGCTCGTTGACGGTGGCGTCGCCGGTGGCGAGCCGGGCCAGGATCGCCCGGCGCGTCGAGTCGGCGAGCGCACCGAAAGCGAGGTCGAGCTGCTCCTCAGTCATGGCCATGACGTTGCGTGCACCTCATTGAGTTCAACTACGAGGTTTATCAACCAATAGGTTGACTATGCGCCGGTTCGGCGCGAGGGTCAAGCACCAACCGCAAGCGATCCCCCACAGGAGCAGGAACCATGACCGAGACCTCCGCCACCGACAACGCCGAGCGCGGCTACACCCTCACCCGGGTCTACGACGCCCCCAGGTCCCTGGTGTGGCGGGCCATCACAGAGGCGGATCTCTTCGCTCAGTGGTTCGGCGCCGACACTGCCCTCGACGTCCACGAGTGGGACCTGCGCCCCTCCGGCGAGTGGCGCGCCACCATGGTCTGGGAGGGCAACGAGATGCCCTGGGCCGGCCGGTTCCTCGAGATCGACGAGCCCGAGCGCCTCGTGGTGGCCTTCATCGACCAGGCCACGATCGAGGACACGTTCGAGCTGATGACCTACACGCTCACCGAGCAGGGCAGCCAGACCGAGCTGGTCCTGCGCCAGAGCGGCGGCCACCTCACCGACGAGCAGTACGAGCAGGCCCGCGAAGGTACCGCCTCGTTCCTGGACGAGCTGGCCAAGGTCATCGCCGGCCTCTGAGCGACGCCGCCTGGTCCCGCCCGGATCCACCCGTCCGCCGCCGCGCGACTCTGCGAGGCGGCGGGCGGCGGCGCGCTCGGGTGCTCTGGACCCGCGTGCTCAGCTCGGGAACCGCCGGACCCGGCGCGTCTCACACACCTGGAGCGAGTACTCGGCATAGAAGCGGTCGCGGCCCGCCTGCTGCGCGGCGCGGTGGTCGACCTGTTCGCGCCAGGCTCGCTGGCTGTCCTCGTCCGTGAAGGTGACGAGGGTGAGCCGCTCGCCGTCGTCGGCGGTGAAGGCCTTGACGTCGACCAGTCCTGGCATCGTTGTCGCGAGTCGGGCCATCTCCGCGGCGGTGTCCACATAATCCTGCCCGGCGTCGGCGCGCAGGCGCGAGCGGAACACTGTGACGATCTGGCCGGGCTGGAACGCGCGGGTGCCGGGCGGCGCGGCGGGATCGGTCATGCGCGGGACCGTACCGCCTGGTCAGCCCCCTGCCGGAGCGGTTTCGACCTCGACCGGCACCACGTGGGCGATGGCGGCCGAGCTGGTGCCGACGTGCAGCTCGTAGGTGCCGGCGTCGACGCGCCACCCGGGCTCGGCGGCGGCCCCTCGGCCACCGGTCATCGGCACCGCCGACGCCCGCTCCGCCAGCTCGGCGCGCTCGGGCATGGTCGGGTCCCAGTAGGCGAACGACCGGTCGTCGAGCTCGAGGTCGACCGTGGTGCTCTCGCCCGGGTCGAGCCACACCTTGGCGAACGCCGCCAGCTCCTTGGGCGGCCGGACGAGCCGGGTGGCGGTGGGTGCGACGTAGCACTGCACCACCTCGGCTCCCCGGCGGTCGCCGGTGTTGGTGACCGGCACGGACACGGTGAGGCGCTGGCCGGCCCCCGGCGTGAACGACGGCCCCGACACCACCGGGGCACCGAGCGCGCACGTGGTGTACGAGCCGCCGTGGCCGAAGGGGAACCGCACCGGCAGGCGGCGTGCCTCGTACCACCGGTAGCCCACGAGCACGCCCTCGCCGTAGCGCACATGACCGTTCTCGCCGGGGAAGTTGCCGAACGACGGGTTGTGCTCGAGCCGCAGGGGCAGGGTGGTGGGCAGGCGCCCGGCCGGCTCGGCGTCGCCGAGGAGCACGTCGGCCAGGCCGGCGGCCATCTCCTGGCCGCCGAACCAGATCTGCAGCACGGCCCGGGCGTCGGGTGCCCAGTCCATGGTGACCGGCGAGGCGGCGTTGACGACGACGACCGTCGCCGGGTTGGCCTCGATGACCTGGCGCACCAGCTCGTCCTGGCGGCCGGGCAGGTCCATGCTGTCGCGGTCGCCGCCCTCGGACTCCCACTCGCCGTTGGTGCCGACCACCAGCACCACGGCATCGGCCGCTGCGGCGGCGTCGACCGCCCTGTCGAGCAGGTCGGCGGGGTCGGGCGGCCGGTGGCCGACGCGCAGGGCGCCGGAGCTGCGACCGGTCGAGAACTCGAGCACGACATCGACCGGCCGGCCGGCCACGAGGTCGACCGGGGCCTCGACCTCGATGCTGCCCATGCCGAAGTACGCGGTGCCCCGTGGCGGCCGGTCAGTGAAGCCGTCGATGACCGTCTCGCCCCCGACGATCACCCGCCCCCGGCCGGCCTGCACGAGGGTGAACACGTGCGCCCCGGTCTCGTCGGGGGTGAGCGTCGTGTGCGCACGGAACGACCACCCCTCGGCGCCGTCCAGCCCCGGCACCGGCGGCGCCAGGCCGAAGATGTCGGCCGCCGGCGTGTGCGAGTGGTGCGCGGGATCGCCGGCGAGGTCGGCGTCGGCGAACCAGTCGACGTCGAACCCCTCGCCGATCCCACTGGGCGCGGCGGTGCCCGGCCCGCCCAGGATCGGCGTGTTCTTGCGGTTGTCGCAGCCCCGTTCGTGCACCACCTTCACACCGTCGCCCAAGGCGGACCGCAGCGCCTCGAGTGGTGTGACCAGGTAGTGCGCCCGCAGCGAGGCGGAGCCGCCGCCCATGATCTGGGCCCGGTCGGCGTTGGGGCCGATGACAGCCACCGTGTGCAGCGTCGCCCGGTCGAGCGGCAACAGCCCGTCGTTGGCCAGCAGCACCATCGACTCGGTGGCGGCCCGGCGGGCCACCTGCCGGTGCTCGGGTAGGTCGACCGCCGCCTCGTCGCCCGGCCCGCCGTCGTCGAGGGCCCCGATGCGGTCGAACACGGTGAGCAGCCGGGTCACCTGGGCGTCGACGAGGGCCTCGTCGACGTGGCCGGCCCTGACCGCGTCGGCCAGCGCCGGGCCGAACGCCCGGCCGGGGCCGGGCATCTCGAGGTCGACCCCGGCGGCGGCCGACGCCGCGGTGCCGGTGATGCCGTACCAGTCGGTGAGGACGAAGCCGTCGAAGCCCCACTCGTCGCGCAGCGTGCCGGCGAGCAGCTCGGGCTGCTCGGTGCACCAGCGACCGTTCATGCGGTTGTAGCTGGTCATGACCCCGAGCGAGCCGCCGTCGCGGATGGCCGCCTCGAACGGCCGCAGGTAGATCTCGCGCAGCGCCCGGTCGTCGATGTCGGAGCTCATCGTGTAGCGCTCGTGCTCGGCGTCGTTGCCCACCAGGTGCTTGACCGTCGTGGCCACGCCCTGCGCCTGGGCGCCGTGGACGAACGCGGTGGCGAGCCGGCCGGCCAGCACGGGGTCCTCGGAGTAGCACTCGAAGTTGCGGCCGGCCAGAGGCGACCGGTGCATGTTGACCGTCGGGGCCAGCAGCACCCGGGCGCCCTTGGTGCGGGCCTCGGCGCCCAGCGCGCCACCGACCTGCTCGAGCACCTCGGGGCTCCACGTCGCCCCCAGCGCGGAGCCGCACGGCATGCACGCGGCCGTGGGGCCGGTCGGCCCCATCTGCGTGCCCCGGGCGCCGTTGGGACCGTCGGTGACCCGCACGGCGGGGATGCCGAGCCGCGGCACGGCCGCGGTCGTCCACATGTCGACGCCGGCCGTGAGCGCCACCTTCTCGTCGAGCGTCAGCTCGGCGACCAGCTCGGCGATGCGGTTGCGGTGCCCCTCGGCCATGCGTCCTCCTGTGATGTCGACCCGGTGAGTGACACTAGGCGGGGCCTCGACCGGTACGATCGCCGGCCTGTGGCCACGTCCGAGCCGATGAGTCCGAGCGCGGGTCTCGCCGAGCAGGTCACGGCGGTCGAGGGCGCCATCACGGATGTGTTCCGCCTGGCCGCCAGCCGGCGGTTGCACCAGGCCCGTCAGCAGCGCAGCGGTGTCGCGCTCTCGCGCACGGGCTGGGAGTTCCTGCGGCGGGTCGACGACCTGGGCCCCATCCGCGTCTCCCAGCTCGCCGAGCTGCTCGACCTGAGCCTGCCGGTCACCAGCCGGGCGATGCAACGGCTCGAGGACGACGGGTTGGTCGTCCGCCAGGCCGATCCTGCCGATGGCCGGGCCACGCGCTTCGTGGCCACGCCGCAGGGCGCCGAGGCCCGGGCCAAGATCCAGCGCGCCATGCACGACGAGCTCGACGCCGTGCTGTCCACCTGGCCCGAGGCGGACCGCCGCCTGCTCGCCGATCTGCTGCCCCGCCTGGTCGCCGACATGCGTGCCGGCTCGGCCTGAGCCGGCCGCGTCAGGGGGCGACCGCGTTCCAGTCGGCGAAGCCCGACGGGTCGTGGCGGCCCATGGTGCCGTGCTCGAACAGCCCCCAGCCCTCGGCGCCGTCGAGTGTGGCCCGGCCCACGTGGTCGATCACGCCGAAGGGGATGCGACCCACGATCGCCGGGTCGTTCAGGTCGTACACGGCGCTGTCGACCCAGCCGGGGCCTCGCCACTGGCCGTGGCCCCAGTCGGGGTCGCCGCCGTAGCCCGCGCCGACGTGGAGCGCGACGAAGCCGAGCGATGCCACCTCGATGGTGAGGGGCTTGCCGCCCCGCTCGGTCAGGCTGATGATCGCCCGCTCGGGGATGCGGGTGCCGGGCGTATAGGCCACCTCGACCTCGGGCCAGCCGAGCTGCTCGATCCGGCCGTCGGGCCACACGCGGGTGGCGTCGTTGAGGATCCGGTAGCCGTCGGGCTGTTCCTGGACGATCACGATCACGGCGAAGTCGTCGAACCGCAGCGGCACGTACAGCCACCACAGCCCGGCGGTCGGGTCGTCGGCGGGGCGCCCGGCGGGCTCGCCCTCGCCGACCGGCCGGATGCCCCACGAGCGGTCGCGGGAGCCCAGCCACACGTCGGGATCGACCGCGATGTCGTCACCGTCGATGCTGAGTGTGCCCGCCCAGGTGCCGAGCTGGGCGAAGCGCGATGCGTCGAGGATCGGTCGGGCGCCCGCCCGCATGATGTGGCGCTGCTCCATCACCGCGGGGAACGACCCCTCCCACGTCAGGTCGAAGCCGAGCCCGCGATCCGCGGTGTCGCAGATCAGGCGGATGCGCTGGAGCGGCTCCTGCACCTCGACGCGGTACGGGCCGACGCCGGGGGAGAGGCGGTCGTCGCCCAGCGCGTCCGAGCAGCGGATCGTCCACTGGCGGTCGCCTCGGCGCACGGTGCCGTAGGCGTCGGTGACGCCCAGGTTGGGGTACACGCCCAGTCCGGCGACGAAGAAGATGTCGCCGGTGCGGTCGTGCGCGTTGAAGTAGGCGCGGTCGTAGAAGTTGCGGTCGCTCGACCCGACGTAGCGCAGCGAGAGCGGCGTCTGGTGGATCGGGTACTCGTCGAGGGGGACGGGCAGCATGTGTCAGCTCCAGTAGGTGCCGGCGAGCATGTGCTCGAGCGGCTCGCGGTTCATGATCAGGTCGTCGACGGTGGGGGGCATCTGGATCTCGCCGAAGTGCACCGAGCGGGCGCCGGTGCGCAGGAAGACGATGGCGTACTGCACGGCGGCGTAGGTGCCGTACCAGGCGAGGTGGCGGGGGCCGTGGCCGGTCAGCGACTCGTAGAGGGTGGCCACGTCGTCGGCCCGCAGGAAGTCGGGCATGCCGGCCAGGTCGAGCGATGCGGCGATGTCCTCGAAGATGCGGTGGCCGTAGATCAGCCAGGCGACGTCGAGCTCGCGGGGACCGAGCGTGGCCATCTCCCAGTCGAGCACGGCCACCGGGTCGAACCCGTCGTACATCATGTTGCCGATGCGTGAGTCGCCCCAGCACAGCGCCGGGTCGCCCTCGTCGGCCGGCCAGTGCTCGTCGAGCCAGGCGAAGGCACGCTCGACGAGCGGCGAGCGGAACCCGTCGCCGGCGGCGAAGTCGTACCAGTCGCGTGTCACCCCAACCCGCCGCCGCAGCGCCGTCGCTCCGGTCCGACCGGCCGCGTCGGGGTCGGCGTCGGGCGAGAGGAAGCCGAACCTCTCGGGGGCGCGGTCGATGGCGTGCAGGCGGGCGATGACGCCGACGGTGGCGTCCTGCAGGTGCCGCTGGTCGGCGGCGCAGGCGTCGTAGAGCCAGCTGTCGCCGAAGTTGTAGGGCATGACGTCGGGCGGCACCCGTCCATCGACGCGGCCCATGACGAAGAACGGGCAGCCGATGGCGGCGGGGTCGGGCTCGCACCACCACACCGGCGGCACCGGCACGTCGGTCAGCTCGCCGACGAGGCGGATGGCGTGGAACTGGCGGTCGAGGTCGTAGCGGGGGAACACCGGTACGTCGTGGGCGTCGGGCGCGAGGCGGGCCACCAGCCGCTCCTCGCGGGCGCACCGCGGTCGGTCCAGGTGGCGTCGAACAAGAGCGTCTCGCTGGACATCCCGTTGGCCGAGGTGCCCTCGAGCGACGTGATCTGCGGCGACGCGCCGTCGGGCAGCCGGGTGGCCAGCCACGCCCTCAGCCGCGTCCGCAGCTCGCTGCGGTCGCGGCTGGAACGCTGGAGCTCGGTGGCCTCGCGGCTCGCGGTCCCGCCGTCGTCGACCATGTGTGGATCCCCCTCGACTGCCAACAACTTGTGCTGGGTAAGCAACTGTCGACGGCCGCGCCCGCGGCTGTCAAGCGGGCAACGCATCGACGAACGGAATCAGGCTAGTGTGACGAACGACACAGATGACACGTTTGTCAGCGAGGGGGCGGTCATGGATCGAGACGATGGAACGATCGACTGGGATGCCGCCTTCGAAGCCCTGGTCGCCCCGCTGCGCCCACCACGCTACGCACGGGTAGCCCGCTTCGCCTGGCAGACCATGGCCACCCTGACCCTGATAGCGCTGGCCAGCTGGACGCTCGTCCGGCTGATCGGCGAGCCACTCCGTCAGCTCGGTCGCCCCTGGATCTGAGCGCTCGCCGCGTCGCGGGAGCCGCGAAGCGCGCCGGTGTCCACACGCCCTGGCGACGGGCAATAGGGTGCGCGTGGAACTCGTCTGGGAGGTAGTCCATGGCCATGCCCAAGCGGCCAGCCGCGCGCACGGGGTCGGGGCGAATCACCAACGCCACCGCCAGCTCGGGCCCCGACAGCAGCGAGGCGCTGCTGCCGGAGCTCGTGGCCCACCTGCGCCAGCATCGGGCCCAGCTCCGCGAGGAGTGGGCGCGGCGCATCACCGAAGCCGGCCTACTGACCGCCATGACCTCCGACGAGGTCTTCGACGAGGCGACGAGCGTCTACGACAACTACGTCGAGGTGCTCGAGACGGGCAGCGTCGAGGCGCTCGAGGACTACGCGCGCAGCCTGTCCGAGCGCATCATCCCTCGGGGCGTCGAGACCCACGAGGTGCTGGGCATCGTCCTGCTGCTGCGCGACGTCCTCGCCCGGTCTCTGTTCGAGAAGTACCAGTCGGACTTCGACCTGCTCAAGCGGGTGCTCGACGCGTACGAGCCCGCGGCCAACCGCATCGCCAACACGGTCGGGGTCAGCTTCGTCCAGGAGCGCGAGCGGGTCATCCGCCAGCAGCAGGAAGCGATCCGCGAGCTGTCGACGCCGGTGCTGCAGGTGCGCGAGCGCCTCGTCATCCTGCCCATCATCGGCGCCCTCGACAGCCAGCGCGCCCGTCAGCTCACCCAGCAGCTCCTGCGCTCGATCCGCACCAACCGGGCCAAGGTCGTGGTCATCGACATCACCGGCGTCCCGGAGATCGACTCCACGGTGGCCAACCACCTGGTCCAGACCGTCGACGCCTCCCGGCTGATGGGCGCGAGCGTCATCATCACCGGCCTGTCGGCGGACATCGCGCTGACCCTCGTCACCATCGGTGTCGACCTGTCGAAGATGAACGCCGTCGGCGACCTCCAGGGTGGCATCGAGGTGGCCGAACGCCTGCTCGGCTACGAGGTGACGCGGTCTCAGCCCTCGCCGGCGTCCGTGGAGTTGCGCTGATCGTCCATGGCCGTCCCCATCCTCAAGCAGGGCGACTACCTCATCGCCACCATCCAGTCCGCCATGACCGACAGCGAGGCCATACGCCTGCGCGACGACCTCATGCGCCAGATCGGCGTCTACCGGTCGCGGGGGATCATCGTCGACATCACGTCGCTCGACGTGATGGATTCGTTCGCCGCCCGGTCGTTGCGCACGATCGCGCACATGACGCTGCTGCGTGGGGCGGACACGGTCGTGGTCGGCATGCAGCCCGAGGTCGCGTTCGCCATGGTGCAGCTCGGCCTGGGGTTCGAGGACGTGCACACGGCCCTCGACCTCGAGGAGGGCCTCGCCTTCCTCGACGTCCGAACGGGCGGGTGACCATGCCGCTCGGCCGGATCCGGATCGTGATCTCCACCGACGGCGACATCGTGGTCGCGCGCCAGTCCGGCCGCGAGCTGGCGGACCAGGTCGGCTGCTCTGCCACGGACGCGACGCTGATCGCCACGGCGATCTCCGAGGTCGCCCGCAACATCGTCACCCACGCAGGCCAGGGCGAGGTCGAGATGCGTGCGGTGGGGGCCAACTCCGACGGCCCGGAGCGCGTTGCGATCGAGGTCGTCGCCCGCGACCAGGGGCCCGGCATCGCGGACGTCGACCGCGCCATGCAGGACGGGTACTCGACCGGCAGGGGCCTGGGGTTGGGGCTGCCCGGGGCTCGGCGTCTGATGGACGAGTTCGAGATCACGTCCGAGGTCGGGGCAGGAACGACGATCGTCATGCGCAAGTGGCGCACACGGTGACGGCGCCAGCGTGCGTCGAGTGGGCGTGGGCCGGTCGGCCCTTCCCGGGCGAGACCACGTCGGGCGACCTGGCGGTGCACGCCGCCCTCGACGGCGGAGCGGTGCTCGCCGTGATCGACGGGTTGGGCCACGGCGCCGAGGCCGCCCTCGCGGCCGAGCGCGCCGGCCAGGTGATCGAGGCCAACACACGCGAGCCCATCGACGCCGTGCTCTCCCTGGCGCACGATGCGCTGGCCCGCACCCGCGGCGTGGCCGTGACCATCGCCTCGGTCGGCTGCGACGGCGGCATGCGCTGGGTGGGCGTCGGCAACGTCGAGGCCCATGTGCTGCGTCACGACGGGCATCGGGCGCGCCGGGTGGCAACGGCGGTGCTGTACGGCGGGGTGGTGGGCTACCGGCTGCCGGGCGTGCGGGTGTCGACCGTCGAGCTCGTTCCGGGAGACGTGGTGCTGATGGCCACCGACGGCATCGAGCCCGACTTCACCGACCACGTCGCGGTCGCCGATCCGCTCGACCGGTTGGTGGCGACGGTCGTGGAGCACTGCGCCCGACCCCGCGACGACGCACTGGTGGCCGCCGCCCGCTACGTGGGCGCACCCGCATGACTGCCGTCCACGACAGCCTGGCGGCCGAGTACCGCGCCGCACTCGTCGCCTACGTGCAGGCGCCCGACGAGGCCGGCCGGGCCCGCGCCTACGAGCTGGGGCACCGCGCCGTCGAGGCCCAGGTCGGGCTGCTGGAGCTGGTGGCGATCCACCGCCTTGCGGTCGACGACTTCGTCGGCGACGCGGCGGGCGAGCCCGTGGGCGAGGATCCCGTGCGCGGCCTGGCGGGCGATCGGGGCGCCCGGGCGCGGGTCGTCGCCTCGATCGAGTTCCTCACCGAGAGCCTGTCGACGTTCGAGATGGCGCAGCGGGGCTACCGCGAGGCGCAGGAGCGCGCCGCGCTCGCCCACGACATCGCGCTCACGCTGCAGCGCAGCCTGCTGCCGGCCGACCTGCCCGTCCCCCCAGGGCTGGAGCTGGCCGTGCGCTACCTGCCGGCCGGCCCGCACGTCGAGGTCGGGGGCGACTGGTACGACGTCGTCCCGCTCGGCGGATTGCGGGTGGGGCTGGTGGTGGGCGACGTGATGGGTCACGGCATCCACCAGGCGGCTGCCATGGGGCAGATGCGGATGGGGCTGCGCGCGTACCTGCTCGAGGACCACCCCATCGACGAGGTCGTGCACCGCACCGACGTGCTGCTGCAGAGCCTGGGCGGCATGCAGACCGCGACCATGGTCCTGGGCGTGGTCGACCTGGGCGGGCCGACGCTGTCTCTGGCCAACGTGGGCCACCCGCCGCCGGTCCTGGTCGATCCCGGTGGTGCGGTCCGGCTCGTGACCGGCGGCCACGGGCGCCTGCTCGGGCTGTCGCAGGCGGCTGACCGCCCGGTCCACGGCCCGGAGCACATCGCCCCTGGTTCGTGCGTGTTCATGTACACGGACGGCCTGATGGAGCAGTACGAGCGGGCCGGGGAGGATGGCTTCCAGCTGCTGCGCGACACGGTCGAGGGCTTCGCGGGCTCGCCCGACGAGCTGTGCGACCGCGTGACCGACGCCATGGTGGACGACGAGCCCGGCGACGACGTGTGCCTGCTGGCGGTGAAGGTGGTTGCGCAGGCGTCCGGCGGGTAGCACCGGGTCGATGCACTCGGGCGGCTTCCGACACGAGGCGTTGCTGTACGCCGGCTCCGACCAGTTCCTCGCCGGTGCCCTGGGGTTCGTCGACGATGCCCTGGTGGCCCGCGAACCCGTCCTCGTGATGACCGACGGCCCCAAGATCGAGCGCCTGCGGGCCGCGCTCGATGGTCGTGCGGGGGCCGTCACGTTCGCCGACATGGCGGTGGTGGGTCGCAACCCGGCCCAGATCATCCCTGCGTGGCAGGCCTTCGCCGACGAGAACCGTGCCGCGGACCGGCTCTGGGGCATCGGCGAGCCCGTCTGGGCCGGACGCACGCCGTCCGAGCTGGACGAGTGCCGTCACCACGAGGCGCTCCTCAACATGGCGTTCGCGGGCTCGGGCATGTTCCACCTGTTGTGCCCGTACGACGTCTCGACGCTCGCGCCCGAGACCATCGAGGCGGCCCACCAGACCCACCCGACAGTCGTGCGGCCGGATGGCCACGAGACGTCCGCGGGTTACGAGAGCGTCGATGCGGCCGCCCTGCTGGCCGAGCCCCTGCCGCCCCCCGCCACACCCACCGTGGTCCTCGAGCTCGGTCTCGACGACCTGGGGGCGGTGCGCCGGCACGCGGCGCGGGTCGCGACCGCGGGCGGCCTCGACGTGTCCCGGGCCGGCGACCTGGCTCTCGCCGTCGACGAGGTGGCGGCGAACAGCCACCGCTACGCCGGCGGCGCGGGCATGCTCCTCAGCTGGATCGACGAGGGCACGGTGGTGTGCGAGGTCCGCGACGCCGGGCGCGTCCACGATCCCCTGGTCGGCCGGCGGCGACCGGGGCCGACCCAGGTGGGCGGACGCGGTCTCTGGATCGCCAACCAGCTCTGCGACCTCGTGCAGCTCCGCTCGTCCGCCCACGGCACGGTCGTCCGCCTGCACATGCGGGTCGACCGGGACGACGCCTCGTAGGCGCCGGCCGCCCGGCCTGCGGGGGAGAGCAGGCCGGGCCAGCCCGGGTCAGCCCGACCCGGCGACCGACAGCTGGTTGCTCACGTCGACCACGCCGGGGACGTCCCAGGCGTCCTCGCCGGCCACCCTCCGGACGATCGGCGTGTCGACCTCGCCGTTGAGCACGACGACCCGATCGGTCACCTCGACCCTGATCTGGGCGTCCTGCGTGTACAGGTTCTCGTTGAGGCGATGGACGAGCGCGGACTTCATCTCGCGATCGGCCGGCACCTCGGCGTTGGGCACGTCGTGCCACCCGTAGGTGGTGCGCTCTCTCGTGGTGATCCAGGCCATCAGCCTCGCTCCCCAATGTGAGACGATCAGGTCAACGGCTGGCTACCCGCAGACCATCCCGCCAAACGGGGGGATCGGGGGGCCTGCTCAGGTGCCGACCATGTGGCGGCGAAGCTGGCGCACCGCCTTGCGCAGCAGCCGCGAGACCTGCATCTGGCTGCAGCCACGCACCTCGGCGATCTGCGACTGCGTGCGCTCGTCGACGAAGTACATCTGCAGCAGCTCCCGGTCCTCCTCGGTCAGCGTGTCCAGGCTCTGGAGCAGCGCCGTGCGGTTCTCGATGCCGACGAAGCCGCGGTCGGGCCGCCCGATCACCTGGTCCGCCTGGAGCCCGCTGACGGGGTCCGGCGCGTCGAGCGACGTGGTGACGCGGGCGTCCTCGGCCGTCATGGCCTCGAGCACCTCGCGCGGCTCCACACCGATGAAGTCGGCGACCTCGTTCGGTGTGGGGGCACGGCCCAGGTCGTGGGTCAGCAGCTCGGTGGCGTCACGCGTGGGGCTGGCCAGCTCGTGCACCCGCCGCGGCACCCGTATCGCCCAGCCCACGTCGCGGAAGTTGCGCCGCAGCGAGCCCACGATCGTGGGCTTGGCGAAGGCCATGAAGGGCTTGCGGAGCACGGGGTCGAACCGCTGCAGGGCCCGCACGAGGGCCTCGCACGCGACCTGGGTCAGGTCGTCGATGGGCTCGCCGTGGCGGTAGTGGCGCCGGGCCTGCGCCTCGGCGTGCGGCCGGTAGCACTCGACCAGGGCGTCGAGCGTGGCGTCGTCGGGTGCGCGCGCGTAGCGCACGTGCAGGTGCCAGGTGTCGACATCGACGACCGGGCGGGTCGCGGCGCCGGCCCACCGGGCGCGCTCGACCCGGTCGGCGGGGATGGTGGCCAGGGCCTGCGCCCGATCCGACGCCGCGCCCAGGGCCTCCAGGGCACGACGGCCGCGACGCATCTCCCGGACGAGCGACGAGGCGGGCATCCTCGATACGTTCCCGGCAGCGCCCGTCGCTACACACCCGAGTCCACATCTCCCGGGCGCGGATCGGTGGCGGGCGCACCGGGTAAGGCTGACCCTGTCCCGCCCCGTACCATGCGAGTTGACCTCACGATGAGCAGCCAATCCGACGACCGTGCCGACCGCCGGGCCGACGAGGCCGCCGAGCTCGTCGCCGAGATGCGTGCGTGCGTCGAGGTGGCGACTCGCAGGCTCGACGAGCTGACGACAGAGCTTGGCGACCGCCAGGTGTTCGTCGACATGCTCGAGACCGTCGTCGACCTGCTTCTCGACCTGGGTGAGACAGCGGTCGTCGTGGTCGACGCCGATCAGCGCATCGCGGGCGTGAGCCGAGCCGCGGCTGAGCGGTTCGAGGGCGCGGCGGTCGGCAAGCCGTTGTCGTCGGTGCTGCCCGACGCGATCGCCGAGCAGCTCGTCACCTCCCCGCTACCGGGGGGCGGGGCGATGCTGGTGCTGCGGCCGTGACGGAGCGGCACGACACGGCGGCCGTGGCACGGGTGTACGGCGCCGCGTCCGTGGGTAGCTACGACCCGACGTCGGAAAGTAGGACCATGCAACCCTTCGCCGGTCGCATCGAGCTGTCGGTGCCTGCGGACAGCAGGTACATGCGCCTCGCCAGGCTCATGGCGAGTGGAGTGGCGGCCACCTGCGGCCTGCCCCTCGAAGAGGTCGAGGACTTCCGCATCGCGGTCGACGAGCTGTGCGCCACCCTCATCGAGATGGGCGACGGTGAACCGATCCGCCTGTCGTTCGACCTCGAGGCCGACGCTTTGGTGGTGCATGCCACGACATCGACCGGCGCGGGCGATGCCATCGACGACGAGCGGCTGACGCTGAGCGCCCAGATCCTCGACGTCGTCACCGACGGGCACGACCTGGCCCACCTCGACGGCAACGTCGAGCTCACCGCCCGCAAGATCGTCCGAGGGGGCGGGGTGGGCTGAGCTCCTCAGGTGACGGCGACGCCCAGGATCTCGCGCAGCCCGGTCATCTCGAGCAGGCGATCGAGCGGGTCCGACACCTGGGTGAGCCGCAGCACCACGCCGCGCTCCTCGGCATCGCTGCGCGCCAGCAGCAGCGCGCGCAGCCCGGCGGAGTCGGCGAAGGACAGGCCCCGGGCGTCGATCCCGATCTCGCGAGGGGAGCCGTCCAGCGCTCTCGTGATCGCTGCCGTCAGGTCACCCGACGAGTGCAGGTCGAGCTCGCCGGACAGCACGACCACCGCCGTGTCGCCGTCGCGGCGGGTCGTGATCGTGATCGACTCGTCCAGATCACTCATGGTTCATCTCCAGGGCCAGTCATGGTGGGCAGTACCGGGCGCCCGGGCCGTACCACCCCATGGGGACATCGTGCCACGGCCGGGACGAGTGCCGTCGGCCGTCGCCGGTGGCGGGTCACTCCTCGTCGACGGACTCCACGTCGGGCGACGCGGCGATGGCCGCGATCCACCGGTGCAAGGACGACGGCCGCGCCGTGGCGTCGGTCGAGAGCACGAGCTGCCCGTCGTCCTTGCCCACCGTGAAACGCGACGTGTCCACGTCGTCCGGGTCGTCGAAGGCGTCGACGGTCGCCGCCGGGTCCGCGCCGCGCCGCAGCCGCACGCGCACGGTCACCGAGCGGGTGGCCCAGTGCTGATGGACGTAGCTGCGCACCGGACGCAGCAGAACCAGGCTGCCGAGCAGCACGACGGTGCCGATGGCGGCGCTGGTGACGTCGCCGACGCCACACGCCAATCCGATGGCCGCGACGGTCCACAAGCTGGCGGCGGTCGTGAGGTTCCGGATGGTGTTGCCCTGGCGGAAGATGACCCCGGCGCCCAGGAAGCCGATGCCGACGACGACGTTGGACGCCACTCGGCTGACGTCGGCCTGGATCGTCGACTCGGCCCGGGGCCGGTCGAACTCGAGGAACCCGAGCGTCGAGATCACGCCGAACAGCGATGCGCCCAGGGCGACGGCGATGTGCGTGCGAAGGCCGGCAGGCTGGTCACTCGCCTCGCGCTCGAGGCCGACGAACCCGCCCAGCACGGCCGCGCTGAGCAACCTGACCACCACATCGCCGTCCAGGGAGAAGCTCGTGTCTCCAGCCAGCGCCAAGCTGGTCATCGGATGGGCTCAGGCTCGCACGTCGAGCACGAGCTGCTCGTCGTCGTGGGTGAACACATAGCGGAAACCACCCACCTCGTGGGCCACGGCGACGTCCAGGTCGAGCACGCCGTTGCGGTCCGCCCACCGGTCGAACAGCGAGACCATCTCCCGGTGTTCGACCGGGTCGTCGCTCGGGACGAAGCTCATCGACAGGGGCAGGCCCCGGGGCACCGAGGTGTCGTCGATCACGAGCGACTCCAGCGGGATGATGTCGAGCAGCACCCGATCGGGGCCGTCGTCGAAGGCGATCAGCTGGCAGACGGCCACGTCACACCGCACACGATCCGGCCGGGTCGGACAGGGCGCCGTGCATCTTGGCCAGGCTGGACCGCAGCAGCCGCGACACCTGTACCTGGCTGACGCCGACGAGCTCCGCGATGTGCGACTGGGTGAGGCCCCGCATGTAGCGAAGCTCCACGATGCGCCGCTCCCGCGCCGGCAGCTCGGCCAGCAGGCGGTCGACCGTCTCGGCCGCGTCGACGGCGTCGAGCCCGCGGTCCTCGTCGCCCAGCGCCGCCAGGTCGTCGGCCTCGGTGTCGTCGTCGCCGGCCGTGGCGAGCGGGGTCTTGCGGTAGCAGCGAGCCGCCTCGAGGGCGTCGAGCACCTCCTCGACGGGCACGCCGGCCTGCGAGGCGATCTCGTCGACGGTGGGCGAGCGACCGAGCACCTGGGCCAGGTCCGCCACCGCCACCTTGACCGTGTGCTGCAGGTCCTTGGCGCGCCGGGGCACGTGGACGGCCCACGTGGTGTCACGGAAGTGGCGGCGCAGCTCGCCGGTCACCGTGGGCACGGCGAAGGTGGCGAACGTGGCTCCGAAGTCGGGGTCGAAGCGCTCGACCGCCTTGAGCACACCGAGCATCGCCACCTGCACCAGGTCGTCGAACGGCTCGCCCTTGTTGGCAAACCGCTTGGCGCAGTGGAAGGCGAGCCAGCGGTGATCCTCGATGAGGTCGTTGCGCAGCATCCGGTCGCCGGACCTCCGGTACTGCCGGAAGCGCTCGGCGTCGGGCGTGGTGGTGGGCGTCATGTGCACGGGTGCCTCCGCGTCGGAACAGCGTGGGGCTTGCGGACCCCAGCTACCCCGTCGCGGCGGCCGTACACGACGAATTCACCAGACGCCTGCTCAGTCGCGACCTTGCGACGTGTCAGTCGATGCGCAGTTGGCTCGTCAGTTCCTCGCGACGGGCCTCGAAGTCGTCGAAGCCGATCTTGCCGTCGTCGAACGCCGCGTGCAGGTCTGCGAGCTGGGCGAGGACCTTGGACTGATCGACCTCGGGCACCGGGGTGGCCTCTTCCTCGGGCTCGTCGGTCTGGTCGGCCCGTTCAGCTCGCCGCTCCTGCTTGGCCTTCTGCTTGGCCTGCTTGTCGCGGTCTCGCTGCAGCTTCCCGAAGGTGGTGCGCCGGCGTGACACGCCTGCTCAGACCACCCTGACGTTCTGCGCTTCGTCGCCCTTGCGACCTTGACCGACCTCGAACTCGACCTGCTGGCCCGCCTCGAGCGAGCGGTAGCCGCCGCCCTCGATGTTGGAGTAGTGGACGAACACGTCGTCCGCGCCGTCGCGGGAGATGAAGCCGTAGCCCTTCTCCGCGTTGAAGAACTTGACCGTGCCGACTGCCATGGTGCTTCTGCCTATCTGTTCTGATCGAGACGATCGAGCGAACTTCGAGCATCGACCGTGCACGACGAGGCTACGCCGTCACGCGGGGAAGCGCGCGCTTTACCGGGCTCATCGGCGGTCGCCCGCGGTCGCGAGCTCGCCCCGATGAGTTCTGCCCTGCCGGTCGGTCGTAGGTGGTAGTCCGCACAGGAGGTCGGTGTTGGACGCTTCCGACGAGGTGCCGGCGCGACGTGCGGTCACCCCGAGACAACCAACCGCGTCGGGGACCGTCGTCTTCGTGGTCGACGGGCCGATCGTGCGCGCCGACATCCCCGGGCTGTGCGACCGCGTCCGTGCGCTGCTCGACCGCGACCACGTCGAGCTGGTCATCTGCGACGTCGCCACGGTGACCCGCCCCGACGGGGTCACGCTCGACGCCCTGGCCAGACTGCAGCTGGCGGCCCGGCGGCGAGGGGGCCAGGTGGCGCTGCGGCACGCCTGCATCGACCTGCTGGGCCTGCTGACGGTGGCGGGCCTGAGCGACATCGTGCCGCTCGAGGAGATCGCACCGCTCGAGGAGTGAGTCAGCCGGCCTCGGCCTGCTCGGGCGAGTCCTCGTCGTCGATGGCCAACTCGACGAGCGGCAGGACGCGGTGGTGGAGCTGCTCGGTGAGCGCGATCTGGGTAGCCGTGCGGCTGATGCCGGTCACCTCGAGCACCCGCCCGATGACGTGCTGCAGGTGGTCGTTGGTGTGGGCGACCACCCGACAGAGCAGATCGCCCGGCCCGGTCACCGAGTGGATCTCGAGCACCTCGGGGATCTCGCGCAGGTGCGAGCACACGTCCCCGAGCCGGCCCTGGGCGATCTCGAGGCTCACGAAGGCCAGCACCTCGTACCCCATGGCCCGCAGGTCGAGGTCGGGGTCGAAGCCGCTGATGATGCCACGTTGTTGGAGCTTGTCGAGACGTGCCTGTACCGTCCCTCGTGCAACTCCGAGCTGGCGGGCTAGCTCCATCACCCCAGCGCGAGGCGTGTCGCACATCGCCCTGATCAGCCGGGCGTCGAGCGCGTCGATTCCGGTGGGCAACATGGGCAATGTGTCTATCACATCTGCCTTGACGCTGGCCAATATGCCCAGTCGCCCCTCTCGCTGTTGACGCGGTTCCCGGCGGTGCGTTTGCTGGTGATCTCACCTCGATAACCGCACCGACCAGGGGGATGGATGGGTGACATGCTGACCGCCCGGCCCGACGACAGGCACGAGAGCTACGAAGCGCCTGCGCTCGGGGGCATCGACCACGTCGAATGGTGGGTGGGGAACGCGCGGGCGTTCAGCGGGTTCCTCGCTTCGGCGTTCGGGTTCGAGATCGTCGCCTACGCCGGCCCCGAGACCGGGCGGCGCGACCGGGTGTCGCACGTCCTGCAGCAGGGCCGCATCCGCTTCATGGTCACGGGTGCGCTGACTCCCGACTCGCCGATCGCCGAGCACGTGCGGGCGCACGGCGACGGCATCCGCGACATCTGCTTCCTGGTCGACGATGCCGACGCCGCCTACGACGCCGCGCTGGGCCGGGGCGCGCTTCCCGAGCGCCCGCCCAGCGTCGACACCGACGAGCTGGGCGCGGTCCACCACTCGGCGATCCGCACCTACGGCGAGACGGTGCACACGTTCCTCGACCGGTCGGCCTACGCGGGCGAGTTCGCGCCGGGCTTCGGTCCGCCGATGCTGCCACCGCCCAGTGGCCCGCCGGTGGGGCTCACCCGGTTCGACCACATCGTGGGCAACGTCGAGAAGGGCCACCTCGAGGAATGGGTCGAGTACTACCACCACGTGCTGGGCTTCGACTCGCTGGTCCATTTCGACGACGACCAGATCTCGACCGAGTACTCGGCGTTGATGTCGACCGTCGTCTGGAACCACGACAAGGTCGTGCTGCCCATCAACGAACCGGCCGACGGCCGCCGCAAGAGCCAGATCGAGGAGTACCTCGACTACTACCGGTCACCGGGCGTGCAGCACATGGCATTGCACACTCCCGACATCGTCACCGCCGTGCGGTCACTGCGCGAGCGGGGCGTGCGCTTCCTGACCGTGCCCCCCGAGTACTACGACGAGGCCCGCGAGCGCATGGCCGGCGTCGACCTGCCGTGGGAGGCGCTGGCCGAGCTGGGCATCATGGTCGACCGCGACCAGGACGGCCACCTGCTCCAGATCTTCACCGAGACGCTGTGCGACCGGCCGACCGTGTTCTTCGAGATCATCCAGCGCGCCGGCGCCAAGGGGTTCGGTGCAGGCAACTTCAAGGCCCTGTTCGAGGCGATCGAGCGGGCGCAGGACGCCCGGGGGAACCTGTAGGCCACCTCCCCGGACGATCTGGTCCGGGCCGGCCGGCCGAGCGCGTGAGGGGGGTCAGGCCGGCTGGTCCGGATCGGCCAGGCGCTGCACCAGCACCACCGAGCCGTCACCGAGCGCCAGCGCGTCGGTGGGTGGCTCCGCGACGGGGAAGCTGAAGCCCAGCCGCGACGCCTGAACCGCGGCCTGGGCCACGGCGGCTTCGAGGTGCTCGACGGCGGCGTCGTGGTCGAGACCGTCGGTGGCCCGCTCGAAGCGGGCCCGGGCCAGGGCCACGAACGGGGCCAGCTCGGGGGTGAGCGGATCGGGGTTGGACTCAGGCAGGGGAGCGCCTCCGTCGGGAGCCATCGGCACAGGCTACCGGCGGTCCGTGACACGTCCGCCCTGATGGCGGGGACGGCTCGGGCGTGTGGTACTTTGCACCCTCCATCGGGCCGTTAGCTCAGTTGGCTAGAGCACCTGCATGACGCGGCAGGGGGTCAGGGGTTCGAGTCCCTTACGGCCCACCACCTGACCAGGGCATCAGCCCTGGTCAGCGTCATTTCGGGGGGTGTCGGGGGCGTCCAGGGGAGCCAGGTGGGGAGCCAAAGGCGCCCCGTTGTCACCCCCGTTGCCCCCAACAGCCGCTCCATCCGGGCGGCCGCAATGTCGACCGTAGGGGGAGATCGTGTGGCGGTAGACCTGAGCCACCATCCTCGTGCCGTCGTGGCCCAGGAGGTCGGCCACGTGCTCCGAAGGCACGCCGTCGTCCGACAGCAGCGAAGCCGCCGTGTGCCGCATCTCGTACGGCATCCAGCGGCCGATCCCCGCGTTTTCGCACGCGCGTCGGAAGAACCGTCGCAGGTTCGACGCATCGACCGGCGTCCCCGCCGTCGTCGTGAACACCAGTTGCTCGGCCACCCACCGCTCCGACCAGTCGGGCCCGGCTGCGATCCGCTCCATTCCCTGGTGCGCCTGCCTCCGGCGTAACGCTTCGACCACGAAGGGCGGACATGCCAGCGAGCGCCGCGACCGCTTGGTCTTCAACTCGCCCATGACAGGCCGGTTGTTCTCGCGCTTCAGCGCCCGGCGAATGTGAAGCAGGCCCGCGTCGAGGTCGACGTCCCGCCAGGACAGCCCGGTCAACTCGCCGGGCCGGAGCCCCATCGTCACGCCGACGATCACGAGAGCTTCGAGGCGATCTCCACGCATGGACACCAACAGGGCAGCAGCCTCATCGGAGGTGAGCGACCGCCGCTCGGTGAAACGGCCATCCGGCGTAGTCGTCAGCCGGCGCGACATTCCGCCGCACCAACTCCCGCCGGTCCGCGTGGTCCAGCGCCGTGACCAGCACCGCCCGGATGCGGCGCAGCGAGTTCTTCGCCATGCCCCGCGCTGCCCGGGCCTCCAACAGGTCGTCCACGTGGTCAGCAGTCAGCTTCGCCAGGCGGTGCGCTCCAAGGCCCGGCACCCGGTGGCACCGGACCGCCCACGCGTAGTTATCCCTGGTGTTCACCGACCTCGCGAACTTCGGCACCTCCCGTTCCAGCCAGTCCAGCAGGAACGTCTCGACGCCCGAGGTGTTGTCGCTGCTCGGTGCGATGCATCTCGTGCAGGCCGTCATCTGCGGGCACGAGAGCGACCGCTCCCGGGCGAGGTTCCACCTGGCCCAGGCCAAGCGCGTCGCTGACCGCATCGGCGAGGACCGGAACGACTACGACACCGAGTTCGGTCCCACCCACGTGCAGCTGCACACCGTCGCCGTCGCGGTTGACCTGGGCGATGGCGGCGAAGCACTCGACGTCGCTGCTGACATCGACGCCTCGGAGCTTTCACCCGAACGGCAGGTCCGCCTTCTCATCGACGTGGCCAGGGCCCATGCCCAGCGACGGCACACAGGCGAAGCCCTCGCAGCCCTGCTCGATGCCGAGCACCTCCTCCCCGAGCATGTCCGGTCCCATCACCTAGCGAAGTCCACGATCAGCGACCTTCTCGACCAGTCCGGACGACGACCACCAGTCGACTTGATCGAACTTGCGCGCCGCTCAGGAGCGACCCCCTAGAACGGTTCCTGAGGGCGCCGGCGTCGTCGGGACATGCCTGAGTGCGGGGACAGCTCAAGCGCACAGATCGGCCAGTCACCGAGCTGGTGGTGTGGGGCACCCGGGAGCCGTCCGATCTGTGCGCGCTCGCCGCACGCGGGGCCGCTCCGGATCGGGCAATCGGTCGCGCTCGCGATCGCGAGCGGATCCAGCCGAAGGTCTCGGATGTCGATCACCGAGCCGGCGTTTCCTGGGACAGGTCGGGTCGGCGCGAGGTGGCAGACTCTTGCGGTGTTGCTGGGTATCTCGGTGCGTCGGGTCTGGGTTGCTGCGCTTGTGGCGGTTGTCAGCGTCGGGTGTGGCGAGGGCGGCGAGGGGTCGAGTTCTGCCACGTCGTCGACTCCGGTATCGGGCGAGAGGCAGGAGTCGTCGGATGGCGACGTGGTGATCGCCTATGTGGAGGCGATTAGCGACGATGACATCGACGCGGCGATGGACCTGCGCTGCGAGGTGAGCCGCATCGTGGCCGATGAACGCGAGGCCTTCGAGGGCGGCCTGCGGCGCTTCACCGAGGGCGTCGGTCGCGTGGGTGTGGGCCGGATCGAGGTCACCGACGAGGACCCGGACGTCGAACCTTCGCTAGAGGGCCGCGACGCCGTCGAGTTGACCTACTGGCTGACGTTCGACGGTGACGAGGTGGATGAACCACTTGTCGCCATCGTGGTCGATGAGGACGGCGAGCGGCGCATCTGCGCGGGCGCGACCAGCAAGTTGGCGCGGATGCAGGCGACCCTCGGGGACGGACTTGCCGATCTCGGTCCGGTCCGGCTGGACACGCTTGCCGCGCTCATGCCGTCGTCACCGGGCCCCGACTACAGGTTGAACACGGACGGGCGGATGGACCTCGCCACGTTGCGCGATGCCCTCGACGACAACGCAGTCGACGGTTGGAGCCGGACCTGGCAGCACGAGACCTACGGAGGGGTCACCGTGTCGGCGACGCGGTTCCCTTCGGGCGAGGACGGCATGAGCGCAGCCCAGCGTTGGATGACCCGTGGCGACCAGTACGCCGTCGAGACCTTCGACGTCCCCGACTTGCCAGGGGCCCAAGGCGTTCGCGTCCTGGCCTTGGGGTTCCTCTGGGTACAACCGCCGACCATGGGACCGTACGTCGATGAGGTGTCTCTGGTGTTCGGCGACACCTATGTCACGGTGGCAATCGGAGGGGTTCCCACTGGAGCCGGACACGACGGCGCCATAACACAAGCGCACGCGGTCGCTCGCCTCGCCTCGGCTACCGGCTAGCCGCCCGCCACCCATCCCAAGAGTGCCGGTCCACAGCACTCGCGATGGCAAGCAACCCGACGTCGGGCCACGACGCTTGACGCGCCAGATCTGCCAGTGAGACTGAGGTTGTCGCTGTTGGGTCCACCGCGGTGTTGATCGTGGTGGCTACGTTCAGCGGCACCGGCGCCTATGGGGCGGGACTGGCTCGCCATCTGCGCAGCCTGGGTGTCGAGGTGATCGAGGTCGACCGCCCGAACCGTCAGCTGCGCCGAGCACAGCCCAAGTCCGACACCATCGACGCCATCGAAGCGGCCCGGGCGGTCCTGTCGGGCCGGGCCACAGGGGTGGCCAAGACGGCGGACGGCAACGTGGAGGCGATGCGGGCCCTGCTCATCGCCAAGCGTTCGGGCCGCGAGGCCCGCATCAGGTGCCTCAACCAGATCCGTCACCTGGGCTTCACCGCACCCGACGAGCTGCGGGAACGGTTCCAGGGAGTGTCACGGGGCATGCTCGCGGCCCAGGGCGCCGGGCTGCGACCACGACCCGACAGCAACGCGGTGATCTACGCCACGAAGCTGGCGATGCGCAGCCTCGGGCGACGGGTGCTGGGCATCGACGAGGAGATCGCCCGGCTCGAGGTCGTCCTCGGCGAGCTCGTCACCGCGACTGCTCCCGGTCTGGTGGGCCTCCACGGCGTCGGTGTGGACACCGCCGCCATCGGCTGTGTCGCCGCCGGCGACAACCCCCAGCGAGTGCGCAGCGAAGCCGCCTGGGTGCACCTGTGCGGTGTCGCCCCGCTCGAGGCCACCTCCGGAAAGGTCACCCGCCGGCACCGGCTCAACCGAGGCGGGAACCGCCAGGCGAACCATGCCCTGTGGCGCATCGTGTTCACCCGCCTCGGCTCCGATCCCCGCACCCGCACCTACGTCGCCCGCCGCCTCGACCAAGGACGGTCGCGACCCGAGATCATCCGCATCCTCAAGCGCTACGTCGCCCGGGAAACCTACCGGCACCTCCCGCGCTAACCGGATCTGCAGCGGCGGGTCTGGCCCAAGATCTGCCTGACCCCGCCCCGGCGGTGTGTCCTTCGATCGACCTGCCCACCCGCCGCTGCACACCCCACACGGCGTCGCCTTGGCCTAACAAGAGCCCGCCCTCACCCGAGTGGCCCATCACTGGTCTGCCAGCAACCGCCGGAAGCACCTTGACAACACATAGGAGCGTCGATCCGCGACAACCCGGTTTGCGGGGATACGACGACAGATCGCTCATCCAGCTCCGTCGGTCGCCGAGCCGGCGTTCGAGGGCGTGTTGTCCGTCGGATCGCCAACGATAGGTCGCAGAGGCTCTGCCGAGTCTGGCTCTTCAGGGTCAAGCGGCCGGCCTGCGGGCGGCGCCTCCGGCGCCGTCCTCGGCCGGCCCACCGCAATGTGCTGAGCTGCAAGACGGCGCATCAATCACCCCGGTGGGGTGATCGAACCGAGCACTCGCAGCGGGACACTCCGCCGTACGGAGGCACGTGTCCTCCATGCCGACTGGTCGACGGGGAGCCCTCGATGTCTACAACCGAGCCCACGGATCGCGAGCCCCAGTTCTGGCTGCTTCGCGTAGCCAAAGCCGTCGTCGTGCTGGTCTACGCCTTCGTGCTGATCGACCTGGTACTGCTCACCCTGGGGTTCTTCCTCCGCCTGTTCGGCGCTAGCACCGACGCCGAATTCACCCGGTGGGTGTACCGCAACGTCGACCGCATCATGGAGCCATTCCGAGGCATGTTCCCGTCCCAGGCTCTCTCCGACCAGTCGGTCCTCGACGTCTCACTCCTGTTCGCCATGATCGTGTACGCCATCGTCGGCATTGCACTGCATGCGCTGGTCGAGTGGCTCACTGGGAAGATCGTCGCCCTGCGCCACCGCCAGCAGATCGCCTCGATGCAACGCCAGCAGACGGCGCCAGCGGTTGCCTCCCCGCCGGGCGCCCCCCACGCGGCCGGCTACCCGGTGTCCACGCCGCCATCTGGGTTTTCCGGTTAGCTCCGCATCGACGCACCGACGGACCACCGGCGATGCCGCCGGGCTCATTCCTCTCGCGGCCGATGTTGTCGTCGCCACGGGAGAGCACGACGGGGTGACGCGTCAGCGTCGGAGCGCTCGGCGGGTGGTATCGGTGCGTACGAGCGGCTGCTCCCACACGGTTGCGCTCGTCTTCGGCGGCCACCAGGCGCGATACCGAATCCCATACCCTCCGCACCGGGTCCGGGCCGGCGCCGGGCGGCCGGCGGGACGCAAGCGCCCCACCGCCGCCCGCCGGAGATCGTCGGAGTGACAGCAGGTCGACTCGTGCCACAGACGTGCCAGGTCGAGCGGGACGCCAAGAGACGTACGGCCACTCACGGCTCGCGCCGAGCTTCCGACCTGCACCCGAGCTGTCCCAGCGCACGCGGTGAGTCGCTGATCGACCTTTGGAGCTGGTTGTGCAGACCGGGGGGCCAGGGGAGCCAGCAGGGGAGCCCGACCAGCTCGTAACCGGTCTGACCCGCACAATACGACTCCGAACCCCCGACCCCATGTCCGCAGGCCAGCCCGGACGTGTACGACCGGTGGCGGTCGCTCCGGGGTGCATGACGTGCAGGGGGTCAGGGGTTCGAGTCCCTTACGGCCCACCACCTGTCCAGGGCATCAGCCCTGGTCAGCGTCGTTTTCTGGTCGGTATGTGGTTCAGCCGTCCTGCCCGAACGTGAGCACGACGCTTCCGACCTTGTGGCCGCCGTCGACCCGGCGATGCGCTTCGACGATCTGCGCGAATGGCAGGACCGAATCGATCACCGGCTTCAGCACTCCCTGCTCGGCCAGCGACATGAGGGTTCGATAGCTGTCGGCGGTCGATCGAGGAATCGTTCTCGCTGCCGCTGATCACGGCCTTCTGCCGCGACGCGGCGAGCATCTGCCAGAGATCGCCGATGACCATCAGGAAGCGGCCGCCCGGTTTCAGCGAGTCCTTGACCCGCGCGTAGGGCGCGTTGCCGTGATTGTCCATGATCACGTCGTAGCGCTGCCCGTTGCGCGTGAAGTCCTCCGCTTGTGTAGTCGATGACGTGGTCGGCCCCGAGGCCCCTGACCAGTTCCGCGTTGGCGCCGCTGCACACGGCGGTCACCTCGGCGCCGAGGTGCTTGGCGAGTTGCACGGCCATGGTGCCGACCGCACCGGAGGCGCCGTTGATCAGCACCGTTTCACCAGCGGCGAGCTTGCCCAGCCGGAAGAAGATGAGCGCCGTCGTGCCGCCGAAACAGAGCGCCACGGCATCCTGATAGCTCAGGCTGCTCGGGGATCCTGGCGATGGCTCCCTGCTCGGCCACGGTCACGTATTCGGCGTGGCAGCCGAAGTCGAACCCGCGCGAGGCGACCACCCTGTCGCCCGGCTGGAAGCGGGTGACCGCCCTCCCCACCGCCTCGACCTGCCCGGCCATCTCGAAGCCGAGGATGGGCTGCTTCGGCTTGGTGAGGCCGAGCTTCAGCCGCATCGGCAGGCGTCAGTCCGCGCGGGACGCGCAGCGCCCTCACCCGGGCGTCGCCGGAATTGACCGTCGTCGCAAAGGCCTTGACCAGCACCTCGCCGTCCGCCGGCACGGGCGTCGGCACCTCCCTGAGTCTGCACGACCTCCGGCGGTCCGTACCGTTCGCAGACGGCAGCCTTCATCGTTCACCCAGCCCGTGCATCGCGGCACGGTATCAGTGGCCCCGGTACAGAGCCCGGGAGAGCGATGCCCACGGCGGTACCCGTGCGGTTCAGGCGGCGACGAAGTCGCTGACCCGCAGCTCGGGCGCCGACTTGCGCGCCTGGTCGAGCGGCTTGCCGCAGTCCGGGACCGGCACGAGCCGGGCGACCTCGACGGTCGCCTCGAAGGTGGTGCGCGCCCCGCCAGGCGCCACCCCGTCGAGGCGCACCCGTGTACGCCCGTCCGCCCGGTCGAGCACGATGCCACGGCGCCGGTGGTCGAGCCATGACCACCCGACGGCGCGCAGGGCCTCGCGCTCGGCGGCCTGGACCTCGGGACCGTCCAGGCCGGTGCAGCCGCGGTAGCGGCGGGCCGCCTCGTCCAGGTCGAGCGTGCGATCGGAGATGCCGACCAGCGTGTCGAGGTCGAGGTAGGCCCACGCGGTGCCCTCCGGGAGCAGCACCGCGGTGGGGGCGAAGCGGTGGCCGCCCGTGTGGCTGGTGCGCCACACGTGCACGCCGGCCCCGAGGCCGGGCAGGGCCGTGGCGAGCCGGGTGCCCAGCGAGCCGCAGCAGGCGTCGCGCTTGCCGTGCGTGCACACCAGCACGTGGCGGCCGGCGTCGTCGCCGTCGGCGACCCGCGCCGCGGGCCCCGCCCTCACCTCGCCCTCCGCGGCGCCCGCCGTCGCGGACCCGGCGAGGGCCACCAGCGCGTCGGTCACGCCCGAGGCGTCCACCGCCCACGCGACGGTCCGGTAGCGGTCGAACAGCCCGTCGGGCCGGACGAACGTGACCAGCCTGCGGTGGTCCGGCGACCGGCCCGGGTCGGGGACCACGCCCTGCACACGCAGGCCGGCGGCCGTGAGCGCGGCGGCCGCCGGCGCGATCTCGGCGTGATCGGTGATCTCGTGCGGCCACGGCAGGGGCACGTCGAGCGCGACATAGCCGCGGTAGCTGCCTGCGGTGCCGGCGGGGTCGAGCCCCTCGGACCGGGCGAACCCCGAGCACCGGGGGAGGAGCGGATCGTTCACAGGCGCAAGGATGCCGTCCGCCGGACCAGGTTGCGATTCCGCAAGAGGCTCCTCACGCTGGGCGGCGGGGCGCGCGGCTGTCCCCCCGCAGCGTGAGTGCCCGGCCTCTGAAACGCGGTAACCTCCCGCTCAGCGCGCGGGCGTGCGCGAGGGCGAGTGCAAGCCGGGCGATGTGCCCACCGGTCCGTGGGGAGAGGCGACGAGCGCGATGCATCCGGACCTGCCGCATGAGCAGGCCTACTTCGATCGGGCCCTGGCGCTGCGCGACCGCCAGCAGGCCGACCTCGCCCTGGCGCCCAGCCTGGCCGCCAACCCCAAGGCCGCCATCGAGCTGCGCAAGCGGGTGAGTCGCCTGGGCCTGGCCGACCCCGACGAGGCCATCGCCTTCGGCCGCATCGAGGCGGCCGACGACCGCTGGTACATCGGGAAGGGCGCCATCTGGGGCGACGACCACGACCTGGTCGTCGTCAACTGGCAGGCCCCCATCGCCGCGCCCTTCTATACGGCCACCCCCGACCAGCCCGAAGGGCTCGACGCCCGCCGGCTGTACCGTTGCTCCGGCAACCAGATCCGCGAGATCGAAGACCTCATGTTCCGCGAGGTCGCCCAGGCCATCGCCAACGGGCGCACGCCCGAGCCGGTCCTCACCGACGCCCTGCTCGAGTCGCTCGGTAGCGCCCGGTCGGGCGAGCTGGGCGACATCGTCGCCACGATCCAGGCCGCCCAGTACGAGGTGATCAGCCAGCCCCTCGACCAGCTGCTGGTCGTGCAGGGCGGCCCGGGCACGGGCAAGACGGTCGTGGGGCTCCACCGGGTGTCCTGGCTGCTGTTCAACCGGCGCGACCGGGTCGAGGCGCGCGACGTTCTGATCGTCGGCCCCAACCCCGCGTTCGTCCACTACATCTCGTCGGTGCTGCCCTCGCTCGGCGACGAGGCCGTCGTGCAACTGCCGCTGCGGGCGCTCGGCCCCCGCGTGCGCATCGGTCGTGTCGACCCACCCGAGCTGCGGCGCCTCAAAGGCGACCGCCGCCTGCTGCGCCTCGTCCTGCGGGGCCTGCGCTACCGCCAGCGGGTCGAGGCCACGCCGGTCGAGCTGACCGTCGCGGGTCGGCGGGTCGAGCTCGACGGGCGCCGCATCGCCACCCGGGCCCGCCAGCTCGCCGGCCGCCCGCACAACGAGGCGTACCGCATGCTGCGGGCCTTCGTCGTCGCCGAGGTGGGCACGGCGCTCACGCGGGCGGGGGCCGCAGAGGTGACGGTGCAGGGCGACTCGGCCCGCGAGGTCGACAACTTCCTCGACCGGGTCTGGCCCAACCTCACGCCCCAGACCTTCCTGGTCGAGCTGCTCTCGTCCCGCCGCCAGCTCCTCGCCGCCGGTGCCGGCACCCTGTCCGACGTCGAGCTCGACATGCTGGCCCTGCCCACCGACGCGCGGGTGTCGACCTGGCAGTGGTCGGTCGACGACATGCCCCTGCTCGACGCGGCCGACGCGCTGCTCAACGGCGTGGCCGCCACCTACGAGCACATCGTGGTCGACGAGGCGCAGGACCTGTCGCCGATGCAGCTGGAGTCGATCAGGCGCCGCTCGCGGGCGGGATCGATGACGGTGCTCGGCGACCTGGCCCAGGGGACCAGCCCGTGGGCGCACCAGTCGTGGGACGCCATCGTCCAGGTGCTGCGCCACGAGCGGGTCGCGGCCGCGGCGGTCGAGCTCGAGTACGGCTACCGCCTCCCGGCCGAGGTCCACGAGGTGGCCATGCGCCTGCTGCCGGCCGCCGCCCCGGGGCTCGCCTGCCCCGAGGCGCTGCGCAGCTCGGGGCACGAGGTGGCCGTGGCCGCGGCCAACGGGCCCGACGGGTTGGTCGCACAGGCCGTGGCGACCATCCGCGAGCTGGTCGGCGACGGGATCATCGGGGTGATCACCCCGGGGTCGGCCAGGGCGGGCCTGGTGGGCGCGCTCGACGAGGCCGGCGTGGCCTGGACGCCCGAGCTGCGCCCGGCAGCGGCCCCGGTCGTCGTGCTCACACCCGACGAAGCCAAGGGGCTCGAGTTCGACGAGGTGGTCGTGATCGAGCCCGCCGCCATCGTCGACGAGTCCGAGCACGGCCTGCGGTCGCTGTTCGTCGCCCTCACCCGCTGCACCAGCCGGCTCGCCCTGGTGCACGCCCGCCCGCTGCCGCCGGTGTTGGGGTTGGGGTCGCCGTCGGGAGACGAGCGGGACCATGTCGACGAGGACGCCGTGCCCCAGGCCGGGGTCATCGACCTGACGGAGGAGGACGGCGCGGCCCACACCCACGACGACACCGCCGACCTCGCCATCGACGACGCGGTGGCGACGCCGTCGCTCCGGCCCGACGACACGATGCCGATGCCGGTCGCGCGGTTCGACGAGGACGAGGACGACGAGGACGAGGACGACGATCACCCCCCCGCCACGCCGGCGGCCCTCGCCGACCGGGTCGTGGTGTCGACGCCGGTCCCAGACGCCGCCGCCACGCTCGCGGCGCTGAGCGACCTCGACCGCGACATCGCCCGTGCCATCGCCGACACCGTCGTCGACAAGGTCGCCCACCTGGTGGCCCCCGCCCTGCTGCCCCTCGTCGCCGACGAGCTCGCTCGGGCGCTGGCGGTCCGCATCCCGGCCGCGCCCGCCGCGGATGGCGCCACCCCCGGCGCGGCGTCGGCCGGCGCGCGTCGGGCCGGCACGGCGAACGGCGAGGCCCTCGGCGGCGAGGCCGCGAACGGCGAGGCCCTCGGCGGCGAGGCCGCGAACGGCGAGGCGGGAACCGGCGGCGCGGGAACCGGTGGGGCGGCGCCACCCCAGAGCTCGCCCGCCAGCGGCGTTCACACGCCCTGACCGGCCGGCCCACCCGGGCCGCCAGGACGCCATCCGAATGCCATCCGACCGCCCGGCCGGCGGGCCTACTAGCGTCGTCGGCGTGCGCCTGTCCGACAGCCGCGCCGAAGCCCGGTTCCGCGCCGAGCTCGCCGCCTGGCTCGACGAGAACCAGCCGGCCACCGATCGCGCGTCCGATCCGCCCCGTTCGCCGGGTCACATCCCCGGGTGGGCGCGCGACTGGCAACGCATGCTGTTCGATGACGGCTGGCTCGTCCCGCGCTGGCCGCCGGAGCTGGGCGGGCGCGACGCCACGGCGGTCGAGCAGATGATCTACCTCGAGGAGCTGGCGCGGCGGCGTGTCCCGCGCACGGTCAACCCGCAGGGCCTCGACGTGTGCGCGCCCACCCTGGCCGACCACGGCGTCGGCGCCCAGCAGGACGACTGGCTCCCTGCCACCCTGCGGGGCGAGACGAGCTGGTGCGTCGCCGTCGACGAGCTCGAGGCCACCGACGTCGTCGACGAGGCCGACGGCGACGATGCCGCCCGGGCGCACCCCGCGCCCGGCCTCACGGTGGCCGAGGTCGACGGGGGGTTGGTGATCCGGGGCTCGGCGGTCGCACCGCCGGGCGCGGCCGACGCCGACCGATGCCTGTGCGGCCTGCGGGTCGAGGCGGACGGGCGTCGCCTCGCCGGTGTGGCGGTCGTGGCCATCGACCTGGAGGCCGACGGGGTCGCCCGGCCCGGCGACGGCGCGCCGGTCCTCGCTTTCGACGACGTGCCGGTCGACGCCGGCGAGATCATCGGCGAGCGCGACCAGGGCTGGCCCGTGCTGCAGTCGGTGCGCGCCCGCCTGCGCTCGGTGCGGTGGATCACCAGCCTGTTGGCCGTCCAGCGGGCGCTCGACTCCCTCGCGGATGTCGGCCGGTCGCGCGGGCTGGCCGACGACGGCGTCTTCCGCGACGCCCTGGCGGGCCTGCGGGTCGAGGCCGACTCGGTGCGGGCGCTCGCCTACCGCGCGCTGGCCAAGCAAGCCACGGGCCGCCCGAACCCCGAACTGGCGATGCTGCCGCTCGTCACCGCCCAGATCGAGGAGCGGGTGTACCTGACCGGGCTCGAGGTGCTCGGCGCCGACGGTCTGGACATGGGGCTCGACGGCCCCAGGGGGTGGCCGAGCGGGTCGTGGGCCAGCGAGTGGACCACGGCCACGGGCGAGGTGGCGGCCTCGGGCGGGCTCGGTGCCGAGCGCGACCGGGTAGCCGGGCGCGTGCTGGGCCTGCGGCTGCGCTGAGCTCCTCGATCAGCCGAGGAGCGCGCTGGCCAGCTGCGAGCTGCGCGCCCGCTGCGCGCTGAGCATGTGGTCGGCCACGATGCGACGGTGGTCGGTCGCCGATCCGCACAGCAGGTCGTCGGCCTTGGCCCGACCGATCCACAGGCGGAGGTCTCGGCCGTCGCCGTCGCGTGCGCCGCAGATCTCGAGGCTGTGTCGGGTCACGAGCCGCTGGCACCCGCCGATCGCCGCCTTGGCCACCGACGCGGTGTGGGACGCGGTGGGATCGGCCTCGGCGACGGCGCAGGTGGCCTGGTATGTGGCGGCACGAGCCGTCTCGATCGCCACCAGCATGTCGGCCAGCACGTGCTCGGTCGCCTGGCCGGCTACGCCGCCCTGCCTGGCGACGTCGAGCGAGGCGTCGAGCAGCGCACCGCACGCACCGAGTGCGTCGAGGGCCAGGCCCACGGTCGCCTCGCCGAGCGCTCGTGCGAGCGCCTTGCCGGCGTCGGCGTCGGGTTCGCCCAGGACGCGGGCCTCGGGCACCCAGATGCCGTTGAGCTCGACGTTGGCGAGCGTGCGCGTGGGGTCGAGGCTGGCGGTGCGCTTGAACGTGAGCTCGGCCGCCGGAACGACGAACAGCCCGAGCGAGCCGGACTCGCGCCGGGCGGCCACCACGACCTCGTCGACATCGGGTGCGCCCAGGACGTGTTGCTTGTGCCCGCGCAGCAGCCACCCGTCGCCGTCGCGCTCGGCCGTCGCCATGACGGCGTCGGGGTCCCATCGCCCGCCCTCGTGCAGCGCCAGCGTGCCGGTCAGGTCGCCCGAGGCCACACCAGCCAGGAAGCGGTGGGCCTGGGCCTCGGTGCCGACCTCGCGCACGACGGGCACGAACTGGGTCATGGTGGGCAGGAACGACCCCGGCGCGGCCGCCCGCCCCAGCTCCTCGAGCACCATGGCCAGCTCGACGAAGCTGCGCCCCAGGCCGCCCAGGTCGACGTCGATGGTCAGTGCGGGCCAGCCGAGCCAGGTCAGGGCGGTGGCGAGCTCGTCGCCGCCCAGCCCTCCGGCTGCGACGTCGCGGACCAGCTGCGGCGGGCACTCGCGCGCCAGCGCCGCCCGCACGCTGTCGCGCAACTCGAGCTGCTCGTCGTTGAACTCGAGGTTCATGCTGTGCCTCTTTCGCACAGGGGGCGTCCCGCCCGGGACGTCGGCGCCATCGTAGGGGGAGTTGGCACCGGGAACGTTACGCCCCCGAGGCGTGTCACGCCGTGATGTCACCATACGACCGCGTCGAGTGCTCGGATGCGGGGCGTCGGCCTGTTGCCCGTGTGACCGCCCGGCTCGGTGAGCCGGAGTCAGTCGGTGAAGCGTGAGGTGGCGTACTCGCAGGTGACCCGCCACGCGGTCTCGGCGTCGACCTGGCCGCCGATGCACAGCTCGACGTTGGCCAGGGCGAAGCCGAGCATGCCGCTGCTCGCTGACACGAGGTCGTCGGCCGGCAGGGCGGAGCCGGCCATGAGGGTGGCCAGCTCGGAGGCGATCTGCACGCGGGTGGCGATGGCCGACGCCTCGACGGCGTCGTCGTGCGTGACCCACGGGTCGCGGAACAACAGGCGATAGGCCGAGGGGTTCTCGTCGAAGAAGCCGAACAGGGCGGCGAGCAGGTGCTCCATGCGGGTGCGGGGCGAGAAGGGCATCTTGGACGCCTGGCGCAGCCGCTGCTGGAACTCGCCGAGCAGGCCCTGCATCACGCTGACGAAGAGTTGGGGGCGCCCCTCGGGGAAGTAGTGGTAGAGCAGGCCCTTGGAGACGCTGGCGGCGCTGGCGATCTCGGCGAGGCCCGACTCGGCGTAGCCGGTGGCCGCGAAGACCTGGCGGGCCGTGGCGACGATCTCGGCCCGGCGGGTGTCGGGGTTCTTACGGACCCGCTTGGGCCTCGGGCGATCGGCGTTGGTCGACTGTGCTGGGGCGGCCGTCACGAGGGAGAGACTATTCCTGCACGCGCAGTGTAAACAACCTACTGGTTGGTAACTCCCTGCTTTATCGACGCACATGTCGGTATAACCATTGCCGTTGACAATGGGCGGTCATATGTCAGAGCGGGAGAACTGCGCATGGGGAGAGGCTGGCCCGATGGTCAGAGGGCCGCCGACGTGTGGTGGGCCACGTCGGCGTCGAACCCTGCCGCGATCTGGTCGAACGTGTCGCCGATGACGGCGGCGAGGGGTGCCGTGCGGCCCCGCTCGTGCCACACGGCGATGCCGACCCGCAGGGCACCGAGGGCGGCGGTCACCACCAGGGCCGGGTAGGCGTCACGGTCGACGTCCAGGCCGGTGCGGCGGGCGATCTCCTCGGCCAGGCTCCGCTCGACCTCCGCGAAGCGGGCCGCGCGGCGGACCGCCACCGCCGGGTGGTCCTGGGCGAGCTGGTGGCGGGCCCACAGCTCGTCCGCCATCGGCTCGAGCCGGTCGGCGGCCGCCAGGGCCATGCGTCGCAGCGCCTCGAGCGGTGCCTCGTCGGCCGGGCGGTCGACCAGGTCGTGCAGCATGTCCGACGGCTCCGACGGCGCCATGCCGGCGATGGCGTCGTCCTTGGACGAGAAGTAGTTGAAGAACGTGCGGGGCGACACGCCAGATGCCTCGGCGATGGCCTCCACGGTCACGCCGTCCGGGCCGAGCTCCTGGGCCAGGCGCAACGCCGCGGACGAGAGCGCCCGTCGCGTCTCGGCCTTCTTCCGCTCGCGCAGGCCCTCGCTCATCAAGGCCGACTCTCGTTGCCGGCCAGATGGATGCTCGTCCGCCCGGGACACACCGTCATGTCTGCCCTCCACTCATCTCGTCCGCGTGGACGGCCGTGGCGCTGGCGGCGGCGCGGACCCATCCGCCGCCAGTGTCGCCGCTGACGGCCAGCGGTGCGTCGACGACATAGTCCACCACGACGGCGGGGCCGCCGGGGGCCGCGGTGCCGTCCCAGGCGGGTGCGGCACCGCTCGGCACCGCCGAAGCGCCGGCGGGAACCGCCGGCGCGTCATCGCCGGCGAGCGTCGGGGCGTGCCGGGCGCCGCGCAGCGGCACCTCCTTGAGCAGCCAGGTCAGCAGGAAGCCCACCACGAGCAGGGGCACCGCGTAGCGGAACACCATGGTGATGCCGTCGGCGAAGGCCTCGGCGAGCTGGGCGCGCTCGCCGGTAGGCAGGTTGCCGATGTCCGCGGGGGTCATGCCCGTGGGCGCGGCACCGAGCAGGTCGGTGACCCGGGAGTTGAACAGGGCTCCGAACAGCGCCACGCCCACAGAGCCGCCCACGGTCCGGAAGAACGTGACCGTGGACGTGGCCACGCCCAGGTCGGCCGCGGGCGCCTCGTTCTGGGTGGCCAGGATGATGACCTGCATGACCATGCCGAGGCCGGCGCCGAGCATGGCCATGTAGATGCCCGACTCCCAGCGGCTCGACCCGGTGCCCAGCGTCGACAGCAGGAACATGGCCACGCTGGTCACCGCCATGCCGATGACAGGGAAGCGCCGGTAGTGCCCGGTGCGGGTGATGATCTGGCCGGAGGTGATCGAGGCCACGAGCAGGCCGCCCATGATCGGCACCAGCAGCAGGCCGGAGTTGCTGGCCGAGGCGCCGTTGGCGACCTGGAGGAACGTCGGCAGGTAGGTGATGGCGCCGAACATGGCGATGCCGACGATGAAGCTGACGGCCGAGGCCAGGTTGAAGGTGCGGATGCGGAACAGGCGCAGGGGGATGGAAGGCTCGGCCACCCGCCGCTCGACGATGACGAACAGGGCGCCCAGCACCACCGCGGCCACCCCGAGCCCGACGATGACCGGTGAGCCCCACTCGTAGTCGGTGCCGCCCCAGGTCGTCAGCAGGACCAGGCAGACGATCGCCGTCGACAGCAGGACCGTGCCCAGCCAGTCGATGCGCACCTGGCGCCGCTGGCCGGCGGCGGGCAGGACCGCGCTCGTGACGAACAGGGCCAGGATGCCGAGCGGCAGGTTGACGTAGAACACCCAGCGCCAGGACAGGTGGTCGGTCAGGAAGCCGCCGAGCAGCGGCCCGGCCACGCTGGCCGCACCGAACACGGCGCCGAAGTAGCCCTGGTAGCGGCCGCGCTCGCGGGGGCTCACCACGTCGGCGATGATGGCCATGGCCAGCACGATCAGGCCGCCGGCGCCCACGCCCTGCACGGCGCGGAAGGCGATGAGCTGGCCCATCGACGTGGCGATGCCGGACAGTGCGCTGCCCACCACGAAGATGACGATGGCGGCCTGGAAGAGGCGCTTGCGGCCGTAGAGGTCGCCGAACTTGCCGAACAGCGGGGTCGAGACGGTCTCGGCCAGCAGATAGGCGGTCACCACCCAGGACAGGTGGTTGAGGCCGCCCAGGTCGCCGACGATGGTCGGCAGGGCGGTGGCCACGATCGTCTGGTCGATCGCGGCCAGGAGCATGCCGAGCATGATCCCGGAGAAGACGATCAGCACCTGCTTGCGCGGCAGGCTGGCGGGCGGGGCGGACGTGTCCATGGACGAACCTCGGGGAGCGGTCGAGCCGACGTACTCTAGCGAAAGATGCAGGGAGTGCAACTTTGCGCCGACTGCATGTATTCCCCGTGCTCGGACGTCGCGGACGCGCTATGCCCCCGGGTCTTCGCCCACCTCACGCAGCGCGGCGGCGAGCGCGGCGCGCACCCGGCGGGCGGTGGCGGGGGCGAGGTGCGCGGTCACGCCGGTGCCGTTCGCTCCCTCGTCCTCGAGCGTCACCTCGACCCGCAGATCGCCACAGCCGTCACAGTCGTCGACCGCCGCCACCGCCCACGCGACACGCGCTTTCTCCTCGTCATCGTCCGGGTGGTCGTCGAAGGCGAAGTCGATCGAGCGTTTCACGCCCGCCAGTCAACCAGGCAGGACGCCGGCGTCGGGATCCGGTCGCGGATCCGGTCGTCCACCGTCCACGTCGGCGGCCGGTGGTTCGGCCGTCGTGGGCGGCGCGGCGGTCCGGGGGAGGAGCACCCGGAACGTCGAGCCCGCGCCCACCGCGCTCTCGACCTCGACGCTGCCGCCGTGGGCCCGGGTGATGGCCGCGACGATGGACAAGCCCAGCCCGGTGCCGCCCTGGGCCCGGCTGCGGGCGGCGTCGGTGCGGTAGAACCGCTCGAACACCCGCTCCGACTGCTCCGGCGTCAACCCGGCGCCACGGTCGACGACCTCGAGCGACGCCAGCTCCCGCCCGTCGCGCTCGATCAGCCCGGCCCTCACCGACACGGGTGCGTCCGGCGGCGAGTACGCGAGTGCGTTGTCGAGCAGGTTGGCGACCACCTGGTGGAGCCGGGCCTCGTCGCCGGGGACGACCAGGTGATCGTCGCTGTGGTCCTCGCCGTGGTCGGAGACCACCAGGGCGATCTCGCGGCCCGGCGCCGCGGCGCGTGCCGCCTCGACGGCCGAGGCGGCGACGGCGCCCAGGTCGACCGGAGCGTGCTGCAGGGGGCGCTGCTGGTCGAGGCGGGCCAGCAGCAGCAGGTCGTCGACGAGCAGGCCCATGCGCGTGGCCTCGCCCTCGATGCGACCGAGCAGGTTCGACACCTCGGCCGGGTCGGTGACCGCACCCTGGCGGTGCAGCTCCGCGAACCCGCGGATCGACGTGAGCGGCGTGCGTAGCTCGTGGCTGGCGTCGGCCACGAAGCGGCGCATGCGCTCCTCGGACCGCCGCGATTGCGCCTCGGACGCCGATCGAGCGCGGAACCCCCGCTCGATCTGCTCGAGCATGGCGTTGAGCGCCCGGCTGAGTCGGCCCATCTCGGTGCCGGGGTGGTGGTCGGGCACGCGTCGGGCCAGGTCGCCGCGGCCGATGGCGGCGGCGGTGACCTCGATCTCGGCCAGCGGCCGCAGCGCCGTCCGCACCATCGAGATGCCCACGATGGCCAGCCCGCCGAGGACGGCGAGGCCGACGAGGACGTCGATCTGGACCAGGCGCTTCACCGTGGCGTCGACCTCGTCGAGGCTGGTGGCGATGACCACCGACCCTGAGTCGTCGACCAACGGCAGGGCCAGGACGCGCCAGGAATCGTTGCCCTTCACCGCATCGACCGTGAACGGCTCGCCCGAACGGTCGGCCGCCTCGGCCACGGTGAGGTGCGGCAGCTCAGGGGCGGAGTCGTCCAGCGTCGACCGCAACGCCCGAACGGTCGTGCCGTCGCGATTGAGGACGGCCACATGGAACTGGCTGGGGATCGGGGTCGGCTGCCGCTCGAGGCCCGGCATGCCGTCGCCGCCCGGCACCAGCTGCACCGCGGCCGCGGCGAGCTGCTCGTCGACGCGGTCGACCAGGTAGCCCCGCAGCAGGCGCACACCGAACGCGCCGGTCAGCGTCAGGCCGAGGGCGACGAGAACGAGCATCGCCGAGATGAGCCGCAGCCACAGCGGGGTCCGGCGCCAGGCGCGCACCAGCCCCACCGGCGCGCCCGCCTCAGCCCCGGCCACGCGGCGGGCGGAGCACGTACCCCACGCCGCGGACGGTGTGGATGAGCGGTTCGTCGCCGTCGTCGAGCTTGCGGCGCAGGTACGAGATGTACGACTCGACGATGTTGGCGTCGCCGTCGAAGTCGTAGCTCCACACGTGGTCGAGGATCTGCGCCTTGGACAGCACTCGTCCGGCGTTGACCATCAGGTAGCGGAGCAGGTTGAACTCGGTGGGCGAGAGCTGCACCTCGTGGCCGGCTCGCCAGACCTCGTGGCTCTCCTCGTCGAGCTCGAGGTCGGTCACGGTCAGGCGCAGCGCCCGGCCGTCGGTGTCGGCGCGGGTGCGTCGCAGGACGGCCCGGATGCGGGCGACGACCTCCTCCAGGCTGAACGGCTTGGTGACGTAGTCGTCGCCGCCCAGGGTGAGGCCGGTGACCTTGTCGTCGTTGCCGTCGCGGGCGGTCAGGAACAGCACCGGCAGGTGGTCGCGCCCGTCCCGCAGCCGGCGGAGCACCACGAACCCGTCGACGTCGGGCAGCATCACGTCGAGCAGCACCAGGTCGGGGCGGTGGCGCTCGACCGCCTTGACCGCGTCGCTGCCGGTCATGGCCGTGGCCACCTCGAACCCGGCGAAGCGCAGGCTGGTCGACAGCAGCTCGACGATGTTGGGCTCGTCGTCGACGACGAGCAGGCGGGCTTCGGGCGTGCGGCCGTTCGTCGGGGGGAGGAGGTCGCTCATGGTCCTATCACCCACGACCGTACCGCTGGTGGGGCTGCTCACGGCACAAGGGTGACGCCCCAGCCTGGGAGTTGGCTGGACGAGACCTGTACGGCGCCCGAGCGCGAGGGGAGCGCACGCGGCGGTCGGCGCGGCGTCCAGGAAACTCTCAGGCGGCGTCCAGTCGGCGCGCAGGGACGACCGTCATCGTGGTCGCCATGACTGACGAGACCACGCAGACGCCCACGCCTGTGTCTCCCGGTGCTGCGACGGCCGTGCACGCGACCGCCCCCGCCCCCGGGGCGACCGACGATCCCGACGTGCCGGCCCCGGCCGCGCCGCCGACCCCCCCGCCGACCCCACCGTCCACGCCGCCGGACGCCGCTCCCGCGGCGCCTCCGTCGGCACCCGCCGCGGGAGCGCCCGCGCCGCCGGCACCGCCCCCGCCGCAGGGCGGTGCCGGCCGGTCGCCCGCCGGGCCTCCGTCGGCCCCCGTCCCGCCGGCTCAGCCGCCTGTCGGCGCCGAGCCGCACGATCCGCCCTCGCCGGTCCCGCCTCCTCCCCCTGGGCGGGGCCGGCGAGCCGTGGCCGTGCTCACGGCTGCCGGTCTGTTGGTGGTGTCGGCCACGGGCGGTGCGCTGGTGGCGCTGGCCCTCGACGACGACGGCGGCACCTCGCCTGCCGCCACAAGCCTGAACGCCGCCCCGGTCGCGGGCGACGACACGGCCCCCGACGAGCCGCTCTCGCAGGCGGCCGCCGCCGTGCTGCCGAGCGTCGTCTCGATCAGCTTCGAGGCGGGTCAAGCGAGCGGCAGCGGTTCGGGCATCATCATCAGCGCCGACGGCCAGATCCTGACCAACAACCACGTCGTGGCCCAGGCGGCCGACGGCGGCTCGCTCACGGTCACCTTCTCGGACGGGTCGACGGCCGACGCCGAGATCGTCGGCACCGACCCGGCGACCGACCTGGCCGTGATCCAGGCCCAGGACGTCAGCGGCCTGGTCCCGGCCACGCTCGGCAGCAGCGCCGACCTGCACGTCGGCGACACGGTGCTCGCCATCGGCAGCCCCCTCGGCCTGGACGGGTCGGTCAGCGCCGGCATCGTCAGCGCACTCGGGCGGGCCATCACGCTGCAGGGCGAGCAGGAGCAGCAGTCACCCTTCGGTGGCGGCGGCTCGTCGAGCCCCGGCAACACTGCGGTGATCGACGCCATCCAGACCGACGCCGCCATCAACCCGGGCAACTCCGGCGGCGCCCTCATCAACGCGGACGGCGAGGTCGTCGGCATCAACACCGCCATCGCCTCGCTCGCCCAGGGCACGACGTCGCAGGGCGGCAACATCGGCGTCGGCTTCGCCATCCCCATCGACACCGCCCGCGACATCGCCGAGCAGCTGGTCGACACCGGCTCGGTCACGCACGCCTACCTGGGCGTGAGCATCGCGGACGCCGACACAGGGGCCGGCGCGCTGGTCGGTGCTGTCGAGGAGGGCCAGCCGGCCGCCGAGGCCGGGCTGCAGGAGGGCGACGTGATCACCAGTGTCGACGACACCGACGTGTCGGACGCCGCCGGGCTCACCGCCGCCGTCCGGGCCAAGTCGCCGGGCGACACCGCCCAGGTCACCTTCACCCGCGACGGCAATGAGCAAACCGTCGAGGTCACGCTGGGCGAGCTGCCCGACTGATCCGACGCCGCAACGCCGACAGCTCGTCCGCCAGGGCCACCCCGACGCCCTACTGGCGGACGACGAGAGGGACGCACCGCACCGGTGCGTCCCTCTCACGCGTCGGGCACGGTCGTCCCCGTGTGGCGCCGCCGAAGTCGCGCGGGCGGGCGCACCACTAGAGTCCGCGCATGGCCGGAAAGGCGCATCGCCCGAGCGGGGATGGGCCGACGCGGGACCGGCCGCTCGAGATCGATGACTCGCCGGTCGACCCCGGCATGGCTGCCGCGCCCGGTGCGGGGCCCTGGTCCTTGCCCGGGGCGACGCACTACCGGGCCACGGTCTCCGCCGGTCTCCGTCGCCCCCGCCGTCGGGGCTGGGTCCTGGCGCTGGCGGCCGTCCTGTCGGCCGGAGCTGTTGCGGCCGTGTTCGCCGGCGTCACCTCGTCCGGCCGGGACGACCGAGCCGACCGCGACGACCCGGCCGACGGCGGCGCACCCGCGGCACCCCCGGCGACGGTCGCCGCGGAGGAGCGGGGCGCTGGCCCCGACCAGGCGATCGCGCGCGCCGCGCTGGCGCTCGAGCGCGCCGGCACGTTCGCCTACCACGGCGAGGTCCGTGCGGACGGGGAGACCGCGGCGCGTCCAGGGGTGCACCTGGAGGGGTCGCTCACCGTGGACGGCTACGTGTCGTTCCCGGCCCGCTCGGTCGAAACAGCCGTCGGTGAGGGGGGCGCGGTCGAGACGCTCATCTCGGGCCGCGGCGTGTGGGTGCGCCGGGCTGCGGACGCGCCCGGCCTCGCGTCCGCCCCGTGGTCGCTCGCACAGGAGGGCGACGGAGCCTTGGGTCTGACGGCGCTCGCCGACTGGATGCGCATGACCGTCGATCGGCGAGAGGGCTCGGTGGACGACGCCGGTCTGCGTACCTACTCCGGTTCGCTCACCGAGGACGAGGCGGGCGGGTTGATCGGCGACGCCGCGCCCGGCGCCGCCGGCGGCCTCATCGTCACGGTCGACGCAGCCGGTGCGCCGGTGCGCGTGGAGCTGTCGGTCACCGCCCGCGGACGGGGCCTCGAGCTGGCGCTCGACCTCGACGGCCTGGGCGGGCGGGTGGACATCGCGCCCCCCGGTGGGCGCGAGCTCGGCGCCACCCCGGCCTACTCGGCCGACGACCTGGTGGCTGCCGGGCTGCGCGCGCCGGTGCAGCTCGGCGCGCTGCCGCCCCAGTGGATCCTGGCCGGGGCCACCCTCGATCAGGAGTTCGTGGACGCGAGCTGCCCCGTGCTCACGCTGAGCTATGGCGAGGTGGGGAGCGTGGACCGCTACGTGCTGCTGGACGTCACGAGCGTGGGGTGTGGCCGGATCGGCTCGGCCGAGGTCGGCGAGCCCTTCGGAGATGGCTGGACGATCGACCGGGCGTACGAGAACGTCACCGGGTCCGTCTTCACGGTGTCCAACGGGGTCACCCGGGTCGAGGCGTCCAGCTCCCTCCGGTTGGCGGACCTCCGGGCGCTGCTGGCGTCGCTCGGGCCGTACGACCAGCACGGGCAGCCGAGCCTGACCGCCGCGGAGGCCGGGCTGCCCTGACGGCCGGGGCGGCCCGCTCCACCCCCGACTCGCGTCAGCCGGCGCCCAGGGCCGCGTCGACGGCGGCGGGGGCGAGGACCTCCTCCAGGACCATCACCGCCGCGCCGATGACGCCGGCGCCGTCGTCGAGCCGGCTGGGCACGATGCGGAGGCGACCGGTGGCCAGGGGGAGTGACCGCCGGTACACCACCTCTCGTACCCCGGCCATCAGCGGCTCGTCGGCCCGGGCCAGGTCGCCGCCGATGACGATGACGGCGGGGTTGAGCATGTTGACGCACGTGGCGAGCACGCCGCCGAGGGTGCGGCCGGCTTCGCGGATGAGCCGGGTCGCGTCGGGGTTGCCGGCGCGGACCTGGTCGACCACGTCGAGGCTGGTGTGGGTGTCGAGCCCGTGCGTCCGCAGCCGGGCGGCCATGGCGCCGCCGCCGGCGAAGGCCTCGAGGCACCCCCGGTTGCCGCAGCGGCACACGATGTCGTCGTGGTCGGGTACGTGGATGTGGCCGATGTCGCCCGCCGCGCCATCGGCGCCCCGGTGGACGTGGCCGCCGGCGACGATGCCCGAGCCGATGCCGGTGCCCATCTTGACGAACAGCAGGAACGCCTCGTCGCGCCAGGTCGACCAGTGCTCGCCGACGGCCATGATGTTCACGTCGTTGTCGACCAGGGCGGGCACGCCATAGCGCCGGGCCAGGCGCTCACCGACGGGGTAGCGGTCCCAGCCGGGCATGATCGGCGGGTTCACCGGCTGGCCGGTGGCGAACTCGACCGGCCCCGGCAGCCCGACGCCGACGCCCCGCACCGCCTGCGGGCCACGACCGATGTCGGCGAGCAGCCGGTCGAAGGCGGTCTCGAGCCAGTCGAGGACCACGTCGGGCCCCTGGGCGATGGCGATCTCGCGGCGCGATTGCGCCAGCACCTGGCCGCCGAGGTCGGTGACCGCTACCCGCGAGTGGGTGGCGCCCAGGTCGCCGGACAGCACGACGCCGGCGTCGCGGTTGAAGGCCAGCAGGGTGGGCGGGCGGCCGCCCGTCGACTGGCTGTCGCCCCCGGGGACGAGGAGCTGGTGGGCGAGCAGGGCGTCGACGCGCTGGGCCACGGTCGAGCGGGCCAGCCCGGTGAGGGCGGCCAGGTCGGCGCGGGTGGTGGCCTGCCCGTTGCGGACGAGCTCGAGGATCGTGCCCGCGCCCGCACCGGTGGCCTGCGCAGGACGCAGGGGAGCGGCGCTCACGGGCGACAGTGAACCAGCGCTACTTGCGCGTGTCAAAGGTCTGAAGCTGTCGATGTTGCGATCGTCTGGCGGTGAACTTTTGATTGACAGTCGGCGTAAGTGTGTGCCAAACATCACAGCCATGGGGGAGACGACCGGCGTGTTGGCCGGAGACCAGGCAGCATCCGTCGCCGCCGGCCGCCCCTCGCCCCTTCGGGTCGCGGTGGCCGGCACCGGGTTCAGCGGCGAGGTCCACGCCCACGCCGCCCGGCGGGCCGGCGCCCGACTCGTCGGCGTCGCCGCCTCGACGCCGGCGAACGCACGCGACGCAGCGGCCCGCCTCGGTGCCGACCGGGCGTTCGCCGACGCCGAGGCGCTGGCGAACGACCCGGACGTCGACGTGGTGCACATCTGCACTCCCAACCACCTGCACGTGCGCCTGGCCGAGGCCGCCCTCGGCGCCGGCAAGCACGTGATCTGTGAGAAGCCGCTCGCCACCAGCGCCCCCGAGGCCCGGCGCCTGGTGGCAGCGGCCACCGGCGCCGGCCTCGTGGCCACGGTCCCGTTCGTCTACCGGTTCTACCCGCTGGTGCGCGAGGCCCGGGCGCGCATCGCGTCGGGTGCCGTCGGCCCCCTCCGCCTGCTGCACGGCAGCTACCTGCAGGACTGGCTGGCCAGCGAGGCCGACGACAACTGGCGCGTCGACCCGTCCCAGGCGGGCGCATCGCGGGCGTTCGCCGACATCGGCTCGCACTGGTGCGACCTCGTCGAGTTCGTGACCGGCGACCGTCTGGCGGCCGTGTGCGCCGAGTCGGTGACCGCCGTGCCCGAGCGGATCACCGCCACGGGCACCCACGCCTTCGCCCGACGGGCGACCCCCCGGGGGCGGGGGACGGCGGCGGCGGCGAGCGCCGGGCGGTCACCACCGAGGACATCACCGTCGTGCTCTTCCGCACCCGCGGCGGCGTGGCCGGGTCGGTCGTCGTCAGCCAGGTCTCGCCCGGCCGCAAGAACCGCCTGCAGTTCGAGGTGGCCGGGGCCGACGCCACGCTGAGCTTCGACCAGGAGCAGCCAGAGAGCCTGTGGGTCGGGCGCCGGGCGTCGTCGGAGGTCGTGGTGCGCGATCCCGCCCATCTCGACCCGTCGGCCGCCCCCTACGCGGTCCTGCCGCCCGGGCACCCCCAGGGCTACCAGGACTGCTTCGACGCCTTCGTGGCCGACACCTACCGGGCCGTCCGCTCGGACGAGGCGGACGCCATCGACGGCCTGCCCACCTTCGCCGACGGGGCGCGGGCGGCCGACATCACCGACGCCGTGCTGCGGTCCTCCCGCAGCGGCGGCTGGGAGGAGGTCCCCAGTGCCTCCCCGTAGGAGCCACCCATGAAGCTCGGATTCATCACCGCCTGCCTGCCCAAGCGCACGCTGCCCCAGCTGTGCCAGTGGGCGGCCGCCGAGGGCTACGAGGCGCTCGAGGTGGCCGCCTGGCCCGACCTGGGCGACCGGCCCTTCACCGCCACCCACCTGGCCGTCGAGCGGTTCGGCGACGCCGAGGCCGACGCCACCCGCGAGCTGTTCGCCAAGCACGGCCTCGAGCTGTCGTCGGTGGCCTACTACGACAACAACCTGCACCCCGACCCGGCCGAGCGAGCCGCCGTCAACGGGCACGTGGCCCGGTGCATCGAGGCCGCCGCGCTCGTCGGCTGCCCCACGGTGGGCACGTTCATCGGGCGCGACCCCACCAGGTCGGTGGCCGACAACCTGCGCGACGCCGAGGGCATCTTCCGCCCGCTGGTCGACCGCGCCGGCGAGCTGGGCGTGCAGCTGATCATCGAGAACTGCGTCATGGAGGGGTGGCACCCCGACGGCTACCCCGGCAACCTCGCCTACTCGCCCGAGCTGTGGGAGTGGATGTTCGACCTCGGGCTCTACCTCAACTACGACCCCTCGCACCTGGTGTGGATGGGCATCGATCCCGTCGAGGCCCTACGCCCCTACGTCGACCGCATCCCCCACGCACAGGCCAAGGACATCCAGGTCGACCCGGCGGCGCGCAACCGCTTCGGCTGGCCCGGCCGCGCCGTGACCCGCGACGACCCGTGGGACGTCGGCTGGTGGCGCTACCGGGTGCCCGGGCTGGGCCAGGTCGACTGGGTCCGGGTCGTCGACGCGCTGTACGAGGGCGGCTTCGACGGCGTGCTGTCCGTCGAGCACGAGGACCCGGTGTGGGGCGGCACCGAGGACAAGGTCGAGATCGGCCTGCGGATCGCCCACCGCACGCTGCGGCCGCTGCTGGTGGCGTGACATGAGCGTTCCTGGCGCCGACGCCCCGCGCCGCTGCTGGAGATGCGCGGCATCACCAAGGCCTTCCTCGGCACGGTCGTGCTCGAGGGGGTCGACCTCGACTGCCGCGCGGGCGAGGTCCACGCCGTGGTGGGCGAGAACGGGGCCGGCAAGTCGACCCTCATGAAGGTGCTGGCCGGCGTCCACCCGCCCGACGACGGCGAGATCGTCATCGACGGCGAGCGCCGCAGCTTCCACCACCCGGTGCAGGCCCAGGCCGCGGGGGTCGCCACCATCTACCAGGAGTTCAACCTCCTCCCCGAGCGCACGGTGGCCGAGAACGTGTGGGTCGGCCGCGAGCCCGGCCGCCTGGGCCTGGTCGACCGGGGACGGATGGAGGCCGACACGCAGCGCCTGCTCGACGAGATCGGCGAGCTGTCGTTCACCCCCCGCAGCCGGGTCGGCACGCTGTCGGTGGCCCAGCAGCAGGTCGTCGAGGTGGTCAAGGCCCGGTCGCTCGACGCCCGCATCCTGGTGATGGACGAGCCCACCGCCGCCCTCGCCGACGACGAGGTCGAGGCGCTGCTGGACCTGGTCCGCCGGCTGCGCGAGCACGGCCTGGCCATCCTCTACATCTCGCACCGGCTGCGCGAGGTCTTCGCCGTGGCCGACCGCATCACGGTGCTCAAGGACGGGCGCCGGGTCGACACGTTCGCCGCCGCCGACACCACGGCCGGCCGGCTCGTCACGGCCATGGTCGGGCGCGAGCTCGACGCCTACTTCCCCGACCGGGCCGCGCCGGACGAGCTGGGCGACGTGCGCCTGTCGGTCGTCGGCGGCGGGAACGCCGCGCTCGCCGGCATCGACCTGGAGGTGCGCGCCGGCGAGATCGTCGGCATCGCCGGGCTGCAGGGTGCCGGCCGCACCGAGCTGGTCCGCGCACTGTTCGGTGCCGACCCGTTCACCACCGGCACGGTCGAGGTCGACGGCACGCCCCGCCGCCTGCGGTCGCCGCGGGCGGGCATCGCGGCCGGCCTGGGGTTCCTCACCGAGGACCGCAAGGCAGAGGGCCTGGCGCTCGGCCAGTCCGTCCGCGACAACACGCTGCTCGGCGTGAGGTCCGGTGCGGCCCGGGGGAGGCGCACCACCCGGGAGGCACGCCGGCTCGGGGTGGAGGACCTGGCCCGGTCGACCGAGCTGCGGGCCCGCAGCCTCGACCAGGAGGTGCGGTTCCTCTCCGGCGGCAACCAGCAGAAGGTCGTGCTGGCCAAGTGGCTGGCGCTCGAACCGGGCGTGCTGCTGTTCGACGAACCGACCCGGGGCATCGACGTGGGCGCCAAGGCCGCCATCCACGACCTGATGCGCGACCTGGCCCGTCAGGGCCGCGCCATCGTGATGATCTCGTCGGAGCTGCCCGAGCTGATCGGCATGAGCGACCGCATCGTGGTGCTGCACGAGGGGCGTCTCGCGGGGGAGCTGCCGGCCGGTGCCAGCGAGCAGCAGGTGATCGCCCTGGCCGCCGGTCACGACGTCGAGGAGGCGACCACGTGACGGACGCACTCGATGCCGGCGCGACGGCCACGAGCAACTCCGGGACGCCGGCGACCGACGGTCCCGATGTCGCAGGCGCCCCGGCCGAGGGCCGGCCCGCCCCCGCCGGTCGACGCCTGCCGCGACTGCCAGGCAGGCTGGGCACCACACCGATCTGGTCGGCGCTGGTGGTCATCGTCGTGGTCGGCTGGCTCGTGGTCACGGTCGACGGCGGCACGTTCTTCGCGAGCGCCAACGTCACCAACATCCTCCAGCGCACCGTCGCCCTGGGCATCGTGGCGGTCGGTCAGACCGTGGCCATCCTGGTGGGCTCGCTCGACCTGTCGGTCTCGTACCTGATCAGCCTGTCGTCGCTGGTCGGTGCCGAGACGATGGACGGGCGCGAGTCGATGCTCGTGCCCGCGATCGCCCTGACCCTGGCGCTGGGGGCCGGCGTCGGGCTGGTCAACGGCCTGATCATCACCAAGCTGCGGGTCAACGCCTTCATCGCCACGCTGGGGATGGCGCTGGTGCTGCGCGGCTACATCGAGAACAACTACGACCGGCCGACCGGCTCGGTGCCCCAGACGTGGGAGTCGTTCGGGTACACGCGCATCGGCCCTGTGCCGGTGTCGGTCTTCCTGTTCGTCGGGGTCGCGCTGGTCGTGGGGCTGGCGCTGAGCCGCACGCGGTGGGGCTACCACGTCTACGCGGTCGGCGGCGACGAGCAGGTGTCGGTCCTGTCGGGCCTGCGCACCCATCGGGTGGTGATCGCCGCCCACGTGCTGTGCTCGGCGTGCGCCGCGCTGACCGGTCTGTTCCTCGCCAGTCGTCTGGGGTCGGGCACGCCGCGGGTGGGCACCGACGGCGGCTACGACCTGGAGTCGATCGCCGCGGTGGTGCTGGGCGGCACCGCGCTGGCCGGAGGCAAGGGCCGGGTGTCCGGCACGGTCGGCGCAGTGCTGGTGCTCGCCGTCCTCGACAACGTCTTCAACCAGCTCGAGCTGGACCCGTTCCTCAAGCAGGCGGTGCGCGGCGTCGTCATCATCGCCGCCGTGGCGCTCTACGCGGTGCGCAGCCGCGACCGCCGGGCGCCCGCCACCGGGGGAGCGCAGGCATGACCGACGTGACCCTGTCCCCGTCGGGCGGGCCGGCGGCCGAGGCCGCCGACGTGGTGCCGCAGAGCTCGGTGCTCACCCGGGTGTGGCAGTCGGTGGCGCGCAGCGCGCCGATCTTCGGGGTCCTCGCCGTGCTGCTGGTGTGGATCGCCATCGAGAACCCCAACTTCACCGAGCCTCCGGGGTTCCTCGCCTTCCTCAAGCGGGCGGCGCCGCTGGCCGTGCTGGCGGCCGGGCAGTACTTCGTGATCGTGTCGGGCGAGTTCGACCTGTCGGTCGGGTCGTTGGTCACGGTCACCGTGGTGGTGGCCGCCCAGCTGCTGGCCGACAACCCCGACAGCACGCTGCCGGTCCTGGCGCTGGTGCTGCTGCTGGGCGCGGCGGTCGGCGTGGTCAACGGGCTCATCACCACCCGCCTGCACGTGCCGTCGTTCATCACCACGCTCGGCATGCTGCTGATCCTCGACGGCGCCGTCTTCTACTGGACCGACGGCGCCCCCCAGGGCAGCCTCACCGAGGGGTTCCGCACGCTCGGCCGGGGCGGGGTCGACGACGTGCCCGTGCTGGAGCAGCTCCCGTGGTCGGTCGTCGTGTTCCTGGCCGTGGGCATCGGCTCGGTGCTGCTCATGCGCTCCGACCTGGGCAAGCAGTTCATGGCCGTCGGCGACAACGACCGGGCCGCCGGCCTGTCGGGCGTGCCGGTCGCCCGGGTGCGCACCATCGCCTTCGTGCTGTCGGGCGTGCTGGCCGCGCTCGCCGGCATCCTGCTCGGCGGCTTCGCCGGCGTATCGGCGCAGGTGGGCGACGGCCTCGAGTTCCAGGCCATCACCGCCGTCGTGCTCGGTGGTGTGGTGCTCGGCGGTGGGCGCGGCTCGGTGGTCGCCGCCATCGCCGGCGCCCTCACGCTCGAGGCGTTGTTCACCCTGCTCAACCTGCTCGGCGTGTCGGGCGCTCTCGAGCACACGGTCGAGGGCGTGATCATCATCGCCGCAGTGGCGTTCGCGGCCTACCGCTTGCGGTCGGACCGATGACAAAGCAATACGACAGCCAACGACACCCACACAGAGGGGGACGACAGATGAGGAAGCGACGGTGGATCGCCGCGATCGCCGCGGCCGCGTTGCTGGCCGGGGCGTGCAGCAACGATTCGGATGACACCGAGGCGTCGGACGACGGATCGGGCGAGGAGACCGAGCCCGCCGACATCCAGGGCGGCCAGGACTCCGAGTTCTTCTCGCAAGAGGAGATGGACGCCCAGCTCGCCATGCGCGAGGCCACGCCCGAGGGGCCCGACGACACGCCGTGGGAGCAGGCCATCGACCCGGAGTACGTGGACACGGCCCAGTTCGCCCAGCCGGGCGGCGGGTGGAAGGTGTGCTTCAGCAACGCCGCCACCGACAACCCGTGGCGCCAGGTGGGCTTCACCACCATGCAGGCCGAGGCGGCCCTCCACCCGGAGATCGCCGAGTTCACCGTGCTCGACGCCGAGGCGTCCGACGACAAGCAGATCTCGGACATCGAGTCGCTGACCGGCCAGGGGTGCGATGCCCTGATCGTGTCGCCCAACACCACGGCGACGCTGACGCCGGCGGTCGAGGCCGCGTGCGAGAGCGGCATCCCGGTCATCGTGTTCGACCGGGGCGTCAACACCGACTGCCCGGTGACGTTCATCAAGCCGATCGGCGGCTACGCCTTCGGCGCTGACGCCGCCGAGTTCCTGGTCGACGAGGTCGAGCCGGGCGGCAAGGTGCTCGCGCTGCGCATCCTGCCCGGCGTCGACGTGCTCGAGACCCGCTTCGCCGGTGCGCAGCAGATCTTCGAGGACAACGACATCGAGCTGGTCGGGGCCGAGTTCACCGAGGGCGACGCAGCGGCGACCAAGTCGATCGTCGCCGACTACATCGCCCGCGAAGGCGGGCTCGACGGCATCTGGATGGACGCCGGCGCCACGGCCGTGGCCGCCATCGAGGCGTTCGAGGACGCCGGGGTCGAGGTGCCGCCGATCACCGGCGAGGACCAGCAGGACTTCCTGCAGAAGTGGGACGAGGACGGCCTCACCGCCGTCGCCCCCACGTACCCGACCTACCAGTGGCGTACCCCGGTCATCGCTGCCGTCAGGATCCTGAGCGGCGAGCAGGTTCCCGCCGAGTGGAACCTGCCCCAACCGAAGATCACCGAGGAGACCCTGCCCGACTACCTGCAGCCCGACATGGGGCCGCTGCACTACGCCCTCTGCGGGTGCGAGGACATGCCCGGCTTCCCGGAGAACTGGCAGTAACGGGAGACCGGCACCCACCTGCCGGGGATCGGGGGAGTCCTGGCCCCCGATCCCCGGCATGATCCCGCCGGCCGACGAGGACGAGCTGCGATGACGACCGCGACGCCGTGCCCGCCCCTCGGGGCCAACACCTGGATCTGGGTGTCGCCGCTGACCGACGACGACCTGGCGGTGCTGGCGCCGCGCATCGCCGGGTGGGGTTTCGACGTCGTCGAGATGCCCGTCGAGACCCCGGGCGACTGGGACCCGGCCCGCACCGCGGACCTGCTCGCCGGCCTGGGGCTCGGCGCCACGGTGTGCGCCGTCATGCCGCCCGGCCGCGAGCTGGTGGCCACGACGCCCGACGTGGTTTCCACCACCCAGGACTACCTGCGGGCGTGCATCGACGCCGCGGCGACCGTGGGGTCGGGCGTGGTCGCCGGCCCCATCTACGCGTCGGTAGGGCGCACCTGGCGGTTCGGACCGTCCGAGCGAGCCGGGTACGCCCGCGAGCTGCGCGAGGCGCTGGCACCCATCGCCGAGTACGGCGCGGCCCGGGGTGTGCGTCTGGGCATCGAACCCCTGAACCGGTACGAGACCAGCGTGGTCAACACGGTCGAGCAGGGACTGGAGATGATCGACGGCCTTCCGTCGGAGGGTGTCGGCCTGGCGCTCGACACGTACCACCTCAACATCGAGGAGCAGGACCCGGCCGCCGCCATCCGTCTGGCCGGCGCGGCGGACCGCGTGGCGCACGTGCAGGTCTGCGCCAACGACCGCGGTGCCCCGGGGGCAGACCACATGGACTGGCCGGGCCTCCGGGCCGCTCTGGCGGACGCGGGCTACCGCGGGCCGCTGTGCATCGAGTCGTTCACGGCCGACAACGCCTCCATCGCCACCGCCGCCTCGATCTGGCGACCCCTGGCCCGCTCGCAGGATGCCATCGCCACCGACGGCCTGGCGTTCCTGCGTCGCGTCTGGTCGTGACGCCCGCTCGTTCACCGGGTGATGGTCCAGCACAACGGGGATGACCCCGATGGAGGCCGACGAGCCGACCGGCACCCTGGTGGCCAGGCGCCCGACGTCCCGGGGCGCCGTCCCGTCTGACCCAGGGAGGTCCCGTGCGCACGACATCCGCGGTGCTCGCCGTGCTCGCCGCGCTCGCTGTGGCCGCGACCGCGGCATGCAGCTCGCCGGCCGACGACGAGATCGGCACCGGCACCACGACCACCACGCGCCCGGAGCGGTCGACCACCACCACGACGAGCGACGTCGGGGACGACCCCGACCCCGGCGGGTCGGGCGATCCGTGCGATCTCCCGCCGGTGTGGGCGCTGAAGGCCCAGACCGAGGGCGACGACTGCGAGCCCGAGCCGGCGCCCGGCCCCGCGCCGGAGCCCGAGCTGGGCACAGGCGACGTGCAGATCACGCTGCGGTGGGAATCGGCGGCGGACATCGACCTGCACGTGTTCGAGCCCGACGGCACCGAGATCTACTTCTCGGCCCCTGGGCCGACGGCGACGGGCGGACAGCTCGACGTCGACTCGAACGTCGGCTGCGAGCAGGAGGCGTCGGTCGAGAACGTCTTCTGGCCAGACGGCGACATGCCGCTGGGCGGCTACCGGGTCGTGGTGAACGGCTATGAGGTCACCGGCTGCGGGAGCGGCGACTACACGCTCACCGCCAGCGTCAAGGGAGAGCCGGTGCTCGACGAGACCGGCACGGTCGCCGAGGACGAGGACGACGAGTACGAGTTCGTCGCCGACTGAGATCCGTCCGGCGGTGTCGAGCGTGCCGGCGTCCGATCAGGTGGGAGGTTCGGGCGCGGTGGTGAACGCCATGCCCAGGTGGGCCGTGTCGTTGTAGCGGCGGATGATCCAGCGGTCGCCGGTGACGACGAGGTGCGAGATGGCGGCGTTGTCGGACCCCGTGAAGGTGAACCCCGTCGTGCCCGCTGCCTCGGCCAGGATCTGCCCGATCACGCCGCCGTGCGATACCACGACCACGGCCTGGTCGGGGTGGGCGGCGGCGATGCGGGTGACTGCGCCCCGCACCCGGGCGGCGAAGGCGTCGGCCGGCTCGGCGCCGGGGATGACGTCCCAGCGCTCCTCGGCGAACATCTGCTGCGCGATGGGGTGGCCATCGGTGACGTGCCGGCGGAAGCTGCCGCCCTCCCACTCGCCGAGGTACACCTCGCGCAGGTCGGGCTCCACCCGTGGCTCGAGGCTCAGCCGGGCGGCCAGCGGTGCCGCCGTCTGCGCGGTGCGCCGCAGCGTCGTCACGTAGATGGCGGCCAGGTCCTCGTGCTCGAGGCGGTCGGCGACGCGATAGGCCTGCTCGCGTCCCGAGGGCGCCAGCTCGGGGTCGCCGTGGCCGTCGACCAGGGAGAACGGCTTGTCGTCGCGGGCCGCCGCCGACTCACCGTGGCGCACGAGCAGCAGCTCACACGCGCCGGCGGGGCGCTGAAAACGATACTGGCGGTACTCCCGGGCCTCGGTCACCGGGCCAAACCTACGAGACACCCGCGGCGCGGCACGAGTGCCCGACGAGTCGAGGCCACTCCGGTTCTCCTGAGCGCCGGTCGCTCAGCCGTGGCCGTCGGGCTGCTCCGGCGCGAAGGGCCACTCCTCGAACGCCGTGCAGAGTCCCTGGGCATCGAACCGCAGCACCCACAGGTCGCGCCACCGGCTCGACCCGGGGTCGTCGTAGTCGACCGCGAGCCGCACCACGGCGGTGTCGCCGTCGACGGCCACCACCTGGCTCGCCATGGTGAACGACTCGTCGGGGCCGTCGCGCTCGGCCTCCCACAGCGCCGCGATGGCGGCCAGCCCGTCCACCGGCCGGGCCCACGGCGACGTCAGGTAGGTGGCCCCGGCGGTGAACAGCTCGCCCAGCCGGTCCGTCCCCGCCGTCCGCCATGCGCGCTCGTAGCTGGCCACCCACTGCTCGACCTGCGCACGTTCCATGCCGAGCATGGTCCCAGACGGCGAAGGCGACACGGCCGGCTACGCTGTCGTACGTCGCACTACGTCGGAGGATCGATGGCGCGCCCCACCTCGTTTCGCCTGCCCGAGGATCTTGTCTTCCGCCTCGACGAAGAGGCCACCGATCAGCAGACGTCGGTGAGCGGGCTGGTGATCACCCTGCTCGACGAGGGGCTGAAGACCCGTCAGTTCCCCGGAGTCGTCTACCGCGACGGGCCGGCTGGTCGCCGCGCCGGCCTGCTGTCCGGCCCCGATGTGTGGGAGATCGTGCGCGATGTCAAGCGGGCGAGCGGCCGGGGTGAGTCCCGTATCCGACGAGTCGCCGAGCAGGGGGGTCTCACGGATGCCCAGGTCCGGCTCGCTGTGGACTTCTACGCCGCGTTCCCCGCCGAGATCGACGTGCGGATCGCCGCCGACGATCAGGCCGCCGACCGCGTGCGCGCGCGCGTCGCTCGGCGAGAGCATCTGCTCTCGCCGTGAGGTGGCTGGTCGACGAGATGCTGCCACCCGCGACCGCGGACCACCTCCGAGACCTCGGCCACGATGCGATCTCGGTCGAGAGTGCCGGCCTGCTCGGGGCACCCGACCGCGAGATCTTTGACCTCGCTGTGGCCACCGGCCGAAGCATCGTGACCGAAAACTTCGGAGACTTCGCCAACCTGCTCGACGAGATGTCGAGCCACGGCGACGCATGCGTCCCTGTGGTGTTCGTGCGCAAGGCCTCGCTCGGGGGGCGAGGTGGCCTCGCCCGGCGGTTGGCCGAGCACCTGCACCACTGGGCCGAGGTCAACCCCGAGCCCTACATCGGGCTCCACTGGCCGTGACCGGGCTCAATCGTCGGCCGGAGGGATGATGGCCAGGTGGTCCACGGCGGTTCCGACGGCTGGTCGGCGGGCCCCGTCGGCGCCGAGCCCGTCACCACTCTGCTACAACGGCCGCAGTGCCGGAAGCGACCTGTGGGTCGCCGTGGCGTGGGCTGTCGGCATCACCCTGGTGTTCGCATTGCTCTCGGCCCGCAAGTTCGCCCAGACCACCGCGCAGTAGCCCGGCGGCCCCCGCCGACCGGGTCGATCACCGACAGGGGTCACCCGCCGACCGGGGTGAGCGGTCGCAGCGTGCGCACGTCGAACGAGCGTGAAACCCGCGCCACCTCGTCCGGGATGCGGTGCAGGTTCACGTTGAGGCTGAACCCGAGCGGGCCGTCCAACGGGGCGAGGAAGTCGTCCCAGTGCTGGGGCACAACGACCGCCGGCTCGATCCGGGTGAGGATGCGCCGCAGGTAGCCGCGGGCGAACGCGCGACCGGCGATGCCGCACAGGAACACGTCCACACCCCGCGGCAGGCGCTCGTCGTCGATCAGGTCGGCCGAGCCCTGGTGGTACAGGGTCAGGCCCGCGACGTCGACGGAGATGCCCCACACCTGCCCGCAGTTGTAGGCCCGGCCGTTCAGGTGGTCGAGGTGGTCGCACGTCAGCTCGCCACCCGACGGGACGGCCAGGCCGGCCAGCAGCTTGCTGTGGCGGCTGGGCACGAAGCGGACGGTGAAGGGCCCGATCTCGTAGGGCCGATGGGGCTCCACCTCGACGGCCGCCGCGGCCAGGCCGTGCAGCCCCATGAGGTGGTGCAGCGACCGAGATCCGTAGACGGCGCACCCGTCGCGGCGGGCGATCGTGGGCACGTCGAGCGCGTGGTCGAAGTGCGTGTGGCCGACGAGCACGGCGTCGGCGCGGGGCACGTGGCGGTCGACCAGGGCCGTCGACGACTGCAACCGCCGGTCGAGCGCCACCTTGCGCACGCTGGGCCGCGAGACGTAGGGGTCGACCAGCAGGGTGGTGCCCTCGGCGGTGAGGCGGAAGCCGGCGGTGCCCAGCCACTCGAGCTCGAGGCCCCGCAGGTCCAGTGGGGGCGCCGCGGCCCAGTCGAGCCCGTCCACGGCCTGGTGCTCGGGCGCCAGGCGGGCGGCCTGCCACACGGCGAGCCGCGCCCGTGCCGCCTCGATCGCCGAGGTCACCCGGCTGGTCATCGGTGTCGTCGCTCCATGGTCGAACGGTACGCGCGGTGGTGGAGTTGCGCTGGCATCCCGTTCACGTCCCCGAGCGAGCTGGCCGCCGTCGGTGGCATGCTGGTGCCGCGCCTGAGCAGACCTGGGTTGAGGGGGAGGCGTGCATGGCGATCAGGATCATCGTCTGCGACGACCACCCGGTGTTCCGCGCCGGGTTGGCCGCGGCGCTGGCGGACGAGCCCGACATCGAGCTGGCGGGCCAGGCCGGCTCGCTGGGCGAGGTCCGACGCCTGGCCGGCGGCACCGAGGTCGACGTGATCCTGCTCGACGTCGAGCTGCCGGACGGGAACGCCATCGAGACGGTCGCCCAGCTCGCGACCCGTGCCGCGGTGGTGATGATCTCGGCGCACGACCATCCGGACCTGGTGCGGCGTGCGTTGCGCGAAGGAGCGCTGGGGTACATCCGCAAGGACGCCGACCCAGCCGAGCTGTTGCGCCTCATTCGTCGCGCCGCCGACGGCAAGACGGCGATCAGCGGGGACATCGCGCTGGGGTTGGCCGATTCGCTGCGACACGAGCGGGGCGTCGCCCTCGAGGAGGCCGTGGCGTCACTGTCGCCCCGTCAGCGCGAGGTCGCGGCGCTCGTCGCGGAGGGCCGAACCAACCGCGAGATCGCCGCCCACCTGTTTCTCAGCGAGGGCACCGTGAAGTACCACGTGACCCGCGTGCTCGACGTGCTGGGCGTCCCGGACCGCACGAAGCTGGCCGTGCTGGTGGTGCGGCATCAGATGCTGCTCGATCGGCACCGCGTCGGGTGAGCTCGGCGTCACCGAGTTGCTCGCCCGAGCCCGGCGGGGCTGAGACCGGCCGACGGCCGAGAGCAGTGGCCGGTCAGGACTGGGCGAGACAGAACTCGTTGCCTTCCGGGTCCTGCATGACGGTCCACTGGTGGCCCCACTCGTCCTTGTCGGCGACGCGGCTGGCGCCCAGCTCGACGAGCCGGTCCACCTCCCGGTGACGGTCGGCCGCCACCAGGTCGACGTGCATGCGGTTCTTGGCGGCCTTGCCCTCGGGCACCTGGAGGAAGAGCCAGTTGGGACCGCCGTCGGTGCCGTCACCCATGTCGTGGTCCCCGTTGCCGATGGTGGCGACGAACGTGCTGGGCGCCGGCTCGTCCGCCAGCGGGCGATCGAGGGCGGCCGACCAGAACCGGCTGACGACGAGCACGTCGTCGCAATCGATCGTGATGTTGGCCAGGTGGACGGTCATGCGGGTGTCTCCTCGTCGGTTGGTTCGCTCCCGGCCGCGAGCGGCCAGTGGATCTCGGTGCGGAACTGCTCGGGGTCGTCGGACTCGTCGAAGCTGACCAGGTAGAGCTCGCGCACGGGCAGGCCCCCGGGGATCGCGTTGTGCGCCACCCAGGCGCCGAGCCGCCGGTAGCTGTCGCCGACGCTCTGGTAGCCGCCGGCGTGGACGAGCACGGCGACGCGCGCCGCCGGCAGCTCGCTCATGCGCACCCGCCCGCGGTCGTCCGGGAGCGGGAACGCGGCGCCCACCGGCACGAACGCCTCGACGCGCTCGGGGCTGTCGTCGGGGATCTCGGGCGGGTACAGCGCGCCGAACGGCCCGATCGGCGATGTCTGCGCCCGTTCGGCCACGGCCTTGAGGTCGGCGTAGGCGGTGTCGAGGAACTGGGCGACGTTGGCCTCGGTCACCTCGCCCCGCACGGCCAGGGTGTGGGCCGCCGGCTCGTCGCGCACGTGGACCGGCGTGTGCGCGGCCGGCAGCTCCACCCCGGCCTGCAGCTCGTCGACGATGCGGGTCACGTCGTCGAGCCGGGACTGCATGGCCGCCGCGTGCTCGGCCAGCACGCGGCGGGTGACCTCGGGGTCGCGGGCGCGCACCACGTCGCGCACCTGCCCGAGGGGCACGTCCAACGCCCGCAGCCGTTGGATCACCGCCGCATCGGTGAGCTGGGTGGCGTGGTAGCTGCGGTACCCGGTGACGGGGTCGACCCGGGCGGGCACCAGGAGGCCGGCCTCGTGGTAGGCCCGCAGTGCCTTGACCGACAGCAGGCTGGCCCGGGAGAAGGTGCCGATCGTCATCAGTCCGTCCGTCACGAACACCACCCTGCCGTCTCCCCCGGGGGGAGAGTCAACGGGTTCGTCACGCCGTGGCGTCGGGGTGACTCGGGCTACTAGGGCACCACTAGGACCGTCGGTAGCGGGCGACCGCCAGGGGAGCGAACAGGGCGACCAGGGCCACGGACCACACGAGGGACAGCGCGACCCAGTGGGCGGTCGTCCCGGTGAGCCCGGCCGCCGCGGGGTCGCCCAGGGCCAGCGACCGCACCGCGTTGGCCATGACGGTGATCGGCTGGTGCTCGGCGAACGGCTGCATCCACCCTGGCATCGAGTCGACCGGCACGTAGGCGCTCGACACGAAGGTCAGCGGGAACACGAGCAGCGACATGCCCTGGGCGGCCTGGGCGTTGCCCGCCATCAGCCCGATCCAGATGAACAGCCAGGTGACCGCGAAGCCGTAGACGACGCACAAGCCGAAGGCGGCCAGCGCCTCGGTCACCGTGCCGTGGATGCGGAAGCCGACCAGGAAGCCGATGGCGGTGGTGACGGCCAGGCTCCATGTCAGCAGGGCGGTGTCGGCGAGGGCCCGGCCGGCCAGCAGCGCCGGGCGGGCCACCGGCAGCGAGCGCAGGCGGTCGAAGAAGCCCTGCTCGACGTCCTCGGCGACGCCGGCGGAGGCACCGGTGCCGGCGAAGAGCACGCTGGTCACCACGAAGCCCGGCACCAGGAAGTCCACGTACGGGACGGGCCCCGTCTCGATGGCGCCGCCGAACACGTAGCGGAAGATGAGCAGGAACATGGCGCCCTGCACGGTGCTGACCACGAGCAGTTGCGGGGTGCGCATGAACTTGCGCACCGTGCGCCGGGCGACCTGGGTAGTGGTGGTCAACGGCCCAGCCGCGCGGGGCGCCCGCACGACATCGGCCAGCGTGGGCGGGACGGGCGGGGTGGGGTGGGGGACCGTGATCGTGGACACAGGTGTCTCCTTCTGGGTGGTCGGCCTGGCCTGCGGGCGCGGCCTAGGTGCGGATCAGGCGGCGTCGGCCGCGGCGGTGTCGGAGCCGTTGCCGTCGCCGAGGTCGATCGGCTGGCCGGTGAGGGTGAGGAAGACCTCGTCGAGGGTGGGGCGGCGCAGACCGATGTCGTCGACGTCGACCTCGATGTCGTCGACGGCGCGCACGGCGGCGGCGATCGCCGCACGCCCACCCTCGACCGGCACCGTGACCCGGCGGGCGGCGACGTCGAGTCGGGGGTCGTCCGGGCCGAGCGATGCCAGCGCCTGGGCGAGCCGGGGCAGGTCGTCCGCCCGCCGGGCGTGGATCTCGACGACGTCGCGGCCGGCCAGCGCCTTGAGCTCGTCGGGGGTGCCGTGGGCGATGACCCGCCCGTGGTCGATGATCACCACCTGGTGGGCCAGCTGGTCGGCCTCGTCGAGGTACTGCGTGGTGAGGAGCACGTCGGTCCCCTGGGCCACCAGGCCGCGGATCGCGTCCCACAGCTCGATGCGACTGCGCGGGTCCAGCCCCGTCGTGGGCTCGTCGAGCAGCAGCAGCCGCGGCGCGCCCACCAGGCTGGCGCCCAGGTCGAGGCGCCGGCGCATGCCACCGGAGTAGGTGCGCACCAGCCGGTCGGCGGCGTCGCTCAGGCCGAGCTGGGCCAACACGGCCACCGAGTTGGCCCGGGCGGTGCGCCGGTCGTGGCCGAACAGGCGGGCCACCATCTCCAGGTTCTCGCGCCCGGTCATCGCCTCTTCGATCGCCGCGTACTGGCCGGCGAGGCCGATGATGCGCCGCACCTGCCGGGGGTCCCGGACCACGTCGACACCGTCGACCTGCAGGGTGCCGCCGTCGGGTCGGACGAGGGTGGCGACGGTGCGGACGAAGGTCGTCTTGCCGGCGCCGTTGGGGCCGAGCACGGCCACCACCTGGCCGGGGTGGGCGACGAGGTCGAGCCCGGCCAGAGCCTCGACCTTGCCGAAGCGCTTGGTCAGGCCGCGGGCCTCGATGACGGGGGTGGACATGGTCAGGCATCTCCTGTGGGATCACGCGGGTCGTCCGCGTGGGGGTCGTCGCCGGGCGGGGGCCCGGGCTGGTACCAGCTGCGCCACTCGTCGAGGCCTGTCATGTCACCCGCCTCGATGTCGGCGGCCAGCAGCCGGGTGAAGTCGAGCTCGGCCCGGGCGAGGGCGATCTTGTACTCGACTTCGAGCTCGAACAGCCGGGGCAGCCCCCGCTTCTGCGACCCGATGTGGGCGGCCTCGAGCTGGTCGAGCTGGACCTCGAGCGCCCCGACCCGCTGCTCGAGCAGGGGCACGACCTCGTCGGGCGGCAGCCCGGGCAGGAACGAGAGCGCCGCCTCGAACTGCAGGTACTCCTTGACCGGGACGGCGACCAGCTCGGCGAGCCACTCGTTCATCTCGACCTTGCCGTCCTCGGTGATCTCGTAGACGGTGCGCTGGGGCCGCCGCCCCTCACGCGTCGTCTCGAGCGCCCGGATCAGGCTCCGGCGCTCCAGGCCCTCGACCACCCCGTAGAGCGAGCCGTAGTTGAGTTTGACGCTCTCGTGCTTGGCCCGGGAGCGCATGGTCTGCGCCATCTCGTAGGGGTGCATCGGCTTCTCGAACAGGCAGGCGAGCACCGCGAGGGCGAGGGGGTTGGCACGAGATCGTGAGGCCATGCCCGGCACCATATATTCGGATCCAAGTATTTGGCAACGATTACTTCGCGGTAGAGGCCGATGTCACGTCCGATCCGGCCCCGGCAGGGCAAGCTGGCGTCATGACCACGACCGACGCTGTGCGGCGCACCGGGATGCTCTTCGACCTCGACGGCACGCTGATCGACAGCGTCTACCAGCACGTCCTCGCCTGGCGCGAGTCGCTCGAGGCGGAGGGAATCGACATCCCCGTCTGGAGCATCCACCGCAAGATCGGCATGAGCGGCGGCCTGTTCGCCCGGGCGCTGCTGCGCGAGACCTCGACGACGCTCGCCCCCGGCGCCGCCGAACGGCTGCTGGCCGGGCACCGCGACGCCTTCACCCGCTACGCCCCCGGGGTCCGGCCCCTGCCCGGCGCACGAGAGCTGCTGCGCCACCTCAGCGCCATCGACTCGCCGTGGGCCATCGCCACGAGCGGCCGGCTCGAGACGGCGGGGCCGACGCTGGCCGAGCTGGAGGTGCCCGACGACGTGCCGGTCATCACCCGCGACCTTGTCCAGCGGGCCAAGCCCGACCCCGACCTGTTCCTGGCCGCGGCCCGCGCCCTCGACCTGCCCATCGAGGACTGCATCGTCGTGGGGGACAGCGTGTGGGACCTGCTCGCCGCCCAGCGGGCCCGCGCCCTGGGCGTCGGCCTGCTGTCGGGCGGCTACGGCAAGGAGGAGCTCGAGCGGGCCGGGGCGTTCCGGGTGTACGAAGACCCCGCCGACCTGCTCCGCCACCTCGACGAGGTCGGTGTCCGCCACGAGGGGTGACGGCGGCGCCCGGGCGCGCCGCGGGCGGGCGGTCGCGCGGCTCAGCGCGCGGGCGGCGCCCCGGCCGGCGGTCGGTCCGTCGGGACCGACGCTTGCGGCCGGGCGCCTCGGCCTCGCGCCGGGTGCGGTCGACCAGGCCGGCCATCAGCGTCCGCACGACGGGCGCCCGCAGCTGCTCGCCGGTGTCGAGGAACGCGGCGCCCACGATGTCGGTGACGCGGGCGTCGCTCATGAAGTCGTAGCCCAGGGCGTCGATGACCTCGGGCCCGGGCTCGATGAGCACCGAGGGGATGCCCGCCGCCTGCAGGCGCTTGCGCTCGGTCTGGGCCTTGGCCCGCGCGTGCCGGCGCACCAAGCTGGCAACGCCGAGCCGGCCGAGCTGGCGCCCCGACATGGGGGACACGACGATCGCCAGGTCGAGGGGCGACCGCCGGAGGACATCGGCGTTGGTCGGCGAGCGCACGCCGCCGTCGATGTAGGTCTCCCTGCCGATCTTCACCGGCCGGAAGTAACCGGGGATCGCACACGATGCGGCCACGGCCTGCGAGAGCGGCCCCGTCCGGTCGCGGCCGAGGACCACACGGCGGAGGTCGCTCTGGCGCACCGTGCACACCCACAGGTCGTCGTCGGGCCACCGCGACCCGAGCACCTCGTCGAGTGCACTTGCGTGCTCGGTCAGGTCGAGGGTGCCGTCGGGGATGACGCTGGCGGCCACGCTCACCGGGTCGAGTCGCCACGGGCGGCGCAGCCACATGCCGATCAGCGCGGGGCTGGGCAGGCGGGGCGGCCGGCCGACCAGCGACCGCAGGGTGACCGGGGGGAACTCGGGGCGCTGGCTGAGCGCCCGAGCCACCGCAGGCGGGCTGGCGACGGGCTCGGCGCCCACGGCGATGGCCGCCAGGTCGTCGGCCGGGATGCCCCGGCGCAGCATCGCACCCACGACCGATCCGGCTGAGGTGCCGACGACGATGTCGGCGGTGCGCGGGTCCCACCCCAGATCGTGTTCGATCGCGGCCAGGGCCGCCGCATGGTAGGCGAGGCCGATCACCCCGCCTCCGCCGAGCACCAGTCCGACGCGCATGACACAGCATGCCCGCCGGCGTGGCCGGTGCCGACATCGGTCGTCCTCACAGGCCGTCGTAGGTGCGGAACTCGACCAGCAGGTCGTCGGGATCGCGCACGTAGATCGACTGGCCGTCGCCGCGGGCGCCGAAGCGCACCCCGCTGTCCACGACCTCGAGGTGGGGGTCAGCGGTCAGGGCATCGAGGTCGGCCCGGCTCACCACGAAGCAGATGTGGTCGAGGTGGCCCCGCTGGTCGGGGTCGTCGTTGCCGGGGATGACGTCGATGATCGTCGCGTCGTCGACCCGCAGCGACGGGAACGGCACCTCGCCGGCGCGCCACTCGTCGACCCGGACAGCGGGGAGCCCCGCGTGCCGGCCGTACCAGTCGAGCGTGCGATCGACGTCGGCGACGACGAGGACGAGGTGGTCGAGGGCGTAGGCGGTGGCCATGGCGCCATCGAAGCGCAGCCGTCGCCCTGGGTCCAGGCCCCGGCGTCAACCCGCCGGCACGCGGGCCACGATCTCCCCGTGCACGACGGTGAACACCGCGTCCTGGTCGAGGGCCCAGGCCCGCCAGCCGGCGGCGACGTCATCGAGGTCGCCCACGGTGGCCAGGCCGTACTCGACCGCCTGGGAGGCCAGGCTCGACGCCACGATGCGCTCGGCCCACGTCTCGCTCCACCACGCGCGGTCGGCGGGTTCGGAGAAGGTCCAGGTCGAGGTCGTGTAGGCCACGTCGTCCAGGCCGGCGAGGCGTGCCCAACGCCGCAGGTGGCGGCCGGCGTTGGCGTCGGCCCCGTTGCGGCTGGTGACCGCCTGGTAGAGCGCGGCCCACCGATCGAGCCGCTCGTCGGCCGGTGCCCAGGTCATGGCGTCGTAGTCGGCGTCGCGGGCGGCGACGATGCCGCCGCCGGGGCGGGCGAGGCCCGCCATCGTCCGCAGCGCCTCGACGGGCTCGCGCAGGTGCTGGAGCACCTGATGGGCGTGGACGACGTCGAACGAGCCCGGTGCGAGCCCCATGCTGCGGAAGTCGCCGGTGGCGAAGGAGATGTCGGTGACCCCGGCGTCGCGGGCGTGGTCCTGCGCGGCGGCGACCGCATCGGCGGCCGTGTCGACGCCCAGCACCCGGCCGGGCGCCACCCGCGACGCCAGGTCGACGGTGAGCGTGCCGGGGCCGCATCCCACGTCGAGCAGATCGAGGCCGGACCGCAGGTGGGGCAGCAGGTAGGCCGCCGAGTTGCCCGCGGTGCGCCAGCGATGCGAGCGGAGGACGGCCTCGTGGTGGCCGTGGGTGTAGACGTCGGGGCCGGTCATCGCCGCGAGCCTCGCAGCAGGTCGCGGTAGTCGGGGTGCTCGTCGATGAACTGGGCGACGTACCAGCACCGGGCCTCGACCGTGCCGCCGCGCGAGCGAACGTCGTCGAGCGCCGCCCGCACCAACTCGGCCCCCAGGCCTCGGCCGCGGCGGGCCCGGTCGATCTCGGTGTGGGGGAACACGACCACACCGTCGTCGGCGACGCGGTAGTCGGCGACGCCGGCCAGTTCGCCGTCGACGAACAGCTCGTAGCGCGAGCGATCGGCGTTGTGCGTCACCCGGTTCCCCGTCTCGCCCATCGCCTCAGGCCGTCCCGCCGAGCGTGCGGTCGAGCTCGTCACGCAGGCGCTTCGGTGCCCGGATGCGCCAGGCGTCGGTGAGCAGCTCGGTCAGCTCGTCGACCTCCACCGCGTCGAACCGCACCAGCACCATGGCGTAGCCGTCGTAGTGCGCCGTGGTGAAGAACGTCTCGGGCTGCGCGCCGATGAGCGCCTCCTTCTCGCCCAGGTCCTCGACCCAGACGACGAGCACGTCGCCCTCCTCGCGGACGCGGGCGAACAGCTTGTCCTTCACCCGGAACCCCGGGGTGCCGTACGACGGCTTCTCGGTCGTGGCGGGCAGCGACAGGGCCACCCGCCGCACGTCGTCCTCGGTGACCATGCGCCCATCATCGCCGCGGGACGGGGCCGGTGCGATCGGGATGTGTACCGTGCGGCCATGGCCGTCGATGCCCAGGCGTTGAACCGCGCAGCGACAATGCTCAGCCGGTTGGCGGCCCTGGCGGCAGGGGCGCTGGTGGTCACGGGCGTGCCGTTGATCCTGCTCTACCGGCCCGACGGCGGCGCCTCGTGGCTGCGGACGCTGCACTCGTTGTCGTCGAGCCTGTTCCTCGGCGCGGCGGCGGGGCTGCTGCTCGTCGCCGTCGTGGCCGCGGTCATCCACACCCGGACGTGGACCGGCTGGCCGCTGGCGCTCGCCGCCTTCGCCATCGCCGCGGCCGGTTCGTTCACCGGCAACCTCATCGCCTGGGACCAGCTCGGCCTGTGGGCCGTGACGGTCGGTGGCTCGTACCGCGGCGTGATCGATCCGCTGTCCGACGAGGTGCGGTTCATCATCGTCGGTGACGTGGAGCTGTCACAGGGGACCTACCTGGCGTGGACGCTCGCGCACCTCGTCGTCGTACCTGCTGCCGCGGCCCTGGTCGGGTGGCTGGTCTGGCGTCGGCACGCGGCCGGGGCGCACGACGCTCCGGCGCCTGGTGCCGACGGGGGTGGGGTGCGGGCGCCCGAGGCCGAGCCGGGGCAGAGCGCCGCGTCCTGACGCCGCCGGGAACCGGAACGTCCGGCGGCGACGTCGAACCTCGCGACGTCCCCCGCGGCGGGGGAGCGGTCCGAGGAGGGACGACATGAGACGCCTGATCGCAGCGGCGGCCGTGGTGCTGCCGGTCGTGGTGGTGAGCGCGGCGCCGGCGGGTGCCTGCGGGGGACTGGTGGGCGAGAACGGCACGATCGAGCTGGTGCGCACGACGACGCTGGCGGCCTACAGCGGCGGCATCGAGCGCTACGTGACCGCCTTCGAGTTCACGGGCGAGGGCGAGGAGGTCGGGTCGATCATCCCCCTGCCCGACGTGCCGACCGACGTGACGAGGGCCGGCGACTGGACGCTCCAGCGCCTGGCGCAGGAGGTGGCGCCGCCCGTCGACGGGGACGTCGGGGCCGCTCGGGCGACGGCGGACGAGTCGGCGGGCGTCGAGGTGATCCTCGAGACCGAGGTCGACGCGCTCGACATCACGGTCATCAGCGGGGGCGGCGACGCCGTGGGCGAGTGGGCCATCGACAACGGCTTCCTGCTGACACCCGACGCTCCCGAGGTGCTCGACTACTACGCCGAGCGCAGCCCCGTGTTCATGGCGGCCAAGTTCGACGCCGCCCGGGCCGCCGAGCTCGACCAGGGTGCCGGCGACAGCACGCCGATCATGGCCACCATCCCGACCGACGATCCCTGGGTGCCGGTGCGCATCCTGGGCCTGGGCCTCGACGGCGGCCGCACCATCGAGGCCGACGTGTTCCTGCTCACCGACGAGGAGCCCGAGCTGCTCGCCGGCGGCACGGGCATGACGCTCGACCGCAGCGAGCAGGCCGACGACCTGCTGCTGGACGACCTGCGCTCGGACGTCGCCATGGACTGGGTGCCCGAGGACATGTGGCTCTCGTACCTGACCATCGACGCGCCGGCCCGCGAGCTGGACTACGACCTGGCCGTGTCCTCGCGCCCGGGGGTCACGCCGTCGCTCGTCGACGCGGGCGTGGGCCAGCCCGACGCCGTCCCCGTGCTGCCGGCGAGCGGCGACGTTCCGGTCTGGCCACTGGCGGCGGCGCTGGGCGCCGGTCTGGGTGTCCTGGCGGTCGGGTGGTCGCGTTGGCGTGCCGACCGGACGGGCCTGGCCGGGGCGCTGGGCGCCGGTGGCGCTGGTGGCCCCGGTGGGGGCCCGGCGGGCGGCGGCCCGCTCCCGTCATGACCGCCATCGGGCGGGTCGCGGAGGCGACGTCCGACGAGGCCGCGGCGCCTCCGTCGGCGTCCCCCGCAGCCGGGGTGACGGCGGCCGGCGGTCCGTCGTCACCCCGCCGGTCGGGCCGGCGCCCGCGGTGGCGGCTCGCCGCGGCCGCGGGCGTGGCGCTGGCCGTCGGCTGCGCTGGGTACGGCGTGGCCGCCCTGGCCGCCGACGACCCGGTGGCGCCCGCCCTGGGCCCGGGGGAGGTGACGGTGCAGATCGACGTCGAGCACAGCCTGTTCGCGCCCGAGGAGCTGCGAGTGGCGGAGGGTACCCGCGTGCGGTTCGTGGTGGTGAACGGCGACCCGATCAACCACGAGCTGATCGTCGGCCCGCCCGACGTCCACGCCCGCCACGCCGAGGGCACCGAGGCGGAGCACCCGTCGATCCCCGGCGAGGTGTCGGTCGGGCCCAACGGCTCGGCCGTCACGACGTTCCGGTTCGACGAGCCGGGCACGTTCGAGTTCGCCTGCCACCTGCCGGGCCACTACGAGCACGGCATGCACGGCGAGGTCGAGGTCGTCCCCGCAGACGGCTGATTGGTGGCGCGTGATGACCGATCCGTGTCCTGCCGGCGAGGGTGGGGCCAGGGCGTACGGTGGCCGCCATGGATCGCGTGGTGAACACGTCAGACAGCGAGCGCGGGGTCATCCTGTGGCAGCCCTCCGCCGACATGGAGGAGCACACCCGCATCGGGCGCTACGTCCGCTGGCTCGCCGCCGAGCGGGGGCTGGTGTTCGCAGATTACGACGAGTTGTGGCGCTGGTCGGTGTCCGACCTCGACGCGTTCTGGCGGTCGATCTGGGACCACTTCCAGCTCGACTCGTCCGCGCCGGTCGGCGCGGCGCTGGCCGACGGCTCGATGCCGGGTGCCCGGTGGTTCCCCGGCGTCGAGCTGAACTACGCGGCGCACGCCCTGCGTAGCGAGCCCGACGGGCCGGCCCTGGTCGCACGGTCGCAGTCGCGCGGCCGCGTCGAGCTGTCGATGGCCGAGCTGCGAGACCAGGTCGCCCGCTGCAGGGCCGGGCTGGTGCGCCTCGGTGTGCGCAGCGGCGACCGGGTGGCCGCCTACCTGCCCAACGTCCCCGAGACCGTCGTCGCCCTGTTGGCGACCGCCAGCCTCGGGGCGATCTGGTCGTCGTGCGCGCCCGAGTTCGGCACCCGCAGCGTGGTCGATCGCCTGCGCCAGATCGAGCCGGTCGTGCTGCTGGCGGTCGACGGCTACCGCTACGGGGCCAAGGTGATCGACCGTGCGGCCGAGGTGGCCTCCATCCGGGCCGAGCTGCCGTCGCTGCGGGCGACCGTCACGGTGCCGTACCTGGCCGGCGATCCGGCCGAGCCCGGCGCGGTGTCGCTCGGCGAGTCGCTGACCTGGGACGAGCTGCTGTCCGAGCCGGCCGACCTGGCGTTCGAGCACGTTCCCTTCGACCACCCGCTCTACATCCTCTACTCGTCGGGCACGACCGGGCTGCCCAAGCCGATCGTCCATGGCCACGGCGGCATCCTGGTCGAGCACCACAAGGTGCTCGCGCTGCACAACGACCTGGGGCCGGGCGACCGCTTCTTCTGGTTCTCGACCACCGGCTGGATGATGTGGAACTACCTGGTGTCGGGGCTGCTGGTGGGAGCGACGCCGGTGCTGTTCGACGGCGACCCCGGTCACCCCGACCTCGCAGCGCTGTGGCACATGGCCGCCGAGGAGGGCGTCACGTTCTTCGGCACCTCGGCGCCGTTCCTGCTGGCGTGCCGCAAGGCGGGCGTCGAACCGGCGGCGGTCGCGGACCTGTCTGCGCTGCGCGGCGTCGGCTCCACCGGCGCGCCGCTGCCGGCCGAGGGGTTCGACTGGGTGTACGACGCGGTGGGCGGCGACGTGCTGCTGTCGTCGCTCAGCGGCGGCACCGACGTGTGCTCGGCGTTCGTGGGCGGCTGCCCGATGGTGCCGGTGCGCTCGGGCGAGATCTCGTGTCGCTACCTGGGCGCTCGGGTCGAGGCGTTCGACGACGCGGGCCGGTCGGTGGTGGGCGAGCAGGGCGAGCTGGTGATCACGGAGCCGATGCCCTCGATGCCGGTGGGGTTCTGGGGCGACGACGACGGCTCGCGCTATCGGGCCGCGTACTTCGAGCGGCACCCGGGTGTGTGGACCCACGGCGACTGGATCACGCTGTTCCCCGACGGGGCGTGCACGATCAGCGGCCGGTCCGACGCCACGCTCAACCGGGGTGGCGTGCGCATGGGCACGGCCGAGCTGTACGCGGTCGTCGAGTCGCTGCCCGAGGTGGCCGACAGCCTGGTCGTCCATCTCGACGACCCCGAGGGAGGTTCCGGCCGCCTGCTGCTGTTCGTGACGCCTGCGGCGGGGGCCAGCCTCGACGACGCTCTGCGCGGCCGCATCGTGGCCGCCCTGCGGACGCAACTGTCGCCGCGCCACGTGCCCGACGAGATCCACGAGGTGCCGGGCGTGCCGCGCACCCTGTCGGGCAAGAAGCTCGAGGTGCCGGTCAAGCGCATCCTCTCCGGCGCCGACCCCGAGGTCGCGGTCAGCCGCGGCAGCCTGGCCAACCCCGAGGTGCTCGACTCCTACTCGTCGCTGCGAGGCTGACGACGGCCTGCACGACCGGGTCGCCCCCAGCGGCGACCCGGTGTCACGCCCCGACGGCGCGCCCGAGGCCCTATCGCTCGGCCTCGAAGGCCGCGCGGGTGGCGACCGCCGTGTCGGGGTTGTCGCTGAACACGCCGTCGACGCCTGCCGCCCAGAAGGCGGCGTACTCGGCCTCGACCTGGCCCCGCTGGGCCGGGTCCGCGCTGGTGCGGAGGGCCGGCGGCACGAAGCTGTTCTCGTTGCGCATGGTGTAGATGTGCACGACGAGGCGCTCCTCGTGGGCATCGTCGACCAACGACGTGGGCGCACCCAGCGCGCCGTCGGCCGCGACGGGGATCACCATCCCCTTGACCGGGCCGATGCCGTCGGCGTACCCGGCGATCTCGGCCAGCCCAGCCGGCGTGACGAGGTCGGCGTAGGTGCGCGGGTCGCCGGCGGCGGTGAAGTCGTAGGGCCGACCGCTGGCGCTGAGCAGCTGGACGAGCGGCAGCCGGGTCATTCCGTCGAGCTCGCGCAGGTTGGCCACCTCGAACGACTGGATGAACACCAGGTCGCTCGGTCGTGTGTGGCCGTTGGACTCGAGTGTGGCCACGAGGGGCTCCTCCAGCGACAGCCCGATCGAGTCGAAGTACGACGGGTGCTTGGTCTCGGGGTAGACCCCGACGCGATCGCTGCGCCGCCGGGTGCTGTTCACGCTGGCGACCAGGTCGAGCACCTCCTGCAACGTCGGCACCTCGAACTGGCCGTCGAACGTCGCGTTCGCCGGGCGGATGGCGGGGATGCGCTCGCTGGCCCGCAGGGTCTTCAGCTCCGCGAGCGTGAAGTCCTCGGTGAACCAGCCGGTGATGGCGGTGCCGTCGATGGTCTTGGTGGTGCGCCGGTCGGCGAACTCGGGGTGCGCCGCGACGTCGGTCGTGCCCCCGATCTCGTTCTCGTGGCGGGCGACCAGCACGCCGTCGCTCGTGCTCACGAGGTCGGGCTCCACGAAGTCGGCACCCTGGGCGATGGCCAATTCGTACGAGGCGAGCGTGTGCTCCGGCCGGTAGCCGCTGGCGCCGCGGTGGCCGATGACGAGCGGGGCGTCGTGGCCGCCGCCGCTGTCGCCCCGAGCGGTGGGCTCGGCGGTGGCGGCGGGGGAGGGGATGAGGGCCGATCCGGCGACGGCGGTGACGCCGACGGCGACCGCGGCCGCGAGGGCGGTGAGGCGTGTGCGCATGGCCCGGTTTGTACCCGGCGGCCGTGGCACGGCGTTGAACGGCCGTCGACGCGGTGCTGGCCATCGGCCGAACAGCGCTGCGGCCGCTCGGTCGTCGACGGCTGCCGTGGCCCGGCCGGCCGGCTGCGCTCAGCCTGGCGTGAGGACCAGCGGCGCCCGGCGCACGCCCGCGATGACCAGTGACATGGAGCGCTCGACCGGGCCGGCCGGTTCGATCGACGCGAAGCGGGCGACGAGGGCGTCGAGCATCGCCCGCAGCTCGATGCGGGCCAGCGCTGCGCCCAGGCAGAAGTGCGGCCCGGAGCCGAACGCCACGTGGTGGTTGGGGTGGCGGCCGATGTCGAACGCGCCGGCGGTCGGGCCGAACTCGGCCTCGTCGCGGTTGGCGGCCAGGTAGTGCAGCACGACGGGCGTGGCCGGTGGCAGGGTCACGTCGCGGACGGTGACCTCGCGGGTGGTGGTGCGCATGAAGTACACGACGGGCGTGGTCCACCGCAGCACCTCGTCGACCGAGGTGGCGATCAGGCCGGGCGCCGGGTCGGCCCGCAGGCGGGCCCACTGGTCGGGGTTGTCCGCGAACGCCACCAGGCCGCCGGACAGCGCGTTGCGGGTGGTCTCGTTGCCGGCCACCAGCAGCTGCACCAGGAACATCGTCAGCTCGGTGTCGTCGAGGGTGTCGCCGTCGACCTCGACGGTGGCCAGCAGCGAGATCACGTCGTCCTGCGGGTCGGCCCGGCGGGCGGCGGCCGTCGACAGCAGGTAGGTGACCATCTCGCCCATCAGCTCGGCGATGCGCTCCTGGGGCCAGTCGGTGGCGCCGGGAATGGCGGCCTCGGACCACTCGTAGAAGCGCGGCCAGTCGTCCTCCGGGATGCCCAGCAGGTCGCTGATCACCCGGAGCGGGAAGGGCACCGCCAACTCGGCCACCACGTCGACGGGCTCGCCGGCCGGCAGCGCGGCCACGGCGCGTCGGGCCCGCTCGCTGATGACCGTGTCGAGCGCCCGCATCACCGACGGGGCGAACGCCGGCTGGACCAGCTTGCGGTACCTCGTGTGGGCCGGCGGATCGGTGTGCATCATCGTGGGCGGCGTGTCGTAGTCGGCCCCGATCTCCATGAGCAGGATGCCCTTGCCCGAGCAGAAGGTCGCCGGGTCGCGGGAGGCGGCGGTGACGTCGGCGTGGCGCGACAGCACCCAGGCGCCCGTCTCGGCGTGGCGGGCGACGGGGGCGTGGGCCCGCAGACGGGCCAGGTCGGGGAAGGGGTCGCCGGCGAGGAACCCCTCGTCGAGCACCCGGGCGACCAGGTCGTCCGAGGTCGTGGTCATATCGTTGCTCCGCACCGCAGCCCCCTCGCTGACGTTCTCGTCACATCGCCTGTGCCGACGGTCGTGACCCGTGGCACGATATCTGACACGGTTTCAGATCTGGGAGAGGGCTCATGGAGATCAAGGACACGCTCTACGTCGGCGGTGAGTGGGTGGCGCCGTCGACCTCGAACACGATCGAGGTCGTCAGCCCCACCACCGAAGAGGTGATCGGCCGGGTACCCGAGGCGGCCGAGGGCGACGTCGACCGGGCCGTCGAGGCGGCCAAGGCGGCCCTCGCCGGGCCCTACCCGCTGCTGTCGGCCGACGAACGGGCCGAGTACCTCGTCAAGCTGTCGCAGGCCATCCAGGCCCGCTCGCAGGAGCTGGCCGAGGTCATCACCGCCGAGATGGGCTCGCCGTCGAGCTGGTCGCTCATGGGCCAGGTGTTCTCCGCCTCGATGGTGCTCGACGGCTGGGCCGACCTGGCCCGCACGTTCCCGTTCGAGGAGATCCGGCCCGGCGCGCTGGGCCCCGTGCTCGTGCGCAAGGAGCCGGTCGGCGTGGCCGCCGGCATCATCCCCTGGAACGTGCCGCTGTTCATCGTGGCCCTCAAGTTGGGCGCGTCGCTGGCCGCCGGCTCGCCGATGATCCTGAAGCCGTCACCCGAGACACCGCTCGACGGCTACATCCTGGGCGAGATCCTCGACGAGATCGAGCTGCCCAAGGGCATGGTCTCGATCCTGCCCGCCGGGCGTGAGGTGGGCGAGTACCTCGTCCGCCACCCGGGCGTCGACAAGGTGGGCTTCACCGGCTCCACCGCCGCCGGCCGCAAGGTGGGCGCCATCTGCGGCGAGCTGCTCAAGCGGTGCACGCTCGAGCTGGGCGGCAAGTCGGCAGCCATCATCCTCGACGACGCCGACCTCGCCACGTCGCTGCCGATGCTGATGGGCAACGCGCTCATGAACAACGGCGAGGCCTGCGTGGCCCAGACCCGCATCCTGGCGTCGCGGGCCCGCTACGACGAGGTCGTCGATGCCGTGGCCGAGGCGGTCAAGGGCACGACGGTCGGCGATCCCACCGACCCGTCCGTGGTCGTCGGCCCGCTCGTGGCCGAGCGCCAGCGCGACCGCGTGCTGGGCTACATCGACAAGGGCAAGGCCGAGGGCGCCAAGCTCGCCGCCGGCGGCGGGCGCCCCGCGGGCCTGGACAAGGGCTGGTTCGTCGAGCCCACCCTGTTCGTCGACGTCGACAACAAGATGACCATCGCCCAGGAGGAGATCTTCGGCCCGGTGCTGTCCGTGCTGGCCTACGACGACCCCGCCCACGCGGTGGCCATCGCCAACGACAGCGACTACGGGCTGTCGGGCTCGGTGTGGACCCAGGACGTCGAGGCGGGCATCGATGTGGCCCGCCGGGTGCGCACCGGCACTTACGGAATCAACCAGTTCGGCACGCTCGACATGCGCAACCCGTTCGGCGGGTTCAAGTCGTCGGGCGTGGGCCGCGAGCTGGGCCCCGAGGGCCTGTCGGCCTACCTGGAGACCAAGTCGATCGTCTTGCCGGGCGACTACACGCCACCGGCCTAGCGGTCACCGTTGTCGAACTTGCGGCGGATCGGGTCGCCGGACGGCCCGATCTGCCGCACGTTCGGTCGCATGTTCTCCGGGTCGTTTTGACCCGGGGGCGGGGCCGGTCGGACCATGGCGAGATGCGCCGCCGGCCCGTCCTCGCTGCCGCCAGCCTCGTGCTGGCGATGTTGGCTCTGCTCGCCGCCCCGGCCCGCGCCGGGGCGGCGCCGCGCCCGGCCGCCGGCGCGGGCGGGGGAGCGGTCGTCGCCACCGCGGGTCAGGAGCCGGACGCGCCGGCCGACGACGGCACCGGGGGCAGCGAGGAGGATGACAGCGGCGAGCCCCTGCGGGGTGAAGAGATCATCCCCGAGCCCAACTCGGGCCGGGAGCCCGAAGAGGCCGGCGACCGCGGCGGCGCGCTGCAGGTGCTGGTGCTCGTGGTGATCGTCGCCGGCGTCGGCGCCATCGTGACGATGGTCGTGCGCGAGTCGCGCCGCAACCGGGCGGCGGGTCAGACCTGACCAGACCGGCGCCGCGGCAGCCGGCTCAGCTCAGCGGGCCGTACGCTTCGCACCCGCCGACGCCGTCGAAGAAGCCTGCTCGCAGCGCAGCCGTGCGCTCGAACACAGTGCGTGACTGGTCGCCGGTGCCTGCGCCGTAGGCGATGAACCCCTGGATGCCCTCGTCGAGGTCGCCGGCCGAGATCGTGAGGGTGCTGTCCGGCGTGACGTCCTCGACGCCCGGGAACGTCGACGCCGCCCACAGCCCGGTCAAGCAGTCGGCCTGCAGATCGGCCTCGCCGTCGTCGGCTCCGAGCTGCGCCTGGGCGGCCACCGCCCAGATCTGGGCCAGCTCACTCGCGACCGCGAAGTCGCCGTACTCGTAGAGGTCGCCGGCGAGCTCGGTGCCGTCGATCACGGCGATGTTCTCGTCCTCGCAGTAGACGGCGGCGTAGCGCAGGTCGTCGCCCTCCAGCGTGTCGCCGCCGCACGTGACCTCGTCGACGCCGGGATCGACGACCACCAGGTCGTCGAGCGGCGTCCAGGACGTGGCGCCCAGCTCGCCGAACAGCCAGCCGTAGAACTCGTTCAGGTCTGCCTCGACGAGGGCGTAGATGCCGTTCTCGCCCTCGAGCTCGAGGTTGCCCCCGGTGGTTTCGAACCCGGTGTCGAAGAACTCGGCCGTGCGGCGGTCGACGTTCTCGTCGGCGTACTCGGCGCACTTGGTGGCGCCGTTCTCGTAGCCGTCCTGGAAGGCGCTGACCCGGTCGAAGCCGCTGCCGTGGGCGAAGGGGTCGTCGGGCGAGATGCCGGGGGCGTCGCGGATGGCGATCATGCCGGCCACGGTCTTGTCGAGGTCGATGTCGTCGGGCTCGAAGCCCTGGGCGTCGCCGTCGGCCACGCGCGCCGTCCATGACCCGGCGAAGCAGTCGGCCTGCAGCTCGAGGTCGACGGTGCGGTCGCTGGTGCCGAAGCGGTCCTGGATGGCGTGGCCGTACTCGTGGGCGATGACGATGGCCACGGTGAACGCGCCGAACTCCTGGTTGAGCTGGGGCATGAGCGTGGCCTCGTCCCAGGCGATGATGTCGTCGCCCGGGCAGTAGAAGGCGTTGTCGGCGATCTCTTCGTACTGGGGCGGGGGCGAGCCGCACGGCGGCGACGCGGTGTCGGGCCCGTAGGGGTAGAAGCCGGCCACCGGCACGAACTCATTGCCGTAGACCTCGGGGTAGGTCTGCTCCCAGTAGGCGGTCACGTCGGCGACCGCCCGGTCGGCCACCGCCGCGGGGTCGTCGGAGCTGTTGGGGGCCGAGGGCCCGCCTCCCGGTGACCCGCTGGTCAGCAGGGTGTCGTCCGCGGGCTGAGCGCACGCGACCGCCAGGGTCGACACGAGGCCGAGCGCGATGACCGATGTGAACGTGCGCCTCACCCGGGGCTCCTTTCCGCCGTGCCCTCCGACGTGCCCGCCGATGGCGGCACGAGGCGTGACGCTAGCGCGCCCGTTGTCGGTATCGATCCCGCCCGGGGCACGTCGGGGGTGATCCCCGACACCCTTGGTCACCGTTACCCTCGGCCCGGTGGAGGACCTGACGACCACGACCGAGGTACCCATCCCGCACGGCTACCCGGCCGAATGGGACGCCGACGTGGTGCTGTCCGACGGCGGCACGGTCCGCATCCGGCCGATCCGTCCCGACGACGGGGCCCGCATCGTCGACTTCCACGGCCGGCAGTCGCCCGAGAGCATCTACTTCCGCTACTTCACGCCCCACCCCCGCCTGGCCGACGACGAGGTCGACCGCCTGACCCACGTCGACTACGTCGACCGCATGGCCTTCGTGGCGCTGCGCGACGACGTGATGGTGGGCGTGGCCCGCTACGACCGCTGGCCGCTGCGGTCCGAGGCCGAGGTGGCGTTCTTCGTCGACGACGCCCATCGGGGCCGGGGCATGGCCACGCTCCTGCTCGAGTACCTGGCCGAGGCGGCGAGGCGGGCGGGCATCAGTGCCTTCACCGCCACGGTGCTGCCGACCAACCAGCGCATGGTCGGGGTGTTCCGCGCCGCCGGGTTCCAGGTGCGCAGCACGTTCGAGGAGGGCGTCATCGAGGTGCACCTCGACCTGCAGCCGACCCCTGCCGCGGAGGCGGCCATCGAGGCCCGGGCGCAGCGGGCCGAGGCCGAGGCCGTGCGGCGGTTGCTGTCTCCCGGGTCGGTGGCGGTCATCGGCGCCGGACGCGAGCGCCACGGCGTGGGCCACGCCGTGCTGCGCAACCTGCTGGCCCACGACTTCAACGGCGTGGTGTACCCGGTGAACCCGCACGCCGAGCACGTCGGCGGCGTGCGCGCGGTGGCGACCATCGCCGATATCGACGGGCCGGTCGACCTCGCCGTGGTGGTCGTGCCAGCGGTCGAGGTGCCCCAGATCATCGAGGACTGCGGCCGCAAGGGCGTCAAGGCGGTCATCGTCATCTCGGCCGGCTTCGCCGAGTCCGGCCCGGACGGCGCGGCGCTGTCCGCGGCCGCGCTGCGAGCCGCCCGGCGATTCGGCGTCCGGCTCCTGGGGCCCAACTGCCTGGGCGTGATCAACACCGACCCGGCCGTGCGGCTGCACGCCACCTTCGCCACGCCCAACCCTCGCCGGGGGCCCGTGGCCCTGTTGTCGGAGTCCGGCACCATCGGCGGGGCGCTGCTCGACCGCATCGGCGAGGCCGGGCTGGGGGCCTCGTCGTTCGCCGCCATCGGCAACCGGGCCGACGTGTCGGCCAACGACCTGCTGCGGTACTGGGCCGACGACGACCGCACCGAGCTCGTGCTGCTCTACCTCGAGTCGTTCGGCAACGCCCGCAAGTTCAGCCGCATCGCCCGCGAGCTGTCGCGCACCAAGCCGATCGTGGCCGTCAAGAGCGGCGGGGCAGCGCGCGCCTACCCCAGCGAGGGCGGCGAGCTGGCGGCCGACACGCTCGAGGCACTGGTCGAGCAGACCGGGATCATCCGTGTCGACACGCTGGCCCAGCAGCTCGACGTCGCCCGGGTCCTCACCTGCCAGCCGCTGCCGGCGGGCCACCGGGTGGCGCTGGTCGGCAACGGCGGCGGGTCGTTGGCGCTGGCGGCCGACGCCTGCGTCGACGCCGGCCTCACCCTGGCGACGGTCGGGCCGGGCGTGCGCGAGGCGGTCGGCGGCGAGGACGGCACCGGCGCCCGCCTGCGGGCCAGCACGGTCGACCTGGGCTTCGAGGCCGGCGGGGCCGACCTCACCCGGGCCCTGCGGGCCCTGCTGGCCGACGACGGCGTCGACAGCGTGCTCGTGGTGTGTGCGCCGGCGCCCCGGCAGTCGACGGCGGACCTGGTGGCGGCGGTGGCCGCCGCGCGTGCCGACGCGCTCGGCAAGACCCTGCTCGCGTGCGTGTTCGGACCCCACCCGACCACCATCTCGCCGCCGGGCGCGGCCGACATCCCCGTGTTCGACTTCCCCGACGACGCGGCCTACGCGCTCGGTCGGGTCACCCGGTACGCCCGGTGGCGAGCCGCGCCCGAGGGCGACGCCACCGTGCCCGACGGCGCGGCGACCGCCGAGGCACGCCGCCGGGTGACCCACGCCCTGTCCACCGGCCACGAGGGCTCGCTCCCCACCGCGACCGCCGTCGACCTGCTGGCCGCGGCCGGGCTGCCCATGGTGCCCTCGCGGGTCACCAGCGACGCCGACGCGGCGGCCGCGGCGGCCAGCGACGTCGGCTACCCCGTGGCGGTCAAGGCCGTGAGCCGCACTCGCCTGGCCAAGACGGAGGTGGGCGGCCTGGCGCTCGACGTGCACGACGAGGCCGAGCTGCGGGCGACGCTCGTCCGGATGGAGGCGGCGCTGGGCGACGCCGTGTGGCCGGTGGTGGTCCAGCCGATGGCGGCGCCCGGGGTCGACGTGGCCGTCGCCGTCGTCGACAACCCGGTCGTGGGCCCGGTGCTCACCCTGGGGCCCGGCGGTGTCGCCAGCGAGGTCGCCCCGGCCCAGGCCCACGTGCTGCCGCTGACCGACGTCGACGCCCACCGCTTCGTGGCCGGGTTGCCCATCGCCGAGCTGCTCGATGCCCACGCCACGGCCCACCTCGAAGACCTGCTCCTGCGGGTGGGAGCCCTGGTCGACGAGGTGCCCGAGATCACCGGCCTGGAGCTGAACCCGGTCATCGTGTCTCCTGGGGCGGTGGCGATCGTCGACGCCCAGGTGCGGGCGGCCCCGGTCGATCGCGACCCGCTCCCGCCGGTCCGCCGTCTGTGAGCCGGCCGGGCGGGGCTCGGTGTCAGGCGGGGCGGGGCTCGCGGGGCAGGCCCAGGGTGCGTTCGCCCAGGATGTTGCGCAGGATCTGGGTGGTGCCGCCCATGATCGTGTAGCCGGGTGCGTAGCAGATGTTGCGGCTCACGCGGTGGGCCAGGCCCGGCTCGGCGAGCAGCGCCCGGGGGCCCAGAACCCGGCCACAGAAGTTGGCGATGCGCTGCTCCAGCTCGGTGCAGAACGTCTTCGTCGCCGCCGAGAACTGGTTGGGGCCCTGCCCCAGCGTCTCGCGCAGCACCAGCAGGCGGCCGATGCGGTAGCCGGTCTCGATGGCGGCGACCTCCTGGCGCACCAGCGGGTCAGACGTGTCGGCCAGCGGGCGAACGTCGTCGTAGAGCCTGCGGTTGGAGACCAGCCGGTCGATGCCGCCCCGCTCGTGCTCCATCTGCCGCATGACCTGCCGGAACGAACCGTTGAGCTCGCCCACCAGGTTGGCGGCCGGCACCCGCACGTCCTGGAAGAACACCTCGCAGAAGTGGCGGCTGCCGGTCATGTCGAGGATCGGCTTGACCGTCACCCCGGGCGAGCGCATGTCGACCACGAGCTCGGACAGGCCCTCGTGGGGCCTGGCGTCGGGGTCGCTGCGGGCGATGAGGTAGCACCAGTCGGCGTCGGCGGCGCCGGAGGTCCAGATCTTCTGCCCGTTGACCACCCACTCGTCGCCGTCGCGCTCGGCCCGGGTGCGGATGCCGGCGACGTTGGACCCGGCGTCGGGCTCGCTCATGCCGATGCACCACATCGAGGTGCCGGCGATGATGCCGGGAAGCCACCGGGCCCGCTGCTCGTCGGTGCCGAACTGCAGCAGGCTGGGCCCCATCTGCCGGTCGGCGAACCACGAGGCGGCGATGGGTGCTCCCACGCTGATCAGCGCCTCGAAGACGACGAACCGCTCGAGGATGTCGCGCCCGCCGCCGCCGTGCTCGACCGGCCACGTCATGCCCAGCCAGCCGCGGGCGCCCAGCTCCTCGGCGAAGGCCCGGTCGTGGCCGGTGATCCACGTGTCCTCGGGGACCTCGGCCCGCTCGGCGGCCACCCGGCCGACCTTGAGAGCCTCGTCGCGCAGGGCGAGCAACTCGGGGGACAGGGCGAACTCCATGGCGGGCGACGGTAGCGAAACCGCGGGGGAGCGCTCGATTCCGACCTGTACCGTGCATCGCCGATGACCACGCTCCAGGTCCGCCTGGCCCGACCGGACGAGTATGCCGTCCTGGGCGAGTTGACGGTCGCCGCCTACGCCGCGGTCGACCCGGCCACGGTGGGCAGCGACTATGCCGACGAGCTGCGCGACGTGGCGGCCAGGGCGGTCGGGGCCGACGTGCTCGTGGCGGTGGACGACGACGCGGCGGCGCGGTCGTGGGCGGCGTCACCTACGCACCCGACCCCTCGTCGCCGTCCGCCGAGTTCACCGAGCCGGACGCGGCGGGCATCCGCATGCTGGCCGTGGCCGCCACGGCGCAGGGGCGCGGCGTCGGCGAGGCGCTCACCCGGGCCTGCATCGACCGCGCCCGGGCGGCCGGCCGCGGGCAGCTCGTGCTCCACTCGACCGACCGCATGACCACGGCCCACCGCCTCTACGAGCGGCTGGGGTTCGTGCGCGACCCGTCGATGGACTGGGAGGGCGAGCCCGGCCTGTGGCTGCGAGGGTTCCGCCTCGCGCTGAGCCCGGCCTGACCCGCAGGATCGGGCTCAGGCCGGCGCCGGGACGCCCAACCCCTCGACCACCTGCGCGCGGGGCAGCGACGCCGCGAGCGCGCCCGGCAACAGCAGCTTCGAGCGGCGCACGCCGCTGCCGACGATGACCCGCTCGGTGGCGGCGACGGCGGCATCGACCAGCAGCGGCCACCCGGGCGGGAGGCCGACCGGGGTGATGCCGCCGTGCTCCATGCCGGTCTCGGCCACCGCCGCGTCCATCGCCGCGAACGACGCCTTGCGGGCCTCGAGCGTGCGGCGGGCCAGGCCGTTCACGTCGGCCCGGGTGGTGGCGAGCACCAGGCAGGCGGCGAGCTGCGTGGCGCCCGACCGCTTCGCGGCCAGCACGACGCAGTTGGCCGAGATGTCGAGGCCGACGTCGTAGGCCGCACAGAAGGCCGCGGTGTCGGCCAGGCCGGGGTCGATCTCGGCCACCAGCACGGATGCGGCGCCGTCGCCGAGCGGCGCGCTGGTCAACGCGGCGGTGACGGGTTCCGCCAGGAGGTCGGGCCGGTCGAGGGCAGGGCTCCAGTCGAGGGTGCCGACGCCGTTCATCGCCCGCGAGTCTGCCCGACACGCCAGCGGGCTCGCGACGGCGAAGGCGCCGGCGTGCTCACGGCTGCACTAGAACCGGGCACCGTGATCGACGAACCGCTCGTGCCGTTGCCGGCCCAGGGCCGCGTGTTCCGCAAGGGCCGCCGCGTGCGACTGGCCGACGCCGACCCCACGGGGCGGCTGCGGCTCGACTCGTGCGCCCGCTACCTGCAGGACATCGGCAACGACGACACCGCGGACAGCGGCATCGACGACGACGTCGTGACCTGGGTGGTGCGCCGCGTGGTCATCGACGTACACCGCCCGCCCCGCTGGCGCGAGTGGGTCGACCAGGCGACCTGGTGCGGCGGCCTGGGGGGACGGTGGGCCGAGCGTCGCAACACGATGGTCGGCGACGGCGGTGGCCGCATCGAGGTCTCGACGCTGTGGATCCAGGTCGACGTGGCGACGATGACGCCGGCCCGCCTCACCCAGCGGTTCCTCGACATCTACGGCGAGGCGGCCGGCGGGCGCAGGGTGTCCAGTCGCCTGTGGCTCGGCGACCCGCCCGTGGGGGCGGCGGCCGAGCCCTGGCCGCTGCGGGCGGTCGACATCGACCTGATCGGCCACGTCAACAACGCGGCCTACTGGGCGGCGGTCGAGGAGCAGATCGAGCCGGGGGCGGCGTTCGCCCACGCGCTGCTGGGCCGCCCCCACCGGGCGGTCATCGAGTACGGGCCGGGCATCGCCGCGGGTGCGAGCGTCGAGCTGCTGGTCGAGGAGACCGACGACCACCTGTCGGTCTGGTTCACGGTCGCCGACACGGTGCAGGCCGCGGCGACGGTCATCCCGCTGCCGGCGGCGACGCTGGCGGCCACGTGAGCTGAGCGCGCCTCGGTAGCGGCGGCCTCACCGCGACGGCTGGTCGCCCCCGAGCGTGGGCGGCGGGTAGTAGACGGTGACGACGCCCTGCGGCACCTGGTCGATCGGCACGATCTCCTTGCCGAACGGCAGCAGCGCCAGCGGGATGAGCTTGAAGCAGGCGATGCCGAGCGGGATGCCGATGATCGTCAGGCAGAGCATCACGCCCGCCACCAGGTGCACGATGGCCATGGCGATGCCCGCGAGGATCAGCCAGATCGCGTTGCCCAGGCAGCCCAGCGCGGGGGAGGCGTCGGACCGCTGGACCACCGTTCGCCCGAAGGGCCACAGGGTGTAGTTGGCGAGCTTGAACGCCTGCAGGCCGAACGGGATCGTCACGATCAGCAGGCACATGATGATGCCGGCGATGACGTAGCCGACCGCGAGCCAGAACCCGGCCAGCACGAGCCACAGGATGTTGCCGATGGTGCGCACATGGACCTCCCGGATGCGGGGACTGTGATGCGACCGTAGGCGACAACCGCGCGTCGCTGCCCGCGCTCACTCGGCGATCAGGACGATCTTCCCGAGCTTGCCGCCCGCCGCGAACCGCTCGTAGGCGGTGGCCGCCTCGGACAGCGGGACGGTGGCCGCGATCGGCACGGTCAACGCACCGCGGGCGAGCAGGGGGAGCACGTGCCGCTCCATACGCCGCGCCACGGTCGCCTTCTCCTCGAGCGGACGGGGCCGCAGCGTCGACCCGTGGATGCGGCCGCGGGCGGCCATGAGCGCCAGCAGGTTGACCTCGGCTGCGAACCCGGCGCCCACCCCGATGACCGCGATGCGGCCCCCGGTCGCGAGGGCGTGCAGGTTGGCGGGCATGTTCGAGGCCCCCACCAGCTCGAGGATGACGTCGAACGGCCCCTCGTCGCCGAACGAGTCGGGAGCGAGGACCGTGGCGCCGAGCGCCGCCACCCCGGCGCGCGACGCCTGGTTGCGCACCGTGGCGACGACCTCGCATCCCGCTGCCACGGCCAGCTCGACCGCGGCCGTGCCCACGCCACCGGCGCCGCCGTGGATGCACACCCGCTCGCCCATGGCGAGCCCGCACTGGCTGAACAGCGCGTCGTGCGCGGTGGTGTAGTTCTCGGGGAACCCCCCGGCCTGCACCCAGGACACGCCGTCGGGCACCGGCAGGGCCACCATTTCGGGCACGACGGCCAGCTCGGCCTGCCCGGCGCCCGCGACCACGGCCATGACCCGGTCGCCCGGCGAGAACCGGCGGACCCCGCCGCCCACTGCAGCCACCTCGCCCGCCAGCTCCATGCCGGGCAGCTCGGGCGGCGCGGTGCCGGGCGGCGGCGCGTACATGCCGTCGCGCTGCATCAGGTCGCCGCGGCACACGCCCGCGGCGCGCACCCGCACCAGCAGCTCGCCGGTGCCGGGGATGGGGTCGGCGTGCTCGCGCCACGCGAGCGCGCCGTCGTCGACGATGGTGACGGCGTGCACGGGCGGGCGACTCAGCCGCGCTGGGCGAGGGGCACGTAGTTGCGCTCGCCGGCGCCGACGTAGAGCTGGCGGGGCCGGGCGATCTTCTGGTCCTGCTCGAGCAGCTCGACCCAGTGGGCCAGCCAGCCGGACATGCGGGGGATGGCGAACAGCACCGTGAACATCTCGATGGGGAAGCCCATCGCCTGGTAGATCAGGCCCGAGTAGAAGTCGACGTTGGGGTACAGCTTGCGGCGACGTGAAGTACTCGTCGGACAGGGCGACCTCCTCGAGCTTGAGGGCGATGTCGAGCAGCGGGTTGCTGCCCGGTGACCTCGAAGACCTCGTCGGCCGTCTCCTTGATGATCTTCGCCCGCGGGTCGTAGTTCTTGTAGACGCGGTGGCCGAAGCCCTGGAGCTTGACCTCGCCCGCCTTGACCCGCTTGACGAAGGCGTCGACGTTCGTCGATCGACCCGATCTCGTTGAGCATCTTGATGACGGCCTCGTTGGCGCCGCCGTGGCGGGGGCCGTAGAGCGCGGCGGTGGCGGCGGCGACGCAGCTGTAGGGGTCGGCGTGCGCCGAGGCCGACGATGCGCATGGCCGTGGTGCCGCAGTTCTGCTCGTGGTCGGCGTGGAGGATGAACAGCACGTCGAGCGCCTGGGCCAGCGCCGGGTTGGCGTCGTAGCGGGGCTCGGCCACCTTCCACATCATCGACAGGAAGTTGGCGGTGAAGCCCAGCGAGTTGTCGGGGTAGACGAACGGCATGCCCACGCTGAAGCGGTGGCAGGCGGCGGCGAGCGTCGGCATCTTGGCGATGAGCCGGACGATCTGCTTGTAGCGGACGTCGGGGTCGCCGATGTCCTTGGCGTCGAGGTAGAAGGTCGACAGCGCGGCCACCGCCGACACGAGCATGCCCATCGGGTGGGCGTCGTAGTGGAAGCCCTCGAGGAACCGCTTGCGCACGTTCTCGTGGATGAACGTGTGGTACGTGATGTCGTGCACCCACTGGTTCGTACTGCTCGGCCGTGGGCAGCTCGCCGTGGATGAGCAGGTAGGCGACCTCGAGGTAGGTCGAGCTCTCGGCCAGCTGCTCGATCGGGTAGCCGCGGTAGCGCAGGATGCCGGCGTCGCCGTCGATCTCGGTGATGGCGCTCGTGGTGGCCGCCGTGGTCTGAACGCCGGGTCGTAGAACCAGACGTTGGGCAGGAGCTTGCGCCACGCGCTGGCGTCGACGCCCCCGTCGACGATCGGGACCTCGACCGACTCGCCGCTGCGGTTGTCGGTGATCGTGATGCTCTCGGGCACGGGGGCGGTGCTCCTTCTGTCGGGCGAATCCGGATTCACGCTAGTGCCTCGTGCGGCCGTCTCACCTGTGCCGGCTGCACGGGTAATGGGGCGGTCACGCGTCGCCTGTCGGATGGACGGTGGGGTGGACGCCGTGCTGTTCGGACGCCGCCACCAGCTCGCGGATGGCGGCACGCACCGCGCGCGCCGGGGCGGACAGGCGGCCGCGGCGCGGGGTGGCGAGCCCGACCGACCGCGGGGTCAGCCCGTCGACCCCCACGCGCCGGCAGGCCATCTCGATCCACGGCGGGGCGGCGGTGGCCGGCAGCACGGCGGCGCCGAAGCCCTCGAAGGCCAGCGAGGCGAGCAGGCGCATGCCGTCGACCTCGGCCTGCGCGTTCAGCTCGATGCCGATGCGGGCGGCCTCGTCGTCGAGCTCGTCGCGGAACGCGGTGCCGCGCGGCTCGAGCAGCAGGGGGTGGTCGGCCAGCTCGGCGAGCTGGACGCGGGCGTGCGCGGCCAGCGGGTGGCCGTTGGGGGCGAGGATGATGCGGTCCTCGTCGAAGAGGGGCTCGGTGGCCAGCTCGGCGGGGTTGAGGGGCAGGTTGACGACCGCCAGGTCGAGGCTGTCGGCCACGACCTGGGGGACGAGCGACGTGGTGGTGGCGTCGACGACGACCACGTGCACCTTGGGGTGGCGGTCCGCCATCAGCTCGAGCAGGCGGGGGACCAGCCAGCGGCCGATGGTGCCGATGCAGCCGAGTCGCACCGCGCCGGAGACCTCGTGAAGCATCGAGGCCACGTCGGCACGCAGCGACTCGATCTCGTGCTGGATGCGGCGGGCCCGCTCGACGACCACGTCGCCCTCGTCGGTCAGGGCCCGGTGGAGCGGTCGACGAGCGTGGCGCCCAGCTCGCGCTCGAGCCGGGCGACGTGGGTCGACACGTTCGACTGCACGGTGTGCAGGCGGCGGGCCGCGGCCGAGAACGATCCGGCGTCGGCGACGGCGGCGAGGGCGGCGAGCTGGCGGAGGTCCATCGCTCATGATGATGGCACCTATCGCCAGGAACTGTTTGACGAATTGCTAGTTGCGTCGCACAATGACCTCAACAGCCGAGCGGCATCCGGTGCCCCCCACCGAGCCGCTCCGCACAACAGAGTGCCGCAGACGGATCCCCCCTCCCGATGCGTAGCACCTGCCAGGAGCCGACCGATCCACCCGCGGTCGGCTCCTCTCGTTTTCCGCCGAGACCAGCGGAGTACGGTTCCCTCGATGACCGGCGCCGCGTTCTTCGACCTGGACCGCACCCTGCTGCGGGGGGCGAGCGGCCCGGTGATCACCGACGCGCTGCGAGAGGCCGGCGTGATCTCCGACCGCAGCATCCCGGGCGAGGGCCTCGTCTACCGGCTGTTCGACGTGGTGGGCGAGACCCGGCCGTCGATGATCCTCACCCGCCAGGCGGCCCGGTTCGCCAAGGGCTGGCGGCGCGACCAGGTGCGCCTGGCCGGCGAGAAGGCCGCCGACGACCTGGCCGCCGCTGTCCAGCCCTTCGCCCGCCTCCTCATCGACGACCACCACGCCGCGGGCCGGCGGCTCGTCCTGGCCACCACCACGCCCGACGACATGATCCGGCCGCTCGCCGAGCGGCTCGGCTTCGACGACGTGATCGCCACCCGCTACGGCCTGACGCCGACGGCTGCTACGACGGCACCATCGACGGCGAGTTCGTGTGGGGCCCGGGCAAGCTGCGGGCCGTGCGGGCCTGGGCCGCCGACCACGGCGTCGACGCTCGACGCGAGCTGGGCCTACTGCGACACGTACTACGACATCCCGCTGCTGGGGGCCGTCGGCCACCCGGTGGCCGTCAACCCCGACCCTCGGCTGCTGGCCCTGGCCACGGTGCGCCGATGGCCGGTCACCCACCTCGACGTGCCCGCCGGCGTGCCCAAGGTGCCCCTGCTCGGCATCGAGCCGCAGCGGGTCGTGCAGACCGTGGTGCGGCCCGAGCTGCTGCCCTGGGTGCGCTTCGACATCGACGGCGTCGAGCGCATACCCGAGGCCGGTCCCGCCATCGTCGTGGCCAACCACCGCAGCTACTTCGACCCGCTGGCGCTCGGGGCGACGTTCGCCCGCCGGGGGCGGGCCGTGCGGTTCCTGGGCAAGAAGGAGGTCTTCGACGCCCCGGTCGTCGGTCAGATCGCCCGGGCGCTGGGCGGCATCCGGGTCGACCGGGGCACCGGGTCGGACGAGCCGCTGGTGGCGGCGGCCGCGGCCCTGGCCAGCGGCGAGCTGGTCGCCATCATGCCGCAGGGCACGATCCCCCGGGGCCGGGCCTTCTTCGACCCCGAGCTGTCGGGCCGCTGGGGCGCCGCCCGGCTGGCCGCCCTCAGCAAGGTGCCCGTCATCCCCATCGGCCTGTGGGGCACCGAGGAGGTGTGGCCCCGGTCGGAGCGCCTCCCGCGGGTCTGGAACCTCACCAGTCCGCCCACGGTGCGCGTCCGGGTCGGCGACCCCGTCGAGCTGAAGTTCCGATCGCCCAAGGCCGACACCCGGCGCATGATGGAGGCCATCGTCGACCTGCTGCCGGCCGACGCCCGGCGGCACCACGACCCCACCCCCGAGGAGCTGGCGCTCACCTACCCGTCGGGCCACATCGTCGACGACGGCGACGAGGCCGAACGCCGTCCCGGCGAGGACTGAGGCCGAGCCGCGGCGAGGCCGTGGACCGAGCGGCACTCAGGGCACCGGGTAGCGCACCCAGCGGCCGCGCCCGGTGAACTTGGCCTCGCGCATGGCCTGGTCGACGCGGGCCAGCGTCGTGTCGACGCCCTCGGCGGGGTCGAGGTGGGTGATGCCGATGCTGGCGTCGACCCGCACGTCGGTGGCGACGTCTGGCTGCGGGCGTATCGGTTCGCGCACGGCCGCCAGCAGCCGCTGGGCGACGGGCTCGACGTCATCGGGCTCGGTGAGCCGCTCGCACAGAACCGCGAACTCGTCGCCGCCGATGCGGGCGACCAGGTCGCCGGGGCGAAGCACGCCGACCAGCCGGTCGGCGATGATGGCGAGCACGCGGTCGCCCACCGGGTGCCCCAGGGTCTCGTTGATGGGCTTGAAGTGGTCGAGGTCGAGGAACAGCACCGCGGCCCGGCCCTCGCGGGCGGCCGCCACGGTGTCGAGGCGCTCGAGGAAGGCTTGGCGGTTGGCCAGCCCGGTGAGCTGGTCGTGGGTCGCCGCGTACTGCAGCGTTCGGTGGCTGCCGTGCCACTGCAACGTGAGCCGCAGCAGCTGGCCCACACGGGTGACGGTCGTCCAGGTGAACCGGGTCGGGGGACCGGCGCGGGTGCGCCACATCACGATGGCGGCGATCGGCACCCGCTCGCCCGGCGCCGTGATGGGGTGCACCCAGCAGGCCTGGTAGCCCTCGGCCATGGCCAGCGCCGCCAGGGGGGCGGGCAGGCCGTCGAGGTCGGGCACCCAGACGTCGGTGCCGGAGGCGAGCGCCCGAGCCCACGGGGAGGCGCCGTCGGCCTGCAGCAGGTGCGACGGTGCTCCGGCGACGACCGCGAACTGCTCGCCGGTCCAGCGGTCGCCGATGGCGACGCTCGAGTCGGGGGCCATGTGCTCGAGCGCGCCCACCAGGCGGGCCATGATGTCGGCCAGGCCGGCGCCCTCGGCCATGGCCTGCACCGCCAGGTCGAGCGCCCGCTCGTAGCCCACCCGCCGCACGGTGATGACGTACCAGGGCAGGCCGGTGCGCTGGGTGGTGAGCACCGACAGCTCGCAGGCGCTGACCGTGCCGTCGGCCCGCACGAGGTCGGCGGGGAACCCGACACCTCCCCAGGGCGTGACCTCGAACGCGTCGTCGATGGCGGTGAACGCGTCGAACACCGCCGGCAGCGACTCGGGGGCGATGACCTTGGCGAAGCTCTCACCCGCCAGCTCGTCGGCGCGCCAGCCGAAGAAGCGCTCGATCGACTCGCTCACCCAGGCGATGGTGCCCGTGTTGTCGACGAGAGCGAGCGGGAAGATCGAGTGCTCGGCCATCGTCTCGAACGTCTCGAACGATGGGCCGACCGCCTGGATCAGCTCGATGCGGTTGCCGAACGGGTCGTCGGTGTGGATCCGCGACACCCCGGGCAGGCCGTCGGCCGAGTGGACCTCGCCGCCGGCGGCGACGATGCGCTGGCACACGACGTCGAGATCGTCGACCAGCAGCGCCGGGTGGGCCTTCCTGGCCGGGCGGAAGTCGGCGTCGACGCCGAGGTGCAGCCGCACGGACGGCCCCTCGAACCAGCACCCGCCGCGGACGGCCATGTCGGCCGGCTTGGGGACGCGCTCGAGGCCGAGCACGTCGCGGTAGAAGCGCTCGGCCTCGCGTTCGGCCGGCTCGCCGCCCGGCATCGCCAACTGCACGTGGTCGATGCCGAGCAGGCGGGCCGGGGCCAGCTCGCTCTCCGGGTCGGTCAGCGGGCGTGCTTGCCGCGGATGATGTTCAGGGCACTGCCCGCCGTGAACCACTCGATCTGCTCATCGTTCATCGTGTGCGTGGCCTGGAACTCGACCGTGGCACCGTCCGGCTTGTGGATCGCACACCGTACAGGTGCGTCGGGCGCCAGGTCGGCCAGACCCAGCACACTGATCGTGTCGTCCTCGCCGATGGCGTCGTAGGTCGACGGATCGGCGAAGGTGAGGGCCAGCATGCCCTGCTTCTTGAGGTTGGTCTCGTGGATGCGGGCGAAGCTGCGGGCGAAGATCACCTTGCCGCCCCGGAACCGGGGCTCCATGGCCGCGTGCTCGCGGGAGCTGCCCTCGCCGTAGTTCTCGTCGCCGATGGCGCACCAGCTCACGCCCTGGGTGTGGAGGTGGCGGGCGATGTCGGGGTACGAGCGGACCTCGCCGTCGAGCGGATCCTTCCCGTGCCCGGCCTCGGCCTCGCGGAAGGCGTTGATCGCGCCGAGGAACAGGTTGCCCGAGATGTTCTCGAGGTGGCCGCGGAACTTGAGCCACGGCCCCGCTGCGGAGATGTGGTCGGTGGTGCACTTGCCCGACGCCTTCATGAGCACGGGGAGCTCGACGTAGTCCTTGCCGTCCCACGGCTCGAACGGCGTCGAGGAGCTGCAGCCGCTCACTGTCGGACGCCACCTCGACCACCACCTCGCCCGCGTCGGCGGGCGGGGCGACGAAGCCCGACTCGCCGGGGTCGAAGCCCTGCGCCGGGAGCTGCTCGCCGACGGGCGGCTCGAGCCGCACCTGGTCGCCCGACGCCGCGGTCAGCGTGTCGTTGAGCGGATCGAAGTCGAGGGTGCCGGCCAGGGCCAGCGCCACCACCACGTCGGGGCTGGTCACGAACGACAGCGTGTTGGCGCTGCCGTCGTTGCGCTTGGGGAAGTTGCGGTTGTAGCTGTTGACGATGGTGTTGGGCTCGCCGTTGGCCGCGCCGGGACGGCTCCACTGGCCGATGCAGGGGCCGCAGGCGTTGGCCAGCACGGTGCCGCCGATGGCCTCGAGGTCGGCCAGCAGGCCGTCGCGCTCGATCGTGGCGCGCACCTGCTCGGAGCCCGGTGTGATGAGCAGCTCGGTCTTGGCCGTGATGCCGTGCGCCGCCGCCACTCGGGCGATCGACGCGGCGCGGGTGATGTCCTCGTAGGACGAGTTGGTGCACGAGCCGATGAGGGCGGACGAGATGTCCGTCGGCCAGCCCTCGGCCCGGGCGTGGTCGCCGACCTCGCTGACCTTGTGGGCCCGGTCGGGGGAGTGAGGGCCGTTGATCATGGGCTGCGAGGGTGGACAGGTCGATCTCGATGACCTGGTCGAAGTAGCTGCCGGGGTCGGCGGCCACCTCGGGGTCGGGTCGCAGGTCGGCCATCGCCGTCGCCGCCGCGTCGGCCAGCGCCTCGCGACCGGTCGCCTTCAGGTAAGCGAGACCCTTGTCGTCGAAGCTGAACAGCGACGTGGTGGCGCCGATCTCGGCGCCCATGTTGCAGATGGTCGCCTTGCCCGTGGTCGACAGCGCGTCGGCGCCGGGACCGAAGTACTCGACGATGGCGCCGGTGCCGCCCTTGACGGTCAGGATCTCGGCCACCCGCAGGATGACGTCCTTGGGGGCGGTCCAGCCCGACAGCTCGCCCGTGAGGTGCACGCCGATGAGCTGGGGCCAGCGCACGTTGAACGGGAAACCCGTCATGACGTCGACCGCGTCGGCGCCGCCCACGCCGACGGCGATCATGCCGATGCCGCCCGCGTTGGGGGTGTGGCTGTCGGTGCCGATCATCATGCCGCCGGGGAAGGCGTAGTTCTCGAGCACGACCTGGTGGATGATGCCGGAGCCCGGCTTCCAGAAGCCGATGCCGTACTTGGCCGAGACCGAGCGTAGGAACCCGTACACCTCGCTGTTGACGTCGACCGCGAACTTGAGGTCGATGTCGGCGCCCGCCTTGGCCTGGATGAGGTGGTCGCAGTGCACGGTGGACGGCACCGCCGCCTCGGGCAGACCGGCGGTCATGAACTGCAGCAGCGCCATCTGGGCCGTGGCGTCCTGCATGGCGACCCGGTCGGGGTCGAAGTCGGCGTAGCTGCGGCCCCGCTCGAGTTGCTGGCCGTGAGGATCGCGCAGGTGGTTGACCAGGATCTTCTCGGCGAGGGTCAGGGGGCGGCCCAGCCGCTCGCGCCCCAGCGCCACGCGTTGGGGCAGCCGGGCGTAGACCTCGTCGACGAGCTCGATGGGAGTGGTGGCGGAGACGGCCATGTGCGCGGAGGCCCCTTGCGTCGGCGGACGAATGTAGACAAGTATATGACAAGTTCTGGAGGTCTCGACAAGTGCGTGAGGTCCGCTACCGAGCCATCGCCGACGAGTTGCGCCACCGCGTCGAGAGCGGTGAGCTGGCGGCGGGCGCCCTGCTTCCCAGCGAGAGCGAGATGTCCGCAGCCTACGAGGTGAGCCGCGTCACGGTCCGCAAGGCGCTCGAGCTGCTGCGCGACGAGGGGCTCATCGACGCGCGGCAGGGGTTCGGCTGGTTCGTGGCCAGCGATCCCGTGCGCCAGTCGCTCGGCCGGCTCGGCACGATCGAGGCCCAGCTCGACGAGCTCGGCGTCGGGTCCGAGCGCCACATCGTGGGCTTCCGGTTCGTCACCGCACCGCCCCGGGTCCGCCAGGTGCTCGGTGTCGAGTCCGTGCTCGAGGTGCGGCGGGTCAACCACGCCGACGGCCAGCCCTTCGCCCGCGTCACCGTGTGGTGCCCTGAGGAGCTGGGTGCCCGCCTGTCGCGGGCCGACGTCGAGAGCTCACCGTTCTACGAGCTGGTCGACGTGCCCATCGGCGGGGCCACCCAGACGATCGGGGCGGCGGCCGCCAGCCGCGCCGACGCCGAGCTGCTCGCCGTGCCGGTCGGCTCGCCGGTGCTGCGCTGCGAGCGCATCACCCGCGGGATCGACGAGCGGCCGCTGCTCATGTCCGAGCACGTGTTCCCCGGCCACCGCACCGAGTTCGTGGTCGAGCTGCCCCAGGTCGAGCCGTCGATCGGCCCGTCGGGACTGCGACTGGTCGAGTAGCCCGGTCCGCGCCCGGTCAGCCCGCCGCAGCGGCCGGCGCGGCGGGGGCCGTGGGCGCGGCGGACTGCATGCCCTCGATCGCCGCTCCGGGCGTGCAGCCCGGCTCCGAGGGCGTGCCCGCCGCTCCCTGGCCGACCGGCGCGGCGGCGACGGTGAAGCACCGGCCGCCGCCCGAGCTGAGCTCGACGTTGGGCACCAGCAGCGACGTGCCCATGGTGGCCGGGAGCACCTGGGGCGGCTGGTCGGGGGACAGCACCGTGACCACGTAGCTGGCGTCGTCGGCACCGGTCCACGTGACCTGGATGCCTTCGGGCACCGCGGTGGCCGCCACGCCGGTCGGAACCACGACCTCCGCGCCGGCGTCGCCGCCCGCGTCGGCGTCGGGGGCCTCGGACGTGGGGCGGTCCGAGGCCGGCGGCTCGGCCTCGTCTCCGGTGATCACGAGCCAGGCGACACCCAGGATCAACACCGCGACCACGCCGATCAGCACCATGACCGGCAGCGCCGGCGGGCCGGCCATCGCCGCCGCGCTCGGGCCGGCCTCGCGGCTGCGGTCGGGTGCGACCTGGCGCGGCGCAGAACGCTCGAGTCGCGGGCCGGGCTCGCCGGTACCGAGCTCGCGCATCGCCTGGCCGGCCCGGGCCTCGGTGGCCCGCGGCAGTCGCGGCGCCGCGCCCAGGGAGTCGTCGCCATCGGGCGGCTGCCAGCTGGGCACCTCGTGGCGGCGGGGCAACCGCGCCGGGCGCTCCTGGTCTGTCGTGCCGGAGGCTCCGCTCGGGGGCAGGTAGGGCGAGGGGCCCAACGGTGCGTCGAGCTGGCTGAGATCGATCGGCGGGCGGTCCCGCGGCGGGCCGAGCGGGTCGGGATCCGGCCCGGCCGGCGGGCGCGTCGGTGTCGCGAGTCGGCAGGCCCGGGACGGCAGGGCCGTCCGGGTCGCCGACGACCTCGCCGAAGAGCGACCGCAGCTCGTCGCCCGCTCCCGGCAGGCGCTCGCCGCCGGTGGTGTGACCGTTGCCGGCGGACGGTGCCGACCACGGTGTGCCGACGGCAGGCGCCGATGCGGTACCGGTGCCGGCGCCGTTGCCGCCGGTGCGGTCGTCGGCGTTGGGGAGCGGGTCGGTGTACCAGGCGGGCAGCTCGTCGAGCTCGGGCGGCCGCTGGGGCGGCTGGTACCCGAACGGCGCCAGCGTGGGCGCGGCGTCCGCGCCCGGTGCCAGGTCGCCGACGTCGTCGATCGACCCGCCGTCGTCGCCGGCGGCGACGGACTCGGCGGGTGCGGCCGAGGCGGGTGTGTCGCCGTTGGCCGGCGGGGCGGCCCACGCCGGCAGCTCGCTCGGCGGCTGGTCGGCCGGCCAGGACGAGGGCCACAGCGCGTCCGGCGCCGGCTCGGCGGGCGACGTGCTCGGCCACAGGGGCTCGGCCGGCATGTCGTCGACGGGCGCGGCGCCTGCGGCCCTGGGCGCGCCCAGCCCCTCGGCGAACGGGAAGATCGTCGGGGGTGGGACGTCGGCCTCGGGGAAGACCTCCGGCGGCGGGTCGACCGGCGGGGCCGGCGGCGAGAACGCGGCCGCCGGGGGTTCGGCGGCGGGCGCCCAGGGGTCGGTCGGGGGCCCTGCCGTCGTGGCCCAGGGGTCGGTCGGGGGTACGACGTCGCCGGCCGGCAGAGCAGGCGCCGACGGTGCGCCGAACGGCACCGGTGCCTCGGTGGCTGCGGCTGCCGATCCCATTGTCGGCGCGACCGCCGCCCGCGGCCGGGAGGGCGCGCTGGCGCCGGCACCGAGGTCGGCCAGGTCGAGCACGACCGGCTCGGTGACCCCGAAGCCGGCGCGCCGCTGCACGTCCTGCAGCAGCCAGGCCACCTCGATGGCCTGCTGGGGGCGCTTGTCGGGGCTGGCCGACAGCGGGCCGCGCAGCACGTCCTCGAGCCCCGGCGGCAGGTCGGCCCGGTCGATGGCCGGCACGGACATCTGCAGGATGCGCAGGAGCAGCGAGGCGTTGCTGTCGGTGATCTCGGCCGGCTTCTGCTGGGGAGCGCGACCGGCCAGGAGGGCGTACACCGTGGTCGCCAGCGAGTAGACGTCGGTGGCGGGGCCGACGTCGGTGCGCTCGAGCACCTCGGGCGGCGCGTAGTACCTCACCGGGTTGTTGAGGGCGCCCAGCCCGGGGAACACCGCGAACGCCGCCAGCCCGGTCTCGACGAGGAGCGGTTCGCCGTGGGTGCCGAACACCAGGCGCGCCGGCGACAGGTCGCCGTGCACGATGCCGGCCCGGTGCGCGGTCTCGAGCGCCCCGGCCAGCAGCACGCCCACCTGCACCGCCCGCTCGACCTCGAGCGGGCCGTCCATCGTGAGCAGGACGTCGACCGACTCGGCCGGCTGCGGCTCGGTGACGATCCACGGCCGGCCGTCGTCGGCGTGGCCCCACCCGTGGATGGTGAGCACGCTCGGGTGCGCTCCGAGGCGCTGCGCGACGGCCGCGGCGCGGTCGAAGCCCTCGCGGGTGCGGCCCTCGCTCAGGGGCGGGAAGACGGTGACGGTGACCGGCCGCCCGACGCGGTCGCTCGTGGCGGAGAAGAGGCTGCGCGCGACACGTTCCCCGATCAGGGACAGATCGCGGCATCCAGGTATGTGGGGGGCGTTCCCAGCCATGACGACTGGCGAATCTACAGGCAATTGCGGGGTCGTTTCCGATCGACCCGCATCAGACGTTGGCGACCCGTCCGGCCTGGCTCTCCTCGAACCGCCGAATCTGGTCCTTGGGCAGGACGTGCCACACGTGCGCCGCCGCCTTGGCCCAGTGCTCGAGCAGCAGAGCCGATCGCGGCGACCCGGTCAGCTCCGCGTGGCGCTCGACCAGCCACCGCACCTCCTCGAGGGCGGCCGTGTCGGGCCGGACCGCGTCCACCAGGTCGGGGTTGAGGCGGGAGATGAGTCGCTCGTGGTCGCGGTCGAACACGAACGCCTGTCCGCCGGTCATGCCGGCACCCAGGTTCCACCCCACCGGGCCCAGCACCACGACGGTGCCGCCGGTCATGTACTCGCAGCAGTGGTCGCCGGCGCTCTCGACCACCGCGGTGGCACCCGAGTTGCGCACGCCGAAGCGCTCGCCCACACCGCCGGCGACGAGGAGCTCGCCGCCCGTGGCGCCGTAGAGGCACGTGTTGCCGGCCAGGATGGGCAGCTCGGAGGCGTCGTTCGCCGGCGGCCGGATGACGACCAGGCCGCCGCCCATGCTCTTGCCCACGTAGTCGTTGGCCTCGCCCGTGAGATCGAGCTCGACACCGTGGGCCAGGAAGGCCGCGAAGCTCTGGCCGGCGGAGCCGGTCAGCTTGACCCGGGCTGTGCCGCGGGGCGGCAGCTCGCCGTACTCGAGGGCGATGGCGCCCGACAGCGACGCCCCGATGGCGCGGTCCGCGTTGCGGATCTCGTAGGACAGGTCGACGTCGTCGCCGTCCCAGATGGGGCGGAAGGCGTCGGCCAGCAGGCGGTCGCCGAGCTCGGCCCGGGGGTCCTGCAGCTCGACCCGCTCGACGAAGTGGCGGGGGCCGTCGGGCTCGGCCGGCGGCGCCAGCAGCGGCGCCAGGTCCATGGCGTCGGCCCGCGGGTTGCCCGTGGTGCGCTGCCGCAGCAGGTCGACGCGGCCGATGGCCTCGTCGATCGAGCGGAGGCCCAGCTGGGCCAGGTAGCCCCGCACCTCTTCGGCGATGAACAGGAAGTACGAGGCGACGCCCTCGGGCGTGCCCGTGAAGTTGGCCCGCAGGTGGGGGCGCTGGGTGGCCACCCCGGGCTTGCAGGTGTCGCGGTGGCAGGCCCGCAGCATGATGCAGCCCTCGGCGATCATCGCCGCGGTGCCGAAGCTGTACTCGTCGGCGCCCAGCAGCGCGGCCACGATGACCTGGCGACCGGTGAGGAACCCGCCGTCGACCCGCAGCCGCACGCGGCTGCGCAGGCCGTTGTCGACCAGTGCCCGCTGCGCGTCGGCCAGGCCCAGCTCCCACGGCATGCCGGCGTGCTTGATCGACGACAGCGGGCTGGCGCCCGTGCCGCCGTTCTGGCCGCTGATGTGCACCACGTCGGCCAGCGCCTTGACGCAGCCGGCCGCGATGGTGCCCACGCCGTCCTCCGCCACCAGCTTCACCGACACCTGGGCCGCGTTGACCTGCTTGAGGTCGTAGATGAGCTGGGCCAGGTCCTCGATGGAGTAGATGTCGTGGTGGGGCGGCGGCGAGATGAGCCCCACGCCCGGCTGGGTGTGGCGCAGGCGGGCGATCTCGGCCGACACCTTGTGCCCGGGGAGCTGCCCGCCCTCGCCGGGCTTGGAGCCCTGGGCCATCTTGATCTGCAGCTCGTCGGCGTGGGCGAGGTACTCGGGCGTGACGCCGAAGCGACCAGAGGCGATCTGCTTGATCTTGGAGTTCTTGTCGTCGCGGCCCTGGCCCCGGGTGCGGTACCGGTAGGGGTCCTCGCCACCCTCGCCGCAGTTGGACATGCCGCCCAGCAGGTTCATGGCCTGGGCCAGCGTCTCGTGCGCCTCCTTGGACAGCGCGCCGTGCGACATGGCGCCGGTCGAGAACCGGCGGGCGATGACGGCGGCGGGCTCGACCTCGTCCAGGCCGATCGGCTCGCCCGGGGTGGCCAGCTCGATCAGGTCGTGCAGCTCGATCAGGGCACGGTCGTTGGCCAGCTTGGCGAAGGCGTCGTAGCGCTCGGACGACTCGGAGCGGATGGCCGACTGCAGCAGGTGGGCCACGAGCATGTCGCGGTCCTGCCCGTCGTCGCCCTTGTCCTGCACCAGCGTCAGGTCGTTGAGCGCCTGGGTGGTGTCCTTGTCCTTGCTGTGCGGCTCGCCGCCCTTGCGCACCCGGAAGAAGCCGGGCGACTCCAGGTCGGCCCTGTCGCCCCAGCCGGCGGCGTGCCGGGCCAGCACGTCCTCGCCGAGGGCGTGCCAGCCGATGCCGCCCACCACGTTGGGCGAGCCGGTGAAGCAGACGTCGACGACCTCGGGGGCCAGACCGACCACCTCGAAGATCTGGGCCCCGCGGTACGAGTCGACCGTGGAGATGCCCATCTTGGACAGGATCTTGAGCACGCCGGCCTCGACCGCCGCCTGGAAGCGGCTCTGCGCCTCGGGGCTGGTCAGGTCGCCGTCGTCGGCCCGGTCGGCTTCGGCGGCCACCGTGGCCAGGGCCAGGCGGGGGCTGATGGCGTCGGCGCCGTAGCCCAGCAGAGTGGCGAAGCCCTGCACGTCGAACACGTCGTCGGCCACGACCACCAATGCGGTCTTCGACCGCAGCCGGCGGTCGCCCAGCGCCTGGTGCACGGCGCCGGTGGCCAGGAGCGAGGGGACGGGGGCGCGGTCGGGCCCGGCGTCGGCGGCATCGAGGATGAGGGTGCCGGCCCCGCCCTCGACGGCGGCGAGCGCCTCGGCGACGAGCCGATCGACGGCAACGCGCAGGCCGTCGGGCCCGTCGGACACAGGGAAAGAGGCGTCGAGCGGGATGACCGGCCACGGTGCCTTGTCGGTCAGCTCGAGGTTGTCGATGCCCGACGGGAACAGGAAGAACGACGGCAGGGTCAGCAGCTCGACCGCCTCGGCCGACTCGGTGAGCAGGGGGGTGCGGGGGCCCAGCACGGTGCGCAGGCTCATCACCAGGCGCTCGCGCAGCGGGTCGATGGGCGGGTTGGTCACCTGGGCGAAGCGCTGGCGCAGGTAGTGGCTCACCGGCCGGGCGCGGGGCGCCAGGTTGGGCAGCGGCGAGTCGTCGCCCATCGAGAAGGTGGGCTCGTGCGCGTCGTTGGCCATGGGCTTGAGCACCATGGCCAGGTCTTCCTTGGTCAGCCCGTGCATGGCCTGGCGGGCCACGAGGTCGTCGGGCACCTCGAGCGCGGCCTCGCCGGGGTTGAGCCTGTAGAAGCCGTCGGCCGCCCAGCGGGCATACGGCGCCCCTGCGGCGATGCGCTCCTTGCAGGCGTGGTCGTCGAGGAAGCCGCGGGTGGGGTCGACGAACAGCATCTGTCCGGGCCCGAGCCGGCCACGCTCGACCGTGCCGTGGCCGCTGATGTCGATGGCGCCCACCTCGGAGCACACGGCGATGAAGCCGTCCTCGCAGACCTGGTAGCGGAGCGGGCGCAGGCCGTTGCGATCGAGGCGCGCGCCCACGCCCAGCCCGTCGGTGAACACCACGCCGGCGGGGCCGTCCCACGGCTCCATCAGCGCCGAGTGGTAGCGGTAGAAGCCCCGCACCTCGGGGTCGAGGTCGCGCACGTTCTCCCAGGCCTCGGGCATGACCATGGCCATGACGTGGCGGGGGTCGCGCCCGGCCCGCATGAGCAGCTCGACGGCCGAGTCGAGCTTGCCCGAGTCGGAGTCGTCGTCGTCGAGCACGGGGAAGAACATGTCCTCGTCGCCCAAGCCGACCGCGGCAGTGCCCAGCTTGGCCCGGCCCCGCATGCGCTTCTCGTTGCCCCACAGGGCGTTGATCTCGCCGTTGTGGCACAGGGTGCGGAACGGCTGGGCGCGCTCCCACGTCGACAGCGTGTTGGTGGAGAACCGCTGGTGGAAGACAGCGAACGGGGCCGCGAAGCGCTCGTCGTGCAGGTCGAGGTAGAAGTCGGCCAGCGCGTCGGCGGGGGAGAGGCCCTTGTAGACCATCGTGCGGAACGAGCACGACGCCACGTAGGTGCCGGTGGTCGTCGCGTCGATGCGCCGGCGCAGCCGCAGCGCCCGCCGCTCGGCCTCGACGTGGGTGGCGGCGATGTCGGCCGGACCGGTGAAGACCGCGTGCACCATCCGGGGGGCCGTGGCCCGGGCCAGCTCGCCCAGCGCCTGCGGGTCGAGCGGCGGCTCGCGCCAGTCGACGACCGACAGGCCCTCCGCCGCCGCCGCGGACTCCACGGCCGGGCGGGGGTCGTCGCCCCGCACGAACAGCACGGCGACCCCGGAGCCCTCGCCGAAGAGCGCCGGCGGGATGGGCACGAGCAGGCCCGACCCGTCGGCGGTGCGGGCGTCGGCCGCGACCGCGCCGCGGTGCTTGACGCAGGCCAGGCCACGGAGCGCGGCGGCGACGATGGCACGCGATGACCGGCCCCGGGCGTCGGCGACGAAGCCGATGCCGCAGGCGTCGAGCTCTCGGGTCGTGGGGGGCAGCACGGCGCAATCCTCCTGCGAGGTGGCGAGCCGGCGTGACGCCGGCATGGGGGGATCAGAGCACGGCACAGGCGTGGAGGTGACCGGAGGTGCCTGATCCCAGGACGGGCACTGAACACATGGGGGCTGCTTCCGCGTCGTCGCTGAGGCGAAGCGGGCGCCATTGCCCGAGCCCCCGTCAAGGGTCCGGACAGGGTAGCCGATCGCTGGTCAGGCCACGGACGCCGACGGCGATGGCGACGCTGACGCCGACAGGGACGGCCAGGCCGAGCCTGGGCGCTCGATCACCGCGCCAGGGTGACGGGCCCGATGAACACCGCCGCCGGCTGGCCGATGTCGGCGATGATCTGCACGACGTCGCGGGTCTCCTGAGGCAGGCTCTCGTCGAAGTAGAGCTGGAACGGCGCCTTGTCCACCAGGGGCACCAGCTCGTCCCGGCCCAGCCGCTCGAGGTGCTCGATGGCCTCGACCCGTGCCCGGTCGTACTCGGCGACCTGCTCGTCCGAGCGCAGGTCGACGTAGGCCACCTGCTCGGCGCCGGGCTTCTGCTGCCACACGGGGATGTCGGGGCCGAGCGAGATGTGCACCTCGGCGGTGGCGTCCTCTGTCGGCATGACCCGGTGGGCCCGGGCCCCCGGCCCGTGCGCACGGATGACGCCGACGTCGTACCCCTGCCGTTCGAGCTCCGTGAGCAGCCCGAAGCCGGTCGAGCCCAGGTTGACGCCGTCGGTCCAGGTCAGCACGTAGCGGCCGTCGGGACCGCCGCCCTCGACCTCGTCGCCGTCGATGGCCGAGGTCACCGCGGCGGTGAACTCGCCCACCATGGCCGAGTAGTTGGCCTGGGTGGGCTCGGCGTCGACGGCGTCGACCGAGAACATGGCGGTCCACGCCAGAAGCACCGCGGCGAGCAGGCCGGTCCCGGCCCGGACCACCACGGCCCGGGGGCCGGGGCGAGCCCGGGCCACCACGGCGACGACGGTCCAGCCGATGGCGACCAGCACGAGCATGGTGATGCTCCACGCCCACAGGGTCAGGTAGAACCACACGAACCCCAGGATGCGGGTGGCCGACACCAGCCCCAGCACGAGCGCGACGGCCACGACCGCGTGCAGGCGCAGCAGCGAGCGGCGGTGGTCGGTGCCGATCGTGGCGGGGGCGGACGAGTCGGGGGCGGACGAGTCGGGGGGCGAGCCGGCGGCCGGCAGGCGCCACGCCGCCACGGCCGAGGCCAGCCACGCCGCCACCAACGCCAGCCCCGGGACGACCGAGCCCGAGGTCGCGTGCTGGCCGGCGAAGAACCGCCACACGTTGAGGTGGACGCCGAACAGCTCGCCGCCGCGGGAGGCCCCGATCGGGTCCTCGTCGGTGTAGCGGAAGTGGTCGATGATGATGGACGCGTTGCCGGGGTCTCCCGTGATCTGGTCGATCAGGGGTGGCAGCCACAGCACGAAGGCCAGCCCGAGCGCGATCGCCGACCACCGCACCAGCCGGCGCAGCGCGGGTCGGTCGCCCCGCAACCGGAAGGCCCGCACGGCCATCCCCACGACGGCGATCACCGCGAAGCCGCCCACCAGGCCCAGGTAGGAGATGTGGGTCTGCATGCAGAACGATGCGGCAAAGACCGCCACCGGCAGCATCGCCAGGTCGTCGCACAGAACGGCCCACAGGGCGATGAGGGTGAGCGGCCACCACATGACCGGCATGTACGGGTTCCACGGCTCGGTGAGCACCTGCGTGCCGTACAGGTGCACCAGCACGGCGATCACCGCGGCGAAGCCCAGGGCCAGCGCTGCTCCGCCCCGGCGCACCGCGATCCACAGCGTGAGCGCGACGGCGGTGGTGTTGAGCACCACGACGCCGACGAACAGGCTCCACGCCGACCCGCCCAACAGCCGGTACACCGGCGCCAGGGCCCAGAAGCTGATGGGGCCCGGGTGACTGCCCTGGTTGCCGTGGGACGACAGCCGCCCGACCAGGCCGATCAGGGGCGTGTGGCCGGTGCCGACGTCGCGGACGCGCAGCTCGGTCATGGCCAGGTCGAGCAGCGGGTACCACCGGGGTGAGTGCAGCGCCCCCAGTGCGATGCCGAGCGGCAGTGCCACCACGGCGGTGAGGGCCGCGACGACGAGCGGGGTGGCCGGACGGCGCCACGACCGGCCCGCGCCGTCGCCGTCGTGACGGCTGGGGCCGGTCTCGACCGACTCGCTGATTGCGGACGCCGTCGTGCCGTTCGCGCCCTGGCGGGCGTCGTCGTCGGTGCGCTTGTCGGTGCCGCCGCCGGCCGTGCCCGTGCCGATCACGGCACCGGGTCCCAGGTGAACACGGCGATGGGCTGGGGCATGTTGCCCATCCGATAGAGGGGCTCCACGACCGACTCGGGGAGCCGCTCGTCGGCGGCGAGGCCGAAGATGTTGCCGTCGACCTGGGGCACCAGATCCGGCAGCCCGGCGGCGACGAGCCCGTTGATCACCACGATGCGGAGGCGGCCGTAGGTCGCGACCTCGTCGTCCGTGCGCGGGTCGTCGAAGGCGATCTGCTGTGCCCCCGGGTGCGCCCGCGCACCGTCGATGGCCGGCAGCCCGGCGGCGAGGTGGATCTCGGCGTCGGCCTCCTCGGGTGTCGTGACCCGGTGGTCGCGCACGCTCAGCTCCGATGCGTCGGTGGTCCGGGCGTCGTAGCCCCGGCGCTCGAGCTCGAGCAGCAGCCCCAGGCCCTGGCCGCCCAGGTTGACCGGGTCGACCCAGGTGATCAGGTACGTGCCGTCGCCGTCGCCCGCCACCGTGCCGTCCTCGATTGCCTCGACCGTGGGCTGGACGACCTCGCCCAACTGGTTGGACTCGTCCGCGTCGACGTCCTCGGTGCCGGGCGCCGCCCGTGCCAGCAGCACCGTGGGCACGAGCACGGCCACGCCCAGCGCCGCCAGGGGCGCCTGCTCGAACCGGGCGAACCGGGCCGTGTCCGGGCGGCGGGCGACGTGGGCAGCACCGGCCTTGGCGGCCGTGGCCACCACCGCGAACAGGGTGAACGTCGCGGTGCCGAACGCCCACAGGGTCAGGTAGAACCACGTCGCGCCGAAGATGCGGCTGATGGTCACGAAGCCCAGCGCCAGCGCGGCCGCCACGACGATGTGCAGGTTCACCAGCGTCCGGTCCCTCGACCGCACGGCCACGACTGCCGACACCGCCCACGCGACCAGCAGCGCGATGCCCGGGGCCTGGGACGCCGGGGTGACGGTGAACCTCTCTCCCTCGAACAACCGGAAGACGTTCAGGTGCTGGGTGAGCAGCCGCCACGCGGCGGATGCGCCCACCAGTTGGTCGGACGGGTCGCGGAAGCTGTCGATGATGACGCCCACGTTGCCCGGGTCGCCACCCACCTGCTCGACGAACACCGGCGCCCACAACACGAGACCGAGGGCCAGGCTGGCCGCCGTCCACCGGACCAGGCTCCGGCGGGCGGGGGCGTCGTCGCGCGTGCGCCGGTACCGCACCACGAGGGCGCCCGCGACCAGGGCGCCCATCCCGCCCACCAGCCCCAGGTACGGGATGTGCGTCTGGGCGCACAGGCAGCCGGCCAGCACCGCCACCGGCAGCAGCGCCACGTCGTCGCACAGCACGCCCCACACGCACACGAGGAACAGCGCCCAGAAGAGCACCGGCAGGTACGGGTTCCACGGGTAGAGCAGCACGGTCGTGCCGTACATCCGCATGAGCAGCGCCAGGCCCGCGGCCACGAGCAGGGCACCCCGCAGCCCCCAGCGCCGGTGCGTGGCCCACACCGTGCCGGCCAGGGCGGCGATGTTGAGTGTGGCCGCCGACACCTGCAGCGCCCACGGGCTGCTGCCCAACACGCGATAGACGGGCGCCAGCAGGAAGAAGCTGACAGGACCGGGGTGGCTCCCCTGGGTCTCGAGCCCGAAGATGCGTCCGCCCAGGCCGACGAGCGGCGGGTCGGAGAAGCCGACGTCGCGGACCCGCATCTCGATCTGGGCCAGGTCGACGAGCGGGTACCAGCGGGGTGTGCGCACGGCGACGGTGGCGATGACGATCGGGATCGCCAGCACCCCGGTGATGGCCGCGACTGTCAGCGCGGTGCGTCGGCGGTCGCGGTGCGGTGCCGCGTCGCCGTCCGCGGTCGCGTCGTCGTCGCGGTCCGCTCGGGTCAGGGCGTCGACCTCCGCGGGTTCGGGGTCGGTGGTGGTGCCGGTACCGACCGCCTGCTCGTCCCGGCCGGTGCTGGCGACCGTGCCGTCGGTACCGCGGACCTGGCTCACGGGAGGCGCTTGAGCACCTTGAGCAGGCCGAGCCTGACGGGCGACTGGTGGTGCGAGCGGTGCTCGCCGTCGAGCGACCCGCGGTTGGCGAGGAACCACTCGTAGGACTCGATCACCGCCGACACGTTGGAGTGCCGGGGCTGCCAGCCCAGCTCGGTCTGGGCCTTGGTCGTGTCGAACCAGAGCGACTCGGCGTAGAGCAGCCAGTGGTAGGACGCGAACGGGGCCAGTCCCACCGTGGACAGGCCCTTCATGCCGATCTTGGCGGGCCCCACCGGCAGCGACCGGACCCGCGAGCCCGTGCCGGCGTGGTCGGCCACGGCCTGGAGCGTCTCGCGCATGGTGCCGAACTCGGTGGCGCCGATGTTGTAGGTCGTCGGCTTCTCGCGGTCGGACGCGCGCAGCACGGCGTCGGCCAGGTCGTTGGCGTGCACGAACTGGTAGCGGTTGTCGCCACGGCCCAGCACGTAGAGCGGCGCGCCCTCGGCCACGAACTCGAACAGCACGGCGATGATGCCCAGCCGGCCGTGCCCCAGGATCGTGCGCGGGCGCACGACCGTGACGTCGAGGCCGCTGGCGGCCGCGTCGTGGCACAGGTGCTCGGCCTCGAGCTTGGCCTTGCCGTACGCCTCGAGCGGCCGGCCCGGCGTGTCCTCGGTGACAGGGTTGGACTCGGGGATGCCGAAGATGGCGCTCGACGACGTGTGCACCACCTTGGAGACGCCGCGGTCGCGGGCCGCGAGCAGCACGTTGGCCGTGCCGGTGACGTTGACCGACCAGAACAGCTCGCGGTCCTTGGCCAGGGGCACCTGGGCCACGTTGTTCAGCACCACGTCGACGCCCTGGCTGGCGGCACGCAGGGCGGCGAGGTCGCGCACGTCGCCCGCCACATACTCGAGACGGTCACCGACGTCGTCGGGTGCGTCGTCACCGGGCGGGCCCGGCGGGTTGAGGTCGAAGATCCGTACGCGGTCGCCACGGGCGAGGGCAAGGTCGGCGAGGATCGAGCCGAAGTAGCCGCTCCCGCCGGTGACGAGGACGGTGCGGGCCACCACTAGAGCTGCTCCCCATGGTCGAGGCACCAGCGGATGCTGTTGCGCATGCCCTCTTCCAGGGCCACGGTGGGCTCGTAGCCCAGTTCGTCGCGCGCCCGCGAGATGTCGCACGCGATCGTGTGGTTGAGCTCGCCCAGCACGTGGAGCGGCTGGATGTACCTGCCCCGCCCCTGCAGCAGCACGTCGCCCTTCTCGGCCACCCGGGCCGCAAGCCGGGGCACGCGCAGCCGCTGCGGGCCCGAGGTGGGCAGCCCCTCGGCCTCGAGGGCCCGGCGCACCGTGGCCAGGATCTCGCGCAGCTCGTAGGGCTCGGCGTCGGCCACCCAGTAGGCGTTGCCCGGCGCCTTGTCGGCGACCTCGGCCCGCAGCAGGCCCTGCACGAGGTTGTCGGTGTAGGCCATCGAGCGGCGCTGGGTGCCGTCGCCGATCAGCGGGAACCGGCCCCGACGGATGGTCCTGAAGAACTGGCTCTGCCGTGCGGGCTGGTACGGCCCGTAGAACCACGGCGCCCGCACCATGACCGTGGCCACGTCGCCGCGGTCGTTGGCCTTCTGCACTATCTGCTCGGCCTCGTACTTCGACTGCCCGTACCCCAGGTACGGGTTGTACGGAGAATCCTCGGTGAAGACGTCGTCGGGCGTGGCGTTGACGCCGAACGGCGAGTTCGACGACACGTGCACGAAGCGCGACGCACCGCTGCGCCGCGCCCGGTCGACGACGTTCTGCGTGCCGCCCACGTTGACGTCGAAGAACTCGCGGGTGGAGGCGGTGGGGTGGATCACGGCCGCGGCGTGGAACACGGCCGCGTCCGTGCCGATGCCCTCGAACAGCCGGTCGACGGTGGCCGGGTCGCGCACGTCGCCCACCACGACCTCGACCGCGGGCGACAGCAGCGACACGGGAGCGGCCTGGTCGTGGCCAGGCACCAGGCAGCGCACCCGGTCGCGCTGGCCCACCAACGTCCGGACCAGGTTCTGGCCGAGCCACCCCGACGCGCCGGTGACGACCACGGTGGCGGCGGGGGCGGAGGCGGGCACGTCTGCGGGTTCTGGCGAGGTCACGGGCACCTGTCTGGTCTGGGTCGGTCGGTCAGGCGGCCGAGCATCAGCTCTCGGCCAGGAACTGGTCGCAGTTGCGGGTGGCGATGGCCATGATCGCCGCCTGCGGGTTGACGCCGGGGGCATCGGGGATGAGCGACCCGTCGTTGACCCGCAGGTTGCGGTAGCCCCACACCCGGCCGAAGCTGTCAGCGCCGGTGCGGGCGCGGTTCTCGCCCATGCGGATGCTCGACGTGAGGTGCACCGTCATGATGTTGGACCGGGCGCGGGTGACCTGGTCCCACCAGCTGCCCATCTCGTCGAGCCGGTGCACGACGCGGCCGCCCATGACCGACGGGTGCAGCTCCGTGGCCCCGGCCGCCAGCAGCAGCTCGCCCAGGTGGACCAGGCCTCGTGCCAGGCGGCTGAGGTCGGCCTCGGTGAGCGCGTAGGTCACGATCGGCGAGCGGACGCCGCGCACGGCCACGACCCGGCCGCTGCCCTCGCTGCGAATGGCTGCGTAGTACGTGGAGATGTTCTCCCAATCGGCCATCGCGTCGTCGTAGGGGGCGCCGGTGTCGGACAGCGCCAGCGCCACCTGGCCCTTGCGGCTGGCCGAACCGCCGATGGCGATGAACGGCGAGAACTCGGTGACGCGGTGCATCGGCACGTCGCCGTGGTCGACGGGGTGGGGGAACCGGGCCGCGATCTTGATGGTCGGGTGCATCTTCAGCCCGTTGCCCACGTTGCGCCAGATGCCGCTGCGCTGCAGCAGCGCCGGGCTGTGGATGGCGCCGCCGCACACGAACACGTGCTCGGCGTGGACGATCAGGCGCTCGACCCCGCCCCCCGGGTGGGTGCGACGGCAGCGCGCGCCGACGATGCGGTCGCCCCGGCGGATCAGGTTGAGCACCCGGCAGTCGGGCACCAGCGTGGCGCCGGCCGCCAGGGCCTGGGGCAGCATGGTGCGCGTCATGGTCTGCTTGGTGCCGCGGCCCTGCTGGTCGTAGCGGAACACGCGGGCGAACTCGACGTTGCGCCAGCCGAGCTTGGTGGCCCCCCGCTCGAGCGCGGCGGACGATGCGGGTGGGGCGCCCGGCACGGTGGCCACGGACAGCTGGGCCTCGACCCGGTCGGCGTAGCCCTCGAGCGCCTCGGCGGTGAACTCGTCGATGGCGTAGGTGGACCGCCACTCGGCGGCGAGGTGCTCGGGCAGGCGGTGGTAGAGGCCGCTGTTGATCTCGGTGCTACCGCCCACGCACCGCCCCTCCGCGTAGGCGATCATCGGGTTGCCCAGCGCGGCACCGGCGCCGTGGTGCCGGTACTTGGCCACCATCTCGGCCAGCGAGAACGGCTCGTGCTCGTCGGGGTCGATCCAGGGGCCTTCCTCGACCACCGTCACCGTGCGGCCGGCGGCGGCGAGGGCGGCGGCCGTGAAGGCGCCACCGGCTCCCGAGCCGATGACCAGCACGTCGGTCGTGAGGTCGGCCATCAGCGGGCTCCTTCGGGGGCGAACTCGTGCTCCGCCATCACGACCAGTGACTTCATCGCCCGCACGTAGGACCGGAGCAGGCCCACGGGGCTCTGCTCCCACGAGTCGAGCAGGGCGACCAGGCCGTCGCGGTCGTCGGGTGCCAACCGGCCGGTGCGGCGGAGGACGCCCACATAGGCGCCGAGCAGCACCGATTCGCCCGCCACCCCGAGGCGCAGGTGCTCGGGCCAGTCACGCAGGGTGCCGTCGACGAAGGCCTCGACCGACGATCGGAGTGGCTGGTCCGGGGAGTGGATGAGGGCCCCCACGACCTCGCGCTCGAACCAGAGCATGACGGAGCAGCCTACGACAGTCGCGTAGGTGGTGCGATCTAGGCGCCGTTCCCCACCGGCGGCTCCTCGGCGGCTTGCGGCCGCGGATCGTGGCGGTCGCCGTCGGGCCACAGGCGCCGGGCGGTGGCCGGGGGCACCCGGCCCCGCCCGATCATCGCCCGCCAGGCTCCCCGGTAGCCGGGGAGCAGGCCAGAGACGACCAGGAGATGCCCGGCGACCAGGACCGTGAGTGCGTAGGTCGCCCCGCGGTGGACCTTCACGAGGGTGGCGAAGGTGGGCCCGCCCGACAGCGTCGTCAGGGCGACTCCCGAGCCGATCAGGGTGCCGATGGTGGCGACGAACGCGATGTTGGCCAGCCGTTGCCCGGGGTCGAAGTGGCCCCGATGGGGAGCGAAGCGCCCGGTCAGCGCGCCGGCCGGCCAGCGCCGGAACCAGCGACCATCGCCGCGGTCGACGCGGACGGTCTCACGCACGAAGGTCCACGCGGCGCGCACGCCCAGGGTCAGCCCGCAGGCGGCGACGCCGACCAGGGCCCACCCGGCCGTGCGGTGGAGTTCGGTGTCCGGGGTGTCGAGGACGTCGGCGAGCACGCTCGGCTGTCCCTCCCGCCCCGTGCGGAGCCACCACCCCGTGACCAGGAGCACGGTGGTGGTGAGGAACGTGGCGGCGTGGAACCAGCGGGTGGCGCGGTTGTTGCGGACGTCCCCGCGGTCGCGCTCGCCGACGTGCTCAATACCCGTAGTCGGTGCCGCTGTCGGCGTCGGTCGCATCGGGATCCGCCTCCGTCGGCCCGAGCCGCCGCCCGATGCCGCGTCGCCCACCGTGATGGTGACCTCGTCGCGGGCGTCGGTCAGGCTGTGGTCGGCGTTGGCGATGACGGCCTCGATGGAGTGCTGGCCGGGGTCGAGGGAGCGGTCGACGGTGAACGTCGCGTCGTAGACCAGGTCGTACTCGCCGTCCTGGGTGTTGCCGTCGTAGTAGAGGTGCACGTGGTGCAGGCCGGTGTCGGGCTCGCCGATGTCGACGCTCGTGTCCACCTCGACGTCGAACGGGCTCCCCACCTCGGCGTCGTCCGTCGGCTGGGTCACGCTGATCGTCATCTCGTCGCCGGACCCGCTGCCGGCGCCGGCCGAGGTGGTGTCGTCGTCGTCGCCGCAGCCCGCGGCGACGAGCACCATGGTGGCCGCCACGGCCATCGCGCCCAGCGCGGCGCGGCGCTGACGCAGGCGGACGGGGTTGGTGTCGGCTGTCGTCGTCATGTCCCCTCTACCGTGGCGCCGGCGGTGGCGGATCTCTCCGGGGTTGCCATCCGTGCCGGGGGGCGGTGTGCTGGACGGCGTGGACCGAGATCCGTTCGGCGGTGCGAGCGGTAGGGAGGGCATGTGGGAGGTGTCCGACGAGGCGCTCTTCGCCGGTTACGCGTCGGGTGACCCCGAGGCGGCGGCCGTGTTCGTGCGCCGCGTCGAGCGCAAGGTGTACGGGCTGGCACTGGCGATCGTGCGCGACCCGGCCGAGGCGCAGGACGTCGCGCAGGAGGCGTTCGTGCGTGCCTGGCGCTTCGCGGCCAGCTTCGACGAGCGCCGCGGGTCGGTGGTGGCGTGGCTGCTGGGGATCACCCGCAACGTCGCGCTCGACAGCGTGCGGGGCCGCGGTCGGCGGGCCGAGCCGGCCGGGGACGTGCCGACCGAGCTTCCGGTCGACCCCACGGACGTGGGCGAGCTGGTCGGCCGACGCGCCGACGCGGCGCGGGTCATCGGCCTGATGCAGCAGCTACCGGAGGCTCAGCGTGAGGCGCTGGTGGCGGTCACGCTGCTCGGGCTCAGCACGCGCGAGGTCAGCGAGCGGGCGGAGGTCCCGCACGGCACCGTGAAGACCCGCGTCCGGCTGGCGCTGCGCAAGCTCCGCGACGAGATGGGAGACCGAGTCCAATGGCCGTGACGCGTTGTGAGCAGATCCGCGAGGTGGCGCCCGACGTCGCGCTCGGCCTGCTGACGGGCGAGGAGCGGGCCGAGGCGCTGGCGCATCTCGAGGGGTGCGAGGCGTGCCGGGCCGATGTGGCCGCCCTGGCGGTGACCGCCGACGAGGTGCTGGTGGCCGCGCCGGAGGCGACCCCGCCCGCCGGGTTCGACACCCGTGTCCTGGCCGCGCTCGCCGAGCGCCGGTCGGTCGCGGAGGGGGTACCCGCCACCCCGGGTCCCGGCCGAGCTGGGCGCCGGCGAGGGCGCGGGGCGGTGGTGGTTGCGCTGGCCGCGGCCGCGGTGCTGATCGTGCTGGCCGGCCTCGCCGCCGTCGTCGCCCGCGACGAGCCGTCGGAGCCGGCGGTGACCTCGGTGGCGTCGGCCGAGATGGTCACCGGTCGTGGCCGGGTGGTCGGCGAGGCGACGCTGACGGGGAGCGACCCCGTCGCGATCGCGGTCGGCGTGCCGGAATGGGAGGCCCTGGTCGAGGCGTGGGGCGAGCCACCCAGCGGGAGCTACTGGCTGGCGGTCGAGTCCCTGGACGGAGCGCGCACGATGCGTCCGGTGCCAGGTGCCGACGACGCCGGCAGCGACGGCTGGTCGCTGTCGGTCGACCTGGCGGCCGACCAGGTGGCCACGGTCTCGGTCGTCGACGGCGAGGGCCGCGTGTGGTGCTCGGCCCGGTTCGCGACCTGACGCAGCGACCGGCCAGGCCCTGGGAGGCCCCGGACTAGTGTCCCGGAGGCTGCTCCGCCGCGAAATCGGCGGCCAGATTCGCCACTGTCTGCGTCCTCGCCCTCGCATTCGCTGGTGGAGTGCGTCGGGCTGCGTCCTTGTCAGTGACGAATCTGACTCGCCGATTTCATCACCGGATCAACCTTCCGAGACACTAGAGGTCGGGCCAGCGGCGGCGCTGCCGTGTGCGCTTGCGGCTCGGGTCGCCCAGCGCCCACGCCCGGCGCCACGCGGGGGCGTCGGGGCCGAGGAGGGCAGGCGACTCGCCCGCGTGGGCGCGGCGGCGGGCCGACCACCAGTCGGTGGTGGCCTCGTCGGCCAACGCCGCCACGGCCCGCTCGATGGTGGCGCCGAAGCGGCGGCTGTCGTCGTCGGGCCCGGGCACCAGCGGGGCGCCGAAGGTGACCCTGGCGGTCGCCGGGGAGGGCAGCTTGCGCCCCTTGCGCAGGATGCGGCCGGTGCCGTCGATGTGGATCGGCACGACCGGGACCCGGCAGCGCAGGGCGAGATAGCCGGCGCCGCCCCGGAAGGGCTGGCCCCAGCCGTCGGGGCTGCGCCCGCCCTCGGGGAAGATCACCATCGACCAGCCGTCGGTGATCAGGCCGGCGGCCCGGTCGGCCGAGCGCCGGCCGACCTTGGCGCGCTCCATGGGGATGGCGCCGAGCGCCAGTGCGGAGAGCGCGCTCGTGACCGGGGTGCGGAAGAAGTAATCGGCGGCGGCGACCACGAACAGCTTGTGCCGCCAGGGCTCGGGGATGGACGTGACCAGCAGCGGCGTGTCGACGTGGCTGTGGTGGTTGGCGGCGAAGATGACCGGGCCGCCGGCGTATGCCAGCTCGTCCAGCCGGTCGAGCCCGTGGCGCTCGGGCCGGGCCAGGGCGGCGACGGCCGGTCGGGCGAGGCCCTCGACCAGGGCGACGCGGGCGACGCGGGCCGGGTAGCGCCTCGCCCACGCGGTGTCGTAGTCGGCACCCGCCCGCTGCTTGCGCGGCGGGGCCTCGACCCCGCCGGGCACGGTGGGGGCCGAGAACGGGAACGGCAGCTTCGGCAACCACCGGGTCAGCGATGGGGGCAGCCCGGCCACCTACTTCACGTCCGCCATGACGAGCGGCGGGTTGTGCACGTGCGTGATCGACGCGTTGCGGCCCACCACGTCCTCGGCCATCTCCAGCGCGTCCTGCAGGGTCGACGCCGCCGTGAAGCCCAGGCGGCGCACCGAGCGCGGCTCGCCGCCCACGATGATCACCTTGCCGGCGTGCGCCATGCCGTGGCAGCCCCAGTACCACATGTAGAACGGGTGCACGCCGTGGTAGGCGTAGCTCGTGCGGTACAGGTGGCGGTACCACTCGTCCTCGGCGAACTGCTTCTCGTAGCGGGCCTCGATCTCGACCGGGTCGGTCGTGTCGGCCAGCACCTGCTCGAAGAAGTCGATGTAGCTGGGGTGGTGGACCGGGTGGAACTCCCACGGCGTCGGGTGGCTCATGATGACCACGCCGCCCTCGCGCACGAGGGGCTGGCCCCGGTACATGTTGAAGAAGTAGCCGAGCCCCAGGCACATGACCAGGATCGGGTTCATCACCGAGTTGACGTTGTAGGGGCAGATGTACGGCAGACCCATCGTCAGGATGTCGGTCTGGCCCTCGACCGGCACGAGCTGCTGGCGGAAGACGTTCTCCGTCGTCACCTCGTGCACGGCCTCGATCTCGCCCGCCTGCACGGAGGTGAGCCCGTAGGGCGCCTGCCACGAGTGGAAGATCTTGCGCCGGGCCTTGAGCGGCAGGCGGTCGAGCCCGGCCTTCATGGCCACGAACGAGGCCCGATCCTTGGCCGACCACTCCCACTCGCGCTTCTGCAGCACCGACATGGGGCCGGACGTGCCGAACGTGTCGTTGTTGAGGGTGGTCTCGATCTGGAAGATCTTGACCCCGGCGTCGCGGATGACCTTGCCCATGCGCCAGTTCGACGTGTGCAGCTCGGACGCGTGGCGGTCCATGAAGCTGGTGGAGTGCTGCATCGTCCGCACGTTGTGGTGGTGGCGCAGGCTGCGGTAGCTCGACAGGCCCGTGGCGGTGGACTTGTGGCCGCCGTCCATCGACACCAGGTTGATGTTCACGTAGACGATCAGGTCGCTCTCGGCGGCCCGCTTGTTGATCTCGACCTCCTCGCCGTGGGGCGTGGTGCCCAGCAGGGCGAGGTTGTCGGGGTCCTCGGCGTCGTGGTTGTAGAGCAGGCCGTGGGGGGCGAAGGCGTCGTAGACCCGGTCGCCCACGGCGTGGCGGAGCTCGGCCTCGGTCATGCGCCGGTGGAGGGCCAACGCGGCGATGATGTGCACGTCGTCGACGCCGGCCTCGGCGGCCACGTCGAGCACGGCCTCGATGACGCGCTGGCGCACGTCGGGCCGGCGCATCGGCGGCAGCGGCAGCGAGATGTCGTCGAACGCGATGGTCAGCTTCATGCCCGGGCGCAGCAGCGCCCGCAGCGGCTCGCCGCCGCCCAAAGGGTTGGCCAGCGCGAGGCGTATGGCGCCTTCCGGGTCGTCGAGGGCCTCGAGAGGCTCGCCGGGGTAGAGGACACGGCTGCGTCCGGCGGGCAGCTTCTCGAGCCGCAGGCTCTCGCCGTGGTGGAACAGGATCGGCGGCGTCGACCGGTCGACGTCGAGCACGAAACCGGGGCGGGGCATCTAACGGGCTCCTCGAAGGTCGAACGCGATCTTCACCGCACCACGCACGCCGGCGTGGGCGGCGTGGTCGATGGCGTCCTCGTAGCGGGCGAGCGGGTAGAAGGCGGACACGAGGCGACCGAGGTCGAGCTCGGCGGCCAGGGCCACGGCGGTGTCGAAGTCGGACCGCTCGTAGGCGTAGCAGCCGCGCAGGATCGTCTCGCGGTGCCACAACGCGGTCAGGTCGAGTGTCGTCGTCGCCGGCATGCCGACGGCGTGGACGGTGCCGCCGGGCGCCACGACCTGCAGGGCCTGGGTGAGCGTGGCCTCGCTGCCGACGCAGTCGACCACGGCGGGTACGCCGCCGGTGAGCTGGTGCCCGATGACCATCGACCCGGTGGTCGAGCGCACCGCCCGGGCCAGCTCGCCCGGGGCGCAGATGACGTCGGCGCCCAGCTCCTTGGCCCAGCGCCGCTGCTCGGGGTGCTTGGCGGTGGCCAGGATCTCGGTGGCGGGCGACAGGCGACGCAGCGCCGCGATCGTGAGCAGCCCCAGCGTGCCCGAGCCGATGACGGCGACGCGCCCGGCGTCGACCTGGCGGGCGGCGTGCACGGCGCAGGCGAGCGGCTCGACGATGACGGCCTGCTCGTCGCTCAGGTCGTCGGGCACGGCCACCACCTGGCTGGGGTGCACGACCATCTCGTGCGACCAGCCGCCCCCCGTCGACTCGCAGAACCCGCACTGCAGGCCGGGCTCGATGTGGCCGAAGGCGATGCGCTCGCACAGGTTGATGCGCCCCGCCGTGCACTGGTCGCACGGCGGGTCGATGGCCCGGGGGGCGCAGGTCAGGACGGGCACGACCACGACCCGGCGGCCGTCCTCGAGGTCGCCGACGACCTCGTGCCCCGGGGTGAACGGGAACGACACGATGGGCTCGAAGTAGCGCGACGACCGGCCGTCGATGGTGGCCAGGTCGCTGCCGCAGATGCCCGTGAGGCGGGGCCGCAGCCGCAGCCAGTCCGGGCCGGGCAGGTCGGGCGGGTCGATGTCGCGCAGCGAGAGCGGCCCGTAGCGGGCGCCGCGTCCGGGGCGCAGCGACCCGGCGACCATGGCGGCGGCGTAGCGCGCCGGCTTGCGCGAGAACACCAGGGCCTTCATCGCCGTCCTCCCGTCGTCGCGGGGCGGTCGTCACGGTCCTTGCCGTTGCCGGTCCACGCGTCGCTCGTGAGCAGGCGGGTGAGCAGGCCCGGCCCGCCGCCGCCCTTCCACGTCGGGCCGATGGGCAGGGCCGGCTGCGGTGCGCCCGCCGCCTTGTCGAAGTGCTCGACGAGCCAGCCCCGCTTGCGGGCCAGCGCGGCCAGCCGGGTCTCGGGGTTGACGGCCACGGGGAACCCGACGGCCTCGAGCATGGGCAGGTCGGACGTCGAGTCGGCGTAGGCCACGCCCTCGGCGAGGTCGAAGCCGTTGGCCGCCGCGTACTCGGCCAGCACCGACGCTCGGGCCTCGCCCGTGGGCGGCACGTCGGTGAGCTCGCCCCGGTAGGTGCCGTCGGGACGGGTGGCGAGCTTGGCGCACACCACGTCGTCGAACAGTGGCCGGAGCGGCCCGATGGCGAAGTCGAGCGCCCCCGTGATGAGCACGGTGCGATGGCCCAGGCGCCGGTGCTCGCGCACGCGGCGGATGCCGGCGGGGAACGACTTGGCCAGCAGCAGGTGGCTGAACATCTCGGTGGCGTCCGCGTCGAGCTGGTCGATCGGCGCCTTGTCGTAGCGCCGGTAGAAGTGGCGCAGGAAGTCGCTGCGGTCGCGCCGGTCGAGCGCCAGCAGTGAGGGCGCCTCGCCCAGCGTCTTGAGGATGTAGCGCAGCCGGTCGTCGCGGGGCAGCCGTCGGGTGGCCAGCCACGAGTACGAGGCCACGACGTTCGAGGCGATGAGCGTGTTCTCGAGGTCGAACGCCGCGAACTGCCGCTCGGGGGCCAGCACCTGGCGGCGCAGCCTGTCGGCCCGGTTCTCGACCGTGCGCCCGCCGGGGGTCGTGCGCACCCGGGCGTGCACCACGACCGAGGGCAGGTGCACGTCGTGCACGTAGGTGGCCCAGTCGATGACCCGGGGATCGAAGCAGAACGCGGCCTGGTCGGCGTCGTCGAGGCGCTCGAAGCGGGCCAACAGCCGGTCGACGCCGTAGATGGCCTCGCACTCGGCGTAGGCGCCGTACAGCTCGACGTAGCCCAGCGCGCGCTCGGCCTCCTCCCGCTTCTCCTCCAGCTTGGCGGCCCACAGGGCCTGGCGGCCCCGCAGGGGCAGCGACTGGAGGGTCGACTCGGCCCGCTCGATCGTGGACTTGGCCCGTTCGAGCTGGCGCTGCACCCGTCCCCGGCCGGGGAACGACCAGTCGGGCACCACGATCGGCTGGCCCTCGCTGTCGTACAGCGGCCGCTCGGTGAACCACTCGCGCACCAGGTCGACGAGCTGGCGGTACCGCAGCGGGTTGGTGGATCCCGAGGCGACCTGGGCGATCTCGGGCTCGTCGGGCGGACCACCGGCGGCGGCATCGATGACGGCGGCAACGACCATGTCGACCGGGATGACGTCGATGGTGCCCTCGGGGACGCCGGGGAACTCCTTGAGCAGGCCACGGGCGTAGCTGATGATGATCGGCTCGGCCATGCGGAAGCCGCGGATCCAGCCGGGGCGGGGCTCGGCCCACGCCGACTCGATGATCGAGGGCCGCACGATCGAGACGGGCACGTCGCCGCGCTGCTGGAGCAGCGCCCGCTCGCCGAACGCCTTCGTGTAGGCGTAGGCGTCGGGCCAGCCGAGCGAGGCGGCCCGGGCGCGGCCGGCGTCGACCATGCGCTGCTTGACCCAGGCCTGGCGGCGCTGCTCGGTCTTGGCGGCCAGCGCGGGGGTGCCGGCGGCCCCCAGCTCGCGGCGGGCCTCGGCGCGGAACCGCTCGAGCGCCTCGGGTGTGCGGCTCTGCGCCTCGGCGTCCTGGCGGGCGCGGCGGGCGCCGTCGACCTCGCCCCGCCAGTCGGCGTCCACGAAGAACGGGCTCTCGTGCACCGGCTCCTCGAGGGCGGCGCCGCGGCGGTTGCCGGCGACGTAGCAGGTCGACACCGAGACGAGGTGGGGCGTGACGTTCAGGTCGTGGAGGGTGAGGGCGATGCGGCTGGGCCCCAGCAGGTTGACCTCGACCGCGCTGTCGAGGGGCGAGTCGAAGGCCACCGTGGCGGCCGAGTGGATGACGATGTCGCACGAGGCGAGGACCGCCCGGTCGCCGTCGTCCAGGCCCAGCCCGTCCGTGCCGACGTCGCCGGCGATGACCTGCACGCGCTGCTCGACCTGGGCCTCGAACGACTCCTTGCCCAGCTCGGAGCGCAGGCGGTCGAAGGCGTCGTTGCGGAAGATCTCGCGCCTGGCCCGCTGGGCGACCGTCGACCGCTTGCCGGGGCGGATGAGGAGCACCAGCTCGCAGCCGGGCACCGAGCGCATGAGGCGCTCGACGAGCGCCGTGCCCAGGAAGCCGGTGCCGCCGGTGATGGCGATGCGCTTGCCGTCGAGGGCCTCGGGGATCACCTCACCTGTCTACCATTTGGTAGATGGCCATCGCGAAGGCACCGACGACGGGTTCGGCGAGCCGGACCGCCGAGCGCATCCTCATGGCCGCGCTCGACGCCTTCGGCACCCGGGGCTACGGCGCCACCTCCCTCGACGACCTGGCCCGCGAGTTGGGCATCCGCAAGCAGACGATCCTGTACTGGTACCCGTCCAAGGACGTGCTGCTCGACGCCGCCATCGATCGCACCGCCGGCGAGGTGACCGTGCGCCTCGAGCGGGCCGTGCTGGCGGCCGAGCCGGGCTTCGGGCGGGTCGACGCGATCGTGCGGGCCATGTTCCGCCTCGCCGCCCGCCACCCGTCGATGATCGGGTTCCTGCGCGAGGTCACCCGGCTGGGCCCGCCGGCGTCGACCCGCCTGCTGGGCGCGCTGACGCCGCTCGTCGACAGGGCGGCGGGCTACCTGGCCGCCGAGATGGACGCGGGCCGCATCCGTCGCCACGACCCGCGCCTCATCCTGTTGGCCGCCTACTCGATGGTCACGGGTCTGGCCACCGAGGTCGAGGTGCTGCGCATGTTCGGCGAGCAGCCGACGCTGGCCTCGCTGGTGCGTCGGCGCGACGAGCTGGTCGCCCTGCTGCGGGATGCTCTGGTGCCGGTCACCACGTGACGAGGGTCGAGCCGAGGATGTACTCGATGCTCTCCATGGTCGAGAAACACGTCATGGTCAGTCCGTTGACCGTCACGGTGGACGACACCGTGCCGGCGGCGATCGCCCGGCCGGGGTTGACCGGGAAGTACACGGGGCCGCCGCTGTCGCCGGGCCGGCTCGGGTAGTCGATGCAGCTGTAGTAGAAGGAGTGGCCGCCCGCGTCGCAGCACATCCACTGGTTCGCCCGCACGATCCGGCCGCAGTTGCCCGAGTCGCTGGCCACGCCCTCGAAGCACAGGCGCAGCCCGCTGCCGATCTGGGCATTGCGGTACTGGGCGGTGATGCCTCGATGGCCGGCGCCGCCGGTGCCGGTGCGGATCTCGGGCCAGGCGAACCACCCCCAATGAGTACACCGTCGCCGACCCGCCCGCAGTGACCGGCGGGGCTACCGAAGTACCCGTAGGCGTTCCAGAACAGCTGGCCGGTCGTGCAGCCGACGATCCTGTTGCCGACGACGATCCGCGTGGACAGCCCGCCCTCGAACGGGGGGAACGAGTTGCGGTCGGCCTGCGGCGCGATCTCGATGGCGGCCTGCGGCTCGACCCGCACAGCCGTCGCCAGGTCGCTGGCCGGCGGGTCGCCATCGTCGGCGGGAGCGGCGGGAGCGGCGGGAGCGGCGGGAGCCGCGGGCGCCGCCGGAGGGGCGGCCGTGGTCGGCGCCCGTGGCGCGCGGTGGTTTCGGCGCGGTCGCTCGGCGAGCTCGCCGCCCCGCGCCGGGCGGCCTCCTGCGCCACCGCCGCGGTCGTGACCGTGTCGCTGCTCTCGGTCCGCACGATCACGCTGTTGGTCGCGACATCGGCCTCGACCGAGAAGTCCCCGGCCGCAGGGTCCATGGCCGGGGCGCACCAAACGGAACCCGTGGGGACGGATCTGGTTGCCTGGCAACCAACTTCGTCCCCACGGGGGTCGCCTGGCCCGTGGTGCAGCGTCGCACGGAGCGACACCACGATGTGGTCGCAGGTAGGAGCGGCCGGTTCTCAGCGCTTGGTCGAGGATTGGCCAGGCGGCTAGCTGACACGGACATGTGTTCGGGCCGCCGGCCCTCGACGACGGTGTTCCGTGGCTGCAGGTCGTCATGGATGACGCACTCGGCGCTCTTGACGAGGTCCACGGTCAGATCGTGGAGGTCCCGCACGATCCGCGCTAGAGCGAGGACGTCGACCTCATCGCCGCTCCCCGGTGTTTCACCAGGAATCCACGACACGACCTCCAGGCGGTGCTCGTCGATTCCGAGCGCCCGCGGCGCCCACGTGGCGCCCGTGGCCTCCAGGTGGCGGAGCACACGGGCGACGAACGCCGTGTTGGGCCGGACCGGACGCTGCACCGTACGGCCTCGGCGGAGAGGGACTTCCACGTACTGAGCGTCGCGCGGCCGGTGCGGTGGATGGCGTGCCTACGCCCTCGACCGGCCTAGGGCGGAGGGCCGCCGCCGTGGGCGTGGAATCCCCGCGAAGGTGTAGGGAACCGGCGGTTGGCTCCGACTCAGGGTGGTGCGGCCGTTGGGGCCGCTGACGACTGGAGGTTGGAGATGACCAAGGTGACTGCGCAGATGTCGGTGTCGCTGGACGGTTTCTACACGGGCCCCCGGGACCCGAGGGACCCCGAGAGCATGGTGAGCTGGACCGACGGCCCCGAGGCGCCTGGGTTCTTCCGGGTCACCCGATGGGCGGTCGATGCCATGGCCTGGCGGGAGCGCCAGGGCTTCGCCGGGGGCGAGCAGTCGGTCAACAGCTCGATCATCGAGGAGACCTTCGCCGCCGCCGGTGCCTACGTGATGGGTCGGCGCATGTTCGACGCCGGCGAGGTCCCGTGGGGCGACAACCCTCCGTTCCGGGCGCCGGTGTTCGTGGTGACCCATCGGCCCCGCGAGGTGCTGGCGAAGGAGGGCGGCACGTCGTTCACGTTCGTGACCGACGGTGTCGAGCAGGCTGTCGAGCTCGCCCGGAAGGCCTCCGGCGACAAGGACGTCGCCGTCGCCGGCGGGGGGACGCTGCTGCGCCAGGTCCTGCAGGCCGGCCTGCTGGAGGAGCTGGAGCTGCACATCGCACCGGTGATCCTCGGCGACGGGCAGCGGCTGCTCGACGCCAGCCTCGGGCTCGGGCCGGACGAGGGCATCGAGCTCACACCCACCCGGGTGATCGAGGCACCCGAGGTCACCCATGTCCGCTACGCGGTGAACGGGCGTGCCAGGCTCCACCTCGACGACGATCGCTTCGCCGCCGTAGCCGAACGCGAGATGGACCGGGGTGCAGGCGACTCGTAGAGGAGCGAGATCATGAAGTACATGCTGTTGATCTACGGCGATCAGGAGCGGTGGGAGTCGGTCGGGGCCGACGAGCTCGCCGAGATCATCCGCCAGACCGACGCCCTCAACCAGGCGTTGCTCGAGTCGGGTGAGCTCGTCGGCGCCTACGGCGTGGCCGACCAGGCCGACGCCAAGGTGGTCCGGGTGACCGACGGTCCGCCGGCGGTCACCGACGGCCCCTACGTCGAGGCCAAGGAGTACCTGGGGAGCTTCACGATCGTCGACTGCGACAGCGAGGAGCGGGCGTTGGAGATAGCGGCCATGAACCCGGCGTCGCGCTACTCCGGGGTCGAGGTCCGTGCGTTGCTGCACGAAGCCGACGCCCCGATGTGACGACGACCGACTCCCGACCGGTGACTGTCCCCGACTGGCCGCTGGTGCGGCGGCTCGCGCCGGACGTGCTCGGCACTCTCGTCCGGCGCTACGGCCACTTCGACTCCTGCGAGGACGCCGTGCAGGAGGCGTTGCTGGCCGCCGCCCGCCAGTGGCCGGCAGAGGGGTGGCCCGCCAGCCCGAAGGCCTGGTTGATCACGGTGGCTTCACGGCGGCTCACCGACGAGCTCCGCAGCGCCGAGGCTCGCCGCCGGCGCGAGGAGCTGGATCAGGCCCGAACACCACGTCGACCCGAGGATGAGCACGAGCACGACGACCAGGACCCGGTGGGCGACGACACCCTCACGCTGCTGTTCCTGTGCTGCCACCCCGCGCTGTCGCCCGCCTCCCAGGTGGCGCTGACCCTGCGGGCGATCGGTGGCCTGACGACCGCCGAGATCGCCCGGGCGTTCCTGGTGCCCGAGGCGACGATGACCCAGCGCATCGGGCGGGCCAAGGAGCGCATCCGCGCCGCGGGCGCCACGTTCCGCCTGCCGCCCGCCGACGAGCAGCGAGAGCGCCTGCGGGTCGTCCTGCACGTGCTCTACCTGGTGTTCAACGAGGGCTACACCGCGACGGCGGGCACCAACCTCGTGCGGGACGAGCTGACGGCCGAGGCCATTCGGCTCACACGGCTGCTGTTGCGCCTGGTGCCCGACGACGGCGAGGTTGCCGGGCTCCTCGCCCTGATGCTGCTGACCGAAGCCCGGCGCGCCGCCCGCACCGCGGTCGACGGCTCCCTCGTGCCGCTCCGCGAGCAGGACCGCTCGTCGTGGGATGCCGACGCCATCGCGGAAGGCGTCGCCCTGGTGACCGGGGCCCTGGGGTCCAAGCCGCTCGGCCCGTACCAGCTGCAGGCAGCCATCGCCGCCGTCCACGACGAGGCGCCCACCGCTGCCGACACCGACTGGCCCCAGATCCTCGCCCTGTATCGGGTGCTCGAGCGGCTCGACCCGAGCCCGGTCGTCACGCTCAACAAGGCGGTGGCGCTCGCCATGGTGGACGGGCCCGCGGCCGGCTTGGCGGTGGTCCAGTCGCTCGCCGGCGACGCACGCGTCGACCGCACCCACCACCTCGACTCGGTGCGCGGGCACCTCCTGGAGCTGGCCGGTGATCACGACGAGGCACGGAAGGCCTATCGAGCCGCAGCTCGGCGGGCGAAGAGCCTGCCCGAGCAACGTCACCTGCTCGCCCGCGCCGCCCGCCTGCGCTGACCGACTAGACCGCGTCACCCATCATCTGACGACGTTTCGTTACCCATCATGTGGCTAGGCACTACAGCCACCTGTGGCCGGGGGACGAGGACCGGATCAGGGATGCGGTCGACCTGGCGCTCGGGCAGGGGACTGAGGACCGGCTGAGGACTGCGGGGGAGTCGTAGGGGTGGATGCCCCGGTCAGAGCACGGGACGGGCGGTGAATCAGCGCTTGGTCGAGAAGCGGCTGCGGTGCTCGTGGCGCTCGATGGCGAGGCGCACCAGCTCGTCGATGAGCTCGTCGTACGCGAGGCCGGACGCCTCCCACAGGCGCGGGTACATCGACACGGGGGTGAACCCCGGAATCGTGTTGACCTCGTTGACGAGGAACCCCCGGCCGCCCTCCTCGTAGAAGAAGTCGACCCGCGCCATCCCGTCGCACCGCAGCACCGTGTAGGCCTCGATGGCCAGCTGGCGCACCTGCGCGGTCGCGGCCGCGTCGAGCGGGGCCGGCACCAGCAGGTCGCACGTGCCGTCGATGTACTTGTCGTCGTAGTCGTAGAACTCGTGGCTCGACACGATCTCGCCGGGCACCGAGGTGCGCGGCTGGGCATTGCCCAGCACCGCCACCTCGATCTCACGGGCGTCGACACCTGCTTCGACGACGATCCACTCGTCGTAGCTGGCGGCCAGCGCCACCGCCCCGGCCAGCTCGCCGGCGTCGTGCGCCTTGCTCACGCCGACCGAGGAGCCCATGTTGGCGGGCTTGACGAACAGCGGGAACGCCAGCCCCGCGGCCGTGACGGCGTCGCGGGCCCGGTCGATCTCGGTGTCGCGCAGCACCACGTACGGCACCTGGGGGAGCCCGTGGACGGTCAGGATCTCCTTGGCCTTGACCTTGTCCATGCACAGCGCCGAGGCCAGCACGCCCGAGCCGACGTACGGGACGCCGGCGAGCTCGAGCAGCCCCTGCACCGTGCCGTCCTCGCCGTGCGGGCCGTGCAACAGCGGGAGCACGACCACGGGTAGCCCACCGGTCGCGGGCGTGACCGTGGGCATCGGCTCGACCGCGGTGCCGGACGCGGCCAGCCGGCTGGGCAGCGCGTCCCGGCCCCGGGCGAGCGCGGCCCGGGCCTCGTCGGCCTGAACCCAGGTGCCTTCGCGGGTGATGCCCACGGGGACGACGTCGTAGCGGTCGGGATCCGCGGCGGCGAGCACGTGCGCCGCAGAGATGCACGACACCTCGTGCTCGGCCGACTGCCCCCCGAACAGGACCACGAGCCGGACGCGATCGGTGCTGACCATGGGCAGCGAGCGTACCGGGACGTGCCGGCGGCGGCCGCGCATCGGGCGTCGGGTCCCGGGTGCGGGCGGCGAGGTGCGAAGATCGTCGACCGTGGAGATGCGCACCAGCGACGTCGCGGCCGCAACCGGCGGACGGCTCGTCGGCCCAGACGTCACCGTGTCGGGCGCCGCCATCGACTCGCGCCTGGTCGCGGGCGGCGAGCTGTTCGTGCCTGTGGTCGCCGAGCGTGACGGGCACGACTTCGTGCCTGCGGCGCTGGCCGCCGGCGCCGCCGCCTACCTGACGGCCCGCCCCGCCACGGGGCCGCCCTCCGGCGCCACCGCCGTCGAGGTGGGCGACACCCTGGTCGCTCTCTCCGCACTGGGGCGCCACGTCCGCGACCGGCTCGACGACGGGGTCGACGGGCGGGTGGTGGGGGTGACCGGGTCGGTCGGCAAGACCAGCGTCAAGGACCTGCTCGCCACCGCCCTGGCCGCCCGCTGGCGGACGGCGGCCAGCGCGGGCTCGTTCAACAACGAGCTGGGCGTCCCGCTGACGCTCATCGATGCGCCGGGCGACACTCAGGCGCTCGTGGTCGAGATGGGCGCCCGCGGCGAGGGGCACGTCGCGGCGCTGTGCGCCGTCGCCCGGCCCACGGTCGGGGTGGTCACCCGGGTGGCCGCCGTGCACACCCAGACGTTCGGCACGGTCGACGACGTCGCCCTGGCCAAGGGCGAGCTGGTCGAGGCCCTCCCGGCCTCGGGCGTGGCCGTCCTCAACGCCGGCGACCCGCGGGTGGCGGCCATGGCGGCGCGCACGGCCGCACGGGTGGTCACGTTCGCGGCCGGCGGCGACGTGCGGGCCCAGGACGTGCGCCTCGACGCTGACCTGCGCCCTGCGTTCACGGTGGTCACGCCCTGGGGTCGGGCCGACGTGCGGCTGGCGGTGCGGGGCACCCACATGGTCGACAACGCCCTCGCCGCGGCAGCCGCCGCCCTCGTATGCGACGTGTCGCTCGACGACGTGGTCGCCGCGCTGGGCACGGCCGACCTGTCGCGCTGGCGCATGCAGCTCGGCACGCTGCCGTCGGGCGCACGGCTGCTCAACGACGCCTACAACGCCAACCCCACGTCGATGGCTGCGGCCCTCCGGTCCCTCGCGGCGCTCGACGCCACGCGTCGTGTGGCCGTCCTGGGCGTGATGGCCGAGATCGGCGCGTCGAGCGACGACGAGCACCGCGCCGTCGGCGACCTGGCGCGCGACCTGGGCATCGAGGTGGTGGCCGTGGATGCTCCCGCGTACGGGGGCACACAGGTGGCCGACCTGGCGGGCGCGGTCGTGGCCCTGGGCGACCTCGGCCCCGGCGACGCCGTGCTGCTCAAGGGCAGCCGCGTCGCCGGCCTCGAGCGCCTGGCCGTCATGCTGCGCTGACCCATCGGGCCGCCGGGCGCGGCATTCCCCGAGCTCAGAGCGCCGTTCTGTACCGTGCGGCCATGGACTTCCGGGGCACGACCGTGGCCGAGATCGCCGCGCAGGTCACCGATCGCCGGCTGTCGGCCCGCGAGGTGACGGCCGCCGCGCTCGATCGCATCGACCAGCTCGACGGCGAGCTCGGCGCCTTCGTGGCCGTCGATGCCGACTCGGCGCTGGCCGAGGCCGCCGACGTCGACGAGCGCATCGCCGCGGGCGACGACGTCGGCCCGCTCGCCGGCGTGCCCCTGGCCGTCAAGGACCTCGAGGACGCGGTCGGCTACGTGACGTCCCGGGGCTCGGTGGCGTTCGCGGGCGGCGAGCCGGCGTCAACCGACTCGCCACTGGTCGAACGCCTACGCGCCGCCGGGTGTGTGGTGGTGGGCAAGACCAACACGCCCGAGCTGGGGTGGAAGCCCGACACGGTCAACGAGGCCTTCGGCGCCACCCGGAACCCGTGGTCGCTCGACCGGTCGGCCGGCGGCTCGTCCGGGGGCTCGGCGGTCGCCCTCGCCGCCGGGTTGGTGCCGCTCGCCACCGGGTCCGACGGCGGCGGTTCGATCCGCATCCCCGCGGCGGTCAACGGGCTGACGGGGCTCAAGCCCTCGCTGGGCCGGGTGCCGTCCGGGGGCGCCTCGCCGCCGGACTGGCCGCTGCTGTCGACCCGCGGCCCCATGGCCCGCCGGGCCCGTGACCTCGCCCTCGCCCTCGACGTGGTGGTGGGGCCCGAGCCCACCGACCTGGCCTCGCTGCCCCTGCCCGACGCGTCGTGGTCGCGCTCGCTGGCCGAGCTCCACCCGCCCCGCAAGGTGGCGTGGTCGCCGACGCTTGGCTACGCACGTACCGATCGCGAGGTGCTGGACGTGTGCGAGGCCGCCGTGGGGCAGCTCGAGGCGCTCGGCACCGAGGTCGTCGTGGTCGACGACGTGTTCGACCGCGACCCGCTCGACGACTGGCTGGCGATGGTCGGCGTCTACTGCCTGCGCGTGCTCGACCCGTTCCACGACGACGACGAGGTGTGGGGCCGCATCGACCCCGGCCTGCTCGCCGTCATCGAGTGGGCGCGGTCGAGCGTGACCGCCGCCCGCTTCGCCCAGGCCGCCGACACCTGCCACCAGCTCAACCTGGTGCTCGTCGACCTGTTCCACCGCGTGCCGCTGCTGCTGACGCCCACCGTCGCCGGCCAGACGCCACCGGTCGGCGGGCAGGGCACGGTCGACGGCGAGCCCGACGTCAACTGGGTGCGCTACACGTACGGGTTCAACATGACCCGGTCGCCCGCGGGCACGGTGTGCGCCGGCTTCACGGCCGATGGCATGCCGGTGGGGCTGCAGGTCGTGGGGCCGCAGCACGCCGACGTCGCGGTGCTGCGGGCCCTGGCCCTTCTCGAGGATGCCCTCGCCATCGACGCGGTGGCCCCGTTCGGAGCAACGTGACGCGCCTTGCTACAGTTTCTCTCCCCGGGCGTATAGCTCAGTTGGCTAGAGCGCACGCTTCACACGCGTGAGGTCACAGGTTCGAGCCCTGTTACGCCCACCACGATCGCTCACCCCGCAGACGACGGCAGGCTCACCGCCTGCCGTCGCACGCGTATCGGGGGCGACCGGTCGGTCGCCCCCGAAGGCACTGGGTGTCGTCGGCCGCAGCCGATCAGATCAGCTCAGATAGCCGGGATCGAGGTAGATCTCGGTGCTGGCCACGTTGGGGATGAGGTCCCAGCTACTGACATCGCCGGCCGTCGACCCGTTGGCGGCGATGAAGTCGAGGTAGCCGGTGCTGCCACCGATGATCGCGCCGCCCGCGTCGCGGTAGATCGCGTAGGCGTAGGGCGAGTCGATCTGCTGCGCATAGGTCGACGTGGCCGTGAAGGTCGTCGAGATCGAGAAGTCGTCGGCCGTGGTGGTGATGCCCTCGGCGCTGAGCGTGCCCTCGTCGGGCACCTCCGAGCTGCCGTAGTCGGACGGTTCGCTCACCTGGACATCCAGCTGAGACACATCGGCCGTGAAGGTGGTGCCGTAGAACTCGTCGCCGATGCCGATCTTCTCGCCGGGCCGCAGCACGTAGATGGTCTGCGAATCGGAGGCGAGTGCGGCGCCGTCGGCGCCGAACGCAGACACGCTGATCTGGATGTCGGTGGCCACCTCGTCGCCGGAGTTCTCGACGATGAAGCCGTAGGCGACCGACTTCTCGTCCTGGTCGTAGCCGCCCATGAAGTTGGAGAAGCCCGAGTCGACGACCGCGACCGCGGCGTTGCCAGACGGTTCGCCCTCGGTGGTCTCGGTGGGCGCCCCGGTCGTTTCGGTGGGCTCACCGGTGGCGGGCGGCTGCTCGGTGGTGTTGGTCGACGCCGTGGGCTCGTCGTCGTCGCCGCCGCCCGAGAGCACGACGATCAGGCCGACGAGCGCCGCCGCGACCACCACGCCGATGGCGACGTACATCGGGGTCTTGTTCTGCTGACCCGGGGGCTGCGCGCCCACGGGCATGCCGCCGTAGGGGCTGGGCGCCGCGCCGGGCGGGAACGCGCCACTCGGAGGCGCGCCGGGAGGGAAGCCGCCGCTGGGCGGACCGGTCTGCGGGCCGGTCGGCGGACCGACGGGGGGCCCGGTCGGTGGCCCCGCCGGCGGTGCCATGCCGGGCGATGCGCCCGCGGTCGCGTCGGCCTCGCCGGGCATCGCCGGACGGGGCGGCGGATACCACCTGTCGTCGGACGCCTGCCACCAGTCAGGTCCCTGAGGTGTGTCGCTCATGTGTGATTCCTCTTCACGTGTCTCCGCCGAAACTGCCCAGCTGCGGTCCGGCGAGAGGCGCGTCCTGCCGGCCGAACTCGGAACTGTAGGTGATCGCGGACGCGCGTCTGCACCGGGCTCGTTCCGGCGGGCGACGGGGCGCGGCGGAGGCGCCGGCCGGCGTCAGGCGATGGTCTTGGACAGGCGGTCCATCGCGTCGTCCTCGCTGATGTCGAGGGCGAACGCCAGCTCCGACACGAGCACCTGGCGGGCCTTGACGAACATCGACTTCTCGCCGGCCGACAGTCCCTTGTCGTTGTCGCGCAGGGCCAGGTTCCGCACCACTTCGGCGACCTGGTACACATCGCCCGACTTGAGCTTCTCCTGGTGGTTCTTGAACCGCCGCGACCAGTTGGTGGGCTCGCGCACGTCCTTCTTGGCGAGCACCTCGAAGACGTCCTCGACGTCCTCGACGCTGATCGGGTAGCGCATCCCGATCTCCTCGGCCTTGTCGACCGGCACCTTGAGCACGAGGTCGCCATGGGTCATGCGGAGGACGAAGAACTCCTTGTCCTCGCCATCGGGTGGCATGGCCCTCTTCTCGGTGGCCTCGATGACGGCCGCCCCGTGGTGGGGGTAGACCACCCGATCCTTGACGCGAAACGACACGCGCAGCTCCTCGAACGTCCCTGGGGGTCCTCACAGGATGCCACTTCGGAGCGTGCCTTCCACAGTTGACCGGGGGACGCGGCCCCGTGTCCGCTGCACACGCGGCGTCTGGTGCCCGGGGACGTCGACCCCTACAGTCGCTGCACGGCCGGTGCGAGAACCTCGGGAGGGTCGCCGTGATCGAATGGTCCGACGAGCAGCAGATGGTGCGTGCCGCGGTGCGCGACTTCATCGAGAAGGAGGTCGTGCCGCATCATCGCGAGCTCGAGCACGGCGACCTGCCGCCGTACGACATCATCCGCAAGCTGTTCACGACCTTCGGCATGGACGCCATGGCGCGCGATCGGTTCGACCGCCAGATCGCCCGCGACAAGGCGATCGCTGCGGGGCAGCAGGTCGACGAGCCCCGGTCCGCCGCGCCACGGGACCCGGCAGAGGCCGCCAACGCCACCGCGTTCCAGATGATCCCCATCATCGAGCTGTGCCGGTGGAGCCCGGGCATGGTCACCGCCATGGGTGTGTCGATGGGTCTCACGTCGGCCGCCATCCTGTCCAAGGGCACGATCGCCCAGAAGGAGCGGTGGGGGCTGCCGCTGCTCACGATGGAGAAGATCGGCGCCTGGGCCATCACCGAGCCCGGCTCGGGGTCGGATGCGTTCGGCTCCATGCGGTCGACGGCCCGGCGGGACGGCGACGAGTACGTCCTCAACGGGTCCAAGACGTTCATCACCAACGGGCCCTACGCCGACACGGTCGTCTTCATCTGCAAGCTCGACGAGGGCAACGCGGCCGAGGAGCGCAAGATCGTCAGCTTCATCCTCGACTCGGGAACACCCGGGCTCGAGCAGTCGAAGCCGCTGAAGAAGATGGGCATGCACAGCTCGCCCACCGGCGAGCTGTTCCTCACCGACGTGCGCGTGCGGCGCGACCGGCTGATCGGCGAGACCGAGACCCCCGAGGGCGGCGGACGCTCGGCGGCCAAGGCCACGTTCCTGCAGGAGCGCTCGGGCGTGGCTGCCATGGCGCTGGGCATCATCTCCCAGTGCCTGGACCTGTCGGTCGAGTACGCCAAGAACCGGGTGCAGTTCGGCCAGCCCATCGGCGAGTTCCAGCTCATCCAGGACAAGCTCGCCCGCATGGAGGTGGCCCGCCTCAACGTCCAGAACCTGGTCTTCCGGGTGATCGAGGCCTCGTCGTCGGAACGGGGCTTCACCCTGGCCGAGGCCTCGGCCATGAAGCTGTACGCGGCCCGGGCCGCCACCGAGGTCGCGCTCGAGGCGGTGCAGCTCTTCGGTGGCAACGGCTACATGAGCGAGTTCCAGGTCGAGCAGCTCGCCCGCGACGCCAAGGTCCTGCAGATCTACGGCGGCACCGACGAGATCCAGATCACCCACATCGCCAAGGACCTCCTCCGCGGCTGAGGCAATGACGAACGCTGGCGAGCGCCTGAGGCATGCACGAACGGTTTTCGTTCGCTGGTGCCTCGGGTTTGGTCGACCGTTCGCCGTTGCCTCGGGACGAGAACGGCCACCCCGGCGTACGCCAACTCAAAATGTCATACCTCGTGATGATACTTCGGGGCATGACGAGTGCTCCTGGGTTCGACAACCGGGTCGCAGTCCTGACCGCGCGGCAGTGCGGGGCGCTCGCGCGCCGGCAGGCCATCGCTCTCGGGGCCACCGACCCGATGATCGCTCGCCGCCTTCGCTCGGGCCGTTGGCGCCGGGCCCACCCGGGCGTGTACGTCCTCTCGGGCGTCCCACCGTCATGGCGCCAGGAACTGTGGTGCGCCGTGCTGGCCGTCGGGCCGGCGGCGACGGTCACCCACGAGTCGGCGCTGCGGCTGCACGGCGTCGAGCGCGTTGCGGTTCGGCCCGTGACCTTGTCCGCCCCGCAGGGTTCCCACCCGCGTGTGGCGGGGGCGTTCGTCCATCAGATCGCTGACCTCGAGCCGGGTCACGTGACCCGGCTCGACGGCCTGCCGGTCAGCCGGGTGGAGCGGGCGGTGGTCGAGGTCGCCGGTTCGATCGGCAGACGTCAGCTCGGCCACGTGGTCGACGACGTCGTGTGGAGCCGGCGCACGGGGCTGGTACGCATCGGTGCGTGTCTGGCCCAGGTCGCCCGCCCGGGCAAGCCGGGCATCGTCAAGCTGGCCCGCGTGCTCGACGAGCGGTCCGACGGCTCCGTGCCCGCGGCGAGCGGGCTCGAACGGTCGCTGTTCGGCGCATTGGCCGCCGGCGGGCTTCCGGCTCCCACACCGCAGATGCCTCTGCCTGGCCGCGGGGTGGTCGACGGTCTCGTCGACGCGGCCTACTGCGACGCGAGGCTCATCATCGAGGCCGACGGACGCCGCTGGCACACCCGCATCCGCGACCTGAGGAACGACCACCTCCGTGACGCCGAGGCCGCGCGCGTCGGCTGGCTCACGCTGCGGCTCCTGTATGAGCAGATCACGCGTGATCCGGCCGAGGTCTGCGCCACCGTCGCCGACGTCCGCTCAAGCCGCCTCGAATCCCGACTCGGTGCGAGGCAATGACGAATGGTCGAAGCAGCCCGAGGCACTGACGAACCGAAACCGTTCGGCCGTGCCTCAGGCTCTCGCCACCGTTCCTCACAGGCCCAGGGAGCGGCCGATGATCTCCTTCATGATCTCGGTCGTGCCGCCGTAGATGCGGGTGATGCGGGCGTCGGCGTAAGCGCGGGCGACCGGGTACTCGGTCATGTAGCCGTACCCGCCGTGGAGCTGCACGCATGTGTCGACGACACGTCCCTGCAGCTCGGTGCACCACCACTTCGCCATCGACGCCTCCTCCGCCGTCAGCTCGCCGGCGTTGAGCGCCAGCACGCAGCGGTCGATGAAGCTCTGCGCGATCTCGATCTCGGTCGCCATCTCGGCCATGCGGAACCGGCTGTTCTGGAACGACCCGACAGGCTGGCCGAACGCCTGCCGTTCCGTCACGTACGCCAGTGTCTCGTCGAAGGCGGCCCGGGCGGCGGCCACCCCGGTGGCCGCGATCGACAGGCGCTCCTGGGGCAGGTTGGTGACCAGGTAGCGGAACCCCTCGCCCTCGTCGCCCAGGCGGTTGGCCACCGGCACCCGCACGTCGGTGAGGAACAGCTCGGCCGTGTCCTGCGCGTGCATGCCGATCTTGTCGAGGTTGCGCCCCCGCTCGAAGCCGTCCATCCCCCGCTCGACGACCACGAGGGACATGCCGCGGTGCCGCTGGGTGGGGTCGGTCTTCACGGCGGTGATGACCAGGTCGGCGTTGATGCCGTTGGTGATGAACGTCTTCGACCCGTTGACCAGGTAGTCGTCGCCGTCGCGCCGCGTGGACGTGGTCATCGAGGCGAGGTCGGACCCGATGCCGGGCTCGGTCATGGCGATGGCGGTGATCAGGTCGCCGGAGGAGATCCCGGGTAGCCACCGCTCCTTCTGCTCGTCGGTGCACAGCGACAGGAAGTACGGCAGGCAGATGTCGTTGTGGAGCGTCCACCCCAGGCCGGCGGCGTTGACCCCCGCCCGTTGGATCTCCTCCGCGATGACCAGGTTGTAGCGGAAGTCGTCGACGCCCCCGCCCCCGTGCTCCTCCGGGACCGCCATGCCCAGGAACCCGTGGGCGCCGGCGCCGGTGAACAGCGACCGGTCGGCCAGCCCGTCGCGCTCCCACCGTTCGTTGTGGGGCGCGACCTCGGCGGCGATGAACCGCCGGACGCTGTCGCGGAACAGTTCGTGCTCGTCGTCGAAGAGGGTGCGCCGCACGGCGGTCGACGGTAGCCCCGCCGGCGTGCCGCGGCGGTGCGCCGCCGGCTCAGGACCACCGGGCTAGAGTTGTCGACATCGGTGACGGAAAAGGCGGGGGAGCTCGGACATGAGCGAGACCACGGCTCGACCGGATCAGCCCTCACCCTCGAGGCGGGGCCCCGGCCGGCCCCGGGCCCAGCCGCTCGCGCAGCAGCGCGGGCACGTGCTCGACGCCGCCCGCGCGGTCTTCGCCCAGCACGGCTACCACGGCGCCACGATCGAGGCCGTGGCCCGCGGGTCGAGCACGCCCCGGCCCACGGTCTATGAGCTGTTCGGCAGCAAGGACGACCTGTTCGCAGCGGTCGTCGACGACGCAGCCGACCGGGTGGTCTCCCGCCTGTCGGCCAGCTTCACCGAGTCGCAGGATTTCTCGCTCGAGGCGTTCGTGCGGCACAACTTCGCCGCGGTCTTCGAGCTGTTCGAGCACGATCGCGACGCGGTCACGGTGCTCCTGAACGCCGAGCAGGGCTCGGTCGACCGTCCGACGGCTGCACCCGACCAGGTCCGGGCGCGAGTGCTGCAGGAGGTCAGCGAGTTCACCCGCTCGCGGTGGGAGGTCCTGGGCGTCGACATCGGCGATGCAGCCGAGATCATGGCGCTGATGTTCTTCCGCATGGCCGAGGGCCTGGCCATCCGCCAGGCGGACGACGACGGCTGGGACCGCGAGGCGTTCATCGACCTGCTCACCGAGTTCACCCTCGGTGGCATCGCCCGGTTGTGGAAGCAGTCACAGGACGTGCTCGTCGCCGCCGGCCGGCGCACCGGCGGGTCACAGGGCCACTGAGTGGGTGCACCCACCGCGCGGTGGCCGGGGCGGGCGCGGTGACGACGCCAACGGCCGCACGGGTGGCGGTGGTGGTGGGCGGGGGAGGGTCGCCGGCGGTCGCTCGTGACGACCTGGGCGACCTGGGCGACGACGCGTTGGTGATCGCCGCCGACTCGGGCCTCGAGCACGCCCTCGCCCTCGGGCTGCCGGTCGACCGGGTGGTGGGGGACATGGACTCGGTCGACCCCGCCGTGCTCGCTGCGGCGGGTGCCGCCGGCGTGCGGATCGACCGGCACCCCGAGGCGAAGGACGCCACCGATCTCGCGCTCGCCCTCGATACCGCCCTGGCCGCACGCCCGTCGCGGGTGGTGGTGGTCACCGGCGAGGGCGACCGGTTCGACCACGCCCTCGGCGTGGCGCTGTCGGTCTCGGCGCCCCATCGGGCGTCGGCCCCGGTCGAGGCGTGGGTGGGTCGGGCGCACCTGTGGGTCGTGCGCGGCGAGGTCACGCTGCCGGGGCGCCCCGGCGACCTGGTCAGCCTGCTGGCGGTCCACGGACCGGTGCGGGGCGTGACGACGAGTGGCCTGCTGTACCCGCTCGAAGACGAGGACCTCGACGCCGGCACCAGCCGCGGCGTGAGCAACGAGTGGGTGGCCGACGTGGCCACGGTGCGCGTACGCGAGGGCGTGGTGCTGGCGGTGGCGCCCGGATCGTCGGGCACGCACTGGGCGCGCTCCCGGGGCTGACGGTCGTCAGCGGCGCACGGCTGCGGCATGACACTGCGGCGAGCGGCGAGCGGCGCACGGCGTCGCAGCGGCGACGATGCCGAGTGCGGCGGGCGGCGGGCTGCCGGCGGCGATCGCAGAACTCGGGGCACGCGAGCTGAAGGGCGCGAGCCGGGCGGGGCGGCGGTGGTTGGGCGGGGATCGTGCCGAGGTGCCACGATCGCCGCGTGGACGTGACGGCCGACCTCGTGGCTCCCTGTTCCCCGGACGAGCTGTTCGCCTGGGTCGACGACCTCGGGCGCTACCCGCAGTGGCTCGAGATCGTGCCCCGGGCGGGCGCGGTCGAGCCGCACCCTGACGATCCGGGTCCGGCGTGGTCGGTCGACCTGCGGGCGCGGCTCGGCCCGTTCGCCCGCTCGAAGCGCCTGCGCATGGCCCGCACCGTCCACGAGCCCGGAAGCGTCCGCTTCGAGCGGGTCGAGCACGACGGGCGTCAGCACGCGCCGTGGGTGCTCACGGCCGACGTGTCGGCCAACGGCGACGGCAGCCGGCTGCGGATGCGCATGCACTACGGCGGCAGCCTGGTGGGCCCGCTGATCGAGCGCCTGCTGACCGAGGAGATCAACCGCTCCAAGCCCCGGCTGCTGGCCCTCGTGGGCTAGTGGTGCCACTAGGGATTGCCCAGCCGGTCGGCGGGCGTGCCCCGGCCGGTCCGCCCGTCAGCGGCGGGTGGCGCGGGCCGTGTAGCGGCCGCCGCGCCGGTCGAGGGCGAGGGGCAGGTCGAAGAGCTCGGACAGGGCCTGGGCCGTGAGCACGTCGTCGAGGGGGCCGGCGGCGAGCACCCGCCCACCCCGCAGGAGCAGCGCGTGGGTGAAACCGGGCGGGATCTCCTCGACGTGGTGGGTGACGAGCACGGTCGGTGGGGTGGCGTGGTCGTCGGCGAGGTGAGCGAGGCGGCTCACCAGGTCCTCGCGGGCGCCCAGGTCGAGGCCGGCGGTGGGCTCGTCGAGCAGGACCAGCCCCGGGTCGCCCCACAACGAGCGGGCGAGCAGCACCCGCTGCCGCTCGCCTGACGACAGCGTGCCGAAGGCGTGGTCGGCCAGGCCTTCGGCGCCCGTGCGCTCGAGGAGGCCGAGGGCGACCTCGCGATCGGCGGGCCCGTAGCTGTGCCACCAGGTCTCGAGTGCGGCCTCCCGGGCGGTCATGACGGCGTCGACGGCCGAGACGTCGGGCCGCAGCATGTCGGCGAAGGCCGGGCTGACCAGGCCGATCCGGGTGCGCAGGCGGCGGACGTCGACCCGTCCGAGCCGGTGACCCAGCACCTCGACCGAGCCCGTGGAGGGGTGGAGGTAGAGCGATGCGACCCGCATGAGGGTGGTCTTGCCCGATCCGTTGGGTCCCAGCACGACCCACCGCTGGCCCGCGCTCACGGTCCAGTCGATGTCCTGGAGGAGCGTCGCCGGTGGGCGCACGATCCCGACCCCGGTGAGGCGCAGTGCGTCGTCGACGGTCGGGTGGGTCACGGCGGGCGACCGTAGGTCGGGAGAGTGGGGCGTCGCGCACTACCGCTCGGTAGCTTTACGACGTAGCAATTCTCGACATCGAATCGCAATGTTCGTAACGGTCTCGTAGAGTCCTCGCCCCATGCGCCGACAACTACTGGTACCGACGCTGCTCACCGGGTGCCTCGCCGTCGTCATGGCGACGTCCGGGATCACCGACGCTGGGGATGGCCAACGGGCCGACGCGTCCGAGACGAAGCCGGTCTCGGCCACGCGTGAGATCCAGACGCTGCAGCGGCCGACGACGACAGCGCCACCGACGACCACCACGACGGCACCGCCACCACCGCCGCCTCCGACCACGACGACGGTCCCACCGACGACCACCACCACGGCACCACCCCCGCCGCCCGAGCCCGAGGTCGAGCTCAGCACCGGGGGCGGGATCGTGTGCCCCGTCGCCGGTGCGGTCGACTTCGTCGACTCGTGGGGCGCGGCGCGTTCCGGCGGCCGGGCTCACAAGGGCACCGACATGATGGCGGCCAACGGCACGCCCACCGTCGCCCCGGTGAGCGGCACCGTCGAGCACCGCGGCAGCTCGCTCGGCGGGCTCTCGTTCTACGTCCACGGCGACGACGGCAACACGTACTACGGCACCCACCTGTCGGGCTACGAGAACGAGGGTGCGGGCTGGGTCGAGGCCGGCACCGTCATCGGCTACGTGGGCGAGTCGGGCAACGCCGGGTCGCCCCACCTGCACTTCGAGTTCCACCCCGGCGGGGGCAGCCCCGTCAACCCGTACTCGCTGGTCGCCGGGGCCTGCTGACACCGTCGGCGGCCGCTCGCCAGCGCGAACAGGCCGTCGATCGATCTCCTGGGGAATGGATCTGGGGAACACTGCATGCCGGCCCTACGACCCGCGATGACGGGTTACCCGGCGGTAAGGCGACCAGCGGCGGTTTGGACCGCCGCTGGTCGCCCGCCGCTACGGTGTCGTTCGAGCGAGCGTCCGTCGAGGGTGACGGGGACCAACGGGAGAGCGAGCGAGGCCCACGCGGCCCGCTGCGGAGCACCAGAGCGGAGAGCAATGCGCATCGGCATCCTCGGTGGAACAGGTCCTGCAGGCAAGGCTCTCGCCGCCCGCCTGGCCTCGGTCGGCTTCGACGTGGTCGTGGGGTCACGATCCAAGTACCGGGCGATGGAGGTGGTCGACACGCTCCTCGAGCACTGGTCCGACCGCAGCCTCACGATCGGCGCAGGCGACAACGCCCAGGCAGCGGACACCGACGTCGTCGTCATCGCCACCCCGTGGGACGGCGCCACCCAGACCGCCGTCTCGGTCGAGGACAAGCTGCGGGGCAAGGTCGTCGTGTCGATGGCCAACGCGCTGACCAAGCTGGGCAAGGAGTTCCAGCCGCTGGTGCCGCCCCGGGGCTCGGTGGCGGCCAGCGTCCAGGCCGCCGTGCCCCAGTGCAAGGTGGCCGCCGCGCTGCACCACGTGCCGGCGAAGGAGCTGGGCGACCTGCGCCACCCCATCGAGAGCGACGTGCTCATCTGCTCCGACCACGAGTCCGCGGTCGAGCTGACGAGCGAGATCGTGGCCAAGATCCCCAACATGCGCCCGCTCAACGCGGGCGAGCTGGCCATGGCCACGCCCATCGAGTCGTTCACGGCGGTGCTGTTGCAGCTCAACATGCACTACAAGACGCGGGTGGCGGTGAAGCTGACGGGCATCCCCGACAACGCCGTCGCCGGCGCTGCACCCGGGCCGACCCCCGCAGCCGCGCCGGCCCCCGCCGCCAAGGCGACGACGGGTCGCAAGGGCAACGGATCGAGCAGCACGACCGCCCCGGCCGAGCCGACAGCGTGAACCTCGACGACGCCCGCGACGTCGAGCCGATGCGGCTCTACGACACCGCTCGCGGCGCCGTCGTCCCGTTCGCCCCCGGGCCGCTGGTCACCATGTACACGTGCGGCATCACGCCGTACGACGCCACCCACATCGGCCACGCCGCCACGTACCTCACCTACGACCTCCTGCAGCGGCGCCTGCGCGACCGCGGGCACGACACCCGCTGCGTGCGCAACGTCACCGACGTCGACGACGACATCCTGCGCAAGGCGCGCGAGCTGGGTGTCCACTACCTCGACCTCGCCGCGGCCGAGACCGCCCGGTTCGACGACGACATGCGGGCGCTCGACATGCTGCCGAGCTGGAGCGAGCCCCGGGCGACCTCGGCCATCCCCGACATCCGGGGCTTCATCGGCATGGTGCTCGACCAGGGCTACGCCTACCAGGCCGGCGGGGGCGTCTACTTCGACGTCTCGCGGTTCGAGCGCTTCGGCCAGATCAGCCACCTGAGCCGAGACGAGATGCTGGTCCTGGCCGCCGAGCGGGGCGGCAACGTCGACGACCCCCACAAGGACGATCCGCTCGACTTCGTGCTCTGGCAGCCGTCGGCCGACGACGAGCCGTCGTGGGAGTCGCTGTGGGGCCCGGGCCGGCCCGGGTGGCACATCGAGTGCTCGGCCCTCGCCATGCGCGAGCTGGGCACCACGATCGACGTGCACGGCGGCGGCGCCGACCTGATCTTCCCGCACCACGAGTGCGAGGCCGCGCAGTCCCAGGCCGCCACCGGCGAGCCGTTCGTGCGCCACTGGATGCACCAGGCGATGGTGCGCATGGACGGCGAGAAGATGTCGAAGTCGCTGGGCAACCTGGTGTTCGTGTCCGAGCTGCGCACGACGTGGGACCCCCGGGCGATCAGGCTCGCGGTGTTGGCCCACCACTACCGGCACGGGTGGGACTGGGACGACAAGGTCATGCCGACCGCGGCCGACCGGCTGGCCCGCTGGCAGCGGGACAGCGCCGGTGACGGCGACGCCGCCCTGGGAGAGGTGCGTGCCGCGCTCGACGACGACCTCGACACGCCCGCCGCCATCCGTGCCATCGACGAGGCCGCCGACGCGGGCAAGGACGTGAGCCGGGCCGCAGCTCTGCTCGGGGTCGACCTGGCACGGCCGTAGCTGTCCTCGGCGCCTCACGACGGCGTCGTGGCCTCCAGGCCCGCGATGGTCTCGACCAACTGCGGCGCGGCCTCGGCGGCCGCCGCCGTGTCCTCGTCGTCGGCTGCTGCCCGGAGATCCTCCAGCTGCGCCTCGACGTCGTCGACGGCCGTCTCGTCGAGGGTGTCGGCGATCCGGTCCCAGACCCACTCCAGCGACGTGACGTCACCGGCGACGTGGCCGGCGTCGGGTTCCTCGCTGGCGGTGTCGACGAGGAGCTGGTCGGCCCAGACGGCGAAGCGGCCCAGGTCGATCTGCTCCGGAGACGTGTACTGGAGCTGCAGGTCCAGCCCGGCCATCTCGACCGCGAGGGCCGCGTTGCGGGCGCCTTCAGGGTTGTGGGCGATGACGGACGGCTCGAGTGCGTTGCCGGCGAGCGCGTCGAGGGCCTGATCCATCTGGATGCCCAGGAGCGGTGGCACGTTGCCGGTCGCCTGGTGAGCCGCCCACGCGGCGGCCATCGCCTCCAGGGTGGCCGTCGCCGCGCCCCAGTCGCCGGCCCCGGCGGCCGCGAAGATGTCGGCCGCGCCGACCGAGATGGTCTGGAGCTCGACCGGCACCCCGCCGGAGCGGGCGTCGGTGGGGACGGCGAGGGCCAGCGCCTCGAGGTTCGCACCGACACCGGACAGGAACTCGCCGTAGCCCGGGGCGAAGGTCTTGTCCTCGTAGTGCCCCTCGATGAGGTGGTTCTCGGTGCCGACGACCGCGCCGTCGACGGGCCCACGCGGGCCGGCCACCGCGAGGTCGACCGTCTTGATGACGACCTCCTCGAAGACGGACCCGGGGATGTTCTCGGGCCGGTAGGCCTGCCCGACCTGCGGGTCGGCGGGCATGATCATCCCGGGTGGGCCGTCCTCGCCGGCGATCCAGGTGCCGTCCGTGTCGGCGACGACGCCGTCCTCGTAGTTGAAGACGTCCTCGCCGAAGTACCACACGTTCCCTGCGACGTCCTGCGCGTACCAGTCGAGCGCCACCTCGTGGATGCGACCGTCGAGGTAGGAGACGAACTGCGACACCAGCGTCTCGACCTGCTCGCCGTCGACGTCGATGACCTTGGGCTCGGGGAGGAGGACCGTCTCGATCCGGAGCGGATGCCCCTCGTCGTTGCCGAGCAGGAGCGCGGACTGGAGCTCGCTGATCGGGAACAGCGGGTTGTCGACGGTGGTCGGGTCCGCGAACGAGGGCTCCTCCAGGTCGACGCGCTGGCTCTCGGGTGCCGTGGGGAGGGTGTTGCCGTCGGCCTCCGGCGCCGAGGTGTCGGACGCCGGTTCGGCTGAGCCGGCGTCGTCGGAGTCGCCGCCGTTGCACCCCGCGGCCACGAGCGCGGCCACGAGGCAACCGCCGAGCAGGGTCGTCGGCGGTCGGCGCCTCCGCCCGGGCAGGTGCGGGCGGTGCGTGTCGTCGCGCCGATGGTCGTGCATGTCGTCCACCTTTCTGCCGTCCTCGGCTGATCAGGCCGAGTGTCCGTCCGGCTCGCACGATGCGCCACGGCAGCTGAGCGCGACCTGAAGTCGACGAGCGCGCTCCGCGCGAGGCAGGCCACCGCGGTGAGCGTGACAGGCGTAGGCTCCGGTGCATGCCCGACGCGGGAGCCGACGAGCGCCAGTACGGCAGGCTCTACCCCGTCGCGCGCGCCATCCTGTCGCCCATCTTTCACGCGGCGTGGCGCATCCACGTCCGGGGCGCCGACAACCTGCCCGGCGCCGGCCCCGCCATCCTGTGCCCCAACCACACGTCGGTCATCGACTCGTTCCTGCTGCCGTCGACGCTGCCTCGGCGCATCACGTTCGTGGGCAAGGCCGAGTACCTCGACGACTGGAAGACCAAGCACCTGTTCCCCGCGCTGGGCATGATCCCCATCGACCGGTCGGGCGGCGACGCCAGCAAGCGGGCGCTCGACGCGGCGGCCGGCGTGCTCGGGCGGGGCGAGCTGTTCGGCATCTACCCCGAGGGCACCCGCAGCCGCGACGGCAAGCTGCGCAAGGGCCACACCGGGCCGGCGCGGCTCGCGCTGCGCACCGGAGCCCCGCTGGTGCCGGTGGGCCTGATCGGCACGCGCGCCATCCAGCCGCCGGGGGCGAGGGCGCCGCGGCCGTTCCGTCCGTGCGAGATCCGCATCGGTCGGCCCATCGACGTCGGCCACTACACCGACCGGCCCGACGACCGGTTGGTGCTGCGCCAGCTCACCGACGAGCTGATGTACGAGATCCGCGCGCTGTCCGGCCAGGACTACGTCGACGAGTACGCGACCCGCAAGCCCGACGCCATGCCGTCGCAGCCCACGGCGATCGTGGTGATCGGCAACGGCGACGCCGCCCTTACGGGGGCGACCGCGGGGTCGCTGTCCGGCGCCGCCACCACGTGACCGGCAGCTCGCCGGGTGCGGGATAACGGGTTCGGGGGCCCTGGTCGCGGCTCGGTAACCTCGGCTGTCATGGCCGAGATCGAGATCACCCTGCCCGACGGTTCCACGCGCTCCGTGGCGCCGGGCACCACCGCGCTCGGCCTGGCCCAGAGCATCGGCTCCCGCCTGGCCAAGGCCGCCGTCATCGCGGAGATCAACGGCGACGAGCGCGACCTCGGCACCGAGCTGGCCGCCGGCGACCGGGTCGCCATCGTCACGGCCGACAGCGACCGCGGGCTCTACACGATCCGACACTCGACGGCGCACGTGCTGGCCCAGGCGGTGCTCGACCTGTTCCCCGACGCCACGTTCGGCATCGGCCCGCCGGTCGAGGACGGCTTCTACTACGACTTCGAGCTGCCGGGCGGGGCGACGTTCACCCCCGACGACCTCGACCGCATCGACGCCCGCATGCGCGAGATCATCGACGAGCGCCAGGCCTTCGTCCGCGACGAGATCCCGGCCGATGAGGCCCGCAAGATCTTCGCCGGGCACCACTTCAAGCTCGAGATCATCGACAACGCCTCGACCGATCCCATGTCCGGCACCGGCGACCGGGGCGAGGTCCGCACCTACGAGAACCCGCCGGCCAAGCCCAAGGACCACCCGCCGTTCGCCGGTCGGCCGGGCTTCATCGACCTGTGCCGCGGCCCCCATGTCGAGGACACGGGCCGTCACCTCGGCCACTTCAAGCTCATGCGCGTCGCCGGCGCCTACTGGCGGGGCGACGAGCACAACCAGCAGCTCCAGCGCGTCTACGGCACGGCATGGGACAGCAAGAAGGCTCTCCAGCAACACCTGCACCAGCTCGAGGAGGCGGCCAAGCGCGACCACCGCAAGCTGGGTGCCGAGCTCGACCTGTTCCACTTCCCGCCCGAGGTGGGCAGCGGCCTGCCGCTGTACCACCCCAAGGGCGGCCTGGTCCGCAAGCTGATGGAGGACTACAGCCGCGCCGAGCACGACAAGGCCGGCTACGAGTTCGTCTACACGCCCCACATCGCCAAGGGCGACCTGTTCATGATCAGCGGGCACCTGCAGTGGTACGCCGAGAGCATGTACCCCCCGATGGAGCTCGACGAGGGGCACAAGTACTACCCCAAGCCCATGAACTGCCCGATGCACATGCTCATCTACGGGTCGCGCCAGCGCTCCTACCGCGAGCTGCCGCTGCGGATGTTCGAGTTCGGCACCGTCTACCGGTACGAGAAGTCGGGCGTGGTCCACGGCCTGCTGCGGGCCCGGGGCTTCACCCAGGACGACTCGCACATCTTCTGCACCGCCGAGCAGCTCGGCGACGAGCTGACCAGCCTGCTGGCCTTCGTGCTGCGGTTGTTGCGCGACTACGGCTTCGACGACTTCGAGGCCGAGCTGGCCACCCGCCCGGACAAGTTCGTGGGCGAGCCCGCCGACTGGGACGAGGCCGAGGCCAGGCTGCGCGAAGCGGTCGAGGCATCGGGCATCCCGTTCGTGGTCGCCGAGGGCGAGGGGGCGTTCTACGCACCCAAGATCGATGTGCACGTCCGCGACGCCATCGGGCGGCGGTGGCAGCTCTCGACCCTGCAGGTCGACTTCCAGTTCGCCGACCGGTTCGACCTCGACTACGTGGGCGCCGACAACCAACGGCACCGCCCCCGCATCATCCACCGGGCGCTGTTCGGCTCGTTCGACCGCTTCTTCGGCGTGCTCCTCGAGCACACGGCCGGGGCGCTGCCGGCCTGGCTGGCACCGGTGCAGGTGCAGGTGCTGCCGGTGCGTTCCGACCACGAGGACCACGCCTTCGCGTTGGCCGACCGGCTGCGGGGCGAGGGGTTCCGGGTCGACGTCACCGACGCGGACGAGCCGCTCGGCGCCCGCATCCGCAAGGCCAAGCTCGAGAAGGTCCCCCACGTCGTGGTGGTCGGCGACGACGACGTGGCCAACGACACCGTGGGCGACAACCCGCGGGGCGGCCACGTCGAGCGGGACGTGCCGGTCGCGACGTTCGTCGAGCGCCTGCGCGCCGCGGTCGACACGCACGCCTGATGGCCGACGAGGCACGCCCCGCGGGGGGCGACGAGGCGCCGCCGTCGCGGGCCATGGACCGCATGTGGGCCGGGTGGCGCTCGACGTACGTGGCGGCCGCCGGCAACGGGGCGCTGGCGGCGGAGGGGTCGGTGTTCCGCCGCATCCTCGACTCGGGCCTGCCCGACGACGAGACCCACGTGGTGTGGCGGGGCGAGACGGTCTTCGCCATCCTCAACGCCTTTCCCTACACGAGCGGCCACATGCTGCTCATGCCGTACCGCGAGGTCGGCGAGATCGAGGACCTGACCGCGGACGAGGCCGCCGAGCTGTGGGCGACCGTGCGCGACGCGGTGGTGGCCCTCAAGACGGCCTACGGCCCACAGGGCATCAACGTCGGCCTCAACCTGGGCGAGGCCGCGGGCGCCGGCATCCCGTCTCACCTCCACGTGCACGTGCTGCCTCGCTGGAACGCCGACTCCAACTTCATGACGTCGGTGGCCGAGGCCAGGGTGCTTCCCGAGTCGCTGGGCGAGTCGTGGGCCAAGCTCCGCAAGGCGTGGCCGGCCCCGAGCTCGTGACCGGTCACCCGCGGGCCCCGGTTTCCACGGGGCCGACACCGGTCACTACCGTCGCAGGCGCCATGGCGGACGAGCCGACCTCCCACGACGTGACCGACGACGACACGACGAGCGACCCCCAGGTCGACCGAGCCGCCACGGGCGAGGGCGACGCCGGGCCGGCGCCGTCCGACGCGGACCACGTCGACGAGCTGCCCGGGGACCTGGATGCCGCCGGCTACGTCGGGCCCTACCTCTTCCCCAACAACAACCGCCGCCGGGTCCCTGGCTACCTGTACCTGGCCACGGCCGCGGTGTGTGTGGCGCTGTGGGCGCTGGTCGACGACTCGCCGTACGTCAACGGCGGCTTCCTCTTCGCTGCCGTGCTGCTGGCTGTCGTGGGCGCCTACCAGCTGATCAGCGGCTGGAACCTCGATGTCGACGAGCAGGACGCCCTGGTGGCCGCCAGCCGCGCCGTCGGGTTCCCCGTCGGCCACGCGTCGGCCCAGCTGGGGTGGCGTGGCCTGCTCAGCCGGCCGACGTGGCGCATCCTGCTGTACTCGTCCGAGAACCCGCCGACGAAGCGCGGCCTGGTGCTCGTCGACGGCGTGGACGGCGAGATCATCCAGCACTTCGTGGAGGACAACCCCGAGGACTGGTCGGAGCTCGACGCCTGATCGGGTTTCTCCACGGCCTTGTCGATTTCGGCGAGTCCCACGTGTCGTTCGTGTAGGAGGCGCCGCGAGGTGCGCCTCGTGACGACAGGCAACGGAGGCAGATGGCATGGCAAACGACTTCGAGGATCGATCCCAGAGCCCGACCGGGGACGCGATCGGCCGGTGGTCGTGTCCACGTTCGTGACGCTCGACGGCTACATGGTCGGGCCCGACGAGGACATCAGCTGGGTGGCCGAGGGCTTCGACCAGGAGATGCAGAACGACATCGCCGACGTCATGGGCCGCGAGTCCGACCTCTTCGTCTTCGGGCGCGTGACGTACGAGATCTTCGCCGAGTACTGGCCCCATGCCGTTCCCTACGAGGAGGGCGACGAGGTGAGCCCCTCGGCGGGGAAGGAGGACCCTCAGATCATCCGGGCCCTCAACGAGCAGCCCAAGGTGGTGTTCTCCACGACGCTCGAGACACCGGAGTGGAGCAACACACGCGTCGTCAGGGAGGGACCGGAGGACGAGATCCGGAGGCTCAAGAAGCAACCGGGAAAGGCCATCAGCGTCCAGGGCAGCGCCAGCATCGTCCAGGCGCTGGGGCGTGCCGATCTGGTCGACGAGTACCGTCTCTACGTGCACCCCGTGCTCCTCGGCGACGGCAAGCCCCTCTTCGCGGGCGGCTTCGTCCGCCAGGACTTCGAGCTGGTCCGCGCCAAGCCATACGCGAACGGGGTCATCGCCGCGAGCTACAAGCGCAAGGCGGCGGTGTGATGCCCCAGTACGCGGTGCTCATCTTCGAGCGCGAGACGCCCGGCGGCGTGGCCGACATCCCGCCGGAGGTGATACGTGCCCACGAGCGGCTGCCCGCGCGGATCGCCGAGCACGGAGGGCGGGAGGTGGCCGGGCTGGGGCTCGAGCCGACCGCGACGGCGACTGCGATCCGCGGCGACGTGGTGACGGATGGTCCGTTCCTGGAGACCAAGGAGGCGCTGGCCGGAGTGTTCGTCATCGAGGCGCGCGACCTCGACCACGCCATCACGCTGGCGAAGATGACCCCGATCGTCGACGGCGGCGTCGAGGTCAGGCCGCTCATCGGCTTCGAGGTCGTGGAGGACGGCTGACAGGCGCCGAGCGGGCGGTTGCCGACGCGCACCGTCGGGAGTGGGCCTACGTGCTCGCTGCGACGGTGCGCGTCACCCGCGACATCGAAGCCGCGGAGGAGGCCGTGCAGGACGCCTATGTCCAGGCGCTGCGCACCTGGGACCGTGACGGGGTGCCCCACCGCCCCGGCGCATGGCTGACGACCGTCGCGCGGCGCCGGGCGCTCAACGCGATGCGCCGACAGCGGACGTTCGAGACCAAGCGGCCGCTGCTGCTGGAGTCCCCGGACACCCACGGCACCGAGCCCGACACCGAGACGATCGCCGACGACCGCCTGCGGCTGATCTTCACCTGCTGCCATCCGGCGCTGGCCCGGGAGGCACAGATCGCCCTCACGCTGCGGCTGGTGTGCGGTGTGGCGACGCCGGACATCGCGCAGGCGTTCCTCGTCGCCGAGCCGACGATGGCGGCCCGGCTGACCCGGGCCAAGAGGAAGATCGCCGCGGCGGGCATCCCCTTCGTCGTGCCGTCCGTCCACGACCTCGCCGAGCGCGTCGATGCGGTGCTGACCGTCATCCACCTGCTCTACGCCACCGGGCACACGGCGCCGTCTGGTGAGAACCTGGTGCGCGACGAGCTCACCCACCGCGCGCTCGACCTGGCGCGCATGCTGCGGTTGCTGCTGCCGGACGACCGCGAGGCCGCGGGGCTGCTGGCGCTGCTGCTCGTCCACCAGGCGCGTCGGGGCACGCGGACGGACGTGGACGGCCGGTTGCTGCGCCTCGAGGAGCAGGACCGCTCGGCGTGGGACCGCGAGTTGATCGCCGAGGCCGACCGGCTCGTGGTGGCCGCGCTCAGCGCCGGCCCGCCCGGGCGCTTCACGCTGCAGGCGGCGATCGCGGCGTTGCACGCGCAGGCCGCGAGCTACGCGGAGACCGACTGGCCCCAGATCCTGACGCTCTACGACGAGCTGCTGCGGATCTGGCCGACGCCTGTCGTGGCCCTCAACCGTGCCGTCGCTGTGTCGATGGTCGACGGGCCGGCGGCCGCGCTGGCCGATGTCGAGGCGCTCGAGCGGGACGGCCGCCTGGCCGGCTACCGCTACCTGCCGTCCACCAAGGCGGATCTGCTGCACCGCCTGGGCCGCGACGCGGAGGCCACCCGGGCTTACCAGGAGGCCCTGGCGCTCAGCGACAACGCCGCCGAGCAGGAGTTCCTGACCGAGCGCGTCAGATCGGCGCAGCCGAAGTCCTGACCCTCGGCATCAGATCGACCAGCTCCAGGAGGGACGCGGGCATCGTCGTGGACGGCGGCGTGCGCACCTGTCACCGTTTGGCTCTCGTCATCGCCGATAGCAGGAGGCCGCAGTGCCCTACGTCGTCCACAAGGTCGTCCTCGAGAGCGTGTCGGACGCCTCGGGCCTGGACCGGTTGATCGAGGCGGGGGCCTTCGCCGCCGACGACGTGGTCGCGGTCGTGGGTAAGACCGAGGGCAACGGCGGGGTCAACGACTTCACCCGCATCCTCGCCGACCAGGCCTTCCGGGGCGTCCTCGTCTCGCGCGGCAGCCGCACACCGACCGCCGTGGGCCAGGTGCCGATGGTGTGGTCGGGCGGCACCGACGGGGTGCTCACCCCCCATGCCAGCGTGTTCGCCCGCGTGCCGGGGGACGTTGCGCCGGACGCGGCGGCCCGGTTGTCGGTGGGCGTGGCCATGAGCGACGTGATCCTGCCCGAGCACATCGGGCGGCCCGAGATGGTGGCCACCGTGGCGGACGGGGTGCGCCTGGCGATGGCCGACGCGGGCATCGACGACCCGGCCGAGGTGCACTACGTCCAGACCAAGACGCCCCTGCTCACCATGGCCACCATCGAGGAGGCCCGCGCCCGGGGCGCCACCACCGTCACCGACGAGCCGCTCGAGTCGATGAACCTGTCCAACGGCACGACGGCGCTGGGCATCGCCGTCGCCCTGGGGGAGATCGACACGCCGACGGCCGAGCAGATCGGGCGGGACCTGTCGCTGTACTCGAGCGTGGCCTCGTGCTCGTCGGGTGTCGAGCTCGACCGGGCGCAGATCGTGGTCGTGGGCAACGCCCCCGGGGTCGGGGGGCGGTTCCGCGTGGGGCACTCGGTCATGCGCGACGCGCTCGACGCCGAGGGCGTGTACGCCGCCATCCGCTCGGCCGGCCTCGACCTGCCCGACCGGCCGGTGGCCACCGACCTGGGCGACCGGCTGGTCAACGTGTTCCTCAAGTGCGAGGCCGACCCGACCGCCCGCCTGCGGGGTCGCCGCCAGGTGGCGCTCGACGACTCGGACGTGCACCACCACCGACACATCAAGGGTGCGGTGGGCGGCGTGGTGGCGGCCGCCACCGGCGATCCGGCGGTCTTCGTGTCGGTCGCGGCGCTGCACCAGGGCCCGTCCGGTGGCGGGCCGGTGGCGGCGGTGGTCGACGTCGGCGAGGCCTGAGGTGACCGAACCTGCGGCCGCCGTCGTGGCCGACGACGACCCCGACGCCGGCACCGAGGTCGTCGCCGGCGCCGGTCGACCCGCCAGGGCGCGGCGGCGGGTCGTGGTCGCGCTCGGCGGGCACGCCATCGTGCCCCCCGGCGCGGCGGGGACGGCCGAGCAGCAGACGGCCACGATCGGACGGGCCATGGCCGCGGTGGCCGCCCTGATGACCGAGGGCAGCGAGGTCGTGGTGTGCCACGGCAACGGCCCCCAGGTCGGGAACCTGCTGACCAAGAACATCCTCGCCCGCGACGTCGTCCCCCCGATGCCGTTGGACTGGTGCGTCGCCCAGACCCAGGCGACCATCGGGCTGGCCATGCTCACGGCCCTCGAGGCCGAGCTGGCGGCGGCCGGCGTCCACCGGCTGATCGTGCCCGTGCTGTCGCGGGTGCTGGTCCGGGCCGACGACCCCGCCTGGCAGACGCCGACGAAGCCCATCGGCATGGGCGACGCGCAGCGCCTGGTGCCGTCGCCCGAGCCCGTCCGCAGCCTCGAGATCGCCACCGTGCGGCTGCTCCTCGATGCCGGCGCCGTGGTGGTGGCCAACGGGGGCGGCGGCGTCCCCATGGTCGACGACGGCCACGGCCACCTCGCCGGGGTCGAGGCCGTGGTCGACAAGGACCTGGCCGCGGCCCTGCTGGCGGTCGAGCTGGCGGCCGACCAGCTGGTGATCCTGACCGACGTGGACGGCGTCGCCATCGACTACGGCGGGCCGGGGGAGCGCTGGCTCGACCGCGTCGAGCCCGCCGAGCTGCGCGAGCTCGCGGCCCGCGGGATGTTCGGCGCGGGGTCGATGGCGCCCAAGGTCGAGGCCGCCGTGCGCTTCGTCGAGGCCACCGGCAACCCGGCCACCATCGGGCCGCTCGACCGGGCCGCCGACGCGCTGCACGGCCGATGCGGCACGCGCGTGGTGGCCCCGGGCCCGATCGCGCCGCGGAGCTGACGACGCGTGGCCTGGTCGCCGGAGTTCGCAGCCACCGGGCGCGATCCGCGCGTACCATGCCGTACTTGACGACACCGACGACGACGCCGACCCGGCCGAGGTCGTTGGCCGCGCCGGTCACACGCGTGCCCGCCGCGGCCAGCGTGCTCGTCCGCGAGGTGCTGGTGGGCCCCGTCCGGTCGGCCGCAGTCGTGGCCACGGGGCGGTCGGCGACATACCTGGACGTCGACGGGCGCCTGCTCGCGGTCGTCGCCCACGAGGCGGTGCGGTTGCCGTGCGCGGTGGTGCTCGCCGGCGACGCACGGCCACCCGCAGGGCCGGGCGTGACGGTCGGCGCCGGCGCCATCCGGGACGGCGGCCGGCGGATCGTCGTAAACCGGTGGTTCGACCCGCGCGTGCGGGTGGCCTGCCTCGATGCCGCCGCGGTCGGGACCCTCGTGGCGGCCGTGCGTGCTCGGCCCCGGCCTGATGCGCTGCTCCCGGCTGACGCGGTCGCTCGTCTCGCCTCCGGTCTGGCCGCGGGACACGGGCTGGCCGCCGGCGACCGCCGGGACGCCGGCGACCGGCGCGTCCCCGAGGCACGCACGGACGTGAACGACATGCACGCGACGGTCGCCGCCCTCGTCGGGCGCGGCTCGGGCCTCACGCCCGCCGGCGACGACCTGTTGGCGGGCGCGCTGGCGGCGCTGCGTGCCGTCGGCTCAGCTGCGGCCGACGCGCTGGGCGCCGCCGTCCGGAACCTGGCGCCCGGGCGCACGACACGGCTGTCCGCCGCCCTGCTGGCGGCGGCCGACGCCGGCGCGGCCATCCCACAGGCCGAGGCGGTGCTGCGCGCCCTGGCGCCGGCCGGCGCCGCCACTCGTCGTGCCGCGGCGCGGGACGACCTGGTGGGGGCAGTCGGTCGCCTGCTCGGCGTCGGCCACACCAGCGGCTGGTGCCTGGCCGCCGGGCTCGCCGTCGGCGCCTCGCACGCCCTGGCCGCCGGGCGCGGGGACGCCCCATGACCGAGATCGTCCGCGTCGAGCGCGGCCGCTACCACGACTCGGTGACCCTCATGCGGGCCAGTGCGGCCGCCGCCGGCGAGGAGGGCGTCGAGACGGTGATCGCCGCCATGGGCACCGAGCTGAACCGCGGCCTGTTGGTCGACGCGGGCTTCCCCGACCCGGAGGCCACCCCCGACGACCTGGTCATCGCCGTGCGGTCGGCCAGCGACGCGGCCGCCGAGGCCGGCGTGGCCACCGTCGAGCGGACCCTGACCGAGCGTCGGGTGTCCTCTGCCGCCGGCGCCCGCCGGGTGCCGCCCCACACCGTCGAGGCCGCCGTGGCGCAGGCGCCCGAGGCCGGCGTGGTGGTCGTGTCGGTGCCGGGCCCGCACGCGTTCGTCGAGGCGATGGCCGGGCTGCGGGCCGGGCGGCACGTGATGGTCTTCAGCGACGGCGTCGACGTCGCCGCCGAGGTCGCGCTGAAGCGCGAGGCCGCGGCGCGGGGACGCCTGGTCATGGGCCCCGACTGCGGCACCGCCATCCTGGGCGGGGTCGGGCTCGGCTTCGCCAACGTCGTCGTGCCCGGGCCGGTCGGGCTGGTCGCCGCCTCCGGCACCGGCGCCCAACAGCTCTGCTGCCTGCTCGACGGTGCGGGCATCGGGGTCCGCCACGTCGTCGGGGTCGGCGGGCGCGACCTGACGGGCACCGTGGGCGGCGCGTCGGCGCTGGCGGCCCTGGCCGCACTCGACGACGACCCGGCGGTCGAGGTCATCGCCGTCGTGTCCAAGCCGCCCGCGCCCGAGGTGGCCGCGGCGGTGGCCGCGGCCACGGCCCGCGCCCGGACGCCGGTCGTGCTGGCCCCGGTCGGGCCGGGCCATCCGACGCTCACCGCGGCGGCGGCTCGGATCGCGGCCGTGCTCGGCACACCGTTCGCCGCGCCCGCCTCGTCGGAGCCGACGTCCCCTGTGGCGCCCCGGCCGGGCCCGCTGCTCGGCCTGTACAGCGGGGGCACGGACTGCATCGAGGCGATCGGGGTGGTGGAGGAGCGGCTGGGCCCGGTGGCCTCGAACGTCCACCCCGACCCGGCGCGACGCATCGGTCCCGACGACGACCCGGCCGGCGCCGACGTGCTGCTCGACCTCGGCGACGACGAGCTCACCGCGGGTCGTCCCCACCCGATGATCGATCCCGCAGCCGTCGCCCGCCGCCTGGCCGATGCCGCCGCGGACGGAGGTGCGGGGGCGGTGGTGCTCGACGTCGTGCTCGGCCACGGCGCCCACCCCGACCCCGCTGGCGTCCTGGCGCCCGCGTTGGCCACCGCCCGCGAGGCGGGGGTGGCCACGGTCGTCGCGCTGATCGGCACGGTGGGCGACCCCCAGGGCCTGGAGCGCCAGGCCCGGGCGCTGGTGGCCGCAGGCGCCACCGTCGATCGCAGCAACGCCCGCGCCGCCGAGCGGGCCGTCGCCCTGGCGGCGCCCGTGCGGAGCGCGCCGTGAGCCCCCTCGCCGACCTGTTGGCGCCGCCGTCGGCCGTCGTCACCGTCGGCGCACCGACGCTCGACGAGGCGCTCGTCGCCCAGGGCGTGCCCACCGTGCCCGTCGAGTGGCGGCCGCCGCCCGCGGGGTCGGCCGCGGCCGTGGCCGCGGTGACCGCCGACCCCGACGTCGACCTCGCCAACGGCACCGCGGTCGACCGCATGGCTGCCACGCGACCCCGGCTGATCGACGTCCGGCCCGCCGCCGAGGCGGTGGGCATCGGCCGCCACCAGCTCCTCCACGCGGGGCCGCCGCTCACCTGGGAGGCCGCGTCCGGTCCGATGCGGGGCGCGATCGTCGGCGCCTGTCTCTACGAGGGCTGGGCGGACACGCCCGAGGCGGCCGAGGCGCTCGCCGCGTCCGGCGTGATCGAGCTGTCGCCCTGCCACGACCACGGCAGCGCCGGGCCGATGGCCGGCGTCGTCAGCCCGTCGATGCCCATGTGGATCCTCACCGACGCCGACGGCCGCATCGGCCGGAGCACCCTCAACGAGGGGCTGGGCAAGGTGCTCCGCTACGGGGCGTTCGGCGACGCGGTCACCGAGCGCCTGGCATGGATGCAGCGGGTGCTGGGCCCCACCCTGGGCTCGGCGCTGCGGCGACACGGCCCGGTCGACGTCGGATCGCTGATCGCCTCGATGATCGCCATGGGCGACGAGGGCCACAACCGCAACCGGGCGGGCACGTCGCTGCTCGTGCGAGCCCTGGCCCCCGACCTGGTGCGCACGATCGAGGACGGTCAGCACCCAGCGGGCGACGTCGCCGACGTGCTCGCGTTCGTCGATTCGAACGACCACTTCCTGCTCAACGTCGTGATGGCGGCGGCGAAGCTGGTGGCCGACGCCGGGGCCGGCGTCCCGGGCTCGACCGTCGTGGTGGCCATGGCCCGCAACGGCACCGACTTCGGCATCCGGGTGGCGGGTACCGGCGATCGGTGGTTCACCGCCCCTGCCGCGGTGCCCGACGGGCTGTTCCTGGGGGGGTACGGCCCCGACGACGCCAACCCCGACATCGGCGATTCGGCCATCACCGAGACCGTCGGTCTCGGTGGGTTCGCCATGGCCGGCGCCCCGGCCATCGTGCAGCTCGTGGGAGGCGAGGTCGGCGACGCACTCACGTGGACGGAGCTGATGTACCAGCTCACCGTGGCCGAGCACCCCACGTGGACCATTCCCGCGCTCGGGTTCCGCGGCGTGCCCTTCGGCATCGACGTGCTGCGGGTCGTGCGCACCAGCGTCGAGCCCATCATCAACACGGGCATGGCCGGACGCGTCGCCGGCACCGGCCAGGTGGGCGCCGGGCTCGTGCGTCCGCCGCTGGCCTGCTTCACCGCCGCCCTCGACGCGCTGGCGGGGGGTGCGCGCTCGTGAAACCGTCGCCGTTCACCTACCACCGGCCTCAGGACGTCGAGTCGGCGGCCCGGCTGCTGGCCCAGCTGGGCGAGGGCGCCAAGGTCATCGCCGGCGGGCAGAGCCTGGTCCCGCTGCTGAACTTCCGGCTGGCCGCCCCGGAGCACCTGGTGGACGTCAACGCGATCGCCGGGCTCGACGGGGTGCGGGTGGACGACGGTGCCGTCGAGCTGGGGGCGATGGTGCGCGTCGCCCGAGTGCAGGGCGACGCGGCGGTGGGCCGGGCCCACCCGCTGCTCGCGGAGGCGGCCGGGTGGATCGCCCATGCGGTCATCCGCAACCGGGGGACGGTGGGCGGCTCGCTCGCCCATGCCGACCCGGCGGCCGAGCTGCCGGCCGTGCTCGCCCTGCTGGACGGGTCGGTCGAGGCGGTCGCGTGGCGGACGGGTGCGCTCGCCCGGCGGCGGGTGCGCGCGGCCGACCTGTTCGTCGGGCCGCTCGACACCACGCTCGAGCCGGACGAGCTGGTCGTGGGCGCCCGGTTCCCCACCCTTGGGCCCCGCACCGGGTGGGCGATGGACGAGCTGGCCCGCCGCCACGGCGACTACGCGATCGCCGGGGTGGTGCTCGTGGTCACGGTCGACGGCGACGGGGCACCCAAGGCGGGCCGCGCCGCCTACCTGTCGTGCGCGCCCACGCCGGTGGTGGTCGACCTGGGGCCGGCGCTGGCCGGCGGGGGAGAGGAGGCCGGCGCGCTCTACGACCTGGTGGCGGCCGCCCTCGACCCCACCGACGACATCCACGCCACCGGCGAGTACCGCCGCCACCTGGCGGCCACGCTCACCGTCCGCGCCGTCGCCCGTGCCGTGGAGCGGGCCCGCCTGGGCGCCGCCGCCCCGGAGGTGACCGCATGATGGGACCCGAGCAGACGCACGACGTGGTCGTGACCGTCAACGGGGTCGCCCGGTCGGCGCAGGTGCCGGCGCGGCGGCTGCTGTCCGACGTGCTGCGCCACGACCTGCGCCTCACCGGCACCCACGTGGGCTGCGAGCACGGGGTGTGCGGGGCGTGCACCGTGCTGGTCGACGGCGAGCCCATCCGGTCGTGCCTCACCTTCGCGGTCATGGTCGAAGGCGCCCGCATCACGACCGTCGAGGGCCTGGCCGGTCCCGACGGCGAGCTGGGGCCGGTGCAGCGGGCGTTCCGCGAGTGCCACGGCCTGCAGTGCGGGTTCTGCACCCCCGGCTTCCTGCTGCTCACGACCGAGCTGCTGGCCCGCCGGCCCCACCCGAACGACGAGGACATCGCACAGGCCCTCGGCGGCAACCTGTGCCGCTGCACCGGCTACGTCAACATCGTGCGCTCCGTGCACCGGGCGGCCGAGCTCCTCGCGGCCGGGTCTGCCGGGTCCGCCGGGTCTGCCGTCGAAGGCGAAGGCGACGGCGACGGCGAGGCCCCCGTCGACGCTCCCGAACCGAGGGGCGACGCATGACCACCCGATGGTTCGGCGAGCGGGTCGAGCGGCGCGAGGACCAGCGCCTGCTCACGGGCACCGGGCGGTTCCTCGACGACGCCGGGCACGACGCCCTGGCCGCCGCCTTCGTGCGCAGCCCCCATGCCCACGCGCGGGTCACCGGGATCGACGTCACCGACGCCCTCGACGTCGAGGGCCTGGTGGCGGTCTACACGTGGGACGACCTGCCGGGGCGCCTGGCCGACCCCCTGCCGCTGCTCATCCCGCACCCCGACCTGACCCATCCCCGCACGCAGTTCGCCCTGGCGCACGACGAGGTCAACCACGTCGGCGAGGCCATCGCCATGGTGGTCGCCGTCGACCGCTACGTGGCCGAGGACGCCGCCGACCGCATCGTCGTCGACTACGAGCCCCTGCCCGCGGTGGTGGGCATCGACGCCGCCCGCGCCGCCGACGCCCTGGTCCACGCCGACGTGCCCGGCAACGTCGCCGCCGTCACCACCCAGGAGCTGGGCGACGCCCGTGCGGCCATCGCCGCCGCGCCGCGGGTGCTCGAGCTCGACTTCGCCATCGAGCGGTCCCTGTCGTCGCCGCTGGAGGGCCGGGGGGTCCACGCCCGCTGGGACGAGGACGACGACCGCCTGCGCATCCGCACGTCGACCCAGACGGCCACGGGGGTGCGGGCGGCGGTGGCCAACATCCTCGGTCTGCCCGACCTCGCCGTCGAGGTGATCACCCCCGACGTGGGCGGCGGCTTCGGCACCAAGGTCCTGCACCCCTACCCCGAGGAGGTGCTGGTGCCCTGGGCCGCCCGTCTGCTCGGCCACGAGGTCAAGTGGGTCGAGGACCGCTACGAGCACTTCGTGTCGGCCACCCACGAGCGGGGCCAGCAGCACCAGGTACGAGTGGGGTTCGACGACGACGGCACGATCCTCGGGCTCGAGGTCGAGTTCTGGCACGACACCGGGTCCTACTCGCCCTACGGCATCGTGCTGCCCATCATCACCGCCACCCAGCTGCCCGGCCCCTACCGCCACCGGCACTACCGGGTCACGTTCACCTCGCTCTACACCAACACGGTCACCGTCACCCCCTACCGCGGGGCGGGCCGGCCGCAGGGGTGCTTCGTGATGGAGCGGACCATCGACCGCATCGCCGACGAGCTGGGGCTCGACCGCGCCGAGGTGCGGGCCCACAACCTGATCCAGCCCGACGAGTTCCCCTACGACTTCGACATGACGTTCCAGGACGGTCGGCCCCTCATCTACGACTCGGGCGAGTACCCGGCCTCGCTGGACATGATCAGGCAGAGCATCGGCTGGGACGGGTTCGGGGCCGAGCAGGCGGCCGCCCGTGACGACGGCCGGATGCTGGGCATCGGCCTGGCCTGCTACGTGGAGGGCACCGGCGTCGGCCCCTACGAGGGCGGCCACGTCCACGTCGAGACCAACGGCCGGGTGATGGTGGCCACCGGGCTGACCTCGCAGGGCCAGGGCCACGAGACCGTGTTCGCCCAGATCGTGGCCGACGAGCTGGGCGTCGATGTGGCCGACGTCTACGTCACCACCGGGGACACCCGCCGCTTCCCGTACGCCGTCGGCACCTACGCCAGCCGAGCGGCGGTGATGAGCGGCAACGCTGTCGCCCTGGCCGCCCGGGCAGTGCGGGACAAGGCCATCCGCATCGCGGCCGACGCCCTGGAGGCCGCCCCCGCCGACCTCGACATCGCGGCAGGCATGGTGCACGTCCGGGGGACGCCCAGCCGGGGCATCCCCCTCTCGCAGGTCGCCGTACTGTCCAACCCGCTGCGCTACTCGTTCTCGAAGGAGGCCCAGGCCGCCACCCAGTTCGCCACGCCGGCCGACCCCGACGTGGCCCCGGTGCCCGACGACGACGAGCCGGGCCTGGAGGCCCGCGACTACTACTCGCCGGTGCGGTCGACGTTCGCGTCGGGCATGCACGCCGCCGTCGTGGCGGTCGACCCCGACACGGGCGCGGTCGAGATCGTGCGCTACGCCGTCGTGCACGACTGCGGCCCGCTGATCAACCCGATGATCGTCGAGGGCCAGATCCACGGCGGCGTGGCCCAGGGGGTCGCCGGCGCCCTGCTCGAACGGGTGGCCTACGACGAGGCCGGCAACCTGTGCAACGCCAGCTTCATGGACTTCCTCATGCCGTACCTGAGCGAGGTGCCCGCCATGGCCATCGACCACCTCGAGACGCCGTCGCCCCTCAACCCGCTCGGCATCAAGGGCGCGGGCGAGGCCGGGGTCATCCCGGTGTCGGCCTGCCTGGCCGCCGCCATCGAGGACGCCACGGGCGTGCGCATGGACCGCATGCCGATCTCGCCCCCCGAGCTGTGGGCCAAGCTCCGCGACGCGCCGGCCGTTCACGAGGCGGCGCCGTGAGGACCACGCTGCGCCGCGGCCGCGCACCCGGCTCGTCGGCTGGGCCGTGGTCCACGTCCCGCGGGGCGGCGGCGTGAGGACCACGTTTCCGGTCGACGCGCCGCCCGCGGCCTGGGCCTCGCTCGGCGACCCTGCGGTGCTGGCGGCGGTGCTGCCGGGCAGCCGGTCGGTGACCGCCTCCGGTGATGGCGACGGCAGCCTGCAGGTGGTGGCCGACGTGTCCGTGGCCTCGGTGCACGGGCTCTGGTCGGGGACGGTCGTGCGCGTCGACGCCGACGCCGTGCGGGTCGCCGGGTCGGGGGCGCCGGGCACGGTCGACCTGGTGGTCCGGGCCGACCCGTCGCGCTCGACGCTCACGATCGAGGGGACGGTTCACGGTCCGCTCGCCACGGTGGGCTCCGCTGTGCTGGCGGCGGCGATCCGCCGCGTGGCGGACGACGTGCTCAGAGCAGCCGCTGCTGCCGGTCTCCACCAGGGCGGCGGAGCCGATGACCTCGGGAGGCACGGCCGCACCACGCGGGCCCGACCGTGCCGCCTCGGGCGGTCGCCGTGTCCCGACGCGGCTCGCCGCCGCGGCCGCGGTGGTCGTCGTGGTGGTGCTCGGCCGTCGCCGCTGGACGCGCCGGAGGTCGGGATGACCCGGACCAGCCACGGCGGCGGCAGGTGAGCGGGGGGCGGCTGCGGGTCGGCATCGACACCGGGGGCACGTTCACCGACGTGGTGGTGCTCGACGAGGCCACGGGCGCGCTCACCACGGCCAAGACCGCGTCGACGCCGGCCGACCCGTCGGTGGGCTTCCTCACCGGAGCGGACAAGGCCCTGGCCGCCGCCGGCAGGGACTGGGCGGCGGTGGGGTCGGTGTTCCACGGCACGACGGTGGCCACCAACGCGCTCCTGCAGGGCGAGGTGACCGGGCTGGGCTTCCTGACCACCGCGGGCTTCCGGCACCTGCTCGAGATCGGCCGCCAGAGCGTGCCCGACGGCTACGGAAACTCGTACTTCTGGGTGAAGCCCGACCGCATCGTCCCCCTCCACCTGGTGCGCGAGGTGCCCGAGCGACTGGACGCCACCGGCGCCGTGCTGCGCCCCCTCGACGAGGACGCGGTCGTCGCCCAGGCGAGGTGGTTCCGCGACCAGGGCGTCACCGCCGTCGGCGTGTGCCTGCTCCACGCCTACGCCAACGCCGCCCACGAGCAGCGGGTGCGCGAGCTGTTCGCCCAGGCCTACCCCGGGTGCTCGGTGTCACTCAGCTCCGACGTGCTGCGCGAGTACCGCGAGTACGAGCGGTCGGTCACCACGTTGGTCGACGCGTTCGTCAAGCCCCACGTGGCCACCTACGTCCAGCGCCTGAGGTCGCAGCTGGCGGCGCGGGCGGGCGAGGGCGTGCCGTTCTTCGTCATGAAGTCGAACGGCGGGGTCACCTCGGCCGACCAGGTGGCGAGGAAGCCCATCACCACCGTGCTGTCGGGCCCCGCGGCCGGGGCGCTGGGAGCCGCCGCGGTCACGGCCGCCGCCGGGTTCGACCGGGTGGTGACGCTCGACGGCGGGGGGACGTCCACCGACGTGGCGGTCATCCGCGGCGGGTCCCCGTCGCTGACCACAGACGGCACCGTCGGCCGTTTCCCCGCCAAGGTCCCGATGATCGACATCGTCACCGTGGGCGCCGGGGGCGGGTCGATCGCCTGGGTGTCGCCCGAGGGCACGCTCAAGGTGGGACCCCGGTCGGCGGGCGCCGACCCCGGGCCCCTGTGCTACGGCCGGGGCGGCACCGCCCCCACGCTGACCGACGCGGCTCTCGTGCTCGGGCGGATCCCGCCCCACCTGCTCGGCGGCGAGATGCCCCTCGACGTCGACGCCGCCCGGGCCGGCATCGACGCCCTGGCTGCCGCGGTGGGGATGTCGGGCGAGGCCTGCGCGGCGGGCATCGTCGAGATCTGGACGTGGAACCAGGCCAACGCCATACGCCAGGCGACGGTGCGCCGGGGCATCGACGTGCGCGACCTGGCCCTGTGTGCGTTCGGCGGGTCGGGCCCGCTCGAGGCCGCCCGCCTGCTGGACATCCTCGACCTGCCCGCCGCGGTCATCCCGCCCGACCCCGGCAACCTGTGCGCGTTCGGCCTGCTGACCGTCGACGTGCGCATCGACGACGTGCGCACCTTCGTCGCCGCCCACGCCGGGCTCGACCTGGCCGGCCTGGGCGCCGTGTTCGCCGAGCTGGAGGGCGAGGCGGCCACCGCGCTGGCGGCCGAGGGGTTCGACCCGGCCGAGCAGCGGTTCCTGCGCTCGGCCGACCTGCGCTACGACGGCCAGGCCTTCGAGGTGCGCGTCGATGTCCCCGCCGGGCCCGTGGACGGCGCACTGGCGGCCGCCGTGCTCGACCGGTTCCACGACGAGCACGAACGGTTGTACGGCTACTGCTACCGCGACCAGCCGCATCACGGCGTCGAGTGGGTGAACGTGCGGCTGACCGGTGTCGGGCCCCTCGACGCCGCGGCCACCTCGCCCGTCCGGGTCGGCACGGGCGCCGTCAGCCCCACGGGCAAGCGCCCGGTGTTCTTCGCCGGCGCCTGGCACGACACCCCCGTGGTGTGGCGCGGCGACCTGGGGGCGGGCGACGAGGTGCGGGGCCCGGCGGTGGTGGAGGAGTACGGCTCGACCCTGCCCGTCCCGCCCGGCGTTCGGGTGACGGTCGACCGGCTCGGGGCGATGGTTGCCCGCCGGGAGGGGGGAGGGGACCAGTGATCGACGGGATGCTCTCCGACCCGGTGCTGCTCGAGATCGTGGAGGGGACCCTCGCCTCGATCGAGGCCGAGGTCGAGGACCAGATCGGGCGCACGTCCCGTTCGCCCATGATCCGCGACCAGCACGACTTCCGGGCCGGCATCCACGACCGGCGGCTGCGCAAGCTGACCGGCCGCTCGTACTCGGCGCTGGTGCACCCCGTGGTGCGCGACTTCCCGATCGAGACCATGCGCCCGGGCGACGTCTTCTTCCACAACGACGTCTACCTGTCGGAGGGCGGGATCGGGCACCTGCCCGACCTGTGCGTCACCGTCCCGGTCTTCCACGACGGCGAGGTCGTCGCCTTCGTGCAGGCGTTCGGCCACCACGACGACATCGGCGGCGCCGTGCCCGGGTCGATGCCGTCCCACGCCACCTCGGTGTTCGAGGAGGGGCTGATGGTGCCGCCGGTCAAGCTCTACGACGCGGGGGTGCCCAACGAGGGCGTCATCCGCATCCTGACCCGCAACTCGCGCATGCCCGACTCGATCGCCGGCGACCTCGACGCCGAGTGCTCGGCCTGCCTGATGGGGGCGGCCCGCCTCGCCGACCTGTTCAGCCGCTACGGCCGGCCGGCGGTGGAGGCCTGCTTCGACGGCATCGTCGCCGCCTGCGCCGAGACGTTCCGGCGCGAGCTGCTGGCCAAGATCCCCGACGGCACCTGGACGTGGGAGGACTACGCCGAGCACGACGGCGTCGACGAGCCCCGGCTGCACCGCCAGCGCATCACCCTGACCAAGGCCGCCGACCGGCTGATCCTCGACCTCACCGGCACCAGCCCCCAGGCCAAGGGCCCCATCAACCACGCGGGCGACTACGCGGACGGCAACTTCCTGAAGAAGTGGCTGGCGCCCATCCTGCGCAACCTGGCCGACACGCCCGAGCGCATGGCCCAGCTCGACGTGAACGAGGGCGTGGTCGAGCTGATCGACATCCGCTTCCCGCCGCCGGGCACGCTGGTGACGCCCGTGTTCCCGGCGCCGACCAACGCCCGGACGTTCGTGATCCTGCGGCTGCTGGGCGTGCTGGCCGGCGTGATCGCCAAGGCGGTCGACGGCTACATGCCCGCCGACCAGGAGACGATCCGCTACACGGGCATCTCGGGCCACGACGAGGACGGCCGCTGGTACCTCAACCGCGAGATCCTGGGCGGTGGGTCGGGCGGGCGCTACTACGCGGACGGCAGCGACACCATCCACGTCGTGCCCGAGTCGCGCAACCTGCCCGTCGAGTTCGTCGAGACCCGGTTCCCGGTGCGGGTCGAGTCGCTGGGCCTGGCGACCGACTCCGGGGGGGCAGGCATGTTCCGGGGCGGCCTGGGCTACCGCAAGGAGATCCGGGCGCTGAACGACGCCAGCTTCATGTCGGTGGCCGACCGCTCGATCCTGTCGTGCTGGGGCGTGCGGGGCGGCCGGGCCGGCACCCCGTTCCGGGCGACCATCGACCCGGGCGGCCCGGCCGAGCGGGTGATGCCCGGCCTGTGCGATTGGGAGCCGGTCGAGGCGGGCGAAGTGATCCGCATCGAGACCACCGGCGGCGGCGGGTGGGGGGACCCGCTGGCACGAGAACCCGAACGGGTGGCGCTCGACGTGCGCCAGGGCAAGGTGAGCCGCGCGGCGGCCACCGCCGAGTACGGCGTGGTCTTCGCCGATGTCGGACAGGCCGATCCCGGCCAGCCCGGGCCGGATGGCGCCGATGGCGCCGATCTGGCGGTCGACGAGGCGGCGACGGCCGAGCTGCGGGCCCGGCTGGCGGCCGAGCGCGGCGAGCCGGGCATGTTCGACCGCGGCCCCGGCTACCGCCGCCTGTCCGGCGGCGCCACCCGAGCCGAGGTCGACGACTAGTGGAAGGCGGATCCGGGACACTAGGCGGCCGAGCGGATGGGCGCTCGCAGAGGCGCCGGAAGGTGCAGAAAGTCCGGTTCGGCCCTGGACGCTGCTCACGGCGGGGCGCACACTGAGCTGGCTGGCTCAGGTCCAGGGGGTGGTGCCTGTGTGGGTGTCGAACCTCCACGGCGGTCGCTTCCCTCGCACGATCGAGCCAGCTCCGGCATGGCCCGTGGCGTCGAACGCCCAGTGGCCGACCTCGTTGCCACAGCGTGGGCGCACCACGCCGCGAGTGGCTGGTCCGGATCCGACTGACCCGCGTCCGGAAACGCGACAGCTTCCGGGGGAGGAGGATTGACGTGATCGTCCGAAGCTGGAACCTGCGTCCACGACCGGGACGCTACGACGACACCATCGGCCTGATCACCGAGGGCGTCAAGCTGGCCGATCGGCACGGGGCAGGCGAGATCCGCCTCACCCAGGCCGCCACCGCCGGACCCACCACCGGCCTGCTCGTGCTGACCTGCGAGTTCGAGAACCTCACCGCGTATGGCAGCTACCTCGACGAGATGCTGACCGATGCGGAGGCACTGTCGTACAACCATCGCATCCGCGAGGCGGAGGCGCCCTTCGTCTACGAGTCGACGGCCGTGATGGCCGAGATCGACCTCGAGCGGCCCGAGGCCAAGCGGGGTCGGGGCCAGGTGCTCGACGCGCGCTTCGCTCGCGTGCTGACCTGGCCGCTGGGGTGACACCCTCACGCTCGCCGGCGATGCGTTCGACCTGTGCGACAGGCACGGAGCGCTGGGCTGCCGGCTGTTCGAGCTGAACCACGCCGGCGAGCACAGCGGCTGGCTGTGCGCCGTCATGGAGTACGAGTCGATGACGGAGTTCGGCAGGGCGGGCGATGCATGGACGGCCGACGAGGCCGCCCGCAACCTCATCGCGACGATGCGGGACAACAGCCCGATCGAGCCCGTCTCTGCGGGCCTCTACACCGAGGTCGCCCTCTTCTAGCAGCCTGACGTGCGCGGTCGACGCCTGAGCTCAGGTCACGGCGTGAGTTCGTGCGCGACGGTCTCCAGGACCTCGATCTGCCGTTGTGGGTGGTAACCGACGATGTTGGCGTCCCAGACGACCTCGTCGATGCCCACGGCTTTGGCCCTGCCGAGATCGTCGAGCAGCGAGGGCTCGGTCCAGGTGGTGGGCGGGACCTCGTGCTCGGCGTCGGCGAGCATCGGGCCGGCCTTGACCACTATGGGGCCGGTTCCCCCGGCCTCGCGGTACCAGCCGACCTGGGTGAGGGTGTCGCCCCAGTTCCTGAACCCGACCGTGAAACCGTCGCCGATGCGGGCGGCGCGTTCGACGGCGGGTCGTGCGACGCCGCCGGCGTAGATGCGGATGCCGTCGAGTGGCTTGGGACCGACCTTGGCGGGCGGTATCCGGAAATGACGGCCCGTGAACTCGACGGGATCCGGGCCCCAGCAGGCCCGGATGGCGGCGATGCTCTCCTCGTACGCTGCCGTGCGCCGGCTCGCGGCAACTCCAGTCGCCTCGAACTCCTGGGATAGCCATCCCCGCGCCATGCCGACGTCGAGTCGACCTCCGGAGAGGCGGTCGAGCGTCGCGAGCCGGCGCGCGAGCACGATCGGCTGCTGGAACAGCGGGACCAACACGTCGGTCCGCAAGCGGATCGAGTCGGTCCTGGCTGCGACCCACGTGAGTGTCTCGAGGGCGTCATAGGCCGGGTGGTCAGGCAGGCCGAAGTCGTTGGTCCACCCGGGATGCGCCGGCAGGAGCAGCCGTTCGGAGACGGACACGCTGTGGAAGCCGAGCCGCTGGGCGGCGGCCGCCACCGAGTCGATGGCCTCGGGACCGGCGTGGGGCCCGATGGCCGGGAGGCCGATTCCGACGAGGGGGAGATCCATGGGTACGTGCTTCCTCTTTCGCTGGGCCCGGCGCGCTGGCGGCGTCCGCATCGGCGCGGGCTCGGCCCGGACACGGCACCTGACGCCCCGGACGGGACGTTCAGCCGAGTAGTCGGGGCTGACGATGGGATCTCGACATCGGGCCCGCGGACGCGGCCGGTCGCCGCGCGCCGGCCCTGCCGCCGCCAAGGTCGCCGATCAGCGGTCGGTCAGAGCGCCGAGCAGGCCGGCGACCGCGAGGGTGGTGCCGACCGCCCGGGCACTGCCTCGACCGGGCTCGCCGGCCTTGCCGATGCCGGCGAAGCCGCCCGCCGAACCGATCGAGAGGATGGACCCGCTCGAGCCGATCGACAGGATCGACCCGGAGGACCCGACCGAGAGCAGCGACCCGACCGAGGCGGCCGAGCCGAACGACAGCGCCGAGCCGACCGAGGCGGCGGAGAGGACCGAGCCCAGCGAGCTCCACGAGAGCACCGACCACAACGAGCGGGACGACAGGACCGAGCGGTTCATCGCCGACGACCGTACCTGTGCAGGAACCGCGCGCGGCGCCTACGCGTCGTAGACCCCGTCGACGACCAGGAGGATGCTCGTCGCCACGAGGGCGGCCGCGGTGACCCGCCCGGCCCATGCCACCGCCCGACCGCCGACGCCGTCGACCGGTGTGTAGGCCGCGAGGGCCGTGAGCACGGCCACGGCCGCCGCGAGCGTGACCACCACCAGGGCGAGGCCGCGGTCGGCCCGGGCGCTCGCCGCGAGCAGGACCAGCGCGGGGCGGGCGGTGAGGGGCACGGCCACGGGCACGAGTGCGGCACGCCAGCCGGGAAGGGCCGGCTCCGCAGACGGTGGCCGACGGAGGAGATCGGCGGCTCCGACGATGGCCGCGACTGCCCCCGCCGCGATGCGGAGGGCCGGGTCGCTCACGTCGGCGGCGTCGAGCACCGTGCCGGCGACCAACGCCACGGCCACGACGAGCAGGACGCCCCCCGTCGCACCGAGAGCGGCGACGCGGGCCACGGCGCGCCGGTCGCGCTCGTCGCGGGGCACGCCGAGCGCGGCGCGGAAGGGGTTCAGCGCGGCCAGCAGCGCCGCGACCCACACCCAGTCCGAGGGCGCGGGTCGCGGCGGTGCCGAGCCCGTGTCTGACGCCGCGTCGGACGACCCGTCTGACGACTCGACGATGGCGACCGTCCGCAGCAGGGCGGCGAGCGCGTGCTGCTGGTCGTCCATGCGGGTCTCCCCGTCGAGGAACCACGCCCCTCGGGCCCGATCCGGATCGGGGTAGTCACCGGCCTCCGCCGCGTCGACCTGTCGATCGACGGCGATGCCGGCGATGCAGGCCGCCCGTTCGGCGAGGGGGGCGCGTATGTCGGCGAGCCGCGGCTCGTCCACCGCCACGCGCCACAGCCCGGTGAGCCCCTCACCGATCACGCCGAAGCCGCCGCCGCGCGGGACGCGCGGGGTGCGCACGAGCGCCCCCCACGGGCCGAACCGCTGGCTCACCCACCGCACCTGCGCGCCCCACAGCCCGGCCTGCCGGCGGGCGTACCACAGCTCGTCGTCACTCAGCGGCTCTCCGCCGGCGCGGTCGTCGAACGCCACGGTCTCGGCGAGCCCGTAGGCGGCCCAGTGGTCGGGGATGGCGGGCCAGTGGTCCTCGACGTCGTCGCGGCGCGTGGCCAGGTAGGCGCCGATCCGATCGGCGACCTCCCCCCATCCTCCCGCGGGGAACAGCCGGTGCAGGCGAGCCAGCGCCCAGTAGGCCTCGCCGGTGTAGTAGGCGGAGTAGACGCCGGCGTCGGGCGCTCCGGACCGCAGGTCATAGGTGGCGAGCACGGCGCCGGATGGCTCGGTCTGGACCACGAGGAACCGCCCGAGCCGTGCGAGCAGCTCGTCGTAGCGCCCGTCGCCTGTCTGGGTGCGTCGCTCGGCGAGCCCGGCCACGAGCAGGGCCGCGGCCCCGGCGGACGTCTTGCCCTGGTGGCTGAGCGCGGTCCAGTCGTCCCGCTCGACCAGCCGGTCCTGCGCCCAGGCGATGCCCCGGTCGGCGGCGTCGCGCGCGCCCGGGAGCCCGGCACTGGCGGCCTGGTAGAGGCCCATCGTCACGCCGGCGTGGCGGATCGCGTTGTACTCACGTGGGGCCTCGTCGGTGTCGGCGTCGTAGAGGTAGAGCCAGGTGCCGTCGGCCCGCTGGTTGCGTACGAACCAGTCGACGGTCTCGCCGGCCGCGGCGCGCAGCTCGGAGGCGCCCACCGCCGGACAGCTCTCCGGCGGCGCCAGGACCCCGAGGGCCACCACGCCCGCGGTCAGCATCGCCAGCCCGGCCATGCCCAGGCGCCGGCCGACCCCCCGCTGTCGTCCAGCCACGGTCAGGCGACCTTGCGAGCATCGTCGTGCGCCGCGGCGCGACGGCGCAGGAGGGTGGCGGGGAGCGCCGGCCACGCGGTGAGCGGCAGGCGGCTGAGCACGAGGGCGACGGCCGGGCCGCCGTCGACGACGTGGCCGTCGCGATCGACCACCCGGACAGGTGCGCCGGGTGGCCCGGGCGCGACGCGGAAGCGGGCGAGCCAGTCGAGCCGTCCGACCACCGCGCGGAGCCGCCTGTGCCCGACCCGGTCGGGAGCGACGACGATCACGCGGTCCCTGGTGGACGGCACCGCCCAGATCACGAGCGCGGCGATGGCCAGGTACGAGAACACCTGCACCGACGCCGTGAGCTCGATGGCCAGGTGGAAGCACACGGCGATCCAGACGGCCAGGTAGCGCGTGGCCCGCCACCACAGGGCGACCGCGATCAACAGCTCGGTCAGGACGATGACCTTGGCCGCGACGGTGTGGAACGACCGGGTCGCGAGCGCGGTCGTCGCCCAGCCGGGCAGGGGCGAGTCCGCGAGCTGGTCACGCACCTGCACCACCCGGTGCCATGTCACCGTCCCCCCGAACCAGTCGGGGTCGACCAGCTTGCTGAGCCCCGACGCGCCGTACACGACCGAGGCCTCGACGCGCAGCAGCCACAGGGGCCAACCCGGAGCCGAGGTGGTGAGTGGCGGGAGGCCTCGGCGCCGTCGCAGCCACGCGTCGAGCGAGAGCTCCCGTCCGCACGGCGCCGCCGCCAGGCCTGCGAGCACGATCACCAGGAACGCCCGGTTGCTGTGGAGGTGGGTGGTCGACAGGAACAGGTTGTAGGCGACGACCCCGAACGTGATGGCGGTCGCGGCACGGGTGACGAACCCGAGCGACATCGCCACGGCCGCCACCGCCCCGACCCCGAGCAAGCCCACGTAGAGCGCACGGGGCAGCTCCGGGTACCACGAGGCGTACGGCTCGTAGAACATGTCGCGGTAGATCCGTCCCGCGGCGGCGTCCTCGAGGAACGGCCGCAGGTGCAGCAGGACGACTGGGCCGACCATGATCCGCAGCAGCGCCAGGGACCGCATGCTGACCCGCCGGCCGAGCAGCTCGTCGAGGGCGCCGAGCGGGCTCGTCCGGTGGCCCTGCGCGGTGGTGGCCGCGGTCGCCGTCAACCGGAGACCTCGCGCACGACGCTGCGGAGCACGATCACCTCGGGCCCATCGGTGTTGTGCCAGTAGGTCACGGTGGCCTCCAGGTAGCGGGTCTCGTCGTCACGCGGGGTGTGCTCGGCGACCCAGTCGAGCGCAGCCCCCAGGAAGGCCACCTGGTTGTCGACCCCGGCATCGGCGTGGTGGCGAGGCTCCGGGTAGCTCAGGCCCCGCCCCGGCACGAGATCGTCCCATCGGTAGCCCGACCACGGCTCCGTCGTCGGCACCCGGTCCCCGTCGACCGTGACCCTGACCACCTCGGCCCGCCACGTGCTCGACTCGGGGAACATCTGGAAGGCGAACTCCTTGTGGTCGGACCAGTAGCCCCTGGCCACCAGCAGCGCCTGCACCACGACCACGAGCGCGACCACCAGCCGGCGGCCGACCACTCGTGCCCTCGAGTCCACGCCGCACCATGGCACGCGACGGCCAGGCCATGCCGTCACCGTCGCCGTCAGGGAGGACGGCGACGGTCGTCGGTCGGCTCGGTCGGGCGCGTCCGGCGGCTGGCCTACCCTGGCCGACCGTGCGTAGCTGGTCCCGTGTCGCTGCCGGAGCGCTGCTCATCGTGGCGGCGGCCTGCAGCGACGACTCGTCGCAGGCCGACAGCGATGCGGGCACGACCGACCGGCCGACCACCACGACGACATCGGTGCCGACCACGACCGCGGCACCGACGACCACCACGACCGTGCCGGTCGACATCACCGCGCTGCGTCCGCCCGCCCCCGCCGCCGACCCGGCGGCGCTCGCGGGCCAGATCGCCGCAGCCGAGGCGGTGCTCCGCCAGCCCGGGGCGGCCGAGGCCGACGTGGCCGTCGCCGCCCTCGCCCAGCAGGTCGGCTACCGCCAGCTCGGCGACCACCCGGAATGGGACGCCGCGGTCCTCGCCGCCCTTCCGCCCGAGCTCGTGCCCGTCGCCGAGAGCCACGCCGCGGCGCGGCGCGACCTGCGGGCGCTGACCGGCGAGCCGTCGACCGAGATGCCGGCCTGGCGCATCGTCCCGCCCGAGCCGGCGGCCGACCTGGTCGCCTGGTACCAGGAGGCCGAGGCCGACTTCGGCGTCCCGTGGCAGGTCCTGGCGGGCATCAACCTCGTCGAGACCGGCATGGGCCGCATCCGGGGGACATCTGTCGCCGGCGCCCAGGGCCCCATGCAGTTCCTGCCGGCCACCTGGGCGGCGTACGGCGAGGGCGACGTCAACGACCCCCGCGAGGCCATCCGCGGCGCCGCCCGCTACCTGACGGCCAACGGGGCTCCGGGCGACTTGGCGGGGGCGCTGTGGAACTACAACCACAGCGACCGCTACGTCCGCGCCGTCCAGCGCTACGCCGACCTGATCGTCGAGCACCCGCAGGCCTACGCCGGTTTCCACGGCTGGGGCATCTGGTACTGGACCACGGCGGGCGACCTGTACCTGCCCATCGGCTGGGAGGCGCTGGAGAACGTGCCGGTCGACCAGTACGTGGCCGCCAACCCGCCGTGACCGGGCGCGCCGGCGGCCGAGGCCGGCGCGCCCGCACCGACCCCGGCCTCGGCCTCGGTCACCGGCGGCGCAGGTCGACCTCGCTGACCTGGCCACCGGTGACTCTGACCGCCGCCATCGGCCCGCCGTCGTCGTCGAGCAGCTCGTAGGCGCCCGCCGCCACCTCGGGGAACACGGCCACTGGCACGGTCCCGGCCGGCACGACCAGGTCGTGGACGCCGGTGTGGAAGCGCTCGTCGGGCCGCCCCGCAGGGCAGGCCTCGAGCTCGCCCGACGCCGTGTCCCGAGCCAGGTAGACGACCACCGCGCCGACCTCGCCGCCGATGTCGAGCAGCGGGCTGGCGCCCGGGGCGTACCCCTGCCCGTCGGGCGCCAGCTCCGCCGAGCGACGGCCGAGAGCGTGCGCGGATAGGACACGTCGGCGCGGGCTGCGGTCGCCGTGTTGCTGGTCGGCCGGCTGTGGAGCCGGTGCTCCAGCGCCAAATGCCCACGCGTCGGCCGCGGCGAGCGCCCTCTCCGCTCGGCCTCTAAGCAGCCGGGACGTCATAGCCGCTGTAGGGGACGCCGAGGAACGGGAACCTGTCGAGGAAGGTGCGCACCGGCGGGAACGTCCCGTCCTCGATCACCGAGACCGCCCCGTCGGGGGTGAACGTCGGGTCGACGAGCGGGTAGGTAGCGCCCGCCACGGCTCGCAGCTCGATGGTGACGACGTCGTCGCCGACCCTCCGGCCGTTGGGGAAGCCCGCCAGGTCGCCGCCCAGGATTCCCAGCCGGTTGGGCTGGGAGGTGGGTGGGATGGCGACGTTGAGCCGCAGCTCGTCGGCCTGGGTCGGCCCGGTGAAGTTCTGGAACCCGTCGATCAGCCCGGCGGGGATGCCGGTCAGCAGGATGGCCAGCAGGTCGGCCCGGTCGGCGTTGAGCGCGGCCAGGTTGGGGAACACGCCCGGATACAGCACCGGCAGCAGCTTCGCCAGCTCGGGCCGGGCCACGAAGCGGGCGAACCTGCTCTCCTGGTCGGGACCCACCGCGTTCCACCCGTCCTTGCGGGCGAGCGGCACGATGACCTCGTTGAACAGCGGGTTGCCCAGGCGCGAGACCTGCACCCAGGGGCCGGCACCGCGGGAATGGCGGTCCTGGTCACGCAGGGTCGCCTTCTGCCGGCTCGCCGCCCCCCACACGCCGATGACCGCCTTGGAGGACATCGGGTCGCGGGGCACCGAGCCGTCTCGCGTCAGATGCGCGATCGGCACCTGGATGGCCAGCGTGTGCACGTTGACGTTGGCGAGGGAGTCGACGCCGTCGGCAGCAGCCGTCGGGATCAGGTGCAGGTTCTGGAAGGGTCGCAGCGTGGCCAGGTCGAACACCGAGCCCAGGTCCACGTAGAAGCCCTCGGCCCGCTGCCCTGCGAAGACCACCTCGCCGGAGCGCAGCGTCTTGACCGCCGCGTCGGCCAGCGCCGCGTAGTTGGGGGTCGAGCGGGGGCCGATGTTGCACGGCGGTGCCACCAGCCCCCGCCCGAGGACGGTCGACCGCGGGGATCGCCCGCGCCGCCGGGTGACCTTGGTCAGCGTGTAGCTCTGACGCCGGTTCCAGGTGGCGCTGTCGAGCGCGGTGATGGGCCCTGTGTTGTACAGGAACGTGTTCGGGTTGGTGTTCACGGTCTCGAACCGGAACTGGTACGAGATGTCGGGCTTGCCGTCGCCGGTGTTGTCGACGTGGATCTCGTAGAGCACGTCGTCGCCGAACTCGTAGAAGTTCGGGCCGCCGGCGGGAGCCTCGACGGGCAGGTAGTTGGTGATGATCGTGACCGTGTCACCGGGGGTGACGAAGCAGTAGGTGTCGGTGTTGTCGGCGACCGGGTCCTTGGAGATCGACGGTGCCTCGCGATGTGACGACATGACGCGACCTCACCGGCCGGCCCGCAGCATGCGGGCCACGAGTCGTTTGTCGGTGAACACGACCGAGCGGTCGGCCACCATGAGCTCGACCTCGCCGGCGGCTGCGTCGCGCACCGCCAGCACGGCGGGGTCGTCGAGGCCGGCGAGCTCCTCGGGCGTCGGCTCGGCCTCGGCGGCGGCCGCGCTCGGGGTCAAGGGTGAGCTGAGGGCGGCGGCGCCCGCCACCCCCAGCGCACCGGCGGAGCTCGTCACGATGAACGAGCGGCGTGTCACGGGTTTCATGGCTGTCCTCCAGTTGCCGTCGACGACGGTTGCGGGAGGTGTTCGGCGCCACGGGCGCGGGTGGATGTCGACCGATGCTCAGCCGAGGTCGCGGGGCGGGGTGCGGCGCACCGCGGCCAGCACGTCTTCGGCCGCCCGCAGGTGGCTCACCCCGGCGTCGACCGCCAGCTTGGCCAGGTCGAGGGCGGTGACGGTGCGGCCGGTGCCGTCGACCACGCCGGTGCGGTCCCAGTCCGAGGCCGGCGTCGCCTCGATCCGGTCGGCCATCGCGTTGGCCTCGAGCCCCAGCTCGGCCAGCCGCTCGTGCAGGGTGCCGGTGACCGCGCCCGGCTTGGGGCGGGCCGCGGGGTCGACGTCGGCCAGTTCGAGGACAGGGGAGTTGTCGGTGAGCACCGCCGCGAGCGCCCGGTCGGCCGCGGAGATGGCCCAGGCCGCGGCGACGACGTGCTCGATGGGGGACCAGCCGCCCACCGCGCGGTGGGCGACGTCGTCGGGCGACTCGTCCTCTCCCAGGCCGGAGAACAGGCCTCGGTAGCGCCGCTCCAGCCCGCGCAGAGCGACCACGATGTCCGTTGGGGCGAGCTTGGAGAGGTCCATCCACCTGGTTCTAGCGCGCGGGCGGCGGCCGGGCGCCGGATCTGCCACCGGGAACCGAGTCGTGCCCTCGGCGCCCGCGCGACCAACCTGTGCGTCGTGACGACGGCGCCTCCCACCACACCGACGCCCAGCCTCCGTGCCCGCCTGGACCGGCCCGGCGTGGGTCTCGTCCAGGTCACGACGGCGGCGGTGCTGTTCGGGGTGAACGCCAGCATGTCCAAGGTGGTCCTGCAGGCGGGTGTCGAGCCCCGCCAGCTGGCGGCTCTGCGGTGCACGGGCGTGGCCGTCGGCCTGCTCGTGCTGGTGACCCCCACCGCCCTGGCCCGGCTGCGGGTGCCCTGGCGCAGCCTGCCGCAGCTCGCGGTGCTGGGCGTCGTCGGGGCGGCGCTGATCCAGTGGTTCTACTTCGTGGCGATCGACCGGCTACCGGTCGGCATCGCCATCCTGCTCGAGTTCACCGGGCCGGTGCTCGTGGCCCTGTGGGCACGCCTCGTCCTGCGCGAGCAGGTGCGCCCGGTCGTGTGGCTGGCGCTCGGGCTCTCGCTCGCCGGCCTGGGCCTGGTCGCCGAGATCTGGCAGGACGCCCGGCTCGACGCGCTGGGCGTGGCGGCGGCGATGGCTGCCGCGGCCTGCCTGGCGACGTTCCTGCTGCTCGGCCGCCACACCGGGGGCGCCCACGACCCGGTGGCGGTCACCTTCTGGATGTTCGCGTTCGCCAGCCTGTTCTGGCTGGTGGTCGAGCCGCCGTGGGGCATCGACCGCGGCCCCCTCACCGAGACGACCTCGTTGCTGGGCGCCCTCGACGGCGTCGAGCTGCCGGTGTGGATGATGGTCCTGGCGGTGATCGTGCTCGGCACCCTGGCGCCGTACGCACTCGACCTGGCGGCCCTGCGCCACCTGCCGGCGGCGACGGTGGGTGCGGTGGGGATGCTCGAGCCGGTCGTGGCGACGGTCGTGGCCTGGGCGTGGCTCGAGCAGGCACTCAGCACGGTCCAGGTGCTGGGCGCTGCCGTCGTGTTGGCGGGCGTCGGCCTGGCACAACTGGCCACGAACGCCACCGCACCCGCGGCACTCGACATCATCCCGTCCGACGAGCGATAGCTTGCCGAGCATGTCCATCTACGACGTGTCGATCAACCGCCTCGACGGCACCCCGGCCGACCTGCACGACTACGACGGCAAGGCCGTCCTGGTCGTGAACGTGGCCTCCCAGTGCGGGCTGACCCCGCAGTACACCGGTCTGGAGCAGATCCACGAGCAGTTCGCCGACCGGGGCTTCACCGTGCTCGGCGTGCCGTGCAACCAGTTCGGCGCCCAGGAGCCGGGCACCGCCGAGGAGATCGCCACGTTCTGCTCGACCAACTACGGCGTCACGTTCCCGGTGACCGAGAAGGTCGAGGTGAACGGCGACGACCGCCACCCGCTCTACCAGCAGCTCGTCGACGTCCCCGACGGCGAGGGCCACACCGGCGACATCCGCTGGAACTTCGAGAAGTTCCTGGTGGCCCCCGGTGGCGAGGTCGTCGCCCGCTTCAACCCGATGACCGAGCCCACCGCCGACGAGGTCGTGAGCGCCGTGGAGAAGGTGTTGCCGTCCTGACCGCGGGGCGCTGACGCTCAGCGGCCGCGGGCGGCGCGCAGCACGCGGCCGACGTCGAGCAGGTGGTGGCTGCCCTCGTGCACGGCGATGGTGGCCAGGTCGACGACCGTCACCTCGCGCCCCCGACCCGTGACGGTGGGCAGGGCCCACTCGTCGTCGTTGAGCTCGCCCAGCGTCGTGGCCAGCGAGTCGGCCGCGTCGTCGAGGTCGGCGGCGACCTGCTCCCGGTCCAGGGTCGGCGCGGCGGCGGCCACCCGCGCCTCCCAGTCGACGACGGGCTCGTCGGGCTCCCGCCCGTCGAGGGCCCTCCGCACGCGGTCGTCGAACACCCGGAAGATGTCGACCACGTGCCCGCCGTACTCGAGCGCCGACCACACGCCCTCGCCTGGCGAGCTACGCACGACCTCGTCCAGGTCCTCGCCGGGCAGGCCGCGGGTCAGGGGCGCCCGGTAGCGCCGGCCGAACGAGCGCACCGCCACGACCATGTCGCCCGGCCTCAGGTCGGCCGGGTCGAAGCCGCATTCGGCGCACCGCTCCATGACCACGTCAGGCCTCGTCGCTCACGTCGCGCTTCACGGTGTCGACCAGGTGGGCGGGCAGCACGTCGTAGTGGTCGTGCTCGGCGTGGAAGCGGCCTCGTCCCCCGGTGAGCGACCGCAGCTCGATGGCGTAGCGCTGGATCTCGGACGTGGGCACCAGCGCCAGCACCGTCTGGCGCCCGTCGCCGGTGGTGTCGGTGCCCTGCACCCGGCCCCGGCGGGCGTTGAGGTCGCCCATGACGTCGCCCTGCAGCTCGAGCGGCACCGACGACCTCGATGCGGCTGATCGGCTCGAGGATCACCGGCCCGGCCTGGGCCAGCGCCTCCCGGAAGGCCAGCCGGCCGGCCACCTTGAAGGCCATCTCCGAGCTGTCGACCGAGTGCTCCTTGCCGTCGGTCACCGTCACGCCGCACGTCGACGACCGGGTAGCCGAAGACGCCGCCGGCGCTCATCGTCTCCTCGACCCCCTTCTGCACGGCGGGGATGAAGCTGCGGCCGATGGCGCCGCCGACGACCGTGTCTGGCGAACTCGAAGCCGTCCCCGCGGGCGAGGGGCTCGAGGTCGATGACGCACACGCCGAACTGGCCGTGGCCGCCGGTCTGCTTCTTGTGCCGACCCTCGACGCCCTTGGCCGCGCCGGTGATCGTCTCGCGGTAGGCGACGCGCAGCGGCTCGGTCTCGACGTTGACCCCGAACTTGCGGGTGAGCCTCTCGAGCGTGATCTGCAGGTGGGTCTCGCCGGTGCCGTGCAGCAGCGTCTGGTGGGTCTCGTCGATGCGCTCGACCCGCAGGGCGGGGTCCTCGTCGACCAGGCGGTGCAGGCGCGGGGCCGAGCTTGTCCTCGTCGGCCTGCGTGCGGGGCACCACGGCCACGGCCAGCGTGGGCTCGGGCTGGTCGATGGGCGGCACGACCACCGGCTTGCCCCGCGGTGCCAGCGTGTCGCCGGTGGCGGTGCCGGCCAGCTTGGACACGGCCCCGATGTCGCCGGCGACCAGCTCGCTGGCCGGCTCCTGCTCCTTGCCCCGCACCGTGAACAGGCCGTGCAGCCGCTCGTCGGCGCCGGTGCGGCTGTTGACCAGGTGGTCGTCGGGGCGCACCGTGCCCGACAGCGACCCGGAACAGGACTGACCTGCCCGACGTAGGGGTCGGCGATGGTCTTGAACACGAAGGCCAGCGGATCGCCGGTCGGGGTCGGCGGCCACGTCGATCGCTCCGCGTGGTCGCCGTTGCCGGCCGTGATCGGTACCGGCCGGTCGAGGGGGGACGGGCCGATCTCGACCAGAGAGGTCGGCGAGCCGGTCGATGCCGATCTCGCGGGTGGCCGAGCCGCACGACGACGGGGAACACGGTGGCGGCGGCGATGCCGTCGTGCAGCGTGTGCTCGAGCTCGTCGAGGCTGGGGATGTCGCCGTCGAGGTAGCGCTCGAGCATGTCGTCGTCGGCCACGACGATGCCCTCGACCAGGTTGTCGTGCACCTGGTGCTCGAGCGCCTCCATGCTCGTCGGGGATCGCCTCGGTGTGAGGCGACGCCGCCGTCGTAGATGTGGGCGGTGTCGGTGAGCAGGTCGGCGATGCCCCGGAACCCGGCCTCCTCGCCGATGGGCAGCTCGAGCGGCGCGATGCCGGCGCCGAGCCGGTCGCGGAGCTGGGCGAGCGTGGCGTCGAAGCTGGCCCGCTCGCGGTCGAGCTTGTTCACGAACACCATGCGGGGCATGCCCAGGCGTCGGGCCAGGTCCCAGGCCTCCTCCGTCTGCACCTCGACGCCCGTCGACCGCGCTCACGACGAACACCGCCAGGTCGGCGACGCGCAGAGCGGCCGACACGTCGCCCAGGAAGTCGGCGTAGCCGGGGGTGTCGATCAGGTTGATCTTGTGGTCGCGCCACTCGAACGGAGCGACGGACAGGGACAGCGAGATGCCGCGCTTGTGCTCCTCGGGGTCGAAGTCGCACGCCGTCGTGCCGTCCTCGACCCGGCCCATGCGGCTGATGGCGCCGGCGCGGTGCAGCAGGGCCTCGGCCAGGCTCGTCTTGCCCGCCCCGCTGTGCCCCACCAGGGCGACGTTGCGGATCTGACCGGTCGCATACCGCTTCACCAGGCTCCCCCTCGGTGGTTGGTCGGCGATGTCGGGGAGGGTAGCGGGGCGGCCACCTGGTGCGCGGCCGCGAACGGCTGTGGCGCGGGCAGATCGCGGGTGGTCGTGGCTGCGGGGTGCGCGTTGTTACCCTTGAGGCGTCCTCCGCAGCGTGCCGCAGGGAAGGGTCGGACCAGCCGACCGTCGCGCCAGCCGGGTGAGACCTGGAGACGACATGTTCGACGGACGGTGGCGCAGCACCTTCGAGAAGGGTCTGCGACCTATCGGTGGCCAGATCAGGCGCACCGGCATCACGGCCAACCACCTCACCGACGACCGGCCTGGTCATGGCCGTCGCCGCCTCGGTGGCCATCGCCAACGGCTCGCTGCGGGCCGGCCTGCTGCTGCTCGTGCTCACGGCCGTGCCCGACGTGCTCGACGGTGCCGTGGCCAAGGCATCGGGCACGGCATCGCCACGGGGCGCCTTCTTCGACTCGGTCATCGACCGCGTCAGCGACGCCCTGCTGCTGGGCGGCGTCGCGTGGTACCTGGCGCTCGACCCAGCCCGGGCGCATCGCGGTGCTGCCGCTGGCCGTGCTGGCGGCGTCCATGCTCATCAGCTACGAGCGGGCCAAGGCCGAGTCGCTCGGCTTCGACGCCCGCGGCGGGCTCATGGAGCGGGCCGAGCGCCTGGGCCTCCTCGCCTTCGGCCTGCTGTTCGAGTCGCTGCTCGTCCCGGTCCTGTGGGTGATGCTGGTGCTCACCCTGCTCACCGCCGTGCAGCGGTTCGTCAAGGTGTGGCGGCAGGCCTCGGCCCCCCAGGTGCAACCGCTCGGCGCCCGCTGGAGGTCGCGCCGCATCGGGCGCTCGAGCCAGCGGCCCCGGCGCCGCCAGGCGCTCGCCCACCGCCGGCGTCGCTGACGCACCGGCCGTCCAGAGCCTGCTCAGACGCTCGCGCCCGATGGACCTCGTCACGCCCGCCTACCGCGGTGCCTCGGTGCTGGCGCGCCTGCTCCCGGGCGGCGTGATCGACGCGGCGGCGCCCCAGCTCGCGGCGCTGATGGCCCGGCGCGAGAGCGATCGGCGCACCATGGTCGAGCGTCACCAGCGGCGCGTCGACCCGTCGCTCGGCGGGGCCGCGCTCGACGAGCGGGTGCGCGAGGTCTTCCGATCGTACGGGCGGTACTACGGCGAGTCCTTCCGCCTGCCCACCGTCAGCCCGGCCGAGCTCGACGCCCGCATGACCTACGAGGGCTACGAGCACGTCCAGCAGGCACGAGAGGACGGGTTCGGGCCGCTGATCGTCATGCCTCACCTGGGTAGCTGGGAGTGGAGCGCGTACTGGCTGACCCGCGTCGAGCAGGTGCCCGTGACGGCGGTGGTCGAGCGCATCGAGCCGTCCGCCCTGTTCGACTGGTTCGTCGAGTACCGCGAGAGCATCGGCATGCAGATCGTGCCCCTGGGCCCCGAAGCCGGGCGGTCGGTCGTCCACGCGGTCAAGCAGCGCCACGCCATCGCCCTGTTGTGCGACCGCGACATCAACCGCACGGGCGTCGAGGTGACGTTCTTCGGCGAGAAGACCACGTTGCCGTCGGGCCCGGCGGTCCTGGCGCTGCGCACGGGCGCGCCGCTGCTGCCCACCGCGGTGTACGACCGGGGCCGCATCCACCACGGTGTGGTCCGCCCGCCCCTCCCCGCGGCGCGCGAGGGCAGCTTCCGCGCCGACGTGGCCCGCATCACGCAGGCACTGGCCGACGAGCTCGAGGCGCTCATCCGCGAGGCGCCCGAGCAGTGGCACCTGATGCAGCCCAACTGGCCCAGCGACTGGGCCGAGCAGGGTCCCGTGCGCCTGTGACCGTCACGGTCCGGCCGGCGGCGGCTGCAGCAGTACTCTGACGCCGTGCGCATCGGGCTGGTCTGCCCCTACAGCCTCACGATCCCCGGCGGCGTCCAGGCGCAGGTGCTGGGCCTCGCCCGTACCCTGCGTGCGCTGGGCACCGACGTGCGCGTGCTGGCCCCGTGCGACGGTCCGCCGCCCGACCCGTGCGTCACGCCGCTCGGCGCCAGCGTGCCCACCGCCTCCAACGGGTCGGTCGCACCGCTCGCTCCCGACCCGGCGGCACAACTGCGCACCATCCGGGCGCTGCGCGACGAGGCGTTCGACGTCATCCACCTGCACGAGCCTCTCGCGCCGGGGCCCACGATGACGACGCTGCTGTTCCGCAACGCGCCCATGCTCGGCACCTTCCACCGAGCGGGTGACAGCGCCGCCTACGCCCTGACCAGGCCCGGGGTGCGGTGGCTGGCGCGCCGGCTCGACCTGCGTTGCGCCGTGTCGAAGGACGCCCTCGTCACCGCCGAGCGGGCCCTGGGCGGCACCTACGAGATGCTGTTCAACGGCATCGAGGTCGAGCGGTTCGCCAAGGCGACGCCGGCGGCGTCGACGGGCCCCACCATCCTCTTCATCGGACGCCACGAGGAGCGCAAGGGCCTGTCGGTGCTGCTCGACGCGCTGCGCCACCTGCCGGCCGACGTGACGGTGTGGGTGGGGGGCACGGGCCCCCAGACCGAGTCGCTGCGGGCCCGCCACGGCGGCGATCCCCGCATCGAGTGGCTGGGCCGCCTGAGCGACGACGAGGTCGCCGCCCGCATGCGCGGCGCCGCGGTGTTCTGCGCGCCGTCGCTGCACGGCGAGTCGTTCGGCGTGGTGCTGCTGGAGGCGATGGCGGCAGGGGCGGTGGTGGTGGCCTCGGCCCTCGACGGCTACGCCAACGTGGCCACCGACCAGGTCGACGCGCTCCTGACCCCACCGGGCGACAGCGCGGCCCTGGGGCAGGCGCTGGTCCGCGCGCTCGACGACGGTCGCCTGCGCAGCCAGCTGGTCGCCGCGGCGGAGCAGCGGGCCCAGGAGTTCTCGATGGTGCGCCTGGCAGAGGCCTACATCAGCCGCTACGAACGCCTGGCCACCACGCGCTGACAGCGGATTTGCCGCCCCGGCTGCCTAGGATGAGCAGTCGTGACCGTCGTCATCATCATCATCGTTGCCGTCCTGGTGCTGCTCGCGTTGTACGCCATCTTCAGCTACAACGGGCTGGTCTCGCTGCGCAACCGCATCGAGAACGCCTGGGCCCAGATCGACGTGCAGCTCAAGCGCCGCTACGACCTCATCCCCAACCTGGTCGAGACCGTCAAGGGCTACGCGTCGCACGAGCGCGAGACGCTCGACGCCGTCATCCAGGCCCGCAACGCCGGCATGAGCGCCCAGGGGCCCCACGACCAAGCCGAGGCCGAGAACCAGATCACCGGGGCGCTCAAGTCGCTGTTCGCCCTGTCCGAGGCGTACCCCGACCTCAAGGCCAACCAGAACTTCGCCCAGCTGCAGGAAGAGCTGACCGGCACCGAGGGCCGCATCGCCTACGCGCGGCAGTTCTACAACGACACCGTCTACCGCTACAACACCAAGGTGCAGAGCTTCCCGGCCAACGTCCTGGCCAACGCGTTCCGCTTCTCGGAGCGCGAGTACTTCCAGGCCGACGACGAGTCGCGCGGCCCCACCCAGGTCAGCTTCTGACCCGTGGCGGTTGCAGCCCTCGGGTCCTCTGCGTCGATGTACGACCAGGTCGCCGCCAACAAGCGCCGGAGCTGGCTGCTGATCGCCGGCTTCGTGCTGTTCGTCGCGCTCGTGGCCGCGGTGTTCGCCTACCTCATCGGCGGCGGGCCGGTCGGCATCGTCATCGCCCTGGTCGTCGCCGGTGGCACCAGCGTGGCCGCCTACTGGAAGTCCGACGCGGTGGCGCTGCGCGTGAGCCGGGCCAAACCCGCGCCGGTCGAGCAGTACGCCCGCTACCACAACATCGTCGAGGGGCTGTGCATCGCGTCGGGCCTGCCCAAGCCCCGGCTCTACGTCGTCGACGACCCCGCGCCCAACGCGTTCGCCACCGGTCGCAACCCCCGCAACGCGGCCGTGGCCGTCACCACCGGCCTGCTCGACAAGATGAACCGGATCGAGCTCGAGGGCGTGCTCGCCCACGAGCTGTCCCACGTCAAGAACTACGACATCCTCGTGTCGACCCTGGCCGTGACGATGGTGGGCGTCGTCGCCGTGCTCGCCGACCTGGGCATCCGCCTGCAGTGGTGGGGCATGGGGCGCAACTCGCACCGCGACTACGACCGCCAGCAGGGGGGCAACGGGGGGCCGCTCGCGTTCCTGGCGATCGCCGGGTTCCTGCTGCTGGCACTGTCACCGCTCGTCGCCCAGGTCATGCAGCGGGCCGTCAGCCGGCGACGCGAGCTGCTGGCCGACATCTCGGGCGTCGAGATGACCCGCTACCCGCCCGGGCTCATCTCCGCCCTGGAAAAGCTGCCGCGACGACTCCACCGTGGTGCACGCCACCAGCCAGGCGACGGCCCACCTGTGGATCGAGCAGCCCTCGGCCCAGACCGAGCCCGAGGGCAGGCTGTCGCAGCGTCAACCGCATGTTCGACACCCACCCGCCCATCGAGGAGCGGATCGCGCTGCTGCGCGAGCTCTGATCCCCTGGTCGGGCGTGCGCACGTCGGGTCCAATTCGGTGGCAACTGGCTAGGGGCCCGCGCCGCCCCTGCTCGTAGAATGCCCACATGAGCGAGTCGGCGACTTCCCCCGTTCCTGTGCCTGCCCACGACACCGGCACCCAGCGCGTCAAGCGCGGGCTCGCCGAGATGCTCAAGGGCGGCGTGATCATGGACGTGGTCGACGCCACCCAGGCCAAGATCGCCGAGGACGCCGGCGCCGTGGCCGTCATGGCCCTCGAGCGGGTGCCGTCCGACATCCGTCGCGACGGCGGCGTGGCCCGCATGAGCGACCCCGAGCTGGTCGAGGGCATCGTGTCCGCCGTGACCATCCCGGTCATGGCCAAGGCCCGCATCGGGCACTTCGTCGAGGCGCAGATCCTGCAGGCGCTCGGGGTCGACTACGTCGACGAGTCCGAGGTGCTCACCCCGGCCGACGAGGCCCACCACATCGACAAGTGGGCGTTCACGGTGCCGTTCGTGTGCGGTGCCACCAACCTGGGCGAGGCGCTGCGCCGCATCAGCGAGGGTGCGTGCATGATCCGCTCCAAGGGCGAGGCCGGCACCGGCAACATCGTCGAGGCCGTGCGCCACCTGCGCACCATCCTGGGCGACATCCGCAAGATCACCCAGGCCGACTCGGCCGAGCTCTACGACTGGGCCAAGCAGCTGCGTGCGCCGGTGGGTCTGGTGCAGGAGATCGCCGAGACCGGCACCCTGCCCGTGCCGCTGTTCTGCGCCGGAGGCATCGCCACCCCGGCCGACGCTGCCCTGGTGATGCAGCTCGGCGCCCAGGCCACCTTCGTGGGCTCGGGCATCTTCAAGAGCGACGACCCGGCCCGGCGGGCCAAGGCCATCGTCGAGGCGACCGCCCACTACGACGACCCGGGCATCCTGGCCAAGGTCAGCCGGGGCCTGGGCGAGGCCATGCGGGGCGAGGAGATCGAGCGCCTCGAGGTCAAGCTGGCCGATCGCGGCTGGTGAGGCCGCACCGCTGAGCCGTCGGCGCCGGCGCCGGTGCCGGTGCCGTCGGCGTCAGCGGTCCAGGGCGTCAGCGGTCCAGATTGTCTGACTCCCACAGGCCGACCCGGCCGTAGTCGTCGCCGACCAGGGTGACGTGGCCGTCGCCGTCGATGCTGATGTTGCTGACCGACTGCTCGCCCGGCCCGGCGAGGGCGTGCTCGCCCCGGTCGCGGCGGGAGATGTCGCCCGAGGAGGTGACCCGCCACAGGGCGATGTCGCCGTCGCCGGAGGCGGTGTCCGTGCCGGCGACGAGCCAGCCGCCGTCCGGCGCGGGCGCCACGGCGCTGGCCCACTGGTCGCCGGAGCCACCCAGCAGGCCCGATTCGAGCTCGGTCCAGGTCAGGCCGTCGTCGGAGGTCCACACCCGGGCGTCGACGTTGCCGCTGCGGTCGTCGGAGCCGACGAGGACGAACCCGTCGTCGCTGGCCGCGCACGCGTACCCCTGCTGGTCGCCGTCGCCGGTGAAGGTGCCCTCGCCCTCGGCCCAGCCGCTGCCCTCGGTGCGGGCCCCGACGATGACGTCGAAGGCCCCCGTCGAGCCGCCGACGCCCACCGCCACCGCAGTGCGGTCGGGCGACACGCACACGTCGTTGTAGCGCTGGATGCCGCGGCCGGAGTGGGCGGGGGTCTCGCCGACGTACCCGAGGCCGTCGGACGACAGGACGATGACGGGGTCGGCGTCGCCGGCGTCGTACACCGAGCCCACGGCGATGAAGCCCTCGCCGAACGGGGCGACGGCGCCGAGCGAGCGGGTGCCTGCACCGCCGGCGGGGGCCGCCGACTGCGGTGGCGACTCGAGCTCGAGTTGGGCGATGATCGCCGCGGCCTCGGGCGTGGGATTGTCCAGGTAGTTGAGGTTCGCATCGTCGATGCGGGCGTTCTCGACGCCGAGGCGCGCCCAGTCGGTGCCGTTCTCGGAGACCCAGACGAGCCCGTCGGGCTCCTGGTCGCCGGCGACCTCGCGACCCTCGGCCACCCCGAAGTCCTCGAAGCCGACGGCCGCGAACCCACCGGCGAAGGGCACGGCGTCCATGACGTGCCCGGCCGAGAGCTGCTCGCTGTCGACGGCCTCCCAGCTGCTGCCGTCCTGCCGCCACACCTGGCCGCTGTAGGTCTCGCGGGTCTCGCCGGACGGCGCGGTGTACCGACCGCCCGCGGCGATGGCGGTGTCGGGCCCGGCGGCCACCGAGGTGGCGAAGGGCTGGGCGCCGCCCGTCGGGAAGCCGTCGCCGGTGGCGTCCTCCCAGCGGGCGCCGGCGAGGACGAGCACCGCGGGCTCGGAGCCCAGGGCCACGGTGATGCTCGCCGTCCCCCTCGGCGTCGCGCAGGTCGACGCCGTCCTGGAACAGCTCACCGTGCACCGGGTCGGGCAGGTCGACCCACGTGGCACCGCCGTCCGTCGAGTGCCACACGTGTGGGCGCCAGTCGTTGCCGCCGGCGGCGATCAGCCCCTGCGGCGCGTCCGTGATCGACCGCACGGCCAGGTCGCTGGCGGCGTTGCGCCGGTCGTCCATGGGCAGGGGATCGCTGGCGGCCTCCCAGGTGCGCCCGTCGGCCGAGCGCCAGATGATCGGCTGGCCCTGGCCGCTGGCATCGCTCGTGTAGCCGCCGGCAACCACGCCGGTGTCGGTGGCGGTGACCGACAGCAGCTCCTGGCGCCCGGTGCCGGCCAGCGTGGGCGCGTCGACCTGCTCCCAGGTCTCGCCGTCGGGCGAGTACCAGACCAGCCCGTCCTGCTCGTTGTCGACCGTGCGCGAGCCGACCGCCACGAACCCGGAGCCGACGGCCACGACGTCGCGCACCGACTCCTCGCCGCTGGCGTCCAGGGGGCCGCCGGCACCGCCGTCGACGCTCGTCCAGGTCTCGCCGTCGGCGCTGAACCACAGGCGGGGACGTACCTCTCCCCACACGTTCTCGCCGCCGGCCACGAGCGTGCCGCCCTCGCCGGTGACGATGTCGAAGGCCCACTGCTCGTGGTCGCCGCCCAGAGCCTCGGGCTGCGTCAGCTCCCATTCGCCGTCGGACTGCTGCCAGATGGCGGCGTCGGCCTCGGCGCCGTCGCCCACCTGGCCGACGGCGACCAGGCCTGCGTCAGTGGCGGTGGCCGCCGCCATCGACTCGCCGGTGCCGCGTGCGGCGGGATCGACGGTCGTGCTCTCCCAGCGGCGGCCGTCGTCGGAGGTCCACACCGTGGCCTCGGCCGCCGCCGACTCGGGGTCGAACACCGACCCCACGATCGTCCACGGGTCGCCCTCGGCCGCGGGGGCGACCAGGTCGGACACGTTGGCCACCGGATCCTCGAACGCCAGCGAGCTGCCGTTCGCACGAGCGAACGTAGGGGAGGTGTCGTCGGGCCCGGCCTCGGACCCGCTCGAGCAGGCGGCGGCGACCAGGCCGAGGGCCACCAGCGCAGCGAGCGAGGCTCGGCCTTTCATGACGATCGGATGTCGGCCGCGGGTCTTGGCGTGCACGGAGATCCTCCGGTCGGCGGTGGTCGGCCCCCTGCCTCTGTCCCAGTCGGCTGTCGATTCTCGCCGGTCAGGGGCGGGCCCGTACAATCGAACCGTCATGTGCGCAGGAACGAGGCCCCCAGGTGAAGGTCGGCGTGCTCGCACTGCAGGGTGCGTCGGCACGGCATGTGTCAATGCTCGCACGCCTGGGCGCCCAACCGGTGGCAGTCCGCTCGCCGGGTGACCTCGACGCCGTCGACGCCCTGGTGCTGCCCGGCGGCGAGTCGACCACGATCTCGATGCTGCTCGAGTCGTCCGGGCTGTTCGACCCGCTGGCCGAGCGGCTGGCGGGCGGCATGCCGGCCTTCGGCACCTGCGCCGGCATGATCCTGCTCGGGCACGAGATCCTCGACGGTCGGCCCGACCAGCGGTGCTTCGACGTCATCGACATCACGGTCCGCCGCAACGCGTTCGGCCGGCAGATCGACTCGTTCGAGGCCGACCTGACCGTCGCCGGCACCGAGGGCGGCCCGGTCCACGCCGTGTTCATCCGGGCGCCCGTCGTCGACACCGTCGGCGAGGGGGTCGACATCCTGGCTACCGTCGACAGCCAACCCGTCCTCTGCCGTCAGGGCCCTGTGCTCGTGGCGGCGTTCCATCCCGAGCTCGGCGACGATCCCCGGTTGCACGAGCTGTTCCTCAGCGAGGTGGTGTAAGCGATGAGTGGCCATTCCAAGTGGGCGACCATCAAGCACAAGAAGGCCGCCAACGACAAGGCCCGAGGCAAGCTGTTCGCCAAGGTGCTGCGCCAGGTCGAGGTGGCGGCGCGCGAGGGCGGCGGCGACCCCGACATGAACCCCACGCTGCGCACCATGTTCCAGAAGGCGCGTGACGCGTCGATCCCCATCGACACCATCGAGCGGGCGGTCAAGCGGGGCACCGGCGAGCTCGAGGGCGTCACCTACGAGCAGATCACCTACGAGGGCTATGCCCCCGGCGCCGTCGCCGTCATGGTCGAGGTGCTCACCGACAACCGCAACCGCACGGGCGCCGAGATCCGCAACATCTTCTCCAAGAACGGCGGCTCGACGTCCGAGCCGGGCGCCGTCGCGTGGCAGTTCGACCGCAAGGGGCAGATCATCGTGCCCCGCTCGGTCGACGAGGAGGACCTCATGCTCACGGCGCTCGACGCCGGAGCCGAGGACATCGTCGACGACGGAGACTCGTGGCGGGTCACGACACCGCCCACCGACCTGCACGCCGTGAGCACCGCGCTGGACGAGGCGGGCATCGCGGTCGACTCGTCGGACCTGACGATGGTGCCGCAGGCCACGATCGCGCTCGACACGGCCGAGAGCGCCAAGAAGGTGCTGCGCCTGATCGACGCCCTCGACGACCAGGACGACGTGCAGGCCGTGTACTCCAACTTCGACATCCCCGACATGATCCTGCAGACGGTGGAGGCGGGATGAGTGTCCGCGTGGGGGAGCCGGCGCCGGACTTCACGCTGGCCGGCACCGACGGCACGGCGGACGGGCACCGCGACTACACGCTGTCCGAGTTCGCGGGGCGTCCCGTGGTGCTCGTCTTCTATCCGGGCGACAACACGCCCGTGTGCACCCGCCAGCTCAACAGCTACACGGCCGACATCGACGCGTTCCGCGAGGTCGACGCCCAGGTGCTGGCGATCAGCCCGCAGTCGGTCGAGAGCCACGACACCTTCGCCAGCGACCAGGGCGGGTTCGCGTTCCCGCTGCTGGCCGACGTCGACAAGGCGGTCGGCAGGCAGTATGGAATCCTCGGACCCGTCGGCTTCTACCGGCGGTCGATCTTCGTCGTGGACGCCGGGGGCGTGGTGCGCCACGCCCACCGGGCGGTCGCCGGCCTGTGGTTCCGGCCCACCGACGAGCTGGTGGCCGCCGTCGCCGCCGCCGGCTGACGCCGACGCCGCCGGGTCACCCCGGGGTGCCCGCGGCGGGTCGAGGCCGGGCCCACGGCGGGCCACGGCGGGGTCCACGGCGGGGTCCACCGGTGCGCGGCGGGCACCGGCTAGGGTCCGAACCCATGTTCGTGCTCGGCATCGATCCCGGGTTGTCGCGGTGCGGTTACGGCGTCGTCGAACGCGCCGGCCGGCGGCCGCGGGCGGTCGCCGCCGGCGTGCTGCGCACCGACCCCGCTCTCGACGTGCCCCGTCGCCTCGCGGCGCTGCGCGACGACCTGCGCGCCCTCATCGTCGAGCACCGCCCCGCCGTGGTCGCCATCGAGCGGGTGCTGTTCCAGGTCAACGTGCGCACCGCCATCCCGGTCGCCCAGGCCGCGGGCATCGCCATGGTCGAGGGGGTGGCCGGCGGCGCCGAGGTGGTCGAGTACTCGCCCAACCAGGTCAAGCAGGCCGTCGCCGGTTTCGGTGGCGCCGACAAGGCGCAGATCGAGCGCATGGTGCAGACCCTGCTGGGCATCGCCATGCCGCTGCGGCCGGTCGATGCGGCCGACGCCGTGGCGCTGGCGCTGTGCCACCTGGCCCACGCGCCGATGCGCAGCCGGGTGGCGGCGACCTCGGCGGCGGCCGCCTCGGCACGGGCGGTCGTCCGATGATCGCCTCGCTGCGGGGGCGCCTGCTGCATCGGGGGGCCGGCGAGGTGCTGGTCGAGGTGGCCGGCATCGGCTACGTCGTCGTCGTGTCGCCCACCACCGTGGTCGCACTGGGCGAGGTGGGTGACGAGGCGTTCGTGTGGGTGCACCATCACGTCCGCGAGGACGCCGAGACCCTGTACGGCTTCGGCACCCGCGACGAGAAGGTCACGTTCGAGGCGCTGCTCGGCGCCCACGGCGTGGGGCCGTCCATGGCGCTGGCCATCCTGTCGGTGCACGCGCCGCCGGCCCTGGTGCGCATCCTGGCCGACGACGACGTCGCCGCGCTGTGCCTGGTGCCGGGGGTGGGCAAGAAGACGGCGGCCCGCCTGCTCGTCGAGTTGAAGTCGCGCCTCGACGTCCCCGACAGTGGCGTGGTGCCCAGCGTGCACGGCGGCGGGTCGCTCGTGACGCCGGCCGAGCGCACCGCCACCACCGATGTGCGAGAGGCGCTGGCCGGCCTGGGCTACGGCCCCGACGAGATCCGGGCCGCCACGGCCGAGCTGGCCGACGACGGCGACGCCTCGGCCATGCTGCGCCAGGCGCTGCAGCGGCTGGCGTCGGCCCGATGAGGCGTGGCCCGGGGGAGCGGTCCGATGCGTGAAGAGCTGCTCGACCCCGATCCGGGTCCCGACGAGAGCGCCGCCGAGACCACGCTGCGCCCGCGCCGGCTGGCCGAGTTCGTGGGCCAGTCCGAGCTCAAGGCCCACCTCCACATCGTGCTCGAGGCCGCCCGCCGGCGCGGCCAGGCGCCGGACCACCTGCTGTTCTCCGGTCCGCCGGGTCTGGGCAAGACCACCCTCGCCGGCATCATCGCGGCCGAGCTCGACGCCCACCTGCAGACCACGTCGGGGCCGGCGGTCGAGCGGGCGGGCGACCTGGCGGCCATCCTCACCCAGCTCGACGACGGCGACGTGCTGTTCATCGACGAGATCCACCGCCTTCCCCGCGCCGTGGAAGAGGTGCTCTACCCGGCGATGGAGGACTTCCAGCTCGACATCGTGCTGGGCAAGGGGCCCGCGGCCCGGTCGATCCGGCTCGACCTGCCCCGGTTCACCCTGGTGGGCGCCACCACGCGCACCGGCTCGATCACAGGGCCGCTGCGCGACCGGTTCGGCCTGGTCGCCCGGCTCGACTACTACACCGCCGACGACCTCGAAGCCATCGTCGAGCGGGCCGCCCGCATCCTGGGCGTGGCCATCGACGCCGCCGGCTGCGCCGAGATCGCCCGCCGGGCCCGGGGCACCCCCCGCATCGCCAACCGGCTGCTCCGGCGGGTGCGCGACTTCGCCGAGGTCACCGCCGACGGCACCGTCGACCGGGCCACGGCCGAACGGGGGCTGGCCCTGTTCGGCGTCGACGGGCGGGGCCTCGACCAGGTCGACCGCGCCATCCTGTCGGCGCTGTGCCACCGCTTCGGCGGTGGCCCCGTCGGCCTGTCCACCCTGGCCATCAGCGTCGGCGAGCAGACCGAGACGGTCGAGGACGTCTACGAGCCGTTCCTCATCCAGCAGGGCCTGCTCATGCGCACCCCGCGTGGGCGGGTGGCGCTGCCGGCCGCCTGGGAGCACCTGGGCGTGGCGCCGCCCCCTGACGCCGGCCCCGACGGTGCGTCACCCACCCTCTTCGGGGGTTGAGCTGCGCGTGTAGCACAGGGGGCTACACTGCGCCACATGCGGACGATCACCCAACGTGAACTGCGGAACGGGAGTGCGGCGATCATGGACGCGATCGACGCGGCGAGGCTTTCGTGATCACCCGGCACGGTGCCGCGGTGGCCGAGCTACGCCCGCTTCCCGCGGACGCCTTTACTGCCGTCGCTGAGCTCAAGCGGGCGTTCGCCGGCATCCAGGCAGGCGACCATGCTGCGATGCGGGCCCAGGCCGACGTGGTCTTCGGTGAGGATCGGGTCGGTGGGTGAGAGGCACGAACTGGGCGTCCTTGACACCTCGGTCGTGATCGACCTGCCCGACATCCCCGAGGCGAGGCTTCCCGTACGAGCGACGATCACTTCCGTCACACTCGCCGAGCTTTCGCAGGGACTGCACCTTGCCGCCAACGAGGCAGAGCGCGCCAACCGGACCGAACGGCTGCAACTCGTGGAGCGTGGATATCACGCCCCCCTCCCGTTCGATGCGAGCGCGGCACGCCGATACGGGACCTACGTGGCTCTGGTCCTGGCTGCCGGGCGCCACCCCAGGCCTCGCCGGCTCGACCTGATGATCGCCGCCACCGCAGCCGTCCACGACCTGCCGCTGTTCACCCGCAACATCGATGACTTCGCGGGCCTGGAGGACGCCCTCACGATCGTCGCCGCGTAGGACGTACGAGGTCGGTCGCGCCCACCCCGGCGGGTAGGTTTGCCCGGCCCCATGGACCTCGCCGACTTCGACTACGACCTTCCCGAGCAGGCGATCGCCCAGCTGCCGGCCGAACCCCGTGATGCCGCGCGCCTGCTCGTCGATCGGGGAGAAGGCGGTGTCGACCACCGCACCGTGGCCGACGTGCCCGACCTGGTCACACCGGGCGACGTCGTGGTCGTGAACACGTCCCGGGTGCTGCCCGCCCGCCTCCGCGTACGGAAGGACACCGGGGGAGAGGTCGAGGTGCTGCTGCTCGAGCGCATGCCCGGCGGTGCGTGGGAGGCGCTGGTCCGGCCCGGACGGCGGGTCAGGCCGGGGACCGTGCTCCCGGTCGCGCCCGAGCTCGAGGTGGTCGTGGGCGGCGACGGCCCCGGCGACGGCACCCGGCTGGTCGAACTGCGGGTGCGCGCCGGCGCCGACGAGATCGCCGTGCTCCAGCGGCACGGGGCGGTACCGCTGCCGCCCTACATCACCGCGCCCCTCGACGACCCCGAGCGCTACCAGACGGTCTTCGCCGACCGGCCCGGCTCGGTGGCGGCGCCGACGGCCGGGTTGCACCTCACCCCCGCGGTGCTCGACGCGTGTCGCGCCGCCGGTGCCCGGGTCGAGCCCGTCGAGCTGCTGGTGGGCATGGGCACGTTCCGGCCGATGTCGGCCCCCAAGGTCGAGGACCACCACATGCACGCCGAGCGCTACCACGTGCCGCCGGAGACGCTCGACGCGTGCGAGCGCGCCCGGGCAGCCGGGGGGCGGGTCGTCGCGGTGGGCACCACCACCGTGCGGGCCCTCGAGTCCGCGGCGCTGTCGGGTCAGCTCGACGGGCGCACCGAGCTGTTCATCCGCCGTCCGTGGACCTGGCGGGTCGTCGACGTGCTCATGACCAACTTCCACCTGCCCCGGTCGTCGCTGCTGGTGCTGGTCGACGCCTTCGTCGGACCTCGCTGGCGCGACCTGTACGCGGCCGCACTCGGCGCCGGCTACCGCTTCCTCTCGTTCGGTGACGCCATGTGGCTCGAGCGGACAGCCGGCCGGGATGCCCGCCGGTGACGCTGTCCTACTCGGTCGACGCCACGTGCGGGCCGGCCCGCACCGGCACCGTCACCACCGCCCGCGGCACGTTCTCGACCCCGTGCTTCATGCCGGTCGGCACCCGCGGGGCGGTGCGCACGCTGTCGTCGGCCGACCTCGAGGACCTCGGGGCCGAGATCGTGCTGGGCAACACGTACCACCTGATGCTGCGGCCGGGCGCCGACCTGGTCGAATCGTTCGGCGGCCTGCACGGGTTCGCCGACTGGCGTGGCCACGTGTTGACCGACTCGGGTGGCTACCAGGTCTTCTCCCTCGAGCCCGAGGTCGACGACGAGGGCGCCACCTTCACGTCGACCTACGACGGCAGCACCCACCACCTCAGCCCCGAGGGGGCGGTCGACGTGCAGGTCAAGCTGGGCAGCGACATCCAGATGGTGCTCGACGTGTGCCCGCCCCTGCCCTCGCCGGCGCGGGTCGTCCGCTCGGCCGTCGACCGCACCGCGCTGTGGGCCGGCCGCGCCCGCAAAGCGTTCCTCGCCCACGAGCGGCCCGACCTGAACCAGTTCGGCATCGTGCAGGGCGGCACCGACCTGGCCATGAGGGTGGAGAGCGCGGAGCGCACGATCGCGGTCGGGTTCGACGGCTACGCGGTCGGCGGCCTGTCGGTGGGCGAGGACCGGTCGGCCATGCTGCCCGCCCTCGAGGCCGCCGTCAGCGCGCTCCCGGCCGACCGCCCCCGCTATCTCATGGGCCTGGGCGACCCGCTGGGCATCGTCGACGCGGTGGCGCGGGGCGTCGACATGTTCGACTGCGTGCTGCCCACCCGGCTGGCCCGGCACGGCACGCTGCTGACATCCGAGGGGCGCCTCAACCTGCGCAACCGCCGGTTCGCCGACGACACCGGTCCGCTCGATCCCGACTGCGCCTGCCCGGTGTGCGCCCGCTGGTCGCGTGGCTACCTGCGCCACCTGCTGTCGGTCGCCGAACCGGCCGCCCCCCGGCTGCTCACGCTGCACAACGTGGCCTGGACGCTGGCGCTCGTCGACCGCGTCCGAGCGGCGATCGTCGACGGCTCGTTGGCGACGCTGCGGGCCGAGGTGGCCGAGCGATGGGATGTCGGCGCCACCCGGGGTGCCGGGGGGTCGTCACCGCACGGGGCCGGCGGGGCCACGCCGGGGCCCGATGACGGGGCCGGGGCCACAGGGCGCTAGCCTCGTCCAGCCGCCTATGGAGCCGCTGATCGTTCTCGCCATCACCTTCGTCCTGTTGTGGGTCATCTTCATCCTCCCGCAGCAGCGACGCGTCCGGGCCCACCAGGCGTTGGTCGCCTCGGTCCAGCCCGGTGACCAGGTCATCCTGTCGGCCGGCATCTACGGGCGCATCGTCGAGCTGGGGCCCGAGGACATGACGCTGGAGGTCGCCCCGGGCGTCGAGCTGCGGGTGGCCCGCCAGGCCGTGTTGCGCCTGGTCGAGGACGCCACCGCACTCGACGACGCATTTCCCGACGCCACCCCCACCGACGACGCCACCCCCGGAGCCGACGATGCCACGCCTCCCGACCACGGCGCCCTTCCCGACGCGGGTGGGCGTGCGCCCGGCGAGCCCGATCCCGACGACCGGGGCCCGGCCGCCCCAGGACCCGACGTGACCTGATGCGACGCAGGCTTCTCCTCCCGCTCATCCTCATCCTGGTTGCGGCCTACGGCGGCCTCCTCGCCACGCTGGTGGCGGGCAACAGCCCGGAGCTGGGCCTCGACCTGCAGGGCGGCGTCTCCGTCGTGCTGGCGCCCACGGGCGAGGCGACGGGCGACCAGCTCGACCAGGCGCTCAGCATCATCCGCGATCGCGTCGACGCCCTGGGCGTGGCCGAGCCCGAGATCACCCGCCAGGGCGATGCCATCGTGGTGCAGCTCCCCGGCGTCAAGAACCGCGACCGTGCGCTCGCGCTCGTGGGCCAGACGGCCGAGCTGAACTTCCGCCCGGTGCTGCAGACGGCCAACGTGCCGGCCGACGTGCTGGCCGAGGCCCAGGCGACCGCCGACGAGGCCGTCGGCCAGGGCGCCACCACCACGACGACCGCGGGCGAGGCGCCGCCGGCAGACAGCACCACCACCACGACGGCCGCCGACACGACGGCCACGTCCGAGGGCGCCGTCGGCCTGATGGAGGGCGAGAGCGCCGCGGTCCTGCAACAGGAGCCCACGACCACCACCCCCGATCCCACCGCCACCACCGCGCCGCCCACCACGGCGCCGGAGGGCACGGCAGAGCAGCCGACCGAGGTCCCCACGCTCACCCCCCGCGACCAGGACGTGCCTGATGCCCCCGTCACCCTGGCCGGCGCGGACGGCGAGTCGATCTACGCCCTGGGGCCGTCGCTGGCCACGGGCCGCATCGTCAGGACCGCCGCGGCCGACATCCAGACCGGGCAGTGGATGGTGCGACTCGAGATGCGGGGCGGTGCCGACGGCATCGACAAGTTCAACGAGATCGCGGCCAAGTGCTACCAGGGCGCGCCCGACCCGGCGGTGTGCCCCACCGGGCAGCTGGCCGTCGTGCTCGACTCGGTGGTGCAGTCGGCGCCGTCGATCACAGAGCCCAGCTACACGGCCGACCAGATCACGATCAGCGGCAGCTTCACCGAGTCCGAGGCCAAGGACCTGGCGCTCGTGCTGCGCTACGGCTCGCTGCCGGTCGAGCTCGAGCGGCAGAGCGTGCAGACCGTGTCGGCCTCGCTGGGCGACGACTCGCTGCGCGCCGGCATCATCGCCGGCGTCGTGGGCATCGCGCTCGTGGCCCTCTACATGCTCCTCTACTACCGGGCGCTCGGGCTGGTGGTGATCGTCGGGCTCACCGTGTGGGGCGCGCTCCTGTACACGATCATCAGCTACCTGGGCGAGTCACGGGGGTTGGCGCTGACCCTGTCCGGCGTGACCGGCATCATCGTGTCCATCGGCGTGACCGTCGACTCGTACGTCGTGTACTTCGAGCGTCTCAAAGACGAGGTCAAGTCGGGGCGCACGCTGCGCACGTCGACCGACCGGGCGTTCAAGCGGGCGTTCCGCACCGTGCTGGCCGCCAACTTCACGGCGTTCCTGGGCGCCGCCATCCTGTGGTGGCTGACCGTGGGCTCGGTGCGTGGCTTCGCCTTCTTCCTGGGGCTGTCGACCGTGCTCGACGTGATCGTGGCCTGGGCCTTCACCCATCCGGTGGTCGTGCTGCTGTCGCGCAACCGGTTCTTCACCGACATGCCTTTCTTCGGCGTGGCCCGGGGGCTGGCCAGTCCCGCCGCGCCGGCCGACCGGCCCGTGGCCGTCGCGGGGGCGGGACGATGAGCAAGCGCAACACGCGCAGGACCACCGGCCGTGACACGCCCGAGGAGACGACGCCTGTGGACGCAGACGTCGCGCCGGACACCGACTCCGACAACGACGTCGTCGCCGACGACACCGACACCGACGCCGTCGAGGCGGACGTCGGCGCCCGAGACAGCGCGACCGCCGGGCCGAAGCAATCCGTCAAGCGATCCGTGTGGAGCCGGCTGTATCACGGCGAGACCAGCATCGACTTCGTCGGCCGGCGCAGGCTCTGGTACACGATCTCGTTGATCGCCGTGCTGGTCAGCGTCGTGTCGTTCGCGACGCGGGAGCTGAACCTGGGCATCGACTTCGAGGGCGGCGTCGTGTGGCAGGTGCCCGCGGGCGACGCGTCGGTCGCCCAGGCGCGCGACGCGGTCGACCAGTTCGGTCTGGCCGATGCGACCATCCAGGAGCTCGAGAGCAACGAGGGCGTCGAGCTGCGCATCGAGTCCGAGCCCCTCGACTCCGAGCAGACCGACCAGGTCACGGCCGCGCTGGCCGAGGTGACCGGATCGAGCGTCGACGACGTCGTCCTCAACGAGGTCGGCCCGTCCTGGGGCCAGGAGATCAGCGACAAGGCCGTGCGGGCCCTCATCGTGTTCCTGGTGCTCGTGAGCGTCTACATCTCGTTCCGGTTCGAGCTGAAGATGGCGATCGGCACCCTCGTGGCGCTGATCCACGACGTGATCATCACGGTGGGTGTGTACTCGCTCACGCAGCTGGAGGTGACGCCGGCCACGGTCGTCGCCGTGCTCACCATCCTCGGCTACTCGATCTACGACGGCATCGTCGTGTTCGACAAGGTCGACGAGAACACCCGGCTCGTGTCATCGACCGGCGGGCTGTCGTACGGCGGCATGGTCAACGTGTCGCTCAACCAGGCGCTCATGCGCTCGCTCAACACCACCATCACGGCGCTGCTGCCCGTGGGATCCCTGCTGGTGGTGGGTTCGTGGATCCTGGGCGCCGGGGTGCTGGAGGAGTTCGCGGTCGCCCTGCTCATCGGCCTGTTCTGCGGCGCCTACTCGTCGATCTTCATCGCCTCGCCCGTGCTGGCATCGCTCAAGGAGCGCGAGCCGCGCTACCGCGACATCAAGCGCCGCATCGACGCCCGCGGTGGCGACGCCGAGGTCATGGCGGCCACGGTGACGACGGGCCGGCCGCCGTCGGCCCGTACGGTCGCGGCGGCGCAGGCGACCGCCGACGGCGACGCCAAGCCCGGCGTGAGCGTGTCGGCCTCCGGGCGGGCGATCCCGCCCCGGCCGCGCAAGAGGGCCAAGAGGCCGAGCCGCTAGGCGAGGCCGTGGCCCGAGCGGCCCGCAGCGAAGCTGCATGAGCGGGAAGCACGGCAACGGCACCTCGGGATCACGTGACCGACCGCGCACGTTCCAAGGGCAACCGCCGCTGACCTGGCGGGTCGCCAGCCCTGCGCCACGGGCGCGGCCGGCGCGTGGGTTCCCGGTAACGTCGCCCGCCATGACGCGTGATCCGTCGTGGCTCGCCGGCCACCTCCGTGACGTCCCGGACTTCCCTCAGCCGGGCATCGTCTTCAAGGACCTGACGCCGCTGCTGGCCGACGTCGACGCCTTCCGGTTCGCCGTCGACGCGTTGGCCGACCACGCCGCCGACCTGACCGTCGACAAGGTGGTGGGCATCGAGGCCCGTGGGTTCATCTTCGCCGCCGCTGTCGCCTACCGGCTGGGCACCGGGTTCGTCCCGGTCCGCAAGCCCGGCAAGCTGCCCTGGGCGACGGTCACGGAGACCTACGAGCTCGAGTACGGGACCGATTCGCTCGACATGCACGAGGACGCCTTCGTCGCCGGCGAGTCGGTGTACGTCGTCGACGACGTGTTGGCCACGGGTGGCACGGCCGCCGCTACGTGCCGGCTCGTCGAGCGGCTGGGCGGTCGCATCGCCGGGCTGGGCTTCGTCGTCGAGTTGGGTTTCCTCGACGGTCGGGCGAAACTGGGTGATCACGACATACTCAGCCTGATCACCGTGTAGCTCGTGTCAGTCGAGATCCTGGTGCCACACGGGAACACCGCAGGTCAGGGTGCGGTTCACGAGGGTGTGAGAGGAGGTAGACGTGCCCACCGTTGACCGGGTCCTTCCGTGGCGGCGCAACCACCCGCCGCCGGCCGACGAGGTCGCGCCCCTGCTCAACGCCTTCCGCCGCCGGCACCCCAAGGCACCGACGGCGCTCATCACCCGGGCCTACCTGCGGTCGGCCGACGCCCACCGCGGACAGTCGCGCAACTCGGGCGAGCCTTACGTCCAGCACCCCCTCGCCGTGGCCAAGATCGTCGCCGACTTCGGCCTCGACGACGTCACCGTGGCGGCCGCCCTGCTGCACGACACGGTCGAGGACACGGGCACCACCCTCGACGACATCGAGCGGGCCTTCGGCACCGACGTGGCCGCCATCGTCGACGGTGTCACCAAGCTCGAGCGGGTCCAGTTCAACTCCAAGGAGGCGCAGCAGGCCGCCACCATGCGCAAGATGCTGGTGGCCATGGCCCGCGACCTGCGGGTGCTCATCATCAAGCTGGCCGACCGGCTGCACAACATGCGCACCATCGCCGCGATGCCCGCCTGGAAGCAGGACCGCATCGCCCGCGAGACGCTCGACATCTACGCCCCGCTGGCCCATCGCCTGGGCATGCAGGATGTGAAGACCCAGCTGGAAGACCTGGCCTTCGCTGCGCTGCACCCCAAGCGCTACGCCGAGATCGACCACATGACCTCGGTGCGCACGCCCGAGCGCGACATCTACCTCACCCAGGTGCTGGAAGAGGTGCGCCAGCGGCTGGCCGAGCTGCGCATCACCGCCGACGTCACCGGGCGGCCGAAGCACCTGTACTCCATCTACGAGAAGATGGTCGTCAAGGGCCGCGAGTTCGACGACATCTTCGACCTGGTGGGCATGCGGGTCGTCGTCGAGTCGGTCAAGGACTGCTACGCGGCGCTGGGCTCGATCCACGCCACATGGAAGCCGGTGCAGGGCCGGTTCAAGGACTACGTCGCCATGCCCAAGTTCAACCTGTACCAGTCGCTGCACACCACGGTGATCGGGCCGCAGGGCAAGGCGGTCGAGGTGCAGATCCGCACGTGGGAGATGCACGCCCGGGCCGAGCAGGGCGTGGCGGCCCACTGGGCCTACAAGGACCGCGACACCAACGCGGCCGACATGCCGTGGCTCAACCGCATCGTCGACTGGCAGTCCGAGACCAGCGACCCCGACGAGTTCATGCAGCGGCTCAAGGTCGACCTCGAGCAGGACGAGGTCTTCGTGTTCACGCCCAAGGGCAAGGTCGTCACGCTGCCCGTGGGGGCCACCCCCATCGACTTCGCCTACGCCATCCACACCGAGGTCGGCCACGCCTGCATCGGGGCCCGCGTCAACGGCCGGCTGGTCCCTCTCGACTCGACGCTGTCGTCGGGCGACACGGTCGAGATCTTCACGTCCAAGGTCGAGGGCGCCGGCCCGTCGCGCGACTGGCTGCAGATCGCGGCGACGCCCCGGGCCGCGTCCAAGATCCGCCAGTGGTTCTCGCGGGAACGGCGGGAGGACGCCATCGAGACGGGTCGCGAGGACCTGATCAAGGCGCTGCGGCGCGAGGGCCTGCCCGTGCAGAAGCTGCAGTCCGGCAAGTTGCTGCCCGAGACGGCCACGGCCATGAACTACGCCGACCTCGATGCCCTGTACGCGGCCATCGGCGAGAACCACGTGTCGGCCCAGGCGGCGGCGGCCCGGGTGTCGAAGTCGCTGCGCGACGTCGGGCCCGCGCAGGAAGAGACGCTGCCCACCACCATCCGCCAGCCGCGGCGCTCGCGTCCCAACCGGGGCCCGGCGGGCGTGCACGTCGAGGGGCTCGATGACGTGTTCGTGCGCCTGTCGCGGTGCTGTACGCCGGTGCCGGGCGACGAGATCATCGGCTTCGTGACGCGAGGCCGAGGAGTGTCGGTGCACCGGTCCGACTGCGCCAACGCCGTGTCGCTGGTGGCCGGCCAGGGCGACCGCCTGATCGAGGTCGAGTGGGACCTCGAGCCCGGCGGTGTGTTCATCGCCTCGATCGAGGTCAAGGCGCTCGACCGGGCCCGCCTGCTGCGGGACGTCACGGCGGCCTTCGCCGACCACCACGTCAACATCCTGACCTGCACCACGCAGACCGGCTCCGACCGGGTGTCGAAGATGCGCTTCGACATGGAGCTGGGCGACCCGTCCCACCTCGACTCGCTGCTGTCCACCATCCGCGGCATCGATTCGGTCTACGACGCCTACCGCATCGTGCCCGGCAAGGGCGGCTGAGCCGCACTCGTCGGGCCCGGGGATCGGTTGCGCAAACCCCCGGTACCCCTCCGGCCTCGGCACCCGACTCCAGGGGCCGACGATGTCGCCCGGTGTCGGTCGTACGCCGTCGATCCTCGTGGCGGTCCCCGGGCCAGTAGCGTGCGCGCCATGGGGCGGTGGGGATGGGTGATCGGTGCGTGCGCGGTCGTGGGTGCCGGATCCGGCATGGCATGTGGCGCTGCGGACGAGGTCGTGCGGGGCGAGATCGTCGAGTACGCGGTCGGAGACTGGAGTTGTGAGCTCGGCTTTCGGGCGGACCAGGTCGTGGACGCCGCCGAGGCGACGAGGCTCGAGATCGAGGCGACCGTGAGCGCGGCGAGTGACACCGCGGGCGAGGTCACGTTCGTGATCGCCGGCTTCGCGGGGCCGCTCGAGTCCACCGCCGAGTGGCAGATCGAGGGCACGGAGCTCGAGGTCGAGGCGCAGGACCTGCTGACCAGCTATGCGATGCAGGGGGTCACCCTGGATACGGACAGGGTCGAGATCCAGGAGCGGGCCGACGGCGCGGAGCTGCAGCTGGTCGACGTCGACCGTCACGACGACACGGTGGTGTTCGGCTGGGCGGACCCCTGGACCGGAGACGATACGGAGATGACCTGCACGAAGGTCTGACGGCCGCCGCATAGCGTGGTGCGCTATGCGGTTCGGCCCCCGGGCCGGGCAGCACTAGCCTCGCTCCGTCATGAGCGAGCGTCCGAGCGAGCCCCGCCCGAGCGGCGAAGAGCGGAAAGAACCGCGTCGGAGCCCGAGCGGCCCGGCCGAAGGCCAGGAGCGGGAAACACGCCCCGAGACCTTTCGCGCCCCCATCGGCACACAGGACGTGCTGCCGCCGGCGTCGGCCCGGTGGCAGGCGCTGATCGCGGCGTTCGCCGGCGTCGCCGAGCGGTTCGGCTACGGGCTGGTGCACGGGCCGCTGTTCGAGGAGCTGGGCGTGTTCCAGCGCCTGGGCGCCGGCACCGACGTCGTGCGCAAGGAGATGTACGACTTCTACGACAAGGGCGACCGGCACATGGCCCTGCGCCCCGAGGCCACCGCCTCGGTGGCGCGGGCGTTCGTGCAGCATCGGCCGCCCACGCCGTGGAAGGTGTGGTGCGTCACCCCCGCCTTCCGCTACGAGCGCCCGCAGGCCGGCCGCCTGCGCCAGCACCACCAGGTCGACGTCGAGGTGCTCGGCGCGGCCGACCCCGACGTGGACGTCGAGATCATCTCTCTCGGCGCCACCTACCTGGCCGCGCTCGGGCTGCAGCGCTGGCGCCTGGTCATCAACACCATGGGCACCCCGGCCGACCGCGCCACCTACGCCGACACGCTCACGGCCTGGCTGCGCGAGCGCTCCGCGGACCTGCCGGCCGACGACCGCGACAAGGTCGAGAGCCACCCGCTGCGCGTGCTCGACTCGAAGCGGCCCGAGACCCAGGCCGTGGTGGCCGACGCGCCCCGCATCAACGACGTCCTCGATGACGACTCGCGGGCCCACTTCGAGCGGGTGCAGGCGGGGCTCACCGCACTCGGCATCCCGTTCGCGGTCGACACCCGCCTGGTCAGGGGCCTCGACTACTACACGCACACGCTGTTCGAGTTCCAGAGCGACGCGCTCGACACGGCGCAATCGACGATCATCGGCGGCGGGCGCTACGACGGCCTGGTCGAACAGCTGGGCGGCCCGTCCACCCCGGGCATCGGGTTCGGATCCGGCATCGAGCGGATGCTGCTGGCCTGCGACGCAGAGGGCGTGTTCGAGCCCCCGGCCTCGGCGCTCGACGTGTTCGTGGTCGACACCACCGACGGCTCGGCCGCGCGCGACCTGACCCACGAGCTGCGCCTGGCCGGGCTGCGCGCCGACCGGGCGTTCGACGGGCGATCGATGAAGTCGCAGATGAAGTCCGCCGGCCGCTCGGGTGCCCGAGTGGCCGTCATCGTGGGCGACCAGGAGGTGGCCGACGGCACGGCCACCGTGCGCGACCTGGGCCAGGGTGAACAGGAAGCCGTGCCGCGCGACAAGGTCATCGACCGGGTCCGCACGATTCTGGAGGCAGAGTGAGCGAGCGCAGCGAGCGAACCATGGGCACAGCGAGCTGTACGGCCCGCAGGGCCGATCGGTCACTCCGCGCATCCCGAAGGGTGTGCCAGTGACCGAGTACCCCCCGGCCTGGGGACTGCGCACCCACTGGTGCGGCGAGCTGCGGCCCGCCCACGTCGGCGAGACCGTGTCGCTGTGCGGCTGGGTGGCGCGCCGGCGCGAGCACGGCGAGCACCTGGCCTTCCTCGATCTGCGCGACCGCGAGGGCGTGGTGCAGTGCGTGATCGACGGCTCGGTCGACGTGCGCAGCGAGTGGGTCGTGCGGGTCACGGGTGTGGTGCGCGCCCGGCCCGACGGCACCGCCAACCCCGGGCTGGCCACCGGCGAGGTCGAGGTGGGCGAGTGCCAGGTCGAGGTGCTCAACACCGCCGAGCCACCCCCGTTCCCCGTGGGCGACCGGGTCGAGACCGACGAGAACGTCCGCCTGCGCTACCGCTACGTCGACCTGCGCCGTGACCGCATGCAGCGCAACCTGCGCGCCCGGGCCACCGCCAACAGCGCCATCCGTCGCTCGATGGAATCCCAGGGCTTCATCGAGATCGAGACGCCCATGCTCATCGCCTCGACACCCGAGGGCGCCCGCGACTTCGTGGTGCCGTCGCGGTTGCATCCCGGCAGCTTCTACGCGCTGCCGCAGAGCCCGCAGCTCTTCAAGCAGCTCACGATGGTCGGCGGCATCGACCGCTACTTCCAGATCGCCCGCTGCCTGCGCGACGAGGACCTGCGGGCCGACCGCCAGTTCGAGTTCATGCAGCTCGACGTCGAGGCCAGCTTCGTGGGCCAGGACGACGTGCTCGCGTTCGTGTCGCACTCGATCCGTGCCTGCGTGGCCGCGGTGGCCGGCGCCGAGGTGGGCGACATCCCCCAGATGACGTGGCACGACGCCATGGAGCGCTTCGGCTCCGACAAGCCCGACGTCCGCTTCGGCATGGAGCTGGTCGAGCTGAGCGACGTGTTCGCCGGGACCGGCTTCAAGGCGTTTTCCGGCCAGACCGTCAAGGGCATCCGCGTGCCCGGCGGGGCCGATCTGTCGCGCAAGCGCCTCGACGACCTGACGGACAAGGCCAAGCGTTGGGGAGCCAAGGGCCTGGTGTGGATGCGGGTCCAGGACGAGGCGCTCGACAGCCCGGTGGCCAAGTTCCTGTCCGACGACGAGCTGGCCGGCATCCGGGCGGGCCTCGAGGGCCAGGCCGGCGACCTGCTGTTGCTGGTCGCCGACCACCGGCACGTCGTGCGCCACGTCCTCGGCCTGCTGCGGCTCGAGCTGGGCCGGCCGCCCGTGACCGAGGGCGGCTTCAACTTCCTGTGGGTCGTCGACTTCCCCCTGTTCGAGGGACTGGGAGACGACGGCAGCCCGGTGCCCGCCCACCACCCGTTCACGATGCCGCACGCCGACGACGTCGACCTGCTGACCTCCGACGACCCGACCGACCTGCTCAGGGTGCGCTCGCAGGCCTACGACCTGGTGCTCAACGGGTGGGAGCTGGGCTCGGGCTCGGTGCGGATCCACCGTTCCGACGTGCAGAGCACCATCTTCCGCCTGCTGGGCATCGGCGAGGACGAGGCGCGGGCCAAGTTCGGCTTCCTGCTCGACGCCTTCCGCTACGGCGCGCCGCCGCATGCGGGCTTCGCGTACGGGATCGACCGTCTGGTGGCCCTGCTGGTGGGCGAGGAGAACATCCGCGAGGTCATCGCGTTCCCCAAGACCCAGTCGGGTGCCGACCCGCTGACCAACGCCCCGACGCCCATCGACCCGGGCTACCTCGACGAGCTGGGCCTCCGCCTCCTGCCCCGCCAGGGCTGAGGCCGGCCACCGTCGGCCACCCAGGGCACGAGCATCGGCCCGCCATGGCATCACGCCGTTCCCGATCGATCGCCGCGCCGGACGTCCCGGCCGCGCTCGAACCGGCGGATGTCGGCGATCTCGACGACGACGCGCACCTCGACGAGGTGGCCGTCGGCCCCGGGGTCGACGTCGGGCGGGCGATCCACGGGCTGACCATCTCGCGCTCGACGGTCACCGGGGTGCGGCTCACGGCGGCCACCCTCCACGGCGTCGAGCTCGTGGACGTGCGGTTCGAGGACTGCGATCTGTCGGGCACGACGCTCGTCGACGCCGAGCTGCGCCGGGTGACGTTCCGGCGCTGCCGGCTGTCGGGGTTGGTCGCCGCCGACATGGTGGCCACCGATCTGCGCATCGTCGACAGCCGTGCCGACGAGGTCTGGCTGCGCGCCGCCCGGCTGGAGCGCTGTGCGATCGTCGACTGCGACCTCACCGGCAGCGACTGGTACGGCGCACGGGTGGCGCGCTCGCGCATCACCGGGTCGCGGCTCGACGGCAGCGAGCTGTCGGGCGTCGAGCTCGACGATGTCGCCCTGCACGGGTCGACGCTCGAGGACGCGCGCGGGATGGGCGGTCTGCGCAACGTGGTGATCGGCAGCGACCAGGTCCTCGACATCGCACTGCCCGTGCTGGCGGCGCTGGGCATCCGGGTCGACGATGCCGCGGCCGAGCCCGACGACGGCGGTGCCCACGGTCGGTGAACGTGGCCGGCGGGGTACGGGCCGATCCACGACGCGGGCGATGCGGCCCCTGGGCGCGGGACTGTCCGGCCCCGGCCGGTGGGGTCTGTGGGGGGCGGAATCAGAGGCGATCGAGCAGCGAGGCGAGCACCTCGGCCACGTCGTCGCGTCGCTTGCGCCACCGGGCCCCCGCCACCCGCATGCCCCCGCCGCCCACGACGGCGCCGGCCGGCAGCGACGCGATGACCAGCCCGGGCTCCGCCAGCAGCGCTCCCACCAGCCCGGTCGTGAGGGTGACCGCCGTGCCCGCGGCCGCTCCGCCCGCCACCGCGTTGGCCCGGCTCGAGCTCAGCTCGGCCTCGACGCGCACCAGCGTGCGCTCGTCGGCCGGGGTGACGACGACGTCGATGGTGCGCAGCCCCTCGAGCTTGATGGCGCCGGCGAAGTCGAGGCCCCGGCGCAGGCTGGCCACCAGGTCGCTGCGCTGGCGGTAGAGCGAGCGGTCGCCTGCCCGCCGCCGCAGCTCGAACATCTGCGTGCGCAGGAAGCGGTCGACCGCGGCGTGCACCACCGCCGGCGCCGTCTCGACCAGGCGCTGGTGCGCGACCAGGCGCGAGCTGACGGTGCGGCCTCGCCCCTGGCCCGCCTCGCCAGGCAGGGCGCCGACCCGCAACTCGGCGACGGCTTGGCGCACGGCGGCGGGGGAGAGCCCCACCTCGCGGGCGGCCTGCTCCACGGCCTCGGGCTCGTAGCCGTCGAGCCCGCCGGCCGCCCGGTCGTCGGCCGCCTCGATCTCGGCGGCCCGCCGGAGCACCAGCGCGACCTCGTCACGGGTCAACCGCGCCGAGCGCCTGATGTCGGTCACGCCGCCATTCTCTCGCACCGCGCCGCTCGCGCCACCAGCAGGGCCGCGAACGAGCCGCGGCGGCCCGCGGCTGGCGACGGCGGTCACGCCGCGGAGCCTCCCCGACACGGTGCCTGCGGGCGGCGGCCTCGCCCTCTCGGCCCGGGCTCCGGGGCATGCTGGCAGACATGCGTGCGATGTCCGTGACCCGGTTCGGTGGGCCAGAGGTGCTCGAGCTCGTCGACCTGCCCCGCCCCGAACCCCTGCCCACCGAGGTGCTGGTGCGCGTGGTCGCCGCCGGGGTCAACCCGGTCGACTGGAAGACGCGGGCGGGCCGAGGCACGGCCGGTGTGCTGGGCGACCCGCCGTTCGTGGTGGGCTGGGACGTCGCCGGGGTCGTCGAGGCGGTGGGGGGAGGGGTCACGACGCTGGCCCCGGGCGACGAGGTGTTCGGCATGCCGTGGTTCCCCCGGGCGGCCGGGGCCTACGCCGAGTACGTCACCGCCCCCTCCCGGCAGTTCGCCCGCAAGCCGGCCGAGCTGTCGTTCGAGCAGGCCGGCGGGTTGGCGCTGGCGGGCCTGACCGCGTGGCAGATCCTGGTGGACACGGCGAACGTGCAACCCGGTCAGCGGGTGCTGATCACCGCGGCCGCGGGCGGCGTCGGGCACCTGGCGACGCAGGTGGCCAAGGCGCGGGGCGCGGTCGTCGTGGGCACCGCCCGGGCAGCCAAGCACGACGCGCTGCGCCGCTTCGGCGTCGACGAGCCGATCGACTACACGACCACCGACGTCGCTCACGCAGTCGGCGTCGGCCAGGTCGACCTCGTGATCGACGTGGTGGGCGGCAGCGTCGACCTGGTGCCGACCCTGCGGGCGGGTGGCCTCTTCGTCAACGTCCCGTCCGCCGCGCCCGCCGACCTGGCCGCCACCGTGCAGTCCCAGAGCGCCCGCTACTCAGGCTTCCTCGTCGAGCCCGACCACGAGGGCCTGTTCGCCCTGTCCCAGATCGTCGAGGACGGCGAGCTGACCGTCGAGGTGGCCGAGTCGTTCCCGCTCGAGCAGGCGGGCGAGGCCCACGCCCGCGGCGAGGCGGGCCGCACCACCGGCAAGCTCGTCCTCACGGTCTGACCTCGATGCCGCGGGGAGCTGCCGGAGCGGCTCCGTCCCCCACGACGCGGCGCCGGCCGAAACCGTCACACCCCGTCCCTAGCCTGTGCCGCCATGGCCCGTGCACTCGACGGGGCCATCGCCGAGCGGTCCCTGAAGTTGCTCGGCCTCCTGACCATCGCCCACCTCGACGCCCTCGGCGTCTCCCGGCAGCAGCGCCGCACGTTGCTCGCCGGCGGGGTGCTCCTGCCCGTCCACCGTGGCGTGTTCCGCCACGCCGCTCACCCGTCGTCCTGGCAGCAGTCGACGTTGGCTGCCGTCCTGGCCGCCGGCGACGGCGCCGTTGCCTCCCACCTCACGGCCGCCGCCCTGTGGCGGTTCGATGGGGTCACCAGGGGTCGGATCGAGGTTTCGGTGCCGGGGGCGCGCCGAGCCACCGCCGACGGGTTCGTCGTCCACCGCAGTCGCGACCTGCTCCTGGCTGACATCGAGCCGCGCTCAGTCATCCCGCGCACGACGCCGGCACGGACGTTGTGCGACATCGCCCCGCTGGTCACCGCGTCCCAGCTCGAGGCGGCGCTCGACGATGCCGAGCGACGCCGGCTCGTGTGGCGCCAGCACCTCTGGTGGCGGGTCGACGAGCTCCGCCGTCAGGGACGGCGCGGCGTCGGCTGTGTCGAGGCGCTGCTCCGGCGAACCGAGGGCCGGAAGGTGGGCGACTCGTGGCTCGAGACCGAGGGCATGCGCATCATCGCCCGCGCCGACCTACCGACCCCTCGCTGCCAGGTGAAGCTGCGCACACGCGGCGGGGGGATCGCCAGGGTCGACCTGTTCTGGGACGAGGTGCGGTTGGCCGTCGAGCTCGACGGCCATGGGACCCATGCCACACGTCGCCAGCGCCAGGCGGGCGCGGAGCGGGCCAGCAGGCTCAGGCTGGCGGGGTGGGAGGTGGTCACCTTCACGTACGAGGACGTCGTCGAGCGTCCCGAGTACGTGGTCGACACCATCCGGGCCCACCTGGCGCTCGCCGCATGATCGTTGCGTCCGCAACCGTGAACCGTTGTGGTTGCTCGCCAACCAGTTCGGTTCACAGTTGCGGACGCAACCACGGTGGGGGCGGTAGTCGACGAGCACGGCGGGCCAGTGGGCACGGGGCAGCGGAAGGGCCGGCGGGGTGCGGCGGGGCGGCGGGCCGGCGGGCACGGGGGTGGGGTCGGGATCGGTAGCCTCGCCGGCGATGGCACGAACGTCGGGGACCGGAGTCGGCGACCTGTTCGCGGCCGCGGCCGAGGAGCAGCTCGCCCAGCAGGCGCCCTTGGCGGCGCGGCTGCGGCCGTTGCGACTCGACGACATCGTCGGCCAGGACGAGTTGGTGGGCCCGGGCAGGCCGCTGCGGGTGCTGGTCGAGTCGGACCGGCTGTCGTCGGCCATCTTCTGGGGCCCGCCGGGCACTGGGAAGACGACGTTGGCCCAGGTGATCGCCCGCCACACCGCCAAGGCGTACGAGCAGCTCTCGGCGGTGTCGGCCAGCGTCAAGGACGTGCGCGAGATCGTGGCCAAGGCCGGCCAGCGGCTGGGGGAGCGGGGCCAGGGCACCATCTTGTTCCTCGACGAGGTGCACCGCTTCAACAAGTCGCAGCAGGACGCGTTGCTGCCCTCGGTCGAGAGCGGGCTGCTGGTGTTGGTGGGCGCCACGACCGAGAACCCGTACTTCGAGGTCAACGCGCCGCTGCTGTCTCGGTCGACGCTGTTCCGCCTGCAGCCGCTCGACGCCGAGGCGGTCGCCCGGTTGCTGCGCAAGGGGCTCGACGCCGAGGGTGCCGACGCCGACGACGAGGCGCTGGTCCACCTGGCGGAGCGGGCCGGCGGGGACGGGCGCCACGCCCTGACCAGCCTCGAGGTGGCGGTCGCCCTGGCGCGGGCCCGCGACCCGCAGGCGCGCACGCCCGTCGTGAGCACCGCGGATGCCGAGGCCGCGCTCGGTACCAAGCTGCACCGCTACGGCCGCGACGAGCACTACGACGTGATCTCGGCCTTCATCAAGAGCATCCGGGGCTCCGACCCCCAGGCGGCGCTGCACTACCTCGCCCGCATGCTGGACGCGGGGGAGGACGCCCGCTTCATCGCCCGCCGCCTCGTCATCCTGGCCAGCGAGGACGTCGGCGAGGCCGATCCCATGGGCCTCGTCGTGGCGACCTCGGCCGCCCACGCCGTCGAGTACGTCGGCCTGCCGGAGGCGCAGCTCAACCTGTCGCAGGCCGTCGTGCACCTGGCCACGGCGCCCAAGTCGAACAGGGCAGCGATGGGCATCTGGCGGGCGCGCGAGGACGTGCAGAAGGGGGTCGGCGGCGAGGTGCCGGTGCACCTGCGGGACGCCCACTACCGGTCGGCGCACTCGCTCGGTCACGGGGTGGGCTACGAGTATCCTCACGACGACCCACGGGGGTGGGTGCGCCAGCGGTACCTGCCCGACGAGGCCGGAGACGTGGTGTACTACCAGCCCTCCCGCCACGGCTACGAGCAGGAGATCGCGGACCGCATGGACCGACTGGCCGACGGCGTCGACAACGAGCGGGGCACCGACCACGAGCAGGGAGACGGCTCGTGACCGGCCACGACCGGGTCGATTCGGGGCGCGCCCTCGGGCGGCGGACCGGACATCGTGGGGGAGCGCGCCTGTGAGCGCCACCGACCTGGCCGCCGTCATCGTCGCCGGGTGCAGCGTCGTGGCCGTGGTGCTCCTGGCGGTCGCGCTCGTGTCGCTGGTGCGTACGCTTCGCGCCCTGCGCGAGGTGGCCGCCCTGCTGCGCACCGAGACCGCGCCGGTGCTCGACGACCTGCGCGACACGGTCGAGGCCGCCAACTACGAGATCATGCGTCTCGACGGCCTGGTCACCACCGCCGAGTCGGTCACGGGCACGGTCGACTCGGCGTCGCGGCTGGCCTACATCGCCATGGCCAACCCGGTCATCAAGGGCGTCGCCTTCGCCAGCGGCACCGCCAAGGCGGCCCGCCGCCTGCGCGGGCGCAAGGGCGACGACAACGGAGGCGGCAACCGCAACGCAGGCGGCAACCGCAACGCAGGCGGCAACCGCAACGCAGGCGACCACGGCGGCAACCGCAACGCAGGCCGCAACGGCAGGGGCGCGGGCTGATGTTCAAGCGCACGTTCTGGTTCACCACGGGGGCGACGGCCGGGTTCGGCGGCGCCATGTGGATCCGTCGCCGGGTCCTGCGCACCGTGCGCCGTTACACGCCCGACCAGGTGCAGGCCGACGTCACCACCTCCGTCCGCCGGCTCGGCACCGGCCTGCGCGACGCGGTCACCGAGGGGCGCAGCGCCATGGCCGACCGCGAGGCCGAGCTGCGCTCCGAGCTGAAACCGGGGGCCGGGCCAGGCGGAATCGACCGGGGTCGAACACCCACCTCACCACTAGGCTGACACCACTTATGGCACCGCGGACCTCTGCTGAGCTGCGTCGCGCCTGGAACGACTTCTTCGCCGCCAGGCAGCACACCATCGTGCCGTCGGGAAGCCTCATCCCGACGCACCCCAGCGCGCCCATGTTCACCAATTCGGGGATGATGCCGTTCGTCCCCTACTTCCTCGGCGAAGAAGCCGCCCCCTACGACCCGCCACGCGCGGTGTCGGTGCAGCGGTGCGTGCGGGCCGGTGGCAAGCACAACGACCTCGACGCCATCGGCCGGTCACCCCGCCACCTCAGCTTCTTCGAGATGCTGGGCAACTTCAGCTTCGGCGACTACTTCAAGTCCGACGCGATCAGCTGGGCGTGGGAGTTCGTCACCGAGGTGCTGGGCCTCGACCCCGAGCGCCTGTGGGTGACGGTCCACGAGAGCGACGACGAGGCCGAGGAGCTGTGGGCCGACGGGGTGGGCTTCCCCCGCGACCGCATCCAGCGCCTGGGCAGGGACAACTTCTGGGAGATGGGCGACACCGGGCCCTGCGGCCCGTCGTCCGAGATCTTCTGGGACAACGGCCCCGAGTTCGGGCCCGATGGCGGTCCGGCCAACCCCGAGGCCGGGAACCGCTACGTCGAGATCTGGAACCTGGTCTTCCCGCAGTACCTGCGGGGGGCCGACGGGCACCTCAGCGACCTGCCGAAGAAGAACATCGACACCGGCGCCGGGCTCGAGCGCATCATGGCGGTGCTCGCCGGCAGCCACAGCCTGTACGACTCCGACACGCTCAGCGCCCTGGTGGGCGAGGCGCAGTCGGTCACCGGTCACCGGCTCGGCGAGTCCGACCTGGGCGACATCGCCCTGCGGCTCCTGGCCGACCACGCCCGCACCATGACGTTCCTGGTGGCCGACGGCGTCATCCCGTCCAACGAGGATCGCGGCTACGTGCTGCGGCGCATCATCCGCCGGGCCATCCGCTTCGCGTACCTGCTGGGCGTCGAGCGCCCGGTGCTGCCTCCCATGGTCGAGCGCACGATCGACCTGATGGGCGACGCCTACCCCGAGATCGTCGACGGCCGCGGCCTGGTGCTGCCCATCATCACCCGCGAGGAGGAGTCGTTCCGGCGCACCCTCGCCACCGGGTCGCAGATCCTCGACACCCAGCTCGACAGGCTCGAGCCGGGCGCGACGCTGCCGGGCGCGGTGGCGTTCCAGCTCCACGACACCTACGGGTTCCCGTTCGAGGTCACCCAGGAGACGGCCGACCTGCGCGGGTTCGGGGTCGATGTCGCGGGCTTCGAGTCGGCCATGGACGACCAGCGCCGGCGGGCCCGGGCCGCCAGCAGGTCGGGCGGCGTGGCCACCGGCGACGAGGTGACCGAGCAGCAGCGGCTGCTGGCCGAGTTCGGGCCCACCGACTTCACCGGGCGCGACGAGTACGAGACGCAGGCGACGATCATCGGCGTCGTCGGCGACGGCCTCTACCTCGATCGCACGCCGTTCTACGCCGAGTCGGGCGGCCAGGTGGGCGACACCGGCCACATCGTCACGCCGACGGGCATCGTCGACGTCGTCGACACCACCTACGGCCTGCCCGGCCTGTACCGGCACACCTTCACCGTGCGCGAGGGCACGGTCGCGGTGGGCCAGTCGGCCGACGCCCGCATCGACGGCGACCGCCGCGACGCCATCCGCCGCAACCACACCGGCACGCACATCCTGCACTGGGCGCTGCGCGAGGTGCTGGGCACCCACGTCAAGCAGCAAGGCTCGCTGGTGGCGCCCGACCGGCTGCGGTTCGACTTCAGCCACTTCGAACCGGTGAGCGCCGAGCAGCTGCGGGCGATCGAAGACCTGGCCAACCGCGAGATCCTCGACAACGCGTCGGTGCGGCACTTCGAGACCACCATGAACGAGGCCCGCGAGCTGGGGGCCATCGCCTTCTTCGGCGACAAGTACGGCGAGATCGTGCGTGTGCTCGAGGCCGGCCGGCACTCGGTCGAGCTGTGCGGCGGCACCCACGTGCGTCGGCTGGGCGACATCGGGCCGGTCAAGATCGTGGCCGAGAGCTCCATCGGCTCCAACCTGCGCCGCCTCGAGGCCGTCACCGGGTTCGGCCCCATCGACCGGCTGCGCCAGGAGGAAGACCTCATCGCCCGCGCCGCCGACGCGCTGGGCACCACCCCTGACGACCTGCCGCTGGCGGCCGAGAAGCTGCGCAGCGAGCTCAAGGCCGCCCAGGCCGAGAACAAGGGCCTGCGCCGCCAGGCCGCCGGCAACCGTGCCGGTGAGCTGGCCGCGACCGCCGTCGACGGCGTCGTCGTGGCCCGGGTCGACGGCACGACGCGCGACGAGGTGCGGGAACTGGCGATGGCCGTGCGCCAGCAGCCGGGCATCCGCGCCGTGGTCATCGGCGGCGAGCCCGAGGGCGGTGGCGTCGCCCTGGTCGCGGCGGCCACCAAGGAGAGCGGGCTCGACGCCAAGACGCTCATCGCCGATGCCGCCCGCACCGTCGGCGGCGGTGGCGGCGGCAAGAACCCCGAGCTGGCCGTGGCCGGCGGCCGCGACGTGTCCCGCATCGACGAGGCGCTCGACCAGGCCCGGGCGGCGGCCGCGTCCGCGTCGACGGCGCGGCGTTCCACCGTCACCCCCACCCGCACACCGGGCACACGGTGAGCCGGGCCGTTGCCCTCGACATCGGCACGCGGCGCATAGGCGTCGCCCTGTCGGACAGCGGTGGCACGGTCGCCACCCCGTACGAGGTGGTGCAGCGCGCCGGCGACCGGGCGCGCGACCACGGTCGGATCGCCGACCTGGTCGACGAGGCCGGCGCCGAGGTCGTGGTGGTGGGCCTGCCGCTGTCGCTCGACGGGACGATGGGCCCCGCGGCGCGGGCGATCCTGGACGAGGTCGACGAGCTGCGCGCCGCGCTGGCGGTCCAGGTCGTGACCTGGGACGAGCGGCTGTCGACGGTCGAGGCCGAGCGCAGCCTGCGGGTGATGGGCGTCAAGAAGGGCAACCGTCGCCGAGTCGTGGACCAGGTCGCTGCTACGGTGATCCTCCAGTCGTGGTTGGATGCTGGCCAGCCGCGGCGGTGACGCCGCGGCGACGGCGACGGTCACCGTAGCCAGACGTCGTACGAGTCCCTGACCGCACCACGGACCTCACGGACACCGCACCGCGCATGCCGTTCCCCGATCAAGACGAGCCCTCGAGTTCCGGACGTCGCCGCGGCCGGCGACGCGGCAAGGACGACTTCGCCGACTTCTGGGGGCGCGACAACGGCGGCGCACCCGGGCGGGGCCGCAAGCGGGCCGAGGACGCGCCGGTGGCGGACGATCCAGCCGACGTCAGCGACCTGTCCGGCGGCAGCGCGGTCCCACCGGCCGCCCCGCGGGGCCGTCGCCGTGGTTCGCCCCCGGCGCCCGTCGCGGCGCCGCGCCCGGCCCCCGCACCGGTTCGGTCACCGGTGGCCCCGCCGCCTGCGGCGCGCCGCGCCACTGCCGCCCCGGCCACCACGCCGGCGCGGCCGCCGCGGCCGCCCCGGGGCCCCGCTCCGGCCCGTCGTCCGGTCGGAGCACAGGCCGCTGTGCCCCCGCACCGTCGGGGCGAGGGGTTCGGCGCCGGTCCCGCAGGTCCCACCTATCCCGGCGGGCGTCCCGGGGGCGCCGCCGGTGGACCGTCGGCCCGCGGGGCCGCCGCGGGTGGCGCGGCGCCAGGACGGGCGGGTGATCTCAGCCGTCCGGGGCCGCGCCGAGGTGGGCCCCCGCCCGGCATCTATGCCGGTGCCGGCGGCCCGTCGGGGGGTGACCAGGCACGGCCGTCCAGGCCCTCCGGGGTCGACCGGCCCACCGAGCCGGTGGACATGGTCTTCACGGACAGCACCGAGGTGCCCGCCTTCCCCGGCACCGGCGAGGTCCCGTCGTACCCTGGGCAGGGCGGCTCGCCGCGCTCCTGGTCCGGCGACGAGCCCTACGCGGGCGACCCGTACGCCGACGACGACTACTACGACGACTACGAGGACTACGACCAGGCCGACGAGGACGACCTGCCCAAGCGCCGTGGGTGCCGCAACGCGCTGGTCGTGCTGGCCGTGCTGGTGATCGCCGCCATGGTCGCCGGCTGGTTCGGGTGGTCCTGGGTCCAGGGCAAGATCGACCCCAGTGGCCCTCCGGGCGAGGAGGTGCTCGTCGAGATCCCCGAGGGCACCAGCACCGCCGGCATAGGCGACGTGCTCGCCGAGGCCGACGTCATCTCCGACGCCGGCGTGTGGGACTGGTACTCGAAGCTGCGGGATGTGGGGTCGATCCAGGCGGGCAGCTACCGCATGCGGCTCAACTCGTCGTTCACCGAGGCCATCGACGACCTGGCCAAGGACCCGCTGCCGCCGAACTCGCGCCTGGTCACCGTGCCCGAGGGCCTCACCCAGGCCCAGATCGGCGCCCGCCTGGCCGACCCCGAGAGGGGGGTCCCCGGCTTCACGGTCGAGGGGGTGGAGGCCGCGCTGGCCGACCCGGCGTCGCGCTCGGCGTTCCTGCCGGCCGACCAGCCGTCGCTCGAGGGCACCCTCTTCCCCGAGACCTACACGGTCGAGGAGGGCGACACCGAGGCCGTGGTCATCCAGCGCATGGTGGCCGAGTTCGACGAGGTGGCCACCGAGCTCGACCTCAACGGCCGCGCCCAGGCCGTGGGCCTCACGCCCTACGAGGTGATCGTCGTGGCGTCGATGATCGAGCGCGAGGCGGGCACGGTCGCGGACGGTCCCAAGATCGCCCGGGTGATCTACAACCGCATCGCCGCGCAGGAGCCCCTCGGCATCGATGCGACGAGCTGCTACGAGAAGGGCGAGATCCCCTGCGAGCTGACCACGGCCGAGCTCGAGGACGACACCCCCTACGACACCCGCTACCGCCAGGGCCTGACGCCGACACCCATCGCCTCACCGGGCCAGGCCAGCCTCGAGGCGGCGCTGTCGCCGGCCGAGGGGGACTGGCGCTGGTACGTGCTCGACGCCCAGGCCAACGACGGTTCCAGCTACTTCACCAACGACTACGACGACTTCCTGGCGGCCAAGCAACGGTGCGTGGACGCCGGGCTCGGGTGTGGCTGACGCCCACCGACCGGTGATCACGGCGTCCACGCAGGTGGCCGCCGTCGTGGGATGGCCTGTCCGCCACTCGCTGTCGCCCGCCATCCTCAACGCGGCGTTCGCGGCGGCCGGGGTCGACTGGGTCTACGTGGCCTTCGAGGTGCCCGACGGGCGGGGCGGCGACGCGGTGGCGGCGATGCGCGCGCTGGGCCTGGGGGGTCTGTCGGTGACGATGCCCCACAAGGCGGCGGTGCACGACGCGGTCGACGAGCGCACGCCCGTGGCCGCCGACCTGGGCGCCGTCAACTGCGTGTTCCGCCGCGGCGACCGCCTGGTGGGCGACAACACCGACGGCGCCGGGTTCCTCGACGCGCTCCGGATCGACCAGGGCATCGACGTGGCCGACCGTCGGTGCACGGTGATCGGCGCCGGTGGCGCGGGGCGGGCCGTGGCCCGCGCCCTCGGCCGGGCCGGGGCGGCCGACGTGGCCGTCGTGAACCGCTCGCCCGATCCGGCGGCGCGGGCCGCGACCCTGGCCGGCGAGCGGGGGCGGGTCGGCACCGCCGCGGACGTGGCGACGTCCGACCTGGTGGTGAACGCCACGCCGATCGGCATGGGCGGCCCGCCTGCTGATGCCCCCGGCGAGCCACGGGGGCCCCTGCCCGTCGACCCCGCGGGGTTGCACGCGGGACAGGTCGTGATCGACCTGATCTATCACCCCGAGGTGACGCCGCTGCTGGCCGCGGCCCGCGAGCGGGGGGCCGTGGCCGTCAACGGGCTGGGCATGCTCGTGCACCAGGCCGCCCACGCCTTGCACCGGTGGACCGGCCAACCGGCGCCCGTGGACGCCATGACGGACGCGACCCGGCGCGAACTCGCCCGTCGCGCGCTGCCCGACGGTTTCTCGTAACGGTACTGAAACCCTGGTCGGGGGTGGTACGCGCACCACATCCGCGGCGGGTGGTCAAATCGACGCTGGGCGCGCGGTGAGCGCGCGGCCTAGGCTGACGCCAGCGCTGGGGACTCATGGCGGACTGCTCACATCGGAGGTACAGCGTTGGCGCTGCAAGGGACTCTTGACACGTTTTCTCTCCCGGACGTCCTGCGGCTGCTCGCGACGACGTCGAAGACCGGTCGTCTCCGGATCGAAGGCGACCGCGGGCAGGGCAGCGTGTGGTTGACCGGTGGCGGCATCGTCGATGCCGACGCCGACCGTGCCATCGACGGCACGCCCACCGACGAGGTGATCTTCGAGCTGTTGCGCTTCGGCTCCGGCTCGTTCGCGTTCGACGGTGACGACAAGCCGACGCAGGCCACCGACCCGGAAGAGGTCGACGCCGTGCTGCGGCGGGCCAACTCGCTGCTGAGCGAGTGGAGCGAGCTCGAGACCGTGGTGCCCTCGCTCGAGCACGAGGTCAACCTGTCCAACGACCTGTCGGTCGACGAGGTGACCATCAACGCGGACCGCTGGCGGTCGCTCGTCGCCGTGGCCTCCGGCCGCACGGTGGGTGAGCTGGCGACATCCCTCCGCCTCACCGAGCTGGGTGTGTCCCGCGCTGTGCGCGACCTGGTCGACCTGGGTGTCGCCGAGGTCGACTCACCGGGCACGACCGAGCCGGCCCAGCGCCCGCCGGCGGCGAGCCGCGACCTGCCGCGTCGTCCGTCGAGCCCGGTCTCCGAGCCAGAGCGCGTAGCCGCCATGGGCCGCCAGGGCCCGCTCACCGGCGAGATGTCGCGGGCCGGCTGGCGCCAGACGGGCGAGGTGCCCAGCGTCGGTCCCGACCGTCGCTCCGAGCCCGCCGGCAACGGGCATGCGCGCGCCTCCCTCGACGACACGGTCGCTGGGCCTCCCCCGGCGCCGGCGCCCACCCCGCCACCGGCCGAACCGCCGGCCAAGGGCGGCCTCACGTCTCGGTTGGGGCGCAACCGCAACGCCCGGACCACCGGGTCGACGCCGCCGGTCACGGGGTCGACGCCGCCGGTCACCGGGGCCACGTCGGCGGTGGGCAACGGCGCCGCACGCTCCGGCCCCCGCCCTCCCGCGACGCCGCCGGCCCGCACCAACGACAGCGGTCGCCCGCGCAACGGCGCGACCGACGCCGGCCCCACCAACCGCCCCGGCCGCGGCGCCGCCGCGTCGCTCGGCGCCGGACGCTCCCGCTCGACCGGCATCGCCGGGCGGGACGTCGACGCCTGTCCCGCCTGCCGGCCCGTCCCGCCCGATACCACGTCCCGGCCCGGCCGTGCCCGGTGCGCCGGGCACGGGGTCGCCGTTCGACGGCGGCCGCCTCGGCCCGTCGCCCAGCTCACGCGACACCGGCCAGATCCCCCCGGTGACGCCGTCGGCGCTCCCGCCCGACCTGCACTGGGCGGCCGACGACACGGGCGGTGGCTCGGTCAACGGCGGTCAGGGCTCGTCGCCGTTCAGCGGCCTCAGCAGCCTGGGCCCCACGCGCCCCGGTCCTAGCCGTCCCGGTCCCAGCCGCCCCCTGCCCAACGACGGCGAGATCGCGCCCCACGTGGCGGCCATGAGCCCCGAGGCCCGGTCCGCGGTGCAGTCGACGGTGGGCAACGCGGGCGGTTCGACCGGCCAGGGTGGCAGCCAGGGCGAGGACATCGCCCAGCGCGGCCGGCTCATCAGCTTCCTCTCGACCGTTCGCTGAACCGTCCCGGCCAGCAGTGCGGCTGCTGATCACGGGTGGCTCCGGCTACCTCGGCGCCGCACTGGCCGCGGCCGCGTCCGCCCGCGGGTGGGCGGCGACGGCCGCCTCGTTCCGGCAGCCCGGGCCTGCCCGGGTCGACGTGCGCGACCGCGCCGCGGTGGCGGCGCTGGTCGAGCGCACGCGCCCCGATGCGGTCGTGCACGCCGCCTACCAGCAGCAGGGCACCGGCGCGTGGGACGTGACGGTCGAGGGCAGTGAGGCGGTGGCGCTCGCCGCCAGTGCGGCCGGGGCGCGCCTTGTCCACATGTCGACCGACGTGGTCTTCGACGGCAGCGCCGGGCGGGCGTACCGCGAGGACGACCCGGTGTCGCCGCTCACCGACTACGGGCGGGCCAAGTCCGTGGCCGAGGTGCGGGTGGCGACGGCGGCGCCGCGGGCCGTGCTGGTCCGCACGTCGCTGATCTACGGCGGCCCGGGGCGGCCGGCCAGCAAGTACGAGCGGGCGGCACTCGACCCGTCCGCCACCTTCTACACCGACGAGGTGCGGTGCCCCGTGCAGGTCGACGACCTGGCACAGGCGCTGCTCGAGCTGTGCGAGCTCGACATCGCCGGGCCCCTGCACGTGGCCGGGGCGGAACCGGTCTCGCGCTGGCGGCTGGCGACCACGGTCGCAGGGCGCGAGGTGGCGGGCGCCGCCGCGCCCCGGGCCGGCCGCTCGACTGCCGCCTGGACTCGTCCCGGGCGCAGCGGGTGTTGTCCGCCCGGTTGCGGGGCGTGTCCGAGGTGTTCGCGCCCACTCGACGAGCGCGGGACGACAGACTGCCCGGGTGAGCGGATCCGCATGAACGACGCCCTGCTGGTGGCGGGCGCAGCCGTGGCCGGGGTCGTGGTCGTCGGGCCGCTGCTCAACCACGCCATCGCCCGGTGGATCGGGTGGCGGGTCGTCCTGCCCCCCTGCTTCGGACGGGTGCCCGGTGCCCGCGAGCTGGGTCGGCCGCGGGCGCGGTGTGTCGGGTGCGAGCGCGCTCTCGCGCCTGCCGGCCTGCCCGCGCTGCCGGCGACGGCGGTGGGATGGCGCTGCCGGGCCTGCGGCGCGGGTCTGGCCCCCGGTTACGCCGCCGTCGAGCTGGTGACGGGGCTGCTGTTCGCGGCGGGGGCGGCGGCGGTGGGCTGGTCGATCACCCTGGTCCCGGTGTTGGCGCTGCTGGCAGGGCTGGTGGCCATGTCGGCCGTCGACCTGGCGGTCATGCGCATCCCCACCCGGTTCGTCCGCGCTCACGGCCGCCGCCGTGGCGGCGGGCCTCGTGCTGGCCGCGGTCGTCGACGGCCCGGCGCGACGCCTGGTGGGCGCGGCCGTCGGTGCCGCCGCCTACGGCGGGTTCCTGTTGGTGATGCACCTGATCTCGCCACGGGCGCTGGGCTTCGGCGACGTACGCCTCGCCACGTTGGTCGGCGCCGTCGTCGGCTGGTGCGCGTGGCGGGCCGACCACCCGGTGCTGACGCCGGTCCAGGGGGTGCTCAACGCGGGGCTGCTGGCCGGGGTGGTGGGTTCGGTGGTCGGCCTGGTGCTGCTGGTGGTCCGGCGACGAGATCACCCCTTCCCGTTCGGGCCGGCGGTCGCGGCCGGGGGTGTGGTGGTCATCCTGGCCATGGTTTGAGACAACGGACGGCGGCGACCGGGTGGTTTCCGGTTCCGGTGCGCCGGAGGACGGCCGGTATCGTCAGGGCGTGCTCCGGTACCTCACCGCCGGCGAGTCCCACGGCCGCGCCCTCGTCGTCATCGTCGAGGGTCTGCCGGCCGGCCTGCCGGTGACCGTCGACGACATCGGCCACGAGCTGGCCCGCCGGCGCCTCGGCTACGGCCGCGGCCCGCGCATGCGCTTCGAGCAGGACGAGGTCACGATCGTCGGTGGGGTGCGCCACGGGCGCACGCTCGGGCTCGCCGGTGGCGGTCGAGATCGCCAACACCGAGTGGACCCGGTCCGACAAGTGGCACGAGGAGATGGCGGTCGAGCCGGGCGCCACCACGCGCCCCGCTCACCCAGCCCCGACCCGGGTCACGCCGACCTGGCGGGCATGCAGAAGTACGGCTTCACCGACGCCCGCGACGTGCTCGAGCGGGCCTCGGCCCGCGAGACCGCGGCCCGGGTGGCCGCCGGCGCGCTGGCCAAGAACCTGCTGGGCCACCTGGGGGCGCACGTCGTGTCGCACGTGATCCAGATGGGCCGGCGCACGGTCCAAGGCGGCCGAGCGTCCTCTGCCGTCGACCTCGACGCGGGTCGACGCGTCTGCGCTGCGCTGCTTCGATGCGGCGGCCGAAGAGGCGATGATCGACGAGATCAAGGCGGTCGCCAAGGCAGGGCGACAGCCTGGGCGGCGTGGTCGAGGTCCTGGCCTACGGCGTGCCCGTCGGCCTGGGCAGCCACGTGCACTGGGACCGCCGGCTCGACGGTCTGCTGGCCCAGGCGCTGATGAGCATCCAGGCGGTCAAGGGCGTCGAGGTGGGCGACGGGTTCGACGTGGCGGCCCGACCGGGCAGCCAGGCCCACGACCCCATCACGTGGGACGCCGACGAGCGCACGTACCGGCGCACGTCCAGCCTGGCCGGCGGCGTCGAGGGGGGCATGTCCACCGGCGAGCTGGTGGTGTGCCGGGCCGCGATGAAGCCGCTGGCCACGCTCAACCGCCCGGTGCTCACGACGGTCGACGTCGAGACCAAGCAGGAGACGGTCAGCTTCAAGGAGCGCACCGACGTCACCGCCGTGCCGGCCATGGGCGTCGTGGCCGAGACGATGGTGGCGCTGGTGCTGGCCGGCGAGGCCCTCCGCAAGTTCGGCGGCGACTCGCTGGCCGAGGTCGTGCGCAACAAGGCCGGGTTCGAGGCGACGCTCCGCGATGGCTGACACGACCGGCGGCCCCCGCGGCAGCGCCCCTCACGTGGTGCTCGTGGGCCTGATGGGGGTGGGCAAGAGCACGGTCGGCCGGCGCCTGGCCAAGGAGCTCGAGCGCCCGTTCGCCGACGTCGACGAGCAGGTCGAGCTGCAGGCCGGCATGACCATCCCCGCCATCTTCCGCCACCAGGGCGAGGCCGGTTCCGCCAGACCGAAGCCGAGGTGTTCGCCGACCTGCTGTCCCGGCCCGCGCCGCTCGTGGTGGCGGCGGGCGGGGGAGCGGTCACCGGTGCCACCAACCGCGCCGCCCTGGCGCGGTCCGGTGCCTATGTCGTGTGGCTGCGGGCGTCCGCCGAGTTCCTGGCCGGGCGCACCGACCCGACCCACCGTCCCCTGCTGGCGAACGACCCCCACGCCACGCTGGTACGACTGCTCGCCGAGCGCACGCCCCTGTACGAGGAGGTGGCCGACGCGGCGGTCGACGTCGAGCCGTTCCACATCGGCGACGAGAAGCCCAAGCGGGCCCTGGCCCGTCACATCGCCGCGCTGGTGACCGACGCCCTGGCGGTGGCGCCGTGACCGCGCTGACGGTCACGGTGCGCGCCGGGGGCGAGACCTACCCGGTGGTCGTCGGCCCCGGCGTGCGCGACCAGCTCGCCGACCGGCTGGCACCCTCGGCGAGGCGGGTGGCGGTGGTGACGCAGCCGGCGATCGACCTGGCCGTCGACCCCGGCCGCGAGCACGAGGTCTTCACCATCGGCGACGGCGAGCAGGCCAAGTCGCTGGCCACGGTCGAGCGGCTGTGCGGCGCGTGGTCCCGTTGGGGCCTCACCCGCGGCGACCAGGTGGTGGCGGTCGGGGGCGGGCTGGTCACCGACGTGGCCGGGTTCGCCGCCGCCGTGTACCACCGGGGCGTCGGGGTGGTGCACGTGCCCACGACGCTCCTCGGCATGGTCGACGCCGCCATCGGGGGCAAGACGGGCGTGAACCTGCCCGAGGGGAAGAACCTGGTCGGCGCCTTCTGGCAGCCGCGGGCGGTGCTGTGCGACACCGACGCGCTGGCCACACTGCCCGAGCGCGAGCGCCTCAGCGGGCTGGGCGAGATGGCCAAGTACCACTTCCTCACCGGCGACGACCTGCTGGCCCTGCCGCTGGACGAGCGGATCGCCGCCTGCGTGCGCATCAAGGCGGCGGTGGTGGCGGCCGACGAGCGCGAGGACCTGTCCAACCGCACGGGCCGCGCCACGCTCAACTACGGGCACACGCTGGCCCATGCGCTCGAGACCGCCGGGCGCTACGACCTGCGCCACGGCGAGGCGGTGGCCGTCGGCCTCGTCTACGCCGCCGAGCTGGCCCGCCGTCTGGGGCGCATCGACGGCGCCCGGGTCGACGAGCACCGGCGCGTAGCGCACGAGTACGGCCTGCGCACAGACCTGCCCGAGGGCGTCGATCCCGCCGAGGTGCTGACGTTGATGGCGCCGCGACAAGAAGGCGGTCGACGGCCTGACCTTCGTGCTCGACGGGCCCGACGGGGTCGAGGTCGTCACCGGCGTCGACCCGGGAGCGGCCGCCGCCGCGCTCGACAGCATGAGCGCTGACTGAGCGATGAGCGAGCGTCCGCCGAGCGGCTCGGACGGGCGACGGTCAGTGCACCAGGGAGACCCGGCGGGGTCTGGTGCTGCTGCTCAACGGGCCCAACCTCAACCTGCTGGGCGAGCGCGAGCCCGAGGTGTACGGCGACGCCACGCTCGACGACCACGTCGACCACGACCCGGCCGGCGGCCGAGGAGCTAGGCCTCGAGCTCGAGCACCTGCAGTCGAACCACGAGGGCGAGCTCGTCGACGCCATCCAGGGCGCCCGGGTCCGCTGCGCCGCCATCGTGATCAACCCTGGTGCGTTCACCCACTACGCCTGGGCCATCCACGACGCGCTGGCGGCGTTCGACGGCCCGGTCGTCGAGGTGCACCTGTCCAACCCGCAGCGACGCGAGGCCTGGCGCCACACCTCGGTGGTCTCGCCGGTGGCGACCGGCACCATCACCGGCCTTGGCGGCCTGGGCTACGTGCTGGCCGTCAAGGCGGTGGCCCGCCTCCTCGACGCCTGACCTGGACGGTCACGGGAGGTGTCGCTCTATCCTGCGCCGCGTGGCCTTCGACCGAGCGTCCCTTCCCCCGATGGATGTCGCCGACCGACCGGCTCGCCTGCGGGCGCGGCTCGACGAGGCGGGCTGCGACGCCGTGCTCGTGACCAGCCTGACCAACATCCGGTACCTCACCGGGTTCACGGGCTCGTCGGCCATGCTGCTGGTCACCGCCGACGACCTCGTGTTCGTCACCGACGGTCGCTACCGCGACCAGGCGACGCGCCAGCTCGCCGACGCCCACGTCGACGCGCAGGTCGAGATCGGGCGCACCAGCGACGAGCAGCGGGAGATCCTGGCCAAGCCGGTCGGGGGGCTGTCGCCGCCTGGGGCTCGAGGCCGAGGCCGTGACGTGGGCGCAGCAGCGGCGCTTCGACACGGCCTGGTTCGAGGGCACCGAGATGGTGCCCACCGACGGCCTGGTCGAGGACCTGCGCCGGGTCAAGGACGCCGGCGAGGTGGCGCGGATCGACGCCGCGTGCGCCATGGCCGACGCCGCTCTGGCCGCGGTGCGCCACCGCCTGGGCGAGGGGGCGACCGAGGCCGAGGTCGCCCTCGAGCTCGAGTGGCAGATGCGCCGGCTGGGCGCCGAGGGGCCGTCGTTCGACACGATCGTGGCGTCGGGGCCGAACGGCGCCATGCCCCACCACCGGGCGGGCGACCGGCGCATCATCGACGGCGACCTGGTCGTCATCGACTTCGGGGCGCTGGTCGACGGGTACCACTCGGACATGACCCGCACGGTGATGGTCGGCGAGCCCAGCGAGACCCAGCGGCGCATGCTCGACATGGTGCACGCGTCGCAGGCCGCGGGCGTGGCCGCCGTGCGGTCGGGCGTCGAGGCCAAGGACGTGGACGAGGCATGCCGCGCGGTGCTCGCGCGACGCCGGCTGGGAGGACGCGTTCCTGCACGGCACGGGCCACGGCGTGGGCCTCGACATCCACGAGTCGCCTCGGGTCTCGGCTACCGCTCCTGGTAGCCTGGCCGACGGCCACGTCGTCACCGTCGAGCCCGGCGTCTACCTCCCCGAGCACGGTGGCGTCCGCATCGAGGACACGGTCGTGGTCACCGCCGACGGCTGCCGCACGCTCACGCTGGCGCCCAAGGACCCTGCCCTCTAGTCCCGACCCGTGCCAGGAGCCGAGCCCGCATGGCTGCAACCACCACCAACGACCTCAAGACGGGCATGACCCTCGACCTCTCCGAGGGGCTGTTCCAGGTCGTCGACTTCCAGCACGTGAAGCCCGGCAAGGGCCCGGCGTTCGTCCGCACGAAGCTGCGCAACGTGCGCTCCGGCGGGGTGCTCGATCGGACCTTCCGCTCGGACGAGCGGGTCGAGCAGGCCGTCGTCGACAAGCGCGACATGCAGTTCCTGTACCGCGACGGCGGCGACTACGTGTTCATGGACAACTCGAGCTACGAGCAGGTCCACGTGGGCCCCGCCGCCCTGGGCGACGCCACCAACTACATCGTCGACGGCTCCACGATGGTGCTGCAGTTCTACAAGGACGAGATCATCGGCACCGACCTGCCGGCCGCCGTCGAGCTGACCGTCACCGAGACCGAGCCCGGCATCCAGGGCGACAGGGTCTCGGGTGCCCGTAAGCCCGCCACCCTCGAAACCGGCCTCGTCGTGCAGGTGCCGCTGTTCGTCAACCAGGGCGAGCGCATCAAGGTCGACACCCGCAGCGCCGAGTACCTGACCCGGGCATGAGCCCCGGTCCGGTGGGAGACCTGGAGCCGACCGAGGCGGAGAGCCGGCGCGCCGCGCGTGAGCGGGCGCTCGAGCTGCTCTACGAGGCCGAGGCCAAGGGCATCGACGTCCGGGCCGTGCTCGCCGGCCTGCCCGTCGCTCCCGATGCGCTGGCGGTCGAGCTGGTGCGGGGCGTCGATGCCCACCGCGAGCGCATCGACGCCGTGCTCGCTCGCCTGGTGGCACCGAAGTGGTCGCTGGCGCGGCTGGCAGCGGTCGACCGCGCCATCCTCCGCGTCGGCGCCTTCGAGCTGTTCGAGGTGCCCGACCGCTCGCAGGCGCTGATCATCAACGAGGCTGTCCTGCTGGCCCGCCGGTTCGGCACCGACGACTCGCCCCGGTTCGTCAACGGCGTGCTCTCGGCGGTGGCGGCCGAGGCCCGTCCGGCCGGCGGCGCTCCCGTGGCCGAGGCCCCGCCGCGGCCGGGCCCTGACCCCAACGCCGGCCCCGCTGCCGACCCCGACCCCGGCACCGACCCCGACCCCGGCGCCGACCCCGACCCCGGCGCCGACCTGACGTGACTCCGCCCGCCCCGAGGCGCTCCCGATCGTTCGACCCGTCTCGAGGCAATGACGAACGGCCCCCGACCGCTGTTGCCTCGGGGCTCGGCAAGCGATCGGTCGAGCCCTACCCCAGGCCGGCGATCGCGCTGCCAGACCCGCCGCTCGCCGATCCGGTGGCACGCATCGTCCTCCGGCCGTGGGCGCTCTCCGATGTCGCCGCGCTCGTCGCCGCCTGGGCCGACCCGGTGATCGCGGCCGCCAACGGCGTGCCCGACGACGTGTCGGTCTCCGCCGCCACCCGCTGGATCCGCGGCGCAGGCCGCGCGTCGGGCGCCGGTGCAGTCCTCGACCTCGTGATCGGCCCGTTCGACGGTGGAGCGACGGTGCTCGGCGAGGTGGGGCTGCGCAACATCGATCGCGGCGCGTCGCCGGGCCGAGATCAGTTGGTGGATCGCCGCCGAGCATCGAGGAGGCGGCCTCGCCGCCGCGGCGGCTCGCCTGCTGGCGGGCTGGGCGTTGTCCGCCCCGGGCGGGCTCGACCAGGTGTGGGCTCGCATCGACCCGACGAATGCGGCCTCGGCTCGGTCGCCGCCGCCGTCGGACTCGTCGCGCTGGGCTCGGCCGACGGCACGGTCGTGTGGTCGTGCTCGCGACCGGCGTCGCCCCCGCCGTCGGGGCCCTGACTAGCCGCGGTCATGCATGCAGGCCCCCTCAACGGGACCCGCGGGGACCAGTTTGGTTGCCCAGCAACCAGATCCGTCCCACGAGGTCACGGGGATCGCAGGGACGGGCTGCCCCGCGCTGCTACGCTGCCGACCTGACCGTGAAGCGGGTCCGGTGAGACCCGCACGGACAGAACGATGGGGAGGTCCCCGATTGGCAGAGCGCGAACGACGTAGCACGCCCCCGTTCGGGGGCGTTTTCGTTGCCCGCACCCAGGTGCTCGACGCCGACGACGTGCGCCGGGCCGTCTGGCGCATGGCGCACGAGATCATCGAGCACAACCACGGCCTCGACGAGGTGGTGCTCGTCGGCCTGCAGACCGGCGGGGTCACGTTCGCCGCGGCGCTGGCCGAGGCCCTCGAGAAGATCGACGGCACCGCACCGCCGCGCGGCACCCTCGACGTGGCCTTCCACCGCGACGACATCGGCCTGCGCCCGGTGCTCCCGTCGGCGGTCACCGACATCCCCGTCGACCTGACCGGCCGGGTGGTCGTGCTGGTCGACGACGTGCTCTTCACCGGGCGCACCATCCGGGCCGCGCTCGACGCGGTGCACACCTACGGCCGGCCCCGGGCCGTGCAGCTGGCGGTCATGGTCGACCGGGGCCACCGCGAGCTGCCCATCCGCCCCGACTACGTGGGCAAGAACCTGCCCGACCCGGCGCGACGAGGTGGTCAACGCCACGCTCGACGGCGTCGACCTGGGCGAGGTGCACAAGGAGAGCCACCGGTGAGTGAAGAGCACAGGCACCTGCTCGGCGTCGCCGACCTGCGGGCGACGACATCGAGCGCCTGCTCGCGCTCACCGACAGCTTCGTCGAGGTGAGTCGGCGGCGCATGCCCAAGGTGCCGGCCCTGCAGGGGCGCACGGTCACCTGGCTGTTCTACGAGGACTCCACCCGCACCCGGCTGAGCTTCGAGCAGGCGGCCAAGCGCCTGTCGGCCGACACGCTCAGCTTCTCGGTGTCGACGTCGTCGGTGAACAAGGGCGAGTCGCTGCGCGACACCGTCGAGACGATCGAGGCGATGGGCGTCGACGCCATCGTCGTGCGCCACGCGCTCGGCGGGCGTGCCCGCACCAGATCGCCCGCTGGGTGTCGGCGCAGCGGTGATCAACGCCGGCGACGGCTGGCACGAGCACCCGACCCAGGCCCTGCTCGACTGCTACACGATCCGCGAGCACCTGGGCGGCCTCGACGGGCTGCCGCATCGCGATCGTGGGCGACATCAAGCACAGCCGGGTCGCCCGCAGCGACGTGTTGGCGTTCACCGACCTGGGCGCCGAGGTCACCCTGGTGGCGCCGCCCGACCCTGCTGCCGCCGTCGCACGCAGGGCTGGCCGGTGCGGGTCAGCCACGACCTCGACGCCGTGCTGCCCCGAGGTCGACGTCGTCTACCTGCTGCGCATGCAGCGCGAGCGCATGGACGAGGCGCTGCTGCCGTCGCTGCGCGAGTACACGGCCTGCTACGGGCTGACCCGCCGCCGGGTCGGCCTGCTGGACGACAAGGCGATCGTGATGCACCCCGGTCCCATGAACCGGGGCGTCGAGATCGCCGCCGACGTGGCCGACCTGCCCCGCGTCGGTGGTGATCGACCAGGTGCGCAACGGGGTGGCGGTGCGCATGGCCGTGCTGTTCGACCTGCTGGGCTCGGGACGCGACCTGGGCCGGGACGTCGTTCGGGAAGGAGCACGATGACGTCGATCGCCATCCGCGGCGGCGAGGTGGTCGACGCCTCCGGCGCCCGGCGGGCCGACGTGCTACGTCGACGACGGCCGCATCGTCGCCGTGGTCGACCAACGGGGCGGCGGCGTCGGCCGACGTCGTGCTCGACGCCGGCGGCTGCATCGTGTCGCCCGGCCTGGTCGACCTGCACACGCCACCTGCGCCAGCCCGGCAACGAGGAGGCCGAGACGGTCGAGACCGGCGCCCGGGCCGCGGCGCTGGGCGGCTTCACCTGCGTCCTGGCCATGCCCAACACCGACGCCGGCCATCGACTCGGCCGGCGTGGCGCGCGAGGTGCTCGAGCTGGGCGCGGGGCACGTGCTGCGACGTCCGCACCGTCGGCGTCCATCACGGTCGGTCGGGGCGGCGACGCAGCTCGCGCCGATGGCCGAGCTGGCCGAGCTGGGCGTGCGGTTCTTCACCGACGACGGCAACGGCGTGCAGGACGCCCGCCTCATGCGTCGGGCCCTCGAGTACGCGCGGGGCCTGGGCGTGACCCTGGCCCAGCACTGCGAGGACGAGGTGCTGGCCGCCGGCGGGGCGCATGAACGAGGGGGCCTGGTCGTCGCGGCTCGGCATCCCCGGCCAGCCCGCCGAGGCCGAGGAGGTCATGGTCATGCGCGACATCGCGCTGGCGCGCATGACCGGTGCCACGGTGCACTTCCAGCACCTCTCGACCCGCCGGTCGATCGACCTGGTGGCGGCGGCCAAGGCCGAGGGCCTGGCGATCACCTGCGAGGCGACCCCGCACCACTTCACGCTCACCGACGAGCGCTGCGCCGGCTACGACCCGGTGTTCAAGGTCAACCCGCCGCTGCGCACCGACGACGACGTCGCGGCCGTCCGGGCGGGTCTGGCCGACGGGCACGGTCGACTGCATCGCCACCGACCACGCGCCCCACGCGCCCGAGACCAAGGAGCAGCCGTTCGACCAGGCGCCCCCGGGCATGCTCGGCCTCGAGACGGCGCTGGCCCTGGCGCTGACGAACCTCGACATGCCCATCGCCGACGTCCTGGCGCTCATGTCGTGGCGTCCGGCGGCGATCATCGGCGTCGACGACGACCACGGGGCGATCGCCGAGGGCCGCCCGGCCAACCTGTGCGTGGTCGACCCGACGGTGAGGTGGACGGTCGACGCCGACACGCTGGCCAGCCGCAGCCGCAACACCCCGTACGCAGGCATGACGCTGACGGGCCGGGTCCGCCACACGGTGCTGCGGGGCGAGCCGGTCGTGATCGACGCCGAGGCCCAGCGATGACTCTGCACACTTATGCGCTACCCTGCATGACTATGTGGACGATGACCGAACCACATTCGACGGTGGTGCCGGGGTGGGGGTGACCGTGCGCGAGGGGCTGCTGGTCCTGGCCGACGGCACCACGTTCGAGGGCGAGCTGGTCGGCGCCGAGCCCCCGGGTGGCGTCGCCGGAGGCGAGGTGGTGTTCAACACCGTGCTCTCCGGCTACCAGGAGGTGCTGTCCGACCCCAGCTACGCCGGGCAGATCATCACCTTCACCTACCCGCACATCGGCAACTACGGCACCAACGACCACGACGACGAGGGCCGTCGCCCCTTCGCCCGCGGCATCGTCGTGCGCGACCTGGCCCGCCGCCGGTCCAACTGGCGGTCGACCGACGACCTCGACGCCTACCTGCGCCGTCACGGCGTGCCCGGCATCGCCGGGGTCGACACCCGCCGCCTGACCCGTCACATCCGCGAGTCGGGCGCCCTGCCCGGCGCGTTCGGCGACGCGGACGAGGTGACGCTCAAGGCCGCGGCCGTCGCCGAGCCCGGCACCGACGGCGTCGACCTGGTGGCCACCGTCACCTGCGCCGAGCCGTACTCGGTGGCGGCCCGCCCCGACGGTGGCGACCGGCGCATCGTGGCCTACGACTACGGCATCAAGCGCACGATCCTGCGTCACCTGTCCGGGCTGGGCGAGGTCACGGTCGTGCCGGCCGCGACCCCGGCGGCAGAGGTGCTGGCCCGCGAGCCCGACGGCGTGTTCCTGTCCAACGGCCCCGGCGACCCCGCCGCCGTGGGCTACGCCGTCGACGCCATCCGCGACCTGGTGGGCGCGGTGCCGGTGTTCGGCATCTGCCTGGGCCACCAGCTGCTGTCGACGGCGTTGGGTGCCACCACGCACAAGCTGCCGTTCGGCCACCACGGCGGCAACCACCCGGTCCGCCGGCTGGCCACCGGCCAGGTCGAGATCACCAGCCAGAACCACAACTACGCGGTGGCCGAGGGGTCGCTGGGCGGTGGCGGCAGCGATGTCGAGATCAGCCACGTCAACCTCAACGACGGGGTGATCGAGGGCATCCGCGCTGCTTCCGTGCGGGCCTTCAGCGTCCAGTACCACCCCGAGGCCGGGCCCGGGCCCCATGACGCCGCCTACCTGTTCGACGAGTTCGCGGCCCTCATCGATGCCAGCCGCGCGCCGGGACGAGGCCGCTGAATGCCCCGCCGCGACGACATCGAGTCGATCCTGCTGATCGGCGCCGGCCCCATCGTCATCGGACAGGCGTGCGAGTTCGACTACTCGGGCACCCAGGCCTGCAAGGTCCTCAAGGCCGAGGGCTACCGGGTCATCCTGGCCAACTCCAACCCGGCCACGATCATGACCGACCCCGACTTCGCCGACGCCACCTACGTCGAGCCGCTCGACGCCGACCACCTGGCCAAGATCATCGAGCACGAGCAGCCCGACGCGGTGCTGCCCACCCTCGGCGGCCAGACGGCGCTGAACCTGGCGATGGAGCTGGTCGATCGCAAGGCGGTCGGCGTGCCCGGCACCCCCGAGCTGATCGGCGCCAACGCCGAGGCCATCACGACGGCCGAGGATCGCCAGCGGTTCAAGGAGGCCATGCAGGGCATCGGCCTCAGCGTGCCGCCGTCGGCCACCGCCCACACCATCGACGAGGCCATGGCGATGATCGACGACATCGGGCTGCCCGTGGTCATCCGCCCGGCGTTCATCCTGGGGGGCAAGGGCACGGGCATCGCCGCCACCCGGGCCCAGTTCGCGCACCTGGCCGCCAACGGGCTGGCCGCCAGCCCCATCAGCGAGATCCTGATCGAGCGGTCGATCGCGGGGTGGAAGGAGTACGAGCTCGAGGTCATGCGCGACCGCGCGGACAACTGCGTGGTCATCTGCTCGATCGAGAACCTCGACCCGATGGGCGTGCACACCGGCGACTCCATCACCGTGGCCCCCGCCCAGACGCTGAGCGACGTCGAGTACCAGGCCATGCGGGACGCGGCGTTCGCCTGCATCCGGCGGGTGGGTGTCGAGACCGGCGGGTCGAACGTGCAGTTCGCCCTCGACCCCACCAACGGCGACATGGTGATCATCGAGATGAACCCCCGGGTCAGCCGGTCGTCGGCCCTGGCGTCCAAGGCCACGGGGTTCCCCATCGCCAAGATCGCCGCCAAGCTCGCCGTCGGCTACACGCTCGACGAGATCCCCAACGACATCACCCGCAAGACGCCGGCCAGCTTCGAGCCCACCATCGACTACGTGGTCACCAAGGTGCCCCGGTGGGCCTTCGAGAAGTTCCCCGGCAGCCCGGGCGTGCTGGGCACGTCGATGCAGTCGGTGGGCGAGGCCATGGCCATCGGCCGCACGTTCCCCGAGTCGCTGCAAAAGGCGCTGCGCAGCCTGGAGCACGGGCGGGCGGGGCTGAACTGCGACGCGGCCGAGGCCGAGCTCGACGCCCTCGACGACGAGGAGCTGATCACCCGGGCCGCCATCGGCACCCCCGATCGGCCGTTCCAGCTCGAGGCGGCGCTGCGGCGCGGGATCACGGTGGACGACGCTGGCCGAGCGCACCCGTGTCGACCCCTGGTTCCTCGACCAGATGCTGCGCATCGTCGAGGAGCGGGAGCACCTGGCTGCCACCGGGCTCGACGACATGGGCCGCCGCGACTGGAAGCGGGCCAAGCAGCTCGGCTTCTCCGACGCCCAGCTCGCCTGGCTGTGGGGGAGCGACGCGGCGACCGTGCGCACTGCCCGCGTAGCCGCCGGCGTGCGCCCCACCTTCAAGACCGTCGACACCTGCGGCGCCGAGTTCGAGGCATCGACGCCGTACCACTACTCGACCTACGAGGACGAGGACGAGGTGGCACACAACGGCCGCCGCAAGGTGCTGATCCTGGGGTCGGGCCCCAACCGCATCGGACAGGGCATCGAGTTCGACTACTGCTGCGTGCACGCCAGCTTCGCCCTGGCCGCCGCCGGCTACGAGACCGTGATGCTCAACTGCAACCCCGAGACGGTGTCGACCGACTACGACACGTCCGACCGGCTGTACTTCGAGCCGCTCACGCTGGAGGACGCGCTGAACGTCATCGAGGCCGAGCAGGCCGCGGGCGACCTGGTGGGCGTGGTCGTGGCGCTGGGCGGCCAGACGCCGCTCAAGCTGGCCGCGTCGCTGCCCGAGGGCCTCGTGCTCGGCACGTCGCCGGCGTCGATCGACGCCGCCGAGGACCGCGAGCTGTGGAACGCCCTGTGCGCCCGCCTCGAGATCCCCCAGCCGGCCGGCGGCACGGCCATCACCGTCGACGAGGCGCTGGCCATCGTCGACCGCATCGGCTACCCGGCGCTGCTCCGCCCCAGCTACGTGCTCGGCGGCCGAGCCATGGAGATCGTCTACGACGAGGACGGCCTGCGCAGGGCCATGGCCGAGCTGGCCAGCTTCGGCAGCCTGGGCAAGGAGGGCGGCCTGTCCGCCTCGCGGCCCGTGCTCGTCGACCGGTTCCTCGAGGACGCCACCGAGGTCGACGTCGACGCCATCCGCGACCACACGGGCGAGGTCGTCATCGGCGGCGTCATGGAGCACGTCGAGGAGGCCGGAGTCCACTCCGGCGACTCCGCCTGCTCGATCCCGCCGCACTCGCTGTCGGCAGACACCGTGGCGGTCATCGAGGACTACACGCGCCGCCTGGCCGAGGCCCTCGACGTCCGCGGCCTGATCAACGTGCAGTACGCGGTCAAGCCCGGCACGAGCGGCCGTGGGAGCGGGGAGCATGTCCAGGTCTTCGTCATCGAGGCCAACCCCAGGGCCAGCCGCACGGTGCCGTTCGTGGCCAAGGCCACGGGTGTGCCGCTGGTCAAGGTGGCCGCCCGGGTGATGGTGGGCGCCACACTGGCCGAACTCCGGGCCGAGGGGCTGCTGCGGGCGCCCGTCGAGGGCGGCCACATCGCCGTGAAGGAGGCCGTGCTGCCCTTCAACCGGTTCCCCGACGTCGACACGGTGCTGGGGCCCGAGATGCGCTCGACGGGCGAGGTGATGGGCATCGACCGCACCTTCGGCCTGGCCTTCGGCAAGGCGCAGATCTCGGCCGGCGACCGGCTGCCCGAGGCGGGGCTGGTGTTCCTGTCTCTCGCCGACCGCGACAAGCCGGCGGGCCTGCGGGCCGCCGCGCAGTTCGTCGAGCTGGGCTTCGACATCGCCGCCACCCACGGCACGGCCGAGCACCTGGAGCGCAACGGCCTGGCCGTGGCCCAGCGAGTGGCCAAGGTCACGAGCGTGGGCGACCCCACCGTGGGTGTCGCCGGCGATGCCGGCGAGGCGGCGGTCGAGACGTCCGCCGGTCTGCCGACGGCGCTCGACCTCATCTCGGCGGGCAAGGTGGCCCTCGTGGTCAACAGCCCGCGGGGGCGGGGCGCCCGCGCCGACGGCGCCTACATCCGCCGGGCCGCCAACGTGCACCGCATCCCCTGCCTGACCACGGCCGCGGCCGCGCTGGCCGCCGCCGAGAGCACGCTCGACCGGTCGCGCCACGACCTGCGGGTGCGCACGCTGCAGGAGTACCACCGCGACGGCGGGCACGGCGCCAGGGGCGGGGGAGCGTGACGGGCCGGTGACGACACGGGCCGCGGGGCGGCGCGACAGGTCCGTCGACCGGTCCGTCGACATGGCCGTGACCGTCGGGTCGCTCACGTTGCCCAACCCCGTCATGACCGCCTCGGGGACCGCGGGCCACGGCGCCGAGCTGGCCCCCTACCTCGACCTGTCGGCGCTCGGCGCGGTGGTGGTCAAGTCGCTGCACGCAGAGCCCTGGGCGGGCAACCCGCCGCTGCGGGTCCACGAGACCACCGCGGGGATGATCAACTCCGTGGGCCTCCAGGGGCCCGGGGTGCAGGCCTGGCTCGACCACGACCTGCCCCCGCTGGTGGCGACGGGCGCCCGGGTCGTGGCCTCGATCTGGGGCCGCAGCGTGGACGAGTACCGCCGGGCGGCCGACCTGCTGGCCGCCGCGCCCGACGCGGTCGTGGCCGTCGAGGTGAACCTGTCGTGCCCCAACACCGAGTCGGGGCGCGACCTGTTCGCCCACTCGGCGGACGCCACCCGGGCCGTCGTCGAGGCAACCGCCGGGTGCGGGCGCCCGCGATGGGCCAAGCTGAGCCCCAATGTGGGACGCCTCGCCGACATCGCCGTCGCCGCGCACGGCGCGGGAGCCGAGGCGGTGACACTGGTCAACACCGTCATGGGCATGGCCATCGACCCCGAGCACGCGGCGCTTCCGCCTGGGGTCGGGGCCGCGGGGCGGGGGGCTGTCCGGGCCGGCGATCCACCCCATCGCCGTGCGGGCGGTGTTCGACGTCCACCAGGCGGCGCCCCAGGTGCCGATCGTCGGCGTGGGCGGCGTGGCGGGCGGCGGCGACGCGGCGGAGATGCTGCTGGCCGGCGCCACGGCCGTGCAGGTGGGCACGGCGACCTTCGCCGACCCGCGGGCGCCGCGCCGGGTGCTGGACGAGCTGGAGCGGTGGGCGGCACGTCAGGGCGTGGCCCGCATCGACGACACGATCGGAGACGTACATGGGTGACGAGGCGACCGACGAACGGACCCCCGAGCCGACGGACACAGCCGGGGCCGAGCGGGCGCCCGACGAGGTGCGCAGCCGGCTGGCGCTGGCACTCGACATCGACGACCTCATCCCCGCACTGCGCACCGCGCGCGAGCTCAGCCCCTGGTTCGGCACCATGAAGGTCGGCCTCGAGCTCTACAGCGCCGCGGGCCCCGAGGCGATCACCACGCTCGTCGACCTGGGGGTGGACGTCTTCTGCGACCTCAAGCTGCACGACATCCCCAACACCGTGGGCCGCGCCGCCCGGGTCGTGGGTGCGCTGGGCGCCCGCTACCTGACCCTGCACACCGCCGGCGGGCCGGCCATGGTCCGGGCCGGGGTCGAGGGCCTGCGCGAGGGCGCGGCCGGCGCCGAGGCCGCCGAGCCCGTGGCGCTGGGCGTGACGGTGCTCACGAGCGAGCCCGACGCGTCGACGCACCTGCTCCGCCAGCGGGTGACCGCCGGCCTCGACGGGGGGTGCCAGGGGTTCGTGTGCGCCGTCTCCGACATCGCCACGGTCCGCCAACTGGCACCCAGCTCGCTCGTCGTCACACCCGGCATCCGGCCCGAAGGCGCGCCCGCGGACGACCAGGGACGGGTCGCGACACCCCGCCAGGCGGTCGACGCCGGGGCCGGACTGCTCGTCGTCGGGCGGCCGATCACGCGAGCCGACGACCCGGTCGCCGCGGCCCGCGCGCTGGTCGCTTCCCTGGTCTGAGCGGGGACATCGCGCCTGTGTGTCACGAGTTGGGTGCGAGCGCGCGCTAGGTTGGCCCTCATGCCGCAGCCACCGCAATTGACTCCTGAGCAGCGCGAAGCCGCACTGGTCAAGGCCGCCGAGGCCCGCCGGGCCCGGGCCGAGCTCAAGGAGAAGCTCAAGATGGGTTCGCTGACCCTGAGCAATCTCCTTGACCAGGCCGACGGCAACGACACGGTCGGCAAGATGAAGGTCCTGGCGGTCCTCGAGTCGCTCCCCGGCGTGGGCAAGGTCCGCGCCCGGCGGGCGATGGAAGAGATCGGCATCGCCGACACCCGCCGTGTCAAGGGCCTCGGCGATCAGCAGCGCAAGTCGCTGCTCGAAGCGTTCTCAGGCTGAGTTACCCGAAGTACCGTTCCCTTGCTCATCACGGTCTCCGGCCCCCCCGGGTCGGGCACCACGACAACCGCTCAACACGTCGCCGCCCGGCTCGAGGTCGACCTCGTCCCGGGCGGCGAGGTGTTTCGGGCCATGGCCGCCGAACGCGGCATGAGCCTGCCCCGGTTCGGCCGCTACGCCGCCGATCACCCTCAGGTCGATGCCGAGCTCGACCGCCGTCTGGCCGACCGTGCCCGCCGTGGTGGCGTGCTCATCGAGTCGCGCCTCGCAGGGTGGATCGCCCACAACGAGGGCCTGCCGGCTGTCACTGTGTTCATCGACTGCGCGCCGGCCGAGCGCGCCCGCCGCGTCGCCGGTCGGGAAGGCATCCCCGTCGAACAGGCGCTGGCCGACAACGCCGAGCGCCAGCAGATCGAGCGCGCCCGCTACCTGGCGCTCTACGACATCGACATCGAGGACGTGTCGATCTACGACCTCGTGCTCGACTCGGGGGCCCTGGGGCCGACCGAGCTGGCCGACCGCGTCGTCGCGGCGGTCCACGGCCAGTTTCCCTGACCTGGCGTTTCGCGCCGGGGGATTACACCGTCGGTGGCGCGCGCACGGTAGCCTTGTCGGTCGACTCCCGACTCGGTTGCACGAGGTGCGCGCCTTCATGGCTTCACGCCAAGACACGATGATGAACCCCTCGATCGAAGAGCTCTTCGAACGCGCCGGTTCCAAGTTCTCGCTGGTCACCCTCAGCGCCATGCGCGCCAGGCAGATCAACGCGTACTTCAACCAGCTCGGCGAGGGCCTGGGTGCCATCGTGCCCCCGCAGGTGACCTCGGTCGCCCGCAAGCCCCTGTCGATCGCGTTCGAAGAGATCGCCGGCGACAAGATCGTCATGGTCCGGCCCAGCGAGGGGGCCGACGGCGAGGCTGCGGGCGAGACCGCCGAGGCGCCCGAGTCCGAGTAAGGGCCGTCGCAGTGCTCGAGGGGCGACGGATCGTCCTGGGGGTCTCGGGTGGCATCGCGGCCTACAAGGCGATCGAGGTGTGCCGACGCCTCGTCGACGCGGGAGCACACGTCGTGCCGGTCATGACACGCGGCGCCACCCGCTTCGTCGGCGAGACCACGTTCTCGGCATTGGCGTCCGAGCGGGTCCGCACGTCGTTGTTCGACGACGCCGACCCCATCCCGCACACACGGCTGGGGCAGTCGGCCGACCTGGTGGTGGTGGCGCCGGCCACGGCCCGGGTCATCGGGACCTACGCAGCCGGCATCTCCGACGACCTGCTCACGGCCACGCTGCTGGCCACCGAGGCGCCGGTGGTCGTGTGCCCGGCCATGCACACCGAGATGTGGCAGCACCCCGCCGTGCAGGACAACATCGCCACGCTGATCCGCCGGGGCGTCCACGTCGTGGCCCCCGAGGAAGGCCGGCTCGCCGGGGGCGACAGCGGGCAGGGGCGCCTCGCTTCTCCCGAGACGATCGTGGCCGGCATCGAGGCGGTGCTGTCCGGCGCCCGCGACCTGTCGGACCTGCACGTGGTGGTCACCGCCGGGGGCACGCGCGAGCCCATCGACCCGGTGCGCTACGTGGGCAACCGGTCCTCGGGCAAGCAGGGCCACGCCCTGGCGGCCGAGGCCGCCGACCGGGGCGCCAAGGTCACCCTGGTCACCACGGTCAACCTGCCGGCGCCGCCGTCGGCCGATGTGGTGCGGGTCGAGACCGCGGCGCAGATGGACGACGCGGTGCGCGCCGTCGCGTCCGGCGCCGACGTCGTCGTCATGGCGGCGGCGGTGGCCGACTTCCGCCCCGCGCAGGTGGCCGAGCGCAAGATCAAGAAGCAGGGTGGCGTGCCCGAGATCGTCCTCGAGCCCACCGTCGACATCCTCGCTGGCCTGGGGGAACGCAAGCGTCCGGGGCAGACCCTGGTCGGTTTTGCTGCAGAGACCGACCGCGTGAGGCAGAATGCTTCGTCCAAGCTCGTGGCCAAGGGGGCCGACCTCATCGTCGCCAACGACGTCACGGCTCCGGGCGCTGGGTTCGAGCACGACACCAACCACGTCGTGATCCTGAATGCCGACGGCACTGAGCGCGAGGTGCCATTGGCCGACAAGCGGGCTGTCGCCCGCGCCGTGTTCAATGCCGTCCTAGACAGGAGAAAGCAATCGTGAGCCGTTGGACCTTCACGTCCGAGTCCGTCACCGAGGGCCATCCCGACAAGATGGCCGACCAGATCAGTGACTCGATCCTCGACGCGATCCTCGCGCAGGATCCCCTGGCCCGGGTGGCCTGCGAGACCATGGTCACCACCGGTCTGGCCATCGTGGCCGGCGAGATCACCACCGACGCCTACGTCGAGATCCCCTCGATCGTGCGCGACACCATCAAGGGCATCGGCTACGACCGCGAGTCGGTCGGCTTCGACGGCAACACCTGTGGTGTCATGACGTCGATCGACCCGCAGTCACCTGACATCGCCCAGGGCGTCGACACCGCCTTCGAGAAGCGCACCGCGGGTGCCGAGGAAGACCTCGACAGCCAGGGCGCCGGCGACCAGGGCATGATGTTCGGCTACGCGGTCGACGAGACCGAAGACCTCATGCCGCTGCCGATCTGGCTGGCCCACCGGCTGGCCCACCGGCTGGCCGAGGTGCGCAAGGCGGGCATCCTGCCCTACCTGCGGCCCGACGGGAAGACCCAGGTCACCTTCGACTACGAGGACGGCGTGCCCGTCGCCCTGAAGACGGTGCTCATCTCGACCCAGCACCAGCCGGGCCTCGACGCCGAGACGCTCATCAAGCCCGACCTCATCGAGCACGTCATCCGCCCGCTGGTGCCGCCGCGGTTCCAGGACGACGACTTCGGTGTGCTGGTCAACCCGACCGGCAGCTTCGAGCTGGGTGGCCCCCACGCCGACTGCGGCCTGACCGGCCGCAAGATCATCGTCGACACCTACGGCGGCGCCGCCCGCCACGGCGGCGGTGCGTTCTCGGGCAAGGACCCGTCCAAGGTCGACCGCTCGGCCGCCTACGCCGCCCGCTGGGTGGCCAAGAACCTGGTCGCCGCCGGCGCCGCGCAGCGGGTCGAGGTGCAGGTGGCGTACGCCATCGGCGTCGCCCGCCCCGTGTCGACCCTGGTCGAGACGTTCGGCACCGAGAAGGTCGACCCGGCCATGATCGCCGCCGCGGTCAACGACGTGTTCGACCTCCGCCCGGCCGCCATCCTGCGCGACCTCGACCTGCGCCGCCCGATCTACAAGAAGACGGCGGCCTACGGTCACTTCGGTCGCAACGACAAGGAGCTGACCTGGGAGCAGACCACCCGGGTCGACGACCTCAAGTCGGCGCTCGGCCTCTGATCCCGGACCGCGCACCGGTCGACAACCAGATGGCCGGCGGGCAGGTCGTCCGCGTCCTGCCCGACGAGCCGGCCATCGGCAAGACATTCGACTACCTGGTCCCCGAGTCGCTCGGGGACCAGGTGCGCGTCGGGGACCGGGTCCGCATCGCGTTGGCCGGTCGGCGCGTCGGCGGCTGGGTCGTCGCGGTCGGCGTCGATCCGCCGCCCGGGGTCGTGGTGCGGCCGCTGGCCAAGTGGTCCGGGCGAGGCCCCGGGCCCGACCTGATCGCGCTGGCCGAGTGGGCGGCGTGGCGTTGGGCGGGCCGGCCGGCGTCGTTCCTGCGCACGGCGTCGCCCGACCGGGTCGTGCGCGGCCTGCCGCCGCCGCGTGCGCGCGGGCCCGCGGCCACCTCGGCGACGATCGAGGGCCCGCTGCTCCGGTCGGCGTCCGACGCGCTGGCGCACCCTCGCTCCGTCATCCGCCTTCCGCCCGCCGCCGACCCCGCGGTGGTGGCGCTGGCCGCCGCGGCCCGCGGCAACGCGCTGGTCCTGTGCCCGACGGCCGCCATGGCTCGCACGCTCGGCACCCGCATGCGCCGGGCCGGTGTGCCGGTCGCCCTCCACCCGCGCGACTGGGCGCAAGGGGCGGCCGGTGCCACGGTGGTGGGCACGCGGTCGGCGGCGTGGGCACCGGTGGCCGGGCTGGCCGCCGTCGTCGTGGTCGACGAGCACGACGAGGCCCACCAGCAGGAGCAGGCGCCCACGTGGCACGCCCGCGACGTGGCCGCCGAGCGCGCCCGGCGGGCCGGGGTGCCGTGTGCTCTCACCTCGCCGTGTCCCTCGCTCGAGGCGCTCGACTGGGGCCGCCTCGTCACGCTCTCGCGGGTCGACGAGCGGGCGGGGTGGCCCGTCGTCGACGTGGTCGACATGCGGCGCGAAGACCCCCACACGGGCCTGCTGCCCGCCCCGCTCGTGCGCCTGCTGCGCAGCGACCGTCGGGTCCTGTGCGTGCTCAACCGCACAGGGCGGGCCCGGTTGCTGGCCTGCGCCGCGTGCGGCGAGCTGGCCCGCTGCGAGCGCTGTGACGCGGCCGTCTCGCAGCCGTCCGACACCGAGCTGTCGTGCTCGCGGTGCGGGACGGTCCGCCCACTGGTCTGCGCGGCATGCGGCGCGGGGCGGATGAAGGCGTTGCGCCAGGGGGTCACCCGCGTGCGTGACGAGATCCAGGCACTCGTCGGTGAGCCGGTCGACGAGGTGACCGGGGCACGCCCATCCGGTGACGGCCCGGGGACCCGGGTGGTGGTGGGCACCGAGGCGACGCTCCACCAGATCGATCGGGCCGACGTGGTGGCGTTCCTCGACGCCGACCAGGAGCTGCTGGCCCCCCGCTACCGGGCGGCCGAACAGGCGCTCGGTCTGTTCGCCCGCGCCGCACGGCTGGTGGGCGACAAGGCCGGCGGCGGACGGGTCGTGGTGCAGACGTTCGTGCCCCGCCACGAGGCAGTGCAGGCCGCCCTGCACGCCGACCCGGCGCGCGCGTCGCAGGCCGAGCGCGAGCGGCGGGAGCTGCTGCGGTTCCCGCCGGTGACCGCGATGGCCGAGGTGTCGGGCGCGGCGGCCGCGGCGTTCGTCGAGGGGCTGGGCGCGCCGCTGGGCGTCGAGGTGCTGGGCCCGTCCGACGGCCGCTGGCTGCTGCGGGCCCCTGACCACGTCACGCTGTGCGACGCCCTGGCCGTCGCCGAGCGCCCGGCCGGGCGGCTGCGGGTGTCGGTCGATCCCACCCGGGTCTGACCTGCGCGCCGTGGCCGGTTAGGCGTCGGCGTCCAGTCGTTGGGTGCCCCACACGAGCACCCCGGCGGCGACGAGGTAGGCCATCGCGCAGATCACCAGTGCCTCGGCCGCCGACGATCGCAGCCCCGCCACCCGGGCGCAGGCGGCGACGAGGGCGACGTGCAGTGCCGCCACCAGGAGGGCGTGGCGCATCGGCCGCGTCGACCCGGCCGTCGCGGGACGGCGCGACGCCCAGCGCACGACCGGCTCGACGACGAGCATGCCCAGGCAGGCCACGCCGCCGACCACGGCGCCGTCGCGTCCGGCGCCGTCCACGACGACCGTCCACGCGACGAGCGCCACCGCCGCCGACGCACCGCCCGCGCCCAGCGATGCCAGGGGTCGCGGCCAGCCGAGCAGCGCCACGGGCAGCGCCGCGCCGAGCAGGATCGCCGAGTGCTCGGTGTCGGGCGTGGTGAGGTAGATGCCGAGCGTCGTCACGGCCAGCAGCACCGGCGGCAGTCCCTGGGCGCCGAACGAGCGGTCGAACGCCGCCACGAGGACGCCACCGACGAGGGTGACCCCCACGATCGTGGGCGAGGCCCAGTCGGGGGCGTCGAGGTCGGCGGCCCGCGCGAACACCACCGCCCCGGGGACGGCCGCGACGAGCTGCACTACGGGGCCCCGGCGAGCCGTGAGGTAGCCGCCCGCGGCGAGGAGCACCAGCCCGATGACGACGTCGGCCTCGACCGTGAACTCGTCGGCCAGTGCGAGCACGGCGGCCGCGGTGAAGGCCAGCCCCGCCCACGGGCGCTCCCTCTGCCCGACCACGACGACGAGGGCGACACCCAGGCTGGCGGCGAACCCGAAGAGGGCGCCGGTGCGGAAGCCGTCGAGGGCGAGAAGGTCGGTGAGAGGGTCGATCATTGGTCGGCGTCCGGCGGAGCGCGAGCGTAGTGGGGCACCAGTGATGCTGGGCGCACCCCGGTTCGGCCGGTGCCGATGGGTCGGACCCGCCGCTCCCGCCGCCGCGTAGGGTTGCGCGGTGAGGACGATCGACTGGGTCGTGGGGCCCGCCGGTGGCGAGGCAGCTGGCGCGGTGGTGCTCGTCGACCAGACGGCGTTGCCCCACGAGCTGCGCTACCTGACCATCACCGATGTCGACGACCTCGTCGCCGCCATCCGGCGGCTGGCGGTGCGGGGCGCCCCCGCCCTGGGCGCCGCCGGGGCGCTGGGCGTGCTCCTGGCCGTCCGCCAGGGTCGCGACCAGGGCTGGAGCGCCGACGAGGTCGCCGGCGCCGTGGCCCGGGTGCGCCAGGCGCGCCCCACCGCGGTGAACCTGGCCTGGGGCGTGGACCGGGTGGCCGCCCGGCTGGTCGACGGCGACGCCGCGGTCGAGGCCGAGGCGCGCGCCGTGCTGGCCGAGGACGTCGCCGCCAACCAGGCGATGGGCGACCGCGGCGCGGATCTGCTGGAGGACCTGTGCCGGCCCACCGGTGCCGATGCCCCCGTCGCACGCGGGCTGCGACTGCACACGCACTGCAACGCCGGGGCGCTGGCCTGCGTCGGCGTCGGGACGGCGCTGGGCGTGGTGCGGGCCGTGCACGCCCGCGGCCGCCTCGAGCGGGTGTACGCGGACGAGACTCGACCGCTGCTGCAGGGGGCGCGCCTCACCGCATGGGAGCTGGACGAGATGGGTGCCGACTACCGGCTGGTGGTCGACAGCGCCGGGCCCTCGCTGATCGCACGGGGTCTGGTCGACGCGGTCGTCGTGGGCTCCGACCGCATCGCGGCCAACGGCGACGTCGCCAACAAGATCGGCACCTACCCGCTGGCGCTGGCCGCCGCCCGCGCCGGCGTCCCCTTCGTGGTGGTGGCGCCGGAGTCGACGGTCGACGCCGCCACGCCCGACGGGGCGGGCATCGAGATCGAGGACCGGGGCGCCGACGAGGTCGTGGCCTTCGACGGCCGTCAGGTGGCGCCGCCGGGCGCACGGGCGGTCAACCCCGCGTTCGACGTGACGCCGGCGGACCTGGTCACGGCGATCGTCACCGAGGCGCGTGTCGTGCGACCCGGCGAGGGTGACAGGCCCGGGTGAGCGGGCCGTGACAGGATCGCACCGCCCGGCGGGCGGGCCGAACGACCAGGAGCGGGTGTGAAGAGCCGGTGGAACGACGACGAGGCGGCCGCGCAGGCCGACGACCTCGACCTGTTGGTGTACGCGTCTCGGTTGCTCGGCGCCGATCCGGCCCTCGTTCTGGCGGGCGGGGGCAACAGCTCCGTCAAGACGACCGGGGTCGACGTGTTCGGCGACCCGGTCGACGTGCTGCACGTCAAGGGCAGCGGGTGGGACATGGCCTCGATCGAGCGGGCGGGGTTCGCGCCCCTGCGCCTCGACCCGGTGGCCCGCCTGGCCGAGCTGGTCGAGCTGACCGACAGCCGCATGGCCAACGAGCTCGTCGGGGCATCGCTCGACGCAGTCGCGCCGGCGCCGTCGGTGGAGTCGATCCTGCACGCCATCCTGCCGTTCCGGTTCGTCCTCCACACCCACGCGGATGCCGTGCTGGCGCTGACCAATACGCCGGACGGGCGGGCGCTGGTCGAGGAGGTGTACGGCACCGACGTGGTGGTCGTCCCCTACGTCATGCCCGGCTTCGTGCTGGCCCGGCTGTGCGCTGAGCGGTTCCCGGCCGGGCGCCACGAGGGCACGCTCGGCATGGTGCTGCTCAACCACGGGCTGTTCACCTTTGCCCACGACGCCCGCACCGCCTACGAGAACCACATCGACCTGGTGGCCCGGGCGCTGGCTCGCGTCGAGGCCCCCGGTGCGGCCCGGCCGGCGGCACCCGCCGCGGCCGCCGTCGCGGCGGTCGACGCCGACGGTGCCGACGGTGCCGGTGCCGACGACGTGCTCGGCGACCCGGGGGGCGATGACCTCGGTGACGACCTCGACGTCGGTGCGTTCGGGGCGGGGGACGCCAGCGCGTTCGGCGCCGGTGCCGGCGTCCCCGGCGGCGCGACGGCCGACGACGAGACCGGCAGCACGATCGCAGGCGGCGCCGTCCGCGGGCTGGCGAGCCGTGCCACCGACGTCGTCGTCGAGGGCGAGCTCGGCGCGCTCGCCATGCTGCGCCGCGACATCTCGGCCGCCGCCGCGCAGCCCATGGTCCTGCGCTCGGACACAGGTGACGCGGCGCGGCGCTTCGCCGCCCGCGACGACCTGTCCACGGTGTCGCAGGTGGGCCCGGCGACGCCCGACCACGTGGTGCGCACCAAGCGGCTGCCGCTGGTGGGGCGCGACGTGGCCGGGTACGTGAGCGACTACCAGGCCTACGTCGCCCGCCACCGGGCCCGGCTGGGCGACCGCCCGCTGGTGCCCGTCGACCCGGCGCCCCGGGTGGTGGTCGACCCCGAGCTGGGCCTCGTGGCCGCCGGCCGGCAGGTCAGCGATGCGACGGCGGCCGCGGAGATCTACGACCACACGATCTGGGTCATCGAGCACGCGGTCGCGCTCGGCGGCTATGCCGGCGTGCCCGAGGCCGACCTGTTCGACGTCGAGTACTGGGAGCTCGAGCAGGCCAAGCTGGCCCGCAGGCCCGCGCCACCACCGCTCGCGGGCCGTGTGGCGCTGGTGACCGGCGCCGCGTCGGGCATCGGCCTGGCCACGGCGCGGGCGCTGCTGGGCGCCGGTGCGGCGGTGGTGGGGCTCGACCTGTTGGCTGCGGTCGAGGAGGTGTCCGACGCCCTCGACTTCGTCGCCGTGCGCGGCGACGCCAGCGACGCGGGGGCCGTCGACGACGCGATCGCCCGGGGGATCCGCGCCTTCGGCGGGCTCGACGCCCTCGTGCTCAACGCAGGTGTGTTCCCCGCACCCGAGCCGGTGGCCGGCCTGTCCGCCGACTCGTGGGAGCGCGCCCTGAGCGTCAACGCCGGCGGAGCGTTGGTGGCGCTGCGCGCCGCGCACCCCTTCCTGCGGGTCTCGCCGGTGGGAGGCAGCGTGGTGGTGGTCGGTTCGAAGAACGTGCCGGCCCCGGGGGTCGGCGCCGCGGCCTACTCGGCCTCGAAGGCGGCGCTCACCCAGCTCGCCCGCGTGGCGGCACTCGAGTGGGGGCCCGACGGCATCCGGGTCAACGTGGTGCACCCGGACGCGGTGTTCGACACGGGCCTGTGGAGCGACGCGCTGATCGCGGAGCGGGCCGCCAGCTACGGCCTGACGCCCGCGCAGTACCGCACCCGGAACGTGTTGGGCGCCGAGGTCGGCTCCGAGCACGTGGCCGCCGCGGTCGTCGCGCTGTGCGGGCCCACGTTCGCCCGCACCACCGGCGCTCAGATCGCGGTGGACGGCGGCAACGACAGGGTCATCTGACGCGGGGCCGGCCCGCCGCCGGCCTGGCTGGAGCGCGGATCAGAACGTGACCGCGCCCCACGGGGCGCGGGGGACGGCGAACAGCGCGGACGCCCGGGCCACGGACCCGGCCCGGCGCTCGTCGACCCACCCCACGTCGGCGAGTCGCGCCCAACTCTGCCCGCCCAGGTAGGCCGCGCCGAGCGCGCCGGCGGTGACGGCCAGGTCGGCGTCGGCCGTCGTCGGCCTGCACTCGGCGCCGTCGGGCCCCGCCTCGAGCCGGAACCGGCCGTGGGCGAACCCGAGGGGGTCGTCGACGTCGATGACGAGGGACCCGCTGGTGGCATAGGTGCGGGCGGTGAGCGCGGCGGGCACATCGAGCATGCGAAGCCAGGTCTGGTCGGACCGGTCGTCCAGGCGGGCGGCCCGCCCGTCGACCAGGGCGAGCGGCGCGGGGTCGTCGACCGGGCGGAGCCACACCGTGACCTCCGACACCCAGTCGACCGAGGCCAGGAACCGCAGCATCTCGTGCTCGGCGCGAGCCGAGGTGGCCACCAGCGCCTCGCACTTGAGCGTGTTGGCCGGGCGGTTGTGCACCCACGACTCGTCGACCTGGTAGCTGGTGGCCGCCTGCGGCTCGCCGGCGTCGTCGCGCCACACCAGCTTGGTGGCGTGGCGTCGCTTGTCGTCCTCGCCGTCGTGCAGGTCGGTGACACCGGCCTCGATCTCCCAGTAGACGGCTTCCCACCCGATGTGGCCGGGCGTCACCCGCCGGGCGCGGTCGTAGAGCTCGCTGATGACCTTGGCGAAGGTCTCGTTGTCGACGATCTCGACAGAGCCGGTCGGCGCCTCGCGCCAGGTGGCCGCGTCGGCGTCGATGCGCAGGGCGACGGCCTCGGTGGCCGGGCCGTAGCCGTAGCGGCCGTAGATCGGGTACTCGGCGGCGATCAGCGCGGCGACCGGCTCGCCCCGCTGGGCGATGTCGTCGAGCTGGTTGCGCATCATGCGGGTGAGGTGGCCCTGGCGGGTGTGCGTCGGCAGCACCCCGACGCTGCTCACCGCACCGGCGGTGACCTCGCCGCCGGGCACGGTCAGCGGGGTGGCGAAGGCGCGGGCCACGCCGCACAGGCGGCCCCCCGCGTCGAACGCACCGATGGAGCGCTCGATGTCGATGTATGTGCGGCGGACGGCCACAGCCTCGTCGGCGATGGGCGGCGAGAGGAAGGCCGTGCGGATGACGTCGAGGAAGGGGCCGAGCTCGTCGTCGGTGATGGGGCGGACCGTGGGACCGTTCACCGGATCGAGGGTAGGCAGGGGGCGCCGCGAGCACCCCGTGGATTTCTCAGCCCTCGGTCGGCACGTCGGCCGTCCAACCGCGCCGGCGCACCTCGTAGAGGGCGATGGCAGTGGCCGTGGCCACGTTGAGCGAGCCGATGCGCCCGAGCTGGGGGATGAACGCCACGTCGTCGCACAGGGCCAGCGAGGCGGGCGGCAGGCCCCGGTCCTCGTGGCCGATCATCAGGCACACCGGCCCGTCGATGCGCAGCGCGGGCAGCGGGGTGGCGTCCTCGGTCAGCTCGATGCCCACGATGCGATAGCCGCTGTTGCGGGCGGCCTCGGCGCCGAGCGCCGCCGTGTCGTGCCAGGTCCATTCGACGAACCGCTGCGACCCGAGGGCGGTCTTGCCCGTCTTGGCGTCGGTGGGCGACGCGGTGTCGCCGACGAGCCACAGGTGATCCACCTTGAGCGCGGCCGCCGTGCGCAGGATCGAGCCCACGTTGAACGGCGACTGCACGTTGTCGAGCAACAGGCCGACCTGCCCGACCGACCGCCGCCGCCACGTTCGGTGCAGCCGCTTGAGCCCCGTCGAGTCGAGCTGGCGGGTCACGGTGCACCCGCGTCGGCGTCGGCGTCGGCGTCGGCGTCGGTGTCGGCGTCGCCCGGTGTGCGGTGGATGGACGGGCGCACGTCCAGCACCCGGTACGCCATGCGGCTGGTGCGTCGTTCGACCTGCCAGCCCTGTTGCTGCAACCACCGGTGCAGCGAGTCGGCGCCGAGGTGCTTCTGCACGACCAGCACGGCGCGGCCGTCGTCGCCGAGCCGGCGGAGCCACATGCCGAGCAGGTCGTGCAGCACCGCCTTGCCCACCCGCACCGGCGGGTTGGACCAGATGGCGGCGAACCGCACCTCGGCCGGCACCGCATCGGGCGTGGACACCCGCACGTTGGCCAGCCCGGCGGCGGCCGCGTTGGCCCGCGTCAGGTCGAGGGCGCGCTCGTTGACGTCGACCGCCCACACGGTCGCCCGGGGCGACCGGGTGGCCAGGGTGAGCGCGATGGGGCCGTACCCGCAGCCCAGGTCGAGCAGGTCGCCCGCCGCGGGCGGCGACGGCGCCTCGAGCAGCAGCACCTTGGTGCCGGGGTCGATGCGGCCGGCGGAGAACACCCCCCGGTCGGCCTGCAGCGCGAGCGACAGGTCGGGCAGGTCGAGCCGCAGCGTCGACGGCCGCGACGGCGCGCCCGGCGAGGGCGAGAAGTAGTGCGGTTGGGCAGGACGCTCGCTCACGGCAGCGACGGTAGCCTTGCGGTTCATGGCTCCCTACAGCATCCGCATGGTCGGCGACCCGGTGCTCCGCCAGCGCGCCGCCGAGGTCACCACCATCGACGGGCGCCTGGCCAAGCTGGCCGAGGACATGATCGTCACCATGTACGACGCCCCCGGGCTGGGCCTGGCGGCACCCCAGGTGGGCGTCGAGAAGCGCCTGTTCGTGTACGACGTGGGCGACGGGCCCAGGACGCTCATCAACCCCGAGATCGTCGAGAGCGACGGCGAGTGGGCCTACGAAGAGGGCTGCCTGTCGGTGCCCGGCCTGTCGTGGGAGATCGTCCGGCCCGCGCAGGTGCACCTGCGCGGCGTCGACCTCGACGGCAACGAGGTGTCGATCGAGGCCGACGAGATCCTGGCCCGCTGCTTCCAGCACGAGCTCGACCACCTCGACGGCGTGCTGCTGCTCGAACGGCTCGACGCCGACACCCGCAAGCAAGCACTGAAGACGATCCGCGAACTGGGCATCGGCCCGTCGGTCCTGGCCGATGCCGAGCCCAAGGGCGGCGGCATCTCCTTCGGTAGGTGAGCCCGCCCCCGGCGCCCCGCCACCCGGGCCGCATCGTCTTCCTGGGCACGCCCGAGACCTCTGTGGTCACCTTGCGGGCACTGGTCGACGCGGGACACGAGGTGGCCCTCGTCGTGTCCCAGCCCGACAGGCGCCGGGGTCGCGGCGGGCGCACGTCGCCGTCGCCGGTCAAGCAGGCGGCCCTCGATCTGGGCCTACCCGTCACCGACACGATCGACGACGCGCTGGCCGCGGGCGCCGACCTGGGCGTGGTGGTGGCGTTCGGTCGCCTGATCAAGCCCCACGTCCTGGCCGCGCTGCCCATGGTCAACCTGCACTTCTCGCTGCTGCCGCGGTGGCGGGGAGCCGCACCGGTCGAGCGGGCCATCCTGGCCGGCGACGAGCGCACCGGCGTCGACCTGATGGTGGTGGAGGAGGGGCTCGACACGGGGGGCGTGTACGACCGGGTCGAGCTGCCGATCGGCGTCGACGACACCGCCGACGACCTGCGCGCCCGCCTGGCGCGGCTCGGTGCCGACCTGCTGGTCGCCAACCTCGCCCGCGGCCTGGGCGAGCCCCAGCCGCAGCGAGGCGAGCCGACATATGCCCACAAGATCGACGTGGCCGAGCTGGCGGTCGACTGGCGCACGCCCGCCGTCGTGATCCACCGGGTGGTGCGGGTGGGCGGCGCGTGGACGACCCACGACGGCAGCCGGCTCAAGGTGTGGCGCACCGCGTTGTCGCCCGCGGGCCGCGACGCCGTCGAGGTACCCGCGGGCGACGGGCCTATCTGGCTGGTCGAGGTGCAGCCAGAGGGACGCCGGCGCATGTCGGCCGCGGCCTGGGCCAACGGGGTCTCGGGCGCCGTCCCCGCCGGGCTCGGACGGTGACCACCGCCCGGGCCGTGGCCCTCGACGTGCTCGACCGCATCGATGACGAGGGCGCCTACGCCAACCTGGCGCTGTCGGGCGCCCTCGACAGGTCGCGGCTGGCCGGGGCAGACCGCCGGTTCGTCACCGACCTCGTGTACGGGACGACCCGCATGCGGCGGGCCTGCGACTATCTGGTCGACCGGTTCCTGGCCCGGCCGGTCGACGGCCGGGTGCGCAACGCACTGCGGTTGGGCGCCTACCAGCTGGCCTTCGCCGGCGTGCCGCCCCATGCCGCGGTGGGCGAGACCGTCGGGGTCGCCCCCCGGCCGGCGCGGGGGCTGGTCAACGCCGTGCTCCGGCGGGTGGCGGATGCGCCCACGAGCTGGCCCGACGACGCCACCCGCCTGAGCGTCCCCGACTGGGTGCTCGACGAGTTGAGCGAGGCGCTCGGCCGCGAGCGGGCGCTGGCGGCGCTGGCGACGATGAACGAGCCGGCGACGGTGTCCGAGCGGGCCGACGGCTACGTGCAGGACCCCGGCTCGCAGGCCGTGGCCGCCGCGGTCGAGGCGCGGCCGGGGGAGCGGGTGCTCGACGTGTGCGCTGCTCCCGGGGGCAAGGCGACCGCGCTGGCGGCCGCCGGCGCCCGGGTGGTGGGTGCGGACCTCCGCCTGGGCCGCGCCCGGCTGGTCCGCGGCAACGCCGAGCGGGTGGGCGTCGGCGAGCGCCTGGCGGTCGTGGTCGCCGACGGCACGCGGCCACCGTGGCCGGTCGGCAGCTTCGACCGGGTGCTGGTCGACGCCCCCTGCTCGGGGCTGGGCACGCTGCGCCGCCGGGCCGACCTGCGCTGGCGCGTCGAGCCCGCGGCGGTCGAGCGCCTCGCGGCGCTGCAGCGCCGGCTGGTGGCGGCGGCCGCCGACCTGGTCCGCCCGGGAGGCACGCTGGTGTTCTCGGTGTGCACGCTGACCGTGGCCGAGTCGACGGGCATCGATGCGTGGCTGGCCGCCGACCGCCCCGACCTGGTGCCGGTCCCGCGCCCGGCCGAGCCCTGGGAACCGTGGGGCCGAGGTGCGATCCTGCTCCCGCAGACGGCCGGCACCGACGGCATGTGCCTGTTCCGCTACGTCCGCCGGCCGTCCGATGATCCGGAATGACGAGGAGGGGCAGGGGATGGAGACGGCCGAACGAACGTGGCAGGCCAAGGTGCTGACCGTGTCCGACGGGGTGGCCGAGGGCACCCGCGAGGACCGGTCGGGTGTGGCGCTCGCCGACCGGTTGACCGGCGCAGGGTTCGACGTCGTCGAGCGGCGGGTCAGCGAGGACGGCGTCGAGGCGGTGGCCGCCGCGCTCACCGAGCTGACCGCCGGGTTCGCCGGGCTGGTTGTGACGACCGGTGGCACGGGGTTCGGGCCCCGCGACCTGACCCCCGAGGGCACCCGCGTGGTGCTCGAGCGCGAGGCACCGGGGTTGGCCGAGGCGATGCGGCTGGCCAGCCCGCTGGGTCGGCTGTCGCGGGCATTGGCCGGCACCGTCGGCTCGGCGCTGGTGCTCAACACCCCGGGCTCGTCCCGAGGCGCCGTCGAGACCCTGGACGCGGTCGTCGACGTCGTGCCGCACGCCCTCGACCTGCTCTCGGGGGGCCGGCCGCATTAGAGCGTGCGCGGATACGTCACGTCGGCGCGGGTTGCGGTCGCCGTGTTGTTGGTCGACCGGCTGTGGAGCTGGTGGTCCAGCGCCAAATTCCCACGCGTCGGCTGCGGCGAGCGCCCTATCCGCTCGGCCTCCTTAGGGGTGTGCCCCGCGGCCGGACCTGGGCCTCCTTGACCGAAATTAGAACGTGTTCTAATTTCGAGGCGTGACCGGCGCCCGTACGCTGCCCACCGTGACACCGCAGATGTCGGTCGACGCCGACCACCGGCGCATGGCCCGGGCGATCGAGCTGGCGGCCGGCGTACGCACCACCACGTCGCCCAACCCCTGGGTGGGGTGCGTGATCGTGGCCACCGACGGCGCGGTGGCCGAAGGTGCCACCCAGCCGCCCGGCGGGCCCCACGCCGAGGCCTCGGCCCTGGCCGCGGCCCGGCAGGCGGGCATCGACCTCGCCGGCGCCACCGCGTACGTGACCCTCGAGCCCTGCAGCCACCACGGGCGCACCCCACCGTGCGCCGACGCCCTCGTCGCCGCGGGCGTGGGCCGGGTGGTCGTCGGCATCCTCGACCCGGACCCGCAGGTGAGCGGGCGAGGGGTCGGGCGACTGCGCGCCTCGGGTGTCGAAGTGACCACGGGCGTCGCCGCCGACGTGATCGCCCAGCAACTCGCCCCCTACCTCACCCATCGCACCACCGGCCGCCCGCACGTGGTGCTCAAGCTGGCGGCCAGCCTCGACGGGCGCACCGCGGCCCCCGACGGCACCAGCCGTTGGATCACCGGCGAGGCGGCGCGGGCCGACGCCCACCGCCTGCGGGCCGAGAGCGACGCCATCCTGGTGGGCGCGGGCACGGTGCGCACCGACGACCCCGAGCTGACCGTGCGCCACGTCAGCGGGCGCGACCCGCTGCGGGTGGTGCTGGGGCGGGCACCCGAGGGTGCCAAGGTTCACCCCTGCCTCGAGGTGCACGGCGACCTGGGCGAGATCCTCGACGACCTCGGCGCCCGCGACGTGCTTCAGGTGCTGGTCGAGGGGGGTGCCTCGGTGGCGGGGGCGTTCCACCGCGCCGGTCTCGTCGACGCCTACGTGGTCTACCTGGCGCCGGTCCTGTTCGGCGGCGACGACGCCCGCGGGTTGTTCTCCGGTGCCGGAGCCGCCACGATGAGCGATGTCTGGCGCGGGCGGATCAGCCGTGCGACAGCCCTGGGCGACGACATCCGCGTCGACCTGCAACCCACGAGGAGTACCTAGTGCGCCCCCTTCGACATCCCGCACACGTCTCCCCGGCCAGCGGCGCCGCTGGCTGCGTCCTGTCGAAGGGTGCGCACTGATGTTCACCGGCATCGTCGAGGAGCTCGGATCGGTCGCGTCGATCGCGCCGGGCCGCGTCCGCATCTCGGCCACCAGGGTGCTCGACGACGCCAAGACCGGCGACTCGATCGCCGTCGACGGATGTTGCCTCACGCTCGTCGACCAGGGCGACGGCTGGTGGGACGCGGATGTGTCGGACGAGACGCTCAAGCGCACCACCCTGGGCGACCGCCAGCCGGGCGACCGCGTCAACCTCGAACGCCCCGTGCGCGCCCAGGACCGCCTGGGCGGCCACATCGTGCAGGGCCACGTCGACGGGGTGGGCGAGATCGTCGATCCGGCCCTCGACCTGCGCGTGCGCATCCCCCGCGACCTGCTCCGCTACGTGGTCGAGAAGGGCTCGATCGCCGTCGACGGCGTCAGCCTGACCATCGTCGACGTGCTCGACGACGGCGTCACCGTCGCCCTCATCCCGCACACCGCGGCCGTCACCACGCTCGGGCACAGGGGGCCCGGCGACCGCGTCAACCTCGAGGTGGACGTGACGGTCAAGTACGTCGAGCGCCTGCTCACCTGGAACGCGGGCGCGTCGCCCGCGGCCTCGTCAAAGGACAGCTGATGCCCTTCGCCAAGATCGAAGATGCCGTCGCCGCCATCGGGCGGGGCGAGATCGTCATCGTCGTCGACGACGAGGACCGCGAGAACGAGGGCGACCTCATCATGGCGGCCGAGTTCGCCACGCCCGAGGCCATCGCGTTCTTCCTCCACCACACCTCCGGGGTCATCTGCGCGCCGGTCACGAGCGAGCGGGCCCGCGAGCTCGACCTGCCGCTGATGGTGGCCAACAACACCGAGAGCATGCGCACGGCGTTCACGGTCAGCGTCGACTACCGGCACGACACCAGCACCGGCATCTCGGCGCACGACCGCGCCACGACCATCAAGGCGCTGGTCGACCCGTCCACCCGCCCCACCGACCTGCTGCGTCCCGGCCACATCTTCCCCCTCGAGGCCCGCGAGGGCGGCGTGCTCAAGCGGGCCGGCCACACCGAGGCGGCCATGGACCTGGCGCGCATGGCGGGGCTCTACCCCGCGGGGGTGCTGTGCGAGCTGGTCAACGAGGCCAAGGACGACATGGCCCGGGCACCCGAGCTCGAGCGGTTCGCCGCCGAGCACGACCTGCTGCTCATCTCCATCGCCGACCTCATCCGCTACCGCCGCCAGACGGAGAAGCTGGTCAAGCGGGTGGCCGAGGCCCGCATCCCCACGCAATGGGGCGACTTCACCTGCTACGCCTACGAGTCCGTGATCGACGGCGAGCAGCACCTCGCGCTCGTGCGGGGCGCGGTGCAAGGCGAGGACGACGTGCTCGTGCGCGTGCACAGCGAGTGCCTCACCGGCGACGTGTTCGGCTCGCTGCGGTGCGACTGCGGCCCCCAGCTCGACGAGTCGATGCGCCGCATCGCCGAGGAGGGCCTGGGCGTCGTCGTGTACCTACGGGGGCACGAAGGTCGGGGCATCGGCATCGGCCACAAGCTCCAGGCCTACGCGCTGCAGGAGCAGGGGCACGACACGGTCGACGCCAACCTGGCTCTCGGCATGCCCGTCGACAGCCGCGAGTACGGCATCGGCGCCCAGATCCTGGTCGACCTGGGCATCACCACCATGCGCACGCTCACCAACAACCCGGCCAAGCGGGGCGGGCTCGAGGGGTTCGGCCTCAAGATCACCGAGCGGGTGCCGCTGCTGACCGAGCCCAACCCCGAGAACATCGCCTACCTGCGCACCAAGCGCGAGCGCATGGGCCACCTGCTCGAGGGCCTCGACGATGTGCTGTGAGGCGGGGCTGGTCGACGCGGGAGACGTGAGTGGCTGAGGGGACCGCCCGGGCGGGTGCGCCCGACGGGCTCGACGGGTCGGGGCTGCGCATCGGCGTGGTGCGGGCCCGGTGGAACGCGCAGATCGTCGACCGGTTGGCCGAGGGGGTCGAGCGCGGGCTCAAAGCCCTCGGCGTGGCCGCCGACGACGTGGTCGAGGTGTCCGTGCCGGGGTCGTTCGAGGTGCCGTTCGGTGCCCGGGCGCTGGCGACGTCGGGGCGGGTCGACGCCGTCGTCTGCATCGGCGCGGTCATCCGCGGCGAGACCACCCACTACGACATCGTGGCGGGGGAGTGCGCCCGCGGCGTGCAGCAGGTGCAGCTCACCACCGGCGTGCCGGTGGCCTTCGGCGTGCTCACCACCGAGGACGAGGGCCAGGCCCTGGCCCGTTCGCAAGGGCCCGGCGGCCACAACGTGGGCGAGGAGGCCGCGCTCGTGGCCGTCGAGATGGCACACATCGCCCGGCGCCACACACCTGCCGCCGGCTGACCGGTTCCGGACCGCGGCCGCTCCGAGCGATTTCGATTCCCCCGCGCCGTGCGTCGATGCCTACCCTCCACGCCGTGCTGAAGCTCGTCCTCCCCAAAGGCTCGCTCGAGCGGGCCACCCTCGAGCTGTTCGACGCGGCCGACCTGTCGGTCAACCGCTCGTCCAGCGTCGAGTACAAGGCCACGATCGCCGATCCGCGCATCGACGAGGTGCGCATCCTGCGCCCCCAGGAGATCCCCAGCTACGTGGCCGACGGCCTGTTCGACCTGGGCATCGCCGGGCGAGACTGGGTCGAGGAGACCGCGAGCGACGTCGTGATCCTCGGCGAGCTCCAGTACTCCAAGACGTCGGCGAAGCCGTTCCGGATCGTGGTCGCCGTGCCCGAGGACTCGCCGTGGGACAAGGTCGAGGACCTGCCGGACGGCGTGAGGGTGTCGACCGAGTATCTCGGCCTCACCCGCCGGTTCTTCGCCGAGCGGGGCGTCACGGCCGACGTCCGGTTGTCCTACGGCGCCACCGAGGCCAAGGTGCCCGACATCGTCGACTGCGTGGTCGACGGCACCGAGACGGGTCGGGCGCTGCGGGCGGCCAAGCTGAAGATCATCGGCGAGGTCCTGCCCAGCTTCACCGCGCTCGTCGCCAACCGCGCCGCCCACGACGACCCGGCCAAGCGCCAGGCCATGCTGCAGCTCAAGGTGCTGCTCGACGGCGTGCTCGAGGCCCGGGACAAGGTGCTGGTCAAGCTCAACGTCGGGGCGGGCAACCTCGACCAGGTCATCGCCCTGGTGCCGTCGATGAAGGCCCCCACCGTGTCCGAGCTGTTCGGACAGGGCGGGTACGCCGTCGAGACGGTCGTCGCCAAATCCGAGATCAACACCCTCATCCCGGCGCTCAAGGACGCGGGCGCGTCCGACATCATCGAGCTGCCCCTGTCGAAGATCGTGCACTGATGAACGAGGTGCCGAACGCCCCGGCCACCGGAGTCGTCGAGTCGTTCGACGACCCGCGGGGGCTCGGCGAGGTGCGCACCGACGAGGGCGCCGTGCTGCCGTTCCACTGCACCGCCATCGCCGACGGCTCCCGCACCATCGTGGTGGGCACGCCGGTGCGGTTCACCGTGGTGGCCGGTCGCCTGGGTCGCTGGGAGGCCGCCCAGATCACCGCCCTGTAGCCCCTGCCGAGCGGGGCCGCCGGGTCGGTCGGCGCGTGGCCCGGCTCGGGATCAGCCGTCGACGGGGTGGCCGATGCCGTCGAGCAGCGTGCGGGCATAGCGCTCGCCGCCGGCCGGGGCCAGGTGGATGCCGTCGTCGTTGCGCACCCGGACGGTGCCGTCGGCGCCGCACTCGGCTGACTCCCACGCCTCACACGCGAGGGCGAGGTGGAACTGCCCGTCCGGCCCGAGGAGGAGCGCGGGATCGATGACCGTGACGGCCGGTCGGTCGTCGGCCAGGTCGCGGTACATGGTGCGGATGGCCGCGGCCGCCGGCTCGGACGCGGGCTCGCCCACGGGCGGGGGCACGACCACGTACACCTCGGTACCGCTGTCGGCGAACAGGTCCACGATGCCGGGCATGATCTCGGCATAGGCATCGGCGATGGTCTGCGGGTCGCGGGGCGGCCCGCCCCCGGGGTTGATGCACGGCGTGCTGTCGTTGCCGGCGAACGAGATGATCAGCTGGCGGGGGCGTGTGTCGGCGTACCCCTCGAACACGTCCATCCAGTCGCACGGGGCGCTGCCGCCGAAGGCGAACGACTCGACGGTCAGCCCCCTGTCGTCGGCGTGCACCTGGAGCTGGTCGATCGACTGCTCGATGAGCGAGTCGCCCACGATGGCGACGTCGAGTCGGTCGTCGTCGCCGTGGGGGTCGTCGCCGCCGTCCGACGAGCGGCCGGTGGCGAGCGCCACCGCCCCGAGCCCGACGGCAGCGACCACGACCGCGAGGCCCAGCACGACGGCGAGGCGGAGCCCGCGGCGCGGTCGTGCGTCTGCTCCGGGCCCCGTGCCCGTCCCCCCATCGGTTGTCACCGCGCCGCCCCGGTGGTCAGTCGCCGGGTGCCGGCGCGGATGTCCGCGACGCCTCGACGAAGGCGAGCTGGAGCTGGTTGACCGCCTGGCGCAGCGGCGTCTCGGCCTCGCCGAGGCGGGAGCCGAGGGCGTCGACCACCGCCGACAGGGCGTCGATGGCGATGCGGGCGTCGTCGAGGCGCGGCTCCGGTTGGGACAGGTGGAGCGCGGCCACCTCGTAGAACTGCAGAGCCTGCTGGCCGACGACCAGGCCGGCCGGTGTCTCGAGCAACTGCTGGCGGGCCCTGTCGAGCTCGCGGGCGTACTCCTCGGCGGCGGCGCGCTCCTCGGGCGTGAGCTCGGGCTCGTCCCCGGTGGGCGGGGCGGGCGCCGCGGGGCCGGTGGGCGGGGGGCCCGCCCGGCCCGACGGTGGGGGACCGGAGGGGGCCTGGCCACCCTGCCCGCCCGGGCGATCGACGGGATGCTCGCCTGACGGCGTCCATAAGCTGCTCATGGTTCCCCCGACGGTAGCGGAGGTGGTGCCGGTCACCGACGCCCACATGGGCGGCGTTGTGGACACGTGCTCGCTCGCTGGTAGCCTACGACGCACAACTTCAAGGGAAGCGGGGCCCGCCTCGGCAATGAGCAAGTCGCCGAGGGTCGGGGTGCCCCCACCCGGCCACAGTCGCAAGACGTCGTGCGTCCGGGTCGATTGGTCGCAACGGGCTTTGCCCTTGGCGGACGTCGGCTTTCCTCCGGCGTCCGTTCGTCGTTTTCGGCCGGTGTCGGGTTGGCAGTTCTGGAAGCCCATGCGTACGGAGGTGTCTGCGCATTTATGAGGAGTGAGCGGCGATAGCTACGCCGGCGAACAACGAGCCCCGGATCAACGAGCGCATCCGCGCACGCGAGGTACGCCTCGTCGGTCCGGACGGTCAGCAGATCGGCATCAAGCCCCTGCCCGAGGCCCTCTCCATCGCCCGCGCCGCAGACCTCGACCTGGTCGAGGTGGCAGCGCAGGCGAACCCGCCCGTGTGCCGGATCATGGATTACGGCAAGTACAAGTACGAGGCGGCACAGAAGGCCAAGGAGTCGAGGCGCAAGGCGAGCAACGTCTCCCTCAAGGAGATGAAGTACCGCCCGAAGATCTCCAGGGGTGACTTCGACACGAAGACCCGCAAGGTCGAGCGCTTCCTGCAGGATGGCCACAAGGTCAAGGTCACGCTCACGTTCCGTGGGCGTGAGATGCACCACCCCGAGCTGGGGCGGCGCATCCTGGACGACGTTGTCAGTGCGGTCGAGCACCTGGGAAAGGTCGAGATCTTCCCCCGGCAGGACGGCCGCAACATGACGATGGTGCTCGGCCCGGACCGCAAGGCCCAGGCCGCGACGGAGCGGGCCAAGCGCCAGTCCGAGGCCGACGGGGGTGCGCAGGCGGCCCCGGCGACGCCGGGCCCGGATGCGGCGCCCACTGCTACGGCCGAGACGCCGACGACCGAACCCACGCCCGTCAATGCCGCCGGCCCGGCCGAGACGGGCCAGCAGGCCCAACAGGATCAGCCGAGCGACGGTTAGGCGGGAGCCCCCGCCGGCCGTCGCCCGACGACACGAGGACACGTCATGCCCAAGATGAAGACGCACCGCGGCGCAGCGAAGCGGTTCAAGGTCACCGGCACCGGCAAGCTGCGCCGCCGGCAGATCAACAAGAACCACATCCTCGAGAAGAAGTCGCCGGCCCGCAAGCGCCGGCTCGGGCGCGAAGAGGGCGTGGCTCCTGGCGACGAGGCTCGCATCAACCGCATGCTCGGCCGGCGATGACGCCGCCGCCGGGTGGTCGCACGCGAGCACCCGGCACACCGGCGAGGCGCCCGTGCGCAACCGCCGTCCCCCGCACCTGATCGACGAAAGGAGCTCCCCGTGGCCCGGGTGAAGCGATCCGTCCATTCCAAGAAGAAGCGCCGTGTCACGCTCGAGCGCGGCGAAGGGCTACTACGGCAACAAGAGCCGGTCCTATCGCGCCGCCAACGAGCAGGTGATGCACAGCCTGCAGTACGCCTACCGCGACCGTCGGGCCCGCAAGGGCGACTTCCGGCGCCTGTGGATCCAGCGCATCAACGCCGCCTGCCGACAGAACGGCACGAGCTACAGCGTGTTCGTGGCCGGGCTGCGCGTCGCCGGCATCGAGGTCGACCGCAAGGTCCTCGCCGACCTGGCCGTGACCGACGACGCGGCGTTCGCGTCGCTGGTGGCCACCGCCCTGGCCGCGCACGACGCCGCCGGGACCACGTCCGCGTCGGCCTAGGCCGGCCGGGTTCGCCACAGGCGATGGCCGATCCGATCGGCGCTCGACATCACAGCATGCAGCGGCTGCGGCGCCTCTCGGGGCGCCGCAGTGCGCGTTCCGACGAGCGCGCGTTCGTGATCGACGGGCCGATGCTGCTGGCCGAGGCGCTCGACGCCGAGGTCGCGCTCGACGAGGTGGTCGCTGAGCCCGGGTGCCCGGACGACCTGCTCGAGCGGGCCGCCGCTGCCGGCGCCACGGTGCGACGCACTCGCCAGGCCGAGCTGGCCCGGGCGGTCGACGCCGTCACGCCCCAGGGAGTCGCGGCGGTGGCGTTGCTGCCCGAGCTGTCGCCGGCCGACGCCGTCGCGCTCGCCGGGCCGCTGGCCCTGGTGCTGGTGGGCGTGACCGACCCCGGCAACGCTGGCACGCTGCTGCGCTCGGCCGAGGCGGCAGGGGCGGGGGCCGTGCTGTTCTGCGACGGCGCCGTCGACCCCTTCGGCCCCAAGTGCGTGCGCTCGTCGGCCGGGTCGATCTTCCGGCTGGCTGTGGTCCGCGACGGCGAGTCGGCGGCCGCGTTCGCCGCGCTGGCGGCGGCCGGCGTCGGCACGGTGGCGACCGTGGCCCGCGGGGCGCGCCCCTACGACGAGGTCGCCCTGACCGGCCCGGTGGCCGTGGTGCTGGGCAGCGAGGCCCACGGGCTGCCCGGCGCGGTGGCGGCCGCCGTCGACACCGCGGTGACCATCCCGATGCAGGGCCGTGCCGAGTCGCTGAACGTGGCCATGGCAGGAACCATCCTGTGCTTCGAGGCACTGCGCCAACGCCGGGCTCGCGACACCGCCCACGAGAGCGCGCGCGGGCAGGGCAATCGACTGGACGAGACGCCGCCGCGGGCGGCAGGGTGCACGACGACATGACCGACCAGAGCCCCACCCCCGAGTCCGCCGACGACCTGGTCGCCGAGATCGGCCGGCTCGAGGACGACGCCCGCGCCCGGTTGGCCGCGGCCGCCACGGTCGACGAGCTCCGCACCATCGAGACGCAGGTGACGGGCAAGCGGTCGCCGCTCACCGGGTTGCGCCGCAGCCTGGGCTCGCTCGATGACGACGGGCGTCGCACGGTGGGCAAGGTCCTCAATGCCGCCAACGAGGCCGTACGCACCGCGGCCACCGAGCGCCGTGCGGTGCTCGAGGCGGCGCAGCGGGCCGAGCAGCTCCTGGCCGAGCGGCTCGACCTGACCGAGGTGCTGCCCGGCCGCCCCGCCGGCCACCTGCACCTCGTGACCCAGGCCATCCAGGAGCTCGAGGACGTGTTCGTCGGCATGGGCTTCACGGTGGCCGAGGGGCCCGAGGTCGAGACCGACTGGTACAACTTCGGGGCGCTCAACTTCCCGCCCGACCACCCGGCCCGCGACGAGTACGACACCCTGTACGTCGACTACGGCGAGCGGGGCAGCACGCTGCTGCGCACGCACACGTCGCCCGTGCAGGTGCGGGTCATGACCGAGACACCGCCGCCGTATCTACGCGGTCATGCCGGGGCGGGTCTTCCGGTCGCGACACGGCGGACGCCACCCACATGCCGGTGTTCCACCAGATCGAGGGGCTGGTCGTCGACCACGACATCACGTTCGCCGACCTGGCCGGCACCATCGACGCCTTCACCAAGGCCTACTTCGGGGGCGACTTCACGTCGCGGCTGCGGCCGTCGTACTTCCCCTTCACCGAGCCGTCGGCCGAGTTCGACATCCAGCGCCCGGACGGCACGTGGCTCGAGCTCGGCGGCTGCGGCATGGTGCACCCCAACGTGCTCCGCAACTGCGGCCTCGACCCCGAGGAGTGGCAGGGCTTCGCCTTCGGCTTCGGCATCGACCGGCTCGCCGCTGCCCGCCACGGGGTCGACGACCTCCGCGACCTGTTCACCAACGACATCCGCTTCCTGACGCAGTTCTGAGCGCTCGAGCGGCTCGTAACCCCCGAGGACACCGATGAAGGTCCTGCTGTCCTGGCTCCGAGACTTCGCCCCCATCGAGGGCGACCCCGTCGCGCTCGGCGAGCAGATGAGCGACCTGGGCATGGCCGTCGAGCAGCTCGACATCCTGGGCGAGGGGCTCGACGGCGTCGTCGTGGCCCGGGTGCTGGCCACCCGGCCGCACCCGAACGCCGACAAGATCCAGCTCGTCGACGTCGACACCGGCGACGGCGAGGCGCTGCAGATCGTGTGCGGCGCCTTCAACATGGCCGTCGGCGACCTGGTGCCGCTCGCCACCGTGGGCACCATCATGCCCAACGGCATGGAGATCGGCCGGCGCAAGCTGCGCGGCGAGTGGTCGAACGGCATGCTGTGCTCGGCCCGCGAGCTGGGGCTCGGCGACCGACCACGGCGGCATCCTCATCCTGCCGGCCGGGCTGCCCGTCGGTACCCCGTTCGCCGAGGCGATGGGCATCGGGTCCGACGTCGCTCTACGACCTCGAGATCAACCCCAACCGGCCCGACGCCATGTCGGTGGCCGGCGTGGCCCGCGACCTGGCGGCCCGGCTGGGCGTGCCGTTCTCGCTGCCCGAGCCGGCGGTCGACGACGTGCCGGCCGCGGTCGTCGGCGACGTGACCGTCGAGGTCGAGGCGCCCGACCTGTGCGGGCGCTTCACGGCCCGGGTCCTGCGCGGCGTGACGGTGGGCGAGTCCGACCCGGCTGGATCGCCCGGCGGCTGACGCTGCTGGGCATGCGGCCGATCAACATCGCTGGTCGACGTGTCCAACTACGTGATGCTCGAGCTGGGGCAGCCCAACCACCCCTACGACCTGGCCAAGGTGCCGGGCGGCGGGCTGCGTGTGCGCCGGGCCCGGCCGGGCGAGTCCATGGTCACGCTCGACGGCGTCGAGCGCACGTTCACGGGCGACGACCTGCTCATCTGCGACGGCGACGGCCGCCCGGTGGGCATCGCCGGGGTGATGGGCGGCGCCGACACCGAGATCGACGCGTCGACCACCGACGTGCTGCTCGAGATGGCGTGGTTCCTGCCGATCGGCATCGCCAAGACGTCGCGCCGGCTGCGGCTGCGGTCCGAGGCGTCGGCCCGGTTCGAGAAGGGCACCGATCCCGAGGTCATCGACCTGGCCCACCGCCGCTTCGCGGAGCTGGTCGGCGTCCTCCGGTGCCCGGCTCGAGGCCGGCACCGTCGACGTGCGGGGCGAGCTGCCCGAGCGCCGGCCGGTCCGGGTGCGCACCGGCCGGGTCAACCGCCTGCTCGGCACGGCGCTCGACGCGGACGAGATCGCGAGGCTGCTGGCGCCGATCGGCTTCGAGGCCGACGGTGCGGCGGCGACGACACCGACGTCACCATCCCGTCGTGGCGCTACGACTCGTCGAGCGAGATCGACGTGGTCGAGGAGGTGGCCCGGCACTACGGCTACGCCGCCATCGGCACCCGCCTGCCGCCGTCGCCGCATGCCGGCCGGCTGACCGAGCGACCAGCTCGAGCGCCGGCGCCTGCGATCGCTGCTCGTCGGGCGCGGCGCTGTCCGAGGCGATGCCGCTGCCGTTCCTCGCCCCCGGCGACCTCGAGCGCAGCGGGCTGGCCGGGCGACGGCATCGAGATCGCCAACCCGCTCGTCGCCGAGGAGTCGGTGCTGCGCACCTCGCTGCTGCCGGGGCTGGTCAAGGCGCTGGCCACCAACGCCGCCCGCCGCAACACCGGCGTCGGCCTGTTCGAGATCGGCCACGTGTTCCGCCGTCCTGACACCGACGGCGAGATCGGCCCGCTGCCCGACGAGCGCGAGATGCTCGGCGTGGCTCTCGGCGGTCGCGACGCGGCCGAGGCGGTGCACGAATGGCGGGCGCTCGCCGAGCTGCTCTCGGCTGCGCGGCGTCGCGCTGCGCAACGAGGTGGTCGCCGGCCTGCACCCCACCCGCTCGGCGCGCCTGGTCGGTCCGTCGCGGCGACGTGGTCGGTGCGGTCGGCGAGATCGACCCGGTCGTGCTCGACGCCCACGGCATCGCCGAGCGCGTGGGCTGGGTCGAGGTCGACCTCGACGTGGTCGCCGGCCTGCCCCACGACCCCGCACATCTACCGGCCGGTCAGCCGCTACCCGTCGAGCGACATCGACCTCGCGTTCGACGTCGACGACGCCGTGCCGGCCGGCGCGGTCGAGCAGGCCCTGCGGGCGGCGGGCGGCGACCGCTGGCGTCGCTGCGCCTGTTCGACGTGTACCGCGGCCCGGGCGATCGCGCCGGGTCGGCGCAGCCTGGCGTACCGCCTGCGGCTCGATGCGCCGGACCACACGCTGACCGACGACGAGGTGGCCGAGGTCCGGCGGCGCTGCATCGACGCCGTCGAGAGCGCGTTCCCGGCGACGCTGCGCGGCTGACCTCGCCAAACGCCGCTGCCCGCCCTCGGCGCCGAGTGACTTTGCATGACTATGCAGGCATGCGTATGCTCGCCGGGTGACATCGGTCGGCATCATCGGCGCATCCGGGTTCACCGGGGCCGAGCTGCTGCGCCTGTGCGCACAGCACCCCGACGCTCGACGTGCGGCTCGCCACCGGCGACACCCAGGCCGGCAGCGCGGGTCGCCGACCTGTACCCGAGCCTGGCCGCCGCCTACGGCGAGCTGACCTTCGAGACGTTCGACGCCGACCGGTGCGACGGGCTCGACCTCGTGTTCCTGGGCCTGCCCCACGGCGCGTCGCAGGACGTGGTGCCCGAGCTGACCGGGCGGGTGGGGCGCGTCGTCGACCTGGCCGCCGACTTCCGCCTGCGCGACGCCTCGCTGTACCCCACCTGGTACGGCGAGGAGCACACCCACCCCGAGCTGCTCGACGACCTTCGTCGTACGGGCTGCCCGAGCTGTTCCGCGACGACATCGCCGGCGCCGACGCGCGTGGCGGCGCCCGGGCTGCTACGTCACGACCGCGGCCGCTGGCGCTGGCCCCGCTGCTGCGGGCGGGCCTGATCGAGCCCACCGGCATCGTCGTCGACGCGCGCCAGCGGCGTGTCGGGCGCCGGCCGGCCGCCCAAGCCCACCACCTCGTTCTGCACCGTCGACGAGAACTTCACCGCCTACGGGCTGCTCGACCACCGGCACACGCCCGAGATCGAGCAGGGGCTCACCTCAGTGGCCGGCGTCGAGGCCCAGGTGCTCTTCACCCCGCACCTGGTGCCGATGAACCGGGGCATCCTCGCCACCTGCTACGCCCGCCCGACCGACCCGGGCCTGACCACCGACGACCTGCTGGCGGCCGTGCGCGACGCCTAGGCCGACGAGCCGTTCGTGGTCGTCACCGGCGCGTCGCCGTCGACCAAGGCCACGCTCGGCTCCAACTCGGTGCACGTCACGGCGCTGGCCGACCCCCGCACCGGGTGGGTCGTGGCGCTGGCCGCCCTCGACAACCTGGTCAAGGGGGCGTCGGGCCAGGCCGTCCAGTGCGCCAACCTGATGCTGGGCCTGCCCGAGGGCGCCGGCCTCCCGACCGTGGGGCTGTACCCGTGAGCGCAGCGAGCGTGCCCGAGCGGCCGCTGCGCAGCGCATGAGCGACATGGCGTGGCGCTCCCGGCGGGTTCGTGGCCGGTGGGGTGGCCTGCGGCATCAAGCCGTCCGGCGTCGCCGACCTGGCCCTGGTGGCCACCGACGACGGTGCCCCGGTGGCGGCGGCCGGCGTGTTCACGCAGAACCTGGTGACCGCGGCGCCGGTGATGGTCAGCCGCCGCCACCTGGCGTCCACGGGCGGCCAGGCCGCGGCGGTCGTGCTCAACAGCGGCAACGCCAACGCCGGCACCGGCGCGCCGGGGCGAGGCCGACGCCGAGCAGATGTGCGCCCTCGTCGCCGCGGAGCTCGGCTGCCACGGCCGACGCCGTGCTCGTCTGCTCGACCGGGCTCATCGGCTATCCCGCTGCCCATGGACCGCGCTCGCCGCCGGCATCCCCGCGGTGGCCGCCGGGCGGGGCGCCGATCCCGCCCGGGGCATCGCCGCGGCCGAGGCGATCATGACCACCGACACCCGCCGCAAGGAGACCGTCGTGCGCGGCGACGGCTTCGTGGTCGGGGGCATGGCCAAGGGGGCGGCGATGCTGGCGCCCGACATGGCCACGATGCTGGCGGTGCTCACCACCGACGCCGTGGTCGACCCCGACACGCTGCGCGGCGTGCTGCAGGCGGGCGTGGCCGACAGCTTCAACGCCCTGACGATCGACGGCTGCACGTCGACCAACGACACGGTCCTGCTGCTGGCCAACGGGCGGGCCGGCGGCGCCGACCCAGGGGCGTTCTCGGCCGCGGTGGCCGAGGCGTGCCTCGACCTGGCCACGCAGATGGTGGGCGACGCCGAGGGCGCCACCAAGGTCGTCCAGGTGCGGGTCACCGGCGCGGCGTCCGACGACGACGCCCGCCAGGCGGCCCGCAAGGTCGCCGAGAGCCAGCTGGTCAAGTGCTCGTGGTTCGGCGCCGACCCGTACTGGGGCCGGGTGGCCAGCGACCTCGGCACCGCCGGGGTCGAGCTCGACCCGGCGTCGCTGACGATCGCCTACGGCGGCACGGTCGTCAGCCGCGGCTGCGTGGCCGTCGACCACGACCCGGCCGCCCTGGCCGGGCACATGGCGGGCGAGTACCTCGACCTGCACTGCGACCTGGGCGTCGGCGACGGCCGGGCGCGGGTGCTCACCAACGACCTGACCTACGGCTACATCGACGAGAACAAGGGCACATCGTGAGCGAGCTCACGCAGCATCCCGTGAGCGAGCTCACGCAGCATCCCGTGAGCGAGCTCACGCAGCATCCCGTGAGCGAGCTGACGCAGGAGCGCGCGACCTCCACCCCCGCCGACGCCGCCCACCGCGCCGCCATGCTGCTGGAGGCCCTGCCCTACATCCAGCGTTTCCGGGGCGCCACGGTGGTGGTCAAGTACGGCGGCAACGCCATGGTCGACCCGCACCTCGGCCGGGCCGTGGCCGACGACGTCGTGCTGCTGCGGGCCGTGGGGCTGAAGCCCGTCGTCGTGCACGGCGGTGGCCCGCAGATCAGCGAGCTGATGGCCCGCCTGGGCAAGCAGGCCGAGTTCCGCGACGGGCTGCGGGTCACCGACGCCGAGACCGTCGACATCGCCCGCATGGTGCTGGTGGGCAAGGTCAACCGGGACATCGTGTCGGCCATCAACGTGCACGGCCCCCTCGCCGTCGGGCTGTCGGGTGAGGACGCGGGGCTGATCCTGGCCGGCGCCCGCCATCCCGACCTGGGCTACGTGGGCGACGTGCGGGCGGTGAACCCCACCATCCTCGAGCGCCTGCTGGCCGAGGACCTGATCCCGGTCGTGTCGACCATCGGGTCCGACCCCACCGGGCAGGCCTACAACATCAACGCCGACACCGTGGCCGGCGCGCTGGCCGAGGCGTTGTCCGCCGAGAAGGCGCTCTTCCTCACCGACGTCGCCGGGCTGCTGGCCGACGTCGACGACCCGAACTCGCTGATCAGCCACACCACGGCCGGCGAGCTGCAGGCGATGGTCGACGATGGTCGCCTCACCGGGGGGATGATCCCCAAGGTGGCGGCCGCGCTGCACGCGGTGCAGCACGGGGTGGGCTCGGCCCACCTGCTCGACGGCCGGGTGGCCCACGTCCTGCTGCTCGAGCTGTTCAGCGACGCGGGCATCGGCACCATGATCGCCGCCGGGGCGCCTGACGTGCCGGCCACCGACGAGGAGCACGCATGACGACGGCCGCCGGGCCCAGCCCGCTCATGGCGACCTACCCGCCGCCGCCGGTCACGTTCGTGCGGGGCCAGGGGTCGTACCTGTGGGACGACACCGGTCGCCGCTACCTCGACCTGCTGTCCGGGCTGGCGGTCACGTCGCTCGGTCACGCCCACCCGGCGGTGACCGAGGCCGTCGCCACCCAGGCGGCCACCCTCGTGCACGTGTCCAACCTGTTCGGCACCGAGGTCGGCCCCGAGGTGGCCCGCACGCTCGATCGGCTCGTCGGCGACGGCACGCCGGTGGGCGGGCAGGTGTTCTTCTGCAACTCGGGGGCCGAGGCCAACGAGTGCGCCATCAAACTCGCCCGCCGCTATGGCAGAGGCCGAGCGGAGGCGAGGCCGTGGCCCGAGCGGCCCGGCGCCGCAGGCGCCAAGAGTGGAGAGCATGTCCGGAGTCGTCACGTCGTGGTCTCGGCCTACGGCAGCTTCCACGGGCGCACGCTGGCGACGCTGCACGCCACCGGCCAGCCGGCCAAGCACGAGGCCTACCAGCCACTGCCCGAGGGGTTCCGCCACGTGGCCTGGGACGACCTCGACGCGCTGGCCGACGCCCTCGACCCCACGGTGGCGGCGGTGCTGCTCGAGCCCGTGCAGGGCGAGGGCGGCGTCAACCCCGCGACCGCCGCCTACTTCCAGGGCGTCCGCCGGCTGTGCGACGAGCGGGGCGTGCTGTTCATGGTCGACGAGGTGCAGACCGGGTTGGGCCGCACCGGTCGCTGGTTCGGGTTCCAGCACCTGGGCATCGAGCCCGATGTCGTCACGATGGCCAAGGCGCTGGGCAACGGCGTGCCGATCGGTGCCTGCTGGGCCCGGCCCCAGGTGTCGGCCGTGTTCGAGCCCGGCGACCACGCCACCACCTACGGCGGCCAGCCGCTGGCCGCCGCCGCGGCCCGGGCCGTGCTGGCCACGATGCAGGCCGAGGACGCCCCGGGCCGGGCGGCCAAGGCGGGGGAACGCCTGACCGAGGGGCTCGTCGCCCTGCCGGGGGTGGCCGGGGTGCGGGGCCGGGGGCTGCTGCTGGCGGTCGAGCTCGAGGGCCTCGACGCCCGCGCCGTCAACGCCGCCCTGCTCGATGCGGGCGTGGTGGCCAACGCGGTCACGGCGACGGCCCTGCGGCTCGCCCCCTCGCTACTCATCGACGACGACCAGATCGACCAGGCCGTGACCACCCTGCGCCAGGTGCTCGCCGCCGCCCGACCGACCGCTGGGAGCACACCGTGAGCCTGCGCCACTTCCTCGAGATCGACGACCTGTCCCCGGCCGAGCTGGACGAGGTCCTGCGCCGCGGCGCGGCCCCGCCGGTCGACCGTCCCCTCGCCGGCCGCACGGTCGGCCTCTACTTCGAGAAGCCGTCGCTGCGCACCCGCCACTCGTGCGAGGTGGCCGTGGTGCAGCTGGGCGGGCACCCGGTGACGTTCCGGCGCGACGAGGTGGGCAGCGGCGAGCGCGAGCCCATCGCCGACATCGCCAGGGTGCTGTCCGGCTACCACGCCGCGCTCGGCGGACGGGTCTACGACCACGCGCTGCTCGAGGAGCTGGCGGGCGCGGCCACCATCCCGGTGGTCAACCTGCTGTCCGACCGCGGCCACCCCTGCCAGGCGCTGGCCGATCTGCTCACGATGCGCCAGCGCCTGGGCGACGTGGCCGGCGCCACCGTGGCCTGGGTGGGCGACTTCAACAACGTGGCCCGCTCGCTCGCGCTGGGGGCGACGATGGCCGGCATGAAGGTGCACCTGGCCTGCCCGCCCGGCTACGGCCCGGCGGACGAGGACATCGACCGGCTGGCGGCGCTGGGCGGCGCGCCCACGGTCACCGACCGCCCCGACGAGGCCGTGTCCGGCGCGGCGGCCGTTCACACCGACGTGTGGGCGTCGATGGGCCAGGAGGCCGAGGCCGGCGAGCGCACCCGGGCCTTCGAGGGCTTCCAGGTCGACGACCGCGTGATGGCGGCCGCGGCGCCGGGGGCGATCTTCATGCACTGCCTGCCCGCGCACCGCGGCGAGGAGGTGTCGGCCTCGGTCGTCGACGGCGCCCAGAGCGTCGTGTTCGCCCAAGCCCACAACCGGCTCCACAGCGTGCGAGGCCTGCTGTCGTGGCTGCTCGACGAGGCCGGGCGATGACCGAGCAGACGGCGGCGCCGTCCGACACGTCGGCCCCGGCGCCCGCGACGCGCACGCTGGCCAAGCCTCAGCGCCAGCACCGGGTCGCACGCCTGCTCTCCGACCACGCGGTCACCAGCCAGGCCCAGCTCGTCGAGCTGCTAGCCGCCGACGGCGTGGTCGCCACCCAGGCGACCGTGTCGCGCGACCTCGAGGACCTCGGGGCCATCAAGGTGCGCGTGGGCGGCGGCGAGACGGTCTACGCCATTCCCGAGCTGCCCTCGCAGCAGCGCGCACCCGAGGACCACCTCCGGCGGGTGTTCAGCGAGTGGGTGGTCGAGGTGGCGCACTCGGCCAACCTGGTCGTGCTGCGCACGCCACCGGGGTCGGCCCACGTGGTCGCCTCGGCGCTCGACCGCTCGGGGTTGCCGGGCGTGCTCGGCACCGTGGCCGGCGACGACACCCTGGTCGTGATCGTGGCCAACGGTATCAGCGGTGCCACGATGGCCGGTCGCCTGGCCGAGATGGCCGGTCTCTAGTTCGCCCGCGGGCGTCTCGCCGAGGGGCCCGCCCACAACCCCAACAGAGCAAAGGAAGCAGTGTCATGGCGAAGCGAACCGTGCTGGCCTACTCCGGCGGCCTCGACACGTCGGTGGCCGTTCGCTGGATGATCGACAACATGGGCGTCGAGGTGATCGCCCTGGCCGTCGACGTCGGGCAGTCGAGCGACGACTGGGACGTGGTGCGCCAGCGCGCCCTCGGTGCCGGCGCCGTCGAGGCCATCGTGGTCGACGCCCGCGACGAGTTCGCCCGCGACTACTGCGTGCCGGTGCTCAAGGCCAACGCCCTCTACGAGGGCCGCTACCCCCTGGTCTCCGCGCTGTCGCGCCCCGTGATCGTCAAGCACCTGGTGGCGGCCGCCCGCGAGCATGGCGCCGACGCTGTGGCCCACGGCTGCACGGGCAAGGGCAACGACCAGGTGCGGTTCGAGGTGTCCACGCGGGCGCTGGCTCCCGATCTCGAAGTGCTGGCCCCGGTGCGATCCTGGGGCATGACCCGCGAGGAGTGCATCCTCTACGCCTACGACCACGACATCCCCATCACGGCCACGAAGGAGAAGCTCTACTCCATCGACGACAACCTGTGGGGCCGGGCCATCGAGTGCGGCGAGATGGAGGACCCGTGGGCCGTGCCGCCACCCGGGGTGTGGCTCATGACCAGGCCGACGGCAGCCGAGCCGGTCGACGTCGTCGTCGCGTTCGTCGAGGGTGTGCCGGTCGCCGTCGACGACGTGGAGCTCGGCCCCGCCGACGTGGTGGCCACGCTCAACGAGCGGGTCGGGGCCTACGGCTGGGGGCGCATCGACATCGTCGAGAACCGCCGGGTCGGCATCAAGAGCCGCGAGACCTACGAGTGCCCGGCCAGCCTGGCCCTCATGATGGCGCACGCCGACCTCGAGTCGATCTGCCTCGAGCGGGACCTACAGCGCGAGAAGAGCCGGCTCGAGCCCCGCTACGCGGAGCTGGTGTACGACGGCCTCTGGTTCAGCCCGCTCAAGCAGGCTCTCGACGCGTTCGTCGACGAGAGCCAGCGGTTCGTCACCGGCGAGGTGCGGCTGCGCCTGTCGCCCGGCTCGTGCCAGGTCACCGGTCGCCGCAGCCCCCACAGCCTCTACGACTACGGGCTCGCCACCTACGACGCGGCCGACAGCTTCCGGCACGAGGACAGCGAGGGCTTCGTGCGCCTATGGGGCCTGGGCATCCAGACCTGGGCCGCCACCCAGGGCACGGGCACCCCGTGACGCGGCCCACCGCCGGCGAGGCGCGCCGATGAGCACACTCTGGCACGGCCGGTTCGAGGGCGGTCCGGCCGACGACCTGCTGGCCTTCACGGTCAGCCTCGACTTCGACCGGCGCCTGGCCGCCGACGACCTGACCGGCAGCCGGGCGCACGTGCGCGGGCTGACGCGCGCCGGCATCCTCACCGGCGACGAGGCCGGGGTGGTGCTCGCCGCGCTCGACCGGGTCGAGGACGAGCTGCGCACGGGTGCCTTCACGTTCGAGCCCACCGACGAGGACATCCACACGGCCATCGAGCGGCGGGTCACCGCCCTGGCCGGTGCCGCCGGGGCCAAGCTGCACACGGGCCGCAGCCGCAACGACCAGGTCGCCACCGACATGCGCCTGTGGACCAAGCGCGAGCTGGGCGACATCGCCCGCCGGGTCGTCACCCTGCAGCGCACGCTGCTCGACCGGGCGGGCGACGCCGGCCCGGCCTACCTGCCGGGCTACACCCACCTGCAGCGAGCCCAGCCCGTGCTCCTCGCGCACCACCTGCTGGCCCACGGCTGGGCGCTGGCCCGCGACGTCGACCGGCTGCTCGACTGCCGCCGCCGGCTCGACGTGTCGCCACTGGGCGCCGGGGCCCTGGCGGGGTCGTCGCTGCCGCTCGACCCCGACGCCACGGCGGACGACCTGGGGTTCGCCAACCGGTTCGAGAACAGCCTGGACGCGGTGAGCGACCGCGACTTCGTGGCCGAGGCCCTGTTCGCGCTCAGCCTGCTCGCCGTCCACCTGTCGCGGATGGGCGAGGAGGTCATCCTCTGGTCGACCGACGAGTTCGGCTTCGCCCGCCTCGACGACGCGTACTCGACGGGCTCGTCGATGCTGCCCCAGAAGAAGAACCCGGACATCGCCGAGCTCGCCCGGGGCAAGGCCGGCCGGGTGATCGGCGACCTGACCGGCGTGCTGGCCACCCTCAAGGGCCTGCCGCTGAGCTACAACCGCGACCTGCAGGAGGACAAGGAGCCGCTGTTCGACGCCGCCGACCAGATGGCGCTGGCGCTGACGGCCATGACCGGCCTGTACGGCACGCTGACGTTTCGCATCGAGCGCATGCAGCAGGCGGCCGACTCGCCGTACGCGGCGGCAACCGACCTGGCCGAGCTGCTCGTCGAGCGGGGCACCCCCTTCCGCGATGCCCACGCCCTGGTCGGCGCCATCGTGCGTGACAGCCTCGAGCGCCACGTGCCCCTGGCCGAGCTGGTCGAGGCCCACCCGGACCTGGGCGCCGACGGGGCCGCCCTGCTCGAGCCCGGTCGCCCCGTGGCCCGGCGCACGACCCCCGGCGGCGCGGGGCCCGACCCCGTCGCCGTCCAGCTCGAACGGTTCGCCCACCGCGTGGACGCCGACGCCGCGCGCATCGGGTAGACACGGAGCGATGCCGGACCCCTTCCGTCACGAGCTGCGTGTCCGCTACGGCGAGGTCGACATGCAGGGCCACGTGTTCAACGCCCACTACCTCGCCTTCGTCGACGACGCCTGCAACGCCTGGCTGCGGGCGGCCATCGGCGACTACCAGGACGCCGGCTTCGACCTGGTGCTCAAGGCGGCCACCCTCACCTGGCACGGCGGAGCCGGCTTCGACGACCTGCTGGCGGTCCACGTGGCTCCCAGCCGGTGGGGCACGACCAGCTTCGACGTCGTCTTCGAGGGCTCGGTGGGCGAGCGTCCGGTCTTCTCGGCCACGGTGACCTACATCAGCGTCACACCCGGCACCACGACGCCGGCCCCCGTCCCGCCGGCCGTGCGCGCCGCCCTCGGGTGACGGACCGGCCGCCGGCACTGGCCCGCGCGTTCTTCCGGCGCGACCCCCGGGTCGTGGCGCCGGAGCTGCTCGGCAAGGTCCTGATCCACGAGGGCGCCGACGGCACGCCGCCGCGCGCCGGCCGCATCGTCGAGGTCGAGGCGTACTGCGGTGAGGCCGATCCCGGCAGCCACGCCTACCGGGGCATGACGTCCCGCAACCGAACCATGTTCGGGCCGCCCGGCGGCCTGTACGTGTACTTCACCTACGGCATGCACTGGTGCGCCAACGTGGTGTGCGGCGACGAGGGCGAGGGCCTGGCAGTGCTGCTGCGGGCGGTGTCGCCGATGACGGGTGTCGAGGCGATGTTCGTGGCGCGGCCGCGCGCCCGGCGCGAACGGGACCTGTGCAGCGGTCCGGCCAAGCTGTGCCAGGCCTTCGGGCTCGACGGCGCCTTCGACGGGGCCGACCTGGTGCTCGCCGACCGGGGCGTCCGCGTGGCCGACGACGACACGCCGCCGCCCACCGATCCGCTGCAGACCACCCGCATCGGCCTGTCGGCCGGCGCCGAGCATCCTTGGCGGTGGTGCGTGCGCGGCGATCCGCACGTGTCGGGCACGGCCGCCCAGCGGGGCGGGAGGTAGCTTCGCCGGGGTGGAACCTGTTCTCGTCGACCATCCGGTGCCGCACGTCGCCGTCGTGACCCTCAACCGGCCCGACCGCCTGAACGCGATGTCCATCGACCTGGCGGTGGCTCTCGACGCCACCCTCGACGAGATCGCCGCCGAGAACGACACGTGGGTGGTCGTGCTCACCGGCGCCGGTCGGGCCTTCTGCTCCGGGCTCGACCTCAAGGACTACGGCGTGCTGCCGGGCATCGACGGGCTGTCCGTGGGCCGCATCGCCCAGCGCTCGATGCGGGCCTACAGCCGCATCGTGCTGACCATGCGCCGCATCCCCCAGCCCATCGTGGCGGCCATCAACGGGCCGGCCTACGGCGGCGGCATGTGCCTGACGCTCGCCGCCGACCTGCGCATCGCCGCCCGGTCGGCCGTGTTCAACGCCACCGGCATCGTCAACGGCCTGACCAGCACCGAGATGGCGGCCGGATGGCTGCTGCCCCGCCTCATCGGCGCCTCGCGGTCGAACGACATGCTGCTCACGGGCCGCGAGGTCGGCGCCGACGAGGCCGCCGAGATGGGCCTGGTGGCGCGGGTGGTCGACGACGGCGCGGCGCTCGACGAGGCGCTGGCGGCCGCGGTCGCGATGTGCCGGTTCAGCCCCTACGGCCTGTCGATGACCAAGAACGCGCTGTGGGCCAGCCTGGAGATCGGCAGCTTGGAGACGGCCATCGAGCTGGAGGACCGCAACCAGCTCATGCTGGGGTTCACCGAGAACCTGCAGGAGGCGATCCGCGCCTTCGACGCCGGCCGCGACCCCGTCTACACCGACGAGCCCCGGCGCGATCTGTTCGACCGGCCGTGACGTCGACGCCGCGCCGCCTGATCCCGCCCGGAGACCCGGGCACGCCCACGACTGGCCGGCGCCGCCGGGTGCGGTCCCGGCTGGCAACCACGAATCGCTGACCTGCGGTCCCGGGCGACCTACGACCCAGCTGCCGGCCTACGGCGTCGCACGACGGCCTGCTCCGCCTGGACGGTCACGCGCCGAAACGACGCCCCGTCCGCGCGTGCGCCGAGACGCGGGGCATCGCATCGGACTACGCACCACGGAGGTCGAGTCATGACGACGATCGAGGAGCGCCCGCCGTGCTGCGCGCCGAGCTCGGCCGCTGGAACGGCAGCTCGGGCTGCTCCTGACGGCGACGAAGGGCAGCAACCCCGCGCGAACTTCCTCACGGCGCTCGTCGGCGTCGAGGCTGATCTTCGGAGGCATGACCGGCCTCGGCGGCCTGGCGGTGGCGGTTCCTGCGGCCGGTCCTCGTCGTCGCCCTCGCAATGGCCCTGCTCTGCGGCGTTCTACGCGGTCGTCTCGCTCGTAGCCGGCTTCCAGCGGTTCTTCCTGTTCGCCGGCGGGGTCGGGCGGTGGCGCAACGGTGGCATCCGAGCGGTGACGTGGCTGGAGGTCGCGACGTGCGGCGGCTCCGGGCGTTCGGTCGCCGCTCGGGCTACGAGCTCACGCCGGTCGGCGGCGGGCGGGCCCTGGTGCTCGAGGTCGATCGAGGGCAACGACCGGGGCGACGAGATGGCCCGTCGGTTCGAGGAGGCGGCGTCGGCCGCGGGTGTGCGGCTGTGGGACTGAGCTGAAGCTCAGGCGTCGGTCGGGGTGACGCAGGACGGCATGCGGTTCGCGTTGGCGAACTCGTCGATCCACCCGGTGATCTGGCGGCCCTCGCCCGGCTTCTCCGACACCAGCAGGCGGGCGCCCGGGTCGGTGCGCAGCGCCTCGGCGTAGGCCTGGCGGTCGCCGAGGTAGGTGCGCCAGTCGGCCAGCCACTCGGTGGCGCGGCGGCGCTGGTCACCCGCGGGCGCCAGGTCGACCGAGTCGTCGAGGTCGTCGAGCATGTCCTCGAAGATCGCGTCGGCCTGCGTCAGCACGCCCGCCCGCTCGGCCGCGGTGTCCGATGCGCTGGCCACCGGCAGGGCCTCGACCTCGACCAGGGCCTCGGCGCAGCGTGTCTCGCCGGCCTCGGCGAAGGCGGGATCGTCGAGCCGGTCGATGGGGGGTTGCCGGCCGGGCCCGAACGCGAGGAACAGCACGTACGCCCACATCGACACCAGGGCCACCACGACCACGGTCAGCAGGGCCCGGGTGGGGGTCCACCGCCATCCGCCCGGGGCCTCGGGCTCCTCGGCGACGGGTGGGGTCTCGGTCATCACCGTCACAGGCTCCCCGGCCGGCGGGCCTGGCGTCCAGTCGGCGCGGGGGCGAGGGGGAACGGGCTGGACCGCTCGTGGTGGGACGGGGACGATGTCACCCGTGACGGCAGACGCGACCATCCTGGACGACCTCGAGGCCCGCGGCCTGGTGCAGGACAGCACCGACCGCCAGGCCCTCGCCGACCGGCTGGCCGCCGGGCCGATCACGCTCTACTACGGCTGCGACCCCACGGCCGACAGCCTGCACGTGGGCAACCTGATCGGCCTGCTGGTCCTGCGCCGCTTCCAGGATGCGGGGCACCGTCCCGTGGCGCTGGCCGGCGGTGCCACCGGCATGGTGGGTGACCCGAGCGGTCGCTCCGAGGAGCGCAATCTCCTCGACGACGCCACGCTGAGCGCCAACGTGGCGGCCATCAAGGCGCAGATGGCCCGCGTGATCGACTTCGACGACGGGCGGGCGCTGCTGGTCGACAACCGCGACTGGACCGCGGGGGTGACGCTGCTCGACTTCCTACGCGACGTCGGCAAGCACGTCACGGTCAACCAGATGCTGGCCCGCGAGTCGGTCAAGGCGCGCCTCGCCAGCGAGCAGGGCATCAGCTACACCGAGTTCAGCTACATGCTGCTTCAGGCCCACGACTTCCTGCGCCTGCACGCCGACCACGGGGTGGAGATGCAGATCGGCGGGTCCGACCAGTGGGGCAACATCCTGTCGGGCATCGACCTGGTGCGCCGGGTGCGCGGTGCGGCGGCCCACGGGCTGTCGTGGCCGCTGCTCACCGCGGCCGACGGGTCGAAGCTGGGTAAGACGACGGGCGCCCGCATCTGGCTCGACCCGGCGCGCACCAGCCCGTACCAGTTCTTCCAGCACTGGATGCAGACCGACGACCGCCAGGTGGGGGAGTACCTGGCCAAGTTCACCCTCCTCCCGCTGCCCGAGGTCCAGGCGATCACCGCCGACCACCTCGAGCACCCGGAGCGGCGCCGCGGCCAGCGGCGGCTGGCCGACGAGGTCACCCGCCTGGTCCACGGGGCCGACGCCGCGACGGCGGCGGCCGAGGCCACCGCCGTGCTGTTCGGTGGGTCGCCGCTCGAGGCCGGGCCACAGGGCCTGGCGGCGGTCGCCAACGAGGTGCAGACCGCACCGCTGCCGTCGGCGGACGAGCTGGCGGACGGGGTCGACCTGGTGCCCCTGCTGGTCGAGGCCGGCCTGGCGAGCTCGAAGGGCGATGCGCGGCGCTCGATCGACCAGGGTGCCGTCTCGGTCAACGGGGTGAAGGCGGCGGACGGCGCCACCCTCGGCCCTCGGGACGTGATGCACGGGCGCTACGTGCTGTTGCGGAAGGGCAAGAAGACCTACGCCCTGCTCGTGGCGCGGTGAGCCGCGCCCGTCGGCGCGGACGACGGCGCGCGCAGCGAAGGCGGAATCTGCCGCCGGGCGCCTGTTCTCGGTGCGCCCGCCGTAGACTGGTGCCCGCACTCGGCGTCCCGGGGAAATCCCTGGTCAGAGCAGGTGCACGAAGAAATCTCGAGGAAACGCGCCTCCCAGGTTGACGGCCTTCGGGGCAATCGTTAGATTAACTCTTCGCCCCGCACGGCCGATACGGACCGGACCCGGGCAGCGAAATCGGCACCAAAGCCTCTTCAGGGCACGTGCCAAGAGCGCAAGTCGCTCCTTGAAAACAGAAGACAGGACGAGAGAGCGAGTGCGGGCGACCGCCTCGGGGCTTCGGCTCCGATGTGGTCGTTGAGACGATATACGCACCGTCAATATCCGGATGGTGTTCGCACCATCCGATGGTGCCAGTGCCTCGTGTCTGGGAGATTCCGCCCGACACGAGGTTTCTCTATCGAAGGACGACATCGCTTGCGATGCCGTTCGAGATTTCGACGGAGAGTTTGATCCTGGCTCAGGACGAACGCTGGCGGCGTGCTTAACACATGCAAGTCGAACGAGGTCCTACCGGTGGCAACACCGGGAAAGACCTAGTGGCGAACGGGTGAGTAACACGTGAGGAACCTGCCCCGAAGACTGGGATAAGCCCCCGAAAGAGGGTCTAATACCGGATGCCCTCTTCTGATCGCATGGTCGGATGAGGAAAGGATTCTGCTTCGGGAGGGCCTCGCGGCCTATCAGCTTGTTGGTGAGGTAACGGCTCACCAAGGCTACGACGGGTAGCTGGTCTGAGAGGACGATCAGCCACACTGGGACTGAGACACGGCCCAGACTCCTACGGGAGGCAGCAGTGGGGAATCTTGCGCAATGGGCGAAAGCCTGACGCAGCAACGCCGCGTGCGGGATGAAGGCCTTCGGGTTGTAAACCGCTTTCAGTGGGGACGAATTCAGACGGTACCCACAGAAGAAGCCCCGGCCAACTACGTGCCAGCAGCCGCGGTAACACGTAGGGGGCGAGCGTTGTCCGGAATCATTGGGCGTAAAGAGCTCGTAGGCGGCTCAGTAAGTCGGGTGTGAAACCCCCAGGCTCAACCTGGGGACGCCACTCGATACTGCTGTGGCTAGAGTCCAGTAGGGGAGTGTGGAATTCCCGGTGTAGCGGTGAAATGCGCAGATATCGGGAGGAACACCAGCGGCGAAGGCGGCACTCTGGGCTGGAACTGACGCTGAGGAGCGAAAGCGTGGGTAGCAAACAGGATTAGATACCCTGGTAGTCCACGCCGTAAACGTTGGGCACTAGGTGTGGGGACCCTCCAACGGTTTCCGTGCCGTAGCTAACGCATTAAGTGCCCCGCCTGGGGAGTACGGCCGCAAGGCTAAAACTCAAAGGAATTGACGGGGGCCCGCACAAGCGGCGGAGCATGTTGCTTAATTCGAGGCAACGCGAAGAACCTTACCTGGGTTTGACATGTAGGGAAAAGCCGTAGAGATACGGTGTCCTTCGGGGCCCTACACAGGTGGTGCATGGCTGTCGTCAGCTCGTGTCGTGAGATGTTGGGTTAAGTCCCGCAACGAGCGCAACCCCTGTCCCATGTTGCCAGCGGGTAATGCCGGGGACTCTTGGGAGACTGCCGGGGTCAACTCGGAGGAAGGTGGGGACGACGTCAAGTCATCATGCCCCTTATGTCCAGGGCTGCAAACATGCTACAATGGCCAGTACAAAGGGCTGCGAGACCGCGAGGTTGAGCGAATCCCGTAAAGCTGGTCTCAGTTCGGATCGGAGTCTGCAACTCGACTCCGTGAAGCCGGAGTCGCTAGTAATCCCGGATCAGCAACGCCGGGGTGAATACGTTCCCGGGCCTTGTACACACCGCCCGTCACACCACGAAAGTCGGTAACACCCGAAGCCGGTGGCCCAACCCTTGTGGAGGGAGCCGTCGAAGGTGGGATCGGCGATTGGGGTGAAGTCGTAACAAGGTAGCCGTACCGGAAGGTGCGGCTGGATCACCTCCTTTCTAAGGAGTCATTGTTCCTGCGCACTGCAGGGACGACTCCCAGTTGGAGCCTCGCTCGGTCCAGTCCAGGCAACGTCGTTGGTCGTAGGTGTTCACCTCCCGACGATCGAACCTGTTCTTGACACACTGTCCTGTCTTCTGTTTTGAGGGAGTGGCCTCTGGCCATCATTCCTCGAGGCTCCGCCGGCACGGCCACTCAGTGGCTGCGCCGGCGTCCTCATGTCCGGGGTTGGCACCAGGCCGGCCTCGAGCTCCTTGAGAACTACATAGCGAGCACGAGCATCTTTGTTCTTCCAAGCTACAAAGAGCCAACGGTGGATGCCTTGGCGTCTGACACCGATGAAGGACGTGGGTGGCTGCGAAAAGCCACGGGGAGCTGCCGACCAAGCTTTGATCCGTGGATATCCGAATGGGGAAACCCGGCACCCGTCATGGGGTGTCACTCCGGTCTGAACACATAGGACCGGTAGAGGGAACCAGGGGAATTGAAACATCTCAGTACCCTGAGGAACAGAAAGCAATTGCGACTCCCTGAGTAGCGGCGAGCGAAAGGGGATCAGCCTAAACCGACTTGGTGTAATAGCCCAGTGGCGTTGCCAAGTCGGGGTTGTGGGACCTACACCTGCTGCACTGGATGCAGGACCGAGTTACAAAGTTGCCGTCTAGCGGAAGCGTTCAGGAAAGGCGCGCCACAGCGGGTAACAGCCCCGTACGCGAAAGACGAGCAGCCTCGGGTAGTCATCCCAAGTAACGCCGGGACCGTGAAAACCGGCGTGAATCTGCGAGGACCACCTCGTAAGGCTAAGTATGAGCAGACGACCGATAGCGCACGAGTACCGTGAGGGAAGGGTGAAAAGTACCCCGTGAGGGGAGTGAAATAGTACCTGAAACCGTTGGTTTACAATCAGTCAGAGTGTCGTCACAGGTTCGCCTGTGGCCACGATGGCGTGCCTTTTGAAGAATGAGCCTGCGAGTTACGGTGTGTGGCGAGGTTAACCAGTGATGGGGAGCCGGAGCGAAAGCGAGTCTGAACAGGGCGTTCAGTCGCATGCTGTAGACCCGAAGCCGAGTGATCTACCCATGGGCAGGTTGAAGCGGGGGTAAGACCCCGTGGAGGACCGAACCCACCTAGGTTGAAAACTGGGGGGATGACCTGTGGGTAGGGGTGAAAGGCCAATCAAACTCGGTGATAGCTGGTTCTCCCCGAAATGCATTTAGGTGCAGCGTCGGGTGTTCAGTCATGGAGGTAGAGCACTGGATGGGTTAGGGGGCCTACAAGCTTACCGACCCCAACCAAACTCCGAATGCCATGACTCCAGAGCCCGGCAGTGAGTCTACGGGGGATGAGCTTCGTGGACGAAAGGGAAACAGCCCAGACCGCCGGCTAAGGCCCCTAATTCCGAACTAAGTGGTAAACGATGTGAGATTGCCCAGACAGCCAGGAGGTTGGCTTAGAAGCAGCCACCCTTGAAAGAGTGCGTAACAGCTCACTGGTCGAGTGATCTTGCGCGGACAATGTAACGGGGCTCAAGTTCGGAGCCGAAGCCGCGGATTTCTACGCTTGCGTAGGAGTGGTAGGGGAGCGTCGATCTCGGTGTGAAGCGACGGTGTGAACCGGCGTGGACCGTGGTCGAGTGAGAATGCAGGCATGAGTAGCGAAAGAGGGGTGGGAAACCCCTCCGCCGAATGTCCAAGGGTTCCTGGGGAAGGCTAATCCTCCCAGGGTGAGTCGGGAGCTAAGGCGAGGCCGAGAGGCGTAGCCGATGCACAACCGGTTGATATTCCGGTACCGCTGTGCCCGCGCCCATGCCGACTCTAGGTTGCTAAGGGGCTGTCTTCGGACGAACCGACCCACTTAGACGAGGCAAGCGATGCGGGGACGCAGGATGGTAAGTGAGCCCAGGCGATGGTTGTCCTGGGGTAAGCGTGTAGGTCGGGGACCAGGTAAATCCGGGCCCCATCAAGACTGAGACGTGATACCGAGCCGCTTCAGGCGAAGTCACTGATCCAATGCTGCCAAGAAAAGCCGCTAGTGAGCTGGCACGGCGCCCGTACCCCAAACCAACACAGGTGGACAGGTAGAGAATACCAAGGCGATCGGGAGAACGGTGGTTAAGGAACTCGGCAAAATACCTCCGTAACTTCGGGAGAAGGAGGGCCCCACTAGGGTGACAGGCTTTACGCCTTGAGCTCGACGGGGCCGCAGAGACCAGGGGAAAGCGACTGTTTACTAAAAACACAGCAGCGTGCTAAGTCGTAAGACGACGTATACGCTGTGACGCCTGCCCGGTGCCGGAAGGTTACGGGGAAGGGTTAGCCGCAAGGCGAAGCTCTGAACCTAAGCCCCGGTAAACGGCGGCCGTAACTATAACGGTCCTAAGGTAGCGAAATTCCTTGTCGGGTAAGTTCCGACCTGCACGAATGGCGTAACGACTTTCCTACTGTCTCAACCACCGACCCGGCGAAATTGAACTACGAGTAAAGATGCTCGTTAGCTGCAGCAGGACGGAAAGACCCCGTGGACCTTCACTACAGCTTGATATTGGGTTTTGGTATGCGTTGTGTAGGATAGGTGGGAGACTAGGAAGCATTGGCGCTAGCCAGTGTGGAGTCACCGTTGAAATACCACCCTGCGTATGCCGGGACTCTAACCTTGGTCCGTGATCCGGATCGGGAACAGTGTCAGGTGGGTAGTTTGACTGGGGCGGTCGCCTCCTAAAGAGTAACGGAGGCGCTCAAAGGTTCCCTCAGCCTGGTTGGCAATCAGGCGTCGAGTGCAATGGCACAAGGGAGCTTGACTGCGAGACCGACAAGTCGAGCAGGTGCGAAAGCAGGACATAGTGATCCGGCGGTTGCGTGTGGAAGCGCCGTCGCTCAACGGATAAAAGGTACCCCGGGGATAACAGGCTAATCTTGCCCAAGAGTCCATATCGACGGCAAGGTTTGGCACCTCGATGTCGGCTCATCGCATCCTGGGGCGGTAGCACGTCCCAAGGGTTGGGCTGTTCGCCCATTAAAGCGGTACGCGAGCTGGGTTTAGAACGTCGCGAGACAGTTCGGTCCCTATCCGCTGCAGCCGTAAGGAACTTGAGGAAGGCTGTCCCTAGTACGAGAGGACCGGGACGGACGCAGCTCTTGTGTGCCAGTTGTCTTGCCAAAGGCACTGCTGGTTAGCGACCTGCGGAAGGGATAAGCGCTGAAAGCATCTAAGTGCGAAGCCCGTTCCAAGATGAGGTTCCTCACAGGGTTAACCTGGTAAGGCCCGTGGTAGACGACCACGTTGATAGGCCGGAGGTGGAAGCACGGCAACGTGTGCAGCCGACCGGTACTAATCGGCCGAGGGCTTGGATTTACAATGATATTCGTGCTCGCTATGGAGTCCTCAGGGAGCGGACGCTTCGCAGCGTCCCCCGAGTGACAACAGATTTTCGGTGGCTATGGCGGAGGGGTCACACCCGTACCCATTCCGAACACGGAAGTTAAGCCCTCCCGCGCCGATGGTACTTGGCAGGAGACTGCCTGGGAGAGTAGGTCGCCGCCGGATTTCGCTTTGGAAGAGGACCGCCTACGGGCGGTCCTCTTCTCGTTTTCCGGCCATGTGCCCGTCCCGGTCATGCCGGACCACACGATTGCGAAAGTAGGATTCGACCCATGGCTCCTCCCCGATCCCCAGGCGGCGATCGCCGTGGCGAACGGCGTTCCGACAGCGGACGCCGCTCTGGTGCCCCGCCGGCGTCGGGTCGCGGTCGACCGCCCCGGTCCCCCGGTCAGCCCGCCCGGCGTACCAACACCGGCGGTTCGGCTGGTTCGGCGAGCGGTGGTCCCGGTGCAGGTCGTGGTGCAGGTCGTGGTGGCGCCCCGTCCGGCGGTCGGGCATCCGGTGCCTCCCGGTCAGACGATGCCCGCCGGGGTGGCGGTCGTCCGGCGTCGGGGCAGAGCCGGTCCGGTTCGGGGGCTCGCCGGGCACGGCCCGACGACGATCGCGGGCCCGGCCCGGGCGCGGGCCGAGGCGGCCAGCGGTCGGGGCCTACAGGTGGCCCCGCGCGTCGGGGCGCGGCGGCGATCGGCCGTACCGCGGCGCAGGTCCGGGCAGTGGTCGCCGCGACCAGGGCGCACCCGGTGGCTCGGGGCGCGACTCGACAGCCGGCCGTCGTCCGACCGCGGCGAACCCACGCCGTGACGACGATGCCGGGCGGGCCCGCGGGCCCGCCAGCGCGTCCGGGTCCTCCCGCGGTGGCGAGCAGGGCCGTGGCGGGGGCCGGAACCGGCCGCCGCGCGACAGCACGCCCGAGATGCGCGGCCCTCGCCGCTGGGGTGGCCTGGCCCGGCGAGGTGCCGGCCGCGAGGCGGGCAGCGGCGCATCGGATGCCTGGCGCGCCGCGGGCGCGCAGTCGCGCGGCGAGCCCGGGCCCAAGGACGAGGCCTGGGAGCCCGAGGAGTGGATCGACGAGGGCGAGCTACGGGGCGAGGCCGAGAGCGCCGTCGGCCGCAGCCGTGCCCGCCGCCCGTCCGACGGAGGCCGCGGCAGCGAGCAGCCGCGGCGTGGAGATCAGAGCACACGCACCGGCCGAGGCGGGGCCGCGCCGGCCGCCCGGGGCGGCGAGGCGTCGGACGACGACGGGCTGCGTGGCGTCGTCGCGCCCAACCGGCTGGACCGGTTCGAGTCGCGCCTCAAGGACGCCTCCGATGCCTTCCGTCGCGAGCGGTACGAGGACGCCCGGCGCATCCTGCGGCCACTGGCCGAGCAGGCGCCCGGGGCGTCGTCAGTGCGCGAGCTGTACGGGCTGACGCTCTACCGGCTGGGCCGGTGGGCCCAGGCCAAGCGCCAGCTCGAGGCGTTCCGCACCCAGACCAACAGCACCGAGCAGCACCCGGTGCTCGCGGACTGCAGCCGCGCCCTCGGCCACTACGCCGAGGTGGAGGAGCTGTGGGAGGAGCTGCGGGCGGCGAGCCCCAGTGCCGAACTGGTGGCCGAGGGGCGCATCGTCGCCGCCGGGGCGCTGGCCGACCAGGGCCGGCTCGACGATGCGATCTCTCTGCTCGAGGGCGCCGCCAAGCCCACCAAGCGCCCGATGCTGCACCACCTGCGCATGGCGTACGCCCTCGCCGACCTGTACGAACGGGCCGGCGACCTGCCCAAGGCGCGGGAGCTCTTCGGCCGGGTGGCAGCGTCCGACGAGGACTTCGTCGACGTGCAGGCGCGCCTGCGGGCCCTGCGCTGATCGGCTGGCCCGCGGCTGGCCCGCGGCGGGCCCGGACGAGCGGGGGCATCCGTGAGGGTTCCACTAACCTGGCACCCGCTCGCACGCACACCGACGACGAGGGAGTCATGCACGTGGTGGACATCCAGAGCCTGCTTGGGGACGAGGCCGAGAGCCTCCTCAGCCACGAATCGAAGGGGATCCCCCGAGACGACCTGAACCTGCCGGGCGCCGACTACATCGACCGCGTCTTCTCGCTCACCGAACGGTCGCCGCAGGTGCTGCGCAACCTGCAGTCGCTGTTCGACCACGGGCGGCTGGCCGGCACCGGCTACCTGTCGATCCTGCCGGTCGACCAGGGCATCGAGCACTCGGCCGCCGCCAGCTTCGCCCCCAACCCGCAGTACTTCGATCCGGCCAACATCGTCGAGCTCGCGCTCGAGGGCGGCTGCAACGCGGTGGCGTCGACCGTCGGCGTGCTCGGCGCGGTGTCGCGCCGCTACGCGCACAAGATCCCCTTCATCGTCAAGGTCAACCACAACGAGCTCCTGACCTACCCCAACAAGTTCGACCAGGTGATGTACGGGTCGGTCGACCAGGCGTTCGACATCGGCGCGGCAGGGGTGGGCGCCACGATCTACTTCGGCTCCGAGGAGTCCACCCGCCAGATCCAGGAGGTCAGCGAGGCGTTCTCCCGGGCCCACGAGCTGGGCATGTTCACCGTGCTGTGGTGCTACCTGCGCAACCCCGCGTTCAAGAAGGACGGGGTCGACTACCACAACGCTGCCGACCTGACGGGCCAGGCCAACCACCTTGGCGTCACCATCGAGGCCGACATCATCAAGCAGAAGCTGCCCACCAACAACGGCGGCTACAACGCGCTCGAGAACTACGGCAAGACCAACAAGGCCGTCTACGACACGCTCACCACCGACCACCCCATCGACCTCTGCCGCTGGCAGGTGGCCAACAACTACATGGGCCGCATCGGGCTCATCAACAGCGGCGGCGAGTCCAAGGGGGCGTCCGACACGGCCGAGGCCGTGCGCACCGCGGTCATCAACAAGCGGGCCGCCGGCATCGGGCTCATCTCCGGCCGCAAGGCGTTCCAGCGGCCGATGGCCGAGGGCGTCGAGCTGCTCAATGCCATCCAGGACGTGTACCTCGACCAGTCGATCACGATCGCCTGATCCAGACGATTCGCGCAGTGGGCCGGTCCTCTGGGGCCGGTCCACTGGCGCGTTCGGGGCCGCGCGCCGCGTGCTACCGCCATCTCTGACAGCGATGGTGCATCCCGCCGCGAGCGGCAGGCGATAGGGTCGAGAGCGGGTTAGGAATCTCGTCAAAGGAGACGCGGTTGTCCGACACCACGCACAGGCCACGAGCACCCGAGGTCGTCGACCGGGTCATCATCCGCTTCGCCGGCGACTCCGGCGACGGCATGCAGCTCACGGGCGACCGGTTCACCACCACCAGCGCGCTCTACGGCAACGACCTGGCGACGCTGCCCGACTTCCCGGCCGAGATCCGGGCGCCAGCGGGGACCATGGCCGGCGTGTCGGCCTTCCAGGTCCACATCTCCGACCACGACATCACCACGCCGGGCGACGCGCCCAACGTGCTGGTGGCCATGAACCCGGCGGCGCTGCGCAGCCAGATCGGGCGAGTGGCGCCGGGGGCGACGATCATCCTCAACGACGACGCCTTCGACGAACGCAGCCTGACCAAGGCCGGCTACACCGCCGACCCGCGCGGCGACGGCAGCCTCGACGCCTACACGGTGTACGAGGTGCCGATGACCTCGCTCACCAAGGGCGCGGTCACGCCGCTCGGGGTCAAGCCCCGCGACGCCGAGCGGTCGAAGAACTTCTTCGCCCTCGGGCTGGTGTCGTGGATGTACACCCGGCCGGTCGACGCCACCCTCGAGTGGATCCAGCGGCGCTTCGTGGCCAAGCCCCAGGTGGCCGAGGCCAACACCGCGGCGTTCAAGGCCGGCCACGCGTTCGGCGAGACCGCCGAGCTGTTCGACCACCCGTTCGAGGTCAAGCCGGCCACGCTGCCGGCAGGCACCTACACCAACATCAATGGCAACACGGCGCTGGCCTGGGGCCTGGTCGCCGCCAGCCAGCTCTCGGGGCTGCCGCTGTTCCTGGGCTCGTACCCGATCACGCCGGCGTCCGACATCCTGCACGAGCTGTCGAAGCACAAGAACTTCGGCGTGCGCACCCTGCAGGCCGAGGACGAGATCGCCGGCATCGGCGCCGCGGTGGGCGCCGCCTACGGCGGGCACCTCGGCGTCACCACCACCAGCGGCCCGGGCATGGCGCTCAAGGCGGAGACCATGGGTCTGGCCGTCAACCTCGAGCTGCCGCTGCTGGTCATCGACATCCAGCGGGGCGGGCCTTCCACCGGGTTGCCCACCAAGACCGAGCAGGCCGACCTGCTCATGGCGTTCTACGGGCGGCACGGCGAGGCGCCGCTGCCGATCCTGGCGCCCCGCAGCCCCAGCCACTGCTTCGAGGTCGCCATCGAGGCGGCGCGCCTGGCCCTGACGTGGCGCACGCCGGTCGTGCTCTTGTCCGACGGCTACCTGGCCAACGGTACCGAGCCGTGGCGGCTGCCCGACGTCGACACGCTCCCCGACCTGACGGTCACGTTCGCCACCGAGCCGAACCACGTGGGCGACGACGGCGAGCCCACCTTCTGGCCCTACCTGCGTGATCCCGAGACGCTGGCGCGGGCGTGGGCGCTGCCGGGCACGCCGGGGCTGATGCACCGCATCGGCGGCCTCGAGAAGGAGGACGGCTCCGGCAACATCAGCTACGACCCGGCCAACCACGAGCACATGGTGCGGCTGCGGGCCGAGAAGGTGGCCCGCATCGCCGACCACATCCCGCCGGTCGAGGTGGTGGGCGACGTCGACGACGCCGACCTGCTCGTCGTCGGATGGGGCTCGACCTGGGGTGCGATCGACGGCGGCGTGTCCCGCGCCCGCCGTGCCGGGCACCGGGTCGCGCATGCCCACCTCGTGCACCTGAACCCGTTCCCGTCGAACCTGGGCGAGGTGTTGCGCCGCTACCCGAGGGTGATGGTGCCGGAGATGAACCTGGGCCAGCTCTCGCACCAGCTGCGCGCCGAGTTCCTGGTGGACGCCCGGTCGGTGACCAAGGTGCGGGGGCTGCCGTTCACGGCCTCCGAGCTCGAGCAGGCCATCGTCGATCAGTTGAAGGACGCGTGAGACACACATGACCGACACGTTGATCCCGGTCACCACCCGCAAGGACTGGTCGAGCGACCAGGAGGTGCGCTGGTGCCCCGGCTGCGGCGACTACTCGATCCTGGCCGCGGTGCAGCTGCTCATGCCCGACCTGGGCATCAAGCGCGAGGACACGGTGTTCGTGTCGGGCATCGGGTGTGCCGCCCGCATGCCGTACTACATGAACACCTACGGCATGCACACGATCCACGGGCGGGCGCCCGCCATCGCCACCGGCCTGGCGCTGGCCCGGCCCGACCTGCACGTGTTCGTGGTGTCCGGCGACGGCGACGCGCTGTCGATCGGCGGCAACCACCTCATCCACGCGCTGCGGCGCAACGTGAACATCACGATCCTGTTGTTCAACAACCAGATCTACGGCCTGACCAAGGGGCAGTACTCGCCCACGAGCGAGGTGGGCAAGGTCACCAAGTCGACGCCGTTCGGCAGCCTCGATCACCCGTTCAACCCTGTGAGCGTGGCCATCGGCGCCGAGGCGTCGTTCGTGGCCCGCACCCACGACATGGACCGCCATCACATGATGGAGGTGATCCGCCGGGCGTTCGAGCACCGCGGTGCGTCGCTGGTGGAGATCTACCAGAACTGCAACGTCTTCAACGACGGCGCGTTCGAGACGATCACGGCCAAGGTCAACCGCGACGACATGCTCATCCCGTTGCGGCACGGCGAGCCCATCCGCTTCGGCGCCGAGGGAGGCAAGGGCGTGGTCATCGACTCGCAGCGCGGCGCCCACCTGGTCGACGTGGCCGACGTCGGCGAGCAGGCGCTGCTGGTGCACGACGAGACCCGCGACGATCCCAGCGTGGGGTTCATGCTGTCGCGGCTCGCCCGCGGGCCACACGAGCCCACGCCGATCGGCGTCTTCCGCGACGTGGTCCGGCCCGACTACGGCGAGGGCGTCGAGGCGCAGGTCTCGGCCGCCCAACAGGAGCGCGGCTCCGGCGACCTGGCGACGCTGCTGCGATCGGGCGCCACCTGGGACGTGGGCTGAGACAGGGCGAGCCGACAGGCGCCGGTAGGTTCACCGGATGCCCGTCGCGCTGCGCATCTTCACCGAGCCCCAGCAGGGGGCGACGTACGACGACCTGCTCGCGGTCGCTCGCGAGACCGAGGCGCTCGGCTTCGACGCCTTCTTCCGTTCCGACCACTACCTGAGGATGGGCGACGGCTCGGGCGAGCCCGGGCCGACCGACGCCGCAGCTCGCCATCGTGACCGGGCTGTGGGAGACCCCGGTGGGGGAGCGGTTCTCGTATGACGGCAAGCACTACCAGCTCGTCGGCTCGCCCGCCGCTGCCCAAGCCCGTGCAGTCGCCGCGGCCCCCGGTGCTGATCGGCGGCTGGGGCAAGACGCGCACGCCGGCGCTCGCGGCCCGCTACGCCGACGAGTTCAACGTGCCGTTCCCGCCGCTGCGCTTCGGCCGCAGCTCGACGCCGTGCCGCCGCGTGCGAGGCCGCGGGCGTGACCCGGACCATGACCTGGTCGAGCGCTCGTCGTGTGCTGCGGCGAGGACGAGGACACCTTCCGCCGCCGGGCGGCCGCCATCGGCGCGAGCCGACGGGTGCGCGAGAACGGGGCGGCGGGCACCGTGAGCGAGGTGGTCGACAAGGTCGCCGCCTACGTCGAGGCCGGCGCCGAGCACATCTACCTGCAGGTGCTCGACCTGCACGACCTCGACCACCTGCGGCTCCTCGCCGCGGAGGTCGCGCCCGAACTGCCCTGACCGGCGTCGCCTCGGCCTCTCAGCCGGACACGGTGGGGCCGGCCCGCTCGACCGTCATGCGCAGCAGGACCCGTCGGTCGCGGGCCATCGCCGCCCGGTAGTCGTCCCAGTCGGGGTGTTCGCCGCTGAGCTCGCGGTAGTAGTCGACCAGCGGCTCCATGGCGTCGGGCAGCGACACGACCTCGACCGGGCCCTCGACCTGCACCCAGTCGCCGTAGAACGCGTCCGGGAACGCACAGATCGCCGCGTAGGGGAGGGAGCGCAGGTGACGCACCTTGTACGCGGTCTCTCGGCTCGAGACCACGACCCGACCCTCGGCATCGACGCCGGCCCCGATCGGCGACATCTGCGTCGTGCCGTCGGCCCGGGTCGTGGCCATGACGGCCCGATGGTGGGATCGCAGGAACCCGAGTGCGGCGTCGACGTCCATGGTCGGCACGGTACCGCCGAGCTGCGGACTGCGGCCTCAGCCGAGGTCGCGGAACACCAGGCCGGTCTTGGGCTTGGGGTGGAAGAACGTGGTCTTGGGCGGCATGCGCTCGCCGCCGTGGGCGGTGTCCTCGATCTGGGCCACGGTCGCGGGGCGCAGCAGCACCCCGAACTGCGCGTCGCCGCCGGCGACGGCGGCGTGCACGTTGTCGACGCCGTGCTGGAAGCGGAGCGTGTGCTCGGGCAGCGCCGCGAGCGCGACGTCGAGCCGGGCGGAGTCGAGGTCGCGGGCGTCGGCCAAGGCGTCGGGCCGCGGGCGCAGGAGCACGTCGCCGTGGGGCGTGACCGCGCACAGGGCCCCGGCGTCGTGCATGGCTGTCGTCAGCGCCACGTCGGCCGGGGGCGCGCCCAGCGCCTCGAACCACGGGTCGAGCGCGGCGACCAGGTCGGTGTCGCCCGGCAGGCCGTCCATCAGGCGGTGGATGGCCCGCACGGTGAGCTCGTCCTCGACCAGCTCGACGACGTACGCCAGGGTCGACCCGGCCTCGCCGGCGGCGCCGTCGGCCTGCTCGCGCTCGCGCCGGTAGGCCAGCGAGGTCTCGTAGCGATGGTGCCCATCGGCGATGACGACCGGCTGGGCGGCCACGGCGTCGGCGATCGCTGCGCACAGCTCGGGGTCGTCCACGACCCACACCGTGTGCACGACGCCCTCGCCGTCGTCGACCACGGCGGTGGGCGGGGCATCGACGGGCAGCAGGTCGGTCAGGCCCTTGGCCAGCGACAGGCCCCAGATGGCCGACGTGTTGGCCCGGCACGACCGCAGCATGTCCAGCCGGTCGCTCCTGGCCTTGGGGGTCGTGTGCTCGTGGGGGAGGATGTCGGTGCCCGGCGGGCTGAGCTCGAGGGCGCCGATGACGCCGGTGGTGTGCTGGGCGACCCCGGCATCGTCGACGTAGGCCATGCGGTAGATGGTGAACGCCGGGCGATCGTCGGTGACGAGGACACCGGCGGCGCGCCAGCCGGCCAACAGCGAGCGGGCCACCTCGTAGCGATCGCGGCCTTCCTCGTCGACGGGCAGGTCGATGCGCACGGCGTTGTGCGGGTCGCGACCCGCCAGCTCGGCGCGCTGGGTGTCGTCGATCACGTCGTAGGGCGGGCTGATGACCCGGTCGAGGCGAACTCGGCCGAGGTCGTATCGGATGCCGGGGAACGGCTGGAAGCGAGCCACGCGCCCATCCTCGCAGACGACGCCCACCCGACAGAACCGGCATCGGTGCCGGTCCCGGGCGCCGGTTCTCCCCACACCAGGTGGCGTGACCTGCCCGTGCCGGTCCATGAGTGACGCCGTCCTGGCGGACCGGGTGCGTGCCTGCCACCATCCCGGCGTGACCTGGGTGCTGGACCTCGACGGCGTCGTGTGGCTGGCGGACCAGCCGATCGACGGTGCCCGTGCCGCCGTGGCGCGCCTGCGAGCCGACGGCCACCGGGTGCTGTTCGCCACCAACAACTCGGCGGTGCCCCGAGCCGAGCAGGAGGCCAAGCTCGAGCGCTTCGGCATCCCGGCCCGCGGCGACGTCGTGACCTCCGCCATGGCGGCCGCCCGCCTCGTCGAACCCGGCCAGCGGGTGCTGGTGTGCGGCGGCCCCGGCATCGTCGAGGCCGTGACCGAGCGAGGGGCGCTGGCGGTCCGCGACGGCGACGCCGACGCGGTGGCGGTCGGCTTCCACCGCGACTTCGACTACGAGCGGCTGCGCGTGGCCGTGCGCGCCATCCAGCGCGGCGCCCGGCTGATCGCCACGAACGACGACGCCACCTACCCCACGCCCGACGGGCCCATCCCGGGCGGCGGCGCCCTCGTCGCCGCGGTCGCCTACGCCGCCGGTGTCGAGCCCGTCGTCGCCGGGAAGCCTCACCGGGCGATGGCCGACCTCGTGCGAGCCATGGGCGGCGAGCACGGAACCATGGTGGGGGACCGGCCGGAGACCGACGGCGCCTTCGCCACCGCGCTGGGCTACCGGTTCGCGCTGGTGCTGACCGGCGTCACCACGGCCGCAGACCTGCCCGTCTCGCCGGCGCCCGACGTGGTGGCGCCGAGCCTGGCTGAGCTCGTCGAGGGCATTGCCACTGCGCACGACCAGCCGTAACCTCCGCCAACATGGCCGAGAACGATCTGCTGAAGCGGCTGCTCGACGCCGGCATGACCTTCACCGCCCTCACCCAGGCCCGCGCCGAGGAGCTGATCCGCGACCTCGTGCGGGCGGGCGCGGTGCAGGCGGAACAGGCACAGGCCAGCGTCGACGAACTGGTCGAGCGCAGCCGCCGCAACAGCGAGAAGCTCGTCGACGCCGTGCGCACCGAGATCGACCAGCAGCTCGCCAAGCTCGATCTCGCCACGCGCGCCGACCTCGAGCGCATGGTGCAGCGGTTCACCGACGCGGCGGCGTCGGTGTTCGGCCAGGCGGCGCCCGGTCGGTCGGGCGGGTCGTCGTCGACCGCCGCGGAGCAGCCGGCGGCGGTGCCCAGCTCGACGGCCGAGCCGGCCCTGTCGGCTGCTCGCACACCATCCACGGCCACGGTGAAGAAGGCCGGTGCCAAGAAGGCCGGAGCCAAGAAGGCCGCGACCAAGAAGTCGGCGGCCAAGAAGTCGGGTGCCAAGAAGGCGCCGGCGAAGAAGGCGCCGGCCAAGAAGGCGCCGGCCAAGAAGTCGGCCGCCAAGAAGGCCGGTGCCAAGAAGGCGCCGGCAGGGAAATCCGCGGCCAAGAAGACGACCGGCACCAAGAGGGCGGCCAAGAAGGCCGGCCCGTCGTCCACCGGCTGACGCGGGGACCAGCCACGCCCCCCGTCCGCCGGCGGCTCGACGCCGAGCTGGTCCGTCGCGCGCTGGCGCCCAGCCGGCACCAGGCCCGTGCCGCGATCGACGCCGGCCGAGTGACCGTCGACGGAGCGCCGGCCCTCAAGGCGTCGCGCCTGGTCGCGCCCCACGAGGCCGTGCTCGTGGCGGGCGACCCGCCCCGCTTCGTGTCCCGCGCCGGCGAGAAGCTGGCCGCCGCGCTCGACCGGTTCGCGGTCGACCCCGCCGGTGTCCGGGCGCTCGACGCCGGTGCGTCGACGGGCGGGTTCACCGACTGCCTCCTCCAGCGGGGGGCCACCCGGGTGGTGGCCGTCGACGTCGGCTACGGGCAGCTCCACGAGCGGCTGCGGGCCGACCCCCGGGTGGAGGTGCACGAGCGCCTGAACGTACGTGAGCTGGCGGCAGGAGACCTGGGCGACCCGTTCGCGCTGGTGGTGGCGGATCTGTCGTTCATCTCGTTGCGGACCGTGCTGGCCAACCTGGTCGCGGTGGCCGCTCCGGGGGCCGACCTGGTCACGCTGGTGAAGCCGCAGTTCGAGGCGGGGCGCGAGGATGCCTCGCGCGGGCGCGGCGTCATCCGCGACCCTGTGGTGTGGCGGCGGGTGCTCGACGACGTGGTGTACGCCTACGAGGGCCGCGGAGCCGCCATCATGGGGGTGATGGTGTCTCCGATCACCGGCGCCGAGGGGAACGTCGAGTTCCTGCTCCACGCCCGCACCGCTCCCACGGCGGCCCCGCCGCTCCTCGACCCCGTAGCCCCACCGCCCGTCGACCTCGCCGCCGTCGTCGACGAGGCGACGGCCCGCACCCGAGCCTGAGGAGGACCGGCATGGCCGTCGTCGGCATGATCCTGCACCACCAGCGCGAGCACGCGGCCGAGCTGGCCCGCGACGCCGCGGCCTGGCTGGCCGAGCGCGGCCACGAGGTGCGCCTGCCGCTGCGCGACGCCGCCATCGCGGGCCTGCCGGAGTCCGGCTCGGCCGAGGAGACGTTCGCCCGCGGCCTCGACCTGGCGGTCAGCCTGGGGGGCGACGGCACGATGCTGCGCACGGTCGACCTCGTGGCCGGCGAGGGCGTGCCGGTGGTGGGGGTGAACGTCGGCCAGCTCGGCTACCTGTCCGAGGTCGAACCGAGCGGGTTGCGCATGGCCCTGAAGCGCTTCCTGGCCGGGTCGTACGAGGTCGAGGAGCGCATGCTGCTGCAGGTCACGGTCGACGCCGCAGGCCCGCTCACCGTCGGCCCGCACGAGGGAGGTGCCGGCGACGACCCGGCGCTGCGCCCAGGCGGCGGCGAGCCGACGTCCGTGCTGGCCCTCAACGAGGCGGTGCTCGAGAAGACGCCGATGGGGCACACGGTGCGCCTGGGTGTCAGCATCGACGGCGAGGCCTTCACCCCCTACGCTGCGGACGGTTTGATCGTCGCCACCCCCACGGGGTCGACGGCGTACGCGTTCTCTGCTCGGGGACCGATCGTTGAGCCGACCCACCGTTGCCTGTTGATGACCCCTGTCTCGCCGCACATGCTGTTCGACCGCTCGCTGGTGCTCGCACCGCAGGCCCGCGTGCGCATCGAGGTGGCGAGCGATCGGCCGGCCACCCTGTCCGTCGATGGCAACAACCTCGGGCACCCTGTACCGGGGCGACGCCGTGACCTGCACCGCGGCCGCCGGGTCGGCCCGGTTCGTGACGTTCGCGCCCCGCAACTTCCTGCGCATCCTGAAGACCAAGTTCGGGCTGAGCGACAGATGACACGACGGCACGACGAGGGGAGAGGTGCGTGCTGGTAGAGCTGGCGGTACGCGACCTGGGCGTCATCGCCGAGCTGCGCCTGATCCTCGGCCGGGGCATGACCGTGGTGACCGGCGAGACCGGCGCCGGCAAGACGATGGTCGTCGACGCGATCGAGCTGCTGGTCGGCGGCCGGGCCGACCCGATGCTGGTGCGCACCGGCGCCGACGAGGCCTGGGTCGAGGGGCGCTTCGTGCGGGGCGACGGCGCCAACGAGTCGGCCGACTCGCCCGACGAGGTCGTCGTCGCCCGGGCCATCCCGCGGTCGGGGCGCAGCCGGGCGTACGTCGACGGGCGCCTGGCCACGGCCGCGGAGCTGGCCGACCTGGGCGCGCTCCTGGTCGACCTGCACGGGCAGCACGCCCACCAGTCGCTGCTGCACCCGTCGGCCCAGCGCGACGCGCTCGATCGGTTCGGCGACGTCGACCTGGCCCCGTTGCGCGCCGCCCGGGTGGCCGTCCACGACCTGGTCGACGAGCTGGCCGGCATGGGCGGCGACGAGCGGGCCCGGGCGCGCGAGCTCGACCTGGTGCGCTACCAGGTCGACGAGATCGACGCCGCCGCCATCGCCGGGCCCGACGAGGACAGCGAGCTCGAGGCCCGCGAGGACGCCCTGGCCGACGCCGCCGCCCACCGCGAGGCCGCGGCCACGGCCGTCGCCGCCCTGAGCGGCGACGGCGTCGAGGCGGCGACGGACGGGGTGGCCTCCGCGGCCGATGGGGTCGGGCTGGCGGTGGCCGCGCTGGCCGGCCGGCGGCCGTTCGGCGCGGCCGAGGAGCGGCTGCGGGCCCTGGCGGCCGAGGTGGTGGATGTGGCCGCCGAGCTGCGGGTCGGGGGCGAGGCGATCGACGAGGACCCCGAGCAGCTCGAGCTGGTGGGCGAGCGTCGGCACCTGCTGCGCGAGCTGCGGCGCAAGTACGGCGAGACCTTGGCCGACGTCGTCGCCGAGGGCGAGCGGTTGCGGGCGAGGCTGACCGAGCTCGAGGGTCACGACCGGCGGGCGGCCGAGCTCGACGGCGAACTGGCCCAGGCCCGCGACATCGAGGCGGCCGCGGCGGCCGAGGTGGCCGCGGCCCGCCGGGCCGCCGCCCCCGCGCTGGCCGCGCGCATCCAGGAGAACCTTGTCGACCTGGCCATGCCCAAGGCGGTCGTGGACATCGAGGTGAGGGGCGGCGGCCCCGGCGACGACATCGAGGTGCTCCTCGCCGCCAACCCCGGCACGGACCCGCTGCCGCTGGCCAAGGTGGCCTCGGGTGGCGAACTGGCGCGGACCATGCTCGCGTTGCGCCTCGTGCTCACCGACGCGCCCCCCACCCTGGTGTTCGACGAGGTCGACGCCGGCATCGGCGGCAGCGCCGCGGTGGCGGTGGGCCGCGCGCTGGCCCGGCTGGGCCACGAGCACCAGGTGCTGGTCGTCACCCATCTGCCCCAGGTGGCGGCGTATGCCGACGCGCAGGTGCGGGTGGCCAAGCAGAGCGACGAGGCGGCCACCGTGTCGCACGCCAGCCTGCTCGAGCACGGCGAACGGGTCGTCGAGCTGTCGCGCATGCTCTCCGGCCAACCCGACAGCGACGCGGCTCGCGTGCACGCCGCCGAGTTGCTGGCGACCGCGGCCGGCGAGCGGGGGCGCTGAATGTCCTCGCCGGTCGGCGATCGCGCCGAGCCTCCCCGCCCTCCGTCGGACGAGCCCGCCGACCCCGCGTTCGATGCCGTCGACGGCGCGACGTCGGCGTCGGCGTCATCGACGAGGGGGATCGCCGAGTCCGTCCCCGCCCACGAGCCCCGACCGGCGCGACGGCTGTCGCGTGGGGGTCTGCGGCGGCGCAACGGGGCGGTCGACGGGCCGATCACCGGCGTCGCCCGCATCGATCGGCGCACCAAGCGGCTGGTCAAGCGCCTGCAGCCGGGCGACATCGCGGTCATCAACCACGAGGACCTCGACCGGGTGGCAGCCGAGACCCTCGTCGACGCGGCCCCGGTGGCCGTGGTCAACGCCGCCGCCTCGGTCAGCGGCCGCTACCCGAACCTGGGCCCGCTGCTGCTGTGCCAGGCCGGCATCCCGCTCGTCGACGACGTCGGCCCCGCGGTCATGGAGTCGATCCACGAGGGCGCTCCCATCACCGTCGACGGCGACCAGGTGCTGGTCGGCACCGAGGTCATCGCCACCGGTGTGCGCCAGACGACGGGGACGATCGACGCCGCCATCGACGTCGCCCGGGCCAACATGGGCCCCGAGCTGGAGCGGTTCGCCGAGAACACCGTCGAGTACGTCCGCGAGGAGATCGAGCTGCTCACGGGCGAACTCGACCTGCCCGAGGTGCGGTGCGACATCGCGGGGCGCCACGTGCTCATCGTCGTGCGCGGCATCGACTACAAAGACGACCTCTCCCTGCTCCGGCAGTCGGGCTACCTGCGTGGCGAGAAGCCGGCGGTCATCGCCGTCGACGGGGGCGCCGACGCACTGCTCGAGCTGGGCGTGGTGCCGGACCTGATCATCGGCGACTTCGACTCGGTGAGCGAGGGGGCGCTGCGGTGCGGTGCCCAACTCATCGTGCACGGCTACACCGACGGACGCGCGCCCGGGGCCAAGCGCCTCGACGACCTGGCCCTGCCGTACACGGTGTTCTCCGCACCGGGCACCAGCGAGGACATCGCCATGCTGCTCGCCTACCAGGAGGGCGCCGAGCTGATGGTGGCCGTCGGTACGCACAACAGCATGGTCGAGTTCCTGGACAAGGGCCGGGCCGGCATGGCGTCGACGTTCCTGGTGCGCATCAAGGTGGGGGATGCGTTGGTCGACGCCAAGGGGGTGAGCCGCCTCTACCGCAGCTCGGTTCGCACCAGCGACCTCGTGTGGATGATCCTGGCGGCGGTCTTCACCTTGGCTGTGGCTCTGATGCTGTCAGAGCCCGTCCGGCTCGTCCTCCGTGCCTTCTGGCGCTCACTCTTCTCGGGTTGAATGATCAACTTCCGCTTCCACATCGTCTCGCTCACCGCCGTCCTGCTCGCGCTCGGCATCGGGCTCGTGCTGGGCACGACCTTCCTGGACGACGCCACCATCAACGGCCTCGAGCGCCAGCTCGACGGCCTCGAGCGCGACCTCGACGCCGCCCAGGCCCGCAACGACGCGCAGCAGAGCCGGCTCGACGCGTTCGAGGACGAGACGGAGCAGCTCGACGAGCAGCTGGGCGAGCGGCTCTACGCCGGTGAGCTCGAGGGTGATCCCGTGCTGGTTGTGTCGGACCAGGGCGTCGACCAGCGCTGGGTCGACAGCGCGCTGACGTCGCTGGCCCAGGCCGACGCCCAGGTGCTCGGCGTGTGGTGGCTGACCGACCGGCTGGTGCTCGACGACGAGTCCGAGGTGTCCGACCTGTCGGCGGCGCTCGATCTGAGCACCGACGACACCGATCGGTTGTCCCGCAACCTGGCGATGCAGCTGGCCGACGTGCTCTACGGGGCGGCTGACGCCCCCGCCGACGAGGCGGCGACGGCCAACCTGGCCCAGACGGCGCCGGCGGAGCCGGCCGTGCTGGCCCGACTGCGCGAGACGGGCTTCGTCGAGTACCAGCTGCCCGACGGCGTCGACGGCGACGTGGTGCGGCTGCCGGCATCGGGCCTGCGCATCGTGGTGGTCGACGGGCCCGACGCGTCGATGACCGCCGCACAGGTTGTCGTTCCCGTGCTCGAGGACCTGACGGCCGACGGCTCCATGCCGGTGGTTGCGACCCAGCCCACGGTCGCCACCGGCGACGACGTCGACGAGGCGACCCAGCCCCAGCTGGTGGGCGCGATCCGCGCCAGCGACACGCTCAACCAGCGGGTGTCGACCGTGGACAACCTCGACAGCGTGTCGGGCCGGGCGGCGACGGTGCTGGCCACCGTCGACGCCGTGCCCGGCGCGCCGACGATCGGTCGGTACGGCACCGGCGACGGCGCCGACCGGCTGCTGCCCCCCGTCGCCGGCGACGGGTGACCGGTGTCGTGAGCGAGCCCGCGGCCTCGCGCCGGGGCACCAGCCCGGGGTGGGGCACCAGCACGACGCGGGCGGCGGCGGGCATGGGTGTCGTCACCGCCGCGTCGCGGTCGCTGGGGCTCGTGCGCGTCCTGGTGGTGACGGCCGTGCTGGGGGTGAGCTACCTGGGCAACGCCTTCCAGCAGGCGAACTCGGTGTCGAACGTGCTGTTCGAGCTGCTGGCCGCGGGAGCGCTGTCGGCCGTGCTCGTGCCCGCCTTCGTCGAGCTGATCGACCGCAACGACCGGGCCGGGGCCGAGCAGGTGGCGGGCGGCGTGCTGGGCGTGGCCCTCGCCGGGCTGGGCGTGGTCACCGTCGTGGGCGTCGTGGGCGCGCCGTGGCTGGCCCGGGTGCTCACCGCCGCTGCACCCGACGACGTGCAGGCCGACCAGCGCGAGCTCGTCACCTACCTGCTGCGGTTCTTCGTGCCCCAGATCATGCTCTACGCGGCGGGCACCGTCGCCACCGCCGCTCTCTACGCGTTGCGCCGATTCGCCGTCACGGCCGCCGCGCCCATCGGCAACACGGTGGTGATGGTGGCGTGCCTGGCAGCATTCCGCGCTGTGGCCGGCCCGAACCCGGGCCTCGAGTTGACCGGCGGCGAGCAGATGCTGCTCGTCGCGGCCGGGACGGGTGGCGTGGTCGCCTTCGTCGGCGTGCTGGTGGGTGCGTGCGAGCTGGCCGGCTTCCGGCTGCGCCCCCGGCGCCCGCGGGGCGACCCGAGGGTGGGCGCGGTGCTGCGGCACTCGGGGTGGGGCGTCGTGCTCCACACGGGCGCCGGTCTGCTGCTCGGCGCGGCGATCGTCGCCGGTGGCGGCGTGGAGGGCGGCGTGGTGGCCTACCAGGTCGGATGGGTGATCTTCCTGGCCCCCTACGCCGTGCTGGCGCAGCCGATCCACACCGCGATCCTGCCCGAGCTGGTGACCGAGGCCCGCGAGCACGGACTGGCCCGGGTGGCCGCGTCTCTGCGATGGGCGCTCGAGCGGATGGCGCTCCTGGTCGTGCCCGCCACGGCGGGCATGATGGCCCTGGCGCTGCCGGCGATGCGGCTGGTGTCGTTCGGCGCGACGACCCCCGAGGGCAGCGAGCTGCTGGCCGCCGCCATCGTCGGCCTGGCCGTCGGCCTGCTGCCCTACAGCGCGTTCCTGCTGCTCGCCCGCGGCTACTACGCGCTGGGCGACAGCCGCACCCCCGGCCTCGTGTCGGTGGCGTGCGCAGTAGGGGGTATCGGCGTCATGGTGGCCGGCTCGTTGACGGTGGACGGGTCGGCGCGCATCTTCGTGCTGGGCCTGGGCCACTCGGTCGCCTACGCGCTGGGGGTGGCGGTGCTGGGGGTGGGCCTCGTGCGTCGCACGGGCGGTCGGCTGTGGCCGGCCGCGCTGGGCCGCATGATCGGGGTCTCGGTCGCGGTCGGGCTGGGCGCGTGGACGGTGAGCCGGGCCGCGCTCGACGGAGACACGGGGCGGCTCGCCGACCTGGCTGCGGTGGCGGGACTCGGCCTCGTCGGGGCCGGTTTGGTCGTGCTGGGCTACCGGGCGCTCGGTGTGCGGGGCGCGCTGAGCGAGCGGGCGTCGGTCCCGCCGACCGTCGGGCCGCCGGAGGTGCTGGCGTGACGGGCATGACCGGGCGAGGGCTCGGTGCGCTGGCTCTGGCGACGGCCGCCGTGGCGGGCCTGGCCAGCGCCTGCGCGTCGACGGCCGGCGACCTCGACGCGGCGCCGGTCGACCGGGTGCTGATCGTGTCGCTGCCGGGGCTCGACTGGGACGACCTCGAGGCGGCCGACCTGCCCAACATCGAACGCTTCGTCGACGACGCCGCCGTCGCCGACATGGCCACCCGCATCGGCCGGCGCAACGCCACGACGACCGATGCCTACCTGACCCTGGGGGCGGGCACGCGCGCGGTGGCCCCCGTCGTCGATACCGCGGTGGCCGTCGAGCCCGACGAGACCTACGGGGGGGTTCCGGCTGCGGAGCTGCTCGAGCGGCGCCTCGGCGTGGTGCCCGACGGCATCGCCTACCTGGGCATCGGAGCAGCGATCGACGCCAACGACCGGTCGGCCTTCGGGGCCGAGGTCGGAACGCTGGGCGACCGGCTCGACGCCGCCGGAGTCGACCGGGCGGTCGTGGCCAACGCGGATGCGGTCGAGGGGTTCCTCAGCGAGGACCCGCCGCCCGAGGGGGCCTACGCCCGGGGCGCGGCCACCGTGCTCATGGGCTCGGACGGCATCGTCCCCGGCGGCGCGGTGAGCCGATCGCTGCTGACGGACGACCCGCAGGCCGCGTTCGGCTGGCGGCTCGACCGCGACAAGGTCCTCGACGCGTTCGACCAGGCCTGGGGAGGAGACGACCCTGCGGTCGTGCTGGTCGAGGCGTCCGACATGAGCCGGGTGGCCGCCTATGGCTCACGGGCGACCGCGGCCCAGCGTCGGGCGCTGCACGACCAGGCCCTCGCCGACGCGGACGCCCTGCTGGGCGACCTGCTCGAACGCACCGATGCCGAGCGCGACGCGGTCATGGTGGTGTCGCCGGTGTCGCCGTCGGCGTCCCCGGCGCTGGGCGTCGCCGCCCTGCGGGCGCCGGGGGTCGACGGCGGGTTCCTGCGGTCCGCCACCACCCGCCGCGACGGGTACGTGCAGCTCGCCGACGTGGCGCCGACCGTGCTCACGCTCGTGGGGCAGGAGCCGCCCGACGAGATGGAGGGCCGGGCCTTCCAGGTGGGCGACCGCGACAGCACGGAGCGGGTGGCGCACCTGGCACAGGCGGCGGATGCGGCGGAGTTCCGGGACGCCACGATGCCGCTGGCGGTCACCGCCATCACCCTGGCCCTGGCACTGCTTGCCTTGGCGACCCGCTTCCGGGACCGGCTGGGGCCCCGCGCCCGGCGCCTGCTGGTCCCGCTGGTCTACGGGTCGCTCGGGCTGGTGCCGGCCACCTTCCTCGTCGGCCAGATCGGAGCGGTGCGGGCCAACCTGCCGGCCCAGGCGGCCATCGTGGTGGCGATCGCTGCGGTCGTCGCGTGGGCCGCCGACCGCGTCGAACGTCGCCGGCCGGGCACGGGCGCCCTGGTCGTGGTGGGTGCCATCGTGGCGTTGATCGCGGTCGACATCGTCGTCGGCGCCCCGCTGCAGCTCAACACCACCTTCGGCTACTCGGTGGCGGTGGCCGGCCGGTTCACCGGCCTGGGCAACCTGGCGTTCGCGCTCTTCGGGTCGGCCACCATCGTCCTCGCCGCGCTGATCGTCGACCGCGCCGGCCAGCGGGGGGTGCGGACCGCGCTGGCGCTGATGGCGGCCGTGCTGGTGGTCGAGGGCCTGCCGATGCTGGGGGCCGACGTGGGGGGCGTGCTGTCCATGGTGCCCGCGTTCGGGGTGACGGCATTGATCCTGCTCGGCCGCCCGGTCGGGTGGCGCGAGGTGGCCGCGCTGGCGGGGGCGACCGTCGTGGTGCTGTTCGGCTTCGCCCTCATCGACGCGGCCCGCCCGCCCGAGGTCCAGACGCACCTCGCCCGGTTCGCCGAGCAGGTGCTCGACGGCAGGTGGAACACGTTCTCCAAGAGCCTGGGCCGCCGGTGGCAGGCCAGCCTGGGTGGCGCCGAGCTGGGCGGCTGGATCACGGTGGGCGCGGTGATGCTCCTCGCCGGCGCCTACAGCGCTCTCGTCGCCGTGGGCCGGATGGGCCCCGCCGCCACGCGGCCCCTGCGGCACCGGCCCACGCTGGCAGCTGCGGTGGGCCTGGCGGTGCTGGGGGTGGTGGGCCTGGTGGCCAACGACTCGTCCGTGGCCGTGCCGCTGACCATGCTGATCGTCATCGCCCCCGCGATCATGCTGCAGGTGCTCGCACCGGCCCGGTCGGCGGGCGGGCCGCCCGCCGTCGAGGGGGCGGCGTGATGATACGGGGCACCGGGCCCGGTCTCTTGGAACGTGTGCGGGACTGTCACGTCATCTCGCCCTGCCGTCGCTGTGCTTCCCGCTCTTGCAGCTTCGCTGCTGGCCGCTCGGGCCACGGCCTCCCCTGGCGGGTCGGCCTCTTACACTCGGCAGATGCCGTCGCCGCCAGGCCGCACGTGACCGTCGCCGCACGGTGTGTGCAGCGGGCGCTCGCCCTCGCGCTCGCCGGTGTCGTCGCGCTCGGCGCGTTGGCGACCCTCGCGTCGCCGGCGGCCGCCGACGCCGCCCCGCCGGACGACGCCGCTGCCGACCGCGTGCTCATGATCTCGGTCCCCGGGCTCACCTGGGCCGAGGTGCGCGACCACGACCTACCGGCCATCGAGGGCCTACTCGAGCAGTCGGCGCTCGCCGACATGGCGCCGCGGGGCGTGTCGGCCCGGTCGACGCCCGGGGCCGCCTACCTCACGATCTCGGCGGGCACCCGTGCCACCGCCGACCCGCTGGTCGACGGCCAGCAGCTGGCGCTGGGGGAGCAGGCGGGCGGCTCGTCGGCCGGCGAGATCTTCGCCCGGCGCACCGGGGTCGAGCCCGACGGCAGCTACGTGGCGTTGGCGTGGCCAACGCTGCAGCGGGTCAATGCCAGCGAGCCCTACGACGCCGAGCTCGGCCTGCTGACCGACACGCTCGACGAGGCGGGACTGGGCGTCGAGGCCATCGGCAACGCGGACGGGACCGACACGGTGGGCACGTCCTACGAGCGCCAGGTCGGCCTGGCGGCGGCCACCAGCGACGGTGTCATCCCCGCCGGCGAGCTCGACACCGACCTGCTGGTGCGCGACCCCAGCCGCGCATTCGGCCAGCGTCTCGACGTCGACCAGGTGGTCCGGCGCTTCCAGTCGGCCTGGGCCAGCCCGGCCGATGAGGACGGTGGCCTCGTCATCGTCGAGGCGTCCGACCTCGCCCGGTCGATGCGCTACCGCGACCGGGTCGACGGCGCCCGCTACGCACAGCTGCGCAGCCAGGCGCTGGCGGACACCGACGACCTGGTGGCCCGGCTGCTGGCCGAGGTCGACCCCGAGCGCGACGCCGTGCTGCTGCTGGCGCCGTACAACCTGCTGGCCGACCGCGATCTGACCGTGTCGGCGCTGCGCACCCCCGGCAGCGAGCCCGGCTACATGCGATCGGCGTCGACGCAGCGGTCGGGCTTCTTGACGCTCGTCGATGTCGCCCCCACGGTGCTCGATCTACTGGGTGTCGACCGCCCCGCCGAGATGGAGGGCCGTCCCGCCGAGGTGCTGGCGTCGGGCGACTCGCTCGGGGAGCGCGTCGACCGCCTGGTGGCGCTCAACGAGGCGTCGCGGTTCCGCGAGCAGCTGCTGTTCCCCACCACGCTGGCCGTGGTGGTGGTGCTGGGGATGGTGTGCGCGGCGGCGATCGCCGTCCTCGCCCGGCGCATCGCGCCCCGAGCGCGGCGAGCCGTGGCCTTCGCCGCCCTGGCCGTCATGGCCGTCCTGCCGCTGTCGTTCCTGGCCCGGGCCTTCCCGTTGGAGGACCTGGGCGTGGCGTTCTACTGGGCGTTCGTCACGGTCGGTGCACTGGCGGTCGCCGGGGTGGTGACGGTTGCGGCCAACAGGCTCGGCCGGCCGCGCCTGGCGCTGGTCGCCGTGCTCGTCTTCGTGATGGTGGTGCCGCTGGCCGACGTGATGACCGGGTCGAACCTGAGCCTCAGCGCCGCCTTCGGCTACTCGCCCACCGGGAACTCGCGGCTGTACGGCATCAGCAACTACTCGTTCGGCATGGTGGCCGCGGCTGCGTGCCTGCTGGCCTCGTCCATCGCGGCCCGGTGGCCGACCCGGCGCGGCCGGATGGCGGCGATCGGCCTGCTGGTGGCGGTGCTGGTCGTCATCGGGATGCCCGTGTTCGGCTCCGACGTGGGCGGCATCATCGCCTTCACGCCGACGATCCTGGTGTTCGCGGCGCTGGTGACGGGCTACCGGGTGCGCATCCGCACGGTGGTCGTCGGGCTGCTGGCCACCGTCGCCGCGGTCACCGCCTTCGGCCTGCTCGACCTGGCCCGGCCGCCGGGGGAGCGGGCCCACCTGGGGCGCCTGTTCGAGCGGGTGGGCAACGAGGGGCTCGAGCCCCTGCTGTCGATCATGGAACGCAAGCTGCTGGCCAACCTGGGGGTGACGACGAGCTCGTTCTGGGTGGCGGTCATCCCGATCGCCATCGCCTTCCTGGTGTTCCTCACCCGGTACCCGACCCGGCCGATGGAGCGCATGCGCGAGCAGGTGCCCACGCTGCGGGCCGGCGTGTCGGCGTCGATCGTCGCCGCCGTGCTGGGGAGCGCGGTCAACGACTCGGGCGCCATCGTGGGCGGGGTCACCCTGTTCGTCCTGGTCGCCTCGTTGGCCTGGCTGGCGCTCGATGTCATGGCGCCGTCGGCTGCCGCGACCGCCGCAGGGCTCGGGGTGGCCCAGGCCGCGCCGGGCGACCGGCCTGCGGCCGGCACGCCGACCGAGCCCGCGGCGCCGGCAGCCGCCGCCCCGTCCGCCGTGCCGCCGGCCCGCGGGGAGCGGAGCCCGCGTGACGGCGCAAGACGGCCATGTCACGGCCGGCGACCCGGCGCCGGTCGAGCCCGACGACGCGCCCCGCTCGGCCCGGGTGTTCGTGGCGGTCCTGTTCGTGCTGATGCTCGTGCCCGGTGTCATCGGGTTCGACGCCTGGCCGCTCACCGGGTGGCGCCTGTTCAGCCTCAGCCGCGACGCGGACCAGACCCGCTGGGTGCTCGAGGCTGTCGACGACGGGGGCGGGCGCCGAGTGGTGAGCCTGGAGGAGCTGCCGCTGCGCTACCGGCACGCCGAGTGGCCGATGGCCGAGCTGCCGGGCGCCTCGCAGGCCCGGCGCGACGCCGTGTGCGAGGCGCTGCTCGAGGCGGTGGTCGACGTCGATCCGTCGACGGTCGACCTGGTCCTGGCGCGTGACCACGCCCGGCTCGTCGAGGGGGACGGCGGGTGGACGACGGAGCACGACCTCGAGCCGTTCCACACCTGCGACGCGCCGAACGCGGACCAGGCCGCATGAGCCGGGCTGACGCGTGGGGCACCCGCGTGCGGGCCGCAGTCGACGATGCGGTGTGGGGCCCGGAGACGGCGGCACGCCTGCTGATCGTGCACGCGGGCCTGTCCGCGCTGATCGGCGTGCGGATCGTGGCCGGGTCGTACCGGCAGCTCGCCGACACGCCGGCAGCACTCGTCGACCCCGTGCCGTTCCTGGGGTTCCTCGACCACATGCCGTCGGCCCAGGTCTTCGTGGCGCTCCAGGTGGTGGGCGGCGTGGCGGCGCTCGCCGCCGTGCTGCGGCGCCGGCCCCAGCTGGCGTTCGCGTTGGCCTGGGTGTGCTACCTGGTGCTGGCGGGGTTGCGGGGCAGCCGGGGCAAGGTGCTGCACAACGACCTGCTGCTGTTGTGGGCCTCGGCGCCGTTCCTGCTCGCTCCGGCGGTGATCGACCGGCGCGACACGGTCGCCCGGCGCCGCTACGGCTGGCCGATCCGGGTCGCGATCGTGATCACCGCGCTCGTCTACCTGTTCGCCGGCTACCACAAGCTGCGCCGGTCGGGCCCGGAGTGGGCGTACGGCGACAACATGCGCTACGTGGCGCTGTGGGGCCCCAGCATCGGCGGTAGCGGGTGGCGGGACCTGGCCCAGTGGACCGGCGAGCACGTGTGGGTGTCGCGCGCGTCCGGCGTGTTCATCCTCGGCTTCGAGCTCACGTTCCCGGTGGTCGTGTTCGTTCGTCGGCTGCGGGTCTGGTACGCGGTCGGCGCCCTGTTCCTGCACGTCAGCACGTGGTTCCTGCTGGGCCTCGACTACTGGGCCTGGGCCATCACGGTGCCGCTGCTGCTGATCGACTGGCCCGCCTACGCCGCCCGGCTGCGGGCGTGGCGTCGCCGGTCGGCGGTCCCGGGCGAGGCCGAGGCCGTCCGGACGGCGACCGGGTGACTGCCGCACGCCGGCCCGGACGGCATGAGCAGCGAGTGAGGGTCCCATGATCGTGGCCGCCGCGTTCATCGTCGGCCTCGCCGTCGCCCTCGGCTTGTGGGCGATGACGTCGTCGGCCTTCGCCATCCCGGTGTTCGCCCGCGAGAACTTCCGAGGCCGGCAGCTGCCGACCGCGGTCGGCGTGCTGGTGGCCCTCGTGGCCCTGGGCGTCGACGCCGTCACCGCGGTGGTCGTCGCGGCCGGAGCCGAACCCGATGCCGCCGCGGTCGACGGGCTGCGGCTGGTGACCGTCGCCGCGCTGGGCTTCGCCCTGCTGGGCCTGCTCGACGACCTGGGCGGGGCGGGGGAGAGCGGTGGCTTCCGGGGTCACCTGCGCTCGCTCGCGTCCGGCCGGCTGACGACGGGGGCTATCAAGCTGTTCGGCGGCGCGGCGGTGGGGGTGGTCGTGGTCTCGGTGCGCGAGCCCGACAGCGTCGGGCGGGTGCTGGCCGACGGGGCCTTGGTCGCCCTCGCCGCAAACCTGGGCAACCTCTTCGACCGGGCGCCGGGGCGCACGACCAAGGTGGCGCTGCTGGGGTTGGTGGCGCTGGTGCTGGGCGCGGGGGCCGAGCCCGAGATCGCGGGGGTGGCACTGGTGGTGGGCGCCGGCGCCGGGCTGCTGCCGGCCGACCTGGGCGAGCGCCTGATGCTGGGCGACGCTGGGGCCAACGTGCTGGGCGCCGCCCTGGGCCTGGGGGTCGTGATGGCCTGCGCGCCGGCCACCCGCACCGTGGTGCTGGTGGTCCTTGCCCTGCTGAACCTGGCAAGCGAGCGGGTGTCGTTCAGCCGGGTCATCGCCGCGGTCCCGCCCCTGCGGGCAGCCGACCTGTGGGGCCGCGAGGCGTAGAGCGTGCGCGCCTTTTCGGCCGCCGAGCCGGTCACGTGGCCCCGGCGCCGCCCGCGACCTCGGTGACGAGCGCCTCGACGACGGGCCGCAGGTCGTCGTAGGCGACGCCCTGGTCGGCCAGTGCGTGCGCACCCAGGCCGTCCCCCTGGCTGATGCCGAGCAGCAGGTGCTCGCACCCGATGTAGTTGTGCCCGAGCTCGACGGCGGCGTCCAGGGCACCCTCGAGCGCAACCTTGGCGTCGCCACCGAACCGCACGTGGCCGCGGATCGGGCTGCTGCCCGGCGGGCGCTGCTCGTCGATGAAGCGCTCGAGGGCGTCCTGGTCGACACCGAGGCGGTCCAGCGCCGCGGTGGCCAGGTTGCCGTCTCCGGCGGCGTACATGCCGAGCAGGACGTGCTCGGTACCGATCGGCTGGTGGCTGCGGTCGCGGGCGATCGTCTGGGCCGCGACCACCGCGGCCCGGGCCCGTTTGGTGAACCGTTGGAACCTGCCGGTCTTCAGGCCGTCGACGATGCGTCCCAGCAGACCGCTGTGGCGCTGCTGGGCGGCCTGGCGGGTCACGCCCAGTGCCTCGCCGATCTGGTTCCAGGAACAGCCGTTGTCGCGGGCGTCCTTGACGAAGTGGTCGAGGAGCTCGTCCCCCAGGTTCTCGATGTGGTCCTTCAGGCCGGCCGCGGTAGTCGACGCGCTCGAGGGGATCGTCGGAGGCGTCGCTCTCGACGATGGCGATCAACTGGTCGAGATCCATGTATGTCAACGTGACATTGACGAGCCGCGCTTGTCAACCACGAGTTGACAAGCAGGCCGGCGGCGCCCACGTCGACTGCGGGACGACCTGGTACCGTCCCGGCCGACCAGCGGGACAGGGCATGATCAGGCGGCGCGACCGGGTTCGGTCGGCACCCGCCGGTCGCCGCGAGCGCGAAGGCAGAGGGGCAATGGCAGCCGCCGCAACGACAGGGGAGGGGCCGCGCGTACGTGCGGCCACCTATCTCGGGCTCTTTCTCGTCACACTCTCCACCCTCATGTTGGAGATCGCTCTGACGCGGATCTTCAGCGTGACGATGTGGTACCACTTCGCGTTCGTCGCGATCTCAGTGGCGCTGTTCGGGATGACCGTGGGGGCGCTCATGGTGCACCTGATGCCCGGCCGCTTCCCGCGCGGGGGTCGAGCGCCAGCTCTGGATCTTCGCCCTGCTGTTCGCCGTGGCGACCGCGGCGTGCTTCGCCGTCCAGCTGGCGATCCCCTTCACTCCCCGGGCGACTGTCGGTGGCATCGCCTCGGTGGTGGCGACCTGTGTGGTCATCTCGATCCCCTTCGTGTTCAGCGGGGTCGTGGTGTGCCTCGCGCTGACGCGCTACCCGGAGCGAGTCAACCGCCTGTACGCGGTCGACCTGATCGGCGCCGGGCTCGGCTGCGTGCTGCTGGTCGTCCTGTTCTCGTGGATCGACGGGCCGAGCCTCATCGTCCTCATCGCCGCCCTCGCGGCCGGGGGCGCGGTGGCGTTCGCGGTGGGGGCCGGCAACCGCCGAGGCCTGGTGACTGCGGTTGCCGCCATGTTGGTCCTGGCGGGTTTCGCCGGCATGAACGCCGTCAAGTACACGGACGGCTCGCCTTACCTGAAGATCATCTGGGCCAAGGAGGCGCGGGACCCCGACCACGACTACGAGCGCTGGAACGCCTTCTCACGTCTGACCGTCGGCGGCGATCCCGACAATCCCGACGTCGACACGCTCGACCTCGTGATCGACAGCACCGCCGGTACCGCGCTCAACCGCTTCGACGGCGACCTGACGGAGACCGACAAGCTGCGCGGCCTGATCCAGAACCTGCCGCATTACGTCCGTCCCGACGGCGACGTCTTCGTCGTCGGCGTGGGTGGCGGCACCGATGTGCTGTCGGCCCTGGAGTTCGAGCAGCAGTCGGTCACGGGTGCGGAGATCAACGGCGACATCATCGATCTCGTCCACAACCGGTTCGGCGACTTCACCGGGCACCTCCGGCGCAACCCGAACGTCGACATCGTCAACGACGAGGCACGCAGCTACCTCGCCCGCACCGACGATCGCTACGACATCCTGCAGATCTCGCTCATCGACACGTGGGCCGCCACCGCGGCCGGCGCCTTCGCGCTGTCGGAGAACTCGCTCTACACCACCGACGCGTGGCACCTGTTCATGGACCGCCTCCAGGACGACGGTGTCCTGACGGTGACGCGCTACTTCCGCACCGCCGACGCGGGCGGGACCCCGGTCGAGCCCCTCGAGACCTACCGCACCATCGCCCTGGCCAGCGAGGTGCTCACCCAGCGGGGCATCGAGGATCCCCGCGACCACATCCTCGTCTACCGGGTGCCCACCGGCTACGAGGGGGTCGACCTCGCCACCGTCCTCGTGAGCCCCGATCCCTTCTCGGCCGACGACCTGGCCGAGTTGGGCGCGCGGTCCGAGGAGTTCGGGGTCACGCCGGTGCTCACGCCCGACGACGTCGCCGACCCGCTGTTCGCGGCGCTGGCGGCACCCGGGGGCCCGGGCGACGCGGTCGACCAGGTCGAGGCCGACATCTCGCCGCCGACCGACAACCGCCCGTTCTTCTTCCAGATGGCCGACATCGACACGTTCCTCAACGGCGACATCGGCAGCGACGATCACGTGACCCGCCCCGTCCTGGTGCTGGGGATGCTCGCGGTCACGGTCATCGGCCTGGCGGCGTGCTGCATCGGGTTGCCTCTCGTGCTCGCCCGGCGCAAACCCGGCGAGCGTGCCGAACGACGGCGTGTCGTGCCGCTCTACACGTACTTCCTCGGCATCGGCCTGGCATTCCTGCTCATCGAGATCGCCCAGCTGCAACGCATGAGCATCTTCCTCGGGCACCCGACCTACGGGCTGGCCGTCTCGCTGTTCTCGGTCCTGGTCTTCAGCGGCGTCGGCAGCATGCTGACCGAGCGACTGGTGCGCACCGACCGGCCGAGATCACTGCTCGTGCCCATGGCCGCGCTGGCGATCGTCGTGGTCGCCGCCGGGTTGGCCACGCCGGCCGTTCTCGACGCGATGGAGGGCTCGACCACGCCCGTTCGCATCGCCACGGCCGTCGCGCTGCTGGCGCCGCTGGCGCTCGTGATGGGCATGCCCTTCGCCGTCGGCATGCGAGCGGCCGCCGGCGTCGACAAGGCGCCGACCGCGTTCCTGTGGGGCATCAATGGTGCGGCGTCCGTGTGTGCATCGGTGCTGGCAGTGATCACCGCCCTGTTCTTCGGGATCTCGGCGGCGTTCTGGTTCGGCTCGGCGATGTACGGGCTGGCCGTGGCGTCCATGATCGTGATCTCCCGCCAGGCGATGGCGTCGCCACCCGCGGCAGATGTGGAGGATGAGCCGCGCCTGCTGGTCGGCGCGCCGGGGTAGTCGCCGAGCCGAGGCTTCAGCACGGCCCGGCACGTGATCTGACGGTCCGTTAGGTTCACTGGCCATGGGATCGATGCGTGCTGCGGTGCTCGAAGCCGGGGGCAAGGTCGGGGTCAGTCAGGTCGAGATCGAGGACCCCCGCCCGGGCGAGGTGCTGGTCAAGGTCACCGACTGCGGGGTCTGTCACTCCGATCTGTCCAGCATCGACGGCAGCTTCCCGGCGCCCACGCCGGTCGTGCTGGGCCACGAGGCCGCGGGCGTGGTCGAGGCCGTCGGCCCGGGCGTCACCCACCTGCGCTCCGGCGACAAGGCGGTCCTCACGCCGCTGCCCTCGTGCGGCCACTGCTACTTCTGCACCCGCGGCAACCCCACCCTGTGCGCCGAGTACTCGTCCGCGCTGTTCACCTCCACCCGGCCCGACGGCACCAGCCCGCTGTCGCGGGGCGACGAGATGGTGTTCCGCGGGCTGGGCATGGGCGGCTGGGCCGAGTACGTCGTGCTGCCCCAGGCCGGCGTCGTCAAGGTCGACGACGACGTCGACCTGGCCGAGGCGTGCGTGATCGGCTGCGCCGTGCAGACCGGGGTGGGCGCCGTGCTGCAGACCGCGCACGTGGAGGAGGGCGCCACCGTGCTCGTGCTGGGGGCGGGCGGCATCGGCATCGCCGTGGTCCAGGGGGCCCGGCTGGCCGGCGCGTCGATCATCGTCGTCGCCGACCCGGTGGCCGACCGTCGCGACGCGGCCCTGCGCTTCGGCGCCACCCACGTGGTCGATCCCGCAGAGGTGGACGTGACGTCGTTCTGCATGGACCTCACCGGCGTCGGGATGGACTACTGCTTCGAGGCGGCCGGCCAGGCGGCGCTGATCGAGCAGGCCATCGCCACCAGCCGGCCCGGAGGCACGACCGTGGGCGTCGGTGCCGCGCCGCTCGACCAGGGCATCAGCATCCCGATGGTGGCGGGCTTCACGGCCACCGAGAAGCGGTTCGTCGGCTGCCTGCTCGGCACGGTCAACGCCCACCGCGACATCCCGCGGTTCCTGGCGCTGGCCGAGGCGGGGCGGCTCGACCTGGCGGCCATGATCACCGACCGGTTCGCGCTCGACGACGTCGGGTCCGCCATCGACAACCTGCGCGAGCGGCGGGGCATCCGCACCGCCCTGAGCATCGCCTGACCCGCGTCCCGAGCGGCTCCGGCCCTGGTCAGGGCCCGGTCCGCGGCACGCGACGATGAGCGGGTTATGCTGCGCTCCCGTGACAAAACACATCTTCGTCACGGGCGGGGTTGCCAGCTCCCTCGGCAAGGGCATCTCCGCTTCGTCGCTCGGTCGTCTCCTCAAATCTCGTGGCCTGCGCGTCACGATGCAGAAGCTCGACCCGTACATCAACGTCGATCCCGGCACGATGAACCCGTTCGAGCACGGCGAGGTGTTCGTCACCGACGACGGCGGCGAGACCGACCTCGACCTCGGCCACTACGAGCGCTTCATCGACGAGCCGCTGTCGCGGGGCAGCAACGCCACCACCGGCTCGATCTACTCCGCGGTGCTGGCTGCCGAGCGCCGCGGCGACTACCTGGGCAAGACCGTGCAGGTCATCCCGCACATCACCGACGAGATCAAGCGCCGCATCACGCGCCTGTCCGCCGACGACGTCGACGTGGTCATCACCGAGATCGGCGGCACGGTGGGCGACATCGAGATCCTGCCGTTCCTCGAGGCCATCCGGCAGTTCCGCCTCGACATCGGGCGCAACAACGTCGCGTTCGTGCACGTCACGCTGGTGCCGTTCATCGGCCCGGCCGGCGAGCAGAAGACCAAGCCCACCCAGCACTCCGTCACCGAACTGCGGGCCCGCGGCATCCAGCCCGACGTCATCGTGTGCCGCAGCGAACAGCCCCTCAGCGACGCGCTCAAGCAGAAGATCTCCCGCCTGTGCGACGTGCCGCCCGAGGCGGTCGTCAACGCCGCCGACGCCGCCAACCTGTACGAGGTCCCGCTCGTGCTGCACGAGGAGGGCTTCGACGCGGTCATATGCCGGCACCTCGGCATCGACGACACCCCGCCCGACCTGGCCGAGTGGGAGGGGCTGGTCGAGCGGGTCGAGTCGGCCACCCGCGAGCTGCGGGTCGGCATCATCGGCAAGTACGTCAGCCTGCCCGACGCCTACCTGTCCGTGGTCGAGGCGCTCAAGCACAGCGGGTTCCACCACGGTGCCCAGGTGGCGGTCGAATGGATCCAGGCCGAGGACACCGAGGGCCTGCTGGCCGAGGGCCGGTTGCGTGACCTCGACGGCATCGTCATCCCCGGCGGATTCGGAGAGCGGGGGATCGAGGGCAAGATCGCGGCGGCCAACTACTCCCGCGAGAACAACATCCCCTGCCTGGGCCTGTGCCTGGGCATGCAGGTCATGACCATCGAGTTCGCCCGCAACGAGCTGGGCCTGGGCGGTGCCAACTCCACCGAGTTCGACCCCGCCAGCCCGCACCCGGTCATCGACCTGATGGACAGCCAGCGCGACATCACCGACAAGGGCGGCACGATGCGCCTCGGCGCCTACATCGCCGAGTTGGCCGAGGGGTCGATCGTGGCCGAGGCCTACGAGAAGACGGTGGTGTCCGAGCGCCACCGCCACCGCTACGAGTTCAACCCTCGCTACCGGGGCAAGTTCGAGGGCTCCGGTTTCGTCTGCTCGGGCGCGTCTCCCGACGGTCGCCTCGTCGAGTTCATCGAGCTGGCGGACCACCCGTTCTGGGTCGGCACCCAGGCCCACCCCGAGTTCAAGAGCCGGCCCAACCGGCCCGCGCCGCTGTTCCGCGAGTTCGTCGGCGCCGCACTCGACCGCGCCGAAGGCCGCCGGCCCCACCTGTTCCGGATCGACGAGCCCGAGACCGTCCGGTCGCTCCCGTGAGCGGCGCAGGAGACCCACAGACACCCTTCCGCATCGTGGGCGAGCGCCCCGCCTGGTCGGGGCGGCGCATCTCTGTGTCCATCGCCGAGGTCGAGGGGCCCGACGGCAGCCGCCACGACCGCGAGGTCGTGCGCCACCAGGGTGCCGTGGGCATCATGCCCCTGCACGACGACGACACGGTCACGCTGGTGCGCCAGTTCCGGGCGGCGGTCGGCACCGAGCTGTGGGAGGTCCCTGCCGGCCTCCGCGACGTCGAGGGCGAGCCCACCGACGAGACCGCACGGCGCGAGCTGGCCGAAGAGGCGGGGCTGCGGGCCGCCCACCTCGACCACCTGGCGACCTTCCACAACTCGCCGGGGTTCTCGGACGAGTCCGTGGTCGTCTACCTGGCGACGGGCCTGACCGAGGTTCCCGACGACCGGCAGAGCATCGAAGAGCAGCACATGCTGGTCGAGCGGGTGCCACTGGCCCGGGCCCTGGCCATGGTCGACGACGGCCGCATCACCGACGCCAAGACGGTCATCGCGCTGCTGGCCGTCGCCCGCCGGCGCGCCGCGGCGGGCTGACTCCGCCCGCGCTGTCGCTCAGCCGCAGCCGCAGGCGCCGCCGCAGCACCCGCCGCCGGCGACCGCGGTGGACGAGGAGGCACCGCCGGATTCGGCCCGACCGCCGACCGCCACGAGCGACATCAGCTTGACCGTGTCGGCGTGGCCCGCCGGGCACGCGGCCGGCGAGGAGGCGTCGGCCATCGAGCGGCGGACCTCGAACGTGTCGCCGCAGGTGCGGCAGCGGAAGTCGTAGAGCGGCACCGGGGCTCCTGGGTCGTCGGGCGGGCCACGACCGGAGACCGGCCGCCCGCCCGGATGCCACAGTAGCGCCGGTCGCGGGCCGTACCGTGGCCGGTGCATGCCTGTCACGACCGCCGCCCCGCCAGCCGCGCCCGCCGCCGACGGCGACCCTGCGGTCGATCCGGACATGTTGCCGCTCGACGTGGAGGAGTGGCTGTCGTGGCTGGCGACGGAGAAGGGCCGGGCGCGGTCGACGCTGGCCGCCTACCGTCGGGACGCCCGGCGCTGGTGCGCATGGTTGGGCGAACGTGGCACGGCGCTGGGGGCGGCCGACGAGGCCTCCCTCGAGGCCTACGTGGGCGACCTGCGGGCCGGCGACCTGGCCCCGGCCACGGTGGCACGCGCCGTGGTGGCCGTCCGGTCGCTGCACCGGTTCCTGGCCGAGGAGGGACGGGCGGCCACCGACCCTGGCGCCCAGGTCGAGGCACCCCGCGTGCCCGCCGGGCTGCCCAAGGCGCTGTCCGAGGCCGAGGTCGGCGCCCTGCTCGGGGCCGTCGTCGGCGACGAGCCGGTGGCCCGGCGCGACCGGGCCATCCTGGAGGTGCTCTACGGGACCGGGCTGCGCATCTCGGAGCTGGTGGGGTTGCGGCTCGGTGACGTCGACCTGGAGTCCGCCCTGCTGCGTGCCTTCGGCAAGGGCGCCAAGGAGCGGGTCGTCCCGGTCGGCCGCCACGCCGTCGCGGCCCTGGCCGACTGGCTCGGCCCCGGGGGCCGCCCGGCCCTGGTCCCCGAGCGGTGGGCCCGGCGGGGCGACGCTGACGCGGTGTTCCTCAACCGCCGCGGCGGCCGGCTCAGCCGCCAGGGCGCCTGGCTGGTGGTCACGCGCTGGGGCCGCGAGGTCGGCCTCGACGGCAAGCTCACCCCGCACGTGCTGCGCCACTCGTGCGCCACGCACATGCTCGACCACGGGGCCGACATCCGGGCGGTGCAGGAGATGCTGGGCCACGCGTCGGTGAGCACGACGCAGGTGTACACGAAGGTGTCGGCCGAGCGGCTGTTCGCCGCCTACCGCGCCGCCCACCCGCGGGCGACCCTGGATCCGGCCGGCTGAACGGCGCCGAGGAGCGACCACACGCGGGGACGTTGGCAACGCGCAACGTCGGGTCCCGGCCAGGTCCGGTACCCTTCGAGCGATGACCGACCAGACGATGCTGTCCACTCTGCGCGGCCAGCTCGACGATGAGCGTGCCCGGCTGGCGGCACAGATCTCGTCGCTCGAGGTCGGCCGTGACGAATCGCCGGCCTACGACGACAACTTTGCCGACTCCGGGCAGGTCGCCGCCGAACAGGGCGAGAACAAGGCCCTGCTCAACCAGCTCAACGAGCAGCTCGACGAGATCGACCGCGCTCTGGCCAAGATCGACAAGGGCACCTACGGGCTGTGCGAGGTCTGCGGTCAGCCCATCGCCGCGGCTCGCCTCGAGGCGATGCCGGCCACCCGCTTCTGCATCGCCCACGCGTAGACGGCCACACTGGGGTCGTGCCCCCCCGGAGCCACTGGAGCCACCTGGCCCGCCGCTTCGTCGGGTCTTTGTGGCCGGGCGGGCCAGCCCGCGCCCACGACGGATGGGCCACCGGGTGGCTCACGCCGGGCGAGATGGCGCTGTGGCGGCGCATGCGCGGTGCCGACCGCCGCCACGCGGTCGGCGTCGCCAGGCGCACCGAGCAGGCGCTGGGCCCGCGGGCCACCCGCGCTGTGCTGGCCGCCGCGCTGCTGCACGACGTCGGCAAGGTCGACAGCGGCTTCGGGCCCGTGCGCCGGGCGGGTGCCACCGTCGCCCAGATGGCGCGGGGGCACGCGGCCGCCGAGCGGTGGCGCACCCGGTCGGGACTGGTCGGCCGCACCGGCCGCTACCTCTGCCACGACGAGATCGGCGCCGACATGCTGGCGGCGGCCGGCAGCGACGGCCTGACCGTCACGTGGGCGCGCGAGCACCACCTGCCGCCCGAGCGCTGGTCGGTCCCGCAGGACATCGCCGCCGCGCTCAAGCTTGCCGACGACGACTGACTGAGGCCGAGCGAACGCGAGGCCGTGGCCCGAGCGGCCCGGAGCGGCGCGACGAGAGCGGGAAGCAACCTCGGCCGAGCGAACGCGAGGCCGTGGCCCGAGCGGCCCGGAGCGGCGCGACGAGAGCGGGAAGCAACCTCGGCCGAGCGAACGCGAGGCCGTGGCCGGAGCGGCCAGGAGCGGAGCGACGAGAGCGGGGCACTAGCGTGGGTCGGGACCTCCTGGGGGTGAGCTCGGACGATGGCGTCGGCATCCAGCAACGGCAGGCTGATCGGGGTGGCGGGTCTGGCCGCGTTCATCGCCGGGTGCTGGATCGGCATGGGGTCGGACAGCTCGGGCGACCCGTTCTGCGTCGTCACCGGCGCCAGCGCCGCCAGCCGCCCGGGCTTCCTGCCGGGCCAGCTGGTCGAGAAGACGACCGCGGACTGCCAACCGGGTGAGCCAGAGGTGTGCGGCCGCTACGAGCCCGAGACGGGCGACGAAAGGCGGTTCGTGTCCGACACCTGCCCGGACGACTGACCGTCGTGGCCGCTCCCGCTGGCGGAGCGGTTGTGGGTCGGTGTCAGAGCGCCGGCAGCCCGAGGCGGTCGCGCACCCGCACCATGGTGGCGCCTGCGGTCTTGCGGGCCTTGTCGGCGCCGAGGGAGAGGATGCGGCTGGTCTCGCCGGGGTCGGCGGCCAGCTCGGCGAAGCGCGCCTGCAGGGGGCGCAACAGCTCGATGACGGCCTCGGCAGCGTCGGCCTTGAGCGGGCCGTACTGCGAGTAGCGGTCGGCCAGGGTGACGGGGTCGGCGTCGGTGGCCGCGGCCAGGATCGACAACAGGTTGGACACACCCGGCTTGGCCTCGGGGTCGTAGCGCACCTCGGCCTCGCTGTCGGTGACTGCTCGCCTGAACTTGCGCTCGATGACCTTCGGCTCGTCGAGCACCAGCACCGTCCCCTGGGGCGAGTCGAGCGACTTGGACATCTTGCGCTCGGGCGCCTGCAGGTCCATGACGCGGGCGGCCACCGGCGGGATGGCGTGGGCCGGCAGCACGAACGTGTCGCCGTAGCGGCTGTTGAACCGGGTGGCCAGGTCGCGGGCCAGCTCGATGTGCTGGCGCTGGTCGTCGCCCACCGGCACCTTCTCGGTGTCGTACAGCAGGATGTCGGCCGCCTGCAGCGCCGGGTAGGTGAACAGCGCGGCGGACACGAAGTCGGCCCGGTCGGCCTTGTCCTTGAACTGGGTCATGCGCCGCAGCTCGCCGAACGCGGCGGTGCACTCCATGACCCAGCTCAGCTCGGTGTGCTCGGGGACCTGGCTCTGCGCGAACAGCGTGCACACCTCGGGGTCCAGCCCGGCTGCGACCAGCACCTGGGTGAGCTCGAGGATCTTGGCCCGCAGCTCGGCCGGGTCCTTGGGGATGGTGATGGCGTGCAGATCGACGATGCAGTGGATCGCGTCGTCCTCGTGCTGGGCCGCCACCCACCGCCGCACGGCACCCAGGTAGTTGCCGAGGTGCACCTCGCCGGTGGGTTGGATGCCGGAGAACACGCGGGCCATGCCGGCGATCGTAGAGGGTGACCTGCGCAACGCCGGCACCGGTTCCCGGCCGGGCGCGGGTCAGAGGTCACAGGTGCGCGTGGGAACGACAGTGCTGTGATTATCATCGTCCCGATGCCCTACGCGGTGCAGACCCCGGTGTTCGAGGGGCCTTTCGACCTGCTGCTCCACCTCATCCTCTCCGAGCAGGTCGACCTCTACGAGATCAGCCTGTCGACCATCGTCGACGGCTACCTCGCGGAGCTCGATCGCATGGAGCACCTCAACCTCGACATGGCGAGCGAGTTCCTGCTCATCGCGGCCACGCTGGTCGAGCTCAAGAGCCGGCGGCTCCTGCCCCAGAGCGACGAGCTCGACCTCGACGACGAGCTGGCGCTCTGGGAAGAGCGCGACCTGCTGCTCCACCGCCTGGTCGAGTGCAAGACGTTCAAGGAGGCGGCGGTAGCGCTGTCGGTGCTGGCCGGCGAGGCAGGCCGCTCCGTGGGGCGCACCGTGGGCGTCGACGAGCGCTACGTCGGCCTGATGCCCGACATGCTCGCCGGGGTCACCCCCGACGACCTGCGGCGCGCCTACCTCCGGGCGATGACCCCCAAGCCCCGACCGCACGTCGATCTCGACCACGTGGCTCCCATCCGGATCTCGGTCACGGACGCCATCGCCGAGCTGCTCGACGAGCTGCCCCGCATCGGGCGCATCACGTTCCGGGCCCTCACCGGCGACCTGGTCGAGCGGCTCGAGGTGGTGGTGCGGTTCCTCGCCATCCTCGAGCTGTTCAAGCTGGGCATGGTCGACCTCGATCAACCCCGCACCTTCGGCGACATCCAGGTGGTGTGGCTCGGGCGCGACCACGACGACGCCCGCGACCTCGCCGAGATCGACGGCTACGACGGGTGATGCCGTGAGCCCGCCTCCCGACCCGCAGGGCGCGGCCGACCCCGCCGATTCGGCCGATCGGCCCAGCCTGCCGGCCGGCGACGTGCGCGACGAGGCGCGCCGCGCCATCGAGGCCATCGTGCTCGTGAGCGAGGAGCCCATCGACGTCAACCTGCTGGGCCAGCTGCTCGAGCTGCGCCCCGCCATCGTCGACGAGCTGTGTCGCGAGCTGGCCGACGAGTACGCCGAGCAGGGCCGGGGGTTCCAGCTCGCCCGCGTGGCGGGCGGCTGGCGGTTCCAGACCCACCCCGACCAGGCCCCCTACGTCGAGCGCTTCGTGCTCGAGGGGCAGACGGCCAAGCTGTCGGCCGCCGCCCTCGAGACCCTGGCCATCGTCGCCTACAAGCAGCCCATCTCCCGGGCCCAGGTGGCATCCATCCGCGGCGTCAGCGTCGACGGCGTCATGCGCACGCTCCAGCAGCGGGGGTACATCGCCGAGGTGGGGCGAGACCCCGGGCCGGGCCAGGCGACCATGTTCGGCACCACGCGGGCGTTCCTCGAGAAGCTCGGCGTCGATGCGCTGACCGACCTGCCCGCCCTGGGCGACTTCGTGCCCACCGCCGACGTGGTCGAGCAGCTCGAGCGCGGCCTGCGGCCCGACGGCCCCACCCTCCCGGAGCGCCTGGGCGCGCTCGGGGGCACCAACGCGCAGCGAGATCCTGCGACCAAGGCGCCCAACGGCGTCGACGCCCCCGACCTCGACCTGCCCGACCTCGACGCCCCCGACCTCGACACCCCCGACCTCGACCTGCCCGGCCTCGACGTCGCCGACCTCGACGACCCCGAGTGACACCGCCGGGGGAGCGGCTGCAGAAGATCCTCGCCCAGGCCGGGCTGGGCAGCCGGCGCACCTGCGAGGACATGATCGCCCAGGGCCGTGTGCGGGTGAACGGAGAGGTGGCCACCCTGGGCACCCGGGCCGACGCCGAGACCGACGCCATCGAGGTCGACGGTGCGGTCATCGGCGTACGCCAGGGCCTGGTCCACTACCTTCTCAACAAGCCCGCCGGGGTGGTCGCCACGGCGTCCGACCCGCAGGGACGCCCCACGGTGGTCGGCCTGGTGCCGCCCGAGCCCCGGGTCTACCCGGTGGGCCGCCTCGATGCCGACACCGAGGGGCTGCTGCTGCTGACCAACGACGGCGAGCTTGCTCACCGCCTGACCCACCCGTCGTTCGGGGTGGACAAGGAGTACCTGGCCGACGTCGAGGGCAGACCGTCGCGGGGCGCGGTCCGGCAGCTGCGCGAGGGGGTCGAGCTGGACGACGGGCCCACGGCGCCGGCCAAGGTGTCGCTCGTCGGCGACCACACGCTGCGCATCACCATCCACGAGGGCCGCAACCGGCAGGTGCGACGCATGTGCGAGGCGGTGGGGCACCCCGTGCGGCGCCTGGTGCGGGTGCGCATCGGGTCGCTGAGCGACCGGCGGCTGCCGCCGGGGGAGTGGCGCGCACTGACGCAGGCCGAGCTGCGGTCTCTCGAGCGGTCGGCGGCGCCGTCGCCCAGCGGACCGCCCCGGGGTGGGCGGCGGAACGGGCGAGCCGACGGGCCAGGCCGCGGGCCGCCCCCGACTGGACCGGCCGGTTCCGCCCGCCGCTAACCTCGAACCGCCATGTCACCCGCTGTCAGAGCCCTCCGCGGCGCCACCACGATCGACGTCGACGAGAAGGACCACCTGTTCGAGCGGGTGATCGCGCTGCTCGACGCCCTGTTCGAGCGCAACGGGCTCGACCACGACGACCTGATCAGCGTGCTGTTCACCGCCACCGACGACATCCGCTCCGCCTTTCCGGCATTGGCGGCGCGCAAGTTCGGGCTGGGCGACGTGCCGCTCATCTGCGCCCGCGAGCTCGACATCGAGGGCGGTACCCCCCGCTGCATCCGGGTGATGATCCACCTGGTCACCGAGCGGTCACGCAGCGAGCTCCACCACGTGTACCTCGAAGGCGCGCGCAACCTGCGCGACGACCTGCCGGCCTGATGGCGCCCGCGGGTGCGCCCCCGGGGGCGGGGCGCGGCAGCCTGGGTGCGCGCTGATGGTCCTCGGGCGTCCCCCCGAGCCGGGCCGGGCGGTGGTAGTGGGCACCGGGCTCATCGGTGGCTCCATCGGCATGCGGCTGCGGCGCGTCGGCTGGCATCTGACCGGCCGCGACCAGGTCGCGGGCCGGGCCGAGCGGGCGTTGGCTCTGGGCGCGCTCGACGAGATCGGCGACGATCCAGACGCCACGATCACGTTCGTGGCCACGCCCGTGCACGCCGTCGCCGACGAGGCCCGGCGGGCGCTGGCCGGCGGCACCGGCCTCGTCACCGACGTGGGCGGGGTCAAGGCGTCGATCGTCGACGCCGTCTCCGACCCGCGCTTCGTGGGCGGCCACCCCATGGCGGGCTCCGAGCAGGAGGGCGTCGAGGGCGCCGCCCCCGAGCTGTTCGAGGGCGCCACCTGGGTGCTGACCCCCACCGAGGGCACCGACGCCGCCGCCTACGCCCAGGTGCGCCAGATCGTGGGCACGCTGGGGGCCGAGATCGTGGCACTGCCGCCCGACCGACACGACCAGCTGGTGGCCGTGGTGTCGCACGTGCCCCACCTGGCGGCCGCCACGCTCATGCGCCTGGCCGACGAGCGCAGCGAGGAGCACCGGGCACTGCTGCGGCTGGCGGCCGGCGGGTTCCGGGACATGACCCGCATCGCCTCGGGCCATCCCGGCATCTGGCCCGACATCTGCAGCGACAACCGCACCGCCATCGTCGAGGTGCTCGACGAGCTCACCGCGGCGCTGCGCCACATGCGCGACGTGGTGGCCGAGGACGACCGCAAGGAGCTGCTGGCCACGCTCGAGCAGGCCCGGGCGGCACGCGTCAACCTGCCGACCCGGTTCCGCACGGCCGCCGACCTGCGCGAGGTGCGCATCCCGGTGCCCGACCGCCCCGGCGTGGTGGCCGACGTGGCCATCCTGGCCGCGGACCTCGACGTCAACATCGTCGACCTCGAGATCGCCCACTCCACCGAGGGGCCCCAGGGCGTGCTGGTCATGCTCATCGAGAGCGCGGCGGTCGAGGTGTTCCGCGCCGGCCTGGTGGGGCGCGGCTATCGGCCGGCTGTCCTGCCGGTCGACCTGGGCTAGACGCCATGCCCGGCGACACGTCAGCGCCCCCCGGGCCATCGTCCCGATCGACCACCCGCTCGACGCCACCGTCACCGTGCCCGGCTCGAAGAGCCTGACCAACCGGGCGCTGGTGTGTGCCGCACTGGCCAGGGGCACGTCGACCGTCGACGGCGCCCTGGTCGCGGACGACACCCTGGCCATGCGCACCGCCCTCGGCACGCTGGGTGCGGGCATCGACCACGACCCGGCGACCGGCCGGCTCACGGTCGCCGGCACTGCCGGTCGGCTGCGGCCCGGCCCCGCCACGCTCGACCTGCGCCTGTCGGGCACCACGAGCCGCTTCCTGCTGCCCGTGGTGGCCCTGGGCGCCGGGGCCTACCGGCTCGACGGCGCGCCGCCGCTGCGCGCCCGCCCGATGGGGCCGGTCCTGGACGGCATCCGCGCCCTCGGCGCGACCGTCGAGCACCATGGCGCGCCCGGCCACCTGCCGGTCACCATCGTCGCCCCCGGCGGGCTCGACGGCGGCGACGTCGCCGTGGCCGGCGACACGTCCAGCCAGTTCCTGTCCGGGCTGCTCCTGGCCGCGCCGTGCACCCGGCGCGGGGTGCGGCTCACCGTCACCACCCGCCTGGTGTCGCGGCCATACATCGCGCTCGACCGCGACGGTGATGGCGGCGTTCAGCGTCGATGTGCGCGACGAGGGCGACCGGCCGGACGCCGGCCCCGTCCTGGTCGTGCCGCCCGGCGGCTACCGGGCCGCCACCTACCGGGTCGAGCCCGACGCGTCGACCGCCTCGTACCTGCTGGCCGCCGCCGCCGTCCTGGGGGGCCGGGTCACGGTCGAGGGGCTGGGAGCGGGCAGTCGTCAGGGCGACGCACGCTTCGCCGACCTGCTGGCCGCCATGGGCGCTCGGGTCGAGCGGACGGCCACCGCCACCACCGTCGTGGGCACAGGCACGCTGCGGGGCCTGGGCGACGTCGACATGGGCGACATGCCCGACATGGCCCAGACCCTGGCCGCCGTGGCCGTCTTCGCCGACGGCCCCACCCGGGTGACGGGCGTCGAGCTCATCCGCTGGCACGAGACCGACCGCATCGCCGCCGTGGTCGCCGAGCTGCGGCGGGCCGGCATCGAGGCCGACGAGGAGCGCGCCGGGTTCACCGTCCACCCCGGCACCCCCCGCCCGGCCCGCATCGAGACCTACGACGACCACCGCATGGCGATGAGCTTCGCCCTGCTGGGACTGCGGGCGCCTGGCATCGAGATCGCCGATCCCGACTGCGTGGCCAAGACGTTCCCCGGCTTCTGGGATGCGCTCGACGGGCTGCGGACCGGGGGCGTCGGCTCCGTCGGCAAGTAGGGTGCCATCCCCGTGAAGGTCATCGCGATCGACGGGCCCGCAGGTTCCGGCAAGTCCACAGTCGCCCGCCTGCTGGCCGAGCGGCTGGGGCTCGAGTACCTCGACACCGGTGCCATGTACCGCGGGGTCACGTTCGCCGCACTGCGCCGCGGCATCGACCCGGCCGACACCGAGCCGGTCGAGCACCTGGCCTGGTCGGTCGAGCTCGAGGTCACCACCGAGCACGTGCGGGTCGACGGCGTGGACGCCACCATCGAGATCCGAGGTCCCGAGGTCTCGCGGGCGGTGTCGCTCGTCGCCGCCAACCCGGGGGTGCGCACCGAGATGGTGCGGCGCCAGCGCGAGTGGGCCAACGAGCGGGGCGGCGGCGTGCTCGAGGGGCGCGACATCGGCACCGTGGTGTTCCCCGACGCCGTGCTCAAGGTGTACCTCAGCGCCCGCCCCGAGGTGCGGGCCGAGCGCCGCGCCGCCGAGGTGTCCGACCTCGACTACGAGACCGTGGCCGCCGACATGGCCCGCCGCGACGCGCTCGACCAGGGGCGGGACACGGCGCCGCTGCGGCGGGCCGACGGTGCGCTCGAGCTCGACACCAGCGACATGACGGTCGACGAGATCGTCGCCGAACTGGCCCGGAGGATCGACGATGCCTGACAGAGACACCGAGCCGCCCGCGGCGACCGGCGGCACCGAGCCGCCCGCGGCGACCGGCGGCACCGAGCCGCCCGCGGCGACCAGAGACACCGAGCCGCCCGCGGCGACCGGAGACACCGAGCCGCCCGCGGCGACCGGCGGCACCGAGCCGCCCGCGGCGACCAGCGACACCGAGCCAGCCGCCGCGTCCGCCAACGGCGCGGCCTCGGCGACCCCGCGGGCCGAACCCGTCGACGTGCACCCACCCACCGCGCTCGAACGCATGTCGTACGCCGCGGTTCGAGGTCTGTTCCTGGGCCTGGCCAAGGCCTACTTCCGGCTGGAGATCCGCGGGGCGGAGAACGTCCCCGCCAACGGGCCGTTCGTGCTCGCGCCCGTGCACCGGTCGAACCTCGACTTCATCCTGGTCGCCACTGTGCGGCGCCCGCGCATGCGCTACATGGGCAAGGCGTCGATCTGGAAGTGGCGGCCGCTGGGCCGGTTCGTGTCGATGCTCGGCGCCTTTCCTGTCCACCGGGGGACGGCCGACCGCGAGTCGTTGCGCACGTGCATGCGGGTCATCGAGAACGGCGAGCCGTTGGTCATGTTCCCCGAGGGCACCCGGCGGTCGGGGCCGACGGTCGAGCCGCTCTTCGACGGTCCGGCGTATGTGGCCTCGCGTGCGGGCGTGCCCATCGTGCCGGTGGGCATCGGCGGCTCCGACCGCGCCATGCCGGTGGGGGCCAGGTTCGTCCGGCCCCACAAGATCTTGATCATCGTGGGCGAGCCGATCGTCCCGCCGGTGGGCGACGGCACGGGTCGGGTCAAGCGCCGCGTGGTCCGCAAGCTCACCGAGCAGCTCCACGCCGACGTCCAGCGGCTGTACGACCAGGCTCGCGCCGAGGCGGACTGATCTCGCCGGCTGCCGCACAGCGGGACCCGCGAGGTGTGCGGTCAGCCGTGGAGCATGACGCCGAGCACCACGGCGGCGATCGACGTCAGGCCGCTCAGGGCGCCGAACAGGGCCAGCATCGCCGTGGAGCGGGCGCCCGCATGGACCGCGGCCGAGATGCCGGCCAGCGCCACGACCGTGATCTTGACCATGAGCGTGACCTGCCACTCGGTGTCGAAGTCGCCGACCGGCCACCCACCCACACGGTGGCGGTCAGCACGTGCACGCTCAGGCGGACGGTATCGGCGGTGAGCGGCAGCACTGTTCACTCTCTCCGTGGAGGCGCCGGGAGCGGCGATGGACCTTGCGGCATCTCCGGTTGTGGGGCGACCCGCGCCGCCGCATGTTCGGTCGCAGGTTCGCCAGCACCGGGTTGGGGCGACGGTGGTGGCGTCAGGCGAGCATGGCCAGCACGTCGCTGGCCTCGAGCTGGCGGTCGTTGATGGCCGGGCGGTCGGGCACCGAGCCACCGAGCGCGAACGTGGCCAGGACGTCGACCCCGGCGAGCAGGTCGCGCAGCTCGCGCGGGGGAGGGAAGTACTCGTCCTCGTCGGTGATGCGCACCTCGTCGACCCCCGCGGCCGGGTCGAGCCGGGCGATGACGGCCGCCACCAGCTCCTCGGGCGCCGACGCACCCGCGGTGACGCCGACCGTGCCGTGCAGGTCGCCGGGCAGCTCGTCGGCCGCGTTGACCCGGTAGACCCGGGCGCAGCCCGACTCGTGGGCCAGCGTCTCGAGCGCCCGGGTGTTGGACGAGTTGGCCGACCCGATGACCACCACGGCGTCGCACCGGGGCGCGATCTCGGCCAGCGCCGACTGCCGGTTGGTGGTGGCGAAGCACAGGTCGCTGCGGCCCGGTCGCCACAGGCCGGGAAACCGCTCGGCCGTGCGCTCGGCGATGGCCGACCAGTCGCGGTGCGACAGCGTGGTCTGGGCCAGGAGGGCGACCGGTTGCTCGGTGGCGGCCAGGGCGTCGACCTCGGCGACCGACTCGACCCGGTCGATGGCGTCGGGGGCGACGGCCATGGTGCCGACGGCCTCCTCGTGGCCCTCGTGGCCCACGTACACGATGCGGAAGCCCTTGCCGGCCCGCATCTTGACCTCGTGGTGCACCTTGGTGACCAGCGGGCACACGGCGTTGACCACGTAGCTGCCCCGCTCGCGGGCCGCGGCCACCACCTCGGGGGCCGAGCCGTGGGCCGACAACATGATGGGGCGGCCCTGGGGCACCTGGTCGATGTCGTCGACGAACACCACGCCCAGGTCACGGAAGCGGTCGACCACCAGTTGGTTGTGGACGATCTCGTGGTAGCAGTACACGGGCGGCTCGAAGGCGCGCACCATCCAGGCCAGGGCCTTGATGGCCATCTCGACGCCCGCGCAGAACCCGCGGGGCGCGGCCAGGAGCACCTTGTCGACCGATCTCGCTACCCGCTCCTGGCCTTCGGCCGGGCCGCTCGGGCCTCGCTCGCTCATTGCCCTCCGGAACGCTCGCTCAAGGGCGCCAGCGTACAGACGGGCGCCCGCACCTCCCCAACACCGGAGACCCCCAGAGGGCGAGCCGACAGGCGTGTCCGTGGCCCGCACGGCCGGCAGCGGAGCTGCAAGGGCGGGAGGCTCCTATCCAGGCCGTACACTGCGACGTCTATGTCTGCGCCCCGAGTCGTCGCTGTCGCGCCTGGATCCCCGGCCGCGCTCGTCGGCCTGGCCGAGGGCGACGAGATCGTCGCGATCAACGGCGAGGTGCCCCGCGACCTGCTCGAGTGGCGCTCGCTCGTCGACGAGGCCGAGCTCGCGGTCGAGGTGCGGCGGGGCGGTCTCGAGACGCTGGTCGACGTCAGCAAGCGGGCCGGCGAGCCGCTGGGGGTCGAGGTGCACTCCGCGCTGTTCGACAAGGTGCGCACCTGCGACAACCACTGCGAGTTCTGCTTCATCTACCAGCTCCCGCCAGGCCTGCGCCGCAGCCTGTACCTCAAGGACGACGACTACCGGCTGTCTTTCCTGTACGGCAACTTCACGACGCTGACCCGGTTCACCGAGGCCGACCTCGAGCGGGTCCTGACCGAGGGCCTCAGCCCGCTGTACGTGAGCATCCACGCCACCGATCCCCGGGTGCGGGCCGAGATGCTGCGCAACCGGCGCGGGGCCACCAGCCTGCGCTGGCTGCGAGCGCTGCTCGACCACGGGGTCGAGGTGCACGGTCAGGTCGTCGTCTGCCCCGGCGTCAACGACGGCGCGGTGCTCGACGACACGCTGGCGGGTGTCCTCGACGGCTATCCCGAGCTGGCGTCGGTGTGCGTCGTGCCGCTCGGCGTGTCGCGCTTCAACGACGAGGCCCGCATGCGCCCCCACACCACGGCCGAGGCCGCCGCCGTGGTCGACGCGGTCGCCGATTGGCAGGACGTCTACCTGGCCGTGCTGGGCCGGCGGCTCGTGTTCGCGGCCGACGAGTACTACCTGCTGGCCGAGCGTCCGTTCCCGCCGGCGGCGCACTACGGCGACTTCGCCATGCACGAGGACGGCATCGGCATGGCCCGGGCCTTCGAGGCCGAGCTGCTGGGTGACGGCCGGCGGCACGACGACGACCCCGACCGGGGCGCCTTCTTCCGCACGGCTGACGGCGAGACGTCGGCGAGGGACAGCGACGACGGCGAGACGCCGGCGAGCGGCCGGCCGCCGCGCACCAACCGGGCGCCGGGTGCGCACGAACGGGGCGCCACCGCCGGCTGCGGCGTCGTGGGCATGGCCGCGGCCGGCGCCGACGTGTCGGGCTCGAGCGACGCCGAGTACGAGCCCTACCGCGCCGTGCGGGCCACGGCCGACCAGCTCGTGCAGATCGGCCCCAGCCGGCACGCGCCCGTCGCCGTCCTCACCGGCCCCTACGGCGCCCGGGTGCTGGCCCCGCTGGTCGCGGGGCTCGACAGGCCCGACGTGCGGATCGTGACGGTCGACAACCGGTACTTCGGCGGCAACGTCGGCGTCACCGGCCTGATGGTCGGGGCCGACCTGGCCCGGGTGCTGGCCGCCCAGCCCGAGGGCCACCGCTACCTGCTGCCCGACGTGTGCCTGACCCAGGGGCGCTTCCTCGACGGCACGGCACCCACCGACCTCCCGCGTCCGGTCGAGATCGTGCCCACCGACGGGCGCGCGCTGCGCGCCGCGCTGGGTCTCGGCCACACGGCCGCCACCCTCGTCGCCGCGGCGCCGGGCGCCGCAGGGTCCAGGAGCTGATCGTGGCCCTTCCCGTGGTCGCCATCGTCGGGCGGCCGAACGTCGGCAAGTCGACCCTGCTCAACCGGGTCGTCGGCCGCCGGGCCGCCATCGTCGAGGAGCAGCCCGGGGTCACCCGCGACCGCAAGGAGGTCGAGGCCGACTGGCTGGGCCGACGGTTCCTACTCGTCGACACCGGGGGCTGGATGGCTCGCGGCTCCGACCTCGACGACAAGGTGAGCGCCCAGTCCGAGCGGGCCATCGCCGACGCCGACGTCGTGCTGTTCGTCGTCGACGTCGTCACCGGTGTCACCGAGGACGACGCCCAGGTGGCCGAGCTGCTGCGCCGCTCGGGGGCGCCGGTGCTGCTGGTGGCCAACAAGGTCGACGACACGGGCCGCGAGAACCAGATGTGGGAGCTGCTCAGCCTGGGCCTGGGCGAGCCCTACCCGGTCAGCGCGCTCCACGGCCGTGGCACGGGCGACCTGCTCGACGTGGTGGTCGAGCGGCTCCCGGCACCCGACGCCGACGAGCTCGCCGCCCAGGACGCCACGGGCGACCCGTGGACCGACGACGCGGCGGCCGGAACCGGCACAGACGGCGACCGCGAGCCCGGGGTGGCCGTGGCCATCGTCGGCCGGCCCAACGTCGGCAAGTCCACCCTGTTCAACCGCCTGACCGGCGACGACCGATCGGTGGTGCACGACCTGCCGGGCACCACCCGCGACACGATCGACACGGTCATCGACACCGACCTGGGCCCGGTCCGCCTGGTCGACACGGCCGGCATGCGGCGCAAGGCCAAGATCGACGAGGGCACCGAGTACTACTCCCTGGTGCGGGCCCTGCAGGCGGTCGACGAGGCCGACGTGGCCCTGCTGGTCATCGACGCCACCGAGGGCGTCACCGGCCAGGATCAGCGGCTGGCCGAGCGCGTCGACGCCGCCGGCTGCCCGATCGTGGTGGTGCTCAACAAGTGGGAGCTGCTCGACGCCGAGGCGCGCACCGACGTACGTTGGCAGGTCAGCGACAAGCTGCGCTTCGTCGGCGACGCGCCGGTGCTCCAGATCAGCGCCCTGTCGGGCAAGGGGGTGCACAAGTTGTTCCCCGCGCTCGAGACCAGCGTCGACGCGTACCACCGGCGCATCCCCACCAGCCGGGTCAACGACGTGCTGCGCGAGGCCCAGCTGGCCCACGCGGCACCGGGGGGCGCACGTGTGCTCTACGCCACGCAGGGGGCGGCCGAGCCGCCCACGTTCACGCTGTTCGCCAACCGCGAGCTGCCGCGCACCTACCTGCGCTACCTCGAGCGCAAGCTCCGCGAGGCGTTCGACCTGGGTGCCACCCCCGTCAAGCTGCGGGTCCGCCGGCGCGGTGAGTGACAGCTCCGTGACAGTAGGTACCCCGGGTCGCCTCGCACAGGTAGCATCGCCTCCTACATGAAGCCGATCCTGGCCCTCGTTGGGGTCGCCTCACTGGTCGCAGCCCTCGTCTGGGCCCGCTCCACCCGCCGCCTGCACGTGGTCTGGAAGCGGGTCGAGGCCGAACGGGGTCGCGACGCCGATGTGACGGTGCTCGCCCGGTCCGCGTTCCGCAAGGACCTGCACACGACGTGCCTGTACGGCGTCCTGGCGCTGGCGGCCGGCGGCGTGGTGGTGGCGGGCGAGCGCATCCCCAGCCTGCTTTTCCTGCTCATCCTGGTGCCGGTCGCGCTGTCGGTCGCGTACGGCCGCGACTTCGCCCGCGAGACCCGCCTGGCCGAGGACCGCACGACCCTCGAACGCAAGGCCGAAGAGGTGCTCAGCCAGGAGGAGCTGGCGCCCAAGCGCTGGGCGGCCCGCCTGGCCCCCGAGGACCTGCCCGACTTCGCCGGGTTCGAGCTGGGCCGCGTGTACCAGGCGGGCACCGGTGTGATGGCCGGCGACTTCTACGACGTGTTCCGCGTCGCCCCGTCGCGCATCGCCGCGGTGATCGGCGACGTCACCGGTCGGGGCATCGAGGCGTCCATCACCGCCTTCCAGGCCAAGTACCTGCTGCGGGTGTTCCTGCGCCAGTACCGCGACCCCGCCCAGGCGCTCGAGGAGCTGAACACCCAGATGGCGGCGCCCGACCGCATCGAGGAGTTCATCTCGCTCGTGAGTCGTGCTGTTCGACACCGACGCCGGCACGCTGCGGTTCGCCTCGGCCGGCCACCCGGCGGCCTGGTTGTGGCACGACCGCGAGGTGCGGCCGCTGCGGGCCACCGGGCCGCTGCTGATGCTCGATCCCAACGGCAGCTACCACAGCCGCGAGATCGGCCTGAACGTCGGCGACCTGTTGCTGCTGTACACCGACGGCCTGGCCGAGGTGCGCAACGGCGAGCAGATCTTCGGCGAGGAGCGCATCGCCAACGCGCTGCGCCGCGACCCCAACGTGGCCGCCGGGGTGCTGTGCAAGAACCTGCTCGAGACCGCCCGCGACTTCGCGTCCGAGTCGATGGGCGACGACGTGGCCATCCTGGCCATCCGTCGCACCTGACGTGGGCACGGACGACGACACCGACGAGACCGACAGCGGCAACGAACCGGTCGCCGGCGGTCCTGCGCCGCACACCAGCGAGGAGCTCGCCCGGCTGACCGGGCGGGCGCTCGCCGGCAACCTGGCCAAGGTCGGAGACAAGCTCGCCTCCCAGAACAAGCTGTTCGTGCGCGACCGGCTGGCGCTGCTGCTCGACGCCGGACTCGTTCGTCGAGGACGCCCTCCTCGCCAACAACCAGGCCGCCGACCTGCCTGCCGACGGTGTGGTCACGGGCGTGGGCCGCATCGAGGGCCGGCCGGTGTGCGTGATGGCCAACGACCCGACGGTCAAGGCCGGGTCGTGGGGCGCCCGCACGGTCGAGAAGATCGTGCGGCTCACCGAGTACGCGCTGCGCCACGAGCTGCCGGTGTTCTGGCTGGTCGACTCGGCCGGCGCCCGCATCACCGACCAGGTCGAGCTGTTCCCCGGCCGCCGGGGGGCGGGGCGCATCTTCTACAACCAGGTGCGGCTGTCGGGGCGGGTGCCGCAGATCTGCTGCCTGTTCGGCCCGTCGGCGGCCGGCGGCGCCTACATCCCCAGCTTCTGCGACGTCGTGTTCATGGTCGAGGGCAACGCCTCGATGTACCTGGGGTCGCCGCGGATGGCCGAGATGGTCATCGGCGAGGTCACCTCGCTGGAGGAGATGGGCGGCGCCCGCATGCACGCCACGGTGTCGGGCTGCGGCGACAACCTGGCGGTCGACGACGCAGGACGCCCTCGACCAGGCCCGGGCCTGGTTCAGCTACTTCCCGCAGACGTGGCGCGAGACCCCGCCCCGGTTCGAGCCGCAGCCCCCGGCCCGCGAGCTGACGGCCGACATGGTGCCCCGCCGAGGAGCACCTGGCCTACGACGTGCACGACCTGATCGACGCCGTGGTCGACGCGGAGTCGTTCTTCGAGCGCATGCCGCTGTTCGCTCCCGAGCTGGTCACGGGCCTGGGGCTGCTCGACGGCCGGCCGGTGGGCATCGTGGCCAACAACCCCATGGCCAAGGGCGGCGTGCTGTTCGTCGACTCGGCCGACAAGGCGGCCCGGTTCGTGTGGCTGTGCGACGCCTTCAACATCCCGCTGGTGTTCCTGGCCGACGTCCCCGGGTTCATGATCGGCACCGAGGTCGAGCGGGCCGGCATCATCCGCCACGGGGCCAAGATGGTCACCGCGGTCAGCGAGGCGACGGTGCCCAAGGTGTCGGTCATCGTGCGCAAGGCCTACGGCGCCGGCCTGTACGCCATGTCGGGCCCCGCGTTCGAGCCGGAGGCGACGCTGGCGCTCCCCACGGCCCGCATCGCCGTGATGGGGCCCGAGGCCGCGGTCAACGCCGTGTTCGCCAACCGCATCGCCGCCATCGACGACCCGGCCGAGCGCGAGGCGTTCGTGCAGGCCGAGCGCGAGCTGTTCGAGACCGACGTGGACCTCTACCGCCTGGCGTCGGAGCTGGTCGTCGACGCGGTGGTCGACTTCGGCGACCTGCGGGCGGAGCTGATCCGCCGACTCGAGCTGGCGGACACCAAGGACCGGTCGTTCTCCGACCGGCGCCACGGGGTGCCACCGGTCTGAGCGGCGCGCTGGGGTCCCTACCGGAGCGGATCACCATCCGCGAGGTGGGCCTCGCGACGGCCTGCGCTGCTCGCCATCTCGGCTCAGCTGGCCGACGTGCTCGACCACCCCGTACCGTCGCGGGTCGCAGCGGCGGGCCCCCGGTCCCGTCTGCACCCGGGCTGACCACGTCTCCGGGTCGTGTCGGGTCGGTCCACCGACCCGCCGCCGCGGATGAGCCGATGCCCTGGTGCGAGACCTGTAGCCGCTTCCTCAACCCCAACTCCCTCGAGCCCGACGGGTCGTGCCCGACGTGTGGCCGAGTCGTCGCCGAGCCCGGGGCTGCCGAGGAGCCGCAGAAGGCGCCGTGGCACTTCAAGCTGCTGCTGGTGGCCGTGGTGATCTACCTGGGGTGGCGCCTGATCCAGATCATCGGCTGGATCGTCACCTGACAACCCCGTCGGCAACGGCCGGGGGAGATGGTTGCGCAGGAAACCATGGACCGAAATGGTTGCGGGGGCAACCACTTTCGTCCACAGTTGTACGTGCAACGACCGCCGGAGGGCATGCCGGGGCCGACCGCGGCGGGGGCGATCGTTCACCGTGCCGTCGTGGGTGGTGCACCGCCACGACACGGCGCGGTGGCCCGCCGTTCGGGCACCGTCCGTAGGTTGCCGGCATGACGACGCTGCCTCGCCGATCCTTCCTGCTCCGTGCCGGTGGCGCGGGCGCAGGGCTCGCCTTTGCCGGCTCGCTGGCGACCGTCCTCGGCGACGCCGCGGGCGCCACTCCCGGACTACCCGGCGGCCGCCGCGGCCGCCGCCCGGGATACGGGGACCTCGTGCCCGACCCTGCGGGCCTGCTCGACCTGCCCGCAGGTTTCCAGTACGTGGCGTTCTCGCGCACGGCCTCCGACCTGCTGGACGATGGCCTGCCCGTCCCCGCCGCCCACGACGGCATGGGCGCGTTCTCCGGCCGACGGGGCCGCACGGTGCTCGTGCGCAACCACGAGATCGATGCCGAGGCGGTGGTCGAGGACGGCGTGGCCCCGGTGCCGCACGTCGACGGGCACACCTACGACCCCAACGGCGCCGGGGGGACCACCACGCTGGTGGTCGATCGCCGGCGCAACCTCGAGTCGCACGCGGTCAGCCTGGCCGGCACCGAGGCCAACTGCGCCGGCGGCCTCACCCCGTGGGGCACCTGGCTGACCTGCGAGGAGATCGACGAGGTCATCGACGGCGTCAAGCACGGCTACGTGTTCGAGGTCGACCCGACCCGGGGCGGCGACCCCGCGCCCATCACCGCCCTGGGCCGGTTCGAGCACGAGGCCGTGGCCTTCGACCGGTCGGGCGCCGCCTACCTCACCGAGGACGCGGACAGCCCCTTCGGCCACGTCTACCGCTTCCAGCCGCACCGCCCGGGACGGGGCCGGGGGAGCCTGCACGCCGGAGGCCGGCTCAGCGCGCTCAGCATCCCCGACCTGGCCGGCACGGACCTGTCGGCGGTCACCGAGCCGGGCACCGTCTTCCGCCACCTCGAGTGGGTGCCGATCGACCAGCCCGACCCCGCCGAGGGCGAGACGCTGCGCGAGCTGTACCCGGCCACGCCGATCCAGAAGGCCGAGGGCATCTGGCACGGCGATGGGGCGATCTGGTTCGTGTCGTCCCACGGCGGCGGCCCCGATGCCGAGGACGAGGAGGACCGCAGCGCCGCTGTCCACGGCGGCCAGATCTGGCGCTACGAGCCCCGGCGCGACCGCCTCGAGCTGGTGGTGCGGTTCGAGCCGACCGACGACTTCGAGGGCCCGGACAACATCACCGTGTCGCCCTTCGGCTACGCGGTGATGTGCACCGACGGCGACGACGACAACCAGTTCGTGGCCGGCATCACCGCCGACGGCGACACGTTCCCGCTGGCCCGCAACCGGATGAGCAACGAGGAGTTCGCCGGCGCCTGCTTCTCGCCCGACGGCGGCACGCTGTTCGTCAACATCCAGGAGCCCGGCACGACCTTCGCAGTCTGGGGCCCGTGGCGCCGCTGACGCACCGGGCCTGACGGGCGAGTGGCGGGGGAGCGCGCGCCGGTTGCTACCATGGCGGTTCCCCGTCGGGCTGTGGCGCAGTTTGGTAGCGCACTTGACTGGGGGTCAAGGGGTCGGGAGTTCGAGTCTCCCCAGCCCGACAGAAGAAACACCAGGTCAGAGCCGGTCCGGAAGGGCCGGCTCTGCTGCTCCCCGACCGCTGTGATCCCAGAATGATCCCAAGCGACGGCCCAGAGGACTGTGCGGACCCGGTTCATGCTGGACACCGTGGCCCCGGTAGCTGGTTGACACTTGCGGGACGCGGCCCCGGTTCCTGGGCGACAGTGGCCCCGGTTCCTGGCTGACACCCGAGGTCCACCATGTCGTGGTCGCCACCTTCTTCGCCGTGGTCGTTCGCGCCCGGGGATTGGGAGGTGGCCGTCGATGCTCGTGGAGTTGGGTCTGGTGGAACAGCGCTATCAGGCGGTGCTGGAGGTGCTGAACGACGGGGCGACGGTCACCGACGTGGCCCGTCGCTACGGGGTGGCCCGCCAGACGGTGCATGACTGGCTGCGGAAGTACGCGGCGGAGGGGCTGCGAGGGTTGGCCGATCGGAGCTCGCGGCCGTTCTCGTGCCCGCACCAGATGCCGCCGGAGGTGGAGGCGCGGATCGTGGAGATGCGCCGGGCGGATCCGGGGTGGGGGCCTCGCACGATCCTGTATTGGCTCGAGCACGAGGGTGTGGTGCCGTTGCCGGGGCGGACGTCGGTGGAGCGGTGCCTGATCCGTCATGGGCTGGTCACTCCGCAGGCGCGGCGACGGAAGCGCTCGGACTACAAGCGGTGGGAGCGCAGCCGGTCGATGGAGCTGTGGCAGATGGACATCGTCGGCGGGGTGCGGATCGTCGATGGGACCGAGGCCAAGATCGTGTCGGGCCTCGATGACCACAGCCGGTTCGTGGTGTCGGCGCGGGTGGTGGCTCGGGCCACGGCCCGGCCGGTCTGTGACGCTTTCGAGTTGGCGATGGACCGCCACGGCGTGCCCGATGCGGTCCTGACCGACAACGGCAGGGTGTTCACGGCCCGGTTCGGGCCGGGGCCCTGCGCATGGAGCCGGAGGTGCGGATGGAGCCGGAGGTGCGGATGGCGCCGGGCAACCACTACTCGATCATCAAGGGCGCCGGCGCCGAGGCCATGGGTCGGCAGCTCGCCGCCGAGATAGCCGAGCTGGGTGGTTGATCAGTGGTCAGGATATTGCAGTACCATACAGAGTATGCTGCTTCTGCCGTTCGGCGATCGGTGATGAGTTGACTGGCTCTGGTGAGGCTGTCCTCGTCATGCAGAAGGTGGTCAAGACCTACGGGTCCGGTCCCACAGAGCGCTTCGACATGACCGATCGGGTGGCCCACTACCCTGACGAGCTATCGGGCGGCGAGCGCCAACGGGTAGCGCTCGCCCGGGCCCTGGTGGGGGAGCGTCATGTGATCCTCGCCGACGAGCCGACCGGCGCGTTGGATTCGGTGAACGCAGAGGCGGTGATGCGTCTCCTGTGTTCGGCCTGCCACGACGGCGCGGCCGGCGTGGTGGTCACCCACGACGCCCACCTGGCCGCGTGGGCCGATCGGATCGTCTTCCTGCGTGACGGACGGGTGGTCGACCAGGCCAGCGGCGGGCCGGGTCCGGAGTCGCTCCTGCCGGGTGTGAGCTCGTGAGGGAGCCGGCCGACTCCGGTGGCTTTGCGGCCCGTCGGGCGATCGTCCGCTGGGCGTGGCGCCTGTTCCGTCGCGAGTGGCGCCAGCAGGCCCTCGTCGTCGCTCTGCTCAGCGTGGCGGTTGCCGCCGCGGTGGGCGTGGTGTCGGCCGCCTACAACATGGCCCCGGCCCAGGGCGACGCCGAGTTCGGCTCGGCGAGCGCACTGGTCAAGGCGGCCGACGTCGGCCCGCAGGAGATCGACGCCCTCATCACCGCGGCCGAGGACTGGTTCGGGCGCATCGACGTGATCGGCTACCAGGAAGCGTCCGTGCCCGGGCTGTTCGACGCCGTGCAGGTCCGGTCGCAGGATCCCGACGGTCCCTTCAGCGGGCCGATGCTCCGGCTGCGGGAGGGCCGCTATCCCTCGGGACCGGACGAGATCGCTCTCACCGACGGCGTGGCCGCGGACCTCCGGCTCGACGTGGGCGACGAGTTCGACGTCGACGGCCTGCCCGCGATGACCGTCGTCGCGCTGGTGGAGAACCCCAGCGACCTCGACGACGAGTTCGCGCTCGTCGGCCCCCGACTCGACCAGGCGTCGGAGCTCGACTCGGTGGCGATCCTCGTCGGAGGGAGCGGCGACCTGCTCCGGTCGTTCCACCCGTTCGGCGGCGACGCGTCGTCGCTGGAGATCCGCACCCGCGACAGCAACGAGGGGATCGCCGCCGCGGCCGGTGTCCTCGGCGTGGCCGAGGTGGTCCTGCTGCTGGTCTCCCTGGTGGCGACCGCCGGGTTCGTCGTCGTGGCCCAGCGGCGCCTCCGCCAGCTCGGCATGCTGGCCGCGATCGGCGCGAGCGAGCGTCACCTCCGCCTCGTGATGGTCGCCAACGGCGCAGTCGTGGGCACGATGGCCGCGGCGATCGGCGGCGCCGTCGGTCTGGTGGGCTGGTGGCTGGCCGCACCCGGCCTCGAGAGGGCGGCGCAGCAGCGCATCGATCGGTTCGACGTGCCGTGGGCGCTGGTCGTCCTGGCCATGGTGCTGGCGGTCCTGACCGCCACCGCCGCCGCCTGGTGGCCTGCCCGGGTGCTCGCCCGCGTCCCGGTCACCCATGCGCTGTCGGGCCGTCCGCCCCGGCCGAGGCCGGCGCACGCGTCGGCGGCGGTTGCTGCTGCCGCCATGGCCTCCGGTCTCGGGGTGCTGGCGCTGGCCGGGGATGTCGCCGACGACGTCGCCGTGCACTGGACGAACGCCCTGCTCGTCAGCCTGGGCAGCTTGCTCACGATCGTCGGCGTCCTGCTGTTGAGCCCGTTGGTCATCCGGATGCTGGCCGCCACCGCCCGGTGGGCCCCGATCGCGGTCCGCCTGGCCCTGCGTGACCTGGCCCGCTACCAGTCACGGTCGAGCGTCGCTCTGGCGGCGATCGGCCTGGCGCTGGGCATCCCCGTCGCGGTGGTGGTGAGTGCCACGGCCGCCCAGCACGGACCGACCGAGGGCAACCTGTCCGACCGGCAGGTGCTGATCCGGGCCGATCAGGTCGACGACGCCGGCGTGGCGTTCTTGTCCGAGCGGACCCCGGCGCAGCTGCGGGAGATGGAGAGCAGCGTCGAGGAGATCGCGGCCGAGCTGGACACCGGCACCACCGTTGTCCCTCTCGAGTTGGCGTACGACCCGATCGCGGAACCACTCCCCGGCGGCACCCGCGAGGTCATCGCCGTCGGGCGCCGGGCCGGCGACGGCTGGCGGGGTGTGGCCCCTGTCTACGTCGCCACCCCAGATCTCCTGGAGCGTCTCGGGCTCGACCCGGCCAGCGTCGACGGTCCCGAGTTCATCACGTCCGAGTCCGGCGACATCAGCTACCTCGGTGCCGTCGACCCGACGAGCGGAGGATCCGGCCCCCGTCGGATCACCGGGGTCGCCCGCTTCGAGCCCGGCTACACGTCGTTGCCGAGGGCGATGATCACCCCCGGCGGTCTCCGCCGTCAGGGCTGGCAGGCGGCGCAGTCCGCCTGGTTGGTCGAGGCCGATCGACCGCTCACCGCCGACGAGCGCGCCACGGCCCGCGAGCAGGCGGTGGCGGCCGGGTTGACCGTCGAGGCCCGCTTGGGTCAGGGAGGACTGGCCCAGTTGAGCTTGGGGGCGACGGCCGCCGGCATGCTGCTGGCCCTGGGCGTCCTGGCCATGACCGTGGGGCTGATGCGCACCGACTCGGCCCGCGACCTGCGCACCCTCACCGCCGCCGGCGCCACCAGCACCGTGCGGCGGACCCTCACCGCGGCTACCGCGGGAGGACTGGCCCTCGGTGGCGTCCTGATGGGAACCGCCGGCGCCTACCTGGGTCTGGCCGCCGGCAATCTCGACGACGTCGGTGGCCTGACGCCGGTGCCTCTGGTCCACCTGCTCGCCATCGTCCTCGGAGTCCCGCTCGTGGCCGCCGTCGCCAGCTGGCTGCTGGCCGGCGGCGAACCACCTGCGTTGGCCCGCCGACCCATCGACTAGCCGAAGGAAGAAGGCTGTCCCTTGACCATGTCCCGACGTTTCGTGATCATCTGCGTCGTCCTCGTGACCGCCGGCGTCCTCCTCGTGGGGGCCTGGGCAGTCACCGGCGAGAGCAAGGACGGTCCCGCGCCCAACGGGGCGACGCTGAGCGGCGTCGACCACGGCGACGAGGTGACGAGCCCGTTCACCGTGGAGATGGAGGCAGACGACATCGACATCGTGCCCAGCGGCGGGCCGCGGCCCGGGGAGGGTCACTTCCACATCCTGGTCGACATCCCCTGTGTCCTGGGAGGCGAGGTCATCCCGGAGGGCCCCGGCTACCTCCACTTCGACGGGGGTGAGACCAGTGCCGAGCTGACTCTGGAGCCCGGCACCCACGACCTGTGCCTCCAGGTCGCCGACGGTGCGCACGTGGCGTTCACTCCGTCCGAGCCCGGCCCCTCGGCCGCCAAGACCCACGAGATCGAGATCACCGTGAAGGACTGATAGTCGGTGAGCTCGTGTATCGTACTGAGTAAGTTTTCGATCTCGGAGTGGCTCATGAGTGTCCGGCATGCTCTTCTTGCATTGTTGAGTGTGGAGCCGAAGTTTGGTCTGCAGCTCCGCGAAGAATTTGAAGCGCGCACAGGTGAGGTCTGGCCGCTGAACGTCGGTCAGGTGTATACGACGCTTCAACGGTTGGAACGCGACGCATTGATCGAATCCGACGGGGAGGAGGATCAGGGCCCGCAGAAGCGGTTCCGGATCACCCCCGAGGGCAAGCAGTCGTTGGACGACTGGCTCCGGACGCCGCCGGAGGTGGTTCCCCCGCCCCGGGACGAGCTCGTGATCAAGGTGCTGGTGGCGCTGACGGTGCCGGGCGTCGACGTTCACGAGATCATGCAGGAGCATCGCCGCTATCTGGTGGAGCTCATGCAGCGCTACACCCACCTGAAGGGCCACGCCACTCAGGAGGACGTGGGATTGGCGTTGATCATCGACGCTGAGCTGTTCCGGATCGAGGCGGTGATCCACTGGCTCGACGCCGCGGACATCAGGTTGAAGGACGCCCCGGCGGTCGTGGCCCCGCAGCTGCCGTCGAAGCGACCGAAGCTCAGTCGTCTGCTCGAAACCACCCCCTGAACCTCGCCGCGCGAGGAATCCTGCCCACCGGATCTCACTACGCTTGTCTTGCGTAAACGAGAACGGGGGATAGGTGGGTATGGAGCGACTCGCACTTACGGATGCTGAACGGCGCGATATATGCAAGCTGCTCGACATCCTCGAGTGTCAGTATCGACGAGCAGATTCCGAAGAGTTCCTGGCGGTAGCTCCCGTGGTGCCCGAACGCTGAGGCCCGGTCACCGCGATCCGTTCGTAGTGGGCCAGGTGTTCGAACATGCGCCCCTCCACAGGTCAGGATACGCAGTGGCATACTAGTCACAATACTGGGCATAATCTCGCGCGCCGCTCAACCGCCTGCGCGTGCTTCGACCAGTCGCGCCGCCCCCCGCCCGGACTTGACGCCCCAGTCGCGCGACCATGTGACCGGGAGGACCCCATGACAGCTGCAGTGGAGCTACAGCGCGTCTCGAAGGTCTATCGAACCGGACGTATCGAGGTCGCGGCCCTGTGCGACGTCGATCTCGCCGTCAACCGGGGTGAGCTGGTGGCCGTGATGGGGCCCAGCGGTTCGGGCAAGAGCACCCTGTTGACGATCGCAGGGACCCTGGAGGCGCCGACGAGCGGGCGGGTGCTCCTCGGCGGAACGGAGCTGTGCGGCCTCTCCGCCAACGACCGGGCCCGACTCCGGCGGCGGACGGTCGGCTACGTGTTCCAGGACTACAACATGCTGCCCGGGCTGTCCGCCGTGGAGAACGTGGCCCTGCCGTTGGAGCTGGAAGGGATGCCGTCGAAGCGGGCCGTGCGCATCGCGGCCGAAGCGATGGACACACTCGGTCTGACCGGCAAGCTCGAGGAGTTCCCGGAGAACCTCTCGGGTGGCGAATCCCAACGGGCGGCGCTGGCCCGGGCCATCGTGGGCGAGCGTCACGTGATCCTGGCCGACGAACCGACGGGCGCGTTGGATTCAGTCAACAGCGAGCGGATCATGCGCACGCTGCGCAGCGCCTGCCGAGGAGGTGCCGCCGGGGTCGTGGTGACCCACGACGCGCAGGTGGCGTCGTGGGCCGACTGGGTGGTCTTCCTGCGCGATGGCCGGGTCGTCGACCGGACCGTCCGGCCGCCCGGCCCCGAGGTGCTCCTTTCCCGCAACTGACGCCATCAGGCTCACCGCGGGTTGCCGACAAGCGATTGGAGGAGACGGTGGCAGCCATGGATGAGCTCGTCCGTCCCGGCGAAGTCCTCTACTGGGGCACCAACCTCTACGAGCGCGCTCGGGTGGAGCAGGAGTACATGCCCGCCCTCCTCGGCTCCGAGCACGACGAGTCATTCCGCGCGCTGGCACCGGCATGGGGGAGCGAGCCGCGGTGAGCGAAGCCCGACCCTTGGCGTGGTTGAACGGTACCCTCGTCGACCGCGAGGATGCCGCGCCCTCGGTGGCTAGCAACACTGTTCCACCTAGGCACGTGCGTCTTCGACGGGATCATGGAGTGGCCAGGGCTTCGGCCCTGGTCACTTGTCGTTGGGGACACGCTCATCAGAGCGAGGGGAGCCAGGAGGGTCAGGGGCTGTCTGTAGCGGCGTCCCAGGTGTCCTCGTCGACGAACCGGGCTTGCGACAGGACCCGGGCGACGGTGGGGCGGTCGCCCGCGATGCGCAGCTCGAGGGCACGTCCAGGCTCCGGCTCGAGCAGCACCCACCAGTCCGTGTCGTCGGCACGATAGGCGCCGAAAGTCGCAGGGAGGCCATCGATGCTCACCGTTTCGACGGGTCGGACGGTTGAGTTGACGCGGTCGGCGAGGCGGCTCTCGAAGCCGTCCTGGTAGAGGTTTACGTCGACCGACGCGATCCCGGGTAGCTCGAATCGTCCCCCGTAGTAGCGACCGTCGGCTGGTGGCGGGGCCACGTTCACCTCGCTGACGCCCTGCGGCGCAACTGTGTCCACCCATCCGCCGTTCGGCCCGGGGTTGAGTCCGTTCACGAAGCTGACGAGCTCATCGTCCGTGAGCCCGATGGCGGTGACGTAGATGGCGTTGCCGTCACCGAGCTCGACCGACAAGGACGTTGCGCCTAGCTCGCCGTTGAAGTGGCCGACGTACCCGACTTGACCGCGGACGTCGATGGGATCGCCGGTGTCCTCGTCGAGCAGACCGAAGGTTGCCGGGTTGTAGGGCCGAAGCGTGGTGAGAAAGATCATCGGACCGTCGAGCTGCCCAGCGCGCCGGAAAGCTTGGAGAACCTTCGTGTTGTCGACTCGCACCGGGGAGGCGCCTTCTCCCTCGCTCAGTTGGAAGGTGGCGCCCTCGATGAGAAGTCGGGGTACCTCGGCGTCGGGTAGGCCGGGCGCGCCAGGCCCGCCGGGAGCCGCAGGTGTGGTCTCGGTGCCAACGTCAACTGTTGGCCCATCTTGCGCGAGCGCGACGACCAGCGCCGCGGCGGCGGCCACCGCGCCGGTGGCGACGACATAGCGTCGACGTGGCCGCCGGCGCGATGACTGTCGTTTGTCGATCGTGCGGACATCCGCGAAGGAGTGGTCTCCAATCGGGGTCGAGGCAGCCCGTTCGCGAAGCGCGTCGCGAAGCTGATTCTCGAGCTTCGATAGGTCGGGCGGGGGAAGTGATCGGGTCAACGCTGAATCTCCTGGGAGAGGCGCTGGAGCGCCCGGCTAGCCAGCGACTTGACGGTGCCCGGGCGGCAGTCCAGGGCGAGAGCGATGTCGTGCTCGGATAGGTCCTCGTAGTAGCGGAGAACGATGACCGCCTTCTGGCGGTACGGCAGGGTGTCCACGGCGTCAAGGAGCTCTCGTGCTCCTAGCTCGCTGTTGGCGGACACGCCGACCTTGCGAGTGCGGACTGCTTCCCGGGCCCGAGCCCGGTGATGGGACCGACACACGTTCACGACGGCAGCACGCAGGTACGCCCACGGCGCCGAGAGGCCGTCGAAGCGGTGATGCACCCGCTCGAACGCGTCCTGGGCGAGGTCCTCAGCTATCGAGGCGTCGCCAGACAGGAGGTGAGCTAGGCGCACCGCGTCGGCAAAACGGGCGCGGTAGAACGCCTCGACCGGGTCGAGCTGGACCCCGAGTGCCTGACGCGAACCTGGCGTTGGTTCCGGAACCACGTCAACCTAGATGCCGCCCGGTGTCGTCCGGTTCCGCGTAGTTGGCGGTGACGCTCGAGACCGCCAGCTGGCTGCGGTCGACCACGCGCGGCAACAGGGGGAACTCCGCCGCGTCAGGCGGCGAGGTCACGGACGTCGTGCCCGCCACCAGCCGGCGGGCGCCAACTCCGGAAACAGGAAGCTGACCGCCACCACGTCGAGGGGGAGTCGGTCCAGCAGCGCGCGAAGGCCGGGGCGTTCGTAGCCGCGCTGGCCGAGGGGCCAAACCGAGCCGGGCGCTGTGCAGTCGGACCCAGCACAGTCGGCGGTGCACGGCCGCGTGGCGTGCGCGCGGGTGGCTAGGCGGACGTGGTCTGCTTGGTGGTCTTGGGCTTGCCCGTCTCGGCCGGCTTGCCCGGCTCCCGGGGTGTGTCGCGGCCGACGGCGCGGATGTAGTCGCGGAAGCCCAGGTCGTCCTCCTCGACGGTCAACGACCGCAGGTGCTTGCGGAACGTGACCTTGGCCGTGACCGAGGCCTCGTCGGGGAGGCCGTCGAGCGAGGCGATGAACTGTCGCAGGTCGCCCAGGCTCATGCTGCGGGCGGCGGTGAGTCCGGTGATGGTGCGTTTCACGCGGTCCATCCTGACGCACGTGGGAAGGGCGTCGGCGGCGAGTATCGGCTGTGTCACCGTGGCGGTCGACGTGCCCACACAGCGCGGCCGGTCGCCTGGTCCCCGCGGGACGGGGACCAGGCGACCGCACGATCACCCGGGTGAGGCCGGCGCCGGGGCCAGGTCGCCGACAGGGCCCGGCCGAGGCTCGTCGGCCACGTCGCCGGCCAGGGGCGCGAGGCGGGCCTCCGGGTCGCCCTCGTCGATCGCGTCCTCGACGACCTCCTGCTGTCCGTGAGGGACCGCGGAGCCAGACGAACGCGGCCGCGGCGGCGAGTAGCCCGGCGCCCACCAGCATCGAGAAGCGCATGCCGCTGGTGAACGCGTTCCCGGCCGCCGTCGGCCAGGGCGTCGCCGCCACGGTCGAGCCCGCGGGCGACATCGAAGGCGAGCCCGGGGGCCTCCCGGGCCTGCTCGGCCACGCCGGCGGGCAGGCCGTCGAGGTCGCCGTCGAGGGCGCGGCGGTAGCCGCTGTTGAACATGCTGCCCATGATGGCGATGCCCAGGGCGGTGCCGATCTCGCGGGTGGTGTCGTTGACCGCGGAGGCCACGCCCTGCTTGGCGGTCGGGCAGCGAGCTCACGATGGCGTTGGTCGCCGGGGTCATGGCCAGGCCGATGCCGACCGCCGAGGATCACCTCGGCCACGAGCAGGGCGAGCGAAGCCGCTCCCCGCGTCGAGGGTCGACGAAGGCGACCATGCCGACGCGCGCTGACCGCAGGCCGGTGCCGCCGACGAGCTTCTGCCCGTAGCGCTCCGACAGGGGAGCGGCGGCGGCCGAGAGCGGGATCATCACGAACGTCATCGGCAGCAGCGCCACGCCGACCTTCAGCGCGCTGTAGCCGAGCATCAGCTGCAGGTACTGGAGGATCACCAGGAAGAGGCCGAACAGGGCCATGAACAGCACGAGCAGCGAGGCCGACCCGGTGGCGAAGCCGCGGTAGCGGAAGAGGCGGGGGTCGAGCAGCGGGTGCTCGATGCGCAGCTCCCACAGCACGAAGGCCACCGCCAGCACCACGCCGGCGACGAGGCGCGGTCACCGTCAGCGGGTCGGTCCAGCCCCGGATCGGGCCCTCGATGATGCCGAGCACGAGCGCACCGATGCCGAGCGCCGAGAGCACGCGTGCCCAGCGGGTCGAGGCCGACGTGCTCGGTCGACCGTGTCGTGGGCACGAAGGCCACGATGGCCACGAAGGTCAGGGCGGCGACCGGCCGCTGTCACGAAGAAGATCGACGGCCACGAGAACTGGCCGAGCATCCAGCCGGCGCCCAGCATGCCGAGCGTGCCGCCGGCGCCGGCGAAGCCGGCCCAGATGCCGACCGCCCTGGCCCGCTCGGCGGGAGGGAACACGCTGGTGATGGTGGACAGGGTGCCCGGCATGATCAGCGCGCCGCCGACGCCGGTGAGGGCCCGGAACGCGATGAGCTGGCCGCCCGAGTCGGCGAAGGCCGACAGCAGCGAGCCGACGCCGAACAGCACGATGCCGACGAGCAGCGCGCCCCGCCGTCCGTAGCGGTCGCCGAGGGCACCGGCCACCAGCAGCAACGACGCCAGCGTGAGGGCGTAGGCGTCGACCACCCAGGTCGAGGCTCGGCTGGCTGAGGCCGAGGTCCGAGCCGACGCTGGGCAGGCCGACGGCGAGCATCGAGACCGCCGGCGATGACAAGGACGAGGGCGAGGCACATGGCCACGAGCACGAGGGTGCGCTCCCGCGGGGAGAGCCGCTCGTGAGGCTCGAGGTCGACGGGCGCGTCGGGGCGTGCGCGTTCGGCGGTGGTGGACATCGGTGCTCCTGGTGCTGGGGCGCGCGAGGGCGGGGCCGGGCGCGCCTGCGGGTGTCACGCACCGAGTGGGACGGGCGGCTGCGCGGGCGAGCCGGCTCGGTGTGCCGTGCACGATGCCAGCGCTCGAAACGAAAGTCAACATTACCGATAAGGTCTGTTCCCGGGATTTGTCACACGGGTAAGGTGGTTCCATGTCAGCGGAACAGGATGCCGTCGTCGCGGCCGCCGAACCGGCGCCCAAGCGGGGCCGGCGCCTGTCCGCGGACCGCAGCGACGTCATCCTCGGCACGGTGCTCGAGCTGCTCCACGAGGTGGGCTACGACCAGCTCCGCATGCAGGACGTCGCCGACCGGGCCGGCGTCGGCCTCTCGACCATCTACCGCCGCTGGCCCACCAAGCAGGACGTCGTGCTGGCCGCCTCGACTGCGCCAACTTCGACGACAGGTTTCCCTCGACCGGCGACGCCCGCGCCGACGTCAGGGCCTTCCTCGTCGACATGGCCGAGAACCTGAACGGCGACGGGGCCCAGACGATGCTCGGCTTCCTCGCCTCGATGCGCACCGACCCCGAGATCGGCGACGTCTTCCGCGAGACGGTCATCATGCGCATGCACCGGCACCTGCGGGCCCTGCTCGCCACCGAGCTGGGCGAGAACCACCCCGACCTCGACCTGCGGGCCACGGCCGGCCCGGCCATCCTCGTCTACCAGGCTGCGGTCTGCGGCAACCCGATCGACGCCGAGGCCACGGCCGACCGCCTCACGGATCTGCTGTTCGCCCCGGTGCCCGACCCCCAGTAGCGAGCGGGTCCGGGCGCCCCGGCGTTCCCGATCGACCGGGGCGATACCGTCGGGTCCCATGTGTGGCCGCTTCGTCTCCGCCTCGCCCCCCGCCGAGATCGCCCGCTACTTCGACGCCGCCGCGCCCGAGGCCCTGCTCGAGCCGTCGTTCAACGTGGCACCCACCAACGACGTGTACGCCGTGCTGGCGGACGGTGGCGTGCGCCGCGTCGACGCCTTCCACTGGGGCCTGGTGCCCGGGTGGGCCAAGGACCCCAAGGTCGGCTCCCGCATGATCAACGCCCGGGCCGAGACCCTGGCCAGCAAGAACGCCTACAAGCCGGCGCTCAAGCGTCGTCGCTGCCTCATCCCGGCCGACGGGTTCTACGAGTGGAAGAAGCTGCCGGGCACCAAGCGCAAGCAGCCCTACTTCATCCACCGCCCCGACGGCGAGCCGCTCGTGTTCGCCGGCCTGTGGGAGGTGTGGCGGGGCCCCAAGGACGCCGACGGCAACCGCACCGGTGAGCCGCTGCGCTCGTGCACGATCATCACCACCACCCCCAACGAGGTGATGGCCGAGGTGCACGACCGCATGCCGGTCATCCTGCCGCCGTCGGCCTGGGACGAGTGGCTCGACCCCGACAACGACGACATCGACACCCTCGGCAAGCTGCTCGTGCCCGCCCCGCCCAACGTGACCCAGCTGCGGCCGGTGTCGACCCAGGTCAACAGCGTGCGCAACAAGGGTGCCGAGCTGATCGAGCCGGCATCGCCCGACGAGCTGGTGACAGGCGAACAGGCGGGCTGACGGGCTGACGGGCGCGCCAGCCAGCGTCACATCGCCAGGGGGCCGAGGCTACGACGCGGCGACGTGCCCGCCGTGGCCCTGGTCGCGCAGGGCGGCCCGCAACCGGTCCGCGGCGTCGTCGAGCGCGGCGGGGTCGGGGTCGTGGTCGGCCCGGGCGAACGACAGGTCGGCCTCGGACTCGATGGGAATGAGGTGCATGTGACAGTGGGGCACCTCGAGCCCGGCGATGATCATGCCGATGCGAGCGGCGGGGAACGCCTGCACCTGCGCCCGCCCCACCACGCGGGCCACCTCCATGAGGTGTGCCGCCAGGTCGGGCTCGAGGTCGACCCAGTGGTCGACCTCGTCGATCGGCACGACCAGGGCGTGGCCGGGGGCGATGGGGGCGATGGTGAGGAAGGCCACGGCGCGCTCGTCGCGCCACACGAACCGCCCCGGGATCTCGCCCTCGATGATCTTGGTGAACAGCGTCGCCATCGGCGCGACACCCTACGCTGTCGGCCCTGATGGCCGACGCCGACGCCACGTCCACCACACGCATCGTCACGCTGCCGAACCTGGTCACCCTGGTCCGGCTGGCGTGCCTGCCGGTGTTCCTGTGGCTGCTGTTCGCGCAGGAGAACCGGGCGGCCGCCGCCTGGCTGTTGGCGGCGCTGGGCGCCACCGACTGGGTGGACGGCTACCTCGCCCGCCACATGCACCAGGAGTCGGAGCTGGGCAAGGTCCTCGACCCCGTGGCCGACCGCCTGCTGTTCCTTGTGGGCGCCGGCGGCATCCTGATCGACGGGTCGGTGCCCACCTGGTTCGCCGTGGTCGTCCTGGTGCGCGAGACGCTGGTCGGCGGCACGACGTTGGTGCTGGCCGCACTGGGTGCACGGCGGATCGACGTCACCTGGTTCGGCAAGGCGGGCACCTTCGGGCTGATGATCGCGTTCCCGCTCTTCCTGGCCAGCCACTCGACCCTGGGCTGGGCCGACACGGCCGGCGTGCTCGCCTGGCTCGCGGGCATCCCCGGGCTGGTGCTCAGCCTGTACGCCGCCGCACTCTACGTACCGCTCGCCCGGCAGGCGCTCAGTGAGGGCCGGGCCGACAAGCGCGCCGCGGCCTCGTCCGCCTGACACCTGCAGGCGGTACGGTCGCACCATGAAGGCCGTCATCATGGCCGGTGGCGAGGGAACTCGCCTGCGCCCCCTCACGTCCAACGCCCCCAAGCCGATGCTGCCCATCGCCAACGTGCCGATGATGGAGCACATCGTCAGGCTGCTGCGCGAGCACGACATCGACGACATCGTGGTCACGGTCGCGTTCCTGCCCAACCACATCCGCAACTACTTCGGTGACGGGTCCGAGCTCGGCGTGCGCATGGTCTATGCCACCGAGGAGACGCCACTCGGCACCGCAGGGTCGGTCCTCAACGCCCGCGACGAGCTCGACGAGCGGTTCCTCGTGATCTCGGGCGACGTGCTCACCGACATCGACCTCGACGCCATCGCCCGGTTCCACGACGAGCGGGGCGCCGTCGCCACCATCGGCCTCACCCCGGTCGAGAACCCGCTCGAGTTCGGCATCGTGATCACCCGAGAGGACGGGTCGATCGAGCGCTTCCTCGAGAAGCCCACCTGGGGCCAGGTGTTCAGCGACACGATCAACACCGGCATCTTCGTGCTGGAGCCCGAGATCTTCGACTACATCGACGGCGGCCGATCGGTCGACTTCAGCTCCGAGGTGTTCCCCCGCCTGCTCGAGGACGGCAAGCCGCTCTACGGGGCGGTCGTCGAGGGCTACTGGGAGGACGTCGGCACGCTCGAGGCCTACGTGCGGGCCCACAAGGACGTGCTCGACGGCAAGGTCGAGGTCGAGATCCCCGGCTTCGAGATCAGCGACGGCGTGTACGTGGGGGAGGGGGCCGACATCCACCCCGACGCCCGCATCGAAGGTCCGCTCATCATCGGCGACTACTGCCGGGTCGAGGGCAACGCCCGCCTGGGCGAGTACACGGTGCTGGGAACCAACGTGCGCGTCCGGGCCGGCGCCGACCTGCAGCGGGCGGTGATCCACGACAACACGTACATCGGCGAGAACGTGCGCCTGCGGGGCACCACGGTGGGCCGGTCGTGCGACCTGCGCAACGGCGTGCGCGGCGAAGAGGGCGTGGTGTTGGGCGACGAGTGCTTCGTCGGCGAGCAGGCCGTGCTCACCGCGGGGGTCAAGGTGTACCCGTTCAAGACCGTCGAGGGCGGAGCGGTCATCAACAGCTCGATCGTGTGGGAGTCGCGGGGGTCGCGCAGCCTGTTCGGGCGCCTGGGCGTGTCCGGCCTGGCCAACGTCGACGTCACCCCCGAGCTGGCCACTCGCGTGGCGATGGCGTTCGGCACCACCCTCAAGAAGGACGCCACGGTCGTCACCTCGCGCGACTCCAGCCGCTCGGCCCGCATGCTCAAGCGGGCGATGATGGCGGGCCTCAACGCGGCCGGGGTCAACGTGCGTGACCTCGAGGTGGCGTCGATGCCCGTGACCCGGTTCACCGTGGCCCGGCCCGAGTCGGACGCGGGCATCAGCATCCGCCTGGAGGAGCACGACCCGCAGTCGGTCGTCATCCGCTTCTTCGACGCCAAGGGCGCCGACATCACCGAGGGGGCGCAGCGCAAGATCGAACGCCTGTTCCTGCGCGAGGACTTCCGCCGGGTGTTCCCGGGCGAGATCGGCGACATCGGCTTCCCGCCCCGTCACCTCGAGCTGTACAGCGTGGCGCTGGAGGCGGCGGTCGACGTCGAGCGCATCGCCGGCGCCGGCTTCAAGGTCGTCGTCGACTACTCGTACGGCGCCACCTCGTTCGTCATGCCCAACATCCTGTCGAAGCTCGGTGCCGACGTGCTGGCGGTCAACCCGTTCGCCTCGACGGCGGGCATCATGTCGTGGGCCCGCGACGAGCACGCTGCGAGTGTCGCCAACCTGGTCAGGGCGGCGGGCGCGTCGCTCGGCGCCGTCATCGACCCCGACGGCGAGCACCTGACGCTGGTCGACGACACCGGCCACGTGCTGTCCGACGACCAGGCGCTGCTGGCCTACGTCAGCCTGGTGGCCGGCCACCTTCCGGGCGGGTCGATCGCCCTGCCGCTGTCGGCCACCAGCCACGCGGACCGGCTGGCATCCGAGCGGGGCGTCGAGATCCTGCGCACCAAGCTGTCGAACGCCGCGCTCATGGAGGCGGCGTCTCGGCCCGGCGTGGGCTTCGCCGCCAGCAGCGAGGGCGGCTTCATCCTGCCCTCGTTCCTGCCGGCCTTCGACGCCGCGGCGGCGATGGTCAAGATGCTCGAGCTGCTCGCCCTCGACGGCGTCACGCTGTCCAAGGTCGTGAGCGGCCTGCCCGCGGTCCACATCGTCCACGAGACGGTGGTGACCCCGTGGGAGCAGAAGGGCACGGTCATGCGCTCGCTGGTCGAGCTGTCCAAGGACCGCGAGGTCGACCTGGTCGACGGCGTCAAGGTGCGCCACGACAACGGCTGGGCCCTGGCCCTGCCCGACCCCGAGGAGCCTGTCACCCACATCTGGGCCGAGGGCGACTCCGACGGCGACGCCCGCCGGCTGGCCCAGGAGTACGCCCGCCGCATCCGCCAGATGCTGCGCTGAACGGCCCTCAGGCCGTCAGCCGGCCGTGCGGCGGGACAGCGCCACCGCCCGGGTGACCTCGGGGTTGTAGCAGACGCCCTTCATGCCCAGCATCTGGGCCGACACGCAGCGGTTGGCGTTGCGGCAGGCGGCGTGGCCGTCCCCGTCGGTCTCCCCAGCGCCCAGGATGTGACGGGCCAGGTCGGCCTGCGCGTAGAACGGTCGCCCGAACCCGACCATGTCGGCCCGGCCCTCGGCGACGATGGTGCGGGCCTCGGCCGCGGTGCGTATGCCGCCCACGGCGAACACCGGGATGTCGACCAGCTGGGACACCCGGGTGAACAGGTCGCGGTTCCACACCGGCCGGAAGGGCGCCCGGCGGCCGCCGACCCACGCGCCGGCCATGAGCGCCGCCCGTCGCCCGCGACGGGGCGCGGCCTGGCGGAACCGCGTGCGCATGGCCGGGTTGCGCCACAGGCCGGACGGGATGTCGCCCCTGCTCAGGGTGGTGTCGGGCAGCACGGACACCGCGACGGGCGTGACCGCGTCGAAGCCCCACTCGGCCACCAGCCGACACGTCTCGAGCGCCTCGTCGACGGTGACGTGACGGGCCAAGGGGGGCGCGGTCTCGGCGGGGACCTTCACGGTGCACGGGAAGTCGTCGCCGGCGCGCTCGGCCACATCCCGGCGGACGACCGCCAGGATGTGCGCCCGCCGCTCGGGGGAGCCGCCGAACTCGTCGTCGCGCCGGTTGTAGAACGGCGACAGGAACTGGTCGAGCAGCTTGGCGTTGGCCGACCCGAGCTGCACCCCGTCGTAGCCCGCCTCGCGGGCCCAGGCGGCCACGTCGCCGTAGCGACGGGCCATGGCGTGAACCTCGTCGGTGGTGAGCACGTGCACGGGCACGCCGACGAACGCGGGCCGCAGCAGCAGGGGCACCGGCGAGGCGGCCAGCAGCGGCCCACGGCGCCGGCTGGCGTAGGGCTCGTGCCAGGCCTCCATGGCGTACAGGCCGCCGTGCCCGACCTGCAGGTGGATGGCGGCGCCCGCCGCGTGCACGGCGTCGACCATGGGCGCCATCGCCAGCACCCGCTCCCGACTGCTGGCAAGCGTCATGCCCGGCGAGGTGCGGCCCTCGTCGTAGATGCAGGCGCTGCCCTGGATGATGAGCCCGACCCCACTGCGGGCGTTGGGCACGAAGGCCTTGGCGTAGGTCTCGGCCGCGTCGGGGCCGTCGCCCGCCCCCTCGAGCACGGGCGCGCGGTAGAGCCGGTTGCGGACCGTGGACGACCCGATGCGCAGGGGTGCGGACAGCGACGGCGTGGCGCTCACGATCGGGCCACCGTACAAGTCTCGACCGGTGGTGGAGGCTTCCGCCCAGGTCGGCGGGGGTATGAAGGAGCGCGGCCCGGCAGGGTCCGCGAGCCCCGCTCACGGCCAACTCTCGACCCGCCGTCGAGGTTTGACACCGTTCGCTAGCCTGCCCCCTCATGGACATCCCCTCCGAGCTCCGCTACTCGCCCGACCACGAGTGGGTCAGGGTCGAGGGCGGGCGGGTCCGCGTCGGCATCACCGACTACGCCCAGGACGCTCTGGGCGACGTCGTCTTCGTCGAAGTTCCCGAGGTGGGCACAACCGTCGAACGGGGCGCGAGCTGCAGCGAGGTGGAGTCGACCAAGTCGGTCTCCGAGATCTACGCCCCCGTGGGGGGCACCATCGTCGAGGTCAACGCCGAGCTGGCGGACAACCCGCAGAAGCTCAACGACGACCCGTACGGCGACGGCTGGATGTTCGTGATCGAACCCGTCGACGAGGCGCAGCTCGAGCGAGCTGCTCGACGCCGAGGGCTACCGTGCACTGATCGAGGGGTGATAGTGGCCGACGACGTCTTCTGCAACCAGTGCGGCCACGGCAATCCACCGGGGTCCAACTTCTGCTCCTCGTGTGGTGCGCCCTTGGCGACGGTCCGCGAGGACCCGACCACGGTGACCTTCATCCCCGAGGCGGGCGAGGGCTACGACGACCTCGCCGTCGAGGTCGGCGACATGCCCGACGGCGTCGGCATCCTGGTGGTGAAGCGCGGTCCCAACGTGGGCTCCCGCTTCGCCCTGGAAAAGGACCGGGTGCAGGCGGGCCGCCACCCCGAGAGCGACATCTTCCTCGACGACGTCACGGTCTCGCGTCGCCACGCGGAGATCGTGCGCGAGGACAACCAGTACCTCGTGCGCGACGCGGGCTCGCTCAACGGGACCTACCTCAACCGCGAACGCGTCGACTCTGCGCCGCTCAGCGACGGAGACGAGCTGCAGATCGGCACGTTCAAGCTCGTGTTCTTGACTGGGAGGGGAGATGCCACGTGACCCGCGCACCGACTGATCGATCCCATCTGTCGATCGGCGAGGTCCTCTCGCTGCTGCAGGAGGAGTTCCCCGACGTCACCATCTCGAAGATCCGGTTCCTCGAGAGCCAGGGGCTGCTCGACCCCGAGCGCACCCCGTCGGGGTACCGCAAGTTCTACGAGGCCGACATCGATCGCCTCCGCTGGATCCTGCGCCAGCAGAAGGACCACTACCTGCCGCTCAAGGTGATCAAGGATCGCCTCGAGGAGACCGGCCCGATTCGCACCGCTCCCACGGCTGCGACCCAGGCCGACGTCGACGCGAGCAACGGCCTCGATCCCGCCCCGGCCATGGGCGCCAGGGCGGCCACGGTCGCGGCCGACGACCGGCTGGCCCGGCGCTCGGCCCTCGCCCTCGACGACCGCCCCGGTCCCGGCGCTCGCTCGATGCCGTCGGCTCCGACCGCTCCCGCGCCGCCGGTGACCGACGACCCCATGGCCCGACGGGCCGAGCGGCGACCCCCCGAGCCCGACGGCGGGCGCACCGACGTCGCCGACGTCATCGAGGCGCCCGTGCGCCGACCCCCGGCGGCTCCGCCAGCGGCCGACCCGACCCTGCGGCTGTCGCCGTCGCGCCCCGCGACCGCCGGGGCACCGGGCCCCGGGCGGGCCCGCACGGGGCCCGGCCGCGCTGCGCCCGCGCCCGACCCGGGCGCCGTCAGCCTCACGGCCGACGAGCTCATCCAGGCGAGCGGCCTGTCCGCGCGCGCCGTGCGCGAGCTCGAGGGCTACGGCCTGCTCGAGACCCACGCGGTGGGCGACGCCAGCTACTACGACGCGGACGCGCTGATCATCGCCCGCACCGCCGCCGGCTTCCTCGAGCACGGCATCGAGGCCCGCCACATCCGCAGCTACAAGGTCGCCGTCGAGCGGGAGGCGGGGCTCTTCGAGCAGATCGTCCTGCCGTTGCTCAAGCAGCGCAACCCCGACGCCAGGCGACGGGCCACCCAGACCGTCGCGGAGCTGATGCGCCTGGGCGACGACATGCGCAGCGTCCTGCTGCGTCGCGGGCTGCGCGACCACATCCCACCGTCGGTGTGACGGGCGCCTCGCGGCGCCGTCTCGGGTGCCCCGAACCCCCCGCCGGGGTGGCCTGGCGACGCCCGGGGGCCGACGAAAAACGGTCGACAGCGGAGTAGTGTTGCCTGCGATGGCCGTCGAGATGGAACTCGTGAGCGTCGAAGCGCCAGAGCGTCCCACCCGCACGCCGGTCGTCATCCTGCGCGAGACCGCGGGCCAGCGGCGCGTGCTGCCCATCTTCATCGGCACGCCCGAAGCCCAGGCCATCGCCCTGTCGATGCAGAACATCGAGACCCCGCGACCCATGACCCACGACCTGATGAAGAACCTGCTGGACGAGGTCGGCGCCCGGGTCGAGCGCATCACCGTCACCGCGCTGCGCGACGGCACCTTCTTCTCGGAGATCGTGCTGTCCGCCCAGGGCGAGGTGCGCACCGTGTCGAGCCGGCCGTCCGACGCCATCGCCCTGGCCATCCGCATCGGCTCGCCCATCTTCGCCGAGGAGGACGTCCTCGACGAGGCCGGCCGCGTCGAGCAGCCCGACGAGGAGCAGGCCGAGCAGATGGTCGAGGAGTTCCGCGAGTTCATCGACCACGTCAACCCCGAGGACTTCGCCACCTGAGAGCCCCGGGGGAGACGGTCGTGCGCCGTTGACCCCCGGCCATCGGCGTCGTACCCTCCTCGTTCGTGACATCGGCGTAATTCCGCCGGTGTGACCATGCAGGCAGGAGACCTTGTGAGCGAGACCTCGAACTCTCCCGTCGAGTCGTTCAGCGGCAAGAAGGCGGCCGATGTCGTGGGCATCAGCTACCGGCAGCTCGACTACTGGGCCCGCACCGACCTCATCCGCCCCTCGCTGGCCGACGCGAAGGGCAGCGGCAGCCGCCGTCGCTACAGCTACCGCGACCTGATCGAGCTGAAGCTGGTCAAGACGCTGCTCGACGACGGCATCAAGCTCGAGTCGATCCGCGAGGCGTTCGGGTACCTGCGCGACCAGCTGGGCGAGGACCTGACGACGGCCAAGCTGGTCATCGCCGGCAACAGCGCCGTGCTCATCCGCGAGAACGACGAGCTGGTCGACGTGGTCAACCGCTACCAGGGTCAGGGCGTGCTCAACCTGCTGGCCCTCGACGGGGTCCAGAGCAAGGTCGACGCCGCCATCGTCGAGCTGTTCCCTCCTGAGCAGGCCCCGTCGACCGTCAGCGGCGACGGCGGGGCCACCGGGCCGCGGACCGCCGTGGACCGTCACCACTGACACGATCAGGCACTGGCGGCACCACTAGCCTCGGCGCCCGTGACACTGCACAGCTCGCCGCTCGACAACCGCCATCGCGCCCTGGGGGCCAAGATGGTCCCCTTCGGGGGTTGGGAGATGCCCATCCAGTACCCATCGGGCACCTTGGCCGAGCATCAGGCGTGCCGCACCGGCGCGGCCGCCTTCGACGTGAGCCACCTGGGCACCGTGCGCGTCACCGGGCCGGACGCGCTCGACCGCCTCCAGGCGGCGTTCACCAACGACCTGGGCAAGATCTCGGCCGGCCGCACCCAGTACACCCACCTGCTCGACGCGTCGGACGCCTCGGTGCTCGACGACATCATCGTCTGGTGGGTGGGCGACCAGCGCTTCGACGTGATGCCCAACGCGTCCAACACCGACCGGGTGCTCCAGGCGATCGGCGGCGAGGACGTCACCGCCACCCGTGCGGTCATCGCCGTCCAGGGGCCCGACGCCCGTGGGCGCCTGGCGTCCGTCTCGCCGGCAGCGGCGGCCGTGCCCCGACGGGCCGTGGCCGAGGTCGAGGTTCTCGGGCACACGTGCGTGGTGGCCGGCACCGGCTACACGGGCGAGGACGGCGTCGAGCTGGCCGTGCCGGCCGACGCGGCCGCGGCCGTCTGGGACGCGGTCGTTGCCTCCGGCGTCACCCCCGCGGGCTTGGGGGCCCGCGACACGCTGCGGCTCGAGGTGGGGCTCCCGTTGCACGGCCACGAGCTGGGCCCGGGCATCACTCCGCTGCAGGCGGGGCTCGGCTGGGTCGTGGCCTGGGGCAAGGGCGACTTCACGGGGTACGCGCCGCTGGCCGCCGAGCGCGAGCGGGGTATCGCCCGCCGGCTGCGGGGGCTCGAGGTCGACGGTCGCCGCCCGCCGCGTGCCGACTGCGCCGTCCTGGTCGACGGCGAGACGGTCGGCGTGGTGACGAGCGGCAACCTGTCGCCGACGCTGCACCGCGGCATCGCGCTGGCGTTCGTCCCGCCCGAGCTGGACGAGGGGGCCGAGGTCGTGGTCGACATCCGGGGTACCCGGGCGCAGGCGCGGGTCGTGCCGACGCCGTTCTACCGCCCGGGCGGCTGACCCCGCAGGCGCCACCGGCACAGCCGGTACCCGAAAAATGGCCGCGCGATCGTTGACACGCGCCGTAGCCTTCCCTGCAACACCCGTGGAGATGGGGGTTGCGTGATGGCATTGGCACCGTTGGTCGACGAGGTGCTGGGAGGCGACATCCCGCTCGCCGTCCAGGCGTACGACGGCAGCCGCGCCGGGCCCGACGACGCCACGACCACCCTGGTGGTGCGCTCGCCGGACGCGCTGCGCCGCATCCTCACCGCCCCGGGCGAGCTGGGCATCGCCCGGGCCTACGTCGCGGGCGACCTCGACATCGACGGCGACATCTGGGAGCTGCTCGCCCTGCGCGACCGCATGCCGCACGTGCGGCTTGCGCCGCGGGCAATGCTGCGACTGGTCGGCGAGCTGGGCGGCTGGCACCAGGTGCGCCGCCTGGCCCCGCCCAAGGAGGAGGTCCGACTGCAGGGGCGGCGCCACAGCCGGGCGCGCGACGCCGCCGCCATCAGCCACCACTACGACGTCTCGAACGCCTTCTACCGCCTGGTGCTCGGCCCGAGCATGACGTACTCGTGCGCGGTGTTCCACGACCCGTCCGACACGCTCGAGGACGCACAGGCCAACAAGTACGAGCTGATCTGCCGCAAGCTCGGCCTGGAGCCCGGCATGCGCCTGCTCGACGTGGGGTGCGGGTGGGGCGGCATGGCAATGCACGCCGCCGCCCACCATGGCGTGCGGGCCGTGGGCGTCACGATCTCGAAGCGCCAGGCCGACCTGGCCGAGAAGCGGGCCGCCGAGGCCGGTCTGTCCGAGCAGGTCGAGATCCGGGTGCAGGACTACCGCGAGATCGCCGACGGGCCGTACGACGCCATCAGCTCGATCGGCATGTTCGAGCACGTCGGCGAAGCGCGGCTGGCCGACTACTTCGCCCGGTTGCGGTCGCTGCTGCACCCTGGCGGTCGCCTGCTCAACCACGGCATCAGCCACCCGCCGGGCCACAAGGCGCGCCTGCCCCAGCGCAGCTTCGCCAACCGCTACGTGTTCCCCGACGGCGAGTTGCACGAGGTCGGGCGCGTCGTGTCGATCACCCAGGGCGCCGGCTTCGAAGTCCGTCACCTCGATGCGTTCCGCGAGCACTACGCCCTGACGCTGCGCCGCTGGGTGGCCAACCTCGAGGCCGCCTGGGGTGACGCGGTCGACGAGGTGGGCGAGCCCCGGGCCCGGGTGTGGCGGCTGTACATGTCCGCCTCTGCGGTCAACTTCGAGGCCGGTCGCACCCAGATCCACCAGATCCTGGCCACGCCCACGACCGACGACGGCGACGCAGGCGTGCCGCTGCGGCCGGTCTTCGAGTGACGCGCTGCTGAGCCCTCGCCGCAGTCAGGCGAGCTGACGGGCGATGGTGCCCGTGTCGTAGTAGACGCGGGCACCGACCAGCCGCTCGCCGTCGAAGGCGAAGATCGTGGCCGTGCGGCACCGGAACCGGTGGCCTGTGGCCTCGAAGTCGGGGCCCGAGCCCAGGTGGGTGCCCGACATCCACAGCTCGCACACCACCGCGTCGTCGCCGTGGTGCACCTCGATGACCTCGAACCGCAGGTCGGGGAAGTAGCGCCGCGTCACCTCGTAGTAGTGGCGCACCTCGTTGGCGCCGTCGTACACCCGCTGGTTGCCGATGAGCTCGTAGCGGGGGTGGTCGAAGCACCCGAGCGAGCTGTCGACGTCGTTGGCGTTCTGGGCGTCGAGCAACCGGCGCAGCACCTGTTCGCGGTGGGACTGCACCTTGGAGCCGATGGGTGTCACGTCGGCCACGGCGGGTCCTTCCGGCGTCGCGCCGTCAGTCGAGCAGGTCGGGCTGATCGGCGACGATATTGGCGTAGAGGGGCTGGAAGCTGAGCCACCCGGCGACGTTGGAGCCGACCTGGCTGCGGGTGAGCGTCGCGCACTCGTCGTCGATGGCGATGGGGTCGCCGGCGGCGTCGGCCATGAGCTGCACGTGGCACGACCGCTCCATGGTGATGAACCACCAGGCGGCCTCGTCGACGGTGGTGCCCACCGTGAGCAGGCCGTGGTTGCGGAGGATGGCGGCCTTGCCGTCGCCCAGGGCATGAGCGATGCGCTTGCCCTCCTCCGTGTCGAGCACCACGCCGGTGTAGTCGTCGAACAGGGCGTGGTCGTCGTAGAAGGCGCAGGCGTCCTGGGTGAGCGGCGCCAGGGTCTTGCCCAACGTCGAGAACGCCCGCCCGTAGGGCGAGTGCGTGTGGGCCGCGGCCTTGACGTCGGGCCGGGCGGCGTGGATCTGGCTGTGGATGGCGAACGCGGCGGTGTTGACCGGCCAGTCGCCCTCGACGACCTTGCCCTGGTGGTCCACCAGGATGAGGTCGCGGGCCCGGATCATGCCGAAGCTCATGCCGAACGGGTTGACCCAGAACAGCTCGGGGTGCTCGGGGTCGCGACCGGTCAGGTGGCCGGCGACCCCCTCGTTGAAACCGAAGCGGTCGAACAGGCGGAAGGCCGCGGCCATGCGCTGCTTCATGTGGGTGCGCTCTTCGTCGGGTGACGAGAACTGTGGGAAGCGGGGCGGTTGACGGTCTGACATGGTCGTGCTCCCGATCGAGGTGGGGATCAGTCTACGAGGGTGGGGGAGCGGGGGCCGGGGCCAGCTCGCCCCACATCGCCCGCACCGGGCCCTCGGGGTCGGCGACGACGCTGACCCGGCGGTCGAGCACGCAGGTCAGCCGCTGGTCGAGGTCGTAGGCGGGCCAGTCGACGTCGTCGTGGGCCGGGTCGCCGGCGCGCGCCACGCCGGTCCACGACTGGGACGTCCACGACGCCAGGCGGCGGGCGTCGTCGTCGAGCCCACCGAGCAGCATGTCGACGCCACCCCGGTCGAGGTTGTCGAACACGAACGGCACGTCGATGGCGTGGCACGCCCCGAGCGCTCCGCCCATGGCGGTCGACGCGAGGTCGAAGCGGTACATCCACACGTCGGGGGTGTGCGCCAGCTGGGCCTGGGCGAGCCGGATAGCCGGCTGGCGGAACACGAGATCGGTCATCACGGCGCAGAGCAGGCCGTCGGGGTCGGCGGTGGGACGCGTGTGGCGATAGACGTCGAGCACGTCGTCGGCCCGGTCGTGGCTCACCACGCGAGCGACACGCCGCCGCACCTGCTCGTCGGTCAGGGGCCCGCTCAGGCGGGTCGGCAGGTGGAACAGGTTCCACTCGTCGGCGGTTGTGCCCACGACCAGGCGGACGTCGCCGGCGCTGCCGGCACGGACGGCGTCGATGGCGGGGCGGGGCAGCACCGCGCCATCGACCACGGGCTGGAAGGTGAGCGCTCCGGCGCCGGGGCCCTCGCTGCGCCGGGTGTCGGATTGCACCCGCGTCTCGATGACGGACTGGGCCCGCAGCACCGCGTCGACGGGCAGGGACAGCAGCGCGTCGGCCGAGGCGGGGGAGAGGTCGAGCGCGGCGAGGAACCCATCGGTCACCCACTCGGCGACGTCGGCCCCATGGTTGTGCTCGGCCGCGCCGCTCTGGGCGATGGCCTGGTGAAACAGGCCCGCAGCCGACGGGGTGCCGAGCAGCGTGCCCACGCTCATGCCTCCGGCCGACTCGCCGAAGATCGTGACGTTGCCTGGATCGCCCCCGAAGCCGGCGATGTTGTCGCGGACCCACTCGAGGGCGGCGACCTGGTCGCGGACCCCGTTGGCCCCGGACCCGGCGAACGTGGGGTCGAGGTGTCCGAGGTGCAGGTAGCCGAGGGCGCCGAGCCGGTAGTTGATCGTGACCACGACGACGTCGCCGTCGCGGGCCAGGTTGGAGCCGTCGTACCAGGGGATGTTGCCCGAGCCGGCGACGAAGGCACCGCCGTGGATCCACACCATGACCGGCCTCGGGGTGTCGTCGGCCGCCGGGGTGAACACGTTGAGGACCAGGCAATCCTCGCCCGACGGGCGGTCCTGGGCACCGAGCATGGCCTCGGTGGGCGACGGGTTCTGCGGGGCGATGAGCCCGAACTCGGTGGCGTCGCGCACGCCGGCCCACGGCTCGATGGGCTGGGGGGCGCGGAACCGTTCGGCGCGGGCATACGGGATGCCGCGGTACTGCAGCACCCCGCGCTTCTCGAGCCCCTGGACCTTGCCGGCGCTGGTGTCGACGATCACGCCCGCGACGTTAGCGGGCCGCTTGACCGACGGGTCAGGATCGTGCCGTGAGCGGTGCTCCCGCCGCCGCGGGAGCACCGACCCTCACTTGGCGATCGAGCGGGAGTAGATGCGCACCGCCAGGGGAGCGCAGACCACGATGACGCCGATGATCCACAGCCAGGTGTAGGCCACCGGGTTGGCGATCGACCAGGGATCCCCTGGCTGGGTCGGCGTGTTGGGGTTGCCGAACAGCTCGCGCAGCGCGTCGGACAACGTGGTGACCGGGTTCCACTGGGCGACCACCTTGAGCGGCCCGGGCATGGACGCCACCGGCACGAACGTGCTGGCGATGAAGGTGATGGGGAAAAGCGCCACGAAGGCGATGCCCTGCACCCCCTCGGGCGTGGCGACCAGGCTGCCGAGCAGCACTCCCACCCAGATCATGGCGAAGGCGAACGCCACCATCAGGAAGTACCCGGCGACCGCGTCCACGACGCTGCTGCGGATGCGCCACCCGATGATCAGCCCGCTGATCGACATGATGGCGATCGGCAGGAACGACTTGATCAGGTTGGCGACCGCGTGCCCGCCGAGGACGGCGCCCTTGGCGATGGGCAACGACCGGAACCGGTCGACCGCCTGGTTCTTGCGGTCGTTGGCGATGCTCATGGCCACGCCGAACGCAGTGAACACGATCGTCTGGGCCATGATGCCGCCCATGAGGAACTCGCGGTAGTTGCCGCCGCCGGGCACGTCGATGGCGCCGCCGAACACGTACGCGAACAGCAGCACGAACATGATCGGCTGGATGGTGGCGTCGCTGAGGGCCTCGGGCTGGCGCTTCATGTGCGTGAGCCCACGGCGGGCGATGACCCACACGTCGTGGACCACGCCCCGCGACGGATGCAGCTCGTCGGCGGGGCCGGCGATCGGTGCGTCCTGGGCCCGGTCGCCGTTGGTCGATCGGGTCAGGGTGTCGGTGGGGGCGGTCACTGTCGTGCCTCCTCTAGGGCGTCTTCGTCGTAGTCGATGGACTCGCCCGTCAGGGTGAGGAACACCTCGTCGAGCGTGGGCTGGCGCAGGCTCAGGTCCTCGACCGCGATCCCGGCATCGGCCAGGGCGTTGGCGACCGCGGCGAGCCCGGCGACGCCGTCACCCGTGGGGGCCGTCACCGTGCGGAGCGGCCGGTCGACGACCGCCTCGGCGCGGGTGCACCCCGCGAGGAGGTCTGCGGCCGCATCGAGGTTGCCCGGATCAGCGACGGTGATGCCGATGTTGTCGCCGCCCACCTGCCGCTTGAGGCTGCGAGCATCGCCACGGGCGATGATCTTGCCCTGGTCGATGACGATGATGTCGTCGGCCAGCCGGTCGGCCTCTTCCAGGTACTGGGTGGTGAGCAGCACCGTGGTGCCCCGGCCGACGAGCGTGTCGAGCACCGCCCAGAGCTCGTTGCGGGCGCGTGGGTCGAGGCCGGTGGTGGGCTCGTCCAGGAACAGCACCTGCGGCCGGGCCACCAGGGTGGCGGCCAGGTCGAGCCGGCGCCGCATGCCGCCCGAGTACCCGGAGGTGACCCGGTCGGCCGCGTCGACGAGGTCGAACTGCTCGAGCAGCTCGTCGGCGCGCTGCCTGGCCTCGGCCCGGCTGAGCTGGTGGAGCTCGCCGATCATGACCAGGTTCTCGTGGCCCGTCAGCAGCGGGTCGACCGTGGCGTCCTGGGCGGCCAGGCCCATGCGCCGCCGCACCTCGGTGGGGGCGTGGGCCACGTCGAACCCGGCCACGGTCGCTGTTCCCTCGTCGGCCTCGGACAGGGTGGTCAGGATGCGCACCGCGGTCGTCTTGCCGGCGCCGTTGGGGCCGAGCACGGCGGTGACGGTGCCCGTGGGCACCGAGATGTCGATGCCGCCGAGCGCGGTCTTGGACCCATAGCGTTTGACCAGGCCGTGTGCCTCGATCGCCAGGGATGACGTCATTTCAGCTCCGGTACGTGGGGGAGTGGTCGGTACGGCGCACCGTAAGGCTTCAAGCGCGCTTGAGGTCAAGCGCTACGAGCTATTCCGGCCGGGAATAGTGGATGATGCCAGCCGCCGTCCCCGATGCCAACGCAATTTCGGGCACACAAGAGCGCGGCCGTCCGATCAGGCGATCAGGCGATCGGAGATGAGCTGGCCGAGCTCGCCGGGTCGCTGTTCGTCTGTCCCGTCGGCGAGCTCGAGCAGCTCTACGCGGCCCGTTCGGCTCGTGACTACGACGTGCTCAAGGACGCGCTCCGGTCCGGTTGACCTGCGTCACCCGGGCCAAGGACGTCGCCCTCGTGGCCGAGGCGCGGCGAGCACTGCCGGAAGCACCGGTCACCCCGGCCGCGATGGACCGGGCCCTCGAGGTGATGACCGACCTGGCTTCCCGGAACCAGCACCGAGGCGCCAAGCCGGCCGACTGCGTCATCGCCGCCTGCGCGGAGGTCGCCGGGCTGGTCGTCCTGCCTACGACGAAGACCTCGACCGGATCTCGGCGCTCACCGGCCAGCGAACCGAGTGGGCGGCCCGTGCAGGCACGCTCGACTAGGACTCTCCGAGGGTCGCCTCGATGCCGCGGACGTCACCGTCTTCGTCGATGAGAACGGTGACGTCGACGTAGCCGAGGAGCGCGAGGTCGTCGCCCAGCGCGTCGGCCTGCTCACCGCCGAGCTCGAGCAGGAGCGCACCGCAGCGCCGGAGGAAGCGGGGGCTGTCGGTCAGGACCCGCCGGAGGATCTCCGTGCCATCGCGGCCGCCGTCGTAGGACAGCTGCGACTCGAACTCGAAGGTGTCGCGTGGCAGCAGCGGCAGCGCCGGCGTCGGCACGTACGGCACGACACCGACGACGACGTCGACGCGGCCTTCGAGCGTGCGCGGGAACGGGGCGAACAGATCGCCGCGGTAGACCTCCACGCCGTTTGCTGTCGCGCAGGCAACGGCACGCTCGTCGACGTCGGACGCCACGACGCGGGCGCCGGGGCGGTCCGTGGTCAAGGTCTTGGCGATCGCTCCCGAGCCGGTGCAAAGGTCGATCGCCGCACCGGTCGCCGGCAGGCGCTCGACGGCGCGACGCGCGAGCGGCTCGCTCTGCCAGCGTGGGACGTAGACGCCTGGATCGACGCGGATCTCCAATCCGCAGAACGAAACGCTCCCGGTGATCCAGGCGAGTGGCTCGCCCGTGAGGCGACGCCCGACCAGGGCGTCGAGGAGCTCGACATCGCCGGCCGCGCAAGCGAGGAGCTCGTCCGCTTCCTCGTCCGCCGCGACGAACCCTGCGCCCGAGAGCAGCGCGGCGAGCGCCTCGAGGTCGTTCTCGATCGGCACGCTTGCGAGTAGACCACGCTGTCTCGGTCCTGTGTACGGGTCCGCACCTACACATGGGCTCCCGAGCCGACACCGACGTGCCACGCGTCCTGCTCCACCACGGGCGCGACCAGGCGGACAACGCCGCCCGCCTCCCTCGCGCACCGGCGCTGCCCGCCTCGGTCGCTCGATCCGCCGCGACGCCGCCAGCGAGCGCCCTGGTGGCCGAGCTCGAGGACCTGCCGGTAAACGGGCAGCGAAGAGGTCAGCTCAACCTGCTGACCGCCGCGCCGATCGGACGCCGTGTCGCCGCCCACCAAAGGTGACCGTCCGCGACGAGTTCGGGGGCGGTCACCGGTCTTAGAGGTGTGCAGGCGCGGCAGTTTCGGCCGCGCGCCGATCTGGCGGCGGTCGCCGTCAGCTGATCGTCTACCGCGCCTTCCTCGAGCCCGGCGTGCACGGCTGGCCCGAGCATGCCTGCAAAGGCTGCTCGTTGGTGGCCGACCAGGTCGCCCACGTCGCTCATCTGAACGCCCGCGACACCACTCTCGTGTTCGTCTCGCGGGCGCCGCAGACGGACATCGAGCGCGTCAAGGCGCGGATGGGCTGGGAGATGCCCTGGTACACCTTGACGGACGGCTTCGACGCCGACTTCGGCGTGGACGAGTGGCATGGCACGAACGCGTTCATCCGTGACGGTGACAGCGTGTTCCGCACCTACTTCATCAACAGCCGCGGCGACGAGGCCATGGGGGGCACCTGGAGCTACCTCGACATGACCGCGCTCGGGCGCCAAGAGCAGTGGGAGGACTCGCCGGAGGGCTACCCCCAGACGCCGCCGTACGAGTGGTGGAACTGGCACGACGACTACGGCCACGCCCAGGCGACCGACGAGGAATGGCTCCGTCGCATTGCCGGCTCACAGGGCGGCGCCGCCACGTGATCGCTCACCTCGCAGGCGTACCGGTGGAGGAGACCCTGCTGCCGTTGCTGAGCGGGGTGGGCGCCGGGCTGCTGCTGGCGCGCACCTGGGTTGTGTCGAGCGTGCGACGCCCACGGAGCCCGCGACATGACCGACTACAGGACGCTGACGGTCCGGTGGTCTGAGGGGCCTCGGTCAACAACGTGTACGGCGCCAAGATCGGCCGACCGCCACGGATGATGGTCCCAGCGTCCGCCTGCGCGCTTCTCAGCCGCCTGGCAGGTGGCCCTCCGAGCGGTCAGCGATCCGGTCGGGGGCGTCGTCGAGGCGTCGGGTGTCGTCGATCATGGCCTCCTGTGCGTTTCGGAAGGCGGCGGTCAGCGAGGCGATGTCGTATGCGCCGTAGTGGCGGCGTCCGTTGATGAAGAACGTCGGGGTTCCCGCCACCCCGCTGGCGTCGGCACTCTCTACGTCGCGAGCCACGCGTAGCGTGTAGCGTCGCGAGTCCAGGTCGTCGATGAACCGGTCCTGGTCCAGCCCGAGCTGGCGCGAGTAGTCGCGTAGGTCGGGGACGGTCAGCGCGTCCTGGTGCGCCAGGAGGAGGTCGTGCATCTCCCAGAACCTTCCTTGGGCGCCGGCCGCCTCGGCGGCCTCGGCGGCGATCGCGGCGTGCTCGTGCACGTCCTCGAGGGGCAGGTGGCGGAAGACGAAGCGGAGGTCCCGACCGAACGTCTGGACCAGCTCTCGGATCACCGGCTCGGCCCGCCCGCAGTAGGGGCATTCGAAGTCGCCGTACTCCACGAGGGTGACACGTCCGTCGGCCGGGCCTCGGACGTGATCGATCTCGGGGTCGACCGGCTCGGTCAGGTCCAGGAGCGGCGGTGCCAGGCGGCCCCGACCGGCGAGGAGGAGCCGCCTCGGCAGGTGGTCGAGAGCCCGGAAGACGATCCAGGCGAGACCTGAGGCGAGGACCGACGCGGTGAGGATGCCCAGCTTGGCGTCCTCGAGATCCTCGCCGGTGAAGGTGATGTCGGCGATGAGGAGCGCGACCGTGAAGCCGATCCCCGCCACCGTCGCGGCACCGACGAGTGGCGGCCACGTCAAGGTGAGTGGCAGGCCGCCGAGCCCGCGGCGGGTGCTGAGCCAGGTCGCGGCCGTGATCCCGACAGCCTTGCCCGCCACCAGGCCGAAGACGATGCCCAGGGTGACAGGCGACGAGATGGCGTGGCGGACGACGTCGCCGTTGAGCTGCACGCCCGCGTTCGCGAGCGCGAAGAGCGGCACGATGACGTAGCTCGTCCAGGGGGTGAAAAGATTCTGGACGCGCTCGTTCCCGGAGACCGCCAGCGCAACACCCCGGCTGACCGATCGGGCGTACTCCGGGGTCGGTTCCTCCCGAAACAGGCGCCACAGCGTCCCGGCCCGTTCGAGATCCCCACGGGCAGGCGGGCGCGCCGTCGCCAGCAATCCCAACGCGATGCCGGCGATCGTGGCGTGGACCCCGGAAGCGATCATGGCGATCCACAGGCCGAAGCCGACCAGGAAGTAAGGGACGCCGCTACGGACTCCGGCCCGTCGCATGACGAGCACCAGACCGAACAGTGCCAACGCGACCAACAGCGCCTCGCTCGACACGTCCTCCGTGTATGCCAGCGCCACGATGGTGAGCGCGACGATGTCGTCGACGATGACCAGCGTCAGCAGGAAGGTCCGGACGCCCGGCGCCCACCGCCCACCCACCAGCGCCAGGACTGCGAGCGCGAACGCCGTGTCGGTCCCCATCGCGATGCCCCAGCCCCGCGCCGTGGACTCGCCGGCGTTGAATGCGAGATAGATCAGAGCTGGCGCGACCATCCCACCGAGCGCGGCGAGAACCGGCGTCGCGACCCGTCGACGTTCGCGCAGCTCGCCCATGTCGAACTCACGGCGGATCTCGACACCGGCGACGAAGAAGAACAGGGCCATCAGCCCGTCGTTGACCCAGTGGCGGAAGTCGAGCGAGAGCTCGCTTCCCCCGACCCGGATCGCGAGCGTGGTGTCCCAGAAGTCTTCGTAGCTCGAGGACCACGGCGAGTTCGCCCACACCAGCGCCGCTACGGTCGCTGCGAGCAGGACGACCGCGCTGGAGTTCTGTGTCGCGATGAACTCTCGAAGAGGCCCGGCAAGCCGAGGCAGGCGAGGGGTCTGCCCGGTCAACCGTTGGGGATCGCGTGCCACCACCACGGTTCCTAGTCGAGCCTACAAACCGGCTGGGAGACCGCGTTCCCGGGCGGCGGTCCGCGGCGTGTGTTCTCACGCCCACTCGGTGCCGCCCGTTTCGTCGAGCGCGTCGAGCGCGGCGATGGTCTCGTCGGACAGGGTGAAGTCGAAGATCTGGGCGTTCTCCTCGATTCGGTCGCGGTGCGTCGACTTCGGGATGACGGGAAGTTCCCGCTGGGCGCACCAGCGCAGCAGTACCTGGGCCGGTGTGCGACCCACGCGCGCGGCGATCTGGCGCACACGCCGGTCCGAGAGATGCCGGCCGGTGCCGAGCGGGCTGTAGGCCTCGAGCGTCACGTTGCGCTCCTCGCACGCCTCGAGCAGCGTGCGGCGGTACGTGAACGGGTTGAACTGCACCTGATTCACAACCGGCGGGATCTGGGCGACGGACATGAGCTCGTCGAGCTCGCTCACGCCGTAGTTCGAGACGCCGATCGAGCGCGCATAGCCGCGTCCGTGCGCACGTTCCATCGCGGGCCAGGCCCTGGTCGGCTCGCCCTGCGGCCAGTGCACGAGATAGAGGTCGACCTGGTCGATGCCCAGCCGTTCCAGGCTGCGCTGCGCCTCGGCCTCCGGGTCGCGCCGCCCCGGAAGGAACTTCGTCGTGATGAAGACCTCCTCGCGTGGCAGGCCGCTCTCGCGCAGCCCGCGGCCGACGCTCTCCTCGTTGCCGTAGAGCTGCGCGGTGTCGACGTGCCGGTAGCCGAGCTCGAGCGCCGAGCGCACCGCGTTCACGCACACCGGCCCGTCCGGAACCTGCCAGACCCCGAGGCCGAGAAGAGGGATCTCGTTGCCGTCGGCGAGTACACGCCCCTGCGCGGTCACTCCTCCAACTGTCATGGCGGGCCCCTTTCCTGGACTCAGACCAGAACCATCCTGGCGACGTCCATCTCGGCGGCGAGCTCCGGATACAGCCGACCACAGCGGACGCGATCAGTCCTCAGTAGCGGCTACTGGTTTGCGGGGCGGTACCGCACTATGAGTCGGAGCTCGTGTGAGCACCCGACCTGGCGGTCAAGCGGGCGACTCGACCGTGGGGGAGTCCACCTGCGGCGGCTCCACGCCCTTGAGCGGCCAGTCGAGCTCCGGGCGCCATCACCTACGGTTCGGAGCGATGACCCAGACAGAGGTCTCCCGTTCAGCATTGAACGTGGCGCTGGCCCGGACGCATCTGACGTGGTTGGGCGTCGTCGACGACCCGTACGCGCGACAGATGCTCCCGCCGAACGGGAGAAGGGTCGCGGCCGCTGCTGCAGCTCCCCGGGCCTGCGCCGCCTTGGGCGACGCCAGACCTTTGACCGGTTCTGACCGGTTCCGTCGATCAGGCGAGGTCGAAGCGATCGAGGTTCATGACCTTGTCCCACGCAGCCACGAAGTCACGCACGAACTTCTCCTTCGAGTCGTCACATGCGTAGACCTCCGCGAGGGCTCGGAGCTGGGAGTTCGAACCGAAGACGAGGTCGACGGCGGTGGCGGTCCACTTGACCTCGCCCGTCGCGCGATCGCGACCCTCGTACACGTTCTCGGACGAGGCGGATGCCTTCCACTCCGTGCTCATGTCGAGCAGGTTCACGAAGAAGTCGTTGGTCAACGTCTCGGGCCGGTCGGTGAAGACGCCGTGTGCGGACTGCCCGAAGTTGGCGTTCAGGGCACGCATGCCGCCGATGAGCACCGTCATCTCGGGAGCGGTCAGCGTCAACAGGTTGGCCCGGTCCAGCAGCAGGGTCTCCGGCGACAACTTCTCTCCGGCTCGGAGGTAGTTGCGGAACCCGTCGGCGGTCGGTTCGAGCACGGCGAACGACTCCACGTCGGTCTGCTCCTGCGAGGCGTCCGTGCGCCCCGGCGCGAACGGGACCGTGACGTCGTGCCCGGCGTTCTTCGCCGCTTGCTCGACGGCCGCGCATCCGCCCAGGACGATCAGGTCGGCGAGCGAGACCTTCGTCCCGCCGGACTGCGAGCTGTTGAAGTCCTGCTGGATCTGCTCGAGGGTCTGCAGCACCTTGGCCAGCTCGGTCGGGTCGTTGACCTCCCAGTCCTTCTGCGGCGCGAGGCGAATCCGTGCCCCGTTCGCCCCGCCCCGCTTGTCGGTGCCGCGGAAGCTCGCCGCCGACGCCCACGCGGTGGAGACCAGCTGGGAGATGGACAGTCCCGATGCGAGGATCTTGCCCTTGAGGGCGGCGATGTCCGCCTCCCCGATCAGGTCGTGATCGACGGCGGGGACGGGGTCCTGCCACAGCTGCGGCTCCGGAACCCACGGGCCGAGGTAGCGCGAGACGGGTCCCATGTCGCGGTGCAACAGCTTGTACCACGCCTTGGCGAACGCGTCGGCGAGCTGGTCGGGGTTCTCGTGGAAGCGCTTCGCGATCGGCGCGTAGATCGGATCCAGCTTCAGCGCAAGGTCCGTCGTCAGCATCATCGGGGCGTGCCGCTTCGACGGATCGTGCGCGTCCGGCACGGTGCCCTGGGCCTCGGGATTCTTGGGAGTCCACTGCTTCGCGCCGGCGGGGCTCGTCGTCAGCTCGTAGTCGTACTTGAACAGGTTGTCGAGGTACCCGTTGTCCCACTTCGTCGGCTCGTTGGTCCATGCGCCCTCGAGCCCGCTGGTGACCGTGTCGGCGCCCTTGCCGGTGCCGAAGGTGTTCCTCCAGCCGAAGCCTTGCTCCTCGACGGGGCAACCCTCGGGTTCCGGACCGACGTACTCGGGACCGGCGGCACCATGGCACTTGCCGAACGTGTGGCCGCCGACGATGAGCGCAACCGTCTCCTCGTCGTTCATCGCCATGCGGGCGAAGGTCTCCCGGATGTCCCTGGCGGCGGCCAGCGGATCCGGGTTGCCGTTCGGCCCCTCCGGGTTCACGTAGATCAGGCCCATCTGCACGGCGCCGAACGGACCGGCGAGCTCCCGGTCGCCGCTGTAGCGCTCGTCTCCGAGCCACGTGTCCTCAGGGCCCCAGAAGATCTCGTCGGGCTCCCAGATGTCCTCTCGCCCGAAGCCGAAGCCGAACGTCTTGAACCCCATCGATTCGTAGGCACAGTTGCCGGCGAAGATGAGGAGATCGGCCCAGGAGATCTTCCGGCCGTACTTCTGCTTGACCGGCCAGAGCAACCGGCGCGCCTTGTCGAGGCTCGCGTTGTCGGGCCAGCTGTTGAGGGGGGCGAAGCGCTGAGCGCCGCTCGCCGCCACCGCCCCGGCCGTCGGCGATGCGGTACGTGCCGGCGGCATGCCACGTCATCCGGATGAAGAGCGGCCCGTAGTGGCCGTAGTCGGCCGGCCACCAGTCCTGCGACGTCGTCATCACCTCGAAGATGTCCTGCTTCAGCGCGTCGAGGTCGAGGGTCTTGAACTCCTCTGCGTAGTCGAAGTCCTCGCCCATCGGATTGGACTGGGGCGAGTGCTGGTGGAGGACCTGCAGGTCCAGCTGATTCGGCCACCAGTCCTGGTTCGACATGGGCCGGGGCGCCTTGGGAGTGGGCGACGGGATGACTGGGTTCTCGCTCTCGCTGCCGGTGTCAGACACGTCGGTCCTTCTCCTCTTGGTGTTTCGGTGGCTGGTTGCTCGACGTCGGTTGCTCTGGATCCAAGGCTGTGTTGCTCGACGTGGGTCACACGCTGCGTGTCCGTTTCGGCCGTCGGACGAGACAGGAGTTGCCGCGACACACTCGGGGCATCGGCCCCAGTAGATGACCTCGGCTTCGTCGACCTCGTAGCCCGAGTCGTCGGCGGCCGTCAGGCACGGGGTGTCGCCGACCGCACAGTCGACGTCGACCATCCGGCTGCAGGTTCGGCAGATGAGGTGGTGGTGGTTGTCACCGACCCGATCCTCGTAGCGGGCCGGCGACCCGGCGGGCTGGATGCGCCGGAGGAGGCCCTTGTCGGTGAGGGCCGCGAGGGCGTCGTACACCGCCTGACGTGAGATGGCACCGATCTCGGCCCGTACGACCTTGTCGATGTCGTCCGCCGTGCTGTGCGGTCGGTCGGACACCGCCCGCAGCACAGCCAGACGCTGGGCCGTGACCTGCAGACCGTGCCGGCGGAGCAGCGCATCGTTGTCAACGGATGTGTCCCTGGACACATCCGGAGCCTAACCCCATCCTGGAGTAAGTCCAGACCCGGATGGATGCCAGTTCCCGACTAGATCGTCATCCGGTCGATGAGCGCATCGGGCACGGGCCGGCGGACACCGGTCAGGTACCAGGCCGGACGGCGGCGGCCAGATCTGCTCGCAGCTCGTCGGCGGTGCGGTGGCGGCCGTAGCCGGGCGCCCCGGCCTGGATGCGCCAGCTCTCGGCCAGCGGGCCGCCGTCGACCGCGTCGAAGCCGAACTGGTCGATGATGCCGGCGACGGTGGCCCGGGCCTGGTCGTCATCGCCGAACAGGGCGAGCCCGCGGCGGCCCGGCGTCCCGGGCGGCTGGCCGTCCGCCGTCAGATCGGCGGCGTGCTGGGCGTTGAAGGCCTTCACCACATGCGAGTCGGGCAGGTGGTCTTGCAGGAGCTGCGACACCGTGGTGCGGTCTTCGTCCAGCGCGGCGATGTGTCCGTCGCGCTGGGCGTAGTAGTTGTTGGTGTCGATCACGACCTTGCCAGCGAGTTGCTCACGACGACGTCGTAGCCCGCACCGACGGCGAGCCGTGCCAGCTGGCTGCCGATGTTGCCGGCACCGATGAACCCGATGGTGGTCACGACCGACCCCGGCGGCCCATGGCCTCCGTTGGTAGCACCGCTGGGCCCAGGCGGCGAGGCCCGTTTCGGCGGTGCTGACCAGGTCGGGGTGGCGGGACACGACGCGCACGGTCAAGCCGCAGCTGCCCGCGTGGTCGGTCGTGAGCGAGCCGGTGTAGCGGGCGTGGTCGTCGTCGGCAGGCCCGCGGGGACGTCGACACGAATCGTGCGTCATGGCTCGCCCGAGCCGATGACCACATCGTCCACGAGGGCCACGACCACAGCCACGGAGACGGCTGCGGGCACGAGGCGGTGCCGCACGGCGACCACGTCGACTACGTCCACGAGGGCCACCGCCACGCGGCCCACGCCGGCCACTGGGACGAGCACTGATCGCACACGAAGGTTGGCAACTTTCGTGTTGATCCACGGTGCAGCAAGCCCGGCGAGACGGCGGCAGGACTGGCAGTGAGGACCCCTTCGTCGCTTTTACCATGACGTGCCTCGCGCCCGTGCCGAGGAGGCACTGATCCGGCGATCCCCGGTGCCGCCACGCGACGAAGACCCCGCGGCTCGTTCGCAGCACGGGGCCTTCGTCTCGACGGTCCGCTCGGCGGGCGGCGGACCGCGTGGTCAGGTGGCGGGCTCGAGCAGCTGGAGGTCGAGCTCGACCTTCACGACGTCACCGAGGGCGACAACACTGACACCGGGCGGCATCGCGACATCGATGCCGAAGTCCTTGCGGCGGATCTCGGTGGCGGCCTCGAAGCCGGCGTGGCGGGGGCCGCCCGGGAAGGTCTCGATGCCGCCGAGCTCGACGGCGAGGACGATCGGGCGGGTGACGTCGCCGATGGTGAGCTCGCCGTCGACCTGGTATTCGGAGCCGGCTCCGGCGATGCGAGTCGAGCGGAACACCATGGTCGGACGCGTGGCGACGTCGATGATGTCGGGCGAGAGCACGTGGGCGTCGCGGTCGGCGTTGGCCGTGTCGATCGATGCGACGTCGACGGTGGCGCTGACGGTGGTCGTGTCGAGTGTCTCGCCGACAACGACATCGGCGTCGAAGCGGGTGAAGCGCCCCCGCACCTTGGACACGCCGAGGTGGCGGATGGAGAACCCGATCGAGGAGTGGTTGGTGTCGACCGCCCAGCGGCCGGGGGCCAAGGGCAGCGAGACGCTGGTCGATGCGGTGGTCATGGCCACAGCATCAGCTCACGCCGACAGCCCGAGAAGGCCGGGCTGATCCTGGTACTGGCGGGGCCAGGGTGATTCGCCGGCTCCGACGGCATGCTGTTCGGGTGACGACGGTGGCCGAGTTCCTTCGCGCTCGCCGCGAGCAGCTGCAGCCGGGCGACGTCGGGTTGCCCGACAACGGCCGTCGACGAACTCCGGGTCTGCGCCGCGAAGAAGTGGCGACGCTGGCCGGGGTCAGCATCGACTATCTGGTTCGTCTCGAACAGGGGCGCGACACGCGGCCCTCGGCGAGCGTGATCGCCGCGCTGGCCGGCGCCCTGCGCCTCGATGACGAACACGCCCGGCAGCTGCACACGCTGGCGATGCTCAGCCAAAGCGCGGAACTGTGCCCAGCCGCCCGCCCGCTGGCCCGCACGGTGGCACCGACAGTGACGGCGCTCCTCGAACGACTGGCCACGACCCCGGCGTTCGTGGCCGGCCCGGCCAACGACGTGCTCGCCTGGAACGACGCGTGGGAAGCGCTCGCCCGCCCGCTCGGAATGCTCGACGGTGCTTTACCGAACCTCGCCCGCCACGTGTTCCTGCACCCGGATGCGCGAACGGTGTACCCCGACTGGGTCGCCGCCGCCGACCAGCAGGTCAGCCGCCTGCGCGCCGCCAGCACCCGCTGGGGTGACGACGACGACTTCGTGGCGCTCATGGACGAGCTACGCACCGCGCCGGACTTCACCGAGCGCTGGTCGACCTTTGCGGACAACCGAGACGCGCCGAGGCACGACGCAGATCGTGCACCCCGACCTCGGCCGCCTGCACCTCGACTACGAGGTGCTCCTCCTCCCCGACGACGTCGACGAGCAACGCCTCGTCACCTGGCTGCCCGCCGACGATGCCACCGCCCTCACCCTCGCCCGCACCCGCGACACGGCTGTTCCCACGAGTCCCGCGCAGCTCCGCGTCGTCGGCTGAAGGAAGAAGGAGACCGGGAAGCCAACGGTGGGCGGTGCTGGCGCCCCCGGTCGACATCCCCCACGCCGGCCGCGCAGCCGTGTGCGCCGATCCCGAGGGAGCCGTGTTCGGGTTGTGGCAGGCGTCGCAGAAGCGAGGCGCCCAGTTGGTCAACGCGCCGGGTTCGTGGAACTTCAGCGAGCTCCACACCGCCGACCCCGAAGGTGCTGAGAGGTTCTACGGGGCGCTGCTCGGGTGGGTGTGCGACCCGTTCGAGGTGGGCGACGTACGCCCACCGCAGCCAGGTCTCCTGGACGACGTCCTCGGCATCTGACGCCGAGCCGAGCATCTCGTAGGCGACGGTGAACAGCAGGCTGCGGTGCTGGGGCGAACGCGTCAGCGTTCATGCCGGCGAGGCTACGTTCGACGGCTCGGCGAGCGGCAGGTCACACGCCTTCTAGAATCCCTGCGACCCGATACCGATCGCCGTGTTCGCCCGCGCCGTGAGGTTCGCCAGCGCGATCCATGCGGTGAGCTCCACCATTGCCGCCGGCCCGAACGCGTCGGGTTCGGTCCGTCTGCGTGGGTGGGCCGGCTGCCGACCGCCTCGTGTCGTACGAACAATCAGGACCGACTCGCGAGCAATGCTTGAAACCTGTGGATCGGGTGCCGGGGTGGGACGCGCAGGTGGGCGTACCTTCCCGGTGATCGAGTTGGTCTCTCAAGCAGGCCGGCGCTGGAACGTCGGTCGGGAAGGTACGCCCATGTTGGGGGTAGTGCAGACCGGTCAGGAGGGGCAGCACTCGGCGCCGGATGTGCGGTCGGGGTCGCTGTTGGATGACATCGCCCGGGAGGGTGCGCGGCGGATGCCGGCGGCGTTGAAGGCAGAGTCCGACGCCTACGTCGACGCGCTGGTCGACCAGGTGGACGAAGTTGGTCACCGGCTGGTGGTGCGCAAGGGCCACCATGACCCTCGCTCGGTGTTGACCGCGGCCGGGGCGGTCGAGGTACGGGCGCCGCGGGTCAACGACACACGCATCGACCAGGTGAGCGGCGAGCGGAAGAGGTTCTTGTCGGCGATTCTGCCGGCGTTCTACGACTACCCCGCCGAACACTGGATCCATCTGCGGACCACGAACCCGATCGAGTCGACCTTCGCCACCGTCCGGCACCGCACAAGGATCACCCGCGGGCCCGGCTCCAAGGCGGCCGGGCTGGCCATGGCGTTCAAGCTGATCATGGCCGCCCAGCACCGGTGGCGCGCCGTCAACGCACCTCATCTCGTCGCCCTCGTCCGCGCCGGCGCGACGTTCGTCAACGGCAAACTCGTCGAACGATCACACGACCAGCACATGGCCGCGCCGACCACCACCGCGGCCTGATCATGGATCTCGACGACGAGCAGCCCGTGCGTCTGCCAAACGACCTACCCGTCTTCGAACGCAGCGCGGTCCGGCTCGTTGTATTGGACGCCCAGGACAAGGTGCTGCTCTTTCACACCCACGACCCCGATCACCCGGGCCTCGGCCGCTGGTGGGAACTGCCCGGCGGCGGAATCGACGCAGGCGAGACCTACCTCGACGCTGCGATCAGGGAGCTTCATGAGGAGACAGGGATCGTCGCCGATCCCTCCCAGGTCGGAGCGCCGACCTGGCGCCGGCGGGCATCATTTCGACACCGGCAACGTCGACACCTACAACACGAGGTGATCGTGAAGCTGCGTCTGGCCGTTCCCGGCCCGGACGTCGACGAATCCGGCCGCCTGGACTACGAACGCGAGGACTACTTCGCGTTCCGCTGGTGGCCCACGACCGAGATCGTCAACAGCGGCGAGCGGTTCTACCCCGGCCAGCTACCCGCGCTGCTCGGCGCCTTCCTCGACGGCGACGAGATCAACGAACCATTCGAACTCTGGTCATAGCCACACACCATCGCGGATTCTCGATCCACAGGTCTTGACAATTGCTCCCGACTCGCGGTCGCACCACCTGAAGAGACCATCACCTACGAAGCGGCGACCGCAGAAGCATCACGTCTGTTCCATGCCCGTTCGATGTGTCGCATGAGGGCGGGGTAGACGACCCAGTAACGGAACGGCTTGATGAACGCCATGTACGCCTGCCCGAACCGACCGCGGGGCTTGACGTACACGGCCATCTGCCCCTGGTAGCGGCCGTCGCCTTTCTCGACCCACGCCAGGTGCATCACGCCGTGCACGGTGCGATTCGACAGCTCCGCGGCGTACTCGTCGTCGGTGAGGTAGAGCGGGAAGAACGGTGTGGCGCGGGACCCCGGGTCCGCCGTGTGGCGCAGATCATCCGGCAGGCGGTCGACCAGCGACGATTCGTGCGGTCCGAGAACCCGCGGCTCGCCGGCGGGACGATCTGCGCCGCCGTCGCTCGGGCCCACGATCCTGCCGAGGTGGAACCAGCGGCCGAGCAGATCGCGAGCGCCCCACAGGACGCGCACCGGGAGAGACGACGAATCGGGGAAGTCGAGCGAGCGCATGACGTCCAGCAGCGAAGGGAACTCGTCGGCGGCACCGTGAGCCGGAAGGGCCCAGACGTCCTCCAGGGTGAAGTCCGGCGCGATCTCGTGGATGCGCCAGGGGCGAGCGTCGACGGCTGCCCTCGCAACCCTCATCATGCGACCTCCTCGTTCCGGGTGCAGAGATAGAGCACGGGCGCCTTGAGAGCCCGGTAGACGGGCCGCACCAGCCAGCTCGGAAGCGAGCCATGACGCTCTTCCTCCCAGACTCTCGCCCGAGGATGGGACTCGAGGAGTCGTCTGTTGATGAGAGATCCGCGCGGCCTCTGGGGCTCGCTGCTGTGGACCTCGATGCGGCAGAGGTGCTTGATGCTGACGTAGCCGTATTGAGCAGGACTGACCAGGCGCACCGGCGCGCCGTGGTCGGCGCCGAGCGGGTGGCCGTCGAGGCGCTCGGCCAGGAGCACGTCGTCCACGAGCGCGTCCTCGACCATGACAATCGATCGGTAGCGGTCGAGACCTTCGAACACCACGTGGGTGACCTCGGTGCCGGGCACGAGCTCCGGTTCGATGATCGTGCGGAAGAAGCTCTCGAACGTGACCCCCTCCCAACGAAGGTTGGCGGCCGACCAGCCCGCCACGCAGTGGAAGTGCGCCGTGAGCTCTCGCCGCGGCAGGTCCGCCAGGGTGGCGACCGGCAGGTCGAACGAGGCCGTGACCGCCCCTCCGTCGATGGTGATGACGGGATCGGCCGGGATCGCCGGGGCGGGCCGCCCCAGGTGCGTACCGAAGCGGGGGAACCGCTGGATCAGGCGCTGGCCCGGCGGCAGCGTCACCGTCGGCGTCGACGACGGCTCTGCGGTCGTCGTGCGCGGGCTCTGCGACGTGGCGGACATGGCGGCCACCTTCCTTGTTCAACCGACCGACGGTCGGTCACCGACTTTCGGTCAGCGTCTAACATGAGCGGCGTGGCTGTCAAGCGGCTTCGGGAACGCCAGGCGGAAGCGACGCGGGAGCTGCTCGTGTCGATCGCTCGCGAGCGGTTCACCGAGCAGGGCTACGCGGCAACGTCGATCGAGGACATCGTCCAGCGGGCGGGCGTGGCGAAGGGAGCGCTGTACCACCATTTCAGCGGCAAGGACGCCCTCTTCCGCGCCGTCTACGAGGCCGTCCTGGCCGAGGCCGTCTCGTCCGTCATGGCCGCCGCGCTCGCCGCACAGGAACCGTGGGGGGCGGTCCGCGCCGGTCTGTCGGCGTTCCTCGACGCCTGCCTCGAGCCGTCGTTCCGGCGGATCGTGATCCTCGAGAGTGTGTCGGTGCTCCAGCACGAGCTCACCGAGGGCGGCATCGGCGACCTCGAGCTGCCGATGCTGCGCACCGTCCTGACGCCGCTCACCACGAGCGACGTCCTCCCGGGCGTCACCGTCGACTCCCTGGCGCATGTCGCCCTCGGCGGGCTGTACGGCGCCGCTCTCTTCATCGCCCGATCACCCGACCCGGATGCCGCCCGAGCACAGGTCGACGTCGTGCTCGACACCCTCGTCGAGGGACTGCGCGCGTCGGCCGCCGCCGGCTCCTAGTCACCGTTCGGCGCGACGCCAGGTGGCGTTGGGGACGCCCTCACTGTGCCGCCGGCGGCACCTCGATGACGAACGACTCGGCGACCAGCGTCCGCCCCGTCCAGTCGTGGCCGGCGAGGTCGACGGTGATGCGGTCGCCGTCGTCGTGGTGGACCGACAACACGCCGAACTGGCCGGTGCCGGGGAACGTGCCGGAGCTGCTCGACGCCTCCCGCCTGGACATCGGGTGGTCAGCGCGTCATCGGGCAATGGTCGCGAGATGTGAGGAACTGCTGCGGTTCTCGGAGGCGAGGCGATCGCCTGACGCCGTTGCGCTCTGGAGGGCTCGGCTCCGGGCGACTGAACAATGGGACGAGTGAGCCCTCGTGCCGCCCGTTAGCCAACACCGGCACCCGGCGCCCCAACCTCAGGATGGATCCGCAGGTCATCGAGACGACGTCGCGGGGACAACGACCTCGCGGGCGAAGCGCTGAAGCTGGCGCCTGCCGCCGGCGAGGTTGACCAGGATGTAGTCGACGCCAGCTGCGCGGAGTGCCGCGAGTCCTTCGCAGATCTCGTCGGGAGTTCCGAAGAGGGCGTGCTCCTCGGTATTGGCGTATCCGAGAACGTGCGAACCGCGCTCCGCCTGAGGCGAGCGTGACACGTCGATCGTGCGCCGGGTCAGAGCCGCCTGCCGGGCGAGGGCTTCTTCCGCTTCGGCTCGGCTGTGCGCCACGTAGACCTGCCGGGCTACGGCCACCTCGCCGTCGCCGAACCACCCGATGCGCTCGGCGATCTGCTCGGCCGAGGCGTACTGGTCGAGGATCAGGTTGTGCCCCCACGCAGCGGCTCGACGAACCGAGGCCTCGCTGGCGGCGGCGATCCAGATCGGCGGGTGGGGAGACTGGATCGGTGGGGGCTCGACGACGATGTCGTCGAACACCCAGTAACGGCCGTGATGCGAGAAGCGCTCGCTGGTCGTCCATGCTCGAAGGAGCACCTCCAACGCTTCTTCGAACCGGGCGTCGGCTTCTCGTTGATCCACGTTGAAGCCCCGGAACTCCGAGTATCGATATCCCTTGCCGACGCCCATGTCGACGCGGCCGCCGGAGATCACATCCAACGTCGCCGCCTGCTCCGCGAGCAGAACGGGGTTGTGCCACGGCAACACCATCACTCCCGTACCCAAGCGCAGCGTCGACGTACGCGTGGCGACGCACGTCTGCAACATCAACGTCGCCGCGACCTGGTTCCAGCCGCTGAAGTGATGCTCCACCAGAAACGTGGAAACGAACCCCAGGGCCTCGGCCTCGACGTTGAACTCCACGTAGTCGGTGATCGCCGACGCGGTGTCGACGTTCGCCGTGCACAACAGCCCGAATCGCATCCCCGTCCGTCCCTCAGCTGGCCGGGGCGTCGCGGGCCCGCCCGACCTCCGTCATCGCTCGCCAAGACCCCCGCGTGGCACCGGCCGAGTCTGGCCACCCGAGATCGACTGAGCGAACGATTTCATCCGCCCGTGCCGGTGCCGGCCGGACAGGACGAAAGCGGCGAAGCCGCCCGCGTGTCCCCTACGCCGGTTCAATGTCGCACTCTCGGGTGTCGAGGCACCGTGGTTGCTGCATTCCGCTAGCGCGACCGATTGCCCTGATCGGAGCGACTGAGTCCGCTCCCATCAACGCCCGGTCGTCGGGCCGTTGGGCGACAAGGGAGTCCATCCCGGCCGTTTCGGCCAGGTCATGCGGTTCACGCTGATGGCGCAGTACCGCCGCCACCGGGCGGGTTCGGGCAGTGGCAGAAGGCACGGCGGACCGTCGGATTGACGCCTCAACGTCGGCGCTATCTCTGACCCACCGCCGATTCATCGCCCGTGACGGCGGCTGCGCCACCACAGCGGGAGCGCTCCGAGCTCGTCGCGGCTGGCCGGTGGCACGACGAACTTGGGAACGTTGAACAGCACGACCGGGACATTGAGCAGCGCGCATGCTGCGAACACGATGAACGCCCACAGCGCGAACCCCCCGGCCCCGTCGGACAGCGTGCCGCTGGTCGCCTGCTGGACCACCACCGCTGCCATCGACAGGACCAGCGCGGTGAGCGCGACGAAGGCGAGCGGCAGGCTCCGTGCATACGCCTCCTGCCAGGCCTCGTGGAACGACAGGCGTCGACGCGGGCTCGGCGTCGGACGGTCCGCCCTGGCGGTCCACATCCCCGGCAACCTGATGAGTCCGTACACGGCGCCCGGAGCCAGGATGATCGCCGGGATCAGCAGTTCCAGACTCATCGCGCTTTTCTCCCCGGTTGATTATCGGCCGAACGGCACCGGGCCGCCAGCGGAGGGGGTCACCCCGGCTCCCGATCACGCCACAGCCTCCCGGAGTTCGGGTGCGCCACGCTGTTCACGCTGGTGGCGCAGTTGGGGGCGCCGGGCGGGCTGGTCTGGCGTGTCAGGCGTCGTGGCCCGACGTCGGGTTGCTAGGCACCGCGAGCGCCCTGGACCGGCACTTCTGCCACGCGGGTCAGCCGGCTCGGCCGCGCGTTACTGGGACACCTTCGCCTCTGGTTTGTGCGCACGTCGCTGTCGTTCTGGTCCTCGACGCCTCCCGGGCAAGGCCGTCTATTCGCCGCGTCGCGCGGCTACCGCAGCGGTGGTGCCTGGAGAACGTCGGAACAGAAGGCGGCGATCGCCGCTGCCACCTGTCGGGGTGCTTCCATTTGGAGCAGGTGGCTGGCGTCGGGGATGTCCGCGTCGTGGCACTGCGGGAACCACTCGTGGAGCAGCGCATGACCCTCGACGAACATGGGGCTCGTCTTGGAGCCGAGCACGGACAGAACCGGGCAGGTGATGGCCGTGGCCTGCTCGGGTCCGAAGGTCCAGTCGGACACGGCAGGTAGCTCGCTGCCGAAGAACGTGGCGGCGTCCTTCGCCGCCTGCGCGATCCCTCCGGGCACGGTCCGCTCGATCGCGTTGCGCCAGTCGCGATCACCGACGAGAGCCAGGAAGCCGTGGACGGCGCTCTCCGCGTCGCCGTCTTCGTAGCGTCCGACGAGGGGCGTGACCAGGTCGGCGAAGGCCGCGCCGCTCGGCACCATCAGGAGCGCCGGTTCCAGTAGGACGAGCGACGACACCCTGGTGGGGTGGCGGGACGCGATCTCGAGGGCGATGGATCCGCCGCTCGAGTGGCCCACCACATGAGCACGATCGACTCCGAGGTGCTCGAGGAGCCCGACGGCATCCTCGGCGTGCACGGCGACCGTCGTTGCCCGGGCCTCGGGCGGGCAGCTGCTTCCGCCGACGCCGCGTCGGTGGTAGCGGATGCGCTGGAACCGGTCGAGGGCCGGATCCTCGACGAGTGGCCGCATGGCGTCGGCGAGGTGGGCGCCGTGGATGGACAGGATCGGCTCGCCCCGACCCTCGACCTCGTAGGCGAGTTCGACGCCGTTGACCTTGACGTGTCGCATTGGCGTGTCCTCCGTGGAGTTGTGAGCTCGTTCGAGAGGAAGGGCGCCACAAGTGCCGTCGCGTCGCGACGCGGCGTGTAGCGCCTGATGCGTGGTCCGAGCCGTCGACGGGGGTGGAGGAGCAGAATGGTGGAGCCCAACCAGGACTGGGAGAGGCAGCGATGAGCCAGCCGGTCACGCGGTACGCCCGGGCGGACGATGTGAACATCGCCTACCAGGTCATCGGTGAGGGCCCGGTGGATCTCGTGTGGGTGTACGGGCTGGCGTCCAACGTCGAAGTGTTCTGGGAAGAGCCGTCGCTGGCCGCGTTCTTCCGGCGGCTGGCCGAGTTCAGTCGGCTCGTCATCTGTGACCGTCGGGGCTGCGGGCTCTCGGACCGTGGCGGCGTGTTGACCACCCCGACACTCGAGGAGCGGGCGGACGACATCCTGGCGGTGCTCGACGCGGTGGGTTCCGAGCGGGCCTCGATCCTCGGGGTATCGGAGGGTGCGGGGTTGGCCGCCGTGTTCGCGTCGACCCACCCGGAGCGAACGACCAGCGTCATCCTGTACGGCTCGATCTGCCGCCTCCCGGACGTCGAGCATCCGCTCGGCTGGCACGACGAGCGCCGCGTCATGGAGTTCCTCGTCGCCATGGGAGCAGGGTGGGGAACGGACGAGGGAGCCGAAGCCGGGGTGCCTCTGTGGGCGCCGAGCATGGTGGGCGACACCCAGTTCCGCGACTGGCTCGGCCGCTACATGCGCCAGTCGGTGAGCCGCAACGAGATCGTGCCGCTGCTGATGACGAACTTCGCGTACGCCCTCCCCGACGTGTTCCCGGCCGTGCGGGTGCCGGCGCTCGTGCTCAACCGCCGCGACGACCCGCTGGCACCGGTGGCCTACGCCCGTCGCATCGCGTCACTGGTCCCTGACGCCCATCTCGTCGAGCTGGACGGAGCCGACCACTTGCCCTTCGTCGGCGACGCCGAGGCGGTCGCGGCCGAGATCGAGGAGTTCCTGGTCGGCTCGCGAGCGCACACCGCACGCCAGCGGCGCCTGCTCACGCTCGTGTTCACCGACATCGCCCAGTCGACCACACGGGTCGTCGAGCGGGGCGACGATGTCTGGCGTGAACTACTGGCCGCCCACGACCAGGACGTGCGGCGGCACCTCGCCCGCTTCGGCGGCCAAGAGGTCAAACACCTCGGCGATGGCTTGCTGGCCGCGTTCGACGGCCCCGCCCGCGCCATCCGCTGCGCCCTCGGCATCAGCGACGCTGCCGAACGACGGGGGCTTGCGCTCCGGGTCGGCGTGCACACCGGTGAGTGCGAGCTGGTGGACGGGGACGTCCGCGGCATCGCCGTGCACGTCGGTGCCCGACTCGTCGACCTGGCCGAGCCGGGCGAGATCCTGGCGTCGAGCACCGTACGCGACCTCGTCGCCGGCTCGGGTATCCGCTTCGGCGACGGACGTGACGTCGAGCTGGCCGGGATCGCCGGGAACCGGACGGTCTTGCCCGTTGTCCGCCAGGGCGTCACCCCCGACATCGCGCGCCGGCTCGCCAGCGAACAGGCCAACGTGTTCCGCCGTGACGGCGAGTACTGGACCGTCGGCTACCGGGGCCTCGTCGTGACGCTGCGGGACACCAAGGGCCTCCATGACCTGGCTCACCTGCTCGCCGAACCCCGGCGCGAGATCCACGTCCTCGATCTCATATCAGAGGGAACCGGTGTCCGGTCCGTCTCCGCCAACGCGGCCGCCCAGGCCGGACTCGCGATTCAAGGCCGCGGCGAGCCGGTGATCGACCCGACGGCCCGGGCCCGGTACAAGCGCCGCATCGCCGAGCTCGAAACCGACATCGATCAGGCGCACGAACGGGGCGACGGGGAAGCGGCGGCGGTGGCCCAGGAGGAGCTCGACGCGCTCATCACCCAGCTCACCGCCGCCTACGGCCTCGGCGGTCGCTCCCGCCGAACACCCGACCACGTCGAACGCGCCCGGAAAGCAGTCAGCCGCCGGCTGCGCGACGCCATCACCCGGATCGCGCACGCCCACCCCCGGCTCGGACGGCATCTCGACGCTTCCATCCGCACCGGTGCGTTCTGCTCGTACCAGCCAGAGCGGGACACCGTGTGGGCGATCGAAACCCATACGGGCTGACCATCTACCCGACCGACTGGGATTGCTCGCGGCGCGGCCATTGACCGTGCCGGAGTGAAGCCGCCTCCCGCGACCAAGTCGGCAGTTCGTTCGGCAACAGACACGCCCCCATGCTCGCCCTTCTCGCGCCCCTGCCTCGCTGGCGTCCAGTGGCGGGACGCGTCGACCGTGTCCCCGAACGCGCGGCGCGGGCGGCCGGTGGGGGTAGCACCAAACGCCGGCTGCTGGTCAGCCGAGGAAGGTATCTACCTCGTAGTGGTTCGCCTCCGGGATTTCGATCTCGGGGACTTCGGTGGCAGCGAAGCCGCGTAGCTCGCGCCCAGCGTCACCCACCTCTGGAGCTGCGGCTTGGTCCTGAGGTCGGCTGCCGCGACACGGAGCCAGCCGCGCATCGGGCGACCACGCATCACCATCTCCTCGGCGTTTGTCGTCGCGACGAGGTGCTCAGACTCGACTGGATCGACTCGAACGAGCACGCCACCCTCTCCGCTCGCGGCGATCGCCATGTTGCCGTCGATCAGGAAGGCCAATCCGCCAAACATCTTCTGCTCGGTGACCGCGTGCGCCAGCGTGATCGCCTCCCGGATGCGGTCGGCGAGCTCCTCGTCATAAGCCACGGCCTCGATTGTACGGACCGGAGGCGCCCTCCGAACGGGCCGTGCCCTGCTGCGATCTCGCAGATGGGCGTCCCAGATCGCCTAATACATGTGTGATCGATCTGGTATCCCGTGTATCTCGGCGGTCGGGGCAGACGCCGCAGTCCGACTTCGCTGGCGGCGAGCACATTGGGTAGTGACCGTGCCCGGAAGGTGACTTGAGCCTGCGATCCGCAACCGCGGGCGTATGCAGTCACCGCAGGATGAGTCGGACCACCGGGTAACCCACCGCGATACAGACCTCGTGACGCTGACGTGACGTGACCAGGAGCCCTCGCCGTGGCGCCGGGGAGTGCGGCCGGTAGCGTCCCCCCGACGTACTGACGGCGGATGGTGTGATGAGCGACCTGCTGACTACGCACACGAGCGAGGTCACCGAGGACCAGATCGACCACCTCGGGCACATGAACGTGCGGTACTACGCGGAGAACGCGTCGGCCGGCACACGGGCCATGCTCGACGCGTTGCCCGGTTGGGGCCGGCGCCCGTTCGTCGTCCACGACGTCTACACCCGACACCACCGCGAGCAGCTTCTCGGCACCGCGCTGGTCGTCCGCAGCGCCGTGCTCGGCGCAGACCTCGAGGGGCTGAGATTGCACCACGAGGTCGCCGCCCGCGACACCGGGGTGCTGGCCGCCACGTTCGTCCACCGCATCAGTCCGATCGACGAGGGCGGGGGGCCGGCCCCGTTGTCCGACCGCCTGGTTGCCGCGGCCCAGGACCTCGCGTTGCCCACGCCTCTGCCGTACGCCGCCACCCGCACGATCTCGCTGGATGCTGACCTCCTGGCGTCGTCCCCCTCGGTCGACGAGGTCCGGGCGCGCGACCTGGCGATGCGCCGCCAGCGACTCGTGACCGCCGAGGAGTGCGATGCCGCGGGTCGCTACACCCCCGAGCTGGCCCCGATGCTGGTGTGGGGCGGCGAGCCGGCGCGTCGCGACCTCGGTCCGTGGCTGGAGGAGATGCACGGCGGCGAGCTCATGGGATGGGCGTCGATGGAGACCCGCATCCAGACCCGGCGGCTGCCGCTGGTGGGCGAGGAGGTACAGAGCTTCGGTGCCACCGTCGCCATCAACGACAAGGTCACCCATCGCGTCCACTGGTGCTTCGGCCTCGAGCAGGGCGAGCTGCTCGTCGGCTTCGAGATCGTGAACCTGGCCTTTGACACTCGGAGCCGCCGTCCGATGAGCATCCCGGATGCGCATGCGCAGCGTGAGCAGGCGATGCTCCAACCCGACCTGGCCCCCCGTCCCCGGCCCGGAACCGCGCCCCGTCGCCGCGCCGATGGTCGATGAGGGCTTGAGGGGGGCGAGTGGCCGTCGGCGAGGTGCCGTGCGATGAGTTCCTCCCGCCGGCACGGTCTCTACCCGCGACACCCCGACGGATCAGGAGGCTCGGATGGCCACGACTACCGCCAGCATGTTCATGGCGCTCGACGGCGTCGTCGATCCCGCCATCGGCAACTGGCACTTCCCGTACTTCAACGACGAGATGGGCAAGGCGGTCGAGGGCACGCACGATGCCGATGTCATGCTCTTCGGCCGCGTGACCTACGACAGCTTCGCCGGCGCCTGGCCCGACCGGGAGGCGGCGGGGGAGGAGGACGCCGAGATGGCCAAGCGACTGGGTGACGTGCGCAAGATCGTCGTCTCCCACGAGCCGCTCGAGTTCACCTGGCGGAACTCCGAGCAGCTGCAGGGCGACCTCGTGGAGAGGGTCACCGCACTCAAGGCCGACCCCTCCATCCGCCGGATCGCCCTCAGCGGGTCCGTATCCGTGGTCCGCCAGCTGCTCGCCGCCGGCCTGCTCGACGAGCTGCACTTGTTCGTCCATCCTGCGCTGGCAGGTTCGGGGTTGCGGCTCTTCGAGGACGGTGGCCCTGAGCGGCCGCTGCGCCTGCTGTCGTCGCAGCCGTTCGCCACCGGCGTGCTCTATGTGGTGTACGGCCCGGACCCGAACCCGCCGACGGGTGGCTACGAGCAGGCCAAGGACAAACTCCCCCAGGAGTGACGCCTCGGATTACAGCGCGCCCAGGTCGGGCGTGCCCGAGGCTGCCGGTGTCGTTCAGCAGTCGTCGGGAGCAGGCTCCCCCGGCGAGCCAGGTCGCGATGTCGTCACGGGCCTGGTCGGTCACTGTGTCGTGGTCTGCGGTCGGAACGTCGAGCATGTTCAACGATCTGGCCGAGCCCGCAGGGGCGATCGAACAGAGCGGCGGTGCGGACCGGCAGCACGAGCGGATCCCGGCCGCCCTGCACGAGCAGCAACGGCGACTCGGACGCGACCTGGCCGGGGTCGTTCTCGTCGAGCCACGCCGTCCCGATGGGATCGGACCGTCGCCGCGCGCATCTACTGCTGGAAGCTGGCTATCGGCTCGGGAGCGTTCGCGGTAGCCCGAACGACGTGAGCACGCTGTTGTCGAAGCGGGTCATGGCGCAGATCCGGTCGCCGGTGAGAGTGAGGACGTAGAGGCCGGTCCCGTGGCGGATGCCGGTAAGGGCGCGCAGGTAGGCTCCGAACGCCGGCTGACCGTTGGCTCGCGTCGGGACGAGGTCGAACCTCCGGCCCGAGCCGAAGATGCTGGCGCAGAAGCGGGCCACGGCGTCTCGGCCTTCGTATTCGAAGGGCATCGGTGGCATCGACACGAAGGCGTCGTCCGTCAGAAGGGCCACGAGTGCGTCGAGATCGGCGGACTCCCACGTGTGGACGAACTTTGCCACGATCGCATTCTCGGAGGGTGAGTCGTAGCCGGGAGCCGGTTCGCGGTCGGTGGCTGGCGGCGTTCGACGCTGCAGGGTGGCGCGCCCCGTTCGAGGGCGCTGTTGACCGATTCGACGGTCGAGTCCAGCATGTTGGCCACCTCGGTCGTGTGGAATCCGAGGACGTCGCGCAGGATGAGGACGGCGAGCTGGCGAGGCGGCAACACCTGGAGTGCGGTCACGAAGGCCAGGGAGATGGATTCGGTCTGCTCGTAACGGGCCTCCGGGCCGCGCGGCACGTCGATCGCATCCTCGAGGAGGGCGTCGGGATACGGCTCGAGCCATACGACCTCGCCGAGCCGGGTCGGCTCGGGCGGTTGCACATTGGGCACGTCCCACTCCTTGGCGGGTCGCCGGCTGGCCGAGCGACGCGCGTTGAGGCACCTGTTGGTGGCGATCCGGTAGAGCCAGGTGCGGAGCGAGGCACGCCCCTCGAACGACACCGACCGAAGCCCGAACTGGGCGGTTGGTCAGCGCCCACTTTGCCGACGTCTCGGTGTCTCCATCGGTGGTAGCTGACAACACCACGAAGGAGAACCGATATGGGAAAGATCGTGATCAGCACGAACGTGTCGCTCGACGGAGTGGTCGAGGACCCGGACGGTGAGGAGGGTTTCAGGCTGGGCGGGTGGTTCGCCCAGTTCGGGGGCAAGGACCTCGAAGAGTGGGCCAAGGTCTTGCTCGAGGAGGTGCTGCGCACCGACGCCCTGCTGCTGGGTCGGCGGAGCGACGAGTGGTTCGCCGCCCGGTGGGTATCCCGACCTGGCGAGTGGGCGGACAGGTTGAACAGGCTGCCCAAGTACGTGGTGTCCTCGACCCTCGAGGATCCGAAATGGACCAACGCGACGGTCCTGAAGGGCGACGTGGTGAACGAGGTCTCAAAGCTGAGGCAGGAGCTGGACGGGGACATCGTCATCTACGCCAGCTCTCAGCTGGGGCGCGCGCTGATCGAGCACGACCTGGTCGACGAGATTCGGCTGGTCGTCTTCCCGGTCGTGCTCGGGGCTGGCGAGCGACTCTTCGGCGAGACCAGTGACAAGAAGCCGATGCGCCTCGTCGGCACCAGGACCATTGGTGACGGTCTCGCCTTCCTCACCTACCAGCCCGTCCGAGACAGATAACTACCGCTGCGCCGACGACTGCCAGCGAGCCTCGATTGGGCGCGGGCCTCACGACGCGGATGACCAGCGCCCAAGCAGCCGTCACGTCGCTCGCCGAGCGCGCGTTTGCGCCCGACGAGCGACGCGACCCGTTCAGGTTCGCGACGGCAAGGTCCTGTCCAGCGGCGGGGCCACGTCATGCCGTAGGAGGGCGACGTCGTCCGCGAAGTGCGTCGAGTGCGCTTGCGGCCGAGGTGACGCTGTCTTACCGTTCCGAACGTCGCCAGAACCATCATCATGGAGGACGAGATCGTCATGAACACAGGCTCACGAGTCAACAACGTCGTTCTCGTCCACGGCGGGTTCGTGGACGGGTCCGGCTGGCAGGCCGTCTACAACCTCCTGAAGAAGGACGGCTACAACGCCAGCATCGTCCAGAACCCGACCCTGTCGCTCGAGGGCGACGCAGAAGCCACTAAGCAGATCATCGACGCGGAAGATGGGCCGGTCGTCCTGGTCGGCCACTCCTACGGCGGGGCGGTGATCACCAAGGCGGGCAACCACGACAGCGTCGCCGCACTCGCGTACATCGCGGCGTTCGCGCCCGACAACGGCGAGTCCGTGAACACGCTGATCGCCAATCCGCCGCCGGACGCCCCAGTGCCGCCGATCCTGCCGCCCAAGGACGGCTTCCTCTTCTTGGACCGCGAGAAGTTCCACGCGTCCTTCGCCGGCGACCTGCCAGCCGAGGAGGCCGCGTTCATGGCCGACTCGCAGGTCCCCTGGGGCGTCGACGCCCTGGGCGGGTCGATCACGGAGGCTGCCTGGCGAACGAAGCCGAGCTGGTACCTGGTGGCGACCGAGGATCGGATGATCCCCCCGCCGGCGCAACGCGCCATGTCCGAGCGGGCCGGCTCGACGGTGGTTGAGGCCACCGGCAGCCACGCCATCTACGTCTCGCAGCCCGCCGCGGTGGTGGCGCTCATCGAGCAGGCTGCGTCCGCACCTCGGTAATGCCGGTCGATCGGAGGTGGGGGCCTCGCCGACAGCACGACGGGCCGGTTGCGCCACCGGCACGCGGGCTCGGACGGGTTGACACACCCTGGTAGCCCGTCCCTCTGGACGGCAGCTGGGGGATCGTGTGGGCATGGCTCGCAGGACGGGGGCGCACCAAGGGTCGAGTCCTACGAACGGACCGTGGACGCGACATCAAGAACACTCGCCGCAAGCTGGAGCCCGACCCCCACCGGCCTCGCTACCTGCTGACGGTGCGCAGCGTCGGCTACGACGCCAGCAACGATCCCACTACCGGCGGCGCCTCCGTCAGCTTCACCCTGCCCACCTGAGGCTGCGGCCGGCTTCACCCCTCGCGCGTCTGAGCTGCTGTGGGGCATGTCGTTGCCGTGGGCTCGCGGTGCGGGACCTCACGTCAGCCCGGTGAGTCCTGCGGTCGTGCGTGTCGGGTGCGGATCGTCGCCAGCGCGGCCGTGGGGTCGGCGCACCGCAACCTGACGGTGATCTGGCCGGATGCCTGGTCGTTGAAGACCGATGCGTCGACCTCGATCGCCAGGCTGGCGTGTTCGACGCGCAGGTCGAGGTGGGTGAAGCGGGCATCGTCGAAGGCGACGTTGACGATCGGTCGGCTGCGGGCGAAGACCCCAAATCGCCGATCGGTCACGACGAGCGCCGCGCGGATTGCTTCCTTGCTCCAGTTCGAACGCTCACCCGGGGCTCGGTAGTGGCGGTAGGTGATCGATCCCCGAAGCCCATCCTCACGGTGGACGATCCGCTCGGACTCGAGCTCGGCCTGCAAGCCGTCAGACAGGTGGCCGCGGCCAACGAACAGCCTCGTGATCGGGTTGGCCACGGGACGGATCGTAGTGACCGTTGGAGCGAGGCGGTTCTCGCCTTGCCGTTCGTCACTACGGTCGAGAGCTGTGACGAGGCCGGCATGCGTTCGCTGTACGACGGCATGGTCCGGATCGTCGTCACCCCGACCTGGGCGAAGCTGATCGACTTCGAGACGACCCTCCCGAGTGCGGTGGAGGAGCTGGCCCGGCAGCGGGACGAGCGTCAGCGCGCCTGATGTGACGCGACACGACCTGACTCAGACGGTGTGGCCGCGCGAGGCGGCGCCTCGCTGGCTCGCGGTCGCGCTCCAGTGCGCGAGGTCGAGGGCGACAGCCAGGGCGATCCACCACCAGTCCCAGCCCGTCACGCCGGTCGCGGGCTGCCACAGCAGCACGTAGACCAGCGTGGTGAACGGCAGGAAGATGATCCCGAGCACCGGCCAGACGAACGAGGTGAAGATGAGGTCCATCCGGTCCGGCCGCGCCAACCAGAAGATCAGAAGTGCAAACCGAGGGAACATCCCGGCGAACAGTGCGAGAAGGCAACCCATGCCGCCAACGTGACGAGGCGCCCACGGTTGGGCATCGCCCGGTACGGGTGACTCTGCGACCGGGGCCGACCACATCTAGCCGACGAGGGGAACGACCCGCTCCCAGAAGAGCTCGAGCTGGCGTACCTCGTCGACGACCGGCCACACGAGCACCTGCTGTACCCCGGCCTCGCGGAAGGCGTGCAGCTTCTCCGCGAACGCGCCGGCAGGCCCGATCGGCAGGCGCTCCCGGAGCACCTCCTCTGGTCGGTTGACGGCCTGCACGATTCGGTCGCGCACGACCCGCTCAGCCTCCGCCGGGTCGTCGGTGATGTGGAACCACATCGTCGCCAGCGCGTTGCGGAACGCGGCCCGATCCCGTCCCTCGTCGGCGAGCAGTCCCTCGAGCATCGTCCAGGCGTCGCCGAACGCCGCCGGTGTCGTGTTGTACGCCGAGGCCAACCATCCGTCTGCGAGACGTGCGGTGCGGCGGAGCCCGGCCTCGGAACCCCAGCTGCCGATCCAGATCGGGGGACCCGACGGCCGAGTGGGCCGGGGGCGCAGGTCGATGCCGGCGGTCGAGTAGAACTCGCCGACGAACGGCTCCCCGTCCGGTTGCCAGAGCGATCGCAGCGCCTGCACCGCCTCGTCGAGACGACGCCACCTCTCGCCGAAGTCGAGTCCGACCGCGCTGTGGTCGAGGCGCGACGATCCCGGCCCCACGCCGACCACCACCCGGCCGCCGGACAGCCGGTCGATCGCCGCCACCGCCTTGGCCAGCGGCACCGGTCCTCGCACGATCGGCAGCGCCACCGTCGTGGCCAGCGTCATGGAGCCCGACGCACCGATCACCGAGGCCAGGGCCGTCGGCCCGTCCAACCACGGAACGGCGAAGACCATGTGGTCGTTCGCGGCGAGCGTGGCGAACCCGAGCTCGGCCGCGCGGCGTGCGTAGTCGGTCAGGTGGTCGAGCGTGCACGGCTGCCCGCCGAAGTCCATCAGCGGCAAGTGCGCGCCGTACTCCATGTCCCGTCCTCTCAGCTCGCGATCGCCTCGCGGCATCGTGCCGCATCGAGCGTCTGCCCTGCGTCGTCGAACAGGCGTGCCGCCCGGGTCAGGAGCCGGTCGGCCTCGACGTGGTCGCCCTCGACACCGGCCAGGCACGCCTTGGCCTCGGATCACGACCGAAGTCATCGCTGTCGTCCACGATCGACAACCCGCGCACGGCGAGCTGACGGTGGGGGAGGGAAGACCGAGGGACCTGCCCGACGGGTCCGGACGGCATCGACGGCGCCGAGGCTCCTCAGAAAGCGGTGATACCAGGGTCGACGTCGCCGTCGCGCAGCTCTCCCTGCGACTGTCACTCACGACAACCCGTCGAGTTCCACCACGGCGTCCATGAACTGGGCGGGCGCCTCTTGGGGCAGGTTGTGTCCGACACCGCCGGAGATGATCCGGTGGCCGTACTTGCCCGAGAACTTCGACGCATAGGTGGGGCACCGTGATGACTGGGCCGGTGGCGAGTTGCCCCTCGAGATCGTCGTACTGCGACTCGCCCGGCGCGAGCCCGAGCCGCCACCGGTATCCCTCCGCGCCCAACGTGGGCGCGACCTCGGCGTAGCTGTGGATGTCGTACGGCCAGCCGTGCAACAACACGACCGCTTGCCCCTCGGGCGGCCCGGCCTCGACGTAGCCGACGTCGAGCACACCGGCCTCGATCTGCCGCACCGGCCCCCACGCGGGCGCGGCCACCTCAGCCGACCTTGGCGATCGCCGACTGGACGGTCAGCGGCTGAGCCTCCGATGCCGTCTGGGACATGGTCGTCGACCTCCCGCTATCCGAACGTGAACACGAACGCCTCGACGCCGGCGTCGAGGAACTCGATCTCGAACAGCCGATCGCCGATCGGCGCGTGCTGGCGGACCAGCTGGTACATCCGCTGGTAGTCGGCGGTGCCGTCGCCGCTCTCGTTGACGTCAACGCCGTGGGCCCGACCCGGGCGCTCGCCGTCGAGGCGCACCCGGAACCGCACCGGCGGGCGCCCCGCCGGGGGTCCCATCACGAGATGCAGGTCGCGGGCGTGGAACTGGAACCGGATGGAACCGCCGGCCTCGTGGAGCAGCACAGGAACCAGGCCGACCCGCCAATCACCTGACAGGGCCCATTGGTTGCTCCCCAACTCGGCCGGCGGCGAGTAGACGCGGCGCTCGTCGGGCGCCGGCCCCTCTGGAGACGCGAGGCCGACCGTGCGGCCGTACCCGAGGTAGGTCTCCGGCGAGCGCAGCGTCGTCCACTCGGCCTCTGCCTCGACACCCGCGGGGACGAGGCGAACCAGGTCCTGATCGACGTCACGACCGGCCTCGCGTAGGAGCATCTGGAGGACCATCTCCGATTCCATGTACTCGCCCTCGCCGAAGTGGTGGTGGCGGATCCGGCCCTCTGCGTCGACGAAGTACAGGGCGGGCCAGTAGTGATTGTCGAACGCCCGCCAGACGGCGTAGTCGTTGTCCACCACCACCGGGTAGCGGACGTCCATCTCCTTGATGGCGCGGCGCACGTTGTCGAGGTTTCCCTCGAAGTCGAACTCGGGCGTCTGCACGCCGACGACCGCCAGCCCTTGGCTCGCGTACTTGTCCGCCCACGCCCGAACGTAGGGAAGCGATCGGATCCAGTTGATGCAGGTGTAGGTGCCGAAGCTGACGAGGACGACGCGACCCGCGAGCACGTCACCGGTCAGCGGTTCGGAGTTCAGCCAGGCCGTCGCCCCGTCGAAGGACGGCAGGTCGCCTTCGGCGGGGTACTCGTTGCGATGGCGAAACACGGGCTGTTCCGCCTAGCGCAGCGACCGGAACGCCGCTCGGAGCTCGGAGGCGAGCAGCTCGGGCTGCTCCCACGCGGCGAAGTGGCCGCCTCGGTCGAGCCTGTTGTAGTGGATGAGGTTGTCTGGATACGCCCGCTCGGCCCAGCTCCGCGGCGCCTGATAGAGCTCGTCGGGGAACACGCTGATGGCGAACGGGATCGAGATCTCCTTGGCGTCGAAGAAGTCGGCCTTGTTCTCCCAGTAGAGCCGGGCCGCGGAGACCCCGGTGTTGGTCAGCCAGTACAGCGTGATGTTGTCGAGGAGGTCGTCTCTCGTGAGGTCGCTCTGCAGTCGCCCCTCGAGGACCTCCTTGACGAGGCCGGGCTGACCGGTCCCGTCGCCGTGGTCGAGCATGAACGCCGCGAGGTCGATGGGTGAGTCCGCCAGTCCGTACAGCGTCTGCGGACGAGTTGCCATGATCAACGCGTACGCCACGTGGTTCGCGTAGAAGCCGCGCAGCTGCTCGTACGCGCGTCGCTCTTCGTCCGAGAGATCGGGTGGCGGCGGGTCGCCGGTCTCGAAGCCGTTGACGACGTCGGCGGGGGCGGTGCCGGGCATGTTGGAGTGGATGCCGAGCAGCCCCGGCGGTGCGTGCATGCCCATGGTCTGCGTCACGGCCGCACCCCAGTCGCCGCCCTGCGCCACGAACTCGGTGTATCCGAGGCGGTGCATCAGCACCACCCAGGCTCGTGCGATGCGCGCCGGATCCCAGCCCATGGTCGTCGGCTTGGCGGAGAACCCGTGGCCTGGCAGCGAGGGGATCACGACATGGAACGCGTCCCCCGCGTCGCCACCGTACGACGTGGGATCGGTGAGCGGCCCGATGATCTTCAGCTGTTCGATGATCGAGCCGGGCCAACCGTGCGTCACGATGAGCGGGAGCGCGTCCTCGTGCGGCGAGCGGACGTGCACGAAGTGGATGTCCAGCCCGTCGATCTCGGTCAGGTAGTTCGGCAGGCTGTTCAGCCTGGCCTCGCATCCGCTCCAGTCGTAGTCCGTCGCCCAATGTTCGGCGAGGTCCTGCATGGTCGCGAGCGGCACGCCCTGTGAGTCGTCGTCGACCGTCTCGCGCTCCGGCCACCGCGTCGCCGCGATCCGGCGACGCATGTCGTCGACCGCATTCTGCGGGAACCCGATGGTGAACGGACGGATCGTGCCGTCGTCATCGGCCCGCGTGCCCGTCGTGACAGCTTCGGTCATGAGTCGCCCTCTCGTCCGTGCTGGAGGTCGTCGGCCTCGCGCTCCGCGCGACGCCAAAACTACTCCTTGTGGTGCTGCCGGCGCCGGGGTGTGTTCCTGGCCGTCCCGCTGGCGCGACCGCACCGTGCGTCGGTCGCCGGCACCGACCTGCGGCCACATGGCGTTCCTCCGGACTCCGACGAGCAGCACTCGACGAAATCGCTCTGCTCGACCACCCGACCCATCCGTGTCCCAGTCGGAGAGGAGCCGGAAGGCCCTCTTGAAGATGCTCTGTCCCACCTGGCGCACCGAGCCGATCTGCTCTCCGTGCTGGTTGCAGATCGTGCACTGGTTGTGGACCTCGACGACCTTGGCCTGCTGGTTCATGACCAGCGCCGGCTCGGTGAAGACCGTGTTCCCACCATCCGGCCACATCGACGACGGATGGCATGCCAGCCGCCCCGGCGGTAGGGATCAGGGTCCGGAACCGCCGACCGGGCTGCGTCGACCGATCAGGTATCGGACCGGACGGCGGCGGCCAGATCTGCTCGCAGCTCGTCGGCGGTGCGGTGGCGGCCGTAGCCGGGCGCCCCGGCCTGGATGCGCCAGCTCTCGGCCAGCGGGCCGCCGTCGACCGCGTCGAAGCCGAACTGGTCGATGATGCCGGCGACGGTGGCCCGAGCCTGGTCGTCGTCGCCGAACAGGGCGAGCCCGCGGCGGCCCGGCGTCCCGGGCGGCTGGCCGTCCGCCGTCAGATCGGCGGCGTGCTGGGCGTTGAAGGCCTTCACCACGTGCGAGTCGGGCAGGTGGTCTTGCAGGAGCTGCGACACCGTGGTGCGGTCTTCGTCCAGCGCGGCGATGTGTCCGTCGCGCTGGGCGTAGTAGTTGTTGGTATCGATCACGACCTTGCCAGCGAGCGGGACCACGGGCACCGCTCCGACGTTCTTGAGCGGAATGCTCACGACCACGACGTCCCCGGCCGCCGCCGCGTCAGCGGCCGTCGCCGCCGAGGCGTGGTCGCCCAGCTCGCTCACCAGGTCCGCGAGCGTCTCCGGTCCACGCGAGTTGCTCACGACGACGTCGTAGCCCGCACCGACGGCGAGCCGTGCCAGCTGGCTGCCGATGTTGCCGGCACCGATGAACCCGATGGTGGTCACGACCGACCCCGGCGGCCCATGGCCTCCGTTGATAGCACCGCCGGGCCCACGGGGCGAGGGCCGTTCGTGGTGAGGCCTGTCGTCTCGACCGCCGCGTGCCACGGCGGTGCCGTCGTGTCGACGATGCGGTCGTTGCCGGCTTCGCCGTAGATCACGTCGTCGCTGCCCCCCGGACGGTGTCGGTGCATCCTGGCTCGACCCCGCCCCGCACGCGGCATCTCGTGCGACGAACCTGGGTTCCAGCCCTCAGGAGGTGGCATGAGCACCGAGACCGGAAAGTTCCGGACCGTCGCACGATGGGCGCTGGGCGGCACGCTCCTCGTTACAGGCACCGGCCACCTGACCAACCAGCGCGAGGAGTTCCGGGCGCAGGTGCCCGACTGGATGCCGATCGACGACGACCTGGTAGTCCTCGTGTCAGGTGTCGTCGAGATCGCCCTCGGGCTAGCGCTGATCCTGCTGCGCCGCCAGCGGGCAGCGGTCGGGCTGGTGGTCGCTGGGTTCTTCGTCGTCGTCTTCCCCGGAAACATCGCGCAGTACGCCGAGGGCACCGATGCCTTCGGTTTGGACACCGACACCAAGCGTCTGGTCCGCCTGTTCTTCCAACCGGTGCTCGTGGTTTGGGCACTGTGGTCGACAGGCGCGACCCGGTGGCTCCTACGGCGCAGCGTGGCCCGGACGACCTGACCACGACCTGGCCGTACGGTGCACCACAGTGGTCGGCCCGTTGCCGCGCGCCTCATGCCACCGGGGGAGCACGAGGCCGAACGGGCCCTGGGCGAGGAGCTCACCGATCATCTCGGCCATGGGCGCCATGAGCGGGCCGGGACGTCGAACTCGCGCGGATTCACGTCCTCATCCGTCGAGATCATCGATGAAGCGTGGGTCGTCGGTCGGGGCATCAAGTGATGGACCGGGTGACTTCGCACAGCCCGACCTCGGCTGTCGTTCTCACTGAAACTGACAGCGAAACGACAGCCGGGTGTCAGCGAACAGGCGGTTCTCCGTGGATGGTTTGACCTAGGGATCGTTTCGTCGGCGTCGAGCAGGCGGTGGAGGTCGTCGTCCGCGTGTGCAGCTGAGCTGCGTCAGTCCAGGCAGAACTCGTTGCCCTCGGGGTCGGACATCACGACGAAGCCGGCGCTCAGCGGGGGAGCGGGCTCGTAGCGACGTACCCGCGTCGCTCCCAGCGCGACGAGCCGGTCGCACTCGACCTCCAGCGCCGCCATCCGCTCATCTCCCTGCAGTCCGGGAGCCGCACGGACGTCGAGGTGAACGCGGTTCTTGACGACCTTGTCCTCCGGCACCTGCTGGAAGAACAGCCGTGGGCCGTGCCCGTCCGGGTCCTCGATGGCCGATCTCGAGTTGCGCTGCTCCTCGGGTACGCCGACCCGCGCGAGGAAGTCGTCCCACGCGGCCAGCGGGTCGACGCCCTCGGGCGAGTCGACTCCGGGCGGACCGGGGTGGACGTAGCCCAGCGCGTCGCGCCAGAAGGACGACAGCGCCCGCGGGTCGTGGGCGTCGAAGGTGATCTGGATGTGGCGGCTCATGGGGATGCTCCGTTCGTAGCGGGCTTCGTGTGCTGGTCGAGGTCGCCGGCGTGGGCCGCCTCCAGCAGGATCCGCCACAGGAACGGCTCGTGGCCCACCACCGCGGCCGGCACCGTCAACTCGACCACCCGAAAGGTCTACCGCCACGACGGCGCGAATCGGGTAAGACAGGTGCATGCCGATCGCCGAGCTCAGAGCCGTCGTCCTGGACACACCGGAGCCACGGAAGCTGGCCGAGTTCTACCGGGCGCTGGTCGGGGGTGAGATCACCTACGACGACGGGGAGTGGGTGAAGCTGCGGGACGGCGGCACGGTGGTGCTGAGCTTCCAGCTGGCGCCCGACTACCAGCCGCCGGTGTGGCCCAGCACCGAGCACGGCCAGCAGTTCCACATCGACGTGAGCGTGGACGACGTCGACCGGGCCGAGGCCGAGGTGCTGGCCCTGGGCGCCATGCAGCACGAGGTGCAGCCGCCCGCGGGTGAGGCGTGGCGGGTCTACCTCGACCCGACCGGCCACCCCTTCTGCCTGTGCTGGGACTAGTGCGCCGCGCCTCGAGCTCCGGCCTCCTCCACCCGGCGCTGGCTTGGCAGCGGTACTGACCGACATGTCTGTTCCGGACACGCCGAACGCGCGCAAGCACGTCGAGAAGGTCGTCCTCCACGAGGTCGGCAAGAGCAGACGGCTCGGTCTCGCGGAGGATCGCCAGCTCTGCGTCACTCGTCCCTTGCGGTTGTCTTGCCATCAACGCAGCCTGAGGTTGGCCACCTTGTCGGTGAGCGACAGTGTGTACCAGGGGTCTCCGTTGCTGCCGATCGTGATCCCGATCGGGTCGGGTCGCTTGGGGTCGGCGAAGTCGATCGCCGTGCTGGCCTCGGTGACCACACCGTCTTGGGTGATGCGAGCGAGGTTGCCACGCAGGTTCTGGGTGAACCAGACGTTGCCGTCGGGGGCCGCGGCAATGCCCAACGGGGTCCCGTCCTCCGGGGTCGGGAACTCGGCGAGCTGATGGGGGCCGGATCCACTCGGGGTCAGCCGGGCGACGAGGTCGGCGAAGGGCTCGGTCGCCCACACGGTTCCGTTCGGGGCGACCGTGATCCCTGATCCCTCCGCGCTCAGCGGTGTCAGGCTGACGACACCGACCGCCGGATCGATCTGTCCGATCGCGCCGGATCCGGTGAACCACACCGTCCCGTCCGGCGCCACCGCAACATCGCCGACGCCCTCGGCCGGGAAGAACGTGAACGGGTCTTCGCCCTCTCCCGCGACGACATTGAATCGACCGACCCTGTTGTTGAAGAAGTCGGCGAACCAGACGCTGGTCGAGTCGGCGGCGACACCGCCGAGCGGGTCGCAGAACACCGATCCACAGGGTGAGATGCTGCTCAGGACCTCTCCCGAGGTCGTGATCCGGCGCAACTGCCCGTCGTTGTCGCTGATGTAGATGATCCCGTCGGGGCCCTGCACCAGGTCGTTGGTGATGCAGCCATCGCAGACGGCGAACTCGGTGATGGCGCCGCGCGGTGTGACGCGTGCGACGGAGCCCGGGGTGTTGAACGTCTCCGGGTCGAAGGCTCCCTGGACCGTGACCCAGACGTTGCCGTCGGACGCGGTTGTGGCTTCGTGTGGATCGGTGCTGGTCGGCAGCTTGTATTGCTTGACCACCCCCGGTCCGGGGGCCGCGTCTGCGGACGGCATGGCCAGGATCGACATCAGGCCGGCGACGATGAGCACACTCCAGCGGCGCGCACGCGTAGATCCAGACATGTGCCCTCCTTGGCGGACGCTGACGCCGCAGCGTCCGCGCGACTCTCGATGATCCTTACGATCAGAAGCCCCATCGGGATTCATCAACACGTGTCCAGACCTCAGGCCCGCCGTGGATCCACGGTGCCGATGTCCCTGACATGAAGAGCCCCCTGGTCCGAGCATGGCTCCTCGACAGCTCCACGCTCGCCCAGGGGGCTCACTCTCATTCAGCGGACCCGATCAAACGGTCCGCGGTCACCAGACCTAGGTGCGCGTCCTCAGGCCCCAGCCGTAGGGGAACAAGGGCTGGTAGTTGCGGTCACCCACGTTGATCGGCACCTGGTCCTCGCTTCGCGGCCACGTGACCGACAGCCGGCCGGTGAACGGCTCGCTTCCGAACAGCACATCGGCCACGCCCGCTCCCTCGCTGCCCGGCAACCACGAGGCGACGAGCGCGTCCATGTCGTCGAGTTGGTCGGTGATCACCTGCGGGCGACCCGAGACGATGAGCACGATGCACGTCTCGATCGCGCTGCAGACCGCGTCGACCACCGCCTGGTCGCCGGGGAGCAGCGAGAGCGACTTCTCCTCGCGCAGCTCCGGGTCGCCGAACTGCCACTCGGGGCCGTCGATGTCGCCGAAGCCCTCGGAGTACGGCGTCTCGCCGACCACCACGATGCCGACGTCGGCACCGTCCGTGGGCGCCGACGCATCGGCGCTGTAGGTGATGTTCGCGCCGGGCGCCACCTCGCGGATGCCCTCGAGGATGGTGGTGCCAACGAGGTCGTCGCCCGAGACGCCCTGCCACTGGGTGGTCCAGCCGCCGGCCTGGTTGCCGATGTTGTCGGCATTGCGGCCTGCGACGTAGATGTCGCCCTCGGGGTCGAGCGGTAGGACGCCGCGGTCGTTCTTGAGCAGCACCTGCGACTCCGCGACCGCCAGGCGTGCCAGCGCCCGGTGCTCGTCGCTGCCGACCTCGTCGAGGTTGTCGTCCGAGGCGAGGGGCTGCTCGAACAACCCGAGCTCGAACTTCGCCGCCAGGATGCGGCTGACCGCGTCATCGATGCGTCGCATGCTCACCCGGCCCGCCTCGACCTCGGCGAGCAGCATGTCGATGAACACGGGCGCGTTGTTGGGCTGCATGAACATATCGATGCCGGCGTTCGCGCCGGTCCGCACCTTGAACGGGGTGAGACCCGTGTTGGTGGGATCGGTCGGGTCGGGGATCTGGTGGATGCCCTCCCAGTCGGAGATGACGAAGCCGTCGAACCGGAGCTGCCCCTTGAGCAGGCCGGTGATCAGGTCGCGGTTGGCATGCATCTTCACGGGGTTGCCGACTCCGTCCTCGACGAAGTCGACGCTCGAGAACGACGGCATCACGCTGGTGACGTCCTCCCGGCGGATCGCGTGCGCGTACGGCGACACGTCGATGCGCAGGAAGTCACGCCGGTTCGTGACCGTGATGCCCTGGTCGATGGTGAACGCCTGCTGCTCGGGCGGCAGGCCCTCGTTGGCCTCGGCGGTCTCCTCGTTGAACAGCGTGTGGCCGTCGCCGGCGAAGTGCTTCGGCGTCGCGATCACGCTGCCGTCCGACGACAGGTCGCGGCCCTGTAGGCCGTCGATCACCGCGGTGCCCAGCGCTGTGACCAGCCCCGGGTCCTCGCCGTAGCTCTCGTACGAGCGGCCCCACCGCTCATCGAGGGTGACGCACACGCAGGGCGCGAAGTTCCACGGGACGCCGATGGCCCGCGTCTCCTCGGCGGTCGCCTCGCCGATCGCCTCGACCAGTCGGGTGTCGCGGGTCGCGCCGAGCCCGACGTTGTGCGGGAAGATCGTCGCTCCCTGCACGATGCCGAGCCCGTGTACGGCGTCGATGCCATAGATGATCGGGATCTGCAGGCGCGTGGTCAGCGCTTGCTCCTGGAAGCTGTTGACCATCTCGAGCCACGCCGCGGGCTCGTTGACCGGTGGGGTCGAGCCGCCGCCAGACAGCACGGACCCGACTTGCCACTCGGCGATCAGCGACGGGTTGGCGAAGACCGCCCCGCGCTCGGTCTGGGTCATCTGCCCGACCTTCTCTTCGAGCGTCATCCGCCGCAACAGGTCGGCGACGCGCCGGTGCGTCGGCTGGCGGGCGTCGAGGTAGACGGGCCCTCGGTGGTCGGCCCTCGCCGTGTCGGTCGCCGCGGTCGGCGCCGCCTGAGCGGCGGCACTGGACACGACGACGGACGTGATGGCGAGCAGCAACGCCGACATGGTGGCGACGACGGCCGTTGTCGTCGACCGGCGCCTGCCGGCCTGCGATCGGACGGTATGCGGCATACGGATCACGAGATCACCCCCGGGGATCTGTTCTCCGCCCGCTCGCTATGGCTCCCCGCTTACGTTACGTACGGAGTCGTGAACGAGGTGTCAAAATTCCGCGGTGCTGTGTGTAGCGACACGAAACTGACTGTGAAAACCACACGAGTGTCAGCGAACGGTCGTTCGTCCCAATGTGCTCGTGGCCACTCAGCCAGCGCCGATGGAGCCGTCGTCGCCGATCTGGCGCTCGCCTGTCCCGGCCTTCGCGTTCAGCCGGCGTCGACCTCGCTCGGTCGCGCCTCGGCCTTCGGCCACAACTCCCACCGGTTGCCCCGCCCTCGACGCCTTCTGCATCGGGAACTTCTGCTGTAGCTCCTGAAGCTGCTGCAGTACGCCTACCGTTTCGAACGGGCGATGGAGAACCTGGGCGCGATCCTCGGACCGCTGCTCGCCATCGGACTGGTCGGCCTGCTCAGCACCGGCGACGCGGGGCCTCCGTCGTGGACGACGGAGACCCTCGGGGGAGCGCTGAGTGGGCTCAGGTCCAGTTGCTGATCCGGACCTCGTCGGGGTAGGGGCTGCCCGTGCCGGTCTCGACCAGCTGCTTCATGCTCATCAGGAACGTGGCCCACTTGGTGCTGCAGTGGGACATGAACTCGCCCGGCTCGCGCCAGCCCTCGTGGGCGAAGTGGACGATCGTGTAGTCGCCCTCCTCCGTGAGGTGGAAGCTGACGTGGGTGCCGATCCACTCCTCGGGACCGTCGGTCACCTCCCACTCGACCCGCTCGTTCGGGCGCTGGTCGAGCACTTTCATGTCGAAGCCGCCGGCATCGCCGAAGCGGAACTCGATCGTGCCGCCGACCACGCCGTCGCCGGTGGTGTCGGTGGTCCACCAGGCGGCGAGGCCGTCCCGGGTCGTGAGCGCCTCGTACACCTTCTCGGGAGCGACGGTCGCGCCGACGCGATGCTTGATGTCAACCATCGTCGTTTCCTTCCTTGTCGTTGGCTTGCTGTTGGGATCGCTGGGCACCGTGGATCGCCTCGGCGATGCGCTTGATGCGCCGCAGTCGGGCGTCCCACGTGGCGCCGACCGACGCCAGCTGGGCGGTCGCCCGGGCGAGCTGCGCCTCGTCCACCCGGTACCGCTTCTCGCGCCCGACGGGGGTGGCGTGCACGAGTCCGGCGCGATCGAGCACGTCGAGGTGCTTGGCGACCGCCTGCCGGGTGACGGGCACGTGCTCGCTCAGGCTCGTGGCCGTGCCGTCGCCATCGCTGAGCAGCTGGTCGAGCAGGCGACGCCTGGTCGGGTCGCCGACCGCCGACCAGAGGTCGTCGTCGATGACGATCATCACGGTGAGGCCGCCGATCGTGCGGCGACCTCGGCGATGCGGGGGAGGTAGAAGTCCCAGCCGTGCACGTGGTCCTGGTACGCCTCCTCGAGCACGGCGATCTCCCAGCCCCGCTCGCGAAAGCCGGTCTCGGTGAGCCGGAGCACGGTGCCGGTGCCGGATGGCGAGAGCTCGAACGTCACGAGCATCGAGTTCGTCTCGGTGGCCACCTCGCCGGCCTCGTGCGTCCACCGGAACGAGAAGCGGTGGGGCGGCTGCGCGTCGACCACGGTGATCGGCACGACGTCGACCCGGCCCGACGCCTCGTCACGCCACGTCAGCTCGCCGGTGCCGCCGGGGACCGGCTCGACGTCGGTCTCGGCGCTCCACCAGTCGCGGATGTGGTCGGAGCTGCTGACGACGTCGAACACCGTTTCGGGCGGTGCCTCCACGTAGATCTCTCGCTCGATGCTCCCGAACTCCATGGCTGGGCGCTCCCTCTCGGTCGTGCAATGTTTGGTTGCACTTCACCGTAGAGTGCCCGGCCGCCCTACGCAACCATTAGTTGCGGATTTCAGGGTCGGAGCACGTAGCGCCCGGCAGACGACGACCGGGCTACGGCAAACCGAGGCCCACGAGGGCGGCGTCGGAACCAGCGGAGGCCCGGATGGTGCTGGGTGGCGCGCCGAGCACCCGGGTGAACGCCCGGCTGAACGCCGCCTCCGAGTCGTAGCCGACCCGGCGGCCCGCTTCGCGGACGGACACCCCACCGTCGGCGAGCAGGTCGGCGGCGTGGTGCATCCGCCAGCGGGAGACGTACTGCATGGCAGGTTCGCCGACCAGTTCGGTGAAGCGAGCGGCGAAGGCCGACCGGGACATGGCGGCCTCGGCGGCGAGGGCGCCGACGGTCCACCGGCGGCGCGGGTCGTGGTGGACGGCGGCGATCGCCGCCCCGAGGTGGTCGTCGCGGAGGGCGCCGAGCCAACCCGTCCGGGCGCGGGGGTCGCGCTCGATCCACGCCCGGATGGCCTGGATGACAAGGATGTCGCACAGCCGGCTGACGACGGCGTCGCTGCCCGGCCGGACGATGCTCGTCTCGTCGGCCATCAGGTCGAGGGTCGCCCGCAACCAGTCGGAGCGCGGCACACGGGCGCCCTCCAGGTGGATGGTGGTGGGCAGGGCGTCGAGGAGGTGGCGGGCGGCGGTCTGCTCGAACCGCACGCCGCCGCAGACCACGTCGGTGCGGGCACCGCCGCCACCGTGGCGCAGCACGCCGTAGCGCTCGCTGAGGTGATCGTGTGGCAGGTCGAAGACGGACGGCGTCGGCGCCGGCTCGGCGCCCCAGGCGCGATGGCCGGTGCCGTGCGGCACCAGGACGAGGTCGCCAGCGACGACGGTGCGGGTGTCGCCCGCGACGACCTCGACCGTCGCCGTGCCCGAGGTGATGACGTGGAACCACAGGCAGCCCTCCATGGGAGGGACCGACAGGCCCCAGGGCTCGGTCAGCACCGACGGGCAGCAGAACACGCTCGACACGTGGAGCTGGCGCAGCACTTCCGCCAGTGCCGGACCCGGCCCCGATCCGTCCATGGCGCCATTCTCTCCCGGGATCGACCGATCATCCAGTGTCGTGGACGATCGAGCATCGATTGGGGACCACTGGTCATGGCTCGTCCGACGAATCCGGTGCACGGTGGACCTATGAACACCACAACCCACGATCACCCGACCACCACCGATCCGAACCCGGTCGACGACCCCCGCCAGATCGAGCGGACCTGGCGGGCGATCCACCGCCGCCACTTCGCCGTACTGTCCACGGTGTCGCCGGTCGGCCACCCCCACGCCGCGGGCGTCTCCTACTGCGCGGTCGACGAACGGCTCTACGTCAACACCCACCGGACCAGCCGCAAGGCGCGCAACGTGGCCGCCGACGGGCGGGTCGGTGTCGTCATCCCGGTGCGGCGCCTGCCGGTCGGGCCGCCGTTCAACGTCCAGTTCCAGGGCACCGCCGCGCTGCTGGCGCAAGACGATCCCGAGATCACCGCCCTGCTCGCACGCAACGAGCTGCGCGGGATCGTGTCCCACGGCGAGCTCGACGAGCCCGGCGGCTGCTTCCTGCGGATCGAACCCACCCGCCGCATCCACACCTACGGCATCGGCGTGCCGGTCATCGCCGTTGCCCGAGACCCGCTCCACAACGGTCCCCGCTCCATCACCGTCGCCGCCGGGTGGCGCCGACAGGCAGGCGACCGCTTGGCGACGGCACGCCCGGTGCGGTTCACGGCACCCATCGGCGTTGTTGCCGGCGCGGACGCAGATCGACGTGCCCCGGGCTACGAGCGTTCCTCCTAGGAAGGCCCAGGGATGGTCGAATGATCGTTCGCTGAGAGCGCACGATCATTCGACAGCGACTGTCAGCGAACGGTCGTTCGATGACCGATGGGGGAGTGGCGGGGGCGCCCGTCGCCGGGTGGGGTTACTACGGGTGCCGGGTTGCATCTAGTGCCGTGTCAGGAAGCGTTTGCGTCGTCGCGTGACCTCCGATCCGGCGTTGGAGGGCACCTCGTCCGGGCTGCGCCGCCGCGCGTTCTGTGCCACGCCGCTGACGATGTCGGCCACGAGCAGATCGCTGATTCGGTACGCCCTCGATCGCGATGGCCGAGCTGCCCGCGAGGGTTGGGTTCCCCACGACCGTGCCTTGGGGCTAGGTGCTAGGTCGCTACGCGACTGATGCGGTGAGACGTTGCAGGGAGGCGAGCGCTGGCGGACCCCAGCTTGGCTTCCCACCGGGGTGACCAGCCGCTGCGATACCGAGGCTGCCGAGGGCCCGCCACACGGCCCAGCCACGGGCACGGCGCCAGGTCGCGTCGTCCATAGCCGGCGGGTAGGCCGACTGGAAGCGTTCGATCGCCTCGTGATCCGGGAGGAGTGTCCAACAGGCGGCCAGGTCGAGGGCTGGATCGCCAGCGCACAGGTCGCCGAAGTCGACCACGCCACAGAAGTTGCCGTCCGCGGTGAGGACGTTGGCTGGGTGCAGGTCCCCGTGCAGCCACAGCGGCGGCCCTTCCCATCCGGGCGCGGCTACCGCGTCGTCCCAGATCGCTCGGACTGTGTCCGGATCGGGAGGCGGCTCCTGCTCGGTCTCGGCCACTGCGGTGTAGAGGTCCGTCATTGCGTCGAACTGCCGTGCGACGCCTTTCGCAACCTGCGTCAGTGCTCCTCCTCTCCCGCGTCCTTCCGGCGCCCCGGCGGGGGCGGGCCGGTGCAGGGCGGTCAGGAAGGCTGCCAGCGCATCGGCTGCCGGGCCGCTGCACGTGGCGGGAGCACGGTCGGCGGGCATACCTGGGACCCAAGTCGTGACGATCCAGGGATGGGGGTATCGCGCAGAGGGTTGACCGAGGCGCTGGGGAACGGGGACTGGAAGGGGCAAGAGCGGGGCCAGGACGGGAAGCCAGGTGTTCTCCTTGAGCAGCAGCGAATCTGCTGTCTCGGTCTGCCAGGGGAGCCGGACGGCGAGATCGTCGCCGAGCCGCCACAACTGGTTGTCCCAACCGCGTGCGCCGAGCGTGAGAGGACGGTCAGCCAGGTCGGGCTGCTGGTCCCGCAGCAGCTCTCGCACGAGCTCGGCAGTCAGCTCTATCTCGGGCTTCTTGCGGAACCGATCGACGATGGCCACGACCGAGGAGGATACGGAGCGACGACGGCCGGCATGTTCGTCGTCCAGAACGACGGCTCTGGATGCGGTGTTGCTGAACGGCGAGCAACGCTACGCGCGTGCCAACACGCTCACGCGACCGGGCTCGCCGTTGCACTCGACGACGGTCAAGCCCTGGTCCTCGACGAGACGAGGGAGGGAGCTCGTGTCGTAGAAGCGGACGACGCCGGGCACGCGGTGGTAGCACGCTGCGCGCAGCCGCCAGTACAGGCTCTGGGACGTGAGCGACGTGCCGTCGCAGACGGGAGCGGTGATCAACAAGTACCCGCCCGGCCGGAGGCAGCGCCGGATCTCGGCGATGAAGGCCGCAGGATCCGGGAGGTGCTGCACGACGAGGATCGCGAGGACACCTCCGAGCGACGCGTCCGCGAAGCGGAGCGGCGCGCTGACGTCGTGCACGTCAAACGTCGCGTCGACCTCGTCGCGCGCGGCTCGTGCCCGCGCGACCTCGACCATGCGAGGTGACCCGTCGACACCGACGACGTCATAACCGCGCCACGCGAGTGCGAGCGCGTGCGCGCCAGGTCCGCAGCCGAGGTCGGCTACAGGTCCGGGCGGTGCAACCACGTTCGCCAGCTCATCGGCGGTCCGCTCGACCAGCTCACGATGCTCCGGCTCGTCGCGTCGCCGCTCCCAGGCCGCGCTCTCGCGGTCGTACATGAAGCGAAAGAACCAGCGCGGGGCAGGCATGGCGGCGACGCTACGCGTTCGGCGAAGACTCCTCGACCGCGCCAGATCGACGGCTCGGGTCAGGTCACATGCGCCCTCGGCTGCCCCAGAACGTGCGCTCACAACGACATGAGGCCTTGGCCATCACTACCGGGCCGGGCGTGAAGCCTCCCACGAGGACGTCAGGAGATCCCTTCTGTTCGTGTCGGGGAGTCGTGGCCGCGCGTCAGCCGCCGCCGCCTGGTGGGTCGACTGGCTGGCCGGTGATGGCCTGCTGCTCCTGGGCGAGGATCTCCCCGAACTCCAGGAGGTCGTCGTAGTTGCTGAGGACGACTCCGACCCAGCCGGTGTCGGGGTAGATGTTCCAGTTGACGGAGATGCCGCCGCCGCCGCCGCCGCGCCCGAACACCCACTGGCGGCCGTTGATGATGTGGACCGGCATCGTGTACGCCGCATACGACGTGGGCGTGTGGCCGGGGAGCTTGGCCCCGGTGAACAAGTCGGCGTAGGGCCGGTCCAGCACCGTGCCGTCGCTCAGCGCGTGCGCGCGAACCGGACCAGGTCCGGCGCGGTGGCGAAGCCCTCGCCTGAGGCGTGGCCGATGAAGCTGCGGCCCGGATTCCTGTCTGGTGCCTGCGGGTTCAGGTTGCCCTTGTCGAGGTTGCGGACGGCGTCCACCCGGCTGCCGTCGGCCTGGCGCATGTACGGGTGGGCGATGTGCTCGTCGGTGAGCCACTGGTCCCTGGTGTAGAACGCCGAGCCGGTCATGCCGGCGCGTCCGAAGACGTGCTCGTGCACGTAGTCCCAGTACGTCATGCCGGTCACGGCCTCCACGATCTGCGCGGCCATGGCCAGGCCGACGCCGGCGCCGGCGGTGTGGCCGTTGTCGGTCGAGCCGGGGACGCCCACCAGCGTCGCCTGCCGGGCCCACTGTTGGTTGTACTCGTGCACCTCCTCACGGCTGTTGAAGATGCGTTGCCAGTCCGGCTCCGGGGCGTCTATCCCGGAGGTGCTGGTGAGCAGGTGGTGGATGTTCACCTGCTCGGCGATGTCCGTGGCGATGCCATTCAGGTGGGTGCCGACCGTGTCCGACAGCGTCACCTCGCCCTGCTGCGCCAGCTGCAGGACGGCCACCGCCAGGAACGGCTGGCTCGCCGAGGCGAGGTTGAACGCGACGTCCTCGTGGTTGCGGATCCCTCTTTCCCTGACGGCCATGCCGTAGCTGCGCGACAGCACCGTCCGGCCCCGGTGCGACAGCAGCACCACGCCGGAGAACTTGTCCTGCGCGGCCAGCTCCGCCACGTACCGGTCGTAGGCTCCGCCGGGCCGAGTGTCCGGCGGGATCCGGTCGTCCCCGGACGGCTCGGACGCGGCGAGGACGGTGCCGGTGTCGGTCCCGGGGGCGATGCCGGACAGCACCGCTCCGACGGCCACCGGCGCGGCACCGAGCGCGCCGAGCACGGTCCGCCGCCGCCACCGCGAGCTGGAAACGGTGTCATTCGTGTCGTTCATGCGGGTCTCCTGGTTCGTCATCGTGGCCACGCCTCCCAGCGACGGGCATGTGGGCCGGGTATGGCCCGCCGATCGGCTCCCGATAGCCGCCCACCGGTAGCTCGCCGCACAAGCCCCGTGTAGGTAACCAGCGGGGCGGTCGCGGGTTCATCGGCCGAAAGGGGGAACGACCCGCCAGCCACATCGGTCCTTCGGACCAGGAGACACCCCACATGCGACCGATGTGCCCGACGGGTGTCGGGGGTGAACGTGGGGGGATGCCGAAACGTGTCCCCGAGAACGGTCAGGCGCTCACGGCCCCGCGGCCCGCTACCCCGGCGTCGCCACTGCGTGCGCAGCGCTTGTCGAGCGTGATCGGCGCCGTGGTCGACGCCGGCGACCTCGACGAGGTCGGGCACGACGGCCCGTCGCAGCTCCGTCAGCTCGTGGTCGACCACCACGTCGTGTTCATCCGGGGATTCGGCCGAGACGAGGGGCGCTTCAGGGAGGTGGCGATGAGCTTCGGCACCGTGACGGTGCACCCGCTGCAGCGGTTCACCGGACGCGAGCAGCGGATATCGGTGATCGAGGACACCCCGGCCCATCCGCCGGCGGAGTTCCCCTGGCACACCGACCTGAGCTGGCTCGAGGTTCCCCCGCGGTTCGGGATCCTGCAGGCCTTGGAGATACCACCCAGCGGAGGCGACACGTTGTGGGCCAGCCTGCCGGCGGCCTACGAGGCGCTGTCGCCCGCCCTCCAGGCGCTCTGCTCGACCCTCACCGGCTGGCACGGCGTCGACGCCTCGCTACGTCGAACCGTGGTCGACCGGCATGGCGCAGAGCTGGCCAGCCGGTTCGAGGAGGCCCACCCTCCGGTCCGCCATCCCCTCGTCCGGGCCCATCCAGACACGGATGCGCCCTGCCTGTTCGTCTGCCCGATGTACCTCGAGCGGATCCCCGAGCTGCACCCGGACGAATCCGATGTCCTGCTGTCCCACCTCCACGACGTGGCCGTGGATCCCAACCGCTCGCTGCGCTGGCACTGGTCCGAGGGTGACGTCGCCATCTGGGACGAGTCGTGCACGCTGCATCGGGCGCTGGGGGACCACCACCCGTCGGTGCGGAGGATGCGTCGATGCACCACCGACGGCGAGCGGCCCCGGCCAGCCCACAGCATCTCGGACGAGGGAGGCGGGCGATGAGCGCCGACGTTGGTGCCGACACCACCTCCGACACGAGCAACGTCCTCGAGTGGTGCTGGGGTGGCGACGGCGATTGGACCGAGACCGCCGGTCATGTCACCTACCCCTCGCGGCAGCCAGGTGATCGAGCTCGCCGTGCAGCTCGCCCGAGCCATCCCGGGCCACATCATCGAGTTCGGGGTGTGGAAGGGTGACTCCATCCGGGTGATCCGCGACGAGCTGTGGCGGTCTGCGATCTGGGACCGGGCCCAGCGTCAGAAGCGGATCTACGCCTGCGACTCGTTCGCGGGCTACCCGACGACTACGAGCACCTCCCGGCCGGGACGTTCGCCACTCCCGTGCCGACCCTGCGCGGCGTGCGAATCGTGGATGGGTTCTTCGAGTCGTCTCTCACCGCCGACCTCGCCGCCGAGATCGGCCGGGTCAGCCTGGCCCACTTCGACGCCGACCTGTTCGAGTCCACCCGCTGCGCACTCGATTGGCTCACGCCGCTCGTCGGTGCCGGCACCCTGCTGCTGTTCGACGAGTTCGCCGGCGAGGACCCCGCCGAAGCACGCGCCTTCAGCGAGTGGTGTCAGGCGACCGGGGTTCGCGCCGTGTTGCTGGCCCTGTTCGGCCGGGGACCGAGTGGCAAGGGCGCCCGAACCGATCGACGAGCCCTCTTCCAGATCGTGACCGACGAGCCGATCCGCCCGGCACCACCGCTGGCCCCGACGAAGCTCCGCCGCCGTCTGCTCGCCAAGACCTGAAACTGCTACGGAGTCGATTGAGCTGGTCGCCAAACGTCAGCAGCTCACGCGGGGACGCCGACCGGTGGTCGACACGGACCCACTGCGGCTGCGCCAGGTGCTAGGGAACCTCGTGCCAACGCGCTGCGCTACACACCCAAGGGGGCCGGGTGACGCTGCGGCTGGCCCGGGCGGGCGACATCGTGGCCCTCGGCGTCGCCGACAACGGCGCGGTGATCGCTCCCGAGCACCTCCCCACGTGTTCGCGACCGTTTCTGGCGCGCCCGACCGGTGCCGCCCCCGCGGGACCGGTGGCAGCGGTCTCGGCCTCGCCATCTGCTAGCAGCTGGTCGACGCTTTGGGCGGCTCGATCATCGTCGAGAGCACCAGCGGCGTCGGCGCCACCTTCACCATCCGCTTTCCTGCCTGGGACTGAAGCGGCCGTCGCCCGGCCGGACGACGCCCGCCTCGTAGGCGATGACCACCGCCTGCACGCGGCTGCGGACGCCGAGCTTGGTCAGGAGGTTGCTCACGTGGGTCTTCACCGTGGCCTCGCTGACGATCAGGTCGTCGGCCAGCTCCCGGTTGGTCCGGCCCCGGGCGAGGCCGACGAGGATCTCCCGCTCCCGGGCGCTGAGGGTCCCGACCGCGGCCGGCACGGGGCGGGCGTCGACGGCGCTCGACGCCTCGAGCGCCACCCACCGCTCGACCAGCCGGCGGGTGACCGACGGGTCGACGAGGGCGTCGCCGGCGGCGACGGTGCGGACGGCGGCGACGAGCACGTCGGGACCGGCGTCCTTGAGCAGGAACCCGGCGGCCCCGGCCCGGAGCGCGCCGAACACGTACTCGTCGTCGTCGAAGGTGGTGAGGACGAGCACGGCCGGCGGTGACGGCGTCCGCGCCGGCGAGGATCCGGCGGGTCGCCTCGATGCCGTCGACCTCGCGGCATCCGCACGTCCATCAGGACGACGTCCGGACGGGCGCTGGCGACGACCTCGACGGCCTCGGCGCCGTTGCCGGCCTCGCCGACGATGGTGAGGTCGGTCTCGTGCTCGAGCATCGTCCGCAGGCCGGTGCGGATCACCGCCTGGTCGTCGACCACCACGACCCGGATCACGGCCACGCCGCCCGGGCCGGGAGCCAGCGCCGATCCGCCAGCCGCCGAGCGGGCTGGTGCCGATGCGCAGGCGGCCGCCGCAGGCCGCCGCCCGCTCCTGCATGCCGACCAACCCGGTGCCGTCGCGCCGGCGGGCCGACGGCGGGCCGCTCGTGCCGTCGTCGTCGACTGTCGACCACCACCCCGTCGGCGTCGCAGCGCAGCGTCACCACCGCCCGGCGGGCCGCGGCGTGGCGCATGGCGTTGGTGAGCGCCTCCTGCGCGATGCGGACCGCGGCCAGCTCGACCTGGGGCTCGAGGTCCGGCAGCGGCTCGGGCAGGCGGAGCTCGATGTCGAGGCCGGCCTCGCCGACCCGCGGGCCAGCGTGGACCGGAGGTCGCTCCACGGCGTCGGTTCGGGGCGCCAGCGCCGGCGGCGTCGCCGTCGCGCCCGAGCACCCGCACCGTGCTCCGCATGGCGGTGAGCGCCTCCTTCGCCGTCTCGGCGATCCACCCGAGCGCTCTCGAGGCGACCTCGGGCCGGGTCGCCCGCACCCGGTCGGCGGCCTGCGCCCGGATGATGACGGCGGTCAGGTGGTGGGCGACGACGTCGTGCAGCTCGCGGGCGATGCGGGTGCGCTCCTCGGCGACGACCTGCTGGGCCTCGACCCCTCGCAACCGCCGCTGCTCACGCACGAGCGCCCCCAGGAACGTGGTGCCCGCCACCACGAACAGCGCGAACAGCACCCGCGACCAGTCGAAGCCGCGAGCCAGCGTCAGGTCGTCGAGGTCGCCGAACAGCAACCCCGTGCCTGCCAGGCACACGGCGCCCACCACCAGCGGGCTGACGGCACCCGACTGCGCGACCAGGTAAGCGACGGCGAGGACGGGCAGCAGGTGGAACTCGGTGGCATGGGTGAGCACGCCTCCACCGGGTGCACCGGGTGGACCCAGGTCGTACAGCGGCAGGCTCAGCACCCCGACGTAGAGCGGCACCACAGCAGCAGGGCTGCAGGCGGCACCATGCGCCGGAGCGTGAGCACCGCCGCCGTCGCCCACATCGCCACCTGGTTCGGGCCCAACGGCAGCGCGAGCTTGTCCCCGTCACCCACCGGGGTAGCTGCACCGCGGTAGCGTGGCAGCCGTCCAGCCCACGACGACCAGGACACCCACCATGAGGTCCTGACCGAGGTCGGGAAGGCGGCGCCACCATGCTCCGAGCTGGCCAGACATCGGCTCACGGTAACCAGCCGGGCCGCCGCGGTTCACCAGCCGAAAGGTGGAACGACCCGCCAGGCACATCGGTCCTTCGGACCAGGGGAAACGCCACGTGCGACCGATGTGCCCCTGACCAGGGACTCCGGACGTTTTCACTGACACAACGTTGTCGTTTTCACTGACATCTGCGTGTCGCTGCAACAAGGGGCCCGAACCGATGGGAGGACTCCGCCCGCACTCATGGAGCGCCCAGAATCCACGTTCTGTCAAGTGGCGAGTCCGGCGCTCGCCTTCCGCCTGTCCCCAACGCGCCCATGTTCGCCGTGTGTGCCCGGGCCGACTCGAGCCCAGTCCTGGCGGCCCGAACATTCCGCAGATGCATCGCTGGAAGGTCCGAGCCGACCTGGCCGCGCCGGTGCCCAGCCGCGCCAACCTGCGGATGGCACCGTGGTTACGTCACAGTGACGTAACCACCGCGGGGTCAACGACCCGGGCGGTCGGACGCGTGATCTCGACGAAGCGGGCCGCGGGGCCGCCACGTCGCCTCCAGGTCGGGCGCCGCGCCGGCGATGTCGGCGAGCGCGGCCTTCTCGGCCGGCGTCACCGGCCCCTCGGACTCGGCCCAGGCGGCGACGATGTCGTGGTCGGCCTCCGGGTGGAACTGCACGCCCCAGGCCACGGCGCCGACGCGGATCGCCTGGGCGACGCCGGCGGGCGTCGTCGCCAGGACCGTGGCGGCGGCCGGCAGGTCGACAGCGATGTCGCTGTTCCACTGGATCCCCGCCGCCGGCGCCCCGGCCGCCACTGAAGCGAACAGACGTTCGGAGGTCGAGGCGCCGGTGAAGCCCACGGGCACGACCCCCGTCTGCTTGCCCGCCGGGTTGGCCTCTACCTGGCCGCCGCAGGCGACGACCAGCAGCTGGTGCCCGAGGCAGATCCCGAAGCGTCGGGAGCCCGGCGTCGACGGCGTGGCGCAGCAGGTCCCTTGTCCCGGGCAGCCACGGGTGGCGATCGTCGTCGGTGGCCGACATCGACCCGCCGAGGACGACGAGCGCGTTGATCTCGCCGACGGACGGCAGCCGGTCGCCGGCATCGGGGCGGACGACCGCCACCGCGGCGCCAGCGGACCGCATCCAGCCGTCGAACAGGCCGAGCGGGCAGCCGTCTTCGTGCTGGATCACGGCGATGTGCGGGTGCGGCGTGGTCACGATCGCCCAGTGTGCCGGTCAGTCGCCGGTCTCCCCGAATCGCAACGAGGTCAGTGGGCGGGCGGCCGCGAGGGATCCAGTTCAGCGCCTCGCGGGCGTCCGTGCTCCCCCGGAGGCGCTGCGGCGGCGAGGTCCCGGTCGACGTCCTCGATGGCAGCCTCGAGCTCGTACAGCCGGTCGTGGAGCGCGTCGAGCTCGGACGGGTGCGCCACCGAGCCGCGCGGCGCCCAGCCCAGGTCGGCGCCGATGTCGCCGGGCCTGCAGTCGCGCTGCCGGCAGCTCCGCCGGCAGTACTCCCTGGGCGACCCGGGCCCCGGCACGACGTCGAACGGCCGGCTACACCACCGACACCGCCGCGTCGAGCTGCAACCGGCACGTTCGTGGCGGTGCCGCCGCTCCGCGAGGTTTCCCTCACAGTGAGCGTGCGGAGAGCGTCGCCCCTGCGCTGATGCGTACCTCGCCACAGGTGATCTCCGGCGGGCTGGGGAACCGGTCGGCGACGTGCTGCTGGACGAACTGCCCGGCCAGCCGGTCCGACGCCGTCGCGCCGGCGCGATCGGTGAACATCGTGACCGAGGCGAACACGCGTGGGCCCGCCTCGATGGCCTGGTAGGAGACAAAGCCCGGCAGCGCCTGCAGGGCAGGGAGGAACCCCTCGTCGAGCTGGCGGGTGAGCTCGTCGTCCCAGTCGCTCGCCATCTCGTAGATCCGGAGGGTCGAGTACATGGCACCGCCTCCTCACAGGGGTGGACGTGCTCGTGCACCTCACCCGACGCCGAGGGTAGTCCCGGTCGGCACCGCCGAACCGGGCGCCACGGCGACGCCGCGCACCTGCGCGAGACTGCGGCCCGATGCAGCTCATGCCCGCTCCCCCCATGCTGCGTGCCGCCGGGCTGACCATGACCTACGCCGGCGGGTCGACCGCGTGCTTGGCCGGCCTGTCCGTCGACGTGCCCCCGGGGTCGGTGACCGGTCGGCGCCAACGGCGCCGGCAAGACCACGCTGTTCCGGCTGATGCTCGGCTTGATGCAGCCGTCGTCGGGCTGGCTCGAGGTGTCCGGGCGCAGCCGCCGATCCGGTCGGCATCCGCAGCCGGCTCGGCTACATGCCCGAGCACGACTGCCTACCCCTCGACCAGACGGCGGCCGACGTCGTGGCCACCTTCGGCGAGCTCGCCGGCCTGCCCACCCGGGCGGCGCGCCAGCGTGCGTCCGACGTGCTCGACCT
>CAVTKV010000006.1:0-170458 GCA_963735395.1 uncultured Acidimicrobiales bacterium | reverse complement strand
CGCTAGTGGGGCGGCGCGGATCGATCCGCCGGTAACTCAGGCGACCTTGCGGCGGTTCTCGAGTTCGATGATGCGGGGGTCGTGGTGGTCGCGGTTGCGGCGGCGGATGTAGGCCTGGGTGGCTTTGGTGAACTCGGTCCAGTCGGCGTAGTCGCTGCCCTTGATGACGAACTCGACGAAGGCCCAGAAGTGGCACTCGATGCGGTTGAGGTGGCTGGCGTTGGTCGGCGTCGGCAGCAGCCCGACGTTGTTGTTCGACCGCCCAGCGGCGGATGTCGGGGGTCCAGTGCGCCGAGAGGTTGTCCATCACGATGTAGACGGTGACCTCGGCCGGGTAGCGGCGACGGATGTCGCGGAGGAACTCCAAGCACGACCGCGCCGGTGACCCGCCGCTTCTCGACCTGCCCCCACAGCCGGTCGGCGCCGACGTCGTAGGCGCCCAGCAGCTTGCGGGTGCCGTGGTGGCGGTGGTAGGTGGCCCGCTGCCGGCCGGGCCGGCCGTTGGTGAACCAGCCGCTGCCCGGCGTGCGGCTTGAGCGAGATCGGTCCGCACTCGTCGAAGGACACGACGACCCCGTCGAGGGTGCCGGCCTCGGCGGCCTTGTAGGCGGCCAGCACCCAGTCCTTCTTGACCTCGAACAGCGGGTCGTTGCTCCACTTCCAGGTGCGGGTCCGCTGGGCGGTGATCCCCATCGACTGCAAGATCCGCCGCAGATGCTCCTTGGAGATCGAGGTCACGATCCGGTTGCGGATCAGGTAGCGGCGCAGCGTCGTCAGCGACCAGCGGGTGCCGGGCTCGCCGAGATCACGGGGACGGGCGAGAGCGATGCCGCGGATCTGCTCCCGGGCCGCGTCATCGATCCTCCTCGGGCGTCCGCCCCCGATACGAGGGCGCAGCGACGCCATCCCATCGGCGTTGAACTCGCCGATCACCCGACGCACCTGGTTCTCATCGGTCTGCAGCACCCGGGCGATCTCCGGCGCCGAGGACCGGGCATCGGACGCCAACACGATCTGCGCCCGCTGACGCAACGCGAACACCTTCGACTGGCGCGAGATCCGACGCAGCTCTGACCGCCTCCTCCGGCGACAACTCCCGCACGAACACCGACGCAGGACGAGCCACGACCACCTCCCACGGATCGACGACACGACCCGACCATCGTGACCTCGCGCCCCACGCCAAGTGGTGGACGCGCGTAACCGGCGGCTACTTCAGCGCCACCCCACTAGTGGCCGAGGGCGGTGGCCTTGACGGACGCCGGGAGCGGGCGGACGATGCTCCTGGGCCGGGGCCCGGGGCCTCGGCGGGCAGGAGAGTCCCATGGCGCGCTACCTGTGGCAGGTGTCCTACACAGCCGACGGCGTGAAGGGAGTGCTCAGCGAGGGTGGCACCAGCCGCCGCTCGATGGTCCAGCAACTCGTCGAGGGCCTGGGCGGACGGGTCGACACGTTCGACTTCGCCTTCGGCGCCGATGACGTGTACGTGATCGCGGAGTTGCCGGACAACGTCACCGTGGCCGCGATCGGCCTCACGGTGGCGGCCGCGGGGGCCGCCTCGATCAAGACTGTCGTCCTGATCTCCCCCGAGGAGGTCGACGAGGCGACGAAGAAGTCGGTCGGCTACCGAGCACCCGGCGCCTGACGACCTTGCCCCCCGGTGAGGCGGGATGAGCGCTTCTGGTTGGCGGAGCGACCGGGACGGTCGAGTACGCTGTCGGTTCCCATGGTGGCCGTAGCTCAGTTGGTTAGAGCGCCAGGTTGTGGTCCTGGAGGTCGGGGGTTCGAATCCCCTCGGTCACCCCAAGGGTCCGGTGGTAGCCTCACCGGCCCCGTGCGCCTCTAGCTCAATTGGCAGAGCAACGGACTCTTAATCCGCAGGTTCTGGGTTCGAGTCCCAGGGGGGGTACAACACGAAGGCCCTGGTCAGTGCTGCTGGCCAGGGCCTTTGTCGTTCTCGGCCGAGGTGTAATGCACCGCATCCTGGGCACTTGAGGTGTCTTGCACCTTCTGTTACACCTCCCCAAACGTCGTTGGCCTCGCCGTAAGAGGCTCGTGGGGATGACGCCGCCGTTTGGTACTGAAGACCCTGAGCCCGAGGTGGGGAGGAGGGCTGGGTCGACGACGGCCGGTTGTGGACGGCTGCGGAGCTTGAGCGGCTGACGCCGGAGCAGTTCGCGGCCTTGTCGGCGCAACGGCATCGCCCGACTACGGACTTGTCGACTCCCGACCCGGCGTTCGTCGAGCGGATCCGGGAGACGGCCCGCCGGCTCGTCGAGGGCCTGTCCCAATCCGACCGATTCGGCCCCGCGCTTCTATCACTGACCCACGGTGCAAGTAGCCGTCGGGTCTCCTGACGGCCCCGTTGCTTCGAGGGCGGCCGCTTCGTTAGGCCGGTCGAGTGGTCGGCGGAGGGTGGGAGCGTTCATGCGCCGGGAGTGGTCACCCGAGGACGCGATGGGGTCGGCTCGGGTTGAAGGATCCGGCGCGGGCACCACTGGCTTGGACCATCAAGATGGCTGTCTATTTGCGATCTGAACGTGGCTTGGCAGTGCCGCCTGAGGTCGTTTCGGCTTTCGTGTAGAGGACCTCGCGGGCCTGCTCCGCGGCGCGTGCCATGCTCTCGCCGACGAAGTCGAGGAAGCGGGCGGCGTTCTCGAGGCGGTTGGCGGCCGGGGTGCCGGGGCCGAGGATGGCGACGCCCTGCCGTGCGGTCTCGACGACCTGGGCGTTGGACCGGACGCTGGCCACCATCGATTGGTACCAGATGTCGTCGTCGACGATGTAGCGGTCGCGGCGGCGTTCGTCGCGTTCCCGACGGACGAGCCCCTGGCTTTCGAGAACTGTGATCGCTTTCGAGATGGTCGCCGGGCTGACCTGGAGGCGTTGGGCGAGTTCGGAGGCGGTGAGGCTGCCCGTGTCGGTGGTGTAGAGGCAGGTCAGCACCCGGGACATCATCTTGGGCAGGCCCGAGGCCTCCATGACAGTGGTGAGCGTCTCCTCGTACTCGCGCACGGCCTCGGCGTCGCGTCCGTGGGGCTGCGGGGGCGCGTCCAGCCCTCGGGGCGCGGCCTGCGTGCGCCGGCGGGCGCGGCGTTCGGTGGCGCGGTGGGCCAGGTCGGCGCGGTAGGCGGTGGGGCCCCCGTTGCGCATGACCTCACGCGTGATCGTCGAGGTCGGACGATCGAGGCGTCTGGCGATCTCCGCGTAGGCGAGGCCGTTGGCCAGCCCCTGCGCGATCTGCTGGCGTTCCTGCTGGGTGAGCCTGCCTCCCGGCATCGCGACCTCTTCCGTGCTCGTTGATGCCGCCAACATAGCGTTCGCTCCCAATCTATTGCAACGGCCATCCTTCCTCTGTTGCATTAAGGTTCATTGCCATCGCAATGATTCTATCGCTCTGACCTGCACTGACTCTGCCTCTCCGCAACATGCTCGTTGCTGGAATAACGAATGCAACGTAGCGTTTCTGGTGTAAGAAACAACGAGCAGAGGAAAGCGCGATGCAGAAGTTCGACACCCCCGCCCCGATCACCGCCGTCCTGGACATCCCCGCTGGGCGCGTCCGGTTCGTCGCCGTCGACCGGGCCGACACCACGGTCGAGGTCCGGCCCGCCAGCGCCTCGAAGAGCCGCGACGTGAAGGCAGCGGAGCAGACCAAGGTCGACTACGACGACGGCGGCCTGCGGATCGAGACGTCAACGAAGAACCAATACCTCGGCCCATCAGGATCCATCGAGGTGACGGTCCAGCTGCCCGCCGGTTCCCGGGTCGAGGCCAAGGCCGCCAGCGCCGAATTCCGGGCGGTCGGCCGCCTCGGCGACGTCGCCTTCGAAGGCGCATACCGCCAGATCAAGCTCGACGAGGCCGCGAGCGTCCGCCTCACCGCGATCGACGGCGACGTCGAGGTCGGCCGGCTCAACGGCCCCGCGGAGATCAGCACCGCAAGGGGCGACATCCGGATCGCCGAGGCCGTGCGCGGCACGGTCGTGCTCCGCACCCAGTCCGGCGACATCTCGGTCGGCGCCGCCGCCGGCGTCTCGGCCGCCCTGGACGCCGGCACCGGCTTCGGCCGCATCAGCAACGCCCTCAAGAACGATGGCACCGCCGAACTCGACATCCACGCCACCACCTCCCACGGCGACATCGCCGCCCGCAGCCTCTGACCCGCAGCCTCTCAAGGAGCACCATCATGACCAACCTGGCCATCGCGGCGAACGGGCTGCGCAAGTCCTACGGCGACAAGGTCGTGCTCGACGGCGTCGACCTGGCCGTCCCCGAAGGAACGATCTTCTCCCTGCTCGGCCCGAACGGCGCCGGCAAGACCACCGCCGTTAAGATCCTCTCCACCCTCATCGCCCCCGACCCGGGCACGGGCGACATCCACATCGGCGGCCACGACCTGGCCGCCGACCCACAGGCGGTCCGCGCCGCGATCGGCGTCACCGGACAGTTCTCCGCCGTCGACGGCCTGATCACCGGCGAGGAGAACATGCTCCTCATGGCGGACCTGCACCACCTCTCCCGCCGCGAGGGGCGGCGGGTTGCCGTCGAGCTGCTGGAGCGCTTCGACCTGATGGAGGCTGCGAAGAAGCCCGCCTCCACCTACTCCGGCGGCATGAAGCGCCGCCTGGACCTCGCCATGACGCTGGTCGGCAACCCGCGGATCATCTTCCTCGACGAGCCGACCACCGGCCTCGACCCGCGCTCCCGGCACAACATGTGGCAGATCATCCGCGAGCTGGTCTCCGACGGCGTCACCGTCTTCCTCACCACGCAGTACCTGGACGAGGCAGATGAGCTCGCCGACCGTATCGCCGTGCTCAACGACGGCAAGATCGCCGCCCAGGGCACCGCCGAGGAGCTGAAGCGGCTGATCCCCGGCGGACACGTGCGGCTGCGCTTCTCCGACCCGGCCGCGTACCAGAGCGCCGCCCTCGCCCTGCGCGAGATCACCCGGGACGACGAGGCACTGGCGCTGCAGATCCCCAGCGACGGCAGCCAGCGCGAGCTGCGCTCCGTCCTCGACTGGCTGGACTCTGCCGGCATCGAGGCGGACGAGCTGACCGTGCACACCCCCGACCTCGACGATGTGTTCTTCGCCCTGACCGGCACCGACCCGCAGCCCGGCCAGTCCAGCCTGCCCAGCCAGCCCAGCCGCCCAGGAGTCTGTCCGATGAGCTCCCTCTCCCTCGCCGTGCGCGACTCGTCCACGATGTTGCGCCGCAACCTCCTGCACGCGCGGCGCTACCCGTCCCTGACCCTGAACCTGCTGCTCACGCCGATCATGTTGCTGTTGCTCTTCGTCTACATCTTCGGCGACGCACTGAGCTCGGGCATCGGCAGCGGCGCCGAACGCTCGGCATACATCGCCTACCTCGTGCCGGGCCTCCTGCTGATGACGATCGGCAGCACCACGATCGGCACCGCGGTGTCCGTCTCCAACGACATGACCGAGGGCATCATCGCCCGCTTCCGCACGATGGCGATCCACCGCCCTTCGGTGATCGTCGGGCACGTCGTCGGCAGCGTGCTGCAGTCGATCATGAGCGTGGTCCTCGTGGGCGCCGTCGCCGTGGCCATCGGCTTCCGGTCCACGGACGCAACCGCCCTGGAGTGGCTGGCGGCGTTCGGGCTGCTCATGCTGTTCGCCCTCGCGCTCACCTGGATCGCGGTCGGCATGGGCCTGGTCAGCCCGAACGCCGAGGCCGCCAGCAACAACGCGCTGCCGCTGATCCTGCTGCCGCTCCTCTCCAGCGCCTTCGTCCCGGTCGACGGGATGCCGGGCTGGTTCCAGCCGATCGCCGAGTACCAGCCGTTCACGCCTGCCATCGAAACCCTGCGGGGCCTGCTGCTCGGCAGCGAGATCGGCCACAACGGGTGGCTCGCCATCGTCTGGTGCCTGGGTCTCGCGGTGCTCGGCTACCTCTGGTCGACCTCGACGTTCAACCGCGACCCGAACTAACCGCCACGACAGCGCGGGCCGCCTCCCGCAACTCGTCCCACCCCAGGGCGGCGTACTCCGACACAGCGTCGGCGTACGCCGCCCCGTCGGCGTTCTCGGCCATCCGCCGGGCCCGCTCCGCCGACATCGTCGGCTGGAACTCCCGTAGCACCCCGAGCCGTTCGGCCAGCGCGAGCAACCGCACCGCGGAACGGTCGCCGCCGGCAAGGCCCGCCACGGCGAGCCCGTGCAGGGCGAAGAGAACGCTGCCACCACCGAGTGCAACGCTGAACATGTCGTTGTCGGGCCCGTCGGGTACCGGATCTTCGACACCGAGGACGTCTGCCAAGTGTCGCGCTGACGCCTCTGCGTCCCGCGCCGGCAAGGCCACGTGGTCGATCGCAAACCCATACAAACGAACGCTGGAACCGGCGGACGGGCCCGCCCCGGTCGGCCAGCGAGCGGGGCAACCCGCGGCCGTCGTCAGCTCGACATGCCGACAGCACGCATTTGATCGCCCATATTCGTGACCCGAGCTTGACCTAGCGCGGTGCATTCAGATACAACGCAACATGAACCCAGGCAAACGGGCTCGAAATCGGGGGGAAACAGACAATGTTCGCGGAAGAGCGCCAGCAGGAGATCGTGCGCCGGGCCCGCGAGACCGGCCGCGTCGATGTCGCGTCGCTGTCGACGGAGCTGGACGTGACGCCCGAGACGGTTCGGCGCGATCTCACCGCGCTCGAGCGAGCTGGGCTGGTCCGCCGGGTGCACGGCGGAGCGATCGCGATCGAGCGGCTGGGCTTCGAGCCGGCGGTCGTCGGCCCGGGAGACGGTGCTCACCGCCGAGAAGGCGCGCATCGGCAAGGCTGCGCTGGCCGAGCTGCCCGACGAGGGCGCGATCGTGATCGACGCCGGCACGACGACGCGGCAGTTCGCCGAGCTGCTGCCGACCGAAGTCGAGCTGATGGTGGTCGTCAACTCACCGCAGCTGGCGATGCTCCTGGCGCCGCCGCTCGAACGTCACCGTGATGATGCTCGGGGGTCGGGTGCGGAGCCGCACGCTGGCGGTGGTCAGCGACTGGGCCACCGACGTGCTGACCGGCATCCACGTCGACGTCGCGTTCATGGCCACCAACGGCATCAGCGTCGAGCGGGGGCTGACCACGCCCGACCCGGCCGAGGCGGCGGTCAAGCGGGCGATGATCGCGGCGCACGGCGCACGGTGCTGCTGGCCGATCACACGAAGATCGGCAACGACTACTTCGCCCGCTTCGGCGAGCTCGCCGACGTCGACACGTTCATCACCGACACCGGGGCCGAGGCCGAGCTGGTCGACGAGATCGCCGAGGCCGGACCGCGGGTGGTGCTGGCGTGATCGTCACCCTCACGCTCAACCCCAGCCTCGACCGCACCGTCGAGGTGCCGAGCCTGCGCCGGGGCTCGGTGATCCGGGTGTCGTCGGCCGGCTCGACCCGGGCGGCAAGGGCGTCAACGTGGCGCGGGCGCTGCTGGCCAACGGCATCGACGCCTGCGCGGTCCTGCCGGTCGGTGGGTCCGTCGGTCACCAGCTCGTCGAGCTGCTCGAGGCCGAGGGCGTGGCGATGACCGCGGTACCCGGTGGCGGGCGCCACCCGGTCCAACCTCACGCTCAGCGAGCCCGACGGCACCGTGACCAAGATCAACGAGGCGCGGCGAGCCGCTGACGGCCGCCGAGATCGAGCTGCTCGCCGACACCGTGACTGAGCCTGGTCGGCCCGCTCGACTGGGCCGTGCTGAGCGGCAGCCTGCCGCCGGGCGTCGACGCCGACGTCTACGCCCACCTGACCGGCGGTTCATGGCCGCCGGCATCGAGGTCGCGGTGGACACGTCGGGGCCGGCGCTCGTGCACGCGATCGTGGCCGGGCCCGGCGCTGGTGAAGCCCAACCGCGACGAGGTCGCCGAGGCGGTCGGCCGCGAGGTCGGCAGCGTCGCGGACGCGGTCGAGGCCGCCCAGCAGCTGCGCAAGGCGGGCGCCGGCACGGTCCTCGTCAGCCTCGGGCCCGACGGCGCCGTGCTCGTGCGGCGACGACGGCGTCTGGCTGGGGCGAGTGCCCGGTCGCCGAGCGGCGCAGCACCGTCGGCGCCGGGCGACTGCCTGCTCGCCGGCTTCCTCGCCGGCGGCGGCGGGGGCCGCCGACGCGCTCGCCACCGGCGCTCCGCTGGGCCGCCGCCGCCGTCGAGCGGCCGGGCAGCGGGGTGCCGACCCCGGTCGACATCGCCCGGCGGCGCGCGCACGTCACCGACGAGCTTCGACCGACACCGGGCGCTCACGGTGTCCGGCTGACCTCGCCAGAGGCCGCCGGCGCCAAGGGGGGACCCGGCGGCCACCGACCACGAACGAAGGAGCAGACGATGGAAACGACGTCATACGCCCTCGGTCGAGGGGACGGGGGTGAAAGCGACCATCCAGCGGATCGGGGGGTACCTCGCGGGGATGGTGATGCCGAACATCGGGGCGTTCATCGCCTGGGGGCTGATCACCGCGCTGTTCATCCCGACCGGGTGGATCCCGAACGAGAAGTACGCGGCCCTCGTCGGGCCGATGATCCTCTACCTGCTGCCCATCCTCATCGGCTACACGGGCGGCAAGCTGGTCCACGGCCAGCGGGGCGCCGTGATCGGCGCGGTCGCCACCATGGGCGTCATCGTCGGTTCCGACATCCCGATGTTCCTCGGCGCCATGATCGTCGGCCCGCTGGCCGCGTTCGTGCTCAAGCGCTTCGACGACCGGTTCCGCCACCGGGTACGCACCGGGTTCGAGATGCTGATCGACAACTTCTCGCTCGGGATCATCGGCGGCGCCATGGCCGTGCTCGGCGTGTGGGTGATCGGGCCGGTGATCAACAACGTCACCGACTGGCTCGGCGACGGCGTCGAGACACTCGTCGACAACCACCTGATCCCGCTGGCGGCGGTCATCATCGAGCCGGCCAAGGTGCTGTTCCTCAACAACGCCATCAACCACGGCGTGCTCGGGCCGCTCGGGCGCGGCGGAGGCCGCCGAGCAGGGCAAGTCGATCCTGTTCATGCTCGAGACGAACCCCGGTCCGGGCCTCGGCGTCCTGCTGGCGTACATGTTCTTCGGCCCCCGCCTGCTGCGGCCCGACCGTGCCCGCGGCCATCATCATCCAGTTCCTCGGCGGCATCCACGAGATCTACTTCCCGTACATCCTGATGAAGCCGCGGCTGGTGCTGGCCGCCATCGCCGGCGGCATGTCGGGCATCGCGGTGTTCGAGGTGACGGGCGTGGGCCTCGTGGCCACGCCGTCGCCCGGGTCGATCTTCGCCTACCTGGCCGAGACGCCCGCAGGACGACTACTTCGGGGTGCTCGCCGGCGTCGTGGTGGCCGCGGCGTCAGCTTCGCGGTCGGCTCCGCGCTGCTCGGCTTCGGTCGGGGCGAGCGAGCCGAGGACGACGCGACCGGCGACGAGGAGCTCGCCGAGGCCCAGGAACGGATCGGCGCAGCACAAGGCCGACTCCAAGCTCGCGCCGCAGGCGACGTGATGCCGAGCATCGAGGCGTCCGAGGTCCGCAAGCTCGTCGTCGCCTGCGACGCCGGCATGGGGTCGAGCGTGATGCTGGCCAGCACTGTCCGCAAGCAGCTGTCGGGCACCGACATCAGCGTCGAGCACACACCCGTCGAACCACATCCCCGACGACGCCGACGTCGTCCTCTGCCACGCCGGGCTGGCCGAGCGGGCCCGAGCGGGCGGTGCCGGGCCGGGTGGTCGTGCCCTTCCAGCTGTTCATCGGCGACCCTGCGGTCACCCGGGTGGTCGAGCGCGCTCAAGAGCGGCGGCACCGATCGATGGCTGACAGGTCGCTCGCCGACCTGCTGTCCCTCGACCAGGTCGTCGCTCGGCGGCACGGCCGGCGACTGGGAGGACGCGGTGCGCCAGGTCGGCGACGTGCTGGTCGGCGTCGGGTGCGGTGACCGAGGGCTACGTCGACGCCATGGTCGAGCGCGAGCGCTCGGTGTCGACGTTCGTCGGCGAGGGTGTCGCCATACCCCATGGCACCCTCGCCGGCCGCGACCTGGTCACCCGCGACGCGCTGTGCGTCGTGCAGTACCCCGGCGGCGTCGACTGGCACGGCGACGACGTGCGTGCTGTGCATCGGCATCGCCGCCCGCGGCGACGGACATGTCCCGATCCTCGCCCAGCTCGCCGAGCTGCTGATGGAACCCGACCGCGCCGACGCGCTGCGCAGCGCCGCGACGCCCGACGAGGTGCTCATGCTGCTGACGCCCGACGCGCCCGCTCTCGACGTCCCGACCGACTGGCGAACCGATCCGAGGACCCGCCCCACATGAAAGCCGCCCGCTTCCACGCCCCCGGCGACATCCGCCTCGAGGAGGTCGCCGAGCCCACGGCCGGGCCGGGCGACGTCGTCATCCGGGTCCGCAACTGCTCGACGTGCGGCACCGACGTGAAGATCAGCCGGCACGGCCACCACCACATCGTGCCGCCCCGCACGATGGGCCACGAGATCGCCGGCGAGATCAGCGAGATCGGCGACGGCGTGACCGGCTGGTCGGTGGGCGACCGGGTGCAGGTCATCGCCGCCATCCCGTGCGGCACCTGCCCCGACTGCCGCGCCGGCCGGCTGACCGTGTGCCCCAACCAGACGTCGATGGGCTACCACTACGACGGCGCCTTCGCCCAGTACTGCCGGGTGCCGGCGCAGGTGCTCGCCGTCGACGGGCTCAACCGCATCCCCGACGGCGTCAGCTTCGCCGAGGCGTCGGTGGCCGAGCCGCTCGCCTGCGTGATCAACGGCCAGGAGCTGGCCCGGGTCGGCAAGGGCGACGACGTCGTCGTGCTCGGGCGCGGGCCCGATCGGCTGCCTGCACGTGCGCCTCGCCCGGGCCAACGGCGCGGCACGGGTCGTGCTCGTCGACCTCAACCAGGCCCGGCTCGACCAGGCCGCCGCGCTCGCCCGGCCCGACGCCGCCGTGTGCTCGGCCGACCACGACCCGATCGCCGCGGTGCATGGCGCTCACCGAGGGCCGCGGCGTCGACGTGGCCATCACCGCCACCGCCGCCGGCGCCGCCCAGGAGCAGGCGCTGCAGATGGTGGCCCGCCGGGGCCGGCTCAGCCTGTTCGGCGGGCTGCCCAAGGACCGGCCCACCATCACGCTCGACTCCAACCTCGTGCACTACCGGGAGCTGACGCTGGTCGGGGCCAACGGTTCGAGCCCCGAGCACAACGCCCGGGCGCTCGACCACATCGCCACGGGCCTGGTCCCGGTGGCCGACCTGATCACCCACCGGCTGCCGCTCGACGTCGTGCTCGAGGGCATCGACATCGTGGCCGAGGCGACGGCATCAAGGTGACCATCGAGCCCTGAGGGGGCTCGGGTCGCCGCAAACATGGAGGGGGATCACGACATGGTCACACGAGTCGTGACGGTCGGGTCGGCCAGCGGCCTGCACGCCCGGCCCGCCCGACTCTTCGTCAAGGCGGCCGCCGCGCTGCCCGTCGAGGTCACGGTGACGGTGGCGGGCAAGCGCCCGGCCAAGGCCGCCAGCATGCTGGGGGTGCTGGCGCTCGGCGCCGTGCAGGGCACCGAGGTGACGCTGTCGGCCGGACGACGACGCCCAGGGCCGGGGCCAGGCCGCGGTCGACGAGCTCGCGTGGCCAGCTGACCTCGCGCGGTCGACCGCGACGCGGTCGAGCCGCCGATGTCTGACAGCTACCGCGGCGTGGGCGTCGGCGTCGGGCATCGTCGTCGCGCCGCTCGTCAGATGGGTCGACCGCCCGAGCTGCCTTCGACCCGTACCGGTCGACGACCTCCCCGCCGAGGCCGAGCGCGCACGGAACGCGCTGGCCGCGGTCAGCGCCGACCTGGCCGCCCGCTCGCTCGGAGGCGGCGACCCGACCGCGGCCGCGATCCTCGACGCGCTGAGCATGATCGCCGACGACCCGACGCTCGACGACCAGGTCGAGGAGCTGATCGACGCCGCACCGACGCCCCCCACGCCCTGCACCGGCGTTCGAGGGCTACCGAGAGATGCTCACGCGAGGCCGGCGGCTACCTGGCCGAGCGGGCCCAGGACCTCGCCGACATCCGCGACCGCGTCGATCGCCGTGGCCCTCGGGCTGCCCATGCCCGGCATCCCCGACCCCGGCCACCCCTTCGTGCTGGCCGCCGACGACCTGTCGCCCGCCGACACCGTCGGGCATCGACACCACGCCGCGTGCTGGCGCTCGTCACCGAGGGCGGCGGGCCCACCAGCCACACCGCCATCCTGGCCCGGTCGCTGGGCCTGCCGTGCGTCGTCGCCTGTCGCCGGCGTGATGGGTGTCGCCGACGGCACCATGGTTGCTGTCGACGCCGAAGCCGGTCTCGTCGAGGTCGGCATCGGACGCCGATCGGCAGGCGGAGCTGCGGCGCCGGTCGCAGCTGATCGAGGCCGACCTCGCCGAGGTCGACGGCCCGGGTCGCACCGCCGACGACCACCCGGTCGCGCTCCTCCACAACATCGGCGCCGCGGCCGACCTCGACCGTGCCGCCGACGAGCACTTCGAGGGCGTCGGCCTGTTCCGCACCGAGTTCCTGTTCCTCGACCGCACCGACGCGCCGTCGTTCGACGAGCAACGGGCCGCCTACGCCGCGGTGCTGGGCGCCGCCCGGGGTCGCAAGGTCGTGGTGCGCACGCTCGACGCCGGCGCCGACAAGCCTCTCCCCTTCCTCGGCCTGCACGCCCGAGCCGAACCCCGCCCTGGGCGTCCGAGGCGTCCGCATCGGCCGCCGCCACGCCCGAGATCCTCACCGAGCAGCTCGCCGCCCTGGCCGCCGCGGCCGCCGACGTCGACGCGCGCCGAGGTCTGGGTGATGGCGCCCGATGGTCGCCACCCCCGACGAGGCGGCCTGGTTCGTCCACCACGCCCGCAACGCCGGGCTCGGCACCGTCGGGGTGATGATCGAGGTGCCCGCGGCCGCGCTCGTGGCACGTGAGATCCTCGCCGAGGTCGACTTCGCGAGCGTCGGCACCAACGACCTCGGCCCAGTACACGTTCGCAGCCGACCGCATGGACGGTGCCCTCGCCGACGCTGCTGGACCCCTGGCAACCCGCGCTGCTCGACCTCATCGCCCGCTGCGCCGACGCCGGGCGGGCGCTCGGCAAGCCGGTCGGGATCTGCGGCGAATCGGCCGCCGACCCCGCCCTGGCCCCGGTCTTCGCGGGCATGGGGATCACGTCGCTGTCGATGTCCGCCCGCGCCATCCCCATCGTCCGTCGCGCCCTCGCCGCCCGCTCGCTCAGCGAGTGCGAGCACGTCGCCAAGCTCGTCCTGAGCGCGGGCACCGCCGACGCCGCCCGCGCGCTCGCCGTGCGACCACCGGGACCGCCCCGACCGGCCGGCAACCACCCCGAACCGCCGGGCGGTGGCAGATGACCATCATCGACATCCCTGTCAGTCGGTCCGCTGCCCACGCCGGCTGCAGTCGAGGGGGAGCGACCACCTATGGGACGGTCGCCCCACTCCTGCCCGAGCGCAAGCCCACCGGCGTGCAGGCACGCCGCGGCACCGGGGACCCCCACCCCGGTGCCGCGGTTCAATCGACATGCGGCGAGGCGCGTGCCGCGTCCGGCTGGTCGGTGCACGACGGCCAGGCCGGCGGGCTGGCGAGCGCCTGCTGCTCACCGCCGTGCTCGCCGAGGGGACGCGAGCGGTCAGTCACGAGCACCGCCGTACGGGCCATCGCCCGGCCTGAGGGGAGTCTCCGTGTCTGAGCCGTCCGAGCGCACCGAGAGCGAGCGGCACGTCGACCGGTCCCCCAGTGAGGACGTGGTACCGACTCGGGCCGGCGGGCGCCCATGGATGGAGAGCCTTCCGCCGGCACTGGCAGAGGTCTGGTCGCTGGCAGGGGAGGTTGTCGCCGCTCGAGCCCTGGACCGGCCCGCCGACCCACCATCAAACGGTCAGCACAGAGATAGCACAGGCGTCCGTCGCGACCAGGTCGACGGCCGGCCCCCCGTAGATCTCCCTGACGGTCACCTACACCCGGATCAGCAGCTGCCGCTGTCTGCCGTCTATGTCTTCTGGCGGGCAAGGGTGCGTGTGGCCACACTAGGGGCCGTCGGACGCCTCACCCGCGTGGTCGACGAGCTGGCCGTGTACCCCAAGACCGTCTCGCCGATCTGGGACTGGCAACCCGGCGAACCGACGATCGGCTTCGGTTTCTGGATCGACGGCCCGACCTCCGCGGCCGCCGCAGTCATGCTCGCCAAGCGGGCACTGGACTACGCGCTGAGTCAAGCGCGGGTCGGCACGCCCGCCCCGCCACCTGGCGTGAGCAACGTCGCGCTCGCCATCGAGCTCGAAGAATTCCCGATCGTGCGTCTCGAGGGGTTCGAGGAGGGCTGGTGAGCCGGCTGCATGGGCATGAGCTTCGCCTACGGGCAGGTCCCCGATCGCGGCGAGATGCTCGCCCTGCCCCGCCGGGCCGTCGACCTCGGCGTGACGTTCTTCGACACCGCCCAGGTCTACGGGCCGTTCACCAACGAGGACCTCGTCGGCGAGGCGCTCGCACCCGTCCGTGACCAGGTCGTGATCGCCACGAAATCGGGCTCGTGGACCCGGCCGGCGAGACCGGAGGCAGCCACCCGGACAACATCCGGGCGACGGTCGACGGCTCGCTCCTTCGTCTCCGGGTCGACACGATCGAGCGGCACCGGCCGCATTCGCGCGGGTGGCGTCGAACGCGACGTCACCTTCGCCGATACGGCCGCCGACGCACACGCGGTGATCGACGCGGCCTACCACAGCAAGTACGACCGGTACGGACCACGCATCGTCGGCAGCGTCACGGGTCCCGCAGCCGACGCAGAAGCCGCTGCGCGCCATCTCGCACGCCAGCGGGAGCCTCACGCCGGTTGGGCGACGAACTCCGTCAGCTGCACACCGTGGTCGGCGGCCAGCATCTCGGCCGCCTTCTCGCCGATCATGATCGAGGCGGCGTTGGTGTTGCCGCTGACCACGTTGGGCATGACGCTGGCGTCGGCGACCCGCAGATCGGCGACGCCGATCACCCGCAGCCGCGGGATCGACGACGCTTCCCATCCGGCACGTGGTCGTCAGGTGGTAGACGGTGAACGAGTAGTGGCGGGCGAGGTCCTCGAGCAGGTCGTCGCTCGGGGTGTCGCCCGGTGACGTAGCCGTGTTTGGCGGCGAGCGCAGGGGGGACGAGCAGCGGGCCGAGCTCTCGCGGTGCGGGCCAGTTCGCCACGACGTCGAGCGCCCGGCGAAGCACCGCGACCATGACCTCCATGTCGTGGGGGTCGTCGTAGTAGTTCATGCGGATGTCGGGTTGGTCGAGCGGGTCGGCGCTGGAGAGGACGATCTCGCCCTCGCTGTGGGGCTGCACCGGGTTGGCGAGGACGATCACGCTCTCGGCGTCCGGGGCCAGACGCTGCGTCGGGGTCGTCGAAGTACTCGTCCGGGTCGACCCGCAGGCAGCCGCGCCAGATGTCGTCGTTGTAGCCGCAGATGAAGAACGCCGAGCTGGGCGTCGTGGGTGTGGTGGTCGCCGAGGCCGGTGGAGAACCAGGCGCACGCCTCGTACAGCGACGACGACACCAGGCCGTGACCGGTGGTGGCCCACTCGGTGACCCGCCGCTCGGCCTCGGCCTTGAGCGCCTGGAGCTCCTCGGGCAGGTCGGCGTCGTCGGCGGGGTCGGCCGGCAACGGTCCGGCGGGTGCCCGCAGCGCGTCGGGGCCCATCGACAGGCCCATCTGGCTCATCGAGACGCCCACGCCCGGCGCCGGGAAGACGAGACCGACCTGCAGGTGGTCCTTGAGGTGCTTGCCGACGTCGGGAGCGTCGAGCTGGCACGGCACGCCGACAGCTTCGAGCTCGCGCTTCGGCCCGATGCCGGACAGCATCAGGATGTGGGGCGAGCCCACCGCTCCGGCGCTGAGCACCACCTCCTTGGCGGCCAGGGCGACGGCGGTCTCGCCGTCGGCGGTCCGGTACTCGACCCCGGTCGCCCGCAGCTGTCCGGGACCGCCCTCGAGGATCACCCTGGTCACGTGTGCCCCGCAGATCACCTCGAGGTTCGGTCGCTGCTCGACGTCGCCTTCGAGGAACGCGTGGTACGTGCTCGACCGCTTGCCGGCGCGCGTCGTGGTCTGCAGGAGCGACACCACCCCGTCGGGCCCGCCGCGGTCGCGGCCGTTGTAGTCGCCGCTGGGGATCCCGGCCGCGACCGCGGCGTCGACGAAGTCCTGCGCGCCGGTGAGCACCGGAGCCCGCACCGACACGCCGAGGGGACCCTCGGTGTTGTGCGCGTCAGCGTCGACGACGATGTCCCCGCTCGGGGCCAGACCCTCGCTCTTCTTGAAGTAGGGCAGCACGTCGTCGTAGCTCCACCCGGTGGCGCCACCCGCGGCCCACGAGTCGAAGTCGCCCGGATGGCCCCGGACGTAGGCCATGTAGTTGATGCCGGACGAACCGCCGAGCATCTTGCCGCGGGGCACCATCATCCGGCCGTCGGTGAGCCCGAGCCCGCAGCCGCCGGCGTCGGCGGTGTACATCCAGTCGGTCGCGGGGTTCAGCTGCAGCGCCGGGCAGGCGGCCGGCATCAGCTCCTGGGGCGGTGGAGGGCCACCGGCCTCCAGAAGCGCGACCCGACAGGTCGGGTCCTCCGAGAGCCGGGCGGCGACGACCGCGCCGGCCGACCCACCCCCGACGACGACGAAATCGAACGCCCCGTCCATGCCCGGCAAACGTAGCCGTCACATCACCCCGGGACACGGGTGTCGTCGGCGCCGACATGGATGTCGCGCCTGATGGCGAGCGCGCTGGGCGCGCGACCGTGCGCGGCCGCCCGTTCGCGGTAGAGATCGAGCACCTCCCGCGCTTGGTGCGGGGTCAGGGGGGCGTCGGCGAGGAACCCGTCGCCCAGGCGGGCGGCGAGCCCGGCCTCCCAGGCCGCCCGCGCCTGCTCGACCAGTCAGCGGGCGGCCAACCGCACGTCGTCGACGATGAAGGAGGTGCGCCGGGAGGCGCCGACCCGCATGGCGTCAACCTCCCTAGTCGTCCAGGCTTCCCATGCTCAGGTTGACGGTGGTTCCCGTCATCCCGCTCGCCTTGTCGGAAGCCATGAAGACCGCCATATTTGCCGTCTCCTCGAGCGTCATGAGCCGTCCCGTGTGGGTCCTGCTTGCGAGCAACTCTTGGAACTGTTCCCAGGTCACTCCCGATGCCTTGGCGCGAACCTCGTAGCCGTCCTTGATCGCGCGTGTCTCCGGCATCGCGTGTGGTCGCAGACCGACCACGCGAATGCCGTGAGGTGCGAGCTCGGCGGAGAGCTCTCGAGTGAGTGCCTCCTTGGCGGCCTGCGCCGGGCCGTAGCCTCCCGCCAGCGGGAAGCCCTGACGCGAGTGGAGTGTGGTGACGGTCATGATCACCCCCGATCCGTTCGGGATCATGTGCCTTGCGGCCAGGCGTGCGGTCACGAAGTACGGCGTAACGAGGGTCGTGATCGGCAGGGCGAAATGCTTCACATCCAGCTCGGCCAGAGGGACATACAGAACGTTCGTACTCGGGATGCCGACCGCGTTGAACGAGATGTCGACGCGGCCCGCCGTATCGATGACGGACTGCAGGTGCTCGTCCACTGCCTGCTCGTCGAGGGCGTCGACCTCCGCCGCCTCGGCGGATCCGCCGGCGGAAGCGACGTCCTTGCCGACAAGCTCGACGGGTGCCAGGGAGCGCCCGGTGAGAAAGAGGTTGGCGCCCTCAGCCGCGAAGGCGCGTGCGATCGCGCCGCCGACCGCGCCTCCGGCTCCGTAGATCACCGCAACCTTGTCCTTCAGCATCATCTTTGGTCCTTTTGTGTCCGGGTGCCCGCGTGCGCGCACCTCATGAGTTGAGACCGACGGCTGAACCACAACATCTGCCACCTGGCCGATGCTTCATCTGCACGTGGCTGTCCTTGTCCGCCATCCGTCGACGTCGGGATCGTCACAGCCGTCGATGATGTAGACACCGCGACATCGGAAGAATGGGCGGCGACCAACCGCCCAGTTCGCCCTTCGGCCGGTGTCTATACAGGCATGGAAGTCCGACAAGGTACGGAAGAAGGTGACGCGAGGGTGGTGACAGCCGACGTGATGTCACGGGCCCGGGCCGGGGACGGCGACGCGTTCCGAGAGCTGACCGAGCCGCACCGCCGAGAGCTACAGGTGCACTGCTACCGGATGCTCGGATCGCTCCAGGATGCCGAGGACGCCCTGCAGGACACGCTGCTGGCCGCCTGGCAAGGCCTCGGAGGGTTCGAGGGACGGGCCTCGCTCCGCACCTGGCTCTACCGGGTCGCGACCAACCGGTGTCTCAACGCCCGTCGCTCGGCCAGCCGACGCCCGGCCAGGGAGTGGGACGTGCCCGAGGTTGAACCACCCGAGCCGACGGGGCTCGGTGAAGTCGTATGGCTCGAGCCATTTCCCGATGTCCTCCTGGAGGGGGCGATCGACGTGCCGCTCGGCCCGGAGGCCCGCTACCAGCACACCGAATCCATCTCTCTGGCGTTCGTGACCGCCCTACAGGTCCTGCCGCCTCGCCAGCTCGCCGTCCTCATCTTGCGCGACGTCCTCGGGTTCCACGCAAACGAGGTGGCCGACATGCTCGACTCGACCGTCGAATCGGTCAACAGCGCCCTCAAGCGGGCGCGCGCCAGCCTGCAGCGCGTACGGCCGACGGCCGGTGACCGCGAACCGCCTCCCGCGTCCGACTCACCCGCCGAGGATGCGATCGCGGCGAAGTTCGTCCGCGCGTACGAGTCAGCCGACCTCGACGCGCTGGTGGCCCTTCTGACCGATGACGTCTTCATCTCCATGCCACCGATGCCCTTCGAATACGAGGGCCGAGATGTCGTGGCTCGCTTCTTCGCCAGCATCTTCGGCTCGGGCCGGAGGTTCGACCTCGTGCCGACGCGAGCCAACGGTCAGCCGGCGTTCGGGGCCTACCTGCGCGCCCCTACCGGCATCCGCCACGGGGTCGGCCTCTTCGTCCTCAGTCTCACCGGCGATCGGATCTGCGCCATGACCCGGTTCGAGAAGAGCGTGCTCCCATGGTTCGGGCTTCCGCGATCCCTCCCGAGCCGATAGCCGGTTTCGTGATCTTCCTCACCTGGCGCAGCCAGCTCGCCAGCAGCCCCGGAATGGACGAAGGTGGCCGGATGCAGGTGGAGACCAGACGGGCCAGCCCATCCGATCTCGATCGTGCATCGGAGGTCCTGGGTGAGGCGTTCGCCGACTATCCGTGGACGAGATGGACGGTCGACGCCGATGACCACGTGGAACGGGTCACCATGTTGCAGCGCGTGGCATTGGAGCACTACGGGATGGCGTTCGGGCAGGTGTGGGTGAGCGGAGTGGCCGCCCGCGTGGAGTCGGTCGCCGTCTGGATGGACAGCTCTGTGGCGGTGCCGCCTACCGTGCACGAGCGGCTGAAGTCGGTCAGGGCCGACGTGGAAGGCTCTCGCCACAGGGCGTCGGTTGCGGCGGAGCAGGAGCTGCAGGCTTGGCGGCCGGACCAGCGTCATTACTACCTCGCCACGGTGGGTACCGCTCCAGCGATGCAGGGCCGAGGTCTGGCCAGAGCGGCCCTTGGGCCCGTGCTCCACGCGGCCGACGACGAAGGTGTGTGCGCCTTCCTCGACACGTCATCGGCGTCGAACGTGGACTTCTACTCCAAGCTCCGCTTCGAGGTCGCCGGCCATCGGCGGATCAGCGGCGGCGGACCCGACGTCTGGGCGATGCTCCGGCGGCCCCTGGCCGCATGAAGCGTCGCTCGGAGGAGGAAATCGACCCGGACGCACGGCGGGCCGTGCCCGCCCCAGATCGCCGGATCCAGTTTCTCCCCGCATCCGCTTGTCGTGTTCCTTCTGTGCGCGCCGAGCCGGCAGCGGGATGGGACCGTCGGTAGCGGCGGCGGTTATCGCTCGAGTTGGAAAGGCCAGACGATGGCCGCCGGGTTGTCGCTGTAGGCGGCGTTGGCTAACCGGCCGACGGGAACCGGGCGCACGTCGGCGCGTACCCGGCGAGGTCGCCGATGTAGGTGGTCCACTCCTCGGTGGTGAGGTTGCGACCGGCGATGCGGCACGACGCATCGATCCACGCGTTCGGATCGAGGTTGACGACCTTGATCCCGCTGTGGAGCCCGCCGCCGTAGGCGAGCCTCGTGCCGTCCATCGCCAGCGACACATAGAGCTGGTCGTCGGGTGTGGCGGTGAACGGCGGGCCGAGGCGGGTGCCGGTGGCGACGTCGAACAGGCTGACGATGCCGTCGCCGCCGCGGGCGGCGATCGTCGATCCGTCGGTCGTGCCGTAGAGCTCCTGGATGGCGCCGCGGCTGCCGCCGAACGAGCGGATCGGGGCGAGCGTGTCGATGTCGTACTGCACGAGCTCGCCGCCCAGCGATCCGACGAAGAGCTGGTCGGCGACGGTGATGAACGCGCTGCGTAGGTCGTTGGCCGGGATGCCCGCGAGCCGCTCGCCGGTGTCCCCGTCGAACAGCACGATGCCGCTGCGGGTCGCGGCGACGATGCGGTGGCCGGTCCGGCTGATCGACGAGAAGGTGTAGTCCTCGACGGGCATCGTCGGCCCGACGTGATGACCGTCCTCGACGGCGTGCAGCTCGGCATCAAGCGATGTCGATCCTGCGTAGGGCCACAGCGCTCGTTCCTTGCCCGGGTCGATCGACGGGAGGTAGACGGCGGCGGCCACGTCGAACACGTCACCGTCGGCGGCAAGGGTGCGCGCGTCGATGTCGTAGCGGGCGAAGACCACGCCGCGATCGCCGACTGCGATGCCGCCGACGTCCCCGTCGGACGTCCAGGCGGGAACGAGCAGCAGCCCGTCCAACGACGCGAGGTCGGCGCCCGTGTCGAGGTCGACGACCTTGTGCTCCCAGTCGCGGCCGAGGTGGAGGCGGCGACCCTCCAATAGAGGTCGTCGAACGGTGATCATGTCGCCGTCCGGGCTGATCGCGTTCGTGGCCCATCCCGGCGTGAGGACACGGGTCACCGGGCCCGATCCGTCGAGCCGCCAGCGCGACACCACCGGCGTGTTGTTGGCGAAGCTCACCAGCTCGGTCCCGCCGGTGGCCGGCCACAGCGCGCCGGTGTTGCCGTGCTGCCCGTCGAGCGTGGTGCGGACCGTTCCCGTGTCCAGGTCGCGCACGTCGATGCGCCCGTAGTGGTCGCCGCAGAACACGGCCTTGGCCTCGGCGACGACGCTGAGGTTCCAGCAGTTCTCCGGCTCGTCACCCACCTGCCACACCACGTCGCCGTCGGTGAGATCGATCCGGACGGCACCGTTGGGGCCCGACCCGACCATCGATGCGCCGTCACCGACCCGGCGCAGCGAGTGCGTGACGTTCGGCCCGACGTCGATCGTGGCCACGACGTCGAGCGTGGCGGTGTCCACGACCCGGACGACCCCGGCGGCCGAGCCGACCACGACGGTGTCGTCGCCGGCCGCCGCCAGGCCGACGCCGTACCCGAAGCGGACGTCGGAGTCGGTGCCGCTGGGCGGGCGGAGCTCGCCTCGCAACGCTCCGGAGGCCGTGTCGAACGCACGCACCGAACCGTCGGCGAGCAGGGAGACGAACAGCGTGTCGCCGCTCGCGCTGAGCGCGGCGGTCTCCGCGAACCCGCCCACGTCGATCGGTGCGGTGGCCAACTCGCCGGAGGTGACGTCGTAGATCCCGGCGAGCGTGCCGCCGGTGATGTCGTCGGGGACGAGGTGGGCCACGAGACCGGCGGTGGCGTCGGTGGCGAAGATTCCGCCGTTGATCGGTTCGATCTCGTCGTCGAGCGGCGGCAGCAGGTCGCCGACCACGCCCGAGTCGAGGTCGTAGGGTCGGGCGCTGTCCATCGAGCCCGCTCACATAGGCCGTGGCTCCGTCGGCCAGCACGATCCCCGAGCGGGCGGCCTCGTTTGGCTCGTCAGGCGTGAAGACGGGCTCGTCGCCGCCGCCCATCATGACAAAGGGCGACTCGATCGAGGGTGGCGTGCCGTCGGGCGGGAGGTTGTGCGTGTCGAGATAGCCCTGATCGCCGGTGACGGTGGTCAGGAGCGACGACCGCGTGCGGGCGGTGTCGGCGAGCCGGTAGGCCTCGATCGACAACAGCGCCGCGACGTCGCGCTGGCTCGAGCGCATCGACTCGGCCCGCGCGACGAGCGCCTCGATGAGAGCGTCGCGTTCGGCCGCCTGTGCCGAGTCGGCCGCATCGACCGCCGACCGGCGCTGGACGACGGCGAGCCCACCGGCCGCCAGGGCCATCACAAGGGCGACCGCCACGGCGGTCAACCGGCGGCGGAGACGCCGGGCGGTCCGTCGGGCCTCGGTGACGTCGGCGTCGCGAGCGTCACGCCCGGCCTCGACGAACGCCCGCTCGAGCTCGGATGCCGGGCGTCCCTCGACATCCAGCGCCTCGATGGCCGCCTCCAGTCGCACACCCCGGTAGAGCTCGCTGTCGCGCCGCCCGGCGTCGTCCCAGGCCCGGGAGGCGAGCGAGAGGTGGTGCAGCTGGGCCAGCCAGCGACGGTCCTCGTCGACCCAGCCGACGAGCCGCGACCAACGGACCAGCAGCGCCTCGTGGGCGACCTCGATGGTCGGCTCGCGCGTCGCCGGATCGCGGTCGGTGACGAGCAGCCTGGCCGACACGTACTGGTCGGCGACGGCCCGCATCCCCGGTGAGAGCTCGCTGAGCAGCGCCCTGCGGCGGGTGTCGGGTGCATTGTGTCCGGGGGTGACCAGACGGCCGAACAGCTCACGGGCTTCCGATCGCAGCGCCGCGTCGAGCCCGACGAAGACCTCCTCGGCCCGCCGCCCGATGGCGCCGGCCATGCCGCCGATCCCCTCGAGCGCCTCGCGGTCGATGATCCCGTCGCGCCGGCGCTCGTAGAGCTCGGTGAGCGTGAACTGCAGCAACGGCAGCGAGCCCGGGTGGGTCGCCGCCTCGGCGACCAGGTCGGCCACGACCCCGTCCTCGAACGTCACACCGACGCGGGCGGCCGGCCGGACGACGGCCTCGTCGAGCTCGGCGGGCGTGAGCGGCGACAGCACGTACGATCCGGCGCCGACGTGCTGGCCGACCCCAGCGTGCTCGAGCGGGCGATCGAGCAGGTCGGCGCGCACGGTGGCAACGAACCGGATGTCGACCGATCCGTCGTCGATCGTCCGGGCGACGATCTCGAGGAAGCGGTCGCGCCGTTCGGCCGGCGCGCGCGTCCAGCACTCCTCGAACTGGTCGACGACCACGACCGTCGGCCCGACGGCGCGGGCCACGCCGGCGAGAGCGGCGCCGAGGTCGCCGGCGTCGCCGGTGTCCGGCACCGTGGACACCTCTGTGAGGGCTGCGTGCAGTGCCCCGAGCGGGTCCTCTCCGGGGATCATGCTGACGACCACGGTGCCCCGCTGACGCAGGCGTGGGACGAGACCGGCGTGCACGACCGAGCTCTTCCCCGACCCGGACGATCCGACGACGGTGACCAACCGCCTCGATTCGACGAGATCGACGAGCGCGTCGACGGCGCCGTCGCGACCGTGGAAGGTCGTGGCGTCGGCCTCGTCGAACGGTCGCAGCCCGCGGTACGGGTTGACGCCTGCCGCCGTCGTGCGCGAGAGCTGGCGGGCCGCGGCGCGGCGCACGGAGTCCGCGGCGCGACGTTCGTCGGAGGTGATCGGGGTCGGCTGTCCGGCCGGTCCCCCGGTGGCGGCCCGCCACCCGAGCACGAACTCTGCGGCCGAGGGGTATGCGCCGGTGGTCGCCCGCTTCAGCACGGCATCGAGACCGTCCGGGACCGACGGCATCCGCCCCACGAGGCTCGGGACCCCGTTCACCCGGGCACGGGCGGCGATCGAGGGGCGCGAGCCTTCGGAGGTCATCGGCGAGCCGGTGAGCAGCTCCCACAGCATCAGCGCGAGGTCCCGGATGTCGACCGTCTCGACCGCTTCGCCGGCGAGCCGATCGTCACCGACGAACGCGATCCCGAAGTCGGTGAGGTAGGCGGCACCGTCGTCGTCGAGCAGGACGTTCGACGACTTCACGTCGTTGTGGACGACGCCGGCGGCGTGAGCCGACATGAGCGCGCCACCGATCTCCTCGACGAGCCGCGAGACCCTCGCGAGCGACCACGGCCCCCCGCTGAGCACCGAGTCGCGGGCCGTGCCGCCGGTGAGCAGGCGGAACACGAGGTAGGCCGCACCGGGCTCGCGCCAGTAGTCGTAGAGCGGGACGATGTGCGGGTGCTCCAACCGGGCGACGAGCCGCGCCTCGGCCTCGAAGCGCACGACGAACTCCGTCGAATCGGCCAGATCCTGGCGGATCGCCTTGATCGCCACCCGTCGGTCGGTGCCGGGCTGGGTGGCCACGTACACCCGCCCGTACGCCCCCTCGCCGATCGCGTCGTGGATCGTGTACCCCCGCAGCGGCCGGCCGACGGATGCCGCCGCCATGTCCGAGCCCGTCGCGATCGCCGACTCGACGCTCGCCAGCTCGGACGACGGGTCGAGACCCGCCTCGTCGGCGAGACGCACACGAAGCGCGTGACCGACCCGCAACGACTCGACCCGTCGCCCGGTCGCGTGGAGGGCCTGCATCAACAACGCGACCGGCCGTTCGTCGAGCGGACGCTCCGCCGTGAGCCGCTGGAGGTCGGGGACCGCCCGATCGTGATGGCCCAGCGTCATCCGGGCCTCGGCCCGGCCCACGTCAGCCGAGTAGCGACGCTCCTCGAGACGTGAGGACTCCGACAGCGCCCACCACTCGTCGGCGTACTCGCCGAACGGATCGCCGCGCCACAGTGCGAGTGCTTCGTCGTAGAGGCCGACGGCGCGGTCGGGGTCCGACCCCTCGGCTTGGCCGAGAAGGGTGTCGAACTCCTCGACGTCGAGCCAGGCGTCGCTCACGTCGAGCGCGTAGCCGGCCCTCCCACTGGTGATCGAGGCGTCGGACAGCGCGCTGCGGAGGCGCGACAGGTAGGTGCGCATCGACCGGGTGGCGCCGTCAGGCGCACCACCGTCGGGCCAGAGCGCATCGACCAGGCGATCCGTCGACACCGCGTGGCCACGGTGCAGGACGAGCACACCGAGGAGACGACGCTGCTGCGGTCCGCCCACGTTGACCAGCACTCCGCCCCGTTCGACCTCGACGGGGCCGAGAACCCTGATGCGCATCCGCACTCCCATCCGCCGGTCGACACCCTACGTGACGATCACGCGCCGAACGAGGTTGCAGTCCTGCAACACCCGCCGGGCTGTTGCGCCGCTGCAACCCGTCTCGTGGCCCGATGTCGGTTGCCGGCGGCATCAGGGCCGGCCACCACCATCGCAAGGAGCCCCCCGTGAGCACCTCCAGGACAGGAAAAATGCTCGCCGCGGTCGCGGCGACTGCGCTCGTCATGACGGCGTGCGGCGGATCCGACGACGACACGTCATCCGACGAGCCCACCACCACCTCCGTGTCTGCGGCGGAGACCGCCGGCTGGCGCGACGAGGTGGCCGCGCTGTGCTCCTCCGGGGCGCCGGGGCTCGCTGCCATCGAGGAGAACGACGGGACCCCCGCGAGCATCGCCGCCGAGGCGACGGCCACCAAGGCCGTGTTCGAGGCCGGGTCCATCGCGTACGGATCGATCGCCGTGCCCACCGACGTCCAGCCAACCCTGGACCAGGTCCTCGAGATGGGCGACGAAGCGCTCAGCCACCTCGATGCCAGCATCGAGGCCGCCGATGCGGGCGACACCGTGGGGGCGCAGCGGGACCTCGACGAAGGGTTCGACCGGCTCGCCCGAACCGCCACGGCCTGGGCGATGGCGGGCGCGCCGTGCGGGCCCGCGGACCCGGCACGCGTCGAGAACGCCGACCTCACCGTCCCCCTGGAGATGAACTCCGCGCACGCCACCGCCGCCTTCGACTCGATCTGGGTGAGTGAGCAGTTCGCCGACAGAGTCGTGCGCCTCGACCCCGACGAGCGGCGAGGTCCAGGCCACCATCGACGTCGGCGACGAAGCCGTCGAGGCTGCAGCCAGCCGACGGGTCGATGTGGGTCCGCACCGACTCCTTCTACGTCGAGGTCGACCCCGACACCAACGAGGTCACCCGAACGCTGGCCAAGGCCGACGTCGGTCCGGCCGCCAACCGCAGCTGGGCCGTCGACGGCGCGATGTGGATCTGCGACGGCCGGCGGCTCCACCGCTACGACCCGACCAGCCTCGCTGCCGCCGCCACGCTCGACCTCGGGCTCGAGTGCGGCACCGTGTGGGCCGATGACGACCTCGTGGTCGCATGGAGCTACAACGAGGACGCCGGCGAATCCGGGACATCGGCGGCGGCGTTCGTCGACCCGGCCACCGACACGGTGCTGGCGACCGTGCCCCTCCCCGTCGACGTCGGCGGGCCCGTCGTCTTGCCCGACGCGGTCTTCTTCCCGGGCTACCGGGGGATCCACGGCGGTGATCGTCGACCGCGCCACCTGGACCGTCAGCGCCACCCCGGACCTCGGCGTGGCCGGCGGCGGCGAAGGCCAGCCGGCCTTCGACGGCGAGTCGATCTACGTCAGCACGGCGGACCACCAGGACGTGGTGCGCGTCGACAGCGCGACGTTCACCGTCTCCGACACCATCGAGCCCCTCGGCGTCAACGCCGTCCTGGTCGACGACGGCTCGCTGTGGATCGCCAGTGGCCAGCCCCACAACGTCGTGCAACGCTTCGACATCGACCAGGGACGCTGACGCCAGCCAGCGAACACAGGAAGGCCCTGGTCAGCAACGCTGGCCAGGGCCTTTCTTGTTTCGGCCCGGGTGTACTGACGCCAGGTACGAGCACTTGCGGTGGGGTACACCGTTGGCGACCAGCCCGTTGAGCTCCGCATCGGTTCCTCGCTGATCGTGGTGTCGTCCATCGGCACCAGCGACCGGGTTCCCGGGCTACCTCTACGTGTACGTCGACGACGCCGACGCCACCTACCGGCGCTCGTCCGGGAGTCAGCCGCCCGTGACCCCCATGCGGCCCGTCTCGTAGGCCCACATCGCGATCTCGACGCGGTTCCGCGCCGCCAGCTTGGTCATGAGGCTGGCGAGGTGTGTCTTGACGGTGCTGAGGCTGATGTGCAGTTCGTCGGCGATCTCGGCGTTGGTTCGGCCGCGGGCGACCGTTATGAGCACCTGCTCCTCACGTTCCGTGAGCGGTGCGACCGGCTGGGCCGGCGGCGATCCCTCACGCCGGTCGGAGAACGTGGCGAGAAGGCGGGCCGTCACGCTCGGGGCGATGAGCGCGTCACCGTTGGCCGCGGCGCGGATCGCCTGGACCAGCAGCTCGGGCCCGGCGTCCTTCAGCAGGAAGCCCCTGGCGCCCGCCTTGAGGGCGCCGTGCACGTACTCGTCGAGGTCGAATGTAGTGACGACCACGATCGCGGGCGGGTCGGCGACGTCGGGGCCCGCAAGCTGTCGGGTGGCCTCGATGCCGTCCATCTCGGGCATGCGTATGTCGAACAGGCACACATCGGGCCGCAGCCGACGGGCGAGCGCCACCGCCTCGCGGCCGTCCGCAGCCACGCCGACCACCTCGATGTCGGGCTGCGCGTCGAGGATCATCCGGAGCCCGGTCCGCACGAGGTCGTGGTCGTCGGCGATGAGGACGCGGACGGTCATTGGTGCACCCTTCGGGCCCACCGGTGACCGAATCGCCACTTCGTTGCGTAGGGCCGACTCTGCCTCTGGACCTCGCTCCTCTCGGTCATGCGGTCGCGCCGCGCCGGGGCAGCTCGGCGACCACCGTCCAGCCGTGGTCGCGGCCCGGACCGGCCTCGAGCGTGCCGCCGAGGAGGCGGGCCCGCTCGGCCATGCCCAGCAGCCCGAACCCCGACGACGAGCCGGTGGCGGCCGGTCGGGCGTCGCCGTCGTCCCACACCGTCAGCCGCACGGTGTCGGGGTCGCCGGTGACGACCACCTGGACGTGGGTGGCGTGGCGTGCGTGGCGCAGTGCGTTCGTGACCGACTCCTGGGCCAACCGGTAGACCGCGGCGCCGACCGACGGGGGCAGATCGGCGAGGTCGCCGGTCAGCGTGACGTCGACGTGGGGCGGGTTGCCGTTGCTGCGGGCGAGCCGCTCGATGTCGGCGACGCCGGGCTGGGGGGCGAGGTCCGACTGCTCGCCCCGGCGGAGGGCACCGACGATCGTCCGCATCTCGGTGAGCGCGCGCGACGCCTCCTTCTCGACGACGACGAGGGCGTCGAGGACCGCCTCGGGACGAGACTCGGCGACGGTGCGACCGGCCTGGGCCTGGATGGCGATGGCCGACACGTGGTGGGCGACGGTGTCGTGCAGCTCGCGCGCCAGCTGCTCGCGCTCGCGGAGCTTGGCCTGATCGAGGCCGCGGAGCCGCGCGGTGCCGCGGAACCGGACGGCGGCGCCCAGCGCCGAGACGAACAGCACCATGCAGCAAGCCACCGACGACGTCCCCCACGGCGCTGTCGAACGCGCTGACGAGGACCGCGGTCAGCGGCAGCGCCACGCCGATCACGGCCTCGCGACCCGACCCCCAGCGGAACAGGGCGTAGATCAATACGATCACGAACCCGTAGGCGTTCAGCCCCTCCCAGCTCACGCCCGCCGCGAGCGACGCGACCTCCACGGCGATGCACGTGCCGAACGCGACGGCGGCGACGAGAAGGGGGTGCGTGCGGCGCCAGAGCAACGCGGGCGCCAGGACCACGACCATCACGATCGAGACCGGCCGCCACGCCAGGTCCTGCCGGAAGATGCCCTCGAGGATGGTCGCCGGCACGAGCGCAACGACGAGAGCCCAGTCCCACCACTGCGGCGGTGGCGGGTTGGGAGCTCGCGGTTCGGCCCAGAGCGAGCGGGCGAGGTCGCGGACCACGACGAGAGCGTAAGCCAATGGAGCGGCTCGCGGATCGGCCGAAAGGACGAGGCCTGCGTCGGCCGATCGGGCGGTCGCGGAATGTCCGGAGGTCCGATGTGACCACCGGTCCGCCGTGATGACGATGCCCGCATGCGTGCATCGCCTGAATCGCCCGAATCGCCAGGGACGACGAGCTCGCCGGCGCACAAGCCTGACAGCCGGCCGGCCACGACGCTCACCCGCGTCAGTGGCTGGTGCTTCGATCATCCACGCCGCGCCGTCGGCCTGTGGCTGATGGCGCTCCTCGCCGTGTTCGGGGCCTCGGGTGCGATCGGCCCGGCGTTCAGCGCCACGTCCGACGTCCCCGACTCCGACAGCGCCGACGGCTTCGCCGCGCTCGAGCAGCACTTCCCCGAGCTCGGGACCGGTGGGCGGTCGGGAACGATCGTGTTCCGGGCGGGACAGGGCGTCGACGATCCGGACGTGAGGGCAGCCATGGAGGAGTTGTTCGCCCTCGTCGACGCCGGATTCCCCGACTCCGACGGCGTCCCCGAGCACCCGGGCGCCACCGTCGTCTCGCCGTACTCGGAGCAGGGCCAGGGCCAGATCGCGCGGGATGGTCCGCTGGCCGGCCAGGTGGCCTACGCGCAGGTGAACATGGCCGCCGACGTCGACGACACCGAGTCGGGCCGCATAGGCGAGGCGATCGTCGAGCACGCCCCGCCGATCGAGGGACTCGAGGTGGTTCCGGGCGGGGAGTACCTCGCGCTGTTCGACCCGCCGGCGTCCGAGCTGATCGGCCTGGCGTTCGCCGTCGTCGTGCTGATCGTCGCCTTCGGGTCGGTGCTGGCCATGGGCCTCCCGATCGCCGTGGCGGTGGGCGGGGTCGGCGCCGGCATCGGCGCGATCGTGCTGCTGAGCAACGTGATCGACATCCCCGAGCCCGCCACCCTGCTCGGGCTGATGATCGGTCTCGGCGTCGGGATCGACTACGCCCTCTTCGTCGTCACTCGATACCGCGAGGGCCTCCACGCGGGGCGGTCGCCGCGGGACGCGACACTCGCCGCCATGAACTCGGCCGGCCGGGCCGTGGTCTTCGCCGGCACGACGGTCGTGATCTCGATGCTCGGCCTCCTGCTCGTCGGCATCGGATGGGTCGGCGGGGTCGGCGTCGCGGTGTCGGCAACGGTGCTCGCCACCATGCTCGCCTCGGCGACCCTCCTGCCCGCGCTCCTCGGTCTCGCACAGGCGCGGGTCGAGGTGACGCGTTGGCGAGGGCTCTTCGCCGCCGGCTTCGGCGCCATCGCCCTTCTGGGGGCGGGGCTGGGGTTCCCCCCGCTCGCCGCTGTCGGCGCCGTGTTGGCTCTGTTCACGCTCATCGCGAGCCTCGCGGTGCGCCCGCTGCGCCGCCCGGTGCCGCGACGCTCCCCCACCCCCATGCGGCAGACCTGGCCCTATCGCTGGAGCCGCACGATCCAGCGGCGCCCGTGGCCGTGGCTGGTCGCCGCGTCCGTGGTGCTGCTCGTCCTCGCCTCCCCGGTGACGAGCATCCGCCTCGGGTGGCCCGACGAGGGCAACTTCCCGGAGGACACCTACACGCGGCAGGCCTACGACCTCACGGCCGAGGCCTTCGGGGAGGGCTTCAACGGACCGTTCCTGATCATCGCCGCGCCCGGCCCCGCCGGCTCACCTGGCCCCACTGAGTCGACGGGCGACCCGGCCGGCGCCGTGGCGGAGCTGGAGCGGACGCTGGCCCGGACCCCGGGAGTGGCCGCGGTGACGCCCGCGCTGCCCGACGACCCAGCGGCGCCCCAGGCGTACCTCATGAACCTCGTACCCATGACGGGGCCGCAGGACGAAGCCACCACCGACCTCATCAGGTCGCTCCGGGATGATGTCATCCCGGCGGCGGTGGCGGACACCGGGCTGGAGGTCGACGTCACCGGCCTCGCCGCCACCAACATCGACACCACCGACTACCTGGCCGGTCGGATGCTCGTCTTCTTCGGCGCCGTGCTCACCCTGTCGTTCGTGCTGCTGGCGATGGTGTTCCGCTCGCTGCTCGTGCCGCTCAAGGCCGTCGTCATGAACGTGATGTCGATCGCCGCCGCCTACGGCGTGGTCGTGGCCGTGTTCCAGTGGGGCTGGGGCAGCCAGCTGCTCGGCCTCGAGGGCGGTCCGATCAACCCGTACGTGCCGATGATGCTCTTCGCCGTCGTGTTCGGCTTGTCCATGGACTACGAGGTCTTCCTGCTCTCCCGGATCCGGGAGGAGTACGGCCGCACGGGCGACGCCTCCACCTCGGTCGCCGACGGACTCGCCACCACGGCGCGGGTCATCACGGCCGCCGCCGCCATCATGGTCGTCGTCTTCGGCTCGTTCATGCTGGAGGAGGTCCGGGACATCAAGGTGTTCGGCCTCGGGCTCGCGGTCGCCGTCCTGCTCGATGCCACGCTGGTCCGCATGCTGGTTGTGCCGGCGACGATGGAGCTGCTCGGCGACCGCAACTGGTGGCTCCCCCGCTGGCTCGACCGGTTCCTCCCCCGCCTCGACGTCGAAGGTGGACCGGGCGCAGCTGAGCCGCGGCCGACAGAATCGCCCGAGCCGGCGCCCCCGGCTGGCGAGGAGCCGGCTCTGAACGCGATGGCCTGCCACCGCTAAGGCACACCCCTCGCGTCCTTATCGCTCCAGGAAGTCAACGACGTCGTGTCTGTGGTTGGTCGTGTCGCGGGCTCCGTGGGCGTCGCACGCGCGACACAACCCAGGCGCGCGCCAACAGCAGCCCGGCGCCCAACCCGCTCAGGAGCGGCAGCAGGGTCTCCTCCACCGGTACACCTACGACGTGAGCGATCACGTGGCGGCGCCGCCCTGTGAGCCGGCAATGCGACGAGGACGAGCGCTTCCCCGTCACTGCCGGCTCCGTCGAGTAGCACGCCCGCACCTTCCACAGGTGCTTTATCCAGGTGCCAAACACCCCGAAACCAGCTGGACTCGGCGACACCGGCGGAAGTGGTCTCTTAAATCCGCAGGTTTCTGGGTTCGAGTCCCAGGGGGGTACAGCACGAAGCCCCTGGTCACCTGTGTGGCCAGGGCCTTTCTCGTTCGCAGCTCCCGAGAAATCCCGGACGGTCCACGGGAGGCCGGCGATCACCGACCTCACCTGCGGTTGCTATCCGAGGTCGGCCGGGGTGGAGTCGACGTCGCGCTTGGACCGGTCGCCTGCCGGAAAGCGAGCAGTGCCGCCGCGAGAGCCGTTAGCGCCAACCCCATCGTGACCCGTCCACGTAGGCGGCCCACGTTGGACGCCTTGTCGACCTCGACGGCTTGGCGCTCGAGTATGCCGTCCGCAAGTGCCCCGGCCCCGCTGACTCCGGCGGGCGAACAGTCGGCGCGTGTAACGCCGGCCAGGGCGTCTTCGTCGAGACCGAGCGACGGGTCCAAGGACGCTTCGAGTCGCCGTCGCACCTGCTCGGCCTTCGCCAACGCTCCCTCGGTTACCGCCGTCATGATCGCGTCGATCTCCTGGCCAAGACCGACCGCGGCCCGGAACTCCCGCTGGAAGGCCAGCTCGTCGAGGATCAGCAGCTCGGCGCACCGGAACTGAGTGCCGTGAGCCGCACCCTTGGCGGACGCGACGGCTGATGATGCAAGTGTTCTACTCGCGTCCGCGTGACGCTCCTGCGCTTGTGCCAGAGCACCGTCCAGGATGCTCAAGAGGCTGGCCGCCGCAGCGAGTACGGCTGCGCCTATGGCGAGCCGCCTCCTGCTGGCGCTCGATCGCCTCGATCGCGCGATCATCGGACCGCTCCGACGATCCCAGCGCTGGCCAACACGAGCCAGCTGCTCAGGGTGGCGTACCGGCGGAACCTGCGTCCCAGATGTCTCTCGACGGTCGCGAGAGCCAGAGCCACCGCTACTGCGACTCCCACAATCCGGAGTTGGGTCGCCTTGCGCTCGGCCCGACGAGCTCGTGCCTCGGCCGCACTGTCGACATCGAGTAGGTCTTTGGCGTCGACGGTCATCGCTCGCGTGTACTCGTCAACGATGAGGTCGGCCTCCGCAAGGGGAGCCGCAATTGGGCTCGTGACGCGAAGGATCGCGCTGTCAACCAGAGAGAGTTCGCTCAGAGCGGTGTACGTGTGTTCCGCCACCCTTCCCATCGCTTCGACGAGAAGCCGCTGATGCTCTTGTGCGATCTCGGAACGCAGCGCCGCCGGCAACCGAAGCCCGTACAGGTCCTGCAAGACCACGTCCGTGTACGCGGCGCGTTCCGTGCGGTCAACGGCAAGGCTGGACCTGAACTGGGAGGCCTCTTCGGCGCGTCGATCGATCGAGACCCCGATGGCGACCAGCAGCAGGGTGAGGAGGAGCACCCGCACGTAGCTCCGGTTTACCTGTCGCGGCTTCGGAGTGGCCTCGATACGCATGATCAGTCGTCGACCGCGAAGTAGAGGTCGACGCCTCGGTCGTAGCCGTCGTAGCCGTAACCACGCCCGTCCGGGAACTGCAACGCGAGGACCAACCCCGGTCCGTACTCGCCTTCATCCATGGTCCAGCTGGCAGCACCGCGACCCGCGAACGTAAGGCTGGCGTCAGTGGCGGCCTGGGCGAAGAACTCGATCGTGGTCTCGTCGGCGACCACTGACCCGCTTTCGTGGTACCCGATCGGCTCGATCGAGAAGTCATACGTCGCTGTCTTCGTAGAGGATCAGGACCCTCATCTCTTGCGTTGACGTGTCGATCCTGCGGACCTGGTGGTACTCGCCGGCGAGCCCGGCGACCAGCGGCTCGGTGCGGCTGACCGGCGGCTCCGGCGCGGGGACTGAGGTGGTCGATGGCTCCGGCGCGGAGCTCGTGGTCGTGGTCGACGGCCGGGCCGCGGAGCTCGTCGTCGTGGACATGGTGTCCGGCAGCGTTGAGGTGGATCGCGAGGCCTCCTCCCGCGACGCCGAGGTCTCGCCTCCGCCGTTGCCGTTGGCACAACACGCCAGTGCCAGAGCTGCGACCGCCAGGATCAGCGCACGCTTCATTGACCGCCCCTCTCACTCCACACGGGCGCGTCGCTCGTGCTGCCTGTCGTCGATCTGCGATCGCAGTGATGGAAGGCCGGCGGGTGCCAGAGCGGCGCGCCCACCGACCGAGTTCGCATGCCGTTTCGCAGCGCGCCGTCAACTGCGGGCGTGCGAAGCGGCGGAAACTCGGCACGCAGCTCACGGTGTCCGAGCTGGAAGACTCGTTCGGGGCAGGCCACGTCTCGCAATCGGTACAACCCGAGGTCGATGCGGAGGATCTCCGCCGGGAGGCTTGGCAGCCGGGCTTCGGTTGATTGCGAACACACTGCTTGGCCGGGATGCGCTGCGGCGCGGAGCCGCGCGCACCGGTTCGGCGCCGGTCCGCGGTAGTCCCCCTCTCGCAGCTCGACGTCGCCGGTGTAGCTCGCGGCGCGCACACGAAGATCCGCGCCGTCGGGCCATGGCTCGCGCTGGAGCGCCAGTTGGATCTCGACTGCCGCGATCACCGACCCGCACGCGTCCGCGAACACCGAGAAGGTGGAGTCGCCTTCGCCCTTGCTCCGAATCAGAACGCCGCCCCGTTCGTGAACGATCGTTCGGATCACTGCTTCGTGCCGTTCGAGGACCCCGCCGGCGATGTCTGGTCGCTCCTCCCACATCCGGGTCGAGCCAGCGACGTCAGTCATGAGGAACGTGAGCACACTGATCGGCAGCGGTCGATTCTCGTGCGCACCTCGCCCGTTCCGACCTCGCACAGCAAGCGTGTGCTGACGGGCGCTCGACGTCGTGGCGCCGACGAGACCGGCCGCGTCAAGGGTCGTGGTCGCGGCTGCCGCTTGGAGTGTCCGTTCGCCCGTCATCGCGGTCTCCGTGTCGTCGGGGACGCTGTGCCTGTTCGCGGCGACGGGGCTGTTCGGTTCATGAACCGGTCCGCTCTTGCGCCTCGCAGCACGGGTCCGCATCGCGTCAACCGATCGGCAGGGTTGCCGGCCGGAACGGGGTCGCCTGCGCCGACCTGGCGTGACGGGGCGAGCAGGTGCACCATGGTCCTGAACCGAACGGGCGGCACGGTGGCACAGACGGGTATGGACCCAGGCGGCGCGGGAGCGCACCGATGCCGAGGTCCTGGCCGCCGTCGCCGGGCAGGACCGAGGTGCCCTGCGCATCCTCTACGAGCGTCACGAGCCGTGGATCACGGCCCGGGTCGCCCGCCGTTGTGCCGATCGCCAGATCGTCGAGGAGGTCGTGCAGGACACCTTCGTGGCCGTCTGGCGATCGGCCGACCGCTACGACGGCCGAGGCGAGGTGGCGGCGTGGATGTGGGGCATCGCCATCCACCAGCTCCTGCACAAGCTGCGTCCCCGCAAGCCGCTTCTGGAACGGCTCCGCATGGTTCGTTCCGACACCCGGGACTCGGCGGAGGAGCAGGTTCTCCTGGGTGTCCAGTACGGCGAGCTCGGCACGGCCATGGGGGGCCTCTCGCCGGAGCTCGCGGCCGTCGTCCAAGCCACCGTCCTGGACGGCCTGACCACGAGGGAGGCGGCCACTCTGCTGGGCATCCCGGCGGGCACGGTCAAGACACGGATGATGCGAGCCAAGGTCCAGATGAGGGAGGCGTTGGCATGACCGAGTGGCACGTTGCAACCCCACAGCTGGAGGCGTATCGCGACGGATCGATCGGCAGCATGCACGCCGCCTCGGTAGAGGCGCACCTGATCTCCTGCGCCCGCTGCCGCCAGGCGCTCGCCGCTGGCGCCGATGCGGGCGCATCCGAGCGCCAGCACCGGATATGGGCCCGCATCACCGACGAGGTCGACCGGCCGGGTCCGCAGGCCCGCTTCGACAGCGTGTGGGCCCGGTCCACCTTCGGTAGCCCGCCCCTCGTCGGCGCGGCTGTTGTCGCCCTGCTCCTGGCGCTGGCCGCACCCATGCTGGCCGATGCCCTGTCGCCCCGGGCGGGGGTGGCGGCGCTGCTGGCGTTCGCGCCGCTGGCCCCTCTGTTGGGTGTCGTCGCCGCCTTCCGTCCGTCGTCCGATCCGGCCGGCGAGATCACCCTGGCCACACCCGTCGCCACCATGCGCCTGGTCCTGCTCCGCACGCTGGTGGTGGCGATCGCGTCCATCCCGGTGGGGCTGCTGGCGGCCCTCCTGCTGCCCGTGCGAACGTCGCTGTTGCTCGGCTGGGTGCTGCCGGGGCTGGCCCTGTGCGCGGTGACCCTGGCCGTGGGCACCCGGGTCGAGGTCGGCCGGTTGGCCGTTCTCGCTGGCCCTGGGCTGGGGGGTCCTTGTGTCGATGCTGGCCCGCGACATGCACCGAGGCAGCATCACCGTCGCCCTGTCCGATTGGGTGGTCAACCAGCCCGCGGCGCAGATCACATTCGCCCTCGTGGCGCTTGCGGCCGGGCTCGTGCTCGCCGCCCGGCGCGACGACCTCGTCGCCTGGAGTGAACCATGAACCTGACCGTCTCGACGCACGCGACTCGCCAAGCACTTCGGCGGTACTCCCGCCGTGGACGGAGTCGACATGGCCGTCGTCGGAGGCGTGGTGGGCCTGCTCGGACCCAACGGTGCCGGCAAGACCACGCTGCTCCGGATGCTGGCCACGGTCCTGGCGCCCGACAGCGGAGACACGCGACTGCTCGGGTTGGACCCGGCGCGGCCCGGTGACCGCCTCGGCATCCGCCGCCAACTGGGCTACCTGCCCCAGGAGCCCGGCCTCTACCAGGGCTTCAGTGCGTTCGACCTTGTCGACTACGTCGCCGTGCTCAAGGAGATGAGCGATCGGGAGGCCCGTCGCAACGAGGCGCGCCGCGTGCTCGACCTGGTCGGGCTCAGCGATGTCATGCACCGCCGCATCCGCACGCTGTCGGGCGGCACACGTCATCGGGTGGCCCTGGCCGCCTCGCTGCTCGGTTCTCCACGACTGTTGCTGATGGACGAGCCGGCCGCCGGGCTCGACCCGGAGCACCGTCTCCAGCTGCGCTCGATCCTGTCCGAGGCCGGCACCCGCGGGACCGTGATCGTGGCCACCCACCACACGGCCGAGGCGGCCGCGCTGTGCCAGCAGGTGATGGTGATGCTGGACGGCCGGGTCTGCTTCACCGGGACGCCGGCCGCCCTGGCCGCCCTGGCCAAGGACCAGGTCTGGGTGGACGACACCCCGACCTCGGTCGATCGTCCCGGTCGGGTCCAGTCGTGGGTCACCTCCGAGGGGCGGATCCGCAACATCGGCGAGCCGCCGGCCGGCGCCGACCTGGTCGATCCCAGCATCGACGACGGGTACCTGCTCCTCACCAACCGTCACGGAACGTCGAAACCCGCCGGCCGGTCCCGTGCCACCATGGGGCGTCGGCTCGGTCGGCGGCTGGCCTCGATCGGCGGGGGGCGATGACATGAGCGCCGTCGCCACTCCCGTCGCATCAGCCGCCTTCGGAGCGACCGTCGAACGGACAGTCCATCCTGGCGCTGGCCGGCATCGAAGCCCGGCGGAACCTGCGCAGCCCCCTGCTGCTGGTGGTTCTGGCCTTCAGCGTGCTCAGCGTCCTGAACATGAGCGCGGCCGACTGGAGCGGCGGCACCTACGGCAACCTCCCGCTCTACTTCGTGCCTCTCGCGGGCGGCACGTTCTTCCTGGGGCTTCGCTCGGCCGGCCGAGACCACCGGGCTGACGTCCCGCCGTTGGGGGAGGACTGCGCCCTCGACGAGACGGTGCGCACGGCCGGCCGGCTGCTGGGCGTGGCAGTCTTTCCCGCCATCGCCGCGGCTGGCGTGCTCGTGGTCGAGGTGGCCAGTCGGATCGAGGGCGGCTACTGGATCGGCGACGCCCCGTGGCGAACAGACACCGCCCTTCACACGCCGTTCGAGCTGCTCCAGCCCGTCGCCCTGGTCGCCCTCGCCGGCGCAGCCGGGGTGGCCGCCGGGCGCCGGTTCCGGCACCGAACCCCGATCGCCGTCCTCGCCGGGGTGATGACCTTCCTGTCGTGGGGCGCGTACTGGGTCTTCCAGTGGCCGCCCATGTTCGTGGTGTCGTTCGTCCAGACCCAGCCGATCTCGCGCTGGGCCGGTCCGACATCAGCCGGCGCGTCCTCGTTCCCCGACCACTGGCTCGTCAGCTACGACGACTACGAGGACTTCTTGTCTCGCCAGTACGTGGACCAGCCGCTCATCGGCGGTCACGTCCTCTACCTGGTGGGCCTCACCGTGCTGTGCGTCGGCTCCGCGCTGCGTGTGCGGGGCGGGGGTGCGGCCACAGAGCCGACCGTTCTGCGCCGGCGCCTCCGTTGGATCGGGTGGGCCTGCGTGGCGGGCGGCATCCTGATCCAGCTCTGGGCGACCGGCTTCGCCCTCACACCCGGCGGCACCGGCGAGGGGCAGATCCCGTGATGCCCCGCCTGACCGGTGTCGCGTGGGTGCGTCCCACCCTGCGGCTCATCCCGTGGTGGGGCCTGGCGCTTCCGGCGGGTGCGGCCGCGCTGGTCGGGCTCCTCGTTCGGGTGGCCGGCGGCGCGGTGCCCGACCAGGTCGGCGTGGCCGCATTGGCGGCCACGGCCGCGGCTGCCCCGCAGATCCTCGAGGACCCTGCTCACCACCTTCTGTCCTCGGTCCCGCAGAGCCGCCGGCGCCGGATCGGCCACCGGCTCGTCCTGTTCCTCCCCGCCCTGCTCGTGGCCTGGGTGCTGGTGGCACCGCTCGTCGTCGACGGCGGCGACTCGGCCGCCTCGGTCGGGCCGCTGTTGGCTCTGGCCGCGATCGGCCTGGCGGGAGGGTGCTTGGCGGCTCGCGTCCGCCCGGAGCTGGCCGCGCCCGTCGGCACGGCCATCCCGCTGGGCGTCGTCGCGATCCGGTTGGTGCTCGCGGACCGAGTAGCCAGGCCGACATCCTGGACGTCTGGATCGATCACCCCTGGGTCACGGCCGCGATCGCCGGGCTCATCTGCGTCGTCACCCTGCGCGAACCGGGGCTGTCGAGGCCCAGGCAGCACGGTGAATACCACGGTCCGTCCTACCGAGCAGCTCCCAGCTCGGCCCCCCCGTAACGGGTGACCCGGACGCGGCGCCTGCGGTTGAACGCGCCCGCCGAAGCAGGCGGCGCACCTCCGCGGGAGCCCCGCCCGGTGGCGCACGGCGACCCGACCCTCCTCTTCATCGTCTCGATAGCGGTCTGCAGGACGACGAGATCAGACACTTGAGGCGCGGTACTGCCCTGGCACACCTCGTCGGTACACCCGCGGTTGCGGACAGGCCCTGCGCCGGTGAGCAGCCCTTGGTGAGCCAGCCGGCTCAACACTGCTGACTGAGCCGACATCGCATTCGGGCCGCGAAATCGGAACCCCGGCGTGTTCGAGCGCGTCGACGACTTCGTCGGCGTTCATGGGCGGGTTGGTGCGATCGGCCGCCATCTCACGAACGATGTCGACCACCTCGTCGGGATGCTGATCGAAGAGCTCGACGAGGTAGCCATCGGGCTCGTGCACCGTGACGCCCTGAATGGCGAGTGCCTCTGCTGGGAAGTCCCTGGTGTTCTTCGTCAGGATGATGCACGGTGCCCGAGCGACGGTCGCCGCTGGGTGCGCATGGTCGTCCGGGTCGCGGCCCGGCATCGAGTCGATGAGCCCCTCGTACTCGTGGCGAGGTACGTCCTGGTTGGCGAGCACGGCGCGCGGTCGGAGGCGGCGGCCAAGGTCTGCAGCGACATCCGGGGCGCTTTCCCGGTACGGACCGAAGATCGTCGACACGGTCGTCGGCGCCGCCACCGAGGCGGTCACGGTCCGGCTCATCCCCCGAGACGACGCCGGGTGACACGTGTCGGCGGGCCAGGGACAACGAATCCTCGACTCGCGTGTTGGCACGTTGCCTCCGTTGGCAACGCGCCCGACGACGAGTAGGCCGGCAACGTGAGGCGGTCCTCGCGATCGGCGCCGGTGCCCTCGGTCCACCCCTCGGCGCCGGGCTGATCGCCGCCGCGCTCTTCGGGACGACCGTCGTCGCCTGCCTCTGGTGGTACGGCACCCGCTGCCAAGCGTCGGCGCGGCGCTGGCCAACAGGTTCTTCGAGCTCGGCTGGGTGTCACGGGTGGGGCGGCTGTCTCGTCTATGGGGTTGAACCGCTGTTCGTTGAAAGGGAGAGGACCATGAAGGTGTTTGTTGCTGGCGCGACGGGAGCGATTGGCAAGCAGCTCGTGCCACGGCTCGTGGCCGCGGGCCATGAGGTCGTGGGGATGACCAGCAAGGAGTCCAACCGAGGTATGGTCGATGAGCTCGGAGCGACGCCGGTGGTGGCTGATGCGCTGGATTCCGATCAGGTCGCCGAGGCGGTGGGCCGGGCGAACCCGGAGGTGATCGTGCATCAGCTGACCGCGATCGGGTCGGTTGACATGCGCCACATGGACCGTGACTTCGCGCTCACCAACCGGCTGCGGACCGAGGGCACCGATCACCTGCTGTCGGCGGGGCGCGCTGTCGGGGTGCGACGGTTCGTGGCGCAGAGCGCGGTCTACGGCTTCTACGCGCGCACCGGTGGTGCGGTCAAGAGCGAGGAGGACCCGCTCGATCCCTCACCCCCGCGCGAGATCCGCGAGAGCATGGCCGCGATCCGGCATCTGGAGGAGGCAGTGCTCGGTGCCACGTGGACGGACGGGATCGTGCTGCGCTACGGCGCGTTCTACGGTCCGGGCACGTCGATGTCCGCGGGCGGCGAGCAGTTCGAGATGGTCCGGAAGCGCAAGTTCCCGCTGGTCGGCAACGGCGCCGGGGTGTGGTCGTTCGTCCACATCACCGACGCCGCCGAGGCGACGGTTGCCGCGGTCGACCACAGCAGGCCTGGTATCTACAACGTCGTGGACGATGATCCGGCACCGGTGGCGGAGTGGCTGCCAGCACTGGCGCAGACGCTCGGAGCCAAGAAGCCGATGCGCGTGCCTCGGTTCGTCGGGCGGATGTTCGCGGGCGAGGTCGGGGCGGTGTTCATGACCGACATCCGCGGCGCCTCGAACGCGAAGGCCAAGCGCGACCTGGGGTGGCAGCCCGAGCATGTGAGCTGGCGGCAGGGGTTTGCGACGTGAGCGAGCGAAGCGAGCGAACCATGAGCACAGTGCGTTGTCCGGCCCGAAGGGCCGATCACTCATTGCGCGCATCCCGAAGGGTGCGCCAATGAGCGGGGACGAGCAGCTGCTCGAGGAGCTGCGGCCGGTGTCGTTCGCGATCGCCTACCGGATGCTCGGCAGCGTCTCCGAGGCCGAGGACATCGTCCAGGAGGCGCTGCTCCGCCTCCATCGCGCGCTCGAGAATGGGGAGCAGATCCAATCGCCCCGCGCCTTCGTCGCCACCGTCACGACTCGTCGGGCGATCGACCAGCTGCGCTCGGCGCGGGTCCGGCGCGAGCGATACGTCGGCGAGTGGCTGCCGGAGCCGATCATCACCGACCCCACCGATGACCCTGCCCAGCAGGCGGAGATGGCCGACTCGCTATCGCTGGCGATGCTGGTGCTGCTGGACAGCCTGTCCCCGGAGCAGCGCGCCGTGCTGCTGCTCCACGACGTGTTCGACTACGACTACGCAAGGGTCGCCGAGATCATCGGCAAGAGCCAGGACAACGTGCGCCAGCTCGCGAGGCGAGCGCGACGCCACGTCGAGCAGCGGCGCCCGCGCTTTCAGGCATCCCGTGACCAGCAGCAGGAGCTCGCCCGCCGCTTCTTCGCCGCCACCCGGGAGGGCGACCTCGCCGGACTCGAGGCGCTGCTCGCCCACGACGTCGTGCTCACCGGTGACGGCGGCGGCAAGGTGCCCGCCCTGGCGCGCTCGCTGCGCGGCCGCACCCGAGTCGCGCGCACGCTGCTGCATTGGATCAAGCTCAGCACCCGCATGCCGGGAGTCCACCTGCGGCCGACCGAGGTCAACGGCAGCCCCGGAGCGCTGCTGCTCGACGGCCAGGCGCGAGTGATAGGCGTGTGGGTGCTCGAGATCGGCCGCGGTCAGATCCAGGGCATCAGCTCGATCGTCAACCCCGAAAAGCTCGCCCACCTCGGCCCCACCACCGATCTCACCTCCGTGTTGCGCACACGAGCGCCGGGCGACTGAGGGCGTGAGCGGATAGGCGCTCACGTGGGGTTCCAGCGGTTGCGCCAGTCGATGAGTGGGCCGACGATGAGGATTGTGGTGGCGAGGCACAGAGCCGTGTGGCGGTGGCGGGCTCGCCGGTCGGTGGTGCGGCGGAGTCGCCCGTAGTTCGACGACCAGGTGTTGGTGGCTCCGACGATCCAGCGCGGTCCGAGCCCCCCGGGGCGTCACACGACGGCGACGGCGTCGATCTCGACGAGGAAGTCGGGGCCCAGGCCGGCGACGACGTGGACGGTGATGGCCGGCGGTGGGTCGGCCGGGTTCCACGCCTGCTGGAAGGCGGCGACACCCTCGTCGAACGCGTGGCCGTCCACCACGGCGATGGTCCAGTGCACGATGTTCGCCAGGCTCGCCCCCTCGCTCTCGAGGATGGTCGCGAGGTTGCGGAACGCCTGGCTGGCCTGCTCCCCGACCGTGGGACCGACGACCTTACCGTCGGCGTCGACGCCGTTCTGCCCGCCGACGTAGATCGTCTTCGCCGGCTGTTCGACCACGACGGCCTGGCTGAAGGCCGGGCTGCGGTGGAGTCCCTCGGGGTTGATGTGCCGCGTGCTCATGTGTCGCCTCCTCTGACGATGACACCAGTAATAGCGGTTCGTGCGACACCAGTTATAGTGGATTCATGCGAGCGAGCGCAACCGGACGGGTGCTGAACGACCCCCGGGGAGGGTCGTTCCGCTTCGACGCCGGCGCCGTCTGCCTGGACTTCGCCCACACGGGCGGCGAGGGCCGGTACGCGGTGTTCGAGACCCTCCACAAGCCTGCCGACCTGGGCGAATGGCTGGCCCAGCCGCCGCTGGCCGCGGTCATGACGGTCCCCGTGACAGCCCGCGAGCTGGCCGCGGCCAAGGCCCTCCGCCAGGCGATCTGGGACGCGGCGCACGCCCGGGCGGCGCGGCGCCCGCTCCCCACCGGGGCGGTGGCGACCATCAACCGGGCCGCGGCCGCGGCGCCGCTGGTCCCCGAGCTGGCCACCGGCGCCACGACCGCAGCGTGGGCGCCGCCGGTGCGGGCAACGCAGGCGCTGTCGACGCTGGCGCGGGAGATGATCGAGCTGCTCTCCGGGCCGCTCTCCGGGCGCATCCGCGAGTGCGCGAGCGACGACTGCCCGCTGGTGTTCGTGGACTCGTCCCGCCCCGGCGCTCGGCGCTGGTGCGCGATGGAGCGGTGCGGCAACCGCCACAAGCTCCGGGCTCTCCGCGCCCGGCGGGCCACGGACCCCCTCGACGGCAAACGCGCCGACGCCAAACGCCTCAGCCAGCTTCCACCGAATGACCTGGGCAGGCGATCTGACCAAGAGACAGCGCCGTGACCCCGCTCACCGAGCTGGCACGTCTACAGCGCTCGTCGCCGAAGCCGCTCAGCCACGTCGGACGATCCTGCCGATTCGATCGAGCAACTCCGGCTCGATCTACGACCGCGGTGATCGCTGCTGCGAGGGGGACATCCGCCGCGAGCAGGTCGGTGGTGTCGTTGCGCCGAGGGTAACCGGGGTACGCGGGACGGAATCGCGCATCGGCGCGCACAGCATCACGCGTGATCGCCGTACAGGGCGGCGAGCCCGACGGCCGCGTCCGCCATGCGCTCGCGCAGCTCGGGCGGGTCGAGGGCCTCGACGTCGGCACCGAGCCGCAGCAGGTGCCGGGCGGCCCTGTCGGGCCGTTCGAACCGCAGGCGCAGCAGGGCCCAGCCGTGCTCGTCGCGCTCGACGTCGTCCGGCAGCGGCACCTCGGGCGTCCCCTCCTCCAGCAGCGCGAGCAACGGCTCGGCCGCTGGAGCGACGCGCACGGTCACGACGTACTCGGGGATCGAGTCGAGGAAGGCCTGGCGGCGCGCCGCCCACGCTGCAGCGAGGTCGAAGCCGGGTGGCCGCTCGAAGCGATGGTCGAGCAGCTCGACGGCCTCGATGCGTGACAGCCGGAACAGGCGATCGGCACCGCGCCCCGCCCGTCCGAGCAGGTACCAGGTGTAGCCCTTCAGGATCAGGCCGAGCGGCTGGACGACGACATCGGTGCCCCGGTACGCGAGCCCGACCTCGCGGGACTCCCACACCGCCCTGGCGACGTCGGCCAGCGCCGGCGTGTCGTCCGGAGGTACGAACCAATGGGTCGGCTCCACGAGCAGCCGGTCGCGCACGACTCGGGCCGCCGTCTCTGCCGACGGTTCCATCGCGGGCAAGAGCGTCCGGTCGGCGACGGCAGCGTCGAACCCGAGCTGGTCGGCAATCGCCGGGACGACGGCGAACAGCAGGCCACGCGCCTCGGTGGCGTCGAGCCGCGGGAGGCCGGCGACGCGGTACGACGGATCGATGCGGATGCCACCGTTGCGCCCGACCTCGGTGTAGATCGGGACGCCGGCGGCGCACAGCGCCTCGACGTCGCGGTAGACGGTGCGCACCGAGACGTCGAGCGCGGCCGCCAGCTCGGTCGCCGGTGCGCCGCCCTGCAACTGGAGCCGCACGAGCAGCTCGACCAGCCGGATCGCGCGCACGCCAGGACTTTACCTGCGAAACACTGACACCTTTTGTCATGGTTCGTGGTTCACGATGCAGCCGAGGCCCACAACCAAGTGGGCCCGACCATGACCAGCAACCGGGGCGAGAGAAGTGCCCATCACACACGAGAGGTGACATGTCCCACGCCATCGTCAATCCCGCCGGGCTGCACGATCCGGTCCCGTTCGGCTACAGCCACACCGCCACCATCCCGGCTGGCACGGAGCTGGTGCTCGTCGCGGGTCAGTACGGATCGAGCACGGACGGGGCGGTGGTGTCGCCCGACTTCACCGAGCAGGTGCGGCAAGCGTTCCACAACCTGGGTGTCGCCCTTGCCGCCCACGGGCTCGACCTCAGCCATGTCGTCCAGCTCAGGACCTATGTGGTGAACCTCGACTTCGACAAGCTCGGGGCAATCGCCCAGGCCGTGCAGGGCGGGTGCGGCGCCAACCCTCCCACGCAAACCGTCATCGGGGTCGCCAGCCTGGCTATGCCCGACATCCTGTTCGAGGTCGAAGCCGTCGCCGCCCGGCCCTGAACAGACAGGCGGGGATACCGGTGCTCAAGATGGTGACAATCGGCGTCTATGGCTTCGACGGCGAGTCCTTCCTGCAACGACTGCGGGAGGCGAACGTCCGCCTGCTGCTCGACGTACGCCAGCGCCGCGGTGTCCGCGGACCCGAGTACACCTGGGCGAACTCACTCCGGCTGCAGGCGGCCCTCGCCCATGCCCGGATCGCCTACGAGCACCACCCTGAGCTCGCCCCGACCACCGAGCTACGCCAGCTCCAGTACGCCGAGGATGACCGCCGCGGGGTCGGCAAGCGCTCGCGCCGCGAGCTCGCTGCCGAGTACACCCGCCGCTACGCCACCGAGATCCTCGACCGCGCTGACCTCACGCTGATCGTGTCGGCGCTGTCGAGCAGTGGGACCGCAGCGCTGTTCTGTGTCGAGCGCGACCCTGAGGCCTGCCACCGCTCGTTGATCGCCCAGCGGTTGACCGAGCAGCACCGCGTCACGATCGACCACCTAAGCCCGTTGTGAGGCGTGGATTCCTCAGACTGTCAGGACGGCACCCACGCCATGTTTGGACACGACAACGCCACCCTGCGCGCCACGCTGGTGCGCGAGTTGATCCGGATCGCCAGCCCTCCTGCTCGTGCCGGCGTGACGAGGGCGGCGGGAAGGACTCGCCGACCGGGCGGACGGCTTCGAGGTCGTACGGATGGGGGGAGACCAGGGCGTTGAGATGCTTCAGGCAGCGCTGAGGGTCGAGGTCCGCGAGCACGAGGGTCGACCACTGGTCCCGGGTGGCGCCGACGCTGATGAGGTGCGGACGGATGCTCTGGCCGGTCGCCTTGTCGATGGCCGACACGCGACCGATGAACGTCGCTTCGGACACGACTCCGGCGGGGTCGGGCACGGAGAAACCTCGTGCAGGGTTCGCAGCGCCACCTGTGCGATCAGATCGGCGTAAAGGGCCCTGATCTCCTTGGGTGGCCGGGGCTGCGCTTCCACTTTGTCCCGTGTCTGGACGTACTTGAAGGAGCGCTCGGCGCGGACCAGTTCCTGGGGTGGTAGCTCGAACTCGATCACCAGGTCCCGGGGTGGGTGCCGGTAGATCACCCGTGTCCGCAGCGCCGCTCATACTCCTCGCGGGCCGCCACCTCGGCCCGCCGGTGCCGCCCACCGCTTCTCCTTCGCCCGCTTCGCCTGCGCCGCGGCTCTGGCCGCTGCACGCAACTCCTGCTGCTCCAGCCGCTCGCGACGGGCACGATCGCGCTGTATCTCCGCCCAGAACCCACCACGCCTCGCCACCGACCCTCCTCCGGTTCGCCGAAGCACCCAGCGTATTTGTTCGTGGACCGAACGTGCTGGCCGTTCGCGTCCGTCGTCGTGAGCTCCACGGCGGCTGGGGCGAGCCAGGTGTCCTAGTCCCTCCGGAGCTCCTGGTCCGCCAGCCAGCGTTCGAAGTCGCCGAAGTGGGTGGCTGGGTCTCGCAGCACGAAGACGCCGTTGGCCAGGGCCAGCACCGCTCCCGACGACGCGAGGACGAGCTCGCCTGCGATGAACCACTTGCGGGGCTCCCGGCGATCGATCCATGCACGGGCCTCGAGCGGGCGATCGATGGGTACCGGCTTCTCGAACCGCACCGTGAGGGTGCCCGTGACCGACATGCGGTCGTAGAGGAGCGGCACGTGGCCCAGCACCTCGTCGAGCACGCCGGCGGTCCAGCCGCCGTGAGCGACGCCGGGGCCGCCTTCGTGCTCGGGCGGGCAGGTGATGCCGAACCGGGCGACACCGTCCTCGTCGAGCCGCTCGGTGGTCAGTCCGAGCCGGCAGTCCCCCGTCCGGCGGCACGCGCCGCACAGCGCAACCCCGCCACCGGTGCGCGGCGGTTGCTGGAAGTCCCCGCCGGCCCACTGTGAATCAGCCATATCAGTATGCTAATCATGGACGGGACCAGAAGGGACCACATGAACGTCGGCATCTACTTCGACCTGCGCAACCCACCGGCGTGGACCGTCGACAGCGCGAGGCTGCACGCGTTCACCCTCGAGCTGTGCGAAGAGGCCGACGCCCTCGGCTGCCACTCCATCTGGCTGAGCGAGCACCATCTCTTCGATGACGGCTACCTCCCCCAACCACTGACGTTCGCCGCCGCCGTGGCCGCCCGCACGACGCGAGCCCGCATCGGGACCGCCATCGTGATCGCCCCGCTCCACAAGCCCGCCGAGATCGCCGAGCAGGCGGCGATCGTCGACCTGGTCAGCGCCGGGCGACTCGACCTCGGCTTGGGCGCCGGCTACCGCGTCCCCGAGTTCGAGCTGTTCGGCGGCGACCTCCAGCGCCGCCACGCCGCCACGGACGCCCACGCTCGCGAGCTCCGGCGCCTCTGGGACGTCGTCACGCCCCGGCCGGCGCAAGCGCGGCTGCCCATCTGGATGGGCTACCAGGGGCCGAAGGGAGCTCGTCGGGCGGGGCTCCTCGGCGAGGGGCTGCTGAGCGTCGACCCGCGGCTCTGGCCGACCTATCGCGACGCGCTGGTCGAGGCCGGCCACGACCCCGGTAGCGCCGGCCGCATGGCGGGTGGCGTCAACGGGTGGGTGACGGACGACCCCGAGGGCGATTGGCCGATGGTGTCGAAGCACATCGCCGCCCAGTTCGACTCCTACCGCCGGCACATGGTCGAGGGCACCGATCGTCCGCCGCCCCGTCCCGTCGACCCCGAGCAGTTACGGTCCCGGGAGGAAGCCCGCCACCCGCTCGACGCCATCACCTACGGCACCCCCCACGACGTCGCAGCCCGCATCCGGGCGTCGACGACGGGCGTGCCGGTGGAGACGGTGTTCCTGTGGGCGTCCATCGCCGGCATGCCGGAGGAGGTCGTCGTCCGCAACGTGCGCACGATCTGCACGGAGCTCGCCCCCGGGCTCGCCGACCACTCACCCACGGGAGTCCTCGCGTGACGATCGATGTCGCCGACCGGTTCGCCATCCACGAGCTGCTCGGCCTGTACGGCCACCTGATCGACCAGCGCCGCTGGGACGAGCTCGACCAGGTCTTCACCGCCGACGTGGTGTACGACGCCAACGACTTCGGTCAGTCGGTCACCCGCTCGTTGACCGACCTGCACGCCGCCTGGACCGGCGACCTCACCACCCACCCCCTCGCCCACCATGCCACCAACATCGTCGTGACGGAGGACGCCGACGGCACCGTGCGGGTGCTGTCGAAGGGGATCGGCGTCGGCGATCGGGGCCGGGTGGGCAGCGTCACCTACCACGACGTCGTCGTGAGGACGCCCGATGGCTGGCGCCTCGCCCACCGGCGAGCCGAGCTACGGCGGCCCCCGGCATGACGCCGCACGCCACGGCGAGCGACCTCGAGACCAGGCTCGACGCGGTCGAGAGCCGGTGGGCGATCGGCCAACTCCCGATCCGGTACGCACTCGCCGTCGACGGTCGCGACCTCGATGCCTGGTTGTCGCTGTTCGTCCCCGACGTGCAGGTGGGACGGGACGCGTACGGCCGCGAGGCGCTGCGCGCCCAGATCGAGCCGCTGCTGCGAACGTTCCGCCGGTCCGTCCATCAGATCTGCGGACACCGCGTCGAGCTCGACCCGTCCGACCCCGCCCGCGCCTCGGGCGCGACCTACTGCCGAGCCGAGCACGAGGTCGACGACCGGTGGATCGTGATGGCCATCTGCTACGTCGACGACTACCAGCGGGTCGACGGCGAGTGGCTCTTCCGCCGCCGCCGGGAGCGTCACTGGTACGCCGCCGACATCGCCGAACACCCGCAGGCGGTGGGGTTCGACAGCTGGCAGAACGGCGCCCCTCCGGCCCTACCGGACGCGTTCCCCACGTGGAGCGCGTTCTGGGGCTAGCGGCTGCGCGCGGCCGTGGCTCCCGGGGGAGCCCGAGCACGGACTCGCCGAGGATGGTGCGCTGCACCTCGGAGGTGCCGGCATAGATCGTGCCGGCCACCGCGTTGTAGGCGGTGCCGATCCACGAGCCGGACGTGTTGGCTGCGCCCGGGTCGTCGGTGCGGTAGGACCGCAGCGGACCCCGACCCTCCACTGCGAGGGCGTCGGCGCCCAGCACGTCGAGGGCGAGGCGGGTGGTCCGCTGGTGGTACTCGCTCCAGTACAGCTTCGAGATCGAGGCCTCGGGGCCGAGGGCGCCGGCGCTGAGCACGCCGGTGAGGATCCGCAGCCCCATGTACCGCATCACCTCGCAGCGGGTGTGGAGGTCGGCCAGCCGGTCGCGGATGACCGGGTCGTCGGTCCTGCTCCGCTCCCGGGCCATGGCCAGGAGGCGGTCGAGCTCGGCCCGGAAGAGGACCGGGTTGGTGGCCGCCTCCTCGCCCCGCTCGAGGCCGAGGAGCGTGGAGGCCACCGCCCAGCCGGCGTCGACATCGCCCACGACGTGGTCGGCCGGCGTGGTGGCGCCGGAGAAGAAGACCTCGTTGAACTCGCTCTCCCCCGACATGGCGGTGATGGGCCGCACCTCGACGCCGGGCTGGCGCATGTCCACCAGCAGGAACGTGATGCCCCGGTGCTTGGGCGCGGTCGGGTTGGTGCGGGCGAGGACGAAGATCCGGTTGGCCTCGCGGGCCCGGGAGGTCCACAGCTTCTGGCCGTCGATCACCCAGCGGCCGCCGTCGAGCACGGCCCTGGTCGACAGCGAGGCGAGGTCGGAGCCCGATCCGGGCTCGGAGAAGCCCTGGCACCACAGGTCCTCGCCGCTGAGGATGCGGGGCAGGAAGTATCGCCTCTGCGCCTCGGTGCCCCACCGCAGGAGCGTGCCGCCGAGCATCTTGATGCCGAAGGTGTCGTTGTAGCCCATGGCGGGGACACCCGCCCGGGCCAGCTCCTCGACGAGCACGACCTGCTCGAGCTTCGACAGCCCGGCGCCGCCGTACTCCTTGGGCCACGACACCCCCAGCAGCCCGTTGGCCGCCAGCGTCGAGCGCCAGGAGGCGACGAAGGCGTCGGCCTCGTCGCGGTCGGCGATGGCGCCGATGCCCTGCCAGCCCTCGGGCAGATGGTCGTCGAGGACGCCGCGGATGCGCTTGCGGAACAGCTCCGCCTCGGCACTGTGGCGGGGGTCCACCGGGTCAGTCCCGGGCCTCAAAGAGCGACATGAGTACACTCTATGTTACCTATGACCGCTGTGCCGTCCCGTGTGCTCTTCCTGTGCACCGGCAACGCCGCCCGCTCCGTGATCGCCGGTGCCGCGCTGCGGGCCCACCTGCCGGGCGTGGAGGTGGAGACCGCGGGCACGCTCACGGTCGACGGCCAGCCCCTGTCGTGGCGCACGCGCGCCGCACTCGAGTCGGCCGGCCTCGCGGTCCCCCGTCACCGCAGCCGCCAGGCGTCGCCCCGAGACCTCGACCGGGCGGAGCTGGTGATCGGGCTGGCCCCGGAGCACGTCCGTTGGGTCCGTAGGCTCCACGAGCCGGCGGCATCGCGGACGGCGACCTTGAGGCGACTGGCGCGCGACCTGCTGCCAGCCAGCAGCGGCGACCTGCCCTCGCGCGTGGCCGCCCTCGACCTCGCCGCCGTCCGCCTCGAGGACTGGGAGGAGGTCGTCGACCCCGGCGGCGGTGATGCTTCCGTGTTCATCGCCTGCGCCCGCGAGGTGACCGAGCTGGTCCGCGACCTCGCCGCCGCTCTTCAGCTGCGCCCTTGACTATGAGCACAATTAGTTAGATGATTCACCTTTAGTTCACCTGATTCGGAGGTGGAGCATGTCGTCAAGAGCGATGGCGAAGCTGAAGGAGTTGGAGGGCAAGACGGTCGGCGTCGCGATCCGGGGCGGCGAGCGCATCGACGAGTGCCAGCTGATCGCCCTTCCGCTGCGAGGAGCGAAGAAGTTCTGGTTGTGGACCGGCGGTGAGGACGTGTTCCTGACGCCCGATCAGGTCCTCGACGTGTGGGAGGCCCCACCGGCGATCGCCGGCTGACAACGGGCTTGACTAGTGGCGACGCACCACTAGGACCTCGGGACCTGGCTCCAGGGGACGTTCTTGTCGGTCCGCACGTCGGGCGGGAGGCCGAGGACCCGCTCGCCGAGGATGTTCCGCATGATGTCGGAGGTGCCGCCCTCGATGGAGTTGGCCTGGGCCCGCAGCAGCGCCTTCATGGGATCGGCGTCCCGGTCGAAGCCCATCGTGTCGGGGCGGACCATCGCGTAGCCCGACGGGTAGAGCATGCCGTCGGCGCCGGCGAGGTCGACGGCCAGGTCGAAGATCGCCTGGTTGAGGTTGGCCATCTGCAGCTTGCCGACCGAGCCCTCCGGGCCCGGCGTGCCGTGGTCGCGCGTCTGGGCGGCACGGAGGTTGGTGAGGCGGTGGAGCTCGGCGTCGATCCAGCAGCGCACGAGCCGGTCCTTGAGGGCGCGAGCCGCCGGCGAGGTGGTGTCGCGCCGCGTCGACCACTCGCGCACGGCGAGGGCGATCGACCCGCCTCCCCGGGGCACCTCGTCGCCGGTGTTGAACCGCTCGAACATGAGGGTGGTCATGGCGACCGTCCAGCCCTCGTTGATCCCGCCGAGCCGCTCGCGGTCGGGGATGCGCACCTCGTCGAGGAAGACCTCGTTGAACTCCGCCTCGCCGGTCATCTGCCGCAGCGGGCAGACGTCGACGCCGGGCGCGTGCATGTCCAGCACGAAGTAGGTCATCCCGGCGTGCTTCGGCGCGTCGGGGTCGGTGCGGGTGAGGAGCAGGCCGTAGCGGGCCTTGTGGGCGAGCGACGTCCACACCTTCTGGCCGGTGACGACCCACTCGTCGCCGTCGCGGACGGCCCGGGTGGCCAGCGACGCCACGTCGGAACCGGCGCTGGGCTCGGAGAACATCTGGCACCAGACGTGCTCACTCGTGAAGAGCGGACGGAGGTAGCGCCGCTTCTGGTCCTCGCTCCCGTAGGTCAGGACGGTCGGCGCGCCCATGCCGAAGCCGATGGGGTTGCGCCGGAACGCGCTCGGCGCGCCGGCTGCCTGCAGCCGGGTGTCGACGCGCGCCTGCAGCGCCGGGGCCAGGCCGAGACCGCCGTAACCCTCGGGGAACTGGACGTAGGCGAGCCCGGCGTCGAACTGGGCGCCCAGGAACGCGGCCGCCTCGGTGACGCTCGGAGGGTGCGAGGCCAGCAGGTCGTCGACCAGGCGGTCGAGCGCGGTGGTCGCGTCGACGTCGGTCATCACATCGGTCATCGGTCGTTCCTTACCGCTACGGGTCGAGGCGGGCGGTCGCCGTGCCGGTGAGGACCTCGACGCCGTCCTGGTTGGCCGTGGAGACGGCGAGGTCGGCCACCGGTGTGCCGTCGCCTTCCTCACGGATGGCGGTGACCTCGGCGGTGGCGGTGAGCGTGTCGCCGGGCCACACCTGCTTGACGAAACGGACCCCGTAGCGGACGCAGGCGTCCGTCCCCCACCCAGTCGGTGAGGATGCGGCCGGTCATGCCCATCGTCAGCATCCCGTGGGCGAAGACGCCCGGGTAGCCGGCGACCTCGCGGGCGAAGACGTCGTCGGTGTGCAGCGGGTTGTAGTCGCCGGAGGCGCCGGCGTACTGGACGATCTGGGTGCGCGTCAGGTCGTCGACCAGCACCAGCTCGCGGCGGTCGCCGACGGCGAGCTCCTTGGCGTGCAGCGTCATCGTCAGCCCTCCTGTGCCACGGGGCGCTCGGTCATGACGGCCACCGCCCGGGCGGTCACGACGAGTTGGCCCTCCGCGTCGCGGTACTCGGTGATCGACTCGTTGAACACGAGCTTCCCGGACCGGCCCTGCTTCTCCCAGCGCTCGCCCGACCGGGTGGTGGCCGACAGGACGTCGCCCGGCCGCAGGGCCCGGTGGTACTCGTAGTGCTGCTCGGCGTGCAGCCCCGTGCCGCCGCCGCCACCGCCGCTCGCCTCGCCGCCGGCCGCCCGCCCGGTCGGGTGCCTGCCGGAACCGAACCAGGGCTTGCCCGGCTTCGGCCGCAACGGATAGTCGGGGTCGAACTGGGCGCTCGACTGCACGTAGGTCGGCGGGGCGATGATCCCGCCGACCTCGGTGGTGGCGGCGTGGTCGCGGTCGGCGTAGATCGGGTTGGGGTCGCCGATGGAGCGTGCGAACAGCAGGATGCTGCCCTCTTCCACCGGGAAGCGGTCGACGGTCATGTTCCCCTCCTAGACGGTTGAGATCAGACTACTCATCTGACTGTCAGAGGTGTACAACGGATGCCATGCCGCTGATGTCCTACCAGCTGGTGTCCGCCGACGAGGCCGGCATCGATCCCGCCCGCCTCGATGTCTTTCTGGGCCGGGTCCGCCTCGAGGTCGAGCACGGGCCCCTGCCCTCGGCCCAGGTGGCGGTGGCGCGGGGCGGTCGGCTGGTCGCCTTCGAGACCTACGGCGACGCCACCCCCGACAAGCGCTACATCCTGCAGTCCGTGGGCCGCACCGTTGTGGCGGCGACGGTGTGGAAGCTGCTCGGCGAGGGCCTGCTCGCCGTCGACGAGCGGGTCGGCGACGTCATCCCCGAGTTCGCCACCAACGGCAAGGAGGTGGTGACCGTCGAGCAGGTGCTCACCCACACGGCCGGCTTCCCCTTCGCACCGCTCGGCTACCCGAAGATGCTCGACCGGGCCCGGCGGCTCGAGGCCTTCTCGACGTGGCGCCTCGACTGGGAGCCGGGCAGCCGCCTGCAGTTCCACCTCACGGGCGCGGCGTGGGTGATCGCCGAGCTGGTCGAGCGCCGCACGGGGCTCGGCTTCGCCGACTACCTGCGGACGGAGATCGTCGAACCGCTCGGGCTCGGGATCCTGCTGCCCGTGCCGACCGACCGCTTCGACGAGGTCGTGGCGGTGCCGGTGGCGACCGACCGCACGAGCGACGAGCAGGAGGTCGACCCGTGGGGCCCGTGGTACCTGGCCAGCGCGGACGTGCTGGCGGCCGGCGAGCCGAGCCATTCGATCGTCGCCACCGCGGCCGACGTGGCCCTGTTCTTCCAGGCCCTGGTGCACTCGGAGGTGTGGAAGGACGGGATCGTGGAGGAGGCGACCCGCATCCGACGCTCGGAGCCGCCCTACGGCGACAAGCTCTACGGCGGCAGCGAGGAGATCGCCAACCTGGGCCTGTTCTGCATGGTGAGCGGCGAGATCGGCGGCACCTGGACGCCGCGCACCGGCTCGCCCCGCACGTTCGGCAACGGCGGCGCGCCGTGCCAGCTCGGCTTCATGGACCCCGAGACGGGCACATCGTTCGCCTTCCTCACCAACGGCTATCCGCTCTCGGGCTACGATTACACGCGCCTCGGCGAGAACCGCATCACGAACATCGGCAACCTGGGGAACGACCTCGTCGCCTAGGTCTCAACCCGCCTCGTGGTCCTTGCCCCGGATGAGCCGGACGGGGGTGTACACGAGGACCTCCTCGTCGTCCTGGTTGAGGACGGTGACCTTCGTGGTCACGACCCCCCGGGCGCCGGACGACGCGGGCCGCGACTCGAGCACCTCGCAGACCGCGCAGAGCGTGTCGCCCACGAACACCGGCTGGCGCACGTCGAGATGCATGCCGAGGAACGCCAGGCCGGTGCCGTGGAGCACGTGGGTCTGCAGGAGCAGCCCCTCGGCGATGCAGTAGGTCAGGGCGCCGGGCACCAGCCGGCCGCGGTAGCCGGCCGTGGCGGCGTGGCGGGCGTCCCAGAACAGCGGTTCGTTGAACCCGAACAGCGTGATGAAGCTCACCAGCTCGATCTCGGTGACGGTGCGGGCCGCAGTGCGGAACCGGCTGCCGACCACCATCTCTTCGTACGTGCTGCCCCGGATCAGGGGCTCAGCGTCGGTCATACGCTCCCGACGGTTGCATGGCGTGCCTGGTACGTGCATCATTCAGGAAAGAGGTTAGATCATTGTACGGATAGTCGGAAGGGGGGTCGTGAGCGCGACCGATGCGACGACGACGGGGCTCCTCGAGGGACGGGTCGTGATCGTCACGGGCGCAGGCCGCGGGCTCGGGCGTCAGCATTGCCTGGAGCTGGCCCGCCACGGGGCGACCGTCGTCGTGAACGACCTCGGCGTCGGCCTCCGGGGCGGGGAGGAGGGGGGCGTGTCCCCCGCCGAGGAGGTCGTGGCCGAGATCGATGCGGCCGGCGGGGTGGCGACGGCCGACGGTGCGTCGGTCAGCGACTTCGCCGCGGTCGGCGAGCTGGTCGAGCGCACCCTGGCGGACCACGGCCGCATCGACGCCGTCGTGAACAACGCCGGCATCGTGCGCGACCGGATGATCACCGGCATGTCCGAGGAGGACTTCGACCTCGTGGTGGCGGTGCACCTGAAGGGGACCTGGAACGTCACCCGCCACGTCTGCGGCCACTGGCGCGACGCGGCCAAGGCGGGCGGCGCGGTGAGCGGGCGGATCGTGAACACCACCTCGGGCACCGGCCTGTTCGGCAATGTGGGCCAGAGCAACTACGGCCCGGCCAAGGCCGCCATCGCCAACCTCACGATGATCACGGCGATGGAGATGGAGCGCTACGGCGTCACCGCCAACGCCATCTCGCCGCTGGCCCGCACGCGCATGACCGAGGCCCTCCCGGCGATGCAGGGGCCGGTCGACGGCTGGGACCCGTACGACCCGGCCAACGCCTCGCCGGTCGTCGCCTACCTGTGCTCGGCGGCGTCGGGGTGGCTGAGCGGCAACGTGCTGCGCATCCAGGGCGACACCGTGCAACGCCTGCGACCGTGGGACGTCGACCAGCACACGACCTACCGGGGCACCCCCGGCGCGCCGGTCGACGCGACCGCGCTCGACCGGGGCCTGCGTGTCGCCTTCGGCGCCTTCCCCAGCGGCCTGCCGTCGGGATCCGTGGGCTCATGACCGACCTACCCGCCCACCTCACCGGCGCGCCGACGTGGTCGTCGATGCTCGCCTGGTGGCGCGGGCGCGACGACCGGGCCGTCGTCACCGGCACGACGGCCTGGTCGGGTGCCGAGCTGCTGGCCCGGGCCGCCGGCGCCGCCGCGCACCTGCGAGCGGTCACCGACCGCGAGGGCCCCGTGCCGGCCCTGCTCACGTCGACGCCGGCCGCCGTCGCCTATGTGGTGGCGGGCGCCGACTGCGGTCGCCCGCTCGCCCCCCTCGGGCCCCGCCTGACGGCGAACGAGCTGGGCCCCTGCGTCGACGGGCTGGGCAGCGACATCCTGCTCACCGAGCTCGCGTTCCTGTCCCTGGCCGAGGACCTGGCCCGCCGACGGGCGCAGCGCGTCGTGGTCGTCGACGACCCGGCTCCCGCGTACCGGCCGCTGGACCTCGAGCCCGATCCCGAGGCGATCGCCTTCGTGCTCCACACGTCGGGGACAACCGGCGTGCCGAAGGCGGTTCCCTACCGGCAGGGCCGGCTGGCGGAGCGCACCCGGGTCAACACCGGGCTGTGCGGACTGGGCCCCGGGTGCGTCTACGCCAGCGCCTCGCCGTTCCACCACATCGCCGGCCTGGGCAACCACGCCGTGGCCCTGGCGGCGGGCGCCGCGCTGGCGCCCCTCCCCCGCTTCACCGTCGAGGCGTGGACGGCGCTGGCCGACCTTCACGTCACCCACGCCCTCACGGTGCCGACGATGCTCGAGATCCTCCTCGACGCGGGCGTGCTCGCCCTGCCCGAGCTGCGCACGCTGCAGTACGGGGGGTCGCCCATCCACCCGGTCACCCTGCAGCGGCTGCTCGCTGCGGTCCCGGGCGCCGAGCTGGTCAACATCTTCGGTCAGACCGAGGGGAGCCCGATCACCTGCCTCACCCCGGACGACCACTGCCGCATCGCCGCCGACGGCCGGACCGACCTGCTCGAGTCGGTCGGTCGGCCCGCGGCCGGCGTCGAGCTGCGGATCGACGGTGCCGACGACGGCGGCGTCGGCGAGGTCGTGGCTCGGGGCGACCACCTGTTCCTCGTCGACGACCAGGGCTGGCTGCGTACGGGCGATCTCGGCCGGCTCGACGACGAAGGCCACCTGTTCCTCGTGGGGCGGCGGGGCGACAAGATCATCCGCGGGGGCGAGAACGTCTACCCCGTCGAGGTCGAGCAGGTGCTCGAGCAGCACCCGGGCGTGCGGGAGGCGGCGGTGATCGGCGTCGCCGACCGGCTCTGGGGCGAGGTCGTCCGGGCGGTGATCGTGCCCGCCGACCCGGCGCGGCCTCCGGACCCGGACGAGCTGCGGACCCACACCCGCGCTCTGGTCGCCGGCTTCAAGGTGCCCACCGACTGGACCTTCGTGGACACCCTGCCCCGGAACGCCGGCGGCAAGCTGATGCGCCGTCACCTCAAATCAGTAAGATGATTCTATGGATTTCGGGCTGACCGACGAGCAGGAGCTGCTGAGGGACACCGCCCGTCGGTTCGTCGACGACGTCTGCCCGCCGGAACAGGCCAAGGAATGGGACGAGGCCCACCACTACCCCGCCGAGCTGTTCCGAGGCTTCGCCGAGCTCGGGTGGATGGAGCTGGGCTTCCGCGCCGAGGACGGTGGTGCCGGGGGTGGGGCCGCCGAGCTGGCCATCGTCACCGAGGAGCTGGGGCGGTCCAGCCTCGACGTGGCCCAGTGCTTCTGCCTCACGCTCCAGGCCGGCCTCGTCGTGCAGCAGTTCGGTCCCGAGGCCATGCGCCGGGATCTGCTGCCGTCGGTGATGGCCGGCGACGCCCGGTTGTCGATCGCCATCTCGGAACCCGATGCGGGCTCCGACGCGGCCTCCATGCGGACCTTCGCCGAGGACAAGGGCGACCGGTTCGTGCTCCACGGCCAGAAGATGTGGTGCACCGGCGCCGGCCTGCCGGGCACGAAGATCGTCTGCTACGTCCGCACCGACCGCGACGCGCCGAACCACCAGGGGCTGTCGGTGGTGCTGCTCGACCCCACCAGCCCCGGAGTCGAGCTGCGCAAGATCGACACGCTTGCCCGCCACATCCTCGGGACGTACGAGGTGTACCTCGACGGGGTCGAGGTCCCCAGGGAGCACCTCATCGGCCCGCTCAACGGCGGGTGGCAGGTGCTGCTGTCCGGCCTGTCGCTCGAGCGGGTGCTCATCAGCGGCGGCTACGTGGGCGCCGCCCAGGCCACCGTCGACGAGGCCCTGGCCTACGCCAAGCAGCGCCACCAGTTCGGGCGTCCCATCGGCGAGTTCCAGGCCCTGACCCACGCCCTCGCCGACATCCAGACGGAGGTCGGCGCCGCCTGCCTGCTGGTGCACCGGGCGGCGTGGCTCCACGACACCGGTGCCGACGCCGGCCCGGCCGGATCGATGGCCAAGCTCAAGGGATCGGAGACCTACGTGGCTGCAGCCCGTCTCGGTATGCAGATCTGCGCCGGCCACGGCTTCGCCACCGAGAGCGTCATGAGCTTCCGCTACCGCGAGTCGATCGTCGCCCCCATCTCCGGGGGCACCAGCCAGATCCAACGCAACGCCATCGCCCGATCGATGGGACTGAGGGGTTACTGACATGAGCACCGCCCGTGAGGCCTGGATCATCGACGGCGTCCGCACGCCGCGGGGCAAGGGCAAGCCCACGGGCGCCCTGCACGGCGTCCACCCCCAGGAGTTGCTGGCGCAGTGCCTGAACGCGCTGGTCGAGCGCACGGGTGTCGGCCCCGACGCGGTCGAGGACGTGATCGTCGGCAACGGCAACAGCGCCGGCGACCACGGCCACTGCATCGGTCGCCTCGCCGTGCTCGCCGCCGGCTGGCCCTACGAGACGCCCGGCTTCACCCTCAACCGCTTCTGCGGGTCGGGGCAGACAGCTGTGACCCTGGCGGCGATGGGCGTGCTGTCGGGGATGCAGGACGTCGTGATCGGTGGCGGCGTGGAGTCGATGTCGCGCTGGCCCGTCGACGAAGGGGCGCCGCCCACCCTCGACGGCTTCAACCCGGCGCTGCGCGAGCGCTACGAGACCGTGCCGCAGGGCATCTCGGGCGACCTGATCGCCAGCGTCGAGGGCTTCACCCGCGAGCAGTGCGACGAGCTGGCCGTCACCAGCCAGGAACGGACCGCGAAGGCGATCGCCGAGGGCCGCTTCGACCGCAGCCTCATCCCCGTCCGCGCGGCCGACGGCAGCATCGTGCTCGACCACGAGGAGCTCCCCCGGCCCGGCACCACCCAGGAGGCCCTCGCCACGCTGCCGCCGTCGTTCGCGGCGATGGGCGGGCACCGGTTCGACGGCTACGACGGCACGTTCGACGAGATGTGCGTGCGGGCCTACCCGCAGATCGACCACGTCACCCACGTCCACACCGCCGGCAACTCCTCCGGCGTCGTCGACGGCGCCTCGGCGCTCCTCGTCACCTCGTCCGACCACGCCCGGGCCCACGGCCTCACGCCTCGGGCCCGCATCACCACCGCCGCGGTCGCCGGCGCCGAGCCGGTGATCATGCTGACCGCCCCGGCGCCGGCGTCGAGGCTCGCCCTGCGCAAGGCGGGGATGACCGTCGACGACATCGACATCTGGGAGATCAACGAGGCATTCGCCTCGGTCGTGCTCAAGGCCATGCGCGAGCTCGACCTCGACCCCGAGAGGGTGAACGTCAACGGCGGGGCGATGGCACTCGGCCACCCCATCGGTGCCACCGGCGGCATCCTCATCGAGACCGCCCTCGACGAGCTGGAGCGGGCCGACCGACAGACCGCGCTGATCACCATGTGCACCGGCGGCGGCATGGGCACCGCCACCATCATCGAACGGATCTGACGGGACGGTCAGCCTACGGGAGCGCGTCGCTGAGCCGGGATCGTGCGGTGACGCCGCCACCCGCCCGCACTATGCGACCGCGCCATCGGCGCGGCACCCAAGGGCGCGCCGAGCAGCGGATGACACGGGTGGAGGAGCGGCGCATTTCGAGCGTGCGCGTTACGCACATCGGCGGGCCGACGACCCTGATCGAGGTCGAGGGCTGGCGGCTGCTGACCGACCCGACGTTCCATCCTCCTGACACCCCGCCGGTCGCCTCGGCGGCGCTCGCCGCAACCAGCGGCAGTGGGCCCGCCTCGGACGGGTCGCTAGCGACGAAGGCGATCCTTCCGGTCCTGCTCGGCCTCCTGGCGCTCGACCTCGCTCAAGATCGCCTGCTCCAGCCACGCCTTGAAGGTCCGGCCCTGGCGGGCAGCGAGCGCCTTGGCGCGCCCGTGGAGGTCATCGTCGATCCGGTACGCGACGTGTCCCACACCGCCGGTCTACCTCCAGGTTCGCACCGCGAGCGAGCATTACAACGCGAACCGTGTTCACCATGTGAACACTGTGATCACTGCGATAGGTTCTCGGCGTGGAGGAGAAGCGCGAGCGCGACGAGACCGAGCAGCGGCTCGACTACGGGTTCGCCAACCGGCGTAAGGGTTCTGACATCGTGAGGGATGAGCGGCGGCGCAGACGGAGGAAGGTCCCGCCTCCCGAGAAGGAAGACGGGGCCTCTGAGGCTGGTTGAGCCGGCTGCCGCGCTCAGGCGCCACATGGGCTCACCGCACCGACCTGTTCCTCACGGCCGACCTCGACCACGTCCTCACCAGCCGCTGCCGCGGCCACGGCGACGTGACGTCCTTCCATGACCGCTACATGACCGCGCGCCACAGCATCGGATCTCATGGCAACGACGCTGTCGCCGCGAGCGCCCAGCCATGACAGCCCGGTCACCAACGACCTCCGATACGGTCCGCCTCGTACCCCCCAACACCCTCGGCGTCACACACGTGGAGCGCGACTCCGACCAATCGCCGCCATGCACCGTGCCATCGCGCTCGTCAGCCTTCGGCCTGGCCACCACCAGCCCCAACCCACCAGTCGGCTGCGTCGTCCTGAGCCCGGCCGGAAGGATCGTCGGCGAGGGCTACCACGCACGCAAGGGCGAAGCCCACGCAGAGGCAAAGGCGCTGGCCGCAGCAGGCGGCGCTGCCGCCGGCGGCACCGCCGTCGTCACGCTCGAACCCTGCAACCACCACGGCCGCACGCCCCCATGTCACCAAGCATTGATCGACGCCAGGATCAGCCGCGTCGTGATCGCCGTCCTCGACCCGACCTCCCGGGCGCGACGGCGGCGCGGCGCCTGCGCGCGGCCGGGGTGTCCGTCGACGTCGGCGTTCTCACGGACGAGGCGCTGCTCGTGCTCGGCCCGTGGCTCTCAGCGCTACGCGACGAACGTCCCCAGGTCACCTGGGCCTACCACCTCGGGCCGGACGGCCATCGCGCGGTGCCCGACGACATCGCATCGGAGTCCAGACTCTCCGGTGCGGCTTCGACGCCGTACTGCACGAGGTACGGGTCTGTGGAGGACACGATCGCTGCTTCTCAACGGAGGGGCTGCACTGGCCAAGCCGTTCCTCGACTCGGCGCTCATCGACGAGGTTCGCCTCTACCTCTCATCACGGGCGCCCATCGAAGCCGCCCAGTCGGTACCTCTCGACTGGCCGCTTCTTCCACCGGGCTTCCACCTGCGGCACCTCAGGAAGCTGAAGGACTTGGTGGTCATCGAGGCCGCCAGACGAGCAGATGCCTCCAACGAGGCCCACGGTCGCTCGTGATGAGCGACTTCCTGGCCTGATCGCGATCCGGCCGGCGATCCCGCCGCGGCGTCACACCCGCCGTTTACCGTCCGACCGAGTCATCTGGGCCGCCGTGAACCGATGCCAGCCTTTCGGGGCTCGCTCGTCCGACGATCGGAGGATTACTGCAGCGCCGCGAACGAGTACATCCGAAAACGCCCTTCGGCCTCCTGCACGACCACGTCAGCGTCCAGCACGACCCCAGCGCCGTCGATAGCCAGACTGCCCTGAACGACGCTCATGGCGTCCTCCCCGGGTCGCGCTCCTGGTCGCGCTCGTGGTCGCGGGTAACAGGCCCAGTCTGCGCCTCGCATCATCGCTCCGCACCACCCGCCGCCGCTCACGGATCCGCGCCGATCCTGACTAGCGTGCGGGCATCAGCTGGGGATCCATCCGACTCGTCGCCACGGGCCTCGCGGTCGCTGCCGTCGTAGGCCATGGCGCGGCGCGGGCCGCCGACGCTGAGGTAGTGCCGGGATCGGGCACGGCGACCCACTACGACTCGACCGGCGGCGGCAACTGCTCGTTCCCCGGCCCGCCGCCCGACCACTTCGACGTCGCCCTCTCCCACGTCGAGTACGGCACAGCGGATGCCTGCGGCGGCTATCTCGACGTCGCCGGCCCCGACGGCACGGTGCGGGTCAAGGTCACCAACCAATGCCCCGAGTGCGAGGTCGGCCATCTCGACCTGTCCAAGACCGCGTTCGCCGGTATCGCACCTCTCGAGACCGGCCAGGTCGCCGTCTCCTACAACCTGGTCCGCAACCCGCCGCTGGCCGAGCCGATCGCAATCCGGGTCAAGAACGGCTCGTCCAGGTGGTGGATGCAGGTCCAGGCGCTCGACCATGGCAACCCCATCGCCAGCTTCGAGCTGCAGACCACCGACGGCTGGCGCAGCCTGGTCCACACCGATGACAACTTCTGGATGGCCGAGGAACCCGGCCCCGGCGACGGCCCCTTCACCGTGCGGATCACCGACATCTACGGCCAGAGCGTGACCATCGACGGCATCGCCCTGGCGCCCGACGAGGTGCAACACACCGACGCCCGCCTGTACGACTCGGGTGGCGTCGCGCCTTCACCACCGACCGCGCCGCCAACCACGGCCGCGCCGCCAACCACGACCGTGCCCACCACCCTGACGACGACGACGCTGCCGCCGACCACCACCACCACGACCACGTCGGGGCCGGCCCGTGACACACACGACGGACAGCAGGCCATCGCGACCTCGGCTGACGACGAGGGTCCCGGGACCGCGACGACGGTGTTGGCAGTGGGCACGCTCGCGGTGCTCGCGGTCGTCGCACTACTGCTCCGCCGGCGGCTCGCCCATCATCAGTCGGAGCCGGGCGGCGGGCCGGGGTTGGCCAGTTCCTCGACCGAGACGTCGCGCACGTTCTGAGGCACCTCGATTGTGTTGGGCACGCCGATGTCGGTGAACCGCACGGAGACGGTGATCACCTGGGTCATGGTCTCCCGCTCGAGGGGGCCGACGTCGACGGGGCCGTCACCGGGCTGCCCCAGCTCATCTCCCGTCATGAGGTCGATCGTCTGCGTCATGGTGAGATCGATGCGGCGCACGACGTCGTGGCTGTCGATCCAGACCTCGAGGTCGGTCACCGCGCCGTCGCTCATGGTGGCGTCCCCGAGGCTCAGCTCGCCCGCATCGACGTTCTCGGGCGTCGTGGCGCGCAGCCGGGTGACGGCCTGGCCGTCCACGATGTCGTCGCCCACGTAGTCGAAGCCGGCGTTCGGCGCGAGGCCGGCGAGCAGCGACCGGGGATCACCGCCGAAGTCGGAGAGGGACTCCACCCCGCCCGTCTGGTCTCGGGGCGGGCGGCCGGCAGCCGCAGGAGCATCGGTCGCCTCGCCGTGCTCGCCGCCGGCTGGCCCTACGAGACGCCCGGCTTCACCCTCACCTCGGGCCCGCATCGCCCTGCGCAAGGCGGGGATGACCGTCGACGACATCGACATCTGGGAGATCAACGAGGCATTCGCCGCGGTCGTGCTCAAGGCCATCCGCGAGCTCGACCTCGACCCCGAGAGGGTGAACGTCAACGGCGGGGCGATGGCACTCGGCCACCCCATCGGCGCCACCGGCGGCATCCTCATCGAGACCGCCCTCGACGAGCTGGAGCGGGCCGACCGACAGACCGCGCTGATCACCATGTGCACCGGCGGCGGCATGGGCACCGCCACCATCATCGAGCGGATCTGACAGGGGGTTACGGAGATCTGTCACTAGGGTCTTCCCTTGATGAGCGGCAAGAGCGGCGACGAATCACGCGACGGGGTGCCGCTGACCAACCTCGACCAGCCGCTGTTCGACGGAGCGGACGCGACCAAGCGGGACCTGGTGGAGTACCTGGACGCGGTGCGCGACCGGATCATCCCCGAGCTGGAGGACCGGCCGCTGTCGGTGATCCGGGTCCACCGCGGCCAGGAAGCCTTCATGCAGAAGAACGTCCCGAAGTACACCCCGTCGTGGGTGCGCACGGTGCGGTTCTGGGCGGAGACCTCGAAGCGGGACGTGTCCTACGCGCTGTGCAACGACCGCCGCACGCTGCTGTGGTTCGCCAACCAGCGCGCGGTGGAGTACCACCCGACCCTCGTGCGGGCCGACCGTCCTGACCGCATCACCCATCTCGTGCTCGACCTCGACCCGCCCGACGCCGACGCGTTCTCGATGGCCGTCCGGGCGGCCCACCTGGTCCGCCACGCGCTGGCCGAGGTCGGGCTGGAGGGTGCGGTCAAGACCAGCGGTGCCAAGGGCGTGCACGTGTTCGTCCCGATCGACGACCAGGCGCCGCTGGAGGACTCGGCCGCCGCGACCCGAGCCATCGCGGCGCGGGCCGAGCGTCTCGATCCCGAGATCGCCACGACGGCGTTCGTGAAGGAGGATCGTGGCGGCAAGGTGTTCGTCGACTCGACGCGGGTCGGTGGGGCCACCGTGATCGCGGCCTACAGCCCGCGAGTCCGACCTGGTGTGCCCGTGTCCTTCCCGGTGGACTGGGACGACCTCGATGACGTCGCGCCGGCCGACTTCACCGTGCACACGGCGCTGCGACACCTCGGGGACGGCGACCCGTGGGCCGCGCAGATGCCCGGTCCGCAGCAGTTGAGCGCAGACCTCATCGAGGAGGGCCACGCCATCCCGGTCGCTCGGGTGCAGGCCATGCACGAGGGCAAGCGCCGCGCCCGCGCCCGCCGCGGCTAGCGCATCTGTGACTGAGCGTCAGTGGCCCTCGAAGGTCGGGGGCCGCTTGTCGAGGAACGCGCGCACGCCCTCGACACGGTCGGCGGTGCCGAACAGCATCGAGACCGTCTCCCGCTCCAGGGTCACGGCGGCGTCGAGGGGCAGCGGGGCGCCCTCGTCGACGAGGCGCTTCGCCGCCGCCAGGGCGAGCGGTGGCAGCGCCGCCAGCCGTGACGCGAGCGCCAGCGCGGCATCGAGCGCGGTGCCCGCGGGGACCACGTCGTTCACCAGACCCAGGCCGTGCGCCTCGGCCGCCGAGAGCGGCTCGCCGGTCAGCAGCAGCTGCTTGGCGACCGCCTTGGGCAGCAGCCGGGGGAGGCGGGCCGTCCCCGCGGCACCCGGCAGCAGGCCCAGCTTGATCTCGGGGACCCCGAGGCGGGCGCCCTCCTCGGCGACGCGCAGATCGCAGGCGAGGGCCAGTTCCAGGCCGCCGCCGAGGGCGACGCCGTGGACGGCCGCGACCGACGGCTTGGGGCACCTGGCCAGCGAGTCGAAGGCGTCGGTGAGCCGGCGCACGAACGCGCTGAAGCCGTGGGGACCGTCGAGGGTGTCGAGCTCGCCGATGTCGGCGCCGGCACAGAACGCCCGGCCGTCACCGGCGACGACGATCGCCCGGACCGCGTCGTCAGCGCCCGCGGCGCGGAACGCCTCGTGCAGGCCTTCGGCGACCTCGGACGACAGAGCGTTGAGGCGGTCGGGACGCCGCAGGGTGACGACGCCGACGCCGTCGGGCCGGCGCTCGAGGTCGACGGGCTCGGCCACCATCAGGCACCCATCACGCCATCGTGAGTCCGCCGGACACCGACAGCGTCTGGCCGGTGATGTACCCGGCGCCGTCGGAGGCGAGGAACACCACGGCGGGAGCGATGTCGGCGGGCTGGCCGATGCGGCGCATGGGGACGGCCCTGGCCAGCCCGTCGTAGAGCTTCTGGCTGGCTTCGGCCACCTGGTCGAGCAGGGCCGTGTCTGTCGGGCCGGGGCACACGACGTTCACCGTGACGCCCTTGGCCGCCACCTCGCGGGCGAGGGCCTTCGAGAAGGCGATGACGCCGCCCTTGGTGCCTGCGTACACGACCTCCCCTGACGAGCCCACCCGCCCGGCGTCCGAGGCGATGTTCACCACCCGACCGCTCCCCCGCTCGACCATGCCGGACACCAGCACGTGGCAGCAGCGGACCGTGCCGAGGTAGTTCACGGCGACGATGCGCTCCCAGGTGGCCTCCTCGCTCTGGAGGAACGGCTCGATCTTGTCGATGCCGGCGTTGTTGACGAGCACGTCGACCGGGCCGAGCGCCGACTCGGTGGCCGCCGCCGCGGCCTCGACGCTGGGCCGGCTGGTGATGTCGGCCTCCACCCCGAGCCCGCGACCGGCGAGCCCGTCGGCGACCTCCTTGGCGCGCCCGCCGTCGAGGTCCCACACCCCGACCGCGGCGCCCGCGTCCACCAGCGCGGCGGCGATCGCGGCGCCGATGCCCCCGGCGGCACCGGTCACCACGGCCACCTTGCCATCCAGATCGGTCACGAGATCCTCCTCTGCATCGTGGTCACCGCAGGGCGTCCAGGGTTTCCAGGTCATCGGCGGCCGCGAGGCATCGCCGCAGGTACTCGACCTGGGCGGCGTCGGTGTGGACGCCATCGGGAGTGACGAGCCACATCATCACGCCGTACAGCGCGTTCTGCCGGTAGCGCAGCCAGGCCTCGTCGGCGCCGGGCGCGTCGATCCCGGCGGAGCGCAGTCGGCCGAGGTACCCACCGAGCAGATCGCGCTCGAGGGACCGGCGGTCGGCGGTGGCAAGCGCCGAGGTCAGCAGGTAGGCGACGTCGAGCGCCCAACAGCCCCGAAGGGCGAGTTGCCAGTCGAGCAGGCCGCCGTCGGCGCCAGCGACGTAGTAGACGTTCCCCGCATGCACGTCGCCGTGCAGCAGGGTGTGCGGGCCCTTGCCGTCGACGACGACCATCCGGTCGAAGGCCCGCCACAGCTCGTCCTGGGGCCAGCGGGCCTGGTCGACCAGCGGCGCCCGGTGACCCGACTCGAGGTGCCGCCGGGTGAGGCGGGGGCCGATCTCGGTCCAGAACCGCATGGCGGCGTCCTGGGCCGGCACCTTGGCCCACGGGGCCCGGCGATCGATCCGCCCGCCGCCCCAGAAGGCGGCGTGGAGGCGGGCGAGGGTGGCGAGCAGGCTGTCGACCTCGTCGGGCGTGGTCGGGTCGAGCACGAACCCGAGGCGCACGCCGGGACGGGCCCCGAGGTCATCCATGAGGATGACGAACTCGACGTCATCGCCCGTCGCCTCGATGGCGTAGACCGCGGGCGCCTCCACGCCCGTGCCGGGCAGCACGTCGCGGTAGATGCGCACCTCGGTGGTGTACATCTCCACGGGGAAGCTGAACCGCTCCAGGTTGCGCTTCAGGAACATGGTCGGCGGCAGCCCGGCGTCTGCCCCGTCCTCGTAGTCGAGCGCGAGGCGCAGGCGATTGGCCGACCCCGAGGTGTCGTCGAGCACGTCCACGGCGGCGACCTTCACGCCCGGGTGGTTCACGGCCAGGAGCTCGGTCAGGCGGGCGGCATCGACGGCTCGCTCGAGCAGGTCACCCATCGAACGGCTCCTCAGCGAACCAGGGATAGAACGCCGGCAGGTCCCCGGGCACCCGCAGGGGGAACGCCGCCGGGCGCTTCTCCCTGAACGCCGCCACGCCCTCGGCGGCGTCGGGCAGCCGGCCCAGGGCGAGGAGCGCCTGCGACTCGAGGCGGTTGGCGCTCAGCGGATGCGGCGAGCCCAGCTGGCGCCAGAGCAGCTGGCGGGTGAGGGCGACCGACACCGCCGAGGTGGTCTCGGCGACCTCGTGGGCCACCTCGTGCGCACGGGCCAGCACCCGGTCGGCGGGCAGCAGCTCCCGGACGAGACCGGCGGCCCGGGCCTCCTCGGCCGGGAAGATGCGGCCGGTCACCGCCCAGTCGACGGCGGTGGCGATGCCGACGATGCGGGGCAGGAACCACGTGGCGCACGACTCGGGCACGATGCCCCGCCGGGTGAAGGGCAGGCCGAAGCGGGCGTCCTCCGCGGCGATGCGGACGTCCATGGGCAGGACCATCGTCACGCCGATGCCGACCGCCGTGCCGTTGATGGCCGCGATGACCGGCTTCGTCAGGCCGAAGATGCGCAGGGCCAGCTCGCCGCCGACGTCACGGGTGCCGCCCCGGAGGGGCTTGAACCCGGCCGAGTCGGCGTCGTAGCCGCCGGCGCCGGCGGACAGGTCGGTCCCGGCCGAGAACCAGTCGCCCGCGCCCGTCACGACGACGGCACGGACGGCGGGATCGGCGTCGGCCCGGGCGAACGCAGCGAGCAGCTCGTCGAGCACGGGGTAGCTGATCGTGTTGCGGGAGCCGGCCCGGTCGATGGTGATGGTCAGCACGTGCCTGTCGAGCTCGGAACCCAGTTCCGTCATCTCGCCACCACCTGTCGTTCCCTCGGAATCAGTTGTATGATTATGTTGTATCACCGGCGACCGGAGGACGCACGTGAGCCACCTCGACTACGGCATCTTCGACTGCGACACGCACTGCTACGAGCCTCGCGACGCGTTCACCCGCTACCTGCCCGAGGCCTACCTCGACCGGGCCATCGCCCCGGTGCGCAACGCCAGCGGCCAGGAGGCCATCCTCGCCGGCGGCCGCATCGCCACCTTCAACAGCGAGCAGGGCCTCGGCTTCGACAGGGCGTACCGCCCGGGAACGCTCAAGGAGATGCTCAAGCAGATGGCCTCGGGCAACCCCGAGGAGACCTACCAGCCCGAGCCGATGCGCCCCGAGTACCTCGAGCGCGAGCCCCGGCTGGCGCTGCTCGAGGCCCAGGGCGTCGAGCGCTGCGTGGTGTTCCCCGCCGGCATGTCGCTCGCCGCCGAGCACTACGTCCACGACACCGACGCCCTCTACGTCAACCTCGCGTCGTTCAACCGGTGGTACGACGAGACCTGGGGCTTCAACCATCACGACAAGATCTACGCCACGGCGGTGCTCTCGCTGCGCGACCTCGAACGGGCGGTCGCCCTCACCGACGACATCCTGGCCCGCGGCGCCAAGGTCGTCCTGCTCCCCACCGGCCCGGCCTACGGGCGCAGCCCCGGCGACCCCTACTTCGACCCGGTGTGGTCGCGCCTCGCCGAGGCCGGTGTCACGGTGGCGTTCCACATCATGCCGTTCTGGTACTTCGACGCCATCTCACCGGCGTGGGGGCTCGAGAGCGATCCGGCGGCCTGGCACATGTCGGCCTGGCAGTGGATGAACGTCTACGGCGAGCGGCCCATCGTCGACACGATCTCGTCGCTGGTCTTCGACAACCTCTTCGGCCGCCACCCGGACCTGCGGGTGCTCATCGCCGAGCACGGCGCCAGCTGGGTGCCCCACACGCTCACGCACATGGACAAGAGCCGGGGCATGGGCCGCAACGGCCCGTGGATCGGCGGCAAGCTCGCCGACCGGCCCTCGAACATCTTCAAGGAGTTCGTGCGGGTCGCCCCCTATCCCGAGGACGACATCCCCGGCATCGTCGACGACCTGGGCGGCGACGACCGCTGCCTGGTGATGGGCTCGGACTTCCCCCACGCCGAGGGCCTGGCCGACCCGGCCGACTTCGAGAAGCTGCTCGACCCCCTGCCCGACGACGTCAAGCGCCGCATCATGCGGGGCAACGCCGAAACCATCTTCGACAGGTCGCCCTCCCCGTGACCCTCCGACTGGTGCCGTAGCCTTGCGCTCCGTGAGCAACCCCGCCCCGAACGGCGATCGGTTCAGCGTCCGCGTCCCCAAGACCGCTGAGCTCGTCGCCGGCCACATCCGCCGCCGGATCGTGCTCGGCCAGCTCCACGAGGGCGACGCCCTCCCGCCGGAGAGCGCCCTCATGGAGGAGTTCACGATCTCGCGGCCGACGCTCCGCGAGGCGTTCCGCATCCTCGAGTCGGAGGGCCTCATCACCGTGCGCCGGGGCGCGCGCGGTGGCGCCCGCGTCCAGGAGCCGTCGAACGACGCCGCCGCCCGCTACGCCGGGGTCGTCCTGCAGCACCGGGGCGCCACCCTGGCCGACGTGCTCGACGCCCGGGTGATCGTCGAGGCCCCCGCCGCCCGCATGCTCGCCGCCCGCCGCGACCGGGCCGCCATCGCCAAGCAGCTGCAGCAGAAGCTCGACTCGCTCGATCCCCAGGAGCCGTCCCGCTTCCACGAGTTCAACGCCCTCGTCGTCGAGCTCACCGGGAACCAGACGCTGGTGTTGATCACGGCGATGCTCGAGCACATCAGCCAGGCCGCGGCGCTGAGCTACGTGCGCAGGCCCCACGCCGACGACCGGGACCGGCTCGGCCGCAAGGCCCACCGCACCCGCCAGAAGCTCATCGACCTGATCAAGGCCGGCGACGTCGACGGCGCCGAGGACCTGTGGCGCACCCACCTCATCGAGGCGGGGAAGGTGCTGGCCGAGGGCAGCGGCGCCACCGTGGTCGACCTCTTCGGCTGATTCTCCGGCCGAAGAACAGGAGCCGGCTCACCGCCGCTCGTCGATCTCGAGAAGCTCGCGCAGTTCGGTCCCGGCGATGCGCAGTGACCGCGGCCGGATCAGCGACGGAGCCAGTGCTCCAGCCACCGGGTGATGAAGGGCATCAGGACCCACGTGAGGATCGCCACGCCGAAGACGTTGCCCAGGATGATGCCGGGCACGAGGGCGATGTCCTGGAAGAACGTCTCCCGGAGCCACGCGAAGGCCAATGTCGTCGGGAGAAGTGCCAGCAGGACGGCGACGGCCGACTTCCACGGTTTGACGCGGACGGATCCTGTCGGGGCGAACCACCCGGCGAAACCGCCGACGATGTTGACCGTGCGGTCGCCCTCGGTCAGCGCGTCCATCCGTGCGAGGAGGTCGCGTCTCGTGTCCGACATCAGCCAGCCGTCAAGGTTGGCCCGGCTGTCGAACGCGAGCACGACGACCGTGTCGTCCTGCACCCCCTCGACCGGCTCGAACAGATCACAGCGCAGGAAGCCGGGCAAGGTGACGAGCTCCGCGAGCACCTGGTTGTGCAGCTCCCGGTAGGCGTCGGCCGCACCCGGTCGCACCCGCACCGAGCTGACGGCCGTGACCCGGTCGGAGTCCGGGGACAAACCCACGACCTGCTCGCGCGCCGTGCCGTAGACGAGCTCGTTCCCGTCCGCCAGCAGCGCCGTGCGAGTTGGCGAGCGCAGCCACGCGTCGAGCGAGGCGCCGTCCTCGAACTGATACACGATCACCCACTCGTCGGGATGGACAGCGTTGGGCGGCTGGATCTCGGCGTCAACGTAGCCCGACGCGTCCTCAGCCTTGGCCACGAGGCGGCGCAACCACCGCTCGAACTCGCGCTCGCGCCCCGGCGTCGGCCGGCGGGCCACGATCACCGTTGGCTTCCGACGCTGCGACGCCATCGACCCGACGCTACGTCAGCCGCCAGCCGCCGCCGCCGCCGGCGCAACCGCTGATGCACCTTCCGATCGCCCGGAGGGCACGCGCAGAACGTGAAGCGTGCTCGCCCGTCTGCCCTACCCGCTGTCGAGCTCCCGGGCGCCGGACACGCTGACCGTGACCAGCCCCTGGGCCAGGTCCTTGCCCGCCTCGCTGCGGACGGTGACCTCGGCGTAGTTGACCTGCCTGCCGCGGCGGGTGCAGCGGGCGACGGCGGTCACGCCCTGGCCCGGGTCGACGGTGAAGAACTGGACGGCGAGGGCCACGGTGGTGATGCGGTTGCCCTTGTCGTAGTCGTGTCCGGCCGCCACCGCCCCACAGCCCGCGGTGTCGATGAGTGCGGACAGGACGCCGCCGTGGAACACGCCCGGGTGGGCGCCGAGGTCGTCGCGGAACGGCAGGTGCATCTCGACGCCGTCGGGGTCCCAGCGCCGCACGGTCATGCCGCAGGCCGTGTTGAACGCGACTCCGTCCTGCCAGTGGCGGCGGAACCGGTCGCGCCACGCCTCCTGGTCGGCCGCGGTCAGCACCGTCATGACCGCACCGGCGTGCTGGCGAGGGCCGCCAGCGCGGCCGGGTCGAGGTATTCGTCGGTGCGGTGCACCTTGCCCGACTCCGACAGCGTCACGACCATGCACGTGTGGGCTCGCACCGGACCGCCGGGCGCGGTGCCGGTGAGGACCGCCTGCCACACGAAGCCCTCCGGCGTGGGCAGGATCGACACGTCGTGCCAGGCGACGTCGGGCATCGTGCGATGCAGCCATCGCAGCGCCCGGCCCGACTGCTCGGCCGAGACGACGGCATCGTCGTGGTTGTGCCAGACAACCGCATCGCGCTCGCTGGCCGCCGACAGCGCGTCGACGTCACCGGCCCGCGTCGCCGCGGCGTAGGCGGCCTGGGCGGCGAGCTTCTCGTCGTCGGTGAGGGTCACGCGCTCGGCTCGGTTCCGACGACGGAGACGAAGCTGACGCACTCGCCGGGCTGGCCGCCGAGGTTGTGGGTGAGGGCCAGCTTGCGTCCGGCGTCGATGCTCGCCGATGCGCCGCTCCTCGGGGGCCTCGCCCCGCAGCTGCAGCCAGCACTCGAACATCATCCGCAGACCCGAGGCGCCGATGGGGTGGCCGAAGGCCTTGAGCCCGCCGTCGGGGTTGACCGGCAGCTCGCCGTCGAGGTCGAACGTGCCGGCCACCACCTCCTTCCACCCGAAGCCGCGGTCGGCGAAGCCGAGGTCCTCCATGAGCACGAGCTCGGTCGGGGTGAAGCAGTCGTGGACCTCGGCCAGGGCCAGCTCGGCCCGAGGGTCGGTGACGCCGGCCTGGGCGTAGGCGTCGTCGGCGGCGGCCACCACCTCGGGGAAGGTCGTGAAGTCGTAGCCGGGGTCGATGTTGCCCCGCGCCGGCCCGGCGACGAACGACAGGCCCTTCACGAAGAGCGGCCTGTCGGTGTAGCGGTGCGCGTCCTCGGCCCGGACCACGATCGCCGCCGCGGAGCCGTCGGACACCCCCGAGCAGTCGAAGATCCCGAGCATGCCGGCGATGGACGGCGCCGCACGGATGACCTCCTTCGGCACCTCCTTGCGGAACTGCGCCCGCGGGTTGCGGGCGCCGTTGAAGTGGTTCTTCCACGCGATGCGGGTGAGGACGTCCTTCATCTCCTCCTCGTCGACGCCGTACTTCTTGGCGTAGGCCGGGGCGAGCAGGCTGAAGCGAGCCGGCGCGGTGGTCTCCGGGACCGTGCCGTCATCGGGGATCGGGCTGGAGACCAGGCCGGAGAAGCCGGAGTCCTTCAGCTTCTCGACGCCGATGGCCATGGCCACGTCGAAGGCGCCGGAGGCGACGGCGTAGCAGGCGTTGCGCAGCGACTCCGAGCCGGTGGCGCACATGTTCTCGAGCCGGGTGACCGGCTTGTTCTCGAGGCGCAGCGCCCGCGAGAGGGTGAGGCCGGAGACGCCGGAGCCCATGGTGCCGAACCAGTACGCGTCGATGTCGTCGCGGGTGACGCCGGCCGACTGCATGGCCGCTTCGGACGACTCGATCAGCATGTCGTCGACCGATCGGTCCCAGTGCTCCCCGAAGGCGGTGCAGCCCATGCCGACGATGGCGACGCGGTCGCGGATGCCCCTCGAACCCATGTCAGATCCCTCCCGTGGTCGTCGTGCCCGCCGCGATCGGCCGGGCCTTCCAGAAGTAGTTGTGCACGCCGCCCGCAGTGACGATCTTGCGGAACGTCATCTCGACGCGGTCGCCGATGGCGACCGCGGCCGGGTCGACGTCGGTGAGCTGGCAGCTGAAGCGGCCGCCGCCGTCGAAGTCGACGACCGCGGCGACGACCGGCGGGCTCGGCGAGAACGCCAGGTGGTCGATCGTGTACGTGGCCACCGTGCCGGGCACGTCGGCCATCGGCACCTCGACCATGTGGTCGATGGCCTTGCACTCGACGCACACCCTGACGGCGGGTAGGTGCACGGTTCCGCAGTTCGTGCACCGGTGAGCCACGAAGCCGTACTTGTAGCCGGCGCTGCGCAACGACGGCGGCGCCGCCGGACCGACCGGGTCGGGGCGGCGGGGCGGCTCCCTGGTGAGGACGCCGCGCCAGGTCAGGAAGCTGGCGTAGCGCAGCGAGTCGTCGCCCTCGGCGATCTGGCCGGCGACGCGGGAGGCGCGCGGGTACGAGGCGATGGCGTCGGTGGTGCGCAGCACCACGGCGGTGGCGCCGTCGGCCAGCACGACGAGGGCGATGGTCTGGCCGGGCTCGGCCTCGTCGAGCACGTTGGCGAGCACGAGGCCGGGGTGGGCGGTGCCGGTGTTGCCGACGACCGCCGTGAGGTCGTCGGCGACCTCGGCCACCCCCGCGCCGCGGGCGAACGCCCGCACCGCCCGGCCGTGGGTGCCGGCCACCACGAGCACGTCGACCTGGGCGGGCGTCAGCCCGGCCTGCTTGAGCGCGTCGGCGAACGCGGCGTCGGCCAGGGGCCCGTAGGCGTGCTCGCCGAAGCGCTCCTCCCACACCCTGGACGCCACCGCTCCCGGCATTCGCCAGCGGTCGAGGAACTCCTCGGTGGCCGACGCCTGGGCGACGACCTCGGCGATGGCCGGGGCGCCGTCGCCGAAGAGGAACGCGGCCGCGGCATCGCCACCGTCGCGCTCGTCGGCGCCGCCCGGCAGGCCGGTGCGCACGTCGGCGAGCACCGCCAGCGTCGGTGTCGGGGACTCGGCGGCGAGCAGCAGGGCCCCGATGCCCGAGCGCACGGAGCCGACCACGTCGAGGGCGAGGGCGCCCGGGTCGAGCGCCAGCGCGGCGTGGACGACGTTGGCGTTGGTCTTGTCGAGGTACGGCGGGTTGGCGGTGGCGAACAGCAGGCGCCGGGGCCGAGCCGCGGCGACGGCGCCACGCACGGCGTGGCGAGCGGCCTCGACGCCCATCGACGTGGGGTCCTCGTCGTAGGAGGCGACGGCTCGTGTGCCCTTGCCGCCGCCCCCGCCGAGGACCTGAGCGATCTCCGACCGCTTGAGCCGGTGGTACGGCACGTAGGCGCCGTAGGCGATCAGACCAGCCATGGACCCGTCTCCCTCGTCATGTCACACACCACCACGCATACAGTTAAACAGGTATACTCATTCTTTGCACGGAGGGAGGCCCGGAGTGCCCGGAGCATGTGAGGGGAAGGTCGCCGTCGTCACCGGGTCGAGCCGCGGGATCGGCGAGGCCATCGCCCGGCGGCTGGCCGAGGAGGGCGCCCGCGTCGTGCTGTCGGCCCGCACCCTGGAGCCCGACCCCCGCTACGAGGGCTCGCTGGTCGAGACCACCGAGGCCATCCGGGCCGCCGGTGGCGAGGCCGTCGCCGTGCAGTGCGACATCTCGAAGTCCGACGACCGCCACCGCCTCGTCGCCGAGGCCGAGCGGCAGCTCGGGCCCGTCGACATCCTGGTGAACAACGCCGCGGTCACCTTCCTGCTCCCGCTCGAGGAGTTCCCGCGCAAGCGATTCGACCTCATGGTCGAGGTGCAGCTGTGGGCGCCCTACGAGCTCGCCCAGCTGGTGGTGCCGAGGATGAAGGAGAGGGGCGAGGGCTGGATCCTCAACATCTCCAGCCGCGCCGCGACCATGGCGCCGGGCCCGCCGTTCGACGAGGTGCACACGAGCGGGTTCACGGTCTACGGCCTGGTGAAGGCCGGCCTCGACCGGCTCAGCAACTCGATGGCGGCAGAGCTGTACGACCACGGCATCGCGGTCAACGCGCTCGCCCCCTGGGACAACGTCGCCACCCCGGGCGCCGGCCACCACGACCTCGTCGAGGGCTTCGCACTCGAGGGCGTCGAGTGGATGGCCGAGGCCGCCCTGGTGCTGTGCTCGTCGCCGCCCAAGCAGCTCACCGGCCGGGTGGCCTACAGCCAGCCCCTGCTCAACGAGCTCAAGCTCCGCCCGAAGGGGCAGTAGCCCTCGCCTACTCCCCCGTCGGGCCGGTGAAGTCGGGCGCCCGCTTGTCGGTGCCGTCGGAGGGCCGGTCGATCGTGAGGCCCGCGAAGGGCTCGTAGAGATCGCTCATCGGATCGATTCGTCGTCGCCGCGAACGACGGGCGCGGACAGCGGTTCGAAGGTCGGCGCTCGCCGCTCGACGAAGCTCGTCACACCCTCGCGGAAGTCGCCCGTCCGCTGCTTCAGCTCGCCGACGAGCCGGCGGGCGTCGCTCCGGGACTCGAGCAGCGAGCGCTCCCAGTCCCGGTACACCTGCCGCTTCGCCGTCGCCATGGCGACCGGCGAGCAGTGCTGCGCCAGGTCGCGGGCGTACTCGCTCGCTGCGGGCAGCAGGTGCTGGCGCGGGAGCGCCCGGTGCACCAGCCCGATGGCGGCGGCTTCCCCACCGAGCACCACCCGACCCGACAGCAGCAGGTCGAGAGCGACCGCGTGGCCGACGATGCGGGGCAGCATCCACGACACTGCCTCCTCGGCAGGCAGGCCCCGCCGGGCGAAGGCGGTGGTGATCTTGGCGTCCTCGGCGGCGAAGCGGACGTCGGCGTGCAGGGCGGTGATGAGCCCGAGGCCGGCGCACCCGCCGTTGATGGCGGCGACGACCGGCTTCGGTACGAAGCTCGGGAGCTGCACCGGCCGCCGGCCGTCCCGGTCGAACGACTGGCCCGGCTGCGAGACCCGGTCGAGCTCGTCGCTGTCGAGCCCGGGGCAGAACGCCCGGCCGGCGCCGGTGAGGACGATGGCCCGGACCTCGTCGCTCTCCGCCGCCTGCTCGAGCAGGTCGTGGAGCGCCGTCTCCAGCTCGCGGTTCCAGGCGTTGCTGCGCTCCGGACGGTTGAGCGTGAGGGTGAGAACCCCGACGTCGTCGATCTCGTGCAGGACCGTGCTGGAGTCGACGCCCTTCACGCGGTGCCCCCTGGGCTCGAAGTTCCGGCTTGATTCGTATAACTTAGTGTACTGATGACGCAGTCACCTGACGATGCCCTCCTGGTCGAGCGCGACGGCCCGGTCACGATCCTGCGGCTGAACCGGCCCGACCAGCTCAACGCCTTCGACGACAACCTGCACCACGCCTTCACCCGGTTCTGGGTCGACCTCGAACACGACCTCGACGTCGGGGCCGTCGTGCTCACCGGCGCAGGCAAGGCCTTCAGCGCCGGCGGCAACGTCGCCGACTTCGACCGGCCCCGCACCGACCTGGCGGCGCGGGCCCACCTCATGCGCGGCGCCCGACGGATCGTCGACGAGATGCTGAACGTGCGGGTGCCCGTGGTGGCCGCCGTCAACGGCGCCGCGATCGGCCTCGGCTGCACGCTGGCGACGCTGTGCGACATCGTCTTCTTGGCCGATACCGCCCGCATCGCCGATCCCCACGTCGCCGTGGCGCTCGTCGCCGGCGACGGTGGCGCCGTCACCTGGCCCCACATGGCCAGCATGCTGAAGGTCAAGCAGTACCTGCTCACCGGCGACCCGGTCCCCCCCGACGAGGCGGTGGCCATCGGCCTGGCCAACTTCGTGGTGCCGGCCGACCAGGTCGTCACCGAAGCCACGGCCTTCGCCCACCGGCTCGCCGCCCTGCCGCCCCAGGCCGTCCAGGACACCAAGGCGGTGCTCAACCAGCACCTGCGGCTCAGCGCCGTCGCCGCCCTCGGCTACGGGCTGGCGGCCGAGACCCACTCCCACGACACCCCGGAGTACGCCGAGGTGCCCGAGCGATTTCGGAGCCGGCAGCGTGGGTGACCTCGCGCTCGCCCCGGAGGACGAGGCGTTCCGCGACGAGCTGCGCACCTGGCTGGCCGAGCACCTCGTCGGCGACTTCAAGGCCGTCGGCCCCGTGGGCGGGCCGGCCGACGACGCCGCGTGGGAGGTCCGCCTGGCGTGGGAGAAGGAGCTGGCGGCCGGCCGGTGGCTCAACGTCGCGTGGCCCGAGGAGTACGGAGGCCGGGGCGGCACGCCCCGCCAGGAGCTGCTCTTCCACATCGAGCACGCCGCGGCCGGCGCGCCGTACTGGGTCGGCGTCCAGGGCCGCGACCTCTTCGGCCCGACGCTGCTCGAGTTCGGCACCGACGAGCAGCGCAAGCGGTTCCTGCCCCCCATCGCCGCCGTCGAGGAGCTGTGGGGCCAGGGCTTCAGCGAGCCCGACGCCGGCTCCGACCTGGCCAACCTGAAGACCAGGGCCGAGCGCGACGGCGACCAGTGGGTCGTCACCGGTCAGAAGATCTGGACGACCTTCGGCGCCCACGCCGACTGGCTGTACGTGCTGTGCCGGACCAACCCCGATGCCCCCCGCCACAAGGGCATCTCGATGCTGCTGGTGCCCGCCCACCAGCCGGGCGTCGATGTCCGCCCGATCCGCAACATCGCCGGCGGCCTCGAGTTCTGCGAGGTGTTCCTCGACGGCGCCCGGACCGCCGTCGACAACGTCGTCGGCGAGGTCGACGGCGGTTGGACGGTCGTCATGGGCACGCTCGGCAACGAGCGCGCCGGCGCCACCGTGCTGCCGTTCCAGGCCGGGTTCCAGCGCGAGATGAGCGCACTGCTGCAGCTCGTCAAGGACCGTGGCCTCGACCGCGACCCCGTGCTGCGCCAGCGGCTGAGCCGGGCGTGGGCCGGGCTGCGGATCATGGAGCTCAACAACGACCGGTTGCTCACCACCGTCCTGCAGGGCCACCACCCCGGGCCGGAGTCGTCGGTCGGCAAGCTGTACTGGGCGAACTGGCACCGCGACTTCGGCGAGCTGATGGTCGACGTGCTGGGCGCCGAGGCGCTGGTGGCCCGCCCCGGCGGATCGCTGCACCCGATGGTGCGCAGCTTCCTCAACGCCCGCGCCGAGACGATCTACGGCGGGTCCAACGAGATCCAGCGCAACATCCTGGGCGAACGGGTCCTCGGGCTGCCCAAGTGAGTGGACCGCTTGCCGGCGCGCGGGTCGTCGAGCTCGCCGGGCTGGGCCCCGGCCCGTTCGCGGCGATGCTGCTGGCCGATCTCGGCGCCGATGTGGTCCGGGTCGACCGGCCGGGTCCGGGCGCCGAAGACCCCCGCGCCTACGTCATGCACCGCGGGCGGCGCTCGGTCGCCGTCGACCTCAAGACCGACGACGGCCGGGCCGTCGTGCTGCGGCTCGTGGAGGGCGCCGACGCGCTCATCGAGGGCAACCGGCCCGGCGTCATGGAGCGACTCGGCCTCGGACCCGCACAGTGCCTTGCCCGCAACCCGCACCTCGTGTACGGGCGCATGACCGGCTGGGGCCAGGAGGGGCCGCTGGCGCCGACCGCCGGCCACGACATCGACTACATCGCCCTGTCGGGCGCGCTGGCGATCGCCTCCCGTCACGGGGAGCGGCCGGTCCCGCCGGTCAACCTGCTCGGCGACTTCGGCGGCGGCGGCGCTTTCCTCGCCCTCGGCATCGTCGCCGCCCTGTGGGAGGCGGCCCGCTCGGGCCGGGGCCAGGTCGTCGACGCCGCCATGGTCGACGGCAGCGCCGTGCTCACCACCATGCTCCACGGGCTGCTGGCGCAGGGCCGCTGGCGGGACGAGGCCGGCGTGAACTTCGCGGACACCGGCTCGCCGTTCTACGAGGTGTACGAGTGCGCCGACGGTCGGCACATCGCCGTCGGCGCGCTCGAGCGCCCCTTCTACGAGCGGCTGCTCGCCGGCCTCGGCCTCGAGGGTGCCGACCTCCCCGACCGCGGTGACGAGGCGCACTGGCCGGCGCTCAAGGATCGCTTCGCGGCGGTGTTCCGCACCCGCACGCGTGACGAGTGGGCCGAGGTGTTCGCCGCCACCGACGCGTGCGTCGCCCCGGTGCTCACGCTGACGGAGGCGCCGCGCCACCCCCACAACGTCGAGCGGTCGACGTTCGTCGAGCGCGCCGGCATCGTCCAGCCCGCCCCGGCACCCCGCTTCAGCCGCACGGCCACCGCCCTCGACCGCACCCCGCCCGCCCCCGGCGACCACACTGACGAGGTCCTGGCCGAGCTGGGCTTCGACCCCATCGAGATCGAGCGTCTGCGCACCGCCGGCGCCGTTACTTAGGACCGAGGAGGTCCGACCATGCTCGTCGACTCGACCCTCACCAAGTCGATCACCCAGACGAAGGACGCCGCCGCGGCGATCGAGGCCGCCGGCTACGACGGCCTGTGGGTCGGCGAGTCCAGGCACGAGCCGTTCCTCCAACTGCTCCAGGCGGCCGAGGCCACCGAGCGGGTCACGATCGGCACGGCCATCGCCATCGCCTTCGCCCGCACGCCCATGACGCTGGCCAACGCCGCCTTCGACCTGGCCCGGTACTCGCAGGGCCGCTTCGTGCTCGGGCTCGGGTCGCAGGTCAAGCCCCACATCGAGCGGCGCTTCTCGATGCCCTGGTCGCATCCGGCGGCCCGCATGCGAGAGCTGGTGCTCGCCCTGCGGGCGATCTGGACGGCGTGGCAGGACGGCGAGAAGCTCGACTTCCGGGGCGACTTCTACACGCACACGCTGATGACCCCGTTCTTCTCGCCCGAGCCACACCCCTACGGGCCTCCGCCCGTGTACCTGGCCGGCGTGGGTCCGCGGATGACCGAGGTGGCCGGCGAGGTGTGCGACGGATTCTTCGTCCACCCCTTCACCACCGACCGGTACGTGCGGGAGGTGACGCTGCCCGCGCTCGAGCGGGGACGGGCGAAGGCCGGCAAGGGCGACCTCGACGGGTTCACCGTCGCCGGTCCCGCCTTCACCTGCGTCGGGCGCGACGAGGCCGAGCTGGCGGTGGCGATCAAGGGGACGAAGGACCAGATCGCCTTCTACGCCTCCACGCCCGCCTACCGACCCGTGCTCGACCTGCACGGGTGGGGCGACCTGCAGCCCGAGCTCACCCGCCTGTCGAAGGAGGGACGCTGGTCCGACATGGGCGACGCCATCGACGACGAGCTGCTCCACGCCTTCGCCGTCGTCGGCGAGCCCGGCCGAGGTCGGCAAGAGGCTCCGGGAGCGCTGGGGCCCCGTCGCCTCGCGCCTCACGCTCTACGCCACCTACCGGGCCGACCCGGCGGTGTGGCCCGAGGTGGTCGACGCAGTGCGGGGGTGAACCGCTGTGCCTACACGCCGAGGGCGGCGTAGCTGTCGAGGTCGTCGGCGGCGACCACGCAGCGCCTGATCAGCGCGTCGAGCAGCGCCTCGCTGTACATGGCGGTGGGCGTGACCATCCAGCAGGCGATGCCGTAGGGCATCTGCTGGCGGTACCGCTCCCACGCCTCGTCCCACGCCGGTGCGGCGACGCCGAGGGACGACAGCTCGTCGAGGTACGACCGCAGGAGCGACCTCTCGCCTGAGCGACGTTCCTCGACATCCAGCGCGGTCATGATCGTGTAGGCGACGTCGTTGGCCCAGTTGGCCACCCTCATGAGCTGCCAGTCGAGCAGGCCGGCGGTGCCGTCGGGAAGCAGGTAGCAGTTCCCGATGTGGGTGTCGCCGTGCAGCACGGTGAGGGGAGCCTGGCTGTTCGCCGCCTGGAGGGCGGGGAGCGCGGCGAGCATCCGGTCGAGTGAGTGGTGCTCGAGATCGAGCGCCGCGGCCTTGTACCCGTCCGTCATCTCGATCTCGAACGCCTCGCGGACGGCGTCCCGCCAGAAGGTCGCTGTCTTGCCCGCGGTCGCCGTCTCCAGCCACGGATACGAGGACGCCAGGTCCCGGCGCCCCCAGTGGGGAGCATGCAAGCGAGCGATGGTTCGCATCAACGGCTCGACATCGTCGGCGGTCAAGCCCGAGAGCGCGGTCGGGAAGGTGGCCATGCGCAGCGAGAGATCCTCGATGACCACCGCGAACCGGTTGGTCTCCTCGTCGAGTGCCCACGCGTAGACCTGCGGCGTCTCGCACGTGAGTCCGGGACGGAGGTGCTCGTAGAAGCGCACCTCGGTGACGTACATGTGCGGATCGGCGACGAGCATCCGACGGGTCAGCGAGGTCTTCACGAACAGCACCCGTGGTAGGCCGGCGTCGCGCCCGGGGGCGTACCGGGGCCGCACGCGGAGCCGTGTCGCCGCGCCCTGAGTCGAGCCGAGCACTGCGATGTCGTCGATCTGCACGCCGGGGTTGCTCGGCGCCAGGAAGCTCGCGAGCCAGTCCGCGGTCACGTCCTCAGGGCGGGTCGGCACTCGCGGCAGTCGCGACACCCCCACGACCATAGCAGAGAATCGTGCACTGATATTACTGATTGGCGTCCGTTGCGGGGCCGCCACCACACCGGCGTGCCGTAGATCTGCCGGCGCAGGGCGGTCCGGCGGAACGGCGTCCATTCGCCTTCGCTCTGGGCGAGGCGGTCGAGGATGACGACGAGCGCCGACAGGTTCGTGCCCAGGCCGCTGTGGCTGCCCCTCACCTCGACGTTCTCGCGCTCGGGGCCCTCGGCCTCGATCGAGGCGTGCCAACGGACCAGCCCGTCGGTGCGGGTGTAGATGCACGTCACCGGCACCGGCACCGGCGGGCGCTGCTGCTCGGGCAGATCGCTTCCCGGCAGCTCGGGCATCGCCGGCCCGAACCGGTCCACCAGGCCCGACAGCGTCGACTGGTCGCCGCGCCGGAGGCGGAAGGGGCTCCCCAGGGTGACGACCTGGCGCACCGCGTCAGGCTGTGCTCGGGCGAGCTCGCGGGCGTAGATGCCGCCGAGGCTCATGCCGATGATGCTGAGCTTGTCTCCGTGGCGCTCGTGGAGCTCGGACAACATCGCGGGGAGCTCCGTGAGCAGCGCCTGGCTCGGGATGTTCCGCCCGTGATGCCACCCGTGGACCCAGTATCCGTGGGCTCGCAGGGCCCGCCGTAGCGGGCGGGTGCTGGCGTCGGTCGACGCGAACCCGGGGATCACCAGCACCGGATGCCCATCGCCGCGGCCGACCATGGCCAGCAGCGGAGAGCCGGCCACGAAGGCGCCGAACTCGTACAGGGCCCGGGACTCCATGAGGGCGTGGACCGTCGGCGGTCGCCGGATCGGGCGGAGCATTGCGTACCGCATGGCCGTCCGTGCGCCGCGGTTCACGAGCCGGCCTCGGCCCAGTAGCGATCTCGGAGCAGGCGCTTGTAGAGCTTGCCCGTGTCGAGCCGGGGCAGCTCGGGCTCGAAGTCGACGCTGCGGGGACACTTGTAGGCGGCCAGTTGCGACCGGCAGAGCTCGACCAGCTCCTGCCCCAGCGCAGGGCCGGCGTCGTCCCAGTCGGCAGGCTGGACGACGGCTTTGACCTCCTCGCCCAGGTCGTCGTTCGGCACGCCGATGACGGCGACGTCCATCACCTTGGGATGCGTGACGAGAAGGTTCTCGATCTCCTGCGGGTAGATGTTCACGCCGCCGCTGATGATCATGAACGACTTGCGATCCGTGAGGTACAGGTAGCCGTCATCGTCGACGTAGCCGACGTCTCCGACGGTCGCCCACCCCTTCTCGTTCATCGTCGACGCGGTCGTGTCCGGATCGTTGTGATACTCGAACGGGAGACCGCCCTCGAACCAGATCGTCCCGATCTCACCGGACCCCACCTCGTCGCCCCCGTCGTCGAGCACGTGAGCGATGCCCAGCATGGGCTTGCCCACGGAACCAGGGTGGGCGAGCCATTCCGCGGCCGTGATGAACGTTGCGCCGATGCCTTCCGTGGCGGAGTAGTACTCGCTCACGATCGGGCCCCACCAGGTGATCATCTGCCGCTTGACCTCGACGGGGCACGGCGCAGCCGCGTGCACCACCGACCGCAGGCTCGAGTGGTCGTAGCGGAGCCGGTCGGCTTCTGGCAGCTTGAGCATGCGCACGAACATCGTAGGGACGAACTGGGCGTGGGTGACGCGGTGCCGCTCGATCAGGGTCAACGCCTGCACCGGGTCGAAACGCTCCATCACGACCACCGTGGCGCCGAGTCGGTGCGCGGCGGTGGACCACGCCAGCGGCGCCGCGTGGTAGAGCGGCGCGGGGCAGAGGTAGACGCCGCCGTCCTCCAGGCCGAGCGCGCGCAGGAACGGCACCGCTCCTGGCAGCCCCTGGCCCATCGGCGGGAACGTCAGTGGCCGCTGGATGCCCTTGGGCCTGCCCGTCGTGCCCGACGAGTACAGCATGAAGTCGCCCTCGCACTCATCCGCGATCGGCTCGGCCGGCTGTGTGGCAAGCGCGTCCTCGTAGGACTCCCACGAACCTTCGGCCCCATCGACCATCAACCGATGAAGGACACCCGGCACGGCCTCTGCGGTCAGGGTGGTCGCCAACGGTGCAAGGTGGTGGGACGAGACGAGCGCCGCTGCCCCGCAGTCGCGCACGATGTACGCGGCCTCGTCGGTGGTCAGGTGCCAGTTGATCGCCGTGTAGTAGAGCCCGCTGCGCTGCGCCGCCCACGCCACCTCGAGGAACCGCGCGTTGTTCTCCAGGAGGATGGCGATGGTCGCGCCCCGCTCGAGCCCTCTCGCCCGGAAGAGCTGTGCCAGCGAGCTCGATCGCTCGTCGAGCTCGCGGAAGGTGATCGCCTCACCCGTCTCCCCCATGACGACGGCCGGCCGGTCGGGCGCCAGGCGGGCGATCTCACCGGGGTGCACGGCCGGCCGATCTCATCCCCGATTCCATTCTATGAATGTACTGATTTTAGGGAACAAGTGCTAGCATAAGAAGAGAGTACTCATCTGACTACGTTGCCACGCTGACGGCGCCTGCTCCCAGGGGGACGGGCATGACCGACTGGAGCACGACGATGGCGGATGTCAGGCAGGCGTGGAGCCGCGACGTGGCCCCCATCGACTACCTCATGTACCGGGGAGAGATGGACCCCCGATCGCGCTCGTCGATGATGTCGGTCGAGATCCTCGATCGGGTGCCGGACTGGGACCGGCTGCGGGCTGACCTCGATCGCGCCAGCCGGATGGTGCCCCGCCTGCGCCAACGGGTGGTCGCACCCGTGCTCCCCGTCGCGCCCGCACAATGGGTCGTCGATCCCGAGTTCGACCTCGGGTACCACGTACGACGCATCCGTTCGCCGGAGCCGGGGACGCTGCGTCAACTGCTCGACCTCGCGCAGACCGCTCTCGCCGGTCCGCTCGACATGAGCCGCCCCCTCTGGGAGGCCACGCTCGTCGAGGGCGTCAGCGCAGAGGGAGGGCACGCGGCGCTGCTGTGGAAGCTCAGCCACTCGATCACCGATGGAGTCGGTGGCATCGAGCTCGACCGGCAGGTCCGCTCCTACGAGCGCGACCCTGATCGCGGGCCGATGCCGCCACCGCCGGTGCCTCAGGATGTCGCCTCGACCGACATCGTCAGGACCGCCGCGCTGCGGTTGCCCTTCGCCCTGGTCGCCGGGACCGGGCGCTGCGCCGGTGGCGCGCTCGGCCTGGTCGGTCGGACCGTGCGCAACCCCGCACAGGCGATCCTCGGCGTCGGCCGCTTCGCCGGCTCGCTGCAGCGCATGATCGGTCCCCCTCCGGTCGAGCCGTCCCCGCTCCTGAGCCGCCGCAGCCTGGCCCGCCGGTTCGAAACGCTCGACGTGTCGCTCGACGGCCTGCGCCGCGTGGCCAAGGATCACGGTTGCTCGGTCAACGATGCGTACGTCGCCGCGCTGTGCGGTGTGCTGCGGCTGTACCACGAGCGGCTCGATGCTCCGGTCGAGGCCGTGCCGTTGGTGATGCCGGTGAACCTGCGCGCCGGCGACGACCCGGCCGGTGGGAACCAGTGGGCCGTCGTGCGCATCGCCGCGCCGGTCGGTGATCCCGATCCGGTGCAGCGGATGCTGGCGATCCGCGAGCACGTCATCAGCGGCAGGGCGGAGCCGGCGATCAACGCGGCCGATGCCATGGCGCCGGTGCTCGCCCGTCTGCCGATGCCGCTGGTGATGGCGCTCAGCAGCGAGAACATCAGTACAGATGTCCAGGCCAGCAACATCCCGGGTCATGTCCAGGACACCTACATCGGTGGGGCCAAGGTGCTGCGGAACCTGCCGTTCGGGCCGTTGCCCGGTGCGGCGATGATGATCGTGATGCTGTCCCACGTGGGGCGCTGCTACGTCGGGATCCACTACGACATCGCGTCGGTCACCGAGCCCGAGCTGTTCGCCCGCTGCCTGAAGGAGGGCTTCGACGAGGTGATGGCCGCGCGAAGGTGAGGGATGGTCGACGACGAGGCCCAGCAGCTGATCGGGGCCGCGTGGCGGGTGCTCGAGCGCTCGGGGTTCGAGGGGTTCAAGGTGCAGCTCGTGATGCGCGAGGCGGGGGTGTCGGCTCGGGCGTTCTACCGGCACTTCCCCGACAAGGACCAGCTTCTCCTGGCTCTTCTGCGCGACGAGATGGCGCGGGCGGCGGCGCAGCTGCGCGCCGCGGTGGCCGAGGTCGACGACCCCGTCGCGCAGGTCGAGGCGTGGATCCGCACCGTCATCAGCGCCGCCGCCGACCCCCGCCGCGTGGCCAGAGCGCGGCTGTTCAGCTCGCAGCAGCCGCTGTTCCGCCGCTTCCCCAAGGACGTCGCCGAGGGGACGCAGCTCCTCGTGCAGCCGCTGCGCTGGGCCCTCGAGCGGGGGGCCGACACGGGTGCCTTCGCCTGGGTCGAGCCGGAGCGCGACACGCCGCTCATCTATGCCCTCACCGGCGGCGAGATGACCGCGGCGCTCGCCGACCAGCCGGGCGAGAACGTCGACGGCGTCGTCGCCGAGACGACCGCCTTCGTCCTCCGCGCCCTCGGCGTGCCGCCCGACCAGTGGCCCGTCAGGTGACGGGGAGCACCGAGTCGAGGGCGGCGCGCAGCCGCTCGACCAGGTCGGTGCGTGACGTCCGGGCGGTGGCGTACTCCCGCACCTCGCCGCCCGCGGCGTGGATGATCCGGCCCGTGATGTCGCCGGCCTCGTCCGACACGAGGTAGGCCACCACCGCGGCCACGTGGGCGGGGTCGAGGTCGAGCTGCGCCGACTCTCCGGCGCGGAAGCCGGCGTCGATGAGGTCGGCGTTCATGCGGGTGCGCGCCCCCGGGGACACGCCGTTGACGGTGATGCCGTGGGCCGCCCCCTCCCCCGCCGCCACCAGCGTCGCCGACCACAGCGCGGCCTTGGCGGCGCCGTAGCCCAGCGCTCCCACGAACCGTGCGTCGAGCGCCGCCTCCGAGACCGTGTTGACGATGCGTCCCCACCCGCGTCTCCTCATGTCGGGAAACGCCGCCGCCATCGTGCCGAGCGCCGCCTTGAGGTGCACGGCGAGGAGGGCGTCGAGCCCGGCATCGACCGGGCGCTCGACGTCACCGCCGCCGTGGGCGAAGCCAGCGTTGTTGACGACGATGTCGATGCGCCCGAAGGCGTCGATCGCCCGGGCGACGGCGCGGCGGCCGCCGTCGATCGACGCCACATCGGTCGTGTCCGCCAGCCCCCGGCTGCCGGCGGACACCACCTCGGCGACAACGGCCTCGGCGGGCCCGGCGTCGCGGCCGGACCCGTCGAGGGCGGCGCCGACGTCGTTCACCACGACCGCGGCCCCCTGAGCGGCGAGCGCGAGGGCGTGGGCCCGGCCGATGCCCCGGCCCGCGCCGGTGACGAGGGCGACCCGGCCGTCGAGGCGGCGGCTCACCTGCTCAGGCCGGCGGGGCAGAGACGTGGGGGAAGAGCTCTTCGAAGGCGCCCCGGGTGATGCGGTGGCGGACCTCGGGGGCCACGTCGTCGAACAGCTCGTGGAGGGTCTTCTGGGTGTGGCCGTAGGTGCCCTCGAGGTGGGGGTAGTCGCTGCCGAACATCACGTTCTGGTAGCCCATCGCCCACAGGGCCGCCGGCGCCGACTCGTCGTGCTGGAAGCTGGCGTAGACCTGGCGGTAGAGGTACTCCTTCGGCGGCATCGCCAGCGGGGGGCGCACGAACATGCCGTGCTGGCGGTAGGCCTCGTTCATACGGTCGCCGATGAACGGCACCCAGGTGGCCCCACCCTCGGAGACCAGGACCTTGAGGTCGGGGTGGCGCTCGAGCGCGCCGCTGGTCACCAGCTTCATGGCCGCGTACTGGCCGCCGTAGGTGGTCTCGACGTAGTTGAGGATGGCGCCGCCGGGCCCCCGGAACTTGGCCGCCTGGTCGCCGCCGTCGGTGCCGATGTGGAAGCCGACGACCATGCCGGCCTCCTCGGCCGCGGCCCACAGCGGCTCCCACGAATCGTGGTTGTAGTCCTTGGTGCCGGGCGGGTTGCCGGTGGGCAGGCTCACCAGGTGGAGACCGATCTCGGCGGCGTGCCGCAGCTCGGCCACGGCATCGCCGACGTCGAGCATCGGCATGAGCGCGGCGGGCACGAGGCGGTCGGGGGCGACGGACTGGATCTCGGACACGAGCCACTCGTTCTCGGCCCGGGCGGCCTCGCGGATGAGCTGCGGGTCCTCGATCAGCGCCGACCACAGCCCGATCGACTGGTACATGACCTCGGCCCAGATGCCCTCGTCGTCGAGGTCGGCCAGCCGCTTGCGGACGTCGCGCGCGCCGGGCGGGCGGAACGACATCTCGGTGATGGTCTCGCCGGTCGCCCCCTTCGCCGTCATGACCTTGGGCAGGCTGCGGGTGAAGCTCTTGCCGTCGACGGTGACCCGCTCCTCGTCCTCGGAGATCATCTCCGTGCGGGGCATGCGGTCGGCCTGCTTCTTCGGCAGGATCTGGTGCCAGAGGTCGTCCGGTTCGAGGAAGTGAGAGTCGGCCGAGTGGGCCCAGATCTTCTCGCTCATGGATCGACGGTAACCCCGCAAGGCCAGATGAGTGAACCCTTTCTTGCGGAACGCGGTTCCGCCCACGGACGGCCGCGGAGGCGCTAGAGAGGGGGCCATGACCGACGTGATCGCCGATGACGAGCTGGTGGACCGGTTCGCCGGCCACCCACTCGATCACGACAGCGCCCCGCACTACCGGGGCCGGCTCGAGCGCCGGCTGCTGATCAACCGGTGCGGCGCCTGCGACACCTGGCACCACCCGCCCAAGCCCATCTGCCCGGCGTGCTGGTCGACCGACGTGGCCGCCACCGAGGTGGCCGGAACCGGCACGATCCACCTGGCGGTCTTCCTCCACCAGGGTCCGCCCGCCGAGGGCGTCGACTACACGACCCCGTACCCGGTCGTCACCGTCGAGCTCGACGAGCAGCCGGGCCTGCGCTTCACCAGCACGGTGGTCGGCTCACCCAACGAGGCCATCGCCATCGGCGAGCGGGTGGTCCTCGACTGGATCGACCGGTCAGGCACGCCGCTGCCGGTGTTCCGCCTCGTCGACTGGAGGTGAGAGCGCTCGTGATCAGCAACCGGAACCCGATGAAGGACCAAGTGGCCTTCGCCGGCGCCGCCACCACGGGGTTCGTGGCCCGCAACTCGGGTCGCAGCCAGGCGTCGCTGGCCGCCGAGGCGTGCACGGCAGTGTTGCGGGCCTGCGGGCTCACCGCCGCCGACGTCGACGGCATCTGCGGCTCGCTCCCGAATGCGCCCGCCGTGCAGTCGATGCTCGGCATCCCCGAAGTGACCTGGTTCGCCAACCCGATGATCCCCTTCGTCAACCAGGTGGCGGCGGCGGCGAGTGCCGTCCACAGCGGGCTGTGCGACGTCGTGCTCGCCTACCACGCGGCCTACCGGCTGCCCTGGAACACGCTGTCGTCGCTGAAGGACCCGTTCCGCCGGGGCGGCTCGCTGGGCCCACCACCGCCGACGCCCGGCCCGGAGACCGTGGCCGCCGCCGTGGGCTACACCGCCTGGGCCTCGCGCTACATCCACGAGTTCGGCGTTCCCCGGGAGCACTTCGGCTACGTCGCCATCAACGACCGCTCGAACGCGGCCCGCAACCCGGCCGCCGCCCTCCGCGAGCCGATGACGATGGACGACTACCTGGCCGCCCGCATGATCCGCTGGCCCCTGTGCCTGCTCGACATGGACGTACCGGTCGACGGCGCCGACGCCTTCGTGATCACCACGGCCGAGCGAGCCCGCGACCTGCCGCTTCCCCCCGTGCTGATCAACGCCGCGGCCCTGGGCGCCATCGACAAGAACGAGGAGGACCAGACGCCGGGCCTGCACCGCCACGGCCAGCACGTGGTGGTCGAGGCGCTCAGGGCGAAGAGCGACTTCTGGATCGACGACGTCGACGTGTACTTCCCCTACGACGGCTTCTCGATCATCACGCTGAGCTGGATCGAGAACGCCGGGTTCTGCGGCCCGGGCGAGGCCGGCGAGTTCATCAAGGCCAACTGGGACGACGACGGCTCACGGATCCTCATCGGCGGGCGGGTCCCGGTGAACCCGCACGGCGGCGCGCTCTCCGAGGGTGGCACCCAGGGCTCGGGCCACGTCCGCGAGGCGGTGCACCAGCTCCAGGGCCTCGCCGGCGAACGCCAGGTCGGCGGGCGCCGAGAGGGCGATCGTCACCGCGGGCGGCTTCTTCTTCAACGCCCAGGGCCTGACCCTCCGCCGGGGCTAGGGCGTCGCCGCCGAGCCGCTGTCAGTCGGAGGACGGGAGGGGCTTGGCGTCCTTCTGGGGGAGGAGCTCCCCCGCGACGCTCAGCGAGCCGTCGCCGGCCTTGGTGCACAGCACCTCGAGCCCCGCGGACTCGTGGACGTAGCGCTTGCCGAGCAGCGTTCCCTCGGCCCGGGCGGGATCGACGGCCCCACCCGTCGCCTCCGCGGTGGCCGGCACCATCGGCGCGCCGCCGCATTCGACCTCCACCGGCGCGGTGGGCGACCTCACGACGATCACCTCGGTGCTGCAGACGGCGCTGCGCAACTTGGTCCCGGGCTTGAGCTCCACGGCCATCAGCCTCCCACCTCCGCCATCGTCGTGCGAGGCCGGGCGTCCGCCAGCAGCTTCCGCACGCTGGCGTCGACCTCGGACGGATCCGCAGGCACGTCCTCGGTGGACGGGCCGCGGCGCCAGCCCTCGGCGATCGCCAGCACCAGGCCCGACGACTCGATGACCTGGCCGGTGACGTCGGCCGACTGTGCGGACGCGAGCCAGGTGACGACGGGGGCGACCCACCGGGGCTCGAACTTGGCGGTCACCTCCTCGGGCAGGCCCAGGTCGTCGGTCAGGCGGGTGAGCGCGCCGGGCGCGATGGCGTTGACGGTCACGCCGTATCGGCCCAGCTCCTGGGCCGCGATCTGGGTGAAGGTGGCGATGCCGGCCTTGGCGGCGCCGTAGTTGGTCTGCCCCGGGTTGGCGTAGAGGCCGGCGACCGAGGTCGTGTTGATGATTCGGGCGTCGTTGGTCTCCCCCGCCTTGGCCCGGTCACGCCAGTACGCGGCCGCGTGGCGGGAGGTGGCGAAGGTGCCCTTCAGGTGCACCTGGATGACGGCGTCCCACTCGTCCTCGGTCATCGAGAAGAGCATGCGGTCCCGCAGGATGCCGGCGTTGTTCACGACGGCGTCGAGCCCGCCGAAGGCCTCGACGGCCTGGCGGACGATCGTCTCGCCGCCCGCCCACGAGCTGATGTCGTCGGTGTTGGCCACCGCCTCGCCACCGGCGGCGGTGATCTCGTCGACCACCTGCTGCGCCGGGCCGGCGTCGCCCCCCGTGCCGTCACGGGAGCCGCCGAGGTCGTTGACCACGACCTTTGCCCCCTCCGCGGCGAGCATGAGCGCGTACTCGCGGCCGATGCCCCGGCCGGCGCCCGTCACGATGCAGACGCGTCCTTCGCAGATCCCTGTTGCCATAGGGTTTAATCTATATCCTGAATTAAGGAAGAAGCAACAGCGGAGGGACACGTGCTCGAGGGCAAGGTGGCGATCGTGACGGGGGGCGGCCAGGGGCTGGGCCGGGCCATCGCCCTGGTGCTGGCCGAGCGGGGTGTCGCGGTGACGGTGACCGGCCGCACCTCGGCCAAGCTCGACGCCGTCGTCGCCGAGATCGAGGCGACGGGCGGCACCGCGCAGGCGGTCCCCGGCGACGTCGGCGACCGCCACGATGTGCAGACCGCCGTCGACGCCACCGTCGCCGCCTACGGCGGGCTCGACATCCTGATCAACAACGCCCAGACCTCGCAGCCCGGGCTCGCGCTGCTCGAGCTCACCGACGACGTCGTCGAGCTCACCTTCCGCAGCGGGGCGCTGGGCACGCTGTATGCCATGCAGGCCAGCTACCCGCACCTGGCGGCGCGGGGCGGCGGCAGCATCGTCAACTTCGGCTCCTCGACGGCCATCACCGGCGACCGGGGCTTCGGCCCCTACGTGATGACCAAGGAGGCGATCCGCGGCCTCACGCGGGTGGCGGCCAACGAGTGGGGGCGCGACGGCATCCGGGTCAACGTCGTCTGCCCCGCCGGCATGAGCCCGTCGGCGGCTGCCTTCCGGGACGCGGACCCGGAGCGGTGGGCAAAGGTGGTGCGCCAGATCCCGCTGGGCCGGATGGGCGACGAGGTCGACGACATCGGCAGGGCGGTGGCCGCCCTCTGCGGCGACGACCTCCGCTTCCTCACCGGGGCCACGCTGCTGCTCGACGGCGGCCGCCTGCAGGTCGCGTGAGATGCGTGTACTCTTCTAACCTGATAGATCGACACAGTGCCGAGGGGGGCCGATGGCTGACATCTGCGACGGGCTGAACGTCCTGGAGCTGGGCTCGGGGAGCATCGCCGCGTCGATGGCAGGGATGGTCCTGGCCGATGCCGGGGCCCGGGTCGTCAAGGTCGAGCCGCCCGAGGGCGACCGTCTCCGCACCGCCAACCCCAGCGGCTTCCTGGTGTGGAACCGCGGCAAGGAGAGCCTGGTCGCCGACCTGCGCACCGCCGAGGGCCAGGAGCAACTGCGCACCCTCGCCGCCGTGGCCGACGTCGTGATCGAGGGCTTCGCACCCGGCACCACCGAGCGGTGGGGCATCGGCCCGGACGAGCTCCAGGCCGCGAACCCTGGCCTGGTGCACTGCTCGATCACCGGGTTCGGGCCGACCGGCCCCTACGCCGGCCTCAAGGGCTACGACTCGCTGGTCGCGGCCAAGGCGGGCGTGTGGGCGCGGGGTGCGTTCGGCCACCGCGACGGCCCCATCATGTTCCCGGTCCCCTGGGGCAGCTACGGCGCCGCCATGCAGTCGGTGGCCGGCATCATCGGCGCCCTGCTGGTGCGCGAACGCACCGGGCGGGGGCAGGCCCTCGACGCCACGCTCGTCAGCGGGCTCGAGCCCCTCGACTACTTCGTGGCCACCATCGCGCAGCTCATGGCCAAGAAGGGCGAGGAGCCGATGTCCGACGCCCGGTCGGCCACGGCCGCCAGCCGCTACGGCGTCCTGCTGGCCACCCGCGACGGCCGGTTCATCCAGACGTCCACGCTCCTCCCCCACCAGGGCAAGGCGCTGTGCGAGGTGGCCGGCATCGGCCACGTCCTCGAGGAGCCGCGGTTCAGCCGGCTCCCGATGTTCGACACGCCCGACGACGCCCAGGCGTGGGAGGACCTGCTGCTCGAGGCCTTCCGCGCCGAGGACCTCGACCACTGGCTCCCGCGGCTCGAGGCCAGCCCCGACATCGCCTTCGAGGTCGCGGTGACGAGCGAGGAGGGCCTCGCCCACCCGCAGATCGTCCACAACGGCGACGTCATCACCATCGACGACCCCGAGGTCGGGCCGGTGCGCCAGGTCGGGCCCGTCGGCCACTTCGAGCGGAGTCCCCTCGCGCCGACGCGGTCCGCGCCCGCACTGGGCGTCCACGACGGGCCGTTCACCCCGGGCCCGCCGCCCGCGGGCGGTGGCGACGCGCCGGCCCACCCCTTCGCCGGCGTGACGATCGTCGAGTTCGGCTACTTCTACGCCATGCCCTACGGCACGGCCATGGCTGCCTCCCTGGGCGCCCGGGTGATCAAGATCGAGGACGGCAACGGCGACCCCCATCGCATGTCGTTCGGGCCCGACGTGGCCAGCAACAAGACGACGGCGGCCAAGGAGAGCCTGTCGGTCGACCTCCGGACCGCGGAGGGGCAAGCCGTCGCCCGGAAGGTCGTCGCCCAGGCCGACGTGTTCGTCACCGGGTTCCGCTCCGGCGTGGCCGACAAGCTCGGCCTCGGCTACGACGAGCTGAAGGCCCTCAACCCCCGCCTGCTCTACGTCCACGCCGCCGGCTACGGCAGCGACGGCCCCTACGCCGAGCCGTGCGCTCTACGCCCAGGCCGCACAGGCGGTCGCTGGCAGCTTCGGCCGCCAGGTCGGCTACTGGGCCGACCCGGCCCGCAACGTCGACATGAGCGTGATCGAGCTCCAGGCGGTCGTCATCCCGAGGCTGGCCCAGGTCGTCGACGGCGACTCCAACGCCGCGCTCGGCGTGCTCGCCGCCCTTGCGCTGGGCATCTACCACCAGCAGCGCACCGGCGAGGGCCAGCGGCTGATGACGTCGATGATCGGTGGCAACGCCTGGGCCTACGCCGACGACTTCTGCACCTACGACGGCAAGCAGCCGGTGCCGCTGTGCGACGACGAGTACTACGGCACCGGCGCGCTGGACCGCGTCTATCCCGCCGCCGAGGACACCTGGGTGTGCGTGGCCGTGCGCTCCGACGCCGAGTTCGAGTCGCTGGTCGGCACCATCGGACTGCCCGAGCTGGCCACCGACGAGCGGTTCGCCACTGCGGAGGACCGCGCCGCCAACGACGACACCCTGGTCGCCGCCCTGGGCGCCCGGTTCGCGGAGAAGCCGGCCCCGGAGTGGGAGGCGTCCCTGAGCGGCGCCCGCGTCGGCTGCGTGGCGGTGAACATGTCGGGGCAGCCGGCGTTCACCAGCTTCGACCCGGTGCTGCGGGAGACCGGCCTCACCGTGACGTTCGAGCACCCCCTGTTCGGTGAGATGGTGCGGGCGGCGCCGCCGGTGGCGTTCTCGGAGACACCCGGGCGGGTCGCCCCGCCGTGCCTGCGGGGACAGCACAACCGGACCATCCTCGCCGAGCTCGGCTACGGCGACGACGAGATCGCCACGCTCGAGGCCGGCGGGATCGTCATCCCGCCGGCATGACGCACTGGCATCGACCGACCGACCCACGGTTGCAGACTGCGTCGGAGCGGAGCATCGTCTGCCACGCCGCCGGGACCGATTCCCTCGGTCGCCAAGGCTGACGACCTCCATGCACGAGCGAAGGCGCTTGCGGCATACAAGGGGCAGACGTGTCGGGCGTGGATCGAACGAGCCATTCGCGCCGCTGTCGAGCTGCAGGAAGACGAGCGCGCCGAGGACGAACGAAAGCGCCGCGGCCGGTGAGTCGGCTCCACCAAGGACCTGGCCGCCGGTAGGTCGCTGCGCCAAGGGGTCGTTGCTACGAGTGTCCCGCCTTGTAGCGACAACCGTGACCGGCGACACCGAGAGTCGCTCCGAGGCGGGCCGGGTCGACCGGCGCGCCGCCCAGTCACCTGCGCTATCGGCGAAGGCTGGCCCGGTGGCGACCCTGCAAAAGCTCGGCATGGCCCCGGGCACAGGGACGATGAAGCCCGATCCGAGCGACAACGCCGTCACCGCCACGAGCGGCCCGAGCTATGGGGAAGCGATCGACAGCTTGGTGGCGTCGGTCCACGTCATGCCAACAGAGTGTTGTTCGCGGAAGCCACCTCGGCGAAGGCCCGGGCGGCGCGCTCGACGGCCGCGTCGATGAGCTCGTCCGAGAGCACCGTGGAGGTGGCGAGCAGGCCCCGCGGCGCGAAGAACAGGCCGTTGTTGAGGCACGCGACGTGGAACGACGTCATGAGGGCGGCATCGGTCCGCTCGGCCACGGCCTCGGGCGCCTCAGAGCTGAGGAACACGTTGAGCAGCGAACCGGCCCGGCGGCAGCTGAACGGGACGCCGTGGTCGGCGGCCGCCTTGGTCAGCCCGTCCGCGAGCCGGCTGCACCACCGGTCGATGGCGGCGATGCGGTCGCCGGTCAGCTCGCGGACGGCGGCCGCGCCCGTGGCCATCGTGACCGGGTTGGCGTTGAACGTGCCGGACAGCGGGAGCCGCCCGCGTGCCGGGTCGGTGACCGCGAGCACGTCGGCGCGGCCGCCGAGAGCGCCCACGGGGAACCCGCCGCCGATGAGCTTGCCGAAGGTCGTGAGGTCGGGTTCGACGCCGGCCAGGGCCTGGGCGCCGCCCGAGGCGAGGCGGAACGTGATGACCTCGTCCACGACGAACAGGGCTCCGGCCGCCCGGGCCGCCTCGGACACCCGGGCGAGAAAGCCGGGCGGTGCGGACACGACGCCGGACGACCCCATGACCGGCTCGAGGATCACGCAGGCGATCTCGTCGCCGTGGTCGGCGAGCACGGCCTCGAAGGCCGCGGCATCGCCGAACGGCGCGATGGCCGTGTCCGGGCCCGGGTGGCCCAGGTTCCCGACCTCGTAGTCGTCATAGCTGCCGTGGTAGCCGTAGCGGGCCATGAGCACCTTGCGGCGGCCCGTCACCTCGCGGGCGACCATCGCCGCGTGCATCGTCGCCTCGGTGCCGGAGTTGCAGAACCTGACACGCTCGACCGAGGCGACCCGATCGACCAGCAGCTCGGCCAGCTCCACCATGTGGTCGTTGGCTGCGGCCCAACACGTCCCTTCGGCGACAGCCCGGGTCGCGGCCTCGACGATGGCCGGATGCGCGTTGCCGTGCACGAGGGCCGTGTAGTTGCCGAGGAGATCGAGGTAGTCGTGGCCGTCGACGTCGCGCAGCCACGGTCCGGCGGCGCTGGTCACGGTCAGCGGGTACGGGAGGTGCCGGACTGCGGCTCGGAAGTCCCCTCCCGGGAACACGGCGGCGCAGCGCTCGGCTCGTGCCGCCGATCCGGGTGTCCGTTCCAGATAGGTGCGTGTGATGTGGTCCAGCGTCGGGTCCTCCTGAGCGGGGTGGCCGCGGTCAAGTCGATCTGAGGGCAAGCCCGTCACGCACGATCGCGAGGACGCGCTCGGTGACCTCAGCGTCGCCGCTGTAGCGCTGCATGGCCTGGCAGCCGACGAGCAGGGCCTTGAGATCGTTCACGTCGATGTCGTCCCGCACGTCGTTGGCCCGCTGTGCCCGTGCGAGCAGGTCCCCGAGCTCCGCCATGAAAAGCTGTTCGGCTCCCGGCGCGGCCTCGGCGAAGTCGAATCCGACGCCTGCCAGCGCGTCGACCAACCCCTGGTCCGTGGCGCCCTCCGCGACCAATGTGGCCAGGAAGGCGAACAACGCATCGCCGGGCTCCCGCTCAGCGGCCAGTGAACGGGCGTGCTCCACGAGCTGGTTCATCCGGTTGGCGACGATCGCCTCGAACAGCGACTCCTTGGTCGGGAAGTGCCGGTAGACCGTGCCCGCGCCGACGCCGGCTCGGCGGGCGATCTCGTCGATCGGGACCGCCAGCCCCTCCGCGGCGAACGCCTCGTAGGCCACATCGAGCACACGGGCACGGTTGCGAGCGGCGTCGGCGCGCAGCTTCCTCGGTTCCTGCTCCATATGCGAAAGGTCACACGATCCCTGGTCGACAAACGGGGCGTGCGTTCCGTATAGTCTCAACCGGAACGCACGCCCCGCATCGTAGCCCAGGAGGTTCGATGAACAACGACACGTGGACCACCGACGACATGCCCGACCAGACGGGTCGCACCGCCGTGATCACCGGCGCCAACACCGGCCTCGGCCTCGAGACCGCCAAGGCGCTCGCCGCACGCGGCGCCACGGTCGTGCTCGCCGTCCGCAACCTCGACAAGGGCAAGGACGCCGCGACCAGGATCACCGCCGACAGCCCCGGCGCCGACCTGACGATCCAACCACTGGACCTGTCCTCGTTGGACTCGGTGCGCGAGGCGGCCGACGAGCTGCGGGCCGGCCACGACAGGATCGACCTGCTGATCAACAACGCCGGTGTCATGTACACGCCGCGGAGCACGACGGCGGACGGGTTCGAGCTCCAGTTCGGCACCAACCACCTCGGCCACTTCGCCTTCACCGGCCTGCTGCTCGACCGGCTGCTCGCCGTCGCCGGGCTCGCGCGTCGTCACGGTCAGCAGCGTCGGGCACCGCATCCGTGCTCGGATCAACTTCGACGACCTGCAGTCCGAGCGCGGCTACAGCCGGATCGCGGCCTACGGGCAGTCGAAGCTGGCGAACCTGATGTTCACCTACGAACTGCAGCGCCGGCTCGCCAGCGCCGGCTCCACCACCATCGCCGTCGCGGCGCACCCCGGCGGATCGAACACCGAACTCGTCCGCAACTCCCCCGCCGTGCTGCGGGCGGCCAACGCCGTGCTCGGCCGGTTCATCGCACAGAGCGCCTCGATGGGCGCGCTGCCGACCCTGCGGGCGGCGACCGACCCGGCAGTGCTCGGCGGCCAGTACTACGGACCCGACGGCTTCCGCGAGCTCCGGGGACATCCCACGGTCGTCGAATCGAGCAGACAGTCCCACGACACCGACATCCAGCGTCGTCTCTGGACCACCTCGGAAGACCTGACAGGCGTCACCTACCCCGTCTGATCGATCCATCGAGCCACGATCGTCGACCCGAGCAAGCACGGCGAGCGCCGGTCAGCGGCCGGGCGTGTACTCGATCAGCTCGGTGCCACCGTCACCGCCGGCGGTGTGGACCTCGTCGATCTTGCCGACGCCGGGCGCGTAGAACTTGCTCTCGATGATCTCGGGCTCCAAGGGCGTCCATTCCCGGGTGACGACCACGTCGCGGTAGTCGCCGAGGCCGGTGGAGTGCGTGGCTCCGACCTGCTCGACCTGGGCGACGTCCTCGGCCCGACCGGGGTCGTATGTGTGCCTGTAGGCGTCGCCGACTGCCGGGTGGGCGAGCATGAAGATGCCGGGCAGAGCGCCGTCGACGCCGGCTTGCCACGAGCCCTCGGTGCCCTTGAGCCTGCCGTTCTCGTATTCCTTGGTGTCCTCGCCGAGGTACCAGACGTTGCCGTCCCGGTCCTGCGCGTACCAGTCGACTGTCTCGGCAGACAGCCCCCCGTCGGCGTAGTTGGTGTCGCTGACGCCGACGGCGGAGATGCCGAGGATCTCCTTGCGCTCGGTGGTGACCGCCAGCTCGATGCGGTTGTGCTCGCCGTCGACGGTTCCCTCGTAGACCCAGCGGGCCCCGGGCTGGAGCGGGAGGTACGGATTGTCGATCACCTCCACGAAGTCGGCCGGATCGAGCCTGGGCTGGTAGTTCCCGCCATCCTCCGGATCGATCACCGCGGTCTCGGTACCCGAGCTGCCGGCCGACCCGACTGTGGGCTCGATGCTCGCGAGGCTTTCTCGCAGGCTCTGCGCTTCCTCCTCCGCGGCGGCCGGATCCTCGTCGTTCACCGTGTTGCGCAGCTCCATCAGGTGGACGTCGATGCCGATCACGTCGGCCTGGTCGAGCGTGTGCACGAACCTGTCCCGAACGAACTCGAGAGTGGTGACGTCGCCCCTCATCCCCCCGAGGTCACCGGCCGCCGCATCGACCATGAGCTGACGGGCCCACAGGTCGAAGCGGACGCGGTCGATCTCGGCGGGCGAGCGGTAGCGGAGCTGAAGGTCGGCCGTTGATTGGGCGACGTCGATGGCCGCCGTGCCCGCCTGGGCGGGTTCGGTTGCGTCGACCGCCGCGGCCAGCTCGTCGAGGGCCCGGTCCATCTCGGTCGCGAGATAGGGCGGCACCTCCCCACCGCTGTAGGCGTCCCAGGCGGCGGTCACCGGCGCGAGGGCGGCCGTGACCGCGTCCCAGTCCTCGGACCGGACCGCGTCGAACAGCTCATCGGCGCCGGACGACAGCGACTCGAGCTCGGCTGGCACAGGACCGTCGATCGCGTTCGTGGGCACTGCGAGAGCCAGCGCTTCCACGTCGCCCTCGTGGGCCGAGTAGAACTCGCCATAGCCGGGCGCGAAGACCTTGTCGCTGAACGTGCCGTCGAGATGGAGCTCGCGGCCGACCAGCGCTCCCTCGACCGGCCCGGCGGGGCCATCGACCGTGTCGTCGACGGTCGTGACCTCGACCTCCTCGAAGGCCACCGGTGGCACGTTCTCGGCCCGGTGCACGTCACCGACCTGGGGCTCGCCCGGCATGATCATCGCGGGCGGTCCGTCGACGCCGGCGAGCCAGGCGCCCTCGGTGCTGACGATGAAGCCTTCCTCGTCGAAGTCCCACAGCTCCTCGCCGAAGTACCACACCGACCCGTCGTCGGCCTGGGCGTAGTAGTCGTGCGCGACCTCTTCGATGCGCCCGTCGAGATACGCGAAGTACTGCGAGATGCGCGTCTCGACCTGGTTGCCGTCGCTCCACTCGACGATCCTCGTCTCGGGCAGGAGCGTGGTCTCGGTGTGGAACGGCTTGCCCTCGACCTCGCCGCTGAAGATGACCGAGTGCAGCTCGCTGATCGGGAACAGCGGGTTCGTGATCGTGGTCGGATCCGAGAAGCTCGGCATCGCGACGTCGACCCGATCGCTCTCCGGTGCCAACGGCAACTCGGCGAACCCGGCCGCCTCGAGCTCGGCTGCGGTCGGCTGGGGGACCGTGTCCTCAGAGGCCGATGACTGCCCGCCCGACGAGCACGCCCCGACCACGAGCACGCCCACCAACCCGACACCCACCGCCGTCGAGCGCAGCCGCGCCGCACTCCCCGGCAACCCGGCGACGAAGACTCTTGATCGTTTCATGGGGCACCTCACCCGCAATCGTCATGAGAAGAGACGCCGGCATGGTCCGCCCGCCCGCCTGAGGACCCGCTGAAGGCACCGATGCGCGGTGATCGGGAGCCGTCAGGCCGCCGGGCACGCATGCGGCGCGCCTTCAGCGGGCGTTCATTGGCGCGGGCTGATGATGGTCGTGATGCGCATCCTCGTGATCGAAGACGACAAGCACCTCGCCGCGTCAGTCAGGCGCGGCCTGCAGGCCGAGGGATTCGCCGTCGACATCGCCCTCGATGGCACCGAGGGGTTCTGGAGGGCCTCGGAGTGCGTCTACGACGCCATCGTGTGCGACATCATGCTGCCGGGGATGAGCGGGTACCGGCTGTGCGGCCAGCTCCGCACCGAGGGCAACTGGACACCGATCCTGATGCTCACCGCCAAGGACGGCGAGCTCGACGAGGCCGAGGCGCTCGACACCGGGGCGGACGACTTCCTGTCGAAGCCCTTCTCGTACGTGGTGCTCGTCGCCCACCTGCGTGCCCTGTTGCGACGTGGGGCCCGTGAGCGACCCACCGTGCTCACAGCCGGGGATCTCCGCCTCGATCCCGCCGGCCACCGGGCGTGGCGGGCCGACACGCCGATCGCGCTGTCGGCTCGACAGTTCTCGTTGCTGGAGTACCTCATGCGACGCGCGGGCGACGCCGTGTCCAAGGCCGACATCCTCGACCACGTATGGGACTTCGCGTTCGATGGCGATCCCAACATCGTCGAGGTGTACATAGGCCAACTGCGCCGCAAGATCGACGAGCCGTTCGGGCGTCAGGCCATCGAGACGATCCGGCTCGTCGGCTACCGACTGGACAGCGATGGTGGCTGAGGGGCGTCGCCGACGGCGGGGAACCGTGCGCGCCCGCACCACCGTGGCCGCAGCCCTCATCCTGGGCCTGACGCTGCTCATCGGCGGCACCGCCATGCTGACGCTGCTGCAGCGGTCGCTGGTCGGCAACCTCGACGACCTCGCCGACGTGCGCGCCGACGACATCGCCGCGCTGGCTCGGGATGGCGCGCTCCCGGACACCCTCGGTCTCGAGGACGACGCGGTCGGTCAGGTCGTCGACGACGAGGGCCGGGTCATCGCCGCGAGCCCGAACGTCAGCGACGAGGCGCCGTTGTCGGGCCTTCGCCCCGAGGGCCCGGAACCGGTGAGTCGCAACGTCGACGACCTTCCCGGAGTGGGTGGCCACTACCGCCTGCTGGCAGTGCGCGCCGCGTCGCCCGATGGTCCGGTGACGATCTACGTCGCCACCAACCTCGAACCCGCACAGGAAACGCTCGGCCTGGTACGGCGCAGCCTGCTCGCCGCCACCCCCCTCCTGCTCGCGCTCGTCGCCACGATGACGTGGATCACCGTCGGCCGGGCGTTGCACCCCGTCGAAGCCATCCGCGCGCGGGTCGCCCACGTGTCGAGCCAGGACCTGCACCAACGGGTCCCCGTTCCCCCGACCGACGACGAGATCGGTCGCCTGGCGACCACGATGAACGCGATGCTCGATCGGCTGCAGGCCGCGGCGGACAAGCAGCACCGCTTCGTCGCGGATGCCTCCCACGAGCTGAAGAGCCCTCTCGCCGCGGCCCGCGTCGACCTCGAAGTCGCGCTCACCCACCCCGAGGCCACCGACTGGCCCGACACCGCTCGCGCCCTGCTCGAGGAGAACCGGCACATGGAACGCCTCGTCGCCGACCTCCTCTTCATCGCCCGAACCGATGGCGTGACCCCGCTGGCTCCGTGCACGCCGGTCGATCTCCACGAGATCGTCTTCGACGAAGCGTCCCGGGTCGCCGGCTCCGACCACGTCCGCATCGACGCCACCGGTGTGGCCAGCGTGTTCGTCCTCGGCCGCCGAGACGACCTCACCCGTGCCGTCCGCAACCTCCTCGACAACGCCCAGCACCACGCCACCTCCGCCGTCACCATCGGGCTCGGCAACGGTGGTGGCACCGTCACGCTCGTGGTCGAGGACGACGGGTCCGGCATCGCCTCCGAGCACCGCGACCGGATCTTCGAACGCTTCGCCCGCCTCGACGACGCCCGTCCCCGCACCGGCGGCACGGGCCTCGGCCTCGCCATCGTCAGGGAGATCGTCGAGCACCACCGCGGCAGCGTCACCGTCCACGACCGCGTCAACGGCACCCGCGGCGCTCGCTTCGTCGTCACCTTGCCGGCCGACTAGCCACCGTCCCTCGACGGAGCCGGCCTGTTCAGGTGTCGGTCAGCAGGGTTCAGGCGAGGAAACCGTCGGCGGTCGCTGTGGCTGGTGGTCATCCCTCGTGTCTCGCCTCGGCCGAGGAGCGGCGCCGGCTGCTGCCCTGGCTGCTCGGTGCGGTCGGGGCAGCGGTGGTCCTGTGGGGACCGGTATTGCTGCAGAACCTGGTGGGGAACGCGCCGAACCTGAACACGCTGGTCCGTTTCGCCGGAAGCTCCGAGCGGCCCAAGCTGGGCTACAAGATGGCGGCCCGCCACGTCGCCCACGCCATCGGACTGCCGCCGTCGCTGGGACAGACCGATCTGATGGGCGACGACCTGTTCGCCCAACCCGGGCCGGGGACGTGGCTGAGCGCCCTCGCCGTGCTGGCCCTGGTCGCCTACGTGACCTGGCGGTGGCGCACCTCCACCCGCAGCAGGCGCGCCTGGGGATGATGACCCTGGCGCTGGTGCTGGCCGGACTGGTCGGCAGCGCCACCGTCCCCGCCGGTCACGAGGAGCACCGGATCGTCTTCTACTGGTGGATCTTCCCGCTGGTGGCCTTCATCGCCAGCCGGCCTGTTCAGGTGTCGGTCAGCAGGGTTCAGCCTCGGGTCAGGGCCGGCTTGCCACCGTCGCCTCCCGAGCCCCGCAAGGCGCGGTGGCTCGAGATCCCAGGAGGTTCGAATCGGATGAGGCACATCAAGGTGATGATCGCCGGAGGCGTCGCCGCCGTGCTGGTAGCGGGTACCGGTGCTGGTATCGCCGCCGCCAGCGGCGGCGACGACAGCGAAGGCCCGATCACCGGCCAGGCCCTCGACCGGGCTGGCGCCGCCGCCCTCGAGGAAACCGGAGGCGGTCGCGTGACCGAGACCGAGGTCGGCGACGAGGACAGCTACTACGAGGTCGAGGTCACCCTCGATGACGGCAGCCAGGTCGATGTCCAGCTCGACGCCAGCTTCCAGGTGGTCGGCTCGAGCGCCGACGAGGACCACGCCGGCGACGACAACGACGCCGGCGGTCAGTGACATGACCTCGAGCCCCGGTGCCCGCGGCATCAGCGTCGGCCGCTCCGCCCAATCGCCGTGGCGCCGGGGCTCTCACGTCACGGCTGCGGCCGTTGGCCTGGCGTCTCTGATCGGCGCCGTCGGGTGCCGCACGGACGACCACACCGCCGCCAGCAGTCGAGACACCAACGTTCAGGGGAGCGTCAGGCGTCTCGTCGCATTGTGTGGTTGGGCATTGGCCGCTAGCGCGCCCTGCGCTGCGAGCGGGCATGCGGAGTGAAAGGAGCACGTCTATGCGGCGCAAGACGTGGATTGTCGGCGGCCTCGCCGCCCTCATCGTCGCCGGTAGCACCGGTGCCGCCGCCGTCGCAGCCTCGGGCGGTGACGACGGCGACGACGGTGGGCCGCTCACCGGCTCGACGCGCGACAGGGCGGTCGCCGCCGCGCTCGATGAGACCGGTGGCGGAACCGTGACCGAGGCCGAGGTCGCGGACGATGGCGGCGCCTACAGCGTCGAGATCGAGCTCGACGACGGCAGCCACACCGAGGTCAAGCTCGATGAGAGCTTCACGGTCATCGGTCAGACAGGCGACGACGACGGCCCCAACGACCAGGACGGCGCCAACGACGGGTGACAGTCGGGAGTTGCTCGTCGGGTCGACAGACCTGCAGGACGGCGAGGACAGCTACCCGCCCAGCGGTCTACCGTCGCCGGTGATGGGGACGCCTACCGGCGTGACGGGCATGGGTGTCGGGCGCTCGTTCGCTCAGGTGCTGAGCGCGGCGCGTGCCGGCGAGAGCTGGGCCTACACGGCGCTTTACCGCATGTGCGCCCCGAAGGTGCTCGGCTTCGTGCGGTCGCGGGGGGTCGACGACCCCGATGGCGTGGTCAACGAGGCGTTCCTCGGAGCGTTCCGGGGGCTGTCGGGGTTCGAAGGCGACGAGTCCGCGTTCCGAGGCTGGGTGTTCGCGATCACCCGCAACAAGGTGGCCGACGCCCACCGGCGCCGAGCCCGCCGCCGCGAGGATCCCCAGCTCCTGGCCGCCGACCTCGTCGGTGGCGACACCGAGCAGGAGGCGCACGACCGCATGAGTGGGGGGTGGGTCCGTGAGACCCTGTCGTCGCTGACCGCGGAACAGCGCGACGTGCTGCTGCTGCGGGTGCTGGCAGGGCTCAGCATCGCTGAGGTCGCCCGGGCCATGGGCAAGCGCCCCGGGGCCATCAAGGCGCTCCAGCACCGTGCGGTGCGCGCCCTGCGCAGACAGCTTGCCAACGGAGCAGTATCCCGATGACCGCGCTCGACGATTCTGGCGGTGAGGTTCACCGCCGCGATCTCAGCGAGGAGCTGATCGACGAGTTGACGGCAGACACAGCTGCAGGCACCCGGGCAGAGTCCCTGGTCACCGAGTTCCTCCTGGAGTTGCGTGGGCGGTACGGCACGGCCGCACTGCCTGAGGTGCGTGCTGCGCTGGCCGAGTTCGTGGATGTGGATCTCAGCAACCGCCGCGACCTGCCCTCGAGGGCGGGGAGCACGTCCCCCGGGACGGCAGCACACCCGCCGGTGCTGCCGGCCTGGGAGGCCACTGCCACGACGAGGAGAATCGGGGTGCCGTCCTACATCGCCAGCTTCCTCGGAACACTGACCGGCAAGATCGTGCTCGGTGCCACCGTGGCCACCGCCAGCGTCGGCGGCGCACAGGCCAGCGGTGTGGTCGACATCCCGACATTGCCGTCTCCGGACGACGACCCCGGCGTCGTCGAGATCGATGACGCCCCGCTCAGTGAGGTCGACGACGGCCCCGAGTCCGAACTCGAGGACGGTACGGTGGGCGACATCGACGACGGTCCCGAGACCGAACTCGAGGACGGTACGGTGGGCGACGTCGACGACGGCGAGGTGAACGACGTCGACGACGGCGAGGTCGGTGACGTCGACGATGGTCGGATGGGCGACGTCGATGATGGTCCCGAGGTGGAGGTCGAGGACGGACCGGTCGGTGACGTCCAGGACGGCCCAGAGGCTGACATCGACGATGGTCACGTGGCTGAGGCCGAGGACGGCTAGCTTCAATCGGCGGCCGCAGGCAGGTGATCGGCGCGGCCGGGTTGGGGTAGCGTGATTCGCGTTCTGGCACGCGAGCCCGACGGAGCTGCGACGGTTGATCGCACCGTGCGCCGATGGTCGTTCACGCTCGCAACCGCGACGGTCTGCCTCGTCCTGTCGGCTGTGGGTTGGAGGGGTGAGGACTACCCCGCCCAGGCGCTGCGCATCGCGATCTTCCGGCAGGGTGAATGGTTCTGGAACCCGAACTGGTTCGGCGGGCACCCGACCCTCGGCTACAGCACGTTGCTTCCGGCCCTTGGAGCGCTGGTGGGCGCCACGGGTCTCGGTGTGCTCGCGACCACAGCGGCTGTCGCCGCCTTCGAGGCACTCGTGCGTCATCGCGCCGGCGCGGTCTACGCGACAGCCGCGTTCGCCTTTGGCATGGTGTCGAACCTGGTCGTCGGGCGCCTGTCGTTCGCACTCGGTTCCGCGTTCGCCTTGGCCGCCGTCGCGATGCTGTCACGATCACACATCGCGGCCGCAGCGCTCGCGGGCCTCACGTCTCTGTCGAGCCCACTGGCGGCATTGTTCCTCGCGATCGCCTTCGCGGCGTGGGCGCTCGCACGCCGGCGACCATCGGCCAGCGCGCCGCTCATTGCTGCCGCATTGCTTCCGGCGATCACGATGAGCTGGCTGTTCGGCACCGGTGGCGACTTCCCCTTCCCACTGCGATCGCTGATGTGGAGCCTGGCGCTCTGCGCGCTGGCCGCGCTCACCTCTACCGAGCGAATGATCCGCATCGGGTGCGCGTTGACCGCGGGCGTCTGCCTCGGAGCGTTCCTGGTGCGCAGCCCCTTGGGCGCGAACGTCTCGCGCTTGCCGTTCTTGCTTGCCGCTCCAGTGCTGCTGCTGGCCAGCGGCCCTCGCATCCGGAGGGTCTTCCTCGCGGTATCAGTGATCGCTGTCTGGCAGGCGACGCAGATCGTCGAGGTCGCGTATGCGAGGGCGACAGACAGGTCGACGCACGAGGTCTACTACGAAGACGTGGTCTCGTACCTCGCCGCGCAACCGGGCGGCGTACGGGTCGAGATCCCGTTCACCGAGCGGCACTGGGAGACTGCGTATGTTGCCGAACACATCCCGATCGCTCGCGGCTGGGAACGGCAGATCGACCGGCGGCTCAACCCGGAGTTCTACGACGACGAGAAGCCTCTCGACGCCCGCGTCTACCGCGCTTGGCTGTCGCGCAACGGGGTGACACACGTGGCGCTCCCTGACACGGTGTTCGACCCGTCTTCAGCCGCAGAGGCGGAGCTCATCCGAAACGGCTTGGACTACCTCGAGCCTGTCTACCGCGATCGGCACTGGACGGTCTTCGCCGTCGAGGAGAAACTCACGCCGGTCCATCACCCCGACCGCCCGTCGGCCAGCTCCAGCTCGGCGGCGTCCGTCGCGATCGCAGCCGGCGGGCATGGTGGCGCCGCGGGGACCTGGACCCGCACCACAAGGTAGGCGATGTACGGCAGCAGCACGCCAACCGCCATGGCCGGCACGGCCACACCCGAATCGTTGACGGCCATGCCCAGCACGCACACCAGTAGCACTCCGAGCGAGGCAGGCACGCAGCCCAGGGATGCGACGTTGCAGGTCCTGGAGCAGGCCGCGCGGGCGCCAGGCCAGGAACACGAGGAACGCGAGCGCGACCGGCACCAGCAATGCCCAGGTCGAAGACGTCAGGGTCCACAAGTTCGCGTCGATCTTCCGGAGGAGGATCGTGCCCGCACTCCCATCGGCCACGCGTACGATGGACCGGCCGAGATGCGTGCGGTCCTCCTCCGGCCGAGCCAGGTCGAGCGCCGTGAACACGCCGAGCACGGCCACAGTGGCGACCGCGATGCCCGCGAGGCGGCGCCATCCGACGCGGGCGCCCGCGAGCAGCAGACCGACGACGGCGAAGGCGGGGACCGAGGCGAGCGTGCCGCCGACATCGGATCCCCACGCGGGCAGGCCGACCGCGACGACCGTGGCGGCCAGCACCGCACCCGCCACCCCCAACGGCCACCCGGAGCGGGAGCGCTCGGGGACCGGCCAGCCGTCGGGACCACGCATCCGAGGAGCGGCCCACAACGCCGTCGCTACCACAACGGCCGACGACGCGACGATCGCGAACGCGAGGTTGCCGAAGCCCGAGAAGCGGCCGGCAACGATCGGCGAATAGCCGAACACCGAGCGCAGCTGCAACCAGCCGCCGGTGACAACATCGCCCAACTGCACCACCAGGCTCAGGCCGATCAGTGCGACCGGCGGGGCAAGCAGGTGCCACCGCCCCAGCGGTGCGGCCAGCGCCGCCAGCACCGCCGCGCTCAACATCAACAGGACCGTGAAGCCGACAACGCTGAGACCGTCGTAGCGCACCAGCCCCCACAGCAACCCGGCCGGCGGTATGGCGAGCACGAACAGGCAGCCGGCCCACGCCGCGGGCCTGAGGCGCGCGAACCGGGTGAGCGCCAACGTCACCAGTGCGTACAGAAGGATCTGCAGGACGATGTAGACCACCGTGACCGGAGTCGACGCCCGGTCACGGAACACGGCGATCTCGTTGTCCGCGACCAGCCCCTCGACGTCGTTGTCGGTGGGAGACCCGGCGCCGTCCGACACCATGCGCGCCCCGGTCACCGACGCGGGACGGTCGACTCCCAGATAGCTGAGCACGGTCGGGGCGACGTCGGGCAGGGTCACGAATCCGTCGCGGCGTGTCGTGCCGCTCCGGGCAAGGCCCGGCTCGATGCCCGGTCCCGCGAGCGCGAACACGGTGAGCTGCTCGTGGCCGGCGTCGCCGGGGGCGACGGGCGCCAGCAGCATGAGCAGGTCACGCTCGGGGTCGAGCGCTGCCGCGATGTGGCCCACCATCTCGTCGGCCGACTCGACGGCGCGCGACCGAGCCTCGCGACGTGCCTCGGGAGTCATCCACCGGGTCTCCGCATCGAGCCGCGCCAAGTCGCTCGCCTCGACCAGCACCACGTCGCTGTCGCGGAGGGCCTCGGCGGCGGCCGCCGCCGACTCCGCCGGATCGAGGCGCACCCCGTACGGGCTCTCGGCGTCCTGTTCGAGCAGGTCGGCGGACACGGTCCCGCCGGCCACGCGACCGGCGCGGTCCATGACGGCGAGGGCGGCCTCGCGGTGGTACTCCTCGGGTAGATCGGCGTTGGCGATCACAGACGAGCGCCGACCCTCGTCAGCCAGCGCCTGGCCCAGCGCCCCTGGTTCAGCGCCGTAGCGCAGCCGCCGTGCGGCTCGCTCCACCGCGGCGACATCGAGGTGCACCACGGATGCGCCGTCGACGGGTTCGGAGCTGCGGCGGTTGAACGCCTCGCCCGCGGTCCCCCATTCGAACGGAAACCCCGGCTCGAACGCCAGGCCGCCGACGGCCGGCGGCACTGTGGCTCGGTTGCCGGCGCCGATCGTGGCGTACGCCTCGCCCAGCGTCGAGGTGGGACCGATCGTGCGCACGCTCATCGACGCGACCGCCGATCGCCCGACCACGTCGAGGATCGCGGGTAGCCGATGTTCCTCGACGTCGGCCCATCGCAAGGTGGGCAGGCTCACGATCACGACCCTCCCGGCATCGCCGGGGCCATCGACGGCGTGCGCACGATCTCCCGGAACGGTGGGGGCGCCTGTAGCCGGACCGCTCACCGCACGCGTGGCGGCCTCTCCGACAGCGGGGCCGGCACCGGCACCCAGGCTCCCGGGCACGGTCGTGACGAGCGCCAGGGCGAGCGCGAGCACCTGTCGAACCGGCACGCGACCTCCGCCTCGTGCCTCACGTCGAGGGCTCACGATCCCCCGACCGCCCTGTACACCTCGTCAACGGCGTCGACGAGCGCTCGGACGGCGGCCTCGTCGGGCCCGTCACCCACGATCGCGGCGCGCACGGCTGGCACTTGCGCCTGCATGTGCCGCACGGCTCGAAGGAACGTCGGAAGGTCCTTCTGTGGGTGCAGACGCGCGACGCAGACCATCAGTGGGACCTCGAGGTCGACTCCCAGGCTGGCACGCACCTCATCCCGCGGCCGCACGGCCTCGGGCGGATCCGACGCGGGTGCGATGACCACGATCCGCTCGGCGCCGGCCACGCCGGCGAACCGGTCGGCGATCTGCTGAGACACGGCGATGAGCCGATCGCTGCGCCGGGGGAGCAGCGCCTCGAACAGGCGCAACACGCCCGCCAATCGCCCGGCCGGCTCGTCGAGGACCAGGGTGTGCACCGTCGGCACGAGCAGCGGGCGCGAGCGGATCGTCGATGCGATCAGGCCGGCTTTCAGCCCACCCGTGCCGGCACGGATCCACGACCTTGTCGACGACGCCGACGATGGTCGCGACAAGGTGCGCACAACCGTGGACGGGCGGTCGAGGGCGACGGCGACCTGCGTGTCGTCCTCGACGAGCAGCAGTTTCACGGTGGACCCTCCACCCCCAAGTGTCGCGCTGGGTGGCGGAATAGCGGCTCATTGTGCCCGCGGCCACCCTGAACCGGCGCTGAACATCCCTGTAGACCGCCACAGCGCCGGACAGCATCCTGTCGTCGGTCTCGGCCCGAGCGCGGCGCAGCTTCGAGCCGCGCCGGGACAGCGTCCGCACGCTGTGCGACGCTGGCTGGGTGCGCTTCCGGTTCGGAGAGTTCCAGCTGGATGACAAGCGGTTCACGCTCTCCGGGCCCGCCGGGGCCGTGCACGTCGAGCCTCAGGTGTTCGAGCTGCTCCACCACCTGATCGACCAACCACGACCGGGTCGTGTCGAAGGAGGAGCTGCTCGATGCGATCTGGGGCGACCGGTTCGTGTCGGAGTCGGCGCTCACATCGCGGGTCAAGGCCGCCAGGCGGGCCGTCGGCGACGACGGGCAGGCCCAGCGGGTCATCAAGACGATCCACGCCCGCGGCTACCAGTTCGTCGCCGACGTGCGCGTCGACACCGGCAGCATCCGACGAGCGCTGCCGCGGCTGCGGAACGCGCCCATCGGCCGTGATGTCGACATCGATAGCGTCCTCGAGCGGATCCGCGATGCCGCGCTGGTGACGATCACCGGGTCGGGCGGCATCGGGAAGACGACCGTCGCCTTGGCGGTCGCCGACCGCGTGCAGGCCGACTACGCCGACGGCGTCGTGTTCGCCGATCTCTCGCCGGTGCCACCTCAGGCGGACGTGACGAGAGCCGTGGCCGAGGCTGCCGGGGTGGAGGGCACCGCATCGGAGACGATCGAGCGCGTGGCCGACCACCTGGCGAATCGGCCGGTCCTGCTCGTGCTCGACAACTGCGAGCACGTCCTCGAGCGCTCGGCCGAGCTCGTCGACCGGATGCTCGAGCGAGGCGAGACCGCGCACATCCTGGCCACCAGCCGGGAGCTGCTCGGCGTGGCCGGTGAGCACGTGTGGCCGCTGGGCCCGCTCCATGACGCCGGGCCGGCGCTGTTCGTCGAGCGCGCCCGCGCCGCTGAACCCCGGGTGCACTGGGACCCGGCGGATCCGGCGGTGATCGAGCTCTGTCGCCGGCTCGACGACGTGCCGCTGGCGCTCGAGCTGGCGGCCGGCCAGCTCCGCCGCTTCGACCTCGACGAGTTGAACCGGCGCCTCGACGATCGCCTCGCATTGCTGTCGAGCCGGGCCTCGGGCGACGCACAGCGCCACGCCACGATGGAGACGGCGATCGACTGGAGCTACCAGCTGCTCGAGCAGACCGAGCAGTGCCTGCTCCGGCACCTCAGCGTCTTCCCGTCGTCGTTCGACGTCCGTGCCGTCGAGGGCTCCGGCCCTCCGCTCTCGGGCGCCGCGCCGGTCGCGGTGTTCGGTCAGTTGGTCGACAAGAGCCTCGTCGTGCGCCTGCCGGGCTCGGGGCGCTACCGCCTCCTCGAGACGATCCGACTGTTCGCCAGGGACCGTCTGGACGAATCCGGCGAGGCGACGGCGGCCTTCGAGCGCCACCGCCGCCACGTGCGGGAACGGATCGGCTCGGCGTCGCGCCTGGACCGGTGGATGTCGGCGCGCCTCGGCGCGGCGTTCCGCACCGACCTGGAGGACGCGCGGCAGGCGTTCCGGCACAGCCTGCAGCACGGCGACGGCGGACGATGCCGTCGAGATCGCCATCGGGGCATCGTTCCTCTGGCGGAACGCCATGGGTTGCGCCGAGGGCGACACGTGGGTCGACGATCTCCTGGATCTGGAGCTGTCGCCCCGACGACCAGCTGTGGGTGCACATCCTCCGCACCGACGTCGGCCAGGGCCGAGGTGACCACGACCAGATGTTCGGCGCCGCCTCGTCGGCCAAGGGCCTCATCGACCGCACCGACGATCCGGCCGGGGCGTGCCTCGCCGCCCACTACGACGCCCTTGCCCACCTCACCGACGCTCGCCAGGCGAAGGACCGCCTCGCTGCGGCGCTCGACCTCGCTCACCAGTCGGGCGACCTGCGCCTCGTCACGTTGATCGAGGCGTTCCTCGCCGTCGCCGACGTGGCGGCCGGGCAGCACGACCACGTCGGTGCAGCGGTGACCAAGCTCGACCGGGCGGCATCGGAGGACGGGTACGACCGGTTCATCGTCCACTGGGCCGGTTGGATGCTCGGTCTGGCCGAGCGGGACGCCGCGGCGGCGAGGCGTTGGATGAGCCTCCAGCAGGACTACCTCGACCGCACCGGCATCGTCGAGACCTGGATCACGTCGTTCTCGACGGCCATGTGCGACGCCATCGACGGGAGCGATGTCCGGACCACGCTGGCCCACACCCTGGTCCTCGCCGACTGGGAGGGCTACGACGCCGACGCCGACTGCGTGCTCGTCCTCTCCTACGCGGAGATGTGCGCGGGCCGGTTCGACGCCGCCGCCGAACTGATCGGAACAGCCATGCACGGCCGGTTCAACACCACGGCGCACTACGTGCTGTACCGCGCCGTCCTCGACCGGCCGCTGCGCCAGCAGCTCGACGCCGCGCCCATGACCGAGGCGATGGCGCGCGGGCGTGCGCGCACCGCAGCTGAAGCGCTCGCCGAGTACGGCATCACCCGACCCGCCGGATTCCGCCCGGTGGCCGACGCCGTGGACGAGCGTCCGTGGGAGCCGACCGCGTAAACGTCAGCGAACCTCCACGGAAGCTCCAAGCTCGCGGTGCCGGGTTCCCGGATGCTGACGGCATGTTCACGTCTCCCCGCTTCACCCCCCGCCGGCGCCAACCCGACGTCGGCGCCATTCTCCGGGTCCCGGCCTTCGCGCACGGCGACCCCGAGCGCCTCGCCGCGCTGGCGCCCCACACCGACAGCCTGCGGCTGCCGCCCGGACGGACGGTCGTCCGGGCGGGTGCGACCGCCCGCGAGCTGATCGTCGTGCTGGCGGGCGAGGCCGCCGTCCTGCGGGCGGACGGCACCCGGGCCGTCATGCGGCCCGGCGCGGAGATCGGCTTGTGCGAGTTGCTCATGGGCGAGCGCCACGCCGCCACCGTGGTGGCGACGTCCGCCCTCGACGTCGTCGTGGTCAACGGCCCCGCTGTCCGCTGGGCGCACGCGGAGGGCCTCGCCCGGCTCGCACCGCCGGCCCCGCGGTCGACGTCGCGGCCCGGCGCGTCGCCGTCACCCCGGCCCGACCTCCACCCCGTTCGGCTCGCGAGCTGATCCCGAGGAGGACCAGACGATGCAGGTCGGCGACACCGCCCGCCGCACCCGGACCGTGACGGCCCGCGACATCGAGCTGTTCACCGAGATGACGGGCGACCGGAACCCGCTCCACCACGACGAGGCCGTGGCCTGCCGCTCCCGCTTCGGTGGCATCATCGTCCAGGGCGGCGTCACGTCCGGCCTGCTCAACGCCGTCGTGGCCGAGGACCTGCCGGGGCCCGGCACGGTGTTCCTGCACACCGACTGGCGCTTCCTCGCCCCTGTCCGACCCGGCGACCGCATCACGGCCGAGGTCGAGGTGATCGGGCTGCGCGACGACAAGCCGATCGTCACGCTGCGAACCACGGTCACCCACCAGGACGGGAGCATCGTGCTCGACGGCCGGGCCGTCACCTGGCGCGAGTCGCTCGGCGACGCCGACGACGCCGCTGAGGACGCGCCCGCCGTTGCAGTCTGTGTGCAACGATGACGCTCTGTGGCGGTGCGATTCGGCGACTGCGAATTGAGCGTCCAGCGCCGGGAGCTGCGGCGCGGCGGAGATGTCGTGCCCGTCGAGCCCCAGGTCTTCGACGTCCTCGCCCACCTGGTGCGCCACCGCGACCGGGTGGTGCCCAAGGCCGAGCTGCTGGACGAGATATGGGGCGACCGGTTCGTGTCCGAGTCGGCGCTGACCAGCCGCATCAAGTCCGCCCGGCGGGCGATCGGCGACACCGGGCGTGATCAGCGGGTCATCAAGACGATCCACAGCCGCGGCTACCGGTTCGTCGCCGGCGTGGTCGACCTGGTCGACGCGGTCGATGCCGCCGACGGCCGCGATGGCGATGTCGCCGGCACGGGCCCGGGTCCGGGCGGGGACGACCCGCCGGCGATCGGCCGCGTGCTGCGGGCGCTGGACGACCTCACCGCTGGGCGGGGCTCGGCGCTGCGGGTCGAGGGCGGCACCCGGTCGGCGCGCACCGAGCTGATGCATCGCCTCGCCGATGCCGCCCGCGACCGCTCGTTCGTGGTGGGGCTGTCGGCCCCGTCCATCACCGGCGCCGACCCCTTCGCCTGCGTCGCCGAGGCGCTCGACGAGATGACGCAGCGGCGGCCCGACCTGCTGGACGCCGTCCCGAAGGGCTGCCGGGCAGAGCTGGAGCAGGTGTTCGGCGGGGAGCTGCCCACGACGCGCCAACGCTGGCTGGTGGCGATGCGCGACCTGCTGGTCGTGGCCGCCGAACGGTCCGGCGCGCTACTGCTGGTGGACCACGTCGACCAGGCCTCGCCCGAGACGCTGGCGCTGGTCGACGACGTGGCCCGACTCAGCCGCGGGCACCGCGTGGCGGTCGTCCTCGCCGGCCGACCGCACGCCCGTCCCGGCGCCTGGTCGGGGGCGGCGCCCGGCTGGTTCGAGGTGGTCGAGCTCCCCCATCCGACCGGGCGACCCGAGCCGACCCAGCCGATCGGGCTGTCGGGGGGAACGGCGTCCGACCCGCTCCGGGCGGTCGACCTGCCCGGCGACGTGGCGGGCGCCCTGCGGCAGGTCGCTCTGTCCGGGGACTCGTTCGACGAGCTCGAGCTGCGGGCCGCGACCGGTCACGACGAGCACGTCACCCACCGGCTGGTCGAGATGGCGCTGGCGGCCGGGGCGATCGTCCCGGCCGCCGCCGGGTACCGGTTCGCCGACGGAATCACGGCGTCCGGCCTGACCGCCGGCGTGGCGCCCCACCAGCGCACCCGGCGGCTGGAGCAGGCCGCCGGCCGCCTGGCCGAGCTGGGGGCGCCGCCCGAGCGGGTGGCCGACCGGTTCCTCGCCGCCGGCCGGGCGGCGGCCGCCGCCCCGTTCGCTCTCGACGCCGCGCGCCACGCCGCCGGCGTCCAGCTCCACCGCGACGTGCTGCGGTGGACCGAGCTGGCCCGCGACCACGTCACCGGCGACGACGAAGCCGACCTGCTGTCGCTGCGGGCCGACGCCCTGGCGGCCGTCGGGGACCCGGGAGCCGTAGCCGCCTACCGCGCGGCCTTGGCCGCGTGCGCGCCGGACGGCGCCCGAGGGCTGCGGGCCCGGCTCGCCCGTACCGCCCTGCACGCCGGCGACATCGCCTCGGCGGAGGAGGCGCTGGCTGGCGTCGAACCCGATGGGGGCCCCGACGACGCCGCATTGCTGTTCGTCCGGGGCCTGCTCGCCTACTACCTGGGGGACATGGACGCCGCCGAAGAGGCCGTCGACGCTGCCCGGAGCTCGGCCTACACGCGGGGCACGCCGGCCCAGCTCCTCGACGCCATCACCTTGCAGGGCCTGGTCGCACACAACCGGGGCGAGTGGTTCGACCGGCTCCGGCGGGAGCTGCGGGCCACGAGCGAGAACCCGGCACTTGCCTCCACGGTCTTCGACTCGCACCTGTGCGTGGCCGAGTTCCTGCTCTACGGGCCGACGCCGTACGCCGAGGTGATCGCGCTGACCGGTCGGCTCCGCGAGCAGGCCGAACAGATGGGCGCCCGTCCGGCCGCCGCCTTCGCCACCGTCGTGGCGGGCGAGGCCGCCCTGTTGGCCGGCGACCTCGACGCGGCCCGGGCCGAGCTGACCGAGGCGGTGGACCTGCACGCGGCCATCGGCGCCGACACGGGGATGGCCCACGCCCTCCAGCGGCTGGCCGAGCTCGAGCTGGCCGCCGGCGACCGGGCGGAGGCCGAGCGACTGCTCCGGCGGGCGCTGCCGCTGGCCCGTTGGTCGCCCCTGGTGCATCACCTCCTGCAGCGGGTCTACGGCACGCTCGTCGCCGCGGCCCCCGACCGGGACGCCGCGCTCGCCGTCGTGGACGAGGCAGTGGAGGCCTCCGACGAGCGCAACACGTGCATGGTGTGCCACGTGATGATCGCCGTCCCGGCGGCGATCGCGTGCGCCGAGGGCGGGCGGCTCGACCAGGCCCGCGAGTGGCTGGCGCAGGCGGTGGCCTCGGCGGCGCTCTGGCAGGGGACGGCCTGGCAGGGCGCCGTGCGCGAGGCCCGCGCCCACCTGTCCCGCGCCGAGGGCGACCCGGTCGCGGCCCGCCGACTGCTCGCCGAGGCTGCGACACTGTTCGACACCGCGGGCCAGCCGCTCGACTGCCAGCGCTGCCGAGAGGCGTCCGAAACCGTCGACTAGCCACCGCGATGTGGGCGGCCCGTGCGCCGTTCCGGCGTTCATTTGTCTGGGTTTCGGCGCCATCCGAACGCAGGTTGCCGGGCCCGCCCGTTCCCCGACGCGCCGATGGCCGGCCTCGGGAGGTCGGCCATCGGTCGGGGTTGTCTCAGCCGGGGTCGACCTCGATGGTCACCGGCACCTGGTTGGTGATGACGTCGTAGACGGCCGAGCGAGCCCGGGACTGCTCGACGATCTCGCGCAGCTTCTCGGCCGGGGCGTCTCCCTTGACCGTGAAGCGCACCGTGATGCCCTGGTAGCCGTTGCGGATCGACGGGTTCAGCCCGAGGATGCCGTTGAGGTCGATGTCGCCCTCGACCGTCGAGCGCACCTCGGTCAGCGTCACGCCGCGGGCGGCGGCGATGTTGGCCAGGCCGGCGGTCAGGCAGGACGCCAGCGCGTGCAGCACGAACTCCACCGGCGTGGGGCCGTTGTCGTTGCCCACCAGCACGGCCGGGTGGTCGGCGTCGAAGACCCAGGTGCGCTCGTGCGCCCGCTCCTCGCCGACGCCGAAGAAGTCGTCGATGGTGCTGCGGCTGTGGGTGCCGCTGACCCATTCACTGTGGGCCCGGAACTGGAAGCACGCAGCTTCGGGGGCCTCCTTCACCGCGTCGAGCGTGGCGAAGAGGGTGGCGGTGTCGACGCCGTTGCGGACGGGATCACTGGTCTCGGTGATGCTCATCTCGTTGTCCTTCCGTTGTGTGTTGTGTGTCTGGCTTGATCGGGTGTCAGTCGGCTCGGCGTGGGGGATCACGTCGAGGGGTCGGCGTCGTACATCGGGTGCATCGGTGGCTCGTCTGGGTTGATGGTCGTGGCCGGCCGGCGCACGGAGTCAGGCGGCCAGCCCGCGGGGTTGGGGGACGGGACGGGCGGCCAGCGCGGTGGCCTCCACCTCGATGGCGGCGCTGAGCTGCCGCTGAAGCTCGATGAACCGGTCGACGGGCGGGAAGTCCGCCAGGGCGCACGTGATGTCGAAGATCTCCCGCCGTGCCTCGTCCGCTTGGCGCCGGTAGTCGCCGAGCGCCGCCGGGAAGGGCCGATCGCCCCGCAGGGCCGCGTCCAGCGCCGTGGCCAGCAGCTCGGCGTCGCGGTAGGCGTCGCTGATGCCGTGCCCGGTGATGGGGTCGCGGTGGTAGAGGGCGTCACCGACGAGGGCCCAGCCGGGGCCGAACGCCTGCCGGACCTGGTTGGGCAGCCGGACCGCGCCGCGCACCGGCGAGGTCCGCCGGGCCGTCCGCAGGCGGGCGGCGAGCGCCGGGGCGTTCCGCTCCAACATCGCCTCGAACGCGGCGGTCGGGGACCCGGCGTCGCGGCGGGCAACGAGGGCGTCGTCCGCCGGGACGCACACCCAGATGCACGCGTCGCCGCCGTTCGTGGGGAACACGCCGGCCAGCGCCCGCTCAGCCACGAAGAACTCGATCCCCGACCACGGGGCCCCTCCGTAGTAGGCGTAGTAGGCGGCGCCGTCCGCCGGTCGGGCGTCGACGAGCGGGGCCCTGACGGAGCGGGCGACGTGGGAGCGAAGGCCGTCGGCGCCGATCACGATCTTGGCGTCGACCTCCGTGGCCTCGCCGTCGGGGCCTCGGGCGCTCAGCCCGGTGATGCGGCCCACTGCGTTGCGGCGCAGGTCGGTGACGGTCACGCCGAGGCGCAAGGCCGCGCCTGCGTCCGCCGCCGCCCGGGCGACGATCGTGTCGAGCGCGTGGCGCCGGGGGGCCACCAGGAGGTCGACGCCCGCCCGCTCCTTGATCGCGACCGTGTGCGGTCCCGCGGCGGTGTGGAACGTGACCTGGCGTATGGCCGGGGCTCCGCTGGCCAGCACCTCGTCGAGCAGGCCCCAGCGGTGGAGCTGGACGACGCCGCTCCGGGCGATCGAGTGCGTCGACAGCGTGTCGCTCGGCAGCAGGGCCCGGTCGAGCACGACCACGTCGTGGCCGGTGCGGGCCAGCAGCATGGCCAGGGCGCCTCCGCCGGCTCGGGCGCCGACGACGGCGACGTCATGCTGACTGCGCGTGGCGGTGCCCATCGTGGTCGTCTCCTGTCGGACTCAGGCGGGGCCTTGCGTCTACGACCAGGACATTGACGCAGCTGGGGGCCGCGTCCTTGGAGACGACGTGGTCAAGTTCTGAAGATCTCCGGCGACCACCGGGGGGCCGCGCGCGAGCTCAGGCGGCGGTGAAGGTGAGCGGCAGGTGCCTGGCCTGCCGCACACCGGCGAACTCGTAGCGCACCTCGTCCCCGTCGCCGACCCAGTAGTCCGGGATGCGCCGGTGAAGCTGGTCGATCGCGGCGCGGAGCTCGGCCCGGGCCAGGTGCGAACCGAGGCAGCGGTGCAGGCCTGCGGCGAAGGCGATGTGCCGGTTGTCGGCCCGCTCGATGTCGGCCTCGAGCGGCGCGGCGAACGTGCCGGGATCGAGGTTGGCGGCGGCCCAGCACAGGTAGACGAGCTCCCCCTGCTTCACCGGTATGCCGTTGACCTCGGTGTCCCGCGTCGCCCAGCGGGCGCCGCCGGAGGGCACCGGGCTCTCGACGCGCATGATCTCCTCGATGGCGCCGGCGAGCAGCGAGGGATCGGCGACCACCCGCCGGCGCAGCTCGGGGTGGGTGGCGAGCCAGGCCACGATGCAGGACAGCGACGACGTGACGGTGTCGAGGCCGGCGATCGTGAACATGTGCATGATGTTCACGACCTCGTCGTCGTTCAGGCTGTGGCCGTCGAGCTCGAAGTGCATGAACTGGTCGAGCAGGTCGTCGTGCCGACTGCCGTCGGCCCGGCGCTCCGCAAGCCGGGCACCGAGGCGCTCGCGCAGCTCGACGCCGGCGGCGATGCCGATCTCTTCCTTCTCCTCCCTGGTGGCCCCCTCGTTCTTGAGGATGCGGTCCTTCATGGCCACCAGGAAGTCTGTGTCCTCGAGCGGCATGCCGAAGAGACGCAGGAAGATCGTCGACGGCAGCGGCACGCAGAAGGCGTCGTGGAGCTCGACCCGGCCCTCGCCGACGAAGCCGTCGATGAGCTCGTCGGCCAGCTTGCGGATGTCCGGCTCCAGCAGCGCCATCTTCCTCGGGGTGAAGAGCGGGTCGAGCAGCTTGCGGTAGTGGCGGTGCACGTCGCCGTCGAGGTGCAGCGGGATCAGCGGGTCCGTCGATCCCATGCCGAACGGCACGCCGGTGGCGGGATCGGTCGACACCAGGTCGGGGTTGCGGCCGGCGGCAACGATGTCCTCCATGCGGAAGAAGCCGATGCCGAGCTCCCAGCGCACCACCGGCATCGTGCGCCGGATCTCGTCGACCGCGGGTCTGGGGCGTCGCCACGTCGAGCGCGCCGTTGGGCTCGTACGTGATGAGCGCCCGGAGCTCCGGGCTCATGTCGTCGTAGCTGACCTCGACCACGTCGTCGCGCATCGATCCCCCCGGAGCGACCTACAGACAAATGATTATCCTCTATTGTCCCCCCGATGGGCGCAGCACACAAGGGGCCAACGCCGGTGAACTGCGTCAGGAGCGCTGGCGGGAGATGCGCCCGAGCTCGTCCTTGAGGACCCGGCGGAGGAGCTTGCCGGTGTCGTTGTAGGGCAGCGCGTCGCGGAACTCGACGACGACCGGGACACGCGACGACCGCAGGTGGTCGCGGACCCAGGTCTGCAGCTCGGCCTGGGTGGCGGTAGCGCCCGGCTCGAGCACGACCGCGGCGGCGACGGCCTCGCCCCACTCGTCGTCGGGCACGCCGGTGACGCCTGTGGCGGCCACGGCGGGGTGGGAGATCAGGACATCCTCGATCTCGCCGGGGGACATGTTCTCGCCGCCGCGGACGATCACGTCATCGAGGCGACCCTCGACGAAGAGAAACCCGCCGTCGTCGAGGTGGCCGCCGTCGTTGGTCGGGAACCAGCCGTCGGCCGTGAGGGCGCTGCGGCCGTGGTACTCCCCGGCGATCTGCTCGCCCCGCACGTAGATCTCCCCGGTGTCCCCGACGGCCACCGGCGCGCCCATCGGATCGCGGATCTCGAGCTCGAGGGTGGGCAGCGGCCGACCGACCGAGCCGAGGCGGGCGCGGACCACGGGGTCGTCGCTGGCGTGGGCGACCCGGTGCTCCTCGGGCCCGAGCACCGCGACCGTCGAGCTGGTCTCGGTGAGGCCATAGGCGTTGACGAACCCCACCTGCGGCAGCAGGTCCATGGCCCGCTCGATGGTCGGCACGGGCATGCGGCCGCCGCCGTAGGACAGGTGGCGCAGGGCCGGGAGGGAGGAGCCCTGCTCCTCGAGGGCGTCGAGGAGGCGCCCGAGCATCGTCGGCACGACCATGGCGTGGGTCACGGCCTGCTGCTCGGCGAGCTCGACCCAGTCCTTCGGGTCGAACTGCGGCAGGTACACGAGGCGGCGACCGGCATAGACGTTGGAGACGATGGTTGCCATCCCCGCGACGTGGTACGGCGGCACGCTGACGAGGGTGGCCTCGTCCTCGCCGGCGGCCATGAAGTCGACGGTCGACAGCACGTACGACACCAGGTGGCGCTGGCGTAGCAGGGCGGCTTTTGGCTCGCCCGTGGTGCCGCTGGTGAAGAGCCAGATCGCCACCTGGTCCGGGTCGGTGTGGCCGTCGGCCTTGGCCGCGGCGCCAGCGACCCGCCCGGCGAGCTCGGCGCTGGTCAGGGTCTCGAGCCCCTCGACGCCGGCGAGCCGATCGACCGCGACGTCGTCGGCCACCACGAAGGCCGGGGCGATACGTTCGCCGATCGAGCGGAGTCGCTCGTCGGCCAGCCGGTAGTTGAGGGGTGCGAACGGGACGCCGGCGATGGCGCTGGCGAACAGCAGCACCGGTACGGCGTCCGAGTTGACGTCGACGAGGCCCACCCGGTCGACGTCGGCTGCCTCGACCAGGGACGCGATGCGCCGGGACCGCTCGAGCAGCTCCACGTAGCTGAGGCCACCCTGGCGCGGGCCGACGGCGACGCGGTCACCCATCCCGTCGGCCGCCATCTCCAGCAGCATGGCGATGTTCACGATCCCCTCCTACTCCAGCACATCGATGCTGGCCTCCAGGTGGCGTCGCATGCGCCGCTCGGCCAGGTCGGCGTCGCCCGCCACGATGGCCTCGACGATCTTGTCATGGGCCCGGTGCACCTCGACCGAGAGGGTGGCGATGCCCTGTGGGGTCCGCCGGTCGGCCCTCACCCGCGAGGGCACCAGCTCGCCCATGACGTCGACGAACAACTCGAACAGCCGGTTGCCGGTGGCAGCCGCCAGCCGGTCGTGGACGGGCATGAAGCGCTCGGCCGCATCACCGACCCGCTCCTCGGTCTCGAGGGCCGCCCGGAGGTCGTCCGCCACCTCGGACGTCGCCCGATCGGCGGCCAGTCGCACGGCGGCGACCTCGAGCACCGACCGGGCCTCGATGAGCTGCTCGCCGGTGACCCCGTCGTACTCGAGGATCATGCGAGCCGAGCGGACGATGGCACGGCTGTCGGGCGCGGTCACGACGAGGCCGCCGTGCGGCCCGCGCTTCGTGCGCACGGCGCCGTGGTGCTCGAGGATGCGGACCGCCTCTCGCAGGATGGCCCGGCTGACGCCGTAGCGCTCGATGAGGTCGGTCTCGGAGCCGATCACCTCCCCCACCGGCCACCCTGCCCGCTCCACGTCGTCGCCGAGGGCGCCGGCCACCCGCTCGGCGAGCTTGCCCGGTGTGGGGTCGTCGAAGCGCCGGGCACCGCGTCGCGGGCGTGCGTCGCGCAGGCGGGTCGCCACGGCGTCGACGAGGCGCCCCATGCGACGGGCGGCAGCGTCGCCGTCGCCATCGGCGATGGCCGCGACGACGCGCCGGTAGCCGTCGAGGTGGACGAGGCCCTCGGCGGCCGTCAACGGCGGGTCGAGCCTGGCCCTGCCGCTGCTGAGCCGCCTGACGCCGAGGTCGCCGACCGACTCGATGAAGAGGGTGAGAGCCGGGTTGCCGGCGACGCCCACGATGTCGGCCTCGAGCGCGCTGAGCTGGGCCGGCCCGACCACGCCGCCGGAGGCGATGGCGTCGATGCGCTCGACGAGTCCGGCGGCGTCGTCGCCCGTGCGGCGTGCGGCAGCCAGGCTGGCGGCGGCGGTGATGAGCGGGCGGCGGACCTCGAGCATCTCGCCGATCGTCACGCCGACATAGGAGAACCACACGCTCATGGCCGTGACCACCGCGTCGTGGTTGGGCTCGCTCACGACGAGGCCTCCGCCGGGACCGCGACGCATGCGGGCCGCGCCGGTGTGCTCGACGATGCGCACTGCCTCCCGCAGCACCGCCCTGCTCACGCCGAAGCGCTCGAGCAGGTCGGTCTCCGAGCCCAGCACCGTCCCGACCGGCCAGCCCCGGGCCACGACCTCGTCCTCGATGAGACGGGCGACGACGCTGGCCAGCTTCGGCGCCGTGATGGCGCTGGTGGCACGAGAGTTGACGACGGCCACGTCGGTCAATCGATCCTGAGGGCGCGCTCGCAACGCCCGTTGCCGGTGCAGGTGGCGGAATCGATCGAGATCTTCATGATCAGTGCACTGTACTCCGCGCACGCGTGGTTGACTCGAACCGTACATGGGCGTGGAGGAGCAGACGATGGACCTGCAAGGCCGGGGAGCGATCGTGCCGCGGAATCCCGTACACTCATCACACTGATATTGGGAGGGGGAGCGAGTGAAACCTGCGCCGTTCGACTACCACGCGCCGGCCGCCGTCGAGGAGGTCACCGCGCTCCTCAGCGAGCTGGGCGACGAGGCCAAGGTGCTCGCCGGCGGGCAGAGCCTCGTCCCGATGCTCAACCTGCGGCTGGCCCGCTTCGAGGCCCTGATCGACGTCGGGCGGGTGGCATCGCTACGCACCGTCGAGACGTCCGGCGACGGCCTCAGGGTCGGCGCCATGGTCCGTCAGTGCGAGGTGGAGGAGCGGGCCGACATCGCCGACGCGGCGCCGCTCCTCGCCGCCGCCACCCCCTTCATCGGCCACTTCCAGATCCGCAGCCGCGGCACGGTCGGCGGCTCGCTGGCCCACGCCGACCCGGCCGCCGAGTACCCGGCGGTCGCACTGGCCCTCGACGCCGAGCTCGAGATCGCCAGCAAGGGCGGTTCCCGCACCGTGGCCGCCGCCGACTTCTTCGTCGGCACGTGGACGACCGTCCTCGGGGACGACGAGCTGCTGGTGTCGATCCGCTTCCCCTCGTGGGGCCCGGGCTCGGGGTTCGCCGTCGAGGAGGTGGCCCGGCGCCACGGCGACTTCGCCATCGCCGGCGCCTGCACCGGCGTCCGGGTGGCCGACGGCCGGATCGACAAGGCCGCCATCGCCCTGCTCGGCATGGACGGCACGCCGGTGCGGGCCGCAGCCGCGGAGGCGGCGCTGGTCGGCACCGCGGTCGCCGACGTCGACGGCGACGAGGTCGGCCACCTCGCCGTCGACGGCCTGGCGCCACCCGGGGACCTGCACGCATCGTGCGAGCTGCGGCGGCGCATCGGCGCCGCCGTCGTCACCCGCGCCATCCGGCGCAGCCTCGAGGAGGCCGGCGTTGCCTGACATCCCGATCGAGCTGACCGTGAACGGCGAGGCCCGCCGCGGCGCGGTGGAACCGCGCAAGACCCTCGCCGACTTCCTCCGCGAGGACCTGCGCCTGACGGGCACCCACCTCGGCTGCGAGCACGGCGTGTGCGGAGCGTGCAGCGTCATCCTCGACGGCCGGGCCGTCCGCTCGTGCCTCGTCTTCGCCGTGCAGGCCCACGGCGCCGAGATCACCACCGTCGAGGGCCTCGCCAACGACGGCGAGCTCACCCCGGTGCAGGCCGCGTTCCAGGCCGAGCACGGACTGCAATGCGGGTTCTGCACGCCGGGCTTCGTCGTGTCGGCCACGGCGCTGCTCGAGCGCAACCCCGACCCCTCCGACGACGAGATCCGCGAGGGGCTGTCGGGCAACCTCTGCCGCTGCACCGGCTACCAGGGCATCCTCCGCGCCGTCCGGGCGGCCGCCGAGGCGGGCGGGGCGGCGGCACGATGACCACGATCTCCGGCCCCGCCGCCCGCTACGTCGGCGCCTCGGTCACCCGCAAGGAGGACAAGCGCCTCCTCACCGGTCACGGGCTCTACGTCGACGACGTCGTGCTGCCGGGCATGCTCCACGCCGCCTTCCTGCGCAGCGAGCTGGCCAAGGCGACGATCACCCACCTCGACGCCGCCGCGGCGCGCGAGCTGCCCGGCGTGGTCGCGGTGTACACGTGGCAGGACTTCGACGGGCGCGTCGGCGAGGCCTGGCACGCCATGCTCGGCGAGGAGCTGCAGGTCCCGCCGCCGCTGGCGGTCACCGACGTGCGCCACGTCGGCGAGCCCGATCGCCCTCGTGGTGGCCGAGAGCCGCTACATCGCCGAGGACGCCTGCGAGCTCATCGAGGTCGACCTCGACCCGAGCGACCCCTGCGTCGACTTCGTCACCGCCGCCGCCGACACCGAGCACCTCGTGCACGGCGCGTGGGGCTTCCCGTCCAACGCCATGGTCGAGGTGCCGTTCACGCCGCTGTCGCCCGACCTCGACGAGGTGTTCGCCACCAGCCCCCACGTGGTCGAGGCGGCGATCCAGCAGAACCGGTACCTCTGCGTCCCGATGGAGACCCGGGGCATCGTCGCCGTCCTGGGCGCCCGGTCGCGACGAGATCGACATCACGTGCTCGTGCCAGGGCGTGCACGAGACCCGCAACTTCTTCGCCCGCTACCTGCAGATCCCCGAGGGCCGCGTCCGGGTGCACGCCCGCGACGTCGGCGGCGGCTTCGGCCAGAAGATGTTCGTGTTCCGCGAGGAGTGCGCCGTCGTGCTCGCCACCCGGCTGCTCGGCCGGCCGGTGAAGTGGATCGAGGACCGGCGCGAGAACCTCGTCGCCGCGCCCCACTCGCGCAACGAGTTCGGCACCGTGCGCCTGGCCATCGACGACGACCACGTCATCCAGGCCATCGCCATCGACCACGTCGCCGACGTGGGGGCGTACCCGCCGTGCCCCGCGATCATCGACCCCCAGCTGCTGCCCGGCCCCTACAAGATCCCGCGGCTGGGCTTCTCCATGGCGATGGTGTGGACCAACACCATGGGCAAGGGCGCCTACCGGGGGCCGTGGATGTTCGAGACCACGGCGCGCGAGATGGCGATCGACCACGCCGCCCGCACGCTCGGCATCGACCCGATCGAGCTGCGGCGCACGAACCTGCTCGCCGCCGCCGACCTGCCATTCACGTCGCCCGGCGGCAAGGAGTTCAAGGAGATCACCCCGCTCGAGACCCTCGACCAGGCGCTCGAGATGCTCGACTACCCGGCGTTCCGCGCCGAGCAGGCCGCCGCCCGGGCCGACGGCCGGCTGCTCGGCCTCGGCTGCTGCGCCTACGTCGAGCCCACGTCGATGGACACCCCGACCCTGGCGACCGAGGGGGCGACGGTGCGGGTCGAGGCCAGCGGCAAGGTCGTCGCCTACCTCGGCACCACGTCGCACGGTCAGAGCGTCGAGACCACGATGGCCCAGATCGTCGCCGACACCCTCGGCGTCGCCTACGACGACGTCACGATCGTGCAGGGTGAGACCGAGTCGACCCCGTACGGCCCCGGCACCGGCGGGTCCCGCACGGCGGTGGTCGCCGGCGGCGCCGCCCGCCAGGCCACCGAAGCGGTCCGGGCCAAGGTGCTCGCGGTCGCCGCCCACGCCTTGGAGGCGGCCGAGGCCGACCTCACCATCGAGGAGGGCCGGGTGTTCGTGCAGGGCACGCCGGCCACGGCGCTGACGCTGGGGGAGGTGGCGACGTCGGCCTACCGGTTCGCCGACCAGCTGCCACCGGAGGTCGGCGCGGGCCTGGAGGCCACCGTCCGCTTCCGGCCCGAGAGCTTCCCGACGTGGTCGAACGCCACGCACCTCTGCGTGGTCGAGATCGACCGGGACACCTGCATCCCCCGAGGTGCTGCGCTACATCGTGTCCGAGGACTGCGGCCCGATGATCAACCCGACCGTCGTCGACGGCCAGATCTACGGCGGCGTGGTGCAGGGCCTGGGTGGGGTGCTGCTCGAGGACTTCGTCTACGACGAGGCCGGCAACCCGCTGACGGCGACGTTCGTCGACTACCTGCTGCCGACCGCCACCGAGGTGCCGGCCATCGAGATCGGCCACCTCGACAGCCCGTCGACCACCAACCCGGGTGGCTTCAAGGGCATGGGCGAGGGCGGAGCCATCGGCAGCCACGCCGCCGTTGCCAACGCCGTCGGCGACGCCCTCGCCCACCTCGGCGTCCACGTCCTCAAGACCCCGCTGGGACCGAACGACATCCACCGCCTGCTGATCGAAGCCGGCCAGGGCTGAGCGCATCTCGGCCCGTACGGGGTGCGCGTCAACTCGGTGCACCCGTGGGGCATCAACACCCGCCTGGCGCAGGATCCCGAAGTGGTCACGATCCTGGCCGATTCCTATGATCTGCCGAGGTTTCTGGTGGCGGGAGCGGCGCGGGTTGGTCGACGACCTCCGGTCTGACGTCAGGACGACACCACTCCCTGTCTCGGAGGGACCTATGACCAGCAACCTGCAGTTCGGCATCGCCATCCCCCAGCTCGTGGCCGACGGGGCGTTCGATCCCGCCGCCTTTCGCCTCTACATGGCCCGGGCCGAAGCGCTCGGCTTCGACAGCGCCTGGGCGATGGAGCAGGTCCTCGGGTCGACGCCGTTCCTGAGCCCGATCGAGACGATGACCTACGCCGCCGCTTGCACCGAGCGGATTCGCCTGGGCTGCGCGGTCCTCGTGACCCCACTGCAGAGCCCCGTTCAGCTGGCAAAGGGCCTGGCCACCCTCGACCAGCTGAGCCGAGGCCGCATCGACGTCGGCGTCGCCACCGGCGGGAAGAACCGGCCGTTCTCGGCCTTCGCGGTCGACCCGACCAGCCTGGTGGCACGGTTCACCGAGGGGCTACGGCTGACCAAGGCGCTCTGGACCGAGCCGGCCACAACCTTCGACGGGCGCTTCTGGCAGCTGGAGAACGCCGCCATGGAGCCCAAGCCGTTCCAGAAACCGCACCCGCCGATCTGGTTCGGAGGCAGTCACCCCGCTGCCCTCCGGCGGGCGGTGCGCTACGGGGACGGCTTCTTCGGCGCCGGGTCGACAACGACCGCTGCGTTCGCCCAGCAGGTACCGGTCGTGCGCCAGGCGCTGGCCGAGTCCCGCCAGGACCCCGCCACCTTCCGGATCGCCAAGCGCATCTACGTCGCCGTCGACGACGATGGCGAGCGCGCCCGACGGCGGGTCGCCGCCGCGCTGGTCGGCCTCTACGGCGAGTTCGGCAAGTCCTTGGCGCCGGTCGCAGTCGCCGGAACGCCGCAGGACTGCATAGGTGGAGCGCGCGAGGTGGCCGAGGCCGGCGCGGACCTGATCCTTTTCACCCCGCTCTTCGACGAGCCCGAGCACATGGAACGCTTGGCCGCCGAGGTCGTTCCCGCCCTGGCCTGAGTGGCCTGCCACCCGACCATCAACTCGTCAACGCCGTCGGTTGGGCGCAGTTCGCACGTGTGCGGCGGTCCGCCGCCCGGATCTGCGGGCGGCGGACTGCCAGCCGTGGTGGTCAGCCGTGTCCGTGGCTGTTGTCGTCGTCCTCGCTCTCGAGCTGCGCGCGGATCTCGCCGCCCGGTCGCCCGGTGGAATGGACGTTCACGTACGTCGCTCCCGCACGGATGGCGCGGACGAACTCCTCGAATTCGCCCGCAGCGAGGCCTTGCGCGGCAGCTCCGTCGCCGACGTCCGCGGCGCGGATGGTGCCGCGGATGGTCCCGCCAGCGGCAGGGCAGGCCTGCGTGCCCGCCGGGCCATTGCCGAGGTTCGTGCACAGGAACACGACGATGGGACCGTTGTTCGTCTCATTCTCGAAGTGGATGTGGGCTTGCGTCGCAGCCGACTCCAGGTCGCTGAAGGTCAGCCGGTAGCGGATCGCGTCACCCGCCCGGGACACGTCCGCCCGGAACTCACCCACGCCCGGTGTGGAGAGGGCGGGCACCTCCTCGTAGCCGGTGAGCCTTTCGCTGTCGCTCCCGTCGGCGGCAACCGCGACGGTTCCCACGCCCAACACACCCACGGCGGCGACGGCAAGGGCGAATTTGATGCGAGCTCTCTTCACAGCCTTCCTCCTCGTATCGAGGGGCCTGGCGTGCCAGCGATCGCGCCGGCGCACCGGCCGGTTGAAGCTAGGTCTGGTTCGTAGCTACGTTGCTGATCCGGCCCCTCCGAGGGCGGAGCGGCGCCAGCCAGCTGAGCTCTCCGAGAGTGGGCACCGGACGAGGGCTCACGCTAACGCGTCCCCGGTCCGAGGGTCGGATGACGACCGTGCGCGAGGCGGTTGACGGGTCGCTGGCCCGCTACTGGCCCACTCGCCCGTCGATCCGCTCGCGGAGGAAATCTGCGTGGCCGTTGTGCCGGGCGTACTCCTCGATCATGTGCACCATCACGTCGCGCAGCACGTCGCCTTCTTTCCCGACGACATCGAGGTCAGCCGCCTCGGCCACAAACAGGGTTTCGCTGCCGCGCCGAGCGGCGCGTTCGCCGCGATCTTCTGGGCGTACTGAGGTGCGGGATCCTCATCCCGGCCACCCCCGGCTCTCGGATGGCCGCCCGCTTCACCTTGCGGGCCCAGATGTTCAGGCGGCGAAGCGTTCCACTTCGGCCACGGCGCAGCTGGCGGCGACAGCGTCCATGTCGAAGCTCATGGCTTCCCACGTGGCTGACGCCCCGGGCGGGATGTTGCTCACGTAGGCCCAACCCTGAGCGATGATGACGCCGGCTGCATCGGTGAAGTTGACGTTGATCGAGTAGTGCGACTGCTTGCTGGTGTGGTTGGTCAGCGTGCCGGTCGCGGTCGGGCCCCCGAAGTCGTTGCCCGTGCATTCGCCGAGCTGCACATCGTCGGGGGGCGGGTGCTCGATGTTGTCGGAGTTGGTGATCGGCCCGGCGTTCGAGGGGACGGTGGTCTCCGGCGCGACCGGGGCGGGAGGCGGTGCGGTCGTGGTGGTCTCGGGTGGCGTCGTGGTCGTCGTCGTGGTGGTGAGTGGGCCGCCGGGTAGCTCGTCGGCTTCCTTCGGTCCACACGCTGCGACCGCAAGGAGTGCCAGGGCCAGGGTGATGAGTGTCCGCCTCATGCGCCGGGATCGTACGGCGGCGGCGTGACGCGTGCGGTCGTGAACAGAGGGCGGCGGTCGACGACGCGTGGGGGGCAACCGTCTAGCCCGATCCGACGACCATCGGCTCCAGGACCGGCCAGGGCGAAACGCCTCGCACACTGCACAGCGCGCGCCCGTCATGGCGACGTGTCAATGGCGTTGGACCCTGTCTCGCCCCAGGCGTCGGCGCGCAGGAAGCGGCTGACGGCGAAGAACCAGAGCACCGAGAGGATCGCCGTGAGCAGAAGCGCAAGGAGCCACGGCGCCGGTCGCAGCCAGCCGACGACGAGGGCCGCGGCCGCTCCCCCGGCCATCGCCAAGCTGAGCGGTCGGTAGACGTCGATCAGACGCTCGGCATCGACGAGCGCTCGTTCGGTGAGGATCAGGGCGACCAGGCCCAGCGCCACGGCGCCGGAGAGCAACCATGCCGTGCTCGCGGGCGTGCTCGCATCGCCGGCATGGCCGATCAGGCTGACCATCGAGGCACCGGCCGCCGCGATGGACAACGTGATGGGCAAATGGCTCAGCAGCCAGTTCACCATGGCAGCGCCGTCACTCCGCGGCATCCGGCGGCCGACCAGGTCGAAGTAGATCCACCAGAAGCCGAAGCCGATCACGAGAGCGATCATCCCGGTGGTGATCGTCATGATGTCGCGCTCCGGCGAGGACAGGCCGTCCACGACACCGAACACGAACTCGCCGAGCACGATGATCGTGAACAGCCCGAACCGCTCGACCAGCGACTCCGTGGGCGGCACGCCCCGGTTCATGCCGACGTCCAAGCGCCCCAGGATCAGCATGCCCAGGATCCAGGCGATGGCGAAACCGGCCCACACGACCAGTCGTGCTTCGACGAAGGCGCTCGCGAGGATGATGGGCACCGCCACGCCCATGCCGGTCACGTAGCGCCCTGCTTGCGCCAGGAACTCAGGGTGGTCCCGACGGTCCTGACGCCGGACCGTGTTCCACAGCCACATCAAGATGGCAAGGAACGTGGCGTACACGAGGGCGAAGGCACGTCCGCTGCCATCCGCGGCGTCGGCGGTGAACACCGCCAACAGGACCAGAACGCCCATCTGGATGAAGACGATGTTGCGGGTCCGTCCGTCCTCGCGGCCATGGAGCTCGAGGTAGAGGGATCCGTTGACCCAGGCGATCCAGATCAAGGCGAAGACGACGGCGAACTCGGCGAACCCGCGAAGGGAGACATGCTCGGCGAGGTGATGAGCGGCCTGGGCGATGACGACCACATAGACGAGGTCGTAGAAGAGCTCGACGAAGCTGACCGTTCGGCCGGCGATGGGCTCGCCATGTGCTCGCGGCGGGCGCCACAACCAGCGCTTGAAGCGGCCGTTGGTCTCATCGGACACAGCGTCAACGTAGTGACCTGACCAGGGTGTGACAGGCCCCGAGCGCGGTGGCCGGCGGCGGGGGGTACCGTTCGCGACCGTGAGCGCGCTGGTCGCGATCGAGGAACGCAAGAAGCTCCTGAACGAGGTGTGGCTGTTCCACGGCGCCACCGACGAGGAGCTCACGAGGCTGGCCGAGCTGGCGTACGAGGTCACGGTCGGGCCGCAGGTCGACATCGTCACCGAGCAGGAGTTCGGCGACGAGCTGTTCCTCGTCGTCGACGGCCACGCGGCGGTGACTCGGAGCGGGGCCGACCTCGGAGTCCTCAACGCCGGCGACTTCTTCGGTGAGATGGCGATCCTCGGCACGGGGGTGCGGACGTCCACCGTGCGTTCGATCGTCGCGATGACGCTGCTCGGCCTACGCGCCGAGCATTTCGACGACGTGCTGACGTCCGATCCCATGATCGCCCGGCGAGTGCTCAGCGTGGTGGTTCGGCGCCTCGAAAGGACCGATCGCCGCCTGGCCCAGCTGGAAGGCCGCCCTGGCTCGGGCTGATCGCGACGTACCGGCGGTAGGTCACGCGGGTTCGGGCGCTGGCTTCGATCAGGAGACGAGGCTGGCCGCGTTGGCGAGCGCTGTCTCCGCATCGGATACGAGCACCTGCACGATGTCGGCTGCAGGCCGGAGCTCCCTGATGAGCCCTGCGCTCTGACCGCCGACGACGAGGAGCTCCTCGAGCCGGTCGTCCGCGGTGGCGTTGGCGATCTCGGTCAGCGCGGAGGTCGGATCTGCGCGCACTTCGTCGCCGCGCTGCCGCCAACGGTCGGTGAACTGGGTGCGTAGCGCCCGTACGCGAGTGCCGTAGCCCAGGGTCCCCGGACTTGGGCTCAGGTCGTTCAAGAAGTCGAGCTGGATCCAGGCCTCCGAGTCGGACGCGAGGATCGCCTGCTTCCACACGTCGCCGACGGGCGATTCTTCCGAGGCGAGGAACCGGGTGCCGATGTTGACCCCTGCGGCGCCGAGTGTGAGCGCAGCGGCGAGACCACGACCATCCGCGATGCCGCCGGCCGCGACCACGGGCACAGGCCGTACGGCATCCACGACCTGGGGAACGAGCGCCAACGTGGAAACGCTCCCGCCGTAGCCACCGGCTTCTCCTCCCTGGGCCACGATGATGTCGGCCCCGTGATCGGCCGCGACCTCGGCCTGATGGACGGTCGTGACCTGCTGCATGACCAGGCTGCCCACGTCGTGGACTCGTCGCATCAGGTCTCCCGCGTCGTCGAGCGCGAAGGAGACAACCCTTGGGGCAAGGTCGAGGGTGAGCTCGAACCCGGCGGGATCGAGCTCGGGCACGACGTGGTTCAGGGCGTACGGCCGGTCGGTGGCGCCCCGAAGCTCGTCAACCTCGCGGCGTAGCTGCTCGGCGGGCCGTTGCCAGACCCCGAGGCTGCCAAGCCCACCGGCGTTGGAGACCGCGGCGGCAAGCCTGGCGGACGTGAAGATGGCCATCCCTGCCTGGACCACCGGGACATCGATGCCCACCAGGTCACACAGCGGCGTGTGCAGCACGGAAACCTCCCATCCAACGGTGGTGGCTCATCGGTCGCCGTCTCCCGCCAGCGCGTGCAGCACCTTGGCGAGGTCGTCGGTTACGGCTTGGAGATGCCGCTGGTCGTGACCGGCCCGCTCGCGATGCCGGAGCTCCTGGCCGAGGACCAGGATCAACTCCCCGTAGGTGGCCGCTCGATCGGGATCGGTCTCGCGCAGGTCGCGGGCGGCTGGCACAGCCTCGCGTGTGAGGGTGGAAAGAACGGTGAACGCCTCGCGGGCGGTGAGCCCGCCGTCGAGCACCTTGGTCGCTGTCTGGATGACTTGTTCGACCGCAACGCGCACACGCCGACTCTAGGAGCGTCGTCCACCTCGTCGACATCCGATGGGACCGATGAGATCAGGGCCGCCCGACCGTCATAGTGGCGGGTCGCGGGCAGCTCCCGACCGTGGCGCTCGTCGACTCGCCACCCCGAGCTGTCGGATCGGGGGATTCCCCGATCGTCGTAACTACGTCACGACCACCTAGACAGGGGTACGAACCCATGAAGTACATGATGTTCGTCGTCGCCGATCCGGGCACAGCAGCCGAGGCCGAGCCATCTGAGGACGACCTGACCATCGAGCAGTGGCTGGCCGACGTCGACGGCCGGGGGAAGCGCATCACCGGTGACGCCCTGCGCCCGGTCAGCGACGCCACCACGGTGAGAGTCAGCGGCGAGCAGGTCCTCGTCACCGACGGGCCCTTCACTGAGTCGAAGGAGTGGATCGCCGGCTTCGACATCCTGGAGTGCGACGACCTCGACGAGGCCATCGAGATCGCGGCGAGGCACCCGCAGGCCAAGGGCGGCAAGCTCGAGCTCCGCCCGTTCTGGACGGACGAGGATTGACCACGCATCCGCACCGCGCCACGGTCGGGGCGATCGCCGCGGCCGTGGCCGCGGAACGGACCGGCATGGTTGCGAGCCTCATCCGGCTCACCGGCGACTGGGACCTGGCCGAGGACTGCGTCCAGGACGCAGCCGAGAGAGCCCTGGTGCATTGGCGCCACGACGGCATCCCGCGATCGCCGGCGGCCTGGCTCACCACCGTGGCGAGGAACCGCGCACTCGACGTCCTCCGTCGCCGCCAGACGGAGCGGGCGAAACTTCAGCAGCGCGCGATCATGGACGAGATGGGCCCGGGCGGCGCCCTGGAGGCGGACCCCCGGTCCGACGACCGACTGCGGTTGATCTTCACCTGCTGCCACCCGGCGCTTGCCCTCGACGGTCGGGTGGCCCTGACGCTGAAGAGCGTGGCCGGCCTGAGCACGGCAGAGATCGCGAGGGCGTTCCTGGTGTCGGAGCCGACCATGTCCCGGCGGCTGCTGCGCACCAAGCGAAAGATCTCCAACGCCGCGATCCCCTACCGGGTGCCGCCCGACGAGCTGCTCGCTGAGCGCACCAGTGGCGTGCTCGTCGTGCTCTATCTCATCTTCAACGAGGGCTATGGGCAGTACGAGGACCACCTGGCCGACGAGGCGCTGCGACTCACAAGGCTGCTGGTCGACCTGATGCCCGGCGAGGACGAGGCTCGCGGACTGCTGGCGCTGATCACCTTCCAGATGTCCCGGCGCTCGACCCGCTTCGACACCCGCGGCGACCTCGTGCCGATGGAGGAACAAGACCGCAGCCGCTGGGATGCGGCGCTCATGGAGGAGGGCCACCAGCACCTGCGCCGGGCGGCACGTTCTGGGCGTCCGCCGGGACCCTGCCGATTGCAGGCACAGATCGCTGCCTGCCATGCCGCGGCGGCATCTGCGGAGGCCACCGCCTGGGGCGCGATCGTCACCCTCTATGACGCCCTGCTCGCCGCCCAGCCGTCACCCGTCATCGCGTTGAACCGGGCCATCGCCGTCGGCTTCCGCGACGGCTACGAGGCTGGCCTCGCGGAACTGGACGCTCTGGTTGCGACACCCCTGGCCGGCTACTACCTGCTGCCATCGGCTCGTGCGGACTTCCTGCGCCGCCTCGGCCGCATCGACGAGGCGCAGCGTGCCTACGTGGCAGCGCTGCACCTCGCGCCCGCTGGCCGGCCCGAGCACCGGCTGCTGCAACGGCGCCTCACCGAGCTGCCGTCTTGTTGACGATTCAATATCATCATCTATCTCTTTCGGGATACGATGTCGTCAGAAGGCACGACTCCCGGGGGGATCCGCGTGAGCGAGTTCGACTACATCGTCGTCGGAGCCGGTTCGGCGGGCTGCGTGCTCGCCAATCGGCTGTCGGAGGACGTCCGCACCCGGGTGCTCCTGCTCGAGGCCGGCGGCGAGGACAAGAGCCCGCTGATCCGCGTCCCGAAGGGGTTCGGCAAGCTGCTCGGCGACCCGAAGCACGCCTGGCACTTCCCCACCGTGCCCTTCGGATCGAGCGGCACCGTCGAGGCCTGGACGCGCGGCAAGACGCTGGGCGGCTCGAGCGCGATCAACGGGCTGGTCTACAACCGCGGCCAGCAGGCCGACTGGGACCAGCTCGAACGGCTCGGGAACAAGGGCTGGGGCTGGGACGCGATCCTGGCCAGCTACAAGCGCATCGAGGACAACCAGCTGGGCTCGTCGCCGACGCGGGGCACGAGTGGTCCGCTCACGATCTCGCAGGTGCGTCATCCTGATCCGCTCTGCGCTGCCTTCATCGCGGCCGGCGACGCGGTCGGGATGCGGTCCGTGGACGACCTCAACGAGACGGACGGTGCGCGCATCGGTCTCACGATGGCCACCATCGGCCGGGGGCGGCGGGTGAGCGCCGCCCATGCGTTCCTCCACCCGGTGCGGGGCCGACAGAACCTGACGGTCCAGGTGCAGGCGCTGGCGACCGAGATCCTGTTCGAGGGCGATCGGGCCGTGGGCGTGCGGGTGCGGCAGGGCGGCCGGGTGGTCGACCACCGCGCCGACCGCGAGGTGATCCTGTCGCTGGGCAGCATCCAGACGCCCAGGCTGCTGCAGCTGTCCGGGATCGGGCCGGCCGAGGTTCTTCGCGCCGCGGGCGTCGACGTGCGCGTCGACCAGCCGAACGTGGGCGCACGGCTGCGCGAGCACCGATGCTTCCCCTTGCAGGCCCGCCTGCGCGAGAACGTCGGCTACAACCGGAAGCTGGCGGGTCCGGTCGGCCAGGCTGTCGCCGGACTGACGTACCTCGCCACCCGCCGGGGCCCGCTGGCGGCACCGTCCTACGACGTGATCGGCTTCCTCGAGTCGACCCCCGGCGTCGAGCGCGTCGACGCGCAGGTGCTGATGGCGCCCTTCTCGGTCGCCTCGCACGGGCCAGGGGAGAACCCCGGTCTCGAGCGGGAGCCGGGCATCCAGGCCATCGGCTACGTCCTGCGCCCGACGAGCGAGGGGAGCCTGCACATCACCGCCGCCGACCCCGACGCGCCGCTCGAGATCGTTCCCAACTACTTCGCCACGGCCGACGACCGCGCCACCGGGCTCGCGCTCTTCCGGCGCATGCGCGAGCTGTTCGCCAGCGACGCGCTGGCGGCGCACATCGACCACGAGACCGTCCCCGGCGCCGCCGTCCACGACGACGACGATCAGGCGATCATCGACACGGCGCTGGAGCACGGCTACTGCGGCTACCACGCCATCGGCACCTGCGCCATGGGCCCCGACGAGCACGACGTCGTCGACCCGCAGCTCCGTGTGCGAGGCGTCGACGGCCTCCGCGCCATGGACTGCTCGGTGCTCCCGACGATGGTCTCCGGCAACCTCAACGGGCCGATGATGGCGATGGCCGGCGTGGCCGCCGACGTGATCCGGGACGGCGCCTGACGCGGTGAGCGCCTGGCGGCCTCAGGCGCTGTCCGCGCCGAGGTAGCGCTCGAAGACGTCGCCCTGGAGCAGCTCGTCGGCGGTGCCCTCGAAGGCGATCGTCCCCCGGTGCAGCACGTAGGCCGTCGAGGCCATCTCGAGGGCACGGGTGACGAACTGGTCGACGATCAGCAGCGCCGCCCCCTCGGCCGTGCGCTGCTCGAGGAACCGGAAGATCTCGTCGACGACGATGGGCGCCAACCCCAGCGAGGCCTCGTCGATCAGCACCAGCGACGGGTCCCGCACGTAGGCGGCGGCCATGGCCAGCATCTGCTGCTGGCCGCCGCTGAGCGTGCCGGCCCGCTGACCCAGGCGGTCGCCGAGGATGGGGAACGCGCTGGCGGCCCGCTCGACCGCGTCCTGCTCGCTCCCCCGCCCGGCCTGCATGAGCAGGTTCTCCCGCACCGACAGGCCGCGGAACACACCTCGACCCTCGGGGACGTGGCACAGGCCGAGCGCCGCCCGCCGGTGCGGGCGCAGCCGGGTGACGTCCTCGCCGCCGATGTCGATGCGACCGGACGCGGCGGGGAGGAACCCGGAGACCGTGCGCAGCAGCGTCGTCTTGCCGGCGCCGTTGGGGCCGAGCAGTGCGGTGACGGCACCCGCGGGCACGCGCAGGGAGACATCGCGCAGCACGGTCGTCGTCCCGTAGCCGGCGTGCACGCCCTGCAGCACCAGCGCGTCGCCGGCGGTCGACGACGCGGCCGGCACAGCCCGTTCGACGGTGGTCATGCGTTCGCCACCTCCGCGGCCACGACGCCGCCGTCGTCGAGCGCGTCCATGACGCCGTCGGTGCCGAGGTAGGCAGCCTGCACGACCTCGCTGCCCGCCACCTCCGCCGGGGTCCCCTCGAAGACGAGCTTGCCGAAGTCCAGCACGTAGAGGTGGTCGCAGATGCGCATCACCAGGCTCATGTCGTGCTCGACCAGGAGGATGCCGACGCCCCGCTCTGCCACCACGCGGACGAGCAGGTCGCCGAAGCGAGCGGTCTCGTCGTGGTCGAGCCCGGAGGACGGCTCGTCGAGCAGCAGCACGTCGAACGGCCCGGCCAGGGCACGGGCCAGCTCCACCAGCCGGCGCTGCCCCGTCGACAGGGCGCCGGCCTGCCGATCGGCGAGGTCCTCGATGCCGCACAGGGCCATGGCCGACCACGCGGCCGAGGTGGTCACCGCCCACTCGCCGGGCGGCGCCGCCAACTGGCGCAGCACGCGGGCGCCGGCCTGGCCGGCCTCGCGGCCCAGCATCACGTTCTGCACGACCGTCAGGGAGTCGCACAGCTCGACGCGCTGGAACGTGCGCCCCAGGCCGCGCCGGCCCCGGGCGGCCGGGGGCAGGGCGGTGATGTCCTCGCCGTGCAGCAGCACCCGGCCGTCGAAGCGCCGGTTCAGGCCGCTGCAGGCGTCGAACGTGGTGGTCTTCCCGGCACCGTTTGGCCCGATCAGCCCTGTGATCTGGCCCAACGGTGCGTCGAAGCTCACACCGTCGACGGCGACCAGGCCGCCGAAGCGCACGGAGAGACCCTGCACCTCGATGCCCGGAGATCCCGCCGGGGCGACGACGACCCGAGGAGCCTCGACGGGTGGCGGCTCGGCGGGCCGGCGACGACCGAGCCGGTCGAGGGCGGCCCGCAGCCCCGCGGGCATCGCCGGGTGACCGCCCTGCACGGCGACCGCCAGCGCGGCCACCCCGAAGAAGGCGGTGAGCCAGTTGGTCGTGTTGTCGCCGCTGAGGTAGCCGGGGAGGACCGAGGCGATGGCGGGCACGAGGGCGTACCAGGGCTCGGCCAGCGGGGCGATGGCCAGCATGGCCAGCAGGATGAGTGAGCTGAACGGGACGAAGAAGGAGTCGCCGCTGACGGCGAACCCCCGGGCCACCCCCAGGAGCGCTCCGGCCATGCCGGCGAGGAACGCCGACGTGCAGAAGACGATGACCTTGGACACGTTGGTCGACAACCCCATGGCCGTGACGGCCGTGGGTGAGTCGGACATGCCCTGCAGGAGCCGCCCCAGGCGGCTGCGCTGGATGGCCACCACCACGAGGGCCGTCAGGACGGCGACGACCAGCACCACCCGGTAGAAGGCCTCGGGGCTGTCGGCGAACGAGGGCCTGGGCATGGGCCGCCCCTCCGCGAGGGCGGTGAACATCCACGACTGGCCGTAGAGCAACCGTTGCACCAGGATCCCGAACCCGAGCGTGGCCAGGGCGAGGTAGAGCCCCGAGAGACGGATGGCCGGCACCGCCACCAGGGCACCGACGGGCACCACGACCAGCCCGCCGAGCACGAGGGCGAGCACCCAGGGAACGCCGTGCTCGACGTGGAGCTGCGAGAACGCCACCGCCCCGATCGCTGCGAACGTGGCGTGGCACAGCGACACCTGCCCCGACGTGCGGACCAGCAGCCCGAGGGACAGCAGCATCACGACCGTGACGAGGGCCACGGTGAAGAACGCCAGCTTGGAGCCCACCAGGTCGGGGACGAGGGCGAGCGGGACGAGCACCACGAGCCCGGCGGCGAGCCGCACCCGTGCCGGCGATCGGTACTGCAGCGCCGGTCGGGCCTCGGCCCGCGAGCGCGTGACCAGCCGGCTCTTGGGCAGCACCAGCAGCACGACGAAGAGCACGAGGAACGGCAGCGCCTCGGGGAAGCCGGCGAGCCACGGCGTGTTGATCACGTACTTCTTCGAGAGGTCGGAGCCGATGCCGATGAGCACGCCGCCGAGGAACGTCAGCGGGATGCTCGAGAACGCCCCCACCGCCGCCGCGCCGAACGCCTTGACGACGAGGAAGGTGAGCAGGATCGCGTCGACGCCGATGATCGGCGCGACGAGCACGCCCGACAGGGCGGCGAAGGTGGCACCGATCACCCAGGCCACACGGCGGACGCTGGCCGGGTTCGTGGCCTGCATGGCCAGCAGGTCGGGGTCGTCGACCACCGCTCGCATGGCGACGCCGATGCGGGCGAAGCGGAACAGCGCGTACAGCGCGGCGACGGCGACGAGCGTGATGGCGGTGATGATCACCTTGTCGTAGGTGACGACCACCCCGGCGACCTCGAACGACTCGGTCCCCCTCGGCAGGAACTGCGGGACGCGCAGCGCCGTGCTCCCGTACTTGATGGTGGCCAGTGCCTGCACGACCAGCACGACACCGATCGTCCCGACGATCTTGAGAGCGGTTCGCTGCTCGGCGAGCCGGGCGGCCATGCGCTCGAACAGCAGGCCGACGAGCGGTCCGAGGATGAAGACGCTGACGAGCGCCGCCGGCAGCCAGTCGACCTCGTTGTCGACGTGGAGCCAGTAGAAGACATAGGCGGCGCCGGTGGCGATGGCGCCGTGGCCGAAGTTGAAGATGCCCGAGGTCTTGTAGGTGAGGACGAGGCCGGTCCCACACAGCCCGAACACCGCGCCCGAGGCGATGCCACTGATGATGAAGGGAAGGAAGTCGCTCACGTCGTCGATCTCCGATGCCGGTCTGGGGGCGAAGGAGCGTGGTCGAGGGGGGCGGAGCGGCGGCTCGCTCCGCTCCCCTCGACCACCGGGCTGATCAGCCGAACTCCGGGCCGGGGCACGTCGGCTCGAAGTCGCCGGAGAACTCGCCGCCCTCGTAGGTGTAGAGCCAGAAGCACGGGATCGGCGGGCCGGGCTCGTCGGCGGTGAAGGTCACCGGGTTGGGAAGCAGGCCGTCGACCGTCTCGTCGGCGACGGTGCCGTAGGCGGCGATGAGCGCTGCTCGATCGGGGTTGTCGCCGAGGGTGGCGGCGTTGTCCTCGACCACCGTCCGGAACAGCTCGAGGCTCGCCCAGGTCGCGGTCAGCGGTCGGGGCGCCGTAGGTCTCCTCGTCCACCTCGTTCGCCTCCATGACGTCACGGAAGTGCTGGACCGGCTCGGCGTCGACGAACCACGGGAAGCCGTTGAGGCCGCCGGTGAGCGGGATGTCCTGCCCTGCGTACAGGCCCGGGTTCACGGTGCCGGCCGAGGCGCCGAAGACGCCGGTGTAGCCCTGGGTGGCGCAGTCGGCGGCCAGGCGCTGGACCACGGACGAGCTGGCCGACAGCTGGATGAAGTCGACCCCGTCGTTCACGAACTGGAGGCACTCGGCCGTGAAGTCGGGAGCGTCGACGGCCACGGTGACCAGCCCCGAGTACTCGAGGCCGAGCGCCTCGTTGGCGGCCTCGAAGATGGGCGCAGCGGACGAACAGGTGGCGACCTCCGCGCACGCCGCCACCGCGGTGGTCGTGGCGCCGGCCGCCTCGGCGGCGATCACCTGCTCGTCCACGACACTGGGGAACGTCGTGGCGACGCCCCACACGTTGGGGAGGGCGCCCCAGAACGTCGGGTTGTAGCCGGCGCCGCCGACCACGGGCAGCCCGCCCTCCGACAGCGCGGGACCGAAGGCGGCCTCGCCCGCGGAGTCGACCACCAGGGTGGCGATCACGGACTCGTCGCCGATCAGCTCCTCGGCGGCGGCGCTGCCCGTCGGGGCGTCGCCCTTGGTGTCCTTCACCACGATCTCGACCGGGTGACCGGCCACGCCGCCGGTGGCGTTGGTGTCGGCCGCCCAGGCCTCGGCGACGTCGACGGCCTCGGCCTGGCCCGGCGCCTGCGGTCCCGACGCGTCCACGAGCAGGCCGAGCTTCAGCGGGGTGCCCGTCGGTTGCTCGCCCGCAGTGGTGGTCGGGCTCTCGTCCCCGCTCGGGGCATCCGTGCTGGCCTCGTCGTCGTCGCCGCACGCTGCGGCCGTGAGGGCGAGGACGGCGAGTACGCCGGTGGCTGCCAGGAGCCTGCGACGCTCGCCCGGGCGCCGCTTGTTGGACAGGATCACGAGTTCCCCCTCGTTGCTTCAGTCGAACGGCACGAAGCCGCTAGTAGTTGGAAGAGTAGACTGATCTTACGGATAAGGGAAGGGGGTTGTCTGTGGCGGGTGTCGGGGCTCAGGGGGCGTAGCGCCGGAGACCCTCGATGTCGCGGGACCATGCACGGCACTGCGCGGCGTTGCTCGCGACCACAGGCTCGGCGGCGTCAGCCACCTCGCACCGCTGCAGGACCCGGCCAACCTGGGCCGCGTCATCGCCGAGTTCGTCCGGCAGGTGGGCGGGCGCTAGCCGAGGTACCCGCGTGGTGTCGCGTCCGGGTGGACTACGCGCTCACGGTGGCCTCGCACGAACCGCTCAGCGGCTCGTCACTGCGCAGGCCGCAGTACGCCCCGAAGGTCTCGTACAGCGAGCCGATCGGCGCCGCGTAGTAGAGGGCGTCGCACGTCGCCATGTCGCCTGCGTCGCACGCCCCGACACCTGTGTTCAGGTCGGCGTCGAACTGGAGATTGCACTCACCGGAGAAGTCGAAGTAGCTGACCGCGCCGCACGTGGCGCCGTACCACTCGTACGCGGATCCCGACGGCGAGTCCTGGTACAGGGCATCGCAGTCCACCAGGCTGCCGGCGGTGCAGTTGTCGGCGAGCTCGTCGAGGTGGCGGTTGTCGCCGTAGGTGTTCGGCAGCTCCCCCGGGCTCACCTCCACCACGGGGACCGGTTCGATGGGAGGCGGGCGCTCGTCGTCCGGCGTGGGCACGGTGCTCTGATTCGAGCTGGTCGTCGTCGGCTGCGGGGTCGCGCCGTCGCCGCCACCGCTCAGCGCGACCGCGGCGCCGACACCACCGAGGGCCAGCACACCGGCCGCCACGACGGCAGCCACCTTGCCTCTCGAGCCGGACCTCGGCGGAGGAGGGGGCGGCGGTGGGTGGTGCGCCCTGAACGGCGGTCGGGGCGGGCCGGGAGGCGCCGGACGGCCCTGCGCTCGTTCGGCATCGCTCGGCGCAGAGCCGGGCTCCCCGGTGGATCCGGCCTCGTCGTTGGCCTTGGTGTCAGCCTCCTCGGCCTCGACCTCGTAGCGGGCGAGCTCGGCGTCGATCTCCTCGGCCACCCCGGCGTACACGTCGGACCGGCGCCGCAGGCGGCGCAGCAGGGTGAGCGCCGCGTCGCGGTCCTCGCCGTGCGCCAGGCGCTGCCGCAGCGTCGCCACCAGGTTCTGCTGCTCGGACATGGTCAGGGTCGGCCGCTCGACCGCGTCGGCCAGCTCGTCGAGGTACGAGATCGGCACCGCCGGCGCCTCGGGCAGAGGCGACGGCAGGGGCCGGTGCTCCGGCAGGTGCAACAAGGCGCGGGCTACCTGCATCGGGTCGCTGGCGTCGACGCGTTGCAGCTTGCTCAGGTAGCGCGGCAGCACCTGGTCGGGCACCGGCGGGCCCACGACCATGGGCAGGATCACCCGGTGCGTCTTGTACGCGTAATCGAGCTCGGCGCGGCAGGCCTTCGACTGCAACGCGTCCTCGCACAGCGTGAACATGAAGCAGTCACATGACCTGATGCGTTCGAGGATGGTGTCCCACCACTCCTGGCCCCCGCTCAGCTCCTGGTCCAACCACGCGTCCTGGCCGAGTTGCTGCAGGTCTTCCGCCAACCTGCTCACCTGGTCCGCCGCCGTGCGCGGGTAGCTGATGAAGAGCTTCGTTGCGTCCATGCGCCGCTCCGTTCCGCTCCGCGGTGACCGCCGCGATCCACGCACGCCGACCTGCCCGCACCACTACAGAGCCCAGCAGCCGCCCGGAGATACGAGCTGCCGCCGCAGGTGGGCTGGCGTCAGTGATCGTCGCCTGGGGCCTGGTCGTCCGCCACCGTCGGCTGATCGCCGGCGGGGGCCGACGGGGGCTCGCCCAGCGCCGCGTGCATGCGGTCGAGCCACAGCGGGTCGAGGTTGGCATAGAGGAGCGACGCGCCCGCGAATCGCTCCAGCTCGGCCACGAGAGCGGCCCTGTCCAGGTTTTCGACGAGCAGCACGAGCGTGGTGGTGCCGTCCTGCACCGCCTGGCGGAACCACTCCACCCACTCGTCGGACACGCCGTGGTCGATGACCTTGGCGGCGACCGCGCCGGTGCCCGCACCCACCCCGGCGCCCACGACCCAGCCCACGGGGCCACCGAGGATGAGCCCGAACAGGCCGGTCCACAGGGCACCCGACAGGGCGCTGCGACCCGTCTGCAGGTCGACCGTCTCGCGAACGACCGTCTTGCCGGCCTCGTTCTTCGTCACGAACACGGCGTCGAGCAGTTTCAGCCGATCGTTCGCCGCCAGGCGCGTCGCGGCAGTCAGGAACTCCTGGGCGCGAAACGCGTCTCGGAACGAGATCCCGACCAGAGTCCGTGCGGCCGTGTCGTCCGAGGTGGTCTCGCTCATGGCAGGAGCTTCCCACAGACGCCCGGCCGACGATCGCTCGACGGTCTCCGCCGTGCCGACCGTGTCACGCCCCTGACTTGCCCACCTTCACCTCCTGCAGCAGCCAGCCGTTGCCGTCGGGATCGCTGAAGGAGGCGAACGTGCCGTAGTCGCGCCGCTCGGGATCCGGCCCCGGGGTCTGCCCTTCGGCGCCGAAGTGGAAGGGCTCGCTGACGGCGACGCCGCGCTCGACCAGTCCGGCGCGCGTGGCGTCGATGTCGGTCACGACCAGGTGCAGGCCCTGGATGCACCCGGGCGGGGCCGGGGTGATGCCCGTGCCGATGCTGATGGAGCACGACGAGCCGGGCGGGGTCAGCTGCACCACGCGGAAGGCGTCCCCGGCACGATGGTCGACGTCCACGTTGAAGCCGACCGTCTCGTAGAAGGCCTTGGCGCGGTCCACGTCGGTGACGGGCACCACCACGACCTCGAGCTTCATGTCCATGATCTGCACTCCCGTTGTCCGTTGGATGGTCGATGTCCGGTGAGCATGCGCTCACACGTGACATGCAACGCCACGTCGCGCGCGAACTCATCGGTGCCGTGGGCCGCTACCGGATCGGGCGGTCGATGGCCAGCCCCGCTCCGGGTCGAGGTAGACGGTCAGGTTGGCCCAGGCCGCGGCGACGTCGGGGGCTGTCGTGTGGGGCCTCCGGAGGAGGGCGATGTAGATGGCGATCTCGGTCAGGTCCCACCCGAGGCGGTACAGCTCGAGCGCCGACGGAAGCACCGAACGGCCGGTCGCCGCGACGTAGGCGTCGATGATCGAGCTGTCGCCGCCCGCCAGCGTCCACAGGTCCCGCTCAGGCGGGGCCACCCGCGTCGTGTCCCAGTCGACCAGCACCCAGCCCGCCTCGGTCAGCATCGTGTTGCCGACGTGCGGCTCGCCGTGGGTCAGCACCGCTCGTTCCGGTTGTGCACGAGCGTCCGCCGCGAGGCGGTCGTGGTGCGCCATCAGCCGCTCGACGGCCGGCGCGTGGCGGGCCAGCAGCGTGCGGGCCGGCGCCGCGTAGGGCCCGGAGTCCCACGCCGTGCCCGTGTCCTCGATGGCTCGGACGAGCTCGTCCCGATGGGGGACGTCGAGGTCGTCCGGCCGGGCGGCCGTCCGAGCCTCCGGTGGCGCGTCGTGGATCGCCACGACCAGGTCCAGCACGGCGAGGCGGTCCGACCGCGACCCGTACTCGCCCCACGCGTGCGCGCGGCCCCGGACGTGCGGGTACAGCGCCAGCGCGAAGCGGTCCTCGAGTCGACGCAGAACCTCGCCCCCGGTGGTCGGGACGGGGGCGACGACGAACGAGAGCCCCCGGTCGCGGAGGTGTCGCGCCGTGAGGAGCGCGGCGCGGAGCCGGTTGAACACCGCCTCGCGGCGCTCATCGGCGGCGCGGAGCTTGGCGTCGAGGTCGTCGACCGTCACGAACCAGCGACGACCTCCGCCGTCGACACGCCAGTGATGGCTGCCGAAGCCGACCGCCAGGTACTCGACCGACTCGACGTCGACACCCCACCCGTCCGCGAGCGCTGCGAGCAGGCAGGACTCGGTCAGCCCCTGTGGTGGCGTGCGCATCGGCCGCGACGCTAGAAGGCGACGTCAGCGCGCGTCGGCGCGTCGTTGGCACGTCTGGCGCGGCGCCGTAGCCGCGCCGACGCCGCGCCGTCGCCTCTAGGACAGTGCACGACGAAAGAAAGTTGGGCCAGCCTGACCTGGTGAGACGCGGCTGCCGTTGTTGCGCTTTCGTGACAAGGACCGGTTGGTTCGTTACATTCAGTCCCACACGTTCCGTCCCCCGGGGGCGGGTGTACGACGGCCGCACGGGTCGCCGTCCGGGTTTGCGAGCTGGGGAGCTTCGTGGGATCGATCCGTCATCGAGGCGTGCTGACGAGGGCCATCATCGCCGCCGCGGTCGCCGCCACGACGCTCTCCCCCGCGCCCAGCGCCGCCCAGGAGCCCTCGGCCGAGGAGCAGCTCGACGATGTGCGGGCCCAGGCCGACGAGGTAGCGGCCCAGATCGACGTGATCGCGGCCGAGGACGCCGAGATCCAGGCAGCCATGGCCACCATCCAGACCAACGTCGCGGGCCAGCAGGTGATCGTGAACGCGGCCAACGACGCCGTGGCCGTCGCCGAGGCCGACGTGGCCACCTCCGCCGAGGCGATCGCCACGCTCGAGGCCGACATCGTCGAGCTCGACCTGGCTGCGGACCAGATGGTGATCGACGCGTTCGTCGACCCGCCGATCAACCACGCGCTCGACGTCTTCCGGGCGGAGACGCTGGCCGACGCCACCGTCAAGAACGCCATCGTCGAGATGCAGGCCGAGGCCGACGCCACGGCCATCGAGCAGCTGGGCGAGGCCCAGGCGCAGCTCGAGGTCGAGAAGGCCGCCCAGGAGGAGCTGGCCGCGACGGCCACCGAGAAGAAGACCGAGGCGGACGACGCCATGGCCGAGCTCGACGCGGCCCTCGCCCAGCAGACCCAGTTCGCCACCGAGGTCGAGGCCCGCCTCAACGCCAAGCTGGCCGAGGCCCAGTCGCTGGCGGTGTCCGATGCCGCGCTGTCCCAGCAGATCCTGGCCGAGCAGGCCGCGCTGGCCGCCGCCCTCCAGGCGGCCCAGTCGCAGCCGGCGGCATCGTCCTCCACGATCACACCCGCACCCGGAGGCCTCGCCGACGTGACCTGCCCTGGCGGGGGGTCGATCACCGTGGCCGGGTCGATCGCCGCCAGCGTCCAGTCGCTGCTCGACGCGTCGTTCGCCGACGGCGTGACGTTGTGCGGCGGCGGCTACCGCGACCCCCAGGCGCAGATCGAGCTGCGAATGGCGCATTGCGGCACCTCGGACTACGCCATCTACGAGATGCCCTCGTCGCAGTGCAGCCCGCCCACGGCCCGGCCGGGGAGCTCGATGCACGAGCAGGGGCTGGCCATCGACTTCACGTGCAACGGTGGCGGCACCGTCAGCAGCGGGTCGTCGTGCTTTACCTGGCTGTCGAACAACGCGGCCGAGTACGGCCTGTACAACCTGCCCAGCGAGCCCTGGCACTGGTCGACCAACGGCAACTAGCGGACGGGCCGAGCACCGCCGGTCGACCAGCGCCGCCGGTACGCTCGTCCGCTTGTGACGTCCGGTCCCCCAACGTTGCAGTACCGGCTCATGGGCGGGCTGACCGTCCTGCGGGACGGCCGCCCCCTCGACCTCGGTGGCCGCAAACAGCGTGCCGTCCTCGCCACCCTGCTCGTGCACGCTGGACGGGTCGTACCCGTCGACCGGCTGATCGATCACGTGTGGGGCGACGCGGCCCCGGGCGCGCCGAGGTGTCGCTGCAGGCCTACGTGTCGAAGCTCCGGCGCCTGCTCGAGCCCGACCACCAGACCGGGCGGGCCTTCTCGGTCCTCCTCACCGAGGCGGGCGGCGACCGGCTCGTGGCCGACCGTGGGGACGTCGACCTCACCCGGTGCGACGACCTCGCGGCGCCGCACGGCCGGCGCCCGAGATCGCGCGCCGCCAACGGCGCCTCGGACACGGGTCTGCACGCCCTTTGTTGCGTTGATCAGTCGTGCGTCGCGTCCGACGGACTGACGAACCCGAAGGCCACGCCGATCAGCGAAACCAGCACGGCCATCCCTTTGACCAGGCGCGATGACGCGCCATCAGTCTGAGCCATCGTCGTCTCCCCCTTCTCCCCCTTCACAGGCGACCTGACCGCCCCCTGCCGTCAGGCCACTCGAACAGTTGTCGCGCCGACGCTCTGAGTAGCACAAGGGGAACACCCGCGCGCCACGCTCGGTGACGGACCGCTCGCAACCCGCGGCCCATGGTCAGGCTGGTGGTCCACGCGGCCACGTGGCGAAGGTCACCCGATCGGCCCTTGAGGGCCACGGACGTTGAGCATACGCTCAAAGCGTTCGCTCACAGCAGGTGCTCAACCCCCGGAGCCCTCGAGGAGAGACCGATGGACCACGCCCAGTCCGATCGTGTGACCGCCCTTTCCCGCCGTGCGTCGTCCCACCCGCCGGACCTCTCCGCCGAGAACCTCGCGCAGCTCTTCGGCATCGCCGACCTGCGCGATCGGCTGGCCGCCGTGGACGATCGCATCACCCACGTCCTCGGCCGCGACGGCGCTCTGCTGGGCCCGGCCGCGGTGCGGGTGGCGGCCTCGGGCGGCAAGCGCCTGCGCCCCCTGTTCACCGTCGTGGCCGCCGCCACCGGCGACGTGTTCGACGACCGGGTGGTCGACGCGGCGGCCGCCGTCGAGCTCGTCCAGGTCGGCTCGCTGGTGCACGACGACATCCTCGACGACGCCGACACCCGGCGAGGGCGCCCCACCATCAACGCCGTCGAGGGCGTCAACCACGCGGTGCTCGCCGGCGACTACATCCTGGCCCGGGCCGCCGAGCTCGCCGCCGGGGTCAGCCGCGAGGCGGCCCAGCTCATCGCCGTGGCGCTCGGCGACCTGTGCGAGGGCCAGGTGCTCGAGATGCGCGATGCCTACGACCCCGGTCGCAGCGTCGACGCCCACCTCGCCTCGGTGCGGGGCAAGACCGCGGCGCTGTTCGAGTGCGCCTGCCGGCTGGGTGCCCACAGCGCCGGGCTCACCGACGAGAACACGCACGCCCTCGCCCGCTTCGGCCACGCTTTCGGCATGGGGTTCCAGGTGCTCGACGACGTGCTCGACCTGATCGGCGACGAGGACCGGCTGGGCAAGCCCACGGGCAACGACATCGCCAGCGGCGTCTACACCCTGCCCGTCCTCGCCACCCTGCGCGGGCCCGCCGGCGACGAGCTCCGCGTGGCTCTCGCCGGCCCCGGGAGCGGCCCCGGCGATGACGCCACAACCGCCACAGCCGCCACACCCGACGCCGACGTCGCCCGGGCGATCGACCTGGTGCGCAAGTCCGGCACCATCGCCGAGGCGCTCAGCGCCGCCGACCGCTATGCGGACGAGGCCCGCCGGGCGGTCGCGTACCTCAACCAGACCACCGTCGGCGAGGGCCTGGGCCTGTTCCCCCGCATCTACTCGACCTGGGCGCTCGAGAACCTGATGGACCAGCAGTACCTCCAGGTCCCGCTCACCGCGATCGGCTGAGACCATGCACACGGCACCGACGTCCCCCGACGACAAGACCGACGAGACCGACGAGTCCCGCGACACCCGCCCGGCCCGCAGCGCGCGCACCAAGCCCGCCGCCGAGCAGACGCGGGCGCGCATCGTCGATGCCGCGCTGCAGGCGCTGCGCGACGAGGGCATCGCCGGCATCAGCGCCCGCTCCATCGCCCGCCACGGTGGCTTCAACCAGGCGCTGATCTTCTACCACTTCGGCTCCGTCGAGGGCCTGCTGGTGGCGGTGGCCCGCACCGAGAGCGAACGCCGCTCCGCCCTGTACGCCCCGGCGCTGGCCCAGGTGTCGTCGCTCCCCGAGCTGGTGGCGGTCGCCCGGCGGCTGCACGACGAGGAGTTCCAGGCGGGCACGGTCGCCGCCCTCACGCAGATGCTGGCCGGCGCCGTGGGCTCCCCGGACCTGTCCCGGGGCATCGCCGAGGCGCTCAAGCCGTGGACCACCCTCGTCGGCGAGACCATCGATCGCCTGATGGCGGACACGCCCTTCGGCGACCTGCTCCCCCGCGACGACCTCACGGCGGGCGTCGCCGCGCTGTTCCTGGGCATCGAGCTGCTCACCGGGCTCGATCCCGACATGGCCGGCGGCTCGCTCTTCACGACGATGGAGTCGGTCGCCACGCTGATCGACGGCCTGTTGCGCGCCGCCGCCCCGGCCACCACCGCCAACTGAACGTCGCGAACCCGCCCGCAGGCGCCAGACTGCGGGATGGCGAAGTTCACCCGAGGGTTCAGGGGTCGGGGGCGGGCAGAGCGCGACCCCCGGCTGCCACCCGGCCAGTACGACGCCCGCGACGACTGGCCCGTCCTCAACGCCGAGGTCACGCCCGACCTCGCCACCGACTCGTGGACGTTCACGGTCGAGGGGCTGGTCGAGCGGCCGGTCACATGGACGTGGGACGAGATCCACGCGCTTCCGCCCTCGACCTACGAGGGCGACATCCACTGCGTCACCACCTGGTCGAAGTTGGGCATGACGTTCACCGGCGTCTCGGTCGACACGCTCCTGGCCGCCGCCAGCCCTCTGCCCAACGCCACCCACGTCATGGCCCTCGGCCACACCGGCTACACCACCAACCTGCCGCTGGCCGACGTCACCGGCGGCAAGGCCTGGGTGGCGTGGGACGTCGACGGCGGGCCGCTGCCCCGCGACCATGGCGGGCCGGCGCGCCTGCTCGTGCCCCACCTGTACTTCTGGAAGAGCGCCAAGTGGGTGTCCGGCCTGCGGCTGATGGACCACGACGAGCCCGGGTTCTGGGAGCGCAACGGCTACCACGACCGGGGCGACCCGTGGCTCGAGCAGCGCTACCAGGGGGACTGAGCGGGATGGCGCCCTGATGGGCTCGTGGCAGGCGGCCACCGTGGTGGCGATGCGCGACGAGACGCCTCGGGCCAAGACCCTGCGCCTGGCCCTGTCCGCGCCCGGGCCCCACCTGGCCGGTCAGCACTACGTCGTGCGGCTGCGTGCTCCCGACGGCTACACGGCGCAGCGCTCTTACTCGGCGGCCTCGGCCCCCGACGAGTCGGGCGAGATCGATCTGACGGTCGAACGGCTCGACGACGGCGAGGTGTCGGGCTTCCTGCACGACGGCGTCGAGGTGGGCGACGAGCTCGAGGTGCGGGGGCCCATCGGCGGTTGGTTCGTGTGGCGGGGCGATGCCCCGGCGCTGCTGGTCGGGGGCGGTTCGGGGGTCGTGCCGCTCATGTCGATGCTCCGGCTGGCCCGCGGCCTGGGGCGGTCCCACCTGGTCCACGTGGTCGTGTCGGTGCGTTCGCCTGACAACCTCTACTACGCCGACGAGTTGCCCGGGCCCGAGGTGACCGTCGTCTACACCCGCCAAGCCCCGCCCGGCACCGACCGCCCCGTCGGCCGCCTGACCCTGGCCGACCTGCGCCCCGCCGTCGTCCCGGAGACGACGGCTTACGTGTGCGGGTCGGCCCGGTTCGCCGATGCCGCCAGCCGCCTGGCGGTCGACGCCGGCGTCCCGGTCGAGGACGTCAGGGTCGAGCGCTTCGGCCCCACCGGCTGAGAGGCTGCGCCGATCGGTGCAGCCGCCGGCCCGAGCGTGCGCTGCATCGCCTCGGCGCCCTGGTCCATCAGGTCGGCGATGGGCGAGGCCAACTCGTCGGGCGCCACGTCGGTGATCCAGACCAGACGGCTGCCGCCGGTGCCCTCGTCGCCGTCGACGACCTGCATCGATGCCTGGTGGTGGACGGCGTGGAGCGGCGAGTCCACGACGGCGTAGGCGACACGGCGGCGGTCGTCGTCAACGTCGACGATCAGCTCGCGCACCACGGCACCGCCCGCGAACGTGACGACCCTGTGGTCGCCGTCCCGATGCCCGTCGACGAGCACGCCGGGCACCAGCCGCTCGTGCACGGCTCCCACGTCGCGCACGGCCGACCACACCCGCTCCGGGCTGGCGTCGATGATGATCTCCCTGTGGATGGATGCCATGGGGGGAGCGTCCACCCTCCCCCGGCGGGAGAGTCAACCCGGTAGGTGGTCCCCGTAGGCTGACGGCTTCGCGCCGACTCTCAAGGAGCACGCATGGCCCCCAGCACCACGAGCGGGATCGCGACCGACGAGCTGTCCGACGACGTGCGGCCGCAGGACGACCTGTTCCGCCACGTCAACAGCCGGTGGCTGGCCGAGACAGAGATCCCGGCCGACCGGGCCGCCCACGGGGCCTTCCACATGCTGCGCGACCAGGCCGAGATCGACGTCCGGGCCCTCGCCGAGGAGGCCGCCGCCTCCGACGCCGCGCCCGGCACCGACGAGCGCAAGGTGGGCGACCTGTGGAGTGCGTTCATGGACGTCGAGGGCGCCGAGCGGCGCGACGCCGAGCCGCTGGCCGACGACCTGGCCGCCATCCGAGCCGTCGCCTCCACCGGCGAGCTGGTCGCACTGCTGGGCCGGCTGCAACGGCACGGCACGCCCGGCCTGGTCGAGTGGTTCGTCGACAACGACGGCGAGGACGCGTCGCGCTACATCGTCAACCTCGTGCAGAGTGGCCTGGGCCTGCCCGACGAGGCCTACTACCGCGAGGACGCGTACGCCGAGGTCCGAGCCGCCTACCTCGAGCACGTCGCCACGATGCTGCGCCTGGTCGACTCGCCCGATCCCGACGGCGCCGCGGCCCGAGTGATGGCGCTCGAGACCGCTCTGGCCCAGGGCCACTGGACCACGGTCGACAGCCGCGACGCACTCAAGACCTACAACAAGCACACGCTGGCGGCCCTGGGCGCGCTGGCGCCGGGGCTCGACTGGACGGTGTGGCTCGACGGCCTGGGCGCGCCTGCGGGCGTGTTCGACGAGGTGGTCGTGCGTCAGCCCGGCGCCGTCGAGACCGCCGACCGGCTGCTGGGCGAGGTCCCGCTGGCCCACTGGCAGGAGTGGCTCACGTTCCACCATGTGCGGGCGTCGGCCGCGTTCCTGTCCAGCCGCTTCGTCGACGCCAACTTCGCGTTCTACGGCACGCTGCTGTCGGGTATCCCCCAGCTGCGCGAGCGGTGGAAGCGGGGCGTCGACGTGGTCGAGGGCGCGCTTGGCGAGGCCCTGGGCCGGCTCTACGTGGCCCGCCACTTCCCGCCCGAGCACAAGGCGCACATGGACCGGCTCGTCGGCTGGCTGGTCGAGGCCTACCGGGTCGACATCAGCTCGCTCGAGTGGATGTCGCCCGAGACCCGCCAGCGCGCGCTCGACAAGCTCGACCGCTTCACGCCCAAGGTCGGCTACCCCGACACGTGGCGCGACTACTCGTCGCTGGTGGTCGACCGGGACGACCTGCTGGGCAGTGTGCGCCGGGCCGCGGCGTTCGAGGTCGACCGCAACATGAACAAGCTGGGCAAGCCCATCGACCGGGGCGAGTGGCACATGACGCCCCAGACCGTCAACGCCTACTACAACCCGGGCATGAACGAGATCGTCTTCCCCGCGGCGATCCTGCGCTGGCCGTTCTTCGACCCCGACGCCGACGACGCCGTCAACTTCGGTGGCATCGGCGCGGTGATCGGCCACGAGATCGGCCACGGGTTCGACGACCAGGGCAGCCGCTACGACGGCGACGGCAACCTGACCGACTGGTGGACCGAGGACGACCGCGCCGGGTTCGACGTGCTGACCAAGGCGCTCATCGCCCAGTACGACGGCTACACGCCCGAGGGGCTCGACGGCCATCACGTCAACGGCGCGCTGACCGTGGGCGAGAACATCGGCGACCTGGGCGGCATCACCATCGCCCACAAGGCGTACCTGCTCAGCCTGCAGGGCGAGGAGCCACCGGTGATCGACGGGCTCACCGGGAGCCAACGGGTGTTCCTGGGCTGGGGTCAGGTGTGGCGAATGGCCACCCGCGACGCCGAGCAGATCCGCCGTCTGGCCATCGACCCCCACTCCCCGCCCGAGTTCCGGGCCAACGTCGTCCGCAACCTGGACGAGTTCCTCGAGGCGTTCGACGTCGCCGAGGGCGACGGCATGTGGCTGCCCAAGGACGACCGCGTCCGCATCTGGTAGCGGGCGCCGCCCGCGCCTCCGCCTCAGCGGGGGCGGACCTCGGCTGAGACGAAGTCGAGGCGCCCTGGCGCGCCGTCTGGCAGCGGAGCGCCCTCGTAGCAGGCGCTCAGTGCGGCGCCCAGCTCCTCGCACGCCCGGACCGCGGTGTCGGACACATTGGCGCACACGATGCCGAACCCGGTCCCGGGAGTGGTGGCGACGCCCAGGTCGCCGCCTGCCTGCGTGGTTCCGTCGGCGGACATGACCAGGATGTCGCCGCCCCACAGCGGGCGGGTGGTGCCCTGGGCCAGCTCGTCGAGCGCCCACGCCCGCCGGTCCGGGCGGTCGTAGCCGTACCAGTACACGAGCCCGACCCCGGCGTCGATCAGGTCCCGGGCGAGGTCGAGGGCGGACACTCCGGTCGGACCGGACGCGCGGGGGTCGTAGGGATCGATGTGCGCGACGACCGCAACCGGTGGCGCTGGCGCGGCGAGCAGCGCCTCGTGCACCGTCGCCATGCCGTCGGCGGTCACGGCTCGAGTCGACGAGTCGACGCCGAGGCGTTTGGCCGTCGCCGTGAGGTCCGCCACGCTCGCGGGGTCGAGGTCGCAGAGGAGGTAGGAGCAGGCAGCGCCGAGCTCCGCCATGGCGATCCGAGGCGACCCCGGATAGCGGGACAGCGTCCCCGGCTCCGGGTTCATCGACTGCAGGTGCCCGAGATAACGCGACCTTGCGAGCGGCGCAGAGCGCGGGGCGACCCGTGCGAGACGGTCGGCTCCGTACCGTCGCTCGGAGTCGTCGACCCAGGCGTACTCGGCGCTGCCCGCGTGGCTCTCCCAGTAGCGCGTCGGCCGCTCGATCGACAGGATCTCCGCGAGCGGCAGGTGCTTCCAGATGTCAGCCGCCTTGCCGAAGTGCCTGTTCGCCACCGGTGCCTCCCTATGGGCTGCGTCGTTCGGCGCCGTCAGATGTCGACGCGGAACCCGACATCGACCTCGCTGGCGGGGACGCCGCCCCGCACGCCCCAGTTCTCCATGGGCGGTTCGTGGAGGACGATCGACACGTCCTCCGCGGCGGCGCCGGCGGCAGCGAGGCCGGAGACGATCTCGCGGTAGAGCGCCCGCTTGGTGTCGAGGGAGCGCCCGGCGAACATCGTGATCTCGACCACGGTGACAAGGCGGGAGACCCCGCCCGGGAGGATCACATCGTCCGGCTCGACCTCGACGATCTGAACCGTCGGATCGTCGTCGGGAACCTGGAGGCGCGAGCACGATCGCCTCGTGGACCGCGTGTAGCCAGGCGTGCTTCTGACCGGAGCCGAGCCCACGGAGCACCTGGATGCGCGCCATCGCCATCGGGGGAACATAGGTCGCCCGGCGCGAGGGCCCAACGGATTTGGAATGGCGGGGAGGGCCCGACGGCGGAGGCGGGGGCGACGGGCTATGAAGTCGGCGTGACCGAGGTGATCGTCGGCGCCGGGGTGATCCTGCTCGTCACCGGGCTGGCCATACTCGCCGGCGCGAGCGACGACCTGGACAAGCGCATGCCCAGCCAGGTCCTGCCCCGGCGGTTCGCCAGGTACCCACTGGCGGCGGGCGCGGTCCTCCTGATCGCCGCGGGCGTCGCGGCCGTGTTCCCCTAGCCTCCGCCACGGCGGCGCTTGAGCTGAGGTCACGGTCCGAATCGTCGGACGTAGCGACGCTGCCACGGCGTCTCCACCGCTCGGGGGCGGTAGTGCGCGCGGACATAGGAGACGGCGTCCTCGGGCGGTGTCCCCGCCAGCACGGCCAGACAGGCCAGCGCCGTTCCCGTGCGTCCCGTCCCGCCGCCACAGGCGATCTCGACACGCTCGCTCTCGCTTCGAGCGAACGCCTCACGGAAGGCATCCGCCGCCTCGGCGGCGTCGCTCGGAAGCCTGAAGTCCGGCCACCTCACCCATCTTGTCTCCCATGTCATCGGGGGCGGCGGCTTGCCCAGGAGATAGAGGCCGAACTCGGGCTCCGAGCCCGGCGGGAGCCGAGCACGCAACCCTCGACCTCGCACGCGCCGGCCATCGGCAAGCACGACAACGCCGACCTCGTCGTTCCAGAGCGACCGACTCACCCGGCAATCCTCCCCGATCGATCCCGCCACCACGTGCGCACTGAGGGCAGATCGATGCGTCAGCCGCCCGAGCCTCCCAGGCCCGAATCGGGGGCGAACGCGTCGCCGCCCTCGTCCCACTCGCGGAGCGACTTGAACGGGAAGATGCCGGTGTCGTGGCGGTCGTTCCAGACCAGGACGATGCCCCAGGCGCCGTGGCGATGGGCGTCCTCGATGCGCAGCGGGGTGGGGCTGCCGGGGCGGGGCCAAGCCTGTTCGCCCTGGTCGCGCAGGCCACGGCACAGCGCACACGGGCAGCCCTTGCGCAGGCGCTCCAGGTCGAAACGGGCGACGTGGCCGTCGTGGTAGGTGATCGTCACGCCCTCGTCCTGGGCGACGTCGATCAACCGGGGCTCGTAGCGCTCGTCCACCTCGGCAGCATGCCAGCAGCCGAACGCGTCCGGTCAGCCTGGGTACCCGTAGAGCCCGCAGGGCTCGTCGACGTGGCGCAGCGACGTCATCGCCAGCACCGGCACCGCGCCGGCGATCTCGTCCTGGGGCTGCTCGGCGGTGAGTCGCTCGTCGACCTGCCGGTCGCCTCGACCCAGCAGGCATGGGCATCCGGGACGCGGCGGTCGACCGGCGTGCGCCGATCAGCCGTCGCGGCGGCGGTGCGGCTCGGAGTGGTCCCAGTCGGCGACCAGCGTCCGCACCGCGGTGAGCAGCAGCAACGGCTGGTCGAGCATGGCGTGGTGGCCGGCCTCGGGCACCTCGATCACCGGGGCGACCCGCCCGAGCTGGTCGTACATCTCCGCGCCAATGTCGGCCGTGACCAGGCCGTTCTCGGACCGGAGCAGCGCCAGGCGGCAGCGGACCCGGGCCAGGTAGGGCAGGGCGATCGACCGCATGCCGCCGGCGAACTGGGCGAAGATCTGCCGGTCGAACTTCCATTGCCACCCACCCTCGACCCGGCGGGCGGAGTGCCGGGCGACATGGTCGACCACGTAGTCGAGGTAGTGGTCCTGGGGCGGCACGGTGCGGAAGCGGGCCAGCGCCGCCTCCAGCGTCGGGTAGGTGCGCGGCGCGCCGAAGGCGCTGCCGAGCTGTGATGCGTTGATCTCGGGGTCGGGGGCGGTGACCGGCGAGTCGCACACGATGGCCCCCGCCAGGCGGTCGGGGTGCAGGGCCGCGGTGGCGATGGTGACGAACCCGCCCATGCTGTGGCCCACGATCACGGGCGGCCCCTCGATGCCGCCGGCGTCGGCCACGGCCACGACCTCGTCGGTCCACTGCCCGAGCGAGTATGCGGGCCGGTGGTCGCTGTCGCCGTGGCCCGACAGGTCGACGGCCAGCACCCGGAAGTCTCCGGCGAACGGTGCCGCCACGTGCGTCCACCAGTGGGCGTGGGCGCCGCCGCCGTGCACGAACACCAGCCCCCGCCGGCCGGGCTCGCCCCAGGCCAGGAAGTGGATCGCCGCCCCGTCCACCGTGACCGTCTCGTCGGCCACCGGCACGGCCAGCGCCCGCCGGAACCAGGCGGGGAGATCGCCCGGCATCGTGGTCGACCCGGGGAGGGAGGCAGCGTCACCGGTCACGCCGTCCACGCTAGGAGGCCGAGCCGACTGGCGAGGCCATGGCCGGAGCGGCCCGGTGCCACAGGCGCCAGGAGCGGGACGCGCGGCGGCGGAATAGCGAGCTCGGGGACGTGGTTGCCGAGCCCGAGATGATGGTTGCCGCCGGCCGGCCCCCCACGGCCGGCGGGAACCGATCTCTCCGGTGACCACGCGGTCACGACGAGGCACCGGTCTGCGAGGATTGCCGGGCTGTGGCCCCGGACGACCCCGACACGTCAGCGGTAGCCGGTGCAGTCGGGGGGCTTGCCGGGGTCCTGGACCTCGACCAGGTAGCGCCAGGCGTCGGGCTGGCTGCCGTCGACGTCGGTGAAGCCGTACTCGCGGGCGAGCTGCCCGCTGGACAGCGACTGCTTGTTCCACCGGGCCACGTCGGGGTCGGCCGCCAGGGCGGCGACGGCGCGGCCCACGTAGGTCGGGGTCTCCGAGATGCAGAAGTGGCCGGGGTCGACGTGTTCGCCAGCGGGCCGGCGCATGACGTCCTGCCAGTTCTCCTCGGTCACGCCGTACACCTCGAGCATCATCTCCGACCGCATCCAACCCGGGGTGACGACCACAGCGGTCGACCCGAGCGGTGCCAGCTCGGTCCCCTGGGAGAACGCCAGCCGAAGCACCGACCACTTGGCCAGGTCGTAGAACGTGGACAGGCGGTAGCGGGTGGCGTTGTAGTCGTACGTCCCGTCGGTGACCTCCACCACCAGCCCGCCGGGGCGGCGGGTCAGCAGCGGGAGGGCGAAGTGGCTGGTGATCAGGTGCGTGTCGATCGCCAGGCGCAGCAGGTGGAGGCCGTTGTCGAGGTCGTGCTCCCACACCGGGGTGTTCCAGTCGACCAGAAGCTCCCCGCCCCACACGTCGTTGACCAGCACGTCGAGCCGGCCGTGGTCGGCGTCGATGCGGGACACCAGGGCCCGCACCTGGTCGTGGTCGAGGTGATCGACCTGCACGGCGATGCCGTGCCCGCCGGCGGCATCGACCATCTCGGCCGTCTCCTCGATGGTCTCGGACCGGTCGTACTCGGAGCGCTGGGTGCGGGTGGTGCGGCCGGTGCCGTACACGGTGGCGCCGGCGGCGCCCAGCGCGACGGCGATCCCGCGACCGGCGCCCCGGGTGGCGCCGGCGACGAGGGCGACCTTGCCGGTGAGTGGTCCGATGTCGGAGGAGGTCATGGTCCCCACCGTTGCACCCATCCCTGACAGAACATGTCAGAGATGTCGCGTAGCCTCGGGCCATGCGATCCGCCCGGCTGCTGGCGATGCTGCTGCGGCTCCAACGCACCGGGCCCGCCACGGCCGCCACGCTGGCCGCAGAGCTCGAGGTGTCCGAGCGCACGGTCTACCGCGACGTGGCGACCCTGCAGCAGGCGGGCGTGCCGCTGTGGACCGAGACCGGCCCGCACGGTGGCATCCGGCTGGTCGACGGCTGGCGTTCGCCCATCGACGGTTTCACCGCGGCCGAGACCGTGGCCCTCACCGTCGGGACGACCGGCGCCGCCGACCTGGGCCTCGGTGCTGTGCTCACCGCGGCCCGATCGAAGCTGCGATCGTCGCTGCCCGGCCCGGCGCGAGACGTCGAGCGTGTCACGACCCGGTTCCTGCTCGACGCACCGGGGTGGTTCCACCGCGACGACGCCCGCGACGCCCTGGCCACCGTCGCCGAAGCCGTGTGGGACGGTCGCCAGCTCGAGATCGCCTACGACAGTCGCGGGCGCACGGTGCACCGCCTGCTCGACCCGCTGGGCCTCGTCCTCAAGGCGGGCACGTGGTACCTGGTCGCCGCCCACAGCCAGGAGCCGCGGACCTACCGCGTGTCGCGCGTCCGCCAGGCGACGGTCGTGCCCCGTCCCTCCTGGCGGCCCGAGACGTTCGACCTCGCGGCATGGTGGGGCGAGTCGGCCGCGGCGTTCGACGCATCCATCCGCCCGCTGGAGACCCACCTACGGCTGAGCCCCGATGCCACCCGGCACGTCACACGCGCCATCCCTGGCCAGACCACCCGCGCCGCGCTGGCGGCCGGCCGGGTCGCGGCCGACGGGTGGACCGAGGTCGACCTTCCGCTCGAGTCGCTCGACGTTGCCGTCACGCAGCTGGCGGCGCTACCCGGGGTCGAGGTGGTCGCGCCCCCGGAGCTGCGCGCCGCCCTGGCTGCGCACGGTGACCGGCTCGCGTCCCTCAACCGTTGACAGCGCCATCGAGGCGGCCAGGACCATCATGACCAGAGCACATCCGGCCACGGTCACCGCCACCGAGGCGGTGGCGCCGACGATCAGCACGACCACGGCGCCGGCCAGCTTCGGGTAGATCCGCTGGCTGGTCAGCCGGGTGCCGGTCATCGTCATCACCAGCACCAGTCCCAGCAGGTAGGCGGCGACGGGCACCGCGACGGCGAGAGCGGCGACTCGGGTGTCGCCGTGCCCGGTGACGGCCTCGGTGGCCAGGTGGAGGCCGGCACCCAGAGCCGCCAGCGCCGCGAACACCACCACGTGGGCGTAACCCCAGCGGAAGGCCTGTTGCGGGCTGGGCGTCAGGTGGCCGGGGTGGTCGAAGTAGATCCACCACGCCGCGAACGCCAGCACGAGCCCACCGACGCCGACCGCCAGGAGGTCGGCGGTCAGACCACCCTCGTCGAGTGCCGTCTGGAAGCCGACACTGGCCGACAACACCGATTCGCCCAGCACGATGATGGTGAACAGGCCATAGCGCTCCTCGATGTGCTCCGGGTGGTAACAGCGGTTCGCCGGCTGCGCGTTCCGCCCACACGGGCACGACCAGTTCGCCCACGACGAGCACCACGAAGCCGATCGCCGACAGGTCGTCGGGGAGCGCGAGCCGCAGGAACCACAGCAGCTGCATCACGACACACCCGCCCCGTAGCGCAGCGCGCGGGTGCGGACCCTGGGTTCGTCGCGGGCCACCCGCAACCAGCTGGCGGCGAGACCCAGCCGCATCACCGCGTAGCCGATCGTCACGACCAGCCACGTCGTCGCGCTCGACCGCGTCGGTGACGCCGGACGCCAGCACCAGGACACCGGCCATCTGCACCAGCGTCAGCAGCCGGTGGGCCACGTCGTCCGAGTCGTGCGCCGAGGCGAACCACGTGTAGTTCATCCACGCCCACCACACGGCGAAGAAGACGCCGACGAATCCGGTGACCCCGTCCACCACGTGGTCGGCCGCGAGTTCGTGGTGCAACGCCGCCGAGGCCCGGGACACCGCGACGACGAACGTGAGGTCGAAGAACAGCTCGAGGGGCGTGGCGGCGCGATGTTCCTCGCCTGGGTCGCGGACCACGCCGCGGCCCCGCAGCCGCCGCACGCCACCGTCCTGGGTCCGGGCCATCCGCCGTCACGCTACCGACCGCCCGCCGGCCCGGTCGGGACCAGCGGACGGTCGGGATACGGTGGCGACGACCGCCCACCTGCGCCGCCGCCGGAGGCCACGATGACCACCACCGACACCGCCACCAGCACCGCGACCGCCCTGCGCCCGGGCCGCGCCGAGACCGACCGCCTGGCCGCCCGCGTGGCCGTGCCGGGCGAAGGCCGCGAGCGGGCTCAGGTCACGTCGCCGCTCACTGGCGAGGTCATCGGCGAGGTGCCCATCGGGACGGCCGACGACGTGGTCGCGGCCGTCGCCCGCTCACGCGAGGTGCAGCAGCGTTGGGCGGCCCTGCCGGTGCGCGAGCGCGCCGCCGTCCTGCTGCGCTACCACGACCTGGTGCTCGACCGGCAGGACGAGCTGATGGACCTGATCCAGGCCGAGAACGGCAAGGCCCGCGTCTGGGCGTTCGAGGAGATCATGGACCAGGCCGTCACGGCCCGGTACTACGCCCGCCTGGCACCCCGGGCGCTCAAGCCCCACCGCCGGCTCAGTGCACTGCCCGGCCTCGTCTCCACCCGCGAGCACCACATCCCCAAGGGCGTCATCGGCGTCATCTCGCCCTGGAACTACCCGCTGGTGCTGGCCGTGTCCGACGCGCTCGCCGCGCTGGTGGCCGGCAACGGCATCGTGATCAAGCCCGACTCGCAGACGCCGTTCACCGCCCTGCGCGCCTTCGAGCTGCTCGAAGAGGCCGGGCTGCCCGAGGGCCTGGTGCAGGTCGTCACCGGCCCCGGCCGGTCGGTGGGCACGGCCATCATCGACAACGCCGACTACATGATGTTCACCGGCTCGACCGCCACCGGCCGCACCGTCGCCCGCCAAGCCGGCGAGCGCCTCATCGGCATGTCGGCCGAGCTCGGCGGCAAGAACGCCATGGTGGTCACCGGCGACGTCGACCTCGACCGCGCGGTCGAGGGCGCGGTCGTCGGCTCGTTCGCCAACACGGGCCAGCTGTGCATCTCGATCGAGCGCATCTACGTCGAGGCGCCGCTGGCCGAGGCGTTCACCCAGGGCTTCGCCGCCCGGGCCGCGGCCCTGCGGCTGGGCGCCGACCAGGCGTACGGGCCCGAGGTGGGCGCACTCGCGTCGCAGGACCAGCTCGACAAGGTGCGCGCCCACGTCGACGACGCCCTGGCCAAGGGTGCTCGACTGGTGGCCGGCGGCAAGCACCGCCCCGACATCGGCCCCCTGTTCTACGAGCCCACCGTGCTCACCGACGTCACGCCCGACATGGAGCTGTACCGTGACGAGACGTTCGGCCCGGTCGTCGCCGTCTACCCCGTCGACTCCGACGACGAGGCCGTCGCGCAGGTCAACGACAGCGAGTACGGCCTCAACGCCAGCGTCTACTGCGGCGACACCGGCCGGGGCCGGGCGATCGCCGGGCGCATCCTGGCCGGCACGGTCAACGTCAACGACGGCTACTCGTCGGCCTGGGCCAGCCTCGACGCCCCGATGGGCGGCATGAAGGCGTCGGGCATGGGCCGTCGCCACGGCCGCGACGGCCTGCTCAAGTACACCGAGTCGCGGACCGTCGCCGTGCGTTCGCCGCTGGCCGCCCGGCTGCAGGACCCCACGGGCGACCCGGGCGCGTACGCCCGCCGCTTCACCGCCATCCTGCGCAAGGCGAAGTACCTGCCGCGCTGACGCCAGCGGTGCATACCTGCCGCGCTGACGCCAGCGGTGCATACCTGCCGCGTCGACGCCAGCGGGCGCACCGGCCGTGCGCCGGCGCGTATGATCCGTGCGGGCGCGGCGGTGTAGGGCTGGGGGGCCGTTCATTGACCGACCAGGACACAGCCGAGGACACGCCTGCCCGCGCGCTCTGGCGCCGCCGGGCGGTGATCGCCGGGCTCGCCGGCACCGGGGTGGGCGCCGCCGCACTCGTGGCCACCGGCGGGCTGCCCGGCACCGGGGGCTCGTCGCCGCTGCCGCCCGAGGCCCGCCGGGTGGCGGCCAGCCCGGCCGACGCGGGCGGGTTCGCCAACCGCGACGAGAGCTACGCCAGCTCGATGGGGCCGACCGAGCAGATCTCGGCCACCCAGGTGGCGCCGCCCACCGTGTTCTTCCCCACCGCCGGCGAGGCCGCGGCGGCCACCGCGGTCACTGTCCCCACCATCCTCGACACGTCCGACCCGGTCATCCACCTGCTGCGGCGCACCACGTTCGGGCCGACCCCGGCCCTGGTCGACGAGGTGCACGCCGCCGGCATCGACGCCTGGCTCGCCGCCCAGCTCAGCCCTATCACGATCCCCGACCCGGTCGCGGACCTCGCGTGGGCGGCGTTTCCCCTCGCCAGCGCGGAGCCGGCCGCCATCCGCGCCTCGATCGGGAGGTACCAGTGGGACGCGATGATCGAGTACAGCGCCGCCACCATGGCCCGCCAGGTGTGGTCGGCCCGCCAGCTCTACGAGGTCATGGTCGACTTCTGGGCCAACCACCTCAACACGCCGACGCCGGGCCCCGGCGGCTGGGATGTCGGCGCGTCGTACCACACGGGCGTCATCCGATTGCACGCCCTGGGCACGTTCTCGGACATGCTCGTCGCCGCCGGGCGCCACCCGTCGATGCTCCGCTACCTGACGGCCGAGCAGTCGACCAAGGACTCGGTCAACGAGAACCTGGGCCGTGAGCTGCTCGAGCTGCACACGGTGGGCGTCGCCTCGGGATACACCGAGGCCGACGTGCGCAACAGCGCCTACATCCTCACGGGCCGCACCGTCGGGGGCGAGCAGGGCCCAGGGGTCGAGGGCACCTTCCACTACGACCCGGACAAGCACTGGGTCGGGCCCGTGACGGTGCTCGACTTCAATCACGACAATGCCACGGCCGCGGGCGGGCTCGAGGTGGGCGACGCCTACCTGCGTCACCTGGCCACCCACCCGGCCACCGCGCAGACCATCGCTCGCAAGCTGGCCGTGCGGTTCGTGTCCGACGTTCCGCCCCCGGCGCTCGTCGAGCGGCTGGCCGCCGCCTACCTCGACAACGGCACCGCGGTGGTCCCCGTGCTCGACACGCTGTTCAGGTCTGGCGAGTTCTGGGCGGCGGTGGGCCAGAAGACCCGCCGACCGCTCGAGAACATCACGGCCAGCGCCCGCATCCTGGGCGTCGTGCCCGAGGGCGACACCGCCCACAGCGTCGGCGCGCTGCACAACGCCGCCTACCGGACCGGCCACCGCCCTCTGAGCTGGCCGGCGCCCAACGGCTTCCCCGACGTCCACGCCGCCTGGCGGTCGGCCGGGGGCATCGTCGAGACGTGGAACACCCACCGGATGCTGATCGGCGATTGGGAGGACGGGCTCAGCCGCCCCGACCCGGTCGGCCTGGTGTCCGGCCTGCCGGCGTCGACCGTGGGCGAGTACGTGGACAGCCTGTGCCAGTGCCTGTGCTTCCAGGCCTTCCAGCCCGCCCACCGCGACGCGCTGGTGGCCTTCCTCGGCGGCGACCCCGCCGCCCCGCTCGAGCCCTACGTGGCCAACGACGAGGCGATGGGGGCGATCGCCCTCGTGCTCGACTCGCCGTACTTCTCGCTCAGGTGAGGTGCCGACCCGTGACCGACGACCGCACCCCGTTGTCCCTGCACCCCGAGTGCCCGGACATCGGCCGCCTCGGCCCCAACCCCGCCGAATCGATGCTGCGGGCCCGCGCCGCCCGCGTCGAGGCCGACCGCCACGACCGTTCCGACCTGTGGCGCCGCGGGTTCACGCGGCGGCGGTTCCTCGCCGGTGCCGGGGCGGCGGGCGTCGCCGCCCTCGGCTCGCAGCTGGCGACCGCTCGCGCCTCGTTCGGGCTGCAGGGAGCGGGGGGCTCGCTGGTGGTGCTCTTCCTCCGCGGCGGCATGGACGGGCTCTCGGCTGTCGTCCCCGCCGACGACCCTCACCTGGGCGCGGCCCGGCCCGGGATCGCGGTGCCCGGCGGCGCGCTGCTGCCCCTCGACCGGGGGTTCGGCCTGCATCCCGCGTCGCGCCCCTGCACGACCTGTGGAACCGCGGGCTGTTCACCGCCGTGCCCGCGGTGTCGACGCCCGACATCTCGCGCAGCCACTTCCAGGCCCAGGACTGCCTCGAGCGGGGCGGGTCGTCGGCCGGGGCCGTGGAGGGCTGGCTCGACCGCGTGCTCGACGTGATGGGCCCCGGCACCACGTTCCGAGCGCTGACCGCCGGCACGACCGTGAGCCGGGCGCTGGCCGGTGACCAGCCGTCGATGTCGCTGCGCACCGTCGACGCGTTCAAGCTGCACGCGGGCGACGCCGACCTGCACGCCCGCACCACGCAGGCGTTGACCGCCCTCTACACCGGCCTCGACCACCCGATGGCCAACGACGTGGCCACCACGCTCGAGGGCTTGGGCACGGCCGCGGTGTTGTCCGCGGTCGGGTACCAGGCCACGGCCGCCTACCCGGAGGGCGAGCTCGGCGAGAGCCTGTCCGAGGTGGCGCGTTCGCTCAAGGCCGACGTCGGGCTGCGGGTCGCGTGCGTCGACGTGGGCGGGTGGGACATGCACACCAACCTCGGCACGGTCGACAGCGGCGACATGACCGGGTCGTTGACGTCGCTGGGCGAGGCGCTGGGGGCGTTCGTCGCCGACATCGGCGACCGCATCGACCAGGTCAACGTCGTGGTGATGACCGAGTTCGGCCGGCGCGTGGAGCAGAACGCCAACGCCGGCACCGACCACGGGCACGGCGCCGCGGTGCTGCTGCTGGGCGGTGGCCTGGCCGGCGGCACCGTCCACGGCGCCTGGCAGGGCCTGGCACCCGACCTGCTCGACCAGGGCGACGTACCGGGGTGGAACGACTACCGCGACGTGCTCGCCGAGGTCGTGACCGCCCGGCTGGGCGTGGGCGCCGGCGACCTGCCGACCGTCTTCCCCGGCCACCAGGCGCGCCCGTTGGGGGTCATGGCCTGATCGCTCCGCCCGGGTCGACCGGGTTCCCCGGATCGGGAATGCGTGGCATCGGGCCTGCAGTTACGTAGCATGGACCAGTTGCCTAGGAGCGAGGACAGACCGCTTGGCGAAGACAAAAGACGATGCTTTCATCCTTGAAGGACGAACCGAAGAGGCCCTCAAGGGGGGCCACTTCCGCATCTGCCTCGATAACGGCCACATGGTTTTGGGCCACCTCAGCGGCAAGATGCGCAAGAACCGCATCCGCATCCTCCCGGGGGACCGGGTGCAGGTCGAGGTGTCCGCGTACGACCTCAGCCGAGGCCGGATCACCTATCGCTACAAGTAGCGGGCCCCGAGTCCGATACATTGTTCCCTGGAGCTGGTCGCGGATCGGCTCGCTACTGAAGAGAGAGACAATTGGCTACAGGAACAGTGAAATTCTTCAACGCGGAAAAGGGCTTCGGCTTCATCTCGCGTGAAGATGGCGACGACGTGTTCGTGCATTTCTCGAACATCCAGGGTGAGGGCTACAAGACCCTCAACGAAGGCCAGGCTGTCGAGTTCGACATCGGACCGGGCAGGAAGGGCGACGAGGCTCAGAACGTTCGGGTGGTCTGATCCACCCCGCCTGCTTGCAGGCCACGCTGTCGAACCGCCGGCATTGTGCCGGCGGTTCGTCCGTTTCGGGGGCCGCGCCACTCGCACCGACGGGTCGCTCCAGATCACCCGACGATCCACGCAGAGGGGACAGGCACCACGCTGAGTGGCTACAGTGCCGCCGGGCAGATGATTCGCGGTGCCGATTTACCGGACGTCGTAGAAGCGGCGGGACGAGGTGAGCACTGGGCGCTCACCCAGTTGTTCCGCGCCTATCAACCGCTGTTGCTGCGGTACCTGCGTGCCCAGGAGCCGGGTGCGGCCGACGACCTGGCCAGCGAGGTGTGGATCGGCGCTGCGCGCGGCCTCGCCCAGTTCAGCGGCGACGAGGCTGCCTTTCGAGGCTGGTTGTTCACGATCGCTCGCCGCCGCCTGATCGACCACCGGCGGCGCACGGCCCGCCAGCGCACCGACGTGATGTCGACCGATCGCCTCGACGTCGTCGTCGGCCTGGGGCCGGGGGGCGACCCCGCTGCGGCCGTCCTCGACCGGCTGGGCGCCCAGGGTGCGATCGCCGAGCTGATCGCCGAGCTGACCCCCGAGCAGGCCGAGGCGGTGCTGCTCCGCGTGGTGGGCGGGCTGTCGGTGGCCGAGGTCGCCGCCATCATGCGACGGCCGCCGGGCACCGTGCGGGTGCTGTGCCACCGTGCGCTGCGGCGCCTGGCGGTCCAGTTCGGCGACGGGGTGAAGACGGCATGACGGCGAGCCGCGACGAGCTGTGGGTCGACATGACCCAGTTCGACCCCCGCCTCGCCGACCGCGTGTGGGACGGCGACCTGCGCGACCCCGACGCACCGAGCTGGTACGCCGAGCTGGGCTCGAAGATCCGCCGGGCGCGCGGCCCCGCCGAACCCCTCGAACTGGTCGACGAGCCGGTGCTCGTCGACACCATGCGCCGGGTCACGCTCGGCGACAGGATCACGAGCCTCCCCGCCGCCCGGGCGTGCGGACGGTTGGCCGGGTGGTGGCCGTGAAGGCGGCCGCCGCCGCCACGACCGCCAGCATGCTCAGCGTCGCCGCCGCCGCGGCGACGACCGGCATCGTGGCCACGGTGGCCGCCACCGTGGTGATGCCCGCGATCAGCAACCACGTCATGCCCATCATCGAGCACGGCCTGACCCCCGCCCTCGTGGTGCCCTCCGACGGGACCGACGGCGGGTCGTCGTGCGACGACGCCGAAGGGTCGGGGTGCGCCGTGCGACCGGTCGTCGTCGACGCACCGGCATCCGGACCCGCTCTCGCCGCCCCCGCCGCGGTCCCCACCCCGGAGACCGACACCGCCAGCACGGCCGCCACCACGACGACCACGGAGCCCGAGGTCGTCCCGACCACCCTGGCGCCAGCGGTAGCGCCCGAGCCCGTCGCGCCGCAGACGCCCGCGCCCGTGGCCGCCCCGGCGCCCGACCCCGTGCCGACCCAGCCGGCCCCCACCGAGGCCGCGACGACGGAGCCTCCGCCCGCCGAGCCCGCACCGATCGAGCCGACCGCCGGGCCCACCTCCACCGACGCCCCACCGGCCGACGCCCCGCCGGCCGACCCGCCACCGGCCGACCCCGCCGCCGACCTCCGCCTGCAGACCTGCCGCCTGGAGACCTGCCCCCGACCGATCCGGCACCCGCCCAGCCAGGTCCCGAGCCCGCACCCAGCCGGCCCCGGCCGAGGCGGCTGCTGCGCCCGAGCCCGTCGAGCACGAACCCGACCCGGCACCGGAGCCGGCACCCGTGGATCCCGCACCGCCCGAGGCCGAGCTCGAGCCTCCGGCTGCGGAGCCGGTCGAGCGGGCGCGACCCGACCATCCGGGGCCCGCGGCCCACGTGCCCGCCCAGGCGCAGGTCCCGATCGTGCCCGGCGGCTCCGGGACGGGGCCGCGCTGACCTAGGTCCGCCGCTACCCTCCCGTCGCCACGGTTCGCGGCGCGCGGCGGGGCACGGTGGTGCACAATCTCCCCATCCACGACGTGGCCGGGTGGGGAGTCTGGGGGACGAGACCGATGAGCTCTGCAGAAGATGTCGAGCCGGCGGTCGCGGACGGGCAGGAGACCGGCTGACGCGCGCCTTCGACCGCGTCGCCCGCCTGGGCATCGACCTCGAGGCCGACGACGGGCTCAGCGAGCGCGAGGCCGCCGCGGTCAGGGCGTTCACCGCGCTCAACCTCGACAGCGGGGCCGAGGAGCGTGTCCCGTACGCCGGCGTGGACACCGACGACGCCACCTCGCCCCCCACCGAGGCCCCAGCGGCACCTGTCGATCCGGCGCTCGATCCACCGCTCGATCCACCGCTCGATCCACCGCTCGATCCCCTGGCCACAGACGGCCCCCTGCGCCCGGACGCCGTCCTGCGCGGCCGCCCGTTCGCCCCGCGCGCAACCGCTCGGTCACCGCACATCTCGTCGACGAGGTCGAGGTGCCGCCGGCGACGGTCGGCGCCGACGCACCGTCGCGCCTGGTTCGACGACTACCTGCTGGACCTGGTGGCGGTGGCCGTGGCCACCGAGCCTTCGTGGCACCGTGGGTCTGGCTGCTCGTCGTCGCCATCGGCGAACTGGCTGGGCACGGCCATCCGCTCGCTGGCCGATCACGGCCCGCACGTGGCGGCGCTGTTCCGCGACGGGCGGTCCGACGGCTCGTGGGGTGGCTGCGCCCCCGCTCGGTGGTCTGGTTCGCCCATCATCACCGCCCGCACCGTGCTGCTGGCCGTGGCCCTCCCGGGGCTGGCGTGCGCCGCCTGGTGGGTCGTCACCCAGGGCACCGACGGGGCGTCGGTCGCCGGCCGCATGGGCGTGTGGGCGCACGGCCCGCGACTGGCGGCCGCCACCGTGTGCTTCATGCTCGTCGCCGGCGTGGAGAGGCGCGCCAGCCCCGCCTCGCTCGCCGGCAGGCGGCGGCACGGCTCGGAGGTGGCACCGTGATGGCGCTCGCCGGTATCACCGTGGTCGTGGCGGCCGGCGTGCTCGCCCTGGTGCCGCGCGCGACGCGGGGCGGTTGGCCGCCGCCGACGGCCTGGCCGGGCGCCCAGAGGGGCGCGACAACATCGACCGGCTGCGTGACGACCTGGTCTCCGCCGAGCTCCACGCCGCGTCCGGGTGCCTCACCGATTCGGCAGGGCGTACCTGGCGGGTCGGCTACACGGGCGGCAACCGCCCGGCGAGGCCGATGTGGCCCGCCTGGCGGCGCAGGAGGGCACGCCCTCCCGCTGACCTGGCCGACGGCCGCGGCGACCCTCCACAACCAATTGGCGCCCTGGGTCGAGGGCATCGAGCTGAGGACGGCAGGCACCACGGTGGTGGTGCTCGACCGGGCGTCGCTCCCGTCGGGCCGGCCCCTGGTCGACCCGGCCGAGCTGGTCGACGGGGCGACCACCGCGCCGGGCTGATGGCCGACCGCGCCGACGGCTTCGACCGCTGGTGGCCCTGGCCTGCTCGGCGGCGCGCTGGCCCTGTGGTGGCGCATCCCCATGGTCGACGCCGGCCGACCGCCGTGGTGACGCGCGTGGACAACGGCATGGTCCCGCCCGCGTGGTGCGTCTGACGGCGCGCGGCCGTCGCTCGCCCCCCGCGCCCTCCGCGTCGACCAGCGGCCCGACGTCGATCGCCAGACGGCCGGCCACGACGTCGAGGTGACCGCCGCCCGCGTACGTGGAAGCGGCTGGTGCCGGCAGCGAGGTGTGGGCGACGGTCAAGGCCGTCGATCTGGCGGTGTACGAGCGCTGACCCGCAGTCCCGCCGGACGACCGGCGGGGTGCCAGGACGCTGCAAGCGGTCCGGCGACCGGTGTGCAAGCGCCACCCGGCAGTGTGTCGCCATGGAGACGTACCCCCCTCCCCCAGCACATGGTGGTCACCTTGCGAGTGCCCACCTTCCTGGTGCTCTCCGACGTCCTGACCTGGTCGATCTCACCGATCACGGTGCGACCGACGGATCGCTCGTCGGCGCCAAGGCCGCCAACCTGGCCGTACGCGCAACACGCCGGCCTGCCCGTCCTGCCCGGGGCCGTCCTGACGACGGCCTGGGACCGCCCGCGGCTGGTCGCACCCCTCACGTTTCGACCGGCCCGGCCCGGCAGGTGCCGCGTGGCGCACGCTCGGCAACGAGGGCGCCCGGGCGCTCGTCGTGCGCTCGTCGTCGACGATCGAGGACGGCGCCTCGTCCTCGATGGCCGGACGCTTCGAGTCCGTGCTCGACGTCACCGGCTGGGACGCCTTCGTGGAGGCAGTCGACGAGGTGATCGATTCCGCCGTCCTCGAGGACGGCGACGCATCGCCGATGGCCGTGCTCGTCCAGCCCATGATCCGTCCGCGCCTCGGTGGCGTCCTGTTCGGTGCCGACCCGATGACCGGACGCACCGACCGCTTGCTGCTGACCGCCGTCGAAGGCGGCCCGCACCAGCTCGTCTCCGGCGAGGTCGACGGCATCGAACTGAGCCTGACGACGGCCGGCAAGCGGGTCGGCCGAGGAGACACGCTCCCTGGACTCGGCAAGGCGCAGTTCGCCGCGTTGGCCGTTCTGGCTCGCCGGGCGGCCGAGGTCTTCGGCGGCCCGCAGGACATCGAGTGGGCGATCGACGGCGACGCCGTCGTGCTGTTGCAGAGCCGCCCGATCACGAGCACGGATCCACCGCCGTCCGGCCGGGCCCGTGCTCGGCCCCGGCCCGGTCGCCGAGACGCTCCCGGGCGGATGTTCCGCGGTCGAGGCCGACCTGTGGGTGACGCCGCTGGG
>CAVTKV010000005.1:0-44102 GCA_963735395.1 uncultured Acidimicrobiales bacterium | reverse complement strand
ACGACCACAATGGAACGTTGCGCCAGAGATGACCGGCGGCGGCCCGCTGGTCAGCGCGAGACACAGCCCCGATGACACAACCCACAATCCCTCAGGAACGGAGCAAGTAATGGCGCGAGTCGACGGCTGCGGTGACCGTCACCGGTGGTCCGGCGAACGGTCATGGACGAACAACCGACGGAAACTGGACGCAGGAACAGCTCCGTCCGCCGAAGGAAATGGGCGGTGAGGGTGATGAAACAGACCGAGCAGCTCTTCGCCGTGGGATACGCGGGCGTGCTTCGAAAGCGCTCTCGGTGTTGATCGGCCGTCGCGAGCATGCCGAGCTCGGCGAGGTCTCGATCGACAGCCGGGTGAGCCTCGATCCACTGACCATCGTGGTCTTCAAGCTCGCCGTGGAGCTCGCCGTGACCCTGCCGCAGGTTCAAGATCGAGGAGGGAGCGAGATCGTCGCCGCCGCGGTCGCGTCTGTATTCCACGCAACCGTGCAACATCGACGTTGCGCTAACGCCAACGAGTCACGTCGTCGACTGATCCCGATGGACCTCGTGGCGCGGGCATCGACTTTCACAGACAGATCTGTCCGATCGTTCAGAGGCGGTTGTCATGGTCGAGAAAACAAGGTCGAGCCTCGAGTCGCACTCGTAACGGGGGCGACGTCGGGATCGGTCGTGCGGTTGCCATGAAGCTGGCGAGCGACGGCTTCACGGTGGTCGTGCATGGCCGAGACGCCGAGCGTGGTGCGGCGACGGTGCGAGCGATCGAAGAGGCGGGTGGCCACGCCCGCTTCGTCGCCGCTGACCTTGGCGATGCCGACGACGTGACGCGGCTGGCAGCCGAGGCTGGCGTCGTGGACGTCCTTGTCAACAACGGCGGGTTCTCGTGGTTCGGACCAACGACCGAACTCGAGGTGGCGACGTTCGACGCGCTGTTCGCAACCAATGTGCGTTCGGCCTACCAGCTCGTGGCCGCGATCGTGCCGGGCATGGCCGACAGGGGCTACGGGAGCATCGTCAGCCTCGACTCGATGGCCGGGCGCATCGGCCTGGCCGGCGGTGCCGCCTACGGAGCCACCAAGGCCGCGTTGACCGCCATGTCACGTTCCTGGGCGGCTGAGTTCAGTGCCGGAGGCGTTCGGGTCAACACCGTCGCGCCTGGGCCCGTCTACACCGACGGCGCGAATCCCGAGCGCACCGATCAGCTCGGCACGACGACCTTGGTCGGTAGAGGCGCGCAGGTCGAAGAGATCGCCGAGGTCATCGCCTTCGTCGCGTCCGACAAGGCCAGCTACATCACCGGCGCAGTGATCCCCGTCGACGGCGGCCGCACCGCCGTCTGAACCACAAGAGCGCCCGGGTCTGACCACCCAAACCCTGAGGAGATTCCGTCATGAGCAACACCTTCTTTGGCGTCGCCGTCGACTGCGCCGACGCCGCCGCACTTGCGAGTTTCTGGGCCGAGGTCCTCGGCCGAGAGGTCGCCGAGCACCCGACTGAACAGCACGCGGTCGTGCTGGTCGACGACGAAGGCGTGCACGGACCCCGCTTGGCGTTCCACCAGGTTCCCGAGCCGAAGACGGTCAAGAACCGCCTCCACCTCGACCTCATCACCACCGAGTTCGAAGTCGAGACCAAGAGACTGCTCGGGTTAGGCGCGCAAAAGATCCGCGACATCGAACAGGGCGGCGGACGCTGGACGACCTTCGGCGACGTCGAAGGCAACGAGTTCGACCTCATCTCCGGCTGACTCATCGATCCGCTACCGACGCATCACAGGAGGGCAGCACCATGGGGAATCGGACACCCAAGATCCCCGGGCGGGTCCACCCAATCACCGTTGAACCGGCGGGCCAACGAGTCATCGTGCGGGTCGGCGACCGGGTCGTGGCCGACACCATCACGGCGTTGACCTTGCGCCAAGCGGGTTACCCGCCGGTGCGCTACATCCCGATCAACGACGTCGACCGGACGTTGCTGCGATCCAGTCCGACCTCGACCTACTGCCTGTACAAGGACGACGCGTCCTACTACAGCATCGCTGGACCAGACCGAGAGCTCGAGGACGCGATCTGGACCTACGAACACCCCTACGCGGCCGTGGCGCGGATCGAGGGCCACTTGGCCTTCTACACCGATCGGGTCGAGATCACCGAATCGGGAGAAGACTCAGACGCCGCTTAGACCGAAGGTGCACTCCGTAGTCCGAGGTCGTCATGACAGGCTGAGCGCGTCTGCGACCGAGGCAAGGTAATCGATGTGGCCGTCGACCGAGTCCAAGCCGAGGCCCATCGTGACCACTGAGACGTGGGTACCGCCTGCGTCGCGCCAGGCATCGATCTCCGCGGTGAGGTCAACGACGCTCCGACTGAGCGACACATAGTCGGTGCCGAAGCCTTCGACCGACCGGCCGAGGCTGCCCAGGCGATCACGCAGCCGTATCCAAGCGTCGACGGTGGCGTCGATGCCACCCCCAAAGAAGATGAAACCATCGGCGAGCCGCGCGGCCCGGTCGAACGCCGCCTCGCCAGATCCACCAAGCCAGATCGGGATGGAGCGCGCCGGCTTCGGCACGAGCGAGGCTCTGGCAACCCGGTCGAAGCGGCCCGAGAAGTCGACAACAGGTTCGGTGAAGAACCGGCGAAGCAGTCCAATCTGCTCCTCCTGCCGGGCGCCCCGCGTGTGGAAGTCCTGCCCGAGGGCCTCGTACTCGACGTAGTTCCAGCCGACGCCCACCCCGAGGCGCAGCCGGCCACCCGACAAAAGATCAACATCGGCCGCCTGGCGGGCCACGAGCGCGGTCGGGCGCTGCGGAAGGATCAGGATCCCGGTGGCGAACTCGATTCGCTCGGTGATGGCCGCCAGATGGGCGAACATGACGAACGGGTCGTGGAACGGGTCGTGCTCGGTGTAGGGGCCGGGCAGCGGAGGCGTTCGATCGGCGTGGACCGCACCGAGCACGTGGTCGAAGGCGAGGAGGTGGGCAAAGCCCAGGTCCTCGATCGTCCGTCCGATCCGGCGAACCGCGGTCGGGTCGCCCCGTAGCTCGGTCTGCGGGTAGACGACGCCGATCTGCATAGCCTCCAGCCTTCCCTCCGGGATGACTCGCTGCTGCGAGCGCGACCGAGTCGGCGTTCTGGTCGGCCGTCGACCACAACGTCGCGTATCGAACGAGCGTCCCATAGCCCGCGACCCTGAACCGCGCCGCTTGATGTCACTGGACGCCGGCTCTGGTGTCCCGCCTCAGGCTGCATCGGGCCCGCGCAGGGAGAGGCGCTCGGTGATGGTGACGTCGAGGGCGGCGGCGATGTCGCAGATGCGGGCGAGACTGGCCGAGCGGTAGTCGGTCGCCTCGTAGCGCGGCACCTGCTGCTCGGCGACTCCGGGCACATCGGGCGAGCTGGCGCTGGCTCCACCCACGAGCGATGCGCGCCCTGATGAGCAACGTCTCCAGGCCGCGGTTCGAGTCCCTCCGAGTGCGCCAGACACAGCTGCTCATCTGAGCAGGTCAGAGGCCCCGCACCGGTCCCGGTCGGGGCCGTTGTCGCGCCCAGGCAGTGTGGTTGTGTACCCGAACCCTGTTGTGGAGCTGGGGGGAATCGAACCCCCGTCCGCCAAGCGGTTGCCGACCGCGCTACGACCATTCCCGAGAACTACGGCTCTACGGCTGCCGTACCGCCGGGTCGGTTGGCCCTGCTAGAGGGCCACCGCCAGGTCTTTCCCTGAGGTCAGCAGACTTTCCCGCTGTCAGCGGTCTTTCCCGCCGTCAACCACCGCTTCTGTTGCCAGGCTGCGGTGATCAGGCCCCGCGTGCCATCGCTGGTCGCTAGTGCTCTCGTTCGCCTGGGTTCAATCAGGCGGCGAGTGCGTACTGCGTCTGGTTATCGGCAGTTGTGTTTGGTGCCCCGATTAAGGAGTCTGAGCAACTCCGGTCGCACGATTCGACTTCCGGTCTCAACGTCGAAACCGATCAGCCCCTTGTCAAGCAGCGTCACAAGTGTACCTGCCGACCGTGACTCCGAGACCCAGGGCAGGCCCTACGCTGCCCGGTCGATGAAGGTGTCGACGGACAGTCCCGTGGGGCGAGCGGTGATCAAGATGGCGGCGAGCCCCGCCTTCGCCAAGGTGGCGCCGTCCGTGGTGCCCCGCCTCGACCGGCTCGTGCACCGGCTGACCGGCGGGCGCACCACGATGAGCGCTGGCATGGTGCCGACGGTCATCCTCACCACGACGGGCTCGCAGTCGGGGCAGCCGCGCACCGTGCCGCTGGCCTGCGTGCCCGAGGGCGACGCCCTCTACGTGGTCGGCAGCAACTTCGGGCGCGAGCACCACCCGGCGTGGAGCACCAACCTCGTCAGGACGCCCCGGGCGCGGGCCTCGTTCGGGGGCGACGACTACGACGTGGTGGCGCACCTGCTGTCGCCGGACGACAAGGCAGAGACATGGCCCCGGCTCATCGCCGCATGGCCCGCCTACGACAACTACGTCGAGCGCAGCGGTCGAGACCTCCGGGTGTTCCGGCTGGACCGGGCCGGCGGCGAACCGTCGCCGCCCGCGTCTGATTCGCCCCGCGCCGGCTGACGCTGTCACGCTGCCTGGTCATGGTCGACGCCCGGTCGTGGGGTGAGCGCGATGCCGCAGTGGTGTGGCACGGGTTCACGCAGATGGCGAGCTACCTCGACAACGACCCCGTCATCGTCGAGGCAGGTGAGGGCCGCGAGCTGATCGACGTCGAGGGGCGTCGCTACCTCGACGCCATCTCGTCGCTGTGGGTCACCACGCTGGGCCACCGGGTGCCCGAGCTCGACCAGGCCCTGCGCGACCAGATCGATCGCGTCGCCCACTCGACCCTGCTGGGCAACGGCAACCGCACGGTCGTCGAGCTGGCCGAGGCGCTCGCTGCCGTCGTGCCCGTCGACGCGCCGCACTTCCTGTTCGCGTCCGACGGGGCCGCCGCGGTCGAGCAGGCGCTGAAGATCGCCTTCCAGCACTGGGCCAACCTGGGCGTCGGAGGGCGCACCGGCTACCTGGCCCTGGGCCACGCCTACCACGGCGACACCGTCGGCTCGCTGTCTGTGGGCGCCGGCGGGTTCGGCACCGACCTGTTCGACCCCCTGCGGTTCGGCGGGTTCGGGGGCGCCGGCGGCAGCCCGGTGATCCGGGCGCCGGGATATGACGACCCGCGGGCGCTGCAGGTCGCCGCCGAGCTGGTCGACGAGCACGGCCCGCGGCTGGCGGCGGTCGTGCTGGAACCGCTGGTGCAGGGCGCGGCGGGCATGCTCGTCGCCGATCCGCGTGCCTACGGACCTCTGGTCGCCGCCTGCCGCCGGCACGACGTGCTGCTGATCTGCGACGAGGTGGCCACGGGCTTCGGTCGCACCGGCACGCTGTTCGCCAGCGAGCAGTGCGGGCTGCGGCCGGACCTGATGGCGATCGGCAAGGGCCTGACCGGCGGCTACCTGCCGATGTCGGCCACGGTTGCGAGCGACCGGGTCTACCAGTCGTTCCTTGGCCCGGACCTGTCGGAGCGCACCTTCTACCACGGCCACTCCTACAGCGGGAACGCCCTGGCCGCGGCGGTCGCGCTCCGCCACCTGCGGCTCATCGACGAGCACGACGTGCTGGCCAACGTGCGGGCCCGCGCCGCCACGCTGGCGCGGCTGGCGGGGGAGCGGCTCGCGCCCCTGGCCGGCGTCGCCGACGTGCGCCTGTGCGGTGTCATGGCGGGCGTCGAGCTGGCGCCCCCGGCCGAGGGGCTGCGGTGGGGCCGCCGGGTGTGCGCCGCCGCGGTGCGTCGCGGGGTGTTGCTGCGCCCGCTCGGCGACGTCGTGGTGCTCATGCCCCCGCTCACCGTCACCGACGACGAGGTCGAGCGCATCGTCGACACGCTCGCCGCCGCCATCGCCGAGGTGTCACGTGCCGGCACGGGCGCCACCGATGCCGGGGGCGCCCGGCCGTGACGCCCGGCTGGGACGGGCGGGTCGACGCCGAGCTGACCGGCATCCGGGCGGCCGGACGCTGGCGGGTCACGCGCGACGTGGCGACCACGGGGCCGGTCGCCGGCGAGGTCGACGGGCGGTCCGTGGTCACCTTCGCCTCCAACGACTACCTGGGCCTGACCCACCACCCGGCCGTGGTCGCCGCAGCCCACGCGGCGCTCGACCGGTGGGGCGCGGGGTCGGGGGCGTCGCGGCTGGTGGTCGGCTCGCGTCCCCTGCACACCGAGCTCGAGGCCGAGCTGGCGGCGTGGAAGGGCACCGACGCCGCCCTGCTGTTCCCCACGGGGTTCGCCGCCAACCTGGGCCTGCTGGCCACGCTGGGCGGCGCCGACGTGACGATCCTGTCCGACGAGCTCAACCACGCATCGATCGTCGACGGCGCCCGCCTCGCCCGCGCCCGGGTGCGCGTGTACGGCCACGCCGACCTCGACCACCTGGCCAAGCTGCTGGTCGACGAGGACGCGGAGGGACGAGGGCCCGTGCTGGTGGTGACCGACAGCGCGTTCTCGATGGACGGCGACGTCGCCGACATCCGGGGGCTGATCGACGTGTGTGCCGGGCACGGAGCGCTGGTGGTGCTCGACGAGGCCCACGCGGTGCTCGGGCCCGACGTCGATGTGTCGAGCGCTGCGGCCGACCACGGGGTGACCGTGCTGCGCATGGGCACGCTGTCCAAGGCGTTGGGGTCGCTGGGTGGGTTCGTGGCCGGGCCGGGGCGCTACGTCGACCTGCTGCGCAACCGGGCCCGGCCGTTCATCTTCACCACCGCACCCACCCCCGCCGACGTGGCCGCCGCGCTGGCTGCCGTCCACATCGTGCGGTCGGACGAGGGCCACGCGCTCGTCGCCCGCCTGCGCCGCCACGTCGACCGCCTGCGCCCCGGTCACCCCACCCCCATCGTGCCCGTGGTGCTGGGTGACGAGGCCGTGGCGATGGCGGCGGCCGCCGTCCTGCTCGACCGCGGGCTGCTGGTGCCCGCCATCCGTCCGCCCACCGTCCCCCCGGGCACGTCCCGGCTGCGGGTCGCGCTGTCGGCCGCCCACACCGACGACCAGATCGACCGGCTCGCCGCCGCGCTCACGGACCTGCCGGCGCCGACCCAGTCGACGGGGCGGCCCGGTGACGCACCGTCCTGAGCGCCTCGTCCTGGTCGTCGGCACCGGCACCGAGGTCGGCAAGACCTGGGTGGCGTGTCGGCTGGCCCGCGCGCTGCGGCGTCGTGGGCTGATCGTCGCCGCCCGCAAGCCCGCCCAGTCGTACGATCCCGGCGACGACCTGAGCGAGACCGACGCCGCCCTGCTGGCTCACGCCACCGGCGACCACCCGGCCGTCGTGTGCCCCCAGCACCGCTGGTACCCGGTGGCGATGGCACCGCCGATGGCGGCCGAGGCGCTGGGTCGGGCGCCGTTCACCGTGGCCGACCTGGTGAGCGAGCTGGCGTGGCCGCCGGCGGTGGGGGTGGGGGTGGTCGAGGCGGCCGGCGGGGTGCGCTCGCCCGTCGCCGCCGACGGCGACGCGGTCAGGCTGGCCGAGGTGCTGCACCCCGAGCGGGTGCTGCTGGTCGCCGACGCCGGTCTGGGCACGATCAACGGCGTGCGCCTGTCAGCGGCCGCGCTGGCGCCGTGGCCGCTGACGGTGGTGCTCAACCGCTTCGACCCCGGCGACGAGTTGCACCTCCGCAACCACGACTGGCTGGCCGGCCGCGACGGCTACGACGTGGTGACCGACCCCGACGACCTGGTCGCCCCCATCGTCGGCTGGCCGTCCTGAGGGCGGGCGACGGCGACGTCCGCCGGGGGCGTCCATGGGACCGACCTGGTTCTGGCGTCTGTCACCGCGCCGTGCGGCCGTGAGAGACGCCAGATCCGGTCACGTCGCCCCGGGTCATGCCGCCCGGGCGGTGACGAGCCAGGCGCGGCCGCGCAGCGACAGCCCACCGGGGCCGGTATGGGGAGCGAGCGCTTGCCGCAGCGACGCCATGGCTCGCTCGACCAAGGCGGATGGCTGGTCAGCGAGCATGGCGCGGGCGAGTGACTGGTTGCGCATGTAGCCGACCGCGTCGTCGAGGTCGGTTCCCAGCCACATGGGGTGAGCCACCTCGTCGAGCGCGACATCAGCGAACCCGCCGGCGGTCAGGACGGCCCGCACGCGGTCGGGCTCGGCCAGCGAGAACGGCCCGGGTGCGTCGGGGCCGCCCATGTCGGGCACGCCGACGTGCTGGGCGATGGCGCTGGCGGGGACGAGCATCCAGTCGTTGGCCAGCAACGACTGCCAGCACACGAAGACCAGCCGCCCGCGGTCGACCAGCGCCCGCCGGATGTTGCCGAACGCGGTGGCCGGGTCGTCGAAGAACATCACCCCGAAGCGGCTGATCGCGACATCGACGCCGCCGGGCGGGAACGGGTGGACCTGGGCGTCGACCTGCTCGAAGGTGACGTGTGTCGTGCCGTCGGCCGCAGCGTCGGCGAGCGCCGCGTCGATCATCGGACGCCCGATGTCGACGCCCAGCGCCGAGCCGGCGGTGGCCAGGCGGCCGGCGGCGCGGGTGAGCGCGCCCGTGCCGCAACCGACGTCGAGCACGCGATCGCCGGGGGCCACGGCCGCGGCCGTGAGCACCGCCTGGCCGTAGGCGGCCAGCGCGCGGTCGTGGCGCGCCGCGTTGCGCACCCAGTGCTCGCCGCCGACGCCGTTCCAGTTGTCGGCCATGGTGGCGTTGGGCCGTTCGGCCGCGGGGGAGTGGTCGCTCATCGGCGTCAGTCGCCGCGGCCGGCGCGGGCGATGGCCCGGGCGGCCTCTCGCGAGGCGTCGCGCTCGGCCAGCACCTGGCGCTTGTCGTAGTTCTTGCGGCCGCGGGCCAGGGCCAGGTCGACCTTGACCCGCCCGTCCTTGAAGTACAGGGACAGCGGGATGAGCGACAGGTGCTGCTCGTCGACGATGTGCCGCAGGCGGTCGAGCTCCGACCGGTGCAGCAGCAGCTTGCGCCGCCGCTCGGGCTCGTGGCCCGAGTAGTCCTGCGAGTGCGCGTAGACCCCGATGTGCATGGACACCAGCCACGCCTCGCCGTCCTCGATGCGGGCGAACGCATCGCCGATCTGCACCTGGGCCTCGCGCAGCGACTTCACCTCGCTGCCGCGCAGCACCAGCCCGGCCTCGACCGTCTCGAGGATCTCGTAGTTGCGCCGGGCCCTGCGGTTGCCGGCGATCAGCTTGGTGCCGGTGGGGGTGGAGGTGCGTGCCATAGGGGGACGGGCCAGGGTACCGCCGTCGGCCGGTAGCCTCCTCGCTCGTGCTGTCGCTGACCGAGGACGTGTGGCATCAGATGGTGGGCCACGCTTACGGCGGCCTGCCCGACGAGGCGTGCGGCCTGTTGGCCGGCGACCCCCCGACGGGCCGGGCCAGCGTGTTCTACCCGTGCCGCAACGCTGCCGCCTCGAGCCGGGTCTACACGATCGACCCCCGCGACCACCTGCGGGCCGACCGCGACGCCGAGGGCCGCGGCCTCGAGATCATCGGCGTGATGCACAGCCACACGCACACCGAGGCCTACCCGTCGCCCACCGACGTCACCCAGGCCCCGGACCCGTCGTGGCACTACGTGATCGTGTCGCTGAAGCGCGAATCGGCGGTCCTGCGGTCGTACCGCATGGTCGACGGCGAGATCGCCGAGGAGCCTGTGGGGCTCGGCGACCGGTAGCATTGCTGAGCGAACCAGTCGGATTTTCCAGTCGGACACAGCAGCCCCGGGAACCCAATCGATGGCCGTCTTCTCCTCGATCCTCGACCTCATCGGCGACACGCCCATGGTCGACATCAGCGCACTCAGCCCCAACCCGGACGTGCGCATCCTGGCCAAGCTCGAGGGGCAGAACCCCGCCGGGTCGATCAAGGACCGCATCGCCTGGAACATGGTGCAGGAGGCCGAGGCCGACGGCACGCTCACACCCGGGCGCACGATCATCGAGCCGTCGTCGGGCAACACGGGCATCGCCCTGTCGATGATCGCCCGCACCCGCGGGTACCCCATCAAGATCGTCATGCCCGAGAACGTGTCGATCGAGCGGCGCCAGGCGCTCGAGGTGTGGGGCGCCCAGATCATCGTCACGCCGGGGGCCGAGGGGTCGAACGGCGCCGTGCGCCGCGCCCAAGCGCTGGCCGACGAGCATCCCGAGTGGGCGTTCCTGTACCAGTACGCCAACGAGGCCAACCCCCGTGCCCACTACGAGGGCACCGGGCCCGAGATCTGGCGCGACTGCCCGGAGATCACCCACTTCGTCGCCGGCCTGGGCACCACGGGCACGCTCATGGGCGTGGGGCGGTTCCTCAAGGAGCAGAACCCCGAGGTCAAGATCGTCGCCATCGAGCCGCCGCTGGGCGAGCGGGTCGAGGGGCTGCGCAACCTCGACGAGGGCTACATCCCGCCGGTGTACGACAAGTGGGGCGGGCAGGACCTGCTCGACCGCAAGCGCATCGTGCGCCCCCGCGAGTCCATCGAGTGGACCCGCCGTCTCACCGACGTGGGCATCTTCTCCGGCATCTCGGGCGGCGCCGCCCTGGCGGGGGCCGCCAAGGTCGCCGGCGAGATCGACTCGGGCACCATCGTCGTGATCCTGGCGGACGGCGGGTGGAAGTACCTGTCGACGGACGCGTGGACGGGCGACATCGACGAGGTCACCGCCCTCGCCGAGAAGATCATCGTCTTCTAGGTTCGACGGCACGGCGCGGGCCGGGCAGAGGGAGCTGCAGCCGTGAAGGTGCGCATCGGGATCGGGCTGGGCACGCAGACGCTGTCCGGCGACGGTGAACGGTTTCCCGGGTTCGTCGACGCACTCGAACAGCGCGGCTTCGACTCGCTGTGGCTGAGCGAGCGGCTGACCGGACCCGCGCCCGACCCGCTGATCGCCCTGGCCGTGGCCGCAGGGCGCACCCGCAAGCTGAAGCTCGGCACCAGCGTGCTGGTCGTGCCCGGCCGCAACCCCGTGGTGCTGGCCAAGGAGCTGGCGAGCCTCGACCGGCTGTCGGGCGGCAGGTTGCTGCCGGGGGTGGGCCTCGGTGCGCCCGTGCCGGCCGAGCACCGGGCGTTCGGTGTGGACAAGCGGGCACGAGCCGGGCTGTTCGACGAGGCTGTCAGCCTCATGCGCCGCCTGTGGACCGAGGACGACGTCCACCACGATGGCGACAACTTCCAGGTCGACGGGGTCACGCTGCGGCCCCGTCCCCTGCAGCAGCCCATCGACGTGTGGCTGGGCGGCACCGCGCCCTCCGAGCTGCGCCGCACGGGCCGGCTGGGCGACGGGTGGCTGCCGTCCTTCACCGTTCCCGCCGAGGTCGAGGCAGGGTGGGCCACGATCACCCACGTGGCCGGCGAGAACGACCGCACGATCGACCCGGAGCACCTGGGCGTGCTCGTCATCTACACGCGGGGCGAGCTACCAGACGCCATCGCCCAGGTCGTGGCCTCGCGCCGGCCCGAGCTCGACCCGCACGAGGTGGTACCGCAGGGCGTCGACGGCCTTCGCCGCCAGCTCGAGCGCTTCACCGCCGTCGGCGCCTCGAAGTTCGTCGTCGTGCCGCTGGACGACCCTGCCGACTGGGACGCCGAGCTGGACGAGCTGGCCACCACGCTGCTGCCCCTCGAGACCTGAGGTCCGGCGATCGGCGCGTTGCCGGCACGTTGCCCGGCGTCTACCGTCTGGTCGTCCAGCTAGTCTCCGTGGGTGGCGCCGCGACGGCGGACGATGACGGGCTAGGCGGGGTCGCCACCCGTGCACGATCCTGGGGGAGCGAACATTGGGGATCGGACTGACCGGCGCGCAGCCTCGTGCCGATGATGGGGGTGTCGCCGGGGCAGTCACGTCGCCTGATGACGCGGCCGGCGATGGGGAAGGCGTCGTCGGAGGGCGCCGCACCGGTCTGCGCACAGCGTGGCCGGTCGTCGGGCTCCTGTTCCTCGTCGGCGGGGTCCCGCTGGTGGTGGGCCTGATCGCGCTGCGGGACCCGCGGTGGTACCCCGCGCTCGACTACGCCATGATCGAGCTGCGCGTGAGAGACGTCGCCACGAGGGACGCACCGATGGTGGGGCTCGCCGGCCGCATCCACGGCTATGGGCTGCAGGGCAGTCACCCGGGCCCCGTCAGCTTCTGGGTGTTGTGGCCCGCCTACAAGCTCTTCGGTAGCTCGGGCTGGGCCCTCCAGGCAGCCACCGGCGCCGTCAACCTGGTGGCGCTCGGCGCCGCCCTCTGGATTGCTCGGCGGCGCGGCGGCCGCGGTGTGCTGCTCGGCGTCGCGGCTGCCCTGAGCCTGCTGGTGCTCGGCTACGGGATCGACCGGCTCACCGAGCCCTGGAACCCGTACATGCCGCTGCTCTGGTGGGTCGTGTTCCTGCTCGCCGTCTGGTCGGTGGTCTGCGACGACCTGGCCCTGCTTCCGGTGGCCGTCTTCGCGGGCTCCTTCTGCGCGCAGACGCACGTTCCCTACATCGGGCTGGTGGGCGGCCTGTTCGCGTTCGTGGCGGTGGTGCTGGGCGTGCGTGCCTGGCGCGCCGATGGCGGGGGGAGGCGTCGCCTCCTGGGCTGGGGTGCACTGTCGCTGGGCATGCTCGCCACGTTGTGGCTGCCGCCGGTGATCGACGAGCTGCGGCACCATCCGGGCAATCTCTCCATCCTGCGCGAGAACTTCGCGCACCCGGCCGAGACCCCGGTCGGCCTGGGCGGCCGTGCCGTCGAGGTGTGGCTGGCCCACCTCGACCTCTGGCAGTTGCCGCGGCACGGCGGGTCGTTCGAGGTCGCACCCCTGGGGTCGGCCGTCTCCGGCCTCGTCCTGCTGTGTGCGTGGGCTGCAGCGGTGGTGATCACCTGGCGGCGCCGGCACGCGGCGCCAACGATCTGGCGGCTCCATGTGGTCGTGGCGGTCGCGTTGCTGCTGGGCCTGGTGTCGGTGACCCGCATCTTCGGACAGCTGTGGTCGTACCTGCTGCTCTGGGGCCGGGGGACCACCGTCCTGCTCGTCGTCGCCACCGTGTGGTCGGCGGCCAGTGCGTGGGCGGCGGGCCCACCGGGCCGGCGTCCACCCCGGTGGGCGGCGGGCGGTGGCGTGGCCGTGCTGCTGATGGTGCTGGTCGGCTCCACGGCCGGCCTGACCGCCACCGCGGCCCGTGCCACGATGCATGATCCGGAGGAATCGCGCGTGCTCGCGCACCTGGTGCCGCACACCGTGGACGCGCTGCGAGATGGCGGTGCCCCCGGCGGGGGCCCGGGAGGTCGCTACCTCGTGCAGTGGTCGGACGCCATGGCGATCGGGTCGGCGGGTTACGGCTTGGTGCTCGAGCTGGAGCGCGCCGGCCTGGACGTCGGGGGACCGGCGGGCTACGCCACGAACCTGGTGCTGCACCGCGTCCGACAACCGGTCGACGCCACGGCGACGGTCACCTTCGTCCGCGGGGACGAGCTCATCGAGCAGTGGCGGTCGAACCCGGATGTGGTCGAAGTGGCCTCCTTCGAGCCGCGGAGCAGCGCCGAGATCGCCCGGCACGACGAGCTCCGTGCCGGACTGGACGCCGGGCTGCGGGATGCGGGCCTCGACTCCCTTGCCGACCTCATGGGCCAGAACCTCCTGGTAGCGGTGCTCGACGAGCGGTTTCCCCCGGAGCTGCGACCGGACTTCTCGGAGATGCTCGAGTTGGGCCAGCCCGCTGCGGTGTTCATCGGTCCGCCCGACGTCGAGGCGCTCTCATAGGTTCGTGACGATCAGCGCCAGGCCGAAGTCGGCGAACAGCGCGGCCGAGCCGATGCCGGTGGCGCGCTCGGGCAGCCGGGCGCCGAACACCCGGCCGAGCAGCACGCCGACCGTCCCCGACAGGATGATGCCGATCGTGGCGCCGATCCACACCAGGACGGGGTTGCCCTGGGCGGCGAGCGTGGCCGTGGCACCGGACGATATTTGTGCATAGAGTGTGCAAGAACATCGTCAGGGGGAACCGTGAGCACCGACGGACGCACCGAGTCCACCACCGACCAGGTCACCTTCGCCGGCGACGAGCTCCTGGCGTCGCATCGCTACGCCGAGCCGCTGGTCGTCGCCGGCGTGCGCTGCCACGGCGGGTTCGCCGACGACGGCACCTACGTGTCGCCCCGCACCGCCAAGCGGGTACCGGCCATCGCCGCCTGGCAGGCCAAGCACCGGCGCGACTTCGGCTCCGAGCCGCTGGACCTGCCGCTGGACACGTGGCCCGAGCACTACCCCAACGTGGCCCAGGCCCGACACCTGGTCGATAGCGGGGTGCCCGAGCCGATCATCGCCACGCTCACCCGCATCGGCACCGTCGAGGGGTTCGGCGGCATGATCCGCCACTCGCCCATCCCCGACCTGCGCCGGGTCGTCGACGAGGACACGACGGGCACGGCGCTGGCCCACCTGGGGTCGGGGCTGTTCGAGGCGCACGCCCGCGACGAGGCCGGCTTCGACGGGGAGGGCGGCCACGAGCACATGTGGTTCGCGGCGCGAGACGTGGCGTTCGAGAACCCGGTCACCGACGACCAGCGGGCCGTCATGCTCGAGCGCATGGGCATCGTCCCGCCCGGCGGTGGCCAGGTGGACGTGGCGGCCCTGCGCGCGGCGGCCCTGGCCAGCCGCCAGTGGCCAGACGACGTCGACTTCGACTTCGAGATGCTCATCACCCGCATGGTGCGGCTGCTGCTCATCGAGATCTCGGCGTTCCACACGTTCGCGTGGGCCGAGGAGCTGCTGGCCGACCCCGACCTGGTGGCCGGCGACGGTGACGGCGCCCGCCTCGTGTCCTACATCCGGTCCGACGAGACGCCCCACGTCGACTACCTGCGCACCGCGCTGTCCGAGCTGCGCGACCGCACCGTCGTGGGCGAGGGCGGTCGGCGTCACGCGGGCGCGGACCTGGTCGGGCAGCTGTGGGACAGCGCGCTCGCCCAGTCGGTGGGCCCCAACCGGCGTCAGTTGCTGCAGACGACGTGGGACGAGGTGCGGCACGCGGTGGGCGACCGGCCGGGTGCCGGCGACCTGCTGGCCCGGTTCGACGAGTTGGGCAACGTGCACCGGCTCGACGACGGCACCTGGGTCGAGGCCCCGGCCGCCGCCTGATCCGCCGGGTCCGGACCCCGACTCCGCCGCTGCGCCGGCAATTCGGACAGGTGGTGGTCACTCACGCGTAACCTGCCGGGCGTGGACCACCGGCCCGGCGGCGATCTCAGCGTGACCGTCCTGGGCTGCTCGGGCACGTACGCGGGGCCGGGTGGCGCCTGCAGCGGCTACCTGGTGCGCTCGCCGGGTGCGACCGTCGTGGTCGACCTGGGCGGTGGCACGCTCGCCAACCTGCAGCGCTACGTCGAGCTGGGCGACGTCGATGCGCTGGTGCTCAGCCACGAGCACCCCGACCACTGGCTCGACGTGCCCCTGCTGCGCAACGCGCTGCGGTACGTCCTCGACCTCGACGGCCTGCCCGTCTACGGGACGTCCGGCACGCTCGACCTGGCCCGCACCCTCATCGGTGAGCTCGAGCCGACGCTCCTGTGGCACCCGATCGCGGGAGGATCGACCGCCGACGTGGGCGACCTGCGCCTGAGGTTCAGCACGACCGACCACCCGGTCGAGACGCTGGCCGTCCGGGTGGACCGGAACCGGCGCTCGCTGCTCTACAGCGCCGACACGGGCCCGGAGTGGCAGGGCGACGGCGTCGCCGGCGACGTCGACATGTTCCTGTGCGAGGCCTCGTTCGCCCCGAGGGACGAGGGGCGGCACCAGCACCTGTCGGCGCGGCAGGCGGGCGAGCTGGCCGGCACGGTGGGTGCCTCGCGCATGGTGCTCACCCACGCACCGCCTGGCGTCGACCCGGGCGACCAGCGCCGCCTGGCCTCGGCCACCTACCCCGGGCCGATCGATCTGGCGGAGGTGGGGGCGACGTTCGCCGTCTGACCCGGAGCGGGGCCGCCGGGCCGCCTGGGTTACCGTGCGTGGCGATGAGAGCCGACGGACGAGCCCCTGACCAGCTGCGACCCATCAGCTTCGAGCGTGACTTCACCGAGATGGCGGCCGGGTCGTGCCTGGTCAGCTTCGGGCAGACCCGGGTGCTGTGCACCGCCTCGATCGACGAGGACGTGCCCCGGTGGATGCGCGGCCGGGGGACTGGCTGGGTCACGGCCGAGTACTCGATGCTGCCGGGGTCGTCGCCCGAGCGCGTCCGCCGCGAGGTCAAGGACGGCAAGCCGTCGGGCCGCAGCCAGGAGATCCAGCGGCTCATCGGGCGGGCGCTGCGCTCGGTGTGCGACATGGGCCGGCTGGGGGAGCGGCAGGTCATCGTCGACTGCGACGTTCTCCAGGCCGACGGGGGCACCCGCACGGCCTCGATCTGCGGGGGCTACGTGGCGCTGCACGACGCCCTGGCCCGCCTCGTCCAGCAGCGCGCCATCCCGGCGCACCCGCTCACCGCCTTCTGCGCCGCCATCTCGGTCGGCGTGGTCGACGGCGAGCCCCTGCTCGACCTGCCGTACGTCGAGGACGCGGCGGCCCAGGTCGACATGAACGTGGTGATGACGTCCGAGGGCCGGTTCGTCGAGGTGCAGGGCACGGCCGAGGGCCAGGCCTTCACCCGCAGCGAGCTCGACAGCATGCTGAGCCTGGGCGAGAAGGGCATCGCCGAGATCATCGGCCTCCAGCAGCAGATGGTGGCCGAGCCGCCGGCGCCCCGCCCGGTGTCCACGCAGCGGTGAGCGGCGCCCGCATCCTGCTGGCCACCGGCAACGCCCACAAGGTGGGGGAGATCCAGGCGATCCTGGGCCACGGGTGGCAGGTCGAGGCTCGCGATCCCGAGGTCGAGGAGACGGGTGAGACGTTCGAGGAGAACGCGCTCATCAAGGCCCGCGCCGTGGCGGCGGCCGCCGGTGAGGTGGCAATCGCCGACGACTCCGGCATCGAGATCGACGCCCTCGGCGGCGCTCCGGGCGTGCACTCCGCCCGCTGGACCGACGAGGGTGACTGGATCCCGCGGGTGCTCCACGAGCTGTCGGCCGTGCCGGGCGCCGACCGGGGCTGTCGCTACGTGTGCGCGGCGGCGGTCGCATGGCCCGGGCCCGCGCCTCGCGAGTTCGTGGTGCGCGGCACGGTCGAGGGAGTGGTCCCCGACGGTCCCCGGGGCAGCGGCGGGTTCGGCTACGACCCGATCATGGTCCCGGTCGAGGGTGACGGCCGCACGTTCGCCGAGATGACCGAGGCCGGCAAGCACGCCCTCAGCCACCGCGGCCGCGCCTTCCGCGCCCTCGCCCCCCATCTGCTGACCTGAAACGGCCCACTGCCCGAAAATCCTGCCGCGGTTCCTGGGGCCCTGGCCCCCGAAGCCGCGGCACGATTCTGAGGCTGGCCACATTGTCACAGGTCGCCTGCATGATCTCGTCCCGTGTCAGCCCTTTCCGTGATCAACGACATCGCCGAGCGGCAGCACGGCCTCACTCTTGCCGGCGACGCGCTGGCCGCAGGGGCAAGTCCGGAGCAACTCCGGCACCTGGTGCGTACCGGCCGGCTCGATCGGGTGACGCCTCGCCTCTTGCGCGTCCCGGGCGCACCGAGGACCGACCTGCAGGGGGTGCTGACCGCGGTGCTCGACGCTGCCCCGGGTGCCTTCGCCTGCGGCCGTACGGCCGCCGCGCTGTGGGAGGTCGCCGGCTACCAGCTCTTCCCGGTCCACGTGGTCCGCGGGCGGGGTGTCACCGGGCGGCGTTCGTCGCTCGCCGTCCTCCACGAGGTGAAGCGTCTCCTGTCGCACCACGTGACCGTGCTCAAGGATATTCCGGTGGTCCGGCCCGAGCGGATGGTGCTCGACCTGTGTGCCAGCGAGCATCCCCGTCGCGCGGCGCGCGCCCTCGACAACGCCTGGCGGCGTCGTCTCCTGTCCGGGCGGTCGCTGCGCACCCTCCTCGGCGAGACGTCGGTGCAGGGGCGGCCCGGCCTGGGCGTGCTGCGGGCCCTGCTCGACGAGCGGGGCGACGACTATGTCCCCCCGGCAAGCAACCTCGAGGGCCGGTTCGCGTCGATAGTCACGCAGGCGGGTCTGCCGGCGATGCGGCGCCAGGTCGACTCCGGCGGTGACCGCTGGATCGGCCGTGTCGACTTCTGCGCCGAGCGGCTGCCGCTCATCGTCGAGATCCAGAGCGAGACCTTCCACACCGCCCTGACCGACCAGGTCGACGACGCGCAACGGATGGCTGGCCTCCGCGCCGCCGGCTTCGTGGTCATCGAGATCACCGAGGCGCAGGTGTGGCACCAGCCGCGGGAGGTCGTGCGACTGGTGCGCGAGGCCAGGGCCCGGCTAGGCGCATGAGGCGGACACGCCAGATCCTGCCGCGGGATCGTGGGTCCTGACCCCAGATCCCGCGGCAGGATTCTCGACAGCCTCGGGTCGGTCAGGCCGGCGTCGATGCGCCCGCCAAGTGTTGGCGCAGGACGTACTGGAGGATGCCGCCGTGCTCGTAGTAGGCCGCCTCGGTGGGCGTGTCGATGCGGGCGACGACTGGGATCGTCGTGGTGCCGTCGCCGCTCAGCTCGACCTCGAGTCGGGCACCCAGCAGGGCGGCGGGGTCGACGCCGGCGATGCCCCGCACCGCGAACGTGGCCGCGGCCACCCGGTCGGCGCCGATGCCCAACGAGTCGAGCGTGGCACCGTCCGCGAGCTGCAACGGGAGCACGCCCATGCCGATGAGGTTCGACCGGTGGATGCGCTCGAAGCTCTCCGCGACGACCGCCCGCACGCCCAGGAGCGCCGTGCCCTTGGCCGCCCAGTCGCGTGACGAGCCCGAGCCGTACTCCTTGCCCGCGAGCACCACGAGGGGCACGCCCTCGGCCCGGTAGCGCTCGGCCGCCTCGTAGATCGACATCTGCTCGCCGGACGGCTGGTGGACGGTCACGCCGCCCTCTGTGCCGGGCGCCAGCAGGTTGCGGATGCGCACGTTGGCGAACGTGCCGCGGATCATCACTTCGTGGTTGCCCCGGCGTGACCCGTACGAGTTGAAGTCTGCCCGCTCGACGCCCTGGTCGAGGAGCCACCGCCCGGCGGGGCTGTCGGGGTGGATGGCTCCCGCCGGGGAGATGTGGTCGGTCGTCACGCTGTCGCCCAGCAGGGCGAGCGCCCGTGCGCCCTCGACGTCGGTGAGGGGTGCCGGCTCGGCCGGCATGCGGTCGAAGTAGGGCGGGCGGCGCACGTAGGTGGACGTGTCGGACCACTCGTAAGCGCCGCCGGCGGCGACGGGCAGGCCGCGCCACAGGTCGTCGCCGTCGAAGACCTGGCCGTAGGCCGGCGCGGAACATGTCGGACGCCAGCGCGCTCTCGACCACGTCGTTCACCTCGGCCGAGGTGGGCCACAGGTCGCGGAGGTACACCGGCGCGCCGTCGCCGTCGGTGCCGAGCGGGTCGTTCAAGAGGTCGATGTCCATCGTGCCGGCGAGCGCGTAGGCGACGACCAGCGGCGGCGACGCCAGGTAGTTCATGCGCACGTCGGGGTTGATGCGCCCCTCGAAGTTGCGGTTGCCCGACAGCACCGACACGAGCGCCAGGCCATGCTCCTCGGCGGCCGCGGCGACGGGCGGCGGCAGGGGGCCCGAGTTGCCGATGCAGGTGGTGCAGCCGAACCCGACGACATCGAAGCCCAGCTTGGCCAGGTCGGGCAGCAGCCCGGCCCGGTCGAGGTAGTCGACGACCACCTTGGACCCTGGCGCCAGCGAGGTCTTCACCCACGGCCGGCGGGTCAGGCCCCGCTCGACGGCCTTGCGGGCCACCAGGCCGGCCCCCACCATCACCTGCGGGTTCGACGTGTTGGTGCAGCTCGTGATGGCGGCGATGGCGACGTGGCCGTGGTCGAGCTCGACCTCGACCTCGCTGTCGAGCCCGGAGGTGGCGTCGAGGCGCACGGGCACACGCTGGTGGGGGCGACCGAGCACCTCGTTGCCGGCGTCGGGGGCGTCGTCGTCGACCGGGCGGGCCGTCGGCGGTCGCCCGTCGCTTATGGCGGACGGTGGGTCGCTGGCGGGGAACGACAGGGCGTCCGCGACGTCGTACTGGTCGCCGATCGACACGGGTGTTCCCCGTCTGCCGCCGGGGGCCTCGGGGAGGGAGTCGAGCAGCGCCACCGAGAAGCGCTGCTGAGCCTCGCGCAGCGGCACCCGGTCCTGCGGGCGGGCAGGCCCGGCGATGGACGGCTCGACGGACGACAGGTCGAGGTCGAGGGTCTCGGTGAAGGTGGGCTCCGCGGCGGGGTCGTGCCACATGCCCTGCTCCTTGGCATAGGCCTCGACCAGCGCGACCTGAGCGTCGGCGCGCCCGGTGAACCGCAGGTAGCGCAGCGTCTCGTCGTCGACCGGGAAGATCGTGATGGTCGACCCGTACTCGGGCGACATGTTGCCGATGGTCGCCCGGTTCTCGAGCGGCACGTTGGCCACGCCCGGGCCGTAGAACTCGACGAACCGGCCGACGACGCCGTGGGCCCGCAGCATGTGGGTGACGGTGAGCACGAGGTCGGTGGCGGTGGTGCCCTCGGGCAGCTCGCCCGCCAGCTTGAACCCCACCACCTCGGGGATGAGCATCGAGATGGGCTGGCCCAGCAGCGCTGCCTCGGCCTCGATGCCGCCGACTCCCCAGCCGACGACGCCCAGGCCGTTGACCATCGGCGTGTGCGAGTCGGTGCCGACGAGCGTGTCGGGGAAGGCCACGCCGTCGCGGGTGGCGACGACCGTGGCGAGGTACTCGAGGTTGACCTGGTGGCAGATGCCCGTGGACGGCGGCACCACCGAGAAGCGACCGAAGGCCTGCTGGCCCCAGCGCAGGAACTGGTAGCGCTCGAGGTTGCGCTGGTACTCGTGCTCGACGTTGCGGGCCAGCGCCTCGGGGCGGCCGAACACGTCGACCTGCACCGAGTGGTCGATCACCAGGTCGGCGGGGATCAGCGGGTCGAGCTCGCCGGGCTTGCCGCCGTTCTCGGCGACCGCGTGGCGCATGGCCGCCAGGTCGACCACGGCGGGCACCCCGGTGAAGTCCTGCATCAGCACCCGGGCGGGCAGGAACGAGATCTCGCGCTCCGCCCCGTCGCTGCGCCCGCCCGTCCACTCCGCCAGCGCCACCACGTCGTCGTCGGTGACCCGCACGCCGTCGTTGTGGCGCAGCAGGTTCTCGAGCAGCACCTTCATCGAGTACGGCAGGTGCGCGAGGTCGACGTCCAGCGCGCTCAGGCGGTGGATCTCGTACCGTTCGCCGCCGGCCTCGAGCGTGTCGCGGGCGTCGATCGCTGCCATGTGGTGACCTCCGGGGAGACGGCCCTTCGCACCGTAGCGAGTCCGGGACCGGTCCGGTCCGGTCGCGTTCGCGTTCGCCGATCAGCCCGGGCGGTGCGACCCGGCGCCGCGACTACGCAGCGCGAGGACGGTGGCGGCCAGGCCCGCGGCCGTCGCCGCCTCGACCAGCCCGCCGATCGGGCCCTGGTTCTGGAGCCGGCCGTGGAATCGGTCGACCGCGGCGGGGAACGGCGACCGTCCGAAGAAGTGCCGGCCGGGCTTGTCCATGTCGATCAGGCACGCGCCGGCGATACCGGCCAGCATCGTCGGCCGGGCTCGGGCGGGGACGGAGGCCAACAGCGCGGCGCACACACCCAGGCCGATCGTGCCGTCGACCTTGGCCACCCGGACGAACTCGTCCCACTCGAGCTTGGCGCCCCAGTGCAGGACCATGTCCATGGCCAGGTGCGATGCCACGCCGGTGGCGAAGGCCGCCGCCGGCCGGCGGGACACCAGGCCGACGGCGGCGCCGGCCAGCACGTGGTTGGTGATGAACACAGCCGGGCAGCGTAGGCGAGGTGTCCAGGGGCGGACGCGTTTTGGTTCCGCTCGTGGCGCCTGCGGATCCGGGCCGCTCCGGCCGCGGCCTCGTTGTCGCCGGCCTCAGGCCTGGGGGTCGCGTGCCCGGCTGGGGGCGACGCGGGGTGGCTCGTTGGGTTGCTTGGGGTAGACGGGCGGCCAGGGCGCGTCCATGAGCCCGGCGGCCATGTCCCGTTCCGACATCGCCAGCAGCGGCTCCAACGACTGCGGCGCTTCGGCGATGCCCGCCCACGGGTCGCCCTCGCGCTCGACCCGCGACGGCACGGACGAGATCGTGAGGCTGTCGGGCGTGACCTCGGACAGCGCATCCCACGACAGCGGCGTCGAGACCTGTCCACCCACCCGGGCGCGGGCCGACCAGGCGCCGAACACGGTCTTGTGCGGGGCGTTCTGGTTGTAGTCGACGAAGATGCGGGTACCCCGTTCCTCCTTCCACCAGGCGGCGGTGAGGATGTCGGGCCGGCGGCGCTCGAGCTCGCGGGCCACCGCCACCGCCCCCGCCCGCACCTGGTACGCGTCCCACCGGGGCTCGAGCCGGACGTACACGTGCACGCCCCGGCTGGCCGTGGTCTTGGGGTACGAGGCGATGCCCAGCTCGCCGAGCAGCGCGCGCAGCTCGCCGGCGGCGACCACGGCGTCGGCGAAGCCGGTGCCCGGCTGGGGGTCGAGGTCGATGCGCAGCTCGTCGACGTGGTCCTCGTCGCCGGTGTCGGCCCGGTAGGGCCACACGTGGAAGCCGAGGCAGCCCAGGTTGACCGCCCAGATCAGGTGGGCGACGTCGGCCGCGACCAGCGCGCGCGACGTCGTGCCGTTGACCGTGCTGACCGTGGTGGTCTCGAGCCAGTCGGGAGCGTTGTCGGGCACCCGCTTCTGGAAGAAGGACTGGCCGCCCGCCCCCTCGGGGAACCGTTGCATGAGCGTGGGCCGCCCGCCCATGGCCCGCATGATGGGCTCCTCGACCGCCAGGTAGTAACGGACCAGGTCGAGCTTGGTCTCGCCTCGCTGGGGGAAGAACACCTTGTGCGGGCTGGTGACGCGCACCTCGCGCCCCGCCGCCTCGACGACCTCGACATCTTTCGACGCAGCCATGCCCCGCGCACGGTAGCCCCGTCCGCGGCCGGGACGGCGGAGGTCACCAACCCCGCAGGTCGACCGGCCACTCGTCGACCACCTCGGCGTCCCCGTCGAGTTGGTGCCCGTCGAGTTGGTGGCCGTCGAGTCGGTGGCCGTCGACGAGCCCGCCGTCGTGCGTGTCGACCACCAGCATGCGCTCGTGCAGCGCGACCGTGGGGTCGACGTGGGCCGGCAGCACGGTGACCCGGTCGCCGACGGCCACCGGGTGGGCGGCGTCGGTGCCGAACGTGGTGTGCTCGTCGGACACGAACCAGCACGCGCCGCCGACGACCGTGGGGTCGCCATGGTCCATGCCGAGGGCCTTGAGCCCGGCGTCGACCACCGCCCACCCGGCCGGGTTGACCGAGATGGCCGTCGTCCACAGGAACAGCGCGTGCCGGAACGCCGGAGCGTGCGGCAGGTACTCCGTGTCCATCAGGCAGTAGGACCCCGCCTGGACCTCGGTGGCCCAAGGGTTGCAGTCGTAGGTGCCCGTCCCGCCGGCCGACACGACGTCGCCGCCCGTCGCCTCGCGGGCGGCCAGCAAGCGGGCCATCGCGGCCTCGACCTGGACCGCCTTCGTCTCCCGCGGCTCGCGCATCAGGTGGCCCTCGTAGCCCATGACCCCCCGCACCGACAGCCCGCTCGCCCGGGCGAGATCGGCGAGCCGCCCGGCATCGGCCGGGTCGCACCCGCAGCGGGGCAGTCCCACGTCGACGTCGACGAGCACCTCGTGCACGCCGCCGCCTGCGGCGGCGGCCACCGTCGCGTCCGAGTCGACGGCGACGGTGACCCGGGCGGTGCCGGCCTCGACGAGCGCGCCGAGACGGGTGCAGTCGAGGACCTCGTTGGCCAGCAGCAGGTCGTCGCCCAGCCCCGCAGCGGCCATGCCCTCGACCTCGCGGATGGTGGCGCAGCAGAACGTGCGGTGACCGGCGTGGGCCAACCTCTGAGCCAGCGCCGTCGACTTGAACGCCTTCACGTGGGGGCGCAACCGCGGCCCCGGGTGAGCCGCCGCCATCGTGGCCACGTTGTGGTCGAAGGCGGCCCGGTCCACGATCAGGGCGGGGGTGGGCACGTCGGCCAGCTTCACGGCGGCGACGCTACAGGCGGCCCAGCACGGGCCGGGATCACCACCTAGAGTGACCGGTGCCGATCGATCTGAGGTGTTCTCGCCGAGGCGAACAGGGGGTTTCCGCTGTCACACCGGGAGGTGACGAGTCGCCGTAGTGTCGGGGCGGTGCCTTGCGCCCGCCTGCCCGGTCGGCTGGGCTGGGCCGACGGGCAGTGATCGGCGCAAGTGCGCAGTCGGAGGGACGAGAGAGTGCGAGCAGGCAACGAGCCGGTGAGGGGGCGCAGGTGGTCGGTGCGGTGGCCCGCGGCCATGGTGGCGGGCGCTCTCGTGTGGGGCGGCGTCGCAACGGGCGCCGGCGCGCAGGCGCCCCCGGCCCCAGATTCCGAGCCGACGCCGGTCGAGCCCCCGGCTGACAACGTCTTCCCGGTGCCGCTGCCCTACGAGGTCTCCTTCGCGGATTCCTGGCACGCCTGCCGCGACGGCTGTTCCCGCCAGCACAAGGGCAACGACCTGATGGCCGCCGAGGGCACGCCCGCGGTGGCGGTCGAGGCCGGGACGATCGCCAAGGTCGACAACACCGACGACGGCCTCGGCGGCCTCACGGTCTGGCTGCTCGGCGACTCGGGCGTCGCCTACTACTACGCGCACAACGCCGAGAACCTGGTGGCCCAGGGCCAGCGGGTCAGCCGGGGGCAGATGATCGCCAGCGTCGGCCGCACCGGCAACGCCCGCACCACGCCGCCGCACATCCACTTCCAGATCAACCTGTGCGGCGAGATGTCGAGCGACGAGCCGTGCACCGTCGACCCTCACCCCTACCTGGAGCGCTGGGCCCAGGGCCTCGTCGACGGCGGGGCCGACGGCGTGGGCTGGTATCAGGCGTCGACCGGCGCCTTCGGCCAGCGCAACGAGGCCGGCTCCGCGCTGCCCGCGTTCCCGTTCGGTACCGCGGGGGCCACGGACGTGGTGCCGGTGGCGGGCGACTGGGACGGCGACGGCCGCGACTCGGTGGGCATCTACCAGCGGGGCGACGCCACGTTCCACCTGCGTGACGACGAGGGCGCCCCGCTGTCCCCGCTGCCCTTCGGCGAGGCCGGGCGCAGCGACGTGTGGCCCATCGCGGGCGACTTCGATGGCGACGGTCGCGACACCGTGGGCCTCTACCGGCGGGCCGAGGCGGCGTTCGTCGTGCTGGTCGACCTGGGCGTCGAGTCGGCGCCCGTCACCCTCGGGACGCCGGGCCGGGCTGACGCGCTGCCCATCGTGGGCGACTGGGACGGCGACGGCCGCGACTCGATCGGCGTCTTCCAACAGGCCGACGCGGCGGTGAGCCGGCTCGACGACGACGGCGCCCCGCTCGAGCCCGCCACCGCAGGTGCCCCCGGTGCGGGGACGTTCCCCGTCGCCGGCGACTGGGACGGCGACGGCCGTGACGAGGTGGGCGTGCTGCGCCGTGACGCCGCCGTGTTCGACCTGCCCCTGCCCAACCCCCTCGACCCGGCGGCGGTGCGGACCGTGCCCGTCGAGGGCGGCGCCGACGTGCTGCCCGTGGCCGGCGACTGGAACGGCCATGACCTGGTGACCATCGACGAGCTGCGCCAGATCTACGGCACCCTGCCGGACGAGCCCAAGGTGATCGAGGGCCTGCCTGCGCTCAACGCCGCCATGCTGCGCGCCGGCATCAGCACGCCCGCCCGCAAGGCGGCGTTCCTGGCCACGCTGCGCAGCGAGAGCGGCTTCCGCTACGACGCCGTCGAGGGCGGCAGCGACCGCCGGTACCGGGGTCGGGGCTTCATCCAGATCACGGGCGATTTCAACTACCGGGCCGCGGGGGAGTTCCTGGGCCTCGATCTGCTCGGCAACCCCGACCTGGCCATCAACGGGCTGGCCAGCCCGGCGATCGCGGCCTGGTACTGGACCGTGGCCCGCAACATCAACGTGGCGGCCGACGAGCTCGACATGGCTGCGGTCAACATCGCCATCGGCTTCGCGCCCAGCGTGCGCCGCGACATGCTGCGGTGCGGCGACTTCCTGGCCGCGCTGCGCTACTACAGCGGCGGCGCGGTGCCCGAAGGCGTCAACTGCGAGCGCACCGCCGTCTCGCGGCTGCTGGCCTTCGCATCGATCCTGCCGATCGTGCCTGGCTCGGCCGGCAACGGGGCACCGTCGGGCGACGTGTCCTTGCCTCCGTCGTCGATCCCGGCCGGCTGGGCGCCGGCCTCGCCGGGCACGACGGCGCCGCCCGACCCCGCCGCCCTGCCGCCGGGCACGCCCGACCCGGTCGCGCCGACCCGACCGCCGACCTCGGCGACGACGGCACCGGTGCCGCCGACCACCCCGGTGCCGACCACCCCGGTTCCCACCACCGCGGCGCCGAGCACCGGCACGCCCACCACCGCGGCGCCGGGCACGACGCCCCCACCCCCGTCGACAACGTTGCCCGACGGAACCACGACGTCGGCGCCGTCACCCGGCTCGACGACGACCACCTCAGCGATCGACCCCGACGGGTCGACCACGACCACCCTGTTCGACGGCCAGTACGACGGGGGCTGAGCGGGTGCCGGCGGTGGGATTCGAACCCACACTGATCGCGATCTAGGCGCGAGGCCTCTGCCGTTGGGCTACGCCGGCTTTGTTCCTGTTGCGCGCGCACCAGGTGTCGGTCAGCGCGTGACAGTTCGGGCACAGGATACGTAGGTTCTCGATGCGGTGGTCAGTGGAACAGGTTGGTGCCGTCGGCTACGGCCAGTCGCAAGTGGTCGTCCGTCCGCCCCCGAGCCCGCGGCATCCGGCCCCTGCTAGCGAACGTATGTCTGTACGAATGGACGTTCGGTAGACAGCCACCGACGGGCCGTGTGCGGGAGCGAGGCGCGACGCCGCTACCCTCTGCGGCCGTGAGCTTGATCACCCCGACCGCGCAGAACACCTCTGTCGTCAGCCCCACGCACGAGATCTTCAACCGGCTCCTCAAAGAGCGCATCATCTTCCTCGGCACCGAGGTCGACGACGACATCGCCAACGTCGTCTGTGCCCAGCTGCTGCACCTCGCCGGCGACGAGTCCGACGACGATGTCTGGCTGTACATCAACAGCCCCGGCGGCTCGGTGACGGCCGGCATGGCCATCTACGACACGATGCAGTTCATCGAGCCCGACGTTGCCACGGTGTGCATGGGCCTCGGGGCGTCGATGGGCCAGTTCCTGCTGTGCGCCGGCGCCAAGGGCAAGCGCTACGCCCTGCCCCACGCCCGCATCATGATGCACCAGCCCTCCGGTGGCATCCGGGGCCAGGCGGCCGACATCGCCATCCAGGCCGAGCAGCTCCTGTACGTGAAGCAGCTCATGGCCGAGCGCATCGCCTTCCACACCGGCCAGACGGTCGACCAGATCTCCGCCGACTCCGAGCGCGACCGCTGGTTCACGGCCGAGCAGGCCAAGGACTACGGGCTCATCGACAACGTCATCGTCAAGCGCGGCGAGATGCTCTGACCGCCGGCCCAGGCGGCGGCGCCCCGCAGCTCAGCTGCCGGTGGCGTCGCCCGCGTCGGGTGTGCCGTCGGTAGGCGTCTCGTCGGTGCCCGTGCTGTCGGCACTGCTGTCTGCGCCCTTCCCTTCGGTGCCCCTGCCCTCGGTGATCCTGTCGACGACGCCGTGGGCCTTGGACTGCACCGAGTCGATCTTGTCGGAGTACTTGCCCTTGGTCTTGTCGTCGACGAACTCGGCCGCCTTGTCGATGCCGTCGTCGATCTGGTCGGAGTGCTCGGTGACGGTGTCCTTGGCCTTGTCGGTCAGGTCTTTGGCCAGGTCCTTGGCCTTGTCGAGGAAGTCGGACATCTGGGGTCACAGCTCCTTGGGATCGGTTGTCATCGGGTGACGGTAGCGAGGTCTCGCAGCTCGGTGACGGCGTGCTCGAGGCCGAGCGGATCGCGATAGAGGGCGGACCCGGCGACGAGCACGTTGGCGCCGGCTCGCGCCGCGCCTTGCACCGTGGCCGGGCTGATGCCGCCGTCGACCTCGACGTCACAGTCGTGGCCACCGTCGGTGATCATCTGCCTGATCTGCGTGATCTTCGGCTCCATCGTGGCGATGTAGTCCTGGCCGCCGAACCCGGGGTTGACGGTCATGACCAGCACCATCGAGCACAGGTCGAGGACGTTGGCGACCGCGTCGGCCGGCGTGGCCGGGTTGAGGGCCACGGCGGCCCGCGCCCCAGCTCGCGCACCCGGCCGAGCGACCGGTGCAGGTGGCGGGTCGACTCGGCGTGCACCAGAAGCAGCGTGCAGCCGGCGTCGACGTAGCGGTCCATGAGGGCGTCCGGCTCGTCGACCATGAGGTGCGCCTCGAACGGCACGGTGACGTGGGGGCGGCAGGCGGCGATCACGTCGGGGCCGAACGTCAGGTTGGGCACGAAGTGGCCGTCCATGACATCCCACTGGATGCGGTCGACGCCCGCCTTCTCCAGGGCGACCACCTCGTCGCCCAGCCGGGAGAAGTCGGCGGGGAGCACGGACGGCGCGATCTCGATGGGGCGGTCGGCGGGAAGTGGAGTGCGGGGGGTGTCCACGTCGCCATCCTAGGGTGAGGTCGTGACCAGCCCCGACGACGCCGTGCGCATCACCGGAATGGCGGCCGGGGGCGACGGGGTGGGCCGTGAGCCGTCCGGACGGGTGGTGTTCGTCGACGGTGCGCTGCCGGGTGAGCTCGTCTCGGTCGATCTGGTGGACGAGCGGCGCGACCACGCCCGCGGCGTGGCGGTCGACATCATCGAGGCGGCAGCGTCCCGCGTGGCGCCGCCGTGTCCGTTCGTGGCCGCCGGGTGCGGCGGGTGCGGATGGCAGCACGTCGAGGTGGCGGCGCAGCGCTCGCTGAAGCGCGACATCGTGTCCGACGCCCTGCGCCGCCTCGGGGGCGTGCCCGATCCGGAGGTCGCCACGGGGGTGCCCATGGCGTCCACGGGCTACCGCACCACACTGCGCGGCATCGCCGACGCCGACGGACGGTTCGCGCTCCGCCGGCACCACAGCCACGACCTGGTGCCCGTGCCCGGCTGCCTGGTGGCTCACCCGCTGGTGGTCGAGGTGTTGGCCGCGGGCCGGTTCCCGCCGGGTGCCGAGGTGACCGTGCGGGCCGGCGCCCGGACGGGCGAGCGGCTCGTCGTGGTCGACGCCGGCGACGTCGCCGGGGACGAGGGCGGTGACGACGCCGGCGACGACGGGATCACGGTGCCCGCCGGGGTGCGGGTGGTCACGGGGGCCCAGCTGGCCGCCGGGAAGCGGGCCTGGCTGCACGAGGAGGTGGCAGGCGTGCGTCTGCGCGTCTCTGCCCGCTCGTTCTTCCAGGCGGGCCCCGAGGGGGCCGAGGCGCTCGTGGCGGCCGTCGGCGCCGCGGCCGGCGAGGTGGCCGACGGCGCTCGCCTGGCCGACCTGTACGGGGGCGTGGGCCTGTTCGCCACAACGGTGGGGCGCCGCGGCCGCGTCGAGCTGGTCGAGGCGTCGGCGTCGTCCGCCGCCGACGCCCGCATCAACCTCCGCGGGCTCGACGGCCGGGCTGTCCGCTGCGACGTGGCCCGGTGGCGCCCCCGGCGCATGGACCTGGTGGTGGCCGACCCGCCCCGGGTGGGCCTGGGACGCGCCGGTGCGCGGGTCGTGGCAGCCACCCGGGCGCCGCGAGTGGTGCTGGTGAGCTGCGACGCCGGCGCTCTGGGTCGCGACGCCCGCCTGCTGCGCAGCGCCGGCTACGACCTGGTGTCGTCGACGCTGGTCGACGTGTTTCCGCACACGCCGCACGTCGAGGTCGTGTCGCGCTTCGACCGCCGCGCCTGAGCCGCGGGAGCCACGGCGGGTATCGCGACGTGCGGTGGCGGGCACTCTTTGCAGTGATGCTCCGGTCGGGAGCGAGGAGCGTGCACGGGCCCTCGCTCGCGGCTGGAGCGTCGCGCGTCGCTCGGCCTCAGCCGGTCGAGACGGACAGGACGTGGCCTGACACCCGGTCGAGGGTGCCGTCCTGCAGGCAGCCGGTCAGGCGCTTCCGGCCGTTGGTGCCGATGGCCGGGCTGATCGAGACGGTGAAGTCGCCACCGGCATCGGCCGTCGGGCCCGTGTCCTCACCGGAGACCGTCGCCGCGCACACGGCCCACAGGGCGTGAGCCGCCTCGAGGTCGGTGCCGTGGTAGTCGCGGGTGCCCACGTCGAAGGTGACGATGGTCGAACTGCCGTCGACCACCGGATCGGGCCGGTTCTGGGTCAGGTCGGCCAGGCTGCCGACCCCGATGACCGACATCACGACCAGGACCAGGGCGGTGACGGCCTTCATGTCCGCCTCCCGATGGGCCCGCGCAGCAGGTCGATGGGGGCCCGCTCGGCCGTGGCGAAGCCGTGCGCCGGCAGGGCGAGCCCGTCGAGCTGGGCGGCGAGGCCCCGCTCGGCGACCGGCGTCACCGTCGCCCGTGCGATCCGCTCGACGATCCAGGCGATGCCCGACATGAGCACGCCGGCCCCCATGAGCACGGGGACGAACACGTTCATCTGCTCGGGCCGGGACAGCCAAGCGAAGTTCGCCCGGGCCGGCGGGGCACTCGACTGGATGCGCTCGAGCCGGACCGTGTGGGCCGGTGCCGGCGCCGAGGCCGGCGAGTCGTGGGCGTCGAGCCTGTCGCTGATGACCTTGAGGCGCTGGGCCAGTAGCGACCCCATGACCGCCACCTCGGCGGCCACGAAGATCGCCGCGGACATGAGCGCCCGGTTCCACTCCCACCGGTACAGGTAGACGAACGTGTAGGTGCCCGAGGCCGCCAGCGTGGCGCCGCCGAGCAGGCTGCGGATCAGTCGGGCGTTCATCGTCGGGCTCCGATCGGGATGATGATGCCGCCGGTCGAGCGGTCGGTGCGGTCCGTGCCGTCGCGGTTGCCGTCGGACAGGTCGACGACCACGCGGGTGGGCAGGCTCACGACGGTCGTCTCGACGTCGTCGGTCGTGTCGGCCGCCTGGTCGTCTGCCGCCTGATCGTCGGGCGCCCGCTCCGCGGGTGCCTGGTCCCTGGCTGCATCGGCCACGTCGAGCACCTGCACGCTGCCGACGGTGCCGTCGACCTCGACGACCTGGCCGGCCTGGTAGCGCTCGGTCGCCCCGACGTGGCCCACCACGGTGGGCACGCCGTGCTCGCGGGCCAGGATGGCCAGGTGGCTGAGCGGGCTGCCCGTCTCGGCAACCAGGCCCGACAGGCGCGGGATGACCGTCGCCAACCGCGGGTCGAGATGCGTCACGACCAGCACGGCGCCGGCGGGCGGGTCGTCGCCCACGTGCACCGGTCCCGACCCGGCGCCACCGCCGGCGCCCACGCCACCGGGGCCGGCGGTCGGGGGAGCGACCGCCACCGGGGTGTCGTCGGGCGTGAGCCGGAACTGGGCCGGCAGCGACCGGGGTGGTGTGGCCGCCGGGTCGGGACGCTCGTGCAGATCGGCGGGGACCGTGCGGGCACGCGCCGCGCCCCGCAGCTCGTCGAGGCCGAGGCGCCGCACCGACCGCTGGTCGGGCAGCACGCCGACGCAGACCAGGCGGTGCCCGAGCTGCCAGGCGGCCCGGGCCGTCAGCTCCTGGACCCATCGGGCGCGGAGCCGCAGCGCCTCGCGCACGACCGCCTCGTCCGACGTGGGCTCGGCCACGGGCGCCAGCGGCGCCGGGGCGCCGGACCGCAGGTCGATGGTGGCCAGCGGGCCGGCACTGAACTCCGGATCGCCGCCGACGCGGGGCGGCGCCAGGGCCAGCACGACCGGGTTGGTCTCGACCAGCTCGTCGAGGTCGACACCCTCGGCCCGAGCCTCGGCCAGCGCCGACAGGGCCAGGGAGGCCGCGGTGGCGCCCTCTCCCGTGTCGGGCACCAGCATGCCGGCCAGGGCCTCGTAGCCGTGGAGGGCCCGCAGCGCCGTGCGCCCGTTGTCGAGCACGGCCAGCAGGGCGTCGTTCGACAGGTCGTCGATCCGCGGCACGTCGGCCAGGTCGCGGTCGACCTGCTCGACGACGTCGCGCGCCAGCGCAGGCAGGGCCCGGCTCAGCCGGCCCGTACGCCACGCGGCCCGCAGCCGGCGGGCAGGGGGCCGGGGATCGAGGCGGCGCAGCAGCTTGTGGCGCACCGGCGCAACGCCGAGGTGGGCCAGGTTGGCGACCGCCCACCCGTCGATGTCGCGGACGACGGACGACCGTCGCAGGGCGCGAGCCGAGGTGGTGCCGGTGAGCAGCAGAGCCTGCTCGAGGCCCTCGCCCAGCGGCGCCAGCCACAGGTCGGCCTCGAGCCGGCTCAGCGGCTCGGGGAACGTCTCGGCCAGCGGCCCGGTGCCCAGCACGGGCCCGCCCGGCTTGCCGGTGGCCGTGGTGATGGGACGGCTCTGCAGCAGCCACACGGTGCCGTCGTGGTCGATGGCCCACTCGATGTCCTGTGGGCCGCCGAAGGCGTCGTGCGCCCGGGCGGCCAGGCGGGCCAGCGCCCGCAGCGCCGGGCGGGGGACGGGGATCTTGTCCGCCCCGCGGTTCTCCAGCACCTTGCCCCGGGGCGACAGCACGGCCGTCCACCCGTCGTCGAGGCCACTCACCAGGCTGTCGGGGCCGCCCTCGACCGCCGACAGCAGCAGGCGGTCGGTGCGGCCGGACACGGGGTCGGCGCCGAACAGCACGCCGCCCCACCTCGGCGCGAGCTGCGGCTGGACCAGGACCGCCATGCGTGCGTCGGGCACGTCGGCGAGGCGGCCCGAGTCCAGCACCTGGTCGACGGCGTCGACGAAGCTGGTCCAGTCGGTGACGTCGAGCACCGACGTGAACACTCCGGCCATCGACGACGAGCCCCCGTCCTCGTTGGTGGACGACGAGCGCACGACGAGCGGCCGGGCGCCCTCGTTGCCGAGCGTGCGCCACGCGGCACGCGCCGGGCCGGGCCGGTCGAAACGTGAGGGGTGCGACCAGCCGCGGTGGTCCCAGGCCGTCGTCAGGACGGCCCCGGGCAGGACGGGCAGGCCGGCGCGCTGCGCGACGGCCAGGTTGGCGGCCTTGGCGCCGACGAGCGATCCGTCGGTCGCACCGTGATCGGTGAGATCGACCAGGTCAGGACGTCGGAGAGCACCAGGAAGGTGGGCACTGGCAAGGTGACCACCATGTGCTGGGGGAGGGGGGTACGTCTCCATGGCGACACACTGCCGGGTGGCGCTTGCACACCGGTTGCCGACCGCTTGCAGCGTCCTGGCACCCCGCCGGTCGTCCGGCGGGACTGCGGGTCAGCGCTCGTACACCGCCAGATCGACGGCCTTGACCGTCGCCCACACCTCCCTGCCGGGCGCCTGGCCGAGCTCCGCGACCGCGCCGTCGTCACCTCGACGTCGTGGCCGGCCGTCTGGCGATCGACGTCGGGCCGCTGGTCGAGGCGCCGCGGGCCCCTCGCGACCTGGGGATGCGCCACCACTAGGGGATGGGCGCCGCCGAGCAGGCCAGGGCCACCACGCGGTCGAAGCCGTCGGCGCCGTCGGCCATCAGCCCGGCGCCGGTGGTCGCCCCGTCGACCAGCTCGGCCGGGTCGACCAGGGGCCGGCCCGACGGGAGCAACGCCCGGTCGAGCACCACCACCGTGGTGCCCGCCGTCCTCAGCTCGATGCCCTCGACCCAGGGCGCCAATTGGTTGTGGAGGGTCGCCGCGGCCGTGGCCAGGTCAGCGGGGGAGGGCGTGCCCTCCTGCGCCGCCAGGCGGGCCACATCGGCCTCGCCGGGCGGGTTGCCGCCCGTGTAGCCGACCCGCCAGGTCACGCCCTGCCGATCGGTCAGGCACCCGGACGCGGCGTGGAGCTCGGCGGAGACCAGGTCGTCACGCAGCCGGTCGATGTTGTCGCGCACCCTCTCGGGCGCCCAGGCCAGGCCGTCGGCGGCGGCCAACCGCCCCGCGTCGGCGCGCGGCACCAGGGCGAGCACGCCGGCCGCCACGACCACGGTGATACCGGCGAGCGCCATCACGGTGCCACCTCCGAGCCGTGCCGCCGCCTGCCGCACGAGCGCGGCGCGGCGCTGGCGCGCCTCTCCCACGCCGGCGACGAGCATGAAGCACACGGTGGCGGCCGCCAGTCGCGGGCCGTGCGCCCACACGCCCATGCGGCCGGCGACCGACGCCCCGTCGGTGCCCTGGGTGACGACCCACCAGGCGGCGCACGCCAGCCCCGGGAGGGCCACGGCCAGCAGCACGGTGCGGGCGGTGATGATGGCGAACCAGACCACCGAGCGGGGGCGCAGCCACCCCACGAGCCGTCGGGCCGCCCGTCGCAACAGCGCCGCCACGTGCGGGCCGTGATCGGCCAGCGAGCGGATGGCCGTGCCCACCAGTGCGCCGATGGCGACGACGAGCAGCCAGACCCACGGTGCCACGAAGGCTCCGGTGGCCACGGCCACCGCCACCAGGTCCAGCAGGTAGTGGTCGACCAGGTGCGACGGTGCGTCGGCGCCGACCGTCGCCGGCGGCACCTCGACCTCGTCGACGAGATGTGCGGTGACCGAGCGGTCGCGCGGGGCGAACGGGCGGCCGCGCAGGACGGCGTCCGGGCGCAGGGGGCCGTCTGTGGCCAGGGGATCGAGCGGTGGATCGAGCGGTGGATCGAGCGGTGGATCGAGCGCCGGATCGACAGGTGCCGCTGGGGCCTCGGTGGGGGGCGAGGTGGCGTCGTCGGTGTCCACGCCGGCGTACGGGACATGCTCCTCGGCCCCGCTGTCGAGGTTGAGCGCGGTGAACGCCCTGACCGCGGCGGCCTCGCGCTCGCTGAGCCCGTCGTCGGCCTCGAGGTCGATGCCCAGCCGGGCGACGCGGTCGAAGGCGCGCGTCAGCCGGTCGTCCTGCCCGTCCGCGACCGCCGGCTCGACATCTTCTGCAGAGCTCATTGGTCTCGTCCCCCAGACTCCCCACCCGGCCACGTCGTGGATGGGGAGATTGTGCACGACCGTGCCCCGCCGCGCGCCGCGAACCGTGGCGACGGGAGGGTAGCGGCGGACCTAGGTCAGCGCGGCCCAGTCCCGGAGCCGCCGGGCACGATCGGGACCTGCGCCTGGGCGGGCACGTGGGCCGCGGGCCCCGGATGGTCGGGTCGCGCCCGCTCGACCGGCTCCGCAGCCGGAGGCTCGAGCTCGGCCTCGGGCGGTGCGGGATCCACGGGTGCCGGCTCCGGTGCCGGGTCGGGTTCGTGCTCGACGGGCTCGGGCGCAGCAGCCGCCTCGGCCGGGGCCGGCTGGGGTGCGGGCTCGGGATCTGGCTGGGCGGGTGCCGGATCGGTCGGGGGCAGGTCTCCAGGCGGCAGGTCTGCAGGCGGCGGGTCGGCCGGTGGCGGGTCGGCCGGCGGGGCGTCGGCCGGTGGGGCGTCGGCCGGTGGGGCGTCGGTGGAGGTGGGCCCGGCGGTCGGCTCGATCGGTGCGGGCTCGGCGGGCGGAGGCTCCGTCGTCGCGGCCTCGGTGGGGGCCGGCTGGGTCGGCACGGGGTCGGGCGCCGGGGCGGCCACGGGCGCGGGCGTCTGCGGCGCGACGGGCTCGGGCGCTACCGCTGGCGCCAGGGTGGTCGGGACGACCTCGGGCTCCGTGGTCGTCGTGGTGGCGGCCGTGCTGGCGGTGTCGGTCTCCGGGTGGGGGACCGCGGCGGGGGCGGCGAGAGCGGGTCCGGATGCCGGTGCGTCGACGACGACCGGTCGCACGGCGCACCCCGACCCTTCGGCGTCGTCGCACGACGACCCGCCGTCGGTCCCGTCGGAGGGCACCACGAGGGCGGGGGTCAGGCCGTGCTCGATGATGGGCATGACGTGGTCGCTGATCGCGGGCATCACCACGGTGGCGGCCACCGTGGCCACGATGCCGGTCGTCGCCGCGGCGGCGGCGACGCTGAGCATGCTGGCGGTCGTGGCGGCGGCGGCCGCCTTCACGGCCACCACCCGGCCAACCGTCCGCACGCCCGGGCGGCGGGGGAGGCTCGTGATCCTGTCGCCGAGCGTGACCCGGCGCATGGTGTCGACGAGCACCGGCTCGTCGACCAGTTCGAGGGGTTCGGCGGGGCCGCGCGCCCGGCGGATCTTCGAGCCCAGCTCGGCGTACCAGCTCGGTGCGTCGGGGTCGCGCAGGTCGCCGTCCCACACGCGGTCGGCGAGGCGGGGGTCGAACTGGGTCATGTCGACCCACAGCTCGTCGCGGCTCGCCGTCATGCCGTCTTCACCCCGTCGCCGAACTGGACCGCCAGGCGCCGCAGCGCACGGTGGCACAGCACCCGCACGGTGCCCGGCGGCCGTCGCATGATGGCGGCGACCTCGGCCACCGACAGCCCGCCCACCACGCGGAGCAGCACCGCCTCGGCCTGCTCGGGGGTCAGCTCGGCGATCAGCTCGGCGATCGCACCCTGGGCGCCCAGCCGGTCGAGGACGGCCGCAGCGGGGTCGCCCCCCGGCCCCAGGCCGACGACGACGTCGAGGCGATCGGTCGACATCACGTCGGTGCGCTGGCGGGCCGTGCGCCGCCGGTGGTCGATCAGGCGGCGGCGAGCGATGGTGAACAACCAGCCTCGAAAGGCAGCCTCGTCGCCGCTGAACTGGGCGAGGCCGCGCGCAGCGCCGATCCACACCTCGCTGGCCAGGTCGTCGGCCGCACCCGGCTCCTGGGCACGCAGGTACCGCAGCAACAGCGGTTGATAGGCGCGGAACAACTGGGTGAGCGCCCAGTGCTCACCTCGTCCCGCCGCTTCTACGACGTCCGGTAAATCGGCACCGCGAATCATCTGCCGAGCGGCACTGTAGCCACTCAGCGTGGTGCCTGTCCCCTCTGCGTGGATCGTCGGGTGATCTGGAGCGACCCGTCGGTGCGAGCGGCGCGGCCCCCGAAAACGGACGAACCGCCGGCACAATGCCGGCGGTTCGACAGCGTGGCCTGCAAGCAGGCGGGGTGGATCAGACCACCCGAACGTTCTGAGCCTCGTCGCCCTTCCTGCCCGGTCCGATGTCGAACTCGACAGCCTGGCCTTCGTTGAGGGTCTTGTAGCCCTCACCCTGGATGTTCGAGAAATGCACGAACACGTCGTCGCCATCTTCACGCGAGATGAAGCCGAAGCCCTTTTCCGCGTTGAAGAATTTCACTGTTCCTGTAGCCAATTGTCTCTCTCTTCAGTAGCGAGCCGATCCGCGCGACCAGCTCCAGGGAACAATGTATCGGACTCGGGGCCCGCTACTTGTAGCGATAGGTGATCCGGCCTCGGCTGAGGTCGTACGCGGACACCTCGACCTGCACCCGGTCCCCCGGGAGGATGCGGATGCGGTTCTTGCGCATCTTGCCGCTGAGGTGGCCCAAAACCATGTGGCCGTTATCGAGGCAGATGCGGAAGTGGCCCCCCTTGAGGGCCTCTTCGGTGCGTCCTTCAAGGATGAAAGCATCGTCTTTTGTCTTCGCCAAGCGGTCTGTCCTCGCTCCTAGGCAACTGGTCCATGCTACGTAACCGCAGGCCCGATGCCACGCATTCCCGATCCGGGGAACCCGGTCGACCCGGGCGGAGCGATCAGGCCATGACCCCCAACGGGCGCGCCTGGTGGCCGGGGAAGACGGTCGGCAGGTCGCCGGCGCCCACGCCCAGCCGGGCGGTCACGACCTCGGCGAGCACGTCGCGGTAGTCGTTCCACCCCGGTACGTCGCCCTGGTCGAGCAGGTCGGGTGCCAGGCCCTGCCAGGCGCCGTGGACGGTGCCGCCGGCCAGGCCACCGCCCAGCAGCAGCACCGCGGCGCCGTGCCCGTGGTCGGTGCCGGCGTTGGCGTTCTGCTCCACGCGCCGGCCGAACTCGGTCATCACCACGACGTTGACCTGGTCGATGCGGTCGCCGATGTCGGCGACGAACGCCCCCAGCGCCTCGCCCAGCGACGTCAACGACCCGGTCATGTCGCCGCTGTCGACCGTGCCGAGGTTGGTGTGCATGTCCCACCCGCCCACGTCGACGCACGCGACCCGCAGCCCGACGTCGGCCTTGAGCAAACGCGCCACCTCGGACAGGCTCTCGCCGAGCTCGCCCTCCGGGTAGGCGGCCGTGGCCTGGTACCCGACCGCGGACAACACCGCGGCCGTGCCCAAGCCCTCGAGCGTGGTGGCCACGTCGTTGGCCATCGGGTGGTCGAGGCCGGTGTAGAGGGCGGTCAACGCCTGCGTGGTGCGGGCGTGCAGGTCGGCGTCGCCCGCGTGCAGCTTGAACGCGTCGACGGTGCGCAGCGACATCGACGGCTGGTCACCGGCCAGCGCCCGGCTCACGGTCGTGCCGGCGGTCAGCGCTCGGAACGTGGTGCCGGGGCCCATCACGTCGAGCACGCGGTCGAGCCAGCCCTCCACGGCCCCGGCCGACGACCCGCCCCGCTCGAGGCAGTCCTGGGCCTGGAAGTGGCTGCGCGAGATGTCGGGCGTCGACACCGCGGGCACGGCGGTGAACAGCCCGCGGTTCCACAGGTCGTGCAGGGGCGCGAGCGCGGGATGCAGGCCGAACCCCCGGTCGAGGGGCAGCAGCGCGCCGCTGGGCACCGCGATCCCGGGCCGGGCCGCGGCCAGGTGAGGGTCGTCGGCGGGGACGACAGCCGAGAGCCCGTCCATGCCGCCGCGGAGGAAGAGCACCACCAGCGAGCCCCCCGCTCCCTGCAGCCCGAACGAGGCGCGAGCGGTCGCCAGCTGCGAGCCGAGGGCGGCGACGCCCGCCGCCCCGGCACCGGCGAGGAACCGCCGCCGCGTGAACCCGCGGCGCCACAGGTCGGAACGGTCGTGGCGGTCGGCCTCGACGCGGGCGGCGCGGGCCCGCAGCATCGATTCGGCGGGGTTGGGGCCGAGGCGGCCGATGTCCGGGCACTCGGGGTGCAGGGACAACGGGGTGCGGTCGTCGGTCACGGGTCGGCACCTCACCTGAGCGAGAAGTACGGCGAGTCGAGCACGAGGGCGATCGCCCCCATCGCCTCGTCGTTGGCCACGTAGGGCTCGAGCGGGGCGGCGGGGTCGCCGCCGAGGAAGGCCACCAGCGCGTCGCGGTGGGCGGGCTGGAAGGCCTGGAAGCACAGGCACTGGCACAGGCTGTCCACGTACTCGCCCACGGTCGACGCCGGCAGGCCGGACACCAGGCCGACCGGGTCGGGGCGGCTGAGCCCGTCCTCCCAATCGCCGATCAGCATCCGGTGGGTGTTCCACGTCTCGACGATGCCCCCGGCCGACCGCCAGGCGGCGTGGACGTCGGGGAAGCCGTTGGGCGCCGGCCAGCTCAGAGGGCGGTGGCCGGTCCGGTAGGCGGCGTTGTGCAGCGCGCCGACGCTGTGGGCGGTGTCGCCCTCGGGCACGACGCCCAGGATGCGGGCGCTGGCCGTGATGTTCTCGAGCGGTCGGCGGGTCTTCTGGCCCACCGCCGCCCAGAACTCGCCAGACCTGAACAGCGTGTCGAGCACGGGGACCACCGCGGTGCCGTTGTCGAGGTAGGCGGCGGCCAGCCGCTCGACGAGCGCCGGGGGCGGAACGTCGGACACGAACCGCACGGCCAGCTTGCGAGCGATGGTCTGCGCGGTGGCCGGGTGGGTGGCCAGGTGACGCAGGTAGGCGTCGCCCACCTCGAGCCCGCCCGCGGCCGTGGCATTGTCGTGATTGAAGTCGAGCACCGTCACGGGCCCGACCCAGTGCTTGTCCGGGTCGTAGTGGAAGGTGCCCTCGACCCCCGGGCCCTGCTCGCCCCCGACGGTGCGGCCCGTGAGGATGTAGGCGCTGTTGCGCACGTCGGCCTCGGTGTATCCCGAGGCGACGCCCACCGTGTGCAGCTCGAGCAGCTCACGGCCCAGGTTCTCGTTGACCGAGTCCTTGGTCGACTGCTCGGCCGTCAGGTAGCGGAGCATCGACGGGTGGCGCCCGGCGGCGACGAGCATGTCCGAGAACGTGCCCAGGGCGTGCAATCGGATGACGCCCGTGTGGTACGACGCGCCGACATCCCAGCCGCCGGGGCCCGGCGTCGGCGTGTTGAGGTGGTTGGCCCAGAAGTCGACCATGACCTCGTAGAGCTGGCGGGCCGACCACACCTGGCGGGCCATGGTGGCGGCGCTGTACTCGATCATCGCGTCCCACTGGTACCTCCCGATCGAGGCGCGGATGGCGGCCGGCTCCGCGCTGGCGAGGGGAAACGCCGCCCACGCGAGGTCCGCGACCGGGTCGGGGATCGTGATAGGGCTGAGCTGGGCGGCGAGCCAGGCGTCGATGCCGGCGGCGTGCACCTCGTCGACCAGGGCCGGGGTCGGCCCGAACGTGGTGCGCCGCAGCAGGTGGATGACCGGGTCGGACGTGTCGAGGATGGTGGGGACAGTGACCGCGGTGGCCGCCGCGGCCTCGCCGGCGGTGGGGAAGAACACGGTGGGCGGCGCCACCTGGGTGGCCGAGATCTGCTCGGTCGGCCCCATCGAGCTGGCGTAGCTCTCGTCGCGGTTGGCGAACCCGCCCGCGTCGGCCGGGCTGGCCGCCACCCGGCGGGCCTCGGGCGGCAGCGGCGACGAGCCCCCGGTGCCGGGCAGCCCGCCGGTGGCCACGAGTGCGGCGGCGCCCACCCCGGTGCCGGCGAGCCCGGCGATCACCGCCCGGCGGCGCCAGAGCGCGCGGGCAGGCGTGTCCTCGGCTGTGTCCTGGTCGGTCAATGAACGGCCCCCCAGCCCTACACCGCCGCGCCCGCACGGATCATACGCGCCGGCGCACGGCCGGTGCGCCCGCTGGCGTCAGCGCGGCAGGTATGCACCGCTGGCGTCAGCGCGGCAGGTACTTCGCCTTGCGCAGGATGGCGGTGAAGCGGCGGGCGTACGCCGCCCGGGTCGCCCGTGGGGTCCTGCAGCCGGGCGGCCAGCGGCGAACGCACGGCGACGGTCCGCGACTCGGTGTACTTGAGCAGGCCGTCGCGGCCGTGGCGACGGCCGATGCCCGACGCCTTCATGCCGCCCATCGGGGCGTCGAGGCTGGCCCAGGCCGACGAGTAGCCGTCGTTGACGTTGACCGTGCCGGCCAGGAGCCGCCCGGCGATCGCCCGGCCCCGGCCGGTGTCGCCGCAGTAGACGCTGGCGTTGAGGCCGTACTCGCTGTCGTTGACCTGCGCGACGGCCTCGTCGTCGGAGTCGACCGGGTAGACGGCGACGACCGGGCCGAACGTCTCGTCGCGGTACAGCTCCATGTCGGGCGTGACGTCGGTGAGCACGGTGGGCTCGTAGAACAGCGGGCCGATGTCGGGGCGGTGCTTGCCGCCGGCCACCAGTCGAGCACCCTTGGCCACGGCGTCGTCGACGTGGGCGCGCACCTTGTCGAGCTGGTCCTGCGACGCGAGTGCGCCCACCTCGGGCCCGTACGCCTGGTCGGCGCCCAGCCGCAGGGCCGCGGCCCGGGCGGCGAAGCCCTGGGTGAACGCCTCGGCCAGCGGCGCCTCGACGTAGATGCGCTCGATCGAGATGCACAGCTGGCCGGTGTTGGCGAACGAGCCGACGACCGCGCCCTCGACCGCGCGGTCGAGGTCGACGTCGCCGGTGACCACCATGGCGTTCTTGCCGCCGAGCTCGGCCGACATGCCGATGAGCCGCTCGCCGGCCTGGCGGGCGACGGTGCGGCCGGTGGCGGTCGAGCCGGTGAACATCATGTAGTCGGTGTTCTCGATGATGGCCGTGCCCACCGAGCGACCGGGGCCGGTGACGACCTGCACCAGGCCCGTGGGCAGGCCCGGCCTCCTCGAGCAGCTCGAAGGCGCGCAGGGCGGTGAACGGCGTCTGCGAGTCGGGCTTGATGACGATGCCGTTGCCGGCCACCAGCGCGGCGAGGGCGTCGGACACGGCCAGCACCAGCGGGTAGTTCCACGGCGAGATGACGCCGACGACGCCCTTGGGGACGTGGTGCTCGCGGGTCGACACCAGGCCGGGCAGGGCGCTCAGCCGGCGGTGGGGCTTGAGCGCCCGGGGTGCCAGGCGGGCGTAGTACCGGGCCGTGACCGCCTGGTCCATGATCTCCTCGAACGCCCAGACGCGGGCCTTGCCGTTCTCGGCCTGGATCAGGTCGAGCAGCTCGTCCTGCTGGTCGAGCACCAGGTCGTGGTAGCGGAGCAGGACCGCGGCCCGCTCGCGGACCGGCAGGGCCGCCCAACGCTGCTGGACCTCGCGGAGCGGGCGACGGCCGTGGTCACGTCGTCGGCCGTCCCGATCGGCACCTCGCCGATGACCTCGCCAGTGAGCGGCGACGTGACCGGCCGCGCTCGCGGCCCTCGCCCGCACGGTGACGCGGGCGGCCAGGCGGTCGGTCTCGGCGCGGCCGGGGCGCAGGGCGGTCGCGGTGCTGGTGGCGGTGTCGGTGGTGGTCATCGTGGCCTCCGGCGGCGGCGCAGGTGGGCGGTCGTCGCCACCGTATCCCGACCGTCCGCTGGTCCCGACCGGGCCGGCGGGCGGTCGGTAGCGTGACGGCGGATGGCCCGGACCCAGGACGGTGGCGTGCGGCGGCTGCGGGGCCGCGGCGTGGTCCGCGACCCCGGCGAGGAGCACCGCGCCGCCACGCCGCTCGAGCTGCTCTTCGACCTCACGTTCGTCGTCGCGGTGGGCCGGGCCGCGGCGGCGTTGCACCACGAGCTCGCGGCCGACCACGTCGTCGACGGGGTCATCGGCTTCGTCGGCGTCTTCTTCGCCGTCTGGTGGGCGTGGATGAACTACACGTGGTTCGCGTCGGCCGCACGACTCGGACGACGTGGCCCACCGGCTGCTGACGCTCGTGCAGATGGCCGGCGTGCTGGTGCTGGCGGCCGGCGTCACCGACGCGGTCGAGCGACGACGACTTCGGCTGGTCGTGACGATCGGCTACGTGGTGATGCGGCTCGGGCTCGTCGGCAGCTGGCTGCGGGTGGCCCGCGACGAGCCCGGATCCGCACCCGCGCGCTGCGGTTCGCGGCGGGGTGTCGCGTGCTGCAGGTGCTGTGGATCCTGCGGCTCGCGCTGCCGCCGACGGCCTGTCGGCGGTCGGCTTCGTGGTGCTCGTCGTGGGCGAGCTGGTCGTGCCCGTGTGGGCCGAGCGCGCGGCCGGCGAACCGCTGTTCCACCCGGAGCACATCGAGGAGCGCTACGGGCTGTTCACCATCATCGTGCTGGGCGAGTCGATCCTGTCGGCGAGCGGTCGGGTTCCAGACCGCGCTCGACGAGCGGCGGTCTGACCGCCGACCTGCTGGCGGTCGGCGCTCGGTGCGGCCTCGTGCTGGCGTTCGGGCGTGGTGGCTCTACTTCGACCACCCCGGCCACCTGACGCCCAGCCCGCAACAGGCCTTCCGCTGGGGCTACGCCCACGTGGTCGTGTTCGCGGCGCTGGCGGCGCTGGGTGCCGGCCTCCACCTGGCCACCGAGGCCGTCACCGGGCACGGCGACGCCCGGGTCGGCGCGCTCGCCGTCGCGGTGCCCGTCGCCGCCTACCTGCTCGGGACTGGTGCTGGTGATGACGATGACCGGCACCCGGCTGACCAGCCAGCGGATCTACCCAAGCTGGCCGGCGCCGTGGTCGTGCTGATCGTCGGCGCCACCGCCTCGGTGGCCGTGACCGTGGCCGGATGTGCCCTGGTCATGATGGTCCTGGCCGCCTCGATGGCGCTGTCAACGGTTGAGGGACGCGAGCCGGCCACCGTGCGCAGCCAGCGCGGCGCGCAGCTCCGGGGGCGCGACCACCTCGACCCCGGGTAGCGCCGCCAGCTGCGTGACGGCAACGTCGAGCGACTCGAGCGGAAGGTCGACCTCGGTCCACCCGTCGGCCGCGACCCGGCCGGCCGCCAGCGCGGCGCGGGTGGTCTGGCCAGGGATGGCGCGTGTGACGTGCCGGGTGGCATCGGGGCTCAGCCGTAGGTGGGTCTCCAACGGACGGATGGATGCGTCGAACGCCGCGGCCGACTCGCCCCACCACGACGCAAGGTCGAACCGTCTCGGGCCGCCACGCGGGACGGGGGACGACCGTCGCCTGGCGGACGCGCGAGCACGCGGTAGGTCCGCGGCTCCTGCCTGTGGGCGGCGACCAGGTA
>CAVTKV010000004.1:0-423499 GCA_963735395.1 uncultured Acidimicrobiales bacterium | reverse complement strand
CGCGTCGGCGAGCCACAGCTCGGGCATCACGACGCCTTCGAGCATGTCGGGCGCCTTGCCGATGACGATCGCGTCGATGTCGTCCATCGTCACGTGGGCGTCGAGCAGCGCCCGGTCGACCGCCTCGCGGACGAGTCCGGCGATCGACACATCGGCGCGGGCAGCGGCGTACTTCGTCTGACCGACCCCGAGCACTGCACAGCGTTCTGCCATCACTCCCCCTCCATGACCGCGACGAGGTTCTGTTGCAGGCACGGCCCGCTGGTGCAATGGGCGAGCGCCCGGTCGGCGTGCCGTCGATGATGCGGTTGGACGCCTCGACGAAGCGGGTCAGCCCGGCCGCCATCTGCGGGTTGGCGCACAGCGCTCCGCCGCTCGGGTTGACGCGCGTCCGGTCGGGGTCGAGCCCGAGCGCCTGCGTGAGCAGGAGCTCCTGATAGCTGTACGGCGCGTGCAGCTCGGCGACGTCGATGCGGTCGCGGCCACGCCGGCCCGCTCGCCGGCGCAGCCGTGCCGAGGAGGCCCGGTGAGGTCGCGCTGCCGAGGCTCTGGACGTCGATGCGGTGGTCGATGCCGCGTGATCCACGCCGGCCGGTCGACGAGCGGCGCGCCACGTCGTCGACGGCGAGCACGATGGCCGCCGGCGCCGTCGGTGACCGGCGGACAGTCGTGCTCGCGGAGCGGCGCGTACGTGTACGGCCGTCGAGCAGCATCGGCCGCGGTGACGTCCTCGGACCGCGAGCTGCGCGATGCGGGTTGCCGCGGCCGTCGCGCAAGGCTGCGGGCCGCCACCTCGGCCATCGCGCTCGGTCAGGCCGACGCCGGCATCGAGGCTGGCCCGGCGCCGAGAGCCGGCGATCGGCGTGCATGTCGGGCCGCAGCGGCGCGACCAGGTACGGATCGAGCTGCAGCGCCATGCACGTCGGCGATCGCCGCTGCTCGACTTGCCGTTGGCGAACACCAGCGCCGTGTCGCACTCGCCGGTCGAGCAGCTTCAGCCACGCCTCGTAGAGGGCGAAGGCGCCATCGGCCTCGACGTGGACTCTCGACGATCGGCGGCCAGGCGCCGAGCGCGTCGACCGCGGCGACGAAGCTGAACGGCTGACCGCTCATGTAGTCGCAGCTCCCGTGGCACCAGAAGCCGATGTCGCCCTTGTCGAGCCCTGACGCGGCGAGCGCGTCGTGGACGACCGGGGTGAGCAACTCGACCGGGGTGAGCACGCTGCCCGTCGTGCCCGGCGCCTGTGCGGTGGCGACGATGGCGACCCGGCGCACGCTCATCGGCGGCCTCCGTCGCGAACCGGGCGGAAGTGGGCGATGTTGGCGAGGGTCGTGCTCCCACTCCGCGGGTCCTTCCACACGGTCCGACGCGCGCATCCCGGTACCGTACGTCGGCGGGGTCGCACTCCCTGGATCAGGTGCTGCACGCGATGTCGGCGCCGTCGAGCTGGATCGAGGCGGCGACGTATGGGATCTCGATCCGCTGGCCGAGGAAGGGCACGTTGACGACGCAGAACGTGGTGACGGTCCCCTTCCCCGTCACCTCCACCTCCTCCTCCGTGGGTACACCACAGCGCGGACACGAGCCGCGCGGCGGCACGTAGACCATCCGGCACTCCGGGCACCGCTGGTCCGAATTCGCCTCCCGCGCCATGCCGCGGAGGAACCGCGTCGGCGCGCGGCCGGCCGTGTGTGTGTACTCGAGCCGGGCCGGCGTGCGGATGCCCCGGACGGGCTCGACGTGACGCAGCGCCTCGGGCAGCACGATCTCAAGCCATCGTTCCCGCTCTCGCTGCTCCGCAGCGGGCCGCTCGGGCCAGGCTCGCTCCTCGGCCCTTCGGGACGCTCACTCACCGGCACCCCCGTCGCCCGTGGCCCGGTCGAAGCAGGCGATGTCGGTGATGGCGCCCGCGTGCTCGTCGCTCCAGCGGATGCGCACCTGCATGCCGGTGGCCACGTCATCGGGCGAGCCGGCGTCGAGTGCGTGCAGCAGGCCGGTGTCCGCCCCATCGATCTGCACCAGGGCCCAGGCGAACGGCCGGTCGAGGGGCTGGTTGGCGCGGTGGCGTGGGCTCCCACGACCAGGTGGTGACCGTGCCGGTGTCGGGCAGCTCGACGAGGTCGGTGAGCTCGGCGCTCGTGACCGGGTCGTACTCGACCGGCGGGCACAGCACCCGCCCGTCCTCGGCGTGCATGCCGAGAACGAGCCCCTCACGCAGCCCCGTCAAGAACGCGCTCTCTGCACCGGCCCGACCGTCCGCTTGAACGGATACTCGAGCACGAGCGGCGCCGACAGGATCTCGGCCTCCGACATGCCACCTCCCCCGCAACTGAAACAGGTTCTACTTGGGGAGGGTTTAGCAGCTTCCGGCGGCGGCTCGGAAACCAGGCGAGCTCCGCGGGAGACCACCGTACGGCCGGGCCCCTCACCTGGTCAGTCCGTCACGTTCAGCCGTCGCGTCGCCGGCGGGCGAGGATGCCCAGCAGCGTGCCCGTCGCCAGCAGGACGATCGCGGTCGCCACCAGCGGCTGGGCGCCCTGGCCCTGTGCGGGGCAGCGTGCCGCCGCAGGGTGCGGCCGTGGTCGCCACGGCATGTGATCGATGGCACCACGCGACGAAGGGGGCCCGCAGGCCCCCTTCGCTCAGGTGTTCAGATGTCGCTCGGGCTGTGCGTCAGCTCTCGAGGCGCTTGCGCCGGCTCACGATTGCCGAAGCCCGCACCGGTGGCCACGAGCACCAGGGCGATGCCGACCAGCACCAACGACTGCGCACCGGTGACCGGCAGGCCCCCGCCGTTGTCGGACGCCGGGACGGTCGGCGGGGTGGTGGTGGGTGTGTCGACCACCGTCGTCGGCACCGTGCTGGGGACCGTGGTGGTCGTCTCGGGCGTCGTGGTGGTGGTCGTCTCGGGCGTCGTGGTGGGCGGCGGGGTCCCGAACGTCACCGAGGCCTCGGCCGTGGCGTCGGTGGTGACCGTCGTGGCGAGGATGAAGGGCGCCCCAGGTCCTTGCCCGTGGCGTTCTGGCCGTAGAACACACGACCGGCGCCGACCTCGGCGTCGGCGGTGGCCGTGATCGTGCCTGCGCCTTCAGCGTCGGATTTCAGCCACACCTGGGTGCCGTCGACGACCTCGTCGGTGAACGGCGAGCCGTCCTCGTTGTGCAGGCTCACACCGTCCGACGGGGTGAGCGTGGCTGTGGCAGCACTCGTGTTGACCATGTAGGGGCCAACCAGCGGCCGGCGACACCTTCGGTCGACGCAGGCGGCGTGATCGACAGGCTGACGGTCGGCTCGCCGAAGCCCGTGAGCGCCTTGCCGCGACCGTGTCGAGGATCGTCTGGTAGTTGGCGAGGACGGTGGCTTCGTCGAGCGGACCGCCGTCACCGGTCTCGGTGGCGCCGTCGAGCACGAACCCGTCGCTGAAGTGCCAGATCGCCGCCTGGGTGGCCACTGCCTTGTCGGCCGAAGAGCCGGTGAGTGCGTACTCCGCCGGACCGTCGCCCGCTGGGTGGTAGTTGGCGAGGATCGTCTCGATGACGTGGAGGTCGGCGACGCCGGAGGTGTCCCAATCGATCTCGTCGAGCGTGCCGCTGACGATGTCGGTCAGGATGTCGATGCAATAGCCGGTCGCTGCGGTGTCGGCATCGATCGTCAGGTCGAAGAGGCCGGCCTCCACATTGACGTCAGCGACGCCGTCGTCGCTGTCGTCGGGCACCGTGCCGGTGACCTGGCCCCAGCTGTCGCCCTGAAGGCCGCCGAACGTCACCGTGGCGGCGAAGGCCGGGCCGGCCAGGCCGACCACGAGACCCGTGGCGGCCGCGAGGCTGGCGATGACTGTCGAGGCGCGGCGACGCCGACGCTGGCGTTGCGCTGTGATCATGACTCTCCCCAAGCTCCCGGTGCCGCCCGCGGGCACCCTCTGACGACTGTTACGGGCCCGGTTTCGCTATGGCTCCCCGCGGGCGCAGCGACCAGATTCGCCTGCGGTTCTCAGCCTGCCCCAGCGACGGGCTTCCGTCTCGTCGCCGCCGAGGAAGTTAACACGCGGCGATCGCGGTTACATCCTCCGCCAGAGTGCGCACGGGGCTGGGCTCTCCGGGTCGGAATGCTCGAGGGGCCCGCACGTGGCGGGCCCCTCGCAGGCGCGATGTCGGGCCGGAGAGCCCAGCCCCACGGGTCAGCCAGTCGTCACAGCGGCGGCCTCGGCGCCGCTCGAGGCCGGGCGGGTCTAGAAGGAGATGACCTGGCGGATGACCTCGCCGCGCTGCATGGCGGCGAAGGCGTCGTTGATCTCGTCGAGCTTGATGCGGCGGGTGATCATCCCGTCGAGGTCGAGCTGCCCGTCCTTCCAGAAGCCGAGCAGCTTGTGGAAGTCGGTGCGCACGTCGGCGGAGCCGTAGTAGGAGCCCACCAGGTTCTTCTCGGAGAAGAACAGCTCGAAGGCGGAGAACTGCACGAACTCGTCGAGCTTGCCGACGCCGACGATGCAGGCGGTGCCGCCGCGGCGGATGGCGTCGTAGCTGGCGCGCATGGTCAGCGGCAGGCCGATCGCCTCGAAGGAGAAGTCGAAGCCGTCGCCGCCGGTGATGCTCGCCTTGAGGCTGTCGAGCTCGTCGGGCTTGCACGAGTGGGTGGCGCCGAAGCGCTTGGCGTCTTCGAGCTTCCCGTCGTTGAGGTCGACGGCCACGATCGCCGAGGCGCCCGCGACCTTGGCGCCCATGATGCAGGAGATCCCGACGCCGCCGCAGCCGAACACCACCACCGAGGTGCCCGGGGTGACCTTGGCGGTGTTGATGGCGGCGCCGACGCCGGTCATCACGCCACAGCCGACCAGGCTGCCGATCTCGAGCGGGATGTCGTCGTCGATCTTCACCACGCCCTGGTGCGGGATGATCATCTCCTCGGCGAAGGTGCCGGCGCCGGCCATGCCGAACACGGGCGACCCGTCGAGGGTGAAGTGCGGCGTGCCGCCCATCACCATCTGGATGTTCGAGCAGAGGTTGGGCTGGTTCCGCGGACCGCAGTAGGCGCACTGGCCGCAGGGCGGGCTCCAGGCGACGATCACGTGGTCGCCGACCTTGACGTCGGTGACCCCCTCCCCCACCTCGGCGATGATCCCGGCGCCCTCGTGGCCGAGCACGGCCGGCGCCGGCTGCGGGATGGTGCCGTTGAGGCAGGACAGGTCGGAGTGGCACACCCCGGTCGCCTCGATCTTGACCTTGACCTCGCCCGGGCCCACGGGCCCAGCTCGATGTCGTCGCGGACCTCCGAGAGTCGTCACCGATGTTGCGGAGCAGAGCAGCGCGCATGGCAGGTCTTCCCCTCGTTGAGCTTCCTTGGACGATCCGAGCGCAGCGTATCGGCCTGACCCAGCGTCAGGAAGTCGAGGTCATCCCCATTGACCGCACGGTCAGGTGATGCTGGCCGCCGACTCCGCCCGTGCGCCGCCGGCACCGGGGCGCAAGGTGCACACCGCGGCCTCGTCCTACGCTCTGCGCGATTTCAGGCAAACTGTTCCCCAACACTGGGGATCACGAAGGACGGCGATGGCGGTCACCACACCTTCCGACACCGAGCTGCTGCACCAGGCGCGCCGGGTACCCCGGCGCATTCACCGGCCTCTACGCCCGCCACCGGCTGCGCTCCGCCTCGCCCACAGCTACGGGGCGGGGGCCGACGCCGAGGACCTCGTGAACGATGCGTTCGAGCGTGTGATGGGTGCAGTGCGTCGGGGCGGTGGCCCCGAGGGCGCTTTCCGGCCCACCTGTACGTGACGCTGCGCCACCTGGCGATGGAGCGTTGCTCCCGCCCCCACCACGTGCCGCTCGACGCGGTGCCCGAGTCGGTCATCGCCGTCTCGGGCCTGCCGGCGCTCGACGTGGCCGACCGGGGCATGATCGCCCAGGCCTTCTCCGACCTGCCCGACCTGTGGCAGGCGGTGTCGTGGCAGATCGCCGTGGAGGGCCGCCGGCCTCGCGACGTCGCCCGGGCCACCGGCATGCGGGCCAACTCCGTGTCGGTCCTGGCCCATCGGGCGCGGTGAGCGGCTCCGCGAGACCTACCTCCAGGCCCACGTGGGCGTGGGGGTGCCCGATCTCTGTATGCCGTATCGCCGCCGCCTCGGGGCCTACGTGCGCGGGGGCCTCAGCCGTCGCCAGCGGGCCGCCGCCGACCAGCACGTGGCCGCCTGCGAGTCGTGCGGCCGGCTCGTGGCCGAGCTCGACGACGTGAACCGGCTGCTGGCCCGGGCCGTGCTCCCCGCCTTCGCCCTCGGTGGCGGGCAGGGTCTGGCGCTCGGCGCCGGCACCGCGGGCACGGCGGGGCTGTCGGCGGCTGCGGCCCCGGCTGCGAGTGGCGCGGCGTCCACCGGCGGGGCCGTCGGTGTCGGATTCGGCGTCGGCGCCAAGGTCGCCGCAGTCGCCGTCGCGGTCGTCGGGCTGGTGGCACTGGTGCCCCACGACGTGGGCCCGCTCGGCGACGATCCACCCACCGTCGAGGCGGTTGGTCCCGCCGGGCCGGTCGACCAGGACACCGCGTCGACGTCGGCGCCTTTACCGCAGCCCCCGGTCGCCGCCACGGATCCCACAACGCTCCCCGCCGGCGGGGTGCCGCCGGGTGCCGGCCAGGCGCCGGCCGCGCCCGGGGGCGACGGCACCAGCGGCGCCACGCCCGGCGCCGGCGAGGGCCCCGAGCCCGCCGTGGCCGCCGACCTCGAGGTCGGCCTTCCGGCTGCCGACGTCCAGGTCAGCGCGGACGTCGAGGTGGGGCTCGAGACAGGTATCGCCGTGGACGCGAGCTGGACGGTGGGCCCCCTCGGAACCGGCACGCTCACCGTCGCCGTGGCCAACCCCGGCCACGCCGCGCTGGTGGATGGCGAGATCGTGGTCGACCTGTCCCCGGGCGCCCACGCCACGACGCTCCTCGGGACCGGCTGCGACGCGTCGGATCCTCCGCTCCTCGACCTCGGCCTGTCCCTGCTCCGCAGGCTGACGTGTCGCATCGACGAGGTGGCCGCCCAGAGCGGGGTCGGCGTGACGATCCCGCTGGCGGTTGTCGGCCCGGATCAGCTGGCCACCGTCAGCCTGCGGAGAGGGTCCGAGGTGCTGGCCACCGCGGTGGTGCCGCTCGCCCAGGGGTAGGCCGGGTCGGTCGACGCAGTGTGTCGCGCACGCCCGCGACGACCGTCAGTCGAACCGGTCGGCCATCAGCTCGGTCGCCTCCTGCAGCTCGCCCGCCACCCAGTCGATGTCGCCCATGCCGTTGGCCCACGAGATGGTGGCCGACCACCACACGTGGCCCAGGGCCTTGGCGGCCGACGCCTCGAGCGCCGGATCGACGTCGTCGGGGAAGGCCGACCGCATGATGCGGGCCATGGCGCGGGTCACCTCGTTGATCGCCGCCACGCTGGCGGGGTCGCCCGCGGTCATGGCGCCGATGACCGCGGCGGTGAGCCGCGGGTCGCGGTCCATCGAGCGCAATGCCCTCGTCAGCACGTCCATGATGCGCTCGACCGTGCTGTCGCCCGTCGGCGGATGGCGCGTGACCCGCTGCTCCAGGTCGCCCAGCCACTGCACCATGACGGCCAGCAGCAGCGCGTCCTTGGACGGGAAGTACCGGTAGATCGTGCCGAGCGCCACCTCGGCCCGGGTGGCCACGTCGCGCATCTGCACGGCGTCGTAGCCCCCCTCGGCCCCCAGCTCGAGCGCCGCCCGGATGACGCGCTCGCGCCGCGCCGCCTGGCTCTTGGTCAGCACCGGGGCGGCGGGGGCGTCGGCCATCGGGGCGAGAACCTACTGAACGCGGCGGGCCAGGTCGCGGAAGGGGACGTCCTTGTCGGTGCGGGGCTCGGACGGCAGGCCGAGAGCCCGCTCCCCCATGATGTTGGCCTGCACCTGGTCGCTGCCCCCGGCGATGCGCAGCGACGGCGAGTGCAGGAACCGGCGCAGCCACATGCCGTCGTCGGCCACGTCCGCGCCGCCCAGCAGCCCGTGGGCGCCCTGGACGTGGACGGCGGCCTCCGACAGCGCCTTCATGTAGCGGGCGAAGGCGAGCTTCATGACCGAGGCCTCGGATCCCGGCCGTCTGCCCTGGCTGAGGGCCGTCTGGCTGCGGTAGCGCAGGAAGCGCAGCAGCTCGTAGCGGATGTGGGTGTCGACCAGCCGTTGCCGCATGAGCGGCGCCGCCGTGACGCCGAACCCCCGCGCGAACTCGATGAGCGCCGCGGGTGTGGCGCCCATGCCGCCGGCGATCGAGGACCGCTCGCTGTTGAGCGTCGTCTGGGTGACCCGCCACCCCTCGCCCTCGCCACCGAGCAGGTTGGCGGCTGGGATGCGGACGGCGTCGAGGAAGACCTCGGAGAAGTGGCTCTCCCCTGTCATCTGCCGCAGCGGGCGCACATCGATGCCGGGCGTCGCCATGTCGAGCAGGAAGTAGCTGATGCCCCGGTGCTTGGGCACCTCGCTGTCGGTGCGGGCGAGGAGCATGCCCCAGCGCGCCCGGTCGGGGGACGAGGTCCACACCTTCTGGCCCGTGACGACCCACTCGTCGCCGTCGCGCTCGGCCCGGGTTGTGAGGTTGGCCAGGTCACTGCCGGCGCCCGGTTCGCTGAACAGCTGGCACCACATCTCGTCCCCACGCAGCATCGGCGGGAGGAACCGGTCCTTCTGCGCCTCGGTGCCGTGCGCCAGGATCGTGGGCCCGGCCATGCCGATCGAGATCATGAAGGCGCCGTTCGACACGCCGTAGCGGGCCTGCTCCTGGCCGAAGATCACCTGGTGGATCGACTGGCCGCCCCGTCCGCCGTACTCCTTGGGCCACGTGACGCCGGCCCAGCCGCCGTCGAACAGGGTGCGCTGCCACGCCTGGCACAGGGCGATGTAGGCCGCCTCGTCGTAGGCCCCGGTCCAGAGGCCCAGCGAGAAGTCGTCGGGGTGCCCCTTGGGGATGGCGTGGGCGTCGAGCCAGTCACGCGCCTCGGCACGGAACGCGACTTCCTCTGGCGTGTCGTCGATGTCCACGCCATCAGACTAGAACGCGTTCTACTGCGGTGGCGAGGCGATCGCGCCGGCCGCTACGAGAAGTCGCGGAAGGTGATCGACGTGTGGTGCCGGGACGACGCCCAGTTCGGCACGTTGACCACCGCGGTCCGGCCGTCACCGGCTCGGGACGTCAGCGCCACGCTGATGCTGCCGTCCGGCGGGGTCGCCGCAGGTAGGTACAGATCCGCGCCCGTGATGAACGGCAATCCGAACAGGTCGGCGATCGGTCCCGACAGGTCGGTCACGCCGTCGACGCCGTCGTCGAAGGCGAAGGTCGCGTTGACCCTCTTCACCGCGGGGCGATCCCGGCCGTCAGGACGTTCTGACCGTCGATCTCGAGGGTCGCCCTGATCGCCCCAGAGCTCCATGTAGCGGGTGATCGTCAGGCTGGAGTGGTTGTCGCTCTTGTCGCGGAGCACGTCGATGCCCGTGCCCGGCTCGGAGGTGAGCAGCCGGACCAGGTGGTCGCTGCGCAGGAACGGCTGGGCGTAGAAGTGGTGCGCCGAACCGTCGTCCCGGTTGAGCACGAGCTCGTAGTGCTGCCGCCGGCTGGCCCGGAACGGCCCCCACGCACCGTCGGCGCCGATCTCGAAGGTCGCCTCGGGCCGCCGGCCGCGGCGCGCACCCGTGTCGGCGTCGACCTTCCAGACCTGCAACGTGGCCCCCTCGGCGCCGATGTTGCTGGGGAAGAGGTTGGCCTCTCCGGAGACCGTGATCCGGCCCCGCCGCTCGGCGGCGACGTCGGTGGTGCGCGGCGCCCGACCGGTGAAGAACTCGTAGAACTGAGCGAACGTCCCGGCCGACGTGGCGACCGGCACCGAGCACCTTGCGTGTCACGAGATGACCCGCTCGATGTCCGGTCCGAGACCGGCCGCCCCGTACGCTTACTATCAATGGGGTCAACAAGCGAACCGCGCCCTTCGTGCTGCGTCAGGACCGCGATGTGGGGCCGATCGTGCGAGGCTGCGAGCGTGACCGCAGACGCCGCCCCGAGCCCGCCGGCGTCTGCCGGGCCGTTCGCCGGCGGGCCACCCCCGCGGGCGCTGCGGGTGGTGGCGCCCGGCCTGACCAGGTTCGGGTGGCGCGAGCTGGTGCGGGGGGCCGAGATCTGGGTCACGATCGCCCTCACCGTGGCCCGGACCGTGGCCGTGCACCTGGTGCGCCACCCCCGGGCCGTCGTGGCGCTGCGGGGCGACAAGGAGGCGCGCCTGGCACTGGCCACCGCCGCGAGCACCGGGCTCGTAGGGGCGTTCATGGCGCTCGGGCCCACGTTCGTGAAGCTGGGCCAGCTGATCGCCTCGTCGCCCGGCATGTTCCCCGCGCCGCTGGCCGACGCCTGCCTGCGCACGCTGTCCGACGTGCCACCCTTCCCGGCCGAGCGCGCGCTCGAGACCGTCGAGGACGACCTGGGCGCGGCGGCCAGTGAGGTGTTCGCCAGCTTCGACTCCGTGCCGCTGTCGGCGGCGTCCATCGCCCAGGTGCACGGCTGCGTGCTGCGCGACGGCCGCCAGGCGGTGCTCAAGATCCAGCGGCCCGCCATCGCCGACCGCATGAACCGCGACCTGCGGATCATGTACCGCATCGCCCGGCTGGTCGACCGCACCCGCACCGGTCACCTGCTCAACGCCCCGGGCATCGTCGAGGACCTGCACCAGGTCACCAACGAGGAGCTCAACTTCGCGCTCGAGGCCCACCGGCAGACGCAGTTCCGCGACCACATCGCCGACTTCGGCGACAACGCCTGGATCACCGCCCCCGAGATCTACTGGGACCACTGCGGGCCCCGCGTCATCTGCATGGAGCGGTTGTTCGGCACGCCGATGGACCGCTTCGCCGAGGTCAAGGCCCGCGGCATCGACGGCGAGCTGGTGCTGCGCCGCGGCCTCAAGGTGTGGATGGAGGCCGCCCTGGTGCACGGCCCGTTCCACGGCGACGTGCACGCCGGCAACATCTGGGTGCTCGACGACGGCCGGGCCGCCTACCTCGACTTCGGCATCATGGGCGACCTGCCCGAGGTGCACCGCGATGCGGTGCGGGCCGCCCAGTACACGGTCATGATCGACGGCGACTACACCCGCATCGTGCGCTCGTGGCAGACCATCGGCATCCTGTCCGCCGACGTCGGCCCGGTCGAGGAGGTGGCGGCCCGCCTCAAGATGGTGCTGGACCCGATGTTCGACATGACGCTCGGCGAGGTCAGCCTGGCCGAGATGCTGCGCCAGCAGGTCGAGCTGCAGCAGGAGTACGGCGCCCGGGCCGCCCGCGAGCTGGTGCTGGTGAGCAAGCAGCTCATGTACTTCGAGCGCTACGCCAAGGAGCTGGCGCCCTCCTACAACATGGCGCGCGACCTGTTCCTGCTGCAGAACGTGTTCCCCGAGGCCGTGGCCATGACGTGCGCCGAGCGCGGCATCACCCTGCCGGACGACTCGGTGCCCAACATCGTGCCCCCCTCTGCCACCGGCGAGCGGTCGCCGGCCTGACCGAAGCCGTCGCCGCGACCAGCGTGCCGGCCGACCGCCGTGATCCGGCTCTACGAGCCCAGGGTCGAGAGCGCCTCGTGGCGAGCAGCGTCGTCCAGATCGCAGAACCACAGGTCGAGCGCCAGCTCAGCGGGCACGCGGGCCACGACCGCCAGCTCGGTGGCCGTCAGCAGGCGCCCCAGCGACGCCACGGCGAGCGCCTGCCAGCCCTCGTGGACATCGAGGTCGCTCGCGGGATCGTCGGCCCATGCGGGCGCGGTGATGCAGATGGTGTCTGTGCTCACGTCGTCTCCCCTGGTGCCCCGGGAACCCATGCTCACCGGGCGACTGGATCGATTCAGTAGAAATCTTCGCGCCGGGTTCCTGAATCGGTCAAGATGTTTTCGTGACAACCCCCACGCTGGCTGATGTCGCCACCGCAGTCGGTGTGTCGCGCACCACCGTCTCCAACGCCTACAACCGGCCGGACCAGCTCTCGTCGACCCTGCGCGACCGCATCCTGGCGGCCGCCGCCGAGCTGGGCTACCCCGGGCCGGACCCGATCGCCCGCGGGCTGCGGCGCGGGCAGACCGGCATGGTCGGCCTCGTCTACGACCAGCCGCTCTCCTATCTCTTCACCGACCCGGCGATCCTCATGTTCGTCGCCGGCATGGCCGCGGTGTGGGACGACGCGGGCGTGAGCCTGGCGCTCCTGCCCCGGTTGCGGGCCGACGACGCCGGGGCGGCGGTGCTGGCCAAGGCCGCGGTCGACGGCTTCGTCTCGATCTGCGACGTGGCGGGCGACGACCGGGTGGCGGCCCTGGCCACCCGCCGGCTGCCCTTCGTGATGGTCGACGGGGGCGCCGCCAGTGGCTCGTGCCGCGTGGGGATCGACGACCGGGGCGCCAGCCGAGACGCCACCCGACACCTCCTCGCGCTCGGCCACCGGCGGCTGGCCGTCGTCGCCCTGCCCCGGTCGCCGAACGCTCCCGGCGGCCCCGTCGACGCGACCGGCCCGGGCCCGATGCGGTACACGATCATGGCCGCGCGACTCGACGGCATCCGGGACGCGGTCGTCGAGGCCGGCCTGCCGTGGGAGGACGTCCCGGTGGTGGCCGCCCCGGACGACCAGGCACCCCGGCGCATCGGCCGCCAGATCGGCGGCGACCTGCTGGACCGTCCGAACCCGCCGACCGGGGTGGTGGCCATGAGCGACGAACTGGCTGCCGGCGTGCTCGATGCGGCCACGGACCGGGGGGTCGACGTGCCCGGCCGGCTGTCGGTCGTGGGCTTCGACGACACCCCGACGGCGGTGTCGACCGCTCCCCCGCTGACGACCATTCATCAGCCGCTCGCGGCCAAGGGCGAGGCCGCCGCACGCCTGATGCTGGCCGGCGCCCCCGCCGGCGAGGTCGAGCTGCCCACGGAGCTGACCGTCCGCGGCTCGACCGGCCCGGCTCCGCCGTCCTGAGCGGCGAGACAGCGCGACCCGGGGCCGGCGACAGCCCGTGGAAGGTGCACGCATGCCACTCGACATCAACCCTTTTCGCATCGACGTTCCCGAGGACGTGCTCGTCGACCTACAGCGGCGACTCGAGCACACCCGCTGGCCGGAACGCGAGACGGTCGACGACTGGTCCCAGGGCGTCCCGCTCGCCTACATCCGAGAGCTGTGCGGCCACTGGGCCCACAGCTACGACTGGCGGGCGACCGAGGCCCGCCTCAACGCGTTCCCCCAGTTCCGGGCCGAGATCGACGGGCTCGGCATCCACTTCCTCCACGTCAGGTCGCCGCACCCGCACGCGCTGCCGCTGGTGCTGACCCACGGGTGGCCGGGCTCGATCGTCGAGTTCCTCGAGGTGATCGGTCCACTCGTCGACCCGCCGACTTACGGTGGCGACACCTCGGATGCCTTCCATGTCGTGTGCCCGTCGCTCCCGGGGTACGGCTTCAGCGACAAGCCGACGGGCACGGGGTGGAAGCTGGACCGGATCGCCGACGCCTGGGCCCTGTTGATGGCCGGGCTCGGCTATGACCGCTTCGGCGCCCAGGGCGGTGACTGGGGCACGAGCATCACCACCCGGCTCGCCCAGCGCCATGCCGGGCGGCTCGTCGGCATCCACCTCAACCCACCCATCGCCGCCCCCGACCCGGCGACGTTCGACGATCTGACCGAGGCGGAGCGCGACGCGCTGCGCCGCGCTCGAGCACGCCCAGAGGTGGGAGTCCGGCTACGCCGCCGAGCAGTCGACCCGCCCCCAGACGCTTGGCTACGGGCTCGTCGACTCGCCCGCGGGCCTCTGTGCGTGGATCGTCGAGAAGTTCTGGGCGTGGACCGACTCCGACGGGCACCCCGAGAACGTGCTGAGCCGCGACGCGATGCTCGACGACGTCATGCTCTACTGGATTCCGGGCACCGCGGCGTCGTCGGCCCGCCTCTACTGGGAGAGCTTCCAGCAGGTCTCGGAGTGGTTCTCCCGCTCGACGCCCGACACCGTCACCGTGCCCACCGGATGCTCGATCTTCCCCAAGGAGATGCCCCGGCCGTCGCGCCGCTGGGCGGCGACGCGGTACACCGACATCCGCCACTGGAACGAGCTCGACAAGGGCGGCCACTTCGCGGCCTTCGAGCAGCCGGGGCTGTTCGTGGACGAGGTCCGGTCGTTCTTCCGCCTGGTCCGCTGAGACTGAGAGGCCGAGCGGAGAGGGGATCAGCCCGGCACGCCCGCCGGTCGCACCGGTCGGAGACCTGCGGGCAACGGTCGGGCGTGGACGACCACCAGTTCCTGCACCGCGCGGGTGAGGGCGACGTAGAGCAGGCGCAGCCCCCGGGGGGTGTCGCCGGCGATGGCGGCGGGCTCCACGACCACGACCGCGTCGAACTCCAGGCCCTTGGCGTCGGGCGGGTCGAGGACCGTGACGTCGGCCCGACCGGCCGCCGGCAGCCCGGCCGCCGCCGCGTCGACCACCGCCCGCAACGGGCGGGGCACGACCACGCCAACCGTCGTGTAGGCGTCGGCCAGGTCGCTCAGGGCGCGCCGCACCTCGTCGCCGATGTCCGCGCCCGTCCCGTCGTCGGGTGCCGTCACGAACGTCGGATCGCGACCGTCGAGGCGCACCGAGCGGCAGGGCGTCACGTCCGGGGCGGCCTCGGCCAGAAGGCCGTTGGCCATGTCCATGATCGACGACGGCACCCGGTAGCCGAGGTCGAGGTCGGCCCGCTGGGCCGTCGCCGGGGCGCCCAGATGGGCGATCGCCGCATCCCACGTGACCTGTGCGCCTGGCGCCGTGGCCTGGGCCAGGTCGCCCAGCACGGTCATGGACGCGCCCCGGCTGCGGCGGGCCAGGGCTCGCAGGCCCATGGCCGACAGGTCCTGGGCCTCGTCGACCACGATGTGGCCGTAGTCGCGGGGCGGGCCGCTGATGGCCGCCTCGGCCTCGTCGAGCAGCGCCAGGTCGGCGGCGGTCCACGGCTCGTCGGCCACGCGGCGCGTCGGACCGCGGCGGATCGCCGCCTGCTCGTCGGCCGCCATCACGCCGCCCGCGGCCGCCGCCAGCGCCGTGCGGTTGGTGAGCAGCCGGCGGACGAGCGCCGGTGCGCTGAGCTGGGGCCACAGGCGGTCGAGGGCACGCGACCAGTCGCGGTTGGCCCGCAGGTCGGCATCGACGGCCTCGGTGGTCACCACCTCGTCGCTGCGCCGCCGCAGCAGGTCGGACCGCACCAGCCGCGCCATCTGCGTGCGGAACGCGGCCCGGCCGACGTTGTGGGGCACGCCCCGGGCGCGCACCGACGATCCGACCTCGGCGATGGCCGGTCGGGCGACCCGGGCCGTGCCCCACGCGGTGGTCACGGCCAGGTCGTCGTCGGGGCTGCCGACGGAGCCCGCCACCGCCCGGGCGATCACCTGCGCCATGCGGGGGTCGCCCTTGAGGGCGGCGGCCTCGTCGTGGTCGGCGCCCACAGCCCGGTACGCCGTGCCGGCCAGCAGGCGGTCGAGGGTGGTCTGCCGGGCGGCGGTCTCACCCAGTGACGGCAGCACCTGGGCGATGTAGCGCAGGAAGATCGGGTTGGGCCCGATCACCAGCACGCCCTGGACGTCGAGCCGGCGCCGGTGCTCGTAGAGCAGGAAAGCGGCCCGGTGCAACCCCACGGCGGTCTTGCCGGTGCCGGGCCCGCCCTGCACCACCAGGCAGGTGTCGAGCGGCGCCCGGATGACCACGTCCTGCTCGCCGGCGATCGTGGCGACGATGTCGCGCATCTCGCCCGTGCGGTCGCGCTCGAGCTCGGCGAGCAGCGGGTCGGGGATGCCGCCGTGGTGGGCGGCGTCGACGCTGTCGGGGTCGTCGAACACCTCGTCGAACAGGTCGTCGATGCGGTGGTCGGTCATCATGAACCGCCGGCGGCGCCGCAGGCCCTGGACGTCGACCGCGGTGGCCCGGTAGAAGGGCGTGGCCACCTCCGCCCGCCAGTCGACCACCACGGCGTCGCCCCGGGCGTCCTCGACGTGGCGCCGCCCGATGTACCAGGTGTCGTCGCCGTCGTCGTCGAGCCGGCCAAAGCTCAGGCCGGGGACGTCCGCATCCAGGCTGGCGAGCCGGTGGCGCAGGTGCGCCTGGGCGATGGCGGAGTCGACCGCCTGGGCCGCGGACTCGGCGATGTCGGCAGCCCGCGCCGTCTTGTCCCGCATCGCCGCGAGGCAGCGGTACGCGTCGTCGACGTAGGCCTGCTCGGCTGCGAGATCAGGATGGGACACCGTGTGCCTCCGCGCGCGGACGGCCCGCTCCGGCGGCTGCCGGGGTGGGGGCCGACGACTTTACCGGCCCCTCGATCCGCGACGTGACCGATTTCTCGCTCGGGCCGGCCGACATACCGTACGACGGGCGGGCAGGTGCTCACGGATGGTGGCATCCTTCCGATGCGCGCGTTCGCCCGTTCGCGCGGTCGGGGGAGGACCTCAATGGAGCGGTTGTCAGGCCTGGATTCGGCGTTCCTGTCGATGGAGACGCCGGCCATGCACCTCCACGTGGCGATCGCGGCGGTCATCGATCCCACGACCATGGCCGCGCCGTACTCGTTCGACCAGCTCAAGGCCTTCGTGGCCCGGCGGCTCCTGGGCGACGCGGCCTTCCGCCGGCGGGTGGTGGAGGTGCCGTTCGGCCTCAACCACCCGATCTGGGTCGAGGACCCCCACCTCGACCTCGACTACCACATCCGCCGTCACGTGCTCCCCTCCCCCGGCGGCCCGCTCGAGCTCACCGACCTCACCGGCGCGATCGTCGGTGTGCCGCTCGACCGGTCACGCCCGTTGTGGGAGATCCACGTGGTCGAGGGGCTCCACGACGGCAATGTGGCGCTCATCGGCAAGATCCACCACGCGGCGGTGGACGGCGTCTCGGGCGCCGAGCTGTTCGTCCACCTCTTCGACCTGACGCCCGACCCTGCCGACGGCCCCGTGCCGGGCGGCGACACGGGCGAGGCCGCGCCGGTGGCCGCCGAACGCATCCCCTCGGACGTCGAACTGGTCGGCCACGCGTTGCTGTCGCAGGCGCGGCGCACGGTGTCGCTCCCCGCGCTGCTCGGGCGCACCGTCCGCACCGCCACCCAGCTCGTCAACCGGCACCGCGACCCCGCCACCGTGGTCGGCGCCGTGCCACTGCGGGCCCCCCGCACCCCGTGGTCCGCCGCCATCACACCCCACCGCTCGGTGGCGTTCGCCCGGGTCCGGCTCAGCGACATCAAGCGCATCCGGGCGGCGTTCGGCGTCAAGGTCAACGACGTCGTGCTGGCGGTGGTCTCGGGTGCGGCGCGGCGCTACCTGGCCGACCGCGACGCCCTGCCCCGCGAGCCGCTCGTCGGCATGTGCCCGGTCTCGGTCCGGGCCGAGGACGAGAAGGGCCGGCCCGACAACCGCGTGTCGGCGATGTTCGTGCACCTGCGCACCGACGTCGACGACGTGTCCGACCGGCTGCGCGCCATCGCCCGCACCACCCGCGGCGCCAAGGAGGACCACAACGCCATCGGCGCCAAGTTCCTGCAGAACTGGGCCGAGCACGCGGCCCCCAGCACGTTCGCCCTGGCTACCCGGCTGTACTCGCGGCTCAACATCGCCGACCGCCACCCGCCCATCTACAACGTGGTGGTCTCCAACGTGCCGGGCCCCGACTTCCCGCTCTACCTCGACGGGGCGCGGCTGGTCGCCACCTACCCGATGGGCCCGATCATGGAGGGCGCGGGCCTCAACGTGACCGTGCTGTCGTACATGGACAACGTCGACTTCGGCTTCCTGGCCGGCGCCGAGCTGGTGCCCGACGTCTGGGACCTGGCCGACCACGTGGACGACGCCATGGCGGACCTGCTGGCCGCGGCCGACGTGATCGACCCTCCCCGGGTGGCCGAGCCGCCGGCGCCGCCAGCGCCGGCGGTGTCTCTCCCGGCGTCCTCGACCGCCGTCGCATCGACCAACGGCAACGGCGCGACCCCGTCCCGCCCCAAGCCCGCGACCAAGTCGTCGACGGGCAAGAAGTCGTCGACCGGCAAGGAGAGATCGGCCGGAAAGAAGAGATCGGCCGGCAAGCCGTCGTCGGCGAAGAAGCAGGCGGCCAAGAAGGCCCGCGCCGAGCGACCGTCGGCACCGTCCGCCGGCACGACCTGAGCTGGTTCTCGGGATGACGGCCGGCATCCGACCGTCGGCGGGCGGGGCCGCGCTGGTGTTGGCACTGCTCACGGTGTGCGCATGCGGTGACGACGGCGACGGCTCGGCCAGCGTCGGGGCCGGCGCGCTGGCGGATGTCGCCCCCGTGCCGCCCGCCGCGCCGCTGGTTCCCGCCACGCTGCCCGACGGCTTCCACATCAGTGATGTGGACCTGGGCGGAGAGGTCCAGACCACCCGGGCGCTGCTCATCGGTCCACCCGATCGCGAGGCCGACGACCCACTCGAGCCGCTCGTCGTGGTCGGGTCGTCGAACGGGTCCGCGTCGATCGCTGGGCCATCCGGTGGGGATCGGCAACCGATCGACGACCTGGGCGTCGACGGGCCGGCCGGCTCCTACGTCGTGGACGACGGGCCCTGGACCTGGGTCGTGTTCAACGCCGACGCCGACTGCTACGAGGACTGCCTCGACTACATCGCCGGCCGGGGCGTCGACGGCGACGACCTGGTCGCGATCGCACGGGCCACCGAGTTCGGCGAGGAGCGCCCGAGCGTCGATCCCGCGGCGCTTCCGGACGGGCTCGTCCCGCTGGCCACCGCACCGGCGCCCGACGGCGTGCTCACGAGCGGGTTGGCCCGCATCGACATCCTGTCGTCCGCGGGTCCGGAGTCGGGTTGGCTGGTCGTGCAGATGGCCCAGGCCGATCCGCTTCTCGCCAGCCTCTGGGGGTTCTGGGTGGACGACGACGGATCTGAGGTCCGCGGCCAGCCCGGGTGGGCGGGCGGGATGGGGGCCGCCATCGACGAGGCCGACATCGCTCGGGTGTGGATCGACGACGACGTGCTGGTCACCGTCCTGGGCTGGGGGGTCGACGAATCGGTCGTCGACGCGGTCGTCGACGGCCTGCGGCCCGGAACGCCCGACGATCTGGCGGCGCTCAGCGACCAGGTGGGCAACCGACCACTGACGACCGCGGACCTTCCCTGCGACGGCACCGTCCTGTCCGGGCCGGTCGACGGCGGACGCTGGGCCGTCGGCCTGCGGGCCAACCCGACGAACCCGGCCGCCGCGGAGTACTGCCAGGCGTTCTTCGACCTCGAGGACCCTCTTCCCGGGGGCGGCGGCACGTTCCCACTGGCGCCGACAGGCGAGCTGAGCGTCGTGCGCGCCTCCGCCTCGAGTGGGACGACCGGCGGCCTGTTCGTCTCCGGTGCCGCACCGCCGGGCACGGCGGTGGTCGAGGTCGCTGCGCCAGGCGGTCCGCCGGTGATCGCGACGCTCGCCGCCGACGGGCCACGCCCCGGCGAGCTCTGGTTCGCCACGTTCGCTCTCGGCATGTCCGAGGCGACGGTGATCGCCCGCGCGGCGGACGGCACCGAGATCGCCCGGTCCGAGCCGTCCACGTAGCGACCGAGAGAGGCGAAACCACGAACCGAAGGCATTGGCACACCGCCGAGGTGTGCCATCGCCTCCAGTTCGGCGAGAACTCAGGGACGACGGCAGCGCCGTCGCTACCGGGTCGGGACGCGGGCCTCGTGCCCGTTGCCTGCGGCGACCGAGGCGGCGATGCGGTCGGCCTGGGCCTGCTGCTCGTAGCACAGGCGGGCCATCCAGAAGCGCAGGAACCCGGCCATCGCCCCCTTCACGAACAGGGCGCCTCCCACGACGGCGATCGTCAGGCCCAGGAGGGCGACCACGATGGCGTCGCGCTGCTGGAGCGGGTTGCGGGTGCCGTGCGAGATGAACCAGGCGGCGATGCCGAATCCCAGCCCGGTGATCAGGCCGACCACCCCCAGCCTGGTCAGCAGGCGGTCCAGGCCGGTGGCGGGGTCGCGCAGCTTCATGTCGGCCACCTCGGCCTTGAACTGCTCGATGCGGTGCGTGTTGTCGTTCATGGCTGGTCAACCACCCAGGTATGCCGAGGACAGCTTGGATTCGATCTCCTGCGGGGTGCCCACGTCGGTGACGCACCCGTGCAGCATGATGGCGGCGCGGTCGGCGACGCCCAGGACGACCCGGGCGAACTGCTCGACGACCAGCACCGACACGCCCGTGCGGACGAGGGACCCACGTGTGCGTACAGCTCCTCGACCACCCCACGCCGCAACGGACCGGCGCGACGGGGTAGGAAGTCACCGTGCGCATCACGGCGAAGGTCGACTACGCGGTCCGAGCCGCGGCCGAGATGGCCGCCGCACCTGCCGGGCCGGTGAAGGGCGACCGGCTGGCCGAGCGACAGGGCATCCCCGCGAAGTTCCTCGAGAACATCCTGGCCGACCTCCGCCGCTCGGGCCTCGTGGCCAGCCAGCGCGGGGCGGACGGCGGGTACTGGCTGGCCAGGCCCGCCGACACGGTGACGGTGGCCGACATCATCCGGGCCGTCGAGGGCCCGCTCGCCGACGTCCACGGCACCCCGCCGGAGATGGTCGAGTACGGCGGGCCGGCCACCAGCCTGCAACGCGTGTGGGTGGCGACGCGCGCCGCGCTGCGCTCGATCCTCGAAGAGGTCACGGTCGCCGACATCGTGGCGGGTACGCTGCCCCCGGCCGCCGAGCGCTACCTGGCCGAGCCCGACGCCTGGTCGCGTCGCTGACCACCGCTCCCCTCCCTGCGTCCACCGGCCGACAGTGACACGAGACACACCAGAACCGCCGGGTTCGGGTAGGAGTCGGGTGCCCCGAGCGCGCTAGCGTTGCCCATCTATGTCCCGCCGGATCGACATCGAGCTCACCAGCTCTCGCGAGGACGGGTCCTGGACCTGGCGAGCCGCGGGTGCCCGAGAGCCAAGAGGCACCCTCGAGGGTGCGATCCTCCCCAGTGGAGCCGAGGTCGGTCAGGTGTTGCGCGCCGAGATCGAGGGGTACCTCGACGGGCTGAGCATCGTGGCCGTGCTGCCGCCCCGGGCCCCCCGGGCGCAACCCGAGCGGCTCGAGATCAAGTCGTCCGCGACCGACCAACCGCTCGTCACCTCCACCCTGGCGCCCAAGCGCTCCGGTGAGCGCGGCCGTCGCAGCGACCGTGGCCGAGAGGGCCGCGACAGTCGAGAGGGCCGCCAGGGGCGAGAGGGCCGCGAGGGCGCGGGGCGAGTCGAGAGGGCCGCGACGGCGGTCAGGGTCGCCGCGATCGGCGGGGCGGGCGCGATCGCCAGGACGCCCGCCACGAACGCCCCACCAGGCCGGCGCCGCCCCCCGTCGAGGAAAAGCCCAAGCCCAAGCGGCTGCGCCCGGGCAAGGCCCACCGCAACGCCCTGCTCGAGGCCGTGCCCGCCGAGCAGCGTCCCATCGCCGAGCAGCTGCTGGCGGGCGGCATCCCGTCGGTGCGCCAGGCGATCGACAAGCAGAACGACGAGCTGCGCGCCGACGGCAAGTCCGAGGTCAAGCCCGATGCGCTGCTGCGCGTCGCCGAGGATCTCCGCCCCCGCGCCCAGGCCGCCGTCTGGCGCGACCGGGCCGAGGCGGCGGCGGCCGCGGTCGACGAGCTCGACCTGCGCGACCTGCGCTCGGTCGTCAACGCCGCCGGCGATGCCGGGCGCGACGAGGAGGCACGTGCCCTCGCGTCCCAGCTACGCGAGGCCCTCGCCAACCGCGTCGAAAAGGAGCACGCCGCGTGGTTGGCCGAGCTGACCGACACGGTGCGCGCCGGTCGGGTCGTGCGGGCACTACGCCTCAGCTCGAGGCCGCCCAAGGCGGGTGCGCCCATCCCCGGCGACATCGCCACCCAGCTCGCCGAGGCCACCGCCGCGTCGCTCACCGACGAGACGGGCCCCGACCGCTGGGCCACCGTGCTCGACGCGCTGGCCTACTCGCCGGTGCGCCGCCGCGTCGTCCCCCAGTCGCTGCCCACCAAGCTCTCCCCCGACCTGCGCACGACCATCGCCCGCCTGGCGTCGCGGCTGCCCGAGATCGCCCACATCTTCGACATCGAACCTGACCCGGCCGCGGAGCGCGCGGCCCGTGGCCAGGCCCGCCGCCGGCCCGGCCGCAAGAGCGACGAGCGCACGGGCGACCGCAAGCCCGGTGGCCAGCCCAAGGGCGACGAGCGCACGGGCGACCGCAAGCCCGGTGGCCAACCCAAGGGCGACCGGCGCGGCGCCGACCGCAAGGGCGGAGACAAGGCCCGCAAGGGTGGCCGCTCCGAGACCCAAGCCGCCGAGCCCGCCAGCGTCGCGGACGACACACCCGTCGCCGAGGCGCCAGCACCCGAGGCACCGGTGACGGACGCTCCCGCCGTCGAGGCACCCGTCGCCGAGGCGCCAGCACCCGAGGCACCGGCTGACGGACGCTCCTGCCGTCGAGGCACCCGTCGCCGAGGCGCCAGCAGCCGAGGCACCGGTGACGGACGCTCCTGCCGTCGAGGCACCCGTCGCCGAGGCGCCAGCACCCGAGGCACCGGTGACGGACGCTCCTGCCGTCGAGGCACCCGTCGCCGAGGCGCCAGCACCCGAGGCACCGGTGACGGACGCTCCCGCCGTCGAGGCGTCCGCAGCCACGCCGGCTGATGCGGTGGACACCGCCAGTGCCGACACCACACTGGCAAACGGTGCGGACGCGCCGGCAGCGGGCACATCCGAGCCGCCGGCCGACAGCTCCGCCGAATCGTAGGCTCGGCGACCCGCGGCTACTGGTCGCGGGGGGCCATGACCGACTCGACACTGCCCCGGCCGCGGTAGCGGCCGGTGGTGGTGTCCTCGTCCCACCGGGCACCGCAGCCCTGGCAGGTGCACGAGTCGAGGCGCAGCGAACCGATGAACAGTCGGTCGACCTCGTATGCCCCGCAGAACGGGCATTGCATGTGGCCGGTGTCGTCCATGTGGTGTGTCGTCGTCCCCTTGTCGAATCTGGGCTGGCGCCCCGAGCTCCACCCGTTCACAACGGATTCGACTCGGCCACACTAGCGAAGGTTTCGTCCGATCTTGCCGTCGCGGTCACTCACCGTGGGTGATTCGCGGAAATTCATTGCACGAAGAGTGCGATGACTAGGGTGACCGCATGGCTGTCGATCTCGACCAACGGGGACCGTTCGCGGTCGTCAAGATCAACCGTCCCGAGGCCCGCAACGCCGTCAACGGCGCCGTCGCCCAGGGCATCGAAGCGGCGATCGACAAGATCGAGGCCGACGACAGCATCTGGGTCGGCATCCTCACGGGCGAGCCGCCCGTGTTCTGCGCCGGCGCGGACCTCAAGGAGATCAACGCCGGCAATGCCGCCGCCCTGCAGACCGAGCGGGGTGGGTTCGGCGGCATCGTCCGGCGCGAGCGCACCAAGCCGATCATCGCCGCCGTCGACGGACCCGCCCTGGCCGGCGGCACCGAGATCGTGCTGTCGTGCGATCTGGTCGTGGCCTCGACCACGGCCACGTTCGGCATCCCCGAGGTCAAGCGTTCCTTGGTTGCCGCGGCCGGCGGGTTGTTCCGCCTGCCCCGGAAGATCCCCTTCAACGTCGCCATGGAGCTGGCGCTCACCGGCGACCCGATCTCGGCCGAGCTGGCCCACCACCACGGCCTCGTGAACCGGCTGTGCGAGCCGGGCCAGGCGCTCGACGTGGCCACCGCCCTCGCCGAGCAGGTCTGCGCCAATGCCCCGGTGGCTGTCCGCGAGACCCGCAAGATCGTGCTCGAGGCCACCAACGCCCCCGACGACGTCGGCTGGAAGTTGTCGATCGAGGGCATGGCCAAGGCCATGTCGAGCGAGGACTTCGGCGAGGGCCTCACCGCCTTCATCGAGAAGCGCCCGCCCCAGTGGAAGGGCCGCTGACCCCGGGCGCACGCGCCGGTGCCCCGACGCCTGACACCCCATGCCAAGGCGGCTCCGTCCGCCCACCGATAGCGTTCTGCCCCATGGGCGAAGAAGCTCGTGAAGCAGGCGGCGAAGCTCGCGCAGCCCAACCAGACCATCTGGGGCTGGCTCCGATCATCGGAGCGGTGAGAGGGCGGACGCCCCGGCTCCGCACCGTCAGGTCGCTGGTGGGACGACGCCGTGGGCAACGAGGAAGTCGGCCAGGCCGGCGACCAGGCGGTGCTCGGCGGCGTCCCTGAGCGGCACCCACGCCACGGCGGCGGCGTCGTCGCCGGCGACGGCTGCGGCGGGCGGGTCCTGCAGGTCAACGGCGAACGTCAGGATCACGTAATGGGCGTCCGGGCCGATCCGCTCGGTCCACCCGACGAAGGGGCCGGCACGGGCTGACAGGCCCGTCTCCTCGCGCAGCTCACGCACGGCGGCGTCGGCCACACGCTCCCCTGGTTCGACCTTGCCGCCGGGAAGGGCCCACGTCCCGCGGTCGACGCCCGCGCCACGCCGCTGCACCAGCAGCAGGCATCCGTCCACCACGGCCACCACGCTCGCCGCCACCTGCGGGGGAGGCGCGGCCACGGTTCAGTCCAGGGGCCGGTGGACGATGATCGCCCGAGCCACCAGCCCGAACGACTCGAAGAAGTTCTTCGTGTGCCGGTCGCCGGGCAACGCCAGGCTGTCGACCCCGAAGCACCCCCGCCAGCGGCACCAGTCGAGCATGTGGTCCATGAGCGCCTCGCCGATGCCGACAGCGCGGGCGCCGGGGTCGACGTAGATGTCGTCGACGACACCCAGCAGGCTGCCGTCGCCCAGACGCTCGACCCGCACGAGCCCGTAGCCCACGACGGCGTCGTCGAGCGTCCCGGCGGCGACCTCGTGGTCGGCCGAGGCCAGTGCGGCCTTGAGCTCGGCGTCTGGCGCCCCCTGACGGCGCTCGCGCCGGAACCAGAGCGGCCCGCCCTTCTGCTCGCGCTTCTCGTCGGCGGCGGCCGAGACCATGGCGACGAGAGCGGGGACGTCGGCCTCGGTGGCGGTGCGCGCCGCCTCGTGGGGACCCGGGATCGCCGTCACCCCTGGAGCTGGGACACCTTGTTGAGGATGGTCTTGCGGCCCCGCTGGGCGGCCTCGTAGGCCCGCACGGCCTCGAGCTCGTCGACCGTCAGGCCCTCGAGCCGGGTGACCACCTGCGAGGCCGACAGGCTGTCGTAGTCGGTGATCGCCAGCTCGTCCGCGTCGGGCGAGGGCGGTGCGTGGCCGTTGCCGGACACGGGCGACGACGTGCTCGCCGTCGCCGGCGGGGCCTGCGTCTGCGGGGCGGGCTCGGACGGCGGCTCCGGGACCAGGCCGAACAGGCGGAGCAGGCCGTTGGCCTGCTCCTCGAGGTTGCCCACCCGGCGCTTGAGCTCGGCCTCGCCCTGGCGGACGGCGAACTGGCCGAACAGCCGGGCATTGCGCGGCGTGGACACGCCCCTGCTCGGCCAGCTTCGGGAGCAACGAGGGCCCCTCGAAGAACAGCCCGATCGGCGCGTAGACGAAGAGGTCGGCGGCCTGGTCGACCACCTGGTCGAGGGGCGTCCTGTCGTCGTCGTCTGTGGTCACGGCACGATCATCTCAGACGCAGTCGACGCAGAGCATCAGATCGTCGTCTGCGAGCTGTCGGCGGTGCTTGACGAGGAAGCACGACTGGCACACGAACTCGTCGGCCTTCTTGGGTTGGATGCGACCGGAACCGTCGCCCCGGTCGTCGGGCTCCGGGACCTCGTCCTCGTCGTCCTCGTCCTCGGGCTGGGCGGCGATGCGGTCTTTGAGGATGGCGTCGAGGTCGGCCTCGACGTCGTCGGGATCGACGTCGTCGTCCTCCTCTTCCTCGTCGTCGTCGTCGCTCGCCTTGCGCGTCTTGGTCGCCGTCGCCTTGGCCGCGGGGGCCGGGGCCGGGGCGACGGCGGCAACGACGTCGTCATCGTCGGTCTCGTCGAAAGCCTCGTCGGCCTCGTCGTCGACTTCGTCCACGCCGTCGGTCAGCTCGTCGGGTTCGTCCGCGAGCTCGTCGGGTTCGTCGCTGAAATCCTCCTCGAGGGTCTCTGCCTCGAAGTCTTCGTCGGGGGTTTTGTCGTCAGCCATCGGGTCCCTTCACGGGTCGGCCTTTGCGCGGCCGGATCATAGACACGCTGCTCACCGCGGTCAGAACCGGCGCTGGTTCGCACCGTCCACCGGGGTGATGCCACCCTGCGTCCTGGTCACCGGGGGTCGCGCGGCGGGTCAGGGTAGCGAGGCGAACGCCGCAATGCGGTGTGACACACAACACACCGCACGGTGCCGGGCCTGGGCGCTCATCGCGAGAGCCGGCGCTGCTCGGCCCGCCGCTCGGCGTCGAGCCGCTCGAGGCTGCGGCTCGGGTGAGTGGTCGACGAAGCGCATCGCCTCGGCCACGGCGTGGTGGCCGGCCTGCTCCGCGATGAGCCGGTGCATCTCCTGGCCGACGACCCGGTAGGCGGGGTGGCCCTGCGGCGTGCTGCGCAGCTCGAGGAGGTGCATGGCCTCGCGGGCGTTCAGGTGCATGACGAAGCGCACCTTGTAGGCCAGCGACACGGCGTAGGCGGCCTGGGCCGGGAACCGCTCGGCCAGGGCGTCGTGCAGGGCTGCGGAGCGCTCCATCGCCTCGTCGAAGCGTCGCGCCGACGCCGGCCAGCGTCGACCGCCTCCGGGCGGGTGTAGCCGTGGCGCGGGCGACAGCGGCTGCCACTCGATCGTGAGCATGCGGTGGCGCTGGAGGTCGCGGAACGCGCCGTAGTCGGCCAGCACGTCGAACCGGTAGCTGGGCCGCTCGAAGGCCCGCCCGGGCTTGTGGCGCCGGTTGGTGCGGTCGCCCACGTAGGCCCGCATGACGGCCAGGCGCTCGTCGACCGTCATGTCGCGCACCCGGGCCTCGAGCTCGGACTCGGGCAGGTCGGTGTAGGCGTAGAGCATGGCGGCGACGAGCTTGACCTCGGCGTCGGGGTCGAAGTCGACCAGCTCGACGCGGGGGCCGCCCTCGGCGACGGTGCCGCCCATGGGGAACAGGCGGGCCGCGATCTCCTCCATGGCGGTGCGGGTGGTGGCCAGGTAGGTGCTCCGCGCCACGCCGCGGTCGTCGAGGTCGACCCGCTTCAGGAAGCTGGGGATCACCTTGCGCAGCTCGGTGAGCATCAGGTCGGCGTAGCTGCGGGCCTCGGGCAGCGGGTGGGACCGCATGCGCAGCAGCAGGGCCTCGTAGCCCTGGCCGGTGCCGTAGATGCCCACGTTGGACAGGGACGCGGCCGGCAGCACGCCCCGCACGGCGTCGAACGCCTTGGCCTGGATCGCCTGGCGGTAGCACGAAGTCGGTGTCGCCCGGCGTCCTTGGGGAACCGCTCGCGGAAGAAGTCGGCATGACCGGCGACCAGCTCGGCGTAGGTGTCGAACAGGCGGTCCATGTCGCCGACGTAGCGGAGGCCGAGCGCGGCTGCCCAGCACCTCGGGGTCGCGGTAGTAGCGGTAGCGGCCGCCGAGCCGGGTGTCGTAGGCGATGTAGCGCGTGGACTGCTCGAGGTACGCCATCAGTCGGCCCCACTCGAGCACCTTGGTGAGCAGGTTGGACGCCTGCTCGCAGGCCAGGTGCACGCCGCCGAGCTGGGCCACCGAGTCGTCGCCGTACTCGAAGAACACCCGGTCGTAGAGCTCCTCGGCCCGCCGGAGGCCCACGGTGGCGTCGATGGTGGCGTCGCCGGTGATGTCGAGGTCGCCGACGAACTCGTCGAGGAACAGTCGCCGCAGGCTCTTGGGCGAGCGGGAGTAGCGGGCGAACAGCGCGCCCTTCACCACCTCGGGCAGGTTGACCAGTGCGAACACCGGGCCGTCGAGGTTGGTGAAGTACCGCCGCAGGACGTCGGCCTCGTCGGGCGTGAACTCCTCGGCGACGTAGACGGTCATAGGGAGCCAGATCGTACGACGGAGGCGGGGTCGGTCAGCGGATGCTGGCGTCGCTCCGCCCGCGCCCTCACGGCGCCTGCCCGTCGCCGCGGCGGAGGCCGACCTGCTCCCGCCACTCGGCGTGCGCCAGGTCGACCAGTCCCTCGTCGAGCCACAGGTCGGCGACGCGTCCAGGCCAAGGCCTTGGCCCCGTCGACGACGGCCCGGTCGCCGTCGGGGCCCCCGGCGTGCCCGGCGAACTCGGGCGTGTGGATGGGGACGCCCGGCGGGGCCACCTGGATCATCGGGTGGATCGACGGGCACGAGCGTAGCTGACGTTGCCCATGTCGGTGCTGCCGACCACCGGCGGACGGCGACGGGGCCCTCGACGATGCGGCCGAGCGCCTGCGGCGTTGGCGCCGTAGCGCTCGCCATCGCCTCGTTGTCGAGCATGTCGGCGTAGACCGGGTCGATCCACTGGACGCTGCATCTCGCAGCCCGCGGCGTCGGCGCCGGCCTCGCAGGCAGGTCAGGAACCGGGCCTTGAGCGCGTCGAGCCTGGCGACGGTCGGCGAGCGGACGATCCACTCGGCCCGGGCGTGGGCCGGCACGATGTTGGGCTTGTCGCCGCCTCGGTGAAGATGCCGTGGATGCGCTCGTCGGGCAGGATGTGCTGGCGCAGGGCGGCCACGTTGACGTAGCCGAGCACGGCGGCGTCGAGGGCGTTGCGGCCCTGGTGCGGGGAGGCCGCCGCGTGGGCGGCCTCGCCCGTGTAGGTCACGTGCAGCTCTGGTGCACGGCGATCGACGTCCATGGCCGAGCAGGTCGGCGCCGGCCGGGTGGACCATCATCGCGGCGTCGACGCCGTCGAAGGCGCCGCCGTCGAGCCATGAGGATCTTGCCGCCGCCGCCCTCCTCGGCCGGGCGTGCCCAGCACCACGACCCGCCCGCCCAGCTCGTCGGCCAGCGCGGCGGCCGCGAGCCCGGCGCCGAGGCCGGCGGTGGCGATGATGTTGTGCCCGCAGGCGTGGCCGATGCCGGGCAGGGCGTCGTACTCGCACAGCACCGCCACCTGGTGGCCCGCCGAGCCGGCCGTGGCCACGAACGCCGTGTCGACGCCGTGGGCCGACCGGGTCACGGCCAGCCCCTCGGCCTCGAGCACCCCGGTGAGCAGGTCGTGGGCGAAGTGCTCCTCGAAGTTGAGCTCGGGGTGCGCGTGGATCTGGTGCGACACGTCGACGAGCAGGTCGGCCCGCCGGTCGACCTCGGCGGCCAGGCGGGCCTTGGCAGCGCTCAACGGGGACGGCTCCATGCGCCGACACGCTACCGGTGCCGGCGGAGCGCACTCCTCGCAGGTCCTACGCCGGATGGCGGAGGACGACCTTGCCGAGCTGTTCGCCCCGGCGCAGGCGCTCGAGCGCGGTCGGGTACTCGGCCCGGTCGAACACCTCGTCGACGTGCACCGGCAGGTCCTGGTCGACCAGGCGGGTGACCTCGGTCGAACTCGCGGTAGCGAGCCCATGGTCGAGCCGATGATCTCGATCTGCTTGAAGAACAGGCGGGGCAGGTTCAGCTCGACCTTCGGGCCCGACGTGCCGCCGCACACCACCAGCCGGCCGCCGGGGCGCAGGGCCTTGACGGAGCGATCCCAGGTGGCGGGGCCGACGCTCTCGACGACCACGTCGACCCTCACCGGCCAGTCGGCCGCGGAGTCGAACGCGTCCGCTGCCCCCGCCTCGACCGCGCGCCGCCGCTTGCTCTCGTCGCGTGACGTGGCGTACACGGTCGCGCCCAGCCGCTGGGCAAGGGTCAGCGCGGCGGTGCTCACTCCCCCACCGATGCCCACGACGAGGAGGGAGTCGCCGGCGGTGACCCGCGCCCGGCGCAGCATCCGCCACGCCGTCAGGGTCGCCAGCGGGTAGGCCGCGCACTCCTCCCACGATCGGCCCGTCGGGCGGGGCACCACGTTGCGTGCCGGCACCACCACCAGGTCGGCGTGGCCGCCCCAGCGGTGCTCGCCCACGATCTGGAGGCCGGCCCCCATCGGCGAGTCGATGCCGTGGGCGACGACCTCGTCGAGCGGCGACACCGCCGGGTTGACCACCACCTCGTCGCCGGGCTGCACGTGGGACACCTCGGCCCCCACCGACTCGACCACGCCGGCGACGTCGCACCCGGGGACGTGGGGCAGCGGCGGGCGGGGCAGCCCGCGGGTGACCCACAGGTCCATGTGGTTGAGCGCGGAGGCCACGGGGCGCACGCGCACGTCGCCCGGGCCGACAGGCGGGTCGTCGAGGTCGCCCTCGCGGTAGGTGCCGGGCGACTCGTCCAGGATCCAGGCGCGCACGGCCGTGGACCGTACCCGGTCTCGAGTTCGAGGCGGCCTGACCGGCTAGGGCTTTCGTGCGACGGCCCCATAGAACGGGACGTCGCCTCTGTCGGCGGACTCGGCCAGCTCTGCCTCGTCCGGGCGCCATTGATTGACGCGGACCAGACCCGGCTCGATCAGCTCGAGGCCATCGAGGAAGTGGGAGATCTCGGTCTGGCCGCGCGGATTCAGGCGGTAGCCCATCCTCGGACTGTCCTTGACGGCCGACGCGACTCTGGTGATCTCTTCGGACTCGCTGGTGAGATGCGAGATCGCCAGGTAGCTCCCGGACGGCACGCCATCCATGACCCGCCCGACGATCCTGGCCGGGTCCTCGTCGTCGCCGAACAGGTGCAGCATCGAGATCAGCATCACCGCCACCGGCTGGGTGAGATCCATGGTGTCGGCGGCTCTCCGCAGAATGTTCTCGGGGTCGTGCAGGTCGGCGTCGATGTAGGCCGTGGCCCCGTCATCGGTGCCCGCCAACAGAGCGTGCGCGTGCGCCAACACGACGGGATCGTTGTCGACATAGACGATCCGCGACTCGGGCGCAGTCTGTTGGGCGACCCCATGGACGTTGTCCTCGTTCGGGATGCCGGTACCGATGTCCAGGAACTGGCGGATGCCCACCTCGCCGGCCAGGTACCGCACCACCCGACCCAAGAACCTGCGGTTTGCGCGTATCCGGGCTCGCGACGGACCGATGCCACCTTGGGCTGCGGTCACATGCTCGGCGGCCTCCCGATCGACCGCGAAGTTGTTCGTCCCCCCCAACAAGTAGTCGTACACCCGCGCGACATGCGCCACGCTGGTGTCGATTGCCGGCTCCCCAGGACCACGCCCAGCGGACTCTGTCATGGCGCGGATGATACCGGTCCAACCGCGCGCGAAATTCCCGGCCCGGGCGCTGTATGAGCGCTACGCCATCCCGGCGCCGGGTAGCATCGACCCCCCGGGCCGGCGGCACCGCTGCGGTTGGGGCAACGCGCCTACACCACGCAGACCAGCGCGTCGGGCTCCACTCGGATCGACAGGCGGCGGGCCTCGCCGATCCGCACGCCGTCCAGCCACACGGGCGTCGGCCGGTCGAGGTCGACCTGCACGGCCGGGCGCCGAGCCGTCGAGATCGCCGGGTGGGGAAGGTGGGCGCCCGTCGGCAGCCGGCCCCGGGCCCGGAGGCGGTCGGTCAGCGACATCGAGGGCGACACGTCCACCATGTCGAGCACACCGTCGTTGGGGTGGGCCCGGGGCGCCACGTCCCAGGGGCCCAGGTACTCGGCGTTCATGGCGGCCACGATGCGGCCCCGCCACCACGACCGCCGAGCCACCAGGTGGGCCACGAACCAGTGTTGGACGCCGTCGACCAGCACGGACCCCAGGTCGACGGGCAGGCGCGCGGCGCCGTCCGAGCGGATGCGGGCCTCGTCGCCGCGGCCTCCCAGCGTGCGGCACAGGTCGCCGCCCAGCAGCCCGAGCGGCGGCGGTGGCTCACCGGCGCGGCGGGCTGCGGTGACCACGGCGCGCGCCTCGGCGTCCGAGCCCACGACGACCCCGCCCGCGGTCAACCCCCCGATCTCGCCCCACGCCTCGCCCTTGCGGATGGTCACGGCACGTCCCGAGGCACCCGACCGGACGACGGCGCCTGCCCGGCCACGGCCTCGCCCTGCTCCCCGTCGCCCACGATCTCGTCGAGCGTCGAGGAGATCGACACGACCCCGCGATGCAGCGCCTCGGCCGCCTGGCGGGCCGCGCGGGCGGTGGAGGGGTCGGGCGCCACGTCGCCCACCTGGCGCACCAGGTCGATGAGCGTCTTGACGTTGCGCACGAAGTCGCCGCCCGACAGGTCCTCGTCGCCCAGCACCTCGCCGAGCGGCTCGCCGGCCGCCCAGGCGTGGGCCAGCGCCACGAACCCCGGGTCCGGGGCGCGGGTGGGCGCCAGGCCGGCGGCCTCCTCGTCGGCCCGCAGGTCGTCGGCCAGGCGCTCGAGCTCGCCCCACCGGCTCCGCACCTGCCGGGACGGGAACCACGGCGGCGCCGGCGTGCCCGGACCACGGTGCTCGTAGGTGAAGCACGACACCAGGCCGGCGAGCGATGCCGGGTCGAGGCCGTCGAGCAGCCCCGCCGACATCGCCTCGGCCACCAGCAGGTCGGCCTCGTGGTAGGTGCGGGCCAGCACCTGCCCCCGCTCGGTCAGGGCCCACCCGTCGAGGTACCCCCATGCCTCGAGCAGCCGCAGCACGCGGTCGAACCGCCGGGCGAGCGACCCGGTGCGCGACCGCACCTCGCGCCGCATGTCGGACAGCTCGCGGCGGGCCCGCTCCAGCTGTCCGTACGCCCGCACGTGTCGATCGCGGTCCGGGCACGCGTGCACGGGGTGGGCGGCCACGGGCGACGGCTCGTCGCCGGCGCCGTCGGCGCCGCGTCCCGCCGCCGGACCCGCGTCGGGGCCGGTGAGCCGGGTGCGGCGCAGCTCGTCTGCCACCTTGTGCTGAAACGCTCGGTTGTTGGGCTGGTACGGCCGGGGCACGTCGAGGCGCCCCACGCGCTCGGGCGGCAGGGCCATGTCCTCGATGCCCAGCGTGACCGGCTCGCCGCCGGTGTCGATGCCCTTGAGCCGGACCGCCCCGCCCTTGCGGTGGGCGACCGAGAGCACCGCCAGGCGGTGACGGCCCACCTCGACCACGTCGCCGGGCATCAGCCGGGCCAGCGCGAACTCGATGGCCCCCCGCACGGCCGGGCTGGGAGTCGCCGCGTCGCGCTCGGCCTGCGCCAGCCGCCGGTACTCGCCGACGTCGCCCAGGTCGCACCGGGCCTCGCCCTCCAGCTGCGCCAGGCGCTCCTGCTGGCGCTCGATGCGGGCCTCGAACCGCACGACGGCCTGGTCGGCCTGGAACTGGGCGAACGACAGGTTGAGCAGGTGATGCGCGTCGGGTGGGTCGTAGCGGCGCACCAGGTTGGCGGCCATGTTGTACGTGGGACGGAACGCCGAGCGCAGGCCGTACGTGCGGCTGGAAGCCAGCGAGGCCACCTGGTCGAACGGCACGAACGGCGACCACAGCACGATGGCGTAGCCCAGGTCGTCGATGCCCCGACGACCCGCCCGCCCGGTGAGCTGGGTGTACTCGCCGGGTGTGAGGAAGGCCCGAGTCTCGCCGGTGAACTTGGTGAGCCGCTCGATGACCACTGACCGCGCCGGCATGTTCACCCCCAGGGCCAGGGTCTCGGTGGCGAACACGGCCTTGACCAGGCCCTCGACGAAGCACGCCTCGACCGCCTCCTTGAAGGGCGGCACCATGCCCGCGTGGTGGGCCGCCAGGCCCATCTCCAGCGCCGCCGCCCATCGGTCGTAGCCCAGCACGTCGAGGTCGTCGTCGGTCAGGGCGGCCGTGCGCTCGTCGACGATGGCTCGGATGCGCACCCGCTCGTCCGGCGTGGTCAGCCGAAGGCCGGCGTCGAGGCACGCGGCCACCGCCTCCTCGCAGCCGACGCGGCTGAAGATGAAGTAGAGCGACGGCAGCATGTCGCGCTCGCCCAGCATCTCGATGACCTCGGGGCGCCGGGGCGTGAAGAACCGCCGGCGTGGGCGACGGTTGCCCCGGCGCGGCCCGCGCCCGGCCAGGCTGTCGTTGTCGAGGCGATCGGCCTCGGGGTTGGGCCGCCCGTCGACCAGGGTGGGCAGCAGGTGGGGCTGCTCGCTCTGGCGGTCGCCCACCAGGTACAGGTTGCGCAGCTCGACCGGCCGCTTCTCCTCGAGCACCAGCCGCGTGGGGCCCCGCACGGTGGTGAGCCAGTCGGCCAGCTCCTCGGCGTTGGACACGGTGGCGGACAGGCACACGAGCGACACCGTCTCAGGCAGGTGGATGATCACCTCCTCCCACACAGGGCCCCGGTACGTGTCCTGCAGGTAGTGGACCTCGTCGAGCACCACGAACCGCAGGCCCGTCAGGGCCCCGGACGCCGCGTAGATCATGTTGCGCAGCACCTCGGTGGTCATGACGACCACCGGGGCGTCACCGTTGATGCTGTTGTCGCCCGTCAGCAGGCCGACGTTGTGGGACCCGTGCCGGCGGGCCAGGTCGGCGAACTTCTGGTTGGACAGGGCCTTGATGGGCGTCGTGTAGAAGGCCTTGCCCCCCTCGGCCAGCGCCCGGGCGATGGCGTGCTCGGCCACCACCGTCTTGCCCGACCCCGTCGGTGCGGCCACCAGCACGGAGGCGCCGTCGTCGAGGGCGGCGATTGCCCGGCGCTGGAACCCGTCCAACTCGAACGGGTAGGTGCTCGCCTCCGCCCCGTCGCCGTCGGGGCGGGGCAGACCCGACGTCACGCGGTCGCCCTCGCCGCCTGCCGCTTGGTGATGAAGCTGCCGATCAGGATCGCGACCTCGTAGAAGATCACCATCGGCACGGACAGCATGAGCATGCTGATCGGGTCGCCCGACGGCGTGATGACGGCCACCAGGACGCAGATGCCCACGATGGCGAAGCGGCGCCCCCTACGCAGGGTGTCCGTGTCGAGGATGCCGGCCATCTGCAGGAAGATGAGCACGATCGGGAACTCGAACCCGATGCCGAACGCCAGCATCATGTACGTGATCAGCTGGAAGTACTTGTTGGCCGAGAAGGCCGTGACGAACCCCTCGCCGGCGATGTCGATGAGGAAGTCGAGCGCCCGCGGCAGCGTGTAGTAGGCGAGCCCCGCGCCCAGGACGAACAGCAGCAGGGCCGAGACCACGAACGGCACCGCATAGCGACGCTCGTGCGGGTACAGCCCCGGCGTGACGAACCGCCAGATCTGCCAGAGGATGACCGGCATCGCGAGCGCGATGCCCGCGTAGGCCGAGGACTTCATGCGCACGCCGAAGCCCTCGAGCGGGTCGGTCTGCAGCAGGTCGCCGCCGGTCAGGCTGTTGCTGCCGTCGGCGACCTGGCGGTACGGGTGGACCAGGAAGTCGAAGATCCACTCGTAGGCGAGGAACCCGATCAGCATGCCGATCGCCACCGCCAGCACGCAGATGATCAGCCGCTTGCGCAGCTCGGTCAGGTGCTCGACCAACGTCATGCCGGTCTCGGAGGATGTCGGCTGAGCGCTCATGTTCGTCTCCCGCCCGTGTGACGGCGCGGCCTACGAGGCCGCACGCTCGTCGCCGACCGCGTCGTCGGCGGACGCGGACGGCGTCGACCGGGCCGCGGCGTCGGACCGGTCGCCCGGCGGCGGGTCCAGCGGGGTCACGATCTCGTCGAGCGCTGCAGCCACCGCCGGCGCCACGGTCGTCTGGTCGGTTGGCGAGGGGTCCGCAGCCCGGACGTCGGCGGTCGGGGAATCGGCCTCGCCGGCGGCATCGGCGTCGTCGGAGGGGCCGTCACCGCGCTGGGGCCGTGCCGGGCGGCTGTCGGCCTCGGCGACCGTCGACGCCAGCGGGACCGACTCCTTGCGCCGCAGCGGCGTCGGGGCGTCCTTGTCGTCGAAGGCGTCCTTGAGCTCCTGCTGGAAGCCCGACGAGATGCGGCGCAGGTCGCCCATCACGCGCCCGACCTGGCGGGCCGTGGGGCCCAGGCGTTGCGGACCGAGCACGATGAGCGCGATCAGCAGGATCACCAGCACCTCGCCGCCGCCGACGTTGAACATGCCGATGAGTGTAGAGGGCCGTCGCGACAGCGCGACCCGAACGCCACAGTCGAGCCGTCAGGCGTCGCGGGCCGGCCGAGCCGCGGTCTGGTCTCCGCCGGCGCCGTCGACCGGGTGCTGCCGGCGGAAGGCGGCGACCAGCTCGGCGGTCTCGCCGGCCGTGGCGCGGACGGCGCCCAACGGCTCCCGCAGGTCGCGCAGGCGCCGCACGTCGTGCACCAGGCCGACCACCTCGTCCTCGAGCGTGCGGGCCCTGGCCACCACCAGCAGGGTGGCCGCGGCGGCAGCCACGACGGGAACGGCCCAGAGCAGCGTCACACCGAGACGCTACCGGTGGCGGCGATGAGCCGCGAGCAGGTCGTCGAACCAGGCCCTGTCGTCGAGCTGCTCGTGGAAGTCGATGAGGTCGTCGTGGGTGAACGGCTCACCGATCGGGCGCCCCTCGGCGAGCTCGGCGGGGATGTTCCACAGCTCGAGCTTGCAGCCCGACGAGACGAGCAGGTCGATCGTCGGTCGATCCGCCGGGCGGACGACGGGCGTGTCGCAGTTGGGGCAGCGGAACACGTAGGTGCCCGACTCGGTGTCCTCGCACAACCTGACGACCAGGTCGCTCGTCCCCAGCTCGACATCTCCGCAGTCGCTGCACGTGGCTCGGATCAGGGTCGCCATCTCGCTCCTCGTTGTGGCTGTACCCGATGAGAGCGCCGAGATGCGCCATCATGACGCCGTTCGCAGAAAGAATTCGCTGGTCCGAAAGTTCGTCGATGCCCACGCGCGTGCCCGCAACCGTCCAACCACCGTATGCATTCGCCCACCGCGGAGCGCGCGCTCATGCACCGGAGAACACCGTCGAGTCGTTCACGCTGGCCCTGCGCCTGGGGGCGACAGGCCTGGAGAGCGACGTGTGGCTCACCGCCGACGGCGAGGCGGTGCTCGACCACGACGGCGTCGTCGGCGCCCGCCTGCGCCGCCGCGACATCGCGGCCGCCCGACGCTCGGACCTGCCGCCCCACATCCCCACGCTCGAAGACCTCTACGCCGCGTGCGGCACCGACATGCAGGTCTCGCTCGACGTCAAGGACGTGGCGGGGTTCGACCGAGTGATCGCCGTCGCCCGGGCGGCCGGGGGCAACGCGCTCGACCGGCTCTGGCTCTGCCACCCCCGCTGGGAGCAGGTGGTCGAGTGGCGCGGCCGCAACGACGCCGTGCACCTCGTCGACTCGACCCGCATCGACCGCATCAAGGAGGGTGCCGAGCGGCGCGCCGCCACCCTGGCCTCGAAGGGCGTCGACGCGATCAACATGCACCATCTCGACTGGACGGGCGGCCTGACCACGCTGTTCCACCGCTTCGGCGTGCTGGCCTTCGGTTGGGACGCGCAGACCCCCCGCGTGCTCGACGAGCTGATCGACTCCGGGATCGACGGCGTGTACAGCGACCACGTCGATCGCATGGTCGACGCGGTGGCCGCCGCCTACCCCAGGCCCGGGTGAGGCGGCGCGCCTCACAGCCACCCCAGATCCGAGAGTGGCAGCACCTTGATGAAGGCGCGACCCACGATCGTGTCCTCGTCGATAGGGCCGAAGACGCGGCTGTCCTCGCTGTTCGTGCGGTTGTCGCCCATGACGAACACCTCGCCCTCGGGTATCTCCTTGTACGGCAGGTTGTCGGTGGGCGTGCCTTCCACCAGGTACGGCTCGTCGATGCGCTCGCCGTTGACGTAGACGTCCCCGTCGCGCCCCTCGAGCGTGTCTCCGCCCACGGCGATGACCCGCTTGATCAGGTCCTTGATCTCGTTCTCGGCGCCGTTCGACGCCTCGGGCGGACGCTCGAACACCACGAGGTCACCGTGGTTCACGTCGTGGGTCCTGTACGACAGCTTGTTGACCAGGACCCGGTCGCCCACCTCGAGGGTTGGCGCCATGGACGGCGACGGGATCCAGAACGCCTGGACGAGGAAGGCCTGGGCGGTGAGGGCGATGAGCACCCCGCACCCGATGACCGCGGCCCACTCGATGATCACCTTGCGGACGATGCGCCCCGTCGGGTCGCCGTCGGCGCCGTCGGCCGCGTCGCCGGCCTCGCCGTCGGCGGCCGAGCTCAGCAACGCGACGCCGTCGGCGTCGCCAGGGCGGTCGCGGCCTCGGCCCGCCAGGTGGCGAGGCGCCGGCCCGCGACGGGACGGGCCGTAGGCACCAGTGGCCGGGGGGTCGCCCGGGCCATCGCCAGGGAGACCAGAGGGGGGAGACACGTCACGCACGGCGACGTGGAGGCTAGCGCAGGGTCGCTGCCGTCGAACGGCGTCGACGGACGAACGCGTTCACCGACTCACGCCGACCGGTAGCGCTCGAGGATGCGCTGCGCGGCCCGCGTACCAGCGCCGACCAGCCCCGGGTCATCCGCCTCGACCACCCGGGCATCGTCGCCCAGCCGCACCAGCAGCCGCTCGAGCCACGGGGTGGCAGTCACGGCCAACCGCAACCGCCGCCAGCCGCCCTCGGCCTCGCCGACCTCGTCGACCGGGTAGGTCTCGGCCACCCAGCCGGCGGACGGGGCCACGTCGATGGTCACCCGGGGCACGTCGGGGCCGAGCGTGATCGGGCCGGCCCCGCCGTCCGCGGTGTCGCCGGTGGGCGTGTGCTCGAATGTCTCGTCCAAGACGATCGCGTCCACCACCCGGTCGACGCGGAACAGCCGCCGGTCCTGGGCCAGGTGGCAGTAGGCACGCAGGTACCACGCACCCTGGTGGGCGAAGACGGCGAACGGGTCGACGTCGCGGGTGGTGCGCTCGTCTCGCCCGTACGCGTAGTAGTCGATGCGGGCCCGGCGCCCCTGGGCCACCGCCGACCGCAGCGCCTCGAGCACGGCCGGCCGCGTCTCGCCCAGGGTGACCGACACGGCCTCGGCCGGGTCGACCCCGAGCACCTGCGCCAGCTTGCCCAGCGCGGTCGCCAGTGGGCCCCCGCTGTCGGCACCCGGCAGGCTCTGTGACGCCGAACCCGCCGCCACCAGCGCCAGCCCCTGCTCGGGGGTGAGGTGCAGGGGACGGGCGAACACATCGGCGAACCGGAGCCACACCCGGTCGCCCTCGATCGTCACGTCGATGAGCGTGTCGGGCGTGTATGGCGGCACGCCGACCAGCATGAGCACCTCGAGGTCGTCGAGCAGCTTGCGGCGGGTGACGCCGAACCGGTCGCCGATCTCGCCCAGGGTCGGCCCGTCGTGCGCCGCGATCCACGGGATGACGGCCAGCAGCCGGGCCACGCGGTCGGACGCCGACGTGCGCACGGCCGGCGCCCGCGCCCCGCTCATTGTTTCCCGCTCTCGCTGCTGCGCAGCGGGCCGCTCGGGCCACGGTCGCTCTCACCTTGTCTCCCCGTCACCCTCGACGGACGCTCCCTCATGGTTCCCCGCTCTCGCTGCTGCGCAGCGGGCCGCTCGGGCCACGGTCGCTCTCACCTTGTCTCCCCGTCACCCTCGACGGACGCTCCCTCATGAGTCCCGGACTCACGCGGCCGCCTGCCGTTCGAGCCAGGACACGATGTCGGCCCGTAGGTCGGCGGGGGCCAGCACCTCGGCATGGTCGAGGAAGGTGAGCACGAACGAGCGGAAGTTGTCTCTGTTCGTCACCGTCATGGTCACCACCACCGAGCCGTCGGCCCGTTCCTCGGCCACCGCCCCGGGCCCCAGGTGCTGCACGATCCACGGCGCCTGAGGCGCGTCGACCAGCACTCGCGCCTGCGTCGCCTCGCCGGCACCGAGCTGCCAGGGCTCGAGCCGCACCCCGGGCACCGCGACCGCCGGCCGCGCGAAATGGCGGTCGTCCAGCACCTCGACCGCGCTCTCGAAGCGGTCGAGCCTGAACACACGCTCGCCGTCGCGGGCGTGGTCGTACCCGCTCAGGTACCAGCGGCCCCGCTGGAAGTCGAGGCGGTACGGATCGACCGTGCGCTGCTCGCCCTTGTAGCCGAACCGCACCGGCGACTGCGCGGCGATGGCGCCGAACAGCGGGCCGACACCGCTGCCCGGCAGGCGGCCCACGGCCAGATCGACGCCCCCGTCGGACTCGCCCACCAGGCCACCGAGCTTGAGCAGCCCTTCGCTGGCCGACAGGCCATCGAGCTGCACCACGGACGCGGCCAGCCGCAGCGCCGCCAGCTCGTCGGGGGTCAGGCCCGGGTCGCGCAGGTAGTAGCGGTCCTTGGGGATGCGGTACCCCTCGACCACCGGCACGACGCCGGGCACGTCACCGACCTCGAGCGGCACGCCCATGGCGCGCAGGTCGTCCTTGTCGCGCTCAAAGGCCCGCCGGAACGTGTCGGTCTCGGCCGGGTAGGCGCCCAGGCGGGCGCGGATCTCCTGGGCCGACAGCGGCCGCGGGGTCTCGAGCAGCAGCGCCGTCAGGTTGAGGAGGCGTTCCAGCTTCGCCGCGGACATCGGCGCCGAGGCTAGTTCGCCGTGTCCACCGCCCGGCCCACCGCTGCGGCGGCCCACGCCCCTGCCGACGACGCCGCCGCGAAGAATGCCGGGTCGTCGGTGGGCCCCCGCCCCATCGTGGTCACCTGCAGGTCGAGCGCAGTCAGCACGGCCGCCGCATCGGGTGCGTCGACCACCGACGAGCCGACCAGCTCGCCCGCCAGGTCCGCGGGCACGGGCAGCTCGGGACGGGCGGCCGCCAGCCCCAGGATCGTGTGCACATGGTGGCTCACGCCCTGGTGGCGCGGGCGGGCGTCGGCGCTGGACGCCCGGCTGCACAGGGCGACGCGCGCCCCCATCTGGTCGGCCGCGTCGATGATGGCCGCCACCTCGACCGCCGTGGTGCCCAGGGCCGAGGCGGTGCCCACCACACCCGGTCCCATGCCGACGATCGCCATGTCGGCGCCGGCGACGTGCCGGGCGAGGGCCAGCGCCGAGGGCACGGCCACCGCCTCGAGCTCGCCGCCGAACGCGTGTCCCGCGGTGATCGTGGTGTCCAGCACGCCGCGCTCGCGCAGCCCGTGCACGAGGTCGGACAGGGCGAGGGGCAGGGCGGCCCCGTCGGTCATCACGTAGGCGATGCGGGCCGACGGCGCCAGGTGGCGCACCACCGCGGCGACCACGGCCACCTGGCTGTGGAGCGAGCAGGCGACCACGGGCAGGCCGGGGACCGTGCTGGGCAGGTCGGGGTGGTCCTCCTCGGCCGCACCGGTGTCGTGCTGCAGGCTGGTGTACCGCACCTTCATGATGTGGCCGGGCCCAGCCTGCGACCACGCCTCGCGTGCCAGGTTCCAGTGGACGACGTGCCACCCACCGGTGCCCAGGCCCAGCTCGACGGCCGTCGTGTTGAGCACGACGCGGTCGCCCGGCGCGACGGGGCCGACAAGGTCGGTCAGCGCGTAGGCACGGCCGGCGTCGGTGGCGACACGTTGCAGGCCCGGACGCTCGGCGAGGACCTCGGTGACGGTGGCGGTGACGAAGCTCGGCATCCGCCGGAACGTATCTCCCCCGAGCGACGTGCTTCCCGATCTTGGCGCCTTCGGCGCCGGGCCGCTCGGGCAGAGAAGTGCTTCCCGCTCCGCCTTCGGCGCCGGGCCGCTCGGGCCCGAGAAGTGCTTCCCGCTCCCGCCTTCGGCGCCGGGCCGCTCGGGCCCGAGGGCCTCGCCTGTCGGCTCGGCCTCAGAGGCTGGCGATCAACCGCTCCACCCGCTCGTCGCGGGCCTTGAACGGGTCCTTGCACAGCACCGTGCGCTGGGCCTGGTCGTTGAGCTTCAGGTGCACCCAGTCGACCGTGTAGTCGCGCTTGCGCTCCTTGGCCCGGCGGATGAACTCGCCCCGCAGGCGGGCCCGGGTGGTCTGCGGCGGGGTCTCGACCGCCTCGTCGATGGCCTCGTCGGTGGTCAAGCGCTCGACCATGTCGCGCTCCTGCAGCCGGTAGAACAGGCCCCGGTCGCGGTTGACGTCGTGGTACTGCAGGTCGATCAGCGCCACCTTGGGGTGGCTGAGCGGCAGGTCGTGCTTGTCGGCGTAGGCGTCGATGAGCTTGTGCTTGATCACCCAGTCGACCTCTCGGTCGAGCTTCAGCGGGTCGGACTCGAGGCCCGTGAGGCAGTACTCCCACATGGCGAGCGCCTTCTCCTCCAGCGGGGACAGCCCCTTGGTCTCGGCGTAGCGCTTGGCCCGGCTGAGGTACTCGGCCTGGATGTCGAGCGCCGAGGCCTCTCGCCCGTTGGCCAGCCGCACCGTGCGCTTGCAGGTGAGGTCGTGGCTGATCTCGCGGATGGCCCGGATGGGGTTCTCGAGCGTCATGTCGCGCAGGACGAACGACGGGTCCTCGAGCATGCGCAGCAGGATCGACGTGGCCCCCACCTTGAGGAACGTCGAGTACTCGCTCATGTTGGAGTCGCCCACGATGACGTGCAGGCGGCGGTAGCGCTCGGCGTCGGCGTGCGGCTCGTCGCGGGTGTTGATGATGGGCCGGCTGCGGGTGGTGGCCGACGACACGCCCTCCCAGATGTGCTCGGCCCGCTGGGCGATGCAGTACATGGCGCCCCGGGCCGTCTGCAGCACCTTGCCCGCGCCGGCGTAGATCTGGCGCGACACGAAGAACGGGATGAGCACCTCGGCGTAGTGGGCGAAGTCGTCGCGCCGCGACGTCAGGTAGTTCTCGTGGCAGCCGTAGCTGTTGCCGGCCGAGTCGGTGTTGTTCTTGAACAGGTAGATGACGCCCCGGATGCCCTCCTCCCGCAGCCGGGCCTCGGCCGACACCAGGAGCTGCTCGAGGATGCGCTCGCCCGCCTTGTCGTGGGTGACCAGGTCGAGGATCGAGTCGCACTCCGGCGTGGCGTACTCGGGGTGGCTGCCGACGTCGAGGTAGAGCCGGGCCCCGTTGGCGAGGAAGACGTTGCTCGAACGGCCCCACGACACGACGCGGCGGAACAGGTAGCGGGCGACCTCGTCGGGGCTGAGCCGGCGCTGGCCGCGGAGCGTGCAGGTGACGCCGTACTCGTTCTCGAGGCCGAAGATGCGACGCTCCATTACCTGCGCACGCTACCGCCGCGTCGGTACTGCGAGGTCGACGCCCTGCGCTGTGTGCCGTGACCAGGCAACCTGCACCCCGGCAACGCCTCCGGGGAGCCGTCCCAGTACGGTCGCGGGCGTGGCGATCGGGCCGATGGTGCCGCTGACGACCGCTGCGAACCCCTTCGCAGCCCGCGTCCTCGCCGCCCACCTGGGCGCCGAGGGCATCGTCTGGGAGCTGCGTGGCAACGTCGACGGGCCCTACCCGCTCGGGCCGGTGGAGGTGTTGGTCTCCGAGGACGACCTGGCCGTGGCCCGCGAGGTCGTCACCGAGCAGGACACGGAGCCTGCCGCCCCTGACACGGAGGGCACGGGTCGCGCAGCCCGGGGCCGCTCGCCGCGCGATCTGTGGATCCTGCTCGCCCTCGTGGTGCTGCTGGCCGCGGTCCTGCTCGGGCGCTTGTTGACGCTGACCTGGCACTGAGCGGCCCGGCCCGCGTTCGCCCCGAGGTCGTGGGCTGCGCCGGCTCGCTGCCGAGGTCAGTCGTCGGCGGCGTCGGGCTCGTCGGGCTCGGCGGAGCTCTCCGCGACGGCCTCGGCCTCGGCGGTCGTCGATTCGGCCGGGGGCACGTCGTCGGGCGCCTTGGGCTCGACCGCTCCCCCACCCAGCGCGGTCTCCACCTCGGCGTCCGACAGCCGGCGGAAGGCCCGCCGGCCGTTGCCCCGGTCCAGCACCGCGACCTCGAGCTCGGCCGCGGTCAACCGACGGTCCGCAGCACCCAGCGCCGCCACCGCGGCGCGCAGGGCGGCATCGAGCGGTTGCCCGGGCACGTAGGTCTGCTTGACCCGATCGAGGATCGCCTCGGCTTCGCCCCCCAGCACGGAGTACGACTGCTCGTCGACGACTGTGCCGTCGTAGAGGATGTGGAACAGCCGGTCGCCCTCGGGCTCGGCGCCCAGCTCGGCCACCACGATCTCGACCTCCATGGGCTTGATCTCGTGGGTGAACACGTCGCCCAGCATCTGGGCGTACGCGTTGGCGAGGCTCTGGGCGTCGACGTCCTCGCGGCTGAACGAGTAGCCCTTGAGGTCGGCGTGGCGCACGCCGGCGATGCGCAGCCGGTCGTACTCGTTGTACTTGCCGGCGCCGGCGAAGGCGATGCGGTCGTAGATCTCGCTGACCTTGCGCAACGTGGACGAGGAGTTCTCGGCGCAGATCAGGACGCCGTCCGCGTAGACCAGGGCGACCAGCGCGCGACCGCGGGCGATGCCCTTGCGCGGCGAAGTCTGCCTTGTCCTTCATCATCTGCTCGGCCGGGACGTAGAAGGGCATGCTCATCGCGCTGAGCCTCCGCGCATGCTGGGGCTCGTGCCCGAGGTGGTGGCGCTGCCGGGGACCGACATGCGGTCGAGCAGCGCCCGGAAGCGCTCGGCGACCTCGACGTCGTCGATGCGCTCGAAGCCGTCTGCGGTGATGGTGGCGATGACCGGGTAGATGCCCCGCACCAGGTCGGGGCCCCCGGTCGCCGAGTCTTCGTCGGCGGCCTGGAACAGCGAGTTGATGGCCAGCTCGACGGCGTCGCTGCGGTCGAGCTCGGCCCGGAAGCCCATCTTGATGACGGTGCCGGCGTGCAGGCTGCCCGAGCCGGTGGCGGCGAAGTCGCTCTCTTCGTAGCGCCCGCCGGTGACGTCGTACTCGAACAGCCGGCCCGTGCCCCGGCGGACGTCGAAGCCGGCGAACAGCGGGACGACCACGAAGCCCTGCATGGCGGCCGGCAGGTGGCTGCGCACCATCTGACCGAGCTGGTTGGCCTTGCCCTCGAGGGAGAGCTGCCCGCCCTCGACCTTTTCGTAGTGCTCGAGCTGGAGCTGGAACAGCTTGACCATCTCGACCGCGGGCCCCGCGGCGCCGGCGATGGCCACGCCGGAGTGGCGGTCGGCGGGGAACACCTTCTCCATCGTGCGGTGCGAGATCAGGTTGCCGCTGGTGGCTCGGCGGTCGCCCGCCATCACCACACCGTCGGCATAGCGGACGGCCACCACGGTGGTGCCGTGGGTGAACTCGTGCGGCGAGATGTCGCGCGGCAGGTCGCCCCAGCGGGGCTCGCCCCCCGAGCGCCGCAGCACGTCGAGGAAGGACGGCCCGGGGTCGTCGTCGGCTCGAAAGGTCGGCAGCGTCATTGCGCCGGAGGCTACCGGCTGACCGGCCCTACGCCGTCACGCCTTCCCGCAGATGCCGGTGCCGTCCGAAAACCATCCGAAAACGACGAACGGACGCCCCCGTCGGTGATCGGGCAGCGTCCGTTCGGGTCGTGCGGAGGCGGGCGGACGTGGTATGGCCGTTTCGGCCAACCTGATGCCTACTCGCCGCCTTTCTGTACGTAGCTTTTGACAAACTCTTCCGCGTTCGACTCGAGCACACCGTCGATCTCATCCAGCAGGTCGTCGAGTTCGGCCTTGATCTTCTCGCCTTGCTCGGAGGTGGCGGGCGCCTCTTCGACGACCTCCTGCTCCTCACGAGCGGGGGTGGACTTCTTCTTCATCTCTCGTTCAGCCATGCCCCTGCACCTCGTCTGCTCACTGGCCCAACCGGTCCAACAACTCAGCGCTCGTCGTGCTTTCCGCCATCAACCTACCCACATGCGCCTCTGTTCCACGTGTCGGGTCCATCATGGGCACCCGGCGTAGCGGGTCGCCGCCGATGTCGAACACCATCGAATCCCAGTTGGCCGCCACGATCTGCGAGGCCCACCGCTGCAGGCACTTGCCCCGGAACCAGGCCCGGGTGTCGGTGGGCGGCTCGGTGACCGCCTCGGCCACCTCGGCGTCGGTGGTCATGCGCTCGAGGCCCACCCGCGACGCCAGGCTGCGCTCGGGCCGCAGGTCGTGGTACTGCAGGTCCATCGCGGCCAGCTTGGGGTCGTCCCAACGCAGGTCGTGCTTTGCGCGGTAGCCGTCGATCACCCGGTACTTGGCCACCCAGTCGACCTGGCGAGCCAATGACATCGCGTCGGTCTCGAGTGCGGTGAGCACGTGCTCCCACAGGCGCAGCACCTCGGCGCCCACCTCGGGGGCGCCGATGCACTCGAGCCCGTGCTCCTCGGCGTACTTCTTGGCCCGGTCGAGGTACTCCCACTGCATCTCGACCGCGGTCATCGACGTGCCGTCAGCCAGGTCGATGGGCTGGCGCAAGGACATGTCATACGAGACCCTGCGCAGCGCCGCCACCGGCGCGACCGGGGTGAGGTCGCGGGGCAGGAACTCGTCCTCGATCATGGCCAGCACCAGCGCCGTGGTGCCCACCTTGAGGAACGTCGCCACCTCGGACAGGTTGGCGTCGCCGACGATGACGTGCAGCCGCCGGTAGCGCTGGGCGTCGGCATGGGGCTCGTCGCGGGTGTTGACGATAGGCCGCTTGAGGGTGGTCTCGAGGCCGACCTCCTCCTCGAAGAAGTCGGCCCGCTGGGTGAGCTGGTACGGCACGTCGTCGGCCGTCAGGCCCACGACCTCGCTGCCCACCTTGCCGGCCCCGGTGAAGACCTGGCGGCTGATGAAGTGGGGCATCACGTGGGTGACGATGCGACCGAACGGCACCTGGCGGTCCATCAGGTAGTTCTCGTGGCAGCCGTAGCTGTTGCCCTTGCCGTCGGAGTTGTTCTTGTAGACGACGATCTCCTGCCCATCGGGCAACAGGGAGACCGCGGCCCGCATCGACCGCTGCAGGATCAGCTCGGCGGCCTTGTCGTAGACGACGACGCTGCGAGGGTCGGCGCACTCGGGGGTCGAGCACTCGGGGTGGGCGTGGTCGACGTAGTAGCGGGCACCGTTGGTGAGCACGGCGTTGACCAGGTGGGTCTCGACCTCGGGCGCCATCGTCGACTCGGCGGTGATGCCCCGGGCGTCGATCTCGGGATGCTCGTCCTCGAAGTCCCACCCCACCTTGGCGTGGGCCCGCGTCCCCTCGCTCGCCCGGGCCAGTTCGTGCACGTAGGCGTTGATCAGCACCGACGAGGCGGCGATGGGGTTGGACTCGGCCGCGCCGCGGACGATGATGCCGAACTCGGTCTCGACACCGATGATCTTGCGCATCGCCACGAGGTGGACCCTACCCGCCCGGGGCTACGACCCCGGCCCACCGTGGTCAGCAGGGTCGCGGCTGCACGTAGGTGAGAACGGTCGCATCGCCCCGCAGCTCGGCCGTGATGCAGCGGATCTGCCACCCCCAGCCGGACTGGACGGCGACGACGACCTCGCCGTCATCGGGCTGGGTCGAGCCCAGCACCTGGGCGGGCTCGCCCTGCAGGGCATCGATGGCCGCCGCCTCGATGGCCTCGGCCGAGCCAGGGTAGGCGGCGATGACCTCGTCGGAGACCATTGCCAGCTCCCGACGCAGCAGGCGGCGCGCATCGTCGGCCGCGGCGTCGGCCGCGTCGGCCATCACCAGGTTGCCCAGTGCGACGGCGATCAGGAGCGTGCCGGCGACCAGGGCGATGACGACGAGCCGACCCTCCTTGGTCTCGGTCAGCCCACGGACCTGCACGCGAGAGATCTACCAGGTCAGCTGCGGCACAGCATCAGAGGTACTGGCCGGTGGCCACCCGCTCGATCGCCCGCCCGCCGGCGGCGGCGCCGTCTTCCCGGTTGACGATCGTGCGCACGTAGATGATGCGCTCGCCCTTCTTGCCCGAGATCTTGGCCCAGTCGTCGGGGTTGGTCGTGTTGGGCAGGTCCTCGTGCTCCTTGTACTCCTGGTGGATCGACTCGATCATGTCGGCCGGGCGGATGCCCTTGGGGCCGTCGGCCAGCACGCGCTTGATGGCCAGCTTCTTGGCCCGGCGGACGATGTTCTCGATCATGGCCCCGGACGCGAAGTCCTTGAAGTACATGATCTCCTTGTCGCCGTTCTGGTACGTCACCTCGAGGAACTCGTTGTCCTTGTCGGTGCGGTACATCTCGTCGACCGTGCGCTCGATCATGCCCTGCACGCACTTCTGGGCGTCGCCGCCCCCGATGTCGCGCACGGCGTCGGCATCGAGCGGCAGGTCGGTGGTGAGGTACCGGCCGAAGATCTGGGCGGCCGCCAGCTCGTTGGGCCGCTCGATCTTGATCTTCACGTCGAGCCGACCTGGCCGCAGGATGGCCGGGTCGATCAGGTCTTCGCGGTTGGACGCGCCGATCACGATGACGTTGCGCAACGACTCGACGCCGTCGATCTCGGCCAGGAGCTGGGGCACGATCGTGGACTCGACGTCGGAGCTGATGCCCGTGCCGCGGGTGCGGAACATCGAGTCCATCTCGTCGAAGAACACGATGACCGGCCAGCCCTCCTCGGACTTCTCCCGGGCCCGCTGGAACACCAGTCGGATCTGGCGCTCGGTCTCGCCCACGTACTTGTTGAGCAGCTCCGGGCCCTTGATGTTGAGGAAGTAGCTCTTGGCGTTGGTGTCGACCGAGCGCACCCCCACCTTCTTGGCCAGGCTGTTCGCCACCGCCTTGGCGATGAGCGTCTTGCCGCAACCCGGCGGGCCGTAGAGCAGGATGCCCTTGGGCGCCGGCAGCTTGTGCTCGGCGAACAGCTCCTGGTGCAGGAACGGCAGCTCGACGGCGTCGGCGATCTGCTCGATCTGGTAGTCGAGGCCGCCGATGTCGTTGTAGCTGATGTCGGGGACCTCTTCGAGGACGAGCTCCTCGACCTCGGGCCGCGGCAGCTTCTCGAGCAGCAGGCCCGAGCGGGCGTCCATGAGCACCGAGTCGCCGGACCGCAGGGTGGACCCCACGAGGATCTCGGCCAGGTCGGCCACCCGCTCCTCGTCGGCGCGGCCGAGGATGATGGCCCGGTGGCCGTCCTCGAGGATCTCCTTGAGGGTGACCACCTCGCCGTTGGTCTCGGGCGTGCGGGCCATGACGACGTTGAGCGACTCGTTGAGCACCACCTCGCCGCCGCGCACGAGCTCGTCGACGTCGAGGGCGGGGTGCACGGCGACCCGCATCTTGCGGCCGCCCGAGTAGACGTCGACGGTGCCGTCGTCGTTCTGCTCGAGCAGAGTGCCGTAGGCCGACGGCGGCTGGGTGAGCTTGTCGACCTCTTCGCGCAGGGCCCCGATGTGGTCGCGCGCCTCGCGCAGGGTGTAGGTGAGCTTCTCGTTCTGGGCCACCGCCTGGGCGAGCTGGCCCTTGGTCTCGAGCAGCCGCTCTTCGAGCGTGCGCACTCGCTTGGGCGCGTCCTGGAGCCGCCGGCGCAGGGCCAGCACCTCTTCCTCGAGGGCACGTACCTGGTCGATGTAGGCAGCCTGGTCTTCCTCAGGCGTGACCTCTCGACCTTCGTCGTTGTGCTCGGTGACGGCGACCACCTCCTCGATCGGTCGATGCGGGACCCGCCCCGCGCCCGAGAGGGACTGTCGGTGCGGCGCCTACATCGAGGACCCGATCGGACCCTACACCGGAGATCGACCGACTCCGCACGGCAATCCGGCGAGTTTCTTCCGGGATTGCCGCGTTTATCCGGGGGTTGACTAGTCTGGCGTGTGACTGAGGTGCTCCGGCGACGGGGTACCCATGGGCTTTGCCCTCCGCCATCGAGCCAGGAGCGAGTCACGGTATGAAGGTCTGGATCGACCAGGATCTCTGCACGGGCGACGGCCTCTGCGAAGAGATCGCCCCTGACGTGTTCACCCTGCTTGACGATGGCCTCGCCTACGTCAAGGAGGGCGACAAGGTCTTCTCCGACCCCGGTGGCGCCGAAGGCCTCGCCGTCGTGCCGGCCGGCCAGGAAGAGGCCACCATCGAAGCCGCCGAGGAATGCCCCGGCGAGTGCATCTTCATCGAGGTCGAGTAACCGACGGTCGACGGGGGCCTTCGCCCCCACCCGACCCGAGCAAGGCCGCGGCCGTCCTGAGGGCGGCCGCGTTTCTCGTTGTCGGGTCACGGCCCGGGCCCGGCATCGGCTACACCAGGCAGCCGCCCGTGTCGCGTTCGCTCGACAGGTCGCCCGCCAGCACCGCCTCGAGCTCGTCGATGGCCAGCGCATAGGACACGCCCGGTTTGTCGGGCGCGACCGCGAACGCCACGCCGACGACCTGGCCGGCGGGGTCGACCAGGGCCGAGCCGGAGTCGCCGGGCGCCAGCTCCGAGGCCAGCACCAGCACCTCGCGGCTGGTGGTCCCGCTGTCGTAGATGTCGCGGCCCGTCGCGTCGATCTGGTCGGCCACCCGGAACGGGCTGATCTCCAGCGGCCCGCCCCCGGGGCGCCCGAACACGCCGCCGGTGTCACCGACCTCGGCGTCGCGCAGGGGCAGCGGCGGGGCCCCGCCGTCGAGCGTGCGCAGCACCGCCAGGTCGCGCTCGGGGTCGAACGCCACCACCTCGGCCTCGAGGGTCGAGCCGTCGGACAGCTCGACAGTCGACTCGTCCTCGCCGGCCACCACGTGGGCGTTGGTCACCACCAGGTTCTCGCTCACGAAGAACCCGCTGCCCTCCTGGATGCGCGAGCACGCCACGCCCTCGACCTTCACGGTCGAGCGCACCACCTGGTTGGCCACCTCGGTCGACAAGCCGCTGGAGCCCGGGGTGGCCCCGGGGTCGGGCGCGGGACGCAGGCCGTCGAACACCTGGGGGAACGGGTCGTCGCCGACGATGCGCCGCAGCGCCTCGAGGGTGTCGGGCGGGTCGGGGAAGGTGCGGTTGACCTGGCTGGCGATCGCCGAGCCGCGGGCCTGCTCGGCCATCCACCCGGGGACGTGCGCCAGGGTGGGCAGCAGCAGCCACAGGGCCACCAGCAGGCCGACGATGCCGATGAACCCGCCGGCGACCTGGTCGGTGCGCCGCACGGCGCCCGCGGGCAGCTCGGAGTGCAGGCGGCTGCCGAGCACCAGGCCCAGCGCCTGGCCGATGAGCGCGGTGCCGACCAGCAGGCCGATGGCGACCAGCGCGACAGTGGCCTCGCTGGCGTCCTGCACCTGGGGCAGCACCTCGGGCAGGAGGAGCGCGCCCGCGACCACGCCCAGGGCGAGGCCCAGCCACGACGCGGCGCGGGCGACGAACCCCAGCCGGTAGCCACCGATCGCCGCGCTGACTGCGAAGACGACCAGCACGATGTCGAACACGTTCACCCCCTTGCTTCCTCAGCGTCCACCCGTCATCCGTTCGTCAGCTCAACAGCCTCGCGCTGGTCAGGAAGCCGGTGTGCGCGACCATGCGGTGATCGGGCCTGACCGACTGCCCCTCGATGTGCCAGCCGCGGTTCAGCACCTCGATCGTGTCGACCATGCCGAAGCCCTGCCCGGACAGCTCGTCGCGTAGCTGGACCGCCTGGGTGATCTGCGGCGTGTAGGCCACCAGCACGCCACCCCGGTGCATCGCCTTGGCCGCGTGCTTCACCACCTGCCACGGCTCGGGCAGGTCGAGCACCACCCGGTCGAGGTCGACCTCGTCCACACCCTGGTACACGTCGCGCTGCTCGACGCTGTACCGCTCGAGCGCCTCGTCGCCGAGGAACGTGGCCACGTTCTTGACGGCCCGGTTGGCGAAGTCCTCGCGCAACTCGTAGCCGCGCACGACCGCGCCCGCACGCACCAGCGTCATCGACAGCGCGCCCGAGCCGACGCCCGACTCGAGCACACGGGCGCCAGGGAAGATGTCGGCCAACATCAGGATCGGCCCCAGGTCCTTGGGGTAGATCACCTGGGCACCGCGGGGCATCTTGAGCACGAAGTCGGCCAGCGTGGGCCGGATCGCCAGCATCGCCGAGCCGCGGCTCGACCGGAAGGACGAGCCCTCGACGGCACCGAGCAGGTCGTCATGGGCGATGACCCCGGAATGGGTGTGGAACTCGCCTCCCGCCACCAGGGTGACCAGGTAGCGCCGCTTCTTGACGTCGATGAGCAACACCTGGTCGCCCTCGGCGAACGGCGGGCTCACCCGCGCACCCTCTCGTCGCCGGCGCCGGCGCCGGCCCGCCCGGCGGCGCGGTGCTTGCCGCGGCCCCGGCCCGCCGGCAGCAGCTCGACCGGCACGGGCTCGGCGTCGGACACCCGCTCGACCAACCGGCAGAACGCGCACACCTCGGCCGTCGTGGGTGAGCCGCACGTCGCGCACGGGCGCAGGCCGTCCTGAGCCGCGGCGGCCTCTGGCCGAAAGCGGGCTGCCGCCTTGTCGAGGAACTCGAAGTAGAACGCGTGCTTGGTGCCCGGCGAGGCGGCCTCGATGCTGTTGAGGGCCTCCTTGTAGCGCAGGTGGCGGTTGCCCTCGGCCATGGGGCACTCGTCGACGATGTAGTCGATGCCCCGCAGCACGCAGTACGCCGCCGTCTCGCGCTCGCTCAGGCGCACCAGCGGCTTGACCTTGCGGGGGAAGCCGTCACGCTCGGGCAGCACCGGCATCTGGCGGCCGAGGTACTCGGTCTGCCAGTGGAGCACATTGCCCAACAGCACGGCGGCCTCGTCGTCGAGGTTGTGGCCCGTGGCGACGACGTCGAACCCGCCGTCCAGCGCGGCCTTGTCGATGAGGTGCCGCTTGGACATGCCGCACGACGAGCACGGCACGCGCCGGGTGACCGCGGCCGCGGTGGGGATGTCGTAGCCGTACTCGCCACGCAGGTCGACGCGTCGCAGGGGCAGGCCGCGCTGCTCGGCGAAGGCCACCGCCGCCGCGGTGCTGGCCTCGCTGTAGTCGCCGATGCCGAGCCCGATCGTCATGCCCTCGACGTCGTACGCGAGCGCGACCAGCAGGTCCCAAAGCGCCAGGCTGTCCTTGCCGCCGGACACGGCCACCAGCACCCGCTCACCCGACGCGATCATGTCGTGCTGGCCGATGGCCTTGGTGACCTGATCGCGGCAGAACTTGAGGAAGTGGTCGCCGCAGAAGTTGGCGTTGTGGCGCCGCAGGTCGATGACCGCGGGACCACGGCACACGGTGCACTTCACCGGTGTCCCCCGGAGATGACCGGGCGGATCTCGACCACGTCGTCGTCGGCCAGCAGCGCGTCGCCGGGCACCAGCGTGTCGCCCCGCACCACCAGCACCGACTCGCGGTTGAGCTCGAGCTGGACGAGCAGCTTGGCGACCGTCACCGGGCCGGCGAGGTCGAGCTCACGGCGGGGGTTGCGGAGGAGCACGCGCATGACCGCGCCATTGTCGCGTGCCGGTGGCCCCCGGCCACACCCGGACTCGTCAGGACCGCACCTTGCGCCGCCGGGAGCGCACCCGCTTGCCCTCGTACGTCTCGGTCAGGTGCCCGATCTTCAGGGTCTCGCCCGGCTTGACCTCGCCCCGGTACACCAGCTCGTAGTCGCTGCCGATCGCCCGTCTCAGCCGACGGACGCCCCACGCGGCGACAGCCACCCAGAACCAGCTGCGCGAGCTGCCCTTGACGCCCTTGTTGACGCCGCGGCGCTGCAGGTAGCGCAGCCCCTTGTCGAGGCGGTTCTTCTGGCTGGGCACCGGTCAGACCCGCCGGATCTCGACGACGGTGCTGCGCTTCCTTCCCTTGCGCGTGCCCAGCAGGAAGGCGAGCAGCAGCAGGACGAGGGCGGCCACCACGCCGGCGGTCACCACCGTCGAGCGGGCCGACTCGGCCTGCTCGCGAGCGCCGCCCTCGAGCTCGCGGAACTTGTTCTCGAGATCGGCGCGGGTGATGCGGTCTCGTGAGCTGCTGGGCACGGCCATCGGCGTCACCTGTTCACTTCTTGGAGATGCGCGTGACGGCCCAGCCCACCAGGGCGGACGCCACGACGAGGACGATGATGTACGGCAACCATGACAGGTTGCCGTCGAGGGCGTCGCCCGTCTCGGTCTGCAACGCCCGCAACCCGGCCAGCATGAGCAGGATCACGCCCACGCCCAGCAGCAGCGCGCCGGCCGTGCCGTAGCCCAGGTAGCGCCCCACGCCCTTGAGCGGCTCGACGGTCTCCTGGCGCGCGTAGTCCTTGGTGAGCCCCCACAACTCGGTGGCGACCTCGGGCATGGACTTCGACTCGGGCTCGGGCACCGCGGCGCTGCTCCTGTTCGGACGGGAGTCATGGTTGTACCACGCGTATACCCACCTTTCGGGCGATGCAGGCGTCACCGGCCCGACAGCCGGGCCTCGAGCACCACGAGGTGATCGAGGAGCAGGTCGCGCAGCATCTCGACGCGGTCGGCGACCGACGGTGCACACAGCAGGTCCTGCCTGTCCGCCGGGCCCAGTGGCGCCACGGCCGCGGCCTGGTACGCGGCGACGATGGCGTCGTCGGACAGCTCGAGGTCGAGCGGCGGCGCGGGCTCGCCCAGCTCGGCGCGCCGCGCCGCCACACGGCGGAGCAGACCGGTCACCTCGCCGATGTCGGGCGGGCCGGCACCGTCCGGGTCGGGCCAGTCCGCCACGTCGGCCCGCGGGTAGGGGTCGTCGTCGAGCCACCCCTCGACCCGGATGCGGCGCACGCCCACGGCCACCACGGCGAAGCGGCCGTCGGCTGTCTCGTCGGCCTGCACGATGCGGGCCATGGTGCCGGCGTCGGTGCGCACGTCGCCCCCGCCCACCTCGGAGCCCCGCTCGATGAGCACGACCCCGAACTCGCCGTCGCCGGCCAGGCAGTCGTTGACGAGCTGCCGGTAGCGGGGCTCGAAGACGTGGAGCGGCAGGATCATGCCCGGCACGAGGACCGAGCCGAGAGGGAACATCGGCGTCACCGGCACCGCCCCAGGGTGGCACGGACGGGGGCCGTGCGGTCAGGGCGCGACCGTGGCGGGCAGCGGCGCGAGCGCCGCCATGTCGACGCCGCGCGGGTACTGCACCAGGATCTGGGCCAGCTCGTCGATGCCGACCTCGGCGGCGCTGACCTCACCGGGGTCGGGCACGTTGGCCACGTATGCGAACGTGAGCGACCCGCCCTGGGTGGGCTCGATCTCCCCGGCCAGTGCCGTCACGTTGCGCAGCGTGCCCGTCTTGGCCCGCAGGCGACCGGCCACCTCCGTGCCCTGCCACCGCTCGGCCAGCGTGCCGGTCTGTCCCGCCACCGCCAGTCCGGCCCGCACGACCGGCCCGGAGCCTTCGAGCGTGAGCACGTCCACCAGGGCGCGGCAGGTGAGCTGGTTGTCGATCGTGAGCCCGGACCCGTCCGCCACGCTCACTCCGTCGAGCGGCACGCCGGCCTCGCCCAGCAGGGTGGTCAGGCCCGCGACGCCGGCCGCCCAGGTGCCCTCGCCGCTCGTGGCCACGCCGATCTCCTTGAGTGCCGCCTCGGCCGTCTCGTTGTCGCTGGTGGTCAGCATCTCGGCGACGGTCTGCGCCACGGGCGGCGAATCGAGCGACGCCACCGCGGACGCGCCCTCCGGGGCTGTGCCCGCCCGGGGGGCGCCCGCCACGGTGATGCCGTGGGCCTGGAGCCGCTCGGTGAGCACGAGGGCGGCGTCGGCGGCCGGGTCGACGGCGGGGACGGTGTCGGCGTTGGTGCGGGCGGGCGAGAAGCCGGCGAACCCGTCGTTGACCATCAGGCCGCCGATCGGGCCCACCTGGTCCTGATCGATGAGCCGCGGCGCCAGCGAGGGCTGGTAGCGCTGGTCGTCGTAGCGGCTGCCGTCGCCCACCACGCTGCCGTCGATGCGGGTGATCCCGGTAGCGGCGATGGCGTTCACCAGCCCGTCGATGTCGTGGATCACCCGCTCGCGGGTGCCTGGGCCCATCGTCAGCCAGTCGATCGTGCCCAGGTCGGCGGGCCCGCCCCCGACCAGGAACAGGTCGCCGGCGACGACGCCGCCCTGGGGCGGCGCGGCGGCGACCGCGTCGGTGCGGAAGGTGGCATCCGGGCCGAGGGCCAGGAGCAGGCCCGTGGCCGTGATCAGCTTCTGGGTCGAGGCGCCGGTCACCGGGGCCGCGGGGTTGTGGTCGAAGACGTCGCGGCCCTCGTTGTCGACCACGAGGCAGGTGTTGGCGGGCGACGCCCCCAGCCAGGACTGCAGGTCGGCGTCGAGGCGGCGGTCCGCGACGGGGGCGGCGATCGCCTCCGGGGCCCGCCGAGCCGATAGGACGGGCGTGGCCACGACCTGGTCGATTCCCGCGGCCTCGGCCGCGGGGTCGGCGTCGAGCGTGACCGCCGCGGCGCCGGCGCCGACGGCCACGAGCGCGAGGGCGGCGGGAAGGACCCACGGGCGGCGGCGGGGCCGGGGCGGCTGTGGATCGTCCGGCAGTTGATCACCGGACCCAGCGTCGGCGTCGACCGTGCCGCTCCCTCCGGGGTCCTTCTGGCCCGCGAAGTGGCGCGGGGTGTGGTCGTCTTCCCGGCTCACGTCAGGCCGCGGCGGGCGAGCCAGCGGGAGCGCCGCCACAGGTGGTCGAGGGCGACGACGGCCCGGTTGGCCGACGGGTAGCAGAGGCGACCGCCGGCCCGCACCGCGGCGGGGCCGGGGTTGCCGGGCGAGGTGACCGCCAGCTCGGTGGCGACGAGGACCGGCTTGCCGGTGGCGTCGCTGACCGCGGCCGCGGCCTCGGCGTAGCGGGCGTCCTGGCGCTCGTGGTAGCCCACGATGCGCTCGAGGCCGTGGTCGGGCCAGAACGGGCCCTCGCGCATGAGCTTGGCCTGGTTCGACTGGATGCCCATGCCCAGGAAGATCACGGCGTCGACGTCAGGGTGCGACGCCGCCAGCTCCATGATCTCGGGCACCGTGTCGCGGGTCTCGCCGCCGGCCATGTCGACCGGGTTGTTGTGGCTCCACCGGGGCGGCAGCTTCGCGTCGACGGCCGCCATCAGGTCGTCGGGCAGCGTGGCGAGCTCGAGCTCGGTGCCGGCGATGGCGTCGGCGGTCACGACGCCCCAGCCGCCTGCGGTGGTCACGACGACGACCTTGTTGCCGCGCGGCAGCGGCTGCGACGCGAAGGTGGCGGCGAGCTCGAACCCCTCCTCGACAGTGCGGGCACGGGAGACCCCAGCCTGGCGGACGGCACCGTCGAAGAGCCGGTCGTCGCTGGCCAGGGCACCCGTGTGGCTGGCCGCCGCCCGCTGGCCGCCGGCGGTGGCACCGCCCTTGACGATCACCACGGGCTTGCGCGCGGCGACGCCACGCAGCCGCTCGACGAAGGCGCGCCCGTCGCCCACGCTCTCGACGTAGGCCAGGGCGACCCGGGTCTCCGGATCGTCGGCGTAGTACTCGAGGTAGTCGGGCACGGTCACGGCTGCCGCGTTGCCGGCCGACACCGCGCGGCTGACGCCCACGCCTGTGAGCTGGGCGTAGTTCTCGAACGAGCTGACGAAGTTGCCCGACTGGCTGGCGATGCCGATGTGGCCGGCGGGCGGGAAGGGTCCGACGATCTGGGCGCACAGCTTGGCGGGCGGCGACACGACACCCTGGCCGTTGGGGCCCGCGAGCAGGATGCCCAGCTCGTCGGCGAGGGCGACAAGGTCGGCCTGGGCGGCCAGCCCCGCCTCCCCCGCCTCGCCGTAGCCAGCCGAGGCGATGAAGGCGGCGGTGATGCCCTTCTTTGCGCAGGCCCGCAGCAGGTCGGGGTTGGCCGCGGCCGGGGTGCACACGAACACGAGGTCGATCTCGCCGTCGGGCAGCTCGTCGATGCCGGCCACCGTCTGGATCCCGAGCATCTCGGCCCCGTCGCGGTTGGTGGCGAAGACCTTGCCCTCGTACCCGCAGGCCAGGATGTTGTGCAGGCTCACGAACCCGAACTTGCCCGGGTGGGTCGACGCGCCGGCGACGACCACGCCGCGGGGCTCGAACAGCGCCCGGAACCGGTCCGCCGGGATGCGCTCCGTGGTGACGCTCACGACCGCACCTCCACGAGCGCATCGACGGCCACCGGGGCGCCGTCGACGATCAGCAGCGGGTTGAGGTCGGCCGAGGCGATGTCGTCGCGCTGCTCCGCCGCATCGGACAGCCCGAGCAGCACGTCGGCCACCGCGGCCCGGTCGACGGCCGGCTCGCCCCGGAACGGGCCGAGCAGCTTCTGCAGCTCGAGGTCGTCGATCATCTCCTCGGCGTCGACCCGGGTGATGGGCACGAGCCGGAAGCTCACGTCGGCCACGGCCTCGGCGAGGATGCCGCCCACGCCCAGCATGACGGTCATGCCGAACTGGTCGTCGTCGTGCAGGCCGGCGATGAGCTCGCGGGTGGCCCGCAGCATGGGCGCCACCAGGAGGTGCACCTCGCCGTCGGCTGGCGTGGCCGCGCCGAGCAGGTCGTCGGCCGCGCCCCGCACCTGCTCGGCAGAGCCGAGCCCCAGGCGTACGAGCCCCCGCTCGGTCTTGTGGGCGATGCCGTCGCCTCCGAGCTTGACCACCACGGGGAATCCGATCTCGTCGGCCGCGTCCACCGCGGCATCGGCGGTGGACACGACCCGTTCGGTGGGAAAGGGAACACCGAACGTGGCAAGCAGCTCTTTCGAGTCCGCTTCCGAGAGCGTGGGCATGTCGGGTGAGGCTAGTGACCACCGGTCGGGCTCCCGAAGTCAGCCGACCGCGACCCCGCCGGCACAAATGGTTGTCTAACGTAAGCAATGCGCGGATGCGCGCCGACGAGGGGGGTCTATGACGGCCGTGACCGGAACCGAAGAGGGCGCGCGCCGGGTGCACCTGCGCACCTGCCCGCTGTGCGAGGCCATGTGCGGGCTCGAGATCCACGTGGCGGACGAGAAGGTCGAGTTGGTCCGCGCCGACCGCGACGACGCGTGGAGCCGGGGTCACCTCTGCCCGAAGGGGACCACCATCGGCCACCTGCACCACGACCCCGACCGGCTCCGGCAGCCGCTGATCAGGGAGGGCGACACGTGGCGTGAGGTCGGGTGGACCGAGGCCTTCCGCCGCTGCTCCGAGCTGCTCGGCCCCGTGATCGCCGACCACGGCATCGAGGCGGTGACCGCGTACGTCGGCAACCCGCTCGCCCACAACCTGAGCCTGGGGCGCTACGTCGGGATCCTCATCGGCATGTCGGGCATCCCGATGATCTACTCGGCCGGCACGGTCGACCAATGGCCCAAGAACGTCAGCTCGCACCTGATGTACGGCGGCATGTGGAAGATCCCCGTCCCCGACATCGGCCGCACCGACATGCTGGTCGTCATGGGCGCCAACCCGCACGCCTCGCAGGGCTCGCTGCTCGCCTGCCCCGACGTCATGGGCGAGATCGCCGCCATCCGCGAGCGGGGCGGCCGTGTGGTCGTGATCGACCCCCGGCGCACCGGCACCGCGGAGCGCGCCGACGAGTGGCTGCCGATCGTCCCGGGCACCGACGCGGCCCTGCTGCTGGCCGTCGCCCAGGTGCTGTTCGCCGAGGGCTTGATCGACCTCGGCTCGGTCGGCGACCGGATCGACGGCGTCGAGACCGTCGGCGGGTTGGTCGCCGAGTGGACGCCCGAGCGTGTGGCGCCGGTGACCGGCGTCGACGCGGACCGCATCCGGACCCTGGCCCGCGAGCTGGCCGCCGCCGAACGGGCGGTCGTCTACGGCCGCATCGGCACCTGCAACCAGGAGTTCGGCACGCTGGCGAGCTGGCTGGTCGACGTGGTCAACATCCTGACCGGCCACTTCGACGTGCCCGGCGGCGCCATGTTCTCGCGGCCGGCGGCCTGGCCGGTCACCGACCTGCCCATGCCCGGACTCGAGGGCGGCGCCCCCAACTTCGCCCGCTGGCACACGCGGGTGCGCGGCGCCCCCGAGGTGCTGGGTCACGTGCCCGTGTCGTGCCTGGCCGAGGAGATCGCCACACCGGGCGACGGGCAGATCCGGGCGCTGTTCACGGTCGCCGGCAACCCCGTGCTGTCCACCCCGGGCGGCGACCGCCTCGACGCGGCGCTGGCCGGCCTCGACTGCATGATCAGCGTCGACAACTACCTCAACGAGACGACCCGCCACGCCCACGTCGTCCTCCCCGGCCTCTCGCCCCTCGAGCAGGCGCACCACGACGACCTGCTGTGGAACTTCGCCGTCGGCAGCGCAGCGCGGTACTCGCCGCCTGTGTTCCCGCCGGAGGACGGCCGTCCCCACGAGTGGGAGATCCTCATCCGCCTCGCCGGCGCCTGCCTGGGGCAACCGGCCGACGAGGTCGACGTGGCCGCCATCGACGACGGGTTCTTCGACGTGCTCGCCTCGACCCAGGGGCTCGACGGGCCCACGCTGCGCGCGGGCTACGACGCGGGCGGCCCCGAGCGGATGCTCGACCTGACCCTGCGCACGGGCCCGTTCGGCGACCGCTACGGCAAGGTGCCGGACGGCCTGACGCTCGAACGGGTCAAGGCGCAGCCTCACGGCATCCACCTGGGTCCGATGGTGCCGCGCCTGGACGAGGTCGTGACCACGCCGGACGGCAAAGTGGTGCTCGCACCGCCCTACATCACCGACGATCTGCCCCGGCTGGCGGCCCGGATGGACCGCCCCGCCGACGACCTGGTGCTGGTCAACCGGCGCCACCTGCAGTCCAACAACTCCTGGATGCACAACGTGGCCGTGCTCGTGAAGGGACGCAACCGCTGCACGCTGCACATCCACCCCGACGACGCGTCGCGCTTCGGCGTGGCCGACGGCGAGGTGGCCACCGTCGCGTCCGCGGCGGGCCGCGTCGACGTGCCGGTGGAGGTGACCGACGCCATCGCCCCGGGGGTGGTGTCGCTCCCCCATGGCTGGGGCCACGACCGCCCCGGCGCCCGCCTGGCGGTGGCCCGCGAGCACGCGGGCATCAACAGCAACGTCCTCTCGCCGGGCGACTTCGTCGACGTCATCTCCGGCAACGCGGCCGTCAACGGCATCCCCGTCACCGTCGCCCCGCGGGCGCCCGCCAGCTCGTGACCACGTCCTCAGGCGACAGGCACGCGCCCCTCGGTCACCTCGACTGAACAACTTGCGGTGTCAACTGTGCACCGTTCTGGTTGGTGGGCAACCACAACGGTGCGAAGTTGCCCACGCAATGATCCGTGGGACGCCGTCGAGGCGCCGCTCAGGGTTCGAGGGCGGCGCGGAAGAAGTCGCGGATGGCCTGGATGCGGTTCTCGATCGCTTCCTCGGACATGGGGTCGCGGCCGAGCAGCCCCTGCAGGAAGTGGACATCGCTGAAGTAGTTCAGGATGGCGCCGTAGCCGCTGATGATGAGCTGCTCGGGGTCGTGCTTGCGCAACCGGCCCTCGCCCATCTCGCGGTCGAAGTAGTTCACCGCCCGCTGGAAGTACGGCCGCAGCGCCTCGCCGAGGTCGAAGCCGAGGTGGCTTCCCGCGGCCAGCGACTCGTGGCGCACCAGGCGCACGAACTCGGGGTTCTCGAAGAACCAGCGCACCGCCTCGGTCAGCACCCGATCGACGTGCGTCCAGCCCTCCTCCCCGGAGCCCGCGGGCGGGTCGTCGACCGACTTGTTGATGCGTACCCCCCAGTCGGTGAGCGCCCGCTCGAAAACCGCCTGGTACACGGCTTCTTTCGAGGGGAAGTGGTGGAGCACACTCGCCCGGCGGATGCCGACGCCCGCCGCGATGTCGTTCAGTGACGTCCCCTCGTAGCCGTTCTCGGCAAAGCACTTGCGTGCTTCGAGAAGGATCGCCTCCCTGGTGGTACCGGCATCTCCCTCGTACGCCACGGCGTGAGGCTACCGGCGGGCCACCCCCGAACCGCGGAGAGATTCGGCACGCGGCACCCCCGTGCCCGTCCCCTAGCGTTCAGCGCATGGACATCGTCGCGGCCCTGTTCGTCCAGAACATCGAGCTGAAGCCCGCGTTCGAGGGCGGCCCCACGCAGATCGACCTCACCGGCGTGCACTTCTCCGCCGCGCCGCCCGAGCCGCCGCCGTGCACCGTGGCGCCGCATCTCGTGGTGTTGGTGCGCAGCGCGGCGGACGACCCGGGCACCGGCGTGCTCGAGGTGATCTTCCGCCGGGGCGACGACCAGGTGGCCCGCAACGTCCAACCCCTGCAGGTCGAGCCTGGCAAGTTCACCTACCGGCTCGTGCGGGCCGAGGTCGACTTCGCCGACTACGGCACGGTCGAGGCGCACTGCCGGGTCGACCAGGGCCACGCCACGGTGGTGCCGTACACGCTCGTCCCCGGGCCCGCGGGCTGAGCGAGGCGACCGCGCGTGCCCTTCGCCAGCGCCCTCTCGCTGCACCCCGACGCCGCCGAGGCGACCGGCGAGGTCGTGGGCCAGGTGCTCGAGCAGCTCGGGCCCCATCCCGACCTGGCCGTGCTGTTCGTGTCGCCGCATCACGTCGACGCCGTCGCCGACATCGCGGCGGCCGTGCGCACGCTGGTCGAGCCGGGCGTCCTGCTGGGCGCCACCGGGGTGGCCGTGGTCGGCGGTGCCCGCGAGGTCGAGGACGAGCCGGCGATCTCGCTGTGGGCGGGCCGGCTGGCCGCGCCGCCCCGCCCTGTCCGGGTCACCGCCGCCCGCACGCCGTCCGGCGTTGCAGTCGGGGGCCTGTCGGCCGACACCTGCGGTCCGGGCGAGGTCATGGTGCTCCTGGCCGACCCGTTCTCGCTGCCGGTGGACGACGTGGTCGACCTGCTCGGGCGGCTCGACCCGCCCGTGCCGGTGGTCGGCGGGGCCGCCTCGGCGGCCCGGGGCTCTGGTGGCAACCGGCTGGTGCTCGACGACGAGGTGGTGAGCGACGGTGGCGTGGGCGCGATCCTGCCCGCCGAGGTGGCGACCACGCTGGTGGTGTCGCAGGGGTGCCGGCCGGTCGGCGAGCCGATGATCGTGACTCGCGCCGACCGCAACCTGCTGGTCGAGCTGGCGGGCAAGCCGGCCCTCGACCGCCTCGAGGAGGTGGCGCTCGCGGCGGGACCGGACGAGCGGGCCAAGCTCGCCGCCGGACTGCACATCGGCATCGCCGTCGACGAGCATCGGATGACGTTCGGACGGGGGGATTTCCTCGTCCGCAACATCGTGGGCGCCGTCACCGAGTCGCGGGCGCTGGCAGTCGGCGACCGGGTGGCCGTGGGCACCACCGTCCAGTTCCAGGTGCGCGATGCCGACGCGGCCGACGAGGACCTGCGTGCCCTGCTGGCGCTCGCGTCGACGGGCGGGCCCGCGGACTCGGCGCTCGTCTTCACCTGCAACGGGCGGGGTCGGCGCCTGTTCGGCGCCGCCGACCACGACGCGCTCGCCGTGGACGCCGTGGTTCGCTCCGACGCCGTGGCGGGCATGTTCTGCGCGGGCGAGATCGGGCCCGTCGGCGGCCGCAGCTTCGTGCACGGGTTCACCGCCAGCATCGTCCTGTTCCACGATGGTGAACGGGGCGGGAACAGCCACGCGAGCAGCGACGGAACGCCTCCGGTCGGCCACTAGGGTGACGGGTGCATGACGCCTGACCCCGCCCTCGAACAGCGCGCCATCAACGTCATCCGTGGCTTGGCCATGGATGCCCCGCAGGCCGCCAACAGCGGCCACCCGGGCACGGCGATGGCGCTCGCCCCCCTGGCCCACGTCCTGTGGACGCGCATCATGCGCTACGACGCCGATGCGCCCGACTGGGCCGACCGCGACCGGTTCGTCCTCTCGGCCGGGCACGCGTCGATCCTGCTCTACTCGATGCTCCACCTGACCGGCTACGGGCTCACGCTCGACGATCTCAAGGACTTCCGGCAGTGGGGCTCGCAGACCCCCGGCCACCCCGAGGTCCACCACACGGTCGGCGTCGAGGTGACCACCGGGCCGCTGGGCCAGGGCTTCGCCAACGCCGTGGGGCTGGGCGTGGCCGAGCGCTGGCTGCGGGCCCGCTTCGGGCCCGAGGTGTGCGACCACCGCACCTACGTCATCTGCAGCGACGGCGACCTGATGGAGGGCGTCAGCCACGAGGCCGCCTCGCTGGCCGGGCACCTCAAGCTCGGGCGTCTCGTCTACGTCTACGACGACAACCACATCAGCATCGACGGCGACACCGCCCTGGCCTACTCCGACGATGTGGCCCTCCGCTTCGAGGGGTACGGCTGGCACGTCGAGCGGCTGGGCGAGATCGCCAACGACACCGAGGCGCTCGAGCTGGCGCTGCGGCGGGCGGGCGACGACGACGAGGCGCCGTCCCTACTCATCCTGCGCAGCCACATCGGCTGGCCGTCGCCCAACGTCACCGACACCGCCGCTGCCCACGGCGACCCGCTGGGCGCCGAGGAGGTGGCCACCACCAAGGAGATCCTGGGGCTCCCCACCGACGAGAGCTTCTGGGTGCCCGAGGACGTGCTCGACATGTACCGCACGGCCGGGCGACGGGGGCGCGAGCAGCGCGAGGCGTGGGAGAAGCGCCTGGCCGAGTGGGACGGCGACCGCGAGACGTACGACGCCTGCATCGACCGCCGCGGCCTGCCCGGCTGGCAGGACGCTCTGCCGTCCTGGGAGCCGGGCGCCAAGGTCGCCACCCGCAAGGCCAGCGGCGCCTGCCTGCAGGCGCTGGCCGACGAGGTGCCCGGCCTGATGGGCGGCGGCGCCGACCTCACAGGCAACACGGGCACGGTCATCAAGGACCACGGTGTGTTCTCACCCCACGAGCCCGCCGGCCGCCAGATCCACTTCGGCGTGCGCGAGCACGGCATGGGCGGGGTGATGAACGGCATGTCGGCCCACGGCGGCGTCCTTCCGGTGGGCGGCACGTTCTTCATCTTCAGCGACTACATGCGACCCGCCGTCAGGCTCGCTGCCATGTCCGAGTGGAAGGAGATCTTCTCCTTCACGCACGACTCGGTGGGCCTCGGCCAGGACGGCCCGACCCACCAGCCCATCGAGCACCTGTCGTCGCTGCGGGCCATGCCCCAGCTGCGCCTCATCCGGCCGGCCGACGCCAACGAGACAGCCGCGGCCTGGCGCATCGCGCTCGAGTCCGACGGCCCCACCGCCCTCGTGCTCACCCGCCAGAACCTCCCGGTGCTCGAGGGCACGGCCACCGGCGCAGTCGACCGGGGCGCCTACGTGCTGGTCGACCCCGGCGAGGCCGACCTGGTGCTCGTCGGCACGGGCAGCGAGGTCGGCGTGTGCGTCGATGCGGCCGAGCTGCTGGACGAGGCCGGGCTCGCCGCGCGCGTCGTGTCGATGCCGTCATGGGACCTGTTCGACGCGCAGAGCGACCAGTACCAGAGCTCGGTGCTCCCGCCCGAGGTGCCGACCCTGGCCGTCGAAGCCGGCGCCAGCCACGGCTGGGACCGGTGGGCAGACGACAGCGTCAGCCTCGACCGCTTCGGTGCATCGGCGCCGGGCGACATCGCCCTGGCCAACCTGGGCTACACGCCCGACAACGTGGCCGACCGGGCGCGCCAACTCGTCAACGAACTGAAGGAGGAACAATGAGCGAGCGCAGCGAGCGAACCACAGGCACAGCGACCTGCTCGGCCCGAAGGGCCGATTCGTCATTGCGTGCATCCCGAAGGGTGCAGCAATGACAAAGCTGCACGACCTCTACTACGAGCAGGGCCAGAGCCCGTGGCTCGACAACATGCGCCGCGGCTGGATCACCGGGGGCGAGCTCGCCCGCTGGGTCGAGCGGGGCGTGCGGGGCATCACGTCCAACCCCACGATCTTCCAGAAGGCGATCGCCGGCTCCGACGAGTACGACGCCCAGTTCGGCGAGCTCGTCGCCGGTGGTGCCTCGATCGACGCGGCCTACTGGGCCATGGTGACGTCCGACATCGAGGACGGCCTGCGCATCCTGCGCCCGGTCCACGACGAGAGCGGTGGCGTCGACGGCTACGTGTCCCTCGAGGTGGCGCCCGACCTGGCCCGCGACCGCGACGGCACGGTCGCCTCGGCCCGCGACCTGCACGGCCGCATCGACGAGCCCAACCTGTTCGTCAAGGTGCCGGCCACCGCCGAGGGCGTCGAGGCCATCCGCACGCTCATCGGCGAGGGCCACAGCATCAACGTCACGCTCATCTTCGGGCTCGACCGCTACGACGAGGTCATGGAGGCCTACGTCGCCGGGCTCGAGGCCTACGACGGCGATCTGTCGCAGGTCAACAGCGTGGCGTCGTTCTTCGTGAGCCGGGTCGACACCGAGATCGACCAGCGGCTCGACGCCATCGGCACCGGCGCCGCCCTCGCCCTGCGGGGCAAGGCCGCGGTGGCCCAGGCCCAACTCGCCTACAGCCGCTTCCTCGCCAAGTTCAGCGGGCCGCGCTGGCAGGCGCTCGCCGACCGCGGGGCCAACGTGCAGCGCCCGCTGTGGGCGTCGACGTCCACCAAGAACCCCGACTACGTCGACACGCTGTATGTCGACACCCTCATCGGCCCCGACACGGTCAACACCATGCCCGAGGCCACCCTCGAGGCCTTCGAGGACCACGGCACCCTCGCCCGCGCGGTCGACGCCGACCCTGCGGCGGCCGAACAGACCCTCGCCGCCATCGAGCGCGGCCGGCGTCGATCTCGACGACGTCAGCCGGGTGCTCGAAGACCAGGGCGTGGCCTCGTTCGCCAAGAGCTTCGACGAGCTCATCACCTCGCTCGAGGCCAAGTCGGAAGAGCTGAAGAGGCCGAGCCGTTAGGCGAGGCCGTGGCCCGAGCGGCCCGCAGCGACGCTGCAGGAGCGGGACCAAAGTAGCCGCCGACCCGGCACTGTCGCGGTCGCGCCGTCAGGTAGCGTGCGCGGGGTGCACGGCGAACTGGTGGTGGTCGACGACGTCCCCGGCGAGTTCGCGGAGCGCGTGATCGAGGCGTTCCACAGCCGCCCCCACGACGCCTTTTCGTTCGCTCTGTCGGGCGGCGACCTGGCCCGCCGCAGCTACGAGCGGCTGGCCGACGACGCCGGCAGCCAGATCGACTGGTGGAAGGTCGACATCTACTGGGGCGACGAGCGCTGCGTCCCGCTCGCCCACGAGAGCTCCAACTACCGCCTGGTGCGCGAGGCGCTGCTCGAGAAGGTGGGCGCGGTCAACGCCAACTTCCCCATGCGCTGCGACGAGGGACCCGACCCGTACCAGCTCCGGCTGGGTGAGCTGGGTCGCATCGACGTCGTCCACCTGGGCATGGGGCCCGACGGCCACACCGCCTCGCTGTTCCCCGGTTCGCCGGCGCTCGACGCCGACCCCGGACGGCTCGTGGTCATGAACGACGACCCGTCCGGCGCCAACCCGTTCCCCCGCATGACCCTCACGCTCGCCGGCATCGCGCGGGCGCGCCTGGCCCTCGTGACGGTGGCCGGCGAGGCCAAGCGCGACGCGCTGGCCCGGGTGGCGGCGGGCGACCCCGCCCTGCCCGCGTCGCACATCCGGGCCGACCGGGTGCTGTGGATCGTCGACCCGGCAGCCGCCGGCGACCTCGCCTGAGTCACCCGAGCCAGCCCGGGAGCACAACGTGCGCCGACGCTCCGACCGCAGCCGAACGCCCCTCCAGGTGACGGCCGAGCGCGTCCGGCGCAGCATCCGCCGCCGCCTGCTGTTCGCCAACGTCGCCGGCACCGTGGCGGTCATGACGTTCCTGCAGCTCGCGTCCGGCAACGACCTGGCGCCCGACCTCCCGCCGTGGGTGCAGATCGTCGGCCCGCTGGCCCCGGTGGCGGTGCTGCTGGTGCCCGCCTACCTGTGGGGGCACAGTGCCTTCACCCGGGCCATCGCCTGGGCGCTCGAGGGCCGGCCCCCCACCGTGACCGAGCGGTTCGCCGTGCTGCGGGAACCGTGGCGCCAGGCACTGCGGCCCCTGGTGTTCTGGGTGCTCGGTGCCCTGCTCTACGGCACCATCACGGCGCTCGCCGGCGCCGGCTTCATCACCGTCGTGCGAGTGGTCGAGGGCACCCTGATCGGCGGCGTCACCACCTGCGCACTGGCGTACCTGCTCATCGAGCGCTCGTTCCGCCCCCTGTTCGCCCATGTGCTCGACGGCGTGCCCGACCGCCGCCCCCGCACCCCGGGCATCCGCACGCGCCTGCTGCTCACCTGGGCGGTCGGTTCCGGGGTACCCCTACTGGCCGTGGCCCTCGTCCTGTTCCTCGACGGCAACGAGATCCCGCCCGACGCGCTCGCCATGCTCTCGCTGGTGGGGCTGGCAGCGGGCTTCATCGCCACGGTCACCTCGGCGCGCTCGGTGGCCGAGCCACTCGACGGGCTGCGCCACGCACTGGCCCGGGTCCGTGACGACGACCTCGACGTCGGCCTGGTCGTCGACGACGGCGGCGAGGTGGGCGAGGTGCAGTCGGGCTTCAACCGCATGGTCGACGGCCTGCGCGAACGCCGCCAGATCCAGGACCTGTTCGGCCGGCACGTCGGCCAGGCGGTCGCCACCCAGGCCCTCGAGCGGGGCTCCGGCCTGCGGGGCGAGGAGGCCGACGCGAGCGTCGTGTTCGTCGACATCGTGGGGTCCACGGCCATGGCCGAGGTGCTGTCACCGGACGAGGTCGTCGACACGCTCAACGACTTCTTCGCCATCGTCGTGCGGGCGGTCGACGGCCAGGGCGGCTGGGTCAACAAGTTCGAGGGCGATGGCGCGCTGTGCATCTTCGGGGCGCCCGGCACCCAACCCGACCACGCCGACCGGGCGCTGCGGGCCGCCCGCCTGCTCCACGTGGCGCTCGTCGACCTGGCCGGCCGCCACCCGGGTCTGGCGGCCGGCATCGGCGTGTCGTCCGGGCGGGTGGTCGCCGGCAACGTGGGCACCGAGGCCCGCTACGAGTACACGGTCATCGGCCCGGCGGTGAACGAGGCGGCGCGGCTCACCGACGTGGCCAAGGGACGGACGGTCAAGGTGCTCGCCTCGGGCGAGACGGTGCGGCGGGCCGCCGGCGAGGCCGAGCGCTGGCACGACGTGGGCACGGCGGCCCTGCGGGGCCGCACCGCCCCGACGGCCATCTACGAGCCGTTGGTCGACGAGCACGCCGTCGCGCCGTCCGATCACCGCTAGTGGGGTGGCTCGCAGCGCAACGCCGTTAACCGCCGGCCGAGCGCTACGAGCCACCCCACTCGTGCCCGTCAGGCACCCGTCCGCCGACGCGGGCACATCTGGTGCGCACCCGCCGCCGATAGCCTCCTGCCAATGGGGCATGCGCACCTGCTCGACCAGCCGCTCGACGCGCTGACCGCCGAGGCGCGCCGCGTGCGCGACGCGGCGACAGGCACCCGGGTGACCTACTCGCCCAAGGTCTTCATCCCGCTCACGATGTTGTGTCGCGACAAGTGCGGGTATTGCACCTTCGCGCAACCACCGGCCCGGCTCGAGTCGCCGTACCTGTCGCCCGAGCAGGTGCTGGCCATCGCCCGGGCGGGCGCCCGGGCGGGCTGCCACGAGGCGCTCTTCACCCTGGGCGAGCGACCCGAGGAGCGCTACCCGGCGGCGGCCGAGTGGCTCGCCACCAACGGGTACGAGTCGACCGTGCACTACGTGGCCGAGATGTGCCGGCTGGTGCTCGAGCAGACGGGCCTGCTCCCCCACGCCAACGCCGGGGCCCTGTACGAGGACGAGCTGGCGCGGCTGCGCCCGGTGGCGCCCAGCCAGGGGATGATGGTCGAGACGCTGCGCCCCGACCTGGCCGCCCACCGTGGGTCGCCCGACAAGACGCCCGAGCGTCGGCTGGCCACACTCGAGGCCGCCGGACGCCTGGGCATCCCGTTCACCACAGGCATCCTGGTCGGCATCGGCGAGACGCGGGCCGACCGCCTGGCGGCGCTCGAGGCCATCGCCGAGTCGCACGCGCGCTGGGGCCACGTGCAAGAGGTGATCGTCCAGAACTTCCTGCCCAAGCCGGGCACGTCGATGCACCAGGCCCCGCCGTGCCCGCCGGACGACCACCTCGAGGCCATCGCGCTGGCCCGGCTGGTCCTGCCTCCCGCGGTGCACGTGCAGGCACCGCCCAACCTGGCCGACGACTTCGGCGTGCTGCTCGACGCCGGCATCGACGACTGGGGCGGGGTGTCGCCGGTGACGGCCGACCACGTCAACCCCGAGCGCCCGTGGCCGGCGCTCGACGGCCTGCGGGCGGTCACCGAGGCCCGCGGCTTCGCCCTCGCCCCGCGGCTGACCGTCTACCCCGAGTACGTGACCGACGGTGCCCGCTGGCTCGACCCGGCGCTGGTGTTCCCGGTGGGCGACCGGGCCGACGCCGAGGGGCTGGGCCGCGACGACCCGGGCTCGGTGTTCCCCGAGCGCACCCTCGAGAACGCCAAGGCCGGCACCGGCGCCGAGATCGTCCTCACGGGCGTGCGCTCGACCGCCTGGTACTCCGGTGCCGACGCCGAGCCGGCCACCCTGGTCCCCGGCCCGCGGGGCGTGGTGCGGGGCCGGGTGGCCGAGGTGCTCGACGGCGTCCGCGCCGGCCAGACGGTGGGCGAGGACGAGATCGTCGCACTGTTCTCCGCCCGCGGCCCCGAGGTGGTGGCCGTGGCCGAGGTGGCCGACGAGCTGCGACGCGCGGCGGTGGGCGACACGGTCACCTATGTCCGCAACCGCAACATCAACTACACCAACGTGTGCACGTTCAAGTGCAAGTTCTGCGGCTTCTCCAAGGGCCCCCTGTCGCTCAACCTGCGGGGCACGCCCTACCTGCTCACGCTCGACGACATCGCCCAGCGGTCACGCGAAGCCTGGGACATCGGCGCCACCGAGGTGTGCCTGCAGGGCGGCATCCACCCCAGCTTCGACGGCGACTACTACATCGACGTGGCCCGGGCCGTGAAGGACGCGGTGCCCGACATCCACGTGCACGGCTTCACCGCGCTCGAGGTCACCGAGGGCGCCAAGCGGTTGGGCGAGCCGCTCGACCAGTACCTGCGCCGGCTCATGGACGCCGGGCTGCGGTCACTGCCGGGCACGGCGGCCGAGATCCTGGACGACCCGGTGCGTGAGATCCTCTGCCCCGACAAGATCACCACCGACGAGTGGCTCGACGCGCACCGCACCGCCCACCAGGTAGGCCTGCGTTCGAACGTGACCATCATGTTCGGTGCGGTCGAGTCGCCGGTCTCGTGGGCCCGCCACTTGCTGCGCACCCGCGAGCTGCAGGCCGAGACCGGCGGGTTCACCGAGTTCGTGGGCCTGCCGTTCGTCCACATGGCCACCCCGATCTACCTGCAGCGCAAGGCCCGGCGAGGCCCGACGTTCCGCGAGGTGCTGCTCATGCACGCCGTGGCCCGCATCGCCTACCGGGGGCTCATCGACAACATCCAGTTCTCGTGGGTCAAGCTGGGCCAGGTCGCCGGCCGCCAGCTGCTCCAGGCCGGGTGCAACGACCTGGGCGGCACGCTCATGGACGAGAACATCTCGCGGGCCGCCGGCGCCAGCCACGGCCAGGAGATGACCCCCGACGACTTCGCCGCCATGGTCGAGCCGCTCGGCCGCACGCTCCAGCAGCGCACCACCCTGTATGCCCCGGTCGAGGGCGCCGCCGCTGGCGCCTGACGCCTCGTAGGACCGGTCGATGACGGCCCGTCGGCCGCCGTCACCACCACTCCTCGTCGAGCCGGGCCTCGATCGACCGTACGTGCTCGCGGGTGCACGCGGCACACAGCCGGTCGACACCCCGGTCGGACGTCGCCAGCGACCAGCCGGCCGGCAGCCCGCCCTCGGGCGCCGGGTCGGTGGACCCGCACCTGGCGCACGTCTCGTGGGGTTCGGACACGCCATGAGCATGGCAGGCTGGGCACACGATGGAACGTGAGCTGATCAGACAACTGCTCGACGACGCAGGCGCTACGCGCAACCGCGACGTGCTGGCCGAGATCTACCGCACCGCGTACGACCTGACGACCGATGACGCCGACCGACTCGACCTGAAGATCACCCGCGACGCGCTCAAGGAGATGCGCACTGCGTACAAGCTGTTCGCCCCCTACAGCGGCGTGCGCAAGGTCACGGTGTTCGGCTCGGCGCGCACCCTGGCCACCGACCCGCTCTACGCCCACGCCCGCAACCTGGCCTCGCACCTGGCGGATGCCGGGTGGATGGTCGTCACCGGGGCCGGCCCCGGCATCATGGCCGCGGCCACCGAGGGCGCCGGTCCCGATCGCAGCCTGGGCGTCACCATCCAGCTGCCGTTCGAGGAGACCACCGTCGGCCCGCTCTCCGGCTCGGACCGGGTGGTGAGCATGAAGTACTTCTTCACCCGCAAGCTCATGCTGGTCAAGGAGTCGAGCGGCTTCGTGGCCCTGCCGGGCGGCTTCGGCACCCTCGACGAGACGCTCGAGCTCCTCACCCTGGTGCAGACCGGCAAGGCCACCCCCTCGCCGCTCGTGCTGCTCGACGTGCCCGGCCAGACCTACTGGGAGGGCTGGGAGAAGTTCGTGCGCGAAGAGCTGGTCGACGCGGGTTGGGTGTCGCCCCTCGACGTCAACCTGTACACGATCACCGACGACGTCGACGAGGCCGTGGCCGCGGTGCGAGGCTTCTGGCGCAACTACCAGGGCCTGCGCTGGGTGGGCGACCGCCTGGTCATCCGGTTGCGGGCTCAACCCACCGACGCTGAGGTGGCCGCGCTCGCCGAGGAGTTCGCAGATGTGTGCACCGAGGGCGGCATCGAGCGGACGGCTCCCCTGCCGGCCGAGGTGTCCGACAACGACGCCCTCGACCTGCCCCGCCTGGTCCTGACGTTCGACCCCCGCAAGGGCGGGCGCTTCCGCGAGATGATCCGCGAGCTCAACGCGCTGGGCTCCGCTCCCCCACTCGACTGATGCTGGCCAACTAGAGCTCGTCGAGGTCGTCGGGCGCGCGCAACAGGTTCGCCGCCTTGTCCACCGCCCGCCGGGCGCGGGTCAGTCTCCGCTCGTCGACCGGCAGCTCGGTGCCGCCGGCGTCGATCGACTCGCGCAGTCGTTGGATGGCGAGGTCGGCCAGCTCGTCGCTGATCCCCTCGAGCCGTTGGCGTATCTCGTCGAACTCACCGGCCACGCTGTGCTCCTTCAGACCGTCGGGTACCCGTCGCGGCGCACCAGCATGGCAGAGTGGCGCAGATGGCCTCCCCGCCCCCCGACCTGCACGAATACGTCCAGTTCGACTCGCCCGACGAGCACCGCACGTACTCGTTCGACGTCACGTTCCTGACCAGTTCGTGGCAGTGCATCTACGGGCACGGCTGCAAGGGCGTGCTCACCGAGGCGGCCCCCGAGATGGAGCAGGGTTGCTGCAGCTACGGCGCCCACTTCATCGACGAGGACGACGCCAACGCCACGCTGACAGCCGCCGACCGCCTCACCGACGATCAGTGGCAACACCGGCGGGTGGCGGTGCGGCGGGGCGGCCCCATCCGGCGCAAGCCCGACGGCACGCTGGTCACGCGCCTGGTCGGCGAGGCGTGCATCTTCCTCAACCGGCCGGGGTTCCCCGGTGGCGCCGGGTGCGCCCTGCATCGGGGCGCGCTCGAGGCCGGGGAGCGGCCGATGGACTGGAAGCCCGACGTGTGCTGGCAGCTGCCCCTGCGCCTGGTCGAGGCGACCGACGAGTCGGGCCAGGTCATCTCGACCCTGCGCGAGTGGAAGCGGCGCGACTGGGGCGCGGGCGGCCAGGAGTTCCACTGGTGGTGCACCGACGCGCCCGACGCCTTCACCGGCGGGCGGCCGGTGTACGTCGAGCTCCGCGACGAGATCGTCGAGATCGTCGGGACATGGGCCTACGAGCGGTTCGTCGAGCACGTCGAGACGATCACCCGCACGCGCGGCGCCGAGAGCTTGCTGCCGCACCCTGCCGTCCGCCGACGCTGACTGTCGGGAGTGTGCGGGCGCGCACGACTGTGAGCGTCCCTGCCTCACCCAGCACTGCCACGTGGCCGCCAGCCACGCTCGTGGGTTACGACTACAGGAGCCCGCTAGTCCTCGTCATCGGCGGTGTCGGCCATGCACCAGGAGGCATGGTCGTCACCGGGCTCGGCGCCGCACTCGGCGCAGGGCTCGGTGTTCGCCGGGGCGAAGATTTCTGAGATGTCGAGGTCGTTGCTGCGCTTCAGCGCGCGCGCCTCCTCGAATCGTCGATGTCGACCCTTCTTCACGGGCCAGCTCCCACGTAGTTGCGTTCGGCGGGGAAGTGTATCGCCGCTCGGACTCGCTGATCGTCCCCGGTGACATGCCACTCAAGGCGTCCCGGCCACTTTCCTAGCACGTCCGGGGCACGAAACGAACCTCGTTGGCCGACCGGGGACGGCGCGCGGTACCGATCCTGGGCAGATGCGATGGTCGTGGCCGTGTCCCCGGACCCCCTACGATCGGCCGCCGTGACTGCTCCCTGGTGGCGATCGGCCGTCTTCTACCAGATCTACCCGCGTTCGTTCGCGCCCAGCCACGGGGGGCCGACGGGCGACCTGGCGGGCATCGAGGCGCGCCTCGACCACCTCTCGTGGCTCGGCGTCGACGCGGTCTGGATCTCGCCCTTCTTCCCGTCGCCCCAGGCCGACTACGGCTACGACGTGGCCGACTTCTGCGATGTCGACCCGACCTTCGGCGACCTCGCCGCCTTCGACCGGCTGCTGGGCGCCTGCCACGACCGGGGCATCCGACTGCTGGTCGACCTGGTGCCCAACCACACGTCCGACCAGCATCCGTGGTTCGCGGCCGCCCGGTCGAGCCGCGACGACCCGAAGCGCGACTGGTACATCTGGCGCGACGGCTCGCCCGACACGCCGCCCAACAACTGGATCGCGGCGTTCTCCCCCGTGCCCGCCTGGACGTGGGACGAGGCCACCGGCCAGTGGTACCTGCACCAGTTCCTGCCCGAGCAGCCCGACCTCAACTGGGCCAACCCCGAGGTGGTCGAGGCGATGCACGACGTCATGCGCTTCTGGCTGGACCGGGGCGTCGACGGGTTCCGCATCGACGTCGTCCACGGCATCGGGAAGGAGCCCGGGCTGCCCGACGACCCGCCCGAGGTCGCCGGCGTGCCCCACAGCGCCCTCAACGACACGCCGCAGACCCATGAGCTCATCCGGGGCATGCGCAAGCTCGTCGACGCCTACCCCGGCGACCGACTGATCCTGGGCGAGGTCTACCTGCTGTCGACGGAGCAGGTGGCCCGCTACTACGGCGACGACGACGAGCTGCACCTGTCGTTCAACTTCCCTCCCCTGTTCACCCCGTGGAAGGCCGACCGCTGGCGCGCGCAGATCGCCGACACCCACCGGCTCATCGACGACCGGGGTGGCTGGGCCACCTGGGTGCTCTCCAACCACGACAATGTGCGCCACCGCACCCGCTACGCCAGCGAGGACCGGGCCCGCGCCGCGCTGTTCCTACTGCTGGGGCTGCGGGGGTCCCCCGTGCTGTACGCCGGCGAGGAGCTGGGCCTCGAGGACGCCGTCATCCCACCGGACCGGGTGGTCGACCCCGGGGGACGTGACGGCTGCCGGGCCCCCATCCCCTGGACCGGGGAGCCCGACCACGGTTGGGGCGTCACCGACGCCTGGCTGCCCTGGCCCCCCGGAGCCGACACGCGCAACGTGCAGGCACTGGTCGCCGACGAGACGTCGATCGCCCACCTGTACCGCCGCCTCCTCGCCGCCCGCAAGGCGTCGCCTGCGCTGCGGCTGGGTGACTTCGCCGCGATCGAGGGACCGCCCGGCGTCGTCGCCTGGCGGCGATCTGGTCCGGACGGCACGGGCGACGACCGGGTGGTCGCCGTGAACATGTCCGACGAACCCGTCACCCTCGCGGTGACCGGAACGGTCCTGGTGTCGAGCGACGGCGCCCACGAAGGCGCCACCTTCACCGGCACGCTCGGCCCCGACCGGGCCGTGCTCATCCAGCCCGCGGGCTGAGCTGCTCGTGCTCGACGGACACAGCGGCGGTGGCGCCATCGCGCACGCCGCGGCGGATGCCCGCCCCGGTCGCATCGCCCGGGTGGTCTACGTGGACAGCTGGCCACTCGGGCACGGAGGCGTCATCAACGACGAGCTGCCGGCGGTGAACGGGGAGGTCGTCACCGACGTCGAGTTCGTCGATCTTCCGACCGGGCACTGGCCCCAACTCACTCGGCCTCGTGAGCTCGCGGCAACGATCCTCGCCGCCGTTGACCGATAGTCGGTGTGTGGGCGATCACCCCGCCGTGGGAGCCCGGCGGGTCAGCCCGTGACGGCGGCTGCGCCCGGCGGTGGCTGGTGCGAGCGGGCCTCGAGCACCAGCGATCCCTCGCCGTCGAACGCCAACGCCGCGGTGCCCTCGAGCAGGCGCTGCACGGGCAGGCCGGCGACGTCGGCCCGCCAGCCGGACAGAAGCCGCGACGTGCCGTCGCCCCTGACCAGCCCCTCGATGTCGGCCCGGGTGGCGACCAGCGAGGCGTCGAGCTCGGCCTCGCGGGACAGCTGGCTGACCCATGCCGAGGCCAGCGTGACCGCCGGTCGGAACGTCGAGTCGACCCCGTCTCGAGGCGGGAGCCGCAGCTCGTCGTCGCCCAGTTCGACGCCAGACTTGACGGCCACCATCAGCTCCTCGCCCGCGCCGCCCTTGAGGTGGCGACCGTCGAGGCCCCGAACCCGAGCGAGGTCGTTGCGCGTGCGCGGCGGACGCTCGGCGATGGCGACCACGGCCAGGTCGGGCAGCATGTGGCGCACCGGTCGGTCGAGCTGGCGGGCACGGCGCTCGCGCCAGGCGGCCACGCACTGGGCCACGCCGCGGGCCTTGCCCTTGAGCCGGCGGGCCTCCTTGATGCGCCACCAGGCGACCTCGGGATCGGCCGGCTCGCGGTGGCGCAGCCGTGTCTCGTCGCACTCGTCGAGCGCCCAGGCCAGCCGGCCCCGCGCCTCGAGCTCGTCGCGCAGCGAGGCCCACAGGTCGTCGAGGTGGGCGACGTCGGCGGCGGCGTAGGTGCGGGCCTCGTCGCTGAGGGGGCGGCGCAACCAGTCGGTGAGCCGGTCGGCCTTGGGCAGGTTGATGCCCAGGCGGCGCTGCAGCAGGACGCCCAGACCCGGCGAGCCCAGCCCCACGAACCCGGCCGCCACCTGCGTGTCGACCAGGCGGCGGGGTCCCACGCCGCAGGATCGTTCCAGGATCTCGAGGTCCTGGCTGGCGGCGTGCATGATGCACACGGCGTCGCTGTCGAGCAACGCCCGCAGCGGCCCGACGTCGACCGCCAACGGGTCGACCACCACGGTGTCGCCGCCGGCGGCGAGCTGCAGCAGCGCCAGGTGGGCGTAGTAGGTGCGCTCGCGGTGGAACTCGGTGTCGAGCGCGAATGCGCCAGCCGACGCCGCCGTCTCGACAAAGGCGTCGAAGTCCCGCTGGTCGGACAGCCAGCGGTAGCCAGGTGGGCCGGACGGAGCCGTTATGGCTCCATCCCGGTCGAGACCGGCTGCCCGGCGTCGACCCACGCGGTGGTGCCGCCTGCGACGTTGACGGCGTCGATGCCCTGGGCCCGGTAGAACTCGGCGGCCTTGAGGCTGCGGCCACCCTTGGCGCAGATGACGTAGACGGCGCCGTCGGTGGGCACCTGGGCGAGGTTGTCGGGCACGGTGGCCAGGGGGACGAGGGTGGCGCCCGGCACATGGGCCGCCGTGTACTCGTCGGGCTCGCGAACGTCGATGAGCGCGGCGCCGTCGGCGCGCAGGCGGGCCAGCTCGGCGATGTCGATCTCGGGGACGTCCATGCCGCCGAGGCTATCTGCTGGGCCGGGCGGGCCGGTCACCGGGCGGGCGCCCCCGGCAGGTCGGTCGGCCCGCCACGAGGCCGACCGGGCAGCAGATCGGGCGACAGATCGGGCGGTAGGTCGGACGGCACGTCGGCGTCGGCCACCGCCCGTGGGTCGACCCCCACCTCGACGACGCGCAGGCCTGCGGCCGCCACCGCCGCGTGCACCGCCCGCTCGCCCGCGGCGAACGCGGCGGCGAGCGGCATCTGCGCCCGCAGCCGCCAGGCCGCGTGCATCCACTGCCGGCGCCCGTCGACGAGAGGGGCGGCGACATCGCCCTCGGGATCGGCCGCCAGCGACCGCACGGTGCTGGCGATCGCGCGGGCCGACGGGGCGACCAGGTCGCACGCGGCCACGAACACGATGTTGCCGCCGGTCCCGGCCAGGGCGGTGATGATGCCGGTGAGCGGCCCCGCACCGGGCTCGGCGTCGGCGACGACGGTCAGGCCCTCGGCTTCCAGGGCCGCGGCGTCGCCGCCCACGGCCACGACCCTCTCGGCCCCGGCCTGAGCTACCGCGTCGGCCACCCGCCCGGCCAGCGAGCGGCCGTCGATGGTGACGAGCGCCTTGTCACGCCCCATGCGGCGACTGGCGCCGCCGCACAGCACGGCGCCCGAGAACGGGGGCACGACCACCGGCGACGCCACCCGTCACCCCACGCCGCCGTAGCGGGCCTCGACACCCCGGCTCTCCCCGTGGGAGGCCACCGCGTCCGCGAGGTCGGCCAGGAAGGCGTCGGCGGCCCCGACATGGGACGGCGAGATGATGGCGTGCAGGCCGCCCTGCTGGCGATCGAGGTGCCAGCCGCGGTCGTCCATGACGTCGGCCACCGCGCCGATGTCGGGCCCCCCGGCCGCGCCATCCGACGCGATCTCCATCACGCCGGGCACCGGGTCGCCGGTGATGCACAGGCCGTCGATGGCCTCGACGCCGGCGCGCAGGCGGTTGGCGGCGATGCGCACCTGGTCGGCCAGGCGCAGGTAACCGTCGAGCCCCAGGTGGGTGATCGTCGCCCAGGCGGCGGCGATGGGCGCCGCCGGGCGGGTGCCGGCCGTGGTGGCCGAGCCGTACAGCCCCCCGGGCCAGCCGTCATAGAGGAAGTACTGGAGCTGGAGCAGCGCCGGGTCGCGGTGCAGCAGCAGGGACGCGCCCTTGAAGCACCAGCCGTACTTGTGGAGGTCGGCCGACAGCGAGGTCACGCCCTCGACCCGGAAGTCCCACGGCGGCATCGGCTCTCCCAACCGCTCGAGGAAGGGCAACAGCCAGCCACCGAGGCAGGCGTCGACGTGGCACAGCGCGCCTCGGTCGGTGGCCAGTGTCGCCAGCTCGGGGATCGGGTCGACGACGCCGTACGGGTAGCAGGGGGCGGAACCGACCACCAGCGCCGTGCGCTCGTCGACGGCGGCCGCCGTGGCGGCGAGGTCGGCGCGGCCGTCGGCCCCGACGGGCACCCGCAGCTCGTCGACGTCGAGGTAGTGGCAGGCCTTGGCGAAGGCCGGGTGGGCGGTCGACGGCAGGACGATGACGGGATCGGCGATGCCCCGTTGGTCGCGGGCGTGGTCGCGGGCCACCTGCACGGCCAGGAACAGGCTCTCGGTGCCGCCGCTCGTGAGCTTGCCGGCCCGCGGGTTGCCGTGCAGCAGGTCGGCGCCCATGGCGACCACCTCGCGCTCCATGTGCATGAGGCTGGGGAAGGCGAAGGGGTTGAGGTAGTTCTCGTGCAGGTACTCCCGCGCCACGGCCTCGTGCAGACGCTCGAGCTCGGGGTCGGCCGGGTTGTAGACCAGGCTGAACGTGCGGCCGGTGCGCCAGTCGGCGTCGTCGCCCCGGCTCCCACGGATCGACGCCACCAGGTCGTCGACGGGACGGCCGGTGGTCGGGAAGGTCGGATCGTGATCGGCCATGGTGCGTCAGCCGCCGTAGCTCATGCGGGTGTCTTCCATGCGCAGCACCTCGGTGTCCTCGGCGCCGGTGAAGGCGCAGTCGACGATCTCGCCGACGAAGAACGTGTGGCCGCCGCAGTCGACAGGGTTCCGCACCTCGCAGTCGAGCCACGCCGCCGCCTGGTCGAGGATCGGCGCACCCGTGGGCGCGTCGTGGAAGGGGAACCCGTTGAGCGTGCCCGCCGCCGCGTCGTGCTCGACGGGCTTTGGTGAACTTGCGGACGATGGCCCGGTCGTCGCGGGCCACGGTGTTGAGCGTGAAGCTGCCACCGTCCGCGATGAGCTGGTGGGTGACCGCGGTCTTCTCGACGCTGATGCCGATGAGCTTGGGCTCGAAGCTCACCTGCGTCGCCCAGTTGAGGGTCATCAAATTCCGCTTGGAGCCGGACCGGCTGCCGACCACGTACAGCCCCGATGGCATCGTCCACAACAGGCGCCGGCGCGACTTGTCGTACTCCTCCTTCGCCTCGGGCCCGTCGGCACGGGGCGGGAAGGGTCCGATGGGTCCGGTGCCACCAGCAGCAGCCATGGCGCGGACCCTAGCGGCGGCAGCAAGCAGGCGGCCCACGACGTCGGCGCGGTCGATCCGCCACATGGCGGCTGGCCCGGCTGATCGGTCGACCGGTCCCCGGATCAATGCGCCGCCGACAGCCATGACTCTGCCGAGTCATGCGGACGAGGGGTCAAGAGGCGCTTCGGATCTGAGCGGGGTGTGAGGTAGTCGTAGGAGTCCACCTGGCTACCGTGTAGTAAGTCGGTTAATGCATGCGTCGGAATACCGACGTGCGATTACAGTTTGCATGAGTGGCGGTCAAGTTCACTGGGATCCAATGAGCCTCACCGGTTGGGGTCTCAGGGCGAGGGGTCAACCCGGCCTTGAAGGTGTCATATTGGCGCGCTGCCTCTCCAACTCCGACCTCTGGACGGATCCGAAGTACCGTTCGTAGTGGAGCCCGCACGCTCTGGACCTGTCGAGAGCGCAGGTCGTGGACCCTGGGCAGGGTGCGAGCGAACTCGTGGCGGAGATCGCGGGCGCGACCCGCGGTATTCGCCGATCGTTCGCTGAGCGATACTTGTCCAACTCGGTCCGACGATTGTGTCATCGAACGGCATCGTCCAACGGCTCGTAACCTGGGGTTTACCTGACAGACATTCACTGCTAGTCTCGGCGGAGAGATCAGCCGTTCGAGGTCGCACGGGCAGAGGCGAGAGCGGTGAGCGGGCGATGCGTGCAGAACGCGCGCGCAACCTGGCATACCTGGTCGTCCTGTCTTCGCGGACGGAGAAACGGGGTGGGCCAGTTGATGCCGCATCAGGGAGACGTAGGCGGGTCCGTCGTCGGCGCTGAAGCTGCGGAGCGCATCCCGCCTCTCACCGGGACGCAGGCCGCGTTGGTCGCGCCCATGGTCCCGGGGCGTTGTGCACACCTCGTGGGCCGGTCACGGACCCGAGGCCTTCGCACCGAGGCCACCCAACGGGTGCTCGATGTCGTCGTGGGGAGCGCCGCGCTGGCAGCGCTCGCGCTGCCGATGGCCATCGTGGCGCTCGTGGTCAGGTTCACCTCGCCGGGCCCGGTGGTCTTCGCACAGACCCGCGTGGGTCACCAGGGCCGCACGTTCCGGTGTCTCAAGTTCCGGACGATGCACGTCGATGCCGACGCCGAACTGTCCGTGCTGCTCGAGACCGACAGCCGCGCCCGAGCTGCCTTCGCGGCAAACTTCAAGCTGAGCGCCGACCCCCGCGTGACGCGGGTCGGTCGGTTGCTGCGACACACGAGCTTGGACGAGTTGCCTCAGCTCGTCAACGTCGTGCGCGGGGACATGAGTCTCGTCGGGCCCCGACCCGTCCTCCCCGAAGAGCTGTGGCGCTACGGCGATCGGGGTCAGATCGTCCTGCAGGTGCGTCCCGGGATGACCGGCCCCTGGCAGGTGGGCGGTCGCAACGACATCCCGTACGCGGAACGGATCCGCCTCGACGTCGACTACGTGCTCCACCGCTCCGTGTCGGGCGATCTGCGGATCCTCGGCCAGACCGTTCGGTATGTCCTGAGGGGTCAGCCTGGTGCCTCCTGAGACCAACGCCGCCTCATCGTACGGACCGGCGCGGCCTCGGGTGAACGGCCCACACGCGAACGGCCCACACGCGAACGGCCCAACGGCGAGCGACCCGCAGCTGGGCGACCCGGAGGTGACGGACCTGCTCGGCGTCCTCCACCGGCGCCGCTGGTGGATCGCCGCGGTCATGGCAGTGGCCGCGCTCGTCGGCTACGGCCTCGGCTCACTGTCGCCGGTCGAGGCAAGGGCCGAGACGAGGCTGCTGCTCACGGAGACGTCCGAGGAGGGCGTCCTGTCGCCGCCGCCTGACCTGTTGCCGCTCGAAGAGCGCCAGAGCGCGGTGGTCTCGCGCGTCGAGTCGCCGGTGACCCGGGCTGACGTGACCGAGGCGCTCAGGCTCGAGGCCGGCGACATCAAGAGCATCTCCGCCAAGGCGGCGGAGGGCGAAAGCTTCGTCACCATCACGGTGACCACTGTCGACGGGGTCGACACTGCCGTCATCACCGATCAGGTCGCGGAATCGGTGATCGAGCAACAGCGGGCCGCCTTTGGAGAGCGCTCAGGCGCCTTGGCCGATGAACTGCGCCGGTCGGCGGCCGAGATCGACACCGAGATAGCCGCCGTCGACGCCCAGCTGCAGCAAGCGGCGCGGGATATCGCCGTCCTGGAGATCGACGTCGACAACAGCACCGGCACGGATGCTGGCGTCGACGCCGCGGCCGAGCTCGCCCTCAGGACCGACATGGCCACGGGGCTGCGCAGCACCCGCGCCGCGTTGGTGTCCACCCAGTCAGACTTCGAGCGTCGAGCCAAGGAAGCCGACGTGGCCGCCGCTGTCAGCTCCGGGGGCCTGGAGGTGTACGCGCTGGCCGGGGCGGAAGACACGGCCCGAGCGTTCCCGCCGCTGCAGCTCGGGGTGCTCGTGGCCTCCATCGGCCTCGTCGTCATGGTGGGCGCCGCCTACTTCAGCGCCTACCGCTCCGAGGCGCCGACGGGGCGCTATGCGCTGACCACCGATCTCGGTGGGGATGGCCGCACTGCCGCGGCGCCCGAGCGAGAGCAGAACGACGACCAGCGCGGGGACGAGGAGGAACCCACCCTCCACACCGAGAGGACCTGACGAGCAGGAGGCGGGCGGACCGATGAGGGTCAGAACCGCGGAGGTGACCGCGCTCGACACCACCGTGCCGACGCGGCCCAAAAAGGTGCTCCAGATGTGCACGCGGTACATGCGCGGCGGTTCCGAGCAGCGAGTGCGGGACGTCTACCAGGCCTTTTCCGATTCCGACCACACGGTGGTGGTGGGACGGGACTCTGATCCTGTGCTGCTGCACCGGCACCTCCCTGTGGTGGAGGTCATCGTCGAGCAGTCCCTGTGTCGCGAGCCCAATCCGGTGCAGGACGCCCGCGCCGTCGCGCGGGTTTGCCGGTTGATACGGGAACGGAACTTCGACGTGGTCATCACCCACCAGTCCAAGGCCGGCGTCATCGGGAGGATCTCCGCGCACATGGTCCACGGGCCACCGGTGGTGCACTCGCTCTCGATGGCCAGCTTCGGTCCCGGCTACGGACGGATGGCGAACCACGTCTACCGCCCCGTCGAGGGGTTCCTGAGTCGATGGACGGATGCCTACGCCGTGGTCGGGCATGACCTGGCCGATCGCTTCGCCCGGATCGGCGTCGAGCGGGCCAAGCTCAATGTGATCCGCTCGTGTGCCCGGCTTCCCAGCGATGCCGAGGTCGGCGCGGCGGCCAGGGCACGGTTGGCCGGAGCCTATGGGCTGCCCAGCGATCGGCCCTGGGTCCTGTACCTCGGTGCCCTCGACGACCGCAAGAACGTGATGAGCCTGCCGATCCTGCACCAGCAGGTCCTACTGATGGTGCCCCCGCCGGCGCCGTTCCTGGTGGTGGCGGGTGACGGGCCACGGCACGACGACCTCGTGGCCCTGCTGGACCGCATGGGCCTGTCCGGTGACGCCCGTGTGCTCGGTTACGTCGCCGAGCCCGACGGCCTGTTGGTCGCCGCCGACGTGCTCGTGCTGCTCAGCCTGGCTGAGGGGCTTCCCCAGGCGCTGCTCCAGGCGACCGCCGTGGGGACCGCGTTCGTGTGCTGCGAGGTGGACGGCGTCGATGAGTTGCTCGACCTCGGCGCAGCCGGGTTCGTGGTGGACCAGGGCGACGTCGTCGGAGCCGCTCGAGCGGTCGCCCACCAGATCAACGCCGCCGCCCTCGAGCCCGCACCGCATCCGTGCCCCGTGGCGGAGCTGCATGCCTGGCAGGGGGCCGACGTGGGCTGGGACTACACGATGCTGGTCTCGTCCGTGCTCGCCCGCCGGTCCGCAGCACCATGACCGCGGCGCCCGGCGCACTGGCGGGCAGGCGGCCGGCCGCGAGGGTCGCGGTCCCGTGGTCTGTCCCGGTACTGGCTGCCGCCCTCCTCGCCACGGGGTTCGCCGAGCCGAGCGCCGGCGGGTTCACCATCGCCGACGTTCTCATCGGCACCTTCCTCGTGCTCGCCACCCTGGAGACGGTGGCGCGCCGCGAGACGCTGCTGCCGATCGTCCTGGCCGTGCTGTTCCCGATCCTGTTGGTGCTCACCGGCAGCCTGATCGGGGCGTTGGATGTGGGGCTCGCCGAGTGGGTCGTCTACGACCTGATCCGCGACCTCGGCGCAGCCGCGGCGCTGCTGGCCGTGCTGCAGGTCTTCGATCGGGCGCCGGCGAGTTGGTTCCGGTTCCCGGCAGGAGCCCTGGTCGCGGTCGTGGTGATCGTCGCGGGCCACCTCGTGTTCCTCAGCGACGAGAGGTTGCGGGCCAGAGCCACGTTCCCCAACCCGAACGTGGCGGGCCACTTCATGGCCACCTGCTTCATGGCGCTCCTGGTGCTGCCCGTCCCCCGCCGGTTCCGGATCGCCGGGCTCACGGCCGCCGGTGTCGGGCTGATCGCCTCAGGGTCCTTCGGAGCAATGCTCCAGCTGAGCATCGGCCTGGTCGTGGTGGCCTTCGGCGCAGCCCAGCAGGTCCGCGCCGCGACACGCCAGCTGCTCGCGCTCGCCTTCATCGCCGTCATCGGGCTCCTGGGCCTGGCCGTCGTGTCCGGCGAGCAGCTCCTCCCCGAGCGCGGCGATGCCACCGGCTACAACGCAGCTCACCTGGAACGCACCACCAGCGGGCGCCTCGAGCTCTGGGGTGCCGCGATCGATCAGGTCATCGTCACACCGTGGGGCATCGGGCCCGGGAGCTCCCGGAACCTCGAGGTGCTCCGCGAGGGGGCCGACGCGACCGAGACCCACAGCGAGCCCCTGGCCTTCCTGTCCGAGCGTGGAGCACTCGGACTGTTGGGGCTGCTGGCCCTGTGGGCGACCCTGTGGCGCTTCGCCGTGCCGCGCGGGGTCGGTCGGGCGATGATCGTCGGCCTGGTCGTCGCGTCGCTCTTCCGGGAGACGTCCCACTACCGCCATCTGTGGATACTCCTGGCACTCGTCGTGACCTACGAACGCGCGCTGGCGGCGGCGCGCACGCGGCGCAACCCTGCGGTCGCGCCATGATCCCCGGTACGACCCGCACCCAGGTCGCGGCTCGCGGGTTCGCATGGACGAGCTTCGGGTACGGCGCCCAGGCCGTGAGCCAGCTGCTGCTGCTGGTCGTTCTGGCCCGTGAGCTGACCCCGGCGGACTTCGGCGTGGTGCAGGCCGCGCTGGTGGTGATCGGGCTCGGCCGGTTGTTCACCGAATCGATCGTCGGGCCCGCGTTGGTGCAGAGACCTGCCATCTCCGATCGGCTCGTGCAGACCGCTGGCACCATCGCCATCGCCTGCGGGCTGGTCACCGCCGCCGTGATCTTCGTGTCTGCGCCGCTGCTCGCGTCCCTCTTCAACACCGAGCAGTTCGTGCCGGTCGTGCGGGTGCTGCAGATCAGCTTCCTCATCCAGGCCGTCGGGGTGGTGTCCGAATCCCTCCTCCAGCGGGAGCTCCAATTCCGTCGCCTCGCCCACGCGGCGGTGTGGTCGTTCGCGATCGGCTACGCGGCGGTCGGTGTCGCGCTCGGGCTCGCGGGGGCCGGGGTGTGGGCCCTCGTGGGCGCAAACATCGCCCAGCTCGCGGTGTTCACCGCCCTGCTGCTCGTGTTCCGTCCCGTGTCGCTGCGCCCCTGTTTCGACCGCGATTCCGCCCGCGTGCTGATGCACTACGGCGGAGGGTTCACCCTCGGGCGGTTCTTCAACTACGCCGCCCTCCAGGGCGACTACGTGGTCGTGGGCAGCACGCTGTCAGCGACCGCCCTGGGCATCTACGGGCGTGCGTACCAGCTCCTCGCGACCCCGGCCATGCTGCTCGGCCAGATCATCGACCGGGTTCTCTTCCCCATGCAGGCGGAGCTCCAGCACGACAAGGCGCGGCTGGCCAACCAGTACCGGCGGGCGGTATCGCTCGTCGCCCTCGTGATGCTGCCCCTGAGTGCGTTCATCTTCGTCCTCGCTCCGCAGATCGTTGCCCTGATCCTGGGCGACCGGTGGGGTGGCGTCGTGACGCCATTGCGCCTCCTGTCGATCAGCCTGCTCGCCCGCGCCAGCTACAAGCTCAGCGACACCCTCGCCCGGGCCCTGGGCCTGGTCTACGCGCGGGCGGCCCGTCAGCTCGTCTACGCCGTGCTCGTCGTGGTCGGCGCGCTGATCGGCCAACGCTGGGGCGTGTCCGGGGTCGCCGCGTGCGTGGCCGTCGCGGTCATCGCCAACTTCGGCCTCATGGCCCATCTGATCGTCGGTGCGACCGGGCTCACCTGGACCGCCTTCGCCGCGGCCCACCGCCGTGGTGCGGTGCTGGCAGGCATGTTGACGGCGACGGTCGCCCCCGTCGCCGTGATCGCTGATCGCGCCAGCCTGTCCCCCGCCGTCACCCTGGCAGTCGCCTGCGCGCTCGGCGCCCTGCTGCTCCCCGTGCTGCGCACGCACCGGCGCGTGCTCCTCGGGCCGGACGTGGCCTGGCTGACCGCCCGACTCCGTTCGACGGCATCGTCCGCTGACCAGCCCGCGGTGGAGGTGCAGTCGTGAACCCGGACGTCGCCTCGGCGACCCGGGCGACCGATGCGGTCCCGCCGACGCTGGCGCGACGCGTGCTGGCCGAGCTCGAGGCCGCCGGTGTCGCCCATTGCCACTGGAAGAGCAACGACCATCTCCGCGCCGCGCTCGACGGCGACACCGACGTCGACCTGCTCGTGGACGGCGAGCGGCTCGATGACGTGTATCGGATCTTCGCCGCGTTCGGCCTCCGGCGGGGCCGCGTGGCCTCGTCGCGGACCGAGATGGGACTCGAGGACTTCTTGGGCCACGACGACATGACCGGCGCGCTGGTGCACGTCCACACCCACTACCGGCTCGTGACCGGCGAGCGGCACCTCAAGCGCTACCGGTTGCCCTGGGAACGCGCGGTGCTGGCGTCGGTGGTGCGCAGCGATTCCGGCGTTCTGGTCCCCGACCCCTCGGTGGAGGCATCCCTGTTGCTGATCCGGGCGGCGCTCAAGATCCGCACACGCGATCGGGTCGGCGCCCGGCTCGGGCGGCGAGATCTCTCACGCTGGTTCGGTGCCGAGCTCGACGCGTTGCGGGCCGCCACGACCGACGCCGAGATCGTCGCCCGAGTCGAGTCCTGGCTGGGCCGGCCCTGCGCCGAGGCGACCGCCGACGCCTTGGCCCATGGCATCGACTCGGGTGCCATGGTGCGGCTGCGTCGCCTGGTCCGCCGGTCCCTCGCCCTCCAGACCGCGTACCGGGGACCGGGCGCGGTCGTGCGCCGGTGGCGTCGCGAGTGGGCCTGGTTCCAGCGGGGCGTCAGCCGTCGGTACCTGGACCGTCCGCGGCTGTACGGCCGGGGGCTCCCCGGGGGCGGGCTGCTCGTGGTCGTGATCGGTGCCGACGGGTCGGGCAAGTCGTCGATCGTCGCGGACCTGCGCCGCTGGTTCTCGCCCAAGTTCGACACCATGGCGGTGTACTTCGGCAGCGGCGACGGGCCGTCCTCGCCCCTGCGGTGGCCCATGAAGGTCCTCCGGGACCACGTGCGTGGCGATCAGGGCGCGCCGGCCGCAACCGCAACCGGGAAGCGCCGGCGCGGCCGCCGCCCCGGCTGGGCCAAGGTGCTGTGGGCCCTGGCGCTTGCACGGGAGAAGCGACAACGGCTGCAGCGTGCGTTCGACGCCCGTCACCGGGGCATGCTCGTGATCTGCGACCGGTACCCGCAGGCTCAGCAGCCGGGGATCAACGACGGACCGCTGCTGCAGCTGTGGTCGGGTGCCGGTGCGCGCGGCCGCATCTCCCGCTGGGAGGCACGCCCCTACGAGCTGGCGGAGCGGTTTCCGCCGGATCTCGTCGTCCGCCTCGGGGTGGACCAGCGGACCGCCGAGCGGCGACGACCCGAGCACGATCCCACCGACCTGGCGCGCCGCCAGGCGGTTGTGGCCGAGCTCGCCTTCCCCGATGCCCGCTACGGCACGGTGGAGATCGACGCAGGCCAGCCGTACGAGCACGTGCTCGAGGCAGTCAAGGTGGCGGTGTGGCGGTGCCTGTGATCGTCGAGCTCCGACCTGACGAACTCCGGGTTCGTGAGCCCATGGGGTGAAGCATGTCTACGGAGACCTTGGGATCGCTGACGTTTGCGTTGCTGCTGCTGGTTGCCGGCGCCAACGTGCTCGGGCAGTTGGCCGCGTGGCTGCACCAGCCGAAGGTGGTCGGCGAGATCCTGGCGGGCATCCTGCTGGGCCCATCTCTCTTTGGGTTGCTGGCGCCGGATACGGCCTCGCACATCTTCGGGGATGGCGGGAAGGATCAGCCCACGGTCGTCCTGGGCTTCCTGTACCAGCTCGGGCTGCTGCTGCTGATGTTCGTGTCCGGGGCGAGTGTGCGGAACGTGCTGGGCAAGGAGAACCGGAGGCCGACCGCGTGGATCCTCGGCCTGGGCACCCCACTGCCGTTCTTCCTGGCGCTGCTCGTGGCCCCGATGCTGCCGCTGGAGGCGTTCATGGGCGACGCGGGGAGCGAACCCGCCGTCGTCCTCGTGTTCGCCATCGCGGCCTCGGTCACCTCGATCCCGGTGATCACGAAGATCTTCTACGACCTGGGCATCCTGCACACCCGCTTTGCGAGCCTGATGCTGGGGGCAGCCGTCCTCGAGGACATCGCGCTGTGGGGCGTTCTCGCGCTGGCCACCGCGATCGCGTCTGCCACCGTCGCTGCGGCCGGCGGGGCTTTGGCCGGGACCGTGACCGTGCATGTCGTGGCCAACGGCCTGTACGTCCTGCTCGCCATGACCGTGCTGCCGCCTCTGCTGCGTCGGACGAGTCGTGCCCGCTGGAACGTCCTCGCCACCCAGGCGCCGATCGCCTGGATCGTGGTGGTCTTCCTGGGCTACGTCAGCGTGGCCGCGGCCCTCGACGTCACCCCGGCCTTTGCTGCCTTCTTGGCCGGGTTCGGAATCGTCGGTGGCATGCACAGCACCGAACACGAGCGATTCCGGGCCCCGATCGACGCGATCAGCCATGTGTCCGGAGCGGTCTTCATCCCGATCTACTTCGCGCTCGTGGGCTACCAGCTGGACTTCACCAAGGGCTTCTCGCCGCTCATGCTGATCGCGTTCCTCCTCGGATCCTCGGTGGTCGTGCTCCTCTCGATCGGCCTGGCGGCCCGGCTGGCCGGCTTCCGGCGCCTCGACATCGTGAACGTGGCGGTGACCTGCAACGCGCGGGGCGGACCAGGCATCGTGCTGGCCAGCGTCGCGTTCGACGCCGGGATCATCAGTGCGCCCTTTTTCACCACCCTCGTGCTGACCGCAGTCCTGACCTCGCAGGCCTGTGGCACCTGGCTCGACTTCGTGCTGCGCAAGGGATGGCCACTGCTGGCGAGCGAGGGCCCGGTCGAGCCCCGGAAGCCCGTCCTGGAGCCCGCACATCAGGCGTAGGCGACCGCCGCTCTCTCGGCGTGCCAGGCCACTTGGCGGTCCAGGCCGGTCCGCAGGTCGGTCTGCGGCTGCCAGCCGAGCACCCGGGCAGCGAGATGCGTATTGGCGACGGTGGCGCGGACGTCGCCGGGCTGGGGCGGGTGGGCGTCGATGCCGACCGGCCGCCCCACGACCTCACCGATGAGCTCGACGACCTCGAGCATCGTCGTGGCACTCCCGCCGGCCACGTTGACGACGGTGCCCGGCGGCGGATCGGCGGTGACCGCGGCCAGGTTCGCGGCGACGACGTCGTCGACATACGTGAAGTCACGCACCTGTCGACCGTCGCCGTAGAGCGGGAACGGCGTTCCAGCGCGCGCCGCCTCGATCAGCCGGTGGAAGGCCATGTCGGGGCGCTGGCCCGGTCCGTAGACGGTGAAGTACCGCAACGAGACCGTCGGCAGGCCGAAGTTCTCGGCGTACGCACGACACAGGTGCTCGGCGGCAAGCTTGGTGACCCCGTACGGGCTGAACGGCTGAGGGCGGTCGGTCTCCGCGCTCCCGCCCCGGGCACCGTTGCCATAGACCGACGAGCTCGAGGCGTACACGAAGCGCCGGATCCCACCGCGGCGCAAGACCGCCTCCAGGAGGCGCTGTGTCACCGTGATGTTGGCCGCCGCGTAGGTGCCGAAGTCGCCCCAGGACCGCCGAACACCCGGTTGCGCGGCCAGGTGGAACACCACATCGACGTCGTCGAGGAGCGGCTCCAGGTCCCCGTCCACGAGGTTGACCACGACCACGCGGACCCCCGGCCGGCCGAGCAGCGGCGCCAGGTTCGCCCGCTTCTGGGCCGGGTCGTAGTAGGGCGTGAGCGCGTCGGCGATGAGGACCTCGTGGCCCCGGTCGGCCAGGCGCGTCACCAACGCGCTGCCGATGAACCCCGCCCCACCCGTGACCAGTGTTCCCATACCGCCCACCTCGTTTCACTCGTCCGCGTGGGGTCCGTCAGGCGATTCCCCACCCGTTGAAGTCGGGATCCATGTAGCGCCGAAGTCGGCGAACGTCATCCTCGAGCTCGGAGATCAGTCGCGCTCGTACATCGTCTGGAATGACGACCTGCGTTGCGGGTGCCGGTCGTTGCTCGCCGCGCCGGGTGAGCCGCCGGACCGCTCCGATCACATTGGGCTCCAGCTCCTTGAAACGCCGAGTCGACGGGAACCTTCGCTTCAGGCCCTTTCGCACCCAGAGCGGGATCGGGGAGCGGATCGCCCGATCCTTCGTCTGGTAGAACTCGCGGTCAAGATTGGCCGGCGCCTGGGCGGGGTCGACCCCGATGAACTCGTAGACCGTTCGCATCGTGGCGTCTCGAGATTCGCGGAGGTCCTCCGATGTGATGACGAGCAGCTGCTCCCGAGGGAAATGCTCGAGGTACTGCTCGATCTGCAGGGCGTAGCGGCTGTAATCCAGGTAGATGTGATCGGCGAAGACCGCGTCGACAAACGGTGACTTCTCGCTCCCTTCGGCCACCCTGGTCTGGTAGTGGGAGCGCATTCTCGCGAAGGGATCTCGGACCGTGTAGAGGAGCCGGATGTCAGGGAGGAGCGAGGCGATCCGCTTGGGCGCGCCTGGGAAGCGAGGGTATTTCGAGTAGACGTTCGAGGCCTCACCGATGGCCAACACGTCCGATCCGACCGGTGGGAACTGCCTTCGGTACCAATCGATCCCGCGATGCCAGTTCGCCTCGACAAAGAACTCGGGCGCCTTGTAGCGAGGTGTTGCGACCTGTGGATGCGCCTGCAGATAGTGGTACAGGCTGGTCGTTCCGGCCTTCATCGCTCCGATGAGCAAGAAGGTCGGAAGCCTTTGCTCTGTGGTCCGACCGCTGTCCGCCCTCACCCGCTCTTCTCCCGCTCTCCTGCTCCCGGCGCGCACGTTCAGTGGGCTGCCGCGGGTTCTGCCTCCGACTCCCAGAACACCGAGCCGTCGTTCGTCATCTGGTCCCTCAGCACCATCTGCACGGCGTCACGGACGTACCAATCCGGCAACGGATCGCCGTTCATCAACGACGTTCTGAGCTGCGTACCGCTGATGGCTACCGTCTCCGGACCGGACAGCACGTCGTACTGGTTCGTCCCGAGGTTGAACCCGAACGGCTCGAAGAAGATCGGCGTGACGCCGAGATCGTCCAAGCTCTCGAACAGTTCACGCGTCTGATGATCCTTGTACCAATCCGTGAGGCCAGTGTGATCCCGACCCACGATGAAGTGGTCGCACCCCATGTTCTTGCGACAGATCGCGGTGAAGATCGCTTCGCGTGGTCCGCTGTAGCGCGAGTAGGTGGAGAACGCACCGAGAGCGACCTTGCCGGGCGGGTACACACCAGACTCGAGGAGCAGCTGATAGCTCTGCAGGATCGGGCCTGACCGGAAGTCACCTGGCTTCTTCGGTCCGATCACCGGGCTGATGTACAGGCCATCCGCATGCACCATTTCCAACGCTCGCAATTGGATGAACTCATGGACCCGATGCGGCACGTTGCGGGTGTGGAATCCGATCACCCTGCTCCAGCCCTTCTGGCTGAATATCAGCCGAGTCCGCGTCGGACTGAGCTCATAGCGCTCGTACCCCGACGTCGGTCGTTCCACGAGCGTGACCTCACCGGCGACGAACCTGCCCCCGCCTGACGCCAACCGGGCGACGCCCGGGTGATCGAGTGACGCAGTGCCGAACCACGACTCGGCCACTTCGCGCAGATCGAGTGAGTTGATCTCGCCCACGTCGAGGGTTGCGTGGATCTTGCCCGCACCGCTGCTCAGTGCAATGCGATCCCCGACGGAGATGTTATCCACCGACGCCTCGTCGGCCTGCAGCACGATCGGCATCGTCCAAGGGAGTCCGTTGGGGAGGCGATTGGTCCGCAGCACGCTGTCGAGCGTCTCTTTGTTCATGAACCCGCGCAGCGGAGAATAGGTTCCGTTCGCAATCTGGGCGCAGTCCATCAGGTCGGTGTGCTTCACGATCAGCCGCTTGAGGCTCAACAGCTCGTGGCGGTTGGCCGACAGGGCCTCCCGGTTCACGAGGCAACCTCCATGGGGCTCGACCAGCAGCGAGATCGGCGCCGGCGAGTAGTTGCCATCGTGGCGGCCCCAACTCTTGTCGAACTCCTCGATGATCCGGCGAACCATGCTCGCCGATGCCACCGGATACTCCCCGATCGCCGTCTCGGCGGCGAGCACGAGACCGTCCGCGCCGTCGATGAGCGTGTTGTACACGTCGTTGACCTCGGCGCGTGTGGGATGGGGCGATGTGACCATCGACTCCATGAGGTTTGTCGCCACGTAGACCGGCACTCCGAGCTGCTTCGTTCGACGAATGATGTCCTTCTGCACGAATGGAAGCTTCTCGACGTTCACCTGGCGTGAGAGGTCGCCGCGATCGATCAGGATGGCGTCAGACCGTGTCGCGATCTCGGAGAGGTTGAACAACCCGTTGAGACATTCGATCTTCGAGATGATGGTCGCATCGGGAGCGGCGGCCGACCGTGTCAGATCGACGTCAGAGGCAGAATTGGCGAACGACAACGCCACGTGCCTGACTCCCGCCTGGTTGCCGATCTCGATCGCCCGCCGATCCTTCTCGGTCAGCGGAGGCAGCTTGATGTCACGCTCGAGCACGGTGACGGCCTTGCTTGAACCAACCGTGCCGCCGTTCAGTATCCAGAGCACCGCGCTGTCGAGATCGACGGAGATCACCTGCGCCAAGACGTCGGAGTCGATCATCACGAGGTCTCCGGCAGCCAATTGAGCGACGATGCCCTCGGGATAGAAGGCGAGCTCGCCATCGGCGTCCGGTCGGCTGACGATGCGGACCGATCGGTTTTCGTCGAGGATTCGTTCGTGCGCCGAGGACGTGCGGATCTGGGCTCCTTCGGTGTCGAGGCAGATCGGAAGCCCGGTACGACCCTGCACGTACTCCAACGTCCCCGGCAGCTCGTCGATCCTCGTATGCGAGAGGTTGAGTCGCAGCAGGCTCACACCCGCCTCCTCCAACCGCCCGATCACATGATCGTTGAGCGAGGATGGTCCAAGCGTGCACCAGATGTCTTTGGTCATGGTCAGGGTCCCGTGTAGTCGATGTGCAGGCGGGGGGCGAGCGCCGCGCCGGCGTTGAAGGCCTCGGCAGTGCGCCGTCCCGCGCCCGTCACGATGAAGGCCAGCGGATTCCCGCTGACCCAGCCGGGGCGGTCGACGATCTCCTGGACGACGGCGGCCAGGTTCGGGGTGCGCTGGTTGGGGCCGGCCTCGCCGATGGTCGACCACGCAGGCGGCGACCACGCCACCGCAGCAGTCGTCCGAGGCCGGGACGAAACGTTCGACGCGCCGGTGCTGAACGTGGCCGCACTGTCCGCGTCATGCCCCTGGACCGTCAGCGACGAGGCGCTGCCATCGGTCTCATCGGTGATGAACTGCACAGACGCGTTCTGGATCACCGCCCCATCGGGCAGCGAGACGCCCGCGAAACGGACCCCGACGACCTGGTTCACCGGTCCTTCGACGACCAGCTCCAGGTCGGAGCTCGTCAGGTCCACCGCTCCGGTGGCGCCGTTCTCCTCCGCGTCGTCACTCGAGGCGCCCACCGCCCCGTCGAAGCTGAACGTGCCTCCGGCGCCAGCCACGACCACCTGCACCTCGTCGCTGGCGGAGAGCGCCCCGTCGTTGGCCGTGAGACGCAACACGTAGGTACCCGGCTGCGAGAAGGTCGCCGTCGTGTCCACCGCCGCCGCGTCGGCAAACGCGACCGCGCCAGGGCCACTCACCTTGCTCCACGCCGTCGTCACCGCCCCCGGCGGGTTCGGCAACCCGTCATCGGCGACCGTCCCGTCCAAACTCGCCCCACCCGGCAACGTCACCGACCGATCCGGCCCCGCACCCACCGTCGGCGCCTGGTTGGGTGGTGGTCCCCCGGTCGTGTAGTCGATGTGCAGGCGGGGGGCGAGCGCCGCGCCGGCGTTGAAGGCCTCGGCAGTGCGCCGTCCCGCGCCCGTCACGATGAAGGCCAGCGGATTCCCGCTGACCCAGCCGGGGCGGTCGACGATCTCCTGGACGACGGCGGCCAGGTTCGGGGTGCGCTGGTTGGGGCCGGCCTCGCCGATGGTCGACCACGCAGGCGGCGACCACGCCACCGCAGCAGTCGTCCGAGGCCGGGACGAAACGTTCGACGCGCCGGTGCTGAACGTGGCCGCACTGTCCGCGTCATGCCCCTGGACCGTCAGCGACGAGGCGCTGCCATCGGTCTCATCGGTGATGAACTGCACAGACGCGTTCTGGATCACCGCCCCATCGGGCAGCGAGACACCCGCGAAACGGACCCCGACGACCTGGTTCACCGGTCCTTCGACGACCAGCTCCAGGTCGGAGCTCGTCAGGTCCACCGCTCCGGTGGCGCCGTTCTCCTCCGCGTCGTCACTCGAGGCGCCCACCGCCCCGTCGAAGCTGAACGTGCCTCCGGCGCCAGCCACGACCACCTGCACCTCGTCGCTGGCGGAGAGCGCCCCGTCGTTGGCCGTGAGACGCAACACGTAGGTACCCGGCTGCGAGAAGGTCGCCGTCGTGTCCACCGCCGCCGCGTCGGCAAACGCGACCGCGCCAGGGCCACTCACCTTGCTCCACGCCGTCGTCACCGCCCCCGGCGGGTTCGGCAACCCGTCATCGGCGACCGTCCCGTCCAAACTCGCCCCACCCGGCAACGTCACCGACTGATCCGGCCCCGCACCCACCGTCGGCGCCTGGTTGACCGGCCCTCCCCCGGCACCCGGCAGGGTCATCTCGTACATCCGGCCGTCGTTCTCGTTGGGGTTCGAGTCGTTGTCGACACCGCGGTCGACGATGTACATGTTGCGGACACCACCGCCACCGCTCGCCGGCGCCAGCGTGATCCCGGCCAACTTCCTCGCTTGCGTGGCCGCCCCCAGACCGATGGTGCGAACCAAGGCACCGGCGATCGTCAGCTCATAGACGGCGAGCGACGTGTCGTCGACGACGAGGAGGTGATCGGTCGCGCTGTCGTAGGCGATGCCCTCCGGGTCGGTGGCGCCGTAGACCCCGACGTCGAACTGGGTGACCGTGTCGTCCCCGCCGCTTGCGGGCACCCCGTTGAAGCCGTTCGCGTTGGGCTGGACCCGGTACACCTCCCGGTTCACGCCGTCGACGATGAACAGGTTGTTGCGGCTGGAGTCGAAGGCGACGTCCTCGGCGTCGCCGTTGGCGAACACACGGGTGTCGAAGGAGCTGATCGCGTCGTCGCCGGTGCCGTGCCGCCCGTCCGGGCCGGGAAGGAACTTGTAGATCTCGTCGTCATCGTCGTCGGACGTGAACAGCGTGTTCGTGGCCAGGTCGAAGCCGACCCCGGCGGGCTCGTCGCTGACGGCGGTGGTGACGCCGGTATCGGTGAGCGACCCGCTGCGGGTGATCTCGAACAGGTTGACGCCCTGGAAGATCGACATCTCGTCGACCTCGCCGTCGCTCACGACGAGCCGATCCTCGTTGGGCAGGTACACGACGCCCGATGAATCCGGGCTCGGCGGCGAGAGCGCCGAGAGGTTGCGGGTGGCCACCAACGTGGAGGTGGTGTCGGCCGTGACGGCGAGCGGCGCCAGCGTGGCCTCGACCAGGCGAGTGCTGTTCGCGGCGTCGGCCCGGTCCACCACGTAGAGACTCTGCTCGCCGGTGGGACCCGTGGTGTCGGCCGAGGGCGCGAAGACCATGTCCGACGGCGCTCTGAGCTCGACGCGACGCAGGTCGATCGTGCGGTGCAGCCTCCCCGCCATGTCGACCGCGTAGAGCTGGTCATCGAGCAGGTAGACGAGGCCGTCGGCGGGGTTGGGGGCGATCGCACGGAACGTGCCGCGGCCGATCCCGCGGAGCGGGACGATGGTGGGCGGCTCGGCGGCCAGGTCGGGCGCACCGGTGTAGACGGCCATCGCGCGACCGCCGTCGATCAACGCGAACCAGCGTCCGGTGGCGGGGTCCGACTCGGCAGCCACGATCCGGGTCACGACGTTGCGGAAGGGTCGGGACACGGTGCCGCCGCCTCCGCGGCGGAGCGGACACGACGCTGCCGTCGACGACCGCCGTGAGCCGCCGGCGCCCCGGGTCGACCGAGAGCGTGGCGGGACTCGGCTCGCCAGGCAGTGGAGGCTCAGCGAACGAGTCGCCGACGGCATCGACGGATGCGATGCGGTCGGCCCGCGGGTTGGACACGACGAGTCGCTGACCTGCGGCGTCGTACGTCACCCCACCGAGAGAGTCGACCCCGAGCTCGGCGGGTGGGATGGCGCGCAGCGCGGCGGCGGAGTCGGCGGTCTGGGCATGCACCGGTGAGGCCGACGTAGGGCCCTGGAGCAGCACGGATGCCGAGACGACCGCCAGCACGCCCGCGATCGAGACTCGACGTCGACCGCGCCCGGCCGCCTGCCCCGGCGAGCGACGAGCGACGACCCGACGCACCACGGCCACGACGGCCTCCTCTCCTGAGCCTCACGGCTGCCCGCCCTCAAAGGCCGGAGGACGCACCACGCGTGAACGGAGGACGTCCAAGACGTTGACGGCTCGTTAATCATCGCGCAAGGGTCGTCGCAGCGGAACCCCTCGACCGGCGCAGGTCTCCTACGTCACCCCGAGCACCAGAGGAGGGGTCACTCGCCTGAGTGGTGCCCGCGCTCTCGTCCGACTGCTCAGGTGACCTGGGCGACGAGGGCGACGAGGGTCTCGGCCAGACGGCCATCATCGTTGCGGACCTCGATGCGCTGCGTCCCGAGCGCGAGTCCGTGGCGCTCGAACCACGCCTGCTCGATCTCCTCCAGCATGCGGTTCTGACGTTCGAGCTCCCTCTGGCGCTCATGGGGATCCAGTCGTTCGAGGCGGCTCTGTCGGCCCGAGCGGGCGTCGAGTCGGGCGACTGCCGTCTCGACCGACGCGGCGACGAGGACCAGAACATCCGGCCCCAACCCGGCCGTGCCCGGTCCCGAGGCCGTGAGGCAGGCGCGCCAGTCACCCCCCCGGTAGCCGATCGAGCAGAGCTCCTGCACGACTCCTTGATCGAAGAGGTGGATCCCGGGTCGGCATCGTGCGCGGCGGTACAGCCCGCGCACGACGAGCCAGTTCAGCGAGCGGTGCAGCACGTCACGGCGTGACTGGTCCGAGCGGTGGATGGCGGCCAGCGCGCGAGCGGAGTCGACGGGCGCGCGGGCGATCTCGCGAGAAGCGATGAGCACCTTCGCCCCGACGCGGAGGCCGACAGGACGGGTCGGCGCCACCGTGGTCAGCGGCCGGGTCACCTTGGCCCCTCGTGCGACGAGGTGCTCGGCGAGGCTGCTGGCGATGAACGACTTGCCCGCGCCGGGCGGGCCGCACAACTCGACGGTGCGCGCCTTGACCTCACGTCGCACCCGCTCGACCGTAGCGGCCCGGGCCGTGTCCAGGTCGATTCCGCGAGCGGTCCCGGTCTCAGACCGCCGGACCGGCCGGCTCAGGGTGACTTCGACGCCAACACGTCTGCGGGGTTGATCTCCGGCGGGGCGGCGAGCAGGCGGTCGGCGTTGGCAAGGAGTGCGGCCGCGATCGGCCCATCGAGGTGGGCCCGGCGCTCCGCCTCGCCCGGAAACGCGTCGACGATCCAGAAGGTCGACGGATCGGTGCGCAGTGCGAGCCACACCGGCGTGCCCTCCTCGGCGTTCGCCAATTCGACGGCGCCGGCCAGGAACTCGGCGACCTCGTCCCGTGTCTCGGGCCTGGCGGTGAGCTTCACCACGAGGGCGACGTTGATCATGGTGGGGACAGTACGCCGTTCGACCGGCCGCGCCCAGGGGCCAGGACGGAGCGGGCTCGTGACTGTGAGGTCAAGGCAGGCCGAAGGCCGCTATGCGGGTGCCGTCCTGGCTCTCCGAACAGCCCTGGCCGCCGGCCACCACCGGCATGCGACTGTCGCTGAGCTCGAACGGTGCCGTGGCCGACCACAGAGCGGCGCCGGTGTGGGCGTCGAACGCCTGGGCGAACCGACCCTGCTCGGCCAGCCGGACCTCGGAGAGCAGGGCACTCGTCGCGTCCGGCGCGCGGTGCCCCGTGGTCCTCAGCCGGGCGTCGGCGGCCAGTCGGGGTCGAGCTGGCGGAGGAACACCGCGCAGCGCTCGGCCTCGTCGCGCTCGCCGATCGCGTCGGCGCCCGCCCGCAGGCCGTCGAGCGCCCGCAGGAAGCCGCGGTTCTGCGGGTGGCGCCAGCGCACGTACCCCGACCCCCTCCAGCCGTTGGCTCGCAGGCGGTCGAGACCCCGGTGGTAGCCGACCCGGTGGTACGCGTAGCACTCGACGTCGTCGCGCCCGAGCTGACCGAGCTGCGCCCATGCGTCGACGAAGCGCGGCCACCGGGCCACCACGGCGGCCACCGCGACGCGCTGCTCGTCGACCGGTCGGGCGAGGGCGTCGTCGAGCGCGGCGAGAGCCTCGGCCGGCTCGTCGTCGAGCACCGTCTCGGGCGGGCCGCTCGGGGTGAGGTTGACGGGCGAATCAGTCATCGCCGCCATTCTGCTGGCTCGAGGGGAGCGTTCCGCCCACCGGCTCCGTGGGACCACCGCCGGCGACGGCGACGCCCGCGGGCGACTCCACGCCCGCCGGCATCTCGGGACGGGCGGGGCGCCCGGCCAGGTAGTCGCTCGACGCCTGGTAGGCGGCGGCGATCAGCTCGCCCGAGCGGGTGAAGTCGTTGTAGCGCATCGACGGTGTCTGGCCCGTCGGCAGCAGGTGCACGGCCACATCATCCGGGATGGCGGCGAGGTCGGCCTTGAACCGGTGGTGACGGGCGACCCAGTACGACTGGATGGCCACGTCGAGCGGCCGGCGCGGCTCCGGCCGCGGGCGTGAGAACGCACCTACCTGCAGCACGTACAGCGTGCGCGCCCCCAGCTCCACGGCCCGGCCCATGGGCACGTCGTTGACGATCGCGCCGTCGAGGTAGCGCACGCCGTCGATCTCGACCGCCGGGTAGACGGCCGGCAGCGCCGCCGACGCCAGGATCGGCTCGATCAGCGGTCCCGTCCGGAACCACACCTCCTGCACGCCCACCACGTCGGTGGCCACGCACTGGAACGGGACCGCGAGGTCCTCGAACGTCCGGGCGGTGAGCTGCTCCTCCAGCGCGCGCCGCAACCCGTCGTTGTCGTGGATCGCCTCGCCCCTGCGGGCCAGCCCCACGGTGCGGGGCAGGAACCCGCTCGGCATCAGCTCCTTGCCGTCGAGCTCACGCCACAGGCGCTCGAGCCGGGCGACGCCCACCAGGGTGGGGTCCTCGGCGAGGGCCGCGCCGTTGATGGCCCCGACCGAGCAGCCGATGACCAGCTCGGGCTCGATGCCGCGCTCGGCCAATGCCTGCAGCATGCCGATCTGCAGCGCGCCGAGGTTGCCGCCGCCCGACAGCACGAAGGCGACCGGACCCTCGCGCCGCCGCTGTCGCCACCTGCGCATGATCGCCATCGGTCTCCTCCCTGCGACGCCCACGACGTCGCGATGTCTCTAGGACGCATCGTCGGCCATCTCGATCGCCCGGCCCACCAGGCCGGCGAACTCCTCCGGGTGTGACAGGTGCGCGCCGTGCCCGGCCCCCTCGATCACCCCCAGCTCGCCGCATGGCACCGTGCGGGCCAGCTCGTCGGACGCGCGCTTGTGATGCGGCCGGGTCTCGCTACCGCAGGCCGCCAACACCGGGACCGTGATCGCCGACGCCTCGAACGGCACGGGCGACGGCGGCCGCACCGACCGCAGCTCGGCCACGAGCGCGGGCCCCTCGGCCCGCCGTTCGGCCCGCATGCTCTCGGGCAGCCGGGCCCACAGGTCGTCGCCGATCATGCGGCGGAGGAACCACTCGGCCGCCTCGTGCGCACGCTCGTCCCTGCCGTCCTGGTGACTCTGATCGCCGGCGGGCCCGCCGGCGCCGGCCGCACCGCCGGCCACCGACGCCAGCGCCTGTGATCCCGGCGTTCCCCCCGGCCACCAGGGCACCCACATCTGGGGGGCTTCGTAGGCCAGCACCGACCGCACCAGGCCCGGCTGCCGCTCGGCCAGCGCCAGGCAGATCACCCCGCCGAAGCTGTGCCCCGCCAGTACCGCCGGGCGCTCGTCGAGCAGCCGGGCCAGGTCGTCGACCTGCTGGCCGAACGACGTGGACGGCCCCGCCGCCAGCGACCGCGCGTAGCCCCGGCGGTCGTAGCGCAGCACGCGACACGACAGCTGCAGGATGCGACGGGCGCGGAGCATGCCGCCCGACCGGTCCATGGCCCCGTGCACGAGCGCGACGAGCGGCCCATCCCCCAGCTCCTCGGCCCAGATGCCGTCGCTGACCACGCGGCTGCCGTGTCGCACCGTCATCCCACTCCACTCATCGCGTCTCCGCCGAACCCACCGGCTACTCGACGCCGACGACACGGAGCACGTCGGTCGTGCGCGTCGTGGCGTGGGGGGCGCCGGCCAGCACGGCGATGGCGTCGCCGTGGTGCACCAGGCCTGCCCGCACCGAGGCCTCGACCACGCACCACACCATCTCGTCGGTGGTGTCGTACTCGTCCACCTCGATCGGCTCGACGCCCCACGACAGCGTGAGCTGCCGGGCCGTCGCCGTCGACGGGCTGGCGCCGATGAGCCGGCAGCCCGGGCGCAGCGCCGCCATGGCCCGGGCGGTGGGCCCGGCGCGCGTGCAGCACACGATGGCGGCGAGCGACAGCTCGTCGGCGGCTCGCAGCGCCGCGTGGGCCATGGCCACGGTGACCGCCTTGGTCGACGGTGCCCGCCGTTGCACCAGGCCACGCTCGTACACGCCGGCGTACTGCTGGTCGAACTGCTCCGCCCGCGCCGCGATCCGGGCCATGGTCTCGACCGTGAGCGCCGGGTCGTGGCCGATGGCGGTCTCGGCCGAGAGCATAAGGGCGTCGGTGCCGTCGACGACCGCGTTGGCCACGTCGGTGGCCTCGGCCCGGGTGGGGGTGGGGGCCGTCACCATCGACTCGAGCATCTGCGTGGCGGTGATCACCGGCAGCCCCCGGGCCGCGCATGCCCGGATGATGCGCTTCTGCAGGTGGGGCACGTCTTCGATGGGGAAGTCGATGCCCAGGTCGCCTCGGGCGACCATCACCCCGTCGGCCACCTCCAGCAGGTCCTCGAGGTGGTCGACCGCCGCCCTGGTCTCGATCTTGGCCATGAGCCGGGGGCCGTCTGGGCCGAGCGCGTCGCGGACCTTGTTGAGCTCCTCGGGCGTGCGCACGAAGGAGACGGCCACCCAGTCGGCGTGGCGGGCCACCTCGTCGATGAGGCGCAGGTCGTCGTGGGTGGGGACCGGGGGGAGCCACCGGTCGGACGGCAGGTGGGCTCCCGGGCGGCCCTGCAGCCGCCCGCCGGTCTCGACCCGCGCCCGCACGACCGGGCCGTCCACCGCCACCACGAACAGCGTCACCAAGCCGTCGCCCAGCACGATGGTCGCCCCCTGCGTGGCGATGTCGGTCAGCCGCTCCTCGTCGACCACGATGTGCCGGTTGTCGCTCGGCCCCTCGCCGGCCGTCAGGATGACGTCATCGCCCTCGGCCAGGAACGCGCCCCCGTCGGGGAAGGCCCCCGTGCGCACCTTGGGGCCGGGCAGGTCGGCCAGCACGCCCACCGTGCGACCCCGCTCGCCGGCCAGGTCGCGCACGAGCTCGATCGCCGCCAGGTGCTCCGCGGCGGTGCCGTGCGCCAGCCCCAGCCGTACAACGTCCATGCCGGCGTCGAGCAGCGACCCGATGACCGCGGGTGAGCCGGACGCAGGCCCGAGGGTGGCGACGATCTTGGTGCGGCGCATGGGCGACGGTCCGTCTCGCAGAGGGCGGGACGCCCAACGCTAGTGCCAGGGCACCAGCCATGATCACCGGGGCCCGGGTCTCAGGGAGCGCCGAAGTCGTACCAGGTGGTGTCGAGGTCGGCGTGGCCCTGGCTGGGTCGGGTGTAGTCGCAGACGCCGGTGGGGAAGATGTGGGCCAGGCGGTCGAGTTGGGCCTCGGTGAGGTCGACGTCGTAGAGGTCGGTGGATTCGTCGACGGGGCGTAGCGCGCACTTGAGGATGTCGCCCGCCCGGGGGGCGCCGGCGGCCATGCGGGGCTCTTCGTGGACGGGGAAGGCGGCGACGCAGGCCGGGTCGTCGTTGGCGTCGGCCCCGACCGTCACGGCGGCGCCGGCGGGCTGGCAGCGCGACTCGGCGGCGGTCGGCTTGGTGGCGGCCAGCGCGTCCTGCCAGGAGCCGCCCTCGTCGGCCCGGTGCTGCTCGGCGGCGGTGAGCCACTCGTCGAGCGCCAGCGTGGGCTGCACGGCGACGGCACCCAACGGCTCTGACGGGCTGTCGGGCCCACCGGCGGGTGGCAGCGCCAGCGTCCACAGCGTGGCCGTGTCGGACGGCTCGCCCCCGTCGCCCGCCAGCCGGTCGAGGATCGAGAACGCACGCACGCGGTCGTGGAGGTCGCCCGCCAGATCGGTGTAGAGGTTGACGAGGATGACCGGGGTGTCCGGCAACCCGCCCTGGTCGCCGACGACGCGGCCGGTCTCGTAGGCCCGCCGGGGCACGTCGACGGGCACGACCGACCGTTCGGCGACGGGCCGGCCGTCGCGGTCGAACCCCCCGATCGACGCGTTGAGGTCGACGAACTGGTCGGGGGTGATGGTGCCGGCGTTGAGGGCGTCGAGGCCGTACTGCACGCCCTCGTTGTCGTAGCCGGGCCGGGCGAAGCCCGTGTCGGGGTCGCGTCCCGTGATGGCGACGTTGCTCTCCCACACCGTGCACCGCCAGCCGTCCGGGTTGGCCAGCGGGTCGTAGGCCTGGTCCGGCGGTATCGACGCGAACGGCACGACGCTCGGGATGTCGAAAGTCCAGGGATCGACGACGCAGCCCTCGGCCGGGTCGAGGTTCGGGGTGAACGAGGCGGTCCACAGGTCGCAGGCGCCGGTGTTGGCGTGGCCGTTGATCACCACCCGCTGGTCCGTGGTCAGCGCCGCGCCGGCGGGGGTGGCGTAGTAGTTCGTGAGCAGGGCGCAGTCGTACGCGCCGCCCGAGATCGACGGCGGATCGGGGAACGGCAGCATGGGCGCCACGGCGTCGAGCAGGCCCGGGTAGTCCTGGGCGATGAGGAGCTGCTGCATGGCGCCGCCCGACGCACCCTCGCCGATGGTGTGCACCGGCTCGCCGTAGGTCTCGACCACGTGCTCCTTGACCATCGAGACAGTCTCGGCCGAGATCACGTCGTTGCACAGCACCTGGAACGTGTTGAACGTGGCCGTGGCCGTCACGTACCCGAGCGAGAGCAGCTCCAGCGACGGGGGCTCGACCAGCGAGAAGCCCTGGGTGAACGACGCCCCGCAGCCGCCCGCCGAAGCGGTAGACCAGCCGCTCGTTCCACCCGCTCACGTCCACGGCCGCGCCCGTCGGGTCGGGCGCAGGATCGAGCGCGCTGATCGTGTAGACCGCCCGGTTCAGCGTGCCCGTCTCCGTGCGCACCACGAACGGCACCGGCCGGCCCTCGACCTCGACGGTGGCCGCATCGGCCGGCGGCGAAGTCGGATCGGCCAGATCGTGACGCTGGCCGGTCCCGTCGACGTACTGCCAGGTGACCCTCGTGGGCGCCGCGCACCCCTCGGCGGGCGTCGACGGGGCCAGCCCGAAGCTCTCCGTCGTGCACGCGAACAGCTCGAGCTGCTCACCCGGAAAACAACGGCCCGGTCGCCAGATGGTTCGTGACCTCCACCGACGCCGACTCATCGCCCGCGGACACCGCGATCTCGGCCTCACCCTCGGGCAGGCCCTCCACCAGCCCCACCAGCCGGGACTCGCCGTCGGCATCGACATCGGCATCGGCGGCGAACGCCTCGGTCACGTCGACGCCATCCACGTCCACCACCACCTCGTCGGCCGCCACACCCTCGGCCAACGACACCGCCACCAGCGCATCGCCGCCCGACACGTACTCGGGCCGCGACGACACCACCTCGACATCCAGCCCGGCCTCGTCGCGCTCACCGCCGCCCGTCGAGCACGCGGCCAGCACGACGGCGATCGACGCCAGCGCCGCCGCGGCCTCCGTGCACCTACCTGAGACACCCACCAGCGGCTCCCACCGAGTCGATCTCGTTGCTTGCGGTGCGCCGCACGGTGTGCCTCCCGACAGGCGCGCCAGCGCGCCCGTCGCTACGACCGGGGCACCTCGATCCACGGGCGGTCCTTGTCGGTGCGGATGTCGCCCGGCAGGCCCAGCACCCGCGGGAGCTCGGCCAGCAGCGTCTCGCACAGGTCGAGCACCCTGGCCTCGTCGTCGGAGCGGGCATCGGATCGCACGGACTCGGTGATCGCCATGGCCGGCCACGCTAGCTGACGACTTGACCAGCGGGTCAAGGCGCCTCGAGGCGGGCGAGAAGACGGTCGCGCACCGAGCCACCAGGCTCGCGGATGCGACCACCCGCGGCCCGCCAGCCCAGCCGGGACGAGTACAGGAGAGGCGGCTCGCCCAGCCGCCCCTCGCGCACGTCGGTGATGCGGGCGAAGAACAGATCATGGTCGTAGCGGCCGCTGATGTGGTCCTCGACCTCGCAGCGCAGCCACGAGATGCAGTCGCGCACCATGGGCAGCCCGTCGACGTCGTCGAGGTAGTCGTCGGCCACGTAGCGCATCTTGTGGCCGGGGTACGAGAAGTACTGCCCCTGCTCGACCTGGTCGCCGGCCAGGACCGACACCGAGAAGCGGCCGCTGGCCACGATGAGCGGGTGGGTGTCGTGCTTGGGCGACGACGAGGCCATCAGGATCGGCTCCTCGAAGCTGACCTGACACAGCCAGTGACTGGTGTAGGCGCGCACGACGCCGTCGTGGGCTGCGCCCACCACCTGTACACCCTTGATCATCTGGCCGAGGCTGCGCTTGACGTCGCGGTCGATCACACCCCCGATGCTGGCGCACGCCACCGCAGCTCGGGGAACTCGCCCTCGCCGAATCCCGCCCGGCGGTAGACCGACTCGCCCTCGGCGGAGGCGGACCAGCTCGTCGATGCCGGCGAGGGTGGCCAGGCGGAGGTCGGGCTCGGGCTGCACCCGTCGGACAGTGACCGCGGGCCGCGGCCGCGCGCCAGCGGATTCCGTCGTCAGTTGAGCTTGGCCCGCATGGCCCGGGCGGCGATGCGGTCGCGGTCGCCCCCGGCGCCGTCGTCGGCGATGGCGTCGAGCTCCATGGCCGCGGCGTCGAACCGCCCGTTGGCCGCCAGCATGGCGGCGAGCTGGCGGCGGTCCTGCACCGTCGCGCCGGGCACCAGCACCCGCAGGCACTGCGCCCACAGCGCCCCCGCCCGGTCGCCCGCCCCCACGAACGACCGCTGCAGGTTGGTGAGCATGCGGGCGATGACGGCCCGACGCCCGACGGGCTCGAGGAACCTGTCCTCGAACCGGGCCCGCGGGCCGTGCAGGCTGGCGAACAGCTTCTCGCACCCGGCCCGGTCGAGGGTGGCCCGGTGGAAGGGGTCGACGAACAGGTCGACGTCGCTCGCCGAACGGACGAGGAAGTGGCCCGGCATGCCCACTCCCGTCAGCTCGACGCCGACCCGCCGGGCCACCTCGAGGACCACGATCGACAGCGTGATCGGGATGCCCTCACGCCGGTCGAGCACCTGGTCCAGCAGCGAGTTGCGCGGGTTGCTGTAGTCGGACGTGTCGCCGGCGAAGCCCAGGTGGTCGAAGAGGTGGGTCGTCACTGCGTCGAGGGTGCTCGCGGCGCAACCGGCGGCCAGCTTGTCGAGCCGCGCGAGCTGCTCGTCGATGTCGAGGTCGCGGCGCGCGTGCGCGGCGATGAGCAGGGCTCCGACGTCGAGCCGGCATCCTTGCTCCGGGCCGCGCACCAGCTCGGCAAACCGGTCTGTGATGTCCACTGGGGGTCACGCTACCGGCGCGTAACGTCGCTGCCGCACTCGGTGCCGCGCCGTTCGGGTCGGCCGGTGAGAGGGTTTCGCGCCCCATGTGAAGGTTCTTCTCACTAGGCAGTGCCGGCCCCGGCTCGGCACGCTGGCGTCATGTCAGCCGACGTCCCGACCCGGGAAGGACCTCGCGATGCTGTGTGAGGTCGTCGAGGCGTACCGGGAGGAACGGCCGCGGGCACGTCGGCGGATGACGGTCCGGCTGCGCCGGCAGGAACGCAGGGTGCGCGAGGTCGCCCGGGTGCGCTGCCTCGATCACGCCGAGCTCGGCAGCTTCGCGGCGTTGCGCGACGAGTTGCGCTCCAGAGGGGTCGACCTGCCGCCCATCGAGTGGACGTGGCCGTGAGCTTCCTCGCCCGGCGTGGCACAGCACGCACGTCGCGCACGTCGCTGGACGTGCGATGCAGGGTCACGCCCCCGGCGTGAGCGTCCGGAGCCGTTCGGCGGCGACGTCGTGCCCCCCGCCGTCGCCCACCTCCTGGCAGATCTCCCCTGCCTGCTTCCACGCATTGCGCGCCTCGTCCTCGCACCCCAGCAGTGCCAGGGCGTCGCCCTTGTAGACGAGCGTGCGGCCGAGGCCCACCGTCGCTGCCCCGAGACCGGCCCAGAGGCGTTCGCTCTCGCTGAGCCGGGCGAGCGCCGCGTCCGCGTCGTGAGGCTCGATCAGCAGGTGAGAGGCACCGAGGTTGAGCAGAGCCGCGGCACGTCCCGCCGCGTCGTCGACCTCGGCGTACGCCTCGAGCGCCAGTTCCCACGTCTGGTAGGCGTCGTACCGCTCACCCCGGCTCCATTGCGCCAACCCGAGGTTGGTCAGCGCGGCTCCCTGCCCGCGCGGGTCCTCCAGCTCTCCGAACATGTTGGCGGCGCTCGCGAACGTCCGGCGGGCGTCGTCCACCGCACCCGCGGCGAGCTGGGCGGCGCCGAGGCCCATGTCCGTCAGTGCCCGGCCGGGACGGTTGGCCGACGGGCGATGGTCGCGGGCCAGCCGCAGCCGCTGGAGGGCCGGCTCGACCTCGTCGTCGGCGAGGAGCACCAGGCCCTCGTTGGTCAGCACCTGGGCGGTGCCCCGCCTGCTGCCGCGCCGCAGCGACCGGGCGAGCACGAGCTCGCGCTTGGCGTCGCTCAGCTCGCGCCGTCGGCGGTGGACGACGCCGAGCTGGTTGTGGGCCCAGCTCGCCGACCGGGGTTGCTCGGCGCTGCCAGGCGTGGTCAGGATGGCCTCGCACACGTCCGCCCACTCGTCGAGCCGCCACGCCACCGCATACCACGCACACAGGGCCTCGGCGAGGTGGAACCGCCAGCGGCGCACCCGTCGCGGGAGGGGCTCGTGCGTGGCCCGGGGGCCCCCGGGCTCGCCGACCACCAGAGAGTGGAGCAGGGCGTGCTGGAGGGTGAACCACGCCATCGGGTCGCCTCCCGACCCTCCGGTCGACGGGGCGTGGAGCCGCGCCACGTGGCGCGCCGCCTGCCGGGCGAGGTGCCGCATCACCCGACCCTGGGCGCCCATGCGCCGGCGCATGGGCTCATCGCTGAGCAGGTGGAGGCGGACCTGCGGAGCCAGCAGCTCGCGGACCTGATAGCGACCGCCGCTCCCGTCGACGAACCGGCCGCCCGACAGCTCGCCGAGCAGCTGATCGATCCACTCGGTCGGCGGGCCGAAGACGGCACCGCTATGACTATGACGAACCTCGCGCGGCGACCGTGGGCCCGGCTGCAGCGGCCCGCGGACGGACGGCCCGAGCAGCGCGCCGATGGCGCCCCGCCCGAAGCATTCCGGGGACAGAGAGAGCAACCGCAACAGCCGCCGTGCCGGCTCGCTGAGCGCCGCGTACGCCACGTCCTTGCCTGCCAGCACCGCCAGCGCGTCGGATCGGGGCATCGTCTCGTGGGGCGGCGTGCTCACGGCCTGGCGGAACTCGGCGGCGACCTCGTCGAGATGCCAACCCAGCCGGGCAGTCTCCCGTCCGAGCGCCCGCAGGAGGAGCGGCTGGCGGCCGCAGAGCTCGACCAGCTCACGGATCGCCGGCGCGGCCCGCAGCTCCTCGGGCCTCACGGCGGGGTTGGCGACGGTGGACGCCGCCGACACGCACAGCTCGAGCGCGTCGTCGGGGCCCGGTTCCTCGAGGGGGAAGACGGTCACCCCCGTGAGGCTCGGCAGGTCCTCGAGGGCAGGGCCCCCCGAGATCAGCACCCTGCACGTCTCGGGCAGCGGCAGCACGACATCGATCTGCGAGGGCTCGTCGACGTTGTCGAGGACGAGCAACCTCTGCCCGTCCGGCCCCCCGCCGCCGCGTGCGCTCGTGAGACGGTCGCGCAACCGGTTGGCCGCGGCGGTCAGCTCGCCCGGGCTCGCCGACGGCGGCGGCGGCGCCACGCCTGCCCACGTCGTCAGCGCGCTGAGGACCTGGCGCGCCGCGAGCGGCCGCCCACCAGGTCGCAGGTCCAGGTAGAAACGTCCGCCGGACAGGTCGACCGTGGACTCGTTGGCCGCTTGCACGGCGCAGGTCGACGTGCCGACTCCCCGCCGACCGACCACCGCCACCGCGGCGTAGCGCGCCACGGCCTCGCCGATCGCCGACAGTTCGCGGCGGCGTCCGACGAAGCCCGAGGTCCGGGGCAACTCGGTGGACACACCGGCGGCTTCGGGGATCACCGACCGCAGCGGCTTGCCGGCGAGGGTCGGGACGCGCGTGGTGTCGCCGTCGCCCACCTCGACGGGTGCTGCACGCGCGCGGGCCGGGACGGCCGCACGGACCGGGCCCGCGGGCACATCGGTGCTGGTGATGGGCGTGGCGTGGGGCGTGTAGTCGCTCGCGAAGCCCAGCGTCACCCCGCTGGTCTCGAACAGCCGGCACAGCAGATCCCGGTACCGGTCGCTCGGCCGGCCACCCGCCTCCCAGCCCAGCCACGACCGCGCGGTCAGACCGTGGGAACCGAGGTCGGCCCGCTGGCACATGAGGTGGAACTCGTCCACGGCGCGTTCGACGGTCCAGCCCCAGGCCAGGCGGTGCGCCTTGAGGGGACTGAGCCCGCAGCAGTCACCGATCTCGCGCGCGATCCGATGCAGGAGGGCGACCGGCGGATCGGCGGGCTCGCCGGCTTGGACGAGGGCACGCACACGGATCCGGGCCGCGCATTCCCGGTTGTGCGCTCCGTCCCTCTGTGCCATCGGCACACCCTCCCCTCCTCGACGACAATAATGACCTGCGCGCCTCGGCCACTACCCCGTGGCCGCGGAACTTGCGGTAGGGGCAGGCACACCAGGGAGACGGGGATGAGGGACGATGCGGCGGCGCTGCATATCGACGGGCTGGTCATCGAGACGTCGGACAGGCGGCGTCTCACGCTGGACGGGAGGGTGTGGGCCGGGCAGGTCGTCGCCGTCGCTGTGCCCGCCGACGACGGCGCCGAGATCGCCCGGGTGGTCGCCGGCCTGGACGAGCGGCGCGTCGGTGGATCGGTGCGGGTCCAGGGCCACGACGTGACCGATCGACGGCCCAACGACCGCGGCATCGGCTACGTCCCCGCGGGCGGAGGCCTGCTGCCGCACCTGACGGTGCGCGAGAACCTCGAGTACGGCCTCACGCGCCGGCCGGACGCCACGGCCGACATGGTCGAGACACGGGTGAAGGCGGCCGCCGAGCACTTCGACCTCACGCTCGTCCTGCACGCTCGGCCGCACCTTGCCAGCGAGGACGAGCGGATGCGGGCTGCGATCGCCCGGGCCGCGGTGGGCTATCCCGCCGCGCTCGTCGTCGACATGGGTGATCGCAATGCGGGTGGCGACGCCGACCGCGTTGCCGCGCTATGCGACGTGCTCCACGGCGCAGCACTGCCCCGGGCCCGCGCGATGGCCGTGCTCGCCTGCTCGTCCAGCGCCGTCGTGCACGGCTCGGCCGACGCGCTGGTCGCGCCCGTCGTGACGCCGGGAGATGGACTATGAGCCGGGGGCTCACGCGACGTGAGGTGCTGCAGGTCGCGGCCGGCGCCCTCGCGGCCGCCGCCGTGGGCGGCTGTGGTCGGTCGGTCGGCGCCACCGAGGTCGCCGTGGTGTGGAGTGGCAGCGAGCTCGACAAGTTCAGGCGGGTGCTGAGCGGCTACGAGCGCGAGTCCGGGCGGTCGGTGCTGGTGCTCAGCGCGGGCGACGACATCGACGCCTTGTTGCGAGCACGACAGCGGGCCGGTACGAGTCCCGATGTCGCGATCCTGCCCCGGCCCGGCCTGATCGCGAGCTACGTCGCCGAGGGCTGGCTGGCGCCGATGGAGCCCCGGGTGGTCGCGAGGTTGCCTGAGGTGTGGAACGCCCTGCTGCAGTTCGGCGACAGCGCTGTCTACGGTGCGTGGGTCAAAGCCGCCCACAAGTCGCTGTTCTGGTACCTGCCCTCGTTGCTCGACGGCGAGCTGCAGACGGTGGCCCCCACGTGGGAGCAGCTCGTCAGGTTCGTGCGCACGCAGGCCGCCGGTCAGGGTCCGGCCCCGTTGGCCATCGGCGCCGCGGACGGGTGGGTGCTCACCGATTGGCTGGAGAACCTGCTGGCGGCCCTCGACGACGACCCGGAATCGAACCTTCACGCGGACCTGGCCGCGGGGCAGCCCGGCTGGGGCGCGGCGGTCGTGCGCGAGGCGTTCGGCGAGCTGGCGCGCGTGTGGAGCGTGCCGGGAGCCTTCCCGGGCGGGGGGCGCAGGGCCCTGCTCACCCAGTTCGACGCCTCGGTGATCCAGGTGACCGATCGTGAGGCGGTCATGACGTGCGAGGGCGACTTCGTCGCCGACGTGGCGGGGCGTTTCCCGCCCGAAGGCGAGCCGGAGGGGCTCCTCACGTTCGGCTTCCCCGCGGTCGGGGACCGCCAGCCCGTCGTCGTCGGAGGCGACGCCGCCGTGGTGCTGCACGACTCGCCGGCTGGGCACGAGCTGGTCGAGTGGCTGACCCGGCCCGAGTCCTTCCACCCCTGGCTGCAGGACGGCGGCTTCCTCTCCCCCAACGGGCAGGTGACGGCCGACGACTACCCGCCCGGGTTCACCCGGAGCCTGGTGCCGGAAATACAGTCGCCGACCCTGCGCTTCGACCTCTCCGACCGGCTCCCGGGTGCGTTCAGCGGGCGGGACGGCGTGGGCAGCTGGCTCGTGCTGCAGGACTTCTTCGCCGATGTGTCGGTTCCGTCCCCCGACGTCACCGGCGCGATCGACAGGGCGGTCGGGCGGCTGAACGAGGCGGCGCGGCGAGCCCGGGATGAGGTGGCCGATGCCGACGGGTGACGGCGCGATCGACCTGCTGAGCGAGCCCGTCGTCCTGGACGACCTGGGGCCGGCGCGGCGCGACCGCGCCCACTCGGGAGCGTGGCTCTCCGCTGCGCTGCTGCTCCCGGGCGCGGCCGTGCTCGTGGGCGTCGTGTTCTGGCCCCTCCTGCGCATCGTGCATGCGAGCGTCACCGATCCGGACGACGGCTTCGTCGGCCTGCGGCACTTCCGCGCCACGCTCCAGGCCGAGGGCACGTGGTCGGTGTTCGGCAGGACCCTGCTCTGGGCGCTCGTCGTGCCGGCCGTCGTGACCGCCCTGGGCTTCGGTCTCGCCTACGTGTCGCGGGCGAGCCCGTTGGGTCGCGTGCTCGGCTGGGTCCTCGTAGCGCCGATCGCGTTGCCACTGGTGGTCACGGGTATCGCATTCCGCTTCGTGTACGACCCCGACCCGGGGCGCGGGCCCGCTACAGGCATCGCCGCCACCGTCGCCGGGTGGCTCGGGCGGGACCCCGACACGGTGCCGGCGTGGCTGGGCCCGGAGCTCATCACCTTCTCCCTGATGTCGGCGTTCGTCTGGGCCTGGGTCGGCCTCGGCATCATCGTTTTCCGCACCGCCCTGGACCAGATACCACGCGAGCTGGCGGACGCGGTGCGAGCCAACGGCGGCACGGACCGTGACATCCGTCGGGACGTGTACTGGCGCCCGCTCCTGCGCCGCACCGTCGCGATCGTCTTCGCGCTGGTGGCGCTGGCCACGGTCCGCACGTTCGACCTGATCCTGGTGATGGCGCCCGGCTCGGTGGTCGACGAGGCATCGGTCCTGGCCGTGCGCCAGTGGCAGACCTCCGGAGGCACGACCACGGGCCCGGGCGCCGCGCTCGGCACGCTCTGGCTCGCCGCGGTCGCGCTCGGGGCCTTTGCCGCCGCGTTGTGGTCGCGCCAGGCCTGGCCGCCACCCCGCCCGTCGTCACGCACGCCCCGTAGCGGCGTCGTGGCGCCCACCGCGAGCATGGCCCCCCTATCGAGCGCCTGGTCGGCCGACCTCGCCCACCGCGCCCGGGCCCTCCTTCCGGCCGCCGCCGCGATGGTCTGGCTCGTGCCTGTGCTCATCCTGCTGGCCACGTCGCTCCACGGCGAGCGCGAGGCGGCAACCGGCGGCTGGCGGGCACCGTCTCTCGGCATCGGCTCGTACCGCGCGGTGTTCGCCGACTCCGGCCTGGCCGGCTCGGTCCCTGTCACCGCCGTGCTGGCGCTCGTCGTGTCCGGCGTCGTGGTCGCGCTCGCGCTTCCCGCGGCGTTCGCCCTGGCCTGGTCGTCACGCACGACCGCTCAGGTCGCGAGCCTGACGTTGCTCATCGCGGCCATCGTTCCGATCCAGGTCATTGCCGGCCCGGTCACCGACGTGCTCGAAGGCGCCGGCGTCGCCGGGACCCTGGCAGGGCTCGGGGTGGTGCACGTGGCGCTCGGGCTGCCGTTCGCGGTGCTGCTGTTGCGCAACGCCCTCGGGGACCTGCCCCGCGAGCAGATGCGGCAGAGGCAGCTGACCAGCCACGACCGCTGGTGGGGTCCGGTCAGGCTGGCGTTGGCGCCGGAAGCCGTGCCCGCGATCGTCGCCGTGCTCGTGCTCGAGTTCGTGCAGGTCTACAACGACTTCGCCGTGGGCCTGCTGTTCAGCGGCCCGGGGGTCGAGCCGCTGGGCCTGACGGTGTACGGGCAATCCCGCCAGTTCGTGGCCAACAGCGGCCCGTTGGCCGCTGGCTGCGTGGTGGCCGCGGTCGTGCCCCTCGCTCTCGTCGTCATCGCCCGCCGCCAGGTGGTCGCCGGCCTGGTCTCCGGGACGATCCGCTGATGTCATGCGGCCACCAGGGGAACGACGCGACGGTGACCATCAGGTGAAAGCATTGTGCACCTCGTGTGAGGTGACCTCTCACTAGGCAGGACACCCCGCGAGCCGCACCGTGGCGCCATGCGCACTGTGAAGAGGCCGGCCCGGGTCGGACGGCTGCTCGGCTCCACCGATCCGAGCTGCCTGCGCTCCACCGTGGGGGGGTTCGGCTGCGATGACGACCGATGACGCCATGATGCGCGTCGACGCCAACCAGCGCCGTTGCGACGCGGTGGGGTGGGTCGAACTGGACAACGCGTGGGACCGTCTGCGACCACGGGACGTGCTCGCCATGCCGGACCTCGTGAAGAGCTACCGGGCGGCACGGAGTTGGCAGGGCCGAGCTGCCGCAGTGTCCCGTGCGACCCGCTTCGCCAGGGACAGCGAGCTCGCCTTCCAGCTCGGCCTCGAGGCTCTCACCGATCAGGCGGGGCCGGTCCGGCACCGCGCGTGCGGGCTGCTCGCCTACTCGGTGCGCCGGGACTCCGTCACGAAGTTGCGATCGCTGCTCGGTCACAGCGACCCCGACACGAGGGACGACGCCCGGGCGGCGATCGCCGCGATCCTGAGCCAGAACCACCACCTCTTCAAGGACCGGGAGTTCTCCGGACAGATCTATTGGATCGTGTGCGAGGCCGATCTCCGCGGCTTGTGAGCACCGTGCTGCCGCGACGACTCCACATCCGAACCAAGGTAGCGGCCGCGTTGACGGCCCCCCTGCTCGCAGCCTTCGCCGTGGCCGCCCTCAAGGTGGCCGACATACGCAGCGCGGCCGAACGGGTCGCCGACGAGTCCAGCATGGCGACGTCGATCGTCGGGCCCGGCACGCTGCTCACCGCGCTCCAGGTCGAACGCAACGTGGTCGCGTTCGACCTGATCGGCCTGGACGCCGCGATCGTGGGCACGACCGGCCAGGACCCGGATGGAGCGATAGAGGCCACCGACGAGCGCCTCACCGAGTTCGAGGAGCTGGCCAGCTCCCGGGGTGAGGACGTGGAGGCCGTGTACACGCCGGCGCTGGCGGCGTTGGACACCCTCGGTGAGATCCGCGCCGAAGCCCTGCGTTTCGAGGGTCCCCGCGGCTTCGCGAACGTGGAGTTCGCCAAGGCGATCTTCGGCCGGTACACGGCGGTGGTCGAAGGCATCGTCGAGGCCAACTCCCGCCTCGCGCTCTCGCTCGAGGTCGACGAGCTGCGCTACGGGGCCGATCTGATCGACCTGTCCAACCGGCAGGAGGACCTGGTCGCTCGCATCGTCGCGGAGGTCATCTTCGCCACGTTCGGCCACGGCGGACTTGAACAGCGGGACGACATCGCCGCGGTCTCCGCGCTGCTCGGCAAGATGCGTTCCAACGACGCGAGCCTGCGGGCCAACGCCCGGGGCGACTACGCGGAGCCAGCCGAGGCGTACCTGACGGCCGACCACATCGTCAGGTTCCCGGAGCTCGTCGACGAAGCCATCGCGACGGGCAGTCCCGTGCTCATCGACCCTGTGGGCGGCGAGGGGATCCTGGACAAGGCCAACGTGCAGGGTGACGATCTCGACGGCGGTCACACCCACACCTCCTTCCAGGAGGAAGCCGCAAGCAAGCTCCTGAGTCGAGCGGACCACCTGAAAGACGAGGCCCGGCGAACCGAGCTCGCCTACCTGGGCTTCGGGTCGTTGGGACTGCTCACGGCTGCGTCGATCACCTACGTCGTGTCGGTTTCGATCACGCGGCCGTTGCGGTCGTTGACCCGCCAGGCCAAGCACATGGCCGAACACCGCCTGCCCGACGCCGTCCAGAACATCCTCGAAACACCGATGGGCAAGGACGTCGCCGTCCCCTACGTGGACCCCATTGCGGTCACGACCCGCGATGAGGTCTCCGACGTCGCCCGCGCCCTCAACTCCGTCCAGGACTCTGCGCTCGACCTGGCCATCGAGCAGGCGGTCCTGCGCCGCAACATCGCCGACAGCTTCGTCAACCTCGGCCGCCGCAACCAGAACCTCCTCGGCCGCCAACTCGACTTCATCACCGAGCTCGAAACCAACGAGACCGACCCCGACACCCTCGCCGACCTGTTCCGCCTCGACCACCTGGCCACCCGCATGCGCCGCAACGCCGAGAGCCTCCTCGTGCTCGCCGGCATCGACCCACCCCGCAAATGGGCCGCCCCCGTCCGCCTCGCCGACGTCATCCGCGCCGCCCTCGGCGAGGTCGAGGACTACCAACGCGTCGCTGTCCGCGGCGTCGAACCCGCCACCATCGTCGGTACCGCCGCCGCCGACCTCGCCCACCTCCTCGCCGAGCTCATCGAGAACGCCCTCGTGTTCTCACCCCCCGACCAGACCGTCGACATCCACGGCCGCTACCGCCCGGCCCGAGCGGCCGCGGACGCGGAGGACCTGACCGGCTACACCCTCGCCATCGTCGACTCCGGCCTCGGCATGCCCCCCACCGAGGTCACCGCCGCCAACCGCCGCCTCGCGGGCGCCGAATCGTTCACCATCGCCCCCTCCAAGTACCTCGGCCACTACGTCGCCGGCAACCTCGCCGCCCGCCACGGCATCGAGATCCAGCTCCACGGCCGCGTCGGCCACAACGACACCGCCCTCGGCACCACGGTCACCGTGGGCGTGCCGCCGTCGCTGCTCACCGACCACACGCACGGCCATGCAGACGACCTCACCCACGTCCCGACCCGCAGGCGCCAGGTGCGGTCTGCCGCGCATCTCCGCGCACCGACCGGCGAAGCCACGGCCGCGCCTCTCGGTCCGGCACTGCAGCTTCGCATCATGGCAGGCAGCAAGACGCTCGCCGACGCTCCTCACACGCGCGCCATCCCGAGCGAGCCGCGAGGAGGCTCGCAATCCCCGTCCGGACGTCTGACCCGCCGCGTCTCCGGCGCCCAGATCCCGAGGACCGAGCCGTTGAGCGTGCGCCGAGGTCCGGACCCGGGTGCGCCCGCCCCCGCAAGTTCGCGCGGCGGGCCACCCGCGGCCCCGTTGGTCCCGACCGGCATCGGCGAACACCAGGCGCGAACCGGGACGACCTCTCAGCGGGCGCGAGATGTCTACGACTTCCTCTCCAACTTCACGGCAGGGGTGCAACACGGCATCGACGAGGCGCGCACCCGGGCGAACCGCGAGGACGATCAGCGAGGACGATCAGACGGGGGAGGGACGTGAGCGGCACGCCGACGATGACGAGAGGTGGGCGACTCGGGTGGTGGGGTCGGCTGATCGCGGTCGGCAGCGCGTGGACCCTGTTCACGTCCGGCTGCACGGGTGACGACGACGCCGGTCGCCGCGACAGCAGCAGCACCACTGATGCTCCGGCCGTCGCGGCCGAAGGGGACGGCGAGACCACCTCCCTCGAAGACGTCGACCTGCAGGGTGAGGTCGTGACGATCCTCGGTCCGGAGGTCGACGAAGAGCTGGCGACCTTTCAGGCCACGTTCCGGCCGTTCGAGGAACGGACCGGGGTGCGCGTGGAGGTGAGCGGCGACCGGAGTGCCGAGGGGCTGATCGGCGGCCTGGTCGACCAGGGCGCGCCGCCGGACATCTTCATGTTCCCGCAGCCGGGCAAGATCGCCGAGTTCGTGGATGACATCGTGCCGCTCACGGATGACGTGGTGGCCCAGGTCGAGGCCAACATCGATCCGGGCTGGACGAGCTTCGTCAACATCGACGACGCCGTCAGGGCCGTGCCGGTCAAGGCCGACGTGAAAAGCCTCATCTGGTACAGCCCGACGAGGTTCGCCGCCAACGGCTACGAGGTCCCCTCGACGTTCGAGGACTTCCTCGCGCTCACCGACGAGATGATGGCGCGCGGCCACGTTCCCTTCTGCGCGGGGCTCGGCAGCGACGCGGCGACCGGCTGGCCGATGACCGACTGGATCGAAGACTTCCTGCTCCGGCTCAAGGGCCAAGATATCTACGACCTCTGGGTCGCGCACTACATCCCCTTCGACCACCCCGACGTGGTCGAGGTCGCGAAGACCGTGGTCGACCTGTGGTCCCGGGACGGTTTCGTCCTGGGCGGCATGGGGAGCGTCGCGGACATCCCGTTCGCCGACGCCGGGCTCCCCCTGCTGGCCGGCGACTGCATGATGCATCGCCAGTCCAACTTCTACGCCTCCAACTTCGAGGCCGCAGGTGCGTCCATCGGCCCCGGAGGCGACGTGGACGTGTTCCACCTGCCGGGCACGACGGACCACCCGAACATCACCCTGACCGGGGGCATCTACGCCACCGCGTTCGATGATCGTCCGGCTGTCATGGCAACCATGGCCTACCTGGTGAGCGCGGAGTTCGCCGACACCCGCGCCACGCTCACCGGGGGCGACTTCCTGACACCCAACCAGAACGTCGACATGAGCTTGTACGGGGGCAGCCAGCAGGTCTTCGCCACGATCCTGGCCAACGCCGAGCCTGTGCGCTTCGACGCCTCGGACCTCATGCCGGGCGCCGTCGGTGCGGACAGCTTCTGGAAGGCAGCCGTGAACATCACTCGTGGGGCAGACGTCGCCTCGGAGTTCGCCGCCGTCGAAGCGGCATGGCCGGACGACTGAGCGACGGTCCCGCTAGCTTGCCGCCATGTTCCCCGGCGCGCACGCAGCGACCACGCCCGACAAGCCGGCGGTGATAATCGGCGGCACCGGGCAGGTGATCACCTACGGCGACCTCGACGCCGAGGCGAACCAGGTCTCCCACGTGTTCCGTTCGCTCGGGCTGCAGCCGGGCGACCACATCGCCTTCTGCCTCGAGAACCACCCCCGCTACTTCGCCCTGGCCTGGGGTGCCCACTACGCCGGCCTCTACTACACGGCCATGAGCTCGCGGCTCACCACCGACGAGATGGCGTACATCGTCGAGGACTGCGGGGCGCGCGCGTTCGTCACGTCCGCCCACAAGCGCGACCAGGCTGCCGACCTGGCCGGACGGCTCGACGACGTCGCCCTCTACATGCTCGACGGCACGATCGACGGCTACGAGCCGTGGGAGGACGCGCTCGCCGCCCAGCCGGCCACCGCCCTGCCCGAGGATCGGGTGGAGGGCCGGGACATGCTCTACTCCTCGGGCACCACGGGCCGGCCCAAGGGCGTCGAGGCACCGCTGCCCGGCGCGCCGCTCGGCACGACCGACGCGGTCCACCTGCTGGTCTCGGCGCTGTTCGGGGCGGCGGCCGACAGCGTCTACCTCTCGCCCGCGCCCATGTACCACGCCGCGCCCCTGCGCTTCTCCATGGGGTTCCACCGCACGGGCGCCACGGTCATCGCCATGGAGCGGTTCGATGCCGAGGACGCGCTCGCCCTCATCGAGCGCTACCGGGTCACCCACAGCCAGTGGGTGCCGACGATGTTCATCCGGATGCTCAAGCTGCCCGCCGAGGTGCGCGAGGGCTACGACGTGTCGTCCCTGCAGGTGGCCATCCACGCGGCGGCGCCGTGCCCGGTCGCCATCAAGGAGCAGATGATCGACTGGTGGGGGCCGGTGCTGCACGAGTACTACGCCGGCACCGAGGGCAACGGGTTCGTCTACTGCGACAGCGCCGCCTGGCTGGCCCACAAGGGCACGGTCGGCCAGCCGATCGCGAGCGAGCTGCACATCGTGGGCGACGACGGCGAGGAGCTGCCGGCGGGTGAGGCGGGCACCATCTACTTCGGAGGCGGGGCCGAGTTCGCCTACCACAACGACCCCGACAAGACGGCCTCGTCGCGCGACCCCAAGGGACGGGGGTGGAGCACGCTCGGCGACGTCGGCTACGTCGACGGCGACGGGTTCCTGTTCCTGACCGACCGCAAGGCCTACATGATCATCACGGGCGGGGTGAACGTGTACCCGCAGGAGGCGGAGAACGTGCTGGCGGTGCACCCCAAGGTGGCCGACGTGGCGGTGCTGGGGGTGCCCAACGACGACTTCGGCGAAGAGGTCAAGGCCGTGGTCGAGCCCATCTCCATGGACGACGCGGGGCCGGACCTGGCGCGCGAGCTCATCGCCTACTGCCGCGAGCACCTGGCCGACGTGAAGTGCCCGCGCACGGTCGACTTCCGGGCCGAGCTGCCGCGCCACCCCACCGGCAAGCTCTACAAGCGCCTGCTCAAGGACGAGTACTGGGCCGGCCACGAAAGCACCATCATCTGATCTCCCCCGGACCGCCGCCCCGGCGGGGTGGGCGCGCCGTCAGGTCGGCGGGTCCGCCAGCGGCGTCCGGCCACCGAACCCGTCCTCGGGCCAGTGCCACCAGATGACCGCCTCCTCGCCCGCCAGCCAGCACAGCCAGTACCAGCGGCCGCTCGGCGCCCGCGCCGGGAAGTCGATCAGCCCCCGGGCGACGTCACGCAGGACGATCCCCTCGGCCGCCAGCTCGTCGATGCAGGACTGGATGGCCGCCGGGTCCGCGGGCACGAGCCCGTGGCCGTTCTGCCGCACCAGGCGGGCCCGCCGCGTGGCCTGCGACCGGTAGGCCTCCCACTGGCCCTGCGCCCGGGCGACCACCTCGGCGACCCAGGTCAGCGCGGCGTTCGCCTCGGCCACGGTCCATGACCGCACATGCTCCTCGCCGGCCTCGCCTCGCCCCTGGTCTGATGCCACGCCCGCAGCGTTGCCCGTGCGGCGGTGCGATCGCCAGACCGCCGCGGGCGGCGGGGGACGACCCGCGCCATACCACAAGAGCCCCATCGATGCAGGGCCCTCGGAGATCTGGCAGTATGACAACGCGTGTTGGGCGCCGCTCGACGCGTGGGGGACATTGACCAGCGGTTGCGGGTGGCTAGGTGTGTTGACCGGTGTGACGGTAGTCGCTCCCGGTGCTGGGTAAGGGGGATGAACATGCGCCGGACTCCGATCCGGATGAAGCTGGCGGCAGCGCTGGCCGTGCCGCTGCTCGGGCTGTTCCTCATCACGGTCGTCGAGGTCGTCGACACCGCCCGCGAGGTCGAACGCGTCCGCAGCCAGACCGAGCTGGCACGAGCGTCCATCGGTCCGTCCGGCCTCATCACCAGCCTGCAGAACGAGCGCACCTGGGCCGCCGTCGAGCTGATCGGCCAGGAGACCTCGATCCAGCCGCCGATCGTCGGGTACGACGAGTCGCGCCGGGCCACCGACCAGGCCGTCGCCGCGTTCCGCGACACGTTGAGCGGCGAGGGCGGCAACGCGCCCGCCGTCTACGCGCAGCCTCTGGCCAACCTGGCCGAGCTGGCCGAGCTGCGCGAGAAGATCGACGCCAGCACGACCACCCGCGACCTGACGAACATCCCGTTCTCCGACGAGATCTACGCCGGGTACGCCCAGATGATCCGCCCCTTCCTCGACGCCAACACGCAAGTCGCGCTCGCCATCGACGACGCCCAGCTGCGCCAGGTCACCTCGCTGGTGGACACGACGACCCGCCAGGTCGAGACGCTCTCCGACCTGGCGAGAGCCTCGATCATCGAGATCGTGCTCGGCGGCGGGCTCAACGAGGCGGACGAGATCGCCGCGACCGCCAAGCTCAAAGCGGTCTTCGACAAGGCCAACGATGAGCTGCGCGAGGCCCCCGACCCCTACGACGAGGTCGTGGCGGCCACCTTCCCCGAAGACCTGGCCACCGGGTTCTCCGAGCAGCTCGACGCCGCCATCGCCGGCGACGCGGTCGACATGGCCTCGATCCTGGCCACGCTCGACGTACCGGCCGAGGGCGGCTACATGGGCATCCGCCAAGCGCTGGTCACGGCCTTGAACGACCGGGCCGACGACCTCAACGCGGCCGCCGAGGCCCGCGAGCGCCTGTACATCGCGATGGCGATGGTCACCCTGGCAGCCGCTATCGGCCTCAGCTGGCTGGTGTCCCGGTCGATCACCAAGCCCCTGCGGGCGCTCACCCGCCAGGCCAAGGACATGGCCGACCACCGCCTGCCCGACGCGGTGTCCGACATCCTGGAGACGCCACTGGGCGAGAACGTCGCCGTCCCCCACGTCGACCCGGTGCGCGTGCGCACCAGCGACGAGGTGTCCGACGTGGCCGATGCGCTCAACACCGTGCAGGACACTGCGCTCGACCTGGCCGTCGAGCAGGCGGTACTGCGCCGCAACATCGCCGACAGCTTCGTCAACCTCGGCCGCCGCAACCAGAACCTGCTCGGCCGCCAACTCGACTTCATCACCGAGCTCGAAACCAACGAAGCCGACGCCGACGCGCTCGCCAACCTGTTCCGCCTCGACCACCTCGCCACCCGCATGCGCCGCAACGCCGAATCGCTGCTCGTGCTCGCCGGCATCGAACCCCCCCGCCAGTGGGCCGCCCCCGTACGCCTCACCGACGTCATCCGCGCCGCCCTCGGCGAAGTCGAGGACTACCAACGCGTCACCGTCCGCGGTGCCGAGCCGGCCACCATCCTCGGCTCGGCCGCCGCCGACCTCGCCCACCTGCTGGCCGAGCTCATCGAGAACGCCCTCGTGTTCTCGCCGCCCGACCAGACCGTCGACATCCGCGGCCGCAACCGCAACGACGGTGGCTACACCCTGGCCATCATCGACAGCGGCCTGGGCATGGCGGCCACCGACGTGGCGGCCGCCAACCGCCGGCTGGCGGGCGCCGAGTCGTTCACGATCGCCCCGTCCAAGTACCTGGGCCACTACGTGGCCGGCAACCTCGCCGCCCGCCACGACATCAAGGTCCACCTCGACAACTCGCCCAGCAACGGCGTCACCGCCACCATCACGGTGCCGCCGATGCTGCTCACCACCGAGCAGGTCACGGCGGCACCCGTCACGCCGCCGCACGGCCACCAATTGGCGCAGGCCCGGGCGTTGGCGCCACCGCAGCCCGCACCACTACCCCCGTCACCGCCGCAGCACCTGCCCGGCGTGGCCTCCCCCGACGGCTGGGCTGTGCCGCAGCTCCCCCGGGCCGCTCCGCAGGCACAGCCGCCGGCACCCCCCGCGCCGCCATCCGCCCCTCCTGCGCCGGCACCGGCCACCGCGGCCCACCCGCTCCCGTCGCTGTGGCCGCGCTCGCTGCCGCTCAGCCAGGGTCAGCGCGCGCCTAACGGCCAGGCACCCGCTGTCCCGGCGGCCGGCCACGGGATCGGCAACGGCGCCGCACCACCACCCTCGACGACGCCCGGCGGCCTGGCCCGCCGCGCCCCCGGCCCGCGGGTGACCAGCGCCGCGGCCCCGGTGGACGACAACCTCCTGGCCGCGCTCGGCCGCTACACCTCGCCGCGACCGGCACCGGGCGCACCAGATCAGCAGCCTGGTGGCGGCCTCGCGCCTCCCACGCCCAGCGCGCCGGCACCATCGCCACAGGCGCCGGCCGGACCGGCGCCGTCGCCGCTCACACCGCCCGACGCGCTGACGCGCCGGGTCAGGGGCGCCCAGCTACCGCAGGCCGCCATGATCTCGCTGCGCGGCGGCCGCGTCGCGCCGCCTCCCCGCCCCGCCCTCGACCCTCTGTCGCCGGGCGCGAGCAAGGCGACCGACGTGCAGGCCCTGCTATCCAGCTTCACGGCCGGCGTGCGACGCGGGCTCGACGAGGCTCGCCAGCGGGCGGCCCACGCGACCGGCCCGCTGTCGACGGTCGACTCCGCGCCGCGACGCGCCGGCTGGTAGCGGCGGCCCCGACGGCCCTAAGGCTGGAACACGACGAGCCGGGGCTCGGTCATCTCGCGCACCGCGTAGTGCGGGCCCTCGCGGGTGTTGCCGCTGTCGCGCACGCCCCCGTAGGGCTGCTGATCGGCCCGCCAGGTGGGCACCTCGTTGACGACCACACCGCCGAAGTCCAGGCGGCGGGCGGCGGTGAGTGCGCTGTCGAGGCGGGCGGTGAAGATGCCGGCCTGCAGGCCGTAGCGCGTGTCGTTGGCCAGCGCGATCGCCTCGTCGAGCGTGTCGTAGGCGGCGACGCCGACAACCGGGCCGAACAGCTCGGACGAGCACACCTTCATCGTGGGCGTGACCCCTGTGAGCACGGTGGGCCGCAGGATGCCGTCGTCGCCGACCTCTCCCCCGATCGCCACCTTCGCCCCCGCGGCGACGGCCTCGGCCACCCACGCCGCGACCCGCTCTGTCTCGCCGGTCGAGATGAGCGCCGACACGTCGGTCGACTCGTCGAGCGGCGGGCCCACCACCAGTGTGGCGACCTCGTCGACGAGGGCCGCCACGAAGTCGTCGTGGATCGACCGCTGGACGTAGAGCCGCTGCGACGAGATGCACGACTGGCCGGCGTGCGAGAACCCGGCCACCTTGAGCTTGGCCGCCGCTCCGCGCCAGTCGCCGTCGCCCTCGATGATCACGGGCGTGTTGTTGCCCAGCTCCAGGCTGACCTTCTTGCGGGGCGCCTTGGCCCGGATCGCCCACCCGACCGCCGGTGACCCGGTGAAGGTGATCATGGCGACGCCGTCGTGCGTCACGAGCGGGTCGCCCACGTCGCCGCCCGAGCCGGTCACCACGTTGAGCCAGCCCGGGGGCAGCCCGCACTCGTCGAGCAGCAGGTGGGCCAGGGCGAGGGCGGAGAGGGGCGTCTGGCTGGCGGGCTTGAGCACCACCGGGCAACCGGCGGCGATGGCCGGCGCCACCTTGTGGCTGACCAGGTTGAGCGGGAAGTTGAACGGGCTGATCGCTCCGACCACGCCGACGGGCACCCGCAGCGTGAGACCCAGCTTGCCGGCCCCGGGGGCGCTGGCGTCGAGCGGCACGACGTCGCCGGACAGGGTGCGGGCCTCGGCCGCGCTGAAGCGGAAGGTGTCGACCGCCCGCAGGGCCTCGACCCGGGCGGTCTTGAGCGGCTTGGCCGCCTCGGCGGCGATCGTGCGGGCGAACTGCTCGCTGCGCTCCTGCAGGAGCGCAGCCGCCCGGTCGAGGACGGCCGCCCGCTCGTAGGCCGGGAACGGCTGGGCGCCGCTGGCGGCGGCGGCCAGGCGCTCCCCCGCCGCAGCCACGGCCCGATCGACCTCACCGGCGCCGCAGGCGGGCACCCGGCCGACCTCGCTGCCGTCGAACGGAGACCTGACCACGATCGCGTCGGCGGTCGTCACCCGGTCGGGGCCGATGGGGACAGGGGTCACATCGCTCATTGTCTCCCGCTCCTGCTGCTGCGCAGCGGGCCGCTCGGGCCGCGCTCGCTCCTTAGCCCTTCGGGACGCTCGCTCATGTCACCGGTCTACCCGTCCGGCCGGCGCACACCACGCCGCGCCGGTACGGCTACGGTCCGACGGGTGCGATTCGCCTTTCTCGACTGGCCAGGACCGCTGGCGTTCGCCCATCAGGGCGCGCACTCACCCGACGGTCCGGGCGAGAACACGATGGCCGCCTTCGAGGCAGCCGTCGCCCAGGGGTACCGGTACCTCGAGACCGACGCCCACGCTACCGCCGACGGCGTGCTCGTCGCCTTCCACGACGACCATCTCGACCGCCTCACCGACGGGGCGGGCGCCATCGGCGACCTGCCCTACGCCGACGTCCAGGCCGCCCGGGTGCGCGACCACGACGGCATCCCGCTGCTCGAAGACCTGCTCACGGCCTGGCCCGACGTGCGCATCAACATCGACCCCAAGCACGACGCGGCCGTCGACCCACTGGTCGACCTCATCGAGCGCACGGGCACGGTCGACCGGGTGTGCATCGGGGCCTTCTCCGACCGGCGGCTGGCGCGGGTCCGCGAGCGGCTCGGGCCCGGGGTGTGCACCTCGATGGGCCCGCGCCAGGTGGCCCGGCTGGTGGCGGCCGCCCGCGGGCTGCCGGCCGGCAGCTTCAGCGCCGCCTGCGTGCAGGTCCCGGTCAGGCGCGGGCCGGTGCCGCTGGTGACCGAGCGGTTCGTGGCCGCCGCCCACGACCGGGGGTTGCAGGTGCACGTGTGGACGGTCAACGACGCCGACGAGATGCACCGCCTGTTCGACCTGGGCGTCGACGGCATCATGACCGACCGCACCGACGTGCTGAAGGCGGTGCTCAAGGAGCGCGACGGGTGGGTCGAGGCGTGACCTCCGTCGGCTCCCCCGCCGTCGCGCTGCCCCCGGACGAGGCGCTCGTGCTGTACCGGGCGCTGCTGCTCCCGCGGGCCATCGAGGAGAAGATGCTCAACCTGCTCCGGCGGGGGCAGCTCAGCAAGTGGTTCTCCGGCATCGGGCAGGAGGCCGTATCGGTGGGCCTCACCTCGGCGCTCCGGCCCGACGACTGGATCCTGCCGGTGCACCGCAACCTGGCCGTGTTCACCGGGCGCGGCCTCGACCTCGCCGTGCTGTTCCGCCAGGTGCTGGGCCGGGCCGGGGGCTATACCGGCGGCCGCGACCGCACCTTCCACTTCGGCGTGCTCGACCACCACATCGTGGGCATGATCAGCCACCTGGGAGCCATGGCTCCGGTGGCCGACGGGCTGGCCCTGGCCGCCCGCCTGCGGGCCGAGCCGCGGGTGGCCGCCGTGCTGGTGGGCGACGGCGCCACCAGCGAGGGCGACGTCCACGAGGCCATGAACCTGGCGGCCGTGTGGAAGCTCGGCGTGCTGTTCGTGGTCGAGAACAACCACTGGGGGCTGTCCACGCCGGCCTCCGAGCAGTACGCGTGCGCCGATCTGGCCGACCGGGCCGCCGGCTACGGCATGCCGGGCGAGATCGTCGACGGCAACGACGTGCTCGCGGTGCGCGAGGCGGTGGGGCGGGGCGCCGAGCGGGCCCGGGCGGGGGGCGGGCCCACGCTGATCGAGTGCAAGACGTTCCGCATGCGCGGCCACGAGGAGGCCTCGGGCAACGACTACGTGCCGGCCGAGCAACTGGCTGCGTGGGTGGCGCGCGACCCCATCGCCCGCTTCGAGGCCCGCCTCGACGCCGACGACCTCCCGGGCCTGGGCCGCAGCGAGCGCGAGGCGTTGCGGGCCGAGGTCCGGGCCGAGGTCGACCGACTGGTGGCCGACGCCCTGACCGACGCCGAGCCGACGTCCACCCCGGCCGACGAGGTGGCCCGGGTCTACGCCCCCGCGGCGCCGCTGACGCGGGCCGCCGCCTCCCCGGTCGGGCTGCCCGGGCACCACCCCGAGGCGCGCTACCTCGACGCCGTGCGCGACGGCCTGCGCACGGCGCTGGCGGCCGACGACCGGGTCGTCCTCATGGGCCAGGACATCGCCGGCTACGGCGGGGTGTTCAAGGCCACCGAGGGCCTGGCCGACGAGTTCGGTGCCGAACGGGTGCGCAACACGCCCATCATCGAGTCAGGCGCCATCGGCGCCGCTCTGGGCCTGGCCCTCGACGGGTTCCGGCCGGTGGTCGAGATGCAGTTCGGCGACTTCGTGACGTGCGGCTTCAACCAGCTCGTCAACAACGTGGCCACCACCCACTACCGGTGGGGCGGGGCGGTGCCGCTGGTGGTACGGCTACCGGTCGGCGGTGGGCTGGGCGCGGGCCCGTTCCACTCGCAGAACGTCGAGGCCTGGTTCTGCCACGTCGCCGGCCTCAAGGTGGTGGCGCCGGCCACGCCGGCCGACGCCAAGGGTCTGCTCCTGGCCGCGCTCGACGACGGCAACCCCGTGCTGGTGCTGGAGCACAAGCGGCTCTACCGGTCGGCCCGCGGCCCCGTGCCGCCGGGCCACCACGTCGAGCCGATAGGGCGGGCTCGCGTCGCCCGACCCGGCCGCGACGCCACGATCGTCACCTACGGGGCGGGGGTCGACTGGGCGGTGACGGCCGCGGACCGGCTGGCCGCGGCGGGCGAGGCCGAGGTCGAGGTGATCGACCTCCGGTCGCTGCGCCCCTGGGATCGGGAGACCGTGCTCGACTCGGTCAAGCGCACCTCGCGGGCGCTGGTGCTGCACGAGGCGCCGCTCATGGGCGGCTTCGGCGCCGAGATCGCCGCGGTCATCGGCACCGACGCGTTCGCCTGGCTCGACGCCCCGGTGGCCCGGGTGGGCGGCCTCGACACGCCCATCCCCTTCGCGCCCCCGCTCGAGGCGGTGTGGTCGGCCGAGTCCCGCCTGGCCCCGGCCCTCAACGACCTGCTGGCCTTCTGACACCGTTCGACCACGGGCGGCCCGGCGGGCAGGTGGAAATCCGCGACGCCTCGCCTCACGTCGCGGCGGTGAAGGTGGTGGCGTCGACGGGCTCGAGCGCCGTGAGGATCGCGACCGCGGCGGTGGCGTCCACCGGCTGCGGCACGTCGGTGCCCCGGATGGACCAGCGCCCACCGGCGACGTCGACCCACACCTCCCCATACCCCGTGACCGGGTCGTGGCCGGTGATCGGGTCGCCCAGGATCTCCGCGCCGTCGTCACGACGACCGAGGTGGGCGCAGGCGTCGTCGCCCGCGGCCGCTCGACCGCACCGCGGCGGCTCGGGGTGGCGCGCCATCACGAGACGGACCCAGTCCTCGTCGGAGCTGCCCGCGGGCGCCGGCGCGGCGAACGTCACCGTGACCTCGTCGGACGACCACCCCTGGCCGATCGAGACGATCTCCCAGTCGTCGGCGGGCACGGACAGGTCACTGCCGCCGACGAGGGCGAGGGGTGCGCCGACCTCCTCGTAGCGGGCGGTCCGCTCGTCGTCGGCTACCTGCCCAGCCCGCAGGCCGCCGACGGCGGTCACGACCACGAGCCCAGCGGCAGCCACGGCCACGATCCGCCCCGCGGTCCGCGGATGGACCGCGCCCGCCACGACCCCGACGACCGCGCCGGCCGCCATCAGCAGCGCCGCCACGGCCAGGCCGCCGAGCACCGTCACGCCGCCGTGATCGGCGGACCGGGCCACCGATCCGGCGAGGACGGGGACGGCCACCGTACTGGCCAGGATGGTGGCCGCCGTGGCCAACCGCCGGCCCCGCACCACGGCCCACCGCACGCCGACCACGACGACCGCCACGTACACCAGGCTGCCCACTGCGAGGCCGGCGAGCAGCGCAACGAACGCGTGGCCGAGCTCGTCGAAGCCGGTGCTCGGGGCCGGCCCGTGCAGCGAGCGGTAGACGGCCCAGCCGACCCAGGTGCCGCTGGTGACGGCCGCCGCCAGCGCCGCGGTCACGGCGGTCAGGAGCCAGAGGGGCCGGGATCGTGCCGGCGGCAGGTCGCTGCTCATGGGCACGATCGTCGGGCCTGTCGCCGTTCGGCAGCACCCGGTCCGGCCCCTACCTCGCCGTGGGGTCCCCCAACGGGCGTTGGGTCACCCCGTCGCGCGGATGGCCTCGCACAGCACCGACAGCCCGTGGTCGATCTCGTCGTCGGCGATGGTGAGCGGCGGCACCAGGCGCAGCACGTTCTCGTCGGGGCCGCACGACAACACGATCACCCCCGCCGCCAGGCACGCGTGGCACACCCGCTCGGTCACGGCCTTGTCGACCAGCTCGACCCCAACCATCAGGCCGATGCCCCGGATGTCGCGCACGCTGCCGTGCCCGCCCACCTCGCGCCGCAGGTGGGTGATCACCCGCTCGCCCAGCTCGGCGGTGCGCCGGTAGCCGTCGGTCTCGTCGAGCACGTCGAGCGTGGCCAGGGCGGCGGCGCACGCGACGGGGTTGCCGCCGAACGTCGAGCCGTGCGCCCCGGTGGGCCAGCGCTCGATGAGCGAGCGGGCGGCGACGATGCCCCCCAGCGGCAGGCCGGAGGCGATGCCCTTGGCGAACAAGAGGACGTCGGGCCGGACGCCGTACGCCTCCGCGGCGAACGGGCGGCCGGTGCGCCCGACGCCGCACTGCACCTCGTCGAAGATGAGCAGGATGCCGTGCTCGTCGCAGCGGGCGCGCAGGCCCTCGAGCCAGGCCCGGGGCGGCGGCACGTAGCCGCCCTCGCCCAGAACGGGCTCGACGATCATGGCGCCGACGTTGGCCGGCGGGGCCTGCAGGGAGAACACGCGGTCGAGCTCGGCCAGCGCGGCGTCGATCGCCGCCTCGGGGGTGGCGTGCTCGTGGGGCACGCAGTAGGGCGCGTGGTACACGCCGGGCAGCAGGGGCTCGTAGCCCTCGCGGTAGCGGCCCTTGGCGGTCGTGAGCGTGGTGGCGGCCAGGGTGCGGCCGTGGAACGCACGGCGGAACGCCACCACCCCGGGCCGCCCCGTCAGCTTGCGGGCCAGTTTGAGCGCCCCGTCGACCGCCTCGGCCCCGGAGTTGCAGAAGAACACCTGCGGGTCGTCGAGGAACGGGCACAGCGCGCCGATGCGTTCGGCCAGCGCGATGTTGCGGGTGTGGTGCACGACGACCGAGGTGTGCACCAGGGTGCGCGCCTGGCTGGCGATCGCCTCGACCACCCGGGGGTGGCAATGGCCCGTCGTGTTGACGGCGATGCCGGCCCCCAGGTCGAGGAAGCGGCGGCCCTCGACGTCGACGATCCACGACCCCTCGCCCCGCTCGGCCACCACGTCGTAGTAGCGGGGCAGCACCCCGGCCAGCGCCTCGTGGTCGCGGGCCAGCCAGGCGGCCGTGTCCGGGCCCGCGGCGGCCAGGGGGCCGGCGTCGGTGGCGGTGCTCATGCGTCCTCCGTGCGGTCGTCGGTGCTCTCGTCGAGGGGGTGCGTGTCGATCTGCGCCTTCTGGAGCCGGCCCGAGTAGTCGACGTACACGGTCTTGAGCTGGCTGAACTGCTCGATGCCCCGGGTCCCCGCCTCGCGGAAGCCGTTGCCCGTGTGCTTGGTGCCGCCGAACGGCAGCGGGATCTCGGCCCCGATCGTGGGGGCGTTCACGTAGACGATGCCGGTGTCGATGCGGTCGACGGCCTGCAGCGCGGCGTTGATGTCGCGGGTGTAGACCGCCGCGGACAGCCCGTACTCGACGCTGTTGACGACGGCGAGCGCCTCCTCCAGGTCGGCCACCTCGAGCACGGCGAGCACCGGGCCGAACACCTCCTCGCGGGCGATGCGGTGGTCGGGACGGACGCCGGCGAGCACCGTGGGGGCGAAGAAGGCCCCGCCGTGGCACCCGTCGACCGTCACGGCCCGGCCGCCGGTTGCCACCGTGGCGCCCTCGTCGACCGCGGCGGCGACCATGCCGGCGATGCGCTCGGCGGACGACCCGGTGATCACCGGGCCGACGTCGACCGCCGGGTCCTGCGGGTCGCCCAGGCGCAGCTCCCCGGCCCGCTTGACGATGCGCTCGACCAGCTCGCCGGCGATGTCGGGGTGGGCGATCAGGCGCGAGGTCGACGTGCAGCGCTGGCCCGACGTGCCGAAGGCGCCGAAAACGGCACCGTCGACCGCCAGGTCGAGGTCGGCGTCGGCCCGCACGACCATGGCGTTCTTGCCCCCGAGCTCGAGCGACAGCAACCGGGGGCCGGTCTCCATGGCCGCGGCCCCCACCTTGCGCCCGGTCGGCACCGACCCGGTGAAGCTGACGGCCTGGACGCCGGGGTGCACCGCCAGCGCAGCGGCCGGCTCGGCGAACCCGTGGACCACCCGGACGAGGTCGGCGGGGACCCCGGCCTCGATGCAGGCGGCCACGAAGGCCTCGCAGCAGGCCGGGGCGTGCTCGCTGGGCTTGATCACGACGCCGTTGCCCGCCAGGAGCGCGGGGAAGATCTTCCACGAGGGGATGGCGACCGGGAAGTTCCACGGCGTGATCATCCCGACGACGCCCACCGGCTGGCGGGTGGTCCAGCACAGCTTGTCGCCCAGCTCGGACGGGACGGTCTCGCCCCACGCCGACCGGCCCTGGCCGGCGACGAAGTAGGCCATGTCGACCGCCTCCTGCACGTCGCCGCCGGCCTCGACCAGCACCTTGCCGGCCTCGCGGCTGACGAGGGCCGTGAACGCGTCCTTGTCGCGGGCGATGACGGCACCGGCCGCGGCGATGATGTCGGCGCGGGCGGGCGCCGGGCGGCGGGCCCAGGCCCGCTGCGCCTCGGCCGACAGGGCCACGGCCGCGTCGACGTCGGCCGGGCCGTGCACCGGGTACTCGCCGACCACGTCGTCGGGCCGGGCGGGGTTGACGGAGCGGTAGGTCGTCATGCCTCAGGGTCCTGATCACTCGGCAACATGTCGGATCGCCCGGGCTGCGCGCGCCCGGCCGCTCATCGGGCGGCTGGCGAAACAAATGTTTCACCCGACGGTCCGAACGTATCATCTCCTCCATGTCCGACACGGCGACGAGCATCGAGGCGCGCATCGAGGACCACCGTGACCTGCTCTCCCCCGCCGAGCGGCAGGTCGCCGAGGTCGTGCTGCGCGATCCCGAGGCCGTCGCCTTCGGCACCGTGGCCCGCGTCGCGGAGAGCGCCGGCACCTCAGGCGCCTCCGTCGTCAGGCTCGCCACGCGCCTCGGCTTCCCCGGGTTCAGCAGCCTGCAGGCGGCCGTGCAGGCGGCGATCGGCCAGCAGCTCCGCCCGGCCGTCGAGCGCATCCGCGCCGAGCAGGGCTCCGACGTCGTCACCCGCACCCTGCGGGCCGAGCTCGACAACGTGCAGCGCACCTTGTCGGGTGTCGACCCCCAGGCGTTCGACGTGGCCGTGCGGCTGCTCGCGGACCGGCGGCGGCGGGTGGTCGTCGTGGCCGGCGACGCCGAGACCGGCGTGGGCGCCATGTTCGCCACCGCGCTGTCGCTCGTGCGCGACGGGGTCGTGCAGGCCTCCGGATCGGACGTGGCGGTGGCCCGCCAGATGGCGGCGTGCGGCGCCGACACGGTGGTGGTGGCCATCGACCTGCGCCGCTACGAGCGCTGGGTCGTGGAGCACGTGGCGCGCGCGGTGTCCGCCGGCGCGACCGCGGTGGCGGTGACCGACAGCCTGCTCTCGCCCCTCGCGGCCCAGGCCGCCGTGGCGTTCACGGTGTCCGCCGAGGGCGCCGGCGTGTTCGACAGCCACGTCGGCACCCTCGCCCTCACCAACGCCCTCGTGACCGGCACCGCCGCCCGCCTCCGCCGCACCGCCACCGACCGGCTCGACGCGGTCGAGGCGGCCTGGCGAGCGGCCGGCGCCCTCCTCGACGACTGATGGCATTGCCGGGGGCGCGCCCGGGTGTGATCATCGGTGCTGAAGGACGGCGCAACCATCGACGCGACGAGGGTTGTTGTGCGAGCCGGCTGAGCCAGCCCGGCGACTACGTGCGCATGGAGCTGGCACGGGCCCTCGTGGGCGACGTGCGCGTCGTCCCGGTCCTGGTCGGCGGGGCGGAACTGCCCCGTGCGACCGACCTTCCCGACGACCTCCGGTCCCTGGCTCAGCGGCAGGCCGTGGTGCTCCACGATCCGACGTGGCACGAAGACGTCGACGGCGTCGTGCGGTCGCTGCGAGGCGAGCCTGCCGTCCCCGTCCGGCGGGCGCGCCGCTGGGTCGGCGCCGCCATGGTCGCCGGGGTGGCCGCCGCCGGCGGCGCCGCCTGGTGGTGGCAGACGGACGATGACCCCGACGCGAGCACCGGATCCGAGGACGGCTATGACGCCTGCCCCGCGCCGACCGGGGAGGGGTGGAACCCGCTGACGCTCGGCGCCGACCCGTCGGCTCAGGTCGACGACGCCGAAGATTCGCTGGTGTTCGTCGTCAACGACGCTCGCTGGCGCCTGGTCGAACCCGGCCGCTGGCTGGTCACGCTCGACACGGAGATGGAGAACGCCTCGCCCGAGGACATGGGCCACGGCTCGTGGCACTACGAGAGCTTGGTGGTCGCGCAGCGGCAGTTCGAGGCCACGTGCTTCTCCGCCGACCCGGCGTTCGTCAAGCCGGAACGGGTCGGCGACGCCGCCATCGGCTTCGAGGTGCGCTGCGAGCCGGTCGGGCTCATCGAGCTGGAAGTCAGCGTCAACGAGGCCGTCGACTCGCTCGCCGTCACAGGCGACAGCGAGCCCGGCGAGTGCTGAGTGTCCGGCCGACCGACCGCGGTCCGCCCGGGAATGCCGTCACCTAACCTGCCGCAGATGACGGTGGGCACCGCGGGACCCGCGACAGTGCACGCGCCCTCGGGCATGGTGGCGACGGCCGACCACCTCGCGTCTTCGGCCGGTGTCGCCGCGCTGCGGGCCGGTGGCAGCGCAGCCGACGCCGCCGTGGCGGCTGGTGCCGTGCTGGCCGTCACCAACCAGCACCAGTGCGGCATGGGCGGCGACCTGTTCGCCCTGGTGCACCGCGCCGGCGAACCGGTCGTCGCACTGTGCGCCGCGGGGCGGGCCGGTTCCGGGGCCGACGCCGTCCAGGCCCGCGTCGAGGGGCTCGACCGGCTGCCCGCCCGGGGCGATGTGCGGGCCGTCACCGTGCCCGGCTGCGTCGACGGCTGGATGGAGCTGCACCGACGCTACGGGCGACTGCCCTTCCCGCAGGTGCTCGAGGCGGCCATCACCTACGCCGCCACCGGGTTCCCGGTGTCACCGCTGCTGTCGGCCACCGCGCCGGCGATCCTCGACCTCGACGGCGTGGCCGATTACCTCGATCCGGCGATGGCCGCCGGGGGCAAGCTCCCCGCCGGCACCCTGATCCGCCGGCCGGGCGTCGCCACCGCCCTCGAGGCGGTGGCCGCAGAGGGGCGGGCCGGGTTCTACCTCGGTGCGTTCGGCGACGGCCTCGTGAGCGTGGGTCATGGTCTCTTCAGCCCCGGCGACCTCAGCAGGAACCAGGCCGAGTGGGTCGAGCCGCTGGCCATCGACGCCTGGGGGCACACGGTCCACGTCCCCCCGCCCCCGTCCCAGGCCTACCTGACGCTGGCCGCGGCGGGCGTCGCTGCCGGCCTCGCGCTGCCCGACGACCCCGACGACCCCGCCTGGGCCCACCTGCTCGCCGAGGCGGCGCGGATCGTCGGCACCGACCGCGACGCCGTCCTGTACGACGGCGCCGACGGTGCCGCGCTGATCGACGCGGCGCGCCTCGACGGGCAGCGGGCCGCCGTCGACCCCGGCCACCGGGCCGACCTGGCCCCGCTGGCCGCCAGCGGCGGCACCACCGTGTGTTGCGCGGTCGACCGCGACCGCACGGGCGTCACCCTCATCCAGTCGAACGCGTCGGGCTGGGGCGCCCACATCCTCGAGCCCGAGACCGGCATCTTCCTCCACGACCGGGGCATCGGCTTCAGCCTCGCCGCGGGCCACCCGGCCCTGTTCGCGCCAGGTCGGCGGCCGCCGCACACGCTCGCCCCCGCCCTGGTCACCCGCCCCGACGGCTCGCTGCGCTCGGTGTTGGGCACGATGGGCGGCGACGCCCAGCCCCAGATCGTGCTGCAGCTCCTGGCCCGCCTGCTGGGCCACGACGAGTCGCCGGGGAGGGCCGTGCGGGCCGGCCGCTGGGTGCTGGGAACGGGCGGCCCCGGCTCGCCCGGCGATCACGCCGGGTTCGACCTGTGGGCCGGCGACGGCCCCGGCCACATCGCGATCGAGGCGCACTCGTCCGAGCGCTGGGACGTCGGGCTGGCCGGGCGCGGCCACGACGTGCGGCGCAGCGCGGCCGGCATCGACCACGGCTTCGGCCACGCCCAGGTGATCCAGGTGGCCGACGGCGTGCTGGCCGGCGTGGCCGACCCCCGTTCGCTCGACGGGGCGGCGTCCGGCTACTGACCCGGAGGGGCGGCCGGGTCAGTCAGGGTCGGTGAACGAGGGGGCGCGCTTCTCGAAGAACGCCGCCACCGACTCGACCTGGTTGGGCGTGCCGATGAGCGAGCCGATGGTGTGGCGCTCGTCGGCGTACTGCTGGGCCAGCGGCACGGTGCCCGACCGGTCGATCAGGCGCTTCACACCGCGTATCGCGTGGGGGCTCTTTCCGGCGATCTGGCGGGCCAGTGCCAGCGCGTCCTCGAGCGGCGACTCGCTGGTGCGGGTCGCCAGGCCCAGGCGGGCGGCCTCGTCGCCGGAGACGTTGCGGCCCGTCCACGTCAGCTCCTTGGCCACGTCCGGGCCGACGAGGCGGGGCAGCGTGGCCGTGCCGGTCATGTCGGGCGACAGGCCCCAGCGGATCTCGAGGACCGACAGCGTCGCCTCGGGGTGCACGATCCGCAGGTCGGCGCCGAGGGCGATCTGCAGCCCACCGCCCAGGCAGTGGCCCCAGACGGCGGCGATGACCGGCACCGGCACCTCGGACCAGCCGTGGGCGGCCTGCTGGGCCAGGTGGGTGATGCGGCCGTCGGTACGGCCGATGGCGCCGATGTCGCCGCTCGCTCCCCCGCCGCCGTCGGGTCCCTGCGACGCCGGCCCGCCACCGTCGGGTCCCTGTGACGCGGGCCCGCCGCCATCGACTGTGCCGCGACCGCCCGCCATGGCCATGAAGCCCGAGAAGTCGAGGCCCGCCGAGAACGCCCGGCCCTCACCCGACAGCACGACGGCCCGCACCGACGTGTCCTTGGCCAGCCGCGAGGCCGTGTCGACGAGCGCGACGAACATGTCGCCGTCGAGCGCGTTGAGCTTGTCCGGGCGGTTGAGCCGCACGTCGGCGACGCCCTCGTCGATCTGGACGGTCACACGGTCGGACATCGGGGCCTCCTGGTCGTCGCGTTCACTCTGCCTCACGCGGCCACGCCCCACCCAGTGGCCCGAGGCGGCGGAGGTCGCCGGCGACGTCCGGAGCCATTCGTGGTCGGCCCCCGACCGCGGTTGCCTCGAGCGGGCACCGAGCGACCGCCATTGCCTCGCCAGGGCACCCCGTCGCCGTCGCCGTGGCCTGACGCCGACGTCGGGGCAGGACGTCAGGGCGGGCCGGCGTCGATCGCGGACTCGACCGCGGCCACGTCGCGGTGAACGCGTCGAACTGCGCCAGCCACCAGGTGGCCCCCGCCGCGGCCCAGCCGTCGACCTGCTCGCCCGGCCGGCCCTCCACCACGATGTCGAACGGCCGACCGAGGCCGGCGGCGCGCTCGACGATGCCGGCCAGGCTGGCGGGATCGGCCGTGTCGATAAGGAAGACGCCGTCGTGGCGCAGCGCCCGCTCGACCGGCCGCCGGTTCGGCCAGCGGGCCGCCAACCAGATGGGCATGCCGCCCGGCCGGGCGGGCGGGGGCAGGAACCGCACGTCGTCGACGCGGTAGTGCTCGCCCCGGTGGTCGAACGGTTGGCCGGACAGCAACCCTGTGAGGACCTCCAGGCCCTCGTCGAGCATGGTCGCCCGCCGGCGGTCGTCGGTCTCCTCCCCGAATCGCGACAGCTCGCCGCCGCTCGAGTCGAGGCCCAGCCCCAGGCCCAGGACGATCCGCCCGCCGGACAGCTGGTCGAGGGCGACCGCCTGGCGTGCGACGATCCACGGCCGGCGCCGGGCCAGCGGGGTGACCATCGGTCCCAGCTCGATGCGCTCCGTGGCGACAGCCATGGCCGCGAGCGCCACCCACGGGTCGGTGGCCGTGGCGACCGGCGCCCGGTACAGCACGTGGTCCCACAGGAAGACGCCGTCCCAGCCGCGCTCCTCGGCCCTGGCCGCCAGCCGGGCCAGCACCGCGGGGTCGCCCAGCTCGTCGAAGATGGGGAGGAAGAGGCCACGACGCACGGCGGCGACGCTACTGCTCCGCCGCCCGGGGCCGGCGGCATCGTCGCCGCAGTAGCGTCGGCGCCGATGCCCGACATCCGCACGCTGCCCGTCACCGCCGAGCTCATCGACTACGCCGTCGATCACGGCTCGTGGCCTGTCGACGAGGTCCTCGCCGACCTGCGCGAGGAGACCCTGAAGCTGGGCGGGCCCGCGGGCATGCAGGTCGGCCCCGACCAGGGCCAGCTGCTCACCATGCTCACCCGACTGGTGGAGGCGCGCCGAGCCGTCGAGGTGGGCACGTTCACCGGCTACTCGTCGCTGTGCATCGCCCGGGGCCTGGCCGACGACGGCACGCTGCTGTGCTGCGACGTCAGCGAGGAGTGGACGGCGCTCGGCCGCGCCGCATGGGCCCGCGCCGGCCTGGCCGACCGCATCGACCTGCGCATCGCACCGGCGATCGAGACGCTGCGGGCGCTGCCGGCGGACGAGCCGATCGACCTGGTGTTCATCGACGCCGACAAGCCCGGGTACGTCGACTACTGGAACGAGCTCGTGCCCCGGGTCCGGCCGGGCGGGCTGCTCCTGGCCGACAACGTGCTGTGGTCGGGCACCATCGTCGACGCCGGCGACACCGAGCCCAACACGCTGGCGCTACGTGCCTTCAACGACGCCGTCGCCGCGGACGACCGGGTCGACGTCGTGATCCTCCCCGCGTTCGACGGCCTGACCATCGCCCGCAAGCGCTGACCCTTTGCGGAAGAGGTTGCCCCCTCGGCCGGTAGCGTCCCCGAGCATGGCCGACGAGACGTGCACCGTGCTGTTCAACCCCCGTTGCTCGAAGTGCCGGCAGGCCCGAGACCTGCTCGACGACCGGGGCATCGAGGCGGACCTGGTGCACTACCTGGTCGACACGCCCAGCCGTGACGAGATCGTGCGCATCCACGGGCTGCTCGGCATCGACGACCCGCGCGAGATGATGCGCACCGGCGAGAGCGTCTACCGCGAGCTGAAGCTCGCCGGCGCCGACCGCGAGCAGCTCTTCGACGCCATGGCCGAGCACCCGATCCTGATCGAGCGGCCGATCGTCGTCGTCGGCGATCGGGCCGTCGTCGCCCGGCCTCCAGAGCGCCTCCTCGAGCTCGTCGGCGGCGCCTGAGCAGCCAGCCGCGGGCACGACACCTGCCGCGGTGCCCGGCAAGGGCACCCGAGTCTCGAGGCAATGGTGGTCGTTCCGAGGTTCTCGAGGCGCTGGTCGTCGGCCCCCGGACCACAGGTGCCTCGGGGGGTGCCCGGCGACCACCATTGCCTCGGCTCTCGCCGCTGTGCGGACCGCCGGCGATCCCCTGACCTGGCCTTGTGACCGGAGCCACAAGCCATGTTGACATCTGTCCAACGAGGCTTCTACCGTCGTGCGGCCTGGGACAGGACGTGACCCCCGTCACCTCTGGTGTCCTCACCACCACTTTCGGACCAAGGGGACGAAGGGTGCCCGTCAGCCGCATTCGCCTCACGCGCAGACACCGGCAGGCCGCGTCACGCGAACGCGCTGGCCCCGGCCGCCGCCCCGCGTGGGCGCTGATCCTGCTGGCACTCGCCCTGCTGGCCACCGCGTGCGCCAGCGTCGACAGCGGCTCGACCCAGGTCTCGGGCGGCGACGACGACGACGCCGACGCCGGCGAGCCCCAGTACGGCGGCCGCATGGTGTACGGCCTCGAGGCCGAGACCACGAACGGCTGGTGCCTGCAGGAGGGGCAGCTCGCCATCGCCGGCATCCAGGTCGCCCGGTCGATCTACGACACCCTCACGGTGCCCAACGGCAACGGCGAGTTCGTCCCGTTCCTGGCCGAGTCGGTGACGTCGAACCCCGAGTTCACCGAGTGGTCCATCAAACTGCGTGAGGGGGTCACCTTCCACGACGGCTCGCCGCTGACGGCCGAGGTGGTCAAGAACAACCTCGACGCCTACCGGGGCCAGTACCCCGCCCGCACCTCGCTGCTGTTCGTCTTCGTGCTCGGCGACATCGCCGCGACCGAGGTCGTCGACCCGCTCACCGTCAAGGTCACGACGAAGCGGCCGTGGTCGTCGTTCCCGTCGTTCCTCTATTCGAGCGGTCGCCTCGGGATCTCCGGCCAGGCCCAGCTCGACGACACCGAGACCTGCGGGTCCAACCTCATCGGCACGGGGCCGTTCCAGCTCGAGGAGTGGAAGGTCAACGACCACCTCACCCTCGTGCGCAACGACGAGTACTGGCGCTCCGACGCCGACGGCAACCAGCTCCCCTACCTCGACGAGGTCGAGTTCCGGCCGGTCACCGAGCAGCAGCAGCGCTCGAACGGGCTCAAGTCGGGCGAGCTCGACGCCTTCCACATGTCGAGCGCGCTGTCGATCGACGAGTTCCGCGCTCTCGACGAGGCCGAGCAGTTCAACATGACCGAGTCGGACGACTTCGCCGAGGTCGCCTTCCTCATGCCGAACGCGACCAAGCCGCCGTTCGACAACCGGACGGCCCGGCTCGCGCTGGCCAACGCCCTCCAGATCGAGCTGGCCAACGAGATCCAGGGCAAGGGCATCCCCACCATCGCCAACGGACCGTTCGCGCCGGGGTCACTCGGCTATGTCGAGGACACCGGGTTCCCGCGTGGCGACGTCGATCAGGCCCGCGCCCTCGTGCAGCAGTACGAGGCCGAGACCGGCCTGCCGTTCGAGTTCCAGATCGCCACGCCGCCCGACCCCGAGACGCTCGCCTCGGTGCAGCTCGCCGCCCAGTTCTTCAAGGACGCGGGCATGGACGTCAGCATCGTCACCTACGAGCAGTCATCGCTCATCAGCGAGGCCATCGGCAAGAACTTCCAGCTCATGGCCTTCCGCAACTTCCCGGGGCTCGACCCCGACAACAACTACGTGTGGTGGTACGGCCAGGGCAACCCCGTGAACTTCTCGGGCTACGACGACCCCGAGGTGAACCGGCTGCTCGACGCGGGCCGGGCCACGGACGATCGGGCCGAGCGCGAGCAGATCTACACCGACCTGAACCGGGTGCTGGCGCAGGAGGGCTACTACCTCTGGACCACCTGGACCCGATGGGCGGTGCCCACGGACCCCGCCTACCACGGCGTCGTCGGGGCCCGGCCGACGGACGGGAGCCCCGACTACACGGGCCTCGCGCTCGGTCATGACATGGCCTACATGTGGAAGGAGCAGTAGTGGCCCTGGCACGCGAGCTGGGCAAGCGCCTGCTGTCGCTCGTCCTCGTGCTCTTCCTGGTGACCCTGTTCACCGCGCTGCTCCTGAGCATGGTGCCCGGCGATCCCGTCGACACCCTGGTCCCGCTGGCCTCGTCCGAGGAGGCCGACCAGATCAAGGCGCAGGTGCGCGACGACCTCGACCTCGACGAGCCGCTGCTCACCCGCTACGGCAACTGGGTCAGCGACTTCGTCACCGGCGACGAGCGGGGCGAGCACTTCGGCGACTACTTCCGGGTGTCCGGCCGCGACCCGGTGAGCGAGCGCCTGTCCGAGGCGCTCCCGATCTCGCTGCAGCTCATGGTGTACGCCCAGGTGCTGGCGCTGGTCGTGGCGATCCCGCTCGGCGTGCTGACCGCCTACCGGGCCGGCTCGCGCGTCGACAAGGCCACCAACGCCGGGGCCTTCGCGCTCCTGGCCATCCCCAACTTCGTGCTCGGGCTGGCGCTGGCGTACTACATCGGCGTCTGGCTCAACTGGCTACCCCCGTCGGGTTACGTCCCCTTCAGCGACGACCCCGGCGAGCACGTCCGGCGCATGATCCTGCCGGCGCTCACACTGGCGGCCGGCCAGGTCGCGGTCTACATGCGGCTGCTGCGCACCGACATGGTCGCCACGCTGAAGGAGGACTTCATCCAGATGGCCCGGTCCAAGGGCATCTCCGACCGGCGCGTGCTGTGGCGCCACGCCCTGCGCCCCTCGAGCATCACGCTGCTCACGGTGGCCGGCCTCAACGTGGGCACGCTCATCGGCGGCGCCGTGATCGTGGAGCTGATCTTCAGCATCCCCGGCATGGGCATGGCCATCAGCCAGGCGATCTTCGAGCGCCAGTACGTCGCGCTGCAGAGCTTCGTCGCCGTCCTCGCCATCCTCTACGTCCTGGTGAACTTCGCCGTGGACGTGCTCTACACGATCGTCGACCCACGGATCCGCCATGCCCGAGCCCGTAGCTGAGAAGGCGCTCGAACCCGTCGGGAGCGTCCTCGCCCCCGCGGCCGCCGCCGAACCCGCCGTCCTCACGCCCGAGGAGCTGGCCGTCGAGGCCGCGCCCACGCGCAAGCTGGGCTTCCTCGGCTGGTTCTCGATCGTCTGGATGGCAGGCATCACATTGGCGGCGCTGCTCGCGCCGGTCCTGCCGCTCCCCGACCCCGACAGGAGCTACCTCGAGATCGTGCGCATCGGGCCGATCCAGTCGGGTCACCCCCTCGGTGGTGACGGGCTCGGCCGCGACATGCTCTCCCGTGTGATCTACGGCGCACGAACCTCGCTGATGATCAGCGTCAGCGCCGTGGTCCTCGGCTTCATCGTCGGCGGCATGCTCGGCCTGCTCGCCGGCTACTTCCGCGGCAAGGTCGACGCGGTCCTGTCCACGGTGTTCAACGTGCTGCTCTCGATCCCGGCGCTGGTGCTGGCGCTGTCGCTGGTCGCCGTGTTCGCTGCCGCCGAACAGAACGTGTCGAACGGGCGCAAGACGACGGTCGTGATCGCGGCGCTGGCGATCGTGACCGTGCCGCTCGTGGGGCGCATCGCCCGGGGCAGCACGCTCGCCTGGTCCGAGCGCGACTTCGTGAAGGCCGCCGAGGTGCTCGGCGCCGGGCACATCCGCATCATGGTCCGCGAGGTGCTGCCCAACGTCCTGCCGGCGATGGTGTCGATCGCGCTGCTGGGCGTCGCCGTGGCCATCGTCGCCGAGGGCAGCCTGGCGCTGCTGGGCGTCGGCGTCACCGACGTGCCGTCATGGGGCAACATGATCGCCCTCGGTCGGTCGGACCTGGCCCGGGCGCCGCACATCGTGGCCGTGCCGTCGATCGCCATCTTCCTCACGGTGATGGCGCTGAACTACCTGGGCGACGTCGTCAGAGCCCGCTTCGACGTCAGGGAGGCGGCGCTGTGAGCACGCCCACGACGGCCGACGCACCCGTCGGCGTCGAGCTCAACGCCCGCGCCGGCGGCCGGCTGCTCGACGTCACCGACCTGCGCACCACCTTCCGCACGCCGGCGGGCCCGGTCCGGGCCGTCGACGGCGTGTCGCTCACCCTCGACCGGGGACGGACCCTCGGCATCGTCGGCGAATCCGGCTCGGGCAAGTCGGTGCTCAGCCGGTCGATCATGGGCCTGCTGCCCAAGCGCAACGTCACCCGCGAGGGCACGGTCGTCTACGACGGCCAGACGCTCACTGCGCTGCCCGACGGCAAGCGGCGAGACCTGTGGGGCACCGAGATGGCCATGGTGTTCCAGGATCCGATGACCGCGCTCAACCCGGTGCTCAAGATCGGCAACCAGATCACCGAGGGCCTGCGCTTCCACCTGGGCCTCGACCGCAAGACGGCCAACCAGAACGCGATCGCCCTGCTGCGTTCGGTCGGGATCCCGGAGCCCGAGCGCCGCCTCAAGCAGTACCCCCACGAGCTGTCGGGCGGCATGCGCCAGCGCGTCATGATCGCCGTGGCCCTGGCCTGCGGGCCCAAGCTGCTGTTCGCCGACGAGCCCACCACCGCGCTGGACGTGACCGTGCAGGCGCAGATCCTGAACCTGCTCGCCCGCCAGCAGCGCGAGCGCAACATGGCGATGATCCTGGTCACCCACGACCTCGGCGTCGTGGCCGGTCGGGCCGACGACATCGCGGTGATGTACGCGGGCCAGATCGTCGAGACGGCCCCCACAGCCACGCTGTTCTCCAACGTGCGCATGCCCTACACCGAGGCGCTGCTGCAGTCGATCCCGAAGCTCGACCAGCCCCGCCGCACGAAGCTCCAGGCCATCCCCGGGCGGCCACCCAACCTGGCTGACCCGCCCCACGGCTGCCGCTTCGCCCCACGGTGCCCCTACGCGCAGGGCCGATGCCACGCCGAAGCGCCGCCGCTCGTGGACAGCGAGCCCGGCCACTCGTACCGGTGCTGGTTCCCCGTGGGCATCGGGCCCACCCCGGGCAACGGTGCGACCGCCCACCCCGTCACCACACCAGGTACAGGAGCGCACTGATGGCCGGCACGGGCACCGCCCACCTGCGACCCGAGAGCGAGACGCTGCTGCGGGTGGAAGACCTGGTCGTGGAGTTCCCCGCCGGCCGGCAGAAGGTGCACGCCGTCTCCGGCGTCTCGCTCGACATCCGCAAGGGCGAGACCCTGGGCCTCGTCGGCGAGTCGGGCTGCGGCAAGTCGACCACCGGCAAGGCCATCATCCAGCTCCCCGCCCCGACGTCGGGCCGCGTGCGCTTCGAGGGCACCGACCTCACGGGGCTGTCGGGCAAGAAGCTGCGCAGCATCCGCACCCAGCTGCAGCTGATCTTCCAGGACCCGATCTCGTCGCTGAACCCCCGCCGCAAGGTGCGCGACATCCTGGCCGAGCCGCTGCGCATCTGGGGGCGGGGCAGCAAGAAGGAGCAGGACGCCAAGGTCCGCGAGACGCTCGACGCCGTCGGGCTCGACCCGGACGTGGCGCTCGACAAGCGTCCCCACCAGTTCTCCGGCGGCCAGTGCCAGCGCATCTCGATCGCCCGCGCCCTGGTCATGGAGCCCGAGCTGATCATCTGCGACGAGCCGGTGTCGGCCCTCGACGTGTCCGTCCAGGCCCAGATCCTCAACCTGCTCGAGCAGCTCAAGGCCCGCTACGACCTGACGCTCGTCTTCATCGCCCACGACCTGGCCGTGGTCAAGCACGTCTCGACCCGCGTGGCGGTGATGTACCTGGGCAAGATCTGCGAGGTCGGCGACCCCGACGCGCTCTATGCCCGGCCCGCGCATCCGTACACCGCGGCACTGCTGGCGTCGATCCCGGTGCCCGACCCGGCCGTGCGCCCCGACGACGCCGACCTGCTGACCGGCGACCTGCCGTCGCCGGTCGACCCGCCCAGCGGCTGCCGGTTCCGCACGCGCTGCCCACAGGCGCAGCCGCGGTGCGCGGCCGAGGAGCCCGAGATCCGCCAGGTCGGCCCCGACCAGTACGTGGCCTGCCACTTCCCCCTGGTCGGCTGACCGCCGCCGCCCTCAGATGCCGAGCTGGGCGTCGGCCAGGGCGGCCACCGCCTCGTCGGGGCCGGTGATCTCGACCTGCGCGTCGGCCCGCCGGCCGTTGAGGAACAGCGCCAGCTCCTGCGGGCCCCCGGTGACACGCGCGCTGGGACCCGGTCCGCGCGCCGGCAGCTCGCCGAAGCCCGGTGCCTCGAGCGCGACGCCGGCGCCCTTGACCTTGCGCAGCAACACCCGCCCCATGCGGCGCACGTGGACCCACAGCGCGGCGTCGAGGTCGGGCCGGTCGGTGCGCGGGCCCTGGCCGTTGGCCCGGCGCACGTCCTCGTGGTGGGTGAACCACTCGCTGAAGTTGAGGGGCTCCCGCAGCACGGGCAGTCGCCACGGCACCAGCGGCGGGCCGGAGCGCAACCGCTCGACCAGCCGTTCGTAGCCCTGGGCGCGGGCCCCGTCCATGAGCTTGCGCTCGAACGAGGCGAACCGGTCGCCGCCCAGGATGGCAACGCCCGACCGGAGGTCGTTCTCGCGGATGACCAGGTGGGCGGCCAGGTCGAGCGTGGCCCACCCCTCGCACAGGGTCGCCGCATCGGGCCCCATGGCCACGAAAAGGTCGCACAGCTCGGACCGCTCACGGGCGTCGAGGGGTTCATCAGGCATCGCAGTAGGGTACGCGCCATGGCCACTCCCCCTGCCCACGAGATCGATGACAACGCGACCTACGAGGTCACCATCGCCACCGACAAAGGCGACATCGTGATGGCGCTCGACCCCCAGCTCGCGCCCACCACGGTCAACAACTTCGTCGCCCTCGCCCGGCAGGGTTTCTACGACAACGTCACGTTCCACCGGGTCGTGCCCTCGTTCGTCATCCAGGGCGGCGACCCCGAGGGCTCCGGCCGGGGCGGCCCCGGCTACAAGTTCGCCGACGAGCCGGTCAAGGGCGAGTACACCTACGGCGCAGTGGCCATGGCCAACGCCGGCCCCGACACGAACGGTTCGCAGTTCTTCATCTGCATCGACGACTGCACCGGCAAGCTCGACAAGGCCTACAACCTGTTCGGCTACGTGACGTCCGGCCTCGACGTCACCGGGCAGATCGCGCAGGGCGACGTCATGCGCACGGTCACCGTGGTCGAGCAGCCGGCCGGCTGACCACGGCGGGAGCGCCGACCGCGGGCACGACGTTCTCGATCGAACACCCTCGCCAGTAGGCTCGCGTGGATGTCCGATGAGCCGCTGTTCACGCCCCGCGGCGCCGACTTCGTCCCCTCCGAGCACACCCGCGGACCGTGGGACCCGCGCCATCAGCACGGCGGCGCGGTCGCGGCGCTCGTCGCTCGCGCCGTCGAGCGCACCGCCGGCGCCGAGTTCTGCGTCACCCGCCTGACCATCGAACTCATGCGGCCGGTCCCGCTCGAGCCGCTCGCCGTCGACATAGCGGTGCCCCGGCCCGGACGGCGCGTGCTGGGCATCACCGTGTCGGTCAGCGCCGGCGACCTCGAGGTCGAGGTCGTCCGCGCCCACGCGGTGGCGGTCCGGCGCGCCGACCTGCCCACCGGCGAGGGTCACGAGACGTTCCTGGAGCCAGGCCCGCACGACGGCATCGAGCTGCCCTTCGGCTTCGGCGAGGACGACCAGCCGGCGTTCCACCGCAGCGGCATGGAGGTGCGGTTCGTCGACGGTGGCGCCGACCGTCCCGGGCCCGCCAAGGCATGGTTCCGCCTGCGCCGGCCCGTGGTGGGCGACGAGCAGCCCAGCGGCGTGCAGCGGGCCGCGGCAGCCGCCGACTTCGGCAACGGCGTCTCGTGGGTGCTGCCGTTCGACCGCTGGATCTTCCTCAACCCCGACCTGACCCTGCACCTGGCCCGCCCGCCGGTCGGCGAGTGGATCGGCCTCGACGCCCTCACCCTCCCCAGCGACCAGGGCATGGCCATGGCCGAGAGCGGGGTCTACGACGAACGCGGCCGCCTGGGCCGGGCCGTGCAGAGCCTGCTGCTCCAGCGGCGCGACCCGTGACGGGCGGTCCCACCGCCGGGGCCGACCACAACGTCGCCGCGCTGCACGAGGCCATCGCCGCCGCCGTGCCCGAGCGCGAGTGCATCGTGGCCGGAGGCCAGCGGCGCACGTGGGCCCAGGTCACCGAGCGCACCCGCCGCCTGGCGGCGGTGCTCGCCGAGGCCGGTGTCGGGCTGCGGGCCCCCAGCAGCCGGCCGGGCCAGGGCCAGCCGTGGCAGTCCCCCCACGATCACGTCGCCCTCTACCTGCACAACGGGCACGAGTACCTCGAGGGCATGCTCGGTGCCTGGAAGGCGCGGGCGGTCGGCGTCAACATCAACTACCGCTACGTCGCCACCGAGTTGGCCTACGTGCTGCGCGACAGCGCGGCCGCCGCAGTCGTGTTCCACGGCGCCTTCGCCTCCACCCTGGCCCAGGTCCTGCCGGACCTGCCCGCTGTGCGCCTGCTCCTCCAGGTCGACGACGGCTCCGGCGCCCCGCTGCTGGCCGGCGCCCGGTGGTACGACGGCGCCCTGGCCGCCGCCGCCCCCCGGCCGCCGCGGGGCCTGTCCCCCGACGACCGCTACATCCTGTACACGGGCGGCACAACCGGCATGCCCAAGGGCACGCTGTGGCGCCAGGGCGACTTCCTGGCCACCGCGCTGGGTGTGACCGGCACGGTCGACGAGATCGTCGACGCCGCTCGGGCGCGGGCGGGGTTGCGGAGCCTGCCGTCGGCGCCGTTCATGCACGGCGCCGCCCACTGGAACGCCATCTCGGCGTGGATCTCCGGCGGCACCGTGGTGGTGCAGGACGACCCGACGCGACTCGACCCGGCCGACGTGCTGGGCACGTGCGAGCGCGAGCGCGTCAGCGCCCTGCAGGTCGTGGGCGACCCGTTCGCACGGCCGCTGCTCGACGAGCTCGACGCCCACGACTACGACCTGTCTCACCTGCGGTTCCTGCTGTCGGGCGGGGCCGTCCTGTCGCCGCCGGTGAAGGGACGCCTGGTCGGCCGGCTTCCCGGACTGCGCATCGTCGACGTGCTCGGGTCGTCCGAGACCGGCCGCCAGGCCGTATCCGGCCACGACTCCCCCGCGTTCCGTCCCGAGCGCGGCACCGTCGTGCTGTCCGACGACCGCACGCGGCGCCTCGCGCCGGGCGACGACGAGATCGGCTGGTTGGCTCAGGCCGGCCGCGTCCCCCTCGGCTATCTGGGCGACCCGGACAAGACCGCGACGACGTTCCCGGCGATCGACGGCGTGCGCTGCGCCGTGGCCGGCGATCGCGTCCGCCTGCGCGCCGACGGCACGGTCGACCTGCTGGGCCGCGACTCGGTGACCATCAACACCGGCGGCGAGAAGGTGTTCGCCGAGGAGGTCGAACAGGTGCTCACCGCCCATCCGGCCGTGGCCGACGCGGTGGTGGCGGGACGGCCCAGCGAGCGCTGGGGCAGCGAGGTGGTGGCCGTGCTGTCGGCCCGCCCGGGCGCCGAGCCGCCGGCCGACGACGTCCTGCGGGCCCACTGCCGCCGGTCCCTGGCCGGCTACAAGGTGCCCAAGGCCTTCTGCTGGGTCGACCAGGTGGTCCGCTCCCCCGCGGGCAAGCCCGACTACGCCTGGGCCCGGTCGGTGGCCGGCACCGCGCCGTCGGCCACCTGAACCCCGACCGCCAGGGCGGCGGAGACGGTCAGTCGGCGAACTGGTCGGTGGTGTAGCGCCAGGCCTGCAGGTCGGCCGGCCAGGCGTCGGCGGGCAGGTCGGCCTTGGCCAGGAGGCCCGAGACGAAGGGCTCGGGCGTCGACAGCGTGTCCCACACCGAGGGCAGGAAGGTGCCCCGGTTCTCGCCCGCCTCGACCAGCACCCCGTCGTCGCCGGGGCGCAGGGCGGCGGTGAGCTCGTCGCGGGCCGGCGGCAGCCGCTCCAGTGTCGACAGCACCGAGATCGTCATCACCGTGCGGTCGAGCTGGCCGGACGCCAGCGGCTCGAAGCGGGGGTCGGCGAACGCCGCGCCGCGCGCGTTCAGCGCGACATCACGCCACAGCGGCCGCGACGCTTCGAGCGAGCCGATGCACCCCACCAGCTCGCCGGCGTGCTCGAGGGACACGAACGACGCGCCGGGCAGGCAGAGGTGCTCGCCGACGTCAGCGTCGTCGAGCGGGTCGATCGACCCGGTCGCCAGCTCGTGGGCGATGGCGGCGCGTGCCCGCGCCAGCAGCCAGTCGCGCTCGGCGTCGTCGAGCGGTCGAGGCGGCGCGAAGCCGAAGCTGCCGTAGCCGACCACCCGGGCGACATCGCCGGAGGCCGCGGCGGACGTGGACACGGCCAGCGTCCAGGGCGCCACGTCGTGGTCGCGCGCCGCCAGCATGAGCCCGGCGATGGGAACGCACCCGCAGGCGTCGTAGGGCCCGATGTCGCCCGCCCGGCCCTCGATGATGGCCTGTCGGGTGCGGTCGTCACGCGTCCGCGCCGCCTCCTCGCCCAGGTAGTGGCTCAGGTCCGAGGAGACGACCACCAGCGTGGCGTCGTCGCCCCAGGTGGCGTCGAGGGCCGCCGCCACAGCGCTCGCCGGGCACCGCCCCACCACCAGCGGCACGATCGCCACCGGCCCCAGCACCTCGAGCAGGAACGGCAGGTGGACCTCGAGGCTGTGCTCGGGGGCGTGCGCGTCGTCCGCCTCGACGGCTGCGCCCTCGGCCACCAGGCGGCGGCAGGCGTCGACGTCGACCGGCACGTCGCCCAGAGGTGTGCGCCACGCCCGAGCCGTGCTGACCCCCACGCCGACGCCGTCGACCGGGACACGGTGGGCGGGGCCGGCCAGCACGACCCGGTCGATGCGGCCGCTCAGACCGGCGACGGCGCGGTAGGCCACCCCCGCGGTCGCGCCCGAGTAGCGGTAGCCGGCGTGGGGGGCGATCAGGGCGCGGGGCTCGTTCGTGAGGTCGGCCACTGGCGGGCCGTCGAGGTGCTCGGCCACGGCGGCCCGCAGCTCGTCGGCCTCGGCCGGGTAGAAGAGCCCGGCCACCGCCGGCTCGCGCACCCAGTCGGCCGTGCTCGGGCGGGTGTAGGCGGGCGTCGTCACGTCACCCACGTCACGCCGTCCGGGTCATGTCGCCTCGACCGCGAGCCGCACCGGCATGCGCCGTCGGCCCCACGACCCGGGCGGGCCGTCGAACCGCCCGGGCAGCTGGCGATCGCACGAGCGGCAGCGCCCCTCGTCGGTCAGGTGCCAGGCGCCGAGCTCGTACCAGTCGCGCTCGACGAGCAGCGCGCCGCACCCGGGGCACCAGGTGCTCGACCCCTCGCGGTCGTGCACGTTGCCGGTGTAGACGAACTGGAGGCCGTTGCGCAGCCCCCACTCCCGTGCCCGGGTCAGCGTCTCCGCCGGCGTGTGGGGCACGTCGAGCATCTTGAAGTCGGGGTGGAAGGCGGTGAAGTGCAGGGGCACGTCCGGTCCCAGGTGGCCGGCGACCCACTGCGTCAGTGCATCGAGCTCGGCGTCGTCGTCGTTGCGGCCCGGGATGAGCAGGGTCGTGATCTCGAACCACAGGTCGGTCTCGTGGCGCAGGTACTCGAGGGTCTCGAGCACCGGGTCCAGGTGGCCGCCGCAGACGTGCCGGTAGAACTCCTCGGTGAACCCCTTGAGGTCGACGTTCAGCGCGTCGAGGTGGGCGTAGAGGTCGCGGCGGGGCTCGGGGCAGATGTAGCCCGCCGTGACCGCGATCGCCTGCACGTCGACCTCGTGGCAGGCGTCGGCCACGTCCGAGGCGTACTCGAGGAAGATCGTGGGGTCGTTGTAGGTGAACGCAACGCTGCGGCACCCGAGCCGGCGGGCCGCCCGGGCGATGCCCTCCGGGGTGGCGGCGTCGGCCAGCGTGTCCATCTCCTTGGACTTGGAGATGTCCCAGTTCTGGCAGAACCGGCAGGCGAGGTTGCAGCCGGCGGTGCCGAACGACAGCACCGACGACCCCGGCAGGAAGTGGTCGAGCGGCTTCTTCTCCACCGGGTCGACGCAGTAGCCCGACGACCGGCCGTAGGTCAGCAGCGCGATCCCGTCCTCGGTGCCGGGGTCGGGTGCCTCGGGCCGGCCCCGGACGAAGCAGACCCCGCGTTGACCTGGCCGCATCTTGCACGCACGGGGACAGACGTCGCACTGCACGCGACCGTCGTCGAGGCGGTGCCAGTAATGGGTGGGGAACGGGACCACCGATGGGCCGTCCACAACACAACGCTAACCCCGTCGGCGGTGCGCGCGCCTGCTCAGCCCGAGGAGGCGAGCTGCTTCAGCTCCTCGCGCAGCGCCGGCGTGAGCAGCACGCCGACCCGCCCCACCAGCTCGGTGGTCTGGTAGCCGACCGACCCCACGTCGCAGTCGCGCGTCGCCACGACACCGAGGCAGCTGCCGTCGGCGATGGCGCTGACGAACAGGAAGCCGAGCTGCATGGCGATGATCACCCGCTCGACGCCGTCGGCGTCCATGGCCCGGTCGGCCGCCTTGGCCAGGCTGGCACAGCCCGAGATGATGGCGCAGAGCTGCTCGCTCTCGTCGCGGTCGAGCGTGTTGGACCGGGCGATGAGCAGCCCGTCCGACGACACGGCCACGGCGTCGGTGACCCCGGCCGTCTCCTCGACGAAGCTGCTGAGCAGCCAGTTGAAGTTGCGTGCCTCGTCAGTGAGCATCGTCAATCCTCGTCTCCGGCCCCGGCGGCCGGGCTCTGCTCGTCGAGGGAGCGTTGCACGCCTCCGACCAGACTCGTGAGGAACCGTTGGATCTCGGCGCCGTCGACCGGTGCCGATGATGATGGCTCATCCGGCGGGGCCGATGGCGCCGGCTCGCCCGTGGCGGCGCGGGCGACCGCCGCGCCGACCGGTACATGGGCACCGCGCACGCGCCGGACCAGGCCGCTGGCCGTGCGCTCCGGCGGCCCCTCCGGTCCAGACCTGGCGTCGTCGTCGCCGTTGGTGGCGGCGCCGAGACGGACGATCGTCGGTGCGGCCGGCGACGTCGGTGTGGCCGCCACCTCCGACAGTGTGGCCACCGGGCGGGCCCAACCCGGCAGCGGGTGCTCGGCGGCCGGGTCGTCCTGCGCCGCCGGCGACGCGGCGACGGCGGCGACGGCGGGGACCGCCACGGCCGGTGCCGCGGCCGTGGCCGATGGACGGGCGCGGCGCAGCTCCGCCACGGCGCGGCGCACGTCGTCGGCATTGGGGGCGTTCCGCGGCCCGGTAGCGCCGGTGGCAGGGGCGGGTGGCGATGCGTCGGCCCCGTCCGCGATGAACGCGGCCGGGAGCTCGACCAGCGCGGCGATGCCCACCACGACCGACCCCTGCAGGGTCACCTTGATGTCGTGGCGGGCGGCCAGGACGGCGGTGACGTAGTGGCCCAGGTACTTGGCGGGCGTGACGGTGAACGACTCGGTGCCGGCGAGGCGCTGGTTGGCGCGCTCGATGTCGTCGGATGTCATGCCCAGGCCGTGGTCGACGATGGTGATCTGGTAGCCGCGGCCGAGGCCGGCCATCCGCCCGCTCACCTCGACGAGCTCGCGGGGGCGAGTGGCGCAGCCCGTTCTCGATCAGCTGACATGGTGGTTTGGCGTCACCGTCACCGGCCGATGGTCATGTCGCGACGTCGATCACGACCCGGCCGCCGGACACCCGCACGGGGGCGACGTGGAGGTAGCGGCTGCTCGGGTAGCCCACGTTGGGCTCGGAGAAGGCGTGGAACGCCGCCCACAGACCGCCGTCGCCGTCCCGGAACACCTCGGCGCCACCGGGCCCCGCCAGCCGGAGGCCCGAGGTCAGCACCCGGCCGTCGGCCGGCTTGGTGCACGGCCCGCCAGGCCCGGCGCACGTGGCGAAGGCGGTCACGTAGTGTCGCGAGTTCCAGTCGGCCGCCGCGTACACCAGGTGATAGGCGCCTGCCTCGCGCACGAGCGTCGGCCCCTCGACCACGCCCCGCTCGAATGGCCGGTCCGCCGCGACGAGCGGCCAGGCCGGCCCGGTGAGCGCGAGCCCGTCGGCGGTCAGCTCCTGCGACCAGATCGTCTGGGCGGCCCCGCCGGCGCCCTCGGACTTCCACAGCAGGTAGGTGCGCCCGTCGGCATCGACGAACGGGCTGGGGTCGATCGAGCCCCCGAGGTCGCGCTGGCACACGAGCGGCGCCGTCGAGTCGTCGACGAACGGCCCGTCGGGAGTCGACGCCGTCGCCCGAGAGATGCACTGCAGGCGCGAGCCGGCCTCCCGGGTCGTGTAGTACACGACGTACCCGCCGTCCCGCGCCAGGACCGCTGGCGCCCAGGTCGTGTTGGGCGCCGCCCACGAGGGCAGCCCCGCCAGCGCGTTGCCGACGAGCTCCCAGGAGACCAGGTCCGTCGAGCGGATCACCTGGATGTCGCCGGCGCCCGAGTTGGTCGAGTACCCGAAGTAGGCACTCTCGGCCCGCACCACGAACGGGTCCGCGAAGTCGTAAGGGAACCGCGCCCCCGTGGCGTAGGCCAGCGTGCGCGTGCACTGGTCGGCGGCGGCCTGCATGGCGCCGACGGACGCCTGGTCGTCGCCCCGGCGGTTGGCGGCGACCGCCTGGGACACGCCGTCGAAGCAGACCATCGCCTCGTTGGTGTGGGCGGCCAGGAGCAGGCGCGCCGCGTCGACCTCGGTGCGGTCGGCGTCGACGGAGGCGACGTCGGTCGCGGCGTTGGCGGTGAGGGCGTCGATCCACGTGCGGGCGGCGACGGCCTCGTCGATCTCCGATCGAGTCAGCTCGATGCTGTCCTGCGTGAGCGCGCCGCGGAGTTGGGTGTTCTCGAGCTCGGTCTGTGCGGCGGCCAGGCTCGTCTGCGTCTCGGCGAGCTGGGCTCGAGTGGCGTCCAGCCGGAGCCGGGCCGCCCGGTACTGGACGGCGTACACCCCGACCAGCCCGACCGCCGCCGCCGTGGCGACGATCGCCACCCGGCGGGCCTGCGACACCCGCCACGGGGCCCGGAGGGACTCGACCTGCGCCGTCACAGCGCCGCTCCGGCCTCGGCGCAGGTGCCCTCGATGCGGCGGATCGTGGCGGCGAGCCCACCGGCGTCGCCCACCGAGGCCTGGTTCAGGGCCTCGGCGACCCCGACCAGGCAGAGGTCGAGTGCGTCCCGCCGGACTGTGCGGTCGTCGAGGTCGGCGGCCGCCTCCTCGAGCTGCGCCTCCACGGCGGTGAGCCACAGGCTCGTGGCATCGAGGGTGGCCTGGGCGGCGTCACGCTCGTCCTGCCGGGTCGAGAGCGTCGCCACCTCCTCGCCCAGCGTCGCCTCGTCCGCCTCGAGATCGGCCGTGGCCGTGTCGAGGTCGGCCTGGGCCAGCGCGAGCTCGGCCCGTGTCTCGTCGAGGGCCGTGACGGTGCGGCCGGTGGCGTCGCGGGTGTCGAACCAGGCCCGGGCCGCGGCGCCGACGGCGAGCGTGATCACCACGACGACGCCGGCCGCGGCGATGACGCGCCATCGCCGCCGTCGCCACCACCCGGGCTGCCGCCGCTGCCCCATTCGCCGCCGTTCCTCGATCCGCCGCTACGGAAGCATATGTGCGGCACACGGCCGGAGGGTGCCCATCGGCGCGCCGTCACGCGATCGGAATCGGGCCTTCACGTGGTGATCCACTAGTCGTCCTTGAGGGCGACGGCGTTGGGCGTCACGTTCATCTTCGGCTCGTAGGCGGCGAGGTCGACGTCCCGGGCAGCGCCGGCCAACTCGGCCCGCAACGTGGTGCGGCAGGCCTCGCACGGGCCGTAGAACCGGGCCGCCACCTGGCCGCCGCAGCGCGGGCACACGAACGACAGGGGCTCGCTCATGGCAGAAGGATGCCACGGAGCCGCCGCCTCGCCGGGGATGCGCCAGCCTGTGGACAACTTCCCTTATCCACAGGCTTGCCCCTCTCGTAGCGCACAGGCCCACCGCCGTACCGTCCCCCCATGCCGACGTTCGAGGTGATCCTGCGAGACGGCGCCGTCGAGACCGTCGACGGCGCCGACGCCTACCAGCAAGAAGGCCCCATGACCACGTTCTTCCGCCGCGGCGACGGCCGCGACGTGATCGACTCGTGGAGCACCCGCATGGCCAGCTTCCGCACCGCCGACCTGCAAGCCGTCCGCCGCCGCGACGCCCTCGCCGCCGGCCTACGCGCCGTCGCCGGCTGACGCCGGCGCCCAGTGCAGGAACGCCGGTTCGAAGAACCGGCCCTCGTCCTGGACCACCAGGCTCTCGGTCAGTCCCAGCTCGCTGATCAGCGTCTCGCACTGCTCGCCGTAGGTCTTGTAGTCCGACATCCACACCAGGAACACGGCATGCCCGTCGGCTTCCTCGAGGACCTCGACCGCCAGCTCGGCCGGGTCGGCGGCCCTGTTGCGCTCGGCGTAGTCGACCCAGTCCACCCGATCGGGCGGACCGAGCTCGGGGTAGCCCAGCTGGACCAGGCCGTCGGGCATCTCGCGCGAGTACGCCGGGCCCAGCTGGTCGGGGCAGTAGACGACGACGTCGCCGGGCTGCGCCCGCTCCGCCACCGCCGCGGCGACGTCGACCGACTGCGTGCGCTGGTAGTAGTTGACCCACCCCAGGCCGAAGGCCGCCAGGCCCAGGTAGACGGCGCCCACCACCAGCCGGGCGACGCCCGCCGGTGTGCGGACGATGCCCACGGCCGCGGCGAGCAGCACGAACGGCACCACCACGGCGGCGTAGCGGCTCTGGAAGGTGGCGCTCGTGGCCAGGCCCACCACCGCGCCGATGACCAGCACGAGGATGACGACGGCCAGCTCGTGGCGCACCGTGGGCGCGGTCCGCAGGTCGAGGGTCATCTCGTGACCGGCCGACCGGACCGTGAACAGCGCGAGCAACGCGAGCACGACCACCACGGACCCGTACAGGGACGCCTCGGTGACCGTGCCCCCGCCCATGTCCATCAGCACGGTCTGCACGATGGCCGTCGGGCGGAACGGAGACCCCCACGGCGTGCCGGTGTTGGCCGACTGGTAGAGGAAGCCGTCGAGCCAGGGCAGGAAGAGCACACCGCCGGCGGCGACGGCCGCCAGCGCCCGCAGCGTCGCCGGCCGCTCTCCCGGATGACGCCAGGCGCGGAGCACGAGCACAGACCCGACCGCGGCCAGCAGGTAGAACGCCCAGTAGTGGGACAGCAGCAGCAGGCCCGACACGAAGGCCACCCCGGCCAGCCGGGGCCAGGTGGGGCGGTCGAGCGCGTCGACCAGCAGCAGGTAGCCGGCCAGGACCAGCAGCATGACCAGCGAGTACATGCGGGTCTCGGTGGCGTAGCGCACCCAGTACGGCGACAGCGCGGCCACCACCAGCGCCCACTGGGCGCCCGCGGTGCCCGCCAGCCGGCGACCCGCCACCCACACCAACGGCAGCGAGGCCACGGCGAAGATGCCCGACAGGGCCCGCACGGCCGCGTCGCCGTCCCCCACCACCTCCATCCAGTAGTGGAGCACCAGGTAGTACAGCGGCGGGTGGCCGTCGTGTCGCAGGGCCTCGAGCAGGTCGCCCACCGGGAGCTGGGCGATGTTGACGCTGAGCGCCTCGTCGAGCCACAGGGGGGAGCGCTGGACGAAGCGCAGCGCGATGCCCACGACGACGATCGCGCTCACGGCGGCGGGTGCGACCCAGGGGGGCAGCCGGGTCGATCGACCGGTGTCCGTGGAAGCGGAACCGTCGTCGACGGCATCGTCGATGAGTGCCCGGGCCATGAGGCGCGGAGCGTAGCAACGCGCCGACCGCCCGCTGGCATCCTCCGGCTCGGTCGCCATGCCCGCGGTCAGGCCGCGACTGGAAGCGCCGCGGGCCGTCTTCGGTAGAGTGGCTGGCCACGTCCGCAGTGCTGAGGGAGAGCGATTCGTGAGCGAGCCCGATATCACCACGCCCGCGCCCTCGGCCGGCACCGGCCGGGCCGGCGGCGACGCGTCCGCGGCCGGGAGCATCGTGATCATCGGCGCCGGCCCGGCCGGCCTGACCGCCGCGCAGGAGCTCGCCAAGGCGGGCGTCACCTCCACCGTGCTCGAGACCGACGACGTGGTCGGCGGGATCAGCCGCACCGTCCAGCGCGACGGCTGGCGCTTCGACATCGGCGGCCACCGCTTCTTCACCAAGGTCAAGCGGGTCGACGACTTCTGGCACGAGATCCTCGACGACGACGACTTCATGCTGCGGCCCCGGTCGAGCCGCATCTACTACCAGGGCAAGTTCTACGACTACCCCATCAAGCTGGGCAACGCCCTGCGCAACCTCGGTCCGGTCGAGGCCGTGCGCTGCGGCCTGTCGTTCCTGTGGGTGCGGGTGAACCCGCCCAAGGACCAGTCGACGCTCGAGGCCTACATCGTCACCAACTACGGCTGGCGCCTGTACGGCCACTTCTTCAAGACCTACACCGAGAAGCTGTGGGCGATGCCGCCGTCCGAGATCGGGGCCGACTGGGGCGCCCAGCGCATCAAGGGGATGTCGCTGTGGAGCGCGGTGTGGGAGCCGTTCCGCGCCCGCCTCGCCGGCGCCCGGGCCGACAAGTCCAAGCAGGTCACCAGCCTCATCGAGCAGTTCCAGTACCCCAAGTACGGCCCCGGCATGATGTGGGAGCGGTGCCGCGAGAAGGTCGAGGCGGCGGGCACGAAGGTCATCATGGAGACCCCCGTGACCACGATCCGCCACGAGGGCGGGCGGGCCAACGCGGTGGTCGCCGAGGCCGACGGCGTCACCACCGAGTACCCGGCCGACCACGTCGTCTCGTCGATGCCGTTCTCGCTGCTGCTCAAGGCGATGGACCCGCCGGTGCCCGCCGAGGTGCAGTCCGCGGCCGACGACCTGGCGTTCCGCGACTTCCTGTCGATCGCGCTCGTCGTCCCCGCCGACAAGGTGCCGTGGACCGACAACTGGATCTACATCCACGCCCCCGAGGTCAAGACCATGCGGGTGCAGAACTTCGGCTCGTGGTCGCCGTACATGGTCAGCGAGGGCCGCAACGTCCTGGGCCTCGAGTACACGGTTGCCGAGGGCGACGAGTGGTGGACCGCCAGCGACCAGGAGCTGATCGAGACCGGCAAGCGCGAGCTCGAGATGCTCGGCCTCGTCGATGCTGCCGACGTCGAGGCCGGCTACGTGGTGCGCATGCCCAAGGCGTATCCGGTGTACGACGAGGCGTACCGGCGCAACATCGACACCCTGCGGGCCTGGTTGGACGACAACGCCCCGAACGTGCACCCCGTGGGGCGCAACGGCATGCACCGGTACAACAACCAGGACCACTCGATGTACACGGCCATGCTCACGGTCGAGAACATCCTCGCTGACGCCGGCCACGACATCTGGGCGGTGAACGTCGAGGAGGAGTACCACGAGGAGGGCGCCGACACGTCGGCGACCGCCGGCATGGGGCCCCGTGGCACCGGGCGCGACGCCCCGATCCTGCCCAAGCAGCGCTGACGCCCGGGGGCGGTCAGGCCGTCGCCGACGTCGTGGTCGACGAGGTGGCCGACGAGGGCGTCGGCTCGGTCGAGCCCGGTTCGCCGCCGTCGTCGCCCCCGGCGCCGGGCCCGTCCTCCGCTCGGCCGGCTCCCGCGCCGGCGGACGACGATCGGGCCTCCCACAGCTGGACGACCGCCACCGCCGCGCAGATCGCCAGCGTCGGGTAGATCGGCATCTTGAAGCGGGCGTCACCGAACGTCGCCAGCGGCGATATCAGCTGGGCCGCGCCGGCCACCACCAGGAACAGGCCCCGCCGCGCCGGGTCGGGTCTCCGCAGCAGCACCACGCCGCCGGCGATCGCCGCGGCTGCCACCACGAAGTAGAAGGCGTTGGCGGCCAGCTCCAGCAGGTCCCGCGTGCCGTCCGACACCACGGGCGTCGCGCCGAAGTCCTCGGCCACGTCCAGGCCGTCGTCGTCGTTCTGCAGCGTGATCCGCAGCTTGGACGGCGTGCGCCGCAGCGTCTCGCCCGGGTGGTCGCGGATGTAGGTGACCGCCCGGTCGATGTTCTCGGACTGCCGCCGCGTCTCGGCCTCGGGACGTTGCAGGCCCTCGGCCGTGTAGCAGTGGGCGCCCAGGTCGCCGAAGCCACCCGTCGCCCCGGGGTTGTGGCCCAGGCACAGGTTGTCGCCGAAGTTGAGCGACATCACCACCGGCTCGTCCATGACGACGGTGCTGCGGATCGACCACGGCACGAGCACCGCGACCGTCGCCACCCCCACCAGCGCCAACCGCCACAGCGCCGCCTTGGCCCCCGCCCCCCACCACAGCACCAGGAAGACGGGCGCGATCACCAGCGAGACGGGCCGCACCAGCAGCGTCAGCCCGAACAGCACCCCGATGGTGACCAGGCGCGCCTTGCCCGGCAGCCGGGCCGCGGCGGGGTCGCCGAGCACGACGATCAGCAGGAGCACCAGGAGGAACAGGAACAGCGTCTCGGTGAGCACGATGCCGCTGTGGAAGATCAGGTTGGGCCACATGGCCCACACGCCCGCGGCCACCAGGCCGACCCGGTCGCCCCCCAGCCGGCGGCCGAGCACGAACACGAGCCCGATGGTGGCCACGGACAGCGCCACGTTGAGCCAGATCGCCACGTCGAAGACCGTCACGTCGAACGGCAGCAGCCGCACCAGCCACACGACCGCGGCGAGCGCCAGCGGGTAGCCGGGCGGGTAGTACGCGGTCGTGCCCTGATCGGGTGCGAACCCGTAGCGGAAGCCGTCGCCCGCCGCCACGTGGTCGGCCAGGATCAGGTACAAGGCCGGGTCACGCAGCTCGACGGGGTTCTGGGCCTTGAGGGCCCACAGCACGCGGAGCACCGCGCCGACCCCCACGATGGCGAGCAGCCACACGCGGGCGCGTCGGGACAGCGGCGGCAGGGATGGCAGCGCTCGCCTCCCCCAGTGTCGGAGCGCAACAGGCACGGCGGGTCACAGTAGCCACCGCGATCGCCGCTCACCGCGGCGACGGGCCGTTTCGGCCGTCGGGACCTCGGGTGGGGCGACCCGGCCGCCGGGTCCTCGGGCGTGTGGCGTGCGGCACTACAGTGCCCAGGCCGGTCGCTCGGCTGAAGGCCTCGACGCAGATCGACGAGGGAGCGGGCCGGCCGGCACACCGTCGATGACCACCACCGCCACGAAGCCCGACACCAGTGCGTCGCCGGTCCGCGGCACCGATGGCCCCGGCGCGCACCCCGACGTGACCGCCGGGCCCGACGCCGAGGCGCGCCCCACGGTCGGGCGACCCCGCCGCTTCTGGTGGTGGCTCGTCGCCATCACGTCGGCCGCCCTGGCCGTGCGGCTCGACGTACCTGCTGGGGTGGCGCACGCCGTGGACCGAGATCGGCGACCCGTACTACTACCACCACGGGGCCAACCTGCTGGCCGACGGCGAGGGGTACGTGCACCCCTACCAGTTCCTGCTCTTCGGCGTACGCATGCCGGGGGCCGACCACCCGCCCGGGTTCATGACGGTGTTGGCCGGGTTCTCGTGGCTGGGGCTGCGCACCTTCTTCCAGCACCAGGTGATCTCCTGCCTGCTCGGTACGGTCGGCGTGGCCGCCATGGGCCTGGCCGGCCGGCGCATCGCCGGCGAGCGCGTGGGACTGATCGTGGCGGCCATGGCCGCGTTCAGCCCCAACCTCTTCTACTTCGACGCCATGGTCGTGTCCGAGACCATGGTGGTCGCCACCACTGCCATCATCCTGATCGCCTCCTACCGGTGGTGGGACCGACCCACCACCGGCAACGCGCTCACGTTCGGCCTGGTCATCGGCGTCGCCTCGCTCGTGCGCTCCGAGGCCATCCTGCTGGGCCCGCTCATCGCCGTGCCCCTGGTGTGGTGGCGGCGTCGCACCCCAGGCGCAGCCGACGCACCCGGGGCGCCCCGCGTCCGGTGGGTGCCTCAGCTCGCGGCCGCCGGGGTGGCCGCGGCCATCGTGATCGCCCCCTGGGTCGGCTACAACATGGCTCGCTTCGAGGAGCCCACCACCCTCTCGGCGCAGTTCGACCAGACCCTCGGCACCGCCAACTGCGAGGAGGTGTACCAGGGCGACCGGGTCGGCTACTGGTCGCTGGCCTGCATCCAGGCCACCGAGCACCTGGTGCCCGAGGGCGACGCGTCGGTCCAGGGCAAGGGGTTCCGCGAGATCGCCATCGAGTACGCCCGCGACAACGGCGACCGGGTGCCCTACGTGGTGGCGGGGCGCGTCGGCCGCACGTTCGGCCTGTACCAGCCCCAGGAGCAGATCCTGCTCGACACCTCGGTCGAGACCAAGGAGCCCGTGCTCGGCCAGATCGGCCTGCTCGCCTGGTACGCCATCGCCGTCGGCGGCGCCTTCGGGCTCCTGGGCCTGCGCCGGGCGGGCCGCCCGATCTTCCCCCTCGTGGCCGTGGTGGGCAGCGTGGTCGTCATCGTGGCCGTGATCTACGGCAACACCCGGTTCCGGCTGCCGGCCGAGCTGGCGCTGATGTTCCCGGCCGCGGTGTCGCTCGACGCCGCGCTGTCGGGAGCGCGGCGCCCGTGGAGGGCGCTGGCCGCCCGACGCAGGTCCACCACCGCCGCTGCGGTGGCCGCCCCGGCCACCGCGGCCACCACGGTCGATGCGCCGGACGGGCACCCGCCGGCCGACGATCCCCCGCCCGACACGGTCGGCGACCCGCCCGGGGGCCTCGGCTCGTCGACGGGGCGCTTCGCCGGGTTCGACGGCGTCCGTGCGCTGGCCGCGCTGGGCGTGCTGGTCACGCATGTGGGCCTCAAGGTGGGCTTCACCCCCCGCGACGCCACCGGACACTACGTGGCTCGGCTCGATGTCGGCATCGCCATCTTCTTCGTGCTGCTCGGGGTTCCTGCTGTATCGGCCGTTCGTGGCCCGCCGCCTCGACGGGCGCGCCCGGCCCGGCACCCGGTCCTACCTGCGCAACCGCTTCCTGCGCATCTACCCCGCCTACTGGCTCGCTCTGACGGTGCTGGTGGTGGTGCTCGACGTGCGGGGCCGCGACGAGATCCAGGGCCTGTGGGACTTCGTCACCTTCTACGGGCTGCTGCAGAGCTACTCGGCCCACACCGCGCTCGGGGGGCCTGCAGCAGGCGTGGACCCTGACGAACGAGATCGCCTTCTACCTGGTGCTGCCCCTGTGGGCCGCCGGTGCCGCCTGGTTGGGGCGGCGGCTGACGCCGCGGCGCGCCGTCATCGGCGAGCTGGCGGTGCTGGCGGCGGCCGCGGCCGGGGCCCTCGCCTTCCGCTTCTGGGTGCACACGGTCGACGCCAGCGACGTCACGACCGGCACCATCGATCCCCGGGTGCACTGGCTGCCCGCCAACTTCCACCTGTTCGTGCCCGGCATGGCCCTGGCGGTCGCCCTCGAGTGGTCTCGCCGGCGCGACCAGCCGCTCCGCCTGCTCGAGTGGCCCCGCCGGCACCCGCTGGCCTGTTGGGCGGCCGCGGCCGCCTGCTTCTGGGTCGTGTCGACGCAGCTCGGGTTGGGGTTCGAGGTGGGCGCCAGCGCGCCCGGCACGTCGATGATGAAGGAGCTGCTGTACGCCGCGGTCGGGTTCCTGGTCGTCTTGCCGGTGGCGCTGTCGGGTGCGACGCTTCCGGCGTCGCTGCGCTGGCTGGGCAGCCGGCCCATGGTGGCGCTGGGGATGTTGTCGTACGGCATCTACCTCTGGCACGAGGGGGTACTCGACATCTACCGCGACATCTTCGACGTGCCGATCTTCACCGGCTCCATGCCGGCCGCCCTCGCGTTCACGCTGGCGGGCAGCGTCGTGGCCGCCGCCATCTCCTACGTGCTGGTCGAGCGCCCGGCGCTGAGCCTCAAGGATCGCGACCGCCGCCTGTTCGACCGGTGGCAGCCGGTCGGGCTGCCGTCCGAGGTGGTGCGCTGATGCCGGACGAGCAGGCGCCGTCGCCCCCCTCGCCTCCGGCCGACGGGGCGCGCACCACCACCATCACACCCCCGGCGGCCGACACCGCCGGCGCGGCTCCGGGCCGGGCCGGGCCCGACCAGGGTGGCAACGGCCGCGTCCACCGGGTGCGGGGCTGGTTCGACCGTCACCCGTGGGTGGTCCCCACGGTCGTGGTCGGGGTGGTCATCGCCCTGCCGCTGCGGGGTGTGTTCCGCGCCCCGGGGCCGCCGATGGAGGAAGGGTTCATGCTGGTGTTCCCCGAGCGGCTGCTCGCGGGCGACATCCCCAACCGCGACTACCTCCACCTCTACGGCCCCGGCAGCATCTGGACCCTCGCCGGCTTCTTCAAGGTCTTCGGCGTCTCGCTGTGGACCGAGCGCGTGGTCGGGATGCTCCAGCTCGTCGGCCTGATCTCCGCCATGGCGGCGATCGGCTACCGCTGGGGCCGCTACATCGCCGCGCTCAGCGGCGCCATCACCGCCATCGTCATCGTCCCGCCCATCGGCGTCACGGCCCTGGCCTGGGTGGGCGGCATCGCCTTCGCGCTGTGGTCGGTGGCGGTCGCCACCCGGGCGCTCGACCCCGGACAGCGCCGCGAGCGCGCCCTCACCGTCGCCGGGCTGTTGGCCGGGGCCGCCCTGCTGTTCCGCCCCGATCTGATCATCTGCCTCGGCCTGTCGTTGGGCGCGCTGTTCGTCTGGGCCCTCGACGGCCGCGAGCGGCGCAAGCTCGCCGTGGGCGCCGCCATCGGCGTCAGCCCCTACCTGGTGCACCTGGCACTGGCGGGGCCGGGCAACGCCATCCGCGGCATGGTGCTCGAGCCGGTGTTCGAGCTGCGCGACGGGCGGCGCCTGCCGTTCCCGCCGCCCCGCGACGAGTACACGAGCTTCCTCAACCGGGCGTTCGCCTTCCGCAGGTTCCCGTGGCCGCTGCCCGCCCCCGAGCAGCCCATGCAGATCTTCCTGTTCTTCTGCAGCCTGTTCGCCGTCACCGCGCTGCTGGTCGTCATCGCCGTGTGGGCCAAGCGGGCCGGCAGCGAGCACGGGTGGCGGCTCGTCGCCCTCAGCCTGTTCGCCGTGGGCCTGCTCCCCCAGGCCGTGCAACGGGCCGACACCGCCCACCTGTCCTGGGTGAGCTGCGTGGCGTTCGGGCTGCTGCCAGCCTTCCTCGCCGAGGTGGTGCGGCTGCGGGGCACCCGCCCGCTCGTCGCCCACACCGTCGTGCTGGCGCCCTTGGCCCTGATGCTCCTGTTCCCCCACTTCACCTACCGGTGGTATGCCGACTACGTGGGCCAGAGCGTGGGCTACGACCGGCACTTCTACTCGGTCGACCACCGGGGTCGGAGCTTCTACTACGGACGCCACGACGTGGGCGTGGCCGCGGAGCGCATGTTCGCCGACATCGAGGAGCTGACCGAGCCGGGCGATCGCCTGATCGTCGGCCCCGGCGACCTGAGCGTGACGCCCTACAGCGAGTCGTACCTGTACTTCATGCTCCCGCAGCTCGAGCCGGGCACCCGCTTCATCGAGATGGACCCCGGCGTGGCCAACGCGGACGACTCGGGCCTGGCCGACGAGCTGCGCGAGGCCGACGTCGTGATCCTGTCCACGATGTACGACAACTGGTTCGAGCCGAACACCTCGATGGAGCCCGGGTCCGACGAGCCGAACCAGGTGCTCGACGAGCTGTTCTGCATGCACGACAGGTACGGCGACAACTCGGCGGCCGCGGGCCCCGGGCGACCGATATTCGAGCTCTACATCCGCTGTGACCAGGGGGAAGCCAGCGCATGACCACTGAACGTGGTGTCACAGGACACGGCCGAAGGGTACGGGGTACCGTTTCCCGAACGAACGACGTCTGGGGCTCGAAATGAGAACGCTCGTCATCATCCCCACCTATCTCGAGGCCGAGAACATCGCCGATGTCCTCGGCCAGGTGCGCACCGCCGCGCCGCAGGCCGACGTGCTCGTCGTCGACGACGCCAGCCCCGACGGCACCGCCGACCTGGCCCGGGCCACCAACGACGAGCTGGGCCAGATCGAGGTCCTCGTCCGCCCCGGCAAGAGCGGGTTGGGCGGCGCCTACCGCGCCGGGTTCAAGCACGCCTTCACCCACGGTTACGAGGTCGTCGTGCAGATGGATGCCGACCTGTCGCATCCGCCCGACCGCCTGTCGGCCCTGCTGGCCGAGGTCGACAAGGGCGCGGACATCGCCATCGGCTCCCGCTACGTCAAGGGCGGCGCCACCGCCAACTGGCCCCTGGTGCGCCAGATCCTGTCGCGCGTGGGCAACCTGTACGCGTCGACGGTGCTGGGGCTGGGCGTCAAGGACGCCACGGCCGGCTTCCGGGCCTACCGGGCCGACATCCTCGAGACCGTCGAGACCAGCGCCACCAAGGCGACCGGCTACGGCTTCCAGCTCGAGCTGTCGTACCGGGCCCACCGGCTGGGTGCCGAGATCGTCGAGGTGCCCATCACCTTCAACGACCGCGTCCGCGGCGTGTCGAAGATGTCGTGGCACATCATCGGCGAGGCGATGTCGCTCGTGACCTGGTGGGGCCTGCGCGACCGGGTGCTCCGGCGGGGCGGCCGCGTGGCCGAGCGGCCGGCGCCTCCGGCCCAGGCCCCCGCAGCCGAGTCGCTGACCGAGGCCTCGGTGTCGCCGGCGACGCCCGCCGGCCTGTCGGCCGGAGCTCCCGACGCCGACGCCGAGCCGGCCGCCAACTCGAACTGAGCCGCGCCGCCCGTCAGTAGGGCCAGTTCTCGCCCGTGTGCCCCAGCAGCCGGGTCGCCTGGGGCAGCTTGGCCACGATCAGGACCTTGATGGCCACGTTGCGGGCGAACCACGGCAACTGCGCCAGCTGACGGCCGACGTTGGCGAGGCGGGCGGTCCCCCGCACGGGCTCGCGCCGGTACTCGGCCAGCGAGCGACTGCGCCCGACGTAGCGCCACCCGCCCGAGAACGTCAGCTTGGCCGCCAGGGCCAGCGTGACCCCGATGGACGAGAACGAGTCGTGGATCAGGATCGACCCGCCGTCGACCACCCGCGCGCCCCAGCTCGCGATGTCGTCGCTGGCCGGGCCGTAGCGGTGGGCACCGTCGATGTGGAGCATGTCGATGGGCCCCTCGACGTCGTCGAGGGCGTCGTGGCTGAACTTGCGCACGTAGGTGACTCGGTCGCGCACACCCGCCCGCTCGAGGTTGGTGAGGAACACCTTGCTGTCGATAGCGGCCTCGTCCTCGAAGCCCTCGATCTCCTGCGGGCCCCGGTCGTTGCCGGCGTGCGGGTCGATGGCCACGATCTCGACGCCCTCGGGCGCGGACCGGGCGATGGCGACCATCGAGCGGCCGCGGAAGCTGCCGATCTCGACGATGCGACCGGTGGGCGGCACCAGGGATGCCCGCTCGACGACGCGGGCAACCTGTTCGGGGCTGAACCAGCCCTCGACGCCGTCGAGCGCCCTGTCGAGTTCGGTCACGGCGGTCTCGTCACTGCTGGACACGGGCTGCTCCGTCGAGTCGTGTGCCGAGGGTGCGCACCTCCCCCAGAACGTTGGTGCGCTGGCGCGGAAGTCCGTAGCATACGGCCGATCCGGTACCCGAGTCTCAACCGCACGCGCACATGAGCAAACGGACGCATGGCGCCGAACCTCGTCGAGCACCTGGCTACCCGGCACTGGGGATGGGGAGGACAACCACCTGTGAGCAACCGCCGTGTCTGACTTCGCCGATCCCCCTGCGGACGCCACGTCCAAGATCGGCGACCTGGCGGCGTCGGCGGGCATCCGGCGCATCCATGTGCTCGCCTGGCGCGACATCGACGATGTCGAGGCGGGCGGCTCCGAGGTCCACATCGCCGAGGTGGCCAAGCTGTGGGCCGCGGCCGGGCTCGACGTCACGATGCGCACGTCGTGGGCCCAGGGCCAGCCCACCGAGACCGTCAGGGACGGCTACAAGGTCATCCGCCGCGCCGGCCGCCACCTGGTGTTCCCCCGCGCCGCCGTGGCCGAGATCACCCGGCGCACCGGGCCCCGCGACGTGCTCGTCGAGATCTGGAACGGCATGCCCTTCCTCAGCCCGGTGTGGAACCGCGGGCCGCGGGTCATCCTGTTGCACCACGTCCACGCCGAGATGTGGAACATGACGCTCGGCAAGACGCTCGGGCCACTGGGCGCGCTGTTCGAGAGCAAGGTGGCGCCGCCGCTCTACCGCAGCTCGTCGATCGCCACGCTGTCCGAGTCGTCCAAGCGCGAGCTGGTCCACGAGCTGGGCTTCCGCGACGACCGGGTCACCGTCGTGCATCCGGGCATCGACCCCCGATTCTCGCCGGGCGGCGAGCGCTCCCCCGAGCCGATGGTGGTGGCCGTCGGCCGCCTGGCGCCGGTCAAGCGCTACGACGTGCTCGTGCGCGCCGCCCACCACGCCCGCCGGAAGGTGCCCGACCTGCGGCTGCACATCGTGGGCGACGGCTACGAGCGCCCGCTCGTCGAGTCGGTGATCGACGAGCTCGACGCCGGCGACTGGGTCACCCTGCGAGGCCGCCTCACCGACACCGAGCTCGTCGACCTCTACCGGCAGACCTGGATCGTCGCCTCGGCCTCGGCCCGCGAGGGGTGGGGCATGACCATGACCGAGGCCGCGGCCTGCGGCACGCCCGCGGTCGCCACCCGCATCGCCGGGCACAGCGACGCCGTGCGCGAGGGCATGTCCGGCCTGCTGGCCGAGGGCGACCCCCAGAGCCTGGGCGACGCCATGGCCGACGTGCTGGGCGACCCCCGGCTGCGGGCCCGGCTCAGCGCGGGGGCGCTCGAGTGGGCCGGCCAGCTCACGTGGAGCAACACCGCCACGCAGCTCATGCGGGTGGTCGCCGACGAGGTGTCGCGGCGCCGATCGCGACGATGAGAGGCCTGTTCCCCAAGCTGGCACAGGCCCTCGGCCGCCGGCGGCCGTTGCTGGCCACCGTCGCGTCCGAGTCAGCCGCGCCCCCGGTGGTGACGCGGGTGACCCGCGCGGTCGCCCGGTCGTCGACGTCGTCGCGCGGGCCGTGGCTACGCCTGCTGGGCGTGCTGGCCCTGGTCGCGTACGTGCCCCTGCTGCTGACACAGCGCGGCTGGGTGAGCGCCGACACCAAGACCTACCTCTACATCGACCCGTCCAAGCTGATGAGCCGGGCGTGGTCGATGTGGGACCCGTCGATCGGCCTCGGCACGGTCACCCACCAGAACGTCGGCTACCTGTGGCCGATGGGGCCGTACTACTGGCTGCTCGACCAGATCGGCGTGCCCGACTGGGCGGCGCAGCGCATCTGGTGGGGCACGATCATCTTCGCCGCCGGCGCCGGTGTCGCCTACCTGCTGCGCACGCTCGGCTGGACGCGGCCCGGGCGTGGTGGCGGCGACCTTCGGCTACGCGCTCACGCCCTACCTGCTCACGCTGGTGGCGCGCCTGTCGGCGATCCTGCTGCCGTTCGTCGCGCTGCCCTGGCTCATCGCCTTCACCATCAGGACGACCCGCACCAAGGGGTGGCGCTACCCGGCCCTGTTCGCGCTCACGGTCGCGACGTGCGGCAGCGTCAACGCCACGGCCCTGCTCCTCGTGGGCGTCGCCCCCGTGCTGTGGCTCGCGCACGCCGTGTGGGTGGCCAAGGAGATCTCGCTGCGCACCGCCGTTCGGGCCGGGCTGCGCATCGGTGCGGTGACGGTGCCCCTGTCGGCCTGGTGGATCGCCGGCCTGTCGGTCCAGGGCACCAACGGCATCGAGATCCTGCGCTACACCGAGACGGCCAAGACGGTGGCCGCGGTGTCGGTCAGCCACGAGGTGCTGCGGGGCCTCGGCTACTGGTTCTTCTACGGCGGCGACCGCCTGGGGCCCTGGATCGAGCCGAGCGAGGACTACACCCAGTTCCTCCCGCTGATCCTGCTCACGTACCTGGTACCCATCGCCGGCCTGACCGGGGGCGTGATCGCCCGCTGGCGGCACCGCGCCTACTTCGTCATGCTCCTCGCCCTCGGCGTGGCGCTCGCCGTGGGCGCCTACCCGTGGGACGACGGGTCGCCCTGGTCGCGGGCGCTCAAGGTGTTCCTGCTGTCCGATGTCGGCCTGTCGATGCGCAGCCTGCCCCGGGCGGTGCCGCTCGTGGCCCTCGGCCTGGCGGTCCTGCTGGGGGCCGGTGTCACCAGCCTGGCCCGGCGCTGGCCGCGCACCGCCCTGCCGCTGACCGTCGGCGTCGTGCTGGTGGCCCTGCTGGCGCTGCCGCCGCTGTGGCTCGGGCGCTTCGTGCCCGAGAACCTGCGACGCCCCGAGGCCATCCCCGACTACTGGAACGAGGCGGCCGCCCACCTCGACGCCCAGGGGGCCGAGACCCGCGTGCTCGTCGTGCCCGGCAGCGACTTCGCCAGCTACCGCTGGGGCAACACGGTCGACCCGATCCTTCCGGGGTTGATGGACCGGCCGTCGGTCGCACGCGAGCTCATCCCCTACGGCTCGGCCGCGTCCGCCAACCTGCTCAACGCCTTCGACCTGCGGCTACAGGAACGCACGGCCGATCCCGACAGCATCGCGGCCATCGCCCGACTGCTGCGGGCCGGCGACGTGCTGGTGCAGAGCGACCTGCAGTACGAGCGCTACAACACCCCCCGCCCCCGCAACCTGTGGGCGTTCGTCACCCAGGCGGCCGGGCTGGGCGATCCGACCGGGTTCGGCCCCGGCGAGCCCAACGAGACGGTGCCCGAGGTGCAGCTCGAGGACGAGCTGCTGCTGCAGACCGACCCGGCCTGGCCCGACCCGCCCGAGCTGGCCGTGCTGCCGGTCGCCGACCCGGTGCCCATCGTCTCCACCCACGCGACCGGCAGCCCCCTGCTCGTGGCGGGCGACGGCGCCGGCCTGGTCGACGCGGCGGGCGCCGGCCTGATCGACGGCAGCGAGCTGATCCGCTACTCGGCGAGCCTCGACGACGACGAGCTGGCGGCCGCGCTCGACGACGGTGCCGTGCTGCTGATCACCGACACCAACCGCAAGCGGGGCGAGCGCTGGACCACGGTGCGCCACACCCGAGGGTTCACAGAGTCGTCCGAGACCGAGCCCCTCGAGACCGACCCCACCGACAACCGCCTGCCGCTGTTCCCCGACGCCGGCAGCGACACCATGACGAGCGCGGACGAGCGCGGCGACGTCGTGGCCAACGCCACCAGCTACGGCAACCCCATCACGTTCACCAGCGAGGAGCGGCCCTCCCTGGCCGTCGACGGCGACGCGGAGACGGCCTGGCGCACGGGCGCCTTCGTCGACGCCCGCGGCGAGCGCATCGAGCTCGACCTGACCGACCCGGTGACCACCGACCACGTCACGCTCACCCAACCCACCACCGGTGGGCGCAACCGGTTCATCACGCAGGTGCGGCTGCGCTTCGACGGTGGGTCGCCCATCGATGTCGACCTCGGCCAGGAGTCACGCGACGAGCCGGGCCAGCGGGTGACGTTCCCGTCCCGCACGTTCGAGACGATGTCGGTCGAGATCCTGGCCGACTCGGCGGGCGACGTCCCCCGCTACGCCGGGTTGAGCAGCGTCGGCTTCGCCGAGATCGCCCTCGGCGACGAGCCGCCGCGCCAGACCGAATCGATCGCCCTGCCCACCGACCTGCTCGAGGGGGCCGGCGACCGGGCCATCGACCACCCGCTGGCCGTCACGCTGACGCGCCAGCGCCAGGACCCCGCCGACACCACCCGGCTCGACGAGGAGGACCGCCTGGTGCGGTCCCTGTCGCTGCCCTCGGACCGCGAGTTCCTGCTCGAGGGCGACGCCCGCCTGTTCCGGCGCTTCCCGTCCTACATGCGCGACGAGGTGCTGGGCCGGCCGCACGACGGATCGGTGACCTGGGTGCGGGCCAGCTCCGTGCTCAACGGCTCGGTCCAGACCGCCTCGGCCGCCTTCGACGGCGACCCCACGACGGCGTGGACCACGGTGCGCAGCACCCCGAACCGCCAGTGGGTCGAGGTCAACCTGACCGAGCCCGTCACCGTGGACAGCGTGCCGCTCACGGTCGTCGCGGACGGCCTGCACTCGGTCCCGACCGAGGTCGAGGTGACGGTCGACGGCACCATCGTCGGGCGCATCCCGCTCCCGGATGTCGCCGACGGCGCCGAGCAGAACGCCACGACCGTCGTCGACGTGCCGCTGCCCGAGTCCGTGACCGGCTCGACCTTCCGCTTCCGCCTCACCGGCGTGCGCCCCGTCGTGACGCAGGACTGGGTGAGCGACAACGAGGTCGACCAGCCGGCCGCCATCGCCGAGATCGGCCTGCCCGCTCCCCCGGTTCCGGCGCTGCCCGAGACGTTCGACTCGGGATGCCGCACCGACCTGGTGACCGTCGACGGCCAGCCGCTGCCCGTGCGGGCCACCGGGCCCATGGCGACCGCCCTGGCCGGCGACGCCCTGCCGCTGTCCGTGTGCGGCGGCGCCCCGGTGGCGCTGGACGCCGGCGACCACGAGATCGTCACCGCCCGGGGCCGCACCACCGGCCTCGAGGTCGACCAGGTCGTCCTGCGCTCGGCCGCCGGTGGCGCCGCCCCGCCCGCCGGCGGCGGCACGCTGGTCGCCGAGGCGACCGCCGCCTCGGGCGCGGGCGCCACGGCTGACGCCGCCGACACGGCCGCGGCCGAGCGCCCCACCGTCGAGGTGGTCGACGAGGGCCACGACCACGCCTCGCTGCAGGTCACAGGCGCCACCCCCGACGAGCCGTTCTGGCTGGTGCAGGGACAGAGCCACAACCCGGGCTGGACGGCCACGGTCGACGGCGAGGCGCTCGGCGAGCCGGTGCTCGTCGACGGCTTCGCCAACGGCTGGTTGATCACGCCCCGGTCGGAGTCGTTCGAGGTCGGCCTGCGGTTCGCGCCCCAACAGCGGGTCAACCTCGCCATCGTCCTGTCGATCGTGGCGGCGCTGGTGTGCCTGGCCCTCGTCATCCGCCGGCCCCGCACGGTCGTGAACGCGCCGTCGTCGCTGGCCGAGCCCTATTCGTCGGTGCTGGCGTTCCGCTACGACGGCGCCCTGCCCACCCGCCGCGTCGCCGTGTGGACCGGCGTGGGGGTGGGCCTGTTGGGCCTGGTGCTGGTCGGGCCGGTGGTCGGCGCCATCCTGGGGGTCGCCGCGGGCATCGGGGCCCGCCACGAGACGTTCCGGCGCTACCTCCTGCTGGGCAGCCCCGTCGCGCTCGGCCTGTGCGGTCTGTACGTGCTGTACATCCAGACCCGGTGGTCGCCCCAGCCCAGCTTCGACTGGCCGATCGAGATGCGGCGACCGCACCCGGTCGGCTGGCTGGCCGTCCTCCTGCTGGTCGCCGACGTGATCGTCGACCGGGTGTGGCAGGCTCGTCGCACCGACACCGACTAGGACGGGATCACCACAGCGCATGGACGGGTTCATCCTGGGCGTCGACCTCGACGGTGTGTGCGGCGACTACACCGCCGCCCTGCGCGACGTCGTGGCCGAGCGCACCGGTGCCGATCCCGCCTCGTTGCCGCTCGAGCGGTCGTGGGACTTCCGCGAGTGGGGCCTGTCGGTCGCCCAGTTCGAGCAGCTCCACCAGGCGGCGGTGCTCGAGCACCGCATCTTCCGCACGATGCCCGCCATGCCGGGAGCCGCCGAGACCTTGTGGCGGCTGTCCGACGCCGGCGTGTGGATCCGCATCATCACCCACCGCCTCTACGTCAACTGGGGGCACGCCACCGCCGTGGCCGACACGGTCGACTGGCTGGACGCGTCGGGCATCCCCTACCGCGACCTGTGCTTTCTCGGGGCCAAGCCCCAGGTCGAGGCCGACTGCTACGTCGAGGACGCGCCGCACAACGTCGTGGCTCTGCGGGCCACGGGGGCGCACGTGATCGTCTACGACCAGCCCTACAACCGCGACGTCGACGGTCCGCGGGCGGCCGACTGGGCCCAGGTGGAGAACCTGGTCGGCGGCCGCGTCACCGAGCTGGGGCTGTCGCTGCAGGCACCGCTGCCGGGATTCGAGGACGCGGCCAACCGCCTGCGACGGGTCCGCCCCGGCGAGACGGTGCTGCCGCCCTCGTAGAGCCCCGGCGGACCGCCCTAGGCTGCGCCCATCTCCTGGACCGACACCACCGCGAGCGCGGTGCTGGTGTTGCTGTGCTCCGTCCCGCTCGCGCTCACCGTGTGGGCGTTGCTCGACGCCGCCCGCCGGCCCGAGTGGGCCTGGGCGCTGGCCGGGCGGCGCCGGGTGGTGTGGCTGGCCGCCATCCTGTTCGGGGCCATGGTCCTGATCCTCGGCCTGGTGGTGTCCGCGGTCTACCTGGTGCGCGTGCGGCCCGAGGTCGCCGCCGCCGAGTCGGGGAGGGTGCGCGGCGCAGCCCGACGGCGTCAGGCGCCCCGCTGGGGGTCGACGTGGCCGTCGCCCCCCGGCGCCGCGGGTGAGCCGAACAGCTCGGCCGGCGGGGGTCCGTAGCGCCGGCGCAGGTGGTGGACGATGGCGAGCAGCCTGGCCCGTGGCGCCCAGTACGGCCCGCGGCGCGCCGGCACGACGGCCCCGGCCACCAGGTCCCACACGGCGATGACCAGCCGGATCGACGCGTGGTACAGCCCCGAGTGCTCGCGCACCATCAGCAGCGTGTTGCGCAGCTGCAGGTAGTCGACCACCGCCGCGCGCGAGCCGACGTCCGTGTTGCGCACCTCGGCGCCACGCACCACGCCCACCTGCCAGCCCGCCTGCTTGGCCCTGATCGCCAGCTCGGCCTCCTCGCAGTAGGCGAAGTACCGCTCGTCGAACAGGCCGACGCCCCGCAGGCACTCGCGCCGGGCGACCATGAGCGTGCCGTGGGGGTAGCCGGCGGGCTCCCACCCGTCGACCACCGTGGCCGGGGCGGGGATGGCGCCGAAGTAGCGGTCCACCACGGGCGTCAGGCCGTCGCCCACGTCCGCCGACGCCAGGCCTGCCCGCGGCTGGGCGTCGACCACGGCCACGAGGCGCGCCACGCACCCGGGCAGCGGGTTGGCGTCGTGAGGGCACACGGCCAGCCACGGCGCGGGGTCGTGGGCCAGGAACCAACGGAACCCGATGTTGGCGCCGGGCCCGAACCCGGTGTTCGCCCCTGCCTCGATCAGCTCGACGCCGTCCGGGAGCCCCCGGCGGACCTCGCGCCGCGCCTCCGGTGACGAGCCGTTGTCGACGACGACGATGCGGGGAGGCAGGCTCTGGGCCAGGAAGCGCTCGACCGTGCGGAGCACCGGCGCCGGCTTGTCGCGGTGCACGATGACGAGGTCGACCGCGGGGTGAGCCACGGGCCTGATCCTGGCGGGCGCGGGTCGGCGGCGCCAGCCCGGTTCCTGTGACGGTTCTTGCGGCATGCGCGGCGGCAGGACGACCGCAGGCGCCGCTTGTTCGGTCGCAGGTTTGGCAGGCCCGCGGGTGTGCAGCCCGAGGTGCCATGCCGTGTGAGTGGACCTGTAGGCTCGCCCGTTCGTGACCGTGTCCGCGATCGACCTCGATGCCGCCCGCCGGCTGCTGGCCTTCTGCGATGCGTCGCCCTCGCCGTACCACGCCTGCGCCACCGCGGCCGCGCTGCTGGGCGAGGCCGGGTTCACCCGCCTGGCCGAGGATGCGACCTGGCCGGGCGAACCGGGCCGTTGGTTCGTCGTGCGGGGCGGCAGCCTGGTCGCCTGGGCCACGGTCGCCGGTCACCAGCCCCACGACGGCTTCCGCATCGTGGGGGCCCACACCGACAGCCCCAACCTGCGCATCAAGCCCCACCCCGACGTGGTGCGGGCGGGCGTGCGCCAGTTGGGCGTCGAGGCCTACGGCGGGGTGCTGCTCGCCAGCTGGCTCGACCGCGACCTGGGCCTGTCCGGCCGGGTGGCGGTGCGGCGCAACGGCACCGGGGCGCTGGTGCGCCTGCTGCGGGTCGATCGACCCGTCTGCGCCATCCCCCAGCTGGCCATCCACCTCGACCGCGAGGTCAACACCGCGGGCCTGGTGGTCGACGCGCAGCATCACCTCACGCCGGTGTGGGGCATCGCGCCGCCCGCCGGCGCCACGTCCTCGGCCGCCACCGGCACCGACGGCTTCGCGGGCTTCGTGGCCCACGAGCTGGGCGTCGACGCCGCCGATGTCCTGGCCTGGGACCTGATGCTCCACGACCTGGCCCCGGGCGCCCTGGTGGGGCGCGACGACGAGCTGATCGGCTCGGCCCGGCTCGACAACCTGGCGTCGTGCTGGGCGGCGATCGAGGCCCTGACCGAGGTGGCCACTGCGGGCCTGCACGACGGCCCGGTGCCGGTCGTGTGCCTGTTCGACCACGAGGAGGTGGGGTCCACGTCCGACCGGGGGGCCGGCTCCTCGATGCTGCCCACCCTGCTCGAGCGCTCGGTGCTGGCCCGCGGGGGCGACCGCGAGGCGCTCCACCGGTCGCTGGCCCGCTCCGCCTGCCTGTCGGCCGACATGGCCCACGCCACCCACCCCAACTACGCCGACCGCCACGACCCGGAGCACCAGGTGGCGCTCAACGGCGGCCCGGTGCTCAAGGTCAACGCCAACGTCCGCTACGCCACCGACGCGCCCGGCAGCGCCCTGGTGGCTCTGGCCGCCGAGCAGGCCAAGGTGCCGCTGCAGCGGTTCGCCATGCGCAGCGACCTGCCGTGCGGGTCGACGATCGGCCCCGTCACCGCCGCCCGCCTGGGCATCACGACGGTCGACGTCGGCATGCCCCAGCTGGCCATGCACGCGGCCCGCGAGCACGCCGGCAGCCACGATCCCGGTCGCTACCGAGCGCTGCTGGCGGCGTTCCTCGCGCCCGCCTGACAGGATCGCCGGCATGGACGTGGTCGAGGCCCGGTCGGTGCTGGGTGTCAGCGAGGCCGACGGGTGGGACGTCGTGCGCCGGGCCTACCGGGGCCGCATCCGCGCGGCCCACCCCGACACCCACGGCGTGGGCGCCACCCCGACAGCCGTCCGCCTCAACGAGGCGTACGCGGTGCTCAGCCGGGCCAAGCGGACCGGGGTGCTGCCGACGCCGCCCGCGCCCCGCCCGGCGCCCCCTCCGCCTCCGGCGCCGCCCTCGGTGGGGGTGGCGGTCGTCGGCTCGGACACGGTGCTGCTGGCGGCGCCGCCCGACGAGGCGTTCGCCCTGCTGCTCGAGGCCGGCCACCGGGTGGGCAACGTGAGCTACGTCGACCGGAGCTGCGCCATCTTCGAGGTGGTGGTGCGCCAGGACGAGGAGACCTGCTCGCTGGTGGTCACCCTGCAGGGCCGCGCCCACGGCACCGAGGCGTTCCTCACGCTCGAGGCCATGGAGCGGGCGGCGACCCTGCCCCCCGACCGCATCGTCGAGCGGATCGTCGCCGCGCTGCCCTGACCAGCCCCTGCCGGCGCGATCGGCACGGGCACCCGGCATCCTGGGGGCCATGACCGACGCCAAGGAAGTCCCCGAGGCCGAGCTGCCCACCACCGACGACGGGTGGCGCGAGCGGCTCGACCCGCTGCAGTTCGAGGTCGCACGCAAGGGCGGCACCGAGCGAGCGTTCACCGGCATCTACTGGGACACGAAGGACGACGGCACCTACCGCTGCGTGGCCTGTGGCCATGCGCTGTTCTCGTCCGACACCAAGTTCGACTCGGGCAGCGGCTGGCCCAGCTTCTGGGAGCCGCTGAGCAGCGACGCTGTCACCGTGATCAGTGACACCAGCCACGGCATGGTGCGCACCGAGGTGCGGTGCGCCCGCTGCGGCTCGCACCTGGGCCACGTCTTCGAGGACGGCCCCCAGCCCACGGGCCTGCGCTACTGCATGAACTCGGCCAGCCTCGACCTCGACACCGACGACGCCCCCGCGTAGGGCGATGGCCACCCCTCGTCAGAGCTCGAGGCGGTCGCGCACCTCGGCCCACAGGTCCGCGTAGGCGCGGGCGCCGCGGCTGCGGGGGGCGGAGACCACCACCGGCGACCGCTCGACGCCCATGAGCTCGACCTCGGTGGCGGCCGGGATGGCGGTGCGCACGATGTCGCTGCGGCCGTCGGGCAGGGTCTCGACCACCTCGCGGTGCAGCCGCTTGCGGCGGTCGACCATCGAGAAGAAGGCCACGATCTCGGGGCGGCGGTCGACCTCGGCGTCGATGAAGTCGCCGAGCTGCTCGAACGTGCGCAGCGTCAGCGTCGAGGGGATGAGAGGCACCAGCAGGGCGTCCGCCGCCTCGAACACGCTCTCCGACACCAGCGAGATCGACGGCGGGCAGTCGAGCACGGCCAGGTCGTAGTGCTCGGCCAGCGGGGCCAGCACCTTGCCCAGGCGACGGGTGGGCTTGCCCGACTCGTCGAGCACCAGGTCCATGTGGCGGTACGAGAAGTCGGCCGGGAGCAGGTCGAGGCCCTCGATGTCGGTGCCGCGCAGCACGTCGGCCACCTCGCTCTTGCCCCGCACCAGCCTGCGGCCGCCGCCCCGCACCTTGGGCCGGACGCGGAACAGGAACGACGCTGCGCCCTGCGGGTCGAGGTCCCACAGCAGCGTGCGCAGGCCGTCGGTGGCGGCGAGCGCCGCCAGGTTGACCGCCGCCGACGTCTTCCCCACGCCGCCCTTGATGTTGTAGGTGGCGACGACCTTCACGGGCTGAAGGTCCTGGTCACGAGCGTGCGCTGCGCGCGGGACGCGAAGGCGGAGAACCGGTCGGCGAACTGGGCGCGCACCGCGTGCTCCTCGGCCTCGAGCTGGTCGATCAGCACGCCCAGCACCAGCAGCGCCTCGGGGCCGCCGACCTGTGTGGCCAGCTCGTCGGCGAGCTGACGCATGTGGTCGGCCTGCACCTCGCGGTCCTGGTGCGTGCCGAGCACGTCCTGCAGGCCCTTGAGCGTCTTGACCATGGGCTTGACCACGTCGGCGGGCCACAGGCCGCCGAAGAACTCCAGCAGGTAGCGCAGCTCCTTGCCCCGCTTGCGCAGCTCGTGCAGGTGCTCGGGCGGGCTGGACTCGTCGATGGCCGTCCCCATCGCGACCATGCGGCCGTACACCTTGCGGATGCGTCCACCGGCGACGTCGGCGATCGGACGCTTGGCGTCGGGCCGCTCGCGTGCCGGGCCCAGGCCGCCGGCGAGGAACGCCCGGTAGCCGGACCATGCCTCGCGGTACGCCGCGCTGCGGAGCTCGCGCTTGAGCGTGCGCAACGCCGCCGCCCGGTGGCGCTCGAGCAGCAGGCGGACGGGGGCGAGGGCGGCATGACGGTCGGCCGGGACGCCCGAGAGCAGGTGACCCCAGTCGAGGAGCTGAACGTCGAGGTCGCGGGTCGGCCCCGTGATGGACTGGACCCACTTGAGGGCGTCGCGTTGCTGCTTGAGCGGCTCGGTCGGGAAGGCGTCGGCCAGCTCGCGCAAGACCGACCGGCTGCGCCGCACCGCCACCCGCAGGTCGTGCAGGAACTCGGTGTCGAGGTCGGCGAGCGTGCCCGCCATGTTGGCCTCGACCATGCCGGCCAGGTCGCGCAGCACGGCCACCGCGGCCTTGTCGGTGCGCTGGTCGGGGCGGAGGGGGACCCGCACCTTGCTGCGGATGCCCTCGGGGTCGCCCCCGGAGGCGGCGATGGCCTCGTCGGCCAGGCTCACCGGGGCGTCGACCAGCCCGGCCTCGGTGCTGAGCAGGGCCACCACCCGGGCCAGCGGCCGCGGGTAGCCGAGCACGCCCGTCACCTCGAGGCGGGGCGCGAGGGGGACGCGGTCGCCCTCGGTGTCGAGGGCCGCCTGGGTGGCGAGCCGCAGCCGCACCACGGTCTTGAGGTCGGCGTTGCGTACCCGGAGCGCCTGCACGTCGACCTGCACGCGGGCCAGGGGCAGCAGCGCCCGCATCTCGACGATGGGCGCCACGTGGTCGCGCAGCGCCCCCGGCGGCAGGTCGGCGACGAGCCACCGCTTGCGGCGGCCGGCGTCGGCCGACAGAGGTGCCGCCCGGGCCTGCTCGCGGAGCACGAGGGTGGCGACGCCGCGCTCGCGCTGCAGCGTCACGTCGACGCCGGCGGCCCGCAGCCGCCGGTCGGCCGTGTCGAGGACCGTGAAGTCGAGCGAGGTGGCGTTGTCGGCGGCGATGTCGACGCGCTCGGCCAGGAACGACACCAGGGCCGGGGGGTCGACCCCGTCGGGCAGGGCGAACGCGTAGGAGGGCACGTCGAGCGGCATGGCCCGCCGAGTCTGCCATGCTCACGCCGGGGTCCTCGCGGCCCCGGACGCGTCGATGGGGGGTTACGACAGTGAGCATCGCCCGAGGGGTGCGAGGTCCGTGGGGCATCCTTGCCGTCAGCGGGGCGCTCCTTCTCGCCGCGGGCGCCATCGTGGCGTTCCGGGAGCCGCCGGCCCCGCCGGGTGGGCTGGTCATCCTCTACGGAGACTCGCTCTCGCTGGAGGCGTCGGGCGGGTTCCTCGACGGGCTGGCCCACACCACGCGGGCCGAGGTGATCATGCGCCCCATGCCCGGCAAGTCGCCGTGTGACGCCCTCGGCACGATGCGTACCGACCTGGCCCTCGAACCGACGGTGGTCGTGATCCAGTACGTCGGCAACAACGGGTCGGACTGCACGCTCGGCCCGGGCGGCGAGGGGCTCACCGGCCGCGCCCTGGTGGAGCGCACCGAGGCCGATGTCCGCACCGCGACCGAGATGTTCGCCACCCAGGGGACCCGGGTGGTGCTGGTGGGCGGGCCCGACGCCCCCGGGCTGCCCGGCGACGCCAGCCTGGGGATCGCCGAGGCCTACAACGACATCGTCAGCCAGTGGGCCGGCCGCGACCTGGGCCGGGTGCGCTACGCCGATGCGGCGGCCACCGTGACCGGGCCGGACCACGGCTTCGCCGCCCGCCTGCCCTGCGCCGACGACGAGGGCCCCGACCGGGGGTGCGAGGACGGCGAGGTGGTCGTCCGCTCGGCCGACCGCATCCACTTCTGCCCCGTCAGCCACAACGAGATGGTGTGCCCGGTGCCTTCGCCGGGGGCGTGGCGGTTCGGCGAGGAGATGGCCCGCGCCGTCCGCCTGGCCCTCGACCCCGACAGCTGAGCGCGTGCTTCCGGGACACTAGGCGTAGCGGTCGAGCACGGCCAGTGCCGAAGCGCCGTAGGCGCCGCCGAACATCACCGCGTGCACCAGCAGGGGCTCGAGCTGCCACAGCGGCAGGCGGTCACGCCAGCCCGGGGCGAGGGGCAGCGCCTCGTGGTAGGCGCCCACCACGCCGGTGCCCGGTGCGCCGAACAGGTGGAGCATGGCCAGGTCGACCTCGCGGTGCCCGCCGTACGGGGCCGGGTCGATCAGCCACGGTCGACCGTGCTGGTCCACGTGCACGTTGCCCGCCCACAGGTCGCCGTGCACCCGCGCCGGGGGCTCCGCCGGGCCGGCCAGCTCGGGCAGCCGCGACCGCAGGCGGTCGACCAGGGCGCGGGCACGCCCGTCGATCGCCCGACGGGTCGCCGCCCGATCGACGAGCGGCGCGATGCGGTGGTCGATCCAAAAGCCGCACCACTCGCCGTCACCCGGCGTGTTGCGCTGCCGTACACGCCCGATGTAGCCGTCGCGGTGCCATCCGAACGTGGGGGCTCCCGCCGCGTGCAGCCGGGCCAGCTGCCGACCCAGGTCCTGGTCGGTGCCCGCCGCGGGTGACCCTGGCTCGATCCAGTCGAGCACCAGCACCTCGGGCGTCAGGGCCACGACATGGGGCACGCGCACGCCCGCGACCTCGCCGAGCCACCGCAGGCCGTCGGCCTCGACGTCGAGCAGGTCGTCCGGCAGCCCCGCCGTCGCCTTGGCGAAGACGGTGCCGCCGCCCCCCACGTCGACCCGCCCGGCGTCGCTGATGCAGCCACCCCCGACCGGCGTCACCCGCTCGACCGGCCGGCCGAGCGCGGACTCGACGGCGGCGGCGAGCGACATGGCCGGACGTCAGCCGTGCCGGGCGGCGATGTGGTCGACCAGGCCGCGGCAGGCGCGTTCGAGCAGGTCGTAGACCTGCCCGAAGCCGTCTGGGCCGCCGTAGTACGGGTCGGGCACGTCGTGGACGGCGGCATCCGGCCCGAAGGCGGTCATGCGGTGCACCCTGGCCCGGGCGGCGTCGTCGGGCGCGTGGCGCAGGAGCGCCCGCTCCACCGCGCCGTCGGCCACCAGCAGCAGGTCGTAGCGCTCCCAGTCGTCGGGGCGCACCCTGCGGGCGCGTAGCGGGCGCAGGTCGAGGCCGCGCCGGTCGGCCTCGGCGACGGCCCGGCGGTCGGGGGCGTCCCCGGCGTGCTCGGCGCTGGTGCCGGCGCTGTCGACCTCGACCACACCGCCCAGGCCGGCCTCGTCGACCACCCGGCGCATCAACGCCTCGGCCGTGGGCGACCGGCAGATGTTGCCCCAGCACACGAAGAGCACCCGGGTCGGCACGGCGGATTCGGCGAGCGGCTCGGCAGACATGCCCATGTGAGTGTAAGAGGCCGCGCGAATAGGGCGCTCGCCGCAGCCGACGCGTGGGAATTTGGCGCTGGACCCCCTGCTCCACAGCCGGCCGACCAGCAACACGGCGACCGCAACCCGCACCGGGGTGACCTATCCGCGCATGCTCTATGTGGCCGCGCCGGACCTCCTGGCGACGCCGCCGACCCGGGGGACGCTCTACGCTTCGTGTCTCCCCAGGTCACGTCACAGGAGGCACACACCGTTGATCACGCTGGTGCTGGGAGGCACACGCTCGGGCAAGTCGGAGGTGGCCGAGGCCCTCGTGGCCCGCGGCCCCGGGACGGTGACCTACGTGGCGACCGGCCAGGCGACCGATGACGACATGGCCGACCGCATCGCCGCCCACCGCGAGCGACGGCCGGCGGCCTGGGCGACCGTCGAGGCGGGCCGCGACCTGGCGGGCTCGCTCGCCGGGCTCGACGGCCACGTCATCGTCGACTCGCTGGGCACGTGGGTCGCGGGCCACGCCGACCTGGCGCCCGACGCCGACGGGCTGTGCGCCGCCCTGCGCACCCGCGCCGCCGCCGGCGACGGCGACACCGTCGTCGTGTCCGAGGAGGTCGGGCTGGGCGTGCACCCGCCGACCGAGGTCGGTCGGCGCTTCGCGGACGCGCTCGGCGCGCTCAACCGGGCGGTGGCCGACGAGGCCGACCGCGTGCTGCTGGTCGTCGCCGGGCGGGTCCTGCCCCTCGACCGGGCGACCGGCCCGGCCTGATGCGTGCCGCCCTCGGTTTCCTGACGATCGTCGGTGGCGCCGCCCCACCCGACCGCCGGGCACCGGCCTGGTTCGGCCTGGTCGGCGCGCTGGTGGGGTTGGCCGTGGGCGCCGTCTGGTGGGGCGCCGGCGAGCTGTGGCCGCCGCTGCTGGCGGCCGTGCTGGCCGTGGGGGCCGACGCCGCGCTGACCGGGATGCTCCACCTCGACGGGCTGGCCGACAGCGCCGACGGCCTGCTCCCGCCGGTCGACCGGGCACGGCGGCTCGCCATCATGGCCACGCCCGACGTCGGGGCGTTCGGGCTGGTGGCCGTGCTGCTGGTGCTGGTCGCCCGGGTGGCGGCCCTGTCCACGCTCACCCCCGACCCGCTGCTCGTCGCCGGCCTGTGGGCGGGCGCGCGGGCGGGCATGGCGCTGACGATGGCGGTGGTGCCCTACGCCCGCGCCGCCGGCGCGGCGTCGGGCTTCGCCGATCGGCGGTCGGGACCGGTGGCCGTGACCCTCGTGGTGGCCGTCGTCGTGGTGGTCGCCACACTCGGCGGGTGGGCCGGTGTGGCCACCGCCACCGCGCTCGTGGCCGGGTTCGCCGCCGTCGTCGCCCTCGCCGTCCGCCGCCTGGGCGGCTACACGGGCGACGTGCTGGGCGCGGCCGGCGTCGTGGCCGAGACCGTCGGGCTCGTGGTGGCGGCGGCCCGCTGGTGAGCCGCTCCCCTGCCTCCGTCCGGTGGGGCCGGCGGGCGCTCGGCGCGGCCGCCGGGCTGGCGCTCGACCGCGCCCTCGGCGAGCCGCCGGTACCCGGGCCCCTGCACCCGGTGGCGCTGTTCGGCACCGGGGTCTCCGCACTCGAGGACCGGCTCTACGCCGACCGTCGGGCGCCGGGCGCCGTCCTGGCCGCGGCGGGTGTGGGGGCGGCCGCCCTCGCCGGGGCGGCCCTGCGCTCGTCGACCGCCGCCGGTTACCTGTCGACGTCGGGCCGGGGGCTGCACGACGCGGCGCTGGCCGTGGCCGCCGCGCTCGACGCCGACGACCTGCCCGCCGCCCGTGCGCTGCTGCCGGCGCTGGTGGGCCGCGACCCCCGTCACCTGGACGAGGCCGCCATCGCCCGGGCGGTGGTCGAGTCCGTGGCCGAGAACACCACCGACGCGGTCGTTGCTCCGGCGCTGTGGACCGTGGCCGCGGGCTCCGTGGGCGCGTTCGTCCACCGAGCCGGCGACACGCTCGACTCGATGGTCGGCTACCGCGACGACCGCTACCGCAGGTTCGGCAGCGCCGCCGCCCGCCTCGACGACGCGCTCGCCTGGGGCCCGGCCCGCGTGACCGCGGGGTTGGTGGCGCTGGCGCGACCTCGCCGGGCCGCGGCTGTCGCCCGCACCGTGTGGTCCGACGCCCGGCACCACCCCTCCCCCAACGCGGGGGTGGCCGAGGCCGCCTTCGCCGCCGCGCTCGATCTGCGCCTGGGCGGGGGCGAGAACCGCTACGGCGACGTTGTCGAGGTGCGACCGGCCCTCGGCGACGGGCGTGACCCGGGCCGGGCCGACGTCCATGCCGCGGTCGCCCTGTCGCGCGACGTGACCTGGGTGCTCGCCGGGCTGCTCACCGCGGGAGGAGCGCTCGCCCTGGCCGCCGGGCGGGTTGGCCGTTCCCGGAAGACCGCGCCCCGATGAGCGCCCGGCCAGCACCGGCGCCGCCGGCGATGCCCGCGGCGGGCAGCCACGGGGGCGACGGTCCGCGGGTCGCGGCCGCGCTGGGCCTCGACCCCGGCGACGTGCTCGACCTGTCCGCCAGCCTCAACCCGTTCGCCCCCGACGTGCCCGCCCTCGCCCGGCGCCACCTGGACACGCTGGGCCGCTACCCCGACGTCGACACCGCCGAGGACCTGGTGGCCGACGGCCTCGGCCTGCCGCGCGAGCGCGTGGTGCTGACCGCGGGCGGCGCCCAGGCGATCGCGCTGGTCGCCGGTCACCTCGGATCGGGGTGGGTGGATGAGCCCGACTTCTCGCTCTACCGCCGCCACCTCCCGCGCCTCGACCCGGCCGCCCCGCGCTGGCGCTCGGACCCGCACAGCCCGTCGGGCCGCCTGGCCACGCCGGGCGACGAGGCGGGCGTGTGGGACGAGGCGTTCCTGCCGCTGGCCGCGGGGACGTGGACCCGGGCCCGTCCCGGTTGGGCGGTCGGTTCGCTGACCAAGGCGTTCGCCTGCCCCGGGCTGCGCCTCGGCTACGCGGTCGCCCCCGACGGCGACGCGGCGGAGGCCGTGCGCCGTGCCCGGCCTGCGTGGGCGGTCGACTCCCTCGCCTGCGCGGTGGTGCCCGACCTGTTGGAGGCCGCCGATCCACCGGGCTGGACCAGCGCCATCGCCCCGGCCCGGGCCGAGCTGGCAACCGTCCTGGCGGACCATGGTTGGCGGGCCCTTCCCTCGGACAGCCCGTGGGTGCTGGTGCCCGAGGCAGCGGGGCTGCGCGATGCGCTCGCCCGCCGCGCCGTGGTGGTGCGGGACTGCACGTCGTTCGGCCTGCCCGACCACGTGCGCATCGCGGTGCCCGACACCCGAGGGCTCGACCGCCTCGACCGGGCGCTGGCCGCCGTGGCCGTGCCACCGCCCGACGGCTGAGAGGCCGAGCGGATAGGGCGCTCGCCGCAGCCGACGCGTGGGAATTTGGCACTGGACCACCAGCTCCACAGCCGGCCGACCAAGCAACACGGCGACCGCAACCCCGCGCCGAGTGACCTATCCGCGCATGCTTTGAGGCGTGCGGGGCCTGCGCATGCGGACGACGACGGTCTCGGCCCCGCCCCGGTGGGCGCCGGTGCGTCATGATGGCGGGGTGCCGCTGGGACGCTCCCGATCGGTGACAGGACTCCGGTGACCATGAGCTCGACGCACCCCGCCCTCCTCGCGACCGACCTCCCCATCGACGCCGTGGTGTTCGCCCCCAACGCGGTGGTCGAGCCGCAGTCCCCCGAGCCCGACGTGATCCCCCGGGCCACCACGGGCATTCGCCGTCTCGCCGACGCCCTCTCCCGCGCCGGGGTCGGCGTCCACGTGCTGGCCCCCCGCAACCAGGGCAACGGCCAGCGCAACGGCCACGGTGCCGGCGGCCTGGGCGACCACCTGGTCGCGGCCGGCCTCGCTCCCGAGCTACTCACCCTGGTTGGCGCCGACGCCACGGTGGCGGGCACGTCGCGGGCGCGCACGCTGGTCGTCACCCGCTCCCCCGAGATGGCCACCGGCATGACCACCGCCGGGCATCCCGTGGTCGTCCTCGACGACCGCCCGGTCCACCACGTCGTGCTCGGCTGGCTGGCCGCCCGGCTCGGGCCGTTCGCCGCGGCCACCACGCTGGTCGCACCGCCCGACGATGCGGCCGCCGACGCCGCCCGCGCCCGCCAGCTGCGTCTGACCAAGCCGCCGGGCTCGCTCGGACGGCTCGAGGACGTCGGCGCCCTGCTCGCCGGCATCGCCGGCGAGTCGCCGCCGCCGCTGCCCCGCCCGGCAGCCACCGCCGTGTTCGTGGGCGACCACGGCGTGCACGCCCAGGGGGTCTCCCCCTGGCCGCAGGAGGTCACCACGCAGATGGTGACCAACTTCCTGGCCGGCGGCGCGGCCGTGAACGTGCTGGCCGGCCAGGTCGGCGCCGAGGTCGTCGTCGTCGACGTCGGCATGGCCGGCGATGCGGCGCCGCCCGAGGCGGTGACCGGCGACCGGGCACCGGCCTCGCGGCTGATCGAGCGCAAGGTGCGCCGAGGCACCGGCGACCTGGCCACCGGCCCGGCCATGACGGTCGACGAGGCCCGCCGGGCGCTCGACGCCGGCGCCGAGGTGGCCGCGCTGCTGGTGGCCGGTGGGGCCCGCTGCCTGGTCACCGGCGACATGGGCATCGCCAACACCACCCCCTCGGCCGCGCTCATCGCCAGCCTGACCGACCGGCCCGCGACCGCGGTCACGGGCCGGGGCACCGGCATCGACGACCACCTGCTCACCCGCAAGACGGCGCTGGTGGCGGCGGCCGCGGCCCGGGCCCGCTACGAGCACGGCACCGACGCGTTGGCCATCCTGGCCGAGGTCGGCGGGCTCGAGCAGGCCGCGCTGACCGGATTCCTCGTCGGCGCGGCCGCGCTGCAGGTCCCCGTCGTCGTCGACGGTGTGATCGCGGCGGCCAGCCTGCTCGTGGCCAGCCGGCTGGCGCCCGGCGTCGAGCGCTGCGTCATCGCCGGCCACCGGTCGGTCGAGCCCGGCGCATCCGCGGTGCTGAGCGCGCTCGGGCTGGACCCGATGCTCGACCTGGAGCTGCGGCTGGGCGAGGGCACCGGCGCCGTGCTGGCCCTGCCCCTGGTCGAGGCGGCGGCGCGGGTGCTGCACGAGATGGCGACGTTCGACCAGGCCGGTGTCACCGACAAGAGCTGACCAGCCGGGGGGCGCGTGGGTGCTGCCACCTCCGGCTGACGCCGCGTCGCTAACCTGAGGCCCCTCGTGACTGACCGCTTCAACCAGCCCGAAGGGTCGTCGGCGAGCGATCCGCGGCGGGTCTTCATCCCCGCCCCGGCCAGCTCGCCGGGCGGCACCGGTACCGACCGGTCGGCCGCGCCTCCGCGCCCCCGCCGCACCCCGGCGCCGCCGCCGGGCCAGCGCCCCTCACCTCCCGGCCAGGCGGGCGCGCCGCGGGCGTACGCCCCGGACGACCGGCGCGGCTCGCCGCCCCCGTCGGCCCCGCCGCGCGGCCCCCGGGCAGACCGGCCCTGGTACCGCCGCCTGCGGTGGCGCCGCGTGTTCGCGGTCATCGCCGTGCTGCTCGTGCTGGGCCTGGTCGGCGGGTTCCTCTACGCCCGCAGCATCTTCAACCGCATCGAGCGGGTCGAGGTCAGCGAATCGCTCACCTCGGCCGAGAACGGCACCAACTACCTGATCGTCGGCTCCGACTCGCGCGCCAACGTCACCGAGGAGGGCGACGCCGGGTTCAACGGGTCCGAGGCGCCGGTCGGCCAGCGGGCGGACACGATGATGCTGCTGCACCTCGAGGGCGGCAAGGCGCAGATGCTGTCGATCCCCCGTGACCTCTACCTACCGATCTCGGGCACCGACGGGAGCTCCAAGATCAACGCCGCGTACAACGCGGACCTGGGCGGCGGCCCGGAGCGGCTGGTCGACACCATCACCGAGAGCCTGGGCATCCCCGTCGACCGCTACATGGAGGTCGACTTCGTCAGCTTCGCCGGCCTGGTCGACGGCCTCGGGGGCATCACCATCGACTTCCCGTTCCCGGCCCAGGACACCGAGTCGGGGCTGTTCGTTCCCGAGACCGGCCCGGTCGAGCTGAACGGCGAGCAGGCCCTCGCCTTCGTGCGGTCGCGCCACTACCAGGAGCTGAAGGACGGCGAGTGGGTCGAGGACCCGCGGGCCGACCTCGGGCGGATGGAGCGCCAGCGGCAGTTCCTCACCATCGTCATCGGCAAGCTCAGCGACACCCGCAACCCCCTCTCGCTGGCGGGCGCGGCGAGCGACATGGCCACGGGCCTGCGCATCGACGACGAGATGACATTGTTCGATGCGATCGGGCTGGGCTGGGGGATGCGGGGCAAGACGCCCGAGGCGCTGGACATCAGCGCCGCCCTGTCCGGCGACCGCAACGAGTCGGGCGCGGTCCTCATCCTCGACATGGCGGTAGCCGAACCCATCCTCGACCAGGTCCGCTGACGGCCTGACCGCTCGGCTCAGGGCAGCAGCGCGCCCGGGTTGAGGATGCCGTCCGGGTCGAGGGCAGCCTTGATCGACCGCATGGTGGCAACCTCGGCCGGCGAGCGGTCGCGCTCGAGCCAGCGCCGCTTCAGCGTGCCGATGCCGTGCTCGGCGCTGATCGAACCGCCCCGCTCGACCACCAGGGCCAGCACCACGTCGTCGACCCCGTCGTCGTCGGCCGGCGGCCCCACCACGTTGACGTGCACGTTGCCGTCGCCGACATGGCCGAACAGCAGGGTGGTCGCCCCCGGGCGCGCCGCGTCGACCCGGGCGACGACCTCGGCGCAGAACCCGGCCAGCTCGGCCACCGGCAGGGTCACGTCGAGCTTGTGCACCACGCCCAGGGGCGCACCCGCCTCGGAGTGGGCCTCGCGCCAGCGCCACAGCCGGGCACGGTCGGCCCGCTCGGTCGCCACCGCCGCGTCGAGCACCCCGGCCTGCCCGTCGATCGCCGCGGCCAGCGCCGGCGTCGGGTCGACGGCCGCCCCCACCTCGACCAGCAGGTAGGCAGCCGCCTCGGGCGCGACGGGGGGCGGCGCGGCCAGGAAGTCGGCCACCAGGCGCAGGCTGGGCCCGGTCATCAGCTCGAGGGCCTGGACGCCGGGTAGGGCGCGGCGCAGGTCGGCCGCGAGCGCCACCGCCCGGTCCACGGTGTCGACACCCACGAGCGCGGTCACCACCTGCGCGGGCGGGGACACCAGCCGCACCCGGGCGGCGGTGACGATGCCGAGCGTGCCCTCGCTGCCGCACAGCAGCTGGGCCAGGTCGTAGCCGGTGTTGTCCTTGAGCAGGCCGCCCAGTCGGCTGATCACGTGGCCGGTGCCCAGCACCGCCTCGACGCCCACGACCTGGGCCCGCATGGCGCCGTGCCGCACCACGTGCAACCCGCCGGCGTTGGTGGCGACCATGCCCCCGACCGTTGCCGAGGCCCGCGATCCCAGGTCCACGCCGAACGCCAGCCCGTCCGCGGCCGCGTGCGCGGCGAGCGCGGCCAGGGTCACACCCGCGCCGACCGTGACCTGGCCCGCGAGCAGGTCGACGGGCCCCAGGGCGGACAGCCGCGTCAGGCTGACCACCACCTCGCCCCCCAGCGGCACGCCCCCGGCGACCAGGCCGGTGTTGCCGCCCTGGGGCACCAGCGCCACCGCGTGCTCGCGGGCCAGCGCGACGACTGCTGCCACCGCCGCGGTCGACCCAGGCCGGACGACCGCGGGCGTCGACCCCGTGAACCGCCGGGTCCAGTCGGTGACGTACGAGGCGGTGACCGCGGGGTCGACGACGACGTGCTCGTCGCCCACCGCCCGCCGGCACCCCGCCAGGAAGCCTGCCGGCACGGACGGCGGCGCGGCCGGCGGCACGGCCGGCACGGCCGGCGGGGCGCGCGACGGCGATCGTTCCGGTCCCAAGGTCAGACGACCTCGAGGTCGATGCGCCGCGCCACCGGGTCGGCGGCCCGCACCACGACCTCGACCTCGTCGCCGGGCGCGGCCCCGCCCGGGTGACGCGCCCGTGCCACCACCGCGGGGTCGCGGAGCTGCACCTGGGCCCGGTCGTCGTCGACGTCGACGACGACGGCCGGAAAGCGCTGCCCGACGGCAGTGCGCAGCACCAGGGCTTCGACCAGGTCGAGTGCGGCCCGTTCGTAGGAGCCCTCGCGCCGGGTGGCCTCGGCCATCACCTCGGGCAGCAGCTCGACCTCGGCCGCCGCCCACGGCGGCACCTCACGCCCCTCGACGAGCGCCAGCACGATCTCGTTGGCGGCCCGGTCGCACAGCCGGCGCAGTGGCGCGGTGACGTGCGCGTAGGGCGCGGCGACCGCCGAGTGCCGGTGCTCGGCGGGCACGGCGCCGTCGCGAAACCCGATGTAACCGGCGCCGCGCAGCGCCCGTGATGCCTGGACGAGGAGAGCGGCACCCGGCGGTGTGGCCGGATCGAGCGAGCGGACGAACGCCGGGTACCCACCCTCGTCCGGCCAGGCGGCGCCCAGCGCCTTGGCCGACCGCCGCAACCGGGCCAGCGTCCCCTCGTCCGCGGCAGGCATCGTGCGCAACAGGCCGGTTCCCCCCTCGACCATGATGCGGGCGGCCTCGACGCCCGCCAGCAGCGACACCTGCGCGTTCCACCCCTCGGAGGCCACGGGCGCGTCGTAGACGAGCCGCAGGCCGCCGTCAGGCCCCGGCGCGACGACCTGGTCGGGCAGCGGCAGGCTCACCCCGCCCCGGGCAACCTCGGCCGCCAGGCGCAGCTCGCCGATCTCGCGCAGCAGCACCAGCGCCTCGTCGGCCGTGCCGGTCGCCACCGCTTGGGCCACCTCGTCGTAGGTCAGCTGGGCCCGGCTGCGCACGGTCGCCCGTTCGAGGCGGGTGGCCACCGGTGCGCCGTCGGTGTCGAGGTCGATGCACCACAGCAGCGCCGGCCTGTCGCCGTCGGGGAGCAGGCTGGCCGCTCCCTCGCTCAGCTCGGGCGGGTGCAGCGGCACCCGGCGATCGGGGCCGTAGAGGGTCACCCCGCGGCGGTGGGCCTCGAGGTCGACCGGACCGGCGGGGGCCACGAACCCGGCCACGTCGGCGATCGCGTACCAGACCCGGATGCCGCCCCCGCTGCGCCGCTCGGCGCCGTACGCCTGGTCGAGGTCGCGGCTGCCCGGCGGATCGATGGTGACCAGCTCGACCGCGGTGCGATCGGCCCGTCCGTCGCCGCCTCGACGGACCGACGCGGCGGTCGCGGCGGCGGCCGTCGTCACGGCCGCGGCGGTCACGTCGACCGGGAACCCCTCGGGCACCTCGAGCTCGGCGCGCACCGCCGCCATGCCGCGGGCCACGTCGGCCGCGGGGGCGGCGGCGACGACGGAGATCGGCGGGGTGGGCACGGATTCGACGCTAGTGGTGACCCTTACTCGGCGCCGGGGACGATCCGGCCGGCGGCCTCGCCCAGCGTGATGGTGACGCCGTCGCCGACGTCGGCCGTGGCCCGCAACACCACCTCGTCGCCGTCCTCGAGGAACGTGCGGGACACGCCCGCCACGGCCAGCGGCTCGGACCCGCCCCGGGTCAGCTCGATGAGGCTGCCCTCGCTGCCCCGGTCGGGGCCCGACACCGTGCCCGAGGCCAGCAGGTCGCCGGTGCGCAGATGGGCGCCGTTCGCGGTCAGGTGAGCGATCTGCTGGGGCAGGCGCCAGTACAGGCCGGCGAACGACGTGCGGCTCACCACCTCCTCGCCCGTGCCGCCTGCCGGTCGCAGCGCCACCGACAGGTCGAGAGCCAGGGCCCAGTCGTCGTGCAGCCGCAGGTAGGGCAGAGGCTCGGGGTCCTGCGGTGGCCCCGGCACCCGGCAGCCGGCCAGGGCGTCGACCGGCGTGATCCACGCGGCCAGCGTGGTGGCGAACGACTTGCCCAGGAACGGGCCGAGGGGCTGGTACTCCCAGGCCTGGATGTCACGGGCCGACCAGTCGTCGACCAGGGCGAGGCCGAACACGTGTGCCGCCGCCTCGCCCGCCGCGACGGGGCGCCCGGGGGTGGACGGCGTGCCCACCACCGCGCCCACCTCCAGCTCGATGTCGAGACGCTCGCTGGGGCCGAACACGACCGTGTCGCCCGCCCGGCGCTGGCCCGACGGCCGCGCCACGGGCGTGCCCGACACCACCACTGTGCCGGCCCGGCCGTGGTAGGCCACGGGGAGGTGGCGCCAGTTGGGCAGCAGCGGCTCGGCGTCGGGCCGAAACAGCCGACCGAGGTTGGTGGCGTGCTCGATCGAGCTGTAGAAGTCGACGTAGTCGGCCACCTCCACTGGCAGGTGCAGGGTGGCCCCCGCCACCGGCACGAGGGCGGGCTCGACCCGGTCGCGCCGGGCCGGCTCGCACACGAGATCGGTCAGCCGGGACCGCACGGCGCGCCACCGGTCGGGCCCGAGCGCCATGAAGGCGTTGAGCGACGGCCGGTCGAACGCGCCACCGGCGAGCTCGTCGAGCCCGCCGACCCGGTCGTCGGCCAGGCGGGTCAGGTCGAGCACCAGGTCGCCGATGCGCGCGCCGACGCGCGGGCGCCCGTTGCCCAGGGAGAAGACCCCGTAGGGCAGGTGCTCGGCCGGGAACCCCGACCCGTCGGCGCCCGGCACCCAGGAGCTCAGCACCCGCCGCCCCCCGAGCTGGCGCGTTCGGATGCCCCCTCGGTCACAGCAGCCCCCGGGTGGCCAGCGCCTCCAGTGGCTCGTCGATCGAGCAGGTGCCGATGGAGGCCAACAGCGTCCGGGCCCCGCTCACTCGCTTGGGCAGGTCGGCGGCGTCGGCTTCCTCGGTGGAGAGCACGGCGGCGACGTCGCCGACCGGCGGCCGCGAGCGGGCGAGGGCCGCTGCGGCCAGCAGGTTGACGAATCCGTGGTGCGAGCCGTCCGGCCCGGTGCGGTGGAAGGGCTGATGGAGCCCGGCGGTGGCCTTGACCATCAGGCCCCGTGCCGTGCAGCCCACCAGGACGGTCGCCAGCCAGGCGGCGGACGGCGCCGCATCCCAGGTGAGCCCGCCGCACCGCACCTTGGCCCGCGCGCCGGCAGCCACGACGGCATCGAGCGCGGCGTCGACCGGGCCCTGGTGGGGCAGCTCCATGTAGCGGACGACCCGGCCGGGCAACGGCGGCATGGGCGCGGCCAGCGGCGCCTCGACCTGGACGAGCCCGGGGGTGGCGAAGGCCTTGCGCCAGTCGAGCCTCCCGTCGTAGCCGATCACGCCCAGCACCGGGGGCCGGCTGGCCCCGGAGGCGACGCAGGCGTCGAGCTCGCCCAGGCGCGTCGCCGGGCACAGGAACGGCCCCACGACCGTGCGGTGGGGCCCCGCCAGGGCGCGGGCGTGGGCGGCCAGCGCTTCGGCCATGGGGAGCTTCGCCGGCGGAAAGAGCCCTGCGTCGTCGAACAGGTGCGTCAAGACAGCACCGAGGGGAGTAGGCAACCAGGCACCTCCGGGTAGCGGACGTTAGTGTCCGCCTATCGGTGAGATCGGGATCACGCCAGGATGTCACCGAACTGGCACAGAGAGTATCGGCGGCGGGCTGCCGCCTGGCACGGCACGCCCGCCTCGACGTTCGGAGCCACCGTGGCCGAACAGTCCAAGACGGTCGACAGCGCGCTTACCTTGCTCACCCAGGTGGCCGACGCGGGCGAATCGCCCACCGCCGCCTCGCTGGCTCGCTCTCTCGGCTTGTCCCGCACGGCCGTCGCCCGCCTGCTCGCCACGCTCGAAGCTCACGGCCTGGTGCGCCGCACCGGCCCGGGCTGGGGCCCCGGGCTGGGGCTGCTGGCACTGGCGGCCGGCATCGAGCCCGAGCTGCGCACCCTGGCCCGCGCCGAGCTCGAGGGCCTGGCGGCCCGCTTCGGCGAGACGGCGGTGCTCAGCGTGCGCGACGGCGACGAGGCTGTGGCGGTCGACCAGGTCGTCGGCGCAGGGGGCCGCAGCGTGGTGCGGATCCACTACCACCCGGGCACCCGCCACCCCCTGTCCGTGGCCGCCAGCGGTCGGGCGCTGCTCGAGGGCGGCCCCGCGGGCGCCGTCGCGTCGGAGGGCGAGCTCGAGCCGGGTGTGCGCGGCATCGCCGCCGCCGTGTGGGGCCGGGACGACCGCCCTGTCGCCAGCGTGGCCGTCGTGGCGCCGGCCCACCGCTTCCCGCCGGACGACGAGGTGGCCCACGCCGTCGGCGCGTCCGCTCGGCGCATCGGCGACGGCCTCGCCCACCGCGCCGGACCCCGCGCATCCCCCGTCAGAACAGAGGCCGAGCCGACAGGCGAGGCCGTGGCCCGAGCGGCCCGCAGCGCAGCTGCAGGAGCGGGAAGCACAACAACGGCTCGTCGAGACGACGTGAGCCGTCCGCACGACTCTCCAGGAGGCCCTCATGCCGCACTACCGGCGGGTGGGTGACGTCCCGCCCAAGCGCCACACCCAGTTCCGCTCGCCCGATGGCGACCTGTACGCCGAGGAGCTGATGGGCTCCGACGGCTTCTCGTCCGCATCGTCGCTGCTCTACCACCGTCGTCCTCCCACCGCACTCGTGGCCGCCGACGCCGTGGAGGCCGGCGACGACGGGCTGCGGCCCAACGAACCGCTGCTCCCGCGCCACCTGCGCACCGCCGACCTGTCGGCGGGCGGCGACCTGGTGGACGGGCGGCGCCTGCTGCTGGCCAACGACGACGTGCGCGTGTCGGTGGCGCTGGCGAGCGAGGCAAGCGGCCTGTACCGCGACGCCGCGGGCGACCAGGTGGTGTACCTGCGGGCGGGGACCGCCCGGCTGGAGTCGTCGTTCGGCGCGCTCGACTGCCGGGCCGGCGACTACGTGGTCGTGCCCGCGGGCACGACGCACCGTTGGGTACCGACGTCGGCCGAGCCGGTCGCCGCGCTGGTGATCGAGGCCCGGGGCCACGTCGGCCCGCCCGATCGCTACCTGTCGCCCACCGGCCAGTTCCTGGAGCACAGCCCCTACTGCGAGCGCGACCTGCACGCCCCCGGCGTCCCGCTGATGCTGGACGACACGCCCGACGGCGGTGTCGACGTGCTGGTCCGGCAGCGCGCGGGCCTGACGCGCTACCGCTACGCCCACCACCCGTTCGACGTCGTGGGGTGGGACGGCTGCCTGTACCCGTACCGGCTGTCCATCCACGACTTCGAGCCGCTCACCGGGCGGGTCCACCAGCCGCCGCCGGTGCACCAGACCTTCGCCGGTCCCCGGTTCGTGGTGTGCAGCTTCGTGCCCCGCAAGCTCGACTACCACCCGCTGGCGGTGCCGGCGCCCTACAACCACGCCAACGTCGACAGCGACGAGGTCCTGTTCTACTGCGACGGCGACTTCACAAGCCGCAAGGGGGCCGGCATCGGCGTCGGGTCGCTGAGCCTGCACCCCGGGGGCTTCACCCACGGCCCGCAACCGGGCAGCGTCGAGGCCTCGCTGGGCCGGGACGCCACCGACGAGCTGGCCGTGATGATCGACACGTTCGCGCCCCTGGCCCTGGCCGACGCCGCCCGCGACTGTGAGGACGCCGACTACCCGTGGACGTGGGCCGGCACCACTAGCCCGCGGTGACGACGTCGGCGACCAGGGTGCGGTCGACCAACCCGCGCTCCGACGCCGGGCGTTCGTAGCTCACCCCGCCTGCCGTCACCAGCGCCTGCTGGATGCGGGCGGTGGTGCCCGAGCGCAGCTCCCAGTCGAACAGTGGGGCCGGCCCCGCCTCCAGCTCCTCCTCGGACACGTCGAGCGTGGCGGCCAGCTCGGTCAGCGCCTCGTCGCTGTAGCCGTCGGCCAGGTAGGTGTTGATCGTGCGGACGATGGCCCGGGTGTAGGCCAGACCCGCGGCCCGGTCGGCGCCCAGCAACCGGGGCGAGAACACCGTGCCGTCGATCGACTCGCTGCCCGGCAGCGTCGCCACCATGCGCAGGGCCGGGTCGTCGGCCACGGTGGTGGCCGCGGGCTCGGTCAGCCAGGCGCCGCCCACGTCCGCGCTCTGCAGCCGGTCGGCCGCGTCGTCCGCCGACGACGCCACGAAGTCGACCGCGTTGACCCCCATCTCGTGCTGGCTGAGCGTCGTGTCGATGGGGTAGAGCGCCGAGCTCCCCATGCCCCCCGGCACCAGAACGGTCTGGTCCGCGACGTTGTCCCACTTGTCCTCGTCCGAGATCAGGTCGGCACGGAGCCACAGCCCGGCCTGGGCCGACGCCAGGTCGCTGGGCGCCCGCGTCACCTGGCCGCCGAGCACCAGCCGGGCGGCGAGACCGTCGTGGACGGCGTCGAAGAAGGCGGCGTCGACACCGCCGACGACCACGTCGAGGTCGCCCTCGGTCATGGCCTCGTACGCGTCCGCCTGGTCGAGGGCGACCAGCTCGACCTGTAGGTTCTCGGCCTCGAACTCGCCCAGCGCGTCGGCGAGGAGCACCGGCGCCGCCGCCTCGGACCGCTCGGGCAGGGCGACCCGCACGGTCGTCGCCTGCGCCAACGGCGCGGCACCCGGGGCGCCAGAGCCGCAGCGCGCCAGCGTGCGGCCGACGCCCAGGTCGGCGGGATCTGTCGAGGCGGCCTCGCCGCAGGCGTCACCCGGGTCGTCGGGCACCTGGGGACTGGGCGACGCGGGGGCCGCCGCGTTGTCGACCTGCTCGCCGCCCTGCAGGTAGGCCACGCCCACGAGCGCCAGCGCGACGACGAGTGCGAGCGCCCACAGGATGGTGCGGCGGGTCGAAGATCGCACAGGTGACTCCCCCCAGTTACGCGGTTGGATGACAGGCGCCGCGGCCGGCGCGTGGTCAGGCCGGGACGGTGGCCAGCGACGACGCCACGAAGTCGCCGATGCCCACCTCGAGGCGGTCGCGGCGGAGCAGCACCCGGGCCACGACGTCCGCGCCCCGCTCGTCGAGCACCTTGGCGAACCGGTCGAGCGCCTTGCCGGCATGGATGGCATAGGTCATGAACGCGGCGACGCGCTTGCCGTCGACGACCGGCATGGCCCTGATGCGACCCGCCCGCCCGGGGCGGTGGCCGAACAGGATCAGGCCGTCCACCCACGTGCCGACGAACACGATGTCGGCCTCGGCCAGGTCCTTGAGGCCGATGTCGGTGATCGGGTAGACGGCGACCTCGACGCCGTGTGCGGCGACCTCGTCCGCGACGAGCCTGGCCGCCCTGGCCGTGTTGCCCGTGAGGCTCTCGTAGATCACCACCGCTCGCATGGCCGCCAGTCTGGCAGAGGCCGTCCACGGCGGCAGAAACGGTGCGACGGGCGCTGGACGACGTCCGCGGATCGGCCAGTAGGGTCCCTCCGTCCCCGCCGTCGAGACCAGGAGAGCGCCCATGGAGATGACGTACCGCCGGCTCGGCCGGTCCGGGCTCAAGGTGAGCGTCCTGTCGTTCGGCTCGTGGGTCAGCTTCGGCCCCCAGCTCGACGTCGGGCGTGCCCGCGACTGCCTGGCCGCCGCCTACGACGCCGGCATCAACTTCTTCGACAACGCACAGGCGTACGCGGGCGGCGGATCCGAACGCATCATGGGCGAGGCCATCGCCGCCCTCGGCTGGCCGCGCGAGTCCTACCTCGTGTCGTCCAAGTACTTCTGGGGCCTCGACGGCTCGGTCAACGCACGCGACACGCTCAACCGCAAGTACCTGCTCGAGGCCATCGACCCGTCACTCGAGCGCTTCGGGCTCGACCACCTCGACCTCATCTACTGCCACCGCCCGGACCCGGAGACGCCCATCGAGGAGACGGTGTGGGCGATGTCCGACATCGTGTCGTCGGGGCGCGCCCACTACTGGGGCACCTCCGAGTGGTCCGCCGACGAGATCCGCGCCGCGTGGTCGATCGCCGACCGGCACCACCTGCACAAGCCGGTCGTCGAGCAGCCCGAGTACAACCTGTTCAACCGGCGCAAGGTCGAGCGCGAGTACGTGCGGCTCTACGACGACATCGGGCTGGGCCTCACCACGTGGAGCCCCCTGGCGTCGGGCCTGCTCACCGGCAAGTACCTCGACGGGGTGCCCGAGGGCAGCCGAGCGACGTTGCCTGGCTACGAGTGGCTGGCCGAGATGCTCACCGACCCCGACAGCAACGCCAAGGTGCGGCGGCTGGCCGCCGTGGCCGACGACCTGGGCTGCTCGCTGGCGCAGCTGTCGCTGGCCTGGTGCGCACGCAACCCTCACGTGTCGACCGTGATCACCGGCGCCAGCCGCGTCGACCAGGTGCACGAGAACCTGGGTGCCCTCGACGTGCTCGACCGGCTCGACGACGACCTGATCGCCCGCATCGACGACGCAACGCGCTGAGGCGCCTGGACGGTGGCGCCAACCGCGAGAGGACGGAGACTGCCGAGGATCGTGCCCGTGGCCCTGGCGACGCTGCTGCTCGCCGTGGTGGCCGCGTGCGGGGGCGATGGCGACGGCGACGAGGCATCCACGGCCGGCGTCGACCTGGGTGAGGCCATCGGGTCGGACGCGTCGGGCTCGTCGACCACGTCGCCCTCGACGTCGCCGGAGGGCGTCACGACGACGTCCACCGCACCGACCACCACCCCCACGCCGGTTCCGCTCGCGGTCACCGACGTGGGGGTCCCCGGGGCCGCGCCGGCGGGCATCGACGCGTGCAGCGAGCCCGTCAGCTACGAGGGCACCAACCTGGTCGACGGGCTGACCGGCAGCGCGTGGCGCATGGCGGGAGACGCCACGGGGCAGTGGCTCTCGTTCCAGCTCGACGGCAGCCACCGGGTGCTGGGGGTGTCGCTGCTGCCCGGCTACGCCAAGGTCGATCCGTGCGACGGCGCGGATCGGTGGGGCGAGAACCGGCGCCCGGTCTCGGTGACGTGGCGCTTCGACGACGGCACCGAGGTCACCCAGCCGCTCAGCGACAGCCCGACCGCCCAGCAGGTGGCGGTCGACGCCACCACGTCGACCGTGTCGTTGCGCATCGACGGGGTCACCGCGGCCCCCGTCCGTGACTTCACCGCCATCTCGGAGGTGGCGGTTCACGGGGTCTGACCAGGGCCGCTCCGCGGTCCGCCACCATCACCGACGGACTTGACGGGCATCTGTACGATCGGCGGCAACCCTCCCGCAACCAGTCACCCCCGGGGCGAACATGCTGTTCCCCACCGTCGCCTTCGCGGTCTTCTTCATCGGCGCCTTCACGGTGAACTGGCTGCTGCGCCCGCACTACCTGGTGTGGCGGGCGACGATGACCGTCGTCAGCCTCTACTTCTGCGGCTGGGTCGACCTGCGGTTCGTGTTCGTGGTGGTGGGCTCGGCGGTCGTCAACGGCGCGCTGGCGACGGCCGCCCACCGGTCGATGTCCGCGAGCGGACCGACGGTCCGGAGCCGGCGCCTCGTGCGCGTGGCCGTGGCGGCCAACCTGGCCGTGCTGGGCGTGTTCGCGTACCACGGCTTCCTCATCGACTCCGTCACCGACGCGCTCGGCAGCGTCGGTCTGTCAGATACCGAGCCGGTGCTGGGCCTGCTGGTGCCGGTCGGCATCTCGTTCTTCACCCTGCACGCCATCAGCTACGTGGTCGACGTGGGCCGGGGCGACGTGGAGCCGGTCCCCTTCGGCGACCTGCTGCTCTACCTGTGCTTCTTCCCGCACCTCGTCGCCGGCCCGGTCGTGCGGGTCGACGAGCTGGTGCCCCAGTTCCACGAGCGGCCCGACCCCCGCAGGGTCCCCGCCACCGATGCGTTCGTGCTCGTGGGCGTCGGGCTGTTCAAGGCCCTGGTCATCGCCGGGTTCCTCGGGCGCGAGCTCGTCGACCCGGCCTTCGCCGCGCCGGGCTCGGCCAGCGGGCTCGAGCTGTTGGTCGGCGCGTACACGTTCGCCGTCCAGGTGTACGCGGGCTTCTCCGGGGCCACGGACATCGCCATCGGCTGCGCCTTGTTGCTCGGCATCCAGTACCCGCTCGCGTTCGACGCCCCGTACCGGGCGCTTTCGGTGCGCGAGTTCTGGGAGCGCTGGAACGTGACCTTCTCGCGCTGGCTGCGCGACTACCTGTACATCCCCCTCGGCGGCAACCGGCGCGGCGCCGCGACGACCTGCCGCAACCTGATGATCACGATGGTCCTGGGCGGCCTCTGGTACGGCGCAGGCTGGACGTTCGCGGTCTGGGGGTGCCTGCACGGCCTGTACCTGGTGGGAGAGAGGGTGGCCGCGTCGTGGTCCGCCGACCGCGGCGTCGCGGGGGTCGCGCCGGGGCCGGTGGGGGCCGTGGTGCGGTGGGTCGTCACGTTCAACCTGGTCTGCCTGGCCTGGGTGTTCTTCCGGGCCGACTCGGTGGGCACCGGGCTCGAGGTCCTCGGTCGCATCGCCACCGCCGCCGGCGGTGACACCGGCCTGGTCACGCTGCTCGTGGTCGCCGTCATCGTCGCCGCCGTCGTCTGCCAGTTCCTGTCCGACCGCCGCACCCTCGGAGCGCGGGCCCGCTTCTCGACCCTGACCCCCGTCGCCCAGGTGGCGATCCTGGCCGCCGGCCTCACCCTCGTCGGTGCCCTCGGCCCCGACGGTGCCGCCCCGTTCGGGTACCTGCCCTTCTGATGACCACGCCCACCGGCACCGACCCGCACCACGCCCCGGTCCCGCCCGGGTGGCCCGGCGACGATCCCACCGTGCCCGAGGAGCTGGATGTGCTGGGCGAGCGTCGGGGTCGGGCCAGACGGCCGGCGCACGACGACGCCCGGCCGGGCGATCCTCCGGCCTCGGTCGCCGACGGGCACATCGGCGGGGCGGCCGGGCGCGAGGGAACGGCGGCATCCGACGACCGTGGGCCGCGCGTCGAACCGGACGACGACCAGCGCCGCGACGACCTCGACGACGACGAGCTCGACGTGATCGCCGGCGTGCAGCCGGCCGGCCGGGTGCTCGTGATCATGGTGGCGGCGCTGGTGCTGGCCATGCTCGTCAACGCAGACGCGCTGGTCGAGCGCGCCGAGCGCAAGCCCCCCGGTGCGTCCCGCGACCGGTCGCTGGCGGTGTGGCACCCCGTCCAGGACGTCAGCCACGTGTTGCAGCTCTACCGCGTCCGCCAGCTCGCGGACTGGGTCGCGGGCGACGACGACGCCCCGACCTCCGGGCCACCCGAGTCGGCCCGCGACTCCCGCCGGGCGCCCGGCAGCGGGGCCAGCCCCGACGACAGCCCGCGGGACGGCGCCGGCACCGCAGCGGGCGAGCGGGCGGCACCGACGGCGCCCCGTTCACCCTGCGCACGCCCACCACAGCGGAGCCGTTGCGTCTGTGGGTCGGTGGCGACTTCACGGCCCAGGTGTTCGGCGAGTCGCTGATGGGGGCGTCGGAGGCGACGGACCTCGTCGACCCCGAGCTGCACTACGAGTCGGCGTCCGGCCTGACGCGGCACGACTACTACGACTGGCCCACCGCGCTCGACGAGGACATCGAGGCCCACGACGCCGAGGTCGTGGTCGTCGTGTTCGGAGCCAACGACGCGCAGGGCATCGTGCTGGCCGACGGCACCCCCGCCCAGGTCGACGACCCCCGGTGGGCCGAGGAGTACGGCCGCCGCGTGGGTGCGCTGATGGACCGGCTGCGAGCCGACGACCGCATGATCGTGTGGGTGGGCCAGCCACCCATGCGCACCCCCGACTACGGCGCCCGCCTGGCGGCGCTCAACCAGACCTACGCCACCGAGGCCGCCAGCCGGCCGTGGGTGACGTTCGTCGATCCCGCGGTCGTGGTCGGCGGTCCCGCGGGGGCCTATGCGGAGGTCGTCCCCGACGCGGCGGGCACGCCGGTCGAGGTGCGCCAGCCCGACGGCATCCACCTCACCCCCGCGGGCGGCGACCTTCTGGCCGCGCACGTCCTGGCCCTGGTCGACGCCCAGGTCGACCTGTCCGGCCAGGCGGGTGACCCCACCCCCGACTGAGCCGGCCGCCCGCCGTGGCCCGCCCGCCGGGCGGCGGGCGCCCCGGAATTCCGCGAGGCTCACCAGCATGGACAGAGACCTGCCCCCGACCGACGACCTCGCCGAGGTGGAGCGTCGGCTGGCCATGCCGCTCGTCGACGCGCTGGTGAGCCAGCGGGCGGTCCGACGCGTGCTGCCCGACCCGGTCGACCTGGGCATCGTGCGGCGCTGCATCGAGCTGGCCCTCGAGGGGCCCACCGGATCGAATGGCCAGAACTGGGAGTTCGTCGTGGTCACCGACCGGTCGACCAAGGCGCGGTTCCAGGTGCAGTACCGCCGCTCCTGGTCGCTGTACGGCCGGGCCGGGGAGAAGCTGCGGGGCGACGACCCGCAGACCGCCAAGATCCTGCGCTCGGTGCAGTGGCAGGTCGATCACTTCACCGAGATCCCCGTGCTGGTGGTCGCGTGCCTGCGCGGCGGCGGCAAGGTGCCGTACGTGCCCATGCCGGCCGTGGCCAACAGCTCGCACTACGGGTCGATCTACCCGAGCGTGCAGAACCTGCTGCTCGCGGCGCGCGCCGTCGGGCTGGGGGCCTCGCTCGTCACCCTGCCGCTGTGGTCGACCACCGTCGCCCGCCGCATCCTGGGCCTGCCGCTGTCGGTCGAGCCATGCTGCATCGTCCCCCTCGGCTGGCCCATCGGCCACTACGGGCCCAAGGGCCGCAAGCCGGTCGACCAGGTCGTCCACCTGGAGCGTTACGGCACCGCCGCGGCCGCGGACTAGAACGGGCCGATGGTCTCCGCCCTGTTCGATCCCGACGTCTGGCACGAGGTCGACGGCTTCGAGCTCACCGACATCACCTACCACCGGGCCGCCGACGTGGGCGCCGTCCGCGTCGCGTTCGACCGGCCAGAGGTCCGCAACGCCTTCCGCCCCCACACGGTCGACGAGCTGTACCGGGTGCTCGACCACGCCCGCCAGCAATCCGACGTCGGCTGCGTGCTCCTCACCGGCAACGGACCGTCGCCCCGCGACGGCGGGTGGGCGTTCTGCTCCGGTGGCGACCAGCGCATCCGGGGCCGCGACGGCTACCGCTACGCCAAGGACGACTCGATCGAGACGGCCGACCCGGCCCGCACAGGGCGGCTGCACATCCTCGAGGTGCAGCGGCTCATCCGCATGATGCCCAAGGTGGTCGTCTGCCTGGTGCCCGGGTGGGCCGCCGGCGGGGGCCACAGCCTGCACGTGGTGTGCGACCTGACGATCGCCAGCCGAGAGCACGCCCGCTTCCGCCAGACCGATGCCGACGTGGCCAGCTTCGACGGCGGGTTCGGCTCGGCCTACCTGGCCCGGCAGGTGGGGCAGAAGTTCGCCCGGGAGATCTTCTTCCTGGGCGACACGTACACGGCCGACGACGCCCACCGCATGGGCATGGTCAACGCCGTGGTCGACCACGCCGACCTCGAGCGGGTCGGCCTCGAGTGGGCGCGGAAGATCACGGGCAAGAGCCCGACCGCCCAGCGCATGCTCAAGTTCGCGTTCAACCTGATCGACGACGGGCTGGTGGGCCAGCAGGTCTTCGCGGGCGAGGCGACCCGCCTGGCCTACGGCACGACCGAGGCGGAAGAGGGGCGCGACTCGTTCCTCGAGCGCCGCGAGCCCGACTGGTCCGACTACCCCTGGCACTACTGACCCGGGAGGCGGGGACGCGCCCCCCGAGCCAGTGGGCCGGGGCTCGGGCGGTCAGACCGACGGCCCGTCGCCGCCGCTGTCGAACGCGAGGGCGTCGTCCATGGTCTTGCCGGTGCCGCAGCCCGACGGCATCTGGGCGGTGTCGCCCGGCGTGCGCACCGTGAGCGTCGGGTTGGCCCCCGAGAACACGCCCCAGGCGCTCTCGCACCCGGGGGTGATCCACACGTGGCTCATCCAGCCGGCGGTGCCGTCGGACTTCTCGCCCCCGAGGGACCCGCAGTCCTCCTCCGAGGTGGTCGAGCCTGCGGCCACCACGCCGTCCTTGATGCACAGGCCGACGTGCCGGTGGTAGTGGTCGTTGTCGCCCGTGAAGCCCTCGGTGGGCTCCTCGTCGCCCTGCTTGAGGATGTAGTAGCTCAGGCCGACGACGCTCGCCGTGGGCCCGTCGCCGTCGTAGAGCAGCATCTCGGGCTCGTCGAGCACGAAGCCGTCCTGCAGGTGCTCGAAGTTCATGTAGTGGGCGGCGATGCCGGGGTAGTAGGTGGTGACCTTGCGATAGCCCGCGGCCTCGGCGTCCGCGATCGTCGGGTAGGCCGCCGCCACCTCCTTGGCCTGCTGCAGCTCGTCGGCCAGGGCGGCGCACTTGTCGGGGTCGGTCATCGGGTTCCACGGGTCGGGCTCGAGCGTGTGGGTCAGGCCGCCGGAGAGGATGCCGTCACGGAAGACCGGGCGCTGCTCGATGAAGTCGACGACCACGTCCGCCGGGATGCCGTCGGCCGGGTCGACGAACACGTCGGCCCACTCGTCGAGCGTGAAGTCGACCTGCTGCCCGTCGTCGTGAGCGTGGGGCACGCCCGGCACGCTCACCTCGTTGAACGCCGCGGTGTTGAACCCCAGGTCGCAGCGGTCCTCGCGGTCGACGGCGGCCAACGCCTGCGTGTCGCCGTGGTCGTGGCCTCCGGCAGACGCTGACTCGCCCTCGGCACCGTGGCCGTTTCCGCCGTGCTCGTGCTCGCCGGCGATCGACGGCGTGACCGAAGCCGACACCACGCCCACCAGCGCCAGCGCCGCCACGCCGCCCACGATCGGGTTGAGCCGGCCGACGGGGCGGCCGGCCACCGCGGGGCGCAACGCCAGCAGCGCGCCGGCGACGGCCACCGCCTCGAGCCCGGTCGCCAGCGCGTCGGGGAACCCCACCGACTCGGCGTCGGAGCCCGGCACGCCGGCGGTGCGCGACACGACCCAGACGCCGATGACGGCGGCGTTGAGGCCCACCGCCGCCCACCAGGGCCAGCGGATCTCGCGCCAGCGGGCCAGCGCGAAGGCCACGCCGAGCTGGCCCCAGGCGACGGTCAGGAAGAACGCGCCGTGCACGGCGTCCTCGTCGATGTGCGTGGGGGCGTAGGCGAAGTGGATGACGGCCGAGCCGGCGCACGCGGCGACGACGAGCCACCGGAGCGTGTCGCCGATGCTGGACCCGGACGACGGCGACGCCGCCGGTCCACCTGCAGGCGCCGGCGCGGCGGACGGTGCTTCCTCGGACATCTGGTTCCCCCTCGAGCCTGTGAGCCCTACCGCCGACACCGGTCGAACGGATCTCGGCGGCGACCGCAGGCATCATCGCGCTACCCGGAGTAATTTGCACCTCCCGTGCACCCCGCCGGGGGCTGCCTTCATGCTTGACCCCGCAACTATCGGCCGTAGGATTCCTCGCCATGGACCCCCTGAGCGACGACCGCCTCACCCTGGTGGGCCTGCTCATCGAGAGCACCACGGCGTTGCGGTCGCAGCTCGACCGTCTGCTCGAGCGCGACGCCGACCTGCCGCTCCAGTGGTTCGAGCTGCTCCTGCGCCTGGCGCGCTCGCCCGGTCGCCACCTGCGGATGAGCGACCTCGCCGCCCAGACGAGCCTCACCCCCAGCGGCCTGACGCGGGCGATCGACCGCCTCGAGGACGCCGGCCTGGCCGAGCGCGTCCCCTGCCCGTCCGACCGGCGCGGCTCGTACGCGGCGCTCACGCCACGAGGCCTCGAGCGCATCACCGCCGCGGTCGGCCCGCACCTCGTCCACGTCGAGGAGCACCTCACCATCGCCCTGTCGGCCGACGAGCAGGCCCAGCTCGCCAGCCTGCTGCGCAAGGTGCGCGACCACGTGAACCCTGCGGCGGCCGCCGCCATCCCCGTGGGCCCGGTGACCTGAGCGGCCAGGACGTGCCGCGGTCCCGGCCCGCGACCGGGCGACCCGTGACCTACGGGTCCGGAACGGACGACGTCTCCGGCACGAACGGGAACCGCCGCACCTCGAGCAGCTCCAGCCCGAGCGACTCGATGCGCCGGAGCAGCCCGTGAAGCGCGGCCTGGTCCTCGACGGGCCCGCTGAGCACTGTCTCGACCGGCTCGACGTTGGCGGCCAACGCCAGTTGCTCGAACTCGATCGCCAGTGTGCGGCTCAGCCGGCCGCGCACCCTGACCTCGTACAGGAAGCTCATCGGCGTCTGCCTCGGCGTGTCGATGGATCGCGGGCACAAGCATCACGCCCCACGCGTCCCGCGGTCGTCACCCGCAGCGGGTGATGGCAGCATGGCGCGGGTCGGCCGGCGGGGGATCGCCAGGTGCGAGACTGCGGGCCGTATGGAGCTGACCGTCGTCGACCACCCGCTCGCCGCCCGCCTGCTGACCCGCCTGCGGGACGAGACCACCGACCGGGCCGCGTTCCGCCTCGCCATGGACGAGCTGGCGGGCATGCTCGTCTACGAGGCGTGCCGCACCCTGCCCACCGAGGACGTCGACGTGACGTCGCCCATGGGTGCGGCGCGGGGCATCCGCATCCCCCGCCCACCACTCGTCGTGCCGGTGCTGCGCGCCGGCCTGGGGCTCCACGGCGCGGTGCTGCGGCTGCTGCCCGAGACCGACACCGCGTTCATCGGCGTGTCCCGCAACGAGGACACCCTCCAGCCCGAGCCGTACATGAACTCCGTGCCGACCGACCTGGCCGGCCGGCCGGTGCTGGTGCTCGACCCCATGCTGGCGACCGGGGGCTCGCTGGCCCACGCGTGCCAGATCCTGCACGACCGCGGCGCGGGCGCGCTGACAGGGGTGTGCGTCCTGGCCGCGCCCGAGGGCGTGTCCCACATCGAGCGGTCGGGCCTGGTCGAGCGGGTGGTCACGGCCGCGGTCGACGAGCGGCTCGACGAGCGGGCGTTCATCGTCCCGGGCCTCGGCGACGCGGGCGACCGCCTCTTCGGCACCGCCTGACCCCCGGCGCTGCCGGAACGGGGAGCCGGGTCAGCCGGCTTCGACCAGCGCGACGGCCTCGGCCAGGATCGCCTCCATCGTCTCGGCCCCCCGGGCACGGGCCGCGGGCAGGTCGGCCCCGGCGACCGGCACCACGGCCTCGGCGTAGCACTTGAGCTTGGGCTCGGTGCCCGACGGCCGCACGATCAGCCGCACCCCATCACCGCGCACCACCACGCCGTCGGTGGGCGGCAGGCGCAGGCCGAGCCGCAGGTCCTCGACCTGGTCGACCGCCACCCCCGCCAATGCCGTGGGGGGCGAGGCGGCCAGGGCGTCGACCGCGGCGGCCATGCGAACCAGCCCGTCGGCCCCCTCGATGCGGATCGAGCGCTGGCCGGTGGCGTGCACGCCCAGCTCGCGGGCCAGGTCGTCGAGGCGATCGAGGACCGTGCGCCCCCGCAGCTTCTCGGCGGCGGCCAGCTCGGCGAACGCCAGCGCGGCCGTGATGCCGTCCTTGTCGCGCACCAGCGTGCCCACGCACGACCCGAGCGCCTCCTCGTAGCCGTACACGAAGCGCAGGTCGGGCCGGTCGAGCGCGGCCCGGGCCAGCCACTTGAACCCGGTCAGCGTCTCGGCGAAGGCCACCTCCCGGGCGGCGGCCAGGCGACTCAGCATCGACGACGACACGACCGACGTCACCACCAGCCGGTCCGGTCCTGTGCCGTGCTCGAGCAGCCAGTCGGCCAGCACGATGCCGATCTCGTCGCCGCTGAGCGCCCGCCACCCGCCGGGCGCAGCCGCGTCGGGCAGGGCGACGGCCAAGCGGTCGGCGTCGGGATCGTTGGCCAGCACGACGTCGGCGGACCCGGCGGTGGCGAGCGCCAGGGCCAGGTCGAGGGCGCCCGGCTCCTCTGGGTTGGGGAAGGCGACGGTCGGGAAGTCCGGATCGGGCTCGCCCTGCTGGGGGACGACGGTGGGCGCGTCGAAACCGGCCCGGACGAGGACATCGGCCAGCACGTCCCGCCCCACACCGTGCATGGGGGTGTAGACGATCTGCACGTCCCGGGCGAGCGGAGCCGTCACCTGTGCGAGGGCACCGGCCACATAGGCGTCGACCAGCGCGTCGCCGGCCGGCACGATCCGCGGGTCGTCCGGCGCGGCCCGCGGCACCGACGGCAGCGGTCCCACCTCGTCGATGCGCGCCGAGATCTGGGCGTCGGACGGGGGCACGATCTGGGCGCCGTCGCCCAGGTACACCTTGTAGCCGTTGTCGCGGGGCGGGTTGTGGCTCGCGGTGACCTGGATGCCGGCGCAGCAGGTCAGGTGGGTGACACCGAAGGCCACGATCGGCGTGGGCAGCGGCCGGTCGGCCAGGTGCACGGGGAAGCCGGCCGCGGCCAGCACCGCAGCCGCGTCGGCGGCGAAGCGGTCGGACCGGTGGCGGGCGTCGTAGCCCACGATCACCGGCTCGCCCGCGTGCCCGGTGGCCGCCAGGTGGGCGGCGAGCCCGGCGGTGGCCCGGATGACCACCGCCCGGTTCATGCGGTTGGGCCCGGCCCCCATCTCGCCCCGCAGGCCGGCCGTGCCGAACTGCAGCCGGGCGCCGAACCGGTCGGCGAGCGCGGTCAGGTCCGGCAGGCCGCCGTCGCCCGCGGCGAGCAGGCGGTCGACTTCGGCACGGGTCTCGGGGTCGGGGTCGTCGTCCCGCCATGCCCGAGCCGCGGCGACCAGGTCGTCGGGGGTCACAGGCGATCGACGACGTCGGCCAGCAGGGTGCCCATGCGCTCGGCGGACGTTCGGCCCGCCTCGAGCACCTCCTCGTGGTTCAACGGCTCGCCGCTCAGGCCGGCCGCCAGGTTGGTCACCAGCGACAGGGCCAGCACCTCGAGGCCCAGGTGGCGGGCGGCGATGGCCTCCCACACGGTCGACATGCCCACCAGGTCGGCGCCCAGGGTCCGCAGCATGCGGATCTCGGCCGGCGTCTCGTAGTGGGGCCCGGGCAGCCCGGCGTACACCCCCTCGACCAGCGATGGGTCGACCTCGCGGGCCAGGGCCCGCAGCCGGAGCGCGTACGCGTCGGTCAGGTCGACGAACCGGGGCGGCACGCCGTCCGGGGGCAGCGGGCCCGCCACCGGCGACTGTCCGGTCAGGTTGAGGTGGTCGGCGATGAGCACCGGCTGACCGACGCTGAGCCCCTGGCGGATGCCCCCGGCGGCGTTGGTGAGCACGACCACGCTGCACCCGGCGGCGTGAGCCGTGCGCACCGCGTGCACGACGGTGGCGGGATCGTTGCCTTCGTAGCCGTGGACACGGCCGACGAAGGCCAGCACCTGCCGGCCGCCCGGCGCGCTGATCGAGCGGACGCTGCCGGCATGGCCGGCCACCGTCGACGCCGGGAAGCCCGGCAGGTCGGTGGTCGCCGCCTCGGCCGCGACCTTGCCCATGCGCTCCGCGGCGGGGCGCCAGCCCGAGCCGAGAACGACCGCGACGTCGTGGCGATCGACGCCCGTGGCCTTGGCGAGCACCTGGGCGGCGCGGTTCGCGAGGTCGAACGGATCGGTCGGCGGGGCGAGCACGCAACGACGGTAGCGCCGAGGGCCGGGCCGCGACCGGGGGCGCGGGACGGCCTGCGCCATCTGTCACCTCCACAGCGCCGTCGGTGACGGATCGGTTGCGGGCGTGTCACAGCTCTGACCGCGACGTCGCTCATCCCCTCGTCACGGTGGGAAATGTGACTAACGTGCCGAAGGTGACCGCCAGGTCATGCGTTCCTCGACAGGGAGTTACGAACGGATGATGCAACGACGACGGGTCAAGGCCCTCGCAGCGGTGCTGGCGCTGGCCATGGTCGCCGCCGCCTGCGGCGACGACGACGATGACACAGCCTCGAGCGGTGACGGCGGCGGGGGTGGCGGCGACTTCACCGCCTGCCAGGTGACCGACACGGGCGGTGTCGACGACGCGTCCTTCAACCAGACCGCCTACAAGGGCGTCGAGGATGCGGGCGCGGAGCTCGGGTTCGAGCCGGAGTTCCTCGAGTCGCAGACCGAGGCCGACTTCGCCCCCAACATCCAGGCCTTCCTCGACCAGGGCTGCACCCTGATCGTCACGGTGGGCTTCCTGCTGGGCGACGCCACGGCCGACGCGGCCGAGGCCAACCCCGACCAGCTCTTCGCCATCGTCGACAACGACCTGTTCGACGCCGAGGCCGAGGCCGACCGCAACTTCGACAACGTGGCCGAGCTCACGTTCTCGACCGACCAGGCCGCGTTCCTGGCCGGCTACGTGGCCGCGGCCATGTCCGAGACCGGCACGGTGGGCACCTACGGGGGCATCAACATCCCCACGGTGAACATCTTCATGAAGGGCTTCGAGCTCGGCATCGACCAGTACAACACCGACAGCGGCACCGACGTGCAGCTCATCGGGTGGAGCAACGCCGAGGACGATGGCCTGTTCACCGGTGACTTCGAGGACGAGGCCAAGGGCCGGGCCAACACCCAGACCCTCCTCGACCAGGGCGCCGACATCATCATGCCGGTGGCCGGCCCGGTGGGCCGGGGCTCCATCGCCGCCATCGAGGCGGCCGGTAGCGACGCCAAGCTCATCTGGGTCGACACCGACGGCTGCGTGTCGGTCGCAGACAGCTGCGACCTGTTCCTGACGTCGGTCATGAAGAACATGGACGTCGCCGTGCACGACGTGGCGGTCGCCGCGGCCGACGACGAGTTCGAGGGTGGCACCAACCTCGGCACGCTCGAGAACGACGGCGTCGGCATCGCCCCGTTCAACGAGTTCGAGGACGAGGTCCCGCAGGAGGTCAAGGACCGGCTCGAGGAGCTGCGCCAGCAGATCATCGACGGCGAGATCGAGACGTCGCCCGACGGCCTGAGTCGCCTGAACCGATGAAGGTCGAGCTCCGGGGCATCACCAAGCGGTTCCCCGGCGTCGTGGCCTGCAACGACGTGGACCTCTCCGTCGAGGACGGAGAGGTCCACGCCCTGCTCGGCGAGAACGGCGCGGGCAAGTCCACCCTCATGAACATCCTCTTCGGCCTGTACCGGGCCGACGAGGGCGAGATCCTGCTCGACGGCGAGCCGCTGCAGGCGTCGTCGCCGGCCGACGCCATCGCCGCCGGCGTCGGCATGGTGCACCAGCACTTCATGCTGGTGCCGGTGTTCACCGTGGCCGAGAACGTCATGCTCGGCGTCGAGCCCGCCGGCGCGCTGGGCACCATCGACCGCGACGAGGCCCGGAAGCGGGTGGCGGAGCTGTCCGACCGCTACGGCCTGGCGGTCGACCCGGACGCCACCGTCGAGGACCTGCCGGTCGGCGTCCAGCAGCGGGTCGAGATCCTCAAGGCGCTGTATCGCGACGCCCGCTGCCTCATCCTCGACGAGCCCACCGCGGTGCTCACGCCCACCGAGATCGACGAGCTGATGGACATCATCCGCCAGCTCGCGGCGGGCGGGCGCGCCGTCATCTTCATCAGCCACAAGCTGCGCGAGGTGGTCGGCATCGCCGACCGCATCACCGTGCTGCGGGGCGGCGAGGTGGTGGGCGAGACCACGCCCGACGAGTCCGACGAGCAGGCGCTCGCCACCCTGATGGTGGGCCGCGACGTCCAGCTCGTCGTCGACAAGACCCCGGCCGACCCCGGGGCGCCGGTGCTCGAGGTCGCCGACCTGGTCGTGCGCGACGACCGCGCCCACCGGGTGGTCGACGGCGTGTCCCTCGACGTGCGGGCCGGCGAGATCGTCGCCGTGGCCGGCGTGCAGGGCAACGGGCAGACCGAGCTGGTCGAGGCCATCTGCGGCCTCCGCCACGTCGAGGCCGGCTCGGTCCACCTCGACGGCGCCGACGTCACCGGGCACAGCCCCCTGCAGATGTTCCGGGCCGGCATCGCCCACGTGCCCGAGGACCGCCAGCGCGACGGCCTGGTCGGCAGCTTCCCGGTCGCCGCGAACCTGGTGCTCAACCAGATCGGCAACCGACCCTTCTCGCGTGGGTGGCGGGTCGACCGGCGGGCCGTGCGGCGCCACGCCGCCGCGCTCGTCGACGAGTTCGACGTGCGCACCCCGTCCATCGACACGACGGCGTCGACGCTGTCGGGCGGCAACCAGCAGAAGGTCATCATCGCCCGCGAGTTCTTCCACGGCGACCGGCTGCTCGTGCTCAGCCAGCCCACGCGCGGCCTCGACGTCGGCTCGATCCAGTACATCCACCGCCAGGTCGTGGCCAAGCGCGACGAGGGCGTCGCCGTGCTGCTCAACTCGTCCGAGCTCGACGAGGTCCTGGCACTCGCCGACCGCATCGCCGTGATCTACCGGGGCCGCATCGTCGGGATGGTCGACCGGGCCGACGCCAGCCGCGAGCTCGTCGGCCTGCTCATGGCCGGCGCCGTCGATGAAGCGGCCGCCGTCGACACCACCGGAGAGGAAGAGGTGACGGTCACGTGAGCATCGCCACGGACGTGCCGACCGAGCCGCCCGCGGGGCCGCCCCCGTCCGACGGCGAGGCGAGCGGCGCCGGTGGCGCTCGGTCGCGTGGGCGCCCGGCTGGCGGCGCTGGCCAACAGCCTGGTCATCCCCGTGCTGGCGCTGGTCACGGCGCTGGTCGTCGGCGGGCTGGTCATCATCTTCAGCGACCCCGACACGCTCGACGAGTGGGGCTCGTTCTTCAGCCACCCGCTGGGCACCCTCGAGGCCTCGTGGGACGTCGTGTACGACTCGTACTACGCGCTGTGGAAGAGCTCGCTCGGCTCGTCCAGCGGGCTGGGCCGCACCCTGGTCGAGGCCACGCCACTGGCGCTCGCCGGCCTGTCGGTGGCGTTCGCGTTCCGGGCCGGGCTGTTCAACATCGGCGCCGCCGGCCAGATCGTCATCGGCGCCACCTGTGCCGGTTGGGTGGGGTTCACCTGGGACCTGCCGGCCGCGATCCACCTGCCGCTGGCCGTGGTGGCCGGGTTCCTGGGCGGGGCCGCCTGGGGCGGCATCGCCGGCGTGCTCAAGGCCCGCACCGGCGCGCACGAGGTGATCACCACGATCATGCTCAACTACATCTCCTACCTGCTGCTCGACTACGCGCTGCGGTCCGACGCCTTCCAGCCCGCCGGCCGCGACGACCTGATCTCCAAGCCGGTGGCCGACTCTGCGCGGCTGCCCGAGGTGACGATCGGCGACGTCACCGTGCACGCCGGCCTCTTCCTGGCCCTGGCCGCGGCGGTGTTCGTCTGGTGGCTGCTCGAGCGCTCGACGATCGGCTTCCACCTGCGCTCGGTGGGACTCAACCCGTTCGCGGCCCGCTACGCCGGCATGAGCGTGGCCGCCATGTACGTGCTGGCCATGGTGTTGGCCGGCGGGCTGGCCGGGCTGGCCGGCACGGTCAACATCCTGGGTCGCCCGAGCTTCAGCCTGACCGGCGGCTACTACTCGTTCATCGGCTTCGACGCCATCGCCGTGGCCCTGCTCGGGCGGGCCAACCCGGCCGGCGTGCTGGCGGCGGCGTTCCTGTTCGGCGTGCTGCGGGCCGGCTCGACCGGCATGCAGGCCGCCACCTCGACGCCGGTCGACATCATCGTCGTCATCCAGGCGCTGATCATCCTGTTCGTGGCCGCCCCGGCCCTGGTGCGGTCGATCTACCACATCAAGGCGGGGCGGGGCACCAGCCAGAGCTTCACGACGAGCTGGGGGGCCTGATGACGGCCACGCTGACCGAGCCGCTCGTCCCCCCGTCCGAGGAGCCGTCGCTGGTCGACGAGGGGCCGTCGTCGCGCCGCCGCATCGGCTTCGGCATCGCCACCGTCGTCCTCGGGCTGATCACGCTGGTCGCCTTCGGGCTGGGCAGCCAGTCGGGTCTCGACGCGACGTTCGTGCTCAGCCGCACGTCGGACGCCGTGGAGATCCCCGACCTGACGATCCCGGCGCGGTGGACGGGCATCGTGCTCGGCGCGGTGACCATCGTGCTGGGCGTGCTGCTCACCCTCGGCGTGCTGCGCGACCGCATCTACCTGGTCTTCGGCATCGGGCTCACGCTGTTCATCGTCGCCCTGCTGGTCTGGGCCGCCCGCGGTGACGACGTCAGCATCATCGGCCTGCTCGACGGCACGCTGTTCCGGGCCACGCCGCTGGCCCTGGGGGCGTTCGCCGGGCTGCTGTGCGAGCGGTCGGGCGTGATCAACATCGCCATCGAGGGCATGCTGCTCACCGGCGCGTTCGTGGCCGCGATCACGGCCAGCGCGGCGGACAGCACCTGGGTCGGCCTCGGCTGCGGCATCGCCTCCGGCGTGCTGCTGGGCGCGTTCCTGGGCGTGCTGTCGATCCAGTACCAGGTCGACCAGATCATCGGCGGCACGGTGATCAACATCTTCGCCCTGGGCCTGACCAGCTACCTGGGCGCCCGGGTGCTGTCCGAGTACCCCGACCTCAACCAGCCCGGCTCGTTCCGCTCGTTCGGCATCCCCGGGCTCGAACGGTTGCCGCTGGTGGGGCCGCTGCTGTTCGACAACACGATCTACGTCTTCCTCATGTTCGCCCTCACGGCCGGGCTGTGGTTCGCGCTGTTCCGCACCCGCTGGGGCCTGCGGGTGCGGGCCGTGGGCGAGCACCCGCGGGCGGCCGACACGGTCGGCATCAACGTCCTACGCACGCGGTACCGCGCCGTCATGCTGGGCGGCGCGGTCGCCGGTCTGGGCGGCACATGGTTCACGCTCGAATCCACCGGCAGCTTCAACGAGAACATGACCGCCGGCAAGGGCTACATCGCCCTCGCCGCGCTCATCTTCGGCCGCTGGCACCCGGTCGGGGCCTTCGTCGCCGCCCTGGTCTTCGGCTTCACCGAGGAGCTGCAGACCCGGCTGGCGGTGCTCGACACGCCGATCCCGTCCGACTTCCTGCTGATGACGCCCTACATCGTCACCATCATCGTGGTGGCCGGGCTGGTGGGACGGTCCCGGCCCGCCGGCCGCCGACGGCCAGCCCTACGTGGTCGAGTGACGGCAGCCGGGGCCGCGGTCGACTGGGGTGCGCTGCGGGCCGCGGCCGCCGAGGTCGCACAGCGGGCCTACCGGCCCTACTCGAACTTCCCCGTGGGCGCGGCGGGGCTGGTCGACGACGGCCGCGTGGTCGTCGGCTGCAACGTCGAGAACGCGTCGTACGGCCTGACGCTGTGCGCCGAGTGCGGCCTGGTGTCGTCCCTGCACGCCACCGGCGGGGGCCGGCTCGTGGCGGTCGCCGTCACCGACCCCCAGGGTCACGACCTGGCCGCCTGCGGTCGTTGCCGTCAGCTCCTGTTCGAGGCCGGCGGCGCCGAGTTGCTCGTGAACGAGCGCCCCATGGCCGAGTGGCTGCCGGACGCCTTCGGCCCGGACGACCTCCACGACGCCGAGGGGCCGGGCGATGACGACTGACGTGCTCGACGTCATCCGCACCAAGCGCGACGGCGGTGTCCTCAGCGACGAGCAGGTGCGGTTCTTCATCGACGGCTACACGGCGGGCACCATCGCCGACGAGCAGGCCGCCGCGCTGTGCATGGCGATCCTGCTGCGCGACATGGCGCCCGGCGAGCTGGCCACCTGGACCCAGGCGATGATCGACAGCGGCGAGCGCCTCGACCTGTCGGCGGTCGGCAGGCCCACCGTCGACAAGCACTCGACCGGCGGCGTGGGCGACAAGGTGTCCCTGCCGCTCGCCCCCCTCGTGGCGGCGTGTGGCGCGGCGGTGCCCCAGCTCTCGGGGCGGGGCCTCGGCCACACGGGCGGCACGCTCGACAAGCTCGAAGCCATCCCCGGATGGCAGGCCACGCTGCCCATCGAGCAGGTCCTCGCCCAGCTCGGCGACGTCGGCGCCGTCATCTGCGCCGCCAGCGACACGCTGTGCCCCGCCGATCGCAAGCTCTACGCGCTGCGCGACGTGACGGCCACGGTCGAGGCCATCCCACTGATCGCCAGCTCGATCATGTCCAAGAAGATCGCCGAGGGCACCGAGTCGCTGGTGCTCGACGTCAAGGTGGGATCGGGCGCGTTCCTCCCCGAGATCGACCGGGCCCGGCGGTTGGCCGAGACGATGGTGGGGCTGGGCCGGGCGCACGGGGTGCGCACCGTGGCCCTCATCACCGACATGGACACGCCGCTCGGCCGGGCGTGCGGCAACGGGCTGGAGGTCACCGAGGCGCTCGAGGTGCTGCGCGGCGGCGGGCCCGGCGACCTGGTCGAGATCACGCTGGCCCTCGCCCGGGAGATGGTCTCGCTCGCCGGCCTGCCTGCCGATGGCGCGACCGACCCCGCAGCCGTGTTGGCCGACGGCCGGGCGCTGGCGGTGTGGGACCGGATGATCCGCGCCCAGGGCGGTGACCCCACCGCCGAGCCGGTGGCCGCGCCGATCCATCACGAGGTGCTCGCCCCGGCCGGCGGCTACCTGCGACGGCTCGACGCCCGGGCTGTGGGCGTCGCCGTGTGGCGGCTGGGAGCCGGGCGCTCGCGCAAGGAGGACGCGGTGTCGCCGTCCGCCGGCGCCGTGTGCCTGCGCAAGCCCGGCGACCCGGTCGCGGCGGGCGAGCCGGTGCTGATGCTCCACGTCGACGACGAGACCCGGCTGCCCGCCGCGCTGGCCGCGCTCGAGGACGCCATCGAGGTCGGTCCCGAGCCCCCGGAGCCCCGCCCCCTCATCGTGGAACGGATCGCCTGACGTCACTAGACCGGTCGTTATAGTGCGTCCCGAGGTGACGGGGACGGAGGGGCAGCGATGACCGAGACGACGCAGCGGTGGACGGTGGGCGAGGCGCGCATCACGAGCGTGGTGGAGGCGCAGACCAACGGCATCCCGCCGGTGTTCTTCTTCCCCGACGCCGAGGAGGCCACGATCCAGCGCCACGCCTGGCTCCTGCCCCACTACGCCGACGCCGAGGGTCGCATCGGCATGCGGGTGCAGGCCTTCGTGGTCGAGGTCGACGGCCGCCTGATCGTCGTCGACCCGTGCGTCGGCAACGACAAGGCCCGCGAGATGCCCTACTGGAACGAGCAGACCTGGCCGTTCATGGACCGCTTCGAGGCCGCCGGCTTCGACCGGGCCGACGTCGAGATGGTGGTGCACACCCACCTGCACGTCGACCACATCGGCTGGGACACGCACCTGCTCGACGGCCGTTGGGTGCCCACCTTCGCCCGCGCCCGCCACATCTACGTCGGGGCCGAGCTCGACGCCCAGGCGGCCGACGACGGCATCGACGCCCGTCGCATCCGCGACGATTCGATCGCCCCGATCTTCGAGGCCGGCCTGGCCGACATCGTCGAGCCCGACGCCGACCTGGGCCCGAGCCTCCGCCTCTCCCCCACTCCCGGCCACACGGAGGGACACGCCTCGCTGTGGCTGACATCGGGCGACGCGACCGCGCTGCTGACCGGCGACATCCTCCACCACCCGGTCCAGTGCGCCGAGCCGGCGCTGTCGTTCGTCGTCGACGCCGATCGCGTGCTCGCCCAGGCCACGCGCGAGACCGCACTGGCGGCCGCCGTCGACGCCGACGCCCTGGTGCTCGGCACCCACTTCCCCACCCTGCCGGGCGGGCGCATGACCGCCGACGGCCCCGCGTGGCGCTTCCTCCCCGAGCCCGGAACCTCGTAGGGCGCGCGGATCGTTCACGTCGTCCGGGCGACCGGTCACGGTGCTTCCCGCTCTGCAGCTTCGCTGCGGCCGCTCGGGCCACGGCTCGCCTGCGGCTCGGCTTCGTGAGCGGAGCCGCGGGCGCCGGTAGCCTGGGGCATGGCTGCACCCACCCTCGACCAGATCAGGCGAGCCCCCAAGGTGCTGCTGCACGACCACCTCGACGGTGGTCTGCGGCCCTCCACCGTCATCGACCTCGCCCGCGACGCCGGGCACACGTTGCCCACCACCGACGCCGACGAGCTCGGCCGCTGGTTCACCGAGGGCGCGCATCGGCAGGACCTCGACCTCTACCTCGAGACGTTCGAGCACACGGTCGGCGTCATGCAGACCAAGGACGCCCTCGTGCGGGTCGCCGCCGAGTGCGCCGAGGACCTGGCCGACGACGGCGTCGTCTACGCCGAGGTGCGCTTCGCCCCCGAGCAGCACATCGACGGCGGGCTGACCCTCGACGAGGTGGTCGAGGCCGTGCTCGAGGGCGTCCGCCTCGGCAGCGCCGGTCGTCCCATCACCATCGGCACGCTGGCCACCGCCATGCGCCATGCCGCCAACTCGAGCGAGATCGCCGAGCTGGCGCTACGCCACCGCGACGACGGCGTCGTCGGCTTCGACATCGCCGGCAGCGAGGCCGGCAACCCGCCCACCCGCCACCTGGCCGCCTTCCAGGAGATCGCCAAGGCCAACAGCCACATCACCATCCACGCCGGCGAGGCGTTCGGTCTTCCCTCGATCTGGGAGGCGCTGCAGCTCTGCGGCGCCGAGCGCCTGGGCCACGGGGTGCGCATCGTCGACGACATCACGTTCGACGACGAGGGACGGGCCCAGCTCGGCCGGCTGGCCGCCTTCGTGCGCGACCGCCGGGTCGCCCTCGAGATGTGCCCCACCTCCAACGTGCACACCGGGGCGGCGCCGTCGATCGCCGAGCATCCCATCGGCCTGCTCACCCGCCTGCGCTACCGGGTGACGGTCAACACCGACAACCGCCTGATGTCCGACATCAGCATGAGCCGCGAGATGCACAACCTGGTCGACGCCTTCGGCTTCGGGTGGGACGAGATCGAGTGGCTCACCATCAACGCCATGAAGTCGGCGTTCTGGCCCTTCGGCCAGCGGCTGCGCATCATCCAGGGTCAGATCAAGCCCGGCTACTCGGCCCTGCGCGCCGAGGAGCTGTAGCTCAGTCGTCCTGCCCCGGCAGCCAGGCCGACACCTGGGCGACGAACGCGTCGAAGTCGCCGATCTGGTCGAGGAACGCGACCGTGCGGGTGTCGTCGATCGCTGCGTACTGGTGCACGAGACTGTGGTTGCCTGCCATCGACGCGAGCCGGCGGCGTCGCAGAGCAGGCGCCCGACGCACCGGCCGGCAGCTCGAGCGGTGCATCGTCGAGGCGAGCAGATCGACGCCCTCCGGCAGGACGACGTCCCACGCTGTGGCGGTCGGGCGAGCCACAGCCGCCACGTCCAGATCGGACGACGGCTGCGCTGTCCCGCCGCGGCGCCGTGCCGAGGCAAAGCGAGCACCTGCCCGCCGCAGGGTCGCGACGACATCGTCGCTCACGGCCGCCTCGTCGATCGTCACGGCCCCATGATCGCACTCGCGACCCGGTCCCGGCGCGGACATGGTTCCCCTTGGTGGTGGCCGTGACTTGACTAGGCAACCGCCACCCGCAGGTTGCCGCCGAGCACTGCGGCGTAGCGGTGCTGGAGGTGCTCCTCCGCGGCCTTCACGACCTGGGCGGGCAGCTTGGTGAACGGCGTGATCGTGACCGTGGTGGTCGTGCCGCGCGCCTCTGGCTCCCACGTGCCGGCGATGCGGCCGTCGACCAGCAGGACCGGGGAGATCCATCCGGCGGCGCGCGAGACCTGATCGAGGTGGCCGTCCGGGATCGTGTGGGCCCGATGGCTGATCGGGGCCAGCACGTAGGGGTCGAACCCCGGGAGCAGGTAGACACCATCGGGCGGCCCGGCGGCGGCCGCCTCGTCGGCGCCGCGGGGAGTCATCCAGGCCGCCTGGCCCTCGACGCGCACCTCGGCCAGCCCGCCCGCGTGCGCCGCGAGCACGAGCCGGGCCGCTCTGGGAGTGACGCCCAGCCAGCGGGCCAGGTCCTCGCGGGTGGCCGGGCCGTAGGCGTCGAGGAAGCGGGCCAGCACCGTCGCCATGGCCGCGTCGGGGTCGGCGTCGCCGCCCGTCCCGTCCGGACCCAGCCACCGGGCCGGGTCGGTGAAGGTGATGTTGCCGTTCCGTGGCGGCCCCTGGCACAGCAGGCCACGGTTGGCCGCGGGTTTGAACACGGCCGCCCAGCCCGACCGGAGCTGCTCCCCGAGGTGAGCGTGCCCGGTGATGGCGGCAACGCGACCGGCCAGCTCGTCCCGCGTGAGCGGGTCACCCGCCAGGGCTTCGGGGATCGCCTCGGTGACCGCGTCGAGCTCGGCCTCCGTGATGCCGTGGTACCTCACCCATCCCGGCGTGATGCGCCACTCGCGGGTGCGCAGCACCGCGATCCAGGTGCGCCATTCGGCTGCGGGCAGCAGGTGCAGCGTGCCCCGCATCGCCCATGTCTTCACCAACGTCCGGTCCTGCCACAGCAGCGTGTCGAGGTCGACGGAGGTGGCCGCGGCCCGCACCGCGAGGACCTGCGCCGCCGACGACGCCACCTGCGCCTGGACCCCGGCGAGGCGTGCCGTGACGTCGACGGCATCGCCCGCCGGGGCGGCGAGCCGGTGCTGGCCCACCCGCCAGCCGAGCACCTGGTCCCACGTGAGGTCGACCGCGTTGGTTGTCGTCATGACGATCCTTCCTGCGTCCGGCGGTGAGGAAACGCGGTCGCCTCGGTGCGGTGGCGTCGGCGGATGGGATGACAGGGTATGGGCGGGCGAACGACGACGACCGGTCACCGCAGCGGCAACCTGCCAGTAGCCTGAACCGGTGACCACCACCGCGCCGGCAGCCGACACGCTCGCCGACGTCGCCACGTCGAACGCCACGCTGCGCCGGTTCCTCCACGGGCTCCCCGGTGTCGACCAGGTCGGCGTCGAGGCTCGGGCCGCGGGGCTGGCCACCCGGTCGATCAAGACCACCGCCAAGCAGTTCGCCCTCGACCTGGCCGTCCGCATGGTCGACCTGACGACGCTCGAGGGCCAGGACACACCGGGCAAGGTGCGGGCGCTGTGCGCCAAGGGGCGCCAGCCCGATCCCACCGACCCGACCTGTCCCCCGGTCGCCGCCATCTGCGTCTACGGCGACCTGGTGACGGTGGCGGTCGACGCGCTGGGCGACTCGGGTGTGCACGTCGCCGCGGTGGCCACCGCGTTCCCGTCGGGGCGGGCGCCGCTCGACATCAAGCTCGCCGACGTGCGCGGCGGCGGTCGATGCCGGGGCCGACGAGATCGACATGGTCATCGACCGGGGCGCCTTCCTCGCCGGCCGCTACCTCGACGTGCACGACGAGATCGTCGCCACCCGCCAGGCGTGCGGCGACGCCCACCTCAAGGTCATCCTCGAGACGGGCGAGCTGGCCACCTACGACAACGTGCGCCGTGCCTCCTGGCTGGCGATGCTGGCGGGTGCCGACTTCATCAAGACGTCGACCGGCAAGGTCTCCCCCGCCGCCACGCTGCCCGTCACGCTGGTGATGCTCGAGGCGGTGCGCGACTTCCGCAGCCAGACCGGCCGGCAGGTGGGGGTCAAGGCGGCGGGCGGCATCCGCTCGGCCAAGGACGCCGTGCGCTACCTGGTGGTGGTCAACGAGACCTGCGGCGACGACTGGCTGAGCCCCGACTGGTTCCGCTTCGGCGCCTCGTCGCTGCTCAACGACCTGCTGATGCAACGCCAGAAGATGACGACCGGCCGCTACGCCGGCCCCGACTACTTCACCCTCGACTGATGGGGCCCGCCATGTTCGAGTACGCCCCCGCACCGGAGTCCCGAGCGATCGTCGACATCGCTCCCAGCTACGGACTGTTCATCGACGGCGAGATGGTCGACCCCGTCGACGGCACCCGGTTCAAGACCGTCAACCCCGCCACCGAAGAGGTGCTGTCCGAGGTGGTGGCCGCCGGGCCGCAGGACGTCGACCGCGCCGTCGCCGCGGCCCGCGCCGCGTACGACACGCGCTGGTCGCGCCTGCCCGGGCGCGAGCGGGGCAAGTACCTGTACCGCCTCGCCCGCCTGGTCCAGGAGCGGGCGCGCGAGCTGGCCGTGCTCGAGTCGATCGACAACGGCAAGCCCATCCGAGAGAGCCGCGACGTCGACGTGCCCCTCGTCGCCGCCCACTTCTTCTACTACGCGGGCTGGGCCGACAAGCTCGGCTACGCCGGCTTCGGCCCCGATCCCCGCCCGCTCGGCGTGGCCGGCCAGGTCATCCCCTGGAACTTCCCGCTGCTCATGCTGGCGTGGAAGATCGCCCCCGCCCTCGCCTGCGGCAACACGGTGGTGCTCAAGCCGGCGGAGACCACGCCGCTCACCGCCCTGGCCTTCGCCGACATCTGCCGTCAGGCCGACCTGCCGCCGGGCGTGGTCAACATCGTCACCGGCGCCGGCGATACCGGCCGGGCCCTGGTCGAGCATCCCGGCGTCGACAAGGTGGCGTTCACGGGATCGACCGACGTGGGCCGCCAGATCGCCCGGTCGGTGGCCGGCAGCCGCAAGAAGCTCACGCTCGAGCTGGGCGGCAAGGCGGCCAACATCGTCTTCGACGACGCCCCCCTCGACCAGGCGGTCGAGGGCATCGTCAACGGCATCTTCTTCAACCAGGGCCACGTGTGCTGCGCGGGCAGCCGGCTGCTGGTGCAGGAGTCGATCGCCGACGAGCTGATGGACCGGCTCAAGCGCCGCCTGACCACGCTGCGTCTGGGCGACCCGCTCGACAAGAACACCGACATCGGCGCCATCAACAGCCCCGAGCAGCTCGACAGGATCCGCGAGCTGTCGGCCGTGGGCGAGCAGGAGGGCGCCGAGCGCTGGTCCCCGCCGTGCGACCTGCCCGACCGCGGCTACTGGTTCCCGCCCACGCTGTTCACCGGGGTGACGCAGGCACACCGCATCGCCCGGGAGGAGATCTTCGGCCCGGTGCTGTCGGTGCTCACCTTCCGCACCCCGGCCGAGGCGGTGGAGAAGGCCAACAACACCCCGTACGGCCTGTCCGCCGGCGTGTGGACCGACAAGGGCAGCCGCATCCTGTGGATGGCCCAGCGGCTGCGGGCAGGCGTGGTGTGGGCCAACACGTTCAACCGCTTCGACCCCACCAGCCCCTTCGGCGGCTACAAGGAGTCGGGCTTCGGCCGCGAGGGCGGCCGCCACGGCCTGGAGGGCTACCTCGATGTCTGAGCCCACGCCCGAGCCGCCGTCCGACGGCGACCGCCTGGCGGTGCGCAAGACCTACAAGCTGTACGTCGGGGGGGCGTTCCCCCGATCCGAGTCGGGGCGCACGTACGAGGTGCACGCGACCGACGGCCGGTTCCTGGCCAACGCCGCCCTCGCCTCGCGCAAGGACGCCCGCGACGCGGTCGTCGCCGCCCGCAAGGCGTTCGGCGGCTGGTCGGCGGCCACCGCCTACAACCGGGGCCAGGTGCTCTACCGGGTGGCCGAGGTGCTCGAGGGCCGCCGCGCCCAGTTCGTCGCCGAGGTGGCCGACGCCGAGGGCGTCCCGGCCGACGACGGCGGCGCCGGCCGGCATCGTCGACGCGGCCATCGACCGCTGGGTCTGGTACGCCGGCTGGAGCGACAAGATCGCCCAGGTGCACGGGTCGTCCAACCCGGTGGCCGGCCCCTACTTCGACTTCTCGGTGCCCGAGCCCACCGGCGTCGTCGCCGTCGTGGCCCCGGCCTCGTCGCTGCTGGGGCTGGTGTCGGTCATCGCGCCCGCCATCGTCACCGGCAACACGTGCGTCGTGGTCGCACCCGAGGGTGCTCCGCTGCCCGCCATCACGCTCTCCGAGGTGCTGGCCACCTCCGACGTGCCCGGCGGCGTCGTCAACCTGCTCACGGGCAGAGCGGCCGAGATCGCCCCGTGGCTGGCCTCGCACATGGACGTCAACGCCATCGACCTCACCGGCGTCACCGAGCCGCAGCTCGCCACCGACCTCGAGGTGGCGGCGGCCGACAACCTCAAGCGCGTCGTGCGCCCCCCGCTCGACGGGACTGACTGGTTCGCGGACCCCGGCATCGATCGCATGCTCGCGTTCCTCGAGACCAAGACCGTCTGGCACCCCGTCGGCGTCTGATTCCCGGGGCGGGCGACGCGACCGCGCGGCTCGGATGTATCGCGCTGGCGCACGGTGACTCCGTAGAGGCGTAGGCGAGCGCGCCACGTGGCGCGTCAGCATGAGGAGGCCGCCCATGACGGAGCGTGCCGTGTTCTGCAGCTATGCCCGGCGCGATGCCGAAGCCGTCGGCACGATCGCCACCGAGCTCGACCGACTCGGCCAGCGGGCCTGGCTGGACGAGAGGTTGAGCGGCGGGCAGTCGTGGTGGGACACGATCCTCGGGCAGGTGCGCACGTGCGACTGCTTCCTGTTCGCGTTGAGCGACGCCTCGCTCCGGTCCCGAGCCTGCATGGCCGAGCTCGAGTACGCCCACCGCCTCGACCGCACGATCCTGCCGGTCGCGGTCGGTCCGGTGATCGACCAGCTGCTGCCCCCCTACCTGGCCGAGACCCAGCGGGTCGAGGCCGGCGATACGCACCAGCTGGCCCGGGCCCTGCTGTCGCTGCCTCCGCAGCCCCCGCTGCCGGACCCGCTGCCCGACCCGCCGCCGGTGCCCATCTCGTACCTCGACGGGCTCGCCAGCCAGATCGGCCGTGACGAGCTGACCACGAACGAGCAGCGCAACCTGGAGTACGACCTCAAGCACCGCCTCAGCGACCCGGACGAACGGGAGGCCGCTGCGGCCCTGCTGCGACGGCTGCGCCAGCACCCGTCGGTGAACGCCTGGGTCGCGGCGGAGATCGACGCCGACCTCGCCGAGGTCGAGCCCGCCGAAGCCGAGCCCCCCGAGGCCGAACACGCAGAGGTCGAGCCTCCGGTGGCCACCGCTGAGGTCGAGGAGCACCACCCCGACTCCCGGCGGATCGTCGTGCCGCCGCCTCCTGCGCCCGAGCCACGACCCGAACGGCGAGCCGCACCTCCGGCGCCACCGGCACGGGAACGGGCGCACGACCACGAGCCACGACCGCACGGAACCGAAGCCCGACGGAGCGGGAAGGGCGGGCTGATCGCCGTGCTGGTCCTGGTCGTGGTGCTGGCGGTGGCGGGCGGCATCGCCTGGGCCGTGGGCTCGGGGGATGACGACGCGCCGTCGAACGTGCCGGTGCCCACCGATACGGGGGACGGCGAATCCGACCCCGGCGGCGAGACCGACACCAGCGGCCAGCCCGACACCACCGGACCGCCCGACACCCCGCCCCCCACCGGCACCGATCCCGACCCCGGTGGCGCCGGCGGCGCTGAGAGCGGTGACGCCGGCGGCTGACCGGGCTCCCGAGCGCCGCGCGCTGCGTCTAGGACCCCTTGCCCGGCGCGTCACCGTCCGCCGGCTCCGTCGGCCCCTGCGTGTACTGCGACCAGGTGTCGACCTCGTCGCCCAGGATGCGCTCCACCCGTTGGACGTGGGCGCCGACCCTGGCGTCGCCGTCGTCGGCCAACTCGGGATCGCGCGGTTCGTCGACCGCCGCGATCATCAGCGCCCGGTGGGACTCGCCGTAGAGGCGCGAATACCGCTCGAGCCCGAAGGCCGCCTCGAACGACGCCAGCGCGGTGCCCAGCGCCGCCACCGATACGGCCAGGAACGCCCAGAACGGCCGTCGCTCCTCGTCGGCCGCGCCGAGCGCCCCGAACAGGGCGGCGAGCACCATGAGCAGCGCCGAGAGCGCGATGACCGCCCGTCGCGACTGTTCGAACATGCGCGACCGCTCTGCGTAGTACACGCTCTGGTCGTCCAGGCGGTGACGCCGGTAGGCCGCGAGGTACTGCCGTCGCCAGTCGGTCGCCGGCCCCTCGCCGTCTCCCTCGGCCAAGTGGCCCGGCCGGCCCGGCTCCGGCTCACCCGGCTGGTCCGCGCCGTCCGCGTGCTCCACTTGGTCTGCCGGGGGCCGGACAGCGCCCTCGCTCGTCGCCGAACCGCTCCCCCACGCCACCTCGGCGACCGCCCGCTCCAGGTCGTGGAGCTGCCGCCCGGTCACGGCCGGGTCGGCAGACGGCGGTCGACCCATGTGGGTGAAGTACAGGGAGCGCAGGCGCTCCGCGCGGGTGCGGGCGTCGAGGAAGTTGTGCAGCGTGCCCTGGCGGCGGGCCATCGAGGTCAACACCGAGGTCAGGCCGCCGAGCGTGGCCACGACGACCCCGGGCCACACGTCGGCCCGCAACCACGCCTGCATGGCGCCGAACACGGTGGTCAGGAACGAGAAGACGATCGCCAGGAGGGTGAACCAGCGATGGCGGTTCTGCTCCTGCCGTGCGGCGATGTCGCAGCGGGCGAACGTGGGGAACACGAGCGTCTCGGCCTCGACCACCCGCTGCTGGAGCAGCGGCCAGTCGCGGGCCTGGGCCGACGACACGGGCACCGGTGGCGGGCCCGGCCGGTAGTGCAGCCGGGGCAGCAGCGACAGCACCGCGAACCGCTGGCGGGCGGACCGACGCGGACGCCGAACCAGCACCCGGGCGAGGTGGCGGCACACCACCGACGGACGGTCGAGCGCCACTGTGGTGACGTCGCCCGAGGCGAGCAGGGCCGGCAGGTCGTCGGGCCCGGGTGCGGGGTCCCCCAGCGCGTCGGCGAGACGGCCGGTGCCGGACAGCACGACGACGGACCGTCCACGCGCCAGGTGCTCGACCAGCTCGGCGCGGCTCACCTCGCCGCCCCCGACGAGGAGCAGCGCGGCGGGGAACTCGTCGGCGATCCGGCCGACCAGCTGCGACAGCGCCTCGGTCTCGTCGCCCCAGGCGTGCCCCGGCACGCGCACCAACACGTCGAGCATGGCGTCGACGGGCACCCGGCCGTTCCCGGGCGTCCCGCCCGGCTCGACCACCAGGTCGTCAGGCGCCACGCCGACCACCACCGGGGGCCGCCGCGGCGCCGCCTCCAGGGCGAGTCCCAGCAGGTGGAACACGCCCGCGTCGGTGCCCCCGGTGACGACGGCCACCTCCTCGGCCGCGGCCAGGTCGACCACCGCCTTGAGCACGGGCAGCAGGCGCACGGCCAGGTCGGCATCGATCTCCGAAGTCGTGCCCGCGATGGCGAGCACGGGCATGGGGCGGCCCACCCCCAGGGCCGCGGGATCGAGGGCGGTGCCGTCGGTCGCCCGCAGCTCGGTCGGACCGTCGGTCCGCGTCGCCATGGTGGGAAACGGTACGCCGCCCGCTGGTCCCGTGCTCGGTGCGGTCACCCGCGACTCAACGCTTGTCGAACGGGACCGGCGCCGCATGTCGCCGCCGGGTGACGAGCCACACCGCGCCTTCGACGGCCTGGTAGAGCTTGAACGCGATCCAGGCCGGCGCGGCGCCGATGAGCGCCCACCACACGGCATAGCCGGCGATCACGCCGGCCGGGTACTGCGCCCCCCACAGGACCGAGGCCACCACCGGCGCCAGCGCCGCGATGCCGGCCAGCACCCAGAGCCCCTGCGCCAGGCCCACGACGAGCGCGACGGTGCCCACGGCGGCGGCGATCCCCCAGGCGGCCAGCGCCAGCTTGCGGCCCGGGCGGGTCTTCCACCGGGTGCGGGCGGCGACGGCCGACCACATCAGGTAGCTGCGCACCGGCGGGACGCCCGACGCCAGCAGCATCTCCCGGAACAGCAGATCGGCCCGCTCGGGGTCGAGCACCCAGTCGGCGGGCAGCCCGGCCGGCGGGGGCGTGCCCTCGTCTGTGATGAGGAAGTCGTGGACGAGGGCGGCCGGGGTGTGGCGCCCGTGACGGCGCGCGAACCACCCGAGGACTCCCGGGATCGAGGCCAGGTCGCTGGTCAGCCACTCGGGCCTGATCACCAGTGGCGCCGCCGGCCGTCCCGGCATGTCGTCGGGCGGCGTCAGCACCAGCGCCTCCACGAGGCGGAAGTTGTTGTCGTCGACCTGGCGCAACACGACCCTGCAGGGTTGCGCGGGCTCGCCGGTCCACGAGAAGGGTGAGCTGTTCTCGCACCAGAACGAAGGGACGTCCTCGTGCTGGGGCCTGGTATCCGCGGTTGCCGTCACCGGCCACCTCCCGATCGAGCCCGATGGTGGTGCCATCGGGGCGCGCCTGTCCGTTACGGACAGTACCGATGTCCGCTCCCCGCGTCGATGGCCTGCTGCGGGTCAGGGCCAGGGCGCCCCGATGGGGTTCGGCACGGGCACCACCCCGGCCGCCGCCACCTGGCCTCGCACGCCGGGTGGTTCACTGGTGCGCATGGGCAACGTGCGCACCCGCTGCTACCGGGCAGGCGTCCTCGCCGCCGAGGACTACCCGCTCGCGGACGTGTCCGAGCACCTCGCCGACCCAGAGACGATCGTGTGGATCGACTTCGTGCACCCGTCCGCCGACGATCTGGCGCCCCTGGCCGACGAGCTGGGCCTGCACGCGCTGGCGGTCGAGGACGCGCTCGAGCCCCACCAGCGCTCGAAGATCGACCGCTACCCGAGCCACCTCTTCCTGTCGTGCCACGCCGTGCGGTTCGACAGGGCGCACACGCGCCTGTCCAAGGTCGAGGTCGACGCGTTCATCGGTCAGCGATGGCTCATCACCGTGCGCGCATCGGACGACTACTCCATCGACCCCGTGCTGCACCGCTGGGACGACAACCCCGAGCTGGTGGCCAAGGGCGCCGGCGTCCTGGTCTACGAGCTGCTCGACGACATCGTCGACGGCTACTTCACCGCGGTCGAACAAATGGACGCCTACTACGACGAGGTCGCGGACGCCGTCTTCGCCGATCGTCCCCTGCGCCCCGACCAGCAACGCGAGTGGTTCGAGATGCGGCGCACGCTGTCGCAGTTCCACCGGCTGGTGCTACCGCTGCGCGAGGCGCTCAATGGGCTGGTCCGTCGCCAGGACGATCTGGTCGCTCCCGAGGCGCGGCCCTACTGGCAGGACCTGTACGACCACGTGCTGGTGGTGAGCGAGACGACCGACTCGCTGCGCGACCTGGTGAGCTCCCTGGTCGATGCCAACCTGAGCCTGCGCGACTACCGGCAGAACCAGGCGGTCAGGACGGTCTCGAGCTGGGCAGCCATCGTGGCGGCGCCCACGTTGATCACCGGCTACTACGGCATGAACGTGCCGTTCCCCGGCAGCGGGGAGACGATCGGGGTCGTCACGTCGGCGGTGATCATCGCCGTCGTGTCGGCGGGCCTGTTCGTGCTGTTCCGCCGCCGCGGCTGGCTGTGACGGTGCCGACCGATCGTCGAGCGCGCGACGCTCCTGGTCAGTGGTGACGAACCGTAAGCACTCACGAACCGTCGGCAAGGACGACCCGACGGCGCCGCCGACCGATGCCGCGCTCGGCGCCGTGGGCGACCGCACCCGCCGGCTGATCCTCGAGAGGCTGCGCGACGGGCCGCTGCCCGTCGCTCGCCTCGCTGCCGAGCTACCCGTGACCCGGCCGGCCGTGTCGCAGCACCTGAAGGTGCTCAAGGAGGCCGGCCTCGTCGTCGACCGGGCCGACGGCACCCGCCGACTGTACGAGCTCGACCCCCGCGGCATCGAGGCGCTGCAGCGCTACACCAGTGCGCTGTGGTCGTCAGCACTCGAACGGTTCGCCGGCGCCAGCGACGCCGTCGAGCCGACCGCTCGCCGCGGATCGCGACCATGAGCGTCAGGCGATCGGTCCGGGTCGCCATCGCGCCCGATGCCGCCGTCGACCTGCTCACCACCGGCATCGCCCGCCGGTGGCCGCTGCATGAGGGCTACAGCTACGGCGGCGACCGCGCCGCCGATCGCGCTCGAGCCCCGTCTCGGCGGCCGGTTCTACGAGCGGTTCGTCGACGGCGACGAGCTGCAGGTCGGCGAGGTCACGGCCTGCGACCCACCCCGGCGCATCGTCTTCACCTGGCAGGCACCCGGGTGAGCCGGCGCCACCGAGGTCGAGGTGACGTTCCGCGGCGACGCCGGAGCCACCCGCGTCGAGGTCGAGCACCGGGGCTGGGATGACCTGGGGCCCGACGGGCCGGACCAGGAAGCGGGTTTCGGCGGTGGCTGGCCCGCCGTGCTCGACGCGTTCGAGCAGTCAGCCGCGGGCCGGGGCTGACAGGGCGGCGAAGTCGGGCAGCGACCGGGCCGCCCACCGGAAGGCCGGGCCGGTGATGGCCAGGGCGGCCACGCCAGCGCCAGCCACGAGCGTGGCCTCGTGGGCGGTGCCGGCGAGCTCCTCGCGGGCCCCGATGACCGCGCCCACGCCCAGGCGATCCACCTCGACGCCGTCGCGGAGCACGGCCACGTCGCCCGACAGGATCACCAGCACCTCGTGGGACCGGTGGCCCTGGCGCGCCAGGGTCACACCCGGCGTGACGGCCAGGCGGTCGGCGTGCCGCGCGAGCGGGGCGAGGGCGTTCTCGTCGTAGCCGTCGAACAGCGCCACGCCGGCGAAGGCGGACAGGTCGGGGCGGTGCCGCAGCATCACGCCGCCTCCGCCGTCGTCAGTGCCGAGGGTGCCATCGTCGGTGGCGTCGTCGATGCCACGGTCCGCCTCGGCCGCTCGGAGGCCACCGGAGCCACAGGGACCGTCACCTCCAGTTCGGCGCCGCCGACGTACTGCGGGCGCACGCCGCCGGTGACCGACCGCAGGAAGCGGACGGCCCGCTCGTTGTCGGCCTGGACGGTGGCCACCACGGCCGGGGCGCCGGCCCGCGCCGCCTCGGCTGCGAGCGCGACGAAGAGCGCCCGCCCGATGCCTCGCCGGAACCAGGCGTCCTCGACCAGGAACGCGGCCTCGACCGTGCCGGCCCGGCTCCAGGCCAAGGTGGCCGTGCCGTGCACCTCACCGTCGGCGCCGACGGCGACCCACGACCGGTGCGTCGCGGTCGGCGCGGCGATGCGCCCGAGCTCGCGGCGGATCGGCCGCTCGGCGGCGCCGTGGAAGCGCCGGTAGATCGTGTCGCGGCTGCACCGTTCGACGAGGCCGGCCAGAGGGGCCAGGTCGGCGCGTCCCGCCCGGCGGATCGCGGTGTCGAAGGGGACGGATCGCATGGATCGACCGTAACTAGACCAGTCGTCATAGTCAATAGACCAGTCGTCATATGGCTATACTGCCGCCGTGGCATCCGACACACGCGACCGCCTCGTCCGCTCGACCAGCCGCCTGCTGCGCACGCAGGGCTACGCCGCCACCGGCCTCAACCAGGTCATGGCCGAGGCCGGCGCGCCCAAGGGGTCGATGTACTTCCACTTCCCCGGGGGCAAGGTGCAGCTCGCGGCGGCCGCGGTCGACCTGTTCGCCGAACGGACCACCAACCGCATGCAGCGCTACCTGGCCGAGCAGGACACCGTGGGCGACGCCGTCGCCGCCATCTTCGACGCCTACGTCGAGCACCTCGACCGCACGGGGTACACCGAGGGGTGCGCGGTGGCCACCGTCGCCCTCGATGCCGCGTCCACCCACGAATCGCTGGCCGAGGCCACCGGCCGCGCTTTCCACGCCTGGACCGGCATGCTGGCCGACGCGCTCGAGGCCGAGGGTCGGTCGCCGGCCGAAGCCCACGGCTTGGCCACCCTGGTCATCGCCACCATCGAGGGCACCATCACGATGGCCAAGGGCGAGCAGTCGACCGAGCCCATCGCCACCGCCCGGGACACCCTGCGCGCCATCCTCGCCCCGGTGGCGGCGCCCGCGTCCTGAGTCAGCCTGGTGGATCGGCCGCGAGCCGAAGACGCTCGACCAGTCGGTCGACGGCCGATTCGTCGCCCCGAGGTGCGTCCGGCCACTCGTCGACGCGGTCCCACCAGTACTCACGAGGCGTGCCGAAGTACCGAGGCAGCAGGTGGAGGTGAAGGTGGGGTACCTGATCCCCGACGACGGCAGCGTAGACATGCTCGGCAGGCAGCACTGACGTCAGGGCGCGGGACAGGTGCGCTGACGCAACGCCTACAGCGGCGGCCTCCGCGTCCGTGAGGTCGCCGAGTCCTGCTGCGTGCCGACGAGGTTCAACGAGCACATGACCTAGATACACCTCCCGGACCGTGTCACCGTTCGGCGCCGTCAGGACGTTGTGGGTTGCAACCACAAGCTCGTCCTCCCACAAGAACCCCCCGGGGACGTGCACGGTGCCCCGATGCTTCGCACACACGAAGCAGGCCGCTGGCAGTACGCCCTCCGCTCGCGAGCTGTCACGGTCATCGGTACCTGCAGCCACCCGCCCAGTGTCGCAGGTGCAACTTGACGGCGATCACGACAACAGCCTTGTTCGTGGCGCCTCGCCCGGCGCTGCTGCCGTCTGCCCCAAAGGCATACCCCATACATATGTTCGCTAGAGTCGGGCCATGACCGCTTTGCGGTGGGACCAGGCCGACGAGCCCCGGGCCCAGCAGACGTTGTTCGACGAACCCGTCTTCGAGCGCCAGCCGGGGCGCGGCGAGTACCGCGGGCTCGAGTTCCTGCACGTGCGGGCCCAGCGCATCATCAACGAGGTGCAGGGGGCGCCGTTCGGCTTCCGCTACACGGTCAACCCGTACCGGGGCTGCACCCATGCGTGCACCTATTGCTACGCCCGCCCCACGCACACCTACCTCGACCTCGACGCCGACCGCGACTTCGAGCGGCGCATCGTGGTCAAGGTCAACGCCGTGTCGCGGCTGCGCAGCGAGCTCGACCCCCGGCGCTGGCGGGGCGAGCTCGTCGCCATGGGCACCAACACCGACCCCTACCAGCGGGCCGAGGGCAAGTACCGGCTCACCCGCGGCATCGTCGAGGTGCTGAGCGAGCTGGCCAACCCGTTCTCGATCCTCACCAAGTCCACGTTGGTTCTGCGCGACGTCGCCCTGCTGGCCCAGGCGGCGCAGCGCACGAGCGTGCGGGTCAACCTGTCGATCGGAACACTCGACGAGGACGTGTGGCGGGCCACCGAGCCCGGCACACCCCATCCCCTGCGGCGGGTGCGGGCGGTCGAGCAGCTCAACGCGGCCGGCATCCCCTGCGGCGTGCTGGTCGCCCCCGTCCTGCCGGGGCTGTCCGACGCCCCCGAGCAGCTCGAGGCGGTCACCAAGGCCTGCGTCGAGGCCGGCGCCCGCTCGATCTCCACGGTGCTGCTGCACCTGCGGCCGGGGGTGCGGGACGTGTTCTTCTCCCGGCTGGCCGACACGCATCCCCACCTGGTGCCCGACTACCGCCGGCGCTACCGCGACCGGTCCTACGCGCTCAAGGCCGACCAGCAGGCCCTCGACACGCTGGTGCGGGGGTTCGTCCGCCAGCACGGCGGCCTGGCGGTCGACCGCACCGACCCCGAGCACATGACGGGCCAGCCCGCCGACGGCGGAGCCGACCAGCCCGCCGAGGCCCGGCCGTCCGCGCCGGTGACCGTGCGGCGGCGCCGGGGGGCGCGGCCGTCCGCGGCCGCCGCGTCTCCCGACGACGACACCACCCAGCTCTCCCTGCTCTGATCAGGTGAAGTCGGGCTGCAGGTCCGAGCTGACCACCCACATGGCGAAATACTGGGCGGCGCCGCCGTAGGCATGCCCCAGCGCCACCCGGGCGCCGTCGACCTGGTATTCCCCCGCCGTGCCCCGCACCTGGTTGGCCGCCTCCAGGCACCGGATCAGGCCCGAGGCGCCGATGGCGTTCGACGACAGCACGCCGCCCGACGGGTTCACGGGGAACGAGCCGTCCAGCTCGGTCTCGCCCGCGTCGGTGAGCTTCCACCCCTCGCCCTCGGGCGTGATCAGGTGGCCCTCCAGCCACATCGGCTCGTACCACGAGAACGGCACGTACAGCTCGGCGCAGTCGATCTGGGTGCGCGGGTTGGTGATGCCGGCCTTGCGGTACAGGGCCTCGGCGCAGTCGACCCCGGCCTGGGGCCGCACCGGGTCGCGCCCGGGGAACGACGAGAACTCGGTGCGCTTGGCGTGGGCGATCACCCAGGCCGGCGGCTGCGGGCTGGAGCGGGCCACGTCCTCGCTGGCCAGCACGACCGCCGCCGCGCCGTCGGACGACGGGCACGACTCGAGGAAGTGCAGCGGGTCCCACAGCATGGGCGACTCGCGCACCTTGTCGATCGAGATGTCATCGATGCGCAGGTGGGCGTGCGGGTTGCGCAGGGCGTTGCGGCGATCCTTGACCGCCACCTGCCAGCCGATGTGCTCGGGCGCGCCCGAGCGGGAGATGTAGCTGCGGATCCACGGGGCGAACGTGCCGCCCGCCCCCTGGCCGCCCGACTTGCCCCCGGACAGCGCCCAGGTGGCGTTGCCCTCGGACTGCTTCTCGTAGCAGACGACCAGCACCCGGTCGTAGCGGCCGGACTCGACCATCGTCACCCCGGTGATGGCGGTCGACGCCCCCACCGAGCCGGCCGTGTGCACCCGGTGGATCGGCTTGCCGACCGCGCCCAGGGCGTCGGCCAGCGACAGCTCGGGCATCATCACGCCCTCCAGCGCGTCCGGCGCCTTGCCGATGACGACGGCGTCGACGTCGGCGAAGGTCAGCCCGGCGTCCTCCAGCGCCTCGAGCGCGGCCCACCGCACCAGCCCGTCGAGCGTGACATCCAGCTTCTTGCGGTAGTCGGTCTGGCCGATGCCCACGACCGCGCAGGGACGAGCCATCACGCCTCTCCTTCCAGGACGCACACCAGGTTCTGTTGCAGGCACGGGCCGCTGGTGGCGTGGGCCAGGGCCCGGCGGGCCTCGCCGCTCGCCACCCGGGCGGCCGCCTCGACCACCCGTACCAGGCCGGTGGCCATGACGGGGTCGGCGGCCAGCGGACCGCCCGACGGGTTGATGCGGGTGTCGCCGTCGAGCCCCAGCGCCGACCGCAGCACGATCTCCTCGCTGCTGTGGGTGACCATCAGCTCGGCCACGTCGACCGGCCCGCCGCTCACGCCGGCGCCGGCCGCAGCGAGCCGGGTCGAGGGCGAGTCGGTGAGGTCGCGCAGGCCCAGGTGGTGGCTGTCGATGCGGTGGTCCATGCCGCGAATCCACACCGGGGCGTCGGTGAGCTCGCGGGCCCGGTCCCCCGCCACCAGCACCACGGCCGCCGCGCCGTCGGCGATCGCCGAGCGGTCGTGCCGTCGCAGCGGGGCGGTCGAGTAGGGCTGGGCCAGCAGGTCGTCGACCTCGCGCTCGCCGCTGACGAGGGCGAACGGGTTGGTGCCGGCGTCGGCCAGGCTGCGGGCGACGACCTCGGCGAAGTCGCGCTCGGTGGCCAGCCCGGCGTCCACGAGCGCCCGGGCCTGCAGCCCGGCGGTGGACGCCGGGTCGAGACCCAGGGGCGCCATCACGTACGGGTCGGTCTGCAGGGCGAAGACCTCGTCGTGCCGCCCGGGCGACGACTTGCCCGATCCGATGACCAGCGCCACGTCGATGTCGCCCACCTGCAGTCGCAGCCAGGCCTCGAACAGCGCCCAGGCGCCGTCCATCTCGACATGGCTCTCGTAGACCGGCGGCCAGGCGCCCACGCCGTCGATGTTCATGACGAAGGCGAACGGCGCACCCGACAGGTAGTCGCAGCTGCCGGCGATGGTGAACTCGAGGTCGGCCCGCTCGAGGCCGGTCCGGGCCAGCAGGTCGTTGACGCAGCGCATGATCAGCACGGGCTCGGGCTCGTGGAACGCGGCGTAGGCCGGCGTCTGCGACGCGGCCACGATGGCGACGTCCCGGGCGGGGGCGGTGGCAGCGGTCGGCTCAAAACGCGTACTCCTGGAGCGGGCGGGGGTCGGCGTCGGGCTCGCCGGTCGGTTCCCAGCGCTCGACGACGCCGGTGAGCGAGCCGAAGCCCCGGTTCTCGATGTCGTCGACCTCGCGCTCGGCGGCCGGCTTCCACACGGCCCGCATGCGCATGCCCACCCGGAACTCCTCGACGGGGATGTCGCGGATGTCGATGCCGGTGAGCGGCGAGTCGGTGCCGTCGAGCAGGATCGAGCAGCGGATGTAGGGCTCGGTCTCCTGCTGGCCGTAGTACTGGATCGGGGTGATGACCGTGAACGAACTGACCGAGCCGCGGTCGGCCACGTCGACCTCGTCGGCCTCGCCCAGCTCGATGCGTTCGAGGGCGTCGTAGCCCCGGCCGGGCACGTAGACCTTGCCGCTGACCGGCGAGCGCTGGCCGACGAACCGGCCGGCGAGCAGGCCCTGGCCGAAGCGCCGCCGGTGAGGGTGCAGCGGCTCGGCGACGATCAGCGAGATGAGGTGGCCGGTGACCGCGACGGGCTGGTCGCCCGGGGCGATGTCCTGGGGAACAGCCGCGGCCTCGGGCACGAAGTCGAGGTCGGTGATGGCGCCCGCCCGCTCGTCGCGGAACCGGGCGGTGACCCGCATGCCTGTGCGCATGGCCTCGATCGAGCCGGCGTCGACGGCGTGGACGAGCGCGGTGTCGGCGCCGTCGAGACGGACCATCGCGAAGGCGAAGGGCCGGTCGAACGGGTGCTTGCGGGTGGGCTCGGCCACCCAGGTCCAGGCCTCGACGGTGCCCCCGGGGCCCACCTCGACCAGCTCGCCGTCGGGCTCCTCGACCGGGGCGCCGGTGTCGGGATGGAACTCCAGCGGCGGGCACACCACCCGGTCGCCGATGCGGCGGCCGAGGATGCGCCCGTCCCGCAGGCCCGTGAGGAACGGCCCCATCACCGGGCCGGTGGTGCGGGTGTAGGGGAACTCGATGACGCTGACGACGTCGTCGGTGAGATCGGTCATGTCTCGGTCGCTGCCTCCTCGTGCGGTGGGTCGTGCTCGTGGACATGGTCGGGGGACGGTGCCCGCAGGTCGGCGACCAGCCGTTCGAGCAGGTCGGCCAGTTGGTCGAGCTCGGCCGGCTGCCAGCGGGCGAGCTGCGCCGCGAAGAGCTCATCGTCGCTCGACTGGATGCGGGCATGGACGGCCCGGCCCTGGCGGGTGGCCCGAACGACCGAGCCCCGGCCGTCGGTCGGATCGGGCACGCGGTCGATGCACCCGGCCCGCTCGAGGATGCCGAGCTGACGGCTGAGCGCGGCGGGTTGCATGCGCGACCGCTCGGCGAGGCTGGCTGCGCGCAGCGGCCCCGACTCGACGACCTGGTAGAGCACGCCAGTGGCCACCAGGCCGAGCGGGACACCCGACCGTTCGGCGCGGACCACGTCGAGCCGGCGGCTGTTGGTGACCCGCTGGACCGCGACGATGGCGTCCTTCAGACGGCGTGTGCTGTCGCGTCGGTCCCCCACTGGCGGGCACCATAGATCTGCTTAACCGGGTGAACAAGCGGTACCGTGCCGGGCATGGCGACCTTCGTGCTCATCACCGACCACGCCGCGTCCGTGGACGCCTCGGTGGAGCCGGCGGGCGGCGGCGAGCACCTGTGGCTCGAGCCTGCCGCCCTCGAGGCCGCCACCGGTTGGGCCCTCGAGCCCGCCGGCCTGTGCCAGGGCGAGCGATGCATTCCCACCGACCTCAACCCCGGCCTGGTCGACCACACCGGCCGCGTCGACCTGTCGCGCCTCGCCGCGCTCACCGGCGGCCAGCTCGTCGTGGATGCGCCCGAGCGGGTGGCGGTGCTGGGCGCGTCGGCGGCGGCCCGGGCGGCGGAGCTCACCTCGGGCATCGCGCCAGCCTTCACCCTGCCTGACCTCGACGGCGTGCCGTTTTCGCTCAGCCAGATGCGGGGCCGCAAGGCCCTGGTGCTGGCCTTCGCCTCATGGTGCGGCTGCCGCCACGAGCTGCCCGCCTGGCAGGACCTGCACGACGAGTTGGCCGGTGACGGCTTCGGCATCGTGGCCGTGGCTGTCGACGAGGACCCCGAGGAGGTGCGGCCGTTCACCGACGGCATCGACCTGCCCGTGCTCATCGACCGCGACCGCCTCTTCGCCGAGCGCTACGGCCTGACCAACGTGCCCACCGTCGTCTGGGTGGACGAGGACGGCCGCATGGTCCGCACCCACGACGTGGCCTTCGGGTCGGACGCGTTCTTCGAGTTCCACCGGGTCGACTCGACACCCCACCACGACGCGCTGCGCCGCTGGGTTCGAACAGGTGAACTGCCCGATGACAGGCCCGCTGCGGCGTGGGCGCCGACCGAGGACGAGCAGCTCGCCCACCTGCACTACCGCCTGGCGCTCCACCTGTGGCGGGACGGGCGGCGGGAGGCGGCCATCGGCCACTTCGACCGGGCGTCCGAGCTGGCACCGCTCGACTTCACCGTGCGTCGGGCGCAACTACCACTGCGGGGCAAGGACCCCTTCCTCGGCGAGGAGTTCCTCGAGCTGTGGGCCGAGTGGGACGCGGTGGGCCGGCCCTACTACGGCCGGCCCAGCGCCTGACCGGTCGGGCTCACCCGGCCATGGCTCGCAATGCCGCCGCGGTGGCCGCGTCCGCCGGGAAGAACGACTCGATCGCCAGCTCGTCCAGCGTCACGTCGCGGGCGGTGCCGAACGTCGCCACGGTGTTGAAGAACGACAGCTCACCGCCGTCCGTCCTCAGGATCAGCGGAACGAACAGCCGGCTCACCATGTCGGCGGGTGACGCCGACCCGGCCACGCCCGGGTAGCCGCACAGCTCGTCGAGCAGCGCGACCAGGCCGGCGTCGGCATAGAGGTCGACCTCGCGCCGGACCCGGTCGACCACGTGGGCGGCCCACTGGGGGAAGTTCACGATGCGGGGTGCCAGGCCGTCGGGGTGCAGGCTCGCCCGCAGCACGTTGACCGGCGGGGCCAGCAGGTGGTCGGCGATGCCCTCGGTCAGCAAGGCCAGCGCGGCGGCGTTGGCGGTGACCAGGTCCCAGTGGCGGTCGGCGACGATCGCCGGGAACGGGTGGTGCCCGGCCAGGATCGTGTCGAGCGCGTCGCGCACCGGCGTCATCTCGTCGGCGTCGAGCGGTGTCTGGTGGTAGCTGGGCGCGTAACCGGCGGCCAGCAGCAGCGAGTTGCGCTCACGCAACGGCACCGCGAGGTGCTCGGCCAGATGCAGGACCAGCTCACGGCTGGGCGTCGAGCGGCCGGTCTCGACGAAGCTCAGGTGCCGGGCCGAGACCGTGGCCTCGTTGGCCAGGTCGAGCTGGCTGAGCCGTCGGCGCTGACGCCAGTCGCGCAGCAGGCCGCCCACGCGCGGGGGCCCGGCGGTTGGGGACACGGTGGCTGCCATCGGCTCGACCCTAACGGCGGTCGGTCGTGGCGGCGCCTACCCGTCAGGTAATCGCCGCCCGCGTGCCCGGCGCCCACTCTGGGACCCATGACAGACACAACCACAGACACCGCCCCCGACCACACAGCCACCGTCGACGCCTACTTCGGCATGCTCAACGAGACCGACCCCGAGCGCCGTGCGGCGCTGGCCCGCGAGGCGTGGACCGAGGACGCAAGCTACGTCGACCCGCTGCAGCAGGCCGCCGGCCACGACGGCCTCGCCGACATGGCGGCCGGCGTGCACGCCCAGTTCCCCGGCCAGCGCTTCGTCCGCACCACCGGCATCGACGCCCACCACGGGCTGGTGCGCTTCGGCTGGGAGCTAGGTGACGGTGAGGGCACGGTGACGGTCGCCGGCATCGATGTCGGCATCGTCGCCGACGACGGCCGGCTCAGCCGGATCGCCGCGTTCTTCGGCCCGCTGCCCGGCCGCGAGACCGCCTGACGGCGACGCCCGGCCGGCGGCTATCGGGCAGACTGGCGACGTGCGCAGGGCGACGGCAGCGTGGGGTAGCTCATTGTTCTTCGCGGCCGCGCCCGGCGTCGTCGCCGGCCTCGTGCCCTGGGCGCTCACGGGCTGGGACGTGCGCTACGACTCCGCCTGGTGGGCGCCCGTGCAGGCGGCCGGCGCGGTGGTGCTGGCGGCGTGCACCGTGGTGCTGGTGCAGGCGTTCGTGCGCTTCGTGCGCGAGGGCGCAGGCACGCCGGCCCCGGTCGCCCCCACGGAGCGTCTGGTGGTGGGCGGGCTCTACCGCCATGTGCGCAACCCGATGTACGTGGCGGTCGTCGGCGCGGTCCTCGGCCAGGCGCTACTGCTGGGCCAGCCGGTGCTGGTGCTCTACGCCATCGTCGCGGGTGCGGGGATGGCGGCGTTCGTCCGCTGGCACGAGGAGCCGGTGCTCACCCGCCGCTTCGGGCAGGACTACGCGGCCTACCGCGCCGCGGTCCCGGCCTGGCGGCCACGGGTCCGGCCCTGGAGCCCGACGCCGTAGCTCACGCCGGTCACGCTCCGGGCGGGGTGGCGTCGCGGACTGGATGGCGGGGCGGGGCGTTGAACGCGGCGCTCGGTGCCCACCCGGCGGCGCCGATCACCTCGACCACCTCGGCCATGTTGAGGATGTCGAGCTCGTAGCTGAAGCGCCCGTCGCCCGCGTAGTGCATGATCGACACGCCGGGGGCCTGGAGCGGCCGGCCATCCGGCCCGGTGCCGTCCAGCCGGTTCCACCACAGGGCCACCACCCGCTGGCCGTCGGACACGGCGAACTCCTCGGGGAACGTCCAGCCCTCGAGCCCAGCCATGCTCTCGTCCATGAACCTCGCGATCGCCTCCCGTCCGTCGGCCCGGCCCCACGCCGGGTCGACGAACACGGCGTCGTCGGTGAAGAACGCGTCGGCCAGCTCCGACCAGGCGATCTCGCCTCGTTCGGCCCGCCCGCGCTCTGCGACGTAGCGAGCGTAGGTGGCGCGCGCCTCGGCGCTCGTGTCGGTGTCCCCGGTCATGGTCCCCTCCCGGTCATTGCTTGCCTTTGACAATCAGTTGGCCCCGATCATGCCAGGTCGGCCGGGCGGGGGCCGCGCGTCAGAGCATCCGCGGGTAGGTCACTCCATCCCGGCGAACGGTCGCCGTGCTTCCCGCTCTTGCAGCTTCGCTGCGGGCCGCTCGGGCCACGGCCTCGCCTATCGGCTCGGCCTCTCAGGCGGCCGACCGCTCCAGCACATGCACGCCGCAGGCGGAGCCCAGGCCGATCACATGGGCGAGGCCCACCTTCGCGTCCGCGATCTGCCGGTCGCCGGCCTCGCCGCGCAGGTGGTGGCACACCTCCCAGATGTTGGCGATGCCGGTCGCCCCGATGGGGTGACCCTTGGACTGCAGCCCGCCCGACACGTTCACCGGCGTCGTGCCGTCGCGCCAGGTCGCGCCCGACTCGAAGAACGCGGCCGCCTCGCCCGGCGCGCACAGCATGAGGTTGTCGTAGTGCACCAGCTCGGCGGTGGCGAAGCAGTCGTGCAGCTCGACGAGGTCGAGGTCGGTGGGAGCCACGCCGGACGCCTCGTAGGCCTGGCGGGCCGCGTTGCGGGTGAGCGTGTTGACGTCGGGCAGCACCTGGCAGGCCTCGTCCCACGGGTCGCTGGTGAGCACCGACGCCGACACCTTGACCGCCCGCCGGCGCTGGTCGGCGCCGAGCGTGCGCAGCCGCTCGCCCGACACGACCACCGCCGCGGCCGCGCCGTCGCAGTTGGCCGAGCACATGGGCCGGGTGTTGGGGTAGGCGATCATGACGTCGCCCATGATCTGCTCGAGGGTCATCTTCTTCGTGTACGCGGCCAACGGGTTGAGCGTCGAGTGGGCGTGGTTCTTCTCGCTGATGCGGGCGAACAGCTCGAAGCTCGTGCCGCCGTAGCGGTGGCCGTACTCGGTGCCGATCTGCGCGAACACGCCGGGCATGGTCTCGGTGCCGACGCGGCCGTCGACGGGGGCCACCGCGCCGTAGCGGCCATGCGGCGTCCACGTGTCGCTGTCGTCCTTGCGACTGCCGCCGGCCAGCAGCCCAGCGCCGGCCAGCTTCTCCGCGCCGACGGCCAGGCCCATGTCGCACTCGCCCGCCTTGACCGCCATGATCGCCGTGCGCAGGGCGGTGGCGCCCGTGGCACAGGCGTTGGCCACGTTGAAGACGGGGATGCCGGTCTGCCCGATCTGCTTCTGCACCTGCTGGCCCAGGCCGGCGCTGGCCGCCATCAGGCTGCCGGCGGCCAGCACGCCCATGTCGCGCATGGTCACGCCGCCGTCGGCCAGCGCGGCCATGGCCGCCTGAGAGGCCAGGTCGACCAGGTCCTCGTCGGGGTGCTTGCCGAAGCGCGTCATGTGGATGCCCAGGATCCAGACGTCGTCGCTCATCACACGTCCTCCTGACCGTGCTCGTCGCCGTGTCCGTCGTGGTCGCCTTGCCCGTCGTGGTCGCCTTGTCCGTTGTGGCCGACCGGCTCGAACCCGAAGCCGACCGCCTCCGTGCCGGCGGCGTCGGTGCCCACGGGCACCGTCGTCAGCCGCACCGCCATGCCGGTGCGCACGTGGTCGGGATCGGGCTCGACGTTGACGATGTTGGCCCGCACGCTGGTGCCGCCGCAGTCGACCACGCCGGCCACGAAGGGCACGGGCACGCCCGGGGCCGCGAAGCTGACGATGGTGAACGCCCGCACCTCGCCCTCGGTGACGACCCGGGCGGGTGCGAACGCGGTGCCGCCGCAGGCGGCGCAGGCGTTGCGCCGATCGAAGAAGCGGGCGCCGCAGGCGGTGCACTCGTGGGCCACGAGGTGCGGCTTGTCGCCCAGCACCAGGTAGTCGACCAGCGGTATCTGCTGCCCCAACGATCCCCTCCCGTGTCTGGCGTCACTCGGTGGCCTGCAAGGTACCCGCGTTCCCCACCGCGACGCCTAACCTCAAGTTCGCTCCAACTCGACTGAGGACCCGGTACCCTCCGACGGCGTGGAGCTCGCACTCACCATCGGCGCCGTGGCCGAACGCACCGGCGTCGCCCCGTCGGCGCTGCGCTACTACGAGGCCGAGGGGCTGATCACCGCCACCCGCACCGACGGCAACCAGCGCCGCTACCACCGCGACGTGCTGCGCCGGGTGTCCTTCATACGGGTCGCCCAACGGGTCGGCCTCACGCTCGAGGAGATCCACGAGGCGCTCGCCTCGCTCCCCGAGTCGCGCACGCCCACCCAGGAGGACTGGTCCCGGCTGTCGCAGGCCTGGCGGCCCCGGCTGGACGACCAGATCCACCTCATCGAGCGCCTGCGCGATCGGCTCGACGGGTGCATCGGGTGCGGCTGCCTGTCGCTCACGGTCTGCCGCCTCCTCAACCCCGACGACCACGCCGGCGAGCACGGCAGCGGCCCCCGCTACCTGATCGGCGCCGACGACGAGTAGCCGTCAGGCCCTCCCGCGCGTCTCATCCGCCGTCACAGTCACGTTACGAATCGATCTCAACACGCCGCGCGTGTGAACGACCGTCGTGACCGCCGCGTCTCTTCGCGCAGAGTGACACGACAACGGCGGGAGTGAGCACATGAGGATGTCCGGTACGAAGGCGGGCCAGGCGGCCCGCAGGTCACGAACATGGACGGCGGTGAGCCCCACGGCGGCGCTGGCGTCGTTGGGTGCAGGGGCGATCCACGCCACCGCGGTCGGCGCCCACGGCGAGCACCGGCAGGCGGCGATCGCGTTCGCCGTCACGGCTGTCTTCCAGATCGCCTGGGGTGCGATCGCCCTGGTGCGGTCGAACGGCTGGGTCGCCTGGTCCGGGCTGGTGGGCAACGGCGCTGCCGTCGGCGGGTGGGTCCTGGCCAAAGCGAGCGGCATCCCCTTCGTCGCGGGCCTGGAGGCGGCCGAGAGCGTGCAGTTCGCCGATGCCGCGGCCGCGGGCCTGGCCGCGGTCGCGGTGCTGGGCGCGCTCACCTGCCTGGTCGATCCGGCGGGATCTCCCCCGCTCGGCCGGGCAGCGAGGGTGCCCGCAGCCGCGGGGCTGGCCCTGCTCGTCGTCGTGGCGATGGTGGCCACCGGCGGGCACAGCCACACCGACCACAGCCACACCTCGGCGCACGGCGACGGAACGGCGCACGACCACGGCGACGAGGATGCCGCCGGCCACTCGCACACAGAGGACGCCGGGCACGACGACCACGACCTCCCTGCTGAGGGCGAGCACGCACACGGCAGCGACGCGGGTGGCGACGACCATGCACATGACGACCCCGCGGACTCCGGTCACGGGCACCACGACGGAACCGGCCCGGACCACGCTCCCCACGACCATGACGGTGGCGAGCGGCCGCCGGACGACGATCACGACCACGACGACGAGCCGGGCGACCACCCGGGCGGCGGGCACGGCCCGAACCACCCGACGCCCAAGCCCTACGACGCCACACTGCCCGTCGATCTGGGCGGCGTGCCGGGCGTGACCGCCCAGCAGCAGGCGAGCGCCGAGGCCGTCGTCACCGACGCCATCGTCAAGCTGCCGCAGTTCGCCGACGTGGCGACCGCGGAGGCACGCGGCTACCACTCGTTCGGCGACGGGTTCACCGGGTACGAGCACTTCGTCAACTGGTCACTGCTCGACGACGGCCGGATCCTCGACGCGGACTACCCGGAGTCACTCGTCTACCGGGTCGACGGCGGCAGGCGCACGCTCGTCTCGGCCATGTACTTCCTGGAGACGGGCACCACGCTGGCCGACGTGCCCGACATGGGCGGGCCACTCGTCCAGTGGCACATCCACAACGACCTGTGCGTCACGGGACCGGACAACTCCTTGCGGCTGGTGGTCACCCGGCCGCCGTCCGAAGCGTGCCCGGTGGACTCGATGCGACTCGAGGTACCGCCGATGGTGCACGTGTGGATCGTCCCCCACCGGTGCGGCCCGTTCGCGGCGCTCGAGGGAGCCAGTGGCGGTCAGGTGGGCGAGGGCGAGACGGTCCGCTGCGACCACGCCCATGGGTCGGCCTGATGCGTGGGCGACCTCACTCGGCCAGGGCGCCGTACACGATCGACTTGAGCTGGCCGCGGAAGTTGAACGTGCCCGACGGGACGAGTTGGGTCATGAACACGGCCACGACCTCCTCGACCGGGTCGATCCAGAACGCGGTCGAGGCCAGGCCGCCCCACATGAACTCGCCCGCCGAGCCCGCGCTCTGCGTCGCGGCCGGCCCCTTCGACACGGCCACGGTGAGCCCGAAGCCCATGCCGTCGAAGCCCACCTCGCCGTATCCACCCGGCACCGCGAACTGGCGCAGGTCGCCAGCGCCCGGCAGGTGGTTGGTGCGCATCAGCTCGACGGTCTTGCGGCCCAGCACCCGGATGCCGTCGACCTCGCCGCCACCCAGCAGCATGTGGCAGAAGCGCAGGTAGTCGGGTGCGGTCGACACCAGCCCGCCACCGCCCGACAGGAACGTCGGGTGGTGGCGGTAGGCGCTCGTCCGCGGATCGTCGGACAGCACCAGGCGCTTGTCGGCATCGCGCCGGTACAGCGCGGCGAGCCGGTCGATGTCGGCGTCGGGGACGGAGAACCCGGTGTCGCCCATGCCCAGTGGGTCGAAGATCGTCGACTGCAGGTACTCGTCGAACCGCCGGCCCGACAGCACCTCGACCAGGCGGGCGCACACGTCGGTCGACCACGAGTACAGCCAGCCGGTGCCGGGGTGGAACCGCAGCGGCTCGCCCGCCAGGCGCTCGACGAGGGTCTGAAGCGTGGCGCCCTCGCCGATGCGCAGCGAGGGCGGGCGGTCGCCGAGCGTCGCCGGGTCGAAGCGTGCCGTGCGGGGCCCGTAGCCGATGCCCGTCATGTGCATCATCGCGTCGCGCATCGTCATCGGCCGGGTCGGGTCGACCAGGCGCGTGGCGCCGTCGTCGCCACGCTCGCGCACCTGCAGGCCCCGGAACTCGGGTAGGAAGCGGTGCACCGGGTCGTCGAGCTGGAACTGGCCCCGCTCGTACAGGGTGAGCAGGGCCACGCCGGTGATCGGCTTGGTCATCGAGTAGATGCGCCAGATCGTGTCGGCCGCCACGGGCACGTCGCGCTCGCGGTCGGCCAGGCCGAGCGACGCGGCGTACGCCAGCTTGCCGGCACGCGCCACCAGCACCTGGCAGCCGGCGATCTTGCCCGGCTCGATGTAGCGGGTGCGCAGGTGCTCGTCGATGCGGGCGAGACGGGCGGCATCGACGCCCGCGGCGTCGGGATCGGCCTCGAGATCCACCGTGGGGTGCACGAGCGGGGACCCTAGTGGTTCCCCTGGCTCGACCTTCCTCCATGCGTCGGACGTTCTAATGCGGTCGCTTGAGGGGCCGCCGTCCCTAGGATGGCGGACCGTTCGTGGCCCTCTCCCCTGCTGATCTTCGACCCCGCCTCGGCGCGCTCATGCTGCGCGACGAGGAGCGCCTCCGGCGCCGGCTCGACCGCGCCCGGTCGGCGGGCGACGCCGACGGGCCCGGCGCCCTCGCCACCGCCCTGGCCACCATCGCCGTCGAGGTGGACGAGGCCGAGCGGCGCCTCGCCCGGCGCGCCGCCGCCGTCCCGACCGTCACCTACCCCGAGTCGCTGCCCATCGCCGAGCGCCGCGACGACGTGCTGGCCGCCATCCGCGACAACCAGGTCGTGGTCGTCGCCGGCGAGACGGGGTCGGGCAAGAGCACGCAGCTCCCGAAGATGTGCCTCGAGCTGGGTCGCGGTGTGCGGGGGCTGATCGGGCACACGCAACCCCGGCGCCTGGCCGCCCGCACGGTGTCGGCCCGCATCGCCGAGGAGCTGGGCACCGAGGTGGGCGACCTGGTCGGCTACACGGTGCGCTTCTCGGACCAGGTGGGCGAGAACACCCTGATCAAGCTCATGACCGACGGCATCCTGCTGGCAGAGATGCAGCGCGACCGGCTGCTGCGCCGCTACGACACCCTGATCGTCGACGAGGCCCACGAGCGCAGCCTCAACATCGACTTCCTGCTCGGCTACCTCACCGACATGCTCCCCCGCCGGCCCGACCTCAAGGTGATCGTCACCTCCGCCACCATCGACACCGAACGGTTCGCCGCCCACTTCGGCGCCCCGGTCGTCGAGGTGTCGGGCCGCACCTACCCGGTCGAGCTGCGCTACCGACCCCTCGGCGACGACGGCGACGGAGACGGCGCGACTCCGCGCCGGGGCGGGGGCCGCAACGCCCCTGGCAGCGGCGGCGACCAGATCGACGGCATCCGCGAGCGCAGTCGACGAGCTGCGGCGCGAGGGGCCGGGCGACATCCTCGTGTTCCTCAGCGGCGAGCGCGAGATCCGCGACACGGCGACCGCGCTGTCCGACGCCAACCTGCCCGACACCGACATCCTCCCGCTCTACGCCCGGCTGTCCGCCCACGAGCAGCAACGGGCGTTCCGTCCGCACAAGGGACGGCGCATCGTGCTGGCGACCAACGTGGCCGAGACGTCGATCACCGTGCCGGGCGTCCGCTACGTGGTCGACCCCGGCACTGCCCGCATCTCGCGCTACAACCGGCGCACCAAGGTGCAGCGGCTGCCCATCGAGCCGGTCAGCCAGGCCTCCGCCAACCAGCGCGCCGGCCGCTGCGGGCGCGTGGCGCCCGGCATCTGCATCCGCCTCTACAGCGAGGAGGACTTCGACTCCCGGACCGAGTTCACCGAGCCTGAGATCCTGCGCACCAACCTGGCGTCGGTCATCCTGCAGATGGCGGCGCTGCGCCTGGGCGATGTCGAGTCGTTCCCGTTCGTCGACCCGCCCGACGCCCACGCCATCCGTGACGCGGTGGCGCTGCTCGTCGAGCTGGGTGTCCAGTGCCAGCGCCGGCACGCACCGCTCCGCTCACGCCCGTTGGTCGGCGGCTGGCCCGGTTGCCGATCGACCCCCGGTTCGGGCGCATGATCCTGGAGGCCGGCGCCCAGACGTGCGTGCGAGAGGTGCTCGTGATCGCCGCCGCGCTGTCGATCCAGGACGTGCGCGAGCGCCCGACCGACCAGCAGGCCGAGGCCGACGAGCTGCACGCCCGGTTCGCCGACCCGGACTCGGACTTCGTGGCGGTGCTCAACCTGTGGCGCTACCTCGAGACCGAGCAGCGCGCCCGCACGTCCAACCAGTTCCGCCGCATGTGCCGGGCCGAGCACATCAACCACGTGCGCGTGCGCGAATGGCAGGACCTGGTGCGCCAGCTCCGCGAGGTGGCCAGCGAGCTGGGCATCCGCCGCAACACGCAGCCGGCCGACCCGGAGCGCATCCACCGGGCGCTCTTGGCCGGGATGCTGTCGCACGTCGGCATGTACGACCGCACCACCCGCGACCACGTCGGCGCCCGCCAGGCCCACTTCACCATCGCCCGTGGATCGGTGCTGCACCGGCGCACGCCCGCCTGGGTCATGGCCGGCGAGCTCGTCGAGACCAACCGCCTGTGGGCCCGCATGGTGGCCCGCATCCAGCCCGAGTGGCTCGAGCCGGCCGCCGAGCACCTGGTGCGCCGCAGCTACGGCGAGCCGTGGTGGGACGCCAAGCGGGGCGCGGCCATGACCACCGAACGGGTCACGCTCTACGGCCTGCCCATCGTCGACGGCCGCCGCGTCCAGCTCGGTCGGGTCGACCCGACGACGGCCCGGCGGCTGTTCATCGAGCACGCCCTGGTCGACGGCGACTGGCGCACGCAGCACCGGTTCGTCGCCGCCAACCGCGCGCTGCTCGACGAGGTGCGCGCCCTCGAGGAGCGCACCCGGCGACGCGACCTGCTGGTGACCGACGAGCGACTGGTCGCGTTCTTCGACGAGCGGGTCGGCCGCGACGTCGTATCGGCCCGCCATTTCGACCGCTGGTGGAAGGACGCCCACCGCCGCGAGCCCGACCTGCTCACCTTCGCGCTCCACGACCTGGTCGAGCCCGACGCCGACCCTGTGGACGCCGACGCCTTCCCCACCACGTGGCGGCAGGGCGGCCTGGCCTTCGACGTGACCTACACGTTCGGCCCGGGCGCCGACGACGACGGCGTCACCGTGCACGTGCCCCTGGCGGTGCTCAACCAGGTCAGCCCCGCGGGGTTCGACTGGCAGGTCCCCGGTCACCGCCTCGACCTGGTCGTCGCCCTCATCCGCTCGCTGCCCAAGACGGTGCGGCGCCACCTGGTGCCCGCCCCCGACCGGGCCCGCGAGGTGCTGGCAGGCATCGGGCCCGACGACGGCCCTCTGCTCGACGTGCTGGCCCGCCGGCTGTCCACGCTGTCCGGCGAGGCGGTCGCGGCCGGCGACTTCGACCTCGCCCGCGTGCCGCCGCACCTGCTCGTCCGCTTCCAGATCGAGGATGCGGCCGGCGACCCGGTGGCCAACGGCCGAGACCTCACCGAGCTGCGGTCCCGCCTCGGCGGACGGGTACGGCGCGCCGTCGCCGACGCGGCGCCGTCGATCGAGCGGCGCGGCCTGCGGTCGTGGGACGTCGGCACGCTGCCCCACACGGTCGAGGTCGACGCCGGTGGGCAGCCCGTGCGCGGCTACCCGGCGCTCATCGACGAGGGCGAGACCGTCGGCGTGCGGGTCATGGCCTCCGCGGCCGACCAGGCCCGGGCGATGTGGACCGGCACCCGTCGCCTGTTGGTGCTGGCCACGCCCGCGGCCCGACGCGACGCCGAGCGCCGCCTGCGGGCCGTGCCCGCACTGGCGGCGGCGCAGGCCCACGTGCCCGCGGTGGGCGACCTGGCCGACGACTGCGTGGCCGCCGCGGCAGACCGCATCATCGCCAGCGAGGGCGGCCCCGCCTGGGACGAGGACGGGTTCGGCCGCCTCGCCGAAGGGGCACGCGCCCGGCTGACACCGCTGGCCGCAGGCGCCGCCAGCCAGGCCGCCGGGCTGGTCGCCGCCGCCGTGGCGCTCGAGACCCGTTTCGACGCCACCCGCGCCCCGGCGCTGCAGCCGGCTGTCGATGACATGCGGGCCCAGGTGCGGGCGCTGGTACGGCCCGGATTCGTGACGGCGACCGGCCTGGCCCGGCTGCGCGACCTCGGTCGCTACCTCGAGGGGGTCCGCCTGCGGCTCGACAAGTTGGGCGACCGGCCCGACCGCGACCGCGACCTCATGGCGCGCGTGCGCGGCCTGGAACGCGAGTACGCCGACCTGGTGCAGTCGCTGCCACGCGGTCGCCGCGCCGCGTCCGAGGTGGTCGACGTGCGCTGGATGCTCGAGGAGCTGCGCGTCAGCGCGTTCGCCCAGGTGCTGGGCACGCCCCGCCCGGTGAGCGAGCAGCGCATCCGCAAGGCGCTCGCCGCGCTGGCTTGAGCTTGCGGCGCTCCGCCCCTCAGCCGGGCGTCGGGGCGATCAGCCCGCCAACCGGGCGTCGAGGCGGATGTCGACGCCCGCCAACGCCTTGGACACCGGGCAGCCGGCCTTGGCGGTGGCGGCCTGCGCCTGGAACGTCGCGTCGTCGATGCCCGGCACCTCGGCCGTGCAGTCGAGGTCGATGCGCGAGATCTGGAACCCGCTGTCGGCCCGCTCGAGGTGGACGTTGGCCCTGGTCTCGACCGACGTGGGCGGGTGGCCGGCCTGCTCCAGCCCGGCCGAGAGCGCCATCGAGAAGCAGCCGGCGTGGGCGGCACCGATCAGCTCCTCGGGGTTGGTGCCGGTGCCCTCCTCGAAACGCGACGAGAACGAGTACTGGCCCTCGAAGGCCCCGCTCCCGAGCCGCATCGAGCCCTTGCCCTGGCGGAGGCCACCCTCCCAGCGTGCGGTCGCCGTGCGTGCAGGCATGAACCATCCTCCTCGTCGGTCCACCCGCACCGTCGTGTGCACCCTATCGACGGGCGGGGACCCCGTTCAGCCGGGACCGGGCGGCAGCGACTCGTACCGGCGTGGCCGTGTCGCGGGCGGCCGCGAAGGGACGGGCGGCTAGCGTCCGCCCGTGGCCGACCACGACCTCGCCGACTACGACCGCACCACGTTCACGCACGACGGCAAGACCCGTGCGGTCTTCCGCAAGGGCACCGGTCCTGCCGTCGTGGTGATCGCCGAGATCCCGGGCATCACCCCCAAGGTGGTCGAGTTCGCCGACCGGGTCGCCGCCATCGGCTGCACGGCCGTGCTCCCCCACCTGTTCGGCGACCCGGGGCGCGACCCGCTCGCCGGCGGACGGGCGCGGGGCGCCGGGTACGCCCTGTCGTCGCTCGTGCCCACGTGCGTGAGCCGCGAGTTCACCGTCCTGGCCACAGGCCGCACGTCGCCGGTCGTGTCGTGGCTGCGGGCGTTGGCCGCCGACGAGCACGAGCGCTGCGGCGGGCCGGGGGTCGGCGCCGTCGGCATGTGCTTCACCGGTGGGTTCGCCCTGGCCATGGCCACCGACGAGCGCATCCTCGCCCCCGTGCTCTCGCAGCCGTCGCTGCCGTTCGGGCTCACCGAGCGGTGGAAGCGCACCATCGACATCTCCCCGTCCGACCTCGATGTCGTCAAGGGCCGGTGCGCCGCCGAAGGCCTGCAGGTGCTCGGCCTGCGCTTCACGAGCGACCGCCTGGTGCCCGCCGAGCGGTTCGAGTTCCTGGCCGCCGAGCTGGGCGACGCCTTCGTCGCCGTCGAGCTCGACGACGACGCGGCCAACCCCGACAGCGACTTGCCGCCGCACTCGGTGCTGACCGAGCACCTCGTCGACGAGCCCGACCAGCCCACCCGCGCCGCGCTCGACCGGGTGCTCGACCTCTTCCGCACGAAGCTGCTCGCTCCGGTCTGACGCCGGGTGGCGGGTCGCCACCGTCACCGTCACCGTCACCGAGAGCCCGACTGGATCACCTCGTCGACCAGCCCGTAGTCCACGGCCTCGGGGGCGGTGAGCGATCGGCCAGCATCGATGTCGCGCTCGATGAGCTGCCGCTCCTGGCCGGTGATGACGGCGAGCCGATCGATCAGCGTCCGCCGCAGGTCACGCAGGTAGGTCAGGTCGGCGTCGACGCGTCCGGCGGGACCGGCGAGCGCGACGTCGGCGAGGCGCAGCCGCACCTGCGCTCCGGCGCCGATGCGCCGGCGCCCGGTGCCGGCGGCGACGACCGCGGCCGCGGTGCCGGCGGCTTGGCCCAGGCAGGTCGTGTCGACGGGGCCACGCACGAGGTCGATCGTGTCCAGCACCGCAGCGGCCGCGTCCAACGGCCCGCCAGGGCTGTTGACCAGCAGGGTGATCCGCTCCGCGCCGTCGGCGTCGAGCGTCATCAGCTGGGCGGCGACCAGGGTCGCCGTCCCGGCGTCGAGCTCCCGGTCGAGCATGACCGTCCGCCGGGCGAGCATCCGCTCATAGACCTGGGAGCGAACGTCGTCGGGAGGCTGCGGCTGCGGCGGCGGCATCGGGGGGTGGCCAGGCCGGCCGGGCCAAGGCGGGACCGGACCGGGCTGGGGCGGGAACGGCACCTCGGGCGGGAAGCCCGGGAACCGGGGATCGTCAGGCGTGGACGCTGCTGCGATCATGACGGATCTCCCTCCCCTGTCGGGGGCGCCACCTGCCACTGCAGCTCCCGCCCGAGGGCGGCGGCGTACCGCTCGAGTGTCGCGCCGGCTCGGTCTTGCCGCTGGGAACATTCGGCCAGACGACCCATCGCTCGGGTGATCGCCCCGGCACCTCATCGGCAGCACGCGCGTTGGTTGAGTCGTGATCGCCGGAACCGGGCAGCCGGCCGGCGGGTGATCCCGCCGGCCGGTGTGGCTCACCATCAGGCGACGCGCGCACCCTTGCTGATCCAGAAGTCGTTGAGGGCAGCCTGCACCTTCAGGTACCAGATGATGTTGCCGATGATCGGCAGCAGGAACCAGAGGCCCCAGATGGCGCTGACCGGGCTCTGGCGGCCGTCACGCTGGTACATCTTCTCGATCTCGTTGGGGATCGTGAACATGAGGACGACCGACAGCAGCAGGTAGATCACGACGCCGAGCACGCCGCCCAGACCGTCGCCGTTGTACTTCTTCAGGTCCTCGTTCGTGCGGTAGGTCCAGAGGGCGCCCCAGATCCCGCACGTGATGATCGTCAGCAGGATCACCAGGCCCGGGCTGTAGAACGGGCCGCTGACGGTCTCGGGCACCACCCCGACCTGTGGCTGCCACTGGCCGCCGGCGGGCGCTGGCGCCGGTGGCGGCTGCGCGCCCGCTGGGGGTGGCGGGAGGTTGCCTGGCGGCGTATCGCCGGGTTCGGGGCGTGGCTCGTCGGTGGTCATGCTGACGCAGCGTACGCGCGCCGCACCAACGCGTACGGCGATGCCGACGGGACGACGCGGAGCGAAGGATTCGCCGTCGATGCACCGATGAGTTCGTGGGCCGCACGGCGTTGTACAGGGACACGACGACAGGAGGACGCAATGTTGCTCGAAGGCAAGAACGCCGTGGTGTACGGCGGCGGCGGATCGATCGGTGGCGCGGTCGCCCGTGCGTTCGCCCGTGAGGGAGCGAGGGTCTTCCTCGCGGGTCGCACCCAGGCCAGCCTCGACGCGGTCGCCGACGACATCCGCTCGGCCGGAGGCGCCGCCGAGACCGCCCAGCTCGATGCCCTGGACGAGGCGGCCGTCGACGCCCACGCCGACGCCATCGCCGCCGAGGCCGGGAGCATCGACGTGTCCTTCAACGCGATCCTTAACGACGACATCCAGGGCGTCCCGCTGAGCGCGATGCCCTACGACGACTTCTTCCGGCCCATCGCCAAGGCCATGCGGAACCAGTTCCTGACGACGCGGGCTGTGGCGCGGCACATGGCCGCGCACGGCTCGGGTGTGATCCTGACGGTCGCCGGTCCCGGCCACGTCCCCGGCCCCGTCATGGGCGGCACCATCCCGACCTGGGCGGCGATCGAGGCGCTGAGCCGCCAGTGGGCGTCCGAGCTGGGGCCGCAGGGCATACGCGTCCTGTGGCTGCGGGTGACCGGGGTACCCGAGACGCTGACGGACGAGCGGATCGCCGCGGTGGCTCCTGGCATGCCGCCGGTCGAGCAGATCGTCGCCGGGATGAACGAGGCGACGATGCTCAAGCGCGCCGCGACCCTGGCCGAGGTCGGCAACGCGGCGGCGTTCGTGGCCTCGGACCATGCCAGTGCCATGACCGCGACACTGGTCAACCTGAGCGCCGGCATGGTCCTCGAGTAGGCAGAGATCGCTCTCGGACCGGCTTGTCGGCGCGGGCGACTGACGCGTCAGCCGGGTGTCGCGGGTCCGATCGACACCAGCTCGACCACCGCCCGGCCCTCGGCGTCGGAGGCGGCCAGGTCGACCCGGGCGTGGACGGCCCAGTCGCGGTCGCCGGCCGGGTCGTCGAGGGCCTGGCGGACGGTCCAGCCCTCCGCCGACTCGACCACGCCGAACAGCTCGCTGCTGCGGGCGTCCGGGCCGATGCCGACCGCGTCGTGGTCCGCCCAGTAACCGGCCATCGCCTCGGCCACCGCGTCGGCGGTCCACGTCGCCGACGGCTGGCGTTCCGCCAGGTCGGCGTACGCCCGGCGGGCCAGCAGCTCGACCCACAGGAACAGCTCGTTGCGCACCATCAGCCGGAACGCGCGCGGGTTGGTCGTCACGCCCGTCGGCTCGGCCACGACCGGCGTCGCCAACGGATCGAGAGCCTCGGCGGCCAGCTCGGCGACGTCGTCGGGATCGGGGTGGCGCAGCTGCTCCCACTCGTCGAGCAGGCTGGAGTCGACCTGGCGGACCGTCTCGCCCAGCCACTCGGTCAGGTCGAGCAGGTCGTCCGTCTTGGCGTCCTCGGGCACGTTCTGCACCAGGCCCTTGTACGCGTCGGTCAGGTAGCGCAGCACCAGGCCCTCGGACCGGGCCAGCCCGTACAGCGCCACGTAGTCGGTGAACGTCATGGCCCGCTCGAACAGGTCGCGGGCCACCGACTTGGGGCGGATGGTGTGGTCGACCACCCACGGGTGCTGGGTGGCGTAGGCGTTGAACAGGTCGTAGGTGAAGTCGCGCAGCGGCTTGGGGTGCTCGAGCTTGTCCAGCTCGGCCATGCGCTCCTCGTACTCGACGCCCTCGCGCTTGAGCCGCTCGATCGTCTCGGTGCGCAGCCGCTGGAGCTGGGCGTTGAGCACGACGCCGGGGTTCTCGAGCACGGCCTCGACCAGCGACAGCACGTCGAGGGCGTAGGTGGGCGACTCGCGATCGAGGTGCTGGACCGCCTCGAGCACGAACGGCGACAGGGGCTGGTTGAGAGCGAAGTCGACCTGCAGGTCGACCGTCACCCGCACGAGCCGGTCGTCCCGATCGGGCTCGGACAGGCGCTCGATCACGCCGGCACCGAGCAGCGAGCGGTACATGGCGATGGCCCGGCGGATGTGGCGGCGCTGCACCGGGCGGGGCTCGTGGTTGTCGACCAGCAGAGCCCGCAGGGCCGCGCAGCCGTCGCCCGGCCGGTCCAGCACGTTGAGGAACATGGCGTGCGACACGGCGAAGCTCGACGTCAGCGGTTCGGGCGGGGCGACCGCCAGGCGGGTGAACGTCTCCTCGTTCCAGGGCACGTATCCCCGGGTGGGCGCCTTGCGCTTGACGATCTTGCGGCGCTTGCGGGCATCGTCGCCGGCCTTGGCCACCGCTCGCTCGTTGTCGATGACGTGCTCGGGCGCCTGGGCCCAGGCGTAGCCGACGGTGTCGAAACCGGCCCGGCCCGCCCGTCCGGCGATCTGGTGGAACTCGCGGGCCGAGAGCAGGCGCGAGCTGGTGCCGTCGTACTTGCAGAGCTGGGTGAACAGCACGGTGCGGATGGGCACGTTGATGCCCACGCCCAGCGTGTCGGTGCCGCAGATGACCTTGAGGTGGCCCTCCTGGGCCAGGCGCTCGACCAGACGGCGGTACTTGGGCAGCATCCCCGCGTGGTGCACGCCGATGCCGTGGCGCACGAAGCGGGACAGGGAGCGTCCGAAGCCGGGGCCGAACCGGAACTCGCCGATCGCCTCGGCGATGGCGTCCTTCTCCTCCCGGGTGCACACGTTGACGCTCATGAGCGACTGGGTGCGCTCGACCGCCGACTGCTGGGTGAAGTGCACGACGTAGACCGGCGCCCGGTCGGTGGCGAGCAGCGTGTCGAGGGTCTCGTGGAGCGCGGTGTTGCGGTACTCGTACTCGAGCGGCACCGGCCGGGTGGCGTTGCGGATCGCCGCCGTCGGCCGGCCGGTGCGCTCGGTCAGCTCGGTCTCGAACCGGCGGGTGTCGCCCAGCGTGGCCGACATGAGCACGAACTGGGCCTGGGGCAGCGTCAGCAGCGGCACCTGCCACGCCCAGCCGCGGTCGGGATCGGCGTAGTAGTGGAACTCGTCCATCACCACCTGGCCCACGTCCGCGCGGTCGCCCCCGCGCAGCGCGAGGTTGGCCAGGATCTCGGCCGTGCAGCAGATGACGGGCGCCGACGCGTTCACCGCCGCGTCGCCGGTGAGCATGCCCACCTGATCGGACCCCAGTTCGCGGCACAGGTCGAAGAACTTCTCCGACACCAGGGCCTTGATGGGCGCCGTGTAGAACGACCGCCGGCCGTCGGCCAGCGCGGCGGCGTGGGCGGCGAGCGCCACCAGCGACTTCCCCGACCCCGTCGGCGTGCCCAGGATGAGGTTCGCACCCGAGCAGATCTCGAGCACCGCCTCCTCCTGCGCCGGGTACAGGGTGAGGCCCCGGGCCGTGGCCCAGGTCGTGAAGGCGTCGAGCACGGCGTCGGCGTCGACCGGAGCGCCGGGACCGGGGGTGGGCAGGTGCGCGGCGAGGGTCACGGCCATGGGGACCCGATCATGCCCGCCGCCGACGGCGATGACACACAGGGCTGGGTGAGAGGGCCGCCGTCAGTCGACGTACGTCGCCGGCGGCGGACCCTCGCGGGACCCCAGCAGGAATGCCAGCCACTCGTTGTAGAGCTCCATCCAGCGACCGGAGCTGCGCACGTCGTCGAGGACGGCGTTCACGTAGCGCACCCACTCCGGGTGGCCGGGCGGTAGCCCCAGCGCGGTGGGCTCGGTGCTGATCCGCACGTCCTCGAGGATGCGCAGGTTCGGGTCCTGGGCGTTGAAGCCCGCCAGGATCGTGTCGTTGGTCGACATGCCGTCGACCAGGCCCTGTTGCAGCATGACCAGGCAGTCGGCGCGCTCGGCGGCGGGGACGGGCTCGGGCCCCGGGTCGGGCAGCTCCGCGATGTTGGCCAGCGTGGTCGACCCCGCCGACGCGCAGATGCGTCGGCCCGCCAGGTCGGCCACCGTCCGCGCCGGGTCGTCGTCGCGCAGGAGGACGGTCTGGGCCGACGTGAAGTAGTCGGTCGAGAACTCGACCTCCTCGCGCCGACCGCACGTCGGGGTGAACGTGTCGGCCACCAGGTCGACGGTGCCGTCGACGAGCACCGGCACCCGTTCGCTGCTGGGGATGCCCACGAAGGCGATGGCGTCCGGGTCGCCGAACAGCGCAGCCGCCACCTCGCGGGCGATGTCCACGTCGAACCCCTCGAAGTCGCCGGTGAGCGGGTCGACGCTCGACAGCTGCAGGGTGGCGACGTCGACGCCCACCCGCAGCTGCCCGCGCGCCTGGATCTCGGCCATGTAGCTGTCGGCCGGCACGGCGGTCGTCGCCGGTCCCGTGGGGCGCAGGCTGGCGACCGGGTCGCCGCAGTCGGGTTCGGGCTGCGGCTCGGCGGGGGCCTCGGTGGTGGTCGTCGTGGGACCCGGCAGCGACTCGGGGACGTCGGCCCGCACGCACGCCCCCGCCGCGACGACCAGGGCGAGGGCGACGCCCAGCCCCACGGCCACGGGTGTGCGTCGCGTCGGCATGACGCCATCTTCGCCCATCGGGCTGCCCAGGTGACGACTCGTCACGCCAGCTCGGCCAGAACCCGCACCACCCGGTCGCGGTCGCGCCACCAGCGATCGTCGATGACCAGCCGGGCGGCGGGCGTGCCGTCGACGGCGCCGACCACCGGGTCGCCGTCGATGAGTGCGACGACCGCGGCGGAGCCCAGGTAGTCGGGCACGAGGCGCGAGCACGCCGTCAGCACCTGGGGCAGCGGTGCGTCGCCGACCAGCAGGTCCACGACGCGGTCGACGCCGTCGAGGTCGCTGCCGCGCGGGAGGCCGTCCGGATCGTCGGATGGGCGTGCTCCCGCACGCCGTGGGTCAGGTGACGCCGACGAGGTCGACCACGAAGACGAGCGTCTCGTTCGGGCCGATCACGCCGCCCGCGCCGCGCGGGCCGTAGGCGAGGTCGGGCGGCAACGTCAGCCGGCGCTGGCCCCCCACCTTCATGCCCTGCACGCCACGGTCCCAGCCGGTGATGACCTGGCCGGCACCCAGGCGGAAGCCGAACGTGTCACCGCGGTCCCACGAGGCGTCGAACTGCTGGCCGTTCGACCAGGCGACACCCACGTAGTGGACCTCGACGTCGTTGCCGGCGGTCGCCTCGTCGCCGTCGCCGACGACGATGTCGTCGATCACCAGCTCGGCGGGCGGCTCGGACGCGGGGATGGTCACCTCTGGCTTGGCCATGGCCGCCACCCTACGAGGCCGAGCGGATACGGCGCTCGCCGCAGCCGACGGTTGGGAATTTGGCGCTGGACCACCAGCTCCGCAGCCGGCCGACCGGCAACGCAGCAGCCGCACGCGGCGCCGACGTGACCTATCCGCACACGCTCTGGCGGCGGGCCGGCACGTCACCCAGCGCCTCGCGGCTGCTCAGTGCCGGGCCCGGCGGCGCCGCCACGCGCTGGCGATGGCCGGCGGGACATAGCCGGCGTCGGCCCAGCTGAAGTTCGTGCCGGGGCGCACGATCTCGTCGATGCGGTCGAGCACCTCGTCGCCGAGCACCACGTCCGCCGCGCCCAGCTGGTCTTCGAGGTGCTCGGCGGTGCGAGGACCGATGATGGCGGCGGTGACGGCCGGGTGGTTGACCACGAAGGCCAGTGCCAGGTGGACCAGGCTGAGGTCGTTCTCCTCGGCCAGCACCGCCAGCGCGTCGGCCGCCTCGAGCTTGGCCTGGTTCTCGGGCAGGGACAGGTCGTAGCGGGCGGGGATGCGCTGCGCCCGACGGCTCGTCAGGTCGTCGGCCCCGGTGCGCCACTTGCCCGAGAGCCAGCCGCCGGCCAGGGGGCTCCACGCGATCACGCCCATGCCGTACCGCTCGCAGGTCGGCAGCACCTCGGCCTCGATGCCCCGTGCCAGGATCGAGTAGGGGGGCTGTTCGCACACGAACCGCTCGCGTTGGCGGCGCTCGGCCGCCCACTGGGCCTCGACGACCGCGGACGCCGGGAACGTCGAGCTGCCCAGGTACCGCACCTTGCCCTGGTGCACCAGGTCGCTGAGCGCCCCCAGGGTCTCGTCGATGTCGGTGCCCGGCTCGGGCCTGTGCACCTGGTACAGGTCGATGTAGTCGGTGCCCAGGCGGCGCAGGCTGTCCTCGCACGCCCGGATGATCCACCGGCGCGAGTTGCCGGCCCGGTTGGGGTCGTCGCCCATGGACCCGTGGAACTTGGTGGCGATGACGAGGTCGTCGCGCCGGCCCGCGATCGCCTTGCCCAGGATCTCCTCCGACTCGCCGGCCGAGTAGACGTCGGCCGTGTCGATGAAGTTGATGCCGGCGTCGATGGCCGCGTGGATGATGGCGATCGAGTCGTCGTGGTCCGGGTTGCCCCATGCACCGAACATCATCGTTCCGAGGCACAGGGGGCTCACCTTGAGGCCGGTGCGGCCGAGCGTGCGGTACTTCATCGCGGGTCCTCCGGAATCTTGCGTCCGACCCGCATCATGACCGACTCAGAGGCCGAGCGGATGGAGCGCTCGCCGCAGCCGACGCGTGGGAATTTGGCGCTGGACCACCAGCTCCACTGCCGGCCGACCGGCAACGCGGCGACCGCATGCCGCGCCGACGTGACCTCTCCGCGCACGCTCCTGGCCGCCCGGCGGACGACGGCCGGGGGCCCTTGACACCTCGGCCAGGATGGCCGGGTCGCGACGAGGAGGCAGAGTTGACCGACTTCATGGCCGAGAACCAGCCGGCGCCGAACGGCCCCGCGCCGTTCACCCCGCGGGGCGACGGCGCCCACCTCGCTCCCGCCGGCGACCAGGCCCCGGCGGGCCCGGGCGGGCCGACCAACGTCGCCCCGCGCTTCGCGCCCGCGCGCACCGACGGGGCGCGGACGAGCCCCGATCCGGCACGGCCCACCCCCGAGGTCAAGGGCCGCATCCACATCGCCGACGAGGTGGTCGAGAAAGTTGCTGGCCTGGCCGCCGTCGAGGTCCCCGGCGTGGCCGATGTCGGCGGCGACTTCGAGCGCGCCATCGAGAGCGTCCGCGAGCGCATCGGGCTGGGCAACAAGCGGGGCGACCAGGGCATCAAGGCCGAGGTCAAGGGCCACGAGGTCGCGATCAGCGTGACGATCATGGTCGAGTTCGGCCACGTCGTCCTCGAGGTCGCCCGTCAGGTGCAGACCAACGTCGCCCTCAAGACCCACCGCATGCTGGGACTCAAGGTCGTCGAGGTCAACGTCACCGTCGACGACGTCCGCACGACCCGGGCGGACGATCCCGCCGACCGGGCCGAGCACACCGCCGACGTCGGCTGACCTGCGCTCGGCTGGTCAGCCCAGGCCGAGCAAATCGAGCAGGCCGCCGAGCGGGCCGCCGCCACCGTCGTCGTGCGGCGCGGCCGTGGTCGTGGTCGTTGCCGCGGTCGTCGACGTGGTGGTTCCCGGGCCGGTGGTGGTGGTCCGGTCGGTGGTCGACGACGTGGATGACGTCGCCGGCGCGCCCTCGCGCCCGCCGGCGCCCGCCCCGTCGTCGCCGGCGGCAGCATCAGCCGCTGGTGCGTCGGCGGCGGACCCGACGCCCTCGTCGCCCGTGGCGAAGGGGTCGCCGACGCCCGCCACCGCGACCCCGTGGGTCCGCGCCGCGGCCTCGCTCATCCCGCTGATCAGCGGCCGGCCCTGACCATCGGTGGCACCCGGAGCACCACCGGCCGAGTCGCCCGCCGGATCGACCGTGTCGTCGCCGCCCGGATCGAGAGCGTCAGAACCCGCGCCCGGGCCGGCCGGGTCGTCGGCGGCGACGTACAGCCCGGCCAACGCCAAAGCCACGACGCCGAGCCCGCATCCGATCACCACCGTCGGATGCGCCCGCCGCAACGCGATCGTGATGGTGCCCCAAAGGGCCGAGAGGAAGTCTGTGAGTGCCCGCACCAGGACATTCTGCCCGAGCGACCGCACCCCGTGCCGATCGGCGGGCGCCGGCTCACGGCTGGAAGCGGTAGCCCATCCCCGGCTCGGTGAGGAAGTAGCGGGGCCGGCTGGGCTCCGGCTCGAGCTTGCGCCGTATCTGGGCAAGGTAGAGGCGCAGGTAGTTCGTCTCGGTGCGGTAGTGCGGCCCCCACACGTCCGCCAGGAGCTGGCGCTGGCTCACCAGCTTGCCGGGGTTGCGCACCAGCACCTCGACGACCTGCCACTCGGTCGGCGTGAGGTGCACGTCCCGGGTGCCCCGGGTGACCCGCTTGGCCGCCAGGTCGACGACGAAGTCCTCGGTGCTGACCATCGGCTCCTCGTCCGCGGGGGTGGCCCGTCGCAGCGCGGCTCGCAGGCGGGCCAGCAGCTCGTTCATTCCGAAGGGCTTGGTGACGTAGTCGTCGGCCCCGGCGTCGAGGGCCTCGACCTTGGAGCCCTCGTCCTCGCGGGCCGACAGCACCAGGATGGGTACCTCGGTCCACCCGCGCAGCCCGTGGACGACGTCGACGCCGTCGATGCCGGGCAGCCCCAGGTCGAGCACGACCACGTCGGGCCGCCGCCGCGCCGCCACCTCGAGGGCCTGCTCACCCGAGTCGGCCTCGTCGACCTCGTAGCCCCGGACGCGCAGGTTGGTCGTGAGAGCGCGGAGCATCTGGGGCTCGTCGTCCACCACCAGCACCCGGCTCATCCGGCCGGCTCGGTGTGGCGCGGCAGCGAGATGACCATCGTCGTGCCCCCGCCGTCGGTGTCCTCCACCACCAGACGCCCGCCGGTGGCGACGACCAGGCCGCGTGCCACCGCCAGGCCCAGCCCGACACCGGGGCCGTACGACCGGTCGCCGTGGCGCTGGAACGGCAGGAAGACCCGCTCGCGCTCGGCGGGCGGGATGCCGGGGCCGTGGTCGACCACCCGCAGTTGCACGGCGCCGTCGGCGGCGCTCGCCTCGATCCGCACGGAGCGAGCGGGGGGCGACCACACGAGCGCGTTGTCGACCACGTTGGCGATGGCCCGCTCGACCAGGCTGGGATCGGTCTCGATGCCGGGCAGGCCCTCGTCGACATCGATCTCCAGGTGGGCTGCGTCGGCCCGGTCGCCCAGGCTGTTCACGGCGGCCAGGACGAGCTCGTCGAGGCCGACGGGCATCCGCTGCACCGACAGGGCCCCGGTGGACAGGCGGCTCATGTCCAACAGGTTGGCGACCAGCGAGGTCAGCCGGTCCGTCTCGTGGTCGATCGTGATGGTGAACTCTCGGGCCACGTCGGCCGGCCATTCCACGTCCTCGGCCAGCAGGCTCGTCACCGACGCCTTGATCGACGCCAACGGCGTCCGCAGGTCGTGCGAGACCGCGGCCAGCAGAGCGTTCCGTAGCTCGGTCCCCGCCTGCGCCCGCGCCACCTCGGCGGAACGGTGGCTCACGGTGGTGCCGTACCACGAGACGACGCTGCCGACCACGCTCCCCACGAGGAGGAACACAACGAGCGCCAGCACGTTGTCGAGCTCCTCGACCTTCCAGGTGTGCAGCGGTGGCGTGAAGAACCAGTTGACCAAGACGAAGCCGAGGACGGCGGCGGTGAGCGAGGGCCCCAGGCCCCCGATCGAGGCCGCCGCCAGCACCACCAGCAGGAACAGCAGGAGCACCGACGAGAGGTTGACGTCGTCGCGCACCTGGACCAGCCCGGCCGTGAGCGCTGCCGGCCCGAGCACCGCGACCACCCAGCCACCCGTGCGCCGGGCCGGCGTGAACCGACGCCTCGGACGGGCGTGCGCGTCGCGGTTCCCGCGGATCATCCGCCCATCATCGTCGCGTCAGAGGCCGAGCCGTTAGGCGAGGCCCGGCGCTGTTCGTGGACGTTGTCAGGGTAGGAGGCGGTACTGGGGGTTGAGGATGGCGAGCCGGGCCTTGTGCAGTCCGACGGTGCCCGATGCCTCGAGCCGCGAGCCGACGTGGATGCCGGCGAGGGACCGCCGCCCCAGGAACACCACCGACATCGACGCGGTGTCGTCCTCGACCACGAGCTCGAGCGTGGGCGAGTCGTGCTGCGGGGCCACCCGCATCGAGCGGACGCGGCCCTGCACCGCCACGCGGTCCCGCCAGCGCACGTCGGCGATGGACACGAGCGTCCCGACCGGCGGGCGTTCCCGCCCCTCGGGCTCGTCCAGATGGGCGAGAGGTGCACCGACGGCAGCGCTGATGGCGCGGCGGTCGACCGTCGTGTCGAGGTGGTGGCCCGTGCCCAGGTGGAACGGCACCGAGGTCACGTTGGCGTGGGGCAGGCGCGAGACCTCCTCCTCGATCGACTCCGCGGTGCGGTCGTGCAGCACGCGGTGCCAGATGCCGCGGTACTTGCGGTCGGGCAACAGCACGGTGACCTCGGTCTCGCCGTCCGCCAGCTCGCGGGCCACGGTCGTCACCGCGGCCTTGGTCAGGCGCCGGTCCGAGGACTCGACGATCTCCAGCGGCACCCGCGACAGCCCGAGGCGCTGCCACTCCCCCGCCAGCTCCTGGGCCACCTGGTCGTCGACCGCGAAGTGCACGGCCCGCAGCTCCGCCCCCTGGTGGGTGCGGCCGTACTGGATGGCCCGGGCGGCGGCCATGTCGATGCGGTCGATGAACACGAGCACGACGTGGCGCCGCAGCACGGGCGCGACGATGGCCGCCGGCACGTCGTGCTCGAGCTCTTCCGCCTCGCGCCGGTACTGGCCGTTCAGCCGCAGCAGCAGCCACACCAGCACCGGCAGGACGATCAGGATCACCCAGGCGCCGTCGGCGAACTTGGTCACCGCGATGATCAGGGTCACGACGAAGGACAGGACGGCGCCGATGCCGTTGATGACGAGCCCCTTCTGCCACCCGGGCTCGCGGCGGTTCAGGTGGTGCTTGGTCATGCCGGACTGCGACAGGGTGAACCCGGTGAACACGCCGATGGCGTACAGGGGGATCAGGCGGGTCACCACCGCCTGGGTGGCCACCACCAGCACCATCGCCGCCGCGGCCAGCACGAGGACGCCGTTCGAGTACACCAGCCGGTGGCCCCGCTTGGTCATCTGGCGGGGCAGGAAGCTGTCGCCGGCCTGGAAGCTGGCCAGCCGCGGGAAGTCCGCGAACCCGGTGTTGGCCGCCAGCACCAGGATGAGCATCGTGCCCGCCTGCAGCGCGTAGAAGAGGACGTCGCCCACCGCCCCGCCGCCGTACACCGCCTCGCCCACCTGGGCGATGACGGTGGGGGTGCCCTCCTCGAACGGCGAGACCTTGATGGCGGCGGTCAGCATGGACAGGCCGAGGAACATGATCCCGAGGCCGGTGCCCATCATGACCAGGGTCTGCCGGGCGTTCTTCCACTCGGGGGGCCGGAACGCCGGGACGCCGTTGGAGATGGCCTCCACCCCCGTGACGGCGGCACCGCCCGAGGCGAACGCGTGGAGCACGCCGTACAGCCCGGCGCCGTAGAACAGGGCGTCCGACGCCGAGCCCCAGTGGACGTTGCCCGCGACCTCGTGGCCCACGAGCGGCAGGTCGCCCCCGACGTACTTCCACAGGCCCAGGCCGAGCAGCACCAGCATGTTCAGCATGAAGAAGTAGGTGGGGACGGCGAAGATCCGCCCCGACTCCTTCACGCCCCGCAGGTTCCCGAAGGCGATGAGCGCGATGAAGAACAGCGCGATCACGACCCGGTACGGCTCGAGCGCCTCGAACGCGGACACCAGCGCGGCCGTGCCCGCCGACGCCGACACGGCCACGGTGAGGATGTAGTCGATGAGCAGGGACGCGCCCGCCACCTGGGCGGGGACGATCCCGAAGTTGTCGCGGGTGACGAGGTAGGCACCGCCCGCGGACGGGTACTCCTTGATCGTCTCGCGGTACGACAGGATCAGGAACGCCAGCACCACCAGCATCGCCACCGTGACCGGCACGACGAGCGAGAACGCGGCCAACCCGACGAGCGGGATCAGGACGTGGAGGATCTCCTCGGTCGCGTAGGCGCTCGACGACAGGTTGTCCGAGGCGAACACGGCCAGCGCGGTCGGCTTGCCCAGCCGCTGGTGCTCGAGCTCGTCGCTGTGCAACGGCTCGCCCAGGAACTTGCGCTTGGCCCGGTAGGCCAGGCTGTCCGGCAGCTCGATCTGCGCGTCGACCGGCACTGGGCCCGGCGCCACGGGCTGGACCGGCGCGTCGACCGGCGTCTCGGGCACAACCGCCACGTCATCCTCCGGGGTCGTCGATGTCGGCACCAGTTGACGACGGCCCCGCGTCAAGAGGCCATGAGCGTTCGGGGCTGCCGCGTCAGCAACACGTTAGGGCGATGCCGGATGGCGCCCCGGGGCGGTCACCCGACCGGGGTGATGTGGGGGCGCTCGACGGCGATCCGGGCGTTTCTGCGGACACGCGACAGCGCCTGACCGGGCCCTGGAGCATGCCCGGCCAGGTGCCGCCACCGATGGTCGTCAGGCGACCTCGTCGACCGACCGGCCCCCGTACGCCGCAAGGGCGTAGATCACGAGGAAGGCGATGAGGCTGCCGACCAGCGACCAGATCGGGAAGGCGTAGATCCACAGGAACGAGGTGATGGCGGCGATGGCGGCCATGCCGATGCCGAACCACCGGGCCAGCTCCGACCCGCTCCAGACCCCGACGCCGGCCAGGATCAGCAGCACGCCGACGATCAGCCACAACCAGCCGTAGGCGGCGAGGTTGTCGTCCCACACCACCACCTGCAGGTTCTCGCCGAGCTCGTCGTCCTTGTCGAAGGCCCAGAAGGCGTCGAGCAAGCGCATGATCCCGGCCGTGATCAGCACGACCGACGCGAACAGCAGCCAGCCCTCACCGCGTCTCTCTTGCACCGGGTAGGACATGAGAATCCCCTTTCAGACGGGCGGGCGGCCTGGGCGCGGCGTCCCGCTGAGCCAGGGTCACCACGGGGCACGACCGCCGGGCATCACCCGCCACGGGTAGTTGTCGACTCCGCTCACGCCGTGCGGGTGACGACGCGCGCGGCGTGCCCACCGATCATGCGGCGACGACGCGGGAGGCCGGCCCGGGCGCCCAGACGGGCATCGCCGGAGGCGAGCAGGCCGGCGCCTACGCCGTCTTCACGCTGATCGGGACCGTCGGCGTGGCCGCGCCGGTGATGATCTACTTCGCCCTCGGCGACCGGGCCCACGACGTGCTCGACGGGCTCAAGGAGTGGATGGCCCACAACAACGCCGTGATCATGGCCGTCCTGTGTGCCGTCATCGGCAGCAAGCTGATCGGCCAGGCCATCAGCGGGTTCGCTGCCTGACCGCGGGGATGACTCGTCCGGCGGCCGAGCGGGAACCCTTCATCGTCATGAGCGACGATCTCGACGACGTGGCGCGCTGGTTCCTCACGGCCGACGAGCGCGGCAACCCCGCGACTGTCATCGACCGTCGCCGCGGCGACGACCGGGCGTGGACCGACGGGAACATGGTGTCGCCGCTCGTTCACGGTGCCGAGTACTTCGCCCGCCTGCTCGAGGCGTGGAGCAAGCTCGGTCCCGGCGATCTGATGCTTCTGACCGACTGGCGGGGCGACAGCGATGAGCCGCTCGGTGACGACCCCGGCACCGAGCTGGCGACGGTGCTCGTCGAGATGGTGGGGCGGGGCGTCGATGTCCGCGGGCTGGTGTGGCGATCACACCCGGACCAGGCGCACCTCAGTGAGCAGGAGGCGATCGACCTCGCCGCGACGGTCAACGAGGCGGGCGGTGAGCTCCTGCTCGACGAGCGCGTGCGGCGCGCCGGATCGCACCACCAGAAGCTGGTGCTCGTACGTCGCCCCGGGCACGAAGCCGGCGACGTCGCGTTCGTCGGCGGCATCGACCTCTGCCACGGGCGACGGGACGACGAGCGCCACCGCGGCGACCCCACCGCCATCGACCTGGGGCCGCGCTACGGGCCCCGGCCTCCGTGGCACGACGTGCAGCTCGAGATCCGCGGACCCGCCATCGACGACCTCTCGCACACCTTCCGCGAGCGATGGGACGACCCGACGCCGCTCGACCATCGCAACCCCTGGCGAGCACGCATCGCCCGCGTGGCCCACGAGCCGCGCCACCCCGAGCCGCTCCCGCCGCCGCCGGCCGTGCCGGACACGGCGGGCCCCCACGCGGTCCAGGTTCTGCGCACCTACCCGTGCAAGCGGCCGCCCTACCCGTTCGCCCCAGAGGGCGAGCGCAGCATCGCCCGCGCCTACATCAAGGCCTTCGGGCGGGCCCGGCGCCTCATCTACCTCGAGGACCAGTACCTCTGGTCCTCGCACGTCACCGACGCCCTGGCCGACGCGCTGCGCCGCAACCCCGACCTGCTGCTCATCGCGCTCGTGCCCCGCTACCCCGAGCCCGGGGGCAGGGTCGGCGAACCGCCGGAGCGCGTCGGCCACGAAGCGGCGATCGAGCAGGTCGGGTCCGCCGGCGGCGACCGGGTCGCCGTCTACGACCTGGAGAACGACGACGGCGCGCCCGTCTACGTGCACGCCAAGGTGTGCGTCGTCGACGACGTCTGGGCCACGGTGGGGTCCGACAACCTCAACCTGCGGTCGTGGACCCACGACTCCGAGCTGAGCTGCGCGGTGCTCGACACCACACGCGACGAACGCGAGCCGCGGGACCCTGCCGGGCAGGGCGACGGGGCCCGCCGGTTCGCCCGCGACCTGCGGCTGCGCCTGTGCGCCGAGCACCTCGGCCGGAGCGCCGACGACGTCGATCTGCGCGATCCGAGCGGCGTGTTCGCCGCGTGGAAGCAGACGGCCACAGCCCTGGACACCTGGTACGACTGTGGGCGGCCTGGCGAGCGGCCGCCAGGACGGATCCGCACCCACCAGCCGATGCCCGTCCGCTGGTGGCAGCGACCCTGGGCCGACCCGATCTACCGCCTGCTCGTCGACCCCGACGGTCGCCCCCGGCGGCTCCGGCGCAGGGGGGAGTTCTGACCGCTCTGGGCGACCCGTCGACGAGCGTGCTGTCGCCGGCGAGCTGGGCGTGCCCGGCTACCTGGGCGGCGAGTGCCGGGAACCAGTCCGGCGGCCGGGGGCCATCGCGGCCCGCCAGGCGGCAGCCGGGATGCCGCGGTAGTAGGCGGGTGATGGGCCTCGGGGCGTGGTGCGTCGTGTCATGAGCCCAGGGTCGCCCAGCAGGCTTGGTGATCGCTCAACGGTCGCTTGCACCCGCTGCCGCAGTGGATGCCGACTGCGAGAGCGGTGACGGGAAGCGTGGCGCGACGCGGAGGCCGTCGAGCCATCTCGTCAGGCGGTCCGCCTCGCGATCGAGCGCAGCCGTGCCGTCGGCGCCGACGTCCTCGAGGAGCTGGAGGAACACCTCACCGTCGGGGGTCTGGTTCCAGCCGCCTACGATGCGGCCGTCCCACCACGCCGTCAAGCCACCGTTGCCGGTGCTGTCGAAGATCGCGCCACGATGGGAGCCGAGGTACCAGTCACGCCGGAACCAGCCCATCGTCGTGGGGTCCAGGCCGGGAAGCAGCGCCGCGAAGGGCTCGGGCGCCGCGACGGGTTCGAGATCGTCCGCGAGCGCGACGCCCGGCTCACCGTGCAGGTCCACCTCGACGGCGCCGACGTCGACGAGCGCGGTGCGCACGGCTGTCACCGTCGACCCCAGCCACCACTTCAGATCGGCCACGGTGGCGGGCCCGAACGCGTGCAGCCAACGGCGCGCCAGCTCGGCCCGCGCCTCTCGCTCCGGCGGGGCCGTCGGCTGCTCGCCGAGCCACGTGGACGTCCGGGCCCACGCCGGCCGCGAGCTGTTCCAGCCACCGCGGTTCGTGGCCCGCACGATCTGCCCGGCGGCGGAGAGGCAGGTGAGCACCCGTGGTCCGACAGGCACCTGCCCGCCGTACGGCTTGTCCGGCGCGTAGACGGTCGACCCCTGCAGCAGCTCGACCGCTGCCCGCAGCTCGGTCGACGTCGCCTCGCCCATGCGGTCGAGGGCCTCGAGCGTCGCCTCGGACGCCGCCCGCAGCCACGCCGCACCGTCGTGGACGAGGCCGGCCTTCTCGACCGCTTTGGCGAGCCGTCGCCGTTCCTGCTCGGCGACCCGCTGGCTCGCCGCCGCGTCGATCACCCCGAACAGCTCGCGGCGGAACACGAACAGCGTGCGCCGCATGGCGAGGTGCTTCACGAGGGTGCGGTCGGCGTACAGCGCCTTGTCGACGTCCGCGACGGTCACGTCGTCGACCCGTGCCCACGCCGCCAGGTGGACAGTCGCCGGATCCGTGGCGTGGAGGCACACCACCCCGTCGCTGGCGGCGAGGACATCGGCCGCCCGGTGGTCGGGCGCAAGGTGGTGCCGGCGTGCCAGCCGAGCCCGGCGCTCGGCAACGTCAAACCTCCGCATCCGCCCAGCGTGGCACACAGCTCTCCACGGTCGGCGGGCGCCGTCGCCCGCGAGGCGGCATCATCACCACCGCAACGTGTGCGCAAGACCGCGTCACCCAACAGGAGGTCGCCCGATGACCGTTCGACTGAACCCCTACCTCAACTTCCGAGACAACGCCCGGAAGGCGATGGATTTCTACCAATCGGTCTTTGGGGGCGAGCTGGTGCTGAACACGTTCGCTGACTTCCAGGCCAGCGACGATCCCGCCGAGAGCGACAAGATCATGCACGGGATGCTCGAGACCGAGGACGGCCTGGTCCTGATGGGCGCCGACACGCCCAACAGCATGGAGTACACCCCTGCCGCCGGCTTCTCCGTCTCCCTCAGCGGTGACGACGACGCGACACTGCGCCGCCACTGGGACGCCCTGTCCGACGGTGGCACCGTCGCCCTGCCTCTCGAGACCGCGCCGTGGGGCGACACCTTCGGCATGTGCATCGACAGGTTCGGAATCAGCTGGATGATCAACATCACCGGCACCCAGTCGTAGCTGCCGCCGGCAGCCCCATGCCGACGACAAGTCGGGGGCCGAGTCGGCCCGGCCCCCGATCCGCTGCCCGCCCGAAGCGAAGCGCTCGGCACCTCGCCGGGTAGCGTCCGGTAGCGGGTGCACACGGCGGCCCGCCCTGGCCCGCGAGCGCGCTCCGCTCGCGCGCCAACGCGGTGCGTACGGCCGAACAGCTGGGGAGCGCGACAATGAGCGACTCACATGTCAACTGGTGGATGGACGCCAACAGCCGGTGGCACCAGGGACGGCCCCCGCCTGACTGGCGGCAGGGCAGCAACGGCCGGTGGTACCCGCCCACGTCCGACGACCCGACCGCGGAGGTGACGATCAGTCCGCCCCTGGGAGGCGTTCACCTCGCCGGCGATGGCCGGCGGAGGAACCGCGTGGAGACCTATCGGGCTTGGCCGAGGTGGGCGCGCATCGCGGCTCCGCTCTCCGTAGCCATCCTCGCCCTCGGCGCGGTCGGAGCGGCGGCCGCCGCAGGGCTCCGCGAGGCCGACCCGAAGACGTCCGCAGATGAGTCCGCGATCACGACCGAGCCGGAGATCAGCGCGATTGCGCCCGAGACCGCTACGGCGGCACCGAACTACACCACGCCGGTCGCGACAACGACGACCACCGCGGCGCCCGCCACCACGGCACCAGCCCAGCCCGACCCCACCCCGACCACGGTCGCTCCAGTCCCCACTTCCCCTCCACCGACCAGCCCTTCCCCATCGAGAGGCAGCGTGCAGCCAGGCGCGCTCTGCTCGCCCGAGGGCGCGACCGCGCTCTCCGACGACGGAGTGCCGATGACCTGCACGACGCAGAAGTGTCACGGCGCCCCCTTCAGCCAACCCCGATGGAGAAAGGCGACCTGCTGAGCTCGTCCCTCCCCCCGACCGCTCACGGCGGGTCGAGCTGGAGGACCGCGACATCCGACGTCGGGCCGGTGGCGCCGGCCGAGTCGACGACCGCGACGAGGCGGTGGTTGCCCCCCTCCGGCACCGACGAGCCGAACGTGACCGGGACGTCGACCCATCCCCCCGACCCGATGGTGGCCGCGTGCTCGTTCACCGCCACGACGCTGTTGGCCTCGTAGGCGTCGAGGTCGAAGCCGCCGCCCGGCAGGCCGGCCGTGAACAGCGCGCCCTCGACCGCGAGCAGGCGCACGGACGCGCCGGCTGGCCCGGCGACCCGGACGGTCTGCGCCGGCTCGGTGATCGTCGCCGGAATCGAGGCGACGCCGACGACCGCCAGGGTCGGCACCGCCCGCCCGACGCCATCGAGCCGCACGCGCGACTCGCCCAGGCTGCCGGGCGACCGGAACAGGCGTCCGGCCTCGGACGTGCCGTCCTCGTAGGTGACGGTGACGGTCGCCCCGGTCAGCTCGAGGCCCGACACACTGCCGGCCTCCCCGGGGCCTGGCGGGCCGGACCCCCGGATGCTCGTGGGGTCGACGTCGGCCGAGAACGTGAGCGTCTCGCCGGGGCCGAAGTCGGTGAACGAGGCGGTGACCGCGTCGAAACCGCCGTCGTGCGCCCCGGTGAAGGCGTGAGCGATTGTGCCGACTCCCGGGTTGGCGTCGACCGTGAACCCCTTGCCGAGCGTGTCACCGGCGGTGCCGCTCGGGTCGAACACGAGGTCGGGCAGCAGGCTGGTCGACAGGTCGAGGCGCACGCCGGCGATCTGCTGGCCGCCGGTCGATCCGTTGGTGATCCGGAACGACCCACTGGTGAAGGTGCTGGAGTTCAGGCCGGGGGCCCCGACCACGATCGTCGTGGACGGCGGCGGCCCTGCGCCGGCCGGCTGGACCTCGAGGAAGTCCCACGTGGCCGGGAAGGCCGGGGCGGGGCCCGTCGACGTGGAGATGATGCCGACGGCCGGCGCGGTGGCACCCGAGAACCACGAGACGGGGACCGGCTGCGGGCCCCCGACCGCCACCGGCGCCGTCCCCTCGAGCGAGTAGCTGGCCTGGACCGTCGCCGCGCCCGGATCGACGCGCAGGTACAGGTCGACGACCGACGGGCCGGGCCACACCGGGCCGGGCGCGGTGACGGTGGTCGGGGTACCGCTCTGCTCGTTGACGAGCTGGAACCCCCCGGCCCCGCCGTTGGCCGCCACCGTCAGCTTGACGTAGTCGTCCTGGCCGCCGGTGCCCACGAACACGCCGTAGGACTGACCGCCGGTCGGGGCCACGCCCGAGAAGGGCGCGGGAAGGCGCGTGTGCACCACGAACGGGCCGCTGGCGGCCGAAACGTCGATGCCGTGCTGGAAGCCGTACTGCTGGGTGTTCGCGGCCCCGAGGGCGTCGCCGTCGGCGACCTCGTCGACCGTCACCACCCCGGCCGCGCCCCCGCGGTCATCCTGGCCGCGTCGAACAGGCTGGCGTAGCCGGTGGACCCGTCGGTCATGAGCCCGGTGAAGCCGAGACCCATCAGCCCGCCGGCCGGCGGGGCGTCGTTGTCCCACGTGAGCACCGAGGGCAGCGGCGTGTTCCGCCCGTTGGCGGCGTCGAGCGCGAACGGGTCGGAGGTGTCGGGCAGCCCGTCGTTGTCGTCGTCGGGATCGTTCAAGTCGGACGTCAGGTCCGCGTCGGCGTCTGGCGGGTGGTCGGCGGGCGAGCAGGGATTGGTGCCGTTGTCGATCTCGTCGGCGTTGTCGTAGCCGTCGCCGTCCTCGTCGATGCCGCCGTCGTCGGCGCCCGTGCACGCGAAGTCCTCGGGCTCGAAGACCACCACGCCGTTGCCGAGGAAGTCGGCCACCCAGATCGTGCCCGGGAACGGGTCGTCGTCGCCGAGGGCGGTCACGTCGAGCGGCAGCGAGGCGGCCGACGAGAACAGCACCGAGCTCGAGGCGACCGCCGTGCCGTCGGCGCTGAGCCGGATGCGATAGATGGCGTCGTTGTGGGATGCGGCGAGCAGGTCGCCCCGCATTGCCCCGCCGAAGTTCGTGCCGGTGTACTCGTCGAGCCCGTTGGTCGAGAAGGCGAAGCTGGCCAGCGCGCCCCGCTCGACCTCATTGCGGTAGTCACACTCGACCGGGTGGGCCGCGGGGACGGGCGACTGGGGCACGGCAGCATTGAACGTGTTGGCCCGGTTGGCCCGCGTCGGGTTCGGGTGGCCCCCGTAGAAGCCGGGACCGGGGATGCGGATCAGCGAGTCGCCATCGGTGTCGCTGGTTTCGACCGGGGCGTTGGTGCAGGTGCCGGACGCTCCGTCGGGTTGCGGCACACCGCCCCAGCCCGCGTTGCCGCCGTTGTCGATGGTGTACAGGCTGCCCGATTCAGTGCGCACCAGGTCGTAGGGGTTGCGGAACCCGGCGGCGTGGATCTGCACGGGCCCGCCGGGCACCAGCCGCGCCTGGTTCTTGCCGTCGTTGCCGCCGAACGGGTCGTTGGCGTCGACCGTGCCGGGCCGGTCCTCGTCGTCGAGGGTCGGCAGGTTGTAGGGCATGCCGCCGAGGGCGTCCAGGTCCACCGACAGCACCGCGGCGGACAGCGCGTACTCGGGGAGCTCCGCGAAGTTGTGCGAGGGAGCGCCCTTGTTGGTGTTGCCGCCGTAGGCGATGAGCAGCCGGCCGGACGCCGGGTCGAGCGCCAGGCCGTTGCCGGTGTGGTTCTCCTCGGAGCGCGGCAGGCCGCGCACCAGGTCGACCTTGCCCCACCCGTTCCCCGCCAGCGTCAGGCGCGACAGGATGCCCGAGTTGGTGTCGAGGTTCAGGTCGTCGCCGGACGTCCCTGCGCCGATGCGTGGGTCCGACGACACGACGTAGATCCGCGGGTTGGCCGGCGTGCCCGTCACGAGCAGGCCGGTCACCAGGCGGCCGGTCACCCCCAGGTTGAGCGTGCCGTCGTCGTTGCGGTTGGGCATCGATCGCACGAGCGTGATCGTCTCGGTCGCCGTGACCGAGTACTGGTGGGCGGCCCCGCGGGCGATGGTGAGGACCTTGATCGTGCCGTCCATCTGGGCCACGTAGAGGCGCCCGTCGGGGCCGAACTGCAGCGACGTAGGCCCGGCCACCCCCGCCCCCGACAGCAGCGACCGGCCGAACGGCGGGTCTGTGCCGCCGCCGGGCGCAGTCGCCGTGCCCGACAGCGGGACCTCCAGCGGCGATCCCGTCCCCGAGTGCGTGACCGCCAACCGGGCCGAGCGCGCACCCACAGCGGTGGGCAGGAAGGCCACCGCCACGGTCGTCGACTCCCCCGGGCCCAGCACCACCGGCGTGCCGTCATCGAACCGGTCGGCGAACAGGTCGGCGTCCGCTCCCGAGATCGCCGTCGACGACAGGGTCACCGACCCCGACGTGCCCACGTTGGTGAGGGTGAGGTCCTGCGTCGCGGTCTGCCGGACGGTTGCCTGGGCGAAGTCGACCGACGACGGCGAGGCTGCCAGCCACGGTGGCACCTCGCTGTCGGTGGTGACGACCTCGACGGCCTTGACGGTCGGGTTGTCGACGCCGGGCACGAACGCCACGTCGACCGTCCCGTCCGACACCGCGGGCGCGGCCAGCATGAGACCCCGGTTGGCGCCGACCCGCGCGAACACGTCGACGTCGCGGAACGCGGTCGCCCCTTCGACGTTCACGTCGAACAGCCGGCCCCCCTGCACCTGGAGCGGCGCATGCAACTCGGCCAGGTACACGCGCACCTCGACGGCGACACCGCTCGGCACGGGGAACGCGTAGGCCAGGTTCGGCGCGGCCGCCATGTCCCAGCGCTCCGACTGGAACAGCTCCATCGGGGTCCCCGCCGGCACGGAGGGGTGCGACAGGTCGACCGGGGTCGTTCGGGTCACCACCTGGTTGCCGGTCGCCGCCGCGTTGGCGTGGGGCGACGGCCGGGCCGACGAGTCCTCGGACCAGGCCGGCGTGCCCCCGGGCCCCGCCACGGCTGGTCCCCCGGCATTGACCCGGTAGAGCACGGTGGGCGACCCCGGGGGGCCGGCGTCGCCCGCCAGCGGGACGCGCAGCGGCGTGTTCGATCCGGTGTGGGTGACGCTCAGGGCCGCCGAGCGCGGGCCGGACGCCGTCGGCCGGAACGTGACCGCCACCGTGACCGACTCCCCCGGGCCGAGGGACCGGGGCGCGCCGTCGTCGAAGCCGTCGGAGAACATCGGCCCGTCCCCGCCCGAGATCGCCGTCGACTCGACGACGATCGTGCCCGACCCGCCGCCGTTGCGGAGCACGACGTCCTGGCTCGCCGCCTGCCCGACCGGGGTCGACGGGAGGCTCACCGACGCCGGCTCGGCCACGAGCGGTGCCACGCCGGGGTCCTGCTCGACACCCGCGCCTGACAGCGGGATGCTCGAGCGCGCCGGACCCCGAGTGGTTGACGCGCAAGGTGGCCGAGCGCGACCCCGACGCCGTCGGCGAGAACTCCAGCGTCACGGTCAGCGACGCGCCGGGTTCCAGCGCCGGGGCGGACGCGTCGTCGAACCCATCGGCGAACATGGCCGCGTCCGGCCCGGCGATCCCGATCGACTCGATGGTCAACGCGCCGGACGTGGCGACGTTGGTGACGACGACGTCCCGGGTCGCCGACGCTCCCACGGTTGTCTGCCCGAAGTCCAGTGACGACGGGCTCGCCTGCGGCTGCCCGCTCGGCGTCGTGCAGGCGACCAGGCCCGCCAGCAGCGCCGCCGCCAGCGCGGGCGCAGCGCCTCTCCGCATCCACCGGTGCCTCATCGTCCCTGCCACCTTTCCGGCCGCCCCGCGGGACGTTTGGGCCGCGTCACGTGAACCGCTCCCTCCGCTGCACCGGCACGAAGGCCGGGAGCCCCTCCATCTCCGCCACCAGCCGCGTCGACACGTCCTCCAGCAGCCACGCGCTGGTGTCGGGGAAGTCGTAGAGCCGGTATCCGAACCCGGGGCCGATGACGTCGAGGCGCCCGTCGCGCGCCCTGACCATCCAGCGCACCTCCACGCTCTCGATCCGCCCGTCGGGGCTCGCCAGCGTGGCGCCGGCGGCCAGCCATCCGGGCTCGGCCTCCACCAGCAGGGCGTCGTCATCGGCACGGGCCGAGGGCGTGGGCGTGGCCGTGGCCGCCACGGGCGGCGGGTCCGCCGATGCGACCACCTCGTGCCGCGATCGCTCCGCGCCGCCGCTGTCGAGCGTCCGCAGCCACGCATCGGTGACCCGGGCATCGCCCGGGCGCAGGGACGTGTCGATCGCAGCCTCGGTCACGCGCACCTCGGGGAGCTCGCCCAGCTCGTAGCCGCGCGGGGGGTCGAGCATCGTGCCGGCCGGGCGGTCCTGCACCCACGCCCACAGCGGCCGGTCGGGAAACCGGTCGCGCAGCCGGAAGCGCTGGTCCGGCGACTCGAGATCGACCGCATGCAGGCGGGCCGTCCCGTCGAGGTCAGCCGGCACGAGCACGCGCAGGAACGGGTCGTTCACCCCGGTCGGGAACAGCAGGACCGTGCCGGGCGGTGCGGCGTCGACGCCGTCGACCTGGCCGGCCCGGGCCTCGCGCACGCCGTCCACGTGGACGGCGAGGTACACGGTGCCCGGCACCGTCATCAGGGCGAAGGCCGCGGGGCCCGCGACGAGCAGGCGGCCTCGTCGTGGGTGGCCCCGCAGGGCGTGCACCACGTCTCGCGCGCCCAACGTGGCCAGGCCGGCCACGGGGCCGAGGGCGGCGAGCCAATACGCGGGACCCAGCGCCGTGTGCAGCCCGAAGTCGACGAAGTTCTCGGTTCCCCACCAGAACGAGTAGCCGACGACCACGAGCACGATCGACGAGAGCAGCACCCAGCGGCGCACGTCGCGCCGACCGAGCACCATCGCCGCGCCCATGAGCGCCAGGCTCACGACGCCGCCCGCGATCCAGAGCGGCGTGACCGCGGCGAACGTGGCCACGGTCCGGGCCGCACCGGACGGGCTGTAGTCGACCGCGCCGTCGACGAAGGTCTCGCCCGTCGCCTCCCAGCTCGCCCGCCGCCCGAACCCGAAGGTGTCGCTCGGCGCGTCGACCGCGAACGCGGGTGTCAGCGCGTCGCCGGTCGCCGCCAGGTTGACGCCGAGCCAGGCCAGCGCGAACGGCGCCGCGGCCAGGGCGACGACCGCGGGAGTGCGCCAGTCTCGGGTGCGGGAGGCCCGAACCGCCAGCCAGACCCCGACCGGAGCGCCCACCAGGGCCGCGTCGAACGGGCGGTGGAACAGCAGGGCGCCGAGGCACAGCCCTGCGGCCGCAAGCCACCACCGCGCCCCGGTGCGCATCCCCCTCAGCGCGGCTGCCAGGAACGCGGCCGCCAGCGCGCCCGTCGGGAGATACGCCAGCGCCGTGGCGCTGTGGGCGACGAAGACCGGCGAGAGCGCCACACCGGCGGCCAGGGTCGTGCCCAGCCAGGCGCTGCCCGTCAGCTCCCGGCCCAGCAGCCAGAACGCCGCCGCCGCGGCCATCCCGGCCACCACCAGCCCGGGGCGGTGATCGCCAGTGGTCGCCTGGGACAGGGCCAGCCAGGCGGGCCACAACGGCTGGTACTTGAACACGACCCGGTCGCCGGCCACCCCGCTGAGGTACGGCCGGAAGTCCGGCACGTAGCTGTCGGCGTCGTAGGTGAGCCGGCCGTGGCGGATCGCCTCGGCCTGGTTGAGGTTGACGAGCTCGTCGAGGTTGTGGCTGCCGCCCGGCAGAAGGTGGTAGGCGGCCACCACGACCACGACGCCGCCGATGGCGGCCGCGAGCGCGAGCGGGGCGACGGCGCTCCGGGCGGGCACGGTCGATCGAGCCTGCACCGTCAGGCGCGACTTCGTGCTCGCGGTCACCATGGATGCCCCGCCTTTCGCTCCACGCACGCTCAACCCAGGCTGAAGCCCCCGGCCCGCGGGTCACTGTACGCGTTGCGACGGCCGCTCGTGGCCTACCATGCCGGGAAGTCGTGCCTCGGCCGGCGCGCAGTCGAGGGAGGCCGCAATGGGCCGCAGAACCACACTCGTCGCGTGCCTCGCCATCAGCCTGGCGCTGGCGCCCACCATGGCGCAGGCCCAGCCGGGTGACCACCCTGGCTGACGTCCGCCGTGACCCGGACGGACGGCGTCACCCGAAGCGCTGCTCCAAGAGGTGAAGACGCGGGCTTCCGGACGTTGACTGGATGTGAGCTTCTGAGGGAGGAGGGCCAAACCATGGACGTTGCGACTCTGACAGACCTGCTGCGAGAGGCAGAGGAGCACCACGGCCCGTACGAGGCGACCGCTCCGAAGCACCACTGGTCGGGGTGGTATGCCGCCTACATCAGCGCGCGCGAGCAGGGGCGCACTCCGGAGGAGGCGTCCAGCGACGCCGCGCTCTACATGGAAAGTGTCCGCTGATGAGCAGCGACTACGACGTCATCGTCATCGGCGGCGGCTCGCCGGGCGAGCACTGCGCCGGCGCGCTGGCCGAGGGCGGCCTGCGCGTCGCCCTCGTCGAGCGCGAGCTGGTCGGCGGCGAGTGCTCCTACTGGGCGTGCATCCCGTCCAAGACGCTGCTGCGCCCCGGGGAGGCGGCGCATGCCGCGCGCGAGGCGGCGGCGAGCGCGGAGGTCGACGTCGAAGCGGCGCTCGCCTGGCGAGACTTCATGGTCTCGGACTACTCCGACGCCGGCCAGGAGCGCTGGCTGGCAGGCGCGGGCATCGACCTGCTGCGCGGCAGCGGCCGGCTCGCCGGGGCGGGCGTGGTCGAGGTCGACGGCGTGCGCCACACGGCCGACCACGTCGTCCTGGCGAACGGTGCCGAGCCGATCGTGCCGCCCGTCCCGGGCCTGCGCGAGCTCGAGGGTGTCTGGACGAACCGCGAGGTGACCGGCATGAAGGCCGTCCCGCGCCGCCTGCTCGTCGTGGGCGGTGGCCCGGTCGGAGTCGAGATGGCCCAGGCCGTGCGCCGCCTTGGCGGCGAGGTGGCACTCGCCGACATGGCCGAGCACGTGCTCCCCCGCGCGCCCGCGCCGCTGGGCGAGGCGCTCGGCGAGGTCCTGCGCCGCGACGGCATCGAGCTCGTTCTCGGCGCCAATGCGATCGCGGCACGGCGCGAGGGCGAGGACTACATCCTGGAGTTCGACGACGGCCGCGAGCTGCGCGGCGACCGCCTGCTGGTCGCCACCGGCCGGCGCCCGCGCGTCGACGGGATCGGTCTGGAGACGGTCGGCGTCGAGGCCGACGCCCACGGGATCGCGGTCGACGCGCACCTGTGCGCGGGCGAGCGCCTGTGGGCGATCGGCGATGTCAACGGCATCTGGCCGCTGACCCACGTCGGCAAGTACCAGGGCGACGTCGTCGCCGCGAACATCCTCGGCGAGCCGCGAGAGGCCAACTACGACGCCGTGCCGCTCGTCGTCTTCACCGACCCCCAGGCCGCGTCGGTCGGCGCGGGCGAGGCCCGGTTCAGCGCGACCGCCCCGGTGTCCGAGGTGCCCAAGACCGCCACCTACACGCGCGCCTACGCCGAGTCCAACGGCTTCCTGACCCTCCTCAGCGACGGCGAGCGGCTGACCGGCGCCTACGCGCTCGGCCCCGAGGCCGGCGAGTGGCTGCAGCAGGCCACGCTGGCCATCCGCGCCCGCGTGCCGCTCGACGTGCTGAGCGACACCATCCAGCCCTTCCCCACCTTCTCCGAGATCTACGTCGCCGCGCTCAAAGCGCTCCGCAGCGAGATCACCGCCGCGCGCCAGCCAGTCGGGCACGAGAACGCCGCCGGTGCTTGATCAGGGACCGACCGGCGTTGCCACCGACCGTCTCAGGGGTCGATGGGGCGGTTGGTCCAGCCGATGCCGCCGCGTCGCTTCTCTGACCGGAACCAGCCGCCGGCGGCCGCCGTGCCCCCGTCGGTCGGAATGGTGTGGCCGGTGATGAAACCGCGTCGATGTCGACCACCACGACCCGGGCGCCGTGCTCGGCGAACAACCGCGCCGTGGCAGCACCGATGCCGCCGGCCCCGCCTGTGATCACCGCCACCCGCCCCGCCAGGAGCGGGCCCGGCCCATCGACACCGTTCACCGTCATCCAAGCATCCTCGTGGGAGCCGACTGGTGGTGCCAGTGCTGATGAGACGCGTAGCGCGGGCCGAATCATTCCCAACGGGTGATGTCGGCTGCACGGATCCTCGGCACGATCCGGACGCCTCATGCCTACGCCAGCATCGGAGCTCTGGAATGACGAACTCGCCCGACCGACACGCTCGTGCGATGTTGCCGATCCCCGATCGTCCGGGATTCGGCCTGACGACCTTCGACGCCAAGGACCCGGAGACGGCGTTTCCGCCGATCGAGCCGCTGCTTCCGCCGGAGGGTGCGCCGAACGTCCTGATCGTTCTGCTGGATGACGTGGGGTTCGGGGCATCGAGCGCGTTCGGGGGTCCGTGCCGCACGCCGACAGCCGAGCGGCTGGCGGCGGGTGGTCTCAAGTACAACCGCTTCCACACCACCGCGTTGTGCGCGCCGACGCGCCAGGCGCTGCTCACGGGCCGCAACCACCATTCGGTGGGGATGGGCAGCATCACCGAGACGGCGACGTCAGCCCCCGGCAACAGCTCGCTGCGGCCGAACACGAAGGCCCCGCTGGCGATGACCTTGAAGCTGAACGGGTACTCGACGGCGCAGTTCGGCAAATGCCACGAGGTACCGGTGTGGCAGTCATCGCCGATGGGACCGTTCGATGGGTGGCCGTCGGGTGGTGGCGGGTTCGAGACCTTCTATGGCTTCATCGGTGGTGAGAACAACCAATGGGATCCGGCGCTGTACGACGGCACGACGCCGGTCGAGCCGCCTGCGACCCCCGAGCAGGGCTACCACCTGACAGAGGACCTGGCGGATCGAGCCGTGAGTTGGGTGCGTCAGCAGAAGGCGCTGATGCCCGACAAGCCGTTCTTCGTGTACTTCGCGCCGGGAGCGACGCACGCCCCGCATCACGTTCCCAAGGAGTGGGCGGACCGGTACGCAGGTGAGTTCGCCGACGGGTGGGACGTGCAGCGCGAGCGCACGTTCGCCCGGCAGAAGGAGCTAGGGGTCATCCCGGCCGACGCCGAGCTCACCGCTCGTCACGCCGAGATCACCGCGTGGGACGACATGCCCGCCGAGCTCAAGCCGGTGCTGGCGCGTGAGATGGAGGTGTACGCGGGGTTCCTCGAGCACACCGACCATCACGTCGGCCGGCTGATCGACGCCATCGACGACCTCGGGGTCCTCGACCACACGGTCGTGTATTACATCGTCGGCGACAACGGTGCGTCCGCTGAGGGCACCATGAACGGCGCCTTCAACGAGATGGCGAACTTCAACGGGATGGCGGCGCTCGAGACCCCCGAGTTCATGGTCAGCAAGATGGACGAGTTCGGCTCCCCCGACTCCTACAACCACTATTCAGTCGGCTGGGCATGGGCGATGAACACCCCGTTGCAGTGGACCAAGCAGGTTGCGTCGCACTGGGGCGGCACGCGCAACGGCACCATCGTCCACTGGCCCGACGGGATCGCGGAGAAAGGTGGGTTGCGCTCGCAGTTCACGCATGTGATCGATCTTGCCCCCACCATCCTGGAGGCGGCCGGGCTGCCCGAACCGACCATGGTGAACGGTGTGCAGCAGTCGCCCATGGAGGGCACGAGCATGCTGTACACCTTCGGCGAGGCGAGTGCGCCGGAACGCCACGACCTGCAGTACTTCGAGATGTTCGGCAACCGCGGCATTTACCACAAGGGCTGGAGCGCGGTGACCAAGCACCGCACCCCCTGGGTCATGGTCGGCGGGGTCGTCCCAGCCTTCGACGAGGATGTGTGGGAGCTTTACGACGGCAGCGCTGACTACAGCCAGGCTCGCGACCTGGTGGCGGAGATGCCCGACAAGCTCGCCCAACTGCAACGGCTGTGGCTGATCGAGGCGACGAAGTACAACGTGCTGCCGCTCGACGACCGCACGGCCGAACGGGCCAACGCGGAGATCGCGGGGCGACCGACCCTCATCCGGGGCAACTCACAGCTGTTCTTCCCCGGCATGGGGCGCCTGTCGGAGAACAGTGTGGTCAGCATCAAGAACAAGTCGTTCTCCGTCACCGCCGAGGTCGATGTCCCGACCGACGGGGCCGACGGCGTGATCATCGCCCAGGGCGGCCGCTTCGGCGGGTGGGGCGTCTATGCCAAAGACGGCAGAGCCAAGTTCGTCTACAACGTGCTCGGCATCCAGGAGTTCGCCACCGAGGCCGACTCGCCGATCCCGGCCGGCACGCACCAGGTGCGCATGGAGTTCGCCTACGACGGGGGCGGGCTGGCCAAAGGGGGCGACGTCACCCTGTACTACGACGGCACTGCCGTGGGCACCGGCCGAGTCGAGGCCACCCAGCCGATGATCTTCTCCGCCGACGAGACGACCGACATCGGCTACGAGTCCGGCACGACAGTCACACCCGACTACACCGCCGACGGCAGCCACTTCACCGGCAAGATCAACTGGATCCAGATCGATCTCGGCGACGACGACCACGACCACTTCATCGACCCCGACGAACGACTCCGCGTCGCCATGGCGAGACAGTAGGCACGACCCGGTCTCACCCTGTCCGGGCGATGCCTGAGCGCCGCCGGCGGGTCACGGTGGTGGCGTCACCGGCTCGGACTGGTGGTGGATCGCGCTGGCCGTGATCCTCGACATCGGACACTGGGGTGCGACGGCCGGTCAGCGAAGCGCGACCCCCCGCCGCCAACCCGTGTGAGGGGTCTCACGCCGCGAGGAACGTCGTGACCATCGACGAGATCCAAGATCACGAACCCGTGTCGTCTGCGCCGAGGGCCGTTTGATCGCGCATGAGCCAGAGGGCGTGGCCGGCCAGACACGATCCGCGCACCAGCCCGCGGTCGCGCCGCAGTGCGTGCCATATGCCTCGAAGCCGCATCGGAGGCAGGTCAGGAGCGGACAACGAGAAGGTGCGCGCTTCGAGGTCCTGGGCGAGGAGGGCAGTCTCGGGACCACACAGCAGCTCCAGCGAGCGACCGAGCTCTGAATACGTCGCTCCGCGCGGAAGTGAGCACCTGCGGCCGGCGACGGCCCGCAGGAGCATGATCGCCTCGGCGTCGGGGTCGCGGCGCCGGTGCCGCCGGACATGGATCGCTCCCCAGGTGAAGGGCACCACGAGAGCGACGGCGCCGACCGGGGCGGGGACAGACGATCTCGCCGGGACCTCGGCCTCGGCCCGCAGCGGCTCGGCGGCGGGCGGGACGGCGGCCGGACCCGCGCTGGGCGTGGGGTCCACCGGGATCCAGCCGAGTCCCTCGAAGTAGACCTCGACCCAGGAATGCGCATCGAGGTCGCGGACCTGCCAGTTGCCGCGTTCCGGGTCGTACCGACCGGGAGCGAAGCCCGTGGCGACGCGCGCGGGGACGCCGGCGAGGCGCAGTAGCAGCGCGGCGGCTCCGGAGAAGTGCTGGCAGTAGCCGCTTCGGCGGGTGAAGAGGAACTCCTCGAGCGGCCGATCGCCGTCGTCGACGTCGGTGTCGTACCGGAACCCCCTCTCGAGGAATCCCTCCACTCGCCTGACCACGTCGAGCTGGGTCTCGGCGCCGCTTGAGAGCCGGCGGGCGAGCGCGAGCGTTCGCCCGTAGTGGGACCGCTCGAGCCTGGCCGCGGTCGTCGGCGGGATCGGCGAGCCGAACAGCGGGATCTCCACCATTCGCCCCAGGAGCTCGACCGTCGTGTACGCGCGCAGCGCGTCGCTTGTGGGAGGCGGCGCCGCGCTCAACTCGGCGGCCGAGGTACGAATCACATCGGCCTCGACGCGATAGCCCGCTCCTCGCTCGAGCTCTGGCCCGTCGACGACGACCTCGCCTCCCGTCTCAGCCGTTGTGCGCACGCCGGTGACCTTCACGACGTCACCGGGGCTGATGACCCTGCGACTATGCAGCGCCATGACCTCCACCTCGATCGTTTCACGGTGGGCGCTGGGCTGTGGCATGTCGGGCCCATCGTGCTGGGAGGCGTGCCAGCCGCTTCCGTCGACGCGCGAGAGCTCCCGTACCCGCCAGTACGCGGGATCCCGGGCTTCCACGCGCAGCAGCGTTGTGCCGTCACGCGTGCCAGTCAGCGGTCCGTAGTTGTGACTGGGATCGAAGCCCCGGACCTCGGTCGCGGTCGGGCCGGCGGCCGCCGCGGCGAACCACGCCTCGCGTGGCCCGGTGACGCCGGCCACCGTCACCGCCACAACGGCGGCCGCCCCCGCGGTGGCGGCGCCCAGCCCTCGGCCCACGCGCAGCGGCCTGTACCAGGCCAGTGCCAGCGGGACCACCGCAGCCCCGAGCCATGGCTGATCGTTCGACCCGCGGGCGAGGACGGAGAGCGCAACCGGCGCGATCAGGCACAGCAGCCCCAGCGTGCGGGCGCCCTTCTCGACATGTCGACGCATTGCCACGGCGGCGGCGATCCAGAAGCTGACGAGGACCACCTCGGCCGCGGCGCGAGGCCAGACTGTCAGCCCCTCCGCGTTGGAGGCCGCCGGGAAGAGATCCCTCAGGCCATCGGCGAGCCCGACGCCGAGATCGGCCCAGTGCCAGGGTGCGACGAGCGTGGGTGAGAGGCCGGTCAGCAGCCACGCGACGGGTACGCACGCGACCACGGCGAAGGTAGCGACGCGCCGGCTCGTCGACGTCGCCACCACGAACGCCAACGCGGCGAGCGGCGCCAGCCGCAGGGCGAGGCCGAGGCCGGCTACCGGTACCCAGGCGACCACGCCGAGCAGGGCGAGGCCCGCGAAGGCGGTCGCCGAGGGACCACCCGCCGTCCGCCGCGCCGGCCCGAGGCTCGGGCTCACGGGCCGGCCGCCCCGACGCTGGACGCCGAGCGGACCGGATGGGCGCGCGGCCGTCGGTGGTCGCGCGCCCGGATCGAGATGACGGGCGACCCATGGCCACCCCGGGGGAGGCTCGGGCGTGCGCCGGCCTCGAGGAGCGCGAGACGGCGAAGGACCTCTGGCCAGCCGTGCAGATCGGACGAGATGTGAACCGGCACACGGTCGCCGGGAAGCAGGACGCGGCAGCCGCGGGCGAGCGCGAAGCGCGTCACTGCCCCTGCGGCCGTCCGCGCCGCCCAATCGACGGCGTCCCGGTCCACGCCGCCCTGGGTGTCGACGACGACGAGCGGGGCCGCCTCGGTGGGCGCTGGCGAGAGGTCTCGTTGTATGAGCTCACCGCCACGGGCCAGCGAGCGCCAGTGGATCCGGCTGAGCTGTGTGCCGGGCACGTAGGACCGCAGTCCCCCCGGCTCCAGGTCCGGTCCCGAGTCCCGCTTCACGATGGCGCGGACGACCGACTCGTCGGCCGTCGGACGGGGAAGCGCCAGGACGCGGACAGGGGTGCCCCCACCCAGGTGGCGGTCGGCGAGGCCGAGCGGATCGCTGACCCGCACCCGAGTGGACGGCAGCTCGTGGGACCCGCGCCGTCCGATGCGCACGTCCACGCGGATCTCGATGCTGCCCAAGGGGCGCCATTCATTCCCTACCCAAGCCTCCACCCGCAGCGGCCACCAGCGGGGACGCCGGCTCGAGAGGAACACGCTGAGCGATCCTCCCTCCTCGATCTCTCGCAGCGGGACTCGCCTCTCGAGGCGAATCGTGCGCGCGCCGGCGAGCACGCAGACCAGCGCCCCGATGGCCGCAAAGGCGAGTCCGCATCCGGCGGCGAAGAGCGCAAGCGACGGCAGCGCCGCCCCCGCCACCATCAGAGCGACGGCGAGCAGCGTGAGTGCCGCCGGCCGCGTCATGTGGACGGGACCTGGCGCAGCGCTTCCTCGACGACCGCGTGTCCGGCGTCGGCATCCTCCCAGGCGGTCTGCAGCCTGTGGGTGAGCACGGCCGGCGCGAGCGCCTTGACGTCGTCAGGGAGCACGTGGTCTCGTCCCAGAAGCGCGGCCCGCCCCCGCGCTGCGCTGAGCAGCCTCACGCCCGCACGCGGGCTGGCCCCGACGGCGATCCGCTCGTGCTCCCGCGTGTACGAGAGCAGCTCGACGACGTAGCGAAGCAGCTGTTCGGAGGCGTGCACCGAGGCCACGCCGGCCTGCGCAGACAGCACGGCCTCAGGCGTCGCCACGGTCGCGGCGGGGCGCGGCTCGTCCCTGAGCAGCCGCATCTCCGCCGGGGGTGACGGATAGCCGAGCGAGACACGGGCGAGGAAACGGTCGTGCGACGCCGGCGGCAATGCATAGGTGCCGTCGTGGCCCGCGGTCGGGTTCTGCGTGGCGATGACCATGAACGGTGGGCAGATGGGCCGCGTATCTCCATCGACCGTGACCTGGCGCTCCTCCATCGATTCCAGGAGCCCGGACTGGGTCTTCGGCGTCGCCCGGTTGATCTCGTCGACCAGCACCACATTTGCGAAGACGGGGCCCGGCTGGAAGTGGAACCGGCCTTCCTCAGGTCGCCACACGTTGGCGCCGACGATGTCGCCGGGGAGAAGGTCGATCGTGGCCTGGATGCGTGTCATCCGGCCACCCACGCTGGCCGCCAGTGCCCGGGCGAGCATCGTCTTCCCCACGCCGGGGTGATCCTCGATCAGCAGGTGTCCGCCGGCGAGCAGCGTGGCCAGGATCACCTCGAGCGCCGGCTCCGGGACCTCGACTGCGGCGCGCACGCTGGCCCGCAACCGTTGTCCCAACTCGGTCACGTCGACGAGGGACATCGGTCCCCCTGCGTCCGCGGCCCGTACGAGTCGCTCCTGGGCCGGCGCACCGCTCAGCGTGTGGTCATCGCACAGACTCAGATGCTCGTCGGAGCGCCTCGGTGCGGCCATCTCGGCGGTCGTCCTCATGACGCGTCATCCGATGCCCGGGCTCCGCGTCGACGACCATCAGTTGGGACAGATCGGCGGATCGCCGGACCGAATGACGATGCGGCCGCGCTGGTCGACGAGCACGACCATGTGTGCCAGATCGTCGATGAGTGTGACCGCGTGGTCGATGGTGCGAGCGGCGCGCGATGCGTCCTCGAGCGTCCCGACCGTGACTCCGTACACGTGTATTCCCATCGGACCCCTCCTGCCGTCGTCATCGTTCGTCCAACGTGACCCAACCGGCTCATACCCGAACGATCGCGCCCACCGGACGGCGTGTCTTCGAGGACAACCGCCACCTCGAACCCCAGCCACCGGAACTCCCGACACTCCGGCTAGCTTCAATGCACCCCGCGATGACGCGCTTGCTCGATACGCGATCGCGTGTTGTTCGTGGCGATCGCCGTTCGTACGGTTCGATGGTGATGCGGCGACGACGGCACAGAGTCCGGAGCAGTAGTTCGGCGATCGCGTCGAACGGCCGTGACGGCATCGACGGCCTCCGAGCGTGGGTGCTGAGCCTCCCCTTCGTGAACGAGCACATGGGAGAGGACGGAGACGCGGACCTCCGTGAGTTCGTGGTCGACTGCCCGTCATGTCGAGGCTGCCCTGCTCCTGGCCTACCAGAGCACGTTCCTCGGACCCTGGCCGAGCACCGGAGCGTGAACAGGTCCGTTGCACGCTTCAGTCCGTGTCAGGCCCGTCCACGCGGTTCACGGGCCACCGGTGAGGGCGTTGGTGACCGAGCGCCGGGCTCGGCTCCGGCTCGTGGCCGCCCGTGCGATCGCGGTCGCAAGCGCCGCGGTGTTCCGAGCAGCTCCCGGCGTGGCGCCGTCGAGCAGCTCGTTCCAGTACACGGCCCATCCGCTGGCGACGGCACGCCCGACGACAGGGGCGGTGAGGAGGCGGCCCGCCCCGGCGACGACCCTGGCTCGCCGCACCAGCGCGGCCTGGATGGCGGCGTTCGAGGCGTGGAAGCGGCCATAGCGCTGCGCCAGGAACGAGCGATAAAGGGTGGCCGGCGCGGCCGGGCACGCGAGCACGGCCTCGGCGGCTGCCCGTCCGCTGGCCAACGCCTCGGAGATCCCCTCGCCCTGGAGCGGGTTCACGAGCCCGGCAGCGTCACCCACGAGCAGCACGCGGCCGCGCGCCGGGATGGTTCCGACCATCCCCATCTTGAGCCAGCCCCCGAGCCGGTCGGCGGGGAGGCGGGCGGCGCGATCGAGTAGCCCGAAGCGGTGGAGGACACCGACGAAGGCACCCAGAGATCGGGCTGCGTGACCGGCGGCCGCGCGGTCGCCGAGCACGCCGACCCCGACGCCGAGGTTGGCCCGACCGCCGGGCCCGGGGAAGACCCAGCCGTATCCGGGGAAGCCGCGCCAGCGCGCCTCCTCCCACAACACGATCGTGGGCAGGTCGACGGATGCGTCGAGGTAGCAGCGCAGCGCGAATCCCCACAGAACCTGGCGGGCGTCGACCAGTCCGGCCACCGTCGCCACTCGGCTCGTCGCCCCGTCCGCGCCGATCACGACGTCGGCGTGCAACCTGGTTCCGTCCGACAGCTCGAAGCCTGCCAACTGGCCATCGTCGAGGAGCGGAGTGCCCGCGCGGGCGGTGTACGCGACGCTTCCGGCGTCGAGGGCAGCATCGCGGAGCGTCTGGTCGAGCGCGACACGCGGCAGCGCGACACCGTGACCCGGATAGGTCCGGCCGGGTCGACAGGGCAGCCGAACCGACCTCCCGGTCGGGCCGACCACGCGCATGTCGCCCACCGGCTCCGCCCCTGCCAGTCGCACGCCCAGGTCGTCGAGCGCCTGCACTCCCCGGGGACCGACGAGGTCGCCGCACGCCTTGTCCCGCGGAAACGCCGTCTTGTCGACGAGCGCGACGCGTGCACCGGCTCGGGCGAGAACCAGGGCCGCCGCGCTGCCGGCTGGTCCGGCTCCGATCACCGCGACGTCGGCACGCTCCGGCACCGGCTCACCCCCTTCCCGTGGCTACAGTCGACAGGGCCCGATGTCTCGGAGACGCCCGTGCTGACCTGGTCGCGCCAGGATCCCACCAGGTTCGCGCAGCAGCTCTTCCAGGGCCTGCCGCGACGCTACGACCTGCTGGCCGAGGCACTGTCCTTCGGCCAGAACCGGCGCTGGCGGCGGACGATGATCGACAGCGTCGTCGAGAGCGCCCCGGCGACCGTGCTCGACGTGGCCACCGGCACAGCAGGCGTCGCCGTCCAGCTCGCCCGACGAACGGACGCACGCGTCACCGGGATCGACATCACCGAGGCGATGCTGCGCCGCGGCCGGGTGGCGGTCCGACAGGAGGGGTTGCACGAACGGATAGCGCTGGTCGGCGGGCAGGCCGAACGGCTCCCGTTCCCCGACGCCACGTTCGACGCGCTGACCTTCACCTACCTGTTGCGCTATGTCGCCGACCCGGCCGCCACCATCGCCGAACTGGCCCGCGTGGTCCGCCCCGGCGGCACCGTTGCCAGCCTCGAGTTCCATGTCCCGCCCCGGCGGTTGCCGCGCGGCGCCTGGTGGCTCTACACCCGTTTGGCCCTGCCCGTCCTGGGAGGGCTGGCGGGCCGGGACTGGTACCGCGTCGGTCGCTTCCTCGGCCCGAGCATCTCCGCCCACTACGACCGCTACCCCCTTCCGTCGACCGTCCACGCCTGGCAGCGGGCCGGAGTCGCAGAGGTCGGCTTCCGCGTCATGAGCCTCGGCGGAGGGTTGGTGATGTGGGGGCGCCGCATCGATGGCTGAGCGTCGCCCCGCCTTCTACGCTGCGACCGGCCGGGCAGGCGACTGGTGGACGCTCCTGCACCCGCCGTACACCGCGTGGCACCTCTCCTATGTGGCCATCGGCGCCGCGCTGGCACCGCACCTCGACGCCGAGCGTCTCGTCGCCACCCTGCTCGCCTTCTTCCTCGCCGTGGGGATTGCCGCGCACGCCCTCGACGAGCTGAACGGCCGCCCCTTGCGGACCTCGATCCCGTCCTCGGTGCTCGCCGCGGCCGCCATCGCCGCGCTCATCGGCGCCGTCGCCATCGGGGTCGCGGGCGTCACGCGCGTGGGCCTCGTGCTCGTGCCCTTCGTGGTCGTCGGTGCGTTTCTCGTCGCCGCGTACAACCTCGAGCTGTTCCACGGCCGGTTCCACACGGACGCTGCGTTTGCCGCCGCCTGGGGCGCCTTCCCCGTGCTGACCGCCTACGTCGCACAGGCCGAACGGCTCTCCTTCCCCGCGCTGCTCGCCGCCCTGGCCGCCTATGCGCTGTCGAGGGCGCAACGCAGCTTGAGCAGCAGCGTCCGGTTCGTCCGCCGGCAGACCAACCGGGTGGACATCGCCCTCGACCTCCAAGACGGCCGAGAGCGCGTCGCACACGAAGAGCTCCTGCTCGACCCACCCGAAGCCGCGCTGCGTGCCCTGTCGTGGGGCCTCCCGGTGCTCGCCGCCGCCCTCGTCGCCGCCCGCATCTGAGCCGCCCGACCCGAACCCCGCGACCCCAGCATGGCCGGTGGTCCGTCGTCAGCTCGCTCTGCGCAACACGTTCGTCGACACCGGCGCGGACGTGACACCGGAAACCGCGCGGACGAGCGCGCGACCGAACAGCTCAGGCTCGCGCACCACGGCGAAGTGGTCGGCGTCGACGAAATGCGCCACCGCTCTCGGAATCGCCGATGCGAGATCGAGCTGGCGCTGCGGTGGAACGAGTCGATCGTGGGTGTGGACGAGCACCGAGGTGGGCACGTCGATGTCGCCGATCCAGGGCTCAGCTGTGTAACGGCCGAGCGCGGCCGCCGCTTCGAGGACGGCTCGCGGATCGCGTCGCAGAAGCTCGCGCTGGGCCCAATCGGCGAAGCCGGTCCCGGCGAGGCGCGCTCTGGCGACGTGAGCGACGAGCCGCTGCGCCCATGCGTCCGGCAGGAGGCGCCTTGCCTGCTCGACCGCCCGCAGCGCAGCGAACATCACGTGTTCCTGCGGAGTGGCGCGGAATGTCTGGCTGGTCGCGCACATGACGAGCCCGGCCACTCGATCGTGATGACGGCGCCAGACGAGTTGGGCGATCGGGCCGCCCATCGAGTACCCGACGGGAACGAACCGGCCGATGCCCAACGCGTCGGCGAGCGCGACGACGTCGTCGGCCGCGTCCTCGAGCGTGAACGGCGTCGCGGCTCGAATGCCGCGTCCGTGGCCCCGTTGATCGGCGGCGACGACATGGAACCGACGCTCGAGCAACGGGAACGACGTGAACCAGTTGAGGGATGCCGTGACACCGAGACCGTGAAGCAGCATCAGGGTCGGAGCACCGGGCGGCCCCTTGCTCTCGTGCACGACGGTCGTCCCCCGACCAGGCAGCACGACCTGGCGCGCCGGGGGCAGCGGGGGCGCATGAAACCCTGATGTCAGTCTGCGAAGCATGTCCGGCTTCCCCTCGGGGTGCCTCCACGTCGTTTGGTGCGTCAACAGTGCGCTCCGGGCGAGGACCATCGCATCCGAGAGTCCCCAGTCGGCTCCCGCGTTGGCCCTCGCCGCGGCCGACGACGCGGTCACCTTCGAGCTCCAGGGGACCTCGGGCTCACATGCGGTAGCGACCGATCAGTCGCCCCGCGCCGCCGACGTGGCGGGTGCGTCGTGCTGCGACTCCCCCATGGTGTCGCCGCTCTCGACCGGACTGGTCGGCTCGGCGATGCCGGTGAGCGCGGCCTGCACGGCGGTGCCGTCGAGGGTCTCGTGCGCGACCAGCTCGTCGGCAAGCCGACCGAGCGCCGCACGATGGTCGACGAGGAGGGCGGTCGCTGTCTGCTCAGCCTCGCGGAGGAGGTTCGCCACCTCTTCGTCGATGACCTTCTGCGTGTCGTCGGCGTACGCGCGACTGCGTACCTCCTCGGTGCCGAGATACATCGGCGACCCACTCGCGAATCCGACCGGCCCGAGCCGCGCGCTCATCCCGTACTCGCGGACCATCCGCGCCGCGAGGTCGGTCGCGCCGGCGAGATCGCTCGCCGCACCGGAGGAAGCCTCGCCGAGCACGAGGAGCTCGGCCGCTCGCCCACCGAGCCGGACCGCGAGCGAGTCCTTCAGATAGCTCTCCGAATAGAGGTGCCGTTCATCCACCGGCAGCTGCTCGGTCACGCCGAGCGACGGGCCCGCCGGCAGGATCGTGACCCGCTCCACCGGGTCGGCGTTCGGTGACAGCGCGGCAACCAACGCGTGCCCGGACTCGTGCACGGCGACCGCATGCTTTTCGTCCGGCAGGAGCGCGTTCGTCGCCTCTCTGCGTCCGAGGAGGATGCGATCGCGGGCGTCCGAGAAGTCCGCGGCCGTGATCGTGTCGCGGGCAGCGCGTACGGCGACGATGGCGGCCTCGTTGATGAGGTTGGCCAGGTCTGCGCCGGAGAAGCCCGGCGTCCCACGCGCCACCGCGTCGAGGTCGACATCGGCCGCGAAACGCTTGCCGTCAGCGTGCACCGCAAGGATCGCCGCGCGCTCGCGCACATTCGGCAACGGGATCTCGACCTGCCGGTCGAAGCGGCCAGGACGCAGCAGCGCGGGATCGAGCGTCTCGGGTCGGTTCGTCGCGGCGAGCACGACGACACCGGCCGTCGGGTCGAAACCGTCCAGCTCGTTGAGCAGCTGATTGAGCGTCTGCTCGCGTTCGTCGTTCTGCACGAGCGCCCCGCCGCGACGTTGCCCGATCGCGTCGATCTCGTCGATGAAGACGATCGCGGGTGCGGCCTTGCGGGCGGCGGTGAACAGGTCGCGCACTCGGGCGGCGCCCACGCCCACGAACAGCTCCACGAAGCTCGATCCGGTCAATGCGAAGAACGGCACGTCTGCCTCGCCGGCGACGGCACGCGCCATCAGCGTCTTGCCGGTGCCCGGTGGTCCGACCATCAGCACGCCCCTCGGCCCGACGGCGCCCGCGGCTGCGTACCGGTCAGGGTGCTGCAGGAACTCGACGACCTCGCTGATCTCGCGCTTGGCACCTTCGTAGCCTGCGACGTCGCCGAAACGCGTCTTCGGACGTTCCTCGTCGTACACCTTGGCCCGCGACGATCCGATGCCCATGACGCCGCCCAGTTGACGCGAGGCACGCCGGCTGAACCAGAGGAACAGCCCGACGAGAACGATCAGCGGCAGGAACCCGACGACCAGGTCCAAGAAGCTTGTCGATGCGCCCGTTCCCTTCACGGTGACGTCGTGCTGCTCGAGGTCCGCGGCGAGCGTGTTGTCGTTCAGCGCCGTCGGGATGCGCGACTCGTAATGTGTCTGCGCCTTGTCATCGAGCTGGCCGGTCACCTTGCCATCGGGGTCGATCGTCGCGCTCTTCACCTGGTTCGCGTCGACCTTGGTCTTCCAGCCCGTGAACGACAGCGACCTCGTCTTCGGCGACGAGGCCGGCGCGAACAGCAGCAGCAGGGTCGCGAGCAGCCCAACGATCCAGAGCACGTGCAGCCATCGCGGCGCCGGCTGCTTCGCGGTCGGCTTCGGTGGCTCGTTGGGCGGCCCGGGTCGGGCGGAGCCGGTCACTCCGCGACACGGGCGCTGCCCCGCCGAGCGATGGCGTCGACGGTCACGGCCGCGATCAACACGATCGCGGTGACGATGTTCCTGGACGCTGCGCTGAAGCCTTGCAGTCCCATGCCGTTGTCGATGGATGCGATCACGACGCCGCCCAGCACCGCGTGGATCGCCTTGCCACGACCACCGAACAAGCTCGTCCCGCCGATCACCGCGGCGGCGACCGCATAGAGCACGAGCGTTCCACCGTCGATGTTCGTCGAGACCGAGCGCAGGCGTGACGCGTAGATGATGCCGGCGATGCCCGCCGTGAACGACGCGAGCACGAAGCACAATGTGCGGACCCGAGCCAGCCTGATGCCCGAGCGCCGTGCGGCCTCGGCGTTCCCGCCGATCGCGTACACATGTCGTCCGAACCTCGTCCGCCCGAGCAGGATCGACCACATCGTCACGACGCCGAGGACGATGAGCACCACCCACGGCATGCCGCGGATCGGCGTGAGGACACCGCGGTCTGCGTTACAGACCAACACGAGCGACACGCCCGCGAGCGCAACACCGACGAGCTTCACGATGGTGACGCTCGTCGGCGGCGCGACGAGACCGCTCGCGCGCCGTCGCGCGTCTTTGCGCCACGTCGTCAGCGCGTACACCGCGACGAGCGCGATCATCACGGTCCAACTCGCAGCCGGGGTCAGGTTGGCGTTGGCGATGTCGTTCATGACCTTGTCCTGGATGGGCAGCGTGCCGCCGGTGCCGAGGATGCTCAGCATCACGCCCTGCCAACCGAGCAGGCCCGCCAGCGTCACGACGAACGACGGCAACCCGATGCGGGTGATCAGCGTCCCCTGGAGCAGCCCGATCGCCGCGCTGATCACGAGCGCGGCGAGGATTGCCGCCCACCAGGGCCAGCTGCCGTGAGCGGTCGTGAGCAACTCGGCGGCGATGACGCCCGACAGGCCGGCGACGTAGCCCGCCGAGAGGTCGATCTCACCGAGGAGCAACGCGAAGACCTCGGCCATCGCGAGCGTCATGAACACGGCGCCCTGCACGAGCAGGTTCACGAGGTTGCCCGCCGTCAGGAAGTTGGAGTTCAGCGATTGGAAGATGATCGAGATGGCGAACATCCCGACGATGACCGGAAGCACGCCGCTCTCGCCGGCGCGCAGCCGCACGAGCCACGCCCGCAGATAGCCACCGAGCGAGTCCGCGACCACCTCGGGGGGCACGGCGACCTCGGCGGCCGACTCGTCCGCAGGCGCCACCTCGTCCGGGGCCGTGGTCGGCTCGTCGAGCCGGCTCATGGTTCAGTCCCCCGGTGTGCCGTGGTCGACTCGGCGTCGCGAGGCCGCTCGGCGCGGCCGAACGTCATGTAGTCGACCACCCGTTGCGGGTCGAACTCGCTCACCCGGCCGGTCGCGACCATGCGACCGAGCCGGAGCACCGCGAGGCGATCGGCGACATTGAAGACGTCGATCAGGTTGTGCGAGACGAGGAGGACCGCCAAGCCCCGATCGGCGAGGCGCCGGATCAGGTCGAGCACCATGCCGGTCTGCGTCACGCCGAGCGCGGCCGTCGGCTCGTCCATGATCACGAGCTTCGAGTTCCACAGGACCGCCCGCGCGATCGCGACCGCTTGGCGTTGTCCGCCGGAGAGCGACGCGACCGGCTGACGAATGGAACGCACCGTGGTCACCGAGAGGCCGGCAAGTGTCTCGGTAGCCGACGTCTCCATGCTGTTCTCGTCGAGCAGGTCCGCCCTCGTGCGTTCACGGCCGAGGAACATGTTCTGCACGATGTCGAGGTTGTCGGCCAGCGCCAGGTCCTGGTAGACGGTCTGGATCCCGAGCGCCGACGCATCGCGTGGCGTGCGGATCTGCACCGGTCGCCCTTCCCAGTAGATCTCGCCGCCGTCGGGCTCGTGGATGCCGGCGATCGTCTTGATCAGTACCGACTTGCCGGCGCCGTTGTCGCCGGCGAGCGCGGTCACCTCTCCTGCCGGGACGACGAGATCGACACCACTCAGCGCCAGCACGGGGCCGAAGCGCTTGGTGACCCCGCGGAGCTCGAGCCGCGGTGTGCCGCCCGACCGGTGGTCTTCGCCTGGTGACGACTCGGTGCGGCCCGCAGGAGCGTTGGTCGTCGTCACGGCTACCCGCTGATCCCTGCCGCGGTGCAGGCCGCTGCGAACGATCCGGCACACAGGTCGGACGGGCTCACGAACTTGTCCTTGACCACGGTGTCATTCATGTTCGCGGTGGTGACGGTCACCGGTGTCAGCAGCACTGACGGGACGTCGGTCTGCTCGTTGTTCTGGGAGCCGTTCACCAGCGACTTCGGCGGGGTCTGCCCGGCCCGCACGAAGAGCGCGACCGCCGCGGCTGCCTGCGCCTCCTGGTAGATCGGCTTGTACATCGTCATGCACTGGTAACCGGCAAGGATGTTCTGCAGGCCGACGAGCGTGGCGTCCTGCCCCGTCGTGGGGATCGTCTTCGCCGGTATCTGGTTCGTCTTCAACACCGAGATCACAGAGTTCGCGAGGGTGTCGTTGGCCGTGACGACCGCGTTGATGTTCGGGTGCGCGGTGAACTGTTGTTGGAAGTTCGTCAGCGCCTGCTGGCTGTCCCACGTGCCGGCCGGTTCACCGACCTTCACGTAGTCGCCGTTGTCGAACTTCGGCTTCAACACGGAGTTGTAACCGTTCGCGAACAGCGTGGCGTTGTTGTCGGTCGGGTCGCCGTCCATCTCGAGGACCTGCGGATTCTGCACGTTCCACGCGGACACGCAGTCGACGAGACCTTTACCGATGTCCTCGCCGACGACCTCGTTGTCGAAGCTCACGTAGTAGCTCGACGAGCCGTTCAGCGTGAGGCGGTCGTAGTCGATCGTCGCGACACCCTTGGACTTGGCGTCCTGTTCGATGGCTGCGCCGCTGCCTGAGTCGAGCGCGTCGATCACGAGCACGCTCGCACCATTGGTGATCGCGGCATCGGCCTGCGTCTGCATCGTGCTACTGCTGCCTTGCGCGTTCTGCACGCTGAAGTCGCTCGTGCTCAGCCCGGCCGCTTTGAACGCCCGCGTCAGATACGGAGCGTCGAACGAGACGTACCGCGCGGACGACTGTGTGTCGGGCAGCAGCACGGCGATCTTGCCCTTGCCAGCCTTCGCGACGCTCTCGAGCTCCGCCATGGCGGAGAAGTCGCTCGTGAGGTCAGCGGGCGAAAGGGAAGAAGCGGTGCTTGATTGACCGCTCGAGCTCGAGGACGAACCGCTGCCGCCCCCGCACGCCGCTATGCCCATGGCCGCCACGACGACGGTTCCCACCGCTGCCGTTCGCTTCAGCGAAAACTGCATATCGCCTCCCTGTGTCTCCGACCGCCCGTGCTCAGAGGAGCGCTCAGCGCTGCTCGCGGCCGCACGGTCGACTGCCGGTCACATCACCCCACAGGGTGGGCCTGATCCGAGCGACGCTCCTCACGTGAGCGCGTAGTCGCGGGCGCCAGGTCCCGACAGCCGGATGCCGCCCTCCTTTTGGCCGGGCTCATCGCCTGACTACGAGCACGCGTGAGGTTTCGCGTCCGTGCTCTTGACACCCTCGAACATGCAAGCGATCCGCCAACTGGGTGCTCGGGTGCACTCGCCCGTCGCCAACCAAAGGAGCCAGCATGATTCGCAAACGATCCGTTGTCACCCTCGTCGCCAGCGCGGCCGTGGTACCCGCGCTGGTACTCAGCGGCTGTGGCGACGACAGCAACAACAGCGCGAGCAAGACGACCAGCACCGAGAGTCAGGGCGGACAGTCAGCGACGGTCGACGTCGCGAGCACCGACCTCGGGGACGTCCTCGTCGATTCGCAGGGCCGCACCCTCTACCTGTTCCTGGCCGACCAGGGAACGACGAGCGAGTGCAGCGGCGAATGCGCCACCAACTGGCCGCCGGTCGAGGTGAGCAGCGCCCCGACGGCCGGCAAGGGCGCGGATGCGTCGATGGTCGGAACCACGAAGCGGTCCGACGGAAAGACACAGGTCACCTACAACGGCCACCCGGTCTACCGCTTCCAGGGCGACAAGAAGGCCGGCGACACGAACGGCGAGGGCCTGGTGGCGTTCGGCGCCGGCTGGTTCGCGCTCTCCCCGGCCGGGGACCAGGTGTCCGGCTCGAGCTCGGGCAGCGGAAGCAGCAGCTCCGGCAGCGGAAGCAGCAGCTCCGGCAGCGGAAGCAGCAGCTCCGGCGGCGGAAGTGGCTATTAGCGCCCCCGCGCGGCCGTGGCGCAGCATGAGCGGCACCGAGGCGATCGCCGGCGCGGCGTTCGCGCTCGGTGCGCTCATGCTCGCGGGCGAGGCGGCGGTGCACATCCAGCAGTACGCCTCGGTCGTGCACGGGGTGCGCTGGATCGGCCCGCTGTTCCTCGCCAACGCGGCCGCGTCCGTCGCGGTGATCGCCGGGCTTGCTTACCCGCGGACGCGGCAGCTCGCCGCGTTCGCCGGTGTGGTGATCTCGGTCGCCGCGCTCGCCAGCCTCATCCTGAGCTACGGGAGAGGGTTGTTCGGCTTCTTCGAAGGCGGCTTCCGCACGGCCATCGAGCTCGCCGTGATCACCGAGGTGGGCGCCGTGATCCTGCTGTCCGCAGGGCTGGCGGCCACGGCCTCGCTCGTCCACGCCGGCGGTAACCGAACGCGGTGATGAGACGACGGAGAGGCTGGGCCTGACCACCACCTGACGGAGGACCGACGACGATGTCAACCGAGGTGACGATCCCGCACTACTTCTCGACCGTCGGTGCAACCGCACGCAACGCGGACACCCAGCCCCTGATCCACCAGCACGGCCGGGAGGTCCAGACGTTCGGCACGGTGCGGCAGTTCCCGATCGCCCTGTCCTACGAGGCACGGACCGAGAGCTGTGAGCTGCTCAACCGGGTTCTGGCGAACTCGATGATCCTTTGCAGCCTCTACAAGAAGCACCACTGGCTGGTGCGGGGTCACACCTCCTACCAACTCCACCTGCTGCTCGACCAGCACGCACGCGAGCAGGTCGAGCTCATCGACACCCCTGTGTCCCGTGTCCCGCGCCGGAGGGCTGTGGTCAACGGGGCCGACCCGGTGAGAGGAAGCGGTCTGCTCAGCCGACCGCGGTGAGCATCTGCCGCGGGCGGCGGGGGGTGTCGCGCGCGATCTCGACCAGGAGCTCGACGAACTCGACGGCCTGACGCGTCGCGCCGTCGTCGATCCACGCCACGAGCACCGATGTCAGCGGCTCGGTGTCCGCAAGTGGGCGGGACTCGACGCCGGCGACGGTCCGGTCGGCGACATGGTTCGATCCCACCACCGCGACGCCCGCGCCCGATGCGACGGCCAGCGGCACAAGGTCGGGCTCCTGGACCTCGAGGCTGACCCGAGGGCTGAAGCCGGCGGCGTCGCACAGCGCGATCGGTGCGATCGTGCAGACCAGGGGCGACTGTCCGGTCGACGAAGACGAGGTCCTCGTCGCAGAGCTGAGCGACGCGCACATGTGGTTCGTCGGCAAGTCGATGCGTGGTCGGAACCAGCACGACCGCGTCGTGCTCGACCAGGGCCTCGGTCTCGAACGCAGCGTCTGTGACCGGGCCGTCCAGCACGGCGAGGTCGAGCTCTCGCCGGCGGAGGAGGTCCAGCAGCTCCGGCCGTCGGCCCGCCGTGAGCACGGGTCGAACAGCGGGTCTCCGGGCCGACCAGCGCCGCAGTGCCCCTGGTAGGAGCCCTGCTGCTGCGGCCAGGTCGATGCCGATCGCCACCGTGCCGGTCTCACCTACGTCTGCAAGCCTCGCCAGACGAGCGGCCTCGTCCGCTTGGGAGAGCAGCCGCCGTGCGCCCTCGAGGAACGCGTCGCCAGCCGGGGTCAGCCGCACGTGGCGGCCCGAGCGGTCCAGCAGACGGACGTCCAACTCGTGCTCGAGTCGCCGAATGTGCTGCGAGAGCGCGGGCTGAGCGATGTACATGCGCTCGGCTGCCCTGCCGAAGTGGCGATCCTCGGCCACGGCGACGAAGAAGCGGATCTGTCGAAGTTCCACGGGTGCACCTTTCTCCGGCCGTATCAGCGTGGCCTCCCGCACCGTGGGCTTTCGACGTCGCCATTACCTCACATATGCGCGTGGTCGTAAGGCCGACGCGTGAGTGACCGGGGCATCTGGCTGGGGAGTCCCGGATGCGAGGTGTCTGGTTGCAGGGCGACGCTTCAGGTCAGGCGGCAGTTCGCCGTCGGATCGATGGGAGCAGCCCGTGAGTGTGATGACCGAGGTGCGCTATGAGCCCGAGGCGGACACGGATGGTCGCCTCGAGCGGACCGCGCTGGCGGTTCTGGAGCGAGCGGGGGACGATCTTGTCGGTACGCCGTTCAGCCTCGTCCTCGCCGACGAGCGGGGGCGGGTGATCGAGCGTGTCGACGGCGATCCGAGTCTCGGAGCGAAGCTGGACCGCGTCAATCTCGTTCCCGGGTACCGCTGGAGCGAGCAGTGTGTGGGCGTGAACGCCGTGGGTTCTGCGCGTGTGGGGGGTGGCGGGCATGTGGTGGACGCTGCTTCAGGGATGGCGTGCGCGGCGGTGCCTGTGACTGATCCGCGTCATGGTCGGCCGGTGGGCGTGGTGGCGCTGGTCTGTCGGGACGGCGCGGCGACCGCGCTGATGGGTTCGTATGTTCGGCGTATCGGCTGGGAGATCGAGAACGGCCTGGTGGATGACGCGTCGTCGACGGAGCGCGCGCTGGTGGCGCATTTCGTCCGTGTCCGGCGGCACGCTCGGGGAGCGATCGTGTCGGTCAATGAACGCACGATGATCACCAACGCGGCTGCGGCTCGGCTGGTCGACGATGCGGACCACTCCGCGCTGTGGGAGTGGGCGCGGGGGGCGCTCGCAGGGGGCGAGAGCGGGGTTGGTGAGTTGCGGTTGTCGAACGGGGTGGCGGTGGCCGTGCGTTGTGAGCCGGTCGAGTCGGCCACCGGCCCGGTGGGGGCGCTGGTGCATCTGGATGTGGCGCTGCGGGTGTCGTCGGCCAAGAGTGGCCCGTCGAGGAAGCGGCGGGCCCGCCGGGCGAGTTTCGGGTGGGCCAGTTTGAGTCCGTCTCAGCTGGGGGTGGCGGAGTTGGTGGCGGGCGGGTTGACGAACCAGGAGGTGGCCGCGCGGCTGTACTTGTCGCGGCACACCATCGATTTCCATCTGCGGGAGATCTACTCGAAGTTGGGTATCGACTCGCGGGTCAAGCTGGCCCGGCTGGTGAGCGAGCATCCGGCCGATCAGCGGCGCCTCGCCTCCTGAGCGACCCGGCCGTTGGCTTTCAGCTCTGCTCGTCTACACGGCGACCTCGACCCGTTCCGGGAGCCGGCGGTCGACGTGGAGGTCGAGCTCGACGGGCGGTGTGTGGTCGATAATCGTGGCGATGGCGACAGTTCCGGCGACACACCCGGGGGTGGAGCGATGAACCAGCGCACGGCGCGTATCGCGCTGGCGGACGACGATGTTCTGCTCCGCGAGGGTGTCGCCAGCCTGCTCGAACGTTACGGCTTCGAGGTGGTGGGCCAGGCCGGCGACGCGGTGGAACTGCTCGCCCTGGTCCGTGAGCACACCCCCGAGCTCGTCATCGTCGATATCCGCATGCCGCCCGCGCACTTGACCGAGGGACTCGACGCGGCGCGGGTCATCCGCCAGGAGTTCCCCAGCGTGGGCATCCTGGTCCTGTCCGCCCATGTCGAGGTGGACGAGGCCATGGAACTGCTCGCGGGTGGGCAAGGCATCGGCTACCTGCTCAAGAGCCGGGTCACCGACGTGGCCGAGTTCATCGAGACCATCGACCGCATCGCCCGAGGCGGCTCGGTCGTCGACCCCGGCCTGGTCCAAGAACTGGTCGCGGCTCGCCGCCGCAACGACCCCCTCGAAGCGCTCACCCCCCGCGAACGCGACGTCCTGGCCCTGATGGCCGAGGGCTGCTCCAACTCGGGCATCGCCCGCCGGCTCGCCGTGACCGAGGGCACCGTCGAGAAACACGTCAACAGCATCCTCATGAAACTGCAACTCCCCGAGACCCACGACGACCACCGACGCGTCCTGGCCGTCATCGCCTTCCTCGAAGCCCGCTAACCCGCCGCCAGCACGTCCGACACCGCGCGGGCCGACAGATCGGACTTCGACACGAACCCGGCCGCCGGGCTGACCGTGATCAGATCGGCCAGCTCCGCCTCGGGATAGGCCGAGATCAACACCACACGCCCACCCCCACCCCCAGCCAGCCGCTGCGCCAGATCCAAACCGCTCTCCTCGCCCAGATCCACATCGACAAGCACCACATCGGGGTGCAGCTCCCGGGCCAGCCGCAACGCCTCCGCGCTGGTCGACGCCAACCCCACCACGATCATGCCCTCCCGCTCCAACAGATCACGCGCGACCCCCAGGAACTGGGCATTGTCATCAACGATCAAACAGCGCAACGCCATGCTCTCCAATCCGGACTCTCACACCCCCCAGGATCGCACCCCCACCCCCAAGGCGCATTGAAGCTAGCCGGAACACCACCAGTTGCACTGGCTGGGGCCCACACTGGCGGCTGCCCCCGAAGACACCAGACCCACCCGGCGCGACCCTGCCAAAGAGATGGCCGACGCCACGTTGGAGGGTCGATCGATGCAGACAGGTGACTGCTGCGAGCTCGAGTCCGGTCCCGTCGACGGCCCCTCCCTGCTCGACGACCCGCAAGGCGGCGCGCCAGGCATCAGCGTTCACCCGATCACCGGACCGCTCGGGCCGGATCTCGCCCTGCGACCGAATCGCTCGCTCACGCTCATGAGAGAGCGCGAGACGCTCGAACGTCTGCTCCGGGCCGCACGGGCCGGGCGGGGTCGGGCGTTGGTGGTGCGCGGGGAAGCAGGGCTCGGGAAGACGACGCTGCTGCGGCACGCCGCATCGGCATCGGGGTTCCGGGTTGCCCAGGTCGGCGGCGTGGAGTCGGAACTGGACCTGCCCTTCGCCGGGCTGCATCGCCTGTGCGCGCCGATGCTGGATCGTGTGGCCCGCCTGCCGGGACCGCAGCGCGATGCGCTCGCCGCCGCCTTCGGCGTGCGCCAGCGCGGCGAGATCGACCGATTCCTGGTGGGGCTGGCCGTCCTCGGCCTGCTCGCCGAGGTCAGTGCCGACCAGCCGCTCGTGTGCACCATCGACGATGCCCACTGGCTCGATCGGCCATCGAGACAGGTGCTGGCGTTCGTCGCGCGCCGGCTCGGGTCCGAGCCCGCCGCGCTGGTGTTTGCCCTGGGCGAGCCGATCGAGGAGCTCGAGGGACTGCCCGAACTGGTCCTCCATGGCCTCTCCAACGCCGAGGCGCAGTCGCTGCTCGCCTCGGTCGTTCCCGGCCCGCTCGACACGCGGGTCCGCGACCGCATCATCGCCGAATCGCAGGGCAACCCGCGCCTGCTCCTCGGGTTGCCCTACGGCTGGACGTCCGAGGGGCTCGCAGGAGGCTTCGGTCTGCCCGCCGCGCTGACCCCGGTCGATCCGCTCGCCGACACCTCGCGGTCGACGCTCGAGGGACTTCCCGTGCAAACGCGGCGCCTGCTCCTCGTCGCGGCGGCCGAGCCCGAAGGTGATCCGGCGCTGTTGTGGCGGGCCGCGGCGCAGCTCGGCATCGACGCCGGTCGAGCCAGCGAGGCGGAGACGCTGGGACTGCTCGAGTTCGGCACACACATCACGTTTCGTCATCCACACATGCGCTCCGCCGTCTACCACCAGGCGCCCGTCGACGAGCGTCGACGCGTCCACCAAGCGCTCGCCGACGCGACCGAGCCGGAGACCGATCCGGATCGACGGGCCTGGCACCGCGCCCACGCCACAGTCGTACCCGACGGTGCCGTCGCCGACAGCCTCGAGCGTTCAGCGACCCGGGCACACGAGCGCGGGGGACACGCCGCTGCGGCCGCCTTCCTCGAACGCTCTGCGCTACTCACACCCGAACCCGACCGGCGCGCCCCGCGCGCACTCGCCGCCGCTCACGCCAAGTTCGACGCAGGGGCCTTTGCCGCTGCTGGCGAACTGCTGACCCTGGCCGGAACGGGCTCCCTCGACGACCTCGACCGCGCCCGGCTCGAGCGGCTGCGAGCCAACCTCGCGTTCGCACGACGCCAGGAAAGCGACACACCGGGCCTGTTGCTCGACGCCGCGAAGACACTCGAACCGCTCGACGTCCGGCTCGCACGCGACACATACCTCGAAGCGCTCGAAGCGACGATCCTCGCCGGCCGTCTCGGCACCCATCACCGCCCGGCCGACGTCGCCGCGGCCGCGCGCGCCGCGCCGTCGACCGGCTCGCCGGGCCCGGCCGACCGTCTGCTCGATGGGCTGGCGATATTGTTCACCGACGGCTACCCAGCCGCCGCCCCCACGCTGCAGCGAGCCGTGCACGAGTTCCTCAGCGCCGACGACCCCCGCTGGCTCGGACTTGCCGGCCGCACCGCCGCGGAGCTCTGGGACGACGAAGCGGCCGTCGCGCTCGCGACCCGCCATGCCCGACTGGCCCGCGACACCGGCGCGCTGTCACGTCTACCGACCGCGCTCGACCACCTCGCGGGCGTGCACGTGCACGCTGGAGCGTTCGGGGCCGCCGCCGACCTCGTCGAGGACGCCAACTCGATCTCGCAGGCAACACGACACCCGCGTGTCTCCAGCAGCTCCCTGATGCTCGCCGCGTGGCGTGGTTCCGAAGCCGAGTCCACCGAGCTCATCGAGGCGGCCCGGCGCGAGGCGTTCAACCGGGGCGACGGTCACCAGATCTCACACACCGAGTCCGCCGCAGCCGTGCTCTACAACGGCCTGGGCCGGTACGACGACGCGCTCGTCGCCGCACGACACGCCGGCGAGCACGAAGAGCTCACGTCGTGGTGCGTCCTGCCGGAGCTCGTCGAAGCGGCAGCGCGAAGCTGGCGAGCCTGCCCTCGCGATGGAGGCGTGCGAGCGTCTGGCGGAGCGAACCCAGAGCGCCAGCACCGAGTGGGCCCTCGGCATCGAAGCGCGATCGTTCGCGCTCCTGACCGACGGGCCCGCCGCCGACAAGCTCTACCGCGAAGCGATCGACCGGCTCGGTCGTTGCCGAGTCGCGCCCGATCTTGCACGCGCCCACCTCGTCTACGGCGAATGGCTCCGCCGCCAGCGGCGACGCCTCGACGCCCGCGAGCATCTGCGCATCGCCGACGACATGTTCACGACCATGGGGGCGGCCGCGTTCGCCGCCCGCGCCCACCAAGAACTGCTCGCCACCGGCGAGCGTGCCCGCAAACGCACAGTCGAGACGACCGGCCAGCTCACCCCTCAAGAGATGCACGTCGCCCAACTCGCACGAGATGGACACTCGAACCCCCAGATCGGCAAGAAGCTCTTCATCAGCGCCCGCACCGTCGAGTACCACCTGCACAAGGTGTTCACCAAGCTCAGCATCAACTCCCGCACCCAGCTCGCCTACGCATCCGGTCTCGACGCCACGTCGGTCATGCCGCCCGATCAGCCCAACCGGTAGGGCCTCGACCGGTAGTGAGAGGAAACGTTCAGAGGCGCTCGAGCTCGTTGCACACGCTCAACAGGCGCCGTCGTGCCCGTCGCGCCGACGCCAGCGCCGGTGCGGGCGTTCCGGAACTCACGGTCGAAGTAGTGCGCCGCGGCCTGATCAGGGAGCGGCAGGGAGGCGTCGCTCCTTCCCAACCGCCGAGGGCGCCGACACGATGCAGCAACGTTCACGCTGATCTCCCTCCTCCAAGCCCCCGGGCCACTCTCATGGGTGGCCTGCCACGGGCGCTCCACCTGGTTGCCACGATGCGCCTCACCCCGGCACGGGACCTCACGCGACTGCGTAGTGACACGCGGCGCCAACGATGTGAGCCGGTTCAGCCAGCGGCCGTACCCGAGGAGCGAGACGGCCCCGACGCCGCAGCGGTCGCCGGCGCCGGGTCAGGCACGAGCTCGAGGTGTCCCTCGACGTGGACGTGGGGCAGCACCCGGTCGAGCCTCGCGGGGAGCCACCAGTTGGCCCGCCCCAGCAGCTCCATCGTCGCCGGGACCAGCACCAACCGGACGACGGTGGCGTCGACCAGGACCGCCGCCGCCAGGCCGAGGCCGAACACCTTGAGCACACGCACGTCGCCGAACACGAACGAGGCGAAGACACAGAACATGATGGCGGCGGCCGCCGTGATCACCCGGGCGGTGAGCGCCAGCCCGTCGGCCACGGCCGTGGCGTTGTCGCCCGTGCGCAGCCACTGCTCGCGGATGCGTGAGAGCAGGAACACCTCGTAGTCCATCGAGAGGCCGAACAGGATCGTGAACAGGAACAAGGGGATCCATGGATCGATGGGCCCCGGTTCGACCCCGAACACCGATCCCAGCCAGCCCCATTGGAACACCGCCACGATCACGCCGTAGGCCGCACCGACGGACAGCAGGTTCATGACGGCGGCCTTCACCGGTATGGCGATCGACCGGAACACGACCATCAGCAGCAGGAACGAGAGCAGGACGACGCCACCGATGACCCAGATGAGCCGCTGGGAGAAGTACTGGGAGGCGTCGACCCCGGCCGCGGTCACGCCGCCGACGAGTGCCCGCGCCCCGCTGGTGTCGACGACCGACGGGATGACCTCGTCGCGGAGTCGGTCGACGAGAGTCGTGGTCGCCTCGTCCTGGGGTGACGACTTGGGTATGGCCACGATCACCGCGGTGTCGCCGCTGTCGTTGACCTGCGGCGGGACGACGGACGCCACATCGGGCGTCGATTGGATGGCGGTGGCCAGCTGGTCGGCGACGCCCGTTCCGCCCCCACCGGACAGGTCGACGGCCACGATGAGCGGCCCGTTGGTGCCGGGCCCGAAGCCCTCGGCCAGCAGGTCGTAGGCCTTGCGCGTGGTGAGGCTCGGGGGATCGTTGCCGGCGTCGGCGAACAGCAGCTGTATCGAGACGAGCGGCAGCGCCAACACCACCAGCACGGCCAATGCACTGAGACCGGACACGACGGGGTGCCGTTGGACCACGCGGCTCCAGCGGTGCCACACGCTGTGGGGGCCCGGTGTCGGCGCGGCGCGGATCCCCGGCACATGGAAGCGATCGATGGCGCGGCCGGCGAAGCCCAACAGGCCAGGGAGCAGCGTGAGGGAACCGGCCAGCACCAGGAGCACGGCCGCGATCGTCCCGACGGCGAGCCCGTACACGAACGACACCCCGAGGAGAAGCAGCCCGAGGAGCGAGATCACGACGGTGCAGCCGGCGAACACGACGGCCCGTCCCGAGGTGTCGATGGCGTGGACCACCGCGCTGCGGGGTTCAGCGCCGTCCTGAAGGGCCTGGCGGTAGCGGGTCACGATGAACAGCGCGTAGTCGATGCCGACCCCGAGGCCGATCACGGAGGCCAGCGCAGTACCGAAGGTCGGCACGACGAGGCCGTGGCTCACGAACGCCACCACCGCGTAGCTGATGCCGATGCCGACCAGTGCGGTCACGATCGGGAGGCCCATGGCGATGGCCGACCCGAACGCGAGGAGCAGGATGACGATCGCCGCCGCGACGCCGATGAACTCCGTGGATCCGGGCCCGGGCGCGAGTACGAACTCGATGGGTTGGCCCCCGAGCTCGACCTCGAATCCCGGTGCACGCGCCGCCTCGGCCGTGTCGATCACGCGTCGGATGTCGGCCTTCGGCAGATCGACGGTCTGCTGGTCGAACTGGACGTCCGCGAACGCGATGTGCCCGTCGGACGAGATCTGGCTCTGGCCACCCGGGTCGAACGGACTGCGGACCGCCGCCACGTGCGGGAGGGCCTTGATCTGGTCGACGAGCGTGGTGAGCGTGGCCTGGTTCGCCGGTGACGTGATCGGCGAGTCCGTGCGCACCACCACGTCCGCCATGTCGCCGGAGAAGGCGGGGAACTTGGCCTTCAGGAGGTCCTGGGCCTGTTGCGACTCCGCGTTGCCGCCCGTGAACCGGTCCTGATAAGCGCTGCCGACGATGCCCGAGATGGCACTGGCGACGAGCAGCAGCCCGATCCACAGGACGAGCACCCGGCGGCGGTGGTCGTAGCACCAGCCCGCCAAGCGGGCGAGCCGACCGGGCGGCCCGCCTGTGCCCAGCGTCGAAAGGTGGCGGACATCCGTTGGTGCGCGTCGCATCACGTCGGACCGTACGAATGCTCCCGGGCACGAACAACGAACGATCGCGTCTCGCGTCAGTCGAGATCAGATGGCGCCGCTCCTGCGGAGCAGGATCCCCATGGATCGAGATCGACGGCAACCAACCGAGCGGCCACCATGCTTCGCAACTGCATCCCCAGGTCCGGCCGGGGCCGCCAGTAGCTCAGCCGGATGACCAGCAACACACTGGACAGGCAGCATGCCGAGTGCGGCCGTAATGGGGAGGCGCTCGACGTCGAACCGGGCGACGACGAGGCGTTCGGGCCGGCGTTTGGTCGTGCGGTGGCACGACGCGGCGGGCACGTTCGGCGTCGGCAAGAGCCGTCGGCGGTGGGCGACCTGCCCCGACTGTCGTCGGCAGCAGGCGAGCGCATGGACGCTCGACGACATGGGCCGCGAGACACCGTCCGCGGAGGCCGCACAGCCACCATCGCCGCCAAGCTCGCGCCGCCCCGCGGCCCCTCACCGGCTGGGGGGCGGTTGCACCTCCTCGTCGCCGTCGCCGGCGGCGGGTAGTCGCCCGGTCCGGCGGGCCCACGCCTCGACGTCGGTCCACGACCAGATCCGCACCGCGCCGACACGACCGAAGGGGGCCGGGAAGTCGGCGTGCCGGCGGCGGAGCGTGTTGACGGTCTCGCGGTGGGACAGGCCGAGGCGGTCGGCGATCTCCTGGGTGCCGACGAGGTCGCTCGCGGGGAGCCGGCGCTGTGCCATCCGCGGCACCGTAGCGATCATCTGTTGACTCAGGCCTGAGTCAGTGGAATCGTAGGCGCCACCTCACCGACAGGAAGGTGCCCCGGCGGCCGCGTGAACGACCCCGGGGCGTGGCCATCGACGCGGAGGTCGATGACGTGGCCGAGGATACGACGGGCGGCGACCAGCGCCCGAAGCTGCACGGCACGACCGTACTCACGCGGCTCGCCGGCGCCGGCGTGGCTCTGCAGGACCTGGCCACCGTGGCCACCCCCAACCGGGTGCTGCTGCAGGTCGGCGACACGGCTACGTACGTGGCGTTCGATGGCACCCTGGACGAGGTCGACGACCTGGTCCGAGCCGCGGCGCTCGAGCTGGCCGAGCTGCGGGAACACCGTCTCCAACAGCGGGTCGGCCGATGAACGACGAGCAGGCCAGCCGGCGGTCGTCGCAGCGGACGCGCATCGTCCGTGTCGCCGGCGTCGACCCGCGCAGCTCAGCGACCACGGGCGGGCCATGCTCGACTGGTTGGCCCGCCAGGACGAGGCGGTCGTCGTCGGCCTGGTCGAGATGCTCCGCGCCGCCCGGGGCGGCGAGCGGGCGCAGCCCCGCGGCTCGGCGCCGCCCGGGCGTCGGCGCCGGCCCGTGACTTCCCACGACGACATGGCTGGCAACAGCGGACCCTGAGCCAGCAGCGCCTGCGGCCTGGCCCCCGTCATCGACATCTTCGAGGCTTTGCGTGGCCCATGCCGAGCTGGTCGAACATGTTCCCGAACCCGCCGAGCGCTCTGCACCGAGCATACGGTGGCCGTGTAACGCCGTGATGAGGTAGGGACGATCGCGCACGTCGTCGCGCCGCCCCGCCCGGCCGCCACAGGCGCCGGAGAGAGGAGGCACCTGTGGCGGTCCATACTCGGGGCGAACCGGCCGCCCCGCGGTTTGCGCTGCCAGCCGTCGCCGCGATGGGCTCCAAGTCGTGCATGCAAGAGCCGGAGCGTGGGTCCCGTGACCGGACGGGTCCAGCGCCTGAGGGAGCACCTCGCGCGACCGGGCTTCGGTTCTGCGCCTGTGGCGACACCCTGGAGGTCGCCCTCTCCGCCTCCGCATCACGACCCAACGAGTGGAGATGCGGCGGCCGGCTGGCACATCGACGTCCACATCGACGTCGACGTAGACCGGTTCCCCAACGGTTCGAACAGTCCGTCGGCGCGGAAGGTCGCGCTGTGTGCCAGATGAACCCACCACCTCGTGTTGACGCTCTCACGCCACGCGAACGTCGGCTTCGAACGGCAGAACGGACCCGACCTGAGACGTGATCTCGGTGACTGCGCCACCGTTGGCGAGGGATCACGAACCAGTGGAGTGCGGTACGCCCCGACATCGACGTGTCACCGATCAAGGTGATCGGGCGCGTGTCGCGGCTGTCACGGCTCGTCGACCGACGCCTCGCCGAGAACTTCGCTCGCTACGGCATCGAGAGCTGGATGTACGACGTGTTGGCCACGCTGTGCCGATCGGGCGAGCCCTACGAGCTCTCCGCCGGCGATCTGGTGCGTCAGACGATGGTCACCACCCGCGCCATCACCAATCGCATCGACCGCCTAGAGCAACGGGGCCTCGTCGAGCGGGCCGGCGCAGACGACCGTCGCAAGGTCATCGTGCGCCTCACGAAGCAGGGGCTCGCCGTCGTCGAGGACGTGGTCCTCGCCCACATGGCCACCGAGCGCGAGATCCTGGCCGCCCTCCCCCCACGCCAGCAGCACGACCTCGCCCGCCTGCTCCGCACCACGCTCCTCGCCCTGGGCGACCGGGCCGACGCCCACGACGTCCGACCCTGAACGCCGCCGCGACGATGCGTTGATCAGCCCGGAACTGCTCAGTCGCCGTCGGCGTCGGCGAGTACGACGCGCCGGCTGTTCGGTTGGCGCCCGCGCAGGCGGGTGATCAGGGCCGGCATGTAGGGGACGACCGTCGCTAGGGCGGCGAGGCAGAGGATGGCGAGCGACAACGGACGGGTCACGAACACCGACAGGTCGCCTTCCGAGATCGAGACGGCCCGCCGGAACTGGGCCTCGAGCATGGGGCCGAGGATGACACCCAGGATCAGGGGGCCGATCGGCACGTCCCAGCGCCGCATCCCGAAGCCGAGTAGGCCGATGCCGTACATCACCAGGAGGTCGGTGGTGCTGTTGGCCTGGCTGTAGACGCCCAGGGTGGCGAACACGAGGATGGCCGAGTAGAGCAGCGGCTTCGGGATCGACAGCAGCTTCACCCAGACCTTGACCATCGGCAGGTTGAGCAGCAGCAGCATGACGTTGCCGATGTAGAGGCTGGCGATCATCGCCCACACCAGCGGACCGGACTCGGCGAACAAGGTGGGACCGGGCTGCAGGTTGTACACCTGGAAGGCGGCCAGCATGATCGCCGCCGTCGCCGAGGTGGGCAGCCCGAGGGTGAGCAGGGGGATGAGCACGCCGCAGAACGCGGCGTTGTTGGCCGCCTCGGGCCCGGCCACACCTTCGATGGCGCCGGAGCCGAACTCGTCCTTGCTCTTGGAGAGCTGCTTCTCGACGCCGTAGCTGACGAACGTCGGTAGCTCGGCGCCGCCGGCCGGCAGCGAGCCCAGCGGGAACCCGATGGCTGACCCTCGCAGCCACGGCTTCCACGAGCGCCGCCACTCGTCGCGCGTCATCCAGACCTTGCCGCGCACCGGCACGATCTCCTCGTCGTCGCGGCGGAGGCCGGACGCGACGTACAGCGCCTCACCGACGGCGAAGAGCCCGATGGCCACGACCACGATGTCGATGCCGTCGAGCAGCTCGACCACACCGAAGGTGAGGCGAGCAGAGCCGGACAGCTCGTCGATGCCGATGAGGCCGATGAACAGGCCGAGGCACAACGACAACATGCCGCGCAGGAGCGAGCGCCCCACCAGCGCCGCAACGGTGACGAAGGCCAGCACCATCAGCGCGAAGTAGTCGGCGGGCTGGAACACGGTGGCCAGCCGCGCCACCTGGGGGCCGGCGAACGTGAGCGCCACCGTGCCCAGCGTGCCGGCGACGAACGAGCCGAGCGCGGCCGTTGCCAGTGCCGCGCCGCCCCGTCCCCGCTTCGCCATCTGGAACCCCTCGATGGCCGAGACCATCGACGCCGACTCCCCGGGCGTGTTGAGGAGGATCGAGGTCGTCGACCCGCCGTACATCCCCCCGTAGTAGATGCCCGCGAACATGATGAACGCCGCGGTCGCATCGAAGTTGTAGGTCAGCGGCAGCAGGAGGGCCACCGTCAGGGCGGGACCGATGCCGGGCAGCACGCCGACCGCGGTGCCGAGCGTGACCCCCAGTGCGCAGTAGAGCAGGTACTCGGGACGGAGCGCGGTCCCGAACCCGCCGAACAGGTCGAAGAGTGTTTCCATGCCGTCGCCTCGCTTCCCCTCGCGATCAGAGCAGTGCGGCCAGCAGCCCGGCCGGGAGCCGCACGCTCAGCAGCCGGGTGAACAGCTCGAACAGACCGACCGAGAGCGCCACACCGACCGCCGCGTCGCGGACCGGCCTGCCGCTCCCCAGCAGCCGGGCGGCGACCGGGAAGAACACGGTCGTCGCCACGACATACCCGGCAGGCCGGAGCGCGAACGAGTAGGCGACGAGCACGCCGACGAGCGCCACCGGTATGCGGAGGTCGCTGGTCACCGCCTCGTCCGCCGCGTGCTCGAGCAGCCATCGATCGGGCGTGATCGTCAGCCGGGCGAGGAACGCCACGCCGACCGACAGCAGGCCGAGCGAGATGACGGTGGGGAACACCCTGGGCCCGATCGCCTGGTACGCCGACGGCTGGCGGATCGTGGCCGCCTGCCAGAGGCCCGCACCACCGACCGCCACGGCCCCGATCGCGGCGACGACGACCCCGACCCGGCCCCGGCGCGGCGCCGTTGCCGCGGCGGGGGCCGGAGTCACCGCGTCGGGGACCGCGGGCACGGCGTCGTCGGGGGTGGTGATGGTCACGTCAGGCCGATCCGCTCGAGGATGGCCGCGACACGGCTCTCCTCTTCGGTGAGGAAGGCGTCGAACTCGTCGCCGACCTGCACGAACGAGTCCCAGTCGTTGGCCTCGAGCACGTCCCGCCACGCGTCGCTGGCCACGAGCTCGTCGACCATGGCGACGAGCTCGTCCCGCTCGGTGTCGGAGATCCCGGCTGGGGCCACCAGGCCACGCCAGTTCGTCAGCTCGATCTCGACACCCACGGAGCGGAGGGTCGGGGCGTCCACGCCCTCGATGGGGTCGGGGCTCGACACTGCGAGGTAGCGGAGCTCACCTGACGCCACCTGGTCCTCGAACTCCGAGATGCCGGACACGCCCGCGGTCACGCCGCCGGACAGGATCGAGCTGAGCGCCTCACCACCGCCGCTGTGGGCGATGTAGTTGATGTCGGACGGGTCGGCACCCGTCGCCTCGGCGATCAGGCCGACGAGGATGTGATCGGTGCCGCCCGCCGAGCCTCCACCCCAGCTGATCGACCGGGGGTCGGCCTCGAAGTCGTCCAGGAGGTCCTCCACCGTCTGGTACTCGGAGGCGGCGGGCACGACGATCGACTCGTACTCGGCGGTGAGCGACGCGATCGGCGTGACCGAGTCGAGGCCCACGGGCGCGTCGTTGGTCTCGATCGCCCCGATCATCACGAGCCCCATGATCATCAGCTCGTCGGCTCGCCCGTCCTTGTCGGTGGCGAACTCGGCGAGCCCGGTCGTGCCGCCCGCGCCGGGTCGGTTGTAGACCTCGACGTTGCCGGACACCACGCCGCTGTCGTCGAGCGCCTGCTGCAACGCGCGGGCCGTGCTGTCCCAGCCGCCTCCCGGGTCGGCCGGGGCCATGATCGAGAAGTCGCCGGCGCGCAGATCGGCGCTCCCGGTGCTCCCGCCTGCCCCGCCGCTCTCGCCTGCCCCGCCGCACGCGGCGAGTGCCAAGGCCACCAGCGCGGCCGCTCCCCATCTCGTGGGTCTCATGGTTCTTCCCCTCGTCGAACCGGTGATTCGTCAGGGGGAACGATCATCCCCGGGGGGCGACCGGGGAACCCATGTGGTCGTTGTGGGCCGAGTGGTCGTACTGGCCGTAGTGGTCATAGTGGTCACGGGACCACACTCCGGACCGGGAGTAGCCTCGACCACGGGATGGGCGCCGGCTTGTGAAGGGGGGCACGATGCGCTGGACTCCTCGGTTCGCCACGCAGACACTGCTCCTGCAGCTTGGCCTGGTGGTGCTGACGCTGGCGGTGGTGTCGTTCCTGTTCGTCCGCCACACCGAGCAGAACCTGCGCACCCAGTACGGCGAGCGGGCCCTCGCCATCGCCCAGGCGGTGGCGACCCTCCCGTCGGTGCGCGAGGCGTTCGACGACCCCGACCCGTCGGCGGAGCTCCAGCCGCTGGCCGAGGCGATCCGCGAAGCGGCGGACATGTCGTTCGTGGTGATCGCCAACGGGGACGGCATCCGCTACTCGCACCCCAACCCCGACCGCATCGGCGAGCCGGTCTCCACCAGCCCCGACTCGGCGCTGCGCGGCGAGTCGGGCATCTTCACCGAGCAGGGCACGCTGGGCACGTCGGTGCGCGGCAAGGTGCCGATCCGCGACGCGGACCGCACGATCATCGGGCTGGTCTCGGTCGGCGTCCTCGTCGACCAGGTCGAGGCCCGCGCCGCGGACGAGCTGCCCCGCGTCCTGGGCTACACAGGGCTCGCGCTGCTGCTCGGTGCGTTCGGCGCGTGGCTGCTCGCCCGCCGGGTGAAACGCCAGACGCTCGGCCTCGAGCCACGCGAGATCGCGGCGCTGTACGAGCACCGCGAGGCGATGCTGCTCGGCATCCGCGAGGGGGTCGTGGTGCTCGACCGCGACAGCCGCGTCAACCTCATGAACGACGAAGCCGCGCGCCTTCTCGCTGCCGACGACACGTGGGTGGGTCGCCACCTGACCGAGGTCGTCGCCTCCGAGCGTGTGCGCCAGCTCGTCGCCGGTGTGCTCAGCGGCAGCGACGTCCCGGTCATCTCGGGCGACCGGGTGCTCGTCGTCAACGTCATGACAGTGGAGGTGCGCGGGCACCGCATCGGCTCGGTCCTCACGTTGCGCGACCGCACCGAGCTCGAGTCGCTCGTGCGCGAGCTCGACAGCGCCCGCGGGCTGGCAGACGCCCTGCGGGCCCAGGCCCACGAGTTCTCCAACCGGCTCCACACCGTGGCCGGCCTCATCCAGCTGGGCCAGACCGACGAGGCGCTCCACTACATCGCCGAGGAGTCCCACACGCACCAGGAGCTCGCCGAATCGCTCAACGAGAGGATCGGTGACCCTGCGCTGGTCGCCCTGCTCCTCGCGAAGGCGACCGTCGCGTCGGAGCGCGGGGTCGATCTACGCCTCGCCGACGGCAGCCGCATCCCCGGCCGCCTACGTTCCGCCGGGGACGTCGTCATCGTCGTGGGCAACCTCCTCGACAACGCCCTCGACGCGGCCACCGAGGCGGGCCAGGCCCGGGGCAGCATCGATGTCTCTGTGCGGACCGAAGGCGACACGCTCGTCGTGCGAGTCCGTGATTCCGGCCCGGGCATCGCCGCCGACCGCCTCGACGATGTGTTCCGCGAGGGGTTCACCACCAAGGAACCGGCGTCGACCGCGGGCCGGGGCCTCGGGCTGGCGCTGGTCTCGCAGGTGGCCCGCCGCTACGGCGGCACCGCGCGTGTCACCACCGAGGGTGGCGCCACCTTCGTGGTCACGCTCCCGACGATGGTCGCCGCCGACGCGCCCGAAAGCCTCGTCACGCCATGATCCGCGTGCTCGTCGTCGACGACGACTTTCGCGTGGCGTCGATCCACCGCTCGTACGCCGAGCGGATCGCCGGCGTCACCGTCGTCGGCGAAGCCCACACGGGGGCCGAGGCGCTCGAGGCCAACGTCGACGAGCAGCCGGACCTCGTCCTGCTCGACATCTACCTCCCCGACCTCGGCGGTGTCGAGGTCGCCCATCGCCTGCGCCAGCAGCGGCCGGTCGACGTCATCGTCGTCACGGCCGCGGCCGACGTCGCCACCGTGCGAGCCGCCGCGCAGGGCGGTGCCCTCGACTACCTGGTCAAACCGTTCACGTTCGCAACCTTCCGCGCCAAGCTCGAGCGGTACCTCGCCTGGCGAGCCAAGCTCAGCCAGGTCGCCCACGCCGACCAGCCGACGATCGACCGCCTCTTCGGCATGCTGCACGCCGGGAGCGAGCCGAGCGTCCCCAAGGGCCTGTCGAAGACGACGTTGGCGCTCGTTGAGGAGGTGCTGCGCGACGCCGACCACGAGCTCACCGCCGTCGAGGTGTCCCAGTCCACAGGCGTGAGCAGGGTCACGGCCCGCCGCTACCTTGATCACCTCGCCGACATCGGACGGGTCGAGATCAGCCTCCAGTACGGCGGGGTGGGCCGACCACAACACCGCTACCGCCTCGCCCGGAGCCCGAGAGGTGTGAATCCCTTCTGACGGAGGATGTCGCCGCCGCGCCGGGTGACGCGCCGGTGATCGACTGACCTGCACAGCACGTGACGGACGGTCGTGGAAACGGCGAGGCGATGGCGACGACGAAGGCGAGCGCTCGGAAGGCCACAACTCGGAAGGCCGCTACCCGGGCGCGGCGGGCCGCCGCCCCGGCGCTGCCGGGTCTGGTCTACGCGCAAGCGTCACCGCGATCGGTCGGTGGCGTCTCGTCGTTCGACGCGGGCAGGGTCACGTCCGACAACGTCGTCAACTTCATGGCTGCCCCTGTCCGAATGCAGGATGCAGCCGGCGACTTCGCTGCGGCGGGCGACGGCCATCTCGATCGCGGCGACGACGAGCCGGGCCTTCATCCGCCGGTCGATGGACCAAGGTCGGGCCGATCCGTCGACCTTCGGCGTTGACGGCTACCCGGAGAACTTCGGCATCGGCGAGATACGAGGGAACCTGGTCCGGGACCTGGCCGAGCTCAACAAGGTGGAGAGACGCTGCCGTGGGACGAGTGGGGTCGGATGGAGGCGTCGTACGCCGGGGAGACCGGGCCCGACTACGACGAGCTGATGGACACGATCGCTGCCGCTTGCGCATCCGGAGATGAGGCTGCGATCGCCGCGCTCTACGCCAATCACGATCTCGCGGTCCCCTCCGGCCACTTCTCGGTCGAGGATGAACAGCGTCGATGCCGGGTTGGCGACGATGTTCTTGGTCTTCTGGCGCGTGGTGTTCAGAGAGACGGAGACGGCGTCGCCCTCGGCGAGGAACCAGACGCCGGACAGCTGTGGCCGCCCGTCGCTCCCGATCGTCGCGAGGATGGCGACGTCGGCATCCAGAAGGTCCCAGTGGGATTCGGGGATCGCAGACAACGCCGCTAGTCCGTTGGTGCCGTCGGGGCCTGCTGCGCTTCCACCTGCTGAGCAAGAAGGAAGTACGCCCCGAGTGAGCCGGGCGGAGCCGCTGCCTCAGATCGGCCAGCGTGCTTGAGGATCGCATCGAAGATGTGAGTCTCATCCGGTGGCCTCGGAATGGCCTCGAGCACTGCCTCTCGGACCTGCTCGCCAATGGCATCCGGGATGCGGCCGACATCGATGAAGACACCCTTGTATGTGAGGTAGGTCAGGAGACCGAGGCGGTCTGCGAGCCCGATCGATGAGTGCAGCGCAATCGCCTCCCAGACCCGATCGATGTCAGCTGATGGCACGCCGTGGTCACGGAGCACAGCTGCTGCGAGATCGGCCCCCTCTACCTCGAAGCGGGCGTGTCCTTTCGCATGCTCGCCAAGGCCCAAGTCGTGCATCACGGTGGCGGCGAAGAGGAGATCCTCGTCGTAGGCCGAATCGCTCAGGCACCCCTCGTGCTCAGCGAGGAGCCGGGCGAACAGGAAGGTGCGGATGCTGTGGTCGAGGATCGGCTGGGTCTCGGTCGCCCGAGCCAGCGCGAGGCTGGCGTCGGCGAGCGGGCCCGTGGGGAGGGCAAGGATGTCGTCCACACCTCGAACGTACGAGCCTCGGCAGGATGGCGACAGTGGCCCAAGGGCCGATGACCGCTACCATCGGGCCATGGCTCTATCGGAGCTGCATCGGGTGGTGGTACTCGTCCTTCCTGGCGTAGTCCCGCTGGAGATGGGAACAGCGACGCAGGTCTTCGGCAAGGACGACCACTACGACCTGACCGTTTGCGCCGAGGGTCGGGAGGCTCAGGTGGTCGGGGCCGGACTCACGATCACCACGTCAGCCGGGCTCGAGGCGATGCGCCGAGCCGACACCGTGATCGTGCCCGGCTACGAGGATGCCAACATGCCGGTGTCGCCGGCCGTCCTCGATGCTCTGCGGGCGGCACAACGCCGGGGCGCACGGCTCGTCTCCATCTGTGTCGGAGCGTTCGCATTGGGCGAGGCCGGTCTGCTCGACGGACGGCCGGTTACGACCCACTGGCGCTGGACCGATGAACTGTGCCGTCGGTACCCGCTGGTCAAGGTGCTGCCCAACCGCCTGTTCGTAGACGACGGCGACCTACTGACATCGGCAGGGGTCACCGCCGGCGTGGACCTCTGCCTTCACCTCGTCCGACGTGACCACGGCGCGGCCGCCGCCAACACGCGAGCCCGTGCCCTCGTTGCGCCGCCACGACGGCAGGGTGGGCAGGCACAGTTCGTCGAGCAGCTACGGCCCGAGGCGACCGGCGACGAGCTCGGTGCGCTGCGCGACTGGATGCTCGAGCATTTGGACCTGGCGCTTGATCTCGACACGCTTGCCACGCAGGCACACATGTCCCGCCGCACCCTCACTCGTCGGTTTCGCGAAGAGACCGGGATGGCGCCGATGGCCTGGCTCGCAGACGCGCGCATGGACCGCGCGACGCGAACTCTTGGAGACGACCTCCGAACCGGTCGAGCACATCGGCAGGCTCACCGGCATCGGTGCCCCGGCGTCGGTGCGAGCCGCGTTCCACCGTCGCCTCGGCACCTCCCCCCAGGAGTACCGGTCGACGTTCCGCCATGGAGCGCCGACCCGTCCGCCGCTCGGGTGACGATGGCTCGCGGTGACGTTCAGGTGCGGCGGTCCTACGACCTCAAGTGCGGCCCACCGCAACCAGGTGCTGTCCCATTCGGACTTCGAAGTCGGGGCCGACTCTGCTCGCATGTTTGGCGACCGCCTGGCCGGCTCGACGACGCCCAGGCGCTGCTCGATGATGGGCTGGCTCTCAGCTTGGCCGCCCACAGCACCCGCAGCGTGACCCTGTGCCTGATCGCGTTCGCCCAGCTGGCGTTCGTGAAGGGCGAACCCGAGCATGCGGCACTGGTGGCAGGGGCGGCCGAAGGCCTGCGGCGGCGGGCCGCCCTGGGGACGTGGCCGCTGCTGCGGCACGGGGAAGCCGAGCTGGGGGCCCTGGTCCGCGGGGCGCTGGGGGCGGACCGCTTCGACGCGGTGTTCGACACTGGCTCGCGGCTCAATCAGCTGGAGGCGGTAGCCGCCGTCCGGCACGCCGCTGCGGCGCCGGCGCCGTAGCGTCCTTGAGTCCCGGAGCTCCGGAACTTGGTCGCGGCGCGGCGGTGAGCTCTCACGATCCTGGACATTCAAGAGGAAACGGCTGTGAGGCGTAGACATCGCGCCGGTCGGAGTGTGTTGGCCGGCGGTGCCAGCCCTCGGCCAGCCGGCGAGCTCCCGCGTCGACGCTCTCTACCCTGGGACCATCGGCTCGGTCATGTCGCCGTCCAGCCTAGGAGTGCTCCCGGACCCGTGTGATTCGGCTCGTCTTCCCCGGACCGAGCCGACCGGTGCGCTTGGACCAGTCCTGTCGATAGCGTCGGCGGGACGGAGGTCTCGGATGATGTTGGCAGCAGCCTTGCGTCAAAGGTTGTCGACGTCGACCGGCCGTGAGGTTCCCGTCCAGCGTGGGCAAGGCCTGGCCGGGCGATGAACGCCTCCGGCCACCGTCCTCCCTCGTCGAACGACGACCCGATCCTGCAGGCGGGACGCCGGCTCTTCGGCTTCAGCTCACTGCGGCCGGGCCAGCGAGAAGCCATCGAGAGCGTGCTCGCCGGCACGGACACCCTCGCCGTGCTGGCGACCGGTAGCGGCAAGTCCGCGATATACGAGTTGGCGGGGCAGTTGCTGGCCGGTCCGACCGTGGTCATCTCGCCGCTCATCGCCCTGCAGCGCGACCAGCTCGCCGCGCTGGAGGCCAGAGGCCGTGTCGTCGCCGTCGCCGTCAACTCGACCGAGACGTCTCGCGAACGACAACAGGTCCTCGACCGACTGGTCGTCGATGACGGTCGCCCCGACTTCGTGTTCCTCGCTCCTGAGCAGCTCGCGGACGATGGCGTGCTCCGTCGCCTGGCGAAGCTGCAACCGGTCCTGCTGGCAGTCGACGAGGCCCATCTCGTGAGCACGTGGGGGCCAGACTTCCGTCCTGACTACCTGCGCATCGGGCCGGCGGTCGAGGCCATCGGACGACCGATCGTGTTGGCGCTCACCGCGACCGCGGCCCCGCCGGTGCGGGCGGAGATCGTGCAACGACTGGGCATGCGCGATCCGGCCGTCAAGCTGTGCGGCTTCCACCGGCCGAACATCGACCTCGCGGTCCATTCATACTTCACCGATGAGAACCACAAGCTGGAGGTGCTCGGTCACGATGTCGTCGACGCCGCGCACCAACTCGGTCACGGGATCGTGTACGGGGCCACCCACAAACGCGTGGAGGATCTCGCCGCCGCGTGGTCGGACGTCGGCCTCCGGGTCGCCGCGTATCACGCCGGTCTCGGCAACGCGGCACGGACCGAGGTCGAACACCGCTTCCATGGCGGGGAGCTGGATGTGGTCGTGGCCACGATCGCCTTCGGCATGGGCATCGACAAGCCCGACATCCGCTGGGTCTTCCACGCTGATGTCGCTGGTTCGCCCGACGCGTACTACCAAGAGTTCGGACGAGCGGGTCGCGACGGCGACCGCGCGGACGGGGTCCTGTACTTCCGGTCCGAGGACCTCCGGTTGCCGCGCTCGTACGCAGCCAAGGCCGGGCCGAGCGAGGCGTCGCTGACCGCGGTCGCCGATGCGCTGGCGGTTCGCAGTCGGCGTCCGCTGACACTGGCCGACCTCCAAGAGCGGGTGAAGCTCTCCAGGAGCCACACCGAGGCGACCGCGATGGCGCTGGCGGATGTCGGTGGCGTCACGGTCGAGGCCGACAGCCGGGTGATCGTCACCGGCGACATCGAGGACGCGGCGACGAAGGCAGCAGAACTGGTTCGCGAACGGCGCGCCATCGAGCGGACCCGCGTCGACTCGATGGAGGCCTACGCCGAGCACCTGGGCTGCCGATGGCAGTTCTTGCTGGAGTACTTCGGTGAAGCGGCGGCACGGCGCTGCGGCCACTGCGACAATGACGGACGGGCGCAGGCCGGCGCCGACGACGTGCTCGAGCGTCCGTTCGCCCGCGGCAGCCGCGTCCGTCACCACGTGTTTGGCGAGGGCGTGGTCGTCGGCTACGTCGGGTCCGTGATCCTGCTGGAGTTCGACCGGGCCGGCTACAAGCGGCTCGACCTCGGCCTAGTGATGGACGGCGGCTTGCTGCAGCCGTCCGAGTAAGACCCCAAAGAACGCTCGAGCGATGGGCCGGGGAGGTCCCGACGCGGGGAGTGGGTTCACCGCAGAGCAGCTTGTCGATCGAGCGGCGCGGCAGCCGCACGAGGTCGGCCCCACGCTCGTCGTTCTGGTGAGCGGGCATTCGTCGGTCAGCGTGCTCATGACGGCCCACACAGCCGACGGACCCAGCGTTGCGCTAGCCAGCGTAGACAGGCTCCTGTCGAACTGGGACCGCAACACTGGCCGGCCCCGGTGTTGACCCGCACCGGGTGCGCAACCCACGGGAGGTCAAGCCCGGTCAACGACGGCCTGACCGGTCGCACCGTGGGCGCCGGGTGCGAGTTCGGGCGGGCCGAGGGGGTGGGGTTCGTCGGTGAGCACCGCGATGGCGGCGGGCGCGCACGAGGCGGTCCATCACGCCACCTCCCCGGCCAGGTTCCCCGCTAGTGCCGCCCGCTCGGCTCCTCGAGCACCTGGATGGCCCCGATGTGCGCGTAGCCCCGCGTTTCCCTGCTGCCCAGCGCCAGGGCTACCCGTGTCGGTTCAGCCATGGGGCCATCGTGGGGACGGGCGAAGGCCCGTTTGATCGCCGCGCCGGTACCTCTGACCTCAGCGCCGACCGGCCGGGAGCGCTGCTCGCACGTAGCGCGTGAAATGCGGGCACCCGAGCAGGGACGGGCTCCGGCAGCTGACACTGTGCGACAACAGATCACGCATCGCGACGAGGCGGTCGATGCGCTCATCGAGCTCGGCCACCTTGGCCGCCAGCAGCGCCCGCAGGGTCAGCTCGTCGTTCGCATCGAACAGCTCCCCGATCTCCCGCACCGAGAACCCGGCATCCCGCGCGGCGACGATCAACCCCAGACGGTCGATGACGCCGGGCTCGTACATACGGCGGAGACCGTTCCTGGCGGGCGAGCTCACCAGGCCACGCCGCTCGTAGAAACGCAGGGCCGACGGTGCGAGACCCGTGGCCTCGGCGACCTCGCCGATATCGAGCATCTCAGCAGCCACGGTCCCGCTCCTTGACTTGAACTTCGGTTCAAGACGCAGTGTAGGTGGATGAGCGATCGGCAACCCCGCACAGGGGGCATCAACCACGTCAACCTCGTCGTCTCGGACCTCGCTCGATCGGTGGCCTTCTACCGAGCTGCGCTCGGCTTCGAGGACGCCGGCACCGGATCCGGCATCACGTTCATGCGGACGCCGGGCGCCGGCGACCTGCTCGGCCTCCAGCCCGCGGGCGGCGACCTCGATCGCCTGGCCGGCAAGGCCCGGACGCCCGGTGACAGCGGCGGCGTCGACCACATCGGGTTCGCCGTCGAGAGCCCGGCGATGATCGACCTGCTCGTCCAACGGGTGCAGGAGCACGGCGGCTCCCTGCTCTGGCGCACCGAGAACGAGCTGGGTGGCGCCAGCGCCTTCGTCATCGATCCCGACGGGTACGTCCTGCAGCTCGGGTGACGCCAACGACGAGACCCCCTACAGGGCAGCGAGCTCAAAGAGGGCGCCCGACCTGCGCCCCACCGGCATCTCGGCCGGCCTTCACCTGGCCGCGTGGCTCCCACCCGACCTCGACGACACCGAGGTGGTCGCGGCCGCCGCCCACCGGGGCCTGCGCGTCTACGGCCTCGGCCCCTACCGCCTCACCGACGCCGGCGATCCAGGCCTGATCTTCGGCTACGCCAGCCTGACCGAGCCGACGATCGCCCGGGGCATCGCCATCCTGGCCGACGTCATCGCCACCCTCCGCTCGGCCCCGACCTTCGCCAGGTCAGGTGGCTAGGCGCGCACGCGTATGCCCCCTCTGTTGCAGGGGAGCCAATCCAGTCTGGCGCTGCCGTTCGACCGCCACGGCGGCGGCGCGCTCGACGCCGCGCTCGACCGCGTGCGCGACCGGTTCGGCTCGGCCGCGGTGACCCGGGCGACCCACGTCGGCCGCAACCCGCACCTGTCGGTCCCGTTGCTGCCCGACTACCGGATCACACGAGCGACACGACCAGCAGCACCGACGCCACGGTGCCCAGCAGCGCCCGCACGTGGTTCCACGCCGTCCACCGCCGGAGGTACGTGCGCCAGTACGACGCACCCTCGTCGCTGGCCGGGTCGACCGCGTCGAGGGCGTTGTTCATCGGCACGTTCACGACCATGGTCTCGACGAACACCCCGACCACGTAGAGCGCGCTCCCGATGCCCCGCAGGGTCGCGTGCGACTCGTCGGTCGTGAACGGCGCCGTGACGGCCAGCACCAGGCACAGCACCATCGTGCCGCCGAACACCATCCCGAACAGCGGGTTGAGGATGGTCGAGTTGATCGCCTGCATGACGGCGATGCCCTCGGCCGCCGGCCGCTGCCGCAGTGCGGGCATCACGCTCGTCGAGAAGGCGAACAACAGCCCGGCCACCAGGGCGCAGCCGACGGCGGCCGCCACGGTGCCGGCGGTGATCAGGTCCTCGGTCATCGGACGCTCCTCCCTGGCGGGCTGGGTCGGCGGATGGGGACGAGGCGGCCGGGAAAGTGGTGGCGGACGGCGCTCATGATGGCCCCCCGGCGCTCGCTCGTGCCTTCCGGTCGGCTGTGCTGCGTCCGTGCAGGAGGAGGGCCCGGGCGAGGGCGGCGACCGCCGCGGTGGAGAGCAGGGTGCGCACGATGTTGGCGGCCACCCATGGTCCTTCGAACTGGTTGCGGACATGGGCGAGGTCGGCGATGCGGTCGGGGTCGCCGGCCCGGTCGATCTCGTCGTTGAGCGGGACGTTGATGCCGAGGGTCACGGCGAGGACGATCCCGTAGAGCACGAGGGCAGCGACGGTCCAGCGCACGGCGACCCCGGGGCCGTGGCGTCGCTGCAGCACGGCAGCGAGCACGGTCAGCACCAGCGCCCCGGTGAAGGTGAGCTGGAACACCGGGTTGTCGTTGAACCGCTGCATGGTCGCCACGAAGGTGCGGTCGTCGGCGCCGGCCAGGTTGGGCATGACCGCAACCGAGAACGTGTAGATCAGCCCGGCGACGAGGGCCATCGCCACCAGCGCGGCGCCGAGCACGAGCCCGGTCCACCCGTCACCGTCGACGCGGTGACGGGCCGACCGAACCGGCTCGGCCACGGGGGAGCGGACGTCGTGGTCGATCATCGGTCCGCGGCCTGAGTCCAGATGCCGGTGGCGGCGGTGCGGGTGGCGTAGTCGGTGAAGTCCCGGGGCGGCCGGCCCAGGACCCGCTGCACGGTGTCGGTGACGTAGGCGAGTGTTGCCGAGGACGTCGCTGAACAGGTAGGTCAGGAACTCGACGAGCTCGGCGGGGACGCCGTGCTCGGCGGCACCGGCGGCGTAGTCCTCCACCGACACCGGCACGTAGGTGATGTCCCGGCCGCTCGCCTTGGCGATCTCGGCGACGGCCTCGGGGAAGCTCAGCAACCGCGGGCTGGTCAGCTCGTAGACCTGCCCCGCGTGGCCGGGCTCGGTGAGCGCCGCCACCGCGACGTCGGCGATGTCGTCGGCGTCGACGAACGGGTCGAGCTGGCCGTCGTCGGCCGGGAGCACCACCTCGCCGGCCCGGATCGAGTCGAGCAGGAAGTCCTCGCTGAAGATCTGCATGAACCAGGCGCAGCGCACGATGGTCACGTCGGCGCCGGTGGCCTGCACCTCACGCTCGGCCCGCTGGGCCTCGTCCTCGCCCCGGCCGGTCAGCAGCACCAGCCGGGTGACGCCGTGCTCGATCGCGAGATCGGCGAACGCCCGGGCGGCCTTCGTTGCCTCGGGGATGACCAGGTCGGGGTAGGGGATGTACGCCGCCCGCACGCCCTGCAGCACCGGCGCCCAGGTCGACTGGTCGCCCCAGTCGAAGGGCGGCTGTCCCGAACGGGAGCCCACCCGCACGGGGAGGCCGCGTGCGCCGAGCCGTTCGACGACCCGCCGACCCGTCTTGCCCGTGCCGCCGAGCACCAGTGTCGGCCGTTCGTTGTGTGAGATCTCGGTCATGGTGGATCCTCTCTTGATTGGGCGATGTACCTGTCGTCCACTCTGAGGGAGCCGATCCGGTGGAACAATGCTCGTCCGTCGCTCATTCATGCCCGTTCGTCCAGAGCCCGTGGACGCTCGCGTCCAGGGCGGCAGACTGGGCCCATGCGAGGCGAGGATCCCTGGACCACACCCGATCCGCTGGGCGAGGCGCTGCACGTCCTGCGCATGTCGGGCACCTTCTACTGCCGGTCCGAGCTGACCGCTCCCTGGGGGCTGGACCTGCCGCCCGAGCCCGAGTCGATGTGGTTCCACGTCGTGAACGCCGGGCGCTGCTGGCTCGAGGTGGACGGCGACGAGCCCCGGCAGCTGCAGCCCGGCGACTTCGCCCTGGTGCCCCACGGCCAGGGCCACCTGCTGCTCAGCGAGCCCGGGGCTCCGGCCCCGCGGGTCGACGGGCTGGACTACGACTACGCCAGCGACCGCTACGCGATCCTGCGGTACGGCGGCGGTGGGGCGCCCACGAGCATCGTGTGCGGCACCGTCCGCTTCGGGCACCCGGCAGCCCGCAACCTGGTGGCGCTGCTGCCCCGCACGATCGTCATCGAGGGGTCGCCGGGGTCGCCGTCGCCCGAGGCCGACTGGATGCACAGCACGCTCCGGCTCATCGCCGCCGAGGGGCGGGAGCTGCGGCCGGGCGGCGAGGCCGTGATCACGCGGCTGTCGGACATCCTGGTCATCCAGGCCATCCGCTCGTGGATCGCCGGCGACCCGGCGGGGCAGACCGGCTGGCTGGGAGCCCTGCAGGATCCCCGCATCGGCCGGGCCATGTCGCTCGTGCACCGCGATCCGGCCCAGCCCTGGTCGGTGGCGTCGCTGGCGCGGGAGACCGCCATGTCGCGGTCGGCGTTCGCCGCCCGGTTCACCGAACTGGTGGGCGAGCCGGTGATGCAGTACGTCACCCGCTGGCGGATGCAGGTGGCGCTCGACTGGCTGCGGACCGACGACGTCCCCGTCGCGGCGCTCGCCGCCCGCCTGGGCTACGAGTCCGAAGCGGCATTCAGCCGCGCCTTCAAGCGCACGGTCGGCATCTCCCCCGGCGCCGCCCGCCGGTCACCCCCGGAGACGCTCCCCGAGACACTCTCGGCCTGACGGCCGCGGCCGGTGCCGCCGGGGCCACCGATGACAGCCCGGTACAGATACGCGCAACCCCCCGCCGGCGATGCAGTCGGTCCACAGCTCGATGTTGCACGCCGCCTCGTCCGGCACGGCCCGACCGACCGCGATGTCCGCGAAGGCGAGCGCCCCACCCGGCCGGAGCACCCGGAAGATCTCGCGCATGGCACGCGGCTTGTCCGCAACGAGGTTGAGCACGCCGTTGGACATCACGACGTCGGCCCAGCCGTCGTCGACGGTCACGTCCTCGATGAGCCCCGCACGGAGTTCGACGTTGGCCAGCCCGAGGTGCTGCGCAGTGGCGCGCGCCTTGTCGACGATCTCCGGCGTCATGTCGACGCCCACGACACGGCCGGCAGCGCCGACCCACGCCGCCGCGACGAAGCAGTCGAAGCCCGCGCCGGAGCCGAGATCGACGACCCGCTCGCCCGGCGCCAGCGGTCGCAGGCTGAGCGGGTCGGCGACGCCTTCGAAGATGGTGACCAGGTCGTAGAGGCCATCGAGATGCCCGTCGCTGGCGTCCTGGACGCTCGCGTACACCCGGTCGTCCAGCCCGGCCGCGGCGACGTTGCCGCGGGCCGTCTCGATCGACGCCGGGTCCAGGCGGACCACATCCAGGAGCACGGCACCACCTGGATCCTCATGACCGACCCCGAGGGGAACGAGTTCTGCGTCTGCGACAGCGGCGCAGCGAGGGACGACACGGCAGCCGAGTCCTGATTCCTGTCGACTTCGTCGCTGATCTGCGGAACCCGCGACGCTGGCCCGACGTGGACAGGCCAACCCGACGACCGGTGGATGATCACCTATCCGGGCGATTCCTCAGCGCTGGACAGCGTCGACGCCGCCTCGGTGCTCGAGCTCGCCTTCGCGGGGTCCGAGCTCGGCGATGCGCGAAACTGCGAGCTCGAAGCCGCCGACCATGAGGAGCAGCAGTCCGAGCCCCAGCCACGACAGATCGGCTGCGAGCAGCACGATGATGCCGGCGACGATCCCGCCGAGCTGGAGCGCCTCTTTGTGCGAGGTCACCCACGCCGCGGTGGCGGGCTCGCCGGGCCGACGCGTCACAATGGTGGCGATAGCGGCCGCCAGCGCCTGCACCACCTCGACCGCTCGGCGTCGGAGGGACTCGGCCCACCGGTAGGGGCCGGTGATCGCGGCGATGACCCCGATGACAGCCGCGATGCCGAGGATCCAGGCGGTGGCATCGAGCAGGCTCGAGATGAACGCGCCGACGACGACGCCCGCGGCCTCGCGGTTCTCGGGTTTGACGAGGTCGACCACGTCGTCCTCGAGGCGCAGCCCGAGGCGCCGGATGAGCACGACGCCCAACGAGATACCGACCACGAGCTGGAGCAACGTGCGCCGGCGCTGCGGCGACACCCACAGGGTGAGCGCGATCAACCCGATGGCCAGCACGACCGCGAACACGACGAGCCGGTCGAACAGGGACACCGCGTCCTGCACCTGCCGGAGCCGCCGAGCCTCGAACACGGTGAACTGCCCGAAGTCGTCGGGAAGCTCCACACCCAGCGCGTTCTCCACCTTGTCCACCGCCGCCTGCGGGACGTCGTCGACGGAGATCGTGGGGAGGTCGACCGTGCGACCGAAGATCTCCGGCGAGGCCTCACCGATCGCGGCCAGAACCCGGTTCAGCACGGGAACGAGGTTCAGCACCACCTGGTCGCCCTCGATCTGCAGGTTGCGAGGGTTGTCGCCCTCGAGCACGGCGACCACGCGCGCATGGGCGCGCTCGTTGACCTGCACCCACAACTGCTGGAACGTGTCGGAGGCGAGGAACGTATCGACCTGATCGTCGACGAATCCACGCAGGGCGTTCGTCAGGGGTCCAGCGAGGATCTGGCCGCGTTCTGGCAGCACGCTCTCGAAGAACTCCACCGGGTCGATGACCCCCATGAGCTCGGTGGTGATCCAGTTCCCCAGTGCATCCTGCACCGCCGGGTCCTCGGCGACTGGACCGACCGTCGTCACCCACCGATCGGTGTTGAGTGCGTTCCGGCGCGCCCACACCCCAGCGACGGCGACGGTGACCACGAGCGAGGTCAGCACCACCAGCGCTACGGCCACGATGCGTCTCGGGCGCCCGCCGTGTGGTCGAGGCGCCGCCAGCTCGGCGCGCAAGCCGTCGACCTCTGCCTGGAGCCGGGCGCGCTCGGCCTCCAGGCGCGCGATCTCGTCATCGGTCGATCCGGCAGCAACCGTCATCGCGTCACCTGGCCGGTGCCCCGACCGGGAATCTGGTGCGCTGTGACCTGGTCTGATCCGCTCGCCACCGCCTCGGCCCCGCGATCAGGCGGCGCTCGACTCCCCACCATTTCACGCAACTCTCGACAGTCCATCACCGGCCGTCCGGTCCTCACCTGTGCACACAGTGGCGGAGGGCTGGGTGGTGTGGCCCTACCCACGGGCGGGTGAATCCCGAGATCCTGCTCCACCACTCCTGGTGAGGTGGGGACATGCCCCGTCCGCGTCACTTCCAAAATCGGACCATCGCAGGAACCGTCAACAACCAGCATCTATCCGTATCTCCCTTATCAGCCCATTCTAATCTTGTCAACAGCACAAAATATATGTTACTATCTCATCCTCTTTCTTTTCAAACTTCTCATTCTTCACCTATCCAATCTTTTACTTCTTTTGCTCCTTCCTCTCAGCTCGTATAGTTTCTAATATTCTATATCTCTTTCAACAGCCAGCCTTCTTCTTTCTTCCTCGCAGCTTGCTCTAGTATGCCTTCTGTCTTGCATCTGTATCCTCCATTATCCATTTATCCTTTGCCTTAATTCACCAGTATTTCAACCCCTGCCTTTCTCGCCATCTTTACTCAACTTCATCTCAATCACTCACACTCCCATACATCTATACTCTATCCTAATCTCACATCGTGCCTTACCATCTCATCTCCTCACACCTAGCTTTTTTAGCCTACAATCCACTTTCCAACCCATCCATTCTCTCCACTGCTAGCTCTCATGAGCGATGTCGTCTGCATCCCGTCACTCCCCCTCGAAAGGAAGGCCAGCCGACGGGCACGCCCGATGTGTTGGCGATACAGCTCCTCGGATGCTGTCAGCTCGGCCACCGCCCAAGCCCCCTGCGCACCACGACTGTCCGGAACTGCCCGGCCATAGACGCCGCCGACGCCGCCGTCGGTTCCATCGGTGCGGCATTCCTCATGACCGACCCCGAGGGGAACGAGTTCTGCGTCTGCGACAGCGGCGCAGCGAGGGACGACACGGCAGCCGAGTCCTGATTCCTGTCGACTTCGTCGCTGATCTGCGGAACCCGCGGCGCTGGCCCGACGTGGACAGGCCAACCCGACGACCGGTGGATGGTCACCTATCCGGGCGATTCCTCAGCGCTGGACAGCGTCGACGCCGCCTCGGTGCTCGAGCTCGCCTTCGCGGGGTCCGAGCTCGGCGATCCGCGAAACTGCGAGCTCGAAGCCGCCGACCACGAGGAGCAGTAGTCCGAGCCCCAGCCACGACAGATCGGCTGCGAGCAGCACGATGATGCCGGCGACGATCCCGCCGAGCTGGAGCGCCTCTTTGTGCGAGGTCACCCACGCCGCGGTGGCGGGCTCGCCGGGCCGACGCGTCACAATGGTGGCGATAGCGGCCGCCAGCGCCTGCACCACCTCGACCGCTCGGCGTCGGAGGGACTCGGCCCACCGGTAGGGGCCGGTGATCGCGGCGATGACCCCGATGACAGCCGCGATGCCGAGGATCCAGGCGGTGGCATCGAGCAGGCTCGAGATGAACGCGCCGACGACGACGCCCACGGCCTCGCGGTTCTCGGGTTTGACGAGGTCGACCACGTCGTCCTCGAGGCGCAGCCCGAGGCGCCGGATGAGCACGACGCCCAACGAGATACCGACCACGAGCTGGAGCAACGTGCGCCGGCGCTGCGGCGACACCCACAGGGTGAGCGCGATCAACCCGATGGCCAGCACGACCGCGAACACGACGAGCCGGTCGAACAGGGACACCGCGTCCTGCACCTGCCGGAGCCGCCGAGCCTCGAACACGGTGAACTGCCCGAAGTCGTCGGGAAGCTCCACACCCAGCGCGTTCTCCACCTTGTCCACCGCCGCCTGCGGGACGTCGTCGACGGAGATCGTGGGGAGGTCGACCGTGCGACCGAAGATCTCCGGCGAGGCCTCACCGATCGCGGCCAGAACCCGGTTCAGCACGGGAACGAGGTTCAGCACCACCTGGTCGCCCTCGATCTGCAGGTTGCGAGGGGTGTCGCCCTCGAGCACGGCGACCACGCGCGCATGGGCGCGCTCGTTGACCTGCACCCACAACTGCTGGAACGTGTCGGAGGCGAGGAACGTATCGACCTGATCGTTGACGAATCCGCGCAGGGCGTTCGTCAGGGGTCCAGCGAGGATCTGGCCGCGTTCTGGCAGCACGCTCTCGAAGAACTCCACCGGGTCGATGACCCCCATGAGCTCGGTGGTGATCCAGTTCCCCAGTGCATCCTGCACCGCCGGGTCCTCGGCGACTGGACCGACCGTCGTCACCCACCGATCGGTGTTGAGTGCGTTCCGGCGCGCCCACACCCCAGCGACGGCGACGGTGACCACGAGCGAGGTCAGCACCACCAGCGCTACGGCCACGATGCGTCTCGGGCGCCCGCCGTGTGGTCGAGGCGCCGCCAGCTCGGCGCGCAAGCCGTCGACCTCTGCCTGGAGCCGGGCGCGCTCGGCCTCCAGGCGCGCGATCTCGTCATCGGTCGATCCGGCAGCAACCGTCATCGCGTCACCTGGCCGGTGCCCCGACCGGGAATCTGGTGCGCTGTGACCTGGTCTGATCCGCTCGCCACCGTCTCGGCCCCGCGATCAGCCGGCGCTCGACGCCCCACCATTTCACGCAACTCTCGACAGTCCATCACCGGCCGTCCGGTCCTCACCTGTGCACACAGTGGCGGAGGGCTGGGTGGTGTGGCCCTACCCACGGGCGGGTGGATCCCGAGATCCTGCTCCACCACTCCTGGTGAGGTGGGGACATGCCCCGTCCGCGTCCGCGTTCGGCCACGGTCGGACGATCGCAGGGAAGTCGTCAACCAACGCCAGGCGATCGTGAGGCGGCGGTGATCGTCGCCGCGGCGTTGATCAGCGCCAGGTGGCTGAATGCCTGAGGGAAGTTGCCGACTTGGCGTTGGCGGGCGACGTCGTACTCCTCGGCGAGCAGGCCGAGGTCGTTGGTCAGCCCGAGCAGCCGCTCGAAGAGCTCCCGGGATTCATCGAGCCGGCCGTTCAGCGCGAGCGCGCTCGCGAGCCAGAACGAGCAGGCCAGGAACTGGCCCTCGGTGCCGGGCAGCCCGTCGTCGGTGTCCGCGGTCGAGTAGCGCGAGATGAAGCCGTCGTGGCCGAGCCCGTCGCGTACGGCGTCGATCGTTCCTGAGACGCGGGGGTCGGAGCCGGGGAGGAAGCCGACCAGGACGACCGCGAGCGCGGCGGCGTCGAGCTCCTGGGACCCGTAGTACTGGGTGAACGTGCCGCGCCGGGAGTCGTAGCCCTTCTCGCACACCTCGTCGTGGATCTCCTGGCGGACCTGACGCCACCGATCGAGCGGTGCGTCCAGTTCGAAGCGTTCGGCGAGCCTGATCGCGCGGTCGAACACGACCCACGCCATCACCTTGGACTGGGTGTAGTGCCGGCGCGGGCCGCGCGCCTCCCAGATGCCGTCGTCGGGCTCGCGCCAGATCCGCTCGACATGCTCGACGAAGGCCCGGAAGCGGGGCCAGTTGCGAGGGTCGATCCGGTCGAGCTTGTCGGCCGCGACGTGGACGACGCCCACGAGCTCGCCGTAGACGTCGAGCTGGAACTGCCCGGACGCGGCGTTTCCCACCCGTACGGGCCTCGAGTCCTCGTAGCCGGGCAGCCAGTCGAGCTCGAACTCGTCCAGGCGGCGCTCGCCGCCGACGCCGTACATGATCTGAAGCTTGGCGGGGTCGCCGGTGCCGGCCCGGAAGGCGAAGTCGCGAAACGCGAGCGCCTCGTCCGTGTAGCCGCCGAGGAGCAGCGCGTTGAGGGTGAGCACCGAGTCGCGCAGCCAGCAGTAGCGGTAGTCCCAGTTGCGCGACCCGCCGAGGTCCTCGGGCAGGGAGGTGGTGGGCGCAGCGACGACCGCGCCGGTCGTCTCGTCGGTCATCGCCTTCAGGGCGATCAGCGAGGTCAGCACCGCGTCGCGGTACTCGCCGTGGTAGCTGCAGCGCCCCGACCACTCGCGCCAGAACGCGTCGGTCCGAGCCAGCGCCGAGTCCGCGTCCTCCACCGGCGGAGCGTCCGTGTAGGAGGAGTACCAGCCGAGCACGAAGCGCTGCCGCGCTCCTTCGACCGCGGTGAACTCCGCCGTCGTGGCATCCCTATCGACCGTCAGCTCGAGCGGTGTGCTGAGGTGGAAGGCGTCCGGCCCGGACTGGACCCGAACGCCATCCACCATGCGATCGACCCACGGCACCACCGCTCCGTAGTCGGGGCGCAGGGCAAGCGCCATGCGCATCGGCACGCGGCCGGCCAGCCCGTCGACGATGCGCATGACCTGTGGCGCACGGCCACCGCGACGCGGCATGAAGTCCGTGACCCGGACAGCTCCCTCGGCGGTCTCGAAGTCGGTCTCGAGCACGAGCGTGCCCGGTCGGTAGCGGCGAGACGTCTTCGTGATCTGTCCCGCTGGAGCGAGGAGCCACCGGCCGTGTCGCTCGTCACCGAGAAGCGCCGTGAAGCAGGACGGCGAGTCGAAACGAGGTAAGCAGAGCCAGTCGATCGACCCGTCGCGCCCGACGAGCGCCGCCGACTGGAGGTCACCGATCAACCCGTAGTCTTCGATCCTCATGGCACGTAGGCACCGATCGTCCAGACGACGACGGTAAGCGCCGCAAGGATCGCCCTCCTCGTCGCGCACGATGGGGCCGAGCCGGGTGGGCGGTACCCACCCACGATCAGGTGGTTGTGCGCCTCAGGCGGTGGCGCGCACCCGGCACTGGCTCACCTGGCTCACAGACCGAGCAGCTTCGCCTTTGCGGCCGCGAACTCCTCGTCGGTGAGCACGCCCTGGCTCCGCAATCCGGCAAGCCGCTCGATCTCGGCGGTGAGCGCGTCGCCTCCCGTGCCCGCCGCGGGCGGCGCGGGCGCTGGCGCCGCGGCCGGCGGAGGCGCCGCATACTGGGCCTGCTGTTCATACTCCTGTTGCTGCCAGCGGTCCGCCTGACGCCGCGACACACGGTTCGACACTGCCGTCGCCGTGCCGGCCACCACAGCCGTGCGGGCCATACCTCGTAGAAGTCCCATCGCCGTTCCTCTCGTTCAGGTGCCCTCGTCGGCGGCCCGCCGGACGGCGTCCACGACCTCCGACGGGACCCTCGCCTGGTCGACGAGCTCCCCACCGGCACTGCGGACAGCGTTGATGAAGGGCACGGCCCAGAGATTCTCGACGGCGATGACCGCGACCGAGCTCCCGGGCTCGATCCCGGTTGCGGCCTCGTCGACGTCCTCGGCGTCGAGGAGGCCACCACCGAGCTGCCCGTCGAGATCGACGAACGAGGGCTCGAGATCGGGACCGAGACCCGCCAGCTCGACCGAGCCGACGGTGCCGTCGACGTCCTTGTACACGAACAGCAGGTCGATCACCCGTACCAGGCCACCAACGACGAGGTCCCGCAAGGCGGGAGCGATCCCGCCATTGAACTGGTTACCCGGGAACCGGAGTATGACCACGTCGATGGGCCCAGCGTCCACGTTGTCCATGTCGATGAGCTTCCTCTCCAGCCGATTGTTCGGTACTGGGCATGGTGGTGCTCGATGGGGTGACCCCACCCCACCCGCTGCAGGGTGGTCCTCGACGACCCACTGTGGAGTCATGATCGTCACACTGCGCGCGCAGTGAAGGGGCCGTGGCTATCCGGTGACTGATGCACGAGAGCCTGCCGACCGCACCCACGAGGTTGCGAGCGACCTCGTCCAGTACGTGGTGGTCGTTGTACCGGATCAGGACGCGCTGGCCACCGTCGTCCCGGCGTTGGCCGAGCTGGTGCAGACCGGCAAGATCCGCATCCTCGACCTCGTCGTCCTGGTCAGGGACCGTGAAGGTGCTGTCACCGTGCTCGAGTTCGAGGCCGTCGAGAGCCTGGCGGCATTGCGGCACGTGGAGGGCGAGCTCGGAGGCATGCTCAGCGACAACGACATCGCGCTGGCGTCCCTTGCGCTCCGGCCAGGTACCGCGGGTATCGTCCTCGTCACTGAGGATCGGTGGGCAGAGCCGCTCTCGGCGGCCGCACGGCGCGCCGGAGGCCTGATCGTCGCTGGCGAGCGGATCCCGCCGTCCCGAGTGGAGCTGGTCCTCTCCGACCAGCTCGAGGACGAGCAAGGAGGCGCATGACCTTGCGACGCCGAAGGACGCACCGTCGCCAACGCGACGATCTGCTGGCCCGCCCGCCCTGCGGAGGCCACGAGCTCGCGGGCGGTTTGGCGGCGCTGATCGTCGATCCGATCGAGCAGCTGAAGGAGCTGGCCGACCTGCGTCGTCGAGGGTTGCTGACCACAGAGGAGTTCGAGCGTCAGAAGACCAGGGTGTGGCTCGGACCCTAGGGGTGCGGTGGGACGATCGTCATGCGGCGCGCCACGTCGGCGGCTTCGGCGCGCGAGTTGACTCCGAGCTTTCTGTAGATGGCCTTGAGGTGGAACTTGAGCGTGTTGACCGAGAGGTAGAGCTCGTCTGCGATCTCGCGGACGGAGAGTCGACTGGCCAAGAAGCGCAGCACGTCGCATTCTCGCTCCGTCAGGGGATCGACGAGCTCGGTCCGACCCCCTTGGGAGAGGCGCGCGCCTTCGGCCGCGGCTCGCCGCAGGCGGTCCAACCACTGAGGCTGTACTCGCCACGCTGAGCGTTCGACGAGCTCGATCACCTCCGCTCCTTCTGAGGCCACTGTTTGCAAGAGGCCGTTGGCCGTCGCGAGCTCGACGGCGGCGATGGCGTGCTTCGTCGACTCGTCACGGGCAGCGACCGCGCGCGCCCGGAGGAGTCCGAGTACGGCCTCGTGACGTACGCAGCGGGGCACGACCCCGTCCAGGGCCGCGAGGGCGTCGAGTCGGTCCCCTGCTGCCAGGTGGACTCGAGCGGTGCTGACCCCGCCCCAGAAAGGATCGTCAACCTGGTCGGACCAGCGCCGAGCGTCGTCGATCTCGCCGGCGAACACCGCCAGTCGGGTCCCGACCCGGGCGAGCCAGTTGCGTCCATCGGGTCCGAAGGACTCGGTGTCGATCAGTGCCTCGGCTTGCCCGAACACCCGGCGCGCGGCGTCGACGTCGCCCTCGTCGAGGCGTGCCTCGGCCAGCTCCAAGGTCGCCAGGATCCGGCAGTAGAGCATCGTCTCGGCCGGCGCATCGGCGAGCGCCGCCAGTGCGGGCAGTGCACGCTCACGATCGCCGAGCTCGCGGTGCGCCACGGCTTCGGCGAGAGCCAGCTCTGTCCTCAGGATGGTCATGTTGGCGACTTCCGCGGCGCGCCGCACGCCGGCGGCGACCCGGAGGGCGTCCGCCGGCCTGCCGGCGAGCGCTTCACCCAGCGACCGGGTTCCCTCGAATGCCAGGCGGCGTTCGGGATCGCGACTCAACGCCAGATCGGCCTCGCGAACGTCGTCACCGGTGTCGTTCCAGCACTCTGACAGCGCCCAGGCGCGGGCGACCATGTTCCACCCGAAACGGCCCAGTGGATCACGCCACCACGTTTCGCTCAGATCGCCCATCGCCCGCTCGGCCAGCGCTTTGCCCTCGAGCCAGTCCCCACTCACCGTTGCGGCGATCGATTGGAGCATCGTCAAGCGAGCTCGAAGGGTCTCGTCCGGGGGCGACCGGTCGGCCCACCACATCACCTGGTCGACGAGCTCGAGGAAGCGACGGCGATCGACGAGCAGGTGGCACCACGCGAACTCGAGCATGGACTCGACGTCGGCGGTGGCAAGCTCGTGTGGGAGGGCAGCGATCGTGCGTTGGATCGTCGTCTCCTGGCCGCTGTCGTAGAGCTCGGTGTGCTTGAACGCGAGGAGGCGCAACGCGTCCCGGCGTCGATCGGCCAGAAGCCAGTGCTCCAGCGCGACGGGAACTTGCCCCGCGTCCTCGAACCATTGCGCGGCTCGGACGTGCTGCTCGACGAGCCGCGTCGGGGACCGTCTCCAGAGCTCGGCGAGCAGCGCCGAACGGACGAGAGAGTGCACCGCGAACCAACCCTCGAGACCGAGGCGAGCGACGAAGAGGCCTCGCGCCTCGGCGAGGGCCAGGAGACTGCCAGCATCCTCCCGGGCCGTGAGCGCCCGGGCGAGGCTTGGATCGATCAGGTCGGCCACGGAGACATCGAGCAGCGCCTCGACCAGTTCCGTGTCCTCCGCGGCGAGCACCTCGCGCCACACATAGTCATCGACGAGGAGATCGCCGGCGACGACGCCGGGGGCCTCGACGGGCAGATGAGCTCGGTTGGAACGCGCCGCGAGCGCGGCCAGTTGCAGGCCTGCTGCCCACCCCGCGGCATGTGTCGCCAGGGCGTCGATCTGGTCCTCCGACAGCCCGGGCACCAGCCGGGTCAACATCTCGCACGCTTCCTCGTGCGAGAACCTCAGCTCGGCGAAGTGGACCTCGGCGAGCTGACCACGGCCCTGGAGGCGGTCGACCGGCAGGATCGGTTCGCGGCGCGACAGCAGGACCACGTGGAGCCAGGTCGGGAGGTGCTGCAGGAACAGCGCCAGCGATGCGACCACATCGTCGTCGTCCACGAGGTGGAGGTCGTCGATGACGAGGACGCGCGACGAATCGGCTCCCGATTCGAGGTCGTCCAACAACTGATGGACGACGCTGGCAAGCGGGCCGGGACGACGGAGCAACGTGAGGGCCGCCTCTCCGCATCCCGGCCGCAGCGTCTCGAGCGCGGCGATCACGCCGGACCAGAGTCGGCGCCCGTCCCGATCGGCCTCGTCCATGGACAACCAGGCCGTGGGAACGGTCGACTGAGCTGCCCAGCTCGACACGAGCACGGTCTTCCCGACCCCGGCCGGCGCGACGACCAGGGTGAGGGGAGCGCTCACCGCGTCGTCCAGGAGCCGCAGCAGCCGCGGGCGCCGCACAAGATGCTCCGGCACCACCGGCGGGCGGAGCTTCGCGCGTAGCAACGGAGACGCCGGGACGACCAGCCGCGGTGCGACGGCGTCGCTGGCGGCATCCCTCGGCATCTCGCCTCCTCCCGCTCTCCGTGAGTGAGTGTACGTGTCCGCAACGTGTTGCGAAGAGGGAATGCATGACACCTATCTGACACGGCCAGCCGCTGTGGGCGGTTTTGCCGCGCACGCGTTGATGTCATGCCCGTGTGCCTCCGGGAGCCGCTCAGCGGCACCGGGCTGGACGCGCCACCCGCTCACGGGTGGCGCCCACCCACCCGTGAGGGCGCGACCGTCGCCATCGACGTGGTCCTCCGGCGCGGTTCAGGCTTGCCACGCCCCGACCAGGCCGGACTCAGGAGGGACGAGTGAGCGAGTTCTCCGGGGATGCCCCTGTCACGACACCGCGCGCGGCCGGGTGGCTGGCGTTCGGAATCGCTGTGGTGAGCGGTGCGGAGACCCCCGCCCGTGTCTGACGCGAGCGAGCTTCGAGGAGGCACCTGATGGCCGAAACGGCGACCGCCCCGGCGCCCATCGATCGCTCGACAGACTCGACAGACTGGTACGGGCTGTCGGACGACGACGTGTGTCGACGACTCGACGTCGACCCTGCCGTCGGCCTGAGCGCGACCGAGGTCGCCGAGCGGCGGCAGCGGTACGGGCCGAACAAGCTGGCCGAGGAGGCGAAGGAGCCCGCCTGGCAGGCCTGGGTGCGCCAGTACCGCGACCTCATGCAGCTGGTGCTGGTCGGCGCGGCGGTCGTGAGCATCGTCGCCCTCCAGGACATCTCGACGGGCGTGGTGGTCCTCGGCTTGACGGTGGTCAACGCACTGATGGGGCTGCACCAGGAGGGCAAGGCGGCCGAGAGCGTCGACGCCCTTCGACAGATGCTGATCATGACGGCCCGCGTCCGGCGCGACGGCGAGGTCGTCGAAGTTCCGGCCGAGGAGCTCGTGCCGGGAGACATCGTGACCTTCGAGGCGGGCGACAAGGTCCCCGCCGACGGCCGCACCCTGGTGGCGGCGACGCTGGAGATCGAGGAAGCCGGGCTGACCGGCGAGAGCACTCCTGTGGCCAAGAGCATCGATCCGGTCGCCGGCACCGACGTGCCACTCGGCGACCGCGTCGACATGGCCTACATGAACTCGCAGGTCACCCGCGGCCGGGGCGAGATCGTCGTCACGGCCACGGGCATGTCGACCGAGGTCGGCCACATCTCGGGGATGCTGAGCGGCGTCGAGCAGGAGAAGACGCCGCTCACCAAGCAGCTCGACCAGATCACGGTGCTGATCACGATCATGGCTGCCGCGGCCCTGGTTCTGATCGTCATCCTCGGTCTGGCGCGCGGCGAGGACTTCGACACGCTGTTCCTCGTCGGCATCAGCCTGGCCATCGCCGCCATCCCCACCGGCCTGCCGGCCGTGGTGACGATGTTGCTCTCCGCCGGCACGCGCGCGCTGGCCGAGAAGGGCGCGATCATCAAGCGGCTGCGGTCGGTGGAAACGCTGGGTTCCACGTCGGCCATCTGCTCCGACAAGACCGGGACCCTCACCCTGAACCAGATGACGGCCCGCGAACTGGTGCTGGTCGGCCGTCGCTTCAGCGTCGACGGCGAGGGGTACTCGACGACGGGTCGCATCCTGCGCGTCGCGGGGAGCAGCGACATCCCGTTCGAACCGTTCGTGCTCCCGATGGCGCTCGCCAACGATGCGGTCATCCGTGACGGTGCATGCATCGGCGACCCGACCGAGGGGGCGCTCGTCGTCCTGGCCGCGAAAACCGGGCTCGACGTCGAGGAGACCCGGCGAACGTATCCTCGGGTCGCCGAGGTGCCGTTCGATACGGAGTACAAGCTGATGGCGACCTTCCACGAGATGGAGGACCGCGGCCGCCACGTCGTGAGGTGCTTCGTGAAGGGCGCGCCGGACGTGCTGCTGGCGCGGTCCTCGCACTACCTCGACGAGGCTGGCTCGTCGCAGCCGCTGGCCGGCGGCGCCGCCCTTCGGGTCGTGGCGGCGAACGATCGGATGGCCAGCGAGGGCCTCCGGGTGCTGGCGGTGGCGCGGCGCGACTTCGATCCCGCCTCCTTCGATCGGTCGGGAGACCTGTTGGCGCTGGTCAGCGACCTGGAGCTGCTCGCCCTCGTCGGCATCGTCGACCCGCCGCGCAAGGAAGCCAAGGACGCCATCGCGCTGTGCAAGGACGCGGGCATCCGCGTCCGCATGATCACGGGCGACCACGCCACCACCGCGGCGGCCATCGCGGGCCAGCTCGGCATCGAGGGGCGTGCGCTCACCGGCGCCGAGTTCGCCGCGCTCCCCGACGACGAGCTCCACGCGCAGGTCGGCGACATCGGCGTCGTCGCCCGCGTCGCGCCCGAGGACAAGGTGCGGTTGGTCAGCATCCTCAAGGACCAGGGCAACATCGTCGCCATGACCGGCGACGGCGTGAACGACGCGCCGGCGCTCACGCGTGCGGACATCGGCGTGGCCATGGGCATCACCGGCACGGAGGTCACCAAGGACGCCGCCGAGATGATCCTGACCGACGACAACTTCGCCACGATCGTCACCGCCGTCGAGGGCGGGCGCGGGCTCTACGACAACCTGATGAAGTACATCCGGGTCCAGATGATCATGCTGGCCGGGTTCATCCTCACGTTCGTCGGTGCGGGGATCTTCACGATCGCGAACGGCACCCCGCTCCTGCCCCTCCAGATCCTCTGGATCAACTTCGCCGTCGATGTCCTGCTCGCCATCGGGCTCGGCTTCGATGCGCCGACGCCAGGCCTCATGCAGCGGCGCCCACGGTCACCAGACGAGCCAGTGATCGCCCGGGCACTCGGCGTCCGGCTGGGAGTTGCGGGCCTCCTCATCGCCATCGGCACCCTTGCCGTCGTGTCGTGGGGCGAAGACCGGTACGGACTTGCCGTCGCAACGACCATGGGCCTGACCACGATGTCGCTCCTCCACATCGTCACCGCGCTGGAGTGGCGCGATCCCGTACGGAGCATCTTCAACCGCGACACCATCGCCAACGGGCGCTTCAACCTCCTCATGCTGGTGGCGCTGGCGCTCACCTTCCTGGTCACGACGCTGCCCGGCCTCCAGCGCATCTTCGACACCGTCGACCTGGACGGTCACCAATGGCGGGCCTGCTTCGTCGCCGTGGTCGGCTACCTCGCGGTGTCGGAACTGGCCAAGCTCGTCCTGCGCCGCTTCGATCACGAGGCCGTCTGATGGTCACATCAGCCCAGGCGTCGAGCTCCGAGACGCGACAGCGGATCATCAGGGAGCTGCGAGTCGAACCCGGTGCCGCCGCGAACCTGGCCGGGCGCGACACCCGCTGGACGGGCGGCGGTGAGTTCGATCGGCTCTCCACCACCGAGCTCGACGCCGCTGCCAAGGCAATCGTGGCCCGCGGGGTGGAGCAGCTGCGGGACGCGCAGGAGCTGCTGTGGGCGAGCGACACCCACGCGTTGCTGATCGTCTTCCAGGCGATGGACGCCGCCGGGAAGGACTCGACGATCAAGCACGTGATGTCCGGCGTGAACCCGCAGGGTGTGCAGGTCATCTCGTTCAAGCAACCGTCGAGCGAGGAGCTGGACCACGCGTTCCTGTGGCGGATCTCGAAGGCAGCACCCGAGCGGGGCCGGATCGGGATCTTCAACCGCTCGCACTACGAGGAGGTCGTGGCGCTGCGGGTCCACCCCGAGTGGCTCGATCGGCAGAAGCTGCCCCCGGGCGACCGGGGGCCTGCCTTCTGGGCAGGCCGCTACGACGACATCAACGACCTCGAGCGCCACCTCGACCGGAACGGCACGAAGATCGTGAAGTTCTTCCTCCACGTGTCCAAGGCGGAGCAGAAGCGGCGCTTCATGGCCCGCCTCGACAACCCCGACAAGGTGTGGAAGTTCAACGCCGCCGACGTGGCCGAGCGGGCCCACTGGGACGAGTACATGCGGGCCTACGACGACGCCATCACGGCCACGTCCACCGACTGGGCCCCGTGGTACGTGATCCCGGCCGACCACAAGCACGTGATGCAGGCGATGGCGGCCGCCATCGTCGTCGACACCATCGGGTCACTCGACCTGCAATGGCCGACGGTCACGGACGAGCGATCGCGAGGCCAACACGCAGGCCCGTGCGAAGCTGGAAGGCGAGTCAGATGCGTGAATGCAACCGCCGCGGAACATCGCGGTGCGACACCGAACCGTTGGAGGTATGAGGTCATGCTGGCTGCTGAGTTCGGCACCGGGCAGGTGTTCTGGTCGATGCTGTGGTTCTTCCTCTGGGTCATCTGGATCTGGCTGCTCATCGTCACCTTCGGAGACATCTTCCGCAGCGACGACCTGTCAGGCTGGGGCAAGGCCTTGTGGTCGATATTCGTCATCTTCCTGCCCTACCTTGGCGTCTTCGTGTACCTGATCGCCCGGGGTCACAAGATCGAGGAGCACCGCAGGCGGGACGCGCAGGCGCAGGACGCGGCGCTCCGGCAGTACGTCCAGAACGTCGCCGGTTCGGGAGGTGGCGGAACGGTTGACGACATCTCTCGGCTCGCAGATCTTCGTGACCGAGGCGTGCTCAGCGAGGACGAGTTCCAGCGGGCCAAGGCGAAGGCCCTCGGGTAACGCGCCCGGCGACGGCCACCAGTCCGTCGGCGAGCGGTGTCGCACCCGATCCCGAGAATGGATGGTGGGTCCCAATGACCGAGGGAACGGGTACCAGCGTTCCCGAGGAGGCAACGGGCAATCCACGGCTCGCCATCCTGCTGGCGATGGCGATGTTCGTGCTCGTCGTCGACACGTCGCTGATGAACGTCTCGATCTCCGCGGTGGTTCGGGATCTCGACACGACCGTCAGCGGCGTCCAGTCGGCGATCGCGCTCGAGGCGCTGGTCTCCGCGGCGTTCATCCTGATCGGCAGCAAGGTCGGCGATCTCATCGGGCGCAAGCGGGCATACGTGTTGGGTCTGCTCGCCTACGCCATCGGCGCGCTGTCGATGGCACTCGCCCAGGGCCTGACGGCGATCATCGTCTTCTGGGCCATCGTGGGTGGGCTCGGTGCGTCGCTCCTGCTGCCCGCCATGCAGTCCCTCATCCACGGCAACTTCGAGGGAGCGGCCCAGAAGAAGGCCTACGCGCTCGTCGGCGCCGCGGCCGCGATCGCCGCTGCGGTCGGTCCACTGCTCGGAGGCTTCATCACCACCTATCTGTCGTGGCGCGTCGCGTTCCTGCTCGAGGATGTCGTCATCGCGATCGTGCTGATCGGCATCAGACTCGTCCGCGACGTGCCGTACACGGGACCTCGGCGCGTCGACGCGGTCGGTGCGCTCCTCTCGGTCCTGGGCATGGGCGGCATCGTGCTCGGGATACTCGTGTGGCAGGAAGGCGGCGAGTCCGTCGCGGCCCTCCTGGCGATCGGTGCGATCTCGCTGGGTGCATTCGTGTACTGGCTCGTGCGGCGCAAGCGTCACGCTGAACCCACACTGCTGGACCCCGACCTCTTCCGATCCAGCATCTTCCGGTACGGGATCTCCGAGCAGATGCTCCAGCAGATAGCCCTGGGCGGCACGATGATCGCACTGCCGATCTTCTTGCAGATGGTGCTCGAGTACAACGCGATGCAAGCCGGCCTGTCGCTCGCCCCACTCTCGCTGAGCATGTTCGGCATGGCGCTGCTCGCCGCAAAGAAGGCGGGTGCACGGCGGCCGAGCAGCATCATCAGGTTGGGGTTCGCGCTCCTCGCGACGGGAATGGTGGCCCTGATCCCGATCGTGCCTCGCGCCGAGTCCGGCTGGTACCTCGTGGTCCCGTTGCTGATCGCGGGATGCGGGTTGGGTCTGCTGGTGTCCCAACTCAACAACTACACCCTGTCCCCGATCTCGGACGAGCGGGTCAGCGAGGCCGCCGGCGTGAACTCGGCGGCCGGATCGTTCGGGCTGTCGTTCGGATTGGCGTTCGCCGGCGCGATCATGCTGGCAACGCTCTCCATCACGTTCACCAACATGGCTGAGGCGAGCAGCGTCCTCTCACCGACCGAGCAGCAGCGTGTGTCGGAAGGGCTGGAGGACGACGCGGAAGTGCTGAGCAACACACAGCTCGAAGAACTGCTCGTCAGGCCAGCCCCAGGACATCCAGGACGAGATCCTGCGCATCAACACCGACGCCAGACCTCGTGCCCTTCAGGTGGCGCTCCTCGTTCCGCTCCTCGCCGCCCTCGTCGGGTTGCTCAACGCGTTCCGCATGATGCGCCTACCCGACCCCACACCATCGAGCTCTGTCGAAGGGATGGCCGTGGGCTGACATCGCACCACCATGCACCCCGGCACGTGTGGCATCCACGGTCAATGGCCCAACAGCACGGTGAGTGCCACCACGGCAACGCCGGTGGCGGCCGTGGCCGCCGCAAAGATCCAGCTCGCCGCCGGAGGCACCGGGGCCACCCGTGCCACGAACGCTCCGATCGCGAAGAGCTGGACGACGGCGATGACAATTGCACCGATCCGGGCGGTGGTGTCGGTCAACAGATCCAACCGTCCGAACAGGAGCACGCTCGCAGGCAGCACCGTGGACGCGAGGACCGGGCTGCCATCGACCACGGCACGCATGACCTCGCCGCGCCGGAGGGGCTCGGGGTGCCGGACGTGTCCTCCGAGGAGCTCGGCAAAGATATGAGCCAACCAGGTCGCCAGTCCGACTCCCGCGACGAGTTCGGCGCCGTGGCCGAGAGCGACCTCCGAGACGCCGATCACACTGAGCGCGGCGAGGACGAGCACGCTGCCGTAGCAGGCCGCGCTCACCAGCTCTGCCACTCGATCGCGTGGCATGCGGTCCGATGCGTGGAGCAGCTGCTTCATCGCCCTGAGAAGGGAGGCCTGTATGCCTTGGAGTTCATCGGGCTCAACCTTTTCGTTCGTGCACCCGACGGTTTAGCCGACGTCGCCGAACGCGCAGCTCATGCTCCGACTGAAGCGCCGCGCCGCCGACACCGCCGCATCGGAGGGGAAGATCCGCCTCGAGTTCTCGATCGAGCGCGGCCGCTGAGCCGCCACCGCCGGCCTCACGACGGCTCCGCGCCCGGGGGCTCCCACTGGTTTCCCGTCTGCCTCTGGAACGCCTTGACGGCCTGGGTGATCGTGGGGAAGAAGTGGTCGGGATCGATCGTCTTCGTGAGCTCGTAGCGGTCGATCTTGGCGCGTACGGGATCCTTCATCTCCGCGAACACCAGGCTGATGCCCCGGGCGTTCAGGTCCTCGTCCAGCTCCTCGAGCATGTCGGCCGCGGTCGTGTCCACGTCGGTGAGCGGCTCGGCGGCCACGACGATCCACGACGGCCGCGGCTCGGACGCGGCGATCGCCCGGATCTGATCGCGGAACGTGCGTGTGTTGGCGAAGAACAGGGGCGCATCGAACCGGAAGATGACGCAGCCCGGCAGCAGCGATGCGTGCGGGTAGCTGCGGACGTCGTGGTACCCGGCGAGGCCGGGGACCCGCCCGAGGACCGTCTGGTACGGCCACCAGGCCCGGCGGAAGACGTTGCCGATCGAGAGGGCGACCGCCACTGCGATGCCGGGAAGGACGCCCAGAAGCACGACGCCGAGGAAGGCGGCCATGCTCAACAGGAACTCTGTCCGGCGCACCCGGCGCAGCCGCAGCGTCTCGGGGATGTCCGCCAGCGACACCGACGCCGCGATGACGACGGCGGCGAGGGTCGGCTGGGGCAGATCCTGGAGGAGGCCCGGGAAGAACAGCAGGACGAGCACGATCGCCAACGCCCCCACCAGGCCCGTGACCTGGGTCTTCGCCCCGGCCTGCTCGGCGACGGCCGTGCGTGACCCACTGGTGCTGACGGGGAAGCCCTGGAACAGCCCGGCGGCGAGGTTCGCCGCACCGATCCCGATCATCTCCTTCTCCCCGTCGACCTCGTCGCCGCTGCGGGCCGCGAACGACGACGCCGTGGAGATCGTGTCGGTCAGCGACACGAGGGCGATCCCCAACGCGCCGCCTGCCAGCAGCCCGAGGTCCGACAGCCCGATGTCGGGCACGGTGAAGGGAGGAAACCCCTGGGGCAGCACGCCCACCAGGTCCACGCCGTGGTCGGCCAGGTCGAACGCGTCTGCGGCGAGGACGGAGGCGACCACGGCGACCAGGACGCCGGGGGCCTTCGGCAGCCAGCGCTGCAGGCTCACGATCACGACCAGCCCGAACACGCCGACGGCCAGTGCGGCCCCCACGGTCTCGCCGTCGGCCAGTCCCCTGGCGAAGCCCGTGAGCTCGGGCAGGAAGCCGTCGCCGTCCACCGAGAACCCGAAGAGCTTCGGGAGCTGGCCGACCAGGATCGTGAGCGCCAGCCCGTTCATGTAGCCGATGATCGTGGGCTTCGAGATCAGGTCGGCGACGAAGCCCAGCTTGGCGACCCCCGCCACCGTGATGATCGCCCCGACGAGGAGCGCGAGCGCGGAGCCGAGCGCGACCGCGCGCGTCGGGTCGCCCTGCGCGGCGACCAGGGGGAGGATGGTGGCGGCGATCATCGGCCCGAGCGACGAGTCGGGCCCCAGCACCAGGATCCTCGACGGCCCGAACACCGCGTAGGCGACCAGGCAGAGGATGGACGTGTACAGGCCCGTGATTGGGGGGAGGCCCGCCAGCTCCGCGTAGGCCATCCCCTGCGGCACCAGCAGTGCGGTCAGGACCAGCCCGGCGACGACGTCCTGGCGCAACCACCGCGCCTGGTACGCCGACAGGTTCGCCAGCCCCGCGGCCGCCGTGGGCCTCATGTCCCCGAACGGCAGCAGGCACCCCCCGCGTTCGGCTCGTTCACCGCTCGCTCCTCCTGCCGATACCGGCCACCCTAGGGACCCGCCCCGTCGCCCTCACCACCCCTACCGGGTGAGCCGGCGAGGGACGACCCCTCACCCTGTCGCGGGCCCCCGGTGGGTGGCGGGTTGACCTGGGCTGCCGGGATCCAGGCGAGCTCGCGTTTGAGCGTGGCCCAGAACGCTTCGACCACCGCGTTGTCGAAAGCGTCACCCATGCAGCCGACTGGGCCCAGGCCGTGGTCGGCGAGGGCGGGCCTACTACCGGCGCAAGTTCCCCGAGGACTACCCGATCGAGGACCCCGAACACCCGCGCAGCGTCTACGTCCGCTAGCACGCCATCACCCGGGGCCCTGATCGGTGGCTCGCCACGCTGTTCGATGACGACCACATCGATCACACTTGCGAGCTGCTGGCTGGGGCCTCCGAACCCGACGACGCCACCGAACAGCGCCTCGCCCGCCGACGCAGCTAGATCGCCGACTGCGACCGCCGCCTCGACGGCTACCACTGGGGTGCCGGCACCGCCGCGATCGCCCGGCTCCTCGTCGCCACCGAGGTTCCGCTCACCGGAGTGGCCATCGCCGATGCGGTCGGTGTCAGCCAGCCCCGGGCGTCGCAGGTCCTCAAGCAGCTCGCCGAACAGCAGGCAGTCCGCGCCACCGAGCGGGGGTACGTGGGCCGGCCAGCGCGGCTCCTCGACCTCTACAGCCGGCGCGCGCGCCCCTTGCTCATCCAGCCCGAGACGTACTGGTACAGCACTCGTCCGATGGCCGAGCAGGCGCAACGGATCGTCGACACCGCACGCAAGCCGCGCGCTCCGATCGCGTTCTCCGCCGATCTCGCTCCCGACCTCATCGTCCCGTGGCGACACCCAACGCTCACAGTCATCTACACGGCCAAGCTCCTCCAGCTCGACACCGCCGGCCTCGTGCCTGCGGAGGGGCGCGCCGACGCCAGCGTCGCCCTCCGCTGGACGAGCGACGACACGCTCCTCTCCCCCGCTGCCGGGTGGCCGAGCGCGGTGGACGACATCCCACTCACCGATCCGGTGCAGCAGTGGTGCGACCTTCTCGACCTCGGCGGAGACGATCGTCGCGAGGCCGCGGACCGTCTGCGGCGAGCCATCGTCGACCGCACCATCCCGTCGGCCGCATGACGACCGAGCGAGTCGTTCTGGCGAGCCTGTCGGCTGCCATGGATGGCGGCTTCACGGCTATCGCCGACGTCAGTAAGGCGATGACGGCGGCCGGCGCGGCCGACGACTACCGCCTCATCGGCGGCGTGACGGTCATGCGGTGCCGGGCTCGCCCGGCGCCCGGTGCGTCGGCCGCTCAGCCGAGGTCGGCCAGCACGCGGCGCATGTCGACGACGGCCCGGGCGGTGCCGCGCACGGTGCCGGTGACCTTCGAGCGCCCGATGCGCGGCCGGTAGTCCACGGGCACCTCGGCGATGTGCCAGCCGGCGTGACCCGCCCGCAGCACCATCTCGAGGGGCCACCCGAAGCGCCGGTCGGTGAGGCCGAGGTCGACCAGCGCGGCGCGGCGGGCGGCGCGCATCGGGCCCAGGTCGCTGAGCGGGGCGCCGATGGCGCGGCGCAGCCGGCGGGCGAGATAGCGGTTGGCGGCGCGGACGTGCGCCGGCGTCGCCCGCCGGGTGGTGGGCCGGCGCGCGCCGAGCACGAGGTCGGCCTCCCCGGCCACCACCGGCGCGACCACCGCGGGCAGCGCGCCGGGGTCCAGGGAGGCGTCGGCGTCGCAGAACGCCACCACGGGGGCCTCCGCCGCCGCCAGCCCCGCGGCGCAGGCGGCGCCGAAGCCCCGGCGTGGCTCGTCGACGACAAGCGCGCCGGCCGCCCGGGCGATGTCCGCCGAGCCGTCCGTCGACCCGTTGTCGACCACGATGGCCCGGTAGCCGCGCGGCACGCGGGCGAGGACCCACGGCAGGGCGCCGGCCTCGTCAAGGACGGGCAGGACCACGTCGACCAGCGGGCCCTCGGAGATCGGCGCCATGACCGGCCACCGTAGGAACGCCAACCCTTACGGGGCGCGAAACAGTGCCCGGCGGCCGGCGCACCGTGGCGGCGCACGACCATACGGTCGGCCCCCGTGGCTCCGAGCACCACCCCGCCGGCGACGGCCGCGCCCGTCGCGACCGTGCCCGTGGGCGTCGCGGATCCCGTCGGGGCGGGTCGCCTGCGGCCGGAACCCGCCGCGGCCGAGACGCGGGCCGGCCGGACCGCGGTCGGGTGGTGGGCGGCGGTCGTGGTGGTGGGCCTGGCGTGGGGGACGGCGTGGGTGGCCGGCGCCGGGGTGGCGCTTCGCGCCGCGCCGCTCATGGGGCACTGGCGGTGGCACGCGGGCCCCGGCCTCGTCGCACCGTTGCTCGTGGGCGGGACTCTGGTGGCTGCCGGGCCGGCGATGGCCGGACGGGCGCCGTGGCGCGCGGTGCCGTGGGGAGCCGGCGTCGCCGCCGCCGGCTGGGCGGCCGCGCTGGCGGCCGCGGACGGCTGGCACCGCCTCACCGAGCCGCTGACCACGCGCCACGAGTACGAGCCTTTCGCCGCCGGGATCTCGGACCTCGGCGCCTTCCTTGCCGGGTTCACGGACGCCCTCCGCAGCTACCCCGTCCACGTCCAGGGCCACCCGCCCGGCCCCGTCGCTCTCGCCTGGGCGCTGGACCGCGTCGGGCTGGGTGGCGCCGGGTGGCTGGCCGCGCTGGCGCTCGCCGGCTGGGGCGGCGCGGTGGCCGCGGCACTCGTGGCGGCGCGGGCCGTGGCCGGCGAGCGGGCCGCCCGGCGGGCCGCTCCCGCCCTCGCCCTGCTCCCCGCCGCTGTTTGGGCGGGCACGTCGCTCGACGCCCTGTTCGCCGGCCTCACCGCCACCGCGTCCGCCCTGGCCATCGTGGCGGTCGCCCGGGGGTCGGCCCACCTGGCGGCCGCCGCGGGGCTGGCGGCAGGAGCGGCGCTGCTGTGCACGTACGGCGCCGCCGTGATGCTGCTCGTTCCCGTGGCCGTCGGCGCCGTCCTGGCCGCCGTGGGAGGACGGCGGCCGCGTGCCGCCGGGGCGGCCGGCGGCGAGCCGGCGCCCCACCGAAGCGCTCGCCCGGTCGCGCTCGTGGCGTGGGCGGCGGGTGGGGTGGCCGCGATGCTGGGCATCGCGGCCGCGGCCGGGTTCTGGTGGCCCGCCGGGGTGGCGGCCACCGGCGCCGCCTACTGGGGCGGGGTCGGTGGCCGGCGCCCCGCCGCCTACCTCACGCTCGTCGGCAATCCCGCGGCGCTGGCGCTGGCCACCGGTCCGGCCGTGGCGGCGGGTCTCGGGGTCGCCGTCGCCCGCGTCCGCTCCCGGGCCCGTGCCGCCGGGCGCCATGCCCTGCTGCCCGCGGCCGCGTTGGGCGCGGTGCTGGTCGCCGACCTGTCGCAGATGTCCCGCGGCGAGACCGAGCGCATCTGGCTGCCGTTCGTGCCGTGGCTGGCGCTTGCCGCCCCGGGCGAACGCCGCGGCTGGCTCGCGGCGCAGGTGGCGGTCGCGCTGGTGCTCCAGGCCGTTCTCGACTCGCCCTGGTAGGAGGCTCCGTGACGACGTCCCGCATCCTGGTGACCGGTGGCGCCGGCTTCGTCGGCTCGCACGTGGTCGACCTGTTGGCCGCGGCCGGCCTCGAGGTCGTGGTGCTCGACTCGTTCGTCGCGCACGGGGGCCAGCAGCCGCCGTGGCTGCCCTCTGACGTCGAGGTGGTCCGTGGCGACGTGCGCGACCCCGCGGTGTGGCGGCGGGCGGCGCGCGGCGCGACGGCGGTCTGCCACCAGGCGGCGCGCGTGGGGCTCGGCATCGACTTCGGGGACGTGTGCCGCTACGTCGCCGACAACGACGCCGGCACCGCCGCGGGGCTGGCGGTGCTGCACGAGATGCGCTTCACGGGCCGGATCGTGCTGGCCTCGAGCATGGTCGTCTACGGCGAGGGGCGCTACCGGTGCGACCGGCACGGCGACGTGCGCCCCCGGCCCCGCGACGGCGCCGACCTGGCCGCGGGCCGCTTCGACCCGCCGTGCCCTGCATGCGGCGCGCCGCTCGCGTGGGCGACCGTGGACGAGGACGCCGCGACCGATCCCCGCAACGTCTACGCCGCCACCAAGCTCCACCAGGAGCACCTGTGCGGGCTGTACGGCCGCGAGCACGGCGCGCCGGTCACCGCCCTGCGCTACCACAACGTCTACGGGCCACGGATGCCCCGCGACACGCCCTACGCCGGGGTCGCGTCGATCTTCCGGTCGGCGGTCGCGCGGGGCGAGGCGCCCACGGTCCTCGAGGACGGCCGGCAGACCCGCGACTTCGTGCACGTGCGCGACGTCGCCCGCGCCAACGTCGCCGCGCTCACCGTGGACGAGCCCGTGCACGGGCCGGTGAACGTGGCGTCGGGGCGCCCCCGCACCGTGCTCGACCTGGCCGACGCCGTGTGCCACGGGACGGGCCTCGCCCCGCGGGTCGTGGGCGGGGGGCGGCTGGGCGACGTCCGCCACATCGTTGCCAGCGCGGAGCGGGCCGCGGCGCGCCTCGGGTTCCGGGCCGTGGAGCCGTTCACGGCCGCGACCCTCGCGGGCTGATCCGTCGGCGGCGGGACGCTCAGGCCCGCGGCAGGCGGACGGTGAAACGGCAGCCCCCGTACTCGTTGGCCACCGCGATGTCGCCATGGTGGGCGCCCACCAGCCCGCGGGCGATGGCCAACCCCAGGCCCGCGCCCGTCTGGGCCCCGCCGGTGCCGGGCGTCCGGGCGGCGTCACCGCGGTAGGCCAGGTCGAACACCCGGTCGAGGTCGTCGTCGGGGATGCCCCCGCAACCGTCGCGCACCGACACCTCGGCCCACCCGTCGCCGCCGCGCACGGCCACCTCGACCGCCCCGCCGGCGGGCGTGTGGCGCACGGCGTTGTCGAGCAGGTTGCGGACGACGCGGCTCAGCTCGGGCGCCGACCCCGCCACCGAAGGCCCCCGACCGCCGGGCCCGTCGTCCACCCACCCGCCGAGCGTCACCCCCTTCGCGTGAGCGACCGCGGCCACCGAGGCGACGGCGTCCGACACCAGCTCGCCGAGGGGAACCTCCTCGACGGTGAGGTGCAGCGCGTCGGCCTCGATGCGCGACAGGTCGAACAGGTCGTCGACCAACCGGGCGAGCCGATCGGCCTCGACCGTGAGCTGGTGGTGGTACCGGCGCACGTCGTCGGCCTCGACCACCACCCCGTCGTCGAGCGCCTCGACCATGGCCCGGATGCCGGCGATCGGCGTCCGCAGGTCGTGGCTGACCCACGCCACCAGCTCGCGCCGGTTGCGCTCGAGGGCGCGCTCGCGCTCGGCCATGGCGGTGACGCGGGCCCTCGCCCGCTGCAGCTCGGCGCCGAGGGCCAGGCCTCCGAGAACACCGGCTGTGCCGGCCCCCACGACCACGACGACGAGCGCCGCCAGGTCGTGCTGTGACACGAACATCGCCCGCGCCGCGGCCAGGGCGCCCAGCGCCACCGACACCACCGGGATCAGCCCGACGACGACAGGGCTGCGCGACCTCACGACCGCCGCCCGCCCCGCGGCGTAGGTGGCCAGCGCCACCCCGAAGCTGATGGCCACGAGAACCGCGGTGTCGCCCGCCGGCAGGCCGAACAGCAGCGCCGCCACCCCCGCCGTCACCAGGCCTCCGGCGAGCACGGCCGACACACGCCTCGCCGGGTGGGCACCCCCGCCGAGCTGGGCCGCGCTTGGCGTGTTCACGGGCGCACCTGCGACGCCAGGCCCTCCCACCGGTACCCGACGCCCCACACGGTGGCGATGCGCACGGGAGCGGACGGGTCGGGCTCGATCTTCTCCCGCAGGCGGCGGACGTGGACGGTGACCGTGGACGTGTCGCCGTAGCGGTAGCCCCACACACCCTCGAGGATCTCCTCCCGCCGGAAGGCCCGGCCTGGGTGCCGCACGAGGAAGGCGAGCAGCTCGAACTCGCGTGCCGTCAGCGACACGACCGCACCGGCGAGGCGCGCCTGGCGGGCCGCCACGTCGACGTCGAGGTCGCCGTCGGTGTGCACGGCGGGCGCGCCCGGCCCGGACGGGGCGAGCGGCCCCCGTGCCCGGCGGAGCACCGCGCGCACGCGAGCGACGAGCTCCTTGGTCGAGAACGGCTTGGCCACGTAGTCGTCGGCCCCGAGGTCGAGGCCGACGATGCGGTCGCTCTCCTGGCCGCGCGCGGTCAGGATGACGATCGGCACCGGCGCCAGCGCCCGCAGCCGGCGACACACCTCGAGCCCGTCGAGTCCGGGCAGCATGAGGTCGAGGACGACGAGGTCGGGCGGCTCGGCCAGCGCCCGGTCGAGCGCGGTGCGCCCGTCAGCCACAGTCTCGACCGCGTAACCGTCTCGCTCGAGGTAGCGGGCGACGACCTCGGACACTGTGGGGTCGTCGTCGACGACCAGGACCCGCGACGGTGTCTCGGTCACCGTCGTGAGGGTAGGCCACGTGGAGACTCGTGCCCCTTACGAGACGCGAAACACCGGCGCGGGGAGCGGGCACGGAAGGGTCACGTCGGCCTCTTACGAGACGCGGAACAACCCGGCGTGCAGGCCGGGTGGGCCGGGGTCCACGCGTACAACGAGTGACGTGCCCTTCCCCGTCGCCGCCGCGGCCATCATCGTCATCGCCAAGGAGCCCGTCCCCGGGCGCGTCAAGACCCGCCTGTGCCCACCGTGCTCGCCCCCGCAGGCCACCGCGCTCGCCGAGGCCGCCCTGGCCGACACGCTGGACGCGGCCCTCGCCACGAGCGCAGGCCGCGTCGTGCTGGCCCTCGACGGGCGTCCGGGCCCGTGGTGCCCGCCCGGCGTCGAGGTCGTGGGCCAGGGCGACGGGCCGCTCGATCGCCGCCTCGCGAACGCGTGGGCCACGGCGACCTCGGGCCCGGCCGTTCTGATCGGCATGGACACGCCGCAGGTCACCCCGGCAGAGCTGGACGCCGCCATCGGCGCGCTCGCCGACCACGACGCGGTGCTCGGCCCCGCCACCGACGGCGGCTGGTGGGCGCTCGGCCTGCGGCGACCCCACCCACGCGCCTTCGCCGGCGTGCCGATGAGCCGTCCCGACACCGGGGCGCGCCAGTGTGAGCGGCTGGCGGCGCTCGGTCTCCGCACCGGCCGGCTCCCGTCCCACACCGACGTCGACACGTGGGACGACGCGGTGGCCGTCGCCCGGTCCACGCCCGGCGGCCGCTTCGCCGCCACCGTCGAGGACCTCGCACCGCGCCTGTGGGCCCGAGCCGCAGCACGGGTCGGTCCGGCCGCGCAGGCACCCACGAGCGACGGCAGCGCCCGGTGAGCGCGTCCACTCGCGCCCGACCCGCGGGACACGCGACCCTCGTCACCGACCGCGGCGAGCGCATCGCCCTGGCGGTGGACCGGTGGCACACCGACGCCGACGCCGTCGAACGGGCGCTGCTCGCCGCCGTGCCCGACCCGGTGCTCGACATCGGGTGCGGCCCGGGGCGCATCGTGGCCGCCCTCGCCGGCGCGGGGCGCCTGGCGCTCGGCGTCGACCCCAGCCCTGCGGCCATCGCCGCCGCCACCCGGCGGCGGGCGCCGGCGCTGCGCCGCTCGGTCTTCGATCCCCTGCCCGGCGAACGGCGCTGGGGCACGGTCCTACTGCTCGACGGGAACGTGGGCATCGGGGGCGACCCCGTCGCCCTGCTGGCGCGGGCCGCGACGCTGCTGCGCCCCGGGGGCGTCGTCGTCGCCGAGGTCGAACCGCCGGGCACCGAGACCGGCGCCCGCACCGTCCGGGTCGAGTCGGCCGCCGGGGCGAGCCCGTGGTTCCCCTGGGCCCGGGTCGGGGCCGACCGCTTCGGCGACCTGGCCCACCACGCCGGGCTGCGGCCGACCCCATGGGCGCCGGCCCACGGCGACGCGCCGGCCGCCGCAGTCGCCGTCGCCGGGGAGGGCCAGGCGCGACGCTGGTTCGCCCGGGCGGTCCGTCCGTGACCCGCGACGCGCCGGCGCAGCCGTCCCCTCGGGGGCCCGCCCGCAGCGAGCCCGACGAGCTCCGCACGACGCCCACCGCGGCGTGGCTCGGCGCCGCCCTCGGGGTCACGTTCGGCGTGTGCTTCGCCACCGGCGTGTGGTCCCACATCGCGCAGGACCCGCCGAACTGGTACCCGCCCCGGCCGGCCGGCCTCTACCGGATCACCCAGGGCGTCCACGTCATCACCGGGACCGCAGCCGCCCCGCTCCTCGTGGCCAAGCTGTGGGTGGTCCACCGCCACCTGTTCGCGTGGCCGCCGGTGCGCTCGGCCTTGCACGCCGTCGAACGCCTCGCCCTGCTGCCCCTCGTCGGAGGCGCGGCGTTCCAGCTCCTGTCGGGCACGGCCAACGTGGCCCGCTGGTACCCGTGGGGCTTCTTCTTCCCCCGCGCCCACTACTGGGCGGCCTGGATCACGATCGGCGCGCTGGTAGTGCACGTGGGGGCCAAGGCGGCCGCCACCCGCGACGCCCTCCGCCGCCCGTCGAGGAGGGGCGCGCCCGTGGAAGCCCGCAGCTACGACGCACCCCCGGCGCCGCGACCGGTCGCTCGGACGGCGCTGCGGGCGAGCGACCGGCGCGCCTTCCTCTCCGGGGTCGCCGCCGCGTCCGGCGCCCTCGTCGTCGCCACGGCCGGGGGCACGGTATCGCCCCTCGCACGCGTCTCGGTGCTCGCTCAGCGCCGCCCCGGGTTCGGTCCCCAAGGGCTCCCGGTCAACAAGACCGCCGTCGGCGCCCGTGTGGTCGAGACGGCCCGCGACCCCGCCTACCGGTTGGTGATCGACGGGGCGGTCCGCCGGCCGCTGTCGCTGTCGGTCGCCGACCTGCTCGCCCGCCCCCAACGCCGGGCCACCCTCCCCATCGCCTGCGTCGAGGGGTGGAGCGCCTCCGCCGACTGGGCCGGCGTGCCCGTGCGCGACCTCCTGGCGTCTGCGGGCGCCCGCGACGGCGCCGGCGTCACGGTCGAGTCGCTGCAGCCGTCGGGCCTGTACCGCGCCAGCGAGGTGACGCCGCGGCAGGTGGCCGACGCGGACACGCTGCTCGCACTGACCCTGGGCGGCGAGCCCCTCGCCCTCGACCACGGGTATCCGGTCCGCCTGATCGGACCGAACCGCCCGGGGGTGGCTCAGACCAAGTGGGTGCACCGGCTGGTCGTGCGATGAGCGCGACAGACCTCCCCGACACCACCTCCCGGCGGGGGCTGCTGGTAGGGCTGGCCCTCGGGCTGCCGATCGTCGCGTTCGGCGTACGCGGAGTGCTGGTGGACGCGGACCGGACGCACCCGGCCGAGCTCGCCCGGTGGATCGTCGGTTCCGCGGTGGCCACGGACCTCCTCGTCGTGCCGGGCGCGGTGGCGGTGGGGGCGGTTGCGCACCGGGTCACCCCGCGATCGTGGTGGCCCACCGTGCGCGCCGCGCTGATGGTCACCGGCTCCCTCGTCCTGGTGGCGTGGCCGTTCGTGCGGGGCTACGGGCGCGACCCCGCCAACCATTCGCTGCTGCCCCGCGACTACGCCGCCGGCCTGGCGCTGGCCGTGGTGGCCGCCTGGGTCGTCGCGGCCGCGGTCCTCGCCGCCCGGTGGGTGGCCCGGCGACGGAGGCCCTGACACACCGGCGTCACCGCCGCCAGCCGCATCGGCTGGCCACCCACCCCGCGGGGAAGCTCGTGCATCCGTGGGAGCACCCGGACACGCCGGACCGACGGTGACCGATGCCGCCGAGAGCCCGGCCCGGCTGCCGTGGTCGCCGATGACGTGCCCGCGGCGGCCCTGAACCAGGACAGCCCTGCCCCGGTGGCCGTCTCGAAGCATGCGGTCGACGGAAGCCTTCTGATCCTCGTCATCAGACTGCTGGTCACCCTGCCGCCCTCACTTCCGTTCCTCGTCATGGACCGACCAGAGTCCGCGATGAAGTCGTCTCGCGGCCGCCCGGGGATCGGGTGTTCGCTCGACGCGACCGGCCGCGCGCCAACGCGACAAGGAAGCCGTTCGTCCTCTCGGGTGCACGCGGGCGCTACCCGGACGAGGCGGTCAGCTCGGCAGCTCCGAACGCCGAGTCGAACCGGTCACACCAGATCACCACGCTGGCGTACGCAGCCGGGTCGGCGTCGGCGGGGATCTCGTAGTTCTGGTCGCCGATGTTGCCCTGGAGCCGGCCGAGGTTGGCGATGTCGTCGTCGAACGCGCCCTCGGGCCCGTCGGCCGAGTTGGTCGAAAGGTAGACGTAGAGGTCGGGGCCGTTCTCGGTCTCGAACCCCTCGAGCCGGACGAAGCGCCGACCATCAGCCAGCTCGAGCACGCGGGCACTCCCGCTGGTGGCGTGATCGAGCGACTCGAAGCTGCCGGCGGCCAGATCGACCGGCTCCGACGGTGGAGTCGTCGTGGTCGGCGCCGGCTGATCGGCCGGCGTCATGTCACCGGGCGCTTCCGCATCGGCCGGCGTCCCGCTCGGGCGAGCAGCTGGGCACGGCCTGGTCGACCCGCTCGTCGATGAGGAGCTTCTGGGGCTCGAACCAGACGAGCACCACCCCGACGAGCATGAGGACGCACCGCGACGGCCCCGACCCCCAGCCACCACCTGTGGTGCACCGCAGACTCTCCGGTCCCGTCCGGCCTCGCTCCCCCGGCCGCTTGGTCGGTCTGGGTTTCCACGCCGCGCACGCTACGCCCGCGCACCCCCGGCCAGCCGCTGGCCGCCGTCTGTTTCGCCGATCGTAAGAGCCCTCGGATGGTGTCAGCCCCCGGGCCGGGCAGGACAGGATTGGTCCGCGGCGGTGTCGGCGCTGCCCATGTGGCCGCCAACGACGGTGGTGGCTGGTGGTGGTCGACCTTACGGTGGCCCTCGCCGACTCGGCCAAGGTGGGCATCCTCGTCGGCAGCACGCTGTCGGGGTTGGTCGGCACCTGATCCGGCGCACCTCACCCGCACCGCCTGCGTCACGCCTCATTCGTGCTGTCTCGGGGCCGCCGGGTGGCTGGCGACGAAGGCGAGGGACTCCTCGAGAAGCGCCGTCCAGGCGCGGCGATGAGTAGGGGCGATGGCGGCCCACTGCCGGAACCGGCGGCCGGCGGGAGCGAAGGAGTGCGCTCGTCCGGCGTCGATCAGGTCGTCGACGCGGCTCTCGGCGACCTTGACGAGGAGGTCGCCGGTGCGTCGGTCGAACGACGCGAAGAACTGGCCGTCGATGCGCAGGCAGGGCAGTCCCATCATCGTGGAGCGGGTCACGCCGGCCTGCTCCAGCATCGGATCGGCGAGTGCCCAGAACCGCACCTCGTGCTCGTCGGGTTGGTCGGTCATGGCTGGCCGAGTTCCTCGGGTGTCGGGACCCGCCGATCAGCCCACGGGTCGACCCCGACCGCCTCGCCCTCGGCGGTGCGGCGCAGCCGATCGAGGTAGTGGGCCCAGCCGCCCTGGTGGGCATCGGCCGCGGCGTCCTCGAGGCCGCGGTGCACGAGGCGGAGGTGGGTCGATCCGTCGGGCTGCGCGGTGAGGTCGATCTCCACGGTGGTGGACCCGGGCGGGATCTCGACGTCGGCGCGCTCCCATCCATACGTGAACACGACCCGCGTCGGCCGGACGACCTCCACGTAGCGACCTGAGCAGCTGTCGCCGTTGGGATGTGTCCACCGCACGATCCCGCCGGGGACCGGGTCGAGGGTGGCGTCGTCGGCCATCCAGAGCACGAACAGCTCAGGGTCGACGAGCAGCTCGAAGAGCTGTTCGATCGGTGCGTGCACCACGAGCTCCTGCACGGCGAGCTTCATGGATTGCGGTGTGTTCTGACGGTCGATCGGTGGCGCGTTTCGGCGGTGGTCTTCAGTCGCTCGAGGGGTGTAGCCCAGAAGTCGTCGAGGAACGACGCGACCGCGGCGACGCGTTCGAGGTCGGCCCGGTACATGCGACGGGTGGCGTCGACACGGACGTGCACGAGCCCGGCCTCACGGAGGAGCTTCAGGTGCTGGCTCGCCGCAGACCGGGACAGCCCGGCCGCGTCGGCGAGCTCGCTGGCGGGCCGCTCGTCGTCCCAGACGAGGCGCAGCATGGCCCGCCGCCCGGGGTGGGCGAGGGCACGGATGGCCTCCTCCGGAACCGGTTCGGTCACGGCCGGCGTCCCATCGCCCCCAGCAGTACGTCCTGTGGCGATGCGTTCGGGCCGACATCGACCGCCGGCCCGACGAGTCCGGCCTGTCGTCCGCGCTCGGGCATCTCGGGCAGGAACAACGCCGCGCACGCCTGCACCAGGGCTGGATCCAGGTGCTCGTCCTGCCCGGTCGCGCGGGCCAGGTCCCACGTGTGGATCAAGACGTCCATGAACGTCCCTGCGACGGCCTGGTCGACGGGCCACTCGAAGCCGAGCGGCGACATGCACATCCTGGACAGCACATCGGGGGCACGCAGACCAGCGAGGACCGCGGCGACCCCCGCCTCGTAGTCGGCGGCGGTGGTGCCTTGTCGCGGCGAGGGCTCTCGGCCGTCGATAGCGGCGACGAGGTAGCTGGTCCCTCCGGTCAGATGGTCGAGGAGGTCTTGGACGGTCCACTCAACGCACGGCGTCGACAGCTCGAGCTGATCCGGCGCCACCGCGGCGAACACCTCGATCGCTCTGGCCGTCGCCCGCCGGTAGAGATCGACTGGGTCCAGAGCCGGCTTGCTGACGCCCTTGCGTGCGACCTCCTCGTCGTGGGGATCGTACCCGGCGCCGACGTAGTGCAGCTGCACGTCGAAGATGAAGACGGGCGCGCCGGTGCGCTCCTGGAAGGCCGCCGGATCGGCCGCCTCGACGGGCAACACGTCGAAGAACCGACCGAAGACCGCGTTCATGGCCAGCAGAGACGTCGCCATGCCGCCGGTCGTCTGCAGGAATCCCTCCGGCTCAGCCCCAGCCGCGGGGCCAGCCGCTGAGCGTCGGCGAGGATCCGATGCTCCACCGCCTGCTGAGCCGGCGTCTGCGGCAAGGGCGGAAACTCCTCGTTGGAGACCAGGCGTGTGGGCAGCGGCACCTCGGTACGAAAGCCCCGGCGCATGCCGGCCCGGACGCGGAACCCGTTGCGATTGCCATCCGTCATGTTCGGCCCCCCTGGGTGGTGAGAACCGCCATCTCCGTCGTTGTCGGAAGTATACGCGCGCGAGCCCTTCAGGCGATCGCGCGCAGTCGCCGGGAGGTGAGCAGCACGAGCGCGTTGGCGGCGACCATGCCGCCGCCGATCAGCACCGCGAAGCGCGCGTCGACGGCCGCGGCCAGCACGCCGGCCACGAGGCCGCCGAGCGGCAGCAGGTTCCAGCAGAGCGAGTAGAGGCTCAGCACGCGGCCGCGGAGCTGGTCGGGCACGCTTCTGCTGGATGATCGTGCTCACGTGGGTCAGGTAGAACGTGCTGCAGAAGCCGACCAGCGCCAGCATCGGCGAGCGCGACGCCACATCGCCGGGCGACCGCGAGAACGCCATCAGCGCCAGCCCCATGCACGTCGCGGCGGTCAGCAGGAGCGCCGTGCCCGGGCGCAGGATGCGCTGGGCGACCGTCGCGATGATGAGCGTGCCGATCAGCGAGCCGGCGCCGTGCGCGGCGTTCAGCAGGCCGTAGCCCGTCGAGCCGGTCCCGAAGTACGAGTCGGCGAAGACCGGCAGCAGCGTGACGTACGACAGGCCGAACAGCGCGTTGAAGAGCGCCAGGCTGATCAGGCTCGCGAACACGAAGTTGCGGCCGACGAAGCTCAGGCCCTCGACGAACTGGCGCGAGCGACGTGCTGCCCGTCGCTCGTCGTGCGCTCCGACCGACACCGCAGCCGGCTGTAGAGCGCGAGCGCGGCGCACGAGGCGCAGCGCCGCCAGCCCGAAGCCGACCGTGCCGCCGAACGCCGCGATCAGGATGCCGGTGATCGACGGGCCGATCATCCGGCCGGCCTGCCAGGGAATCGAGCCGAGCGCGATCGCGTTGGCCAGCCGCGCGCGATCGATCAGCTGGGGCACGAGCGCCATCCGGCTCGGCTCGTCGAAGGCGCGGAACGTGCTGCTGAGCGCCGCCAGCACGAGCAGATGCGGCACGCGGACCAGGCCGAGCACCGTCAGGCCGAAGGCGAGCATGAGGGTCGCCGCGGTGAGGGCTGGTCGTGACGATCAGCAGCCGGAGCCGGTCGGTGCGATCGGCCAGCACGCCGCCGAGCAGCTGGAAGACGACGCAGCGGCGCGCCCTGGGCCAGGCCGAGATAGCCCAGGTAGAGCGGATCGTGGGTCACCTCCCAGGTCATCCACGCGAAGGTGACGTACTCCGCCCGATGGCCGAGCACGTAGAAGACGAGCCCGAACCAGTAGAGCGCAGTAGTTCCGCGCCTTCAGGGCGGCGAACGTCGACAGCACGGCGGTGGGCGTCGAAGCGGCCAAAGCGTTTCGCGGTCATCATACATGTTGTCGGGCCGACTGTCCGAGGCCTCGTGACGTGGGCCAGCGCTGGTCATGCTCTCACGCCCGCGCGAGGCGCTCGACCGTCATGCACAACGTCTTCGCGTCCATGGGCGTGGGCAGGTAACCGTTGAGGCCGGCTTCCTCGATCTGGTGATGTTTCAGAACGAGCCCGGTCACGGCCAGGACCGCAACGCCATCGAGGTCGCCTCGACTTCGCGCTTCCTTCAAGAGCGACCATCCATCGCGGCGCGGCATAGCGATGTCCAGGACGAGGACATCGGGCTTCACGGTCACCAGCGCGGCGAGTGCCGCCTCGGCGTTCGATGCAGGAATGACGAGAGCGCCCTGAGACTCCAGGACAACTGCATGACCGCGAGGAAGTCTGCATCGTCGTCAACCATCAGAACCCGGATGCCGTCCAGTATGTCTGGCACGAGCGCAATCGCCGCAAGGCGGATGCCGGCGACCGCGTCGTTCCACCGACGTCGGCGTGAACAACCCAGAAAGCGCACAGAATCCACGCGATCGCTCGTCTGTCGATGCGTCATGGTGTAGGCTCGCCCATCATGAGAAGGCCCCGGTGGATCGCACTGCCCGCGCTCGTGCTCCTCGATCGCGGCCTGCGCCACCCAGCCCCGGAGGGCGCGCACGCCCCGCACGCCGCCGACACGCGCCCCGTCCTCTACGACTCGCTCGGCAGCTACTCGTACCGGATCACGACCGCGTCCGCCGACGCCCAGCGCTGGTTCGATCAGGGCCTGCGCCTCGTCTACGCCTTCAACCATCACGAGGCGCAGAAGGCGTTCCGCGAGGCCGCGCGGCTCGATCCGACGTGCGCGATGTGCTTCTGGGGCATCGCGCTGACCGAGGGCTCGAACTACAACCATCCGACCGACGCGCGAGCGCGAGAAGCGCGCGCTCGCCGCGGTCCAGGCAGGCCAGCGGCGCGCGCGGCCGGCACGCGCCGCGAGGAGCGCGCGCTGATCGAGGCCGTCGCCGAGCGGCACTCGGCCGATCCGGCGGCCGGCGCGAGCGACGCTCGACCGCGCCTACGCCGACGCGATGCGCGAGGTCGCGCGGCAGTTCCCCGACGACCTCGAGGCCGCCACGTTCTTCGCCGACGCCATGATGAACCTCCGGCCGTGGAACCTGTGGACGCGCCGACGGCGCGCCGCAGCCGGGCACCGAGGAGATCGTGCAGACGCTCGAGCGCGTGCTGGCCCGGAATCCCGATCATCCCGGCGCGCTCCACCTCTACATCCACGCGGTCGAGGCGAGCCCCGAGCCCGGCCGCGCCGAGGCGGCCGCCGACCGGCTGGCGAAGCTGATGCCCGGCGCCGGGCACATCGTGCACATGCCGTCGCACATCTACTGGCGCGTCGGCCGCTACGCGGACGCGGTGGCCGTCAACGCGGCGGCCGTGCAGGCCGACCGCGTCTACTTCAAGACGGCGCAGCCGAGCCCGATCTACCGCGGGCTCTACTACCCGCACAACATCGACTTCATCTGGCAGTCGGCCAGCATGCAGGGGCGCAGCGCGGAGACCATGCGCGCCGCCCGCGAGTTCGCCGAGCAACGCGCCGCCCGAGATGATCAAGGCGATGCCGGACATGGAGACGGCGCCGGTGGCGCCGATCGTGGCGCTCGCGCGCTTCGGCCGGTGGGACGAGGTGCTGCGCGCATCCGGCGCCCGCCGCGCGAGTGGCTCTACACCGCGCGGCGTGTGGCACTACGCGCGCGGCCTCGCGTTCAACGCGAAGGGCCAGGCCGCCGAGGCGCGCCGCGAGCTGGGCGAGCTGGAGACGCTCCTCCAGTCGGTGCCGGCCGAGCGCACGGTGGCGTTCTTCTTCCGCGCGAAGAACCTGCTCCAGCTCGCGGCCAACGTGCTGGCCGGCGAGATCGCGGCGAAGGGCGGCGACGTCGCGACGCGCCGAGCGGCTGCTGCGCGCCGCCGTGGCCGAGCAGGACACGCACTGGTTCACCGAGCCGCCGCCGTGGTACTTCCCGGTGCGCCAGACGCTGGGCGCCGTGCTGCTCCAGGCCGGCCGCGCCGCGCGACGCCGAGCAGGTCTACCGCGAGGACCTGAAGCGGAATCCCGGCAACGGCTGGTCGCTGTTCGGCCTGGCCCAGAGCCTGCGCGCGCAGGGCAAGACCGCCGAGGCCGCGCGGGCGGAGGCGAGCTTCCGCACGGCGTGGGCGCAGGCCGACGTGACGCTCACGGCGTCGCGGTTCTAGACTACTTCCTCGGCCGATGACCTCGGCGAGTCGCGGCCCGGCGGTCGAGCGACGCGCAGCCGCTCGAGGACCCGGCGCGCGTCGTCGAGCCGCCCCATCTTCACGTAGGCCTCGCCGAGGTACTCGAGCGCCTCGGGGAAGTCGGGTCGTAGCCGCAGCGCCTCGTCGTAGGCGTCGAGCGACTCCGCGTACCGGCCCTGATTGCGGAGCGCGTAGCCGAGCTCGTTCCAGGCCTCGGGAAACGCCGCGCGCAGCGCGAGCGGCGCGGCGAAACGCGTCCACCGCCGCCGCCCAGTCCTTGGCCACGCGCGCCCGCACACCGCGGTCGTACTCGCTCTCCGCGTCGGCGCCCGCCGGCGCCTGGCGTCGCTGCTCGACCGCCGGCGAGCTGGGATCGGCCAGACTGACCGACGGCGTCAGAGCCGCGGCCGCAAGCACGACGGCGAGCGCCGGAATCAATCGCGAGATCATGCCCTCAGGATACGTCCTCGCGCCGCGCCTTGCGCCTCGAATTCAGAGGTTCGCGGCTTCGTGCCGCGACGGGGACGGGCGGGTACCCGGTGGGGTCGGTGGCCCGTTCCCGACTGCCGTCAGGCCGCTTCGCCCTCCGCCTGGGTGGGCTCCACCAAGGCCGGTGCGCACGGTGACTCCCGCCTCGATGGAGCCCACCGACCCCACCGGGTACCCGCCCGTCCCCGTCGCGACACGGGGTCGCGGACGTCTGACTCGAGGAGCTACGAGACGCCGCCCGCAGGCGCGGGAAGACGACGTCGCGGAAGGCGGCGACCTCTTGCTCGGGCGGGGCGAAGGTCAGCAGCGGCATGAGGTAGAGGTTGCGCACGCCGAGCTTCGTCATCTCGAGGATCCGGGCGGCGCAGTCGGCCGGGGTGCCGATCAGGCCGAGCGCGTCGCAGAGCTGGGCGACGACGTCGTCGGGGACGAAGGACGTCGCGGCGATCGCGGCTTCCCAGTCGTGGGCGTGGGAGAGATCGGGATAGATCCGGTGGACGGCGTCGGGGATCTCGAGCTTCGGCAGCGTGAGCCCGGCGGGCTCGAGCCAGTATCCGCCCCAGCGCAGGACGCCCCAGTGGACGGCGGTGGGGCGCGCCAGGCGACGCGCCTCCTGCGTGCGTCGCCGCCGTTCCGATCCGCGACCGCCCAGATGATCTCGAGGTCGTCGAGGCGGCGGCCCGCGCGCTTGGCGCCGCGCTCGAGGTGCTCGAGCGCGCGCTGGATGATGCCGCGGTTGAAGCCGACCAGCAGCAGCACGCCGTCGGCGATCTCGCCCGCGAGCTCGATGGCCTTCGGCCCCGACGCCGCCATCAGCACCGGGATGCGGCCGCCCCGAGGCGTAGCCCAGCCGGCCGGGCGTGCCGTTGAAGTCCACCGTCCCGCCGGCGGTCAGCGCCTTCACGGTCGCGATGCAGGCGCGCATCTCGGCCAGCGTCGCCGGCTTGCGGCCGATGGTGCTGGCCGAGGTGTAGCCGGTGCCGATCACGAACTTCACCCGCCCCGGCGCCAGCTCCTCGACGGTCTGGATCGCGCCGGCGAGGACCGAGGCGTCGCGGGTGAACGGGTTGGTGACCGCGGGAAACAGCGTCAAGCGCGACGTGTTCGTGGCGGCCTGGCCGAGGACGACGAACGTGTCGCGCGAGATCATCTGGCTGTCGAGGATCCCGGCGCCGTCGAAGCCGGCGGCCTCGACGTCCTGGATGAGGCGGATCAGCTCGGGCATCGGTGCGGTGCCGGGGATGCGCAGGTGGACGCGGATGGGCTCGCTCATGACGCCTGGATACCCGGGCCGACGCGTCGTCAAGCGCTCACCGCGCGACGGCCGTCGAGCCGTCGCCCTGGTAGACGTAGCGGAACGTCGGACACCCCGGTGTGGCGTCGGGACAGTAGTAGCCGACCATCTCCAGCTTGGCGTAGCGGCCGGCGGGCGTCCGCACCGCCCACACGTGCGGCTTCGGGCTGAGCACGTGGGTGAAGAACCCGTAGTGGTACCAGCCGGCGATGGCCGGATTGCGCGGATCCGCGTTCCCCTCGTTGGCCTGGTAGCCCGTCGGCCGGCACGCTGCGCACCTCGTCGAAGCGGACCTCGCCGAGATCGAGGATGCCGCCGCCGGCGCCGGCCACGATCGCGTAGCGGCGAAACGCCAGGTCCCAGCTCGCCGGTCCCTCGATCACGGAGCCGAGCTGGAAGGAGAAGTGACGCCAGGCGTCGGCGGCCGTCGCGTCGACCGTATAGAGGACCGGCCCGACCAGCGCGCGCCCGACCTCCCGCGGCGCCGGCGGTGTCGGCGGGTACGTCGGCACCGCCGCCGGCCGCAGCGTGAGCGCGACCAGCGTCACGGCGAGCGTGACGACTCCCGCCGCCGCCAGCCACGGCACCAGCCGCTTCAAAAGGGCGGCGGCGTGCCGTCCGGCAGCGGCGTGTCGAAGGCGAAGAGCACACCGGCGATCAGCCGGTAGTGGCCGACCAGGACCACCAGCTCCATGAGGCCGCCGAACCCGAGCTCTTGCTGCACCTCGTCTTGCAGCGGTCGCGCGGAATCGACTCGCAGGCCAGGACGTGTTGCACCACGCGGGCGGGGCGGGCCAGGCGGGGCGGCAGCGCCGCCAGGTCGCCGCGGGTGCGCACGCGCTCGATGACGTCGTCGGGCAGCTTCTCGGCGCGCGCGATCTTCGCGTGTGCCACCCACTCGTAGGGCTGATCGATGGCGCGGGCCGTGACGAGCACGGCCAGCTCGCGGATGTCGCCGGGCAGCGTGCCGCCAGAACCGCAGATACTCGCCGAGATCGCCCACGCGCTCGGCCAGCTCGGGGTCGTGCATGAGCGAGGCGAACGGCCCGCGGACCAGGCCGCGCTTGGCCGTGATCTTCTCGTACACGCGCTTGGCCTCGGGCGGCAGCGAGTCGATCGGATCAGGCAGCTTGGCCATGCGGTCGTTCTCCTTCCGGGCGGGAGTCTAGCACCCGACACGCGGGCTCGCCTGTGGCACACTGAATGGGTTGCCTGCCATGTCGACATCGGAACTCCTCAAGGAGCTGCGCATCGATCGCGACGCGCGCCCCCGGCGGGCGCGCGGGCGCTGGCTCGTCGTCGCCGTGGTCGCGCTGCTCGCCGTCGCCGCCGGCGCCTGGCTGGCGTGGGCCCGGCTGACGCCGCCCACGGTGCGCACCGTCGCCGCCCGCGCCGCGACCACCGCGGGCGGCGCCGGCTCGGTGCTCGACGCCAGCGGCTACGTCACCGCGCGCCGGCAGGCGACCGTGTCGGCGAAGATCACCGGCAAGGTCACCGAGGTGCTGATCGAGGAGGGCCAGCGCGTGGCCGAGGGCGCCGTCCTCGCCCGGCTCGACGACACCGAGGCGAAGGCGCAGCTCGCGCTGGCGCGCGCCCAGCTCGCCGCCGCCCGCTCGCAGGAGGGCGAGATCCGCGCCCAGCTCGCCCAGGCCGAGCGCGACTACGCGCGGCAGCAGGAGCTGTTCACGTCGCCAGCTCGTCGCCGCCCAGTCGCTCGACGCCGCCGCTCGCCCAGCGCGACATGCTGCGCGCCCGGCTGGCCAACAACGTCGAGCAGGTCCGGGTGGCCGGCGAGTCGGTGTCGCGTGGCCCAGGTGCAGCTCGACAACACCGTCATCCGCGCGCCGTTCAGCGGCGTGGTGATCGCCAAGTCCGCCCAGCCGGGCGAGATGATCTCGCCGATCTCGGCCGGCGGCGGCTTCACCCGCACCGGCATCGGCACCATCGTGGACATGGACTCGCTGGAGATCCAGGTCGACGTCAACGAGTCGTTCATCAACCGCGTCACCGCCGAGCAGCCGGTGGAGGCCACGCTGAACGCCTACCCGGACTGGAAGATCCCGGGCTCGGTGATCGCGATCATCCCGACCGCCGACCGCAGCAAGGCCACGGTCAAGGTGCGCATCGCCATCAAGTCGAAGGACGCGCGCATCGTGCCCGACATGGGCGTGCGCGTCGCGTTCCTCACGACCGCAGCCGGCGGCCGGCCGCCCGGCCAGCCGCGCGCCCGGCCGTGCTCGTCCCCGCCGACGCCGTGCGCGCCGAGGGCGCCAACGCGCGCGGTCTTCGTCTACGCCGGCGACCGCGTGGAGCGCCGCGCCGTCACGCTGGGCCAGGCGGTCGGCGCCGAGCGCGAGGTCGCTGAGCGGCCTGCGCGGCCGGCGAGCGCGTGGTGGTGGCGCCCGCCGCCCACGCTGAAGGACGGCGACGCCGTGCGAGTGGCCGAGGGCGCGCGAGTGAGCGCGCTCGTCGAGATCCGCGGCGTCACCAAGACGTACCGGCGCGGCGGCGAGACCATCGAGGTGCTGCACGGCGTCGACCTCGACATCCCCCGCGGCGACTTCGTCGCGCTGATGGGCCCGTCCGGCTCCGGCAAGACCACGCTGCTCAACCTCATCGGCGGGCTCGACACGCCGACGGCCGGCACCATCACGGTCGACGGCCAGCGCATCGACCAGCTCGGCAGCGGCGAGCTGTCGCGCTGGCGGGCCGCCAACGTGGGCTTCGTCTTCCAGTTCTACAACCTGCTGCCGGTGCTCTCGGCCCAGCGCAACGTGGAGCTGCCGCTGCTGCTCACCAGCCTCGGCGCAGCCGCAGCGCCGGCGGCACGCCGAGATCGCGCTGACGCTGGTCGGCCTGCACGACCGCGCCCGCCACAAGCCCAAGGAGCTGTCGGGCGGCCAGGAGCAGCGCGTGGCCATCGCGCGCGCCATCGTCTCCGACCCCACGCTGCTGGTCTGCGACGAGCCGACCGGCGACCTCGACCGCGCCACCGCGCACGAGATCATGCTGCTGCTGCAGATGCTCAACCGCGAGCACGGCAAGACCATCGTGATGGTCACCCACGACCCCAAGGCGGCCGAGTACGCCGCAGCGCGCGCTGCACCTGGACAAGGGCACGCTGGCGGAGGCCGCCGGAGCGGGCGGGTCGTGAAGTACCTGCCGCTGCTGTGGGCGCAGCTCTTCCGGAAGAAGACGCGCACGATCCTCACGCTGCTCTCGGTGCTGGTGGCGTTCCTGCTGTTCGGCCTGCTGCAGGCCGTGCAGGTGGCCTTCGAGTCGGGCGCGGACGCGGCCGACGCCAAGCGCCTGCTCACCACCGCCCGCTACTCGATCATCGAGCCGCTGCCGATGGCCTACCTGCGCCGGATCGAGCGCGTGCCCGGCGTGGTGGCCGTCGCCAACGCCGACTGGTTCGGCGCCAAGTACCAGAACGAGAGCAACGCCTTCCCGGTGTTCGCGGTGGACCCCGCCCGCTACCTCGACATGTACCCGGAGTTCACCATCGCCCCCGAGCACCGCGAGGCCTTCGTGAAGACGCGCACCGGCGCCATCGCCGGCCAGCGCCTGGCCGACCGCTACGGCTGGAAGGTCGGCCAGAAGCTGCCGATCGCCTCCGAGATCCACGCCAAGACCGACGGCAGCCTCAACTGGGAGTTCGACCTGGTCGGCGTCATCGACGCCGAGGACCCGGCCGTGCAGGGCAACACCGACGTGGTGCTGATCAACGTCGCCTACTTCGACGAGGCGCGGCAGTTCGGCCGGGGCAAGACCGGCTGGTACATCGTGCGGATCGCCGACTCCGAGCAGGCCAAGACCATCTCCGCGGAGATCGACCGGCTGTTCGCGAACTCGCCCGACGAGACGAAGACGCAGCCCGAGAAGGAGTTCGCGATCGGCTTCGCCAAGCAGATCGGCGACATCGGCGCGCTGGTCACGCGCATCCTGCTCGCGGTGTTCTTCACGATCCTGATCCTGACCGGCAACACCATGGCCCAGGCGATCCGCGAGCGGATCCCCGAGCTGGCCATCCTCAAGACGCTCGGCTTCTCCGACGGCACGGTGACCGCGCTCGTGCTCGGCGAGGCGCTGCTGCTGCTGCTCCTGGGCGGCGGCGTCGGCATGGCCGCCGCCGTCAGCCTGATGCCCGTGCTCAACGCGTCGACCGGCGGCCGCTTCCCGCCCCTGTTCGTCGCCGGCGAGACGTGGCTGCTGGCCGCCGGCCTCGCGGTGGGGCTGGCGCTGGCCGATCGGGCTGCCGCCGGCGCTGCGCGTGCGCCGGCTGCGCATCGTCGACGCGCTGGCGGGGCATCGGTGACGCCATGGCGTGGCTGAACCAGGTCGTCCAGATCACGCTGATCAATCTGCAGAACGTGCCGCGGCGGCTCGGCACCTCGCTGGTCGTCGTCGTCGGCATCGCGGGCGTGGTCGGCGTGCTCGTCTCGGTGCTCGCCATGGCCGAGGGCTTCCGCCACACGCTGGCCAGCACCGGGCGCCGCACGCGCGTGATCATGCTGCGCGCCGGCTCCGACGCCGAGCTGTCGAGCGGCGTCGCGCGCGATCAGGCGATCGTGCTCGGGCAGCCTGCCCGCCATCGCGCGTGACGCGGCGGGGCGTCCGCTGGTGTCGGCCGAGCTCGTCGTGATGGTCGATCTGCCGCGCAAGGGCCAGATCGATCCCAACAACGTGCCGTTCCGCGGCGTGCAGCCGGCCGCCTTCGGCATCCGCGACGAGGTGCACGCTCGTCGAGGGCCGGCCCTTCGAGCGCGGCGTGCGCGAGGTGATCGTGGGCCGCAAGGCCGCCGCGCAGTTCGCGGGGCTCGCGGTCGGCTCGCGCATCGCCTTCCGCGACAGCGACTGGACCGTGGTCGGGATCTTCGACAGCGGCGGCGACGTGCACGAGTCGGAGATCTGGGCCGACGCCGAGGTCGCGATGTCGGCGTTCCGCCGCGGCGGGTTCCAGTCGGTCACCGCCACCCTCGCCGACGCCTCCGACGCCGGGTTGACCGCGCTGAAAGACTCGATCAGCCGCGACCGGCGCCTGTCGATCAACGTGCTGCGCGAGCCGGAGTACTACGCCAAGCAGGCCTCGGTCCTCTCCAAGCTGATCGACGTGCTGGGCTACAGCGTGGCCGTGTTCATGGCGATCGGCGCCACCTTCGGCGCGCTCAACTGCATGTACTCGGCGATCGCCAGCCGCCAGGTCGAGATCGCCACGCTGCGCGCGATCGGCTTCGGCGGCGCGCCGGTGGTGGTCTCGGTGATGATCGAGGCGCTGGTGCTGGCGCTGCTGGGCGGCGCGGTCGGCGGCGCGCTGGCCTACGTCTACTGCGACGGCGCCACGCTGTCGACGCTGAACTTCAGCACCTTCTCGCAGGTCGCCTTCGACTTCCGCGTGACGCGCGGCCTGCTGGCCAAGGGGCTGGTGTGGGCGCTGGTGATCGGCGTGGCCGGCGGCCTGCTCCCCGCCATCCGCGCCGCCCGCCTGCCGGTGACCGCCGCGCTCCGGACCGGATAGCCGGACGGCCGCCCCCAGCCCGTCGCTCGCAGAGGTCAGCGACGAGCGTCTGGCGGGGCGTGGGCGGTGTGCGCGGGGCCATGATCGGGGCCCCCCACGTTCGCTGAAAATCAGTGCCGGTGGTTTCTACCCTCGAAGATCTGGCCGCGGATCTCGCCGGGCGCCGAAGGTCGCGCTGTGGACGTTCGCGTAGGCGCGACCGGCCCGGATCGCGGCGACGAGTTCCTCGAACTCGCCGGCGGCGATCCCCTGGCCGACGGCCTCGAGCACCTGGGCGGGCGTGATCGTGCCGGTCACGGTGCCCTCGTGGCCCGAGGCACGGGGGCGTCAGTGCAGAACCGCTGCCGGCGCCGGAGTGGCCGCCGTCTGGCACAGCCACACGACGATGCCGCCGACCGTGTGCCGCTGGCCGAAGTGGATGTGGGCCTGGGTGACGTGCTCCGGTCAGCCCCTCGTAGGTGCAGCTCGTAGTGGATGATGTCCTTGCGGTCGTCGATCCGGGCCTCGAACGACCCCCGGGCCGGCGTCGAGACGGCGCCGCGCAGCGCGGGCGTCGGCGCCGGCGATGAAGTGGACCTCGTTGTACCCCGACAGGCGGGCGGCGAACTTGTCGTCGTCGGCCTGTACAGCCGAGGCCGAGCCGACGATCAGGACGAGGGCGAGCAGGCGAGCGGGGGTCCTCATGACGCTGTACCTCCATAGGTTTGCAGCGGTTAGCTGGCGTTACCCGGCCGCCTAACGAGCGAGCTACGTGCCGGTTCCCGTGTCTCCGGAAATCTGGCGCGGCCTCGTCGGCGGCGTGAGGACGACCTCGACCAGCCAGATCGCCAGCAAGAGATAGGCCGCGCCGATCGTGAGGCCGCCGGCGAGGTCCGACAGCCAGTGCTTGTCGAGGTAGAGCCGGCTGAAGGCCACCACGACGACGGGGATCGCGGCGACCAGACAGGCGAGCACGCGCCAGCGGCGGCGGCGCGACGAGGCCATCGCGATCAGGTAGATCATCAGGCCGAAGAAGACGACGAGGCTCAGCACGTGGCCGCTCGGAAAGCCCCACGGCGCCAGGTTCGGGCGGTCGCGCCCCGCCGCCGTCTTGGCCAGCCACTGCAGCGCCCCGGCGCCCGCCATGAGCACCGGCAGGGCGACCGCCCAGCGGCGGTTCACGCGCCACAGCAGGGGGATCGCGATCGCGATCAGAAGGACGAGCCCGACGCGATCGCCGAGGCTCGTCACCAGCTCCATGGGCAGGTTCAACGCCTCGTAGTGCAGGAGACGCACCCAGGTCGCGGGTGCCGTAGTCGAGCGCGAAGAACTGCTGCTGCGTGGCGAAGATGGCCAGCGCGAGATAGCCGACGAGGGAGACGAGCGCAGCCGAGAGCAGCCGCCGCGGCTTGCCACGGCGCACGACCCGGCGGACCGATGACCGGCGCCCGGCCTTCACCGTCATATTATTCTCACGATCTGGCATGCTCGTTGCCGTCAAGATGGGCTGAATGCGGGCGATCAAGACCGTCTTCCTGGTGCTCGGCGCCCTGCTCCTCGCCGTCCTCGTCTATCGCGTCGGCACCGAGCCGATCCTCGAGACGCTGCGGCGCCTGGCCTGGTGGCAGTTCGCCCTCGTCTGCCTACCGTACGCGGTCATCATGGCCGCCGACACGCTGGGGTGGCGCTTCGCCTTCGCGAGCGACCGCGCGCCGTTCTGGCGCCTGTTCGGGGCCCGCCTGGCCGGCGAGGCGCTGAACGTCGTCACCGCCGTGGGCGCCGTCGGCGGCGAGGCCGCCAAGGCCTGGCTCGTGCGGCGCGACGTCACCTACGAGGAAAGCGTGCCGTCGATCGTGATCGCCAAGACCACCATCACCATGGCGCAGGCCGTGTTCCTGCTGGCGGGCCTCTGGCTGGCCTGGCGCACGCTGCCGGTCGAGCGCCGAGGTCTTGCTGCGCTGGATGATGTGGCTGCTGGTCGTGGAGGTGGTGGCCGTGGGCGGCTTCGCCGGCGTGCAGGTCTCGGGGCTGGTCGCGCGCGGCGGGCGGCTGCTGAAGATGTTCGGGGTGATCGGGGACACCGCCTACGCCGAGACGCTCGATCGCGCGCTGCGCGACTACTACCGCAGGAGTGGCGGCGGCTCGGGCTCTCGCTCGGCTTCCACCTCGTCGGCTGGCTGCTCGGCGCGCTCGACGCCTTCATCATCCTGTGGGCGCTCGGCCTGAGCGTTTCCCTCACGACCGCGACCATCATCGAGGCGCTGGGCTCGGGCGTCCGCTTCGCGACCTTCCTGGTGCCGGCCAGCCTCGGCCCCACCGAGGCGGCCAACGCCGCGGCCTTCGCCACGCTCGGCCTGGGCGCCGGCGCCGGCCTGGCGTTCAGCTTCGTGCGCCGCGCTCGCCAGGCCGTCTGGGTCGTGGTCGGCCTCGCGGTGCTGGCCGTCATGCGGTGGTCGGCCCGCGCGGGCGCGCCTAGGGCCAGGCTCGACGGGCGGCGCGTCCTCGACGATGCGGTGCGCCAGCGCGTCGACGGCGCCCGGCGGCACCAGCAGCGGCAGCGCGCGCCGCCGCACCCGCAGCTCCTCGCGCCGCCACGGCGTCGTCACCGTCACGCGCCGGCCCCGATAGATCGTCACGCCTCGCCAGCGGCCCCGCAGGCGGAACATCAGGAACAGCAGGCGCCGCAGCAGGCCGAGCTTGGACACGCGCGGGATCACGAACACGTCGAACAGCCCGTCGATGGGCGAGGCGGTCGGCGTCAGCGGGAGGAAGCCGCGGTACGTCTCGACGTTGGCCACCGTCACCAGCACCGCGTCGTCCGCCACGTCCTTGCCGTCGATCGCCACCTGGAAGCGCGGCCAGGCGTGTGCGGAACAGGAAGCGGTGGGCGACGCCGTAGTACCAGAGGTAGCGCAGCAGGCGCTGGCGCGGCTGCTGGCGCGCCGCGCTCGGCCACCTGCTGGATGTGCTCGAGGAATCCGTAGCTGCGATGCGAGAGGAAGAGCTCCTCGCCGGTGGCGCGCTGGACCTCGCCGACGTCCACGCGGCGGACCTCGCCCTCCTCGAGCAGCCGCGCCACCGCCCCGGCCTGGCTGGAGTGGCCGAAGACCTGGGCGAAGACGTTGCCGAAGCCGTTGGGCACCGGCACGAACGGCGTGTCGCACCGGATGGCCGCCGCCGCCGCGGCGCTCAGCGTGGCGTCGCCGCCGATGCAGACGACGTGCGAGGTGCCCGGGCGGGCAGGTCTCCGCCCACGGCGCCAGCGCGGCCAGGTCGGTGAACGAGCGGACGTCCACCACGTGGCCGCGGCGCTTGAGCCGCGTGGCCAGGCGCCGCGCGATGATCAGGGCTCGGCCCTCGCCCGACCCTGGCGTCACCACGATCTGCACGGGGCCGGCCGGCGCGCGGGCGCCTGCGGCGCGCCGCGCGTGTAGCGCTCATCTCACCCCGTGGCCGTCGCGTCACGCGACGACCTGGCGGCCGGTGGCGCGCAGGAGCCGCCGGTCGTCGTCCGGCGTCGGCGCGGGCGGCACCCGGAGCACGACGTCCTGCGTGAACGTCCGGATGGCCTTGTCCTCGGGCCAGCGCGACGCCGAACGGGTCCTCGCCGCGCGCCACCGCGCGGATGCCGTCGCGCACGATGCGCCGCAGCATGATCACGCCGCGGTCGGTCGAGGCCAGGTGCTCGAGCGCGTGGACCGCGATGGCGCGCTGGCTCGACTGCGCGTCGAAGTCGGCCGGAAAGCGCTGGCGCTCGGCGTACGGCCGATCGTCCGACTGTCCGAAGCCGGGCTGCGCCACCTGCTCGGGCGTGAGCCCCCACGCCGGATCGACCTGGGCCAGCTCGAAGTTCGTGGTCAGCGTGTCGTCGTTGGGCACGGCCCACCGGATGATGACCGGCCGGCTGGCGGGCTTGGCCGCGGTCGCCTCCTCGATCTCGCGCGTGAACTGGTGCACGTTGGGCGGCATGAAGTCGCACACGCGCACCCACACCAGCTCGCCCACCCGGCGCGTCGCGATGTAGACCATGCCCGCCTCGGTCAGCGACCCAGTCGAGCTCGGGGACCACGCCGAACGCCTCGGTGAACTGGTAGCCGCTGCTCAGCGCGTGCAGGAACGCGGTGTGCACCGGGTCCATGCTGTTGTCCTTCACCTGCAGCCAGTTGCACGGCAGCGTGAACTTCGCCGCCGGCATGAGCTGGTGGCCCGGCACCTCGTAGCTGTCGTACATCGGAAACGCCGGGCGCCGATCCGGCGGCCCCAGGTACGCGAAGATCAGCCCCGTGAACTCGTGCGTGGGATAGGCGCCCTGACAGACGCGCTCGGACAGCCGGCTGCCCGGCGGCTCGCCCGGCGTCTCCAGGCACCGGCCGTCGACGTCGTAGACCCAGCCGTGATAGCAGCAGCGGATGCCGCGCTCGACCGGGATGCCGAACTCCAGCGACGTTCCCCGATGCGCGCAGTGCAGGTGCAGCACGCCGACGCGCCCGCCGCGATCGCGAAAGACCACGAGGTCCTCGCCGAGGATGCGCACGCGCAGCGGCGCGCCGGTGAGCTCGCGGGCGAAGGCCACCGGCTGCCAGAACCGGCGCAGGTACTCGCCGCCCGGCGTGCCGGGACCGACCTCGGTCAGCTCCGGATCGGGCGCGGGGACGGCGCGGCGGTGGTAGCCGTCGAAGGGCGCGAAGGTCACGCGGCGGATTATCCCACGGGTCGGTCTACTCAGACGCTCGCCCCACAGTCGAGAGAGAAACGAAATGGAGTTGTTCATCTTTGCGCGATTCCACGCGCGTCCCGGCATCATGCGCCGCGAGTCAGGCGACCTCGAGCGCACGAGGCGCGTCGCACAAGCGCGAGCGTCCCGATCACCACGAGGCCACCCCCACCGCTCACCGCGCACGCCATCCGCACCCCCCAGTGCTCGGCGACGGTGCCGATCAGGAGCGCGCCGAACGGCGACATCCCGGCGAAGGCCAGCGCGTAGAGTCCCATGACGCGCCCCCGCAGCGCGTCGGGCGTGGAGAGCTGCAGCGTGGTGTTGCAGCCGGTCGTGAAGAAGATCTGGCAGGCGCCCAGCACCGCCAGCACCGCGAGCGCCCCGCGAAGTTGCCGACGAGCGCGCAGCGCGATCAGGCCGGCGCACAGCGTGGCCGCGGCCGCCCGCCAGTGTCGGGACCGACGGGCGCATCGCGCCGGAACAGCGTGAGGCCGACCGCCCCGACGCATGGCGCCGGCGCCCACCGACGACATCAGCAGGCCGAAGCCGCGGGCGTCCACGCCAGTGTGGGGACCGACGGGCGCTCGCGCCGGAACAGCAGGCCGACCGCCCCGACGATGGCGCCGGCGCCACCGACGACATCAGCAGGCCGAAGCCCGCGTCCTCGTGCAGCACGCCGTAGGCGATCAGTGGCACCACGACGTTGAAGTTCAGCGCCAGCAAGCTCACCACCACGAGCAGACCGAGCGTGAATGCGATCGTCGGCGTCTGGGCGGCGTAGGTCAGCGCGCCGACGAGTCCCTCCCGCAGGCCGAGCCGGCCCGCCGGGTCGGGACGCCCGTCCGTGCGGATCGCCAGGAGCGCGGCCAGGACCGCGAGGAAGCTCACGCCGTTGACGAAGAACGCCGGCGCCACGCCGAAGCGGGCGATGAGCAGCCCCGCCACCGCGGGGCCCACGATGCGGGCGCCGTTGAACACGACCGAGTTGAGCGCGATGGCGTTGGGCACGTCGGCCCGGCCGACGAGATCGGTGACGTAGGCCTGACGGGCCGGGATGTCGAGGGCGCGGCCCACACCGTAGATGACCGCGAGCACCGCCACGTGCCAGTAGCGGACGTGGCCGCTGCCCACGAGGGCGGCCAGCACGAAGGCCTGCACCATCATCGTCGCCTGCGTCACCAGGAGGATGTGGCGCTTGCGGAGGCGATCGCTCGCGCCGCGCCGCCGATCGGCGAGAGCAGCAGGACGGGGATGAACTGCAGCGCGCTCACGAGTCCGAGCTGGAACGGCGAGTGCGTCAGCTCCAGCACCAGCCACGCCTGCCCCACGCTCTGCATCCACGTGCCGATCAGCGACACGAGCTGCCCGCCCCAGAACAATCGGAAGTCCCGATGTCGGAGCGCGCTCAGCGAGGCCATGCCCGCCCGGCCGCCCGAGCCGGTCATCGAGACGGGCCTCGTGGCGGAGTTGTCGAGGCACGTGGATTCGCGGAGATCGCTCTGATGCGCTCGAGCGTAGGCACCCGACGGCAGGTGGTCAAGGGGGCATGGGGGGCCCGCGGCCAGGCCCCCCATCCCGGTTAATCGGTTAGTCGCGGGCGGCGGAGACGCGGGTGGCGTCCTTCGTCAAGGCGGCCGCCGGCGTGTCGATGTTGTAGAGACGCGCGCAGTTGTCCCAGAGGATCTTGCGGCGGACCTCGTCGCCGAACGGCAGCCCGAAGAACTGCTCCATCGCCTCGGGAAACGCGCCGTCGGAGTGCGGATAGTCGGTCGAGACCACGAAGTAGTCGGCGCCCATCTTGTTGACGACGTCGACCGCCGGCTCCTCGTCCACGTCGAGCGCGATGTAGCACTGGCGCTTGAAGTACTCGCTCGGGCGGCCATCGACAGCTGATGCTCGCAGCCCGGGCCGAACTTCTCCCACTGGTCGTCGAGCCGCCACAGCCACCAGTAGAGCCATCCGGCGGTGCCCTCGAGAAACGCGCAGCGCAGCCGGGGGTGGCGTTCGAGGATGCCGCCGGTGGTCATGCTGGCGATCGCCCCCATCAGCTCGACCGGATTGCGAATGGCGTGGGCGATCGGGTGGAAGTTGGCGTGGCCGACGATAGCGCCGCCCGGCATCGTCCTTGAGCGAGGTGTTGCCGGTCGGATGAAATCCGATCGGCACGTCGAGCTCCTCCAGCGCGCTCCACAGCGGCTCGCACGCCTCGTCGTGCAGATGCTGGCCGTTGACGGGGTTCGGGGTGCCGATGATGGCCGACGGCGCCCAGCTCCCTGACGCAGCGGCGCGCCTCGTCGATCGCCGCCGGGATGCTGTGCATCGCGACCTGGGCGGCGAACTTCAGCCGCTCCGGCTGGCTCTGGCAATAGTCGTGCGCCCAGTTGTTGTAGGCGCGCGCGAGCGCCGCCGCGTAGTCCGGCGCGAGGTCGTCGTGCATCAAGATCTGCCGCCCGCGCGTGCCGTACATGACGGCGACGTCGACGCCCTCGATGTCCATCGCGGTCAGGGTCGACTCCGGGTCGAAGCCGCGCCCGCGCGCGACCTGGAAGTGCGGGTGCCGCGCGCGGCTCCGGCGCCGCAGCTCGCGGCTGGACGCGGTGGCGGCCGTCGCCTTGGCATGGGCGGGAATCGCCAGCCCCTGCACCTCCATCCCCATGATGATGTCGGCGTTGCCCTTGTCCTCGGAGCTGTCGCTGAGCTTCTGCTGCTGCCCGCCGAAGAACCGCGGCAGGTTCGCTCGATGCGGCCCGTCGAGGTAGCGGGCCCACAGATCGTCCGGCTCCATCATGTGAAGGTCGCTGTCGAGGATCAGATAGCCGTCGCGTGCCATATCGAACCTCCATCGGTTTCGAGCGCTTCGTCGACGAACGCCCCGTCGCGCCGACGGCGCATCGCGGGCACTCTATCCCGCGCCTTATTGCGTGTCCGATGCGATACTGCCGATGCGATACTGTTGCCGAGCGCGCTGAAGGAGGATCGTCATGCGCTGGAGTCGTCGTGACGTGCTCACCCTCGGCGGCCTCGCCCTCGCCGGTGCTGCGGCCCCCGGGCCGTCGCTCGCGCAAACCCCTCGGCGGGGCGGGACGCTCACCGTGCGGGGCTGGGATCCACCGATGTTCGATCCGATGCTCACCACGGCCTATCGGGTGCACGTCCCGCTGAGCCTCACCCACAGCCGTCTCGTGAAGCACAGGGCCGGGCCCTCCGTCGTCCCGGGAACGTTCACGATCGAGGGCGACCTCGCCGAGTCGTGGACGCAGCCGAACGAGACCACCTATGTCTTCAAGCTGCGCCGAGGTATCCGCTGGCACCCGAGGCCGCCGGTCAACGGTCGCGAGCTGACGTCCGCCGATGTGAAGTACACCATCGAGCGCTTCCTCACCGTCAAGGGCAACCCGAGCGCGTACATGCTGCGGGCGGTCGACCGGGTGGAGACGCCGGACCCCTACACAGTGCGAATCGTCCTGAAGGAGGTCAACGCCTGGTTCCTCGAGATGCTCGCCAGCCCGATGTCGGTCGCCATCGTGGCTCGGGAGGCGGTGGACAAGTTCGGCGACCTCAAGAAGGCTGAATCCGTCATCGGCACCGGGCCGTGGATGCTGGACAGCCATCGCCCGAACGTCGGCCTCACCTTCGTGCGGCACCCGCAGTACTTCCAGCCAGGGCTGCCGCACATCGACCGCATCGAGATGGTGGTCGACGAAGACAACGCCTCGCGCATGTCCGCCTTCCTCGCCGGCAAGTACGACCTGGGGTGGGACCTTGTGGGCGCGATCGGGCGCACCGACTGGGTGCAGATCAAGGACACGTTGAAGCAGCGCCGGCCCGGGCTGCGCACCGCGGAGTTCGTGTCGAACGTCGAGACTCACATCTCGATGCGCACGGACATCAAGCCCTTCAACGACGTCCGCGTGCGCCAGGCCGTCTCGATGGCCGTCGACCGCCTGGGCATCGTCGACGCGACGTTCGAGGGCGTCGGGGTCCTCAATGCCGCGATTCCGGCGGCGTTCAAGGAATGGTCGGTGCCCGTCGACCAGCTCGGCGACGGGGCGCGGTACTTCCGGCACGACCCCGGCGAGGCCCGACGCCTGCTCGCCGCCGCGGGTTATCCGAACGGCTTCCCGGCGAGCCTCTGCTTCACCACCTACGGCTCCACCGTGTTCGTGGACACCGTCCAGCTGATCCTCAAGCATCTCAAGGACGTCGGTATCGATACGAAGCTCGACCAGAAGGAGTACGGCGCCTTCATCGCGAGCTGCTATTTCGGCAAGTTCGACTCCATGACCTACGGTCCCCAGACGCCGTTCGTCGACCCTGACAACTACATCTACGGGACGCACTACCCCGAGGAGCTGAAGAACCAGAGCCACGTGAACGACCCGGTGGTGACCGACTTGCTGGTGCGCCAGCGGCGTACCGCCGATCCCGCGAAGCGCCGCGAGATCCTCGCCGACCTGCAACGCCATCTCGCGCGCCAGCAGTACTACGTGCAGCTGGCGTCACCGGTGACCATCGCCGTATGGGACGGCGCGCTCAAGAACTATGGACCGAATCACGGCTACGACTATGGCGGCCGCCTGATGGCCGCCTGGCTCCAGCGAGGTTAGGCGGGGCGCTTCCAGCCGAGCCAGTCGACCACGGCCCCGCCCATCACCCGCTCCAGGTCGCGGCCCTTCAGCCACGGCAACTCCTCGGTGAACATCGTCACGCATTGCCGATACGAGCACGGCATGCGCGTGATGTCGGTGCCCCAGAACGCGCGCTCGGGGCCGAAGGCCTCGAAGATCTGGCGCAGATAGCCGTGGATGTTCTTGTACGGGTAGGGCTCGCTCGAGTAGCTCGGCGCGCCCGACATCTTGACGCCGACATTGGGGTACTTGGCGAGCGCCAGCATGTCGGGAAGGTCGGCAAAGGCCGCGGCGTCGGTGACCGCCGCTGCCGCCGCCACTGCGCCCGAGGTGATCGATGTGCAGCTTCAGACGCGGATGCCGCTCGGCGATCCTGGCCAGCGCCGCCATGTTGCCGCCGGCCAGGAGGCCGATCGGGCAGGCCGCCCTCTCGGACGCCGCCCAGAACCAGTCGAGCGAGCCATCGGTCCACCACGCCTTCTGATGCGGCTGGTTGAAGGTGAATCGAAACCCGACCATGCCCGGCCGCTCGCGCCAACGGGCCACGATGCTCTCGCGATCCGGGCTCTCCAGGTCGAAGTGCCCGAGGATGCAGAACTTGTCGGGGTGCCGGCGCGCCGCCTCCACGGCGAGAACGTTGACCGCCTCGCCGAGCGAGCTGGGCGGATGGATCACCGCGGCATCGACCCCGGCCGAGGCCATCTCGGCCAGCGCATCATCGACCGAGTAGGTCGGAATCTGGCGATGGTGCGCGCTCATCTTGCCGTTCTGCCAGATGTGGATCTGGGAATCGACGATCAGCATGGCTACCCCTTCAACTGCCGCGCGATGAATGCCTTGACCATCTCGCGGGCACGGTCGGTTTGCGGCCCCGGCTTGGCGACCCACTCGTGTTCGCTGTCCTCGAAGACGGTCAGCTCGCACACGCCGCCGGCCGCCCTGTAGGTCGCCGCGAATTTCTCCTGCAGGGCCGGCAGCACGTTGTCGTCGAGCGCGCCCTGCATGATCAGCATCGGCACCAGGGTGACCGCCTCGCGGCGCTCGAGGATCTGCTGCGGATTGCCTTCGTAGATCGTTTCCCACGGGTTGAAGTAGATCCGGTTGTTCTCGATCATCGCCTCGCGCTTCATCCGCTCCGCCTGCTGGAAGCGCGCGTACGGGTCGCTGATCGGCGAGCGGGTCGCCACGTAGGCCACCGTCGCATCGAGGCTCGGGTCCGCGGGCAAGGGAATCGCGTTGTAGCGCGCATCGCGCGGGCGCATGCCCAGCAGCTGGGCGACGTGGCCGCCGCTGGAGCTGCCGTACACGCCGATCCTCGACGGGTCGCCGTTCCATTCGGCGGCTCTGGACTTGAGCCAGCGCACGCCGTAGTTGGCGTCCTGCACCGACGCCGGGTACGGCGCTTCCGTCGAGAGCCTCAGATCGATGGCCACCACCAGCACGCCGCTGGCCGCGATGGCGCGGTCCATCGGCTCCTCGGCGAGACGGTCCTTGCGGCGCCAGGCACCGCCGTGCAGATCGAGCAGCGTCGGGAACGGCCCCGCGCCCTGCGGTTGATACACGCGGGCCATCAGCTGACGCCCGGCCGGCGTACGTCGGACCTCCACCTCGCTGACCTTGAGCTCGAATTTGGCCGCCGGGTTGTAGGCCGCCTTCGGTCCGGATTTTTCCGGCGCCTCGCCCGCCCGAGCGGGGCCCGGCCGCAAGCCCGCGACGATAGGCACGCCGGCGGCGCCCAGGGCCGTCATCTGCCTCAGAAAGTCGCGACGTTCAGTGGGCTGCCTGTCCATGCTGACCTCCTGCTGCTGCCGTGTGCCCCCTTGATACGCGCGGACAACAGGGAGGTCAAGGAGGGCGGTGATGGGCATGAACACGGTGGCCCGGACCGTGACCGTGGGCTAGAATGCCGACTCGAACGGAGGAGGTCCAGCCATGGCTGAACAGTGGAATGCGGATCGGTCGACCCTCGCACCGGAGGCGCCGCCGGCGCTGACCCAGAGCGAGATCGACCGGCGCGTGTTCGATCTCTACGACGAGTACTGCCACGGGCGCATCGACCGGCGCGAGTTCCTGCAGCGGGCCGGCGTGCTGACGATCGGCGGCTCCCTGGCCATGGCGCAGGCGCTGTTGCCCCGCTATGCGCTGGCCCAGACGATCTCCTTCACCGACCAGCGGATCAAGGCCCGGTACGTGACCTACCCGTCGCCGGGCGGCACCTCCGGCACCATGCGGGGGTACCTGGTGCAGCCGAATGCGCCGGGGCCGTTCCCCGCCGTCCTGGTGATCCACGAGAACCGCGGGCTCAATCCGTACATCGAGGACGTGGCTCGCCGAGCCGCGACCGAGGGGTTCCTGGCCCTCGCTCCCGACGGGTTGTCGCCCGTCGGCGGGTACCCCGGCAACGACGACGACGGCCGCACCCTCCAGGCCGGCCTCGACCAGGGCAAGCTGCGCACGGACATGGTCAACAGCGCGCGATTCTTGAAATCGCACGCGCTGTCCGCCGGCAAGCTCGGGGTCACGGGTTTCTGCTGGGGCGGCAGCACGACCAACTTCCTGGCGGTCACGCTCGGCGCAGATCTGAAAGCGGGCGTGCCGTTCTACGGCGCGGCGGCCGAGACGGCGGGCGTGCCGGCCATCAAGGCGCCGCTGCTGATCCAGTACGCCGAGAGCGACGAGCGCATCAACGCGCTGTGGCCGGCCTACGAGGCGGCCCTGAAGGCGAGCGGCGTTCAGTACGAGATGCACATGTATCCCGGCACCCAGCACGGCTTTCACAACAACTCGACGCCGCGTTACCACGAGGCGTCGGCCAAGCTGGCCTGGGAGCGGACGATCGCCTTCTTCAAGAAGCACCTCGCCTGAGCTCCCCCCGCGGCGCGCCGCCGCCCTCCGTGGCCGGCGCGCTGGACCGGGTGGTCAGGGTCATCGACGCCGTGAGCACGGCCACCGGCTGGCTCGCGGGCTGGCTCATCGTGCCGATGACCGTCGCGGCGGCGTACGAGGTGATCGCCCGCTACGCCTTCCACGCCCCGACCAAGTGGACCTACGAAGTCACCTACATGACCTACGGCGCCCAGTTCATGCTGGCGTCGGCCTACACCCTGCTCAAGGGCGGGCACATCCGGACCGACGTGTTCTACGAGCGCTGGTCGGCGAAGACGCGGGCCACGATCGACGCGGTCTGCTACCTGCTCTTCTTCTTCCCCGGCCTGCTGTTCATCCTGTACGCGGGGGCGGTCGAGGCGCGTGTTCGCCTGGGACATCGGCGAGCGCACGGCGCTGAGGATCGGGAGCGTGCCGTGTGCCGATGTACCTGTTCAAGGCCGTCATCCCGCTGACCGCGGCCCTCCTGCTGCTCCAGGGCGTCTCCGAGCTGATCCGGTGCGGGCGGACGATCCGGGCGGCGCGCCCGGTGAGCCACGAGCTGCTCGGCTTCGTCCTGCTCGGCGTCTTCTTCGTCGCGATCTTCGCCGGATTCCCCATCGCCTTCACGCTGCTGTTCCTCTCCCTCGCGTTCGGCTACCTGGCGCTCGGCGACATGGTCTTCTACCTGGTCGTGCTCCAGACCATCGGACTCATGAAGGAGCAGGTCCTCGCCGCGGTGCCGCTGTTCATCTTCATGGGCTACCTCCTGGAGGAGGGCGGGCTCATGGAGCGGCTGTTCCGCGCCCTCCGCCTTCTGCTGGGGCCCGTGCCGGGCTCGCTCTACGTCGCGGTGCTCGTCACCGCCACCATCTTCGGGATCGCCGCCGGTACCGTGGGCGCGACCGTCGCGGTCGTCGGCATCATGGCGGCGCCGGCCATGATCAGGGCGGGATACAGCCCGCGGCTCTCGGCCGGGGCCATCACCGCCGGCGGCAGCCTCGGCATCCTGATCCCGCCGAGCGTGATGCTGGTCGTGATGGGGCCGATGATGGGCGTCCCGGTGATCTCCCTCTACGCGGCCTCGTTCGGCCCGGGCTTCCTGCTGGCGGGGATCTTCATCGTGTGGACGATCGTCCGCTGCCTGATCGATCCGCGCCTGGGGCCGCCGCTGCCGCCCGCGGAGCGCGCGATTCCGCTCCGGACGCTCGCCGCCGAGCTGACGCTCGGGATGCTGCCCCACGCCCTCCTGACCGCGGTGACGCTCGGGCCGATCCTGGCCGGCATGGCCACGCCGACCGAGGCGGCCGGCGTGGGGGTCGTGGGCACGCTCATCATGGCCGCGCTCTACCGAACGCTCTCCTGGAAGCAGTTCAAGACCGCGGTGATCCAGACCGCCCAGCAGTCGAGCATGATGCTCTTCCTGGCCGTCGCCTCGAACATCTTCGGCGGGATCTTCGCGCGCCTCGGCTCGGCCTCGCTCCTGACCGACATCCTCGTCGGGTTGCCGTTGCCGCCCACGGGCACGCTGCTGGTCGTCATGCTCCTGATCTTCCTGCTCGGCTGGCCATTCGAGTGGCCGACGCTCGTCTTCGTGTTCGTGCCCCTGTTCCAGCCGACGATCATGGCCCTGGGCTTCGACCCCCTCTGGTTCGCGGTCCTGATCGCCGTGAACTTCCAGACGACGTTCCTGTCACCGCCGCGTGGCGACGGCGGCGTACTACCTCAAGGCGGTGGCGCCGGACTGGACGCTCACCGATATCCACTGGGGGATGGTCGAGTTCATGGGGCTCCAGCTGATCGGGCTGCTGCTGGTGATGCTCTTCCCCGGGATCGCCCTGTGGTTGCCTCACTGGCTCTACGGGAAGTGACCCAGCTTCACCGGGAGCCTCTGCGCGGCGATTCTGCTGGTATCGTGTACAACCATGACTGACATCACGTCCGCCGTCCGCGCCGACCTCGCCCCGACCGGGAAGCTCCGTGCCGCGATCAACTACGGCAACTTCATCCTCGCCACGAAGGACCGGGCCACCGGGGAGTCGCGCGGCGTGGCGGTCGACCTGGCGCAGGAGCTGGGCCGGCGGCTCGGCGTGCCCATCGAGATCGTCGCCTTCGACAGCGTCGCCGTCATGGGCGACGCGGCGCCGACCGGCACGTGGGACATCGCCTTCCTCGGCTCCGATCCGCAAGCGCGAGGCGCTGATGAGCTTCACCGCGGCGTACCTCGAGATCGAGGCGACCTACCTCGTGCCGGGCGCATCACCGCTGCGCACGGCGGCCGACGTGGACCGCGAGGGCGTGCGCGTCGCGGCGCCGGCCCGCGCCAACTACGAGCTGTTCCTGCAGCCGCAATCTGAAGCACGCCCAGCTCGTGTCGACGGCGGGGGGCGACGCGGCGTTCGACCTTCTCGTAGCGGGCAAGGTGGAGGCGCTGGCCGGCCTGACGCAGGCGCTGCACGACCGGGCCCAGCAGCTGCCCGGATCGCGCATCGTGGAGGGGCGCTTCATGGGCGTCCAGCAGTCCATCGCGGTGCCCAAGGGCCGCGACGCCGGCCTCGCCTACCTGCGGCGGGTCGTCGAGGACGCGAAGGCGTCGGGGCTCGTCGCCCGCGCGATCGAGAAGACGGGCGCCCGCGGCGTCTCCGTCGCGCCCCCCGCGAAGTAGCGCCTCGCCGCGCCTCGTGCCTGACCCCGCCGTCGACGTCGGGAGCCGCAGCGGAGCACGCCTCGCGTGACGTGCCGGAGTCCGCCTACGCCTGGACCCGGCTCTTCGCCGCGCTGTTGCTGTCGGCCATCGGCGGCGTCGGCATGTGGTCGGTGATCGTGGTCCTGCCGGCGGTCCAGGCGGAGTTCGGCGTCGCGCGCTCCGCCGCCTCGCTGCCCTACACCATGACGATGATCTGCTTCGGCTTCGGCGGCATCCTGATGGGGCGCCTCTCCGATCGCTTCGGCATCATCGTCCCCGTCGCCGGCGGGGCCATCTCTCTGGGGCTCGGCTATGCCGTCGCCAGCCAGGCGACGAGCCTCTGGCAGTTCATCCTGGCCCAGGGCCTGCTGGTGGGCGTCGCCAGCTCGGCCACGTTCGCGCCGCTCTCGCCGACACCTCGCTCTGGTTCACCCGTCATCGCGGCATGGCCGTGGCGATCATCGCGAGCGGCAGCTACCTCGCCGGAACGGTGTGGCCGCCCGTCGTGCAGCACTTCATCCAGAGCGAGGGCTGGCGCCGGACGTACCTGGGCATCGCCGTCTTCTGCGTGGCGACCATGTTGCCGCTGGCGCTGGCCCTCCGGCGGCGGTCGCCGCTGACCGAGGACCACGTCCGCGACCCCGGGTGTCGCGTCGCGGTCGCCGCGGCCCCTGGGGATGTCGCCGGCCGCGCTGCAGACCGTGCTGGTCATCGCCGGCCTGAGCTGCTGCGTCGCGATGTCGATGCCGCAGGTCCACATCGTCGCGTACTCCGGCGATCTGGGCCACGGCGCGGCGCACGGCGCGCAGATGCTGTCGCTGATGCTGGGCTTCGGCGTCGTGAGCCGGCTCGCGTCGGGCTGGATCTGCGACCGCATCGGCGGGCGGCGCACGCTGCTGCTGGGCTCGAGCCTGCAAGCCCTGGCGCTCGTCCTCTTCCTGCCCTTCGACGGACTCGCCTCGCTCTACATCGTGTCGGCGCTGTTCGGTCTGTTCCAGGGCGGGATCGTGCCCGCCTACGCCGTCATCGTCCGCGAGTTCTTTCCCCCGAGGAGGCCGGCGTGCGCGTCGGCACCGTGCTGATGGCCACCGTGTTCGGCATGGCGCTCGGCGGCTGGATGTCCGGCGTGATCTTCGATCTGACCGGCTCCTACCAGGCCGCGTTCCTCAACGGCATCCTGTGGAACCTGCTGAACCTCGGCATCGCCGTGGGGCTGCTGCGGCGGCCGGGGAGGCCGGTCGAGCACGCCTGGCCGTAGCGGCGAGGTGCCCCGGCCATGACTGACGCGTTCTTCGTTTCCGACGGCGATGGCTGGATCGCCACCTCGCACACCCGCGGGCCGTGGAGCGCGGCGCACCAGCACGGCGGCCCGCCGGCCGCGCTCATCGCGCACGTCGTCGAGGCCGCGGCGCCCGAGTTCTCGGTCGTCCGTCTCACCGTCGACTTTCTCCGGCCGGTGCCGATCGACCGGCTGCGCGTCCGCCTCGATCCCCTGCGCGCGGGGGCCAAGGTGCAGCGGTGGATCGGCCTGCTGCTCCACGCCGAGACGGTCGTCGCGCACGCCGTGGTCACCCTCATCCGGCGGGACGCCGTGTCCGTGAGCCTCGTGACCGACGGGCCCACGCTGCCGCCGCCGGAAGCCTCGCGCCCCTTCCAGTTTCCGTTCTTTCGCGAGCCCGACGGCTACCACACCGCGATGGAGACACGCCTGGCGCGGGGCGAATGGGGCACCGGCCGCGTGGCGGCGTGGATGCGGCAGCGGGTGCCGCTCGTTCCGGACGCGGCGCCGTCGCCGCTGGAGCGCGTGCTCATCGCCGGCGACTCCGGCAGCGGTGTCAGTGCCGCCATCGATCACCGGCTGCAGAGCGCGATCAATGCCGACCTCACCGTCGCGGTGTCCCGACCGCTGGAGGGGGAGTGGGTGGGCCTCGACTCGGTCTCGACCTACGAGCCGAGCGGCATCGGGCTGGCCGACACCCGGATCTGCGACACGCGCGGCACCGTCGGCCGCGCGCTCCAGGGACTCGTGCTGGAGGAACGGCGAGGCCGTCGCTGAACCCCGCCGGCTTCGGGGTCGGTGTACGCTGGGCGCCGACGTCGACAGGAAGCCCCAACCTGGAGGATCGCCCATGAATATCGTCGCGGCCGATCCGACGGCGCGCGTTCTGTCCGAGGACGAGGTGCTGGCCCTGCTCGGGGAGCCCATCGTCATGCACCTCGGGATGGTGGACGGCAAGGGCTGGCCGCTCGTGAATCCCGTGTGGCACGTGTTCGAGCACGGGGTATTTCGCGTCGCGGTCGGCAAGGCATCGCACAAGGCGAACGTGCTGCGGGCGACCCCCCGCGCCTACTTCGCGGTGGACCGGGGCTCGGCCACCGGGGACGCGCAGGGCGTCCGCGGGCGGGCCGCCGTGCGGATGATCGACGACGACGTCGACCTGGCCGTCGACGTGTGCCGCAAGGCGCTGCTCAAGTACACGGGAACGGACAAAGACTCATACGCCGACGAGATGCTGAAGTGGGCGCGGGACGGCAGCATGTCGGTCGTCGAGCTCGCCCCCTCGCAGTTTCGCGCCTTCAGCTACTGATCGAGGAGCGCCACGGCTTCGCCGGGGAGCCCCGAGCCGCCCGGGGGGGTTGGGGCGATCTCGGGGCCGCCCAGGCCGCGCGAGTTGTCGAGGAGCACCCCGGCTTTGCCGGGGGGCGACGAACGTTGGGGGGCTTGGGGGCCATCTCGGGGCCCCCATGTCAAAAAATCCCGAGGTGCTGGCGCAGGTCGACGCCGGCGGCCGTCAGCTCGCCGGCCGGCCCCGCGAAGACGACGCGGCCGCTGTTGAGGATGACGACGTCGTCGGCCACCTCGAACACGAGCCGGGCGTTCTGCTCGACCAGCACGATCGACAGCCCCTGGGCCTTCAGCGCCCGGATCGTGGCCATGACCTCGGCGACGATCTGTGGCGCCAGCCCCTCCGACGGCTCGTCCATCAGGAGCACGCGGGGATTGGCCATGAGCGCGCGGCCGATGGCCAGCATCTGCTGCTCGCCGCCGGACAGCGAGCCGGCGCATCTGGCGGTGCCGCTCGCGCAGCCGCGGGAAACACGCCGTAGACGGTATCGAGCGTCCACGGCGCCGGCGCGCCGTCGCGCGGCGTGCGACCGGCCACCGCGAGGTTCTCGCGCACGGTGAGGCTGCGGAACACCCGGCGGCCCTGCGGCACCAGCGCCACGCCGTGGGCGGCGATGGTCTCCGGCGCGCTGCCGGTGACGGGGCGGCCGTCGATCGTGACGGTGCCGCGGCGTGGCGGCAGCAGCCCCACCGTCACGCTCATGGTCGTCGTCTTGCCGGCCCCGTTGCGGCCGAGCAGGCCGAGCAGCCGGCCCCCGCCCAGGCGCAGCGACACCTCGTGCAGCACGTGGCTGTCGCCGTAGAACGCGTCGATCCCGCTCAGCGCCAGCGCGTCAGTCGCCAAGGTAGATCTCGCGCGTGCGCGGGTGCGCGACCACCTCGCCGCGCGTGCCCTCCACGACGACCTCGCCGAAGTGCAGCACGGTGATGCGCTCGGCGAAGTCGAGCGCCACGTCCATGTCGTGCTCGATCATCACGATCGTGACGTCGCGCGGGATGCCGGTCACCAGCTGCAGCACGTCGCGTCGCTCCTCGACCGACAGGCCGGCGAACGGCTCGTCGAGCAGGAGCAGCCTGGGGTTCTGGGCCAGCGCCATGGCGATCTCGACCCGCCGCCGCTCGCCGTAGGACGTCTCCCGCAGCGGCCGGTCGGCCAGCGGCTCCAGCCCCACCCGGGCCAGCGTCGCGCGCGCCCGGGCCAGGAGCGCCTCCTGCCGGGCCAGCCGCGCGAGCGGGTTCCAGCGCAGCCGCGACAGGCCGAGCAGGGCCAGGGTGACGTTGCGCAGCAGCGTCTCGCCCGGGAAGAGCGTGATGATCTGGTAGGTGCGCGCCATGCCGAGGTGGAAGCGCCGCCGGCTCGGCACGCGCGTGATGTCGCGGCCGAAGAGCGCGACCGAGCCGCGGTCGGGCGCCAGCTCGCCGGTGATGAGGTTGAACAGCGTCGTCTTGCCGGCGCCGTTGGGGCCGATGATGAGTCGCCGCTCGCCCGGCTCGACCACGAGGTTCACGCCCGACGTGACGCGCAGGCCACCGAACGACTTGTCGAGGTTGCGCACGGCCAGCGCGGTCATCGTCGGCGGCGATTATCCCACGGGCTTGACACGCCCGGGACCGCGTGAGAAAGCATGCAGCACGCGCGCGACGCGCGCCGACTCCGCGGAGGATCAGGATGACTCGAGCTGCCCGAATCGTGCTCACGCTGCTGGTGCTCGTCTTGGTGGCCGTGCCCGCGAGCGGGCCGGCCCAGCCCAAGCCGCTGCGTCCGTGGACGCTGATCCTCGACTTCGTGCCGACCGGCGAGTACATCGCCGCACTACACGGCGCTGGAGAAGGGCTGGTATCGCGACGAGGGGCTCGACGTGAAGATCCTCCGCGGCCAGGGCTCGGGCGACACCGTCAAGCGCATCGCGGCCGGCCAGGGCGAGGTCGGCATCGCCGACATGTCGGCGCTGATCGCCGCCCGCGCGAACACCGACGTCAAGGTCAAGGCCATCGCGCTCTGGTACCGCCGCCCGCCCCACGGCATCTTCGTGCGCACCGACTCGCCCATCAAGACGCCGAAAGACCTCGAGGGCAAGAAGCTCGCGATCTCGGCCGGCAACAGCCACCAGATCCTGTGGCCGCTCTTCGAGAAGCTCTCGGGCCTCAAGCCCGGCTCGGTGACGTGGGTGACGATGGACGCGGCCTCGATGCCGCCGTCGCTCATCCGGGGTGCCACCGACGCGGTGCCGTTCTTCGTGGTGCACGAGGCGCGCATCCGCAAGATCGCCAAGCAGCAGAACGTCGACCTCCGGCTGCTCACGGCGTGGGCCGACCTCGGCCTCGATCTCTCCTCGACCTCGCTCGTGGCCCGCGAGGACACGATCGCCAAGGACCCCGACGGCCTCAAGGCCTTCCTGCGCGCGACGCTCAAGGGCGCCGACTACGCGTTCCGCGGCAAGCACTTCGACGAGGGCGTGGGCTACCTGCTCAAGCACCATCCCGAGGTCGATCCCGACGGCGCGCTCGGCGCCGCCCAGGTCGCCGCGCGCTTCGTGTACGCCGAGGAGGTCACCGGCCGGCAAGGTCGCCGTGGGCCAGTTCGAAGCGGCCCGGCTGGAGAAGACGCGCGACACCTACACGCAGTACCTCGAGCTGAAGCGCAAGGTGCCGCTCGAGGAGCTGTACACGAACGACCTGCTGCCCGAGAAGAAGTAGCCGCACGCACCCGAGGTGATCCGCCTCGACCACGTCGAGAAGACCTACCGGACGCGGCGAGGCGACCTCGTGCGCGCCGTGGAAGACATCACGCTCGAGGTCGGCGAGAACGAGTTCGTCACGCTGGTCGGCGCCAGCGGCTGCGGCAAGAGCACGCTGCTGAAGCTGGTCGCCGGCCTCACCCCGGCCACGCGGGGCACCATCCACATCCGCGGGGCGGCGGTCCGCGAGCCGTTCCCCGACGTCGGCTTCGTCTTCCAGCAGCCGGTCCTGCTGCCCTGGCGCTCGGTGCTCGACAACGTCCTCTTCTCCGTCGAGATGCTGGGGCTGGACCCGCGACAGTACCGCAAGCCGGCCGGCGACCTGCTGGAGCTGACCGGGCTGGGCGGCTTCGAGACGAAGTACCCGCGCGAGCTGTCGGGCGGCATGCAGCAGCGGGTGGCGATCTGCCGGGCGCTGCTGCCCGATCCGAGCCTGCTCCTGATGGACGAGCCGTTCGGCGCCCTCGACGCGATGACGCGGGAGGAGATGAGCCTGGAGCTGCTGCGCATCTGGGAGGAGCGTCGCAAGACCATCCTGTTCGTCACCCACAGCATCCCGGAGGCGATCCTGCTCGCCGACCGCGTGGTGGTCATGACGCCCCGCCCGGGCCGCGTCGCCCGCGTCCTGACCGTCGACCTGCCGCGGCCGCGCACGATGGACCTCGAGTTCGATCCGCGGTTCAAGGCCGCCAGCGACGAGGTGCGCGGCCTCATCTTCGCGGGCCGGGCGCCCGCCCGATGATCCGCCGGCGCCTCCTGACCGAGTACGTCGTGCCGGCCGTCACGCTGGCCGGCGTGCTGCTGGCGTGGGAGGCCGCCACCCGGGCCTTCCGCATTCCGCGCTTCATCATGCCGGCGCCGTCGGCCATCCTCGCCGAGGGCTGGGAGTGGCGCTACCGGTTCATCGGCCACACGTGGGTGACGCTCTACGAGACGCTCGGCGGCTTCGCGCTGTCGATGCGTGGTCGGGGTGCCGCTCGCCATTCTCATCGTCTACTCGCCGACGCTGAAGAGCGCGCTGTACCCGCTGATCGTGCTGGCGCAGTCCGTCCCCAAGATCGCCATCGCGCCGGTGCTGCTGCTGGTCCTCGGCCACGGCGAGATCCCCAAGATCTTCGTCGCGTTCCTCGTCGCGTTCTTCCCGGTCGTCGTGGACACCGCGACCGGGCTGGCCGCCACGCCGCCGGAGCTGCTCGACCTGAGCCGCTCGTACCGGGCCAGCGCGTTCAAGACCTTCCTCAAGGTCCGGCTGCCGATGGCGATGCCGTTCGTCTTCGCCGGCGCCAAGGTCGCCATCACGCTGTCGGTCATCGGCGCCGTGGTCGGCGAGTTCGTCGGCTCCGACCAGGGACTGGGCTACCTGATCCTGTCGGCGACCTCGTACTGGAAGACCGAGCTGGCCTTCAGCGCGATGATCCTGCTGTCGGTGATGGCCATCGTGCTCTTCGGCGCGGTGTCGCTGGTCGAGCGGCTCGCGTGCCCGTGGCTGGCGCCGGCCGGCGAGGAGTGAGGAGGATTCGATGAAGACCCTGATCCACGGCGGCGACGTCGTCGCCCACGCGGCCGGTAGCCACCGGCTGCTGCGCAACGGCGCGCTCGTCTTCGAGGACGACCGGGTGACGTTCGTGGGCCGCGCGTTCGCCGGGCCCGTCGATCGACGCATCGACGCCACCGGCAAGCTCGTGATTCCCGGGCTCGTCAACATCCACTGCCACGCCGACGTCGAGGCCGGTGGCCGGCTGATCGCCGACGTCGGCCGCCGCGACTACTTCCACACGGGCTTCCTGAACTACTACGGTGCCAGGAAGGGCGCGAAGTCGCTGGGGCCGCGCCAGGACCCCGAGGTCGGCGGCCGCTTCGCGATGGCCGAGATGCTCCGCAACGGGTGCACGACCGTGGTCGACATCGGCGTGGCTGCCGAGTCGCACGCCCGCATCGCCGGCGAGCTGGGGCTGCCGCGCAGCGTGCTGCAGCGACCGCTCCGACAGGTCGCCATGGACGACGCCGAGCCCCTTGTCACCGTCGAACGCGGTCGGCTATACTCCGGGCCCCCGCGATTGGAGGAGCCGTAGTCCTGCGTATGGGTGGCGTCGCATCGAAGAGAGCGTCTCATCGAAGCGAGAGGAGGATCCCGATGAAGAAGAAGAAGGCGGCCAAGGCCGGTTCGAAGCGGAAGCGGACGGTCGTGAGGGATCTGGCGAGCCGCAAGCCGAGCGACATCAAGGCCGGGATCGACTACATGCCGGCGCGCAAGTCGGTCGACGTCGCGACGGCCGCGGAGCCGGTGGCGTCGAGGCTCCGCATCCCCTGAAGTGACCTACGCTTTCTCGACCGCCGCCCGGCCGCGCGGCGGGTCGCCGGGCGCCCGCAGCCCCTCGACGCGCTCGCCGGGCGGCGGCTCGGTGCGAACCCTCTTCAAGAACGGGATCAGCAGCATCATCGAGAAGAACAACATGGAGAGCATCCGGAACTCGTCGACGTAGGCCAGCACCCGGCCTGGGCGACGGTCTCGCGCGCGATCCTCGACAGCCTCGCGGATTCCTTGACGACCCCGTTGCCCGCGCTGTACCTAGGACCAAGCATGAACCCGGGCCTCCGCCGCCGTTCGGCGTATCCAGCGGCGATGGTCGCTCTTCGGGCCCGAGGCGTCCGACACGAGCGTGGACCGACTCGCGGCGTGAACGGCAAGGACCAGACGCTCGCGCTCGAAGACCGCCCGCCCCGTCAGGCGAGGTTCGCGGTCCAGACGGAGCGACCGTAGGTGCTGAGAAGATCGTCCCTCCCTGGTTTCCCGGCGCGACGAAGCGGAGGTCGGCGCAATGCGGCCGACGCGGCAGACCCTTGGATGCCCGCTGCCAAGTCTGCGCGTTGTCGCGGCTGATATAGACCGCGGCGTCCGTCGCGACGAGGAGCCCGTGCTCGACGCGCGTTTGTGGCGCCGCCACCGCCACCATGCCATAGATGAGATCGTTCGGCAGGCCGATCCCAGGGGTATTGGTCCAGCCCCCGCCGTCGAAGGCAAGCACGTAGGTCTGCATCAGCGGCGTCAGCAGCAAGACCAAAGGCACGGGTGCCTTGGTCGTGGCGGCCTCCGTTGCATTGATCAGCACCGCGAACATCTCGCCGTCGCTGAACCCGGCGATGCGCGTGACCGCGCCGCCCTGCATCTGCGTGCTCGGTGACGGCTTCGGCAGGTTCACCGGTTGCTCCGTCACTGCCCCTGAGCCTGCATCGAGAGAGTAGATCTTGCCACCGTAGGTGCCCGCGAACACGCGGTCGCCCCGGTGCGCGGCCAGCGCCGTCACGTACTCGCTCGCCGGCACCGCCCCCAGCCGCTCGTATGTGTAGTTCGGCGGGGCGGCGCCGTCGCTGACGCCGTCGCTGAACAGCCCGTAGATCTCCGCCCCGCGTGACGAGACCGCCAGCATCAGCCGCCCTTCGGCGTTCCGGAAGCGCGGCGCCATCACCGGCTCGGCCACCGGGCCCTTCAGCCCGCCAGGATCGCCCGGCACCGGCTTGGTGATCGGCACGATCGCGGTGGTGGAGGCGCCGGACGGGTCGGGCGTGGTCGTCGTCACCACCGGCTCGCCCTTGACGTTGCGCGCATAGGTATCGTCGGCCAGGAAGGCGTTCCAGCCGCCGTCGCCGCCGTCCGCGCGCCGCCAGGGCTCGAGCGGCGCCAGCGTGCAATAGACATTGCCGTTGTCCTGCAGCCCCGTCGCTATCAGCCCGAACCGCCGTCTCGACGCGTCCATCGACCCGTAGAACTGCCTGACAAGGTTCGAATAGCACTGCAGTACCGGCAGACTGCGATTGTAGTCGCTGCGGAACGGCTGCCCGGTCAGCCCCAGCCAGTCGTCGAGGTTGACACGCGCGAGCCCGCCGTCGCTGCCGATATAGAGCTTGCCGATAGAATCGGGCACGTCCTTCTGGAAGAGGAAGGCGTGCACGTCTGGATGGAGGTGGTTGCCGCCGTCGATCGGGCGCCACTCGCTACCCCCGTCGAGCGTCAGGTAGCTGCCCGACTGCCAGCCGACGGCCGCCATGCCTGGATTTCCCGGATGCGCCGCGATGCAGTTGTTCCAGGATGCCCCCTGCTCGCCGGTGCGAAAGGCCAGGAGGTCCAGCGGGCTCGTGGCGTTCACCATCCCCGCCTTGCAGAATGCCCAGTGCCGGCCGCCATCCTTGGAGCGCAGCACCACGTTGAGGCGGCCGTCCGTCCAGGCGCTGGCGCCATAGACCACATTCGGGATCTCCGCACAGGACGAGACCGAGGTCGTGCCACAATTCTGGAAGAAGATCGCGGTTGCGTCATCGCCGTCGCTGTCGGCGACGGTCGGGCGGCGGAAGACCAGGTCGTGAGGCCCTTCGACAACCCCGACATAGAGGCCGCCGCCCTGGAAGCCACCCGCGACCACCAGGACATCGTTCAGGTCGTCGAGGTTGTCGCGAGGCACCTGGCCGCGCCGGGAGGCGAAAACCACGTCCCAGAAGCCGCGCGGGCTGGGCTCCCCCTCGATCGTCGCCTCACGCCAAACATAAGGAGCCCGCGGCGGGTCCGAGGCGTTGAAGCGCGATGCCGGGATGTGCGCCCAGAAGATGCCACCGGTGTCGCCCGGCATTATCTTGGCGCAGGCAACGACGATGATCCGGCGCGAGCGCAGCACCGCGGTCCGCATGACCCGCCCCGCGCTCGCCGGCAGCGCGGGAGTGACCGGCAGCCAGTTGAGAAGCGGCGCGAGCGCCGACAGATCGGTCTCCATGATCACCGGACCGGTCGCCGCTGGGTCACCGGAGTAGACGTTGGCGCACGCGGCGAAGAGATGGCGCGGCGCGTCCGGCCCCACCGTCAGGCACTTCACGTCCGGTTTGTCCCAGCTGTCGCTCAGCTCCAGCGGATTGGCGCTTCCCGAGATCACCCAGACGCCGCCGGTCTCGGTCGCGACGACGACCGAATCCTGTGTGTCGGTCAGCGGCACGACGTCGGTCACGTGACCCGAATTCCAGGCGTTCTGGTCCGCGTCGACTTCGATCCCGAAACGCGTCGGCTGTAGCCACTGAATGGTCGGATCGTCGGCCATGCGTGTCCCTCCGGGGCCTGCCCGCGGCGTTTGTGTTGCTGGATCGCGAACGCTACAGCGAACGTTCTCTAGCTGATCCGCCACTCATGGTTGCGGCCACTTCCGGGCATCCTGACCGAAAGGACAGGGGTCGGGTAGATCGGAGCGGGCACGAGACGAACGGTTGCGTCGACATTCTTCTGGTATCGCGGCATCCAGGCTTGCCACCTACGACAATCATTGGACCGGAGTCTACTATGACGATGCGCGCTGTCGCCTCCCGAATCAACGATCAGACACCGTCACGACGCTCGCCGGGTACCGACGGTTAACAGGACATCTACACGAGCGAGGACTTGTCAGGCGCGTAAACACGGTCCGCCGCGACGCAATGAAAACGCGGGTTCGCGCTCTACCGCCAACCCCGTGTAGTCACCGCGTGAGCAGGTCAGCGATTGCCGCCGCGATAGGTTGGCCGGTGTTTGCCTCGTAATAGGTAAATCCGGGCGACGGGTTCACCTCAAAGCAGTACCACTTGCCGCTCGGAGTGCGACGAAGATCGACCCCGGACACCAGGAGTCCCATCGCGCTTGTTACGGCGACAAGCTTCCGGCCGAGCTCTTCGGGCACTTCGCACTCCGTGAGTTCAGCCGGCCTGCCGGAAAGGCCGGCATAACGGTAGTCGGTCGCGTCCGACGCAATGGCGGTCGCGAACCACCGCTCTCCGACCACGTGCACGCGTACGTCGGTGCCGTCGATCCACTGCTGGAGCTGCACCGGCCCGTGGCCGAGTCTGTCGAGCCGTTCGACAGAGGCGCCGCTGAACTCGAGAGTGGAGACGACGCTGCGGATACCGCTGATCGATTTGAAGACGATACGTCGATGGCGCTCCAGAAATGCTCGCGCCGCCGAGGGCTCCGTAGTGACCAGCGTCTCGGGCGTCGCAAGGCCGGCCGCGGCGAGCGCCGCGAGCTGGAAAGGCTTGGCGAGGTTGGACCGGCCTGCCGCCGGCCGGTTGATCACCGTCGCCGCATGCGTTTGAAGAACGGAGAGCAGCGCCCCTGCGGCGGCGGCCGCCGCCCCCGCACGTTGCGGTCCGGGTCGCAGGTAGACTCCGGAGATCTGACCGATATCGATCCTGTTGCCGTCGATCTCCAGCCAGCCCTTCGGGTGTGGTCCGATGACGAAGTCATATTGCAAAAGCCGCAGCGACAGGTCGTCGAGATGCACGACGGCCGCCGAATGATCGGCGAGAGCGTCGAGTACCGCTTCGACCGGCTCATCTGCGGTCGCCCCCCAGACGAGGGTTATGCGCCTCTCTTGCACGTGAGGATTCCTGCGAGTGCGGCGGCAGCCTGTGGCGACGGCGCAGGCGAGGTGGTGACTGCCGACAGTCGGCCGCGCTTGTCGAAGGAGGCAACCGCCCAGCGCAAGCCGAGGCATCGGCACACTGCCAATGCGGCGCGCGCCACCTTCAGACCGGAGTCTCCCAGTACCTGCTCGCCCACTACCTCGACGCTCGTCGGCAGGTCCGGCGCGTGCTGCCGTCTCGCACTCCTGACCCGGAGCGGAGCGGCCGCCACACCCACGTCCGCGGCAGCCTGCATCCAGCGTTCGGGCCGAAGCGCGGCTTCGCCGTAAGCGCCCCCATCATCGACGGGGTTGACGACCCGCGCAGCCGTGCGCGAAAGGACGTATGCCAGAAACGCCTGCGTTTCCGCAGCCAGATAGGTTCGGTCATCCGGATGCGTGCGCGTCAGTTCTTCGGCATACACCGTTGAACGCCGGACGAACACGCCAGTGACGCGCTCGTCCGGCACGACCTCTCCGTCGACAACCCAGGTGGCGTCGTTTCCGTTCGCCGCTGCGGGCCACACCCAGCCCCGCCGAGTCAGGTCGTCGGCGGAGCACAGCGCGGCCGCCGGCCACTGGGCCACGAGGTCAGCCGCCACCTTGTCATGGCGGCTGGCCAACACGACGATCACTCGGACTCGCCGCGCCTTCCGGGCCGCTTCCTGGGTTTCTTGGCCGTCGACTTCCTGACCGTGCCCTCCCCACGGATGTTTCCGGTGCGGCCGTGGATCTCGTCGTGCAACCGTTCGGCCTCCTTCGAGACCGTGACCTTATGACCGCGTATGTACTCATGCTTCTCCTGCGCTTTGCGCGCCTCGGCTTCCGAGATGCGGGTAGGTCTGATCTCCTCGATGATCGGATCAGGTACGCCGATGTCGGGACGCTCTTCGGGCACGATGAATGCGCGTCCGAACTCCTGGTTAGCCGAGTCGATGCTTTCCGCCATGGTCCGCACCGATCGCACCCACTCCTCTTCGACCAGCTCGAGAATTTCGTTTTCGCGGATCCCCTTGATGTCGATGATGTCCGGCACCCGCTTGGACTTGATGTTTTCGAGAATCTCGAGCTTGTCCTTGATCTCGAGCTTGAGCTCCTTGAACCACTTCTTGCGCTTGACCACGTCCACGTACTTGCACGCTCCTGTACGCGATTCCGTTGGCGATCAGTCTCAAGCAGTAACGACCGAGCGGCACCGTCGACGGCACCCTGAAGCGACAGCTGTGCACGACGGTACCGGTATTGAGCCCCATGGTCGAGAACGTCCGTCGATCGGCAGTAGTAGACGTTCGGCCCGGTGGTGGACTCGAGCCGCACGATCGGATAGTTCGTGGCCTGGGTTGCGTCGTTGCCGTAGTACACGCACTGCGACAGCCCGTTGATCTGACGGCCCTTCAGCGTGTAGGTGCCGCCGGGCACCAGCATGCTCGGGCTCGCAGTGATCGTCGGCCGCCACACCGGGTCCGGCGCGTCGTCGGGCGTATAGATGTCGACCGTGGACGAGCACGTCGTGTACAACACCTGTCCGGTCGGCAGCATCAGCATGCGACCCTGGTACGGCACAATCGGCGCCGTCGACGCGGCCGGGACTGTGCTGATGCTGTTGGTCGCCGGGTCGTACTCGAAAATGTCGACGGCGGATGGAAGCCGGCGGGGACCGTGATTGGCCCGGCGGTAAACAGCACCCGGCCGTTGGGCAAGAGGCACGCCGGCGCGTCGACGGCGCCATGCGCTTGCGAACTGATCTGAGGAATCGTCGGTCCGGCCACCCAGGTGCCGACCTGATTGGCGATCGGCGGTGGCGTGTAGAGCGCCGTGAAGCCGGTCGCGCCGATCACGAACACGCGGCCGTCCGGCAGCAGCACCTGAGCGCCGATCTCGCGGATCCTGTCGACCAGCGACTGCGGCGTCGCCCCCGCGGCGACCCAGGTGTCCGCGGCGATGATGTACTTCTCCGCGTTCGGCGGATTGGTTGCGTCCACCGACAGAATGCTGCCGTCGGGCAGCAGCGACCAGCCCTCCTCGGAAACGTTATTGATCTTGTTGGCGGCCGCAGTCCAGCTATTGGTCGCCGGATCGAAGATCGCGGTCTGCCGGGTATTGACCCGGCCGACGAACCATCGCCCATCGGGCAGCACGCAGCCAGGAGAGTCGCCGATGGCCGTCCACCCTGCGGGCGGCGGGATCAGCGTCCATGTGTTCGCCATCGGATCGTAGATCTCGACGTTGCCAGGAACACCATACTGAAGCCGTCGTACTCACCGCCCGAGTAGATCACCCGCCCGTCGCGCAGCATGCCCGACGCGTAGTAAAGCGGCGCTTCGGTGCTGCTGGCCAGCGTGGTCCAGGTGCCGTTCGCGTAGTCGCCGCTGAGCATTCGGCGAGAGCTTGTACCAGGCGTTGGTGCCATAGCCTTGCGCCAGCACGGTGCCGTCGGTGAGCAGCAACATCGTCGCCACGTCGTCCGGCGGCGCGTTTGTGATCGTCGTCCAGGTACCCGCCATATCGCCTCCTGATGGGTTGTGCAGCCGCAGCGCAACCGTTATCGAATCACGCCGCGCGATATTATGGACCTTGTCTGGCCGCAAATACAGTGTGCCTCCCTCGCCTTCCGTGAAGACGCCGTCGAGCACGAGCGTGTGGAAGTGGACATTGAGATTCAGTCCCCCCCCGAATCGCTGGATCACCGCCATGCAGCCGGAGTGGCCGTCGCGAAGGCCTCGGCGACTTCAGCCCTTCCCGAGCGTCGTCGGCGACATGAAGGGCCCTTAGGGTTTCCGGATCGCGGCCGCCGACAAGCGCGTCGCGATGATTCCGCGCCCGATCACATCTACGGGTCGGCGCTGAATCGCATGCGCGAGGCAGTGGCGACGTCGTGCGAGGTCAGCGGCCGAGGGCGCGGACGACGGCGTCCACGTCGGCGTCGGTGTTGTGGAGATGGAAGGAGAGCCGCACCGCGCCGGCGCGAATGGAGGCGCCGATCCCGGCCGCTCGCAGCCGCTCGAGCCCGCCGTCGGCGGCGACCGTGACGATGGCCGAGTCGCCCGGGGCGAGGCCCAGGCGTCCGCGCAGCGTGTTGGCGAGTGCCAGATCGTGGCGATGGATCGCGGCGATGCCGACCTCGGCCAGGAGCTCGAGCGCGGGCAGCGTGCCCGCCCACGCGAGCCACGCCGGCGAGATGTCGAGCCGGCGCGCGTCGGTGGCCAGCCGGAGCGGCGGCCCGTAGATGGACGTCCACGGATCCTCCCCGGAATACCAGCCCGCGTACAGAGGTCGCAGCATGCCGAGCCGTTCCGGCCGCACCACCCCGAAGGCGGTGCCGCGAGGCGAGAGCAGCCACTTGTACGCGGCGCAGGACACGAAGTCGAAGGCGTCGGCGTCGAACGGGAGCCAGCCCACGGCCTGGCTGGCGTCGACGTAGGTCAGGCAGCCGTGCCGCGTGGCCGCCGACGCCAGGGCCCCGAGCCCGCCGGGAACGACGCGACCGTCGGCCGATTGCACCGCGCTCACTGCCACGAGATCGACGTCCGGGCCGATGGCGTCGACGAGGCCGGCCAGCGGCACGATCCGCACGCGGACGCCGCGGTCGGCGTGGGCCAGGAACGGGAACAGGACGGAGGTGAAGTCTTCCTCGGCGGCCAGCACGCAGGCGCCGTCGCGGAGCGCGGTCGCCACCAGCGCGGTGAACGTCGACACCTGGTTGCCGATGGCCACCCGCTCGGGCGTGGTGCCCACGAGGCCGGCGAATCGCTGACGGGCTCGGGTGATCAGCCCGTCGTATCCCGCCGCCTCGGCGCGGCCGGTACGCCACGTCTCGATGGCCTCGTCGAGGGCCGCGGCGACGCGCCGGGGCGGCAGCCCGATGCTCGCGGTGTTGAGGTAGATGCCGGCCGCCTCGAATTCCTTCTGCGCGGCTTCGAGACTCAGCACATGGGCCCCTCGGGAGGATTGACACTCTGGATCATGCACGCACCTCCTTCCAGCTCCGCATGGCGCAAGGGTGGACTCGATCGGGCATCAGGTAAAGAGCCAGCGGTGCCCGAGACCTCTCGGGCCACCAGGCGTTTCGGAAGCCGGGTTGAAATGCCTTGCGGCTTGCCCCGACCTCTGTTACACCGTGCTCCAATCTGCTGGTGATGTGTCCTTGAACTCCGCGATGGAGGACACGGGCTATGGCCACGATCAGGACCGTCAGTCTCCCCCTCCCGTCGTCTCAGCGAGGCTTGGGTTGGGGCGAGGGGTTCAGCGCTTCCTGTTGCGGGACCGGACCCTGGGCTACCTGTTCCTCTTGCCGGCGATCCTCGTCATCGTGGGACTGGTCGCCTACCCCTTTGTCAACGCCATCGTGATGACCTTCCAGGAGAAGACCGCCGGCGCCCCGGGCCGCTTCATCGGGCTGGACAACTACCGGGAGCTGTTCAATAGCGAGCAATTCCTACGCACCGTCGTCAACACCGCCGTCTATACCGCGATCGGCGTGGGGCTCAAATTCCTGCTCGGGCTCAGCATGGCGCTGGTGCTCAATCAGGAGCGGTTCTGCAACAACCTGTTTCGCTCGTTCCTGCTCGTTCCCTGGGCCATTCCGACGGTGATGTCGGCCCTCAACTGGCGCTGGATCTTCGACGACGCCAGCGGGCTCATCAACAACGTCCTGGTGCGTCTGAACCTGATCGACGAGACCATCTCCTGGCTCTCCAACCCCCACCTCGCCATGCTCTCGGTGATCGTGGTCGTGGTCTGGCAGGGCACGCCGTTCTTCACCATGAGCTTCCTGGCCGGCCTGCAGGCCATTCCCAAGGAGCTCTACGAAGCGGCGGAGATCGACGGGGCGTCGGTGCTCCAGCAGTTCACGCACATCACGCTGCCCCGGCTGCGGCCGATCTTCATCACGGCGGTGATGCTGTCGGCCATCCTGACCTCGGCGGCCATCCAGTTCGTCCTGATCCTGACGAACGGGGGGCCCGCCGATCGCACCATGATCTTCTCGGTCCTGTCCTATCACCTGGCGCTGGGCGGCGCCCAGCGCCTGGGGATGGGCGCCGCCGTGTCGCTGATCTTCTTCCCGATCCTGGTCGTCTTCATCGTGTTCTTGACGCGCCGCATGCTGCGCGAGAAGGGGGACTAGGCCATGGCGCTGAGAGCGACCACGCAGCGTCGCGTCCTCCAGGGTGTCGGGAACGGCGTGCTGGTGCTGATGCTCCTGTGGACGGCGATCCCGTTCTACTGGATGATCGCCACGTCGCTGAAGCACGACAAGGAGATCTACGGGTACGAGGCCACGCTGATCCCCGAGCAGCCCACGTTCGCCAACTATGCCACCGTGTTTCGCGAGACCCCCTACCTGCTCTATCTGCGCAACAGCGTGGTCGTGGCGGTGGGCTCCACGGTGCTGTCCATGATCATCGCCGTCCTGGGGGCGTATGCCATTGCCCGGCTCGACTTCCCCGGTCGGGCGCTCCTCGCGCGCGGTCTGGTGTTCACGTACCTCGTTCCCACCTCACTGCTCTTCATCCCCATGTTTGCCATGATGAGCATGTTCCGCCTCACCGACAGCCTGTACGGGCTCACCATCGCGTACCTGGGATTCGACGTGCCTTTCTGCACCTGGCTGCTCATGGGGTACTTCAAGTCCGTGCCCGTGGAGCTGGAGGAAGCGGCCCGGGTGGACGGCTGTAACCGCGTCGGCGCGCTCCTGCGTGTGGTGCTGCCGATGTCACTCCCGGCGCTCGTCGTCGTGACGTTCTTCTCGTTCACGCACGCCTGGAACGAATTTCTGTACGCGCACGTGTTCACCAGCACCACCAGTGCTCGGACGGTGACCACGGGCCTGGTGAACTTCATGTCGCAGGACGTCTTCTTCTGGGGGCCGCTGATGGCCTCGACCGTCATGAGCGCCCTGCCTCCGGTGCTCATGTTTCTCGTCTTCCAGCGCTGGGTGGTCAAGGGGTTGACGCTCGGCGGCGTGAAAGGATAGGGGACGAACCATGCTGACCCGACGCCAGATCTTGAAGCAGGCCGCGACGACGACCACCGTTCTGACGACGACCGCCCCCTGGTGGCTCGTGCGCCGCGCCCATGCGGCGCGCGCGGCGAAGCTCGTCGTGTGGAACCCGGCCGCGCTGGCCCCGCAGGTCGACAAGATCATGCAGGAGCAGTGCTACGCCTACGCCAAGCAGGCGGGGATCAAGGAGAGCGAGATCGACTACCAGATCATCGGTGGTCCGCAGCTCCTGCCCAAGGTGGTGGCGGCGCTGGAGGCCGGGAACCCGCCGGATATCACCCGGTTCGGCGGCGGGTACGCGCAGCTCTACCGCTCGCAAGGCCACCTCCTGGACGTGACCGACGTCGTCAACAAGATGCAGAAGGTGCCGGGGGGCTCTTTCCGGTCTCCCTGCCGAACGTCATGCATCAGGGCCGGGCGTGGGCGGTGCCACAGTCCGTCAGCCCCTGGCCGCTGGTCACTCGCATGGATCTCCTCGAGGCGGCCAAGGTCGATCCCCCGAAGACGTGGGACGAGTTCATCGAGGTCTGCAAGAAGCTGCAAAAGCCGCCCAAGCTCACCGGCTTCGGCCTGTGCCTGGGTCTGCAGAACGACACCGACAACAACGTGATGAACATGATCTGGGGGTTCGGGGGCAAGCTCGTCGAGGCGGACAACAAGACGGTCGCGCTCCACTCCAGTGGCACGATCGCAGCCGTCAAGATGATTGCCGACATGTTCAACAAGCACAAGATCATCCCGAAGGGCGCGATCTCCTGGGACAACACCTCCAACAACAAGGCGTACCAGTCACGTCAGGTGATCTTCGTCCTGAATCCCACCAGCATCTATGCCCATATGGCGGACTCCGACAAGGAGCTGTACAAGGTCACGGGACTGCTGCCGGTGCCGGCGGGACCGGCCGGGGCCTTCGAGGAGCTCACGACGGCGGACTGGCTGCTCTTCAAGCACAACCCCTACCCCGAGGTCGCCAAGGGGCTGGCCGAGTACTGGATGGCGCCTGAAAACTTGAAGCACATGATCGAGGAAGGCGATGGCCGCTGGGGGCCGCCCTACAAGGGCATGTACGACTCCCCGTTCTGGAAGCGGCCGGTGTTCCAGCACTGGCGGGTCATGCTGGAGCGTGGACGCCCGTTCCCGGCTCCCGGCATCCAAAATTCCGCCACGGGTGAGGTGCTCGCCACCTTCGTCATCGGCCGCATGATGCACCGGGTGCTGGTCGAGAGCTGGGACGTCGAGAAGGCGGTCGTCGAGGCGCACAAGAAGGTCGCGGAGATCTACGCGCGGCATCAGAAGGGGTAAGCCGGGTAGGGGTTCCGACGCCGGACCTCAACTGGCTCGCGTCACCGCAAAGAGAGGCCACTCGCCCGGCACGCCCTTGAGGACGTGCACGCCGCGCTCGGCGAAGGTCAGACCGGAGCCCGCGACCAGATCCTTGACGGTGCTCGAGACGAGCACCTCGCCGGGACGCGCCAGCGACGCCACGCGCGCGCCGATGTGGACGGCGATCCCGCCGACGTCGTCGCCGATCATCTCGCACTCGCCCGTGTGCAACCCCGCCCGCACCTCGATGCCGAGCGAGCGGACGCCAGCGCTGATGGCTTCGGCACAGCGGACCGCGCGGGCGGGCCGTCGAAGGTAGCAAAGAAGCCATCCCCGGCCGTATCGACTTCACGCCCGCGGAAGCGGGCCAGCTCGCGCCGGGCCGTCCCGTAGTAGCCGCGCCAGCACGTCGCGCCAGCGTCGGTCCCCGAGTGCGGCCGCGCGCTCGGTGGAGCCCGACGATGTCGGTGAAGAGGACGGTGGCCAGCACGCGGTCGGTCTCGGCCACCTGCCGGGTGCCGGTCAAGAATTCCTCGACCTCGTCGATGATCTGATCGCTGTTCAAAAACGGCATGTGGTCATCGCCGGGCAGTTCGACCAGCCGCGCGTCGGGAATGCGTTCGGCGAGGTAGCGTCCCTGTTCGACGAGCGTGAGGCGATCCCCGGTCCGGTGGACGATGAGCGTCGGCACACGGACTGAAGGTAGGATGTGCCGGACGTCGATCTCCATGTTCATCCTCATGACGGCCACCGCGGCGCCCGGGCTCGCGGTGAGGCGCAGATAGTTGGCCCACCAGTGACGGAAGCGCTCGTCGCCGGCCATGCTCGGCGCCCAGATCTCCATTCCCACGGGTCCGCCCCATTCACGCTCCATCGCGTCCAAGACGCGATCCATCTCCTCGACGGTGCGCCCGAAGGTATGATCGGCGGCCCAGGTCCGGCGGGCGTAGGAGCCGTAGATCACGAGGGCCGCGGTGCGGGCGGGATAGGTCGCGGCGAAGAGCAGCGACATGGGCCCGCCCTCGGAGATGCCGAAGAGCGCCGCCCGGTCGGAGCCGACGGCGTCCATGACCGCCCGCACGTCGTCCATGCGCTCCTCGAGGGACGGGATACCGCCAACCCGGTCGGACAGTCCAGTTCCGCGCTTGTCGAACCGAATGAGGCGGGAAAAGGAGGCCAGGCGCTCGAAGAAGCGGGCCGACTCCGGATACTCCCACTGGTATTCGAGGTGGGACACGAAACCGGGGACGAAGACGAGATCGAGCGGCCCGGTGCCCGTCACCTGATAGGCGATGTGGACATCGCCGCTTTTCGTGTACTGGGTCCTGGGTGGTGAAGACATGGCCGGCTCGTGCCAAGGAATATGGCCGGGGCGGTGATGGCCGTCAAGTCTGGATGCGTTTGCGGAAGGGAGCCTCGGCCGCGCGCGCTTCCCCCAGCCGCCCGGCCCCACCCACCAGCCTCACCGCGATCACGTAACACCGCCAGGGTAGCGCTGGTCGAGCGGGAGGCGGTCGAAGCCCGAGACGGAAACGAATCTAGCTGGAGAGATTCACGTAGAGCTCGCCGCGCTCCTCCTTGAGCGGGATAGCCCTTCAGCCCTTCCTGGGCGTCGCCCATCGGCGCGCCGGTGCGCAGGTCGAACTGCCACATGTGCTCGAGGCAGGTCAGCGACGCAGCCGTCGTGCAGCCCGGCCTCGAGCGGGATGGCCTCGTGCGGGCACAGGGCCTGATAGGCGACGAACGCGTCGCCGGTGTGGACGACGAGGACGTTGACGCCGTCGACCGTGAACTCCTTCATGCCGTTGGCCGGCACCTCGCCGGCGCGTGCACACGCGCTTCCACGCGGGCTCCGGACGCTTGGCCTCGGCGGGCGGCCGCCGGCGCTCGCGCCGTGCTTGCTCGCCCACGTCGATCTTGTTCGCCCCCTTCACGCCGGGATCGTAGCGAAGCCGCTCGACCGGCGACCCGCCGATGATGTGCGAGGTGAGGATCTCCTCGCAGATCCGACTCCTGCACGCCCGCGTACCAGACGTCGTCGGGATAGACGACGATCATCGGCCCGTGGCCGCACTGCGAGAAGCAGCCGGCCTTGTTGATGCGCACGTCGGCCTGCCGGCCGGCCTGGCGGGCGCCGTCGCGCAGGATCTTCACGAACTTCTCCGTGTCGCCCTGCGTCGGGCACGTCTCGCCGCTCGTACACACGAACACGTGACGTCGTACTGGCCCATCGTCGCTCCTTCGTCAGCTGAACTTGTCGTAGCGGATGTCGGCCGGCGGCAGCCGCGCCTCGCGCAACAGCAGGCGCAGGCTGGCGTCGACCATGGGCGGCGGGCCGGCGACGTACGCGCGGACGTCGGCGAAGCGGCCCTTCATGCTGCTCGCCGGCCACGGCGTGGACGAAGCCCGCGGGCGAACGCGAACCCCGGATAGGCGGCGGCCAGCGAGGCCGGGACGTCCTCGTCCGAGAGCGCCACCGTGACGGCCAGCCGGGCCGGATGCTGCGCCCGGAAGGCCTCCAGCTCGTCGAGGAAGAAGCCGTCGCGCGCGGTCGCGCACGCCGAAGAAGACGTGACCGTCCCAGGCGGCGAAGTGACCCTCCTGGCAGGCGAGCGAGAGGATCGACATCATGCCGGCGATGCCGCTGCCGCCCGCGATGCACAGCACGTGCTTGCCCTGGCCGGGATGGAACGTCGCGTGACCGAGCGGCGCGACCAGGCCGAGGCGCGTGCCCTCGACGCCGTCGCCGAAGAGCCACTCGCTCACCGCGCCGCCCGGCTTCTTCTTCACCACGAACGACAGCCGCTCGGCCCGCGCGATCGAAGTTGACCATGGAGTAGGCGCGCGCCCCGGCGATCCCCGGCACGGTGATGATGGCGAACTGGCCGGCGGCGAAGTCGAGCGGCCCGTCGATGTCCAGGTCGAAGGCGACCACGTCGTGGGTCAGGCGGCGGTACCCGCGCACGACGCCCGCGAGCGCGCGCGGCGCCGGGGTCGGCTCGCCTCCTTCAGCGGCACGCCGACCTCGAGCGCGCAATCCTCGTGGGCCACGCTCTGGCACATGAGCAGCTCGGCCTCGCTCTTGAGATACCGGCGGCCGGGGGCGTCGGGCCACTCGCTCTCGACGCGCCCGCTCACCAGCCGGGCCTTGCACGTGCCGCACGTGCCGGTGGCGCACTCGTAGGGAAGCTCGACACCGCTGCCGCAGCCCGGCGTGGAGGATCTTCTCGCCGTGATCGCACTCGAAGTCGCGGGTGCCGTTCCTGGCGGTGACGACGATCTTCATGGGCGCGCGAACGCCCGGCGCAGGTCCTTCGTCGCGTCGAGCCAGTCGGCGCTGCGCGGCAGGACGACGCCGCCGGAGCGGCAGCGATAGACCTCGGGGTCGTCGACGCCGGGCGGCACCACGCCGCCGTCGCGCAGCGCCCTGGCGGCGTTGATCACGCGGCGGCGCGTGCGGATGACCATGGCGTCCGAGGTGCCGAGGTGCTCCTGCGGTCCGGTCGATGATCGGCCCCATGCTCTCGGTGACGGCCTGGTCCTGCTGGTGGATGCCCGGCGATGCCGCGTGTAGCTCTCGCGTGCGCTGCGCCTCGCGGTCGATCAGGTAGTCGTTGTCCTTGTTCTGGGTGAGGCGGAACTTGCCGAGCCAGTCCGTGGTGTCGGGCAGGAACTCGAAGCCGCCGGCTCTGCCCGCCGGCCGCCGCGACCGGCCGGCCGCCGCGCGCGAGCGCGCTGGCGCCGCCCGTGGCCGCCGCGACCCTCGCGGGAGCGCGGCGCCCCGATGCTCCAGAACATCATGTGCTCGTCGTCGATCGGCACCCAGGCGCGGACGAGGACCTGCACGCCGAGGATGCCGGTGGGGATCATCGTGTAGAAGGGGAACAGGAAGTGGGCGATGCGCCAGTAGTAGCTGTCCGCCTCGGCCGGGCGGTAGGCGCCGTAGGAGGTGCCGAACTCGGTGTCGACCACGTCGTACCGGGCGCGCGGTCGGCGACGTTGTAGTAGTCGAAGGTGCCCGGCGTCGTGCTCCTCGGGCTTGACGGCGCCGAGGTGCAGGAAGCCGAGGTGGCTCGGTGTCGATGTCGCCCTCGAGCGCCTGGAACCAGTTGCACTCGCGCAGGACCTTCTGCACGGCGTACTCGCCCCGCGGCAGCATGTTGGGCTCGAGGTCGGGCAGCGGCGGCGGCGTCTGCGCGCGGGCCCATGTAGGTCCAGATGATGCCGTTGCGCTCGACGCACGGGTAGGCCGTCGCGCGGACCTTCGTCTTGAAGTTGCTCTCGGCCGGCTCGGTGGGCATGTCGACGCAGTCGCCGTCGCAGTCGAACTTCCAGCCGTGGTACACGCAGCGCAGGCCGTCTTCCTCGTTGCGGCCGAAGAACAGCGAGGCGCCGCGGTGCGGGCAGGCGTTCTGGATCAGGCCGACCTCGCCGGAGGTGGCGCGGAAGGCGATCAGGTTCTCGCCGAGCAGCCGGACGCGCACCGGCGGGCAGTCCGCGCTGCGGCAGCTCGCTCGAGGTGAGGGCGGGAATCCAGTACTGCGCGCATCAGGTCGCCCATCGGCGTGCCGGGGCCGACGCGACAGAGGAGCTCGTTGTCTTCTCGTGGACAGCATCGCCTTCTACCCCTTGGCGGACCTCGCCGTCGAGTGCGGCGAGTCTGCCCGCCGCGTCTGGGACTGTCAAGCCAGGCGCGCTCGCCGGGCCCGGCCGGAGCGCCACGCGGCCGTCGCCCACCGCGCCAGCCGCACCGTGCCCGGCACCAGCCCCTCCGGCATGAAGACCACGATGGCGACGAAGATCGCGCCGAGCACGAAGTTCCAGCGCTCGATGTAGGCGCTGGCCACGTTCTTCATGACGACGACCAGGGCGGCGCCGGTGATCGGGCCCAGCAGCGTGGCCGTGCCGCCCGCGATCACCATCAGGAGCGCCTCCGCCGAGGCGGCGAGCGCCACCGCCTGGGGGCTCACGAACTGGTTGTAGTAGAGGTAGAGCACGCCGGCCACGCCGGTCCAGAAGCCCGACACCAGGAACGCCAGGAAGCGGATCATCCAGACGTGGTAGCCGAGCGCGTTCATGCGCCGCGGCTGGTCCCGCGTGCCGCGCACGCTGGCGCCGAACGGCGAGGCGACGAAGACGGCCATGGAGGCGACGGCGACGAGGAAGACGACGAACGTCGCCCAGTAGAAGCCCCGCGGCGAGGCCAGCGAGAGCCCGAACGGGCTCGGGCGGCCGCTGATCGTGATGCCGTTGTCGCCGTTGGTGAGGCTGATCCAGCGATACGCCACGCCCCACACGATCTGGCCGAGCGCCACCGTGATCATGACGAAGCCGAGCCCGGTGCCGCGCAGCGCCAGGGCCGCGAAGAGCGGCGGCGGCCAGGACCGTCACCGCGAGGGCGCCGGTGGCGACCGCGAGGTGGCCGTGGCCGCCGTTCATGATCTTGGCCGCCGCGTAGGCCGCGATGCCGAACAGGCCGGCGTGGCCGAGCGAGACGAGCCCGGCGTAGCCGGCCAGCACGTTCACGCCGAGCGCGAAGATCGCGTAGAAGAGAATCTGGCTGGCGATGTTGACGTAGTAGGTGGACGCCGACCCAGAGCGGCACCGTCGCCAGGAGCGCCAGCGCCGACGGCCAGCGCGACGCGCCTCACACCGCCGGCCGTCCGAAGAGGCCCTGGGGCCGCACCACCAGCACGACGAGCATCGGCAGGAACAGCACGACGTAGGCGAGCTCGGGGAACATCGCCTGGCCGAAGTTGTAGAGGAAGCCGACGACGAAGCTGCCGACGAGCGAGCCGACCAGGCTCCCGCTGCCGCCCAGGATGACGACGACGAGGGCCAGCGGCAGCATCTCCTGGTCGAGGCCGGGATAGACGGACAGGATCGGCCCGCCGATCACGCCGGCGAAGCCCGGCCAGCCAGGCGCCCAGGCAGAACACGATGGTGAAGAGCCGCGAGACGCGGATGCCGACCACCCGCGCCATGGCCGGATCGTCGACGCCGGCGCGGATCATCGCGCCGAGCCGCGTGCGGTCGAGCATCGCCCACAGCGCGACGGCGAAGATCACCGCGATGAGGCTGATGGCCAGGCGATAGGTCGGAAAGCCGATGCCGCACGATCGACGGTGACGCCGCGCAGGGCGCTCGGCGTCGCGATCCGGATCGGATCGCCGGTCCACACCATGCAGGCAGACGTCGGCGATCATGAACGAGAGCCCGAGCGTCACCAGCACCTGCGCGAGCTCGGCGCCGGCCAGCCGGCGCAGGATGAGCCGCTCCACGAGCCCGCCGAACGCGGCCACCAGCAGCCCGCCGACGATGCGCCGCCGTCCAGAAGTCGAAGCCGCGCGCGATCAGGCTCGTCGCCAGGTACGCGCCGAGCATGAAGAACGAGCCGTGCGTGAGGTTCGGGATCCGCATCGAGCCCGAAGATCAGCGAGAACCCGGCCGAGAGCAGAAACAGCAGGCCGCCGAGCGTGATGCTGTTGACGGCCAGGACCAGCCACAAGCTCATGCGGTCGCCGATGAGCGGCGGCGCCGCCGCCCGTCGAGGGGTCACGCCCGCCTCATGAGCGGCGGAGGGTAGTCGCGCGAGTAGACCGGCTGGGAGAGGAACCACTTCTCGTCGTAGGTCCAGAACTGGCTCACCTTCGGATAGGTCTTGATCGTCGTGTTGACGAGCTTGTCGCCCTTCCGCTCGCATCCGCCGGATGTAGAAGGTGCCGACCACGTTGCCGAAGTGGTCGAAGCGTGAACGGCCCGCGCGGCGTGTCGGTGAGCGACACGGCGCGCAGCGCCCGGTTGAACGCCTCCCGGTCGTCGGTCTTGCCGCCGGTCTTCTCGAGCGCCGCCTCCGCGACCATGCCGTTGATGTAGAGGCCGGCCGAGTAGAGGCCGGGGATGTTGCCGTAGTCCTTCACCATGCCGTCGATCAGCCGCTTGTTGCTCGGCGTGTCGAGGTCGCCGGTGTAGGCCGAGCACGAGATCATGCCGACCGCCTCGTCGCCGAAGCGACTTCAGGAGCGCGTCGTCGCAGGCCGTCCCGCCGCCCAGCACCGGCAGCTTGAGGCCCGGCGTCCCGGTACTGCTTCATGAACTTCAGCGGGTTCGAGCCGGCGAAGCCCTGCACGACCGCGTCGACGCCCGCTGATCTGCGCGATGTACGGCGTGTAGTCGGGCGTGACCAGCGGCGGCCACAGCTTCTTGACGATCCGGCCGCCCGGCGTCCTCGAAGACGCGCTGGAAGCCGGCCATCTGCTCGTGGCCGAACGCGAAGTCGTCGGCGATCGTCATGACGCGCTTGAACTTCAGCTCCTTGGCCGCGTAGTCGGCCAGCGGGTGCATGTTCTGCGACGGAGGTCGCCGGAGGCCCGGATGAAGTACGGGTTGGGCCGGCGCTGGGTCATGTCCTCGGCGGCGGCCAGGCTCAGGATCGGCATCTTCGCCTGCGCGGTGTAGTCGGTGATGGCGAGCAGCTCGAAGGCGGCCAGCGGGCCGAAGATCATGTCGACGTTGTCGCGCTCGACGAGCTCCTGCGTCTTGGTCTTGGTGCCGGCCGGGTTGCCGCCGGTGTCGCCGACCACGAGCTCGACCTTGCGGCCGGCCAGCGTGTAGTTGCGGTCCTTGAGGAAGCGGATCGTCCCCTGCTCCATCTGGATGCCGCCCGCGGCGAGCGGCCCGGTCTTGACGGTGAGCAGGCCGATGCTTGCACGGGCTTGCCCTGGGCGAACGCCGGCGAGCGGGAACATCGCGGCCGCCGCCGCCGCCGTGCCCGACCAGGAAGGACCGCCGATCGATTCGCGTCATCGACATTGACTGGCTCCTTTCGCGGCTAGCCGCGACGCGACAGCTCGAGCGTCGCGGTCTCGTCCGTCATGCGCCCGCCCACCGGCACCTGGCGTAGCTCGTTCCACACGCGATCCACCTCGGCCAGCACGGCGTCGTCGGGCTGCTCGATGTCGATCGGATTCGCCGTCGGCACCCAGCACGGCCGGCCGGTGACCCAGAACACCTCGGTGCGGTTGCCCTCGGGATCGAAGAAGTAGCAGCCGATGGCGCTGGCGTGGTTGACCACGCGCCTCGATCCGGTAGCCCTCGGCCACCAGCCGCCGGCGGAAGTCGCGGAGATCGTCGAGGCTGGCCACGCGCATCGAGATCTGCTGGATCAGCTGCGGCTCGTCCGCGGCCGGCCGCCCGCGCATGAGCGCGATCTCGTGGTCGACCGACTCCGGGTCGGCGCTCAGGAACACGGCGCCGGCGCGCCAGTTCTGCTTGGTGACCTGCATGCCCAGCAGATCGCGGTAGAAGGCGACCATCCGCTCCAGGTCGCGCACGTAGATCCCGACGTGTCCGAGTCCCGTCACTTTCGGCATGGCATCCCCCTGCTCTCGACGCTGAGCGGATAGAGCCACCGCCCCGAGAATACCCGATCAGCGCTTCCGCATGCGGGCGTCCAGCTTCAGCAGCCTGGCCGCGTTCAGCCCCTTGATCCTCGCCCGGTCGGCCGCGCTCGAGGAACGTGCAGCCGTCGACGAATCCGCGGGGATCGTACATCCCCATGTCGTAGGGGTAGTCCGTCCCGACCAGCACGTGGTCGGCGCCCCACAGGTTCACCAGGTGTCGGAGCTGCTCGCGGTCGAACACGATCGTGTCGAAGTACACCCTGGCCAGCGACTGGCGCGGCGTCTTCTTCAGCACCGTGCGCGCGTCGACCCGGGCGCCCCACACGTGGTCCATGCGGGCCGGATAGTGCGCGATGTAGCCGCCGCCGTGGGCGGCCACCAGCTTGAGCTTGGGGAACCGCTCGAGCACCCCGTCGAAGACGAGGTGGCCGAGGGCCACCGTGGTGTCGAGCGGGTTGCCGATCACGTTGGTGAAGTAGTGGTCGGTCAGGCGGTCGCCCTGCGTGAACCCGTTGGGATGCATGAAGACGACGACGTCGAGCTCCTGCGCCGTCTGCCAGAACCGATCGCGTCCCCGCGAGACCTCGGCCCCGACCACGTTGGTCCCGATCTCGCAGCCCCGGAACCCGAGCCGCTTCACGCAGTACGTCGAGCTCGGCGGCCGGCGACGTCGGGCGCCTGCAGCGGCACGTGGGCGAGCGCGACGAAGCGGTCGGGGTGGGCCTGGACGATCGAGGCCAGGTGCTCGTTCACCGTGCGGCTCATCTTCTGGGCCAGCTCCGGCTCGAGCCAGTACATGAAGTGGAAGGGCGAGGGCGAGATGGCCTGCACGTCCATGCCCATCTTGTCCATGTCGCGCAGCCGCGTGCTCGACCGACGTCAGGGACTCGCGCACGTTCTCCATCTGCTTGCGGTTCGTCTCGCGCGACAGCGCGTTCGAGAAGCGCCCGGCCGGCTCGCGGTCGGGCGTCATCGACGTGCTTGACCATCTCGTCCGCGGCCGGGACGTGGACGTGGCAGTGGATGTCGACGCAGAGGTCGCGCTTGCCGCGGCGGAAGCTGCGCGGGCCGCCGCCACGAGCCGCGGCGCTGGGACACGTGAAGAGCATGGTCTTCCTCCTGGACTGTCGCTCGGCCGGCCGATCTTACGGCATAATGGCCCGCCAGCACGACTCCGAATGGGGAGGCCCACCATGGCCAAGAAGAAAGCGGCGAAGCGCGGGGCGAAGAAGAAGACCGGCGCCGGCAAGGCCCGGCTGCGCGATCTCAGCACCCGCAAGGGCGACCTCGCGGGCGGCGGGCAGCACGGGGTCGGCGGGCAGATGGGTCAGTTCGGCGGCATCGTCAAGAAGATCCAGTAGGCGTCGGCTCGCTGGGATGCCATCGGTCGGCCCGCTCGTGCGCTCGCGATTCCTCGTCCGAGTCCCGCGCCCGGACGGTGACGCCGCGTACTTCCACTCGCTGTTCGGCACGAGCCTCGTCCTCAACCCCGCCGCCGAGGCGCTGCTCGACGGCTTCGCCGCTCCCACCCCGGTCGATCGCCTCACTTCGGAGCTGCGGACCCTCGCGGCCAAGCGCTTCCTGGTCGAGGCCACCGCCGACGAGCGGGCCGAGTTCGTCCACCACATGCGGCCGAACGCCCCCGAGACCGGCGCGCACCTGCAGGGCCTTCTCCTCCTCGCGGCGGAGCAGTGCAACCTCGCCTGTCCCTACTGCATCAAGGACAAGCTCATGGACCTGCGGCCCGAGCGGCCGCAGGCCCGTCTCGCCGGTGAGACGGCCCGCCACGCCATCGACGCGTTCCTGGCCGTCGCCGAGCGCGGTCCGCACACCGACCTCGGGCTGCAGTTCCGCGGGGGCGAGGCGCTCCTGAACGCCGAGGTGGTGCTCGACGCGACTCGCTACATGCGCGCGGGCTGGACGCGGGGCGACGTCGCGGTCTCGATGGTCTCCAACGCGACCCTGGTGACCGACGCGCTCGCGCGCTCGCTGGCCGAGCTCGGCATCACCGTCGAGGTCAGCCTCGACGGCCCGCGCGCCGTCCACGATCTGGTCAGGATCACCAAGGGGGGCCGCCCCACCTACGATCGGGTCGTGGCCGGCCTCGCCCGGCTCGTGGCGGCCGGCGTCGAGGTGACCAACGTCAACACGACGGTGACCGCCGAGACACTGCCGCTGATCGACGCGTCGTTCTTCGCCGAGCTCGCCCGGCTCGGCGTGCGCCACGTCAACCTCGAGCCGGACGTGCTGCGTCCGGTCCTCGCCGACCCGCGCGAGCTCGCCGCGCGCGTGCTGGAGCTGCGGACCCTGGCCAACGCCCACGGCCTCGAGCTCCTCGGCTGCTGGGGGCGCGCGGTGCGCGCGCTGTCGCTCGTCCGCCAGGGCGACTCCCTGCCGCCGCCGGCCGACTACGCCGCTGCTCATCGTGGACGCGCTGGGCCACGTGGTCCCTGGGAGTACAACGGCGTCGCCGATCTGGGGCCGGTGGCCGATCTGTCGGCTGTGCTCGCCTCGGAAGGGTTCCGCCGGCACGCCGAGTCGCGCTCGGCCGGACGGATTCCGGAGTGCGTCGGTTGCGAGGTCGAGGGCCTGTGTCAGGGCAACGCCTCGACGACGCTCGTCTACGAGCGCGCGACTGGCCGGTCCGGCCTCTTCGAGCATCGCTGCGAGCTGATCCGTGCGATGACCCGTGGCGTGGTGGCGACCGCCAGTGCGTTCGACCCTCCGTCCCCGCGATCGTCCCGCCGCCAGCGGCGCCGACCGCGGCGCCGGCGCGCCCGCGGTGGCTTGACACGGCTGGACCCGCGGCCGATAGTCGCCGCGCCGGAGTCTCACGCAACGACGCGAACTCGAGACAGGAGGAGCACTCCATGCCAAGCGGACGCCTCAGCCGTCGGACGTTCCTGGCGGGCGCGGTCGGCGCCTCGGCGGCGCTGGCGCTGCCCGGGGTCGCGGCGCCGGCCGGTCAAGAAGGGCACCAGCCTCCGGCTCTGGATCCTCAAGACCTACGTCGAGCCGACCAACAAGGCCATCGAGGCGAGCGCCGCAGCGCTGGGGCGAGAAGCACGGCGCCAGCGTGACCGTCGAGTACTTCACGTTCGAGGACATGCAGACCAAGTACGTGGCGGCCATCGAGAACAAGAACACGCCGGACGTCGGCCAGCTCGAGACCGGCGCGCCGGCGCGCTTCGCCGGCATGGGCCAGCTCCTCGACCTCACGACGCTTCGCCCGCCAGATCGAGGGCGAGGTGGGCAAGCCGCCCGCCAACGTGGCGCCCGTCACCGTGATCGGCGGCAAGACCTACGCGATTCCCTGGTACATCATGCCGGCCTTCTGGTACGTGTGGCGCGACGTGTTCGAGAAGAACAAGGTGAAGCTGCCGAACACCTTCGAGGAGGCCAAGGCGGCGGCGCGGCGCTCACCCGCCCCAAGGACAACTTCTACGGCATGGGCCAGAGCTGGAACCGCACGGCCGACGGCTACGGCGTCATGCAGAGCCTGATGTACTCCTACGGCGTCGGCTGGGCCACCAAGGACGGCAAGTACCAGTCGATCAAGACGCCGAAGATGCAGCAGGTCATGAAGTGGGCGACCGACATCTACAAGGACGACCTCCAGCCGCCCGACACGCTCACCTGGACGGGCTCCGGCAACAACGAGAACTTCATCGCCAAGAACATCGCGCAGACCTCCAACGGCCCCAGCATCACCTTCGCGCTGGAGAACGCGGTGGCCAAGGCCACCGACGCCAAGGAGAAGAAGCAGCGCGAGGAGGCGCTGGCCAACCACGTGGCGCTGCCGCACCCGGGCGGCCCGGACGGCCGGCGCATGTGGGCCATCGCGATGAGCTTCGGCGTCTTCAAGAACAGCAAGGACCCCGAGGCGGCCATGAGCCTGATCGCGCACCTGCTCTCCCCCGAGGAGACGCTGCGCGTGATGAACGACTCCTACGGCCAGTTCACCCCGGTGCTCGACAAGGCGCGCGCGGCCTCCAAGGACTACTTCAACAAGAACGAGAACTACCGGACGTTCGGCCGCGCCGCCGAGTGGTTCGTCGCCGACGGGCTGGCCGGGGCCGGTGACGGCGGCGGCGGCCGAGGTGCAGGCCAGCAACGTGCTGACCGACGCGCCGGCCAAGGTCATCGTCGACAAGTGGTCGGTCGATCAGGCGATCGAGTGGGCGGACAAGAAGATCAAGGAGATCTACGACACGCTGGCTAGTCGGGCTACGGCCACGAGGCCGCGCGGCAGCGGCAGGAGACGGGCACCGCCCTCCTCCTGCTGCTGCCGCTGTTCGTCCTCGTCGTCGGCCTGATCGTCTATCCGTTCTACCGGGCGGTCTGGCTGTCGTTCACCGACAAGCTCGTCGGCTATCCCGAGCGCTTCGTCGGGCTGCGCAACTACATCTACCTCATCCACGACGACACCTTCCGCGACCGTCGTCCGCAACAGCCTCGTCTTCACCGTGGCCTCGGTGGCGCTGAAGGTCGGCACCGGCCTGCTGATGGCCCTCGTGCTGCACGCCACCTGGCGCTGGCGGAACTTCTTCCGCGGCCTGCTGCTGCTGCCGTGGATCACCTCGACCGTCATCATCGCGCTCACCTGGCGGTGGATGTTCGACGCCTTCCCGGGCCGCGGCTTCTTCAACAGCGTGCTGCTCGACGCCGGGCCTGATCTCGCGGCCCATCGCCTTCATGGCCACGCCGGAGGGCGCGATGGCGGCGGTGGTCGTGGCCAACTGGTGGCGCGGCTTTCCGTTCTTCGGCGTGTCGTACCTGGCCGGCATGCAGTCGATCCCGGGCGAGCTGTACGAGGCGGCCTCGGTGGACGGCGCCGGCGCCTGGCGGCGCTTCTGGCACATCACGCTGCCCGGGCTCAAGCACGTGATGCTCGTCACCATCCTGCTGACGTTCATCTTCACCATCAACGACTTCAACATCATCTACGTGATGACGCGCGGCGGCCCCGGCACCGCCACCCAGGTGTTCGCGACCTACTCCTACGAGGTGGCGTTCAACCAGCTCCGCTGGGGGCGCGGCGTGACGATCTCGATCTTCGTGGTGCCGCTCCTGATCGCCCTGATCCCGCTGGTCAGCCGCTACCTGCTGCGCGAGCGGACGGCATGACGGGCGTGGAAGGTGGCGACGATCGTGGGGCTGGCGGCCTTCGGCCTGGTCGTGCTGGTGCCGTTCTGGTGGATCGCCAGCATGTCGTTCAAGACGTACGAGCAGATCCAGTTCGCCCAGAGCATCTACGTGCCGCAGCCGTTCACGTGGGAGAACTACACCGGCCTCTGGCTCGACACGCGCTTCCCGCTCTGGCTGCGCAACAGCGCGATCACCGCCGTCGTGGTGACCGTGATCACCACGGTGATCTCGTGCCTGAGCGGCTACGCGGTGGCCCGCCTGCGCTTCCCCGGCCGCGAGTCGGTGGCCAGCCTGATCCTCATCCTCTACCTGGTCCCGCCCGCGCTGCTCTTCATCCCGCTCTACCGCGTGCTGGCCGAGCTGGGCGCCACCAACAGCCTCATGGCGCTGTTCCTGTCCTACCCGACCTTCACCGTCCCCTTCTGCACCTGGCTCCTCATCGGCTTCTTCAAGGCGCTGCCCACCGAGCTGGAGGAGGCGGCGCTGGTCGACGGCGCCACCCGCACCCAGGCCCTGCTCCGCGTGCTGCTCCCGCTGGCCGCGCCCGGCATCGTCGCCTCCGCCATCTTCGCCTTCACCCTGTCCTGGAACGAATTCCTCTACGCCCTGATCTTCATCCAGGACGAGACGATGACCACCGTGCCGGTCGGACTGAATCTCCTGATCTACGGCGACGTCTTCCACTGGGGCCAGCTCATGGCGGCCTCGGTGATCACCACCGTGCCCGTCGTCGCGCTCTACATGTTCATCCACCGCTGGATGGTTGAGGGACTCGCCGCGGGCTCGGTCAAAGGCTGAGCGTCGCGCGTCGGCGTGGGGCGAGCCGCGAGGGCTGGGGCGCCCCGGGCGTGCCTCTTGGCGAGCCGTACCGCCAACCGATGCCGCCGGCGGGGCGAGCGAGCCGCCCACGATCGACAGCCCACGCCCCAGCCCCCTCTGGGGGATGGGGGGCCGAGCGAGCCCCGCCCGCGCCGCGCAGGCGAGCCAAGGGCACGCCCTGGGCGCCCCAGCCCCTCGCGGCTCGCCCCGCGCCGACGCGCTGCTGCGTCCTTCGCGGCGCTACATCTTCGCGGCGGCGGCAGCCTCGGCCTGGACCTCGTAGATGGAGTTGTAGCCCTGGCTGAAGTCCGGCGGCATCGGCATGTCGCCGGCCGTCCGGCGCGCGACCGCCGGCCACGTCCCGCGCAGGAGCTTGCCGTACATCGGCGATCCGACGGAGTCGGCCGCCAGGTTGACGGCGTCGGCGGCGGTGTAGGAGTTGATGAGGAGGCGGCGCTCGCCGGGGGAGGTGTTGGGCGCCGACCAGTGGATCAGGCGGTAGTGGTGGATGTGGATGCTGCCGGCGGGCAGGTCCAGCAGCACCGCTCGGCTGCGATCCAGGCGCGCGATGTCCTCGGCCCGCATGCACCCGACGAACCGTCCCTGCGTGTCGAAGTGGGTGTGGATCGGTCCGCGATGGCTGCCGGGCAGCACGGCCATGGCGCCGTTCTCGGCGGTGGCGTCGTCCAGCAGCAGCCCGACGGCCAGCACGTCGTCGTTCGAGTGCGGGTAGAACGCGGCGTCCTGGTGCACCTCGACGGGCGCGCCGATGTGGCTGCCCTTGAGGTTCAGCTTGCTGTGGTGGAAGCGGATCGACGGGCCGATCAGCTCGCTGACGATGTCGAGGATCGGCGACTCCAGCGTCACCCACAGGTAGAGCGGATCGTTGTCGGCCGGGTTCTTGATCCGCCGCAGCACCGGCGCCGCCGCCGTGTGGCGCGGATCGAGGTCGAAGACGCCGTCGGTACGGCTGACACCGCGGGAGCGCTCGACGAACGCCTCGGTCACGCGCCGCAGCGCCTCGACGCGCTCGGCATCGATCAGGCGCGGGATGGCCAGGTAGCCCTCCCGGCGATAGCTCGCGATCTGCTCGTCGGTCAGGTACCGCTGCGTCGTCGCGGTGGTGTCGTCATGCGTCGATGCTACGAAGCGGCGGCGCGACTGTCAACGCGGGCCGCTTCAGGGTACGTGTCGCGTCGTTCGCGTTCGCTTCTGCTACCGTGCTTCGCATGGCACACCATCTCACGTTCGCGCTCCTCGCAGGGGTCTCGATGGCGACGTACTCGATTTTCCTCCGGCTGGCGTCGGCGGGTATTCATCCCGCACTGGGCGCGACGATCATCACCGGGGTCGCGTTCCTCGCGAACTCTGGCGCTGACGATCACGATGAAGGCGACCGGTTCTCCGATCACCTTCACGACCAGGAGCCTGTACCTGGTCATCGTCGTCGGGCTGGCTGCGGCCTGTGCAGACCTGTTCACGTTGTCGGCATACGCCAGCGGCCTGAGGGTCACGTCGTCGTTCGTGATCGCAGGCACGTCGACGGCGCTCGTGCTGCTGATCGGGTTCATCGTCCTGCGGGAGCCGTTCACATGGATGAAGCTCTTTTCAATCGGGCTCATCGCCGCCGGCATCTTCCTGCTCCAGCGAGAAGGCCTGTAGCACCCGCTTCAGCGGGCGATCAGCCGTGGCGACGGGTTGCCGACGTGGACGTGCGCACCGGTGGACGAGCCCGGCACCTCTCCCCGCACGCCGATGAACGGGATGCCCGCCGCCCGCAGGTGCTGCATCAGCCAGCGGCCCTCCGCGCTGTCGGGATGCACCGCCACGTCGATGGCCGCCCGGTGATCGAGCCCGAGTCGATCGTGGACCTTCGTCTGGCCGAAGGCGCTGATGGGCAGGGTGCGCCCGAAGGCCTCGGCGAAGCGCTGCGCCAGCGACGGCACGTCCTTGAGCGACCAGGGGGCGGCGCCGGCGAACCGCACCAGCGTCGCCGCATCCTCGTAGACGCCGCGCGGCAGCGGGGCCAGCCGCGCGAGCCGTTGCTGGAGCGAGGCCTCGAAGATGATCTGGTCGGCCTCCTCCATCGCCGTCAGGGTGTCGACGAGGTCACGCTCCGCCGCCGCCAGCTCACGCTCGGCGGCCGCGACGTACGCCTCGGCCAGCGCCCCCGCCGCGTGAAGCCGCCGTCGCTCGTGCAGGGCCTCGTGGGCCTCGCGGATGTGGGCCTCGTGCGCCGGCACCGCGCGCTCGAGCGTGGCCCGGTACTCGCGAGTCGTGCGCAGGACGTCGGCCGTCAGCTCCGCCAGCGACTTGCGGGGGGCGGGGGCGCTGCGCTGAGCCGCGACGGGGGTCGCCCCCAGCACGAGGCCGAGCGCGACCACCGTCAGCCAGCGACGCCGCAGCGTCAGGGCTTGCGCGCCTGGCTCAGCTTTTCACCCAGCGTCATGCCGAAGCCGCCGCCCTTGCGCGCGTCCTTCAGATAGGCCTGCGTCTCGGCCTGCTCCTCGTGGGTGATCGCCTTCTCGCGCGACAGGCGGATGCGCCGGCCGCCCTCCTCGATCGCCAGCACGAAGACCTTCATCTCGCTGCCCGGCGGGAACGCCTTGCGCGGATCGGCGCCGCGGGCGGCGCCCAGCTCGGCGTTGGGCACCAGCCCCGTCTGGCCGGGGCCCAGCCGGACGAACACGCCGAACGTCTCGACGCGCTCGACCGTGCCGCTCAGCACCGCGCCGACCGCGACGCTGGAGGTCATCTCCTCGCCGATCGCGGCGTCCTCCGGCGCCAGCGCCAGCGCGATGCGCCGCTTGCCGGAGTCGATGCCGACGATCATCACCAGAATCTCGGCGCCGCGCGGCCACGGCCTCGCGCATCGCCACCTGGCGGCTGGCGCGGGATCTCGCTCACGTGCAGGAGTCCGTCGACGCCGGGCATCAGCTCGACGAAGACGCCGAAGTCGGTGGCCCGGACGGCGCGGCCGCGCACCACCTGCCGCTCGCGCAGCCGGCCCGGCACCGCCACCCACGGGATCGCCCTCCAGCGCCTTCAGGCTCAGCGTGACCTTGCCCCTGTCGGCGTCGATCCGCAGCACCTTGACCGTCACCGGCTCGCCCACGCGCAGCCGATCGGCCGCGCGCCCCACCCGCGAGTGCGAGAGCTCGGACATCGGCACCAGTCCCTGCACGCCGCCCAGGTCGACGAACGCGCCGAAGTCGGCGAGCGACGGCGACGATGCCGGGCAGCACCGCGTCGGGGACGATCTTCTTGCGCGTCTCCTCCGCGGCCTCGGCGGCCTGCTCCTGGAGCAGCGACGCGGCGCGAGAGCACGACGTTGCGGCCGTTCTCGCTGTAGCGTGTGACGCGGAACTCCAGCACGCGCCCGACGTGGTCCTCCGGCGTCTCCGTCGCGGCGCAGGTCCATCTGCGACATCGGGCAGAAGGCGCGCAGGCCGGCCACGGTCACCTCGTAGCCGCCCTTGATCACCGCCGCCACCTTGCCCTCGACCGGGATGCCGGTCTGCGCCGCCATCTCCAGCGCCTCGCGCGCCTGGGCGCCCTGGCGGAGCTTGTGCGAGAGCCGCACCTCGTCGCCCGTCGAGACGACCGTGGCCTCGACCTCGTCGCCGACCGCCACGCGCAGCCGCCCCTCGTCGTCGGTCAGCTCGGCGCGCTCGATCCAGGCCTCGCCCTTGCCGCCGACGTCGACGAACACGCTGCTCGGCGCCTGATCAGGATGATGCGCCCCTTGACGACCTGGCCGACGCTCCAGACGCCGGTCCGGCCGTCTCGCGGGCGAATAGCGTCGCGAAGTCCTCGGATTCACTCATGGGTCAACGGCCTCTCGGTAATCGCCGGCAAACGGGCCCGACGAGATGCGACCGATTACGTCATACCGGCTGGCTTGACGCCCGACCGGGAAATGTGCTTTTCTTACCGCCACCTACGCAGCACCCGAGGCACGGAGGGCACCGTCTGTGAGCGTCCTCTTCACGAACGTACGGATCCTCGACGGCACCGGGGCCCAGCCCTACGCCGGCGACGTGCTGGTCGAGGGCAGTCGTATCGCCCGCGTGGGCCGCGGGGTGCGCGCCCTGTCGCTGTCGGGCGTGACGGTCATCGACGGCGCCGGCGCCACGCTGATGCCGGGCATGGTCGAGGCCCACACGCACTTCTCGTGGAACGACCAGGCCACGCTCGGCGGCATCCAGCGGATGCCGACCGAGGAGCACATCCTCTGGTGCGCGCACATCGCCCAGCGCTACCTCGACATGGGCTGGACCTCGTGCATGGGGGCGGCCACCGCCAAGCCCCGGCTCGACGTGGTCATCCGCAACGCGATCGAGTCCGGGCAGATCCCGGGACCGCGCTACCTGGCCGCCAGCCAGGAGATCACCGTGCCGGGCGGCCTCGGCGACGAGACGCTGCCCCACCTGCCCTACGCGGAGTTCAGCTTCGGCGCGATCGTGAGCGGGCCCGAGGAGATGCGCAAGACCGTCCGCATGTTCCTGAAGTACGGCGTCGACACCATGAAGCTCAACCTGTCGGGGGAGTACATCGCCGGGCTGCCGGCGGAGTTCACGCCGATGACCGACGAGGAGATCGCGGTCGCCGTGCGCGAGGTGCGCCTGCGCGGCAAGCGGCTGTCCGCCCACGCGCGCTCCAGCGAGTCGGTCAAGCAGTGCGTGCGCCACGGCATCGAGATCATCTACCACGCCAGCTTCGCCGACGAGGAAGCGCTCGACATGCTGGAGGCGGCCAAGGACAAGCACTTCGTGGCGCCCGGCCTCGGCTGGCTGATCAACACGTCCTACAACGCGGCCGCGTGGGGCATCACGCCCGACCAGGCGCGCGAGATGGGCTACCACCGCGAGCTGGAGGTCGCGTGCGAGACGCTCAAGAAGATGCACCGGCGCGGAATCCGGATACTGCCCGGCGGCGACTATGGCTTTGCCTGGATGCCGCACGGCACCAACGCCCGGGACCTCGAGTACTTCGTCAAGCACCTCAGCTTCACGCCCATGGAGGCGATCGTGGCCGCCACGCAGGCTCGGCGGCGAGATCATGATGCGCGGCGACGAGCTGGGCCAGGTGAAGGCGGGAGCGCTGGCCGACCTGCTCCTCGTCGACGGCGATCCGCTCGCCAACATCGCCATCCTCCAGGATCGCGCGCGGCTGCTGGCCGTCATGAAGGACGGCGTGTTCCAGCGGCCGCCGCCGGTCAAGGCGGCGTCGACCCGCTGGAGCGCGTCGGTCGCCTGACCGGCCGCATGGCCACGCGGTTCGTCGAGCGCGTCGCCGTCGAGGTGGCCGGCGAGGGCGAGCCGGTGCTGATGATCCACGGCCTGGGCGGCACCTCCAACGTGTGGACGCCGCTGCTGCCGGCGCTCTCCCACTACCGGACGCTGCGGCCGGACCTGCCGGGCTCGGGGCGCTCCGACCGGGTCGAGGGGCCGCTGACGATCGCGCGATTCGTCCAGGCGATGCGTCGCGTGTGCGAGGAGGCCGGCGTCGAGCGCGCGCACGTCGTCGCGCACTCGCTCGGCACCATCGTCGCCTTCCACCTGGCGGTGACGGCGCCGGGGCTGGTGCGCAGCCTGGTGCTGTTCGGGCCGCTGGCCTGCCCGCCCGATCCCGCGCGGCCGGCCATGCGCGCGCGGGGCGAGGCGGCGCGGCGCGACGGCGTGGCCGGCATGCAGAGCCTGGCCGAGACGTTGCTCACCGCGGCGACGGCCACCGAGACGCGGGCGCGGCGGCCGCTGGCGGTCGCGCTGGTGCGCGAGCTGGTGATGCGCCAGTGCCCGGACGGCTACGCCCGCACCTGCGAGGCGCTCGCCGACGCGGAGGCGGCCGACGTGGCGCAGATCGGCTGCCCGACGCTGCTCGTCACCGGCGACGAGGACACGGTGGCGCCGGCCCAGTCGGTGCGCCACCTCGGCGCGCGCATCGCGGGCAGCCGGGTCGAGGTCCTGCCGCGCTGCGGGCACTGGACGCCGGTCGAGAAGCCGGACGAGTGCACCGCGCTGCTTCGCAGCTTCTACGCCAGGCGCAACTAGGAGGACGGCATGGGCAGCACGCTCTTCAGCAACGTGCGGATCCTCGACGGCACCGGCGCGGCGCCCTACGCGGGCGAGGTGCTCGTGCAGGGCAACCGGATCACGCGGGTCGGCCACGGCACGCGGACGCTGCCGGCCGCCGGCGCCACCGTGATCGACGGCGCCGGGGCCACGCTCATGCCGGGGATGGTGGAGGCGCACACGCACTTCTCGTGGAACGACGCCGCCACCCTGCAGGAGATCCAGCGGATGCCGCTGGAGGAGCACGTGCTGTGGACGGCCGGCGTCGCCCGGCGCTACCTGGAGCTGGGCTGGACGTCGTGCGTGGGCGCCGCCTGCGCCAAGCCGCGCCTCGACGTGGTCGTCCGCAACGCGATCGAGGAGGGCCTGATCCCGGGGCCGCGCTACCTGGCGGCGAGCCAGGAGATCACGGTGGCCGGCGGCCTCGGCGACGAGACGCTGCCGCACATCCCGTATCCGGAGTTCAGCTTCGGCGTCGTCGTCAGCGGACCGGACGAGATGCGCAAGGCCGTGCGCATGTTCCTCAAGTACGGCGTGGACTCGGTCAAGCTCAACCTCTCGGGCGACAACTTCACGCCGTCGTCCCCGGCCGGCACCACCTGGATGAGCGACGAGGAAGTCGCGATGGCCGTGCACGAGGCGCACCTGCGCGGCAAGCGCGTCGCCGCCCACGCGCGCTCCTCCGCCTCCGTCAAGCAGGCGGTGCGCCACGGCATCGAGGTCATCTACCACGCCAGCTTCACCGACGAGGAGTCGCTGGACCTGCTGGAGGCGAACAAGGCCCAGCACTTCGTCGCCCCCGGCATCGGCATCATCGACGCGATGCTCAACCACTGCGAGCCGTGGGGCATCAACCGCGCCAGGGCCGTCGAGATGGGCTACGAGGTCGAGTGGGCGGCCGCGATCGAGTCGCTCCGGAAGATGCACAAGCGGGGCATCCGCGTCCTGCCCGGCGGCGACTATGGATTCGCCTTCCTGCCCCACGGCCAGAACGCCCGCGACCTGGAGCTGTTCGTCAAGCACCTCGGCTTCACGCCGATGGAGGCGATCCTGTCGGCGACGCGCTACGGCGGCGAGATCATGGGCCTCGGGCACGAGCTGGGTCAGCTCCGCGACGGCTACCTGGCCGACGTCATCCTGGTGGACGGCGACCCGCTGGCGAACCTCGCGATCCTCCGCGAGCCGGGCAAGATCCTGGCGGTGATGAAGGACGGCGTGTTCTACAAGCAGCCCGAGCGGCTCGCGGGCGCCTCCCGCTGGGCGCGCTCGGTGGCGTGAGAGCGCCGACGGCGTGAGCCGGCCGTGGGCGTGGATCGCGGGCGGGCTGGTGGCCGCGCCAGTGGCCGGGTTCGCCGCCTGGGCGCTGGCCACCAACGCCAAGCTGTTCCTCATCACCGCGCTCAACGGCCTCACGCTCGGCGCGCTCTACTTCCTGGTCGCGAGCGGGTTCACGCTGGTCTTCGGGCTGATGCGCAACGTCAATCTCGCGCACGGCTCGCTGTACCTGCTGGGCGGCTATCTCGGGTTCGAGGTCGGCGACCGCACGGGCTCGTGGCTGCTCGCCCTCGCGGCCGGGTTCGTGGCCGCCGCCCTGTTCGGCCTCCTGCTGCAGACCGCCGTCTTTCGCTTCATGCAGGGCCAGGACCTCCGCCAGACACTGGTCACCATCGCGCTGGCGATCATGCTCGCCGACGTCATGCTGCGGCAGTGGGGCGGCCAGATCTATCAGTTCGACCCGCCGCGGGCGATCTTCGGCGGCACGCCGCTGCCGCTG
>CAVTKV010000003.1:0-49109 GCA_963735395.1 uncultured Acidimicrobiales bacterium | reverse complement strand
ATCACTACCGGGCCGGGCGTGAACCCACCCACGAGAACGTCAGGAGATCCCTCGTGTCGGCCAGCCGTGCCACGCGTCAGCCGCCGCCGTCGGTGGGTCGACTGGCCGCCGGTGATGGCCTGCATCTCCTGCGGCGATATCTCCGCAGCGGCACGCCGTCGCTGTTGCTGAGGATGACGCCGACCCAGCCGGTGTCCGGGTAGATGCTCCAGTTGGCGCCGACACCGGGGTTGCCGCCGGCGCGCCCGAACACCCACTGGCCGTTGACGATGCAGACCGGAATCGTGTACGCCCCGAACGACGTCGGTCCGTGGGGGATCTTGGCCCCGGTGAGCACGTCGGCCCAGGGCCGGTCCAGCACCGTGCCGTCGCCCAGCGCGTGCGCGAACCGGACCAGATCCGGCGCGGTGGCGAAGCCGCCGTCCCGGGGCGGCATCGATGAAGGCGCGGCCCGGATTCTTGCCTAGTACGTTCGGGTCCGGGCTGCTCTTGTCCAGGTTGCGGACGGCGTCGACCAGGCTGCCGTCGGCCAGCATCATGTACGGGTGCGCGATGTGCTTGTCGGTGAGCCACTGCGGCCTGGTGTAGAACGCCGAGCCGGTCATGCCGCAGCGCCCGAAGATGTTCTCCTGGACGTAGTCCCAGTACGTCTTGCCGGTCACGGCCTCCACGATCAGCGCGGGGATGGCACCGACCTCGGCGCCGGCGTGGTCGGTCGGGAGCGCCGCGGGACGCCCACCAGCTTCGCCTGCCGGGCCCACTGCTCGTAGTACTCGTGCACCTCCTCCCGGCTGTGGAAGACGCGTTGCCAGTCCTCATCCGGGGTGTCCAGCCCGGAGGTGCTGGAGAGCAGGTGGTGGATGGTCACCTGCTCGGCGATCTCCTTGGCGAAGCCGGTCAGGTGGGTGCCCACCGTGTCCGACAGCTTCACTTTGCCCTGCTGCGCCAGCTGCAGGATGGCCACCGCGTGGAACGGCTTGCCCGCCGAACTGAGGCTGAACGCGACGCCCTCGTGGTTGCGGATGCCCTTCTCCTTGTCGGCCATGCCGTAACTGCGCGACAGCACCGTCCGGCCCCGGTGCGACAGCAGCACCACGCCGGAGAACTTGCCCTCGGCGGCCAGCTGCGCCACGTACCGGTCGTAGGCTCCGCCGGGCCGGGTGTCCGGCGGGATCCGGTCGTGCCCGGACGGCTCGGACGCGGCGAGGACGGTGCCGGTGTCGGTCCCTGGGGCGATGCCGGACAGCACCGCTCCGACGGCCACCGGCGCCGCGCCGAGCGCGCCGAGCACCGGTCCGCCGCCGCCACCGCGAGCTGGAAACGGTGTCATTCGTGTCGTTGATGCGGGTCTCCTGGTTCGTCATCGTGGCCACGCCTCCCAGCGACGGGCATGTGGGCCGGGTATGGCCCGCCGATCGGCTCCCGATAGCCGCCCACCGGTAGCTCGCCGCACAAGCCCCGTCTAGGTAACCAGCGGGGCGGTCGCGGGTTCATCGGCCGAAAGGGGGAACGACCCGCCAGCCACATCGGTCCTTCGGACCAGGAGACACCCCACATGCGACCGATGTGCCCGACGGGTGTCGGGGGTGAACGTGGGGGGATGCCGAAACGTGTCCCCGAGAACGGTCAGGCGCTCACGGCCCCGCGGCCCGCTACCCCGGCGTCGCCACTGCGTGCGCAGCGCTTGTCGAGCGCGATCGGCGCCGTGGTCGACGCCGGCGACCTCGACGAGGTCGGGCACGACGGCCCGTCGCAGCTCCGTCAGCTCGTGGTCGACCACCACGTCGTGTTCATCCGGGGATTCGGCCGAGACGAGGGGCGCTTCAGGGAGGTGGCGATGAGCTTCGGCACCGTGACGGTGCACCCGCTGCAGCGGTTCACCGGACGCGAGCAGCGGATATCGGTGATCGAGGACACCCCGGCCCATCCGCCGGCGGAGTTCCCCTGGCACACCGACCTGAGCTGGCTCGAGGTTCCCCCGCGGTTCGGGATCCTGCAGGCCTTGGAGATACCACCCAGCGGAGGCGACACGTTGTGGGCCAGCCTGCCGGCGGCCTACGAGGCGCTGTCGCCCGCCCTCCAGGCGCTCTGCTCGACCCTCACCGGCTGGCACGGCGTCGACGCCTCGCTACGTCGAACCGTGGTCGACCGGCATGGCGCAGAGCTGGCCAGCCGGTTCGAGGAGGCCCACCCTCCGGTCCGCCATCCCCTCGTCCGGGCCCATCCAGACACGGATGCGCCCTGCCTGTTCGTCTGCCCGATGTACCTCGAGCGGATCCCCGAGCTGCACCCGGACGAATCCGATGTCCTGCTGTCCCACCTCCACGACGTGGCCGTGGATCCCAACCGCTCGCTGCGCTGGCACTGGTCCGAGGGTGACGTCGCCATCTGGGACGAGTCGTGCACGCTGCATCGGGCGCTGGGGGACCACCACCCGTCGGTGCGGAGGATGCGTCGATGCACCACCGACGGCGAGCGGCCCCGGCCAGCCCACAGCATCTCGGACGAGGGAGGCGGGCGATGAGCGCCGACGTTGGTGCCGACACCACCTCCGACACGAGCAACGTCCTCGAGTGGTGCTGGGGTGGCGACGGCGATTGGACCGAGACCGCCGGTCATGTCACCTACCCCTCGCGCAGCCAGGTGATCGAGCTCGCCGTGCAGCTCGCCCGAGCCATCCCGGGCCACATCATCGAGTTCGGGGTGTGGAAGGGTGACTCCATCCGGGTGATCCGCGACGAGCTGTGGCGGTCTGCGATCTGGGACCGGGCCCAGCGTCAGAAGCGGATCTACGCCTGCGACTCGTTCGCGGGTCTACCCGACGACTACGAGCACCTCCCGGCCGGGACGTTCGCCACTCCCGTGCCGACCCTGCGCGGCGTGCGAATCGTGGATGGGTTCTTCGAGTCGTCTCTCACCGCCGACCTCGCCGCCGAGATCGGCCGGGTCAGCCTGGCCCACTTCGACGCCGACCTGTTCGAGTCCACCCGCTGCGCACTCGATTGGCTCACGCCGCTCGTCGGTGCCGGCACCCTGCTGCTGTTCGACGAGTTCGCCGGCGAGGACCCCGCCGAAGCACGCGCCTTCAGCGAGTGGTGTCGGGCGACCGGGGTTCGCGCCGTGTTGCTGGCCCTGTTCGGCCGGGGACCGAGTGGCAAGGGCGCCCGAACCGATCGACGAGCCCTCTTCCAGATCGTGACCGACGAGCCGATCCGCCCGGCACCACCGCTGGCCCCGACGAAGCTCCGCCGCCGTCTGCTCGCCAAGACCTGAAACTGCTACGGAGTCGATTGAGCTGGTCGCCAAACGTCAGCAGCTCACGCGGGCACGCCGACCGGTGGTCGACACGGACCCACTGCGGCTGCGCCAGGTGCTGGGGAACCTCGTGCCAACGCGCTGCGCTACACACCCAAGGGGGCCGGGTGACGCTGCGGCTGGCCAGCTGGTCGACGCTTTGGGCGGCTCGATCATCGTCGAGAGCACCAGCGGCGTCGGCGCCACCTTCACCATCCGCTTTCCTGCCTGGGACTGAAGCGGCCGTCGCCCGGTTGGACCAGGCCCGACTCGTAGGCGGCGATCACCGCCTGCACACGGCTGCGCAGGCCGAGCTTGGCTAGGACGCTGCTCACGTGGGTCTTCACCGTGGCCTCGCTGAGGTGCAGCTCGGCGGCCAGCTCGGTGTTGGACCACCCGGCGGCGAGGCCCACGAGGACCTCGCGCTCGCGGTCGGTGAGGCCGGCCCGGGCGACGGCCTCGGCCATCGAGGTCGGGCGGGACCGGCCGGCGGCGCCGTCGAGCTCGACGTAGCGCTCGATGACCCGCCGGGTGACCGCCGGGGCCAGGAGGCTCTCGTGGCGGGCGACGGTGTGGATGGCCTCGATCAGCGGGTCGGGGCCGACGTCTTTGAGCAGGAAGCCGCTGGCCCCGGCCCGCAGGGCGTCGAACAGGTACTCGTCGTCGTCGAAGGTCGTGAGCACCAGCACCCGGGGTGGGGCGTCGGACGACGCGACGATCCGTCGGGTCGCCTCGAGGCCGTCGAGCAGCGGCATGCGGACGTCCATCAGCACCACGTCGGGTCGGGCGCTGGCCGCCGCCTCGACCGCCTCGAGGCCGTCGGCCGCCTCGGCCACGACCGCCAGGTCGGGCTCGTTGTCGAGGATCATGCGTAGCCCGGCCCGGATCATCGCCTGGTCGTCGGCCACCAGGACCCGGATCGTCGTCGCCCCCTCCGCGCTCACGGCCGGCCATTCCGGTAGGGCAGGGTGGCCCGCACCGACCAGCCGCCCAGGTCGCTGCGGGCAATGTCGAGCCGTCCGCCGCAGGCCGCGGCCCGCTCGGCCATCCCCCGCAGCCCGTGGCCGGAGGCGCTGACGGCCGGGGCCTTGCCGCTGCGGCCGTCGTCGTCGACCGCGACCACCAGCTGGCCCGCCTCCTCCGCCACGCGGACCACCGCCCGTCGAGCCTCGGCGTGGCGCAGGGCGTTGGTCACGCCCTCCTGGGCGATGCGCACCGCGGCCAGCTCGACCTGGGGGTCGACCGCCGGGAGCGGGTCGGGCAGCGTGATCTCGACGTCGAGCCCGACGGGGGCCAGCCGCTCGACGATGCCCCGCAGGTCGGCCAGCGTGGGCTGGGGCGCCAGCTCCACGGCGCGGTCGCCGTGGAGCGCCAGCGCCACGGAGCGGTCGCCGTCCGCCTCCCGCAGCACCTGCACGGCGTGGCGCATGCCGGTGAGCGCCTCCTTGCCGGCGTCCGCGATCCAACGCAGCGCCTCGACCGCCACCTCGGGCCGGCCGGGGGCGAGCCGCTCGGCCGCCTGGGCCCGGATCACGATGGCGCTCACGTGGTGGGCGACCACGTCGTGCAGCTCGCGGGCGATGCGGGTGCGCTCCTCGACCACCACCTTCTGCGACTCGACCCCTCGCAACCGCCGCTGCTCACGCACGAGCGCCCCCAGGAACGTGGTGCCCGCCACCACGAACAGCGCGAACAGCACCCGCGACCAGTCGAAGCCGCGAGCCAGCGTCAGGTCGTCGAGGTCGCCGAACAGCAACCCCGTGCCTGCCAGGCACACGGCGCCCACCACCAGCGGGCTGACGGCACCCGACTGCGCGACCAGGTAAGCGACGGCGAGGACGGGCAGCAGGTGGAACTCGGTGGCATGGGCGAGCACGCCTCCACCGGGTGCACCGGGTGGACCCAGGTCGTACAGCGGCAGGCTCAGCACCCCGACGTAGAGCGGCACCGCGAGGAGCAGGGCTGCAGGCGGCACCATGCGCCGGAGCGTGAGCACCGCCGCCGTCGCCCACATCGCCACCTGGTTCGGGCCCAACGGCAGCGCGAGCTTGTCCCCGTCACCCACCGGGGGTAGCTGCACCGCGAGCGTGGCAGCCGTCCAGCCCACGACGACCAGGACACCCACCATGAGGTCCTGACCGAGGTCGGGAAGGCGGCGCCACCATGCTCCGAGCTGGCCAGACATCGGCTCACGGTAACCAGCCGGGCCGTCGCGGTTCACCAGCCGAAAGGTGGAACGACCCGCCAGGCACATCGGTCCTTCGGACCAGGGGAAACGCCACGTGCGACCGATGTGCCCCTGACCAGGGACTCCGTACGTTCGCTCCATGGCGAGCACCTACAGGGAACCAGCACGAACAGCAGGCCGCCGTACCCGATCGACCATCATCGCTGCACTTGTAGTCGTCAGCGGGGCGCTCATCGGTTTCCTCGCTTACCAGCCGCTGACGTCCTCGTCCTCCTGGCCCTCGTCGGCCTCCTCGCCCTCTTCGTCCTCCTCGGTCGCATCACCCACCGACATTCCTCACGGCGACCACCATCGTGCACCTGGCGAGGCAGATGGCGCCCGTGCAGGTGGCGAGGCCGATGGCGTCGTCGACCAGGCAGATGGCGTCGTCCCTGACGGCGTCACGGTCTTCGATGACGGGTTCCCGGCCGTGGCCAACCTTGATCCAGCTCTCCTCGGTGCCCTGCGCGAGGCCGCAACGGATGCCGCAGACGACGGCGTCGAGTTCCACGTCAATAGTGGCTGGCGTTCCCCGGAGTACCAGGAACAACTACTCCGTGAGGCGGTCTCGGAGTACGGATCCGAAGAGGAAGCCGCCCGGTGGGTGGCCACCCCGGAGACGTCAGCTCACGTGTCGGGGGACGCGGTCGACATTGGGCCCTCCGATGCCACGGCGTGGCTGTCCGAGCAGGGCGACGATTACGGGTTGTGCCAGATCTACGGCAACGAACCCTGGCACTACGAACTGCGCCCCGAAGCGGACGATGACGGTTGCCCGCCCATGTATGCCGACCCCACCCAGGACCCGAGGATGCAAGCTTCAGTAGGCTGGTCGGCGCCGCCCTCCTGGCCATCGCCGGCGTCACCACCATGACCACGGCGGTGACCGACGCCGTCCGCGGACCCAGGCCGAGATCGTCCCACCGACCGGCGACCTCCCCCCGATCCCGGCCGCCGCCTACGTGGTGATCGACGGCGACCACATGAGATGGCCGCCCGGTACACAGGCTCGGGACTGACATCGCTGGCGCATCCACTGACATCCGCTGACGTTTTCACTGACACAACGTTGTCGTTTTCACTGACATCTGCGTGTCGCTGCACAACAAGGGGCCCGTCACGGGAGGACTCCGCCCGCACTCATGGAGCGCCCAGAATCCACGTTCTGTCAAGTAACGAGTCCGGCGCTCGCCTTCCGCCTGTCCCCAACGCGCCCATGTTCGCCGCGTGTGCCCGGGCCGTCTCGAGCCCAGTCCTGGCGGCCGGGACGTTCCGCAGATGCATCACTGGAAGGTCCGAGCCGGCCGGGCAATGCCGGTGCCCAGCCTGCGCGACCTGCGGATGGCACCGTGGTTACGTCACAGTGACGTAACCACCGCGGGGTCAACGACCGGGCGGTCGGACGCGATCTCGACGAAGCGGGCCGCGAAGGGCCGCCACGTCGCCTCCAGGTCGGGGGCCGCGCCGGCGATGTCGGCGAGCGCGGCCTTCTCGGCCGGCGTCACGGGCCCCTCGGACTCGGCCCAGGCGGCGACGATGTCGTGGTCGGCCTCCGGGTGGAACTGCACGCCCCAGGCCACGGCGCCGACGCGGATCGCCTGGGCGACGCCGGCGGGCGTCGTCGCCAGGACCGTGGCGGCGGCCGGCAGATCGACAGCGATGTCGCTGTTCCACTGGATCCCCGCCGCCGGCGCCCCGGCCGTCACTGAAGCGAACAGACGTTCGGAGGTCGAGGCGCCGGTGAAACCCACGGGCACGACCCCCGTCTGCTTGCCCGCCGGGTTGGCCTCGACCCGGCCGCCGCAGGCGACGACCAGCAGCTGGTGCCCGAGGCAGATCCCGAGCGCCGGGAGCCCGGCGTCGACGGCGTGGCGCAGCAGGTCCCTTGTCCCGGGCAGCCACGGGTGGCGATCGTCGTCGGTGGCCGACATCGACCCGCCGAGGACGACGAGCGCGTCGATCTCGCCGACGGACGGCAGCCGGTCGCCGGCATCGGGACGGACGACCGCCACCGCGGCGCCAGCGGACCGCATCCAGCCGTCGAACAGGCCGAGCGGGCAGCCGTCTTCGTGCTGGATCACGGCGATGTGCGGGTGCGGCGTGGTCACGATCGCCCAGTGTGCCGGTCAGTCGCCGGTCTCCCCGAATCGCAACGAGGTCAGTGGGCGGGCGGCCGCGAGGATCCAGTTCAGCGCCTCGCGGTAGTCGCGCTCCCCCGGAGGCGCTGCGGCGGCGAGGTCCCGGTCGACGTCCTCGATGGCGGCCTCGAGCTCGTACAGCCGGTCGTGGAGCGCGTCGAGCTCGGACCGGGCGACGACGAGCTGCGCGTCCCCGAGCCCGAGGTCGGCCGACTGTCGCCGGGCCTCGTAGTCGCGCTGCCGGCAGCTCCGCCGGCAGTACTCCCTGGGGCGACCGGGCCCCGGCACGACGTCGAACGGCCGGCTACACCACCGACACCGCCGCGTCGCGACCGGCACGTTCGCGGCGGTGCCGCCGCTCCGCGAGGTTTCCCTCACAGTGAGCGTGCGGAGAGCGTCGCCCCTGCGCTGATGCGCACCTCGCCACAGGTGATCTCCGGCGGGCTGGGGAACCGGTCGGCGACGTGCTGCTGGACGAACTGCCCGGCCAGCCGGTCCGACGCCGTCGCGCCGGCGCGATCGGTGAACATCGTGACCGAGGCGAACACGCGCGGGCCCGCCTCGATGGCCTGGTAGGAGACAAAGCCCGGCAGCGCCTGCAGGGCAGGGAGGAACCCCTCGTCGAGCTGGCGGGTGAGCTCGTCGTCCCAGTCGCTCGCCATCTCGTAGATCCGGAGGGTCGAGTACATGGCACCGCCTCCTCACAGGGGTGGACGTGCTCGTGCACCTCACCCGACGCCGAGGGTAGTCCCGGTCGGCACCGCCGAACCGGGCGCCACGGCGACGCCGCGCACCTCCGCGAGACTGCGGCCCGATGCAGCTCATGCCCGCTCCCCCCATGCTGCGTGCCGCCGGGCTGACCATGACCTACGCCGGCGGGTCGACCGCGCTGGCCGGCCTGACCGTCGACGTGCCCCCGGGGTCGGTGGGACTGGTCGGCGCCAACGGCGCCGGCAAGACCACGCTGTTCCGGCTGATGCTCGGCTTGATGCAGCCGTCGTCGGGCTGGCTCGAGGTGTCCGGGCGCAGCGTGGCCGCCGATCCGGTCGGCATCCGCAGCCGGCTCGGCTACATGCCCGAGCACGACTGCCTACCCCTCGACCAGACGGCGGCCGACGTCGTGGCCACCTTCGGCGAGCTCGCCGGCCTGCCCACCCGGGCGGCGCGCCAGCGTGCGTCCGACGTGCTCGACCTGGTCGGCCTCGACGAGGCCCGCTTCCGGCCGGTGGGCGGCTTCTCCACCGGCATGCGTCAGCGCACCAAGCTGGCCCAGGCCCTGGTGGCCGACCCCTCGCTCGTGCTGCTCGACGAGCCCACCGCCGGCCTCGACCCGGTCGGTCGCGAGGAGATGCTCGAGCTGGTCGGGCGGCTGGCCGGGTTCGGCATCTCGGTCATCCTCGCCACCCACCTGCTCGACGACGTGCAGCGCGTGTGCGAGCACGTGGTGATGATCGACCGGGGGCACCTCGTGCTCGCCGGGCCGATCGACCAGCTGATGCAGACCACCGGCGTGATGCGCGTCGAGGTCGGCGGGCGCGACGGTGCGGTTGCCGCCCTGGTGGGCGCGCTCAGCGCCCGAGGCCTGGCCGCCACGGCGGTCGACGACCACAACCTCGACGTCGACACGAGCCAGCAGGGCGAGGCGACGTTCGATGCCGTGCGCGACGCGGTGGCCGACCTGGGCCTGCGCCTGTACGCGCTGTCGACCCGCCACCGGTCGCTCGACGACCTCTTCCTCCAGGAGGCCGGGCGATGAGAGGCAACCCGTGAGCGCGCTGCCGCCGACGCTGTCGGGTGCCGTCTACGACCGGGGCTACCGGCCGTACCAGGGCCCCCGGGGCGGCCGCCGCGAGGCGACCATCGCCCTGTGGCGGCTGTCCGTGCGACGGGCGCTCGGCCTGCGGCGCTCGTGGCGCCAGAAGGTGTTCCCGTGGTCGTTGCTGGCCATCGCCACCGTGCCGGCCATCGTCAACGTCGGCATCGGGTACGCCATCAAGGACAACCCGATGGAGATCCCCGACTTCGCCTTCATCACCTACCGCGAGTACGTGGGCGTCTCGACCGCGCTGTTGCTGTTCGTGGCCCTGACCGCCCCCGACGTGGTATGTCCCGACCGGGCGCAGCGCGTGCTGCCGTTGTTGTTCTCGCGCCCACTCACCGGCGTCGACTACGTGGTGGCCAAGGTGGGGGCCATCGCCGCGATCCTGTTCGGGTTCAGCTTCCTGCCCCAGGTCGTGCTCTTCGTCGGGCAGATGCTGGTGAGCGACGGGGCGCTCGACTACTTCACCGACAACGCGGAGGTGCTGTGGCAGGTGCCGGTGGCGGTGGCGATCCTGGCCGTCTACTACGCGGCCATCGGGGTGGCCCTGGCCTCGCTCACCGATCGCCGCATCGTGGGGGGCGTCGCCGTGCTGGGCCTGGCGCTCGTCACCTCGGCGATCGCCGGCATCCTGATCGCCGCGGCGGGCGACGAGGGCACGCCCCTGGCGGTCGTCAACATCCTGGCCCTCCCGCTCGACGTACGCGACCTGGTCTTCCTCGGCCACCTGAGCCACGACTCGGGGCTGTCCGGGGTCGCCGGCGGCGGCATCCTCGCCGTCGGGGGCTACCTGGTGGTCCTGCTCGCGGCCCTCGCCCTGCTGTTCAACCGCTACCGCGAGGTCGACCTGTGACGGCCGCCGAGGATCACACGGCGAACGCAGCGAGACCGGCCCCCGCTCCGCCGCCCTTGCCGGCCCCGCCACCACCACCGCCGCCGGGTCCGGCCCACATCGACCCGGCGTTCGTCGACGACCCGACGGTGACCGTGCAGCAGGGCTCCGTCTGGTTCGGGCACAAGGTGGCCTTGACCGAGCTGTCCTGCTCGTTCGGCGCCGGGGTGACCGGTCTGCTCGGTCCGAACGGGGCGGGCAAGACCACCCTCATGCGGGCGATCACCGGGCTCCTGCCGCTCAACGAGGGCACGGTCGACGTGCTGGGCCAGGATCCGCACCGCGACCGCGACGTGCAACGGGCGATCGCGCTGGTGCCCGAGGACGAGGCCGTCCCGCCCGCGCTGTCGGCCCGCCAGCTCGTGAGGTACACGGCTGCGCTCCACCGCATCGCCGACAGGACCATGCCCGACCGGTGCCTGGACATGGTCGGCCTCACCGAGGTGGCCGATCGCAAGGTGGGCGGGTTCAGCAAGGGCATGCGCCAGCGGGCCAAGATCGCCGCCGCGCTGGTGACCGCGCCCGAGGTGTTGGTGCTCGACGAGCCGCTCAACGGCGCCGATCCGGTCCAGCGCGTGGCGTTGATCGGCCTGTTCCACACGCTCGGCGACCAGGGCCGCACGGTGATCGTCAGCTCGCACGTGCTGCACGAGGTCGAGCGGCTGGCGTCCCGCCAGATCGTGCTCATCCGAGGGCGCCTGGCCGCAGCCGGCGACCACCACGCCATCCGCGACGGCCTGGCCGACCGCCCGCGCTCGGTGAGCGTCCGCACGCCGCAGGCGCGTGAGCTGGCCGCCCGGCTGGTCGGCTTCGACGTGGTGCGGGGGGTGACCGTCGACGGCGCCACGGTGGTGGTGTCGTCACAGAGGGCTGGCGAGCTGGCCGAGCTGCTCCCGGCCGTGGCTCGCGAGGTCGGTGCCCGGCTCCACGAGGTGCGGCCACTCGACGACTCGCTCGAGAGCGTCTTCCGGGAGCTGTTGCGATGACGGCCACGCCGGGTGCGCCGCCTCCGCCGCCCCCTCCCCCGCCGCCGGTCGCGACCGCCCCGCTCATCTCCGACGCCCGCGCCCTGCCCAGCCCGTTCGTCGCGGTCGTGGGCTACACGCTGCGCGCCTGCCTACCGGCGAAGCGGTGGTGGGGCGTGCTCCTCCCCTGCCTGGGAGCCCTCATCTTCGGCTGGCTCGCGACCGTGGCCGACACGACGACCCAGCGTGCGTTCGCGTTCGTGGCGGAGCAGGGGCTCTTCGGCCTGGTGCTCCCCCTCACCTGCCTGGTCATCGGCGACGCGGTGCTGGGAGCCGACCTGCGGGCCGGGACGTTCGCTTTCACGTGGCTGTCGCCCGTGCGGTTCCGGACGATCGTCGTCGGACGGTGGCTCGGTGGCTGGATCGTCGCCCTGGTCACGCTCGTGCCGGCGCTCGTCCTGGCCACAGTCGTCGCCGGTGTGCCCGAAGGTGCGGGGCCCATGGCCATCGCTGCGGCTGCCGGGTCGGCCGCCTACATCGCGCTGTTCATCATGCTGGGGGTGGTGGCCCGGCGCTCCGCCGTGTGGGCGCTGGCCGTGGTCTTCCTGGGCGAGCGGTTGCTGGGCGGCGTGCTGTCGGGCATCGCCCAGATCTCACCCATGTGGGAGTCCCAGCAGGTCTACGCCGGTCTGGCCGAACAGGACGGGGGCTGGCGCCTGCTGCGCGACGGCACGCCCAACGGATGGGGCGCGGTCGTGCGCCTGGCGATCATCCTGGTGGTCACGCTGGCCGTGGCGGCCTGGCGCCTGGCGCACCTCAAGCCGACCGGCGGAGACGAGTAGTCCGCGCACCCGGCGCCAGTCCGTCAGGCGCCAGTCCGTCAGGCGCCAGTCCGTCAGGCGTCGGCGCCATCGATGCGGACGTCGTGGTCGTCGGCGTCGGCGGCGCCGAAGGCCAGCAACCGCTCGCCCTCGTCGCCGATCGCCCGCGCCACGCCCCGGCTGAGCGGCTCGAACGGGCTGACGACCAGGGTCGCCGCGCCCTTGGCCCGCTCGATCGACCAGGTGGCCGCCACCCGCCCGTCGACGAGCACCGTGCCGGGCAGCATGCCGTTGACGATGTTGAGGCGCTTGCGGATGTCGACGTCGATGATGCGGGTGCGCTCGGCGTGGGACAGCAGCACGTTGTCGAAGTCGGGCAGCAGGCGCACGGGCGCCGGGGTGTCGGGATCGGGCAGCGGGCCGTCGGGCACATCGAGCAGCTCCCGCCCCGCCTCGTTGCGGAAGCGGCGCACACGGTCGCCCAGCCGGTCGGCGACCTCGCGCAGGCGGGTGAGGCCGGACCACGCCTGCACGTCCATGACCGATGCGGGACCGAACGCCGCCAGGTAGCGCAGCACCATGTCGTCGAGCGCGGCGTCCGTCGCGAGCGGCCGGTCGAGCCAGTGCTCGGCCGTGGTGACGACCACCTGGCCCGCCTGCCCCACACCGCCCGCGGCGGGAGCTGCACGAGGGGCACCCGTGCCCGTACGACCTGGGCCAGCGTCTGGGCGTCGCGGTCGGGCCACCTCTCGGCCAGGCGGATCCCCAGGTCCCTGAAGGTCAGCGGCTGCTCCTCGACCAGGTCCCGCCCCGCGGCCACGACGTCGTCGAGGTCGAGGTCGGTGAGCCCGGGGCGCCACGACGACGTCAGGAGGCCCCGGGCGAGGAACTCGGCGTGGAGTGGACGGAGGAGCAGGCAGTCCTCGGCGCTGACCAGGTGGACGGTGCCGCGCATGATCACGATGCGCACGGCCCGGCGGTCGGTGAGCATCGCCCCCAGCTCGTGGGGGTCGAACCGGTCGAGCCGGGACCAGAGCGCGAAGTACGGCGACCAGGGCGCCTGGGCCTGGAGGCCGAACAGGTGCTCGACGGCCCGAGGTACGGAGCGCGACGACCGCTCCAGCAGCATCTGGCGGTCGAGCAGCGCTCGGTTGAGGGCTCGTTGGCTGAGCATCGGGAGCGATGTCGTGGCGTCGGCCCGGTTGGCCATGGCGGGAGGTCTCCTTGCGGCACGAACGGGACGGGGCCGCCGTCCCGGGCAGCGTCGGCGGCCCCGCACCCGAGGCGGACGAGCGGCTGACAGGGCGTCAGCGGACGGTGCGGAAGAACTCTCGCACGTCGCCGACGAACAGGTCGGGCGCCTCCATCGCCGCGAAGTGACCGCCCTCGGAGAAGTCGGACCAGTGGGTGATGGTGTTGGCCGCCTCGGCGTAGCGCCGGATGGGGATGTCCGTGCCGAACGCCGCCACGCCGGTGGGCACCGGGCTGGGCTCGATCGTCTGGCCCCAGCCGCCGGCGGCGTCGTGGGCGCCCTCGTAGTACAGGTTGGCCGACGAGCCGGCGGTGCCGGTGAGCCAGTACAGCATCACGTTGGTGAGCAGGTGGTCGCGGTCGACGGCGTCCTCGGGCAGGGCCGACGCGTCGTCGGTCCACTCCTTGAACTTCTCGACGATCCACGCCAGCTGCCCGACCGGCGAGTCGGTCAGGCCGTGGGCCAGGGTCTGCGGGCGGGTGGTCTGCACGTGCACGTAGCCCATCTGCTCGTTCATGTAGTTCTGCAGACGGCCAAGCCGGGACTTCTCCAGGTCGGTGAGCTGGGCCAGGTCGTCGTCGCTGGGCGGGGCGAACGACACGAACCCGGCGGTCGCCGCGTTGACGTGCACGCCCACCACGTGGTCGGCGTCGGAGCGGCCGATGACCGGCGACACGATGGCGCCGAAGTCGCCGCCCTGGGCGCCGTAGCGCTCGTATCCGAGCCGGCCCATCAGCGCGACGAACGCCGCCGCCACCCGGTCGGTGGTCCATCCGGCGTCGGCGAGGGGCGCCGAGAAGCCGAACCCCGGGATCGACGGGATGACCAGGTGGAACGCGTCCGCCGGGTCGCCGCCGTGGGCCCGCGGGTCGGTGAGCGGACCGATCACGTCGAGGAACTCGGCCACCGAGCCGGGCCACCCGTGGGTGATGATCAGGGGCAGGGCATCGGCCTCGGGCGACCGCACGTGCAGGAAGTGGATGTCCTGCCCGTCGACGGCGGTGGTGAACTGGGGCAGCTCGTTGAGGCGGGCCTCGTGCTTGCGCCAGTCGTAGGACGAGGCCCAGTAGTCGGCCAGGCCTTCGAGGTAGGACGTGGGCACGCCGCGCGCCCACGGGTCGGCCCCGGGAAGGTCGGTGGCCCAGCGGGTGCGGGACAGGCGGTCGGCCAGGTCGTCGAGGTCCGCCTGGGGGATGTCGATGCGGAACGGGCGGATCTCGGGCTCGGTGCTCATGGACGAGACCCTACGGACCAATGAGGACAGCTCTTGCCCTCGTTCGGTGGAAAGCTGGGCGCCATGTGGGACACCCCCGCCCGGCTGCTCCGGCTGCTGTCGCTGCTCCAGGTGCAGCGAGACTGGTCGGGCCGCGAGCTGGCGATCCGCCTCGAGGTCGACGTGCGCACGGTGCGCCGCGACATCGACCGGCTGCGGGGCCTGGGGTACCCGGTGCGCTCGACGCCGGGCGTGGCTGGCGGCTACCGCCTCGAGCCCGGAGCGGAGCTCCCCCCGCTCCTGCTCGACGACGACGAGGCCGTCGCCGTGGCGGTCGGGTTGCGGACCGCGGCGGGCGGCACGGTGGCCGGCATCGAGGAGTCGTCACAGCGGGCGCTGGCCAAGCTCGAACGCGTCCTGCCCGCCCGGTTGCGGGGGCGCGTCAACGCGGTGTCGGCGGCCACGGTCGCGCTCACGGGCCCGCGCCCGCAGGTCGACCCCGACGACCTGGCGGTGGTCGCCGCAGCCTGCCGCGACCACGAGACCCTGCGCTTCGACTATCGGCGCAACGACGACACCACCGCTCGCCGGACCGTCGAGCCGCTCCGCCTCGTGCACACCGGCCGCCTCTGGTACCTGGTGGCGTGGGACGTCGACCGGCGTGACTGGCGTACCTTCCGGCTCGACCGCATCGCCGGCCGGCCGATCCCCGTCGCCCGCTTCACGCCCCGCCCGCCCCCTGCCCGGGACATCGCCGCCTACGTCTCCCGGGGGACGGCCATCGAGGCCTACCCGGTCGCGGCGCGGGTCACGGTCCACGCCCCGGTCGAGGTGGTGGCCGAGCACATCTCGCCTACCGCGGGCGTCCTCGAAGGCGTCGACGCCGACTCGTGCGTCCTGCTCACCGGCGGCCGCACGCTCGACACCCTGGCGTACCACCTGGTGGCGCTGGGGCTCGAGTTCACGATCGAGGAGCCGGCAGAGCTGGTCGAGCACGTGCGGGGACTGGCCGATCGCCTGGTGCGCGCCACCGCCCCCGAGCCGGTCCCGCCTGACCGGGTGCCGAGGCACCGGTGAGCACGACGGTGTACGGCGCGGGCCGCAGTTCCTACTACCCTGGCGGGCGCTGACGACCTCCGTGGGAGAGTCCCGGCGCCGGCGCGAGGGTTGCACCGGTCCGGGCGCCGAAGGGGCAACCACCCCGGAACCTCTCAGGCACCAAGGACCACTGGGGCGAGGCAGCTCTGGAACCGCACACGTGCGGCAACAGAGGGGGAACGCAGGCGCCGCCGGCTCGGCGGGGCCATGGATGAGCGACCCGCCCCTCGACCCTCCGGAGCATGACGTGACCACCAGCGCCGAGCAGTTCGCCGATCGTCACATCGGGCCGTCGGCCGCCGATGTCGTCCACATGCTCGACGCCCTCGGCGTATCGACGCTCGACGAGCTGCTGGACCAGGCGGTCCCGGCCTCGATCCGCGACGACAAGCCGCTCGAGCTCGACGACGCCATCACCGAGCCCCAGGCACTCGCCCGGCTCCGGGCGCTGGCCGAGCGCAACCAGGTCTTCACCTCGCTGCTCGGCCAGGGGTACCACGGCACCCACGTCCCCGGCGTCATCCTGCGCAACGTGCTCGAGAACCCGGCCTGGTACACGGCGTACACGCCCTACCAGCCCGAGATCAGCCAGGGCCGGCTCGAGGCCCTGCTCAACTTCCAGACCCTGGTCTGCGACCTGACGGGCATGGAGATCACCAACGCCTCGATGCTCGACGAGGGCACCGCCGCCGCCGAGGCGATGACCCTGGCCCGTCGCTCGACCAAGCACGCCGGCAACGTGTTCTTCGTCGACGCCGAGTGCCACCCGCAGACCATCGCCGTGGTCGCCACCCGGGCCGAGCCGCTGGGCATCGAGGTCGTCGTGGGCGACCCCGCGGTCGACCTGTCCCCCGCCGCGGCCTTCGCGGTGCTGCTCCAGCACCCCGGCACGTCGGGCGTCGTGCGCGACCTGCGCCCGGTCATCGACGTCGTGCACGAGGCGGGGGGCCTGGCCGTCGTGGCGACCGACCTGCTGGCCTGCACCCTGCTCGTCCCGCCAGGCGAGCTGGGCGCCGATGCGGCGGTCGGCTCGTCGCAGCGCTTCGGGGTGCCGATGGGCTTCGGCGGTCCCCACGCCGGTTTCCTGGCCACCCGCAACGCGTATCGCCGCTCGCTGCCCGGCCGCCTGGTGGGCGTGTCGGTCGACGCCGCCGGGCGCCCGGCCCATCGCCTCGCCCTCCAAACACGCGAGCAGCACATCCGCCGCGAAAAGGCGACGTCCAACATCTGCACCGCCCAGGTGCTGCTGGCCGTCATGGCCTCGATGTACGCCGTGTACCACGGCCCCGACGGCCTGCGGTCGATCGCCCAGCGGGTCACGAACGCCGCGACGCGCCTGGCCGCCGCCCTGCGCTCGGCCGGCTACCACGTCGCCAACGAGACCTGGTTCGACACGCTGACCCTGCACACGCCGGGCCAGGCGGCCGAGCTGATCGACCGGGCCCGGGGGGCGCGCTTCAACCTGCGCCGCGTCGACGCCGACACCGTCGCGCTCTCGCTGGACGAGACGACCGACCGCGACGTGCTCGACCGCCTTGCCACGGTGTTCGGCATCGAAGACGACGGCTGGCTCGATGGGCCGCTCGACGGGCCGCTCGCCGGGGGCACCGGCGGGACGGGCATCCCCAAGGACGAGCGGCGCACCAGCGAGTACCTCACCCATCCGGTCTTCCACGAGCACCACTCCGAGACCGAGATGCTGCGCTACCTGCGGCGACTGGCCGACAAGGACGTGGCGCTCGACCGGGCGATGATCCCGCTCGGGTCGTGCACCATGAAACTCAACGCCACCACCGAGATGGAACCGGTGACGTGGCCCGAGTTCGCCAACATCCACCCGTTCGCCCCGCTCGACCAGGCCGAGGGCTACCTGGAGCTGATCCACGACCTCGAGTCCACCCTGGCCAAGATCACCGGCTACGACGCCGTGTCGCTCCAGCCCAACGCGGGGTCGCAGGGCGAGCTGGCCGGCCTGCTCGCAATCCGCGCCTACCACCGCAGCCGGGGCGACGGGGAGCGGGACGTGTGCCTCATCCCGGCGTCGGCGCACGGCACCAACGCCGCCTCGGCCGTCATGGCCGGCATGCGCGTCGTGGTCGTGGCGTGCGACGACCAGGGCAACGTCGACGTCGACGACTTCCGGGCCAAGGCCGACGCCCACGCCGACGACCTGGCCGCCCTCATGGTCACCTACCCGTCGACCCACGGCGTGTTCGAGGCCCGCATCACTGAGATCTGCGACATCGTTCACAGCCACGGCGGCCAGGTCTACGTCGACGGGGCCAACCTCAACGCCCTGGTGGGCGTGGCCCGCCCCGGTTGGTTCGGCGGCGACGTCAGCCACCTGAACCTGCACAAGACCTTCTGCATCCCCCACGGCGGCGGCGGGCCCGGCGTCGGCCCGGTGGCGGCCCGGGCCCATCTCGCGCCGTTCCTGCCCAACCACCCCGCCGCCGGCGGGGCGGGCCCGGACACCGGGCCCGGCCCCGTGTCGGCCGCACCGTGGGGGTCGGCCTCGATCCTGCCGATCAGCTACACCTACACCAAGCTCATGGGCCCCGACGGGCTGCGCCGGGCGACGGCGGTCGCCATCCTGAGCGCCAACTACGTCGCCGCCCGCCTGGGCGACCACTTCCCGGTGCTCTACGCCGGCGAGCACGGGCGGGTGGCGCACGAGTGCATCATCGACATCCGCGGCATCACCAAGGACACCGGGGTGACCGTCGACGACGTGGCCAAGCGTCTGATCGACTACGGGTTCCACGCCCCGACCATGAGCTTCCCGGTGGCAGGCACGCTCATGATCGAGCCGACCGAGTCCGAGCCGCTGGCCGAGATCGAACGGTTCTGCGAGGCGATGATCGCCATCAAGGGCGAGATCGACCGGGTCGCCTCGGGCGAGTGGGCACACGACGACAGCCCGCTCGCCCACGCACCCCACACCGCCGAGGACCTGCTGACGGCCGACTGGGACCGCCCCTATTCCCGTGAGCTGGCCGCCTACCCGGTCGCCGCGCTGCGCCGGGGCAAGTACTGGCCGCCCGTCAGCCGCATCGACGGCGGCTACGGCGACCGCAACCTGGTGTGCGCCTGCCCGCCGCCCGAGGCGTTCGAGGACTGAGCCCGACCGGACGGGAGGGCGTGGCCCGAGCGGCCCGGCGCGCAGCGCCAAGAGCGGGAGACGATCGAGCAGGTCGCGCCGAGGTTCGCACCGGTCAGTCGCGGACGGTGTCGATGACGCAGAAGCGGTTGCCCTCGGTGTCGGCCAGGACCACGAAATCGGGGTTGTCCGGGTACAGGTCCCAGTCGACACGGGTGGCACCGAGGGAGACGAGCCGCCGGACCTCGGTGGCCTGGTCGGCGGCGTCGCCCGCGTACAGGTCCAGGTGGACGCGGGGATGCTCCTGGACCGGCGTCTCGCTGAGGCCCAGTGCGAGCCGCGCGCCGCTGCCGCCGTCGGTCGGGACCAGGACGACCCAGTCGTCCTCCGCCACGCCGTCACGCGGCACGTAGCCCGAGCGCGCCGCTCCAGAAGGCCGCAGCTCGCCGGACATCGGTCGCGCCCATGACGACAGTTCCCACGCTCAGCATGGGACCAGTTTCTCAGACGGGCTGACCGCACCGGACACGAGGTGAGCCCCCTGAATCTCTGGTGATCATCTTTCGATGGTCGTCCAAAGTCTCAGGGGGCTCGTGAGCGAACGTACACCCGGCCCTTCACTTTGTGAAGGAGAACTTCGCTCTGCGCGGTCGGCTACCCGTTGACCAGTTCGGCGATCTGTTCGAGCAGAGGGCGGGGGCCCGCGACCAGCAATGACGTCACGCACGTCTCGCGCCAGCGTTCGAGGTCGTCGCGGATCTTGGCCGGCGGGCCCACCAGGTAGACGTCCTCGACCATGGCGGTCGGCACGGCCGCCGCCGCGTCAGCCTTGCGGCCGTCGAGGTAGGCCTCCTGGATCTTCTCGCACTCGGCGCCGTAGCCCAGGCGCTCGAACACGTCCTTGTGGAAGTTGCGGTCGCGGGCGCCCATGCCGCCGATGTACAGCGCCAGGTTGGGCCGCAACAGGTCGGCGCATTCGTCGACGTCGTCGCCCGGCACGACCGGCACCACGCAGGCCACCTCGAAATCGTCGGCCGCGTGGCGTGCTCCGGGCCGCGCGAAGCCCTCGGCGAGCGCAGCGCGGTAGAAGTCGTCGGCCCTGGGCGAGAAGAACATGGGCAGCCAGCCGTCGGCGATCTCGGCGGCCAGGGCCACGTTCTTGGGGCCCTCGGCCCCGAGGTAGATGGGGATCTCGGTGCGCAGCGGGCGCACGATCGACTTGAGCGGCTTGCCCAGCCCGGTGCCGCCCTGGAGGGGCATGGCGTAGTGCTCGCCCGCGAATGAGACAGGCTCGTCGCGGGCGATGACCCGCCGCACGATCTCGATGTACTCGCGGGTCCGGGCCAGCGGCTTGGCGTAGTCCTGGCCATACCAGCCCTCGACCACCTGCGGGCCCGACACGCCCAGCCCGAGGATGAGACGACCGCCCGACAGGTGGTCGAGCGTGATGGCGGTCATGGCCGTGGATGCCGGCGTACGGGCCGAGATCTGCGTGATGGCGGTGCCGAGCTTGACCCGCTGGGTCTGCGAGCCCCACCAGGCGAGGGGGGTGAAGCAGTCGGAGCCATAGGCCTCGGACGTCCAGATGGACTCGAAGCCCAGCTCTTCGGCGGCGGCGATCTGGTCGGCCGCGTCGGCCGGTGGTCCGCTCGACGGCCAGTAGCCGACGATCAGACCGAGCTTCACCCTTTGACCTTGACGTTGGGATCGGACCCGTTGCTGTCCTTGGCGGCCTCGTCCGCGGTGGCCGTGGCCTCGCCCGCCTCGACGGCCTGGTCGACCACGTCCTCGACGGCCTCTTGGAGGTCTTCGGCCTTGTCGGCCGCGTCCTCCACGGCCTGCTGCTCGGTGCCGGGCAGCGTGCCCAGGCCCGCGAGGCCGGACAGCATCTCGCGCAACTGGGTGAGCTGGCCGGTGACGGCGTCGCGCTGGCGGGTGAGCTCGCCCACCTCGCGCTCGGCGGCCTGCTTGGTGACCTCGGCGTGGGTCTTGGCCTCGAAGACGAGCTGGTCGGCCTCGGACTTGGCGTCGGTGACCGTGCGGTCGGCGAACGACTTGGCCTTGTCGAGGATGTCGTTCGACTGGGCCTCGCTGGCCTTGCGGCGCTGCTCGGCCGCCACGTCGATCTCCTTGGCCCGGGTGTCGGCCGCCTTGGCCCGCTGCTCGGCCTCGGCCACCAGCTTCTGTGTGGCGGCCATGGCGGAGTCGTGGCGCTCGCCCTCTTCGCGCTCGGACTTCTCGCGGCGCTCGGCCAGCTCGAGCTCGAGCGCCTGTAGCTCGGCCTCGCGCTTCTCCTTGGCCTTGGTGAGCAGCTTGGACGCGGCGGCCCGCTTCTCTTCGGCCTCGCGGGAGGCGACGTTGCGCAGCTCGATGATCTCGCGCTCGGCCGTGGCCCGCACGGTGGCGATCTCGCGCTCGGCGGTGGCCCGGTGCTCGGCCACCTCGTGGTCGGTCGTGGTGCGGAGCTGGGTGGTCTCGCGCTCGGCCTCGGACCGCAGCGCCTCGACCTCGCGGCGGGTGTTGCCGCGCAGGTCGTTGGCCTCGCGTTCGGCCGAGTCGCGGCTGGCCTTGGCCTCGCGCTCGGCCGCGGTCTTGACGGCGGTGGCGACGGCCCGGGCCTTTTCCACCACCTCCTTGGACTCGAGGTGAGCGGCGGCGATGAGCTTCTCGGCCTCGCGCTTGGACTCGCCCCGGTGCTCCTTGGCCTGCTCGTCGGCCAGGCGGAGGAGCTGCTCGACCCGGGTGCCCAGGCCCGACAGCGTGGGCTGGGCCCGCTCCTCGAGCTGCTTGGACTGCTCGGCCACCTTGCGCTCGAGGTCGTTGATGCGGTCGCGGGCGTCTGTCGTGCCCGTCTTGGCCTTGGAGGTGGCGTCGCCGAGCTCGTCGATGCGGGCGTGCAGGCGCTCGATGAACATGTCCACCTGCGTGCGCTCGTAGCCCCGGAGCACGATGGTGAAGTCGGGAGTTCCGCCGTTGGCGGGTGACGGCGAAGAGGTTGTGCCCATAGGTCTTCAACTATGTCAGACCTGACGGGTCGCTGTTTCCGTTCCGGGGCAGGTGGTGATCTCGTAACAGTCCGATGCCGCCGACCGTGACGAGTCATCGACGCTGAGCGTCGCATCGGTGGCGGGGATCATCCTTAAGCCCCGCTCGACCAAGAAATGAAACGTGTTCTAGTGTGGGAGCACACGCCGTCCCGGCCCCGGCCGGCCCGTGAGGAGCCCGAGATGAAGAACCGCTACCCGTTCCCCGTCCCCTTCGGCTGGTTCTGCGTGGGCTACCCCGACGACTTCCCGACGGGTGAGCCCACGCCCCTCTACTACTGGGACCGGCACCTGGTCGGCTGGCGCGACGCCGAGGGTGCCGTCCACGTCAACGACGCCTTCTGCCCCCACCTGGGCGCCCACCTGGGGCACGGCGGCACCGTCGAGGGCTGCGAGATCAAGTGCCCCTTCCACGGCTGGCAGTTCGACGGCGAGGGCGCCAACACCGCCATCCCGTACAGCGAGCGGCTCAACCGCAAGGCACGGCTGGGCACCTATCCCACCATCGAGCGCAACGGCGTGGTGCTCGTCTGGTACCACCCGGACGGCGAGCCGCCCATGTGGGACGTCCCCGAGGTGCCCGAGCTGACGGGCCACCCCGACTGGTCGACGGTGATCCGCACCGAGTACACGATCGACGCGTCCGTGCAGGAGATGGCCGAGAACGCCGTCGACTCGGCCCACTTCCGCTTCGTGCACAACACCGCGGAGGTGCCCGAGCTCGAGGAGTACACCACCGGCTTCCCCGAGGCCGTGATGCGGTCGTCGCAGAAGTTCCCCACGCCCCGCGGCGTGATGGAGGGCCACATCGACACCCACGCGTGGGGCCCCGGCGTGTCGCTGGTCAACTTCACCGGCATCGTCGACACCATCAACTACGCCGTGACCACACCCATCGAGGCCGACCGCTGCATCGTGCGCTTCAACTTCTGCTTCAAGACCATGGGCGACGAGAAGACCACCAGCAACGTGGGCCGCGCCTTCGTGGCCGAGGTCGACAAGCAGGTGCGCGAGGACCAGCCGATCTGGGAGCACAAGGCCCACCTGGTGCGGCCGGCCCTGGCTGACAACGACGGTCCGTTCATGAAGTTCCGCAAGTGGGCGGCCCAGTTCTACGCCGAGCCGGTGGGTGACGACCGCCTCGTGTACCCGCCGCCGTTCTGGCCCGACCGGCTCGACGACGCCCCCGCCAAGGCGACGGCATCGGCCCGGTACATGGGCGAGAACAAGAACATCGGCGACTGAGCGCCGGCCCGCCGTCCCACGGTGCGCGTCTCGGTCCCAGGGGGGCCGGTAGGTTCACTGTCGGTGCCGACGGTGGACGATCCGCGACGAGACGTACAGGACAGTGGCGCCCCCGCGTCCGAGCCGGCGGTGGCCGCCGAGGTGCTGGCCGCGCTGTCGGCCGCCGTCCGGGCCGTCACGCTGGGGTCGTCGCTGGACCGCGTGCTGCACCAGCTGGCCGCCAGCGCCCGCGACCTGGTGGGCGCCCGCTACGCCGCCATCGGCATCCCCGAACCGGAGGGCGACGAGTTCGCCCAGTTCGTCACCGCGGGGATGAGCGACGACCTCGTCGCGCGCCTGGGGCCGCTGCCCCGCACCCACGGCCTGCTCGACGCCATGCTCGTCGACCCCTCCCCCTATCGCACGCCCGACATCACCCGCGACCCACGGTTCCGGGGCTGGTGGCCCGACGCGCACCCCGACATGCGCTCGTTCCTGGGCGTGCCCATCGTGTCGGCCGGCGACATCATCGGCGCCGTCTACCTGACCGACAAGCAGGGCGCACCCGGGTTCACCTCGGCCGACGAGGACGCCGTCGTGCTGCTCGCGTCGCACGCCGCCATCGCCATCGACCAGGCCAGGCTGTTCGAGGACAGCCGCGAGCTGGCCCTGGTGCAGGAGCGCGGGCGGCTGGCCCGCGAGCTGCACGACGCCATGAGCCAGTCGCTGTTCAGCTTGCAGCTGGCGGCCGAGACGGCCACACGGCAACTGGCCGACAACCCCGCGGCGGCCGCCGACCAGCTCACTCTGGTGCGCACGCTGTCGGCCCAGGTGGCCGCCGAGCTGCGCACCACCGTCGAGGGGCTCCGCCCCGCCGACCTCGAGCGCGACGGCCTCGCCGCCGCGCTCGGTGCCCACCTGACCGTCGCCGGGCGCGCCTACGAGCTGCCGATCGACCTCGACGTCGGCGACCTGCCCGACCTCGAGCCCGACGTCGAGCACCAGGTCCTGCGCATCGCCCAGGAGGCCGTCACCAACGCGTTGCGCCACGCCGGCGCCGGGCGCGTGCAGGTGAGCCTGCGGTCCGACGACCCGGCCGCTCCCGGGCATGTCACGCTGCGCGTGGTCGACGACGGACGCGGCTTCGATCCCGAGGCGCGGGCCGTGCGCTCGCGCCGCCTGGGCCTGACCTCGATGCACGAGCGGGCGGCCTCGCTGGGCGGCGCGCTCACGATCGTCTCGGCCCCCGGCCAGGGCACCACGGTGCAGCTCGGGTTCCCCGCATGAGCGAGAGCAGCGAGCCGGCGCCGGCGGACGTGCCGGCCGAGCGCCCGATCCGGGTGGTGGTCAGCGACGACCACCCCGTCGTCCGCCAGGGCCTGCGGTCGTTCCTCGAGGCTCAGGGCTTCGACGTGGTGGGTGAGGCGGGCGACGGTGAGGCCGCGGTCCGCGTCGTGCGGGACGTGCGACCCGACGTGCTGCTCACCGACCTGGTCATGCCCGGGGTCGACGGCATCGAGGCGATCCGGCGGCTGCGGGCCGACGGGCCCGCCGTCGGCATCCTGGTGCTCACCAGCTTCAGCGGCGCCGAGCAGGTGATCCCGGCCATCCAGGCGGGTGCCGACGGCTACCTGCTCAAGGACGCCGGCCCGGCCGCCCTGGAGGGCGCCATCCGGGCGGTGCATCGCGGCGAGCAGATGCTGGCGCCCGAGGCGGCCGCGGTGGTCATGGCCCGTGTCGCCGGCGAGGCGTCCCCGCCGGCCGACGCGCAGCCCGACCACCCCGACCTCGCCCGCCTCACGGCCCGCGAGCGCGAGGTGCTGGCGGGCCTCGGTCGGGGCCTGTCCAACCGTCAGCTGGCAGCCGAGCTGTTCGTGTCCGAGAAGACCGTCAAGACCCACGTGTCGAGCGTGCTGGCCAAGCTGCGGGTGGCGGACCGTACCCAGGCCGCCCTGTTCGCCGTCCGCGTCGGCATCGCGGACCCCCGCCGTTGAGGCCGCCGGGCACGCGTCCGCACCGGCACGGCGACGCCCGGTCGGCACGGCTCGCCCTGGCGCTCGTCGCCCTGGGCAGCGCCGCGTTCGGCGTCGTGGTCGCGACCTATGCGCTGAGCACACATACCGTCCGGGGCCAGCGGGTCGAGAACGCGCTGATCGGCGTCCGACGCGACCAGCTCCGGGGCGGGTCCATCGAGCGCGACCGAGCTCCTGGCCACCGTGTCGGTGTGGTCGCTGGTCGCCGCCATCGGCGCCGTCATGCTGGTGGCGCTGGTCCGCGGGCGGCCGCGCCTGGCCCTGGGCGCCGGGGCCGTGATCGCCGGCTCGATCCTGATGGCCGAGGTCCTGAAGAGGCTGATCCTCCCCCGCCCCGCGCTCGACGGCGACGCACCGCCGTGGCTGCTGGCCAACATCTTCCCCAGCGGGCACACCACGATCGCGGTCGCCACGGCTGTCGCGTTCGTGCTGGTCGTGCCCTACCGGCTGCGCGGGCCGGCGGCGCTGGTGGGTGGGTTCTACGCCGCGGGCCTGGGCGCATCGACGCTGGAGGCGGGGTGGCACCGCACCAGTGACGCCGTCGGTGCCGTGTTCCTCGTGCTGGGCATGGCGCTCTGGGCGTGCGGGATCCTCGTCTGGTGGCGGGGGGTGGGCGACCCGCCCGAGCGGCACCCCATGTGGGCCTACGTGCCGTTGGCGGCGGTGGCCGCGGCGGGCGGGATCGTCAACATCGTCGGCATCCCCCGCACGCTGCGCGCCATCGACACCGGGCCGCTCTCCGACGCGGGCATCGAGGAGGCCTACGCAGTCAGCCTCGCCCTGGTGGCCCTCGCGGTGGCGGTGGCCATGGGCGTGCTGCTGGTCGCGCTGCGTGACGTCTCGCTCGACACCCCGCCCGACGCGGCGCCGGGCACCGGGTAGGCCACGGGTCCGTTCGACCGCGGACTAGGCCCTCAGACCGAGGCGAACCGGTCTCACGGCCGATGGCGACCGGCCGGGCCGTTCGTACGTTGCTGACCAGAGCACAGCGAACGGAGAACGAGATGCGCACGACAGCACTGATCACCGGCGCCAGCAGGGGCCTGGGGCGGGCGCTCGCCGAGCGGCTGGCCGCCGACGGCTGGAACGTGGTGATCGACGCCCGCGACGGCGACGCCCTCGAGGAGGCGCGGGCGTGGATCGACGCTGCCGGGCCCGGCTCGGTGGTGGCCCTGGCGGGCGACGTCGACGACCCGGTCCACGTGGCCGCGCTGGTCGGCGCGGCCGCCGGGCAGGGCCGGTTCGAGCTGGTGGTGAACAACGCGGGCACGCTCGGCCCGAGCCCCCTCCCCCACGTCGCCTCGCTGCGGACGGGCGACCTCGAGCGCGCCTTCCGCACCAACGTGGTGGCGCCGCTGCGGATCATCCAGGCCGCACTCCCCCACCTGCGGGCCGTCCACGGCGCCGTGGTCAACATCACCTCCGACGCCGCGGTCGAGGGCTACGAGGGGTGGGGCGGCTACGGCGCCTCGAAAGCGGCGCTCGAGCAGCTCAGCCGAGTGCTGGCCGCCGAGGAGGCTGGGGTCCGCGTGTACTGGGTCGACCCCGGCGACATGCGCACGCAGATGCACCAGGACGCCTTCCCCGGCGAGGACATCTCCGACCGTCCCACGGCCGAGAGCCGGGCGCCGGGCCTCGAGCGGCTGATCCACGACCGCCCGGCCAGCGGGCGCTACCAGGTCACCGACCTGCTGAGAGCAGACGACGAGCTCGTGGAGGTGCGGTGATGCGGGTCCTCGACACGACCGGCACCGGCACCGGGTCGGTCACGGTGACCGCTGCGGCCGCGGCTGGCATGAGCGAGGATGGGATCGGTTCGGCCCGCACGTCGGTGCGCTCGTTCCGCATCCCCGACGGCGGCGAGGCGGGCACGCCGGTCGAGCTGCTGGCCGCCGACGGGCGACTGGGGTCCGATGCGCGGGCCGACGTCCGGCTCATGGTGGCGCAGCGGTCGGACGGCCAGGTCTCGCACCACCGGTTTGCCGACCTGGCCCAGGTGCTCGAGCCCGGGGACCTGCTGGTGGTCAACACATCGGCCGTCGTGCCGGCTGCGGTCGACGCCCGCAGCCCCGACGGCGCCCAGGTGAGGCTGCACCTGTCGACCGAGCAGCCGGGCGGGTTCTGGGTGGTCGAGCCCCGGCGCCCCGCCGGGGCGGGCACCGAGCGCTACCTGGGGACCCCGCCGACCCACCTCACGCTGGACGGCGGCGGCCGCGCCGAGCTGCTGGCGCCCTACCCGGCCGGCACCGGCCTGGTGAGGTTGTGGCTGGCCCGGCTCGACCTGCCGGTCTGCACGCTGCCCTACCTGGCCGACCACGGCCAGCCGATCCGCTATTCGCACACCGACGGTGCGTGGCCGATCGAGGCCTACCAGTCGGTGTTCTCTCGGGATCCCGGCTCGGCCGAGATGCCGAGCGCAGCCCGCCCGTTCACCGACGGATTGGTGACCGACCTGGTGACCCGCGGCGTGGTCGTCGCCCCCGTCACGCTGCACACCGGTGTGTCCTCACAGGAGGCGGGCGAGCCGCCCTACGCCGAGCGGTTCGTGGTGCCCCCGGCTACGGCGTCGCTGGTCGACGCCGCCCGGCGCGACGGACGGCGGGTCGTGGCCGTCGGCACGACGGTCGTGCGGGCGCTCGAGTCGACGGCGGACGACCGGGGGCGGTCGCACCCCGGCCGGGGCCGGACCGAGCTGGTGGTCACGCCGGACCGCGGCGTCCGTGTGGTCGACGGCCTGATCACGGGCTGGCACGAGCCCGAGTCGTCACACCTGGCGATGCTCGAGGCCATCGCCGGCCGCGACCTGCTCGACGCCTCGTACGGGGCGGCGGTGGCCGAGGGCTACCGCTGGCACGAGTTCGGCGACAGCCACCTGATCCTGCCCTGATCCCGCTGGCCACCGGCCCACCGGCCAGCGGTCTGGGGACGAGGTCAGGGGCGGGCGGCCGGCCAGTCGTCGGCCCGGGCGGCGGCGTCTCCCCCGCCGTCGACCGGCAGGACGGCGCCGACGACGTACGACGCCTCGGCCGACAGCAGGAACGCGATCGCCGCGGCCTGCTCGTCGGCCGTCGCCAGCCGCTGGATCGGGACGGGGTAGGCGTCGCCCAGGTCGAGCACGGGGAAGGCCACACCGTCCATCATGGGCGTGGCCGTCGGCCCGGGGGCGATGGCGTTGAGCCGGACGCCGGCCCCTATCCACCCGTCGGTCGGCGCCTGGCGGCGCACCCATCGGGCCAGCGCCAGCTTGGACGACGGGTAGTCGATGAGCGGCCCGGCGGCCTCGGCCGCGGCCTGGGCACCCGCCTCGTCGCCGCGCAGGCAGGCGTCCACCGTGCCGGCGTCGATGCCCTGCATCGTCGTCGACGAGTTGGAGCTGATGGCGACCGCCGCGGCGTCGTGGCCCTGCGCCAGCAGCGGTCGCAGGCCCTCGAGCGTGGCCACCGCGCCGAAGTAGTTGACGGCGACGACCAGCGACGGGCCACCGGCGTTGACCCCCGCCGCGACCACCAGCCCGTCGAGCGACCCGCCGGACGCGGCGCCGACACCGTCGACCATGCGGGTGCGGCCCTCGGGCCTGGCGAGGTCGGCGGCGACCTCGGCGTCGCGCAGGTCGACGCCGATGACGGTGTGCCCCGCTCGTTCGAGACGACGGCGCGTGGCCGCGCCGATGCCGCTGGCCGAGCCCGTGACGCAGATCGTGCCCACCGGCCGCCGGTCAGCTCATGAGGGCGAGGTCGCCGCAGGTGGCGCCCCCGTCCACGGCCAGCTCGGCGCCGGCGATGTAGCTGGCCTCGTCGGACGCCAGGAACAGCACCGCGTTGGCGGCCTCGTCGGCAGAGCCCATGCGGGCCACCGGCAGCCGCTTGTAGAACGGGGCGTCGCTCGAGGTGCCCGCGACCATCGGGGTGTCGATGCCACCCGGGTGCACCGAGTTCACCCGGATGCCCTTGTGGCCCAGGTCGATGGCGGCCGTCTTGGTCAGGCCACGCACCGCCCACTTGCTGGCCACGTACGCACCCAGGTACGGCAGGCCCTGCAGCCCGGCGGTGGACGAGATGTTGACGATCGACCCGCCGCCGGCCCGGGTCATCGAGGCCGTGACCGACTTCATGCCCAGGAAGACCCCGTGCACGTTGACCCGCAGGATGCGGTCGAAGTCGGCCAACTCCGTCTTGTGCACCGCCTGGAAATGCAGGATGCCGGCGTTGTTGACCAGCACCGTCACGGGCCCGTACCGCTCCTCGGCGAGGGCGACCGCGGCCTGCCACTCGTTCTCGTCGGTGACGTCGAGGTGGGTGTACGTCGCCGCCTCGCCCAGCTCGGCCGCCACGGCCTCGCCCTCGTCGTCGAGCACGTCCGCGAGGAGCACCTGGGCGCCCTCGGCCACGAACAGGCGGGCCTCGGCCGCGCCCTGGCCGCGGGCGGCCCCCGTGATGATCGCGACCTTGCCGTCGAGCCGTCCCATCAGCACCCTTCCTCTCGGTGAGCAGTCGTGAAACCGTCAGGACGTCGGCTTGTCGGTGCCGACCGCCCACATGGCGAAGAACTGAGACCCACCGCCGTAGGCGTGCCCGAGCGCCACCCGGGCGCCGTCGATCTGGTGCTCGCCGGCCCGGCCCCGCACCTGCAGGGCGGCCTCGGCGAAGCGGATCATGCCGGAGGCGCCGATGGGGTTGGACGACAGCACGCCACCGGACGGGTTCCAGGGGATGTCGCCGTCCATCTGCGTGGCGCCGTCCTCGACGAGCGTCCACCCCTTGCCCTCCTCGGCGAACCCCAGGTTCTCGAGCCACATCGGCTCGTACCACGAGAACGGCACGTACACCTCGGCCACGTCGATGTCGCGGCGGGGGTCGGTGATGCCCGCCTGGGCGTAGACGTCGGCCGCGCACTCGCGCCCGGCCAGCGGGTTCACCTGGTCGCGGCCCGGGGCCATGGTCGGCTCGGAGCGCATGGCGCCGCCCAGCATCCACGCCGGGTCGGTGGCGGCATCGCCCCCGGCCTCGTCGGTGAGCACCATGGCGCAGGCCCCGTCGGACGACGGGCAGGTCTCCGAGTAGCGGAGCGGGTCCCACAGCATGATCGAGTCGTTGACCGACTCGAACGACAGGTTCTCCTCGTGCAGGTGCGCCTTGGTGTTCTTCCAGGCGTTCTGGCGGTCCTTGAGCGCCACAAGGACGCCGATGTGGTCGGGCGCCCCGGAGCGGCGCATGTAGGCCCGGATGTGGGGTGCGAAGTAGCCGCCGGCCCCCGCCACCAGCGGCGGGGAGAACGGGATGGGCAGCGTGAGCGCCCACATGGCCTCGCTCTCGGACTGCTTCTCGAACGCCACGGTGAGCACCCGGCGATGGATGCCGGCCTGCACCAGGCTGGCGGCCACCAGAGCGGTCGACCCGCCGACCGACCCGGCCGTGTGCACCCGCAACATGGGCTTGCCCACCGCGCCGAGCGCATCGGCCAGGTACAGCTCGGGCATCATCACGCCCTCGAAGAAGTCGGGCGCCTTGCCGATGACGACGGCGTCGATGTCGGCCCACGTCATGCCCGCGTCGGCGAGGGCCTCGACCGCCGCCTCGCGCACCAGCCCGGCGATCGAAACGTCACCCCGGGTGGCCTGGTGGTGGGTCTGCCCGATGCCGACGACCGCCACTCGTTCCTTGGCCATCAGCCTCGTCCCCCTTCGAGCACGCACACCAGGTTCTGCTGCAGGCACGGGCCGCTCGTGGCGTGAGCGACGGCCCGCCGGGCCTCGCCCCGGCTGATGCGGGTGGCGGCCTCGCCGATGCGGATGAGCCCGGCGGCGATCAGCGGGTTGGCCGCCAGCGCGCCGCCCGACGGGTTCACGCTCACGTCGTCGCCCAGGCCCAGGGCGTTGCGCACCAGCACCTCCTGGTGCGTGAACGGGGCGTGCAGCTCGGCCAGGTCGACCGGACTGTCGCCGACCCCGGCCCGCTCGGCCGCCAGGGCCGTCGACGGCGACGTGGACAGGTCGCGCACGCCCAGGCTGTGGGCCTCGATGCGGTGGTCGATGCCCCGGATCCACGCCGGGCCCTGGCTCAGCTCGCGGGCCCGGTCGCCGGCCGCCAGGACGATCGCCGCCGCCCCGTCGGTGATCGGCGGGCAGTCGTGCTGGCGCAGCGGCGCGGCGATCTCGGCCTCCTTCAGCAGCACGGCCGGGTCGTCCGACCCCTGGAGCTGGGCGAAGGGGTTGTCGCTGGCCGCACGCCGGTTGCGGGCGGCGATCTCGGCCATCTCGTCGACGGTCGTCACGCCGGCGTCGAGGCACGCGCGGGCCTGCAGCGCGGCCAGGGCCACGCTGTCGGGCCACAGCGGGGCCACGTAGTACGGATCGAGCTGGCGGGACAGCACGTCGCGCAGCGACCCGGGCGACGACTTGCCGTAGGCGTAGACGAGCGCGGTGTCGGCCGCGCCGGTCTGGATCTTGACCCACGCCTCGTACAGCGCCCAGGCCCCGTCCATCTCGACGTGGCTCTCGCTGATCGGCGGCGAGGCGCCGACGCCGTCGAGCGTCATGACGAAGCTGAACGCGCTGCCGGCCAGGTAGTCGGTGCTGCCCGAGCAGGTGAAGTCGATCTGCGACTGGTCGATGCCGAGATCGGCCTTGACCTGGTGCAGCACCGGCATGACCATCTCGACCTCGTTGCGCGCCTGCTCGCGCCGCACGTGGTGCGACTGGGCGAAGGCGACGACGGCGACGTCACGCATCGTGCTCATGGTTCGCTCGCTGCGCTCGCTCACACATGCTCCCTGTAGCTGGCGTAGTCGGCGTCGGGCTCGCCGGTGGGCCTCCACCACTTGATCGAGCCCAGGTCGTGGGTGAGATCGCCGTCGTCGACCCACACGGCCTCGACGCGCAGGCCCATGCGGATCTGGTCGAACGGGATCTCCTGGACGAGGCCGAACAGGCCCATGTCGCTGCCGTCGGGCAGCACCGTGGCGCACACGTACGGAAGCTCCATCGCCGACCCCGAGAACTTCACGTTGACCACGCAGAAGGTGGTGACGATGCCGTGGTCGGGCAGCTCGACCTGGTCGCTGGTGGGCACGCCGCAGTTGGGGCACGAGCCCCGGGGCGGGAGGATCACCTTGTGGCACTCGCCGCACCGCTCGCCCAGGATCTTCTTGGCGGCGATGCCGCGCAGGAACCGCGAGGTCGCCTCGCCGGCGGTGAACGTGTAGTCGAGCCGGGCCGGCGTGCGGATGCCCCGGACGGGCTCGACGTGACGCAGCGCCTCGGGCAGCACGATCTCAGTCATTGTTCCCCGCTCTCGCTGCTCCGCAGCGGGCCGCTCGGGCCATGCTCGCTCCTCGGCCCTTCGGGACGCTCACTCACCGGCACCCCCGTCGCCCGTGGCCCGTTCGAAGCAGGCGATGTCGGTGATGGCGCCCGATCGCTCGTCGCTCCAGCGGATGCGCACCCGCATGCCGGTGGCCACGTCATCGGGCGAGCCGGCGTCGAGTGCGTGCAGCAGGCCGGTGTCGGCCCCATCGATCTGCACCAGGGCCCAGGCGAACGGCCGGTCGAGGGGCTGGTTGGCGCGCGGTGCGGGCTCCCACGACCAGGTGGTGACCGTGCCGGTGTCGGGCAGCTCGACGAGGTCGGTGAGCTCGGCGCTCGTGACCGGGTCGTACTCGACCGGCGGGCACAGCACCCGCCCGTCCTCGGCGCGCACGCCCAGAACGAGCCCCTCACGCAGCCCCGTCAAGAACGCGCTCTGCACCGGCCCGACCGTCCGCTTGAACGGATACTCGAGCACGAGCGGCGCCGACAGGATCTCGGCCTCCGACATGCCACCTCCCCCGCAACTGAAACAGGTTCTACTTGGGGAGGGTTTAGCAGCTTCCGGCGGCGGCTCGGAAACCAGGCGAGCTCCGCGGGAGACCACCGTACGGCCGCGCCGGCGGCCCCTCACCTGGTCAGTCCGTCACGTTCAGCCGTCGCGTCGCCGGCGGGCGAGGATGCCCAGCAGCGTGCCCGTCGCCAGCAGGACGATCGCGGTCGCCACCAGCGGCTGGGCGCCCTGGCCCGTGCGGGGCAGCGTGCCGCCGCGGGGTGCGGCCGTGGTCGCCACGGCATGTGATCGATGGCACCACGCGACGAAGGGGGCCCGCAGGCCCCCTTCGCTCAGGTGTTCAGATGTCGCTCGGGCTGTGCGTCAGCTCTCGAGGCGCTTGCGCCGGCTCACGATGCCGAAGCCCGCACCGGTGGCCACGAGCACCAGGGCGATGCCGACCAGCACCAACGACTGCGCACCGGTGACCGGCAGGCCCCCGCCGTTGTCGGACGTCGGGACGGTCGGCGGGGTGGTGGTGGGTGTGTCGACCACCGTCGTCGGCACCGTGCTCGGGACCGTGGTGGTCGTCTCGGGCGTCGTGGTGGTGGTCGTCTCGGGCGTCGTGGTGGGCGGCGGGGTCCCGAACGTCACCGAGGCCTCGGCCGTGGCGTCGGTGGTGACCGTCGTGGCGAGGATGAGGCGCTGGAGGTCCTTGCCCGCGGCGTTCTGGCCGTAGAACACGCGACCGGCGCCGACCTCGGCGTCGGCGGTGGCCGTGATCGTGCCTGCGCCTTCAGCGTCGGATTTCAGCCACACCTGGGTGCCGTCGACGACCTCGTCGGTGAACGGCGAGCCGTCCTCGTTGTGCAGGCTCACACCGTCCGACGGGGTGAGCGTGGCTGTGGCAGCACTCGTGTTGACCATGTAGGGGCCAACCAGCTGGCCGGCGACACCTTCGGTCGACGCAGGCGGCGTGATCGACAGGCTGACGGTCGGCTCGCCGAAGCCCGTGAGCGCGTCTGCTGCGACCGCGTCGAGGATCGTCTGGTAGTTGGCGAGGACGGTGGCTTCGTCGAGCGGACCGCCGTCACCGGTCTCGGTGGCGCCGTCGAGCACGAACCCGTCGCTGAAGTGCCAGATCGCCGCCTGGGTGGCCACCGCCTTGTCGGCCGAAGAGCCGGTGAGTGCGTACTCCGCCGGCCCGTCGCCCGCTGGGTGGTAGTTGGCGAGGATCGTCTCGATGACGTGGAGGTTGGCGACGCCGGAGGTGTCCCAATCGATCTCGTCGAGCGTGCCGCTGACGATGTCGGTCAGGATGTCGATGCAGTAGCCGGTCGCTGCGGTGTCGGCATCGATCGTCAGATCGAAGAGGCCGGCCGCCACATTGACGTCAGCGACGCCGTCGTCGCTGTCGTCGGGCACCGTGCCGGTGACCTGGCCCCAGCTGTCGTCCTGAAGGCCGCCGAACGTCACCGTGGCGGCGAAGGCCGGGCCGGCCAGGCCGACCACGAGACCCGTGGCGGCCGCGAGGCTGGCGATGACTGTCGAGGCGCGGCGACGCCGACGCTGGCGTTGCGCTGTGATCATGACTCTCCCCAAGCTCCCGGTGCCGCCCGTGGGCACCCTCTGACGACTGTTACGGGCCCGGTTTCGCTATGGCTCCCCGCGGGCGCAGCGACCAGATTCGCCTGCGGTTCTCAGCCTGCCCCAGCGACGGGCTTCCGTCTCGTCGCCGCCGAGGAAGTTAACACGCGGCGATCGCGCGGTCGCGTACATCCTCCGCCAGAGTGCGCACGGGGCTGGGCTCTCCGGGTCGGAACGCGCCGAGGGGCCCGCACGTGGCGGGCCCCTCGCAGGCGCGATGTCGGGCCGGAGAGCCCAGCCCCACGGGTCAGCCGGCCGTCACAGCGGCGGCCTCGGCGCCGCTCGAGGCGGGCGTGTCGTCGAACGTGATGACCGAGCGGATGACCGTGCCGGCCTTGAGGTCGGCCACGGCGTCGTTGACGTCGTCGATGCTGATCTTCTTGGAGATCATGCCCTCGAGGTCGAGCCGCCCGTTCTTCCACAGGTTGAGCATCCGGTTGAAGTCGCTGCGGACGTCGGCCGAGCCGTAGTACGAGCCCTTGATCGTCTTCTCGTCGAAGAACAGCTCGAACGCGTTGAACGACACCGTCTTGTCGAGCCCGCCCACGCCGATGATGCAGGTGGTGCCCCCGCGGCGGGTGACGTCGTAGGCGGTGCGCATCGTCTGGGGCAGGCCGATGGCCTCGAACGCGTAGTCGAAGCCGTCGCCACCGGTGATCGACGTCTTGAGACCGTCGAGGTCGTCAGGCTTGACGGCGTGGGTGGCACCGAACCGCTGCGCATCCTCGAGCTTCGAGTCGACCAGATCGACGGCGACGATCTCGGAAGCTCCGGCGACACGGGCGCCCTGGATGGCGGAGATGCCCACACCGCCGCAGCCGAACACCACGACCGAGGACCCGGGGCTGACCTTGGCGGTGTTGATGGCCGCACCCACGCCCGTCATGACACCGCAGCCGACCAGCGAGGCGATCTCGTGGGGCACGTCGTCGTCGATCTTCACCACACCCTGCTGGGGCACGATCAGCTCCTCCGCCCAGGTGCCCGCGCCGGCGAAGCCCGCCACCGGTGCGCCGTCCTGGGTGAAGTGCGGCATGGCGGCAGGACCGAACTGGATGTTGAGGCAGAGGTTGGGCTGCTTGCGGTCGATGCAGAACTTGCATGTGCCGCAGGGGGCGCTCCAGGCGATGATCACGTGGTCACCCACCTGTGAGGACGTGACGCCCTCGCCGACCTCGCTGACGACACCGGCACCCTCGTGGCCGGGCACGAACGGCGCCGGCTGCGGGATGGTGCCGTTCATGCCGGACACGTCGGAATGGCAGACGCCGGTGGCGTGGATCTTGACCTTGACCTCGCCCGGGCCGACCGGCCCCAGCTCGATGTCGTCGACGGATCTCGAGCTTGTCGTCGCCGGTGTTGCGGAGCACGGCTGCGCGCATGGCAGGTCTTCCCCTCGTTGAGCTTCCTTGGACGATCCGAGCGCAGCGTATCGGCCTGACCCAGCGTCAGGAAGTCGAGGTCATCCCCATTGACCGCACGGTCAGGTGATGCTGGCCGCCGACTCCGCCCGTGCGCCGCCGGCACCGGGGCGCAAGGTGCACACCGCGTCCTCGTCCTACGCTCTGCGCGATTTCAGGCAAACTGTTCCCCAACACTGGGGATCACGAAGGACGGCGATGGCGGTCACCACACCTTCCGACACCGAGCTGCTGCACCAGGCGCGCCGCGGGGACCCGGGCGCGTTCACCGGCCTCTACGCCCGCCACCGGGCCGCGGCGCTCCGCCTCGCCCACAGCTACGGGGCGGGGGCCGACGCCGAGGACCTCGTGAACGATGCGTTCGAGCGCGTGATGGGTGCAGTGCGTCGGGGCGGTGGCCCCGAGGGCGCGTTCCGGCCCTACCTGTACGTGACGCTGCGCCACCTGGCGATGGAGCGTTGCTCCCGCCCCCACCACGTGCCGCTCGACGCGGTGCCCGAGTCGGTCATCGCCGTCTCGGGCCTGCCGGCGCTCGACGTGGCCGACCGGGGCATGATCGCCCAGGCCTTCTCCGACCTGCCCGACCGGTGGCAGGCGGTGTTGTGGCAGATCGCCGTGGAGGGCCGCCGGCCTCGCGACGTCGCCCGGGCCACCGGCATGCGGGCCAACTCCGTGTCGGTCCTGGCCCATCGGGCGCGTGAGCGGCTCCGCGAGACCTACCTCCAGGCCCACGTGGGCGCGGGGGTGCCCGATCTCTGCATGCCGTATCGCCGCCGCCTCGGGGCCTACGTGCGCGGGGGCCTCAGCCGTCGCCAGCGGGCCGCCGCCGACGAGCACGTGGCCGCCTGCGAGTCGTGCGGCCGGCTCGTGGCCGAGCTCGACGACGTGAACCGGCTGCTGGCCCGGGCCGTGCTCCCCGCCTTCGCCCTCGGTGGCGGGCAGGGTCTGGCGCTCGGCGCCGGCACCGCGGGCACGGCGGGGCTGTCGGCGGCTGCGGCCCCGGCGGCGAGTGGCGCGGCGTCCACCGGCGGGGCCGTCGGTGTCGGATTCGGTGTCGGCGCCAAGGTCGCCGCAGTCGCCGTCGCGGTCGTCGGGCTGGTGGCACTGGTGCCCCACGACGTGGGCCCGCTCGGCGACGATCCACCCACCGTCGAGGCGGTTGGTCCCGCCGGGCCGGTCGACCAGGACACCGCGTCGACGTCGGCGCCTTTACCGCAGCCCCCGGTCGCCGCCACGGATCCCACAACGCTCCCCGCCGGCGGGGTGCCGCCGGGTGCCACCCAGGCGCCGGCCGCGCCCGGGGGCGACGGCACCGGCGGCGCCACGCCCGGGCCCGGCGAGGGCCCCGAGCCCGCCGTGGCCGCCGACCTCGACGTCGGTCTTCCGGCTGCCGACGTCCAGGTCAGCGCGGACGTCGAGGTGGGGCTCGAGACAGGTATCGCCGTGGACGCGAGCTGGACGGTGGGCCCCCTCGGAACCGGCACGCTCGCCGTCGCCGTGGCCAACTCCGGCCACGCCGCGCTGGTGGATGGCGAGATCGTGGTCGACCTGTCCCCGGGCGCCCACGCCACGACGCTCCTCGGGACCGGCTGCGACGCGTCGGATCCTCCGCTCCTCGACCTCGGCCTGTCCCTGCTCCGCAGGCTGACGTGTCGCATCGACGACGTGGCCGCCCAGAGCGGGGTCGGCGTCACGATCCCGCTGGCGGTTGTCGGCCCGGATCAGCTGGCCACCGTCAGCCTGCGGAGAGGGTCCGAGGTGCTGGCCACCGCGGTGGTGCCGCTCTCCCAGGGGTAGGCCGGGTCGGTCGACGCAGTCTGTCGCGCACGCCGGCGACGACCGTCAGTCGAACCGGTCGGCCATCAGCTCGGTCGCCTCCTGCAGCTCGCCCGCCACCCAGTCGATGTCGCCCATGCCGTTGGCCCACGAGATGGTGGCCGACCACCACACGTGGCCCAGGGCCTTGGCGGCCGACGCCTCGAGCGCCGGGTCGACGTCGTCGGGGAAGGCCGACCGCATGATGCGGGCCATGGCGCGGGTCACCTCGTTGATCGCCGCCACGCTGGCGGGGTCGCCCGCGGTCATGGCGCCGATGACCGCGGCGGTGAGCCGCGGGTCGCGGTCCATCGAGCGCAACGCCCTCGTCAGCACGTCCATGATGCGCTCGACCGTGCTGTCTCCCGTCGGCGGATGGCGCGTGACCCGCTGCTCCAGGTCGCCCAGCCACTGCACCATGACGGCCAGCAGCAGCGCGTCCTTGGACGGGAAGTACCGGTAGATCGTGCCGAGCGCCACCTCGGCCCGGGTGGCCACGTCGCGCATCTGCACGGCGTCGTAGCCCCCCTCGGCCCCCAGCTCGAGCGCCGCCCGGATGACGCGCTCGCGCCGCGCCGCCTGGCTCTTGGTCAGCACCGGGGCGGCGGGGGCGTCGGCCATCGGGGCGAGAACCTACTGAACGCGGCGGGCCAGGTCGCGGAAGGGGACGTCCTTGTCGGTGCGGGGCTCGGACGGCAGGCCGAGAGCCCGCTCCCCCATGATGTTGGCCTGCACCTGGTCGCTGCCCCCGGCGATGCGCAGCGACGGCGAGTGCAGGAACCGGCGCAGCCACATGCCGTCGTCGGCCACGTCCGCGCCGCCCAGCAGCCCGTGGGCGCCCTGGACGTGGACGGCGGTCTCCGACAGCGCCTTCATGTAGCGGGCGAAGGCGAGCTTCATGACCGAGGCCTCGGATCCCGGCCGTCTGCCCTGGCTGAGGGCCGTCTGGCTGCGGTAGCGCAGGAAGCGCAGCAGCTCGTAGCGGATGTGGGTGTCGACCAGCCGTTGCCGCATGAGCGGCGCCGCCGTGACGCCGAACCCCCGCGCGAACTCGATGAGCGCCGCGGGTGTGGCGCCCATGCCGCCGGCGATCGAGGACCGCTCGCTGTTGAGCGTCGTCTGGGTGACCCGCCACCCCTCGCCCTCGCCACCGAGCAGGTTGGCGGTTGGGATGCGGACGCCGTCGAGGAAGACCTCGGAGAAGTGGCTCTCCCCTGTCATCTGCCGCAGCGGGCGCACATCGATGCCGGGCGTCGCCATGTCGAGCAGGAAGTAGCTGATGCCCCGGTGCTTGGGCACCTCGCTGTCGGTGCGGGCGAGGAGCATGCCCCAGCGCGCCCGGTCGGGCGACGAGGTCCACACCTTCTGGCCCGTGACGACCCACTCGTCGCCGTCGCGCTCGGCCCGGGTTGTGAGGTTGGCCAGGTCACTGCCGGCGCCCGGCTCGCTGAACAGCTGGCACCACATCTCGTCCCCACGCAGCATCGGCGGGAGGAACCGGTCCTTCTGCGCCTCGGTGCCGTGCGCCAGGATCGTGGGCCCGGCCATGCCGATCGAGATCATGAAGGCGCCGTTCGACACGCCGTAGCGGGCCTGCTCCTGGCCGAAGATCACCTGGTGGATCGACTGGCCGCCCCGTCCGCCGTACTCCTTGGGCCACGTGACGCCGGCCCAGCCGCCGTCGAACAGGGTGCGCTGCCACGCCTGGCACCGGGCGATGTAGGCCGCCTCGTCGTAGGCCCCGGTCCAGAGGCCCAGCGAGAAGTCGTCGGGGTGCCCCTTGGGGATGGCGTGGGCGTCGAGCCAGTCACGCGCCTCGGCACGGAACGCGGCTTCCTCTGGCGTGTCGTCGATGTCCACGCCGTCAGACTAGAACGCGTTCTACTGCGGTGGCGAGGCGATCGCGCCGGCCGCTACGAGAAGTCGCGGAAGGTGATCGACGTGTGGTGCCGGGACGACGCCCAGTTCGGCACGTTGACCACCGCGGTCCGGCCGTCACCGGCTCGGGACGTCAGCGCCACGCTGATGCTGCCGTCCGGCGGGGTCGCCGCAGGTAGGTACAGGTCCGCGCCCGTGATGAACGGCAATCCGAACAGGTCGGCGATCGGTCCCGACAGGTCGGTCACGCCGTCGACGCCGTCGTCGAAGGCGAAGATCGCGTTGACCCTCTTCACCCGCGGGGCGATCCCGGCCGTCAGGACGTTCTGACCGTCGATCTCGAGGGCGTCGTTCAGGTCGCCTGATCGCCCCAGAGCTCCATGTAGCGGGTGATCGTCAGGCTGGAGTGGTTGTCGCTCTTGTCGCGGAGCACGTCGATGCCCGTGCCCGGCTCGGAGGTGAGCAGCCGGACCAGGTGGTCGCTGCGCAGGAACGGCTGGGCGTAGAAGTGGTGCGCCGAACCGTCGTCCCGGTTGAGCACGAGCTCGTAGTGCTGCCGCCGGCTGGCCCGGAACGGCCCCCACGCACCGTCGGCGCCGATCTCGAAGGTCGCCTCGGGCCGCCGGCCGCGGCGCGCACCCGTGTCGGCGTCGACCTTCCAGACCTGCAACGTGGCCCCCTCGGCGCCGATGTTGCTGGGGAAGAGGTTGGCCTCGCCGGAGACCGTGATCCGGCCCCGCCGCTCGGCGGCGACGTCGGTGGTGCGCGGCGCCCGACCGGTGAAGAACTCGTAGAACTGAGCGAACGTCCCGGCCGACGTGGCGACCGGCACCGAGCACCTTGCGTGTCACGAGATGACCCCCTCGATGTCCGGTCCGAGACCGGCCGCCCCGTACGCTTACTATCAATGGGGTCAACAAGCGAACCGCGCCCTTCGTGCTGCGTCAGGACCGCGATGTGGGGCCGATCGTGCGAGGCTGCGAGCGTGACCGCAGACGCCGCCCCGAGCCCGCCGGCGTCTGCCGGGCCGTTCGCCGGCGGGCCACCCCCGCGGGCGCTGCGGGTGGTGGCGCCCGGCCTGACCAGGTTCGGGTGGCGCGAGCTGGTGCGGGGGGCCGAGATCTGGGTCACGATCGCCCTCACCGTGGCCCGGGCCGTGGCCGTGCACCTGCTGCGCCACCCCCGGGCCGTCGTGGCGCTGCGGGGCGACAAGGAGGCGCGCCTGGCACTGGCCACCGCCGCGAGCACCGGGCTCGTAGGGGCGTTCATGGCGCTCGGGCCCACGTTCGTGAAGCTGGGCCAGCTGATCGCCTCGTCGCCCGGCATGTTTCCCGCGCCGCTGGCCGACGCCTGCCTGCGCACGCTGTCGGACGTGCCACCCTTCCCGGCCGAGCGCGCGCTCGAGACCGTCGAGGACGACCTGGGCGCGGCGGCCAGTGAGGTGTTCGCCAGCTTCGACTCCGTGCCGCTGTCGGCGGCGTCCATCGCCCAGGTGCACGGCTGCGTGCTGCGCGACGGCCGCCAGGCGGTGCTCAAGATCCAGCGGCCCGCCATCGCCGACCGCATGAACCGCGACCTGCGGATCATGTACCGCATCGCCCGGCTGGTCGACCGCACCCGCACCGGTCACCTGCTCAACGCCCCGGGCATCGTCGAGGACCTGCACCAGGTCACCAACGAGGAGCTCAACTTCGCGCTCGAGGCCCACCGGCAGACGCAGTTCCGCGACCACATCGCCGACTTCGGCGACAACGCCTGGATCACCGCCCCCGAGATCTACTGGGACCACTGCGGGCCCCGCGTCATCTGCATGGAGCGGTTGTTCGGCACGCCGATGGACCGCTTCGCCGAGGTCAAGGCCCGCGGCATCGACGGCGAGCTGGTGCTGCGCCGCGGCCTCAAGGTGTGGATGGAGGCCGCCCTGGTGCACGGCCCGTTCCACGGCGACGTGCACGCCGGCAACATCTGGGTGCTCGACGACGGCCGGGCCGCCTACCTCGACTTCGGCATCATGGGCGACCTGCCCGAGGTGCACCGCGATGCGGTGCGGGCCGCCCAGTACACGGTCATGATCGACGGCGACTACACCCGCATCGTGCGCTCGTGGCAGACCATCGGCATCCTGTCCGCCGACGTCGGCCCGGTCGAGGAGGTGGCGGCCCGCCTCAAGATGGTGCTGGACCCGATGTTCGACATGACGCTCGGCGAGGTCAGCCTGGCCGAGATGCTGCGCCAGCAGGTCGAGCTGCAGCAGGAGTACGGCGCCCGGGCCGCCCGCGAGCTGGTGCTGGTGAGCAAGCAGCTCATGTACTTCGAGCGCTACGCCAAGGAGCTGGCGCCCTCCTACAACATGGCGCGCGACCTGTTCCTGCTGCAGAACGTGTTCCCCGAGGCCGTGGCCATGACGTGCGCCGAGCGCGGCATCACCCTGCCGGACGACTCGGTGCCCAACATCGTGCCCCCCTCTGCCACCGGCGAGCGGTCGCCGGCCTGACCGAAGCCGTCGCCGCGACCAGCGTGCCGGCCGACCGCCGTGATCCGGCTCTACGAGCCCAGGGTCGAGAGCGCCTCGTGGCGAGCAGCGTCGTCCAGATCGCAGAACCACAGGTCGAGCGCCAGCTCAGCGGGCACGCGGGCCACGACCGCCAGCTCGGTGGCCGTCAGCAGGCGCCCCAGCGACGCCACGGCGAGCGCCTGCCAGCCCTCGTGGACATCGAGGTCGCTCGCGGGATCGTCGGCCCATGCGGGCGCGGTGATGCAGATGGTGTCTGTGCTCACGTCGTCTCCCCTGGTGCCCCGGGAACCCATGCTCACCGGGCGACTGGATCGATTCAGTAGAAATCTTCGCGCCGGGTTCCTGAATCGGTCAAGATGTTTTCGTGACAACCCCCACGCTGGCTGATGTCGCCACCGCAGTCGGTGTGTCGCGCACCACCGTCTCCAACGCCTACAACCGGCCGGACCAGCTCTCGTCGACCCTGCGCGACCGCATCCTGGCGGCCGCCGCCGAGCTGGGCTACCCCGGGCCGGACCCGATCGCCCGCGGGCTGCGGCGCGGGCAGACCGGCATGGTCGGCCTCGTCTACGACCAGCCGCTCTCCTACCTCTTCACCGACCCGGCGATCCTCATGTTCGTCGCCGGCATGGCCGCGGTGTGGGACGACGCGGGCGTGAGCCTGGCGCTCCTGCCCCGGTTGCGGGCCGACGACGCCGGGGCGGCGGTGCTGGCCAAGGCCGCGGTCGACGGCTTCGTCTCGATCTGCGACGTGGCGGGCGACGACCGGGTGGCGGCCCTGGCCACCCGCCGGCTGCCCTTCGTGATGGTCGACGGGGGCGCCGCCAGTGGCTCGTGCCGCGTGGGGATCGACGACCGGGGCGCCAGCCGAGACGCCACCCGACACCTCCTCGCGCTCGGCCACCGGCGGCTGGCCGTCGTCGCCCTGCCCCGGTCGCCGAACGCTCCCGGCGGCCCCGTCGACGCGACCGGCCCGGGCCCGATGCGGTACACGATCATGGCCGCGCGACTCGACGGCATCCGGGACGCGGTCGTCGAGGCCGGCCTGCCGTGGGAGGACGTCCCGGTGGTGGCCGCCCCGGACGACCAGGCACCCCGGCGCATCGGCCGCCAGATCGGCGGCGACCTGCTGGACCGTCCGAACCCGCCGACCGGGGTGGTGGCCATGAGCGACGAACTGGCTGCCGGCGTGCTCGATGCGGCCACGGACCGGGGGGTCGACGTGCCCGGCCGGCTGTCGGTCGTGGGCTTCGACGACACCCCGACGGCGGTGTCGACCGCTCCCCCGCTGACGACCATTCATCAGCCGCTCGCGGCCAAGGGCGAGGCCGCCGCACGCCTGATGCTGGCCGGCGCCCCCGCCGGCGAGGTCGAGCTGCCCACGGAGCTGACCGTCCGCGGCTCGACCGGCCCGGCTCCGCCGTCCTGAGCGGCGAGACAGCGCGACCCGGGGCCGGCGACAGCCCGTGGAAGGTGCACGCATGCCACTCGACATCAACCCTTTTCGCATCGACGTTCCCGAGGACGTGCTCGTCGACCTACAGCGGCGACTCGAGCACACCCGCTGGCCGGAACGCGAGACGGTCGACGACTGGTCCCAGGGCGTCCCGCTCGCCTACATCCGAGAGCTGTGCGGCCACTGGGCCCACAGCTACGACTGGCGGGCGACCGAGGCCCGCCTCAACGCGTTCCCCCAGTTCCGGGCCGAGATCGACGGGCTCGGCATCCACTTCCTCCACGTCAGGTCGCCGCACCCGCACGCGCTGCCGCTGGTGCTGACCCACGGGTGGCCGGGCTCGATCGTCGAGTTCCTCGAGGTGATCGGTCCACTCGTCGACCCGCCGACTTACGGTGGCGACACCTCGGATGCCTTCCATGTCGTGTGCCCGTCGCTCCCGGGGTACGGCTTCAGCGACAAGCCGACGGGCACGGGGTGGAAGCTGGACCGGATCGCCGACGCCTGGGCCCTGCTTGATGGCCGGGCTCGGCTATGACCGCTTCGGCGCCCAGGGCGGTGACTGGGGCACGAGCATCACCACCCGGCTCGCCCAGCGCCATGCCGGGCGGCTCGTCGGCATCCACCTCAACCCACCCATCGCCGCCCCCGACCCGGCGACGTTCGACGATCTGACCGAGGCGGAGCGCGACGCGCTCGCCGCGCTCGAGCACGCCCAGAGGTGGGAGTCCGGCTACGCCGCCGAGCAGTCGACCCGCCCCCAGACGCTTGGCTACGGGCTCGTCGACTCGCCCGCGGGCCTCTGTGCGTGGATCGTCGAGAAGTTCTGGGCGTGGACCGACTCCGACGGGCACCCCGAGAACGTGCTGAGCCGCGACGCGATGCTCGACGACGTCATGCTCTACTGGATTCCGGGCACCGCGGCGTCGTCGGCCCGCCTCTACTGGGAGAGCTTCCAGCAGGTCTCGGAGTGGTTCTCCCGCTCGACGCCCGACACCGTCACCGTGCCCACCGGATGCTCGATCTTCCCCAAGGAGATGCCCCGGCCGTCGCGCCGCTGGGCGGCGACGCGGTACACCGACATCCGCCACTGGAACGAGCTCGACAAGGGCGGCCACTTCGCGGCCTTCGAGCAGCCGGGGCTGTTCGTGGACGAGGTCCGGTCGTTCTTCCGCCTGGTCCGCTGAGACTGAGAGGCCGAACGGAGAGGGGATCAGCCCGGCACGCCCGCCGGTCGCACCGGTCGGAGACCTGCGGGCAACGGTCGGGCGTGGACGACCACCAGTTCCTGCACCGCGCGGGTGAGGGCGACGTAGAGCAGGCGCAGCCCCCGGGGGGTGTCGCCGGCGATGGCGGCGGGCTCCACGACCACGACCGCGTCGAACTCCAGGCCCTTGGCGTCGGGCGGGTCGAGGACCGTGACGTCGGCCCGACCGGCCGCCGGCAGCCCGGCCGCCGCCGCGTCGACCACCGCCCGCAACGGGCGGGGCACGACCACGCCAACCGTCGTGTAGGCGTCCGCCAGGTCGCTCAGGGCGCGCCGCACCTCGTCGCCGATGTCCGCGCCCGTCCCGTCGTCGGGTGCCGTCACGAACGTCGGATCGCGACCGTCGAGGCGCACCGAGCGGCAGGGCGTCACGTCCGGGGCGGCCTCGGCCAGAAGGCCGTTGGCCATGTCCATGATCGACGACGGCACCCGGTAGCCGAGGTCGAGGTCGGCCCGCTGGGCCGTCGCCGGGGCGCCGAGATGGCCGATCGCCGCATCCCACGTGACCTGTGCGCCTGGCGCCGTGGCCTGGGCCAGGTCGCCCAGCACGGTCATCGACGCGGCCCGGGCTGCGGCGGGCCAGCGCTCGCAGCCCCATGGCCGACAGGTCCTGGGCCTCGTCGACCACGACGTGGCCGTAGTCGCGGGGCGGGCCGCTGATGGCCGCCTCGGCCTCGTCGAGCAGCGCCAGGTCGGCGGCGGTCCACGGCTCGTCGGCCACGCGGCGCGCCGGACCGCGGCGGATCGCCGCCTGCTCGTCGGCCGCCATCACGCCGCCCGCGGCCGCCGCCAGCGCCGTGCGGTTGGTGAGCAGCCGGCGGACGAGCGCCGGTGCGCTGAGCTGGGGCCACAGGCGGTCGAGGGCACGCGACCAGTCGCGGTTGGCCCGCAGGTCGGCATCGACGGCCTCGGTGGTCACCACCTCGTCGCTGCGCCGCCGCAGCAGGTCGGACCGCACCAGCCGCGCCATCTGGCGTGCGGAACGTGGCGCGGCCGACGTTGTGGGGCACGCCCCGGTCGCGAACCGACGATCCGACCTCGTCGATGGCCGGTCGGGCGACCCGGGCCGTGCCCCACGCGGTGGAGACGTCCACGTCGTCGTCGCGGGCTGCCGACGGAGCCCGCCACCGCCCGGGCGAGCACCTGCGCCATGCGGGGGTCGCCCTTGAGCCGCGGCGGCCTCGTCGTGGTCGGCGCCCGCACCCGGTACGCCGTGCCGGCCAGCAGGCGGTCGAGGGTGGTCTGCCGGACGGCGGTCTCGCCCAGCGACGGCAGGACCTGGGCGATGTAGCGCAGGAAGATCGGGTTGGGCCCGACGACCAGCACGCCGTGGCCCGTCGAGCCGGCGCCGGTGCTCGTAGAGCAGGAAGGCGGCCCGGTGCAGGCCGACCGCGGTCTTGCCGGTGCCGGGCCCGCCCTGCACCACCAGGCAGCGTGTCGAGCGGCGCGCGGATGACCACGTCCTGCTCGGCCGGCGATGGTGGCGACGATGTCGCGCATCTCGCCCGTGCGGGCCCGCTCCAGCTCGGCGAGCAGCGGGTCGGGGATGCCGCCGTGGTGGGCGGCGTCGACGCTGTCGGGGTCGTCGAAGACCTCGTCGAACAGGTCGTCGATGCGGCTGGTCGGTCATCACGAACCGCCGGCGTCGCCGCAGGCCCAGCGGGTCGGCCGCGGTGGCCCGGTAGAAGGGCGTGGACACCGGCGCCCGCCAGTCGACGACCACCGGCGTCGCCCCGGGCGTCCTCGACGTGGCGGCGCCCGACGTACCAGGTGTCGTCGCCGTCGTCGTCGAGCCGGCCGAAGCTGAGCCCGGGCACGTCGGCGTCGAGGGTGGCGCAGCCGGTGGCGCAGGTGCGCCTGGGCGATGGCGGAGTCGACCGCCTGGGCCGCGGACTCGCCGATGTCGGCGCCCGCGCCGTGCGCTCCCGCATCGCCGCGAGGCAGCGATAGGCGTCGTCGACGTATGCCTGCTCGTCAGCCAGCTCAGGATGGGACACCGTGTGTGCCTCCGCGTGTGGACGGCCCGCTCTGGCGGCTGCCGGGGTGGGGGCCGACGGACTTTACCGGCCCCTCGATCCGCGACGCGACCGATTTCTCGCTCGGGCCGGCCGACATACCGTACGACGGGCGGGCAGGTGCTCACGGATGGTGGCATCCTTCCGATGCGCGCGTTCGCCCGTTCGCGGGTCGGGGGAGGACCTCAATGGAGCGATTGTCCGGCCTGGACGCGGCGTTCCTGTACCTGGAGACGCCGAGCATGCACATGCACGTGGCGATGACGGCGATCTTCGATCCCTCGACGATGCCCGAGGCGGTACTCGTTCGACAAGGTGAAGGAGTTCATCGGCCCGGCGGCTCCTGGTGCCGCCGCCTTCCGGCGCCGGGTGGTGGAGGTGCCGTTCCGGCTCAACCACCCGATCTGGGTCGAGGACCCCGACTTCGACCTCGACTACCACATCCGCCGCATCGGCGTCCCCACCCCCGGCGGCCACGAGGAGCTGGCCGAGCTGGCCGGCGCAGATCGCCAGCACCCCGCTCGACCGCACCGCCCGCTGTGGGAGCTCTACGTGGTCGAGGGCCTGGCCGACGGCAACATCGGCGTCGTCACCAAGATGCACCACTGCGCGGTCGACGGCGTGTCGGGCGCCGAGCTGATGGTCAACCTCTTCGACCTCGACCCCGAGCCGGCCGCGGACCGATCGAGCCGCCGGAGGCCGCGCGAGCCGGAGCCGATCCCGTCCGACCTCGAGCTGGTGGGCCACGCCGTCGCTGTCGCGGGCGCGCCGCACGGTGATCCTGCCCCGCTGCTCGGCACCACCGCCCGCACCGTCGGCACGCTCGTGTCGCCGGCGCCGCGACCCCGAGGCCACCGTGTCGGCGCCGTGCCGCTCACCGCGCCGCCGCACGCCGTGGAACCGCGCCATCACCCCGCACCGCCGGATGAGCTTCACCCGGGTCGGCCTCGACGACGTGAAGCGCATCAAGAACGACGTCGGCTGCACCGTCAACGACGTCGTGCTCGGCCTCATGGGCGGCACGCTGCGCCGCTACCTCGAGCCGCCACGACGCCCTGCCCGACGAGCCGCTCATCGCGGTGTGCCCGGTGTCGGTGCGCACCGACGACGAGACGGGCGAGCTCAACAACAAGGTGTCGGCCATGTTCACGTAGCCTGCGCCACCGACGTCGACGACCCGATCGAGCGCCTGCAGGCCATCCACGAGGTCACCAAGGGCGCCAAGGAGGACCACAACGTCATCGGCGCCAACCTGCTCCAGGACTGGGCCGAGCACGCCGCCCCCACCACCTTCGCCCTGGCGGCCCGCCTCTACTCGAGCATGAACCTGAGCGACCGGCACCGCCCGATCCACAACGTGGTGATCTCCAACGTGCCCGGCCCGCCGTTCCCGCTCTACTACGCGGGCGCCAAGGCCGTGTGCACGCTGCCCGATGGGCCCGGTGATGGAGGGCGCCGGGCCTCAACATCACCGTGCTGTCCTACATGGACAACGTCGACATCGGCTTCATGGTCGTGCCGCGAGCTCGTCCCCGACGTGTGGGACCTCGCCGACCACGTCGAGGACGGCCATGGCCGAGCTGCTGGCCGCCGCCGACGTGATCGTCCACCCTCCCCGGGTGGCCGAGCCGCCGGCGCCGCCAGCGCCGGCGGTGTCTCTCCCCGCTGTCGACGACCGGCGCATCGACCAACGGCAACGGCGCGACCCCGTCCCGCCCCAAGCCCGCGGCCAAGTCGTCGACGGGCAAGAAGTCGTCGACCGGCAAGGAGAGATCGGCCGGAAAGAAAGAGATCGGCCGGCAAGCCGTCGTCGGCGAAGAAGCAGGCGGCCAAGAAGGCCCGCCCGCCCAGCGACCGTCGGCACCGTCCGCCGGCACGACCTGAGCTGGTTCCCGGGATGACGGCCGGCATCCGACCGTCGGCGGGCGGGGCCGCGCTGGTGTTGGCATGGCTCGACGGTGTGCGCATGCGGTGACGACGGCGACGGCTCGGCCAGCGTCGGGGCCGGCGTGCTGGCGGATGTCGCCCCCGGCGCCGCTCGTCCTGCTGGTTCCCGCCACGCTGCCCGACGGCTTCCACATCAGTGATGTGGACCTGGGCGGAGAGGTCCAGACCACCCGGGCGCTGCTCATCGGTCCACCCGATCGCGAGGCCGACGACCCACTCGAGCCGCTCGTCGTGG
>CAVTKV010000002.1:0-39724 GCA_963735395.1 uncultured Acidimicrobiales bacterium | reverse complement strand
CCGCCCTGCTGGCCACGTCCGAGGTGGCGGCCCGGCGGCGGCAGCGCCCGAACGAGCTCCCGGCCCTCGAGCACCGCATCGTCGTGAGCGTGGCGCTCGCCGCGCCGCTGGGCTGGCTGGCCGGGCGGGCGGGCGGCGCCGGCCACCCGGTGGCGGTGGGCGCAGGCGCGGGGGCCGTGGCCGGGGCGCTGGGCCTGCGGCCGCAGAAGGTGGCGGCCGGCCCGCTGCTCGGTGCGGCCGTCGGGCGGGCGCTGCGGGCGATCGATCCGGGAGTCACGGCCCCGGTGGTCGCGGCGACGACCGTGCTGGCGTACCGGATGGCGTCGGCGGCGGTGTTCCGCGACGCCCAGATGAGCCTGCTGGCCGAGGAGGCAGATGCCGCCGACCTGCCGTTCGTCGTGCCGCTCGAGTCCCGCACCCGCTACGTCGGCACCGACTACGTGCAGGCGCTGGCTGACGTGCTGGGCGGTCGCTACGTCCGCGACGCCGTCGACGTCGGCATCGTCGCCTCGCTCGACGAGCTCGCCGGTCCGGAGCTCGACCCGGCCGCCGTCGACCCCCTCGTGCGCGAGTTCTACGAGCACACCACCCGGTTCACGCTCGACATCGTGCCCGAGTGGCGCACGTGGGTGCGACCCGGCTACCTGCTCTACCGCTACGTCGTGGCCCGGCCGCTGGGGCAGGCCAACGTGCCGATGAACCAGCGCGAGGCGCTCCGTGGCGTGCGCAGCCGCATCGACACGATCGACACCGACGGCGACGGCAGAGCCGACGTGCGCGGCTGGATCCGGTCGTATGCCACCACGGATGACCCCATCTACGTGGGCATCTACACGACCTACCGCCACGAGGGGCGGGGCTACGTGAGCGTCGGCTTCCCCCTGCCCCAGGCCAGCTTCACTGCCACACTCACGCCCCGGGCGCGGCCCGGACGGCGGCCTCACCCTGACCACCCGCAGCGACCTCGCCCACGCCGGCCACTACCTGACCTACGTCGACGCCGACACCCGCGAGCTGACCTCGCTGGCCGTGCTCGGCTTCGCCGAGGAGCTGGACGTCCACCTTCCCGCCCGCGAGGCGGCCGGGGACGCGGCCGACCGCACCGACCTGGAGGCCGAGCACCGCTTCTGGGTGTTCGGCCTGCCGTTCCTGGTGCTCCGCTACCGCATCACGCGCAAGGCGTCGCCGCGGACGGGCGACTGAGGCGAGCCCGTCGACACCCGCTCGCCCACGCACCTGGCATGCTGGCGCCTGTGCGCCTCGTCCTCGTGGGCCCGCCCGGCTCTGGCAAGGGCACCCAGGGTCCCGTCATCGCCGATCGCCTCGGCGTGCCCTACCTGTCGACCGGCGACGTGCTGCGCGCCCAGGTGGCCGCCGGAACCGACCTGGGCCGCCGGGTCGGCGACCTGATCGACCGCGGCGAACTTGTGCCCGACGACCTGATGATGGCTGTGGTGGCCGCGTCGCTGGGCAACCACGCCATAGACGATGGGTACGTCCTCGACGGGTTCCCCCGCACACTCGCCCAGGCGCAGGTCATCGAACGGGCCGACCCCGGCGCGCCCGACCTCGCGGTCCACATCGCGATCCCCGACCGGGTCGTGCACGAGCGCCTGGAGCGCCGGGCGCTCGAGGCCGGGCGCGCCGACGATGCCGACGCCGCGGTGATCGACAATCGCCTGCGGGTCTACGCCGAGGAGACCGAGCCGCTGCTCGACCACTACAGCCAGCGGGGCATCCTCCTGACGGTCGACGGCGACCGCCCGGCCGACGAGGTCGCCGCCGCCATCCTGACCGCCATCGAGGCCCACGCGACCGGCGGCTGACCCGTCGCTTCCGGCGGGCGGGCAGACGGGCGGGATCGGGGATCGACCGTCGCCGTCAGGCCCGAGGTGGAGGGTGGCTGACCCAGCGCCCGGGGCCCAGCGCCTTGGCGTCGCGCATGGCCTGGTCGGCGCGGGCCAGGATGTCCTCGGGCTCCTCGCTGCGCCCCAGCTCGGTGACGCCGACGCTGGCCGTGATCGTCACCTCGTGCTGGTCGTCGAGCACCAACGGCGAGGCCACGGCATCGATCAGGCGTGCGGCCACCGTGCCCACGTCGTCGGGATCGACCAGCCGCTCGCACAGGACGGCGAACTCGTCGCCGCCGATGCGCGCCACCAGGTCGCCGGGGCGCAGTGCGCCGTCGAGCCGCCGGGCCACGGCCTGCAGCACCCGGTCGCCCGCCAGGTGGCCGAGGCCGTCGTTGACCGGCTTGAAGCGGTCGAGGTCGATGAACAGGACCGCGGCCTCGCCCTCGGCCAGCTTGGCGATGTCGTCGAGCCGCCCGACGAACGCGGTGCGGTTGGCCAGGCCGGTCAGGGTGTCGTGGGTGGCGGCGAACTCGAGGGCGCGGTGGCTGCGGTCCCACTGCAGCGTGAAGCGCAGCAGGCGGCCGGACCGGTGGACCGCGGTCCAGGTGAAGCGCGTGGGCATGCCGTCGAAGGGGCGCCACATGATGAGCGCCGCCCCGGGCCGCTCGTCGCCCGGGAGGCACACCGGGTGCACCCAGCACGACGCCAGCCCACGAGCGCTCGCCAGGGCGGCCAGGCTGGGCGGCAGCTCGTCCACGCTCCGGACCACCACGTCCTCGCCGGTCTCGAGCGCGCGCGCCCACGGCGACTGGGGGTCGCTCACGAGCAGGTCGACGCCGTCGCCCGCGGCGGTGGTGAACCGGTCGCCCTGCCACCCGTGGCCGATGGCGACCACGCACCGCGGGATCGATTGCTGCAGCGTCGCCACCAGGTGCACGAGCACCTCGTCGACCTCGGCGTGCCGGGCGATGGCTTCGAGCGCGTTGTCGAGCGCGCGCTCGTAGCCCGCCCGCCGGGCGAAGACCAGGTGGTAGGGCAGCCCGGTCTGCGACCTGGTGGCGGCGATCAGGCTGCAGGGCGTGGTCGTGCCGTCTCGGCAGATCAGGTCGGCGGCCTGACCGACGCCTCCGCGGGGGTAGTTCGACCGGTGGGGCAGCTCCTCGAGGTCGGCGAACGCCTCGACCACCGCCGGCAGTGAGGCGGGGGCCACGATCGCATCGATGGTCCTGCCCACCAGCTCGTCGGGACGCCAGCCGAGCAGCTCCTCGATCGACCGTCCCACCCAGCGGAACACGCCGTCGTCGTCGATGATGGCGAACGGGTTGACCGCCGTCTCGACGATGGCGCGGAACATCTCGGGCGAGGGCTCGTCACCCGGCTCGAACTCGATCGAGGTCCCGTTGTCAGCTCGCGATGGTGTCGCGCCGTCCATGACTGCCCTTCACGTTAGGCCAGATCTCGACAGTGCAGAACCTCGCGCTGTGCAGTCAACCCGGACTGGCCACGAGCAGGTCGGATCCCAGCTCGGCGAGCGATCGACGACCCGACAACGCCATCGTCACGTCGATCTCGCCCAGCAGGCAGGCGAGGACGTGCTCCACCCCGGCCTGGCCACCAAGGCCCAGCCCATAGATGTATGGCCGCCCGTAGAGCACGGCCGCCGCCCCCAGGGCCACGGCCTTGACGACGTCGGCGCCGCTGCGCACACCCGAGTCGAGCATCACCGGCATCTGGTCGCCCACGGCCTCGAGCACCGCCGGCAGGGCATCGAGGGCGGCGACCGCTCCGTCGACCTGGCGGCCGCCGTGGTTGGACACGATCAGGCCGTCCACACCTGCCTCGGCCGCGGCCCGGGCGTCGTCCGCGTGGAGCACGCCCTTCAGCACGATGGGCAGCGCGGTCCGCTCGCGCAGCCACGCCAGGTCGGCCCAGGTGAGGGACGGGTCGCCGAACATGCCGGCCCAGCGGAACACCTTGTCGAACTCCTGGGCGTCGTCGGCCAGCGGCGCGTTGAACGCCGGGTCGGTGAGGTAGTTGGCGATGCCCTCGCCCTGCAGGAACGGCAGGTAGGCCGTGTCGAGGTCGGTGGGTCGCCAGCCCAACACGAACGTGTCGAGCGTGACCACCAGCACCGAGTAGCCGGCGGCCTCGGCCCGTTCGACCAGCGATGCGGCCACGGCGCGTTCCTTGGGCCAGTAGAGCTGGTACCAGCGCTGACCGTCGCCCGACGCCTCGGCCACCTGTTCGATCGAGTGGGCCGCCGCGGTCGAGTGGATGAACACGAGGCCCACGGTGGCGGCCGCCCGAGCCGACGCCAGCTCGCCGTCCGGATGGACGATGGTCTGCACGCCGACCGGCGCCAGCAGCACCGGCGCCGGCATGGCGGCCCCCAGCACGGAGGTGGACAGGTCGCGCTCGCTGACGTCGCGCAGCATGCGGGGCACGATGCGCCACCGCTCGAACGCCGCCAGGTTCGCCCGGGCGGTCGACCCGCTGCCGGCGCTGCCGGCCACGTAGCCGAACGCCTGGGGCGAGAGCACCTCGCGGGCCGCCGCCTCGAGCCCGCCGAGGTCGGTGGTGAACGGCGGGCGCTCGCCCGTGGTGCCCTTGAGGTAGATCTCGTACTGGTAGTTGGCGAACGGCGCGGCCATGGCCGGCAGTCTTCCCCCTGGCCGCCACGGGTGCGAGGTCGTCAGCGGTGCTCGAGGGCGGCGCGGTCCCAGTCGGCCAGCTCGGCCGCGGCCTCGTAGGTGCTCTGCAGGAACTCGCCGAGCAGCGCGTCCGGGTCGGCGGCGGTGCGCACCGCCTCGTACGGCAACACGAACTCGCTCAGCTCGGCGCTGTAGGACGCGCCGGCGGGCAGACGGTCCCAATCGGCGAAGCCCGCCGGCTCCGGGTAGGCGTACGAGTAGAACGAGCCCTCAGCGCTGTCGCCCGGCCAGAACCCGCAGCTGCTGACCTCGTGCGAGTAGGCCTCGAGCATGACCTGCGGGCCGCAGTGGGGCGCGCCACCGGGGTGGGGCGGCGCCGTGCGCCCCGAGAAGCGGGTCACCGCGTGATCGAAACCCCCCCACCAGAAGTGGACCGGGCTGGCCTTGCCCACGAACCCGGCCCGGAACCGGTGGAACACGCGGTCGATGTCCACCAGGGCGTGCCAGAAGCGCTCGACGGCGGCGGCGTCGTAGCTGGCGTGGTCGTGGTCGTCGGGGAAGGGGACGACGTCCCCGGGGATCTCGACGGGCATCGTCCAGATGCGGGTGGCGAGGTCGAGCTCGTCGAGTCGGGCCATGACCTCGGCGTGGAAGTCGGCCACCGACCGGGGTTCGAGCGCGATCAGGCGGCGCTCGCCGTCGACCCGGGCGATCTCGAGCTGGTGGGCCAGGAAGTCGAAGTCGATCTGGAAGGCCTGCGCCGGACCGCCGGGCATCAGCGAGGTCGTCAGGCCGCGGTCGGTCACGTAGAGGGTCACGTTCCACCAGTGGTTCACCAGCGGGGTGCGAGCCATGCGGATCTTGCCCACGACCTGGCTCCACAGGTGCAGCGTGTCGCGGGTGTCCTGCCAGTCGGTCATGCGGATGGCCGGCCATGCGGGCGTCAGGGTGCCGGGCTGCATGACCGCCATGCTCTCACGCCCCGACAGGCGGAGCCGTCGTGCCCCCGACGGCGATGGGGGCGAGGCCCAGCTTGCGGTGGTCCCACGAGCGGATGCGGTCGACGTCGAGCCGCACGGCGACGCGCTTGTGCAACATGAACTCGACCAGCGGCTTGGCCTCGTCGGTGTAGGGCCCGGTGTAGCGCTCCCAGACGTTGACGCCGATCTGCCACAGCGCGTCGGGGTCGTCGAGGATCACACCGTGGCCCTCGATCGACACACCCCGCAGCGTGTCGTAGGTGAGGCCGTCCTCGATCATGCAGGTGAGCCGGCCGTCGCGCCGCAGGTTGTGCGCCTTCTGCGACTTGGCCTTGGTCTCGAACCAGATCTGGCCGTCGATCACGGCGTACCACATGGCGACGAGGTGGGGCGTACCGGTGGGGCCGACAGTGGCCATGGTCGCAGTGCGGCTGCGCTCGACGAAGGCGGCGACCTCGTCGTCGGTCATCGTGATCTGCGAGCGCTGGTTGGTGCCCATGCGTCGGTCCCCTCGCTGGTCGGCCGGTGTCGGTCGCCGGTCCCTCGGTCGGTCCTTGATGGGGACCGGTTCTAGCCTGCTACGACGCGGTGCGGCGACTACGGGCCGCCGTCCGGCGCGTGGGGCCTTTGGTGCCCGGCGGCTGCCCTTCGTTGTCGAACCCGGCGGCCAGCAGGACGAACGCCTCGTCGATCATCGGCTGGAGGTGCTCGAGGTCGGCGCCCTCGGCCGTCCAGCGGTTGACGGTGATCCACAAAGCGGAGGCGATGACACCGGCGGTGAGATGGGCAGCCAGGTCGTCGGGCCCGAGGCCGAGCCGGTCCGCCACCGCGCCGACCATGTCGGCTTCCTCCTCGTAGAAGTGCTCGCGGGCCAGGTTCCGCAGGCTGGGCGTGGTGAGCATCACCTGGAACTCGCGCACGACCAGCGGGTCGGTCAACTGCTCCTCGAGGTCGACGCGTACGACCTGGCGCACCGCCTCGAGGATGCCCTCGCCGGCGGGACGCGCGGCGATGCTGGGGCCGAGGCTGGTGTGCTTGTGCCCGCTGCGGGCCATGATCAGGTCGAGCTTCGACTCGAAGTAGCGGAAGAACGTGCGGGGCGACACGTCGGCCGCCGCGGCGATGTCCTCGACCGTCGTGGCGTCGTAGCCCTGGCGCTCGAACAGGTCGAGGGCGGCGTCGATGATGGCCTCGTGCGTGCGGGCCTTCTTGCGCTCACGCAGCCCGCACCCGGTGTCGACCACCTTCTTCATAGGGCAAGTATGCCCGCTGGTGCCATCTGTCAACCTCCTGTCGGATGACATTACTATGCCTCATGTCACCTCGCTGCTGACTGACATTGGCTTGACATTTGGCATCACGCTGACACAACCTGTCACGCATGACCTCCCTCCTCTACCGGTTGGGGCGCGCGTGCGTGCGGCGACGCCGCCTCACCGTCCTCGCCTGGGCCGTCCTCGCCATCGGCGTCATCGTCGCGGGACAGGCCAGCGGCGGCGAGACCTCCGACGCCTTCGACGTCCCGGGCGTCGAGTCACAGCAGGCCCTCGACGTGCTCGAGGAGGACTTCCCCTCGGCGGCCGGCACCTCCGCCCAGCTCGTGTTCGCCGCCGAGGACGGCACGCTGTCAGACCCGGGCGCCGCGACAGCGATCGACACCGCCCTGGACGACGTGGCCGGCCAGCCCGACGTGGGCGAAGTGGGCGACGTGCAACGCTCGCCCGACGACCGCATCGCGTACGTCGACGTGCAGTACGACCGGCCGTCCGAGGACATCAGGGACACGGCCTACGAACGGCTCGAGGCCACCATGGCCGACACCAACGACGCGGGCGCGGTGCGCATGGAGCTCGGCGGCGACCTGCCCACCGAGGCGGCGCAGGAGGAGCCTGGTGGCCAGGAGCTCATCGGCATCCTGGTCGCCGTCGTGGTGCTGCTGGTCGCGTTCGGGTCCGTGATCGCCATGGGCCTGCCCATCGGCCTTGCGCTCGTCGGCCTTGTCACCAGCCTCGGCCTGATCACCCTCCTCGCCTCCGTGACCGATGTGAACTCGATCTCGCCCATCCTCGCCGCCATGATCGGCCTGGGCGTCGGCATCGACTACGCGCTGTTCATCGTCACCCGCCACCGCGAGAACCTGCGGCTCGGCATGACCGTCGAGGAAGCGGCCGGTCGGGCCATCGCCACGTCCGGATCCGCCGTCCTGTTCGCCGGCGCGACCGTCGTCATCGCCATCTGCGGACTCGCCATCGCCGGCATCCCGGCGGTGACCCTCATGGGCCTGACGTCCGGCCTGACCGTGGCCGTGATGGTGGCCATCGCCCTCACCCTGCTGCCGGCGCTGCTGGGCTTCGCCGGGCACAGGATCGACGCCATCCGCGTGCCCGGCATGCGGGCGGGCGCCGGCATCCCCGGCCGCGAGTCGCTCTGGCACCGCTGGGGCCGACAGGTGTCGGCCCACCCGTGGCGCTACCTGGTGGGCGGAACGCTCGCCCTCTCGCTGTTGGCCGCCCCCGCGTTCAGCATGCGCCTGGGCATGACCGACAACGGCGCCAGCCCCACGTCGATGACGACCCGGCAGTCCTACGACCTGCTGGCCGACGGCTTCGGCCCCGGCTTCAACGGCCCGCTCCTGCTGTCCGCGCGGCTCGACGGTGCCACCGTCGACTCCCTCGCCCCGCTCGAGGCCGCCATCGCCGCCGACCCCGGTGTGCAGGCCGTCGCCCCCATCCAACCCAACGCCGAGGGCACCGCCGCGGTGCTCCGCGTCATCCCCACCACGGCACCACAGGACGAGGCCACCACCGACCTGGTCCACCGGCTGCGCGACGACGTCATCCCCCAGGCGTCGTCGGGCACGCCGGGCGCCGAGGTGTACGTCGGCGGGCAGGCCGCGACGTTCATCGACATCTCCGACCAGGTCTCCAGCCGGTTGATCTGGTTCGTCGGCGCCGTGATCCTGCTGTCGATCGTGCTGCTGACGATGGTGTTCCGCTCGATCGCCGTGCCGCTCAAGGCCGCGGTCATGAACCTGCTGTCGATCGGCGCCGCCTACGGCATCATCGTCGCCGTCTTCCAGTGGGGCTGGCTCAAGGACCTGGTCGGCCTCGAGGAGACGGTGCCGATCGTGTCGTTCATGCCGATGATGCTCTTCGCCATCCTCTTCGGCCTGTCCATGGACTACGAGGTGTTCCTGCTGTCCCGGGTGCGTGAGGAGTACCTCGAGCGGGGCGACAACGACGCCGCGGTGGTCGAGGGCATCGCGGCCACCGCCCGGGTCATCACTTCGGCCGCCCTCATCATGATCAGCGTGTTCGCCGCCTTCGTGCTGGGCGACGACCCCATCATCAAGATGTTCGGCCTGGGCCTGGCGGCCGCCGTGTTCATCGACGCCACTGTCGTCCGCATCGTGCTGGTGCCGGCCACGATGAAGCTGCTGGGCGACTGGAACTGGTGGCTGCCCGGCTGGCTCGACCGCCTGCTGCCCAACATCGACGTCGACGGCGGCACCGGCCTGCCCGAGCCCGACTACGAGCCCGGCCACGGCCCGTCGGTGGCGCCCGACCTCGAACCCGAGCCGGCCCTGGCCGACTGACGGCCCCATGCTGCTTCTCGGGCGGGACCGGTCGCGGCAGCGACCGGTCCCGCTGAGGCACCGCCGTGGCTGGGCGTGCCCGTGGGATGCCGGCCGGAACCGGCGTCGCCTCACTCGAGCATGTAGGTGAACGTGGTGCCCGACATGCACGGGACGGTCTCGGTCGTGGACTGGACCTCGACGTCGTCGACCGTGACGGTGACGGTGACCGCGCCGGGGACGCACTCGGTCACGACCAGGTTGGGGAGCGTCCATGACGAGCTCCTCGTCCTCGTAGCGGGGGTCGTCGTAGTAGGCGGGGAAGTCCAGTCCCAGGTCGGGGTCGATGTCCATGTAGCGCTCGTGGTTGTGGGTGACCGTGTACGTGAACTGGCCGGGGTCGGCCTCTCCCCCGGCCCAGATCAGCTCCGTCACGGTCTGCCGCGCGGGCCGGCCGCCGCCGTCGTAGCTGATGCGGGCGGGCGTGCCCGACACCGTCTCGATGGCGATCCGCATCGCGTGGCAACCCTCGCACTCGTCGTCGACAGGACCGGACCAGACGCCCCGGTCACGATCGCCGTCGGTGCCGACCGGCCGGGTGAACAGGTCACCGGCGGCCAGGTCGGCGACGTCGAACCCCTCCGCGGTGGGACGACCCTCGACGACGACCACGCCAGCGGGGTCGAAGTCGTCCCAGGCCTCGCCGCCGTTCAGTGCGTGGGTACCGACGTCGAGGCTGTCGTCCGCGCTCGTGCCGGAGGGCGCCGGCTCGGGCTCGGCCAACGGGGACCCTCCTGCGCACCGCACGCGGGGGACGCCGACGCGGTCGATCAGCACCGGGGTGCCGGCCTGCAGGACGGCGGCGTACGGCCCGTCGCCGTCGTGGGCGGTGACCCGCGTGTCGAACCGCAGCCGGACGGCTGTCAGCTCCTCGAGGTACGCCGCACGGTCGTCGACGTTCCGGCCCAGTGCGGCGAACCACTCGTCGGCCCGGTCGGGGTCGCCCTCGTCGCCGACCAGCTCGACCAGCCGATCGAGGTCGCAGGTCTGCTGGTCGCGGGTGCCGGCGTACAGCCCGGGCTCCGCGCCGTGCACGCTCCCGCCGGCCAGCAGGACGGGATCGTCGAGTGCCCCGGGCTCAGGGGCCGCTGCGCCGCTGCCTACATCGGGACCGGCGTCGAGACCTGCGTCGTCGCCCTCGACGGCGGTGAGGCCCACCAGGAACGGGTCGTCGGGGGTCGCCGCCGCAGGCTCGAGGACGACGCCTGCGTCGTCGTCGCCGCTCAGCAGCAGCACTGCGCCCACTCCCACCAGGGCCACGATCGCGACCACGGCGATCACGGGCCACCGTCGTCGGCGCGGGCGCGGGGGCGAGATGTGCCGCGGGCTGGTCCCCAGATCCATGCAGCGATTTCTAGTCTGCGCACGCTCCGTGCGGGGCTCATGCCGTTGGCGCAGCAACGGGCGGTTCGACGTCGAGGCCGCCCCCGTCCGGTCACGTTTCGTCGTCTCGTTCCGTCAGTGCTGTGAACAGCACGAGGCAGCAGAGAACCCGACGATCCCTGGAGAACAGATCATGGAAGCACGGATGAAGAACGCGGCGATGGTCCTTCCTGGCGCGATGGAGGCCATCCAGCGCCTGTACAAGGCCACCAACAAGGGCGGCGTGGCCCAGGAGACGCTGGAGCTCGTCCACCTGCGGGCGAGCCAGATCAACGGCTGCAGCGCCTGCGTGGACTCGGGCGCCCGCGCGGCCAAGAAGGCCGGGGAGACCGACGAGCGGCTGTGGGCGGTGGCGGCCTGGCGGGAGTCGCCGTACTTCACCGACGCCGAACGGGCCGCGCTGGCCCTCACCGAGGCCGCCACCCGACTCAGCGACCGGACGGAGGCGGTGCCGGACGAGATCTGGCACGAGGCCGCCGACCACTACGACGAACAGGGGCTCGCGGCCGTCATCCTCATGATCGCCGTCACCAACCTGTTCAACCGGCTCAACGCCACGATCAAGGAGCCTGCGGGCGCGACCTGGGGCTGAACGGCACCGGCGCACCCGGTGGCACGGTTAGCGACGGGGTACCACTAGTCCTCGTCGTCGGTGACTGACGGGTCGGCCAGCAGGCCGCCTGCGGCGGCGAGCGCCATGGCCAGGCCCGCCGCCCGGTCGACCACCTGGGCGACGGCGATCTCGGCGGCGCCGGGCATGGGCGACGGGGGGTCGCCCAACGACCTCAGGAGCGCGGTGGGATCGCCCGCAGGAGCGATGGGCGTGACCTCGGGCAGCGGCGGCACCGGCCGCCACAGGTCGACCGGCTTCTGCTTCGCCTTCGAGCCCTGCCGGCGGCGGCGCTGCGACTGCTGGTTGTTGTTGTTCTTGCGCTTCTGCCCACTCACGAGGACTCCTCGGCGAGCAGCGACTCGGGTCGAATGCCCAGCGCCACCCGCAGTTGATCGGCGTCGAGGTCGGACAGCGAGCTCGACTTGGGCAGGACCAGGTCGGCGATGTGGCGCTTGCCGGCCACGACCTCTTCCACCCGCTCGTCGACGGTGCCCGGGCACACCAGCCGGTGCGACACGACCGTGCGGGTCTGCCCGATGCGCCACGCCCGGTCGCGGGCCTGGTCCTCGACCGCCGGGTTCCACCAACGGTCGTACAGCACCACGTGGCTGGCCGCCGTCAGGTTGAGCCCGGTGCCGCCGGCCTTGAGCGAGAGCACCAGGGCGCCGGGCCCCTCGCCGTTCTGGAAGTCCGCGATGAGCCGGTCGCGGGCGCCGCGGGCCAGCCCGCCGTGGTAGCAGGCGATGGGCACGCCGGTGACCTGGGTGAGGTGGTCGGCCAGCCGCTTGCCCCACTCGGCGAAGTGGGTGAACACCAGGATGCGCTCGCCGGCGGCGAACACCGAGTCGACGATCTCCTCCAGCCGGGTGAGCTTGCCGGAGCGGCCGGCGAGCGGCCGGCCGTCGTCCTCGTAGGCCGCCGGGTGGTTGCAGATCTGCTTGAGCGCCGTGATGGCGGCGAGGATGGCGCCCTGTCGGGGCTCGCCGTTGTCGTTGGCGGCGCCGGTCACCAACCGGTCGAGCACGGCCTGGTAGAGGCCGATCTGCTCGCTGGTCATGCTGCAGTGGTCGAGCTCGTCGATGCGGTCGGGCAGCTCGGCGGCGACCACCGGCTCGGACTTGGTGCGGCGGAACACGAGCAGGCCGTTCAGCGCACGCAGAGCGGCCTCTCCCTCGCCCGAGAGCTGGGCGACGAACGCCGGCCGCGCCCCGACCAGGCCCGGGTTGACGAAGTCGAGGATGGCCCACAGGTCGCCCAGACCGTTCTCGATGGGGGTGCCCGTGAGGGCCAGGCGCATGCGGGCCGGGATGCGCCGCAGCTGCTGGGCCGTGTCGTTGGCCGGGTTCTTGATGGCCTGCGCCTCGTCGAGCACGACCCGGTCCCAGGTGTGCTGGGCCAGCGCCTCGATGTCGCGGACGGCCGTGCCGTAGGTGGTGATGACCATGTCGGCCCCGGCGATCTCGTCCTCGAGCTCGCCGGCCGACGCCCGGGTGGCGCCGTGGTGGACGACCACCTCGAGGTCGGGCGTGAAGCGGGCCGCCTCGGCCGCCCAGTTGCCGACGACGGCCGGCGGGGCGATGACCAGCGCCGTGCCCTCGCCCCGGGTGCGGCGGATGTGCGCGAGCACGGTGGGCGTCTTGCCGAGCCCCATGTCGAGAGCCAGGCAGCCGCCCAGCTCGACGGCGTCGAGGAACCCGAGCCAGGCGAGCGCCTCGGCCTGGTAGCTGCGGAGCTGCCCGACGAACCCGTCGGGGGTGGTCACCGGGTCGGTGGGTGCGTCCTTGGCCCGCTGCAGCAGGTCGGTGGCCCAGCCGGCACCCTCGACCGTGAGGCCTCCGGCGAGCGGAGACCCCTCGAGACCGACCGCGTGGCGCAAGATCTCGGCGCCCGTCAGCCGGGTGGTGGTGGCCCGCTCGGCCAGGGCGGCGGCCGCCTCCTTGAGGTCGGCCCGGTCGAGCTCGACCCAGCGGCCGCGGGAGCGGACGAGTGGGCGGGCCTCGGTGGCGAGGCGGGCGATCTCGGCCGCGGTCAGCTCGACGTCGTCGAAGACGGCCGACCAGCGCACGTCGCTGAGCTGGTGGGCACCGACGACCGTGTCGCCGGAGGGCTCGGTGAACAGGCGCAGCGACGGCGACGGCGTGCGGCGCGACAGCGCCGGCACCCGCACGTCGAAGCCCGCGGCCTCGAGCGAGGCGCCGGTGACCGTCATCAGCTCCCAGGCCTCGGCCTGGTTGAGGTACACCTGGCCACGGCGCTGGCCGCCCGCCCGCAGCAACACGGGGTAGATGCGTTCGAGGCGGGCCAGGTCGTCGGCCAGGGGCTTGGTGGACTTGCTGTCGGTGAGGGCCAGCTCGATGGGCAGCAGGCCGCCCTCGGCCCCGGGCCCCAACACCGACAGGAACCAGGCGTCGCCCGAGTCGGGCGGGTCGAGCTGCACGACCAGCCGGGCGCGCCCGGCGCCCGTGACCGGCTTGACCCAGCGGTCCAGGCGCTTGGACACCTCGAGCCCGGCGGCCACCGGCGCGACGAAGGCGGAGCCGTCCAGGCGGGTGACCACTGCCTCGGCCACGTCGGCCCCGGTGCGCACGACGGGCGGCGGCGCCGGCATGTCGACCCGGGCGGCGGCGTCGGAGGCGATGGCGTCGACCACGGCGCGGAGCACCTCGAGCACGACCGACTTGGCATCCGACCGGGCCAGGGCCACGACGGGGCCGGGCATGGCGGCCGCCAGCTCCTCGGCCTCGGCCCGGTCGATGTCGACGGGGATCCATCGCACGTTCAGGTCGAGCGAGCGCCCGTCGGACCGCCGGTTGGTGCGGAGCGCCGGGACGATGGCGCCACGGGCCACCATGCGTACGGCGGCCACGGCGACGCGCCCCAGCCAGGTCACGCTGGAACCGACCCCGTCGCCCCCGAGGCCTCCGCCGACCGCCACCAGCCAGCCGAGGGCGTCGGCAACCGGTATGGACAGGGCAGCGGCTCGATCGCCGGTGGGCAGCGGCACCCCCCGGTGCTGGTTCCAGCCGACGGCAGGGCCGCCGATGCCCTCGAGACGGTCGGACAGCTCGTCGTGGTTGGCCGGCACGGCGTCGGGCCCGCCGGCCCACACGACCACCTCGCTCGCCGACCACGACGCCTGCAGGCGCACCTCGCCGGCGGGGTCGGGGGCGACCAGGACGGCCGCGGCCGGCTCGGTGGCGCCGGTCAGCCGGTCGTAGGCGGCTTCGAGCCGGTCGAGCTCAGACACGAGGTCGGCGACCGCCTGGTCGCGCTCGTGCCCGTCGAGCTCGCGCACGGACTCGAGGTTGTCCTCGGTGTCGTCGAGCAGGCGCTCCAGGGCACGCCGCCACGCGGGCGCGTCGGATTCGAGCAGCGCCAGCTGATCGGTGGTGGCGATGCCGTCGACCGCTGCCCAGGCGGCGGCCTCCACGGCTCGGGTGGCCTCATCCATACGTCTATCGACGCTCCTCGCGCCGCACCCCCGCTGTCACCTGACCCGGGAGCTATGTGCCCTGCTCTGGCTTCTTCGGATCAGCCCTGGACCCAGGCCGTCCCACCGCTCCGAAAGCGGGATTCCAGACCCGACCAGCATAGAGCGTCGAACGGCGCGAGGCACGGACCCACCCCTATGACCGATTCGATTGACTGTGCCATCGGTCACTGGCGCACGCGCACGCCTCTACGACCAGGGCCATCAGCTTCGGGCCCCGCGAGTCGACGCCCCACTAGACGCCACGACCTAGGGTGCGGGCGTGCCGAGCGACCTGGCGTTGAAGGCGATGAACACCATCCACCGAAGCCTGCTCAAGGTGACCGGCGGGCGCTTGGGGTGGTCGACTGGCTCGATGCCCGTGCTCGAGCTGACCACTACGGGCCGCAAGAGCGGCGAACCACGGTCAGTCATGCTCACTTCCCCGGTGCAGGAGGGCGACACCATCGTCGTCGTCGCCTCCCGGGGCGGCGACGATCACCACCCGGCCTGGTTCCTCAACCTGCGCGACCAGCCGCGGGTCGAGGTGACGTTCAAGGGCGGCGCCCGCGCCCCCTACACGGCCCGGGCAGCGACGGCCGACGAGCGGGCCCGGCTGTGGCCCCAGGTCACAGCCACCTACAAGGGCTATGCCGGCTACCAGCGCAAGACCGACCGCGAGATCCCACTCGTGCTGCTCGACCCCGCAGGCTGAGCGCTACGGGGTGCAACGGCCGCAGGCCACAGGGGTGTGGACGACCAGGTCATCTTGTCGCCGATGCGGCCCTACCCTCGCGAGCATGGCCAAGCGTACGAGCACGGCGAAAGTGGCAGCAGCAAGCGACCGCATGCCGAAGAAGCTGTACGAACGCGAGCTGTTCCGGCTTCAGGCAGAGTTGGTCAAGGCCCAGGAGTGGGTGAGGGCCGAGGGCCACCGCCTGGTCGTGGTGTTCGAGGGGCGCGATGCCGCCGGTAAGGGCAGCACGATCAAACGGGTGACGCAGTATCTCAACCCCCGCGTCGCCCGCATCGTCGCGCTCCCCGCACCAACCGAGCGCGAGCGCACGCAGTGGTACTTCCAGCGCTACATCTCCCACCTGCCCGCGGCAGGCGAGATCGTGCTCTTCGACCGCTCCTGGTACAACCGGGCGGGGGTCGAGAAGGTCATGGGCTTCTGCACCGCCGACGAGTACCACCGCTTCCTGCACCAGTGCCCGATCTTCGAACGGATGGTGGTCGAGGACGGCGTGCTGCTGCGGAAGTACTGGTTCTCGGTGAGCGACGCCGAGCAGGAGGCCCGCTTCCGGTCCCGGCTCGACGACCCGATGAGACGGTGGAAGCTGTCGCCGATGGATCTCGAGTCGGTCAGCAAGTGGGAGGACTACTCGCGCGCGAAGGACCAGATGATGGTGCACACCGACATCCCCGAGGCGCGCTGGTACGTCGTCGAGAGCAACGACAAGCGGCGCGCGCGGATCAACATGATCGCCCACCTGCTCAGCACCATCGACTACCACGAGGTCAAGCGCTTGTCGCTGAAGTTCCCGAAGCGACCGGCATCGACGGGCTACGAGCGGCCGCCCCGCGACTCCCAGACCTACGTGCCCGACCACGCCGCCTCACTCGTCGGCTGAACGAGGCACCTCGACCCGACCCGCGCCTCAGCGCGTCCGGCGCAGGCCGGCTGGCACCAGGCGCACGCGATAGTTGATGCTCCGGTCAGACGACCAGGGGGACAACGGTGCCATGAGCAGCCCGGACAGCGCCAGCAGCGCCGTGTCGTAGTTGACCCGCCAGCCTGCGAAGTCGCGCCACGCCTGGTCGCGGTCGGACTTGAGCGGCACCCCGACCTCGGCGAGCTGCGCGAGGACCTCGTCGAACTCGTCGCGCGTGATCGAGATGGGATCGGTGGGGGCCGGGTCGGGGTCGAACCGGACGCCGTATGCCGCGGCGATGCGCCGGAGCGCCAGGTATCCGGCTCGCAGGCACAGCTGGGCCTGCCACGAACGCGGCAGGTCGATCGCCGACGCCCGCAGCGCGGCGGTGTCGAGCACGGCGCCCGAGGCCGTGATCCATGATCGTCCGTGGTGCGGACTGCGGAAGAAAGACAGCGCCAGGTAGGACGTGTGGGACTCCTCGACCTCGGTGAACCAGCGTTCCCAGTCGAGCCAGAAGCCGTCCAACTCCTCGATCCAGCCGATCAGCTTGGCCCGTCGGAACAGAGCCACCGGCGTGGGCGGCGTGCCGGCCCGGACATCGAGCTGCGAGACCAGGACCTCGCGGCGGGAGAACAGCTGGTACATCGTCGGGAGGAAGCTGATCAACAGGGCCACCAGCCCGAGCCCGAGGGCGGCCTCCACGAACGTGGCCGCGAGGACCGCTCCCTGGCGATCGACCGCGAAGCCGAGCGTCAGCAGCGACGAGCCGGACTGCTCGAAGGCGTCGCGCGGCCAGTCGATGCCGAGCGCCCAATAGATCGGCATGAAGCCGACGATGACGACGGCAATCCAGACCAAGGGCAGCGTGACCAGGGAAAAGGGCGCGAACCGCGACATGATCCGATCCGCGTCCTGCCAGGTGGCGGCGCGGCGGACCCGCATGTCGAACGGAATGCGAAGGGACACGAACACCCAGCGGGCCAACAGCACCGGCTCGGCTCGAGGCACGACCACTGTCTTGACCGCCGACGCGAGGGTGCCCAGAACGATCGCCGCGCCGGCGAGAAAGGCCAAGACCCGGGCGACGGCGACCATCGCGCCCGCAGCCTACCGGCCGGTTGCTCCCGCCGTCCCTGGCCCGTCCAGCGCACGTCGTTCGCGCGCGTGAGCGAGGTCGAGCTCGTAGACCTGGCCGACGAGATCGACGCCGAAGCTGTGGTGCGGCTCCTCGTGCACGACGCGGAACCCTCGTGCGAGGTAGACGTGGCGGGCGGCGGCCAGCGGATGGTTCGTCCACAGCTTCATCCGCGTGTAGTCGGCGCCGCGGGCGAAGTCGACGCACTCGTCGACGAGTCGACCGCCCAGGCCCGCGCCGCGCGTGGACGGGTCGACGAGCAGGATGCGGAGCTGGGCGGTGCTCTCATCGGCGCCCACGCAGAAGACGCATCCCACCCGTTGTCCGTCGAGCTCGGCGATCCAGGCGGCTTGGCGCTGCGTGTCGTCGCACGTGGCGTAGTCGGCGACGATGCGGGCGACGAACGCCTCCATGGTCGTGTCCCACCCGAACTCGGCGGCATACAGCTCGCCGTGCGCCATCACCACCCAGCCGAGGTCTCCGGGCTCTCCGAGACGGCGGATCACCGGTTGCACACTCATCTGTCCCTCCCGTCTACTGAAACGATCGTTTCAGTGACAGAGTAGCGCTGTGAACGAACCCGACCACCGTCCTTCGGCACGCCGGGAGGAGCTTCTGGAGAAGGCGTACCAGTACGTCCTGGAGCACGGGCTGGCCGAGATGTCCCTGCGCCCTCTGGCGGCAGCGATCGGTTCGAGCCCGCGGGTGCTCCTGTTCCTGTTCGGCTCGAAGGATGGCCTGATCCGCGCGCTGCTGGCGCGGGCGCGCACCGACGAGTTGGCGGCGCTCGAGCACGCCCGACCGGAGCCGGGACCCGACGGCCTCGTCGCCGTCGTGCGGGCCACATGGGCGTGGCTCTCGGCCGAGCAGCATGGCCTGGTCCTCGGGCTGTGGCTCGAGGCCTTTGCCCGATCCCTCACCGACGCCGACGGTCCCTGGACCGGCTTCGCCCGCCAGACCGTGGAGGACTGGCTCGCGATCCTGGCCGCGGCGCAGACGGCTCCTCGCCGCCGGTCCACCGCCGGCAGCACGGAGCGGACCCTCGCGCTCGCCGTGCTTCGCGGCGCCCTCCTCGACCTGCTCGCGACCGGTGATGTCGAGCGGACGACCGCGGCGCTCGACGCCCACCTCCACCTGTTGGAGCGTTCTTCAGCAGCGTCCTAGTGTCCCGGACACTAGGCGGCAGCGTCGATCGGTTCGACCGGCGGGTACGAGTAGTCGCTGTCGAGGATCGCCCGGCCGGGCAGGTAGAGGCGGAGCATCAGCACGAACGGGCCCTCGGGCACGGGGAGCCAGTTGACGGCTTGGTCGCCGGCGGCTGCTGCGGGCTCGTCGTGCGACAGGACGATCTCGAGCGAACCGTCGTCGCCGAAGGTCAGGCCCGATGTCCGGTCGCCGATCGTGTAGCGGCCGCTCGGGTGCTCGGCGAAGAACATGTCGCCGCCGTACACCGACAGCGACCAGAACGCATCGACCGGCGGCAGCTCTCCCGGGGGGAAGGTGATGCGGTAGGTCGTCGTCCCGTCGAGTGGGCTGCCGTCGGCATCGACCCGTGCGATCGGGTACACCGCCTCGGCGGCGACGTTCGCACCCCAGCCGACCCGGGCGACGACCGCGCGCAGCAGCGTGTCGTCGCCGTAGCGCCCGATGTGCAGGTTGGCCGACCAGCCGTTGGTGATCTCGCCGACGGCGGTCGTCTGGTCGGTGATCTGCTCCTGGCCGAGTGCGGCGCCCTGGTCGAGCAGGTCGATGACGTCGGGCCCGGGGCCGCTGTCACCGTCGGCATCGGTGGCGGCGGCCGGGTGCTCGCCGGGACCGATGCCGAGCGCCTCGGCCCGGGCGAAGAGCTCGCGCTGGGCGGCCGTCGTGGGCGGGTTCACCGCCAGGGCGTCGCCCAGCTCGTCGAAGAAGCCGGCATCCGTGGGGATGTCCTGGGGCGTGCCAGCCGGCTCGCCGAGCGGCGGGGGCGGTGCGGCCGCCTGGCCGCCGGTGAGCGCGCTCAGCGGCTGGAGGCTCGACCGACGGCTGATGGCGGTGACGTTGGCGATGTCGGCCTCGTCGTCGACGAGGAACCGCCCCAGCAGGAAGACCTGCGGCGTGGTCGCCTCGATCTGCTCGGCGCCGGCCGGCAGCTCGCCGTCCCAGCCCGGCGGCGTGATCACCCAAGTGCCCGCCCGGCCCTCGGTCGCTCGGGTGCCGATGTAGGCGAACGACTCGGTCCAGGCGTCGAGGAACTGGTACGTGAAGTAGCGGTCCGCGACCTCGGGCAGCGTCAGCACCATCGGCTCCGACCGCAGGTCGAGCACGGCGATCGAGTACAGCGTGTCGCGGTTGGGGGCGACGATGATCCGGCTCTGCGGCCCGGCCAGGGCGTTCTGCCAGACCAGGCGGTTGACGCCCACCAGGCCGCCCAGGCGCTGCATGGTGCGGACCGACACGACCAGCGGGTAGCCCGTCACGTAGGTCTGCGCTGCCAGCTCGGTATCGGTCACCTCTGCTCCCTGTTCGCTGTCGGTGCTTGCGTCGCGGTCGGTCGCGCCCTCGCCCGCCCCGTCGTCGTCTCCGCCCGAGCACGCCGAGACGGTGAGCAGGCACGCCAGCAACGCCGCGCCGACCCGGACGGCAGCAGGCGCCCGGTCAGTGGGCATGACCGGAGCGGCCCTGGTCGGTGGGGACGGCGGGCGTCAGGTCGGGCGGGAACCAGCGGGCCTCGACGATCGGGGCGAGCCCCTCGTAGGCCCGCAGAGCGAGGAAGCATGGGCCGGCGGGTGCGGGTAGCCAGTTGCTCGTGTCGTCCGGGCGGTCGTGGCCGATCGTGATGGCGAGCGAGCCGTCGGTCTCCCGCCGCAGCCCTGGGGTGCGGTCGCCGACGCTGTGGCGGCCGAGCTCGTTCTCGACGAAGAACAGGTCGCGGCCGTAGACGCTGAGCGACCAGAATCCGCTGACCGGCGGCTCGCCGCCCGACGGGAACCGCAGCACGGCGGTCGCCGAGCCGTCGGTGGCGCGCGTGTACGAGCGGTTCTCGGCCGGCAGGTGCCCCGCCAGGCTGACCTTGGCGAACGCGGCCCGATAGCCGACGTCGTCGCCGAAGTCGGCGCCCCGTGCGCGGGTGTCCCACCCGTTGCCCCGCCGGTCGACGCCATGCCCCGGGGCGATGCGGGCGTCGCCCAGTGCGACCCCGTCGGCCAACGCCTGCGCGTCCGGTAGCTCCGACAGCAACGCCTCCATTCCCGGTGGCGGCGCCGGATGCCACCCCGCCGGCGGGTCCACCGCCAGCGCGGCCCGGAGCGCCTGGAAGAAGCCTGTGGCCGCCTCGCCCGGTGACACCTCGCCCTCGGTCGCCGCACGGCGATCGGCGCCGGCGGCCGACGAGCCGACCGTGGGCACGCCGTCGTCACGGTGACCCTGCCGTGCCGGCCCATCACCAGCGGGCGATTGGAGGATGGTGATGCGGGACTGGGCGGTGCGGGCCGCGGGCAGGTCGTCGGGGCCGTCGACCGCCACACGGGCGAGAACCCAGACCGTTGGGGTACCGACAGGGAGCACCGCCTGCGCGCGACCGATGGCGGGACGCATCGCCGGGTCGTAGGTGACCCGCACGCGAACGCCGTCCGAGCCATGCAGCCGCCGGCACACATAGGCCACGTGGGTGTAGGCGTCGAGCACCATCACCGACCAGTAGCGGCCTGCGCCCATCGCACCGACGTCGACCGTCAGGTCGCCGGCGCGCAGGTCGTACCAGCCCGACGCGTACAGCGTGTCGTTGTTGGGTGCGACCACCGTCCGGTCGGCCGCAGTCGAGAGGTGATCCCTGGCGACCAGCCCGCGCCCGACACCGCCGTGTGCCACACGGGTGCGGTGCATCGTGACCAACGGGTAGCCCCACACGTACGCGTCGGCGGCCGCGTCGACGGTCATGGTCACGGGTCGACCAGCGCGTCGAGCACGCCCGTGGTCAGCTCGGCCTGACCGAACGGCGCGCCAGGCGGCGGCGCCGCACCCATGCGCACCGCCACGACGCCCTCGGACGGGATCACCGCCACGATCTGGTTGCGGAAGCCGAGCGCCCAGAACACATCGTCGGGCGCCTCGGCTACGAGCTGGCCACGCTCCGGGCTCGACCCGTCGTCGGCGCCCGTGGTGGCGAGCGCCGGCGTGGCGATGGCACCCTCGCGGTTGAGCCACCACAGCAGGCCGTAGGCCGCGTTCAGCTCGGTCGACGAACGGCCCGTGGCCTGCTCGACGTAGGCGGACGAGACGACCCGGTCGCCGCCGTCCCAGACACCCTCGCGCAGCATGAGGTAGCCGAAGCGGGCAAGGTCGAGGCACGTCGTCCGCAGCCCCATGAAGGTCAGGGCGTTGCCCGCAGCGTCGGTGGTGAGCGTGGAGTGGGACATCCCGAGCGGCTCGAACAGCTGCGTCCGGGCGTAGTCGACGGGGTCGTCGCCAGTGGCTGCTTCGAGAACGGCGGACAGCGTCTGGATCGCCGAGTTGTTGTAGGCCCACACGTCCCCGGGCGGGGCGTCCTGGCCCAGGGCGAGGGCGAAGGCCGTCTTGTCGCTGGCGCCGATGGCCATCTCGCCATAGTCGGTGCCGAAGTCCCACTGCCGGCCCGAATCGTTGCGCACGAGGTTCTCGACTGTCACGGCCTCGGATTCGGTGCCGCGCCATTCGGGCAGGTAGTCGGCCGCAGAGTCGTCGAGGCCGAGCTGGCCGGCGTCCTGGGCGATGCCGACGAGCGTGCTCGTCACCGACTTCGTGACCGAGAAGGCCTCGCGCGGGCTGTCCGCGGTCGCGCCCGCCCAGTACTGCTCGTCGACCACCGCACCGTCGCGGGTGACGACGAGGCACGTCGATCCCGCTGCGGCGGCCGCGTCGTCGAGACGGCCGAGCGCGGCGGGGTCGAAGCCCGCGGTCGCCGGGTCGGCGGTCGCCCACTCGTCGCCGGGATAGGTCGCGTCGTCGGGCGACGTGGTGGTCGGGTCGGCGGGGTCGGGCCCGGCGTCGCTCCCTTCGTCGGGCGAGCACGCGACGACCACAGCGGTGAGCGCCAGGGCGACCAGGCCCCGCCGCCGACGTGGCTCGGTCCTACGCATTCCCAGGACCCTAATGGCAATCATTAGGAGCCGCCATTCACCCACGCCACGGTGCCGCTGCGTGACCACGCCGAGCTCCTCGCCGTGCGGGCAAGGCTTGTCGGCGGTCCATGCCGACAGCGCCCTTGCCTAGGACTAATGACTGTGATTAAGTCCGAGGCGTGATCGCTCGCTTCGAGCGGTCCACCAAGGGGGGAACAACCATGCGATCGAGCCCGTTCGGCGCGCCCCTGCGCACCGTGCCCGCCGCGCTCCTGGCGATCACCGTGATCCTGCTCGGGGTCTCGGCCCCGGCCGGGGCCGAGACCGAGTACCGCAAGGGGCCAGACCCCACCGAGGCGACCGTCACCGCGGCGCTCGGGCCGTTCGCCACCGCGTCGACCTCGGTGCCGTCGTCGGTGCCCGGCTTCGGCGGCGGCATCATCTATTACCCGACCGACACCAGCCAGGGGACCTTCGGCGCGGTCGCCGTCGCCCCCGGCTTCCTCGCCAGCAGCGCCAACTACACCTGGATGGGTCCACGCATCGCCTCGCAGGGCTTCGTCGTGTTCCTCATCAACACCAACTCGCGGCTCGACCAGCCACCGAGCCGCGGCGACCAGCTGCTGGCCGCGCTCGACTACCTGGTGACCAGCAGCTCGGTGCGCAACCGCATCGACGCCAGCCGCCTGGCGGTGGCGGGCCACTCGATGGGCGGTGGCGGCACCCTCGAGGCCGCGACCGACCGGCCCAGCCTGCAGGCCGCTCTGCCGCTGCAACCGTGGCACACCACCAAGAACTGGCCCGACGTGCAGGTGCCGACGATGATCATCGGAGCCGAGAACGACACGACGGCCCCGGTCGCGTCGCACGCCGAGCCCTTCTACACGAGCGTCCCGGCGTCGGCCGAGAAGGCGTACCTCGAGCTCAACGACGCCGAGCACCGGGTCGGGACGACGAGCGACACCACCCAGGCCAAGTTCATGATCGTCTGGCTCAAGCGCTACCTCGACAACGACAGCCGCTACGAGCAGTTCGTCTGCCCGACGCCCGCCCCCGGCTCGACCATCGAGGAGTACCGAGGCACCTGCCCCGGCTAGACCGACGGGGTGCTCGCCGTCGCGGTGTCTGCGCACGACGCGGCGGCGAGCGTCTCGGCCGACGGCTCGGCGCTCAGCCCGGCGACCAGCAGGTCGAGCAGGTTGTTGAGGAACAGGTCGGCCGACGAGATCTCACGGTCGTCGGGCTTCTCGTCGAGCAGCTGCGCCCGCAGACCGAACAGGCTGATCAGCTCCGAACGCAGCGCCGCGAGCCGCTCGCCACGGATGGGCGGGGGCAGCCACTCGAGCGCGGCCCACAACCAGCGCACCACCGCCTTGCCCGAGGGCGCCCCGATCATGAAGAACGGCGGCCCGTAGGCCAGCGAGGGATGGCTCAGCTGGGCGACCAACCGCAGGTGCGCACGCCCCAGCGGCGAGTCCAGGTCCTCGGCCATGGGTGCGGCGAGGGCGTGGACAAGAGCCCGCAGGTCGCGGGCCCGGTCGTCGGCCGCGATCGCCACGACCAGCGGCGCACGCCGCGACTCGACGGCCTCGAGGTGGATGCGCAGGATCTCGACCGCGAGCCCGTCGCGATCGCCGAAGTGGTAATGCAGCGCAGACTCGTTACGTGCCCCGATCGCCTCGTGCAGCTGCCTCGCGGAGACACCGGCGACGCCATGCCGGGCGAACAGCAGCGCACCGTGCTCCAGCAGCGCGTCGCGGGTCTTCGAGCCGGCCACCCTCGGACCCTATCCGTCGCCCGAGCTGATGGACCCCATTAGGGCGACGAGCTCAGCGACGAGATCCGGTGCGAGCTCTTGTCGAACTCGACCCGGCTGGCGTAACGTACAACCAGATGGTTGTACGTCCTCGAACCGTTGTACGGCATGGAGCCGCCGAGCGAGACGATGCCGATCGAATCGATCGGCTGCTCCACGCGTTGGCTGATCCCACCCGCCGCGACATCGTGTGGTCGGTACTCCATACCGAGCAGTCGGTGTCGGCGCTCGCCGAGCGCTACCCGATGAGCTTCGCCGCGGTGCAGAAACACGTCGCTGTCCTGGAGCGTGCCGAGTTGGTCTACAAACGCCGCCAAGGCCGAGAACAACTGGTGCGGGGTGACATCGAGGCGCTTCGCACCGTCAACCGGCTGCTCGACCAGTACGAGGGGGTCTGGCGCAGCCGCATCGGCCAGATGGACGAGATCCTCGCCGAGAGCGAGACGGACACCGAGATCGACGCCGTTGGAAGCGTCGCTTCACAGAGACGCACGAGCAAGGAGAAACACCGATGACCGTCAAGGACGTGAAGAAGGACCCCGCGACCCTCACCATGGTGGTGACCGCCGAGTTCGACGCCCCCGTCGAACGGGTGTGGCAGTTGTGGGCCGACCCTCGCCAGCTCGAGCGTTGGTGGGGCCCGCCCACCTACCCCGCCACCGTCGTCGACCATGACCTCGTGCCCGGGGGGACCGTGAACTACGTGATGACGGGGCCAGAGGGCGACAAGCACGGGGGGTGGTGGCGCATCCTGGCGGTCGACGCACCGCATTCGCTCGAAATGCAGGACGGCTTCGCCGACGACACCGGTATCCCCAACCCCGACCTGCCGACGACGACCATGCGCGTGATCCTCACCGAGGCGGGCGGCGTCACGGAGATGGTGATGACCTCGACCTTCCCCAGCCTGGAGGCCATGGAGCAGCTGGTCAACATGGGGATGGAGGAGGGCCTGCTCGCTGCCATGGCCCAGATGGACGAGATCCTCGCCGCCTGATCGAGCGCTCTCCCCGCCTTCGACTGCGGGATCACCGCATTGCACGTCGAACCGCACCGCTCCTGACTGTTCAGGTCGTTGGGGTCGAGGCGAGCTGTTCGGTAGGGATCCTGCGGGTGAAGAACAGGGCGATGACGGCGATGAGGGCGAGGACTGAGAGCGACGCGCGCAGCGCGTCGAGGCGGGCGGTGGCGTTGTCGTCGACGATGGCGTCCGCCGTTGCCGAGGGCACCCCCGCCTCGTCGAGGGCGGTTTGCAGGTCAGCGTCGGAGACGAACGGGACCCCGTCAGCGAGCTCGACGGTGGCGGTGGAGGTGACCTCGGCGGGCACGTCGGGGTTCTGCTCGATGCCGGTCAGGAACGACGTGGTCAGGGTGGAGATGAGGATCGCCCCCGCCAGGGCGGTGCCGATCGACGCGCCGAGGTTGGTGCCCGTGTTCTGGAGCCCGCCGACCTCGCTGCTCTGCTCGTCGGGAACCGATGACACGGTGACGGCACCGAGCTGGGAGGCCAACGCCCCGATGCCGAGGCCGGCGAGCAGCATGGGCCAGGTCACGATCTCGGGCCCGGCGCCGGCGTCGAGGGAAGCGACCATGACGACGATGCCGGCGAAGAGTGCCAGCACACCAACCTGGACGACCCGGCGGGGTGAGGCATTGGGGAAGGCCTTGGGGATGCCGGCAGCGGCCAACAGCAGCGTGATCGACAGCGGCAGGAGCCGGACCCCGGTCGCGATGGCCGAGAGCCCGAGGGCGACGGACAGGAACAGGGGCACGGCGAAGAACAGCCCGGCCTGCAACAGGTATTGGAAGAAGAACGCCGTGAGGCCGCCGCGCAGCACCGGGTTCTGGAGGATCGCCGGGTTGACGAGCGGTTCGGCGCCCCGGGCGAGTTGGCGGTTCTCCCATGCCATGAACAGCCAGAGCACGCCCCCACCGGCGAGCATCAGCCAGATCGCTGGCGACAGGCCGAGCCATTCGGGGGCGGAGGGTTTGGGCTGGACGAACCCCCACTCTCCGGTGCGGAGGATGCCGAACACGATCAGCCCCAGACCCAGCGCGGACAGCGCGGTTCCGGCGAGGTCGAGCCGCACTCGCGTCTCCGGTATGGCGTCGGCCATGCGGCGGGTGAGGGCGAGGATCGCCGCGACCATGAGGACCTCGCCCGCGAACACCAGGCGCCACGACAGGTAGGTCGTGAAGAGACCGCCGATGAGGGGCCCGGCGGCGACGGCGATGGCGCCGGCCGACGCCACCAGCCCGTAGGCCCGCGGCCGCTCGGCTTGGGCGAAGTTGGATGCGACGAGCGCGACGATGGCCGGCAGGATCAGCGCCGCGCCGATGCCCTCGAGGAACGACCATCCGAGGATCAACACGCCGAGATTCGGTGCGATCGCGGTGACGAACGACCCGCACCCGTAGATGACACACCCGATCGCGAAAGCACGCTTGCGGCCCAGGATCTGACCGATCTTGCCGCCCGTGATCATCAACGACGCCATCACCAGCGTGTACAGCGTGATCGCCGTCTGGATCCCGGTCACCGTCGTGCCCACGTCCTTGGCGACCGTCGCGATCGACACGTTCATCACCGAACTGTCCAGCGTCATCAGGAACTGCCCCGCCGCCAGCGTCAGCAGAACGATCCCAGCTGCGCGCACCCCGCCCACCCTCGTGTCCCCCACCGGGCCAAGCTAATGGGACGAGACGTCGACTGCCGCCTATCCGTCGCTCGACGCTCCCTGCCCCGATAGGGGAACCAGTCAGTCCCGACGGTCTTCGCGGCGCTCCTTGCGCCTTCGGTGACGGCGAAGAACGCCGAGCCCGAGCCACACCAAGGCACCGAAAACCGCGGCCACGAGGACCAGCAGCCAGATGGGCCACGTGAAGTTCCAGAACAGGAACTTCACCGTGACGTCGTCGGTGTTCTGGATCATGAAGATCACCAGAACCGCCACACCGCTGAGGGAAGCGATCGCTCCGCCACCGAGCTTGCGGCGATCGCTCGTCTCCGGGCTGACGTCGTCGGGGACGCCGTCGATCGACATGTCTGTCAAACCTCCGATGCGGCCGCCACGGATGGCGCCGCGTTCCGCCTCGAGCTCGTCTCAGCTGAGGATCTTGGTCTTCTGCTGTTCGAACTCGGCGTCGTTGATGACACCCCGGTCCCTGAGATCAGCCAGCTTCGCCAGTTCGTCGGCCGACCCGCCGGTTCCGGCGGTGTCCCGGACGTAGGACTGGAACGCTTGGTCCCGCGCCTGGGCCTGGGCCATGTCGCGCCGGCCCATGTCGTCACCGCGCGCGATCACGTACACGAACACGCCCAGGAACGGGACAAACAGCACGAAGATGAGCCATGCCGCCTTTGCCCATCCGCCGAGGTCGTCGCTGCGGAAGACGTCGGCGATGACCCGGAAGAGCAAGAAGAACCACATGATCCACAAGAAGAAGACCAACAAGGACCAGAACACGCCCAGCACGGGATAGTCGTAAGCGAACACTTCATCGCCTCCAAATCGATTCGCCCCGGGGTTCCCCACGGCGTCGGGCTAAGCGAACCCATGGGACCGGTTGAGCACATCACCCACGCGGGGTGAGACAACGTCCGGGACGCTCGCCGCTCCCTACGCGCCGTTCGCTGCGACACGGAGCGGTGAAGGTGATCGTGCAGGACGCGCGCTCAGGGAGGCGATCGACTCATCGATCCACGCCAGCTGGGCCCGCTCGAGCGCGATGCCGGCATTGACCGTGAGGTACGGCCCCACCCGACGGGCCGTTTCGAGGAACTGCGCCTCGGTACGTCCGCGCAGCATGGCGTCGCGGGCGGCGAGGTACCCGTCGAGCTTGGCCACGGACAGATCGCGGCGAGCGCGTAGTGCCTCGAGGATCGATTCGGGATCGGTGTCGGCGCCGGAGCGAACCCGCACCATGAGCTCGTCCTTCAGCGAGAAGGGCCGCGACGGCTCGGTCACCCAGCGACGCAGCTCTGCGCGACCGGCATCGTTGATGGCGACGAGCCGCTTGGTCGGGCGCCGCTCCTGGGGCACCTCGGTGACATCGACCAGGCCGTCGGCCTCCAGTCGGTTGAGCTCGGGATAGAGCTGGGCCGGCAGGGCGTGCCAGAAGTTGGCGACCGAGAGGTCGAAGTGCTTGGCCAGCTCGTACCCCGACGCTTCGCCGTCGAGCAGCGCGGTGAGAAGGGCGTGCCGCAGTGACATCAGAGTTGCACTATATCAATATTTGAGTATTCTGGCGGGATGGACGTGTGCGCTGCGATCGGCCACTGGGGAAGCACCCCTGAGGAGCGCCTGCGTCGCTACCCGTGCGACGACGTCCTCGCCGAGCACGAGCAGGCGCTGTTCCGGGCCGTGACCGTCGACGCCACGCCGCCGGTGGTGTTCCGGTGGCTGTGCCAGCTGAAGGTGGCGCCGTACAGCTACGACCTTCTCGACAACCGCGGGCGGCGGAGCCCGCAGCGCCTCGTGCCCGGCGTCGACCGGCTCGTGGTGGGCGAACAGGTGCTGATCTTCGAGCTGGCGTCGTTCGCCATCGACGAGCACCTCACCCTCCGCCTGCGCCGGCACCGCGTGTTCGGCGAGTTGGCCATCAGCTACGTGGTCCTGCCCGATGGGCCCGGCGCCACACGCCTCGTCGTCAAGCTGGTCACCGTCCCCGCTCGTGGCCTCGTCGGCACCGTGCTGCGTCCCCTGCTCCCGGCCGGCGACCTCGTGATGATGCGGCGCCAGCTGCTCAACCTGAAGGCGCTGGCCGAGGCCACGGCCACCGAACCCGGGGAAGCCCGATCATGACGCACCCGTTCCGCACCGCGGTCGAGGCGAAGGACTTCGACGCGATGGTCGCGGCGCTGTCGCCCGACGTCGTGCTGCACAGCCCGGTCACCTTCTCGCCCTTCGAGGGCCGCGACGCGGTGACCGCCGTCCTGCGGATCGTCTTCGACGTGTTCGAGGACTTCACCTACACAGACGAGCTGACCTCGGGTCCGACGACGGCTCTGGTGTTCACTGCTCGGGTGGGCGACCGCCGGGTCGAGGGCGTCGATCTGTTGCGCGATGCCGAGTCCGGGTCGGTCGCCGACCTCACCGTCCTCGTCCGCCCGATGTCGGGGCTCCAAGCCCTCGCCGACGCGGTGGCCGAGCGCCTGGGTCTCCGGCATGGCGGAACGTGATCACAGGTCACGACCTCGAGGCCGAGCAGCTCGCACATGCGGCCCCTCCACCCGCCCCCACGGCGCACAGAGCTCGTCATCCACGGCATGCCGACTGCGGCCATGGCTGTCGAAGGCGTCGTTGAGAGCCGATGACCGATGCGCGCCTCGGCCCTGACCATACGAAGTCCGGTCAGCCCGCCGTGACCGACGAAGCCGAGCGAGGCTACGACGTCGACCAGCTCATCGCTCGACGAGGCAAGCGGGGCCGCCCGCGGTATGCGGGCTGACCGAGAGCCGTGGCCATCTACCGCGGCCACGTCGGCAAGAAGCCGATGGCCATTACCTGGGAACTCCAGGACGCGCTACCCGGTCACCTTTCGCCTCCGTCGCGGCCGCCGTCGCGTGAACTGTCACCGCGTACGAGGGCGACCGCTTCACGCTGACTGAGCTCGGAGCCAGCCGCGAAGGCGTCCTTGAAGTCCTGGGGATCGATCTCCTGTGTCACGCGGGTGACCAGCTCGGCCTCGCCTCGCCGCGTCAACGGCCATGCCCGCAGTCCTGCACGCTGCCGCACCCCATCGGCGGCACCCAGTGCCATCGCCGCCCGCTGTGCATCTCCTTCCGCCAGCGCGAGCTGGGCATAGGCGACGAGAGAGAAGCACACGGGGGTGATGAGCTGGGTGTCCCCGCTCGCGTCCACCGACTCCACCAGCAGCGCTCGAGCCTCGTCGAGGTGACCAGCCCTCACAGCAAGCGAGGCGAGCTGAGTTCGTGCGCCGGACTCGAGCCAGTTGTTGCCGAACTGGCCGCCGAGCTCGTTGACCTCGGTGAGGGATGCACGCGCGGCGTCATCGCGGCCGAGCGTCATCTCCAGCATCCCAACCGTCAGAGCCGCAAACGCCATGAACGGCTCGTTCTGCTGGCGGAAGCCATCGAGTGCTGTCGACGCAGCTTGCAGCGCGCCATCGAGGTCATCGACGATCGGCAGGGTCCACGAGACGGCCAGCTGCGCGGCGCTCTCGAGATAAGGATCGTCGATGCGCCCCTCGAGTCCTTCGATCGCCTCGACTGCGGCCAGCGCGCTGTCGTCGTCACCGACCTCGACTGCAGTTACGGCCGATGTGAACAACAACTCGGCTTGGGCGCGGTCGTCCAATGCGTCGGCTCTGAGCCGCAACTCGTCGATCCAGGCGCGGCCTTCCGGCATGCGAGCGCGCATCTGCCAGAACAGCCAGAGGATGCGGAACATGTGGGGCAGCGGCGCGATGTCATGGCTGAAGAACCAACGGATGGCGACTCGTAGGTTCTCCTCGTCGGTTTCCAATCGCTCGGCCCACTCGGCTTGTCGTTCAGTGGGCCAGTCGGCGTTCTCCACGAGGGCACCGAAGTACTCCGCGTGCCGCCGCTCGACGTCGGCCAGGTCATCGCTGGCGGCAAGACGCTCGGCGGCCAACTCTCGTACGGATTCGAGCATCCGGAACCTCGGCCCGGCATCGGTCGCGTCGACGTTCACGAGGCTGTGCCCGGCGAGAGCATCGAGCAGATCGAGCGCCCGATCTTCGGGGAGATCGGAAACGTACATGGCCGCGTCGACCGTCCATCCGTCGACGAAGATCGACAGGGTGGCCAGCATGTGCTGCTCCGCGTCATCGAGCAGTCCGATGCTCCATTCGACGGTCGCGCGGAGTGTGCGTTGACGCTCGGGAAGATCGACCGGGCCGGTACCCAACGCGTCGAGGCGACTTCCGAGCCGAGCGAGCAATGCACCTGGTTCCATCAATCGGGTGCGGGCCGCCGCCAGTTCGACGGCGAGCGGCAGACCATCGAGGCGCCGGCAGATCTCGACGACGGCCAGCGCGTTGTCCTCGGTCAAGGCGAAGTCATAGCGGACGGCCTGGGCTCGATCGACGAACAGCTGCACGGCCGGCAGCGAGGCCAGCTGTTCCATCGGCGGCCGCTCCGAGAACGCGGGCACCGTCAGCGGGCCGACCGGGTACTCCCGCTCGGCCCGGAGCCGAAGCACCGTGCGGCTCGTCGCGAGGAGCTCGAGGCCGGGGCAGCGGCTCAGGAGCTGGTCGAGCTCGGGCGCGACACCCACGACCTGTTCGAGGTTGTCCAGCACGAGCAACGTCGCGCGTGTCCGCGAAGTGCTCGACCAGGACGTCCAGGGGCTGGCGCGCGCCCTCGACGGTCGCGCCCACCGCGGCGGCGATGCGAGGCAGCACCAGCTCGGGCTGCGCGATCGACGCGAGCGGCACGAACACCGTCCCCCGCGGATAGCGATCGTCCAGGTGCTCACCCACCGCGATCGCCAGCCGCGTCTTGCCGATGCCGCCGGGGCCGGTGAGGGTGACCAACCGTACGTCGGGCGTCTCGAGCAGCTTCGCGACCTCGACGATGTCGTGCTCGCGCCCGATCAACGACGTCGACGTCACCGGCAGGGAGCGCGGTCCCCGCCGGTCGGTGTCCGACGCGGGCGACGCCGAACGGTCGGCGCGGCTGTCTGCGGCCGTGAACCGCTCGCTCAGGAGCAGGGCGAGGTCGTCTCGGACCAGTCGCCCGAGCTCCCGTGGGGTACTGAACGACCGGTAGGAGTCGGTCCCCTCCGTCTGGAGCTCGCCGATCATCGCGTCAGCCGAGGTTCTCGGTCGGGCGCCGGTGTCTTGACGTACAGCAGCCGGGGGATCGAGTGCGAGAGTCGGAACTCGTCCTCCAGACCCGAGATGTCCATGTCCGGCCCGATCCAGCCGTACCGCTGCCAGTACAGGCCGATGAAGATGTCGGACTGCGTCAAGTAGGCCCGGTACAGCTCGCGAGGTGGGTGCGGTCGAGCCCCGAGCTCGAACAGCACCGGCGTGAGCCGAAGTGCCGAGATGGCACGGGCCACAGCGGCACGCTCGTCGGCGAGTTCGCCAAGCGTGGAGCTCACGAAGACGCGCAGACGCTGGTCCGGCGTCCGGATCGCGGCCTTGCCTTCCTGTTCCTCCGTCATGCATCCGTCCTCGTGAAGATCCGCCGTCGAAGTCTGGACGGTCACCCCTGGGAGCGGCAACGCCCCGGCCCCGTACCGATGCGATCGCAGCCCGCCGCGTGCGCATCGAATCGTGTGCCAGAACACGGCACGAGCAGCTTCCTGCTCACGTTGGCGAGGCCCGACGCTGCGGGTCGACAGGTCGGCCAGCAGTGCCTTGATGCACTGCGGTCGCCGAACAGATCCTCCCCTCACGCAATGGTCTGGCAGGCCCCGTCGCCCTGGTACTACAGCCGTAGACGGGGCTGTGGTCTGCGGATTCGCGTCTGCGGTAGTGGGCGGTGCGGGCTCGGTGCTGGTGGCGTCGTCGCCAGCGGGACACGACGGCGACCCTCTGGCGAAGCACTTCGTCACGGCGTCGGCACCTCGAACTGCCGACGCCGTGACGGAATGCCGACCTGGCCGATTCACCGCCGACGACACGGACCCACCTGGCGCGGGGCGGCTTCAGTCGTCGCGCCCGGCACCGCGATCGGGTGCGCTCATGTCCCCCGTCCCGGGCGTGCCATCGGCGAGCCCGTAGCGCAGGTACACGGTGCCCTTCGGACCGGCTACCGGCGGTTCGAGGAGTGTGACGTTCGTGGGCACCGCGCCACCGTCGAACACCTTCTTCCCGACGCCGAGCACGATCGGGTGCACCCAGAGGTCGAGACGGTCGAAGAGCTTCTCGCGCAGGAGGGTCTGCACCAGGTTCAGGCTCCCGACGACCTTCACGTGCTCGTGCCGGTCACGGATCTCGCGCACCGCGCCGGCCAGATCCGGGCCGAGCTGCGTGGACCCGGCCCACGAGAGGTCGGGCCTGCCGCGGGAGGCCACGTACTTCGGGACGCTGTTGAAGAGCGTGGCGATCTCGTTGTCCTCGCCGCCCTCCTGGTGCGGCCAGTAGGCGGCGAAGATGTCATACGTCCGCCGGCCGAGCAGGAGGGCGTCCGTGCCCTCGTACGCGGCACCGACCTGCGCCCCGGCGACCTCGTCCAGCAGGGGCGCCTGCCAGCCGCCGAACGGGAACCCCACCGGGTCCTCGTCGGGGCCGCCGGGCGCCTGCCCGACGAGGTCGAGGGTTGCGAACAGCTCGATGTGGATGAGGCCCATGCCTTACTCCCGATGAGTTGGTTGTCTCGGTCGGGAGGTAGACCTGTGGGCGCCGGCAGACTCATCGCTGCGACGGCACCCAGCTTCGTACTCGTCGACCGCCTCGCCCGGTGCATCGGTCACCACCCCGTCCCGCGGTCAGCGCCCTTGCGACGCCCGATGCCCTGCTTACGCCACCAGGCCGAGACGCCGCACCGGCACTCCCCGCTCGCGATAGATCACGGGCCGCGTCCAAACTGGATGGCTGCCCTGCGTCCAGCGTCACCGCAGGTCACCGACGCGATCTACGGCTGTGATATTGGGCGGCGAAGATGCCGCCGCCGTCGACCGGGAACGTCAACGCCGTGACGAACGACACGTCGTCGCTGGCGAGGAACGCAACCGCGGCGGCAATCTCGGTGGGCCCGGCGAAGCAGCCCCATCGGGCCCGGCCTCACCCGCACCAGGGGGAGCCTCGATGCGATCCGTTGGCCCATCCGCCAGCGAGGGCCTGTCCGATCGCTTGGCTATCTCGCCTGCTAGAGGCGGGTGCGGCCCTCTGGGCAAGGCTGTCCGATCGGTGGACCTAAGTGGACAGCTTTCGAACCCTCAACCTGCCCTATGCCGGCTCATTGACCAGGACATCGGCACCCCCGAGGGCCTCGCACTTGGGAAGGCCCAACTGGCCGACCGGATTCCTCGGCCCAAGTCGAGGACTGCTCGGCCTCTCAAACCCGCACAGCTCGACGCCTTGATCGCCGAGTACCAGTCGGGCAAGACGATGAGGGAGCTCTCCGCCGAGTTCGGCATCGACCGGCGCACGGTGTCGACTGACCTCCGTCAGGCCGGAGTCGCTGTTCGTCGCGGTGGTCTTGATCAGGAGCAAACGATCGAAGCCTCCCGGCCTTGATCAGCGGGGCGAGATCCGGACGGATGCGGATTTCGGGCCCTCGCCCTGCATGGTCGGGACGGCCGAGCTGCCGGGGTACTTCGCTTCGTAGGCGGCGTCGATCGCGGCTTCGTTCTCGTCGCCGGCCGCCTCGAACTTCACGTCGTAGTACTGCCCGGCGACGCGAACGCGGCCGGCGCCCTGTGCGACGGCTGCCTGATACCAGCGAGACTTCGGCCCGTTGGCGGCGCGGACGTAGACGTTGCCGTCGACGACGAGCGCCCAGGTTTGGGTGGGGGTTCTGTAGGTGTTGCCGTCGTGCCGGAACGGCGAGACGAACAGGTCGGCGTTCTCGGCGATCGCCTTGAGTGGGTCAGCGGACCATGCAGCCATGAGTGTCACTTTCTGCGTTGAGGGTGGGGCGGAGGGCGGGGGATGCGCCGCGCCCGAGTCGGAGGTGGGTCAGAAGTAGGTCGGCTCGCGATACGTGTAGTGCTCTTCGAGCGCGGTGATCTCTTCTTCGTTGAGGGTGATGTCGAGCGCGGCGACGGCGTCGGGCAGGTGGTGCGGCTTCGTCGCGCCCACGATCGGGGCGTCGACGACGGGGTTCTTCAGCACCCAGGCGAGGGCGATGGTGGCCATGGCCGCGCCGCGGTCCTTCGCGATGCGTTCGACGGCGTCGATGGTCGGCTTGTCGCTGTCGTTCCACAACGGGTTGCCGTCGAAGTCGGCCTGCGGGTTGTCCTTGCCGCGAGTGGTGTTGCTCTGCCCCCACGGGCGGGCGACGACGCCTGCGGCGAGCGGACTCCACGGCAGGCTGCCGACGCCCTGGTCCGCTAGCAGCGGGAACATCTCCTGTTCCTCGCCGCGCTGGACCAGGTTGTACTGGTCCTGCATGGAGACGAACTTCGTCCACCCGTGGAGCTCGGCGACGTACTGCATCTTCGCGAACTGCCACGCGAACATGCTCGACGCGCCGAGGTAGCGGGCCTTGCCGGCCTTGACGACGTCGTGCAGCGCCTCCATCGTCTCCTCGACCGGCGTGTACGGGTCGAAGCGGTGGATCTGGTAGAGGTCGATGTAGTCGGTGCCGAGGCGCTGTGAGCGACAGGTCGACCTGCTCCATGATCGCCTTCCGCGACAGGCCCTCGCCGCCCGGGCCGTCGCCGACCTTCTGGTGCACCTTCGTGGCGAGCACGACGTCATCACGACGCGTCTCGGCGAGAGCGCGGCCGACGATCTCCTCGGAGGAGCCGGCGCCGTAGACGTTCGCGGTGTCCCAGAAGTTGATCCCCTGGTCGAGCGCCTGCGCGAAGAACCCCTTCGCGTCGTCCCAGGGCAGCGCCCAACTCCAGAAGGGCACCTTCCCGTCCCCGAAGCCCATCGTGCCCAGGGCGACACGGCTGACCTTCAGGCCGGAGGAACCCAGTCGGGTGTACTCCATGATGTTCTCCTTGCAGTTCTGCAGTCGGTGTGGTCACCGGTCGATGGAGGCCGTGTTGGCCTCGTCGTGCCGTCCGCCCGCGGGGCTCAAGCGAATTCAGCCGCTCCGGCTGCGATTCGGTGAGTTCGATGCCGCCCGCGGCGGTGTTCTCGTCGACGCGGGCGACGCGACGGGTGCCGGGGATGGGGGCGACCACCGCCTGGTCCGCTGGAGGCAGATCACATGTGTGTGTCGAACCAGTCCAGGACCAGCTCCGGGTGTTCGCCGAAGTAGTTGTAGCCCTGGAAGCGAAGATCGGTCCCTTCGATCCAGAAGAGCTTCTTGTCCTCGGCGGAGATGTTGTCGTAGATCGCCTGGACGTAGGACGGAGGCATGGTGAAGTCGTCATGGACCTGGGCGACGAGTGTCGGGACGGTGACCGCCGTTGTGTCCTCGATCGGCCTGAAGTCGTCGAGTCGATACCCGCTTCGCCGGTGCAGCGCCTGGTCGAACGACTCCCGACCATCGGCGATGCCGGCTCCTTGCAAGGCGGCTTCGACGAAGCCCCGGGGCGCTGCGGGCTGCAATGCGATCATCGCCAGGATGTGGCTGAACGCTTCTGGGTGCTTGTTCATCGCCACGACCGTTGCGTTGGCCCCCATGCAGCGGCTGTACAGCGCGGTCTTCATGTCCTTGGTATCGACGCGGGACTTGGCGTAGTGCAAGGAGCCGATCACGTCTCGGTACTCGAGCACACCGTGACCGATGATGCCGCCGCTGCCCATTCCGCTGCGGCCGTGGTTGCGCAGGTCGTAGGTCAGGATGTTGTAGCCGGCATCGTGCAGGATCTTGTACTCGGGGAGGAAGTTGACCTCGAATCCGCCGAAGTTGGTCCACGGCTCCAGGTGTCCGGGGTACCCGTAGCGGTTGCAGGGCATCGGGTGGTTGCAGATGAGCAGCCGGTCTGAGTCGGCGGGAATGAACCAGCCCTCGAGCGTGACACCGTCCTGCGCCGGGAAGAACACGTCCTCATAGGCGAGGCCGTACTCGTCCGGCCACCTCAGGATCGGCGTGCGGGCCGAGTGCGCCATCATGTCGGCGAGACCGTCGATGAAGTCATCGGTGGTCGGCGTCGAGACGCTCTGGTCGTCGTCGCTTCGGATGTTGCTGTGGTCATGACGTTCCTCATGCTTTCTGTTCGCGGCCGGCAGCCTGAGCGGCGTCGGCCATCGATGGGGACGGAAGGGATCAGCAGCGCGCTGCTACGCGGCCGGTGCGGCACCGATCTGCTGGAGGATTCCGAGCATGTCGAGCTGGGCGCGCTCCTCGACGATCTGGCCGTCGGCGAGGCGATAGAACGCCATGCTCTGCGCGACGACGGCCTTGCCGGTGGGTGGGACCCCGGCGAAGTCGCCCCGGTGGGTCCCTGTCATCGTGTAGCGCACCGCCACGGTGTCGCCGTCGGCCACCATCTCCTCCACTGTCCACACGAGATCCTCGAACGTGTCGGCGTTCGCGGCGACGACGGCGAGATACGTGTCGCGGCCTCGCTGCTGCTGTCCGGCGAAGTGCAGGACGATGTCCGGGCTGACGAACTCCTCCGCCAACGCGGCGTCGCCGGTGGTCAGGAACTCGCTGGTGAAGCGCTCCATGATGCGCGTGTTCGTCTCTGCGGTCATTGGGGGTCTCCTTGACGTGATTGCAACCGGGGTGCAGGGAAGCTTCTGGGGGCGGGTGACCAGGTAGGGCGCGCCGTTCAGGCGTCGTCGTGAGCGAGGTGGCTGGAGAGCTCGCGGTAGGCGTCCACCTCGACAAGCAGGTCCGGGCCTTCTGCTCGACGGTTGCGACCGCGTCGGCTCCTGCGACCCAGCGCCGCGGCGGGTTCTCCTGCTGGGTCACCGTCAGGAGGGCAGCGGCGAGCTTGGCGGGGTCGCCCGCCTGCTGGCCGTTCATGCCGTTCCAAGCGGCGACGGTCTGCTCGGTGCGCTCGGCGTAGTCGTCGATCGAGGGCTCGGCGTAGGTCGTGGACTCCGGCGTGAGCAGCTCGGTGCGGAAGAAGCCGGGCTCGACGAGCATCGTGCGGATGCCGAACGGCTCGACCTCCGGGGTCAGGGACTCGATCCAGCCCTCCACCCCGAACTTGGAGGCGGCATACGCGGTGCAGAACGCCTGGCCCACGATGCCGGCGGTCGAGGAGATCGCGACGACGAGCCCGGAGCGCTGGGCGCGCATGACCGGGAGCACCGCCCGGGTGACGTTCATCGGGCCGAACAGGGTCGTCTCGATCTGCGCCCGCACCGCGTCGGGGCTGAGCTCCTCGAAGAACCCGGCGTAGAAGTTGCCGGCGTTGTTGACGAGCACGTCGATGCGACCGAACCGGTCGACGGCCGCCTTGACGGCGGCTTCGGCGGCGGCGGGGTCGGTCACGTCGAGCGCGACGGCCAGCAGGTCCTCGTCCTTCCCCAGGGCGGCGGTGACGCTGTCGGTGTTGCGGGCGGTGGCGACCACGGCGTGGCCGGCGGCGAGCGCGGCCTTGGCGATGTCGACGCCCATGCCGCGGGCAGCTCCGGTGATGAGCCAAACGTTCTTGTCAGTCATGCGACCACCAAACCAGCGTCCGGACCGACGTGGGAGACCCAGCGAAAGGGGCACTCACAGGGACCCCCAGCGGCACCGAACCGCCCGTAAGGTGGAAGCCATGGCAGGCGCCGGCGACGACCACGACGACATCCGTGGCGACGTCCGCGGGCAGATCCGCGAGTTCCTCACCACACGGCGGGCCAGGATCACCCCCGAGCAGGCGGGACTGCCCGTCTACGGCGAGTGGCCGACGGCGGGTCAAGGGCCTGCGGCGCGAGGAAGCCGCCCTCCTCGCCGGCATCTCGATCGAGTACTACACCCGGCTCGAGCGCGGCACCGCCACCGGAGTCTCCGAGAGCGTCATCGACGGCATCACCCACGCGCTGCAGCTCGACGACGCCGAGCGGGCGCACCTTGTCGACCTGCTCCGCACCGCCAGTCCTGTCCCACCGCGTCGCCAGCCGACCCGACAGCAAGTCCGGCCGACCGTGCAGCGCGTACTGGACTCGATGATCGGCACGCCGGCGTTCGTGCTCAACGGGCGACTGGACATCCTCGGCGCCAACGCCCTGGGGGTCGCGCTCCTCGCACCGATCTACGCCGACCCGATCCGGCCGGCCAACAATGCCCGGTTCATCTTCCTCGATCCGCACGCGGCCGAGTTCTTCCGGGAATGGGACAAGGTCGCCAACGACGTGGTCGCCATGCTGCGCGCTGAGGCCGGGCGTGATCCCTACAACCGGCAGCTGTCAGACCTGATCGGGGAGCTGTCCACCCGCAGCGAGGACTTTCGGGTTCGATGGGCCGCGCACGACGTCCGGATCCACACCACCGGTGTCAAGCTCCTCCACCACCCCGTCGTCGGCGACCTCGACCTGGCGTTCGACACCTTTCCCCTCGGCGCCGATCCCAGCCAGAGCCTTCTCACCTACACCGCCGAACCCGGGTCCCCCACACAGGACGCCCTGAACCTGCTCGCCAGCTGGGCCGCGACCACCGACGACCTCGAGCAGGCGCCACCGAACGGCGCTCCCGCGCGGGCTGAATCGGTCGAGACGCCTGAGAACCGGCCACTCAGGTAGGTCCAGGTCCGTACCTCGTCACCAATAGGTACGGGATCCCGTATCCCTGAATCACCGATCGGGTACGTGGATCGCCCCCTGTGGTACGGATCTACGTACCCGATAGCAGTGGACCTAACTGGACAGTGTCTGGTTCCAGGACATCCCGGACGGGTGTCCCGAGTCATGCCGGACAGCATCCACCCGTGCATGGTGGGTGTGGGCTTGACGTTGG
>CAVTKV010000001.1:0-75147 GCA_963735395.1 uncultured Acidimicrobiales bacterium | reverse complement strand
GGCTGGGTCGACGAGTCGCAGCGCGTCGTCGTGCTGACGGGCGCCGGCATCAGCACCGACAGCGGCATCCCCGACTTCCGGGGGCCCAAGGGTGTCTGGACCCGCAACCCCGAGGCCGAGAAGCGGGCGACGCTTCAGCACTACATGTCCGACCCGGCGATCAGGCGCAAGGCCTGGCTCGACCGGCTCGACCACCCGGCCTGGGCCGCCGCGCCCAATGCCGGGCATCGCGCCCTCGTGGCCCTCGAGCGCCGGGGCAAGCTCGACACGCTGGTCACGCAGAACGTCGACGGCCTCCACCAGGCGGCCGGGTCCGATCCCGAGCGCGTGGTCGAGGTGCACGGCACCGTCCGCGAAGTCATGTGCATGTCGTGCGACGAGCGGGCGCCCATGCAACGGGCGCTCGACCGCGTGCGGGCCGGCGAGAGCGATCCGCCCTGCCGTTCCTGTGGCGGCATCCTCAAGTCGGCCACCATCAGCTTCGGCCAGAACCTCGTGCCCGGCGACATCGAGCGGGCCGGCGCCGCCGCCCGCCGGGCCGACCTGCTGCTGGCGGTCGGCTCGACCCTGGCCGTGTACCCGGTGGCGGACGTCGTGCCGGTCGCCCGCCTGTCGGGGGCGCGCATCGTCATCGTCAACGGCAGCGAGACGGCGATGGACCACCTGGCCGATGCCGTCGTCCGGGGCCCGATCGGCGAGGTTCTGCCCCGTCTCGTCGGCGCCTGAGGGCTCGCGTCCGCAGCCGGTCCAGTCGACGTCGTCCCTGGTGGCGACCACCATTTGTACCCGCGGTCACTCGATGTGAGTACCCTCTCGGGCGATGGCTGCGCTGCTGGAGGCTGCGAGGCGCCGCAATCCGTTACCCACCGGCACTGCCGCGGTCGGGGCCGGGTTGATCGTCGCCGGGATCTCGGCGTACGGGTTCCTCTTCGTCGCGGACAAGGCGCTCAGCAAGGCCGAGTACTCGCCGCTGGGTGCGCTGTGGAGCCTGGTCTTCCTCGCCGGCCCCGGCCTGTTCCTCCCGCTCGAGCAGGAGATCAGCCGCGCGCTCGCCGAGCGCCGCGCCCGCAACCAGGGCGGCCTGCCCGTGGTGCGCCGGGCGGCGACCATCGGCGTCGGCCTCGGCCTGGGCGTGGTGGTGCTGCTCATCGCCACCGCCCGGCTCTCGGTCGAGCACCTCTTCGACGAGCAGATCCTGCTGCTGGTCGGCCTGACCCTCGGCCTCGCCGGTGCGCTGGCCGGCCACCTGACCCGCGGCTGCCTGTCGGGCACCGGCCAGTTCAAGGGCTATGGGGCGTACCTCGGTGCCGACGGCTTCATCCGGGTGATGGGCGCCGTGGTGTGCATGGTGATCGGCGTCAACACCGCGGGGCCGTTCGGCGTGGCCCTCGGCGTGGCCGGCCTGCTCGCCGTGCCGGTGGCGCTGATGGTGCAGCGGCCAGAGCTGGAGGAGGGGCCCGAGGCGGCGTTCCGCGAGGTCAGCAGCGCCCTCGGCTACCTGCTCGTCGCGTCGATCTTCGCGTTCGCGCTCATGAACATCGGCCCGGTCCTGGTCAAGCTGATGGCCGACGACACCCAGACCGAGGCCGCCGGGCGGTTCGTCAACGGCGTCGTCATCGCCCGCATCCCGCTGTTCCTGTTCCAGGCCGTGCAGGCGTCGCTGCTCCCGAAGCTGTCGGCGCTGGCGCACTCGGGCCACCTCGGCGACTTCCGGTCGGGGCTGCGGCGGCTGCTGATCGCCGTCGCCGGGCTGGCCGCGCTCGGCACGGTCGTCGGCCTGGTGCTCGGCCCGTTCGTCGTCGAGACGATGTTCCCCGATTCCAACCTGGGGGCCCGCACGATGGGGCTCCTCGCGGCCGGTGCGGGCCTCTACATGCTCGCCATGGCGTGCGCGCAGGCCGTCATCGCCCTCGGCGGCCACCGCGACCAGGCGCTCGGATGGGGCATGGGGTTCTGCGCTCTCATGCTCACGGTCCTCCTGGGGGCCGACGACGTGTTCCTGCGGGTCGAGGTCGGCCTCCTCGTGGGCAGTGCGGTGGCGTTCGCCGCCATGGGCGTGCTGCTCGCACGGCGGCTGGCCGTGTCGGGCCCGCTGCAGGTCGACTCCGGCGACCTGATCGAGGCGATGCACGAGGTCCCGATCGAGCCCTGACCGCCGGCCGACGAGCCCGGTCGAGCCGGGGAACACCTGGCCTGGTCTGATTGTTGAGCAGCTCGCTAGGCTTTTCAGTCGCAAGAACACTGCGCGCACCGCAGGACCAGCCAGAGAGGGTGCCCGATGCCGAGCTTCCGTGAGCTGCTCGCCGCCACGAAGTCCGAGATCCGCGAGGTCGACACGGCCACGGCCGACGACCTGCGTCGCCAGCCCGGCGCCGTCGTGCTCGACGTGCGCGAGCCCGACGAGTACGAGCAGGGCGCCATCCCGGGTGCGGTGCACATCCCCCGGGGCACGCTCGAGGGCTCGGTCGAGAGCCGCCTGACCGATCACGACGCACCGGTGGTCGTCCACTGCGCCAGCGGCGTCCGCTCGGCCTTCGCCGCCAAGACGCTCACCGACATGGGCTACACCGACGTCGTCTCGGTGGTCGGCGGCTTCAACAAGTGGAAGGACGAGGGCCGCGACTGGTCCACGCCCCGCAGCCTCACGGCCGAGCAGCGCAACCGCTACCAGCGCCACGTGCTGCTGCCCGAGGTCGACGTCGAGGGCCAGCTCAAGCTGCTCGACGCCCGCGTGCTGCTGCTCGGTGCCGGCGGCCTCGGCTCGCCCGCGGCGCTGTACCTCGCCGCCGCCGGCGTGGGCACCATCGGCATCGTCGACATGGACGTCGTCGACGACTCGAACCTGCAGCGCCAGATCCTGCACAACGTCGACCGCATCGGCGACCGCAAGGTCGACTCGGCCAAGAAGACGCTGACCGCCCTCAACCCCGACGTCAACGTGGTCACCCACGACGTGCGCCTGGGCGCCGACAATGTGGTCGAGATCCTGTCGGGCTACGACATGGTGGTCGACGGGGCCGACAACTTCCCGGTGCGCTACCTGCTCAACGACGCCGCGCTCAAGGTCGGCATCCCCGTGGTGCACGGGTCGATCTTCCGGTTCGAGGGCCAGGTCACCGTGTTCAAGCCCCACGACGGGCCCTGCTACCGGTGCTTCCTGCCCGAGCCGCCGCCGCCCGAGCTGGCGCCGTCGTGCGCCGAGGCCGGCGTGCTGGGCGTGCTGCCCGGCATCGTGGGGTCGATCCAGGCAGTCGAGGCGATCAAGCTGATCCTGGGCATCGGCGACAGCCTGTCGGGCCGCCTGCTCGCCTACGACTCACTCGAGCAGTCGTTCCGCACCTACAAGATGCTGCGCGACCCGCAGTGCCCGGCGTGCTCCATCGATCCCGACCAGATCGTCATCGCCGAGTACGACGAGCTCTGCACACCGCATCCCATCGCGCCGCCGGCGGCGTAAGGCAACCGCCACTCCGACCTCGCTGTCTCACCTGGAGCTCGAGGCCGGGTCTGCGACCGACGTGGAGCGCTCGGGCTTGAAGACGATCTGCCTGTAGACGCCGAACTTGCCGAGCGCCGACACGCAAACGGACGCCCCGGTCGCGATCAGGTAGTTGACGTTCAACCCCAGGTGCAGGGCGAGGAAGATCGCGTACTCGAGGACTCGAAACGTTGCCGAGGTGACCGCGGTCTCGGCGAGCTGGCGTCCCCAGTGCACGGTCTGCCCGGGGAACACCCAGACGCGCAGAATCACGAAGTTGACGACCACCGCGGCGACCATCGCGATCGCCGGAGAGAGCGTCTCGGAGACCCCGAGCAACTCGTGAAGCGCCGCGGTCGCGCCGATTATGAAGACGAAGCTGAGCGCCGAGGCGAGCGCGTAGCGCGGCATGTCTCGTAGGGCTCCCACGCCGAGCGAGTCTAGGTCGAGGCGCCGGCGCCCCACCCATCGCCGCGCCCGCAGCCTGAGGGCGGGAGCCGGCATCGGTTTGTCAGCGCTGGCGCCTGCTGGCGGTGGAATGGCCGGTGCCGCGAGGCACGACCCACGAGACAGGCTGACCAGTGATCGCCGCGATGTGGTCGAAGTCACGGTCGTAGTGGACGATCGCCGCCTTGTGTTCCTCTGCGATCGCGGCGATCAGGAGATCACGGACCCCGCACGATCGGTGCTTCGCACGGCTCGCCAGCGCGACCATGACCTCCAGGGCGCGCGCCTCCGACTGTGCCGACGCCCCGAGGAACGTCAGCTCCGCGAGCTGGGCTCGCGTCGCCTCCACGTTGCGGGCCGGGGTCGGGGTGCCGAACATGACCACTCCACTCGTACACCAGCGCGGATGCTCAGCCCGTCACGATCATCCACCACGCGGAGCGACGCGACGTAGCATTGCGCGCGAGCGGAGGGCAGTCGGCGATGCTGTGTGAGTTGTTGCTGGGAGGGCCCGGTGCGACTCGTCGGCGGCGGATGGCCATCGCGACCGGCGTGTCGGTGCTCATGCTGTTCCTGGCTGACTTGCCGGCAGGCGCCCGTCCGGTGGTTCCCTCGCAGCAGGCGCCGGACGCGACCACACCGTCGGCGGCCGACATCGAGTCCGCGACCACGCCGGCCACCACCACACCGACGTCCACGTCCAGCACGACGAGCACTGGCTCGCCGTCCCCGCCGTCCCCGCCGTCCGCCGCCGTCGCCGCCCCCGTCGTCTGCGGAGACGGCCTTGCCGTCGTCGTCGCCCCGTCCCCCGCACTCGGCCGCCGCCGTCGAGCGTGCGGCCGCCGCGACGGTGCGGGCCTTCGGGCGCCAGCCATATCAGGACACCGTGGCTGCCGCCGCGGCCGAGGCGGGCGCTCGTCGCGCCACAGGGTGCTCGCTGTCGGATGCTCGGCTGGCCGGCATGATGCTGGCGGTCACGTTCACGGAGGCCGGTCCCCTTGCCAGCAGCACGGTCGCGCCGTCTCCGATGACCCTCAGCCGGTGGGACGGATCCGCGAACCTCTACTCCTTCCGCAGCACGGCGACGGCGTACCGGACCGCGTTCTGGCACCCGGGCATCGGACTCTGGCAGTTCGACCACCCGTGGCAGAACACGGCCGCCGAACGCATCGACACCGCGGCGTCGGCCCAGCTTGCGGCCCAGGTGATGGGCGGGCGTTTCTGCGGCTGGTCGTCGAGCACGGGGTTCACGCAGTTCGCCTACACCGTGCGGCCCTGGCACGGCTGCGACGCCGCGTCGGGACCGGGCGAAGCGTGCCGCACGATCTTCCTCAACCACTTCCTTGCCAACGGTGCCGGGCTGGCCGACGACAGCCTGCAGGGCTTCACGCTGCAGGACGGTGTCACCCGGCTCGGTGGGGCCCAGTGGCGCTCGTGCCAACTCGTGGGGCAGGCGACGCCCGTCTCCTGTCTCTACGTCGACCCCGCTGTCGCGCAAGGCAGCACGGCGTGGACCACGCCCGGCTTCAGCACCAACCCCATCAGCTCGCCGTTCTACGTCGTCCGCGACGGTGCCGTAGAGCGGCGCTACTGGCTCGGCGACGACAGCGGCTACGCCATCGACATCACGGCCTCGACGACGATCGGGTCCGATCCCCGGAGCACGATCGCGTGGGCGTCGGGCGACCGCCTGTGCGACCTGTCCACGCTGCGAGGCGCCTGCGAGCTGCGCGCGCCGAGCTGGAAGCGGTGGCGCTACGACCAGGTCACCGGCACCTACACGCCGCTGGTGGGCGACTTCGACGGCAACGGCCGCAGCGACATCTTCTGGTACGCACCCGGTTCGGCGGCGGACGGGTTGTGGCTGACGCGCCGCGACGGCGGGCCGCCCGTGAAGCTGTCGCCCACCGTGACCGGCACCTACATGCCGCTGGTGGGTGACGTCGACGGGAACGGCCGCGATGACATCTTCTGGTATGGGCCGGGCGTGGCTCCGGACGTGTTGTGGCTCGCCGCCGCGAGCGGCTCGTTCAGCTCCTCCGGGCAGACGATCGGCGGAGACTACGAGCCGCTGGTCGGTGACTTCGACGGCAACGGCCGCAGCGACATCTTCTGGTACGCCCCCACCGACGACGGCTCGTCGCCCGAGCAGCTCTGGCTGTCCCGGGCGGCCGGCGGGTTCGCGGTGTCAGCGCGCACGGTCGCCGACGGCTCCCAGCCGTTCGTCGGCGACTTCGACGGCGACGCCCGCGACGACATCTTCTGGTATCGGCCGGGCGTCGCCACCGACGAGTTGTGGTTCGGACGCGCGGGCGGTGCCTTCCTGTCGTCTTCCCGGGCGGTCGGCGGCACCTACCAGCCACTGGTCGGCGACTTCGACGGCAACAGGCTGGACGACATCTTCTGGTACGGCGCCGGGCCGACATCCGATTCGCTGTGGGCCGCTCGGCCGGGCGGCACGTTCCAGAGCCGGTCGTTCACGGTCAACGGCCACTACCGGCCCGTCGTCGGCGACATCAGCGGCAACGGGCTCGAGGACATCGTGTGGTACGCCCCCGGTGTGGGCGGTGACTCCGTGTGGCGGGGCGCGGGCGGTGGCACCTTCGCGACCGACACCGACGTCGTGCTGCGCAACCACTACGTGCCGTTGGTGGGCGACTTCGACGCCGCCGCCGGCCGCGACATCTTCTGGTACGCGGCGGGATCCGTGTCCGACGGTCTCTGGTTCGACTGACGACCAGGGGCCGCCGGCGGGCTGAGTGAGCGCCGCCGGCGGCAGGTCTGCGTCAGGTCTGCGCCCGGACTCTGACCGTGGATCCCTCCTGGTAGCTGACGATGGCCTTGCCGCCGGCCGCGCCGACGGCGAATGAGAAGGTGCCCGCGGGGGCGATGTTGGTGCCGTGCCACACCCCGCTCACACTGCTCGATGCGGTCTCGGCGAAGAACACGCGGTCGCCCGCCGGGTTGAACGCCGTCCACGTCACGAAGATGTCGTCATCTGCGGTCGGCGAGATCGACGGGGCCACCTTCGGCGCGATGCCGCCGGTGTTGAAGGTATGGCTCGTGTACGATCCCGTGGGGTTGCTGGCGACCACGACGAAGTTGTCGCGGTTCCAGGTCACGGCCGTGACGCCGCCGGACCACTGGATGTCGGGCAGGTAGTTGTTGGTGCCGGCGCTGGCGAAGACCCGCGACTGCCAGCCTCCGCTGATGAACTTTGCGACCCAGATGTCGGACGGTCCGGGTACCGCCGGCGACTCGAACCGCGTCCACACCAGCACCGGGGTGGTGCCGCTGTAGGTGAGCGACGGGCTGAGATCGTCGACATTCTCGGCGGTCGTCGTGATCCGGCGGACCGGGAACGCCGTTCCAGCTTGGAACAACTCGGTCTGGGCGAACTCGCCGCCGGGTCCGACCTGCTCGGACCACACACCGAACCACTGGCCGTCGCGCGCGATGACGTCGCCGGTCGGGAACAGCCCGCCGCCGCCGAACGTGTCGACCACCCGGGAGCTGTACGCGCCGGCGTTGGTGCGCTTGCCGATCAGGATCTCGGTGTCGTTGTTGAAGAGCACGTATGTGGCGGTCGAGTCCTGGGCCACTCCGAGCACGTTGCCGGTGAACCCGGTGTTCTCGCTCGGATTGACCGTGCCAACGGCGGTCCGGCTGAAGAACCGGATCCGCAGGCCTGTGGGTGTCACGCAGGTGACGAAGCCTTGGGTCTCGCCGCCCGCGGTGACCACCGCATCCTCGAAGAAGGACTCGCAGCCGCCGACCACGGTCTGTGGCGGGTCGAACGGCCCTACCTGTGCTGACGCTGATGTCGTACCCAGCACGATGGCGACAAACGCCGCGATCGCGACGATGGGTGATCGTCGAAGCATCGAACTCGCCTCCCTGCCCGCCCTTGGGTGGGCTTGTTCCGCCTGTTCCGCCGCTCCTCATGCCCGCGAGCGATGGTGAACGAAAGCTTACTGCTCCATCGACCCCGAGGAGATGGACATCGCGGAGTCCGTCGACCTCGGTCGTAGCGGACGTTGAGCCGCGTCGTGGTACCGGGCGGACGGCCCCCGTGCGAGTCGTGGGTCAGCCGACGGCCGCGAGCCAGGGGACGACACGCACAGCTCCGGGACCGTGTCGGTCGTCGTACTGGGTTTGCAGGCCAGAGTCGTCGACAACGACCTCGACCTCCACCGTCCCGGTGATGTCGTCGACGTGGCTCGACGTCATGCCGATCTCCTCGGCGGACGCGTCGATCTCCTGTTGGATCTCGGCGAGCTCGGCGTGCGGCCGTTCAGCCGCGCTGACGCACAGCGCGCCGCCCCAGATCGGGCGCAGTTCGCGCTCGGCTGCCGCCACATCGCCGGCGACGCGTACGTTCACGACCAGGTCGGCCGGGTCGTTCATGGCGACCGATCCTCTGATGGGCTGGTCCCACCAGAGCCCGGCGAAATCGGGTCGCGCGTGGGCTGCCTGGCCGACCGCGTCGAGCGCAGCCTGGTTCGTGGTGGCGGGGTCGACCACCGCCCAACCGCCCACCGGCTCGGGACAGGGTGTCGACAGGTCGGGCTCCTCCGTCGGAGCCGTCGACGGCCGCGTCGGTCGCTCGGTGAGTGTGAGTGCACTGCCGTCCCAGGTGCCCGTGACCTCGTAGTCGCCCCAGGTTGTCCCGCGGGCCGACTCCTCGCCGTCGACGTCGGTCCAGTCCCAGCCCACCAGGTCCGGCCCACCGCACTGCGGCGGGTACGAGTGAGCGACGATCCGACACAGCTGGGGTCCGTGGTCGGGGCTCTCCAAGACCGTGCCGCTGCCCCGATATCGGCCAGGCGACGAGGCTGGGTCGCGCGCCGCCGTCCGCGTATCATCGCCGACGCCGCATCCGGCGGCACCGGCCAGAGTGACCAAGGCGACGAGCAGTGCTGCGCGAGTCATGGTCATACGACGATCGCGCCTCGCCGTCGGGTTCCCGGCGCTTCTGTTCGGACCTGTCACCGGGAGGTCCGGATCGGACGGTCAGCGCGGCCGCGCGCGAGACTGCCCGTCTCATGCTGGTGGGGAGCGAGGTGGCGGACACTCCATCGTCCCGTCGGGTGGACCATGGACGCTTGGTCGACCGTGTCTCCGCCCGCATCTCGGCTCGCGCGCTGGTACTCCTCGTGGTGTTTCTGGTCGGCGCCGGCCACGCCGTCCTCTACGCCGTGAGCTTCCCGCCCTGGGCGATCGAGGACGAAGCTCAGCACGTCGACTACGCCTGGAAGCTGTCGTTCGATCGACGCATGCCGACGATCGACGATCCGCTCGACGCCTCGATCATCGACTCGGTAGCGACGACCGACCGGTGGTCCGACTACGGCTACCAGGCCCCACCGGGCATGACGCAGGAGCACATGGGGATGGCGGGCTGGTCGTACGAGGCCTACCACCCGCCGCTGGCGTACGCGGGCCTCGCGGTCGTGACACAACCGCTGGGCGATCGCGCCCTCGTTGTGATGTACGCGCTGCGTGTCGTCAGCGCTGCGGCAGCCGGACTCACCTGCGTCGTGACCGCGCTCCTTGCGTGGCGCTGGGCCCCGCCGGGCCCCGCCCGGCCCACCGTCGCGCTCGCCGCCGGCCTGGCGGCCGGGCTGCTCCCGGCGATGGCCGACTCCGGCGGGCGGGTGAACCTCGACATCTGGGCGACGCTCGTTGTAGCGACCGGCACGCTCCTGATCGTGCGGTGGCTCGACCGGCCGTCGGCCGCCCGAGCGTGGGCGGTCGGGGCGGTCGTGCTGGCCGGTGCCCTAACGCGCGAGACCGCCGTCGTGTTGTGCGTGCCACTCTTGGTCGTCGGCGTCGTGGCCGCCAGGCGCGGGGCCCTGCGGCTCGCCGACGTGGCGAGGGCCGTGGTGCCGGGGGCGGTCGGGTTGGCGACGTGGCTGGCCTACCACTGGCAGTCGACAGGGCATCTCGACCCGGCGGACGCCCTGCGCGAGTTGCACGGTGCCCACCACCCCTACATGGGGCTCCGCGACTTCGTGGCCGACATGGGTGACCGGGCCATCCTGCCGTTCCTACGGGACTGGCCCCACTTCTCGCCCTGGCTGACCTTCGTCGTGGCGCTCGTCGTCGCCTCGGGCCTGGTGTTGGCAGCCGCGGGCGGGCGTCGGGCGCCTGCAGCGATGGCAGGGGGAATCGTGGTGTTGCAGGTCCTGCTGATGTTCCACGAGGCCCTCGCAGACAGCTCCACCGTGACCGCTCGGTTGCTGCTCCCGTCGTACCCGGTGCTGATCGCCGTGGCGGCCGTCGGGTGGGCCCGTATCCGCCCCCTCGGGGTTGTCGTGGTTCCCCTCACGGTCACGGTTGTCAGTGCGGTGTTCCTGTTCGGGAGCTTCCTACCCCGCTTCCCGCCGGGGCTCGGCTGACGAGGAACGGTCCTGTCACGCGCGTCTGCTGACGTGGTGTGGGTTGGTGTCGGGCGCGCCGAACCGCACGTTCCCGCCCCGTCTGGGCTGACGCCGGCGCCGTCATCATCGGCGACGCAGACGGTCTGACTATCACTGATAGCGCTCGTGCGACTCCGTACTGTGAGACCGTGTCGCGCGCCATGGGATCGAGGATCGCCAGGCGAACAGAGCGGTCGTCCGAACCGTCGTTCGGCCGGCGGGCGCTGGCGGTCAAGCTCGTCGTTGCCCTGCTCGTCGGCGTGGCGGGCGTGCTCGCACCCGTACCCCGGTGGACGGTCCAGCATGCGATGGCCACGGAGACCCGGCGTCCGGTGGCGGAGGGCGCCACCGTCCAGCCGTCGCCCACGACGATCCCGCCCGAGACAGAGTCGACGACCGACCCCATGTCGACGACGCCACCGCCATCCGCCGGAGCGCGGGTGCTGGTCGCCGAAGACACGCGCGACTTCGATCTGATCGGCGTGACGCTCCCCGTGCCGCCCGACGTGCCGGTGCTCGTGCGCACGGCCACCGACGACGGCGCGTGGAGCGCATGGACGGCGCTCGAGTTCCACAGCGAGGAGGCCGCGGCGCCGGTGCCAGGCGTCGAGGTGCCCCAGGAGCCCGACGAGGAGAACCCCGGAGCGCACAGCGACCCGTTCTGGGTTGGGGACGCCAGCCGCTACGAGCTCGACATGGCGGGCAACGAGGTCGACGAGGCCCAGGTCCACCTCGTGTACGAGACGGCGCGACGCGTCGCCGTGGCGGAGACCGCCCCGGCGGGGGCCGACCCGGCGGAACCGTCGATCATCCCCCGCTCATCCTGGGGCGCACGGTCTCCCAGGGTCGCGCCGACGATCGCGTCGAGCCTGGAACTTGGTGTCGTGCACCACACCGCCGGCACGAACAACTACGGGCCCGGCGACGTCCCCGCGCTCCTCCGAGGTGTGCAGGCGTACCACATGGACGCCAACGGCTGGAACGACATCGGGTACAACTTCGCCGTCGATCGCTTCGGCCGGGTGTGGGAGGCCCGGGCCGGCGGGGTCGAGAACGCGGTGGTGGGCGGGCACGCCCGCGGCTTCAACACCCGGTCGACCGGAGTGACCGTGCTGGGCAACCACGACACTGCCAGGCCGTCGGCGGCCACGGTCGAGGCAGTCGCCTACCTGCTGGCCTGGAAGTTCGCCATCCACGACGTCGATGTGCGCACCTCGGTCGCCTTCCGGGCGGGCGAGGGCAGCCCGAAGTACCCTCCCGGGTCGGTCGTGACGCTCAACCGCATCGTTGGACACCGCGATGTGGGGCTCACCGCGTGCCCCGGGCAGTACCTCTACCCTCACCTGGACTCGATCCGGGCTCGGGCAAGGGCCTTGTACCCGTCCATGGCGGCGCCAGGGTCGCTGCTCGTGGGCAACTTCGCTGGTGGGTTCGGCACCGATGTGTACATCCGGCAGCCCGGCGTGTGGGCAGATCGCTTGGCCATGGCGACGGCGGGGGGCTTCTCGCAACGCTGGCTCTTCCCGGTCACGGGCACATACACGCCTGTCGTCGGCGACTACGACGCCAACGGGTACGACGACATCTTCTGGTACGCGGCGGGCACCGCACGCGACTACCTGTGGCGGAGCAACGGCGACGGGACCTTCCGGTCGAGTCTGGCGCCCTCCGTGTCCAGCGCGTATGTCGCCATCCCCGGCGACTTCGACGCGGACGGTGACGACGACATCATCTGGTATGTGCCCGGATCGGCTCGCGACTACCTCTGGGTGGCGCAGGGCGGCGCCTTCCGGTCGAGGCTGGCACCGTCGGTCAACGGCTCGTTCCGCCCGGTCGCAGGGGATTTCGACGGCGACGGCGACGACGACGTCGTCTGGCAAGCCCCCGGCACGGCCACCGACTACGTCTGGGCCAGCGCCAACGGCGCGTTCTCGTCCCGCGCGGCACCGGCCGTGAACGGCTCGTTCCGCCCGGTCGCAGGGGACTTCGACGGCGACGGCGACGATGACGTCTTCTGGTACGCGCCGGGAACGGCGGCGGAGTTCGTGTGGACGAGCCGCCGGCTGGCGTTCACCTCCCGGCTCGCGCCGCGGGTCGACGGCGTCTACCGGGGGCTGGGGGCCGGCGACTACGACGGTGACGGCGCCGATGACCTGCTCTGGTACGCGTCGCCCGGCGACGACTGGGTGTGGTGGCACACCACTGCCATGTTCGGGAGCTCGTCGCGCACCAACATCGCGTTCCGCTGACGGGGAAGCGGCTGGGGGTGGACCGGCACCCTACGATGTCCGGCGTCATGACTGCACACGCCACCTCCGAGGTCCCCGTCCCCACGGGCAACACCTACGACAAGTACGCGTCGGCCAACCCCGTCGAGCGGCGGCTGATGGCCGGGTTCTTCCGGTCGCTCGACGCCTGCCTGCCCACGACCGCGCCGGCGCGGATCCTGGAAGTGGGCATGGGGGAGGGCGAGATCGCCGCCCGGGTGCGTGACCGTTACCCGCAGGCCGCGTTCGTCGGCATCGACCTGCCCGACCCCGAGCTGGCGGCCGCCTGGGGCTCGCACGAGATCCCGGGCGCGTTCGCCGACATCGGTCGCCTGCCGTTCCCCGAGGCGTCGTTCGACCTCGTGCTGGCCATCGAGGTGTTGGAGCACGTGCCCGTTCCCGGCGCCGCCCTGCGGGAGCTGGCCCGGGTGGGCCGGGGCTCGTTCGTGCTGTCGGTCCCGCGCGAGCCGATCTGGCGCATCGCCAACATCGGACGCGGGAAGTACATCCGCGATCTGGGGAACACTCCGGGGCACATCCAGCACTGGTCGCAACGGTCGTTTCGGAGGCTCGTCGCCTCCGAGCTCACCGTGGTGGCCACGCAGGCGCCCCTGCCGTGGACGATGGTGGCGGCGCGCACCGCCGATTGACCTCGGCGTCGGCCGTGCGGCGGCCCGCCGCGGTGACGGTGTGCGAGGCGCACACCGTCACCGCGACATCGGCTGTCAGGGTCGCGTCGGCAGAGGACGCTCGTCGGACCGCACGCCCGGGGTGCCCGTCTCCGCGGCGGACCGGGAGGACGCGTCGGCCGTCGCGGCCGCTGCCAGCGTGGTGTAGTCCCATGTCCACTGGATGCGAGCGTCGGCCGTGTGCTCCCACACGACCATGCGGTCGTAGTTCTCGAAGACGATGTCCTCGATGCCGTCACCGAAGAAGTCGCCTGAGGTGGCCAGGTACTCGCCGTTCACCGCCTCAGCGAACGCCGTGTAGCCCCCGTTGAGGAAGTCCCACGTGTAGTCGGGGCCGGCCCCGGGCGTGTACCAGAAGATGTCCTCGTTGCCCGGGCCGTCGCCGAACATGTCGACGGCGAAGGGCCGATAGCCGCTCGAGCTGACCGTGAAGACCTGCTGGGCGTAGGTGGTCGTGCCCGGGTTGTAGTCCCACAGGTAGTCGGCCGCGGACCCGGGCGAGTACCAGAAGACGTCGTCGGTGGCATCGTTGCCGAACGACCCGACCACCGGGATGTAGCTGCCGCTGATCGTGCGGGGCGTGCTGGTGTAGCCGCCGCCGGGGTTGTAGTCCCACAGGTAGTCCTGAGCGGCACCGGGCGCGTACCAGAGCACGTCGTCGACGCCGTCACCCGTGTAGTCACCGACCGCGGGACGGGCGTAGGTGCCGTTGGCGGTGTAGGGCACCGACGAGATGGTCGTGTTGCTCGTGAAGTTCCACAGGTAGTCGGTGGTCGTTCCCGGCGCGTACCACAGGATCTCGTCGAACCCGTCGTTGTCGAAGTCGCCGACCAGCGGCTTGTAGTTGCCGTTGACCGTGAACACGCCCAGCAGTTCCTGGTAGGCGTATGTGCCGTCCTGCGAATAGGCCGTCAGGAAGTCCGACCCGCCGCCCGGCAGGTAGTAGAACAGCTCGTCTCGCGCATCGCCGGTGAAGTTGCCGGCGAGCAGCTGGAAGTCGTTCGGGACCGCTGCGCCCGCCGCACCTTGCCCGCCCACGAGCATTCCGGCGCACAGCCCTGCAGCCGCGCCGATGGCACCGATTCGCCCTGCCTTCATCCCTGGTGTCCTCCCAGCTCTCCACCCACCCGTCTGGCGGGGAGCCGCAACCTACACCGACGAGGGAGTCGCGTCCCCGGTCGTGGATGATGCGCCACGGCGCCGCGATCGCACGACACGCGGGACGACCAGCGCAAGGACCAAACCCAGGGCAGTGACACCGGAGATGGCGACGCCCGCTCGTTGGCCGCGCGGGCGGTAGCGGAGCTCGACCGTGTGGCTGCCCTCGGGGACGGCGACCGCGACCCCCGCGTGCTCGGCCTCGACGAGGTCGGCCGAGCGCCCGTCGACCGTGACCTCCCAATCGACCTGCAGCGCATCCGCGACGACGAGGTAGCCGCTGCCCTCGGCGTCGACGTCGACCACGATGGCGGTCGGCGCGTCCACCCCCACGTCGACGGTGGCGCCGGCCCCGGATCCTCGCGGTCCGGGAGCGCTGAGCACCGTGGTGTCGTCGGACAGGTCGCCGCCGTTGAGCAGCTCCAGCCGATCGGCTGGGTCCTCGACCACCACGGCGTCGCCCGCCCACCGGATTCGGGGCAGGGCCTGGGTGCGCTCGTAGATGCGGAGGTCGCCGGCGTAGGCCATGCGGAGCCCGTCGTCGTCGGGACGGATCGGCTCGACGGCCACGGCACCGGCCGGGTCGGCCGCTACGGCCAACGCCCGTCCCTCGCCGCCGACGAGGTCGAAGGTGAGCGTCAGTGGACCGCCGTCGGTGAGGTCCTCGGCGGCGAGGCCCACGCTGAGGTCGGTGGGACCGAGCGTCCCCGGGAGCGGAACGCGCGAGCTCACGGCCTCGTCTTGGGCCTGAGCGGTCGCGGCCAGCTCGGCCCCGTGGGGGAGGTCGACCGTGCTGCACAGCCGGATCCGCACCCCGCGTAGGCCATTGGCGGCCGGGACGGCGGTGGTCGCCTGTCCGATCAGCGCGGGGCGCTCGCACGAGGCGGTCGCGAGTGCGCCCTCCTCCACTCGGCCGATGGGCTGGTGCCACGCGTGGGCGGCGAACCAGCGCACGCCGAGTCGATCGAGGATGGGGGACGTGACGACGTGGGGCTCGGCCCGCAACTGCGAACCCGTCGGCGAGTAGGCGAAGGCCTGGGAGTCGGCCTTGCTGAGGGCCTGCTTCCAGGTCGGTGCCGTGAACACGTGCCCGGTGGCCGATCGAAGACCGAACAGCGTGGTGGCGCTGTAGAACAGGTTGAGCTGCTCGGGCGCCACGCGATCGTGCCCGACGTTCTCCGTGAGGAACTCGATGCCGGGCGTCGTGGGGAACAGCAGGTCCTCGTCCTCGTTCGGCAGCAACGGCAGACGCGAGTGCCAACGACTCCACGACGAGCAGACCGATCAGACCGACGGAGGCGGCGGTGGCCAGCGCGGCGCGCCGCGAACGCACCAGCAGGATCAGCGCGACGGCGCCCACGCCGACGGCCGCGGGCAGCAGCAGGTTGCGGTTCATCACGTCGACCCGGTCGACGGCCTGGGCCATGTCGCGCGCCTTCCACAGCGCCGCCGCGACGAGGGCGGCGGCGACCGCGGCGACGGCGACCATCCGTGGGCGCCCCCACCGGCCGGTGATCGGGAGCCGCTCGGCCAGCGCCTGCAGGCCGACGCCGGCCAGCACCGCCGCGGTGAAGCCCATGACGGAGCTGGCGCGCCCCACGAAGTTGTCCGCGAACACAGGCAGGTGCTGGACCAGTTCGAGCGGTCGGCCCCCGCCGAACGCGAGGAGCCCGAAGCCGACGCTGACCAGTGCCAGCCCCGTGCGCGCCCCAGGGGGCGTCGACCGCGGTCGTGGTAGGCACAGCGCGGCGAGCGCGAGGAGCGCGGTGGTGATGCCGACGAACGACACGACCTCGATCTGGTTCCTCGGCCCGAAGTAGCCGCCGTCGGTCGACAGCCCGAGCGCCTTGGGCGCGATGAGCGTGATCAGCGGGGCCAGGCCCTGGTTGGACGCACCGCTCTGCTGGCGAGACGACGTGTCGAGGTACCCGAGACGCAGCCCGAACGGGATGACGACGGCCGCCACCAGCAGCACGCCGACGGCCACTCCGGCGGCCGCCCCGATCCCCGTCACCAGTTGTCGGCGAGCTGTGCCGATCGTGTCCGCCGCGTCGGTCGCTCGGCGCCAGAGCCGGACCACGACGTAGGCCACGAGCGCGTAGAGGGCGAACCCGGTGACGGCCGGGAACCCGGCCAGCAACATGGCCGCCACCGCGACGGCGATCGGCGCCGCCCGGGCGATGGACGGTCCTTGGAGGTAGCGCTCGGTGGCCCAGAAGAGGGCGGCGATCAACGCCGCGACCTCGGGCTGTTGCCAGCTGGTCCACATGAGGAGGAACCCGGAGCCGGCGAAGGCGGCACCGGCGAACAGCGCGGGAAGTCGGTCGAGCCCCAGTCGCCGTCCGAACAGGAAGGTGAAGCCGACTGCGACGATCATCTGCGCCAACTTGATGAACGCGGGGGCCATCCAGTTCGGGACGATCAGGTAGAAGAGGACGAACGGGCTGAGAGAGCCGTTCGAGGTCTCCGCCGCCGCCGGTGCTCCACCGGAGACGTACGGGTTCCACCCGAAGTAGTTGCCGCTGGCGGCGGCGTCAGCGACAGCGACACGGGTGGGGAAGACGGCGTCGATCGTGTCGGTGACCGGGCCGTGGTCGCCGATGTTGAGGGCGCCCGGCTGGTTGTAGGCGCCCCACGGGTCGCCGAGCGTCGACTGGTCCGCCGCCAGCAGCGTGCCGGAGCCGAACAGCGGCGGGCCGATGGTCCCGACGATCAGCGTCCCGACCGCGAGGACCGCGACCACGAGGGCGACACGTCGTAGAGAGCTGGATGCGCTCGTCTCGGGCTCGTCGGGGGTCTGATGCATAGCGAAGGTCGGCCCGGCACACCCCGAGCGTCGACGGACTCTAGGTTGCGCCGGCGTCCCAGGTCACATGCGGGAGCCGCCGCGTCGCATGCCCGTGAGCGTTCGCACGCTTGTTAACGTCCGCGCGGTGTTGCCGGGCGGCCGTGCCCGGCGAGTGCCGCGCGTGGCGTCGAGTGAAGGGCGGCGATGGGCAGGTCGACGGGCGAGGAGGCACCGGGGCGCGACGATGCGCTCACGGCCCCGGCGGGCCCGGTTCGATGGGCCACGTTGGTCGTGTTGGCCGTCGTGTCCCTCAGCTATGGGGCCTACTCGATGGCGGCGCTCGACTACTGGAGCCTGACCAACGACCTGGGGGCGCAGTTCCACCTTGCGAAGATGACAGCCGAGGGCGCGGTGCCGCTGGTCGACTTCGAGCACGGGTGGAACACCGGATCGTGGTGGTTGAGCAGCGTTCTCTATCGTCTCGCCGGCGGCGACCCCACGTTGTGGGCGTACCTCCAGGTCGAGCTCCTCGGCTCGACGCTGGCCGCCATCCTCGTCGCCGCTCTCGGGCTGCGGCGACACCTGCACCCGGCGGCCATGGTCGCCATGACGGTCAGCGTGTTGGCGGTCGTGCACCCGGCCCACATGAAGTACGCCCTGCCGGTGGTCTGGGCGTTCGTGCTGCTGCCCAGCCCCTGGCTCGACCGGCCGCGGGTCGGCACGATCGTGCGTGTGGCGGCGCCCCTCGTCATGTTCTGGTTGCACGTCGAGCTAGCCGTGCTGCTCACCGCTGGGGCGGCTCTCTACGAGCTGGTGGGACGACACGACGCCGTGATCCGTGCCCGGGTGTCACGGGCCGTCGCCCTCCTCGCCGGCTTGTCGATGGGGTTCCTGACCGAGGCGGCGTACTACCAGATCGGGTACGGGATGGGCGTCGGGGAGCTCAACCGTCAGGTCGTCTTCGGGCAGGCGCGCGAGTTCCCCAAGCACTTCGGCTGGCCCTTCTTCGGGGTGCCCACCGACTCGACGGTCTACATGGTCGTCGCGCTGCTCCCGTCTCTGGTGCTGTTGCTCTTCGTCCCTATCGTGTGGCGGCGACTGAGCGACCCGACACGCTTCCTCGCGCTTTCGGCCCTCTGCTTGATGACCATTGCCATTCGCCGACCCGGCCCGGGTCACAGCACGACGGTGGGGGCGCTGGTGATCGCCGCGCTCGTCTTCGCGGTCTGCGACCTCGACGCCGATCGTTCCGCTCAACGCCCGGCCATGGCCGCTGGTCGCATGTACGGCCGTGTCGGCGCGGTCGTCGGTGCAGTGGTTGGCGCCGCGTGGGCGGGGCTGGCGGCAGCCCTCGGGTTCGGTAGCGACAGCCTCGCCGGGCCGGTCATCCTCGTCCTCCTCGTGGTTGCAGCGGTCGTGGTCGCTCGCGTCGTCAGATCGCCCCTGGTCTGGGCATCGGGCGGCGCTCTCGTGGTGCTAGCCGGGTTGCCCCTCGTGGCCACGGTCGATCGTGTGGACGACCTGATGGCCGAAGACATGCCCTTCGCGCTGGCCGACCGGCTGGCGGCGGCCATCAACCCCGAGCTCGAGCGATGCCTCGATGGTGGCGACGAGGCGCTCATCATGCCGACCGTGTTGCCGCTCTACGACAGGACCGGCGTGGACAACCCGACGCCGTACTACCTGTTCCACTATGACTTCGGCCGCAACCGCGTTGCGCTCGAATCCGATCTCACGGGGGGCCGTGTGCCGGTCATCATCGCGTCGATGGCACTGCCTGACCATCCTTGGATGCGGGACGCCATCTACGAGAACTACCGACGATGCTCCAAGGTCAACACCGAGGAGGGGCGCCACACCGTCGACATCTGGACCCATCGGTCCCTCGGGCCGACCGAGCAGCGGTTGGTGACCGTGCACGCCGACGGAACGGTGACCTACGGTGATCCGGCTACCGTTCCTGCCCCGAGTCCCTCGGATGTGCAGGACGACGGCACCTGATCCAGACGCTCTCTTGTTCGGACGGCCATGAAGCTGATCATCCAGATCCCCTGCCTCAACGAAGAGGAACAGCTCCCGGCCACCTTGGCCGATCTGCCGCGACAGGTTCCCGGATTCGACGATGTCGAGTGGCTGGTGGTCGACGATGGATCGACCGACCGAACTGTCGAGGTGGCGCGCCAGCACGGCGTCGACCACATCGTCAAGCTCACCAACAACAAAGGCCTTGCGTCCGCGTTCCAGGCCGGGCTCGACGCTGCCCTGAAGCTTGGCGCCGACGTCATCGTCAACACCGACGCCGACAACCAGTACGCGGCCTCGGACATCGCCGCCCTTGTGACGCCGATCGTGGCCGGCCGGGCCGACATGGTCATCGGAGATCGCGACGTGTTGTCGATCGAGCACTTCTCGACGACGAAGAAGCGGCTCCAGCGCATCGGGAGCTGGGTGGTCAGGCAGGCGTCGGGAACGGACATCCCCGACGCCACCTCAGGGTTCCGCGCCTACAACCGGGAGGCGGCGCTCGGCCTGACGGTGGTCTCGACATTCACCTACACCCTCGAGTCGCTCATCCAGGCCGGCAAGAGCTTGGTGGCCGTCGACCACGTGAAGGTGGGCACCAACGACAAGACGCGAGAATCCCGGCTCTTCAAGTCGATGTCGTCGTACATCCGGCGGAACGTGGTGGCGATCTTCCGGATCTACACCGGTTACGAGCCGCTCCGGGTCTTCTCGTGGCTCGGGGGTGTGGTGCTGCTGGGTGCGCTCGTCGCCTGGAGCCCGTTCTTGTGGGATTGGCTCGTCCACAGCGACCGGTCCGGCCATCTACAGTCGATCGTGCTCGGCGGCGTGCTGCTCATGGCTGCGCTGCAGCTGTTCGCTCTCGGCGTCCTGGCCGACCTGATCTCATCAAATCGGGTTGTCGCGCAGCGTACGCTCGAGCGCGTGCGGCGCATCGAGCTCGAGCTCGGGGTCGCCCCGTCGCACTATCAATCGGGCCATGAGCGTGGCGATGCCACGGCAGAGTCGCTCAACGGCGAGATCGAGCACGCGCCACCGTGATCGCCTGAGGTGGCTGAGCGCAGCCCTACTCGTTCGGCGTCCGTCGTTGTGCGAGTTCGCGCTTGGCGCGGCGGGCGGCACGGCGTGCGTCCGTGACAACGTGCCGACCGAGGTTCGATCGCTGGGCGAGCAGCTTTTGGGTGTCGGTGAGCACCCCGTCCATGTGCGCCAGCGCCCCACGGGCCTCGGCGAGGGCCTGGTTGGCCCCACCGAGCGCCAGCTGGGTCTCGGCCAACGCCGCCTGCACGGCGTGCACCTGATGACGTACGGCCGCCCACGACGCTCTCGTCGTGTGGAAGCGCTCGACCCTGACTTCGTTGGCCACCTCGACATCGGACCGTCGCATCACGTAACCGAACTCGATGCCCTCGGGCCCCTCGTCGTCGGTCAGGATGCCGTCGATGAACTCCCAGCGGTGGTCAAGCATGGTGATCGAGTAGTCGATAACCGGCTGGAAGTCGTGTTCCGCCCAGCAGTGGACGTGGATCGACCGCTCGCGGTGCAGCTCGAACAACTTGGCCCGGCTGGCGGCATCGAGATCGGCGACCGAGCGCTGGTAGTCGCCCTCGGTGAACCGGAGGAACTCGTCGATGTGGTCGTCGTCGACCTCGGTGACGCCCGCCTCGAACTCGCGCACCACGTGGTCGACCGGCGTGACAGGCCGGTCAGCGGTCGAACGTGCGGCGCATGTCGGGCAGCAGCACGAGGGCCACGCCGCCGGGCTGCAGGACGCGGTGGATGTCGTCGAGGAGCCCGAGGGGATCGGCTATGTGCTCCAGCACGTGGCTGGCGATGACGAAGTCCTGCGACTGGTCGTCGAGCATCTTGAGCCGATCGGTGTTCAGGTCACAGGCGATGTCGGGCTTCGTGAAGGCCGCATCACCCAGCTCGGTGAACAGCGCCCGGTTCTCGTCGGGCTCCCAACGGTCGACGTACGTCACCTTCGCACCGGGGTGATCGATCGGGAATGGGTGCGGGCCCGGTCCCAGCTCGACACCCGACCCGACGATGTGCCTGCTGATCGCACGCCGGACGGTGAGCATGTCAGTCGCAATGGCAGGGGTCGGTTCGGTCACTCTTCCCTCGTCGTTCCTCGCACGACCAGGCGCACGCGCTTGTGCTCGCCATGCTCCCGATCTCACCAGACGCACGAGAGAATAGGCCACGTCCTGCCCGCGGGGGTGCTTGGCCCGCCGACGGGCCAGGCTCTAGCCTCTACCGTCTGCCCAAGCGACCCCCATCCCTGAACCGGTGCCGATGCAGAAGCTGATCGAGATCGCGTCGCGGCGCGAGCTGTTCGTCAACCTGACCCTGCGCGAGCTGCGCTCGAAATACAAGCGCTCGGTGCTGGGGTGGACCTGGTCCCTCCTCAACCCGCTCACCAGCTTGGTGATCTACGGCTTCGTGTTCGGCATGCTGTTCAACGTCACGGCGCCCAAGGGCGACCCGTCGGGCCTCGACAGCTTCGCCATGTTCCTCATGTGCGGCCTGCTCCCCTACACGTTCCTCTCCAACGGGCTCAACGGCGGCATGACCTCGCTCGTCGGCAACAGCAACCTGGTCAAGAAGGTGTACTTCCCGCGCGAGATCCTGGTGGCGTCGACCACGGCGTCGTGGCTGGTGTCGTTCCTGATCGAGCTCGGCGTGCTTGCCGTAGCACTGCTGTTCTTCGGCAACGTCGTGGTGCTGTGGATACCGGTGGTCCTGCTGCTCGTTGCCCTCGAGGTCGTGTTCGTGCTGGGCCTGGCGCTCATGCTGTCGACGGCCTCTGTCTACTTCCGTGACCTGCAGCACCTGCTCGGGCTGGTGCTGCAGGTGTGGTTCTACTCGGCGCCCATCGTCTATCCGATGAGCCTCGTGCAGGATCAGATCGGCACCACCGGCTGGAAGATCACCCTGTACAACCTCAACCCCCTGGTCCGATTCGTCGAGGCCTTCCGCGACGTCCTGTACGACCTGCGCTTCCCGCCGCTCGACCACATGGCCTACCTGATCGTCGTGTCGTGCGTTTCGCTGCTCGCCGGCATGGCCGTGTTCAATCGCCTCGAGGGCAAGATCGCGGAGGAGCTGTGAACGACGCGGTCGTCCGGGCGGATGGCGTCTGGAAGAAGTTCCGGCTGTACCACGAGCGCAACCAGAGCCTGAAGGCGACGGTCATGCGCAAGGGCCGGGCCAAGTACGAGGACTTCTGGGCGCTCGAGGACGTGTCCTTCGAGGTTCCGCCGGGCTCGACGTTCGGCATCATCGGCCACAACGGCTCCGGCAAGTCGACGATGCTCAAGACGCTGGCGAAGATCCTGCGCCCGGACAAGGGCTCGGTCGAGGTCAAGGGCAAGATGTCGGCCCTGCTCGAGCTGGGTGCCGGCTTCCACCCCGAGCTGTCGGGGCGCGAGAACGTCTACCTGAACGGCGCCATCCTCGGCCTGACGAAGCGCGAGCTCGACCACAAGTTCGACGACATCGTCGGGTTCGCGGGGCTCGACCGGTTCATCGATTCGCCTGTCAAGAACTACTCGTCGGGCATGTATGTGCGCCTGGGCTTCTCGGTTGCCATCAACGTCGACCCCGACGTCCTGCTGATCGACGAGGTGCTGGCGGTCGGCGACGAGGAGTTCCAGCGCAAGTGCCTCGAGCGCGTCGCCGACCTGCGCGAGGCGGGGAAGACCATCATCGTGGTCACCCACGCGCTGGCCACTGTCCGCAACCTGTGCGATGGCGCGGCGTGGCTCGAGAACGGTGTGGTCCGCGAGCTGGGCAAGGCCGGACAGGTCGCCGACTCCTACCTGGGCGAGGTCCACACCGATCGCCAGACCGACGAAGGCGGCGCCCCGCGCTGGGGCTCGGGCGACGTGCGCATCACCGACATCGCCATGCTCGACGCAGCCGGGCGGTCGGTGAGCAGCGCCAGCACGGGCGACGCCGTCACGATCCGCCTGGGCTACCAGGCCGAGAACCGCGTCGAATCGCCGGTGTTCGGCATCGCCATCTTCACGCTCGAGGGTCTTCACGTGACGGGCCCCAACACCCGCGAGGCGGGGGTGGACATCGACTACATCGAGGGCAAGGGCCACGTCGACCTGACCATCGACCCGCTGATGTTGCTGCCCGGTGCGTACGACGTCTCGGCGGCCTGCACAGATGCCACGATCTCGCACCCGTACGACCAGCGGCACCGGGCCTTCCGCTTCGACATCAAGCCCGGCGTGCCGCACGAGACCTATGGCGGCATCGTGTCCCTCGGCGGTCGCTGGGCCGTGGACTGACGACCGGGCTGCAGGGCCGCCGGGCCCGCAGCCCAGCACCTCGTCAGACCAGCACCTCGCCGTCGCCGTGGTAGACGGGCGGAACCATGTGCACCGAACTGGGGTGGAAGTTCGGGTTGTCGTAGGGGTCGCGCATGGTGGCGTACCGCCACCGGCGCTGGAACAGGTCGAGCTCCCAGTCGGATACCTTCGGGGACCGACTCGACGACTCGAAGTGGTAGAGCACCGTGTCGGGGTCGTAGACCACCCGCTTGTCGAGCGTGCTGCACCTTGAGGCAGTAGTCGACGTCGTTGAAGCTCAGCGGGAAGTTCAGGGACAGTCCGCCGACCTCGTCGAAGACCTGGCGCGGTGTCATCAGGCAGGCGCCGGTGACGGCCGAGTAGTTGTTGGCGACGCGGACGACGTTGGCGTAGCCGCCGAAGTCGTTGGAGAACCCGCGGAAGAGGTGGCCGGGCGAGGCGCACCGCATCATCACCCCGACGTGCTGCAGCCGCCCGTCTCCGAACAGCAGCTTGGCCCCCACCGCCCCGATGCCGGGGAACGCCGAGTACATGACCATGCGCTCGAGCCAGTCGGGGGTGACGACCTCCATGTCGTCGTTGAGCATCAGCAGGTGCTCGCCCTCGCTGGCGAGGGCGCCGACGTTGATCTTGTCGGAGAAGTTGAACGGCGTGGTGGTAGGGCACGACGCCGGAGCCGGTCGCCGGCGATGCTGCGCGACTCGTCGAGCACGGGCGGTCGGGGTGGCCGCCGTCGGCGACGACGACGATCTCGTAGTCGGGGTAGGTCGATGTGCTCGACGATGCTGCGCACGCAGTGCGTCGACCAGGGCGATCGACCTCGCCCCGCACCTCGCGGGTCCCACCGTTGGTGGGGATCACGATGCTCACCGACGGGTGCGCCGTGAGCGCTGGGCCGAAGGTGGTAGACGCCGCTGTGGTCGAGGTCACGCTCGACGGTGGCCGGCAGCCCGATGCGCTCGCAGTGGGCCTGCAGGGCCCGCGTGCCGGCCTCGTAGGCGTACGGCTTGGCGGCCTCGCCGCCGGCCGCGGTGGACGACTGGCGAGCAGGCGCCAGTGGTAGAGCACCTGCGGGATGTGGAGGACCTTGCGCGCCCGCTCGGTGACCCGCAGCACGAGGTCCCAGTCCTGCGAGCCCTCGTACGTCGGCACGGAACCCGCCGACCTCGTCGACGAGCGATGCGGCGCAGCACGCTGAGGTGGCAGGTGTACATCTGCGTGCGCAGCCGCTCGGGCGACCAGTCCGGCTTGTAGAACGGCCCCGATCGTCGGCCGTGCTCGTCGATCTTGTCCTCGTCGCTGTAGACGTAGTCGGCGTCGGGCTGGGCGCGGAGCGCCTCGTCGACCAGGCGCGAGCGCGTCGCGGGTGCAGCTCGTCGTCGTGGTCGAGCAGGGCGACGAACTCGCCGGTGGCGGCGGCGAGGCCGTCGTTGGACGCGGCGACGATGCCGCCGTTCTCCAGACGCCGGACGAGCTTGATGCGGGGCTCGCCGGCGGCGGCTTCGGTCGAGCACCTCGGCCACGTCGGGGGACGGCGAGCAGTCGTCGATCAGGCACAGCTCCCAGTCGGGGAACGTCTGCTCCGTCACCGACCGGATCGTCGACCGCAGCACCGCAGCCGGGGTGTCGTAGACCGGGGTGACGATCGAGAAGCGGGGGGACATCAGCGCTTCCGCTCGCGCAGCTTGCGGAGGGGGAGGCCGGCCGGCTTGGGAGAGACGCCACGAGTTCGACTGGAGCACGTCGTTGAGGCGCACCTCCAAGTTGCCGTACCGCTGGAGCATGGCGGTCATCTCCTCGACACGCCCGAGAGCGGTGGCCAGCTCGGCGTCCTTGCCCACGACGAGATCTCGCAGGCGCAGGACCTCCTTGCGGAGCTGTTCGCGCTCGTCGGAGAGCTTCCCGACACGGCGCGCGCCCTCGTCACCGATCCCCGTGGTGACCTCCTCGAGCCGTGCCTGGAGCTGTAGGAGCTGGGTACGTGTCTCCTGCACCTCCAGCCGAAGCCGCCACCACGACCGGTCGTACGCTCGCACGAGCTCCGGCACCGGAGTCGGCTTGTGCGCGTAGAGGGTCGCCCACGGGGTGAGGTACGACAGCGTCGTAGTCGAGCTCGCGGCGTGAAGTCGTTGTTCGCCAGAAGAGCAGACCATTGCTCGGGCGGCTGGACGTTGAGGTGGGTCGGCTCGCCGTAGTCGTACGGTGACGTCGACAGCAGAAGGCGGTCGGTCGCCTTGCACAGGTTGTCGAGCGCCACACGACCGTCAGGCGAGGGCATGTGCTCGACGACCTCGATACACGTGATCAGGTCGTAGTGACCCTCGATGGGATCGGTCAGCGACCCTACCCGGCAGAAGTCCTTCACCGACTCGTGGACCTCTGAGATCGCGTGCTCCGAGATGTCGATGCCGTAGGCGTCGACACCGCGGTCTCGCAGCTGCTCGACCAGGAATCCCTTCGCACACCCGGCATCGAGCACCCGGCGGGGACGCAGCTCGCGGACGATGTGATCAGCCACCTTGCCGAAGAAGTTGAGCCAATGCTCCGACCGCTCGTAGGGGATGCCGCAATCGTGGGCGTAGTAGTACGCCCCGTAGGAGGGTGAGGCCTGGGCCGAGGTCGTCCCGCCCGCGTCGTTGCGAGCGTCGGCATCTGTGGCGTTGGTTTCCGGCACGGGGCGCGAGTCTACTGTCGGTCGATGCACGTCCCGGGAGCCCGCGCCGACCTCATGAGTCCAGACACCGATGTGGCCCCTGTCGCCGACCTGCCCCGAGTCCGGCTGATCGTGCTCAACTGGAACGGCGCCGACCACCTGGCCCGGTGCCTCGACGCGCTGTGCGCGCTCGACTGGCCCGCTGACCGGCTGGACCTGGTGGTGGTCGACAACGCCTCGACCGACGGCAGCGACGCGCTGGTCGACCGGTACCCCCGCATCCGGCTCGTGCGCAACGACCACAACGGCGGGTTCGTGGCCAACAACCTGGCGCTGCGAGACCTCGAGGGCGCCGACTACGTGGGCCTCGTCAACGCCGACTCGTTCGTCGAGCCCGGGTGGCTGCGGGCGCTGGTGGCGGGCATCGAGGCCGACCCGCACCTGGGCGCCGTGTCGGCCCGCATGCTGTTCGCGGACCGCTTCGCCGAGGTGACCGTCGAGGCGCCCACGTTCAGCCCCGCCGGGCCCGACCCGCGCCAGCTGGGGGTCATGGTCAGCGGGCTGCGGGTCGACGGCGTCGACCGGTGGCGCGACACGCAGGTGGCCGACGGCGCCTGGGGGATCGAGCACATGGCCGACGGCACGACGTTCCAGTGGACGAGCGGCCGGGCCACGGTGCGCGTGCCGGTCGGCGACGGCACCCGGTCGCCCGGGCGGGTCGAGCTGGCGCTGGCGGCGGAGGCGCCCAAGCGGGTGACCGATGCGCTCCGGGGGCGCCGAGCGGACGGTCGAGGTCGGGCGCGACCGGGCGTGGCACGACGTGCCCGTCGGCGGCGAGCCCGTCGACATCGTCAACAACGTGGGGTCGGTGATCATCGAGGGGGGCTACGGCGCCGACCGGGGCTTCCTCGAGCCGGACACCGGGCAGTACGACGCGCCGGCCGAGGTGTTCGCCTGGTGCGGCGGGAGCGTGCTGTTCCGTCCCGCCTACCTGGCCGACGTCGGCCTGTTCGACGACCGCTTCTTCCTCTACTACGAGGACACCGACCTGTCGTGGCGAGGGCGCAGCCGGGGCTGGCGCTACCGCTACGTGCCCGACGCCCGGGTGCGGCACATCCACGCCGCCTCGACGGGGGAGGGGTCGCCGGTCTTCCAGCACTACGTCGAGCGCAACCGGCTGCTCATGCTGGTCAAGAACGCGCCCGCCCGCATGGCCGCCGAGGCGGTCTGGCGCTACCTGCTCACCACCGCCTCCTATGCCCGGCGCGACATCGTGGCGCCGCTGCTCGGCCTGCACCGGCCCAAGCCGACGATCGTCGTCCGTCGGGCCAGGTCGTTCGTCGACTTCCTGCGCCTGCTGCCGGCCACGCTGGGCGAGCGCCGCCGCATCCGCCGGGCCGCCACCGTGGGCGACGACGAGCTGCTGGCCTGGGCGGTGCGCCGGTGAAGGTCGCCGTCTACGACCGCTACTGGTCGACCGCCGGCGGGGGCGAGAAGTTCGCCGCCGGCGTGGCCGCCGCGCTGGCCCCCGAGCACGACGTGCACCTGCTGGCCCACGAGCCCGTCGACCTGGCCTGGCTGGGCGAGCGCCTGCTCCTCGACCTGTCCACCGTGGGGGTCGACGTGCTCGACGACGACCTGGGCGTCGCCCGCGGCCTCGGCGGCTTACGACCTGTTCGTCAACGCCTCGTACCTGAGCTGGGACGCCAACCGGGCCCGGCGCGGGCTGTTCATCGTGCACTTCCCCGGGCCGCGTCCCGACCGGGCCGAGCAGGCGCGGCGGTGGATCGCCGGCCGCGCCCGTGGCGCCCTGGCGGCCGACGGGGTGACCGTCGAGCTGGGCGAGCGGTTCTACACGCCCGAGTCGACCCGGCTGCACGGCATCCGCTGGACCGGCGGCGACGCCGAGCTGGTCGTGTCGTCGGCTGCCGGGGGGCGGGTGCCGGTCACGCTGCTGCTCGGCCGCTACCTGCCCGCCGCCGTGGCACCGCTCGACGTGGTGGCCGAGGTCGACGGCGCGGTGGTGGGTCGGGCCACCGTCGACGTGCCGGCGTCGCGGCGCGACCGGCGGCGCAGCGTGGCGCTGCGGTTCGACGTCGACCTCCCCGCGGGCGGTTCGGTACGGGTCGACCTGCGCTGCCCGGCGTGGGTGCCGGCCGACGTGGGCATCGGCTCCGACCGGCGGCCGCTGGGCGTGCCGGTCATCGGCGTGCACGCCGGCGGCGGGTGGCGGGCCGGCGTCGCCCGCACGGTGCCGGTCCTGGCCGGGCAGACCGGGCGCCCCGCCCACCTCGACAGCTACGACCGGCTGGTCGCCAACTCGCGCTACACGCAGCGGTGGATCGAGCGCCTGTGGCACCGCCCGAGCGGTCTGCTGTACCCACCGGTCAGCCTGATGGAGCGCCGGGACAAGGCGCCGATCATCCTGTCGGTCGGCCGCTTCTTCCTGCCCGGCACGGGCCACAACAAGAAGCAGCTCGAGATGGTCACCGCCTTCCGCCGCCTCGTCTCGCGGGGCGGCGCCGACGGGTGGGAGTACCACCTGGTCGGCGGCTGCGCCCCCGAGCACCAGCCCTACCTCGATCAGATCCGGGCCGCAGCCGAAGGGCTGCCCGTGGTGGTCCACCCGGACGCGTCGGGCGGCGAGCTGCGCGACCTGTACGGCCGCGCGTCGATCTTCTGGCACGCGGCCGGCCTGGGCGAAGACCCCGAGCGCCACCCCGACCGCTACGAGCACTTCGGCATCACCACGGTCGAGGCCATGTCCGCCGGGGCGGTGCCCGTGGTCATCGATGCCGCCGGGCAGGTAGAGATCGTCGAGCAGGGGGCGTCGGGCTACCGGTTCGCCGGGGTCGACGACCTGGTCACCCACACTGAGCGGCTGATCGCCGATCCGGCCTGGCGCGACACGCTGTCGGCCGCGGCCGAGCGGCGGGCCCGCGACTTCGGCTGGGACGCGTTCGTGGCCCGGGTGCGCGACGAGGTCGCCGCCCTCGCCGACTAGCGGGTGCCGCCTGGTCGTCGCGCTCGTCACCCTCGTCGCCCTCCGTCGCTCCCGCCGACTGATGCGGCTGGTCTGCCCGGTCCGCCGTCATCCGACGGACGCGGCGGGTGCCATGATCGGTCCGTGCCCGACACCACCAGCCGCCTCGCCGCCCGTGCCCGCCGGGTCGTCCGGGCCGCCCGCACGCCCACGGTGTCGACCCGCGAGCTCGCCGCCCGCCTGGCGCGGCTCCCCCGGGCGGAGCAGCGGTCACGGGAGCTCGAGAACGAGAACGCCCACCTGCGGTCGCTGTACGAGACGTGGGTGCCGCGGGGGCACTTCTACTCGCCGTTCCCCGACATGGCCGACTTCGACCGGCGCGCCGACGCGCTGCGCGACCCCGGGCGCGAGCTGGTCGGCATCGACCTGCGCGAGACCGAGCAGCTCGCCCTCGCCGACGCGCTGGCGGCCGAGCTGGCCGACGGCGGCGTCGACCTGGTCGAGCACGAGGTCCGGGGCGGCGACCGCCGCTACTGGCTCGACAACCCGGCCTACGCGCACGGCGACGGCGTGGTGCTGCACGCCATGCTGCGCCACCTGCGTCCCGCCCGCATCGTCGAGGTGGGCTCGGGCTACTCGTCGGCCCTCGTCCTCGACACGGTCGAGCGCTGGCTGCCCGACGCCGAGGTCACCTTCGTCGAGCCGCACCCCCAGCTGGTCGAGGGCCTGCTGCGCGCCGACGACGAGCGCCGGGTGACCATCCACCGGGCGCCGGTGCAGGACGTGGGGGCCGAGGTGTTCGACGTGTTGGGGCCCGGCGACGTGCTGTTCATCGACTCGACCCACGTGGCCAAGGCGGGCTCCGACGTCAACCACCTGTTCTTCGAGGTGCTTCCCCGCCTGCGCACCGGGGTGTGGGTCCACCTGCACGACGTGTTCTTCCCCTTCGAGTACCCCGAGGCCTGGGTGCGCGAGGGACGGGCCTGGCACGAGGCCTACCTGCTGCGGGCGTTCCTGTCGTACAACCCCGCGTTCGCCATCCGCTGGTTCCAGGACTTCCTGTGGGCCCGCCACCGCCTGGCGCTCGACCGCCTGCCCTGGGTGGCGAAGAACCCCGGGGCCAACATCTGGCTCGAGCGGGTGGGCTGACGGGCGTCAGTCGCCGGCGGCCGCGGCGACGAACGCGGTGACGAGGGGGTGCGGCCGCACCAGCGTGCTGCTGGCCTGCGGGACGAACAGCGTGGCCAGGAAGAACCGGTGGTCCGGCAGCTCGATGACGCGCACCTCGCCGAGCTCGTCGGTACCGCTGACGCAGACACCGGCGGACACGAGGTCGTCGAGGTAGGCCGGGTTCAGGCCGAAGTTGCAGTAGTAGCGCTCGGTCACCGTGGCCGAGCCGTAGGCCTGGGCCGCCCGGGTGCCCGGCCGGACGCCGACGTCCATGGTCTGCCCCGCCAGCGAGCAGCTGAGCGGGGTGATGAACAGGGTCGATGCGTCGGGGTCGTACTCGGCGTGCTGGGCATCCTCGATGCCGAGGACGTTGCGGGCCAGCTCGAGCACGACGTGTTGCAGGCCGCCGCAGGTCCCGAGCAGCGGCACGTCCTTGCGCCGCGCGTGCTCGATCGCCCGCAACGCACCGTCGAGGCTGCGGTAGGGGCTGCCCGGTGCGATGAGCAATCCGTCGAAGCGCTCGACGTCGTCGCCCGGGCCGGTGAGATCCGCGGTCGACACCCACGTCGCATCCACCGCGACGCCGAGGCCCGTGGCCGAGTGACCGAGCGCATCGTCGGTGGCGACGTGGGTGTCGTTGCCGGGGTCGTGCTCGCCGATGACACCGATCCTGATCATCCGCCCAGATTGCGACACGATCGACCCCAGCCCAAGTACTTTCGACCCAGCACCCTCTTGTCCCAGACGACCAGCGACGCTAGAGTGCGAACTCACGTTCGCTGCCCCATTGGCGGCGACCGGCGATCGATGCAGGTGGCATCCCATGACTGACGGTTCGAGGAGCCAGAGCCAAATGAGCGATGTCACCCGCGACGAGTTCGACCGACTGGTTGACCGCGTCACCCGCGTGGAGCTGACCCTCGGCGCCACCGTCGAGATCGTCGCAGCTGAGGTCGTCGGGTTGCGTACGTACCTCGGTGAACGTTTTGCCGGTGTCGATGCCCGGTTCACCACCGTCGACGAGCGGTTCGATCACCAGGACCGGATGCTCGACGCTCTCGCCACCGAGGTGCAGGTCGAGTTCGACAGCCAAGCCCGCAAGCTCGATGCGCTGGGACTCGAGGTGGGCCGTCAGGGTGGCAAGCTCGATGCGCTGGGACTCGAGGTGGGCCGTCAGGGTGGCAAGCTCGATGCGCTGGGACTCGAGGTGGGCCGTCAGGGTGGCAAGCTCGATGCCCTCGCCGCCGACCACGGTCGCAAGCTCGATGCGCTGCTGGCGCACTTCGACATCGACCCGCCGGCCTGACGGTGGTCGTTTCCCTTCAGGTTCTGCGGGTCAGCCGGGGACCCGGCAGTCCCAGGTGAGGTACTGGTAGCCGGGCTCGATGCCGATGCGCGCCGAGACGGCGCGGTCGGCCACGACGACCAGGTCGTCGGCCATCCCGTCGGAGCGGGCTCCCGCCAGGATGCCGGGCACGTCGAACTCGCCCGCCCAGGTCGACCACGGGTTGTCGTGCGCGGCCACCGCCTCGGCCAGCTCCTGCGTGCACAGCAGGTCGGTCACGAACCCCTCGGCCCGCAGCCGGGCCGTCAGGTCGAAGCCGAACCGCCAGAACACCGGGGTGTTGTCGCCGTGGAACTCGGGCTCAGTCGGCGGGGCCGTGCGCCCCTGCAGCACCGGCACCTGCAGCAGCAGGTGGCCGCCGGGCGCCACGACGCGGCGCAGCTCGGCCAGCGCCTTGTCGGTGTCGGGCACGTGCTCGAGCACGTGCGCGCACAGCATCACGTCGATGCAGCCGGCGGGCAGGTCGATGGCCTGCAGGTCGAGGCGCAGGTTGCCGGCGTGCGCCCGCAGGTCGTAGTCGCTCGTGCGGTAGAAGAACCACGTGCCCATCGCAGCCCGGTAGCCCTCGCCCATGCGCGGGCTGCACTCGATGACCCGCAGCGCCGGGCCCAGCTCGACCCGCTGGGCCAGGCACCAGTGCAGGAACCGGTCGCGCCCGTTGCTGCCACATCGGGGGCACAGGGCCAGCTCGACGTGGGCCGAGCCGTCGAAGGCCGGGCCCTGCCACCGGCACACGTTGCACAGCACGCCGGTGCCCTCGGACAGCGGGATCCAGGGGGGCATGTCGACATCGGGGCCCGGAGGCAGAGCGGGCCCGGCGGTGGGGTCGGCGCCCAGCACCCGGCGACCCAGGCGCCCGGCGCGGCGATAGGCGCTGAAGGCCAGGCTGCGTGCCTTGGCCTTGACGTCGTCGCTGGTCGCCCGGCGCTCGGTGCGGGTGCGGTCGGTCGTGGTCATACTCGTTCAGTCCTCGTCGTCGGCGGCCAGCCCATGGGCGGCCAGCAGCTCGTGTGCCGCGGTGGTGGGGGAGAGGCGGCCGGCCCGGACCGCGGCCTCGACATCGGCCAGTCGCTTGGCCACGCGCTCATCGCGGCGAAAGGCGTCCACCAACCGCTCGCGCATCTCGGTCCACATCCAGGCCACAGACTGGGCCGACCGCAGCCGGTCGAGCCCGCCATCCGCCCGGCAGGTGGGCCTCGAAGCGCTCGACCTCGGCCCACACCTCGTCGACGCCGGTGCCGTCGAGCGCGCTGGTCGCGACCACCGGCACCGTCCACCCGGGGTGCTTGGGCCGGAGCAGGTGCACGGCGTGGCGATGGTCGGACACCGCCCGCCGGGCCGCAGGGAGCAGGTCGCCGTCAGCCTTGTTGACCACGATCACGTCGGCCAGCTCCATGATCCCCCGCTTGATGCCCTGCAGCTCGTCGCCGCCGCCGGGCGCCGCGATCAGGACGAAACAGTCGACCATGTCGGCGACCACCGTCTCGGACTGGCCCACCCCGACCGTCTCGATGAGGACGACGTCGAACCCCGCGGCCTCGCACAACAACGCCGCCTCGCGGGTGCGGCGGGCGACACCCCCGAGCGTGCCGCTCGACGGGGACGGCCGGATGAACGCGGTGGGATCGCGGGCCAGCCGTTCCATGCGGGTCTTGTCGCCCATGATCGAGCCGCCGCTGCGCCGGCTCGACGGGTCGACGGCCAGCACGGCCACCCGGTGCCCGGCGGCGGTGAGGTGCGAGCCCAGCTCGTCGATGAAGGTCGACTTGCCGGCCCCGGGCGTGCCGCTGATGCCCACCCGCACGGCGCCGCCGGTGGCGGGCAGCACGGCGTCGAGCAGCTCTGCCGCCTCGAGGCGCGTGTCGGCGCGCGTGGATTCGACAAGCGTGATCGACCGGGCCAACGCGCGGCGGTCGCCGACCCTGAGCAGCTCCGCGAGCTCGAGCGTGCGTGCGGTCACGCGGGCGAGGCCGACGGCGGGGGCATCGCGGCGAGTCTACGGGCTGCCCGCGGACGGACGCGTCCGGCCGGCAGCCACGAGCTCGTCGGGACCTGACCGCTCAGCCGTCGATGGCGGCTCCGACGTTGGCGGTGACCCGCTGCCGGCCGCCGCGGTTGCCGCCGTCGGGCAACGGCCGTGTCGTCGCGCGCATCAGCGCGACAGTCCTGGTCCACGAGGCGGACGAACACCGCCTCGAGCGGTCGGGAGGAGACGAGGTGCGAATTGTCCGTGACCCGCAGGTGAACTCTCGACTGCGATGGCGGGAACCGGGCATCGCGATGCCGGAGCAGCCGTCACCCGGTGCTAAGCCAGCATTCTCGTGAGCACAGCCGTCCCGACCGGGAACACCTACGACAAGTACGCCTCGACCAATCCGGTCGAGCGCCGCGCAACCCGATCGGCGCGGAACGGCCGCAGGTGACAGAGACCATCGAGGCGCCGCCCGAGCCACGCCTCGCGCCCACCGACCGACCCTCACGCCGTCCGTCGCGATTCGTGCTGCTGGTCCTCGGGGCAGTGATCGTCGGCTTCGGGCTCCGTGTCGCCATCGGCCTGACCGACGACGCGGCGTCGACCGACGAGACGGCGTACCAACGGTCGGGCGAGTCCCTGGTGCAGGGCGAGGGGTTCGAGCGCGACGGTGAGCCGGAGCTGCATTTCCCACCCCTCATGCCGATGATGCTCGGCCTGACGGGCCGCGTCTTCGCCGATCCGCACACTGGCACCGTCGTGCTGACGGTCGTCTCGGGCACCGCTCTCATCGTGCCACTGGCACTCTTGGGTCGCCGGGTCGCGGGGCCGTGGGCTGGGGTCAGCACCGCATGGGTCGCGGCGCTCGCACCTGGCTTGGCGACGATGCCGCAGATCAGGGGCACCGGTTCCGAGGCGGAGTACACGCTGTTCGTCGTGGCCGCCCTGTGGTTCGTGGTCGCGGCGGCCGATCGTCAGGGCCGCGCCCGGCACCAGCGCATTGCCGCCGCGGGGCTGCTCGTCGGACTCGCGTACCTCACGCGGCCGGAGGGCCTGTTCATGGCCCTGCCGCTCGGTGTCGCGGTGATCGCCATTGCCCTACGCGAGCGTGGGCAGCGTCGGCCTGCCCGCGATGTGGCCCAGCTCGCCGGCGTGTTCGTGGCCCCGATCATCTTGTGCGTCGTCCCGTATGCGGCCTACCTGCACAACCACACCGGGCAATGGCAGCTCACGGCCAAGACGCAGGACGCGTCCATCGAGGCCTGGCACGCAGTTGCACGCAGTGACCGCGAGGAACGAAATGAGATCCTCTACGCACTCGACGAGTCCGGGCTCCGCTTCTCGGCCGAGTACTCGTCCCTGCCCACGCTCGCCCGGGAGGATCCGTCCGGCTACCTGGCGATCATCGGCACGAACGCCGAGAACCTCTACGAGACCGCTCTCGACCGGACGTTGCTCTCCCTGCCCGTGTGGTTGGTCGCCGCGCTGGGCGCGTGGCGGCATCGTCGGTCGAAGGTCGTGGCGCTGATCCTCGGGGTCGGTGCACTCCCTGTCGCCACGTCGCTCGCCTTCTTCGTGCAGCAGCGATACCTGCTGGTCACGATCGCGCTCGCGACCGTGCTCGTCGGCATCGCCGTGGCGTCGGTCGCACCGCGCCTCCGTCACGCTCTCGCGATCAGCGTCGTCTCCCTGGTCGCCGTGCAGGCGGTGTTGACATTCCGAGGCGATGTGGCGGGCTGGTGGCACCCGGTCGAGCAGACCGAGCAACGCCGCGCCGGTGAGTGGATCGCCGCGCACACCGATGCGGACGATCGGATCATGACCCGCAGCATGATCGTCTCGTTCTACGCGGAGCGGCCGACGGTCGCGATCCCGCACGCCAGCCTCGACGAGATCGTGCGGTTTGCACGCCACTACGGCGCGCAGTTCCTCGTCGCCGACTGGTACACGGTCGAGCGTCTCATCCCCGCACTCGAGCTCCTCCGCGACAACGACGAGCTCGCCGGGCTTCGGCTGGTGCACGAGGTGAGCGCCGAGGGTCGCACCGCCCGCATATTCGCTCTCGAACCAGCTCCGCCGCCCTCGACGGAACCGCCCCCGGCGCTTGGCTTCACGGGAGACGGGCTCTCGTGACGGTCGCCTACGATCGCCCCGGCGTCAGGATCATGGCATGACCACCGGTGCGGTCGACCTGGCCCCGACGAGCGCACCATCCCTGTCGGAGGCCGCCGGGGGCGACGCGGTGCGGCGCCGCCCGCCGCGCGATGGTGCTGCTCGCCACCCTGCTCTTCACCCTTGTCACGGCACTCTGGACTGTGGCCGTACCTGCCTATCGCCCACCGGACGAGGCCGCGCACCTGGATCTGGTGCTCTACCTGGCCGAGGGCAACCCGTACCCGACGTTCGACGGCAGGTACTTCGGCGAGGCGATCGGCCTCGACTCCGAGCGCCACCTGGTCGACTCGCAACAGCCGTGGCCACGATTCGACGCCGACGACGCGCCGCCGCGTGGGGACCGCCCCGACGTCGACGAGCTCGGTGGCACCGCGCCCGATGCGAACGCACGGCCAACCGACACGGGCCGTGCCGACTATCCCTACCTCTACAACCAGATGCCCCAGCACCCACCTCTGTACTACGTCGGCATGGCGGGACTGCTGCGGCTGGAACGATTGGTGCTGCCGGGCGAGCCACCGAGCCTCGACCAGGAGCTCGGGATGCTCCGCCTGGCGAACGTGCTGCTCGTCGCTCCTCTGCCGCTGTTGGCGTGGGCCGCGGTGGTTCGCCTCGGAGGCGACCGGCGAGCCGGGATCGTGGCTGCGCTCCTCCCCCTCGGGCTGCCGCAGCTCCTCCACATCGGCGCCGCGGTGAACAACGACAACCTGCTGCTCCTGCTGGGTGGTGTGCTCTCCGTGCTTCTTATCGGCGTTGCTCGCGGTCGGCGCAGCCGCCGTACCGACATCGCTGTCGGCGTCGTCGTCGGTCTGGCCATGCTCACGAAGGCGTTCGCGCTGATGTTCATCCCGTGGGTCGTCGTTGCCTACGCGCTCTACGCCTGGACGACGGGCCGGCGGCGGGCATCAGCGGTCGCGCTGCTGGTGAGTGGCACGACGGCTGGCCTCGTCGGTGCGTGGTGGTGGGTCGCCAACTGGCTGCGGGTGGGAGAACCGGCACCCACCACCGAGAACCTGACCCGCACGACCGACACGCAACCACCAGGTTTCGACCCCGACCCGATCGAGTTCCTGTGGAGCTTCACCGGACGACTGACCTCGCGCACCTGGGCGTGGATCGGGTACCGCACCCCCAAGTTCGAGCTGCCCTCGCTCGTGGTCGTGGCGCTCACGCTCGCGGTGCTGGTGGCGGTGGTCGTCGTCGGTCGCCGGGCGACGCCGGGGGCCGCCACAAGTTCTGGGCCCCGTCGGGTGGACGTGGTCTTCGCTTGGCTCCCTGCCCTGCTCCTCGTCCTGTTCATCGCTCGCCGGGCATGGGGGCTCTACCAGACGACGGGGCTGCTCTCGTTCATCCAGGGGCGATACCTGTTCGCCGCGCTCGCGGCGCCGATGGCGATCGTCGCCATCGGCGCAGGCCGCGTCCTCGGGAGGTGGGCCGTCTGTGCGGCACTCGCCGTCGTCGTTTCACTCGAGCTGTGGGTCCTTGTCGATGTGATCCGCGGCTCGTGGTCGGGCGACGGCGCCCTCGGCTCGCTCGACGGGATGCTGGCCTGGAGCCCCTGGCCCTCGGCGATCGTCCTCGCGCTCGTGCTGGGTGCGCTTGCGGTGACGGGCCTCCTGGCGGCCGAGTGCCGGGCCGACACCGAGCCATCGTCGCCCTGACTCGATCCTCGGTGTCAGCCGTCTAGAGGCCGGCGGGTCGATGGCAATCCGACCCACTGCTCAGGCGGCGCTGGAGTGGGCGCGCAGCAGGTCGAGCACCTGGCGGGCCGCGGCCGGGATGTTGGTGCCCGGGCCGAAGATGGCGGCCACGCCGGCGGCGCGGAGCGCGTCGTAGTCCTGCGGGGGGATGACCCCGCCGCACACCACCAGCACGTCGTCGGCGCCCGCGGCCTTCAGCTCCGCGATGAGCTGGGGGACCAGCGTGAGGTGGCCGGCGGCCTGGCTGGACACGCCGATGACGTGCACGTCGTTGTCGACCGCGTCGCGGGCTGCCTCGGCCGGCGTCTGGAACAGGGGGCCGATGTCGACGTCGAAGCCCAGGTCGGCGAACGCGGAGGCGATGACCTTGGCGCCCCGGTCGTGGCCGTCCTGGCCCAACTTCACCACCAGCATGCGGGGGCGGCGGCCCTCGTCCTCGGCGAACGCCTCGACGTCGGCCTGCACGGCCTCGAACGCGTCGTCGCCCTGGTAGGCCGCCCCGTAGACGCCGGTGATCGAGCGGATCTCGGCCTTGTGCCGGTCGAAGACCTGCTCCATGGCGTCGCTCATCTCGCCGACGGTGGCCCGGGCCCGGGCGGCGTCGATGCACAGGGCCAGCAGGTTCTCCTTGCCGGCCGCGCCCTCGGTCAGCCGTCGCAGCGCGTGCTGGCAGGCGGCCTCGTCGCGAGACGCCCGCACCCGCTCGAGGCGGGCGATCTGCTGGCGGCGCACGTCGGTGTTGTCGATGGCCAGGACGTCGACGTGCTCGGGGTTGGTCGGCTGGTACTTGTTGACGCCGACGATGACCTCGTCGCCGCGGTCGACCCGGGCCTGGCGGCGTGCAGCCGACTCCTCGATGCGCAGCTTGGGCATGCCCGAGGCCACCGCCTTGGTCATGCCGCCCAGCTCCTCGACCTCCTGGATGAGGGCCCAGGCCTGGTCGGCCAGCGTCGTTGGTGAGCGACTCCACGTAGTAGCTGCCGGCCAGCGGGTCGACCACCTTGGGGATGCCGGTCTCCTCGGCCAGGATGAGCTGCGTGTTGCGGGCGATGCGGGCCGAGAAGTCGGTGGGCAGGCCCAGCGCCTCGTCGAAGCTGTTGGTGTGCAGGCTCTGCGTGCCGCCCAGCACGGCGGCCATGGCCTCGACCGTGGTGCGCACCACGTTGTTGTAGGGGTCCTGCTCGGTGAGCGACACGCCGCTGGTCTGGCAGTGGGTGCGCAACATGGCCGAGCGGGGATCCCGGGGCGAGAACTGGGACACGACCCGGTGCCACAGCAGGCGCGCCGCCCGCAGCTTGGCCACCTCCATGAAGAAGTTCATGCCGATGGCGAAGAAGAACGACAGGCGCCCGGCGAACTTGTCGATGTCGAGCCCCCGGTCCAGGGCGTAGCGCACGTACTCGAGCCCGTCCGCGATGGTGAAGGCCAGCTCCTGGACCGCCGTCGCCCCGGCCTCCTGCATGTGGTAGCCGGAGATCGAGATCGAGTTGAAGCGGGGCATGTTGTGCGCCGTGTACTCGATGATGTCGGCCACGATCCGCATGCTGGGCTCGGGCGGGTAGATGTACGTGTTGCGGACCATGAACTCTTTGAGGATGTCGTTCTGGATGGTGCCGCTGAGCTGGGCCTGGTCGACGCCCTGCTCCTCGCCCGCCACGATGAAGCTGGCCAGGGTGGGCAGCACCGCCCCGTTCATGGTCATCGAGACCGACATCTTCTCGAGCGGGATCTGGTCGAAGAGGATCTTCATGTCCTCGACCGAGTCGATGGCCACCCCGGCCTTGCCCACGTCACCTTCGACGCGCGGGTGGTCGCTGTCGTAGCCCCGGTGGGTGGCCAGGTCGAACGCCACCGACAGACCCATCTGCCCAGCCGCCAGGTTGCGACGGTAGAACGCGTTCGACTCCTCGGCCGTCGAGAACCCCGCGTACTGGCGGATAGTCCACGGCCGGTTGGTGTACATCGTGGCCCGCACGCCCCGGGTGAAGGGGGCGAAGCCGGGCAGCGAGTCCAGCCCGTCGACACCGGCCACGTCGTCGGCGGTGTAGAGCGGCTTGACGTCGATGCCCTCGGGGGTGTGCCAGACGAGGTCGTCGGGGTCGGCGCCCTTGAGGTCCTTGGCCGCCAACTCCCGCCAATCGTCGAGATTCGGCTTGTCGCTCGGCTCGCTCACGCGCGCGATGCTACGGAGCCGGGCGCGTCCTGGACGAACCGAGCTGGCCGCCCCGGGGGCGTCACATGGCCGAGGGCCAGTGCTGCGAAAGCGCGAAGGCGGTAGGGCCCGACCACCAGACATGGTCGCTGGCGGTGCCGGGTGCGTACCAGAGGATGTCGTCGGCGCCGTTGGCGTCGTAGTCGCCGGCTACGGGCCTGTACGTTCCGTTGACGGGTGCGGTGACCCGGCTGGTGAAGGTGGTGTCGCCGTTGGCGGTCCAGAGGCGGTCGGCGGCGGTGCCGGGTGCGTACCAGAGGATGTCGTCGGCGCCGTTGGCGTCGTAGTCGCCGGGGACGGGGGTGTAGGTGCCGTTGATGGGTGCGGTCGCCCGGCTGGTGAAGGTGGTGTCGCCGTTGGCGGTCCAGAGGTGGTCGGCGGCGGTGCCGGGTGCGTACCAGAGGATGTCGTCGGCGCCGTTGGCGTCGTAGTCGCCGGGGACGGGGGTGTAGGTGCCGTTGATGGGTGCGGTCGCCCGGCTGGTGAAGGTGGTGTCGCCGTTGGCGGTCCAGAGGTGGTCGGCGGCGGTGCCGGGTGCGTACCAGAGGATGTCGGTCGCGCCGTCGCCGTCGTAGTCACCGGCGACCGGCCGGTACGACCCGGTGATCGACAGCGGCCGGCTGGTGAAGGTGGTGTCGCCGTCGGCGGTCCAGAGGTGGTCGGCGGCGGTGCCGGGTGCGTACCAGAGGATGTCGGTGTCGCCGTCGCCGTCGTAGTCGCCGGCGATCGGACGGTACGTGCCGCGCACCGCGGGCGCCGCGGCGTGGACGGGGTACCGTCCGTCGTCGCCGATGATCAGGTCGTCACGACCGGAACCTGGCCGGTACAGGTACACGTCGTCGGCACCGTGCGGATCGAAGTCGCCGGCGATCGGCACGCCCGCCGTCGGCAGGACGGCCGGCGCCGCGATGCCCGGAACGACGGGAAGCCGTGACGACGTCGGCGCGGTGGTCACCGGCGTGCCGTCCGGGCGGCGTACCACCCCCACGATCTCGAGGGCGTAGTCGCGGTAGGTCGTGTACCGGCCGCGCATCCAGGCGAGCGCCCACGCGCCGCTGCCGTTGGCCGTGATCACCGGGCGGATGTTGTCCTGGGTGGAGTTGGCGGTGAGCGGCGACCACGCGTAGGTGCCGTTCGGCTGGCGGCGGCCGTCGAACAGCTCGTAGTGCCGCCTCCCGTCCGTGCCCGAGACGAGGGGCGCGCCCGTGACGGGGTCGACGTCGGTGGAGATCACGACCCGGTTGCCATCCGTCGGGTCGAGGGCCACGAGCCCCGTGTAGTGCGACTCGACCGCGTACAGCGCTCGTCCCGCGAAGGCGATCTCCTGCCGCTGCCACGTGGCGCCGTCCCACCGGGCGACGTGGTAGCGGTGGTCGTCGACGCTGATGGTGGTCGAGTACGCGGCGATCGGATGCCCGGTAGCCGGGTCGTACCCGATGTCGACCGTCCAGGAGGCCGCCGCCGGGGCCGGAGCCGCGATCCGCGTGAGCGCGGTCACCGGGACGCCCGAACCGACCGGGCCGAGGGGCTCGCCGAACGAGGTGTGGACGATCCCGCCGAGGATGAAGCCGTGGTAGATGCTGGTGGCAGCCGCGCCGGGGTGCGCCTCGGTGGCGATGAGGTCGATGCGGTCGCCCCTGCTCGCGTAGCGAACGTAGGGCCGGGTCGTCGTCGAATCGGCCGGGTCGCGCAACACCGTGCCGAGCCGGCTCCAGGTGCGGCCGGCGTCGGTCGACGCCATGGCCTGCGGATCGAAGCGGGCGCCCCGGTAGAAGTCGAAGAGCATCTCGCCCCCGTCCTCGGCCAGGACCGAGTAGAGGTTGTTGTAGGTGACCCGGGACGAGTCGGCGGTGACGGGTGGCAGGCGGAGCCAGCTGCCGTCGGTGCGTCGCCGGTGCGTGGTGATCACGGTGTCGGCGCTATGGCGCGACCAGGCGGCGACAACCTCGCCGACCGGCGACTCCCACATCGCGGCGCTGTTGTGGTCGTCCATCTCGGCGGCGCCGAGGCTGGCGATGCCTCGCGCCCCCGTGGCCATGTCCACCTCGCCCACGACGACCTCGCCCGGCGTCGGTGCGTCGGCGACGGCCGACACGTACAGCCGGGTGCCGGCGGCGTCGATGACCACGCGCTCGTCCTCGAACCAGCTCCAGGCGCCTGAGTCGAGCAGCACCGTCGTCTCCGGTGGGGCCACCGGCGACACCTGCGCCTCGGCGCCGGATGGTGGGGTTGCCGCGATGGCGGCGAGTGCGACGCTCGCCGCAGCGACGACCTGCACGTACGACGTCCGCCTGCCTCCCGCCTGCCCGCCCGGTCTCATGACTGGCCGAGCATAGGACCTCGCCCCGGACTGCGACGTGCTGGCCGCTCGTCGCGTAACATCCACCGGTCGTGCGACGCCTGGGAGGAGCCACTGGGGTGAACGAGCCGAAGCCCTGCCTGTCCGTGGTCATCCCCTGCTACAACGAATCGGCGACGGTCGAGGCCGTGGTCGACCAGGTGCTCGCGTCGCCCTACACGGCCGAGGTCGTCGTCGTCGACGACGGGTCCACCGACGGCACCCGCGAGATCCTCGCCCGCCTGTCGCACCCCGGTGTGCGCGTGCTCCTCCAGCCCCACAACCAGGGCAAGGGCGCGGCGCTGCGCCGTGGGTTCGCCGAGGCCACGGCCGACTACGTGGTGGTGCAGGACGCAGACCTCGAGTACGACCCGGGCGAGTTCGGGGTACTGGTGCAGCCCCTGGCCGACGGCCTGGCCGACGTCGTCTACGGCTCGCGGTTCATCTCCAGCCGGCCGCACCGGGTGCTCTACTACTGGCACTCGGTCGGCAACCGGTTCCTCACCACGCTGTCCAACATGTTCACCAACCTGAACCTCACCGACATGGAGACCTGCTACAAGGTCTTCCGCCGCGAGGTCATCCAGTCGGTGGTCGTCGAGGAGGACCGCTTCGGGTTCGAGCCCGAGGTCACCGCCAAGGTGGCCCGCGCCGGCTGGCGCGTCTACGAGGTCGGCATCAGCTACAACGGCCGCACCTACGCAGAAGGCAAGAAGATCGGTTGGCGCGACGGCGTGCGGGCCGTGTGGTGCATCCTCAAGTTCTCGAGGAGCGGCGAACGCCTGCGGGCCCTGGCGGGCTCGGCCCCGGCGCCCGTCCAGCCCTCGAGCTCGGTCACCGCGTCGACTGCGCCCGGCGTGGCGGCGCGCAACGGCGCCCGGCCGTCCGACACCGACCGCAGCGCCGTCTGACCGCTGTGGGGGCACTGCCGCGTCCCCGCCGGGGTTGAGAGTGTCGGGCGTCCCCCTGTTCGAGCTGCGCGACGTGTCGCTGGCCATCGACGACGTCACCATCCTCGACGACGTGAGCCTCGCCATCGCGGCGGCCGGGATCACCGTGCTGATCGGGCCGTCCGGGGCGGGCAAGTCGATGCTCCTGCGGCTGCTCAACCGCCTCGAGGTGCCGACATCCGGCGAGGTGTGGTTCCGGGGCGAGCCGGTGGCCGAGCTCGATCCACTGAAGTTGCGTCGGCGCGTCGGCATGGTCTTCCAGCGCCCTGCGCCATTCCCGGGCACCGTGCGCGACAACCTGCTGGTGGCCGACCCCGACGCCGACGACAACGAGCTGGCGGCCGCCCTGCACGACGCCCGCCTCGAGGCCGCGTTCCTCGACCGATCGGCCGACGAGCTGTCCGGCGGCGAGGCCCAGCGCATGTGCCTGGCCCGCACGCTGGTGACCCGGCCCGAGGCCCTGCTCATGGACGAGCCCACCTCCGCGCTCGACCCCGACGCCCGCCGTGGCCTCGAGCGCACGGCCCGCCGCCTGGCCGGTGGCGGCCGGCCCCTCGTCTGGGTCACCCACGACCTCGAGCAGGCCGACCGGCTGGCCGACGAGGTGGTGGTGCTGATCGGCGGGCGGCTGGCCGGCGCCGACGACAAGGCCCGGTTCCTGGCGGACGAGGGGACGACCGACGACGATGGGGACATCGACGAGGGCCCCGTCGGCAACGCCAGCACGCTCGGCACCGTGCGGCGCGACGATGCCGGCACGCCTGGTGCCGAGGACGACGCCCGCACGTTCGGCGAGGAGGACGACGCCCATGGATGACGCCGCCATCGGCTGGGGTGGGTTGGCGCTCTCGCTCATCCTGGTGGGCGTCGCGGTCGGCCTGTCGCTGTGGCAGGGGCTCGGGCTCGAGCGCGACATGCTGTGGGCCACCGGACGGTCGCTCGTGCAGCTCCTCGCCGTCGGCTACCTGCTGGTGTTCATCGTCGACGACGACACGTCGGTGGCCTGGGCGTGGGCCTGGGTGGTGGTCATGCTCGGGGTGGCGGCCCTGACCGTGCGGCGGCGGGCCCCCGAGGTGCCGGGCATCACCCGCATCACGCTGGTGGCGACCTCGGGGTCGGCGCTGCTGAGCCTGTTCGTCGTGTTCGGGCTGGGCATCTACCCCGTGGTGGGCCGGGCTGTCGTGCCGATCGCCGGGATGATGATCGGCAACTCGATCGGCAGCATCGTCGTGGCCTCCCGGCGCATCCTGGGCGAGCTGGCCGACCGGCGCGCCGAGGTCGAGGCCCGCCTGGCTCTGGGCCAACCGTGGCAGCAGGCGTCCAAGCCGTTCGTGCGCTCGGCGTTGCGGACCGCCCTGACATCGCAGATCGAGAGCACCAAGGCGGTCGGCCTCGTGTTCCTGCCCGGGGCGATGACCGGCCTGATCCTGGCGGGCACCGACCCGGCCGACGCCGTGCTGGTGCAGGCGGCGATCATGTACCTGATCCTCGGGTGTGTCGCCACCAACGTCGTCATCATCGGCCTGGGCCTCACCCGCCAGCTCTTCACCCCCGATCACCGCCTCGTCCGGCTGGCGCGCACCGGCGTGTAGTGGCGGTAGCCCCCGGCGGCTGGGATCCGCCCGCCGGCCCCGCCGGCCCCGCCGGCCCCGCCGGCCCGTCGGGTGGTGGTCCAAGGTCCACCCGCTGTTTCCGATCCGCAGCGATCCGCCCGGGGCCTCCGGGTGTAGTGCCTTCGGAGGGTGGCGGGGGCATAGCGGAGCGTCGCTGTCGGACTGACCGAGACGGAGGTGGCGTCAAGAGGTTCGCGGGTGCATCGGGGTCGTGACGGGGGTGATGGTCGCGCTGGCGGTCGTGATGGCCGGCGAGCCGGCGGGCGGTGCCACCGGGCAGAACCTGCCGGCCGGAAGCACGGTCTGCACGGACCTGTCGCGGTCCGATGTCGGCGTGTGGATCTACGGCTACGACAGGGGAACCAGCCGGACCTGGACCGTCCGCAGGTCGAGCACGATGGGCGGGCCGGAGACCGAGGTCTTCCGGGCCACGACGTCCGAGGTCCCCACGAGCACCATCGCGGCGTCCGCGCCCGGCACGTCCTTCTACCGGGCCTGCCTGACCGTGAACCGCAACAGTGCCGGTTACCGGCTGCGGATCGGTGGGAACAGGGGCTGGCGTGACGCTCAGGTCGGCATCGGACCGCACACCGCGACGCTCGGCCCGGGCGGGCGGGCCTGTGGTGAGTTCGTCTTTCGTGGGACCGCCCGCATCGTCTGCAGCTCGAACGTCCCGGTGCGGTTCAGCATCGGCGGGCAAGGCGAGGACGACAACTCGGTGCCCGACGCCTGGCGCCGCGCGCCGACGCCGGCGATCGACCAGCCGGTCACCGTGCCGCTCGTGAGCACCGAAGCGTGCGTCATGAACGTCTCGACCACCACCGCGATGGTCGCGTTCGACCTGTTGCCACCCGGAGGGAGCGGCCGGATGGTGACGCCGGATGGTGAGCCCGAGAGGTGAGGCCGGTCGGTTGCTCACGTAGCCTTGGGGCATGCCGCTGCGCTTCGTGATCATCGGTGGTGGCCCGGCCGGCAACACCGCGGCCACCACCGCCGCCCGCCTGGGGGCCGAGGTCACCATGATCGAGCGCGACATCGTGGGCGGGGCCGCCCACCTGCTCGACTGCATCCCCTCCAAGGCCATGATCGCCACCGCAGGGGCCATGGGCGACGTCGACGCCAGCGCCGGCATGGGCCTGTCGGTGCCCGATGCCCAGCTCGACCTCGAGGGCCTGCGCAACCGCATCAAGCTCATCGAGGCGCGGCTCGAGCACAACGTGGTCGAGCTGCTGCGCAGCCAGAAGGTGCGCATGATCCACGGCACGGCCCGGCTCAAGGGCTCCCACGAGGTCGTGGTCGACACGCCCGAAGGCGTGCAAGAGATCGAGGCCGACGCCGTCCTGCTGTCGACCGGCAGCCGGCCCCGCATCCCCGACTGGGCGGCGGTCGACGGCGAGCGCGTCCTGACGACCCGCGACGCCTACCCACCCAACGAGATGCCCGAGCACCTGGTGGTCATCGGGTCGGGCGTCACGGGCGTCGAGTTCGTGCACATGTTCTCGTCGCTGGGCAGCCAGGTCACGCTCATCGTCAGCCGCCAGCAGGTGCTGCCCCAGAAGGACCCCGAGGTGGCGGCCGCACTCGAGTCCGAGCTGCTGCGCCGTGGCGTGCAGCTCTACAAGGGCGCCCGGGCCCAGGGCATCGACCGCACCGACGACGGCGGCGTGGCCGTGCGCTGCGACGACGGCCGGGTCGCCCAGGGCAGCCACGCGCTGCTGGCCATCGGGTCGATCCCCAACAGCGACGGCCTGGGCCTGGATGCCGCCGGAGTCGAGGTCGACGGCGGCGGCTACGTGCCCATCAACCACCACTGCGTCACCAACGTGTCGCACATCTACGCGGCGGGCGACCTGTCGGGCAAGCTGCCCCTGTCGTCGGTGGCGTCGATGCAGGGCCGCAAGATCGCCGAGCACGTCATGGGCCTGCACACCCGCGTGCATCGCCACCTCGACTACGACAAGGCCGCCTCGGCCATCTTCACCGAGCCCGAGATCGCCGACGTGGGCCTGGCCGAGGCCGACGCCTTCGCCGAGGGCCGCAAGCTGCGGGTCACCAAGGTGCCGTTCTCGGCGTCGGCCAAGGCGCTCATCAACAACGAGACCAAGGGCTTCGTCAAGATCCTGTCCGACCCGGCCACCGGCGTGGTGCTCGGCGGGTCCATCGTCGGCCACCAGGCCGCCGAGCTGATATCGGTGCTGGCCGTGGCGGTCACCAACGGCCTGCGGGTCAACGACATCGTCGAGAGCCTGCTCGTGCACCCGTCGCTGGCCGAGGCCCTGGCCGACGCCGCCGAGTGATCGCGCTCGCCGTGGTCTCGCCTGGGGCCGTGTGCGACCGGGTGCCGGCCAGGCCGGTGGAGCAGCACCCGTGCTGACGGCGCTCGTCGCCGCAGGCGCGATTCTCCTGCTGGCCGCCGGCGCAGCCAAGGCGGTCGACCCGAGCCGGACCGTCGGTGCGTTGACCACGCTCGGCCTGCCCGCAACGGCGACCGCGGTTCGTGCCGGCGGGGTCGTTGAGGCCGTGATCGGCGCGGCGACGCTGGTGGTGGGCGGTCGAGCGCTGGCCGGCCTGGTCGGCGCCAGCTTCGCCGTGTTCGCGGTCTTCGTTGTCGTCGCCCTGCGTTCGGGCACCCCGATCGGCACGTGCGGTTGTTTCGGGCGGGCCGACACGCCGCCGCGATGGGGCCATGTGGCCATGGACCTGGTGCTCGGCGCGGCCGGCCTGACCGGCCTGGCCACCGGTGTGTCCCCGGTCGTCGATGCGTCGCCGCCTGTCATCGTCGCGGCCGTCGCGCTCGCCGCCGCCGGCTACCTCGTGCTGACCGCACCGTCGACTCGGCCGCCGCACACCACACATCACCACCCGAACGACGCCTCGAGGTCCTGACCGGTCTGGCGCCGTCCCGCAGCGCCTGCCAACACATTTGGCGGCCGTGAGTGCCGTTGTGGCTCGTGCGAGCCGCCGGAGACCGCGGTCCGGCGGGCGTCGTACAGCTCGCGGAGCTCTCGACCCGTCGCCTCGCGGCGCTTGGTGACGTCGTCGTAGGTGACCTCGACCCCATCCCACCCCAGCCGCTTCAGCCGTCGCCGCCGCCGCCGGTCCCACTCGTGTGGGCCCTTGCCGGAATGGCAGGCCAGGCTGTCGCACTCGACCAACCACCTGATGTCCGGCCACGCGAGGTCGAGATGTGCGACGAAGTCCCCGTCACGGACCTCGTGCTGGAGCTCGGGCTCGGGCAACCCGGCCGAGCGGATGACCCCCACGGCCTCGGCCTCGAAGTCCGTATCTGTGAACCTGCCGGTGCCGAGTCGCTCGTCGAGCATCTCGCTGAGGAGGACGGCACCCCGCCTGCCGCGGCGCGGCAGCTCGAGGTGGCGCTGGACCATCTTGTCGAGCATCGCCGCGTCGCGGCGGCCCGCATGGTCGAGCGCCTTGGCGACCAGGTACGGGTGAGCGACCGCGGGGAGGTCGAGGACCGTGCGAACGACAGACGTGCAGGGGATGCCGTCGACCACCGCCAGGTCGACGCCACGGAGCGTCCGGCTCTCGTGCACCTTCCACCCGTGGCGCTTGCGCCGGCGTCCACGGATCGTCATGACCTCGACGCTGCGCCGCTCGAACCCGTCGAGCGCCCACAGCGCCGCGGCGGTTCGGTGGGACGCCCATCCCGCGCCGGATCCGGTCGCGACCCGCACGCGCTGGTGCCAGGTCTGCGGCGCCCCGGAGACGACGTACACACGCGGGGCGGCGTGGACGAGCCGGCCGCTGCGCGCCCACTTGCTCAGCCGGTACGGCGGGATGCCGAGTGCATGGGCTTCGACGGTCGTGATGACGCCGTGGTGCGAGCGGGCGAACTCGGTGACGAGCGGCCAGAGCGGATCCATGTGTCCCCCTGCGGAAGGCGGTCGCAGGGGATCTGGTGGTCCCGATGTCGGCAGGGCCGGGCGGGCGGTCGGTGTCGGCGATCGGCACCCGCTCCGCGTCGCTGCGGCAACCCTAGGCGCTCGGCGCCACCCGCCGTAGCGGCGCCGACCGTTCGACCACGGGCGATGTCCGCCTCCCGTCGCCGCCGCGATCCGGCGGTTCTGGGGTGCCGTCGGGGCACTGAGGGACGCCAGAGCTGCTCTGGGACTAGATCGGCGTGGTCCGGGTCCGTCGCCGCCGCGATCCGGCGGTTCTGGGTTGCCGTCGCGGCACTGAGGGACGCCAGACGCAGAGGGAGGTGGGGACCCAACCCAGATCTGACCCCGGGGATGACGCTCGGGGCTACTCGATCACGACGACGACGTCGCCCGAGCCGACCGACTGGCCGGCCTCGGCCTTGACCTCTGTCACCGTGCCCGACTTGTCGGCGGCGATGTTGTTCTCCATCTTCATCGCCTCGAGCACGCACACCGTCTGGCCCTCCTCGACCGTGTCGCCCACGGCCACGAGCACCTTGACGATCGTGCCCTGCATGGGCACCGCCACGTTGCCGCTGCCCGCGGCGGCGGCCGACGCACCGGTCGAGCGGCGGGGGCGGGGCGAGGACTTGCCGGCACCACCAGGGGCGGCGACCGCACCGACCTGCGACTCGGGCACCCACACCGTGACGCCGAAGCGGCGGCCGTTCACCTCGACGTCGACGTCGCGTCGCACCTTGGGCTCGGGCGCCTCGCCCTCGGCGCCGTCTGCGGCCGGAACGAGAGCCGACGTGGGCGCAGCGGTGGCGGTCAGGTCGAGGCGGTCCTCGACCCACCTGGTCGAGTGCTCGCCGGCCACGAAGTCGGGGTGGCGCAGGATCGCCAGGTCCGCGGGGATGGTGGTGGCCAGGCCGGCGATCTCGAATTCGCCGAGCGCCCGGATGGTGCGGGCGATGGCCACGTCGCGGTCGGCACCCCAGCAGACGAGCTTGCCCACCAGGTTGTCGTAGTACTGGCTGACCTCGTCGCCGGCCTCGTACCCGCCGTCCCAGCGCACGCCGTAGCCCTGCGGCACCCGCAGCTTGGTGATGGGACCGGGCGACGGCAGGAACTTGCCCCCGGCCGGGTCCTCGGCGTTGATGCGCACCTCGATGGCGTGGCCGCGTCGCACGATGTCGTCCTGAGCGACCGACAGCGGCTCGCCCGATGCGACCCGGATCTGCTCGGCCACCAGGTCGAGGCCGGTGACCAGCTCGGTGACGGGGTGCTCGACCTGCAGCCGGGTGTTCATCTCGAGGAAGTAGAACTCGCCGTCCTGGAACAGGAACTCGACGGTGCCTGCGTTGACGTACCCGCACGCCTTGGTGACCTTGACGGCGGCCTCGCCCATGGCCTGGCGGATCTCGTCGGGGAACAGGGGAGCGGGGCTCTCCTCGATGAGCTTCTGGTGGCGCCGCTGCGCCGAGCAGTCACGCTCACCCAGCCACACGGCGTTGCCGTGGGTGTCCGCGAAGACCTGCATCTCGATGTGGCGGGGCCACGTCAGGTAGCGCTCGACGTAGCACTCGCTGCGGCCGAAGCCCTTGAGCGCCTCGGACTGGGCCGACTCGAGCGCCTCGGCCGCCTCGGCCGCGGCGCGCACCACCCGCATGCCCCGGCCGCCGCCGCCGTAGGCGGCCTTGATGGCCACCGGCCAGCCGTGCTCCTCGCCGAAGGCCACGACCTGGTCGCTCGACGTGAGGAACTCGGTGGTGCCGGGCACGCCCTCGACGCCCGCCTCCTGGGCGGCGATGCGCGACGACACCTTGTCGCCCATGACCTCGATGGCCTCGGGGGGCGGGCCGATGAACGTCACGCCGCGGGCGGTGATGGCCCGCGCGAAGTCGGTGTTCTCGCTGAAGAACCCGTAGCCCGGGTGGACGCCGTCGGCGCCGGAGCGCTCGATGATGTCCAGGATCTTCTCGGTGTCGAGGTAGCTCTCGGCGGCGGTCTGGCCGCCCAGCGCGTAGGCCTCGTCGGCCAGCCGGACGTGCAGGCTGTCGCGGTCGAGGTCGGAGTAGACGGCGACAGAGGTGATGCCGAGGTCGCGGCAGGCCCTGATGACCCGCACCGCGATCTCACCCCGATTGGCGATCAAGATCTTCGAGAGCACGCCATATGTTTACGGGCATGTCGGAGGGTGGTGCCAGATTCGACGGTGACGACGGCGTTGCTGCGGGTGCCGCGCGCGCCTGTGAGGCCCTCGTCGGCACCCGGTTCGCCGACGTGAGGTGGGTGGCGTCGACCGGGTCGACCAACGCCGACGCCATGGCGTTGGCGCGCGACGGCGCACCCGAGGGCATCGTGGTCGTGGCCGACCACCAGACCGCGGGGCGTGGACGCCAGGCCCGCACCTGGGTGGCGCCGCCCCGGGGGTCGCTGCTGCTGTCGGTGCTGCTGCGGCCGCCCGCTGGCGTCGCCGGGGCCGTGACCATGGCGGCCGCGGTGGCCATGGCCGAGGCGATCGAGCAGGTGGCCGGCGTGACCGCAGGGCTCAAGTGGCCCAACGACCTGGTGGTCACCACCGACGACGGTGATCGGAAGCTGGCCGGCATCCTGGCCGAGGCCGACTGGCCGGCGGGCAGCGCGATCTCGGGCGGCTACAGGGCGCCCGCCCCCCACGACCGGGCGGTGGTGGTCGTTGGCGTCGGCCTCAACGTGACATGGCCCCGGCTGCCGGCCGATGGCGGGGGCGACCTCGCCACGCGCGACCTCGCCAACGGCGACCTCGCCGGGACCGCCGAGGCCGTCGAGGCGTCCAACGGCACCGGCGCGGACGACGCCCTGGCCGAGGTCGCCGGCATCGCCACGGCGCTCAACTGGGTCGGCGCGCCGGTGGAACGGGTCGACGTGCTGGTGGCGTTCCTGCGCCGTCTCGACGTCCGCTACCGCGCGCTGGTGGGGTCGGGCGCCGCCGACCTGCTGGCCGAGTGGCGCCGCCGCTCCGCCACCCTGGGCCGCCGTGTCCGGGTCGACCTCGGCGCCGATGACGTCGAGGGCACGGCCGTCGACGTCACCGCCGAGGGCCACCTCGTGGTCGAGACGCTCGAGGGCGATCGCCGCACCCTCGCCGTCGGCGACGTGGTCCACCTGCGCCCGCTCTGAGCTGATCGATCCGCAGTGGACGGTGACAGGGTGCTGACGTCGATCGCGCGCCCGCAGCCCCTGGAACGGCCACGCGACCCGCGCGCGCCGGGGCGGTCGGGCGTACTACCTTCGCCCGCCTGACGATTCTGTCGGCCCGCTGGCCGACCTTCACTCTGGGAGATTCCTGTGCCTATCCGTCAACGCTCTTTTCCCGCGCTCGGTGTCGTCTTCGCCGGGCTGATCGTCGTCGGCCTGAGCGCCTGCGGCTCGGATGACGACGAGCCCGCCCGCGACGACGAGACCGACGAGGTGACCGAGGCGGGCGACGCCGACGTGTTCGAGATGGCGGTCGGCGACTGCCTGCCCGACGACTCCTCGGCGACCGGCGAGGTGACCGAGGTGCCCGTCGTCCCGTGCGAGGAGCCCCACGCCAGCGAGGTGTTCTACAGCTACATCATCGAGGGCGACGAGCTGCCCGATCCCACGGCCATGGAGACCATCGTCAACGACCAGTGCCTCAGCAACTTCGAGAGCTTCGTGGGCCTGCCCTACGACCAGTCGGCGCTCACGGTCACGTGGTTGGAGCCGACCGCGGGTTCCTGGGACGCCGGCGACCGCGAGCTGCTGTGCATCGTCGCCGACCCGGCCGGCGGTGTCACCGGCTCCCTGGCGGGCGTCGCTCGCTGACGTGCTGACGTGCTGACCGTGCTGACCTGCTGACCTGCTGACCTGCTGACCTGCTGACCTTCTGATCTGCGGGACCGGGGGCGCCGGCGGGCGACCGGGCTGACGTCGAGATGAGGCTGCGGCCGACCGCCCCGGGCGGTCGGCCGCAGCCGCGTCACGGGTCGATGTCGCGGGCCTGGAGCTCGGCGATGGCGGCCATCGCCCGCTGGGCGTACGGCCCGTCGACGCCGGGCAGGGCGCGGCCGTCGAGCAGGCGCAGCGGCTGGACGTCGCGGGTGGTCGACGTGAGCAGCACCTCGTCGGCCTCGGCCAGTACCGCCATGGGCAGGTCGTCCTCGTCGGCGTCGGGCACCACCTCGAGCACGAGGGCCCGGGTCACGCCGGCGAGGCAGCCCGACAGCAGCGACGGGGTCACGAGTCGGCCGCCGGCAACCACGAACACGTTGGTTCCCGTGCCCTCGCACAGGTCGCCCCGGGTGTTGGGCAGGATCGCCTCCGAGGCGTCGACCTTGTGGGCCTCTGCCAGCGCCACGACGTTCTCGGCGAATGACGTGGTCTTGATCCCGGCCAGGGCCGACCGCTCGTTGCGGGGCCAGGGGACGGTCACCGCGGTGGTCTCGGCAGGCCACGGCGTGAGTGAGCCGGCGGCGACGATGAGAGTCGGCTCGCCACCGGTGCGGCCCGACCCGAGGGGCGTGACCCCGGCGGTCAGTGTGATCCGCAGTCTGGCGAGGTCGAGCCCAGCGGCGGCCACCACCTCGTCGACGACCCCGCGTAGGGAGGCGTCCGTGAGGGGCACGTTCAGGCCGAGCCCCTGGGCCGACCGGTGCAGCCGCTCGAGGTGCCGGCGCACGGCGAACGGCCGGCCGCCGATCACCTTGAGCGTCTCGAACACCCCGTCGCCCACGGTCAGCCCGTGGTCGAAGACCGACACGGTCGCCGCATCGGGGTCGACCAACGTGCCGTTCAGCCAGACGGCGCTCGCGCTCGCGTTCATGCCGTGCATCGAACCCGACGGCGGGGCCCGCCGTCGACTCAGAGCGTGCGCGGTTGGGTCACGTCGCCGCGGGCTGCGGTCGCCGTGTTGTTGGTCGGCCGGCTGTGGAGCTGGTGCTCCAACACCAAATTCCCACGCGTCGGCTGCGGCGAACGCCCTATCCGCTCGGCCTCTCAGCCCCCGGCGGGGACGGGGGCGTCCGACGCCACCGCCAGGAGCCGCCGGGCCTTGAGCTCGGTCTCGGCCCACTCGCCCTCGGGGGTCGAGCCCCAGGTGATGCCGCCGCCGGTGCCGAAGTGCAGCTCGCCCTCCTCGATCCAGAACGTGCGGATGGCGACGTTGAGCTCGCCGCAGCGGGCCTCGGCATCGACCCAGCCCACCGCGCCGCAGTAGACGCCCCGCGGGGCGGTTTCCAGCCGGGCGATGTGGTCGAGGGCGGCGAGCTTGGGAGCGCCCGTGACCGACCCCGGCGGGAACGTGGCGGCGATCACGTCGCTCCAGGTCACGTCGGGCCGCAGCCGTCCGGTGACGGTCGAGACGAGGTGCACCAGGCCCGGGTGGTGCTCGACCGCGCACAGGGCAGGGACCTGGACCGACCCCCACTCGCACACGCGCCCCAGGTCGTTGCGCACCAGGTCGACGATCATGACGTTCTCGGCCCGGTCCTTGGGCAGGAAGCCGGAGGGGTCGGCCGCGGTGCCCTTGATGGGGGACGACGCCACCCGGTCGCCGTCGCGCCGCAGGAAGCGCTCGGGCGACGCCGAGGCCACGTGGCAGCCGACCGACGGCAGCCGCACGACCGCCGAGTAGGGCGCGGGGTTGCCCCGGCCGAGGGCCGCGCCGAGCGCGGCGATGTCGGCGTCGGCGGGCAGGGGGGCGGACAGCCGGCGGGTGAGGTTGACCTGGTAGACGTCGCCGGCGGCGATCGCGGCCCGGATGGCGTCGACGCCGGCGCAGAACCCGACGCGATCGAGCGAGGTGGTCCAGGCGTCGGGGTCGGGCCCCTGCCACGGCGGGCCCGGCCACGGGCGGGCGGGCCGGGACTGGGCGAACCGGGCGAGGACGGGCTCGCCGTCGAAGGGCAGCACCACCGCCCAGAGCCCGTGGCCCTCGAGGGCGGCCAGGTCCGACGTGACATCGACCAGCCCGGTGAGCAGCCGGCCGCCGACGACGGCGAGCGGGGTGTCGTGCGCGACGGTCATCGGCACCCGTCCCGTCGCCGACGCGGTGCGTCGGGCCCCGGGTTGGGGGCACACCCGCCCGGGGTGGGCCCTGTCGCGTCGGTGGGCTGCGAACCGTGGGCAACGACCCCCGGGATCCGGGGGTGGTTGCGCAGGGTTCGAGCTCGGCGGGTCGCCATCACGTTCGGAGGATAGGAGCCGTACCATCGCCGTCGTGCACGTGGAGTTCACCGACGAGCAGCAGGCCCTGCGCAAGGTGGTGCGCGACTTCGCCGAGGGCGAGATCGCACCGCACGCCGAGCGCTGGGACGCCGACCACACGTTCCCCATCGACGTGGTGCGGCAGATGGGCGAGCTGGGCCTGTTCGGCATCCCGTTCCCCGAGGAGTACGGCGGGGGCGGCGCCGACCTCACGACGCTGTGCATCGCCATCGAGGAGCTGGGCCGGGTCGACCAGTCGCTGGCCATCACGCTCGAGGCCGGCGTGGGCCTGGGCGCCAACCCGATCTTCCGGTTCGGCACCGAGGAGCAGCGCCAGACCTGGCTGCCCGACCTGTGTGCGGGCCGGGCGCTGGGCGGCTTCGGCCTGACCGAGCCCGACGCGGGCAGCGACGCCGGCGGCACCCGCACCACCGCCCGCCTCGAGGCCGCCGACGGCGGCGCCGGCGGCCAGGGCGACGCGGGCGTCCGAACCGCCGACCCGGCGGGCGAATGGGTGATCGACGGCGAAAAGGCGTTCATCACCAACTCGGGCACCGCGATGACCTCACTGGTGACGGTCACCGCCCGCACCGGCGGCGGCGGTGCCGGCACGCCCGAGATCTCGACGATCATCGTCCCGGCCGGCACGCCCGGCCTGACCGTCCAGCCGCCCTACCGCAAGATGGGTTGGCACGCATCCGACACCCACGGGCTCAGCCTCAGCGACTGCCGGGTGCCGGCGGGCAACCTGCTGGGGGAGCGGGGCCGGGGGTTCGCCCAGTTCCTGCACATCCTCGACGAAGGGCGCATCGCCATCGCCGCCCTGGCCGTGGGCGTCATCCGCTGCTGCCTCGAGCAGTCGGTGGCCTACGCGGGCGAACGCCAGGCGTTCGGGCGGGCCATCGGCGCCAACCAGGCGGTGGCGTTCGCCTGCTCGGACCTGGCGGTCATGGCCGAGAACGCCGGCCTGCTCACCTACCAGGCGGCCTGGCTGCGCGACACCGGTCGGCCCTACAAGCGCCAGGCGGCCATGGCCAAGCTCTACGCCACCGAGTCGGCGGTCACGGCCACCCGCATGGCCACCCAGGTGTTCGGCGGCTACGGCTTCATGGACGAGACCCTGGTGGCGCGGCAGTACCGCGACGCCAAGATCCTCGAGATCGGCGAGGGCACCAGCGAGATCCAGCGCCTGGTCATCGCCCGCGACTTGGGCCTACCGGTCGCCTGAGGCCGAGCGAACGCGAGGCCGGGGCCAGAGCGGCCCGGCGCCGGAGGCGTCATGAGCGGGCGAGCGCCATGACCTGCAAGACTGTTCCGTCCCGCAATCCAGGAGATCGCATGAAGCAGTTCGTCACGGGTGGGGCCGGGTTCATCGGCTCGAACTACGTCCGTTGGGTGCTCGCCAACACGGACGACGAGGTCACCGTCTACGACGCCCTCACCTATGCCGGCAACCTGTCGACGCTCAAGGATGTCGACGACGGTCCCCGCTACAGCTTCGTCAAGGGCAACATCTGCGACCCCGGCACCCTGGACGAGGCGATGGCCGGCCACGACGCCGTCGTCCACTTCGCGGCCGAGAGCCACGTCGACCGGTCGATCGCCGGGCCCGACGACTTCGTCAACACCAACTGCTTCGGCACCAACGTCATCATGGACACGGCTCGGCGCCTCGAGATCCCCCGCGTCATCCACATCGGCACCGACGAGGTGTACGGCTCGGTCGAGCAGGGCTCCTCGCTCGAGACCGATCCGCTCGACCCCCGGTCGCCCTACTCGGCCTCCAAGGCGGGCTCGGACCTCATCGCCCTGTCGTACTTCTCCACCTACGGCCTCCCGGTCACCGTGACCCGCTGCACCAACAACTTCGGGCCGTACCAGTTCCCGGAAAAGGCGCTGCCGCTGTTCACCACCAACCTGATCGACGGCGGCAACATCCCGCTCTACGGCGACGGCCTCAACGAGCGCGACTGGCTGTACGTCGACGACCACTGCGCCGGCGTGGCGCTGGTGCTGGCCAAGGGCACGCCGGGCGAGGTCTACAACCTGGGCGCCGGCAACGAGACCCCGAACCGGGTCCTGGTCGACAAGCTGCTGGCCGCCTTCGGCGTGGGCGAGGAGCGGGTCGACTACGTGACCGACCGCCTGGGCCACGACCGCCGCTACTCGGTCAACATCGACAAGGTCACCGAGCTGGGGTGGCGCAAGCAGCGCACGCTCGACGAAGCGCTCGACGAGACGGTCGCCTGGTACCGGGCCAACGAGTGGTGGTGGCGCCCGCTCAAGGAGCGGGCGGGGCTCGCCTGAGCGCCGGCCGGCACGCATGAAGGTCCTGATCACCGGTGCGGGCGGCCAGCTCGGTCGCGACCTGCACCTGCACTGCGAGGCCCAGGGCGACGAGGTTGTGGCGGGCACCCATGCCACGCTCGACGTGGGCGACCGCGACGCCGTCTACCAGGCCGTCACCACCGTGCGGCCCGACGTCGTGCTGCACGCCGGGGCGTACACGGCCGTCGACGCCTGCGAGAGCGACCCCGACACGGCCTACCGGGTCAACTCCCTGGGCACCCGGTGGGTGGCCGACGCCAGCCGCCGCGTGGGCGCCTACCTCTGCTGCGTGTCGACCGACTACGTGTTCGACGGCACCAAGGACACGCCGTACGTCGAGTGGGACCGCCCCAACCCGCAGTCGGTCTACGGACGGTCCAAGTGGGGCGGCGAGCACGAGGTCGCAGTGCACGCGGGCGGAGGTGCCAGCGTCGTGCGCACCTCGTGGGTGTGCGGCGAGCACGGCGGCAACATGGTCAAGACCGTGCTCGGGCTGGCCGATCGGCCCGAGCTGGCCTTCGTCGATGACCAGCGGGGCCATCCCAGCTTCACCGCCGACCTGGCCGTTGGCATCCGCCGCCTGGCGGCGTCACGGGTGCCGGGCCTGTTCCACATGACCAACCAGGGCGACGTGAGCTGGTACGAGTTCGTGCAGGCGATCCTCAGCTCGGCCGGTCACGACCCCGCCAAGGTGCGGCCCATCAAGACGGCCGACCTCGACCCGCCCCGACCCGCGCCTCGCCCGGCCAACTCGGTGCTCGACAACGCCGCGCTGCGGCTCGCAGGGTTCCCGCTGCTGCCCCACTACCGCGAGAGCCTCGACCGCCTGGTCGCCCGCCTGACCGTGTGACCGACTGACGGCCGGACCAGCTCAGCCCAGCAGGTCGAGGCGGCGGGCGAGGTCGCTGACCATGCGCCGGTCGGGGTCCATGCGGTCGCGCACCTCTCGCCACTCGGCCAGGCGCGGGTACATGGCCGGCACCAGGTCGGGCCGCATGCGGCTCTCCTTGGCCAGGTAGAGGCGGCCGCCGACGTCGACCACCCGGCGGTCGAGGCGGTCGAGCAGCGGGCCCAACCCCCCGATGGTGGTGGGGACGTCGAGCGTGAGCGTCCACCCCGGTCCGGGGAACGACAGCGGCGCCGGGTCGGCCTCGCCGAAGTACTTGAGCACCGACAGGAAGCTGGGCGCCTGGTGGTCTGACAGCGTCTCGACGATCTCGCGCAGCACGGTCTCTTCGCCGAACGGCACCAGGCACTGCCATTGCAGGAAGCCACGCGGGCCGTACATGCGGTTCCACTCGCGCACCATGTCGAGCGGGTAGAAGAACTTGTCGATCGACTGCAGCTCGTCCCGGCGTCGGCGGGGCGCCTTGCGGTACCACATCTCGTTGAACGCCCGGATGCTCGGGCGGCTGAGCACGCCGCTGGGCACGCCGGGAGGTGCGGTGATGGTGGGCGGCGGAGAGTAGGCCAGCGGATCGTGGCCGTGGAAGTGGCGGACCGGCACGTCGGCGACGGCGGCGAAGTCGCCCTGGGTGAGGACGGAGCGCCCGAGCGAGCGCCCCCGGGCCAGCAGGTCGATCCACGCCACCGAGTACCGGTGCCTGCGGCCGCCCTCGGACAGGAGGGCCAGCAGGGTGTCGAGGTCGGGCACCCGGTCGCTGTCGATGCGGAGCACGCTGGTCTCGATCGGATGCAGGCTGATGGTGGCCTCGACGATCGTGCCCGTCAGGCCCATGCCGCCGCACGTGGCCCAGAACTCGTCGGGACGATCGTCGGGCGTGAGCGTGCGCCGGGTGCCGTCGGGCAACGCGAGCACCATCGACCGCACATGGGCGCCGAAGCCGCCGGTCGCGTGGTGGTTCTTCCCGTGGATGTCGGCGGCGATCGCCCCGCCGATGGTGACGTGCTTGGTGCCGGGTGTGACCGGGACGAACCAGCCCTGGGGCACGATGGCGTGCAGCAGATCGTCGATGGACGTGCCCGCCAGCACCCGGGCGGTGCCGGCCGTGTTGTCGAGCTCGAGCAGGCCCGACACGGCCGTGGAGCTGACCACCGTGCCACCGGCGTTCATGGCCGCGTCGTTGTAGGACGCGCCCAGGCCGCGGGCGATCGCGCCACGGGGACCGGCCGCCTTGACGGCCATGGCCAGCTCGTCCGGGCTGGTGGGGTGCACGACGTGCGACGCCGAGCGCGGGCTGCGGCCCCACCCGGTGACGATCTCGACGTCGTCGGCGTCGGCCCGGCTCATGCGGTGTACACCCCGATCGCGAAGACGATGGCCCAGGCCACGCCGATCAGCTGCAGGGCGCGGTCGCCGAGGATGATCTCCTCGGGCGCAGAGCCCCGGCCCTGGTCGAGCACGAGCGCGTAGCGCAGCACGGCCATGACGAACGGCAGGATCGAGAGCTGGTACCAGGGGACGGTGGTCGAGGCGCTGACCGTGTCGGCCTTTTCGAACGCCCACAGGCAGTACGCGACCAGCACGGCCCCCGACGTGACCGACCGCAGGTAGGCGGTGTAGCTGGGGCTGTAGGCGGCGAGCACCGAGCGGAACTCGCTGGCGTCGTCGCCCATCTCCTTGGCCTCGGCGGCCCGCTTGCCGGAGATCATGAACAGGGCACCGAAGCTGGTGACGATGAAGAACCAGTCGGAGATGGGCACCTCGGTGGCGGCGGCCCCGGCCACGGCCCGCAGCACGAACCCGGCGGCCACCGCCACCAGGTCGACCACGGCGACGTGCTTCAGCCACGACGTGTAGGCGGTGGTGAGCACCACGTAGCCGCCGACGGTGAGCGCCAGGTTGCCGTTGACCGTGAGGGCCAGGGCCAGGGACGCGGCGAGCAGGACGGCGCCGCCGGCGTAGGCGAGGGGTACCGGCACGACGCCCGACGCGACGGGCCGGCGGGACTTCTTGGGATGGAGCCGGTCGGCCGCGACGTCGCGGGCGTCGTTGACGTAGTACGTGCCGGCGGCGGCCAGGCAGAAGCAGACGAACGCCACCCCGGCGTCGATGGCCCACTCGCGGTTGTCGAGCACGCCGGCGGCCGCGGGCGCCGCGAACACCAGCACGTTCTTGGCCCATTGCTTGGGCCGGGCGAGTTTCACCAGCCCGACGGGCAACGACATCGCCTTGGGTGGCGGTGCACCCGATGACGCGGGCCCGTCGCCGTGCGCGGACTCGCCGGGCACGTCCGACGCCGACGCGGACGATGCAGACACGGTGCTCATGCTGGTGGGCGCCTCACATCCGCGAGGACAGCTTGCGCCAGAGGGGGCGGGGCAGGTGCCGGAACGCGCTCATGACGTACCGGAACGTACCCGGCACCCACACCGTGTGCCTGCCGGAGGCCAGGCCGTCGGCCACCGCGTCGGCCACGGCCTGCGGTGTGGTCGACAGGGGCGGGGCGTCCTTGCCCTCGGTCATCGACGAGTGGACGAACCCGGGCCGGACCACCATCACGTTGACCCCGGTGCCGTCGAGCGAGTCGCCGAGGCCCTGGCAGAAGCCGTCGAGGCCGGCTTTGGACGACCCGTACACGAAGTTGGACCGCCGCACGCGCTCGCCGGCGACCGAGCTGAGCACCACGATCGTGCCGTGGCCCTGCTCCTCGAGGCGCCGGGTCACGTGGAGCAGCGTCGACACCGGCCCCGAGTAGTTGGCGGTCGCCAGCTCGGCCGCGGCGGACGGGTCGTCCTCGAGGTGGTCCTGGTCGCCCAGCACGCCGGCGGCGAGCAGGACGCAGTCGACATCGTCGGACGAGCCCCCGCCCGGAAGCGCGGCCCACGCGGCCTTGATCGCGTCGGCGTGGCTGCCGATGTCGGTGGCGTCCCACGCGGTGACGGCCACCTCGGCGCCGGCCGCCCGCAGGCGCTCGGCCACCGGCTCCATGGCATCGGGCCGGCGTCCGGCCAACACGATGCGGCGGCACCCGCCGGGGACCAGGCGCTCGGCGATGGCGGCCCCGATGTCGGACGACCCCCCGAGGACCAGCAGCGATTGGATGGCACCGAGGGCATTGCGCACGGCGAACCTCTCTGAAGAACGTCCAGCGGGTGAGGCGGCCCCACGACCCGCCTGACATCGTTCGCGACCAGGCCGCGACGGAACACCGGAGAGGCTAGCCCACCCGCCTCGGGCCGCACCCGCCCGGTGATGGCGCTCGGCGGCGACGTGCCTACTAGCGTGTCCGGTTCGGACGGGTGGTCCGGTCGACGACGACCGCATCGCGGGGTAGGCCGCGGTTCACAGGAGGCTCAGACGATGGCGCAGATCGCGGTGATCGGGGCGGGGTACGTAGGTCTCACGACCGCGGCGTGCTTCTCGTCCCTCGGCCATGACGTGATCTGCGCCGACATCGACGAGGAGCGGGTGGCCCGCCTCAACGGGGGCGAGATCCCCATCGTCGAGGCCGGGCTCGACGCCCTCGTCCGCGAGGGCATGGACGGCGGGCGGCTCAGCTTCGTCGTCGGCGCCGGGCTGGCCGCCCGCGCCGCTGAGTACGCCTACCTGTGCGTGCCCACGCCGCAGGGCGACGACGGGTCGGCCGACCTGTCCTACATCGAGGCCGCCGCCCGGCAGATCGGGCCCGTCCTGCCGTCCGAGGCCGTGGTGGTCAACAAGTCGACCGTGCCGGTGGGCTCGACCCGGGTGGTCGAGCGGGTGCTGGGGCGCGACGACGTCGCCGTCGTGTCCAACCCCGAGTTCCTCCGCGAGGGCTCCGCGGTGCACGACTTCCTCAACCCCGACCGCATCGTCATCGGCAGCGACGACCAGTCGGCCGCCGTGCGGGTGGCATCGCTGTACATCGGGGTCACGGCGCCCATCATCGTCACCGACCCGGCGTCGGCCGAGACGATCAAGTACGCGTCCAACGCCTTTCTGGCCACCAAGATCAGCTTCGTGAACGCCATCGCCGCCGTGTGCGAGGCGGTCGGCGCCGACGTCAAGGACGTCGTGCTCGGCATGGGGTACGACAAGCGCATCGGCCACGAGTTCCTCAAGCCCGGCCCGGGGTGGGGCGGTTCTTGCTTCCCCAAGGACTCGCGGGCGCTGGTGCACATCGCGGACTCGGCCGGGTACTCGTTCGACCTGCTGCGGGGCGTCATCACGGTCAACGACGACCAGTTCCAGCGGGTGGTCACCAAGGTGCGCCACCTGGTGGGCGGCTCGCTGGCCGGCGTCAAGGTCGGCGTGTGGGGCCTGACGTTCAAGGCCCGCACCGACGACACCCGCGACTCGCCGGCGCTGCGCATCGTCTCGCTGCTCACCGACGAGGGAGCCGAGGTGCGGGCCTACGACCCCGCGGTCCGGGCGCCGGTCGGCGGGGTCGACCCGGCGGCCGACCCCTACTCGGTGTGCGACGATGCCGACGTCCTGGTGGTGCTGACCGAGTGGGACGAGTTCCGCTGGCTCGACTTCGACAAGGTGGCCGGGCTGATGAGCGAGCCCCGGGTGGTCGACGCCCGCAACCTGCTCGACAAGCCGGCGCTCGAGCGCCGGGGCTTCGTCTACACCGGCATCGGCCGCTGACCAGCGGCCGCGCGGCCGCCGAGAGGGGAGGGGCCGATGGCCCGAGTGGTGGTGACCGGGGGAGCCGGGTTCCTGGGCTCACACCTGTGCGAGGCGCTCCTCGGGCGGGGTGACGAGGTCGTCGCGCTCGACAACCTGGTCACGGGCGACGTGGCCAACATCGAGCACCTGTTCACCCGGCCGGGGTTCAGCTTCGTGGACCACGACGTGAGCACGTTCATCTGGGTCCCGGGTGCGGTCGACGCCGTGCTCCACTTCGCCAGCCCCGCGTCGCCGGTCGACTACCTGGAGATGCCGATCCAGACGCTCAAGGTCGGCAGCCTGGGCACCCACAACAGCCTGGGCCTGGCCAAGGCCAAGGGCGCCCGGTTCCTGTTGGCGTCCACCAGCGAGGTGTACGGCGACCCGCAGGTCCACCCGCAGCCCGAGTCGTACTGGGGCCACGTCAACCCCATCGGCCCCCGGGGCGTGTACGACGAGGCCAAGCGCTTCGCCGAGGCCATGACGATGGCCTACCACCGCTACCACGGCCTCGATGTCCGCCTGCTGCGCATCTTCAACTCGTACGGTCCCCGGATGAGGGCCCAGGACGGGCGGGTCGTGTCCAACTTCCTGGTGCAGGCGCTGCAGGGCAAGCCGCTCACCATCTACGGCGACGGCTCGCAGACCCGATCGTTCTGCTATGTCGACGACGAGGTGCGGGGCATCCTCGCCCTGCTCGACGGCGACGTGGTGGGGCCGGTCAACATCGGCAACCCCGACGAGTTCACGGTGCGTCGAGCTGGCCGACCTGGTCATCGAGGTGACAGCGTCGTCGTCGGACATCGTGTACGAGCCACTGCCGGTCGACGACCCCACGCAGCGCCAGCCCGACATCACCCTGGCTCGCACCGCGCTGGGCTGGGAGCCTGCCGTCGAGCTGCGCGACGGGCTCGAACGCACCGCGGCGTGGTTCCGCCGCTCGCTCGGCTGAGTCGCGGGCTGGCTCAGGCGAGTTCCCGGGGCGGCACGGCACACCAGCCGCGGCGCGTCTGCCAATGTCCGCCCGCCCGGATGTGGTCGACGACGCGCGCGCTCGAGCGTCGTGCGGCGGGGCAGTTCGTCGGGCGGTGTGCCGGCGCGGCGGAACACGAACTCGACGATCGAGGCGTCGTCGGTGAACGACCAGTCGTCGTCGAGCTGGAACCGCTGCTGGAAGCGGAGGATGTTCGAGTCGTCCGGCAGGTAGGCCCGGAGCTGCGGGTCGAGCAGCCAGGACGTGCACACGCCGTACACGCTGTCGTCGGCGGGAAAGTGGCGCCCGAAGAACGCACGGGCATCGAGGAACGACTGGTCCACCGGCGTCGGGCGTGAGCGGGCCGGTCGGCGGGATGTGCAGGTCGAGGACGGGGTCGCCGATGGCGAACGGGGCCCTGGTCGTCGACCACGTCGCCCGCGCCCGCTGGTACTGGAGGCGGCCTACGTGGAACAGCTGGCCCCGCACGACCAGCACCAGCCAGTCCCGGGCGTGGAGGCCCGGGGCGCCGTACATCTCGCGGTGGATGGCCACGTTGCGGCCGACGTTGCCCAGTGTCGTCCAGGTCACCTCCGGGGCGATGCCGAGACGCTCGTGCAGCCGCAGGACGTCGGGCACCGCCGCCAGGTACAGGTGCACGTGGAACCACTCCCACCCCGGTCCCAGCGACGTCCGGGATCGGCGGCCACCCGCCCCACGGGCCGCGGCCGCCCGGTGCCGAGCGGACGGCGTCCGCTTCCTCGGACCCCGCCAGACCCGCCGTGAGCCGGTGATGGGCCCGCTCGAGCACCCACCACCGATCGGGGTCGGCGGCGGGCGACGGCAGGGTGGCGACGATGGCCGGGATCTCGTCGTCCGGGACGCCGATGCGGGCCAGGACCGCGGCCGCGCGCTCGGGTGGCGGCAGGACGAGGGCCGACGGCAGGACGAGGGCTGACGGCGCCGGCCCCAGCTCGGCGAGCTCGTCGAGCCACGGGCCCAGCTCAGGGGCCGCCGCCAGGGAGGCAGGGACCGGGCTCAGTGGTCGCGGGCGACGGCCTCGTCGCGGTGGGCCAGGTACCAGTCGACCGTGCGGCGCAGGCCCTCGGAGAAGGAGACCTCGGCCTTGAACCCGAAGCTGCTGGCCGCCCGGCTGGGGTCGACGCGGCGGCGGGGCTGGCCGTCGGGCTTGGACGTGTCCCACCGGATCTCGCCCGTGAACCCGGTGGCGCCGGCGATGAGACCCACCAGGTCGCGGATCGGGCAGCTCCTCGTCGGTGCCCAGGTTGACCGGGTCGGCGCCGTCGTAGCGCTCGGCCGCCAGCACCAGGCCCTCGGCGGCGTCGTCGACGTAGAGGAACTCGCGGCGACGCCGAGCCCGTGCCCCACACGTCGATGTGGTCGGCGCCGCTCTCGACCGCCTCGACGCACTTCTTGATCAATGCGGGGATGACGTGGCTGACACCGGGGTGGAACTTGTCGCCCGGCCCGTAGAGGTTGGTGGGCATCAGGTAGATGACGTCCTGGCCGTACTGGGCCCGGTTGGCCTGGGCCTGCACGAGCTGCGCCAGCTTGGCGATGCCGTAGGGGGCGTTGGTCTCTTCGGGGTAGCCCTGCCACAGCGAGTCCTCGCTGAAGGGCACCGGCGTGTGCTTGGGGTACGAGCAGATGGTGCCCGTGACCACGGTCTTGGGCGTGCCCGACAGGCGGGCCTGCTCGATCACGTAGGTGCCCATCAGCAGGTTGTCGAGGTAGAGGTCGGCGGGCGCGGCCATGTTGGCGCCGATGCCGCCCACCCGGGCGGCCAAGTGGATGACCAGGTCGGGCTGCGTCTCCGCGAAGAGGCGGGCGACGTCGTCGGGCCGGCGGAGGTCGTAGTCGGCCGAGCCGGGGGTGACCAACCGCTCGACCCCGCGCTGTTGCAACCGGGCGCACACGGCCTTGCCGAGGAACCCCCGGCCGCCGGTGACGACCACGGTGCGATCGGACCACTGCTCGGACATGGACGCCCATCGTACTGGGCCTTTTCCACGCGCTGGCGGTGCGTCGGACCGCACGCGACGTGGCCGGGTGTCGCCGGTCTTGCGCAGCGTGCGAGGATGCCCGGCCATGCGCGCCGCGGTCGTGATCGAGCAGTGCTGGCACCGCGTGCCGGGGGGCACGGCCAGCGCCGTCATCGAACAGGTCGCGGCCGTGGCGGCGACCGGGCGAGTCGACCAGGTCGGGGTGGCCGCCCGCCACGCCGAGCCCCCGCCCGAGGCGTGGCGACCGGCCATCCCGGTCCGCCACCTGGCCCTGCCCCGCCTCGTGCTGTACCGGACGTGGCACCGGCTGCGGTGGCCGGGGGTCGAGCGGGCGACCGGCCCCGTGGACGTCGTGCACGCCACCGGCTACGCCATCCCTCCCCGCACCGCACCGCTGGTCGTGACCATGCACGACGTGGCCTGGCGGCGTGACCCCACGATGTTCACCCGCAACGGCGTGCGCTTCTTCGAGGCCGGCCTGCGCTGTGTGATCGACGACGCCGACCTGGTGCTGTGCCCGTCGCAGGCGACGATCGACGACTGCGTGGCGGCGGGCATCGGTCGCGACCGCCTGCGCCATGTGCCCTGGGGCATGACCACGGCGGACGTGTCCGACGACGAGGTGGCGGCCGTGCGCGAGCGCTACGGGCTGACCGGGCGCTACGTGCTGTCGGTGGGCACGCTCGAGCCCCGCAAGAACCTGTCGCGGCTGGTCGACGCCTTCTCGCGGCTGCCACAGCAGGACGTGACGCTGGTGGTCGTGGGGCCCGACGGGTGGGGCGAGTCGCTGGCCGAGCCGGCCGCCCGGCTGGGCCACCGGCTCCGCCTGACGGGCTTCGTCCCCCGATCGCAGCTCGCACCTCTCTACGGTGGTGCCTCGGTGGTGTGCTACCCGAGCCTGTGGGAGGGGTACGGCCTGCCCGTGGCCGAGGCCATGGGGGCGGGGGCGCCGGTGGTGACCTCGTCCGGCACCGCCACCGAGGAGCTGGTGGCGGACGGCGCGGGCCTGGCCGTCGACCCGCACGACGTCGACGCCATCGCCGGCGCGGTCGCGTCGGTGCTCGACGACGACGCCCTGGCCGCGCGGCTGCGCGCCGCCGGGCGGGCGCGGGCGGCGGCGACCACGTGGGAGGCCACCGCGGCGGCGACCATCGCCGCCTACGAGGAGGTGCAGGGGCGATGAAGGTGGCCTGCAACCTGTTGTGGCTGGTGCCCGGACGGGTGGGAGGTACCGAGACGGCGACGGTGGCGATGCTGCGCCAGATAGCGGCCGACCCTCCCGACGACATCGAACTGTCGATCTACGCGCTCGACGCGTTCGGGCCGACCTACCCCGACGTGGTCCAGGCCTTCCCCAGCCACCTCGCGGCGTTGACCGGTCGGCTCCGCCCGCTGCGGGTCGCCGCCGAGAACTCGTGGCTGGCCCGGCACACACGGGACGGGGTCGACCTCGTCCACCACATGGGCGGCGTCCTGCCGCTGGTGCGGGGCACGGCCGGCGTGGTGACGATCCACGACCTGCAGCCGTTCGACATGCCGCAGAACTTCGAGCCGGCCAAGCGGGCCTACCTGCAGCGCTCGATCCCACGGTCGGTGCGCCGGGCGGCCGGCGTGATCGCGCCCACCGAGTTCGTGCGCCGGGGGCTGGTCGACCGGTTCGGCGTGTCTCCCGACCGGGTGCAGCTGGCCGCCTGGGGCGTCGACCCGCCCAGCAGCGAGGTGAGCGTCGCCCAGGTCCAGGCCCGCTATGGCCTGCCCCGCCGGTGGTTCGTGTTCCCGTCGTTCACCTGGAACCACAAGAACCACGACCTGCTGCTGCGCGCCTTCGCCTCGGTGGCCGCCCACGAGCACGACACCATGCTGGTGCTGACGGGAGGCGAGGGGCCGGCCGAGCACGCGGTTGTCGACCAGATCTCGAGGATGGGCCTGCGGGGGCGGGTCCGGCGCACCGGGCTCATCCCCCGGCGTGACGTGCTCGCCATCGTGCGGGGCGCCGTGGCCATGACGTTCCCCTCTCGCTACGAGGGGTTCGGACTGCCGGTCCTCGAGGCCATGAGCCTGGGCACGCCCGTGCTGGCGGCCGACGCCGCCGCGCTGCCCGAGGTCGTCGGCGGCGCCGGCCGACTGATCGCCGTCGACGATGTCGAGGCCTGGACCGCGGCGATGACCCGCATGCTCGAGGACGGCGAGGAGCGGGCGCGGCTGGCCGCCGCCGGTCGCATCCGCGTCGCCGAGTTCACCTGGAAGCGCACCGCCGACGACACGCTGGCCGCCTACCGGGCCGCCATCGCCGCCGCGCCCACCCCCGCGGCGCCCACTCCCGGCGCCCACCTCGGCGGCGCCCATCCCCGCCATGCCCATCCCCGCCGAGTCCGACACCGGCGACACCCACGACGACAACGCGCCGCTGACCGAGGACGGCGCCCGAGACGACGGAGCCGCATCGTGAAGCTGCTGGTCCTGTGCCCGCACTACGCCCCGGACACTGCGCCGACCGGCGAGGTGATGACCAGCATCGGTACCGAGCTGATAGCCCGGGGGCACCAGCTGCACATCGTCACGTCGCTGCCCTGGTACCAGCACCACAGCATCGAGCCGGGCTGGGAGGGCCGGGTCGTGCGCCACGAGGACACCGAGTGGGGCCGCATCACCCGCGTGCACCCGTTCCCGACCGACAAGCGCAACATCCCCGCCCGGGCCGCCGCGTTCGCCGGGTTCACGGTGCTGTCGTCGGCCATGGGGGTGCGGGGGCGCCCGGACGCCCGCCCCGACGCCGTGCTGGCCATGTCGCCGCCCCTCACGCTGGGCGGCGCCGGTTGGCTGGCCGCCCGCCGCTGGCGCGTGCCCTTCGTGTTCAACATCCAGGACGTGTTCCCCGACGTCGCCGTCGAGCTGGGCGCCATCAGCAACCCGCAGGTGATCAGGCTGGCCTCGTGGCTCGAGCGCTGGAGCTACCGCCGCTCCGACGCCGTGACCGTGCTGTCCGACGACCTGCGCGACAACCTGGTGGCCAAGATCCGCGGCTCGGTGCCCGACGCTCACGACCGCATCCGTGTCATCCCCAACTTCGTCGACACGGCCCGCATCACCCCCGCCGACCCCGAGGCCGGCACGTACCGCCGCGAGTACGGCATCGAGGGCAAGCGGGTCGTGATGTACGCCGGCAACGTCGGGTTCTCGCAGTCGCTCGACCTGGTGCTGGCCGCGGCCCGCGCCTTGGGCGAGCGGGACGACATGGCCGACGTCGTGTTCGTGATCAACGGCGGCGGCTCGGCGCGGCCCCAGCTCGAGGCACAGGCCGCCGGGCTGGACAACGTCCTGTTCGTCGACTTCCAGCCCAAGGAGCGGCTGCCCGAGGTGCTGGCCGCGGCCGACATCCACGTCGTGCCGCTGCGCCGGGGCCTGGCCCGGTCCAGCGTGCCGTCGAAGACGTACTCGATCCTGGCCGCCGGGCGCCCGGTCGTCGCCAGCGTCGACGAGGGCACCGAGGTGGCTCGCGTGGTCGACAAGGCGGGAGCCGGGCTGGCCGTGCCGCCCGACGACCCCGATGCCTTCACCGACGCCCTGGCCACGCTGCTCGACGACCCCGACCGCGCCCGGGCCATGGGCCGCGCGGGGCGCGAGTTCGTCGAGGCGTGGGCGTCGCCGGCCGCCATCGCCGAGCGCTACGAGTCGCTGTTCGAGGAGCTGCGTTCGCGTCGGCGATGAGCTTGCGGATACCCTCGGTCACTTATGGGTAAGGCCTCCTCCTCCAAGAAGGTCGCGCGTGCAGCGCGAGCCGGTGGCCGAGCGTCGGGCAACAAGCAGCGCAACCTGCTCTTTCCTGGTGTGATCGGCCTCATCGTCCTGCTCGGCAGCGGGCTCATCGCCTTCGCGGCCAATGACCGCAAGTCCGAGGCCGACATCCCGCCGGTGGTCGACGAGGACCACTGGCATGCGGCGTTCGGCGTCGACATCTGCGACACCTTCCAGCCCAACGTGCCCACGTTCGAGAGCCCGATCGGCATCCACACCCACGACGACGGCGTCATCCACATCCACCCCTTCTCCTCGGGCGGCGCCGGCGAGAACGCCACGCTGGGGGCCTTCCTCGAGGGGGCCGGCATCGAGCTGACCAACGACTCGCTCACCATCGGCGACGAGACGTGGACCGAGGGCGAGGACAAGTGCGGCGACGAGGACGCCGAGCTGGTCGTCGCCCAGTGGGAGGACGTGCAGAGCACCGACGAGAAGCCGGCGCTGATCCTCCGCGACTTCAACGACATCCGCTTCCGCGAAGACGGCGAGGGCTTCACCATCGCCTTCGTGCCCGAGGGCACCACCGACATCCCCAAGCCCGAGTCGGCCGGCCAGCTCGCCGAGTTGGGTGCGGCCGACGACGCCACGGCCACCTCCGTCCCCGCGGGCGAGCAGCCGACCGACGGCAGCACCACGGTGCCCGCCGACCCCACGGCCACGACGCTGCCCGGCGACCCCACGGCCACGACGTTGCCCGGCGACCCGGCCACCACCCTGCCCGGAGGCTGACGTGCGCGCGGTGGTGCTGGTCGGGGGGTTCGGCACGCGGCTGCGGCCGCTCACCTGCGCCCGGCCCAAGCAGATGTTGCCCATCGTGAACCGGCCCATGATCGAGCATGTGGTCGGCCACCTGGCCGGCCACGGCGTCGACGACGTCGTGCTGTCCCTGGGCTTCCTGCCCGGGGCTTTCTGCGACGCCTATCCCGACGGGCGGTGCGCGGGCGCCCGGCTGCACTACGCCGTCGAGCCCGAGCCGCTCGACACCGCGGGCGCGGTCCGGTTCGCCGCCGTCGACGCCGGCATCGACGAGCGCTTCCTGGTGCTGAACGGCGACGTGCTCACCGACCTCGACGTCACCCAGTTCGTGGCCTTCCACGAGCGGATGGGGGCCGAGGCCACCATCGCCCTGCACAAGGTGGCCGATCCGTCGCGCTACGGTGTCGTGCCCACCGACGGCGACGGCCGGGTGCGCGAGTTCGTCGAGAAGCCACCGCCGGGCGAGGCGCCGACCGACCTGATCAACGCCGGCACCTACGTGCTGGAGCCGTCGGTGCTCGACCGCATCGAGGGTGGCCGCAAGGTGTCCATCGAGCGCGAGGTCTTCCCGGCGCTGGTGGACGACCGCAGCCTGTACGCCCTCGACGGCGAGACGTACTGGATCGACACCGGCACGCCGCAGGAGTACATCCAGGCCCAGCTCGACCTCACCGAGGGCCTGCGCGGCGAGCCCGTCACCGCCGTCGATCCCTCCGCCGCCGTCGCGGCCGGGGCCACCGTGCGCCGCTCGGTCGTCGGTGCGGGGGCGACGGTCGAGACCGGGGCGCGGGTCGAGGGCGCGGTGCTGCTCACCGGGGCCCGGGTGGCCACCGGCGCGGTGGTCGAGGGGTCGATCGTCGGCCTCGGTGCCCAGATCGAGGCGGGCGCCCGCGTCGTCGGGTACAGCGTGGTGGGCGACGGCGAGGTGGTCGCGCCCGCTGCCACGCTCGACGGTGTCAGGCAGCCCGCCGTCTGCCCATGAAGCTCCTGGTCACGGGGGGTGCCGGCTTCATCGGGTCGGCCCTGGTCGACCGGCTGCTGGCCGAGGGCCACCAGGTCGAGGCCCTCGACGACCTCAGCTCGGGGTCGCTGGCCAACCTGGCCGAGTCCCGGGCCGACCGCACCAACCGGCTGAAGTTCCATCAGATCGACGTGCGCGACCCGCACGTGGTCGACCTGATCGCCCGCCGGGCACCCGACGTGATCTTCCACCTCGCCTCGCAGGTCGACGTGCGCGTGTCGGTCGCCCGGCCGGCGTTCGACGCCGAGGTCAACGTCATCGGCACGGTCAACGTGCTCGAGGGCGCCCGCCGTGCGGGCACCCGCAAGGTCGTGGCCGCCTCGAGCGGGGGCACGATCTACGGCGAGGTGGCGCCCCGCCACCTTCCCACCAAGGAGTCGCAGCCGCTGGCGCCGGCGTCGCCGTACGGCGTGTCCAAGCGGGTGGCCCTCGAGTATCTGCGGGTCTACCGCCAGCTGCACGCCCTGGAGTTCACGGCGCTGGCCCTGGCCAACGTGTACGGGCCGCGGCAGGACCCGCAGGGCGACGCCGGGGTGGTGGCGATCTTCGCCTCGCACCTGCTGTCCGGCGAGGCGTGCACGGTGTACGGCGACGGCGAGCAGACGCGCGACTACGTCTTCGTCGACGACTGCGTCGACGCGTTCGTGCGGGCCGCCGACCGGGGCGACGGCCTGCTGATCAACGTCGGCACGGGGATCGAGACGTCGGTGAACGACCTGTACGCCGCGATGGCCGCGGCGACGGGCGTCGATCGGCCCGCCCGCCTGGCGGCGGCCCGCACGGGCGAGCTGCAGCGTTCGGCGCTCGACCCCACCCGGGCCGCCATGCAACTGGGCTGGGCCCCGTGGACCACGCTCACCGAAGGCACCGCCCGCGTCCTCGACTGGTTCGGCGAGCGCCAGACCTGACGCGCTGTGCCAGGCGAGTCGTGGAGGTGCTGGTGGTGCAGGTGCAGCACCTGGAGACAACGGTGTTACATCGCTCAGCGGAACAGGTCCTCGGTCGCCGGGCGCACGACCTCGGCGCGCACCTCGCCCCGACCCAGCCACGACGGCTCGACGCCCCGCACGACGGCCGCGCAGATGCCGCTCGACTTGCCCATGACCAGCTCGGCCGCCCCGGCCAGCTCGTCGACCACGCACACCTCGGTGACGGCGAGCTCGCGGCCCAGCGCGTCGTCGGTGCCCCGCAGGTCGACCACCGCCTTGATGCCGGCGCACCCGATGGCGACGTCGGTGAGCCCCTGGCGCCACACGCGGCCGAACGTGTCGCTGATGATGACCGCCACCGTCACGCCCAGTCGGCCCCGCAGGCCGTCACGCAGCCGTCGGGCCGAGCGGTCGGGGTCCTCGGGCAGAAGGGCCGCCCAGCCGTGCTCGACGTTGGACATGTCCACGCCGGCGTTGGCGCACACGAACCCGTGCCGGGTCTCGCTGATGACCAGCTCGCCCCGCCGGCGCAGGACGCGCACCGATTCGCCCTCGACGATCCTGGCCTTGCTCTCGGGGTCGTTGGGGTCGATGGGCACGAGCTGCGCCTCGGCCTTGGACACCACCTTCTGCGTGACGACGAGCACGTCGCCGTCGGCCAGGTCGGGCACCGCCCGGGCGAGCAGGCGGGACAGGTCGTCGCCGGGACGCACCTCGCCCACACCCTCGACTGGCAGGATCTCGAGTCCGCGAGCCATCACCGGTCCCTTTCGCTACAGGCCGAGCGCCACCTTGCACAGCGCGGAGGCGGCGGCCGGGTCACGCATGATCGTGTCGGTCACGACGCAGCGCAAACCGGCTGCTCGGACGGCATCCGCGTGCGCGGCGTCGGCGTCGTCGATGACCAGCGTGCCGGCGAACGGGGCGTACAGGCGGGCCACGCCGACCACCGAATCGTCGTGGCCGAGCTCGCGCAGCAGGCGGTCGGCGGGGCCCTTGAGCGCCTTGCCGCCGACGATCGGCGAGATGGCCACCACCGAGTCGCGCCGGGCGGTGACCGCCTCGCGCACGCCCGGGACGGCCAGGACCGGTCCGATCGAGACGATGGGGTTGGACGGCGCCACGACGACGGCGTCGGCCCCGGCCAGGGCGCCGAGGACGCCGGGCGCCGGGGCGGCCCGGTCGGCGCCCGCGAACCGCACCGACGCCACCGGCACGGCGTGCCGGCGGGCCACGAAGTAGTCCTGGAAGGAGACCTCCTCGCCCGCCGAGCCGCCGGTGCCGGCCAGCGTGAGCCTGGTGCGCACCGGGTCGTCGGTGACCGGCACCACGGTCAGGTCCAGCCCCCAGGCGCGGGCGATCTCGGCCGTGACCGTCGACAACGGTGCGCCCTCACCGGCCCGCTGGGTGCGGTAGAGGTGGGTGCCCAGGTCGCGGTCGCCCAACCCGAACCACGTCTGGCCGCCGTAGCGCTCGAGCGACGCCATGGCCTGCCAGCTCTCGTCGCGGAGCCCCCAGCCCCGCTCGGGGTCGATGGCACCGGCGACGGTGTACACGACGGTGTCGAGGTCGGGGCTGATGGCGAGCCCGTGCAGCACCATGTCGTCGGCCGTGTTGACGATGGCCGTGACGTCTGTGGGCGGGACCGCCCGCACCAGGCCGGCGAGCAGGCGGGCGGCGCCGACGCCGCCGCACAGCACCGCGACCGTGGTCACGCGATGCCCTTGAGCTTCCCCTCGAGCAGGGCCACGTCGGCATCGACCATGAGGTGCACGAGGCTCTCGAAGCTGGTCTTTGGCTCCCAGCCGAGCACGGTGCGGGCCTTGGACGAGTCGCCGACCAGCAGGTCGACCTCGGCCGGCCGGAAGAACTTCTCGTCGACGATGACGTACTTCTCCCAGTCGAGGCCCACCCGGTCGAACGCCAGCTCGCAGAACTCGCGCACCGAGTGCGTCTCGCCGGTGGCCACCACGTAGTCGTCGGGCAGATCCTGCTGGAGCATCAGCCACATGGCTTCGACGTAGTCGCCGGCGTAGCCCCAGTCGCGCTTCGAGTCGAGGTTGCCGAGGCGCAGCTCGTCGGCCAGGCCCAGCTTGATCTTGGCCACGGCGTTGGTGATCTTGCGGGTCACGAACTCGAGGCCGCGCCGAGGCCCCTCGTGGTTGAAGAGGATGCCGCTTGTGGCGTGCAGGTCGTACGACTCGCGGTAGTTGATCGTGATCCAGTGGCCGTACACCTTGGCCACGCCATAGGGCGACCGGGGGTAGAACGGCGTGGTCTCCTGCTGGGGAACCTCGACGACCTTGCCGAACATCTCGCTGGACGACGCCTGGTAGAAGCGGATCTCGGGGTCGATGATGCGTATGGCGTCGAGCATGCGGGTCACGCCGATGGCGGTGAACTCGCCGGTGAGCACCGGTTGCTGCCACGAGGTGGGCACGAACGACTGGGCCGCCAGGTTGTAGACCTCCTGGGGCTGGTACTCCTGCAGGATGGTCAGGATCGACACCTGGTCGAGCAGGTCGCCGTGCACGAAGGTGATGCGGTCCTGGAAGTGGCCGATGCGCTCCCAGTTGACCGTGCTGGTGCGCCTGACCATGCCCAGCACCTCGTAGCCCTTGTCGAGCAGCAGCTCGGCCAGGTGGGAGCCGTCCTGCCCGGTGATGCCGGTCACGAGCGCTCGCTTGGTCACGTTGAGGTCTCCTCCTGCAAGTCCGCCAGGTTGTCAGCAGCCAAGGCGGGCCCGCCAGTCTGCCAGGACGTCCGACAGCGTCTGCTCGAGCGGGATCGTCGGCTCCCATCCCGTGGCCCGACGCAGCGCGCTGTTGTCGCCCACCAGGACGGGGATGTCGACGGGCCGTTGCAGCGCCGGGTCCGACACGAGGCGCATGGGCCGGGTGGCCATGCCCAGCAGCGCCCGGGCGATCTGCTCGACGGACACCGCGCTGCCCTTGCACACGTTG